>NZ_RSEB01000009.1 GCF_003933745.1 Glycomyces terrestris | reverse complement strand
ACGCCGCCAGCGTTCGTCCTGAGCCAGGATCAAACTCTCCAACAAAAACTTGTCGCGCACCACCCCCATAACGGGAACAGTGACTCACAGTATGTGTCGAAGCATGTCCTGACCGATTTTCACGAGGCACCTCATCAGTGCCCCAAGGAAAAGACAGTCAAAAACAGTACCAACCGAACCATCCAGCGACCTAGCGCCAGACACTCCAGCCAGCCCACACGCTGACCATCCAAACACCCTGTTGAGTTCTCAAACAACACGCACTAATCAGATCTGAAACTTCTTGGAAGTTCCTCTCCGACCGGAGCGGCTCCAGTAACTTACCAGACCGGTTTTCGGGCCGTTTTGGCCCCCCGATCGATTCGTTCGGAGATTTGCCCTTTTGGTTTTCGTCCAGGTCCTTTCGGCTTTCCTGTCCGTTTCCCCCGCGGGCAAGAACAAATTTACGCGACCCTGAACCGGGGTTTGCAAGGGGGGTGCGTGCTCGGCGCCACACCCTTGCAAACCCCGTGTTCTCGCAGGTCAGTGCGCAAATGGGGCCTAGCCGCGGCGGCTCTTGCCCCTCGCTTCCTTCTCTTTGGCGACTCGCTCGAGCAGTTCGGCGCGGCGCTCCTTGCGTTCAGCGAGGCGTTCGTCGGCGCCCTTGCGGTCGCTGACTTCGAAGCGGGCGTCGGTGCCGCGGGGGCCGACGGTCGCGACGATGTTCGGGTCGGTCGGCTGCCACTCGAATTCGTGATCGGCGATCTTGACGATCGAGCCGGGGACCGCGCCCTGTTTGACGAGTGCGTCCTCGACGCCGAGGTTCGCGAGTCGGTCGGCGAGGTAGCCGACGGCCTCTTCGTTCTCGAAGTTGGTCTGGCCGATCCAGCGCTCGGGCTTGGCGCCGGTGACGACGAATTCGACGTCGCCCTCGTAGGCCGGCACCAGCTTCTTGATCTCGAAGCCGGAGTCGTCGACCGCGGCAGGGCGGATGATCGCGCGGGTCGCCTCGACCGGGGGCTGCGCGGCGCGGAACTCCCGCACCTCTCTTGCGAAGGCGAAGTTGAGCTCCTTCAGCCCTTCGTGGCTGACGGCGCTCACGAGGTAGACGGGCCACCCGTACTTCTCGAGGTCCTTGCGCACGTACTCGGCGAGCTCGCGGCCGTCGGGGACGTCGATCTTGTTGAGGACGATGATGCGCGGCCGGTCGGCGAGTCCGCCGTACTCGGCGAGTTCGTGCTCGAGGGCGTCGATGTCGGAGGCCGGGTCGCGGTCCGACTCGAGGTTGGCGCAGTCGACCACGTGGGCGAGGACCGCGCAGCGCTCGATGTGCCGCAGGAACTCGAGCCCGAGGCCCTTGCCGGCGGCGGCGCCCGGGATGAGGCCTGGGACGTCGGCGATGGTGTAGGTCGTCTCACCCGCGGAGACGACTCCGAGGTTCGGGGTCAGCGTGGTGAACGGGTAGTCGGCGATCTTCGGCCGGGCGGCCGACATCGCGGCGATGAGGGAGGACTTGCCCGCGGAGGGGAAGCCCACCAGGCCGACGTCGGCGACGCTCTTGAGTTCGAGGACCACCTCGAGCTCGTCGCCGGGTTCGCCGAGTTCGGCGAAGCCGGGGACCTTCCGCTTGGAGCTGACGAGCGCGCGGTTGCCGCGGCCGCCGCGGCCGCCCTTCGCGACCGTGACCTCGGTGCCGGCGCCGGTGAGGTCGGCGATGACCTCGCCGCCGGAGTAGATGACGGTGCCGTTGGGGACGGAAACCCTGACGGACTCGCCCGTGGCGCCGTCGCGGTTGGAGCCCTGGCCGTGCTTGCCGTTGCCTCCCTGGAGGCGCGTCTGGAAGTGGAAGTCCAGCAGGGTGTGCACGTTGGGGTCGACGACGAAGACCACGTCACCCCCGTGGCCGCCGTTGCCGCCGTCGGGGCCGCCGAGCGGCTTGAACTTCTCGCGGTGGACCGACACGCAGCCGTTGCCACCTTTACCGGCAATGACCTGGAGATTCACGCGGTCTACGAAACTTGTCACCGCTCAAGGGTAGCCACCCCGGGGACCCCTGGAGACGGAGCCCGAAGCACATGCTAAAGTTTCTCCTCGTGCGAGGGACACCGGCGCAAACCGCCGCTGGAACTCAATCACCAAGCGCCGCTAGCTCAACTGGCAGAGCAGCTGACTCTTAATCAGCGGGTTCGGGGTTCGAGTCCCTGGCGGCGCACCACACAGAGGTCCTGGTCACAGGGCCTCTTTTGGTTTTCACGGGAGAAGTTCCCGGCCCTGGCGACGCGGCGCCCCGGCGGCCGAGCGGCCGCCGGGGCGCTCGGTCACTGCTGGTCGACGAAGAGCGCGTCGCCCTGCGCGGCGATCTCGCCCATGCCGGCGAGCACCGATTCGAAGTCGGTCTCGGTGGCGTCGTAGGAGACCCAGAGGGCGATCTCGAGGCTGCCGGTCGCGATCCGCAGGTCGGTCGTCTGGTACGACGGGTCGGAGGCGTCGGTGTAGTGGAACCCGTCGTCCCCGAGCTCGGTGTAGTCGCCGCTCTCGTACTCGGAGTCGGAACCGTAGGTGTCGCGGTAGTAGTCGATCGAGGACTGGGCCTCTTCGGCGGTGTCGTAGTCGTTGAACGTCGCGTTCAGGTAGATGAACTTGTCCGTCGTGTAGAAGGTGCAGTTCACGTACCCGGACGACGAGGAGTTCGAGGTCATGCTGTCGTCGATGGTGTCCCCGACCTCGTCGGCGAAGGCCGAGGGGTCGAACTGGGCGCAGGCGGTGCCGTCGAACGGCGCGGCCTCCATCTCGGTGTAACCGCCGTCGCCGTCGCCGCCGTCACCGCTGCCGCCGTCGGCGGAGTCGTTGTTCTGGGTCTGCTGGACCACCAGCAGGATGACCGTCATGAGGATGATGAGCACCAGGATGATCGATCCGCCGATGAGCCACAGGCTGCTCTGCTGGCGGCCTGGGGGCAGCTGCTGCTGGCCGTACGGGCTCGGGTAGCCGGGCTGCGAGGGGTACGTCATCTGGGTCCGCTCCCTGGGGATCGATCGTGCTTGGGACTCACTCTAACGCCGGTCGTCCAAGGGGGTGCGTCCGGCGTTTGCGTGCGACGCCGGGCGCCACGCGCGCGGCACCCTGCCTCTAGACTGAGACTGCCCGCGACGCGGCTCGCGTCCATCTCTCCGAACCGCGATTGGTCGATCATGTCGAACCCGTTCCACCAGCACCTGGACGAGCTCAATGCGCTGCTGGTCGACATGGCGCGCCGTGTCGGCGCCGCGATCGAGCAGGCCACGGCGGCGCTCCTCGAAGGGGACACGGCGGCGGCCGAGGCGATCGTCGCCGAGGACGAGCTGGTCAACGCGCTCCAGTTCCAGATCGACGACCGGATCATCGAGCTCATGACCCAGTACGACGCGGTGGCCTCGGACCTGCGGTTCGTCCTCGGCGCCGTCCGGATCTCCGTCGACCTCGAGCGGATGGGCGACCTCGCCAAGCACGTGGCGAAGTCGGTGCTCCTGCGCGCGCCGGCCGCGGTCATCCCCGACTCGCTGCGGCTCGACTTCGCCGCCATGGGGGCCGCCGCGGCGCGGATCTCCGAGAAGCTCGTGGGCATCCTGGCCGAGCAGGACTACCTCCAGGCGACGCAGATGAGCCTCGACGACGACGAGCTCGACGCGGTGCAGGACCGCATCCACGCGCAGCTGCCGAACCTCGGGTACGGCTCCGAGACCGCCGGCGACGTGGTGCTCCTCGCCCGGTTCTACGAGCGCTTCGGGGACCACGCCGTGCGCGTCGCCCACCAGGTCGCCTACGCGGTGACGGGCGACATCCACCTCGACCGTTCATAACGGTCCGGTCACGAGGGGGCCGAGACCCGGTTAAACTCCCAGGTCAGCGGCCCGCGTTTTTCGTCTCTTCGACGCTGTTGCGAATCGCGCTCAGTCGTTCACTTCGAATTCAACTCCAAGTCAGCGGGTGAACACCGGCTCTGGGTTTGATGGCTGCGGACAGTGAATAAGCGACCCGGGACTGTTCCGGGAGACGGAGTAGAGACCAGCTGTGAACATGAAACTGAACCGCCGGACCATTTTCGGCACCCTGACCGCGGGTGCGCTTGCGATGAGCATGGCGGCTTGCGGCGGCAGCAGCGATGACGAGGGCGGCGCCGACGGCGAGATGGTGTCCGGCGAGATCACCGGCTCGGGCGCTTCTTTCCCGGACGCGTACTACGCGGCGGCCATCGAGGCCTACGCCGAGGTGAACCCCGACCTCGTCGTCACCTACAGCGCCGACGGCTCCTCCGCCGGCAAGGAGGCGTTCGGCCAGAACCTGAACGACTTCGCGGGCACCGACTCCCTGGTCGGCGACGGCGACGGCCCCGAGCCCGGCTCGTTCCAGTACATCCCCACCGTTGCGGCCCCGATCACGATCTCCTACAACCTGCCGGGTGTCGAAGGTCTCCAGATCGACCAGGAGACGCTGGCCAACATCTTCCAGGGCACCATCACCAACTGGAACGACCCGGCGATCGCCGCGACCAACGCGGACGCGACCCTGCCCGACCTGCCGATCACCATCGCCCGCCGCTCCGACGGCTCCGGCACCACCAAGAACTTCTCGACCTTCCTCGACGAGGCCACCGACGCGTGGACCCTCGGCGCCTCCGACGAGATCGAGTGGCCCGCCAGCTCGGTCGGCGGTGAGAAGAACACCGGTGTCGCCACCATCATCACCCAGACCGAGGGCGCGATCGGCTACGTCGACCTCGCCGACGCCTCCGAGCTCGGCCTCGTGACCGCCTCGATCGAGAACGCCGACGGCCAGTTCGTGCAGCCGACCCTCGACGCCGCGACCGCCGCCCTCGCCGGCGCCGAGGTCGCCGACGACCTCTCCTACAACCCGCTCGACGCCGCCGGCGCCGAGGCCTACCCGATCACCGCGCCGACCTACATCCTGATCCGCACCGAGTACGACGACGAGAACGTCGCCGCCGGTGTCAAGGAGTTCGTGAACTACCTGCTCACGGACGGCCAGGACATCGCCGCTGAGAACAACTACGCCGCCCTGCCGGACGAGCTCCGCCAGCAGGCGATCGACGCCCTGAACGAGACGATTGCCTAGGACCACGGCTCCGACGACCCCAACGGCTGCGACGCCGCTGGGGTCTTCGGCCGTTCCGCTCACGAAACCGGAGACACTCTCTTGACCACTACGGCAACTCCTGAATCGCCCCCGCAGGTGGACCTCGGCGGGGAGGCCCGCTCCCGCCGGACCGACAAGGGCTTCACCGGTCTGGTGACCTTCGCCGGCCTCACCGTGCTCATCGTCCTCGGACTGATCCTGGCCACCACGTCCGTCCAGGCGTGGCCCGCGATCGCGCAGGATCCGGTCCAGTTCGTCACGGGCTCGCGCTGGTCCCCGAGCGACGAGGTGTTCGGGACGCTCTCGTTCCTGTACGGCACGCTGGTGACCTCGGTCATCGGCATGATCATCGCGGTGCCGGTGTCGATCGGGATCGCGCTGTTCATCACCGAGGTGGCGCACCGCCGCAGCCGGAAGTACATCGTCACGGTCATCGACCTGCTCGCCACCGTGCCCTCGGTGGTCTTCGGCCTGGTCGGCAGCCTGGTCGTGGTCCCCTGGATCACCCCCGCGTACCAGTGGTTCGCGGACCTGGTGGAGCCGATCCCGGGCCTGTCGACGGTGTTCGACCAGACCAACACCGGCCGCAACTACTTCACGGCCGGCCTGATCCTCGCCGTCATGTGCATCCCGATCATCACCTCGATCTCCCGCGAGGTCTTCGCGACCGTGCCCGAGATCGACAAGCAGGGCGCGTACGCGCTCGGCGCCACCCGCTGGGAGATGATCAAGGGCGCGATCCTGCCCCACTCCTTCGGCGGCCTGGTCGGCGCGTCGATGCTCGGCCTGGGCCGGGCCATGGGCGAGACGATCGCCGTGTCGCTGGTCATCGGCGGCGCGGTCGGCATGAGCGCCAACGTCTTCGCCCCCGGCAACACCATGGCCGCGGTCATCGCCCAGCAGTGGGGCGAGGCCGGCGACCTCCACCGCGACGCCCTGATCGGCATCGGCGTGCTGCTGTTCGCGATCACCGTCCTGATCAACTTCCTCGCCCGCGTCGTGGTCCGCCGGGCGGAGATCCAGATGAAGGGTGCCCACTCATGACGGCCCTCCACAGCCAGACCCCGCCGGACCTGTCCGGCCGCAACCTGTCGTTCGGGCGCGCGCTCGCCAACCGCACCGCGACGATCGCGATCGGCCTGTGCGTGGTCATCGCCGCCCTGCCGCTGGCGCTGGTCGTGTGGCAGGTCGTCTCCAAGGGCGCCTCGGCGTGGAGCCTCGAGTGGTTCACCGCCGAGATCCCGCGGAACTACCGCACCGAGGGCCCGGGCATGGGCCCGGCGATCGTGGGCACGCTCGCGATCACCGGCATGGCCGCGCTCCTGTCGATCCCGGTCGGCGTGCTCGGCGCGGTGTACCTGAACGAGTACGGCAAGAACAAGCCGCTGGCGCGGTTCATCCGCACCATGTCCGACGTCATGACCGGCGTCCCGTCGATCATGATGGGCCTGTTCATCTACGTCGGCTACGTCATCGTGATCGACGACCAGAACGGCTTCGCCGGGGCGCTCGCCCTCGCCTGCCTGATGCTGCCGATCGTCATCCGCTCCACCGAGGAGATGCTGCGGCTGGTCCCCGACGAGCTGCGGCAGGCGTCCTCGGGCCTGGGCGCGCGCAAGTGGCGCACGACCATGGGCGTGGTGCTCCCGGCGGCCTCGTCGGGCATCACCTCGGGCTCGCTGCTGGCCGTCGCCCGCGCCGCCGGCGAGACCGCGCCGATCATCATCGTGGTGGGCCTGTTCTACGGGTACCGCCCGGACCTGTTCGACGGCTCCAACACCACGCTCGCGGCGCAGATCTTCCGCAACGCGAGCCAGCCGTTCGCGGCCTCGCAGGAGCGCGCCTGGGGCGCGGCCCTGACCCTGATCGCCATCGTCTTCGTGTTCACCATCCTGTCCCGGATCGTCGCGGCGCGCTTCGCCATCGACAAGCGCTAGCGCCCCGCGAGCCTGGTCTCGCACGAACGAAGGGCCCCGCCGATCCGGCGGGGCCCTTCCTCGTTCGCGCCGCGGATCAGCCGAAGCGGCCGGTGACGTAGTTCTCGGTGCGCTCGTCCGAGGGGGTGGTGAAGATGCGCTGGGTGTCGTCGAACTCGACGAGGACGCCGGTGCGGGTGTCGCTGACCTCGTTGACCTCGGTCGAGAAGAACGCGGTCTTGTCGGAGACGCGGGCGGCCTGCTGCATGTTGTGCGTGACGATCACGATCGTGAACTGGCGGGCCAGGTCGACCATGAGCTCCTCGATGCGCGCGGTCGCGATCGGGTCGAGGGCCGAGCAGGGCTCGTCCATGAGGACGACCTCGGGCGAGAGCGCGATCGTGCGGGCGATGCACAGGCGCTGCTGCTGGCCGCCGGAGAGCGCCAGCGCGGACTGCTTGAGCTTGTCCTTGACCTCGTCCCAGAGGGCGGCCTTGCGGAGGGAGTCCTCGACGATGCCGGGGAGGTCGGTGCGCTTGACGCCGTGGATGCGGGGGCCGTAGGCGACGTTGTCGAAGATGGACTTCGGGAAGGGGTTCGCCTTCTGGAAGACCATGCCGATGCGGCGGCGGACCTCGACGGCGTCGACGTCCTGGTCGTAGATGTTCTTGCCGTGGTAGGAGACGGCGCCTTCGACGCGGGCCCCGGGGATGAGGTCGTTCATGCGGTTGAGGGACCGCAGGAGGGTCGACTTGCCGCAGCCGGAGGGGCCGATGAGCGCGGTGATCTCGTTGCGCGCCACGGTGAAGTTGACGTTCTTGACGGCCTTGAAGGAGCCGTAGAAGACGTTGACGTCCTTGATGTCGAAGACGGTGGCGCCCGGGGCGCCGGCGGGGGTGCGCTGGCCGGCGGGCTGGGGCACCGCGCTCAGTCGCCGCGGGTCGACGGTGGGGCGGGCCGCGGGCAGTGCCGGGTCGCTCATGGTTTCTCCTTCTGCAGGGACGCAGGTACGGAAGCACAGCAGGGCTGGGGCGAGCGTAGGCCGGTCGGGTGGCGGCGGCCTCACTCTGCGGTGAACCGGGGGTGAACGGGCGGGCCCGGATTCGAATCGGCGGAAACTGGACGGCGGGGCGCGGCGGCGGCGATACTGGCGGCTATGTTGCGCTTTCTCGTGCGCCTGGTCCTGACGGCGCTGGCCCTGTGGCTGGCGACGGCGGTCGTGGGCGGCATCAACCTGTACGGCGACTCGGCGGGGGCGAAGTTCGTGTCGCTGCTGCTGGTGGCGTTGATCTTCACGCTGGTGAACACGCTGGTGAAGCCGATCGTGATGATGGTCGGCTGCGCCTTGTACGTGCTGACGCTGGGCCTGTTCGGCCTGGTGGTGAACGCGCTGATGTTCTGGTTGACCGGCTGGGTGTCGGAGCGGCTGTCGCTGGGGTTCTTCGTGGACGGCTTCTGGCCGGCGTTCTGGGGCGCGATCATCGTGTCGATCGCGATGTGGGTCATGGACCTGCTGACGCCGCGGCGGGAGGTCGAGGCGCAGCGGTGAGAGGGGCGGCGCGGTGCCGCCCCTCGCCCGGTGCGCGTCTCAGAAGGGCAGTCCGGTGGACGGCCCGGTCGCGACGTCGCGGATGTTGTCGTCGCGCTTGGCCGTCTTGGCGCCCGCGTTGAACGGGATGGGCCCTTGGGGCCCGGGGGCCTTGCCGAGGCGGCGGCGCATGATGTTCAGGTTGTGGAGTCCGGCGAGCGCGTAGGTTCGGACGCGCTCGAACTGCTTGGTCTTCTTGGCGGTCTTGAGTCGCTGGACGGCGCCGTAGTGGAGCTTGCGGGCGCGGTCGAGGGCCGTGGCGGCCTCGGTGTCGCCCACGGAGGCCGGGGCGATCTGGAGCTGCTTCCCGAGGAGCTCGGTCCAGGCCTCGGCGTCCGTCTTGGCCCGGAGCTTTCGGCGGCGTCTGGTCTCGACGAAGGACCGCAGTCCGAGGACCGCTGCGAAGATGAGGACGATCGCGACGATTGCGGCGAACGCGATGGTCGAGGTTTCAATGGCGTCTTTCATCGTCACCCCCCGTGACCAGTGATTGTGGTGTTGGTTTGAATATTATTCCATTCCTGCCCTGCAATTGTGAAAGTCCCCCTGGTTCGGCGATTCCGTGAATTCTCGGGAAAATGCGGCGGAACCGGAGGTCGGTGGAGGCTTCCCCGGAGGCGGCCGGGGTAACCACCGGGGGGTACGGCGGGCGGCGGGGCGGCCGCGGCCGTCGCACTCGATGGAGTGAAAGGGGTTCGCGCCCTTGGAGTGTCGACTTCGGTCGCGCGATTCGCGGCGGCGGGGTCGGTCGCTTCGGGGGTTTCGAAGCCCGGCGGCGTCGGGAGGCGCGGCGGCGCGCTGCGGGTGCTGGGAGAACGGCGGGGCTCCGGGATCGGGTGCGTCCTATTCGATCCGGCGAGTGCGGGGCGGGGTGGGCCGGCGCCGCATCCGCCGACTGGCCGCGCGACTGTCCAAAACCTGATAGTGACGGATAGTCGACGTTTCGCTTGCCATGCGGCGGCTATGGTAAAGCCGTCCTGGGGACTCGAAGGCTCCTTGGAAGGAGGAGATCCATGTTGACCCACACATGGAGGAAGAGCAGCAGGTCAGGTCCGAACGGGGCCTGTGTGGAGGCCAGGCTCGGCGATGAGGGCGTGGAGATCAGGGACACCAAGCTGACGGTGAGCCCGATCCTGCGCGCGAGTCGGGCCGACTGGGCCTCGCTGCTGCGGACATCCGGCAGGTAGGGACGGAGTGAGGGGGCGGCCGCCGGTCTTGGCGGCTGCCCCCTCGCGTGCCGCTAGAGCGACTTCAGGTGGTGGGCCTGGCGCTCGATGAACTCGAGGCTGCGGCCGGGGTCGAGGGCGGCCGAGCGGAGGAAGCCGAAGATCTCGTGGAAGGGCTCGACGTCCTCGCCCTCCTCGTAGACGTCGCCGTTGTGGCCTTCGATGTAGACGACGTCGGGGTGGCGGTAGCCGGGGTCGACCTCGCCGTCGAGCTCCCCGAAGCCGAGGATGGTGAACGAGGAGAGCATGCCGGGGTAGGCGCCGCCTTCGAACGGGAGCACCTGGAGGTGCACGTTCGGGAGCGCGCCGAGTTCGAGGAGGTTCTGGAGCTGGTCGATCATGACCTTGGGGCCGCCGAGGACGCGGCGGATGGCGGCCTCGTCGATGACGTTCCAGATCTTGAGGTCGCCGCGCAGCCGCTGCTGGCGCTCCATGCGCAGGTCGATGCGCTGGTCCATGTAGCGGAGGGAGCGTTCGGGGACCATGCTGAACGTGTGCCGGGCGTACTCGCGCGTCTGGAGGAGGCCGTTGATGATGAGGCCGTCGTAGACGTTCAGGCTGGAGGCGTCCTGCTCGAGGCCGACGTAGGTCGCGTAGGGCGGCGAGATGGTGTCGGAGTAGCGGGCCCACCAGCCGCGCTTGCGGCCGTCGCGGGCCAGGCGCACGAGTTCGTCGACGAGTTCGGCGTCCTGGACGCCGTAGACCTCGACGAGGGCCTGGACGTCGCGGGGCTTGATGCCGACGCGCCCGAGTTCCATCCGGTAGATGGTGGAGCTGGTGACCTCGAGCGCGGCCGCGGCGTCGTCGGCGCCCTTGCCGGACTTCTCGCGGAGGTCGCGCAGGATCCGGCCGGCGCGGCGGCGGCGGACGGTGGGGCTGCCGCTCGAAGGCATCGCCTTGCCTCCCAACTTCTTCGGCAGATCGCTGTCAGCGTTGTCGTTCGATGTGACCATTTGACACCCTGATCTCTCCGGATTCGGTGAGGACGCACCGGCTGGGGAGGACTTCTGGCCGCTCGACCGGTGCGGACTGCTGGGGGGAGGAATCGCCACCCGATCCGGTTATACCTCTTGCATCCAAAATCTGCATGTGCAATTCTACTGTACGGAGGGGCTACCCGCCTCCCCTGACTGTACCGATTCGACACCGCACCTCGGCGACGACCAGGGCACACTGCGGTTCCCCGAGCCCGATCACGCAGGGCCACAAGGGATCCGCCCAGATCCGAAGACCTGAAAGGCAGCCTGCGTTGCGCAGTCCGTACACACTCCAGAATCCCCCGCCGGACGAGCCGCCCAGCGAGGTGCTGGTGCCGAGCCTCTGGCGCGTGCAGGCGCGCTGGTGGAAGCGCCACACCCCCGCGCTCGACCAGCAGGGCGCGAAGCACCCCGTGTGCGGGCACTGCGCCCAGTCCTGGCCGTGCCACTCCTGGGCCTGCTGGGACGGCCAGCTCGGCCAGGCCGTGCACCAGTCCCCGACCCCGGCGCCGGACGCCGACGAGGCCCGCGTGAGCGCCGCGTCCCCGGCCGCCGCCTACGGCGACGCGCTCGCCGCCGGACTCTCCCGGAGCTGAACCCGGCCCGCGGCGCCGCCTCCGGGCGGCGCCGCTTCCCTTCCCCCGGCGCGAAACGCGACGAATCCGAAGATCGCCCGATCCAGTGCGTAGCCTCAGCGGCCTCCGGTCGTTAGACCCCGGAGAGTTCATCCGACGCCCGGCGCGTTTACGGCCCGTGAGCGTCGCCGAGGGGGTGGAGCGCGGTTGGCAGGCTTCGCCGAGGAGGGGAAAGCCGCCCGATGCTGAGCACGCGCAACCTCAAGGCCGGCGATGTCCTGGACGGGCGCTACCGGCTCGAACGCCGCATCGGCGGCGGCGGCATGGGCGACGTCTGGGAGGGCACCGACACGATCCTCTGGCGCACCGTCGCCGTCAAGGTGCTCCTGGCCGACCTCGTCGACGACCGCGGCTTCCGCGAGCGCTTCCGCCGCGAGGCCCGCGCCATCGCCGTCATGCAGGGGCCCGGGGTCGTCGAGGTCTACGACTACGGCGAGATCGAGGACGAGGACGCCCAGCTCGCGTACCTGATCATGGAGTACGTCGACGGCAAGCCGCTCTCGAAGCTGCTCGGCCTGTGGGGCAAGCTCGGCACCGCCGAAACGCTCCAGGTCGTCGGCGGCGTCGCCGAAGCGCTCCAGGTCGCGCACGCCGCCGGGATCGTCCACCGCGACATCAAGCCCGGCAACATCCTCGTCCGCGGCGACGGCTCGGTCGTCCTGGTGGACTTCGGGATCGCCCGCGCCAGCCACAACCTCACGCTCACCACCACCGGGGTGGTCCTGGGCACCGTCACGTACATGTCGCCCGAGCAGGCCGCCGGCGAGAACCTCACGCCCGCATCGGATCTGTACTCGCTCGGGGTCGTCGCGCACCAGTGCCTGGCGGGCGCGCCGCCGTTCCGCGCCGACACGCCGCTCGGGGTGCTCTCGGCACACCTGCGCAACGCCCCGCCGCCGCTGCCGTCCGACGTGCCCTACGAGGTCGCCGAGATCGTGCGGCGCTCGCTCCAGAAGGAGCCGTCGGCGCGCTGGCCCGACGCCGCCGCGCTCGCCGCGGCCTGCCGCGAGACCCGCGGCGCGCTGCTGGCCCAGCGGAACGCGCCCGCGCGCACCCGCGTCATGGACCAGCGCGACATGAACGAGCAGCCGCCGGCGCCGCCGGCCGGGCCCCGCACCGGGGCCCACCGCCGCCCCACGGGCGCGGCCGCCCGCGCGGCCACCGGCCAGCACGCCGCGTACGGCACCGGGCCCCAGTCGCCGTACGTGTCCGGGCAGCACCCGCGCTACGACACCGGCCAGTCGCTGCCGCCGGTCACCGGCGCGCAGCGCGCGGCCCAGCCGCCGACCGGGCCGGCCGCCGCGGCGCCGGCCCCGGTCGAGGAGCGGCCGCAGCGGCGGCGCCTGTGGATCGCGCTCGCCGCGGCGGTCGCCGCGATCGCCGCCGCGGGCCTGCTCATCACGACCGAGCCGTGGCGCGAGGCGAGCGGCGACGGCGCCACGCTCGCGAACGAGTCCGGGGCCGAGGACGCCGAGCTCCAGGGCCAGGACGGCGACGACGGCTTCTGGGTCGGCGGGGACGGCGAGGAGGAGGGCGCGTCCACCCCCGATCCGAGCGAGTCCGCCACGGCCGTACGCGAATCGGACCCGTCCGGCGACCCGGCCTCGCCGGGGCCGTCGCTGAGTCCGACGGGCTCGGCGAGCCCGACCGAGAGCAGCTCCCCCACGCCGCCCGCGAAGGCCACGGTGCCCGGCGTCGTCGGCATGTCCGAGGCCGACGCGCGCGTCCGCACCGAGGAGTCGGGCCTGAGCCCCTCGGTCGACTACGAGGGCGAAGGGGAGGCGAAGTGCGGCGTGGTGCGCCAGTCCCCCGGAGCCGGCACCGAGGTCGATCCCGGCTCCACCGTGCAGATCACGGTCCGGCGGGCCGCCGACGCCGAGGCGTGCAAGTCCGAGTCCGAGGAGTCCGAGCCGCCCGGCGACGGGCAGTAGACGCGACAGCGCCCGGCGGCCATGCGGCCGCCGGGCGCTGCTGTGTCCGCTTCCGTTACTGCCCTGCGGCTTCGCGGGCGGCCGCGAGCTGGTCGAGCGCGGCGAGGAGGTCGTCGAGCGCGCGGCCCTGCTCCTCGTTCGTGCCCGACGCCTGGGCCGCCTCGTACGCCTCCTGGGCGGCGATGACGTTGTCGATCGCGGCCTCGACCTCCGGCGGGTCGGCGGTCGCCGGGGCCTCGGTCGTGGGCGCCTCGCTGGGCGTCTCCGTGGGCGTCTCGGTCTCGCCCTCCTCGCCCTCGGTCTGCTCGGCCTCACTGGGGGCGCCCGAGACGTACTTCTCGACCACCATCGCCACGGCCTCCTCGAACGTCGGCGCGAAGCCGACGTAGCCGCCGTAGCTGATCGCGACGTTCGTCAGCCGCGGCAGGTCCTCGCCCTGGCCGCCCGCCTGCCGGCGCAGGTACATGGGCTCGAGGTAGAGGATGCCGTCGCCGACCGGCAGCGCGAGCAGGTTGCCCCACTCGACGGTGGTGCCCGCCTGGGTCGCGTCGCGCAGCGTCGTCACGACCTCCGAAGTGGACGTGATGATCTGGTGGATCTGCCTGACCGACTGGTCCTCGCCGCCGACGACGTCGTAGACCTTCAGCTGCGGGTCGCCGTTCTCGTCGTAGTAGCCCGACATGAGCGACGCGAGCGCGTTCGGCCGGTTCCGCGGCGTGAAGCTCGAGGTGAGCTGGAAGTACGCCTGGCCCGACTGGTCCGGGTAGGTCGCGTAGACGTAGTACGCCGGCTGGGTGACCTCGGTCGTCTGCGACGGGTCCGAGGGGGTCGCCCAGGCCTCGCCGCCCTCGATGAAGGTGCGGGACTCGTCGACGTGGTAGCGCTGGAGCAGGTTCCGCTGGATCTTGAACAGGTCCTGCGGGTAGCGGAAGTGCGCCTCGAGCGCCTCGGGGGTCTCGTCCTTGGGGATGATGAGGTCGCCGCCGTAGATCGTGTTCCACGCCTGGAGGATCGGGTCCTCCTCGTCGAACTCGTACAGCTGCACCGAGCCGTCGTAGGCGTTCACGACCGCCTTGACCGAGGAGCGGATGTAGTTGATCTCCTCGGACGACTGGTTCGCGACGCCCTGGCCCGAGTAGGTGTCGTTCGTCGCGTCGGCCAGGTTGACCCGGTCGGAGTACGGGAAGTCGTTCGTCGTCGTGTAGCCGTCGACGATCCACACGATCTGGCCGTCGACGACCGCCGGGTACGGGTCGGCCTCCACGGTCAGGAACGGGGCGACCATCTGGACCCGCTCGCGGATGTTGCGGTTGTAGAGGAGCTGCGACTCCTCGTTGATCTGGTCGGAGAGCAGGAAGCGCGGCTCCTGGAACTCCCACGCGTACAGCAGCCGGTTCCCGATCGAGCCGATGTCGACGCCGCCGTCGCCCTCGTAGGTGGTGTAGCGGTCGTCGCCGATCTCCTCGGCGGGCGCGTCGCCGTCGTCCTCGTCGCTGACGGTGACGTCGGTGGGCCGGTCGTACTCGCGGGGCGTCTCGTCCTCGGGGACGCCGACGATCGCGTACTCGTTGTTGAGCAGGCCGTAGTAGATCTGCGGGCGCTCGACGTCGATGATGTCGTTGCTGATCTGGCAGGCGCCGGGGTCGTCGGAGAGGACGCCGGAGGTGAAGCACGGCGCGCCGTTGTCGCTCTCGGTGGTCGAGGCCGAGACGAAGCCCCAGCCGTGCGTGTACACGGTGTGGGCGACGGTCCAGTCCTGCTGCTCGTCGGTGAGCTGGCTCGGGTTGAGCTCGCGCAGGCCCACCACGAAGTCCTGGGTGACCTCGTTGCCGTTCTCGTCGGTGTACGTGTAGCGGTCGACGTCGAGCTTCTCGTTGAAGTCGTAGAAGCTGCGCGGCTGCTGCGCCTGGGTGAAGGCGTCGGAGACGACGAACGGGTCGATGAGGCGGACGTTGCCGATCGTGGGGTTGTCGTCGTTGGGGACCACCGGGTTCTCCGCGGTCGGGTCCGCGAGGCTGTCCGGGTCCGCGAGCTGGGTCGCGTCGGGCTGCGAGGCGACCTGGTACGTGGTCGTCTCCAGGTCCTCCATGCCGTAGGCGTACCTGGTGCCGTCGATCGTGTGCTGGGCGTACTCGCCTTCGCGCTGGGGGCGGTTGGGCTCGACCTGGAAGTTCCGCACCACCGCGGGGTAGATGCCGCCCGCGGCGATCGCGGTGACGACGACGAGGCCGAGGGCCGCGGCCGGCAGCGCGAGCGACCGGGTGAAGCCCCACGAGAAGACGAGGATGACGATCGCCGCGATGACCGAGACCCAGATGAGCGCGTTCTTGGCGTTCATGAGGGCCGTCATCTCGGTGTAGCCGCCGCCGACGATGTCGGTGACCTGGTTCTCCTGGGTGGTGAAGTCGAAGCGGTCGAAGTAGTACGCGACGGCCTTGAGCCCCAGGAAGAGCGCGACGAGGACGGAGAGGTGGATCCGCGCGACGTTGGTCATGCGGTCGCCCTGGCCGGAGAAGCGCAGCGCCCCGTACAGGTAGTAGGCGCTCAGGGAGGCGAGGAGGCCGACGACGATCGCGGCGAACCCGAAGCCGATGAGGAACTGCCAGAACGGGAGCCGGAAGACGTAGAAGCCGGCGTTCATGCCCAGGACCGGGTCGGTCCAGTCGAACTGCCCGCCCTCCCGGAACAGCAGCCAGGTCTCCCAGCGGCTCTGCGCCGACATGCCGGCGAAGACGCCGACGACGATCGCGACGCCGGCGATCCACCAGCCGGCCTTCGGGGAGATGAGCTCGCGGTAGCGCTCCAGGCCCTCCTGCTCGCTGGTCGCCGGCCACGTGTCGGGCCGGAACCGGTAGGCGAGGTAGAGGTTGAGGCCGCACCAGGCGGCCATCGCGAGGGTGAAGACGCCGAACATGCCCAGGCGGGTCCACATCATCGTCGAGAACACCGAGGTGTACCCGACCGACTGGTACCAGAGGTAGTCGGTGCGCAGGCTGACCAGCCAGCCGAGCACCGAGAGCAGGACTATGGCGCCCACGAGGAGGATCAGGACGTAGCGTCCTCGTCGGCTCATCCGTGGTGGGGTGGGCGTCCGGTTCGCCACTGGAGCAACTCCTTCATGTCACGTGGTGCGGCCGGTCTCGGCGGTGCGTCGAGCCGTGGGTTGGCTGGGTCAGCAGGTCGTGACTTCCCCGCCGGCCGCTAGGGACTCGAGCGCCGAGACCGCGTCTGCGAGCGTCTCGACTCTGACAATAGTCATGCCGTCGTGCGGAACGGTGACGGCGTCCGAACAGTTCGCGTCCGGGGAGAGGAAGACGTCGGCCCCGAGTTCGACCGAGGCGGTCACCTTCTGCTGGACCCCGCCGATCGCGCCGACGTTGCCCTCCGGGTCGATCTCGCCGGTGCCCGCGACGACCATGCCGCCGGTGAGGTCGCCCTC
Organism: Glycomyces terrestris; assembly: GCF_003933745.1. Taxonomy (GTDB): domain Bacteria; phylum Actinomycetota; class Actinomycetes; order Mycobacteriales; family Micromonosporaceae; genus Glycomyces; species Glycomyces terrestris. Next base: position 92,548 of record NZ_RSEB01000009.1, on the reverse strand, counting down.
GGTGACCCGGTCGACGATGCCGAGCGCGAAGATCAGGCCCGCGGAGGGGCCGCCGATGTCGAGGGCCTCGGTGTCGATCTCGATCCCGTACGGGTCGTCGTGGACGGACTGGAGGTCGGCCTCGCCGAGGACGACGCCGGGCACCTCGACCGGCGCGCCCGCGCGCGTCACGGTGACCGTGGTTTCGCTGTCGGCGTAATCCTCGAGGGCGCTCAGGGAGGTGACGGCGGTCCCGTCCACCGCCGTGACGACGTCCCCGGCGAGGAGGCCGGCGGAGTCGGCCACGACGGAGATGACGGCGGGCTCGCCCAGGTGCGCGAGCGCGGCCTGCTCGGCGTTCGACTGGGACTCGACCCAGTCCGCCTCCTGCTCCTCGGCGATGTCCTCCTCGGACTCGCCGGGCGGGTAGATCAGGTCGCGCGGGACGATGGCGTACTCATTGGACACCCAGAAGCGGAGGGCCTCGGCGAGGGTCACGGACTGGAGGACGCGCACGGTGGTGAGGCGCAGCTGGCCCTCGGAGGGGTACTCGGTCTCGGCGCTGATGATCTGGTGCTCGACGCCGTCGACCTCCTCGGAGCCGAGCACGTCCTCGGTGGGGCCGGGGCTGAAGACCACGTAGGCGACGTCCATCGACAGCGCCTGCCACGTCATCAGGGCCACCAGCACCGCGCCCAACAGGACGGTGATTCCTCGCCTTCGCATGCGGGGAAGCCTACATGCGCACGCCCACGCGCGCTTTCGGCCCGCAGCGAACGGGGGCGCCCCAGATCGCCCAGCCGTGGCCCGCTCCCCCTCCTCTGACGTACGGTTGGCGCATGGGCTCCGACATTCCATTCGGCTTCGGCAACCTGGGCGGCGACCTGCCCGACCCCAACGACCCGCGGGTGCAGCAGATGATGCAGCAGCTGCAGCAGATGATGGCGCAGTCGCTGTCGTCCGGTCCGGTCAACTGGCAGCTCGCCCGGCAGCTCGCCGAGTCCGAGCTGGAGGCCGAGAACACGGTCGGCCCGGCCGACCAGGCGCAGGTCTCCGAGGCGATGCGCCTGGCCGACCTGTGGCTCGACTCGGTCGTGAACTGGCCCTCCGGGGTCACCGCGACCGACGCGTGGACCCGCAAGCAGTGGATCGCGCGCACCGAGGACTCGTGGAAGCAGCTCGCCGAGCCCCTCGCGGCCCAGATGGGCGAGGCGATGCAGACGCTCGTCCCCGAGGAGATGGCCGGGATGCTCGGCCCGATGGCCGACCTCATGAAGGGGGTCGGCTCGGCGCTGTTCGGCGCCCAGATGGGCCAGGCCCTCGCCAAGCTCGCCGGGGAGGTGCTGTCCTCCACGGAGGTCAGCCTGCCGCTCGGGCGCACCGGCGTCGCGGCGCTCCTGCCCGGGAACATCACCGCCTACGCCGAGGGCCTGGAGCTCCCGGTGGAGGAGGTGCGGCTGTTCGTGGCGCTGCGCGAGGCCGCGGCGCACCGGCTCTTCACGCACGCGTCGTGGCTGCGCTCGCACCTGCTGGGCGCGCTGGAGGCGTACGCGCGGGAGATCCGCATCGACGAGGCCGCCATCGAGGAGGCCATGTCGGAGATCGACCCGACCGACCCCGAGGCCGCGGCCACGCTCGACCTCAGCGAGGTGTTCAAGCCCGAGGACACCGAGCAGCAGAAGGCGGCGCTGGCGCGGCTGGCGACGACCCTGGCGCTCATCGCCGGGTGGATCAACACGGTGGTGGCCGAGGCGGTCGGCGAGCGGCTGCCGACGATGGACCGGCTCATGGAGTCCGCGCGGCGGCGCCGCGCCTCCGGCGGGCCGGTGGAGCAGACGTTCGAGGCGCTGGTCGGCCTCCAGCTCGACCAGGCGAAGGTGCGGGCGGCGGAGCGGCTGTGGCAGTCGCTGGCCGAGGCGCGCGGGATCGAGGGGCGCGAGGCGGTGTGGGCGCACCCGGACCTGATGCCGAGCGCGGCCGATCTGGAACACCCGGAGACGTTCGCGACGGTCTCCGAGGCCCTGGAGGACCTGGACCTGTCGATGTTCGACCAGCTCGCGGTCAACGATCCGAAGGACGACGACGAGGAGCCGGGAGAGAAGTAGCGCTCCGGTAGGCGGGAGCGGGCAGGACCGGGCGCCCGGCCGCCGCGGCGGTCGGTCCGGCGGGTCTCGCTAGCGCGGGTCGCTGGCCTCGGCGTCGGCGATGCCCTCGAGGTAGCCGCGGGCGCGCTCGGCCTTGGAGTAGCGGCCGACCATGTCCCAGAACGGCCGCGAGTGGTCGGGGTGGACCAGGTGCGCGAGCTCGTGGAGCAGGACGTAGTCGATGACCCACGACGGCATCATGGTGAGCCGGCGCGAGAGCCGGATCGAGCCGTCGGACGGGGTGCACGAGCCCCAGCGGCGGTGCTGGTTGTCGACCCAGCGGACGCTCTCGGGGGCGGCGCACGCGGGGTGGTCGGGGTAGTAGCGGCGGGCGAGCCTGACGGCCCGGTCCCGCAGGGCGGCGTCAGAGGCGCGGCCGTCTCTGGCCTCGCGCTTCTGGAGCCTCGCGAGCATGTGGTCGATCCATTCGCGCTCCTCGGTCTCGGAGAAGGCGTCGGGGATCATGACGACCACGCGGCCTCGTTCTTCGTAGGCCGCTACGGTGGCACGGCGCCGGGGAGAGCGCCGCACTTCAACGGGGGGATGCACTTTGCGCGCCATGAACGCACACTAATCCGCGGGGGTGACAATCGCCTAACGCAGATGTCTCGATTGCGTCTTGCGTGGTGCTATGCCATGAAAATCCCCTCGCCGATCTCCCGCATCGTGGGATCAAGCGAGGGGCGGGACCGTGCGGTCAGCGATCACGTGGCCTTGCCGAGGATCCGATTCATCTTCGTGCCGCACACCGGGCACGTCCCCTTGGCCATCCGGCGGCCCGAGTCCGAGACCACGACGGTGCCCTCGAAGTCGCGCTTCTCGCGACACTTGACGCAGTACCCGTTGTACGTCTCCGTAGCTGTAGCCACTGGTACCCCCCATGTAGCGGCGGTCACACTCTGCGACCTTTCAGCCTCAGAATGCCACAGATTTCACGCGTGTAAGCCCCGCCGCGCCGCTTCACTCCTGCGGGTGACGCCTGCGCGCGGTCGCGCCGCAGGTGGGGCGGCGTGCGCGCTCGGACTCCGCGAACGCGCCGGTCCGTGAGAGCATTGGGAACGTGAGCGACAGGCATGGACCCGCCCATTCGGGTGACGACCTCCCCCGCCGGGCGATCGTGCGGGGCATGAAGCTCGCCTCGCTCCCGCTGGGGCTGGCGGGCCGGGCGACGGTGGGACTCGGCAAGCGCGTGACCGGGCTGGCCGACGAGATCCTCAGCGAGCAGGCGCAGCGGCGCACCGCCGAGCACGTCTTCAGCGTGCTGGGCCAGCTCAAGGGCGGCGCGATGAAGCTCGGCCAGGCCCTCTCGATCTTCGAGGCGGCCCTGCCCGAGCACCTGGCCGCGCCGTACCGGCAGGCGCTGACGCGGCTCCAGAACGCCGCTCCCCCGCTGCCGGTGGCGAGCGTCCACGGCGTCCTCGAACGGCAGCTCGGCGCGGACTGGCGCGACCGCTTCGCCGAGTTCGACGACGCGCCGGCCGCGGCCGCGAGCATCGGCCAGGTGCACCGCGCGGTGTGGGCCGACGGGCGGCCGGTCGCCGTCAAGATCCAGTACCCGGGCGCGGGCGACGCGCTCCGCTCGGACCTCCGCCACCTCTCGCGCATCGCCCCGATGTTCAAGGTGCTGCAACCGAACTTCGACGTCAAGAGGATCACCGTCGAGCTGCGCGAGCGGCTGCTGGAGGAGCTCGACTACGAGCTGGAGGCGGCGACGCAGCGGCAGTTCGCCGAGGCGTTCGCCGGGGACCCGCTCATCTCGGTCCCCGCGGTCGTCCACGCCAGCCCCGAGGTGCTCGTCACCGAGTGGATCGCCGGGCGGCCGCTGGCCGACGTCATCGCGAACGGCACCCAGGCCGAGCGGGACGCGGCCGGGCTGCGCCTGTGCACCCTGCACTTCTCGGCGCCCAGGCGCGCCGGGCTCCTGCACGCCGATCCGCACCCGGGGAACTTCGCGATCGGCGAGGACGGGCGGCTCGTCGTCTACGACTTCGGGGCGGCCGCGCGGCTGCCCGGCGGGATGCCGGTGCAGGTCGGGCGGCTCACTAGGCTGACGCTCGACGGGCGGGCCGACGAGGTCGTGGCGGGGCTGCGCGGCGAGGGCTTCGTGCCGCCGGACCTGGAGATCGACGCGAAGGCGATGCTCGACCTGCTGGTGCCGATGCTCGAACCGATCGCGGGCGCGGAGTTCCGGTTCTCGCGCGAGTGGCTGCGCAAGGAGAGCACCCGCCTGACCGGCCAGGGCTCGGAGGCCGCGAAGCTGAACAAGCAGCTGAGCTTCCCGCCCGCGTACCTGCTCATCCACCGCGTGACGATGGGCTCGATCGGCGTCCTGTGCCAGCTCGGCGCGGAGGCGAACTGGCGCGAGATCCTCATCGAATGGCTGCCGGGCTTCGCCGACCCCGAGGGGACCGACCCGAACCGTCGGAGCTGAACCGGCAGCGCTCTACCGGCAGCGCTGAACCGCACCGGGCGGCCCTGTCGCACCAGTGCGGCACTGTTGATCCGGGGGCGGCTCCGGATGTCCGCTATGCGACGACCCTCCGCGACACACCCGTTTCACATTCCTTGCGGCGCAACGGAAAGGGCCCGTCCCCCCGATCGGGGGGACGGGCCCTTTCAGCCAACGCGGTCACTGCGCGGTCAATGCCTGCGGCGGCGGTGCTTTCCGCCCTTGAGCACGACTCGCTGGTAACCGGCTTCGGTCCAGAGGCTCCGCATGCGGAGTCGTCCGAACATCTCGGTCGTCGGCGCCAGCGGCCGGACCGCCTCGACCTCCTCCGTCAGGGAGGGTCCGAGGTCTTGAACGCCGACGTCACGCTTCAGGTGGCGGCTCAGGTAGTCGACGGTCATGACACCGCCACCCCCGCGAGGGCCAGTTCCCTCGTGCGCGCGGCGAGCTCCGCCTGCGCGGCCTGCTCGATGAGCGCGGCGTCCTTCCGGGGGCGGCCGCGGGGCCGCTTGCGGGCCACGACGTTCCCCTTCTCGAAGATCTCGCCGCCCCAGACGCCCCAGGGCTCGTGGCGCTCGAGGGCGCCGGTGAGGCACTCCAGGCGCACCGGGCAGTCGGCGCACAGGGACTTGGCGAACTCGAGTTCGGTGGGCTGCTCCGAGAACCACAGGTCCGCGTCGTACTCGCGGCAGGGGAGGTCGCTGCCGATCTGGGCGGCCTGCTCGCGCAGCTCAGGCCCGATGAGGGTGTCGGTCATGGACTCGGTCTCCTCTCTCATGTCGATGGTCGGTCGCATCAGTGCTGTCTGAGGACTCAATTGCTTCGCAATCTGTCTCGTCTGTTCTTCTACTGACGGGCCGCGACCTGGCGTTTCACGCCAAACAAAAAGGCCGCGATCCCGGTTGCGGGATTCGCGGCCTCGAGAGTTCCGAGTCGGGCTTTCTCCTGTAAGCCCAACCGGTGGTGATCTCGAGGCGGTCTCCCGCGGGTGGCGCCGTGACGCTTCTTGGAGCCGGAAACCGGCTGCCAACCGAGGCCGGCGACTGCACGGCCACGTCCGCGAAGGGTCTCGGCGCCCATATCGGTGGTGTTGTCAATCGTGTTGACGGTGCTCGGAGCCGTGGTCGTCAGGACGGCAACGGGCAGAGTGGTGCCACGGAGCTGGGCGAAGACGGGCGCGATGTGCCGATACACGGCGATAGCCGACTCACGCGTGGTCGCGCCGAGGTCGGTCTGCGTGGATTCGCTGAGCAGCAACATCGTCTACCCCTCCTTTCCAGGTTCCATGGGTGCCATTGATCTTCATCTCCTACGGGCCGGGGGTCTGAGGCGCACACCTCTCCCGGCTTGAGCAACGCTACGCCCGTCCTCCATGGGAGCGCAACGTATTTTCCGGGGGTTTTGAAAGAAAGTTTTTGCGGTCGGTCGGAGAAGTCAGGAGCCCTCGGTGCACATCGCCACCGCGTCCTCGACGGCACCGCCGTTGACCAGGTGCAACACCGCCGGCCCGTACTTGTCGAGCTTGGACTTCCCGATGCCGTGGAGGGACGCCAGTTCGCTGTCGGATGCCGGACAGCGCTCCGCGATGGCGATGAGCGTCACATCCGTGAAGACGGTGAAGGCGGGCTTGGCGTCGTGCTTGGCGACGCCGATGCGCCATTCGCGGAGCCGCTCGAACAGCTCTTCGTCCATAGTGGCCGGGCAGTCGGGGCAGTGGCCCAGCTTGCGGTCGCGGGCGTCGGTGAGCGGCTTGCCGCAGCCGGAGCAGTCGAGGACCTTCGCGGTCTTCTTCGACGAGCGTGGCCTGCCGGCGCTCGGCTCGGGGGCCTTCGGGAAGCCGCCGAGGCCGAGCGGCGCGAGGAAGCGGCACAGGCGCCGCTCGCGGCCGCCGGAGGTGCGGGCGAGGCCGTAGGAGAGCTGGAGCCGCTCGCGGGCGCGGGTGATGCCGACGTAGAGCAGGCGCCGCTCCTCTTCGAGCGCGGCCTCGGTGCGCGCGAACGTGGTCGGGAGCGTGCCGTCGGCGAGGCCGACGAGGAACACGGCGTCCCATTCGAGGCCCTTGGCCGCGTGCAGGCTCGCGAGGGTGACGCCTTCGACGGCCGGCGCGTGCTGCTCGGCGGCGCGGCGGCCGAGCTCGGCGCAGAACGCCTCGAGGTCGGGATCGGGCCCGTCCCGGTCGGGGTCGGCCCGGTGGTGGTCCAGGAACTGCTCGGACAGCGCCACGAGCGCGGCCACCGCCTCCCACGCTTCGCGCTGGGCCCCACCGGAAGGCGGGGCGTCGGCGCGCCAGCCGACGGCGTCGAGCGCGGTGGGCACGGCCTCGGCGAGCGGCAGCCGGCCGATGTCGGTCTTCGCGGCCGAGCGCATCGCGATCACGGCCTGGCGCACCTCGGGCCGGTCGAAGAAGCGGGCCGCGCCGGTGACGACCGTGGGCACGCCGTAGGAGGCGAGCGCCTCCTCGTACGCCTGCGACTGGGCGTTGGTGCGGTAGAGGACCGCGATCTCGGAGGCGCTGGTGCCGTCGGCGATGAGCTGGCGGCAGCGGCGGGCGATCATGTCGGCCTCCTCCGCCTCGTCGGCGAAGACCTCGGCGGTGACCTCGGGGCCGCTGGGACGCTGCCCGACGAGCTCGAGGCGCATCTTCGCCTCGCGCCCCTTGGACTCGCCGATGATCTGGTTGGCGAGGCCGACGACCTGCGGGGTGGAGCGGTAGTCGCGCACGAGGCGCACGAGCGCCGCGTCCTTGTGCCTGCGGGTGAAGTCGAGGAGGTACTTCGAGGTGGCGCCGGTGAAGGAGTAGATGGTCTGGCTGGCATCGCCGACGACGGTGATGTCGTCGCGGTCGCCGAGCCAGGCGTCGAGGAGGCGCTGCTGGAGCGGGGTGACGTCCTGGTACTCGTCGACGACGAAGAAGCGGTACTGGCTGCGGATCTGGTCGGCGGCGGACTCGACGTCGGCGATGAGGTCGGCGGTGTAGGCGAGGACGTCGGCGAAGTCCATGACCCCGGCGCGGCGCTTGGCCTCGATGTAGGCGGCGTAGACCTTCGCGACGTCCTCGGGGGCGGCGGGCGCGTCGCGCCCGAGCGCGGCGACGGCGCTGACGTAGTCGTCGGGGCCGATGAGGGACGAGGCGGCCCACTCGATCTCGGTGGTGAGGTCGAAGTTCTTGGCGCGGGAGGTCTGGAGGCCGGCGCGGGCGGCGGCGATCGCGGTGAACTTCAGCGTCGAGTCGACCAGCTCGGGCAGCTGGCCGCCGAAGCGGCGGGCGCCGAAGTAGCGGAGCTGGCGCAGCGCGGCGGAGTGGAAGGTGCGGGCGTTGACGCCGGAGACGCCGAGGCCGCGGAGGCGGTCGCGCATCTCCCCGGCCGCGCGGGCGGTGAAGGTCACGGCGGTGACGTGCTGGCCGCGGATGTCGCCGCGCAGCACGCGGTACGCGATGCGGTGGGTGACGGCCCGGGTCTTGCCGGTGCCGGCGCCGGCGAGGACGCAGACGGGTCCGGGGTCGGCGGTCACCGCCTCGCGCTGCTCAGGGTCGAGTCCGGAGAGGAGCAGGTGGATGGCCTCGTCGCGCGTGCTCATCCCGACAGTCTCCCAGAGCCCTCCGACGAGAACCCCGGGACCGTTCACCCTCAAGGGGATCGACGTGAGGAGGACCACGATCGGGCGGAATGACCCGGGGCGCCCCCGCGTTACTGTCGGTTGGAGAAGGAGGATCGATGATCACCATGTACAGCACCACCTGGTGCGGCTACTGCAGGCGGCTGAAGTCGGCGCTCGACCGGGAGGGCCTGGCCTACGAAGAGGTCAACATCGAGGAGGACCCGGCGGCCGCCGAGTTCGTCATGGGGGTCAACGGCGGCAACGCCACGGTGCCGACCGTGCGGTTCGCCGACGGCTCGGCGCTCACGAATCCCTCTCTGGCGCAGGTGAAAGAGAAGCTCGCGGCTTGACCTGTGCCACATGCCGAGACTATGGTCACGTTTAGGACACAAAGCCGGTACGATGCCCTATAGTTGACTCGTCAAGCTTGCTTAGCGACTTCGAGGGGTGGTCGCTAAGCATTCAGGCCCGGGATGGATCCGTCCCGGGCCTTTTCTCTGCCCTCGGAGCGGGTGTACCGTTCGGGCGGCCCCTCAACCGATCCCGCGCGTCGGCCGCGGCCCGGAACCCCAGGTCCCGGACCGTCCCCGGCACCGCCGCGCCCTGTCCGCCGGTCGACCCGTGGAGCCCTGCCATGACCTCACCGCGCGCCGCCCTCGGCGTCTCGCTCGTCCTCGCCGCCTCGCTGTTCTTCGGCGTCTGCGGCCCCTTCGGCAAGGTGGTCATCCAGGCCGGGCTCACCCCGATCCAGGTGACATGGCTGCGTATCTGCGGCGTCGGCCTCCTCGCCCTCGCGGTCGCGGCCGTGCCGCTGGTGCGGACCCTCCGCGGCGGCACGCGCCTGCCGTGGGGCGCGCTGGCGCTGTTCGGCCTCACCGCGATCGCCGCGGTGCAGGCGTTCTACTTCATCGCCGTCGAGCGGCTCCCGGTCGGCATCGCGCTGCTGCTGGAGTTCATGGGCCCCATCGTGGTCGCGGCCTGGGTCCGGTTCGTGCGGCGCACCGTCCTCCCGCGCTCCGCCGTCATCGGCGTCCTGCTCAGCATCGTCGGCCTGTGCATCGTCGTCGAGGTCTGGTCGGGCCTGCGCCTCGACGCGGTCGGGCTCATCGCGGGCTCGGCGGCCGCGGCCTGCCAGGCGACGTACTTCCTGTCCGGCGAGAAGCTCACCGCGCGCGTCGACGTGCGGGTGCTCCTCGCGGTCGGCTTCGCCGTCGGCGCCGCCGTGCTCGCGCCGCTCGCGGCCCCGTGGGCCCTCGACTGGGCGGCGCTGTCGTCGCAGGTGGTCCTCGGCGGCATCGCGACCACGGGCTGGGTGAGCGTCTCCGCGCTGGTGCTGTGCACCGCCGCCGCGTACGGCCTCGGCCTGAGCGGCCTACGGTTCGTGTCCGCGCCGGTCGCCGGCGGCATCGGCTACGCGGAGGTCGTCATCGCCTCGCTCGCGGCCTGGGCCCTGCTCGGCGAGGCGCTGACGGTGCCGCAGATCGTGGGCGGCCTCGTCGTCATCGCCGGCGTCTTCACCGCGCAGCGCGCGGTCTCGGCCAAGCGCAGCGACGCCGAGGAGGCCGAGGCGGCCGCCGTCACGAAGGTCTAGGCGGCCCTCTGCGACGCCCTATGCGACCTCGGCGAGCCAGTTCTCGATCAGGAAGCGCGCCACGGAGATCCGCACCGCGCTCGGCGTCGAGTCGGCCGTCTCCACCCACATCTGCCGCACCTCGTCGGCGGTGAACCAGCGCGCGTCCGCGATCTCCTCGGCCTGGAGCGCGAGCGGCTGCGCGGCGTCGGCGGTGGCCCGGTAGGCGAGCATGAGCGAGCGCGGGTACGGCCACGGCTGGCTCGAGACGTAGTCGAGGCGGTCGAGCTTGATGCCGACCTCCTCGGCGACCTCGCGGTGGACGGCGGCCTCGGCGGACTCGCCCGGCTCGACGAAGCCCGCGATGCACGCGTACCGGCCGCTGCGCGTCGACTGCGCCGCCGCCCCGATCGTGTTCTGCGCCACCGCCGGCTTCGGCTGGCCGCCGTAGCGCTGGTGCTGGGCGAGCAGGACGCGGTCGGCGCCGTCGTCGATGAGGACGATCACGGCCGGGTCGGTGCGCGGGAAGACCGGGCGGCCGTTGGCGCCCGCGAGCTCCCAGCCGGCCATCCGGGGGCGCAGCGGCTCGCCGGTCGTCGGGTGGAACCGGTACGTGGCGTGCCAGTGCCCGATCCCGATGGCCTCCACGGCGATCGCGAGGTCGCGGCGCTCCCAGGTGGGCTTGATCCAGCGGCCGGGGAGCCCGTCGGGGAGGTCGGCGAAGACGGCGAACACGGGCGGGTGCTCGCCGCCGAGGTAGACGCGCTCGCCGTCGGGGGCGGTGGCCGCGTCGTAGTAGCGCAGGCCGTCCTCGTCGGCGTCGATGTGCTCGCGCTCGGGGTCGCAGACGACGATCTGCGCGCGCTGCCACGCGTCCTCGAGCCACGCGTCGTCGCCGCGGTGCGCGGCGAACCGGTCGACCTCGTCGACCGCCAGGGGCGGGTGCATCATGGGGCCGCGATCTCCCCCAGCTCGGCGAGCGAGTCGCGGATCTCCGCGCCGTCGCCCAGGACGACGGTGACCGCGCGGTCGGGGTCGAGCTCGGCCGCGGCGACGCGCTGGACGTCCGCGGGGGTGACGTCGCGGAGGCGCTCGGAGTGCTCGGCGAGCCACGACAGCGGCAGGTCGGCGGCGGCGAGCACCGAGATGTAGTTCGCGACGCCCGCCTGGGTGGCGGTGGCGAGCTTGATGGAGCCGAGCGCGTACCGGCGGGCCAGGTCGAGCTCCTCCGCGGCGGGCGGGTTCTCCGCCATGCCGCGCAGTTCGGCGCGGACCTCGGCGAGCGCGAGCGCGGTGACCTCGGTGGCGACGTCGACGGCCGCGAGCTGGATCGAGCCGGCCGGCGAGTGGTCGACGCGCGAGCGCGGCGAGTACCCGTAGCCCTTCGTCTCGCGCAGGTTCATGACCAGGCGCGAGGTGAAGTAGCCGCCGAAGACGAGGTTGGTGAGGTGCTGGGCCGCGTTGTCGGGGTGGGTGCGGACCACGGCCGGGTAGGCGACGCGGATCGCGGACTGGACCGAGCCGGGCCGGTCGACCAGGACGAGCGGGCCGGGGACGGGCTCGGGGAGCGGCTCCATGGCGCGCGTCTCGCCGGCGCCGTTCCAGTCGCCGAGGGCCTTCTCGACGGCCGCCGCGGTGGCCTCGGGGTCGATGTCGCCGACGATGACGAGGCGGGCGCCGGTCGGGTGGACGCGGGAGGCGTGCAGGGCGAGCACGGCCTCGCGCTCGACGGCGGCGACCTCGGCGGCGGTGGGCTGCTGGTGCCCGTACGGGTGGTCGCCCCACAGGCGCGCGTCGAGGACGCGGTTGACCTGGAAGTCGGGCTGCTGCTCGGCGACGGAGAGGCTGTCGATGATGCGGGAGCGCTCGACGTCGAAGGGCGCCTCGGGGTACTCGGCGGCCTTGAGGACGTCGCCGAGGGTCTCCAGGAGCTCGGGGAGGCCGGTCGCGAGGCTGTTGCCGGACACGGCGATCCGGTCCGGGTCGGCGCCGGCGCCGAGCGCGCCGCCGACGCTCTGGAGGCGGCGGGCGATGGCGGTCATCGAGGCGTTCTCGGTGCCGGAGAACAGGGTCGAGGCGAGCAGGTCGGCCGCGGCGAGGTCGGTGTGCGCGGCCGGGATCGACAGGCGCACCTCGGCGAGCGGGACGCCGGGGCGGCGCGCGAGCAGCACGCGGAGGCCGTTCGGGAGGGTCCGCTCGACGGGGACCGGCAGGGTCAGCGGGACCTCGGGTGCGAGTCCGGGCACGGGGATCTTCACTGGGCGCCTCCGGGGACGACTTCGAGGACGGCGCGGCGCCGCGGGGTGAGCGCGGCGGCCGCCTGTGCGACGGACTCGGCGGTGACCTCGCCGAGGAGCCCGGCGAACCGGGTCGACATGGCGGCGTCGCCGTGGAAGATCTCGGCGGTCGCCAGGCGGCGCGAGCGGCCCATGACCGAGTCGTCGCCGCGCAGCAGCTGGGCGGCGACGCGGGCCTTGACACGGTCGAGCTCGTCCTCGTCGACGCCTTCGGCGACGCGGGCGAGCTCCTCGTCGACGGTGCCGAGGACGGCCTCGACGGCGGTGCCCGGGGGCAGGAACGCCTGCACGAGCATGACCGTGGGCCCGCGCGAGGCGAACGGCTCGGCCATGAACGTGCAGTGCGCGGCCACGGCGGTGGCGCTGCGGTCGGCGTGGACGAGGCGCTCGACCAGGCGCGAGGCGTCGCCGTCGGTGAGGAGCTCGCCGAGGACGACGTACGGGAGGAACGCGTCGAGCTCGGTGACCGGGTCGGGCACGCGCCAGGCGGCGGCGACGGCCGGGAGGGTCGCGCGCTCGTCTACGTACGAGACGCGGCGTTCAGCGCTCAGGTCGGGTTCGTCGAACGAGGGGTGGACGGGCGCGGGGCGCGCCTCGACGTTCCCGAAGTGGCGTTCGACGAGCTCGCGGGCCTGCTCGAGGTCGAAGTCGCCGGCGACGGAGAGGACCGCGTTCGAGGCCGGGTAGTAGGCGTCGAAGAACGAGCGGGCGTCGTCCACGGTGGCGGCGTCGAGGTCGACGAAGGAGCCGTAGCCGTCGTGGGAGTTCGCGAAGGTGTCGAACATGACCGGCGGGAGCTTGATCCACGGGAAGCCGCCGTAGGGGCGGTTGAGGACGTTGACCCGGATCTCCTCCTTGACGACGCTCACCTGGTTGGCGAGGTTCTCCTCGGTGATCGCCGGGCCGCGCATGCGGTCGGCCTCGAGGAAGAGGGCCAGTTCGAGGCCGTTGGAGGGGAGGAGGTTGAAGTAGTCGGTGTAGTCGATGTGGGTGGAGCCGTTGAAGGTGCCGCCCGCGGACTGCACGTGGCGCATGTGCTCGGCCTTGCCGACGTTGTGGGAGCCCTGGAACATCATGTGCTCGAACAGGTGGGCGAAACCGGTGCGCCCTTCGGGCTCGGACCGCATCCCCACGTCGTACACCACGGCGACGCCGACGACGGGCGCTCCGGGGTCCGGCGCGAGGACCACCCGCAGGCCGTTGGCGAGTCTGAACCGCTCGATCGCGAACGCCGGGGCGGGAATCGTCGCAACAGTCATGGCGGAACCCTATCTCAGCTCGGTGTCATACCGGTGACGCGGCGTTCGTCACAGGCGCTTGGATTCGGCACGAACTCCTGCTTGACTCATAGGCTATGACCGCACAGCACCTCGAACGCCTCAGCGACGCCCGCCGCGTCGCCGCGTCGTGCTGTCGAATGTGCGCCTGCTGAGGGCTCCCGCACCGCCGCGCCCCGAAGCGGCGATCTCCCCCAGCGAAAGCGACCTTTCCTTCCCATGGACTCCAGTCCCAGCATCCGCCTGTCCGGTGTGACCAAGCGCTTCGGCGAGCTCACCGCCCTCGACGACGTCTCGCTCGACGTCGCCTCCGGCGAGATCTTCGGCATCCTCGGCCGCTCCGGCGCCGGCAAGTCGACGCTCCTGCGCACCGCGAACCTCCTCACCCGCCCCGACGCGGGCACCGTAGAGGTCGCCGGCCGCGACCTGACCGCGCTCCGCGGCCGCGAGCTGCGTGAGGCCCGCTCGCACACGGCGATGATCTTCCAGCACTTCAACCTGCTATCCAACCGCAATGCCGCGTCCAATGTGGCCCTGCCGCTGCGGTTCCGCGGCGTCCGGCGCGCCGCCCGGCGGGAGCGGGCCCTGGAGCTGCTCGACCTGGTCGGCCTGTCCGACAAGGCGACGTCCTACCCGGGGCAGCTCTCGGGCGGCCAGCGCCAGCGCCTGGCGATCGCGCGGGCGCTCGCGTCCGAGCCGGCCGTGCTCCTCTCCGACGAGGCCACCAGCGCGCTCGACACCGACACGACCGACGAGATCCTCGACCTGCTCGCGCGCCTGAACCGCGAGCTGGGGCTGACCGTCCTGCTCATCACGCACGAGCTGGAGGTCATCACCCGGATCTGCCACCGCGCCGCGGTGATGGAGGCCGGCCGGTTCGTGGAGGTCGGCCCCGTGCCCGAGCTCCTGGCCGACGCCGACTCGCGCCTGGGCGGGCAGGCGCGCCGCCTGGCCGCGCGGCTCCTCGGCGAGGAGGTGGCGCGGTGAACTCCGGTGACCGGCTCGTCGAACTGCTCACGGAAGCGTTCTGGGAGACCCTGCACATCGTCTCGGTCGCGGGGCTGTGGACGCTCGCGGGCGGGCTGCTGCTCGGCACCGTCCTCTACATCACGTCGAAGACGGGCCCGAGGCCGATCGCGGTGCTGAACGCGCCGCTGGGCCTGGTCGTCAACATCGGCCGCAGCGCGCCGTTCGTGCTGCTCATGGTCGCGGTCGTCCCGCTGACGCGGCTGATCACGGGGACGAGCATCGGCACGGAGGCGGCGATCGTGCCGCTGACGGTGGCGTCGATCCCGTTCTTCGCGCGCCTCGTGGAGGGCGCGCTCCTGGAAGTCCAGCCCGGCCTCATCGAGGCGGCCCGGGCGATGGGCGCCTCGACGCCGGCGCTCGTGTGGCGCGTCGTCCTCCCCGAGGCCACGCCCGGCCTCATCCGCGGTTTCACGGTGACGCTCGTCGCCGTCGTCTCGTACTCGGCGATGGCCGGGATCGTGGGCGGCGGGGGCCTGGGCGACCTCGCGTACCGCTACGGCTACCAGCGCTTCGAGACCGAGTACATGATCTGGCCGCTCGTGATCCTCGTCGTGCTCGTGCAGCTGTTCCAGATCCTCGGCGACCGGTGCGCCCGCACCCTCGACCGCCGATAACGCACTGCAATCCCACTACCTTTCCTTTAGGAGCAGACCATGTTCAATCGCCGTGCCCTGATCGGGACCTCGGTCGCCGCAGCCGCCGCTCTGACCCTCGCGGCCTGCGGGAACGACTCGGGCGGGTCCGAGGCCACTGAGACGAACGGCACCGTCGTCGTCGCCGCGACCCCGGTCCCCCACGCCGACATCCTCAACTTCATCGCCGAGAACCTCGCCGACGCCGCCGGCCTGACGGTCGAGGTGGAGGAGTTCACCGACTACGTCCAGCCGAACGTGGCGACCTCCGACGGCTCGGTGGACGCGAACTTCTTCCAGACCGAGCCCTACCTGGAGGAGTACAACGCCGCCAACGGCACCGACCTGGTGACCGTGGCCGCGGTGCACATCGAGCCGCTGGGCCTGTACTCGAACTCCTTGGCCTCGGTCGAGGAGATCCCTGACGGCGCCCAGATCGCCATCCCGGGCGACGGCTCCAACGGCGGCCGCGCGCTCGCCCTCCTGGCCGACGCGGGCCTGATCACCCTCGCCGAGGGCGTGGACGCGACCCTCGCCACCGAGGACGACATCGCGGAGAACCCGAAGCACCTCGAGTTCGTCCCGCTCGAGGCCGCCCAGCTCGCCCTCTCCCTGGAGGACGTCGACGCCGCCGTCATCAACGGCAACTACGCCCTGGAGGCCGACCTCAGCCCCGCCGAGGACGCCCTCCACTCCGAGTCCCCCGACGGCAACCCGTACGCCAACTACCTGGTGACCACCGCCGCCAACGCCGAGAACGAGGACGTCCAGAAGCTCGCCGAGCTCCTCCAGTCCGACGAGGTGAAGCAGTTCATCCTCGACACCTGGTCCGACGGCTCCGTCGTCCCGGCCTCCTGACCAGGCCCGACATCACCGCCAACCCGGTTGCACCGGCTGAACCCCGCCACGTAAGATAGTTGCGGCCAGCCGGGCAACGGGCTGGCGAAGGAGTGTGGCGCAATTGGTAGCGCATCGGTCTCCAAAACCGAGGGTTGCAGGTTCGAGTCCTGTCACTCCTGCAATAAGACACAGGTCAGGCCCGGGTTTCAGAACCCGGGCCTGACCTGTTTCTACATCTGGAACGGATGCAGAACGGATGGGAACGGAAGCTCACCCGCCCTGCGCCATCGCGGCGTTCCACCCGGCGTCGACGCCGGCGGCGACCTCGTGCAGGAACTCGCCAACTTCGCGGCTGCGCCGCTCCACCCGCTCCAGCTCCCTGTGCAGCGAATCCGAGCCGTCGTAGATGCCGATGAGTTCCAGCAGCGCTTGGACTTCGTCGAGTCGGTCAGCGATCTCGGCGACCAGGGCCGTGACGCCGTCGAGTTCGGCGGCGACGGCGAGGGAGTCGATCCGGCCCCGGTCAAGCACGTCGGCGACCTTCCAGATCTCGTCGTCCCACAGGTGCATGTAGGTCTTCAGCGTCTCCGTGGGCGAGGCGTGGCCGAGGAGCTTCTGCACCCCCAGGACAGTCGCCCCGGCCCGGATCGCCAGGCTCGCCGCCGTGTGCCGAAGCTTGTGCGGAGTCAGCGCCGCGGGCAGGCCGAGGAGGCCGCGGGCGATATTGAAGATCCGGTTGCGCCAGTTCCGCAGCCGGATCGGAAGCCCGCCGATGCTGAACACCAAGTCGTCCTCGGACTTGCCCTCGCACAGCGCCGCGAACCCGGGCACCAGCGAGGCGGCGATCGGCACGTCGCGGGACTCGTTGCTCTTGGGGTCCTGGAAGTAGATCTCGCCCGTGCGGTCGTCCTCCACGAGCGTCGCGCGCACTTGGAGGACCGGCCGCGCGAGTGCGTGCTTCACGTGCTGCACCCGCAACGCCAGGGCTTCGCCGGCGCGCAACCCGGTGTAAGCGAGGGTGCGGATCAGCATGCCGTGGACGCCTTCGACGACGCCGACGGCCGGCCGCGCCCGCTTGGTGAGCAGTCCGTCGCATAGGTCGGCGAGCGCTTCGATCTCGGGGTAGTCCAGGTAAGCGTGGTGGTGCACGTGGTTCGGCTTGGGCCGCTTGATCTTCTTCTTGTCCTGCATCGGATTCGACGCGATCAGATCGGGCACCGCCCAGTCGAAGATCGAGTTGGCGACCGTGAAGACGGTCCGGCGCTGGCTGGCGCCGAGCTTCCCCTTGTCGATGTCGGTCACCCCGCCGCCTCGCTTGAGGCGGGTCATCCAGCCGGCCAGGTCCCGGGCCGAGATCGCTCCGATCGGGACTGGGCCCCAGCGGGGAAGGATGTGCGTGTCGAGCGCGGTGCGGTACCGGTCGTGGGAGGAGCGCTTCACGTCCCGGGCCGCCCACCACGACTCGGCGACGGTCTTGAAGGGCGTGTTGCGGGCGTCCGGGTCGATGTATACGGCTCCCGCGTCACCGTTGAGCTCGCGCTCCATCTTGCGACGCCACCAGTGCGCAGTGTCCTCGCGCTCGCCGTCATCGGCACCGAGGGTGCGGAAGGTCTTGTTGCGCTCCTTCCCCTCCGGATCGATTCAATGGACTCGCCATCGCCCCGGTGGTGTCCGCCTGGCCGCCTTCGCCTTCCGCACCGCCTCCTGATAGTCCTTGTGCCTGCTCCGGTCGGTGATCCAGACCCTCTTGTCCGGCATCGTCATCTCCAGGGGACTGCGAGAAAGGCGGCCCCGGGCCGGTCCCCACTGGCCCGGGGCCGCCGTGCCTAATTAAGCCGACGCGGCCCGAGCTGCTGGCTGGGGATCGACGGAGCGTCGGTTCCGAGGATCAGGTTCCGGTTGTGCGCGACCTCTTGGAGGATCGCCTGCTGGCATTCCTCAAACTGCACCCGGTGGCGGTGCAGCCCTTCGACAGAGCGACACAGCTTGTCCAGCCGAGCGATGAGTTGCGCGTGGCGTTCGGTCAGGGTCTCGTTGATGACGTACACCTCCTGTTGGAATCGGTCGACGCGTGCATCGGCGAGGCGGTCGCGTTCGACGAACTGCTGGCGGACGACTTGCACGGCGCACCACAGCCACACGGCGAGCGAGATGTTGCCGCAGTAGACGGCGATCCCGAACAGGAGTCCTTGGTGGCTGTGGGGGACGTACGGGGCGAGGATCTGCCAGAGGACGGCGATGGCGGCGGCTGCGAGCGGGATGGCTCCGTAGATGAAGTGGCGAACGGCGTTCTTGCCGAGGCTTGTGGCGTCGGTGGCCCTGGTTGCGACAACTGCTACGCGCTGACCATGGCGAAGCGGCTCAAGGCCATGGGGTCCGAGAAGTACCAGACCGACGGGGACCCGCGCACGTCCGGTCCTGGATTCGGCGTCGCCGTCCACTACAACGCACTGTCGATCCCGCTGCGGTGGCGCAAGCCGCGGACCGTGTTCGTGAACTCCATGTCCGACCTGTTCCACCCGAAGGTCGACGACCACTTCATCGCAGGCGTCTTCGCGACCATGGCCGCCACTCCGCAGCACACCTACCTGATCCTCACCAAGCGCGCCCCACGGATGCGATCCCTGCTGAACAACCCCGACTGGGTCTCCAGCATCTACAACCCGCAGGGAATGTGGCCGCTGCCGAACGTCTGGCTGGGCGTTTCCGCCGAGGACCAGGAACAGGCCGACCGTCGAATCCCCGAGCTCGTCAAGACCCCGGCCGCCGTCCGCTTCGTCTCCGCAGAACCCCTGCTTGGATCGGTGGACCTCTCCAAGTGGCTGGGCGTCGAGTGGTCCGACATGGGCATGTGGACCGTTTCCGGCCGCGGGTCCCTCCTGGACTCGGTGATCGTCGGCGGCGAGTCCGGGCCCGGTGCCCGCCCCATGCGGCAGGAGTGGGCGACCAGCCTGGTCGAGCAGTGCCAGGCCGCCGCGACCACGGTGTTCGTCAAGCAGATGGGCTCGGTGTGGGCCGCTGGGCTCAGAAACCCTAAGGGTGGCGACCCACTCGACTGGCCTGAACACCTCCGCGTCCGCGAGATGCCCGCGCCAGCCGACGAAGCGCTTCCAAATGAGCCGCACCAGTCACACGACTGCGAGGTAGATGACGGCCGTCAGGAGTGCTCACCCGCAGCGAACGCCGAATCCAGCAACGGCTCGCTGCCGAGGGAGCCCTGCGACCTCCAATCCGCACAACCATGAGCCTCCGGCGAGGAGCGAGACGCCTGGACAAGTAAAATGCGAGTGCATGGCGATTGTCAGTATTCAGTTTCCGCCGTCGCTGTCAGTGACATCTTTAGTTACACGACATGGGAATAGGAATGCAGCGATGAGCCAGTCAGCAAAGGGAGACTCTGTTAAGTTCACGCTGAGCAAGAGGGCACTTCGTCAAGCACGCTGATTGAAAGCCTTTGCTTACGTCCGATCGGACTTCGAAGTCCCCCGTGCAACGTCAATGTTCGGCGACCGACATTCATTCACACAAGCAACGACTAACTCTTAGAGCGACGCTGCATCAGCTTTCGAACTCGTTTTGGCGCGCATGCCCAAATGCTCTATGTAAGTCTTAATCTTCACTCAGGCCCATTGCAGCGAAAAGAGACAGCTGATTGGGGTCGAGCTCCGGACGGTAGACCGGGAATCCTGGCCCATCGCCGTCAGCGCGTCGCCAAGAGAGCTGCTCCACCGAAAACCCGAACTCGCCACCGAAGAGGACTGCAATTCGAATTATCAGTCGAATGGAGCCATCCGCCCTGACTGCGCGAGGAATCTTTGTCAATTCTATTGTCCAGCCCGGGTCAGGCTCAAACGACTCAGGAAATTCGGCCTCAAACTCTACGTTGTAATCGACCGCATATTCGACCAGAGAGGTCCCGTCAGGGGTATCTGACCTGCGAATAACTTCAAACAGACCGCCCCATTCAACATCAATAATTTCGCAATGGTACGGGGTCCATCTGAACCCCAAGTCCTCGATATCTGGATAGATCTCCGATTGGAAGTCCGAATTAACGAAATACTCCCAGAACTGTTCGTCACGGCCTTGAGCGATTGCGGATCTGAGATCATCGACTTGCCACGGCACCTCCGAGATCAGCCATGAAGGAAAATCACGAACAAGCTCAACCGTACCCGCTAGGGGCGCGATCTCAGCTTCAAGCTCTGATGAAAGCTGTCCATCACTGCCAGCAAAGGCTTTGTCGAGTGACACGAGTGCAACATCGTGGCCCTGCTCCGCGAGTTTTACGACATCGGCCCATATAAGCGAGTCTCTGTAGCCACTGCCACGCTCATCAAACGGCCGTGACCGTTGAACAGCCCGCTTGACCAGATCCTGGTGAGAGACTTGCGGCCAAGGTAGTACGGTAATACCAAGTTGGTCGTCGAATCGCTCACTGAGGTAGGAGCGGTAGTCGAAGTCCGCATCGGCGAGCTCGATCGGTGGAAGCCCAAGGCGGCGCCGCGGCTTCGTAAGCTGCGCAACCTTCGAGCGCATGTCCTCCAATGCTCGCTCATAGTTTGCAACGGTCTCCTCGAACACCACCGCTGATACGCATACGCTCCAGACCGAGGCAGGCATGTGGTACAGCAGTTGATACGGCAGACCCGTGCAAAGAAAGTCACGAGCCAACTCATTCGCGTCCAGGAGAACTGTCTTCACATTGCAAGATTCTATGCTATCTGGTAACGACCATGGCTGCCCACGGGCAGCTCACGACAGCATTCTGGCCATGCATCCCCTTGTGCAACAACGACACCAGGAGGCACACAGCCCTCCTTCCATATCCGCAACTGGCCATTGACACATGCACGTGAACTCACCAGATTGGTTCACGGCTCGATCGAATCCTTCCTAGTTTGGCTCCCTCAGATACGGGCTCCGTTGAGGCCCTGGGCAAGGCTGATCATCGGCTCGCCCGTTCCAAGCCACACGTGGAGTTATTTTCATGGGGCTACCGCCGCTACGCAGCCATGCAGCGCCCTAACCAGGGGAAATAGATTCCTATAGGCCTCGATGATCCCTGCAACATGAAGAAAGGCCCGGACCTTGTGGTCTGGGCCTTCTGGTTTTGAAGGGTTGAGCTCAGTTCAGGCCGCGCGCGGCTCGGCTCTGGTCCTCATAAGGGACGCAAGGTAGTCCTGGGTTTCAGGATCGGACGAGTACAGGATCGTGCCCCGCAGCCCGCGTGTGAGCAGCACCTTGTACGTGTTCCGGATGAGTCGGTAGGCCTCGGCGTCAGTGACCTTCTTGGTAATCGCCGGGTCGCGGTTTGCGGCGCGGTCGGTGGTCAGGCGGCCGTTGCGATAGATGAGGTCGGGACCGATGATCACACCGTTGTAGTCGTACTCGAACCCTTGGGCGGTGTAGACGCAGCCGACCTGGCCGAAACCGCCCTCGTGCGTGGCCCAGAGGGCGGACGGGGGCGCGGTTCCCACCGAGCGATCGCCGTTGACGTTCCACGGCCTGGACCAGTCACCGATCTCCACATCGTGTACGAGCGTGCCGTCGGTCTTCGGTTTCGACCACTTCCAGCAGTAGCCGGCAGTCATACGCGCGGAATAGTCCCCGTCAAGGTGCAGTGAGAGCCGGGACTCCAGGGCATGCGGGGTTCCCACAGTTTCGACGGTGAAGTTCTCGTCGCCGAACCACGCCTCGGGTTGTCGGCCCCCCAGCTCGAGTAGTCCGAGCACCCAGTTCTCGTACAGGCGTGATCCGCCGCAGCGATACTGCGCGTCGAGTTCGACCTCGTGGACGTCCAGGCCCCGCGCGATCGCGTGGGCGCGGATGTCGCCCACCGTCCCGAGTTCGCCCGGGCGGACGATCTGGTGCTCGTCGAGCAGGAACACCGGTACGCGCGCAGCTGAGATCAACTCGTCCAGCTGCCGTCGGCCCGAACGATCCTCGGCGCGGGTATAGCGGTTCGCAGAGGTCTCGCGGATTCGGTGCGCTTCATCGTTGATGAGCACATCGAGGTCGTTCGGGGTCGCCTTCATGAAGCTGTTGAAGTACTTGAACAAGTTCTTGGTCCTGGTCGATCCTCGTGCCGCATAGCGGCGCATCGTCTCCGTGAAGGACTTGGAGCCGGTGGCGTGCACCGCGGCGTAACCGCGGGCGGCCATGTCTGCGAGTAGGGACAGGGCAATGACGCTCTTGCCGGAACCCGGACCCCCGGTGACGATCACCACGGTCTTGTGGTCAGCGCGTCGCGCTTTCTCCACAGCATGGCGGACCAGCTCGAATGCGAGACGCTGCTCATCGAGCAGAACGAAGTGGTCGCGCCCCTTCAGCACCGGCGCGGCGTGCCGGAGCAACTGCTTCGTGGGCCTGATACGGGCCGCCTCAAGCCGATCCGCCGCAGCCGCGCCCGAAATCGGCGCGAACACACTCGCCAGATATTTCAGGAGCTCTCCTCGGCGGCTGGCGGTGAACATCCGCGTCGGGGCGGCTCCCGTATCGCCCAGGAGGTCGAACACATCCCCGTCCTGCGCGTAGTGGAGGTAGGCGATGCTGTCGACCTGCGAGGATTGCAAGCCTTCTGTGAAGTCGAGCAGGTAGTCCCGGTAGGTGTTCGCCTGCAATGCAGGGTGCAGCTTCGGCCCACCGCGCATACCGGGGACGAGTACCAGATGCGGATCGTCCTCGAACAGCTCAGCCGAGCTCCACTGTTTGAGTTCCACGATGACGTAGCGGTCTTCGCCGCCGTGCCCGATCCCCGCCAGGATGACGTCGGCGCGTTTCGCTGTGAGCGGCAACCGGTGTTCGATCATGAGCTCGACGCCGTCAAGGCCGGCGTCGGCCAGGTCTTGAACGAGCATGGGAATACTGCGCTCCCAGGATCTGACCTCGCCCTTGTTGGGCTTCGCCCCGCAATGACGAAGGTACTGGTCCGAGATCACCACGCTGAGTTGAGGACCGGGCAGGAACGCAGGGTCGACCGGAGTCAGGCTCTTCACGGACCGTCGCAGGATCGCCAATGGACTTCCCCCAGGCACACGAGAAACTCGTGCGGGATGGGGGCATGTCCGCCCGTTCTCGGCGGAAGCCCGGCGGGCCGCAACTTAGGTACCGCGACATCGTAACCGGCAGCTGCCCAACATGGTCGACGCCGAGGAGCGGTCTCTGTTGCCGCCGAGGCAAGTAGCAACGGGAACTGGTGAACGCGTCAGGTCGACCACTGCGACTCAGCAGCGCGGCGAGTCGGGTGCTCACCCCATCGGACCTTTCCTGCATCGAAGCCACACGGCCCAGCAACGCAAGCCTGAGAAAATTAGCATCGACATGCCGATAATCTTGGTATCGATCGCATGATAATCTTGGTATTGTTCCGCCATGAACAGGGATTATATTGCCCGCATCGCAGATCATCTGGTCGATGAACTCATGGAGGCATTTCCGGCCGTGCTCATCGTCGGACCACGTGCGTGCGGCAAGACGACCACGGCTCGGCGTCACGCGCGAACCGCGATTCAGCTTGACCGTGATGCCGAGGCGGCGGTCGTGCGCGCCGATCCTGAAGGGGCCCTTGACGTGGACCGGCCGGTGCTGCTGGACGAGTGGCAGGTGGCTCCAGAGGTTCTCGGTGCCGTGAAACGTGCGGTCGACGCGCGACCCGGGCCGGGGGCGTTCCTCATCACCGGTTCCGTCCGTTCAGATCTGGAAGCCGAGGGGTGGCCGCTGACCGGGCGTGCGATTCGGGTCGCGATGTACGGACTCGTGCAGAGGGAGATCGAGGGAGCTGCGGACCTGGCTCCGCTGTTCGATCGCCTGCGGTCTGATCCTCAGGGCACGCTGGGAGGCACGAGGACAGAGCTGAGCCTCAATGACTACCTGGATTACGCGATCCGCGGTGGGTATCCGGACTCCGTCCTGGCTTCGAGCGCGTCAGCGAGGAACCGGTGGCTCAGGGCATACGTCGATCAGGTGGTGTCGCGGGACGCCGAACTCGTCGACAGCGGGCGGGATCCGATCAAGCTGCGGCGGTATTTGCACGCTCTTTGTCTCAACACCGCCGGGGTCACGGTCGCGAAGACCTTGTACGAGGCCGCAGGCATCAACAGCAGGACCGCGCAGGCGTACGACCGCCTGCTCGGCAATCTTCTGCTCGTCGAAGAGGTGCCGGCATGGTGGAGCAACCGCCTGAAACGCCTCGCGAAGACGCCGAAGCGATACGTCATCGATCCGGCCATCGCGGCCGCCGTCCTCCAGGTGGACCGCCAGGGCCTCCGCCGCGACGCCGACATGGTCGGGCGGATGCTCGACACCTTCGTCGCCAGCCAGCTCCGCGTCGAGGCCCGCCTGGGCGAGTCAGATCCGGTCCTGCACCACCTGCGCACGAACGACCAGCTCCACGAGGTGGATCTTCTCGCCGAGTACCCCGACGGCAGCGTGTTCGCCTTCGAGATCAAGTCGTCATCGGCGGTCACGACGAAGGACGGTCGGCATCTGGCCTGGCTTCGCGACGAGCTCGGCGACCGATTCCTCGGAGGCGCGGTCCTTCACACCGGTCCACGTTCATTCACGCTCGGCGACCAGCTGGTCGCAGCTCCGATCGCCGCGCTCTGGTCCCGCCCAAGCACCGTGTAGATCAGACGGTTCCCGTCGGGCGCGCATCGCGCCGACCCGCAAGCACGAGCTCGTGCATGCCCCGATGATTCCTGCAAGAAAAGGCCCGGTCCAAACGGTCCGGGCCTTTTCTCGGTGTTGCGGCGTATTTCTTAGGGCGTGGGTGGGGGCTCGGGGAGGGTGAGGGCGGTGTAGGCGGGTCTGGGGGTTGGGGTGGGGAGGGTGGCGAGGGTTTGGAGTCTTTTGTTGCGGTCGTTGAGGGTTTGAGCGGTGGTGGGGAAGAGGGCGGCGGAGCCGTGGGTGATGAGGGATTGGTTGGCGGTGACGAAGGGGCGGGTGGTGTGGTCGTAGGCGGTGAGGGCTGCGGTGTGGGTGGGGTGGGAGGCGAGGGCGTGGGCGAGCATGTAGGCGCCGACGAGGGCGAGGCTGGTGCCTTGGCCGGTGAGGAAGGAGGGGGCGTAGGCGGCGTCGCCGACGAGGGCGGTTCGGCCGGTGGACCAGGCGGGCAGGTGGATCTGGGCGACGGTGTCGGTGAAGAGGTCGTCGGCGCGGCCCATGGCGTCGATGATGTCGGGGATCTGCCAGGCGGTGTCGGTGAAGGCCGAGGTGATCAGGTCGGTGTCGGGTTCCGCGGACTCGCGGCGGGCGGGGAGTTCCGGCTCCCCGTCCGCTGCCGTGCCTTCGGGGGCGTGGAGGTTCAGGAACGCGTGGAGGTCGTCGTCGCGGGTGCCGGTGGCGTAGAGGGCCGCTGACCTGCCGGGGGCGTTCCACATGAGGAGTTCGCGGGAGAGGCCCAGGGTGTTGGGCATGGTGAAGACGGCGAAGCGGAAGCCGAGGTGGCGGTGGAAGCGGGATTCGGGGCCGAACAGGAGGTTCCGGGTGTGGGAGTGGATGCCGTCGGCGCCGACGACGAGGTCGAAGGTGCGGTGGACGCCGCTGCGGAAGGTGACGTCGACGCCGTGGTCGGTCTGGTCGAGGGTGTCGATGGAGTCGTCGAAGCGGAACTCGACGTCGTCGCGGACGGTGTCGTAGAGGATCGCGGTCAGGTCGCCGCGGCGGACTTCGAGGTCGCGGCCTTCGACGCTGCCGGCGAGGGTGTGCGGGGCGAGGGTGGTGATCTCGGCGCCGTCGGGGTCGAGGAAGGTGATCCGTTCGGTGTGGACGTGGGCCGCTTGCAGGCGCGGGAGGATGCCCATGTGCGCGGCGACGTCGATCGCGGTGCCGCGCACGTCGATCGGGTAGCCGCCGCTGCGCGGGGCGCTCGCCTTCTCGACGACGGTGACTCGGAATCCGTACCGGTGGAGCCAGTAGGCCAGAGCGGGTCCGGCGATGCTGGCTCCTGAGATCAGCACGTTCCGGGTGCGCGAGTTGCCAGAGGTCATGACTGGGTTCCCTTCTTCATGGCGCGGACGGCGAGGAGTGACGCGGCGGCGATGAGGCCGGCGGTCACGAAGCCGGTGGTGAAGGACGATTCGGCGGGCAGGCCGGTGGCCGGGTCGGTGCCGGCGTCGAGGATCGCGCCGGCGGTCTGGGCGCCGATGGCGACGCCGATGACGCGGGTCACGACGAGCAGGCTGGTGGCGATGCCGGTGTCCTTGGCGTCGACGGCGGTGGCGGTGCCGGCGAGGAGGGCCACGGCGCTGACGCTGACGGCGAAGCCGATGAGCGCTCGGGCGGCGACCAGCTGCCAGGTCGCGTCGTGGAGCGGGCCGAGGGCGATCAGGGCTGCGGCCGTGGCGGCGGCGCCGGCGGTGACGACCGCGCGGGGGCCGAACCGCCGTGCGGCGATGCCGGCGACGGTGCCGGCCACCACGCCGGCGACGGTCGCGGGCACGAGGAAGACGCCGATCTCGGACGGGTCGGCGCCGAATCCGTATGCCGACGCCGGGGCCGAGAGCAGCTGCGGGACCAGGTAGACGGCCATGCCGAGGCCGAGGCTCATGAGGAGGGTGACGACGCCCGCGCTCCACACGGCCGGCATGGCGAGCATGCGCAGGTCGACCATGGGCGAGGCCGCCCGGCGTTCGACGAGGACCCATCCGGTCGCGAGGGCGGCCACGACCACGATGACGCCTGCGCTCGCCAGCGGCGGCAGGCCGCCGCCGGTGACCGCCGTGAATCCGAGGACGAGGCCGACCAGGGTGCAGCTGAGGAGGATCACGCCGAGCCAGTCGATGCGGGCGTCCGACTCGGCGGGCGGGTCGTCGGGCATGAGGCGGGCGACCGTCAGCGTCGCCGCGATGATCGCGATCGTCGGGATCGCGAACATCCAGTGGCGCGAGAGGTGCTCGGCGATCGGCCCGGCGCTGAGCATGCCGACGAGGCCGCCGCCGGTGAAGAGGCCGCTGACGACGCCGACGGCGACCTGCGTCCGGCCGGGCGGGAGGTGCTTGCGCACCAGGATGAACGAGAGCGGGAGCGCGCCGACCATCGCGCCTTGCAGGACCTGGCCGAGGAGCAGCACCGGGAGGTTCGGGGCGACGCTGGAGAGCAGGCCGCCGGCCGAGACGGCGGTCATGAGCACGACGAGCACTCGTTTGCCGCCGTAGCGGTCGCCGAGCTTGCCCGCGATGGGGGCGACGACGGCGCCGGTGATGAGCAGGGTGATGAAGATGAGCGAGCCGGCGGCGGGGCCGATGCCGAGGTCGTGCTGGAGCATCGGGAGCGAGGGCTCCACCACCGCTTGCAGGGTGCCGAGGGCCAGGGCGAGGGCGCCGAGGGCCCCGATCGCCGCTTTGCCGATCTTGGCCTGGGGTTCGAGCGTTGCGACCATGACGTCCTTTCGTCGATGGCGGGCGCGGCCTCGCCGGGCGCGGCGGCTCGTGTGAGCCGATGGTCAAGCGCCGGAAGCGATCTGAGGACCGCCGCGGACCGTGCCTTCCGGATTTTTACACTACACGGTGTAGTGCAATCTCAGGGGTCGCGCGGCCTGCGACCGCCAGGGGGCCCCGCGCGAAGTCCGTTAGGATCTGCCTATGCCGACGGAGAAGACGCTGCGTGCGGGGTCCACGCAGAAGCGGACCGCCATCCTCTCCGCGGCTCGTGAGTTGTTCCTCACAGAGGGGTTCGACCGGTCGAGCGTGGACGCGGTGGCCGCTCGCGCGGGCGTGTCCAAGCGAACGGTCTACGACTACTTCGGGGACAAGCAGACGCTGCTGCACGCGGTCTTCGACGAGGTGGGCCAGTCGCTGCTGGCGACGGTCGAGCGCACCCTGGCCGACACCCTCGACGGCCTGACCGACGCCGCCGAGCTCGAACCCGCCCTGGTCGACTTCTCGATGCGGATCGCGACCGACATGCTCGACTCCGCGGAGTACACGACGCTGCAACGCTTCGTGCGCACCGCCTCGGGCCACCTCCCCCACCCCGACGACCGCGCCCTGACCGACACCCCCGAGGAGTCCATGGGCGAGCGGTTCGCCGCGCTCGCCCGGGCCGGGCTGCTCGACGTCCCCGATCCGCGGCTCGCGGCCGACCACTTCATCGCGCTGACCTTCGGCGTCACCCTCAGCCGGCTCGGCTCCGCGAACGCGGTGAAGGACCCCCGGGTGCGGCCGCTCATCGTCGCGGGCGTGCGGGCGTTCCTCCGGGCGTACCGCAGCGCCTGACGCCGGGGCCCGGGCGCGGCGTCGAGAGTGACGAGCTTTTCGTGCCTGAACGCCCGACGGCTGCGGATTCGGGGCCGCGACCGGATACCGTTGAGGGATGGCCTACAGCTATTACTCCCAGGACGACGCTACGGCCGCACTCCGGTCCACGCTCGCGCACGCGGAGCGCCTCCCGGCACTGTCGGAGCTGCTCGACGGCGACCTGCTCTGGGACAGGTCGGCCCACCAGCTCGTGTTCATGGTCGACTCGTGGATCGAGGGCACCGGGTACGGGCGTCGCATGCACACCTGCGCCGACCGGCGCGTCACCGAGGACAGCGATCTCGCGCGCGGGTTCGCCAACGGCACCCGGACCGCCGAGCCCGCGCTCGTGGCCGCGGCGGCCGACGAGGTGCTCGACATCATCGGGGCCGGCATCTCGGCGGTCGACGGGTCCGCGGCCGCGGTCGCGGTGACCGCGGCGCTGCACGGCGGCCTCACCGAGTCCCCGACCCGCAAGCCCATGTTCACCGCGTTGCGGGCGAGGCAGCTCGAACGCACCGCCCAGATCCAAGGCTGACTCAAAGGCCCGGACCGAACGGTCCGGGCCTTTTCTGTGGCTGCGCGCTTCTATGCCTGCGCGGTGGTGCGCAGGGAGGCCTCGTACTGGGCGCGGTCGAAGACGAACGGCCGGAGGGCGGTGTGGTCCCAGTGCGGCCGGTGCTCGTTGCGGAAGTCGCGCCAGGTGACCGTGGCCGGGGTGAGGTCGACCCGGGCGGAGAGGGGCCAGCAGCCCCAGTCGCCGCACTCGCAGCCGAGGAGGACGGTGGTGCCGTCGATGCCGGGGAGGGCCGGGGCGTCGAGGAAGTGGCGGCTGGGCCAGCGGACGGCGTCGGTGCGGGTGAGGCCGGCGTAGGCCCCGGCGAGGTCCGCCTGGCCGTCGGCGCGGGCGGAGGCGAGTTCGGCGCGGCGGAGGTGCGCTTCGAGGCGGACGCCGTCGACCGTGATCTGGAGCGGGCCTCCCGCGGGGTCGAGGAGGAATTCGACGCGGTTCATCTCCGCATCGTAGGGCGCGGGCCCGCGAAGGGCGAGCCGATTGGGGCGCGCATAACGCGTTGTGCGGGCGGGCCGCGCGCCGGGATACTGCTCGGATGAGCGGACACGTCTGGCCGAAGGGCACGCTCGGGCTGAACTACCCGAAGTTCTTGCAGCGCTACGGTCTCGAGGCGCGGGGCGAGCCGGCGCCGCTGACCGGCGGGGAGGACAACCGGCTGGCGCGGATCGCGACCGACCGGGGCGACGTGGTGATCCGCGAGTACCTGCACTCCCGCCACCGCAAGGTCAGCGCCGAGGTGGCGCTGCTGGAGCACCTCGCGGACGGCGGGTTCCCGACGCCGAAGCCGATCCACCCTTTGCTGGGCGAGCGGGTGGCGCTGCTCGCGGGGAACCCGGTCGTGGTGTTCCCCTTCGTGTCCGGGGCCGTGCCGGAGGCGATGACCGAGGCGCTGGCGGTGCGGTGCGGGGCGCTGCTGGCGCGAATGCACACGGTCACCGCGGGCTGGGCCGACGAGCGGATCCCCGTGATCGACCGCCGCGGCATCCTGGAGCAGGCGGCGGCGAGCGACGTGAAGCTGGCCGGGGCGCGGTTCTGGCGGGTGGAGGCGCGCGGGTTCCTCGAACGGCACGCGGCGGCGCTCGAACGGCTCGCGGCGCTGCCGTCCGGGCCGCTGCACCACGACCTGCACCGGCAGAACCTGCTGGTGGACGGGGACGAGGTCGTCGCGGTGCTCGACTTCGACGAGCTCAACCACGGCCCGCTCGTCCTCGACCTCGCCCGCTGGTGCCACTATGCCGCCGTCGAGCAGGAGGACCTGCGGCTCCCGGCCGGGCTCGCGGCGGCGCTCGTGGCCGGATACGAGCGCGTCAGGCCGCTCAGCGCGGCCGAGCGGGAGCTGCTGCCGCTCGCGTTCGACCTGGTCGGGATCGTCGACGCGTCGAGCTTCCTCATGTGGGCCGCACCGTATCTGGACATCGAGTCGGTCGGCGGCTGCCGCAGCTGGAAGGCGTACCTCGCGAACCGCGGCGGGGCGGCCCTCACTCCGCTGTAGACGCTGGTGGCCGGACTCGCCGTCCTCGGCGGGCTCGATGGCGCGGGAGCCCGGGACGGCGTCAGCGTCCCGGGGACGACGCGTGCCCCGCGGCGCGGTATTCGGCCGTGACCTCGATCGGGCCGACGATGTGGCGGTTGAACTCGTCGAGTTCCTCCGCGGGGACCCAGAGTTCGAGGATGGTGCGGCCGCCGGCCTGCCGGACGGGGTAGCGGGCGGCGAAGTCGGCGTCGAGTTCGAAGCGGGTCACGTAGCCGACGCCGTCGCGGGGCGCGTTCCAGTCGCGGGCGATCTTGATCGCATACTCCTCGTTGAGGACCGGATAGAAGATCGGCTGGTCGGGCAGGCGGGGCGGCCACGCCTGCCAGTCGGCGGCGCGGACGAGGTCGAGTTCGGCGGGGCCGCAGGGGCGCCACAGGGTGAGGGTCGGCTTGGTCATGGTGCTTCCGTTCCGGTGGGGGCCACTGCGACTGTGGCACACCGGGAGCGGGGGCGCATCCGGATTGCGGGTCAGCCGGGGTCGACGGCCTCGAAGCGGATCGTCTTCATGAAGAGCGTCCACGGGGTGCGGAAGGCGGTGCGGCCGGTCTCGGTGAGGTCGTCGAAGGCGTCGAACGGGGCCCGCGGGAAGTCGTAGTTCAGGAAGCGGCCGGCGGGGCGCAGGACGCGGGCGATCTCGGCGCCGCCGGTCTCGGGGTCGGACCAGTGGTGGGAGCTGTAGGTGCTGACGACGAGGTCGAAGGCGCCGTCCTCGAACGGCAGGGCGGCGACGTCGGCGGCGCGGAGGTCGGGGCGCGCCGGGAGGTCGGCGAGGTTGCGTTCGGCGTGGGCGACCATGTCGGCGGCGAGGTCGACGCCCGCGAGGCGCAGGTCGGGGCGGAGGTCGGCGAGGTTGCGCAGGAGCAGGCCCGGGCCCGTGCCGACGTCGAGGACGGCGGCGTCCTGCGGTGCGGCCGAGGCGATGTCGGCGGCGATGCGGCGGTACTGGGCCTTCGCGAAGAGGCGGGCGAACCGGTTGTAGCGGTCGCTGTGGCGGCCCTCGATGGCGCCGCCGTGGCGGTGGTGGTGGTCGTGCGGCATGACTCCCCCTCGATAGTTGCACACTACAACTTTCCGTCGAGTCTACGATACTCGGTTGTACGATGCAACCGAGAGAAGGGGCGACATGGACGACGCGCACCACCTGCACCACCTCCTCATGGACCTGGTGCGCACCGCCGAGGCCTCGCTCATGGAGCACGTGGTCCCCGGGCGGGCGCTGTCGATGTCGCAGCTGTTCGCGCTCCACGAGCTCGACCACCGCTCCGGGATGTCGCAGCGCGAGCTCGCCGAGCGCCTGGCGCTCGAGAAGAGCAGCGTCAGCCGCCTCGTCGCCGACCTCGAGTCGGAGGGCCTTGTGACGCGCGAGCGCGACCCGGAGAACCGGCGGCTCTACCGGCTGGAGATCACCGCGGCCGGGCGTCGCCTCCACCGGCACGCGGCCGGCGTGCTGCACGAGCGGTACGAGCACTGGGCCGCGGCGATGACCGCGAAGGAGCGCGAGGGCCTCGCGGCGGGCCTGCCCGCGCTGCTGCGCGTCATGCGCGCCCACCGGGCCGACTAGGTCAGCCGCCGGGGCACTCGGAGTCGCCGCCGCTGCGCGGGATGCACTGGCCGGGATCGACCTCGTGCTCCTGCGCCGGCGCGTCGTCGCGGAGCAGGTCGCGGGCGATCTCGCGCGCGAAGTCCTGCTGCGACAGCCACACCGTGAACGCGAGCGCGAGGGCCGCGTAGACCGCGCCCGTCTTCGGCATGCCGAGCGCGAACGGCAGGAGCGCGAGCACCGCGAGCGAGACGAGGACCGCGACGAGGACGATCTGCCACTCCTGGTCCCGGGTCAGGCCCTCGTCGTCGAGCTGCCGGCAGGTCTGGTCGTCGAGGCAGAAGCCCGAGGCGAACGCCCAGCCGACGAGTCCGCAGGCGAGCGCGAACCAGCCGACGGTGCTGAGGACGAGGGCGGTGCGCTTGCCACCCGCGCGGGCGGGCCGGCCGGCGGGTGCGGGCTCAGGGGAGGCAGGTGTCATGCGGCCAGTGTCGAGCCCGTGTCAAATGCGGGAACGGGCGAATCGGACGCGTTTCGTGGGGCCCCGACAGCGCTGCGCCCGGTTCGTCCGCTCGTGTCGGGCGGAAATTCGTGGGTTCCACCAAGCGGGTCACTCGATGCCGAGGCGCAGGCGCTCGGCTTCGAGGGCGCGGTCCTCGACGGGGACGCGGTCGTCGTCGAGGCGGTCGGCCTCGCTGGTGCGGGCGTAGTGGTCGAACAGGAGCTCCTTGCCCTCCTGGACTTCGCGGATGCGCTCGTCGATGGAGTCCTTGGCGAGGAGGCGGTGGACCTGGACGCGGCGCGACTGGCCCATGCGGTGCGCGCGGGCGATCGCCTGGTCCTCGGTGCTCGGCTTCCACTGCGGCTCGCAGATGACGACGACCGAGGCCGACTGGATGTTCATGCCGACGCCGCCGGCCTCGATCTGGGCGAGGAGGACCGCGGGCCGCTCGGTGCGGGCGAAGCCGGTGATGAGGCGCTGGCGGGCGCGCGGCGGGACGCTGCCGTCGATGGTGCCCGCGACGAGGTCGCCGAGCTTGTGCCCGACCGCTTCGAGGACTTCGAGGAAGTAGGTGAAGACGACGACCTTGTGCCCTTCGCCGGTGGACTCCTCGACGAGTTCGGCGAGGCGTTCGAGCTTCTCGGAGCCGGCGACGGCGGAGGCGGCCAGGCGCATGCCCATGAGGTTGCCGGCCTTGACCTCGGCGCGGTAGCGGGCCGGGTCGGCGAGCTGGACCCAGTCCTCGACGTCGATGCGCTCGGGGAGCTCGGCGAGGACGTCCTCCTGGTTGCGGCGCAGGTAGACCGGGGCGACGAGGCGGCGGAAGACCTGGGCGCCGGCGATGGCGCCGCCCGCCTCGATGCGGTCGGCGAGGTCGGGGCGCAGGTAGGAGACGAGGCTGCGGAACTCCTCGACGCGGTTCTCCATCGGCGTGCCGGTGAGGTAGATCGTGGTGTGGGCGCGGTCGCCGAGCTCGGTGACGGCCTCGGAGCGCTTGGCTTGCGGGTTCTTGATGAAGTGGGCCTCGTCGACGATCATCGCGGAGAGCTCGGCGTGCGGGGCGCGGTCGAGGAATTCGAGGCGGTGCAGCGTGTCGTAGGTGGTGACGGCGACGCCGCCGTCGCGCAGCCACTCCTCGCCGGCCTCCTCGCGGTGGGGGCCGTGGAGGCTGAACGGGCGGAGCGTGGTGTGCCGGCGGATCTCGTTCATCCAGTTGGTGTGGACGCTCGCGGGGCAGACGACGAGCGAGTGGCGGCGGCCGGTCGAGGCGAGGTGCCCGCACACGGCGAGCGCCTGGATCGTCTTGCCGAGGCCCATCTCGTCGCCGAGGATCGCGCGCCGCTGCTGGAGGGCGTACTTCGCGCCGAAGCGCTGGTATTCGCGCAGCGTGCTGCGGAGGTGGGAGACGTCGAGGTCGGTGGCCTCGACGCGGCGGCGCTGGTCGGGGTCGACGAAGTCCTCCAGGGCGCTCGCGTCGGCGACGTCGGTGCCGGTGATGTTGGCGAGCGCGGTCGTGTAGTACGCGGCGTCCTCCTCGAACTCGCGCCACACGTCCTCGGGCCGGTACGCGTCGAGGTCGGCGAGCGGCTCGGCCGCTTCGATCGCGGCGGCGAGGTCGCGGGCCTCCATGCCGTCGGCGGCGGCCTCGACGGCGAGGTACGCCTTCATGACGCGTTCGCGGCGGCGCCGGCCGATCCAGAACATCCGCCAGCGGCTGGCGGCGCGCTCGGCGACGGGCAGGTGCGCGTCGAGCTCCCGGTCGTAGCGCGCGAGCGGGCCGCGCACGGCTTCGGCGGCGCGGCGGACGGCGCGCTCGGCGACGAGGGCGGTGAGCAGTTCGGTCTCGGCCTCGGGCCGGGCCTCGGGGTCGAGTTCGATGCGGGTGGCGGCGGCGACCTCGTCGGTGAGGTTCGCGATGGCCTTGCGGACCTCCTGGACGGTGCGCCTGGCGACGCCGCGGACGGCGAGGAGCCGGCGGTCGGTCGCGTCGTCGAGGTCGGCGACCGTGGCGTACCCGGCCTGTTCGAGCGCGGGGACGCCGGTGCCGGGCGCGGTGAGCTTGGTCAGGTCGCCGACGGGGATCGCGGCCAGGCGGCTTCGGATCGCGCGGACGGCGAGGGCTTCGGCGCGGCGCTCGACGGTGCCGCGCAGGCGCGCGGGCGCGGCCAGCAGGGCCGAGCCGCGGCGCGAGATCTCGCGGGCCCGGTCCAGCGTGCGCTGGGCGTGCGCGCCGATCTTCCGCTTCTCCACGTTCGCCGGTTCGAGTGCCACGCGCGCCTCCTGTCGTCGGAGAGCTCAGGTTCCCCGCGGCGGCGATTTGATTCGGCGATCGACCGGATTTCTGCGGCTCAGGCGCGGTACGTGAGGCGGCGCAGCAGCAGTTCGGCGGGGCCGCGGTGGCCGCGGCGGCGCATGGCCTCGGCGAGGGCGAGCGACAGCAGCCAGGTGAGGACGGCGACGGCGGCCGCGCCGAGGAACCCGGTGCGGCCGCCGAGGCCCGCCGTGAACGGCGCGAAGACGGCGAGGAAGACGACCGACTGGAACATGTAGAACGTGAGGCTGCGCTGGCCGAGGGCGGCGATCGCGGTCGCGGCCGGGCCGCGCCGCGAGCGGCGGGCGGCCAGGGCGATCGCCGCGATGGCGCCGATGCCGCCGGCGAGGCCGGTGACGGCGTGGAGGGCGCCGGCGGCGGCCGCCGGGAGCGTCGGGGTCTCGATGAGGCGGCTGGAGACGAGCGCCCACGGCAGGCCGCCCGCGACGGCGAGGCCGATGCCCCACGCGGCGGTGCGGCGCAGGAGCGGCAGGTGCTCGCCGGGTGCTTCGAGGATGCGGCGGCGGGCCGCCCAGATGCCGATCGCCATGGCGGGCAGGACCTGCCAGCCGAAGGCGACGACGACGAACGCCCACCCGGCGAACCGCGAGGAGGCCATCACGGCGGGGTCGGTCGCGCCGGCCGCGGGGTCGAAGGCCATGAGGGCGTCCGAGGAGT
Source organism: Glycomyces terrestris (assembly GCF_003933745.1). Classification (GTDB taxonomy): domain Bacteria; phylum Actinomycetota; class Actinomycetes; order Mycobacteriales; family Micromonosporaceae; genus Glycomyces; species Glycomyces terrestris. The sequence continues at coordinate 57,356 of NZ_RSEB01000009.1, read as the reverse complement.
GCTCGCCCGCGGACATCGCGAAGAAGAACGCCGCCAGCGCGAGCGTCGTCCAGCCCGCGACGTGCAGCAGCGCGCGGTCGGAGCGGGTGAGGAGGCCCGCGAAGCAGAGCAGGGCGAGGCCGTACACGGAGATTATGTCGACGCCGATGACCGCGGCGTGCGCGAAGCCGATGAGGAAGAGCCAGCGGCCGCGGCGGCGCAGGAGCGGGCGCACGGCGGCCCGGTCGGCGCCGCGGGATTCGAGGCGGGTGGCGAGCTGGACGAGGCCGTAGCCGAACAGGAGGAAGAACATGGGGCGGGCGCGGTCGTCGACGAGGAGTTCGCGCACGAGGACGGCCGCCTGGTCGACGGGCCCGGGCCGGTGATCGGCCGCGTAGAGCAGCAGGTGCGCGTGGGCGAGCGCGATCGCCAGGAGCATGAGGCCGCGGCCGAGGTCGGGCGCGAGGGTCCGCTCGGTGGCCGCGGCGGGACGGACGTCGAGGGCGGTCATCCCTCGACCGTAGGAAGAACGAAGGTTCCGCGGATCGGGCGGCGGTAGCGGGCCGGGGTGACGGAGGTATCCGGTTCCGGGGGCGTTCCCCGACGAAAGTCGGCGGCCTCCTCCCCTGGTCCTAGTCCCCGGCGAGCGCGGCGTACGCGGTGAGGGCGCCGACGACCGTGGCGACCGCGACCCTTCCGGCGTAGAGCGTGAGTGGGAGCCACAGGAGCCAGCGGGCGGCGGCGCCGTGCGGGGCCGTCGCGGCGGCCAGGGCGCGGACGAGGTCGCGTCGGGGCATGGGAACCGCCTCGGGTGGTTCGATCATCGAAGCACCCGGGTATCCCGTCGGGCCGTTGGGGAACCCGGTCCCGCGGGGTGGCGCGGGACCGGGGGTGCAGGGGTTGCACGCGGGGCCTAGACGCGGGTCCACTTCTGGTTGGCGCCGCTCCAGCACGAGTAGAGCTGGACGGCGGCGCCGTTGGCGCTGCTGTAGACGTCCAGGCAGAGGTTCGTGCCGGTGTTGCGGACGGTGCCGTCGGCGCCGAAGGTCCACTTCTGGGTGTTCGCGCCGGAGCAGGTGCTGATCTGGGCGAGGGCGCCGTTGGCGGTGCCGGAGGGTTCGAGGCACTTGCCGAGGACGCGGAGCTCCTGCGCGGCGGTCACCGTGAACTGCTGGTTCGCGCCCTCGTAGCAGGTGTAGAGCTGGACGCGGGTGCCGTTGGCGGTGCTGCCGCCGGGCACGTCGACGCACTTGCCGGCGGAGTCGGAGCGGAGCAGGTCGGTGCCGGTGCCGCCCCCGCCGCCGCCTCCGCCGCCCGTGCCGGGGGCGACGGCCTGGCCGGTGGTCGGGGAGATCATGCCGGCGCACAGGCCGCGGGCGCGCAGGTTGGCGGCGATCTGCGGGATCGCGTTGATCGTGTTCTGGTAGGCGTCGTGCATGAGGATGACGCTGCCGTTCTGAAGGTTGTTCGCGGCCGCGACGATCTGGGCGGTGCTGGCTCCGTTCCAGTCCTGCGAGTCGACGCTCCACAGGACCTCGGTGAGGCCGTGCTGCGCCGCGACGGACTTGAGGGTGGCGTTGGTGGCGCCGTAGGGCGGGCGGAAGAGGACCGGGGTGCCGCCGCCGGCCCGCTGGATCGCCTGCTGGGTGCTGGAGAGCTCCTGGGCCATCTGGGAGGAGGACATCCGGGTCATGTCGGCGTGGGTGTAGGAGTGGTTGGCGACCCACATGCCGGCGCTGACCTGGGCGGCGACGAGCGAGGGGTTGGCGGCGGCGCGCTGGCCGGTGTTGAACATGGTGGCGCGCAGGCCGTTCGCGGTGAGCGCGTTGAGCAGGCTCGTGGTGGTGCCGGGGTTGGGGCCGTCGTCGAAGGTGAGGCCGACGTAGCCGTTGCAGGTCTGCGCCTGCGCGGGGCTCGCGGTGGCGAGGAGCGCGACGGCGGTCGCGGCGGCGACGGCGAGTGCGGACAGGGTGGCGATGAGCGGTCGGATGCGGCGGCGGATGCCGGGCATGCTGCCCTCCTTGGGATGCGTTGCGGCGCATCAGTCTGCGTCGACGGGTCCCGGGGTGAGGGCCGCGGTCGTCATGAGGGGGACGATCGAGCGATGCAATAGACATTGAGAATTATCGATTTAAGAGTGGTCGGGGGCAAGACGCCTGCGCCGGACGGCGGACCCGGTGCGCCGAACGTGCGGCGAGCGGTCGCCCTGCGGTCAGTCCGCGAGCGCGGCGGCCTTGCGGTGGAGGTAGCGCTGCTCGGGGGTGCTGGTGGCGAGGCGCGCGGCCTCGCGGAACGCCGCGCGCGCCTCGGTGGCGCGGCCGGCCTGCTCCAGCAGGTGCGCCCGCACGGCCTGGAGCCGGTGGCCGCGCACCGGCTCGCGCAGGAGCGGGTCGAGCATGGCGAGCGCGGCCTCGGGGCCGTCGGTCATCGCGACGGCGACGGCGCGGTTCATGGTGACCACGCGGCTCGGGGCGATCGCGTCGAGCATCCGGTACAGCTCGGCGATCTGGGGCCAGTCGGTGTCGGCGTACGCGGCGGCCTCGCCGTGGACGGCGGCGATCGCGGCCTGGAGTTGGAAGGGCCCCACCGGACCCGCGGGGAGCGCGGCCTCGACCAGGCGTACGCCTTCGGCGATGAGCGGGCGGTCCCAGCGGCCGCGGTCCTGGTCGGCGAGCGGCACGAGGTCGCCGCGGTCGTCGGCGCGGGCGGCGCGGCGGGCCTCGGTCAGGAGCATGAGCGCGAGGAGGCCCGCGGTCTCGGTGTCGCTGGGGAGGCGCCGGTGCAGCTCGCGGGTCAGGCGGATGGCTTCGGCGGTGAGCGGGACGTCGAGGAGGTCGGAGCCGCCGGTGGCCGCGTAGCCCTCGTTGAAGACGAGGTAGAGCACCTGCCGCGCCGACTCGACGCGGGCGGGCAGGTCGGCGCGGGTGACGTCGCCGAGGCGGGCGCCGGCGGCCTGGAGCCGGGCCTTGGCGCGGCTGATGCGCTGGCCCATGGTGGCGACGGGGACGAGGAACGCGGCGGCGATCTGCTCGGTGGTGAGGCCGCCGACGGCCCGGAGGGTCAGGGCCACTTGGGAGGCGGGGGTCAGGGACGGGTGGCAGCACAGGAGGAGGACGTGCAGGGAGTCGTCACTGTCGGTGGCTGGTGCTTCACTTGGGGCGAGGCGGTTCGCGGTGGTCTCGCGGTCGAGCCGGGCGCGGTCGGAGCGCAGGGCGTCGACGAGCCGGCGGGAGGCGGCGCGCACCAGCCAGCCGCGGGGGTTGGCCGGGAGGCCCTCGCGGGGCCAGTGGAGCGCGGCGGAGAGGAGGGCTTCCTGGACGGCGTCCTCGCAGGCGTCGAAGTGGCCGTAGCGGCGCACGAGCGCCCCGAGGACGTGCGGCGACTCGCGCCGCCACACGTCCTCGAGCCGGGTGTCCATCAGTGCTCCTCGCCGCCGGGCCACATCGCCGGGCGCAGTTCGACGGTCTCGCCGGGGCCGGAGAAGGCGGTCGCGATCTCCTGGGCGCGTTCGGGTCCGGAGACGTCGATGAGGAAGAACCCGGCGAGGTGCTCCTTGGACTCGGAGTACGGGCCGTCGGTCGCGAGCGGCTCGCCGCCGCTCCAGCGGTAGAGCGTCGCGGTGCTGGGGTCGGCGAGGGCCTCGGCGGCGACGAGTTCGCCGTTCGCGCTCATCTCGGTGAGCAGGCGCTCGAACTCGGCGTTCAGGCGCTCGCGCTGCGCGGCGGGCAGCGCCTGGTGCTCCGCGATGTAGTCGCCGGTCGGGTGGCCCCACGGCTGCGGGTTGGAGTGGATGAGGATGACGTACTTCACGGTGACCTCCTGGTCGCGGGTCCGGCTGCTCCGGATCTTCGCCTGGGACGACGGGGCCGGGCCGCCGTTTTCGACATCCGCCGCGAAAGTGGCTCGAAGTTTTTCTACGCCGGGAGGCGGGCCGGTTCGGGGGCCGCCTCGGGGAGGGGGTTGAGCAGGTCGAGGAGGTGCGCGGCGGGCGAGTCGGCCTGGTCCCACGCGGTGGAGACGACCGAGACGGTCCACTGCGGCACGTCCGCGTCGGCGATCGGCAGCACGCGCAGCGCGGCGGCCTGCGGCTTCGCGGCCACGTGCCGGGGGACGACGGCGATGCCGAGGCCGCGGCAGACGAGGTCGAGGAGGGTGTGGACGTCGTTGACGGTGCAGCGCACGCGCCGCCGGGCGCCGCGCGCGGCGAACACCGACTCGTTCAGGGACCGCACGCCCCAGGCCGCGCCGAAGTCGACGAAGTCCTGGTCGTCGAGGGCCGCCCACGGCACGGACGAGAGCGCGGCGAGCGGGTGGTCGGGCGGGGTGACGACCACGAGCGGCTCGCGGCCGAGCTCGCGGTGCGGCAGGCCGCTCAGGTGCCGGTCGGTGGCGACGAACGCGACGTCGAGCTCGCCGGCCCGGAGCATCCCGATGAGGTCGTGCGAGCCGCACTGCGTGAACATGGTCTCGACCTGCGGGTGGCGGCGGTGGAAGCGGTCGAGCAGGGGGCTGACCTCGATGAGCCCGAGGCACTGCTCGGCGCCGATCGACAGCGACCCGGAGACGGCGCGGCTGGCCTTGACGACGGCGTCGCGGGCGCCCGCGGCCTGTTCGAGCATCATGCGCGCGTACGGCAGCAGCGCGAACCCGGCCTCGGTCGGCTCGACCCGGCGCGTGGTCCGCGTGAACAGGGCGGTGCCGAGCTCGTCCTCGAGGCTGCGGATCGCCGCCGACAGCCCGGACTGCGAGATCCCGGTCAGCTCCGCCGCCCGTGTGAAGTGCCTCTCATCGGCGAGGGCGACCAGGTACTCCATCTGGCGCAGGTCCATGAATCATTCCCCCGGGTTCTCAATACCAGAAACGCGAGTTGTTGGACTTCTAGATCGACCAAACCTAGCATCTACCTGGTCATCCGCCAGTCGGCGGGCGCGCGCCGCCGCGTCCCGCCCAGCCGTAGGGAGTGCACGAATGCAGCAGCGCACCATCGGGGACCGGCAGGTCTCGGCGATCGGGCTCGGCGGGATGCCGATGTCGATCGAGGGCCGCCCGGACGAGGCGCGGTCGGTCGCGACGATCCACGCGGCGCTCGACGCCGGTGTGACCCTCATCGACACCGCCGACGCCTACCACCGCGACGCGAACGAGGTCGGCCACAACGAGTCCCTGATCGCCAAGGCGCTCAAGGAGTACGGGCCGGGGGCCGACGAGGTCCTGGTCGCCACCAAGGGCGGGCACCTGCGGCCCGGCGACGGCTCCTGGACCCAGGACGGGCGCCCCGAGTACCTCAAGGCGGCCGCGAAGGCCTCCGCGCAGCGCCTCGGCGTCGAGGCCATCGGCCTCTACCAGTTCCACCGCCCCGACCCGCGGGTCCCGTACGCCGACTCGGTCGGCGCGATCCGCGACCTCCTCGACGAGGGCGTCATCCGGCTCGCGGGCATCTCGAACGCGAGCGTCGCCCAGATCGACGAAGCGAACGACATCCTCGGCGGCCGGCTCGCGTCGGTGCAGAACCAGTTCTCGCCGCGGTTCCGCTCCAGCGAGGGCGAGCTCGAGCACTGCGCGAAGCTCGGCGTCGCGTTCCTGCCGTGGAGCCCGCTCGGCGGCATCGCGAGCGCCCCCGAGCTCGGCACCCGCCACGCCGCGTTCGACGAGGTCGCCGCCGAGGTCGGGGCCAGCGTCTACCAGGTGGTGCTGGCCTGGCAGCTCGCGCTCGCGCCCGTCGTCGTCCCGATCCCGGGCGCCTCGCGCCCCGAGAGCATCCGCGACTCGGCCGGCGCGGCCGGGCTCGAGCTCACCGCCGACCAGATCGCCCGGCTCTCCGCCGCATAGCTCCGAAGAGGACACCGATGAAGACCTTCACCATGCCCGGCACCGACATCACCGCTCCGAACGTGGTGCTCGGCCTCATGCGCATCCAGGAGAAGACCGACGAGGAGGTACGCGCGATCGTCGGCGCGGCCCTCGACGCCGGGATCACCTTCGTGGACCACGCCGACCTGTACGGCAGCGGCCGGCACGGCTGCGAGCGCCGCTTCGCCGAGGCCATGCGCCTCACGCCGTCCGAGCGCGAGCGCCTGGTCATCCAGACCAAGACCGGGATCATGCACCCCGGCCCGTACTTCGACTTCTCGTACGAGCACATCGTCGAGTCCGTGGACGAGTCCCTGGCGGCGCTGGAGAGCGACTACATCGACATCCTGCTGCTCCACCGGCCCGACGCGCTCGTGGAGCCCGAGGAGGTCGCCCGCGCCTTCGACGACCTGTCCGCGGCCGGGAAGGTCCGCGCGTTCGGCGTCTCGAACCACACCGCGGGCCAGATGGAGCTGCTGCGCAAGTACGTGAACCAGCCGATCGTCGCGAACCAGGTGCAGCTGTCGATCACGCACGCGCCGCTCATCGCGCAGGGCATCGCCGCGAACATGCAGGACCTCGACCAGTCGATCGCCCGCGACGACGGCATCGTCGACTACTGCCGCCTCCACGACATCACCGTCCAGGCGTGGTCGCCGTTCCAGGCCGGGTTCTTCACCGGCCCGTTCCTCGGCTCGGACCGCTACCCCGAGCTGAACGCCGTGGTCGACCGGCTCGCGAAGAAGTACGACGTGCCGCCGATCGCGATCGCCGTCGCCTGGATCACCCGCCACCCGGCGCGGATGCAGGTCGTCATCGGCACCACCGACATCGAGCGGATCACCGGCTCCGCGCAGGGCTCGGACGTGCCGCTCACGCGCCCGGAGTGGTACGAGCTGCTCCGCACCGCCGGATACACCGTCCCTTAAGGACGCCTGGTCTCGATTCTGTAGAGGGGGCGGCGGTTTCCCGGGTCGGCGGACCCGGGAAGCCGCCGCTGCGGCGTTTCGCGCCCGGCACGTCCGCGCGCCGCCGAGCCGGCCGCCTCGCGGCGGGTTCGCGGCGCGGAGCGTGATCACCGCGCCGACCGAAGCCGGCCGCCTCGCGGCGCGGAGCGTGATCACTCCAGCCCGGAGGCGGCGAGGACGAGGGCCCGGCCGTCGCCGGTGTGGACGGCGACGAGGTCGCCGCCGACCGCCACGTGGTTCGGGAGTTCGGCGCCGGTGGACTGGACCGGGGTGCGGTGGCCGGTGGCGACGTCGAGGACGAACACCTCCCAGTCGGTGGCGCCGATGCTGACGCCGACCTGCTGGACGACGGCGCGGCCGCTGCGGATCGCGCCGATCGAGTCGTACCGCTCACCGCTGTCCTTCCCTTCGAAGTCCACGACGCGGGCGTCGTCGACGGTGTCGAACGTCTGGCTGCCGTGGACGATGCCGGTGGCGGTGGCGTACCACTGCTCGTCGTCGGACCAGTCGTTCGACGGCAGCGCCCACGCCTGCTGCCCGGTCTGGGTGTCGACGGCGACGGTCTCGTACTTCTCGGCCGTGGTGTTCTCGACCGCGGCGCAGACGAGGTGCTGCCCGCAGGGCTTCACCTGGACGATCGCGTCGCCGGCGGCGAACTCGAGGCGCCAGGCCTCGCCGAGGTCGTCGAGGGAGTACCCGGCGAGCACGGCGCGGCCCGGGGAGGCCTCGTCGCTGACCTTGCCGACGGCCAGGCCGTCGAACGCGGTCCACTGGTAGGAGTCGATGGGCAGGTCGCCGGAGGTGATCGAGCCGCCGTCGGCGGCGTCGCGGACGACGGCGGTGCCCTCGTACGGGTCGAGGTCCACGATGCGGTTCGCGACGGCGAGGTCGTCGTAGAGCGAGTACGCGTTCGGCGGGGCGGTGCCGGGGTGCTCCGCGCCGTCGTTCCAGACGCGCTCGGCGCGGATGCGGTACTCGTCGATGATGAAGAGGTCGTCGGGCCCGCCCTTCTTCCACACCTGCTCGCCGGTGGTGAGGTCGATGCGGATGACGGCGTTGTCGTCGAAGCCGGTGCGCTGCTCGACTACGACGTCGGTCCCGTAGAACGCGACGTCGTTGCGGTCGATCCACGGCTGCTTCCACAGGAGCTCGCCGGTGTCGAGGGCCGCGGCGGCGCGCATGTTCTGGCCTTCGTCGCTGGCCGAGCCGAGGGCGTCGATGACGAGGACGCTCCCGACGACCATGAGGTGGGTCTCGGTGGGCTCCAGGTCGTACTGCTGCGTCCACAGTGTCGTGCCGGCCGCGTCGTAGGCGGTGGCGACGGTCTGACCGTCGACGATGTCGGCGACGACGGCGATCCCGTCGCCGACCGCGACGGCGCCCGCGCCGGCGGCCGTGAGCGCCTGCTCGTGGACCAGTTCGAGGCCGGTGCCCTCGGTGGCGGTGTTCCCGGTGAGCCCGTCGACGAGGTCCCCGCTGGTGAGGTCCTCGAACAGGCCGGTGAGGTTCCCGCGGCTCATCGCGACGACGAGGACGATCACGACGGCGGTGACGATGGTGGAGAACATCGAGGCGGCGACCCAGCGCCGGGTCGACTTCCCGGCCGCGCCCCCGGTCGGCAATGGTCCTGTGTGGACATTCGGCTGGAACGGGGCCTGGTGCGGGGTCTGCGCCGGCGGCGGGTATGGCCCGGCCGGGGTCGGCTGCGAGGGCCCGAGCGGCGGGGCCTGCGGGCTCGGCGGTCCCGTGACCGGTTGCGGCGGCGGGCTTCCCGCGGGGCTCTGGACCGGGTAGGGCGCGTAGGTGACGTGCGCGATCGGGGTGGTGGGGGGCGCAGTGGTCGGGGGCGGGGCGGTTTCGCGTCCGGCCGCGGCGTGCTTCAGGGCGCCGAAGGCGACGGGGAGTTCGGGCTGCTCGGGCACGGACGGGGCGACGCCGAGGCGGGCGTGGAGGCGGGTCGCGACCAGGGGCATGCGGCTGGAGCCGCCGACGAGCAGGAGCGCGCTGAGCGCGGCGGGGTCGACCCCGGCGCGCTCGACGGTGCGGCGGGTCTCGTCCACGGCGCGGGCGACGAGCGGGTCGGCGAGGCTGGTGAGCTCGTCGCGGGTGAGGTGCAGGCCCATCGGGTCGCTGCCGGGCAGGCCGACGGGCGCAGTGGAGGTGCGCGAGAGCATCTCCTTGGCGGCGCGCACCTCGCCCCAGAACGCGAGGCGGTCGCGCAGGTCGGCGGGCGTCTCGGGTTCGCTCAGGCGCTTCCACAGGGCCGGGTCGCGGCCGGCGACGACGCGGCCGAGGTGGGCGGCGAGCGCCATGTCGATGTCGAGGCCGCCGAGGTCGTCGAGGCCGCCGAACGCGAGCGTGCGCAGGCCCTCGGGGTCGCGGCGGACGACGGCGGTGTCGAAGGTGCCGCCGCCGAAGTCGAAGATGGCGACGGTGCCGCCGACCGGGATCTCCTGGCCGAGGACCTCGGCGCAGTAGGCGGCGGCCGCGATCGGCTCGGGCAGGAGCCGCACCGGGCCCATCCCGGCGAGGTCCGCGGCGGCCTCCAGCCGGGCGCGGCGCACCGGGCCCCAGTCGGCGGGGCAGGTGAGGACGGTGTCGGTGGGGCGCATGCCGGAGGCGGCGGCCTCTTCGGCGACGCGGCGCAGGCCGGTGGCGAGGAGCTCCTCGACGGGCGTCTCGCGGTCGCCGAGGAGGACGGTGCCGTCGTCGATGCGGCGCTTGGGATGCGGTTCGAACCGGCCGGGGTCGGCGGCGGCGAGGCGCTGGGCGTCGCGGCCGGTGTGGAGCCCGCCCTCGGCGTCGAGGAACACGCCGGAGGCGAGGAGGGGGGAGCCGTCGAAGAGGAGCGACCGGGGTTCCTGCCCGCCGCGGCCGATGACGGCGACGGTGTGGGTGGTGCCGAGGTCGACGGCGAGCCAGACGGGAGCGTGCACGGGTCCTACTCACTGGAGGGGTGGTGTCCACGATGGGGCGCGGCGGGGGTGCCGGACTCCCGCGAGGATACCCGGGAGCCCTGACAGGGCCCGCCCTGCGGCGGTGCGGTGGCACTGGTCGGGACGCAGGGAACGGGCGTTTCCGCCCGTACCGGACCCGTCTTCGCGGCGGGTCCGGCACGGGCGGGCGGTCAGGGGGCGACCGCGGTCAGGATGACCACTTCGGACTCGTCGTGGGGCAGGTACCGCACCCGCACGACCATGCCGGGCTGGACCTGGGGGACGGCGCTCGCGTCCATCGGCTTGCGCTGCTTGAGGTCGAACACGGAGCCGTCGGCGCGGGTGATGCGCAGGTCGAGGTCCATGACGGCCCGGTCGCCCTGGATCTCGCCGGTCGGGGCGAGCGCGAGGACGACGGCGCGGCCGTCGACGCCCTGCTCGGCGATCTGGAGCTGCCGGGGCGTGACCAGGCCCTTCGCGAGGCGGACCCGGTCGAACGCGGCCTGCATCTCGGCCTGCGGGGCGTCCACGGCGATGACGACGCGGCCGTCGGTGCTGCCGGGCCGGTAGCGGACCGGGAGCATCGCGCCGGGGACGACGGCGGCGAGCTCGGTGAGGTCGACGAGGTTGCGGGCGACGGCCCGGAACGACTGGCCGTCGGGGGTGTCGACGTCGAAGAGGATCTCCAGCTGCGGCTGGTCGTTGACGGTGAGGCCGGTGCGGGAGACCTGGACGACGGTGCCGATCGCGAGCGGCGCGCCCTCGAAGCCCTTGGCGACCATGCCCTTCAGCTCCCGGAGGGGGCCGTCGGCGAGGCGGCTCATCATGCCGAGGAACGGCAGGACGGACACGAGGACGATCGGGCCGGCCATCCAGCCGTTCACCCACGCGGTCGGGTCGTCGCCGGAGAGTCCGGTGAGGACGAACATGGCCGTGGCGGCGAGGCCGGCGACGAGGACGGTGATGTTGATGAGCTTGAACATGGCGGTGTTCCTTTCGGGGGTCGGGTTCTGCTTGAGTCTCGGGGCGGACCGGCGGCTACCGGTCACAGGTTTCGGGCGGCGGCCGCGGTCGCGGTCGCGGGACGGTTGCGGCGCGGTTCGGTCGCGGCCGCGGCGGTGCGGCTCAGTCGAGGTCGGGCTCGCCGAGGAGGTCGAGGCCGCCGAAGACGGCGCGGTCGATCGAGCCGTCGGGGGCGACGATGACGAGGTCGCTGTGGAAGACCCCGTCCTCCGGGGCGGCGATGACGACGGTGTGGCCGCTCGGCGCGGTCATGCTGCGGCCCAAGTGGTCCGCGGTGGTGAGCGACGCGGTGGCCTGCCCCGTGGCGAGGTCGACGACGGTGAGCGCGACGTCCTCGGCGCCGGGCTCGGTGCGGTGCTCGATGAGCGCGTGCCCGGTCGCGGCGCCCGCGGCGGTCCCGCCGGGGAAGGCGAGGTCGACGGCGGCGGTCGGGTCCTCGAGGACGCCTTCGATGAGCTCCTCGACGTCGATCTCCCAGGTCGTGGCGCCCGCGCTCTGGTCGAGGACGATCCCGGCCCCGTAGTAGACGCGGGTGCCGAGCGCGCGCCGGTCGCCGCCGGCTTCGAGGACGAGGCTCCCGCCGAGCGCGTCCTCGGCGGTCGGCTCGATCCGCAGGGTGCCTTCCTCGCCGATCGCCGCCTCGGTCGAGGTGGTGCCGCCGAGCTGAGGGGACGCGCCTTCGGCGACGAGGCGGCCCGTCCACGCCTCGGCGACGGCCGGATCGGCGGGGGCCGCGGTGAGCGCGTCGAGGGCGATCGTGTGGAGGCCGCCGTCGGCGTCGAGCGCGACGACGCCCGCGGCGGGATCGAATCCGTATGCGGCCGTGCCGGTTCCGGCTCCTTCGAGGCCCGGCACGGCGCCGCTCGCGGTGACGAGCGAGCCGTCGTCGAGGTCGCGGATCTGGAGCCCGTCCTCGGTGGCGACATAGGAGTACTCCTCGCCCGCGGCGACGGCGGCCGCGTCCCATTCGAGCTCGCCGGCGAGCTGCACGTCCCAGCGCGTCTCGCCCGAGGCGAGGTCGACGGCGGCGAGGCGGGCGGCGTGCGCGTCGCCCACGGCCTCGGCGATGAGGCCGCCGGGGCCGTTGCGGTCGTAGGGAACGAGCACGAGCCCGTCCGCGGAGAACGCGATGCCGGTGCGGAGCATGACGTCCGGCGCGGGCGCGGTGAGGTGCTCGCCGATGATCGCGGTGGCGCCGATGCCCACGGACATGAGGAGCATGCCGGGGAGGAGGCCGAGGCCGCCGCGGCGCGGCTTCGGCGTGAGCGGGCGGTCCGGCGTGCCGTACGGGGACCGGACCGGCGCGGTGTGCGCCGGGAGCGGGCCCGCCGGGCGGAAGTCGTGGAACACCGGGGCCTCCTTCCTGGGGTGGTCGACGCCCTCAGCGTCGCCCCGCGCGGGCCCCTACCGATCACAGGTTTCCCCGCGGTTCGACCGGCCCGACTAGAATTCGCGGCATGGTCCATGGCCTCGCGGCCTCGGCGGCCGTCCCGCGGGGCCTGCTCGTCGCCGACGCCTGGTCCCAGCTCGGCGACGCCGTGGCGCCCTTGAGCAACGCTTCCGGGCGGCCGCTCGCGCGCACCGTGAAGCTCCTGCTCGACCCGCTCGTGCTGCGCCCGGCCCAGAACCCGCGCTTCTCCGGCGGCGTCGTCGCGATCGAGCACGTCGACGCGCTGCGCCGGGCGATCCTCGACGCCGGCCCGGCCCTCGCCGCGACGGCCGCGTGGTTCCAGCTCGTCAAGCGGGCCCGCCGCCGCGCCGGGATCACCGAGGGCCACCCGCAGGACCTGTACTTCCAGCGCTGCTTCGAACTCGCGCACCTGCACGGCGACCCGGGCGCGCTCCCCGACGCGGCCGCGATCGCGGCCGCGACCGTGGCCGACGTCCACGCCGAACGCGGCGAGGTCTCCGTGGAAGGCCTGCGGCGCTTCCTGACCGATCCCGAGCGGACCGCCGAACTCGCCGGGCTGCTGCGCGAGGCGTGGGCGGACCGGCCCGAGGCGCCCGCCGCCGGACCGGACCCCGGGCTCGCCGCGTTCCTCGCCGACTGCGCGGCCGCCCCCGACCCGCGCCTGTGGAAGGCGCTGGCGGACACGGCGGTCGGGACCGCCGAGGCCGCCGAACTCGACCGCGTCGGCGTCGCCGCCGGCTACGGCCTCACCGCCCGCGACCGGCCCGCGGCTCCCGAACTCGGCGACCGCGCCTCGAAGCGCGACCTGCCCAGGCCCTTCGACCGGTCCATCATGGAGCGACTGTTCGCGGCGTTCACCACCTGGTTCCAGCGCGAGGCGATGGCCGACATCCCGTCGCTGGTGACCGGCGAGATCCGCCGCTCGGCCGCGCCCTGGCAGCTCGCCGAGGAGCCGAGCCGCGTCGCGATGGCCCTGGGCCGCGACGCCAGCGCCGGGCTCGGCGCCGACGCGGCCGAGCCCGCCTCGGACGCCAACGCCCGCCTGCTCAGCCGCTGGCGACGCGAGTCCTATGTGCACCGCGTCATGCGCCTCCCGCGCGAGGACGGCGACGAGGTGCGCGGCACCCGCCGCGCCTACCTGCGGCGCCTGTGGGCGCGCCTCCACGGCCGCGAGCTGCGCGGCGAGCCGACCGCGGCCGACGAGGTGTGGGACCTCCTCGACGGGTCGCTGCGCTCGGTCGTCATGGACCAGCGCGACCGCCTCCGGCGCCGCCTCGAACGCGCGGGAGCCCCCGAATGACCGAGCTCCCCGTCACCCGCGAACCCGGCCGCATCCTGGTGGGCGCCTTGCCGTCCGCCCCGGAGCAGACGGCCCTGGTGGAGGCCCGCGGGGCGCTGCTCGCCTGGGACCAGCTCGACCGCCGCGCCCACCCGGCCGCGGACGTGTGGGACCCGGCGCTCGCCGCCGACTGGCTGTGGGAGGTGTACGGCCCCGACGCCGCAGCCGCGATCCTCGACGGCGCCGACACCGCCGCGGCCGAATGGGACTCGCCCGTCCTCGCGGCGGCCCGCGACCTCGCCCACCTCCACTGGGCCGCCGCCTGGTGGCCCGCGTCCCACGCGGCGGCCGTCCCGGCCCTCCCGCAGGGGCTCCTGCGGGCCGAGACCGCTTGGCGCACCGCCGCACTCGACCATCTCCTGGACGACGAGGAGGCCGTCGAGCGCGCGCTCGCGGGCGTCGACCTCGGCGCGCTGCCGACCGGCGGGGACCTCGCCGCGCCGGTGGCCGCGCTCCGGGAGCGGCTCGCCGACCTCGCCGAGACCTACGGCGTCGCACTCCGGAACGCCTTCTCCCCCAAGCGGGAGGACTGGGCCCTCGCCGCGGGCGGCACCGCGGCGGAGCCGCCGCTCGCGAGCGGCGCCGGCCCGATCGACTGGGCCGCGGTGCCGCCCGGCCTCCTCGACGCCGCGGGTGAGGCGACCTGGCGGCTCACGCAGCGCGAGGGCGCCTGGATCGTCACGGTGACCGCCCCGGCCGCGCCCGAGGCCAGGCCCGCCGACCTGACCGCCCGCTTCGGCGCCGTCGAGATCCCGCTGCGCCTCGACGCGGGCTCGGGCGCGTTCACCGGTGAGGCGACCGCCGGACCCGACGTCGCGCTGCACCTCGACGGCGGCGTCCAGGTGTCCGCGCCGTGGTTCGCGCTCCCGACCGCGGACGCCGGCGAGGCCGAGCGGCGTGCCGCGCTCATCGCGTTCGCCCGCGGCCGCCTCACCGCCGAGGACGCGACGCTCACCGAACGGGCGGCGGCATGAACCGCGACACGCTCGGCGTCTACGGCAAGGAGTCCAGCGGCCCCCGGTGGGCCGCGATGCGGGAGCTGAACAACGCCGCCGCGAAACTCGTCCTCCAGGGCCGCAGCGGTGAAGCCGCCGCGAAGCTCCACGAGGCGATCGCGCTGACCCGCGTCGCGGACGTGGACGCCGCGGGCCTCGACGGCCGCGCCAGGGCCCTCGGCAACCTCGCGGCCCTCGCCGAGAGCCAGGGCGAGCCCGGCCGCGTCCTGGAGCTCACCGAGGAGGCGCTCGCCGCCTGCGACGCCGCCCAGGCGGAGGCCGGCGACCGGTACGGCACGGTCGCGGTCCGGGCCTCGCTGCTGGTGAACCGGTCGCAGACGTTCCAGCTCCTCGGCCGCCACGACGAGGCCCTCGCCGACCTCGACGCCGCCGCGGCGATCACCGGCGGCGACAGCGCCGACGAGGCGTACCTGCGGGTCTCGATCGCCAACTCCCGCAGCGTCGTCCTCATCGACCTCGAACGCTGGGAGGAGGCCGAGGCCGCCGTCCACCGCGCCCTCGAACTCGCCGCCGCCCACGACCCGCGCCTGACCGGGCACCCGCACTCCAACCTCGCGCTGATCTACCAGGTGCGCAACGAACTCGACGCCGCGATGGCCCACCTGCGCCTGGCTGAGCAGATCCACACCGCGGCCGGCGACGCGCCCGCGGCCGCACTCGCGATCGCGAACCAGGGGCGCGTCGCCATGCGCGCGGGCGACCTCGAGGAGGGCGGCCGCCTCCTCGCCGCCGCCGAACGGGCCCTCGACGGGATCGAGCAGCCGCTGCGCGCCGCCGAACTGCGCTTCGCCCGCGCCACCGCCGCGCACGAGGCCGGCGACACCGCGCTCGCGCGCGAGCTCCTCCCCCGGGCCGTCGCCGCCCTGCGCGAGGCGGGCCACGCCGCGATGCTCGCCGAAGCCCTGGCGCTGCAAGGCGACATGCTCGCCGGCGACGGCGACTTCGACGCCGCCGAGGAGGCGCACCTGGAGGCGTGGCGCGTGTACGAGGCGGCCGGGGCGGTCTACCACCTCACCCGCATCGACCAGCGCCGCGCCTTCGCCGCCACGCACCGCGCCCAGCTCGCCACCGACCCCGACGAGCAGGCCCGGTACCTCGGCTTCGCCTTCGACCTCGCCGTCCCGGCCGCCCTCGCCGCCGACGCGATCCGCCACGGCTTCGCCCCCGGCCGCGCCCGCGAGCAGTGGGCGGCCACGGTCGCGGTCCCGGCCATGGCGCACGCGCTGAGCCTCGCCACGGCCCTCGGCATCGGCGCGCTCGTGTCGGAGCTCCTCGAGCACATGAGCGCCACCGTCGCCCTGCACGCCGCGGCCCCGGTCGACGTCGCGGCGGTCCCGGAGCCGCCGGAGCCGCCCCCGCCGGCGCCGAGCGAGGGCGAGGTCCTGTCGTTCACGGCCTCGGCACTGGTCACCGGCGCCTCGGGCGACTTCCCGGCGGTGCGCTTCGCGCTGCCGCCGCGGCTGCGCGTGAACCCCTGGCGCGCATCGCAACTGGAGCCGTGGATCCAGGAGACCGAGCGGCGCTACGGGTTCCGCATCCGCTCCGACGAGGTGATCGACACGTGGTAGACCGGCCGACCGTGCAGCTCAAGCTCGTCGACGCCGACGGGCTCTACTACTCGTGGCGCTGGGAGCACGACCTCGGCGCGATCCAGAACATCATGGTCGAGGCCGGCCGCGTGCTGCCCGCCCTCGAAGCGCTCGCCCAGGCCCTGCCGACGCCGCTGCCGGGCGAGACCGTCGAGCAGGCCCTGGAACGCGCCCTGCGCGGGCCCCTGGTCGACCGCGAACGCGAAGCGGGGCTCGCGACGGCGCTCGCGAGCGCGCTCATCCCCCACCGGCTCGCGCAGGAGCTGAACGCGCACCTGGAGGCGGGCCGCCACCCGCACGTCCGCATCCAGCCGTCCCTCTCGACCGCCCAAGTGCCTTGGGAGGCATTGCGGGTGGACGAGGGCGAGCGCTTCGTGACGAGCGCCGACCTCTCGGTCCTGCCCCCGGCGACGGTCCGCAACGCGCCCGAGCGGCGCCGGTCCGCGTGGCGCCCGGACGGCCCGGTGGTCGCGGTCCTGGACCCGCGGGTCCCGGGCGCGGGCCGGGACCTCGGCTCGGTCCTCGGCGAGGTCCCGGCCGACTCTCCACTGCGGACGATGGTCGACGGGCTCGGCCCCCGCCTCGCTCCTCCCGGGCCGCCGTTCCGCCGCGCCGACATCGACCGCGACCGGCTCGAACCGCTCCTCGCGGACGCCTCGCGCCTCCTGTACGTCGGCCACGTGACGACCGCGAAGCACGGCCTGGACGCCCGCCTCCACCTGAGCTGCGGACCCGGGACGACCGGCCGGGCCGCCGTGGTGCACGGCCACCGGCCGCTCACGGCCGCCGACGTCCTCCTCGGCCACCGCCCGGACGCGCCGGCCGCGTGGACGATGCCGAACCGGGTGGCGCTCATCGCCTGCGAGAGCGGCGGCGAGGTGCGCTTCGCCGAACCGGTCGGCCTGGTCGCGGCCGCCCTCCACACCGGCGCCCGCTACGTCACCGCCACCCGCTGGACCCTGCCCACCGACGAGGGCCTGCGCCGCTTCGCCGCCGCGCCGACGCCCCCGCTCCTGCCCGAGGCGGTCGCCGCGGTGAACGCCGCCCACGACGCCCCCGACCCCGTCGCCGCCCTGAACGCCTGGCAGCGGGCCAAGGCCGCGGCCTGGGAGGCCGAGGGCCGCCCCGAGGACGGCCCCGTGATCTGGGCCGCCTTCGCGACCGCCTTCGGCTGAGCCTCTAGGCGAGGTCGCCCAGGAGCGCCTTCCGGTCCTCGGAGAGCGCGAGGGTGTCGAGGACGGTGAGGAGCTGGCGCTCCTCGTAGCCGAAGTGGGTCTCCATGACCGCGCCGATGCCGTCGAGGTGGCGGTGGAGGGCGTCGGCGTCGGCGCCGGCGTCGATGGCGGCGGCGAAGTCGCCGAGGAGGTGCTCGAGCATGTTGTGGTCGCGCACGAGGTTGGCGATGACGGGCGCGAGCTGGGGATGGGCGGCGGTGATCTCGGGGAAGAGGCCCCGGTCCTCGCTGCGGTGGTGGCCGCTCAGGGCGGCGCAGAAGCCGCGGCAGTAGACGAGGAGGTCGCGCCCCGCCTCCTCGAACTCGCCGTCGACGGAGCGGCGGGCGAGGTCGAGGGCTTGTCGGAGGCGCTGGTGGACGGTGCGGAGCTGGGTGCTGAACGCGACCAGGCGGTCGGTCTCGGAACTGATGTCTGACTCCTTCGGGGACACGGCGTCCCGCCCGCGGGGGCGGGGGCGGGGGCGCCGACCGGCATCCTACCGGCCCCGGCGCGGGGGTCCTATGATCCCGATCATGACCGAACTCCTCGCGTTTCACCGCACGGCCATGGCGACCGCCGTGGACCTCGTCGACCGGGTCGAGCGCTTCGACCTCGCCACCCCGTGCGCGGGGTGGGACCTCGGGCGGCTGCTCGCCCACATGACCGCGCAGAACCTCGGGTTCGCCGCGGCCGCGCGCGGGGAGGCGTTCGACCCGGGCCGGTGGGCCGAGGTGCCGTCGACCCCGCGGGCGTTCGCGGACTCGGCCGCGGAGGTCGTGGCGGCGTTCGCCGCCGAGGGCGCCGCCGAGCGGGAGTGGCCGCTCCTGGCCGGGGCCGACCAGGAGGTGCGGGTGCCCGGCGGGACCGCGATCGGGTTCCACTTCATCGACTACGTCGTCCACTCGTGGGACGTCGGCGTGTCCATCGGGCGGCCGCCCGTCTTCGAGGACGCGCTGCTGCAAGCCGTGCTGCCCTTGGCGTTCGAGGTGCCGCTGACGGGCCCGGCCCGCACCGGGCCGTACGCGCCGTTCGCCCCCGCCGTCATGCAGGTCCCTGACTCCGGGCCCATGGAGCAGGTGCTGGCGGTGCTCGGCCGCGACCCGAACTGGAAGGCCCCCTCGCCCGAGGGCGACGGGGCCTAGCGGAGCGGAGCGGGCCGGACCCCGGCGGGGACCCGGCCCGGGCGGCTAGCCCTTCGCCGCCTCGGCGTCCTCCGCGTGCTCCACGTGCGGGTGGCGCCGTTCGAGCGCCGCGCCCTCCACGTCGACGTCGGGGAGGACGCGGTCGAGCCACTTCGGCAGCCACCACGCCTTGTCGCCCACGAGGTGCATGAGCGCCGGGATGATGAGCATCCGCACCAGGAACGCGTCCACGAGCACGCCGAACGCGAGCGCGAACCCGATGGGCCGGATCATCGTCGAGTGGGAGAACACGAACCCGCCGAAGACCGCCGTCATGATGATCGCGGCGGCGGTGACCACCGAGCGGCCGGCGCGCACGCCGAGGACGACCGACTGTCGGGCCGGCGCGCCGTGCGCGTACGCCTCGCGCATCCCCGAGCCGATGAACAGCATGTAGTCCATGGCGAGCCCGAACAGGATGCCGACCAGGAGCGTCGGCAGGAAGTTCAGGATCGGGCCGGGCGTGTCGACGCCGAAGACGTCGGCGAGCCAGCCCCACTGGTAGATCGCGACGACGCCGCCGAGGGCCGCGAAGTAGCTGAGGATGAAGCCCAGTGTCGCGAGGACCGGCACGAGGATCGAGCGGAACACCAGGATCAGGATGATCAGCGACAGGCCCACGACGACCGCGAGGTAGACCGGGAGCGCGTCGGCGAGGATCTCGGAGATGTCGATGTTGCCGCTGGCGGAGCCGGCGACGCCGATGTCCGCGACGCCGTCGACGGTGAGGCCGCGCAGGTCGTGCACGAGCTCCTGCGTGGACTCGCTGGTGGGCCCTTCGGCCGGGATCACCTGGAACGCCATGGTCGTGCCGTCCTCGGAGGCGCCGATGGGCGCGACGGCGACCACGTCGTCCTCGCCCGCGACGGCCTCCGCGACGGCGACCTGCGCGGCGAGCGAGGCGGCCTCGTCGGGGGCCTCGTCGAGGTCGGCGACCACGAGCAGGGACCCGTTCTGGCCCTCGCCGAAGCGCTCGGCGATCGTCGCGTACGCCTGGTACTGCGTGGTGTCGTGCTGCTCGGAGGAGCCGTCGGGAAGGTTGAGCCGCAGGTCCATCGCGGGGAGCGCGACGGCCACGAGCGCGCCGAGGCCCACGAGGACGCGCAGGACGGCGCGGCCGGTGTGCATCGGCCGCGGGTCGGGCCGGCGCTCGCGGGACTCGTGCGACTCGCGGGCGGCGCGCTCGCGCCGGCTGAGGATCCTGAGCCCGGTGAGGCGCAGCAGGGCCGGGATGAGCGTGATGGCGACGAGGACGGCGACCGCGATGCAGAACGCGCCGATCGAGCCCATGAGGCCGAGGAACGGGATGCCGGTGATGTTCAAGGCCACCAGGGCGATCAGCACGGTCGCGCCGGCGAAGACGACGGCGTTGCCGGAGGTGCCGGTGGCGAGCGCGATGGACTCGTCGACGTCGTAGCCGTCCTTGAGCTGGCGGCGGTGGCGGTTGACGATGAACAGCGAGTAGTCGATGCCGACCGCGAGGCCGAGCATGAGCCCGAGGATCGGGGTCACGGAGGTCATCTCGACCGCGCCGGACAGGGACATGCTGGCGAGGGCGCCGATGCCGACGGCGACCAGGGCGGTCACGAGCGGCAGGACGGCGCCGACGACGGTGCCGAGCATGAGGACGAGGACGACGCCGGCGACGACGAGGCCGATGACCTCGCTGACGCCCGCGATCTGCGGCACGGAGTCCTGCATCTCGGAGGAGTAGTCGACCTCCACGCCGTCCACGGGGGCGTCCTCGAAGACCTCGCGCACGTCGGCCTTGGTCTCGGGCGTGACCTCCATCTGGGTCTCCTCGAAGGAGACGGTGACGATGGCGGCGGAGCCGTCGGCGGAGACGACGCCGGCGTCGGCGGCGAGCTCCAGGAGGGTCGCGCCCTGCTCCAAGGCGAGGGCCTGGGCGTCGAGCTCGGCGGCGCCGGCGTCGAGTGCGGCCTGCTGCGCGTCGAGTTCGGCGAGGCCGGCGTCGATCTGCGCCTGCTGGGCGTCGAGCTCGGCGGAGTCGCCGAACTGCTCGCGGGCGGCGTCGAGCTCGGCCCGGGACGCCTCCAGGTCGGCGCGGGCGGCCTCGATCTGGGCGCGGCCCTCCTCGGCCTGGGCGATCCCGGCCTCGATCTCGCTGCGGCCCTGGTCGATCTGGGCCTGCTGCTCGTCGCGCTGCGCCTCGGTGGCGAAGGGGTCGACCACGGCGGCGACGCCGTCGACGTCGCCCGCGTCGGCGATGAGGGCCGAGATCGCGGCCTGCTGCTCGGCGGTGAACGGCTCGCCGTCCTCGGTGGCGAGGACGATGCTGCCGGTGCCGCCGGAGGCTTCGGGGAGCGCCTCGGCGAGGTGGTCGGTGACCTCCTCGGTCGGGGTGCCGGGGATCGAGAGCGTGGTGGCGAACGCGCCTCCGAAGAGGACGAACGCGGCCGCGGCGGCCGCGAGGACGAGCGCCCAGGCGGCGATGACGGTCGTGGCGCAGCGGGCGCACCAGCGCCCGACGCGGTAGAGGAACTCGGCCAAGGTGGTCTCCTGATCAGACGGTGTGCGGGTGTTCGGTGCTCAGGCGCCGCCGGGCTCGCGCAGGACGGCGGCGACGCGGCCGACGAAGCCGTCCCAGGCGCGCCGGGACGCGGGGGTGTCGGCGGCGGCGGTCTCCTCGATCCACAGGTGGACGAAGCCGAGGAGGCCGCCGCAGAAGGCGGCGACGAGGAGGCGCACCGCGAGGGCGTCGGCGTCGGGGTGGCGGCCGGCCATGGCCGCGGTCATGCGCTCGGTGAAGAGGTTGAAGGCGCGCTGCATGAGGAACGCCTCGCGGTCGCCGGACTCGGCGTCGCGGCCGCCGAGGATCTCGAAGAGCTCGACGACGACGGGGACGAGGCGGTCGCCGGAGGCGGTGGCGACGAGGTCGGCGAGGACGCCGCCGGGCACGCGCGCGGCGCTGGCGGCCTCGGCGGACATGCGGTCGACGACGTCCACGAGCATGTGGCCGGCGACCTCGGTGACGACGTCCTCGAGGGAGGCGAAGTGGTTGAAGACGGTGCGCCGGGAGACGTCGGCGGCCGCGGCGAGCTCGTCCACGGAGAACCCGGTGCCGCGGCGCTCGTGCATGAGGGCCGCGGCGGCGTCGAGGATCGCGCGGCGGCTCTTGGCCTTGAGGGCGGCGCGGCGGTCGACGGGTGCGGTGGCTTCGGCCATGCCGCCTACACTAGATGCAACGATGCACTGAGTGCATCCTTCTGTGGAGACCGCCACAGGGCTGGGGGACCGCCGCTCGGTGGGCGGGGCCGGCATCGGTGCGCGGAAGGCATCCATGGCGGCCACGGTGCGACGCGGAGGGCGTCGGTTGACGAAGGGCCTGACCGGGCCCGCGCTGCGGACGACGTGCCCGAGCGCCGCCGGGCCGGACGACGGCGAGGCCTTCCAGGCGGACGAGGGACCGGACTAGCACTACAAACCGTCCAGTCGGTATGCTGAGCGCACGGTCCGCCGCGCGCCTCGGCGACGGCGGCCGGACCTGCAACGACGAGGAGGTCGGCCGTGGAGATCACCGGAGCGGTGCTGGAGCGCTGCGGCGCGCCCGCGCCCTATGCCGAGTCCGCGCCGATCACCTTGGGCCCCTTGGAACTCGATGATCCCGGGCCGGGCGAGCTGCTGGTCCGGATCGAGGCCGCGGGCCTGTGCCACTCCGACCTGTCGGTGGTCGACGGCAGCCGGGCGCGCCCGGTGCCGATGCTCCTGGGCCACGAGGCCGCCGGGATCGTGGAGGCCGCCGGGCCCGGCGCCGCGACCGCGATCGGGCGCCGGGTCGTCATGACGTTCCTGCCCCGCTGCGGGCGCTGCGCGGGATGCGGCACGGGCGGGCGGCTGCCGTGCGCGGTCGGCGGCGCCGCGAACGCCGCCGGGACCCTCGTCGGCGGCGCGGTCCGCCTCAGCCGCAGCGGGGAGCCCGTCGCCCACCACCTCGGCGTCAGCGCCTTCGCCACGCACGCGGTGGTCGCCGAGGCGTCGGTGGTGCCCGTGGAGGACGACGTGCCGCCCGGCATCGCCGCGCTCCTCGGCTGCGCGGTGCTCACCGGCGGCGGCGCGGTCGTCAACGCGGGCCGGCCCCGCGAGGGCGAGCCGGTCGCGATCGTCGGCCTCGGCGGCGTCGGCATGGCCGCGCTCCTCGTCGCGACCGCCTTGGGCCACCCCGTGATCGGCGTCGACACCGTGCCCGCGAAGCTCGACCTCGCGCGCTCGCTCGGCGCCGAGGCCCGCACCCCCGGGGACGCCGCGGACCTGCGCGCCCCGGTCGTGGTCGAGGCCGCCGGATCGGCCCGGGCCTTCGAGACCGCGTTCGCGCTCACCGCGCCCGGCGGCACCACCGTCACCGTCGGCCTCCCGCACCCGGACGCGCGCGCGTCGATCGCGCCGCTGCGCCTGACCGCCGAGGCCCGCACCGTCGTCGGCTCCTACCTCGGCTCGGCCGTCCCGGGCCACGACGTCCCCCGCTACGCCGACCTGTGGCGCGCCGGGCGGCTCCCGCTCGACCGGCTCGTCTCCGACCGCATCGCCCTCGACGGCCTCCCGCAGGCCCTGGACCGCCTCGCCGCCGGCGAGGCCCTGCGCCAGCTCATCGTGTTCTGAACCGAAGGGACCCAACCAATGACCGCAAGGACCGCCATCGTCACCGGCGCCGCGCGCGGCATCGGGGCCGCCACGGCCCGCCGCCTCGCCGCCGACGGGCACGCCGTCGCCGTCCTCGACCTCGTCGAGGAGCAGGCCCGCGCGACCGCCGACGCGATCACCGCCGCGGGCGGCCGGGCCGTGGCCGTCGCCGCCGACGTCGCCGACGAGGACGCCGCCGCGGCCGCGGTCGAACGCGTCGCCGCCGAGCTCGGCCCGCCGCAGATCCTCGTCAACAACGCCGGCATCCTCCGCGACAACCTGCTGTTCAAGATGACCGCCGCCGACTGGGACGCCGTCCTCGGCGTCCACCTGCGCGGCGCGTTCCTCATGAGCCGCGCCGTCCAGGCGTCCATGGTGGAGTCCGGTTGGGGCCGGATCGTCAACCTCTCCAGCACCTCCGCGCTCGGCAACCGCGGCCAGGCGAACTACGCCGCCGCCAAGGCCGGCATGCAGGGCCTCACCAAGACCCTCGCGATCGAGCTGGGCCGCTTCGGGATCACCGCGAACGCCGTCGCGCCCGGGTTCATCGAGACCGAGATGACCCGGGCCACCGCCGAGCGCATCGGCGTCCCCTTCGAGGACTTCCTCGCCCACGCCGCCGCGGAGGCCCCGGTCGGGCGCGTCGGCCGGCCCGAGGACGTCGCCGCCGCCGTCGCGTTCTTCTGCTCCGAGGACGCCGGGTTCATCTCGGGCCAGGTCCTGTACGTGGCGGGAGGGCCGAAGGCGTGAGCGACCGCATCGAGGCCGCCTCCCCGCAGGCCCTGGCCGACCTCGTCGGCGCCGAGGCGACCGGCGACTGGCTCCTGATCGACCAGGCCCGCGTCGACGCGTTCGCCGACGCCACCGGCGACCACCAGTGGATCCACACCGACCCCGAGCGCGCCGCCGCCGGGCCCTTCGGCGCCCCGATCGCCCACGGCTACCTCACCCTGTCGCTCCTGCCCGGACTCCTCAAGGACCTCATCGCGATCGGCGGCCTCGCGATGTCCGTCAACTACGGCCTGGACCGGCTGCGGTTCCTCCAGCCCGTGCCCGTCGGCTCCCGCGTCCGCGCGGCCGTCCGCCTCGCCTCCGCCGACGCGACCCCGCGCGGCGTGCGCGCCGGCTACGCCGTGACCGTCGAGATCGAGGGCGCCGCGAAGCCCGCGCTCGTCGCGGAGACGATCACGCTCTACGTGCCCGCCTAGCCGAAGCGGCGCGGGCCTCGTGGGCCCGCGCCGCTTTCCGGTGCGGTGGAGCTTCAGACGAACGCCTGGCGGCCGGTGATCGCGCGCCCGACGATCAGGGTGTTCATGTCGTAGGTGCCCTCGTAGGAGTAGACGGCCTCGGCGTCGGCGAAGAACCGGGCCACGCCGTGGTCGAGCTGGATGCCGTTGCCGCCCAGCACCGCCCGGGCCCGCGCCACGACGTCCCTCATGCGGGCGGTGCAGAACGCCTTCGCCATCGCCGCGTGCTCGTCGCGGCGCGTCCCGGCGTCCTCCAGCTGCGAGACGCGCACGCACACCGCGAGGCCGGCCGTGACGTCGGCGAGGTTCTCGGCGAGCTTCTGCTGCACCAGCTGGAACGAGCCGATCGGCCGCCCGAACTGCTCGCGCTCCCGGGCGTACCGCACGGCCGCCTCGTGCGCGCCGAGCGCGATCCCCACGGCCTCCCAGGCGACCCCGATCCGGGTCGGGCCGAGGACGCCCGCGAGGTCCTTGAACGAGTCGACCCGCTGGAGCCGGTCCCGTTCGGGCACTTCGACGCCGGTGAGCGTGATGTCGGCGTTCTGGACGCCGCGCAGCGACTGCTTCCGCTCGATCTTCACCGCCGCGAACCCGGGCGCGCCCTGCGGCACGATGAAGCCCTTGACGCGCCCGTCGTCGACGTCCTTGGCCCAGATCAGGGTGATGTCGGCGAACGTGGCGTTCCCGATCCAGCGCTTCGCGCCGTCGAGGACCCACGTGCCCCCGCGGCGGGTCGCGGTGGTGCGCAGGCCGCGCGCGGTGTCGGAGCCGGCGAGCGGCTCGGTGAGCCCGAACGCGCCGATCACCTCGCCGCGGCCCATCGGCGGCAGCCAGCGCTCGCGCTGCTCAGCCGAGCCGCCGACCGCGATGGCGCCCATGGCGAGTCCGGAGGTGACGCCGACGAACGTGGCGAAGGAGGCGTCGACGCGGGCGATCTCGAGCGCGGCCCAGCCGCGGAACAGGGCGCGGTTGGGGAAGCGGCGCGACTCGGGCCAGGCGGCGCCGAGGACGCCGGTGGCGGCGATCCCGGGGACGAGCCGGTGCGGGAACTCGGCGCGCTCCCAGCAGTCGTCGGCGATGGGGCGGACCTCGCGCTCCATGAAGTCGCGCAGGCGCAGGGCCGCGTCGCGCTCGACCGGGGTGAGGAGGTCTTGGAAGGAGTAGAAGTCGGCGTCGAGTCCGGTGGACGCGGTGGCGGGCATCGTGCCTCCTGTAGGGTCGGACCGGGCCGTTGAAACCGACCGGTCGTTATGTTGCAGAGTCCGCGGTCCCGTGGACCGCCCGAAGGAGCCGCCGTGACCTACCGCCACCCGTTCCCGCTGCGCTGGAACGACGACGACCAGTACGGCCATATGAACAACGCCGTGTACTACGAGGCGATGGACACGGCCGTGAACGCGTGGATGATGCGCCGCGCGGGCCGCGACCCGCGCGGGGACGTGCTGGCGTTCGCGCGGGCCTCCTCCTGCGAGTTCCTGGAGTCGGCGGCGTTCCCGCAGGTCCTGGAGGTCGACGTCGCGGTGGCCCGCCTCGGGACCACCTCGATCACGTGGGACCTCGCGATCCTGCGCGAGGGCGCCCCGGACCGGGGCGCCCCGCTCGCGCTGGGGCGGTTCACGCACGTGTTCGTCGACCGCGCCTCGCGCCGCCCGGTGCCGGTGCCCGCGGCGGTCCGCGCCGCGGTCGAGGCCGAGCTGCCGGTCGGCGGCTAGACCGCGAACCGCCGCACGAGTTCGCGTTTGATGACCTTCCCGCTCGGTCCGAGCGGGAGCTCCTCGACCACGTGCACCACCCGCGGGTACTTGAAGGCCGCGACCTTCTCCTTCATGTAGGCCACGACCTCCGCGGCGTCGACCGCGGCGCCCTCGACGGGGACGACGGCGGCGTGGACCTCCTGCCCGTGCGTCTCGTGCGGGACGCCGAAGACGGCCCCGATCGAGACGTGCGGGTGGCGGGCGAGCACGGCCTCGACCTCGGTCGGGTACACGTTGTAGCCGTTGCGGATGATCATGTCCTTCTTGCGGTCCACGATGCGCACGACGCCGTCGGCGTCGACGGTGCCGAGGTCGCCGGTGCGGAACCAGCCGTCCTGGACGGCGGCGGCGGTCGCGTCGGGCCGGTTGAGGTAGCCCTTCATGAGGTTGTGGCCGCGGACCACGATCTCCCCCATGGCGTCCGGGCCGAGGAGGGCGATCCGGTCCTCGGTCTCGGCGTCGGCGACGGCGACGTCCACGCCCCACAGGCTGGTGCCGACCGTCCCGGGCCGGATCGGGGCGCCGACGTTGTTGAAGGTCGCGGTCGGGGAGGTCTCGGTGAGGCCGTAGCCCTCGTGGACGGGGGCGCCGAAGACGCGCTCGAACTCCTCCAGGAGCGCGGTCGGCAGGGCGGCGCCGCCGGAGACCGCGTACCGCAGCGGCGGCCGGCGGGGCGAGCGGTGCGCGGCGGCGACGAGCTGCGCGAAGTTCGTCGGCACGGCGGTGAACACGGTCGCGCGGTGGCGCACCAGGAGTTCGAGGGCTTCGTCGGGGTCGAACTTGGGGAGCAGGATGATCGCGGCGCCGCGCCGGAAGCCGATGTTCATGACGGCCATCTGCCCGAAGGAGTGGAAGAACGGGAGCCCGCCGTAGAGGACGTCGTCGGGGCGGACGTCGAAGGAGTCGATGAGCGCGCAGTGGACCTGCTCGATCATCGCCAGGTGGGAGCCGACCGCGCCCTTCGGGGTGCCGGTGGTGCCGGAGGTGTACAGGACGGTGGCGGCGTCGAGCGGGTTCACGGACCGGTACCGCTCGATCGGTTCGGCTCGGGCCGCTTCGGCTTCGAGCCGCGGCACGGCCTGGCCGCCGATCTCCAGGCCCTCGGGGGCGAGCACGGTGGTGAGCGGCACGCCGGCGCGGGCGGCGGCCGGGGCGGCCTCGGCGAGGAGCGGGGCGGCGGCCACGAGCAGGTCGGCCTCGGCGTCCTGGAGGACGAACGCGATCTCGTCGGCCTTGAACAGCAGGTGGATCGGGACGGTGACCGCGCCGAGGGCGAGGGCCGCGTAGTAGACGCGCGGGAAGTCGGGGACGTTCGGGACGATCATCGCGACGCGCGATCCGGGTCCGATGCCGCGGGCGGCGAGCGCCCCGGCGTAGGCGCGGGTCTGGTCCCACAGGTCGCGGTAGGTGACGGTGGCGCCCGCGAAGTGGAGGGCGGGGGCGTCGGGTCGGCGGCGGGCGGTCTCGGCGAGGATCGCCGCGATCGAGAGGGTCCCCTGGCCGGGGCCGTCGACGGCGGGGTCGGGTCGGTGCGTCATTGCACAACTCCTTCCATTGTGGATGAGGGTAGCGCCAGTTCGGCCCTGCCCAGGGCGGCGACATGGACTTCGTCGGGGCCGTCGGCGAGGCGCAGGGCGCGGGCGGCGGCGAACATCTCGGCGAGCGGGTGGTCGTCGGTGAGTCCCGCGGCGCCGAAGAGCTGGATCGCGCGGTCGAGGATTCGCTGGACGGCGCGGGGGACGGCGACCTTGATGGCCTGGATCTCCTTCATGGCGGCGCGGTTCCCGGCGGTGTCCATGAGCCAGGCGGTCTTGAGGACGAGGAGGCGCAGGGCCTCGATCTCGACGCGGGCGTCGGCGGCCCAGGAGCGGACGACGCCCTGCCGGGCGAGCGGGCCGCCGAAGGCGGTGCGCGCGTTCGCCCTGGCGCGCACCAGGTCGAGGGCGCGCTCGGCCATGCCGAGGGCGCGCATGCAGTGGTGGACGCGGCCGGGCCCGAGGCGGGCCTGGGCGATCGCGAAGCCCTCGCCGACGCCGCCGAGGAGGTTCGCGGCGGGGACGCGGACGTCGTCGAAGCGGATCTCGGCGTGGCCGCCGTGGTCGCGGTCGTCGTAGCCGAGCACGGTGAGGGGCCGCACGATCGTGACGCCGGGGGTGTCGCGCGGGACGAGGACCATGGACTGCTGCCGGTGGCGGGGCCCGCTGGGGTCCGTCTTCCCCATGACGACGAGGAGGGCGCAGTCGGGGTTCATCGCGCCGGTGGCGAACCACTTGCGGCCGTTGACGACCCATTCGCTCCCGTCCCGGTGGACCCGGGTGGCGATCTGGGAGGCGTCGGAGGAGGCGGTGGCGGGCTCGGTCATGCAGAACGCGGAGCGGATGCGGGCCTCCAGGAGCGGTTCGAGCCAGGTCTCCTGCTGCTCGGGCGTGCCGAAGTGGGTGAGGAGCTCCATGTTGCCGGTGTCGGGGGCGGCGCAGTTCATGGCCGCGGGCGCGAGGCGGGGGCTGTGCCCGGTGAGTTCGGCGACGGGCGCGTAGCGGAGGTTGGAGAGCCCGCCGCCGAGGCCGTGCGGGCCGGGCGGCAGGAACAGGTTCCACAGGCCGCGGTCGCGAGCGGTCTCCTGGAGGTCGCGCACGACGGGCCGCACGGTCCAGTCGCCGGGCGTGTCGGCGATCTGCTTGGCGAGCACGGGTTCGGCGGGGAGCACGTGCTCGTCCAGGAAGGCGCGGGCCTCGTCGGCGAAGGCGCGGGTCATCTCGTCGGGTCGGAAATCCACAGGCCCTCCTCGGCCAGGGGCGCGACGAGCGCGCCGATCGCTTCGAATCCCTCGCCGACGGTCTGCCCCCTGGTGTACCGGTAGTGGACGCCTTCGAGGATGACGGCGAGCTTGTAGCAGGCGAAGGCCCGGTACCAGCGCAGGTCCGGGACCGGGGTGCGGGCGCGGGCGGCGTACGCGTCGGCGACCTCGTCGAAGCGGGGGTAGCCGGCGCCGGGGACGATCGGCCCGGCGGCGTGCTCGCCGCCGGGCAGCTCCCTGATGTGCCAGTACATGGCGAGCATGCCGAGATCCACGAGCGGGTCGCCGAGGGTGGCCATCTCCCAGTCGAGGACGGCGGCGATGCGGGGCGACGCGGGCGGGCCGGCGACGAGCATGTTGTCGAGGCGGTAGTCGCCGTGGACGATGCCCGCCCGGCCGGAGGCGGGGACGGCGGCGGCGAGCCGGTCGCCGAGCGCGTCGAGGGCGGGGGTCCCGCGCGACCGCGAGGCGTCCAGCTGCCTTCGCCACGTGCGCATCTGGCGGTCCAGGTACCCCTCGGGCCGGCCGAAGCCGCCGAGCCCGAGCGCCTCGGGCTCGGCGGCGTGGAGGTCGGCGAGGGTCTCGGCGGCCTCGATGCCGAGGCGGTGGAGCCCGGCCGGGGTCCATTCGGCGTTGCGGTCGGGGTGGTCGAGGACGTGCCCGTCGACGTGCTCCATGACGAAGAAGACGGTCCCGGTGACCTCGCCGCGCCCCGTGTCGTCCACGACGTCCACTGTGGCCGGAACGGGGACGGTGCCGCGGAGCGCGGTGATCACCCGGTGCTCGCGGCGCATGTCGTGCGCGGTCGGCAGGGCGTGGCCCAGCGGCGGGCGGCGGAGCACGAGCGGCGTCTTCGCGCCGTCGACCCGGTAGGTCAGGTTCGAGCGGCCGCCGCCGATGAGCGCGGCCCGCAGCGGACCGTCCCCGGCCAGCCCGGGGTGCTCGCGGGCGAGCCAGCGGGCGAGCCCGGCGGTGTCCAGTCCCGGCACGTCCTCGACGTCGGTCATCGGTCTCCTTCTCTCCGTGGGCTACTCGCCCGGGATGCCCTCGTTCTCGAGCGGGACGGGGCTGGGTTCGATCGCGGTCACCCGGCCGGCGGACACCTCGTAGGTGGCGCCGACGTAGTCCTGGACGCCCTCGTTCACGACCGTGACGCCGACGGCCCGGTAGGCGGCGTGGTCATCGCCGCTGTAGGAGAGCGGCACGATGCCGTTGCCGACGAGGTCGCCCGATTCGACTGCGGCCACGAGGGACTCGCGGGTGGGGTCGTCCCCGGCGGCGGCGAGCGCCTCGCAGAACAGGTAGCCGACGCTCATGCCGAACACGGTGTTCCCGGTGAACGGCGCGCCGTCGTTGTACTCGGCGTTGATCTCCTCGAACAGGGACACCCATTCGCCGCCGGGGCTGAACGGCAGGTAGTTGACGCTGACCATGCCCTGGAGCAGGACCGGGGCCAGGTCCTCGCCGAGGTAGCCGGCGAGGGTCGGGTAGTCGGCGCCGGAGGACGAGACGTACCAGCGCGGGAACCACTCCATCTGGGCGGCGGTGCCCACGGCCATCGCGGTGAAGCCGTTGATGGTGCCGAGGACGTTGACCTCGCACCCGGCCGCCATCATCGCGCCGAGCTGCGCGGTGAGGTCCTCGCTGGAGACCGAGTACGTCTGGACCTCGGCGATCTCGTTGGAGCCCACGACGGTCTCGACGCCCTCGATGACGCCCTCCCCGTAGTCGTCGTCCTGGCCGAGCACGCAGACGACGGCGCCGGGGTCCTGCTCGACGGCGTACTGGGCGAGGGCCGCACCCTCGGTCACGTAGTCGGCGTTGAACGCGAACGTGTTGTCGTAGACGTCGGGCTGGTTCCAGGTGAGCGACCCGGAGGAGACGAACAGGTCGGGGACGCCCTGCTGGTCGAGGTAGTCGAGGACGGCGGAGTGCGTGGGGGTGCCGAGGCCGTTCACGATCGCGAAGACCTCCTCCTCGGTGACGAGCTCGCGCACCGCGGTCTGGGTGGCGGCCGGGTCGTAGGCGTCGTCCTTGACGAGGTACTCGATCTCGCGGCCGTTGATGCCGCCGTTGGCGTTCACGTACGCGAAGTACGCGGCGGTCGCGGCCGAGATCGTGGAGTACCCGGCCGCGGCCGGGCCGGTGAGGGGCTGGTGGGTGCCGATGGTGACGGTGTCGTCGGTGACGCCGGGGACGGACTCGTCTCCGCCGGGGGTGCTGCACGCGGCCAGCGCGAGCGCCGCCGCGGCGAGTGCGGCCGCGGCCTTGGATGTGGGGGTTCGCATTCCGATCACCTCTCTGTGGTCGTGGAAGGGGTTGCGAGGCGGAGGGGCCGGGCGGCGCGGAGCCGGTCGAGCAGTCGGGCGGCGCCGCCCGGCCAGGCGGTGGTGAGGGCGATGAGGCCGGCGCCGAACAGGAGCACGGCGAGGTTGCCGTCGAGGCGCCGCCCGAGTCCGTCCGGGGCGAGGGCCGCGAGTTCGTCCAGGCCCCAGGGGAGGACGGTGACGAGGACGGCGCCGATCGCGGCCCCGCCGATGGATCCGAGGCCGCCGGCGACGGCCGCGACGACGAGGAGGAGCGAGAAGCCGAGGCCGTAGCCGCCGGGGGTGACCTGCTGGGTGGCGATGGCGAGGGCGGCGCCGCCGAGGCCAGCGGGGACGGCGCTGGCGGCGAACGCGCCGGCCTTCACCGGTCCCGGGTCCACTCCGGACAGTCTGGAGGCGGTTTCGTCGTCGAGGACAGCGCGCATCCGCAGGCCGGCGCGGCCGTTGCGGAGCATCACGAGCGGGGTCACGGCGACGGCGGCGGTGGCGATCGCGAGCCAGGCGTGCCACTGCTCGACGGCGATGAGCGCGGCGAGCGGTTCGGGCACGGGCAGGAAGGGGGCGCGGACGCCCTGGTCGCCGCCGAGCGGGAGCGTGTTCGCGGCGGCGGGGAGGGCGATGACGAGCGCGAGGGTGAGCCCGGCAAGGTAGGGGCCGCGCAGGCGCGCGGCGGCGGCGCCGAGGAGGAGGCCGAGGGCCCCGGAGGCGGCCGCGGCGGCGACGAGGCCGGCCAGGAGCGCCACCGGCCAGGGGCCGTCCACCGCCGATGCCGCGGAGGCGAATCCGTAGCCGCCGGCGGCCATGAGGACGGCGTGGCCGAGGGAGAGCTGCCCGGTGAGGCCGACGAGGACGGTGAGGCCGGCGACGGCCGCGAAGCACGCGGCGGCGGTGGCGAGCTGGTAGTTGCGGAACGGGTCGAGGCCGAAGGTCCCGCCGATCGCGAGGACGGTGAGGAGCAGGGCGCGCAGCGGGGTGCTCATGCGGTGCGGGCCTCCTTCGGGGCGAGCAGGCCGCCGGGGCGGACGAGCAGGACGAGGGTCATGAGGGCGAGGACGGCGAGCGGCGCGGCGGACGCGGAGACGTACCCGGTGACGAGGCTGACGAGCAGGCCGGTGCCGATGCCGGCGAGGAGCGCCCCGGCGGGCGAGTCGAGGCCGCCGATGACGGCGACGGCGAACGCGTTCACGAACAGCAGGTCGACCGCGTGCGGGTTGAGGCCGAGTTCGGTGGGCACCAGCAGGAGTGCGGCGAGGGAGGCGGCGGCGACCGAGAGCGCCCAGCCGAGCGTGGCCATGCGCGGCACCCGGACGCCGAGGAGGCGGGCCGTCTCGGGCGCGAACGCGGCGGCCCGCAGCTGGAGGCCGAGCGGGGTGCGGTTGAACAGGAGCGCGAGCGCGGCCATGACCGCGGCGGCGGCCGCGAGCGTGAACAGGTCGTAGGGGGACAGGACCGGGACGCCGCCGATGAGGAAGGGCCGCTGGGAGAACGGCGGGTGCATGGGCCGGTGCTCGGGGCCGAACGCGATGGCGAGGCCGGCCTGGAGGACCATGACGAGGCCGATCGCGACGATGATGCCGGGCAGGGGCGCGTGCGCGGGGAGGCGGCGCATGAGGCCGCGCTCGGCGCCGGCGCCGAGGAGCGCTCCGGCGGCGAGGCCGGTGGCGAGCCCGGCCCAGTAGGAGCCGGTGGCGGCGGTGACCGCGAACGCGGCGTACACGGCGGCCGCGGCCATGGCGGCCTGGGCGAAGTTCACGGCCCTGGCGGTGCGCCAGACGATGACGAGGGAGAGCGCGAAGAGCGCGAGGACGGCGCCGCGGGCGAGCCCGGCGGCGGCGAGGAACACGAAGCGGTCCATCAGAACCCCAGGTAGGCGTGGCGGAGGGCGGGGTCGGCGGCGAGGTCGGCCGCGGGCCGGTCAGCGGCGACCGCGCCGAGCGACAGGACGACGCCGCGGTCGGCGACCGAGAGCGCGCCGGTGACGTTCTGCTCGGCGAGGAGGACGGTCAGGCCGGTGCGGGCCGCGGTCGCGCGCAGGACGCCGAGGAGCTGGGCGGTCGCCTTGGGCGCCAGGCCGAGCGACGGCTCGTCGAGGAGGAGCACCCGGGGGCGGGCGAGGAGCGCGCGGGCCAGCGCGAGCATCTGGCGCTCCCCGCCCGAGAGGGTGTGGCCCGGAGCGCGGCGGCGCCGGTCGAGCGCCGGGAACAGGGCGTACATGTCCTCGGCGGCGGCGTCGAGGGCCTTGCGGCGGTGGCGCCACAGGCCGCCGAGGCGGAGGTTCTCGTCGACGGTGAGTTCGACGACGACGCTGCGGCCTTCGGGCACGAGGGCGAGCCCGCTCCTGACGCGGTCCTCGGTGGACTCGGCGGTGAGGTCGCGGCCGTGGAGGGCGATGCGGCCGGTACGGAGCGGGACGAGGCCGGTGAGGGCGCGCAGGAGCGTGGTCTTGCCGGCGCCGTTGGCGCCGAGGAGGGCCACGACGGCGCCTTCGGCGATGTCGAGGTCGAGGGCGTCGATGACGGGCGCGCCGCCGTAGCCGACGGTCAGGCCTTCGCAGGCGAGGGCGCTCATGCGGCGGCCTCCAGCCCGAGGTAGGCGGCCTCGACGGCCGGATCGCCCTGCACCGCTTCGGGGGCGCCCGCGGCGATGACGCGGCCGAAGTCGAGGACGACGACGCGGTCGGCGACGCGCATGACGAAGTCGACGTGGTGCTCGACGACGAGGACGGCGCAGTCGAGGCGCTCGATCGTCTCGGCGAGGGCGTCGATGTCGGCGGGGCCGAGGCCGCCGGCGGGCTCGTCGAGGAGGAGGAGCCGGGGGCCGGTGGCGAGGGCGCGGGCGAGGGCGGTGCGCTTGCGCTCGGGGTAGGGCAGGGTCCCGGCGGGGCGGTCGGCGTGCGCGGTGAGGCCGAGGTCGTCGAGTGCGGTGCGGGCCTTGGCATCCGCGTCGGGGTCGCGGAGGCTCGTGAGCGGGACGAGGACGTTCTCGAGGACGGTGAGGTGCTCGAAGAGGCCGAGTCCCTGGAGGGTGCGGGCGACGCCGGCCTTGAGGAGGCCGGTGGGCCTGGCGGGGGCGGGGCGCCCGGCGATGCGCACGGTTCCGTTGCGGGGCTTGACGAGTCCGCAGACGGCGTTGAAGGCGGTGGTCTTGCCGGCGCCGTTGGGGCCGATGAGGGCGACGGTCTCGCCGTCGTGCACGTCGAAGTCGACGCCGTCGAGCGCGGTGAGGCCGCCGAAGGCGACGCGGAGTCCGCGGACGGAGAGCCGGGGAGGGGTGGTCATGCTCGCTCCTCTTCGGGTCGGGACGGTTTCACGCTACCGCAGATACCGACCGGACGGTATGTGCTGTGGACAGTGAATCCATTTCGATATGTTCCAGGTCTCGGCGCGGGTCGCGCGGCCGGTCAGGAGTGGGGGATGGCGGTGGTCATGCCGCCGTCGACGACGATCTCGGTGCCGGTGAGGTACGCGGAGGCGTCCCCGGCGAGGAAGACCACGGCCCCGGCGGGGTCGGCGGGCGCGCCGGGCCGCCCGAGCGGGATCCGGAGTCGGTCGGGGTCGATGCGGGCGGTCATGCCGGTCCGCACGAACCCGGGGTGGACGGAGTTGACGCGGACGCCGTCGGGCCCGAGCTCGACGGCGAGGGACTTCGTGAGGCCCCGGACGCCGAACTTCGAGGCGGTGTAGCCGTGGAGGCGCGCGCTGCCGCGCATTCCCTCCACAGAGGACATGTTGACGATGGAGCCGCGCCCGGCGGCCTTCATGGCCGGGACGACGGCGCGGCAGCCGAGGAAGGTCCCGGTGAGGTTCACCGCGATGACGGCGTTCCACTTCGCGAGCGTGAAGTGCTCGATCGGGGCGGCGTTCGCGATCCCGGCGTTGTTGACGAGCACGTCGACCGCCCCGTGCGCGTCGAGCACCTCGGCGACCGCGCGGTCCCACGCGGCCTCGTCGGTGACGTCGAGTCGGCAGAACCGCGCCCCGAGTTCGCCGGCGAGCGCCTTCCCCTCGGCCTCGAGCACGTCGGCGACGACGACGCGGGCGCCCTCGGCGTGGAGGGCGCGCACGCAGGACTCGCCGATCCCGCGGGCGCCGCCGGTCACGATCGCGACCCGTCCGTCGAGGCCGTTCACTCCCCCACCACCACGACGATGCGGCCGGTGGTCTCGCCGTCGGCGAGCCGCTGCACCGCGTCCGCGGCGTCCTCGAACGGCACGGTCTCGGCGACGGCGGGGCGGATCACGCCCTCGTCGGCGAGGCGGGTGAGCGCGGTGTGCGCCTCCGCCACGAGCTCGGGCCGCTTGCGCTGGTACAGGGCCCAGTGCAGGCCGAGCACGCTGTAGTTCTTGACGAGGGCGTGGTCGGCGCGCACCGGCGGGACCTCGCCGGAGGCGAAGCCGACCACCACGATCCGGCCCTCGAAGTTGACCGCCTTCGCGGCCCCGGCGAACGAGGGGCCGCCGACCGGGTCGAAGACGACGTCGGCGCCCCCGGCGGCCTTGACGGCCGCGACCCAGTCCTCACCGCGCAGCAGCACCCGGTCGGCGCCGGCCGCCTCGGCCGCGGGCGCCTTGGCCGAGGAGCCGACGATCCCGATCACGGTGGCGCCGGCGGCGGCCCCGAGCTGGCACGCGGCCGTGCCGACCCCGCCCGCGGCGGCGTTCACGAGGAGCGTCTCGCCGCTTTGCAGCGCGGCCCGCTGGTGGAGGCCGAACCAGGCGGTCTGGTACGCGATGAGGAACGCCGAGGCGGCCGCGTCGTCCAGCGAGTCGGGAGCACTGTGGACGGACCAGGCGGGCACGGCGGCGTACTCGGCCATGACCCCGATCGCGGTGGCGACCACCCGCTGCCCCACGGCGACCGAGTCGACGCCGTCGCCGAGCGCGGCCACCTCGCCGCACAGCTCGATGCCGGGCGTGAACGGGATCGGCGGGCGCTCCTGGTACATGCCGCGCGCGAGCAGCACGTCCGGGAAGTTCACGGCCACGGCGCGGGTCCGGATGAGGACCTCCCCCGGGGCCGGCTCCGGGACCGGGACGGGGGCGAGCGCCATCACGACCGAGGGCTCCCCGTGCGAGAAGACCCGCCACGCGCGCATCGACTCAGCCATCGGTCCTCCGCAGGCTCCGCAGGAACAGTTCGGTGATCTGGGCGGCGAGCTCGGCCTCGTTCTCGGGGCCCTCGTGCGAGTACCAGTGCGGCAGGTAGTGGATGTCGGAGAAGAAGTGCGCGATGAGCACCGGCACGGGCACGTCGTCGCGGAACCGCTTCTCCTCCTGGCCTCGCACGATGAGCTCGGCGAATTTGTCGTGGTACTCGCGGCGGCGGCGCTTGACCTCGGCCTGCCGCTCGGGGGTGAGCATGTGCTGGCTGCGGAAGAACACCGTGCCCTCGGGCAGGAAGTCGATCGAGGTGACGACGACGTCCTCGCACACGGCCCGCAGGACCGCCTCGGTCTCCCCGCCCGCGGCGGTGATCTCGTCGAGGCGGCGCTTCTGGAGCGAGAGCATCCGCTCGTAGATCGCGAAGAGCAGGTCGTCCTTCGAGGTGAAGTAGTGGTACATGGCGCCCTTGGTGACGCCGGCGGCCTGCACGATCTGCTGGACGCTGGTGTTGGCGTACCCCTGCTCGGCGAAGAGCGCCAGGGCCGCGCGGAGCACCTCGTCGGCGACGTTCTTGGTCTTCATGGCTCCATCCTTCACCAGGACAGGCGCGCGCTCGCGCCGCCGTCGACCAGGAGCGTCTGCCCGGTGACCCAGGCGGCGTCCTGCGAGAGCAGGAACGCGGCCGGGCCGGCCACGTCCTCGGGCGCCCCCAGCCGCGCCAGCGGGTACGCGGCGGCGGCCTCCGCCTCGCGGCCCGCGTAGAGCGCCTTCGAGAAGCGGGACTTGACGACCGCGGGCGCGAGCGCGTTCACGCGGACCCGCGGCGCGAGCTCCTCGGCGAGCTGCGAGGTGAGGTTGATCAAGGCGGCCTTGGAGATCCCGTAGAAGCCGATGCCGGGGCTGGCGGCGGTCCCGGCGATCGAGGCCATGTTCACGACCGACCGCAGGCCGCCCGCGGCGGCGGCCTCGCGCGTCCACGCGAGGGCGGCGATCACGTTGACCTCCAGGATCTTGCGGGCCGCGTCGGGGTCGATGCCGGTGAGGGGCCCATAGGCGGGGTTGATCCCGGCGTTGTTGACGAGGTGGTTGAGCCCGCCGAAGCGCTCGACGGCGTGCGCGACGGCCGCGGCCTGGTGGCCGGCGTCGTCGGCCCTCCCGGCGACGCCGGAGGCCCGCTCCCCGAGCTCGCCCACGGCGCGCTCCAGCGCCGCCTCGTCGCGGCCGGTGACGACGACCGACCCGCCCTCGGCGGTGATCCGCCGGGCGATCGCGAAGCCGATGCCCCTGCTCGCCCCGGTGATCAGGGCGACGCTGCCCTCGAACCTCTGCATCCACAGCTCCAAACCGTCTGGTCGGTATGTAACGCAGACTACCATGCGCGAACGGCCCGCGCATCGCTCCGCCCGAAACCATCAGCAGAGGCGCATGCTCGTATACATGCAAACGACGATTCGCATCGATGCCGCGGTCCGCGACCGCCTGGAGACCCTGAAGCAGGAGGGCGAGTCGCTCGGCGACGTCGTCGAACGCCTCGCGGAGGCGTACAACCCGTTCGCCGGCCTCGGCGATTTCCTGTCCCGGCCCGATGTCGCCGCGGCGATGGACGCCGACTACCGGGCCTCCCTCAAGACCATTCCCGGAGAGCTGCCTCAGTGAAGCCGACCCGCGGCGCCGTCGTACGACGCGGCGACACCGGCAGCTACGGCCTGGTCATCGCGAACGACATGCTGCACCAGGTCTCCGACATCGTCATCCTCTGCACCGTCCTCCGCTCGGAGACCATGGCCGGGCACTCCCCGCATGCCATCCCGATCGAGGCCGCCGACCAGCACCTGTACGCCATTCCGGTCCTGGTCCACACCGCGCCCGCCTCAGCTGTGGCCGAAGTCGTCGGCACCGCCGACGCCGACCAGCTCCGCTCGGTGACCCGCACCCTCAACGCCGCCACCAGCCCGTGAGCCAGCGCGCTCACCGGCGGGCGCCGCCGAGGAGGGCGAGGACATCGCGGTCGTGGAACTGCCGTTCGCCGAGGCGCTTGCGATGGTCTGCACCGGGGAGATCGCCGACGCCGAGCCCGTGACGCCGGTGCAGTGGGCGGCCCTGGACGGCCCGTTCGGCGGGGAGCGCCGCCCGCAGCGGGATCGGGCTTCGGGCCGCCGGGCGGTTCGCGGCGGGCCGGGGAGCGGGGCCGGCATTCGACGCGCGTCCGCTGCGCGCGCCGGCTCGGACCTGAGCGGTGGCGGGCGGCGGTCCTGGGGCCGCCGCCCGGCGCGTTCAGGACCGCACGCCGCGGCAGGGCGCGTCCTCCCGGCGCAGGAACGCCAGCTGCGCCCGCTTCTCCTCCAGCTGGATCTCCGGACCCAGCGTGAACCCGGTGCGCCGCAAGCGGGCCGCGGCCTGCGCGTTCCGCGCGTCCGGCTCGACCACGATCCGCTGGTGCGCCGGGTCCGAGAACAGGTACCGCGCGAGCACGCCCATGAGCTCCCCGGTGAAGCCCGGCCGGACCTCCCGCGCGCCCGCGACCAGGAGGTGCGCGCCGATGTCGCCGGGCTCGACCTCGTAGCACTCCCCCACCGGGTCGGCCGCCGGCTCGTACGTCTGGAACAGCGCGATCGGCTCGCCGTCCCGCGTCACCAGGAACGCGTGGTGCGTCTCGAGGGAGTCGAGGTACTCGTAGATCTCCAGCACATGGTCCTTCGAGTGCCCGGTCATGCCCCAGAACCGGGCCCGCTCCTCGGTGACCCATCCGTAGACGAGGTCGAGGTCCTCGGCGGGCCTGACGGGGACGATCGCGACGCGGCCGAAGCCGCCGACCTCGTCCTCGAACACGGCGGGACGGTCGATCATGCGGTACTCCTCTTGCAGCTCTTGCCAATCGGTGACGACCGGGGCGAGGTCGCCCCGCTTCCAGAGGGGGAACTGGTCGCGCTGGTGCGGACCCGGCTCCCCCGACGCTCCGAAGGGGACGATCCAGCGGCTGCGCTCCCGGTCCCCGAGGTCCCACACCCACCGGGCGGCCGGCCCGCGCAGGAAGTCCTCGCTCAGGCCGGGCGCGCCGGAGGTGGAGAGCACGCACTCGGCGTCCCCGGCCATGCCGTCGAGCGGGCCGACCGGGTCCTGCCCGGGGGCCGGGTCGTGCCAGGCGGTGAGCCGGTGGACCTCGCCCCAGGCGACCGGTTCCCGCTGGGCCGCTTCCTCGACGGCGGCGGCCAGCGCGGCGTCGCGCTCCGCCTCGGTCACCAGGCCGCTGTCGAGGACGTGCCGGAGCGCGAAGCCGATGCGGGTCGTGAGCGCGAACCAGGGAGCGAAGAACGGCGGGTGCCCCG
Source organism: Glycomyces terrestris (assembly GCF_003933745.1). Taxonomy (GTDB): domain Bacteria; phylum Actinomycetota; class Actinomycetes; order Mycobacteriales; family Micromonosporaceae; genus Glycomyces; species Glycomyces terrestris. Next base: position 17,660 of record NZ_RSEB01000009.1, on the reverse strand, counting down.
TCGGCTCGGCGAGCGGCGCGAACACCGGGAGCGCGGCGAGGGCGCGCGTGAACGCGCTCCTGACGGCGGCGAAGGCGGCGGCCTCGGCGCTGCCGGCGTCCATGTGCCGGTCCCAGTCGAGGAGGCGCTTGCGGAGCGCGGCGGCGTCGGGGCCGAGGTCGAGGGCGGGGAGCAGGTCGAGGAGGACGTCGGCCGTGGGGAGCCGGGTGTCGGTGTGGATGCGGCGCATCTCGTCGGCGTTCCAGTCGGCGCGCGCTTCGAGGAGGTCGCGGATGCGGTCGGCGCGGTCGGGCGGGCAGAACTCGACGCCGAGGCCGGCGGCGATCCCGCGGTCGTTGGCCATGGTCGCGATCTGCTCGACCGGCTTGCGGGGCATGGGCTTCCAGCCGCGCCAGGCGTACCGCTCGTCCCAGGCGAACACCGGGTAGCGCGAGTTCTCGGCGTCCCGGTCGGGGACCCTGCCCGCGGCGCGGTGGAGGAGCCCGCCCTGCGTGTCGGCGGCCATCACGATGTTGACCGGGAGGACCCAGTCGTCGAGGGCGGCGTCCACGTCGGCGACGGTGCGGGCCCGCAGGAGCTTCGGCAGGGCGGTGAAGCCGAGGTCGGGGGCGGCGTCGACGGGGCCGCGGAGGCTGAGCGCGCCGCCGGGGCCGTCGGCGACGACCGGGCCGCGGGCGGTCTCGAGGACCTCGACGGCCTGCGTCCCGCCTCCGGCGACCGCGAACGTCTCGGTGCGGGCCGCGACGGGCTCCCAGCCGCCGGGGCCGAACGCCTCGACCGTCCCGTCCGGGTGGCGGCGCAGCTGCTCCCGGAACAGGTCCTGGGTGTCGGCCATGGCGTTGGTGATGCCCCACGCCACGCCGCCGGTGTGTCCGAAGTGGGCGATGCCGGGGATGCCGGGCATGGCGAGCCCGACGACGTCGAACTCGTCGCAGGCGAGCCGGATCTGCTGGTAGGAGCCGGGCAGCTGGATGAACCGGTGCGGGTCGCCGGCGACGATCGGCGCCCCGGAGGCGGTGCGCTCGCCGGAGACGAGCCAGCCGTTGGAACCGACCGGCTCGGGGCCGTCCATGGCGAACCGGGCGACCGCGTCCTCCCCGAGGACGTCGCGGACGCGCTGGCGCCACAGCTTCGCGGGGAAGCCGGAGCCGAACGTCAGGTGCTCGGCGAACCAGACCGCGAGGGGCGTCCAGGGTTCCCAAAGGGCGACAGGCGATCCGGCGTTGACGCCGTCGACGTACGCCCCGACCCACGCGCGGGTCCCGGCGTCGAGCGCAGCGTGGACCTCCTGCGCCTTGTGCGCGACCCGGACCTGCCGCACCAGCCGGTCCCAGCCGATCCAGTCGGCGCCGAGCAGTTCGGAGGCGGTCCCGGCGCCGCGGCGCCGCAGGTGCTCGAGCTGCCAGGCCCGGTCGGCGGCGGCGTTCCAGCCCTGGGCGAACGCGAGCGAACGCGCGTCAGAGGCCCGCAGATGGGGGATCCCCCAGGAATCCCGGTAGCATTCGAAACCCATAATTAGGTTAGTCTAACCTAATGTCGTCACGTCGATCCTGACCCGAGGAGAGGGACCGCCCATGGGCCACGGCTGGGAAGGCGCAGTGTTGAAGCTGCTGCGCGCCAAGGACTTCAAGCTCACCGTCACCGGAGCCGAGCAGGTCGCGCCCCGCTACCGCCGCCTCTCGTTCGCCGACGGCGGCCTCCTCGCCGAGGTCGGCGTCCACCCCGCGATGTGGGTGCGCCTCTGGTTCGAGCACGACGGCAAGCCCCACCAGCGCGCGTACACGCTCGTCGACCCCGACCCGGCCGCCGGCGCCTTCGACATCGAGTTCGCCCTCCACGACGGCACCGCCAGCGACTGGTCCGAGCGCGCTCAGCCGGGCGACGTCATCGCCGCCACCGTCTACGGCACCGCGTTCACCGCCCCCGACCCCGCGCCCGACCGCCTCCTCCTCGTCGGCGACGCCGCCTCGCTCCCCGCGATCAACTCCCTCCTCGACGCCTTCGCGGACACGCCCGCCACGATCTGGTTCGAGACCACCGCCGACGACGCCCTGCCGTTCCGCACCCGCGAGGCGCACGACCTCCGCCTGGTCCCCCGCGGCGACGGCACCGCCCTCGAGGCCGAGGTCCGCGCCGCGCTCCCCGCGCTCCTCAGCCCGTCCACATACCTGTGGATAACCTGCGACGCGCGCACTACCCGCGCGCTGACCGCCTTCGCCCGCAAGGACCTCGGCGTCCCCAAGGACCGCCTCCACGCCATGGCCTACTGGCGCCCTTGACAAAGCGATTGACCGGCTCCCGCGGCCGCGGCTACGGTCGCGGCATGCAGACCGGCCCCTCCCCCGCCGTCCTCGACGCCTTCGGCGCGACCGCGCCGCCCGTCCTCCTCGACGGCGGCCGGGGCCGCACCTGGCGCAGCGGCGAGATCGTGCTCAAACCGGTCGACCACCCCGCGGAAACCGCATGGCGCGCCGACGTCCTCGCCGCCCTCCCCGAGACCGACGCGATCCGCGTGCCCCGCCCGCTCCCGACCCGCACCGGCACGTGGACCGCCGACGGCTGGGAGGCCGCCGCGCTGATCCCCGGCCGCACCGACCCGAAGCGCTGGAACGACGCCATCGAGGCCGGCGAGGCGTTCCACGAGGCCATCGGCGGCCTCGCCCGCCCCGCGTTCCTGGACACCCGCGACGACTGGTGGTCCCGCGCCGACCACGACTCCTGGAACCCCGGCCTCGCCCCGGCCGACCCGACACTGCGCACCCTCGCCGAGGCCCGCACCCCCGTCGCCCTCGACCACCAGCTCGTGCACGGCGACCTGCTCGGCAACGTCCTCTACGAACCCGGCCTCCCGCCGGCGATCATCGACTGGCCGCCCTACTGGCGCCCCCGCTCCTGGGCCGCGGCGGTCGCCGCCGTCGACGCCATGTGCTGGAACGGCGCCGACGAATCGGTCCTCGACCACTGGTCCCACCTGGAGGCCTGGCCCCAGATGGCGCTACGCGCCCTCCTCTACCGCATGATCACCGACCAGCACGCCACCCCCGGCCCCTGGCGCCCCCACCCCGCCTACCACCCGGTCACCGCCGCCGTCCTCCGCCGCCTCTGACCCACCATGCACCTGGCGGCACACGACATGCGGCCGCCGCCACCAAAGCGTCATGGCCGCGATCGGCCTGCGGGGACCTCAGGCGTAGCACTCCACAAGGGACTGCCGGTGCAGGCGGGCCTGCTTCGGCATGTTCCAGCCGACGATGCCGGTCACCTAGTCGCCGGAGCGGTAGGCGGCCACGAAGCGGCGAGCAGCCGGATCGCCTTCGAGGACCTCGAGTTCGGCGTCCTCCGACGGCAGGCCGTAGACCTGGATCTTCGCGTCGAGCTGGTCGGTTCAGAAGGAGGGCACCGGCCGGTACGGCACGCCGGACGCCCGCGGCGCCGCGGTCACGCGGTCTCGTCCACGTCGATGGCCAGGGCCGGGCACACGCTCGCGGCCTCGCGCACCGACTCGCGGTGCTCGGGCGCGGGCGCCGGGGCGAGGAGGACGACGATGCCGTCCTCGTCGCGCTGGTCGAACACGTCGGGCGCGACGACCACGCACGATCCGGCGCCGCAGCATCTGTCTTCGTCGACGGTGACCTTCATGGCGGTGTAACCCCCTGAGTTCGGTGTATTCGGCCTCGTACAGGCCGACGATGGCGTCGACCAGGCCGAGGCCGGCTTCATGCCAGGTGTCCCTGGCGGTGGCCTGCCCGGTCGCGAGCGCGGCTTCGCGCACGGCCGGGACGAGGACGGCGAGCTGGCGGACCATGCCGTTGCGCTCCTCGCGGACTTCGGGCGGGAGGTGGGAGAGGCACGCGTCGAGGCCGTCGCCGACGCGCCGGAGCGAGGGCGCCTGCATGGCCTCGTCGGCGATCTCGTCGCGCATGACCGGGTCGATGAGGACCTGCGCGGCGAACCGCGCGAACCAGGTCGGGCCGCTGAGCGAGCCGAGGTGGTCGACGGTCGGCATGACGAAGCACTCGACCCAGTCGCGGAGCACCGGTTCGGGTCCGATGTGCGCGAGCCGTTCGACGCGTGCCTCCTCGATGCGCGTCAGGTGCTTGCGGATGATGGCGCGCACGAGGTCGTTCTTGGTCCCGAAGTGGTAGCCGACGGCGGTGTTGTTGCCCTGCCCGGCCGCTTCGGAGATCTGGCGGTTGGAGACGGCGGCGATGCCCTGCTCGGCGAAGAGGCGCTCGGCGGCGGTGAGGATGGCCTCGCGGGTCGCGGCGACCCGCGTGGCCCTGGTGCTGGTGCTCATGTCCGCCACCGTACGGGGACGGCGGCCATGCCGCCGACCAGGAGTCCTTCCACGCGCTGGAGGTCGTCGGGGGCGACGGTGAGTTCGAGGGTGGGGAGGCGGCGCAGGAGGACTTCGAGTGCGACCTGGAGTTCGGTGCGGGCGAGGGCCTGCCCGAGGCAGGAGTGGGCGCCGGCGCCGAACGCGAGGTGGGGGTTGGGGGTGCGGGCGAGGTCCATCGCGGCGGCGTCCGCGAACGCGGCCTCGTCGCGGTTGGCGGCGGCCATGGAGCAGACGACGGTGGTGCCCGGTTCGATGACGGCGCCGCCGACCTCGAACGGCTCGTCGATGTAGCGGACCATGCCGAACCCGGCGTTGACGTCCAGGCGCAGCGACTCCTCGACGGCGGTGCGCACGAGCCTCGGGTCGGCGAGGAGCGCCTCCCAGCGGGTGCGGTCGGCCAGGAGCATCACGGCCATCTTGCCGATCATGTTCGCGGTGGTCTCGTGGCCGGCGACGAGGAGGCCCTGGCCGGTGGCGATGATCTCGGCGTCGGACATGTCGGAGCCGGTGGCGAGCTCGGAGAGGAGGTCGTCGCCGGGCTCGGCGCGCTTGGCGGCGAGGTGGCCGGCCATGTAGGCGTGGAACTCGGTCTGGGCGGCGACGATCTCGGCCCGGGTGTACCTGGTCATGCTCAGGAGCGTGTCGGACCAGTACGAGAAGCGGTCGCGGTCGGCCTCGGGGACGCCGAGGATCTCGCAGATGACCCACACCGGCAGCGGGAACCCGAAGGCGGCCTTGAGGTCCGCGCTGTCGCCGGCCGCGGTCATCTCGTCGACGAGCCGCTCAGCCTTGGCGGTGACGCCGGGCCGGAGCGCGGCCATGCGCTTGGCGGTGAACCACTTGTTGAGGGTGCGGCGCCACACGAGGTGGGCCTCGCCGTGCTGCGGGAGGACGGAGGCCATCTGGGAGTCGAGGACGCCGCCGGACTCGGCGCTCACGCGGGCGCCGCCGCCGTCGGCGGCGGTGCGAGTGAAGCGCGGGTCGGCGAGGGTGGCCCTGACGTCCTCGTAGCGGGTGAGGAGGACCGCGTCGTCGCCGGAGGCGAACTGCACGTGGGCGACGGGGCACGTCCCCCTGAGCTCGGCCCACTCCGCGGGCGGCTCCAGCGCGGCGTCGCCGGCGATGGGGTACTGGAGGGCGATGTGCTCGGCCATGTGGTCCTCCTGGCGGATCGACAGCAGTGCGATTTGTCCACTATTCAACCGCTCGAACCGTAGTAAGTCAAGCAGTTGACTTAATATATTTCGGCACGCCCGTCCCCTACTCCCGATCTGGCCGCGTCCGCGCCGCAGCCGGAATCGGGCCCCTCCGGGTTCTACGGTGGACGGCGACAGTGCAGTCGTCGAGAGGAGAGCCATGTCGAGCCCGGCTGAGATCAAGGCCCAGATCCAAGGCGCGATCGAGCAGGTCAAGGAGGCCATGGGCGCCGTCGGCGGCGCCCAGGACCAGGCCGAAGGCGCCATCGGGGCCGGCACCGCCGCCACCCAGGACACCGCCAGCGCCCTCCCCGGCGAGGCGCTCGCCCAGTGGCACCAGGCGAAGGACCGGCTCGACGAGGCCCTGACGCTCTTCCAGAGCGGATCGGACGCGCTGGAGCAGTACGCGAACACGATCTGATCGGAGCGGGCCCGGTGGAAGCCGGGCCCGACCCGCGCGGTGGACGCCGGGCCCGACCCGCGCGCAAGCCGCGGGTTTCAGCGGCGACAAGTCCAGCCGTGCGATGGCGGCGGACGCCGAACCCCAAGGCGGCCAAGCCGAAGCCAACGCTCCTTGCGGGCCGAGACCTAGGTCAGGACGGCGGTGACGATCCGGCCGGGCCGGTCGTCGGCCTGCGCCACGAGCGAACCGTCAGGGGCCCAGACGGCCGAGCCGCCGGAGGCGTCCGGGTAGTCGCTGCCGGGGCCCGCGAAGCAGCACATCGCGACCCAGAGGCCGTGTGCGGCGGCGAGCTTCGGCATGCGGGCGTCGCGGCGGGCCGCGCCCTCGGGGTCGTGCAGGTTCCCGCCCACGTAGGCGTCGACGCCGAGCGCGGCGGTCGCCTCGATGTGCGCGTCCAGCCCGGAGTCCCGGCAGACGGCCAGGCCGAGCCGCCAGCCGTCGACCTCCACCGCCGCCGCGCCGCCGCCGGGCGCGAAGCGCTCGAGCTCCGCCTCGCCCGGAAACATCTTGCGGTACACCGGGACCGGGCCGTCGGCGTCGAACCGCACGGTCGCGATGTACTCGCGCCCGCCCTCCAGGAGCGGCGCGCCCGCGAGCGCGACCGTGCCGGTCTCCTCGCACGCCTCCACGATCGCCTCCAGCGCCGGGTCCTCAAGGGACACGGTCGGCGCGGCCATCGCATACGAGGACAGGGACAGCTCGGGGAAGACCACGACCCGGGCCCCGGCGGCGCGCACGGCCGCCGCGTGTGCGGCGGCGTTCCCGGCCACGTCACCCGGCCGAAGGTCGGGCTGCGCGAGCGCGATCGTCAAGGGCGGTTTCGGGGAGGGCGCGTCCATGCAGCCGACTATAGCCAGGAGCCGAAGTACGGCCCGTCCCTCGATTCCTCCGCGGCGGTGAAGAACGCGAACTCCTCCCTGGCCCGCCGCCGCAGCTCGCGGCACCCGCCGAGGGCGAGCCGGGCCCGCGCGAGGCGCGCCCGGAATCGCTTGGCGCCCTTCACGGCCGCACCCCGGCGAGCGCCCGTGTGGCGTCGGGAACCGGCCCGGCGGCGGCGTGCGCCAGCGGTCCGGCCGGGACGCCCGCAGGCACCGGCACGCTCTCGCCCGCAACTGCGGCAACCGGAACGGCGTCGGCGACCGCCGCATCGGTCGCGGCCGCGGCCGCGACCTCCGCACCGGCGGCCGCAGAGCCCCCGACCAGCGCGCCCCCACCGGCAGCCGCCTCGGCCGGCACCAGCGCACGGATCGAGTTCGCGACCAGGAACCACAGCAGCGTCGAGAGCACGACCAGCAGCACCCGCTGCGGAACGCCCCGCCAGTCGCCGCCGTCGAGGAAGCCCGGCAGGAACGTGTTCACCGTCGTGGTCGCGAACGTCAGCCCCGCCAGCGCCGCCGCCCACCACGTCCCGTGCCGCACCCAGGCGGGCGCGCCCGCCTGCCGCATCCGCACCGCGCACACCACCGCGACCACCGAGAGCAGCACGAACGCCGCCCCGGCCGTGTAGCGGTGGATCTGCGCCCACCATGTCAGCCCCGACTCGGGCGTCCCGGTGCGGAACACCGCCGCACATACGAGCATCGCCGCGGTCGCGCCGAGCAGGAACCGGACGAAGCCCTCGCGGGCCAGGCCCACCCCGCGCCCGGCGAGGACCGCGCACGCGGCGGCCAGTGCGAGCACCGACGCGGGGAACAGGACGACCCCCGGCCAGGTCACGGCATAGGCGGAGACCGGGATCGCGACCGGGTCCACCACGTCCGATTGCGTCACGTGCATCGCCGCGAAGCCGGCCTGCGAGGCGGCGACGCCCGCCATCGCGGCCACTCCGGCTGCGCGGCTTCGGAAGAAGTCTTGGAACATGCGCCGAACGGTAGGTTCCGGGAAGTCCTCTTCCCTCAAGCCGAGGCGTGGAATCGGCCCTCATACCCAGGGGTGAGCGGGCCCCGCGAATGCCGTACCCCGGAGTGAGGGCGCGCAGGTCCCGCCCGGCATACGGTGGTCACGTGACCGCGAAGACCGACCCGCACGCCCGACCGGACGCCCCGCCCCGCGCGGCCCCGCGCGGGCGCGCCGTCCGCTCCGCGATCAGCTACCTCGTCCCCCTTGCGCCCCTCGGCGACGGCGCCTGGCGGTTCCGGTTCCGGTCGGTCCTGGCGCTGTTCGGCCCCGGCTCGGTGCCGTTCGCGCTCCTGCTCTTCAGCACCCAGAACCAGATCCTGCGCACGAACTACGACATCGCGTGGGGCCCGCTCCTGGCGATCGCCACCGGCGCGGCCGTCGTCCTGGCCCGCTACCGGCCGGTCGAGGCGTGGCTGCTGGTCATGGGCACGCTCTTCGGGACGGCGCTCGACACCGAGGCGCACAAGTGGGAGCCGTGGCCGCTGACGACCCCGGGCATCTTCGCGCTGCTCGTCGTCCTGTTCGCACTCGGCCGCGACCGCCGGATCGGCGTGAGCGTCCTCTGCTGGCTCGGCTACGGCCTCGCCGGCTCCTGGGCGACGTGGGCGGTCGCAGCCGAGCGGCTCCAGCCGATGCCGGAGACGATCGCGAACCAGAACCCGAACCCGGGCGCCGACAACCTGCTGCTGGGCCTGCTGCTCAGCGCGCTGGCGCTGCTGATGGGCCTGACGGTCCGGATCTGGCGGCAGGGCCGCTCCCGCGTCGCCGAGGAGGAGCGGGTCGCCGAGGAGGAGCGCCAGCGCCGCCGCCTCCTGGAGGAGCGCACCCGGATCGCGCGGGAGCTGCACGACATCGTCGCGCACCACATGTCGGTGATCGCGGTCCAGTCCTCGACCGCGGAGTACCGCCTCGACGGGCTCGGCGAGGACGCGAAGGCCGAGTTCCGCTCGATCAGCGACCAGGCCCGCGAGTCGCTCGCCGAGATGCGCCGGCTGCTCGGCGTGCTGCGGTCGGAGAACGAGGCGGGCACCCGCGAACCGCAGCCGGGACCCGAGGCCCTGCACGGCCTGGCGGAGTCGGTGAACCGGGCCGGCACACCGGTGCACCTGGAGGTGGGCGAGCTCCCGGAGCTGCCGGAGACGTTGGCGCTCACCGTGTTCCGCGTCGTCCAGGAGGCCTTGAGCAACGTGGTCCGCCACGCCCCCGGCGCGCGCGTCGACGCGACCGTGGCCGCCGCGGACGGGACGGTGGTCATTACCGTGGTGAACGGCCCCCCGCCCGGCCCGGTCCCGTCGGGCCCGGAGGGTTCGGGCCTGGGCCTGGTCGGCATGCGCGAGCGGGTCGCCCTCGACGGCGGCACGGTCGAGACCGGCCCGACCGCCGAGGGCGGCTTCCGCGTCCGCGCGGTGCTGCCGATCCGTTCGACCGCAGAGGAGTCCGCGTGACGATCAAGGTGCTCATCGCCGACGACCAGGCCATGGTCCGCGCCGGTTTCGCGGCGCTCCTGAACGCCCAGGAGGACATCGAGGTCGTCGGCGACGCCCCGGACGGCGTCGTCGCGGTCACCGAGACGTCCCGCCTGCGGCCGGACGTGGTGCTCATGGACGTGCGCATGCCGACGATGGACGGCCTGGAGGCGTCGAAGCGCATCCTGTCCGCGCCGGAGGAGCGCCGCCCGCGGGTCCTCATGCTCACCACCTTCGACGTCGACGACTACGTCTACGAGGCGCTCCGCATGGGCGCCAGCGGCTTCCTCCTCAAGGACGCCCCGCCCGGCGACCTCATCGCGGCGGTGCGCGTCGTCGCGGCCGGCGACGCGCTCCTCGCGCCCTCGGTGACGCGCCGCCTCATCGAGGAGTGCTTCAAGGCCCGCCCGGCCCTGCGCCGCTCCTCCCGCCTCGACGTGCTCACCCCTCGCGAGGAGGAGGTCCTCCGCCTCATCGCCCGCGGCCTCTCCAACCCCGAGATCGCCGCCGCCCTGTTCGTGTCCGAGCAGACCGTCAAGACCCACGTCGGCAAGGTCTTCGCCAAGCTCGAACTTCGCGACCGCGCCCAAGCCGTCGTCTGCGCCTACGAGACCGGCCTCGTCACCGCCGGCGACCCCCGCGAGCAGTAGCCCGGGCCCGGCCGTGCGGCTGTGGTCCGGGACCGCCGCCCGCCCCGGCCGCCGCGAACCACCGGCTCGCTCGCCTCGCGTTGCGCCTCCTAGAAAAACCTCCGCCCCCTACTGGAATAGATCATTCCGCTCTGCTAAACTTGGAACAACTGATTCCGTTCCACAGATTCACGAGGAGAACCCCATGCGCATCCTGATCACCGGCGCCACCGGAACCGTCGGCCGCAACGTCGTCGAGCAGGTGCTCGCCTTCGACCCCGCCGCCGAGGTCCGCGCCCTCACCCGCAACCCCGAGGCCGACCTGCCCGCCGGCGTCGAGATCGCGGTCGGCGACCTGGCCGCGCCCGAGACCCTCGCCGAGGCGTTCAAGGACGTCGACGCCGTCCACTTCATCAACTTCGCCGGGGAGCAGTACGGCGCGCTCCCCAACCCGGACGCGGTCGTCGCCCTCGCCGAGCAGGCCGGCGTCCGCCGCGCCACCGTCCTCGGCGGCATGGCGACCGGCCCGCTCGAGCAGCGCCTCTCCGAGAGCGCGATCGAGACGACCTTCCTCCGGCCGGTCGAGTTCATGTCGAACGCCGTCATGTGGTGGGCCGCGCCCATCAAGGCCGAGAGCCGCATCCGCGAGCCCTTCGGCGACCGCCTCAGCGCGATGGTGCACCCGGCCGACATCGGCGCGGTCGCCGCGCGCGTCCTCCTCGACGGCGGCTACGACGGCGAGACCCTCGTCATCACCGGCCCCGAGGTCCTGACCATGCAGGACAAGGTCCGCCTCATCGGCGACGCGATCGGCCGCGAGGTCGAGTACGTCGAGCTGACCGTGGACGAGGCCCGCGACAAGTGGCGCGGCGAGGGCTTCCACGAGGGCATGATCGCGTTCCTCCTTGAGGCCCTTGGCAACACGCCGGTCGAGGGCAAGACCGTCGCCGACACGGTCGAGCGCGTCACCGGCCGCCCGGCCCTGACGTTCGCGCAGTGGGCGCAGGAGAACGCCGACGCGTTCAAGTAAGGCCCCGGGCGAGGGGGCGGCGTTCCGATCGGAACGCCGCCCCTTTTGGCGTGAATCTGTGAAATCACAAGTTGATTAGCATTCCTGAAACCTCACACCACTTAGTCCGATATTCACTGAATTACTCGCATCTTTAAATTTGCGCGGTTTACCTTTAATCTCCATGTATGGCATGGCTCACCCATCACCGAGGGTGAGACCGCAACCAGCGGTCCACCCCGCCCTGCCATGGCGGCCGCCAACCCCGTCGGCCGTCGACAGCCTCACCCGAAAGGCACCCATCACATGAATCGCCAACGCGCGCTTGCAGTCACCGCTGCGGGCGCCATCGCCACCGCGCTCTCCCTCGCCGCCGGCGCGGCGCCCGCCTCGGCCGAGATCCTCTCCGCCAAGGCCGCCGACGCCCGCGCGGACCTGCTCGGCAACGTCTCCCCCACCCTCATCGACGAGCTCGCGGACACCTTCGACCTCACCGAGGCCGAGGCGTACGACCGCCTCGCCGTCGAGGCCGTCGCCGCCGACCTCCTCGAAGAGGTCCCCGACTCCCTCGACGCCTCCTACGGCGGCCTGTGGGTCGGCGAGAGCGCCGACGAGATCCTCGTGGCCACCACCGACCGCGGCGAGTTCACCGAGCTGCGCGCCGAAGGCGCCACCCCGGTCCTCGTCGAGCACGGCCTCGCCGAGCTCGAAGCGGCCGGCGCGGCCCTCGACGCCCTCGCGATCGACGGCCTCCACGGCCACTACGTCGACCTCGAGAGCAACACGCTCGTGGTCGAAGCGGCCGACGAAGCCGTTGCGGCCGAAGCGATCGAGGCCGCCGGCATCGACCCGGACCTCGCCACCGCGGCCGCCTCCGAGACCCCCGAGCTGTTCTTCGTGCGCGGCGGCGACGCCTACATCGTCGAGAACTCGTGGCGCTGCTCCGTCGGCTTCTCGGTCCGCCAGGGCTCGACCCCCGGCTTCGTGACCGCGGGCCACTGCGGCTCGGTCGGCGACCAGGTGACCAGCGGCGAGGCCGCCCCCGGCACCTTCCGCAACTCGGTCTTCCCGTCCGCCGACCGCGCCTGGGTCGCGGTGGGCACCGGTGAGGCCCTCTACGACGACGTGAACATGTACTCCGGCGTCCGCGACGTCGCCAACGCCAACCAGGCCGCCGTCGGCTCCTCCATCTGCCGCTCCGGTTCGACCACCGGCTGGCACTGCGGCACCGTCCAGGCGTTCAACCAGACCGTCCGCTACGCCGAAGGCGCCGTCTACGGCATGACCCGCACCAACGTCTGCGCCGAGCCGGGCGACTCGGGCGGCTCGTTCATCGCCGGCAACAGCGCCCAGGGCATGACCTCGGGCGGCTCCGGCAACTGCTCCTCCGGCGGCACGACCTACTTCCAGCCGATCGGACCGGCCCTCTCCGCGTGGGGCCTGACGCTCGTCACGAGCTAACTCCACACCCTTGGAACAGGGCCCGGCCGGATCGACACCGGCCGGGCCCTCGCTTTGCGCCCCAACCGGACCGAACCGTGCCCGCGGCGAGCGCGGACGGGAGGTCAGACGTCCCCGGCCACGAGGTCGAACCCCTTGACCTCGGCCTTCCAGCGGACCTCGGCGTCCACCCACGACGCGACGCGGTCGACCGCGGCGTGCAGGTGCTCCCGGTCGGCCCGCGCGTCGTCCCACTGGGCCGCCTCGACCACGAGCTCGCCGTTGCTGCGGCGCAGCGCGACCCGCCCCGGCAGGTCGCTGCCGACGAACACCGGCAGGCAGTAGTACCCGAAGGTGCGCTGCGGCTCGGGCACGTAGATCTCGATCTTCCAGGCGTGGCCCCACAGGCGCTCCATGCGCTCGCGCAGCCACACCAGCTGGTCGAACATCGACACCGCGACCGGCCGCTCGGCGCCGGTGAGCCGGGTGCGCCTCACCTGCGGGTCGATCCAGGCGCGGGCCTTCCAGCCCTCGACGGCGACCTGCTCGACCTCGAGTTCGCGGAGCACGCGCTCGGTGTCGGCGTTCTTGAGCCGGAAGTAGTCGGCGACGTCCTTGGTGGTGCCCACGCCGAGGTTCCGCAGCGCGGTGGTCACCATGTAGCGCAGGCATTCCTCGTCGTCGGCGTCCCACAAGTGCTCGGCGGGGATGCCGCGCTCGGCGAGCTGGTAGACGCGCTTGAACCCGATCCGGTGCGTGCAGGCGACGTCGCCGAACCACAGCAGCCGCTCGACCGCGTGCTTGTGGTCGGTGCGGAAGTTCCAGCTGTCGCCCATGTTCCCGACACCCTGGCCGCGGTGCATCGCGCCGGAGGGGAAGTCGGAGACGGTGATCGCGCCGCGGTCGCGCAGCAGCGCGAGGACCTCGGCCTCGGCGGCGACCAGCGAGTCGTCCTGGTACCGCTCGCGCCAGGCGCGCCGGCGGCGCGCGAGGTACGGCCAAGCCGACACCGGGAGCAGCGACATCGCGTGCGCCCAGTACTCGAACGCGACCGGGGACTTGCGGCGCTCAAGGCTCCGCACCGCCTCGTCCACGTCGAGGCCGCGGGCGAGCAGCGTCAGCTCGTGGGCGCGCCGAACCGCCGAGATCGTGTCGAGCTGGATGCACCCGAGCCGCTCCAGGACGGTCTTGAAACGCGCGGCCTTCGGCCGCAGCTGCGCGGCGATGGCGATCCGCCGCGCGTCGGCCAACCGCAACGACTCTGGCACTGCACCGGTTCCTCTCAGACGGCGATGACGATCGCTCCGAACGGTACAACCGGGGTCCGACATCCCGACCGGCCCTCGGCCTCACTCGTTCGGATGACTTCCCGGCCGCGACCCCGGATCGGCCCCGATTCCTGTCGGACCCACCCGGGAGGATCGCACCTTATTCCAGCAACGGCGCCGCCACTGGGCAGCGCGCAGCGGCGGGCCTCCGTTCGGCGCGCGTCATCCCCCGTTCGGCGCCACCGCGACCGTGCCCGTCTCGGCGCGCGGGTCGGCCGCGCCCTCGGCGTGCCCGGCCTCGTCGATCTCGATCAGGTGCGCGTGCCCGAAGCCGCTTCCGGCCGCGGCCGGGGCCACCGCGAACCCGCGGTCGCGCAGCCCCGCACCCCACGCCTCCGGGCTCCCGTCCTCGAACTCCACGTCCGTCTCGTAGACGCCGGTCCAGGTCCCGAACCCGGTCTCGCCCGGGTGGAGCCGCCACCGCGGCGCGCCCACCGCGGCCCCGACCGGCTCGCCGCCGTGCAGCACGCGCGCGATCAATTGCGACACGATCTGCGGCTGCGAGTCGCCGCCCATCGACCCGGCCACCAGCCGCAGCGACCCGTCGGCCCGCGTCACCAGCGCCGGCACCAGCGTGTGCGGCGGCCGCTTCCCGGGCCCGTACTCGGCCGGGTGGCCCGGCTCCAAGTTGAACCCGGTCCCTCGGTTCTGGAGCCCGATCCCGGTGCGCGGCTCGAAGATCCACGTCCCGAACCCGGCCGCGTTCGACTGGATGTACGAGACGCCCATGCCGTTCCCGTCGAGCACCGCCATGTACGTGGTGCCGCCCGCGGCCTGGTGCACCGGCACGTCGGCCTTCGCGTCCGGGCTGATCCGCGCGGCCCGCTCACCGGCGGCGGCCAGCAGGTCGCTGACGTCGGCACCGTCGAACAGCCGCTCCGGCCGGTCGTGCCCGGCCTGCCGCGCGGCCTCGACCAGGTAGTGCGCCCACAGCGGGTCGTCCGCGTCGACCGGCAGGTCGAGCCGGTCGGCGATCGCCAGCGCGAGCAGCAGCAGGTACCCCTGCGAGTTCGGCGCGGCCGACCAGATCCGGTGCCCGAACGCGTCGACGCTGATCGGCTCCTCCCATGCGGCCTGCACGGCGGCGAGGTCGGCCTCGGTGAACAGGCCCTCGCCGATCTCGACCAGGCCCCGCCCGAAGTCGCCGAGGTAGAACCCGTCGCGGCCGCCCTCGGCGGTGGCGCGCAGCGCCGCCGCGGTCCGCTCGCGCGTCACCGTCGCCCCGACCTCGAGCCCCACCAGGTCCTCGGCGCCCGCGACGCCGTCGAGGGTCTTCCCGGCGTTCGCGAGCATCGCGGTCGCCGGCCATCCCTTGGAGGCCAGCTCGATCGCGGGCGCGAGCAGCTCCGCCATCGGCCGCGTCCCGTAGCGTTCGTGGAGCTTGAACCAGCCGTCGACGACGCCGGGCACGGTCGCCGAGCGCAGGTCGTTGCGGAACGGCATCGCGCGGTGCCCCTCGGCGCGCAGGCCCGCGGCGTCGGCGCCCGAGCCGGCGCGGCCCGAGGCGTTCAGGTACGCCGGGACGGTCTCGCCGGGGACGTGCACCAGGGCGAACAGGTCGCCGCCGAGCCCGCACAGGTGCGGGGCGACGACGGTCAGCGCCGCGCCGGCGGCGATCGCGGCGTCGACGGCGTTGCCGCCGTTCGCGAGCACGTCGGCGCCGATGCGGCTGACGTGCGGATCGACGGAACAGACGACACCCTGGTCGACCACGGGGACTCCTTTGCGCAACCGCCGGCCTCGACCGGGCGGGGGACGGGGACCGCGCCGAACCGCAGGTCCGGCACGGCTCGAAGCCTACCTTGCCGCGCGGCTAGTGGCGAGCGTCTGCGCCCCCGCAGCACGGCCCCGCGAGATCAGGTACGTCCCCGGAATACGGCCGCCGCGCATCGATCTTGTTCGATAAGATCGTGCGCGCGGCCCGCGACGGCGCCGGTCACGAAGCCCGGCCGGGTCTTGGCCACCGCCTACAGGACCCGGCCCCGGGGCCCGCGGCGGCGCCGCACCGGTCTGATCGGCGGCATCACGCTCCGACTCCAGATCATTCGGGGCCAAGGGTTCCGGGAGAGGCGCACACGACACGGTTCCCAGCATTCGGACCGCGTGCCGGTGCTCACGACGGGTGCTTTTGTCCGCTGACGGACCTAGCATAGAGGTGGACCGCGTCCACCTGTACGTCCAAGTCTCTTGTACGGTGGAGTTTCGCGGTGGGGACGAGAGGAAGAATCGGAACTGGTCATGGAAGAGCCGACACAATCCGCTGACGCAGCCGGCCCGATCTCCTCGACGGTGCACCGGTGGCGGCGACTCGCGGTACGCCACGACCTCGAGTGGAGCGAGCTCCTGCTCATCGCGCTCAACCTCTACGGTCTGCGCGGCAACAACACCGAGGGCATGCGACTGCGCCTGAACTCGGAGGACGAGGAGTTCATGCTCGTCCTCCCGGCCGACCGCGCGACCTCGCCGTTCAGCCTTCGCGCCCACGTCGACCCGTCCTCGCCGCAGCATGGCTTGAGCGAGCTCTGCGTCGACGGCACCCCGGTCGCCGAGATCATCGAAGCCGAACCGGGAGAAGAGGTCCGCGGCTACCTTCGCGCCGAAGGCAAGGCCGCCACGCTCCTCCTCCAGGCCGACGTCGACTCCGCCGATCTGGTCAAGTGCTACCGCGACCTCCTTGAGGCGCTCGCCTCCGACCTGGCCGACGACGGCGAGCGGCACCTCTTCGACGAGGTCACCCTCTCCGCCGGCCACGCCCTGGACGAGCAGCTCGTCGTCCAGCACCTCCTCGCGGTCCGCGAGGCCATGACCGCCGAAGGACTCCCCGAGTCCACCACCCTCGGCGTCCTGACCCCGGCCCTGCGCAGCAAGGCCGCGTTCAACGAGCTCGCCGAGAAGGTCGGCCCGGTCCTGCTGTTCCTCACGACCGAGACGTACAAGGACGACTCCGCCGAACTCGCGGCCGAGCCGGTCGTCCCCCAGGACGCCGCAGCCGCCGACCCGTCGGTCGCCCCGGTCGCCGCCCACCAGTCCGAGCGCCTGTCCGAGATCCTCTCGGCCGCACGCGAAGCCGGCCACCGCACCTCGTTCACCTACACCGTGGGCAGCGAGCCCCTCGACGAGATGCGCGCCTGGCTCCTTCCGCTGGCCGAGCAGACCACGATGTGGCCGTCGCTGACGATCCTTCCCGCGGAGACGCCGGTCGACGACTCCCAGCACATCGCGGCCCCCGACGAGCGCCTCGACTTCTTCCTCGAAGCCCGGCGCCTCCTCGAACAGATCTTCGCGCCCACCCAGCTGCGCCCGCAGCCGTGGCGCTGCTACCGCGGCCTCTGGTACCGCCAGCACGCCGGCGAACACCTCGACGGCCCGTACGTCTAGACCCGCATACGCGAAAAGGCCCTCACCGTGAGGTGGGGGCCTTCTATTGTCCGTGCATGGCGCCGTCGCATTCGCCGGTGCGGTGTGGATCGGGTCTGGGTTCCTTGTTCTGGATACGGTGAAAGGCCCGACACTGGGTGTCGGGCCTTTCGCTTCATGTTCATGTTTGGCGGTGTCCTGCTCTCCCACACCCCCTCGGGTGCAGTACCATCGGCGCTGGAAGCCGTAACGACCGGGTTCGGAATGGGACCGGGTGTGTCACTTCCGCTCTCACCACCAAACAAACCTGTGGCGGCCACTATCGTGGCCGGGTCTGCTCGGCGAACACCCCCTCATGCCGGCCTGGACCAGTGGCCTGGGCCGGTGGCGGGGGGTTCGAGCCTGAGCGTGTTGTCTCAGAATCGCATAGCGTGCGTGAATGTCGTTTCTACCTGACCGTGCCCGATCGCTCGGGCGGGCCGTCGTTGTTGTGTTAAGTTCTCGGCGGTTAGTACCCGTCCACTCCACACATTG
>NZ_RSEB01000008.1 GCF_003933745.1 Glycomyces terrestris | reverse complement strand
ATCTGTACAGGATTGATTTCCCGCCTGTGGATAACTTCGCGAGGGTTGATCATTTTGCCTGGTGGGATGGCTTGTGGATAACTTGGCGGCGGGCTCGGTCATCCACTGGACGAGTTGGATGACGACGCCGTTGGGGTCGGCGGTCTGGAAGTAGCGCTCGCCCCATTCCTCGGTCTCGATGGGGGTCGTGATCTCGACGCCCTCGGACTTGATCCGCTCGTATTCGGCGTCGATGTCGTCGACCACGAAGGCGAGGAGGAGGCCGTCGGCGTGGCCCTTGGCGCTCTCGGGCTTGAAGGTGGCGAGGCCCGTGCGCAGGAAGATGACGTTGAAGCCGGCGTCGGGGCGGGAGAGGGAGACGAAGCCGTCTGCGGACATGTCCTCGGTGAAGCCGTAGTGGCGCTTGAGGAACTCGGCGGAGACGGTCGGGTCGGTGACGTTGAGGGAGACGGCGGACGAGGTGATTCGCATGGGCGCTCCTT
The DNA here is from genome assembly GCF_003933745.1 of Glycomyces terrestris. Taxonomy (GTDB): domain Bacteria; phylum Actinomycetota; class Actinomycetes; order Mycobacteriales; family Micromonosporaceae; genus Glycomyces; species Glycomyces terrestris. The sequence continues at coordinate 165,484 of NZ_RSEB01000008.1, read as the reverse complement.
GGCGGGGCTCGGTTCTTCGTACGTTGTATATTGTACTTAGTACGTCGTACGGTGTACAAGTTTTCCGGGTAGGATTTTCGCGTGACTGCTGCCACTGAGACCCCGAAGCCGAATCTGCTCGAACTGCTGTGGAGGGCCGGGCCCGAGGCGAGCCGCGGGCCGCGGAAGGGGTTGACCGTCGACGCGGTCGTCGCCGCCGCGGTCGAGCTCGCGGATCGGGAAGGGCTCGAGGCGCTGACGGTGCGGCGGTTGGCGCAGGAGCTGGGGAAGGCGCCGATGACGCTGTACACCTATGTGCCCGGGAAGACCGAGCTCGTCGCCCTGATGATCGACTCCCTGTTCGCCTCGATGGAGCGGACGCCCGTGGCCGGCCTCCCGTGGCGGGAGCGGCTCGCGGCGGTCGCCCGGGACGGCTACTCCCTCTACCGCCGCCACCCCTGGGCCGCGGCCGCCTCCCCCAGCCGGCCGCCGCTCGGGCCCGGGCAGTGCGCCAAGTACGAGCACGAACTCCAGGCCCTGGAAGGCTTGGGGCTCAGCGATGTCGAGATGGACGACGTCCTCGCGTACCTGCTCGGGTTCGTGCGCATCGCCGCCCAAGACGCGGCACAAGCCGATGCCGAGCGCGCCGCCAGCGCGATGAGCGACCAGGAGTGGTGGGAGGCGAACGGGCCCCTGCTCGCGAAGGTCCTCGACCCCGAGCGGTTCCCGACCGCCGTGCGGGTCGGGCAGGCCGCCGGGGAAGCGCATGATTCGGCGTACGACGCCGAGCACGCCTTCTCGTTCGGGCTCGAGCGGACCCTGGACGCTCTGGCGCCGCTGATCGAGCGAGATGAGTAATGAGGAGCAGGCGCGGGCGGGACTCGGCGCAAGGATCGGGTGGTGAGCGGGAGCGGGCGGGAGCGGGACGGGCGGTGAACAGGACTGGGCGGTGAGCGGGACCGGGCGGTGAGCGCTTGGCTCGGGCGGTGAGCTTGGCCCGGGCGGTGAGCGCTTGGCCCGGCCCGCGCTGCGGGCCGGGCCTGCTGCTCAGACTTGCAGGGGTTCGTTCACGCTGTCTGGCTTCCACTTCCGGCGCGTCGCCACGATGAGGGTGGAGAGCGCGAGCGCGCCGACCAGGTACGCGGCGAGGACGATCACGGCCCGCACCACATGCGAGGTCTCGCCGCCGCTGATCGTGACGCGGAGGGCGTCGACGACGTAGCTCATCGGCAGGAGCGGGTGCAGGGCCTGGAAGAACCGGGGCGTGGTCTCGACCGGGTAGAGCCCGCCCGCGCTCGTGAGCTGGAGCATGAGCAGGACGACGAGGACGAGGCTGCCGGCGGTGCCGAAGGCGAGCTTGAACAGGTGGGCCATCGCGGAGAACGCGAGGATCACGAGGATCGAGAGGCCGACCGTGTCGAGGGCGTCCTTGGGGTCGAGGCCCAGCCCGAGTTCGACCGCGAGGTAGAGGACGACGGCGGAGAGGACGCCGAGGAGGGCGCCGGGCAGCCAGCCGCCGACCGCGATCGGGAGGGAGCGGAGCGGGCCGGCGAGGGCGCGCTGGTTGACGGTGGAGAGGACGAGGTAGGCCATGAGTCCGAAGACCCACAGGGCGATCGCGATGAAGAACGGGGCGAGGCCGCGGCCGTAGGTGTCGGCGGGGTTGAGGTTGTGCTCGGTGACGGCGACGGGGCTGCCGTAGGCCTCGGCGTTGTCGGCGTCGTCGGCCGGGTTGGTGCTGGGGACGGAGTCGGCGGCGGTGGCGAGGCTGGTCGCGAGGGTGTCGGCGCCGTCGTGGAGGGTGGTGAGGCCGTCGGCGAGGTCGCTCGCGCCGTCTTCGGCGGTGGCGGCGCCCGCGGCGACCTGGGAGGCGCCGTCGGCGACGTCGCTCGCGCCGGTCTGGAGGGCGGTGAGGTCGTCGGAGGCCTGGTCGAGCGTGTCGGTGGAGGTGGACTGGATCTGGTCGTCGGCGTTCTGGATGTCGGCGTTGGCGCTGTCGGCTTCGGCGATGAAGTCCTCGAGTGCGGCGCAGGCGTCGGGGTCGGCGTCGGGGCTGTCGGTGCAGAGGGTCGCGTAGACGGTGTCGAGGTCGGTGTTCGCGCGGTCGGCGAGGTCGGCGGCGCTGGAGGCGCCGGCCTGGATCTGGGTCCAGTTGTCGGCGAGGGCCTGGACGACGGGTTGGGCGACGGCGACGGCCTGGTCGACGCCGTCGCTGACCTGGTCCGCGCCGTCGGCGACCCGCTGCGCGCCGGTGGTGAGGTCGGCGAGGCCGGACTCGATGTCGCTCGCGCCGCTCTGGGCGGTGGCGAGGCCGTCGGCGAGGTCGCTCGCGCCGGCGGAGGCGTCGGTGAGGCCGTCGTGGAGGCGGGTGAGGTCGCCGAAGATGGTGGTGGCGAAGGTGACGTAGACGGCGGTGTTGATCTGGTTGCGGAGTTCGGCTTCGACGGTGGAGGCCATGATGCCGGCGACGTAGCCGTTGGCGTCGTTGAGGTCGAACTCGACGGTGGCCTGCTCGGGGTCGGTGCCGGAGAGGCTGGCGAGGCGCGCGGAGAAGTCCTCGGGGACGGTGATGACCATGTAGTAGTCGCCGTCGCGGAGGCCGCGGGCGGCGTCGGCGGCGTCCGTGAAGCGCCAGTCGAAGATGCGGTCTTCCTTGAGCTGGTCGACGAGCTGGTCGCCGCCGTTGATCTGCTGGGTCTCGCCGTCGACGTCGACCTGGGCGCCCTGGTCCTCATTGACGACGGCGACGGGCATCTGGTCGAGCTTGCCGTAGGGGTTCCAGGCGAACCAGAGGTAGAGGCCGCCGTAGACGAGCGGGATGAGGACGATCGCGACGAGCGCGAGGGTGCGGATGGGGTGGCCGCGAAAGCGGCGCAGTTCGGCTGCGGCGAGCTTGAACGGGCTCAGGAGGAACTGGCTCATCGGAGGCCTCCGTTCTCGGCGGGGCGGTGGTCCGGGTGCGGGTCGCGGTGGTGGACGCGGAGGTCGACGACGGTGTCGGCGGGCGGGGCGGTGAGGGTGCAGGCGGCGAGGACGAGCTGGCCGGCGTCGGCGACGGTGCGGAGGGCTTCGAAGACGCGTTCGGCGCCGGCGGTGTCGAGCCCGGTGTCGGCGTCGTCGACGGCGATGGCGGGGGTGCGGGAGGCGGCGGCGCAGGCGATGGCGAAGCGGATCTGGTCGATGCGCGGGAGGAACCCGTAGGTGTCGCCGGTGTCGACGCCGACGGCGAGGCGGTCGAGCCAGGCGTGGATGTTGGCGGCGGTGGCGGCGCCGCCGGAGACGGCGGTCGTCTCCTTGATGCAGGCGGCGACGGTGTGGTACTCGGCGAAGCGGATCGGCGGTCCGGCCTGGGCGATGGTGAAGCGGCGGCGGATATGGCCGGGGCGGGTGCGGCCGTCGACGCGGAGGGTGCCGGAGTCGGGGCGGAAGCGGCCGGTGAGGGCGAGGAGGAGGGAGGTACGGCCGTCGCCGCCGTCGCCGGTGACGGCGACGACCTGGCCGGGGCGGGCGGTGAGGGTGACGTCGGCGAAGATCGTGCCCTGGCGGCCGGTCGCGGTGAGGTGCCGCGCGTCGAGGAACGGGTGGCCGTTGGGGTGTTCGAGGAGCGCGGTGCGGTCGGCGCCGGGGAGGCGCGGCGGGGCGACGGCGGCGCCCTCGCGCGGGCGTTCGATGACGGCGGTCGGTTCGGCGGCGGTCGCGCTGGAGCGCTCGCCCGGGGCGGGCGCAGCAAGAGCGGTGGTGTCGGGCTCGATCGCGGGCGCGGTCTCGCCCGGGACGAGTGCGTCAGCGGCGGTGTCGCCGGGAGCAGTGGGTGCGGCGTCGAGCCCGGTCGCGGGGACGGTGCCCGCTTCGAACGCGGTGGCGGCGTTCGAGTCCGGTGCGTCGGTCGCTCCCGAGCCGGCGGCGCGGGCGGGCCGCGGGTCGGCGCCCGGGGGTGCGTCCGCTTCGGCGCCGGTGATCTCCGGCTCGCCGCTGTCGTGTGCGGACGTTTCGGGCAGTGGCCCGCCGTCGTCGCTCCTGTCGCTCATGGACACTATCCTCACAGGCCAGTGCGCCCCGGTTCGGGCATTTTCACGGGTTTCTGACCGCCCGTATATTACTCATGAGTAACTTATGATCGATTGCGGGCGGGCGTGCTGTGACCGGCGCTGCCCGCGCGGGGCCCTTACAGTTGAGGCATGTCGGAAACGCAACCCGCGAAACCCGCGGCGCCCCGCCGCGAACACGCGCGAACCCACCACGGCGACACCGTCGACGACCCGTACGCCTGGCTGAAGAACCCCGAGGACCCCGAGACGCTCGACTACCTCCGGGCCGAGAACGCCTACGCCGAATCGCGCACCGCGCACCTCGCGGACCTGCGCACGTCGATCTTCGGCGAGATCAAGGGCCGCACGCAGGAGACCGACCTCTCCGTCCCCGTCCGCAAGCGCGGCTGGTGGTACTACGGGCGCACCGAAGAGGGCAAGCAGTACGGCATCCAGTGCCGCGTCAAGGCCGCCGGCGACACGCCGCCGCAGGTCGAGGCCGGCGTCGCGGTCGAGGGCGAGGAGATCCTCGTCGACGGCAACGAGCTCGCCGAGGGCCACGACTTCTTCTCCCTGGGCACCTGCGACGTCTCCCCCGACGGGAACCTGCTCGCCTACGCCGTCAACTACTCCGGCGACGAGCGCTTCACCCTGCGGTTCAAGGACCTGCGCACCGGCGACGACTTCCCCGACGACATCCCGAACGTGTTCTACGGCGGGGCGTGGTCGCAGGACGGCTCCGTGTTCTTCTACACCAAAGTGGACGACGCGTGGCGCCCGCACCAGGTGTGGCGGCACGTCCTCGGCGAGCACGAGGACAAGGACGTGCTCGTCTACCAGGAGGACGACGAGCGGTTCTGGACCGGGATCGACCTGACCCGCTCCGAGCGGTACCTGTTCATCGTCTCCGGCTCCAAGATCACCACCGAGGTCCGCTACCTCGACGCCGCCGACCCCACCGGCGAGTTCACCGTGTTCGGCGGCGGCCGCGAGCAGGGCGTCGAGCTGTCCGTCGACCACCAGGGCGACCGGTTCTGGGTGCTGCACAACCGGAACGCCGAGAACTTCACGCTCGGGTGGACGCCCGTCGCGGACACCACGCAGTTCCACGAGGTCATCGCCCACGACGAGGCCGTGCGCCTGGAGTCGGCCGACGCGTTCGAGGACCACGTCGTCGTCTCCATGCGCCGCGCCGGGCTCTCCCGGGTCGGCATCCTCGACGCGGACGGGAACCTCACCGAGATCGCGTTCGACGAGCCGATCTACGCGGTCGGCCTGGGCGAGAACCCCGACTACGAGTCGCGGCAGATCCGCCTCGGGTACACGTCGCTGGTGACGCCGTCCTCGGTGTACGACTACGACATCGACGGGGCCGAGCTGCACCTGCGCAAGCAGACGCCGGTCCTCGGCGACTTCGACCCGGCCGACTACGTGCAGTACCGCGAGTGGGCCACGGCCCAGGACGGCACGAAGGTCCCGATCTCGATCGTGGCCAAGGCCGGCGTCACCGCGGACGGGACCGCGCCGTGCCTGCTGTACGGGTACGGCTCCTACGAGCACTCGATCGACCCGTACTTCTCGATCCCGCGCCTGAGCCTCCTCGACCGCGGCGTCGTCTTCGCGATCGCGCACGTGCGCGGCGGCGGCGAGATGGGCCGGCAGTGGTACGAGCAGGGCAAGCTCCTGCACAAGAAGCACACGTTCACCGACTTCGTGGACTGCGCGAACCACCTCGCCGAGGTCGGCTGGGCCGCCCCCGACCGGATCGTCGCCCGCGGCGGCTCCGCCGGCGGGCTCCTCATGGGAGCGGTCGCGAACCTCGCCCCCGAGCGGTTCGCCGGCATCCTCGCCGACGTCCCGTTCGTCGACGCGCTCAACACCATCCTCGACCCGACCATGCCGCTCACCGTCATCGAGTGGGAGGAGTGGGGCAACCCGCTCGAGTCGCCCGAGGTGTACGAGTACATGAAGTCGTACTCGCCCTACGAGAACGTCACCGGCGCGACCTACCCGGCGATCCTCGCGGTCACCAGCCTGAACGACACCCGCGTCGGCTTCCACGAGCCCGCGAAGTGGATCGCGAAGCTGCGCCACGAGAGCCCGTCCTCCGACGTGCTCCTCAAGACCGAGATGGAGGCCGGCCACGGCGGCCGCTCCGGGCGCTACGACGCCTGGGAGGAGGAGGCGTTCAACCTCGCATGGATCCTCGACCGGCTGGGTAAGGCGTAAGGACCGGAAATGCACCAGGGCCCGGCCCCCGCAGGCGACTGCGGGACCGGGCCCTGCTCCGTGTCGCTAGGCGGGCGCCTCGTCGTCCTCGTCGATCGGCACGTCGGCGAGCTGCTCGGCGGCGTCCGCCGGATCGGCCTCGTCGGGGAGGTCCGGGTCGGTCACCGGCGCCTCCGGGTCGCCGTCGCGCGCGGGCTCGGTCGAGTCGGCCAGGTCGAACTCGGACAACTCGTCGAAGTCGCCCGCCCATTCCTGCTGATAGTTCATAAACTCCACCGTAGTGGCGAGGGCCCCGTCCGGCCAGTGAACCACCAGGTAGCCTGAGTCATGGCTTCACATGATCGTGGGCAATACTTCACCTCGACGCAATAAGTTCGAGGCCATCAGACAGCGGCGTCTGGGTCTGGCCCCCGGTCGGGGCGCTCATCAACGACTTGTCTAAGGAGCAGGCAGCATGCCTATCGCAACACCCGAGGAATACAACGAGATGCTCGACCGGGCGAAGGCCGGCTCCTTCGCCTACCCGGCCATCAACGTGACCTCGACCCAGACCCTCAACGCCGCCCTGGCCGCGTTCGCCGAGGCCGAGTCCGACGGCATCGTCCAGGTGTCCACCGGCGGCGCCGAGTACCTCTCCGGCCCGACGATCAAGGACAAGGTCACCGGCGCCGCCGCGCTCGCCGCCGCCGCCCACGAGATCGCCAAGAACTACCCGGTCAAGGTCGCCCTCCACACCGACCACTGCCCGAAGAACCACCTCGACGGCTTCGTCCGCCCCCTCCTCGCCATCAGCGAGGAGCGCGTCGCCCGCGGCGAGGAGCCCCTCTTCCAGTCGCACATGTGGGACGGCTCGGCCGTGCCGCTCGCCGAGAACCTCGAGATCGCCCAGGAGCTCCTGGCCCGCACCTCGAAGGCCAAGGTCGTCCTCGAGGTCGAGATCGGCGTCGTCGGCGGCGAGGAGGACGGCGTCGAGGCCGAGATCAACGAGCAGCTCTACACCACCGTCGAGGACGCCCGCGCCACCGTCGCCGCCCTCGGCTCCGGCGAGAACGGCCGCTACATGACCGCGCTGACCTTCGGCAACGTCCACGGCGTCTACAAGCCCGGCAACGTGCACCTGCGCCCGGAGATCCTCAAGGACATCCAGGACGAGATCGGCAAGGAGACCGGCAAGGACAAGCCGTTCGACCTGGTCTTCCACGGCGGCTCCGGCTCCACCGCGCAGGAGATCTCCGACGCCGTCGACTACGGCGTCATCAAGATGAACATCGACACCGACACCCAGTACGCGTTCACGCGTCCGATCGTCGACCACATCTTCAAGAACTACGACGGCGTCCTCAAGGTCGAAGGCGAGGTCGGCAACAAGAAGGCGTACGACCCGCGCGCCTACGGCAAGCTCGCCGAGGCCGGCATGGCCGCCCGCATCATCGAGGCCTGCCAGCAGCTCCGCTCCGCCGGCAACAAGATCAAGTAAGCGCGAGACGCCGCGAGCCCGGGCCGTCCCCACGGCCCGGGCTCGCGGCGCTTCCGGGCGGCCGACCGGCACGCCCGCAGGTCATTCGATCCGGGTGCATATCCGAGCCGCATCTTCCGCACGCAGTCGCGCGAAGATCGCCTTCGCCTCCGAGGACATCGAACGGCCGTTGCCCGCCGCTCTCCTCCTCAGCCAGTCGAACAGCTCGGGATCGATGTCGCGCACGATCAACTTGTGCGAGGCCGCCGCCTCGTAGCCCCGCTGTAGCTGGCTCACTCCGGTGTCCTCTGATCCTTCCAAGGGTCGAGGAGTGGCACCCCGGTTCCCTCGAAGTCCTTGACGTTCCTGGTGGCGAGCGCGGCTCCGCGGGAGGCGCAGATCGCCGCGATCATCGCATCGGTCGAGCTCATCGGCCGACCGGCCGCCTTCCGCGCCTGCCGGATTCGGCCGTAGTGCGCCGCCGCTCGCGCGTCGAACGGCAGGATGCGGTCGCGGAACGCCTCGATCTCGATCTTGTCCACCGCGATCTCGAGGGCGGCGCGCTTGCGGCCCGCCGGAAGCTGCGCCACGCCCCACCTGAGTTCGGCGATGCACACCGATGTGGTCAGGGCCTCTGCGGTGTACCTGTTGCTCCAGAGGACGATGCCGAAATCGCCGTTCTCGCGGATGATCTCGGAGATGACGTTGGTGTCGAAGACGACGATCAAGACAGGTCCAGTGCACGGTCGGGCTCGTCGCGGGCCGGGAGTTCGAGGTCCGCCCCGCCGACGTCCTCGACGTAGGAGCGGATGAGCGAGCCGATCCCCTCTGCGCCGCGGTCGAACTCGCCGTCGGCCAAGCGGGTCAGGACTTCTCGGATCTCGGCCTCCATGGACTGGCCGTGCTTCGCAGCCCGCACACGAATCGCTTCGTACACCTGCGCGTCAAGCCCGCGGATGGACATGTCGCGGGTCTTGGGAGGTACATGAGTCATCGCATTCACCCCCTCACGCTACCGATGCTAGCACTGAATTCCGGGTAGGACACGACGAACATTCGGCGTGTTCTTCATGAGCAGCGCCGGGTCCAGCCGCCGGAACGGAACAGGGGCGGCGGGCCGTCCGGCCCGCCGCCCCCTTGCGCTTGCGCTACTTCTCGAACCAGACGGCCGCGCCGCCCGGGAGGGTGCCGTCGACGAGGTCGGCGCTCGCCAGGAGCACCTCGGTGCCGTAGGAGGCGACCGGGACCGGCTCGTCGCCGAAGTTCACGACCGCGACCAGGGCGCCGTTGTCGAACGCGAACGCGTTCTCGCCCGGGTCGGCCAGCCAGGTCAGGCCGGTCGCCTTGTGGGCCTTGCGGATCGCGATGGCCGCGCGGTAGAACTCGAGGGTCGAGCCCGCCACGCCGTCCTCGGCCTCCACCGACAGCTCCGCCCAGTCGGCCGGCTGCGGCAGCCACGGCTCGCCCGCCGGGCCGAAGCCGAGCGAGACGCCGTCCTTCGCCCACGGGAGCGGGACGCGGCAGCCGTCGCGGCCGATCTGCTCGCCGTTCGTGCGGTGGAACGACGGGTCCTGGCGGACCTCCGCCGGGAGGTCCAGGACCTCGTTCAGGCCCAGCTCCTCGCCCTGGTAGACGTACACGACGCCCGGGAGGGAGAGCAGCAGCTGCGTCGCGGCCCGCGCCCGGGCCAGCCCGGTCGCGCCGCCGCCGTAGCGGGTGACGTGGCGCTGCACGTCGTGGTTCGACAGCACCCACGTGCACGGCGCGCCCACGCCCGCGTTGTTCGCGATCTCCGAGTCGATCGCCTTGCGGAAGTCGACCGCGCTGAACGGCGCCAGCACCAGGTCGAAGTTGAACGCCTGGTGGAGCTCGTCGGGGCGCAGGTACAGGGAGCGGCGCTCGGCCGAGTCCGTCCACGCCTCCGCGACGAAGATGCGGTCCCCGTCGTACTCCTCGATGATCGGGCGCCACGTGCGGTAGATGTCGTGCACGCCGTCCTGGTCGAAGAACGGGGCCTGCGTGGTGCCGATCATCTCGATCGTGCCGTCGCCGCCGGTGTCCGGCAGGCCCTTCGCCTTGACCATGCCGTGGGCGACGTCGATGCGGAAGCCGTCCACGCCGCGGTCGAGCCAGAACCGCAGGATCGACTTGAACTCCTCGTGCACCTCCGCGTTCTCCCAGTTCAGGTCCGGCTGGGAGGAGTCGAAGAGGTGCAGGTACCACTGCCGGCCGTCCTCGGTCTTCGTCCACGCGGGACCGCCGAAGATCGACTGCCAGTTGTTCGGCGGCGTGTCCGGGGCCGCCGGGTCGACGTCGCGGAAGTGGTAGCGCTCTCGCTCGGGCGAGCCGGGGGCCGCGGCGAGGGCCGCCCGGAACCACTCGTGCTCGGACGAGGTGTGGTTGGGCACCAGGTCCACGATGAGCCGGATGCCGGCCGCGTGCGCGTCGGCGAGCATCCGGTCGAAGTCGCCCAGGTCGCCGAACCGCGGGTCGATCGCGCGGTAGTCGGCGACGTCGTAGCCCGCGTCGTGCTGCGGCGAGGCGTAGAACGGCGACAGCCAGATGGCGTCCACGCCGAGCTTCGCGAGGTACGGGATGCGCGAGCGGATGCCCTCCAGATCGCCCATCCCGTCGCCGTCCGCGTCGGCGAAGGAGCGCGGGTACACCTGGTAGATGACCGCGTCGCGCCACCAGTGTTCACTCATCGGTGAGTTCCCTTTCAGTCTTCTCGGGGTGCCGCACCGGTGGACCCGCGTACGACGAGTTCGGGCCGGAACAGGTATTCCGACGAGGGGGTGGGCTGCCCGGCGATCTCGTCGAGCAGGGCCCGCGCCGCGGCGGTGGCGATGTCGCGCACCGGCTGCCGCACGGTCGTGAGCGGGGGGTTGGTGTGGGCGATGAGCGGCGAGTCGTCGTAGCCCACGACTGAAAAGTCTTGCGGGACGCTCAGGCCGCGCTCCTCGGCCGCGCGGATCGCGCCCAGGGCCATCATGTCCGAGCCGCAGACCACCGCGGTCGCGCCGCGGTCGATGAGGCGCGAGGCCGCGGCGTGGCCGCCCTGCTCGCCGAAGAGGGTGAGCTCGATGAGCTCGGGGCCGACGCCCTGCATGGCCGCGCGGTAGCCGGAGATCTTGCGGCGCACCGGCCAGTACCGGTCCGGGCCGGAGACCAGGCCGATCCGCTCGTGGCCCAGGCCCGCGAGGTGCTCCACGGCGATCCGGGCCGCGACGGTGTCGTCGCAGGAGAACGAGGCGGCCTCGACGCCCTCCGGGTGGCCGGTGACGAAGGCCACCGGCAGCCGCTTGTCCTTGAGCTCCTGGTAGCGTGCGGTGCTCGCGGTGGTGTCCGCGTGCAAGCCTGAAACGAAGATGATGCCGGCGACGGCCCGCTCCCGCAGCATCTCCACGAACTCGTCCTCGGAGACGCCGCCGGGGGTCTGGGTGCACAGCACCGGGGTGTAGCCCGAACCCGCCAGGACGTTCGAGATCGTCTGGGCGTACAACGGGAAGATCGGGTTCTCCAATTCGGGCACGACCAGGCCGATCAGGCCGATCGCGTGCTTGCGGAGGGCCTGGGGGCGTTCATAGCCGAGCACGTCGAGGGCAGTGAGGACGGACTGTCGGGTCTGCTGACCGACGCCGGGCTTGTCGTTCAGGACCCGGGACACCGTTGCCTCACTGACCCCGGCCTGCCGGGCGATGTCAGAGAGTCGAAGCCGCATGATGACAGACTAGCCTATCTGAAACTTGGCAACAGTTTGGTTGCAAGGCTTTCCTGATTCTGAAACATCTTGCTAATGTCGTAGGAAGTCGGGACGCGAGTCCCCGGACCAGCGGCCCCCGCCCCGGGGCCCCTCAATGAGGAGAAAAGAAGACATGCGCAGAAGGACCCTGGGTATCACCGCCGTCTCCGCCGCCGCGCTCGGCGCGGCCGCCGCCTGCGGCTCCGAGGACGGCGACAACGGGACCGAGGAGACCACCGAGTTCTCCGGCGAGCTCGTGATCTGGGCCGACGAGACCCGCACCCCCGTCCTCAAGGAGTTCGTCAAGGACTTCGAGTCCACCGTCGGCGTGAAGGTCACCGTCGAGGAGCACGTGGAGACCCTCCGCGAGGACTTCCTCACCGCCGCCGAGCAGGGCCAGGGCCCCGACATCGTCGTGGGCGCGCACGACTGGTCCGGCCAGTTCGCCGCGGACGGCGTCATCGCCCCCGTCACCCTCAGCGCCGACCAGCAGGCCGCCCTGAACGAGGCCGCCGTCAAGGCGTTCACCGTGGACGGCAACCTCTACGGCGTCGCCTACGCCATGGAGAACCTGGGCCTCATCCGCAACACCGACCTCGCCCCCGACGCCCCCGCCACCTTCGAGGAGCTCATCGCCGCCGGCCAGGCCGCGGGCACCGACGAGGTCCTCACCATGGAGGTCGGCGTCGACGGCAACGCCTACAGCGCCTACCCGCTGTTCGCGTCCTTCGGCGGCTACCTGTTCAAGGACGACGGCGCCGGCAACCTCGACCCGAACGACGTCGGCGTCGACTCCCCCGGCGGCATCGCCGCGTTCGAGAAGTTCGCCGAGCTCGGCGCCGCGGGCGTCCTCAAGACCACCATCGACGCCACGAACACCATCCCGTTCTTCGTCGACGGCAAGACCGCGTTCATGATCTCCGGCCCGTGGGCCCTCACCGACGTGCAGGGCGCCGGCCTCAACTACGAGGTCACCGCCATCCCCGGCTTCGAGGGCCAGGGCCCGGCCTCGCCGTTCCTCGGCGTCCAGGGCTTCTACGTCTCCGCGACCGCCGCGAACGCCGTCTTCGCCCAGGAGTTCGTCACCAACTACGTCCTCACCGAGGACCTCCAGCTCAAGCTCGCCGAAGCCGGCGGCCGCCTCCCGGCGCTCACCGCCGCCGCCGAGGCCTACGCCGCCGACAACGCCGACGTCCAGGGCTTCGCCGCCGCCGGCGAGAACGCCGTCCCGATGCCGAACATCCCCGCGATGAACGCCGTCTGGGAGCCCTTCGGCCGCGCCGAGGCCGACGCGATCGACGGCGTCTCCACCGGCGAGGAGGCCGCGACCACCGCTGCGCAGGCCATCCGCGACGCCGTCGCCGGCTCCTAAGGTCAACCGGACAGTCCTCGACGAGCGAAGGATCGCACCGTGCTCGAACAACGGTCCACCGGCTCAGCGACCACCGCGGGCCTGATCGCCAAGATCGGCGTGCTCGCGGTGGTCGCCGCACTGGCCGTCTGGGCGGCGCTGCCGCTCATCGCCGCCGAGGCGTGGTGGGGCCTGGCGCTGGAGGCGGCCGTCGCGGCCGTCCTCTTCTACGTGTACCTCCAGCGCCGGGCGATCCAGCTGAAATACCTGGTGCCCGGCACGCTGCTGCTCATCGCCTTCCAGATCCTCCCGGTCGTGCTCACCGTCGGCACCTCCTTCTCCAACTACGGGGACGGGCACCGGGTCGACAAGGAGCAGGCCACCGAGGCGATCATCGCCGCGGGCGTGCAGCAGACCCCCGGCGGCGCCATCTACCTCCTCGCCGTCGGCGAGTCCTCCGCGGGCGAGCTGACCCTCCTGCTCACCGACCAGGCCGACGGATCCACCTGGGCCGGAACGGAAGAGGGCCTCACCGAGCTCGACGGCGCCACCACCGACCCGACCGGGCGCATCACCGCCGCCCCCGACTACACGGTGTGGACGCTCGCCGAGCTCAACGAGCGCCAGGCCGAGCTCGCCGAACTCGCCGTCCCCACCGGGCCCGAGTCCGGCATCAGGGTGCAGGGCCTCTCGGCCTTCGAGGGCCAGTCCACGCGCTCCTACGACGAGGCGTGCGACTGCATCACCGACGCCGAGACCGGCACCGTGTGGCACGCCGACGACGAGACCGGCACCTTCCTCACCGAGGACGGCGAGCCCGCGCTCGTCGGCTGGCGCGTGAACATCGGCTTCGACAACTACCTCGACGTCCTCACCGACCCCGACATCCGCGGCCCGTTCCTCGGCGTCTTCGCGTGGAACGTCATGTTCGCGGCCGGCTCGGTCCTGTTCACCTTCGCGATCGGCCTCGGCACCGCGATGGCCCTGAACCGGCCGGGCATGCGCGGCACGAAGGTCTACCGGGCCTTCATGATCCTGCCGTACGCGATGCCGTCGTTCGCGATGCTCATGGTGTGGGCGCAGATGTTCAACCGCGACTTCGGCCTCGTCAACGAGCTGTTCAACCTGAACGTCGACTGGTACGGCGGCACCTGGTCGGCCCGCGCGATGACCCTCATCGCCAACACCTGGCTCGGCTGGCCGTACATGTTCCTCATCTCCCTCGGCGCGCTCCAGGCGCTCCCGTCGGACTCGCTCGAAGCGGCCCGGATCGACGGCGCGACCGGCGTCACCGCCTTCCGCAAGATCACGCTGCCGCTGCTGCTCATCGCGCTCACGCCGCTGCTGATCTCCTCGTTCGCGTTCAACTTCAACAACTTCAACGCGATCGAGCTGCTCTCGGGCGGCCACCCGTTCAAGGCCGGCGACTCGGTCGGCGGCACCGACCTGCTCATCACGTACGCGTTCCGGCAGGCGTTCGGCTCCTCCAGCGCCGACTACGGCTTCGCCAGCGCGATCAGCGTGTTCATCTTCCTCATCGTCGCCACGATCTCGGCGGTCATGTTCCGCTTCACCCGCAACCAGGAGGACGTGTACTCATGACCGCCGTGAAGCGCAAGGGCCGCAACCCGTTCCTGAAGTGGGCCGGCGACACCGGCTGGCGGCACGCCGTCGCGCTGGCGGCGCTCGTGTTCGGGCTCGTCCCGATCGTGTACGTGGTGTCGGCGGCGTTCAACCCGAACGGGACGCTGTCGTCGACGGACCTGCTGCCGACCTCGTTCTCGCTGGGCAACTTCGAGAAGCTGTTCACGGACGAGAACGTGCCGTTCGCGTCGTGGTTCGCGAACTCGCTGATCATCGCGGTGCCGGCGGCGTTCATCTCGATCTTCATCTCGTCGCTGGCGGCGTACGCGTTCAGCCGGTTCCGGTTCCAGGGGCGGCGGCCGATGCTGCTGTTCCTGCTGCTGATCCAGATGTTCCCGGCGTTCCTGGCGGTGGTGGCGCTGTACCTGATCTTCGGGTCGATCGGCGAGTTCTACCCGGTGGCGGGCCTGAACACGAAGCTGGGCCTGATGCTGGTGTACATGGGCGGGGCGCTCGGCGTGTCGACCTGGCTGATGAAGGGCTTCTTCGACACGATCCCGAAGGAGCTCGACGAGGCGGCGACGATCGACGGCGCCTCGCACGCGCAGATCTTCTTCGGGATGATCCTGCCGCTGGCGGCGCCGATCATCGCGATCTCGGGGATCCTGGCGTTCGTGGGGACGATGAACGACTTCATCCTGGCGTCGCTGTTCCTGACGGACCGGCCGGAGATGACCCTCGCGGTGGGCCTGAAGACGCTGACGGCCGAGAACTCGCCCGCGTCGTACTTCGGCATCTTCGCGGCGGGGACGCTGCTGACGTCGATCCTGACGGTGGCGGTGTTCATGAGCCTCCAGCGCTACATCGTCTCGGGCCTCACCGGCGGGGCAGTGAAGGGTTAAGACAAGACCACTGCTCGACACCCGCGCCCCTTCCGGGGGCGCACGACGGGCCCGGACCAGGGGGAGCCTCCCTCCCCTGGGTCCGGGCCCTTCGCGTCGGCCCGGTTCAGGATTCGATGAGCTCGCGCAGGAGGCCGATGGGCTCCTTGAGGTCGGCGTACTCCTCGAGTTCGGTGACGCGGTGCTGGAGCTGCTCGATGCCGAAGGCGACGATGGCGACGCGGTCCTCGACGGGGGATTCGAGGAGGTCGATGGCGCGGTCCATGAGGCGGAGGGCGTCGTCGAGGGTCTGGAGGTCCTCGGCGTTCTGGTGGCGCGCGAGGACGTCGTCGGGGCGGTGGGCCTTCGCGAGGCGGTCCCAGTTGGCGCGGCGTTCCTCGTGGAAGCGGGCGATGCCGGCGCGGAGGAGGATGGAGCGCGCGATGAGTTCGATGCGCTCGTGGGGCGGGAATGCGTCTGCCATCGCAATGCCGCCTCAGGACCAGTGCGGGGGGCGTTCGGCCAGGAGGTCGAGGTCGCGGGGGGAGAGTTCGCGCCGGGAGCGGCGCGGGGCGGGGGTCTCGCCCCAGCCGCGGTCGGTGTCGTCGGAGGTCTGGTCCGGGAGCACCGAGAAGTCCTCGTCGAGCTCGACGGAACGGTCGTCATCGGAGACTGCCATGCATCGACTGTACGTCAGGGGGTCGCGGCGGCCGCAACGGCGAGGCCCTGAACACCCGGTGAACGGGTGTCCAGGGCCTCCACAAGGCTGCGTTACGCGACGCCGACGAGCTCGTAGCCGGCCTCGTCGACCGCGGCGCGGACCTGGTCCTCGGTGAGGGCGGTCTCGCTCTTGACGGTGACCTTGCCGGTGTCGAGGGCGACGTCGACGTGCTCGACGCCCGGGAGGGCGGCGATCTCCTGCGTGACGCTGCCGGCGCAGTGGCCGCAGGTCATGCCCTTGACGACGTACACGGTTTCCATTTCGGCTTCTCCTTGTCGAGGCGGGCGGGCCGGGTGCCGGCCCGGCGGTGCTCAGGTCCTGAGCAGGCGGGCCACCGCGTCCGAGGCTTCCTTCACCTTGGCTTCGGCGGCGGTCGGGTCACCGGAGGTCTGCGCCTCGGCGACGCAGTGGGCCAGGTGGCCTTCGAGGAGGTTGAGCGCGACGGCCTGGAGGCCCTTGGTGGAGGCGGAGATCTGGGTCAGGATGTCGATGCAGTACTGGTCGTCCTCGACCATCCGCTGGATGCCGCGGATCTGGCCCTCGATGCGCTTGAGGCGGCGCGTGAGCGCGGCCTTGTCGCCGTGGTACCAGTAGTGGTCGTGACCGTCGCCGCCGTCAGGGCTCGGCGCGTGCGAGCCGTGCGGGGTCTCTTCGCTAGCCATGTCGCTTCCCTCCAGTCGTCAGTGTATACCCCTGCGGGGTATGTCGGCAACTGCTCGTCAGCCCGGAGCAGCGGCCCGTAGTATTCCGTGCCATTGTGCGAGAAATTCTCCCCCTGCCCTTGTCACCGTTGAGAACGCCCTCTAACGTGAAGCCGTCGCGTCGGAAACTTGCGATACACCCCGTATCCACCGCGCGACACCGTCGAGTCGGTGAAGCGCCCCAGCTTCGCTGAGCCGGGGAACCAGCAGTCGGCCGCTCAAGCAAGGCCGGCGGGGTGAATCGCGCGGTGCGCGCGTAGGGCGATCCTTCCTTCCGCCCGAACCCGACAGCTAACCCGGTAGGCGGCCAAAGGAAGGAGCGCATCCCTTGGTGCGTACCCGGCGTATCGCGGCGGCAGTGGCCGCCGCAGCACTGCTGCCCGTGACGGCGGCCGTGCTCACCTCCTCGCAGGCGTCCGCGCAGACGAGCGAGGAGATCCAGGCCGAGATCGACGCGCAGCACTCCGAGCTCGAGAAGGTCATCGAGGACTACAACGCCAAGCGCGAGGAGCTCGAGGACGCCAACGAGCTCATCGCCGACATCGAGGCGCAGCTGCCCGCGCTCGAGGCAGCGAGCCTGGAGGCGCAGGACCGGATGAGCCAGATCGCCACCACCGCCTACGCGGGCGGGGACTTCGCGATGGTGAACTCCGTCCTCGCCGGCGACCCCAGCGACTTCGCCGACCGGCTCATGTACCTCTCGAACCTGAGCGACGCCGACAACGCGGCCCTCGAGGACTCCCTCGCCCAGATCGAGGAGCTCGAGACGCGCCGCGCCGAGCTCGAGGCCCTCCAGGCCAGCGCCGACGACATCCTCGCGGAGATCGAGGCGCAGCAGGAGGAGATCGAGGACGAGATCGACGCGCTGGAGGCGGAGTACGACGACGCGGTCCAGGAGGAGTACCAGGAGGAGTGGGGCGACTACACCGGCGACTCGGCGGTCGTGGCGTTCGCGTACGACCAGCTGGGCGACGACTACGTGTACGGCGCCTCCGGCCCCGATGAGTGGGACTGCTCGGGCCTGACGCAGGGCGCGTGGGGCGCGGCCGGGGTGTCCCTGTCGCACAACACGGAGATGCAGTGGAACGAGACGGCGCGGATCTCCCGCGACGAGCTCCAGCCCGGCGACCTCGTGTTCTACAACGGACTCAGCCACGTCGCGATCTACATCGGCAACGGCGAGATCATCCACGCCCCGAACTCGACCACGGTCGTCAAGATCGCGGACATCGACGTCATGGGGATCGACGGGTACGGCCGGCCGTAGCGTTCGCGCCGCAGGTTGCTCCCCCGGCCTCCGGCCGGGGCGCAGACTCCCCGGCGGCGGCGCGGGCGCTCCCATTGCTGACCCTGCTGCTGACCCCGCAATAGCCCCACCGCCGCCGGGGACCGCTCCATCGTAAAGAAGCCCTTGCGATCCGCTCACGCGGGCCGCAAGGGCTGCTCGCTTTCCCGGAGGGCCGGGGTCACTCGGGGCGGTGCTCCTCGAACGTCCAGTCGTAGCGGGCGCGGCGGCCGGTGCCGCCGCGCTGCCAGCGCTCGGGCCCGGTCAGGGGCCGGTAGTCGATGCCCATGGCGTGCAGGCGCTCGAGGTGGTCTTCGAGGCGCTCGGCGACCGGGTTCGCCCGGCGCACGTCGAGGTCCGTCCAGCCGACCTCGGCGAGGACGGAGAGGCGCGGGAACGCGGCGTACTCGACGTCGCGCGGGGTCGGGAGGTACTCCGACCAGAGCTGGCACTGGATGCCGAGGACCCGGTCGGCGTCGACGCCGGGCGGGACGGGGTCCCAGCCGGCGACCTTGTCGACGGTGGTGAGGCCGTGGATGCGCAGGGGCTCTTCGGGATCGTCGCTCTCGTAGTGGTCGTAGTAGGCGTACGGCTCGGGGGAGGCGACGACCAGGTGGCCGGCGGCGACGGCCTTCTTGACGTAGGCCTCGCTGCGCCAGACGTGGACGACGGCCTCGGCGGGGGCGCCGCCGTCGAGGATCTCGTCCCAGCCGATGACGCGCTTGCCCATGGCGGTGAGGCGGTCGCAGAACGCCTTGGTGAACCAGGCCTGGACGCCGCGCACGTCCTCCATGCCCTCGCGCTCCATGAGTTCGCGGGCGACGGGGGAGGACTCCCACTGGGTCATCGGGACCTCGTCGCCGCCGATGTGGACGAAGGGGCCGTCGAAGACCTCGGCGACGGCGGTGTACGCCTCGAGCGCGAAGTCGAGGGCCTCGGGGGTGGGTTCGAGGACCTCCTCGAACACGCCGAAGGTGGGGGAGACCGGCTTGTGCTGGCCCGCGCCGAGTTCGGGGTAGGCGGCGAGGACGGCGCGGGCGTGCCCGGGCAGGTTGACCTCGGGGACGATCATGATGTGGCGCTCGCGCGCGTAGGAGGCGATCTCGCGCAGGTCGGAGACGGAGAAGATGCCGCCGTGCGGGGTGGGCTCGTAGCCGGCGGCCTCGTCGCGGGCGTGGCCGATCTTGGTCTCGGCTCGCCAGGACGCGATCTCGGCGAGCCGGGGCCGGGACGGGACGTCGAAGCGCCAGCCCTGGTCGTCGGTCAGGTGCAGGTGGACGACGTTGAGCCGGTGGAGCCAGGCCCGGTCGATCATCTTGAGCACGAAGTCCTTGGGCTGGAAGTGCCGCACGACGTCGAGCATGACGCCGCGCCAGCGCAGGCGCGGCTCGTCGGCGATCGAGACGAGCGGGACGACCGGGGCGGCGGCGGGGGCCTCGCGGAGGGCGTCGGCGGGGAGGAGCTGGCGGAGGGTGGCGATGCCGCGGGAGATGCCGGCGGGGTGGGCGGCGGCGAGGTCGACGCCGTCGGGGGTGACCTCGAGGCGGTAGGCCTCGGCGGCGGTGGTCAGGTCGGCGGGGCGGTCGCCGTCGAGGCGCAGGCGCAGGACCCGGCCCTGCGACGGGGGCGCGACGGCCAGGCGCAGACCGGTGCCCCGGTTGAGGAGGTCGGACAGGAGCCAGGCGAGGGGGTGCAGCTCGGGGTCGGCGGCGATGGCGTCGAGGGTGCTCAGGTCGAGGTCGCCGGCGGCGGCCGTGAGCTGCTGCGGCTGAGGGATCAGCGAGATGCGGCGCTGCATAGTGCGGGGGCTCCTGTGGTCGTGGTGCAGTTGTCCGGATCGGGCGCCGCCGGAGGGGGGCCGCGCCGAGCGGAACCGGTTCGACGGGCCCCGGCCCCGGGCTGGGGCGGCGCTCCCACCGAATTAGTTCAGTTTATTTATAATATAGGGCCGCGCCGCGGTCGGCCAGTGCGGAGCGCGGATTGCTCGGCACGGCGACCGCGGCGCGCGGCGGGGCTTGCTAGTGGACCTTCGGCAGGTGCTGGGTCGCGTCCAGGTCCTCGGGCGACTCGCGCTGCCGGTTGATCGGCAGCGGCGCCGACTCGGACGCGAACACGCCGGCGGACGGCGAGTCGTAGCCCGAACCGGTCGACGGCGAGTCGAACGCGCTCGACAGCGACGAGGACACCGTCTTCTCCTCCTCGCCCGAGACCAGGCCCAGCTGGCGGCGCAGGTCGGTGAGGTTCGAGCCGGCGCTGTCGCGCTGGCGCTCCAAGGCCGCGACCTCCTCGGCGAGGGGCTGGACGCGCTCGGCGGCCCGCTCCTCGGCGCTGCGCCGCAACCGCGCCGCCTCCGTGTCGGACTCGGCCCGGATCGACTTGGCCTGCTCGGCGGCCCGCTGCACGGCGTCCTTCGCCTGCTGGTCGGCCTCCTCGCGGCGCTCGATCGCGCGGTTCTCGGCCGCGCGGGCCCGCTCCTCGGCGAGCGCGAGCCGGTCCTCGGCCTCCGAGACGATCCGCTGCGCGGTCGCGATGGCCTGCTGGTGCCGGTCGGCCTCCTCCTTCTGGGCCCGCTCGCGCCGGTCGGCCTCGGCGAGCGTGAGCTCCTGCGTCTTCTTCTTGCGGAACTCGGCGGCCTCCGACAGGAGCTGGTGGGCGGCACTGCGCTGCTGGTCGGCCTCGCGGGCGGCGAGGGCCTTGAGCTCGGTCATCTCGCGCTCGGCGGTGGCCCGCATGACCGCGATCTCCCGCTCGGCCTGCGAGCGGGTCTTCTCGGCGGCGGCGCGGGACTGGCTCTGCGCGATCTGGGCCTCGCGGTGGGCGTCGGCGACGGCGAGGTCGTGGTTGCGGCGGGCGTTCTCGCGCAGCTCGGTCGTCTCGTTGACCGCGCGGGCGCGGATCTCGGTGACGTCCTGGTCGGTGGTCGCGGTGATCTCGGCGGCCTCGGCGTGCGCGGTGCGCATCATCGCGTCCGCTTCGCTGCGGGCCTCCTGGAGCATGGCCGCGGCCTGGCGCTTCGCGTCCGCCTTCTGGACGCCCGCGTCCTGCTCGGCCGCCCGCAGGATCTTCTCGACGCGCGCGCCGAGCCCGGCGAGGGTCGGCTGCTCGGCCTCGGCGATCTGGGTGGCGCGCTCGGACACGCGCCGCTCCAGGGCGCCGATGCGCTCCTCGGCCCGGCGCAGCTGCTGCTCCGCGGCCTCCAGCGCCCGCGCGGCCTCGTCGCGGTGCTGCTCGTGGGTCTTGATGTTCTGATACAGCCGGGAGGTGAACTCGTCGACCTGGTGGCGGTCGTAGCCGCGCATGGAGACGGCGAATTCGGGCCCGGTTTCCTCGAAGAATTTCGACATGGTCTTCCAGAGTCACAGGAAACGGTTGATGAATCATGATCACGCCTGAAGGGCCCGAAACCCGCGACGGACACGCCCAGTGCGCGTGTCGCGCCGAAAACGTCCAGAGGGGCCCCGACGCAGCCGAGGGCCCCTCTGGTCTCCGCTCTTACGCGGTCTTGTCGGTCTCGTCGTAGAAGTCGCCCATGATCTCCTCGAGCAGGTCCTCCATCGCGACCAGGCCCGTGACCTCGCGGTCGGCGCCGGTGACGAGGGCGAGCTGGGACCGCTGGCGGCGCATGAGCGTGACGGCGCCGGCGACCGTGGTGTCGGCGGCGACCAGGAGCGGGGCGGCCGCGAGGTCGGCGACCGCGGCGTCCGGCTCGGCCTGCACGGCCTCGCGGACGTGCACGAGGCCCACGGGGCGCTCGTCGGCGTCGACGACGACCAGGCGGGAGCGGCCGGTGGCGCGGCTGCGCTCCTCGGCGGCGACGGCGGTCGCGGCCGCCGGGATGGTGACGACGTCGGCCCAGGGGATCTGGACCTCGCCGACGCCGCGGCGCTGCACCTCGATCGCGTGGGCGAGCATCTGGTGCTCCTCCTCGCCGAGGACGCCCGCGGCGGCCGAGGACCGCAGCAGGTAGCGCAGCTCCTCCGGGGAGTGCGCCTGCGCCTTCTCGTCCGCGGGCTCCACCTTGAACAGCCGCAGCATCGCGTTCGCGCCGTGGTTGAGGCCCAAGAGGATCGGCTTCGTCAGCCACACGTACCCGGTGAACGGCCAGATGAGCGCCATCGCGGAGGCCTCGGGGTGCGTGATCGCCCACGACTTCGGCATCATCTCGCCGACGACCATGTGCAGGAACACGACGACGGCGAGCGCGATCGCGAACGCGATCGGGTGCGCCGCGGCCTCCAGGCCGAGGTGCTCGAGCGGGACCTCGATGGCGTGCGCGAGGGCCGGTTCGGCGAGCGCGCCGAGGCCGACGGTGCACGCGGTGATGCCCAGCTGGGCGCCCGCGAGCATGAGCGAGAGGTTCCTGGTGCCGCGCAGGGCGGCCCGGGCGGCCGCGGAGCCGTCCTGTTCGAGCCGGTGCTGGCGGGAGGCGACGAGCGCGAACTCGGCGGCCACGAAGAACGCGTTGGCGGCCAGGAGGATCGCCGAGATCAGCAGCGCGGAGCCGGTGCTCACGACTCCTCCTGGGGGACCGGCCGCAGCTCGATCGCTTGCGGCACATGGCGGGCGGAGGAGACGACGACGAGCTTGACGCTGCGTGGGACCGGGTCGGCCTCGCCGTCGCCGTCCTCGTCGTAGAACTCCCCGGCCGCCGACGTGGCCACCTCGACGGTGTCCCCGGCGTGGGCGACGCGGCCGAGCTCGGCCATGACGAGTCCGGCGATCGTCTCGTAGTGCTCGCCTTCGGGCAGCTGGATGCCGGTGGCGTCGGCGACCTCGTCGACGCGCCAGCGCCCCGGGATGAGCCAGCCGCCGCCAGCGAGGGCGACGGGCACGGCCTCGAAGCGGTCCTGCTCGTCGCGGATCTCGCCCACGAGCTCCTCGGCGAGGTCCTCGAGGGTGACGATGCCGGCGAAGCCGCCGAACTCGTCCACGACGCAGGCGAGCTGGCGGTGCCGGCCGCGCATCTGGTCGAGGAGCTGCGGGAGCGGGAGGGACGCGGGCACGAGCATGGCGGGGTCGGCGATCTCGGCGACGGTGACCGCGGCGCGGTCCTCGCGGGGGACGGCGATGATCTGGCCGATGCCGACGACGCCGCGGAGGTCGTCGATGTCGTCGCCGACGACGGGGAAGCGGGAGTGGCCGTCGGCGAGCGCGGCGACCGCGTCGGCGACGGTCGCGTCCGCGGGGAGGGTCTGGACGCCGACGCGCGGAGTCATGGCCTGCTCGGCGACGGTGTCGGAGAAGTCGAGGCCGCGGTCGAGGAGGACCGACAGCTCCTCGTCGAGGGCGCCCTCGTCGCGGGAGACGTCGATGATGCGGTGCAGGTCCTCGGCGGTCGCGTTGTGCTCGAGCTCCTCGACCGGCTGGATGCCGAGCAGGTTGAGGAACTTCGTGGAGGCGGCGTCGAAGAAGCGGATGATGGGCCCGCACACGGTGAGGTAGGTGCTGGTGGGGGCCGCGAGCGCGAGCGCGAGGGCCTCGGTGCGGGCGATCGCGAGGTTCTTGGGGCCGAGCTCGCCGAGGATCATCTGCACGACGTTCGCGATGACGAACGCGACGACGGTGCCGGCGGTGACGGACACGGCGGCGGGGATGCCGGCGACGCCGAGGAGCTGCGCGAGGCCCTCACCGAGGTAGGGCTCGGCGAAGAAGCCGACGAACAGGGCGGTGACGGTGATGCCGAGCTGCGCGCCGGAGAGGGCGAAGGAGAGGCGGGCGCAGATCTTCAGGGCCCGGCGGGCGCGGGCGGCGCGCCGGGCGTCGGGCCCGGCCGCGAGTTCCTCCAGTTTGGACCGGTCGACGGCGGTGTACGCGAACTCGAGCGCCACGAAGAAGCCCGTGGCGGCGGTGACTGCCAGGATGATCGCCAGTCCGATCGCTATGAGCACCGCTCACGCCCCCTGGGAGGCTCCGCTGCGCGGAGGCCGCCGCCGCGGGGGCGGGGACTTCGATGCCGTCGTCGTTTGCGTCGCATGGGCCGATCTTAACGGGACGTCTCGGGCGGGCAAGCGCTCATCCTTGTTCGCCCCGCCACAGGACGATGTCGGTGGAGCGGCCGAACGGGCCGGTCATCGCGCGCAGTTCGGCGAGCTGGCGGCGGGCCCGCTGGAGCTCCTCGACGACCGCCTGCGCCTCGGCGCGGATCGCCTGCACTTCGCGTTCGAGGTCCATGATCCGCTTGATCCCGGCGAGGTTGACGCCCTCGTCCTGGCTCAGGCGCTGGATCTCGCGCAGGCGGGAGACGTCGCGCGCGGAGTAGCGGCGGCCGCCGCCGGGCGTGCGGGCGGCCTCGACGAGGCCGAGCCGGTCGTACTGGCGCAGCGTCTGCGGGTGCATGCCGGCGAGTTCGGCGGCGGCGGAGATCGCGAGGATCTTGGCGTCGAAGTCGATGTCGTCGTCGATCCCCCGCTGGCGGTAGGAGATCTCGACGCGCACCTGGTGGTGCGCGGCCATGTCTGCGGGCCGGTCGGGCGGACCGGTGCGGTCCGAGGCGGTCACGGTTCCCTCCCTGGATCGGTGTCGCCGGTGCGCCCGCGCGGGGCGCCTTGCTTCGATGCACTGTCGTGCAACGCGCCGTCCCAGAGGACCTTGCGCCACAGGGCGGCGCGGGCGCGGGTGCGCATCGCGGACGCGGCCGCGGCGATCGCGGGCCGGCGGCCCGGCGGGCGGGTCGGCCCGCCCGCGTTCGCGCCCGTGCGGTCGCGGGGCGCGGCCGGGTCGGCGTCGGCGCGGCTCGGCAGCGCTCGTGCGGTCATGTCGGCTCCTCCAGGTGCGGTCGCGTCAGCGCGCCGCGCCCGCGGCGCGGCGGCGTGCTGCTCCTGGTGCAACGTCATTGGCCGGTCAGCTCTTCCAGTTTCGCGCGGTCGGCCGCGGGAGCGGCGGCCGCGTACTTCTCCAGGGCCTCGCGGGCCTCGGGCGACAGCGCCTTCGGGACGTCGACGTCGACGGTCACGAGCAGGTCGCCCTTGCCGGGGACGCCGCGGCCCTTGACGCGCAGCACGCGCCCGGTCGGGGTCCCCTCCGGGACCCTCAGGGTCACCGGCCCGTCGAGGGTCGGGACCTTCACCTTGGCGCCCATGGCGGCCTCGGGGAACGACACCGGCAGGCGCAGGGTCACGTTGTCGCCGTCGCGGGCGAACAGCGGATGCGAGCGCACGGTCACCCGGACCAGGAGGTCCCCGGCCGGCCCGCCGCGCTCGCCCGGCGCGCCGCGCCCCGCGAGCCGGATGGTCTGGCCGTCGGCGATCCCCGCCGGCACGCGCACGGTGATGACGCGGTCCTTCGTGGTGGCCCCGGTGCCGCCGCAGTCGGGGCACGGGTCGGTGACGACGGTGCCGGTGCCCTCGCACTCGGGGCACGGCTGCGCGAAGCTGAACGCGCCCTGGTTCTCGGTGACGAGCCCCCGGCCGCTGCACTTCGGGCACGTGGACGGCGCGGTGCCGGGCCGGGCGCCCGAGCCGTGGCAGGTCTCGCACTCCCCCGGGGCGCGCATCCGCAGCTCCGTGGTGGAGCCCTTCACCGCGTCGGCGAAGTCGAGGGTGACGTTGGTGCGCAGGTCGTTCCCGCGCGCGGCACCGCCGCGGCGCCGCTGGCCCGCGCCGCCGCCGAACAGGCCCCCGAACAGGTCGGAGAACGACCCGGACGAGGCGCCGCCGCCGCCGAACAGGTCCTCGAGGTTGATCCCGCCCGCGGCGTGCGCGCCGCCGAAGCCGCCCCGGCCCGACTTCATCAGCTGGATCTGGTCGTACTCGCGGCGCGACTTGTCGTCGTGGAGCACCGAGTACGCCTCGGAGATGCCCTTGAACCTCTCCTCCGCGTCGGCAGCCGGGTTGTGGTCCGGGTGCCACTCGCGGGCGAGCTTCCGGTACGCCTTCTCGATGTCCTTCTTGGAGGCGTCCTGCGGCACGCCGAGCACGGCGTAGAAGTCCTTCTCGAGCCACTCCTGCGATGCCACCGGACGCCTCCTCCGTTCAGTCCCGGCGGGGACCGGGTCCCCGCCCTCGTCGCCGGCCCGCCTCCGCGATCGGAGGCGGACCGGACGGTGCTCCTACTTTTTCTTCTTCTTGCCCTTGGGTTCCTCGGCGTCCTCCGACGCCTCCGGCTCCCCGGCCTCGTCGCCGGTCCCGGCCTCCTCGGCCTCGACCGTGCCCTCCACGACCGTGTCCGCCTCGTCGCCCTCGACCGGCTCGGTCTCGGCGGGCGCCTCAGCGTCGCCGGCCGCCTCGGCCTCGGCGGCCTCGACGTCCTCCGGCTCGGGCTGCGGCTCCTGGAGCGGCTCCGCGTCCTCGGACGGCTCCGCGACCGCGACCAGGGCCGGGCGCAGCAGCTTCTCGCCGAGGCGGTAGCCCGAGCGCATCACGTCGATGCAGGTCGGACCGTCCACGTCGGGCATCTGCATGTGCGCGACCGCTTCGTGGATCTGCGGGTCGAACGGGTCGCCCTTCACCCCGAAGGACTCCAGGCCCTGCTTCGCGAGCGCGTTGACGAGCTGGTCGGCGACGGACGCGAAGGGGCCGTTCAGGTCCCCGTGGTCCCGGGCCCGGTCGAGGTCGTCGAGCACCGGCAGGAGGCTCTGGAGCACCCCGGCCGTCGCGAGCTCGCCCGCGCGGGCCTTGTCGCGCTCGACGCGCTTGCGGTAGTTCTGGAACTCCGCGGTGACCCGCTGGAGGTCCCGGGTGCGCTCCTCCAGGGTCGACTGGAGGACCGCGACCGCGTCGTCGGCGGCCTGGCCGTCGTCGGAGGCGGCGGCCAGGATGTCGTCGACCGTCAGCTCGGCCTCGTCCGAGGCGCCCTCGTCGGGCTGTTCGGGCGGCTGCGCGTCGTCGGCGTCCTTCTTCTCCTCGGCCACTACTTCTGGTCCTTGTCGTCGTCGACGATCTCGGCGTCGACCACGTCGTCGGCGCCCGCGGCGCCGGCCGACTGCTGCGGGCCGGCGGCGGCCTGCTGGTCGGCCTGCGCGGCCGCGTACATGGCCTGCCCGGCCTCCTGGCTGACCTTCGACAGCTCCTCGGTGGCGCGCTTGATCGCCTCGATGTCGGAGCCGCCGAGGGCGCCCTTGAGCGACCCGGTGGCGTCGTTGATCTTGCCCTTGAGGTCCTCGGGGATCTTGTCGCCGGACTCGGCCAGGAGCTTCTCGGTCTGGTAGACCAGGGACTCGCCCATGTTGCGGGCCTCGGCCTCCTCCTTGCGCTGGCGGTCCTCCTCGGCGTGCTCTTGCGCCTCGGACATCATCCGCTCGATGTCGTCCTTGGCGAGGCTGGAGCCGCCCGAGATCGTCATCGACTGGGCCTTGCCCGTGGCCGAGTCCTTCGCGGACACGTTCACGATGCCGTTGGCGTCGATGTCGAAGGTGACCTCGATCTGCGGGACCCCGCGCGGGGCCGGCGGGAGGCCGGTGAGCTCGAAGGTGCCGAGCTTCTTGTTGTACGCCGCGATCTCGCGCTCGCCCTGGAAGACCTGGATGAGCACCGACGGCTGGTTGTCGTCGGCGGTCGTGAAGACCTCCGAGCGCTTGGTCGGGATCGTGGTGTTGCGCTCAATGAGCTTGGTGAAGATGCCGCCCTTGGTCTCGATGCCCAGCGACAGCGGGGTGACGTCGAGGAGCAGCACGTCCTTGACCTCGCCCTTGAGGACGCCGGCCTGGAGGGTCGCGCCGATCGCGACGACCTCGTCCGGGTTCACGCCCTTGTGCGCGTCGCGGCCGATGAGGCGCTTGACCAGGTCGGACACGGCCGGCATGCGGGTGGAGCCGCCGACGAGGATGACGTGGTCGATCTCGGAGACGTTGATCCCGGCGTCCTTCACGGCCTGCTCGAACGGCTTCTTGCAGCGGTCGAGGAGGTCGGAGGTCATCTGCTCGAACTCGGCGCGCGAGAGCGACACGTCGAGGTGCAGCGGGCCGTCGGGGCCGGCGGTGATGTACGGCAGGTTGATCGAGGTCTGGGTCGCGGACGACAGCTCGATCTTGGCCTTCTCGGCGGCCTCCTTGAGGCGCTGCATGGCCATCTTGTCCTTGGACAGGTCCACGCCGTACTGGCCGTTGAAGGTCTTCACCAGGTGCTGGATGACCCGGTCGTCCCAGTCGTCGCCGCCGAGGTGGTTGTCGCCGGAGGTGGCCTTCACCTGGATGACGCCGTCGGCGATCTCCAGCAGCGAGACGTCGAAGGTGCCGCCGCCGAGGTCGAAGACGAGGATGGTCTGCTCCTCCTCGCCCTTGTCCAGGCCGTAGGAGAGCGCGGCCGAGGTCGGCTCGTTGATGATGCGCAGGACGTTCAGCCCCGCGATCTCGCCGGCCTCCTTGGTGGCGGTGCGCTGGGCGTCGGAGAAGTACGCCGGGACGGTGATGACCGCGTCGGTGACGTTCTCGCCCAGGTACGCCTCGGCGTCGCGCTTGAGCTTCATGAGGATCCGCGCGGAGATCTCCTGCGCGGTGTAGGACTTGCCGTCGATGTCCACGGCCCAGTCGGTGCCGATGTGGCGCTTGACCGAGCGGATGGTGCGGTCGGGGTTGGTGACCGCCTGGCGCTTGGCCACCTCGCCGACCAGGACTTCGCCGTTCTTGGCGAAGGCGACGATGGACGGGGTGGTCCTGGCCCCCTCGGCGTTGGTGATGACCGTGGCTTCCCCGCCTTCGAGGACGCTGACCACGGAGTTCGTCGTGCCGAGGTCGATGCCGACCGCACGTGCCATGTTGATCTCCTGACGTAGTCGAACAGATGCCCCCGCCTGCCGGGGACTTGTCTCTGTCTCAAGCGGCCGGGCGGGAACCCCGAACCAAGTTGAGCCGGATAGACTCAATGTTCATCAGGGCGGCCGGGACTGTCAAGGCGATCACAGGTATTGTGACGAAATACACTAAAGTTGAGTCGGGTCGACTCAACTTCGGGGCGGGCGGGACCGGCGGGGCTAGCGGGTGGGGGCGGGCGCGCCGCCGGCGGCCTCGCAGCACTCGGTGAGCAGGTCGTCCGCGATCTTCCAGGTGTCGCAGGGCCACGCCTGCTTGCAGGAGGCGCAGTCGATGCCGAGCAGCTGCTCGGGCAGGTGGTCGCGCCACATCACGGCGGCGAGGTTCCACCCGGTGATCTCGGTGATCCCGGCCGGCGCCTCCAGCGGCGGCGGCTCCTCCAGGGAGAAGAGCTTCGAGGGCTGCTCGCGGCGGGCCCGACGGGAGCGGGCGGGGATCGGGACGACCATGGAGCCCTGGGCGGGTTCGGCGGTGTGGCGCGAGCGGCGAGGCGGAGCGGTGCGGTCCTGCCGCGGCAGGCCGCGCCCCTCGGGCGCTTCCGACTGCTGCGTTCCCGGCCTCGCTGAATGCTGCATGCTCACGCTATCTCCTCATTCGCCTTCGCTTCCGTGCCTGCGTACTCCTCTATCCGGATTAACGGTCGAGTAGCCCGAGAGGACACGGGTATGAGCCCTCGGCAGCCTAGTCCGCCCCGTCGCCGCTTGACCGGAGGCGAACTCGCATTCGCGCGCGAATCACATGGAACGGGAATGCCGCTCCCATTCGGGAGGCGGCATTGGCGCATCGGTAGTAGCCTGGACCGGTCGCCTTCAAACCCCGGGACGGAAGGGACGGCGCGCCATTCACGCGCAATGAGTCCGCTTGCGGGACAATCGATCCGAAACAAGACTCCAGTGAATATGCCAACGCTGTCCAAGCGGCGTAACGCAAACCGCTTTCGCCGCATGCAAATGGGCGTTGAGCTGGTATTTCGGCCTTGTAACCGAGTCTAACGAGGGATTAACTTTGGGTTACCGCGACCGTTATGTCTAGAAACGACCTTTTCGCGTGTGGCATCATGGAACCATGCAGTCTCCTTCAGAAGAAGTACAATGGACGGTTGACGGTGGAGTGATCAGTCCCTACTTCGAGAACAAGACCACCCTCGTCCGCAGCGCCGGGAGCGAGCCCCAGCGCGACCACGTCTACATCTACGGCCTCGAGCTCAAGGGCGACGGCGAGATCGCGCTGCGCCTGCGGCCCGAGCACCGGCACCAGCACGCCGAGGCGTCCCTGGCCATCCGCGTCGACGAGTCCAACTGGGTCCGCACCGGCGCGGAGTACCTCGGCGGCCAGCACCTCATCAGCACCGTCACCACCCGCGGCCGCACCGACTGGTCGCTGTTCCCCGTCGACACCGAGTCCGACGAGATCTGGCTGCGGCTCATCAGGTCCGGCGACACCGTCACCGTCTCCCACGCCGACGACGGCGTCGACTACACCACCATCGCCTCCACGTACCTGCCCGGCGGCGTCCCCGCCATGGCCGGGATCGCCAGCACCCGCCCGGTCGCCGAGACCTTCTGGGACGCCGGCATGGACCTCGACATCGACGTCGAGTGAAGCCCTTGCGGCGCAACGCTTCAGCGGTCCAGCAGAGGGGTGCTGGACGCCGCTGAGCATAGAGGTCGGGCCCGGTGGGCCGGAACTTCCGGGCGGGCCGGACCTGTGTGCTCAGCGCTGCGGCACGAGAACCGCGGCGGCGCAGCCGAACACGGCGCAATCGAACACGGCGCAGCCGAACGCGGCCGGTCACATCGGCGACCGGCCGCGCCGTTCATCGGGCTCCTACTCGAAGAGCGCGGCGTACGTCTGGAACGCCGTCGCGACCTCGACCTGGTGCCAGTAGCGGTGGTAGTTGAACTCCGGCGCGGGGCCGGTGCAGCCCCCGTCGATGTACGCCTGGACCTGGTCCCAGCCCTCGAACTCGGTCATGAACGACCGGGTCTCGATGAAGGTGACGCCGTTCTCGAGCACGTCGCCGTTCGGCATGGTGCCGGTCCAGCCCGGCGGGATGTAGACCTCGTCGCCGAAGCGGCAGTAGTCCGCCCGGGCCTCGGTCTGCGTCACGCCGACGCCGTCGTTCGCGGCCCACAGGGAGTCCAGCAGGTTCGCCGCGGCCGTCTGCGAGGCCGTGCTGCCGGTCGCCGCCGCGTGGTACGACAGGATCTTCGCGAAGGCGCCGGCCACACCCGGGTCCTTCGACATGTTGATCACCGAGGCGGACAGGCCCGCCCCCGGCTCGCCGTTCCACTCCAGGTCGCCCGGGAGGCTGTAGTCGGTCGCGCTGATCTCCGACTCCGACAGGGCCCACGCCACCCACTCGTTGAGCAGGTTGCAGGCGCGCGGGTCGTCGGTCTCCATGCAGTACTGCGCGACGCGGTCCATGCCCCAGACCTGGAAGCCGAACCAGCGGTTCGACGGCGGGTCGTGCCACACGGGCTGCTCGTCGTAGTACAGGCCCTCGAACTCGGCGTTCGTGGTCGGGGTGCCGTAGTGGCCGCCCCAGTTGTTCGTCGCGCCGCCCGCGATGGCGCCGGCGCCCGGGGAGCCCTGCGGCACCTGGAGCCACTCGAGGAACTCGAGCTGCTGGTCGAGGCTGGCGGCCCAGTCGTCGTCGGCGGTCGGCGAGTTCGGCTGGAGGCCGCCCTCGGAGAGCGCGTACGCGGCCATGACGTTCTGGTAGCCCTGGTGGACGCCCGAGCCGCCGATGCGGAACGACCAGTCGCCGTTCATGCCCGCGCCCCAGGAGTAGTACCAGGAGAGCAGGTAGTGGAACGAGTTCTTGCCGCTGCCGTCGGGGCAGTTGTTGATCCCGATGCAGTCGCCGGCGATCTGCTTGAAGTACTTGTCCGCGAACGAGTACCGCAGGAAGTCGCCCATCTTCGAGGCGTTGTCGAGCGACCCGGAGATCGCGGTCGACTGCCCCTGCTCCTGCGCCCACTGCTGGGCCATCCACGCGACCTGGACGGCGCGCGCGTCGGCGTCCGGGGCGGCGGTGTACCGCTGCTGGCGCGAGTACTGCGAGTCGCCCACGAACAGGTCCAGGTAGCCGTTCGGGCCGCCGAAGTCGAACGTCTCGCACGAGGGGTGCGCGACGGTCTCCCACGTCGACTCGGCCGAGCCGCGCTGGAACGTGTTCATGTACGCGGGCTCGGTGGTCCCGTCGCCGCACTCGCCGAAGCCGTAGGCGTTGTCCACGTCCAGGATCCAGTGCATGCCGTAGATCTGGTTGGAGCCGTAGGTGTTCCGCAGCTCCTGGCCCAGCGGGTCCGTCCCGACCGAGGCGTTGAAGTCGAGCTGGGTCGGGTAGTCGGTGACGTCACCCGACTCCGGCGCGTACGAGGCCGGGGAGGACGGGTTGTACGAGGTCGGGTTCAGGTCCGGGATCGCGTACTGCTCCGTGATGTCCCACGCCTCGTTGTAGCCCGACCAGTCGCCGGTGACCTGGCCGTAGGCCGCCTCCAGCCACTGGAGGTAGCTCAGGGCCTCGGAGGTCGTCTCGTGGCCGTAGTCCGGCGCCTCCACGATGAGCTCCTCCACCGAGTGGTAGGGGACGCCCGTCTCGTGCAGGTACGGGGAGTCGGCGCCGGTGAGCTGGTCGTACATCGCGAGGAAGCGCTCCTCGTTCTCCGTGACCTCGCCCAGGTCGGCGACGGTGACCGTCACCTGGAGCGACGCGTAGCCGGGCGAGGCGACCGTGAACACGGCCGACTCGCCGGCCTCGGCGCCGGCGGCGGCGCTGAACGTGACCGGCTTCGGGTTCGTGTCGCCGGCCGCGAACGACAGCGAGCCGCCCGAGGCGACCGAGATGTCGGTCGAGCCGGAGGTGCGGGTCGTGGTCACCGTGGCGGCGGCCGAGGTCGCGGCCGAGAAGCCGACCTCGATCGAGGAGGTCGCGCCGGCGTCGACGACGACGTTCGCGCGGTCGACCTCGAGCTCGGGCTCGACCGGCTCCTCGCCGTCGCAGGACTCGCCGTTGACGGTGATGCCGGTGGGCGCGGTCGAGGGGCCGGCGCCGATGAAGCCGAAGACCTCGCGGCTCTGGTTGGCCGCGATATTGCCGTTCCAGCCGACGTCGGAGCCGGTGAAGGTGGTGCCGCTCTGGCTCCATCCCACGTTCCACGCGCTCTGGACGGTGGTGCCGGCCGGGAAGTCCCATTCGATGTCCCAGCCGTTGAGCCCGGCCGTGCCCGCGGTGAGCACGACGTTGGCCTGGAAGCCCGAGCCCCAGCTGGAGACGACGTTGTACTGGACGCCGCCGCAGTACTGGGCGGCGAAGGCCGGCGGCGCGGCCACCGCGGCGAACGTGCCGACGAGCGCGAGCGGCAGCGTGACCGCGGCCGTCCGGCGCCATCGACGGCCCCGCCGGCGCGGCGGGGCCAGATTGTCGGAATCCATGTTGGCTACTCCTGAACGTGGGTGGTATGTCCGTTTTCATGGGAGCGCTCATGCCGGGTTCACGGCCAGTGAATCGCACGAGTGGAACGAAACGGACCGAGATGCGGAAGCGCTCCCAGGCCATGCTCCCAAGCAGCCGCCCTCAATGTCAATACATTGACATCTCTAAATTTCTCCTCAGACGAGGCAAACCGTTGCCATTTGCCAGGTGTTTTCCCTGCTAATTGAGGTGGTATTCCGGTTTCATAGTTACGGATTCGCGATCCTCGATCCGCACCTCAAGATCACGAGGGCAACGAAGTCGTAACGACCCTCACACCCGGGCTTGCGTCATGGAACACGCTCCCGTACGATCCTGGTATCGCTCCCAAGGGCGATCGCCTCGGCGGTTTCAGTCCGCGGGCCGCCGCGCACTCATGGCGGCCCGCACCACCACCGCTCAGGGCACCAACCGGAATCGAGTCCCTCAACCCCTCTGAAACACATGGCGCCGCCGAGGCGCCTGGAAGGAACCCGCAAAGATGCATCTCCTCAATCGACAGCACGGCCGGATCGCCCTCGCGGCGACCGCCGCGGGCGCGCTGGCGCTCACCGCAGCCGCGTGCGGCGGCAGCGGCGCCGACGACGACGGCCTCACCGAGGACGGCAAGATCGAGCTCGTCGTCTCCCTGTTCGGCACCTTCGGGTACACCGAGGCCGGGCTGGAGGCCGAGTACGAGGCCCTCCACGACGACATCGACGTGGTCATCGAAGGCGACGGCGTCAACTGGGACGCCGAGTACCGGCCCACCCTGGAGACCGCGCTCGAGACCGGCTCCGGCGCCGGCGACGTGGTCGGGATCGAGGAGCAGGGCGTCGTCCAGCTCTTCTCGAACTCCGAGCACTGGTACGACCTCGGCAAGGACTACTCCGACCGGGCGAGCGACTACGTCGACTGGAAGTGGGCCCTCGGCCAGAGCCCCGACGGCACGCAGGTCGGCTTCGGCACCGACGTCGGCGGCATGGGCATGTGCTACCGCAAGGACCTCTTCGAGGCCGCGGGCCTGCCGACCGACCGCGAGGAGCTCGCCGCCGCGTGGTCCACCTGGGACGGCTTCAAGGCCCTCGCCCAGCAGTACGTGGACGCCGACACCGGCGTCGCCTTCCTCGACGGCCCGACCCAGCTCCAGAACATGCTGCTGGGCCAGCTCGCCGGCCAGGGCGACGGCCAGATGTACGTCGACGCCGACGGCAACCTGACCCTCGACTCCCCGGCGGTGCAGGAGTCGGTCGGCACCATCCTCGAACTCCACGAGATGGGCGCGATCGGCAACTTCGTCTCCTGGAGCGAGGAGTGGATCGCGGCCCAGGCCGAGGGCGGCTTCGCCGTCATGCCGTGCCCGGGCTGGATGCCCAGCGGCGTCATCGAGCCGAACTCCGGCCCGGACAACGCCGGCAAGTGGGACATGGCCGCGGCGCCGGGCGTCGGCGGCAACTGGGGCGGCTCGTGGCTGGCGGTCCCCGCCCAGTCGCAGCACCCCGAGGAGGCCGCCGAGCTGGCCGCGTGGCTGAGCGCCCCCGAGCAGCAGGTCAAGGTCTTCGAGGCCGTCGGCAACTTCCCGTCCTCCCCTGCGGCGCAGGCGGACCCGAAGGTCGCCGACTCCACCAACGCGTACTTCAGCGACGCCCCGACCGGCCAGATCCTGGCCGCCTCGGTGCAGAACTTCCCGCCGCTGACCTACTCGTACTACCACCCGCCGGTCAAGGGCGCGGTCGAGACCGTCCTGAACGGCGTCGTCGACGGCACGTTCGCCCCTGAGGACGCCTTCACCGAGATCCAGTCGGCCGCCGAAGAGGCGATCGAACTCGCCGGCAGCGGCCTCTAACCGCTCCCGCGGGCCGGTCCGGCGGCACCCTGCCGCCGCCGGACCGGCCCCGGGCCGAACGCGCGCCGGCCCCCGGCCGGACGCACTCGGCCCCGTGCCGCCGGGGCGAGACCGAGCGGCGGACCGATGCCCGGCATCGGCCCGGCGCCCCGCCCCAGGACCCGGTCTCCACCCCCTCCCGGCGGCACCGTGTCGGCCCGCCGCGCCCCAACCCGCGGCGGGCCGGCTTCCTCCGGAAGCGGCCCGCGCCAGCCGATGAGCTCACCGCTCTCGACCGCAAGGAAAGTCCATGACCACCGAAACCGCAGCCCGATCGCCGAAGTGGCGGCTCTGGGCCTCCAAGGCCGACATCAAGGCCACCCCGTACGCGCTCGTCTCGCCGTACTTCATCCTCTTCGCGATCTTCGGCGTCTTCCCCATGGGGTACACGCTGTACGCCTCCCTCCACGCCTGGAAGCTCGGCGGCGCCGACCCCGCCTTCGTGGGCCTGGACAACTACAAGTTCCTGCTGTTCGAGTACGACCGCTTCAACTGGTCGGTGTTCAACACGCTCGGCATGTTCCTCCTCGCCACCGTCCCGCAGCTCGTGTGCGCGATGCTGGTCGCGAACGCCCTGAACAAGCGCCTGCGCCGCCCGATGCTCTGGCGGATGCTCATCCTCGCGCCCATCGTCACCTCCGTCGTCGCCGTCGGCGTCATCTTCGCCCGCATCTGGGGCCAGGAGTACGGCATGGTCAACGGCTTCCTCGAGCTCATCGGCATGGAGAAGATCGACTGGCAGGCCGAGCGGTGGAGCTCCTGGATCGCCATCTCGTCCATGGTGGACTGGCGCTGGATGGGCTACAACTCCCTCATCTTCCTGGCCGCCATGCAGACCATCCCGCGCAACCTCTACGAGGCCGCGACGGTCGACGGCGCCACCCCCCGGCAGCAGTTCTGGAAGATCACCGTCCCCCAGCTCAAGCCGGTCCTCATCTTCACCGTGTTCGTGTCCTCCGTCGGCGGCATGACCCTGTTCGTCGAGCCGATGATGTTCGACTCCGGCAGGCTCCTCGGCGGCACCGACGGGCAGTACCAGACCACCGCGATGGTCCTGGTCGACATCCTCCGCACGCACGGCAACTACGGCGTCTCGGCCGCGGCCGGATGGCTGCTGTTCCTGGTCATCGGCGTCGTCGCGGCGATCAACTTCCTCATCGTCAACCGCATCCAGGGGAACAAATGAGCACCGCCACCGCCCCGCGCCCCGCCGCGCCGGCCGCCGCCTCCCCGGCGAAGCCGCCCAAGCCCCCGCGCCGCGCCCGGAAGCGACGCCCCGTCGAGTCCGGCGAGGGCGTCTACGCGCCCACCGTCCTGACCCGGCTCGGCCTCCTCGCCGTCGCGGCCCTGTCGATCTTCCCCCTGTACTGGATGATCGTCATCGCCTCGACCACCACCGCGAACGCCGCCGGCTTCCCGCCCGCGCTGCTCCCGGGCCCGAACCTGCTGACGAACCTCGAGCAGGCGCTCACCGACCCCGAGGCGAACCTGCTGCTGGGCCTGCGGAACTCGATGATCATCACCGGCATCGTCACGTTCTCGGTCGTGCTCATCTCCACCCTCGGCGGCTTCGCGTTCGCCAAGCTCAGGTTCCGCGGCTCCAAGGTCCTCATGGGCACGGTCCTGTTCTCGATGATGGTGCCGCTCCAGCAGCTCGGCATCGTCCCGCTCTACATCGTCATGGTCGAGCTCCAGTGGCTCGACACCCTCCAGGCCGTCATCCTGCCGTTCCTGATCAACGGGTTCGGGATCTTCATGATGCGCCAGTACGTCGAGCAGGCCGTCCCCGACGAGATCATCGAGGCCGCCCGCATCGACGGGGCCACCACGCTCGGCATCTGGTGGCGGATCGTCCTCCCGGCCCTGCGGCCGGCGATGGTCGTCCTCGCCCTGCTCACCTTCATGCTCAACTGGAACGAATTCCTCTGGCCGTTCATGGTGCTGAGCGGCGAGAACCCCACCATCCAGCTCGCCATCCGGCAGCTGTCGACCGCAACGTGGTCAGCGGACCTGTCGATGATCTTCACCGGCACGCTGATCTCGATCATTCCCATCGCGATCCTGTTCGTCGTGTTCGGACGGCAGATCGTCAGCGGCATCATGGAAGGTTCGTCCAAGTAATGAGCAACGGATACGAAGGGGCCGCCGCACTGGCGGCCCGGTTCCCAGCAGGGTTCACATGGGGGGCGGCGACGTCCTCGTACCAGGTGGAGGGCGCGACCGACGCCGACGGGCGCGGCAAGTCCATCTGGGACTCGTTCGTGAACGAGCCCGGCCGCGTGGTCGACGGCTCCAACGGCGACACCGCGATCGACTCCTACCGAAACATCGCGGGCGACGTCGCCGCCATCAAGTCCCTCGGCCTCAGCAGCTACCGGTTCTCCCTGTCGTGGCCCCGGATCTGCCCCGACGGGGACGGGCGGGTCAACCCGGCCGGCCTGCGCTACTACTCCGACCTCGTCGACGCCCTCCTCGCCGAGGACATCACCCCCTGGATCACCCTCTACCACTGGGACCTCCCCCAGGCCCTCGAGGACAAGGGCGGCTGGCCGGTGCGGGACACCGCGCTGCGCTTCGCCGACTTCGCCCTCATCGCGCACACCGCGCTCGGCGACCGCGTCAAGCACTGGATCACGGTGAACGAGCCGTGGTGCGCGGCGTTCCTCGGCTACGCCTCCGGCGAGCACGCCCCCGGGCGGCGCGAGCCCGCCGCGTCCATCGCCGCGGCCCACCACCTCATGCTCGGCCACGGGCTGGCCGCGCGCGCCATCAAGCACGCCGACCCCGAGGCCACCGTCAGCATCGGCATCAACTTCTACCCGATCCACGCGGCCACCGACGACCCCGGCGACCTCGACGCGGCCCGCCGCGTCGACGGCGTCCAGAACCGCTGGTTCACCGACGCGGCCCTGCGCGGGGCCTACCCCGAGGACGTCGTCGAGGACTTCAAGGCCGTCACCGACTTCGACTTCATCCGCGACGGCGACCTGGAGACCATCCACGCGCCGATCGACATCCTGTCGGTGAACTACTACAGCCGCTTCACCGTCACCGGGAACGGCGGGTCGGCGTCGGCCTCCGCCGCCCCCACCGGCGCGGGCTCGGCGTGGCCGGCGAACGAGCACATCGGCTTCGTCCCCGCCGGGCTCCCCGTCACCGACATGGGCTGGGAGATCGAGCCCGCCGGGCTCACCGAGGTGCTCACCCGCCTCCACCGCACCTACCCGGAGGTCCGCCTCGCGGTCACCGAGAACGGCGCGGCCTTCCCCGACAAGCTCGACGAGGGCCGCGTCCGCGACCCCGAGCGGCAGGACTACGTCGCCCGCCACCTCGCGGCCTGCGCCGACGCCCTCGACGCGGGCGTCCCGCTGGTCGGGTACTTCGCCTGGTCGCTCGCGGACAACTTCGAGTGGGCCTGGGGCTACACCAAGCGGTTCGGTCTCGTGTACGTCGACTTCGAGACCGGCGAGCGCACCGTCAAGGACTCCGGGCGCTGGTACGGCGACCTGGTGCGACGCGCGCGTTCGAACCGTGAGGCAGAATAGTTCCACGCGACAGAGCCCGAGGTGATGCACGATGACCGAGACCCGACTTGAGGCGCCAGGCGAGGCGCCCGCCGAGCGCGCCGGCCGCAGGCGCAGCGGCGGCCGCCCCACGCTCGACACGGTCGCGCGCCACGCCGGCGTCGGCCGGGGCACGGTCTCGCGCGTCATCAACGGCTCCCCCAAGGTCGCCGAGGACACCCGCGCCGCGGTCCTGGCCGCCATCAAGGAGCTGGGGTACGTCCCCAACCAGGCGGCCAGGACCCTCGTGACCCAGCGGACCGACACCGTCGCGCTGGTGGTCACCGAGTCCCAGGAGTGGCTGTGGTCCGAGCCGTTCTTCGCGGGCGTGCTGCGCGGCATCACCGAGCAGCTCGCCGAGGAGAACATGCGGCTCATGCTCACCTTCGCCCCCCGCGACGGCAACCGCACCGACCTCGAGTCCTACCTCATGGGCCAGCACGTCGACGGCGTCATGATGGTCTCCTCGCACTCCGGGGACCCCCTGCCCGAGCGCCTCGAGGACGCCGGCATCCCCATCGTCCTCTGCGGCACCCCCGTCGGCTTCCGGCCCGTCGCCTACGTCGACTGCGACAACCGCTCCGGCGCCCGCCAGGCCGTCGAGTTCCTCGCCGAGCGCGGCCACCAGCGCATCGGCATCATCGCCGGCCCCCAGGACATGGCCGTCGGCGTCGACCGCCTCAACGGCTACCGCGACGGCCTGCGCGGCCACCGCCTCCCCGTCGAGGAGGCCCTCGTCTCCGTCGCCGAGGGCTTCGACGAGGCCAGCGGCATCAAGGCCGCCCGCCACCTCTTCGACACCGCCGGCCGCCTCGACGCCGTCTTCGCGAACTCCGACCCCCTCGCCATCGCCACGCTCCGCGTCGCCCGCGAGCGCGGCATCCGCGTCCCCGACGACCTCGCCCTCGTCGGCTTCGACGACTCCCCCCTCGCCGAGGTCGCCGACCCGCCCCTCACCACGGTCCACCAGCCCACCGAGACCATGGGCCGCGAGATGGCCCGCCTCCTGTGCGGCCGCATCCGCGGCGAGGAGGCCGGCCCCCTCGTCACGATCCTCGGCACGAGGATCGTGGTCCGCGAGTCCGCGTAGCGAACGGCGAAGGGCCCGGCTCCCGCTGGAGCCGGGCCCTCGCGGTGCCGCAGGTCAGACGATGAGGTCCATCGCGTTCCAGCCGGTGCCCACGGGGACGGCCGCCGTGAAGCCGCCGGTGCCGTCGCCCCGGTACAGGAACAGCCCGCCGTCGGAGGTGCGCCGCGCGAGGAGGTCGCCGTGGCCGTCGTTGCCGAAGTCGCCCGTGGCGGTGAGCGCGTCGAGACCCGCCCACCCGCAGCCGACCCTCACCGCGGAGCGCAGGGTGCCGTCGCCGTTCCCGCGGTAGAGGTACAGGCACTCGTCGGAGTTCCGGACCGCGAGCACGTCGGCGTGCCCGTCGTGGTCGAGGTCCCCGGCGGCGGTGATCTCCCGCATGCCGTTCCATCCCGTCCCGATCTTGACGCGGGTGCCGACGGTGCCGTCGCCGTCGCCCGGGTAGAGCCACAGGACGCCGGTGGACGCCTCCCGGGCGACGATGTCGATCGCGCCGTCACCGTCGTGGTCATGGCCGGACACGATCGCGCTCATCCGGTGCCAGCCGGTGCCCACCTGGACGACCGGCGACTGGAGCTCGAGGTATCCGGGGGATCCGATGCCGGGGAGGACCTTCAGCTCGCCCGTGCCGGTCGACCTCGCGAGCAGGTCGGCGTACCCGTCGCCGTCGATGTCGCCGGCGGACTCGATCAGGTCCTCCCAGCCGAAGTAGATGTTCAGGGGCGCGGACGGCCCGAACCCGGTGCCGGTCCCGGGGTAGAAGGCCATGTCCGTGCCGCCGGTCCGGCGGGCCATGATGTCGGCGGTGCCGGTCAGGTCGTAGTCGTAGGTCCGGTCGAGGTCGGTGGCCGGGAGCCGGTAGCTTCCGGCCTCGCCGGCGCCGCCCGCGACGGGCTCGATCGTGAAGCCGTAGACCGGATCGCTGGCGAACATGACGAGCTCGCCGGTGCGCGAGTCGGTCGCGACGAGGTCCGCGGCGCCGTCGGAGGTCTGGTCGCCGACCGAGGTGATCTGCCGGAACCGCTGCCTGTCCTGGGGTTCGCGGGACACCGAGTGCTCATAGTCGAGGATCGTGGAGCTCTCGGTGCGCAGGAGGTGCAGGCCGCCGTCCGAGGTGTAGAGCAGCAGGTCCGGGCCGCCCTCGCCGGTGACGCTGCCGATGGTGCCGAGGGCGGCCGCCTCGTCCCAGACCTGGTCGGGCACCTGGTTGAGGTCGACGCCCCAGGGGGCCGCGAACGTGCCGTCGCCGTTGCCGGGGTAGAAGCGCAGCACGTCCCCCGGTCGGCGGACGGCATAGAGGTCGAGGTCCCCGTCGTCGTCGAAGTCGCCGCCGGAGGTGAAGGCGCCCAGCGCGTTCCATCCGGTGCCGGCGCTGATGCGGGCGCCGAGGCCCCCTGATCCGTTGCCGGGGTACGTGAAGAGCGTCCCGGTGCGCGCGTCCCGGCCGAGGAGGTCGGGGACGCCGTCGCCGGTGAGGTCGCCGGCCATGACGACGTCGAAACCGCCCCAGCCGGTGCCCTTCGCGACCGCGGCGGCGAAGGTCCCGTCGCCGTTGCCGGCGTGGAAGAGCAGGGCTCCGTCGGATTTGCGGACCGTGTAAAGGTCCTGGAGGCGGTCGCCGTCGTAGTCGTACGCGTTCGCCGCCGCGGGCAGGGAGCGGCTGTCGGAGCCGTCGACGACGGCGAACGACGCCCGATCGGGGCCGCCGGTCGGTTCGGAAGCAACGGTCGCTGCGCCGGCGGCGGGTGCGGTGAGCAGCGCGGCGGCGGCGCCGGCGGCAGCGGCGGCCGTGAGGCGGCGGCGCCGTCCAGGGGGCGGGTGCATGGGGTGGTCCTCCGGTGTGTCGAGCGAGTTGGCACTGCCGCGGCTGCGGCAGCGGTCAGGCGATCATGTCGATCGCGTTCCAGCCGGAGCCGACGGCGACGGCGGCGGTGAAGACGCCCGTGCCGGTGCCCTTGTACAGGAACAGCTTCCCGTCGGACGTCCTGCGGACGATGAAGTCGGCGCGACCGTCGTTGTCGAAGTCGCCGACGGACGCGAGCGCGTCGAGCCCGGCCCAGCCGCAACCGACCTTGACGCCGCTCTGGAGGGCGCCGGTCCCGGTGCTGTCGTACCGGTACAGGCAGTTGTCGGACTTGCGGACCGCGAGGAGGTCGGCGTGGCCGTCGTGGTCGAGGTCGCCCGCGGCGACGATGTCGCGGAGCTTCTCCCACCCGGACCCGATCTGCACGCGCGACCCGAGCGTGCCCGCGCCGGTGCCCGGGTAGAGCCAGAGCTTTCCGGTGGCCTGCTCGCGGGCGAGCACGTCGACCCTGCCGTCGGCGTTGAAGTCCTGCCCGGAGACGATGGCGCTCATGGCGTTCCAGCCGGTGCCGACCTTGATGCGGCCGGTCTCGTAGTAGGCCTGGCCGGTTCCCGGGTAGGCGTACAGGGCGCCGTCGGCGAACCGGACGAGGACGTCGTTGCGGCCGTCGCCGTTCATGTCCCCGGCGGTCTCGACCAGGTTGGCGCCGCCCAGGTTCTCGGTGAAGTGGCCGACGCCGCTGAGCCCCGCACCGGTGCCGTGGTAGTGGTAGAGGACGCCGGTGGACTTGCGCCAGGCGAGGACGTCACTGTTGCCGTCGCTGTAGTAGTCGTAGGACCGCTCGTCCTCGGCGACGGGCAGTTCGTATCCGGCCCAGCCGGATCCGACCGTGATCGCCTCTTCGAGCTCGAACGGGTAGGCGTCGTAGCTGCGGAGCACCATCTTCCCGGTGCGGGCGTCGACGGCGAGGAGGTCGCCCACGCCGTCGCCGGAGTAGTCGCCGTTGCCGACGATCTGGACGTACCGGTTGCCGTCGTCCTCGGAACCGGGGACGAGGTCTTCGTCGAGGC
The DNA here is from genome assembly GCF_003933745.1 of Glycomyces terrestris. Taxonomy (GTDB): domain Bacteria; phylum Actinomycetota; class Actinomycetes; order Mycobacteriales; family Micromonosporaceae; genus Glycomyces; species Glycomyces terrestris. The sequence continues at coordinate 122,915 of NZ_RSEB01000008.1, read as the reverse complement.
TCCGCGTCCACTCGATCCCGCCGTCGCCGTCGAGGCAGAGGATGTCGTACCTGTCCGACAGCGGCGTCCAGTCGAGGAGCAGGTCCGGGGTCCCGTCGCGGCAGATGTCCACGGTGGTGAGGTTGTCCCAGGCCGACCACTCGGTGAGCGAGGTGTTCGCGATGGTGCTGCGCGCGCCGAAGCGGCCGTTCCCGAGGCCGGGGTACAGGTACAGCTTGTCGGTGCGGTCGGAGGCGGCGACGAGGTCGATGTTCCCGTCGCCGTCGACGTCGACCGCGGAGGTGAAGTCGGCCATGAGGTTCCAGCCGGTGCCGACCTGGACGCGGGGTTCGAGGCCGCCTTCGCCGTCGCCGGGGTAGGTGTACATGACGCCGGTGCGGGTGTCGCGGGCGAGCAGGTCGGGGAGGCGGTCGCCGGTGAGGTCCCCTGCCATGACGACGTCCATGGGGCCCCAGCCGGTGCCGAGGGACACCGGGGACTCGAAGCCCGCGGCGCCCTTGCCCCTGTGGAACATGAGGCTGCCGTCGGCGCGGCGGACCGTGACCAGGTCCTGGTAGCCGTCGACGTCGTAGTCGTTGCTCGGGGCGGTGACCGTGAGGGTGAAGGTCTTCACCGTCTGGTTCCCGGCCTTGTCGGTGGCCGAGACCGTGACGGAGGTGTGGGTCTTCACGGCCTGGACCCTGATCTCGACCGGGTCGCCGCTGGTCACGTCCTGCCCGCCCCAGCAGTTGAGCCAGGCCGAGCACCACAGGCGCACCGAGCCGTACGCGTACGACTCGTCGTCGATGGTCACCTGGACGGGGACGGTCTCGCCGACGTAGTGGGGGCCTTCGGCGACGTCGATGTCGATGATGTCGGGGGCGTCGGTGTCGATGCGGAGGGCGCAGGACCAGGTCTTGGACTGCCCACCAGGGCCGGTGATCTCGTGTACGAGGGTGAAGACGCCGTCTTGGATCTCGACGGTCGCGGTCGGGTTGGCGCCTTCGGCGACCGCGGCGGGCGCGGTGGTGAACACGGTCTCGTCGGTGGCGTCGTCGATGATGGTGGCGGTCCAGGTGAGGCCGGGGTCGATGAGGTCGGGGCGCCAGAAGTCGGTGGTGAACTTCCCGTAGGTCACGGTCGAGTCGTCCTGGTCGGCGGCCGGGCAGGCGTTCCTGGAGACGGTGTAGCTCCTGCCGATCGCGAAGTAGGCGTCGAGGCGGGCGGTGCCGCCGTCGAAGCGGGCGGTCGCCGCGCTCTCGGTCATGGCGAACGCGGTCAGGGTGGTGTTGCCGATGTTGAGGCGGTCGACCGCGTATACGGCGGTGCCGTCGACGCACTCGCCGGCGATCGGGGCCTGGCCGGCGTAGGGCTCGGGGAGGTGCGCCCAGGACGACGAGGGCTCGTAGATCTGGACGTACCCGAGGTCGGGGGCGACGCACGCCGCCCCTGCGGCGGCTTCGACGCTGAAGACCGCGGATTCCAGCGTGTACGTCAGCGACGGCGCCGAGGAGGGGGTGAGCCGGTGGGGGCGGCTGCTCCAGAAGTTCCAGTAGGAGGCGGCCTGCGCGGTCGTCTCGCACGCGGCGTCGGCGATCGCGTCGCAGTAGGCGCCGACGAGGGCGTCGCCGGTCTCGCCTGCGGCTTCGAAGTAGGGCTGGTCGAGTCCGGCTTCGCCGCGGAACAGGGTCAGGTCCGTGTCGGCGGAGGTGACGGCGCCCCATTCGGCGACGCCGTAGACGTGCCGGACCCACTGGGTGCTCAGGGTGAGCGGGTACGCCGCGTCGGCGAGGAAGGCCTCGTCGACGGTGAGCGCGAGCGGCCCGGTGCCGTCGAACGCGGGGGTGGCGGCGACCGCGGCCCCGTTCGCGTCGCGCACGGTGAACGCGCTGGTCTGCTCGCCGTCGACGCCCTCCAGGTCGTACACGTACACGGTCCCGTCCTCGATCGAGGCGTCGTTCACGGGGTCGAGGACCAGGCCGGCGGCCAGCGCCTGCCACGCGCCGGGGTCGGCGGCCGTGAAGCGGAGGTCCACGTAGGAGGCCGCGGCCCGGGCTTCGAGGTCGAGGCCGGCGGCGAGGCCCTCGTAGACGGCGGTGCTGCCGGAGGCCGCGGGCGCGGGCTGGTCGCCGGTCCAGTCGAGGGTCGCGAGCTCGGTCCGCATGAGCCAGTCGCCGCCGGCGGCGGTGTTGAAGGCGAACTCGACGGGCGAGTTCGCTTGGGAGAGTGTGCCGTCGGCCTCGACGAGGGTGGTGTCGGCGGGTTCGCCGGCGGCGTCGTCCTGGACGGGGTCGGCGGTCTGGACGAGGTGGATCCGGCCGTCCGGGGTCGCCCAGAGGGACTCGTGCGGGCTGGAGGCGTTCGCGATCCGCACCTCGACCTGGCAGGCGACGGCGGTCTCCAGGGCGGCCACGAGGCCGGTCGCCGAGGGCTCGGCGCCGAGGGCGGCGCAGTCGGTCGCTCCGGTCTGGGCGGCCGCGGCGACCGGGACGGCGAGGAGGGCCGCCGCCACCGCGGCGGCGGTGAGGGCGGCGGTGCGGTGCGGTCGCCTATGGGGTGTGTGCATGCGGGTGTCCTGGGGTTCGGGGGGTGGGGGCGCGGGACGCGCCGTCTCGTACACGCGTCTGGGAGTCGCGCGGTTGCGTACGGTTCCACGGTAGACGAAAGGCGGCCCGGCCGCCGCCCTCGCGGGGTCGGCGGCCGGGCCGTCGCGGTGGCGCGTCAGGCGATCGCGTCGACGCCGTTCCAGCCGGTGCCGATGCGGATCGGGGTGGTGAAGTTCCCGTTCGCGTCGCCGCGGTACAAGAACAGGTGGCCGTCGGCGGCGCGGCGGGCGACGATGTCGGCGTGGCCGTCGCCGCTGAAGTCGCCGACGGCGGCGATGGCGTCGAGGCCGTCCCAGCCGCAGCCGACCTTCACGGCCTCGGAGACGCTGCTCCCGTTGCCCCGGTACAGGTAGAGGCACCCGTCGGACTCGCGGACGCCGAGGAGGTCGGCGCGGCCGTCGTGGTCGAGGTCGCCGGCCATCGTGAGGTCGCGCAGGGCGTCCCAGCCGACGCCGAACTGGAGCGAGTGCTCGAACGTGCCGTCGCCGTGGCCGGAGTACACGTGCATCGTCCCGGCGGCGGCGCTGCGCGCGACGAGGTCCGTCCAGCCGTCGCCGTTGAAGTCGTGCCCGGACACGATGGCGTCGAAGCTGTTCCAGCCGCTGCCGATCCGCACGGGCCCGGTCAGCCCGCCGGCGTCGCCGGTGCCGCGGTAGAGCCACAGCACGCCGTCGGCGCTGCGGGCGATGACGTCCTGGAAGCCGTCCTCGTCGACGTCGCCGGCGGTCTCGACGAGCGTCAGGCCCGCCCAGCCGGTGCCGACCTGGTAGACGTTGCTGAAGGAGCCGCTGCCGTTGCCGGTGTAAGAGATCAGCGCGCCGTCGGAGGCGCGCCGCGCGTACACGTCGGTCTTGCCGTCGACGCCGTAGTCGTAGCTCCAGTCCGCCGGGACGGCGGGGAGCCGCTCGTCGCTCCAGCCGGTGCCGAGGCCGACGGCGTCGACGACGGGCTCGGGGTCGCCGGTGAGGGTGGTGAGGGACAGCTCGCCGGAGCGGCCGTCGACGGCGAGGACGTCGCCGAGGCCGTCCCCGTTGTAGTCGCCGCCGCCCGCCACGTCGGAGGCGTAGCCTCCGGCGCGGGGCGTGAACGCGGCCTCGGAGGCCACGGTCGCGCCGAAGCCGCCCGCGCAGTTCCCGAGGAACACGGTGTACTGCCCGGAGGCCTGCTCGCGGCCGAGGACGTCGTCGCAGCCGTCCTGGTCGACGTCGCCGAGGGTGGTGAGCGAGTCCCATCCGTCCCAGCCCGACCCGGCGACGGTGCGGGCGCCGAACCTGCCGTCGCCGAGGCCGTGGAACAGGTGGAGCACGTCGTCGGATTCGCGGACGCCGAGGAGGTCGACGACGCCGTCGCCGTCGAAGTCCCCTGCGGCCGTGAACATGCCGTAGGTGTTCCACCCGGAGCCGGCGGGGAGGCGCGCCGTGAAGCCGCCCGCGCCGTCGCCGGGGTAGGTGTAGAGGGCGCCCGTCTCGTTCTCGCGGGCGAGGAGGTCGGGGAGGCCGTCGCCGGTGAGGTCGCCGGCGGCGCTCATGTCGTAGGCGCCCCAGCCGTGGCCGAGGGCGACCCCGGGGTCGAAGGTGCCGTCGCCGTTGCCGGCGTGGAGGATCAGCCGGCCGTTGCGGCGGATGGTGAGGAGGTCGTCGTGGCCGTCGCCGTCGTAGTCGCGGCTGGTCTCGGCGGCGGCGGTCTCAGGTGCGGCGTCGGACGCGGAGTCGGGTGCGGAGCCAGGTGCGGTCTCGGCCTCGGCGGTCTGGGCGGCGGCGGTGCCCGGCGCGGCGATCAGGGCCGCGCCGGCGGCGAGCGCCGCGGCTCGGAGGAGGCGGCGCCTCCGGGTGCTGTTCCGTTGCATTGCAAGCATCCTGTCGGATAAGGGGGTCCGGTTCCGGCCGCGTCTCCGCGGCCTTGTATAGAGGACGCTCACTCAGTGCTACTTGACGCACTTCGGTTCCGAAAGGGGCCGAACGGATGAGGGAGGCCCGGTCACCGCCCTGGGGCGACCGGTCCCGGCGTGAACGGCCGGTGTATCCACGGTGGACGTCAGGTGCCGGCGGCCCGGGGAGGACGACGGAGGCCGCGACCGGTCCGGTCGCGGCCTCCGTCGAACCGCCGTCAGGCGATGTGGTCCACCGCGTTCCAGCCGGTGCCGATCTGGGTGCGCGCGCCGAGGTCGCCGCTGCCGTCGCCCGCGTAGAGGAACAGCGCGCCGTCGGAGGCGCGGCGGGCCGCGAGGTCGGCGCGGCCGTCGCCGGTGAGGTCACCGACTGCGGTGGCCTCGTCGTAGCCGCCCCAGCCGCAGCTCACCTGGGCGCCGGCGGCGAACGTGCCGTTGCCCCTGCCCGCGTAGAAGTACATGCAGTTGTCGGACTTCCTGATCGCGAGGAGGTCGGCGCGGCCGTCGTGGTCGAGGTCGCCCGGGGCCGTCACCTCGCGCATCGAGGTCCAGCCGGAGCCGATCGCGACGCGGGGGCCGAGCTCGGAGTGGTCGGCGCCCGGGTAGAGCCACAGGGCGCCGCCGGCGTCCGCGGCGATGACGTCGTCCCGTCCGTCGGAGTCGTAATCGTGCCCGGCCACGATGACGCCCATCGAGTTCCAGCCGCTGCCGCCGACGACCAGCCCGGTGCCCTCGATGCCGGTGCCGTCGTTCCAGCGCAGGACCAGCTGCCCGTCGGAGTCGCGGGTGAGGACGTCGGCGGTCTCGTCGTGGTCGAGGCTCCCGGCGGTCGCGAGGTGGGTGAGGAACTCGGCCCACACGACCACGCCCTGCGACACCGGGGAGCCGACCCCGCCGGCCCCCGTGCCCGGGTAGACGTACATCGTGTCGCCGCGCTGGGCGACGAGGTCGGACCTGCCGTCGCCGTCGAAGTCGTACGCGCGGTCCGCGGCGCCCGTGGCGAGGCGGTACCGGCCCCAGCCGGTGCCGGAGGACGTGACCTCGCCGACCCGGCCGCTGGTGGTGAGCGTGAAGTGCCGCAGCTCCCCGGAGCTGGGGTCGAGCCCGACGAGGTCCTCGTCGCCGCCGCCGGTCACCTCGGTGAACGCCGTGCCGAGCTGACCAGGGTCGAGGCTCTGGGTGAGGGAGACGCGGGCCCCGAAGAACCCGTCCGCCCTGCCCGGGTACAGGTAGTGGACGCCGTCGCGGACGCTGTGGGCGTACAGGTCGTCGAAGCCGTCGCCGTTGAAGTCGCCGACGGTCGCGAGCCTGTCCATCACGTTCCAGCCCGTGCCGATAGCGGTGCGGGAGCCGAACCCGCCCGCGCCGTCGCCGGGGTAGAAGTACAGGCGCCCGTCCGCTTCGCGCACGGCGAGGAGGTCGAGGTCGCCGTCCTCGTCGAAGTCGCCCGCCGAGGTGATGGCGCCCATCCCGTTCCAGCCGGTGCCCGCGCCGGTCGCGGCCGCGAAGCCGCCGGCGCCGTCGCCCGGGTGCAGGGTGAGCGCGCCGGTCGCGGTCTCCCGGGCGAGCAGGTCGGGCACGCCGTCGCCGGTCAGGTCGCCGGCCATGACGACGTCGCGCCCGCCCCAGCCGGTGCCGACGACGACGCCGTCCGCGTACGTCCCGGCGCCCGAGCCCGAGTGCAGCAGGAGCGCACCGTCGGAGCGGCGGACGGTGACGAGGTCGTGGAGGTGGTCCTGGTCGTAGTCGAACCTGAGCCCGTTCCCGGCGAGGGGGGCCTGGGCGGCTCCGGCGTCCGCCGCACCGGGCGCGGCGGACGCCGCGACCTGGACGCCGAGGAGGACTGCGGCGGCCGCGGCGGCGACGGCCGCCGCGGCGCGGGAGCGCGGGAGGGGTGGCGGGGAGGCGTGCATGCGAAGTCCTGTGGGGTTGTCGGGACTGACGGGGCGGAGCCGACTTGGCGGCCTGTCATACACGCGAGCCCGGCGCAAGCGGTTGCATCTGCGGCAGGCGTTCCGGCCCCGCGGTCCGACCCGCGGTCCGGCCTCGCCCTTCGGCCGCGCCGCTTGACCGTGCTGTTCAACCGTGCTGTTCAACCGTGCCGTTCGACCCGCACTGTTCAGCCGTGCCGTTCGGCGGTGCCATTCGGCCCTGCCATTCGCCCCTGCCATTCGCCCCTGCCATTCGACCGTGCCGTTCGACAAGGTGGCTACCGACCAGTAACATGTATCGTGATCGGCAGCACCGCACTGTCGTCTGACAGCACGTGTGAAAGCACCGTCGAGAGGTCGCCATGGGAGTCGTCCAGATCGTCACGGCCGTGATCGCGTTCGCGTACACCGCGCTCGCCATCGGGCTGTTCGTCCGCGCCGGGCTGGGGATGCTCGCGCTCGTCAGGCTCGGGTCGCCGGACCTGACCAGGAAGGGCGACCGCGGCACGCGGGTGAGGACGATGCTGCGGGAGTCCCTGGGGCACACCAGGATGCTCAAGTGGCATTGGGTGGGCGCGGCGCACTGGGCCGTGTTCTTCGGGTTCTTCCTGCTGTTCCCGGCGCTCGCGCAGTCGTACTTCGAGGTGATCAACCCGGAGTGGAGCCTGCCGATCGTGGGCCACTGGGGCCCGTGGCTGCTGGTCTCGGAGCTGCTCACCGTGCTCACGGGCCTGGCGATCCTCACGCTCTTCGTCATCCGGATGTTCCGGCAGCCGCGCGCCCACCGGGTGCCGCCGCAGGGGACGCCCTCGGACGCCGGGCAGCGGCGCTCGTCGTCGCGGTTCGAGAACTCGCGGCAGTGGATGGCGTTCTACATCGAGGCCACGATCTCCACGATCGTCCTGTCGCACATGGCGATCCGCACGTTCAAGGTGGCGCTGGGCGACATCGAGCACGAGTGGACCTCGCCGGTCTCCTCGCTCATCGCGGGCGTGTGGAGCGGGGCGTCGGAGGAGTCGCTGCTGACCGCGATCACCCTCGTAGCGGGGCTCGACATCCTCGTGTCGTGGACGTTCTTCCTGATGCTGGCCCTGATCCCGTCGATGGGCATCGGCTGGCACCGGGTCACGGCGTTCTTCAACCTCTACTTCAAGCGGCACGCCGACGGCGCGGTGTCGCTGGGCGCGGCCAAGCCGATGCTCGTCAAGGGCGAGCCGGCCGACTTCGAGACCGCGGACCCCGAGACCGACCCGTTCGGCGTCAACGTCATCACCGACTTCTCGTGGAAGGGCCTGCTGGACTTCTCCACGTGCACCGAGTGCGGCCGCTGCCAGTCGCAGTGTCCCGCCTGGAACACCGGGAAGCCGCTGTCGCCGAAGAAGTTCATCACCGACCTGCGCGACCACCTGTACGAGCAGGCGCCGTACCTGAAGGCCGCGGCGATCGCGAAGGAGCGCGGCGGCGCTGCACTCTCGAAGGACGGCGTGGAGATCGAGCCGATCTCGATCGTCGGGTCGGTCATCGACCCCGACGTGCTGTGGTCGTGCACGACGTGCGGGGCGTGCGTCGAGCAGTGCCCGGTCGACATCGAGCACGTCGACCACATCCTCGACCTGCGCCGCAACATGGTGATGATCGAGTCGGACTTCCCGGCCGAGGCCCAGACGATGCTCCGCAACCTCGAGAACAAGGGCAACCCGTGGGGCGAGAACCCCGCGCAGCGCCTCAAGTGGGCCGAGCCGCTCGACTTCGAGGTGCCGATCGCCGAGGCCGGCGGGGACTGGGAGTACCTGTACTGGGTCGGGTGCGCCGGCGCGTACGACCCCAAGGCGCAGAAGACGTCCCGCGCGGTGGCGACGCTGCTCCACGACGCGGGCGTCAAGTTCGCGGTCCTCGGCGAGGCCGAGACGTGCACGGGCGACTCGGCGCGGCGCATCGGCCACGAGTTCATGTACCAGATGCTCGCCGAGCAGAACGTGGAGACGCTCAACGAGGTCGGCGCGGTCAAGATCGTCGCGACCTGCCCGCACTGCCTGAACACCATCGGGAACGAGTACGAGGACCTCGGCGGGAACTACGAGGTCGTGCACCACACCGAGCTGCTGAACGACCTGGTGAACGCCGGGAAGATCACGCCGGTCGAGGAGCACGAGGGCAAACTGACGTACCACGACCCGTGCTACCTGGGCCGCCACAACCGGATCTTCACGCCGCCGCGCGAGCTGCTGGGCTCGTTCGCGGAGGTCACGGAGATGCCGCGCAACAGCGAGAAGTCGTTCTGCTGCGGCGCCGGCGGCGCCCGCATGTGGATGGAGGAGCCGATCGGCAAGCGCGTCAACCGCGAACGCGCCGATGAGGCGGTCGCGACCGGCGCGAACACGGTGGCGGTCGGCTGCCCGTTCTGCTCCACGATGCTCCGCGACGGCGTCGCCGACGCCGGCCGCGAGGACGTCGAGGTCATCGACATCGCCCAGCTCCTCGCCCGCACCCAGGAGAAGAAGGCCGAGAAGGCGAGCACCGCCGCGGCCGAGTAGCCGAGCCGCCCGAACGGCGAACCGGACCCCGTCGGACCCCCGTGCCACCCTTGGCATCGGGGGTCCTTCGCTTGTCCGTTTTGAAGGGCAGGGTCGGGAAACGCCCGAGTCGGGCCGCGGGGTTCCCCGCTGCGCGACCGTCTCGCCCTGGATTGTCGGACCGGTCGGGCATCGTTGCAGTCAGGGGTTCCCCGGATGCCGAATTGATGGCTAGCGCCCGAAGTGCTCCCGGAGGAGTGCCGCGGACTCGGCTTCGAGGACGCCGCCGTAGACGTCGGGGTTGTGGTTGAGGCGCGGATCGCGGACGACGTCCCACAGCGAGCCGACCGCGCCCGTCTTCGGTTCCCAAGCGCCGAAGACGATTTCACCCACCCGGGCGAGGACCGCGGCGCCCGCGCACATCGTGCACGGCTCCAGGGTGACCACGAGCATGCAGCCCTCGAGCCGCCAGCCGTCGCCGTGGACGGCGGCGGCCGCGCGGAGGGCGAGGATCTCGGCGTGCGCGGTGGGGTCCCCCAGGGCTTCGCGGGCGTTCGCCGCCACCGCGAGCTCGCGCCCGTCGGGGCTCACCACGACGGCGCCGACGGGGAGGTCGGGCCGGGGAGGGGCCGGGGTTCGTTCGGCCTGGCGTGCCGGGCTGCCGGGCCGTGGCGGCTCCCCCCGGCCCGCCGGGAGGCCGGTGCCGCGCGCCGCGTCGAGGGCGCGCCGCATCCAGTGCTCGTGGACCTCGCGGCGGGGCTGCATAGGGGGCTAGGCGCCGGTGGCGTCTTCCAGGGCCTCGGCGAAGCCGAGGGACTTCGCGACCTCGGAGACGACGTCGGAGGGCATCATGCCCTCCTTGGCGCAGAGGGCCAGCAGGGTCGAGCCGGGCACGCCCAGGTCGCCCAGGAGGTCCGCCTCGCCGACGGGCTCGGCGTCGAGCTCGGTCGGGCGGGCCGCGATGGACTCCTCGTCCTCGGAGTCGATCTCCTCGGTGTCCTCGGGCTCGAGGTCGCCCAGCAGGGCCTCGCCCAGGCGCGACTGCGACGCGTATTCGGCGTCGGAGCCGAAGGTGCGCAGGTCGTCGCCGTTGTCGAGGCGCATCACCGTCAGGTACTCGTCGTCGGCGTCGACGAAGAGCAGCGTCAGGTCCGCGTCAGGGAAAGCCTCACGCATGACCTCGGCCGCGTCCTCGACGTCGGCAACAGCGTCGAGGTCGACCTCTGCGGCCTCCCAATCGTCGCCCTCGCGGCCCACAGCCACAGCGAAATACGACACGATCCGTCCCCGTCTTCTCACTCAATGGAACCAGCGCCGGAGTGGCGGCTGTCCGAACGACCTACTGAAGGATGTGGCGGCCCGCGGTCGATGTAACCACAGGATCCAATCGCCGGTCAGCAAAAGATACAGCTCGCATGAGAGCCCCGTGACCCCAGCGGCCGTCCCTGCGACCGCCGCTACGCCGACCGCCGCCCCGCGGTCACCGTAGCGCGCCAGCGCAGCTGCGGCGACAGTCCCGATCGTACTCGCGGCCAAAGTCACCCAGGCGAAGCCCGCCCCCGTCAGGGGCTCGCCGCCGGAGCCTTTCGCGTAGGCCAAGAGCCACAACAGCACCCACAGTCCGCACAGGGCGGCGCCGGCGGCCACGGGGCCGATCCGGACGGGGTGGGGCTCCCTCCAGCGGGGGCGCCCGGTGCGCGGCGGAGGCGCGGCGGGGCCGGTCCAGGAGGTGGGCCCGATGGGTCCCTCATGCATAGGTGACAGGGTACGCAGGCGGGGGCGGCAGCGGGGCGAGCGGCAGCGGCATGACCGGCTGCGCGGGCGGGTCGATCGGCCGCATCTGGCCGTCGGGGAACGCGACGTGGTAGCGGTGCCCGTCCCACAGCGCGGGCGGGGTGCGGGGGTCGCGGCCGGCGTACGCGGCGCGGGCGGCGTTCATGCGGTGCACGCCTTCGTGCACGGTCTGCTCGCTCCAGGGGGCGCCGATGCTCGCGAGGTCGTACTGCTCGGCGACGTCGGAGGCGGCGCGCTGGAAGTCGCGCATGGCGGCCTCGCCGGGCTTCCCGGCCCAGCGGAGGGCCCAGGCGCGGGCGGAGGCGCGGCGGGAGAAGGTGGCGAGGGACGCGAGCTCGGGCGGGGAGATCTGGGCGGCCGCGACGAGGGGCGCGAGGGCGGTCTGGGTGCGGCGGGCGTCGGCGGCGCGCAGCCACAGGGCGGCGCCGACCATGGTGAAGAACAGGGGCGCGAGGAACGCCGGGTAGAGGGCGAACCAGAGCGCGGGCATGTCGAGGGCGACGCCGAGGACGCTGGAGCCGTTCCAGAGGGCGTGCAGTCCCATGCCGCACAGGAGCATGCCGATGATCCAGGCGGTCTGGCGGCCCTTGCGCCCGGGGAGGCGGGCGGCGCGGCCGAGGCCGATCGCGGAGAGGCCGGTCATGAGCGGGTGGGCGAACATGGTGGCGAGGCCGCGCACGACGACGAGGAGGGTGACCTGGGCGATGCCGGCGGCGGCGTCGAGGGAGGCGCCGTAGACGTAGGCGCCGGAGGCGTAGAGGACGTTCTCGGCGACCGCGAAGCCGGCGCCGGCGAGTCCGCAGTAGACGATGGCGTCGAGCGTGCCGGTGAGGTGGCGGCGGGCGGTCCAGTAGACCAGGAGGGGGCCGAGGAGCTTGGTGATCTCCTCGATCACGGGCGCGGAGATGACGGCGGCGAGGTTCTGGTCGAGGTCGTTGCGGTACAGGAGGTACGCGACGCCGGTGTTGACGCCGAGGGAGATCGCGGTGGCGACGCAGGCGCCCCAGCCGAAGCAGAACGCGAGGACGAGCCAGGGGCGGCGGCGGTAGCGGCCGAGCCACAGGAACGTGCCGACGAGGATCGGGGCGGGCAGGAGGGCCGCGATGAGGCCGACGGCGGCGGCGCGGGCGCCGGAGCCGTCGACGATGGCCCAGCCGAGGACGATGAGGCCGCCCGCGAAGAGGGCGAGCGCGCCGGTGACGATGAGGGGGCGGTGCTTGCGGGCGAGGCCGTACCAGGCGAGGGCGATGCCGGTGATGGCGAGGCCCGCGGCGACGCCGAGGACGGTGAGGAGGGTGACGGCCGCTTGGGAGAGCGCGGGGGTCATCGGGCGGCCTCCTGGTCGGGGGCGGCTTCCGGTCCGGGCTCGTCGGGGTCTTCGCGGATGACGAAGTGGTCGCCGATGCCGGAGACGGCGAGGAGCCGTTTGAGGAAGTCGCCGAGGTTCGCGAGGACGAGGACGGCGCGCGAGCGGGCGGCGGCGCGCGCGAGGATGACGAGGGTGCCGAGCCCGCGCGAGTCGCAGAAGGTCACGCCGCGCATGTCGAGGACGACCCGGACGGGGTCCTCCGCGAGCGCGGCGTCGACGGCGCCGGTGAGACGGGGGGCGGTGTGCAGGTCGATTTCGCCGGTCAACGCCACGATCGTCTCGTTCGACTCGCGGTATACCGAGATGTCGAGCTTCTGGTGCACCACGGCACAACCCTAGCCGGTTTTCCGCCGCGGCAGGAGGCCCGACCGCATCACGAACACGAATCGTTGTCGCAGTTGCGGTTCGAACACGGCCGGTGAGGACCGTGTCGGACCTCCGAGGGAGGCTTGAGTATCGGGGGTGCTCGCGCCCCCGGCCCTCGGCGTGCCCTGGAGCCGGTCACTGCCCTGGAGCCGGGACGCCCCGCTTCGCGGCGGGGCGGCGGCGCGGTCAGGCCGTTCCGGCCTCCAGGAGGGCGAGGATGCGCTGGATCTCGGGGTCGGCGTCGCGGCCCTCGTGCCAGGCGGCGAGGGCTTCGCGGGCCTGGTCGAGGCGCTTGGTGAGGAGGCCCTCGCGTTCGCGGAGGTCCTTGGTGCGCTCGGAGGTCTGGCGCAGGGCCTGGCCCTGGGCCCACAGGTCGATGAAGACCTTCACCTTCGTGCGGAGCATCCACGGATCGAACGGCTTCGTGATGTAGTCCACGGCCCCCACCGAGTAGCCGCGCATCGCCAGGTGCGCGTCGCGGTCGGCGGCCGTCAGGAAGATGATCGGCGTGTGCCGGGTCTTCTCGCGCTGCTTGATGTGCCGCGCGGTCTCGAACCCGTCCATGCCCGGCATCTGCGCGTCGAGCAGGATCGCCGCGTAGTCCTCCGAGAGGAGCCGCTTGAGCGCCTCCTCCCCGGAGGTCACCGCGATCGTGTTCACCGGCAGGCCCTGGAGGATCGCCTCGAGGGCGAGCAGGTTCTCGGAACGGTCGTCCACGAGCAGGACGCGGGCGGTGCTCATGCGGTGCCTCCAGAAGTCGGTTCGCCATTGTCCCGTCCGGACCCGGGGCGCCCGCCCGCGGGTGCCGCGCCGTGTGCGCCGCCGCTCCCGTTGCCGCCGATCCAGTGCGACATGGTGTCCAGCAGCAGGTCCAGGTCCACGGGCTTGGTCAGGTACGCGCTCGCGCCGGCCTCCACCGACTGCTCCCGCTGCTCGGCCAGCGCCTGCGCGGTGAGGAACACGATCGGCAGGTCCTCGAACTGCGGCATGCGCCGGATGACGCGCGTGGTCTCGTTGCCGTCCATGCCCGGCATCATCGAGTCCATCAGGACGATGTCGATCCCGGGGTGCCGCTGGAGGGCGTCGATGCCGTCGGCGCCGTTCTCGGCGTAGTGGACGTCGATGCCGTGCAGCTCCAGGGCCGCGGTGAGCGCGAAGACGTTGCGGATGTCGTCGTCGACGATGAGGACCGTCGTCCCCTCCAGGTGCTGCGCGGCCGCCGACGAGGACGGCGTCTCGGGCGCGCCGGTGAGGATGCCGGGCTCCTCGATCGGGATCGGGAGCTCGGCGGGGACCATCGGCAGGTCGCCGTCGGCGTCGATCTCGACGGGCACCACGAACGTGAACTTCGAGCCGTGGTCGCCGGTGTGCTCGATGAACACGTCGCCGCCGAGCGCGTTCGACAGGGACTTCGAGATCGACAGGCCCAGACCGGTGCCGCCGAAGTTGCGGCGGGTCGTGCCGTCGGCCTGCTGGAACGGCTCGAAGATGATCGACTTCTTCGCCTCGGCGACCCCGATGCCGGTGTCGATGACGCTCAGCGCGATCCGCTCGGCGGCCGCGTTCAGGTGCGGGGCGTCGAAGCGCAGGTCGGCGGGGACACGGCGCACCGCGAGCGTGACCGAGCCGACCCGCGTGAACTTGACCGCGTTCGACAGGAGGTTCCGCAGGACCTGCTGGAACTTCTGCCCGTCGGTCTGCATGAGCTGCGGCACGCCGGTGCCGACGTCCACGTTGAACTCCAGGCCCTTGTCCTCGGCCTGGGGCCGGAACGCGGCCTCGATGTCGCCGAGGACCTCCGCGAGGTCGACCGGGTGGACTGAGACGACCATGCGCCCGGCCTCGATCTTCGACAGGTCGAGGATGTCGTCGATGAGGGTGAGCAGGTCGGTGCCGGCGTTGTAGATGGTGCGCGCGAACTCGATCTGGCGCTCGGAGAGGTTCCCGTCGGTGTTCTCCGACAGGAGCCGCGCCAGGAGCAGCAGCGAGTTCAGGGGCGTGCGCAGCTCGTGCGAGACGTTCGCGAGGAACTCCGACTTGTACTTCGAGGCCTGGGCGAGCTGCTCGGCCTTCTCCTCGATGTCCTTGCGGGCGGTCTCGACCTCCTCGTTCTTGAGCTCGATCGCCTTGTTCTGCGCGGAGAGGAGCTGGGCCTTCTCCTCGAGCTCGACGTTGGTCTCCTGGAGCCGGTTCGACTGGGCGCGCAGCTCCTGCGCCATCCGCTGGGACTCGCGCAGCAGGACCTCGGTGCGGGCGTTGCCCTCGATGGTGGCGAGGGTGACGCCGACGTTCGGGGCGAGCGCGTCCAGGAACCGCTTGTGGAGCCCGGAGTAGGTGTTGAACGAGGCGAACTCGATGACGCCGCGGACCTTGTCGCCGAACTGGACCGGCAGGATGATCAGGTCGGTCGGGGTGGCTTGGCCGAGCCCGGACGAGATCTCCAGGTAGCCCTCGGGGATGTCGTGCAGGTGGATGGTGCGCTTCGACGCGGCGGCCTGGCCGACCATGCCCTCGTTGTCCTCGATGAGCTTCTTCTCGCCGGGGTTCGGGTGCCCGTAGACGGCGTTGAGCCGGTAGGTGACGTGCCCGGCGACGTCCTCGTGGCGGACGTAGAACGTCGAGGTCTGCGCGTCGATGAGCGGGGTGACCTCGTCGAGGACCATGCGGGTGACCTCCTCGACGCCGCGGCGGCCCTGGAGGAGCGAGGAGATGCGGGCGAGGTTCGAGTTGAGCCAGTCCGCGTCGGTGTTCTGGCGGGTCTTGTCGCGCAGGGCGGTGATCATCTGGTTGATCGACTCGGTCAGGTCGGCGATCTCGCCGGCGGCCTCGAAGTCGACCGACTGGGTGAGGTCGCCGCGGGCCACGGCGTGCGCGACGTTCGCGATGGCGCGCAGCTGGAGCGTCAGCGTCGCCGCGAGCGAGTTCACGTTGCGGGTCAGGGCGAGCCAGGTGCCGGAGACGCCGGCGACCTCGGCCTGGCCGCCGAGGTTGCCCTCGACGCCGACTTCCCGGGCGACGCGCGTGACCTCCGTGGCGAAACTGGAGAGCTGGTCGACCATGGTGTTCACGGTCGTCTTCAGCTCGAGGATCTCCCCCTGCGCGTCGACGGTGATCTTCTGGTTCAGGTCGCCCTTCGCGACCGCGGTGGTCACCTTCGCGATGTCGCGCACCTGGCTGGTCAGGTTCGAGGCCATCGAGTTCACGTTGTCGGTGAGGTCCTTCCAGGTGCCGGAGACGCCCGGCACGTGCGCCTGGCCGCCCAGCTGCCCCTCGGTGCCGACCTCGCGCGCGACACGGGTGACCTCGTCGGCGAAGGACGAGAGCCGGTCGACCATGGCGTTCATGGTCGACTTGAGTTCGAGCATCTCGCCCTGCGCGTCCACGGTGATCTGCCGGTTCAGGTCGCCGGCGGCGACGGCGCTGGCGACCGAGGAGATGTTCCGGACCTGGCTGGTCAGGTTGGACGCCATCGAGTTCACGTTGTCGGTGAGCGCCTCCCAGATGCCGGAGACGCCCTGGACGTTCGCCTGCCCGCCGAGCTTGCCGTCGGTGCCGACCTCGCGGGCGACGCGCGTGACCTCGTCGGCGAACTGGGACAGCTGCGCCACCATCGAGTTCATCGTGGACTTCAGTTCGAGCATCTCGCCCTGCGCGTCCACGGTGATCTGGCGGTTGAGGTCGCCGTTCGCGACGGCGCTGGCGACCGAGGAGATGTTCCGCACCTGCGCGGTCAGGTTGGCGGCCATCAGGTTGACGTTCTCGGTGAGGTCCTTCCAGGTGCCGGAGACGCCGGGCACGTCCGCCTGGCCGCCGAGGCGGCCCTGGGAGCCGACCTCGCGGGCGACGCGGGTGACCTCGTCGGCGAAGCGCGAGAGCTGGTCGACCATGGTGTTCACGGTGCTCTTGACCTCGGCGACCTCGCCTTGGGCGTCGACGGTGATCTTCTGGTTCAGGTCGCCCTTGGCGACCGCGGTGGTCACCTTCGCGATGTTGCGGACCTGCTCGGTGAGGTTCGCGGCGAGCTGGTTCACGTTCTGCGTCAGGTCGCGCCAGGTGCCGGAGACGCCGAACACCTGCGCCTGGCCGCCGAGGCGGCCCTCGGTGCCGACCTCGCGGGCGACGCGGGTGACCTCGTCGGCGAAGTTCGACAGCTGGTCGACCATGGTGTTGACGGTGGTCTTGAGTTCGAGGATCTCGCCCTGCGCGGGCACGGCGATCTTCTGGTTCAGGTCGCCGCGGGCCACGGCCCCGGTGACCTTCGCGATGTCGCGGACCTGGTCGGTGAGGCTGGAGGCCATGTCGTTCACCGACTCGGTGAGGTCCTTCCAGGTGCCCGAGACGCCCGGCACGTCCGCCTGGCCGCCGAGGCGGCCCTCGGTGCCGACCTCGCGGGCGACGCGCGTCACCTCGCCCGCGAAGACCTGGAGGGTCTCGGTGAGCGAGTTGATGGTGTCGGCGAGCTCGGCGACCTCGCCGGAGGCCTTGACGGTGATCTTCTGGTTCAGGTCGCCCGAGGCGATGGCCTGCGTCACCGTCGAGATGGAGCGGACCTGCTCGGTCAGGTTCGAGGCCATGGTGTTCACCGCGTCGGTGAGCGACCGCCAGGTGCCCGAGACGCCCTGGACGTCGGCCTGGCCGCCGAGGCGGCCCTCGGTGCCGACCTCGCGGGCGACGCGCGTCACCTCGCCCGCGAAGGCGCGTAGGAGGCCGACCATGCGGTTGACGGTCTCGCCGAGGCGCCGGAACTCGCCGCGCAGCTGCGTGCCCTCGATCTCCAGGGCCGCCTCCTGGGACAGGTCGCCGGCGGCGACCGCCTCGAGGACGCGCCCGAGCTCGGTCGTGGGCCGCACCAGGTCCTCGACCAGGCGGTTCACGCTCGCGGCGCCCTCGGACCAGCCGCCGTCCAGGTGCTCGATGACGAGCCGGTGGTTCCAGGAGCCCTCCTGGCCGACCGCGCGCGCGATGAGCGCGAGGTCGCGGGTCTGCCGGTCGGCCTGCTCGACGACGGCGTTGAACCGGTCGACGACCTCCCCGGCCAGGCCCTCCCCGCGCGGCAGCCGCACTGAGAAGTCCCCCCGCTCGACGGCGCCCAGCGCGTCGGCCAGGCTGCGGAGCAGGTCGGACTCGTCGGTCGGGTTCGCTGTACGGGAAACGGTGTCCGTCATGGCGTGGTTCCTCAGCTGCGGAGACAGGCGGCCCCTCCAGGTTGTCACACCCGGGGCGCAAACGTGAAGGCAGGTTACTCAGGGGGAGGTATCCGGTCACCCGAAGTCACGGAATGAGAAGTGACGACTACGCGCGACCGCGGTCCGCGGCTCTGCTGCGGCGCGCCGCCGCGGGGCCGCGGGGCACCGGGAGCGGCACTCCCAAGCGCCGCAACGCGTCGGGGGCGTGTCCGGGGCGCGGGCCGCCCCGGTCGGGGACCGGTCGGGGCGGCCCGTCCGCCGCCGGGCGCAGGGGCTGGTAGACGGCGCGGAGCGGGTGCGGCGGGCGAGGGCGGGTCGGGCATAGACTGGCCCCGTGACGTACCCCGAGAGGGCCGCTCGTCGGCTTCGGCTGCCGGCCGACGACCGCTCCCCCGCCGCAGCCCGCGCAGCCGTCCGCGCGGTCCTCGCCGAGGCCGGGCTCACCGAGCTGCTGGACGAGACCCTGCTGCTCACCACCGAACTCGCGACCAACGGCGTCGTCCACGCCGGCACCGACATCAACTTCACCGTGGCCGCCGACCCGATCGGCGTGCGCGTCACCGTCACCGACTACCGCTCCGGGGGCATCGACCCGCTCGACCGCACCCTTTACGACAATGCCATGCCGGAGGTCACCGCGGAGGGCGGGCGCGGCCTGCTCCTGGTGGACCGGTTCGCGTCCTCGTGGGGCACCACGCACGACGCCACCGGCAAGTCCATCTGGTTCCGCATCGACCGCGACCCCGACAAGCCCCCGGCGCCGCGCCCGGTCCCCGACTCCGGTGCGGGCGAACCGGAACCGGACCTGGGCCAGCTCGCGGCGCTCCTCACCGTCGCGCCCGCGCTCCAGTCGCGGCTCCCGGTCGACCAGATCGTGACCGAGCTCCTCGCCCGCTGCCACGACGCGACCGCGGCCGACGGCGGCGCGATCGAGTACGACGCGGGCGACGGCACCGGCACCCAGATCATCGCGAAGTTCGGCGACGTCGGCACCGCCGCGGTCGCGGTCCCGCTGCCGCTCACCGCGCCCGCGAACGGCCGCCTGCTCCTCGCGGGCGAGCCGAAGCGGACCTGGCGGCCCCTCGCCGAGCTCGTCGCCGAGCGCGTCGCCCTCGCCGTCCAGATCGACCGGATGCGCACCGACGAGCAGCGCCGGTCCGGCTGGCTCACCTATCTCGCCGAAGCGGGGGAGCTCCTGGCGCACTCCCTCGAAGAGCACCTGACGGTGGCCCTCATCCCGCAGCTCGTCGTCCCGCAGCTGGGCCGCTGGGCGGCCGTCCACCTCACCGGCGACGGCGCCGGGCTGCGGCTCGCCGCGCTCACGCACGTCGAGGAGGGCGAGCTCGAGCACCTGCGCACCCGCCTGGAGGGCGCGGCGCCGCCGCTGGCCGCGGCGCTCACCTCGGACGGGTGGACGGGCATGGAGCTGCCGGTGCCGCGCGGCCTCGACGGCATCGCCGTCCCGCTCTCGGCGCGCGGCGCCACGATCGGCGTCCTCACCGTGGGCCGCCACGCCGACCGGCACCACTCCTCCGAGGAGCGCGCGGTCGTCGCCGACCTCGCGAAGCGCTCGGCGCTCGCGCTCGACAACGCCCGCATCCACGCCGAGCGGCAGGCCGTCGCCCACGAGCTCCAGGCCGCGCTCATGCCCGGGTCGCTCCCGGACGTCGCGGGCGTGTCGTTCGCGGCCGAGTACCTGCCCGCGACGGCGCGGCGCCTGCCCGGGTCCGGGCCGGGCCCGGTCGCCGGCACCGAGGTCGGCGGCGACTTCTACGACGCGACCGAGCTGCCCGACCACCGGCTGTGGGTCGCGATCGGCGACGTGTGCGGCAAGGGCGCCCAGGCCGCGGCGGTCACCGGCGTCGTCCGGGACGTCCTGCGGGTCATGGCCCGCGACGGCCGGCCGCTCCCGCGCGCCCTCGAACTGCTCAACGCGACGCTCCTGGAGCAGCCCGGGGACCTGCGGTACGCGACGATCGCGTCGGCGCTCCTCGACCGCGACCGCGGCGGCTCGGTGAACGCGACCCTGTGCCTGTCCGGGCACGAGCGGCCGCTGCTGCTGCGCGCCGCCGGGGGCGTCGAGTGGGTGGGCCGCGAGGGCACCGCCGTGGGCCTGTTCCCGGACGTGAAGGTCAACCCCGAGGAGGTCCGGCTCGACGCCGGGGACGCGCTCGTGTTCTTCACCGACGGCGTGACCGAGCGCCGCGACGGCGTCGCCATGTTCGGCCACGACCGCATCGAGCGGGCCGTGCGCGGCGCCGCCGGCAAGAGCGCCCGCCAGATCGCGACGGCGCTCCTGGAGGCCGTCGAGGCGTTCTCCCCCGAGTCGCCGCGCGACGACATCGCGATCCTCGTGGTGCGCTGCGACCCGGTCTGACGCACCGCCGGGAACCGAACGGACGCATGACGAAGGGCCCCGCGCCGAGGCGCGGGGCCCTTCGTGCGTCGCGGTCCTAGTGCAGGATCGTGGTGGCGCCGTAGTACGAGTTGCCGTGGTCGAGCGGCACGACCTTCACGTACGTGGACGAGTTCGGGGCGTGCACGATCAGGCCGTTGCCGATGTACATGCCGACGTGCGCCAGGTTGTTGTAGAAGACGAGGTCGCCGGGCTGGAGCTCGTCGCGGCTGATGCTCGCGGTCTGGCTGTACTGGGCGGCGGCGTTGTGCGGCAGGTCGATGCCGAGCTCGGCGTACGCGCCGAGGATGAGGCCCGAGCAGTCCCAGTTGTCGGGCCCGGCGGCGCCCCACACGTACCAGTCGCCGCGCTGCGCGAGCGCGAAGTTGACGACGGTGAGCTGGTCGTCGGTCATGTGCGGCAGGTCGAACTCGTTGACGGCGTCGCCGGCGACGGTCTGCCACTCCTCGTTGAGCTCGTCGATCCGCTCGGTGAGCTCGGCGGACTTGACCTCGAGGGCCTCCTTGTCGGCGGCGAGGTCGACCTGGAGGTCCTCGAGGAGCTCGAGCTGGGTCGTGTACTCCTCGGAGGCCGCCCGCAGCTCGTCCATGAGCTCGAAGTTGTACAGGTTCGCGGAGTTGAGCCGGTCGAGGCGCTCGACGAACGCGTCGGGGGAGCCCGAGTCGAGCAGCATGGCCGCGTCGCCGATGCCCTGCTCCACATAGGTGGACTGGATGTACGCGGAGAGCTGGTCGCGCAGGGCGTTCAGGTTCGTCTCGGCGTCCGCGAGGTAGACCTCGGTCTCCTCGATGAGGTGCTCGTTGTCCTCGATCTCCTGGGAGAGCTGGTTGTACTCGTCGACCGCCGCGGCGAGGTCCTCGTCGGTCTGCTCGATCTCGTCGTTGATGTCGCCGGTGTCGCGCTGCGCCCAGGCCGGGGCGGAGGCGGCGGACGAGATCAGGAGGCCGCCGATCACGGCGGCTGAGGTCCACTTGCGGCGGACGGACGACTGCTTCACGAGGAGGGTGCTCCTTCGGGATTCGGGAGGTCGGGGTGCGTACCGGGGCTTCTCCGAGGGCGGGCCCGCACCGGCGCGATACGACGGCGCCGCTGAGCCGAACATGAGCCTAGCGCGCGGGTTCGCGGTCCGGTAGACCCCGGTCGTGACAAATTCGCAGCGTAACGACCGTTCCACCGATGGTGTGTCGCTCCTGTGAGTTGGCTGGGAGTTGCTACGATGGCCGGCATGACCTTCCAGTCGTGTCCCCGTCGCCGCTGTCACCAGCGCTGACCCGCCGCGGCGGTTCGGCGCGCCCAGACACCGACCACCGTTCCGACGCACCGAAGGTCTTCCGTTCCCATGCAGCGCATGCCCGCCGTGATCCCCGCCGCTCCCGCCCGCCTCGACGCGCACCGGCTCGAAGCGCTCGCCGGCTGCTACGCCGCGAACCTCACCCTCCGCCCGCGCTTCACGCGCGGCAGCCGCTGGGCCCGCCGGGTCCTGGCCGGGCCCGACCACGAGGCGTGGCTCCTCGCCTGGCTTCCGGGCCAGGGCACCGAGCTCCACGACCACGGCGGGGTCGCGCGCCCCGCGGCGGCCGCCGTCGCGGTCGTCTCCGGGTCCCTCACCGAGTTCACCGTCGCCCCCGGCGACTTCCCCGGCCTGCGCCGCAAGCCGCTCGCGGCCGGCGACGTCTCCGTGGTCGACGACCGCACCGTGCACGCGATGCGCAACGACTCCGGCGCCCCCGCGGTGAGCCTCCACGTGTACTCGCCGGGCCTGGAGGCGATGCGCACCTACCTCCTCGACGAGACCGGCCTTGCCCCCGCGCGCATCAAGCGCGCCGGCGAGGACTGGTAGCGCCGACCGCGAACGGCGACGCCCGAGGTGCGCTCCGCTTACGGCCGCGCCGCCGACAGCACCTCGCCGACCGCGCCCGGGAGGGCCCGGGCCACGTCGGAGGCGGTGACGGTGCGGTGGCCGCGGGCGGCGATGCCGCCCGCGCGGCCGTGGAGGAACGCCGCGGCGACCGCGGCGCGCACCCCGTCCATGCCGGACGCCAGCAGCGAGGCCATGAACCCGGCGAGCACGTCCCCCGCGCCCGCGGTCGCCAGCTGCGGCCGCCCGGTCGGGTTCGCCCACACCGCGCCGTCGCTCGAGGCGACGACCGTGTGGTGCCCCTTGAGGAGCACCGTGCAGTTGAGCCGCTTCGCGAGCGCGGCCGCGGCCGCGCCGCGGTCCTCGCTCGGCGGGGAGCCGTAGAGCCGCTCGTACTCGCGGTCGTGCGGGGTGAGCACCACCGGCGCCTCCCGCTGCGAGAGCACCGACGGGTACTCGCCGATGAGCGTCAGGGCGTCGGCGTCGAGGACGACCGGCGCGGGCGAGACGAGGACCGACCGCAGCTCGCCGAGCGCGGCCTCGTCGGTCCCGAACCCGGGGCCGGCCAGCCACGCCTGCACCCGGCCCGCCTCCTTCACCGTGGGCGTGCACACCACTTCGGGGTGGGCGCGGCGCACGAACTCCGCTGCGGCGCCGGCGTACCGCACGTACCCGGCGGGCCCGGCGAGGGCGCCGCTGGTGGCGAGCACGGCCGCCCCGGGGTACCGCTCGGAGCCGGCGGCGACGCCGACGACGCCGCGCGTGTACTTGTCGTCGCCGGGCCCGGGCCGTCGCCACCAGGCGGCGAGGTCGGCCTCGGAGGCGACGCGCACCGCGGGGTGCCGGTCGAGGTGCGGGCCGAGTCCGATGTCGACGAGGACGAGCCGGCCGGTGAGGAGCGCGGCGCGGCCGAGCACGTGGCAGGGCTTGCGGGACCCGAACGCGACGGTGACGTCGGCGGTGACGGCGCTGGCCGGGACGGCCCCGGTGTCGACGTCGACCCCGGAGGGGACGTCAACGGCCACAACGGTTCCGGCGTCGATGCGGGCGAGCTGGTCGCCGGCGCGCCCGGGGAGGCCGGGGCGGCCGCCGATGCCGAGGACGCCGTCGAGGAGCAGGTCGCAGTGCGCGGGCGGGTTCGCGGTGAGGCGCCCGCCGGCGCGGGTGAGGGCCGCGGCGGCGACGGGGTGGACCCGCTCGCCCATGACGGGGACGGCGAAGACGCGGGCGCCGCGGCGGGCGAGGCGGGCGGCGGCGAAGAGCGCGTCGCCGCCGTTGTCGCCGGGGCCGGCGAGCACGATCACGGTGGCGCCGTAGACGCCTGCGCGCTCAGTGCGGGTGGCGCGCTGCCTGCGGAGGATCGCCGCGCACTCGGCGGCGAGTCCCGCCGCGGCGCGCTGCATGAGGGTCCCGGGCGGGAGCGTCGCCATCAGCTGGGCTTCCGCGCGGCGGACCGCCGCTGCTGACCAGGCACCGTCCATGGCTGTCCCTCTCCGGACCCTCGTCGCCTCAGGCCGTTTCCGCGATCACCACCGCTGTCGCTATACCGCCATCATGCGACAGCGAGACGTGCCAGCGCGAGACGCCACGCTGGGCGGCGACGGCGGCCACCGATCCGGTGATCTCCAGGGACGGGCGCCCGTCCGGTTCGGAGAGCACTTGGCAGTCGGCCCAGCGCATTCCGCCGGGGGCGCCGAGGGCTTTGGCCACGGCCTCCTTGGCGGCGAAGCGCGCGGCGAGGGACTCGGTGCGGCGTCGGCGCCCGTCGGGGGCGCGTCGCTCGGCCTCGGTGAAGAGCTTCTCGGCGACGTGCGGGGTCCGTTCGAGTACGCGCTCGAACCGGTCCACGGCCACGACGTCTATGCCCACGGCGACGATCACCCGTCAAGAGTGCCACGGGATCGGGCGTCCCGCCCCTGTTCGGGCGGGTTCATCCGCGAGCGTGGGGTTCTGTCTGCCGGCCGGTCAGGGGCGGGTGTGGACGGTGCGGGACGGCTTGGGGCCGTTCGGGGTCAGGTGTTCCGTTGCGGCAGTGCGAGGGCGGGGAGGACGGCCTGGTCGACGATGGCGGCGAGGTAGTCGTCGTCGGGGGCGCGGCCGGTGTCGAGGATGCGCTTGGTGACCATGGCTTCGCCGATGTCGAGGACGACGGGGGTGAGGCGGGCGGGGTCGACGGCGCCGGTGGCGGCGTAGTGGCGCAGGACGGTCTGGGTGAAGGTGCCGCCGCGCTTGCGGAAGACGCGCTCCCAGAGGGCTTCGACGACGGCGGGGTCGCGGGCGGGGTCGGTGAGGACGGCCATGACGGCGCGGCCGGCGGGGCTGAAGCCCCAGTCGACCATGAGGCGGAGGGCGGCGATGAGGTCGCCGCGGAGGTCGTCGGCGCCGGGGGCGGGGGTCTCGACGGGGTGGTGCTCGGCGAGGGCGTCGAGGAGGAGGTCGAGGGGGTCGGACCAGCGGCGGTAGAGGGTGGTGCGGGCGGTGGCGGCGCGTTTGGCGATGGCGTCCATGGTGAGCCGGGCGGGGCCGGATTCGGCGGTCTCCTCGATGGCGGCGGTGTAGATGGCGTCGAGCAGGTCCTTGCCGCGCCGGCGCGTTCGGCCTTCGGACATGAGCCGCCCCCCGATGTTAGGTACAGTCGTGTATCTTATCGTTTTAGATACAGCCGTGTACCTAAAACTCGTGGAGTCGCGATGTCACTCTCCCCGCCCGCCATTATGGGCACGCCCGTCGCCGAGCGGTCGCTCGCACCCGACCTGGCCAGGGGCGCGATGCTCCTGTTCATCGCGCTCGCGCACGCGCACATGTTCCTCGCGCACGAGACGACGGGCTTCCGCGGCTACGCCGTGGACGGCACCGTCCTCGACCGCGTCGTCGCCGGGCTCCAGGTCCTGTTCGTCGACGGCCGCGCGCTGCCGATGTTCGCCGGCCTGTTCGGGTACGGGCTCGCCCGGCTCGTCCAGCGCCGCACCGCGGCCGGGGCCGACTGGCCGCAGGCGCGGCGGCTGGTGCGCCGCCGCTCCTGGTGGCTCCTGGCCTTCGGCGCCGCGCACGCGGTGCTGCTGTTCTTCGGCGACATCCTCGCCGCGTACGGGTTCATCGGCCTCGTCTTCACCGGCCTGCTGGCCGCGAAGGACCGCACCCTGCTCCGCACGGCCGGGATCGTCCTGGCCTTCCACGTCCTCGTCGTCGCGGCGGCCGGGTTCGCGGCCGAGGCGGCCGGGCACGAGAACGCGTCGCCGACGCTGGTGGCCGACCCGGTCGAGGCCGCCTTCGCGCGCTTCGCGGTGTGGGCGGCGCTCACCCCGACGTTCTACGTCGTCGACATCGTGCCCGCGTTCGCGGTCGGCATCTGGGCCGCGCGCCGCCGCGTCCTCGACGAGCCCTCCCGGCACCTGCCGCTGCTGCGGCGCACCGCGTTCGCCGGCATCGGCGTCGGCGTCGCCGGCGGCCTGCCGCTCATGCTCGCCGACACGCAGCTGTGGCACCCGGAGGCGCCGGTCGCCGTCGCCGCGTACACGCTCCACTCGCTCACGGGCCTGGGCGCCGGGCTCGGCCTGGCCGCGCTCGTGGCGCTCGCCGCGGCCCGCGGCGGCCGGGGCGCGGTCGGCGCGGCGGGGCCGCTGACGCGGGCCCTCGCGGCGTGCGGGCAGCGGTCGCTCACCTGCTACCTGCTCCAGTCGGTCGCGTTCACCGCGCTGTTCGTCCCGTACGCGGGGAACCTCGGCGCGACGCTGGGCGACGCCGCGGCGTCCGGGATCGCGGTGCTCGTGTGGGCCGCGACGGTGGCGCTCGCGGCGTGGATGGCCCGCGCCGGAATGCGCGGACCGTTCGAGGTGCTGCTGCGCCGCCTCACCTACGGCCGGCCGTAGGGACGCGGCAGGGCCCGGCCGCACCGCGGCCGGGCCCTTCATGGTGCGGGGCCTAGCAGATGCTCGGCTCGTACCAGGTGCACTCCCGGTCGGCGGGCTGCTCCGCGGCGGGCTCGGCGATCTCCTCGGCCTCCTCGGCGAAGGCCGCGATCTGGGACTCGGTGGTGTCGGCGCCGTGCGTGGCGATCGCGACCGCGATCTGGTCCTCGATGCCCTTGATGTTGCTGGTCAGGTAGTCGTTCAGCAGGATCGCGAAGACGACCTCGCGCCCGTCGGCGTCGGTGGCGTACCCGACGAGGGACGACACGGAGGTGAGCGACCCGGTCTTGGCCCTGACGTTCCCGGCCGCCTCGGTCCCGCACATCCGGCTCGCGAGGGTGCCGTCGACGCAGGCGACCGGCAGCGACGCCTCGTAGGCGGCGAACCACGGCGCGGACTGGGCGCCGATGAGCAGGTCGGTGAGCGAGTCGGGGGTGAGCATGTCCCAGCGGGACAGGCCGGAGCCGTCGACCTGGCGGATCGGGCCGGTGTTCACGCCGTACTCCTCGATCGCGGCGTACACGCCGGCCTTGCCGGACGCGTAGGTGCCCTGGCCGGTGTTCGCGAGGCCCACGGCCTTGAACAGCGCCTCGCCGTAGAGGTTGTTCGAGGGCTTCATCAGGTCGACCGCGAGCGACGAGAGCGGCGCGGAGGCGTGCGAGGCGAGCGTCTCGCCGCCCTGCGGGGTGGCCTCGTGCAGCCGCACGTCACCGGTGAGGGTGATGCCCTCGGCCTCGAGCGCGCTCGCGAACACGTCGCCGACCAGGCCGGTCGGGTCGATGACCGCGCGGGTGCCGAAGGTGCCGGTGGTGCCGGACTTGACGGTCCCTGAGACGCGGATGGTGTTCGAGTGCTCGTCGCGGTTGATCGAGACGTTCGTGGAGGTCCCGGTCGTGGCGGTGTTCACGATGGTGACGTAGTCGGTCGCGGGGACGGTGGTGACGACGGCGGGGGAGCCGGCGGTGGCGCCGGGCTTGACGAAGACGCGGACGGAGCCGGAGAGGTGGTCCGTGCCGGAGCCGACGGTGAGCGCGGAGACCTCGGCGGCGTAGCCGTACTGGAGGTCGCCCCAGGCCCATTCGTCGCCGTGGCGGACCGCGTCGAACGCGGTGTCGTCGAGCACCAGGTCACCGTCCACGGTGGAGACGCCGGCGGCGGCGAGGTCGGCGGCGAGCGCCTGGTAGTCCTCGGCGAGCATGGACGGGTCGCCGTCGCCGCGCAGGTAGAGGTCACCGGCGACGACGCCGTCGACGGGCCGGTCGCCGACGACGTCGGTGGTGAACGTGTAGTCCTCGCCGAGGGTCTCGAACGCGCCGGCCAGGGTGGTGAGCTTGAGGCTGGAGGCGGTGATGGCCCGCTGGTTGCCGTGGTGGTCGTAGATGACCTCGCCGGTGGCGGCGTCCCTGACGACGATGGACGCCTGGGAGTCGATGACCTTGGGGTCCTGGAGGATCGCGTCGATGGCGGCGGCGAGGGCCTCGTTGCCCGTCTCCTGCGCCTGGGCGACCACGGTCCCCGCGAAGGTGATGGCGCCGGCGGCGGTGACCGCCACGGCGCTCGAGATGAGGGTGCGTTTTTTCACAGCGCGAGTTTAAACGGTTCGGGCGCATTGCGCGACTTCGCACTGAAGTGTCGAATATCGCCCCATCTCGCGGGCAACCGATCGCCGGTTTCCGCACAGCCGTTGGGGCACAAGGGAAAAGGGCGGCCGCATCGGATGCGGCCGCCCTCGGTCCTCAATGGAGTCCGTGCGGCTACTCCACGGTGACGGACTTGGCGAGGTTGCGCGGCTGGTCGATGTCGCGGCCCAGGGCCGTGGCGAGCTCGGCCGCGAACTCCTGGAGCGGGACGGCCGTCAGCAGCGGCGCCAGGAGCGTCGGCGACGCGGGCGTCTCGATGACCAGGTCGGCGTGCGCGGCCGTGATCTTGTCGCCCTCCTCGCACACCGCGATCACCTTCGCGCCGCGGGCCTTGACCTCCTGGATGTTGGAGATGATCTTGTCGTGCAGGAGCGAGCGGCCCCGCGGGCTCGGCACGATCGCGATGACCGGCGTCCCGGCCTCGATGAGCGAGATCGGGCCGTGCTTGAGCTCGCCGGCGGCGAAGCCCTCGGCGTGCAGGTACGCGAGCTCCTTGAGCTTGAGCGCGCCCTCGAGGGCCACCGGGTAGCCGACGTGGCGGCCGATGAACAGGACGCGGTCGCTGCCGGCGCTCTCGCGGGCCATCTCGCGGACCGGGTCGAGGTTCTCGATGACCTTGGCGATCTTGCCGGGCGCGGCCACGAGCTCGTCGAGGATCGCGGAGACCTCGTCGGCGTACTTGATGCCGCGCACCTGCGCGAGGTGCAGGCCCACCAGGTAGCAGGCGGCGAGCTGCGTCAGGAACGCCTTCGTGGACGCGACGGCGACCTCGATGCCGGCGCGCGTGTAGAGCACCGCGTCGGACTCGCGCGGGATCGTCGACCCGACGGTGTTCGAGATGGAGAGCACGCGGGCCTTCTGGTCCTTCGCGTGGCGCACCGCCATGAGCGTGTCCATCGTCTCGCCCGACTGCGAGATCGCGACGACGAGCGTCGACCGGTCGAGGACGGGGTCGCGGTAGCGGAACTCGCTCGCGAGCTCGACCTCGCACGGGATGCGCGTCCAGTGCTCGATCGCGTACTTGGTGACCAGGCCGGCGTGGTACGAGGTGCCGCACGCCACGATGAACACCTTGTCGATGTCCCGGAAGTCCTGGTCGGACATGCGGACCTCGTCGAGGACGATCTGCCCGGCCTCGTCGATGCGCCCGCGGAGCGTGTCGGCCACGGCCTGCGGCTGCTCGTGGATCTCCTTGGCCATGAACGTGTCGTAGCCGCCCTTCTCGGCGGCCGCGATGTCCCAGTCGACGCTGAACGGCTTGCCCTCGGACGCCTGCCCGTCGAAGCCGCGCACCGCCACGCCCTCGCGGTCGATGGTCACGATCTGGTCCTGGCCGAGCTCGATGGCCTCGGTCGTGTAGGAGATGAACGCGGCCACGTCGGAGCCGAGGAAGTACTCGCCGTCGCCGAGCCCGACCACGAGCGGGGAGTTGCGGCGGGCGCCCACGACCGTGTCGGGGTCGTCGGCGGCGACCGCGAGGAGGGTGAACGCGCCTTCGAGGCGGGCGCACACCCGGGTCATGGCCTCGGTGAGGTCCCCGTCGACGGCGTACTCGCGGCCGAGCAGGTGGGCCGCGACCTCGGTGTCGGTGTCGGAGAGGAACTCGACGCCGTTCGCCTCGAGCTCGGCGCGCAGCTGCCCGAAGTTCTCGATGATGCCGTTGTGGATCAGGGAGATCCGGCCGTCGGCGGAGCGGTGGGGGTGCGCGTTGCGGTCGGAGGGGACGCCGTGCGTCGCCCAGCGGGTGTGCCCGATGCCGCAGGTGGACTCGGGGAGCGGGTGCTCGGCGAGGGCCGCCTCGAGGTTCGCGAGCTTGCCGGCGCGCTTGTCGACCTCGATGCGGCCGTCGGCCGAGACGAGCGCGATGCCCGCCGAGTCGTAGCCGCGGTATTCGAGACGGCGCAGGCCGTCGAGCACGACGTCGACGGCGCTGCGGCGGCCGACGTATCCAACGATTCCACACATGCGAGCCACCCTACCGCAGTTTCGCGCATCACTCATGCGCGGAGCCGCGGGAATCGATCACACCATTTGATCATTGACGGGGTTCACTCCACGTTCACCGCGTGGCCACGCACCGTCGAGGGCATCGTCAAGCGCACAGTCGAGCGCACCGTCGAGGGCACGGTCGAGCGCGCCGGCCGCTCACCGGCGGCCGCGCCGCGTCCCGGGCGTCATTCGACGACGGCGATGTTGCGGGTCCCCTCGGCGTTCACGTAGCTGACGGCCCCGCCGGAGCCGACGGCGCTGAGCTGCGCGTCGTGGCACCAGTTCGCGGGGACCGGGGCGGCCTCCTCGCCCTCGGCCGCCGTGCCCGGGAGCGCGATCTCCCGCACCTGGCCGCCGTCGACCTGGTAGAGGCGGCAGTCGGGGAGCGTCGGGTCGAGCGACAGGTCGGCGGCGAGCAGGGCCCGGTTGTCGGGCAGGACCGTGCCCCAGCCGCGGGCGACCTCGGGGTCGAGCGGCGTGTAGCCGAGGCGCACCTGGCCTTCGTAGAGGCGCTGGCCGGTGCCGGCGTCGTAGGCCATGACGCCGAGCCAGGAGCCTTCGCGGTCGTGCGCGGTGTAGCACTCGATGATCTGGACGGTGCGGCGCTCGCCCAGGGGCGCGTCGGCCCGGGCCTCGCCGCCGCCGGCGGCGACGCCGGTGGCGGGCGCGTCGGTGGGCTGGGAGAGGTGGAGCGTCCCGCCGCACGCGGAGGAGTTCGTGGAGCCGAAGGACTGGTCGCGCATGTGCCAGCGCTTCTCGCCGTCCTCGACGCCGTAGGCGATGAGGAGGTGCTCGAAGCGGCGGGCGGAGAAGGGCCCGTCGGTGACGCGGTGCTCGACGCGGCTGTCGATGAGGACGGTGTCGCCGGAGACGAGGAAGGACTCGGGGACGACTTCGGCGGCGGCGTCGACGGCCTGCTCCCAGGCGGGGTCGCCGTCGTCGAGGTCGAAGGCGAGGACGTAGTCGCGGGCGACGGTCCGGTCGGGGGCGGGCACGCAGTCGGCGAGGAGGACGACGCGGTCGCCGGCGACCTGGGCGGCGGTGCCTTCGCAGCCGGGCGGCATCTCGGCGTCCCAGAGGAGGCCGCCGCCGAAGTCGTAGACGCGGAAGACCTCGCTGCCGTCCTCGGCGTAGAGGAGGCGGTCGTCGGCGAGGGCGAGGAGGGTCCCGGGCGAGCCGTCGAAGCGGGCGGTGGCGACCTCGCCGCCGTCGCGGGTGCGCAGGACGCGGGTCTGGAAGTCGCCGCGGTTGTCGGCGCGGGGGCCGGTGAGGGCGACGAGGTCCTGGGCGTGGGAGAGGACGGGGGTCTGGGAGGCGAGCCAGTTCCAGCGGCGGTGGTACCAGACGGCGGCGCCGGTGGCGGGGTCGAGCATGGTGACGGCCTGCGGGGTGGGTTCGGTGGGGTGGTCGGTGCGCAGGAGGCCGTAGGGGGTGTCGGTGAAGCGCTCGACGCCGGCGAGGGCGGCGAGGTCGTCGGTGCCGGCTTCGGCGGCGGCCGCGTCGCCGACGTGCACGTCCTGGTTGGCGAGTTCGGCCCAGCGCTGCATGGCGGGGGCGAGGACGGCGGCGAGGAGGACGACGACGGCGACGGCGAACACGCCGACCTTGCGGCGCATGGCCTTCGGGGGGCGGGTGCGGCCGCCGGCGTAGCCCTCGACGACGAATTCGGAGAGGGCGAGGAGGCCGCCGCCGAGGACGCCGAAGCCGTAGGCGAGGGCGGCGACGCCGGCGCGGTGGGTGATGAACTGGCCGGGGCCGGCTTCGGGCATGGAGGAGTAGACGGCCCAGCCGGCGGCGGCGGAGAAGACGGCGGTGCAGAGTGCGGTGAGGATGATGCGCAGGCCGGTGCGGGAGGCGGCGGTGGTGATGACGGCGGCGGCGATGAGCACGGAGGCGACGGTGCCGATGATCATCCACACGCCGGAGGACCCGGAGCTCGCGCCCGTCCCGAACGACGCCCAGACGAGGAGGACGGCCCAGCACGCGAGGGCGGTGATCCCGGCGGCGCGGAGGAAGACGCGGGCGAGCGGGCGCCCGGTCTCGGTCGCGTGCGGGGAGCCCGCGTCGGTGCGGAGGCGGCCGGCGCCGAAGGTGTTGTGGGACATGCCCTCTTTCTACCGGTCACCGGCGGCGCGATCCTGGCTTTCGGACAGATCGCGAGCGGGTTTCTCCCTTGAGGGCAGGAGCTATGGCGATCGGACCGCTGGGCCCCCGGTGACAACCCTGCCACGGGGGTGCGACACGGCCCGGGCGCCGGGGCCGTTTCTCGGGCAGGGGACGACAGCCCGTGGCAGTGGGAGTGGCCGCGGGCTGTCGCAGTCGGGGGTCAGCCGCCGAGCGGGGCCGAGGCGACCGGCGTGTACTTGGGCTGGGCGCCGACGGGGCCCTTGCCGAAGTCGGACCGGTAGAGGACGAGCTCGCCCGCGGTCCAGCTGGGGCCGTAGTAGCGGCGGAGCGTGAGCAGGTCCTGGGCCGCCTGCTGGTTCGTGACGCGGTCGCCGGGGCGGGCGAGGGTCACGTGCGGGCGGTACTGCTTCTGGTCGACCGGGAGGTTCCCGGCGAGGAGGCCGGCGCGGATGCTGTGGACGAGGTCCACCAGGGCCGCGACGTCGCCGTCGAGCCCGGCGTACACCACCGAGTAGCGGCCGCGCCCGAAGCGCCCGCCGCCCGAGACGCAGAGCCGCATCGGCGCGGCCTCGCGGGCGGCCGCGGCGATGACCTCGGCGGTCTCGGCGCAGCGCGATTCGGGGACCTCGCCGAGGAAGGCGAGCGTGAGGTGCCAGTTCTCGGAGCGGACCAGGCGGCCGCTGCGCCCGGCGGCGCCGGGGCGGCTCGGGGCGCCGCGGCGCGCGATGTTGAGGTCGGAGACGACTTCGGCGAGATCGGCGACGGCGTTGTCGGGAAGGGGGAGCGCGGCGAACAGGCGCTCGGTCCGTACCTGGGGTGCGACCGGTGCGGTCGCTGTGGCGGAGGCACTCACTGGATTCCCTCCAGGGGCTCTACTCGGGATCGGTGACCCGCGCCTGCGGCGAGTGGTGTGTCGACGCGACGTGGTCGAGGGCTGTCACGATGTGCCTATCCTCGCAGCTGCCCCTGACGTTCATTCAGTGAAATCCCATTGGACGAGACAGTAATTTCGTCGAAGTAACGCCTATGTGCACTCGTGGGACGGCAGAGTCGCAGGAGGTTCGGGGCGATTGCGGAGAAGTCGGGCAACCTGCTGATGCCCGCGTTCGGTTCCGGTTCACCCTTTGGGATTAACGGATATCGGAGGGGACGGCGTTTCCGGGGCTGCCCCCAGCCTACGGCCGGCCCGCCACTAGGGCATGGCCTTGCCGGTGAGCGCGGTCGCGCGGCGGCGGATCTGCGCCCGCTTGGCGAGCGCGACGGCCGCGGGCGTGGCGACGGCGACGACCCCGCCGAGCCACAGGCCCGAGCGGGCCCCGAACTCCTCCATGACCCAGCCGACCACCGGCGCGAACACGGCGGTCGAGCCGAGGAAGACGAGCATGTACAGGCTCAGCACGCGGCCGCGGTAGTCGGCCCGCACGCCCATCTGGACCCGCTGGTTCGCGGCCTGCGCGTAGTAGACCATCGCGAAACCGGTGGGCGCCAGGAGGATCATGGCCGACCACAGGGTCGGGGCGAGGCCGACGACCAGGGTGCCGGCGCCGAGCAGCGCCGAGGACAGCAGCATCGTGTTCAGCGTCGGGCGGCCCGAGCGGCGGCCGGAGGCGAGCGACCCGGCGAGCGCGCCGACCGCGAGCGCGGTCAGGAGCAGGCCGTAGGAGTCGGCGCCGGTCTCGAACTCGGTGCGGGCCAGCACCGAGAGCGTCAGCGCGAAGTTGAAGGTGAAGCCGGAGACCAGGAGCGAGACGACGAGCACGGCGATGATGTCGGGCCGGGCGGCGGTGTAGCGCAGGGCCTCGCGGATCCCGCCGGCGTCCTCGCGGCGGCGCACCGGGTTGGAGAGGCTGCGGCGCAGCAGGACCGCGCAGGCGACGGCCGGGCCGAGGGCGAGGACGGCGCACGTGATGATGACGGTGCCGGTCGAGGTCACGGCGATGAGGACCCCGGCGAGCGCGGGGCCGGCGATGCGGCTGGTGTTGAAGATGGCGCTGCCGAGGCCGACGGCGTTGGGGAGCGCCTCGAGGTCGACGATCTCGGAGTAGAACGCCTGCCGCGCCGGGCCTTCGATGACCGAGACCGAGCCGAACGCGGCCATGCCGACGTAGACCATCCACAGTTCGATGTGCCCGGTGTGCACGACGGCCCCGAGCCCGGCGGTGACGGCGGCGGAGCCGAGGGAGCACAGGAGGAGGACGCGGCGCTTGTCGAAGCTGTCGGCGATCTTGCCGCCGTGGAGTCCGAAGAGGAGGTAGGGGCCGAACTGGAGCGCGAGGGTCCAGCCGAGGGCGGTCCCGGAGTTCCCGGAGAGCTCGAGCACGAGCCAGGAGACGGCGGTGGTCTGGAGCCAGAATGCGAGGGTGCCGACGAGCTGCCCGGTGGCGTACACCCGGAAGGCGGGGTAGGCGAGGGCTCTGAACGTGTGGCGCAGCTGGCCGAGGAGGACCGGAGACATCGCATTCCATGATATTTACTTACCGGTCGGCTAGCCAGTGACTGAGACGGACTTCTCTCCGCACCCCGCATCGACGGATGGTCACACCCCTGTGTCAGGGTTTTGACCGGGGGCCCAACGCACTCCGAACCATGGAGGCTGCCCGAAATCCACCGCACCACAACACCGAAGCGGGACGAGCCCAACAGACCCGCCCCGCTCCGAAACATCCTCACCTGCGAAAACGTCGCCCCCTCCGGATACGGTCAGGAGTGGGGCGATCACAAAGGACGAATCCGGAATTCCGGATTCGTCCGAAACGATCCTCATGATTCACCGCGCCCATCGGCCGACACGCCAGCCTAAAGCGACAAGCCCGCGCCCACAGCCGGAGCGCTGGCCCCGACCCGAGCGGGCTAGTCCTTGCCGGCGCTGCCGAACAGCACGTCGTCCCAGCCCGGGAGCTGGTTGCGCGGCTTCGAACCGGCCGCCGCCAGCGGCGGCACGTTCAGGTCGTCGTCGGCGACGGCCCGCTTGTTCGGGCGCAGCACCGCGAGCGAGGGAACCTCGGGGGTCTCCCGCTGCTCGGGCGCGGTCGTGCCCGGCAGGCCCAGCTGCGAGGTCCGCTTCCCGCGCCCCGGCACGTCGTCGAGCGGACGCTCGAGGACCTCGCGGAGGCGGTCGCGGCGCAGCGGGTCGGGACGCGAGTCGTCGTCGGAGTCGCGCAGGCCGTGCATCGGGTCCCGCGAGGGCCGCACCGGGTCGCCCGGGCGGATGCCCAGGTCGCTCGGCACGTCCTTCGGCCCGGAGACCTGCTGCGGCAGCGGCGTCGAGAGGAACTGCGCCATCTCGTCGTCGGGCGTCACGGTCTGGCGGGCCCGGTCGAGCTTCCAGCGCGCGCGGGCGGTCGTCTTCCCGGAGGACCACGACGCCTGCACCAGCCACGAGCCGTCCTCGGTGCGCCAGGCGTCCCAGGAGACGGCCTCGGGGTCGACCCCGTGCGTGCCGAGCTTCACATCGACCACATTGGACATACGCTCGCCGCGTTCGGAGGTCGCCAGCCGCGAGCGGCGGGCGGCCTGGGCGAGCATCGCGCGCTCCTGGAGGACCGGGCCGGCGTACCGGAGCACCCGGTCGACGGCGACCTGCGCGGAGGCGGCGATGTCCTCGGCGGACTCGCCGGCGCGGATGCGGGTCTGGATGTCGCGCGGGGAGAGGCTGACGGCGGCGGGGCGCTGCGGCACGGGACGGCTCGCGGGCGCGGGCTTGGCGGCCGGGGCGTCGGTCTTGGCGCGCAACGCGTTTCCGGCCTCGGGCACGTCGACCACGGCGGCGACCCGCTCGTCGAGCGGGAGGGCCAGCAGACGGCCGAGTTCGTCGGCGAGCACGAGCGCATGACCGTCCTCAGAGAGGGCTACGAACCGTACCGGCCTCATGCCTTCCACCCCTCGTGTCTTCGTCAGCGCCGCATTGCCAGCTCATCCGAGCGTACGCCCAACCCTACCGGCGAACCACAACCGGCGGGGTGTCGATAACCGATCACGGTGGCGCGGGCGCGATCGGCGGCCCTGCTGCGACGATGCGACGCCGACTCGCTTCGGCGTGACCGATTGTCGCGGGGACTGTCGCAGCGTACATTGGCAGCGTGTCCACCGACGGAAGTTCCCAGCCCCCGGCCTCGTCCGGCTCGTCGGCGAACCCTCGCGCCGCCTACCACCGGGTGAAGAAGACGCCCGAGCTCCCCGCGGCCGAGGCGGTGCGGCTGCGGATGACGCCGATCGCCGCCGTCGGCACTCTGCTGTGGACGATCGCCCTGGTGCTCACCCAGCTCTTCCGCGACGACCTCGCGGCCTCGGGGCGCGAGTGGTGGGGCACGTGCGCCCTCACCGGCGTCGTGGTGGGCCTGCTCGGCACCGCCGCGATGGCCGTCGCAGACCGCCGCCACTTCGGCCGCCAGGCCCGCGGCGGAGGCCGGGGTTCGGCATAAGGCCGCAGCCGGGCTGAAACGCCCTGCCCTGGCGGTTGCGGGGGCTAGAGGATCTCGGAGCCCTCGTCGTCGTAGATGATCTCGGACTTCTCGACGCCCTGCGGGGTCGTGTCGACGAACTCGCTGATCTGGGAGTGCGCGCCGCAGCCGTGGTCGGCGGAGACGACGCGGCCGTCCTCGGACGAGTACAGGTTCGCGCAGGCGCCGAAGGCGAGGCGCATCGAGCCGGCCAGCGGCAGGAAGAATCCGCAGGTGCCGCAGCGGGCGGCGGCGGGGGCGGCCTCGGCGATCGGGGCGTTCGGCCCGCGGTCGCCGTCGTACCAGCGCTGCGCGGCCTCGGCGCGGCCTTCGCGGTTCATGACGCGCTCGCGGCCCAGGCCCAGTTCGAATGCGATGTCCTCGACGGCGTCGTCGTCCGAGAGCTGGTAGGCGGGCATGAGGCGGTCGTCGTCGTCCTCGGTGGGGAGGACTTCGCCGGTGCCGACCTCGCCGCCCTGGAGGCGGTCGGCCCACGGGATCCACGCCGGGGCGCGGAGCGCGTCGGGGCCGGGCAGCAGCGCGGTCTCGGAGACGGTGGCGGCGCGGGCGCGCGGGGCGCGGGTGAGCACGACGGCCCAGCGCCAGCCGCGGTAGCCCGGCAGGGTGCACTCGAAGTAGTGGGTGACGACCCGCTCCGACTCGGCCTCGACGCCCAAGTGCTCCCCGATGCCCTCGGCGGCCTCTTCGGCGGCCTCGCGGGCCTGATCGACGGCATCGGCGAGGGCCCGGTCCAGGCGCGGTTTGCGGGTCCGGGTCTTGGCGGCGGCGGCGGAGCTGTCAGGCACGCCTTCAAGCATAGGTCAGCTCGCGCCGGACCCCGGCGGACGGTGCGCCCGGGTGAGAGCGGAATGCGCCACACCGCAGCCGTTGGGGCCCGAAAGTGTCGGACCCGCCGGGCACGGTTGATACCGGGGGCCCTCACCCAGAGGCTGGTCCTGGGCTGCCCGCCGGCGTTTCCGCCCCGTCCCTCCGGAGTTTCCGCCCCGTCCTCCCCGGACCGTGCCGCTGTGTCGACCGCGCCGTGCTGGGTGGCGGCGGTGTTGCCAGCCGGTTGCCGCAAGAGCGTCCAGGGCCGGCCCCTGCGGAGGCTGCGTCGGGCGCCACGTTCACTGCGGGGGTCGCGCGGCCGTGCGGGCCGGTACCGTTTCATCCATGCGAATACTCGTCGTGTGCGCGGTCGCCGAGGAGGCCCAGGCCGTCGAGGCCGGGCGCTCGCTCCGCCATGAGCTGGACATCCTCGTCTGCGGCGTCGGTCCGGCCGCCGCCGCCGCCTCCACCGCGCGGACCATCGCCGAGAACAGCCACATGGGGCGGGCGTACGACGTGGTCGTGAACGCCGGCATCTGCGGGGCGTTCCAGGGGCGGGCGCGGATCGGCGACGTGCTCATCGGCACCGACTCCGTCCACGCCGAGCTCGGCGTGGCCCTGCCGTGGCGGTTCCAGCCCATCGACGAGATCGGCTTCGGCACCAACCGGATCGGGTGCAACACCGTGCTCACCGTCGCCGTCGAGGGCGTGCGCGGCGAGATCCTCACGCTCGCCTCGATCACCGGCTCCGACGGGCAGGCCGCGAACCTCGCCCACCGGTACCCGGACGCCGTCGGCGAGGCCATGGAGGGCTTCGGCGTCGCCACCGCGGCCCAGCAGGCGGGTCTGCCGTTCGCCGAGATCCGGACGGTCTCCAACTTCGTCGGCGACCGGAACGTCGAGGGCTGGGACTGGGGCTCGGCCCTGAAGTCGCTCACCGGCGCGATCAGGGAGCTGTGATGGTCGCACTCGGCATTCCGTTCGACAGCGAGTCCGAGGACGGCGCGGGCAGCGGTTCCGGGGACGGCGCCGCCACGGCGGCCGCGCTGCACCTCGCGCACTCGCCGTGCCCGAACGACACGTTCATCTACCACGCCTGGACCTCCGGCCTCATCGACGGTGCCCCGGCCACGCGGCTGACGTTCGCCGACATCGACGTCACTAACTCCGCTTGCGCGCGAGGCGAGTTCGACGTCGCGAAGGTCTCGTACGCGGCCCTGCCGCACCTCGGCCCCGAATGGCGGCTGCTGCCCGCGGGCGGGGCGCTCGGGCGCGGGTGCGGGCCGCTGGTCCTCACCGGGCCGGGCGGGCTCGCGGACCTGAAGGGGAGGAAGGTCGCGGTCCCCTCGGACCGCAGCACCGCGTTCCTCCTGTTCAACCTGTGGCTGCGGGACCTCGGCGGTCCTGACGTCGCGGTCGAGGTCGTGCCGTTCGACCAGATCATGCCCGCGGTCCGCGAGGGCCGCTTCGACGCCGGGCTCGTCATCCACGAGGCCCGGTTCACGTACGCCGAGTACGGCCTGGAGTGCCTGGTCGACCTCGGCGAATGGTGGGAGGGCAGCACCGGGGCCCCGATCCCGCTCGGCGCGATCGTCGCCAAGTCCCATCTCGACACCGCGGCGGTCACCGACGCGATCCGCGCCTCGCTCGACTACGCGTGGGCGCATCCCGAGGCGAGCCGCGCGTACATCGCCGAGCACGCGCAGGAGATGTCGGAAGAGGTGTGCCGCAAGCACATCGAGCTGTACGTCAACGAGTTCTCCCGCGACCTCGGGGACGAGGGCCGCGACGCGGTGCGGCGGCTCCTCGGCGGGGCAGCGGAACTCGGGCTCGTGCCCGAGCTCGGCATCGCGATCCCCTAGCGGCCGAGCGCCGGTCGCGGTGCGTGGCGGTTCGGTCACCCGGACGGTCCGGACCGTCCGGTTCGTGCCACGCTAGGCTTGACGGACTCAGCAGTAGCCGGCAAGAGAGAGAAGTTCGAGGTTCAGCGGTGCCCAGTGGTCGAGTGAAATGGTTCGACGCCGAGAAGGGATTCGGATTCGTCTCCCGCGACGACGGCGGCAAGGACGTCTTCGTGCACCGCGACGCGCTTCCCGAGGGCGTGGAGGAACTCGCCAAGGGGACCAAGGTCGAGTACAGCATCATCGACACGCGCCGGGGCGTCCAGGCGATGGGCCTGCACGTGCTCGCCGCCCCGCAAGCCGGCGCTCCTGCGGCCCCCGAGACGCCCAAGCGCTCGCCCGAAGAGCTGAACAGCCTCCTCCAGGACCTCATCGGCGTGCTCGAGCAGCAGGTCATGCCGCCGCTCGCGCGCGGCCGCCGCCCCGACCGCAAGACCGGCGCCAAGATCGCCGAACTCCTGCGCGCCGTCGCCAGCGATCTGGAGTAGCAGTCGGCGGAGGGCGAGTCGGCCGCGCGCCCTTTTCGAGCAGCCCTCGCATTGAACGGCCGGACGCCGAATCGTCGGACCCCTCGGGCAGGGTTGTTGAACCGGGGGCCCATCGGTAGGGACATTTCCGTTATGTCCGCAGAAAAGGGTGGGACACGCGCGGCGGGATAGGCTCGTGAGGTGACCTCCCAAGCGACTCCCCCAGCGGCCCTTCCGATGCCTGGACGCCTGCCCGCGGGCCCGGTCGAGACCGCGCCCCCAGGCGCGGTCGGAGCCGGGGCCGGAGGCCCGGTCGGCGGGTCCGCGGTTGCGGGCGCGGGCCGAGATGCAGGTGCCGGCGCGGTCGAAGGTGCGGGTCGGGCTGCGGCCCACGACGGCTCGGCCGATAGCGCGAGTCGGGGCGCGGCGAGTCGTGCGGCCGATGCCGCATCGGCCGGGAGCGGGGTGGAGGCGCTGCTTGAGCAGCTGGCTTCGCTGCCGTCGTTGATGGTGGCGTTCTCGGGCGGGGCCGATTCGGCGTTCCTGCTCGCCGCCGCGGTGCGGGCGCTGGGGCCGGAGCGGGTCGAGGCGGCGACCGCCGTTTCGCCGTCGCTGCCGCGGGCGGAACTGGAGCGGGCGCGGGCGTTCGCGGAGGGCCTCGGGGTGGTGCACCATGCGCCGACCACCGACGAGCTCTCCCGGGAGGGCTACCGCGCCAACGCCGGTGACCGCTGCTTCTTCTGCAAGACCGAGCTGATGAGCGTCGTGGGGCCGCTGGCGGAGGCGCGGGCGATCGCGGCGGTCGCGACCGGCACTAACGCGGACGACCTCGCTGCCGGGTTCCGGCCGGGCATCCGCGCGGCCGCCGGGGCCGGGGCGATCACGCCGCTCGCCGACGCCGGGCTCACCAAGGCCGAGATCCGCGCCGCTTCGAAGGAGTGGGGGCTGGCGACCTGGGACAAGCCGGCGGCGGCCTGCCTCGCCAGCCGGATCGCGTACGGGGTCGAGGTGACCGCGGCAGGGCTGCGGCGGGTCGCGGAGGCCGAGGAGGCGCTGCGCGAGGCGTTCGGGCGGGCCGCGATCCCGGTGCGGAACCTGCGGGTGCGCGACATGGGCGGCGGTACAGCGAAGGTGGAAGTCGACGCCGAGCTGGTGCCGGCGGTCGCGGAGCGGCCGTCGCTGCTGGAGGCGGTCACGGGGTTCGCGGAAGTGCGGCTCGACTCGCAGGGATTCAGGTCGGGCGCGATGAACGAGTTGCTGCCGGACCCTGAGCGGTATCGCTGACGGGGCGGTCTCCGGTCTCCGGTCTCCGGTCTCCGGTCTCCGGTCTCCGGTCTCCGGTCTCCGGTCTCCGGTCTCCGGTCTCCGGTCTCCGGTCTCCGGTCTCCGGTCTCCGGTCTCCGGTCTCCGGTCTCCGGTCTCCGGTCTCCGGTCTCCGGTCTCCGGTCTCCGGTCTCCGGTCTCCGGTCTCCGGTCTCCGGTCTCCGGTCTCCGGTCTCCGGTCTCCGGTCTCCGGTCTCCGGTCTCCGGTCTCCGGTCTCCGGTCTCCGGTCTCCGGTCTCCGGTCTCCGGTCTCCGGTCTCCGGTCTCCGGTCTCCGGTCTCCGGTCTCCGGTCTCCGGTCTCCGGTCTCCGGTCTCCGGTCTCCGGTCTCCGGTCTCCGGTCTCCGGTCTCCGGTCTCCGGTCTCCGGTCTCCGGTCTCCGGTCTCCGGTCTCCGGTCTCCGGTCTCCGGTCTCCGGTCTCCGGTCTCCGGTCTCCGGTCTCCGGTCTCCGGTCTCCGGTCTCCGGTCTCCGGTCTCCGGTCTCCGGTCTCCGGTCTCCGGTCTCCGGTCTCCGGTCTCCGGTCTCCGGTCTCCGGTCTCCGAACGATGCTCGGCCCTGGAGGGCTGCGACGGCACTGATGTGCGGCGATATTTCGGGATATTCCGGAAATGTTCCGAGCGATGGGCCCCCCGTTCGACAACCCTGACTCGTGAGTGTGACAGTCGGGGTTATTGGGGCTCAACGTGATTGATCTTCGGGTGGAGGGGTACTGAGTGTGGAGTACCCGGTGGGGCCGGCGATGATCGTCAGTGGAGGATGATCCGATGGCCCCACCGGGTCCATAACCCCTCGGGAACCCCTCATTCCCCGAGGTCTTCACCGTGGAACACCAGCCTGAGCGGGCCCTGAACCGGTCCTGACAATTCCCTGATACCGGGGTGTTCGGCCTATAACGGGCGGTGTGTGCTTTTCGGACATGAGGCCGCCTGAATCCTCACCGATCGGCTTCGGATGCCTTCGCCCTCGGGACCGGGTTCGGCACCCCGATGGTTCCGGCTGCTTGAGCAGCGAGTCCTCCCTTTCCTCGCGGAGCGGACTCCGCTGCCGCACCGGTGCCGCCGCTTCGTCGTTGCGGGCGTGTAGAACTGTCGGGGTGGAATGCTCCGGGTGCGTCAGCCTCTACCAGCCGGGCTGCTCGACCGGGTGCGGCGAGCCGCTCGCCGCCTCCTGCGACCCCGGCGGGCCCTGCAACTTCTGCGCGGCGGCCTGCGGCGGGACCACCGATCCCGGGCCGTTCCACTCGTTCGCGCTGGGGGCCTTGGGATTCGGGCGACTGACGCCGGAGCGGCTGGAGCGGGCCCGCGCCCGCAAGCGCGAGGGGCCGCGCAGATTCGGGCTGCGGGCGATCGCCTGGTACCGCCGCCACCTGTCGCCGCGCGTGCAGGTGCAGTGCCGGTTCACGCCGAGCTGCTCGGGCTACGGGTACCGGGCGGTGTCGCGGTACGGCCTGTGGACGGGCGGGCGGCTCGCCCTGGCGCGCATCCTGCGGTGCCGGCCGGGCGTGACCCGAGGCACCCGTGATCCGGTTCCCGGCCGCTGAGGCGCCCGTTAAGATCCAGGTCATGAGTGACTCGAACCTGGTGGGCCGCGAGACCGACAGCGCGCCCGCCCAGAAGGCCGCCAAGACCCGCTCCCGCACGGTCAAGCCCGGACACCTGGAGGTCGGGGAGTTCACCTCCGGCGTCATCGGGGCCTCGTCGCCGTTCGGGACGTCCGCGTTCCCGGTGCCGGTGAAGTCCGTGTACTACGAGCACACCCCTCCGGTGCCGACCCGCCACCTCGAGGACGAGCGCCACTAGTCCTCACGCCTGCTGCGAAGCCCTCCGCATCGAGCGGGGGGCTTCTTCGTGTTCCGGGTTCTCGGTTTCGCAACGGATTATCAGAATGTTGTAAGGAAATTTCAGAGGTGGTATGTTCTTGCGCACACGGGGTGCGTCTCCCGTCACGCCGACGCCCCTGACCCCCGATCGACCCCCGGAGGATGAAGCGCAATGCCGCGTACCGCCCGAACCGCGGCGGGAGTGCTGGGCGCCGCCCTGGCACTCACCGCCTGCACCAGCCCCGGCGACCCGCCCGACGACGGC
The DNA here is from genome assembly GCF_003933745.1 of Glycomyces terrestris. Classification (GTDB taxonomy): domain Bacteria; phylum Actinomycetota; class Actinomycetes; order Mycobacteriales; family Micromonosporaceae; genus Glycomyces; species Glycomyces terrestris. Next base: position 80,302 of record NZ_RSEB01000008.1, on the reverse strand, counting down.
TCCTGGACCGACGAGCCCGCCGACTCGCAGCTGGCCGCCCTCGCCCAGGCCCCCTCGGACGAGGCCGAGCAGTTCTACTTCGTCATGACCGACCGCTTCGCCGACGGCGACCCCGCCAACAACACCGGCGGCCTCGACGGCGACGCGACCGCCACCGGCTACGACCCGACGAAGCGCATGTTCTACCAGGGCGGCGACCTCGCCGGCGTCGAGCAGCGCCTCGACTACATCGAGGGCCTGGGCACCACCGCGATCTGGCTGACGCCCGTCGTCGTCAACCAGCCCGTGCAGGTCTCCGAGACCTGGACCGGCGCCGGCTACCACGGCTACTGGGGCACCGACTTCACCGCCGTCGACCCGCACCTGGGCGACGACGCGGAGCTCCAGAGCCTCATCGACGCCGCGCACGACCGCGGGATCGAGGTCTACCTCGACGTCGTCGTCAACCACACCGCCGACGTCATCGAGTCCGCCGAGGGCGGGGACGGCTACGTGTCCAAAGAGGACTCGCCCTACGAGGACGCGGAGGGCCGGCCGTTCGAGGACGCGAACTACGCCGAGGCCGGCGAGTTCCCGGCCGTGACCGCCGAGGGCGCGCCGTACACGCCCGTCCTCGAAGCGGGCGAGGAGGACGCGAAGTCCCCCGACTGGCTCAACGACCCGACCATGTACCACAACCGCGGGAACTCGACCTACACCGGCGAGTCCTCCACGTACGGCGACTTCTCCGGCCTCGACGACCTGTGGACCGAGCGGCCCGAGGTCGTGCACGGCTGGATCGACGTCTACGCCGACTGGATCGCCGAGTCCGGTGTGGACGGCTTCCGCCTCGACACCGCCAAGCACGTCAACCTCGAGTTCTGGCCCCAGTTCATGGCCGGCGTCGAGGACGCCGCCGAGGCCGAGGGCATCGACTTCTTCGCGTTCGGCGAGGTCTACTCCGGCGACCCCGTGTACACGAGCACGTATGTGCGCCAAGGCGGCCTGGACGCCGTGCTCGACTTCGGGTTCCACGGCGCCGCGACCGGGTTCGCCACCGGCGCCGCCGGGGCCGAGGGCCTGGCCGCCGTCTACGCGTCCGACCCGCTGTTCACCGCCGACGGCACCGACGCGCTGTCGATGCCGACCTTCGTCTCCAACCACGACATCGGCCGCGTCGGCCGCGCCATCGTCGAGACCACCGACGAGTCCACCTGGACCCAGCGCGCGATCCTCGCCCAGCAGCTCATGTTCCTCACCCGCGGCCAGCCCGTCGTCTACTACGGCGACGAGCAGGGCTTCACCGGCTCCGGCGGCGACGACTACGCCCGCCAGACCATGTTCGCGTCCCAAGTGGACGAATACCTGGACGACGAGGTCATCGGCGCCGACACCACGCACGCCGAGGACCACTACGACCCCGGCCACCCGGTCTACCAGGCGATCGCCGAACTCGGGCAACTCCGCAAGGACCACCCCGCCCTCGCGGACGGCGCCCAGGTGACCCGCTCGACCGAGGACGGCGTCTTCGCGTTCTCCCGCATCGGCGCCGACGGCGTCGAATACCTCGTCGCCGTCTCGAACGCCACCGAGGCGCGCACCGTCGACGTCGCGACGGACTCCGGCGCGTTCACCGCCGTGTACGGCGACGGTGCGATCGAGGCCGCCGACGGGGCCGCCTCCGTCACCGTGCCGCCGCTGTCGGCCGTCGTCTTCCGCGCCGACGAGCCCGTCGCCGCCGGGGACGCCCCCGCCGTGACCCTCAGCGTCGCCGAGGAGTCCGCGACCACCGCGCACGTCACCGCCGACGTGTCCGGCGACCCGCTCGCTCGCGTCGCCTTCGCCGCCTCCGTCGACGGCGGCGACTGGACCTACGTCGGGACCTCCCCCGGCCCCGACCACCGCATCGCCTACGACCTCGCAGGGCTGCAAGGCGACCAGCGCGTCGAGTTCAAGGCCGTCGCCGTCGACCGGAGCGGGCGCACCGCCGCCGCGAAGGCCGCCACCGCCGTCGCCACCCCCGACCAGGCCGGCGGCGGGCCCGCCTGGGCGAACGTCCACTACGACGGCGACCCCGAGGAGTGGGGCCTGTACGCGTGGGGCGACGTCGCCGAGGAGTCGAGCACCGTCTGGCCCGAGTCGAACCCGTTCAGCGGCACCGACTCCTACGGGTCCTTCGCGCCGATCAGGCTCGCCGAGGACGCGGACGAGGTCGGGTTCCTCGTCATCGACGGCGAGGGGAACAAGGACCACCCGGACGACCGGTCCTTCGACCCGGGCGCGAACCCCGAGATCTGGCTCAAGGCCGGCACCGGCGGCATCGCGTACTCGCTCGCCGAGGCCAACGGGTACGTCACCGTCCACGCCCCCGACGACGGCGCCGACTGGGGCCTGCACCTGTGGGGCGACGCCCTCGCCCCCGGCGCCGAGACCTCATGGGACGCACCGCGACCGCCCGACGGCACCGACGAATGGGGCCGCTACTGGCACGTGCCCGTCGACGACGTCGACGCGCAGATGGGCCTCATCGTCCACGCCGGGGACACCAAGCTCCACGGCGCGGACGTGCTCCTCACGCCCGCGCAGCTCGGCGAGACCTGGGTGACCGCGGCCGGCGCGCACGCCACGCAGGCCGCCGCCGACGGCCGGGTCGTGATCCACTACCGGCGCCCCGCCGGCGACTACGACGGCTGGACCCTCCACACCTGGGAGGGCGCGGCCGACCCCACCGACTGGAACGCCGGGCTCCGGCCCGTGCGCACCGACGCCTTCGGCGCCGTCTACGAAGTCGACCTCGCCGACGGCGCGACCGCCCTCTCCTACATCCTCCACCGCGGCGACGAGAAGGACCTCCCCGCCGACCAGCGGCTCGTGTTCGCCGAACACGGCCAGGAAGTGTGGATCACCGCCGCGACCGACGGGTACGTGCGCCCCGCCGGGGCCTCCGCCGACCGCGGCCAGGACCTCGACCTCGCCAAGGAGCAGGCCGTCTGGCTCGACGCCGACACCGTCGCGCTCGACACCGACGGCACCGACGGGAAGGTCTTCGAACTCCTCGCCAGCGCCGACGGCTCGATCAAGGTCGAGGACGGCGCGCTCACCGGCGACTTCGAGACGATCGCGCTCACCCCGAAGGGCGGCCTCACCGAGGCGCAGCGGCGGGCGTGGCCGGCGTACTGGGGCTACGAGGCGTTCGACGTCGCGGCGGACGGCGACGCGGTCCGGGAGGCCCTGCGCGGGCAGCTCGTCGCGGTCGAGCGCGACCACACGGGCCTGGCCTGGTACGCGACGGGCGTGCAGACCGCGGGCGCGGTGGACGACGTGTACGCGGCGGCGCTCGGCGCCGACCTGGGCGTGACGTGGCAGGGGAGGAAGCCGCACCTGTCGCTGTGGGCGCCGACGGCGCAGTCGGTGAGCCTGGAGCTGTACGACTCGCCGGACGACACTTCCCCTGAGCTGCACGAGATGTCGTTCTCGGAGCGGACGGGCGTGTGGACCGTGAAGGGCGCCAAGGGCTGGGACCGCAAGTTCTACCGGTTCGCGGTCGAGGTGTGGCATCCGGCGTCGCAGGCCGTCGAGTCGTACTCGGTGACGGACCCGTACTCGCTGTCGCTGGCGGCGGATTCGACGCACAGCCAGATCGTGGACCTGGACGACGCGGACCTGAAGCCGGACGTCTGGGACGGCGAGGACGCGCCCGCGGCGGTCGATCCGGCCGCGGCGCAGGTGTGGGAGGTGCACGTGCGGGACTTCTCGATCGCCGACGCGTCGGTGCCCGAGGAGCTGCGCGGCACGTACGCGGCGTTCGCCGCGGAGGACTCGGTGTCGGTGCGGCACTTGGCGGAGCTCGCGGACGCGGGCCTGAACTACGTGCACCTGCTGCCGACGTTCGACATCGCGTCGATCCCCGAGAGGGGGCAGTCCATCGTGGACTGCGACCTGGACCTGATGGCGGCGAACTCGACCGAGCAGCAGGCGTGCGTCGGGGCGGTGCGCGCCCAGGACGCGTACAACTGGGGCTACGACCCGCTGCACTTCAACGTGCCGGAGGGCTCGTACGCGACGGAGGCGGACGGGGCGCGGCGCGTCCTGGAGTACCGGGAGATGGTGGCGGCGCTCCACGGTCTGGGGCTGCGGGTGGTGAACGACGTCGTCTACAACCACACGGCCGCGTCGGGGACCGCCGCGACGTCGGTCCTGGACCGGGTCGTGCCCGGCTACTACCACCGGCTCGACGCGGACGGCGAGGTGTACACGTCGACGTGCTGCGCGAACACCGCGACGGAGCGGCCGATGTTCGACAAGTTCATCGTCGAGTCGACCGTGCTGTGGCAGGACGCGTACCACGTGGACGGGTTCCGGTTCGACCTCATGGGGCACCATCCGAAGTCGAACCTGCTCGCGGTGCGGGCGGCCCTCGACGAGGACGTGCTGCTGTACGGCGAGGGCTGGAACTTCGGGGAGGTCGCGGACGACGCCCTGTTCGAGCAGGCGACGCAGGCGAACCTGGCCGGCACCGGGATCGGGACGTTCAACGACCGGATGCGCGACGCCGTGCGCGGCGGCGGCCCGTTCGACGCCGACCCGACCGTGCAGGGCTTCGGTTCGGGCCTGTGGACCGCGGACAACGACGGGGAGGCCACGGACGCGGAGCTGGCGGCGCTCATGCACGCGCAGGACCTGGTGAAGCTGGGCCTGGTCGGGAACCTCGCCGACTACGCGTTCACGGCCTCGGACGGGACGGCGGTGACCGGCGCCGGCCTCGACTACAACGGGGCGGCCGCGGGCTACACGGCCGACCCGGGCGAGGCGGTGAACTACGTCGACGCGCACGACAACGAGATCCTGTTCGACGCGCTCGCGTACAAGCTGGACGCGGACACGACCGGGGCGGACCGGGCGCGGATGCAGGTCCTGAGCCTCGCGACCGCGGTGCTCAGCCAGGGGACCGGGTTCACGACGGCCGGGAGCGAGCTGCTCCGGTCGAAGTCGCTGGACCGGGACTCGTACGACTCCGGGGACTGGTTCAACGCGATCCGCTGGGACTGCGCCGGGGCCCAGGGCTTCGGGCCGTCGTCGAACGGGTTCGGGTCGGGGCTGCCGCCGGCGTGGACGACGGAGGCGAAGTGGCCGTACGCGGAGGCCGCGATCGCGGCGGTCGACGCGCCCTCGTGCGGGGACATCGCCCTCGCGGGCGACCGGTACCTGGAGCTGCTGCGGATCGCGTCCTCGACTGGGGCGTTCAGCCTCGGGTCGGGCGAGGCGGTCGCCGAGCGGGTCTCGTTCCCGCTGTCGGGCACCGCGGCCGAGGCGCCGGGCGTGATCGTGATGCGGATCGGGCTCGACGGCCTGGACGACGCGTTCGAGGAGGTCACCGTGGTGTTCAACGCGTCGCCGGAGGCGGTGGACCAGACGGTCCCGGAGGCGGCCGGTTCGGGCGCGGGGCTGCACCCGGTCCTGGAGGACTCGGCGGACCCGGTGTTCGCAGACGCGGCGTTCGACGACGCGACCGGGACGTTCACCGTGCCGGGCCGGACGGTGGCCGTGTTCGTCAGCTAACGATTTCGATATTGACAGGTCGGTGATACTGGGGATTAGTTTCGGATCCCTGAAGCCGGGGCGGGTGCTCACCCGTCCCGGTTTAGTGTTCGCTGACGAAAACGGGTGGAGACAGCGGCTGCGGGGGCCGGATACGATCGGTCCATGACGTACCCCCCGCAAGACCCCGGCGCGGTGCCTCCGGGTGCACCGGACCCCTACGGCCAGTCCCAGCCCGCGCCGCCGCCCGCGGGAGGCTACGCGCCCGGCCAGGTGGGGGCCGACCCGTCCTATCCGGCCCCGTCCCCGACGGCGCCGCCCACGACGCAGCTGCCGGCGTCCGGCTACCAGCCGGACCCGGGCGCGGTCCCGTACTACCCGCAGCCCGGGTACGACCCGAACCAGCCCTACAACCCGTACCAGCAGTACGGGCCGCCGCCGGTGCAGGCCACCACGAAGGGCGGCGGCGGCACGGCGCTGCTCATCATCGGCGTGGTGCTGCTGATGGCGCTCGGCGCGGTCGGCGGCTACTTCTGGCTCGGCGGCGACCGGGAGGAGGGCGAGCTCAGCGGCGCCGAGGACGACACGTCCACGTCGCAGGAGTCCGACCCCGGCGACGGCGGCGGCTCCACCGGCGAGGAAGAGCCCGAGGAGGAGGCGCCCGGGCCGTCCGGGACCGGCCTGTCGGTGACCTCCCTCGGCTCGGTGACGCCGATCCCCGCAGGCGAGTGGGCCCCGTACTACGGTCCGGGCGAGAGCAACGAGCCGATGACGGACTCGGAGGGGTACGCGCTCCATCACACCGAGGAGTGGATCTCGTTCTTCGGCGTGGGCCTGTACTCGGGCGCGGTCGCCCAGTACGACCCGACGGACCTGCGGACGAGCGCGGCGAGCGCGGCCGAGGTGTGGCTGACGGGCGCGTTCGGCTCGGTGCAGGGCTACACGATGGGCGAGATCGCGTACCAGGACGTGGAGGTCGACGGGAAGACCGGCGTGCTCGCGACGTGGCGGAACTCGTGGACGTCGACGCAGGGCAGCACGGACACGTTCGAGGACACGGCGATGCTGGTGGTCGACGTTGACGGCGTGAACGGGTTCCTGGGGATCGCGAGCATCGCGCAGTCGGGCACCGACTCGTACCAGTCGGCGGTGGACGCGCTCCTGGCGACGGACTTCGACGCCGAGACCGCTTAGGCGGCAACGGTTTCCATGCAGGGCTCCGCCTCCGGGCGGGGCCCTGCGGCCGTTCCCGGGCGGTTCAGCGGCCCTCGTTCCCGGCCCGCGCGTCGAGCTTGGCGCGGACCCGGTCGGCCTCGGCGGTGAAGCCGGCGTCGTCGTACACCGCCGCCGCCGCGGCCCACTCCCGGTCCGCCTCCGGCAGGCGGCCGGCCGCGGCCCGCGCGTCGCCCAGGTGCTCGCGGGCGAACGCGGCGCTCACCGCCATGCCCTGCTCCTCGTACCAGGCCAGCGCCTCGGCGAAGCACGCCGCCGCGTCCTCGAAGCGGCCTTCGGCGTGCGCGATGGCCCCGAAGCCGATCGCGGTGTTCGCGTCCCCGAGCGGGATGCCCTCGGCGCGGGCGGCGGCGCGGACCTCCGCGAAGCAGGCGCGGGCCTCGTCGAGGTCGCCGAGGGGGACGCTGTGCCAGCCGACGGCGTACAGCATCCGGTAGTCCCAGAAGCGGTCGCCGACGGCCCGGAAGTACCGGTGGCCCTGGCGCGCGTAGCCGCGCGCTTCGGCGTCGCGCCCGTCGGCCCCCGAGCCGACGGTGACCGCGTAGCTGGCGATCGCCTTCGCTCCCGGGTCGTCGCCGTTCGCGGCGGCCGTCATGGTCTGCGACAGGTGCTTGCGGAGCGACGGCTCGGTGCCCAGGAGGAGCATCGGGCCGGTGATGTGGCCGCGCGACAGGAGCCGGTCGAGGACGCCGTCGACGCGCCGCGGCGGCGCGGGCGGGTCCGCCGCCCCGGGTTCGCGGCCCAGGAACCGGTCGAGGAACAGCTCCGTGAGGACCCAGCCGAGCTGCCAGAGGCGCGCCTCGAGCGCGGGGCGTTCGGGTTCGAAGCGGATGAGGCCGCGCATGACCCCGTCCTCGGCTTCGAGCCAGGCGCGGCCGGCCTCGGCGTCGGCGACGGGCTCGGTGACGACCCCCGGTTCGGGCTCGCCGAGGTCGAAGCGGTCGGCGCGCGGGGCGATCCGGTCGGCGATCGCGTCGACGGTGAACAGGTAGTGCTCGATCATGCGGCGCGCGGCCGCGTCGCGGCGCTCCGCGGCGACCTCCTCGGCGAAGCGCTCCTTCGCGTAGGCGCGCAGGAGGTCGTGCATGGTGTAGCGGCCCTCCACGGGCTGCTCGACGAGGTGGACGCCCGCGAGCTCGTTCAGCGCGGCCTCGGCCTCGGCGCGCGGCCCGCCCATGAGGCTGGCGAGCGCGGCGGGCGTGAGCTCGGGCCCGGGGTGGAGCCCGAACAGCCGGAACGCCTGCGCGGCACGGGAACCGAGCGCCTGGTAGGAGCAGGCGAACACGGAGCGCGGGTCGGAGCCGGGGTCGGCGGCGGCGAGGACCTTGAACACGTTCGTGGTCTGGTCGAGGCGGTCGGCGAGCGATTGCACGGAGAAGCCGGGGTGCCGGGCGGCCCACGCGCCGATGAGGGTGAGGGCGAGCGGGAGGCGGCCGCACGCGGCGACGATCCGGCGGACGGGCGCCTCCTCGGCCATGGCCCGGCCCAGTCCGATGCGGCGCACCAGGAGCGCCCACGCGTCGCCTTCGGTCATGAGGTCGAGCGGGACGGTGTCGGCGCCTTCGCCGGCGTCGAGGCCGGCGAGCCGGTCGCGGGAGGTCACGAGCGTGAAGCTGCCGGGTGCGACGGGCAGGAGGGGCCGCACCTGGGCGGCGTCGCGGGCGTTGTCGAGGAGGATGAGGACGCGGCGGCGGGCGAGCACGGTCCGGTACAGGCCGGTGCGCTCGTCGAGGCCGGCCGGGAGCTGGTGGGCGGGGACGCCGAGCGCGGCGAGCGCCTCGGCGAGGACGGCGGCCGGTTCGGCGCCGTCGCTGGCGGGGTCGAAGCCGCGCAGGTTGAAGTACAGCTGCCCGTCCGGGAAGCGGTGGGCGACGCGGTGGGCCCAGCGGACGGCGAGCGCGGTCTTGCCGACGCCGCCCATGCCGGTGACGACGGCGAGGCCGGCCTCGCCGTCGGCGGCGTCGAGCGCGTCGTCGAGGAGGCGGATCTCGTCGTCGCGGCCGGTGAAGCGGGTGATGGCGCGCGGGAGCGTGGCGGGGACGAGCCGGGGCGGGTCGACGGCGGCGGGGGCGGCGCCGGTGTCGTCGCGGATGATCGCGGCGTGCAGGTCGACGAGTTCGCGGTCGGGGTCGACGCCGAGGGCCTCGGCGAGGCGCTCCTTCAGGGCGGCGAACGCGTCGGCGGCCTCGGCGATGCGCCCGCCGGCGTGGAGGGCGCGCATGAGGAGGGCGGTGAGGCGCTGGCGGGTGCCGTGGGCGGCGGCGGCCTGGCGGAGCTCGTCGACGACGTCGGCGTGGCGGCCGAGTTCGAGGTCGAGTTCGAGGCGGCGTTCGAGGAGGGCGAGGCGGTGCTCGTCGTAGCGGCGGCGGACGGCCTCGATCGCGGTCCCGGACTGGTCGGCGAGCGCGGGGCCGCGCCATTCGGCGAGGGCGGCGCGGAGGGCGTCGGCGGCCTCGGCGGTGCGGCCTTCGAGCCGGAGGTTCCGGGCCAGGTCCTCGTTCGCCTTGCAGCGCAGGAGGTCGAGTTCGCCGGTGTCGATGCGGAAGCGGTAGGCGCGGCCGACGGTCTCGATGCGGTCGCGGGCGGCCCCGAGTTTGCCGCGGAGGACGCCGACGGCGTTCTGGATCTGCGTGTCGGGGTCCTTGGGCAGGTCGGGTCCGTAGACGGCGCGGATGAGGGCGTCGATGGGGACGACGCGGCCGGCGTCGTCGAGGAGGACGGCCAGGATCGTGGCGGACTTGCCGCGGGGGACGGCGGCCGCGGCGCCGTCGATGCGGACCTCCAGGGGGCCGAGGAGGCGCACGTCGAGGGTTGGCATGGCTCCGCTTTCGCTCGGGGGGACGTCAAGTGTCGCATAGCGGGTCGAATGCCGTGGCCCGCCGCGGCGGGCTCAGACCCAGGTGTAGACGGCGATGTTCAAGCGGCCGTAGGCGAACGAGCCGTCGGAGGAGACGGAGTCGACGGTGGCCGCGGCGACGGCGCCGGTGCCGGTGAACAGGCAGCCCTCGTCGGTGGTGGGGTAGGCGGGCTCGAACCGGAACTCGAGGTAGGTGTCGGCGCCGATCGCGCCGGTGCAGGCGGCGACGTCGGCGCTGCCGCCGTCGTACACGGTCGCGGAGTCGCCGAGGCGGCCGTAGACGACGCCGTACTCGCCGCCGCACGAGGACCAGATGACGTCCATCCAGTCGGCGTAGGGGCCGCCGACGGCGACGGTCTCGCTGTAGCCGCCGTCGTCGAGGTCGATCTGGGCCTCCAGGCACTCGCCGTCGGCGTAGGTCGGCGCGAGGTCGACCTGGAAGGTGCGGTCGAGGACCCATTCGCCGGAGACGCCGTCGCCCGCGCCGGCCTCCTCGGTCCAGTATTCGTCGGTCCACGCGCCGGTGGGGTCGTCGCCGGGGTCGCGGGCCTTCTCGTCCTGCCAGATGACGTACGTGAGGATGACGCCGACGACTCCCGCCAGCGCGGAGACCGGGCCCCAGAAGCCCGCACCGCCGTTGCTCATGCGCCGAGCGTATCGGCGCGGTCCCATTGCGACGGTCCGTGTACCGGTCAACCGGGTGACCGCCGGTCCCGGCGAATCCGGTTAATGCCGACAATCGCGACCCGGTCTGTCGGGTATCCGACACTCATGCCGGCCGGGGTGCGGTTGCGGTGGGCCTCAGGCGATGCGGACGGGGAACAGCACGGTGGAGGCGACGACGCGGTCGCGCTCGGCGGCGCGGGCGGTGCGGCGGGGATCGGCGATGTAGGCGTCGACGGCGGCCTGGTCGGGGAAGCGGTAGACGTGGACCTCGTGGGGGTGCCCGTCGGCGCCGTCGCCGACGGCGCGGGAGACGAGCTCGCCGCCGTGCTCGGGGAGGAGGGCGAGGACGGCGTCCTCGTAGGCGGTCATCGCCGCTTCGGCGCCGGGGCGGGCGCGCAGCAGGCAGCACAGCTCGACGGGTTCGCTCATGCGGTCATCATCGCACCGCCGGCCGGGGCCGGCGCGCGCGTTCCCGCATCGTGCGCCGCCGCCGGCGGCGGGGAGTTCGCCTAGGAGGGCGCGGCGATCTTCGTGCGCGATCCAGCCTCTCACAGGTCCCGCGTCTACCGGTCGTCTTGGAGCGCATGGAGTTTCGCGCGGACGCGCGCGGCCTCGACGCGGGCGCCGGACGCCTCGGAGCGCTGCTCGGCGAGGCGCCACTCGGTGCGGGCGGCGGCCCGGTCGCCCATGGCCTGGCGGGTGTCGCCGGCGAGTTCGCGCACGCGCCCGGCGCGGCCGGGCGCCCCGGCGGCGGTGAATCCCTCGACGGCCCTGCGGTAGTGGTCGAGGGCGTCGCGGTAGCGGCCCTCGCGGTGGGCGACGAGGCCGAAGCCGGTGTCGGCGGCGGCCGCGCCGAGCGGGTCGCCGCGGCGGGCGGCCGCGGAGCGCAGGGCCGCGAAGCTGCCGCGGGCCTCGGCGAGCAGGCCCGCGGCGGCGGCGAGGCGGCCGGCGAGTTCGACGGCGCGGCACTCCCAGTGCCGGTCCCCGGCGTCGCGGAAGCCCGCGCTCGCCTCGCGCGCGGCGGTGAGGGCCGCGTCGCCGCCGGGGTCGAGGCCGGCGCGCAGGTACGCCGCGAACGCGGCCGCCCAGGGCCCGCCGACGCGGGCGGCGAGCGCTCCGGCCCGCTCCGCGCAGTCGCGGGCGGGGCCCTCGTCGCCCTGCGCGGCATGGCCGATCGCGAGGTAGCCCAGGCAGATGAGCTGTTCGAGCGCCTGCCCGCGGCGTTCGGCGGCGGCGAGCGCGAGCGTCTGCGCTTCGAGGAGCTCGTGGCCGCCGGCGCGGTCGACCGCGCGTTCGGCGAGGACGCGGCCGAGCTGCCACACCCGCAGGTCGGCCTGGAATCCGGCCTCGGTCCGCAGGAGGCCGTGGAGGACCCGGTGCTCGGCGTCGAACCACGCCGCCGCGGCGGCGGCGTCGGGGACCGGCTCGACCCGGACGCCGGGCGCGGCCGGCCCGGGTTCGGGGCCGGACCGGCCGGGGGCGAGCAGCCGGTCGGCGCGGTGCGCGGTGTGCAGGTAGTGCTCAAGCATCCGCAGGGCGGCGGCGCGCCGCTCGGGTTCGAGCACTTCGTCCTCGAAGCACTCGGCGGCGTAGGCGCGCAGCAGGTCGTGGATCGAGTAGCGGCCTTCGGGGAGCGCCTCGACGAGGTTGATCTCGGCGAGCGCTTCGAGGGCGGCGCGGGCCTCGGCGGGCGGGGCGCCCATGAGGCTCGCCATCGCGGCGGGCGTGAGGTCGGGCCCGGGGTGGAGTCCGAAGAGGCGGAACGCGGTCGCGTCGCGCTCGTCGAGGAGCTGGTAGGAGCAGTCGAAGACGGTGCGCGGGTCGGAGGCGGCGTCGGTGGAGACGAGGACGCTGAGGACGTTCGCGGCGCCTTCGAGCCGGTCGGCGAGCGCGTCGAGTGCCAGGCGCGGGTCGGCGGCGGCCCAGGAGCCGGTGAGGGTGAGGGCGAGCGGGAGGCGCCCGCACGCGGCGGCGATGCGGCCCACCGCGTCCCGGTGGGCGTCGGCGCGCTCGGGCCCGATGCGGCGGGCGAGGAGCGCCTCGGACTCCGCCTCCGGCATCGGTCCCAAGTGGACGACCTCGGCGCCTTCGCCCATGTCGAGGCCGACGAGGCGGTCGCGGGAGGTCACGATCGTGAAGCTGCCCGGGGCCGTGAGGAGGAGGGGCCGCACGTGCGCGGCGTCGCGGGCGTTGTCGAGGAGGACGAGGACGCGCCGCTGCGCGAGGATCGTCCGGTACAGCCCGGCGCGCTCGTCGAGCCCGGCGGGGACGGCGGGCGCGCCGAGGGCGGCGAGCGCCTCGCCGAGGACGTCCTCGGGGCTCGCGCCGGGCGCGGCCGGGTCGAAGCCGCGCAGGTTGAAGTACAGCTGCCCGTCGGGGAACCGGTGCGCGACGCGGTGCGCCCAGCGGACGGCGAGCGCGGTCTTCCCGATGCCGCCCATGCCGGTCACGGCGGCGAGCCCGGCCTCGGCGCCGGCGTCCATGAGGAACCGGTCGAGGGCGCGGATCTCGGTCTCACGGCCGGTGAAGCGGGGCGTGGCGCGCGGGAGCATCGCGGGGACGGCGGTCGCGGCGGGCGGTTCGGCGGGCACGTCGGCGGCGGGCTGGTCGCGGAGGATCGCGGTGTGGAGGGCGACGAGTTCGCGGTCGGGGTCGGCGCCGAGCGCGTCGGCGAGCCGGTCCTTCAGGGCGGCGAACGCCTCGAGGGCCTCGGCGGTGCGCCCGGAGGCGTGGAGGGCGCGCATGAGGAGGGCGGTGAGGCGCTGCCGGGTGTCGTGGGCGGCGATGATCTGCCGCAGCTCCTCGACGGCCCCGGCGGCGCGGCCGGTGTCGATGTCGGCGTCGATGCGCTGCTCCAGGAGCGCGAGCCGGTACTCGTCGAGGCGGCGGCCGATGGCGCCGGCGGCGCGGCCGGGGAGGTCGGCGAGGGCGGGGCCGCGCCATTCGTCGAGGGCTTCGCGCAGGACCGCGGCGGCCTCCTCGTCGCGGCCCTCGCGGCGCAGCTGCCGCGCCTGGGCCTCCTTCGCCTTGCAGCGCAGCGTGTCGAGCTCGTCGGGGCCGATGCGGAAGCGGTAGGCGCGGCCCACGGTCTCGATGCGGGCGCGGGCGGCCCCGAGCTGGCGGCGCAGCACGCCGACGGTGTTCTGCACCTGCGTCTCGGGGTCCAGGGGCAGGTCGTCGCCGTAGACGGCGGCCACGAGGCCGCTGACGGGGACGGCCCGGCCGGCGTCGTCGAGGAGGAGCGCGAGGATCGTGGTGGCGTTGCCCCGCGGGATCGCGGCCTGGACGCCGTCCACGCGGACCTCCAGGGGTCCGAGCAGGCGCACGTCGAGGGTCATGGCGTCGTCGCTTTCCTCACCGCGGGTAGGGGGGTTCCAGTGTCCCACAGGGACGCCGGGGCCGTCCGGCGTGACGATCCGAGGACCGATCCGTGAGGCGCCGGGCGAGGATGGCGGCAGTCCGGCCGACCGAGCAGAGGAGGGGCCGCCATGGAGCGCGTCACGGTGCCCGACGACTACGAGGACCGCCTCGCCGCGGCGCGGGAGGCGGTCGCGCGGCTGCCGCACGGGCCGCTGCGGGACGGCGCCGCGCAGGCGCTGGGCCTCGCCCCGTCCCGCGACGCGGTCGCCGAGGCGGCGGACGCCGCCGGGCGCGCCGCGGCCCTCGCGGCGCAGCTGATGAGCGCCGGGTTCGACGGCACCGACGCGGGCCGGGTGGTGTGGCTGCGGCTGGACTACACGGGCCGGCTGGGCTCGCTCGCGCTCAGCCCCACAGTGGACCGGATGAGCAACCGCGCGGTCGCGAAGGCGATCGAGTCCGCTTGGGCCGCAGCGGAGGCGGCCCGGGCCGAGCACGTGATGCGCGCCGAGCGCGCCGCCGCCGACCTGCTCGCGCGGTGCGCGCCGGACCCGCGCTCGGCCGAGCTGCGCGAGTGGATCGCGCGCTCCCCGGAGCGGTTCTCGAGCGCGGTCGGCGACGACGACCTGTGCGAGGCGGAGGCGGACCTGGGCGGCCGACTCACCGGGTTCCGGTTCCTGGTCCCGAACACCACGGTCGACGTCGAGTACGAGCAGCTCGGCGCGGAGGTGTCGGCCGCGATCGGCCTGGCGCAGCGCCGGGCCGCCGACCGGCTGTCGGCGGTGTCCACCGCGCGGTAGCCCCCCAGGCGCCCCCGGGGAGTAGTGGGTACGGCCCGGGGCGCGGGACGGCCCGCCGTCCGCAGCGAGGATCTCCTGCGGACGGCGGGCCGTTTCCCTTGCCGCTGTTCAGTTATGCGGGTGTTCACTGCGGCGGTGTCCGGTCCTCGGAGGGATCGCCCCGGGGCCGGAGATCGGCCCCGCGGGTGCTGGTCGTTGCGCCCGTAGGCGTCTCGGGCGCTCGGTTCGGCGGGCACCGGTCGCTGCGCCCGTAGGCGTCTCGGGCGACTCGGCCGGGCGGGCACCGGTCGCTGCGCCCGTGGGCGTCTCGGGCGCTCGGTTCGGCGGGCCCGGCGATCGCCCCTGCCGCGGAGCGGTGCCGGCGCGCCCGCCCGACGCTCGTGCCCATCGCGGGGTCCGGGCCGCGGAGCCGGCGTGCACGCCCCGCGCTCGTGCCCCTCGCAGGGTCCGGGCCGCGGAGCGTGGTGTGCCCGCCAACGCCCGTACGCCTCGCGGGGTCCCCGGGCCGCCGACACCGCGATGCCCCTCGCGGATGCCCGGTCCTGCGGACAGCGAGGCTCGGTCAGTTCTGTTTCGGCTCCGGCAGGTCGAAGCCGGGGAGGGCGAACGGCGGCAGCTCGTCGGGGGCGGGCGCCGGCGGGGCCTCCTCGTCGGCCTCGGCCTCCTGCTCCTCCTGGAAGTCGACGTACGGGTTGTTCTCGGCGGTGCCGATGCCCCACACGTCCTCCTCGGGGTCCTCGGTCAGGAACGACTCGCGCTCGTACTCGTCGTCGTTGACGCCCGCGCCGCGCGCACCGGGCGCGCCCACCATCCCGCCGAGGCCGCCGCCGCGGGCACCGGGCCCGCCGGCCGCGGGGCCGCCGGCAGCCCCGCCGGGACCCGCAACCATGCCGCCGACCGGGAGGCCGGAGCCCGGACCGGAGGCCGCGGGCTCGGTGCCGAGCCCGGCACCGGCGCCGAAGCCGCCACCGCCGCCGCCGGCGAGGCCGCCACTGGGCGCCTCCGCGCCGTCACCGAGTTCGGCGGGGTCCCAGTCGCTCCCGGAGAACTCGGGCGGCGTGTACTCGCCGGGGCCGAACGCGGGCGGCGGCTCGTATCCGGGGATCTCGGGCCGCTCGTCGGGTCCGGGCGCATCGGTCCCGGGCTGCTCCGGGTCCTCCTGCGGCGCTTCGGAACCCTCGTCCTCCCCCAGCTCCTGCTCCGTGTCCTCGTCCTTGCCGTCGCCGTCCTTCTCGTCCTCGTCCTTCTCGTCCTTCTCCTTTTCCTGGTCCTTGTCCTTGCCGTCGTCGTCCCGCTGCCTGGTGGTGCCGTCGCGGTCCCGGTCGCCGGTGTCCGCGGTGTCGTCGCCGCTCTGGTCGTCGTCGGCGACGTCGGTGCGGCGCTCGGTGCGCTCCATCGCGCTCGCCTTGTCCTCCAACGGCTTCAGCTCCTCGGCCGCGCCGACGAGGCCGGCGCCGGTGGCCGCGTCGGTCGCGGTGAGCACGGCGAGCCCGAGCTGGAGCTGCACGGTGCCCTCGTCGGCGCGGGCCTGGAACAGGGCCTGGAGCATCGGCCCGAACGGCCCGGCGGCCGCGATCGCGGCCCAGTGGACGGCGCCCAGCTCGACCTTCGGCGCAGGCCGCACCTCGAACCCGGCGCCGCGGTACGCCTGGTCGAGCGCCCGCAGCTGCTCCACCATGGACTGCATCGCGGCGCCGCCCGCGTCCAGGAGCTCGGCGGCGCCGCCGACCTGCGAGACGACGTCCTCGACATGGTCGTCGACCACGACGGCGTCGGCGTTGAACGCCGTGTTCGCGCGGTCCTCCCAGCCGGCGTTGATCTCGACGACCTTCGCGTCGTACTCGGCCCGGTGCTCGGTCAGGTCGGTCCCGGCCGCGGACATGGCCGCGGCGCAGTCGACGAACGTGGCCGGGTTCGCGGCCAGCGCCTCCTCGTACGTCGGCATCGGGCTACCCCTCCCGCTTGGACAGGCGCTGCCCGATCCGGCGGAAGTCGCGGCCCACGCCCGCGTCGGCGCCCTCCATGTCGTCGGCGCTGCCGCCGACCTGCTCGCCCTGCCAGGCGACGCGGCGCTCGACGCCCGCGGTGACCTCTCCGAGCGCGGCCTGCCAGCGCACGCCCGCGTCGCCGGTGAGGAACCCGGCGTTCCCGGCGGCGGCGGTCTCGGCGGGCGCCTTGACGCGGTCGGAGGCCCTGCGGGCGCCGGGGGCGATCGCCCGCAGGTCCGCGCCGCCGCCGCGCACCGTCTCGACTTCCATGTACACGTTCACTGGTCCTCCTCGCGGGCGGCGCCGGGTCGGGCGCCCGGCGGCCTCCCTGCACTGTGCCCGCCGCCGTCACGCTCCGGTCCCGAAGCGGGCGGTCCGAAGTCGTGACGTTTCCATGACGCGCCGGTCTTCCATTGGGACGCACGACCGAGGGAGGTGCACCGGCATGACGGACGGCGGGTTGATCGAGGGCTCGGCCCCTAGCGGCGACGCTGGCTCCGAGTACGTGACGGTCTTCGAGGCCGGCGGGGGCGGCGACACGGCGCTCGCGTACGGCGCCGCGGACGACGGGGCCGTGTACGACACGGCGTTCGTCGACGAGTCGGCGTACGCGGCGGCCGAGGAGGCCCCGGTGTACACCGAGGCGACCGCGAGCTCGGAGATCGCGTTCGGCGACACGAGCGGGTCGGGCGGCGGGCGGGCCGGGTGCTCGTCCGGGTCGTGCCCGCACCCGGTGGCGCACCCCGCGGAGGCGGACTGGGAGCAGCTCGTCTCGGCCGTCCCCGTCGAGGGGCAGCTGGGCCGGTTCAAGCCGCGCTGCGAGGGCATGTCGTACCCGACCGAGGACGACTTCCGGTCGGCGGTCGCCGCCGTGCGGCCGCTGGAGCCGGACTCGTTCTCGCTGGAGCGGTTGCGCACCGGGTGGACCGAGGAGGTCGCGGCGGTGCTCGCCGACTGGCCGGCGCTCCTGCGGTCGAAGCTCGCTGAGCTCGCGACCGGTTGGGCGGGAACGGACTTCGACGCGTTCGCCGAGACGGCCGACCTCGCGAAAGGGCTCGTGCAGGGCGTGCTCGACGACATCGAGGACGCGGCCGCGGAGCTGAAGCACCGCGAGGAGGCGATCTACACGCTCCAGGGCGGGGACTCCGGCGAGATCCCGTATCCGGCGCCGCTGGTCGGCGCGGACGGGGAGTGGACGAGCCTGGTCGCGATCCATGTGCGGCCCGCGTGGTGGCACGGGGACTGCATCCAGATGGGCTGCGAGGAGGCCGAGGCGGCGCTCCGGCTCGGCGGGGCCGATCCGGCGCTCGCGGCGGAGGTGCGGTCGTTCATCGAGGAGCGCGCGGGGTCGGCGGCGGTCGACGCGGTCGTCTCGGACGTGCGGCTCCAGGCCGGCGGGGAGGCGGCGACGGCGTTCGCGCCGCGGATCTCGGCCGAGCTGGCCGCGTACGCGGAGCGGCACGCGGCGATCGACGAGTCGATCGGGGAGAAGCTCGGCGGCCAGAGCGAGCAGCTCGCGGCGATGCGGACGGCGGGCGCGGACCGGCCGTACCCCGACAGCGCCGACGCGTCCTATATGGATCTGGAGCCGCCGGTGATGGAGGAGCCCGCGCCTCCGGTGCCGCCGCAGGCGACCCAGGATCCGAGCCCGGTGCCGCCGGGCGGCGACGGGTCGGTGCGGACGGAGGACGCGGCGACCGAGTCGGCGCCGACGCGGAGCGAGGCGGACGGGACCGTGACGGGCGGCCTGGCGAGCGGCGGCGGGGGCTTCGGGGCCTTCGGCGGCGGCGCGGGCGGCGTCGGCGGCGGCGTGGTCCCGGGCGGGACGGCGACCGTGGCGGGCGCCGGGGCGGGCTTCACGGGCGCGGCCCCGGGGGTGTTCCCACCCGGCGGGGCGACCGGGCCCGGTGCGGCCGGCGGTTCGGGTTCCGGTTCGAGCGTGGGCGCGGCCCGCGGCGCGGTCGCAGCAGGACGGCCGGCGGACGCGGACGCCCGCAAGAAGCAGGAGAAGTCTGAAGAGGACGAAGCGGAGGAGCAGGAGGACCTGCTGTTCCGGGAGACCGACGACGTCTGGGGCTATGTGCGGCCCGGCGACGACCCGTACAGCTAGGAGGCAGCGGTGGCGCAGGAGCGAGTGTTCGACGCCGAGGCGATCGAGGAGTACCGGCAGTTCCTGCTCGGGCTCATCGATCAGCTCGAGGGGCAGGTGGTCCCGGTGCTCGGCACGGGGACGCTGAGCCGGGCGCCCGCGTTCGGGACCGCGCCGGGCGCGGCCGACGCGGCCGGGCGGTACCGGGAGTTCCACGCCGCGACCTGGCGGAACCTCCAGTACCTGCGCGGCACGCTGCACGGCATGGAGGCGGCCCTCGCCGACATCGCGGGCGGCGGCGCGGACGCGGATGATGAGGTGACGCTCGCCTTCGCCGACGCCGAGGGGACCGGCTCGACTTCGGGCGGAACGACGTCCGACGCGATCCTGCTCGACGGCTCCGGCACGGCGCTGGTCGACGGCGGATCGGGGTTCTACGACGGCACCGGCTCTGCATCGCTCGACACCGGCGGCACCGCCCTGACCGACGGCGGCGGCGGCACCGATCCTGCAACCTTCGTCGTCTCGGAAGCCCAGATCGCCACGGCGGAAGGGGCCACCGCGGAGGCATGAGGCCCGCTCGCGACCCCCGCTACCATCCCAAACCCCCACCCACTCCAGAGGGGACCGAAATCGTCGCCGCACCCGATCCTGCCAAAGGGGTCCGACAGGATCAACGCCGAAATCGGCACGGGTGAATCAAAAGTCACCCGAACGAGTGCGGCGATACGAGCGCCGGCCCGCACCAAAGCACGGGCCGGCGCTTTCCCGCGCCCGGCACCCGGGCGACACTTAGCGCGGCCGGAGCCCGCCCGGCCGCGATGCGAAGCCGGTGCCGCTCAACCCGATCGGCCCCGGGAGACCGCAGCCGGACCGAGGCCGCGTCGGCCCGGTGTCGCCGCAGCGGCATCCGCCGCAGCACCGGCCGGTCCTCCAGGACCTCCCGTCCGCAAGCGGCACCCGCGCAACCCGCATCGCGCTCGGAACCGGCCGATCGCACCACTGCGCGGCGGCAGCCGCCGCGGCACCGGGCGCCAGCGACCGGCGACTCCGGCTGCCCCGGCGTCTTCGAGGCCGCCGCCGGCTGGCTCGTCCTCATTGCCTTCCTCGGCAGCGCCGCCTATCTGGCGCTCTGGTACTTCCACCTCGTCTGATCACCGCTCGACCGAGCCCGCCGGCCGCCTCCTTCCCTTGCCGGAGCAGGCGAAAGTGGACGGATTTTCAGTCCCCTAGGACCTCCCGTCCGCAAGCGGCACCCGCGCGACCGCGATCGCGCTCGGCCCCGGCCGATCGCCGCCGCTGCGCGGCGGCACCCGCCGCAGCACCGGCCAGTCCTCCAGGACTTCCCGTCCGCAGGCGGCACCCGCGCCACCGGAATCGCACTCGGACCCCGGCCGAGCGCCACCACCGCGCGGCGGCGCCCGCCGTGCGCCCGCACCGGGATGACCGATCGGTGACCGATCGGTGGTCGGGGCGCCGAGGCTGGGGGCGTCGGCCGCATGGGCCGGGAGGAGGCACCGATGGACCGGATCGAGATCCCCGCGGACTACGAGGACCGCCTCGCCGCCGCGCGGCGGGCCGCGGCGCGGCTTCCGGCCGGGCCGGCGCGCGAGGCCGCGGGCCGCGCCCTCGCCGACGCGCCCGCGCGGGCCCGGTACGAGCGCGCCGCCGACCTCGCCGAGCGCGCGCGAGTCCTCACCGAGGAGCTCGCCACCCGCGCCTTCGACGGCACCGACCCCGGCCGCGTCGCCTGGGTCCGCCTCGACCACCTCGGCCGCCTCCGCACCCTCGCGCTCAGTCCCACCGTCGACCGCCTCAGCGCCCGCGCGGTCGCCGACGCCGTCGCCGCCGCCTGGAGCGGCGCCGAGAAGACGCGCTCCGAGCACGTCCTCAACCTCGAACGCGCCCACCCCGACCTCCTCGCCGTCCGCCTGCCCGACCGCGGCGGCGACGAGCTGCGCGACCGCATCGCCGCCCGCGCGGCCGACCGCTTCACCGGCACCGCCGAACCCTGCACCGCCGAGGTCGACCTCGAAGGCCGCCTCACCGCGTTCGCGTTCACCGCCCCCGACGCCACCAGGAGCGCCGAATGCGAGGCGCTCGCCGCCCGCGCCACCGCCGCCGTCCAAGCGGCCCAAGCCGAAGCGCACGACGCCCTCGCCGCGCTCCTGTCGCGCCCGACCGCCTGACGCGCGCCCTACTCGTCCAGGTCCGCGGCGCACGCGAGCGCGGCGAGCGCCTGGAGGCCGAGCGTCCCTGCCAGCGCCTGCGCCTGGAGCGCGGCCTCGACGAGCCCCGCGAACGGGCCCGAGGCCGCGACCGCGGCGCGCTGCGCCGGGCCGAGCGTCACCGGCGGGCCGGGCTCGAAACCGCGGGCGCGCAGCGCGGCGGCGGCCGCCTCGACCGGGGCGGCGTGCGGGTTCGGCGGGTTCATGTGGGCTCCTTCGCGTCCGGGGCGCCCGCGCTGGAGCGTCCCGGCCACTGTCGCGCGCGGGGCCACCGTTCGGTCACCGCGGCCGCGGCGGTCCGCGATGACGGAGGTGTGACGGCCCGTCCTTCCCTGGGCCGCACGGGGACGCCGGGAGCGCCCGGCGGTACGGGAGACGGCTCGCGCCGCACCCCGCGACGGGGTGCGGCGCGAGCCGCATTCAGTATCCGGAGTGAAGTCCCGGCGGCGCCGCCTCCCGGCGGGCCGCGTGGTTAGAAGGCGCCGTCCGGCAGGTCCATCGCCACCAGGTCGGCCGCCTCGACGATCTTGCGGTCGGCGGTGACCCGCGGGAGGACCTCGTGGGCGAAGAACTTCGCCGCGGCGACCTTGCCGCGGTAGAAGTCGTCGTCCGCGCCGGCGTCGAGCTTCGCCTGGGCGACCTCGGCCTGGCGCAGCAGGAGCCAGCCGACGACGAGGTCGCCGACGGCGAGCAGGAGGCGCCGCGAGTGCAGGCCGACCTTGTACAGCTCGCGCGGCTCCTCGCCCATGGCCGCCATCAGGGGCGACTGGAGGGCCTCGATGATGCCCTGGACGTCGCCGAGGGCGCGCAGCACGCGGCCGCGCACGTCCTCGAGCTCGGCGTGGCCGTCCTGCGTGGACGCCATGATCTCGCCGGCGACGGCCATGAGCGCCTCGCCGTTGTCCTTGACGATCTTGCGGAACAGGAAGTCGAGGCTCTGGATGGCGGTGGTGCCCTCGTAGAGCGTGTCGATCTTCGCGTCGCGCACGTACTGCTCGAGCGGGTAGTCCTGGAGGTACCCGGAGCCGCCGAAGGTCTGGAGCGACTCGGAGCTGAGCAGCTCGTAGGCGCGCTCGGAGCCGCAGCCCTTGACGAGCGGCAGGAGCAGGTCGTTGATGCGCTTGGCGGTGTCGGCCGCGTCCTCGTCGCCGTCGGCCTCGGCGAGGACGAACTTGTCCTGCCAGGAGGCGGTGTAGGCGACGAGCGCGCGCAGGCCCTCGGCGTAGCTCTTCTGGAGCAGGAGCGAGCGGCGCACGTCCGGGTGCTTGATGATCGGCACGCGCGGCGCGGTCTTGTCGGCCGACTGGAGCAGGTCGGCGCCCTGGATGCGGCTCTTGGCGTAGTCGAGCGCGTTCAGGTAGCCGGTGGAGAGCGTGGCGATGGCCTTGGTGCCCACCATCATCCGCGCGTACTCGATGATGAGGAACATCTGGCGGATGCCCTCGTGCTTGTCGCCGAGGAGCCAGCCCTTGGCCGGGGTCTTCTCGCCGAAGGTGAGCTCGGCGGTCGCGGAGACCTTCAGGCCCATCTTGTGCTCGATGTTGGTGACCTTCACGCCGTTGCGCTCGCCGAGCTCGCCCGTGGCCGGGTCGAACAGGTACTTCGGCACGATGAACAGGCTGAGCCCCTTGGTGCCGGGGCCGCCCGCACCCTCGACGCCCACCGGCCGGGCGAGGACGTAGTGGATGATGTTGTCGGTCATGTCCTGGTCGCCCGAGGTGATGAAGCGCTTGACGCCCTCGAGGTGCCAGGAGCCGTCGGGCTGGAGGTACGCCTTGGTGGTGCCGGCGCCGACGTCGGAGCCCGCGTCGGGCTCGGTCAGGACCATGGTCGCGCCCCAGCCCTTCTCGACGAAGAGCTTCGCCCACTCCTTCTGCTCGTCGGTGCCCTCGCGGTAGGCGCTGTGCGCGAACGAGGAGCCGGCGGCGTACATCCACAGGGCCGGGTTGGAGCCGAGGACGAGTTCGGCCAGGGACCACCAGAGCATGCGCGGCGCGGAGGTGCCGCCGAGGACCTCGGGGAGGTCCAGGCGCCAGTACTCGGCGTCGATGAAGGCCCGGTACGACTTCTTGAACGCCTCGGGCAGCGTCACCGAGTTCGTCGCGGCGTCGAACACGGGCGGGTTGCGGTCGCCCTCGACGTAGCTGGAGGCCAGCTCGTTCTCGGCGAGCCGGGCCAGCTCCGCCAGGATCTCGCGGGCGGTGGCCTCGTCCAGGTCCGGGAACGCCTGGTGTTCGAGGATCTTGTCCGCTCCGAAGACCTCGAAGAGATTGAACTCCAGGTCCCGGAGGTTGTGGCGGAAGTGCGTCATTGCGGGTCCTCCATTACTCGGTGGTAACCACCATCATATTACCCGTCAGTAATCTGTTCAAGGATCCCGCGGTCCTGCCCAGGTCGGCAGGCGTGTCGCGGTCGGATTCCCGACAGTGCGCGGCCCGCGGCGTCGTTCGATCGGGTGATCGTGCGGCCCTCCGCACACACACCGTAACCTGCGCACCCGTGCCTCGTTGAACCCAGCATCAGACCGCTTGTGCGACGCCGGACGCACGGGCGGCACGGACCGCCGACGACCCGCACCCACCAGGAGCACCCCATGATCCGCGCCGTCGCCACGCAGCTCGCCGCCCGCGTCGGGCCCGCCTACGTCGGGCGCCACCGCCGCGCCCGCCCCGTCCTCCACCGCGTCCTCCGCATCGCCGCCCCCGCGCCGGCCCCCGCCGAGGAGGCCGCCGGATGAGCGCCGAGCGCCCGCCCGCGCGGCTGAGCAAGCGCCGCCGCTCCCGCTCCCGGCTGCTCGCCCTGCGGCGCTGCCGGATCGGTCAGTCCGCCGGCCGGTAGTCCAGGAGCAGCAGCGCGATGTCGTCGGTCAGCGGGCCGCCGACCCAGTGCCGCAGCGCCGTCTCCAGGGACGCCAGGCCGTCGCCGGTGTTGCCGTGGCCGATGAGGCTCCAGGCGCGCTCGCGGATCGGGAAGAACTCGCCGTCCTTGCGCGCCTCGGCCAGGCCGTCGGTGTACAGCAGGATCCGGTCGCCGGGCTGGAGCCGCACCGTCAGCTCCTGCGCCGAGGGGCCCAGGCCCAGCGGCGGCGCCATCGACTCCGGCTCCAGGTAGGTCGCCACCCCGTCGCGCACCAGCATGGGCGGCGGGTGGCCGCAGTTGAGGATCTCCAGGGTCCCGCCGCGCTCCTGGAGCAGGATCGCCGTCACGAAGTCCTCGTCGCCGCCGTTGCGGACCACCGCGTGGTCGAGGTCGGCGATCATGCACCGCTGGTCGGCCCGCTCGAACGCCACGTGCCGGAACGAGCCGAGGACCGTCGACGACAGCCGCACCGCGTCCAGGCCCTTGCCGCGCACGTCGCCGATGACGATCCGCACGCCGTACTCGGTGTCCAGGGCCTCGTACAGGTCGCCGCCGATCTCCGCGCCCGACCGGGCCGAGACGTACCGGGCCGCGATGTCGAAGGGCCCCAGGCGCTCCCCGATCGGCCGCAGGATCGCCTGCTGCACCACCGAGGCGAGCTGCGCGAGCCGCCGGAGCCGGTCGTCGTCGCGCTCGCGCACGACCGCCACCGCCGCCGCGACCGCCACCGCCACGGCCACCACCAGGAAGTCCACGCCGTGCCGGGTCACGCCGGCCATCGAGAAGTCGTGCAGCACCCACAGGTACCCCAGCGCCAGGCCCATGCTCGCGGCCCCGACCCCGGCGACCCAGCGCCACGGCAGGAACGCGGAGGCCGCCAGCGGGGGAAGCGCCAGCCACGACACCGCGTGCGAGTCGTCGCGGACGGTCAGGCGCAGCCCGACCAGGACCACCACGACCGCGAACGCGGCGGTGAACGCCGACCGCACGGACGGCGCGGCCCAGCCCCTCCACAGGTCCCCCAGGGCCGGGGACGGCCTGCGGCGCTGCGTTGTGCGCATGTGGATGCTCTCCTCCTTCCCACCGGTGACGCGGGCGAGCGCCCGCACGCGGCCGGGAGCCCCCTGGCGGGGTCCCCCGGTTCGGGCGCGGTCGCACCCGGGCCCGCGGAGGGCTCGGAGGGGATCGCCGCGCCCTCGCACCGGCCGGGGGTGTCGTCAGCACCGGCCCCGGCCGACGGCGGTGCGAAGCCCGGAGTGCCGGACCCGTTTCGACCATCGCCGATGTGAAGATCGTAATGGTCGGCGCGGCGCTACCGGGCGTGGAGGACGTCGCCGCCCGGGTGACGGCGAAGTCTGTGCGTTCGGTCGAACGTAGGCGCCGAACGGGTCCGGGAACATCCTCCGTTCGGACAGGCTTTCAGGGCCCTGAACTGGGGCGGCGCCCCCGGCGGGCCGGGCGCGGCGGGACGGGCCGGTGCGGGCGGCCTCCGCGGACATGACGAGCGGCGCTGGCGCGGCGACCGGCGGCTGTGCGAGTCTTGGGGCCGTGCAGTTCACGCTTTCCAGGACCCCCTTCTCCAGCCCGGTCGCGCGCGCCCTCTGCGAGGAGGTGCAGGCCGAGTACGTCCGGCGGTACGGCGCCGGGGACATGACCGAGCTCGCCGACGCCGACTTCGAGCCCCCGAACGGCGACTTCATCGTGGTGTACGACGAGTCCGGATCGCCGGTCGGCTGCGGCGGCTGGCGCTCGCACGGCGAGGACGCGGAGATGAAGCGCGTGTTCGTGCGCGAGTCCGCGCGGCGGCAGGGACTGGCGAAGCGGATCGTGGCCGCCGTCGAGGCGTCCGCGGCGGCGGCCGGCCGCAAGCGCGTGATCCTCGAGACCGGCCCGCGCCAGCCCGAGGCGGTCGCGATGTACGGGCTCCTCGGCTACGTCCCGGTCGCGCCGTTCGGCTACTACGGCGACACCGACGGCTCGATCCACCTCGGCAAGGAGCTCGCGAGCGACATTCCACACTGATTCACTGAATCGCCATCGCAAGCGGCAGGCAACCATGAAAGCCGCCGATGACGCCTTTCGGGTCAGGAAGGCCAAACGGCCTAACCCTCACATCCACCCCGAAAGGATCACAGTGGACATGAAGAGGAAGCACCTGGTCCGCCTCGGCGCCGGCGTCGCGGCCGGCCTCGGGGCCGCCGCGATCGCGTGGGCGGGCACCGCCGCCAACGCCGACCCGGTCGAGCCGGAGCCGGAGTTCGAGGCCCAGATCATCGGCGGCCAGCCCGCCGAGGAGGGCCAGTACCCGTGGCTCGTGGGCCTCGGCTCCGCGGGCGAGGGCACCCCGTGGGAGCGCCAGTTCTGCGGCGGCTCGCTCATCGCCGAGGACGTCGTCCTCACCGCGGCGCACTGCGTCGAGGACGTCACCGACCCCGAGGAGCTCGTCGTCTTCTCCGGCTCGGTGGACCTGGACTCCCCCGACCTGGCCGAGACCTCCGTGGCGGCCGTCCACATCGCCGAGGACTACAACGACCCGATCGCGATGGCGAACGACTGGGCGCTGCTCAAACTCGACGAGCGGCTCCCCCTCGAGGAGGTCCCGCTCAACGTCGACACCTTCGAGTTCGACACCCTCGAGACCGCGGGCTGGGGGAACACCGGCGAGGAGTTCCCGACCGTCGCCCAGTGGGTGGAGGTGCCGTTCGTGAGCGACGCCGACTGCCAGGCGGCCTACCCCGACGAGGTCGACGCGGCGTCGATGCTGTGCGCCGGCGACCTGGAGAACGGCGGGGTGGACTCCTGCCAGGGCGACTCCGGCGGCCCGATCATGGCCGTCTCCGAGGACGGCGACCTGATGCTCGTCGGCATCGTCAGCTGGGGCTACGGCTGCGCCGAGGCCGGCAACCCGGGCGTGTACACCGAGGTCGCGCCGAACGTCGACGCCATCGCCGAGGTGGTCGACGGCTGGCTGTAGCCCGCCGGGGACCCGCAGGACCGGCCGCACGGCAGGCGGCCGCAGTTCACACACCGGGGCCGGCCGGGCCGCGCGAGCGGCCCGGCCGGCCCTGTCGCGTTCCAGAGAGTCCGAAAAGGACAATTCACGGCCGGTTGTTCCGCTTGGCCGACAGTGCGGGCGAATTCACCGCTATTCACTGAAAAATCGCTTAGATGGAGAAGATACAGATATGAGGGTTATTCCCGTAGGCTGCTTGCGGCAGGTGAACGCCTGAATCCACCCCACCCGAAAGGATTTCGCGCGTGCAGCATTATCGGAAGACCCTGGTCACGATCGGCGCGGTCATCGCCGCCGGGCTCGGAGCCGCCGCCCTGGCGCTCTCCACCGCCGGCGCGAACGCCGAGGAGCCGTCCGGCGGCGGCGACTTCGACGCCCAGATCATCGGCGGCGACCCCGCCGCCGAAGGCCAGTTCCCCTGGATCGTCGCCCTCGCCGACGCGAGCGACCCCTCCTTCAACTACTGCGGCGGCCAGCTCGTCGAGCAGGACGTCGTCCTCACCGCGGCCCACTGCACCGAGGGCTCGGACCCCGCGGACGTGGTGATCCGCCACGGCGGCACCGACATCACCCGGACCGAGGTCTACGAGGTCGCCGAGATCGTCGTCGCCGACGGCTACGACGGCGCGACGATGGCGAACGACTGGGCGCTCGTCAAGCTCGCCGAGCCGATCGCCGGGGCCGCGACCGTCCCGCTCGCCGACGCCGACACCAAGGACTGGGGCACCCTGACCGTCGCCGGCTGGGGCACCACCGAGACCGGCTCGGGCTCGCAGGACCTCCTCCACGTCGACGTCCCCTACGTCACCGACGACGAGTGCGCCGGGGCCTACGGCGGCGAGTTCGACGCCGCGTCCATGATCTGCGCGGGCGACCTGGAGCACGGCGGCGTCGACTCCTGCCAGGGCGACTCCGGCGGCCCGCTCGTCTCCGCCGACGGCGTCCTGGTCGGCGTCGTCAGCTGGGGCCACGGCTGCGCCGAGGCCGGCAAGCCGGGCGTGTACGCGAACGTCGGCCTCCTGCACGGCGACATCACCGCCGCCCTCGCGGCCCTGTAGCGCGGGCTTCCCTCCGGGGCACCGGGAAGGGGCCGCGGCCCTTCGGTATACTCGGTGCGGCTCCGCTCAGGCGGAGTTCGCGGGTGTAGTTCACTGGTAGAATGCGACCTTCCCAAGGTTGAGAAGCGGGTTCGATTCCCGTCACCCGCTCCGCGAGGATCTGCACGGCCGCCCCGGCTCCGGGGCGGCCGTTTCCGTGTCCGCGCCGGGCGCGTTCGATTTCCGTTCGATTGATCTGTTCCGGCCTTCCAGGCCCTCATGCACACCCGCTCACCTGGCCTTCCACCTGCGTGAACGGTCACCTCTGCATATCGCTCCAGCTCGATATAGAGACCCCCTTCACTTTCTCTGGCACCACAGGTACTATGGCCGCATCGAAAGTTTCCGGTACTTGTTCCGAAAGTTTCAGGAGTGCCCCTCGGCGCCCTGGGCCGGGGCAACCTCTCATCCCTCGAAAGGAAGACTCGCGATGCGAAATCCCCTTCTGCGCCCCCGGGCGCTCGTGGCCGCGGGCGCGGCCGCCGCGCTCGCGCTGAGCGCCGCCGCGTGCGGCGACAGCGGCGAGAGCGACGCCGACCTCACCTGGTGGCACATCCAGAACCAGGACCCGCTCATGTCCACGTGGCAGGAGTTCGCCGACGACTTCGCGGCCGAGAACGACATCACCATCGACGTCCAGGCCATCGAGAACCAGGCGTTCAAGGACCGCATGGGCACCGCCTCGCAGTCCGGGGACGTGCCGGACATCTTCCACACCTGGGGCGGCGGCGTCCTCGCCGAGCAGGTCGAGGCCGGCCTCGTGCAGGACCTCACCGGCAAACTCGACTGCATCGACCAGATCAACCCGATCGCCCTGGAGCCCTACACGATCGACGGCAAGCTCTACGGCATGCCGTTCGACGCCGGCGTCGTCGGCTTCTGGTACAACATGGACCTCTTCGCCGAGGCCGGCATCTCCCAGCCGCCGGCCACCTGGGACGAGTTCCTCGCGGCCGTCCAGGCCCTCAAGGACGCCGGGATCGCGCCGATCGCCCTCGCCGGCGCGGACCGGTGGCCCGGCCACTACTACTGGACCTACCTCGTGATGCGCACCGTCGGCCTCGACGGCCTCGAGGCCGCGGCCGAGGCCGGGGACTTCTCCGGTGAGGGCTTCATCCAGGCCGGCGAGATGCTCGCCGACCTCGCCGCCATGGAGCCGTTCCAGCCCGGCTTCGAGTCCGCCGTCTACGGCGAGGCCGACGGCCAGTCCGCCGTCATGGGCGAAGGGCTCGCCGCCATGGAGCTCATGGGCCAGTGGGCCCCGCAGGCCCAGCGCGACAACTCCGGCACCGACGGCCCCGAGAACCTCGGGTTCTTCCCCTTCCCGACCGTCGAGGGCGGCGCCGGCACCACCACCGAGTGGCTCGGCGGCGGCAACGGCTACGCGGTCGCGGCCGACGCCCCCGACGAGGCGCTCGACTTCCTGTGCAACTTCATGGAGCCCGAGAACTACTCGCGCGCCATCACCGAGGGCAACCTGACCCCGGTCGCCGCCGACACCGCGTCGGTCGCGCCCGAGCTCAACGAGGACACCCAGAAGGTCGTCGACGCCCTCGCGAGCGCCACCGGCACGCAGCTCTACCTCGACCAGGCGTACCCGCCGGCCATCGGCGGCGTCATCAACGAGGCCACCGAAGGGCTCATCCTCGGCCAGCTGACCCCCGAGGACTTCGTCGCGATGGTCAACGAGGCCTGGGCGGCCGAAGCGTGACCCTCAAGGAGTCCCCTCGGGTCTCCCCGGTAACGGGGCGCCCGGACCGGTCGCGCGGGCGCAAGCCCGCCCGCCGGTCCGGGCGCCCCGGCGCGGGGACCCTCGCGTCGTTCATCGCGCCGGGCCTGGTGCTGTTCCTGCTGTTCGTGCTCCTCCCGGTCGCGTTCGCCGCGTACGTGGCGTTCTTCCGCTGGAACGGCCTCGGCGGCATCCCCACCGAGTTCGTGGGCCTGGAGAACTTCCGGAACATGCTCCAGGACGAGGTCTTCCTCGGCGACCTGTGGCGCCTGGGCCTCATCGTGGTCCTCTCCCTCCTGGTGCAGCTGCCGCTGTCCTTCGGGCTCGCGATGCTCCTGCACCAGCGCTTCCCCGGGCGGACCGCGTTCCGGCTCCTGTTCTTCGTGCCCTACGTCCTCACCGAGGCGGTCACCGCCGTCCTCTTCCGGCTGGTGTTCTCGCCCCGCCGCGGCTTCGCCGACTCGCTCCTGGCCGACCTCGGCATCGACGCCCACGTCGGCTGGCTCTCCGACCGCAACATCGTCATGTTCGTCATCTTCGCGATCCTGACCTGGAAGTTCTTCGGCTTCCACATGATCCTGTTCCTGGCCGGGCGCCAGAACATCCCCGACGAGCTGTACGAGGCCGCCGCCATCGACGGCGCCACCGGCGCCCAGGCGTTCCGCAGCATCACCCTGCCGCTCATGGGCCCGACCGTGCGGATGATCGTGTTCCTCTCCGTCATCGGCACCGTCCAGCTGTTCGACCTCGTGTACGTCCTCACCGGCGGCGGCCCGTTCCACGCCTCCGAGACCCTCGCGATCACCATGTACGAGCAGGGCTTCCAGCGCAACCAGATCGGCTACGCCTCGGCCCTGTCGATCGCGATGTTCCTCATCAGCCTCGTGTTCGCGCTGTTCTACCAGCGCCTCGTCCTCAACCGCGACCTCCAGGGGTCCATCACCACGGCCGGGGGCCGCTCATGAAGGTCACCACCCGCCGCGCGCGGCTGCTGCGCCAGACCGGGTTCTACGTCGCCGCGTTCGCGACCACGGCGTTCGTGGCGACGCCGATCCTGTTCGCGCTCCTGGGCGGCTTCAAGGACAACCAGCAGCTGCGCGAGAACGCGCTGGGCCTGCCGAACCCGTGGAACGTCGCCAACTACACCGACGTCCTCGCCTCGGGCGCGTTCTGGCAGCAGCTCTTCAGCTCCGTGTTCATCGCCCTCGTCACCACGTTCATCGTCGTGGTCTGCTCGGCGATGGTCGCGTTCGTGTTCGCGCGCTACGCCTTCCGCGGCCGCGAGGGCATGTTCACCCTCTTCGCGGCCGGGATGATGTTCCCGTTCGCGGTGGCGGTGCTGCCGCTGTTCATCATCCTGCGCACCTTCGAGCTCCTCAACAGCCCGTTCGGCGTGATCCTGCCGCAGGCCGCGTTCGGCCTGCCGCTGACGATCATCATCCTGCGGACGTTCTTCCGCTCGATCCCCGGCGAGGTCGAGGAGGCCGCGACCATCGACGGCGCCGGCCCGTGGCTGTTCTTCACCCGCATCCTGCTGCCGATGTCGCGGCCGGTGCTCGCCACCGTCTCGGTGCTCGCGCTCGTCGGCTCCTGGAACTCGTTCCTGCTGCCGCTCGTCGTGCTCCAGAAGTCGACCTGGTGGACGCTCCCGCTCGGCGTCACCCAGTTCAGCGGCCAGTACGCCTCGGACACCGCGAAGGTCCTGGCGTTCGTCATGCTCGCGATGCTCCCGGCGCTCGTGTTCTACGCGTTCGCCGAGCGCCACCTCATCAGCGGACTGACCTCGGGCGGCACCAAGGGTTGAGACGCCCCGCCCGTCGCAGGGCCCGGAGCCGCCGGCTCCGGGCCCTTTTTCCGCGCCCGCGGGAACCGGGGCCGCCGCGGCGGCGTCGGAGTGGCATGAACGCGAAACTCCTCATCGCACTCGCGGGCGCGGCCGCCCTCGCCGCCGCCGGGTGCACCGCGCAGGACGACCCCGTCGTCGACACCGTCCCCTGGGTTCCGGCCTCGGCCCAGCTCGCCTCGTACGGCGGCTGCGACGAGGCGCTGGCGGGCATCCAGGAGGCGGCCCTGGCCATGATGTCCCAGTGGCAGGAGGACGGCTACTTCACGGCGTACGCCGAGGACGGCGCCGCCCGCGAGGAGGGCGACGTGGCCGCCGCCGACGACAGCGGCGCCGGCGCGACCTCCGGGCAGTCCGCGGACTCCCACTCGCAGACCAACAACCAGGTGGCCGGGGTCGACGAGCCCGACCTCGTCAAGACCGACGGCGTGTTCGTCTACAGCGTCGTGTGGAACGTGCTGCGCGTGGTCGACACCCGCAGCGGCGAGGTGACGGCCGAGCTGGCGTTCGACGAGGCGTCGTGGGGCCACGAGCTGTTCCTCGGCGACGGCGGCCTGTTCGTGATGTACACGCAGGACCTCCAGAACGACGAGGACGCCTACTACAGCGAGTTCCGGATCGACCGCCTCGACCCGGCGACCCTCGGCGTCCTCGACACCTTCGCCATGGAGGGGTCCATGGTGGACGCGCGGATGACCGGGGGCGAGCTGCGGCTGGCCGTCTCGTCGCAGCCGCGGATCGAGCCGGTGCAGGAGGTCCTGTACGACCCCGAGTCGGACGCGGCCGACCTCGAAGCGGCCCTTGCGGAGACGGAGCTGGAGGACTGGATCCCCAGCTTCAGCGTCAACGGCGAGGCCGGGGAGGTCGACTGCGGCGACATCGCCCACCCGGACCGGTTCGGCGGCAGCGCCGTGACCGTGTTCGCGCTGCCGGCCGCGGGCGGCTGGGAGGGCGTCGCGCCGCACACGGTGATGGCCGACGGCGAGACCGTGCACGGCACCGCCGACAGCCTCTACCTGGCCCACTACGACTACGGCTGGACCGAGGACGAGCCGCGGGCCGAGACCGAGATCTACCGGTTCCGCTTCGACGGCGGCGAGCCGCGCCTGGCGGGCGACGCCGCGGTGCCGGGCTCGCTGCTCAACCAGTACTCGCTGAGCGAGTACGACGGGCACCTGCGGGTCGCGACCACCGAGAACACCCAGGTGGGGGGCTGGTGGGGCGGCTGCGGGCCGGCGGCCGACTGCTTCGGCGGGTTCGCGCCCGGGGACGACGACGAGCCGTCGAAGTCGACCGTGACGGTCTTCGCGGTCGGCGAGGACGCGCTGACCGAGACCGGCTCGGTGACCGACCTCGGCGTCACCGAGCAGATCTACGCGGTCCGGTTCCTCGGCCCCACCGCGTACGTCGTGACGTTCCGCCAGACCGACCCGCTGTACACCGTGGACCTCTCGGACCCGGCGGCGCCGGTCGTCACCGGCGAGCTGAAGATCACCGGCTACTCGGGCTACCTGCACCCGGTCGGCGGGGACCGGCTCCTCGGCGTCGGCCAGGAGGCCACCGAGGAGGGCGTGACCACCGGACTCCAGGTGAGCCTGTTCGACACGGCCGCGGACGAGGCGGCGGTCCTCGACCAGTACCACCGGCCGTGGTCGAACTCGGCGGTCGAATGGGACCCGCACGCGTTCCTGTACTGGCAGGACGCGGGCCTCGCGGTCATGCCGGTCACCGAGCACGGCGAGCAGTACACGGAGTACCGGACCGGGGTCCTGGTGCTCGCGGTCGGGACCGACTCGCTCGAGGAGGCCGCCTGGATCGAGCAGGAGGTCGCGGAGCCGTACTCCGAGGGCGTCGTGCGCGCCCTCGTGATCGACGGGCAGCTGTGGACGCTGTCGTCGACCGGGTTGCAGGCCAACGAACTCGGGGGCGGGTACGAGCAGACCGCCTGGATCGGGTTCTAGACCGGGGGGACAGGGCACCGGGCCCGCGCCGCCGTTCGGGTGGCGGCGCGGGCCCGGCTCCAGGGTCTCACTCCCGGGGGCTGATGCCGCCGAGCATCCGCACGGCGCCCAGGCCCCACATCTCGTCCCAGAAGCTCGCGTACACGCCGCCGGCCTCGGCGGTGGGCCAGCCGGTCCAGACCGCGTTCGACGCCTGCGACCAGGCGCCGTTGTACCAGATCGGGATCGCCGGGAGGTCCTGCACGGCGATGCGCTCGAGCTCGGCGACGACCTCGAGGTAGCGGGGGTCCTCGGAGGCGACGGCGGAGAGCTCCTGGGTGAGCTCCCAGGCGTGCTCGTTCTCCCAGCGGGAGAAGTTCCCCGAGCGCTGGGTCGCGGCGATCGGCAGCTCGAACAGGTACTTGAAGTGGCTCCACGGCGAGTTCGTGAGGCGGCTGTAGTTGTTGACGAGCAGGTCGAAGTCGCCGCTCTCGCGGGCCGCGTCGACCTCGGCGGCGTCCACGAAGGACGCGGTCACGTTGATGCCGGCGTCGGCCAGGTCGAGCGCGATGGACTCGGCGGCGGCCTCCCAGTCGGTCCAGCCGGAGGGGACGATGAGCTGGAGCGCGAACGGCTCGCCGTCCCGGTCCTCCACGAAGCCGTCGCCGTCCTCGTCCTGGTAGCCGGCCTCCGCGAGGATCGCGACGGCCTGGGACGGCTCGAACACGAACGCGTCGTCGCCGAGCACCTCCGGATCGTAGTAGCGCTCCCAGATCGGGAGGAGGCCGGTGGGGTGCGCCTCGGTCACCATGCCGCCGTACACGGAGTCGACGATCTGGCCGGGGCTGATCGCGAAGGCCATGGCCCGCCGGAACTCGGGGTCGTCGAGGGGCGTGCGCGTCGTGTTCGGGATGAGCATCGCGGTGTTCACCGGGGCCATGAACGGCGGCTTGTCGAAGTAGGTGATGAGCGCCGGGTCGCCGGAGAGGAAGTCGTCGACGCCGGGCATGAAGTTGTTCGCCAGGTCGAGGCGGCCGTCGAGGAGCATGTTGAGGATGTCGGCGTTGCCGGGCGTCACGAGGTCCACGATGAACTTCGGCCGCACCTCGAGGCCGAGCGCCTCGGTGGCCCACCAGTCGTCGCGCTTGACCCAGGCGATGCGGCCCTCCTCGACGCTGTGGACCCGGTAGGGGCCCGAGACGACCGGGTCGGGGTCGAGGGTGCCGCCGAGGAGCTCCTCGGGCGTGTACGCCTCGAAGACGTGCTTGGGCACGATCTCGTTGGTGTACAGGAAGTTGTCCCACTCCTGGTGGCGCGCTTCGCTGAAGCGGAAGACGAGCTCGAGGTCGCCGGCGGTCTCGACCGAGTCGAGCCAGTCCCAGACGGTCCCGTACGGGACGCCCTCGATCTTGCCGAGCTCGAAGGTGAACGCGACGTCCGCGGCGGTCAGGGCCCGGCCGTCGCTCCAGGTGATCCCGCCGCGCAGGGTGAGCCGGTACTCGCGCTCGCCGGTCCACTCGCCGGACTCGGCGAGCCAGGGGGTGAGGCGCTGCTCCTGGGGGTCGAAGAGGAAGAGGTACTCGTAGCCGAGGCCGTTGAGGCCGGTGACCTGGCCGGGGGTGATCGGGTTGAAGTCGGCGGGAGGGCCCCAGGCGGTGCCGGTCGAGTAGAGGGTCTCGGCCCGGGGGAACTCGTCGATGTCGAGGCCGCTGCCGTCGCCGGCGGGCGGGTCCTCGTCGTCGGTGCACGCGGCGGTCGCCAGTGCCGCGGTGGCGACGAGGGCCGGCAGGTGTCTCCGCTTGGTCATGTCGGTGCTGCTTTCGAAGGGGTCGTTCGAGGGTGAGAACGCTCATGTCGGGTCGCGACCGAGAGCCGCTCGGAACGCCCGATCGGGGCGCCCCGGACGCCGGTACCCGGGGCCGACGACGCGGCGGGATGACCGCCGCGCGGGTGCGCGACCCCGTGATTGGACGAACGTTATCGCAGTTTGGAAGCATTGTCTGGCCGCCGAACGGCCGATGCGGGGGTACTGATGCGGAGAAATGCGTCGATAGCACCCGGCTGTTCGCAACCGCTCCCACGATCGCGTCGGATTCGATATTGAATCGATATCGATAAACCTCTCGGCCGGGCGGGCCGCCGCGGTCAGGCGGTCTTCGCGCCGCGCCACTCGGGGGCGAGGACCGACCAGACCTCCATGTCGTACCGCTCGCCGCGGTGGAGGTAGGCGTCGCGGAGGACGCCCTCCCTGGTCATGCCGAGGCGCCGGGCGACGTTCAGGCTGGCGGTGTTGCCGACGGCGGCGTACCAGTCGACGCGGTGGATGCCGCGCTCCTCGACGGCCCAGTCGATGATCGCGGTGACCGCGCGGGTCACCAGGCCGCGGCCGACGGCGGCGGGCTCGAGCCAGCAGCCGGCCTCGGCGGTCTCCATGCGGGTGTCGAAGGTGCGGAAGAGGACGCCGCCGACGAGGACGCCGTCGAGCCAGATCCCCCAGATGCGGCCGGTGTCGGCCTCGGCCTTGGCGGCGTAGGCCTCCAGGAGCCTCCGGGTGCCCTCGACGTCGGCGCAGACGTCGGCGATGGCGACGTACCGGCCGATGAAGTCGCGGCCGCGGTCCATGTGGGCGGTCATCTCCGCGGCGAGGGCGGGCACGAGCGGGCGCAGTTCGGCGCCGCCGTCGAGGGACGCGGTGAACTCGTGCGGTGCCTGCGACATGTGCCCTCCAGAGGTGGTCGTGCCTCGATTGTCACACAGGCGGAACGGGCCCGCGCCGTCGAGCGCGGGCCCGTCTTTCCCGGTTTCCTTCGGGCGCTTAGCGACCGAGGTCGCGGAAGCGGCGCACGCCGAGCGGCAGGAAGACCGCGGTGATGAGCAGCGGCCACACGACGGCGGCGAGGACGGCGTGCTGCTCGGGCCAGGAGGCGCCGGCGGCGACGGGGTTGCCGAACAGCTCGCGGATGGCGGTGGCGGTGGCGGACACCGGGTTCCAGGCGGCGATGGCGCCGAGCCAGCCGGGCATGAGCTCGGGCGGGGTGAACACGGAGGAGACCATGCCGAACGGGAAGGCGACGGCGAACAGGTTCCCGGCCTGCTCGACGCCCTTGACGAGCAGGCCCATCCAGATGCCGACCCAGATGAGCGCGAACCGCAGCCAGATGAGGAGGGCGAAGGCGCCCAGGGTCTCCCAGGCGGTGCCGCCGCTGCGCCAGCCGATGGCGAGGGCGATGAGGAAGAGCACGAGCAGGTCGAGGACGGCGTGGATGGTGTCGGCGAGGTTGCGGCCGACCACGACCGCGGAGGAGGCCATGGGCATCGAGCGGACGCGGTCGATGAAGCCCTTCTCCTTCATGTCCGCGACCGCCCAGGCGGTGTTGGTGAAGCCGAAGGCCATGGTCATGGCGAACATGCCGGGCATGGCGTAGGCGACGTAGTCGACGCCGGCGCCCTGGCCGGTGACGTCCATGGCGGAGCCGAAGACGTACACGAACAGGAGCACCATGACGATCGGGAAGCCGAGGGCCCACAGGAAGTTCGCGGGCTGGCGCCACAGGTGGGTGAACTCCTGGCCGACGATGGCGCGGTAGTCGTGGAGGGTCCATTTCACGCGTCCGGCGAGGGTCTCGTCGGGGAGCGGGGCGAGTGCGGTCACTGTGCGTCCTCCTTGGGGTCGGGGCGGCCGATGAGGTCGAGGAAGGCCTCGTCGAGGGTGGGGCGGCGCAGGCCGATGTCGGCGACGGCGATCCGCTTGTCCTGCAATGCGGTCGCGGCGGCGGTGAGGGCCGCGACGGGGTCCTTGACGGCGGCCGAGACGCTCGGCCCGGACTCGTCGACGGCGACGTCCCCGTCGGCGACGGCGGCCGCGACCTGCTCCAGGAGGGGCAGGTCGACCGGGTCGGCGGCGACGATCTCGAGCCGGTCGGCGCCCATGCGGCGCTTGAGCCCGGCGGGCGTGTCGTCGACGAGGTTGCGGCCGTGGTCGATGACGGCGATGCGGTCGCAGAGGCGGTCGGCCTCGTCGAGGTAGTGGGTGGTGAGCACGACGGTGGTGCCGTCGGCGGCGAGGCCGGAGACGGCGTCCCAGACCTCGCGGCGCCCGGCCGGGTCGAGGCCGGTGGTGGGCTCGTCGAGGAACAGCACCTGCGGGGCGAGGATCATGCTCGCGGCGAGGTCGAGGCGGCGCTTCATGCCGCCGGAGAAGCCCTTGGCCTGGCGGTCGGCGGCGTCGGCGAGCCCGAACTGGGCGAGGAGTTGGTCGGCGCGCTCGCGGGCGCGGGTCTTGTTCAGCCGGAACAGCTTCCCGAAGAGGACGAGGTTCTGGCGGGCGGTGAGGAGGTCGTCGACCGCGGTCTGCTGGCCGGTGAGGCCGATGCGGCGGCGGACCTGGCGGGCGTCCTTGGCGACGTCGAACCCGGCGACGGCGGCGCGGCCGGTGTCGAAGCGCAGCAGGGTGGTCAGGATGCGGACGGTGGTGGTCTTCCCGGCGCCGTTGGGGCCGAGGAGGCCGAGCACGGTGCCGGACTCGGCGACGAGGTCGAAGCCGTCGAGGGCCGCCGTGTCCTTGAATCGCTTGCCGAGGCCGGCGGCCTCGACTGTCGTGGTGGTCATTGCCTGGTCTCCCTGAATCGGGTACGTTGTACTCAGTAATAGCATACGCTGTACCCGGTTAGCAAGCGCGATATCATGAGGCCCCTATGGCGACACCACAGACGGGGGCGGGCGACCCCAAACGCAGCCTGGAGCTGCTCTGGCGCGAGTACGGCGCGCAGCCGAGCCGGCCGGGGCCGAAACCGCGCCTGACCGTGGACCGGATCGTGGAGGCCGCGATCGCGGTGGCCGACCGCGAGGGCTCGTGCTTCGGGATGCGCAGCGTCTCGGCCGAGCTCGGGGTCGGGGCGATGACGATCTACCGGTACGTCCCCGGCAAGAAGGAGCTCATCGACCTCATGGTCGACCGGATCTCACGCTTCGACGGGATCCAGCCGGACCTGTCGCAGCTGGGCTGGCGCGAGGGCCTGGAGCTGCTCGCCGAGGGCACGTGGGAGGTCTACGAGGCGCACCCGTGGCTGCTGGAGATCAACCAGCGCCGGCCGGTGCTGGGGCCGGACTCGCTCGCCGGGTACGACTTCGCGCTGTCCGCCTTCGAGGGGCACGACCTGCCCGACCGCGAGAAGAACCTCGTCGTCACGGCGGTCATGAACCTGGTGACGGGGACGGCGCGGCAGTACCTCCTGGGCGACAGCGCGGACGACGCGCCCGAGACCACCGAGAGCGAGTGGTGGAAGATGCAGGCGCCGTACCTGGAGAAGGCGGTGGCCTCCGGCCGGTACCCGCGCATCACGGTGTTCGCCGACGAGACGGCGTGGGACATCAGCGCGCACGAGTCCATGCGCTACCTCCTCGACCGCTTCCTCGACGGCCTGGCCCCCCGGATGGAGGCGGTGCGCAGGGCCCCGGAAGGTCCTCAGTAGAGGATCGCCGTGCCGGGGGCCTCCGGCCCGGCCGGGTCCACCGGCTGCGCTTCCGCTTCCGGCCGGACTACGTCCACCGGCTCCACTTCCGCTTCCGGCCGGACTACGTCCACCGGAAGTACCACGCCTTCGACCTGATCATGTGCTCGGCGAGGTCCTCGAGGGTGGGGACGCCGGAGTCGAGCAGGTCGGGGCAGTAGGCGTACGCCTCGGAGGCGACCGCGAGGGCCTCCTCGCGGGCGGGCGGGTGCGGCACGTACAGCTCGACGACGTCGTAGGTCATGGCGACGAGCTCGGCCTCGAAGCGGCGGTTCCAGCTGCGGAGGACGGCCGCGTGCTCGGCGCCGTACAGCTCCCAGTTGGTGGAGCCCTTCCAGGGGAACATGGCGGGGATCTTCCAGCCGGCGTCGGTCGCGACGAGGCCGAGGAGGCCCTCGTGCTGCGGGGTGGCGAAGTCGGAGTCGCCGCGGCGGGGCAGGATCGGGACGCC
Source organism: Glycomyces terrestris (assembly GCF_003933745.1). Lineage (GTDB taxonomy): Bacteria > Actinomycetota > Actinomycetes > Mycobacteriales > Micromonosporaceae > Glycomyces > Glycomyces terrestris. The sequence continues at coordinate 41,125 of NZ_RSEB01000008.1, read as the reverse complement.
GCGGGCGGGCTCGCCGGCCTCGGCGCCTTTCTCGTGGAGCAGTTCGGCGGCGTCGATCTCGTCGGCGCGGGCGAGCTCGTCGTCGCCTTCGTGGATGATCGCCTCGCCGTTGTCGCGCCACTCCTCGGGCGGGCCGAGGAGGACCGGCATCCAGCCGGTCTGCTCGGCGGCCTGGCGGATGTCGAGCCACCAGCGCAGCGCCTCGGAGGCGCGGACCCCGAAGGCCCACATGGCGGTGTCGCCGCGGCGCACGAGCTGGTGCATCTTCGGGACGGCGAGCCCGGCGGCGCGCAGGTCGGCGCGCGGGGACCCGGCGATGTCGAGGTCCTCGGAGTCGATGCGGGGCATCATCTCGTCGCGGCCGGTGCCGGGCTTGGGCGGCTCGGGCTTGTCCAGTGTGAGCAGTTCCCGGCGGGGCCGCTCGGGCACGAAGATCGCGTCGGACGACTCCGGCTGCGCCGGGGCGGCGGGCTCCGGGGCGGGGGTCTCGGGTTCGAGGTCGGGCACGAGCCGGAGTCCGGTCACGGGCGTTGCGGGAGCGATGCTGTCCTCCTCCAAGGGGACCGGCGAGGGGTCCGGGCCGTTCTCGGGGGCGGCATCGTCGAGAGCCCCGGAGGACGCGCCGGGCTCGGGCGGCGTCTCGGGCTCGTTGGCAGGTTCGGGTTGGGCGGCGGGATCTGGCACTGAATCAGGTGTGTCCCGGCGCCCCAACAGACGCTGGAGGAGTCCCACAATGAACCATGATGCCCTGTCTCCGCCGCGACCGCCACGCCCACCCCCGGATCGGCTCGAACCGATTGCGCATGTCGCTCACGAGCTATACCATCGAATGCATATACCGTCGAATGCATGGAAGGGTATTTCTCGATCGAGCTGGAGCCCGAGGTGCGCAAGTGGCTCGAGACGCTCCCCAGGTCCGAGTACGACCGGGTCGAGTTCTACGGCGACCTCCTCGCGGAGTTCGGCGGCGAGCTGGGCGAGCCCTACTCGCTGCATCTCGGCGGCAAGCTGCGGGAGCTCCGGTTCCACCTGCCGCACAGGCAGGTGCGCCTCACCTACTGGCTCGCGCCGGAGCGGCGGATCGTGCTGCTCACGGTCTTCGCGAAGACCCGGCCGCGCGAGCGCTCGGAGGTGGAGCGGGCGCGGCAGGCGCAGATCGAGTGCGAGTCGTGGCACGACCACGCCGTCGCCGTTTACGATCGGGACATGGAGGAGAAGTGATGCGCAGGTCAGGGGATCACACCGTGTGGCGACGCTCCGGCTCGCACTCCGAGGAGTACGAAGCGGCCCGGCGCTCGTTCCTGCTCGGCCGCATGGTGTACGAGCGCCGTACCGAGCTCGGGCTCAGCCAGGTCGAACTCGCCGAACGGGCCGACATGACCCAGCCGCAGCTCTCGCGGCTCGAAGGCGGCGGGGTCACCCCGACCATCCCGCTGCTGGAGCGGCTCGCGGCGGCACTCGAGGTCGATCTGGTCATCGACTTCGCCCCGCGCATCGCGGCCTAGCGGCGGCGGCCCTTGCTGAACAGGAGGCCGAAGAAGAAGGCGCAGGTCAGGATGACGACCATGACGGCCAGGAGTTTGAACATGATGGCCATGAGGTCACTTCACCTTGGTGAGTTCGGGGCGCTTCGGGTGGACGGTGTCGCCTGAGGACTTGCCGGTGAGGCGGCGCTTGACCCAGGGGGCCAGGTGCTTGCCCGCCCACTGGACGCCGTTCATCTCGCGGCGGGGGCGCGGGACGGCGGGGAGGGGGGCGAGCCATGCCGGGTCGGGCTCGACGCCGAGGGCCAGGCAGACGTCGTGGGCGACGCGCTGGTGGCCGAGGGTGTTGAGGTGGAGGCGGTCGACGGACCACAGGCGGGGGTCGTCGAAGGCGCGGTCGGCCCACAGGTCGACGAGGATCGCGCCGTGGCGCTTGGCGACCTTCTTGTAGGCGTCGTTGGTGGTGATGAACCGCTTGCGGAGCATGGCCATCCCGGGGATGTGCGGGGTCACGTCGGCGCAGGTGAAGAGGACGACCTCGGCGCCGGAGGCCTTGAAGAGGCGCACCACCTCGTGGGCGCGGGTGGCGAGCTGGACCGGGTTGAACCCGGGGCGCAGCGCGTCGTTGCCGCCCGCGGCGAAGGAGACGAGGTCGGGGCTCTGCTTGATCGCGGGGACGACCTGCTCGTCGACGATGCGGTCGAAGAGGCGGCCGCGGATGGCGAGGTTCGCGTAGGCGAAGCCGGGCCACTGCTCGGCGGCGCGCACCGCGAAGAGGTCGGCCCAGCCGCGGTCGCGGTCGCCGTGGGGGTCGGGGTCGCCGACGCCCTCGGTGAAACTGTCGCCGATGGCCACGAAACTCGAGTACTCCGCCGCCACTGCACGCCACCTCCATGTTCGCCGTCGCCGGGTCAGCACCCGGGCTGTCGATTCGAGAACGCTGCCTTATGGGCGCTGACCAGCATGCCTCACCCAGATAACGATCGGATTTCGATCAGGTGGCGAGGTCGGGCACAGCGGTCGATACGGCACGGGAGGCGCGGTGGCCGGCACGGGATGCCGTTCGGGCGCTTGGCGTCTGCGCGGGACCCTGGTTCAGGCGTACCAGCCGGCGGCGCCGGGCTCGATCCACCAGGTGCGCTTGCGGCCGAGTTCGCCGGCGAGGCCGTCCTGGATGTAGGTGACCTTGTCGGCGGGGTGGACGGCGACGGCGCGGCCCTTGGCGCGGCGGACCTCGATGCGCAGGCGCTTCCTGAAGCGGCCCACGGTGACGGGGACGGCGACCGCGACGTCGATCTTCCCGTCGGCGGGGTCGGGTTCGGCGAGGACCATGTCGTCGGCGGCGGCGTACCCGTCGGCGTTGGCGACGACGCAGGCGAGGATCTGCTCGCTGCCGTCGGCGAGGACGACGTCGTCGAGGTTGACGACGCCGCGCCAGGGCCGGTCGCCGCCGCCGAGGCGCACGCCGTCGACGGCGACGCCGCCGCCGTCGTGCCGCATGAGGTCGGTGCGCTTGACGGTGCCGGAGGCCACGGCCTCGGCGACGTCGGCGGGCTTCTCGGGGAGGCCGAGGCGGACCACGATGCCGGGGGTGCCGCTGAGCGGGAGGACGGCGAGCGCGGGGAGGTCGGGGACGGTGCGGCCGTCGGGGAGTCCTTCGGGGCGCTTGCTGGGGGCGGGCAGGGCGAGCCGGGTGAGGCGGGCGAGCACGGCGTTGACCTGCTCGTCGGTGTCGGCGGCGAGGACGATGCGCTCGTCGGGGTCCTCGACGACGGCGTCGATCTCCTCGGGGGTGCGGGCCTCGACGGTGCGCACGGTCGCGCCGCGGGCTTTGAGCTCGTCGGCCAGGTGCAGCGCCTGGGTGCGCGGCCCCGGGTTCGAGCAGTCGGACTCCACGAGTGTCAACACGACGACGTTCACCCGCTCGACTCTACGGTGTGACGGGGACCCGCCTCATAGTGCTCAGGGCTGCAGTTACCCCAGATAAACGAATGCCAGTAGGCTTATCAAGTAATCGGGTGATCAACTTCCCGGGAGGATGGGCACATGCCGGCGATCGCGGTCGTAGGAACGCAGTGGGGCGACGAGGGCAAGGGCAAGGTCACCGACCTGCTCGGGGCCGAGATGGACTACGTCGTCCGCTACCAGGGCGGGAACAACGCCGGCCACACGGTGGTGACCCCTGACGGCACCAAGTACGCCATCCACCTCGTCCCGGTCGGCATCCTCACGCCGGGCGTGGTCCCGGTCATCGGGAACGGCGTCGTGGTCGACCCGAAGTTCCTCATCTCCGAGCTCGACGAGCTGACCGCCGGCGGCGTCGACGTCTCGAACCTGAAGCTCTCCGCGGACGCGCACCTGATCATGCCGCACCACCGGGCCCTCGACCGCGTCGTCGAGCGCTACCTGGGCGGGGCGCGCATCGGCACCACGGGCCGCGGCATCGGCCCGGCGTACGCCGACAAGGTGGCCCGCCAGGGCATCCGCGTGCAGGACCTCCTGGACCCGAAGATCCTCTCCATCAAGCTGGAGCAGATCCTCCGCGAGAAGAACCAGATCCTCGTGAAGGTGTACAACCGCAAGGCGATCGACCCGCAGGCCGTGGTCGAGGAGTACCTGGGCTACGCGGAGCGCCTGAAGCCGTACATCGCCGACACGCGGCTGCTGCTGAACAAGGCGCTGGAGGAGGGCAAGAACGTCCTCCTCGAGGGCGCGCAGGCGACGATGCTCGACGTGGACCACGGCACCTACCCGTTCGTGACGTCCTCGAACCCGACGACGGGCGGGGCGTGCGTGGGCACCGGCATCGCGCCGAACAAGATCACGACCTCGATCGGGATCATCAAGGCGTACACGACGCGCGTGGGCTCGGGCCCGTTCCCGACGGAGCTGTTCGACGAGTTCGGGGAGTTCCTGCTCAAGAAGGGCGGCGAGTACGGCGTCACCACGGGGCGGCGGCGCCGCTGCGGCTGGTTCGACGCGGTCCTGGGCCGGTACGCGGTGCGCGTCAACGGCATCACGGACCTGTTCGTGACCAAGCTCGACGTGCTCTCGGAGCTCGAGCGGGTCCCGATCTGCGTCGGCTACGAGGTGGACGGCGAGCGCGTCGACGAGATGCCGATGACGCAGACGGACGTGCACCACGCGAAGCCGGTGTACGAGATGCACGACGGCTGGTTCGAGGACATCTCGCACTGCCGGAAGTTCGACGAGCTGCCGCGGAACGCGCAGACGTACATCGAGCGCCTCGAGGAGCTGTGCGGCGCCCGGGTGTCCGTGGTCGGCGTGGGTCCGGGCCGCGAGGAGAACATCATCCGCCACCCGATGATCTGACGTTTCCGCTGCCGAGGGGTGCCGTGGGGCGCCCCTCGCGGCGTCTCCGGGACCATCCCCGGACTCCATCCTTATGAGGTCCGGCGGCGGCGGGGCGCGGCCGAGCGGGGCGGCTCTTCGCGGATGTGGTCGCGGACGCGGGACATGATGTCGCGCAGGCGGCGCAGGTCGGCGGCGGGCACCGCCTCGTAGAGGAGGCGGCGGGTGACCTCGATGTGGCCGGGGAGGACCTTGGCGACGGTGTCGCGGCCCTTGGGGGTGATGGCGACGAGGGTGGCGCGCTCGTCCTCGGGGCTGGGGCCGCGGGTGACGAGGCCGGCCTTCTCGAGGAGTCCGGCCTGATAGGTGAGGCCGCTGCGGCTGTAGACGACGCCGTCGGCGAGCTGGGTCATGGTGAGCTGCCCGGCGCCGTTGAGCGCCATGAGGATCTGGAACTGGACGGTGCTGATCCCGCCTTCGGCCCGGAGCTGCTGCTCGACCTGGTGCTGGAGGAGGCTCACGGCCTCGGTGAGCGCGAAGTACGCCTCCAGTTGCTGCGGCTCGGGCAGCTTGAGCTGGCTGAGGTCGAAGTCGGGGCCGGTCACCCCCGAATCCTACCTGCTTCGAATTCGAAGCAATGTGTCGACCGTCACCCTTGAAATCCTTGTGCTTCGAATTCAAAGCAATCTACAGTTGAGCCCAGAAACTTCGAATTCAAAGCAAATGCGTGAAGGAGCAAGCCATGAAAGCCGTTCGCTACCACTCCTACGGCGGCACCGAAGTCCTCGCCCTCGAAGACGCGCCCTGGCCCGTCGCGGGCCCGGGCCAGGTCGTCGTCCAGGTCGCCGGCACCTCGTTCAACTTCCTCGACATCGCCCTCCGCTCGGGGATGCTGACCGAGGTGATGCCGCTCGACCTCCCGCACACCCCCGGCATCGACGTCGCCGGCGTCATCGCCGAGACCGGCCCCGGGGTCACCGGCTGGAAGCCCGGAGACGCGGTCGTCGCCCTCCTCCCCAACGCGGTGCCCGGCGCGGCCGCCGAGTACGTCGCCGTCCCGGCCGAGGCGCTCGCGGCCGCGCCGACCGCGGTGCCGCTCGCCGACGCCGCCGCCCTCCCCGCGGTGGGCCTCACCGCCCGGCAGGCCCTCGTCGAGGACCTGGACCTCCAGGCCGGGCAGCGACTCTTCATCAACGGGGCCGGCGGCGCCGTCGGCGGGTACGCGATCCAGCTCGCCAAGCGGGCCGGAGCGGTCGTCACCGCGACCGCGAGCCCCCGCAGCCGCGACCGGGTCGAGGCCGCGGGCGCCGACCGGATCGTCGACCACACCCGGGAGCCGGTCCTCGACGCGCTCCACGGCGAGCGCTTCGACGCGGTCCTCCAGCTGGTCCGCTCCAGCCCCGAGGACACCGCCGCCCTGGTCGACCTCGTCGCCGACGGCGGTGCCTTCACCAGCACCACCACACCGGGGCCGGAGCGGCCCGGGCGCGGCGTCCGCGTCGGCCACGTGTACGTGCGGGGCGAGGGCGCGAGCCTGGCCGAACTGGTCGCCCTGGTCGACGTCGGCGAGCTGCACGTCGACGTGGCCGAGCGCCTCCCGATCGCCGACACGGCGGCCCTCCACGACCGGGCCGTCGCGGGGGAGGTGAGCGGCAAGGTGGTCCTCACGCCCTGACCGGGCCGCCGCGGGAGCCGCGGGCGCCGCGAGGCGGCGCTCACTCCCGGACGCCGGGAGCGCTCGGATGCGCTTAGATTGCCGGGTGGCAATCGGAGAGCCGGAGCGCGGGAGCGGTCTCGACGGGGCGGCCGCCGTCTTCACGGCGGTGCGGCCGCGCCTGTTCGGGATCGCGTACCGGATGCTCGGCAGCGCGAGCGAAGCCGAGGACCTCGTCCAGGAGGTGTGGCTGCGCTGGCAGGCGTACGACCGGGAGTCGGTGGCCGAGCCGGGGGCGTTCCTCGCGACGATCGCGACGAGGCTGTCGATCAACGCGTTGCAGTCGGCGCGGGCGAGGCGCGAGACCTATGTGGGTCCGTGGCTGCCGGAGCCGGTGGACGCGGCCGCGGACCCGTACCTGGGCGCGGAGCGCGGTGAGGCGCTGGAGTACGCGACGCTGCTGCTGATGGAGCGGCTGTCGCCGAACGAGCGGGCGGCGTACGTGCTGCGCGAGGCGTTCGACTACGCGTACGACCAGATCGCCGAGATCATCGGCACTTCGGCGGTGGCGGTGCGGCAGCTGGTGAGCCGGGCGCGCCGGCACATCGCGGACGGCCGCCGCTCGCGGCCGGACCGCGACGGCCAGCGGGCGCTGCTGGAGGCGTTCATGGCGGCGGCCCGGTCGGGGGACATGGCGGAACTGGAGCGGCTGTTCGCGGCGGACGTGGTGAACACCTCCGACGGGAACGGCGCGGCCAAGGTCGCCCGCAAGCACTTGGTGGGCGCCGCGCGGGTCGCGAAGTTCCTCGTGGCGATCGACTGGCTCTGGGAGGACGTGGAAGTGCACCGGACCGAACTCGCCGGCCGAACCTGGGCCGTGCTCCGCCGGGACGGCGCCGTCTACGCCGCCCTCACGGTGGACGCGACCGACGAGGGCATCGACCAGGTCCTGTGGCTCGTGGCCCCAGAAAAACTGGGCGCCTTCGCAGACTGAACAACCAAGGGCGGGCAGGGTGGGGGGCGGGGGGGGGAGGGGCCCTCCCCCTTGCGACTCTCCGCAATAGCCGGACGATCCGCCATCGAACCCCGGCACCGAGGCGCGGCAACCCCACTCGATCCGAATCGCCCAGTCGATGCCGCAGACAGGTCGGCATCCGGCATCCGGCATCCGGCATCCGGCATCCGGCATCCGGCATCCGGCATCCGGCATCCGGCATCCGGCATCCGGCATCCGGCATCCGGCATCCGGCATCCGGCATCCGGCATCCGGCATCCGGCATCCGGCATCCGGCATCCGGCATCCGGCATCCGGCATCCGGCATCCGGCATCCGGCATCCGGCATCCGGCATCCGGCATCCGGCATCCGGCATCCGGCATCCGGCATCCGGCATCCGGCATCCGGCATCCGGCATCCGGCATCCGGCATCCGGCATCCGGCATCCGGCATCCGGCATCCGGCATCCGGCATCCGGCATCCGGCATCCGGCATCCGGCATCCGGCATCCGGCATCCGGCATCCGGCATCCGGCATCCGGCATCCGGCATCCGGCATCCGGCATCCGGCATCCGGCATCCGGCATCCGGCATCCGGCATCCGGCATCCGGCATCCGGCATCCGGCATCCGGCATCCGGCATCCGGCAGGAGTATCGCGCCCCGAAGACGGCCCGGCAAGTGCGGACCGCTCAGGTCGGTTTCGGCCCGCGCGGCCTGCGCCGCGCGGGCCGCGGCGCGCTAACGCGCGAGCCACTCGCGGTAGGTGAGCGATGAGAGGACCGCGTCGGGGCCGGCGATGAGGGCGTCGCCCTTGACCGCCGCGAACATGCCAGCGGTGTCGTCGACGACGACGTTCCGCTTGTCCCCCTTGGCTTCGAGGGTGATCCGGCCGAGTTCGTCGAGTGTGAACACCTCGGGCCCGGCGACGTCGCGGGTCCCGCGCAGCGGGGCGCCGGCGGTCGCGTCGGCGACGGCCCGCGCGATGTCCTCCGACGCGATCGGCTGCACGCGCGTGTCCGGCAGGCGCACCGTGTGCTCGTCCGACGTCCACGACATCACCGCGGGCACGAACTCGAAGAACTGCGTGGAGCGCACGATCGAGTAAGGCACCGGCCCGGCCTTGAGCACCTCCTCCTGCAGCACCTTCGCGCGGTAGTAGTCCAGGTCCGGCACCTGGTCGACGCCGACGATCGACAGCACCACCGCGTGCCCCACCCCGGCCTCGGCCGCGGCGGCGAGCAGGTTGTCCATGCTCGTCCGGAACCACTCGATCGACGCCTCGTCGAACGTCGGCGAGTTCGTCAGATTGACGACCGCCCCCGCGCCCTCCAGCGCAGCGGCGAGCCCCTCGCCGCTGATCAGGTCGACGCCCGTGGACGGCGAGTGCGGCACCGCCTCGTGCCCGGCGTCGCCGAGGAACTTGACGACCTGCGATCCGATGAGCCCGGTACCGCCCATGACAGCGATCTTCATTGCAAACCTCCGGTTCCGCGGGGCGGCCGGTGCCGTCCCGTCGACAGCTGAGACAAGGTGCGCCGGGGGTTTGTGACATCGTCGCGCGGCGCGGGTCGAAAAAACGCCGGTTCCCGCCCCGGCCCCGCCTTGATAGCGTTTGCGGCATGAGCGAGCCCACCGCCTTCCCGCTGCGCCTCCCCGAGATGCCGCTGCACGATCCCTTCATCGTCGCCGACGCCGAGTCCGGGCTGTACCACCTCTACACCTCGAACCTCGACTCCAGCGGCACCCCCGGCGTCGGCACGATGGTCTACCGCTCCCCGAACCTCCGCGACTGGGCCGAGCCGGTCCCCGTCTTCCTCGTCGCCGAGGAGGGCGCCCCCTGGGCAGTCCACGGCGCCTGGGCGCCCGAAGTGCACCGCTGGAACGGCCGCTGGTACCTCTTCACCACCCTCCACGACACCGACGCGCCCCTCCCGGTGCCGCGGCCCGGCGAGTACGGGACCCCGTTCCCGGTCGTGAACTACCGCCGCTCCACCGTCGTCGCCGTCGCCGACGACCTCACCGGTCCCTTCCGGATGCTCCGGCCCGCGGCGCCGATCCTCCCCGCCGAGCTCATGACCCTCGACGGCACGCTCTTCACCGGCGACGACGGCCGGCCCTGGATGGTGTACGCCAACGAATGGCTCCAGCGCATCGACGGCACCGTCGAGGCGTTCCCGCTCAACCGAACCCTGGACGCCGTCGACGGCGACCCGGTCGTCCTCTTCCGCGGCTCCGACGCCTCCTGGATCACCCGCGAACTCCCCGCCGGCGTCCCGCACCAGATCGCCCCCTACGTCACCGACGGCCCCCAGCTCCACCGCTTCGGCGACGCCCTCGTCTGCCTCTGGTCCACCTACGAGAAGAACCGCCTCACCGGCGGCGGCATCGACGGCGACTACGTCCAGACCTGGGCCGCCTCCCGCACCGGCCGCCTCGAAGGACCCTGGGAGCAGCGCGAACCCCTCGTCCGCGGCGACTCCGGCCACGGCATGCTCTTCACCTCCTTCGCCGGCGAACTCCTCCTCGTCCTCCACCGTCCCTTCACGAACGCCCGCGGCAAGCTCTACGAGATGCACTGGGACGGCGCCGAACTCAAGGTCGTCCGCCAGCGCACCGACCTCGACGGCGACTGAGACGGCACGCCTCTCCGCACACGCAGGGGTACCGTTCGACCACCCTCGGCCGCTATAGTGCGGATTGGATGCTGTTCGCGCCGATTCGCCCCTTAGGAGCGGCTATGAGGACGATGATGACCTGCATGGCGGCCGCGACGCTGGTGCTCGCCGCGTCGGCGTGCAGCCCTGAGGAGACCGAGGACGGCGACGGCTCGATCGTCTTCTGGACCCCGTACACGACCCCGGAGCGGATCGCGGCGCAGCAGCCGGTGATCGACGCGTTCACCGAGGCCACCGGCATCGAGGTCGAGATGGTGCCGCTGGAGCCCGACCAGATGGGACAGACGCTCGTCACCGGGGCCGCCTCGGGCGACGTGCCCGACGTCATCGCGCACAACCCGTCCAGCACCGCGGCCTGGGCGGCGCAGGGGCTGCTGGACGACGAGGCGCCGCAGGAGGTCGTCGACGCGCTCGGCGCGGACACGTTCTCGCAGGCCGCACTCGACATGGTCACCGTGGACGGCGCCCTGCACGCCGTGCCCTCCGACGGGTGGGGCCACATGATCGCCTACCGCACCGACCTGTTCGAGGCCGCCGGGCTGGAGCCGCCCGAGTCGGTGGCCGACCTCGCCGACGCCGCGGAGGCGCTCCAGGCGGACGGCTTGGCGGGCATCGCGATCGGCACGACGCCGGGCGACGTGTACACGCAGGAGGGCATCGAGTCGATGCTGCTGCCGTTCGGGTGTCGGCTGGCCGAGGACGGCGAGGTCGCGATCGACTCGCCCGAGTGCGTCGAGGGTCTCGCGACCTACCAGCGGCTCGCAGCCGCGGCGGGACCGGCGCAAGTGGACGTCGAGGCGGCGCGGGCCGCGTACCTGTCGGGGTCGGCGGCGATGGTGCTGTTCTCGTCGCACTTCGTCGACGAGGCGGCCGGGCTCGACGTCGACAACCCGGTCACGTGCGCCGAGTGCGCGGAGGACCCGCGGTTCCTCGCCGAGCACACCGCGTACCTGACCACGTTCACCGGCAACGGGACCGAGACGCCGGCCGTGTACGGGCAGACCACGAACTACGGCATCCCGGCGGGCGCGAACACCGCGGACGCGAAGACGTTCGTGGAGTACATGCTCTCCGACGGGTACGTCGAGAACCTCGCCTCGGCGACCGAGGGCCGCATCCCGGTCCGGCCCGGGCCCGAGGCCGGGTCGACCGAGTACCTCGACGCGTGGGCGGAGCTGCCGTTCGGGAACGACGACGCGCAGCAGGTGTCGATCGCCGAGGTGTACGGCCCGGAGCTCGTGGACCGGATGGCCGCCGGCGCCGAGGAGTTCACCCGCTGGGGCTGGGGCACCGCGGACGCCGAGCTCGCCGGGATCGTGTTCTCCCAAACGATCCTCGCCACCGAGGCGGAGGCGCTGTTCGAGGGCGCCGACCCCGCGGAGGTGGCCGTGGACATGGCGGCCGCGGTCGAGGCGGCGCAGCAGGACCTCGGCTGATGGCCGCGCCGGAACCCGGGAGGCCCGACCCGGATTCGAACACCGGCCCCGCACCGGTGTCGGCCCCCGGTGGCACCGTTGAGACCGGGGGCCCTTCCCCGGCGGCCCGACGCGTTTCCGGTGTGCCCTCGGCTTCTTCGGGTGCTCCCGTCTCGCCGGCGGCTCCCTCGGACGGCAGCGGCGGTTCGGACCGGGATTCGAACAGCGGCGTCGAGGCGGTGTCGGACCCGCCTGGCACTGTTGAGACCGGGGGGCCTTCCCCAGGGCCTGCGAAGGCCCTTGGCATGCCCAGCGGTTCGGACCGGGATTCGAACACCGGCACCGGAGCGGTGTCGGACCCGCCTGGCACTGTTGAGACCGGGGGCCCTTTCCCAGCGAATGCGACGGTCCTTGGTGTGCCCGGCGAGTCGGGTGCCGATGGAGTCGGCCGCGCCGGGCCGGCCAGCGCCCGGTCGGGGCCTGGACCGGACCGGTGGCGGCGGAAACCGCTCACGATGTCGCGGCGTGAGGACCTGCAAGGCCGGCTCCTGGTGGCGCCCACCGTGCTCGTGGTGTTCGGGTTCGCGGTGCTGCCGTTCCTCGCGGTGGTGCTGTTCGCGTTCCTCGACGTGCGGCTGGTCGACATCCCCCGCCTCTACCTCGACGAGCTCGATTTCACCGGCGACAACATCGCGGCCGTGTGGGGCTCGCCGCGGTTCTGGTCGGCCGCCGGGACCACGGTCGTGTACGCCGGGGCGTCCTCGGCCGGAGCCGTCCTGGTGGGGCTCGCGGTCGCGCTCGCCCTGCGGCGGCCCTTCCGCGGGCGCGGACTCGTCAGGGCGCTCGTCCTCGTGCCGTACGTGCTGCCCGTGGTCGCCGCGGCCACCATCTGGAAGACGCTCCTCAACCCCGGCTACGGCCTGGTCAACGCGGTCGGCACCGAGTGGCTGGGCTGGCGCGAGCCGATCGCGTTCCTCACCACGACCAGCCGCGACCTCGGCCCGGTCGAGGTCCCCGTCGCGCTCACCACCGTGATCGCGTTCGAGGTGTGGAAGACGTTCCCACTCGCGTTCCTGTTCATCACCGCGCGCCTCCAGGTCGTGCCCGGCGACATCGAGGAGGCCGCGCAGATCGACGGCGCCGGGAAGACCCGCGTGTTCTGGCACCTCCTCCTCCCGCAGCTCGCCGGGGTCATGGCGCTCCTGGCCGTGCTGCGGTTCCTGTGGTCCTTCCAGAACTTCAACGACATCTACCTCCTCACCGGCGGCGCCGGCGGGACCGAGGTCCTCGCCGTCCGCGTCTACACCGAGCTCGTCGTCCGCGCGAACATCGGCACCGCCGGCGCCACCGGCCTGCTCATGACCGGGATGCTCCTGGGCGTCGTCGCGGTGTACGCCTGGATGATCAAGCGGGAGAAGGCATGAGGAGCACCGAGGACCGCGTGCTCGGCGTCCTGCGCTGGGCCGTCATCGCCGTCGCCGTGACCGTGACGGCCGGGCCGCTCCTGTACGGGGCGCTGCTGTCGCTGCGGCCGTTCCAGTCCGTCGTCTCCGAACCCCTCGAACTGTTCCCGGCGCCCGGCGAGCTCACGTTCGCGTCCTACCCCACCGCGATGGCCGAGTACGGGCTCGGCGGGAACATGTGGAACTCCCTCCAGGTCGCGCTCGCCACGGCCGCGCTCGCGATCGTGCTCAGCGTCCTCGGCGCGTACGCGGCGGTGCGGCTGCGGTTCTTCGGGCGGAACGCCGTCAACGTCGTGTTCCTCGGCGTGTACCTGCTGCCGGGGATCGTGCTGGCCGTGCCGCTGTTCGTGCTCCTCAGCCGGCTCGGCCTGACCGGGAGCCTCGCCGGGCTCGTGTTCGTGTACGTCGCCCAGACCGTGCCGGTCGCGCTGTACATGCTCCGCACCTACCTGGTCGCGGTACCGTCCTCTGTGGAGGAGGCGGCGATGATCGACGGATGCGGGCGGCTCGCCCTGATCCGCCGGGTGGTGCTCCCGATGGCGCTCCCGGGCGTGGCCGCCACCGCCCTCTACGTGTTCATGATCGCCTGGAACGAGTACCTGTTCGCGCTGCTGTTCCTCGTCGCCGACCGCGACCGGTGGACGGTGTCGCTCGGGATCGCGCAGCTCACCGAGTTCTCGGTCCCCACCACGGTCCTCATGGCCGGGTCGATCGCGATTACCGTCCCGGTGGTCGCCGGGTTCTTCCTGGCGCAGCGGCTCCTGGTCACGGGCCTGACGTCGGGCGCGGAGAAAGGGTGAGGGCATGATCCGCCTCGGCATCCTGGGGGCCGGCGCGCGCGGCTCCGACGCGTACGGGCGCTGGGCTCTCGAACACCCCGACCGGGCCGCGGTCGCCGCCGTCGCCGACCCGGTCGCGCACCGCCGCGACCGCCTCGGCGACCGCGCCGGCGTCCCCGCGGCGCACCGGTACCGGCACTGGCGCGACCTCGTCGCGGACGCCGCGGCGACCGGCCTCGACGCGTTCGTCATCGCCCTCCCCGACCGGCTGCACGTCCCGGCCGCGCTCGCCGCCGCCGAGCACGGCCTGCCGATCCTCCTGGAGAAGCCCGCCGCGACCACCGAGGAGGACCTCGAACGGCTCGCGGCCGCGGCCCGGAACCTGGACGCGCACATCTGGGTCGGGCACGTCATGCGGTACCAGCCGTTCTGGCGCACCATCCGGCGCCTCGCCGACTCGGGCGCGATCGGGCGCCTGGTCACCATCCGCATCGAGGAGAACATCGGGTTCTGGCACTACGCGCACTCGTACGTGCGCGGCAACTGGCGCAGCCTCGCCGCCTCCAGCCCCATGGTCCTCGCCAAGACCTGCCACGACCTCGACGTCATCCGCTGGTTCGCGGGCGAGCCGCCCGCCACCGTGTCGTCCTCGGGCTCGCTCGCGTACTTCCGGCCCGAGCACGCCCCCGCGGGCGCGCCCTCGCACTGCCTCGACGGCTGCCCCGCGGCCGACGCGTGCCCGTTCTACGCGCCCCGCTACTACGCCGAGGCCCTCGCGGGCACCGACGGCTGGCCCGTCGCGCTCCTCGGCGACGACCCCACCCCGGCCGGCCGGCTCGAAGCGCTCCGCCACGGCCCCTACGGGCGCTGCGTCTTCCACTGCGACAACGACGTCGTCGACCACCAGCAGACCGTCGCCGAGTTCCCCGGCGGCCTCACCGCGGTCCTGTCGACCTCGGCGTTCACCGGCCAGAACACCCGCACCGTGCGGCTGACCGGCACCGCGGGGGAGATCGCCGGGAACCTGCGCACCGGCGGCCTCGAGATCGACCTGTTCTCGCCCGCCGCATCGCTCCCCGACCTGCCCGAGGCCCGGCCCGGCCGGTCGTACACGCGGGAGCCCATGGGCCACCGCGTGTTCGAGGTCCACGCCGGGCCCGTCACCGCGACCGGCGAACCCGACCACCGGGGCCACTCCGGTGGCGACGACGCCCTCGTCGACGCGTTCGTCACCGCCCTCGAACAGGGCCGCAGCGAACGCGCCGCGCCCGACCTCGAGGCGTCCCTCGACAGCCACCGCATGGCGTTCGCCGCCGAACGCTCCCGCCTCGCCGGCACCACCGTCCACTGGGGGAGGACGTGAGCCGGTAGCGCGGGCCCGGTCCGGCTCTGGGGTCGGTGCCGCTTCGCCTGGCCTTCCCGGGCGGCTGCTCGGCGGGGCCGCACGGTGAGGGCTGCACGGTGAGGGCTGCTTCGCGGCCGGCCGGGCGGGGCCGTTCCCGGGAGGCGCGTGGCCGCCCAGCGGGTCCGCTTCGCCTGGCCTTCGCCGGGCGGCCGCTCGGTGAGGGATGCTTCGCGGCCGACCGGGGTCGTTCCCGGGAGGCGGGCGGCCGCACGGTGAGGGACGCTTCGCGGCCGGCCGGGCGCGGACTCGGGAGGCGGGCGGCGCGAGGTCGGCGCGCCCTCGTGACGACGCATCCGCCGCCCGCGGTCGCCGGTCCGCTGCGGAGACCGGCCAGTCCATGCGAGGCCGCGTCCGCTCGGCCGTGGCGGGGTTCGACGCGGCTGACTACAGTTGCGGATCGGAGGTGAGCCGTGCGCAGGAGCTCGGAATGGGTCGTCGTCGAGCGCAGTTCACCCACCCGCCGCATCTCGTCCCTCGCGCTGTACGCGGGCGCGTGCGCCGCCGGGATCGCGGCCCTGTTCTGGCTCGTGCACACCGAGCCGGCGCGGCTCGACTCCGGGGAGCCGAACCCGGTCGCGGCCCTGCCGGGGTTCTTCACGGTCATGGCGCTCATCGGCGCCGCGTGCTTCCTGGTGCCGCTGGTGCGGCCGCCGAAACTCATGGTCAACCACTTCGGCCTGCGGGTGCGCCCCAGCTTCGGGAAGGCCCTGATGATCCCGTGGAGCAACATCGAGGAGCTGGCGGCGATCCACGTCGGCTCGAAGCGCCGCGGCACCTCCTACCTGCTGTTCGCCGCCGACGTGTACCTCGGGCGGGGCGGCTCCGACCGGCCCGGGTTCATCGGGCGGTCGGTGCTGCGGGAGGCGAACCGGGCCACCGAGGGCCTCGTCGCCGGATTCGACCTGGCCGTGCGGTGCAAGGACTTCGCGCCGGAGCCGCAGCAGCTGCTGGCCCGGCTGGCGTCGTTCGCGCCGGGGCACGTGCAGGTGGTAGACCGGCTCTGAAGCGCGCCCGCGGCGGCCCGGGACGGATGTTCGCCGCCGGCGAAACCCCATCGGCCCCATCGCAACAGGAGGGTCCGGGTGCCCGCCACCAGGCGGGATGTGCGGCTTGCCCCAAATGCCGGTCCCTGCCTCGCGCGGCCGATCCGTACACTGGAGGCGATCCGACCCCCGCCGGACGCGGCGGCGCTCGCGAGCCGGGACTCCGGCCCGGTCGCGCGGGGTCGCCTCAACCGCCCGGCCAGGCAGCGCCGGCGGACCGTCCAGCATTGGGGGTACCCGTGGCGTCGATCCCGGACGAGGGCCTGCGCGCGACCCTGGCGACCATGGCGCCCGGCACCGCGCTCCGCGACGGCTTGGAGCGCATCCTGCGCGGCCGCACCGGCGCGCTCATCGTCGTCGGCTGCGACGCTGTCGTCGAGCGCATCTGCACCGGCGGCTTCGAGATCGACATCGAGTTCTCGGCGACGCGCCTGCGCGAGCTGTGCAAGATGGACGGCGCGGTGGTGCTCACCACCGACGGCTCCCGGATCGTGCGCGCCGGCGTGCACCTCATGCCGGACCCGTCGATCCACTCGAACGAGTCGGGGACCCGGCACCGCACGGCCGAGCGCGTCGCGATCCAGACCGGGTTCCCCGTGATCTCGGTGAGCCAGTCGATGCACACGATCGGCCTGTACATGGGCGACATCCACCACCTGGTGGAGCCGTCGACGCAGATCCTCTCGCGCGCGAACCAGGCCCTGGCGACGCTGGAGCGGTACAAGCTCCGCCTCGACGAGGTCGCGGCGAGCCTGTCGAGCCTCGAGATCGAGGACCTCGTGACGATCCGCGACGCCGTCACCGTGCTCCAGCGCCTGGAGATGGCGCGGCACATCGCCGACGAGGTCGAAGGGCACGTGATCGAGCTCGGCACCGACGGGCGACTCCTCGCCCTCCAGCTCGACGAGCTCATGGCCGGAGTCGACACCGACCGGGAGCTCGTCGTCCGCGACTACCTGCCGGACGACGCCGACCACCGCAAGGCGCTGCACGCCGTCGACCAGATGAGCTCGCCCGAACTGCTCGACCTCATCGCCGTCGCGCGGGCGCTCGGATACCCGAACGCCCCGGACGTCCTCGACCGGCGGGTGAGCCCGCGCGGGTACCGGATGCTTGCGAAGGTGCCGCGGCTCCCGGAGGCCGTGATCGAGCGGGTCGTGGACCGGTTCGGGGCGCTGCCGGAGCTGCTCGGCGTCACCGTCGAGGAGCTCCAGGACGTCGACGGCGTCGGCCCCGGCCGGGCGCAGAGCATCCGGGAGTCGCTGACCCGGCTCGCCGAGGTGTCGATCCTCGACCGGTACCTGTGACCGGGCGCCGGGTGAAGCGCGTCAGGTGAGGCGGAGCGCGGCGGGCGACGAGACCGCGTCGCCGAGGCGGGCGCGCAGCTCGTAGTCGCCGGCGGGCAGTTCGCGGCGCGCGCCGCGGCAGCCCTCCTCCGAGGCGAGGCCGTCCACCGTGAACTCGACGGTCTGGCCCGCGCCGCCGCTGAGTTCGACCTCCTCGCCCTGCGGGGTCTCGCAGTGCGCGGTGGAGTAGACGACGTCGGAGCCGGCCGCGAGCTCCACCGCGACCGAGCGCAGGTCGGCCGTGCACGGCGTGTCGGCGCCGCTGGCGACCAGGACGCTCACCGGGACCTCCGCGCCCGAGCGGACCTCGTCGAACGCGGCCACGACCTGGAGCATGAGCTCCTCGGCCGGGCAGGGCTCGACCGGCGGCGGGGTCGGGGACGGCGACTCGCTGGGCGACTCGGTCGGCTCGGGGATGTAGGGCCGCGGCGCGGAGGCGTCCTGCTCGGGCGGCGTCCACTCCTGCTGGGCCGCATCGGCCTCGCCGGCCGCCTCCCGGTCGCCGCCGCCGAGCGCGTTCAGGCCGACGACCACGAGGGCGACGAGCGCGAGCACGGCCCCCGCCACGATCGCGCGCCGCTTCCAGTAGACCGACTCCGGCTCCGAGCCCTTCACGAACCTGCCTTTGAAACCCTCCACGCGGGGACGCTAACGCAGCCCGCCCTCGCCGCAGCGGAATGACACGCATCACACCGTCCCCCGGACGGGTCGCGGCCCGGCCCGAACCGTCGCACCCCCGTGCCAGGGTGTTGGACCGGGGGCCCGCGACACCGCCCGCCGCGGAGTCGCCCCTGCCCGGAAACCGCCGGAACCGGCCGCCCCGGCGGACCTGCCCGCGGCGGACCGGGATGTCGGACCCCCGTGCCAGGGTTTGCACCGGGGCCCAGTGTTCCGAAGACCATGCGGGCTGCCCGCTTCCGGCGATGTCGGACCCCGCGCCGACAATGGAGGGCATGCGCGCCGCCACCGAGACCGCCGAACCGGCCCTGCCCTCCCCCGACCTGCTCGCCGAGCGCCTCCTCCCCTGGTTCGACGCCCACAACCGCACCGAACTGCCCTGGCGCCGGCCCGGGACCACCGCGTGGGGCGTCCTCGTCTCCGAGATCATGAGCCAGCAGACCCAGGTCGCCCGCGTCGCCCCCGTGTGGGAGGCGTGGATGGAGCGGTGGCCGACCCCCGCCGACCTCGCGGCCGCGCCCACCGCCGACGTCCTGCGCGAATGGGGCCGCATGGGCTACCCGCGGCGGGCCCTGCGCCTCCAGGAGTGCGCGGCGATCATCGCCGAGGAGCACGGCGGGACCGTCCCCTCCGACCCGGCCGAGCTCGAGCGGCTCCCCGGCATCGGCACCTACACCGCCGCCGCGGTCGCGGTCTTCCACTACGGCGGCCGGCACGCCGTCGTCGACACGAACGTCCGCCGCGTCGTCGCCCGCCTCGGCGGCAGGAGCGACGCCGGCGCGGCCACCACCAGGGCCGACCTCGCCGCCGCCGAGTCCCTCCTCCCCGAGGACCCCGCCACCGCCGCACGGGTCTCGTTGGCGCTCATGGAACTCGGCGCGCTCGTGTGCACCGCCCGCAAGACCGAGTGCGGCGCCTGCCCCGTCGCCGACGCGTGCGGCTTCTCCGGCCAGGAGCTCCCCGCCGGCCCGAGCCGCAAGCGCCAGCGCTACAAGGGCACGAACCGGCACGTGCGCGGCGAGATCATGGCGCTGCTGCGGGACGCCGACGGGCCGGTCGAGCGGGCCCGGATCGACGCGGTCTGGACCGACCGGCGCATGGTCGACGAGGCCGTCGCGCAACTGATCGAGGACGGCCTCATCGGGACCGACGAAGCGGGACGATTCGAACTCCCGAGTCGGTGACAAACGGCCCCGCCGCTGCTAGCGTGGGAGTTGAGAGAACTTCACGATGCTCGGTCGGCACCGATCCGAAGGATCGGCGGCCCCGGGTCCAACCCCGCCGGTCACCGCGGCGGGGCACCGGACGGGCCTCCGGGTCCGGCTCACCGCCGGTGCCGGGACCGATCGCCTACCGCGCGGCCGCCCCCGTGCGGCCGGCCAGGAACACGACGACGCGGCTCGCGCCATCCACCGTCGCGTCGACCGCGGACCGGTCGCCCGTCATGCGGGCCGCGAGGGAGCGCGCGCTTACGGCGCCGCGGCCGGGCAACGGCAATGCCGTCGGGGTACCGCGCGCTCAGACCCGGGCGGCATTGCTACGCGTGCACCGCGACCGGGCCCTCGGTCCGCTTCGCCCACCGCACCAGCCACCACACGACGAGCACGGCCGGCAGGCCCTTGAGCATGACGCCGCCGAGGACGCCGAGGGCCCCGAGGCCGAGGCCGTCGCGCAGCAGCGGCGAGTTCCACACCGCGTGCAGGACGATGACGCCCGCGACCGATCCGGCCGCGGCCCAGGCGGCGCGGCGCGTCCTCCTGGTGGCGGCGTAGGCGATCCCGGCGCCCGCGATCGCGGTGAAGACCGCGTGGCTCCACAGCCCCGCGAGGACGCCGCGGACGACGAACACGGCGACGACGGGTGCGACGGCGTCGCCGGCGCGGTTGACGACCGTGCTCGACATCGCGAACGCGTACCCCTCCACGATCTGGAAGCCGACGCCGCAGAAGGCGCCCAGGACGATGCCGTCGAGGACGCCGTGGAGGCGGCCCCAGAAGATCGCGACGACGAGGACGACGCCGGCGGCCTTGACGACCTCCTCGACGACGGGCGCGGCGAGGACCGGCGCCCACCGCTCGGCCCAGGCGGGCCCGCGGGCGGTCGCGAGGAGGCCGTGGAGGGCGCGGGAGCCGAACAGGGAGGTCATGACGGCGACCGTGGCGCCCCAGGCGAGGCCGAGCAGGAGCGCGGCGCCCGGGAGGGCGAGCCGGTCGGCGAGGCGGCGGCGCATCGTCCAGAACGGGAGCGCGAAGAGGGAGAACAGGACCAGGGCGGTGGCGCCGGCGCGCGGGTAGGCGAGGGCGACCGGGAGGGTGTTGTACAGCAGCAGGATCGCGGCCGCGCCGATGAGGAGCGCGGCCGTCCACTGGGCGGGTGAGGCGGGGTCGGGGCGCATCAGGCGGCCCCGAAGGAGACCCGGGCGATGAGGGCGTCGATGCGGTCGACGGTGGCGGCGTCGAGGGAGGCGCCGCGGGCGGTGACCTCGGCGCGGGTGTCGTCGTGGACGAACGCGCACGCGAAGCCGGCGCCGGTCTCGGTGACGAAGCCGCGGCCGGCGCCCTCGACGCCGTCGGCGGCGCAGTCGCGCGGCTCGGTGAGCTGGACGCCGGGCTGCACTTCGAGGAGGCGGGCCATCTCGTCGGCCAGGTACTCGGCGTCGAAGCCGTAGGGTCCGGCGACGGCGATCTCGACTTCGGCGCCGCCGACGAGGAACTCGGCGCGGCCGGACTCGGGCCGGTAGTGGCCGGGGCGCATCAGGGTGTCGGCGGGGGCGGTGACGGTGACGCCGTCCGCGAGGGTGAACCGCTCGCCGCCGACGTCGACGGCGGGGGAGACGGCCTTGTTCAGGAGGGGGACCGCGAGCGCGAACAGCAGGACCGCGGCGGTGACGGCCGCGGCGACGGCGAGGCTCCTCAAGCGGGACACACCGCAAGCGTCGCATGTGATTCGCGGCGTTGCATCGGTAATGCCCGGGTACGGGCGGAGTTGCCGCGATGGCGGTGCTTCGCGCTGCGGCGGCAGGGGTTCGCGTGGCGGGGGCGCACTCGCGGGGCGGCGGTGCGCCGTGCCGGCCGGGACCTGGTTCAGGGGTCC
The DNA here is from genome assembly GCF_003933745.1 of Glycomyces terrestris. Classification (GTDB taxonomy): domain Bacteria; phylum Actinomycetota; class Actinomycetes; order Mycobacteriales; family Micromonosporaceae; genus Glycomyces; species Glycomyces terrestris. Next base: position 19,782 of record NZ_RSEB01000008.1, on the reverse strand, counting down.
TGCGGCCGGCGTCGCGTTCCGCATGCGGTCGTTCGGGGCGGGCCCTGAGGGAGGGCCCGCTGCCTCGCCGGTCGGGGTCGGCCCGGAGCTGTGGACCGCGGTTTTCTCGTCGGGGCGGGGAGGCCGGAAGGGTGGTCCGGCCTCGGACTGGTTCCTTGCGCCTCGTCGCCCGGTCGGTGGCGGGAGGCGGTGTCGCGCCGGGGGTTCCGGCTAGTCGGCGGCCTCGCGCTGGACGGGGATGTCGCCGTTGATCAGCGCGCGGATCTCGGACTCGCGGTAGCGGCGGTGGCCGCCGAGGGTCCGGATCGCGGAGATCTTGCCGGCCTTGGCCCAGCGGGTCACGGTCTTGGGGTCGACGCGGAACATCGCGGCGACCTCAGAGGGGGTGAGCAGGGCCTCGGATTCCACCGGAAGGTTCAGCTCTGTCGTCATCGTTCGTTCTCCTCCACACACGGGCTGCGAATCACCGGCTGCCGAGCCTTGATTCGTTCCTTCTGCAATCGTCCGGCCTGTCGTAGATGTCCGACATAGTCCGAACGGCCGATTTTGCTTGGACTTTCCGCTCGGCCAGGTCATCCGAGTGATCACTCCACAAGCGAACGTCCTGGCTGCGGGCTCGGCCGCGCGGCGGACGCGAGATCAGTTCAGGCGTTCCGCGAGACGACGATCACGCCAGCGGTCGACAAGGCGCGCATAGCATTCCTGGGCCTCCTCGGGCTCGGAGGCGCCGAGGTGGTCGAGGGCCTGCCAGGTGAGGTCGACGGAGTCCTCGTCGCGGAGCTCGTCGGGGGCGAGCCGGGAGACGAGGCCGCCGTAGTCGAGTTCGACGATCGAGTCGCGGTGGAAGCCGTCGAGCCAGCGGCCGGTCTCGGCGAGGGCCTCGGCGAGTTCGGCGCCGTCGCCGAACTCGGACCGCACCAGGTTGCGGGCGACGGCGAGGCCGGTGCGGGACTTGGCGATCGGGGTGCGGTAGCGCAGCAGGCTGAGGCCGGGCTGGATGACGAGTTCGCGGTCCTCGGGGCGGACGCACGCGAACCAGCGCAGCGGGACCGACCAGGAGGCGACGTGCTCGTGGGCGTCGGCGGGGGCGGCGTGGCGGTCGGCGCCGTCGTCGAGGGCGACGACCTCGGCGGCCGAGGAGAGGAACTCGGGCGGGAACAGGGCCTCGGCCACGGCCTCGGGGGTCAGGCGGCGCACTTCCAAAGCGGCGGAGGCGATCCGGTAGCGGAGGTTCCACGGGCACACGAGCGGGTCGCCCTCGCCGCGGTCGATGACGTAGGCCTCGCGGCCGAAGGAGGGGACGCCCCGCCAGGGCCATCCGATGCGCTCGTACAGTGCTTCCCGTCGGATGCGGGGGCCTTCGAGCGGGTCGACCGCGCGGCCGGACGCGGCGTACGCGCGCCAGTAGCCGGGGTCCGCGAAGGCGCGGGCCGGCTCGTAGACGCGCAGATAGGACGCGTTCGGTGCGTGCACGAGCCAGATACTTCCATAGTCATATGCTGGTGGCGTAGGCATACCCGCGCTACGACGAGGAAGCGGCCGCGACCCGGCCGCGCCCCTGGGCGCCGCCCGGCGCGCACCGCGCTCCGGGGTCCGACCCCCGAGAGAAGAACTGGAGAGCAAGCCATGAGCATCTTCGACGCGACCGGCCACGAACAGGTCGTGTTCTGCCACGACCCCGACAGCGGGCTGCGCGCGATCATCGCGGTGTACTCGACCGCGCTCGGCCCCGCCCTGGGCGGCACCCGCTTCTACCCCTACGCCTCCGAGGAGGAGGCCCTCCAGGACGTGCTCCACCTGTCGGAGGGCATGGCGTACAAGAACGCGATCGCCGGGCTCGACCACGGCGGCGGCAAGGCCGTCATCTGGGGCGACCCGGCCGTCGACAAGAGCGAGGCGCTGCTGCGGGCCTACGGCCGGTTCGTCGAGTCGCTCGGTGGGCGGTACGTGACGGCGTGCGACGTCGGCACCTACGTCGAGGACATGGACCACGTGGCGCGCGAGACCCGCCACGTGTCGGGCCGCAGCCCCGAGGCCGGGGGCGCGGGCGACTCCTCGATCCTCACCGCGTTCGGCGTGTTCCAGGCGATGCGCGCGGCCGCCCAGCACCGCTGGGGCGCCGTGGACCTCGCCGGGCGGACCGTCGGCGTGGCCGGGCTCGGCAAGGTCGGGCGCCACCTCGTCCCCCACCTCATCGAGGCGGGCGCCGAGGTCGTGGCGTGCGACGTGAACGACGCGGCGATCCGGTGGGTCCGGGAGCGGTTCCCGCAGGTGCGCCTCGTCGCCGACGCCGACGAGCTCATCGCCTCCGGCATTCACGTGTACGCGCCGTGCGCGCTCGGCGGCGTCCTCAACCACGGCACGCTGAAGACCCTGGACGCCGAGATCGTGTGCGGCGCGGCCAACAACCAGCTCGCGTCGCCCGAGATCGCCGACGAGCTCGACCGGGCCGGGGTCCTGTACTGCCCCGACTACGTGGTGAACTCGGGCGGCGTCATCCAGGTCGCCGACGAGTACGACGGCGCGTTCGACTTCAAGCGGGCCGAGCGGCGCACCGCCGGGATCTTCGCGACCACCGGCCGCATCCTCGACCGCGCCAAGGGCGAGGGCACCACGCCGCTCGCGGCGGCGAACGCCCTGGCCGAGGAGCGCATGGCCGCCGTCGGGCGGCTCCAGCGCGTGCGCCTGTTCCGCTAGCGGAGGCCCGGGAGGGATCCTATGGGATGCTCGGCACATCCTATAGGATCTTCGGAATCGTCGCTTGCACTCCGTCGCGGGACGGTCGCGGACAGTGGGAACGAATCTCACGATTCGGGCGGATGTTCGTCCCGGTCTGGTGGTCATCGCCGGTAATCTGTGGCATCCAACTCACGGCCCGGGATGCAGTGGGGCGCCGCGAGCCTGTACCGTAGGAGCCACGAAGAGATTGCAAGCATTCCGGGGCGCCTTAACGGCTGCCCCGATGATTTCTGTGCGAGGGGGTCGAGCCATATGGGGCGCGGCCGAGCTAAGGCAAAGCAGACCAAAGTGGCCCGGAAGCTCAAGTACCATGCTCCGAACACCGACCTGCGCGCGCTCGAGCGCGAGCTTGGGGGCGGTCGTGAGGACGAGGTCGACATAGAGCCTCCTCCCGAAGAGGAGCCGGACCCGTACGCCGCTTATGCCGACGATCGGTACGGCGGAGACGAAGACGATCTCCGCGAGGATGACTGGCTCCCGCCGAAGAAGCAGTTAGCGCTGCGGCCCACGGGGACGCCCCCGGCTCGTGCCAGCACGACCGGACGTCGACCGTGAGCATGGCGGGCCCGCCCGACCGATCTCCGCAATCTCCATATCCAGCACGGACCTGCGTCTCCACTGCGCCGGCCCGGTCCCGCTCCCGCCGTCCGGCTCCCCCGCGAGCCGCGGCGCCGGCGGGGCTGGAGCAAGGACTTCGGATGTCGGCGGACGACGCGATGTCCAATATGCACGAAGAGAGGCGGCGCGGCCGCGGTCTCGAGCGAGACCCGGCCGCGCCGCCTCTTCGGCTGCCCGGGGCGCGGCTACTGCTGCGGCGCCTGGGGCCACTGGTTCTGCTGGGTCTGCGGGGCGGCGGCCGGCGGGACCGCGGGCTGCTGCCCGGTCGGGTAGCCGGGCGCGGCGGCCGGAGCCGCGGGGGCCGCGGCCGGGGCCGGCGACGCCTTGCCGGGGACCATGAGCGCGCCGGCCACGAACAGCGCGTACGCGCCGATGAGCAGGAGCGCCCCGATCCAGGCCGACGCGTCCGATCCCGACGAGCCGTCCGGCAGCGACAGCAGGTCGTACAGGAACCCGGCCAGGAAGACCGCGGCGCCGGCCAGCGTCAGCGCCTTCCACAGCGGCCGCAGCCGCTCGCCGGCGAACAGCGCCAGGGCGAACATGACGATCACGGCCGTCAGGACCGACGGGAACCCGAACAGGTGGGCGGCCACGTCGACCTGGAGCTCCGTGGAGTCGGAGGTGCCGGTGATGAGTCCGGACAGGGCCAGAGCGCCGAGGCCCGAGAGCCCCAGGATCGCCGGGAGCGAGGGCACGCCCAGGCGGTCGAACAGCGACGGAGCCGGAGGGGCGTAGGCCGCGTACTGCTGCTGGGCCTGGTACTGGGCCTGCGGGGACGCGTAGGGCGCCTGGGCGTAGGGCTGCCCGGGCTGGCCGGAGGTGGGCTGCTGCGGGTACCCCGCACCTGATTGCTGTTCACTCATGCCCTCATCATGCCTTGGACGGGCAAATGGGCGCACCCGGGTTGCGAAGCCCGCGACCTGCCGCGGGAGGGCGGCGGCCGGTGCGGGAGGCCGGGATCGCGCGGATTCGCGCGCCCCAACCGCAGCGCCGCGCGGGCCCGAACCCGTAGGCTGGAGCCATGTCGCAACGTCTCCGTCCCGTTTCGCCGATCTGGGTGGCAGGTCGTCCGCAGCACGGCGAGGAGGAGTTCTTCGTCACCCACCCCTTCGACGACTCCCCTGTGGGCGCCACGTCGTGGGCCACCGCCGGGCAGGTGGAGGCCGCGGTCGCCGCCGCCGCCGGGGCCGCCGCCGAGTGCGCGGCCCTGCCGGCCCACGTGCGGGCCGAGGCGCTCGAGCACGTGCGCCGCCGCCTCGACGAGGAGGCGGAGACGTGCGCCGAGCTCATCACCGCCGAGTCCGGGAAGCCGATCGCGTGGGCGCGCATCGAGGTGCGCCGGGCCGTGTCGGTGTTCCGGTGGGCGGCCGAGGAGGCGCGCCGGTTCGCCGGGGAGGTGCAGCGCCTCGACACCGACCCGTCCGCCGAGGGCCGCCTCGCCCTGGTGCGGCGCTTCCCGCGCGGCCCGGTCCTGGGCATCACCCCGTTCAACTTCCCGCTGAACCTGGTGGCGCACAAGGTCGCGCCCGCGGTCGCGGCCGGGTGCCCGATCGTCCTCAAGCCCGCCCCGGCGACCCCGCTGTCCTCGCTGCACCTGGGCGCCCTGTTCTCCGAGACCGACCTGCCGCCCGCAATGCTGTCGGTGCTGCCGGTCCCCAACCACCGGGCCGAGCAGCTCGTGGACGACCCGCGCCTGCCCGTCGTCTCGTTCACCGGGTCCGGGCCCGTCGGCAGGCAGATCCTCCAGCGCGTCCCCGGCAAGCACGTGACGCTCGAACTCGGCGGGAACGGCGCCGCGCTCGTCGCCGCCGACTACCCGAAGCGGGACTGGGCGGCCGAGCGGATCGCGATGTTCGGGAACTACCAGGCCGGGCAGTCGTGTATCGCCGTGCAGCGCGTGTTCGTCGAGGCGCCCGCCTACGCGGACATGGCGAGCCGGATCGTCGAGCAGGTGAAGGCCCTGCCCTCGGGCGACCCGAACGACCCGTCGTGCAAGGTCGGGCCGCTCATCTCCGCCGAGGCCGCCGAGCGCGTCCAGTCGTGGATCGAGGAGGCCGTCGACGAGGGCGCGAAGGTGCTGTGCGGGGGCGGGCCCCGCCAGGGCGCGCTCGTGGAGCCCACGGTCCTCGCCGACGTGCGCGCGGACGCGAAGGTCCTGCGCGAGGAGGTGTTCGGGCCGGTCCTCGTCCTCGCGAGCGTCGACAGCTTCGAGGCCGGGCTCGCCGCGGTCAACGACTCCCGGTACGGGCTCCAGGCGGGCGTGTTCACCGAGAGCCTCCCGCAGGCGATGCTCGCCCACCGCACCCTCGACGTCGGCGGCGTCGTCATCGGCGACGTGCCCTCGTTCCGGGCCGATCAGATGCCGTACGGCGGCGTCAAGGGCTCCGGGATCGGCCGCGAAGGCGTCCGCTCGGCGATGGAGGACTACACCGTGGAGCGGGTCCTGGTCCTGCCCGAGGCGCTCTGACCCGGGCAGCGGGAGCGGAAGCCGCCGCGAGGTGCGTCACCTCGCAGGGGTGACGGGCCGGGCCGTCAGGGCCGGTACCTCCCCGCGACCTGCGACTTTCGCGCACAGGTTCCCCCCTCCGGGTGGCCGCCGTTGACGAAGCGCTATAGCGTGGCGTATATGACGGTCCCTCCCAACTACGGCCAACCGCCTGAGCAGCCGCAGACCCCCGGGTTCGGCTTCCAGTCGCCGTACAACGGCGGCCAGAGCCCCTACGGGGGCCAGCCGCAGTCCCAGCAGCCCCAGTACGGCTCCGCGCCGCAGTTCGCCGCCGGCCAGTCCGGCGGGCAGCCCCCGTACGGGGCCGAGCCGCCGCCGTACGGCGGGCCGGTCCTGCCGCCCGAGCCGCCCAAGCGCAACTACGCGCTCATCGGCGGGATCATCGTCGGCGCGCTCGTCCTGGTCCTCGGCGGGGTCCTCCTCGTCGCCGTGAACCTCAGCGGGAACCGCGACCAGGACGACCAGGCCGGGGAGGAGACCACGTCCGAGGAGGAGGCGTCGGCGTCCGAGGAGGCCAGCGCCAGCGAGGAGCCCACCGAGGAGGAGCAGCAGGCCGGCTCCGAGGTCGGGATGTGCCTGCCGTACGAGCCGGCCATCGCCGACGGCGGCTACGGCGACGGCCTCGAACTCATCGAGTGCAGCGACGCGACCGCGTTCTGGGAGATCACCGGCCAGTCGTACGACGTGACCGACGTGCCCGTGGACTCGGACGGCTACCTCACCGACTACACCCGGCCGAAGGAGCTGTGCGGCGAGGACTGGGCCGTCCTCAACCCCGGCGACCTGTGGCGGAACTGGCACTACGTGTACTCGGACGGGACCCTGGACTCGCTGTACTGCATCCAGGCGACCGGCATCGCCGACCCGGCCGAGCCCGCGAACACCCCGTACATCCCCGACACCGGGGACTGCTTCTACTCCTCGGACTCGTGGTGGACCACGGACTGCTCCTCCGACCTGGTCGAGTACGAGGTCGTGGGCACCGTCCTCATGGACACGCCGGCCGTCATGAGCGACGACGAGGCCGCGGCGGAGGCGACCTGCGGCGGCGAGTGGTACTGGGAGGTCACCGACTCCGAGGACCGCACGTCGGCGATCCTGTGCGGGAACGACGCCTGACCTGAGACGAGGCGGGGGCGGCCGGGCGGCCGCCCCCGCCTCGTCTCCCGGACGCGAGAACGGCGGCGCGGCCCTTCCGGGCCGCGCCGCCGTCGTTCGTTCTCGGGGCCTAACCGAAGCGGCCGGTGATGTAGTCCTCGGTGCGCGGGTCCGCCGGGTTGGAGAACAGGCGCTGGGTCTCGTCGAACTCGACGAGGAAGCCGAAGCGCTCGCCGGCCTCGTCGACGTCCGCGGAGTAGAACGCGGTCGCGTCGGAGACGCGCGCGGCCTGCTGCATGTTGTGCGTGACGATGACGATCGTGTAGTCCTTGACGAGCTCGTTCATGAGCTCCTCGATGCGGGCCGTGGCGATCGGGTCGAGGGCCGAGCACGGCTCGTCCATGAGCAGGACCTCGGGCTGCACGGCGATCGCGCGGGCGATGCACAGGCGCTGCTGCTGGCCGCCGGAGAGCGCGAGGGCGCTCTTCTTCAGGTTGTCCTTGACCTCGTCCCACAGGGCCGCGCCGCGCAGGGCCTGCTCGACCCGGTCGGCGAGGTTGTCCTTCATGCCGTTGATGCGCAGGCCGTAGGCGACGTTGTCGAAGATCGACTTCGGGAACGGGTTCGCCTTCTGGAACACCATGCCGATGTGGCGGCGGACGGCGATCGGGTCGACGCCGGAGCCGTAGATGTCCTTGCCGTGGAAGGTGATCTCGCCGGTGACCTTCGCGCCGGGGATGAGGTCGTTCATGCGGTTGATCGACCGCAGGACCGTGGACTTGCCGCAGCCGGAGGGGCCGATCATCGCGGTGATCTGGTTGCGCGCGACGGGCAGGGAGACGTCGCGGACCGCGTGGGTCCGCCCGTAGTGCACGCCGACGCCCTTGAGCTCGATGACCGTCTCGGTCGCGACGGGCGACGCGGTCCGGCCCTGGGGGGCCAGGCCCGCGATGGGCGCCCTGGTCTTGGCGCCAGTCTCGTTCACGGTCACGCGTGCTCCAATCACCGATCGTCAACCGCCGTTAACGTGTCCTGCCCTCATAGAACGCCATGCAGGTGCACGACGGGGGGCCAACAGGTGAACTGGCGGTGAATGGGGTGCGGTGGCGGTCACGCCCGCTCAGGCGTGCTCGGGCGGCAGCAGCTCGTCGTTCGGGTAGCCGCCGAGGAGGTCGTCGGAGGCGGTGAGCGTGAACTCCTCGCCGACGGGGACGGCGCCCAGGTCGACCGAGCCGGCGACGTCGCCGTCCTCGGCGAGCTCCATGAGCATCCCGCGGATGACGGGGGCGGGGACGCCCGCGTCGTCGGCGAGCGCCGCGAGCGAGACCTGCACGGTGGCGGACTTGGCGTTCCCCGGCAGCGTGAAGCGGCCCTCGTCGTCGAACTCGTAGTCGACGCCGCCGACGCGGCGGATCGCGATCGCGGTGAGCTCCTCGAGGTCGCCGCGCTGGTCGGCGGCCTCCTCGATGGCCTCGAGCTTGTCGAAGGAGAGGACGTCGAAGGGGTTGATGTACAGCTGCGGGGCGACGTACATGACGCCGTCGCGCTGCTCGGACCGGTACAGGCCGAGGGCGAGGAGGAATTCGAGCAGGTCGCGCACGGTGTGCGGGACGGGCAGGCCGGCGCGGCGGCAGTGGGTGGTGAAGGTGTCGATGCGCTCGCTGCGCTCGGCGGTGGCCCGGTCGTACTCCTCGCGGGCCTCCTTCTCGACGACTTCGGCGGAGGCGCCGAGGTGGTGCTCGGAGGCTTCGGCGATCCAGTCGTCGACGTCGCCGGGGTCGCACCAGACGGGCTCGTTCCAGATGTCGTCCTCGGGGAAGGCGTCGGCCCACCAGCCGGCCGGGAACGGGTTCAGGGAGGGGACGGTGCGGAACAGCTCGATGCTGCACGGCATGATGCGGATCCACGCGGGGTGCATCGGGGCTTGGACCGGGCCGGACTCGTCGCCGAAGGGCCGCTCGAAAGATTCCACGCCTCGACCGTATCAGCGCGCGGGGACGGCGCCGCGCCGCCGGGACGCGACTTCGCTTTCAGCGTAGCGGTGCGGCGGGGCCGTCCCGGGCCGCCCGGAGGGCCGGGTCCGGCTACCCGTTCGACCGGATGGCGGAGAGGTCGGGCTCGAACTCGGCGAGGCCGCCGAAGGCGTCGGGGGTGAGGTACTCGAAGGTGCGGGCCTGCTGCTCGAGCAGCCGGCCCACGGTGACGATCTGGTCGGCGGCGTTGAGCACCAGCCAGTGCTCGTACTCGGCGTAGCGTTCTTCGACCGGAGCCAAGGTCACTGCGGCTTCCTCCCTGATGTGCCTGCGGTCAATGGTGCGATCGGGATTCAACGTAGTGCGCCGTGAGCCGCGCACGGATTCATGACACGCGTCGCGGCCGAAATACGCGGGCCGATCGCACCGCCGGGTTCAGGATCGCAGAACGAGTTTCAGGGTCGACACCCCGTCCCCGGTGACCTCGACCGGCACGCCCCAGTCCTGGCGGGTGAGGTGGCAGGCGGGGTGCTCGGCGTCGGCGTCGCAGGTCGCAGCCTGTGCGACGACCTGGAGGACGCCCCGCTCGACGCCGTCGGCGAGGACGAGGTCGCGGCCGAGGTCCTCGGTGCGGCCGGCGCCCTCGGCGAGGAGGTGGGGCGGGTCGGCGGAGACGGTCACCTGGACGGGCGAGCCGAAGGTGTGGTCGAGCTTCTGCCCGGCGGCGGGCTCGAAGAGGACGTCGAGGCGCAGCCGCCCGGGGGCGACCCTGGTGCGCTTGCGGGTGACCCGGTGGTGCTGCCCGGCGACGGCGGCCTCGGACAGGTCGGGGGCGGTGAGGCGGTGCGCGGCCGACTCGACCACGACGACCCGGTCCCCCAGGGGGAGGACGTCGCTGGGTTCGGCGAGGCCGGAGGCGAGGGTGGCGACCTCGCCGGTCGCGGGGTCGTAGGCGCGCAGGGCGCCGTTGTAGGTGTCGGCGACGGCGACGCGGCCGTCGGGGAGGACGGCGACGCCGAGCGGGTGCTGCATGAGCGCGTCGGCGGCGGGGCCGTCGACGTGCCCGAAGTCGAACAGGCCCTGGCCGACGACGGTGCGCATCTCGCCGTCCTCGACGTACCGGAGCGCGGAGGTCTCGGCGTCGGCGATCCACAGCCGTTCGCCGTCGGCGGCGAGGCCGGAGGGCTGGGCCATCCACACCTGGTCGAGGGGGCCGTCCTTGAGGCTCTCGACGGTGGTCCCGGCGTAGACGCGGGCGGTGCCGGCGACCGGGTCGAAGGACCAGAGCTGGTGGATCCCGGCCATCGCGACGATCACCTCGCCGTCGTACCAGGCGAGGTCCCACGGGGAGGAGAGGTCGACCTCGAGGGCGGCGTCGGTGCCGGCGTCGGTGCGCCACTGCCGCCCGGTGCCGGCGACCGTGACGGTCTCGCCGGTCGCGAGGCGCACGCCGCGCAGGAGGTGGTTGACGGTGTCGGCGACGACGAGGTCGTAGCCGGCCCGCGCGGCGACGTCCGCGGGGAGGAGGACGAGGCCCTGCGGCTCGTTGAACTCGGGGGCGGCCCCGTCGGCGCGGCCGCGCTCCCCGGTGCCGATGACGGCCTCGACGGTGGCGAGGTCGGGGGCGAGGCGCACGAGGCGGTGGCGGGCCGAGTCGGAGACGAGGACGCCGCCGCCGGGGAGCGCGATCGCCTTGCCGGGGAAGCGGAGCGCGGTCTCGGCGGGCGGGGCGGCCACGTACGGGGAGCCCTCGGGGTCGAGGGTGCCCTTCGCGGTGTGGGTGGCGACGAGGTCGCCGACGATCCGGTCGAGGGCCTCGAGGTGGCCCTCGCCGGCCATGTGGGAGACGACGTAGCCCTCGGGGTCGAGGACGACGAGCGTGGGCCAGGCGCGGGCGGCGTAGGCGTCCCAGGTCTTCAGGTCGGGGTCGTCGAGGACGGGGTGCTCGACGCCGTACCGCTCGACGGCGGCGGCGAGCGCCTGCGGGTCGCGCTCGTGCTCGAACTTCGGGGAGTGGACGCCGACGACGACGAGCGCGTCGCCGTACTTCGCTTCGAGGGGGCGGAGCTCGTCGAGGACGTGCAGGCAGTTGATGCAGCAGAAGGTCCAGAAGTCGAGGACCACGATCTTGCCGCGGAGGCTCTCGAGGTCGAGCCGGGCGCCGCCGGTGTTGAGCCAGCCGCGGCCTTCGAGCCGGGCCGCGCGCACGCGGGACGTGGTCTTGGGGGAGGCCGCCTTCGGAGTCGGTGTCACCGGGCGAGCCTAGCTCGCGCGGCCCCCCGCGCGGCCCCGCTCGGCCGCTTCGCGAACGAGGCTCACAATGCGGCGCTGGGCCGGCGGGAGCTCCCGCCGGCCCAGCGCCGATGTCGTACCCCCGGGGTATTTTTGAACCAGGGGTCCCTTAAGCCGGATTTATCGCCATATATCGGCTTTTCAGATGGTCTGACCTACTCGTCGGCCGGTGATTCGGAGGCCTCGCCGCCGCCTTCGCCGTCCTCGGGGGCGCCGAGGAGGCTGAGGCAGTAGACGTCCTCGCCCACGGTGAGGGTCTCGCGGCCCGCGTCGGCGCAGACCTGGCCGTCGTCGACCTTGTCGACGATCTCGTAGTCCTCGCCGTCGACGGCATCGGCGCACTCGATCGCCTCGGCCTGGTCGCCGCTGGTGTGGCGGACGCAGCCGCCCTCCTCGAACTTCGGCGCGGCGAACAACAGGAAGTAGACGGCCGCGGCGGCGCCGAGCAGGACCAGGACGCCCACGACCGCGAGGATCGGGACCAGGCCCTTCTTGCGGCCGCCGCCCTCGGCGGCGGGCGCGGGCGGGTACTGGCCCGCCGGGACCGAGCTGGTCGCCAGGCCCGGCTGCGGGTACTGCGGGGCCTGCTGCGGCTGGGACGGCGCCGGCTGCGCGGGCGACCCGTACGCCGACGGCGGCGCCGGCGGCTCGCTGTACGGGTTGTGCGCGCCGATGATGAGCTTCTGCGTGTCGTCCGAGTGCACGGGCGGCTGCGGCGGGGGCTGCTGGGCCGCCGGCGGCTGGTAGACCGGCTGCTGCGGCTGCTGGTACGGCTGCTGCGCGGGCGGGGGCGGCGGCACCGCGCCCGGCGGGACCTGGTTCGCGAGCGGGTTCGGCGGCGGGGAGGGCCAGGCCGAGGGGGACGCGGGCGAGGGCCCGGCCTGCGGCTGGTCGCCGTACGGCGGGGGCGCGTTGAAGCCCGAGACGCCCTGCGGCGGCAGGACCTGGGTGCTCTCCTCGACCGGGTCCGGCGCGGGGGCGGGCGGCGCGGCGGGCGCCTGCTGCGGCTGCGAGGGGCCGAGGCGCAGGATCTGGGTGCCGTCCTCGTCGAACTGCGGCGCCGGGGGCGGCGTCTGGACCGCGGGCGCCTCGAACGCGGGCGGCGGGACCTGCGCGGGGGCGGCGGGGATGTCGACGTCGAGCGCCCGCGGGACCGCCTGCGTCGCACCGTCGTCGACGGACGGCGGCTCGGCGGCGGCCGGGGGCTCGGGGGCCGGCTCCGCGGCGGGGGCGGGCGGCACGTCCGCGTCGGCGAGGGCCGCGGCGGGGACCGACTCGGTCGCGCCGTCGTCGACCGTCGGCGCGGGCGCGGGCTCGGCGGCGGGCGCCGGGGCCTCCTCGGCCGCGGGGGCGGCCTCCGCGGCGGGGCGCTCCGGCTCGGCGGGGCCCGCGTCCGGCGCCGGGGCGTCGGCCTCGGGAGCGCTCGCGGCCTGCTCGGCGGCCCCGCTCTCCGCGGCCGGGGCCTCGGCGGCGCCGCTCTCGGCACCGGCCTGGTCGGCTGCGCTCTGGTCGTCAGGGGCCTCGCCCTTTGCGGGCGGGTTGCCTTGCTCGGAGGTCACGGCTGCTCCTCAATGCTGCTTCCGGCCTGGCGTCTTGGGGGCACGCCAGACGGCAACACGGTACCGCAGCGACGCCAGCGTTCACTCGACAGGGTTGAACACGCAGGCGGTGCGGCGGTGGAGAAAGGAGGGTGGACCGCCCGGAGGGCAGAGAAAAGGCCGGGCGCCAGCGGTTGCCCACCCCTCATGGCAATCGCGGCGCCCGGCCGGTGTGAGAACCCCCTGGAGAGGGTCTCCGCAGTGTGGCGACTCGGCGCTGTCGTCCACACCAATGGGAGGAGATAAAGTTCGCGGTCCCTGTGCCCCTTGGGGTTCGCGGCTTGCGAGCTCCCTCGGGAATCGAGACGCGGAAACTTCGAAGTTATGTTTCCTCGTTGTTTCCGTGCCTCAATTACAACACCGAACGGGAAGATCCGCCAACGATTCGCTGGTGCGCTTGATCACGTCCAGGCGAGCAGCGTTTCCCCAGGGTGCGCCAGGAACGCCCCGACGTCGGCGAGGAACTGCGAGCCGAGCTCCCCGTCGATGAGCCGGTGGTCGAACGACAGCCCGAGCGTCGTCACCTGGCGCACGGCGATCTCGCCCTCGTGGACCCACGGCTGCGGCCGGACCGCGCCGAACACGAGGATCGCCGACTCGCCGGGCGGCAGGATCGGGGTGCCGGTGTCGATGCCGAAGACGCCCACGTTCGTGATCGAGATCGTCCCGCCGGCCATGTCGGCCGGCGTGGTCTTCCCGTCCCGGGCGGTGCGGGCCAGCGAGGTGAGGGCCTCGGCCAGCTCGACCAGGCTCAGGTCCTGGGCGGCCTTGACGTTCGGGACGACCAGGCCGCGCGGGGTGGCGGCGGCGATGCCGAGGTTCACGTCGTGCTTGACGACGATCTCCTGGGCGGCCTCGTCCCACTGGGCGTTGATCATCGGGTGGCGGCGGGCGGCCAGGAGGACCGCCTTGGCGACGAACAGCAGCGGCGTGACCTTGACGTCGGCGAACTCCTTGCGCGCCTTGAACTCCTTGACGGTCGCCATCATGCCGGTGACGTCGCAGGTGAGGAACACGGTGGCGTGCGGCGCGGTGAACGCCGACGCGACCATGTTCTGCGCGGTCAGCTTGCGCACGCCCTTGATGGGGATGCGCTGGTCCTGGCCGGTCGCGGTGGCACGCGGCGGCGCGGCCGCGGCGGCCGGGGCCCCGACGGCCGCCTCGACGTCGGCGCGCGAGACCGTCCCGTTCGGACCGGTCGGCACGACCGAGGCGAGGTCGACGCCGAGGTCCTTGGCGAGCTTGCGGACCGGCGGCTTGGCGAGCACCGGGCCGGCGGGCGCCGGCGCGGCCGGAGCCGCGGGAGCCGGGGGCGGCGTGACCGGCGTGATCACCGACGGCGGGGTCACCGGGGCGAGCGACTGCGGCGCCTCGGCGGCGGGGGCCGCGGGGGCCGCGCCCTTGCGCCGGCGGCGCTTGGAGCTGGCCTCGCGGGCGCCGTAGCCGACGAGGTTCGGCGTGCGCTCCTCCTTCTGCGGGGCGGGGGCGTCGGCGCCCTCGACCTCGAAGGTGGCGAGCGGCTTGCCGACGTCGACCGTGGTGCCGGCCTCGGCGTGGTGCTCGGCGAGCACCCCGTCGTACGGGCTGGGGACCTCGACGAGGGCCTTCGCGGTCTCGACCTCGACGAACGGCTGGTTGAGCTTCACCTCGCCGCCGGGCTCGACGAGCCAGGCCGCGACCTCGCCCTCGGTGAGCCCCTCGCCGAGGTCGGGCAGGTTGAACGTGATCTTCTGTCCCATGTGCTCCTCCTCAGTGCTCGAGGGACCGGTCGACGGCGTCGAGCACGCGGTCCAGGTTCGGAAGGTAGTCGTCTTCGAGGCGGCTCGCCGGATAAGGGACGTCATAGCCGGTCACCCGCAGGACGGGCGCCTCGAGGGAGTAGAAGCACTCCTCGGTGAGGCGGGCGGCGACCTCCGCGCCGATGCCGACGTTCCCGGGCGCCTCGTGGACGACGACGGCCCGGCCGGTCTTGCGGACCGACGCGAACAGCGGCTCCCAGTCGATCGGGGACAGCGACCGCAGGTCGACGACCTCGAGGTCGAGGCCCTCCTCGGCGGCGGCCTTGGCGGCGTTCTCGGCCACGTCCACGGTGGGGCCGTAGGCGATGAGCGTCGCGGTGCGGCCCTCGCGGAGGGTGCGGGCCCGGTACAGGCCGAGCCCGGGGTTCTCGGTGTCGACCTCGCCCTTGGCGTGGTAGCGGCGCTTGGGCTCGAAGAAGACCACCGGGTCGTCCCCGGCGGCGGCCTGCTGGATCATCCAGTAGGCGTCGGCGGGGTTGGAGCAGGTGACGACCTTCAGGCCCGCGGTGTGCGCGAAGTACGCCTCGGGGGACTCGGAGTGGTGCTCGATCGCGCCGATGCCGCCGCCGTAGGGGATGCGGACGACGACGGGCAGGCGCACGCGCCCGCCGGAGCGGTTGGGGATCTTCGCGAGCTGCGAGACGAGCTGGTCGAACGCGGGGTAGACGAAGCCGTCGAACTGGATCTCGCAGATCGGCCGGTAGCCGCGCATGGCCAGGCCGATCGCGGTGCCGATGATCCCGGACTCGGCGAGCGGGGTGTCGATGATGCGGTCGGCGCCGAAGTCCTTCTGGAGGCCGTCGGTGACGCGGAAGACGCCGCCGAGGCGGCCCACGTCCTCACCCATGACCAGCGACTTGGGCTGGTCCTCGAGGACGCGGCGGAGCCCCTCGTTGAGGCCCTTGATCATGGACATCGTCGTCATCGGGGGTCGCTCCCGTCTTCGAGGGAGGCCTGCAACTCGACCGCCTCCGCGCGCTGGGCCGCGATGCCGGCGGGCATCTCGGCGTACACGTTGTCGAACATCTCGGTCACCTCGGGGTCGGTCAGCGCCATGACGCGGGCGCGGAGCGCCCGGACCTGCTCGCCGGCCTCGGTGTCGATCTCGGCGAAGTACGCCTCGTCGGCCAGGCCCTCGGCCGCCAGCCACTTGCGGTAGCGGACGATCGGGTCCTTGGCCCGCCAGAAGTCCAGCTCGGCCTCGTCGCGGTAGCGGGTGGCGTCGTCGGACGTGGTGTGCGGCTGCATGCGGTAGGTGTAGGCCTCGATGAGGCTGGGGCCCTCGCCGCGGCGGGCGCGGTCGAGCGCGTCCCGGGTGACCGCGTAGGTCGCGAGGACGTCGTTGCCGTCCACGAAGATCCCGGGCACGCCGAAGCCCTCGGCGCGGCGGTACGGCGGGAGTCGGAACTGGCGCGCGTTGGTCTCCGAGATCGCGTACTGGTTGTTCTGGCAGAAGAACACCAGCGGGGAGTTGAACACCCCGGCCCACACGAGCGCCTCGTTGAAGTCGCCCTCGCTGGTCGCGCCGTCGCCGTGGTAGACGATGACGGCCTCGCCGTCCTCGGTGCCGACCGCGCCGTCCATGGCGACGCCCATGGCGTACCCGGCGGCGTGGAGGGTCTGCGAGGCGATGACGATCGCGTACATGTTGAAGCGGTCGGCGACCGTGTCGCGGCCGCCGAGGTCGGTGCCGCGGAAGAGCGCGAACGCCGAGATCAGGTCGATGCCCCGGCACCACTGGACGCCGAGCTCCCGGTACGCCGGGAAGACGGTGTCCTGGGGCTTGAGGGCCCGGCCGGAGCCGATCTGGGCGGCCTCCTGGCCGAGGAGGCTCGGCCACAGGCCGAGCTGGCCCTGGCGCTGGAGGGCGGTGCCCTGCGCGTCCAGTTCGCGGGTGATGACGAGGTCGCGGTAGAGGCCGCGGTACTCCTCGTCGGTCAGGTCGATGTCGTAGTCGGGATGCTTGACTCGGCCGCCCTCCGGGGAGAGCAGCTGCACGAACTGTGGTTCGTTCGTCGAGGCGGGTTTCGGACGGCTCTTGGCCGCCTTCTTGGCTGGACGCTGTGTGTCGCCCATTGATGCCTCCTCATATTCGTATTCCGGTACATCCAAGCATCCCAAAGTCCTGGGCGGTGCGCGTCACACCCATCACCCGATTACCATTCGGGACTGAAGTCTGACACTGAGTAGCCGAGGACCGTCGATTCATCGACATCATGGGCCCTGAACGGCCGTTTCGTCGCACGGGGGTGGCGGGAAGGAGCGCGCAGTGCGCGGCAGAGGCAGCGACCTGGGGGGACGCTGGCCGGTGGGGATCTGGTTCGCACTGGTCGGGGTCAGCGCCGGGACCGTGGCGTCCTTCGCGATGCTCGGCTGGACCTTCACCCGCGGGCTCTACACCGGCGGCGAAGCGGACGAACCGGTCCAGATCGACTCCGGGACCGTGATCATCGAGGGCGAGGAGCCGCCCGCCGAACCCGGCGACGTCGAGGGCCTCGCCGGCGGCGACCCGCTCCCCGAGGGCCTGGCCGAACCTGGCGCGGGCGTGGACCCCGAGCCGGCCGAACCGCAGGCCGAGCCGCTTCCCGAACCCGCGGACGAGCCCGGGCCGCCGGTCGAGTCGGACCCCGTGGAGGAGGGCGGCGAGCAGTCCGAGCCGCCGAAGCTGGTGCCGGTCGAGGAGGAGCCGCCGTGCGACCCCGGGGAGTCGACCGGCGAGCCAGCGCCGGACTGGGACGACTGGCAGGACGATTGGGAGAGCGACTGGCCCGGAGAATGGGGCGGCCCCGGCTGGGACTGGAGCCGGGAGGAGCGCGGCGCCGGGACCGACCCCGCGCCCGAACTCGAACTGGAACTCGAACTCCAAGCGCCGCAAGCGACTCCGACCGACGAGGACTGAGACTCGGCCCCGCGAAGGCGCGGCCTCGTGCCGCGCCCGCCGCTCGATCCGGCCCGCGGGTCGCGGCCGCTCAGGGCCGGGAACCCCGCTTTCCCCGGCGTCTCGGCCGTCGAGGCCGTGAACCCCGCTCGCCCGAAGGAGTGAGATGTGGGGAAGGCCACCCCGCAGCCGTAACCTGCATATGCGGATTTCCGTTACCCCCTTCGAGAGCGCGTCGCCGAGCGATCAACGCGCTCACGGATCTAGGTGGGGTACAAGCATATGGATCTCTTCTCACGCAGCATGCTGGCGTGTTCGGCCGAGGCCGGACTGACCACGACGGCACTGGCCCGGCACGTCCCGCTCCTTCGCCGCAACATCGGGGCCGGCGACCAGGTGTCGCTGCTGAGCCGCTGCGTCGGCTCCGACGGCCTCGGCAGCGGCGACCACGTCCTCATGCTCACCGGCCAGCGCCTGGTGGTGACCCGCCAGTCGCGGCTGCTCGGCCGGGTCCGGCTGTGCCTCGACGCACCGGTGGCGGCGATCGAGAACCTCCGGTGGTCGGCCGACCCGGCGGGTCCGGGCGTCGAGCTCAACTTCACGGTCCTGGAGGGCCCGCACGCGACCGAGCCGCGCCGCTGGCACTTCTGGCTCCCGGCGACGCACGCGAAGCGGGTGTGGCGGGTGGACGCCCTGCTCGCGCGCGCGTTCCGCCGCCCGAAGGCGACGGCCGGCCCGGCCGGGAAGCCGCGGTCGCAGCGCGTGAACCCGCTGCTGTCCCCCAGCGGGGTCTTCCCGGTGGTCCCGGCGCCGGCGTTCGAGGAGGTCTTCCCGTCGAGCCCGCTGCGCATGGACGAGACGGTGCGCCTGGTGCGGCCGCTGGTCGCGGCGGTCGACGTCCCGCACGGCCACGTGCCGGCCCCGCGGTCGGCGTGCGCCTCGTCCGAGCCGCGCCGCCCTGCGACGCTTCCTCCGGTGCCGAGCCCGCTGCCGCTGGGCCCGGCGCCCAAGCTGGCCGCCGCCTGACGGCGCCCCGGGCCCGCGCGGCCCGGCATGAGACCAGGGTGCGGGCCGCGGCGGCGGTTGGACGCCTGCCGTGGCAGGACGCGGCCCGCACCCTCGCGGATGAACGGGGCCGGTGCGACATCGTCGCACCGGCCCCGTTGCGGGTCTTGCGGTTCCGGGCCGGTTCAGGCCCGGCCCGGGGGTGTCAGCGCCGGAGTTCGGCGGTGCAGCACTTGACGGAGCCGCCGCCCTTCTTGAGTTCGGAGAGGTCGACGGGGACGGGTTCGTACCCGGCGTCGCGGAGCTTGCGGGCCATGCCTTCGGCTTCGGCGTTGACGACGACGTTGCGGCCGTCGGAGACGAAGTTGAGGCCGAATCCGGCGGCGTCCTCGGCGTCGGCGATGACGGCGTCGGGGAAGAGCCGCTCGAGGAGCAGGCGGCTGCCGGGGGCGAAGGCTTCGGGGAAGTAGGCGATGTTGTCGTCGTCGAGGGGGGCGAGGGCGGTGTCGAGGTGGTAGTAGCGGGGGTCGACCAGGCGCAGCGAGACGACCTGGCGGCCGAACACGTCGGCGGCCTCGGCGTGGGCGCGGGCGTCGGTGCGGAAGCCCCAGCCGGCGAGGATCAGGCCGCGGCCGGGCAGGTAGGTGAAGTCGCCTTCGCCTTCGTTGATGTGCTCGGGTTCGGCGAAGGCCCAGCCGGAGGTGCGGTACCACTTCTCGTGGGCGTCGGCCTCGGGCCGGCGCTCGGGGTGGCGGAAGCTCGCGCCGTAGGCGATGCCGTCGACGACGAAGGCGCCGTTGGCGGCGTAGACCATGTCGGGCAGGCCGGGCTCGGGTTCGAGGCGGAGGACCTCGTGGCCGAGGCCGGTGTAGATGTCGGCGAGCTCTTCCCACTGGGCGCAGGCGAGTGCGGCGTCGACGGGGGCGGTGGTGTCCATCCACGGGTTGATGGCGTACTCCACCGCGTAGTAGGCGGGGCGGCACATGAGGTACGTGCGGCGACCGGGCGACCGGGTCGCGGTCACCTGGTCAGGTGAAGAACGGTGTTTCTCCATTGCGCGAGTGTAGACAGCCGAGGCCCCTGATTCCGAGCCCGGAACCCCTCGACACACGGGAGTGTGACCAAACCGCCTCGTTCCCTGCCTCAACAGGGCCTTTGCCCTCCCCCGAACGGCCACCGATCGCCCGCTGAACCTCTCTCTCTCTCTCTCTCTCTCCCCCCCCCCCCCCCCCCCCCCCCCCCCCCCCCCCCCCCCCCCCCCCCCCCCCCCCCCCCC
>NZ_RSEB01000007.1 GCF_003933745.1 Glycomyces terrestris | reverse complement strand
TCCTGATGAACGGCGCGAAGGTGTGCAGCGACCGCAGCGAGTACTTCAGCTCGTCGCGGCTGACGAAGTTCGAGGCGGCGCTGGCGAGGCGGGACACGCCCTCGCCGAGGTGGGCGGCGCGCGAGGCGGCCCACTCGGGGTCGTCGCCGTCGACCCACATGTAGACCGCGTCCACCGGGAAGTCCACCTCGTCGACGAGCTTGTGGTTGAACGGCTCGAACGTGTCGTACTTGCGCTCGCCGATGACGCGGTGGGCGGGGACGCGCGCCTCGGCCGGCAGCACGTCCGCGACCTCGTTGGCGCGCGGGGCAACCCAGGCGCCGGCGAACAGCGCGGGCGGGATGCGCACCTTGAGGCGCTCCTGGCGGGCGAGGAACTTCGGGTCGTCGCCGAGCGCGTCGGCCTCGTCCCAGAACTCGACGTCGCAGCCGAGTTCGAGGCCGCCCAGGAGCTGCCCCTCGGGGCCGAGCAGGAGCCTGCCGAACCGCAGGACCTTCGCGTTCGCGATCCGCTTGGGCAGGCCGCCCGCGAACGGGTAGGGGCCGGCGGCGAACTCGTTGGAGGCGCCGGACTCCGGCTTGCCGACGTACAGCTCCGTGTCGCCGAACCGCTCGCGCATCGCCGCGAGGAACGCCGCGCGGTCGCCCGCGCGCAGGCCGACGACGTGGCGCAGGTGGGACTTGCCGGGGACGATGAAGTAGCCGGCGCCGGCCGCCTCGGCGGCGCCGACGACCTCGCGCAGGCGCTCCTCGGCGGCCGCGGCCGTGAACCCGTCGACGACGCGGCCCACCAGGTCCCTGCCGTCGACGCGGACGGGCCGCAGGCCGGGGTCGGCGGCGAGGAGGCGCGCATGGCAGCCGGCGGCCGCCCGGGCCTCGGCCCGCCGCCGCGCGGCGGCCCGGCGCGATCGCCGGAACTCCCGCAGCCGCTCCCACAGGGGCGCGGGCAGGACCCGCCTGACCGCCTTCTTCACGAACCCGCCTACCACAGTTCTCCGTCCGTTCGCGTTGTCGAAGTCGCTAGATTACCTGCTCATGACACGCGCGGGTCGGACCCGGGGTGGCATCGGCCCCGCGTCACGTCCGCGCGCCCCACCGGCCCCACGAGCCCCTCGCGCTCACTTGCGCGCCGCGGAGGGGACGGCGGACTCGCCGAGGGCGACCTTGCGGACCGGGTCGGCGTAGGTGGCCTTGACTTCGCGGACGAAGACGTCGAGGAGTTCGTCGGGGGCGAAGTCGCCGAGGTAGTACTCGCGGACCTCGGCGCGCACGGCGGCCTTGGAGTCGTTCTCGAGGAGCTCGTCGAGGACCTCCTCGATGTTCCCGGCCTTCGGGTCGAGCAGGTACGCGGCCTTGGCGAGCGGGAACTCGTCGAGGTAGCGCTCGCGGAAGCCCTTCGGGTCGGTCATCGCGAACGGCCGGCCGCTGTAGAGCCAGTCGGAGGCGGTCCCGGAGATGTCGGAGATGGCGACGTCGGCGGCGTTGACGCACTCGGTGAGCGAGACGCGGGACTCGGCCTGGGCGCCCCACAGGTGGGCGCGGCCGGTCTTGGCGGCGTCCGCGGCGATGACCGACTTGATCTCCTCGGCGAGCGCGAGGTACGCGGCGTTCGTCTTCGTGTACGGGTGGGTGCGGAAGATGAGGGTGACGTCGCGGTCGAGGATCGCCTGCACGATCCGCTTGCCCTGCTTCAGGGACGAGTAGTTGACGTCGGCGGTCAGGCCGGTCCAGGTGGGGGTGTACAGCACCACCTTGCGCTCGCCCTCGACCTTCTCGCGGGTCCCGACCCTGAGGTCGTGCAGCTGCGGGCGCCCGATCTTCTTGAACTTGTAGTTGGGGATGTCGACGCCGTGGCGGTGATAGCGGTCGACGCCGGCCTGGCCGGCGACGAAGACCCGGTCGTACATGAGCGAGACGGGGCTGCGGCTGATGGCCTTGTCGGAGTCGCCGTGCATGAGCTGCACGTGGAGGTACTTGTCGAGTTTGATCGCCTGGGCGTTCTTGATCGCGTGGTTGACGTAGAAGCAGGCGCGCACGCTCTCGGGGAGGATCGTGTCGAGGACCGACTGGGCGGGCACGTACACGACCGGGGCGGAGGTGCGCGCGACGATGCCGTCGTACAGGTAGCGGTCGCGGATGAGGATCATGTACGGGTCGCCGACCCGCTCGAAGTACGGCAGCCACATGGTGAGCTGGTACTCGGAGGCGCGGGCGCCGGCGAAGTAGACGACGAACTTCGGCTGGAGCCGGGTCACGGCGGTCATGACGCGGCCGTCGACGGGGTGCGACTCGCGGCGGCGGTGGTAGTAGCCCTCGAGGAAGGCGATGCCGGTCCACGCGAACGAGGCGAGGGCCAGGCCCAGGAACACCCAGTCGGTGATCCGGGCGGCCTCGGCGGGGACGGCCGCGGCGGCGACGTAGGCGATGCCGAGCGCGCTCATGATGCGGACGATCACCGGCGGGGTGGACCAGCGCTCCAGGGTGCTGCGCTCGACGTCGAGATGGGCGCTGAGCAGGTACCCGACGTTGAGGGCGCGGTCGACGATGTCGGAGCAGACGGCGAACAGGGCGATGAGGGCGCCGGCGGCGAGGAGGGGCCAGCGGTCGAGGCCGCTGTCCTGCCAGACCGCGAGGAGGACCGCGGTGGCGGCGACGATGCGGGCGCCCCGGAGGTTCGCGATGTTCTCAGTGGTGCGGCGGGCGACCCCGCCGAAGGCGACGAGGGCGGGCAGGAGCGGGAGCCAGGGGAGCCCGAGGGCGGCGACCGCCGCGGCGAGGGCCGCGACGGCCGACGCCGTGGGCAGGAACGTCCGTGATCTGAGCAGCTTCTTCAACAACTTGGCGGGCCTTTGCTCGAATGGTCGGTGTCGTGGTGATGCTGGAGGGCGTCGGCGACGGTGCCACGCGGGTCGGGGCGGCCTTCGAGAGGGGGCTGCTGCTACTTGAACGCCTCGTTGACGCTGTTGAGGTCCTCGGCGAAGTCGACTTCGATGACGTTGTGCTGGGAGATGTCGACCGCCTCGAACCGGACGCCGTCCTTGGCGATCGCGAGTTCGATGCCGCCCTCGAAGTAGTCCTGGTCGTCGACCTCGTCCAGGCGCTTGGCGACGAGGGCGCGGTCGTCCGCGGAGACGTAGTTGATGCCGACGGCCTCGCCGAGGGCGCCGTCCGCGACGCGCTTGGAGAGCTTGCTGATGTAGCCGTCGGCGCCGAGGGTGTACTTGACCTCCTCGTCGGAGACCTTGGCGGTGTTCACGGCGATGAACGAGTGGTCCATGGCGATGTGCGGGAGGAGGACGTCGAGGACCTGCGGGTCGAAGACGACGTCGCCGTTGAGCCACAGCACGCCGCCGGGGCCGAGGATGTTGAACGCCTTGAGGAGGCTCTTGGAGGTGTTGGTGTCGCCGTACGCCTGGTTGTAGATGAAGCCGACGTCGGGCACCTCCTCCATGATCATCTCCTTCTTGTAGCCGACGACGAGGTGGATGGAGTGGCGGCTGAAGCGGGAGGTGAGGAGGCGCAGCGACCGGCCGAGGATGGTCTCGCCGGTGTTCAGGGGGGTGAGCGGCTTGGGGTGCGGTTTGCCGAGCCGGGAGCCGACGCCGGCCGCGAGGATCACGATGTTCGTGGACATGTCGAGTGCCACCTCGTTCGGTTTAGGTGCTGGATCGGTGCAGTTTACCTAGTTGAACGGGCCGTGACCCAGGTGCCAACGCAAGGTTTACGAGAGCGTCACACGAGGTCCAGCGGCTGGGACGGCCCGCAGCGGGACGGGGACGGCGGGTGACGCCTCAGGCGCGTCGCAGGAGCGCTTCGGCGATGGCGAGGTCGTCCGGCCCGGTCACCTTGAGATTGCGGTCGCTGCCCGCGACGGTGCGGACAGGCACGTCGGGACGGTACCGCAGGACGACCGAGCAGTCGTCGGTCGGCGTGAAGCCGGGGTCGGCCGCGGCGGCCTCGTGGGCGGCGGCGATGAGGCCGAGCCGGAAGCCCTGCGGCGTCTGCACGCGGGCGAGCCGCGACCGGTCGGGGACGGCCGCGATGCGGTCGCCGTCGGTCTCGACGACGGTGTCGGAGGAGGGCACGGCGGCGGTGACGGCCGCGCAGTCGTCAAGCGCCGCAACCACATCGGCGATGATGCGCCCGGTGACGAGCATCCGGGCGGCGTCGTGGAGGAGCAGCCGCGCCTCCGGGCCGACGCCGGGCTGGGCCAGGGCCCACCGGACGGCGGCGAGCGAGGAGCCGGCGCGGGTGGCGCCGCCCGCGATCACGGCGGAGAGTTTTGTCACATTCGCGGCTTTGGCTATGGTCCAGGCCGCTTCATGGTGGCCTTCGGCCATGACGAGCACGATCCGGTCGACGACCGGACTCCGGTCGAAGGCCTCCAGGGTGTGCTGGAGCACCGGCTTGCCGGCGACCTCGAGGAGCTGCTTGGGGAGGGCGGCGCCCATGCGGGCGCCCGTCCCCCCCGCGAGCACTGCCGCGACGGTCGGCTGGGCGGTGGGCACGGCGGGCCTCCTGGTCCTGGGCGGGCGTCCTGCGGGACCAATCTACAAGCCCGGCCGGGCCGGTCAGGCGCGGGCGACCTTCGCGAAGACGTCGACGTGCAGGCCGACGACCTCGCCGGGCTCGAAGCGCTTCGCGGTGGCGAGCCCGGCGTCGGCGAGCTTGCGGCGCAGCTGCGGGTCGCCCATGAGCCGGCGCAGCGCGTTGGCGAGCGCGGTCGGCTTCATCGGGGGCACGAGCAGGCCGTTCTCCCCGCTCTCGATGATCTCCAGCGGACCGTGCTTGACCGCGCTGCACACCACCGGGAGGCCGGCGGCCATGGCCTCGACGATGACGAGCCCGAACGGCTCGAACCGGGAGGGGATCGCGGCGACGGAGGCGCGCTGCCACTCGGCGTCGAGGGGCGTGACCGGGCCGGGCAGCTCGACGCGGCCCTCCAGGCCGAGGTCGGCGATCAGCTTCGTCAGCTTCTCCTTGCTGGGGCCGCGGCCGAAGATCTTGAGCCGCCACTCCGGGAACTCCTCGGCGACCTGGGAGAACGCCTTGACGAGGGTGTCGAAGCCCTTCATGCCGGTCAGGCGGCCGGCGGTCATGACGAGCGGCTCGGTGAGCGGCGAGGGCTCCTTGGAGCTGGCCGGGATCGAGTTCGGGATGCAGGTGATCTTGTCGACCAGGTCGGGGAACGCCTCGCGGTAGGCGGCGGCGTCGGCCTCGGTGATGGTGACGATCGCGTCGAACTTCGGGTACTGGGCGTCGATGCGGCGGCGCACCGGCTCCTTGTAGTGCTCCAGGTACATGTGCTCCTGGGCGACCATGGCGTAGCGCTCGGGACGGCCGTACTCGGCCATGTACAGGTTGACCGAGACCTGGGTGCCGACGGCGACGTCGGTGTCGAGCGTCTCGAGGAAGTGCTTGACGCGCCGGTCGAGGAGTTTCGACGACTCGCCCTGGTTGTTCACCTTGTCGGCGTCGAGGAATGAGCGCCGCTTCGACTGCCAGCGCTCGATGAGGGAAAGGCGGTCGCCGCCCTTCTCCGGAATTCGGGTGTCCCACAGATTGACGACGCGGATCCGCGGGTCGATCGCGAAGTCGGACTTCGCCTTGTGCCGCACGAACGATGCGATCGTCACGTCGTGGCCGAGCTCTACCAGGGCTTCCGCGGTGTTGAGGGTGGTCTTGATGGTGCCGCCGATGCCCCAGATGTTACGGACCAGAAATGTGATTCGCATGAACTCGAAACCCGCTTTCGAAGAATTGCCGCCTTCAGCCACATCGGACGATCGATGCTCAGCGCCGAGCCGTGTCCGCAATGCCTTGACGCGCCGGACCCTGGACGGGGTTGCATCCAAGTGGAAACTAGTTTAAGGCCGTCTGAACGGCAGGCGGACGCGCCGAAGCGGGGCGTGGCCGGTTCCATGGGCGTGTCAGACCTGCCACATGCCGCCGCAAACGCCGCCACGCGGGCGGAGGCCGGGGTCCGGCGCCGCGGCGCCGGACCCCCGCGCCGCTATTCGCCGGGCGCGGCCTTCTTCGCCGCCTTCTTCGCGGCCTTCTTGGCCGCCGTCTGCTTGGCCGCGGTCTTCTTGGTCGTGGTCTTCTTGGCGGCGGACTTCGCCGCGGTCGCCTTCTTCGCCGTCTTCTTCGCGGCGGTCTTCTTGGCCGTCTTCTTCGCGGCCTTCTTCGCCGGCACCGCGCCGGAGGCGACCTTCTCGCGCCGCTCGGCGAGGAGCTCGGCGGCGCGGTCGATCGTCAGGTCCTCGATCGAGTCGGTCTTGCGGATCGACGCGTTCGTCTCGCCGTCGGTCACGTACGGGCCGAAGCGCCCGTCCTTGAGCGTGACCTCCTTGCCGGTCACCGGGTCGGGGCCCAGCTCCTTCAGGAGCGTCTGCGCCCGCTGCTGGCGCCCGCGCGTCTTCGGCTGCGCCAGGAGCTTCTCGGCCTCCTCGAGGGTCAGCGAGAACAGCTGCTCCTCGGAGTCGAGCGAGCGGTAGTCGCGGCCCTTCTTCACGTACGGGCCGTGCGGGCCCAGGCCGGTGCGGATCTCCTCGCCCTCGGCGTCCTTGCCGACCAGGCGCGGCAGCGTCAGCAGCCGCACGGCGTCGTCGAGGGTGAGCTCCGAGAGCTTCTGCCCGGTCAGCAGCGACGAGGACTTCTCCCCCGACGTCACGTACGGGCCGTACCGGCCGCTCTTGGCGTACACCGGCTCCCCGGTCTCGGGGTGGACGCCGAGCTCGCCCTCGGCGGAGCCGAGCTCGTACAGCTCCTCGACCTTGGCGACCGTCAGCTCGTCGGGGGCGACGGACTCGGGGACCGAGACGCGCTCGCCGGGCTCGCCGGCCTCGGCCTGCGCGGGCGTCGTGCGCTCCAGGTACGGG
Organism: Glycomyces terrestris; assembly: GCF_003933745.1. GTDB lineage: Bacteria > Actinomycetota > Actinomycetes > Mycobacteriales > Micromonosporaceae > Glycomyces > Glycomyces terrestris. Next base: position 250,707 of record NZ_RSEB01000007.1, on the reverse strand, counting down.
CCGTACCGCCCCACCCGGGCCACGACCTGCCGCTGCTGGTCGTCGGTGTAGAGCGGGATCGAGTTGACCTGGCGCGCGTCGATCTTCGCCAGCTCCTCCTCGACCATGTGCCGCAGCCCGCCCGAGGCGGCCACGGTGCCCTCCTTGTCCTGGCCTCCGAAGTAGAACTTGCGCAGGAACTCCTCGCGCGACTCCTGCCCGGCGGCGACCTGGTCGAGCTCGTCCTCCATCCCGGCGGTGAAGTCGTAGTCCACCAGGCGCGGGAAGTGGCGCTCCAGGAGGCCCACGACCGCGAAGGCCCGGAACGCGGGCACGAGCGCCTGGCCCTTCTTGAACACGTACTCGCGGTCCTGGATGGTCTGCATGATCGACGCGTACGTCGACGGCCGCCCGATCCCGCGCTCCTCCAGGGCCTTCACCAGGGACGCCTCGGTGTACCGCGCCGGCGGCTGCGTCGTGTGCCCGGCGGCCTCCAGGCCGCGCTCGCTGAGCGTTTGGCGCTCGGCGAGCTCGGGGAGCCGCTTCTCGGCGTCGTCGGCGTCGCCCTCCTCGATGGACTCCACGTACGCCAGGAGGAAGCCCGGGTTCGTGATCGTCTTGCCGGAGGCGCCGAAGTCGGCCTCCTCCCCCGAGGTGGTGACGGCGCGGGCGCGCACCGAGGTCGAGTTCCCGGTGGCGTCGACCATCTGGGAGGCGAGCGTGCGCCGCCAGATGAGCTCGTAGACGCGGAACTCCTCGGCCGAGAGCTGGTTCTTCAGCTGGTTCGGGGTCTTGAACACGTCCCCGGCGGGCCGGATAGCCTCGTGCGCCTCCTGCGCGTTCTTCACCTTCCGCGCGTAGTGGCGCGGCTCGGCCGGCACGTACTGCGCCCCGTACAGCTCGGCGGCCTGCGCGCGGGCGGCGTTGATGGCCGTCGCCGACAGGTTCGTCGAGTCGGTCCGCATATAGGTGATGTGGCCGTTCTCGTAGAGCCGCTGCGCGACCCGCATGACCTGGGCGCTGGAGAGCCGCAGCTTGCGCCCGGCCTCCTGCTGGAGCGTCGAGGTGATGAACGGCGGGTACGGGCGGCGCCGGTACGGCTTCTTGTCGACCTTGAGGACGGTGAAGTCGCGGCCCTCGAGCCGCCCGGCGAGGCCCCGCGCGCCCGCCTCGTCGAGGTGGACGACGTTGCCCTTCGCGGCGCCGGTCGCCGGGTCGAAGTCCTTGCCGGTGGCGACCCGGTCGCCGTCGACGGCGAGGAGCACGGCCTTGAACCGCTCGTCGTCCGCTGTGGACAGGTTCGCGGTGACGTCCCAGTAGTCGGCGGAGCGGAACGCCATGCGGGCGCGCTCGCGCTCGACGATGAGCCTGGTGGCGACGGACTGGACGCGCCCGGCCGACAGGCGCGGCATGACCTTCTTCCACAGGACCGGGCTGACCTCGTACCCGTAGAGCCGGTCGAGGATGCGCCGGGCCTCCTGGGCGTCGACGAGGTCCTGGTTGAGCTCGCGCGGGTTCGCGGCCGCGTCGGCGATCGCCTGGCGCGTGATCTCGTGGAAGACCATCCGCTTGACCGGGATCTTCGGCTTCAGGGTCTCCAGGAGGTGCCAGGCGATGGCCTCCCCCTCGCGGTCCTCATCGGTGGCGAGGAAGAGCTCGTCGACCTCGGCGAGGTAGCCCTTGAGCTTCTTCACGTGCGCCGAGCGGTCGGGGTTGACGATGTACAGGGGCGCGAAGTCGTTGTCGACGTCGACGCCGAGCCGGGACCAGGCCTTGTCCTTGTACTTGGCCGGGATCTCCTTCGCGCTGCGAGGGAGGTCGCGGATGTGCCCGAGGGAGGAGTCGACGATGTACCCGCTGCCGAGGTAGGAGGCGATCGTCTTGGCCTTCGCCGGGGACTCGACGATGACCAGGCGTTTGATGTCCGGCACTGCTCCCACCGTTCACTCGGAAAATGCACTCGATTCGTTACGGTAGCTCACGCTTCCGCGACACGTCCCCTGAGTATGAGTGTGCCCCGGCTCCGGGAGCCGGGGCACACGCCGGAATTCGACCCGAATCAGCTAGCCGACCTCGACCGACTCACGCTGCTCCGGGGCGCGGGCTTCCCCCGCCTCCACCACCGCGGAGCGCCGCTTGGAGACCAGGATGGCGGCCACGAGGGCGGCGACGGCGACGCCGGCGACGATCCAGCGGACCGGGCTGCCGGCCTCGGACCCGACGCCCTCGACCGTGTAGACGACCACGGCCGGGGCGATGATGAGGCTCACCAGGTTCATGACCTTGAGGAGCGGGTTGATGGCCGGGCCGGCGGTGTCCTTGAACGGGTCGCCGACCGTGTCGCCGATGACGGCCGCGGCGTGGGCCTCGGAGCCCTTGCCGCCGTGGTTGCCGTCCTCGACGTCCTTCTTCGCGTTGTCCCAGGCGCCGCCCGAGTTCGCGAGCATGACGGCCATGAGCACGCCGCACGCGATCGCGCCGGCGAGGTAGGCCGCGAGCGGGCCCACGCCGAGGCCGAAGCCGACCGCGATGGGCGCGGTGATCGCGAGCAGGCCCGGGGTGACCAGCTCGCGCTGGGCGTCGCGGGTGCAGATGTCGACCACGCGGCCGTACTCGGGCCGCTGGGTGCCCTCCATGATCCCGGGGAAGCGCTTGAACTGGTCGCGCACCTCGGTGACGACGGCGCCGGCGGAGCGGGCGACGGCGTTCACGGCGAGACCGGAGAACAGGAACACGACGCTCGCGCCGATGATGAAGCCGACGATGTTCACCGGGTCGGCGATGTTCAGCGACTCGAACAGCGCGCCGCCGGCGAGGCCCTCGGACGTGACCGCGTCGGTGTAGGAGCCGAACAGGGCGGTCGCGGCCAGGACCGCGGTCGCGATCGCGATGCCCTTGGTGATGGCCTTGGTGGTGTTGCCGACCGCGTCGAGGTCGGTGAGCGTGCGGGCCGCGTCGCCCTCGACGTCGCCGGACATCTCCGCGACGCCCTGCGCGTTGTCGCTGATGGGCCCGAAGGTGTCCATGGCGACGATGACGCCGACGGTGGTGAGCAGGCCGCAGCCGGCGAGCGCGACCGCGAACAGGCTCACCAGGAACACGCCGCCGCCGAGCAGGTAGGCGCCCAGGACCGCGGCGGCGATCGTCAGCGCGGTGTAGACGGCCGACTCCAGGCCGAGCGAGAAGCCCGAGAGGATGGTCGTTGCCGCGCCGGTGCGGGTCGAGGCCGAGACGGTCTTCGTGGGCTTGAAGCGGGTGTCGGTGTAGTAGCCGGTGAGCGCGAGGATCGCGGCGGCCAGGGCGATGCCGATGAGCACGGCCACGACGGCGAGCACCTGCGGGTTGACCGGGATGCTCGCGATGTCCTCGGCGGCGATCTTGCCGCCGAGTTCGGACCAGGAGGACGGCACGTACCAGAACACGGCGGCCGCGGTGAGCACCGCGGCGACGACCGCGGAGATGTAGAACGCGCGGTTGATCGCGGTCAGGCCCGAGGCGTCGGAGGCGCGCATGCGGGTGATGACGACGCCGAGGATCGCGCAGACGATGCCGACGGAGGCGACCAGCAGCGGCAGGACCAGGCCGGTCTCGCCGAAGGCGGCGCGGCCGAGGATGAGGCTCGCGACGAGCACGACGGCGTAGGACTCGAACAGGTCCGCGGCCATGCCGGCGCAGTCGCCGACGTTGTCGCCCACGTTGTCGGCGATGGTCGCCGGGTTGCGCGGGTCGTCCTCGGGGATGCCCTGCTCGACCTTGCCGACGAGGTCGGCGCCGACGTCGGCGGCCTTGGTGAAGATGCCGCCGCCCACGCGCATGAACATGGCGAGGAGCGCGGCGCCGAAGCCGAAGCCCTCCAGGACCACGGGCGCGTCGGCGTTGTAGACGTACACCACGACCGAGGCGCCGAGGAGGCCGAGGCCGACGGTGAGGAAGCCGACCACGCCGCCGGTGCGGAACGCCAGGTGCATCGCGCCGGCGGGCTTGCCGTCGCGGGCCGCGGCGGCCACGCGCACGTTCGCGCGGGTCGCCAGGCTCATGCCGGCCCAGCCGATGAACGAGCTGAACAGGGCGCCGACGATGAAGAACAGGCTGCGCCCGATCCGGACGTCGGTGCCGCCCTCGGCCGGGAGCAGGAAGAGCAGGACCACGGCGATGACGACGAAGACGCCGAGCGCCTTGAACTGGCGCCTGAGGTAGGCCGAGGCGCCCTCCTGGACGGCCCCGGAGATCTCCCGCATCTTGTCGGTGCCGGTCCCGGCGCTCAGGATGCTCTTGACGAGCGCGGCGGCGCCGGCGAGCGCGATGAGCGCCAGCGCGGCCGCGAGCACGACGAGGCTGAGGTTGGCGCCCTCGAGCGCGCCTACGCCCTCGTCGCCGTTGGCGAGCAACGTATGCATGTAGTTCCTCCATAAGAGAAGAGCGGCGCAGGCAGGGCGCGCTCTTCGCAGTCACGTCAGGGGCCCGCGTACGGGTGCCGCGGGCCGGTCGGCCGCGCTTGGCGACGCGGCTTGCTTAACGTGCGGAGTGTAACGATGTGAGGGCTTTCGGAGTGGGTTCGGTCACGCCCGTCCGGGGGCGTGTCGGGGGCCTCAGTGGTCGGCCGGGCCGCCGGCGCCGGGGAGGGGCCAGCTCATGCTGACGGTGGTGCCGCCGTCCGCGCTCGGACCGGTCACGACCAGGTCTTCGACCAGTCCGCCGAGGACGATGAGGGTGATCTCCTCGGAGAGGGTGTCCTCTTCGAGCGTGTCGTGATCGTTCGCTCGCGCATCGCCGCCGACGGCGCCCGCGCCGACGCGGTCGCCGGAGCGCGCGCGCAGATCCTGCGCGTTGTCGGTGATTTTCGCTACAAAACGATCACCGATCGAAAACTCTACGCGCACGAGGTCGCGCAGTCCGCGGTCGCGGTGCCGCAGGACCGCGCGCGTGCACGCCTCGCCGACGGCCTGGCGCACCTCGTCGAGGAGCCCGGTGGCGACGCCCGCGTGGGCGGCGACGTCGGCGGCGACGAGGCGGGCGGCCCGGACGTAGGCGGCGGCCGGGGTGAAGGCGAAGCGGACCGTCGCGGGCTCGGGGCGCCTTCCTCCGGAGCGGTCGTGCTTGGAGCCGTTCACTCGCCGGGCACCGCTTCCCGGACGTCCAGGACCTTGTCGAGCCCGGTGAGGTCCAGGAGCTTGCGGATGCGGGGGTTGGCGCAGACGACGACGAGGCTGCCGCCGGCGTCGGAGAGGCGGCGGCGGGCGCCGATGAGGACGCCGAGGCCGGTGGAGTCGCAGAACTCGGTCGGGGTGAGGTCGATGGCGACGCGCATGCGGCCCTCGGAGGAGAGCTGGCGGACGGCCTCGCGCAGCTGCGGGGCGGTGTACATGTCGATCTCGCCGGTGACGCTGATGACCGCGTAGTCGCCGACGGTCGACAGGCCCAGTCCGAGTTCGGGCTCGGGCGCACCGTCGCCTGAAGTTCCCCTCACGCCGTCTCTCCTAGCTGGCTGGAGTGTGTCTTGGCCCATAAGCGTACTGCGTTCCGAGTGGACCGGAGCCGGGAGCGTATGACCGAATTGCGGGCGGGCCGGCCCCGGCGGGCCGCTCCCGCGGGATTGTCGGCCGCCTGCGGCATCATTGCAGGATGCGCGCGGACGAACTCATCGCCGCCCTCGACGGTGACGAGGGCGGCCTGCGGCATGTCCGGCGCCTGCCCCCGCGCGCGTCGGTGCGCAGCCCCTGGCCCGAGTGGGTGCCGGAGGTGGTTCGGAAGTCCTTGGAGGACACCGGGATCACCCTGCCGTGGCCGCACCAGGCGGAGGCGGCGACGCACGCGTTCGAGGGCCGCGACACGGTGATCGCGACGGGCACGGCGTCGGGCAAAAGCCTGGCGTACCTGCTGCCGCTGCTCACCGAGGCCGCGAACGACGGCCCGGGCCGCACGCTGTACCTGGCGCCCACGAAGGCGCTCGCGGCCGACCAGGCGCGGGCGGTCGCGGAGTTCGACGTGCCCGGGCTGGTCCCGGCGATCGTCGACGGCGACACGCCGTTCGAGCACCGGCAGTGGGCGCAGCGGTTCGCGAACCTGGTGCTGTCCAACCCCGACCTGCTGCACCACTCGCTGCTGCCGCGCCACCGCATGTGGCGCTCGCTGCTGAAGGACCTGAAGTACGTCGTGGTCGACGAGTGCCACGTCTACCGGGGCGTGTTCGGCGCGCACGTGGCGCTGACGCTGCGCCGGCTGCTGCGCCTGGCCGAGCACTACGGGGCGGCCCCGACGGTGATCGCGGCGAGCGCGACCGCGGCTGACCCGGCGGCGTCGCTGTCGGTCCTGACCGGGCGGCCCGCCACGGCGGTGACGGTGGACTCCTCGCCGTCGCCGGGCGCCACGGTGGCGCTGTGGGAGCCGGTGACGTACGAGATCGAGGGCGAGCCGCAGCAGGCGTCCACGCTGAGCGAGACGGCGCGGATGCTGGCGCAGCTGGTGCGCCGCGGGGTGCGCACGCTCGCGTTCGTGCCGTCCCGGCGGGGCGCGGAGATCGTCGCCGCCGAAGCGAAGTCGCGCCTCGGCGCGGACCCGGCGGCGGGCCGGATCGCGGCCTACCGGGCCGGGTACCTGCGCGAGCACCGCCGGGACCTGGAGGCGGACCTGCGCGAGGGGCGCCTGCTCGGGGTGGCGACGACGAACGCGCTGGAGCTGGGCATCGACGTGACGGGCCTGGACGCGGTGCTGCTGTGCGGCTACCCGGGCCGGCTGGCCTCGTTCTGGCAGCAGATCGGGCGGGCCGGGCGCGGCGACACCGAGGCGCTCGCGGTGATGCTCGCGAAGGACGACCCGCTCGACACGTACCTGGTGCACCACCCGGAGGCGATCTTCGACCGGCCGGTGGAGGCGAGCGTGTGCGACCCGTCGAACCCGTACGTGCTCGCGGGGCACCTGTGCCTGGCCGCGGAGGAGCTGCCGCTCAAGGAGTCCGACCTGGCGTCGATCCCGGGCAGCCGGGAGGTGGCCGACCAGTTGGTGGAGCAGAGGCTGCTGCGCAAGCGGGCCGGGGGCCGGTACTACTGGGTCGGGTCGGAGCGGCCGCAGGTGACGCTGCGTGGGTCCGGGCCGATGGGCGTCGACATCGCGGAGACGAGCACGGGCCGGCTCATCGGCACGATCGACGCGGCCGCCTCGCACCGCCTCGTCCACCGGGGGGCGCTGTACCTGCACCAGGGCGAGTCGTACCTGGTCGACGACCTCGACCTGGAGGAGGGCCTGGCGCTGGTGCACGCGGCGAAGCCGCCGTGGACGACGAGCGCGCAGGAGATCACGCACCTGGAGATCCTGTCCACGCGCGAGCGCCTGGACATGGGCGACGTGTCGCTGTGCCTGGGCGAGGTGGAGGTGACGTCGTGCGTCATCTCGTACCAGCGCCGCCGGCTCCCCTCGGGGGAGGTCATCGACACGCAGCAGCTGGACCTGCCGCCGCAGACGCTGCGCACGGTCGCGGTGTGGTGGACCGTGGACCCGGAGTCCCTGGAGGGCCTCCGCGACCTCGCCGGGTCGCTGCACGCGGCCGAGCACGCCTCGATCGGCCTGCTGCCGCTGATCGCGACGTGCGACCGCTGGGACATCGGCGGCCTCTCGACCGCCGCCCACATGGACACCGAGCTGCCGACGGTCTTCGTCTACGACGGGCATCCGGGCGGCGCGGGCTTCGCCGAGCAGGCGTTCCGCAAGTGGACGGACTGGCTCAGCGCCACCCGCGACGCGATCACCGGCTGCGAGTGCGCCGCCGGCTGCCCGTCCTGCATCCAGAGCCCCAAGTGCGGCAACGGCAACGAGCCGCTGAGCAAGCGCGGCGCCCTCACCCTCCTCGACAAGCTCTTGAAAGCGGGCGAAGGCCCGGTCAAATCGACCGTCTTCGACCGGAAGCCGCCCGCGGAGGCCGAGGACGACCTCTGGCCCGGCGACTTCTAGCCGGCGACGCGGTTGAGGCTGGCGCTCAGGTGCGGGCTCATCGGGTGCCCTTCGGCGGCCATCTCCTGCGCGTACATGAGGGCGCCTTCGACGATGCCGTAGAGGCGCTTGCCGGCGGTGACCTCCTTCGCCTGGGGGCTGCGCACGACGGCGTCGGTGGCGATCTCGATCTTCATGCCGTCGACACGGCCGTAGTAGAGGTCGAGGACGCCGGTCGGGTGGGCGAGGAGGACCTCGATCTCGGGGCGCTTGGGGTCGTCGCCGGGGACGACGCGCCACCAGCCGGTCTCCTGCGCGGCGGGCCGGACCGGCTTGCCGTCGGGGTCGATGATCCAGGAGCGCGAGCGGTAGCGCAGGAACGGGCGGCCGTCGTGGAGGAACTCGGCCTCCTGCGCGAACAGGAAGTCCTCGGTGCCGGGGTAGCCGCCCTGGCCGCGGCCGCGCCAGCGGCCGACGAGCGGGAGGAGCGGCAGGAGGTCGTCGTGCAGGTTCGGTCCCTGCCGGAGGTCGTCGGTCTCCTCGTACGGGTAGGGCCCGACCTTCTCGAAGGTCGAGGCGAACTCCGCCGGTACTTCGCGCTCGCTCATTTGTTCCTCGCGGTTCGGATAGTCCAGTAGCCGAGTGCACCCGCCATGGCGCCCGCGGCGATGACGAGTACGGCCGTCAATGCCGTCTCCACGGGCACCACTTTACGTCCGCACCTCGTCGTCCGCCGGATGCGATGGCAAGATGTTGTTCATGACTACACCTGGACCCTTCGACAGCTGGCTCTCGGACATGGACGGCGTGCTCGTCCACGAGGGGGTGCCCGTCCCCGGCGCGAACAAGCTCATCGAGAAGCTGCAGGAGACGGGGAGGCGGTTCCTCGTCCTCACCAACAACTCCATCTACACGCCGAACGACTTGCATGCGCGCCTGAAGAAGTCGGGTCTGGCGGTGCCGGCCGAGAACATCTACACCTCGGCGATGGCGACCGCGGACTTCCTGCACTCGCAGCGGCCGAAGGGCTCGGCGTACGTCATCGGCGAGTCGGGCCTGACGACGGCGCTGCACGAGATCGGGTTCGTGCTCACCGATTACCGCCCGGACTACGTGGTACTCGGTGAGACGAGGCGCTACGACTTCGGCGCGCTCACGACGGCCGTGCGGCTCATCAAGGCCGGGTCGCGGTTCATCTGCACCAACCCGGACACGACGGGCCCGTCGCTGGAGGGCATCCTCCCGGCGTGCGGCGCGATGGCGGCGATGATCACTGCGGCCACCGGCGCCGAGCCGTACTTCGTGGGCAAGCCGAACCCGCTGATGATGCGAAACGCGTTGCGGCGCATCGGGGCCCACTCGGAGTCGACCGTCATGATCGGCGACCGCATGGACACCGACGTGCTCTCCGGCCTCGAAGCGGGCCTCGAGACGGTCCTCGTTCTGTCGGGGGTCACTGACACTATGGAGGAGGTCGAGCGCTACCCGTTCCGGCCCAACCACGTCAAGGATTCGGTCGCCGACCTCATCGACTGGATCGAGTAACAGCAAGGAGTTCCCCCATGCCTCCCGGCCAACGCCCCGCCCACAGCACCGCGCGCACCCGCCTGGAGGACGAGGAGGGCGCCGCACCCCAGCGGCCCTTCCGCGGTCCCGAGGCCGCGCCGCGCCAGTCGGGCCCGCCGCGCACCCCGCGCGACCCCGAGACGAAGCTCTCCGCAATGGAGAGCCGCATCCTCGAGTTCGAGGCGCGCTGGTGGCGCGCCTCGGGCGCGAAGACGCAGGCCATCGCCGACGAGCTGGAGCTCACACCCGAGCGGTACTACCAGCACCTGGCCCGCCTCATCGACCACCCCGAGGCCGCCGCGGAGCAGCCCGCCGTCGTCCGCCGGCTGCGGGCGGCGAGAGACGAGCGGCGAGCCGCTCGGTAAGCCCGCCGGCCGTCAGGCGGCGTCGCGGGCGGCGCGGCGCTCGGTGAACCAGAACCAGGCGGCCCCGACGGCGAAGACCGCGAGGCCGCCGAGGACGGACGACAGCGGCAGGCTCGCGGCCACGAGCAGGCACCCGGCCAGGCCCAGCCACGGGAGCGGGGCCCGGGTGTCGAGCGTGGCCGCCGAGGCGTTCGCGACCGCGTAGTAGACGAGGACGCAGAAGCTCGAGAAGCCGATCGCCCCCGCCAGGTCCAGTGTGGACACCAGTAGGAGGACGAGCGCGCTGGCGGCGACCTCGGCCGCCCACGGCACCCCGAACCGCTCCGACACGGCCGCGAGCGCCCCCGGCAGCCGCCGGTCGCGGGCCATCGCGAGCGCGGTCCGGCCGATCCCGGCCAGGAGGCTGAGGAGCACGCCCGCCACGGCGATGCCCGCGCCCACGGCCACGAGCGGCTTGATCGCGGGCGCGCCGGCCCCGGCGAGGTCCGCCAGGGGCGCGGTCGACCGGGCGAGCGTCCCGGCGCCGAGGACGCTCAGCGCGGTCACCGCGACCGCCGCGTACACGAGCACGGTGGCCCCCAAGGCGATCGCGACGGCCCGCGGGATCGTCTTCTCGGGGCGCACCACCTCCTCGCCGAGGGTCGCGATGCGCGCGTACCCGGCGAACGCGAAGAAGACGAACCCGGCGGCGGTGAGCACGCCCCACGGGTGCGTGTCCCCGAGCGGCCGCGCCGCGACCGGGCCGGTGAGCCCCGCGACGACGACGGCGCCGAGCACCGCGATCGTGATGCCCGCGAACACCGCCGACGCGAGCGCGGTGCGGTGCACGCCCAGGAGGTTCACGGCGCAGAACGCGACCACCGCGGCCGCCGCGAGCGCCCGCGGGTGCTCGGGCAGCAGGTACGCGCCGAGCGTCAGGGCCATGGCCGCGCCCGAGGCGGTCTTGCCGACCAGGAAGGCCCAGCCGGCGGCGAACCCGGCGGCCGGGTGGAGCCGCACCGTCCCGTACACGTACGCGCCGCCCGACTGCGGGTACAGGGCGGCCAGGCGGGCCGAGGAGCGGGCGTTGCAGTAGGCGACGAACGCGGCGATGGCAAGCGCCGCAAGGAGCCCGGGGCCGGAGCCGGCGGCCCGGGCGGCGGGCCCCCAGACGGCGAAGACGCCCGCGCCGAGCATCGAGGCGAGGCCGATCGCGACCGCGGAGGGGAGGCCGAGGCGGCGGGCGAGGGCCGGCCGTTCGGGCGGAGTGGGCATGACCGAGACGATACCGCGCCCGGTTTACAGGAGGGCACCGCCGAAAGGCGCTGCGCGGTACCGCTACCGGTAGCGCCGCTCCGGCTCCAGCCAGTCCGGCAGGGGCGCGGTGGCCCAGGGGAGGCGCTTCATGATCCGCACGATGACGACGCCGATGAAGACGCCCGCCAGGGAGTCGGTGAGCCAGTGGAAGCCGAGGTACGTCGTGGAGAAGAACACGATCACGACCGGCGCGGCGAGCAGGAGCCGGCGCTGCCAGGTCGTCATGAGCGCCCCCACGAGCAGCACCAGCAGCCCGTACCACACGAACGTGTTCACCACGTGCCCCGAGGGGTACGCGCCGACCGCCGAGTCGCCCAGGTTCCCCAGCTCGGACCGGTCGGGGACGAACAGGAGCGCCTCCCCGGCGTCCGCGTACGGTCCAGGGTCGGGCCGCGGCCAGTGCGGGTAGATCCGCGGGAACGCGAGCTTGAGCAGCAGCACCAGCCCGGCCATGCCGTACATGACGAGGAACGCGACCATCGGCCGCACCGTGTGCCGCCGGAACGCCAGGAGCGCGGCGAGCGCGAGCACGACCGCGCTGAGGATGCCGCCCTGCCCGAGCTTGTTGGTGTACACCAGGAGCGTCTCGAACCACGGGGGCCGGTGCGCGTCCGAGAAGTCCCGGACCCAGATGTCGAGGTCGATCAGGGGGCTCTCGAACGCGGACAGCCACGTGCAGACCGCGAACGCCAGGCCCATGGCGATCTCGAGCCGCCACGAGCCGGGCCGCTTCGCCACGAAGGGCGTCCACCCGCCCGCAGGGGTCCGATCCACGCGCTGCCTCTTGACCGTCACGGGCGTAAGCCTAGCGACGCCCGATCCGCGCCCCGACGCACGTCGGAGCGCCGCACCGGCCCGCGCCGGGGGACGCGAAAGGGGCCCCCGCGCGCCGCGGGAGCCCCTGTCGTCAGGTCCGCCTACAGCTCGGCGACGTCGGCCTGCTTGGCGCGGACGGCCTCGGCGGCCTCCTTCAGGTTCGCCAGCTCGGCGTCGGTGAGGGGGGTCTCGACGACCTCCTTGACGCCCTCGGCGCCGATCTTCGCGTTCACGCCCAGGTAGACGCCGGAGATCCCGTACTCGCCGTCGACCCACGCGCACACCGGCATGACCGCGCCGGAGTCCTCCGCGACGGCCTTCGCCATGCGCGCGGCCGCGGCCGACGGCGCGTAGTACGCCGAACCGGTCTTGAGCAGGGCCACGATCTCGGCGCCGCCGTTGCGGGTCTTGGTCACCAGCTCCTCGACCTTGTCGGCCGGCAGCAGGTCGGTGAGCGGCTTGCCGTCCACGGACGACTGGCTCGGGACCGGGACCATGGTGTCGCCGTGGGAGCCGAGCGTCAGGGTCGTCACCGACTTGACCGGCACCTGGAGCTCCTCGGCCACGAAGTTCGTGAAGCGCGCGGTGTCGAGCATCCCGGCCTGGCCGAGGACGCGGTGCTTCGGGAAGCCCGAGGCGAGCTGCGCGAGCGCGGTCATCTCGTCGAGCGGGTTGGAGACGACGATGATGACGGCGTTCGGGGAGTGCTTGACCAGGTTCTCGGTCACGCCGCGCACGATGCGGGCGTTGACCTCGAGGAGGTCCATGCGGCTCATGCCCGGCTTGCGGGGCAGGCCGGCGGTGATGACGATGACGTCCGAGCCGGCGGTCTTCTCGTACCCGTTGCCCTCGTTGTCGGTCGTGGCGCCGACGACCTTCGTCTCGAAGCCCTCGATGGTGCGGGACTGGTTCATGTCGAGGGCGATGCCCTCGGGCTTGCCCTCGACGATGTCGGTGAGGACGACCTCGTCGAAGATGTCGTACTCGGCCAGGCGCTGCGCGGTGGTGGAGCCGTAGAAACCGGCGCCGACGACCGTGACCTTCTTGCCCATCGAATGCTCCTCTGCATCTCTAGGAAACTCAAACGCCTGTGCACTGCCGCAGGCGGTGGGTGCCGGTAGGGGCTACGCGAGCGTAACCAGGACCGCTCCCCCACGCTATGACCCTGGTCTCGCCCAGCGCATCCGACCCCTCACCGGGTGGCGGAGGCCTCCAAAACGGCCGGTCGGGGCCGGTGCGGCGCGGCCGGGGGCGGCGCGCTGGCGGCGACTATCCTGGGGCGGTCCGAACCCGAGGGAGCCCCGCGTCATGATCCCGACCGCCGTCGCCGCGGCCTTCGCCGCCGGCCTGGTCTCCCAGCTCGTCGACGGCGTCCTCGGCATGGGCTTCGGCACCGTCGCCGCCGCGCTCCTCGCCGGGCTCGGCCTCGCGCCCGTCGTCGCCGCGGCCGCCGCGGCCTCGGCCTCGCTCGTCACCGGGACCGTCGGCGCGGCCGCGCACGTGCGCTTCGGGAACGTCCACTGGCCCACCGCGGTCCGCCTCGGCGCGGCCGGCGCCGCCGGGGGCTTCACCGGCGCGTGGGCGCTCTCGGCGCTCGCCGGACTCGACGCCGCGACCCCCGTCGCGAGCGCCGCGCTCCTCGCCGTGGGCGCGGTCCTCGCCTGGCGCGGCTCCCGCGGCGTCGTCCCGCTCGGGCGGCCCCGCACCGGGTTCGCCGTCCCGACCGGCCTCGTCGGCGGCTTCGCCGGGGCCGTGGGCGGCGCCTGGGGGCCGGTCGCGGTCCCCGTCCTCATGGCCGTCTCGCGCCTGGAGCCGCGCCGCGTCGTCGGCTCGGCCGCCGCCGGCCAGGCGCTCGCGGCCGCGGGCGCGCTCGTCGGCTTCTGGCTGTTCGCGCCCCAGAGCCTCCGGGTCGCGATGCCGCTCGCGGAGGGCCTCGCGGTCGGCGGCGCCGTCGCGGCCCCGTTCGCGGCGTGGCTCGCCGGCCGCCTCCCGGCCGCGAAGCTCACCGCGGCCGCGGGCGTCCTCGCCGCGGCCGTCCACCTGCGCGCGCTCCTGGCCGGCGTGGCCCTGCCGTGGGGCCTGGCCGCGGGCCTGTTCCTGGCGCTCGCCGCGGTCGGCGCGCTCGCCCTCGCGGGCCCGAGGCCGCGGGCCCCGCGGGCGTCCCCGGCCCGGCCCGAGCCGGCCGAGGCCGAGGCGTAACGGAGAAAAGGCGGGCCCCGGAGGGCCCGCCGCTCCCTCATGTGGACCTAGAACGCGTTGCCGCGCTGGAGCTCCCGGGCGATGACGATCCGCTGCACCTGGTTGGTGCCCTCGTAGATCTGGGTGATCTTGGCGTCGCGCATCATGCGCTCGAGCGGGAAGTCGCGGGTGTAGCCGTAGCCGCCGAGGACCTGGACCATGTCGGTGGTGATCTGCATGGCCGCGTCGGAGGCGAAGCACTTGGCGGCGGCCCCGAAGTAGGTGAGGTCGGCGTCGCCGCGCTCGGAGCGGGCCGCGGCGGCGTAAGTGAGCTCGCGGGCGGCGCTGATCTTCATGGCCGCGTCGGCGAGGAGGAACTGGACGCCCTGGAACGCGGCGATCGGCTTGCCGAACTGCTCGCGCTCGGCGGCGTACGCGGTGGCGGCGTCGAGCGCGCCCTGGGCGATCCCGAGGGCCTGCGCGGCGATGGTGACGCGGGTGTGGTCGAGGGTGCGCATGGCGAGCGAGAACCCCTGGCCCTCCTGGCCGATGAGGCGGTCTGCGGGGAGGCGCACCGAGTCGAAGTACACCTCGGCGGTCGGGGAGCCCTTGATGCCGAGCTTCTTCTCGGGCTTGCCGAAGGAGACCCCGGCGTCGCCCTTCTCGACCACGAACGCGGAGATGCCCTTGGCGCCCTTGCCGGGCTCGGTGACGGCGAAGACGGTGTAGAACTCGCTGACGCCGGCGTTGGTGATCCAGCGCTTGACGCCGTCGAGGACCCAGGCGTCGCCGTCGCGGACGGCGCGGGTGGTCATCGAGGCGGCGTCGGAGCCGGCCTCGGGCTCGGACAGGCAGTAGGAGAACATCGCGTCGCCGGCGGCCACGGGCGGCAGGTAGCGGCGCTTGAGCTCCTCGGAGCCGTCGAGGATGACCGGCAGGGAGCCGAGCTTGTTCACGGCGGGGATGAGGGAGGAGGAGGCGCACGCGCGGGCGACCTCCTCGATGACGATGGCGGTGCCGAGCGCGTCGATGCCCGCGCCGCCGTACTCGGCGGGGATGTGCGGGGCGTGCAGGTCGGCGGACTTGAGCGCCGCGTAGGACTGCTCGGGGAAGGCCGCCGCCTCGTCGGCCTCGGCCGCGTGGGGGGCGACCCCGGCGTCGCAGACCCCGCGCGCGGCGGCGCGGATGTCGGCGTAGTCGTCTGGCAGCTGGTAGGGGGTGAACCCGGTGGACATCGACGGCTCCCGGCAGTTGTCGCGAAGAGTTGTTACTGATGAGTAATACAGGGCGAGTCTAGCCCATGGATCATCGCACCGGTGACGGCTGCCACGGTGAATTCTCCGCCGGTTCCCCGCAACGTCACCCCGGGTTCACGCGTGGAGCTGAATATACGATGGCGCAGGCCATACGGGCGTTCACGTACAATTCGAGGTCGCCGCGCGATGCGGGACCATTCGTACGGGCGCCGCCGCACCCCCGGACCCGCACCGAACCAGCACTGCACCGATCACAGACAGGGCACGCATCTGATGGCCAACGCGAACCAGGCTCCTTCGCAGAACCCGACGACCCGACCGCGCATCTCCTTCCTGGGCTGCGGCTACCTCGGGGCGACCTACGCGATCTGCTTCGCGGAGCTGGGCTACGAGGTGATCGGCTACGACGTCGACACCGCGAAGATCGAGTCGTTCGCCTCCGGCACCGTGCCCTTCCACGAGCCGGGCCTGCCCGAGCTGCTGAAGAAGAACCTCGAGTCGGGCCGGCTGCGGTTCACCACGGACGTGCAGGCCGTCGCCGACTTCGCCGACGTCCACTTCATCTGCGTCGGCACCCCGCAGCGCAAGGGCGAGCACGGCGCGGACCTCTCCTACATCGAGGCGGCCGTGGTCGACCTCGCCAAGCACCTCTCGCGCAAGGTCCTCATCGTCGGCAAGTCCACCGTCCCGGTGGGCACCGCGTCCTGGGTGCAGGAGCTCGTCGACCGCCACGCCCCCGAGGGGCTCGGCGTCGAGGTCGGCTGGAGCCCGGAGTTCCTCCAGGAGTCCAACGCGATGCACGACGTGCTGCGCCCCAACCGGATCGTGTACGCGGCCCAGTCGGAGTGGGCCTCGCAGCTGCTCAAGGACGTCCACCGCGGCATCCTCGAGCTCGCCGCGGTCGAGGACCGCGAGGTGCCGGTGGTCGAGACCGACCTGGCGACGGCCGAGCTGGTGAAGGTCGCCGCGAACGCGTTCCTGTCCACGAAGATCTCGTTCATCAACGCGATGGCCGACCTGTGCGAGGTCACCGGCGGCGACGTCGCCGACCTGGCCCGCGCCATCGGCTACGACCAGCGCATCGGCAACAAGTTCCTGCGCGCCGGCATCGGCTTCGGCGGCGGCTGCCTGCCCAAGGACATCCGGGCGCTCTCGGCGCGCGCCGGCGAGCTCGGGGTCGGCGAGTCGTTCCGGTTCCTCGACGAGGTCGACGGCATCAACACCCGCCGCCGCGCGCACACGGTGCGCGCCGTCGCGAACCTGGTGGGCCGCACGCCGGGCCCGAACGGGCCGGACCTGTCCGGGGTGCGCGTGGCGTACCTGGGCGCGACGTTCAAGCCCGACACCGACGACATCCGCGACTCGCCGGCGCTCGACATCGCCCGGCGGCTGCGCGCGGCCCGCGCCGACGTCGTCGTCTACGACCCGGAGGGCCTGGAGAACGCGAAGGCGTTCGCGCCCGAGCTGTCGTTCGTGAAGACCCTGCCCGAGGCCGTGGCCGGCGCCGACGTGGTGTGCGCGATGGTCCCGTGGGAGGAGTTCCGCACCCTCGACCCCGAGGCCCTGGGCCGCCAGGTCGCCGAGCGGCGCATCCTCGACGGCATGAACGCGTACGACCCGGAGCAGTGGCGCAAGCACGGCTGGACGTACCAGGGCATCGGCCGCTAGGGCCGTATCCCGGACCCCTCGGGGTCCCCCAGCGCATCGAAGCCCGGCGGCCCCGACAGGACCACCGGGCGTCGGCGTGTCCGGGGCGTATGCCCGCAAAACGGGCACGGGGAGGGCCCCCGGTGCGCAATCCTCCGCGGGCGCACCGACAACCGCGGTTTCGAACAGGTCGCGACGGGCGCTCGCGAACGCGGGAGGCGGCGGGCCGCTCAGGCCGCGACGTTCACCCGCGTGAACGGCCACGCGTGCGGGGCCCGGGCGATGAGGTCCTCGGGCGGGTCGGGGAGCCGCCGGGGCGGGTGCTCGCCGACCACGACCACGACGACGCGGTCGCCGGAGACGAACACCTCGGTGCGGACCGCGGGGTCCGCGACCGCGTGCACGCCTTCGTCGAGGACCCAGCGCAGCAGCGCCGCGCCGCGCCCCTCGGCGGCCTTGGCCTCCCACATCAGGGTGTCCACTCGCTACTCCTCCTCGGCCCCGCTGTCCTCGATCGTGCCGTCCTCGACAGTGCCGTCCTCGATCGTGCCGCCTTCAACGGTGCCGTTCTCGACCATGCCGTCCGCCACCATGCCGTCCTCGATCGTGCCGGTGGACCCATTGTCGCCCAAGCCGTCCCAGCGCCGCGCCTTGGCGTACTCGAGTCCGAACTGGTCGAGGGTGCGGGCCACGACGTGGTCGACGAGGTCGTCGATCGTCTCGGGCCGGTTGTAGAACGCCGGCACCGGCGGGAGGACGACCGCGCCCATGCGCGAGAGCGCGAGCAGGTTCTCCAGGTGGATCTCCGAGAGCGGGCTCTCGCGGGCCAGGAGCACGAGGCGGCGGCGCTCCTTCAGCGTCACGTCCGCGGCGCGGCCGATGAGGCCCTCGGTGTAGCCGGTGCGCACGGCCGCGACCGTCTTCATCGAGCACGGCGCGATGACCATGCCGTCGGTGCGGAAGGACCCGGAGGAGATCGGGGCGGCCTGCTCGTTCGGGCCCCACGCGAAGTCGGCGAGCGCGGCCACTTCGGCCGGGGAGTACGCGGTCTCCAGCCGCAGCGTGGTGCGCGCCCAGCGGCTCATCACCAGGTGCGTCTCGACCTCGCCGGTCGCGCGCAGCGCCTCCAGCAGCCGCACCCCGAACACGGCCCCGGTCGCCCCCGTCATCCCCACGACCAGTCGCATCCACCACTCCTCGAATCACCGGACCGATGGTCCGGGACACCTACAATCACGGCATGGGACGCCACGGCTTCGGCATCGCGGCAGCGCTCCTGGCGCTGCTGCTCCTCGCCTGGATGTGGCCCGAGGGCGACCCGGCGCCGTCGGGGAACCCGACCGCGACCGAGCCTACCGGGACCGAGGCCCCCGCGTCCTCCGCGGACGAGGAGGCGCCGGACACCGGGGACCCGGCCCCCACCGAGCCGGACTCGAGCGCCCCCGCGGCGACGACCCCGGCCGCGTCCCCCTCCCCCGAGTCGCCCGCGCCGCCGCCGACCTCGGCCCCGCCGGCCGAGCCCGCGTCGAACGCGTACGACGGCCCGCTCGGCACCCGCAACCACACCGGGGACGACGCCGTCGCGCTCACCTTCGACGACGGCCCCTCCCCCGAGTGGACGCCGAAGGTCCTCGACATGCTCCGGGAGCGGGGCGTCAAGGCCACGTTCTGCCTCATCGGCGCGTACGCGGAGGCGTACCCCGAGCTCGTCGCCGACATCGCCCGCGAGGGCCACACCCTGTGCAACCACTCCTGGTACCACGAGTTCGACCTCGGCGAATGGAGCGAGGAGGAGATCCGCGCGAACCTCCAGCGCACCAACGACGCGATCCTCAAGGCCGCGCCGGGCGCCGAGGTCGCGTACTTCCGCCACCCCGGCGGCCGGTGGACGGACGAGGCGATCGCGGTCGCCGCCGACCTCGGCATGGAGTCGCTGCACTGGACCGTGGACCCCTCGGACTGGGACAACGAGACGACCGAGGCGCAGATCCGCGAGCACGTGCTCGACCGGGCCGGGCCGGGCGCGATCATCCTCCTGCACGACGGCGCCGCGAACCAGAAGGACATGTGCGGGGCGCTGGAGTCGATCCTCGCCGAGTTCGAGCGCCGCGGCTACGCGTACACGGGCCTGTGAGGCCCGGGGCCTCAGCGGAGGTCGGCGGGCATCCGGCGGCCCGGCAGGAGCGCCAGGAACGCGAGCGCGAGCAGGCCCACGCTCATGCCGGCCTGCACGGGGAACGCGAGGCCGAGCAGTCCGCCGTCCTCCCCGTCGCCGCCGTCGACGGGCCCGGAGCCGGGCTCGCCGGCCTCGCCGGTGGGGCCGCCGTCGCCGGGACCGGAGCCGTCGCCGCCGTCCTCGCCGTCGGGGCCGTCGGCGGTGCCGTCGCCGTCGTAGCTGGGGCTCTCGGAGGCGCTGGAGCCGGGCGGCCACGGGTTCGTCTCGTCGGCGTTGACCCAGTCCACCACGACCGCGGCGTCGTCACGCGGCGACGCGGCGCCGTACCAGGGCAGCGACAGCAGGCCCACCGCCCCGATCACGGTCGCGACGAGCACCAGACGCCGGAGCCCACACTTGCGCACACGTACACCTTAGTCGCGGGCGGCCAGGACCGCTCGCCTGTCGGGGCATGTAATGCGAACGAGTTCGCTTGACTGTCAAAGGGGATCGCGCGCGAGGGCCCGCGCGTCAGGCGGCGGCGGTGCGGGAGGCGCGGATCGTCCCGGCCGCGACCGCGCCGATGAACACGGCCGCGACGTACACCGCGAGCAGCGCGTAGACCGCAGTGGCGACCGCGGGGGAGGTCGCGACGGCGGCGGCGGCCGCGCCGATCGCGATGAGGCTGCGGGCGGGCCAGCCGAGGCCGAGGTCGCGGCGCGCCACCGGGGACGCGGCCTTGTCGAGGCTCACGGCGAGGTCGTAGAAGTACAGGGCGATGACGGTCAGGAGCAGGAACAGGACCGGCCACGAGACGGCGGCGGCGATCCCGGCCGCGCACACGCTCCCGAGCTCGACGGCGCGGAGCCCGGCCGGGATGTACCAGTCGAGGATGCCCTCGTGGTCGGTGCGGGCGACCGCGCCGGCGAGGACGAGCGCGAGCCCGGCGAGCCCGAACACGATCCACGGCGCGGCGCCGAGCGCGGCCGCGAGGACCGCGCCCCCCGCGGCGAGGACCGCGGCGGCGGTCGCCGCGAACGGCGCCATGTCGCCGCGCAGGCGGGTGCGGGGCACGAGCCGGCCGAGGGGCCCGTCGTCGCGGTGCGCGGCCCGGTCCGGGCGGCGCAGGGCGGCGGTGCGGGCCGCGAACGACCGGAGGGTGCGCCCGGCCGTGGTGTAGCCGAGGGCGAGGAGCTGCCAGGCGAGGAGCGCGGTGAGCGCGGCCTGCGGCCCGAACGCGGCGGCCGCGACGGCCAGGAGCAGCCAGCGCTCGCCGACGGGCGCGACGATGGTGCGCTTCGCCCAGTACAGGGGCGAGCGGTGGGCGCCGATGACCTGCTCGGACGCGGTGGCGAGGCGCTCGCCGAGGTGCGCGGCGCGCCCGGCGGGCGGCGCGGACTCGCGGCGGCGGGCCTGGCGGACGACGGCGGTGTCGAGCAGGACCCCGTACCAGGCGTCCGCAGTGTGCCGCACGGCCTGGACGACGAGGGCCGCGATCGCGAGGCCCCACGCGGCGGGGGCGGGCGCGCCGCCCGCGACGGCGCCGGCGGCGAGGCCGGCGTACAGCAGGAACTCCTTCGACCGGTCGGCCATCATGTCGAGCCAGCCGCCGAACGGCGAGAAGTTCTGGGTGTAGCGCGCGAGCTGGCCGTCGACGCAGTCGAACACGAAGCTGAGGTACATGAGGGCGGCGGCCGCGAGGTACCACGGCGACCAGCCGGTGGTGAAGATTGCGGCGGCGCCGACGGCGAGGACGATCGACACCCACGTGATCGGGGTCGGGGTCCAGCCGAGGCGCGCGGCGAGCTTGACGACCTTCGGGGACCACGTGGAGACCGCGTAGGTCGCGAAGAGGTCGTCGTCGTGCTTGACGGCGTGCTTCAACCGCCACGCGTCCATGTCGACGGCCTCGAACGCGGCGATGACCTCGCGGGCCTCGTCGGCGGTGGCGACCTGGCGGTGCTCGAGGCCGCCGGTGCGGTAGGCGTGCACGGGGACGGCGCGGGCGTGGAGCGCGGCGAGGACGCCCTCGAAGGCGTCCCCGTCGCTGCGTCGCGGCCAGTGCCGCTCGAGTCTGGCGAGGTGGGCCGCGGAGACCTTCGCGAGGCCGCCGAGGCGGGTCGGGCCCGGCCCGGGCCCGGTGACCAGGCCGCGGTCGACCTGGACGGGGGCCGCGGACGGGTCGTCGGCGCCGACGAGGACGCCGGAGCGGCGCGAGGAGTCGGAGAGGACGGCCGCGACCGTGGTCTGGGAGGCGACGAGGTCTGCGCAGGCGACGAACAGGTGCCCGTCCTGCGCGAACGCGAGCTCCCCGAGGTGGGCGAGGTCGGCGTCGGCGTCGGCCGACACGACCTGGGTCGCCTTGACGGGCCGGTCGGTGCCGGGCCTGGTGAGGACGGTGACGTCGTCGCAGCCGGCGTCGCGGATCTGCCCGATGAGCCGGTCGAGGACGGTGCGGTCCTCGTCGATCTCGGCGAATCCGCCCGGCGCCGGCAGGATGACGGCTCGGCTCACTGGGCGGCCCCGGCCGCTCCCGGGATCAGGGCGGGGGCCGGGTTCGCGGCGGCCTCGGCGGCCTTCTTGGCGGCGGCCTCGGCGGCGGCCTTCTTCCGGGCCTTGCGGTCGGCGTCGCGCTTCTCGGCCTCCTTGTAGGAGTCGAGGGCCTCCTGCACGGTGCCGTCGGTGACGAGCGTGCCGGCGTCGAGGAAGATGCCGCGCTCGCAGTACTTCTTCAGGTCGCCTTCGGAGTGGGAGACGAACACGAGGGTCCGGCCCTCCTTGAGGAGCCCGGCGATGACCTGCTGGCACTTGCGCTTGAACGCGGCGTCGCCGACGGCGAGGGCCTCGTCGACCAGGAGGATCGGGTGCGGCAGCTGCGTGATGACGCCGAAGCCGAGGCGGACCTTCATGCCCGAGGAGTAGTACTTGACGGGCGTGTCGATGAAGTCCTCGAGCTCGGAGAACTCGACGATCTCGTCGAACTTGTTCTTGATCTCCTTGGTGGTCATGCCGTGGAGGGCGGCCACCAGGTTGACGTTCTCGCGGCCGGTGAGCTCGCCGGAGAACCCGGCGGACAGGGCGATGAGCGGGGCGACGCGGCCTTCGCGGCGCACGTACCCCTCGTCGGGGATGAGGACCCCGGTGATCAGGCGCAGCAGCGTGGACTTGCCGGTGCCGTTGCGGCCGATGATGCCGACGGCGTCGCCGGGGAAGATGTCGAAGTTGACGTGGCGCAGCGGCCAGAAGTCCTGCGCTTGGGCGCCCTTCTTGTTGGCGGCGCGCCGCACGAACAGGTCCTTGACCCGGCCTTTCTTCTGCTTGCCTTTCGCGAAGCAGATCCCGAGGTCACGAGCCTGAATGATCGGCTCCTCCATGGGGGCGGCCCTCCCGGAACGGTGGTTGCTGAGCGGCATGTCGATGGCGCGCCAATACTACCGCCCGGTGTTTCCGGGCAGATCACGGCCGATCGGAGAGCGGGGCGCGGGTGCGCGCGCGTCGGCCCGGGCTCAGGCCGCGCGGTCGCCGCCGCGGGCGTGGCGGCGCTCCGCGGCCAGGCGCTCGACCTCGAACGCGGCCAGGATGCGCCGGTAGGTGACCTCGGCGCGCTCGGCGGAGGCGCGGGCCTCCTGGCGGGCGCGGCGGGCCTCCTGCCACACGAGCGCCAGCGCCCCGAGCGTGATGAGGCTCATCGCGAATGACACGGCCCACACGAGGCGTTCGGGGCCGAGGAGGGCGACGGCCGCGAGCGCGGCGGCGGCGAGGACGGCGGCGGCGGCCGCGAGGCGGGCGGGCGCGGGCCGGCCGAGGCGGCGGTGGACGGCTTTGAGCAGTTGCTTCATCGGAGTCGGCTTTCCGGTCAGGCGGCGGTGCGGTTCAGGGGGCTGCCGGCCAGCAGGCCGGCCACGAGCGCCCGGTAGGAGTCGTGGCTGAACCGCTCGCGCACCCGCTGCTGGGCGAGGGCGCTGCGGGCCAGGAAGCGCTCGGGGTCGGCGTACAGGCCGTCCACCAATGGGATCACCTCGGCGGGCTCGCAGTACAGGGCCGCGTCGCCGAAGACCGGTTCGAACCGGGGCGGGAGCACGGTCACGCACCCGGCGGCGAGGGCCTCCAGGACGGCGCGGCCGAACGCCTCGTACTGGCGCGGGTGCGGGAAGTAGATCCAGAAGTCGAGCTGGTACAGGAACGAGTCCACGTCGGTCTCGTTGAAGCCGTAGCAGGTCCACTCGGCGGGCGCGGGCGCGCCGGTGATCTCGGCGACCGACTTGACGCCGCCCATGACGCGCACGTCCCAGCGGCCGTCGCCGGGGTACACGAGCGGGAGGTCGGCGGCGGTCGGCCACTTCGTGCGGTCGTCGCGGGAGTGGCGGCCGACGACGGGGAGCTTGGAGCGGAACCCGGTGCGGGCGGGGTGGAGGTCGGCGGTGTCGATGATGCCGGGCATGTCGAAGTCGGCGAGGGGCCCCGCGGTGAGCCCGGCGAGCGCCTCGCGGACCTGCGGGCCCTGCGGCACCCACAGGGGCTCGGTCCCGAACATGTCGGCGGCGTTCGCGTGGCAGCCGTCGGGGTCGTAGCGGACGTCGGAGCCGTCGCGCTCGGCCGGGGCCTGGTTCGCGAGGACGACCATCCGCTCCGGGCGGACCGCGGACCGCTCCCCGGACCGGAACTGGAGGATCGGCGGGTAGCGCAGCACCAGGAGGCGGCACTCGACGTCGTCGGTGGGGAGGACCTGCTCGACCGCTCCGTCGTTCACCATCCGCTGGATCGGCTCGCACATCGGCCGGTCCTCGGTCGTCATGTGCCGCCACGACTCCAGGTGCATGACCGCGACCGACAGGCCCGCGGCGCGCAGCGCCTTGACCTCCTCGATCGTCGACTTCTGCGGGCCCCCGAAGGGCCGCCAGTCGAGGCAGAACACGACGTCGAAGCGGCGAGTGCGCTGCTCGGCGCGGGCGACGGCCGCGTGGTACGGGGCCCAGAACGGGCGCCGCACGGGCCGGCGCGGCAGGTACGGGTCGGCCTCGCCGGCCGCGATCTGCCGGTGCCACAGCGGGTACGAGGACTGGTAGGCGCGCCGCGACGGGTGCTTCCAGCCGGGCCCGAACTCCTCCCGGGACAGCGACCCGGGGGCCTGGCGCATGACCGTGTCCCACGTGCCCGCGAGCCGCCGCACGGCCGCCTCACCGTACGCGGCCGAGAACCGCTGGAGGAACTCGGTGTCGGCGCCCTTGCGGATCTCGTCGTAGTAGCCGAGCCGGTCGAGGGCGCCGCGCCGGAACGTCATCGACGCGGTCGACGCGGTCGTGAGGACCCGGCCGGGCCGGGTCGCGGTGAGGTCCTCGTTGAACAGGAACGCCTCGCCGTACGTCAGCTGGAGGCCCGGGTCGGCCAGGAGCGGCGCGACCGACCGCTCGAGGCGCCGCGGCGCCGCCCAGTCGTCGGAGTCCAGGCCGGTCACGAACTCGCCCGCGGCCGCGTCGAACGCGGTGTTCCGGGCCGCGAACGTCCCGCCGTTCTCGGCCTGCCGGAGGATCCGCACCCGGTCGTCCAGCGCGGCCGCGGCGTCGAAGACGTCGCCGTACTCGGGCCCGGAGGCGTCGTCGACGACGAGGACCTCCAGGTTCGCCCACGTGCCCTCTAGGACCGACCGGACCGCGGTGAGCAGCGCCGGCCCGGGCCGGTACGCGGTCATGACGACCGAGACCTTCGGGCCGTCCACGCTCGCGGGGGCGGCGCCGCCGCGGAGCCGGTCGAACCACGGCAGCGACGCGTCCGGGTCGAGGCGCAGCTCCGGCTGCCGGCACAGGGCCGCGAGCCGCCCGGCCCACGCCCGCTCGTCGCCGCCCGCGTCCGGATGCCCGAGGTCGGCCAGGAGCGCGTCCCGCTCGAGTGCCGGCAGCTGCCGGTACCGCCGCAGCAGCCGCCGCACCCGGTCGAGGTCGCCCGCGGCGTACGCGAGCTGCGCGTGCACCGCCGCGGCCCGGACCGGCACCCGCTTCGGGCCCCCGATCGCCAGGGCGAGGTCGAACAGCGCGAGCGCGTCCCGCCGGTCCTCCTCGGTCCCGAACTGGAGGCCGACCACGCGGGCCAGGTCGCACAGCGCCGCCGGGTCCGCGTCGACCCGCCGCCCCTCCCGGGCGGCATCGATGAGCTGCGGCAGCGTCAGCGAGCGGGTCGCCGCCGCCGCGAGCAGCCACCGGCCCCCGGGCGAGCGGGTGCGCAGCGCGGTGGACACGAGCGAGCCCCTCCGGCGGGCCTTCGACTGCGCCAACTGGTCGTCGATCAGGCGGGCCGGATATCGCGAGCCCTCGTCAGCTGGGGTCATCTCGTCCGTTCATCTCTGCGTCGCATTCAGCCCAGATCCTCGCGTGCCCAATGGCTCGGAAGTTGAATTGCATGCGAACGGACACCCTCACCTGCGTAAACAGATGTTGAACTGGGAAGCCGGTCAAGGTCCGCCTCCGCTCCCGGGATATCGTGGGCGCGAAATGAACGACTCACCGAAACGCCCGCGCATCGTCCGCAACGACTATAGGGCCCTGCACCCGCCGACGGCGGCCACCTGGAAGCCGAGTCTCGCGGTGAGCGTCGTCATCCCAGCTTACGGCGCGCAGGAGAAGCTCGACCTCACCCTCGCCGCCCTCGCCGCCCAGACGTACCCCGCGGACCTCATGGAGGTCGTCGTCGTCGACGACAATTCCACGCCGCCCCTGCGCCTGCCCGAGCTCCGCCCCGAGCACACCCGCCTCGTCACCACCACCCCCGACTCGTGGGGGTCCGCGCACGGCGTCAACACCGGCGTCGCCCACGCCGACGGCCAGGTGATCCTGCGCCTCGACTCCGACATGGTCGCCTACCGCGACCACGTCGAGGCCCAGCTGCGCTGGCACCACACCGCCGACTACCTGGCCGTCCTGGGCCACAAGCGGTTCATCGCGTGGGAGCCGGGCCGCCTGACCCCCGAGCAGGTGCACGAGAAGATCCTCGTCGGCGAGGGCGCGGCCCTGTTCGCGATCGAGGACTCGACCCCGCACTGGATCGAGAAGGTCATCGACGACACCGACGGCCTCACCGCGCACCACCACTCGAACTACCGGGTGTTCATCGGCGCCACCGGGTCCCTCCACCGCGACTTCTTCAAGACCGTCGGCGGCCTCGACACCGACCTGCGCCTCGGCAGCGACACCGAGTTCGCGTACCGGCTCTCGCAGGCCGGCGCCGTGTTCGTCCCCGAGACGACCTCCTCCGCCTGGCACCTCGGCATCCCGCAGATGCAGGAGAAGGAGGAGGAGGGCCGCCGCCAGCGCGTCCCCTACATCGCCCAGCGCGTCCCCCTCCACGGCTGGCGCCGCACGGCCGCGCCCCGCGCCTGGCGGGTCCCCCTGGTGGACATGGTCGTCGAGATCGGCGACGCGAACGTCGCCGACGTGGACGCCGCGGTCGCGCCCGTCCTCGGCGGCCCCGACGGCGACGTCCGCGTCACCCTCGTCACCGGCCGCGGCCCCGCCCCGCACGACCGGGCGTCGATCCTCGCCGGCGACGGCGCCCAGCTGCGCCTGGTCGAGGAGCTGTACGGCCACGAGTCCCGGGTCCGGATCGCCGAGAAGGCCCCCGAGCCCGACCCGGCCGTCCCCTACCGGTTCCTGCTCCCCCGGCCGGTGCCGCTGCGCGCCGACAGCCTCGGCCGGATGCTCAAGCTCATGGAGCGCGTCGACGCCGGCCTCGTCACCGCCGCGATCCCGGGCGGCCCGCCCGCGCGCCTGGAGCGGACCGCCGCGTTCGCGCGCGCCCGCCACATCGTCGGCGGCACCGGCCTCGACCAGGTCGTCGCCGGCATCTGGGGCGCCACCGTGTTCGAGGGCCTCGCCGCCACCGAACCCGAAGGGACCGTGTTCAACCCGCCGCCCGCCGACTTCGCGCGCCGCCTCGTCCGCAAGTACTTCAACGCCCGCCAGCGCGCCCGCCTGCGCGCCCTCCTCAAACGCTAGGAGCGCCGTGGACGCCGTCCTCCGCCGCAACGACTACGGCCCGCTGACCAGGCCCGGCGGGGAGCCCGCGCTGCGCGTGAGCGTCGTCGTCCCGGCGCACGGGCACCAGGACAAGCTCGACGTCACGCTCGCGTCCCTCGCGGCCCAGACGTACCCGGCGCACCTCATGGAGGTCGTCGTCGTCGACGACGGCTCCACCCCGCCGCTGCGCCTCCCGGACCTGCGGCCCGAGTCGACCCGCATCGCGGCCCCGCTCGCCGGCGGCTGGGCCTCGGCGCACGCCACGAACTCCGGCGTCGCCCAGAGCGACGGCGACGTCGTGCTCCGCCTCGACGCCGACATGCTCGTCTTCGACGACCACGTCGCCTCCCAGCTGTCCTGGCACCACGCCGCCGACTACCTCGCCGTGCTGGGCCACAAGCGGTTCGTGGACTACCGGCCCGGCGACCTCGACCCCCTCGACGTGTACGAGGCCGTCCGCGCCGGCAAGGCCGCGACCCTGTTCGACCGGTCCGAACCGCAGTGGATCGAGCAGATCATCGACGCCACCGGCGGCCTGCGCGACGCCGACCACCGGGCCTTCCGCGTCCTCGTCGGCGCCTCGTTCTCCGTGCACCGCAGCCTCTTCGACGCCGCCGGCGGCATGGACGCCGACCTGCCCCTCGGCTCCGACACCGTCTTCGGCTACCGCCTCCACCAGGCCGGCGCCCTCTTCGTGCCCGACCACGAGTCGTCCGCGTGGCACCTCGGCCCGCGCCAGATCGCCGCCCGCGGCGACCTCGCCAAGGCCTACCGCCGGCCCCGGATCGCCGACCGCGTCCCCGAACTCGACCTCAAGCGCCCCAGGGCCAACCGCAGCTGGGGCACCCCCCTCGCCGACGTGACCGTCCCCGCCGGGCCCGGCGCCGAGACCTGCGTCGACGCGATCCTCACCGGCTCCAGGCGCGACGTGCGCGTCACCCTCACCGGCGACTGGCCCGCACCCGAGACCGGCCGCCACGCCCCGCTCGACGACCCGGCGTTCGACGCCCGGCTCCTCCTCGAGGCGTTCGGTGGCGAACCCCGCGTCCGCTTCACCGCCGCGCCCGCACCCGACCCCCGCGTCCCCTACCGCATCGACGTCCCCGCGGCCGCCGAACCGGGACCGGACGCGGTCGCCGCGATCGTCGACCACGCCAACGAGCACCGGCTCGGACTCGTGGAGATCGAACTCCCGCACGGCGTCGTGCGCCTGGAGCGGGCCGCGGCCGCCGCGCGCGCGCACCGCACCGGCGCCTCGATCGCGGACGTGTGGGGGGCCGAACGGGTCGCGTCGGGCCCGCTCGCGGACGCGTTCGCGCCCTCAGCCGCCCGAGACGCGGGTGGCGGCCGGGAGGCCGGGCCCGGCGGGCTGCTCCGGCGGGCCGTCAGG
This sequence comes from Glycomyces terrestris, assembly GCF_003933745.1. Classification (GTDB taxonomy): domain Bacteria; phylum Actinomycetota; class Actinomycetes; order Mycobacteriales; family Micromonosporaceae; genus Glycomyces; species Glycomyces terrestris. The sequence goes on along the minus strand of NZ_RSEB01000007.1, from coordinate 222,130 downwards.
CGCGGCCTCGGCCGCTGACCCCCGCGGCGCGGCCGGCCCCTGCGGGCCGCCGCCGCGCACGCGGCGCGCCAGCCGGTACACCTGCCGCAGCGCCTCGTACCCGAGGTACGCGCGCGCGGCCAGCAGCCGCTGCTTCAGGCCCGCGACCCCCGCGGCGGGGCGCCACGCGTCCGGGCCCGGGTGGTAGCGGCGGTACAGCGCGGAGGTGCGGCGGAAGAACTCGCGGCGCTTGCGCGGGTCGACGCGCTCGGTGTTCCCGATGACGACGAGCAGGTGCCACACCATGTGGTTGAACAGGGCGACCCGGACCTGCGGCTCCCGGACGTCCTCGAAGTCGTCCCAGACGCGCTGCCACTGGGTGAACACGTCGAAGTGCCGGTCGTCGCGGGTGCGCGTGATCGAGGACCCGGCGCGCTGGCGCCACTGGTAGCAGGACTCGGTGACGACCGCGATCCGCTCGGCGCGGCGCAGCAGGCCGTACGTCCAGGGGATGTCGGTGTACCAGCCGGCGGGGAAGCCGAGGTCGATGCCGGTGAGGAACTCGCGGCGGGAGACCTTCGTCCACGGGGTGTGCGTGTAGTCGACGATCTGGGGCCATTCGGCGAGCGTGAAGCCGCCGGGGTCGGCCGGGCACGCGGCGGTGAGGTCGGCGAGCTCGCCGGGCTCGACCACGCCGGTGTCGCGGACCTTCTCGTGCTGCACCAGGAGCACGTCGAGGGGCGCGGAGGCGTCGAGCGCGGCGATGACGCGGTCGACGGCGCCGGGCTTGAGCTCGTCGTCGCCGTCCACGAACCACACGTAGTCGCCCTTGGCCTGCGTCAGGCCGAAGTTCCGGGCCGGGCCCGAGCCCGCGTTCTCCGGGGTGGACACGACCCGGAAGCGGGGGTCCTCGGCGGCGAACCGCTCCGCGATGGCGCGCGAGCCGTCCGGCGAGCAGTCGTCCACCACGACGACCTCGAGCCGGTCTCCCCCGCCGACGATCGTCCGGAGGCAGCCGGCGAGGTACGCCTCGGCGCCGTAGACGGGGATGACGATGCTCAATGTGGGCATGCCCCCGATGGTAGCTCCAGGGCGGCGTCCGGACATGGGTGAGAATGGGAATCGGGCGTCGGCGAGTTGCGGGAGAAATCGCATGTGAACGGCGTATTTCCGGGCGCGCGGGGAGCGGCTGCGAGGTGCGCGGACGCCCGCGCGGCAATGGTGAACATTGGTCGATCAGCGGGTGAACAAACGCTCGAATTGACGTCTGCTCGCATTTCAGGTGGCCGAAAAGTGAACGACCGGACAACGGCAATTGACGTTTGCCCTGGTCAAGTCCGCAGAATTCGCCATTGCTAATCTCGGTCTGAGCTGTCAGCTCTTCCCACCGATTCGCAAAGGACTCCACAGTGTCTGCTAACGACGTGGCATCTGAAGGACAGGCCGGCGCCCCGGTCGACCTGGTCGTGGTCGGTCAGGGCTACGTCGGCCTGCCGCTCGCGCAGGCCGCGACCGCCAAGGGCCTCACCGTGGTCGGCCTCGACCGCACCCGCGCGGTCGTCGACGCGCTCAACGCGGGGTCGAGCCACATCGACGACATCTCCGACGCCGAGCTGCGGACCATGCTCGAGCAGGGCTACACCGCGACCGCCGACCCGGCGGTCCAGGCCCGCGCGAAGGCCATCGTCATCTGCGTGCCGACGCCGCTGGGCGAGGCGGGCGGGCCCGACCTCGCCGCCGTCATCGGCGCCTCCCGCGCCGCCGGGCAGCACCTCCAGCGGGGCGCGCTCGTGGTCCTGGAGTCCACCACCTACCCGGGCACGACCGAGGAGGTCGTCGCGCCGATCCTCGAGCAGGAGTCGGGCCTGACCGCCGGCGTCGACTTCTGCCTGGCGTTCTCGCCGGAGCGGGTCGACCCGGGCAACCCGGTGTACGGGATCGTGAACACGCCGAAGGTCGTCGGCGGCCTCACCCCCGAGTGCACGGCGGCCGCGAAGGCCCTGTACTCGCGGTTCATCGACACGATCGTGGAGGCCAAGGGCCCGCGCGAGGCCGAGATGGCGAAGCTCCTCGAGAACACGTACCGGCACGTGAACATCGCGCTGGTGAACGAGATGGCGGTGTTCTGCCGCGAGCTCGGCGTGGACCTGTGGGACGCGATCGGGCTGGCGAAGACGAAGCCGTTCGGCTACCAGGCGTTCTACCCGGGGCCGGGCGTGGGCGGGCACTGCATCCCGATCGACCCGAACTACCTGTCGTACAAGGTGCGGACGCTCGGCTACCCGTTCCGGTTCGTGGAGCTGGCGCAGGAGATCAACAACCGGATGCCGGAGTACACGGTGAACCGGGCGATGGCGAAGCTGAACGACGCGGGCATCGCGCTCTCGCGCGCCCGGGTGCTGCTGCTGGGCGTGACCTACAAGCCGGACATCGCCGACCAGCGCGAGTCGCCGGCGACCCCGGTGGGCCGCAAGCTCATCGAGGCGGGCGCGGAGCTCGCCTACCACGACCCGCACGTGACGTCGTGGAACGTGGCCGGCCACGAGGTGGAGCGGGTCGCCGACCTCGCCACCGCGAAGGCCGACCTGATCGTGCTGCTCACCAACCACTCCGAGTACACCCCGGAGTCCCTCCCGGCCGGCGTCCCCGTCCTGGACACCCGCGGCGCCCTGCGCGGCACGGAGGGCGTCGAGACGCTCTAACCGCTGCCAGCCGCGACGGGCGATCCCCCTGGCCTCCACTTCGATGCCGGGACTCATGGGGTCGCCCTTCCACGCTGGGCGCCATGTCGTCGGGCAGGATTCGGGCTCGGTGAAGACCGCGACGGGCCGCGGACCGGCGCCGGTGCCTTCATTGCAGCGAATGCCGTGCAGGGCGGGATCCTCGGTGTTCCGCTCCACGAGGAACCGGATGCTGTCGCCCATGCCGATGTCGCGGGTGAACTCGCCGATGAGGTGCCAGTCATCAGCCATGTGCGCGCTCCAAGAGTCGTGGCACCAAGGCGGGAGCGGGAAAAGGGCTCGGCCTGCGGCGGTGGGCGCCGGTGAGTCTGGTGCGGCGTCGGGGCCGCAAGTCCTCGGTGCTGATGTCGCCCGCGAGCAGGGCTGCTTCCCGTTGAGCGGGTGAGGCGGTGTCGAGGAAGTGGCGCGCCGCCGACTCGCGGTAGTAGCAGCCGTGCCTTCCCCAGCGTTCGCCGCACCAGTCGCAGCGCAGGCGGCCGAAGCCGAGCCAGGTTCGGTAGGGCTGGTGCAGTTGCAGGTCGATCTTGGCCCATGCGGGCACAGCATCGCGCGATAGGCTGATCAGCGCCATGAGAATCCGTTCTCGTGGAGTGCGCGGCCCGCCGGTCTAGGTTCCAAGCTTTCCCCGGCGGGCCGCTGTCTGTGTTCGGCCCTATTGAGTTCGAGTTCCGCCCGCCCCGAGGCGTACACCTCGGGGCGGGCGCGGATCACCGGCGGCATCCCGCCTGCCCCCACCAGGCCAGGCGGTCTGCGAGTCAGCGCCGCCGTTTCATGACCCAGAGTGAAGTCCCCATCAGTAGATCACATTTGACGGGTTCAAGCAAGTTCTGATGGCATCAGATTTTGGTTCGCTCACGGCGGGGATTTCCCCAGGTCGGTGGTCGGTAGGCTGAGCGCGCCAGAAGCGCAGGGAGGAATCGCCATCAATGAGCGGCAAGCATGACTCGGCCAGCGCCCGCGCCGCCGAAACGCTGCGCCAGCGAATCCTCGACGGCGTGTACGCCCCAGGCGATCGGATGCCCAGCGCGACGGTGATCGGCAATGAGTTCAACATCGACCGAGGTACCGCGGCCCGAGTGCTGGCGCAGCTGCGCAGCGACGGATTCATCATCACCAAACCTCGATCCGGCAGCTACGTCAGAACGTTCGAGCCGAATCTGCGGTCCTTCCCGATGCGCCTCGAAGTCTGGAAAGAGGGGCGAGCAGTCCAAGGCGCCGATTCCGGCAAACAGACGAGACTGATCGACCTGACCGTCGGCGAGACTCCAGCCGGTCGGGCCGTGGCCGATGCGTTCCGGATCGAGCCCGGCAGCCCGATGATCCGCCGAGCGCGGCGCTTCTCCATGGAAGACCGGCCTGTCCAGCTCGCGGATTCCTACTACCTGCCTGAGATGGTGCGCGCCACCGCGATCGTCTACACGGACACCGGGCCCGGCGGCGTGTATGCGCGGCTCGCGGAGATCGGGCATGCTCCGGCGAGATTCACCGAGCGGCTGCGGGCCAGGATGCCGCTGCCCGCCGAGACCGAGGCGCTCGAACTGCCCGGCGGCACTCCCGTCATCGCAATCACCCGCGTCGCCTACGACGGCGAGGACCGGTGCGTCGAGGTCACGGAGATGGTGCTCGATGCGAGCGCGTACGAACTCGAATACCACGCCACGATCTGAGCTTTCGGCCGCGAACGGCGAGAGGGCCCGGGCGCTTCGCGCCCGGGCCCTCTCGCTCTTACGGGTGTTTCCTGGTGTGACGCTTGGGTTATGCGACGGCGCGGGCGAACTTGCGGGTCGCCCACCACGGCCCGCGAACGGCTCGCCGAAGCGCTCGCCACCCTCAAGGCAGGGTCCAACCGGATGGGCGAGTACATCGCTTCGATCGCAGGCGGCGGGAGCGGCGGGGTCGCACCTCCGGGAGGCCCGCCGGTCAGGGCCGCCGGAGGCGGCGGGGCTCCCCCGCCCACCGCGCCGCGCACAACGGCCAGCGGCGGCGGGTCCGTCCCGCCGCGAGCCCGTGAAGCGGCGGGCCGCCTTCCGGTATGGGTTGACGGCGACCGGGCGCGCGCAGTGGCTTTCACCAGTGATGAGAGCGAACTCGTCGACTTCCAGTCCGGCCGCGACCCCAAAGCACGCGAAGGGGTGAAGCCTCCGTTCAAATACGCCGTGGTGATGGACCACGTGGAGGCCCGCATTGCAGGCGAGACCCGGGCGGGTGGCAGCCGGGACGTCACCATGGTCATCAACAAGGAGCCGTGCGGGGGCGAGGCGGGCTGTGACGCGATTCTGCCCGAGGGCGCGCGACTCACCGTCTACGTCGGGGGACAGCTCGGGCGTGCGGTTCTACAAGACGTACAACGGCAACGGGACGGCGGTAAGCGCATGAGCTTCCGAATCTGGTGGGACATCAACAACGAGCCGCTTGCGGGATCGGCCGAGGCCGAGGAGTTCGTCCGGGACCTCACGCGCATGGTCGCCGCGCAGGGCGTGCGATCGGGCCGGTTGTGGATCGGCCCGGACGGGACCGACAAGTCGGAGGCACCGCTGCAAGTGGACTTCGTCTCGGACCCTGGACTCGGCCCGATTGCAGGCCTCGGCGAACTTGAGGCGCGCGTCGACCGCGACCCGGAGACCGAGGGCGTCGCGGTCGTCGTCTGGCGTCCAGGCAACGAACTCGCCTCGGACGGGACCGAGGTCTCGGGAGACCTCTCAGTCAGCGAGTCCGCGTACAAGCCGCTGGTCCCCATCGCGAGCAACCTCGCGCGCGTCTCGGTCACGACGCTGTACGCCATCGTCGCCAGCTACACGGCAACTGGGGCGCGCCCCGAGGTCGAAGGCGTGGAATGGGGACCGCTTCCGACCGATGTCACGGGCGGCGACCCGACATAGAGCGTCCCCGACCCGTCGGCTACGGCATAGCAGGTGGAACGCACTTAGGCCAGAAAGCCGGAGGGCCGGGCGCGCTTCGCGCGTCCGGCCCTCCGGCTTTCTGGTTTCCTGGTGTCAAGCCACGGCGCGGGCGAACTTGCGGGTCGCCCACCACACGAGCAGGATCGTGAGGGCGCCGAGGATGACGGGCGCCTGCCACACGTAGTCGGTGCCGAGGTTCCCGGCGAACAGGTCGCGGGAGGCCTGGACGGCGTAGTAGAACGGGTTGAAGTCGGCCACGTTCTGGAGCCACGCCGGGGCCATGATCATCGGCAGCATGATGCCGGAGATGAGCATGATCGGCTGGACCAGGGTGTTGATGACCGGGCCCATCGCGTCCTCGCTCTTGAGGATGATCGCGAGCCCGAGCGACAGGGCCGCGAGCATGAACGCGGTGAGCATGACGATGAGCAGCATCAGCCCGACGCCGGCCCAGTAGATGTCGAGCTTCCCGGTCAGGGCCGCCAGGAGCACGAGCGCGAGCGACTGGAACAGCGTGGTGCTGACCGTGGCGAACGTGCGGCCGAGCATGAGCGCGACCCGGCTGATCGGGGTGACGCGCATCCGCTCGATGACGCCCTGGCGGAGCTCGGCGATGAGGCCGAAGCCGACGAACGCGGACCCGAAGAGCGCCATCATGATGATGAGGCCGGGCACGAACGTCTCCATCGCGCCGTTCTCGAACCCGGGCATGCCGTCCATGGGCTCCAGGAGCGGCGCGAACAGGAACAGGAAGTAGATCGGCTGGACCAGCATGACGATGAGCCACACCGGCTGCTTCAGGTTGAGCTTCATGGCCCGGGAGTAGACGAGCCAGGTGTCGCGGACGACCTTCACTTACTTCTCCTCTCGCAGGGACCGGCCGGTCTGCTTCAGGAACACGTCGTCGAGGCTCGGCCGGTGCAGCTCGATGGAGGCGGGGGAGATCGACGCGCCGTCGAGGGTGCGCAGCAGCTCGGGAAGCGCGGCGGCGCCGTCGTCGACGTACAGGCGCAGGACGGCGACGCCGGTGGCCGGGTCGGGCTCGCCGGCCTCGACCTCGCGGACGAAGTCCTTGGCGTCGAAGAGGTCGCGGGCCTCGGCGGCGCGGTCGGTGACGCCGACGGCGACGACGTCCCCGGCGACCTCCTTCTTGAGCGCGAGCGGGGTGCCCTCGGCGACGATCTCGCCGTGGTCGATGATCGCGAGCCGGTCGCACAGGGCGTCGGCCTCGTCGAGGTAGTGCGTGGTCAGGAAGATCGCGGTGCCGCGGTCGCGCAGGGCCCGCACCTCGTCCCACATGTGGGCGCGCGACTGCGGGTCGAGGCCCGTGGTCGGCTCGTCCAGGAACAGCAGCTTCGGCTCGTGCATGATGCCGAGCGCGATGTCGAGGCGGCGCTTCTGGCCGCCGGAGTACGTCTTGACGTTGCGGTCGGCGTACTCGCTGAGCTGGAACGACTCCAGGACGTCGGCGGCGCGCGCCTGCGCCCGCTTCTTCGACATGCCGTAGAGCCGGCCCTGCATGACGAGCTCCTCGCGGGCGGTCACTTCGCCCCAGGTGCCGCCGGCCTGGCCGACGTAGCCGATGTCGCGGCGGACCCCGGCGGCGTCGCGGGCCAGGTCGTGGCCGCACACCGTCGCCTCGCCCTCGGTGGGCTCGATGAGGGTCGAGAGCATCCGCATCGTCGTGGTCTTGCCGGCGCCGTTCGGGCCGAGGAGGCCGAAGACCTCCCCCTCCTTCACGGCGAGGTCGACGCCGCGCACGGCCTCGACCTCCTTGCCGCGGGACTTGAAGACCTTCTTCAGCCCCTTGGTCTCGATGAGCATTGGTACCTCGCGGGTGACTGGGTTCGAAAACCGGGAGTAGTGAACCTGGTTCCTTGTTCAACTTTGACTATATCGGTGGGGTGCGACGGCGCACAACCAGGTATAGGCGAAGCCGCGAGATTAGTCAAAGGTATAATATTGCGGGCATGTGGAGCACGCGTCTGCTTGTCCTCGGCCTGGTCAGGTGGCTCGGCCCCGTCCACGGGTACCTGGTGCGCCGGGAGCTCGACTCGTGGCGGATGCCGGGGATCTCCGAGATCGGCGCCGGCTCGATCTACCACGCGCTGAAGCGACTCACGGCCGACGGCAGCCTCGAAGTCGCCGGCACCGAGTCGGTCGACGCCCGCCCCGCGCGCACCACGTACCGGATCACCGCCCACGGCGAGGCCGAGTTCCAGCGCACGCTCCGCGAGAAGCTGTGGGAGGTCAGCGGCGGCGACGACCCATTCCACACCGCCTGGTCCTTCGCGACCGTCCTCACCCGCGCCGAGAACATCGCCCTCCTGCGCCAGCGCGCCGAGACCCTCTACCACCGCGTCGAATCGGTGACCGTCATCCTCGCCGCGACCTCGCCCGACGTCGCCGAGGACCGGGAGTCGGCGTTCCTGCCCGCGCACGTGCGGGCGCTCCTCAAGCGACAGACCGACCTCTGGAACACCGACGCCGAGTGGTGTGAGGACACGGCCGGGCGCATCGAGTCCGGCGACCTCGCCATCGGGCCCGACCCCGACCCGGAGCAGGCCGCGCACTGGCGCGAGGCGATCCGCAGCGAGAAGTTCGCTGAGGAGGCCGCGATGTGGCAGTCGGTGTTCGAGGACTCGTGACCGCGTCGGCCCCGCAGCCGACGGCGCGGGCACTCCGGGTCGAACCGTCCTCCGCGGCGGCACCCAACCCGGGCCCTCCGGGGGGGCGCTCGGGCCCGGTTCCGGTCCGGAATCACGCCGGGGCGGGCGGGACGGGCCTGCGTCACTCAAACGATCGTTCAGGGAATCACGCTAAAAAATCCACAACCCGTCTTATGGAGACCCTCCAAAGAACGCCCGGTTCATGCCGATTCATCCGCGCGCTCTGAGTCGCCGTCCGCCCGGTCACCGATACCCGGCAACTACACTGCGGGACGTGCGCAAGGTTTTGATCGCCAACCGCGGCGAGATCGCAGTGAGAGTCATCCGGGCCTGCCGTGACGCCGGCTTCGAGTCCGTCGCCGTCTACGCCGACGGCGACCGCGATGCGCCCCACACCCTCCTGGCCGACGAGGCGTTCGCCCTCGACGGCCTCACGGCCGCCGACACCTACCTGCGGATCGACAAGCTGATCCGGATCGCGCAGCGGTCCGAGGCCGACGCCGTGCACCCCGGGTACGGGTTCCTCTCGGAGAACGCCGAGTTCGCCCAGGCCGTCATCGACGCCGGGCTCACCTGGATCGGCCCCACGCCGCAGTCCATCCGGGACCTCGGCGACAAGGTCACCGCGCGCCACCTCGCCATGAAGGCGAACGTGCCGCTCGTCCCCGGCACCAAGGACCCCGTGCAGGACGCCTCCGAGATCCTCGCGTTCGCCGACGAGCACGGCCTGCCCGTCGCGATCAAGGCCGCGTTCGGCGGCGGCGGCCGCGGCCTCAAGGTCGCCCGCACCCGCGAGGAGATCCCCGACCTGTACGAGTCCGCGGTCCGCGAGGCCGAGGCCGCGTTCGGGCGCGGCGAGTGCTTCGTCGAGCGCTACCTCGACCGGCCCCGCCACGTCGAGGCGCAGGTCCTCGCCGACACGCACGGCAACGTCATCGTCGTCGGCACCCGCGACTGCTCCCTCCAGCGCCGCCACCAGAAGCTCGTCGAGGAGGCCCCCGCGCCGTTCCTCACCGACGAGCAGCGCGCCGTCATCCACAACGCCGCCAAGGCCATCTGCAAGGAGGCCGAGTACCACGGCGCCGGCACCGTCGAGTTCCTCGTCGCCGTCGACGGCACCATCTCCTTCCTCGAAGTGAACACCCGACTCCAGGTCGAGCACCCCGTCTCCGAGGAGACCAGCGGCCTCGACCTCGTGCGCGAGCAGTTCCGCATCGCGTCCGGCGAGGCCGTGCCGCTCACCGAGGACCCCGCGCCGCGCGGCCACTCGATCGAGTTCCGCATCAACGGCGAGGACCCCGGCCGCGGGTTCCTGCCCGCCCCCGGCGCCGTCACGAAGCTGCGCCTCCCGGCCGGGCCGGGCGTGCGCGTCGACACCGGCATCGAAGAGGGCTCCGTCATCGACGGCAACTTCGACTCCCTGCTCGCGAAGGTCATCGTCACCGGCGCGACCCGCGAAGAGGCCCTGCGCCGGTCGCGGCGCGCGCTCGCGGAGATGGAGGTCGAGGGCATCGCGACGGTGCTCCCGTTCCACCGCCTCGTCGTCGAGGACCCGGCGTTCGCCGAGGACTTCACCGTCCACACCCGCTGGATCGAGACCGAGTGGGACAACACGCTCGAGCCGTTCAACGCGGGCGCGGGCGCCGGCGGCGAAGCGGAGGAGCGCACCAGCCTCGTCGTCGAGGTCGGCGGGAAGCGCCTCGAGGTGTCGATCCCGGCCGGGCTGCTGAACCCGGTCGCGTCGAGCAAGCCGAAGAAGCGCGCCGCGAAGAAGCAGTCCGACTCCGGGCCCGCGATCGGCGGCGACTCGCTGCCGTCCCCGATGCAGGGCACCATCGTCAAGGTCGCCGTGACCGACGGGCAGTCCGTCGTCAAGGGCGACACGATCGTGGTCCTCGAGGCCATGAAGATGGAGCAGCCCATCGAGGCGCACAAGTCCGGCACGGTCTCCGGGCTCGAGGTCGCCATCGGCGACGTCGTGGCGGCCGGGGCGCCGATCTGCCAGATCTCGGAGTAGCCGAGCGGGCCCGGTGACGGGAAGCCGTAACGGATCTGTCGGGTCCCAGACTTACAGGCGACTCCCCGACGAGGGACAATTGACGTTGCTGTGCGTAGCACCACAAGCACTGCCGCCGGCGACCGAAATCGGGTTAGGGTTCCCGGCGGCGGCATCACCGCCGGACCCGAACCACTCCCTACAGGGGGCTTGCCATGCGCTTCATCGACGGAACTCCTGAACACGACCTCACCTATTCGGACGTGTTCATGGTCCCCAACCGGTCCAGCGTGGCGTCGCGGCTCGACGTCGACCTGTCGACGGCCGACGGCACCGGGAACTCGATCCCGATCATCGCCGCGAACATGACCGCCGTGTCGGGCCGGCGCATGGCGGAGACGCTCGCCCGCCGCGGCGCGCTCGCCGTGATCCCGCAGGACATCCCCGTCGACGTCGTCGCCGACGTGATCGCGCGCGTCAAGTCCCGCCCCCTCGACTGCGACGCGGCCCTGACGCTCCCGCCGACCGCCACGGTCGCCGAGGCGATCGCCCTGTTCCCCAAGCGCGCCCACGGCGCGGTCATCGTCGTCGACTCCGAGCAGCGCCCCCTCGGCGTGGTCACCGAGGCCGACTGCCGCGGCGTCGACCGCTTCACCCAGCTGGAGCAGGTCGCCTCCGACCGGCTCGTGACGCTCCCGATCGGGACCTCCGAGGCCGAGGCGTTCCGGATCCTCGAAGACGCGAACGTGAAGCTCGCGCCCGTCCTCGACGCCGAGGGCCGCCTCCACGGCGTCATCACCCGCGCCGGCGCGCTCCGCAACACGATCTACCGGCCCAACACCGACGCGGACGGCAAACTCCGGGTCGCGGTCGCCATCGGCATCAACGGCGACGTCACCGGCAAGGCCACGGCCCTCGTCGAGGCCGGCGCCGACGTCATCGTCGTCGACACCGCGCACGGCCACCAGGAGAAGATGCTCGACGCCCTCAAGCTCGTCCGCGACGCCGCCCCGGGCCTCCCCATCGCCGCCGGCAACGTCGTCACCGCCGAGGGCACCATGGACCTCATCAACGCGGGCGCCGACATCGTCAAGGTCGGCGTCGGCCCGGGCGCCATGTGCACCACCCGCATGATGACCGGCGTCGGCCGGCCCCAGTTCTCCGCCGTCCTCGAATGCGCCGCGACCGCCCGCCGCATGGGCCGCCACGTCTGGGCCGACGGCGGCGTCCGCCACCCCCGCGACGTCGCCCTCGCCCTCGCCGCGGGCGCCTCGAACGTCATGATCGGCTCCTGGTTCGCCGGCACCCACGAATCGCCCGGCGACATGCACTACGACGCGAACGGCAAGCCCTACAAGGAGTCCTTCGGCATGGCCTCGGCCCGCGCCGTCAAGGCCCGCAGCGCCGGCGAGACCTCCTTCGACCAGGCCCGCAAGGCCCTGTTCGAGGAGGGCATCTCCACCGGCCGCATGTACCTCGACCCCCAGCGGCCCGGCGTGGAGGACCTGCTCGACTCGATCGTGGCCGGCATCCGCTCGGCCGCGACCTATGCGGGCGCGACGAACCTGGAAGAGTTCCACGAGCGCGCCGCCGTCGGGGTCCAGTCGGCCGCGGGCTACACCGAGGGCGCTCCGGTCCCGAGCAGCTGGTAGGGCTGCGGGGCGAGTCTTCCTTGCGAGACCGCGGGCGTCCGCCTGATGGCGGGCGCCCGCGGTTTCTCGCGAGATGTCCGGCAGGAGCCGAGCGCGGGTGCACCCGCGCTCGGTCTTCGGGGGCGGCCCCCGGGGTTCCCACTTCCTTTGCCGCCAGTCCTGCCGCTGCTCCGCACTCCACCACCGCCGGCGGAGCAGACGTTTTTTCTCTACCAACAATCACAGGTCGGGCTGAGGTTGCCAAGGTTTGTTTTTCGGCCTGTGGATAACTTCCCGCGCGACGGGCGTCCCCACTGGCCCGAGGGTCGCGACGGGCGTCGGCGGTTCGGGCGGGTGCGCTGGTCGATCGGGTCATGCCTCAACTCTGGCAGCGGTTCACCGGTTCGGCCAGCATTCATTTTCGCCCTGTGGATAACTCAGCCCGCGGCGTCTCTGGCCAGGAGGGCCGCCTGGACCCGGTTGGCGCACTCCAGTTTGGCGAGGACCCGGCTGACGTAGGTCTTCACCGTCGCTTCGCTCATGTGCGCGCGGGCCGCGATCTCCGCGTTGGTGAGCCCTTCGGCCAGCAGGGCGAGGACCTCGCGTTCGCGGGCGGCGAGGCGGTCGACGCGGGCGAGGGCGTCGCGGCGCCGCGGTGCCGCCTCCGGGGCGACGAGGCCGAGGACCATGCGGGTGACCACGGGCGACAGGTACGCCTCCCCCGCCGCGACCGCGCGGACCGCGGTCACCAGTTCCTCTGGGGTGCAGCTCTTCAGGACGAACCCGGCCGCGCCGCGTTCGACGGCGGCGAGGACGTTCTCCTGGTCGCCGAAGGACGTGAGGATCAGCGCCCGGGTCGCGGGCGAGGCCGCGGCCAGGCGTTCGACCACCGCCAGGCCGCCGAGGCCGGGCATGTTGAGGTCGAGGAGGGCCACCCGCGGGCGGTGGCGTTCGACCGCCGCCAGCGCAGCGCGTCCATCATGGACGGCAGCGGAGATCGTGAACCCGGCCGCCTCGAGGACGGTGCGGACGCCTGCGACGACGAGCGGCTCGTCGTCGGCGATGACCAAGGTCGTCATCGGACCCCCGTGACCATCGTGAGCGGCACCAGGAGGAGCAGCAGCACGAGTGTCGCGAGCGCGGCGGCGCGGACGCGGGGCGCGGTCTGCGGCGCGGTCGCCTTGGGCAGCACGGCGTTCAGGCGGAAGCGCCCGCCGTCGGCGCGGTGGTCGAGGAGGCCGCCGGCGGCGTCGACGCGTTCGCGGAGGCCGGCGAGGCCGTGGCCGCCGGGGAGCGGGGCCGGTGCGGCGGCGGGGAGGGGGTTCTCGACGGCGACGATGAGGGCGTCGTCCTCCCAGGTGACGGTCGCCGTGACGGGAGCGCCGGGGGCGTGCTTCGCGGCGTTCGCGAGGCCTTCTTCGAGGACGGCGTAGGCGGCGCGGGCGCCGGCGGCGGGCAGGGGGCCGGGGTCGCCGTGCCGGCGGAGGTCGACTGGGACGCCGGCCTCGATGAACTCGGCGGCGAGGGCGGCCGCCGCGGCGGCGTCGAAGCCGGGGCCGGGGTCGTCGCCGCCGCGGAGGACCGCGACGAGGCCGTGGAGGTCGTCGACGGCGCCGCGGACGGTGTCGCCGACGCGGCGGGCTTCGGCGCGGCGCTCGGGGTCGGTCTCGCGGACTTCGAGGGCGGCGGCCTGGACGGCGGCGAGGCCGAGGCGGCGGCCGATGCGGTCGTGCATGTCGCGGGCCAGGCGGAGGCGTTCGCGGTGGACGGCGGCTTCGCGTTCGCGCACGGCGCCGCGGTGGCGCTGCCAGAGGGCGACGACGACCGCGGCGGTGAGGAGGGCGAGGACGCCGGCGGGCGCGGGCCCGGCAGGGAGCATCGCGAGGACGGCGAACTCGGCCAGGACGACCGCGACCGCCGCGAGGAGACCTCTCATGGGGCCAGGGTACGCACCGGCGGGCGGGCCCGGCCGCCCACTTTCGTCGCGGGAGGTCGCGACCTTCGGGGACTGGGAAGGGGCCCTTCGGGATTCGTACGGTGGCCGGGTGATCGAAGTGAACCATCTGACCAAGCGGTATCGGGGCGGCACGGCCGTCGACGACCTGTCGTTCCGCGTGGAGCCGGGGCGCGTCACCGGTTTCCTCGGCCCGAACGGCGCGGGCAAGTCCACGACCATCCGGATGATCCTCGGCCTCGACCGGCCCACGGCCGGGAGCGCGCTCGTCGGCGGGCGGCGGTACGCGGAGCTGAAGCGCCCGCTGACCGTGGTCGGCGCGCTCGCGGAGGCGTCCGACGTGCACCCGGGGCGCCGGGTGCGCGACCACCTCCTGTGGCTGGCGCGGTCGAACGGCCTGGGCCGGCAGCGCGTGGCGGCGGTCCTGGACGAGACGGGGCTGGCCGGTGCGGCGGGGAAGGCGGCGCGGACGCTGTCACTGGGCATGCGGCAGCGGCTGGGGATCGCGGCGGCGCTGCTCGGGGACCCGGGGGTGCTCATCCTGGACGAGCCGGTGAACGGGCTCGATCCGGAGGGCGTCATCTGGATCAGGAACCTCGCGAAGCGGCTCGCGGGCGAGGGCCGGACGGTGCTGGTGTCGAGTCATCTCATGTCGGAGATGGCGCTGACGGCGTCCCATCTGGTCGTGATCGGGCGCGGGCGGCTGCTCGCGGACCTGCCGACGGACGAGTTCGTGTCCGCGCATTCGGGCGCGAACCTGGAGGAGGCGTTCATGCGCCTGACGAGCGATTCGGTCGAGTACCGGGCGGGAGGCAGCCGGTGAGCGCGCTGGGGGCCGCCGCGGCGGCGGAGTGGGTGAAGGTCCGCACGGTGCGGTCGACGGCGGTGATGCTGGCGGCGTTCGCGGTGGTCGGGGTCGGGCTCGGCTGGGTGGTCGCGGGGAGTTTCGCGGCGTCGGAGCGGGAGCAGGATCCGCTGGCGGCCGGGTTCTTCAGCCTGCTGCTGGGGCAGATGCTGCTCATCACGTTCGCGGTGCAGTTCGTCGGTTCGGAGTTCTCGACCGGGACGATCCGGGTGTCACTGGCGGCGGTGCCGTCGCGGGGCCGGTTCTACGCGGCGAAGATGATCGTGACGGGCCTGGTCGTGGCGGCCGCGGCGGTCGTGGTCGAGGTGGCGACGTTCGTCGTGGCGCAGTCGCGGCTGGGCGCGGACGCGGCGCGGTTCGGCGAGTGGGAGACGATCGAGGCGCTGCTGGGCGGCTGGGCGCACCTGACGCTGCTGAGCCTGTTCGCGGCGGGCGTCGCGGTGATGCTGCGGAGCATGGTGGTGACGCTGTCGGTGCTGCTGCCGGTCCTGTTCCTGAGTTCGCAGGGGCTGGGGAACCTCGACGCGATCAGGCCGGTCGCGCAGTACCTGCCCGACCAGGTCGGCATGGTCGTCATGCACCTGACGGTGCCCGGGGACCCGCAGTTCGGGCGGGACTACGGGCCCTGGGAGGGGATCGGGATCCTGGTGCTGTGGACGGCGGCCTCGCTCCTCGGCGGGTGGGTCGCGCTGCGGCGCAGGGACGCCTGAGCGGAGGTCGGCCCGGGCGCGAGACGGCTTCGCCGCCCCGCGCCCCTGTGGACCGTCCTCATTTGATGGAACCCTCCACATTCACGCATGGTTCTCGGATAACTTCGCTCTGTAGTCGGCCGGCGGTTGCGGCCGCAGATTCAGCGGGCGCGAGCCGTCGGCAGGCGCCCGAGACAGGAACGAAGGAGCACTCGTGAAACGTATGGCCACCTTCGGCGCGGGCTCGCTGCTGCTCGCCGCCGCACTCGCCGCCCTGCCCGCGACGTCCGGGGCGCAGGCCGCCCCCGAGGCGCTGAAGACCGTGCTGGTCGACGAGGACTTCACCGGCACCGAAGTGAGCGACCCGAACTTCCACTCGCACAACGCCTGCCTGACCGCGAGCACCGCGGCCGGCGGCGAGCACGACTTCGACTCCTGCGCCGACCAGGCGATCGGCCCGGTCCCCGCCGAAGGCAAGACCCCCGGCTACCTGCAATTGACCGACACCGGCAAGTACGACCACGGCGGCATCGTCTACAACAAGGCGCTCACCAACGAGGGCGGCATCGAGGTCACCTTCGCCCAGTACCAGTACGGCGGCACCGGCGCCGACGGCATCTCGTTCTTCATCGTCGACGGCGACACCGACCTCGAGCAGCTCGGCGCGTACGGCGGCAGCCTCGGGTACGCCCAGTTCCACCGCAAGGACATCGTCCGCGACGGCGTCGACGGTGCCTACCTCGGGCTCGGCCTCGACGCGTGGGGGAACTTCTCGGCCGACACCGAGGGCCGCGGCAAGGGCTGCCCGGAGAAGTACCAGGCCCCGGACTACCTGAGCGAGAACATCAACCGCGCGCCCGACAACGTGGCCCTCCGCGGCCCCGGCCAGGGCACCGACGGCTACTGCCTGCTGGCGACCACCGCGACCGACGAGAAGATCGGCAGCTACGGCGACGGCGACATCTACGGCACCGACTTCCCCGAGTCGCTGCGCGCCGAGACGCTCGGCGACGCGAAGCGCCTCGTCAAGCTGAAGATCTCGGACGACCCGAAGCCGGACGTCACCGTCGACATCGACTTCCAGGACGGCGCCGGCTGGGTCCGCGTCCTGGAGGCCCAGGTGCCGTTCAAGGCGCCCGACACGTTCAAGTTCGGGTTCGCGTCCTCCACCGGCGGCGCGACCGATGTGCACCTGCTGCGCCACCTGCGCGTGGAGACCTTCGAGTAGGGGACGGCAGACGAGCGGGCCCGCGCCGGACGGCGCGGGCCCGCTTCGCGTCCGGTCTAGAACTCCATGAGCTGGCGGGCGGCCTCGGCGACCGAGCCCGACAGCGACGGGTAGATCGTGAACGTGCGGGCGACCTGCTCCACGGTGAGGCGCTGCTCGACGGCGAGCGCGATCGGGGTGATGAGCTCGGAGGCGCGGGAGCCGACGACGACGCCGCCGGCGACGATCCCCGAGGAGTTCCACGCGAACAGCTTCACGAAGCCCTCGGTGCGGTCGACCATCTTCGCGCGCGGGTTCGACGCGAACGGCAGGAGCACGCCGCGGCAGTCCACTCTGCCGGAGTCGACGTCGGCCTGGGTGACGCCGACGGAGGCGAGCTCGGGGTCGGTGAACACGTTCGCGGCGACGTGCGCGAGCTTGATGGGGCGCACGGCCTCGCCGAGGGCGTGCCAGATCGCGATGCGGCCCTGCATGGCCGCGACGGAGGCGAGGGCGTGGATGCCGGTGACGTCGCCGGCGGCGTACACACCGGGGACGTTGGTGCGGGAGACCTTGTCGACGGGGATGAAGCCGCGCTCGTCGACGGTGATGCCGTAGGCGTGGAGGCCGAGGTTGTCGGAGTTGGGGATGGAGCCGACGCAGATGAGGGCGTGGCTGCCCTCGATGACGGTGCCGTCGTCGAGCTCGACCTCGACGCCGTCGTCGGTGCGGCGGGCGGCGGCGGCGCGGGAGTGGTTGCGCACGTCCATGCCGCGGCGCACGAAGACGCGGCCGACGGTCTCGGCGGCCTCGGCGTCCTCGTGGGGCATGACGCGGTCGCGGGAGGAGATGAGGGTGACGCGGGAGCCCATGGCGAGGTACGCGGAGGCGAACTCGGCGCCGGTGACGCCGGAGCCGACGACGATGAGGTGCTCGGGGAGCTCCTTGAGGTCGTACAGCTGGCGCCAGGTGAGGATGCGCTCGCCGTCGACGGGCGCGGAGGTGAGGGTGCGGGGGGTGGCGCCGGTGGCGATGAGGACGATGTCGGCGTCGGTGTCGAACGGCTCGCCTTCGAGGGGGACGACGTGGAGTTCGTGGAGGTAGTTGTAGCCCTTGTCGACGCGGAGCGCGCCGCGCCCGTACACGATGTTCACGCCCTGGTTGACGAGTTTCTGGGCGATGTCGGCGGACTGCTGGGTGGCGAGGCGGCGCACCCGGCCGTTGACGGCGACGGGGTCGGTGGTCGCCTCCTTGGCCGCCACGCCGAGCTCCGCGGATTCGTGGATCTCGGTGAGCACGTTGGAGGCGGCGATGAAGGTCTTCGAGGGGACGCAGTCGGAGAGGACGCAGGCCCCGCCGGCGCCCGTGGCCTCGATGAGGGTGACGTCGGCGCCGAGCTGGGCCGCCACGAGGGCGGCCTCGTACCCGGCCGGGCCTCCGCCGATGATCGCTACTCGTGCCACGGGTGCGCCTTTCGGTGTTCGGGATGCTTCAGTGCGGGCTGGTTTAAGGGTATCTTCGAGTCGTGCATCTCTATGCCGCGTATGGCTCGAATCTCGACCCTGCCCGCATGCGCGCGACCTGCCCGAGGTCGCCGCTGGTCGGGACGGGCTGGCTGGAGGGCTGGCGACTGACGTTCGGCGGCGCCGACCTGGGCTGGGAGTCCGCGGTCGCCACCGTGGTCGAGGCGCCCGGGGAGCGGGTGTTCGTGTCGCTGTACGACCTGGACCCGGCCGACCGGCAGGTCCTCGACGAGCTCGAGGGCTTCAACTCGAAGCTGTACCGCAAGATGCACACCCAGGCGGTCACGCTCGAGGCGAACCGTCCGGTGTGGCTGTACGTCTTCGAGGGCTTCGAGGGCGGCCTGCCGAGCCAGTGGTACCTCGACGAGATCCTCCGCGCCGCCGAGGCGGCCGGGGCCCCGCAGGACTACGTCGAGACGCTGCGCAAGCGCCCGACCGCCGAGTAGCGCTGCCGAGACGGCGGCGGGGCGGGCGCGTCGCGCCCGCCCCGCCGCCGTCTCGCGTCTAGAACGCCGGGCTCTGGGCCGCGGCGAGGACGGTGTGGACCATGACGCGCACGCCGTGGGAGAGCGCGACCTCGTCGATGTCGAAATCGCCCTGGTGGATGTCGAGGCGCTCGCCGGGGCGGCCGACGCCGAGGCGGGCCATCGCGCCGGGGATCTGCTCGAGGTAGTACGCGAAGTCCTCGCCGCCCATGGACATCGGGGCCTCGACGACGGCGTCGGGGCCGAGCGCGGCGGCGGCCGCGCCCGCGAACATCGCGGATGCGGCACGGTCGTTCACGACCGGGGGCACGCCGCGGCGGTAGTCGATCTCGCAGTCGACGCCGGAGGCGCGCGCGACCGAGCGGGTGACCTCCTGCACCAGGTCCGGGATCATATCCCAGGTCTCGCGGCCGTGGACGCGGACCGTGGCGCGGGCGAGGGCCTCCTGCGGGATCGCGTTCGCGGCCTCGCCGGCCTGGACGGCGCCGAACACGATC
This sequence comes from Glycomyces terrestris, assembly GCF_003933745.1. Classification (GTDB taxonomy): domain Bacteria; phylum Actinomycetota; class Actinomycetes; order Mycobacteriales; family Micromonosporaceae; genus Glycomyces; species Glycomyces terrestris. The sequence goes on along the minus strand of NZ_RSEB01000007.1, from coordinate 202,994 downwards.
GCGACCGACTGGCGCGGGTCGAGGCGGCGGTTCACCAGGGCCGGGACGTCGACGACGACGCGGCCGATGGCGTTGACGAGGTCGGAGGTGAGGTGCGGGCGGGAGGTGTGCCCGCCGCGGCCCTGCATGCGGACCTCCATGACGTCGCACGCGGCCGTCAGCGGCCCGTTGCGCACGCCGATCTGCCCGGCCTGGAACTGAGGGTCGCAGTGGAAGGCGAAGATCGCGTCGACGTCGGTGAGCGCCCCGTACTTGATCATCGTGGGCGCGCCCGAGGGGAACTGCTCCTCGGACGGCTGGAAGACGAGGCGGAAGCGGCCCGGCAGGCCCTCGCGGCGCTCCAGCTCGTGGAGGACGCGGCCGACGCCGAGGAGGATCGCGGTGTGCGCGTCGTGGCCGCACGCGTGGCAGACGCCCTCGACCGAGGAGCGGTACGGGACCTGCTTCGGGTCGTGGATCGGGAGCGCGTCCATGTCGGCGCGGATCGCGATCACGCGGTCGCCGCTGCCGATGTCGCAGGTCAGGCCAGTGCCGTCGGGGATGAGCTGCGGTTCGAGCCCGGCCTCGGCGAGCCGCGCGGCCACGTACTCGGCCGTGTCGTGCTCCTGGCGGGACAGGCGCGGGTTCGCGTGGATGTGGCGGCGGGCGGCGATGACCTCGGCGGCGTGGGCGTCGAGCCAGCCGTCGAGGAAGTCCGGCAGCGATGTGGACATGGCCTGCTCCGAAGCGGTGGTGCCGGGCGAAGCGCTCCCGGCTGCGGTGTCGTGCGAGGGCAAGGCGGCGGGTACCACGAGACACGGCTCCGGGGCGATCGCACCCGGGAGCGGCTCATTCGATTTCGTGGCGGTACCCATCTCGACGACTTTCTCCGCAGTGAGCGTGTACATTTCCTTCGCCTCGCAATTCGCGTTCGAGGATCAAAGCCAATGGAGGCGATTCGGCAAGCTTAATCCGATCGCACTCCGTTGCGGCTAGCGCCGTGATTTGCGACGCCCGGCGGCCGCTTCCGGGTGCATCGTGGCGTGCCCGGGGTCACGGCCGCGCGACAGCCGGTCACGGCCCTGTGGGCCGCACCCGCCGTCATAAGGCATAACGCTTGCCGAACCGATAAGTTACGGCCGGGATCCGACTTTTGAACAGACGGCGGACGCGTCGCCGTTCGATGACGCGCCCGCGCTCAAGTGTTTCCCCGCAAGGCGAGTGCGGCGACAGACCGGTTGTGCGCTTCGCCGCCCGTGTCCATTCGCTCACCAGTTGTCGGCGGGGACGTGACGCCCCCATTCCGCGGCGAGCGCGGTGCACACTTCGCCCACGGTCGCCCCGGCCGCGAGCGCGGATTTGAGCGGGTACAGCACGTTCTCCGTTCCCGCCGCGGCGCGCTGCAAACCCGCGAGGGCGGCGTCGAGGGCGGCGCCGTCGCGGCCGGCGCGGTGGGCGGCGAGGCGCTCGACCTGGGCGGCCTCGATCGCGGGGTCCACTTTGAGCGGTGAATACGGGGTTTCGTCCCCGTCGAGGAGGTACTTGTTGACGCCGACGACGGTCTGCTCGCCGGAGTCGATGCGCTTGGCGGTCTCGTAGGCGCTGCGTTCGATCTCGCTCTTCTGGAAGCCCGCCTCGATGGCGGCGACGGCGGAGCCGTGCGCGAAGACGGCGTCGATGAGGCGCAGGGCCTCGGCCTCGACCTCGTCGGTGAGGGCCTCGACGGCGTAGGAGCCGGCGAACGGGTCGACGGTGGCGGTGAGGTCGGTCTCGGCGGCGATGACCTGCTGGGTGCGCAGGGCGAGGCGCGCGGAGGCGTCGGTGGGGAGGGCGATGGCCTCGTCGTAGGCGTTGGTGTGGAGGGACTGGGTGCCGCCGAGGACGGCGGCGAGGGCCTGGACGGTGACGCGGGCGAGGTTGACCTCGGGCTGCTGGGCGGTGAGTTCGACGCCGGCGGTCTGGGTGTGGAAGCGGAGCTTCATGGACCGGGGGTCCCGGGCGCCGAAGCGGTCGCGCATGACGTGGGCCCAGATGCGGCGGGCGGCGCGGAACTTGGCGACCTCGGTGAGGAGGGTGGAGCGGGCGACGAAGAAGAACGAGAGGCGGGGCGCGAACGCGTCGACGTCGAGGCCGGCGTCCAGGGCGCAGTTGACGTACTCGATGCCGTCGGCGAGGGTGAAGGCGAGCTCCTGCGCGGGGGTGGCCCCGGCCTCGGCCATGTGGTAGCCGGAGATGGAGATCGTGTTCCACTGCGGCAGTTCGGCGGCGCAGTACGCGAAGGTGTCGGCGACGAGGCGCAGGGAGGGCGCGGGCGGGAAGATGTAGGTCCCGCGGGCGATGTACTCCTTGAGGATGTCGTTCTGGATCGTGCCGCGCAGCGCGGCGGGCTCGACGCCCTGCTCCTCGGCGACGAGCTGGTAGAGCAGGAGGAGGACGGCGGCGGGGGCGTTGATGGTCATGGAGGTGGAGACCTCGCCGAGGGGGATGCCGTCGAAGAGGGCGCGCATGTCGGCGAGGGAGTCGACGGCGACGCCGACCTTCCCGACCTCGCCGGCGGCCTCGGGCGCGTCGGAGTCGTAGCCCATCTGGGTGGGCAGGTCGAACGCGACGGACAGGCCGGTGGTGCCGGCGGCGAGGAGGTCGCGGTAGCGGCGGTTGGACTCGGCGGCGGTGGCGAAGCCCGCGTACTGGCGCATGGTCCACGGCCGGGAGGTGTACATGGTGGGGTGGACGCCGCGCGTGTAGGGGAAGGACCCGGGTTCGCCGAGCCGCTCCGCCAGGTCCTTCGCGGCGTCGGCGGGGCCGTAGACGGGCCGGATCTCGATCCCGTCGCGGCCTTGCGGTGACGACTGCATGGCTGCCATCCTAGGTGGTGAACGGCGCCACCGGGAAGTCCTGGGCTCTCCGGCGGCGCCTTCGCGCTCCCGGGGCCGCCTCCGCTCGCGAACGCGCGCGTCGGACGGTGCCCGCGGGCCGCGAGTGAACCCGGTACCGCGCGGGTGGCCGGGACGCGGCAGACTAGGAGGGATCCCTCGCGAGGAGTGGTTGAATGACGTACTCATCTGACTCCGGTCGCGGTGGTCCCGGCGCCTATGAGGACCCCCGATCCGGTCCGGCGCCGTCCCCTCGGTACTCCCCCGAGTCCCAGCCGCGCCCGCAGGCGCGGGGCGGTCCCGGCGCCGCGTACGGCCCGGAGCCGGGGGCCAGGCATCCCGATTCGGAGCCGGGCGGCAGGGCGTGGGGTTCGGAACGGGGGGGCCGCTTCTCAGGTTCGGAACCGGGCGGGCGCTTCTCAGGCTCGGAACCGGGCGGCCGTTCCTGGGGTTCGGAGCCCGGCGGGCGCTTCTCGGGTTCGGAACCGGGGGGCCGTTCCTGGGGTTCGGAGCCGGGCGGGCGCTTCGGGGGGCCGGACCCGTACGACTCCAGCCGGCAGGGCTACAACCGGGACCCGTACGGCGGGGACTCCTACGGCGACTCCTCGTACCGGCACAGCTCCTCCTACGGCAACTACGGGAACCTGGGCCAGAGCTTCGCCGTCGGCGGCGAGCCGGGCCGGCCGCCGGGGCCGGCGCTGCCCGGGAACCGGGCCCGGCCGGGCGACCTCGTCGGCGACCGGTACCGGCTGGAGGACCTGGTCGGCAAGGGCGGCAACGGGTCCGTGTGGCGCGCCCACGACACGGTGCTGCGCCGCGAGGTGGCCCTCAAGGAGGTCTTCCTGCCGCCGGACCTGCCGCCGCACGAGCGGGTCCAGCTCATCGACCGGTCGCGGCGCGAGGCGCAGATCGCGGCCGGGCTCTCGCACCCGTCGGTGATCCGGGTGTTCGACGTGGTCGAGCACGCGGGGCTGCCGTGGATCGTCATGGAGCTGCTCCAGTCGCGGAGCCTCGCGGAGATCCTGTCGCAGGACGGGCCGCTGCCGCCGCGCGTGGCCGCGAAGATCGGCCTCGCGCTCGTCGGGGCGCTCCAAGCGGCGCACGACGCCGGGATCATCCACCGGGACGTCAAGCCCGGGAACGTGCTCATCTCCGTCGACGGGCGCTGCGTCCTCTCCGACTTCGGTGCGGCGCAGCTGCACCAGGTGTCGGGCGGGACGACGCCCGGGAAGGTCCTCGGTTCGGCGCACTACATCGCGCCGGAGCGGGCGGTCGGGCATCCGGCCGAGCCGGCGAGCGACGTGTTCAGCCTCGGCGTGACCCTGTACGCGGCGGTCGAGGGGCGGCCGCCGTTCGACCGCGGGGACGCCGTGTCCACGATGCGCGCGGTCGTGCAGGAGCCGCCGGAGAGCCCGCGGAACGCGGGCCCGCTGACGCCGCTGCTGGGCGGGATGCTCGCGAAGGACCCGGGCCAGCGCATGGTGCTGCCGCAGGTCCGCCAGGAGTTGCAGGCGCTGCTCGCCGGGCCCCTCGCGGGCCCGGGCGGGCCGGGCCACCAGTCGCCGCCCTACCGGGCCGGTCAGGGCTTCCCGGAGGCGTCGCCGCCGCACACCGGGCCGCGCCCGCGGGTGGCGCGCGAACCGGAGCCGGAGCCCGCCGCCAATCCGTGGAGGTCCGCGTCGGTCATCGCGATCTGCGTCCTCCTCGTGCTCGTCCTCGGTTGGGGCGCTTTCAAACTGCTCACGAGCGACGGCGGCGGGGGCGGCGCGGAGGACGCCGGTTCGAGCGAGGGCGCCGACGGCGGCGAGTCCGCGGCCGAGGACGGCGGCGAGTCGCCGGCCGAGGAGGGCGCGCCGTTCGCGACCGCCGCGTACGAGGGCGACGGCTTCACCGTGAACCGGCCCGCGGACTGGGTCGAGGGCGAGGGCGGCGAGGACCACGTCGTGTTCGCCAACCCCGAGGACGACACCCAGTGGGTGCGGATCTACTCGGGGTCGGAGAAGGGCGCCGAGGGGACCGAGGACTGGCTGAGCGGGTACTTCGACGGGCTCGACGCGGAGATGACCGACCTGGAGCAGGTGCAGCTCGCCGAGGTCGAGATCGGCGGGATGAGCGGCACGGTCCTGGAGTACACGGGCACGAACCTCGACGAGGCCGGGGCCGAGCGCCACTCCATCTGGGCCCTTGTGGACGGTGGCGACGGGACCACGTTCGGGGTGTTCGTCTCCGGCGACGCGGACGTATGGGAGCTATCACAGGCGGTCTACAGCGAGGCCGCGGCGTCGTTCCAGACCGGCTGAGGCCACACCGTCCGCAACACCGGTCCCCCAGGCTGCGGGTATGCGACCATTTCCCCATGACCGACCAGACGAATCTCGATGCGCTGCGGGCCGAAGCGCTCCAGTGGATCACCGACGACCCCGACAAGACCGGCCGGGACGAGCTGTACCGGCTCCTCGACGGACTGCCGGAGACCGCCGGCGAGCTGGCCGACCGCTTCTCGGGGCGCCTGAAGTTCGGCACCGCGGGACTGCGCGGCCCGCTTCGCGCGGGCCCCAACGGGATGAACCTCGCCGTCGTCCGGGCCGCCGCGGCCGGACTCGCGAACTGGCTGGACGCCAAGGGCGCCGAGGGCCCGGTCGTGATCGGCTACGACGCCCGCCACGGCAGCCGCGACTTCGCGCTGGAGACCGCCCGCGTCGTGACCGGCTCGGGCCGCCGCGCCCTGGTGATGCCCGGCCCGCTGCCGACGCCGGTGACCGCGTTCGCGGTGACGCGCCTCGACGCCGCCGCCGCGGTGCAGGTGACCGCCAGCCACAACCCCCCGCAGGACAACGGGTACAAGGTGTACCTGGGCCGCGAGCTGGGCGGCGACCTCGGCGCGGGCGCGCAGATCGTGCCGCCCGCCGACACCGAGATCGAGGCCGCGATCGAGTCGCTCGGGCCGCTCTCGGAGGTCCCCCTCGGCGACGACGGCGAGACCCTCGACGAGTCGGTCCTCGAGGAGTACCTGGCGGCGGTCGCGTCCGTCGTCGACCCCGACGACCCGAAGCGGCTCGCGTCGGTCGCGACCCCGATGCACGGCGTCGGCGGCCGCACCCTCGTCAAGGCCATGGAGCGCGCCGGGTTCCCCGCGCCGATCCTCGTCCCCGAGCAGGCCGAGCCCGACGCGGACTTCCCGACCGTCGCGTTCCCCAACCCCGAGGAGCCGGGCGCGATCGACCTGCTCAAGGCGCTCGCGGTCGAGGAGGGCGCCGACGTGGCCATCGCGCTCGACCCCGACGCCGACCGCTGCTCGGTGGCCGTGCCGGCCGGCGACGGGAACTGGCGCCAGCTCTCGGGCAACGAGGTCGGCGTGCTCCTGGCCGACCACTGGATGCGCAAGGGCCGCACCGGGACCTACGCGACCACGATCGTCTCCACGACGCAGCTCAAGGCGATGTGCGCCAAGCGCGGCTTCGGCTACATGGAGACCCTCACGGGCTTCAAGTGGCTGGCGCGCACCAGCCCCGACCTCGCGTTCGCGTTCGAGGAGGCCCTCGGCTACTGCGTCGCGCCGGAGTTCCTGCGCGACAAGGACGGCATCTCCGCGGCGCTCGTCGTCGCCGAGATCGCCGCGGGCCAGGCCGCGCGCTTCGCGACCCTCCAGGACCGCCTCGACGAGCTCGCCGAGGAGTTCGGCGTGTACGAGACCGGGCAGCTGTCGGTCCGCGTCGAGGACCTCGCCGAGATCGCCGCGTGCATGAAGCGCCTGCGCGCGAACCAGCCGACGTCGCTCCTGGACGAGCCGGTCACCGACTACCTCGACCGGCTCCCCGACGCCGACGTCGTCACGATCACCACCGCGAACGCCCGCGTCGTCGCGCGGCCCTCCGGCACCGAGCCGAAGCTCAAGGCGTACCTCGAGGTCCGCGAGGACGTCGGCGGCGACCTCCAGGGCGCCCGCGAGCGCGCCCGCGCCGGCGTCGAGGCGCTCCGCGCCGAGGTCGCCGGCATCCTCGGCGTCCCGCACTGAGAGGACGGTGAAGGGCCCGGCCGGCCGGGCCCTTCACGTCGCCGCTAGAAGCGGCGGTACGCGCCGAACTGGCGGTCGCCCGCGTCGCCGAGGCCGGGGACGATGTACGCCTTGTCGTTCAGTTCGGGGTCGACCGCGGCGGTCGTCATGCGCATCGCGATCCCGGAGTCCGCGAGGCGCTCGATGCCGTCGGGCGCGCACAGGACCGACACGAGGTCGATGTCGGTGCAGCCGCGGGCGGCGATCATCTCGCAGCAGCGCAGCAGGGAGCCGCCGGTGGCGACCATCGGGTCGAGCACGATGACGTGGCGGCCGGCCAGGTCGTCGGGCAGGGACTCCATGTAGGCGTAGGGCTCGTGCGTCTCCTCGTCGCGCGCGAGGCCGACGAAGCCCATCGACGCGTCGGGGATCATGGCCTGCGCGGCGTCGGCCATGCCGAGGCCGGCGCGGAGCACCGGGACGAGGACCGGCGGGTTCCCCAGGCGGTAGCCCTTGGCGGGCGCGACCGGGGTCCGGATCTCGTACTCGGTCACGGCCACGTCGCGCGCGGCCTCGTAGACGAGCATCATGGTGAGCTCGCGCAGGGCGGCCCGGAACCGCGGCGAGTCCGAGCGCTCGTCTCGCATGGCGGTGAGCCGTTCTGCGGCGAGCGGGTGTTCGACGATCTTGACATCCACGGTTCATAACCTTAACGCCCAGCTCGCCGCGCTAATGTGAGCTGGTCACCACACTCTGAGTCGAACGTCTCTAGGATACGGATACCATCGGGTCATGGGATCAATTTTGAGCGGCGCCGAGGCCGCGTCCCTCGTCCGCGCCCTCCCCGGCGTCGACGCGGTCGGCCTCGAAGCGCGCGCGGCGGGGCTGTCCACCCGCTCGGTCAAGACGACGTCGAAGGCGCACGCCATCGACCTCGCCATCAGCATGATCGACCTCACCACCCTCGAGGGCGCCGACACCCCCGGCAAGGTCAGGTCGCTCGCCGCGAAGGCGATCCGGCCCGACGGCGACGCCCCCGCCACGGCCGCCGTCTGCGTCTACCCGTCGATGGTCGCCGCCGCGAAGGAGGCCCTCGCGGGCTCCGGCGTCAAGGTCGCCTCGGTCGCCACCGGCTTCCCCGCCGGGCAGGTCCCGCTCGACGTGCGCCTGGCCGACACCGAGGCCGCGGTGCGGGCCGGGGCCGACGAGATCGACATGGTCATCAACCGCGGCGCGTTCCTCGCCGGGGACCTCGAACGGGTCTTCCACGAGATCAAGGCCGTCAAGGCCGCCGCCGGCGACGCCCGCCTCAAGGTCATCCTCGAGACCGGCGAGCTCGCCACCTACGACGCGGTCCGGCGGGCGTCCTGGCTCGCCATGTACGCCGGCGCCGACTTCATCAAGACCTCCACCGGCAAGGTCGGCGTGAACGCGACCCTCCCGGTGACGCTCCTGATGATGCAGGCCGTGCGCGACTACCGGGCCCTCACCGGCGTCCAGGTCGGCGTCAAGCCCGCCGGCGGCATCCGCAACACCAAGGACGCGATCAAGTACCTGGTCACCGTGAACGAGACCCTCGGCGACGACTGGCTCTCGAACGAGTGGTTCCGGTTCGGCGCGTCCAGCCTCCTCAACGACCTGCTCATGCAGCGCCAGAAGCTCAAGACCGGCCGCTACTCCGGCCCCGACTACGTGACGGTGGACTAGCCATGTTCGAGTACGCCCCCGCGCCCGAGTCGGTGCGGCCCCCGATCAAGGAGCACTACGGCCTGTTCATCGGCGGCGAGTTCACCGACGCCGAGGACGGCGCGGTGTTCAAGTCCGTGAACCCCTCCACCGAGGAGGCCCTGTTCACCGTCGCCGAGGCCGGCGAGGCCGACGTCGCCAAGGCCGTCGCCGCCGCGCGGCAGGCGCAGGAGACCGTGTGGGGGCCGATGAGCGGCGCCGAGCGCGGCAAGTACCTGTTCCGCATCGCCCGGCTCCTCCAGGAGCGGGCCCGCGAGTTCGCCGTGGCCGAGTCGATGGACAACGGCAAGCCGATCAAGGAGACCCGCGACTTCGACGTGCCGACCGCGGCCCAGCACTTCTTCTACCACGCCGGGTGGGCCGACAAGCTCGCCTACGCCGGCCTCGGGGCCGACCCGCGGCCGCTCGGCGTCGTCGGCCAGGTCATCCCCTGGAACTTCCCGCTCCTCATGCTGGCGTGGAAGATCGCGCCCGCGCTCGCGTGCGGGAACACGGTGGTGCTCAAGCCCGCCGAGACCACGCCGCTGACCGCGCTCATGTTCGCCGAGCTGTGCCAGGAGGCCGACCTCCCGCCGGGCGTCGTCAACATCCTCCCCGGCGCCGGGGCCGCGGGCGCGGCCGTCGTGAACAGCGCCGTGGACAAGGTCGCGTTCACCGGGTCGACCGCCGTCGGCCGCGCCATCGCCAAGGCCGTCGCAGGGTCGAGGAAGAAGGTGACGCTCGAACTCGGCGGCAAGGCCGCGAACATCGTCTTCGACGACGCCCCGATCGACCAGGCCGTCGAGGGCGTCGTCAACGGCATCTTCTTCAACCAGGGCCACGTGTGCTGCGCCGGGTCGCGGCTCCTCGTGCAGGAGTCGGTCGCCGACGACGTGCTCGCCCGCCTGAAGGCCCGCGTCGAGACCCTGCGGGTCGGCGACCCGCTCGACAAGAACACCGACATCGGCGCGATCAACTCCGCCGAGCAGCTCGCCCGCATCCGGGCGCTCGCCGAGACCGGCGCGGGCGAGGGCGCCGACGTGTGGCAGCCCGCGTGCGACCTGCCCGAGCGCGGGTTCTGGTTCCGCCCCACCGTGTTCACCGGCGTCCAGCAGTCCATGCGGATCGCGCAGGAGGAGATCTTCGGGCCGGTCCTCAGCGTCCTCACCTTCCGCACCCCCGACGAGGCCATCGCCAAGGCGAACAACACGCCGTACGGCCTCTCCGCCGGGGTGTGGACCGAGAAGGGCTCGAAGATCCTGTGGGCGGCCGAGCGGCTGCGCGCGGGCGTGGTGTGGGCCAACACGTTCAACCAGTTCGACGCCGCCAGCCCCTTCGGCGGCCTGAAGGAGTCCGGATACGGCCGCGAGGGCGGCCGGCAGGGACTGGAGGCGTACCTCGATGTCTGAGCGACTGCGGGTGAAGAAGACCTACAAGCTGTACGTGGGCGGGAAGTTCCCCCGTTCGGAGTCCGGAAGGAGCTACCCGGTGAGCAGCCCCGACGGGACCGAGCTGGCGAACGCCGCGCTCGCGAGCCGCAAGGACGCCCGCGACGCCGTCGCCGCCGCCCGCAAGGCGCAGCGGCCGTGGGCCGGCCAGACCGCGTACCTGCGCGGGCAGATCCTCTACCGGGCCGCCGAGATGCTCGAGGGCCGCGCCGGGCAGTTCGCCGAGGAGCTCGCCGACGCGACCGGCGCCGCGCCGGACGCGGCGCTCGGCACGGTCGAAGCCGCGGTCGACCGGCTCGTCCACTACGCGGGCTGGACCGACAAGTACGCGTCCGTCCTCGGCGGGGCCAACCCCGTCGCCGGGCCGTACTTCAACCACACCACCCCCGAGCCGCTCGGCGTCGTCGCCGCCGTCGCGCCCCAGGACGACCCGCTGCTCGGCCTCGTCGACGCGTTCGCGCCCGCGATCGCCGCCGGGAACACCGTCGTCGTCCTCGCCAGCGAGGACCGGCCGCTGCCGGCGCTCAGCCTCGGCGAGGTCCTGGCCACCTCCGACCTGCCCGGCGGCGTCGTGAACCTGTTGAGCGGCAAGGTCGCCGAGGTCGCGCCGCACCTCGCGTCCCACGCCGACGTGAACGGGCTCGACCTGACCGGCGTCCGCGACGCGGACCTCGCGGCGTCCCTCGAGGCCGCGGCCGCCGAGACGCTCAAGGTGGTGCGCCGCCCCGGGAAGGGCGCGGACGCGCTCGACCTGCTGCGGCAGTGGACCGAGTACAAGACCGTGTGGCACCCGGCCGGCATGGCCGCCGGCGCCGGCGGCGCGTACTAGACGCGACCGCGAAGGGCCCGTTCCGCAGTGGGGAACGGGCCCTCGCGCCGTCTACAACGGAAAAGCGCACACCGGATGCGACGCGCCGCGCACGCGGGTCGTAGGCTGTTCCCCAGCTAGACGACTTACGGGAGGGACGCGACATGGCGGCCGAATCTGACGCGCCGGAGCGCGGAGCCGGAACCGAGAAGCTCTGGAACGAGACCGGGATCGACCCGGTCGAACTCCACCTCGGCAAGGACTCGGGGTACACCCTGCGCGCCTACCGGATGTCGGACACCCTGCCGGGTGCGAAGGCGGAGGAGCCCGAACCGGACGAGGCCGAGGACGATGACGAGGACGCGCCCGAGGCCGAGGCGGACGCCGACGCGGTCCCCGAGGACCCCGACGCCGACGAGCCCGACCCCGCCGACTTCGAGGACGAGGCGCCCGAGGACGGCGACGAAGAGGAGGACGCCCTCGACGCCGAGCCCGAGGAGGTCCCGGTCTTCCTGACCCGCAAGGGGAAGCTGCTCGTCTTCCGCGAGCCGGCCGCCCTCGTCGCGTACGTCAGGGACAACGACGACCACGACCTCGCCGCCGTCGACGAGTACGCCGACCTCCAGGAGCGCGTGACCGAGGACGACATCGTCTGTGACGAAGCAGACATCTACGAGCTCGACCTCGTCGTCGCGAACCTCCGCGGCGGCCAGGAGGGCTGGGAGCCCGAGCTGCTCATCAAGGCCGCCGAAGTCGGCCGCGACCTCGGGTACGCGCTCAAGAACGACTCCATCGTCTCCGCGCTCGCGCCCGGCTCCCCGCTCGACGACCTCGACGAGGCGTTCCGCGTCGTCGCCGAGGGCGGCCTCAAGGGGAGGTTCGCGAAGCGGCGCCTGAAGCGCAGCGACCCGCAGCAGGCGGCCATCGCCTGGCGCGGCGTCATCGCGAAGATCAACGACCATGTGGAATGGCGCGGATAGCGCTCCGGTCAATCCACCGAACAGCCCATCGCCGATGGGCCGCCGAGTCCGAATTCCGGTGCCGCCGCGACAGTTCCGCGGCGGCTCCGCTGCGTTATTCCACAAGGGAATCCGCTGGTGGCGACCGTCAGCGAATTGACGGTTATGTGTGCTATGACCTTCCCTCCGTAGGCGAACCCGCACGGGGAGTCCGCTTGCAGAACCGAGTATTCTGCGGAAAACTGATAACGGACTGGTAAAAACGGGCCGGGCTCCAGCCCCGGCGACAGGGGACAGCGCCGGCTGCGCGCCCTACGAGAGGAGCTCCGCGGGTGCAAGTGTTCTGCGGCATCACCACCGATCAGCAGGTGTCCGGGGCCGGGCACGGCGACACCGCGTGCGCGGTCGCCCTCGTCGCCGCGGGCGGCGGCCTCATCGCCACCGACACGTTCGGGGACGATCCGCGCGGCTGGGTCCGCCTCAACAGCCTCCTCGCCCGATCGGCCCCCGGCCAGTCGGTCTCGGTCGCCGTCGACGGCGACGTCCACCAGCTCGCCGAGTTCGCCGCGGCCGCCGGGCAGCTCGTCGTCCGCGCCGACAGCCCCGCCTCCCGCTCCAAGGACGCCCTCGACGACGCCATCGCGATCGCCCGCGGGCTCGCCACCGGCGAGGTCGCCGGCCCGCCCCTCGCCGCGCGCCCTGAGGTCGCCGCTCTGCGCCCCATCCTCGACACGGTGGCCTCGGCCGCCAGGGCCCGCCACGACGCGGCAGAGGCGCTCACGTGCCTCCTGCGGGCGGTCTTCCCCGCGGCGCTGGCCGCCTGGGACGACCCGAGCGAGGCGAACGCCGTCGCGATCCTCACCCGGCTCCCCCAGCCCGGGGCGCTCCAGTCCATCTCCACCGAGGAACTCGCCGCCGACCTGGCGACCGTGGCCGACCCGGGACAGGTCGCGGCCATGGCCGGCGCGCTCACCGAGGCCATCCGCGAGATCGGCGGCGGCGACGACCCTTCCGTCGCGCCCTCCGTCTCCGCGACCGCCGACGCCGTCTCCGCGTGGGACCGCTCGCTCGAGGGGCTCATCGGGCTCCTCCAGGCCAAGCGGCCCAAACCCGAAGCGGCGCCGCACGTCCCGCAGCCGCAGCTCCCCCAGGACGACCGCGCCGCGGCGCCGCGCCGGCGCGGCCGCGGGCACGACTCCGACACGCACCGGACCGTCCGCCTCCCCGGCGACCTCCCCGACCGGCAGAGCCTGCGGGCCCTCGACCCGGCCTCGCAGCTCCACTCCGTGCTCCCCGACCTCGAGGCGACGCAGGTCCTCCCGGACTCGTTCTCGTCCCCGTCGATGCAGCAGCCGGTCGACGGCGAGAGCCACACCCGCTCGATCCGCCGCCGCCGCGCCGAGCCGGCCGAGCTCCCCCACGGCGAGGAGCCGCGCCGCCACCCGTGGCAGCCCAAGGAGGACGTCAGCATCGTCGACGTGGCGAGCCTCGCCGCCGACGACGACGGCCTCCTCATCTTCGGGCAGGCCAAGAGCGCCTGGTTCAAGCGGCCCGAGAGCGAGGAGCCCGAGTCGGAGTCGTGGAACCTCCCCGGCGACGACGGCTGGCGCACCGCCCGCACGGCCACCGAGACCCCCGCGACCGAGGAGCCCACCACTGCGACGGGCCTGCCGCGGCGCAAGCCGCAGGCGAACCTCGTCCCCGGCGCGGTCGTCGCCGACGAGCACCCGCGCTTCGACGAGCCGATCGACCGCGACCCCGAACTGCTGGCGCAGAACACCGCCGGCTACTTCCGGGGCTGGGGCCGCGCCCGCGGCGGCCGCCCCGGCACCGCCTCGCGGACGGAGAGGATGGCGACCCGATGAGCGCCAATCTCGGCGTCTACGAGCGGTCCCTGAGCATGCTGCTCGGCTCGCTCGTGGCGCGCACCCCGGGACTGTCGCACGCGGTCCTGGTCAGCGTCGACGGCCTGCCGCTGGCGGTGTCCGCCGGCCTGCCGAAGGAGCGCGCCGACCAGCTCGCCGGCATCGGCTCCGGCCTGCTCTCCATCGGCGAGGGCGCGGGCCGCTCCATGGACCACGGCCCCGCGCAGCAGGTGATCGTCGAGATGGCCGAGGGCGTCCTCCTCGCGGCCCCCGTCGGGCCGCAGATCTGCCTGACGCTCCTGGCCGTGTCCCAGTGCGACCGCGAACAGCTCGGCTACGAGCTCGGCCAGTTCACCATGCAGGTCGGCCCCCTCCTGAACGAGGCGCTCACGAACACCGGCTCCATCCCGAAGGTCGTCTGACCCGAAACGCGACCGCGGCCCCGAGGCGACCCGCCCCGGGGCCGCCGGCGTCTCCGGGAACGTGCTTCGATTGCGAAGCGGCGAAAACCGCGGGGCGCCTGCGGCATCAGGGCCCCGCGTACTCCAATGACTCGTCCACACCTTGACCGGTCGAGATCGGAGGCGATAGCGTCAATTTGACGTATCCAGTCCTTCAATGATGGCAGCTTAGCCTCACCTATGACAGCCTTATCTGTTTCCAGTTTCAATTGCACTATTCCGTCGGACTGACACTAAGCCATAATGTCCCTCTCACCTGCTGTTATGCAGGCTTCAACCTCTCCTTCGCCGAAAGCATTGGGACATAGTGTGAAACCAGAGCGCATTCTCGCGGTGGGTTGCGGAAACTATTCGTGGCGCTTCGAGGCAGTCACATGCAAGCATGGACGGATAGGGAGCGGCTCACACCGGACGGCATTCCGAGGTGAGCGGTCCGCTCTCGCGAGAACCGAACTCGTCCACACCACAGCTCACGACCGGAGTCTCACATGGGCAAGGCACCGACTTCACACGCAACCTCTCCGCCGGTCTGGCGACGCACGACAGCGCTAGTCGCGACATTCCTGGTCTTCGGCTTCGTCATCCTCATGGCGGTGCTCGGCCACAACCTGATCGCGGCCACGACGGCAGCGGTCGCCACCAGCATTGCCGCGGCAGAACTCGCCCGGCGCCTGGCCTACACCGACGAAGGCGCGCAGCCCACGCCGACCGACGCCCCCGAAGGCGACTGAGGCTCCTCGATGCCACGATTCGAGAAGCCCATCGACTCGGAGCACCAGCAGGTGGCGGAGTTCGCGCAGGAGTTGCGCGAACTCCGCCACCGGGCGGGCACCCCCTCATACAGGAGACTCGCTGTGACGACCGGATACTCGCCGAGCACACTCGCCAAAGCGGCCTCGGGTTCGCGCATGCCGACACTCCCAGTCGTCTTGGCATACGTTCGAGCATGCGGCGGGAACATCCGACGCTGGCGGTTCCGGTGGCACGAGCTGAACGCGCACCTCAACTCCCTCTCCCGCCAGGTCGGATCCGGGCGCACCGCCGGGCCCGTGGAACAAAGCGATGTCGCCGACCGGGCGGCGGCCGCTGCGGCGGTCGCCGCGGAGCTCACGACGCTGATCACTGAAGTGCGGCGAGCCGCAGCGGCCTCGAGGCCGCCCTCAGCCCAGTCCGCGACTAAGCGGCGCCGCAACCGGATGCGAATCCCAGGGTCGAGTAGGCATTTGGCCGAGACCATCAACTCTGCGCACGGCCCAGCCGGAACGGTCTCCCATGTCCGGGT
The DNA here is from genome assembly GCF_003933745.1 of Glycomyces terrestris. Classification (GTDB taxonomy): domain Bacteria; phylum Actinomycetota; class Actinomycetes; order Mycobacteriales; family Micromonosporaceae; genus Glycomyces; species Glycomyces terrestris. The sequence goes on along the minus strand of NZ_RSEB01000007.1, from coordinate 187,600 downwards.
AGCCCGAACATTGGCCGGCGACCCTCGCCATGCCCTCGACGAGCTCCTCGTGCACGCCATCGTCGGCGCCTGCCACGAGTTGTGCGGCTTTCCGTACACCCCGAAGGACCGGCTGCGATGGGCCGGAAAACTCAGCGCCCTCCGACGCGAATTCCAAGCAGATCTCGAAGAAAGCGAGCGGCCCAGATGAAACCGGGCACCAACGATGCGCCTTGGACGGTGGCTATCATCGGGAGCTTCCGGCAATACTACGAGCAGACCGTCTCTGCCGCGCTGAAGTTCGAGAGCGCCCTGATCTCAGTGCTCACCCCGCCGATCTCCCGGATCACCAACCCCGGTGCCGACTTCGTGCGCTTCGAGACCGACGCGTTCAACTCATCCGACCATCAGATCCAGGCCGTGACCCTCACCCGCATCCTCTCCGCCGACTTCGTGTACGTCGTCGCGCCTGGCGGGTACATCGGCCGGACCACCAGTTACGAACTCGGCCGCGTCCATGCAGAGGGCATCCCCGTCTACTACTCGGAGCGCCCCGAAGATCTCCCGATACCGGTATCGGATGAGCAGGTCGCGACCGTCGATGAGTTGACCCGTCTGTTGGGGAATCGTAGACTGTCAGGCACTCTTCTCGGTCCGGAACTCTCTTAGGACGGCCAACCCGAAGTGCCCCAAGCCATAACCGCGAGCATCACCGCTGACGTTGTGATCCTCACCATTCGTGACGGCAAGCTCAAGGTCCTCCTGATGGAGCGGGCCACCGAGCCCTTCCGAGGGAGCAAAGCGCTGCCTGGAGGTTTCGTGGAAGACGGAGAGCGCCTCGAGGAGACCGCTGCCAGGGAGCTCGAAGAGGAGACCGGGGTCAGCAGCAGCCGGCTCTACCTGGAGCAGGTCGGCGTGTACTCGAGCCCCGATCGCGATCCGCGAGGCCGGGTCATCACGGTGTCATACTTGGCGATCGCACCCAACCTCCCCACGCCGGAAGCAGGTGAGGAGGCTACGAGCGCCGACTGGTACGAAGTCAATCCAGGACTTTCAACGGAACTGGCGTTCGACCACGATCTGATCTTGCAGGACGCGCTCGAACGCGCCCGGTCGAGACTCGAGCACACCACGATCGCGACCGCCTTCTGCGGCGAGGTGTTCACCATCGGCGATCTCCAGCGGGTGTATGAGATCGTCTGGGGTGTCTCCATGGACTCGAGGAACTTCCGACGGAAGGTCACTTCCGTCGACGGATTCCTAGAAGGCACCGGCGAGAAACGCAACGGTGGTCCCGGGCGGCCCGGTGCCCTGTACCGGAAGGGGCCGGCCCAGGTCTTGCATCCCGCCATGCTCCGGTCCCGCATGCAATTGGAGAGCTAGGTCCCGCGACGGCGAACGAACGAAGGACCCGAGACGGTGTCTCGGGTCCTTGCTCATGGTCCAGGTGGATTGGGTCAGCCTAGACGGTGCCGCGCTCGGGGGCGCGGTTCGCGGTTGTCGTCGTGCGTCCGGTTGTGGGCACTCAGTGGACGCCGACGGTGCGGGTGCGCCGCATCGACAGCACGTACTCGACGAGCTTGATGAGCACCTGCTTGGTGGACTCGCGGTTGCGGGCGTCGGTGTACATCACGGGGACGTCGTGCGAGATCTGAAGCGCATCGCGGATGTCGTTGATCTCGTGGAGCTGCTTGCCGTCGAAGCAGTTCACGGCCACCAGGTACGGCAGCTTGCGGTGCTCGAAGAAGTCGATGACCGAGAAGCAGTCCGCGAGGCGGCGGGTGTCGACCAGGACGATGGCGCCGATCGCGCCGCGCACCAGCTCGTCCCACATGAACCAGAACCGGGTCTGGCCGGGCGTGCCGAACAGGTACAGGATGAGGTCCTGGTCGATCGTGATGCGGCCGAAGTCCATGGCGACCGTGGTCGTCGCCTTGTCGGGCACCAGGTTGTTGTCGTCGACGCCCTCGGAGGCGGAGGTCATGATCGCCTCGGTCGTCAACGGGGTGATCTCGGAGACCGAGCCGACCAAGGTCGTCTTGCCGACGCCGAAGCCACCGGCGATGACGATCTTGGCAGAGGTCACACGAGAGGTGTCTGCGGGTGAGTTCATTAGGGTCTATAGCCTCCTGAGTCCACTGAGAACGCGCTCAAGGAGCTCGGTTCCGACCGATTCGTCGGCGCCGTCCGCGTCGAAACCGGTGGGTTCGTGCACTGCCAACAAGCCGTCGGCCGCCATGTCGGCGACCAGCACGCGGGCGACGCCGAGCGGCACCTCCATGCGTGCGGCGATCTCCGCGAGCGATTGCAGCCGGCCGCCGCACAGGTCGACGATCACCTTCTGCTCCCTGCCGCCGAGGAACTGCCCGGACCGGCCGCGCGCGGTGGTCTCCACCAGCGCTTCGAGGGCGATCTCCAATTGGGGCCGCGTACGGCCGCGCGTGACCGCGTACGGTCTGACGAGTGAGCCAGTAGGCTCATCACCACCGAGGACCATTGTTACCTCCAACCACGGCACCAGATCCCACAATCCTTGTGCCGCAGTCTTGTCAGTTATCCATGTACCGCGTGCCCGGGGAGGCACCGGCCCGTCGCCTGGGGATGCGACGGAGGGGTCGTTGTTCAGTTCGTCCCACTCGTGCCTGCGTTCTGCTCGAATGGAGCCTACCGTGCCGCCGCCCGTTGCGCCAAGCGCGCACCGGAAGCGGCCCGGATCAGCTTCGGGCCGAAGGCGTGAGGGCCTGGCCGACCCGGTCGACCAGGAGGGCCATCTCGTAGCCGACCTGGCCCACGTCGCAGTTCTTCGACGCCAGCACCGCGAACGAGGAACCGTCGCTGATGGACATCAGGAACAGGAAGCCACGGTCCATCTCGACCACCGTCTGGAGGACGGCGCCGCCCTCGAAGCAGCGGGAGGCGCCCTGGGTCAGGCTCACCAGACCCGAGGTCACCGCCGACAGCTGGTCGGCGCGGTCCCTGGGCAGGTCCCGGGAGGACGCCAGCAGCAGACCGTCGGCGCTGACCGCGACGGCGTGGGCCACGCCCGGCACGCGTTCGGCGAAGCCGGCCAGCAGCCAGCCCAGGTCCTGGACCGAGGTTCCACCAGTGCTCATCGTTTGCGCTCCTTAGTAGCGTCTGCCGTGTTGCGGATCAGCGACTCAGTTGCCGTCATTGCCACGTCCTCGCTGCACCCCACGGTGATAGGCCGACAGCAGGCCCCGAATGCCCTCGGGGTTGCGCTTCTGCGCGCTGACGGTCTCCTGAGATTCCTCCACCGCGCCGGGAACCAGGCGTTCCATGGGGCGGCGCTTGGGAAGGCCGACCGCGGTCGTCTCGTCGATGGTCTCGGCGAAGGCGTTGTCGACCCGCGACCACCCGTCGTCGGCGGCGGTGCGCCAGGCGTAGGACCCGGAGTCGGACTCGGGCGAGGTGAGGCGGCGTCGTTCGAGACCCGAGGCGGCCGGCGCGTCGTCGGCGGCGGGGGTGCTCTGCATGGTCGGGCCTTCCGTGGGCTGCGGAGGGGAGGGCGGCGCCGCGTCCCAAGCCGGGGCGTCGGACTCGGCCGCACCTGACTGGTCAGCGTAGCGCGGCGAGGTAGCGTCCGCCACCTCCGCGGGGGCCGGCGAGGCCGCCCGGAGGGACGACTCGGGCGCGTCGTCGACCTTCTGGGCCTCGTCGTCGACCTTCTTCGGCGCGGGGGTCACGGCCTTGAACCAGGCGGACTCGACCTCGCGGAAGATCGGCAGCTCCGTCGTGGCGTCCACAGCGGACACCCGGTCGCGGCGGGCGGCGCGGGGCGCCTCCGTGCCGGACGGGGCGGCGGCGACGTCGGGCCACGACGGCGGCACCGGCTCGGGCTCGGGCGTCCACGCCTCGAGCTGGATCTTCGGCAGGGCCACGTGCTCGGAGGAGACGATCTCCCCGGTCACCTCCATGACCTTGCCGTTGGCCTTGCGCTCGTCCGCGAGTCCGCCGGGGCGGAACATGAAGCCGGGCTCCTCGTCCGCGGGCGGGCGCTGCTGCCCGAAGGGCGGGGCGAACGACTGCTGGGACTGCGGGCGCTGCACCGAGTACTCGCCGGTGACCGGCTCGACGGCCGGCGGCGTGTTCGGGCGCGAGGGCACCTGCGGGGCGCTCGGCTGCCACGCGGGCGGCGTCGGCTGGGACGGCGGCGGGGAGTGCGGGGTCGAGGGCGGCGCGGTGTCGAACAGGCCGGCCGGGCTCTCGGGGACCCGCGGCAGGGCGCCGGTGGCCTCGAAGCCGGACGGGAGCTCGCCGCGGCCGCCCGCGCCCTCCAGGGGCACGCCGGAGCGCAGGCCGCGCTCGGGCAGCTTCGGCTCGGTGAGGACCGCGTCGCCCAGGATGACCTCGGCGACGGTGCCGCGCTGCTCGCCGGGGCGGAGCTCGACGTGGACGTCGTGGCGCTTCGCGAGGCGCGCGACCACGACCAGGCCCATCATGCGCGAGGACGCGAGGTCGATCGCGTCGGCCGACTCCGAGAGCTGCCGGTTGATGTCCTCGATCTGCGCGGGCGGCATGCCGATGCCGACGTCGTTGATGCGGACGCGGATCGCGCCGTGCGGGCTGTCGGCCGTGCGCATCTGCTCGGCCTCGACCAGGACCGGGGACTCCGGCGGGGAGAACGCGGTCGCGTTGTCCATGAGCTCGGCGATGAGGTGCACGAGGTCGTTGACGGCGGCCGGGCGGATCTCCCGCTCGGCCTCCAGGTTGCCGAACTCGATGCGGGTGTACTGCTCGACCTCGGACTGGGCGGCCTGGAGGATGTCGCCGATCGGGGCCGGGTAGCGCTCCTGGCGGGTGGAGTCCGCGCCGGCGAGCACCAGGAGGTTCTCGTCGTTGCGGCGCATGCGGGTCGCGAGGTGGTCGAGCTGGAACAGCTCGGCCAGGCGGTCCGGGTTCTCCTCGCCGCGCTCGAGGTGGTCGAGGTGGCCGATGAGGCGGTCGACCAGGTTCTGGGAGCGGCGGGCCAGGTTGATGAACATCTGCGAGACGTTGGCGCGCAGGGCGGCCTGCTCGGCCGCGATGCGGATCGCCTCGGTGTGGACGATGTTGAACGAGTGCGCCACGTTGCCGATCTCGTCGCGCTGGTCGATGTCGATGACCGCGCCGGTGTCGGCGGCGACCTCGTCCGGGGTCCGGTTGCCGATGCTCTCCGCGTCGCGCATCTGGGCCACCGCCTGGGGCAGCGACACGTGCGCGACGTCCAGGGCGCCCTCGCGCAGGCGCCGCAGGCCGGTCGCCATGTTGCGGGCGATGAGCAGGGCGATCACGGTCGCGATGACGAACGCGGCGAGGATGAGCACGGCCTCGAGCAGGAGCTGGAAGATCTGCGCGTTCAGGTCGGCGGTCGCGTCGTCGAGGACGTCCTCGGACTCCTTGTTGATGTAGTCCAGGCCGTTGTCGAGGATCGCGTTGTAGGAGTCGATGACGGCGGCGTTCACGGTCAGCGGCTGGGTGGTGCCGGCGTTGACCGCCTCGTTCTCGAACGTCAGGGCCGCCTCGGCCTCGGCGGTGTTCAGGCCGCCGGGGCTGAAGAAGAACGCGAGCTGCTCGTCGCGGTCGGCCACGGTCTTGAACTCGTCGGCGGCCGTCTCGCGGAGCTTCGCGAAGGCGATGAAGTTCTGCCAGCGCGTGTTGTTGATGAACCGCTTCCCGTTGCCGACGTTGATCGCGATCGCGCGCTCCTCCTCCAGCGTCTCGAGGACGGTGGTGGCGGAGGCGATGGCCTGGAGGTTCCGGGCGATCTCGGGGTCGTTGACGATGCGGGAGGAGATGTCGGTGATGGTGACGAGCTCGTCGACGAGGCGCTGGTAGACGCGGGAGGTCGCGTCGATCGAGACGCCGTCGGGGCTCTCGGCGGCGGCGCTGCGGATCTGGACCAGGGACTCGTACTGGGTGCGGACCGCGTCGATGCGGTTCGAGATGTCCTCGGAGACGTCGGGGAGGGCGTCGGCCTTCTCGTTGAACTGGTCGAGGGCCTCGTCGGTGGCGGCCTGCTGCTCGGCCACGGCGGTCTCGTCGTACTGGGACTCGTCGATGCCCTCGACGTGGTCCTCGCCGAGGCGGAGGTTGGTGACCAGGAGGGAGCGCTCGACCTGGAGGTCGTAGCGGAGTTCGGCCGTGACGGCGTTGAACTCGACGAGGTCCACCATGTCGTTCGACTCGAAGACCCGGTCGGCCAGGTCGTAGAGGCGGAGGCCGGCGACGGCCACCAGGACGACGAGGGGCACGAGGAGGATCAGTCCCAGCTTGGACCGGATTCGCATGTCGGCGATGCGGGGCAGGCCGAGCGGTCCTCGTCGAGCCGCTGAACCCGCACGGTTCGAGCTGCGCTTGCTCACCTTGTCTAGCCTCCTGGGGTGGTCCTCTGTGTCAGACCGACGGGCCCGTGCCGGGCCGGGCTCGGTCTCGGGCCGACGGCGCGCGCCGGCTGCCGTCCGGCCGCGGGGGCGGCGGGGGCGGCATGTGAAGCCCAGCAGATTCCATCATGACGAATGACCGCGTCGAAATCCAGGGGCGTACCGGAGTACTGAAAGCGGCTCCGTATCGCACCGTGTTACAGGGCGAACCCCTGGAAACGCTGATCTTTCGGACACATGCCTACGTGGTATTCGGCTTTCCGGTCGATAAAACCGACTACTCGGACGATGAGGCTCAGCCCAACGGCCTGCGCGGCATCCAACGAAGGTCGTCGATACGATCCGGGTCGGTCCGCGCACGGTCCGTAGTGACCGATTCGCCACCTTAGTCCACTGACGCAGCGCATCCGCGCGCACACGAGATCCGGACAGATCCTCCACATCCCCGACCGCGTCCGGCACGACTCGCACTTCCTGTGCGACAGACTCCCCTCCCCGTTGCGGCACCGTAGACGCACGACGCCTTGCAGGAGGTACCCATGGACCCGCTCGCGGTCACGCTCGAGCACCACCACTTCACTTACGGCTGGCTCAATCCCGCGATGGGCCTGGCCTTCGCCGCGGCCGGGTCCTACCTCGGCCTGTCGGCCTCCCGCTGCGCCCGCGCCGCCGCCACCGCGGCCGGACGGCTCCGCTGGATCCTCGCGGCCGCCCTGGCCATCGGCGGGATCGGCATCTGGATGATGCACTTCATCGCGATGATCGGCTTCACCGTCACCGGCGCCGACATCGCGTACGACCCCGCGCTCACCGCCCTGTCCTTCGGGCTCGCGGTGCTCGCGGTGGGGACCGGGCTGTTCGCCTCCGGGGGCAGGCGCGCCGGCTGGCCGCGCCTGGTCCTGGGCGGGCTGCTGTGCGGCGCGGGCGTGGTCGGGATGCACTACACCGGCATGGCGGCCGTCGCCACGGGCGGCCGGGTCGAGTACGACCCGGCGCTCGTCGCGGCCTCGGCCGCGGTCGCGGTGGTGGCCTCGACGGTGGCGCTGCGGTTCGCGGCGGTGGTGGACCGGCGCGGGTCGATGGCGGCGGCCGCGGGCGTCATGAGCGTCGCCGTCGTCGGCATGCACTACACGGGCATGGCGTCGGTGTCGATCACCGAGGCCGAGCACGCGGACGTCTCGGGCATCGACCCGCTGATCCTCCTGCTGCCCATCATGATCCTGGCGCTCATCGGGATGGTCGGCATGGTGTTCGGCGTGCTGGCCTCCCCGAACCTCGACCGGTTGGACCGAAATGACCGTCCTAGTGCAACTGTCCGTCTTGCGGATGCCGCCGGACAGTAGTCGTATAAGTTTCAAATCGCGCCGATCCCAATCGCGCAACATTCCGAATACGGGCAAGCCGCCTGGGGAGGAAGACCGCTTGTGGAACACGTGAGTCACTTCACTTACGGGTTTATCAACCCCCTCATGTCGTTCGGGTTCGCCTTCGCAGGATCGATCCTGGCGCTCATGTGCATGACGCAGGCCCGCCGGCAGGACGGCACCGTCAAGGCGGCCCGCCGGCGCGTGCAGTGGATCGCACTGGCCTCGTTCGCCTTGGGCGCCACCGCGATCTGGATGATGCACTTCACCGCGATGATCGGGTTCAAGGTCATCGACTCCGACATCGCCTACGACCCGCTCAAGACCTTCCTCAGCCTCGTCGCCTCCGTCGGCTCGGTGTTCTTCGGCCTCCTGGTCGCCGGCACCGGCACCCGCGGCACGGTCGGCAAGATCCTCATCGCGGGGCCGCTCACCGGCCTCGGCGTGGTCGTCATGCACTACTCGGGCATGGCCGCCATCAACGTCTCGGGGCACATCACCCACGAGCGCACCTACTTCGTCGCCTCGGTGGTCATCGCGGTCGTCGCCGCGACGGCCGCGCTGTTCTGCGGCATGTACCTCGACGGCTGGCGCTGGCACACGGCCGCGGCGGTGGTCATGGCGATCGCGATCTGCGGCATGCACTACACGGGCATGGCCGGGGTGCGCGTGACGCTGTACAACCAGGGCCGCGACACGGTCGAGGGCATCGACCCGATCATGCTCATCCTCCCGATCCTGGGGGTCGCGACGCTCGGGATCATCGTGCTCCTGTTCGCGCTCATGGGGACCACGCCGAAGACGGTGAGCCGCCGCGAGCAGCTCGGCATCCACGTCGAGGACGAGGAGGTCCTCCCGACCGCGACGGGCGCGATCCCGGTGGACCGCATGCGGTCCCAGCCGCAGCGCCCCCGCACCCCCGGCCGCGTGCGCAACCGCAGCGAGCGCGCCTCCGGCTACGTCCCGGACCAGCGCGCGGCGCCGGTGCCGGCCCCGCAGGGCGTGGACGACGTCCCGCGGATCGTCCCCGACCGCCCGCGCGGCGGCCAGCGCTCCTTCCAGCAGGCGGACCTGGACGTCACGGCCGAGCGCTACGGCGCCTCGCGCCACCTCCGCGGCAACTGACCCTCGCACCGTCAAGGGAGCGGCCCCATCCGATTCGGATGGGGCCGTTCCCGTTGCACCTTATATATATGGGCCGTCACGCAGTGCTGCGGACGCGCGCCCGGTTCAGACGCCGGCGTAGGAGTGGAGGCCGGAGAAGACCAGGTTGACGGCGGTGAGGTTGAAGAGCATGACCGCGTAGCCGAGGATGGCGATCCAGGGCGCGTTGGCCTTGGCGGAGCGGCCGGAGACGCGGGCGTGGAGGTAGGCGGCGTAGACGACCCAGGCGATGAAGGCCCAGACCTCCTTGGGGTCCCAGGCCCAGTAGCGGCCCCAGGCGAGGTGGGCCCAGACCGAGCCGGCGATGATGCCGAACGTCAGGAGCGGGAACGCGAAGACGTGGATCTTGAACGTCATGCGCTCCAGGGCGGTCGCGTCGGGGAGGCGCTCGGCGACGTTGAGCGGGAAGCGGACCGGCCGGCCGTCGGAGACGCGGCGGTCGAAGGCGCGCTTGAGCAGGTGCAGGATCGCGAAGACGCAGCCGATGAGCAGGATGCCGGAGGCGGCGATGGCGGCCGTGACGTGGATGATGATCCAGTACGAGTCGAGGGCCGGCACGAGCGGCCCGGCCTCGGTGTAGACGCGGACCGAGGTGCCGAGGACCATCGTGACCGCGAAGGTCGCGAACAGGCCGAGGCGGCGGGGCACGGACCCGCGGGAGACGAGGACGAGCCAGGTGACCATGCCCGCGAAGGCGACGCCCACGGTGTACTCGAACATGTTGCCCCACGGCCAGCGCCCGGTGTAGACCACGCGGGTGACGATGCTCGCGGCGAGGGCCGCGGTGCCGAGGAAGGTCAGGACGAGGCCGAGCCGGCCGGCGCCGCGGGCGGCGGCGGGGCTGATCGGGGCCTCGGCGGGGGTGTCGGTCTCGATCTCGGCGGCGCTCGCGGGCCCGCCGGCGCCGGCGGCCGCGAGGGCCTTGGCGCGCTTGGGGGCCCGCCTGTCGAAGGCGTACTCGACGGCGTAGGCGAACATCGCCGCGGCGTAGACGAGGATGGTGGCGACGAACAGGGCGTTCGCCGCTTCTGCACCGGTCATTGGTCGCTCCCGGGTCGGTCGGTGTCGGTTCCCGGCGGCTCGTGCCCGGGTGCGATCGCGGCGGTGAGCTCGTCGCACTCCTCGTCGAGGCCGTCGAAGTCGTTGCGGTTGAGGCCGGCGGTCTCGACGGTGCCGTCGGGGTTCCACCGGATCCAGTAGCGCCTGCGGCGCACGGCGAGCCCGGGCAGGAGCCCGAGCAGGAGGAGGACCGCGCCGGCGAGGACGACGGGGCCGCCCGGGTCGTGGCGGACCTGGAGGACGGCGTACTGCTCGACGCCGTCGAAGCGGAGCGTGGTGCCGTCGGGGAGGGTCATCTCGTCGCCGACGCCGATGACCTCGACCTCGTCGTTGACCTGCCGCAGGGCGCCGGAGGCGATCTGCTCCTCGTTGACGGAGTACACCGACTCGGGGAGGCCGTCGCCGAGGCCGAGGTCGCCGGTGTAGGCGGTGAGGGCGAGGACGGGGTTGTTCGGCTCGGGGTCGGTGCCCAGGAGCATCGCGGTCGAGTCGTCGAAGGTGGGGACGAGGATGGCGTCGAAGCCGACCTCGGCGCCGGGGTCGACCCGCCCGGTCTCGGGGTCGACGTTCGCGTCGGGGAACTTGAAGGCGCCCTCGGAGTTCAGGGCCGCGTCCATGGCCAGGAACTCCTGGTGGAGGGTCTGGGTCTGGCCGTAGCGGTCGGTGTAGGTGACGACGGCGGTGTAGCCGTGGCCGATGAGGAAGACGTTGGTGCCGTCGATGTTCAGGGGGTGGTTGACCCGGAGGTCGTACGTGCCGGTCTCGCCGCCGGTCTCGTAGGTGACGTCGGCGTCGTAGGCGGTGGGGCCGCCGGCGGTGAACTCGGCGTCGAAGGCGTCGAGCGTGAGGCAGAACTGCGGCAGGCTCGTCTCGTCGACCCAGGAGCCGAGGCCGTACTCGTCGTACTGCTGGAGGTTGTTGCAGTAGGACTTGTCCTCGGAGAGGATGCGGTTGCCGTACCAGCTCATGAGGCTGCCGGCGGCGACGCCGGCGAGCACGAGGATGACGCTGGTGTGGAACAGGAGGTTCCCGGTCTCGCGCAGGTAGCCCTTCTCCGCGGCGATGACGACGGTGCCGTCCTCGTGCTCGCGCACGGCGGTGCGCCAGCGGCGCTGCTTGAGGACGGCGCGGGCGCGGCCCTGGTTCGCGTCGACGCCGAGGACGCGGTGGTGCGGGAGGATCGACATGCGCTTGGGGGCGTCGGGGACGGGGGCGCGCAGGGCCTTCCAGTGGACGCCGAGGCGCGGCAGGATGCAGCCGACGAGGCTGATCATGAGCAGCAGGTAGATCGCGGAGAACCACGGCGAGGTGTAGACGTCGAAGGCCCACAGGCGGTCGAGCCAGGGCGCGAGGTCGGGGTGCTCGTCGAAGTAGGCGGCGACGTCGACGGTGCTGATGGAGCGCTGCGGGAACGTGGAGCCGGGGATCGCGGCGAGCGCGAGGGCGAGGAGGAGGACGAGCGCGGTGCGCATGGCGGTGAGCTGGTGCCACCAGCGGCGCCAGAAGGCGCGGAAGCGCTTGGCGGCCTTGGGCCTGCGGGGCGCGGGGGCGAGGGTGGCGGTCACAGGGCGCTCACCCCGGTGCCGACGGTGGCGCGCAGCCAGTTGGTGAAGTCGCCCCAGGCGCCGGTGGCGAGCATGAGGCCGACGGCGATGAGCATGGCGCCGCCGGCGACGGCGATGGCGCGGCCGTGGCGCTTGAGGAAGTCGAGGGCGCGGGCGAGGCGGTGCATGCCGACGGCGAAGAGCACGAAGGGGGCGCCGAGGCCGGCGCAGTAGGCGATCATGAGGCCGACGCCGCGGGCGGTGCCGTCCTGGACGACGGCGAGGCTGGTGATCGCGGCGAGGACCGGTGAGGTGCAGGGGATCCAGGAGAGCGCGAAGACCGCGCCGAAGAGGGGGGCGCCGGCGAGGCCGACGGCGGGGCGCCACTTGGGGGCGAAGCCGCCGCGGGTGGGGATGAGGCCGATGAACATGAGGCCCATGGCGATCATGACGACGCCGGCGGCGGTCTCGAGCGCGGCGGTGTTCTGGAGCAGGGCCCGTCCGGCGGTCTGGAGCGCGAAGACGACGACGGTGTAGACGGCGGTGAACCCGGCGACGAAGAGGAGCGCGCCGGTGAGGACGCGCCCGGTGCGCCGGTCGGTCGCGGTGCCGCCCTTGGCGGCGAGTTCGCTGCCGCTCATGCCGGTGACGTAGGAGACGTAGCCGGGCATGAGGGGGAGCGTGCACGGCGAGGCGAAGGAGACGAGCCCGGCGAGCGCGGCCACGCCGAACGCGAGCAGGAGCGGCCCGGAGGCGGCGGTCTCGGCGGGGTTCACTCGGCGTCCTCGCGCGGGGCCGGGTCGAGGACGGGCTTGCGGGAGGCGGGGCCGTCGAGGCGGCGTTTGACGAGGGCGCCGACGGCGACGGCGGTGAGGGCGGCGGTGCCGGCCATGACGGCGCCCTTGGCGGCCCGGCGGACGACGGGGTTGGACGGCTGGCGCATCAGGTCTCCAGGGCTTTGGCGACGTCGGCGGTGAGCGTCTCGGCGTCGGCGAGCTCGCCCCGCCAGATGGAGAAGACGCGGTGCTCGGCGTCGATGAGGATCGTGGCGGGGATGCTGTTCGGGGAGAGTCCGAAGTCGACGAACTGGTCGGCGACGCGGCCGGCCTCGTCGTACAGGGACGGGTACGGGACGCCCCAGCGGTTCTCGAAGCTCTGGGCGGCGTCGAGGCTGTCGCGGATGTTCACGCCGAGGAAGCGGACCGGCTGGCCCTCTGAGGCGGCGGCGGCCTCGACGAGGTGCGGGGCCTCGGCGACGCAGGGCGCGCACCAGGAGCCCCAGAAGTTGACGACGATGACCGAGCCGGCCCAGTCGTCGGTGTCGACCGGGTTCCCGTCGAGGTCCTCGCCTTGGAGGCGGGGCGCCGCGAAGCGGTCGCCGGGGTCCTCCCAGCGGTAGTTGGCGCCGTCGCCGGAGACGTACCGGTCGCGGTTGATCTCGTTGACGCGGTTGCTGTCGGCGCCGCCCTCGCCGCAGGCCGCGAGGGCCAGCAGCGGCGCCGCGGCCAGCATGGTCCTCCGCCGGAGCCCCATGGTCAGGCGCCCTTGGCCCGCTTGGCGGTCGCGGACTTGAGCACGAGGTGCGCGGCCGGCTCGGAGTACTCGATGCGGGTGAGGGATTCGCCTTCGTACACGAAGCTGGTGATCGAGGCGAGGGAGCACTCGCGGTTGCGCGGGTCGTGCCAGAGGCGCTTGCGCTCGGCGAAGCGGCGGACCGTCCAGATCGGCAGCTGGTGCGAGACGAGGACGGCCTCGGAGCCGTCGGCGGCGGCGCGGGCCTTGTCGAGGGCGTCCATCATGCGGCGGGCGATGTCGAGGTACGCCTCGCCCCAGGAGGGGCGGAAGGGGTCGCGCAGGCGCCACCAGTAGCGGGGGTGGCGCAGGGCGCCGTCGCCGACGCCGACCTTGAGGCCCTCGAAGGAGTTCCCGGCCTCGACGATGCCGTCGTAGGTGACGGCGTGGAGGCGGTGGGAGGCGGCGACGGGCTCGGCGGTCTCCTGGGCGCGCTGGAGCGGGGAGGAGCCGACGTGGACGACGTCGCGCCCGGCGAGCCGCTCGGCGGCCGCGAGGGCCATCTCCCTGCCGAGCTCGGACAGGCCGTAGCCGGGGAGGCGCCCGTACAGGAGTCCCTCCGGGTTGTGGACCTCGCCGTGGCGCAGCAGGTGGACGATGGTCTTGGTGCCGCTCATGACCGCACCTTAGCCGCGGCTCCGGCGGCCGGTTGCAGGGCCTGTTCGATGTGTGACAGGGCATCCTCGTCGATCGCCGCGGAGGTGAACCAGCACTCGAACGCGCTCGGCGGGAGGTAGACGCCGTGTTCGAGCATGGCGTGGAAGAACGCGCCGTACGCGGCGGTGTCCTGGGCCCGGGCGCCGGTGTAGTCGGTGACGGGGCCCTCGGCGAAGAACACGGAGAACAGGTTCGAGGGCGCCGAGACGTAGTGCGGGACGCCGGCCTTGGCGAGGGCGGCGCCGGCCATGCGCTGGAGCTCGGCGGCCGTGGCGTCGAGGGTGCGGTAGACGGCGTCGTCGCACAGGCGCAGGGTGGCGAGGCCGGCGGCGACGGCGAGCGGGTTGCCCGAGAGGGTGCCGGCCTGGTAGACGGGCCCGGCGGGGCTGATCATCGACATGAGGTCGGCGCGGCCGCCGAACGCGGCGGCGGGCAGGCCCCCGCCCATGACCTTCCCGTACGTGTACAGGTCGGCGGGGGCGGCGAGGCCGCCGGGGCCGACGCGGAAGCCGGTCATGACCTCGTCGGAGATGAGGAGCGCGCCGCGGGCGCGCGCGACGGCGTACAGCTTCTCGTTGAAGCCGTCGAGCGGCTCGATCGCGCCCATGTTCCCGGGGACGGCCTCGGTGATGACCGCGGCGATCTGCCCGGGGTGCTTCGCGAACGCGGCCTCGACCGCGTTGATGTCGTTGTAGGGCACGACGATCGTGTCGGCGGCGGCCGCGGCGGGGACGCCGGGCGAGTCGGGGTGGCCGAGCGTGGCGACGCCGGAGCCGGCCTCGGCGAGGAAGGAGTCGGCGTGGCCGTGGTAGCAGCCGGCGAACTTGACGACCTTGTCGCGGCCGGTGGCGGCGCGGGCGAGGCGCACGGCGCTCATGGTGGCCTCGGTGCCGGAGGACACGAGCCGGACCATGTCGCACGGGGTGCGCTCGACGATGAGCTCGGCGAGCTCGACCTCGGCCTCGGTGGGCGCGCCGTACGAGGTGCCGCGGGCGGCGGCCGCGGCGAGCGCGTCGACGACGGCGGGGTGGGCGTGCCCGAGGATGAGCGGGCCCCAGGAGCCGACGAGGTCGACGTAGGTGTTGCCGTCGACGTCGGTCATGCGGGCGCCGGAGGCCTCCGCGATGAACACCGGGGTCCCGCCGACGCCGCGGAAGGCCCGGACCGGCGAGTTCACGCCCCCGGGGATGACGCGGGCGGCGCGTGCGGCGGCGGCCTGCGAGCGGGTGCGGTCGAGCGGTTCCCGTTGCCTGTCAGTCACGGCCTCAGCATCGCACACGCCGCGCGGGCCGCGCGTGAGCGGCGGCGGCGGGCGTGAAGCCCGCCGCCGCGGGCGGGTAAGGCGACCGCGCGCAGGCGCGGCGCGTCGAACGCGACCGGGTGGACCAGGCGCTCGGCGAAGCCCGGGAGCGGCGCGGGCGCCGGCTCGGGGCCGGGGCCGCCGAGGAGCCACCGCAGCGGGGCCGGGACGCGGTACACGGCCTGGTCCATCGCGGGCCGCTCGATGACGACGAGCGCGGCGTCGACGAGCTCCACGAGCGCCTCGAGGCTGCCGTCGCGCTGCCGGCACAGGTGGAGGACCTCGTCGACGCTCGCGCCGTGCTCGCGGGCGGCGAGTTCGAGCAGGACCGCGCGGGCCGGGCCGGAGATCGCGGCGACCGCCTCGTCGATGGCCTCGCGGAAGCGCCCGCCGGCGTCGAGGACGGCGACCGGGTCGTCGCGCAGGCGCCGCAGCGCGGCCTGCGGGGAGGCGAGCGCGACGAGGTCGGCGAGCGCGAGGAGCGCGGGCGGGAAGTTCTCGACGGCGGCGGCCAGGCCGCGGCAGTCGCCGGCCGTCCAGGGCGCGCCGCGGTCCTCGCAGAACCCGGCGAGCATCGCCGCGCCGACGCCGCCCGCGGGCAGGTCGAGGGCGCGCTTGACGGCGCCGGGCAGGTCCAGGGGCCGGCGGCCGACCGCGAGGAGGTGCAGGCCGGGGCAGGTCTCCAGGAGTGCGAGGAGGGCGCCGCGGCCGTCGGCGCCGAGCCGGTCGGCGCCGTCGACGACGAGGAGGGCGCGGCGGTCGCGGAGGTGGTCGGCGACGGTGCCCATCGGTTCGCGCAGCGGCTCCGGGCGCAGGTCGAGGGCGTCCAGGAGGGCCCGGCCGAGGTCGGGTCCGGCCGGGCAGTACCAGACGCCGTGCTCGTAGCAGGCGAGGCGCTTGCGGGCCCAGTCCTGCGCGAACGTGGTCTTGCCGCAGCCGGGGAGGCCGCTGAGGGCGACCATGCGGCCGACGGCGAAGGCCCGGTCCAGTTCGCGCGCGTCGTCGGGCCGCTCGACCGGCGGCTTGAGCGGGTGCGGCAGGTTGTGGCGGCGCGGGCGGGCCGGCGGCGGCGGGAAGTCCTCGGGCAGTCCCGGCGCGGTGAGCTGGACCAGTTCGGTCGCGCCGGGCAGGCCGCGCAGTTCGAAGTCGCCCAGGCGGCGCACCGCGTCCGGCGGCAGCCCCGCGGCGGCGGCGCACCGGGCGGAGGCGAGGATCTGGTCGCCGTGCGCGGCCGAGCAGATCCGCGCGGTCCGGTGCACCTCCGGGGTGGCGTAGCCGCCCGCGGAGGGCCAGGCCTCGCCGGTGTGCAGTCCCATGCGGACGCGCGGGCGCAGCGGCGCGCCGCCGTGTTCGGGCCATGTGGAGCCGCGCAGGGCCAGCTGTATCCCGACCGCGGCGCGGCAGGCGGCGGCCGCGTCGTGGAAGGCCACGAAGAACGAGTCGCCCTCGGTGTCGATCTCGACGCCGCCGGCGTCCCGCAGCACCTCGCGGACCAGGGCGCGGTGGCGGTGGAGGACGACCCGGTAGCGCTCGGCGCCGAGGCCCGAGGCCAGGCGGGTGGAGCCCTCGATGTCGGTGAACAGGAACGTGACGTCGCCGGCGGGCAGCGGGGCCCGGCGCGGCCCGGACGAGCCGCCGGGATCGGCGAATCCACCGGCCACATCGGACTCGTGTCGATATGCCGATATCTCATTCCCAAGCAGCGAGAGGGAGGTCAGTGCGGCGTGCGATGCCGTAGTCGTATCCACGTGTCGATCAACTTTCGTTCAGCCCCCGTATGCCGGGCTGTGGCGCGCTGGTGCGCGGGCACAATTGCCCAGCGGCCTCACAGTGTCACCCCCATCTCAGTCGGTTACCTGCCGTGATGGGAACTGGCACTCCGCATGCGGTCCGCTCGGCCGTGTCTCCGTGCCCTGCGCGCGGACGTGAGGCGTTCTCGACGCGGGTTTGCTCGTGGCAACCACCGATCCGATATAGGGAACGATCCGAGGGCCCGCTGGTAGCGGGCATCGGACAGAATTGTTGCCCCTCAGGCGTTGCCCGCGGGAACGAAACTAGGGAATACTCGCATTCATCCCGGTCCCCCCGCGGCGCCGCGCACCCGCCGGCGCCCGGGCGCATACTGAGCGCTCGGCGCAGGCGGCCGCACTCCCCGCGCCGCCGCCCCCCGATCGGGCCGCCGCGATCGAGAAAGGACGACCCGCTCCCGTGCTGCACCTCCTCCGCCGCACCGCCCTCCTCCC
Organism: Glycomyces terrestris; assembly: GCF_003933745.1. Lineage (GTDB taxonomy): Bacteria > Actinomycetota > Actinomycetes > Mycobacteriales > Micromonosporaceae > Glycomyces > Glycomyces terrestris. The sequence goes on along the minus strand of NZ_RSEB01000007.1, from coordinate 170,338 downwards.
CTGGCGCGCCCTCAAGGCCGCCGGCAGGGGCGCCCGCGCCTGCGTCCGCGCCCTGCGGGCCCCGGCCGGACGCCTGGGCGTCCAGGCCGCGCTCACGGCCCTCGCGGTCGCCGGGGCGCTCGCCGCCGGCTGGCTCGTGGTCCCCAGCGCCGGGCCCGCCTGGTCGTTCGGCACCGAGCCCAGCCCCGAACCCGAGGAGGCCCCCCTCGTCCTCACCCCCGAGGACGCCCCCGCCGCCGGCCTCCCCGCCGAGACCGACCCGATCGAGGAGGTCGGCACCGCCTCCCCCGACGACACGGCCTCCACGCCCGCCGGCGCCACCGACCTCGACTCGTGGGCCCGGAGCCTCGCCCACCTCGGCATCCCCGAGCGGGCCCTCGTCGCCTACGGGCGCGCCGAGCTCGTCTCCGCCGTCGAGAACCCCGGCTGCAACCTCTCCTGGACCACCCTCGCCGGCATCGGCGCCACCGAGACCACCCACGGCACCACCAACGGGAACCGGATCCAGTCCGACGGCACCACCGTCACCCCCATCCGGGGCTCGGGCTACGACGAGATGGGCCCCATGCAGTTCCTCCCCAGCACATGGGAGGCCTGGAAGGCCGACGGCGACAAGGACGGCGTGTTCAACCCCGACGACATCGACGACGCCGTCACCGCCGCCGCGAACTACCTCTGCCACGGCGACCGCGACCTGACGACCCCGGCCGGCTGGCAGGCCGCCGTCCACTCCTACAACCCCAGGGACGACTACGTGCAGAAGGTGTTCGACCGCGCCGACCAGTACGGCCGGGCGAGCACCGCCTGACCGGGCCCCCGATCGCTGCAATCCGTGAGCCGGGGGTTCCGTTCGGTGACGATTTCGGGTAAGGATAAGAGATGCCCCTGAAGCAGCTCGCTCCCGGCGAGATGACGGACGACGACCTCCGCGACTGGTGCTCGGTGCTCAACGACATGACCGCCGCCGACATGCCCGCCGAGCCGCGCTGGCGCACCGACGCGCTCCGCGAGTACCTCACCGCGACCCTGCCCGAGGACCGCCGCTGCCTCTTCCTCGACCGCGACGCCGACGGCGACCTCGTCGGCCACGCCAGCCTCATCCTGTTCGGGGGCGAGCAGGCCGGCACCGGCGTCGTCGAGATGTCCACCCGGCCGTCCGCGCGCGGCAAGGGCGTCGGCACCCGCCTGCTGCGCGCCGTCGCCGAGTGCGCGAAGGCCGGCGGCTGCCGGACCCTGTGCGTCGAGGTCATCGCCACCACGCCCGCCGTCGGCTTCTACGACCGGCACGGCTTCGCGCGCTCCGCGGTCGAGCAGCGCCACCTCCTGCGCTGGGCCGACATCGACTGGGAGAAGATCGAGCACGCCGCCGGGCGCCTCGCCGCCGGGTACCGGCTCGAATACCACGCCGGCGGCGTCCCCGACCGGCTCCTCGACTCCTACGCCGACGTCAAGGCCAACCTGCGCTCCGCGCCCGGGAACGTCGCGTTCGTGCCCGAATGGCGCGGCTCGGCCTACGCCCCGGCCCTGCGCGACTCCTTCCAGACCCTCGCCCGCCGCGGCATGCGGTCCCACATCGCCGTCGCGATCGCCGAACCGTACGGGAACGTCGTCGGCCTCACCGAGCTCGTCGTCTCCGCGCAGCGCCCCACCCGCGCCGACCAGTACGACACCGTCGTGGCCCCCGCCCACCGCTCCTACGGGCTCGCCATGACCATGAAGGCCCGCCTCCTCACCGAGCTGCGCCGCGCCGAACCGCAGCTCGTCGACGTCCAGACCTGGACCCTCGACACCGCCGACGACGTCCGCTGGGTCAACGGCGAACTCGGCTTCGTCCACGACGTCGACTGGTACGACTACGAAGCCGACGTCGACAAGCTCCTCGCCCGCCTCACCCGCAAGGGCTGAACCGGCGCCTCCCGGCCGCTCGGGGCCGCAACCGCTTGCGAATCTTCAATACACTGAGCGTCATGCACCCCCGGCAGGCCAGGCTCGAGGACGTGCGCCCCGACCGTCGCGTGATCGTCGTGGGCGACAACGGACTCACCCTCAGATTCATCAAGAACCTCATCGACAACTTCGCGTTCCACGTCATCGCCGTCATCCCCGCCGGCCCCGGCGGCCAGCGCGACGAGATCCGCCACACCGCCCAGGAGAACCGGCGCCTCTCCGTCCTGGAGACCCCGCACGTCGACGCCGACACCATCCGCGAGGCCGGGCTCACCGACGCGTACGCCGTCGCCCTCATGGACCAGGACGACGTCGGCAACCTCCACCTCGCCCTCCAGATCCGCGAGATGTCCCACTACCTCGGCGACGAGACCCTCCCCCGGCTCGTCATCCGCATGTACAACCGCGGCCTGCGCGACCACATGCAGAAGCTCCTCGGCGACGACGGCGTCTTCGTCAAGTCCGACGCCGACATGGTCGCCCGCACCTACGCGGCCGCCGCCCTCGAGCAGATCCCGCCCGGCGACATCGACATCTGGGGCCGCCGCCTCTACCTCGCGCGCGCCGCCGACCCGCGCGCCCAGGCCCAGTGGGTCGTCGCCACCGGCAACGAGTTCGGCGTCGACATGCTCCCCGACGACGCCGACGAGGCCGTCCGGCTCCTGTGCCTCGAACCCGAGGCCGCCCGCCGCTGGGTCAGGCCCGCGGCCGAGAAGGTCGCGCAGTGGTTCCGGCAGTCGCTGCACACGCTGCGGCGCACGTTCAGCAAGGGCCTGTGGGTGGCCGCGGCCGCCCTCATGGCCGTCATGCTCGGCGGCCTCACCACGCTCCTCACCGTCAACAGCCTGAACGCGAACCGCGAGGTCGGCGGCGACTTCTGGGACGCGCTGTACATGCTCGCGATGATGGCCGCCGGCGGCGCCGACCCCGACACGACCGACCACTGGGAGCTGCGCCTGACGCACGTCGTCGTGGTCGTCTCCGGGGCCCTGCTCATCCCGGTCGTCACCGGTGCGATCGTGCAGGCCGTCGTCGAGCGCCGGTACGCGCTCGCCGAGGGCCGCATGGTGCGGGCCGTGCGCGACCACGTCATCGTCGTCGGCCTGGGCAACATGGGGACCCGCGTCGTGGAGACGCTGCGCGAGCGCCGCGTGCCGGTCGTCGCCATCGAGAAGGACCGCGACGCGATCGGGGTGCGCGCCGCCCGGGCCGCCGGGGCGCAGGTGCTCCTGGGCGACGCGAGCCGGCCCGAGACGCTCCAGGAGGCCGAGGTCAAGTACTCGCGGTCGCTGGTGGCGATGGCGAAGCAGGACTCGGCGAACCTCGAGACGGCCCTGTCCGGGCTGGAGTGCAAACCGGACCTGCGGACGGTCATGCGGATCTACAACCCCGAGTTCGCGTCCCTCATCCGCCGCAACCTGAACAAGGGGCGGTCCCTCCACGAGGCGTCGCAGCACTCCTCGTACAGCGCGCCGCAGGTCGCGGCCGGCTCGTTCGCGCGCGAGCTCACCGACGACGAGATCCTGGAGACGATCCCGGTGCGCGGCCAGATCGCGTACATCGCCGAAGTGACCGTCGAGGAGGGCGCGTGGCTCGACGACGTGCCCGCGCACCGGGCGACCGTGCCCGGCTCGCACCGGCTGCTCGCGGTCCGGCGCGAGACCGGCGGCATCCGGTGGAACCCCGACGCGGGCTTCCAGATCGCCCACGGGGACACGCTGCTCGTCCTCGTCACCCGCAAGGGCCTCAACGAGGTCCGCGCCTACTGCCGCGCGCCCGGACCCGCGGCGGCCGGACCGCGCCGGACCGGCGCCGGAGAGCGCGCCGTGTGACGCTCCCCGGTTCGCGGGACGCCGCGCAACCTCCGGGCCGCTCGCTCGTTTCAACCGTGGACACATCTCTCACGGAAGGGGCCGGCAGTGGCGGCGAGCGAGCGGACACCGGATCACAGCGGGAGGCGGAAGCGCCGCAAGGCGGTCCTGGCGGCGACCGCCGGGGCGCTGGCTCTGGGGGGCGCGGCGGTGGTGGTGCCGGCGGCGTTCGCCGACGACCCGGTCACCGAGATCCTCGACGGGGCCGCCGAGATCCTCCCGGTCGACGACGCCCTCCTGGGCCTGGTCGACGTCGGCGAGGTCAGGGAGCTCACCGAGTCGCTGACGTATGGCGAGACGGAGGCGGTGACGGTGTCGGAGCCCGGCGCCTCCTACGTGAAGGTCCACTTCGAGCGGCTGCTGCTCGACGCGGGCGACGCGGTGACGGTGTCGAACCCCGAGGGGACCGAGTCGTACCGGTACGAGGAGTCCGCGGTCGACCGGTGGGCGACCTCGATCACCGGCGACACCGCGGTCGTGGAGCTGCATCGCGCCGAGTCGTCCCCGGTCTCGGACGCGCTCGGCGTGCTCATCGACCGGGCCGCCTACGGGTTCGCGGCCGACGTCGTGGACGCGCTCGCGGAGGACAGGGCGGACCGGGCGCGGCCGGAGGAGAGCGTCTGCTCGGGCGACGAGAAGCGGCCCTCGGCCTGCTACCGGAGCTCGTACCCGGAGGAGGTCGAGCACGCGGACCCGGTGGCGCGCCTGCTCATCGACGGGACGGTGCTGTGCACGGCGTTCCGCGTCGGGGAGGGCAACCGGCTCCTGACGAACCACCACTGCTTCACCGAGACGTGGGAGGCGAAGCAGACCGAGGTGTGGTTCGGCTACGACTGCGTCGCGTGCGGGAACGACACGGCGAACATCCCCGTGAAGGTCGCCGGCGAGCAGGTCCTGAAGACGTCGAAGCCCCTCGACTACACGCTGTTCACCGTGGACGACTTCGAGCGGATCGACCAGTTCGGGCACCTCGAGCTCGCCGACCGCGCCGCGAAGGCGGGCGAGGCGATCTACATCCCGCAGCACCCGGCGGGCCGGCCCACCGAGATCGCGATGGAGTCCTCGGTGGACGGCGGCAACTGCGTGGTGAAGAACGCGGTCTACGACGGCTACGTGGCCGGCAGCGACGTGTCCTACTACTGCGACACCGAGTTCGGCTCGTCCGGCTCCCCCGTGCTCTCCCGCGACACGCACGAGGTCGTGGCCCTGCACCACTTCGGCGGCTGCCCGAACTCGGGCGTGAACGCCCAGCTGATCCGCACCGAGATCGGCCACCTGATCTAGTCCCCGCCCCGGGACTCGCGAAACGGCGGCGGCGCGGACCCGACGGTCCGCGCCGCCGCCGTTCACTTCACCTGGAGCTCGGCGACGATCGTCGAGAAGTGGGAGCGGATGCGGTCGTCGGTCGGGTCGTCCGCGGGGGTCCAGTGGACGGACATGCGCTCGTACAGCGTGTTCCGCTGGGCCGGGACGCGGTCGGCGGAGCGGATGAGGCCGATGAGCTCGGAGAGGCGCGACTGGTGGCGGGCGCCGGCCGAGGAGATCACGTTCTCCTCCAGCATGATCGAGCCGAGGTCGTCGACGCCGAGGTGGAGGCTCAGCTGGCCCGAGGCCTTCCCGGTCGTCAGCCACGACGACTGGAGGTGCTTCACGTTGTGGAAGAACAGCCGCGCGGTCGCCAGCAGCCGCAGGTACTCCAGGGTCGTCGCCTGGGTGCGGCCCTTGAGGTGGTTGTTCTCGGGCTGGTACGTCCACGGGATGAACGAGCGGAACCCGCCGGTGCGGTCCTGCACGTCGCGGATCATCCGCAGGTGCTCGATCCGCTCGGCCGCGGTCTCGCCGGTGCCCATCATCATCGTCGCGGTCGATTCGAGGCCCTGGAGGTGCGCGCCCTCCATGATCTCCAGCCAGCGCTCGCCCGACTCCTTGAGCGGCGCGAGCGCGGTGCGCGGGCGGGCCGGGAGCATCTCGGCGCCGGCACCCGCGATCGAGTCGAGCCCGGCGGCCTTGATGCGGCGGATCGCCTCGGCGATCTCGACGCCGGAGACCTTCGCCATGTGCGCGATCTCGGAGGGCCCGATCGAGTGGATCATGAGCTGCGGGTACTCGCGCTTGACCGAGGAGAACAGCTCCTCGTAGTACTCGACGCCGAAGTCGGGGTGGTGCCCGCCCTGGAGCATCACCTGCGTGGCGCCGAGGCCGACGGCCTCGCCGCAGCGGCGCAGGACCTCCTCCATCGGGTGCGCCCACCCCTCCTCGTGCTTGGGGGCGCGGTAGAAGGCGCAGAACCTGCACGCCGTGACGCACACGTTCGTGTAGTTGATGTTCCGGTCGATGATGTAGGTGACGATGTTGTCGCCGATGACGCGGCGCCGGGCCGCGTCGGCGGCCTCGGCGAGGGGGTGGAAGGGCGCGTCGGTGTAGAGCAGCAGGGCTTCCTCGGCGCTGATGGCGCCGCCGTCGGCGGCGCGGGCGAGGACCTCGTCAATCTCGGCCATGCACGAAGCGTATCCGCCCCGGGGCCCTGCGGGACAGTGCGGCCGAGCGGATTGACTCGTGGGTTACCCCCCGGTCCGCCGCGGGCCCGGGGCCGCCGCGGTCAGACGGTGTAGAGCTCGGTGTGGATCTCGCCGGTCCCGGCGGCCTCGAGGACCTCCTTGACGCCGAGGACCATCTCGTACGGGCCGCACAGGAACCACTCGTCGACCTCGCGCGGGTCGACGACGGCGCCGAGGACCTCCCGGAGGCGCTCGGGGGTGAGGCGGCCGGTGAGCAGCGGCGTGGGGCCGTCGGCGCGGGTGCGGATGTGGTGGAGGCGGAGCCGGTCGCCGTGGGCGCGTTCGAGTTCGCGCAGCTCGGCGGCGAACATGGTGCTGTCCTCGGTGCGGTTGGAGTACAGGAGCGTGACCGTGGCGCCCGCTTCGAGGGCGGCGGTGGCGATCGCGATGATCGGGGTGATCCCGGAGCCGGCGACGACGGAGCCGTAGTGGCGGTCGGGCCGGATGTCGGTGCAGAAGTGCCCGAGCGGCGGGAGGACTTCGAGGACGTCGCCGGGCAGGAGCCGCCGGTTCGCGTACCCGGAGAAGGAGCCCTTCGGGATCGAGCGGATGCCCAGGCGCAGGGTGCCGCGCTCGGCGAGTTCGCGCGGCGTGGAGGCGAGCGAGTAGGAGCGGCGGACCTCGGACCCGTCGGGTTCGACGCGCTGGAACGTGAGGTGCTGGCCGGGCTTGAAGTCGAACGCGGGCCGCAGGTGCTCGGGGACGGCGAGGGTGACCTCGACGGCGTCGGCGGTGAGGGGGCGGACGGCGCTGACGGTGAGCTTGTGCCACGCCGGGCGGGACTTGCGGGGCTGCTTCAGCTCGATGGCCACGGGGCGGTCCTTCCCTGTCTCGGTCGGCGGCGCGGGCGCGCCGGGCTTGCGGTCGTTCCGGTCAGGGGCCGGGTCAGACCTCGCTGTCGAAGAATTCGGGCCCTTCGGGCGAAAGGTCCTTCACTTCCGTGTAACGGACGGCGCGGGAGGCGAATTCCCGCAGGCCGGCGAGGTGGCGCTCACTGAGGCCGAACTGGAGCCGGTCGAAGTACTCGGCGAGCGCGGCGGGCGCGAAGGGCTCCCAGCGGGCGGCGGAGGCGACGACGGCGCCGATCTCCTCGCGGCTGAGGCGTACGGACTCGCGGAACGCGAGGTGGACGTCCTTGACGAGCCCGGGGTGGGCCTCGGCGTAGTCGCGGCGCACGGCCCAGACGGCGAAGACCATGGGCAGGCCGGTCCAGTCCTTCCAGGCGGCGGCGAGGTCGAGGACGTGGCGGCCCCGGGGGTCGTGGTGGACGCGGAGGGCCTCGTCGCCGATGAGGACGGCCGCGTCGGCGCCGGCGAGCGCGGTCTCGGGGTCGGGCGGCGTGACCTGGTAGGCGGGCCGGCGGCCGTACCGCTCCTCGAGGAGCATCCGGCCGAGGAGGACGCCGGTGCGGGAGAAGGAGGCGAGGGAGACGCGGGGTTCGGCGGGGAGGTCGGCGAGGGGGGTCTTGGAGACGAGGTTGACGCTGAGGACGGGGCCGTCGGCGGCGACGGCGGGGTCGGGGATGAGGAGCAGGTCGTCGCGGTGGCGGAGGTATTCGACGAGGGTGATCGGTCCGATGTCGAGGCCGCCTTCGACGAGGAGGCGGCTGAGCTCGTCGGGGGCGCCGCGGCGGAGGTCGAACTCGAGCAGCGCGCCCGTGCGGGCCAGTCCCCAGTAGATGGGCATGCAGTTGAGGAAGGCGATGTGGCCGACCCTCGGGCGTCGCGCGTGGTTCACAGTCCCGACGGTATCCCCCCTCTGAGTCTTAGGACCGTCCCGAGAGGGGGGCGGCGTCGCCGGCGTCACGGCCGGATCAGCGCTCGTCGATGTCGGCGAGGTCCTTGCCGCCCTCGGCGGGCTCGGCGTCGGCCTCGGCGGTGACGAGTCCGGCGAGGCGGTCGAGGACGTCCTCGTCGTCGCCGGTCAGGACGATCTCGTCGCCGGGGCGCACGTCGAGCACGAGGACCTGGAGGATCGACTTGGCGTCGTGCCGCTCGCCTCCGGTCTTCGCGATCGACACCTCGCCCGGCGCCTGCGCGGCCGTCTCGACGAAGACCGTCGCGGGCCGCGCCTGGATGCCGACCTCTGTGGTCACTTTCACACGGCGCTCGGCCATGCTGCTCACCCTCCCCCGGTTCTGCGGCGCCCGGGCCGGATGGCCCGCCGCCGCGGGGCCGCCGCGGCGGCCCTCCTGCACCAGGATGGACCGGCCGCGGGGACGGCGGGCGCGTTTTCGGGCTATTGCAGCGGGGACCGGGACAGAGCGGTCAGCCCTGGTCGTCGCCGGCCTCGGGCTTGGCGCCGTAGACGGTGGGGCGCGGGAGCGGGATGTGCTCGGGCAGCTCGGAGCGGTCGAGGAGGTTGCGGACGCGGGCGCGGCCGGGCCGGAAGCCGTCCTCCTCGGGCGGCGGCCAGGAGGCGGGCGCGAGCTTCTGCGCGCCGGTCTTCGTGGTCGGCTCCTCGAAGAGGCTGATGTCGGGCGCGTTCACGATCGTCCTGCGCGACGATTCGGCCTCGGTGGCGGGGCCCTCTTCGGGGGCCCCGCTCGGCGGGGTCGGCTCGGCGGGCGGCTCGGGCTCGGCCGCGGCGGGCGTCGGCTCGGGGGTCTCGAAGTCGAGCGGGGCGGCGTCGGAGAACGGGCTGTCGGCCGCGAGGAACGCGGGCGGCGGCGCGGGCTCGGGGCGCGGGACCGGCTCGGGGTCGGGCACCGGCGGCGGCGCGGGGGCCGGGTCGGGGCGCTGCGGCGGGGTCGGCTCGGGGTGCGGGACCGGCTCCGGTTGCGGGATCGGGGCCGGCTCCGGCATCGGGACCGGCGGCACCGGGTCGGGCACGGGCTGCGGCGGCGTGGGCTGGGGCGGCGTGGGTTCGGCGACGGGCTCGGCGGTGCGCTCGTTGACGGTGGCGCCGTCCTCGAGGGCCGGCGGGGCGGCCGCGGCGGCCTGCTCGGCCTCGCCGAACGCGTCGGCGCCGAGGTCGATCGCGGGCTCGGGGACGTCGGGCACGGGCACGCCGACCGCTTCGGCGACGTCGGCCGCGGCGTCGGCGGCCTCGACGAGGTCGGCGCCGGGGCTCGGGGCGTCGACGACCGCGGCCTGGGCGAGGGCCTCCTCGAGCACGGGCTCGACGACGCTCTCGGGCTCCTCGCCGTCCTCGGCGAGGCCGGGCGAGCCGGGCGGGGCCGGCGGCAGGGACTCGCCGGGGACGTCGTCGCCGAGTCCCGCGAGGACGTCCTCGTCGTCGGCGGAGAGCTCGGCGTCGTCGTCGGGCTCCTCCGGGTCGGGGAGGGTGTCCCAGGCGGCGTCCTCGTCGTCGTCCTCCTCGGCGGTGACGGGCGCCGCCGGGGCGGGCGCGGCCGCCGCGGGCGGCTCGGGCGCGGCGGGCGGGGCCGGGGGCGCGGTCTCGCCGGGGAGGCTGAACGCGGGCGGCGCGGCGAACGACGCGCCCGGGGCCTCGGGCTCGGCCGAGGGCACGCTGAACGCGGGGCTGCTGAACGCGGGGCTGCTGAACGACACTGCGGGCTCGGCCGGCTCGGGGTCGGGCAGCGCGAACGGGGACGCGGCGGGCTCGGCCGGCGGGGCCGGGGGCGGTGCGGCGAAGGACGCGCCCGGGGCGGCCGGGGCGGCGTCGGGGACGCTGAACGGCGTGGGCGGCGCGTACGCGGCACCGGGGCTCGAGCTGGACGAGGACGGCACGCTGAACCCGGGCATCGCGGACTCGGGGACGGCGGGCGCGGTGGGGCCCGGGTCGGCGAACGGCGCCTCCGCGGGCGGGACGGCCGGCTGGCGGCGCAGGATCTGGGTGCCGTCGGGGGCCGGCGGCGGCAGGTCGGGCGCGGCGGGCGTCCCGGGCGGGGCGAACACGCCCGGCTCGGACGAGGGCAGGCTGAATCCGCCGCTCGGGGCCGCGAAGGGCGCGCCGGTCACCGGCGAGGACGGCTCCGAGTACTGCGGGGCCGCGGGCGGGGCCGCGAACGACTGCGGCGGGGACACCGGCGGCACGGTCGGCGGGGCGGCCGCGACCGGCGGCAGCGACTGCGACGACTGGTACGGCGGCGGGTACTGGGGCGCCGACTGGTAGGACGGCGGGGGCGGCTGCGGCGGCTGGTAGGGCGGGTACTGGCCCTGGTGCTGCGGCGCCTGCGGGTGGGGCGGCGGGACCTGCGCGGCCCCGTACGCGGGCGGCTGCGGCGGCTGGACGGGGGCCGAGCCGTACTGCGGGACCGCGGCCTGGCCGTGCTGCGGCACGGCGGCCGAGCCCTGCGCGGGCTGACCCCACTGCTGCTGCGGGGCGCCGTACGGCGGCTGGTTCGGGGGCGGCACCGCCGCGTAGCCCTGGTTCGGGGGCGCGGTCGGCTGGTAGGCGCCCGGCGGCGCGTACTGGGGCTCCGGGGGCGCGGCGTGGCCCTGGGGCTCGCCGGGCGGGGCGTACTGGGGCACGGCGGCCGCGCCGTACGCCTGGGGCGCACCGGGAGGCGCGTACGACGGCGTGCCGTAGGACGGCGCCCCGTAGGACGCCGGCGGCGGGTACTGCGGCTCCGCCGGGAAGCCCCCGATCGGGGGCGGCAGGGGGGCGCCGCACTGGGGGCAGCGGCGCTGCCCGGACGTCAGTCGCTGGCCGCAGGAGCTACAGCTGTTTCCGTCCACGGAAGCCTCCTCGGGGCTGGAGCGTCGTCAATCGGGCACCTCGGTATCCATCGTGCCATCAACTGGTCGCGGCCCGTGCACGCGTTCCCACTACTCGGCGATGGCGCACACCCGGTTCGCCGCCGCCGCAAGGGCGGCGGGGGGGCGTCGCCGCGCACGCTCCCGCACCGCGCGGGGGTGCGGCCGGCGGCGGTCCGGCCGCGTCCGTGGGCGATGCCGCTCACGCCTCGGTCTGGCGCGTCAGGATGCCCGCGGCCGTGTCGGACGTCGAGTCGGCGGGCGACTCGCCCTCGTCCTCGGTGGGGGTCTGCGCGCTCGCGGACGGGGTCGGCGACGGCGTCTCCGAGGGCTCCTCGGTGGTCGGCGTCGGGTCCGGGTCCTCGGACGTGGGGTCGTCGTCCGGGGTCGTGGTCGGGTCGTCGTCCGGCGTGGTCGTCGGGTCGTCGTCGGGGGTCGTGGGGTCCTCGCCGCCGGGCGTCTGCGTCGGGTCCTCGGCGTCGGGGTCGGTCTGGACCGCGTCCACGACGCGGTGCGCGCCCGCGAAGTTCTCGAACCAGATCGAGCTGATCTTCACCACGTCGCCGGAGCGGGGCGCCTGGATCATCTTGCCGTCGCCCAGGTACATGCCGGTGTGGTAGACCGACTGCCAGTTGCCCGGGTCGTCCCACCAGTACAGGAGGTCGCCGGGGAGGAGCTTCTCGACGTCGACCGGCTTGTCGCGGGTCGCGTTGTACTGGTCGGCCGCCACGCGCGGCAGGCTCACGCCCGCGTACGCGTACGCGGACTGGACCAGGCCGGAGCAGTCGAAGGCGTCGGGGCCCTCGGCGCCCCACAGGTACGGGTCGCCGAGCTGCGCGAGCGCGTACTCGACGGCCTTCTTCGCCTCGGGGGCGGCGTCCCAGCCGTCGACCTCGGAGGAGAAGTCGCCGGAGTAGTCGGCCGCGGCGGCCTCGCGCTCGCGCTCGAGCTGCTCCAGGGCCTCGCGGTTGTCGGCGATGAGCTCGTTCAGGTCGGTCTGGGCGGCGTCGAACTCGGTGTCGAGCGCCAGGTAGCGGCTCTCGGCGCGGTCGGCGGAGAGGACGGCGGCGTCGTAGGCGGCGCGCGCCACGGACTCGGCGGTCGCGGCCTCGTCGAGGTCGGCCGAGAGCGCGGGCAGGTCCCATTCGCCGCCGAGCGGCGCGAGCCCGGACAGGTCGGGGAGCTCGGTGTCGGGGACGCCGGCGGTGTCGGCGTAGGCCTCTCCGGCGGCGTGGTCGAGCGCGGACTGCGCGGCCTCGAGCTCGCCGGTGGTCGCGGTCCACGCGGTCTGGGCGTCGGCGAGGCGGGTCTCGCGCGCGAGCCACTCCTCCTGGGCGGCCGTGGTGTCCTCGGCGAGCTGCGCGAGCTCGATCTGCGCGGCCGCGATCTGGTCGCCGAGCGGGCCGTCGGCCGTCTCGGGGTTGGTGACCGGGGTGTCGTCGCCCGCGCCGCCGAGGGGCCGGCCGCCGTCGTCGGGGACGGTGACGCCCGGCTGGGCGAACGCGGGGAGCGCCCCGCCGAAGACGACGGCCGCCGCACCGGCGGCGGCGATCATGCGGGCACCGAACCGTGAAACGCGCATGTGAGGTGTCCTTCTGTGGGGGAGGCCACGGATACTGTACCGAATACACGCAACTCTCGCGTCCGAGGTTGCTCGTGAGCACGGATCGTGTTGGGCGACACGGGATGTCGGACCCGGCGCGGAACATTGATTCGGGGGGCCTCCCGGTGTCCGAATTGCCGGGACGCTCCGTTCACGTTCGCCGGGCCCGCGGACCCGGGTCCCCCGGCGCGGCCCCGCGCGTTCACGGCCTCACACGCGCCGCGTGCGCGGCGGCCGCGGTGTCGCCGCGGCGCTACGCTGGCGGGGAACCGACAACGTTGGGAGCGCCATGGACGGCAACGCGAAGTTCAAGGCCGGTATCGAGGAGAAGCTCGCGGCCGGCGAGCGGCTGACCTTCGAGGACGGCGTGGGGCTGTACGAGGTCGACGACCTCGCCTGGCTCGGCCGCCTCGCGCACGGGGTGCGCACCGCCAAGAACGGCGAGCGGACCATGTTCAACGTCAACCGGCACCTGAACCTCACCAACGTGTGCTCCGCCTCCTGCGCGTACTGCTCCTTCCAGCGCAAGCCCGGCGAGGCCGACGCGTACACGATGCGCGTCGAGCAGGCCGTGGCCCTCGCCGAGCAGATGCGCGGCGACGCCCCCACCGAGCTCCACATCGTCAATGGCCTCCACCCGACGCTCCCGTGGCGCTACTACCCGCGGGTCCTCAAGGCGCTCAAGGAGACCCTCCCCGAGGTGAACCTGAAGGCGTTCACCGCCACCGAGGTCCAGTGGTTCGAGAAGATCTCCGGCCTGACCGCCGACGAGATCCTCGACGAGCTCATCGAGGCCGGCCTCGAGTCGCTCACCGGCGGCGGCGCCGAGATCTTCGACTGGGAGGTCCGCCAGCACATCGTCGACCACGACTGCCACTGGGAGGACTGGTCGCGCATCCACCGCCTCGCCCACGCCAAGGGCCTGCGCACCCCCGCCACGATGCTGTACGGCCACATCGAGGAGCCCCGCCACCGCGTCGACCACGTGCTGCGCCTGCGCGAGCTCCAGGACGAGACCGGCGGCTTCGCCGTGTTCATCCCCCTGCGCTACCAGCACGACTTCCACGACTCCAAGGACGGCAAGATCCGCAACCGGCTCCAGGCCCGCACCACTATGGCGAGCCCGGCCGAGTCGCTCAAGGTCTTCGCCGTCTCGCGGCTCCTGCTCGACAACTTCGACCACGTCAAGTGCTTCTGGGTCATGCACGGCCTCGACGTCGCGCAGCTGTCGCTCTCCTTCGGCGCCGACGACCTCGACGGCTCGGTCGTGGAGTACAAGATCACCCACGACGCCGACGACTACGGCACCCCCGACAAGATGACCCGCGACGACCTCCTCGAGCTCATCCGCGACGCCGGCTTCCAGCCCGTCGAGCGCAACACCCGCTACGAGGTCGTGCGCGAGTACGACGGCCCCCAGACGATCGCCGAGCGCCGCGCCGAGCCCCAGTCGGTGACGTTCTAGTGGCCGAGGCGGCGCCGCAGGGCCCGGTGACGCTCGCGCAGCTCGTCGGCACGGTCCTGGCGTACTTCGTCATGGGCGCGGTCGTGCTCGCCGTCATCGACCTGCTGTTCGTGCTCCCCAGCGGGCGGCCCTTCGGCGAGACCTCCGGGTGGATCGCCGCGCTGCCGACCGTGTGGGCGTACACCGAGCAGTTCCGGCGCTACGGCGGCGCGGCCCGCTGGGGCGTCATGCTCGCCGGCGTCGTCCTCGGCCTCGGCGCCGGGATCGCCGTCGGCGTCCTGCTGCCGCCGACCTGGCCGCCGATGCTCACCGGCGGCCTCGCCGGGCTCACCGCCGCACTCGTCTACGCGCCCCTGTGGTACGCCGGGGCCCGCGCCTACGGAGAGGAACGGGTCGCATGAACCCGATCGCCAAGTACTTCCTGAGCCGCCTCGCGATCATCGCGGTCGTCGCCGTGCCGCTCATGTTCTTCCTGAACGTGCTGAACGCGCTCGCGATCGGCCTGCTCGCGTCCCTGGTCATCGGGTTCACGCTGCTGCGCAGGCAGCAGATGGCCATGATCGACCACATCGACGCGGCGTCCAGGCGCCGCCGCGAGGAGAAGCGGCAGCTGCGGGCCGAGCTCGCCGGGGACGACGCCTAGGCGTCCTTCATCAGCTCCGAGCAGATCTGGAGCGTCTCGGCCGCGCCCGCCTCCAGGGCCTTGCCGTAGTGCTTGAGCCAGGACCGGACGCCGTCGGGCGTGCCGGTCGACCAGGCGCGCTGCGCGCCCACGTACTCCGGCTGGCGCTCGAGGTGCCCGGCGTCCACGGTGATGAGCAGCTTCGGGTCGAGGCCCTTGGAGGCCAGCGCGAGGCGCGCGGCCGCGCGGGCGACCACGTTGTTCGCGACCGGGAACGGGCGCACCGACAGGAGCTCGCCGTGGACGACGGCGGCGGCCATCGCAGCCGGGATCTCCTTGGTGGGGTTGGTGACCAGGGCGCACAGGGCGTTGATGCGGGCCGACCCGGACTCGTCGACCTCGATGCGGCCGGGCTCGAAGTCGACGCCGGCGTCGGGCAGGTCGCGGGTGGCGAGCAGGTGGAGCTTCGCGAGGACGTACCGGGGCGAGACGGGCCAGACGTCCGCGAGGGACGGCAGGGCCTCGGTGACGGCGAGGACGCCGGAGACGACCGGGTCGTCGAAGTCGCCGGCGCGCAGCCGCTCCACGTCGCAGTCGTACCCGTCGAGCGCCAGGGTCGCGGAGGCGCTGTGCAGGGCGACCTCGGCCTCCACGAGCGCCTCGCCGCCGCGCAGGGCCTCGTGCCAGAGCATCCGGTCGACGTTGGCTCTGGCGTTCTCAAGGGCGTCGGCGACCTCGGAGAGTTCGAGGAGAGGCGCGAGAGGATCCACGGGCGGAACCTTACCTTTAGTGCGGAGCACGCAAACGGCGCACCGGGCGGGCTAGAGGGCAGTCACAGGTCGACGGCGGTCGTCGCACTCGTGCACCGGTCCGACGATACCTCCCGAATCGGCGCTCCTGGGTCCCCGAGACGAACGAATCCGACCGCTCGGCGGCCGCTCGCGGGCCGTTCGGCGCAGGAGGTTCCCAGATGCCGGAGCCGACCGCGGCGCACGTTCCGTGTCGGCCGGTTCGCGGTAGTGTTACGCGGCATAGACCCGCCTCACAGTCGCGCATCGGCGCGTAGATCTGTAAGGAGCCAATACCCGTGGCTGATACCCCGCAAGAGACGCTTGCCAACCTCCTGTCGGAGGAGCGGACCTTCCCGCCGTCCCCCGAGTTCTCGAAGTCGGCGAACGTCACCGCGGCCGCCTACGACGAAGCCGCCGCCGACCGCCTGGCGTTCTGGGAGCGGCAGGCCCGCCGACTCGACTGGTCGAAGGACTGGGACCGGGTCCTGGACTGGGACGACCCGCCGTTCGCGAAGTGGTTCACGGGGGGCGAGTTGAACGTCGCAGCGAACTGCCTCGACCGGCACGTCGCGAACGGCCTGGGCGACCGGGTCGCGATCCACTTCGAAGGCGAGCCCGGCGACACCCGCGCCGTCACGTACGCCGAACTCCTCGACGAGGTCAAGCGGGCCGCGAACGCGCTCACCGACCTGGGCGTGGAGGCCGGGGACCGAGTGGTCATCTACATGCCGATGATCCCCGAGGCCGCGGTCGCGATGCTCGCGTGCGCGCGCATCGGCGCCCCCCACTCGGTCGTGTTCGGCGGCTTCAGCGTGAGCGCCCTGTCCAGCCGCATCCAGGACGCGGGCGCGAAGCTCGTGATCTGCGCCGACGGCGGCTTCCGCAAGGGCAGGCCCCTCGCGCTCAAGCCCACGGTGGACGAGGCCCTCGAGTCGTGCCCGTCGGTCGAGAAGGTCCTGGTGGTCACCCGCACCGGGCAGGACGTCGGCTGGAACGACCGCGACGTGAAGTGGGAGGACGCCGTCGGCGGCGCCGCCGCCGAGCACGAGGCGCAGGCGTTCGACGCCGAGCACCCGCTGTTCATCCTGTACACCTCGGGGACCACGGGCAAGCCGAAGGGCATCCTGCACACCTCCGGCGGGTACCTGACGCAGGCGTCGTACACGCACCACGCCGTGTTCGACCTCAAGCCCGAGACCGACGTGTACTGGTGCACCGCCGACATCGGCTGGGTCACCGGGCACTCGTACATCGTCTACGGCCCCATGTCGAACGGCGCCACGCAGGTCATGTACGAGGGCACCCCGGACACGCCGCACACCGGCCGGTTCTGGGAGATCGTCCAGAAGTACGGGGTGACGATCCTGTACACCGCGCCGACGGCGATCCGCACGTTCATGAAGTGGGGCGACGACATCCCCGCGCGGTACGACCTGTCGAGCCTGCGCGTCCTCGGCTCGGTCGGCGAGCCGATCAACCCCGAGGCGTGGATCTGGTACCGCGAGCACATCGGCGGCGGCAGCGTCCCCGTCGTGGACACGTGGTGGCAGACCGAGACCGGCGCGATCATGGTGTCGCCGCTGCCGGGCGTCACCGCGACGAAGCCGGGCTCGGCGCAGCGGCCGCTCCCGGGCATCAACGTGGACGTCGTGGACGAGCAGGGCGAGTCGGTGCCGAACGGCGGCGGCGGGTTCCTCACCATCCGCGAGCCGTGGCCGTCGATGCTCCGCACCATCTGGGGCGACGACCAGCGCTTCCTCGACACGTACTGGGCGCACTTCGACGGCATGTACTTCGCCGGCGACGGCGCGAAGAAGGACGACGACGGCGACCTGTGGCTCCTCGGCCGCGTCGACGACATCATGCTCGTCTCCGGCCACAACATCTCCACGACCGAGGTCGAGTCGGCGCTCGTCAGCCACGAGACCGTCGCCGAGGCCGCGGTCGTCGGGGCCTCGGACCCGGTGACGGGCCAGGGCATCGTCGCGTTCGTGATCCTGCGCGGGCAGGCCGAGTCGAGCCCCGAGCACCTCGCGGAGCTGCGCGCGCACGTCGCAAAGACCTTGGGGCCCATCGCGAAGCCCCGCCAGGTCATCGTCGTCGCGGAGCTGCCGAAGACCCGCTCGGGCAAGATCATGCGCCGGCTCCTGCGCGACATCGCCGAGGACCGCGAGATCGGCGACGTCACCACCCTCGCCGACAACACCGTCATGAGCCGCATCAAGTCCGGCCTCCAGGCGGGCAAAGAGGACTGAGGCCGTGAGCACCCCGTGACGAGGTCGGGTCCGCGCCGCGCGGGCCCGACCTCGTACGCTGTGCGCGTGAACCGCAAGACCTTCGCCGACAGCGCCGCCCTGAAGCCGGGCCCCTGGACGCACCGGCAAGTCGACGCCAACGGCTCGCGCTTCCACGTGGCCGAGTACGGAGAGGGCCCCCTGATCCTGCTCCTGCACGGCTTCCCCGAGTTCTGGTGGGCGTGGCGGCACCAGATGCCCGCGCTCGCCGACGCCGGGTTCCGCATCGTCGCCGCCGACCTGCGCGGCTACGGCGCCTCCGACAAGCCGCCGACCGGGTACGACGCGTACACGATGGCCGCGGACGTCGTGGGGCTCGTGCGGGCCCTCGGCGAGCGCGAGGCGACCGTGGTCGGGCACGACCTCGGCGGCATCCTCGCGTTCGCGGCGGCCGCGTTCCACCCCAGGCAGTTCAAGTCGCTGGTGGTCCTCGGCGCGGCGCACCCGCTGCGCCAGCGCGCGGCGCTCGCGGTGGACCCGAAGGGGCAGCTGTCGGCGTCCCGGCACCTGTTCGCGTTCCAGATGCCCCGCTACGAGCACAAGCTGACCGCTTGGGACGCAAGGAAGGTGGCGGATTTGATGTACTCGTGGTCGGGCCCGGGCTGGCGGGGGTCGCGGGACTTCCAGGAGTACGTGCGGGCGTGCCGGGACGTCATCCAGATCCCGCAGGCCGCGTTCTGCGCGCTGGAGGCGTTCCGGTGGCCGTTCCGGACGTCGCTGGGCCTGGCGGGGCGGCGGTTCGTGAAGCTGCTCCAGCGGCCCACGACGGTGCCGACGCTCCAGCTGCACGGGGCGCTCGACTCGTGCGTGCTGCCGCGGACGGCGCAGGGCTCGGGCCGGTACGTGCACGGGCGGTACGAGTGGAAGCTCCTGGACGGGGTGGGGCACTTCCCGCAGCAGGAGGCGCCGGAGGTCGTGACGAAGGAGATCATCCGCTGGGCGTCGTGAGCGGGCGACCGGCGGGCCCGGGCCCTGCCGGCCTGAGCGCCGCCGGGACGAGGAGCGTCCCGCAGATCCGCGCGGGCGGGCCCTCGAGGCGGGCGCTCGGGGCCTTTGGCCGGGTGAGCCGCGGTCACAATTCGGCGGACAACTAGCCGACCGGCTAGCCGTTGGGGCAGGATTGACGCGGCAAGCTGCTGTCGAACCGAAGGCGGGTCCATGTCCCATGCCGCGTTCGCGCTCCAGGGCGCGACGATCCTCCCCATCACGTCGGCTCCGATCGAGCAGGGCGTCGTCATCGTCGAGGACGGCCGCATCAGCGCCGTCGGCGGACCGGACCTCCCGGTGCCCGCGGGCGTCGAGGCGGTCGACGCGACCGGCAAGTGGATCATGCCGGGCCTCATCGACGCCCACACGCACCTGGGCGTCCACGAGACCGGCGAGGGCTGGGCCGGCGACGACACGAACGAGATGACCGACCCGAACACCGCGCACGTGCGGGCCCTGGACGGCATCAACCCGGCCGAGGCCGGTTTCGCCGACGCGCTCCGCGGGGGCGTGCTCACCGCGTGCATCAACCCGGGGTCGGGGAACGTCATCGGCGGCGAGTGCGTGGTCGTGAAGACCGCCGGGAGCGTCCGCGTCGACGATCTCGTGGTCCGCTCCCCCGCCGGCATCAAGTCGGCGCTGGGCGAGAACCCGAAGCGCGTGTACGGCGAGAAGGGCCAGACCCCGAAGACGCGCATGGGGACCGCGGGCGTGCTCCGGTCGGCGTTCGTGGCCGCCGAGAAGCACCGGGCCGCCGAGCGCCCCGACCGGGACCTGAAACTCGAGAACCTCGTGCGGGTCCTCGACCGCGAGATCCCGTGGCGGCAGCACTGCCACCGGGCCGACGACATCGCGACCGCGATCCGCGTCGCGGACGAGTTCGGGTACGACCTCGTGCTCGACCACGGCACCGAGGCGCACCTGCTCGCGGACGTCTTGGCGGAGAAGGAGATCCCGGTCCTGTTCGGGCCGCTGCTGACCGCCCGCGCGAAGGTCGAGACCGCGAAGCGGTTCCCGGAGAACGCGGTGCGGATGGCCGAGGCGGGCGTGAAGCTCGTGATCATGACCGACCACCCGGTGGTCCCGATCCAGTACCTGATCGTGCAGGTCATGGAGTGCGTGAAGGCGGGCCTGGACCGCGAGACCGCGCTGCGGGCCGTCACGATCCACCCGGCCGAGGTGCTCGGCGTCGCCGACCGGCTGGGCTCGCTCGAGGCGGGCAAGGACGCGGACTTCTGCGTGTGGTCGGGAGACCCGCTCGACTACTACTCGACGGTGGAGCGCGCGTACATCGACGGCGTCCAGGTGAGCTGAGGGCCCGGGACGGCCGCCGCGGAGGCTGCGGCCGCCGCCCCGGACGCGGACGGGGCCGGAGAGCTGCGGCTCTCCGGCCCTTTCGCTGTGCGGACCTAGGCGGCCCGGCGGACTTCGGCTCGCGTGGGCAGGACCGCGGCTTCGCCCCGCACCCGCAGTTCGCGGGCGAGGAAGCCGTGGCGGGCGGCGGCGAAGCCGCCGACGATCCGGTCCATGAGCGACGGCCGGTCGGGAACGACCGGGGCGTCGGGCAGGGCCGAGCCGGCCTCGGACTTGATCAGCTGCACTGCGAGGAACGCGTACGGGTCCATGGGTGTTTCCTTCCGGGCGGTGATGCGAGATGCGTGCCGCGCCGGTGCGGCATGAGGCCGGTTTCCGATCCCCCCGGGCCTCGCGCTCAACTCTGACCGGCCGGTGTCACCGGCTCATTACGCCCCAGGAAACCCTCGGGCAACCATTGTGAACACCAAGGTGCCGATCGAGCGCCAGGTCACACCAACCCCGGAACCCATGCGCCACAACAGCGGACCCCCAGCCCGGCACCGTCCAGACGTCCCGCCGGCGACCGCTCCCCGACCGCGCCGCCCGACGAAAAACCGCCCCGAACGGCAAAGCCGATCGGAGCGGTCCCGAACGTGGGTCCAGTGGGACTCGAACCCACAACCTACGGATTAAAAGTCCGCAGCTCTGCCAATTGAGCTATAGACCCACCGGGGACCTTACCGCATCAGAGAGGACGGGGCGCAGGTGGCGGGCCCGGGATGGTCTGGGGCACTCGGATTGTCGGAGGGGTGGTGCAGCATGACAGGGGTGCAGGTTTCGCATGGGCCGCGGCCGGATCACCGGCTTCCGGGCAAGCTCCACCGCCGGGCCGGTGGCGGTGGAACCCGCGGCGGGCGGTGTGGGCTCGGCTCCGCCGCTGTGGACGGCGCGGCGGCAGTCGCGGAGAACCGCCGCCGCGCCTATTCGATTCGCACGTCACACGTGGCCCTCGGTGGGGGCGGGCCCGCTCCCGCTTGAATCGAACATATGTACTATAGCGGATCGCCTAGGGCCCGTGCACCCCCGGTCGGGTGAAAACCCGACCGGCGGGGCGCGCTGGTGCGGCCCCGGCGGCACCAGGCGGACGGGCAGGTAGACTCGCCTGCTGTGCTCATACTGCTGCCGCCGTCAGAGGGGAAGGCCGTCCAGGGGGACGGTCCGTCCCTCGACCTCGGGCGACTCTCCTCTCCGGCGCTGAACCCCATCCGCGAACTCCTGGTCGACCGGCTCGTCGAGCTGTGCGCCGACGAGGAGACGGCTGCGCAGACGCTGAAACTCCCTGCGTCGCAGCGGCATTACGTCCAGGCCAACCGTGCGCTGCGCAGCGCGCCGACCCTCGCGGCCTGGGAGCTCTACAACGGCGTCCTGTACGACCGGCTCGGTCTCGGCGACCTGCCGGACGGGGAGCAGGTCCTCATCGCGTCGCCGCTGTGGGGGCTGCTGCGCCCGTCCGACCGGGTGCCGCCGTACCGGATGCCGATGAGCGCGCGGCTGCCCGACACCGAGCCGCTCGCGAAGCTGTGGCGCCCGGCCGTGGCCGAGGTGCTCGGCGCGCGCGACGAGCTCGTCGTGGACCTCCGCTCGGGCGCGTATGCGCAGGTGTGGGGCCCGAAGGACCGCGGTGTGTCGGTGCGCGTGTTCAAGGAGGACGCCGACGGCAGGCGCAGCGTCGTCACCCACATGGCGAAGGCGACGCGCGGCGAAGTCGCCCGGGCCCTCCTCGCCGGCGGCGCCCGCCCCGAATCCGCGGCCGACCTGGGCGACTTCCTCGCCGGCCAGGGCTGGAAGGTCGAGCTCTCCGAGCCCGCGACCCGCTCCAAGCCGTGGCTCCTCGACATCGTGAGCGCCTGACCGCGGGGCTGGATATGCGAGGGGCGGCTCGGGCTTTCGCCCGCGCCGCCCCTTCGGAGTTCGTCGTCTAGTGGTTGGAGTGGTAGCCGGCGGCCTTCGCGCGTTCGAAGGAGCGGCGGACCTCCTCCTCGGCCTCGGCGCGGCCGGTCCAGGTGGCGCCCTCGACGCTCTTGCCGGGCTCGAGGTCCTTGTACACCGTGAAGAAGTGCTGGATCTCGAGCCGGTCGAACTCGGGGACGTCGGCGATGTCCTTGAAGCGGTCCTTGCGCGGGTCCTCCGCGGGGACGCACAGGACCTTGTCGTCCACGCCCTTCTCGTCGCGCATGCGGAACATGCCGATCGCGCGGGCGCGGATCACGCAGCCGGGGAACGTGGGCTCGACGAGCACCAGCGCGTCCAGCGGGTCGCCGTCCTGGCCCAGCGTGTCGTCGATGAAACCGTAGTCGGCCGGGTACACCGTGGCGGTGAACAGCGTCCGGTCCAGGCGGATTCGACCGGTCTCGTGGTCGATCTCGTACTTGTTCGCGCTCCCCTTGGGGATCTCGACGGTCACGTCGAACTCCATCGGCCGACCTCCTCCAGGCTCCTGTGCAGTGCTCTCAATGGCCTAGTCTCTGTGCATGTCCCTCAGCGACAACGCCGACCCCAAGGTCGCGAGTAGTACGCCACACGCCCGACCCGCCGCGCCCGTCGCCGCGCGGCCCTCGAAGCAGGGGCCGCGGCGCCGCCGGCGGGTCCTCACCGGCGTGCTCGCGGCCCTCGCCGTCCTGGTCACCGTAGCCGCAGCCGGCGGCCTGGTGTGGCAGATCTCGGCGGTCGCCGCCCCGCGGACCGGCACGATCACGACCCCTGAGGCGTACCCGCCGGCGGAGCCCGCGCCGGTGCTGTCGACCTCGAACGCCGACGCGCCGGTCCCCGACCTGTCGGCCCTGCTGACCGGCATGCTCGCGGGCTCGGCGTTCAACGGCACGCTCGGGGCGACCTTCGCCGACGCGCTCACCGGCGAGGTCCTCTTCCAGCAGAACGGCGCCGCCGCGCTCGCCCCGGCGTCCTCCATGAAGGTCGTCACCGCGGTCGCGGCCCTGGAGCACCTCGGCGCCGAGTACCGCATCCCGACGACCGTGGTCGAAGGGCCGACCGAGGACAGCGTCGTGCTCGTCGCCGGCGGCGACCCGACCCTCACGCTCGACGGCGAGGGCTACTACAACGAGTACGCCGAGGGCGCGAGCCTCCAGGAACTCGCCGACCTGGTGCTCGAGGCCCGCGGCGGGACCGCGCCGGCCACCGTGTACCTGGACACGAGCGTCTTCACCGACAACCCGAAGGCCGAAGGCGTCCCCGCGGGCGACCTCGACACCGCGACCGCGCCGATGGCGCCCGTCATGGTCGACGGCGGCCGCACCGACAACACCCTCAAGTACTCGCCGCACCACGCCGACCCCGCGATGGTCGCCGCCGAGCAGTTCGCCGAGCTCCTCGGCGGCGCGGCGGTCGCGCTCGGGACCGCCGACGCGGGCGCGGCCGAGCTCGCCGTCGTCTACTCGGCGCCGATGGCGGCGCTCGTCGACTCGTTCATCCTCACCTCCGACAACCTGCTCGCCGACGCGGTCGCGCTCCAGACGGCGCTGGCCGTCGAAGGCGAGATGACGTGGGCCGCGATGTCCACGGTCCACCTCGCGACGCTCGAAGCGCTCGGAGTGGACACCACCGGGCTGGTCTTCCACGACGGCTCCGGGCTCTCGCCGACGAACCGCATGACCGCCGACGCGTTCACGCTCATGCTGCTCGGCGCGGCCGGGTCCCAGTCGTCGTCGGTGTTCGAGTCGCTCCCGGTGGCGGGCTACTCGGGGACGCTCGACGACCGGTTCGGCTCGGCCGAGAGCGGCAAGGGCGTGGTGCGGGCCAAGACCGGCACGCTCACCGGGGTGAGCTCGCTGACCGGGTCGCTCACGACGCTCGACGGCAGGCAGGTCATCTTCTCGGTCATCACCAACGGCCATTCGACCGCGGAGGCGGACATCGAGGCGGCGCTCGACGAGGTCGCGGCCGCCGTCGCCGAATGCGG
Organism: Glycomyces terrestris; assembly: GCF_003933745.1. Taxonomy (GTDB): domain Bacteria; phylum Actinomycetota; class Actinomycetes; order Mycobacteriales; family Micromonosporaceae; genus Glycomyces; species Glycomyces terrestris. Next base: position 146,267 of record NZ_RSEB01000007.1, on the reverse strand, counting down.
CTGCTGACCACCTCCTTTCCTACTCCCGTTCCGTGCGGGGGATCGCGTGAAGGCAATGGTGGCCCGGCCGACCTGAAGCCACGCTGAAGCCGCCTGAAGCGCGCTTCAGGAACACCGCGGGCCCCGGACGAACGCGTCCGGGGCCCGCGGCGCGAGGTCAGGCCGTGTTCCAGGTCTGGTTCAGGACAAGGCATCCGGTGCCCGGCACGGTCGCCGTGCGGTTGCCGATGGACTCCCACGTGTAGGAGCCGTTCGAGCGGACGATCACGTACTTGTACTGGAACGTGGTCCCGGCCGGGACCGAGACGGTGCCCTTCCAGTACGGGTAGGTCGCGCCCGAGAGGTGGGCCGAGGGGATCGCGGTCCAGTCGCCGAGCTGCGGGATCGAGCCGACGATGTAGACCTCGTCGCCGACGCTCGTGCCGGTCACGTACGCGCTCACGGTCACGCAGCTTCCCGTGCCGCCGCTGCCGCCGCCGGTGCCGCCGGCGTGGATCGCGAGCGCGGTCTTCGCGGCGACGGCGGCGGTGAAGGCCCCGCCCGAGACGGTCACGGTCGAGCCGGAGATGACGTCGGTGTAGGAGCCGTCGGGGAGCGAGGTGGTGAACGTCTGCGTGATCGCGGAGGTCCCGGCGTTGATGACGACGTGCCCGGTGTCGCCGCGGCCGAAGGCGAGCGCGTCGCCCGAGCCCCACGTGTTGACGACGGCGTCGCCGGCGGTGGCGGCGCGGAAGCCGGCCATGCCGCTCATGTACGGGGAGCGGTGGATGCAGGTGAAGGCGTCGGCGCCGCAGTTGACGTCGGCGACGGAGCCGTCGGCGTTGAGCGGCGGGCCGGCGTGGGAGTTCGAGAAGGCGTACCCGGTGTAGGAGGCGGGGGTGCCGAACGGGTGGGCGAGCATGAACGCCTCGCCCAGCAGGTAGTCCTGTCCGTGCTTGTAGCTCATGGTGAGCGAGCCGCGCTCGGTGTCGTGGTTGGCGGTGAACACGCCGGCGGGCGAGGTGTAGCCCCAGCCGGTGCCCATGGTGGTGAGGTGGCGGGCCTCGGAGGAGCCGTTGACGTGGTTCTTGAGGTCGTAGGAGTAGCTGAACTCCTGGACGTCGCCGATGCCCGTGTACTCGGCCTCGGTGATGGGTTCGCCGGCGGCGCCGATGACCTCCTGGACGATGTAGGGGTCGCCGTCGACGAGGCTCATGATGGCGGCGAGGTCGGTCGCGGCGATGTGCTTGGCGGCGTCGACGCGGAAGCCGGCGACGCCCAGGCTGGTGAGGTCGTCGAGGTAGGCGGCGATGGTCTCGCGGACGTCGGCCTGGGAGGTGTCGAGGTCGTTGAGGCCGACGAGGTGGCAGTTCTGGACTTCGGCGCGGTCCTGGTAGTTGTCGATCTCGCAGTACGAGGAGCCGGTGTTGTGGAAGTCGGAGGCGTCGTATCCGGCGTCGGGGTAGTGGAACTGCCGGTACTCGCTGCCGTTCCAGCCGTAGCGGGTCTCGGTGGCGGAGCCGGCGGCCATGTGGTTGATGACGACGTCGGCGATGACGCCGATGCCGTTGGCCTCGCAGGCGGCGATCATGTCCGCGTACTCGGCGCGGGTGCCGAGGCGGGACTCGAGCTCGTAGGAGACGGGCTGGTAGTGGATGTACCAGGCGTCCTCTTCGCCGGGGGTGGCGTCGGCGCCGAGGATGTGCTCGTTCGGCGGGGAGGTCTGGACGTAGGTGTAGCCGGAGTCGGCGAGGGGGCCCTCGCATTCGGCGGCGATGGAGTTCCAGGTCCACTCGAACATGTTGAGGATCGAGTCGCCGCCGCCGAGTGCCGCTGCCGGGGCGGTCTCGGGGGCGGGGGGCTCGGTGCGGGGGTAGGCGGCCGCGAGCACCGCGGCGGCGGCGAGGGCGGCCCCGCCTGCGGCGGCGAGCGTCCGCCTGGCGATGGAGTGAGGCATCGTTGCTCCCTGTGAAATTCCTGCCCGCAATCCTGCAAGATGTTGCGGGCTCGGAGCGAACGTAACATCTCCGGTCCGAAACTTTCAAGACGTTCGATATTTCAATTCATGCGCACCGGCCGCGCCCGGTAACGGCCGTTTCAGACCCGCTTGCGCGGGATGGTGGCGAGACGACTGCGCTCTGGATAGGCTGGACCGATGGCGCCGCCCGCAGGAAACCCGATGCTGCCGTCAGTCGACTGGCGGACCGCCGCGTCTTGCTCGCGGGCGTTCAGCAAGGGCGGCCCGACCATGAGCCGCGAAGGCGCCCTCGACGTCGTCGCCGACCTGCACCGCCACGCGCGCAACGCAATCGACCTCGTCACCGACTACACCGGGCTCGTCCCCGCCTCGCTCGCGCCCGTCGACGTCGTCGACCGCGTCCGCTGGAGCCAGATCAACATCGCCGGGTTCCGCCGCCTCCTCACCGGACTCGGCGCCGAGGCCCCCGGCGACGCCGCCCCCACCGCGGCCGCCAAGATCACCGGCGTCCAAGCCGGCGCCGTCCTCGCGTTCCTGTCCTCCCGGGTCCTCGGCCAGTTCGAGACGTTCTCCACCGACACCGGGCGGCTGCTGTTCGTGGCGCCCAACATCGTCGAGGTCGAACGCCGCCTGCGCCTGCCCTCGCGCGAGTTCCGGCTGTGGATCGCCGTCCACGAGGCCGCGCACCTCACCCAGTTCACGGCCGTGCCGTGGATGCGCGCGCACTTCCACGGACTCATCCAAACCTTCTTCGACGCCGCCGAACCGGAGCGCTCCTCCGCGGCCAGCCTCGCGCTCGCCGTCCGCCGCGCCCTCGCCTCCGCCCGCGAAGAGGAGCCCGCCGAGGGCGCGAACCACGACGTGATGACCGCAGTCACCAGTCCCGAACAGCGCCAGGCGATCTCGCAGATCCAGGCGCTCATGACCCTGCTGGAGGGGCACGCCGAGTCCGTCATGGACGGCGTCGGCCGCACCTCCATCAACCACGTCCAGCTCCTGCGCCGCCGCTTCGACCGCCGCCGCGCCAACCCCACGACGCTCCAGCGGTTCCTGCGCCAGCTCCTCGGCCTCGACGCCAAGATGCGCCAGTACGCGGCGGGGCGCCGCTTCGTCGACCACGTCGTCGCCGGGCACGGCGTCACCGGGTTCAACCGGGTGTGGGAGCGGCCCGCGAACCTCCCCACCGAAACCGAGATCGACCGCCCCGAACTGTGGACCGCGCGCGTCCTCGGGGCCCGTGGCTAAGCTGCCGCCCTCGGTGGCGCGACTGCGCGCCGCCGTCCGCGACAGCCTCGCCGACCTCCCCGAAGGCTCCCTCGTCCTCGTCGCCTGCTCGGGCGGACCCGACTCGCTCGCGCTCGCCGACACCACCGCGTTCTGCGCGCCGCGCATGGGCCTGCGGGCCGGGCTCGTCAGCGTCGACCACGGACTCCAGGAGGGGTCGGCCGAGCGCGCCGCGGCCGTGGCCGCGTGGGCCCGCGGGGCCGGGCTCGCACCGGCCGAAGCCGTGACCGTCCAGGTCGGCGCCGGCGGCGGACCCGAAGGGGCCGCCCGCGAGGCGCGGTACGCGGCCCTCGACGCCGCCGCCGAACGGCACCGCGCCAGCGCGGTCCTGTTGGGCCACACCAGGGACGACCAGGCCGAGACCGTGCTCCTGGCGCTGGTGCGCGGCGCGGGGCCGCGCGGCATCGCCGGGATGCGGGCCGTGCGCGGGCACTACCGGCGGCCGCTGCTGGGGATCGCGCGCGGCGACACGCACGAGGCGTGCGCCGAGCGGGGGCTCAAGCCGTGGGCCGACCCGCACAACGAGGATCCGCGGTTCCTGCGCTCGGCGCTGCGCCCGGCGCTCGACTCGCTGGTGGCGGTCCTCGGCGAGGACCTCGTGGCGAACCTCGCGCGGACGGCGGCGCTCGTCGGCGAAGACACCGACTACCTGGACGCGCTCGCGCTGGCGGCGCTCGACGAGTGCCGGGCCGAGGGCGGCCTCGACGCGGGGAGACTCGGGGCGCTGCCGGCGCCGGTGCGGACCCGGGCCGTGCGGGCCTGGCTCCTGGAGTCGGGGGTGAACGGGGCCGAGCTCAACCACCGGCATGTGACGGCGGTCGACGCGCTCGTCGCCGACTGGCGCGGCCAGGGCCCGGCGTTCCTGCCCGGCGGCATCGAGGTCCGGCGCGGCGGCGGCAGGCTCACGGCCACGCAGCCCCTGCGGTGACCGGCGGCCGAACCACAGGCAGGGTCAGGCGCATCGAGACGGCGGTCTGCGGGCCCCCGATGTCAACCCTGCCTCGGGGGTACGACAGCGCGGCCTTCGGAGGCGACCTCGGGTTTCCGCGATGCGGGGCGAGGGGTTCGCGGGCAGGGCCGGGCGCCTCACGGCACCGGGTGCAGGCTCCCGGACTCAACTCTGGCTCGGGGATGGGACCGTTTCCGGGCCGCCGGAGTTCGAGTCGTTAGGGGACTTCGGGGCGCGGGCGGGCGCCTCGTGGCGGCGGATTCTGGGCCCCCGGGCAAAACCCTGCCTCGGGGGTGCGACAAGTCGGGAGGCTTCGGCCGTCGGTTCCGCTCGTAGCGAAACTGAGAGAACTCCCAGTAAGAGGAAAGGCCCGCGCCGGGGGCGCGGGCCTGGGTTCGGGGGCGGAGCCGGGGCTCCGCGGCTACTGGTAGACCTCGGGCTTGAGGACGCCGATGAACGGGAGTTCGCGGTAGCGCTCGGCGTAGTCGAGGCCGTAGCCGACGACGAACTCGTTCGGGATGTCGAAGCCCAGGTACTTGACCGGGATGTCGACGCGCTGCACGCCCGGCTTGCGGAGCATCGAGACCACCGAGACCGACGCCGGGCGCAGGCCCTCGAGGTACTTGAGCAGCCACGACAGGGTGAGCCCGGAGTCGATGATGTCCTCGACGACGAGGATGTGCTTGCCCTCGACGTCGGAGTCGATGTCCTTGAGGATGCGGACCGTGCCCGAGGAGGTGGTGCTGCTCCCGTACGAGGACAGCGCCATGAACTCCATCTTCACCGGCACCGACAGCGCCCGCGCGAAGTCGGCCATGAACATGACCGCGCCCTTGAACACGCCCACGAGCAGGAGCTCGTCGCCGTCCTCGAGCAGCCCGGCGGCGTAGTCGGCCGAGACCTTCGCGCCGAGCTCGGCGACCTTGGCTCGGATCTCCTCCTCGGTGATGATGGTGCGCTCGATCTCCTCGGCGTACCACGAATCCGGATCGAACACCGCGTCCTCCGCTGCGGGGGACGGCACTGATGCTGGGCTGGCCAACTCCGACGTCATGTAACAAGGGTGCCACCCGTTCGCCCGCGCCGCAGGCTTGGGTGGGCGAAGTCAAGCCGCCCGTGGTACTAATTACGGACTATCGGCGGGGCGGGTAAAGGGCGGTATCCGGCGCGGAGCGCCATTTCAGGGGTGCGACCGCTGCGGGACGCCGAACCTTCACACCGTGTACGTTCGAGGTGTCAACGCCTTGCGGCCAAGGAAACCCGGCAAGGCGGCAGCGAGGCCGGCGCGCAGTTCGGTCGCGGCCCCGCTCGAATACGCGACGAACGCAGCAGGAGGAATCGAGTGGTCGACGCCGGGAGACCCACACCTGAGCGGAAGCGGTTCTTCCGCAGGCCGCTCGTCTGGATCGTGCTCATCGCCCTCATCGCGGTCCTCATCGGCAGCTTCTGGTCCGGCGGCTCCGACTACGAGGAGGCCACCACCTCCGAGGTCCTCAAGCACATCAACGACGGGGACGTCGAGGAGGCGAACCTCCTCGACAAGGAGCAGCTCGTCCAGCTGACCCTCACGAGCGGCGACAAGGTCGAGGCCTACCTCCCCGCGGGGATGATGGAGACCGTCGCCACCGAGCTCGAGGACGCCGGCGTCACGTTCGACACCGAGGTCAACGAGACCTCCGTGTTCGTGAGCTTCCTGCTGAGCCTGCTCCCGATCGTCCTCATCGTCCTGCTGCTCCTGTTCTTCATGTCGCAGATGCAGGGCGGCGGCTCGCGCGTCCTCAACTTCGGCAAGTCGAAGGCGAAGATGGTGTCCAAGGACACCCCGAAGACCACGTTCGACGACGTCGCCGGCGCCGACGAGGCCGTCGAGGAGCTCCGTGAGATCAAGGACTTCCTCGAGGACCCGAAGAAGTACCAGGAGCTCGGCGCCAAGATCCCCAAGGGCGTCCTCCTGTTCGGCCCGCCCGGCACCGGCAAGACGCTCCTCGCGCGCGCCGTCGCCGGCGAGGCCGGCGTCCCCTTCTACTCGATCTCCGGCTCCGACTTCGTCGAGATGTTCGTCGGCGTCGGCGCCAGCCGCGTCCGCGACCTGTTCACCCAGGCCAAGGAGAACGCGCCCGCGATCGTGTTCGTCGACGAGATCGACGCCGTCGGCCGCCACCGCGGCGCCGGCATGGGCGGCGGCCACGACGAGCGCGAGCAGACCCTCAACCAGCTCCTGGTCGAGATGGACGGCTTCGACACCCGCGGCGGCGTCATCCTCATCGCCGCCACCAACCGCCCCGACATCCTCGACCCGGCCCTGCTGCGGCCCGGCCGCTTCGACCGGCAGATCCCCGTCGACGCCCCCGACAAGGAAGGGCGCCAGGCGATCCTGGCCGTGCACGCCAAGGGCAAGCCGTTCGTCCCGAACGTCGAGTTCGAGACGATCGCCCGCCGCACCCCGGGCTTCTCCGGCGCCGACCTCGAGAACGTCATCAACGAGGCCGCGCTCCTGACCGCCCGCCACAACCAGAAGGCGATCTCCGCCGACGCCCTCGAAGAGGCCATCGACCGCGTCATCGCCGGGCCCGAGCGCAAGGGCCGCGTCATGGGCGAGCACGAGAAGAAGATGACCGCCTACCACGAGGCCGGCCACGCGCTCGTCGCCCACGCGCTCCCCCACGCCGCGCCCGTGCACAAGCTCACGATCCTCCCGCGCGGCCGGTCCCTGGGCCACACCCTGGTCCTGCCGACCGAGGACAAGTACACGCAGACGCGCTCGGAGATGATCGACACGCTCGCGTACGCCCTCGGCGGCCGCGCCGCCGAGGAGCTCGTCTACCACGACCCGACCACCGGCGCCTCGAACGACATCGAGAAGGCCACCAAGGTCGCCCGGGCGATGGTCACCGAGTACGGCATGTCCGCGAAGCTCGGCGCCATCAAGTACGGCTCCGGCGGCTCCGAGCCGTTCCTCGGCCGCGAGTACGGGCACCAGAAGGACTACTCCGACGAGGTCGCCGCCGACATCGACGCCGAGGTCAGGGCCCTCATCGAGATCGCCCACGACGAGGCGTACGCGATCGTCACCGAGTACCGCGACGTCCTCGACCAGATGGTCACCGAGCTCCTCGAGAAGGAGACCCTGAACCAGGAGGACCTGGAGCGGATCGCGACGCGTGTCGTCAAGCGCCCGCCCATGTCCCCTTTCAACGGCACCGACAAGCGCAAGCTCGGCCAGCCGCCCGTCTCCACCCCGAACGGGTCCCGGCCCGCCGAGGGCCCCGAAGCGGGCATCGAGGTCGGACCGGCCACCGAGGGCCAGAGCCCGCAACCGTAGCAAGATCGTTATCGGGCCCGCCTGCGCAGGTAGGCGGGCCCTCGCGTTTCCAGCGCGTGACGAAGCGCACTCGTATCGTCAGTGGAAGACCGTAAGCTTGCGCAATGGCTGAACTCGACAACCTGGCCGCCCGCCTCATCGACGGCCGCATCAACGGCAGCCCCGTCGAGGACGCGGTCGACCTGGGGCGGATCGAGGCCGCCGTCCGCGAGATCCTCGCCGCCGTCGGCGAGGACCCCGACCGGCCCGGGCTCAAGGAGACCCCGCGCCGCGTCGCGCGCGCCTACGCCGAGCTGTTCGCCGGCCTCCGCGTCGACCCCGCCGAGGTCCTGAAGACCTCCTTCGACGAGAACCACAACGAGCTCGTGCTCGTCCGCGAGATCGAGGTCCAGTCCTTCTGCGAGCACCACCTGCTGCCCTTCACCGGCGTCGCCCACGTCGGCTACATCCCCGGCGTGAGCGGCCAGATCGCGGGCCTGTCGAAGCTCGCGCGCCTCGTCGAGGTGTACTCGCGCCGCCCGCAGGTGCAGGAGCGGCTCACCAGCCAGATCGCCGACCAGCTCTACGAGTCGCTCCAGGCCGCCGGCGTCATCGTCGTCGTCGAGTGCGAGCACACGTGCATGTCCATGCGCGGCATCAGGAAGCGCGGCTCCAGCACCGTGACGTCCGCGGTGCGCGGCCTCATGCAGTCCGACGCGCGCAGCCGCGCCGAGGCGATGTCGCTCCTGCGCGGCACGACCAGCTGAAGCCGGAGACGACCGGCTGAACGGTCCGCGCCGCACGGCGAGGCCGATCGAGTGGGCCCGCGGCGCAGAGGTGCGGTCGTGCCGGGGGGAGCGCGGCGCGCACTGCGGACGCACGGCGCGGACGGCGCTCACGGCGGCGATGATCGCGCGGGACCGCGCCCAGGACACGGCGAAGGCCGGACGCCAGCGGCGTCCGGCCTTCACTGCGGATGAACTGAGGCCAGGGGTGTCCGGTCTCAAGCACCCGGTCGTTAGATGACCTGACCGTTCTGCGACTGGATGGAGTCGCCCTCGGGGGTCGCCTCGGTGTAGACGGTGTCGAGGAACGCGTCGCCGTCCGAGTCCTGGAGGACCGCGTCCACGACGCCGTCGGCGTCGGTGTCGAGCGAGATGTCGTCCACGAAGCCGTCGTAGTTGGCGTCGGTGGCGACGACGTCGGTGTAGCCGTCGTTGTTCGTGTCGGTGGCGACCGAGTCGGAGTAGCCGTCGTCGTTGGTGTCGACGGTGACCTGGTCGGTGTAGCCGTCGAGGTTCGTGTCGGACTCGAGGGTCTCCAGGGTGCCGTTGCCGTCCAGGTCGGAGGCGATGGACTCCATGTAGCCGTCGCCGTCGGTGTCGACGATGATCTCGTCGCTGACGCCGTCGCCGGTGTAGTCCGTCGCGATGCCGTCGGCCTCGCCGTCGTAGTCCGAGTCGACGTAGGTGGTGCCGTCGACGGAGATCGTGTTGTCCTCGATGCCGTCGCCGTCCAGGTCGAAGGTCTCGCCGCTGGTGTAGTCCTCGGTGTAGGTCGAGTCCTCGGTGTAGGTGGTCTCTTCCTCGGCGGTGTAGTCCTCGGTGACGTCTTCCTCGACCGGGGCGGTCTCGTCGTACTCGCTCATCTCATCCATCCTCAGGTGTGAAGTGTTCGGTGCTTGTGAGAAGAACTTTACGACTGCCGGATGGGCCGTGAATCCCCAGAGTGTGCCAACCCCCTATGCTTTCCTCCGGTCACCCTTGCGCGCAGTTGTCACAGAAGGTCAGGAGCGTCCATTGGGCTTGTCGGACAGCTCATTCGAGGTCCCGGATCCTCCCCCGGCCCTGGTCCCGGTCCCCGCGGCCAGGGCGATCGACCTGCACTCCTCCCGGGTCGTGACCGGCGCGCCCGGGTGCGGCTGGCAGTTCGACCTCCGCGCCGACGACCCCGTGACGCGCGACGGGATGCTGGTCGTCCCCGTGATCTCCGAGGAGGACTACTACCGGGCGATCGACGGCGACGGGGACGCGTACGCGAGCCTGGTGCCGGCCGGGGACGTGTGGGTGCAGCGGCCCGAGCCCGGCACGGGCGCGCCGCGGCCCGGCTACCTCATCGAACGCCTCTCCGACCCCGACGCGCCGCCGGTGCGCCGGCCCTACCCAGCCTCCGACGTGCCGAACCTGATCGGGCGCCGGGTGTGGCACTGGACCGACGGGGTGTTCCGCGACGACTTCCGGTGCGTCTCAGAGCCGTTCGAGACCGACGGAGACTTCTGCGTGCGCGTCGTGGAGGAGCGGGCCTGGTACCGGTGGCGGCGCTCCGGGCAGATCCCGAAGGCGCAGGACGCGTTCATCCACCACCTGTGGACCCAGTGACCGGGGACGGCCGGGTCAGGCGCGCCAGAGGGCGAGCATCATCGCCTCGACGGCGATGCGGGGGCGGACGTTCGCTTCGATCGCCTTGCGGCACTCCAGGATCGCGTCGATGCGGCGCAGCAGGGACTCGGCGCTGAGGCGGGTGGCGGCGGCGCGGGTGGTGTCGGCCATGTCCGGGTGCACGGAGGCGACGCGGGCGCCGAAGCCGGCTGCGAGGGCGTCGCGGTAGAACGCGGCGAGGTCGACCAGGGCCCGGTCGAGCGAGTCGCGCTGGGCGCGGGTGTCGCGGGTCTTCTGGCGCTTCTCCAGCTCCTTGAGCGCGGCCGACGCGCCCCGGGCGGCCTTCGAGGCGCCCTTGCCGGTGCCGCCCTTGCCGAGCGCGGTCTCGAGCGCCTCGCGCTCGGCCGCCGACCGGTCGGTGTACGTGCCCGACGCCTCCGCCTCCGCCGCCTCGATGAGTTCGACGGCGGCCGTGAAGCAGGCGCCGAGGCCGGTGAGGCGGCGCGGGATCTGGAGGACGTCGTGGCGCTTCGCGCGCGCCTCGGCGTCGGTCGCGAGGCGGCGGGCCCGGCCCACGTGCCCCTGCGCCGCGGCCGCGAACAGCTCGGCCTCGCGGCGGTCGAGGCCGTCGCGGGCGACCAGGAGGTCCGCGATCGCGCCCGGCGGCGGCTGGCGCAGGCCCATGACGCGGCAGCGGGAGCGGATCGTCACCGAGATCTCGGCCGGGTTCGTCGAGGGCGCGCACAGCAGGAACACGGTCCGCTCCGGCGGCTCCTCCACGGCTTTGAGCAGCGCGTTCGCGGCGGCCTCGGTGAGGCGGTCGGCGTCCTCGACGATGAGGACCTGCCAGCGCCCCGACGTGGGGGCGCGGGAGGCGTCGAGGATGAGGCCGCGCACCTGGTCGACGCCGAGGGACAGGCCCTCGGGGATGACGCGGGTGACGTCCGGGTGGGTGCCGCCGAGGACGGTGCGGCAGGTGTGGCAGTCGCCGCAGCCGCCGTCGGGGCACTGGAGGGCCGCGGCGAACGCGACCGCGGCGGTGGAGCGGCCGGAGCCGGGCGGGCCCGTGAACAGCCAGGCGTGGGTCATGCCGGTGCCGGCCGCGGCCGCGGCGAGGACCCGCCGGGCCTCGTCCTGGCCCACGAGCTCGTCGAAGACGCCGGTGGTGCTCACGCGCGGCCGGCCTCTTCGGCGACGGTGTCCCAGCCGTAGTCGCTGTCGGCGCGGTCGGGGTCCTTGTCGGTGTCGAGGCCGGGCCAGCCGGCGTCGGTGCGGGCGGTCTGGGTGCGGATGTCGAGGCGCTCGGCGACGGCCTCGCGGACCTGGGCGGCGATGTCGTCGGGGGTGCCGGTCGCGGGGATGACGAGGTAGCGGCGGGGGTCGGCGGCGGCGAGCCCGAGGAACGTCTCGCGGACCCGCTCGTGGTACTCGAGGCGCTCCTGCTCGAGCCGGTCGCCTTCGCCGCCGGCCTTGGCGCGGTGCAGGCCCTGGGCGGGGTCGACGTCGAGGAGGACGGTGAGGTCCGGCTTGAGGCCGCCGGTGGCCCACTGGGAGACCCAGGCGACCTCGTCCTTGCCGAGTTCGCGGCCGGAGCCCTGGTAGGCGATCGAGGAGTCGATGTAGCGGTCGGAGACGACGACGGCGCCGCGTTCGAGGGCGGGCCGGACGACGCGTTCGACGTGCTGGGCGCGGTCGGCGGCGAACAGGAGCGCCTCGGCGCGCGGCACCGGCGCGGACGCGTCGGTCCCGTCGCCGTTCTTGGCGTCGAGGACGAGGGAGCGGATGCGCATGCCGATGTCGGTGGCACCGGGTTCGCGGGTGAGGACGGCCTCGTAGCCGCGGAGTTTGAGCCAGGCGGCGAGCTTGACGGACTGGGTGGACTTGCCGGCGCCCTCGCCGCCTTCGAAGACGATGAAGAAGCCGTCGCTCTGGAGCGGAAGCGGGGCGGAGAGGGGGCGGCCGCGCAGGGAGGACCACAGGTCGGCGAAGACGGGGACGCCGGGCTTGTCGTCCATGGACCGGAACGCGGTGATGCCGAGCCAGATGACGAGGCCGGCGGCGGCGAAGAGGAGGATGCGGCTCATGGAGACCTCGACGCGGGTGATGCCGAGGTTGAGCTGGCGGGCGGCCTGCCAGCCGGCGAGGGGGGCGGAGACCGTCATGGCGAGCATGAGGATGACGCGGGCCGAGACGGCGATGAACGCGAACATGCGGCCGCGGATCTCGTCCTCGGTCTCGCGCTGGAGGAGCGTGATGCCGGCGAGGAAGGCCATGCCGGCGCCGAGGCCGATGACGACCGAGCCGAGGATCGAGAACACCATGTGGGGGGCGAGGGCGTCGAGGGCGAGGCCGGCGCCGGCGAGGACGATGCTCATGCCGAACCAGCGGAGCCGGGAGAGGTCGCCGACGAGCTTGGGGCCGAGGGCGATGCCGGCGCCGAGGCCGAGAAAGAGGAACACGGCGAGGGTGTAGAACGCGGCGTCGCCGGCGCCGAGGGTGCCGGCGTAGACGGTGCCGACGCCGATGAGGATGCCGGCGCCGCTGAACGCGCCGAGCATGCCGACGATGAGGCCGCGCACGCGTTCGGAGGTGCGCAGGTAGGACCAGCCCTCGACGAAGTCGTGCCAGAGGCTCGTGGCCTTCGCGGCGGTCTGGCCGTAGCGGCCGGAGATCTGCGGGATGAAGAAGTAGACGGTGACGGCGAGGATCGCGAACATGACCGCGTCGATGTAGAGCGCGAGGACCATCGGCTCGGCCCAGGTGCCGAGGTTGGACCAGACGGCGGAGCCGCGTTCGAGGATCGCGAGGACGGCGAACGCGAGGGGCGGGGCGATGCCGTACGTGGTGGCGAGGCTGAGCTGGTTGGCGGCCTCGTACTTCTCGCGCGGCAGGAGGTTGGGGACCGCGGCCTCCTTCGCGGGCGACCACATGAGGACGGCGGCCTCGATGCACAGCTGCGCGACGGCCAGCCAGGTCACGGTGATCGCGGTGGAGCCGGTGGCGAGGTAGACGGTGGGGACGGAGGCGATGAGGAGGCAGCGGGCGATGTCGCAGGCGGCCATGGTCTTGCGGCGGTCGAAGCGGTCGGCGAAGACGCCGGCGACGGGGCCGAGGACGAGGGAGGGGAGGAGGCGGAGCACGATCGTGGCCGAGAACGCGGCGCCCTTCGCGGCCGGGTCGTCGAACAGCGACTGCGCGAATCCGGCGGTGGCGAAGAGCGCGAGCCAGTCGCCGAAGGAGGCGAGGCCGAGCACGGTCCACAGCCGCCTGAACGGCTTGATCCGCAGCACCGTCTGGATGTCGGCAAGGGTGTTCGCCATGCTGCTCCTCGAAAGTCAGAGACCGCACCGGGTCGACTACGAGACTAGTCGGCCCGGTGCGGCCGCACGTCCCGGCGCGGCGTTTGAGTGGCCCGCGACAGGCCCGGCGCGAGCGCTACGGGAGGCGGCGGGCGAGGTAGTCGCAGACGACGCCGTTGGCCTCGGCGATCGAGGCGGCGCAGCCCTCGGGGTCGCGGCGGAACGCCAGGCGGACGAGGGCCTGGCCGGTCTCGACGGCGACGGTGACGGTCTTGCCGAAGTCGTCGTCGCCGCCGATCCCGAAGCGCTGGGCGAGCCCGGCGAGGATCTGCTCGGCGATGACGTCGCCGCCGGTGGTGACGGCGTCGGCGCGGCCCGGGTCGATCGCGTCGGCCAGGTGGAGGACGCGGAAGCCCGGCGCGGTGCGGTACATGTGGACGTACTCGGCGATCGCGGCCTCGACCCCGGCCCGCCAGTCGGCGGGGGGCTCGGCGTCGAAGCGCGCGGTCAGGCGCTCGAAGTACAGGTCGATGTAGCGCTGCGACAGCGCCTCGGCGAGCGAGCGCTTGTCCCCGAAGAACTGGTAGACCGAGCCGATGGCGACGTCGGCGCGCTGCGCGATGGCGGTGGTCGAGAGCCGGTCGTAGCCGACCTCCTCGATCAGGTCGGCGGCGGCGTCGAGCATGCGGCGGACGCGGGCGGCCGAGCGCTCCTGGACGGGCAGGCGGCGCAGCGAGTGCGTCTGGCCGAACTTGGACACCGGCGACATCGTGGGCTGCCTGGCGGCGGGCACGGTTGCAGTGCTCATGGTGTTGTCTCCCCCCTGGTGATGACAAGTCTCCCCATCATGGACGACTTGCCCGGATTTGAGGCTCATTCCCGGTCGTGTCGCGAGAGAAATTCCGGCTTCCCTCGACCGAGTGTCACCATTCGGCCACGAAACGGAACGAAACGACCATGTCGCCGAGCGGCTTGCGGGATTGCGGAGTTGGTCACTCCGGCGCGTGCGGCGGTTGTGCCCGGACACCCCCAGGCGGAAGGATGGCGAGGGTTTGGCGCGTTGCTCCAGGGGACAGGCAACCGCAGGAGAGGACTGACACGTGAATCAACGGCGCACACCGGTGTTCCGGGCCCGATGCCGCAAGCAGGCGGTCCGCAGGGTCGCGATGGTCTCGGTCCACACCTCTCCGCTCGCGCAGCCCGGCACCGGCGACGCCGGCGGCATGAACGTGTACGTGCTCAACACCGCGCGCGAGCTCGCGCGCGCCGGCGTCGAGGTCGAGATCTTCACCCGCGCCACCAGCTCCGAGGAGCCCCCCACCGTCGAGGCCGCGCCCGGCGTCCTCGTCCACCACCTGCCCGCCGGGCCCTTCGAGGGCCTGTCCAAGAACGACCTGCCGACGCAGCTGTGCGCGTTCACCGGCGGGCTCCTGCGCGCCGAGGCCCACAACCGGCCCGGGCACTACGACCTCATCCACGCCCACTACTGGCTCAGCGGCCAGGCCGCGTGGGTGGCCTCCGAGCGGTGGAACGTCCCGCTCGTGCAGACCTTCCACACGCTCGCGAAGGTGAAGAACGCGCAGCTCGCCGAGGGCGACAGCCCCGAGCCGATCGGGCGCGTCGTCGGCGAGGAGCAGATCACCACCGAGGCCGACCTCCTCATCGCCAACACCGCCGCCGAGGCCGCCGAGCTCCAGCACTACTACGCGGCCGACGCCCGCCGCGTCGAAGTCGTCCACCCCGGCGTCGACCTCGGCGTGTTCCGGCCCGGGGACCGGTACGCGGCCCGGCAGGCCCTCGGGCTCCCCCAGGACGCGCTCGTCGTCGCGTTCGTCGGCCGCATCCAGCCGGCCAAGGCCCCCGACGTGCTCCTGCGCGGCCTCGCCCGCCTGCGCGAGACCGACCCGGCGCTCGCCGAGCGCATCGTCCCCGTCTTCGTCGGCGGGCCCTCGAACACCGACCTGTACTGGCTGCCGAAGCTCGCCGGGGAACTCGGCCTCGGCGACCGCGTCCAGTGGCGCAGCCCGCGCTCGGGCGAGGCGCTCGCGCAGGTCTACCGGGCCGCCGACGCCGTCGCCGTCCCCAGCTACAACGAGTCGTTCGGGCTCGTGGCCCTCGAGGCGCAGGCCGCCGGCACGCCCGTCCTCGCCGCGAAGGTCGGCGGGCTGACCACCGCCGTCGCCGACGGCGCCTCCGGGCTCCTCGTCGACTCCCACCGCGCCGGCGACTGGGCCGACGCGATCGGCCGCCTCATGCGCGACGGGGCGCTGCGCGAGCGCCTCGCCGCCGGCGCCCGGTCCCACGCCGCGCTGTTCTCCTGGCAGGCCACCGCCGAAGGGCTCGGCGCCGCCTACCGGCGCACCGTCCTGCGCCGCTCCCAGGCGATTACGCTGAACCGGTGATCGAGCGACTCACGGCCGCCCTCGACGAGATCGGCGCCGACTACCGCCTGGACACGCCGCGCTCCGTGGTCGTCAGCCTCCCCGGGCAGCGCAAGCTCACCACCGAGTGCGGCCTCGTGATCGAGGACCACGCCCTGCGCGTGGAGGCGTTCGTGGCCCGGCGGCCCGAGGAGAACCACGAGGCCGTGTGGGCGGAGCTCCTGCGCCGCAACGGGAAGCTGTACGCCGTGTCCTTCGCCGTGGACGGCAGCGACGACATCCACCTCGTCGGGCGCCTCCCCTTCGCCGCGATCGGCGCCGACGAGCTCGACCGCGTCCTCGGCCAGGTCCTCGCGGCCGCCGACGAGACGTTCAACGTCATCCTCGAACTCGGCTTCAAGTCCTCCATCCAGGACGAGTGGCGCTGGCGCCTCGCCCGCGGCGAGTCCACGCGGAACCTCGCCGCGTTCGAGCACCTGCGCCCAGACGACTGAGGGCTCCAGGCCGAATCACATATGCGGCAAGGTCCGCCAACTTATCTGGCAAGCCAGAGGGCTGCCTGTGCAGGGTCATAGCCCGCAAGCTGCACGAGGCCTTTCCTCCGAAGCCGCCCGCAGACGTACGCCGGGGCCTCAGTCGTCACGAGGACTGCGGCTCTGGCCGCCCCGCCTTACAAGGCCGGAGACGCCAGACCAATACGGCCGAGCATCGTTTTGGGAGGTAAGCGGCGATCGGGCTCTGGATTGGGCTGGAGGTCTACTCCCGCCGCCTCCTACAACGGAAATGGATTTCTGTGGCTCAAGAGAGTGGAGTTGCATTGAAGTGAAGCAGGGTCCAATTATCTAACCCTTCCATCTCCCCGACTACATTCCCGTAGGCTAGACTGAATGGAATTCGCCTCGCGGACGAATTCCGATCGTACCCCTAAGAAGGAATCCCCTCATCTCCACAGAAATCCCCTAGGAGAACCTTGAACAAAGCCATCATCATCGGCATCGATTCGTATCCCGAGGCGCTTTTGACCGGCTGCGTCAATGACGCAAGCGACGTAGCGGATTGCCTTTCACTCGAGCAATACGACTTCGAGAGCGTACTCATACTCGATGGCGACGCCACGCGCAGCGAAATTCTTAAGGAGCTCTACCGGACCGCCTACGCCGAGGAGCACTACGGAGAAGGAAGCACGCTTCTCTTCTACTTCGCTGGACACGGCCAGGTGATTGGCCAGGCCGGCCATCTGGTCACGCACGACGCGGAGAATTTCGACCCGGGGATCTCCTTGGCCCACCTTGCCCAGGTCATGGAATCCGCTAGCCTGGTCTTCGACCACGTCGTGTCAATCCTCGACTGCTGCCACGCAGGCTCCGCGTTCACGTGGACGAACAGCCGCCCACTCTCACCCTCTGACATCGAGCGTGAAATTCAAGCCGTCAACGAGAGTCGGTGCGTGCTTGCCGCATGCCGTCCTGAGGAGCTGGCGCTCGAGGAGAACAGCCGTGGCGTATTCACCACCAGGTTGATAGATGCGCTCCTCGGAGACGCGGTGAACTGGGACGGCGACGTCACGCTCATGGGGGTCTACGAGTACATCGCGGCTGCCCTGCCCAAAGGGGCGCAAACGCCCGTTTTCAAGGGCGACGTAGCGGGAACTGTCATTCTCGGCAGAGGATTTGAGCCTCGGCAAGGTCGCCCCATCGAGAAGAGCGAGCTGGCCAAGATCATTGCGAAGGCGCAGCGCCTCGTGGACCACTACCACAATCTGGAATTCACTGAGCTCACCGACCGCGGCACCCGGCTTGCCGGCGGCTCGAAACGATGCGCGAGCGAACTTGAGGCCGTGGCGAACTGGTTCGAGGATACCGAGCGCAGCAGCCCTGACATCCGTTCGCACTCGGACTGGAGTGAGCTCAACGACCGCTTGTTGGTCTTTAGGAAGCATCTGTCCGACATCAGCGTCGGGGAGGACAACCGGTTCGGCAAGGTCAAGTTCAAAATCGGCGACGGCGCATTCGGGAACGTGTGGGCCGTTGAGAACGGGACAGGCCAACTTAAAGCCCTGAAGATCTTCCACGGCAATGAGCTCCACCTCGGCGTAAAGGTCCGCCGGTTCTCCAACGGATACGCCAGTATGCGCAAGCTTGACCACCCGCGCATTGTCCAAGTCTACGAGATGACAAAAGCCCCATTCGGCTTCCTAATGCAGTATATCCCGGGCGATAATCTGCGCAGGGCGTACATCGAGAAGGAAGGCAATGCCGAGATCGTGCTGCGCCTGATGATCGAAATATGCGAGACGGTCCAATACGCCCATTCACAGGGCGTCCTCCATCGCGACATCAAACCCGAGAACATCATTCTCGAACGCGATTCGGAGGGGAGTCTCACACCGTACCTGACCGACTTCGACCTGGCGTACCACGAGACAAATCGTACCATGACGATGACCGCGGGAGAAGGCGTCGGAGGCGTCCTCAATTACGCGGCTCCAGAGCAGCTGTACGCCCACAACACCTCGGCTGCCCGCAGTATGACCGTTGATGTTTACAGCCTCGCCCAATTGATGTTCTTTCTGATCGTCGGAGAAGACCCTTCGCCGGCGAGTCCCGCGAGGAACATCCAGAAGCTCACCCACACGCTCACCAACTGGGTAGACGACCGTGCATCGGAGCCTCTGCTGGAAATGTACGAGCAAGCCAGCTCGAAAGAGCCTTCGGAGCGCCCGCAGACGGTCACTGATTTCCTCACACCGTTGCGGAAGGCTGAGATGTTCATCCAGCTCGCGAGCGACTCTGAGGACGTACCGGAGGACGACTTCTGGCGGAGGGTCGGACACGCATATGCCGGTCTCGGCAAGTACGAGGCCGATACCGACAAGATGTGGACCACCAACATGTCTAAGCAGGTCGAGGTCATCGGCCGGTTCAAGCACGTGTCCACGCGAGGGATCGCGGAGGTGGAACTCGAGTTCTCGATGACGCAGAACATGCTGGTGCCGTCATTCAAAACAGGCAAGAAGGCGCGCGAGCAGATCAACAAGTCTGGACAAGCTCCTTCAGAAGCGGTTTGGGCATACAGTGCGGCGGCATAACGGCCAGAAGGGCACTTATCAGGTCTTCGTCAACGTGTCGGACGTCAAGTTTCATATCACGAGCGTGAATCGAGTCTGCGAAGTGATCACCACAACCGTCAACGGTATTGAGAACTGGGGTGGCTCCTGAGCCGCATGACAAGCTCGAGATTGCGAGTTCGAGTTTCAATGCGCCCTGCGCTGTCGCACCGGGATTCTGGACGATGCTCAATTCTTCCGCCGCGCCTTCGGCTTGGTTCGCGGCAGCGAGGCACGGTGATGCCGAGATGCTCGTCGAGAGGCGACGGCCGCCACACCTTCGCGCCGACCGGGGGGCCGCCCGCGCGGCGAGGCGGCAGTATGGGGGCATGACCTACACTCTCGTGCTGCTTCGCCACGGCGAAAGCGAATGGAACGCCAAGAACCTGTTCACCGGCTGGGTCGACGCGAAGCTGTCGCCCTCCGGCGAGGAGGAGGCCCGCCGGGGCGGGCGGCTGCTCGCCGAGGCCGGGCTGCTGCCCGACGTCGTCCACACCTCGCTGCTGCGCCGCGCCATCAACACCGCGGAGCTGGCGCTGAACGAGGCCGCACGGTCCTGGATCCCGGTCAAGCGCTCCTGGCGCCTGAACGAGCGCCACTACGGCGCCCTCCAGGGCAAGGACAAGGCCCAGACGCTCGCCGAGTTCGGCGAGGAGCAGTTCATGATCTGGCGCCGCTCCTTCGACGTGCCGCCGCCGCCGATCGAGCCCGGCTCGGAGTTCTCCCAGGACGGCGACGACCGCTACGCGTCCCTCGCGCCCGAGGTCAGCCCCTCGTCCGAGTGCCTCAAGGACGTCATCGAGCGGATGCTCCCCTACTGGTACGACGGGATCGTGCCCGACCTGCGGACCGGGCAGACCGTGCTCGTGGCCGCGCACGGCAACTCGCTGCGCGCCCTCATCAAGCACCTCGACGGCATCAGCGACGAGGCGATCGTGGGCCTGAACATCCCCACGGGCATGCCGCTGCTCTACGAGCTCGACGAGAAGACCCTCAAGCCCGTCACCGCCGGCGGCGCCTACCTCGACCCCGAGGCCGCCGCCGCCGCGGCCGCCGCCGTCGCGAACCAGGGCAAGGCCAAGCGCGAGGACAACAAGGGCCTGGAGCAGGCCGAGAAGAAATAGCCCGAACGTCCGCTCTGCGCCGCATCGGAGCGGCCTCGATCACGGCCCGGCGCTCGACGCCGGGCCGTTTCCTGCCTAGTCTGGGGGCGTGGCCCACAACGAACCGCAGCCCACGACCCTCGGCAGAGGCGTCGGGCGCGTCCTGACCGGTCTCGCCGCGGGCGCCGCCTTCGGCGCCGCCGCGACCGCACTCATGAGGATCCGGCACCGGGGCGCCCCCCACCCCGAGCCGCGCACCGCCCCCGTCCCCGACACCCGCCCGTGGGAGGCCGCCGTCGGCCTCCTCCGGACCGGCGTCTGCCTGGTCGACGACCACAACCGCGTGCTGTACACCAACCGCGCCGCCCGCGACCTCGGCCTCGTCGACGACCACGAGATCGTGTCCCTGACGCTGCGGGCCCTGCTCGCGCAGGCGCGCCGCTCCGGCCGCTACCGGGACGCGGAGATCGAGGTCCCGAAGCAGGTCATGGGCGAGCCGAGCGCTGTGAGCGTGCGCATCACGCCGCTGCCCGACGGCGTGTCGGTCGCCGAGTTCCAGGACATCTCCGAGCTGCACCGCGTCGAGCGGGTGCGGCGCGACTTCGTGGCGAACATCAGCCACGAGCTCAAGACGCCCGTGGGCGCGATGCAGATCCTGTCCGAGGCCCTCAAGGACGCCGCCGAGGACCCGGACGCGGCCGCGCGCTTCGCCGACCGCATCCGCTCCGAGTCCAAGCGCATGAACCACCTGGTCAGCGACCTGCTGGAGCTGTCGCGGCTCCAGGGCGCCGAGAAGCTCCCGGACCCCGAGCCGGTCGAGGTCGACCGCATCGTCATGGAGGCGTTCGACCAGACGCGGATAGCGGCCGAGGAGAAGGGCATCGAGCTGCGCCTCACCGGCGTCGAGGGCACCGAGGTGCTCGGGAACGAGCCGCAGCTCGTCACCGCCGTGAAGAACCTCGTCGGCAACGCCATCTCCTATTCACCTGACGACACGGCCGTGGAGGTGGAGACCTCCGTGACGTCCCCGAACGGGCACCTCGCGGGGGTCAAGATGGTGTGCATCGCCGTGCGCGACCAGGGCATCGGCATCCCCGCGGAGGAGCTGGACCGCATCTTCGAGCGCTTCTACCGGGTGGACGCAGCCCGGTCGCGCGCGACCGGCGGCACCGGCCTCGGCCTGGCGATCGTCAAGCATGTGGCGGTCAATCACGGGGGTAGGGTTGAAGTGTCCAGTATGCCCGATGCCGGGTCAGTGTTTACCTTGATGTTGCCTGCGCGTTCCCTTCCGTCCGACGCCACGGCACCGGACTCGGCTGAAATCGGAACAACCAGCAAGCCCGGCCGTTAGGAAGGTTCACTCGTGACCCGCGTGCTCGTAGTTGAAGACGAGGAATCGTTCTCCGATGCCCTCTCCTACATGCTCCGCAAGGAGGGCTTCGAGGTGGCGGTCGCCGCTGACGGCGACGCCGCCATCAAGGAGTACGAGCGCGCCGGCGCCGACGTGGTCCTGCTCGACCTGATGCTGCCGGAGAAGTCCGGCACCGAGGTCTGCCGGGAGCTGCGCGCCAACTCGAACGTCCCGATCATCATGGTCACGGCCCGGGACTCCGAGGTCGACAAGGTGGTGGGGCTGGAGCTGGGCGCCGACGACTACATCACCAAGCCGTACTCCTCGCGCGAGCTGGTGGCGCGCATCCGCGCGGTCCTGCGCCGCTCGGCCGAGCCCGACGACCCGATCGTCACGGTCCTGGAGGCCGGGCCGGTGCGCATGGACGTCGACCGCCACACGGTCACCGTCGGCGGCGGCGACGTGCAGCTGCCGCTCAAGGAGTTCGAGCTGCTGGAGATGCTGCTGCGCAACGCCGGGCGCGTGCTCACCCGCGGCCAGCTCATCGACCGGGTCTGGGGCGCGAACTACGTGGGCGACACCAAGACCCTCGACGTGCACGTCAAGCGCCTGCGCTCCAAGATCGAGCCCGAGCCGGGCAAGCCGCGCCACCTCGTCACGGTCCGCGGCCTCGGATACAAGTTCGACCCGCACGCCTGAGCGCGCCGAGCGCCGTCACCTGGCGTTCACCTTGCGAGTATCACACTTCCTATAGGATCCAGCCTCTGGGATAACGATTGCCGCGCCGGGCGCGGTGGATAGGGTGCACTGGTGAGCTACCTTCCCGCGGACGACCGCTACGAGTCCATGCCCTACCGCCGCTCCGGACGCAGCGGCCTCCGACTGCCCGCGATCTCCCTCGGCCTGTGGCACAACTTCGGCCACACCCGGCCGCTGGAGACCCAGCGCGAGATCGTGCGGCGCGCCTTCGACCTCGGCGTCACCCACTTCGACCTCGCCAACAACTACGGCCCGCCCGCCGGGAGCGCCGAGGAGAACTTCGGCCGCCTCCTCGCCTCCGACCTGAAGCCGTACCGCGACGAGATCGTCGTGTCCTCCAAGGCCGGGTACTACATGTGGCCCGGCCCGTACGGCGAGTGGGGCTCGCGCAAGAACCTCGTCGCCTCCCTCGACCAGTCGCTCGCGCGGCTGGGCCTGGACTACGTCGACGTGTTCTACCACCACCGGCCCGACCCGGACACGCCGCTGGAGGAGACCATGGGCGCGCTCGACGCGATCGTGCGCTCCGGCAAGGCCCTCTACGTCGGCGTCTCCAACTACACGTCCGAGCAGGTCAGGGCCGCCGCCGCGATCCTGCGCGACCTCGGGACGCCGCTGCTCATCGACCAGCCGCGGTACTCGATGTTCGACCGCCGCATCGAGGAGGACGGCCTGCTCGACGCGCTCGAGGAGGTCGGCGCGGGCTGCATCGTCTTCAGCCCCCTGGAGCAGGGCGTGCTCACCGACCGGTACCTCAAGGGCGTCCCGGCCGACTCGCGCGCGAAGACCAGCCACTTCCTGAACGAGGACAGCCTCGACGAGCAGACCATGTCGAAGGTGAAGGCCCTCAACGAGATCGCCGCAGCCCGCGGCCAGTCGCTGGCGCAGACCGCGCTCGCCTGGGCGCTGCGCGACGAGCGGATGACGAGCGTCATCATCGGCGCCAGCAGCGTGCGGCAGCTGGAGGACAACGTGGCCGCGACCGCGAACCTCGACTTCACCGCCGACGAGCTCGCCGCGATCGACGCCGCCTCGATCGGCTAGCGCCGCAACGGTGTTCGCGGGGCCGCCGGATTCCGGCGGCCCCGCGCTGCGTCTCCAGGTGCGTCTCCCGGTCCGGCTCCGGAGGCGGTGCGCCGCCAGGGGACCGGCCTTCGCGCCGTACCGCTCGGCCCCCGGCGGCGAGGTCGCAGACCCGCTGCGGCCCTTCGGTCACCGGAACGACCGGAGCGCCTCCTCCCCCGGCGGTTCCTCGGCCCGGATCAGGGCCTCGATGTCGCCCACCCGGTCCCAGGTGTTGACGGCCATGCCGGCGAGGACGCGCCCGGCCTTCGTCCAGAACACCGCGAACTCCAGCGACTCCAGGTCGCCGGAGACCACGACCTCGTCGTAGGCGTCCGGGCCGGCCACGAAGCCGAGGTACTCCATGCCGAGGTCGTACTGGTCGGTGAAGAAGTACGGCAGCTTGTCGAACGCCTCGTCCGAGCCGAGCGCGGCCTTCGCGGCGTGCACGCCCGTGTCGATCGCGGTCTGCCAGTGCTCCACCCGGATCGGGCGGCCGTAGTGCGGGTAGGGCGCGCTCGCGATGTCGCCCGCGGCCCACACGTCGGGGGCGCTGGTCCGCAGGGTCGCGTCGACGGCGACGCCGCCGCCGAGGTCCCGGCCGCGCAGTTCGAGCCCGCCCGCGGCGGCGAGGCCGGTGTTCGGGGCGACGCCGACCGCGACGAGCACCAGGTCCGCCTCGACCCGCTCGCCCTCGCCGGTCTCGACGCCGACCGCGCGGCCGTCCTCGCCGAGGATCTTCGCGACCTGGGTGCGCCGGCGCAGGTCCACGCCCTTGTCGAGGTGCAGCTGCGCGAACACGAGCCCCATCTCGGGCCCCAGGACCCGTTCGAGGGGCTGCGCGCCCATGCCGAACACGGTCACGTCCCGGCCGAGCTGCCGGGCCGACGCCGCGACCTCCATCCCGATCCACCCGTCGCCGACGATCGCGACCCGGCCCCCGCCGCCCTTGAGCTCGGCGGCGAGCAGGTCGGCGTCCTCGACGGTGCGCAGCAGGTGCACGCCCCGCAGGTCGCCGCCGGGCACCGGCAGCGCCCGCGGCGTCGAGCCGGTCGCGATCAGCAGCTTCGCGTAGTCGAGGCCGGTCCCGTCGGCCAGCGCGAGCCGGTGCGCCGCGGTGTCGAGCCCGGTGGCGGGGACGCCGACGCGCAGGTCGGCGTTGTGGCGGTACCAGTCCTCGTCGACGGTGAACAGGGCGGTGCGGTCGGCGTCGCCGCGGAGGTAGTCCTTGGACAGCGGCGGCCGCTCGTAGGGTCGGTGCGGTTCCCCGGTGACGACGACGAGGTCGCCTTCGTAGCCTTCGTCGCGCAGGGTCTGCGCGGCCTTGGAGGCGGCGAGGCCGCCTCCGACGATGACGAACGGTGCGTTGCTCATGTACGTCTCCTCACGCGTCGCCGGGCCGCTCGTGCGCGCGGCCCCCGGCGCCCCTCGGCGGTCGGTCCGCCTCCCATTCTTACGCCGAACGGGTGACCGCGGGAGGGCCTGGCGACACCCGCCGCGCCGAAGGTCTCAGTCCCCGCCCATATCGGGAAGCCCGGGACTCAACTCGGCCTTGAACCGGGGATGGACCCACAGGTACCGGCCCCGCTGCCGCACCCGGACGAGTCCGCCGAAGGCCGGATCCTTCGCTCGGATGAGACGGTGCAGTTCACGAAGCTCGTCGGCTCTGGAGTCGTAGTCCCCCACCCGGGCCTCCTTGAAGAACTGGTCCACGCTCGACCATTTCATTGACGAGAGATCGGTCATCGCGCGTCCGCGGCCACTTGCTCGTATGGGGACCGGATCCCCGGCGAGCCTCTGTGGCTGCACGACCCTGAGCAGGGTCGCCATTGAGAAGATCCACGTGCTGGCACTCAAGAACCACGGCAGGGAGAGGTTGAGTCTCACCACTCCGGAGAGCTGGTCCCCACTCAAGTCCCGGACCGGCATCCGCGAGTGCTCGCACCAGAGGACCACCTGAACGTCGAGGTGGAGGTCAGCGGCCGTCATCGGTTTGAGGGGTTCGAACGTGAATATCCGCGGCCCGTTGGACGCTTGGCTCTCGAATGCCCTGAGCATGTCCTGGAGTCCGGACTCGCATTGGCTGACCAGTCCAGCGACATCCGCGTGCTCGATTTCCTCTCTGAGGACCGCCTGTTCGAACCGGTCGATACGGGCTTTGAAGTCCGGGTCGAGCACTGCCTCGCTCACCTCCGCCAGTCGCACGTCGGGCGGAGCGTCTTCGGTGACACCGCTGAGCAGATCGCGAATCGACACGTCCTCGTCACACGAATTGCAGGTGATGTCCTGCTTCCCCTTCATGCGCCGGTTGAAGAGGCGCTCGACCTGCCACTGCCCTTGACGAGAGGCGTCGGGGTCGTTGCAGAAGCTGCCGCAGGTGACGAAGTTGTGCACCTTCACTCCCTGCCAGAACTCCTCGACATGAGCGCGCACTTCTTCAAGGATCATCGTGAGGAAGTATTCGGGGGCGACGGCCTTCACCGAGACCTGGAGCTGATCGCGCTGCAATCTGATCAGCGCTCTGCCGTGCATGCCGTTGTCCACGACGAGTCCGCCCGTCCAGTGGACGCTCTGCTCGTACCGCTCGCGGCCGAGCGAGAACTGGTGCAGCCGAACGATCAGGCGGTAGATCAGGCCCTCGGGAATGTGGAAGTTCTCCGAGGAGTCGCTGAACCTGCAAGTCCGGGTCTGCATCGGCAGTGCGCGTCCGTAGTCGTTCCAAGCTTCCATTGCGGGAGTGCGCGAGTCGACCAGCTGGGCGATGAGGCTCGTCGGCGGCCTTCCTCCGTGACCGCCTCCGCCGACCCGGTAGGAGATCTCATACTCCTCCATGAGCCGCAACAGGATGCGGTGGACGCGCTCCGGGTAGCGCAGGTGCTCGGGGTTCGTCGGGTCGTTCCAGATCTGATTGAGCCGGGAGTGCTCCACCAGACCGTGGTTCCGGACGGTCTCGAGGTCGTCGATGACGAGGCTCACCGCAGCACTGAGCCAGTCGCCCTTCAGGACCACGAGCTGATCGAGACCGGGGATGTTGGGGTAGTAGCACCAGTGGCCCAGGTGCGTGGCCACGGTCGCGAGGGTGCTCGCGGAGGATTCCGAGAGCCCGTACTCGGCTGCTCGGGCCAGGTAATCCTCGTAGTCCAGGTACGGTTCGGCCCCTCGGCGCAGATCTTCTTGGAGATGTCGCCAGCTGGCGGGGAGTCTCCGAGTGAAGTGCGGCAGACCCGATGCGGTGGCCGAGACCGCGGCCTGAAGCTCCTCGATGCCCTCGCCGGTCCTGCTGTCGACGTGGTGGAAGCCGACGATGACATCGCCGTGCGCCTGTCGCAGTCCGGTCTCGTCGATGTGCGCGAGCCGGTCCTTTGGACCGCCGTGAGTCGCGACGACATGGATGCGGACGTCATCACCGGCTCGGCGGCGGATCAGCTCGATCCATTCCCCGACGTTGTCCTGCCGCGGCCCGTGCCGCGGCTTCCAGACCACGAGATAGACGGCCGGCGAGGTGAAGAACAGCTGGTGGGTCGGCCGATAGGTCGGCTGGCCCCCGAAGTCCCAGGCGTTCAGGACGCATTCGTCGTCAGTCCCTCGGCCGAGCACCAGGGGGCTGACCTCGATGCCGTGCGTCGAAGACCGCTCCACCGTGAACGGTTCGCCCAGCATCGCCGAAAGCAGTGTGCTCTTGCCGACCGCGCCCTCGCCGACGAGCACGAGCTTCGCTTCGCGAATGGTCACTCCGTCGGTCGCGAGCTGTTCCAGGAAGGCCATGAGGTCCATGAACCCGCCTTCGTGGGCGGCGGCCACCTCGGGGGCGAGCGGATTGCCGTCGATCTCGAGCTCGGTCAGGCCCGGGATCGAGGACAGGCTGGCAGGGAGGGAGCTGAGGCGGTTGACGGCCGCGGAAAGCCGCGTCAACGCCGAGAGGTTTCCGACGGCGTCCGGGAGTGAAGTGAGCTGATTGCCTTCGAGTTCCAGGTCTTGGAGCGAGGTGAAGACGCCGATCGTTTCAGGCAGCGCCGTCAATCGGTTGTTGCCGAAGTTCATCGAAGTGAGCGCGGTGAGCTTGGTGATCGATTCCGGCAGCGCCGACAGCTGATTGTAGTTGCAGTCCAGACGGGTGAGTGCGGTGAGATCGCCGATCGAGGTCGGCAGTGTCGTCAGCCGGTTGAAGCTGAGGTCGAGCTCGGTCAGGGCGGTGAGGTTGCCGATCCATTCAGGGATGGTGTCGAGGTCGTTGGACCAGATGTTGAACTCGGTGAGCGAGACGAGCCCCCCGAGGGATTCGGGGAGAGCGCGGAGGTTGTTGCCGCGGAGCAAGAGTTTGCTCAGCGCGGACAGGCGGCCGATCCCTTCCGGTAGGGCGATGAGCCTGTTGTCCCTTGCATCGAGCGATTCGAGTGCGGTCAGGTCGCAGATCGAATCGGGCAGGGCGGGGAGTCGGTTGTCGCGCAGATCGAGACTGGTGAGCGAGACCAGCGCCCCTATGGATTCGGGGAGCGCCTCCAACCGGTTGGAGGGAAGGTGCAGTGTGGCGAGGGCCGTGAGGCTTGCGATCGACTCCGGCAGTCTGCGCACGTCGTTCATGTCGAATCGGAGTTCAGTGAGGGCGGTGAGCCCGCCGATCGTTTCGGGGAGTTCGCTCAGATCGTTGTCAGAGCAGCTGAGGCTGCTCAAATGCCGGAGATCGCCGATCGTGTCCGGAACGCGGGTGAGCCTGTTGCCGGAGAGATTGAGTTCGGTGAGTGCCGTCAGCGCACCGATCGAACCCGGCAGTGTCGTGAGTCGGTTGTCGCTGAGGTCCAGAACGGTCAATCCGGTGAGTGCACCGATCCATTCGGGGAGCGCGCGGAGGCAGTTGTCGGACAGGTCGAGGTCGCTCAGCGAGGTGAGGGCTGCCATCGACTCGGGGAGGCACTCGAAGTCGTTGTAGCTCAGACTGAGTTCGGTGAGTGAGATCAGGTGCGCGAAGGAGTCGGGGAGTTCGGAGAGTTCGTTCGAGCCGAGGTCCAGTTCGGTCAGTGAGGTCAAACGGCCGAACGACTCCGGCAGCACCGCAAGCCGGTTTCCGGTGAGGGTCAGCTCGGAGAGCGCCCGCATTTCGCCGATCGACTCCGGCAGCGAGACCAATCGGTTGCCGAAGAGATTGAGCTTGGTGAGCACTGTGAGTTCGCAGACCTCCTCGGGCAGTTCCGTCAGCGCCAGATCAGTGAGGTCGAGGGCGGTCTGCCTGGTGCGCTTGGCTTCTTGGATGCGGCTCAGGGCCTCGTCGAGCATCGAGAGGGCTCTTCCGGCTTGGAGACAGGAAATCTTCAGTGTAGTGAGGGATCGCCCCCGAAGGGATCCTCCGGGTCGGGCAGATCAGGGCTCGCGGACAGGACGGGTGGGTCACTCGTTGACGGTGGCGGTCATGATGGCGATCTCGTCGGCCATCTTCATGCCGATGGCGCCGAGGATCGCGCCGGGGACCGCCCAGACGGCCGCTTCGAGGACGGCGCTCCTGCCGTCGTTCCCCTGGATCATCGCGGTCATGACGTCGACGGCGGCCTCCAGTCCGAAGCCGACGAGGACGTATCCGGCGATGATGAGGAGGCGTCCGAAGCGGTCCTTCGCGCCTCTGCGGCGGGCGGCGCGCCAGATGTAGCAGCCGATGGTGAAGGTGACCGCGCCCCAGACGACGGTGGTCGCGCCTTCGCCGAAGGCCGCCGGGCCGTCGCCCGCGAAGGGGTCGGCGCGGTCGAAGAACGCGACGACCATGAGGACGCCTTGGAAGGCGACCCAGACACCGTAGGCGATGAAGGGCAGGCCGAGGAGGTAGAAGAGCGGGTTGGGCCGGTGCAGGACGGGGCCGTACGGGGGGTTGGGCACGATGATCGCCTCGATCCGGGGGTCGCCTGAGGCTCTTGGGTTTCCGCGGAGTCGCGGTGTTCTTCCAGGATACGGGCTATGGCGGCGCGGCGCTGGCCTCGATTTCGGCGCGTGTCACCGGTTCGGGTGACAGGGCGCGGTTTCGCGGATCGGGCCGGCGGGTCCTATGCCCTGGACGGGAGGTCCGGCGGCGGCCAGGCGGGCGGCCGTGCGGCGGGCTTGGTCGGCGGTCGGGAGGGCTGCGGCCACGGCGCGGAGGACAGCGGCGTCAGGGCGGCCGTCCGGGGCGGCGTGCAGGAGTCCGGCGCCCGGCTGGACGTGGTCGCGGAGCCGCTCGCCTGCGGCGCGGTGGTCGCGGGCCGGGGATCGGTGGGCCGCGGCCGGGCGGTCGGGCGGTCCCGGGGTGTCGGGTCTCCAGCCGCAGGCGCCATCGGTCTCCTCGCCGCTCGTGCCGGGCGCCTGCGCGTCCGGCTCCTCGGGTTCCCGCCCGAGGCCGGGCCGGGGCAGGATTCCGGAACCCAGATTAGGGTCATCGAGGGCGCGAAGAGGACGGTTCGGCAGATCGCGCGCGGGGCCGCGGTGAACCGGGCGGGCGGGTGCCGCGCCGGGCGCTCCGGCGGTCGAGGGCCGCGGCCCCGGCGTGATTACTTCTCGCGAATGAAGCGGGCGGGTCCGGAATCAGCCTCAAGCATGAGGATCGGGCCCGCGTCCGCACCTAGGGTGAAGTCATGTTGGAAATCAAGGACCTGCACAAGCGGTTCGGCGACACCGTCGCCCTCGACGGGGTGTCGCTCTCGGCCGCCCCGGGCGAAGTCGTCGGGTTCGTCGGCGCGAACGGGGCCGGGAAGACCACCACGATGCGCATCGCCATGGGCGTCCTCGCCGCCGACTCCGGCGAGATCGTCTACAACGGAGCGCCCCTCGGCGTCGAGCAGCGCCGCCGCTTCGGCTACATGCCCTCCGAGCGCGGCCTCTACCCCAAGATGAAGACCGGCGAGCAGGTCGCCTACTTCGGCGAGCTGCACGGCATGTCGAAGGCGGCGGCGAAGCGGTCGGCGGCCGAGCTGCTGGAACAGCTCGACCTGAGCGAGCGCATGGGCGACTTCGTCCAGGACCTGTCCCTGGGCAACCAGCAGCGCGTCCAGCTCGCGGTCTCCCTCGTCCACGACCCCGAGGTGCTCATCCTCGACGAGCCGTTCTCGGGCCTGGACCCGATCGCCGTCGACGTCATGGGCACCGCGCTCAAGGACCGCGCCGCGGCCGGCGCGCCCGTCATCTTCTCCAGCCACCAGCTCGACCTCATCGAGCGGCTCTGCGACTCCGTGGTCATCATCGGCAACGGCCGCATCATCGCCTCCGGGACCGTCGAGGAGCTGAAGGCCAAGGAGGTCAAGCAGCTGCGCATCAGCGTCGAGGCCGCCGAGGACCTGACCGCCCTCCTCCCGGGGACCGTCACCCGCGACGGCGACGACTACCTCATCGAGGACGGCGACGACCAGGAGGCGCTGCGCGTCGCCTCGTCCGCCGGGCGCGTCACCCGCTTCGCCTACGACCAGCCCACCATCGCCGAGATCTTCCGAGAGGCCGTGACCCGATGAGCAACCAGTCCGCCGAGACCTCGCGCATGCGCGGGCTCATGCTCGTGGCCGGGCGCGAGATCCGCGTCCGCGGCCTGTCCAAGGCGAACCTCGTCAGCCTCCTCGTCACCGTCGTCATCGTCGGCGTCCTCGCCGCGCTCCCGAGCCTCATCGGCGGGAACGAGGAGGACGCGGCGATCGGCCTCGCCGGCGAGAACGCCCCCGCGATGCAGGCCCAGCTGGAAGCCATGGGCGGCTTCGACATCACCGTGTACGACACCGCGGACGAGGCCGAGCGGGCCGTGGAGGACGAGACCGTCGAGGCGGCCGTCGCCGACGGCTCCCTCTACAGCCTCGACGGCGTCGGCAACGAGGTCGAGACCAAGATCGACGCCGCCTGGCAGGCCGCCAGCGTCCAGACGAACCTCGCGAACGCGGGCCTGTCCGACCAGGAGATCGCCGGCGCGCTCACCGTCGAGCCCCTCGAGTTCGTGACCCTCGAGTCCGGGGGCGTGCACAGCACGCTCGACTACTTCACCGGCCTGGTCATCTCGATCATCATGTTCATGATGCTCATGACCCCGGTGCAGTACATCGCCATGGGCGTCGTCGAGGAGAAGTCCAGCCGCATCGTCGAGATCCTCCTGACCAGCCTCAAGCCCTGGCAGCTGCTGGGCGGCAAGGTCATCGGCCTCGGCGTGATCTCCCTGGTCAACCTCGTCGCCATGGTCGCCGTCGGCCTCGGCGTCTCGGCCGCGACCGGCATGCTCGGCGACCTGCCGCCGGGCACCGCCGCCGCCGCGGTCTCCACGATCGGCTGGTGGCTCATGGCGTTCGCGCTCTTCGGCACCCTCGCCGGCGGCGTCGGCTCGCTCGTGTCGCGCCAGGAGGAGTCCGGGTCGGTCCTGACCCCGCTCATCATGTCGCTGACGCTCAGCTACCTGGGCGCGATCTTCCTGCTGAACGCGCCGACCAGCACGTTCGCGGAGGTCCTGTCGATCGTGCCGCCGTTCTCCGGCATCGCGATGCCCACCCGCATGGCGATCACCGAGGTCCCGGCCTGGCAGGTCGGCCTCTCCGCGGTGCTCCTGGCGGCCGCCGCGGCGGGGGCGCTCGCGCTCGGCTCGCAGCTGTACAAGCGCAGCGTCCTGTACACCGGCTCGCGCATGAAGCTCACCGAGGCGCTCCGCCGCGCCGCGTAGGGAAGGAACGCGGAAGGGCCCGGGAGGATCGCCTCCCGGGCCCTTCTCCGTGCGGGTCCGCTACTCCGTCAGGAACAGGAAGTAGCCGATCGAGGCGAGCATGAGCACCCAGGCGATCGGGTGGACTTCCTTCCAGCGGCCCTTCGCGGTCATCATGACCGGGAAGAACACCAGGCCGAGGGCGATGCCGTTGGAGATCGAGTACGTCAGCGGCATCGCGGCGACGATGAGGAACGCCGGGATCGCGTACTCGAGCTTCGCCCACTCGATCTCGCCGAGCGCCTTCGCCATGAGCACGCCCACGACGATGAGCGCGGGCGCGGTGACCGCCGGGTTGTTGGCGACCAGGCCGAACACCGGGAACGCCACGAGCGAGACGATGAACCAGAAGCCGGTCGTCACCGCGGTCAGGCCGGTGCGGCCGCCGACGGAGACGCCCGCGGTCGACTCGATGTACGCGGTGGTGGTCGAGGTGCCGAGGACGGCGCCCGCGGAGGTCGCGATCGAGTCGGTGGCGAGGGCCCGGCCCGCGCGCGGCAGCTTGCCGTCCTTGACCAGGCCGGCCTGGCCGGCGACGGCGAACAGCGTCCCGGCCGTGTCGAAGAAGTCCACGAACAGCATGGTCAGGATGACCGCGATCATGTGGACGGTGAACGCGTCCTCGAAGCCGGTGAAGGCCGCGCCGAACGAGTCGAGGTTCGGGGTGAAGCCCTCGGCGAGCTGGAAGTCGATGACGCCGGTGACCAGGCCGAGGACCAGGGTCGCGAGCATGCCGTAGAACACGCCGCCCTTCCAGCCCAGGACCATGAACACGGCGGTGGCGGCCAGGCCGAACACGGTGAGCAGGACCGTGCCGGAGGTGAAGTCGCCGATCGTCACCAGCGTGGCCTCGGAGCCGACGACGATGCCGCCGCCCTTGAGGCCGATGAACGCGATGAACAGGCCGATGCCCGCGCCGACGGCGAGCTTGAGCTGCGCCGGAATCGCGTTGATGATCGACTCGCGGGCGCCGGTGACGGCCAGGATGAAGAACAGCACGCCCGAGACGAGCGTGCCGGTGAGCGCGGTCTGCCACGGGATGCCGAGGGTCAGGACCACGGTGAAGGCGAAGAACGCGTTCAATCCCATGCCGGGGGCGGTGGCGATGGGGTACTTGGCCCACAGGCCCATGACGAGGCAGCCGAGCGCGGAGGCGAGCGCGGTCGCGGTGAAGACCGCGCCCGGGTTCGGCGCGTCGACCCCGGCCTCGGAGAGGCCGAAGCTGAGGATGCCGGGGTTGACCGCGAGGATGTAGGCCATCGCCAGGAACGTCGTGGTCCCTGCCAGGACCTCGCGCTTCCAGTTGGTCTTGTTCTCGGTCATGCCGAAGTACTTGTCGAGGCGCCCGGGCTCGGGCGTCTCGTTCTTCTTCTCTGTGGCTTCAGTGGCCATGTGGCGGGCACTCCTGTGCAGGCGTGGTGGATGCCGGGCAGCAGGCACCTCGGGAAACAGGGTAAGGGCAGGTACTGAACCTGCGGGTAATGTACCGGGTCCGCCACGGAAAGAGAAGCGAGCGGGGCGCGAAGTTGCGAGTTTTACACACTCTTCACAGGCCGCGGAAAGGCGACGCCCCGGAGCCAAGGGGGGGACGGCTCCGGGGCGTCGACTTAGGGTCGAGCCCCCGGTGGCAGGATTCCGGGGGCTCGACAAGGACCGCACCGTCAAGCAGCGGGCGGTAGTTCGGAGGTCTCGTCCCGGTGCGAACGCGCCGGGCTCCCTGCCCTGAGACAACTGCTAAACGCGGCGGCGTCTTGTGCGGTTGCATAACGGTTGGATAACGGGCCAGGATTTTTTCGGAGCCCGCGCCCGCGCCCGCCTACTCCTCGTCGGCCTCGGTGCGGCGGCGCATGACCACCATGATCACGATCCCCGCGAGCACCGCGACCGCGGCCCCGACCAGGATGTACGTGAGCGACGAACCGGTCGTCGGCAGCGCCGACCCGGCCGGCGACGTGGCCGGAGCGCCAGGGGCGGAGCTGGTCTGGGACGGCGCCGGGCTGGACGCGGCCGGACTCGACGACTCCTCGGCGGAGGTGGTCTCTTCTTCCGAGGTCGTCTCCTCTTCGGAAGTGGTCTCCTCCTCGGAGGTCGTCTCTTCTTCCGAGGTCGTCTCCTCCTCGGAAGTGGTCTCCTCCTCAGAGGTGGTCTCTTCCTCCGAAGTCGTCTCCTCCTCTGAGGTCGTCTCCTCTTCGGAAGTGGTCTCCTCTTCCGAAGTCGTCTCTTCCTCAGAGGTGGTCTCCTCTTCGGAAGTGGTCTCCTCCTCAGAGGTCGTCTCTTCCTCCGAGGTGGTCTCCTCCTCAGAGGTCGTCTCTTCCTCCGAAGTCGTCTCCTCCTCGGAAGTGGTCTCCTCGGACGAGCTGGTCGGGTCCTCGCTCGGGGTCTCCTCCCCCGGGGGCTCCTCGGTCGCCGGGCAGGCGTGGGTCAGGTTGAAGTAGTCGCGGTCGTTGCCGCCACCGTTCCCGTTCCCGTTGCCGCCCTTGCCCTTGTCCTCTTCCTCGTCCCGCTTGATGTCGGCTGCGGCGTCGATGAGCGTGAGCCCGGCGGGAGTGATGATGTACGCCTTGTTGTCGCCCGAACCGGAGACGATCCCGCCGTCGTCGTCGGTGTTGTAGCGCAGGGTGTTGCCGTCCTCGTCCTGGAAGACGGCCTCGATGTAGAGGAAGTTCCCGTCGGCGCCGACCGAGGAGGGCAGGACGAAGACCCAGCCGTCGAGCCAGTCCTCGGTCTCGCCCGGGATCTGGTCGCAGGACTGGTCCTCGAAGTCCGCGGCGGTCGTCGGCACGTTGCCCGGGTTGATGTCGATGGTCTCGGTGTTCCCCGCCAGCGCGGGGACGGCGAAGGCGAGCGCGACGGCTCCCGCCAGGCCGGCGGCCGCCGCGGCGCCGGCGGCCTTCTGTCGGCGTGTGAATCTCAAAGGACTGCGCTCCGTGATGGGTGGTCGGAGGTGTCGAACGTGCCGGGTATCGACTGCGCCTTGGGCCAGGCGCTGGCGAGATGATCACGCAGGCGGGGGCGCGGCAGTTGCGCTCCGAACGGATGGTTCCGGAATTCGTCCGAACGGCTGACCTGCCAATCCACCGCGAAATCGGCGAAAGACGACGGCGTCCCCGGGGCTCGGCCCCGGGGACGCCGTTCTCAGGTGCCTGGACCTACCAGTCCTGGGCCTCGCGGCGGCGGCGCATGATCATGAACAGCGCGGCGCCGCCCGCGGCCAGGGCCGCGGCGGAGACGAGGGCGATGGTCAGCGGGGTGCCGGTGGTGGGCAGGGTCGTGCCGGGCGTGGTCGACTCCTCGCCGCTCGGGGTCTCCTCGCCGGGCGAGGTCGGCTCCTCGCTCGGGGACGAGGGCTCCTCACCGGGGCTTGAGGGCTCCTCGCCGGGGGTGCCGGCGCAGGCGTGCGTGAGGTTGAAGTCCGCGCCCTCATCGGGGTCGTTCACCTCGGCCTCGGCGCCGACCAGGGTCAGGCCGGCGGGCGTGATGATGTACGCCTTGTTGTCGCCCGAGCCGGAGACGATCCCGCCGTCGGCATCCGTGTCGTAGTACACGGTGTCGCCGTTCTCGTCCTCGAACTCGGCGATGATGTAGAGGAAGTTCCCTTCGGCCCCGGCGGATGCGGGAAGCACGAAGACCCAGCCGTCGACGTTCTCGCCGAGGTCGTCGGGCAGGTTGTCGCAGGACTGGTCCTCATGGTCGGCGGCGGTCGTGGGGACGTTGCCCGGGTTGATGGGGATGGTCACGACCTCGGCGTGGGCCGGGGCGGCGAAGGCGAGCGCGCCGACGACGCCGGCGGCCGCGGCGAGGCGAAGGGATGAGAAGGGCTGCTTGAATTCCACGGTTGGAAAGCTCCGTATTCCGTCTGCCAAGGGAAACGAATGTGCCGGATTCGTGATGGGCATTCAGATCACGCGCACCGCAAAAGAGAAGTTGCATCACGATTCCATGACGATGGCGGTGCGACCGCGGCCGAGCAGGATCGTAGATCCTATAGGATATCGGCATGCCGCAAGCATTGAAGCTGAGCTATGACAGTCCTGCCGCCGCCTGGCACGAGGGCCTTCCCCTGGGGAACGGCCGGGTCGGGGCGATGCTGGTCGGGAACCGGATCGAGCTGAACGAGGACGGCTTCTGGTCGGGGGACGGCAACAAGGGCGTCCCCGACGGCGTCGAGGGGATCGCCGCCGAGGCCGCCGAACTCGTGCGCCGCGGCGAGTTCTTCGCCGCCGACCAGCTCCTCACGAGACTTCAGGGCCCGAGCACCCAGGCGTACCAGCCCGCGGGCGCGTTCACCGCGGTCCACTCCGACGACGCCGGGCCCGAGCACCGCGAACTCGACCTGCGCGACGGCGTCGCGACCACCGTGCGCGGCCGGGTCCGCCAGGAGGTGTTCGCCTCGGTCGCCTACGGCGTCATCGCGATCCGCTGGAGCGCGGCCGAGCCGTTCGACCTCGCCCTGGACTTCGCGTGGCCGCACGAGGGCGGCGCCACCTCCGCCGACTACGACGAGCTGAGCGTCACCGGGCACGCCCCCTCGACCATCCACAAGGGCGGCGGGATCGACTACGCCAGCGTCGAGGGCGTGCGCCGCCTCGGCCTGAACGCGCAGCTGCGCTGCGACGGCGAGCTGACGCCCGCGACCGCCGGGCACCGCTTCACCGGCTGCCGCGAGGTCGAGGTCTACCTCGCGCTCCACTCCGACTTCGACGGGGCCGCGGCCCTCGAACGGGCGCAGGGCGACGCCCGCCGCGCGGCCGCGACCGGCTGGCAGGCCCTGCTCGACGACCACCTCGCGGCCCACCGCGACGTGATGGACCGCGTCGCCCTGGAACTCGGCTCGGCGCCCGCCGCCGAGGGCTCGACCGCCGAGCGGCTGCGCCGCCGCGCCTCGGGGGAGTCCGACGAGGGCCTGGCGGTGCTCGCCTTCCAGTTCGGCCGCTACCTCCTGGCCGCGTCCTCGCGGCCCGGCACGCAGGCCGCGAACCTCCAGGGCATCTGGAACGACCAGGTCACGCCGCCGTGGAACTGCGACTACACCACCAACATCAACGTCGAGATGAACTACTGGCCCGCCGAGACCTGCGGCCTGCCTGAGTTCCACGAGCCGCTGTTCGACCTCGTCGACGGGCTCGCGGTCACCGGCGCCGAGACCGCGCGGCGGATGTACGACGCGGGCGGCTGGTGCTGCCACCACAACACCGACTACTGGCGCCTGACCACCCCGGTCGACGGCCGCGCCTGCTGGCAGGCCTGGCCCATGGGCGGGCTGTGGCTCTCGATGCACATCGCCGAGCACTGGCGGTTCGGGCGCGACGAGGAGTTCCTCGCCGACCGCCTCCCGGCCGTCCTCGGCGCGGCCCGCTTCGCGTACGACCGCCTCTCGGAGGGCAGCGACGGCACGCTCGTCACGAACCCGGCCTCCAGCCCCGAGAACGAGTTCGTCACCCCGCAGGGGAACTCGGCGATCGACGAGTCGACCGGGATGGACGCGGCGCTCGTGCGCGAGCTGTTCGCGTTCGTCGTCGAGGCCGCCGACGTCGTCGCCGAGACCCTCCACGGCGAGGACCTCCAGCTCGTCAAGCGCATTCAGGAGGCGCTGCCGCGCCTGGCCGGACCCAAGATCGGCGCCGACGGCCGCCTCCTCGAATGGGCCGACGAGCGCGAGGAGTCCGAGCCGCACCACCGCCACGTCTCGCACCTGTACGGGGTCTTCCCCGGCGACTCCTTCGCCGACTCCCCCGAGCTGCTGGACGCGGCCCGCAAGAGCCTCGAAGCGCGCGGCGACGCCGGCACCGGCTGGTCCCTCGCGTGGAAGACCGCGCTGTGGGCGCGCCTCGGCGACGGCGACCGGGCGCACAAGCTCCTCGGCGAGTTCCTCACGCCGGTCGGGTTCCGCGGCGCGGGCGCGGAGTACGCGGACGGCGGCGTCTACACCTCGCTGCTGTGCGCGCACCCGCCGTTCCAGATCGACGGGAACTTCGGGACGACCGCGGCGATCGCCGAGATGCTCGTGCAGTCGCACCGCACCGTCGACGGCGTGCCGGTCCTCCAACTGCTCCCGGCGCTCCCGAGCGCCTGGCCGGACGGGGAGGTGCGCGGCCTGCGGGCCCGCGGCGGGGTGACCGTCGAGCGGCTGGTCTGGCGCGGCGGCGAGGTCCGCGAGCTCGCGCTCGTCTCGCGCGTCGACACGGCCGTGCGGGTGCTGGGGCAGGAGGTCGCGCTCGCGGCCGGCGTCCCGTGGACGCACGGGATTCGAAGCGGCGCAGAGTAATAGAGCATAGGGGAGCGGCCGGAGTCCTCTCGGACTCCGGCCGCTTGGGTACGAAGGTCGATCGCGGCGGCTAGCAGTCGCCCGCCACCGGCGTCTGCCCGACGTTGATCTGGCAGACCTGCCACTGGAAGGCGCCGGTGGTGTCGGCGTTCACCAGCGAGACCCCGCTTCCGGGTCCCACCGGCTCCCTCGGGCCCTCGATCGAGTTGTCGCAGGTGGCATCCCGCGACTCGCCCGCGACGGTGATCCCGCAGATCTTGAACTTCGAGAAGTTCCGCAGGTCGACGTTCGCGAGCGACGGCATGCCCCCGTAGCCCTCGGGGAGCTCCGGAAGCGCCTGGGTCTCGGCCGCCGAAGGCGAGCCGAGGACGGTGTCGCAGGCCGTGTCGGCGAGGGTGCCCACGCCGTCGGCCTCGCAGACACCGGGCAGTACCGAGTCGTGCTCGGACTCCACGGTGGCGACCGTAAGCCAGTCCGGAGTGGACGCCTGGGCGGCCCCTCCGGTGAGCGCCGCCGCCGCGGCGGCCGCAGCGGCCGAGACCGCCACCATGGTGGTGTTCCGCATGTTCCTCTACTCTTCTCTCGACCAAACCGGGGGCGGTGCTACTGGTCTAGTAGTCGCCCTGGTCGTGGCCCTTGTCGGGGCCGTCGCCGTCGTCGGTGACGTGGTCGGCGTTGAGGCACTGCTGGTTCCACGACGGCGCGACCGCGACGTTCTGGCCGCAGATCTGCCAGTGGGCGGCGCTCGAGGCGTCGAGGTTGGCGGCCGAGACCTGGCCGGCGTTCACCGCGGAGCCCGCGTTGTCGCCGTAGTGGTCGCGGTTGTCGCAGACCTGGTCGAACGACTGCGCGAGCACGTTCTGGCCGCAGATCTGCCAGTGCGCGGCGCTCGAGGCGTCCACGTTCGCGAGGGACACGTCGCCGGCGTTGACGCCGGAGCCCTGGTCCTCACCGAAGTGGTCGCGGTTGTCGCAGTTCTGGTCGTACGACTGGGTCAGGATGTTCTGCCCGCAGATCTGCCAGTGCGCCGCGTCGGAGGCGTCGATGTTGATCAGGGAGACCGGTCCGGCGTTGACGCCGGAGGCCGCGGCCATGACGGGCGAAGCCGCACCGAGGGCGGCGACGGCGCCGGCAGCGGCGGCGGTGACGGCGAGAACCTTGCGCATGTGATAGTTCCTTTCGTGAAGTGACGGGGCGGGCCCACAGGCACTGGGGCCCGCCCCCGGTCGAATTACTCGGCCGCGTGGGTCAGGTGGTCGTAGTTCTTGCACTGCTGGTCGAGCGACGGCGAGACGCCGACGTTCTGGCCGCAGATCTGCCAGTGGGCGGCGTCCGAGATGTCCAGGTTGCCGAGCGACACGTCGCCCGCCTGCACGCCGGACTGCGGGCCCATGCCGATGTGGTCGCGGTTGTCGCAGTTCTGGTTGAAGGACTGCGCGAGCACGTTCTGGCCGCAGATCTGCCAGTGGGCGGCGCTCGAGGCGTCGATGTTCACCAGGCTGACCGGGCCCGCCCAGACGCCCGAGTTCTGGGCCATGGCGGTGCCGGCGGAGCCGAGAGCGGCGACCGCACCGGCGGCAGCGGCGGTGACGGCGAGAGCCTTGCGCATTGTTTGTTTCCCCGTTCTCTTTCGGATTTCTTGGTTGTCCCGCGGTCCGGGCCGCCGCAGCGGCGGCCCGGACCGGGAAGCTCTAGTGCTCGTTCAGGTGGTCGTAGTTCTTGCACTGCTGGTTGAGCGACGGCGACACGAGCACGTTCTGGCCGCAGATCTGCCAGTGCGCGGCGCTCGAGACGTCGAGGTTCGCGGCGGAGACGTCGCCGGGGGTCACGCCGGACTGCGGGCCGGGGCCGATGTGGTCGCGGTTGTCGCAGTTCTGGTTGAAGGACTGGGCCAGCACGTTCTGGCCGCAGATCTGCCAGTGGGCGGCGCTCGAGGCGTCGATGTTCACCAGGCTGACCGGGCCGGCGGTGACGCCCGAGTTGTTGCCGCCCGCCATCGCGGGGGCGGCGGAGATGGCGGCGGCGCCGGCGGCGACGGCGGCAACGGTGAGAACCTTGCGCATGAGTTGCGGTTTCCTTCTGGGTTGTGCACCCGATGACTCGGGCGGCTTTCGTTGAAATCCCCGCCTCTGCGGAGGCGACGGCGACGGCCTGCCGCGCGTCGGGGCGCCGGAGTGCACTGGGATGCGGATTCGCAAGCACTGCAACCGGTGGGAGTTTCGAAGGCGGCCTTCGTTTCCCGCGCCCCGACGCGCGGCGGCGCTAGTCTGGGGCGACGGACAGCTCGGCGGCGCGGTCCAGCGGCCGCCCCAATTCCCCGATCACCGTGCGGGAGAGTGACACCTCTTCCCCCGCGGCGGACGGGGAGACGCAGACAGCGTTGTGACCGCTGTCGACGCTGACACCGGCGGTCGAGCCAGTGGCTCCACCGGGGATGATCTTCAGGTCCGGAAGCGCGGGGCCGTGGTGCCTCCACGGCTGTGCGGCGGTGCGCGGCGTGCCGCGCACCTCTTCGACCTCGGAACGGTCCGCCCCCCGCAGTTGATCGGCTGCGGAGCACTCGAAGGCGGCGGCCGGCCGGCCGCTGGGCGCTCCTGTGAGCGCCGCCGCCACCTCGCTGGAGTCGGCATTCGCCGCAAGCGTGGTGAAGCTCGGCTGTCCTGCGGCAGCGGCGAGGACGCTCCCGGGCGTCGTCGCGTCGCCGAGACGCAGGCCATCGGTCACCAGTCGCGCCAGGTCGCCGACCTGATCGGTCGGGGGCGCGACAGTCTTGTAGACACCGGACACCACGGGGGCGGGGCGGTCCGCAATGGACGCCGTTCCCTGCACGAGGGTTCCCACCAGCGGTGCCACCACTTCGGCGGTGCCGTCTCCGACGGACTTGTCGTCCAGGTCGAGCAAGCCGGGTCCGGCGCCGGTCGGCAGCATGCGGTGCACGGTCTCGTCCGTCTCGTCCACCAGCGATCCCATCGGCTCGGCCAGGCCCGACACCAGCCCCGTGACCTCCCCTGGCTCCGCCGGCGTCCGATGTCCCTGCTGGTTCTGCGGGACCAGTCGCGCGGCCAGGCGCGACATGTCGGACACCTCTGCGGAGAGGGGATCGGTCATCGCGGCAAGGCCCTGCGATGCTGCGGAATCGTCTGATGCCCAAGCGGACGTCGCCATGGCGAAGGCTCCCAAGAGCAGGGAGCCGAATGCTGTGAGCGCGGCGCCGAGGAGGAACCGGGGCACGCTGAGGCGGCGAGTGACCCCGCTGCCGTCCGCGATGCGTCCCATCGTCTCCCCCGTCGTCCTGAACCTGAGCGCGAGCGGCCTCGCCGCTCGCACTGGTAAGAACGAGACCGGACCAACCGGGGATACGGGGTGAAGCATATTTTCTGCCTCGAAATAGGGCGAGAGGGACTCACAGCCCCTCGCTGCTCACGCACAGCACCGGTTAACACACTGTTTACAAGTGATCAACGAACGGGAAATTGCTGTTTGGGAGCGTGGCAGCACAGCCCGAGGCTCGACCGCGCACCACCTCCGTTCCGGTCGGAGGCCCTGAGCTGGACCGCTTATGAAGAAGGGCTCCTACCTGATGGCGATCAAAGCCGAGTACATCTGGATCGACGGCACCGAGCCGACGGCCAAGCTGCGTTCCAAGACCAAGATCCTCGGAGCCGGCGAAGAGCCGCCGATCTGGGGCTTCGACGGCTCCAGCACCAACCAGGCCGAGGGCCACACCTCGGACTGCGTGCTGAACCCGGTCAAGGTCGTGCCGGACCCGATCCGCGGCGGCGACCACATCCTGGTCCTGTGCGAGGTCCTCGACATCGACCTCACCCCGCACCCGTCGAACACCCGCGCCGCCACGGCCGCCACGGCCGAGAAGTACGCCGCGCAGGAGTCCTGGTTCGGCATCGAGCAGGAGTACACCTTCATGGTCGGCTCCCGCCCGCTCGGCTTCCCCGAG
Source organism: Glycomyces terrestris (assembly GCF_003933745.1). Taxonomy (GTDB): domain Bacteria; phylum Actinomycetota; class Actinomycetes; order Mycobacteriales; family Micromonosporaceae; genus Glycomyces; species Glycomyces terrestris. The sequence continues at coordinate 104,437 of NZ_RSEB01000007.1, read as the reverse complement.
GGCGGCTACCCGGCCCCGCAGGGCGGCTACTACTGCGGCGTCGGCGCCGACGAGATCTTCGGCCGCGAGATCGTCGAGAAGCACCTCGACAACTGCCTCGCCGCCGGCCTGCCGATCTCCGGCATCAACGCCGAGGTCATGCCGGGCCAGTGGGAGTTCCAGGTCGGCCCCGCGACCGCCCTCGAGGTCTCCGACTCGCTGTGGATCGCCCGCTGGCTGCTGTACCGCACCGCCGAGGAGTTCGGCGTCTCCGCGACGATCGACCCCAAGCCCGCCAAGGGCGACTGGAACGGCGCCGGCTGCCACACCAACTTCTCCACCAAGGCGATGCGCGAGGACTACGAGCCCATCATCGCCGCGTGCGAGGCCCTCGGCGAGAAGGCCGCCGAGCACATCGCCGTCTACGGCGACGGCATCGCGGACCGCCTCACCGGCGCCCACGAGACCGCCCACTACTCGCAGTTCTCCTACGGCGTCTCCAACCGCGGCGCCTCGATCCGCATCCCGTGGCAGGTCGAGAAGGACAAGAAGGGCTACCTCGAGGACCGCCGCCCGAACGCGAACATGGACCCCTACCTCGTGACCGGCAAGATCGTCGACACGGTCTGCTCGGCCCTGGAGAAGAAGGGCCTGGTCTGACCGGACTCCCCGGAACGGGACGAGAGGGCGCGGCTCCGGCCGCGCCCATTCGCGTTCCCGCCGGGATCGCCCCGGTTCGGGAGGGTCCGCCTCTGCTAGGGTCGATCCGGTCATAACCGAAAAACCCTCGGAAAGTCAACGGCAGGAAGCGACTGACCATGACCCCCGACGACACCTTGCGCTACTCCATCCTGGGCACCTGCGTGACCCGCGACGCCGCCGACGTCGGCCGCGCGCCGCTCCCCAGGCCGATCAAGTACTTCTCGCGCACGCGCCTCCAGAGCGTGGTCTCCACGCCCTCCCCGATCGACCCGGCCGAGATCACCACCGACAACGTCTTCAACCGGCAGGTGATCCTCAACGAGCACCGCAAGACCGCGGCGCAGACGCTCCCCCGGCTCAACCACCCGATCGTGATCGACCTCGGCGACGAGCGCCTCCCGATGGTCCACACCGGACACGGCATCGTCACCGCCACCAAGTCCTACAAGCAGGACTTCCTCGGCCGCCCCGGGCACCGCAAGGTCCCCGAGGACACCGACCTGCGCCCCGACGGGCCCTTCGCCGACGCCTGCCGCCGCTTCGCGGCCCTGCTGCGCCCCGACCACCAGGTGATCGTCCACCGCACCTTCTGGGCCACCCACGAGGCCGACGGCTCCCCGGTGCGCCGCATCGACGAGTCCATGCGCCACAACGCCTGGCTCGCGCCGGCCTACGACCACCTCATCGCCGCCCTCGGCCCGCGCGCCACCGTCATCTCCATGCCGGCCGAGCTCCGCGTCCCCGACCCGCACAACCGCTGGGGCCACGAGCCCTTCCACTTCATCCCCGAATACCACGACCACCTCGCCGCCCAGATCCGGGCGGCGGTCCGCCCGGTGGCGGGAGTCGGGCACTAGGACTCCGTTAGGATCGGCACGCCGGCACGTGAGCGGCGTCGCCGATCCCCATCGGACACCCCGCCGCCGCCCGGGACCGGCCGAAGACCCCCGACCCGACCGCCCACCCCGGGGCACGAGTGAGGCGATGGCCATGACCCCCCGCATCCGCACGATCGCAATCGGGGCCGCCGCGGCCGCAGCCGCGGCGGCCGGCGGCTACGCCCTCGGCGGGCCCGCACTCGCCGCGTACGCGCTGCTCTCGACGTCGCTGTGCGGCGCGGCCGCCGTCCTGTGGCGGCAGGCGCGCCGGGCCGAGGCGCGGCAGACCCGCCGCGACGCCGACCTCGCGCGGCTCGCCGAACAGGTCGCGTCGCTCTCGCAGGGGCTCGACCGGCAGCACCGGTCGCACGAGAAGTCGCTGCGGCGCCTCGGCGAGCGCGTCGGCGCGCTCGGGGAGCGGATCGACCTCGTCCCGGGCGAGACCCGGCGCCTCGCCCTGGAGGGCGACCGCACCGCCGAGATCGCGGCGGTCCTCGACGACGTCCGCGACGGCGTCGCCTCCTTCCCCGCGAAGACCCGCCGCCTGGTGCGCGAGTGGAACCGGATGGTCTACGCCGAGATCGAAGACCTCACCGCCCTGTACCGGGACATCGAGCCGGACCGGGCGCTCCCGCCGCTCCACGGCTGGGCGGCCGGCCCGGACCTGGCCCGGTACCTCTACCGCCGGGTCGTCGAGGACGGGCGGACGCGCGTCCTCGAATGCGGCTCGGGCTCGACCACGGTCGTCCTCGCATACGCGCTCAAGTCCGTCGGACGCGGCCACGTGCACGCGCTCGAGCACGACCCCCGCTTCGCCGAGGCCACCCGGGCCATGCTCAAGGAGCGCGGCCTCGACCAGTGGGCGACCGTCCTCGACGCCCCGCTGACCGACGTGGAGGTCGAAGGCGCGCCCTGGCGCTGGTACGACCCGGCGGTCCTCCCCGCCGCGCCGATCGACCTCCTGCTGGTCGACGGCCCGCCCGGCACGACGGGCCCGCAGGCGCGCTACCCCGCGCTGCCGGTGCTCGTCGACCGGCTCGCGGAGGACGCCGTGGTGGTGCTCGACGACACCCGCCGCGACGACGAGCACCGGATCGGCGAGCGCTGGGCGGAGCGGTTCGAGGGCTGGAGCCTCCGCTCCCTGCCCCACGACCACGGCACGATCGTGCTCAGCCGCGAGCCGAAACCCGAGTTCTGACCTGGTCGAGCGGGTCTCCCCCGGCCCTTCGGAGAGTTCACATCGGAGAACCCGATGTTAGGATGGTTCGCAATCCTCCCCAGCCAGAGAATCCGAACGGTACTCCATGCCCACTCCGAACCCCCCTGCATCGCGAGCCCTCATCGAGCGCGTCCTGGAAACCTCCAGTGCCGACGGTGTCGGAGCCATTTTCGAATGGGGGCAATTCCACCGTTCCAAATTGTCGCTTTCAGTCCTGGCATATCTCGCATATCCCACTGATCCCGATGTCTTCTGGCGTTCCGTCGACCGCTTCCCGCAGCTGTCGCGCGTCCCGCTGAACCTCGAGGCGCTCTGCGCGCTCGCCGCCGGGCTCGTGCTCCAGCCGCGCGGACCCGAGGACGTGCGCCGCGGCACCGCCCTGTTCGACCTCGCGCACCGGCGGCTCGGCGGCGGCCTCGACCCGGCCCACCAGGACCTCCACGTCATCGCCGCCCATCTGAGCGGGGACGCCGCCAAGACGCGGCGCCTCCTGGGCGCCTACCGGGACTGCACGCCGGCCCTGCGCGGGGCGATCGCGAGCCTGGCCGCCCACCCCGCGAACGGCGGCGGCAACGCCCGGCTCGAACGCGAGCTCCAGGCCCTCTCGGGCTGGGAGGACCTCCGGCTCCCGGCCGACCCGGCGCGGGCCACGATCGACAACCTCACCACCACCGCCAAGGCCGGGTGGAAGAACGGCCCGCTCATCTCGGTCGTCATGACCTGCTTCCAGCCGGGACCGGCCCTGCTGACCGCGGTGCGGTCCATCCAGGCGCAGTCCTGGAAGCGCTGGGAGCTCTTCGTCGTCGACGACGCCTCCGGTCCCGAGTACGCCGACGTCCTCCGCGAGGTCGGCGAGATCGACCCCCGGGTCACCGTGCTCGTGCAGCCCGAGAACGGCGGCACCTACAAGGCCCGCAACCGGGCCATCACCGCGGCGAACGGCGCCTTCATCACCGGGCTCGACTCCGACGACTGGGCCCACCCGCGCCGGCTCGAGCGCCAGGTCCGGCCGATGCTCAAGGACCCGCGGCTCGTCGCCGTCGAGTCCTGCGCGCTGTCGACCACCACCGACCTGCGGCCGGTCGTCGACCCCCAGGTCGACGTCATCGCCGCCCGCTCGACCCTGGTCATGTTCCGCACCGAGCCGATCCGGGAGCACATCGGGTTCTACGACGAGGTGCGCAAGAACGGCGACTCCGAGTTCATCCGGCGGATCCGCAGCCGGTTCGGGCCGCGGAGCTGGACCCGCGTCACCACCCGGCCGATGACGATCATGCGCCGCGAAGGCGAGACCCTCTCCGCCGGTGAGATCTCCCGCGCCTGGATGAGCGCCGGCCGGTTCGCGTACCACTCCGCCTTCATGCACTGGCACCGGCAGATCAAGGCCAAGGCCGAACCCGCCTTCCTCGACTCGCTCCCGGTGCGGCGGCCGTTCCCGCTCAGCGTCTCGCTCACGCTGCCCGGCGCCGAGGCGACCTTCACGTACGACCGCGTCTACGCCGCGGACTGGCGGCTGGCGGGCCGGACCCGCTCGGCGATGCTCGACGAGGCGGTCGAGGCCGCGGCGAACGGCGAGCGCGTCGCGCTCGCCCACTGCCCCGAATGGCTCGACGTGAACGGCAGGCGCGCGCTCATCCCCGAGTACGTCCTCAAGATCGCCGCCGAGCACGGGCTCTGCTTCACCGACATCCGGCCCGGCGTCGCCCCCTCCCTCGTCGCGCCCACCCCCGAATACCTGGAGCTGCTCCGCTTCGAGCACCCGGAGATCGACGGCGCCGACGTCCGCGTGGTCGAACCCGGCGAGGAGCCGCGGGCCGAGCGGCGCAGACCCCCGGCGCCCGCCGTCCGGCCCCTGCTGCGGCGCCGCGACCGGCTCCTCGTCGGCCTCGGCGTCCCCGCCGCCGGCGCCGCCGCCCTCGCGTCCGTCTGGACCGGCCCCGAGCCCCTCTGGGTGCTGGCCGGCGGCGCCGCCGCGGCGGCCGCGGTGGCCGGGCTCGGCCTGAGCCGCCAGCTCTCGCGGCGCCTGCACCAGCGCTAGCGCCCCATGTCGACCACCCTGCACACAACCAGAAGGACCCGTCCCTCCATGAAACTCCGGTCAATCGCCAGGAGGCTGCGCAAGCGCTGGCCCTGGGCGCTGCTCGCGCTGCTGCCCGCCCTGCCGCTCGCGGCCGCGTTCGCGCCGGAGCCCGGCCGGGCCTATGCGGCGCTGCTGCTCGGGGTGGTCGTCTTCGCGTCGGTGCTCGCCGTCTCCGGGCTGCGGGCCGCCGCGGCGCGCTCGCGGGAGCTGGCGCTCCACCCCTCGCCGGCGGCCCCCGCGGCTCCGAAGTTCTCGGGCCCGATCTCCGACCGCAAGCAGAAGGCGTACGTGCGGTGGACGGGGCGCCTGCACAACGGCTGGTCCGAGGCGGCCCTGCCGGTGCTGTACCAGACGGCGAGGACGAAGAAGGAGGACCCGCGCTACCGGCTCAAGGTGCTGCGCGCCCTGTGCGAATGGCACGCGCAGGAGCGCCGGGACCGGCGCGAGCCGCGCGACCTCGACTTCGACGTCGTGATCGTGTCGAACATGAACCTGCCGGGCGGGACCACCTCGTCGAACGAGGCGGAGATCCTGGCGTTCCGCGAGGCCGGGCTCCGCGTGGGCCTGCTGCACCACCCGGTCTGGAACTGGAACATCATCCGGCCGATCAACCCGAAGCTCGAGGCGCTCGTCGACGACGAGCAGGTCGTGCGGCTGACGCCCGCGGACACGGCTCGGTGCAGGCTCATGATCGTCCGGCTCCCGAACACCATGATCCGGCTCATGGACGACCTGCCGCAGATCAGCGCCGACCGCGCGATCCTCGTCATCAACCAGACCCCGCACGAGGAGTACGGCGTCACGGGCGGCTACGGGCGCTCCTGGAGCATCGCCGACGTGCATCGGAACCTCACCGAGTGGGTCGGCGACCACACCTGGTACGGCATCAGCCCGGTCGTGCTCGGCATCCTGGACCGGTACCACGCCGAGGAGCTCGCGCACGTCGACGTCGCCGCGGCGCCCTGGTACAACACGATCGACATGCGCCGCTGGGACCGCGGCGACGACCTGCCCGAGCGAGGGGACCGGCCGATCCGCATCGGGCGGCACAGCCGCGACCACATCACCAAGTGGCCCAACGCGGCCGACCAGATGCGGGCCGCGTACCCGGCGCGCGACGACATCGAGGTCCACGTCATGGGCGGGCACAAGTCCGTCCAGCGGATCATCGGCACACTCCCCGACAACTGGGTGTCCCATCCGTTCGGGTCGATGCACGCGTCCGAGTTCCTGCGCGAGCTGGACGTGTACGTCTACTTCACCGACGAGGCGTACGTGGAGGCGTTCGGCCGCTCCCCGCTGGAGGCGATGGCGACGGGGGTGCCGTGCATCCTGCCCGACCGCTTCGAGCCGCTCTTCGGCGAGGGCGCGTTCTACTGCCGGCCCGACGAGGTCGAGGCCGAGGTGCGCCGCCTGATGGACGACCCCGAGTACTACCGGGCCCGGGTCGAGGCCGGCCGCCGCACGGTCCGGGAGCGGTTCTCGCCCCAGGCGCTCATGCAGCGCCTGGCCGGCTACGGCATCGACGTCGATCCCGCCGTCTTCGACGCGCCGATCGCGCCCGCCGCCGACCTCGACGAACCCGCGACTGCGAGGACCTCCGCATGAACCGACGCCACCAGCCCGCCACCTCGCAGCGCCGCACGGCGATCACCGCCGCCGCGGCGGCAGTGGTCGCGGCCGCGGTCGTGTGGGTCCTGCCGCCGGCCGCCGCGATCGGCGCCGCCGCCGCGGTCCTCGCCGTGCTCGCGTCCGCCGCCGCCGTCCACCTGGCGCGGCTGCGCCGGGGCGCGGCCGACATGCGGGCGCGCGAGCGGGCCGCGGCCGTGCTCAGCGGCCTCGCGGAGGACGCGCCGAGCCTGGGCGCCGTCACGTTCGAGCACCGGGCCCGCAAGGTCCGCGACGCGCTCTACGGCGGCTTCCCGGACACCGCGGCGGCCGAGGCCGACCGCCTCGCGAAGAACACCGCCCATCCCATGGACGAGCGCATCGCCCTGCTCCAGGAGGTGCTGGCCTGGCACCGGGAGGAGCGCGAGACCGCCGGCAACGGCCGGGACCTCGAGTTCGACGTGGTCATCGTCTCCCACTTCGGCCTGCCGGGGGGCAACACCTCGGCGAACGCCGCCGAGATCCTCGCCTACCGGGACGCGGGGCTGCGGGTCGGCCTGCTCCAGCACCCGGTGTTCCGCTGGGGCGCTTCGACTCCGATCAGCGACAAGATCGAACCGCTCATCGACGGCGACCGCGTCGTCCGCATCGACGCCCGCGACCGGGTGCACTGCGCCCTGGCGGTCGTCCGACTGCCGACCGTGCTCCTCAAACCGCTGGAGCACCGGCCGGCGCTCACGGCCGACGCCGTGGTGATCATCGCCAACCAGACGCCCTTCAAGTTCTACGGGCCCGAGGGCCCCAGCGAGCAGGCCTGGGACATCGCGACCGTCGAGGCGAACCTGAGCGACTGGCTGGGCGACCACACCTGGTACGGCGCCGGGCCGACGGTGGTCGAGACGCTGCTCCAACACCACGCCGAGGAGGTCGCCGACCTCAAGCTCGCGGCCGACGCCTGGTTCGAGTGCATCGACGCCGCCCGCTGGACCCTCGACGGGCCGCGCGCCGCGGACGGCGTGGTCCGGATCGGCCGCCACTCCCGCGACCACAAGCTGAAGTGGCCCGAGGACCCGCGGACGCTGACGCAGTGCTACCCGGACACCGCGCCGTTCGAGATCCACGTCCTCGGCGGCGCCGAGCACCCCCGGCGCATCCTGGGCGGCCTGCCGGACAACTGGGTCGAGTACGAGTTCAACGCCATGGACTCGCGCACGTTCCTGTCGCAGATCGACGTCCTGGTGTACTTCATCTCCTCGGAGGGCAAGGAGGCCTTCGGCCGCGCCCCGCTCGAGGCGATGGCCGCCGGCGTCCCGGTCGTCATGGACCGCGTCTTCGAGCCGACGTTCGGCGCCGCGGCGGTCTACTGCGCGCCCGAGGAGGTCGCCGCGACGGTGTCGGCCCTCGTCGCCGACCCGCAGGCGTACCGCGAGCAGCGCGACCGCGCCCTGGAGCACGTGCGCCGGCACTTCTCCGAGGAGGCGCTCATCCGGCGGGTCCGCGCCCACGGAGTCGCGGTGCCGCCCCCCTCCTGAGCGGCCGCGCTCCGCCCCACCTCTTCGCGCCCGGGCCCGTGCGCGGCCGGCTCCCGCCGGCCGCGCACGGGCCCCTCACCGTTCACCGGCCTGTTCGGAACGCGCCATGTTCGACGCGCTGCTGTAGCATCGACTTGCCCCAGTCGCCCGATTTATTCGTCGTTGCACGATCTGCCCCTAGTGGACGGTTCGAATGCGGCGGAAATCGGAGCAGAGGAAATGCAGGACCTTGCGACAGGAAAGGGATGAGCATGCCCCTCCCACCCTCCACCCCGTACCTCGAATCGGTACTCCCCCGAGTCGCGGCGGCGCCGAGCGGCGCCGTGCTCGCCAACGCGCTCCGGCTGCGCTCCCGCACCGGGCGGCGGCTGCTGGCGCTCCTCGCCCACCCCGAGGAGCGCGACCCGGTCGACGCGGTCGACCACACCGCGTTCGACCGGCGCGTGAAGTCCTCCAAGCTGCACCTCGGCGCCTACTGCGACCTCGCCTACGCGCTCGCCGCCCAGCCGCTCGACGACGGCGACCAGGACGCGGCCCTGGCGATGTACGGGCGCGCCAGGAGGCTCCTCGGCGACGCACTGCCCGAACGGGACCAGATCGCGCACGTCCGGCTGGCGGGACTGCGCGGCGACCTCCGCCTCCTGCGATCGCTGCGCCGGACCTACGGCCGGGTGCCGGACGCCTACTGGGGGGCCGCCGAATGCGCCGCGCTGCGGGCCGCGTCGCCCGGGGACGAGCGGCGCTGGGTGCCCGCGTTCCTCGACTTCGCGGGCTGGGACGGCGTCGTCCTCGGGGACGCCGGGCCCGACCTCCTGGGACGGCTGCGTCCCGACGGCGTGCGGGCGGTCGAGGACGGCCCCCTCGTCTCCGTCGTCATGACCTGCTTCGAGCCCGGTCCCGAACTGCTCACCGCGGTCCGGTCGGTCCTCGCCCAGAGCTGGCGGAACCTGGAGCTGCTCCTCGTCGACGACGCGTCGGGACCCGGATACGCGGACCTGCTCGTCGAATGCGGCCGCCTCGACGAGCGCGTGCGGCTCGTCCGCCAGCGGACCAACGGCGGGACCTACCGGGCCCGCAACCGAGCCCTCGGCATGGCCGAGGGCGCCGTGATCACCGGCCTGGACTCGGACGACTGGGCCCACCCGCGGTGGATCGAGCGGCAGATCGCCCCGCTGCTGGCCGACCCCGGCCTGGTCATGTCGGTCGCCGAAGGCGTCCGCTGCACCGGCGGCCTCGAGCCCGCCGTCACCCCCGAGCTGCGCCTGACCGAGACGCGGTCCACGTCCGTCATGTTCCGCGCCGGCGAGATCCGCGAGCGCATCGGCTTCTACGACACCGTGCTCAAGAGCGCGGACACCGAGTTCAAGCTCCGCGTCCAGCGGCACTTCGGCAGCGGCCGCGTGGCGTTCCTCCGCGGCCGGTACCTCACGGCGGTGCGGCACCGGGCCGGATCGCTCTCGGAGTCCGAGGTGGCGGCCGAGTGGGTCTCCCCGGCACGCGCCGCGTACGAGAACGCGTTCCGCCACTGGCACAAGCGGACTCGCCAGGGGCGCTCCAAGCCGTTCCTGGCCGCCTCCCCGCCGGAGCGGCCGTTCCCGGCGCCGCGGGAGCTCCTGGAGCGGGGCGCCGTCCCCGACCGGTTCGACCTCGTGGCGGCCGCCGACTGGCGGCGCGTCGACCGCTCGCGGCGCGAGCTGCTGGACGAGGCCGCGGCCGCCGCGGCCGACGGCGAGACGGTCGGGCTGGTGCACTACCCCGCCTGGGACGCCCTCGCCGGCTCGGCCGCGATCGCGCCGGAGGTGCTCGCGTTCGCCGCCGAGCACGGCCTGCTGTTCGCGGATCTGGAGCGCTCCGGCGCGCACCGCCTGGTCGCCGCCGACCGGTCGCTCCTCACCTGTCTCGAACAGGACTACGGCGTCACGGGGACCGCGGTCCCGCAGGCCCCTCCGGCCCCGGTGGAGCCGCCTGAGCCCCTTCGGGTCCGGGTGGGCCTGCTGCGGCCCGGGACCCGCGGCCTGCTGACCGCCTCCGGGACGGCTGCTGCGGCCGCGGCGGGCACGGGGCTCGCCGCTGCCGCAGCGGGTCCGGCGGCGGCCCTGACGACGACGGCGACCGGCTTCGCCGCGGCCGGCTGCGTCGCGATCGCCCTCACCGCCCGGCGGCTGCGCCGATGAAGCGGATGCTCAGACGCGGTCTCGGCCGCCTCAAGCGGCGGCTGCGGCGGATCGGCCCCGCCCCGGCGGCGGCGCTCGCCGGACTCGCGGCGGCCGTCGCCGCCGTGGTCCTGGCGCCGAGTCGCCCGGCCGCGCTCGCCGTCGCCGCCGTGGTCGCGGTCCTCGAACTGGGGCTGCTGGCCGCGCTCCTGCTGCGGCTGGAGGACGCGGTCAAGGAGGCCGCGGTCGCGCCGGCCCAGGCCGCCCCCGTCACCGCGCCGCAGCCGGTGCGGGCCGGGAAGCTCCCCGCCAGGAAGCTCCGCCCGCTGCGGCGCTGGACCGCACGCCTCACGCGCGGCTTCTCGGCGACCGCGCTGCCGGTCATGTACGGGTACGCGGACAACGAGCAGGGCACGTACCCCTTCCGCATCGCGATGCTCGACGCGATCGTCGAGTGGCGCAAGGGCCTGCGGGAGCGGCGGGACGAGCCGTTCCAGGGGCACCTCGACATCGTCCTGGTCTCGAACCTGAACCTGCTCGGCGGCACCACGGCCTCCAATGTGGAAGAGGTGCGCGCCTACCTGCGGGCGGGCCTGTCCGTGGGGCTGCTCCACCACCCGGTGTTCGAGTGGAACGTCGGCCGCGACGTGAACCCGAAGGTCGCCGAGCTCGCGGCCGAGGGCGCCGTCATGCTCCGGCCCGGCGACGACGTGACGTGCGACCTGATGATCGTCCGGTTCCCGCCCTCGCTCGCGAAGCCGCTCGACGACCGCCCCGAGATCAAGCCGGCCCGGACGGTCCTCCTGATCAACCAGACGCCGTTCGAGTCCTACGGGCCCGACGGCGGCCGCCACTTCTCGTGGGACGTCGCGACCGTGCGCGACAACCTCGCCGCCTGGGCGGGGCCGAGCACCTGGTACGCGATCGGCCCGTCGGTGCGCGAGACCCTGGAGCGGCACCACGCCGACGAGCTCGCCGGGATCGAGTTCGCCGAGGACTACTGGTTCGGTTCGCTCGACCCGGACCTGTGGCGCCGCGAGGGCCCGCGCGAGCCCGACGGGACCATCCGCATCGGACGCCACTCGCGGGACCACCCGCTGAAGTGGCAGACCATCGCCGAGGACCTGCGCGCCGCCCACCCGGACGGCGAGGACTTCGAGGTCCACGTCCTCGGCGGCGCCGAGTCGCCCCGGCGGGTCCTCGGAGAGCTGCCCGCGAACTGGACGGAGTACCCCTTCGGGTCGGTCCCCGCGATCGAGTTCCTGCACTCGCTCGACGTGGCCGTGTACTTCACGGCCGAGGAGTACGTGGAGGCGTTCGGCCGCTCCCCCATGGAGGCCATGGCCGCCGGGCTGCCGTGCGTCATGCCGCCCCGCTTCCGGCCCCTGTTCGGCGACGGCGGCCTCTACTGCGAGCCGCACGAGGTCGAGGACGTGGTGCGGGGCCTCATGGCCGACCCGGAGCGCTACCGGGCGCAGTCGGAGCGGTCGCTGGCGGTGGTGCGGGAGCACTTCTCGCACGAGGCGCTGCTGCGCCGCGTCGCGGCACTGGGCGTCCGGGTCCCCGGCGCCCGACCCGGTCCGGGAGGCCCGGCCGGCACGGCGGACGAGAGCGGGGCGCGATGAGCGGCACGGCGATCAGGCGGACCCGAGGACGGGCCGCCCTCCTGTGGGCGGGCGCGGGGGCCGCGCTCGCCGCGGCGGCCGTGCTCGCACTGCCGCCGTCCGCCGCCGCCGCGGTCGTCGGCGCCGTCCTCACGGTCGAGTGCGCCGCGATCACGGTCCTGGGAGCGCAGGTCTGGCGCCGCGCCCGCAACCTCAGGGTGCGGCGGTCCCTCGAACGCGCGGCCGCGCCCGCGGCCGAGACCGCGGCGGACCCGGCCGAGGAGGAGCGGCGGCAGTTCCACGACAAGTGGACCGCCCGGCTCCGCAACGGCTTCTCCGCCAGCGCGGTCGATCCGCTGCTGCGCTCGGCCCGCAACCCCGCGAACCCGCCGGAGCACCGGATGGCGGTCCTGCGCGAACTCGACGAGTGGTTCCAGGCCGAGGAGCGGGCCCGCGCGGCCAGGGCCGAGTACGTCGTGGACGTCCTCATCGTGTCCCACTTCGGGCTGCCCGGGGGGAACACGTCGGCGAACGTCGCCGACATCGGGGCGCTCACCGGGGCCGGGCTGCGGGTGGGGCTGCTGCACCACCCGGTGTACCGGTGGGACGTGTCGGTGCCGGTGAACCCCAAGATCGCCGAGCTGGTGGACGGGGAGCGGGTGGTGCTGGTGGGCCCGCACGACGCGGTGCGGTGCGACCTGGCGGTGGTGCGGCTGCCCACCGTCATGGAGCGGCTCATGGACGACCTGCCGCGGATCGAGGCGGGGCGGACCGTGCTGCTGGTGAACCAGGTGCCGTTCACGTACTACGGCCCGGACGGGGGGCGGCGGCCGCAGTGGGACCCGGCCGCGGTGCACGAGACCGTGCAGGGGTGGCTCGGGGACCACACGTGGTACCTCATCGGCCCCGAGGTCCGGCGCACGCTTGAGCGGCACCACGCGGATGCGATCGCGGGCATCGACATCGCCGACGAGTACTGGTACGAGATCATCGAGGCCGACCAGTGGCGGCGCGCCGAGCGCCCGCGGCACGAGGGGCCGGTGCGCATCGGGCGGCACACCAGGGACGCGCCGCTGAAGTGGCCCGAGACGGCCGAGCGGCTGCTGGAGTGCTACCCCGCGGCGTTCGAGGTGCGCGCGCTCGGGGGCGCCGAGACGCCGCGGGAGCTGCTCGGGGGGCTGCCGGGCAACTGGGTGGAGCTGCCGTTCGGGTCGGTGCCCGCGCGGGAGTTCCTGCACGGGCTCGACGTGTTCGTGTACTTCATCGCCGACGACTGCGTCGAGGCGTTCGGACGGTCGCCGCTGGAGGCGATGGCCTCCGGGGTGCCGTGCGTCATGGACCGGCGTTTCGAGGCGCTGTTCGGGGACGCGGCGGTCTACTGTCGTCCGGACGGGGTGGCCGCGGCGGTGCGCGCCCTGGCCGGGGACCCGGCGGCCTACGAGGCGCAGGCGTTGCGGGCGCTCGCTAAGGTCGAAGAGGACTTCTCCCCGGCGGCGCTGATCCGCCGGGTCGCGCGGCTCGGCGTGACCGTGCCGCACCGCCTCTGACCTGCCGTTCCATTCGCGGCGACGCCGACTGCCAGAAACGCGAGGACCATTCGACGATGTCGCGCATGCTAGGATCGCCTCGGCCCCATGCGCGCCTCCCGCGGGCCGCTTCCCTTTCTCCCATGGCTGACTGACTGCATCGATGACCTCAACCACCTCTGCGACCCCGCTGCCCGCGAACGCACCCGCGGCCGAGGCCCCCGGCGACCGCGTCGCGCAGGCGAGGACGCTCCCGCAGGCACTGCTCGACGAGGCCAGGTCGCAACCGGTCCAGGCGCTCTACGGCACCACCGTCCGCACCCGCTCCGCGCTCGCCGTCGACATCGCCCGCGAACTCGCCGCGCCCGGCACCGCGCACGCCGACCTCGTCGCGCTCGCCGAAGCCGAGGACGCCGACACTTCCGGGATCGACGCCGGGCGGCTCGCCGGGTACGCCGCGGCGCTCGCGCGGCGGCGGGAGTACCGGGACGCGTACGCGCTGTTCCGGCTCGCCGAGCGGCTGGACCCGAAGTCGGTGCTGCCGGAGTTCCAGATCAGGTACGGCGAGGCCGCGCTCGCGGCGACCGGGTCGGCCGCGGGCGTGCTCGAACGGTACAGGGACCTCCAGCCGCGGTGGCGGCACGCGTTCGAGGCCGACGAGGCGCATCCGGACCGGGGCGGGGACGCCGCCGCGTGGCTAGAGCGGTTCCGGGTCTTCACCGGGATGCCCGACCTCGACGTGGCCGAGGGCGACGGGCCGCGGTTCGACCGGCTCCAAGCCGGGCCCGCCGAGGCCGTCAGCGGGGCGCAGCGGCGGATCTCGGTCATCATGACGTGCTACCGGCCCGACGAGACCCTGTTCACCGCGATCCGGTCGGTCGTGGCGCAGAGCTGGCAGAACTGGGAGCTGCTGCTCGTCGACGACGCCTCCGGCCCCGAGTACGGGGAGATCCTGGCGCGGGCGGCCGCGCTCGACGAGCGCATCCGGCTGTTCCGGCTCCCGGAGAACTCCGGCACCTACCGGGCCCGCAACCGCGCGCTGCTGGAGTGCAAGGGCGTGTTCACGACCGGCCTCGACTCCGACGACTGGGCGCACCCGAGGTGGCTGGAGCGGCAGGTCGCGCCGATGGTCGCCGACCCGGCGCTGGTCATGACGTTCGCGAACTGCATCAGGGTCCGCGAGGACCTCACCGCCGTCCACACCGGACGGCCGGTGCAGGGGCCGCGGTCGACGTCGGTCATGTTCCGCACCGAGCCGGTGCGCGAGCGGATGGGCTACTTCGACGCGCTCCGCAAGGGCGCCGACACCGAGTTCCACTTCCGGTTCAAGGCCGTGTTCGGCAACCGGGCCGTGCGCAAGCTCCAGGGCGAGGTGTTCACGCTGGTGCGCCTCAGCGGCGACACCCTCACCTCCAGCGAGATCGACAACGGCTGGCAGCACCCGGCGCGCTCGGCGTACCAGTCCGCGCACCAGCACTGGCGCGAGGCGATCCGCCGCGGCCACGCGAGCGGGTTCATGGAGGCCGACGCGCCCCGCCGGGAGCTGTACGCGCCCAGCCTGAGCCGCGGGGTGCGCCTCGACGGCCGGACCTTCGACGAGCTGTACGTCGCCGACTGCCGCTACTGGGAGGACGGCCAGAAACGCGCCGTCGAGCGCGCCCGCGAGGCCGCCGCCGCCGGGAAGCGCGTCGGCATCGTCCACGTCGAGTCGCTGCTGCGCCTCCACGCCGACGTGCGGCACCTGCGCCCCGAGATCCTCGACTTCCTCAACGAGAGCCTGCACGGCGACAACCCGGTCGAGTTCGTCGCGCCCGTCGACCGGGTCGCGGCCGAGCGGCTCGTCGTCACCGACCCGTCCCTGTGGGAGGGCCGCGGCGACGAGTTCGCGTTCACGGACGTGGGGCGCACCGAGACGTGGGAGCGGACGATCCGCCCCGCCGCCGCGCAGGCGGTCGCCGCGATCCTGTCGGCCAAGCGGAGCGGCGAGGCCCGCGCTGAGGCGCGGCCCGAGGAGCACCGGGGCCCGCGCCGGGCCCTCGCCGCGGCCGGGGCCGCGGCGTTCGCGCTGCTGTGGGCCGCCGCGGTCGCGAGCTGGTTCGCCGCCGCGCCCGAGACGGCGGCGGCGGTGTCGTTCACGGCCGTGTCCGCGTCGGGCGCGCTCGCGGTCGCCGCGCTGTCCGCGCCCGGGTTCCCCCGCTTCAAGGCCCTGCTGCGGCGGCTGGCCCGCCGATGAACGGAGCACGCATGCGCACCGCGAGGAAGCTCGCGCTCGCCGGGACCGCCGTCGGGGCGGCCACCCTCGCCGGCGCGGGCCTCGCGCTGACCGCGCCCCCGGCGGTGTACCTGCCCGCGATGGCGGCCGTCCTGGCCGGCGAGGCCGCGCTCGTGGTCGCCCTGCTGCGCAAGCGGATGGGCGAGTCCGGGGTGGCGAGCCCGATGCAGCTGCTGTCGCGGCGGCGCCTGCGCGCGGCCCAGCGGGAGACGCGCGCGCTCGCGAACGTCCGCAAGTGGCGGGAGCGCCTGGACGCCGGGTTCACGACCGCCTCCACGCCCGCGCTCCGGTCGATCGCGTCCGACGGCGCGCACACGCGCACGGTGCGGCGCGCCGCCGCGGCGGCGCTCGCCCACTCGCGGACCGCGCCGCGGGGCGCCGAGGAGCGCTACGACGTCGTCATCGCCTCGAACTTCAACCTGCCGGGCGGCACGACCTCCTCGAACCTGAACGAGATCGCCATGCTCAAGGCCGCGGGCCTGCGCGTGGGCCTGGTCCACAACCCGCTGTTCGAGATGCACCCGGGGCGGCCGCTGAACGCGAAGGTCCTGGAGGCCGTGGACGGCGACCGGGTGCGGATCGTCGGCGACCGCGCGAAGGTCGCGTGCGACCTGCTGCTCATGCGGTTCCCGCCGTTCGCGTCGGTGCTGCGCGACGACCTGCCCGAGATCGTGGCCGAGCAGCGGATGCTGGTGGTCAACCAGGCGCCGATGACGTACTACGAGGGCGGCGTGGGCCGCAAGCGCGTGTGGGACGTCGACCGCGTGCACCGCAAGCTCACCGACTGGATCGGCGACCACCGCTGGGTGACCGTGGGGCCGCTCGTGCACCAGGCGCTGCTCGACCACCACGCGGACGAGCTCGAGGGCGTCGACCTGGCGGCCGACTACTGGTACCCGTCGATCGACCTGAAGGCCACCGCGGTCCGCGGCGACCACCCGGTCGGCGACGTGGTGCGGATCGGGCGGCACTCGCGCGACCACCTGTCGAAGTGGCCGGAGCTGGCGTCGCAGCTGCGCGCCTGCTACCCGGCGGGGCCGCGGTTCGAGATCCGCGCGCTCGGCGGTGTCGAGGTGCCGCGGCGCATCCTGGGGCGGCTGCCCGAGAACTGGACCGGGTACGCGTTCGACGAGGTCGCCGTGGGCGAGTTCCTGCGCGGCCTGGACGTGTACGTGTACTACACGTGCTCGTCGTGGCTGGAGGCGTTCGGGCGCGCGCCCGTCGAGGCGATGGCCGCGGGCCTGCCGGTGGTGCTGCCGCCGGTGTTCAAGCCGGCGTTCGGGTCCGGGGCGCTGTACGCCGAGCCGGCCGACGTGGCCGGGCTCGTCGCCGAGCTGACCGGGGACCACGACCGGTACCTGGAGCAGCGCGAGGCCGGGTTCGCGACGACGCGGCGCCTGTTCAGCCACGAGGCGCACGCCGAGCGATTCCGGGCGCTCGGCCTGGCGGTCTGAGGCCCCCGGGCCCGGCGGTCCGAGGCCGGTCCGAACGCTCGGCCCGACGCTCTAAGGCACTGCCGGGCCGGCCGCTGGGCCCTACGCGGCCGCGGTGAAGTCCTCGGGGAACGGGAACGTCGAGGTCACCTCGCCGCAGGCGGCGTCGACCTGGGCGTAGTGCGCGTCCCAGGAGCAGGTGACGTTGATGAGGTACTGGCCGGCGAACACGAAGTGGTCCTGCCACTTGACCTCGACGCCGTCGACGACGACCTCGCCGTAGCGGTAGATGCCGTCCTGCCGGTGCATGATCGTCGGGTAGTAGTTGTCCAGCGAGATGAGCTGGTTGAGCTTCCCGAAGTAGTCGGTGACGAGGTTCGCCTGCGCGTCGTACGTGGAGGTGTCGGCGCCTTCGCTGAGCAGGTACGAGGTGACCTGGATGCGGTCGAAGCCGCCTTCGGCGCCGGCGACCCAGAACGTGTACGTCACGTGCTGGTCGGTGAAGAGCACCTCGCGGTCGGCGCCGGTGGTGTCGGCGGTGAACCCGGCCGGGGGCGTGAGCGTCAGCTCGACGGGCGCGGTCGGCGCGGGCGGCGCCTCCGACTCGGTCGTCCCCGGGTCCTCGCCGTTCCCCGGGTCGTCCCCGGTGGTGCAGCCGGCGGCGAACAGCAGCACGAGTGCGGCGAGTGCGGTCAGCCTGCGCATGGGGCGTTCCTCTCAAGGGGGCTCGGGCTCCCGACGGGGAAGGGATCGATACACACTGTACCAAGCGCGGTCCAGGGCCGAGGCCCGCGAGCAGGGCCCCGACACGCCTGCGCCACAGCTCACAGCGCCGGGAGCTCGTCCCGCAGCAGCTGGGTGAGCGACCGCGCGTACGGGGTGCTCATGTGGTGGGAGTCGCGGTACACCAGGAGGTTCCCGGTGACGACGGGGCAGGCCCCGGCGTAGCAGAACCAGCCGACGGTCTCGACGACCGTCGCGCCGGCCTCCTGCTGCGCGGCCATGGCGGCCTCGCGGTTGCCGGAGTCGTCGATCGCCTCGGAGCGCTGCATGACGCATTCGGCGACCGAGTCCTGGTGCAGCGCCACGCATTCGGGGATCGGATCACCGGTGGGGCTGCGCGGCGTGTCGGTGAGCACGACGGTGTTCGCGGCCGCGGCGGTGACGCGCGCGAGCGTGTCGGTCCACGCCTGGGCCCACGCCTCGGGGCCGTCGTCCTCCCACTCCACGATCGGGGGCGCGTCCTCGCCGCTGAGGATCACCATGGCGGGCCGCACCTCCTCGATCTCGGCGAGGACGTTCTCGCGCCAGTCGGAGCAGGAGGTGTACTCGCCGCCGACGGTCTCGTTGGAGACGGTGGTGCTCGCGGGCGTGCACGCGCTCTTGGTGCGCGTCACCAGCCGCCAGCCCTGCTCGACCGCGATCGGTTCGAGCGCCGGGAACCACTGGGCCGCATGGGAGTCGCCGAAGAGCATCACGGTGGTCCCGCTGTCGGGGGCGCCGAACGCGCACCCGTCGAGGAGGCTCTCGGTCCACGCGTCGAGGTGGCAGCCGTCGCCGTAGATCTCCGGCTCGTCGGAGGCCACGCTCGTCAGGGACGGCTCGAGGTCGGCGGGGACGGTGGTGACCGCCAGGCCCTCCTGGAGCCGCAGCTCGATCTCGGACACGTCCTCGACCTCCTCGACCGCCTCGAGGTCGACCGGCTCCTCCTGCGGCGGGACCTTCCCGAAGCCGAGCGTCAGGGTGAGGACCATGGCGATGCCGAGCAGCGAGCAGGCGACGCCGGTGACCAGGCCCCACATGTTGCTCGTCCGGAGCGGGCGGGCGCGGCGCACCGGCTCCTCGATGTACAGGTACGACAGCTGCGCGACCGCGACCGTGGCGAGCAGCAGGACCGTGTGCAGGCCCACGGTCGGCTCGGCGTCGACCGCGAGCGGGATCAGGATGAGGATCGGCCAGTGCCACAGGTAGAGGCTGTAGGAGATCTTGCCGACGTACTGGAACGGGCCGGTCGCCAGGAGCGCGCTCGCGGGGTTCTTCGCGCCCGAGCCGGCGGCGATCACGGCCGCGGTGCCGAGGACCGGCAGGAGCGCGGTGTAGCCCGGGAACGGCGTCGACGCGTCGTACAGGACGCCCGCGGCGACGATCGCGGCGAGCCCGCCGAGGCCGAGGATCCACGCGGCCGCGGCCGGGATCCGCTTGAGCGTCGGGAGCATGAGCGCCAGGAGCGCGCCGGCGGCGAGCTCCCAGATGCGGGTGTGGGCCGCGTAGTACGCGGTCGGCTGCGACACCTCGGTGGTGAGCACCGACAGGACCAGGCTGAGCGCGAAGATCCCGGCGCACGAGGCGATCGCGGCGCTGAGGAGCTTGCGGGGGCTGCGCTTGGCGAGGGCGAGCAGCCCGATGAGCAGCAGCGGCCACACGACGTAGAACTGCTCCTCGACCGCCAGGGACCAGTACTGCTGGAACGGCGAGGGCATCTGGTCGGCGTTCAGGTACTCGGTCTCGGTGGCGACGAAGCGGTAGTTCACGGCGTACACGATGACGGTGAACGCGTCCTGCATGACCGCCTCGAGGCGCGTCACGGGGAACCACAGCCACGCGCCGAGCGCGGTCGCGATGGTGACGGCGCTCGCGGCGGGGAGGATGCGGCGGGCCCGGCGGGCGTAGAACCCGGCGAGCGAGATCCGCCCGGTGTCGAAGACCTCCTTGACGAGCAGGGAGGTGATGAGGAACCCGGAGACGACGAAGAACACGTCGACGCCCACGTACCCGCCCGCGGCGAACGAGAATCCGACGTGCGACAGGAGCACCAGGGCGACGGCGACGGCGCGCAGGCCCTGGATGTCGGGCCGGAAGCCGACGCCCTCCCAGCGCAGCGGGGCCGCGAGCGGGGCGGGCGCGGGGCGCGGGTGCGCGCCGGTGGTGCGCATCGGGCCGGGCGGGGCCTGCGGGCCGGGGGGCGGGGGCGCGGGGGCGCGGAACGGCGGCCGGACCGGGTAGGGGCTGGGGGCGGTGCGCTGCGTCGCGGCGGCGGGCGGGGCGGCCGCGCCGGGCGTGGAGGCGGGCAGGTGGAGCGTCTCCTCGTTGACGCCGCCCCCGGCAGCGGCTCTGGGCTGGGGCCGCGGGGGCTGCGGGGAGGTCATGGCGCGAAGTTCTCCGTCTGGGATGCCGGGGCGTGGTCGCCCCACATACTAGGCGCATCCGGCGCGGTCGGGGACTGGGCGGTGACCAATCCGACTATCCGGACACGCCTTCGGTTGCGGGCGTTCCCCACATCGTACCGACGGCGGTCCCGCCCCGCGGGGCCGCTCGCGCCCGGTCGGCCCCTTTCGCCACTTCCGTCCACATTGGCCGGAGCGGGGGCGGCCGGGAACGCGGGAACGGCCCCGACGCGGTCGTCGGGGCCGTCCTGTCGCCTAGAGCGCCTTGAGCACACGCGGTTCGAGGCGGTAGAAGATCCAGCGGCCGAAGAACAGCAGGAAGACCGAGACGCCGACGGCCACGGCGACCGAGTACATCGACGGGGCCAGGCCCGGGATGAACGCGGCGCGGTGCATCGAGAAGATGCCGACGAGCGGGTTCGAGGTGAACAGGTTGACCAGCCACGGGTGGTTCTGCATCGACTCGGCGCTGGTGACCTTGGTGATCGGGTAGATGATCGCCGAGGCGTAGAACAGCACGCGCATGACGAGCGGCAGGAAGCGCTGCACGTCGCGGAACAGGACGTTCGCGGCGGCGAGGATGAACACCATGCCGGTGGTGAGCATGGCCTGCACCAGGATCGCCGGGAACAGCCACAGCAGGTTGAGGCCGAACACGCCGCCGTCGAGGATGGCGACGGCGATGAGGATCGGGAACCCGACGACGTACTCGGCGAAGCGCGCGAAGACCTTCGAGACCGGGAAGACCTCTCGGGGGACCTTCATGACCGTGATGAGGCTCGCCTGGCCGCCGAGGGACTTCGCGCCCTCGTTCACCGCGGAGCTGAACCACTGGTAGGCGAAGATGCCCGAGACGATGAAGACGAGGTAGCCGGGGCGGTTGCCGTTCTCGTCGGCGGGGATCGAGCTGCCGCCGCCGAAGACGACGTCGAACACGAACCAGTAGATGACGGTGAGGCCGAGCGGCTCGATGAGCGACCACACGTAGCCCATGACCGTGGCCTGGTACTTGACCGCGAGGTCGCGGCGGACCAGGACGGACATGGCGTAGCGGTGGCGCAGGAGCGCGGTGAAGCCGGTGGTGAGCGGGAACTTCCGCTTGAGCGGTTTGACGACGGCGTTGCGGGACTCGTCGAGCGGCCCCTCCTCGCTGCGTGCGGAGTCGAGGAACGCCGGGAGCTCGGCGGTGTCGTCGAGGTTGCGGCGGATCGGGGAGGCCCCGGCCATCGGCATCTCGCGGCCCGGCTCGACGCGGGTCGCGTACGGCGCCTGCGGGACCTGGCCCGGGCTGCCCGCGGCGACGTGCGGCGGCGGGGGCGCGACCGCGGGCGGCGGCGGAGGCGTCTGCGGCTGGAAGTGCGCCGGCTGCGGCTGGCCCTGCGGCTGCGGGGCGGGCTGGCCGTACGGCTGCGGGGGCTGCTGGCCCTGCGGCGGCTGGCCGTGGGGCGCCTGCGGCGACTGGTGGGGGTGCTGGGGCGGCTGGCCCGGGTGGTACGGGGCCTGGGGGGCGCCGTAGGGGGCCTGCGGAGAGCCGTGCGCGGCCGGCGGCGGGCCCTGCGGGTGCGCGGGCGGGCCGTACGGGGCGGGGTGCTGCGGCGCGGGCGCGTGCGGCCCGGGCTGCTGCCCGTAGCCTTGCGGCGCAGGCGGTTGCACGCCCGGAGTGCCCGGGGCCTGGCCGGGGTGCGGCGGCGGTGTGATGCCGGGCGCGGCCGACGGCGGCGGGCTCGCGAACGCCGCCGAGCCGGAGCTCATGGCCCCCGGCGGGTAGCCCGCGGGGGCGGCCGAAGGCCCGGTGCCGAAGCCGCCCTGGGGGGCCGCCGCGTCGTTGGAGTCCGGGCTCCCGTCGCGGTTTCCGGCTGGGCCGGAGACGCCGTCGGGGTGCGGGCTAATCGAGCTCATGCATCATCTCCGTCAGGTGTCGCTCCAGCGCCACCGAGTCCAGTTCACGATGTTCGAGAATCGTATAACGGCCCGGGCGGGTCCTCGGCGCGTAGGCCACCGCTGTGGCGAGCTCCGCCGTGGTCAACCCGAGTTCACTCGCGGTGCGCGGCAGGCCGTGCCGTTTCAGGGCGGCCGAGAGCTCCGCGAACAGGGCGTCGTCGCCCCGCAGCCAGGTGCAGATGAGCGCCCCGATCGCGCCCTCGGCCCCGTGGGAGGCCAGGCCGGGGTGGAGCGCCTCGAGCGCGTGCGCGATCTCGTGGCACCCGCCCGAGCAGGGCCGGGACGATCCGGCCATGCTCGACGCGAGGCCGCCTTGGATGAGCGCGTCGGCCAGGGTGGCCAGGAACGCGTCGTCGGCGATCGTGCCCGGGTGGCGCAGGACCGCCTCGGCGCCGGTGCGCGCGATCGCGGCGGCGAGGCCGTCGACGGGCTCGCCGTTCACCTCGTTGGACAGCTGCCAGTCGGCGACCGCGGACAGGTTCGTCAGGGCGTCGCCGATGCCGGACTGGAGCTGGTTCGCGGGCGCGCGGCGGATGAAGTCGAGGTCGGCGAGGACGGCGAGCGGCGGGTGGACCCCGTAGGAGACGGAGACGCCGTCGCGCTCCAGCGAGGCCGTGGGGGACGCGAGGCCGTCGTGGGCGAGGCTCGTGGCGACCGAGACCATCGGCAGCCCCAGGTCGGAGGCCGCCCACTTGGCGGTGTCGAGGAGCTTGCCGCCGCCGATGCCGACGAGGGCGTCGACGTGGTCGTCGCGCAGGCGCCTGGTGAGCTCCTTGGCGCTGTCGAGGCTGCCGGCCTTGACGGTGTGCACGACGGCGTCGGGCAGGTGGTCGAGCTGGTCGGCGATGGTCTCGCCGAGGCCGGGTCCGAGGGCGACGGCGACGCGCCCGCCCGAGGAGATCCGGGAGTCCGCGAGCAGCTCCGGGAGCCGCGCGACGGCTCCGGAGGACACCTCAACCGTGATCGGCGCGAGGACGGTGCGGGCGAACGTGGGCACTACAGGGTCGCCGCGATCGCTTCGGCGAGGGCCCAGTCGGCGTGGTCGTCGACCTCGGTCCAGCGCACCGGCCCGGTGGAGACGGTGCCGATCCGCCCGGCCTCGGCCAGGAGCTGGTAGGCGTCCTCGTAGTACAGGGTCGAGTCGCGGGTGAAGGTCGCCTCGAGGGCCTTGGTGAGCTCCTCGGCGACCCCGGCCGGGATGAGGCTGACGCCGATGTACTCCCCGGCGGCGGACTCGACCGGCTGGACCTTGTGGATGAGCTCGACGCCGTGCTCGCCGATGCGGACCTTCATGGCCTCCTCGGTGAGCTCCTTGTGGTCGTCGAGGGCCAGCAGCAGGCGCGGGTCGGTCTCGGCGGCGGCCAGGAGGCGCCGCTCGATGCTCGCGGGGTGGACGGTGTCGCCGTTGACGAGGATCGCGCCGCCGGCGTAGTGCTCGCGGGCGGTCCACAGCGAGTACGCGTTGTTCCAGTGCGGCTTGTCGTTCTCGACGATCGTCACCTCGACGCCGTAGCGCGACTCGAGGGACGGCGCGTGCTCGACGATCCGCTCGGCGGCGTGCCCGACGGTGACGGCGATGTCCGTCACACCGACCTCGGCGAGGCCGCGGACGACGGTGTCGAGGATGGTCTCGGTCGCGGTGACCGGCAGCAGCGTCTTGGGGAGGCGGTCGGTGTCGGGGCGCAGGCGCTGCCCCTGTCCGGCGGCGAGGATGACGCCTCTCATGTCTGCCTTTCGGTCGGGGGGCGCGGTCCGCCGCGAACTGCGCGAACCGGTGTGCAACCCGGCTAGTTTACAAGCCGCGAAAGGGGGGAGGCCCCTGCCGAGTGTGCGCCTGCACACGTCGGCCGGGGCCTCCAACTGGGAAGGGGCGGCCACCGCACTGGGGCTCGGAGCCCGGCTCGCAAGCGACGCCGAGCAGTGACCGCACCCTCTACAACGAGTCTGCGGCGACCCGGTTACGCGCTAGGCCGCGACCTTCTTGGCGAGGTTCTCCGACAGGGTGTCGAGGAACTCGTCGGTGGTCTGCCACTCCTGCTCCCGGCCGACGAGGAGCGCCAGGTCCTTGGTCATCTTGCCGCCTTCGACGGTGTCGATGACGACCCGCTCGAGGGTCTCGGCGAAGCCGCTGACCTCGGGGGTGCCGTCGAGCTTCCCGCGGTGCGACAGGCCGCGGGTCCACGCGAAGATCGAGGCGATCGGGTTGGTCGAGGTCTTCTCGCCGCGCTGGTGGGCGCGGTAGTGGCGGGTCACGGTGCCGTGCGCGGCCTCGGCCTCGACGGTCTGGCCGTCGGGGGTCATGAGCACAGAAGTCATGAGGCCGAGCGAGCCGAAGCCCTGCGCGACGGTGTCGGACTGGACGTCGCCGTCGTAGTTCTTGCAGGCCCAGACGTAGCCGCCCTCCCACTTCATGGCCGCGGCGACCATGTCGTCGATGAGGCGGTGCTCGTAGGTGAGCCCCTTGGCGTCGAACTCGGCCTTGAACTCGTTGTCGAAGATCTCCTGGAACACGTCCTTGAACATGCCGTCGTAGGCCTTGAGGATGGTGTTCTTGGTCGACATGTAGACCGGGTAGTCGCGGGCCAGGCCGTAGCGGAACGAGGCGCGCGCGAAGTCCTCGATGGACTTCCGGTAGTTGTACATCGCCATGGCGACGCCGCCGCCCTCCGGGTACTCGGCGGCCTGGAACTCGATCGGCTCGGAGCCGTCGGCCGGCGTGAAGGTCACGGTGAGGGTGCCGGGGCGGTCGACCTTGAAGTCGGTGGCCTTGTACTGGTCGCCGTGGGCGTGGCGGCCGATGATGATCGGCTGGGTCCAGCCCGGCACGAGGCGGGGGACGTTGCTCATGATGATCGGCTCGCGGAAGACGACGCCGCCGAGGATGTTGCGGATGGTGCCGTTCGGGGAGCGCCACATCTTCTTGAGGCCGAACTCCTCGACGCGGGCCTCGTCGGGGGTGATCGTCGCGCACTTGACGCCGACGTGGTGCTCGGCGATCGCGTTGGCGGCGTCGACGGTGACCTGGTCGTCGGTGGCGTCGCGGTGCTCGATCGAGAGGTCGTAGTAGTGCAGGTCCACGTCCAGGTAGGGGTGGATCAGCTCGTCCTTGATCTTGCTCCAGATGATGCGGGTCATCTCGTCGCCGTCGAGTTCGACGACCGGGTTCGCGACCTTGATCTTCGCCATGGGTTTCGGCACCTCTCCTTGCGCTTCGCCGCGCGTGGTCGGGACGGGGAGCGGACTGCTCCTAACAGTACGAGCGTACTGGACTCGAACGCGGGGCCGCCGCCCGCCCGGGGAGTCCTTGGCCACAGCCCGCCCGGGCGCGGCCGCTCGGCGGACGGCACCATCGACCGAACGGCCCCATCGGCCCGGGATCGGCCGGGCGCGCCCCGAAGGAGCTGTCCGCAGCGTCGCGGACCGGCTACCGTCGGACGGCACCTCCCGGATGAGACCAGGGAAAACGTCTCCTGAAGTTCAACGTAACGATTCCGTCTCAAGGCTGGCGTGCGCCGGGTCACGACAGGTAAGTTCGTTAACTAGAAACAATCTTTCCAATTTGTTTCGCGATCCAGTACCCGGCGGCGCGGCAGCACGCCCCGCCTCCAGCCCCGACCACGCACGAAGGAGTGCCCCAGGTGACCGCACCTTCCGCACCGACCTCGGCGCAGCATGCGAGCGGGCGACCGGCACCGCCGCCGGACGCGGCGGTCGGTCCGCCGCCCCCCGCGGCGCGCTCGTCCGTCCTCCGCCGCGCGTGGACCTCCTACGCCTTCCGCCGCATCCGCCAGTCGGTGTTCGTCGTGTGGCTGGTCGCCACGATCACCTTCCTGCTCATGCACCTCATGCCCGGCGACCCGATCGAGATCATGGCCGGTCGCCTGAACTCCGCCGGCATGAGCCACGAGCAGGCGATGGCGACCGCGGCGAACATCATCAACTACGACCCGGACGCGAACGTCTGGGCGCAGTACCTCGACTTCCTCAAGGGCCTGGTCACCCTCGACTTCGGGAACTCGCTCACCAACCCCTCCAAGACCGTGTTCGAGCACGTCATGGAGTACCTGCCGTGGACGCTGTTCGCGGTCGGCGCGGGCGTGGTCCTCGCGATCGTCGTCGGCCTCTCGGTCGGCATGGCGATGGCCTACCGCCGCGGCTCCTGGTTCGACCACGCCATGACCTCCGTCGGGTCGTTCCTCACCGGCGTCCCGAACTACATCCTCATCGCCGCGGTCGTGGTCGTCGGCTACACGATGCTCGGCGTCCTCCCCTTCCTCGACATGCGCGGGCGGATCACCGCCGGCGTCGAGCCCGGGTTCGACTTCGTGTTCTTCGGCGACGCGCTGTTCCACGCGATCCTCCCGATCATCGCGTTCGCGTTCACCGCCACCGGCTCCTTCATGCTCAACATGAAGGCCGCCACCACCGAGGTCCTCACCGAGGACTACGTGACCGTGGCGCAGGCCCGCGGCCTCAAGCCCGGCCGCATCTCGCGCGGGTACGTCGGCCGCAACGCGCTCCTGCCGATCATCCCGCAGGTGGCGCTCCAGCTCGGCACCCTCGTCGGCGGCTCCATCGTCATCGAGCAGATCCTCCAGTACCCCGGCGTCGGCCAGATGCTCATGGAGGCCATCGGGAACCGCGACTACCCGGTCGTGCAGGCCGCCGTCATCATCCTCGCCACCTCCGTCGTCATCGCGAGCCTCGTGGTGGACCTCTTCCTGGTCCGCATCGACCCGCGCATCAAGTCCGAAGGGCAGGACGCCTGATGACCACCGTGGACGCCGCGATCGCCAAGCCCCGCAAGCACTTCAAGGAGTCCTTCCTCGGACGCCTGTGGACCGGGCTCACCCGCTCCCCCGCCGGGTTCGCCGGGACCGTCCTGGTCCTCGCCATCGTCCTGTTCTCCTTCGTCGGCCCGCTCGTCATCGACCAGCACAACCCGACCGACACGACGCAGATCTGGACCGAGCCCTCGGCCGAGCACTGGCTCGGCACCCAGTACGAGGGCAAGGACACCTTCAAGATCCTCGTCAACTCCGGCGCCGAGCCCATCTGGGTCGGCACGCTCGCGGCCCTCATGGCCGTGTTCGTCGCCGTCGCCCTCGGCTCGATCGCCGGCTACTTCCGCGGCCGCGTCGACTCGGTGCTGCTCCAGCTCACCGACGTCACCGTCACCATCCCGCAGTTCCTGCTCATGCTCGCGGTCGTCGCGTTCTTCGAGGACATCCCCGCCTGGGGCATCTCGATCGTGGTCGGCTCCACCATGTGGGCCTTCCTGTTCCGCTCCATCCGCGCGCAGGTCATGTCGCTCAAGGAGCGCGAGTTCGTCGAGGCCGCCCGCCTCCAGGACCTCGGCGCGGCCCGCATCGTCTTCCGGGAGATCCTGCCGAACATGGCCGGGTTCATCTTCGTGAACTTCGTGATCTCGGTGAACCAGGCCATCTACGCGATCGTCGGCCTCTACGTCCTCGGCCTCATGCCCTCGGGCACGCCGAACTGGGGCCTGATGATCCACCAGTCCTGGGGCCAGAACTTCTACCTCAACCCGGTCGCCCTGCCGTTCGTCGTCGCGCCGCTGTTCATGATCGTGCTCTTCACGATCGGGCTCGTCACGATGGGCCGCGGCCTCGACCAGGCCCTCAACCCGCGCCTCCGGGAAAGGTGAGACCATGACCGACCCGATCCTCAGCGTCCGCGACCTCGCGATCGCCTACCGCACCGGCCGCAAGGAGTCCGTGACCGCCGTCAGCGGCGTCGACCTCGACCTGTACGAGGGCCAGTCGCTCGCGCTCGTGGGCGAGTCCGGCTGCGGGAAGACCACGCTCGGCCTCGGCCTGCTGCGGCTCCTGCCCGGCCTCGGCGAGATCACCTCCGGCTCCCTCACCTACCGGCTCAAGGACGGCTCCACCGCCGACCTGCTGAAGATGAAGAAGGAGCAGCTGCGCCGGTTCCGCTGGAACGAGGCCGCCATGGTCTTCCAGGGCGCCATGAACGCCTTCAACCCGGTCATCCGCATCGGCGACCACTTCGCCGACACCCTCCGCGACCACGCCGGCGGCCGCAAGCGCTGGACGAGGGCCGCAGTGGAGGCCCGCGCCGGGGAGCTGCTGGAGACCGTGCGCCTCGACCCCGACCGCGTCCTCCAGGCGTACCCGCACGAGCTGTCCGGCGGCATGAAGCAGCGCGCCCTCATCGCGCTCGCGATCGCGCTCGACCCGCAGGTCCTCGTCCTCGACGAGCCGACCACCGCGCTCGACCTGCTCACGCAGCGCTCGATCGTGCAGCAGCTCCACGAGCTCCGCAAGAAGTTCGGGTTCACGATGGTGTTCATCACCCACGACCTCGGCCTCGCCGCCGAGCTCGCGGACCGGGTCGCCACCATGTACGCCGGCCGCATCATCGAGACCGGCTCGGCGCGCGACATCTTCTACGGCCCCAAGCACCCCTACACGGCCGGGCTCATCAACGCGGTCATGCCCGTCAAGGGCGACCGGCCCGCGCTGGAGTCGATCCCCGGCTACCCGCCCAGCCTCAAGTCGATGCCGGACGGCTGCGCGTTCAACCCGCGCTGCGCCTTCGCCACCGCCGAGTGCAAGCGCGACCGCGTGCCGCTGGAGCTGCTCACCGACCGCCCGCAGGCCATGCACCACTCGGTCGCGTGCCTCCACCACGACCAGGTCATCCTCCGCCGGAAGGAGAACGCCAATGTCTGAGGCTTCCCAGGGCGCCGCGCCCCTGCTGCGGCTCCGGGGCCTGGAGCAGGTCTTCGACACCAGGAAGGGCCCGGTCGCCGCCGTCGGCGGCGTCGACCTCGAAGTGCGGGCCGGCAAGGTCCTGTGCCTGGTCGGCGAGTCCGGCTGCGGCAAGACCACCACGGCCCGCGCCGCCGCCGGGATCACCCGGCCCACCGCCGGCGCCGTCGAGTTCCGCGGGAAGCCGCTGGCGGACATGGGCGCGGCGGAGCGGAGCGCCTACCGCCGGGCCGTGCAGTACATCCACCAGGACCCGTACGCGGCCCTGAACCCGACCCGCACCGTCGCCTCGACGCTCACCGCGGGCCTGAAGCGCCACGGCCTGGTCGGGAACCGCGCCGAGGCGCGCGCCAAGGCCGCCGAGCTGCTCCAGCTGGTCGACCTCACGCCGCCCGAGTCCTACCTCGACGCCTACCCGCACCAGCTCTCCGGCGGCCAGCGCCAGCGCGTCAACGTGGCCCGCTCGCTCGCCATGAACCCCGAGCTGCTCATCTGCGACGAGTCGACCTCCATGCTCGACGTGTCGATCCGGGTGAGCCTGCTCAACACCCTCGGGCGGCTGCGCGACGACCTCGACGTCGGCTTCCTGTTCATCACCCACGACCTCGCGGTCGCGAAGTACTTCGCGTGGGACGGCGAGATCGCGGTCATGTACCTGGGGAAGGTCGTCGAGCACGGCCCCACCCCGGAGGTCATCGGGAACCCCCAGCACCCGTACACGAAGGCGCTCATCGGCGCCGTGTGCGAACCGGACCCCGACCTCGCGAAGGCCAACCAGGCCGCCGAGCGGCTGCGCTCGGCCGAGATCCCGTCCCTGACCGACCTGCCCGCCGGCTGCGCGTTCCACCCCCGCTGCCCCGCCTTCGAACCGGGGCTGTGCGACAGCGCGGCCCCGGCCCTGGAGGGCGCGGGCGGCGCCGCCCGCGGCCGCCGCGTCGCCTGCCACGTGGTGGCGCGCGACCGGCGGCGCGACGCGGCGGAGGCGCCCGACCGGACGCTCACCCTCGACGCCGTCCCCGGTTCGCGGCGTCCCGCCTCGGCGGGGGCGGCCGAAGATCCACACAAGACACCTGGAGCGGCATGGTCGGCCTGATCGCCCGCGCGGGGCTGGCGTTCGGGGTCCTCCTGACCCTGGCCGCGGTGCTCCTCCTGCTCCTCCTGCCCAGCGGAACCGCAGAGTCCTCCATCAGCGCGCTGACCGTCGGACTCGGATTGTTCCTCATCCTCATAACCTCTATCGCCCTCTACATCGAAAGGAAACGGCGATGACCTCTCAGCGATTCGAGATCAGCCGACGCAACCTCATGCAGGCGGTCGGCCTCGGCGCCGGCGCCGTTGCGACCACCTCCGTCCTCGGGGCCTGCCAGGCCGACAGCGGCGGGGGCGAAGGCGCCAGCGGCAAGTTCGTGTACGTGTACCCGTTCGACGTGTCCGTCGAGCACTACAACGCGGCGCTGAACACCGGTGTGCTGCTGACCGCCGCTCCCGTGGCCGAGCTGTTCATCCCGCGCTGCGCGATCCTGAACTGGGAGACGCACGAGTGGGTGCCGCAGCTGGCCGAGTCGGTGGCCCTCGACGGCACCACGCTGACGATCAAGCTGCGCTCGGGGATCAAGTGGACCGACGGCACCGACGTCACCTCGAAGGACGTGGCCGGCACGATCTACCTCCAGAAGCTGAACGCCGCGCAGGGCACCATCGGCTGGGACCAGCTCGCGTCGGTGACCGCCGACGACGACACCACCGTCACGGTGACCTACACCGAGTCGTTCACCGGCGTCGAGCACGGCGCGCTCAAGGCGCAGGTGCTCCCCTACTCGCGCTACGGCGCGTGGATGGACGAGGCCCAGGGCCTGGTCGAGGCCGGCGAGGTCCAGGGCGGGCCGGGCCAGGTCGCGCTGTCGGAGAAGATCGCGGCCGAGGACTTCCTCGACGAGGACTTCATCACCTGCGGCGCCTACAAGTTCGAGCAGATCGGCGAGACCGTCATCACCATGTCGGTCCACGAGGACGGCCTGTTCGCCGACCAGGTGAAGTTCGAGACGATCGAGGTCCAGAAGGGCGACAACGCCGCCTCGGTGCAGTTCCTGCTCTCGTCCGCGGTGGACTACTCGACCCAGGTGCTCGGCGCGACCGACCGCCAGACGATCGCGGGCGTCGAGGGCCTCAAGGAGCTGTCGACCCCCGGCTACGACGGCGTCGGCCTGATGCTCAACCAGGGCCGGTTCCCCGAGTTCGCGGACCCGAACGTGCGCAAGGCGTTCATGTACGTCTTCGACACCGAGGTCATCGGCGAGATCGCGAAGGGCAACGGCGGCTACTACATCCCGTCGACCTACACGGGTCTGCCGGACCCGCACGCCGAGGGCCTGTTCGACGACGTGGAGCTGGAGTTCTACGCGACCGACCACGCCAAGGCCGAGGAGCTCCTCACCGGCGCCGGCTGGGCCAAGGAGTCGGACGGCTGGCACAAGCCGGACGGGTCGCTCGCGGAGTACACCATCATCGGCGTCGAGGGCTGGACCGACTTCTCGCTCACTGGCGAGCAGGCGGCCTCGCAGCTGTCGGAGTTCGGCCTGAAGGTGGCCTACGAGAACGTCCCGGCGGACAACCCGTGGGGCATCTGGGGCGCCGGCGAGTTCGACATCGCGGTGCGCCAGTGGGCGAACCCGTTCGTGCCGTACGTGTACGGCTCCTGGCAGATGACCTGGTTCACGGACAACTCGCAGACCGCGGACGCGCCGGGCATGGGCCTGCCGACCGCGGAGGTCGAGACGGCCTCGCTCGGCACGGTCAACGTGGACGAGCTGTACCTGGCGTCGCAGAAGGGCACCGAGGAGGAGCAGGCCGAGGCGAACAAGACGCTCGGCATCGTCTTCAACGAGACCTTGCCGCGCCTGCCGCTGTTCCTCAACCAGCGCGTCTCGTACGCGATCGAGGGCGAGCGGGTGAAGGAGATCGCGCCGGGCGACTACGAGCTCAACGACATCTACTTCGACAACCCGATCATGGTCCGCATCCTCGAGGGCGGCATCGAGCCCGCGTAGGGGACCAGGATCCGCTCCCGGAGACGCTGCTCGCTCCGGGAGCCGGACTCGGCGGCGGGCCCTCCGGGGCCCGCCGCGGCCGCGCAGCACCGAGGCGGGTCACGCGCGGCGAACGAGGGAAGCGAAGGGCCCCGGCCGCCAGGCCGGGGCCCTTCCGTCTGCCCGAGAGGCGTCGCGTGTCGCTACCGCTCACCGGGAAGTGCATGTAGTGTTATTTCTACATGCCGAGACATCCCGACAAGCACATCCGCGCGGCGATCGAGTACATGGAGGCGAGAGGCTGGAAGATCAGGGGGTCCAGCGGGCACGCTTGGGGCCGGGCCTACTGCCCCGGCGGCGAGTCCGGTTGCCGGCCGCCGCGATCGATCTGGTCCACGCCGCGATCGCCCGAGGACTTCGCCAGGTTGCTTCGGCGGGCCGCGGACGACTGTTCGCACGGTCCGGAAGCGGACATCGAGAAGGGAGCATGAAACGGTGACGGTGTACGAATTCGAACTGCGCTTCTCCGCCCCGCCCGGTGACCACGTCGTCGACGCGCTGTACGAGGCCGGCTGGGACGACGCCCTGATCGCCTTCGACCCCGACACGGGAGGCGAGGGCTGGGGGACCTTCCGCCGCGAGGCCCCCTCGGCGATCCAGGCGGTCGTGTCGGCCATCAGGCAGGGCCGGCGGGCCGAGGTGGACCTGCTCGGCGTCACCGAGGACTACGTGTCCCTCGCCGAGATCGCCGAGCGCACCGGCAGGACGCTCGCCGCCGTCGACCACTGGGCGACCGGCCGGCGCGGGGCCGGCGGGTTCCCCGAACCACGGGTGCCGCGGCCCAGGGTGAGCCTGTACTCGTGGGCGGAGGTCACCATCTGGCTGGTGGAGCACGGCCTCGCGGCGATGTCCCCCGCCGACGTGGAGATCGCCCGGATCTGCGAGGTCGCCGACGCGACGCTCCGCGCGCGCCGGCTCCAGAACCACCTGGCCGAGGCCGAGCGGGAGGAGCTCAACCTCGCCGTCGCCTAGCGGTCGAGGACTGCGAACGGGGCCCGGTGCGTTCGCACCGGGCCCCGTTCGGTCCGTCAGTTGCCGTTCCCGCCGTCGTCGCACGGCGGCGTGTCGAGCGGGTTCTGGCAGGTCTCGTCTTCGCTGGTGGTCTCGTCGCCGCCTCCGCCGCCGTCGTCGGCCGCGGGGACGATGGTGATCTCGGTGCCGGGGGCGACGGCGGTGCCGCTGGTGAGCTGCCCGTCGGGGCCGGAGACGCTCTCGATGGTCGGGAGGGTCGCGTCGCCGTCGATGGTGGCGGCCAGGCCGGCGCTGTTGAGCGAGTCCATCAGCGCCTGCGGCGTGGTGTCGGCCTCCCAGGAGACCACGACGCCCTGGGCGGTGATGGTGACCGTGGCGCCCTCCTCCTCGGTGGAGCCGTTGCTCGGGTTCTGCTCGTAGACGACGCCGGCGGTCGAGCCGCCGGTGCCGTACTCGACCACGACCTCGAAGCCGGCCTCGTCGAGCGTCGACACGGCCACGTCGACGAGCATGCCGCGCACGTCCGGGACCGTGGACTCGCCGCCCGCGGAGACGGTGAGCGTCACCTTGGTGCCCGGCGGGACCATGTCGCCGCCGGCCGGGTCCTGCTCCAGGACCGTGCCGGGCTCCTCGGTGCTGGCGATCTCCCGCTTCTCCACGACGAGGTTGTCCTCTTCGAGGGTCGCCTGCGCCTCCTCGAACTGGTCGCCGACCACGTCGGTGACCTCGACGTCGTCGGGGGCGACGAGCACGGTGATCCGGACCGTCGTGTTCTCCTCGACCTCCTCGTCGGCCTCGGGGGTCTGCGCGACGACGTTGCCGAGCTCGGGGTCGTCGGCGACCTCGGCCTTCTGCGGGACCACCTCGACCTCGAGGCCCTGGTCCTGGAGCGTCTCCGTCGCCTCCGCCTGGGTCTGGCCTATCACCCCCGGGACGGTCACCATGGCCGCCTCGTTCATGGCCTGCATGATGCCCCACGCGGCCGCGGTGACCGCGACGAGCGCGAGGACCACGCCGAGGGCGATGAGCCAGGGGCGGCGCCTGCTGGAGGACGTGGGGAGCTGGCGGATCGGCGTGGTCGCGTCCGGGTCGCCGATGATCGCGGTCCGGTCGCCGGCGGCCATGACCGCGGGGGCCATGACCTCCTGGCCGCGAGCGGCGCGGATGAGGTCCTCGCGCATCTCGGCCGCCGAGTGGTACCGGTTCTCGGGGTTCTTCGCGAGGGCCTTCATGACGACGGCGTCGACCGAGGCGGGCACGTTCGGGTTGAGCTCCGACGGCGGCCGGGCCTCCTCGCGCACGTGCTGGTAGGCGACGGACACCGGGTTGTCGCCGGTGAACGGCGGGTGCCCGACGAGGAGCTCGTAGAGGACGCAGCCGACGGCGTACACGTCGGAGCGGGCGTCGACGGTCTCGCCGCGCGCCTGCTCGGGCGAGAGGTACTGGGCGGTGCCGATGACGGCGCTGGTCTGGGTCATGGTGGCCTGACCGGAGGCGAGGGCCCGGGCGATGCCGAAGTCCATGACCTTGACCTGGCTGGTGTCCGAGAGCATCACGTTGCCGGGCTTGACGTCCCGGTGGATGATGTGGTGCTTGTGGCTGAAGTCGAGCGCCGAGCACATGTCGGCGACGACCTCGCAGGCCGCGGTGTACTCGAAGCGGCCCTCCGCGATCAGGACCTCCTTGAGCGTGCGGCCGTTGACGAACTCCATCACCATGTACGGGATGCCGGCCTCTTCGCCGGTGTCGAAGACGGCGACGATGTTGGGGTGGTTGAGGGACGCCGAGTTCTGGGCCTCGCGCCGGAAGCGGATGAGGAACGACTCGTCGCGGGACAGGTCGGCCCGGAGGAGTTTCACCGCCACGTCTCGGCCGAGTCGCAGGTCCCGGCCACGGTGGACTTCAGCCATCCCCCCGTAGCCGATGACCTCGCCGATCTCGTATCTGCCGCCGAGCAGGCGGGGCTCTGTCGTCATCGCGTTTTACGTCCTCGTGTTCCGTTCATCGCGGATTGATTCTAGTGGCAGCGCCGGGCCCGAAAGCCCGCTATCGGTCGTTGCAGTCGGCCCCGGGGAGGCAGTCGCCGACGCCCCCGCCCCCGGTGGGCCCGTCGTCGGTCTGGGTGTCGTCGGGGGTGGTCTCCTCGTCGGGGCTCTGCCCGCCGTCGTCCCCGGTGGTCTCGGAGGTCTCGGTGTCGCCGGTCGGGTCCTCGCCGCCGTTCGGGTCGTCGCCGCCGTTCATCGACAGCAGCAGCCACACCATACCGCCCACCAGGACCAGGGCCGCCAGGCCCACGAGGGCGCCGAGCAGCGCCTTGTTCGGGCCGGGCTTCGGCGCGCCGGGCGGCGGCGCGGCGCCGAGGTCGACCCCGGGCGGCGACGGGGTGCCGGGCGGCGGGTACTGGACGGCGGGGTCGGCGACGCCGGCGACCGGGCCGCCCATGGCGACGACGCCGGCGCGGCGCGGCAGCGCCCCGACCGGCGGCATGACGGACGTGGCGGGGGGCGCGTCGACGGCGGTGAGCGCGGCGGCGGCCATCTCGGCGCCGGTCGCGAACCGCAGGTGCGGGTCCTTGGTCATGGCGCGCGCGACGAACGAGCGCACCCCGGGCGGGATGTCCTCCGGGAGCGGCGGCGCGGGGGTGCGCACGTGGTGCAGCGCCAGCTCGATCGGGTTCTCGGCCTGGAAGGGCCGGTGCCCGGTGAGGCCGTGGAAGGCCACGACGCCGAGCGAGTACATGTCGGAGGCCGGGAGGACGCCGGTGCCCTCGGCCTGCTCGGGCGCGATGTAGGAGGCGGTGCCCATGACGGCGCCGGTCTGGGTGAGGTCGCCGGAGGCGCCGGAGCGGGCGATGCCGAAGTCGGTGAGGACGGCGCGGCCGTTCCCGTCCCGCACCAGGATGTTCCCGGGCTTGATGTCGCGGTGGATGACGCCGTGCACGTGGGCGTGGTGCAGGGCCTCGGCGGTGGCCGCGATGATGGGCATGAGTTCGCGGGCGTCGATGCGGCCGCGCTCGGCGATGAGGTCGGCGAGGGACTTGCCCTCGACGTACTCCATCACGAGGTAGGCCGTGCTCTCGCCGCTGGGCAGGTCGGCGTTGCCGAAGTCGTGGACGTTGACGATGTGGGGGTGGGTGAGCGCCGCGACGGTCTTCGCCTCGGCGGTGAAGCGCTGGGTGAAGCCCGGCTCGCTCAGCAGGGAGGGCAGCATGGCCTTGACGGCCACGGTGCGCTCGAGCACGGTGTCCTCGGCCCGCCAGACCTCGCCCATGCCACCCACGGCAATGCGTTCGCGCAGGCGATAGCGCTGCCCGAGGAGCATTTCGGGGCTCAACACGGCGTCTCCTCATTTCTTCGGCGGATCGGCTCCGGGGGATCGACGCTTCAGTCTACTTGCAGGTCGCCCGGCACCAGGGGCCTCGTTATCGCGGTGCCGCCGAACCGTCTCCGAAGATCCACGTCCCGGCGGCCCCTTCGGTTGCCGCTCCCGGCGATCGTGAGGAAACCGTGTCCTTCTCGCGTCTTCCCTACGCCCCCTTGCGGCGCGGCGCGCGGGCGGTCATTCGCCGCCGCCCTCCAGCACCTGCTGCATGAGGGTGCCGGAGATGTCGGCGGCCTCGGCGGAGGCGCCCTGGCCGTAGGAGTCGAGGAACACGGCGACCGCGACGGCGGGCTCGCCGTCCTCGTTCATGGCCCAGCCGTGGAACCAGCCGTGGTCGGGGAGGCGGTTCTCGCTGGAGTCGGAGTGCTCGGCGGTGCCGGTCTTGCCGCCGACGGTGTAGCCGTCGATCTGCGCGTTCGAGCCGGTGCCGTCCTCGACGACGGCCTCCATGAGCTTGCGCAGCTCCTCGGCGGTGTCGCCGTCGATCGCGCGCCCGGCCGAGTCCTCGTCGCCGTTCTCGACCGTGTCGCCCTGCGAGTCGGTGAGCCGGTCGATGAGCTGGGGCTGCATCCGCTCGCCGTCGTTGGCGATGGTGCCGGCGATGATCGCGTTCTGGAGGACGGTCTCGCGGACCTCCTGCTGGCCGATGCACGCCTGGGCGCGGAAGGCGTCCTCGGAGATGTCGCCGGTCTGCGAGGCGAGGGTCTCCAGCGGGGTCGCGAACGCCTCGCCGAACCCGAACTGCTCGGCCATGCTCGTGATGTCGTCGGCCGAGAGCTCCTCGACGCACAGGCGCGCGAAGGTCGTGTTGCACGACAGGCGGAACGCGTCCTCGAGGGTCATCTCCTGGTCCGGGCACTGGTCGGACGAGTTGGTGATGACGTGGTCGGTGTTCGGCGGGTCGTACTCGTTCCCGGCCGGCACCATCGTGCCGGCGTCCGCGCCGGTGGCCTCGATGTAGGCGGCGGCGACGATGGTCTTGAACGTGGACCCGGGCGGGTACCACTCCTGGCCGGTGCGGTCGAGGGCCGGGTTGTCCTCGTCCTCGTTGACCGCCGTCCACGCCGCGGTCGCGGTGTCGCCGTCGTTCGAGGACACCTCGGTCGGGTTCCAGCCCGGGTAGGACGCCTGCGCGAGGATGCGCCCGGTCTGCGGGTCGATGACGACCGCGCCGCCCTTGACGCCGGCGTCGGCGAGCGCGTCGTACGCGGTCCGCTGGAGGTCGGCGTCGAGCGTGGTGACGACGTTCCCGCCGGGCTTCTGCTCCTTGGTGACCGTGGCCCAGAAGTCGTCGAAGGCGAGCAGCGAGCTGGAGCCGTCGAGGATCGAGTCCTCGGCGGCCTCCAGGCGGCTGGAGCCGTAGTTGAAGGAGTTGAAGCCGGTGATGTTCCCGAAGTAGTCGCCCTCGGGGTAGTTGCGCTGGTACTTGTACGTCTGCCCGCCGCTCGGCAGCGACTCGGCGATGACGACGTCCCCGGCGAGGATCTGCCCGCGCGGCACCGAGTACTCGGCGATGAGGGTGCGGGCGTCGAGCTGGCCCTGGTAGTCCTCGTGGTCGAAGAAGCCGACCCAGGTGGACTGGGCGATGAGGGCGCCCAGCAGGATCAGCGCGAGCATGCCGGTGCGGCGCAGTGCCGGGTTCATCGGTCGCCCTCCTTCGAGTCGGTCCGGGGGTCGAACGCCGAGGGCGGCGGCGGTGGCGGGGTGTGCGGGGCCGGCCGGGTCGGCGGGCCCTGGGGCGGCCCCGGCGGCGGGCCGTACGCGGAACCGGGCGGCGGGGTCTGCGGCCGGTACGGCTGGGCGCCCGCGGGCGGCGGCGGGGAGTGCGGGCCGCCGGGCGGCGGCGAGGACGGGCCGGCGGGCGGGGACTGCGGGCCCTGGCGGGTCGGGGCGACCACGTCCTCCTCCATGGTGCCGGTGCCGGGCGCACCGCCCTGGAGGTGCCCGGGGATGATCAGCTCGGTCGGCTGGTCGCCGCCGGGGATCGGGCCGGAGTCCATGACGCCGGCGGCCTCGGCCTTCGCGGCCTCCTCGGCGGCGCGCTTGGCGGCCTGCTCGGCGAGGAACTCCGGCGGGGCCTCGGTCTTCATGAGGCCGTAGGAGGCCTGCCAGGGCTTGCGGGCGTCGTCGGAGACGCGCGCGAGGAGGCCGAGGAGCAGCCAGGAGCCGACGAGCGAGGAGCCGCCCGCGGCGAGGAACGTCGTGGTCTGGCCGGTCATCGGGATGAGGCCGGTGACGCCGCCGAACACCACGAACAGCTGGAACGCGACCAGGAACGCCAGGCCGCCGGCCATGAGCTTGCCGAACAGGTCCCGCGACATGATGCCGGTCTTGAAGCCGCGCTCGACCAGGACCGCGTACAGCAGCAGGATCGCGATGAGCCCGATGAGGCCGACCTCCTCGCCGATCGCGGCGAGGATGAAGTCGGACTCGGAGGCGGGGATGCGGTTCGGGTTGCCCGCGCCGGGGCCGTTCCCGAGCAGGCCGCCCGAGTTGAGCGCCACGAGGCCCTGCACGAGCTGGTACGAGGAGGTCACCGGGTCGTCGACGTACGCCCACGGGTCGAGCCAGATCGCCACGCGCACTTGGAGGTGCGAGAAGAACGGGTAGATCGCGACGCAGCCGCCGATGAACATCGTCAGGCCGATGAGGATCCACGAGGCGCGGCGCGTCGCCATGTACAGCATCGACAGGAAGATCGAGAACAGCAGCAGCGAGGTGCCGAGGTCGCGCTCCATGACGAGGATGACGAGGCTGGCGGCCCACACGATCACGATGGGGCCGAGGTCCTTCATGCGCGGCAGCTGGAGCCCGAGGATCTTCTTCCCGGCCACCGACAGCATGTCGCGCTTGCGCACCAGGTAGACCGCGAAGAAGATGAGCAGCATCAGCTTCGCGAACTCGCTGGGCTGCACCGAGAACGACCCGAAGCGGATCCAGTTCTTGGAGCCGCCCGACTCCGAGATCGACGCCGGCAGGAAGCCCGGCAGCGCCGCGAGCGTGATGCCCGCGAACAGGAGGATGTACGCGTAGCCGCGGAGCATCCGGTGGTTGCGCACGACGGCGAGCAGGACCGTCATGACGACGACCGCGGCCATGTAGTACATGAGCTGGCGCCCGCCCTGGCCGGCGAAGACGCCCGCGGACTCGGGCAGCGGATCGGCGTCGAGGAGCGCGGTCCGGTCGATCCGGCGGATGTAGACGATGCCGATGCCGGTGAGGAACGCGGCGATCGGCACGAACAGCGGGTCGGCGTAGGGCGCCAGGAACTTCACCGACCCCCACGCGCACATCGAGACGATGAAGATCGTCAGCGGCAGCAGGTAGGTGACGTCCGTGGTCCGCTGCGCCAGCGCCAGGTCGATCGTCAGCTGGAAGCAGAAGACACCGATCCCGCCCATGACGAGCATGACGATCTCGCGGCCGATGCGCTTGGGCATGCCCGTCAGCGGCGTGAGCGGCGTCTCGGTCGGCGCCGCCGCCCGGGCTGTCGCCGACATGGGCTGGGCCATCGGTTCCCCTCGCTCTGCTATGGCGCCCGCGCGCCGGGTTCCTCACGCGCCTGGACGCTCCCCGCGCACTCGGGGGCCGGACGCTGTGAGCGTACAACGGTGACGCTCAGTCCTCGCGGCAGTCCTTTGCGGCGGTCGGCACCGCCTCAGTGTCCGAAGCGGAGCACAGCGGGTCCAGGTTCTCGTTGGTGGAGGCCGGATCGGTCAGCTCCTCCAGCTCGGCTTCGGCGCCCTCGCGCCCGTCCACGCGGATGCCGTCGGCCAGGTCCGCCTCGACCTCGTCGGTCGCCTCGGAGGCGGGCCGGTCCGACTCGGTGTCCAGCCAGGCCGCGCGGAGCCCGGCCACCTCAAAAGGGAGGCCCCGGAAGACGCTGATGTTGCCCGCGTCGGAGACCCCGATGAAGTACTGCGTCCGCGCCCAGTAGGCGCCCGCCCCGGCCGCGAGGACCAGGACGATGAGGCACGAGAGCACGGTCCGCCACACCCGGCCGCGCCGCTTCGCCGGCTTCCCGTCCTCCGCCTGCTCGCCGCCGCCGCTCGGGCGGAGGTCGACGGTGGCCTCGTCCGCGGGCTCGCCGTCCTCCCTCACCGCGCGCAGCACGGCCGTGTCGGACTCGGCGAGGCGCTGGTCGGCGGCCGCGCCGCCGATGATCTGGCGCTGCTCGCCCGGGTCCTCCTCGACGACGTCCGCGACGAGCACGGTCACGTTGTCGGGCGCGCCCGCGTCGAGCGCCTGCTGGACCAGGGTCTGCGCGGCCTCCTGCGGCGTGGCCGAGGACTGGAGGGTGCGCGCGATGTCGGCGTCCGAGACCGGCCCGGACAGGCCGTCGGAGCACAGCAGCAGCCGGTCGCCCGGCATGCCCTTGATCGTCTGGAACGCCGGCTCGACCTCGGAGGCGCCCAGGGCCCGCAGCAGCAGCGAGCGCTGCGGGTGCCGCTCGGCCTCCTCGGCGGTGATCCGGCCCTCGTCGACGAGCATCTGCACGTACGTGTCGTCGACCGTGACCTGCTCGAACCCGCCCTCGCGCATCCGGTAGGCACGCGAGTCGCCGATGTGCACCAGGTTGAACCACTCGCCGTCGAACCACAGGGCGGTGAGCGTGGTGCCCATGCCCTCCTTCTGCGGGTCGTCGGCCACGCAGCGGCGGATCGCGCGGTTCGCGTCGGCGACGGCGTCCGCGAGCTCGTCCACGACGGAGTCCGGCGGCGGGGGCACGTCGAGTCGGGCCACGGTGTTGATGACGATGGCCGAGGCGAGGTCGCCGGCGGCCATGCCGCCCATGCCGTCGGCGACGGCGATGAAGTGGGACCCGGCGAACACCGAGTCCTGGTTCCCTTGCCTCACCACACCGCGGTCGGAGATGGCCGCGTATCGCAGGTGCAAACTCATGTATCAACCGCCGTAGCGCGGGGCACGCCCGCTGATCGATGCCGACATCGCCGCGTCACACCTCGGGCTCACGGGCGCAGCTCGAACGAGGAGCGACCGATCCGGATGGGCACCCCGAGCGGGACCGGCGTGGGTCTGGTGACTCTAGCGCGCCCCAGGTAGGTGCCGTTCGTGGAGCCCAGGTCCTCGACCATCCACTGCCCGTCGACGGGGACCACGCGCGCGTGCCGGTTCGACGCGAAGTCGTCGCGGATGACGATCGTCGAGTCCGCCGCGCGCCCGATCGAGATCGGCTGGCCCGAGAGCACGAACCGGCGCCCCTGGAGCTCGCCGGTCGTCACCACCAGCCACTGGGCGGCCTGCGCGGCCTGCGGGCGGCCGCCGCGGTTCCCCGGCGCGGGCGGCGCCGACACCGGCCCCGCGGCCGGTCCGCCGGCCGCGGCGGGGCGCCGCTGCGCCAGGAGGTCGCGGGTGATCGTCCGGGCCGCCGCGAACACGAACAGCCACAGGAGCACCAGGAACCCGAACCGGGCGACGGTCTGGACTATCTCAGGCATGGCGCGGCTCCCCAGCGGCTGAACGAACGGTCACGAACACGGTAGCCCACGGGCGCGCGCCCCAGCGGCGGAGCCGCCGAAGCCGCCCCGTCATCCGACCGCTACACGCAAGGGCCCGTAGAAGAAAGGCCGCGCACACGACGGCGCGGCCGCGGCGGCGAGCCATGAACGAAGCCCCGGCCCTCGCGGGTCGGGGCGCGCCGAGGACGCCGGTGGACTACCCGGCCTGGAGGGTGAGCGACGTGGTGCCGATCTGGATCACGTCACCGGGCTGCATCGAGACGGTGGTGACCCGCTGGCCGTTGACCAGGGTCCCGTTCGTGGAGCCGAGGTCGGTGACCGACACCTGGCGGCCGTCGAAGTCGATGCGCACGTGGCGGCGGGAGATCCCGACGTCGGGGAGGCGGATCTGCGCCTGCTCGCCGCGGCCGATCACGGTGGCGCCGTGGGCGACCGAGAACTGGCGGCCGTCGGCGGTCACCAGCACCGGGCCGGTGGGGGCCTGCGGGTGCGCGGGACCGTAGCCGCCGCCGGACACCGGCTGGTCGACGCCCTCGTTCAGGGCCGCGACCTCGGCCGTCACGCGGAACATGCCCGTGTCCAGGCCCTCGCCGCGCTCGATCTCGACGATGACGTCGCCGTAGACCGTCCAGCCGTTCTCGCCGATGAACTCCGCCTGCGACTGCGCCAGCTCCTGGGCGAGCGCCGCGGCGTACGGCGCCAGCCGGTCGTGGTCCGGCGGCGAGAGGTCGATGACGTATCGGTTCGGCACCAGCACGCGGCCTCCGGCGAGGACCGCCTTGTGGGTCTCCGCCTCGCGCTGCATGGCGCTGGCGATCTCGACCGGGTGCACAACGCCCTTGAACATCTTGTTGAAGGTGCCCTCGAACAGGCCCTCCAGTTGTTTTTCCAAGCGTTGCAGAACGCTCACCGGTTCTCCCCTCCTCGTCATGCGTCGCAGGGACGCGCTACGCGTCGACTTCCGATGGTATCGGCTGCGTTCACACGGCGGCGAGGGGTTGAGACGCAACCGCCTGCCGAGTCCCTTTCATATCGTCTGATCGGGTGAGCCCGGTGTCGGCCGGTAGTACCGAATGTCGGGTTGGACAGGCGGGCCCAGGTGGCGGCGCCGCGCCGAGGCGCGTATGGTGACGCGGGTGACAGATCGCGACTTCAGCTCATTCGTCCGGGACGTGCGCAAACGCGCGCACGTCTCGTTCCGCGAGCTCTCCGACTCCGCCGGGGTCTCGAACCCCTACCTCCAGGGCGAGCGCGGCGTGCGCCGCCCCAGCGGCGCCGTCCTCCGCCAGCTGGCGCTGGCGCTGCGGATGACCACCCCGATCATGTACCTCCGGGCCGGCATGGGCGGCGACGAGGGTTCCGCGACGCCCCTGGCGATCGCCACCGACCGGGACCTCACCCCGCGCCAGAAGCAGACCCTGACCGAGATGTACGAGGCGTTCT
Source organism: Glycomyces terrestris (assembly GCF_003933745.1). Classification (GTDB taxonomy): domain Bacteria; phylum Actinomycetota; class Actinomycetes; order Mycobacteriales; family Micromonosporaceae; genus Glycomyces; species Glycomyces terrestris. Next base: position 61,229 of record NZ_RSEB01000007.1, on the reverse strand, counting down.
GCGACCAGAACGAGCGCAGCACCGCCGCCAAGTAGCCGGCTCCGGGCGCCGGTGGGGCGCCCGGACACCCGCGAAGCCGTTGCGGCCCTTCAGATCACATCGAACCGTCGGACCCCCCGGGCATCCTTGCGACCGGGGGCGGCACCGAACCCGACCGGCCCTCGCGTTCAGCGCCAGTCGCGCAGCGCCTCCAGCAGCGCGTCGTTCTCCTCGGGCAGGCCCACGGTCACCCGCACCCCGTCGCCCGCGAAGGGCCGCACCAGGATCCCGCGCGCCTCGCAGTGCGCCGCGAACTCGACCGCCCGCTCCCCCAGGGGAAGCCAGCAGAAGTTCGCCTGCGTCTCCGGCACGTCCGGCACGATCTCCCTGGCGCCCATGACGACCCGCTTGCGCTCCGAGGTCACCAGCGCCACCCGCCGCCGCATCTCGTCCTCGGCCGCGAGCGCCGCGAGCGCCGCCGCCTGCGCGGGCCCGTTGACCGCGAAGGGGATCACGCACCGGCGCACCGCGTCCGCCACGTCGGCGCGCGCGAGCATGTAGCCGACGCGCAGGCCCGCGAGGCCCCACGCCTTCGAGAAGGTCCGGAACACGACCGCGTTCGGCCGGTCCCCGTACCGCTCGACGCCGTCCGGCAGCGACGGGTCGGTCACGAACTCCCGGTACGCCTCGTCGATCACGACGAGCACCGACTCGGGCACCGCGCCGAAGACCCGGTCGAGCTCCTCGGCCGTCACGGCCGGGCCGGTCGGGTTGTTGGGGCTGCACACGATGACCGCGCGCGTGTCGGGCCCGACGGCCGCGATCATCGCGTCGACGTCGTGCCGGTGGTCGGCGGTGTTGGGGACCTGCACCGACCTGAGTCCGGCGACGGTGGCGGCGATCGGGTACGCCTCGAAGGACCGCCACGAGTACACGACCTCCCCGCCGGGGACCGCGATCGCCTGGAGGAGGTGGCCGATGAGGGCCACCGACCCGGTGCCGGTGGCGATCCGGTCGGCGTCGACGCCGAGGCGCGCGGCGAGCTCCTCGCGCAGCCGCACCACGCCCATGTCGGGGTAGCGGTGGACGTTCGCGGCGGCGTCGGCGATCGCCTCGGGCACGCCGGGCAGCGGCCCGTACGGCACCTCGTTGCTGGAGAGCTTGAGCGCCTGGGGCAGCGCCTTGCCGGGGACGTAGCGGGGGATCGCGGCGAGGTCTTCGCGGATCGGCTCGTTCGTCATGGTGTGGGCTCCTTCTGGGGTCCCGCCTCCACGACGGCCGTTCCCGGCGACTTGTCGTGGAGGCACTGGCGGAAGGGTTGGTCTCGGATGCACCATATCCCGTCCATGATCCAGAGGATCGCGCCGAAGGGGAAGCACAGGAGCGGCAGCGCCGCGTACGACCAGCGCAGCAGCAGCCGGCCCCAGCCGAGGCCGGCGGGGGCGAGCGAGACGACCTTGATGCCCATGAGGCGCTTGCCGAGGGTCTGCCCGGAGTTCAGGGTCGCGGGGACCTCGTACGCGAACCAGAGGCCGAGGGAGATGAGGAGGACGACCCACCACTGGTCGGAGGCGCGGGCGGGCAGCTGCACGTCGTTCGGGTCGTCGGCGGCGGCCATCTCGAGCATGTACGGCCAGACCGTCTGCATGAACTGGTAGATGAAGTAGCCGTTGACGACCGCGTTCAGCAGGACGAGGGCGACGGTGTCGACGATGCGGGCCACGAACCGCTGCCCGGGGTGGGCGAGGACGCGGCCTTCGAGGATGCGGTCGACGTCGCGGCCGGAGATCCAGCCGACGGTGACGCCGAGGGAGCGGATGGGGAGGGTCCCGGGCGGCTGGACCGCGCCGGGGGTCCGCTGGATCACCTTGGGGGGCGGGCCGGCGCCGAAGCGGGGGTCCGGCGGGAGCTCCTGGACGTTCGCGTCCACAGTAGAGGCGGGGAGGGGCTCCGGTGCGGGGTCGAGCGGCTCGGGCTCGGCGGGGGGCTCGGCCCCCGCGGGGATCGGCTTCCCGACCCAGGCGGAGCCGTCCCAGTAGCGCTGGGTGGACGGGTCGGCGGGGTCGGCGTACCAGCCGGGTTCGATCGTGGTCATCGAGGCCCATTCTTGCAGCCGCGGCCGACGGTTCCCAGTCAGTTCGGACACAGGCGCCGGGAGCGGGCCGCGGGCGGGCGGAACCCCTTGGCGGGCAGACGACACGGCCCAGTCGGTCAATCGCCTCGACTGGGCCGCTCGAACTAGCTGCACTTCCGACCGAGTTACCAAGCGTGAAGTCTTTTCTAGCGGCGTCCTGCTCCTAGGTGCTGGACCCGCTGCGCCTCCCGACGGCTCAGGTCGCACGTGGGTGCTCGGCGGCGGTGCACGAATCCTTCCGATCTCTGGGGACCATGTCCCCGGGAAGTCCGTCCGGATCCGTAACTCATTTCTACTCGTCTACTGACGGGTAGTAAACCCCTAACCCCAAAAAATCCGAACGGAGTTCTCGAATCGCGTGAGCGCCCCTCCGGTTCCCCTGATTCGGCACACGCCCGGTGAGGTTTGGGTTACCTTGCGGGGCATCGGCGCCGCGTGCGCACGATCCGAGGAGGGGCACCATGACGACCTACCCGCCGGTCCCCGGGCCGCCCGAACCGGAGCGCCCGGACGACGAGGACCGCCCCTGGAGCCCGAACACCGACAGCTCGCCCGCGGGCGAACCGGAGAACGCGCCCTTCACCGGCAACGAGGACGGCCCCGCGACGACCCCGGCGGACTTCGCCGAGCCGCGGGAGACGCCCGGCGCGCCGCCCGAGGGCAACCCGGACGGGTTCGCCGACACCGGCGAGGGCGCGCCGCGCTCGGTGTCGGAGTCGCCGGGCCGGCCGCCGAAGGACTTCGGGACGCCGAGCCCGGACATCCCCGGGGGCGTCCCGCCCGGGCCGCCGCCCGCCGGCGCCGGGTACAGCCCGTACGCGGCCGCGCCGCCGCCTCCGCCCCCGCCGCCCTACAACGGCGACGGCCCGCTCTACGCCCAGCAGGAGCGCAACGGCCTCGGCAAGGCCGCGCTCGTCCTCGGCATCATCGCGGTCGCGCTGTCGTTCGTGCCGGGGCTCAACGCGTTCAGCTGGCCGCTCGGCGTCCTCGCGATCATCTTCGGCGCGATCGGCTGGTCGCGCGCGAACAAGGGCCAGGCGACGAACAGGAACGCGGCGATCGCCGGGCTCGTGCTCGGCATCGTCTCGTTCTTCACGTTCTGCCTGATCTACGTGCTCATCGGCGCGGGCACCGCCACGTACGACATGTACTGACGCGCAAGGAGAGGGGCCCGGCGGACCGCCGGGCCCCTCCTCGCGTCTCAGACCTGGAGCCAGGCGCCGCGGCGCATGACCGAGACCAGGTTCAGGTCGTCGTCGAGGACGACGGCGTCGGCGTACTTCCCCGACTCGATCGCGCCGACCTCGCGCAGGCCGAGCAGCTCGGCCGGGGTCGCGGAGGCCATCTGCGAGGCGGCCTCGACGCTCTGCCCGGCCAGGCGCACCGCGTTGCGGACCGCGTCGAGCATGGTGATCGTGGAACCGGCGATGACGTCGGTGCCCGCCACGGTGGCGACGCCGTCCTCGACCTCGACCTCGTGGCGGCCGAGCACGTAGTGCCCGTCCGAGAGCCCGGCGGCGTCCATCGCGTCGGAGACCAGGAGCGTCCACGCCGGCAGCGAGAGGTCGAACGCGAAGCGCATCGTGCCCGGGTGCAGGTGCACCGGGTCGGCCACGACCTCGGAGAAGATCCGCTCGTCGTTCAGGAGCGCGGGGATGGGCCCGGGGTCGCGGTGGTTGAAGGCGCGCATGGCGTTGAACAGGTGCGTGGCGGCCTGGGCGCCCGCGTCGATCCCGGCGACGGTCTCCTCGTAGGAGGCGTTCGTGTGCCCGATCGAGGGGACGACGCCCTGCCCGTCGAGGAACTCGATCGCCTCCAGGGCGCCGTCGAGCTCGGGCGCGACCGTGACCATCTTGACGGCGCTGGTGCCGTCCGCGAGCCGCCCGGCCTCGATGAGCTCGGTCAGCTCGCCGACGTCGGGGTCGCGCAGGACCTCGACGGCGTGCGCGCCGCACTTGGCGGCCGAGATGTAGGGCCCCTCGAAGTGCACCCCGGCGATGACGCCCTCGGCGGCGAGCGGCGCGAGGGCCTTCGTCGCGTCGAGCAGGAACCGGTGCGGCGAGGACACGAGCGAGGCGACGACGGTGGTCGTCCCGCGGGAGGCGTGGAAGGCCGCGGCCGCGCGGGCCGAGTCCGCGTCGCCGTTGGCGAGCGAGAACCCGCCGCCGCCGTGGCAGTGGACGTCGACGAACCCGGGCAGGACCCACCCGGTGGGCTCGCCGTCCCGCTCCAGGACCCCTTCGAAGCGGTCGCCGTCGACGCTCAGGGTCCCGTTGACCACGCCGTCGGGGGTGACGATCCGGCCCACGGCCGGCAGCATGACGCCGTCCACCGGCGCTCCTTCCAATCGGTCCGGCGTGTGTCGGCCCACCCCGGTGCGGCACAATGATCGTGAGCGCGCGAGCACCGCATGAGCACGGCCCGAGCGCCCCAGAGCATACTTCGAACACTATCGTGCAGACGGCGGCGGCCCGCCGCCGTCCCGATCCCGACTTGCGAACGACGAGGAGCGCCGTGGACCGCTACGCCCGGTGGAACACCCTGCTGGAGATCCTCGCAGAGACCGGACGCATCACCGTGGAGGAGGCCGCCGAGCGGCTCGGCGTCTCGCAGGCGACGATCCGGCGCGACTTCGACCAGCTCTCGCAGCAGCAGATGATCACCCGCACCCGCGGCGGCGCGGTCGCCGGCGGCATCTCGTACGACCTCCCGCTGCGCTACAAGACCGCCCGCCACGTCGAGGAGAAGCACCGCATCGGCACCGCCGCCGCGGGGCTCGTCAGCCCCGGCCAGGTCATCGCCCTGAACGGCGGCACCACGATCACCGAGGTCGCCCGCGCCCTCGCCACCCGCACCGACCTCGTCGCGACCCCCGGCTCGACCGGGCTCACGATCGTCACGAACGCGCTCAACATCGCCAACGAGCTCATCGTGCGGCCCCACTTGAAGGTGGTGGTCGTCGGCGGCGTGGTGCGGCCGCAGTCCTACGAGCTCATCGGCCCGCTCGCGGCCCCGATCCTGCGCGAGATCACCCTCGACATCGCGTTCCTCGGCGTCGACGCCATCGACCACAAGCTCGGCGCCACCAGCCACCACGAGGGCGAGGCGGCGATCAACGCGCTCATGGCCGCCCGCGCGCGCAAGGTCGTCGTCATCGCCGACGGCTCCAAGATCGGCGGCCACGCCTTCGCGCGCATCTGCCCCACCGACCGCGTCCACACCCTCGTCACCGACGGCAACGCCCCCGCCGACCAGCTGCGCGGCTTCGAGGAGGCCGGCATCCGCGTCATCGTCGTATAAGGGGCACCGTCGTTTAGAAGCACCGTCGTGTGGGGGCACTGCGTTTCAAAGCATTGCCGTTTAGGGGCACCGCAGTCAGCAGCCGCCGCCTCGGACCGCCCGCGGACGGCGCACGGGGCCGCCCCGGAGGACGGCCCCGCACTCGATGCGCCGCTACCGGTTCGCGGAGGCCGCGTCCGGCAGGGTCGGTTCGAACAGGCCGGTGCCGTCGTCGACAGCGCCGTTCGGGGAGTCGAAGGGCCGCATCTCGGCCGTGGCGTCCTCGGGCTCCAGCGCCTCCCGGGGCCGGCCGAGGCGGTCGAGGCCGAAGGACACGAAGAGGCCGAGCAGCAGCAGGCCGGCGGCGGCCGCGCCGGTCCACTCGCCGTACACGTCCTGGTCGAGGCTGTTCCACACCAGCGCGAGCGCCCACACCGCGACCGCGGCGAGCACGGTGCCGAGGACGCCGCCGCGCCGGCCCCACGGGCTGGTGCCCGCGAGGAAGACCACGATGAACACCAGCGGGGTCAGCACCAGGCTCGCGTCCGCGTTCACCGCGAACACCGCGGACAGCTCCGGTTCCAGGTCGCCGCCGAACACCAGCGGCAGGAACCCGGCAAGGGCACTGAGGAGCAGCGCCAGGAACGTCCCGCCCAGGAGGACGGCGACCGAGCCGGCCTCGCGGTCGCCGGTGCCGTCGGCCGCGCCCTTCACCTTGCTGAACCGCTCGCGCACGCCCGGCGCCAGCCCGATGAGCCCGCCGATCGCGGAGAGCACGGCCGCGCCGAGGAGCAGCCACAGGTTCCCCGGGTTCGTCCAGGCGCCGGGCTCGCCGGACCCGAGCGCGCCCGCGAGCTCGTCGAGCGCCGCGTACGAGCCGCCCATGACCACGAGCGAGGCCAGGCCCGCGAGCCACGGCGGAATCCGCAGGACCACGGTGAGCACCGTGAACAGGACCGCGACGGCCGCCGCGGCCCCGGCCGTGTAGGCCAGGCCCACCAGCGGGTCCGGCCCGACGAACAGCGACGGGCTCATGAGGACCAGGACCGGCATGGCCGGGACGGCCAGGTTCACCGCGCCGAGGCGCAGCGTCAGGCCGAACGCGGCCGCGACGAGGATCAGGGAGGCGAGGCCCGCGAAGTGCGGGCCGAGCGCGTCCATGGACAGGCCGCCGCCGAAGACCTCCTCGCGGCGCTGGTAGACCAGGAACAGGGCGTTCAGGGTCAGCAGCAGGAGGATGCCCTCCCAGACGAACTGGAAGCCGACGCGGTCGCGCGCGGGCGCGGCCGCCTCGGCGTAGCCGACGGTCGTCGCGGGCCGGCCCGCGAACGGGTCGACCGGCCGGGCGTCGTCGACGCCGCTCCCGAAGGGATGGCCGGCGCCGGGGGCGGCCGCGAAGTCGAGGTGCTGGGTCTGGTCCAGGGCCTGGTCGTCGCGGTCCGGGGGTACGTACGTCATGGTCTCTGTCCTCTATGGGGTGTCGAGGGCGGTCGGTCAGCGGCCGTGGCGGCGGTCGGTGTCGAAGCGGGTCCCGTACCCGTCCCGCAGGTCGTCGAACACCCCGGAGGCCCCGAACGGGTCGGCGGGCTGCTGCGGGACGCCGCCGGTGCGGATGCTCCCCGAGTTCGTCGTCCACGGGTCGCCGCCGGCGCCGAGGTCGGCGAGGTCCTCGTCGTAGCGCTCGTAGGCGCCGGTGTCGCGGCGGTCGCGCGGGTCCTCCTCGCGCAGGTCCTCGACCGACCCGGCGCGGGAGGCCGAGGCGGCCTCGACCTCGTCGACCTGGTTCATGGCCTCCACGAGGCGGGTCACGAGGAAGCCGGCGACGATGGCGCTCAACGCGATCCAGCTCGGGTCGAAGCTCCAGCCGCGCGCCTCCGCGAGCCACATCAGGCCGAGCACGAGGGCCGCGGCGAACACGGTGCCGCACACGCCGCCGCGGCGGCCGAGGAGGCTCGTCCCGCCCAGGAGCGCCGCGCCGAGCGCGAGCACCGTGAGCAGGATCGGGTCCGGGAGGCCCGCGGCGCCCGCGTCCGGGACCGCGGTCCAGGCGGTGACGACGCCGGCGGCGCCGGACAGGCACGAGGAGAGCAGCACGCCGAGGAACACCAGTCCCCCGCGGCCGTGCCGCTCGCCGGCCGCGGTCTCGCGGATCGGGGCGAGGCGCGCGCGGACGCCCGCGAACGCGCCGACCAGGCCGAGGAACAGCGAGACGCCCGCCGCGCCGGCGAGCGCGGCGAGGACGCCGGTGCCCGGCAGCGCGGACAGCGCGAACGCGCCCGGGTCGCCGGCGGTCCCGGCCCACAGGCCGATCGCGCCGCCGACGGCGCCGCTCGCCGCCCATCCGGGGGCGCGCAGCCACGCGGTGAGCGTGGCGAGGACGATGCCGGTGAACGCGGCGGCGCCGAGGCCGACGGCGAGCGCCATGACCGAGCCGGAGCCCGAGGCGTCGGCGAACATCCAGGCCGCGAGGAGCGCGATCGGGCCGACGGCGAGGTTGACGGCGCCGACGCGCAGCGACACGGCCATCGCGCAGGTCAGCATGACCGCCGGGGCGAGCGCGGCGGCGAAGGCGCTCCAGCCGCCCTCGCCGAAGGGCCCGCCGGAGGACTGGGTGAGGGCGAACAGGACGCCGCCGCCGAGGAGCAGCAGGCCGATCTCCCAGACCACGTGCACCGCCATGCGGTCGGCGGGGGTCTCGTCGTCGCCCGTCGCGACGGTCTTCATCTGCGAGGTCGAGTCGCGGTCTTGCGATGGGGAGTCGAATTTCATGGGGCGCACCTCTAAACGCGCGAGATATGGGGGATGTCGGGGGATGGGTCCAGCGCTGCGGGGTCGGTTCAGGGTCGGTCGGGGCGGTCGCGGCCGTCGCGGTCCTGCGGGGGGATGCGGCAGGAGTGCTCGAGCCAGACCGCGGCCGCGGTGAGCACGGCGCAGGCGGCGGTGCCGAGCACCGCCGCGGGAAGGTCGTCGGCGGCGGCGGTCAGGCGCCCGGCCTGGACCGCGAGCCACACGGTGAAGCCGAGGTACGCGCCGAAGAACGCGGCACCGGCGATGGAGGCGGCCTTGCCGAGGACGGCGAGGCGGGCGATCTGGAGCGCGTGCTCCGGGCCGTCGAGCCGTCCGGGGGCGGGCGACGGGTCGCGCCCGTCGATCGCGGCCGCCTGGAGGCGGCGCCTGCTGGGGCGCAGCGCCTTCCGGGTGGTCCAGGCCAGCCAGGCGAGGAGCGCGGCGAGGGCGAGGACGACCACGGAGTTGTACCAGGCGAGGTCGGGGGCGTGCTGGTAGTAGCGGGCGACGAAAAGCAGCGTGAACGCGGCCCCGACGAGTGCCGCCACCGCGAGGGTGGACGGCGCAGTCGGTCGAAGGCTCGGCGTCGGACCGTGCTTCCCGTCACTCATGATGTCTTGACCATATCGGGTGGAGGCGGCGGAGCGCGCGCGCGTCCGCCGCGACGGTCTCGTCGCGGAGCAGGTCCCGCACCCGGCCCTTGCCGGGCAGCTCCGCGTCTCGGTCGACGGCGAACCACGGGACCAGCACGAACGCCCGCAGATGGGCGAGCGGGTGGGGCAGGAGGAGGCGGGGCTCGTCGGAGCGGACGGGGCCGTGCTCGTCCCACACGGCGATCAGGTCGACGTCGAGCGTGCGCGGCCCGTAGGGGCGCTCGGGGTCGCGGACGCGGCCGGACTCGGCCTCGAGGCGCTGGCCGAGGGCGAGCCAGTCGTGCGGGGAGCGCGCGGGGTCGTCGGCGATCACCGCGATGTTGTAGTAGGCGGGCTGCTCGTCGTCCCCGCCCCACGGCGCGGTCTCGTACACGTCGGACACCGCCTCGGGGCCGACGGCGCGGACGGCGGCGAGGAGCGCGGCCTCGCGGTCGCCGAGGTTGGAGCCCATGCTGAAGACGACCCTGCTCACGGTGCACTCCGCTCGATGGTGACGGCGACGTCGGTGAACCGCTGGGCGATCGGCGCCTGTGGCTTGTGGACGGTCACTCGCGCGGAGCGGACGCCGTCGAGCGCGAGGCAGGCGGCGGCGAGGCGCTCGGCGAGGGTCTCGATGAGGTCGACGGGCTCGCCCGCGACGATGGCGGCGAGGGTGTCGGCGAGGGCGCCGTAGTCGACGGTGTCCTTGAGGTCGTCGCTGGCGGCGGCCTTGGCGGTGGAGGTGCGGAGGGCGACGTCGACGATGAAGTCCTGCCCGGTGTCCCGCTCGAAGTCGAAGACGCCGTGGCGTCCGTGGACGCGCAGTCCGGTCAGGGTGATCAGGTCGTCGGTATCCACGCGCCCGAGCCTACTCGAAGGGCCGGCGGCGTCGAGGAAGGACGATCTCAGGGGGTCTCGGCGGCCGGGGCCGCGGCCTCCACGGCTGCTTCGACAGCGGCTTCGACAGCGGCTTCGATCGGGGTCTCGGCGGGGGCGCGCGGCCCGGGGACGGCGGCCGCGGCGGCCCGCTCGGCGCGGCGGGCGTCGGCGCGCGAGCGCACGAAGTACCACGTGGCGACGGCGAGGACCGCGCCGGCGACGAGGATCGGCAGGAGCCGCAGGTTCGCGTCGAACCAGTGCAGGAGTTCGCGGTACTCGGCGTCGGGGTCGAACAGGAGCACGGCGGCGATCGCGGCGGCGACGCCCGCGCCGGTGAACAGGCCCGAGCGCCACCACAGGCCGAGGCTGAAGCGCCGGGCGAGGACGCCGGCGGCGTCGAAGATGCGCTTGGCCCGCAGCGCCCGGATCGTCCCGAGCAGGTAGGCCAGGCGCAGGACCTGCGCGCCGCCCGCGGCGAGGACGAGGCTGGCGAGGGTCAGCGCGCACACCATGAGCATCCACTTGTGGCGCCACAGCCATGCGCGCTTGTGCTCGGCCGCGAGCAGGAGCACCACCGACTCGAACCACAGGACCGCGCCGGCCGCCCACCCGATCGCCTTGCCCGCGAAGGCGAGGTCGCCGTCGGTCCAGACGGTGAGGAACACGGCGGGGATCGAGGCGCACACCGCGGCGATGACCGGGATCCGCAGCTTGAACTGGAGGAACCGGGCGACGACGGTGAGCTTGTCCGGGCGCGAAGGGGGGTGCGTGCTCACCCTTCCAATTTACGCGCCGGGTGCGCGGAGACGGGTGTCAGCCCAGCTCGCTGCACGTATCGTGAACGCATGCGCACGCCCGTGTCCTGGACCCGATCGCAGGCCGGCCGCCTCTCTCCGGAGCGGCGGCGGGCGGACCTGGAGCGGCTCGGGCGCGAGGAGTTCGACGTGCTCGTCGTCGGCGGCGGCGCGACCGGCGCGGGGGCGGCCGTCGACGCCGCCTCGCGGGGGCTGAAGACCGCGCTCGTCGAGGCCCGCGACCTGGCGTCCGGGACCTCCTCGCGCTCCAGCAAGCTCGTCCACGGCGGCCTGCGCTACCTCGAGCAGCTCGAGCTCGGCCTCGTCCACGAGGCGCTCACCGAGCGCGGCCTCCTCGCCGGGAGCCTGGCCCCGCACCTGGTGCGGCCGGTGCCGTTCCTGCTGCCGCTCAAGGGGGTCTGGGAGCGGGCGTACTACGGCGCGGGCGTCGCCGCCTACGATGTGCTCGCCAGCGCGCTCGGCCCCGGCCGCGGCCGCGGGGGCCTGCCGTGGCACCGGCACCTGTCCCGGGCCGGCGCGCTCCGGGCCTTCCCCGACCTCGACCCGCGCGTCCGCGGCGCGATCCGCTACTACGACGCGCAGGTGGACGACGCCCGCCTGGTGGTGTCGCTGGCGCGCACCGCCGCCTCGCTCGGCGCGACCGTGGTGACCTCGGCGCAGGCGGTGGGCTTCGGCCGCGAGCGGGGCCGCCTCTCGGGCGTGGAGGTCCTCGACGTCGAGGCGGGCGTGAAGCGGTTCGTCAAGGCGCGCACGGTCGTCTGCGCGGCCGGGGTGTGGAGCGACGAGCTGGCGCGGATGCTCCCGGAGCGGTCGGGCATGGCGGTGAAGGCGTCGAAGGGCGTGCACCTGGTGCTGCCGGGGTCGGCGATCCGGGGCTCGGCGGGGATCATCTCCCGCACGAAGTGGAGCGTCCTGTTCATCATCCCGTGGGACCGGCACTGGCTGGTGGGCACCACGGACACCGCGTGGGACCTCGACCCGGCCCACCCGGCGGCGTCGGCGAGCGACGTCGCGTACCTGCTCCAGCAGGCGAGCGACGTCCTCGGCAAGCGCCTCGACGTGTCCGAGGTCGAGGGCGTCTACGCGGGGCTGCGCCCGCTGCTGCGCGGCGAGACCGAGGAGACCTCGAAGCTCAGCCGCGAGCACGCCGTGGTCGAGCCCGAGCCGGGCCTGTTCTTCGTGGCGGGCGGCAAGCTCACGACCTACCGGATCATGGCGCGGGACGCGGTCGACGCCGCCGCCGCGCGGCTCGGCCCCGACGTCCCGGCCAGCGGCACGCACCTCCTCCCCCTCCTCGGGGCCGACGGCTTCGACGTCTACTGGAGCGCGCGGGCCCGCATGGCGAAGCGCGCCAAGGTGTCCGTCGAGGTCGTGGAGCACCTGCTGCGCCGCTACGGGAACCTCGCGTCGCAGCTCCTCCAGATGGTCGCCGAGCAGCCGCAGCTCGCCCGCCCGGTCGCCGACAGCGACTACCTGCGCGCGGAGATCGTGTACGCCGCGCGGTACGAGGGCGCGCTGCACCTGGACGACCTGCTCACCCGCCGCCTGCGCCTGTCCATCGAGAGCTTCGACCGCGGCACCCGCGCCGCGATGGACGCCGCGGCCCTCGCCGGCGCCGTCCTCGGCTGGGAGGAGCCCCGCCGGGCCCTCGAAGTCGAGACGTACCTGCACCGCGTCGACGCCGAGCGCCGCTCCCAGCAGCAGCCCGACGACGACGCGGCCGAGACCGCCAGGCTCGCCGCGGTCGAGCTGCGCCGCCTCGCCCGCGCCCGACCGATCGGCTAGACTCGGCATCCGTCGCCCCAGTAGCTCAGGGGATAGAGCGTCGGTTTCCTAAACCGTGCGTCGCAGGTTCGAATCCTGCCTGGGGCACTCCTGCCACCGCAGACACCAGCCGAAACGGCCCTGACCAGGGACTTCCCGGTCATGGGCCGTTCGTGTTCTCTCAGGTCCGGTCGGGCTGGGTCCGGCTCTGGGCGGCCGATTCCGGCCCGCCGGTCAGATTTGGGTCAGATTTCCTCCGCGTCCCGCCCGCCGGTCTTCGCAGCGCCGGCGAGTGCTCTTGCGCTCGTTCCGTAGAATTCGCGGCGGCGTCGCCACCGAGATCGAGGAGGCCCGATGCCCAAGGCAGCCGCCATCCAGCCCAATGAGTGGGCGACCGTCTACGACACCTTCGAACCGTTCGAGATCGGGGCGCTCAACCGGGTCGTGCTCGACTACGCGCACGTGGAGCTGGCGCTCGCGAACCGCTGGTACCGGCGCACGGCGCTGGGGAAGGCCGTGGCCGGGCTCGGTTTCGGCTTCGCGATCTTCTCCCTGTGCGCGGCGGTGGCGCTGGGCATCCTCATGCTCACCGGCGCCGTCGACAACGAAGCGCTGCTCCCGGTGGCGTGGGCGGGCGCCGGCCTGTCCGCCTGCGCGGTCCTCGGCTTCTTCGTGCCGTGGCTGCTGACGCCGTACCGGCAGTGGGACCGGACCCTGAACGGCATCACGGTGATGATCGTCGTGATCGCGACCCTGTCCCTCGGGGCGGCCCTGTTCCGCACCTGGGAGTCCGCCCCGAACGCGGTGCTGGCCGCGCCGTTCCTCCTGTTGACGGCGTTCGCGGTCGGCACCATCGTCGTCCACGTCCGGTTCCGGGTCACCGAGAAGCCCCCGACGGTGGACGTCGCCTCCTTGTCGCCGAGCGACATCGAAGTCCTCCGGAAGGTCCGGCGGCGGGCGCTGAAGATCCTGCGGTCCCGGAACGTCGTGGCGTACAAGGACTTCGCCGGCTACGACGCATCCTCCTTCGACACCGCGTCCGACGGCGTCCCCTCCGACGCGACCGGCGGCCAGGCCTGATGCCCGGTAGATCATTCAGCGGTCGGCGCATGGAGTCGCGAGTCGGCGCCTTCCTCGGCCCCGAACAGACGGCGGTCCTCGTTCGCCGCATGCGCATCGTCGGCACCTGCCTCGGGGTCGCCCTCATCGCGGTGTCCGTGGTCCTCGGAACCATGGACGGCGGATTCGAGTGGACCGCGTATCACGGATCGAGCTTCCGCAGCAGCAGCGGCACCGGGCTCTCCTACGAGGGCACCGGCGTCATCGTCGGGCTCATCTTCCTGACGTGGCCCTACGCCATCGGCTACGCGTTCCGGGTGGGCGCGGGTGACCTGCTGTACCTCGACGGCACCGAGCTGACCGTGGTCAGGCCCGGTCGGCGCGCGCCCGCAGTCCTCGACCTCTCCCGGGTCCGTTCGGAAGTGCGCCTGGAGCAGGTCCGCGGTTCACAGCCGGGCAGCGCCGAGGCGCGCGAGCAGACCGGCAGCTACCGGCCGGTCCTGGTGCTGCTCTCCGCGACCGGTGACCGCGAAGCCGTCATCGAACTCGCCGACCACCGCAGCCGCGCCATGCGCCTCTCCGATGAGACCCGGGCGCTCGAGGCCGCCATGCGCTTCGGCGCCGATCCCGCGATCCAGCACGCCGCGGGCCAGCTCCGCACCCTGCTCCGCTGGACGAGGCTCCCGGTCATCCACGACGCCGCCCCCGACGCGATCCCGGCGAGCCCGCCTGATGCCGCATCCGCGCCGATCGCCCGGACCCCCGTGGTCAGCGGGGTCGAAGGACCGGAGATCGACATCGTCGGACCGGGTCGCGATTGAGCCCTCGGGCCCGCGGCGGCGTGCTCCGGCGTGATCCGGTGGCCGCCGCAGCCGGTCCGCTCCTTCCGGTCGGGCCGATCAGGTGCGGCGCGCCATGACCTGCCGGACCTGATCGACCTGCGCCCGCACGTAGTCCTGGAGCTGCGCGTCGTCCCGTTTGTGGGCGTTGCGACTCAGGATCTCCAGGTGCTCCAGGGCGCTTTCGGCATCGCCGAGCCGGCGGTAGCACTCGACGAGCAGCTTACGGTTCGCGTCGGCCGTCGAGGGCTCCTCGAGGCTGTCGCGTTCCCGCTGCTCGTCGAGGAAGTCCGCGTCGATCTCCGCGGCGTCGACCGCATCGTCGAGGCGATCGGCCGCGACGTAGCCCTGGGCGAGCCAGTGCCAGTGCATGGTCGGCACGCCGCTGGGGCGCTCCACGGCGATCAGCTCCTCCAGGGCGGGGACGGCCGCTGCCGCCCGGCCGTCGGCGAGGAGTCCGCGGGCCTGCGCATAGCCGTAGCCCGCCCGCACGACACGCGGTGTGTCCGAAGGGAACCCGGCGATCCTCCGGTCGACCTCCCGGCGGTACGCGGCCGTGGTGCCCGCCCTGGCGTGGGCCGTCTCCAGGAGGGAGAGCGCGCGGACCGCCTGGGCCGGCCAGTCCGCGTCCAACGCGGCGTCGCGCATCGTCGCCGCCAGCGCGATGACCTGCTCCGGCGGGTCCTCCCGCCGCACCGCCCTGCCCACCCGCCGGTTCGCGACGAGGGCGACGACGTAGGGGTCGCCGGACTCGGCGGCGGCCTCGGCGGCACGGGCCAGGGCGAGGTCGATCTCCTCCGAGTCCACCACTCCGGTCATGACGTTGGCGAACGCGAACTCCGCCAGTGCGATCGCCCTCTGGTCGGGCAGTCTGCGCAGCAGGTCGCGCATCTGGGTGACCAGCGGCGCCGCGTCGTCGACCCTCCCGTTGTCGGCCATCCAGACCGTCAGGTCGCACATGCAGAGCGCGAAGCGAACCCACTCCTCCTCGGCCTGGTACCGCTCGGCGGCTTCGTGCAGCGCGGGCCCCTGGTCCGGTCCGCCGTGCAGCAGCGCCCGCAGATGCGCATGGCGGGCGGCCAGGTGCGCGGGCGGCCGCCCGAGTGCCAGGAGGTGGTCGCGGGCCGCGGTGCGCTGCTCGCGCTCGAAGTGCCGTTCGGCCTGGGACAGCAGCTCCTCGGCCGGCAGACCGGCCGGGATGCCCGCGGTGAGCCGGTAGCTCGCGGCGCTCATCCGGACCTGCGCGACCGGTCGCGCGGCGAGGCGGGCGCGGATCCGGTCGCCTTGGGCGGTGGTGCCGTTGCGCGCGTCGAACTGCGCCGCCAGATCGAGCGCGATGCCGCGCATCCGCTCCAGCATCTGCGCGGCGTCGGCGTACTCGTCCTCGCCCTGCTTCGCCCAGGCGACGGGCTCGTCGCCGCGGCCGGCGTCGACCATCCGCCGCATCAGCACCGCCACCGCGGCGGCGAAGTCCATCTTCCCGGTGGGCCGGTTCAGGGTCGCGAAGCCCCACATCATCCTGCTGAACGTCTCGAGGCCCGCGTCGAGGTTCCCGGTGAGCGCGCAGAACTCGATGAGCCTGCCGCTGTACTCGTAGCGGTAGACGTCGCGGGTGATGCCGCGGCGGGCGAGCCGGAACGCCCGCCGGGCCTCGGCGTGCAGGCCCAGCCGCACCAGGGGGAGGAGCATGTCGATCTGCACCGGCACCGGAGGCTCGGCGAAGGTCCGCGCGCCGGCCAGCACCGCGGAGGCCAGCTCGTACGCCGCCGCGTCGTCGCCGCGGTCGGTGAGCCGGGCGACCTGCAAGCTGAAGTCCCACATGCTGTCCGGGTCCGGTCCGCCCGCGGCGGTCCACTGCCGGAAGTAATGCTCCTCCTGCTCCCAGACCGCGGCGATGTGCGCCACGGAGCGGCGGAGCGCGAACACCTCCCGGAGGTCCCCGCCCGCCGCCTTGTAGCGCTGTTCGACGTCGTCGAGCGCGGTGGAGATCTGGGGCAGGCCGATGGCCGGGAACTCGGCCATCGACCGGATGATCCAGCAGTACCAGGAGCGCAGTTCCGCCTCTTCGCGCGGATCGAATTCACGCGTGCGGGCGTCGTGTTCGGCGAGGCAGCGGGCGAACAGGGGGAAGGCCCGGTCCCATTGCCGCCCCACGCAGTACGCGTCCGCCAGCGCCCGCCGGGCGACGAAGGCGAGCGAGGCGAAGCCTCCGGCCTCGGCACCGCTGACCACGTCCTCAAGCTGCGCCTGCTGTATCTCGAAGTCCTCCACCGACTGCGCGGACTCCAGCGCCGCCCAGAGCTCCGCTTCACGATGCCTCATGCGTCTCCTCCCGACGACCGACGTCGCCTCCAATGTGGAAGCCACAGCGATCGAGCTCCGCCGCGCCCCGCGGATCAGCCTAGGAGGTGCGTTCCACCGGCACCCTTCACCACCGACGACCGACCAGTCCGCCTGATCCCGGGCCGGATCGCCGACGCCCTCCGCCGGCACCGGCTTCGTCTCCCCGCCAGGTCGGCACCGTGAACGTCGGAGCCGTCGGGAACGACGCTGCGCGGCCGGGGACGGCGAACGGGCGGGGCCCTGGTGGTCCCGCCCGTTCTGTTCAGTGTGTCAGCACTGTTCGCGGTGTGTTCTGGTCTTGGTGAAGAGCTCGGGGAGGCCCCCACCGGCCTCCCCGAAGCTCTATCCCACCAAATGGAGAAAGGTCTTCGGGACGCGCTGCGGTCAGCGGAAGCGCGCCGTGTAGATGTCGCCGTCCCTGATCCAGGCGAGCTGGAGGGAGGCGAACATGTCGTCCACGATGTCCTCGTCCGGGAGCCCGTAGTGCTCCCCCATGCTCCGGCCGCGGTAGTGCCACAGGAGTCCTGCCTGGACCTGGGCGGCGTCCGCGGTGTGCTTCCCGCACGAGCGGGCGCAACGGTAGAGCACCTGGCCGCTGCGGTCGTACTCGATGGCCATCACCTGCTGACACATCGAGCTCCGCAGCTTGCCTGCCGCGGCTGCCTGTAGCAACGTCTGCGCCTCGAGACGTTCCATATGGCACCCAACCCCTCTCCGGGCGACGATCGGGCCTCACCGAGGCGGGGCCCGGTCAGGCACTGCATGACGACGACTGGCGTGTTCGGTTGTGCGATGCGCGACGCTCCATCGAAGGCGATTGCCGGAGCGGAACCCGGAGGTTTCGCACCGTTCCGCCTGTCGCTGCCCGGAACGTCGGTTAGCGGCATTTGAGACCGGGACAACGGTCGCACACCTGGCGCGGCCGTGTCTATGTGCATTGTCACATTCATCGTAACATGCATCGACACCGGGCAGATGCACGTGCATCTGCGCGCCCATCCTCCCGTGCAGTCACTGTGTGTAATGTGCAACACTTGATCCGATCGACTGCGGGGATGTCGGAATCGTCCGCTGCGGTGTCCGTCTGGTATTCCCCGCCGGCGCCCGGTTCCACGCCTCCGGCATTCGGCGCAAGCAGACAGATCCGGCCGGACCTACCGGCCACTGGTGGAAGGATCTCTATGGACATGGCACGCAACGGCATCCCGGCAGGGGAACTCCCCTCGACGCTGACCTGGCGCAAGAGCAGCCGCAGCGGCCCCAACGGCGGCAACTGCGTCGAGCTGGCGGCGCTCCCCGGCGGGGACGAGATCGCGGTGCGCAACTCCCGGTTCCCCGAGGGTCCCGCCCTCATCTACACGATCGGCGAGATCCGGGCCCTGGTCGAAGGCGCCAAGGACGGCGAGTTCGACGACATGATCGCTTAGGACCGTCGGACGGAAGCCCAACGGCGACAGACTCACCCTGGCAGGACCGGCCCGACGGGCTACCCTGTCAGGGTGAGCTGTTCCTGCCGGACGGATCCCCGCGAGAGGAGGTGGGCGGTATGGCGAGCAAAGAGGACAACCCGACCGGGCCCACAGCGCTGCGGATGATCATCGGCGGGCAGCTGCGCCGCCTCCGCGAGGCCGCGGACATCACGCGCAAGGAGGCGGGCTTCGAGATCCGCGGCTCCGAGTCGAAGATCAGCCGCATGGAGCTGGGCCGCGTCTCGTTCCGGCTCAGGGACGTCGAGGACCTCATGGTCATGTACGGCGTCAGGGACCAGGCCGAGATCGACCGCGTCCTCACCCTGTGCCGCGAGGCGAACAAGCCCAGCTGGTGGCACCCGTACGGCGACGCCCTGCCCGACTGGTTCGCCACCTACCTCGACATGGAGAGCGCCGCCTCCACGATCCGCACCTACGAGGTGCAGCTCGTGCCCGGCCTGCTCCAGTCCCGCGACTACGCCCGCTCGCTGCTCATGCTCGGCTACGGGCACACCCCGCTCCAGGAGATCGACAACCGGATCGACGCGCGCATGGCGCGGCAGAAGGTGCTCGACCGCGAGCACGACCCGGCGACCCTGTGGACGGTCATCGACGAGGCCGCGCTGCACCGGCCCTTCGGCGGGCGCACCGTCATGCGCGAGCAGCTCGTCTCGCTCATCGAGGCCTGCGACCGGCCCAACGTGCGGATCCAGATCGTGCGCTTCACCAGCGGCGCCCACTCCGGCGCCGGCGCGCCCTTCACGTGGCTGCGCTTCGCCTACCCCGAGCTCGACGACGTCATCTACATGGAGCACCTCACCGGCGGGCTCTACCTCGACCGGGACGCCGACGTGGACGCCTACCAGGCGGCGATGGAGCACCTCTGCGTGCAGGCCGCCCAGCCGCGCGAGACGCCCGACATCATCCACAAGATCATCCGCGACCACTACTCTTAGTGACCGCTTCTCGGTTCCGGCGCCCGGAACCGGCCCCTGGACGCTTCCGCCCGATCCTCGTGAATTCACCCTGAAGAGTGAACTCGGGGTGCCGGGAATGCCCGGGCACGCCGACGGCGCGCGGCCCGGGGGCCGCGCGCCGTTCGCAGAGCGGTGCGGGCTACGCCTTGTAGGCGATGCCGCCCATCATGATCTTGTGCCAGGGCTCGAGGTCCTCGACGGCCGGGACCTCGCGGTCGGGCTCGCCGGGGAACCAGCGGGGGATGAACTCCAGCTTGTCGTCCACCAGCGGCAGGCCCAGGAAGTGCTCCCGGATGCGCTCGGGCGTGCGGATCCAGCCGTTGCCCAGGGACTCCAGGCCGGCCTGCTCGATGGCCTTCTGGAGCGGTTCGCCGGTGTCCACGAAGTCGGTGATGAGCAGGTAGGAGCCGCTCGGGCAGGCGTCCATGAGGACCCGCACCCACTCGTCGGGCTGCTCGTCGTCGTGGAAGTGCATGTGCAGGCCCACGACCATGAGCCCGATCGGGCGGGTGAAGTCGAGCGCGGCCTGCACCTCCTCGTTGTCCAGGATGCTCTGGGGGTCGCGCAGGTCCGCGGTCACGATCGTCGTGGACTTGTTGGTGGCCAGCAGGGCCCGGCCGTGCGCGAGCACGATCGGGTCGTTGTCCACGTACACGACCTTCGCGTCCGGGTTGATCGCCTGCGCGATCTGGTGCGTGTTCTCCATCGTGGGCAGCCCGGCGCCGATGTCGAGGAACTGGTCGATCCCCTTGCGCGCCATGTACTCCACGCCCTTCTTGAGGCCGGCGCGGTTGTCGAGCGCGACGTCCTTCGCGTTGGGCACGTACTTCATGTAGGCGGCCGCGCCCTCGCGGTCGGCCGCGAAGTTGTCCTTGCCGCCGAGGATCGCGTCGTAGACGCGGGCGATGGTCGGCCTGGAGATGTCGAAGTCGGGCACGTATTCGTCGTTCTCTGCCATGGCTCAGCCTCTTCGTCGAAGGTACGTTGCGCACATCGTACGACCTTGATCACACTGCCGGGCTTCGGGATCACTCCATCGGGCCCCACAAGTCCCAATGGGCGCAAGCGAACCGGTGGCCGCACCAGCCACTGAGGACCAACCGGTTCGCACAGGCATGCGGGAACGCGGCGGGGCCCGGCCGGACGGCCGGGCCCCGTCGCGCGGCGCCTATTCCCCTTCGTCGGCCGGGTTGGCCTCGATCCACGCGGACACGGTGTCCTCGCGGATCGCCTCCCACAGGCTCGTCGCCTCCGGGTTGTCGGCCTCGGGGTTCTCGAGGTCGTACGTGTAGACGACGACGGACTCGCCGTCGATCGTGTCGGTGCCGAGGTTCGGCGTGGTCATGAAGACCAGGTCGTCGCTGCGCAGGTCCATGAGGCTGATCGCCGTCGACACCACGTTGAACTCGGTGTCGACCTTGACCGCGTCCGAGGTCGACTCGATGAAGCTGGTGAGCCGGCCCCGGTCGGTGAGGACGCCGGCGCTCAGCGCCGAGTCCATGATGGCCTTGATGAGCTCCTGCTGGTGCTGCATGCGGGCGAAGTCGCCGCGGTTCCACTGGTAGCGCTGGCGCACGTAGTCGAGCGCCTCCTCGCCGTTCAGCAGCAGCGGGCCGGCCTCGAAGTAGCGGTGCTCGCCGTGGATCGAGGTGACGCCGTTCTCGTCGTAGTAGTCGGGGGCGTCGGCGGGCTCGATGTCCATCGTGACGCCGCCGAGGGCGTCGACGACCTGGACGAGGCCGGCGAAGTCGATCTCGACGACGTGGTCGATGCGGACCCCGGTGAGCTCCTCGACGGTGAGCACGGTCAGCGGCACGCCGCCCCAGTGGTACGCGGCGTTGAACTTCGCGTCGTCCCCGGTGTACTCGGGGTAGTTGCTGGCCTCGGGGTACTCGGGGATGTGCACGTACAGGTCGCGCGGGATCGAGACCCCGTACGCCTCGGTGCCCTCCTCGTTGACGTGCATGAGGATGACCGTGTCGGAGCGGGCGTCCTCCTCCGCGTTGCCCTCGCGGTGGTCGGAGCCGACCACGAGGATGTTGAGGGCGCCGTTGAGCCGCTCGGGGCGCTCGTCCTCGGGGATGGCCTCGAGGTCGAACGGCCGGTCGAGGTCCGCGTCGGCGGTCTTGGCGGTCGACCAGATCGCGAACCCGCCGCCGGTGGCCGCGATGGAGGCCACCAGGCCGATCCCGGAGCCGATGAGGCCCCGCCGGGTCGGTCCGCCGGCCGCCGCCGCGGCGACGCGCGCGCCCCCGCCGCCGCCCGCGGGCGGCACCGAGGCGCTGCCGCGGTAGTTGGAACCGGAATACGTCATGGCGCCAGCTTACGTGGTGTCCGCCCGCCTCCCGGACCGCGCACGCGGGGCGGGAGGCCGGAGCACGCTCAGACGGCGGTGAGCTTCCCCGCAGCGCGCTGCGCCGCGAAGTAGTCGATGGTGGCCTTGAGGCCGGCCTCGTAGTGGACCTGCGGCTCGTAGCCGAGGAGTTCGCGGGCGGCGGTGAGGTCGGGGCGGCGGCGCTCGGGGTCGTCGGAGGGCCGGTCGGTGTACTCGATCGGGGACGAGGAGCCGGTCAGGCGCAGGATGACCTCGGCCATCTCGCCGACGGTGAGCTCGTACTCGGTGCCGAGGTTGACCGGGCCGTACTCGCCGGACTCGAGCAGCAGGACCAGGCCGGCCACGAGGTCGTCGACGTAGCACAGGGAGCGGGTCTGGGAGCCGTCGCCGTGGATGGTGAGCGGCTCGCCCGCGAGCGCCTGGGAGATGAAGTTCGGGATGACGCGGCCGTCGTCGGGGCGCATCCGCGGGCCGTACGTGTTGAAGATCCGCACGATCGCGGCGTCGAGGCCCTTGTGGCGGTGGTAGGCCGCGACCGCGGCCTCCGAGAAGCGCTTGGCCTCGTCGTAGCAGGAGCGGATCCCGATCGGGTTCACGTTGCCCCAGTAGGACTCCGGCTGCGGGTGGACGAGCGGGTCGCCGTAGACCTCGGAGGTGGAGGCCATGAGGAAGCGGGCGCCGTCGGCGAGCGCGCGGTCGAGCGCGTGGAGGGTGCCGACGGAGTCGACGCGGAGGATCTCGACCGGGAGCGTCTCGAAGTCGACCGGGCTCGCCGGGCACGCGAAGTGGAGGACGGCGTCGAACGGCTCGTCGCCGACGGGGAGGCCCTCGGTGACGTCGGCCTCGACCACGGTGAGGCGCTCGTGGGGGTCGAGGTTGGCCCGGGAGCCGGTGGAGAAGTTGTCGACAGCGGTCACGTCGCAGCCCTTCGCCAGGAGCGCGTCGACCAGGTGGCTGCCCACCAGGCCCGCGCCGCCCGTGACGAGGATGCGGCTGCCGGTTCCGTAAGTAGTCATCAAGATCCCAGATTATCAGGGTTGGCCTGGCGTTCACCTGGGCGCAGGCTGTGCATTCGCTCAACGCACGCCCGTGTGCCCGTCAGTACGCGCCCTTTCGGCGCAATACTACGGCGACGGTGCGGAAAAGGATCTGGAGGTCGGTCGTGAGGGACCAGTTGTCGACGTAGTAGAGGTCGAGGCGGACCGCGTCGTCCCAGGAGAGGTCGGAGCGGCCCGAGACCTGCCACAGGCCGGTGATGCCGGGGCGCACGAGCAGGCGGCGGCGCACGTCGCCGAGGAAGTCGCCGTTCTCGGCCGGGAGCGGGCGGGGGCCCACGAGGCTCATCTCGCCGCGGACGACATTGATGAGCTGCGGGAACTCGTCGATGGAGGTGCGGCGGAGCCACTTGCCGACCTTGGTGATGCGCGGGTCGTCCTTCATCTTGAACAGCAGGCCGTCGGTCTCGTTGTGCATCATGAGCGCGGCCTGGCGCTCCTCGGCGTCGATGTACATGGTGCGGAACTTCCAGCACGAGAACGTCTCGCCGTCGCGGCCCACGCGGTTCTGGCGGAAGAACACCGGCCCGGGGCTGTCGGACTTGATCGCGATCGCGACGGCCAGGAACAGGGGCGAGAGCAGGACCAGGCCGAACACCGAGGAGGAGATGTCGAGCACGTTCTTGATGAGCCAGCCGATGCCGGAGATCTTCGGCTCCTCGACGTGCAGGAGCGGCAGGCCCTCGACGGGGCGGATGTGCACGCGGGGGCCGGCGATGTCGGTGAGGGCGGGGGCGACGACGAGGTCGCGGCCGGTGCCCTCGAGCTGCCAGGCGAGGCGGCGCAGGTCGGCGGCGTCGGCCGAGGCGGAGCCGCACACGGCGAGCGTGTCGGCCTCGAGGCGCTCGGCGCAGGTGACGACGTCGGTCCCGGCGAAGACCGGGACCGGGGTGTCGAGGTTGCGGACCGAGGAGGCGCCCTCGGTCACGTATATGCCGACGGGGACCAGGCCCGCGGCGGGGGCGCGGCGCACCGTCCGGTACACCTCGAGCGCCTCGGGGTAGGCGCCGATGAGCAGGACGCGCTGCACGCCCTTCCCGGCGAGGCGCATCTTGTGCAGGCCGTACCGGGCGGCGTAGCGCAGGCCGCAGACGAGGAGCGCGGCGGCGAGGAGGATGACGGCGACCGCGACGCGGGAGACGTCGGCCTTGAACGTCAGGGCCGCGAAGGACACGAGCGCGAGCATGAACATGGAGGCGCGGATGACGCGCTTGAACTCCTCGTTGCCCATGCCGAAGTAGCGGCGGTCGTAGGAGCCGGTGCCCCACAGGGCGAGCAGCCACGCGACCGGCAGGAACACCCACACGGTGAGGTAGAAGAAGTGGAGCTGGTCGTCGGAGTCGAAGCCGGCGCTCGGGGAGTGGGTGAAGTTGACGGCGATCACGGTGGCGAGCAGGGCCGCGAACAGGTCGACGCCCACGAGCGCGCCCTGGTAGTAGCGGTGCCAGTTCGAGGCGCGGACGAGGCGCCGCCAGGTGCGGCGGGTCGCTCCGTTCGTGACCAGCTGGGGGTCACCGCCCACGCGCGCACCGGCCACCTGCGTCCCCGTCCGTCCGTACGGAACACTTCCACGTCCGTGGAGATTATTTGCTGGACGTTCCAGGCTCGTAGCCACTGCACATCCCTGCGGTCGTCAGCTTACGGTGGAGGTGAGTGTCCGCGGGCGGAGATCGACGCTGCGTCTCCTCATCACCGGGCGGCCCGCCGACACGGTACCCGACAACCTACACCTATTCAGCTCCTGCGGTATATTCGGCCGAGCTGAAAGCCGTTCCCACCACCCCGCGTGAGGAAGACCTCCTTGAAGATCATCGTCGCCCACAACAGGTACGTCTCGGAACGGCCGTCGGGCGAGAACGTCGTCGTGGACAACGAGATCGCCGGTCTCCGCGACGCCGGGGTCGAGGTCGTCCCGTTCATGCGCTCCTCCGACGAGATCGCCTCCCTTCCCCCGCACGAGAAGGCGAAGCTGGCGACGTCGCCGATCCACGCCCCCGGGACGCAGCGGCGCCTCGCCGAGCTCATCGAGCGCGAGCGGCCCGACCTGCTCCACCTGCACAACCCCTACCCGCTGCTGTCGCCGTCGGTGGTCCGCACCGCGCACCGCGCCGGCCTCCCGGTGGTGCACACCATCCACAACGTCCGGCACGACTGCATCAACGGGCTGTACTTCCGCGACGGCCGCGAGTGCCGGGACTGCCACGGGAAGCGCTGGAACGGGCCCGGGGTCCTGCACGCCTGCTACCGCGGCTCGCGCGCGCAGAGCGCGGTCATGGCCGTGGCCCTCGGCGCGCACCGCGACACCTGGCGGTCGGTCGACCGGTACCTGGTGCCCACCGACGCGATGGCCGCGTTCCTGCGCAGCATCGACATCCCGGACGAGCGGATCCGCCTGAAGCCGAACACGGTCACCGACCCCGGGGTCGCCCCGCTCGGCGAGGGCTTCCTGCTCGTGGCCCGGCTCTCGGAGGAGAAGGGCGTGCAGCTGCTCCTCGACGCGTGGCGCGAGGCGCGCCCGGGCGTGCCGCTGCGCATCGCCGGGGACGGCCCCCTGCGCGGCCTCGTCGAGGACGCCGCCGCCGCGAACCCCGAGATCGAGTACCTGGGCCAGCTCGAGCCGGCCGACCGGGACGCCGCGATCGCGGCCGCCGCCGCGGTCGTCGTCCCCTCGGTCTGTGGGGACCTCCTCCCGACCGCGGGCGTCGAGGCCATCGCCGCCGGGCGCGCGCTCGTCGTGACCGACAAGGGCGGCTCACCGTTCATCGTCGGCGAGTCCACCCCGGCCCCGGCCGGCGTCGTGGCGCCGACCGACCCGGTCGCCCTGGCGGCCGCGATCAACACGGTCGCGAAGGACCCGGCGCCGTTCGCCGCGAACGCGCGCGCCCGCTACGAGTCGGTGTTCTCCCCGGACGTGACGCTGCGCCGCCAGATCGAGATCTACGAGGAGCTCCTCGCCGAGCGGCGGTGAGCCCCCGGCTCAGCGGAGCGTGGCGCGGGCGTTGACGGCGATGCTCGCCAGCAGGAACAGCGCGTTCACGGTCCCGAAGAACAGCATCACGAACGCCATGAGCTCGGGCCGCAGCAGCGCGAGGGCGACGGCGGCGATGACGAAGCCGTAGTCGCGGACGAGCTTGATCAGCCGCACGATGATGTTGGTGCTCTTGACCATCGACACCGAGGCGTCCTCTTTGGCCATGACCGAGGTGACGAGGTTCGTCATGTTCACGGCCGCGTACGCGCCGCCGCACCAGGCGGGGACCCACGGCGCGTAGGCGCTGGTGACGGCGACGACGGCGGCGACGACCGACACCTGGACGGCGACGTCGGCGAGGATGTCGACGCGCGCGCCGGCGTCGGAGCCGGTGCGGGTGACGCGCGCGAGCTGCCCGTCGGCGCAGTCGAGCATGTACGCGGTGTGCCACAGCACGAGGGCGCCGAGGGCGACGGGCCACCACGGCGCGCCGTCCTGCGCCGCGGGGATGTAGGCGATGACGGTGGCGCTGGTGCCCAGGCCGAGCACCAGGTTGAGCAGGGTGAGGTGGGTCGGCTTGAGGCCGGTCCGCCATGCGGCGTAGGCGAAGAGCGCGCCGCCGCGCTGGTCGAGGAGGGTGGCGAGGCCGCCCCCGCGGTGGGCGGCGAGGAAGTCGGCGGGCCGGCGGGGCGGGCGCTGTTCGGACACGCGGCGATCCTATCGGGGCGGGGGCGCCGGGCCGGGACTGCCGGGGCTGCAACGGAGGCGGCGGGCGCGGCGACGGTGCGTCGCCGGACGGGACCCCGTTGTGTCAAGATCCCGACACCACCTCCTCGGACGACTCCCTAATATGAGCGCGACGTACACCATTTGGGACGAAACAACTTCTCCTTTGGTAGCCAGCGCATGACCAAGCGTCCTAGAGTTGATGGACGTTCGATTCCTGGGGAGGGACATATGGGCGACGAGGTGACCGGCTCTGCCTTGAAGCACTGGGATCACCCCGCGTATTCGGCGAGACTCCAGGCGGGACGAGCGGCCCTCGCGCAGTTGCTCTCCGAGGAGCGCCTGGACCGCGGCCGGCCCATGACGGGCCTCGAACTCGAGCTGGACCTCCTTGAGCCCGACGGGAGTCCGGCGTTCGCGAACGACGCGGTGCTGGAGCACCTGCACACCTCCGGCGAGGAGGACGCGCTGTACGGCGCCCAGCACGAGCTGGGGGCGTTCAACCTCGAGCTGAACCTGCCGCCGCGGCTGCTGGACGGGGCCGGGCTGTCCTGGTACGAGAGCGATCTGGCGGCGGTGCTGGCGGAGGTGCGGGAGGCGGCCGGGAAGGCCGGGGTGCAGATCTGCCCGATCGGGACGATGCCGACGCTGTTCACCGACCACATGGGGGTGGACGCGCTGTCGCGGGCGCGGCGGTACCGGATCCTCAACGAGGAGATCATGTCCCAGCGGGGCGAGGACCTGCGGATCGAGATCGAGGGCGCGGAGTCGGTGGACTTCACGTCGTCGACGATCGCGCCGGAGTCGGCGAACACGTCGGTGCAGTTCCACCTCCAGGTCGCGCCGGAGGACTTCGCGCGGTACTGGAACGCGGCGCAGGCGTTCGCGGGCGTGCAGGTGGCGACGGCGGCGAACTCGCCGTACCTGTTCGGGCGGCAGCTGTGGGCCGAGACGCGGGTGATCCTGTTCGAGCAGGGCACGGACACGCGGCGGCCGCAGCAGCGGGCGGCGGGCGCGAAGCCGCGGGCGTGGTTCGGGGAGCGGTGGATCGGCGGCGTGCTCGACCTGTTCGACGAGAACTACCGGCACTTCGCGCCGCTTTTACCGCTGTGCGACGAGGAGGACCCCGCGGCGGTCGTGGCCGGCGGCGGGGTGCCGTCCCTGCGGGAGCTGCGCTACCACAACGGGACCGTGTACCGCTGGAACCGGCCGGTGTACGACGTGCACCGGGGCCGTCCGCATGTGCGCGTGGAGAACCGGGTGGTGGCGGCGGGGCCGACGGCGGTGGACATCTGCGCGAACATGGCGCTGTTCTACGGCCTGGTCGCGTCCTTCGCGGACGCGCCGGTGCCGCTGAGCGAGCGGTTCTCGTTCGCGACGGCGGCGGCGAACTTCCGGGCGGCGGCGCGGCACGGCATCAACGCCGACCAGGAGTGGCCGGGCCTGGGATTGGTCCCGGTGCGGCGCCTGGTGCTGGAGGAGCTGCTGCCGAAGGCCGCGGAGGGGCTGTCGTCGCTGGGGGTGAGCGGCCGGGACGCGGACCGCTACCTGGGGGTGATCGAGGCGCGGTGCCGCCGGGGCGTGAACGGCGCGACCTGGCAGGTGGCGCGGGTGCAGGTGGCCGAGCACCGGCAGCGGCTGGAGCGGCGGGACGCGCTGCGGGCGATGGTCCTGGACTACGCGGCCCGCGCGGCGGACGGGCGCCCCGTGCACGAGTGGGACGTGTGAGCGCGTGAGCGGCCGGGCCCCGCGGGGCCCGGCCGCTTTCGCTTGCGCCGCTTGCGCTCTGTATTCCTTATATCTCTGTGCGCTCCTAATATCTCTGCGCGCCCCTACTCGGCGCTCGCGTCGCCGCCGAGTTTGCGGCGAGTGCGGGCGGCGGTCTTCTTGGCGCGCCGCGCGGGGGCCTCCTGCGGCTCGTCGGCGTCGACGGCCTTGAGCTCCTGCACCCAGTCGACGTCGGGGTTCGGGTCGTCGTCGCCGGCCTGCGGCTCCCATTCGGCGCGCTTGGCGGCCTCCTGCTTCGCGGCGCGCTCGGCGTCCTTCGCGGCCTGCTTCTCGCGGCGGGTGGGGCGCTTGGGCTTGGCGGGGGCGGCGGCGAGTTCGCGGGTGTCCTCCTCGTCGTCGTAGGCGGAGGCCGGGGAGGGGACGGTCCAGCCGGGGGCGGACTCGACGAGGCCGGCGGGGGGCCCGGCCGGCTCGGGCCGGTCGTCGAGCTGGCCGCCGGCCTTGGGGAGGGCGCACACGACGAGGGAGCCGAGGAGCCCGGCGATGGCGGCGTAGGGGCCGACGAGCATGACGGCGAGGGACTCGGCGTTGTCGAGGCGGGAAGGCCCGGCGACGAGGTGGGCGACGGTGACGATGAGGGGCCCGGCGATGCCGGAGGCCGCGGCGATGCGGTACCCGGAGGAGGAGATGTGGCCGCGGCGGGCGAACGCGGCGACGACGGCGCCGATGACGAGGGACCCGGTCACGAACGGGAGCGCGATGGAGAACCCGCGGGTGCCGAGGAACGTGTCGGGCCCGGCCCACGAGCCCCACACGGCGAGCTCGGTGACCGGGGAGACGCGGTCGCCGACCTCCCAGAACACCCCGAGGACCGCGAGGAGCCAGACGAGGCCGGCGGAGGCGCCGACGTTGACGGCCACGGACCGGGAGGAGAGGCCGATGAGCGCGAGCGCGAACCCGACGGCGGCGCCGAGGCCGGCGGCGATGAGCGGGTCGACGGGGAAGCGGGAGAAGCCGGCGCCCTGCTCGGCGGAGAGGGAGACGAGGGGGCCGACGGCGAACGCGCCGGCGGCGGAGGCGAGGACGGCGGCGACGCGGGTGGCGGGGGTGGCGCGCGAGGAGGCCCGGGAGCCGATCGCGCCGGAGGCGAGGCCGCCGACGACGCCGGACGCGGCCGAGAACCACGCGACCCACGCGAGGTTGGCGTTCCAGCGGTAGTCGAGGACGGGGTCGGCGGCGCCGGGGGCCGCGTCGGCCCAGGAGAGGAGCCCGAAGCCGTAGGCCAGGCCGAGCTGGGCGAGCGCGGCGAGCGCCGCGACCGCGAACCCGGCGCCGACGGTCTTCGCGGCGGATCTAGGTGACATACGTCGCACGCTACTGCGTGTACGCAATGGAGTCTCGTACGGCCGGTCCGGTGAGCGCGGAGGCCCCGGGCCGTCTCACACGCAGGGAAACGTCCCGGCCCCGGGCCGGGGCCCCGGGCTATGCTCGGACCATCAAGGCCACCTGCCCGGTCGCCGTGCGAGATCATGCCGATCAGCGAGGAGCATTGCATGTCCGACGCCTACGAGGCCCTCACCGCGAACCTCGCGGCCGCCGACCCCGAGATCGAACGGCTCATCGAGGCCGAGGGTCGCCGCGAGTCCGAGAAGATCCGCCTCATCGCGTCCGAGAACTACGTGTCCCAGGCGGTCATGGAGGCGACGGGCTCGATCCTGACCAACAAGTACTCCGAGGGGTACGCCGGGAAGCGCTACTACGAGGGCCAGCAGTTCATCGACCCGATCGAGCAGCTGGCCGTCGACCGGGCCAAGGAGCTGTTCGGGGCCGACCACGCGAACGTCCAGCCGTACTCCGGGTCCCCCGCGAACCTGGCCGTCTACCTGGCGTTCCTGAACCCGGGCGACACCGTCCTGGGCATGGCCCTCGACATGGGCGGGCACCTGACCCACGGGCACGCGGTGTCCGCGACGGGCAAGTGGTTCAACAACCCGCGGTACGGCGTCCGCAAGGACACCGGCCTGATCGACCTCGACGAGGTCGCCGAGATCGCCCGCAAGGAGCGCCCGAAGCTCATCATCTGCGGCGGGACCGCGATCCCCCGCACGATCGACTTCGCCGGCTTCAAGGCCATCGCCGACGAGGTGGGCGCGGTCCTCATGGCCGACATCGCGCACATCGCCGGGCTCGTGGCGGGCGGGGCGCACCCGACGCCGGTCGGCCACGCCGACGTCGTCACCACCACCACGCACAAGACCCTGCGCGGCCCGCGCGGCGCGATGATCCTCGCGAACGAGGAGCACGCGAAGGCGATCGACAAGGCCGTGTTCCCCGGCCTCCAGGGCGGCCCGCACAACCACACGACCGCGGCGATCGCGGTCGCGCTGCGCGAGGCCGCGAAGGCGTCGTTCAAGGACTACGCGGCGCAGATCGTGAAGAACGCGAAGGCGCTCGCCGCCGCGCTCGCCGAGCGCGGCTTCGACCTGGTCTCGGGCGGCACCGACAACCACCTGATCCTGGCCGACCTGACGAGCAAGGGCATCGGCGGCAAGCCGGCCGCGAAGGCCCTCGACATCGCGGGCATCGAGCTGAACTTCAACACGGTCCCGTTCGACACCCGCAAGCCGTTCGACCCGTCGGGCCTGCGCCTGGGCACCGCCGCGGTGACGACCCGCGGCATGGGCGAGGGCGACATGGACGCGATCGCGGGCTGGATCGACCGGGCCGTGGGGGCGGCGAAGGACGGCAAGGACGCCGAGCTCGAGGTGATCGCGGGCGAGATCCGCGAGTACACCAAGGCGTTCCCGATCCCGGGCTGGCGCGCCTAGCACCCGTACAGACACGGACAAGAAGGGCGTCTCTCCACCGGAGGGGCGCCCTCTGCGTGTGCACTGCGCAACACTCCGGAAAAATCTCGGACCGGAGTGCATCAGGTGCGCGGCCGAGGGCGTCTTACTGTCATCGAGTCCCCGCGGAGGAACCCACAAGGGACTGTCCACTCTCACCAGTCAAGGAACCCTGCCATGTCTGCACCCTTTTTCCGGCCCGAGCGCGCCCCTCTGCGCCTGGCCGCCCTGCTCGGGGCCGCCGCCCTCGGCGCCGGGGCGTTCGCCCTCCCGGCCCAGGCCCAGCCCGCCGAACCGGAGATCGCGTTCGACCACCCCGAGGTCCTCGAGGCCGGCGCCGGGTTCTCCCCGGCGACCCTCGACATCGAGTTCGGCGACGACTTCGAGCCCGACGCCCACAAGGTCACCGCCGTCCTCGAATGGGAGAACCAGGAGGAGATGCACTACGGCGGCGTCAGCACCGACGACGGATTCTGCGGGATGGACGCGACCTACAACACCCTCTCGTGCATCGCCCACGACGCCGACGGCTCGCTGCACTTCGAGCTCGAGTACGGGGCGCTCGACGCGGCGCAGGCGGGCGAGTGGGGCTACACGCTCACCGTCATGGTCGACGACGAGAGCGTCGCGGTCCAGGAGGGCGTCACCGAGATCGTCGTCCCCGACCACGACGGCCAGTACCTGCACGGCGGCGTCGACTTCGACGGCGTGGCCCCGGGCGACACCGCCGCGGTCAAGCCGGACGTCTACCAGCTGGACGCGCTCCCCGAGGACACCGCGGCCGTGGTCGTCACCCTCGCCGGAGCCGAGTACCTCCCCCACAACCTCGCCTTCGCGCAGGCGGTGTTCGACAACTGCACCGAGCTCGAGTACGGCGACGTCGCCTGCCTCGTCACCGACTTCGAGGACGCCCCGGGCACCGGGTTCACCCTCAGCGAGCCCGTCCCGTACCTCGTGAACCAGAACGCCCCCGGCCCGATCGAGGTCTGCGGCTGCTACTACACCGTCGCCGCGATCGACGCCGAGACCTTCGAGTCCGAGTACGGCGGCGTCTTCTGGGACGAGGGCTCCGACAACCTGCTCGGCCTCGTCTCCACCGGCGCCACCGGCGAGTTCGGCCAGCCCTACGCGGGCGCCATCACCATCAGCAGCACCCCGAACGCGTACGACCTCGCCGTCGGCGACGAGAACATCAAGGGCGCCAACGGCGACGAGGTCGACGTGACCGTCAAGATCGAGAACTCCGAGTCGACCTGGGCCCCGAGCTTCTTCGACGGCCCCGGCTCCTACGCCCTCGTCGGCCACCTGCCCAAGGGCACCGAGCTCGTGTCCGTCGACGACACCGACTCCTACTACTGCGAGGACGACGCGGACCAGTACTTCCGCGAGACCACGCCCGCGATCGAGGACGTCGAAGGCGCCGACTTCATCTGCATCTTCGCGGAGTTCCCCGCCCTGAGCGAGACCGAGCTCGACCTGACCGTCGAGATCACCGACGCCAAGGCGGACGCGAAGGGCTCGCTCCAGCTCGTCGCCTTCGGCGACACCGAGTACCCGGGCGCCCTCGACGGCGACCTGTCCAACAACACCGCCGACCTCACGCTCAACGCCGACGGCAGCGGCTCCGGGAAGCTCCCGAAGACCGGCTCGTCCATGACGTGGATCCTGGCCGGCGCGGCCGCCGCGCTCGTCCTCGGCGTGGTCCTGTTCGTCCTCACCCGCCGCCGCAAGGCCACCGCCGCCGAGTAGCCCGAGGCGACGAACCACCAGGACACCGGGCGCCCGGCCTCCACAGGCCGGGCGCCCTGCCGCGTCCCCGGAGCACCGGTCGGCACCGAACGTTTCCCCGGTGCCGCGCAACCGGCAGCGGCCTCCGGACGTTTCGGACACGGGGGGATCGACACCGACGAAGGGAGCCCCCGATGGCGTCCAACCGAATCCCGATCCGTCTGGCCGCCGCGGCCGCGGCGCTGCTCGCGGCGGCCGCCGCCGCCCCGGCGCAGGCCCAGGCGCAGGACGAGCACCCCTACCAGCCGTACCTCCACGCCGACCTGGCGTTCACCGGGGTCGACCCGGGCGGCTCGGTCGAGGTGAACCCGCGCTTCCTCCAGGACGCGGCGCTGCCCGCCGACACCGGCGCGATCCTGGTCCAGTTCGGCGGCCCCGCCCGCAACGGGCAGACGGTCGACGGCCTCGAAGTCGACGCGCCCTACGACAACTGCTTCACCGGCTCCTCGTTCTTCGACGACCCGCGCGGCCGCGCCTGCTTCTTCACCGAGTTCGAGGACCTCCCCGGGGAGGTCTTCACGTTCACCGGGCCGGCGACCTACACCGTCGACCCGGACGCGCCGGGCCCCTTCGAGGTCTGCGCGTGCGCCTACACCGTGCAGGCGGTGAGCGCCGACGAGCTGGACCTCTACGGCGTCCCGTGGTGGGACCCGGACTCGCCGAACCTCCTCGGCCTCACCACCGCCGACACCTGGGACGGCCCAGGCGCCTCGGACCCGGAGTTCGGCGGGGACATCACCATCGAGACGACCGAGCACCCGTACGACCTCGCGGTCGCCGACGTCCCGGTCGCCGGCGGTGCGGGCGACACCGTCGAGACCGCCGTCGAGGCGTCCAACGCGGGCCCGGCCGGCGCCCTCTTCCAGAACATGGAGCCCGGCTCGTACACGCTGCGCGGGCAGCTGCCCGCGGGCCTCGAACTCGTGTCGTTCGACCCGGATTCGGCATGGGAGTGCCTCGACCCCGCCGATCTCGAGGCCGAATACGACCGGGCGGCGGCCGAGGGGACCGCGCTCGACCGGTTCGACTTCGCCTGCTTCACCTTGAGCGTCGAAGCCGGGGCGGAGCTGCCGCTCGGCCTCACGGTCCGCATCGCCGACGCCGAGGCGACCGCGGGCGGCCTGGTCGAGATCGACGCGGTCCGCGACGGCGGCGTCCCGCCGCTCCTCGACGCCGACCTCGGCGACAACACCGCCGTGTTCGACGTGGAGGTCGACGCCGACGCGACCGCGCCCCCGAAGCTCCCGGCCACCGGGAACGAGACGGCCGCCGGCCTCGCCGCCGCAGCGGCCGC
The DNA here is from genome assembly GCF_003933745.1 of Glycomyces terrestris. GTDB lineage: Bacteria > Actinomycetota > Actinomycetes > Mycobacteriales > Micromonosporaceae > Glycomyces > Glycomyces terrestris. Next base: position 27,530 of record NZ_RSEB01000007.1, on the reverse strand, counting down.
CGTCCTGGCCGGCGCGGCCCTGCTCGCGCTGGCGCGGCGCAGGGTCCGCGGCTAGGGCCGGGCGCGGCGAAACGGGCCCCGGCCGTGGCGGCCGGGGCCCGCACCCGTGTCCGGGCGTGCGAAACGCGCCGGGCCCTGGAGGGCCTTCGGCGCGTTCAGCGGGTTGAGTGTTGCAGTCTGGGCGCGGCGCCTTGTGGGCGCGCTCGCCGCTCGGACCTAGCGGGCCAGGCCGGCGAGGGCGCGGCCCTCGACGCGGTCGGCCACGCGGCGCAGGACGCCGGCGGTCGAGAGGCGGACCTTCTCGGGGCGGGTGACGCCGAAGGCATACGGCTTGTCGGCCCGCCCGTCGTCAACGACCGGGGCGTTCGGCAGGGCCGAGGTGGCAACGGTGTTGGCGGCGTCGACTGCGAGGTAAGCACCTACGAACTCGTACATGATGGTTTCCTTCCCGGCGGGGTGCGCCGGATTGTTGATGAAGGGGGATTGGCCGCTCGTCGATGACGCCATTGTCGACGGCGGGGAGCCGTCGCGGTCGCCTTGGACCGCTTCGGGAGACCGCTTGCAGGAGCGGTTCGGGTTCACCGTTCCGGCTCCGCTGCTTCCGGGCCTCTGCGTCAATGTTAAGCCCGTCCGACGAGGAAATCCAGGGATTTCGCGTGGGTCACAGGTGTCCCGCGACACTGTCTACAAAGAACTGAGTTACCGTTCGGTCATCGAATTCGGGAGGCGTCCAAGGGCCCCGTGGCGGTACGCTGTCCGGATGCGGGACTTGGGAGTTCGCGTCGGCCACTGGACCGGCGAGCACACCGGCTGCACGGTGCTGCTGTTCGAGGAGGCCGTCCTCGCCTCCGGCGAAGTCCGCGGCGGCGCCCCCGCCAGCCGCGAGATCGAGCTCCTCGACCCCCTCCGCTCGAACGCCGGCATCGACGCCGTCCTCCTCACCGGCGGCTCCGCGTTCGGCCTCGCCGCCGCCGACGGCGTCATGCAGTGGCTCGCCGAGCGCGGCCGCGGCGTCGCCACCCCCGGCGGCACCGTCCCGATCGTCCCCGCCCTCGGCCTCTACGACCTCGACGGCACCGGGACCGCCCCCGCCGCCGCCCAGGGCTACGAGGCCTGCGACGCCGCCATGGCCCCCTTCGAACCCGCGCTCGACGGCCCCATCGGCGCCGGCCGCGGCGCCACCGTCGGCCAGTGGCGCGGCGTCACCCTCCCCTCGGGCCTGCGCACCGCCACCGTCAGCGCCGGACCCGTCGTCGTCGCCGCCCTCGCCGCCGTCAACGCCTTCGGCGAACCCGGCCCCCTCGACCGCGGCCTCCTGCGCCCCGAGGGGTTCGCGAGCGGGACCTTCGGACGCAACACCACCATCGGCGTCGTCGTCACCAACGCCCGCCTCGACAAGGTCGAGTGCGCGCTCGTCTCCCAAGGCGCCCACGACGGCCTCGCCAAGGCCGTCAGCCCGGTCATCCACACCCGCATGGACGGCGACGCGTTCATCGCCGCCGCCACCGGCGCCGTCCCCGCGAACGTCGACGTCGTGCGCGCCCTCGCCGTCGAAGCCGTCGCCGAGGCCATCAGCTCCGGCGCCTGAACCGCGCGCGGCGCACAACCGCGACACGGACACCGGGCCCCGCGAGACCGACGCCGCCCACCGGCCCCCGAGCCGCGCCCGCCGCGGCCGCGACCCGCGCTCGCCATGGACGGACCGCGTTAGGCTCCACGGCATGACCCGACGCATCGGCGCCGCCCTCGCAGCCCCGCTCCTCCTCCTCGCCGGCTGCACCCAGGCCGACGCCGACGAGCCCGACGCCGGCACCAACGCCGGCACCGACGCCGCCACCGAGGCCCCCGCCGCCCCCGACGGCTGGCTCTACCAGCTCAGCGGCTACGAGGACGACGCCCTCGACGCCGTCGCCGCCGCACCCCAGACCACCGCCGTCATCGACCTCGCCCGCGACGGCGGCGACGGCTACTGGACCGCCGCCGAGATCGCCGCCCTCCACGACGCCGGCAAGACCGTCTACGCCTACTTCTCCATGGGCTCCATCGAGACCTACCGCCCCGAATACGACGCCGTCACCGCCTCGGACGCCGGCCTCGTCCTCAACCGGTGGGACGACTGGCCCGACGAGCACTTCGTCAGGTACTGGGAGCCCGACTGGTGGGACCTCGTCATGCAGCCCCGCCTCGACCAGGCCATCAGCGCCGGCTTCGACGGCGTCTACCTCGACGTCCCCAACGCCTACGAGGAGATCGACCTCGCCCTCGTCCCCGGCGAGACCCGCGACACCCTCGCCCGCAAGATGGCCGACCTCGTCATCGCCGCGGATGAATACACAGCCGAGTACGGCGCCGACCGGCCGTTCGCGATCCTCCCCCAGAACTCCCCCGAACTCGTCCACCAGGACGGCTACCTCGACGCCATCGACGGCATCGGCATCGAAGAACTCTGGTTCCTCAACCCCGACACCCCCTGCGACGAGGACTGGTGCGCCGAGAACCTCGACAACACCCGCGCCATCCACGACGCCGGCAAGCGCATCCTCGCCGTCGACTACGCCGCCGACCCCGCCAACCGCGACGCCGCCTGCGCCCACTACGCCGAAGAGGGCTTCTGGGGCGCCGTCGCCGGCGTCGACCTCGACACCGTCTACGAACCCTGCCAGTAGACCGCGCCGAAGTCCTCGACCCCGTCAGGCGTTAAAAGTCCCTTCCGCGACCGCTTCATCTGGTACATCGCCTGATCCGCGGCCCACAGCGTCTGCGCCGGGTTCCCGCCCGACGCCAGCCGCGCCCACCCGATCGACACGTCCACCGGCGTCCCCGGCACCGAGTACTCCCAGTTCTCCGCCGCAACCGCGATCCGGATCCGCTCCGACACCGCGTCCGCGTCGTACTCCGTCGCCCCCGGCAGCACCATGATGAACTCGTCGCCCCCGGTGCGCGCCAACAGGTCCCCCGACCGCACCACGCTCGACAGGAGCGCCGCCAACCGCTGTAGGATCGCGTCCCCCGCCTGGTGCCCGTGCGTGTCGTTCACCGCCTTGAACCCGTCCAGGTCCAGCACCGCGATCATCCCGTCCCCCTCGACCTCCGCGAGGAACGCGTCCAGGCGCCGCCGGTTCGGCAGCCCCGTCAACTCGTCCGTGTTCGCCCGGTCGGCCCACCCCGCCGCCGCCCGCCGCAGCTGGTCGTGGTCCACCAGCGCCGCCGCCGACGCCAGGTAGATCGTGTGGAACTCGTTGATCTGCTTGTACAGCGCGTACGTCGTCGCGTGCGCCGCCAGGATCGACGCCGCGTGGTCGCCCTTCGCCACCAGCGCCAGCGACCGCAGGTGCTGCGGCTCCATCACCCCCAGCGTCTCGTCCCCGATCTCCCGCGCCTCCAGCACCTCCAGGGCCTCCAGCCCCCGCGCCTGCGCGATCAGCCGCGACGCCCGCGCCATCGTCCGCAGGTCCAGCGCCTCCACCGACGACGTCTCCTCCGGCAGCAGGTGCTCTACCGACCACTGCTCGCTGAACCCCAGGAGGCTCAACCGGGCCAGCGCGTAGTGCACCCACTCCAGCTCCCGCGTGTCCAGGTCGTGCAGGTTCGGCTTCACCCGCCGCAGCTCCTGCCGCAGCAGGCCCGTGCACGCCCGCGGATCGCCCGTGTAGTACCGCAGCAGCGCGTCCCGCACCCGGATCTCCACGCCCTCCACAGAGGACCTCGTCACGCCGGCGCGCTCGGCGAGCATGTGGCACTGGTCCAGCGCCCCCGCCGCCTGCTGCTGGTACCCGCAGTTCGAGAGGATCACCGCCAGGTCGTACCAGGCGTCCACCGCGGCCTGGCTCGCCTCCGTCATCGACCGCAGCGCCCGGGACGACAGCACCAGGCGCTGCGCGGTGAAGTCGAGGGACTTGATGTGGTGGTGGTAGTACCAGGCCGCGAGCGCGTGGTACTTCCCGTCCAGGCGCGGGTCCCGGCACCGGGCGACGGCGGTGCCGGCCTGGTCGATCGTGTTCGGGATCTTGTCGATCGCGCGCTGGCTGATCTGGCCCTGGAGGATGAACAGCCACGCCTGGGCCCGCTGCTGGGCGGTCTCGGAGTTGTAGACGATCCAGGTCGCCTCGCTGACGGCCTCGGCCACCTGGCCGGACCGCATGAGTCCGCGCAGACGCCGGTACTGGTCGGCATAATCACGCGCTGACGTGAGCTCCCTCCGTGGCGTCACGCGCTCTATCCTGCCACCGCCGCGCCGATATATCCAGTGCCGCAGGTGCGGGGCGCCGTCCGATGCGACCTCGGAAGGGCATGGGCGCGAAGCGTTCTCCCCCCTCGGGGCGTTCGGGCCCCTAGAGTTGGGGCAGTGCCCGAAATGGAAGGATGGTGGGCTTTGCTCCCTGTGTGTCCGTGCGTCGCGTGCGGCGAGCCGCTGCCGGTGGCCGCCGGTGCGACCGTCGTGGCCTGCGGCTCCTGCGGGACGTCGCTGCACGGGCGGCCCGCGGCCCGGCGCCTGGTCGACCCGGACTGGGCGGCGCTGCCGCCCAAGGCGACCGGGCGGTACGCGGACGACACGCCGGAGGCGATCGTGGTGCCGGACGCGATGGTGCCGTTCCGGGTGGAGCGGGCGACGGCGCGGCGGCTGCTGCGGGAGGCGGCGCGGCGGCGGTGGTTCGCGCCGCGGGCGTTCCGGCGGGTGGACGAGTCGGAGTCCTTCCGGGCGGCGTACCTGCCGCACTGGGTGTGGGGGGCGTGGACGCGGTCGCGGTACCGGGCGGCGCGCGGGGACTTCTACTGGTCGCGGGCGGGCCGGGCGGGGGCGCGCGGGAGCCGGGTGCGGGGCGTGCGGTGGCGTCCGGCGGCGGGGTCGGTAGACCTGGTGTTCGCGGACGTGGCGATCCCGGCGACGGTGCGGGTGGAGGCGCGGATGCTCGCGGACCTGATGCGGGACTGGACGCTCGGCGATGCGGTGCCGTTCGACGCGTCGCTGCTGGAGGGCTGCTGGGTGCAGCGGTACGACCTGGAGCCGGAGGTCGGGCTGGAGCTGGCGAAGGCGCGGATGGCGGCCGGGATCGAGCGGGAGGTGCGGTCCCGGGTGGGCGGGGACGCGCAGCACGTGCCGGTGATCGAGACGGCGTTCTCGGGCCTGGGGTACCGGCTGGTGCTGCTGCCGGTGTGGCTGGCGTCGTACCCGCACCGGGGCGGGCGGCGGATGGTGGCGGTGCACGGGGAGACCGGCCGGGTGGTGTGCGGGCGCCCGTGGAGCGGGCCGAAGCTCGGTGCCGCGTTCGCCTTCGCGGCGGCTGTGGCAAGCGTCATACTGTATTCGGTCTTGTAATCCGTTTTCGTCCGGACCGGGAGCCGGACGGCATGGTATGCGAAGCGGTTACCGGATGAACATGAACTACTGTCTGGTGAACGCAACCCCGCTGGTGGACGACGCGTGTTCACCGCGAGGCGGACGGCCTCCCCCAGCCGCGCCGCGACACCCCACCTGTAGTTCCCGGGAGAAGGCTCATGGGCGACCCGATCAGGCACGCTGCCAAGGCGACCTCGCCGTGGTGGGCGAAGGCGATGGTCATCGGCGGCTCGATGGTGATGGTCGTGGCCGGCGGCGGCGCGATCGCGGCCCAGGTGAGCCTCAACCTCGTGAACAACTCGGTGAACCAGGAGGACCTGCTGGGCGACCAGCGGGTCGAGACCGAGGAGGGCGCCCCGATCGAGGGGCCGCTGAACTTCCTCGTCCTCGGCACCGACGAGCGGGTGGACGCGGGCGGCGAGGCCCGCACCGACGCCGACATCATCGTGCACATCAACAAGGACCTGACGCAGGTCTCGATGATCTCGCTGCCGCGCGACCTGCTGGTGGAGATCCCCTCGGGGGTCCCGGCGGAGGAGACGAAGCTGACCGAGGCGTTCGCGTACTCCGAGGACTGGGGCGAGTCGTTCCAGAACACGGCGGAGACGATCACGAACCTGACGGGCATCCAGTTCGACGGCGGCGCGATCGCGAACTTCGAGGGCTTCCTCGACATGGTCGACGAGCTGGGCACGATCGAGCTGTGCCCCTGGCACGAGATCACCTCGATCCACACGGACAAGACGTTCCCCGAGGGCTGCGCCGAGTACGACAAGAAGGACGCGCTCGACCTGGTGCGCCAGCGGTACGGGTGGGACTCCGAGGAGGACTACGCGAACGGCACCTGGGGGGACTTCGGGCGCCAGAAGATGCAGCAGCAGGCGATCAAGAAGATCCTGGAGCGGGCCAAGGAGCAGGGCTACGCGACGAACCCGGCGAAGGCCGTGGAGCTGCTCAACTCGTTCGGCGACGCGCTCACCGTCGACGTCGGCGGCTACAACCTGGTCGACATGATCACGCAGATGCGCGACGTCGACCCGAACGAGATCATCTCGATCGGCACGCCCTCCTCGGAGGGGAGCATCAACGGGACCTCGTACGTCCTCATCCACGAGGGCACCGACGAGCAGGTCGCGGCCGACGCCCTGTGGGAGGCGATCGCGAACGACACGGTCGAGCAGTGGGCGTGCGAGTATCCTGACTGGTTGAGCGGCGACTCCGCCCCCGACTGCGCGACCACGTCGCCCGCCACGACCGGCGCCCCTAGCGACGCCGTGACGGAGACCGCCGATTAGCCTGGTCCCGGAGCGCAACCGGGGGGCGTTACCGAAGCGTTATACGGCAGTAGGCTCACCCGACCCTGGGAGAAGCATGGCAGTGAAGAGCGGCGCGCCCTGGTGGGCCCACCTGATGATGTACGCCGGCGGCGTGACGATGGTCGTCGCCGGCACGACAGCGGGGATCGCCCAGTACGCCCTCCACACGGCGAACAACACCATCGAGCAAGAGGACATCATCAACAACCGGGGCGAGATGGACGTCGAGAACATCGAGGGCCCCCTGAACATCCTCGTGCTCGGCATCGACAAACAGGGCGACTCCACCCGCTCCGACACCATGATCATGGTGCACATCAACAAGGAGCTCACCGAGGTCTCGATGGTGTCGCTGCCCCGCGACCTGTACGTGGAGATCCCCGACTGCGGCCCCGACTGGGGCAACAACACCTGCATGCAGAAGCTCAACCACGCCGCGTCGATCTCCGACGACTGGGACGTCACCCGCGCGAACGTCGTGGACACGATCTACAACCTCACCGGCGTCGAGTTCCACATCGGCGCGACCGTCGACTTCAACGGCTTCATGGACCTGGTCGACCTCGTCGGCGAGATCGAGCTGTGCCCCTGGCACGAGATCACCTCGATCCACGGCGAGAACCGCACATTCCCCGAGGGCTGCAACTACTACAACAAGGAGGAGGCCCTCGACCTCATCCGGCAGCGCTACCCGTGGGACGAGCCCGAGGACTACGAGAAGGGCCTGTGGGGCGACTACGGCCGCCAGGCCATGCAGCAGCAGGCCATCAAGGCGCTCATCAAGGAGCTCAAGGCCGACGGCTACGCCACGGACCCGACGCGCCTCAACGAGGTCCTCGAGGGCCTGGAGGGCAAGCTCACCCTCGACCTCCCCGACGGCCTCACCGCGATCGACCTGGCCCTGAACCTGCGCGACCTCAACCCCGAGGACATCACCTCGATCCGCGTCCCGGCCACGTCCCAGGAGACCGACGTCGGCTCCTCCGAGGTCATCGCCGAGGGCGAGCAGCAGATCGCGGCCGACGCGCTGTGGCGGGCGCTCCAGGAGGACACCATGACCGAGTGGATCGCCCAGTACCCCGAGTGGGTCAAGCAGACCGGCAGCAACACCGGCGCCACGACCGAGGAGCCCGCCGGGGAGGACGCCTCCACGGAGGCGACCACCGACTGACCGTCACGCAGCCGCTCCAGGGGTTGCCGGGCTCCGCGCCGGGCAACCCCTGCGGCGTTCCGGAGCGTCTTCCACGGGACTGACCCCGAGCCTTTGGAGACGCATGGCCGGCAAGAGCGGCGCGCCCTGGTGGGCCCATTTCATGATGTACGCCGGCGGGGTGACCCTCGTCGTGGCCGGCGCGACCGCCGGGTTCGCGCAGTACGCGCTGGAGCGCGCGAACAACACGATCGAGCAGGAGAACATCCTCGACGACTACCAGGCCGAGGTCGACGTGAGCAACCTCGAAGGGCCCCTGAACATCCTGGTCCTCGGCACCGACAAGCAGGGTGGTTCGGTGCGGTCCGACACGATGATCGTGGTGCACGTCAACAAGGAGCTCACCGAGGCGACCATGGTGTCGCTCCCGCGCGACCTCCTCGTGGACATCCCCGACTGCGGGCCGGGCTTCTCCAACAACCCGTGCCAGAACAAGCTCAACCACGCCGCGTCGATCTCCGACGACTGGGACGAGACCCGCGCGAACGTCGTCGCCACCGTCCACGAGCTCACCGGCCTCGACTTCCACCTCGGGGCGACCGCGGACTTCAACGGCTTCGTGGAGATGGTCGACCTCGTCGGCTCGATCGAGGTGTGCACCTGGAAGGAGTTCCAGTCCCACCACACCGACCGCGTCTTCGAAGAGGGCTGCCACGAGTACGAGCAGGAGGCGGCGCTCGACCTGGTGCGCCAGCGCTACCAGTTCTACGACGAGATCGACTACGAGCTGGACCTGTACGGCGACTACGCGCGGCAGAACTTCCAGCAGCAGGCGATCAAGTCGCTGCTGGAGAAGGCGAAGGAGCAGGGCTTCCTCCAGGACCCCGCGAAGCTCACCGACCTCCTGGAGGGCTTCGGCGACAAGGTGACCCTGGACCTCCCGGCGGGCCTGACGGTGACGGACCTGGCGCTGAGCCTGCGCGACATCGACCCGAACGCGATGACGACGGTCCGCGTCCCGGCGAGCTCCGAGCAGGGCACCGAGTGGGGCGACATCGAGCTCATCCACGAGGGCGCCGAGGCCGAGGCGGCGGAGTCGCTGTGGGCGGCGCTCCAGAACGACACGATGGCCGAGTGGATGGCCGCGAACCCGCAGTGGGTCAAGACGAGCACGGTCGACCCGGGCGCGGCGACCGACGACGCGGCGACGACCGGGGACTAGCGGCGAGGGCTCGGCCTCTCCCGAGACCGGTTGCGCCCGTAGAGCGTCCGCCCGCGAGGAGGAGCTGCCGGACACGGCCGCACCGGCCAGGAGCACTGGGCGAGCTGTGCAGCACCCGCTAGGAGTGCTGGGCGAGCTGGTCGCCGCCGCACCGGCTAGGAGTGCTTGGCAAGCGGTGCCGCACCGACTAGGAGTGCTTGCGTCGAGCGGACCAGTGCGCGGCAGGGGGCGCCGGCTAGTGGGCGGCGCGGGCCTCCTCGGCCTCGTCGACGGCGTTCCACTCGCGCTTGGAGGACTGCCAGCCGTCCTCGTTGTGCCCGACCCGCCAGTACCCGGAGATCGAGAGCCGCTCGCGCGGGACCTCCCGCTCGAACCGCAGGTAGCGGCGGATCTCCCGCACGAACCCGGCCTCGCCGTGCACGAACGCCTGCACGTTCGGCGACGGGAACTCCAAGTCCCGCACGGCGTCCACGAGCCGGCTCCCGACCCGCTCCCCGCCCCGATGGAGCCAGGAGACGGTGACGTCGCCGGCGGACTTGAGCTGCTGCTCCTCTTCGGGCCCTTCGACTTCGAGGAACACGTAGGCCCGCGCGCCGGGCGAGAGCCGCTCCACCGCCGACGCGATCGCCGGCAGCGCGCTCTCGTCACCCGCGAGCAGGTGCCAGTCGGCCTCGGGACCGGGCGCGTACCCGCCGCCGGGCCCGGCGAACCGCAGCAGTGACCCGGGCCGCGCGCTGGCGGCCCAGGGGCCGGCGACGCCCTCGTCGCCGTGGTAGACGAAGTCGATCCAGAGCTCGCGCGCGGCGGGGTCCCAGCGGCGCACGGTGTAGGTGCGGGTCACGGGCCACTGCTCGCGCGGGTACTCCTCGCGGATCCTCGCGAGGTCGAACGGCTCGGGATACTCGACGCCGGGGACCGGGAACTGGAGCTTCAGGTAGTGGTCGGTGAAGTCGCCGCACGCGAAGTCCGCGAGGCCCTCCCCGCCGAGCACCACGCGGATCATGTGCGGCGTGACCTGCTCGGTCCGCACCACTTCGGCGGTCGTCAGCTGCGGGCTCCTGCGTTCACGGCGCTCAGCCATGCGGGCTCCTTCAGTCAAGCGGCTCACAGGTCCACTCGGCGAAGCCGTCGAGCCGCAAGGTCGGCCTCGTCAAGAAAAAGCGGTTAGGCTCGCCTAACCATCACCCCTCTAGTTGTACCTCGCCGCCCCACCACCCCGCCTACCCCGAGCCGCCCGAATTCAACCCGCTGAGCCGCCTTTCGTCGCATCGTCCACCCCAAAACCCCCACCACCAGCAAGGACAAAAGTTATCCACAGGCCCGAAACTTCTCCTGTACAGATCTGGTGGGACCTGTGATTGTTGGTAGCAAAAACACCTTTCTCCTGGTGGTGGTGGAGGAGGAGGGAGGTGGTGCTGGTCTGGAAGGACTGGCGGTGAATGTGGGATACCTCGGGGGCCGCCCCCTGAAGTTCGCGCGGGAGTGCACTCCCGCGCGGCTCCTGCCAGATGACGCCTCGCGAGGCGATGGAAGAAAGTGCGGGCGCATCGGCACCCAGCCGATGCGCCCGCACCGAAAAACCAACAATCCGAGCCGAACCAACCGCCCGAACCAACAGCCGACGCCCAAGCCGCAAACGCCAGCCACCTCCGCAGATGCGCAATCAAGAGGCCCGGGCCGCCCCGCATCGGAGGCGGACTCGCGGACTCGCGGACTCGCGGACTCGCGGACTCGCGGACTCGCGGACTCGCGGACTCGCGGACTCGCGGACTCGCGGACTCGCCGGGGAGCCTAGTCGGGCCGCGGGCTCACGTCCTGCATCACCGACCGCAGCAGAGGCCGCGAGAGGGCCCCGGCGCCGATCACCGATGCGGTGCCGACTGCGAGCGTCGCGCCGAGAATCAGGGCCCCGCTCACGTCGAAGCCCATGCCTCCCATGACCGGTGAGGTCAGGAGCATCCCGGTGAGGACCGACGCCCCGCCCAGGATCGCGAGCGGCAGCAGGGTCTCCTGGCGCCGGGCCCGGTCGAGGACTTCCTGCGGGGTGCCGGCGAGGTGGAGGAGGCGGTAGGTCTGGCGGCGGTCGAGGACCGAGCCGATGGCGCTGATCGCGGCCGAGACGGCCGCGGTCAGGAAGACCACCGCGAGGACCACGGTGACACCCGTGCGGACCGAGTCCACGAGGCGGTTCGACAGGATGCTCGAGTCGATCTCGCGCTCGGGCGGGTCGCCCGGGAGGACCGCGGTCATGGTGGTGCGCACCGATTCGACCTCCGCGCCCGCGGTGGTCGCCTCGATCACGGCCGTGCCCGGGCCGCCGGTGAGGTATCCGCTGCCGTCGACGACCGCGACCTCGGCCTGGTCCCCGAGCTCGGCCGTCAGGGTCGCCGCGAGGGCCTCGGCCTCGTCGGCGGGGACCAGGGCGGCCAGGGACTCGGTCGCCTCGGTGCTCGTGTCGGTCACGATCATCGGGAAGAGCGCGACCGACCCGGCGACGAAGCCCGCGATCGCGACACCGGACACGGTGCGCCAGGCGGCCTTCGGGTCCTCGGCGAGGCGCCGGGCGGCCAGGAGCCGGGCGGGGCTCTTCGCGGTGCGGGCCAGCAGGCGGCCCAGGCGCTGCACGGTCCAGGGGCCGATGAGGTTCACGGCCGCGAGGGTCGCCGCGAAGAGCACGATGAGGATCGCGACCGCGATCATGCTCCCGCCGACCAGCTGGGTCGCGATCATGAACAGCACCGACAGGACCACGAACACCGCGACCCGGATCGCCTTGAGGCCCTTGGGCTTCACCCGCCGGGCCACCCCGAGGGGGCTGATCACGACGCTGCGGAGCCCGATGAGGGCCGAGCCGGCGACGAGCACCGGCACCGCGAGCGCCACGACCGCCATCCAGGGCGCGCCGGACCACAGGTCGGCGACGAACCAGCGGCCGCCGTCGATCGGGATGAGCGCCACCAGGGGCGTCACGAGCATCCAGAGGAGGGTCCCGGCCACGGAGCCGGCGGCCGCCGCGAGCACCGTTTCGATGAGCGTCAACCGCATCACCTGCCCCGGCGTCGCGCCGATCAGGCGGAGCGTCGCCAGGCGCTCGTCGCGCCGCGACACCGTGAGCCGCGCGGCCGCCGCCCCGAAGACCGCCGCCGGGACGGCCATGAGGATCGCGGCCAGCACCATGAGGATCATGTAGAAGCCGTACACGACGTCCTTCCGGCCGCCCTCGAACCCGTCGATCGCCCGCGGCGACACCGCGTCCGCGTTGAACCGCTCCGCGCTCATCACCGGGTCGTCCGCGGCGCGGCCCACGACCGCGACCACCTCGTTCGGGTGCGCGAGCGCCTCCGCGCCGAGCTCCCCCGCGACCTCCACGTCGCCGTAGCGGGCGAGGAACTCCGACTCGGGCACGCCCTCGAGCAGCTCGGCCGCGGCCGGGGAGAGCCACACCTCGCCGGGCGCCGGGAACGCGTCCATGCCGGGAGGCGCGGGCGCGTCGCCGTCGAGCGCCGCGAGGTCGACCCGGGTGACCGACGTGCCGCCGAAGTGGTCGAGCGCGGTCGCCACGACCGCCGTCCCGGCCCCGTCGGCCTCGGGCGCGTCGCGCCACGACGTGCGGTCGCCCCGCGCGTCGAACGCGAAGTTCCCCGCGACCGCGAACTGGAGCAGCAGCGTCGCCACCGCGACCGCGAGCGCGGTCAGCCCGGTGCTGAGGAGCGCCCCGCGCCCCCCGAGCCGGGTCAGGCGCCAGGCCAGCTCGGTCATCGCCACACCTCCGCGACCGGTTCGGGCCCGAACCGGCCCTCGCCGTCGATGACAGGGCGCCGCGCCGCGGCGTCGGCGAACCCGTCGAAGTCCTTCGCGCCGTCGCCGGTCCGCGGGACGCCGCTGAGGCGGCCGTCCCGGATCTCGATCGTGCGCGTGCACCGGGACGCGATCCGCGGGTCGTGCGTGACGACCACGAGCGCCGCGTCGAGTTCGGCGACCGTGTCGAGCAGGACGCCCATCACCTGGTCGCCGGTGGCCCGGTCGAGCGCGCCGGTCGGCTCGTCCGCGAACACCACCGCCGGGTTGACGACGAGCGCCCGCGCGAGCGCGACCCGCTGCGCCTCCCCGCCCGACAGCTCCCCGGGGCGCCGCCCCTCCTTGCCTTCGAGGCCGAGCCGCTTGAGCTGCGCGCGGGCCGGTCCGAGCGCGGCCCGCCGCGGCGTGCCGCCGAGCATGAGCGGCAGCGCGACGTTCTCCTCGGCGGGCAGTTCGGGCAGGAGCTGCCCGAACTGGAACAGGAACGCGAACCGGGTGCGCCGCAGGTGGCTGCGGGACCGCTCGGAGAGCGTGTCGATGCGCTCGTCGTAGAGGCGCACCTCGCCGGCGTCGGGCCGGATGATCCCGGCGAGGCAGTGCAGGAGCGTGGACTTGCCGGAGCCGCTGGGCCCGGTCACGGCGACCGATTCGCCCGGGGCGACGGCGAAGTCGACGCCGTCGAGCGCGGGCGCGGTCCCGAAGTGCTTGACGAGGGAGCTGGCGCTGAGCATGGGGGGTCTCATCGGCGGGCCTTTCGCTGGTCGGGGAGGAAGGGCAGGGCGACGCCCGCGATGAGGAACACGGCGGTGAGCACGAGGCCCAGGGCGGTGCCGATCTCCAGGATTCCGTTCATGCGGTCCAGCGTCGCCCGGGACGGGTGCGGCCTGCTTCGGCTCGGCGACGGGTTTCGGGCGGCGCGGGTCGGCCGTTCGACCGAGGACGCCGGAATCCGGGTTACCTTCGAGCGCATGAACGCTCCCAGGCGGCCGATGTCGAGCCGCTTCAACCGGCTGCTGATGCGCCTGCTCAAGATCGGCATCGTCTCCGTCCTCCTGGTCACCCTCGTCGCGGAGACGACCTCGCACCTCCCGGACGAGAAGCCGCCCTACCACTCGTGGGTGGCGTGGTTGCAGTGCGCGACGTCGCTGCTCGCGATCGGCGTGTACGTCTGGTACCGGCCGGGCCGCAAGCACTGGATCGCGATCGCGTCGGTCGCGTCGCTGGTGGCGACCGGGGTCGACATGGTGTACGACCAGGGGCCGCGCGGGGTCGGGTCGGCGGAGCTGCTGGCGCTGGGACTGCTGCTGCTGTTCGCGGTGCGGCACTGGGACGCGGCGCCGGGCCGGTGGGTGGCGTTCGCGCTCGGCGCGGCGATCCTGGTGGTCGGCGCGCGCCTGTTCGTGTACCCGGGGTCGGCGGTCGGCGGGACGGTCATGGTCGTCATGGCGATGCTCTCGGTCATCGGGTTCGGCGCGTACCTGCGGTCGATGGACAAGCTGCGGCAGGAGACGCAGGAGGAGGTGCGGCGGGCCGAGCGGCTGGAGCTGGCGCGGGAGATGCACGACTTCGTGGCGCACCACGTGACGGGCATGGTGGTGCTGGCGCAGGCGGGTCAGGTCGCGGCGACCGATCCGCGGAAGTCGTTCGCGGACATCGAGGAGGCGGGCTTGGCGGCGCTGGCGTCGATGCGGCGGATGGTGCGGATGCTGCGCGACGACGACGCGGGCGGGGGCGTGAACCCGCTGGGCGACCTGTCGCAGATCGAGGACCTGGTGGAGCGGTTCAACCGGGAGGGGACGGACGCGACGTGCTTCATCTCGCCGGAGCTGGCGGGCGCGGTGGCGCCGGAGATCGCGGCGACGGCGCACCGGGTGGTGCGGGAGGCGCTGACGAACGTGCGCAAGCACGCCCGGGAGGCGACGCGGGTGCGGGTAGTCGTGGCCGCGGCGGGCGGGCACGGCATGGAGGTGTCGGTGCGCGACGACGGCCGGCAGGCGCGGGGCCGGTTCGGCCGCGAGCCGCTGGCGCTGTCGGGTTCGGGCCTGGGCCTGGTGGGGCTGCGGGAGCGCGTGGAGGCGGTCGGCGGGCAGCTGCGGGCGCAGGAGCGCCCGGAGGGCGGCTGGGAGACGGCGGCGTGGCTGCCGCGGGCGGCGGCGCCGGCGCAGGTGTGAGCGGCGGCCGGGGGTCGTGGAGGCGCCGGGGCCCGGCCGGTCATGGTCCGGTTCCAGCGGCCGGAGAGTCCGCGGTGGCGGCGTCCGGGACGCCGTCGGCTCGCCGCGCCCGGCCGCGCGGGCAGGGAACGCGGAAGGCCCGCCTCAGCGTCTGAGGCGGGCCTTGTGCTACTGGTGGCAGGTGCAGGATTCGAACCTGCGAAGTCGATGACGGCTGATTTACAGTCAGCTCCCTTTGGCCACTTGGGTAACCTGCCGTGGCGTGTAGCGAGAGCAAGAATAGCGTCCCCTCCCTGGGGGCGCGCAAGCGGGTTGTCCCCTGTTGAGACCGCGTTCACTGCCGTCGGGTCCGGGCGCGGGCGCGCGGGGCTGCGGGCCCGGACTAAGCTTGGCGGTCGCGCCCCCGCGTCGTGTGCTGTGCCGCTTCGCTGCGGTGCCGACGCGGAGCTGCCTACGACACTGGAAGGACGGACGCCATGGCCGACGCCTCGTTCGACATCGTCTCCGAGATCGACCTCGCCGAGCTCGACAACGCGATCAACCAGGCCCAGCGGGAGCTGGGGACCAGGTTCGACTTCCGCGGGACCGGCGCGAAGGTCGACCGCAGCGGCGACGAGGCGGCCGTGATCTCGGCCGAGACCGAGGACCGCGCGAAGGCGGCCCTGGAGGTCCTCAGGGAGAAGCTCGTCAAGCGCGGGATCTCCCTGAAGGCCCTGGACGCGTCCGAGCCGCGCCAGTCCGGCAAGGAGACGAAGATCGACGTCGCGTTCAAGCAGGGGATCTCCACCGAGGACGCGAAGAAGATCGGGAAGATCATCCGCGACGAGGGCCCCAAGGGCGTGAAGCCGCAGGTGCAGGGCGACAAGCTGCGCGTCACCGGGAAGAAGCGCGACGACCTCCAGGAGGTCATCGCGCTCCTCAAGGGCAAGGACCTCGAGGTCGCGCTCCAGTTCACGAACTACCGCTAGCGGTGGACGCCTCCAGCGCCGTCGCGCTCGCCCTGTTCGTCGTGGGCGGAGGCCTGGTGGGGCTCATGGTCGTGGTGACGCAGCGCTCGTACAAGCGGGACGAGCGGTCCCCGTACTGGGTCGTGTACCCGACCGCGAAGGGCGAGCGGCCGATCGAGCCGCCCCGCGAGGACTAGCGGCCGTCAGGCCGCGAGCCGGTGCGTGAGCCCGGTGTGGCGCTTCCCGGTGCCCGCGGTGCGCACCGCGGCCGCGAGCGCCTGCTTGGAGCCGACGAGGACGACGAGCCGCTTGGCGCGCGTGATCGCGGTGTACACGAGGTTGCGCTGGAGCATCGTCCACGCGCTCGTGGTCACGGGCACGACGACCGCGGGGTACTCGGAGCCCTGGGAGCGGTGGACGGTGATCGCGTACGCGTGCTGGAGCTCGTCGAGTTCGGTGAAGTCGTAGTCGACGTCCTCGTCCTCGTCGGTGCGGACGGTGAGGGTCTGGGCGACGGGGTCGATGCCCTGGACGATGCCGACGGTGCCGTTGAACACGCCGGCCTTCCCCTTCTGGTAGTCGTTGCGGATCTGGACGACCTTGTCGCCGACGCGGAAGACGCGGCCGCCGTGGCGGCGTTCGGGGAGCCCGTCGCGGGCGGGCGTGAGGGCCTCCTGGAGGCGCGCGTTCAGGTTCCCGGCGCCGGGGCCGCCGCGGTGCACGGGGGTGAGGACCTGGACGTCGCGGACGGGGTGGAGCCCGAAGCGGGCGGGGATGCGGCGGGCGACGATCTCGACGATCCGGTCGGCGACGAGGTCGTTGTCGTCGCACGCGAACCAGAAGAAGTCGCCGTAGCCGTCGAGTTCGGGGAACTGGCCGCGGTTGACCTTGTGGGCGTTGGCGACCACGCCGGACTCGGCGGCCTGCCGGAAGATCCGGGTGAGGCGGACGCGGGGGATCGCATCGGCGGCGAGGAGGTCGCGGAGGACTTCGCCGGCGCCGACGCTGGGGAGCTGGTCGACGTCGCCGACGAGGAGCAGGTGCGCGCCGGGCGGGACGGCTTTGACGAGCTTGTTCGCGAGGACCGTGTCGAGCATGGAGGACTCGTCGACGACGAGGAGGTCGACGTCGAGGGGGTTGTCGCGGTCGTAGGCGGCGTCGCCGCGGGGCCGCAGTTCGAGCATCCGGTGGAGGGTGCGGGCCTCGAACCCGGTGAGCTCGGCGAGGCGCTTGGCGGCGCGCCCGGTGGGGGCCGCGAGCATGACCTTGGCGCCCTTGGCGCGGGCGAGGGCCACGATGGACGCGACGGTGAACGACTTGCCGCAGCCGGGCCCGCCGGTGAGGACGGCGACGCGTTCGGTGAGGGCCAGGCGCACGGCCTCGGCCTGCTCGGGGGCGAGTTCGGCGTCGGTGCGGCGGCGCAGCCACGCGAACGCCCTGTCCCAGTCGACGCCGCGGAAGGCGCCGAGCCGGTCCTCGCTCGTGCGCAGGAGCGAGAGGAGCCCGGCGGCGAGGCCGCGCTCGGCGTGGAAGAACGGGGCGAGGTACCGGGCGGGCACGGTGGAGTCGCCGGCGGGGACGTCGTCGGCGACGACGCGCTCGCCGGCGTCCGCGAGTTCGGCGAGGGCGGCGGCGACGGGCCCGGCGGGGAGCGCGAGGAGTTCGACGGTGTCGGCGACGAGGTTCGGGGCGGGCAGGAAGCAGTGGCCGGAGTCGGAGGCCTGCGAGAGCGTGTACTGGAGGGCCGCCTTGATGCGCTCGGGCGAGTCCTCGGGGATGCCGACGGCGCGGGCGATGGCGTCGGCGGTCTTGAACCCGATGCCCCACACCTCGTTCGCGAGCCGGTAGGGCTCGTTCTTAACGACGCCGATGGAGGCGTCGCCGTACTGCTTGTAGACGCGGACGGCGAGGGAGGTGGAGACCTCGACGGACTGGAGGAACACCATGACCTCCTTGATCGCGCGCTGCTCCTCCCAGGCGGCGGCGATCGCCTTGGTGCGCTTGGGTCCCAGGCCGGGGACCTCGATGAGGCGGGCGGCGTCGGCGTCGATGACGTCGAGGGTGTCGGTGCCGAAGTGGGCGACGATCTTCGCGGCGGTCTTGGGGCCGACACCCTTGACGAGCCCGGAGCCGAGGTACCGCTCGATGCCCTGGACGGTGGCGGGGAGGACGGTCCGGTAGGACCAGACCTCGAACTGGCGGCCGTACTTGGGGTGGCTGGACCAGCGGCCGGTGAGCGAGAGCGACTCGCCCACTTGGGCGCCGAGGAGCGGGCCGACGACGGTGACGAGGTCGGCGCCGCCGCGCGCGGGGCTGGCGCGGGCGATCGTGTACCCGGTCTCCTCGTTCGCGTACGTGACGCGTTCGAGCACCGCCTCCAGGACGGTGCCCGGCGTCCCCGGCCCTCGGTTCTCCGCCATGCGGCAACGGTAGACGGCGGGTCCGTCAGTCCGTTTCGAACACCGGGTCGGCATTGCCCGGCTCGTGGCGGTTCCTCGCTCCCCGCAGCGCATCGGCGGGATTGTCGGTGGCCACGGGTACGGTGTGGACATGAGCGAGCGATGGTTTGAGGGGCCCCTGCTGGGGTTCGACACGGAGACCACGGGCGTGGGCGTCGACCGGGACCGGATCGTGCAGGCGGCCTTGGTGACCGGCACGGGCGACCTGACGTGGCTGATCGACCCGGGGGTGCCGATCCCGCCGGGCGCCACGAAGGTCCACGGGATCACCGACGAGAAGGTGAAGGCGGAGGGGCGGCCCGCGGCGGAGGCGCTCGCGGAGGTCGCGGCGGCGCTGCGCGCGGCCGTCGACGCGGGCACGCCGGTGGTGGCGTACCGGGCCGGGTTCGACTGCACGCTCCTGTCGTACGAGCTGGAGCGGCACGGCATCGAGCAGCCGGCGTGGGAGCGGATGTCGATCATCGACCCGTCGGTGCTCGACAAGCGCGTCGACCGGTACCGGCGCGGGAAGCGCACCCTGGGGGCGACGGCGCTGCACTACGGGGTCGTGCACGACGGGGCGCACTCGGCGGCGGGCGACGCGGCCGCGACGGTCGCGCTGGCGCGCGCGATCGGGGCGCTGTACCCGGAGGTCGGCGACCTGACCCCGCAGGAGCTGCACGTGTCGCAGATCCGGTGGCACGCGGAGGACGCGGCGAGCCTGGAGGCGTACTTCAAGCGGAAGGGCCGCGACGAGGCCGTGGAGCGGCGCTGGCCGCTGTGCCGGTGAACGGGCGAGGCCCCGGTCCGAGCGGACCGGGGCCTCGACGCGACGTCTTAGTGGCCTTCGGCCGCTTCCTCGGGCTCGTAGTATTCGCGCTCCTCGTCGCCGGTGAGGTCCTGGCCGATGGGGAGGGCGGCGAGGGCCTCGGTGCCGTCGGCGAAGACGAACTTGACCCACAGCCGGCCGCCGACCGGGAGGTCGACCGCGAGGTCCTCGACGAGGAGGTAGTCGCCGTCCTCGACGCCCTGGTCGAGGCGCACGTAGTCGGAGGGGGCGATGGCGACGTCGATGACGGGGTCGCCCTCGAACTCGGGCTCCTCGGCCGCGGGGGACTCGCTCTCGCCCTCGGAGGGCGTCTCGCCGGCGGGGCTCTCGGAGGTCCCCTCGGACGGGGTGGCGTCCTCGGCGGGGGTCTCCTCGACGGGCGCGGCGGGGCTGACGAGGGTGACGGTGCCGGCCCAGGTGTCGGTGAGGGTCTCGTCGGCGTCGGCGAGGGCGTCCTCTTCGCTGGCGTACGCGACCACGCCGGTGAGGCGGGCCTCGTCGTCGCCCTCGTTGCCGATCCACGCGCGCAGGGCGGCGTCGTCGCCGGCGGCGTAGCCCTCGGCGGAGTCGAACTCGACCTGGAGGTCGCGCAGCGCGAGGTCGCCCTCGTCGAGGTTCACCCCGGCGATCGCGCTCACCTTCACGTCGGTCTGGGTCACCTGGCCCGCGCCGCACGCCGACAGCGTCGCGGCCGCGGCGCCCGCGATCGCGATGGCGGCCGCCCGGCGGGCCGTGACCGCCGTCCTGATCCCCTTGGCCACTGCTGGTCCTCTCCGAGTTCCGACAGGAATGCTGACGACAGCGTAGACGACTCGCTCTCACCTCTCCCCCGGGCCGGTGCGGCGGTGGAACCCAGGTCTCACGGGATCGCGGGTCGCGTTGGGCTCGAACGGCATCGGGGCCGGGGCCGCGGTCGGCGGGCCGTCCCGGCGAGCCCGCCCGGCCCCGTCCCGCGGGCCCGCCCCCGGCGCGAACGGCGCGGGGAGACGCCCGGCACAGCGGAGCGACCTGGGCCTCATTCGCCTCATCCGCATCTCCGCCGAAAGTGCAAGGTGCCGTAGAGTAATCAGTCACATACCAATTGACCAGGGAATTCGTGGCGATCCGCTGTCGGGGAAAACCCCGAACCCGTGTTAGGCTAGACACAGCGAAAGGGGTTTCGATCCTATGGGTTTTAGTGTCGGCGAGACCGTTGTCTACCCCCACCACGGGGCCGCACTCGTTGAAGCTGTAGAGACTCGCGTCATCGGCGGTATCGAACAGGAATACCTCGTGCTGCGCGTCGAGCAGGGTGACCTCACGGTCAAGGTTCCAGCAAAGAACGTCGAGCTCGTCGGCGTCCGGGAAGTCGTCGGCGCCGAGGGCCTCGAAGAGGTCTTCGAGGTGCTGCGCGCCCCCCACACCGAGGAACCCACCAACTGGTCGCGGCGGTACAAGGCGAACGTCGAGAAGCTCGCCTCCGGGTCCCCGCTCAAGATCGCGGAAGTCGTCCGCGACCTGTGGCGACGCGACCGCGAACGCGGCCTCTCGGCCGGCGAGAAGCGCATGCTCTCCAAGGCCCGCGAGATCCTCACCGGCGAGATCGCCCTCGCCGAGGACTGCGTCAAGGACGAGGCCGACAACATCCTCGACAAGGTCCTGCTCTCGGAGGCCCCGGTCAAGTAGCCGGCCCCGCCAGCAGTACGCCAGCGTGAACTCCATCCTGCCCACCGTCGTCGGGCACGGCACCGACGTGCACCGCTTCGACGCCGCCCGGCCCTGCCGCCTCGCCTGCCTCGACTGGCCCGGCGAGGCCGGGCTGGCCGGGCACTCCGACGGGGACGCGGCCGCCCACGCGGCCTGCGACGCCCTGCTCTCCGCCGCCGGCCTCGGCGACCTCGGCTCCAACTACGGCACCGACCGGCCCGAATGGGCCGGCGCCTCCGGGACCGCCCTCCTGGCCGAGACCGCCCGCCGCGTCCGCGACGCCGGCTGGGCCGTCGGGAACGTCTCCGTGCAGGTGATCGGCAACCGCCCCAAGATCGGGCCCCGCCGGGCCGAGGCCGAGGCCGCCATGTCCGAGGCGGTCGGCGCGCCCGTCAGGCTCTCCGCGACCACCACCGACGGCCTGGGCTTCACCGGACGCGGCGAGGGCCTGGCAGCGACCGCGGTAGCGTTGCTGTACCAGCCCTGAGACCTGTCCGGGAGTAGACCCATGGACGCAGACCCCAAGCGCACGGTCGCCGAGCACCTCCAGAGCGCCGAGATGCTGTACGACCTCGGCCAGGTGCCCGACGCGCGCGCCGAGACGGACGCGGCCCTGCGCCTCGACCCCCTCGACCCCGACGCGAACGCGATGGCCGCGGTCTGCGCCCTCGCCGAGCACGACCCCGACGAGGCCCTCGTCTACGCCGGGGCCGCCCTCGCCCAGACGCCCGGGCACCGCCGCGCCATGATCACCCGCGGGTACGCGCTCGCGGACGCGGGCCGCCGCGACGAGGCGATGCAGGCCGCCGCGAGCCTCCTGGACCTCGACCGGACGTCCTGGCTGCACCACGTCCACTACGCGCTCATCACCCGCCGCGCCGGGGCCGCGCAGCCCGCGCTCGACGCCGCCTGGAACGCCGTGAACCTCGCGCCGGACCAGCCGCGCACCCACCGCACGCTCGCCGCGATCGCCGAGGACCTCGGCATGGACGACCTCGCGAAGCGCTCCCGGCGGGCCGCCGCCGACCTCGACCCGGACGGCGCCGAGGCCTACGCCCCGACCCTGCCGCCCGAGGCGCGGCGCGTGCGCCGCCGCTGGGTCGACGCGGACGCAGGCGACCCGCAGTGGCGCGAGAAGATCGCCGGCGACGGCGTCTTCAGCGGCGCGCTCGGCCGCTCGATCCTCCTCGGCCTCGCCGTCGTCTTCGCCGTCCCCGCGCTCCTCGGCTCCGAGATCGGCACCGGGGCGCGCCTGTGCTTCGCCGCCGTCGCCGTCGCCGCCTGGGTGGGATGGTTCACAGTTCTGCGCCGGCACCGCAACCCCGAGTGACCTCCGGCGGTCCGCGCTCGTTACTCCATCACACCGATCCGATGGAGGACGACAAGTGACGACCTGCTGGGTACCCGGGGCCGACGACAGCCCCTTCAACATCCACAACCTCCCGTTCGGGGTCTTCTCGACCGCCGACGAGACGCTGCCGCGGATCGGCGTGCGCATCGGCGACCAGATCCTCGACATGCACAAGGCGGTCCTCTCCGGCGACTGCCAGACGTGCGCCGCCTGCACCGCGCTGCGCGACCCCGCCCTCAACCGGCTCCTGTCGCTCGGCAAGCCTGCGTGGAAGCAGGTCCGCGCCCAGGTCCAGGAGGCCTTGAGCGAACCGAGCCTCCAGGACGTCGCGTCCACCTGGCTCACGCCGCTCGCCGACGCGGTCATGCACGCCCCGCTCCTGGTCACCGACTACGTCGACTTCACGATGCGCGCCCCCGGCTCCGACCGGGTCTACCCGCGCGCCTCGAACGGCCGGCCCTCGACGCTCATCCCCTCCGGGATGGACCTCGTGCGGCCCGCCGGGCACCGCCGCGGCGACGACGGGCAGCCCGCGTTCGGGCCGACCCGCGCCCTCGACATCGAGGCCGAGGTCGGGTTCATCGTCGGCGGCGAGTCCGAACTCGGCCGGCCCGTGTCCCCCGACGCGTTCGAGGACTACGTGTTCGGCGCGGTCCTCCTCAACGACTGGACCGCCCGCGACTTCCAGGAGCTCGAGACCGACGGCCTCGGCCCGGTCGCCTCCAAGTCGTTCGCGACGTCCATGAGCGCCTGGGTCACCCCGATCGAGTCGCTCGGCGCCGCCCGCACCGCCGCGCCCCAGCCCGCCCCCGACATGGCCTCCTACCTGAAGGAGTCCGACCGGTACGGCTTCGACCTGCACCTGAACATCGAGGTCAACGGGGTCGCGGTCGCCGGCGCCGACTTCGCCGAGGCCTGCTGGACGCCCGCGCAGCAGCTCGCCCAGCTCACCGCCGGCGGCGCGGTCCTGCGCCCCGGCCTCATGTACGGCTCCGGCGAGGCCGTCACCGGCCGCTGGAACCTCGAGAACGGCGACGTCGTCACCATCACCGCCACCGCGCCCGGCCCGCGCGGCACCACCGTCGCCCTCGGCGAGGTCCAGACCCGCATCCTCCCGTCCATCACCTGACGAAACAGCGGACCGGTCGGCCCCCGCGGGGGCCGACCGGTCCGGGAATCAGGATGCGACGAGGCGACGCGACCGAGACGATGCGACTCGACCATGCCGGCTTTCGACGATGCCCGCTCGACGATGCGGCTCGATGACGCGACTCGACGGTGCCGCTCGAGGAGGCCGCTAGACGAGGACGGTCTTCGCGCTCGGCGCGAGCCGGGCGACGAGCTCGACCTCGACCGGCGCGTCCAGCGGGAGCACGGCCACGCCGACCGCGCTGCGCGCGTGCGTCCCGGCCTCCCCGAACACCTCCCCCAGCAGCTCCGAGGCGCCGTTCACGACCTTCGGCTGCCCGGTGAACTCCGGCGCCGACGCCACGAAGCCCACGACCTTCACGATCTGGACCACCTGGTCGAGCGGCGCCACCGACGCCACCGCGGCCAGCGCGTTCAGCGCGCAGATCCGCGCCAGGTCGTACGCCCGCTCCGGGTCGACCTCCGCGCCGACCTTCCCGGTCGCGGCCAGGGCGCCCTCGACCATCGGGAGCTGCCCCGAGGTGTACACGTACTCCCCCGACACGACGGCGGGCTGGTAGGCGGCGACCGGCGGCACGACCGCCGGCAGCTTCAGGCCGAGGCGCGCGAGCGCCTGCTCCACGTCCGCCACGGCTACTGCTCCTTCTTGCGCTTGAAGTACGCCACCAGCTGCTCCGAGTTCTGGCCGGGCAGGACCGTGACCAGTTCCCAGCCGTCGTCACCGAACGTATCGAGGATCATCTTGGTGTTGTGGATCAGCAGCGGCGCCGTGAGGTACTCCCATTTCTCCATGCGCCCACAGTACGGCGTCTTGATTCGCCCGCGGCGCACCGCTACGCTCAGAGTGCGTCGCCTCCCCGAAGAGTCCCGCGGCCCCGGGCCGCACCAGTGAACCAGGGAGTCCCCATGCCGGCAGACACTGCGGCGCAGTCGTCGGACGCCGCCGAACCCGTGCGCACCGCCGAGCCTCCGCCCGCGCAGGTCCCGCGCCAGGAGCCCGCGTTGCGGCGCCCCGCCCCGTCCGATCCGCCGCCCGCGCGCGACTCCGGCCTGCTGTGGTCGGTCGTGACGGCCGCCGCGGCGGTCCTGTTCTGCGCCGCGCTCGTGTTCGGCGCGACCCGCCTGTTCGTCGGCGGCACCGCCGCCGACGTCACCGACACACCGGAGCGGACCGTGTCCGCGTTCCTCGGCGCGCTCCTCGACGAGCGCGACGCCGACGCGGCCGCGGCCTGGCTGTGCACCGACAAGGCCGACCGGGACCTGAGCGAGGCGGTCGCGGCGATGTCGGCGGCCGAGGGCGACCGCGGCTTCGAATGGGGCGAGGTGACCGAGACCGGCCGCTCGGTCGGTGCGGCGACCGTCACTGCCGAGATCGGCATCGAGGGCGGCGCGTCCCCGGCGACCTGGGAGTTCACGCTCGTAGCCGAGGAGGGCGAGCCGCAATGGCTCATCTGCGGGATCGCCGCCGGATGACTAGACTCCGATGAATGACTGCCTCTGCGTTCCCGGTGCCGCGCCTGCATGTCGTCACCGGGAAGGGCGGCACCGGGAAGACCTCGGTCGCGGCCGCGCTCGCGCTCGCGCTGGCCGGCCCCGGCCGGCGGGTGCTGCTGGTGGAGGTCGAAGGGCGCCAAGGGATCGCGCCGCTGTTCGAGACGTCGTCCCTCGGTTACGAGGAGCGGCACCTCGCGGCGGGCGCGGGCGGCGGCGAGGTGTTCGGTCAGTCGGTGGACGCCGACGAGGCGCTGCTCGACTATTTGACGCTGTTCTACCGGCTCGGTTCGGCGGGGCGGGTGCTCCAGAAGTTCGGGGCGATCGACTTCGCGACGACGATCGCGCCGGGGCTGCGCGACATCCTCCTCACCGGCAAGCTGAAGGAGGCGGTGTCGCGCGCGGAGGCGGGGCGGATGGCGTACGACGCGGTCGTCCTCGACGCGCCGCCGACGGGCCGGGTGGTGAAGTTCCTGAACGTCACGGTCGAGTCGGGGCGGCTCGCGAAGACGGGGCCGATCGGGAAGCACTCGCGGTCGGTGGCGCGGCTGCTGCACTCGTCGCAGACGGCGGTGCACCTGGTGACGACGCCGGCGGCGATGCCGGTGCAGGAGACCGTGGACGCGCACCGCGAGCTCATGGCCGCGGACCTGCCCGTGGGGCGGATCATCCTGAACAAGGTGACGGGCGCGAAGCCGGCCGAGGTCACGGCCGAGGAGCTCGCCGCGGGCCTGGCGCGGGCGGGGATCGCGCCCGACGACGCCGTCGTGAAGGGCCTGATGTCGGAGTACGAGTCGGCGCGGACCGAGATCCGCGCGGTCGACGGGTACCGGGACCGGCTCGAGCAGCTGGGCCGGCCGGTCGAGGAGCTGCCGCTGATCCCCGAGGGGGTCGACCTGTCGGGCCTGTACCAGCTGGCCCGGCGGCTCATGCCTGGAGGACCGGATGCGAACTGAGCTCGACGTCGACGCGCTCCTGGGTGACGAGCGCAAGCATGTGATCGCGTGCTGCGGCTCGGGCGGCGTGGGCAAGACCACGACGGCCGCGGCGCTGGCGCTGCGGGCGGCGGAGGTGCACGGGCGCCGCACGGTGGTACTCACGATCGACCCGGCGCGGCGGCTGGCGCAGTCGCTGGGCATGGAGGCGCTCGACAACACGCCGCGACCGGTCGCGGGGGTCCGGGACGGGTCCCTGGACGCGATGATGCTCGACATGAAGCGGACGTTCGACGAGGTCGTGGCGTCGCACACGACGAAGGAGCGGGCGGCGGAGATCTTCGCGAACCCGTTCTACCAGGCGGTGTCGTCGACGTTCTCGGGCACGCAGGAGTACATGGCGATGGAGAAGCTCGGCCAGTTGCGGGCGACGGGCCGGTGGGACCTCATCGTGCTCGACACGCCGCCGTCGCGCTCGGCCCTGGACTTCCTCGACGCCCCGGCCCGCCTGGCCCGGTTCCTCGACGGGCGCGTCATCCGCCTCCTGTCGGCCTCCACACCGGGGGCGCGGCGCTCGATGCTGTCGCTCATGGGCGCGAGCGCGGCGGTGTTCACGCGCGTGTTCAACAAGGTCCTCGGCGGGCACCTGCTGACCGATGTCGCCGAGTTCACAGCGAGCCTGGAGGACACCTTCGGCGGGTTCCGCAAGCGGGCCGAGGCGACCTTCCGGGCCCTTCAGGACGAGCAGACGTCGTTCCTGGTCATCGCGGCCCCCGAGCCGGCCGCGGTCAGCGAGGCCGTGTACTTCACGCGGCGCCTCACCGAGGAGCGGATGCCGCTCGACGGCATGATCCTCAACCGCCTCACCCCGGTCGCCGCCGACCTCTCGGCCGAACGCGCCCTGGGCGCCGCGGCCCAGCTCGAAGAAGCCGACTCGCAGGACCCGGTGGCGGCCGTCTTGCGCACCCACGCCGACCTGGCCCGGCGCCGCACCGCCGAGGAGCGCGTCGCCGCCCGCTATGAAGCGGCCTGTCCCGGAGTTCCGCAGCGGTGGCTGCCGTCGCTCGGCGTCGAGGTCGTCGACCTGGGCGACCTGCGCACCTTCGGCACCGCCGCGGCCGGCGCCGACCTCTAACCGCCTGAAGACCGACGGCCCGGCCACGGGTCGGCCCGGCCACGGGTCGGGTCGGGTCGGCCCGGCCACGGGTCGGGTCGGGTCGGCCCGGCCACGGGTCGGGTCGGGTCGGGTCGGGTCGGGTCGGGTCGGGTCGGGTCGGGTCGGGTCGGGTCGGGTCGGCGGAGTCTAGTGGCCGGGGCCCCCTTCGCGCCATCGGAGCGGGTTCCATTGTTGACCGTCGGTGACGGGATTCGCGGCGCCGGGAATCTGCCGGGCGGGCCGGATTGGTGAACGCCGCGTCCATTCGGCCGCCGATCGGCGTTTGCGATTTCCCTAGGGCGTTGTCTTGAATTCGTATAGCTGGGTGCGTGCGTACGTTTTTCGTCGTTCGCCTGTGCGATTATTCGCGGCTGGCTGATGCGATTCTCGGCGGCTTTGTTCTAGCTTTCGGTTGCGTGGCTGTTTTGAGTTCGGTTGCCTGTTCGAATTGCTCGACGGCCTGTTCTTCCGGAATTGTTCGATCTTCGGTTTTTCGGTGCGGGCGCATCGGCTGGGTGCCGATGCGCCCGCACGCTTCTTCCATCGCCTCGCG
>NZ_RSEB01000006.1 GCF_003933745.1 Glycomyces terrestris | reverse complement strand
CCTCCGTGATCTCCGGACCGGCTCAGCCGTTCCGTTCCCCCGCGGGCAAAGACAAATATACACACCCCCGAAGGGGCCGAAACCAGGGGGGTCATCTGCCGTTCAACGTTACGCTTGACCAGCGGAGACGGCAAGGACTTCGCGAGAACACCGCGGCAGGTCGGCAGGACGACCGCCGTCGCGGACCGTCTTCAGGCGCCCTTCAGGCGTCAACTCCGACTGTTAGCCTGCGAGCGAAGGAACTCCGATCAGAGGAGAAGGCATGTCAGTCACTCGCAACGCAAGCACCCGATGGACCGGCGGACTCCAGGACGGCGGCGGCGTCACCAGCTTCCTGTCGTCCGGCCTGCCGGACACTCCGGTGACCTGGGCGTCGCGCGCGAACGAGCCGGAGGGCAAGACCAGCCCCGAGGAGCTCATCGGCGCGGCGCACGCCTCCTGCTACTCCATGGCGTTCGCGGCCGGCCTCGGCAAGGCCGGTTACACCGCCGAGGAGATCGTCACCGAAGCGGCCGTGGACTTCAAGCCCGGCACGGGCATCACCGGCATCGCCCTCACCGTTCGGGCCGTCATTCCCGGGATCGAGAAGGACGAGTTCGAGCAGATCGCCGCGGCGACGAAGGACGGCTGCCCCGTGAGCCAGGCGCTCAAGGCGGTCCCGATTTCGCTTGAGGCGACGCTGGGCTAGGGTCGCCTCAAACGCCTGAAAATTTCATATTCACGCACAGTGTGCGCGAAAGCATCGGGTGCACCATCCGTGGCCGAAAGGCCACGGAGCCGACGCGGACTCCGGTCCGCGAAGGCGGGGTGAGCGTTGGTTTCGCGCACTTGTTTGTAACTGGAGGCCCTGCCGGCCGCGTTGCAAACCGACAACCGCAAGAGGAGGGAGTTCTCGTGACTGCCCCTGAAAACACCGGTAGGCGGTTCCAGGCCTACACCATCCGCCACCTGGACGATCTGCTGCAACGAGCGCCGCTGTCGGAGGAGCAGCGGCTCCGCACCAGGGCCGTCGCCTCGGTCCTGCCGTTCCGGACGAACGCGTACGTGGTCGATGAGCTCATCGACTGGGACCGTCCGTTCGAGGACCCGATGTTCCGGCTGGTGTTCCCGCAGGAGGACATGCTTCCCGCGGAGGACGTCGACCACATCGCGGGGCTGCTCAAGTCCGACGCCTCCAAGCAGGAGGTGACGGCCGCGGCCAACGAGGTCCGGTTCAAGCTCAACCCGCATCCGGCGGGTCAGCTCGAGCTGAACATCCCCAAGGCCGGCGAGGAGCCCATTCCCGGGCTCCAGCACAAGTACCGCGAGACGGTGCTGTTCTTCCCGCAGCAGGGCCAGACCTGCCACGCGTACTGCACCTACTGCTTCAGGTGGGCGCAGTTCGTGGGGATCGCCGACCTGAAGATGGCGAACAACGACGTGGAGCAGCTCGCCGGCTACGTGCGCGAGCACCCGGAGGTGAGCAGCGTGCTGCTGACCGGCGGGGACCCGATGATCATGGGCGAGCCGGTCCTGCGGCGGTACATCGAGCCGCTGCTGGGCATGGACCACGTCGAGTCGATCCGCATCGGGTCGAAGGCGCTCGCGTACTGGCCGCAGCGGTTCGTGTCGGACCCCGACGCGGACGACACGCTGCGGCTGTTCGAGCAGGTGGTGGACTCGGGGAGGAACCTCGCGTTCATGGCGCACTTCTCGCACTCGAAGGAGCTCGACTCCGACATCGTGCGGGAGGCGGTGCGCCGCATCCGGTCCACGGGTGCGGTGATCCGGACGCAGGCGCCGCTGATCAGGACGATCAACGACGACGCGGACGAGTGGGCGGGGATGTGGAGGACCCAGCACCGGCTGGGGATGATCCCGTACTACATGTTCGTGGAGCGCGACACCGGACCGAGGGACTACTTCTCGGTGCCGCTGGTGCAGGCCTGGGAGATCTACCGGGACGCGTTCAGCCAGGTCTCCGGCTTGTGCCGGACCGTGAGAGGCCCGTCGATGTCGGCCACGCCGGGCAAGGTGGCGGTGGACGGCGTCGTCCGGATCGGCGAGGAGCAGGTGTTCGCGCTGCGGATGCTCCAGGCGCGCGACCCGAGCATCGTGGGCGTGCCGTTCTACGCGAAGTTCGACGAGAACGCCGTGTGGGTGGACGAGCTGAAGCCCGCGTTCGCGGACAAGTTCCCCTTCGAGTAGACCCGTCCTCATCGGCTGGACGGCGTCTGGCGGGCCGGAGCGGTTTCGACCGCTCCGGCCCGTTTCATGTGCGCCCGGTCAGGCGATGTGCAGCGCGAAGCCGGTGGTGCCCGCGGGCTCGAGGCCGGGCTTGAGGCGCTTGGCGTCGTCGTAGTCGTCGGCCTGCCTGCGGTAGGCGATCGGCGCGGTCTCGGCGACGGCCGCCATGCGGATGCGCACGAGTTCCGTCGCGCCGGCGAAGCCGGCCTCGTCCATGACGGCGGCGCCGGTGACGACGACCGGGGGCAGGACCTCCATGCCGGTGTAGAACAGGACGCCGTGCTGGAGCGGGAACAGCAGGTCGTCGATGGAGCCGTTCACGCCGCGGTCGGAGAGGTGGGACTCGGCGGCGCCGGTGGTCACGACGACCATGGCGCGCCTGCCCTTGAGGACGCCGTCGCCGAAGCGGGGCCAGTCGCGGGAGGTGCCGTAGCCGAAGCCGTTGGTGAAGACCCGGTCTATCCAGCCCTTGAGGATCGCCGGGACGGTGTACCACCAGAGCGGGAACTGGAGGACCACGAGGTCGGCGGCGAGGAGCTTCGCCTGCTCCTCCTTGACGTCGGCGGCGATCTCGCCCTTCTCCCACGCCTCCCCCGCGGCGAACATGAACCGCTCCTCCTCGGTGGGGCCGAAGTCGTCGTAGTCGGCGACGGCCTTCCACTTCATGGCGTACAGGTCCGAGACGGTGACGGCGTGGCCGGAGCCTTCGAGGGTCCGGACGGCCTCGTCGCGGAGCGCGGCGTTCAGGGAGGCGGTGTGCGGGTGGGCGTAGACGATGTGGATCTTCATGGCGACCATGCTTCGCGGAAACCGCGGGGCCTGCCAGACGTCTGTTCGACCTGGGGTCGTTCGACCCTAGGACTGACAGACCTAGGCACCGCCGGGCGGGCGCGGGCATGCTTGCCGCGGAGGTTTGAGTGATGTCATCTGATGCGACCGGGATCCACAAGCTCGAGGACGTCGTGGACCTGGGCAAGTTCCTGCAAGCGCGGCGCGCCCGGGTGAATCCCGACGAGGTCGGGCTGCCGGCGGACTCGCGGCGGCGGGTGCCCGGGCTGCGGCGCGAGGAGCTGGCGCTGCTGGCCGGGGTGAGCGTGGACTACTACACGCGGCTGGAGCAGGGGCGGGCCAAGCGGCCCTCGGATCAGGTGCTGGACGCGGTGGCGCGGGCGCTGCGGCTCGACGAGACCACGCGGGCGCATCTGCACCTGCTGGCGGGGAACACGCGCCGGAGCCCGGTGCAGGAGCGCACGGGCGTGCGGCCCTCGCTCCAGACGATGCTCGCGGCGATCGACAACTTCCCCGCGCTGATCATGAACCACCGCCAGGACGTGCTCGCCTCGAACCGGCTGGCGCGGCTGCTGTACGGCGGGTTCGGCTGGGACCTGGAGTCGGGGCCGAACTTCGTGCGGCTGCTGTTCGACGAGGACTCGCGGGAGTTCTTCCCGGACTGGGGGGCCATGTGCTCCCACGAGACGGTGGCGCAGCTGCGGAAGATGTCGGCGCTGTTCCCCGAGGACGCGGAGATGACCGCGCTCATCGGCGAGCTGTCAGTGGCGCACCGGGACTTCGCGGAGATGTGGGCGAGGGCCGAGGTCAAGGACTGCAACATCGGCTGGGTGCGGTTCGACCACCCGATGGTGGGCCTGCTCCAGCTGTACAAGGACCAGTTCCGGGTCGCGGACGGGTCCGGGCAGATGCTCGTGACGCTGACGGCCGCGCCGGGGACGGACGGGTACGAGAAGCTCGCGCTGCTGGGGGCGGGGGCTTGATCCCCCGCCCCCAGGCGGCGGCTAGCCGATGGCGAGCTGCTCGTTGACGCTGGTCCAGTCGGCGCCGCCGCGGCCGGTGGCGCTGAGCTCGTCGAGGCGGCTCAGGAGCGGCTCGAGGAAGTCGGCGCTGACGCCCTGCTCGCGGCTGGCGGCGATGAGCGAGCCGACCGCGGCGCGGGTGAAGTCCACGCTCTGGCCGGCGCTGTAGTCGCGGCTGTCGATGACGCCGGCGAAGAGCTCGGTGTGCGGCAGGATCGCGCCGAGCCAGGCCGACACCTCGCGGGCCGTCTCGGCCGCGGGGACGCCGACGGTGCGCATCATCGCGGCGGCCTGGATGAAGCCGCTGAACAGCTGGTACATCGAGGTCAGCAGGGCCATGTCCTTGAGGGACGCGAGCCCGGCGTCCTCGCCTTCGTAGTCGGCGGCGCCGAGCGTCTCGAGGATGCCGCGGGCGGCGTCGTAGGCGCCCCGGTCCCCCGAGTACAGCAGCCGCGAGACGGGGGTGCCGATCATCTCGGGGACGGCCATGATGGCGCCGTCGAGGTAGGTCAGGCCGTGCTCGGCGGCCCAGGCGGCGGTCGCGCGGGCCTGGTTCGGCGTGGTCGTCGTCAGGTTGACGACGACCTTGCCCTTGAGCTCGGCCGCGACCGGGTCGAGGTGCTCGCGGACGCTCAGGTGGTCGAGCAGGACGACGAGGACGACGTCGCCCAGCGCGGCCGCTTCGGCGACCGTGGCGGCGGCGCGGGAGCCGGCCGCGACGTGCGGTTCGGTCTTGGCGGCGGTGCGGTTCCACACCACGGTGTCGTGGCCGGTGTCGCGGAGCCGGGCGGTGATCGCGGCGCCCATGGCACCGAGCCCGAGGATGGAGACGGTCTGGTTCGGCATGTGCTGCTTCCTTATCGGGGAATCGTGAGTCGGTCGATGATGCGGGGCCAGTCGCTCGCGCCGTGGCCGGCGGCGGCGAGCTCCTCGAGGAGCCGCTGATGGGTCTCGAGGAGTCGCGCGCTGACGCCCTGCTCGCGGCTGGCGGTGATGAGCGAGGCGAGGCCGCGGCGGTCGAAGTCGACGCTCTGGCCGCCGGTGTCGTAGGTCCCGCCGTCCACGACGGCGGCGATCTCCTTGCCGTACGGGAGCATCGCGGCGAGCCACGCCTCGGTCTCCTCCGCGGTGTCGGCGGCGCTGGCGCCGACGGTGCGCATCATCGCGATGGCCTGGAGGTAGCCCTGGAGCATGAGGTCCATGGCCGCGAGCAGGGCCATGTCCTTGAGGGAGGCGACCCCGGCGTTGGCCCCCGCGAACTCGGCGGCGCCGAGGGTCTCGAGGGCCGGCCGGGCGATCGCGTAGGCGTTCTCGTCGCCGGAGTACAGCAGGCGGGCGCCCGGGGAGCCGATCATGTCCGGGACGGCCATGATCGCGCCGTCGAGGTAGGCGATGCCGTGCTCGGCGGCCCAGGCGGCGGTCGCGCGGGCCTGGTTCGGCGTGGTCGTCGTCAGGTTGACGACGACCTTGCCCTTGAGCTCGGCCGCGACCGGGTCGAGGTGCTCGCGGACGCTCTCGTGGTCGAGGAGCACGACCAGGACGACGTCCCCCGCGCCGACCGCTTCGGCGACCGTGGCCGCGGCCTTCGAGCCGGCCGCCACGTGCGGCCCGGTCTTGGCGGCGGTGCGGTTCCAGACGGTCACGGCGTAGCCGGAGCCGCGGAGCCGCTCGGCGATCGCCGAGCCCATGGCGCCGAGTCCGAGGACGGTGAGGTGGCCTTTCGGCATCGTGGGATCTCCTTTCCTAGGCGTCGCCGCGGAAGATGCGGTAGACGGGGACGGCCTCGCCGGCGCGCTCGCTCGCCTCGAGTGCGCGCTGGTAGTAGTCCTGGATGGTCTTGGTGATAGCGGCGTCGACGCCCGCGTCCTCGCTGGCGTCGATGACGTGCTGGGCGCCGGCGTGCATCATCTTCAGGCTGGCCAGGTCGCCCCAGCCGCCGCCCTTGGCGGCCTGGGCGAAGAAGTTCGTGAAGTCCTGCTGGCTGACCGGCTCGTCCTTGCGGAGGTCGAGGAAGGTGTCGATGTCGCCGCCGGAGCGCTCGATCATGGCGAACGCCTGCTGGAGCGAGATGAGGTAGGCGTGGAACATGGCGAGCCCGGCCTGGTAGTACAGCTGGGCGAGCCCGTAGTCGCCGCCGAGGTAGACGTTGGCGCAGAGCTTCTCGAGGATCGGCCGGAGCGAGTCGTGGAGGTCGGCGGGGCCGCTCACGTACAGCTTCGAGGCCGGGTGGGCGATGTCGTCGCTCTGGGTCATGTACGCGCCGGTGAGGAACTTCGCGCCGCGCTTGAGGACCCAGTCCGCGCCCTTGGCGGTGTTGGCCGGGGAGTCGGAGGAGAGGTTGACGATCGTCTTCCCGGTCAGGTCGGCCGGGCCCTGCTCCAGGACGCCGTACATGGCGTCGTAATGGATCAGGGAGAGCAGGATCGTGTCGCTCGCGGCGATCGCCTCGGCGACGGTGGCGGCCGGCTTGGCGCCGAGTTCGGCCAGCGCCTCGGCCTTGCCGGGGGTGCGGTTCCAGACGGTGACGTCGAAGCCGGCGTCGAGGAGGAGGCGGGCGGTGGCGCGGCCCATCGGGCCCAGACCGAGGACGGTGACGGCAGACATGTTGTGCCCCTTCGTTAGTGGTGATTTCCTGTCGGTGTCGACGGGATCCATCGTCGGTCGGGGCGGGTACGCTCGGCAAGACCGCACTTCCTGGTGGGGTTGCTTACGTCGAGGTTCGGAATATGGTCGGGAGGCGCGCAGTGGCGGCGATGAGTGACGGAGATCAAACCTGCGGCATGTCGATCGCGATCGACGTCGTGGGCGGCAAGTGGAAGATGCACCTGATGTGGGTGCTGGCCGAGGGGCCGGTCCGGTTCGGGCAGATCCGGCGGAAGCTCGACGGGGTGAGCGAGAAGGTGCTCGCGGAGAACCTGCGGCAGCTGGAGGCGAGCGGGGTGGTGCACCGCGAGCTGTACGCGGAGGTGCCGCCGCGGGTGGAGTACTCGCTGACGCCGCTCGGGGAGTCGCTGAACCGGGCGCTCGCGCCCCTGGAGGCGTGGGGCGACGAGCACCGCGATCAGTTGGAGGCGCGGCCGCAGGTCGCGGCCTGCTAGGTCAGATGGGCGGGGCCTCGCGGCGGCGGTACTCGCGGCCGCCGAGGGTCCGTTCGAGGAGGAGTTCGTCGATCATCTCGCGGCGGAGGGTCAGCGGGTCGTCGTGGACGTCGGCGAGCGCCGCGGTGACCTCGTCCTGGGTGTAGACGCGGTCGTGCTCGAAGAGCCGGTCGGCGAGGTCGCGGAGGACGGCGACGCGGGTGGCGCGGCGGGTGGGGATGACGGTGAGGCGTCCGGCGCGGTAGAGGTGGGCGACGTCGGGGGCGGTGCCCGCGGGGGCGTCGGGGACGGCGGAGCGGGCCGCGGCGGCGGCGTCGCGGAACGCCTGCGGGTCGGCGCGGAATCCGGTGTCGGCGGTGGTCACGAGTCCGGCGCGGACGAGGCGCGGGAGGGCCTGGTCGGCGCGGGGGTGGGTCTGGCGGAGGGCGGCGAGGCCGGTGCCGGTGTCGCCGGCGAGGACGATCGCGGCGAAGACGCGGAGGCGGTCGGGGTCGGCCAGGGCCTTGACGATCTCGTGGCTGGGTTCCATGGCCCCACGATGGCCGGGTCCGGCCGGGGCGTCAACGCGATTTAGGCGGCCGCGACGGCGCGGAGGCGGGCGAGGGTGACGCCGGCGAGGGTGTCGAGGCGGTGGGCCGGGAGGTCGTCGGGGAGGGCGACCTCGCTGGGGACGGCGATGGTGACGGCGCCGGCGGCGAGCGCGGACTCGCTGCCGGAGCGGGAGTCCTCGATGGCGATGGTGCGGGTGATGTCGACGCCGAGCTTCTCGGCGGCGGTGCGGTAGGGCTCGGGGTCGGGTTTGCGGGCCTGGACTTCGTCGCCGCAGATGATGACGTCGAAGTTGGCGGGGTCGAGGGTCTGGAGGAGGACTTCGGTGAGTTCGCGCGCGGTGGAGGTGACGAGGGCGGTGGGGATGCCGGCGGCGCGGACTTCGAGGAGGAGTTCCCGCGCGCCGGGCTTCCAGTCGACGCCGTCCGCGAAGAGGGTCTTCATGCGGTTGCGGAGCCAGGCGACGTGCTCGGGGAAGGTCTCGACGGGGAGGCCGAGGTCTTCGAGGAGGAAGACGACGGAGGCGTCCTCGTTGGAGCCGACCATGCGGTCGCGGACTTCGGGGCGGAGGGTGCCGCCGAGGAGGACGGCGAGCTCTTCGAGGGCGGTGTCCCAGCGCGGCTCCGAGTCGAGGAGGGTGCCGTCCATGTCGAAGAGGACGGCCTGCGGGAACGCGTGAAGCTCAGCCATGGGGTGAACGGTATCGGGGGCGCGGGGGCGATCCGGGGTTTCGGCGGTTCCGGGCGAGGAGGCTCACAGCGTCAGGCGAGTCCGGCGCGGTGGTGGCGGCGGCAGAGGACGGTGTAGGAGTCCATGTCGCCGACTTCGACGAGGTCGCCGGAGAAGACCATGACGCCGTCGCGGACGCGGGCGTTGTGGGTGCCGCGTTCGCCGCACCAGCAGTTGACGCGGACGGGGAGTTCCTCGACGCGGTCGGCGAGTTCGATGAGGCGCTGGGAGGCGGGGAAGAGGCGGCCGAGGAAGTCGGTCTTGAGGCCGAAGGCGTAGACGTCGAGTCCGAGGCCGTCGACGGCGTCGGCGAGGTGGTTGATCTGCTTGGGGGCTTCGAGGAACTGGACTTCGTCGACGATGACGTAGGGGGGCCGGAGGGCGGCGAGGTCGTCGTAGATGTCGAAGCCGGGTTTGACTTCGCGGGCTTCGTGGGCGAGGCCGATGCGGCTGGAGACGACGCCTTCGCCGCCGCGGTCCATGGAGGTGTAGACGACGCCTTGCCCGCCGAGGGAGTGGTGGTACTGGAGGGCGAGGGTGGACTTCCCGGCGTCCATGACGCCGAGGTAGGCGACGAGTTCGTGCGACATGGGCCTATCGTGCCGGGCGGGTGGACGGGGTTGGAAGCGGGCTGCGCGCGAGGTGCCCGGGACCCTATGGGCCCCGGGCTCCTGTGGCGGTCATTTGGCGTTGAAGTAGCTCGCCTCGGGGTGGTGCAGGACGATCGCGTCGGTGGACTGCTCGGGGTGGAGCTGGTCCCCTTCGGACAGTTCGACGCCGATGCGGTGGGCGCCGAGGAGGTCGACGAGGGTGGCGCGGTCGGCGAGCTCGGGGCAGGCCGGGTAGCCGAAGGAGTAGCGGCAGCCGCGGAAGTCGACGTCGAGGATGCCCTTGAGGTCGGCGGGGTCGGCGTCGGCGACGGTGCCGCCGGAGGGCAGGACCCATTCGCGGCGCATGCGGCGGTGCCAGTACTCGGCGAGGGACTCGGTGAGCTGCACGGTGAGGCCGTGCACTTCGAGGTAGTCGCGGTAGGCGTTGGCCTGGAACAGCTCGTTGGTGTACTCGGAGACCTTGGAGCCGAGGGTGACCAGCTGCATGCCGAGGACGTCGAGCTGCTCGCCGTCCTTGGCGCGGAAGAAGTCCGCGAGGCACAGGCGCCGGCCTTGGCGCTGGCGCGGGAAGGTGAAGCGGGCGCGTTCGGCGTGGCCGTTCTCGTCGAGGACGACGAGGGTGTTGCCTTCGGCGTAGGCCGGGAAGTACGCGTAGGCGACCTTCGCCTCGATGACGTTGTCGGTGGCGAGGCGGTCGAGCCAGTAGCGCAGGCGGGGGCGGCCCTCGGTCTCGACGAGCTCCTCGTAGGAGGGGCCGTCGTCGCCGCGGGTCGGCTTGAGGCCCCACTGGCCGAGGAAGGTGGCGCGCTCGTCGAGCAGGGCGGCGTACTCGGAGGTCTGGACGCCCTTGACGACGCGGGAGCCGTAGAAGGGCGGGACGGGGATCTCGACGTCGGTGGCGACGTCGGAGCGCACCGAGGTGTCGTCGAGGTCGGGGAGGGTGTCGGCGACGAGCGTGGCCTGCTTGGCGCGGCGTTCGCGGCGCAGGGCGATCTTCGCCTCCTTCTCCGCGTCGACGATGGGGACGCCGGTGCGGCGGGCGGTCATGACCTTGTTCATGAGGTCGAGGCCCTCGAACGCGTCGCGCGCGTAGTGGACTTCGCCGCCTTCGAACATCTCGCGCAGGTCGTCCTCGACGTAGGCGCGGGTGAGCGCGGCGCCGCCGAGGAGGACCGGCCAGCGCGTGTGCATCGAGCGGGCCATCATCTCGGCGAGGTTGTCCTTCATGATGACCGTGGACTTGACGAGGAGGCCGCTCATGCCGATGACGTCGGCCCGGTGCTCCTCGGC
Organism: Glycomyces terrestris; assembly: GCF_003933745.1. Taxonomy (GTDB): domain Bacteria; phylum Actinomycetota; class Actinomycetes; order Mycobacteriales; family Micromonosporaceae; genus Glycomyces; species Glycomyces terrestris. The sequence continues at coordinate 249,039 of NZ_RSEB01000006.1, read as the reverse complement.
GGCGTCGAGGATGGCGTTGATGGGCTGCTTGATGCCGAGGTTGACGACGGTGTAGCCGTTGTTGGACAGGATGATGTCGACGAGGTTCTTGCCGATGTCGTGGACGTCGCCGCGGACGGTGGCGAGGACGATGGTGCCCTTGTCGGTGGAGTCGGCCTTGTCCATGTGGGGTTCGAGGTGGGCGACGGCGAACTTCATGGCCTCGGCGGACTGGAGGACGAACGGGAGCTGCATCTGGCCGGAGCCGAAGCGGTCGCCGACGACCTTCATGCCTTCGAGGAGGTGGTCGTTGATGATGTCGAGCGGGCGCCTGCCTTCGGCGAGGGCCTCGTCGAGGTCGGTGTCCATGCCGTTCTTGTCGCCGTCGATGATGCGCTGGGCGAGGCGCTCGCCGAGCGGGAGGGCGGCGAGGGCTTCGGCGCGGGCCTCCTTGGAGCCGGCGAGGCTGACGCCGTCGAAGATCTCGATGAGGCGCTGGAGCGGGTCGTAGTCCGCAGTGCGGCGGTCGTAGACCATGTCGAGGGCGACCTGCTGCTGTTCCTTGGGGATGGAGGCCATGGGCAGGATCTTGGAGGCGTGGACGATGGCGCTGGTCAGGCCCGCTTCGACGCATTCGTTGAGGAACACGGAGTTGAGGACCTGGCGGGCGGCGGGGTTGAGGCCGAAGGAGATGTTGGAGATGCCGAGGGTGAAGTTGACGCCGGGGTAGCGGCGGGCGATCTCGCGGATGGCCTCGATGGTCTCGAGCCCGTCGCGGCGGGTCTCCTCCTGGCCGGTGGAGATGGGGAAGGTGAGGGCGTCGACGAAGATGTCCTCGATGCGCATGCCCCAGGTGCCGGTGAGGTCGTCGATGAGGCGGGCGGCGACTCCCACTTTCCATTCGCGGTCGCGGGCCTGGCCCTCCTCGTCGATGCAGAGGGCGACGACGCCGGCGCCGTGCTCGGCGACGAGGGGCATCATGCGCTGGTAGCGGGAGTTCGGGCCGTCGCCGTCCTCGAAGTTGACGGAGTTGACGATGCACTTGCCGCCGAGGGCCTCGAGGCCGGCTTCGACCACGTTCGGCTCGGTGGAGTCGAGCATGATCGGGAGGGTGGAGGCGGTGGCGAAGCGGGAGGCGAGGACCTTCATGTCCTCGGCGCCGTCGCGGCCGACGTAGTCGACGCAGAGGTCGAGGAGGTGGGAGCCGCCGCCGGCCTGCTCGCGGGCGATCTCGACGCAGCGGTCGTAGTCGGCGGCGAGCATGGCGTCGCGGAAGGCCTTGGAGCCGTTGGCGTTGGTGCGCTCGCCGACGTTGAGGATGGAGGCGTCCTGGCGGTAGGGGACGTGGTGGTACGAGGAGGAGGCGCCCGCTTCGAGGACGGGGGTGCGCTCCCTGGGGGCGATGAGGTCGGCGCCGCCGAGGCGCTCGCGGACGGCGCGGATGTGGTCGGGGGTGGTGCCGCAGCAGCCGCCGACGAGGTTGACGCCGAAGTTCTTGACGAACTCCTCGTGGGCGTCGGCGAGCTCCTCGGGGGTGAGCGGGTAGACGGCGCCGTTCGGGCCGAGGACGGGCAGGCCGGCGTTCGGCATGACCGAGATGGGCACGGGCGAGTGCCGGGAGAGGTAGCGGATGGACTCGCTCATCTCGTCGGGCCCGGTGGCGCAGTTGAGGCCGATGAGGTCGATGCCGAGGGCGGCGAGGCTGGTGAGGGCGGCGCCGATCTCGCCGCCGACGAGCATGGTGCCGGTGGTCTCGACGGTGACCTGGGCGATGATCGGGACGCTGGTGCCGAGGGCGGCGTTGGCGCGCTTGGCGCCGATGACGGCGGCCTTGGCCTGGAGGAGGTCCTGGGCGGTCTCGACCAGGAGGGCGTCGGCGCCGCCTTCGATGAGGCCGGCGGAGCACTCCTCGTAGTGGTCGCGCAGGAGCGCGAACGGGGCGTGGCCGAGGGTGGGCAGGCGGGTGCCGCCGCCCATGGAGCCGAGGACGAAGCGGGGCCATTCGGGGGTGGCGTACTCGTCGGCCTTGCGGCGGGCGAGGGAGGCGGCCGCGCGGGCGAGCTCGCGGGCGCGGGCTTCGAGGCCGTATTCGACCAGGCCGCCGTAGTTGGCGTTGAAGCTGTTGGTCTCGACGCACTCGGCGCCGGCCGCGAGGTAGGCGTCGTGGATGCCGAGGACGATGTCGGGCCTGGTCAGGCACAGGATGTCGGAGAGGCCCTCGTGGCCGTCGTAGTCCTCCATCGTCGGGTCGAAGGTCTGGAGCATCGTGCCCATGCCCCCGTCGGCGATGACGACGCGGCGCTTCAGGGTTTCGAGGAAGATGCTCTGCTCAGACACGCGGTCAAGGGTACTTGCGCGTGCCGCGTCGTGGGAAGTCGGTTTCACAGGATGGGCAGGGTGGCGGGTCAAGATCACAGCGGCCGGAACGGGACGCCGCGCGCGTTGAAGACGGTTGCCCGCGTTCCGGGCCGGGCGTAGCATCGGGTCGGAATGGCACCCCCGCCGGAAGGGACCGATATGGACGCCGTGGACGCCCGCACGTGGACCGAAGTGACCGACCCCCAGAAGCTCCGGGAGATCGTCGGTGAGGTGAAACCCCAAGCGGCGCAGAAGGAGCGGCCGCGGCTCCATGAGCGGGACCGCGAGTGGCTCGCGGCCTCCCCCTACGTCGTGGTGGCGACCGCCGACGCCGAGGGCAACTGCGACGCCTCCCCCAAGGGCGACCCGGCCGGGCACCTCGTGCACGTGCTGGACGACCGCACGGTCGCGATCCCCGAGCGCAAGGGCAACCACCGGGTCGACGGGTACCACAACGTGCTCGCGAACCCGCACGTCGGCCTGCTCTCGCTCATTCCGGGGCGGCGCGAGACGCTGCGGATCAACGGGCGCGCCCGAGTGGTCTCGGACGCGCCCTTCTTCGCGGACATGGTCGTCAAGGGCCACCGGCCGGTGCTCGCGCTCGTGGTCGAGATCGACACGATCTTCTTCCACTGCGGCAAGGCGTCGATGCGGTCGGGCATCTGGAAGCCCGAGACGTGGGCGCCCGACGCCCTGCCGAGCCACGCGCAGATGGTCAAGGAGACCCAGGACGTGGACAAGACCCTCGACGAGCTCGTCGAGTACTACGGCGAGACCTACGCCAAGCAGCTGTACTAGGCGGCCTTCGCGTCCGCCTTGAGCCGCTCGATCATGTCGTCGTCGCACGTCTCCCAGAACTCGCCGACGACGTCCTCCAGCCGGTCCATCGACCCCGCGTCGAACAGCTTGTCCTGGTAGTGCGTGATGTCGTAGTCGATGGTGCCCATGGTGACCAGGTCGAGCGGCAGGATCGTCATGTCCCGGAACTCGTCGATCTCCCCGTACGAGGAGAGGATGCCCGCGCCGTACGCCTTGAGGCCGTCCGGCTCGCTGATCACCCCGAACTCGAGGGTGAACCAGAAGACGCGGGAGACGAACTCGAGCGCGTCCTCGGAGTGCACGCGGCGGGCCGCGTCCCCGGCGGCGCGGTACAGGGCGGCGAAGCGGGGCGCGGCGAGGGCGTTGGCGTGGCCGATGACCTCGTGGATCACGTCCGGCTCCGGCGTGTACAGCGGCACCGAGTGGTGGCGGATGTACTGGGTCGCGTGGAACTTCCCGTCGGCGAGCACGCCGTAGAAGTCGCGCAGCGGCACCAGCCCCGCCGCGGGCAGGTAGCTGAACCCGGTCAGGGGCTCCAGCAGCTCGGAGACCTCGTGGAGCTGCGGGATGTGGTCGGCGGGGAGCTTGAGGCGCTCGGCACCGTCGAGGTAGTCGTGTGCGGCCAGGGCCTGGTGCTTGACGGCCAGTTCCGCACTGACCAGCCGCCATATCTCGTGCTCGGCATCGGTGTAGTCGACCGTCGGCATGGGTAGGCCGGGCCTCCAGTCCAATGCGAGTGCCGCGATGGCGTTGCGCCGTTCGCGGTATTCGGCGTCCGCGAAGCCCGGGTGGGTCTCACCCAGCTCCACGACGACCGTGCCGTCGGCGTCGGTGTTGACCGGCGCGAAGTACTGTCCTTCTTCGAACATGCCTCCAGTCCACCAGGTGGGACGCGGCCTGTCAACGCACTCCCGATTTCAACTGAAGCGCAGTTTCGCTGGCGTCTCGGCCGGGGCCGACTTGCCCAGGAAGGCGCGGCGCTTGCCGTGGAAGCCGTGCCGGTCGTCGAACATGTCGCGGGCCATCTCGGCCAGCTCGATCGTGCGGTAGTACGACATCGGCTTCGAGTCGGCGCGGCGGCGGGCCTTCGCGGCGAACATCCGCCCGCGCGTGACCGGCTCGTTGTAGCCGATCGCGACCGCGCGCAGCCAGCGCTGGAACTCCTCCCAGTCGCGGGGCCCGACGGCGCCGATGAGGCCCATGCGGGCGGCCTCGGCGGCCGAGACGGGGAGCTTGTCGCCGAGGAGGCGCGCGGCGGCCTGCTCCCCGATGCGGTCGGCGACCGACCAGGTGTGCAGCTCGGAGCCGTAGATGCCCATGTCGTAGTAGGGGTTGAGGACGACGCCGTCGCGGGCGACGGTGACGTCGGCGCACAGCCCGGCCATGACGCCGCCGGCGCCGGCGTTCGCGGTGAACGCGGCGACGGTGAGCTGGTCGGCGCCCGCGATCGCCTCGCACAGGTCGTCGATGGCGTTGATGTTGTCCCACGCCTCGGCGGCGGGGTCGGGGGCGGCGTCGATGACGCCGAGGTGGATGCCGTTGGAGAAGGCGTGCTCGGTGCCGGTGAGGACGAGGATGCGGGTGTCCTCGGCGAGGGCCTTCCCGACCGCCTGGGTGAGGCGGCGGCACTGCTCGGTGTGCATGGCGCCGTTGTAGGAGCGGATCCGGAGGTAGCCGATGTCGCCTTCGCGGCGGTAGGCCGTCTCGGCGATGGCGGCGGGCGCGGCCTTGAAGGGGGCGTCCTTGGGGTCGATGACCATCGCGGCGGGGAGCTTGGGGCCGCGGCGGCGGTCGAGGGTGGCGGCGTAGCCGACCCAGAGGATGCCGCGGCCGGTGGCGAAGGCGAGGGCCTCGGCGTCGCGGCCGACGATCGCGCCCGGTTCGGCGCCGGTGTGCTCGTCGGCGACGGCGGCGTCGAAGAGGCAGTAGGTCTGGCCGTTGAGCTCGGCGGGCGCGCCGGGGGCGCCGTCGGCGGCGGCGATGCGGCGGGCGAGCTCGGCGGCGGGGGCGCGCCAGTCGAGCGCGAACGCGGGGCGGCGCAGCAGCGGGAGTTCGCCGGTGCCGGGGACGGCGCGCGGGTGCTCGTCGGCGGGTTTGGGCCGCTCCCCCGCGGCGACCTTGCGGACGACGGCGGCGACGCAGTCCATGGCGGCGTCGGCGACGCGGCTGTTGTAGAGCGCGGACTTGGTGATGCCCTCGGGGACGTCGAACGTGAAGGAGGCCCAGACCGGGCCCGCGTCCATCTCCTCGACCGCCGAGAGGGCGGTGACGCCCCAGCGCGGGCTCTGCCCGAGGAGGGCGTGGTCGAGCGAGGAGGGGCCCCGGTCGCCCACCGGGCCGGGGTGGACGATGACGGTGGTCCAGCGGCGCCACACGTCCTCGGGGACGCGGTGCTTGAGGAAGGGGCACAGGATGAGGTCGGGGTCGACCCGCTCCACCGCGGCGGTCAGCGACTCGGGGGCCTCGTGGGCCGGGGCGAGTTCCACGCCGACGTCGTGCCCCTGCTCGCGGAGGGCGCACCAGACACGCTGAGTCAGCCCGTTGAAACCGGACGCCAGCAGCAGGATCTTCAATTCGACTCCAGGAGGATGGGGAGTCGGCCACGCTCAGTGAAAAGCGTACCGATACTCGGCATTTCGCACAATCAGCGCGTGCAGTCTATGCCGAGCAATCCTCCGATCGTGTCGCGGGCGAGGGCCGGAGCCGAAGGGTCCTCGCCACCTGCGGCAAGGGTCTCCTCGGCCCAGGCGTCGATCACGGAGAGTGCGCCGGGGGTGTCGAGATCGTCGGCGAGGCGCTCGCGGACGGCCGTCAGGACCGACCCGGCGGGGACGGCGAGCTCGCGGGAGGCGGCCTCGCGCCAGCGGCCCAGGCGCAGTTCGGCCTCGGCGAGGACGGCGGCGCTCCACTGCCGGTCGGACCGGTAGTGCTGGGCCATGAGGGCCAGGCGCACCGCGGAGGGGTCGACGCCCTCGGCGCGGAGCTTGGAGACGAACACGAGGTTCCCGAGGGACTTCGACATCTTCTCGCCGTCGAGGCCGATCATGCCGGTGTGCACGTACGCGTTCGCGAAGGGCCGCTTGCCGGTCAGGGACTGGGCGTGCGCGGCCGACATCTCGTGGTGGGGGTAGATCAGGTCGGAGCCGCCGCCCTGGACGTCGATCTGCTCGCCGAGGTAGTCCAGGGCGATGCAGGCGCACTCGATGTGCCAGCCGGGGCGGCCGGGGCCGGCCTCGGTGTCCCAGGACGGCTCGCCCTCGCGCGGGGCGTTCCACAGGATCGGGTCGAGCGGGTCGCGCTTGCCCTCGCGGTCGGGGTCGCCGCCGCGCTCGCGGGCGTAGGAGAGCATCGTGGCGCGGTCGTAGTTCGACTCGGCGCCGAAGAACGGGTCGGCCGCGACGGCGTAGTAGACGTCGCCGGACTCGTGCCGGTAGGCGGCGCCCTGTTCCAGCAGCTGGGCGACGGCCTTGCCGACGGACGGGATGGACTCGACCGCGCCGATGTAGTGGCGGGGCGGGAGGACCTGGAGGGCCTCCATGTCCTCGCGGTAGAGGGCGGTCTCGCGCAGGCCGAGGACCTGCCAGTCGGTGCCGTCGCGCTCGGCGCGCTCGAACAGCGGCTCGTCGACGTCGGTCACGTTCTGCGCGTAGTGCACGTCGATGCCCTGGTCGAGCCAGTAGCGGTGCACGAGGTCGAACGTGATCATGGTGGCCGCGTGGCCCAGGTGCGTCGCGTCGTAGGGGGTGATGCCGCACACGTACATGGTGGCGCGCTCGGCGTCGGGGGCGACCGTCTCGCGCGGGCCCGCGGTCGCGGTGTCGTGCAGGCGCAGGGCGGGGCCGTGGCCGGGCAGGGCGGGTACGTGCGGTGCGGTCCAGGATTCCATGCCCGCGATCCTATTTCGGAATCCGGCCGGGCGGCCAGCGCCGGTGCGATCGGGAGCGAGGTCTCATGCGCACCTGAGGCTTTCCCGCGAATCACGTTGGAGGTACCTTGTGAACCCATGGAACGCCGACCACTTGGACGCAGCGGCATCGAGGTCTCCTCCCTCGGCCTGGGGACCATGACGTGGACCACTGACGAAGCGGGCCTTGAGGACGCGGCCGCGCAGCTCCAGACGTTCGTGGAGGCCGGCGGCACGCTCGTGGACACCGCCGACGTGTTCGGGCAGGGCATGGCGGAGGCGGCGATCGGGCAGCTCATCGGGAAGGTGGTCGCGCGCTCGGAGCTGCACATCGCGACGAAGGCCGGCGTGCGCACCGACGGGGCCCCGCGCAAGCGGGACACCTCGCGGGGATGGCTCATGCGGTCGCTGGAGGGGTCGCTGCGGCGCCTCGGGACCGACTACATCGACCTGTGGATCCTGCACGTGTACGACCCGGACACGCCGCTGGAGGAGACGATGTCGGTGCTCGACGGGGCGGTGTCGAGCGGGAAGGTCCGGTACGTGGGCCTGTCGAACCACACGGGCTGGCAGACGGCGCGCGCGTACGCGTGGCAGGCGGCGTGGCCGGGGCGGACGCCGATCGTCGCGAGCGAGGTCGAGTACTCGCTGCTCCAGCGCGGGGTCGAACGGGAGGTGCTGCCGGCGTGCCTGGCGATGGAGCTGGGGGTGCTGGCGTGGTCGCCGCTGGGCCGGGGCGTGCTGACGGGCAAGTACCGGTTCGGGCGGCCGGCGGACTCGCGGGCGGTGTCGGCGCAGTGGTCGCGGTTCGCGGGCGCGTACCTGGACGAGCGGTCGGCGGGGATCGTGGAGGCGTGCGCGACGGCGGCCGAGGGGCTCGGGGTGAGCCCGCTGGAGGTGGCGCTGGCGTGGGTGCGGGACCAGCCGGGCGTGGCCTCGGCGATCGTGGGCGCGCGGAACGCGACGCAGCTGCGGGCCTCGCTCGCGGCCGAGCAGCTGTTCCTGCCCCCGGAGATCCGCTTGGCGCTCGACGACGTGTCGGCGCCGACCGTGGGGTATCCCGAGAGCTACTGAGCCGCAGGCGGACTCGCCGCCTGCGGCGGGTCCGGCTACTCCTGGCCGCCCATGGAGGCGATCCACTCGTCGACGCGGCGCTCGCCCTCCTCGCGGGAGACGTCCTCGACGCGGGTCATGATCGACCAGCGGCGGCCGAACGGGTCGGCGATGGAGGCGTACCGGTCGCCGGTGAGGAACACGGCGGGCTCCTCGCGGACGACGGCGCCGGCCTCGACGGCCTTGGCGTAGACCGCGTCGCAGTCCTCGACGTAGAGGACGAGCGAGGCGGTGATCTGCTCGGGGTCGGGTTCGGCCATACCCCAGGCGGGGTTGACGTCGCCGAGCTGGAGGATCGAGTCGCCGATCTGGAGCTCGCAGTGCGCGACGGTGCCGTCGGGCATGTCGTTGCGGGTCAGGACCTGTGCGCCGAACACCTCGCCGTACCAGTCGATCGCCTTGGCGCCGTCCTTGACGACGATGAACGGCGTGATCGAGTGGTAGCCGGCGGGGATCGGGTTCACCTTGGATTCGCTCATGCCCCCAGTCTCGCCGCGGGCGGGGGCGGGCGCTTGTAAAAACGCGACGTCGGTGGGCGGGGTTAGATTCGGGGGCATGACGGGACCGACGGCGAGCGACAAGGGCATACTGCGGCCGCAGGAGGCGGCCCGGCACATCGACCTGCGGCGGTTCCCGGTGTCGGGGCCGCTGGGCCGGTACGTGGAGCGGTTCTGGTCGGTGCGCTGGGACCTGCCGGAGGGGACGCGGTACGAGTCGGTGGTGGTCCCCCACCCGTGCGTGAACCTGAGTTTCATGCCGGGGCTCGGCGCAGAGGTGCACGGCCCGGGGCTGGCGGTGTCGCGGCATCCGCTCGCCGGCGCGGGCCGGGTGTTCGGGGCGAAGTTCCGGCCCGGCGGGTTCACGGCGTTCACGGGGGTCGAGGCGGCCGCGGTCGCCGACTGGGTCGCCGGGGCGGCCCGGTTCTTCGGGCCCGCCGCGGACGAGCTGAACGCGGCCGTCATGGGCGGCGGCGACGAGCGCGCGGCGGACCTGGTGTCGCGGTTCCTGCTGGAGCGGATGCCCGAGCGGGAGGACGAGCGGTACGGGGAGCTGCTGCGGATCGTCGCGGTGATGCTCGAGGACCGGTCGCTCACGCGGGTCGACCAGGTGGCGGCGCGGTGCTTCACGACGCCGAAGGCGCTCCAGCGGCTGTTCCAGGCGTACATCGGGCTGGGCCCGAAGGCGCTGCTGTGCCGGTACCGGCTCCACGACGCGGCCGACCGGCTCGCGGCCGACCCGGGCGCGGACCTGGCCCGGCTGGCGGCCGAGCTCGGCTGGACGGACCAGGCCCACTTCACGCACGACTTCAAGGACCTCATCGGGTTCCCGCCGGCCGAGTACGCCTCGCAGTGCGCCTCGGCCGCACGGGAACTGGTGATGGCCCACCGCTGACCGGCAGGTCAGGCGGCGATCGCGCCGGAGTCCATCTCCAGGCGCCGGCCCGCGAAGGAGGCCCGGAGCCGGCGGTCGTGGCTGACCAGGACCACCGTGCCGGTGTAGGAGGCCAGGGCCTCCTGGAGCTCCTCGGCGAGGACCGGCGACAGGTGGTTCGTCGGCTCGTCCAGGAGGAGGACGTCGACCGGGCGGGACACGAGCCGGGCGAGTTCGAGGCGGCGGCGCTGGCCCGTGGACAGGGCCGCGACCTCCTTCCCGAACTGCTCGGGTGCGAACAGCCCCAGGGCGAGCAGCGCCTCGGCGTGCTCCTCGAGCGTGCCGGCGCGGCCCGCGGCGAAGGCCCGCAGGACGGACGTGCGGCCCGAGCCGGGCCCGGCGAGCTGGCGCAGGTGGCCGACCGCGCCGGTGCGCTCGGCCTCGCCCTCGTCGGGCGCGAGCTCGCCGGCGAGGACCCGCATGAGCGTGGTCTTGCCGGCGCCGTTCGGCCCGGTGACGAGGACGCGCTCGCCGCGCGCCACGGTCAGCTCGGGGACCTTGAGCCGGTCGCCGACGCGGACGCCGCGGAGCCGCAGCGCGGGCGCGTCGGTCGCGGCGGTGGCCGCGGCCAGCGCCGGCTCGAAGCGGAGCGGTTCGGGCGGCGGCGCGACGGCGTTGGCGCGCAGGCGTTCGAGCTGCTGCTTGGCGACCTTGATGCGGCTCTGGGCACCGTGGCTGCGGCTGCGGGACCGGAAGGCCCCGGTGGACATGTTCGCCATCGGGAGCTTGCGCGGGATGGCGCCGGCGCGGCCGGCGTTGTGGTCGACGATGCCCTGCTGGCGGGCGACCTCGGCGGTCCACTGCTCGTAGGCGGCCTGGGCCTGGCGGCGTTCGGTCTCCTTCGCGGTGAGGTAGCCGGCGTAGCCGTTGCCGTAGCGGCGGGCCTTGCGGTCGGCGACCTCGATCATGGTGGTGGTGACGGCCTCGAGGAAGGCCCGGTCGTGGGTGACGGCCACGACGGTGCCGGACCAGTCCCGCAGCTGGGCTTCGAGCCAGGCGACGGCGTCGTCGTCGAGGTCGTTGGACGGCTCGTCGAGCAGGAGCAGGGCCGGGCGGGACGCGAGGGTCGCGGCCAGCATGAGGCGGGAGCGCTCGCCGCCCGAGAGGGTCCCGAGCGGGCGGGCGCGGTCGAGCCCGGGCAGGCCGAGGGCGGCCAGGGCCAGGTCGACGCGGAGGTCGGCGTCCCAGCCGTCGCGGGCCTCGAAGCGCGCGAGGAGGCCGGCGTAGGTCTCGGCGGCCCGCGGGTCGTCGGCGAGCGCCTGCTCGGTCTCGCGCATGGCGGCCTCGATCTCGCGGAGGTCGGCCAGGGCGAGGTCGATCGCGTCGGCGACGGTGCGGTCCTCGGGCAGGTCGAGCTGCTGCGGCAGGTAGCCGACGCCTCCGGGGGAGGCGACGGTGAGGTCGCCGTTGTCGGGCTCCTCGGTCCGCGCGAGGAGCCGGAGCAGGGTGGACTTGCCGGAGCCGTTGTCGCCGACGACGCCGAGGCGTTCGCCGGGCTTGACGGCGAAGGAGACCCGGTCGAGGACGAGGTGGTCGGCGTAGCGCTTGGAGACGTCTACAAGGGACAGATGTACGTGGCGGAGCATGCGCGCCCTCCGGAAGCAGTCGGGGAAGAACGGGAAGTGCGGGCACGCGGATGCGAAGCTCAGGGCTGCATGTGAGGAGGCGTGCCGTTGCGGTCGGGCGGAGCGGGGCTCGACGCGGCGACCTGGCTGCTTCTAGGAGAAGAAAATCAACATCGCGGACGATTGTAAGCCGGTCCGGGAGCGGCTGTCCAGAGCACGGCGGGGCCCGGGCCCGTGAGCGTGCTCACCGGCCCGGGGCCGGAATCGCTAGGACCGGGAGACGAAGCGGTCCATGACGTCGACGCCGAACTGGAGGCCCGAGATCGGGACGCGCTCGTCGATGCCGTGGAACAGGGCGGTGAAGTCGAGGTCGGCGGGGAGCTGGAGGGGCGCGAAGCCGAAGCAGCGGATGCCGAGGGTGGCGAACGCCTTGGCGTCGGTGCCGCCCGAGAGCATGTACGGGACGGTGCGGGCGCCGGGGTCGGCGAGGCGGATGGCCTCGGCCATGGCGTCGACGAGGGCGCCGTCGAAGGAGGTCTCGTAGCCGGGCTGGCGGATCTCGTACTCGAAGTCGATGCCGGCGCCGGCGAGCTCCTTGAGGGTGGCCTCGAGCTCGTCGTTGCGGCCGGGCAGGGACCGGCAGTCGATGACGGCCTCGGCGGCGGAGGGGATGACGTTCGTCTTGTACCCGGCGTTCAGGCGGGTCGGGTTCGCGGTGTTGCGGAGGGTCGCGCCGACGAGGCGGGCGATCGGGCCGAGCTTGGCGACGGCCTCGTCGGGGTTCGCGGGGTCGAACTCGACGCCGGTGAGCTCGGAGACCGACTCCAGGAACTGGCGGACGGTGGGGGTCATCTCGACCGGGAACTCGTGCCCGCCGATGTTGGCGACGGCGCGGGCGAGGCGGGTGACGGCGTTGTCGTCGTGGAGCATCGAGCCGTGGCCGGGGCGGCCGGAGGCGCGCAGGCGGAGCCAGTCGAGGCCCTTCTCGGCGGTCTGGACGACGTAGACGCGCAGGTCGTTCGGGAGGGTCATGGAGAAGCCGCCGACCTCGCCGACCGCTTCGGTGACGCCTTCGAAGACCTCGGGGTGCTCCTCGACCATGAAGCGGGCGCCGTAGTCGGAGCCGGCCTCCTCGTCGGCGGTGAAGAGCAGGACGAGGTCGCGCGGGGGGACCTTCCCGGTGCGCTTCCAGTCGCGCACGAGCGCGATGAGCATGGCGTCGAAGTCCTTCATGTCGACCGCGCCGCGGCCGAAGAGGTAGCCGTCCTTGATCTCGCCGCTGAAGGGGTGGACGGACCACTCGCCGGCCTCGGCGGGGACGACGTCGAGGTGGCCGTGGACGAGGAGGGCCCCGCGGGAGGGGTCGGCGCCGGGGAAGCGGCACGCGACGGAGGCGCGGCCGGGGGCCGACTCGTAGATCTTCGGTTCGAGGCCGACTTCGGCGAGCATCGCGGCGACGTACTCGGCGGCGGCGCGCTCCCCCTTCGCGGTCGCGTTGTCGCCGGTGTTCGTCGTGTCGATGCGGATCAGGTCGCGGGCGATGTCGACGACCTCGTCTTCGGGGCGGGGCGGGTTCGCGGTTTCAGCCATCCCTGAGTTGTATCAAGCCCGCATAACGGTTCGCACCGTGCGGTGGCGGGAGTCGCAGTCTTCACTCCGGCCCCGCCGGCGACCGCGCGCTCCCGCCACCGGCGGTCACACGGCGGCCTCCGCGAGGCGCTTCGCGCGGGCCTTCTTGCGGCGCTTGGCGACGATCGGGCCCGCCAGGCGCGGGGCGAGCGGGCCCACGGCCGCGAGGATGAGCACGTACGCCGCGGCCACCGACCCGAGCTGCGAGTCGAGGCCGGCCGCGACGCCGAGTCCGGCGATGACGATCGAGAACTCGCCCCGCGGCAGCAGGACGAGCCCGGCTCTGAGCTTGCCGGTGAACGCCGAGCCGCTCCTTCCGGCGGCCCACCAGCCCGTGGCGAACTTCGTGGCGATCGTGACGACCGCGAGCGCGATCGCGACCGGCAGCACCGGCGGGAGCGCCGACGGGTCGGTCTCCAGGCCGAAGTTGACGAAGAAGATCGCCGCGAACAGGTTCTTCAGCGGCTCCAGCGTCTCCTCGGCCTGGCGCGAGACCTCGCCGGAGAGCGCCATGCCGACGATGAACGCGCCGACGGCGGCCGAGACGTGGACCTGCTCGGCGAGGCCGGCGATGACCAGGACGATGCCCATGACCTTGAGCAGCAGGATCTCGTCGTTCGGGGACTCGAGGAACCGCGAGAGGAGGCCGCCGAAGCGGGAGGCGACCACGAACGCGCCGGCGACGGCCAGCAGCGCGATCCCCAGGCCCGAGGCGGCCTGCGCGAACGCGAGGCCGGCGAGGAGGGTGGTGAGGATCGGCAGGTACAGGGCCATGATCATGTCCTCGGCGACCAGCAGCGCGAGGACCGTGGGGGTCTCGCGGTTGCCGAGCCAGCCGAGGTCGGTGAGGACCTTCGCGATGATGCCCGAGGAGGACACGTACGTGACGCCGCCGAAGACGACGGCGGCGATCGGGCCCCAGCCGAGGAGGAGCGCGCACGCGACGCCGGGGGCGGCGTTGAGCACGAGGTCGACCACGGCGCCGAGCCAGGAGGTCTTCATCGTGCCGAGCAGTTCGCGCGGGGTGTACTCGAGGCCGAGGGTGAACAGGAGGAGGACGACGCCGACTTCGGCGCCGACGTCGAGGAAGCCGGTGATCGCGTGCATCTCGTAGATGCCGCCGTGCCCGAAGGCGAGTCCGGCGATGAGGTAGAGCGGGATGGCTGAGATGCCGGCCTTGCCGGCGATGGCTCCGAGGAGGCCGAGGGCTCCTACGAGGAGGCCGAGTTCGAGGAGGAGCTCGACGGTTCCGTGCATTACTCGATCCCGCGCAGGATCTTGTCCACGCCTTCGACCGCTTCCTGCGTCCCGATGGTCACGAGCCGGTCCCCGACGTGGAGGATCGCCGAGGGCGGCGGGCCGGTCTCGACGCCGTCGGCGCGCACGATCGCGACGATGGAGGCGCCGGTGCGGGTGCGGGCGCGGGTGTCGCCGAGGGGCCGCTCGGCGTAGGGGCTGGTGGCGCCGACCTTGAGCTGCTGGGACACGAGGTTGTCGATCTCGTGGTGAAGCCGGTTGAGCTTCTCGACGATGCGGGCGCCGCCGAGGAGCTCGCCGATCGCGGCGGACTCGTCGGCGGAGAACACGATGCAGTCGAGCATCGAGTCCGGATCGTCGGGGTCGTAGATGATGAAGTCGCGGCGGCCCTCCCGGTGGGCGACGATCCCGAGGCGCACGTGCCGCTTCGTCTCGAATTCGAACCGCACGCCGATACCGGGCAGCTCGGTGCGCTCCACGTCCACTGCGATCACTCCTTTTGTGTGGGATACGCACCGAACCGTACAGCACCGGGGGCCGAACCGCGCCGCGCCCGGTGCGGCCTGCGGCTTCACGCGCACATGACCGCCCGGCAGGCGCCGCCGGGCGGTCGAGGGGCCGCTACAGGTCGGCGAGCAGGCGCGCGGCCAGGTCGCCGCGGCCGGCGGCGGCGAGGAGCCCGGCGGGGGCGAGGCGGTAGTCGGCGTCGACGGTGAAGCGGGCGTCCTTCGGCGGCCGCACGCCGCCGGAGGTGTCGGCGCCGACGGCCTCGCGCAGCCAGTCGGCGGCCCCGGGGTCGCGGCGCAGGACGCCGCCGGAGCCGACGACGGTGCCGACGGCGGCGAGGTCCTTGCCGCCGCGCAGCGGTTCGGTGGGGCCGCCGATGCGCTCGCCGCGGGCGTGGCGGCGGACGGCGATGCGGGCGGCGAGCGCGCTCAGCTCCCGGTCGAGGGCGCGTTCGCGGTCGTCGCCGGCCCGGAAGGCGGGGTCGGCGGCGCGGCGGCGGGCGGCCTCGGGCAGGTCCGGGTCGGCGGCCAGGTCCTCGTCGGCGGCGGCCTCGGCGATGCCGACGGCGGTGTGTCGGACGCCGAGGTCGCCTTCGACGGTCCTTGAGCGCCAGGCGGTCCCGGCGACCTCGGCGCGCGGGCCCTGGAGTTCGGCGTCGGGGGTGAGGACGGAGTAGACGTCGGTGGTGGCGCCGCCGACGTCGACCACGAGGAGGTCGCCGGTGCGCTCGGCGAGCAGTTCCACGCCGGTCAGGACGGCGTCGGGGGTGGCGGCCTTGACCATGCGGGTGAAGTCGGCGCTGGCGGAGAGGTGCTTGCCGGCGATGACGTGGCGCAGGAAGACCTCGCGGAGCGCGGTGCGGGCCGGGAGGGGGTCGAGGGCGCCGATGCGCGGGAGGACGTTCCCGACGGCGGTGACCGGGACGCCGGCGGACTCCAGGACGGCGGTCACGTCGGCGCTGGCGCGCGCGTTGCCCGCCAGGACGACCGGGGTGCGGAGGCCGGAGGCGGCGAGGCCGGCGGCGTGGGCGCGCAGGACGGTCTCGTCGCCGCCGTCGGTGCCGCCGGCCAGGAGGATCACGTCGGGCCGGGCGGCGGCGAGGGCCGCGAAGTCGCCGGCGGCGAGGGTCCCGGCGCGCACGTCGACCACGCGGGCGCCGGCGCTCAGGCCGGCCCGGTAGGCGGCGCGCGCGGTGACCAGGGGCTCGTTGCCGATGACGGCGAGGCGCAGGCCGCCGCCCGCGGAGGAGCAGACGAGCGTGTCGATCGCTTTGGCGCCCTTGGGGAGGGCGGCGTCGACGGCGGCCCGGAGGCCGTCCATGACGTCGGTGCCGAGCGTGGTCGGGTGCGAGGCGGCGCCGGCGAGCGCGCCGGTGTCCGCGTCGACGGCGGCAGCCTTGGTGTAGGTGGAGCCGACGTCGACGCAGACGATCACGTCGGTCACGGGACCACGACGGTGCCGGTCGCCGTGGTGGCGACGATGGGCTCGGCGAGGACCCGGGCGGCCGAGTCGCCGCGCTCGGGCTCGGCGCGGCAGACGACGGTGAGGGTGAACTCGACGGTGCGGGAGCGGGTGCCGGTGCGGACGACGACCGCGGTGGCCTCGACGACGTCGCCGGCCCGGACGGGGGCCTTGAACTGGACGTCTGAGTAGGAGGCGAAGAGGCCCTCGTCGCCGTCGGTGAGGATGCACAGCTCGGTGGCGACGTCGCCGAAGAGGCCGAGCCCGTAGGCGCCGTCGACGAGGTTCCCGCCGTAGTGGGCGTGCGAGTAGGGGATGTAGCGGCGGTGGGTCACCGTGGCGCCGTTGTGGTCGGTCATGCGGTCTCCCGGTTGGTGAAGACGAGGCGGTGGACGAGGTAGGAGGCGACGTCGGAGGGCATGGTGCCGCGGCTGAAGATCCGGTCGACGCCGAGGTCGGCGGCGGCGGACTCGTCGAAGCGGGGGCCGCCGACGACCAGGAGCGGGCGCTTGCCGGGCGGGAGCGCCTCGCGGAACGCGGCCGACATCTCGCGGGTGTTGTGGAGGTGGGCGTCCTTCTGGGTCACGACCTGGCTGACGAGGACGGCGTCGGCGCCTTCGTCCACGGCGCGGTTGACGAGGTCGGGGACGGCGACCTGGGCGCCGAGGTTGACCACGCGCAGTTCGCGGTAGTACTCCAGGCCCTTCTCCCCCGCGACGCCCTTGATGTTGAGGATCGCGTCGATGCCGACGGTGTGGGCGTCGGTCCCGATGCAGGCGCCGACGACGGTGAGCTTGCGGCCGAGCTTCTCGCGGACGGCGTCGTTGACCTCCTTGGGGCTCAGGTGCGGATAGTCGCGCTCGACGACCTGGACCTCGTCGAGGTTGACGAGGTGGGTGCTGGCGCCGTAGACGACGAAGAACGTGTAGGACTCGCCGATGGGCTTGGCGTGCACGAGCATCGCGCCGTCGATGCCCATCTTGGCGGCGAGCTGGAGGGCGGCGCCCTCGGCGCGCTTGTCGTGCGGGACGGGCAGGGTGAAGGACAGCTGCACCATGCCGTCGCCGGTGGTGTCGCCGTAGGGGCGGACGATGCGGCTCATGCGGGGTCTCCGTCCGGGATCGGGGCGGTGCTTCCTTGGTCGAGGATCGCGACGGCCGGGTTCCAGTAGTCGTCGGCGCGCTTCGCGACGCCGTCGAGGCCGCGGCCGCCGTCGGCGGGGCGCTTCATGATGCCGAAGGTGCCGTCGGCGATGGCGTTGAGGAGGCCGTCGTCGCGGATGCGTTCGAGGAGGTCGACCGCTTCGCCGAGGACGTGGTTCGCGCGCGTGGCGATGAAGCCGTCGGCGGGCGGGTGGAAGTCCTCGGCGAGGCCGGCGCAGGCGCTGAGGACGTAGCGGACGTTCTGGAGGGCGATGTCGCGGTCGGAGAGCCACGGGGTGACGACCGCTTCGGTCATCATGCCCACCAGGAGGATCGACTGCCCGGTCATGACCCCGGCGAGGTTGAAGAAGCCGTCGAGGAGGTTGCCGCGGAACACGTCGCCGGTCATGTGCTTGGTCGGCGGCATCCACTTGAGCGGCGCGTCGGGGAACAGCTGGCGGGCCAGGAGCGCGTGCGCGAGTTCGAGCCGGAACGACTCGGGCACTTCGGGGTTGATCTCGAAGGCGTGCCCGAGGCCGAGCAGTTCGTCGGGGAGCCCGGCCTCGTGGGCGAAGCGCTCGTTGAGCAGCTGGGAGACGGTGACGGTG
This sequence comes from Glycomyces terrestris, assembly GCF_003933745.1. Classification (GTDB taxonomy): domain Bacteria; phylum Actinomycetota; class Actinomycetes; order Mycobacteriales; family Micromonosporaceae; genus Glycomyces; species Glycomyces terrestris. Next base: position 231,266 of record NZ_RSEB01000006.1, on the reverse strand, counting down.
TGCGCGGCCTCGACCGCGTCCGCGGTGGTGAGGTAGTTGTCCTCGCCGGTGTTGATGATGATGCCGGCGCGGGCGTGGACCTGGCGGCTGAAGCGCTGGTCCACGAAGGTGCGGATGGGGTTGATGTCGCGGAACAGGATGCCGTACATGGAGTCGTTGAGCATCATGTCGAGCCGGTTCATGCCGGCGAGCGCGGCGATCTCGGGCATGCAGAGCCCGGACGCGTAGTTGGTGAGGCGGATGTAGCGGCCGACCTCGCGGGAGGTCTCGTCCAGGGCGGCGCGCATGAGCCGGAAGTTCTCGCCGGTGGCGTAGGTGCCGGCGAAGCCCTCGCGGGTGGCGCCTTCGGGGACGTAGTCCAGGAGGGACTGCCCGGTGGAGCGGATGACGGCGATGACGTCGGCGCCGGCCTTCGCGGCGGCCTGGGCCTGCGGGATGTCCTCGTAGATGTCGCCGGTGGCGACGATGAGGTAGATCCAGGGGCGCTGGGGCGGGTCGCCGATCTCGGCGACGAGCTGCGAGCGGGTGGCGCGGGAGGCGTCGATGCGGTCGAAGCCGGCGCCGACGGCGCTGCTCGCGCGGTCGCGGGCCGCTCGCGCGGCGCGGCCGTCCGGGAGCGCGAAGCGGACGCCGCCCGCGGCGGCGGCGTGGGCGAGGCGTTCGAGGTCGGGGAAGTCCTTGAGCGCGTGGAAGACCGGCAGGGCGATGCCGTGCTCGATGCCGACCTGCGCTTGGACGGCGTCGGCGAGGCGGTTGACCCAGGGGATGCCGTCGGGGTCGGCGCCGGTGAGGCCGGCGAGGCGGAGGGTGGCGCGTTCGACGGAGACGGTGGTGTGGCTGCGGGCGAGGTCCACGACGGGCTGGGCGGCCTCGGCGGCGAGCGCGCGGGCCCGGGCGACGAGTCCGGCGTCGAGCGGCAGGAGCGGTCCGGTCATGTCAGTCCTGCTTTCCGACGCGGGCGGTGAACAGCTCTTTGAGGCGCGGGCGGGCGTTCATGAGGTGGAGGGCGTAGTCGGCGTGGCCGGGGACGTAGCCGTTGCCGATGAGCATCTCGACGTCGGCGGCGAGCCCTTCGGCGCCGAGGGCGGCCTGCGGGAAGGAGGTGGCCATGGAGAAGAACACGACGGTGCCGCCGGTCGCGGTGGCGAGGATGGCGCCGTGCTCGCAGCCGGGGACGTCGACGCAGACGACGGTGACGTCGGCGCCGCGGCCGCCGAGGGCCTCGTTCACCGCGCGGGAGAGCTGGAGCGGGTCGGTGGCGTCGGCGACGGCGATCTCGTCGGCGAGTCCGAGGCGGCGCATCTGAGCGGCCTCGATCTGGTCGCGGACGACGGCGACGACCTTGGCGGCGCGGGCGTCCTTGGCGGCGGCGAGGGAGAGGGAGCCGGACTTGCCGGCGGCGCCGAGGACCGCGACCGTGGGGCCCGAGTGGGAGCGGCGGGAGACGACGCGGCGGACGAGGGCGGGGGCGCCGCACACGTCGAAGACGGCGAGCGCGAGGGCTTCGGGCATGTCGTCGGGGATCGGGGCGGCGATGGAACGGCCGAAGAGGATGGCGGTACCGGCTGCGGGGACCTGCTCGGACCTGCCGTCCCAGCGCTCCAACCGGTCGGTGATGCGCAGCGGGGTGAGGGTGAGGGAGACGAGGGTGGCGATCTTCTGGCCGGGTTTGAGGCCGAGCGGCGAGCGGGGGCCGACGGCGTCGACGGTGCCGATGAGCATGCCGCCGGAGCCGGTGACGGGGTTCTGCATCTTGCCGCGCTCGGCGACGATCGCGAGGACCTCGGCGCGGATGGCGTCGCCGTCGCCGCCGTGCTTGGTGTGGAGCTGCCGGTAGGAGGCCGCGTCGAGGTTGAGGCGCTCGACGCTGACGCGGACCTCGTCGTCGGCGATCTCGGGGTCGGGGTCGAGCCGGTCGGCCGCTTGTGGCAGGGACCCGGCGGGGCTGACGACTCGGTGCGATCCGACGGGTGAGCCTGTCGACATCGTTGCCGCCCTTCTGGTGATACGGAGTTGATCGAATCTCAATATGCGAGACCTAGCGAGCAACTGTAACGGAAGGTTATCCTCGTCACAAGGCGGTCTACCCCCGCCGCGACGTTTCCCCGGGCCGAACATCCCGGACATGGAGGTGAGAACGTGGCCGATCGACCATTCGAGGCGACAATGCCCAAGATGATCGAGCAGCCGTACCAGTACCGGCGGCGCGAGCTGGTCGAGCCGGACTGGACCCGGTTCCCCGGCTGGGCCGGCGTGACCGAGGCCGACTGGGCCTCGGCGCAGTGGCAGCGCGTGCACTGCGTGAAGAACGTGAAGCAGCTGCGGGCCGTGCTCGGCGACCGGCTCCACGAGTCCTTCTACGAGGATCTGGAGGCCGACATCGCGCAGAGCGCGACGATGTCGATGCTGCTGCCGCCGCAGATGCTCAACACGATGGTCCCGGCGGTCGAGGAGACCGGCGCGGGCTCGTGGACGGACGCGTTCTACGCCGACCCCGTGCGCCGCTACATGCTCCCCGTCGCCTCCGACCGGCGCACCGACTGGCCTTCCCACCCCTTCGCGGCGCGCGACTCGCTGCACGAGCACGACATGTGGGCGGTCGAGGGCCTGACCCACCGCTACCCCACGAAGGTCCTCGCCGAGCTCCTGTCGACCTGCCCGCAGTACTGCGGGCACTGCACCCGCATGGACCTGGTCGGCAACTCCACCCCCACCGTGGACAAGCGGCGGCTGTCGCTCAAGCCCGTCGACCGGCAGACGGCGATCCTCGACTACCTCCGGGCCCACCCGGGCGTGCGGGACGTGGTCGTCTCCGGCGGCGACGTGGCGAACCTGCCGTGGAAGCAGCTGGAGGCGTTCCTCGACCGGCTCCTGGACGTCGAGACCATCCGCGATATCCGCCTGGCGACCAAGGCGCTCATGGGGCTGCCGCAGCACTGGCTCCAGGAGGAGGTCGTCGACGGCATGGCTCGGGTCGCGAAGCGCGCGGCCGGGCAGGGCGTGAACCTCGCGATCCACACCCACGTCAACCACGTCAACTCGGTGACCCCGGCGGTGGCGCGGGCCGCGGCGGCGATGCTCGACGCGGGCGTGCGCGACGTGCGCAACCAGGGCGTGCTCATGCGCGGCGTCAACGACACCCAGGCCGACCTGCTCGACCTGTGCTTCGCGCTCCAGGGCGAGGCGAACATCCTGCCGTACTACTTCTACATGTGCGACATGATCCCCAACGCCGAGCACTGGCGGACCTCGGTCGCGCAGGCGCAGGAGCTCCAGACCGCGATCATGGGCTACCTGCCCGGGTACGCGACGCCGCGGATCATCTGCGACGTGCCGATGGTCGGCAAGCGCTGGGTGCACCAGCTCTCCGAGTACGACCGGGAGCTGGGCATCTCGTACTGGACGAAGAACTACCGGACCTCGATCGAGGCCGACGACCCCGACGCGCTCACCCGCCGCTACCCGTTCTACGACCCGATCGACACGCTGCCGAAGGCCGGCCAGCAGTGGTGGGCGAACATGCACGCCCCCAGGGAGGTCAAGGAGGCCGGGGACGCCGCGGCGGTCCGGTCCCGGCGGGCCTCGGCGGCCCAGCACGAGGCCGCGGACCTCGTATGACCGGAACCCTGATCACGGTGGCGCCCACCGGGGCCGAGGTCGACAAGGCCGAGGTCCCGGCCCTGCCGGTGACGCTCGACGAGCTGGTCGCCGCGGCCGTGGCGTGCGAGCGGGCGGGCGCGTCGATCATCCACGTGCACCTGCGCGACGACGACGCGAAGCCGACGCTGGACCCGGTGCGGCTGCGCGACGCCGTCGCGGCCCTCAAGGACGCCACGGACCTGATCGTGCAGCTCTCCACGGGCGGTTCGGTCCGCGACGGCGAGGAGGCCCGCCTCGCGGTCCTCGACGCCGAACCGGACATGGCCTCCTGCACGATGGGCACGGTGAACTTCGGCGACGACGTGTTCACCAACCGCTGGGAGTTCGTGGTCCGCCTGCACGAGCGGATGCGGGAGCTCGCGGTCGTGCCCGAGTACGAGCTGTTCGACCTCGGGCACCTCGCGGCGCTGGAGCGCCTGCTCGACCGGCACGGGCTGCCGTTCGGCGAGCACGTGCACGTCGACTTCGTGCTCGGCGTGCCCGGCGGGGCCGCGGGGGACGCCTCGACGGTGACGGCGTTCGCCGAAGGGGTCCGCCGCTACCTGCCGGAGGGGACCACGTTCTCCGCCACCGGGATCGGGCGCACCACGCTGCCGGTCATGTTCGCCGCGCTCGCCCACGGCGGGCACCTGCGCGTGGGCATGGAGGACACGGTGTCGTTCGCGCGGCGCCAGGCCGTGACGGGCAACGACCAGCTGGTCGCCCGCGCGGCGGCGGCCGCGGCGCTGGCGCAGCGCCCGGCGATCACGACCGTGGAGGCGCGCAAGCTGCTGCGGATGCGCGACGCCGACTAGGTCGTGTTTACGAACTGAGGAAGCCTCCTGTTGAATCTGTTGTTCCGCAACAAGGTTCATAAACAGGAGGCTTCCTTGGCAAGTCTGTCCCGCCGCGGGGATCCGACCGACAACACGACCTAGACGCTCCAGTCCATCTGGTCCTCGGGGATGCCGATCGTCGCGGCGTGGCCGAGGGCGGCGGCACGGCCGGCCTCGTCGCCGCTCCGGTAGCTGAAGACCTTCCCGGCGAAGACCACGAACTTCTCGTCGGCCGTGTTGAAGTCGACATACCAGGGGCCTTCGTCGAGGGCCTTCGCGAGCGACTCGCCCAGCCGCGCGGCGCTATCGTCGTCGGCCTCGAAGTGGAGGACCGTCCACACCTTCGGCTGCCCGGCCGGGGGCGACCCGACGTCGCCGCGCCAGATGCGGGTGACGTGCAGCGGCACCACGTTCAGCTCGGCCCCGACGCGCAGGCTCTCCGCGATCAGCATTCCCGTGACCATGCGGCCTCCCTCTCCCCTCGCCCGTGCCCCGATCCTATGCGGCGGGCCCGACAGTCCCCGGACCCGTTGCGGCGCTTCGCACCGCCGTTGGGGCAGCCCCGCCAGCGCCGGCACCGACCGGCGCCGAGCGGACCATCGGCCGCCTCAAGCGCCACCGCGCGGTCTCGACCAGGTTCGACAGACTCGCCGTCCGATACGAGGCCACCATCCAAGTCGCGATCATCCTCGACTGGAAACCGAATTCGCAAACACGACCCAGGAGGCGGGGCCCGGCCGGAGCCGGGCCCCGCCTCGTCGTCAGAAGCGGGCGCGGTAGAGGTCGCGCAGGAGGCAGATCTCGGCGCCGTGGGCCATGGTCTCCCGGTTGAGGTGGAGGAGCAGGGCGCCCATCGGGTCGCGGTCGTAGGGCTCGCCCTTGGGGCCGAGCGGCGCCGCGAACGCCTCGTCGCTCATCGCGGCGACGGCGCCGCGCCAGTGGTCCACGGCCCCTTCGAGCATCGCGATCGCGCCGTCGGCGGTGGCCGGGAGCGGCTCGGGCCACAGGCGGCGGTCGAACATGCCGGCGTCCTCGAATCCCTCGTGGGGGCCGAAGAACGCGCGGGCGCGGACGCCGAGGACGTCGCGGCCCACGTGGGCCATGCGCCAGGCGATCGTGGTGACCGGTGGCGGCACGGGCTCGCGCTCGGCCTCGTCCATGACGAGGGCGCCGGAGCCGTCCGGGCGGAGGCTCCAGCAGCCTTCGACCGGTTCCCAGAGGTACTCGTCGTCGGTCAGTCCCGCCAGCCGCGGCCGCAGGTGGAAGTCCCAGTAGAACTCCAGCTGCCCGAGCACGGCCTCGCGCCAGTTCACGCCCATGCGCCCGACCCTATGCCAGGGGTCCGACGGGCCGCGCCCCTTCAGCGGGGGCGCGGCCCGTGGGGCCGTCGGAGTCGCGCTTCGCTATGCGGTCCGCCAGCGGTGGCCGACACCCGTCAGGATGCCGCCGATCGCCAGGTAGACCAGGGCGGCCAGACCGTAGTTCACGACGGCCCGCACCTTCGGGTCGTCGATGGTGAACATGTCACGGAACAGCCATGAGAACCAGTTGGCCAGGTCGGCGATGAACGCCACCAAGGGGTTGCCGGCGTTGGCCTCGAGCAGCACGAAGGCGAGGTGCAGCAGGATGATCAACGCGATGAGCCCGAACACGATCGAGATGATGTGGGCGATCACCGAGTTGTGCCGCGTCGCTACGTAAGGCATGACCACTCCTCCACTTCGGTAGTCGACGTTGGACAGGGGTGTTCCCCTCCGCTTCCGTCCCAAACGGAATCACCGCAGGTTGGAACGGGTGCGCACTCGAGAGGAGGGTGCGCCGCACCGGCGGATGCCGGACAGCCGGTCGGCAGGTAAGCTTGCGTCCCATGCCCCCAGCACCCCCGCCGCTCACCCCGATGCGGCTGTTCCTCAGGCAGGCGCGGCCCCACAAGGCGCGGCTGGCGCTCGGCTTCCTCTTCTACGCGGGGGCCTCCTGCACCTCGATGCCGCAGCTGTGGGTCGTCGGGAAGGTGATCGACGAGGGGTTCATCGCGCGCTCGCCGCGCGACCTCGCGGCCTGGCTCGGCGTCGCCGCCGCCCTGGTGGTGCTGCAACCGATCCTGTGGGCCAACGGGTTCCGGCAGTTCTCGACCGTCGAGGCCCGCAACCAGCGCCAGCTCGTGCGCGACCTCACCGACCGGCTGAACACGGCCGGGCCGGCCGTGCGCGACCGCGTCTCCTCCGGGGAGCTCCTCAACCTGCCGAGCGAGGACGCGAGGCGCGCGGCCCGGGCAGTGAACGACGCCGGGTTCTTCTTCAACACGCTCGTGATGTTCCTCGTCGGCGCGGCCCTGGTGTGGTCGATCCACCCGCTGCTCGGCGTCGTCATCATCAGCGGCAGCCTCGTCACCGCCGTCATCGCCGGGCCGCTCCTCGGCCGGCTCCAGGCCAGCCAGTCGGACTACCGGGCCCGGATCGGCGACCTGTCCGCGCACGCGGCCGACATCGTCGGCGGCCTGCGGGTCCTGCGCGGCATCGGCGGCGACGTGCTGTTCGCCGCCCGGTACCGGGAGCGCTCGGACGAGCTGCGCCGCAAGGGGTACGAGGTCGCCGGGCCGAGCTCGTGGATCCACGCCCTGCGGCACTCGATGCCGATCGTGTTCGTCGCGGTCATCACCTGGGTCGGCGCGCTCCTGGCCGCCGACGGGGCGATCACCATCGGCGGCCTGGCCTCGGCGTTCAGCTTCGCGACGATCTTCATCGCCGTCTCGGGGAACTTCGTGGGCACCTCGCAGTACCTGGTCGCGGCCTGGGTGGCGGCCAAGCGGATCGTGCGGGTACTCCGCATCGAGCCCGACCTCGCCGACGACGGCACGGCCCGCGGCGGGCGCGGCGAGCTGCGCGACCCCGAATCCGGTCTGGCCGTGCCGGTCTCGGGCCTGACCGTGGTCGTCACCGCCGAGACCGCGCCGGCCGCCGCGGCGTGCGAGCGGCTCGCGCGTTACCGGGACTCCGAGACGGTCTGGGGCGGGCGGCCGCTCGCGGAGTACGCGCTCGCCGAGGTGCGCTCGCGGATCATGCTCCTCACCGACGAGGACTACCTGTTCACCGGGACGCTCGCGGCGACGCTGCGGGTGCCCGAGGCCCGGGCGCGGCAGGCGGTCGCGGCCGCGTGCGCCGACGACCTGGCCTCGCAGGGCATGGACCTCGTCGTCGAGGAGGGCGGCCGGAACCTCTCGGGCGGGCAGCGGCAGCGGCTGCGCCTGGCGCGGGCCCTTGCGGCCGAACCGGAGACGCTGCTCGCGGTCGAGCCGACGTCCGCGGTCGACGCCCACACCGAGTCGCTCATCGCCTCCCGCGTCGCGGCGGCCCGCGCCGGGCGGGCCACGCTCGTGGTCACCGCCTCGCCGCTGTGGCTCGCGCACGCCGACCGGGTCGCGTGGATGGTCGACGGCAAGGTCCACGCCCTCGGGACCCACGCCGAGCTCCTCGCCGACGCCGCCTACCGCCGCCTCGCCTCGCACAGCGCCTGAGCCCCTTCGATGGAGAACGCATGAGCACCATGGAGACCGTCCGAGGGCGGCTGCCGGTCGCCGGGCCCGCCGCGGTCCGCCGGGCCGTGGGGCGGCTCCTGGCCGCCGACCCGGGCCGCGCCTCCGCGGTCCTGCTGCTGTACTTCGGCGCCGCAGCGTTCAGCGTGTCGGTCCCGATCCTGCTCGGGAAGGTCGTCGACGGCATCGCCGCGGACTGGACCACCGGGCAGGTGCACCTCGTGTGCGCGGTGATCCTCGCCTGCGTATGCGTCCAGTTCGTGCTCAGCCGGCTCGGGCGCCTCGCCGGGTACCGGTTCGGCGAGCGCGCCGCGGCGCGGCTGCGCGAATCGGTCGTGGAGCGGGTCCTCTCGCTCCCGCTCGTGCAGGTCGAGCGCGCCGGGCGCGGCGACCTCGGCACCCGGACCGCCTCCGACGTGAACGTCGTCGCGGACATGCTGCGCGACAACGGGCCCACGGTCGCGACCCTCGTCATCGAGGTGGTCGTGCTGTACGTCGCCACGTTCGTCGCCAGTCCCCTGCTGGGCCTGGTCGCGCTGGTGACGGTGCCGCCGCTGTACCTGAGCGCCCGCCGGTACCTGCGGCGCGCGGCGCCGGCGTTCCTGGAGCAGCGGGCGGCCATGAGCGAGGCGGCCGAGACGATCAGCGCCTCGGGCGCGGGCGCGCGGACCGTCGAGTCGCTCGCGATGCAGGAGGAGCGGCGCGAGCTCGGGTACGCCCGCGGACAGTCCATGATGGACAAGATGCTGCGGGTGGTGCGGCTCCAGACGAACTTCTTCACCCTGCTGCTCATGATCAACCGCGGCCAGCTCGTCCTCGTCACCCTCGCGGCCGGCATCTGGTACTTCCAGGGCGGGCTCACGCTCGGCACCGCGATCGCCGCCATCACCGTCACCGTGCGGATCGCGAACCCCACCAACGGGATCATGACGCAGCTCGGCGAGTTCCAGCAGGGCGCGGCCGCGCTCGCGCGCATCGAGGGCGTCAACCTCATCCCCGAGGAGCCGCGGGACGCCAGGCCCGAGGGCGCACGGCTGCGCCTCGACGGGGTCACGTTCGGGTACGGCGACGGCCCCGACGTGCTCCACGGGCTCAGCCTCCACCCCGCGCCGGGCGAGCGCCTCGTCGTGGTCGGGCCCTCCGGGGCCGGGAAGTCCACGATCGCGCGGCTCCTGGCCGGCATCGACCGGCCGCGCACCGGGAACGCGACCCTCGGCGGGGTGCCCGTGTACGACATCGGCGTGGAGGAGCTGCGGCGGCACGTCGTCCTGGTCACGCAGGAGCACTACGTGTTCACGGCCTCCTTGCGGGACAACCTGATCCTGGCCGCGCCCGACGCGGGCGACGAGCGGCTGCGGGAGGCGCTGCGGCGCGTCGACGCCCGCTGGGCGCTCGAGGAGGGCCTCGACGTGATGCTCGGCGAGGAGCACCGGAAGCTGACGACAGCCGAGGCGCAGCAGATCGCGCTCGCGCGGGTCGTCATCGCCGACCCCGACATCGTGATCCTCGACGAGGCCACCGCCGGGATCGACCCCGCCAGCGCGGGGAACGTGGAGGCGGCGCTGGCCGCGGCGCTGGCGGGCCGCACGGTCATCGCGATCGCCCACCAGCTCCAGGCCGCGCGCTCGGCCGACCGGATCGCGGTGGTCGAGGGCGGCCGGATCGCCGAGGCGGGGACGCACGAGGAGCTGCTGGCGGCGGGCGGGGTGTACGCGGGGCTGTGGCATGCGTGGCAGGGCGATTGAGAATCGACTTCCATCGATGCCGTTGAGCGGTTAGGTTGTCGGCATGACTCGAACCCCCGTCACCGGCGACCACGTCATCGAGGCGGTCGCGATCACCGCGGTCGCGCTCGGCGAGGGCGCCGAGGAGGCCTGGTCGAACCAGGCCGGACCCATGGAGGCGTCCTGCTGGGACGCCTTGGCGCACTTGCACAACGGCCTGTTCTCCTATGCGCTGCGGCTGTCGGCGCCCGTGCCGTGGATGCCGGGCACGCCGACGATCCTGTGGGAGCGGCCCGGCGACCTGCCGCTGCCGATCCACTTCGACCGGACCGAGGGGCCCGCGGCCGGCATCGAGGTGCTCACGATGATGGGCGGCCTGGTCGCGGTCACCGTGGACGCCCGCGGCCCCGCGGAGCGGGCCTGGCACATCTGGGGCGTGGCCGACCCGGAGGGCTTCGCGGCCATGGGCGTGGTCGAGACCCTGGCGCACGCGTTCGACCTGACGCAGGGGCTGGGGGTGGACTTCGAGGCGCCGGAGGATCTGGTGGCGCCGGCGCTGGCCCGGTTGTTCCCGGAGGCGCCCCTGGACACCGATCCGTGGCGGACGCTGCTGTGGGCCACGGGGAGAGGCGAGCTGGAGGGCTTCGCGCGGCGGGGTCCGGACTGGTCCTGGCACGCGGCGCCGCTGGAGGAGACCGCCGGTTGAGGTCTGCTCGGCGGCGGCGAGGCCGGCGCGGGGGCGGGCGCCTCCTCACCGCCGCTAGGCCGACGCCGGGGTCGTCACCCAGCCGGCGACGAGGACGAGGCCGGTCGGGCGGTGGACCGCGAGATAGGCGAAGGGCCGGTCGAAGGTCACGTTGTGGCGCAGGTGGAGGTACTGCGTGGGGTCGAACATCCCGCCGGCCATGGCCATGCCGAAGGCGGTGACGGCCGCGGCCTCGAAACCGGTGGCGCTGAACTTCGCCGTGCATGACTGCTTCGCCTGGCTGACATAGAGTCTCTTGGCCGTGAGGCGGTCGAACTGAGCCCTGTCGCGGTCGCTCGGGAGCACGAGGCCGAGTGCAGGGGCGTCCGGGATCAGGTCGAGTTCGTCCTGAATGTCGAAGGCGACTGTGGTGGCCGCGATCTCCGGGCCGGTCTGCGGTGAGTAAGCGATGTACTCGCTCACCGTGACCCCTACGGCCTGCTCCCCCAGTCGGAGTTCGGTCGCGGCTCGGCCCCAGGCGGGGTCGACGGCGTCGATCAGGGTGTGGATCACCTCGTGCGGCGAGAGCTCGGGGTCGCCGAGGCCGAGGAGGACGTCGATGTCGTCTCGGCCGCGGACGGTGAGGACGGTGGCGCTGTCGGTGATGCGCAGGACCTCGTCGTTGTAGACGGCGCGGAGGATCTGGGCGTTGTCGAGGTTCGACCACGGTCCGGAGCGGAACGGACTGTACGAGTAGTCCTCGAACTCGGTGATCCACTTGGTGCGGACCAAGAGGGCGCTGGCGAGGAGGAGTTCGATCGGTTCGGGGGCGTCGAGGTCGATCGGCATCGCGTCGATGAGGCCGTCGGTGTTCGCGGCGGCCCAGTCGTCGAGGCGGGCCTTGTCGGCGGCGTTGTCGCCGGTGAGGGAGCCGACCGTGCCGGCAGGGAGGGTCGCGGCCCAGTCGGGGTCGAGGACCACGTCCGGACCGGACCAGACGCCGAGGGCGACGTTGAGGGCGCGGGAGGAGCGCACGCCGTCGAGGAGGGCTCGCGGGAGCGCGGCGGCGCGGTCGGCGTCGAGGCCGAGGGCGGTGAGGAGTTCGGTCCTGGTCTCGCCGACCGCTCCGGTGGCGAGCATCGCGAGGAGGGGCCAGACGCCGAGTCCTGATGCGGCGCCGGTGATCTCGTCTCGGGAGGTGATCCAGTGCCGGGTGAGGGCGTTGGCGGCGGCGACGTCGGCGGGGGTGAGGGCGTCGTGGAGGGCGGTGGTCATGCGGTCTCCGGTTCGTCGACCCAGCCCGCGAACAGGTTGAGGCCGGTGGGTCGGTGGCGGACGAGGAAGGCGAAGGGCCGGTCGAAGGTGATGAGGACGCGTTTGCGGCGGTGGTTGAGCTTCGGGACCCCGGCGGCCCGGGCCATGGCGATCGCGGTGACCGCGGCGGCCTCGAAGCCGGTGGCGGAGAAGACGGCCCGGCAGGACTGGCGGGCCTGGCTCACGTTGACGGGCTGGGCGGCCATGCGGTCGAACCGGGCCCGGTCGCGGTCGGCGGCGAGGGTGAGGCCGAGGGCGCGGTGGGCGTCGAGGAGGTCGAGGTCGGAGGCGAGGTCGAAGCGGACGGTCTCGACGTCGACTTCGGGGCCCTGCTGGGGCCGGGCGGTGCGCTGCTCGGTGACCTCGACGCCGATGGCGCGGTCGCCGACGGCGAGGTCGGCGGCCGGGGCGAGCGATGCGGGGTCGGTCGCGACGAGGCTGCCGAGGACGAGTCCGGGGGCGCGGTCGGCGGGGCCGAGGCCGAGGAGCACGTCGATGTCGCCGTCGCCGGGGAGCGTGAGCACCGAGAGGTGGTCGCCGACGCGGAGGCGGTCGCCGGGGAGGGTGGCCGCGAGGCCGCGCACGGGGCCGAGCCGGGACCAGGGGCCGGTGGTGAAGGTGCGCCGCAGGTCGCGGAAGGGGGTGATCCATTTGGTGGTCACGGAGAGGGCGGAGGCGAGGAGGAGGTCCACGGGCTGGGAGAGGTCGACGGGCATCCGGTCGATGAGGCCCCGGGTGGCGCGCGCGGCCCAGGCGTCGAGGGCGGCCTTGTCGGCGGCGGTGTCGCCGGTGAGGGTGCCGACGGCGTCGACCGGGAGGCCGGCGGTCCAGTCCGGGTCGAGGGTGATCCGGGAGCCGGCCCAGACGGCGATCGCGAGGCGGATCGACTCGGTCTCGGCGAACGCCTCCGCGAGGGCGGCGGGGATCCGGGCGGCGCGTTCGGGGGTGAGCCCGGCGGCGGTGAGGAGCTGGCTGCGGGTGTCGCCGACGGCGCCGGTGGCGAGGACGCTGAGCAGGGGCCAGACGCCGAAGCCGGACATGACCGGGAGCGGCGCGCGGGCTTCGAGCCAGGTCCGGTGCAGGCGGTTGGCGGCGGCGACCTCGCGGGGGGTGAGGATTCGCTCGAGCGCGCGCTCTCTGGTGGCCATGGTGCGGAGCCTAACGCGGGCGCGCCCGCGGCGAAAACCGGTTGCGGGAACGGGCGGGCGGGCCTAGCGTCGCCGGGGTACGGTCCGAAACCAGTCTGAGAGGGGTCCGACATGCGCCGGACTACGGAGTTCACCCAGCGAATCCAGCCGAACTCTTTCCTGAGGACCGACATTGCCTTTTCTGAATCTGGGGATTCTCGCCCACGTCGACGCCGGTAAGACCAGCCTGACCGAGCGGCTGCTGTTCGACGCGGGGATCATCGACCGCGTCGGGAGCGTCGACTCCGGGAGCACGCAGACCGACTCGATGGAGCTGGAGCGCCGCCGCGGGATCACGATCCAGTCGGCCGTCGTCGCGTTCCGCTTGGGCGGCACCACCGTCAACCTCATCGACACGCCCGGCCACACCGACTTCATCGCCGAGGTCGAGCGCGCGCTGCGCGTCCTCGACGGCGCGGTCCTGGTGGTCTCCGCGGTCGAGGGCGTGCAGGCCCAGACGCGGGTCCTGTTCCGCACCCTGGAGCGCCTTGGCGTGCCGACGCTCCTGTTCGTCAACAAGATCGACCGCCGCGGCGCCCGCGAGGCGGACCTGCTGGAGGACCTGGCCGAGAAGCTGAGCCCGCGGCTGCTGCCGATGGGCACCGTGCGCGCGATCGGGTCGGCCGAGGCGCAGGCCGTGCCGTTCGGGTTCGGCGAGCGCGCGTTCGCCGACCGGGCCGCGGACCTGCTGTCGGCGGGCTCGGACGAATTCCTCGCGGCGTACCTGGAGCGACCGGAGTCGCTCGACTACGACACCGAGCTGGCCGCGCAGGTGCGGGCCGGGGCCGCGCACCCGGTGTACTTCGGGTCGGCCGTGACCGGCGCGGGCGTGGCGGCCCTGACCGAGGGGATCCGCCGCTACCTGCCGGTGCCGCAAGGGGACCCGGACGCGGAGGCCCGCGGCACGGTGTTCAAGGTGGAGCACCACCACCAGAAGGTCGCGTACGTGCGGGTGAGCGCGGGCCGGATCGCGCCGCGGGACGTGCTGACGGCGTACCGCCGCGGCGAGTTCGGCGCGGTCGAGGCGCACGAGGGCAAGGTGACCGCGGTGGAGGTCTTCGACCACGGCACGGCCACCGTCCCGGGCGAGGCCGGACCGGGCGCGATCGCGAAGGTCAAGGGGCTCAGCGACATCCGCATCGGGGATGCGATCGGCTCCCCTGACGGCCTGGCGACCGGCGGCCTGTTCACGCCGCCGACGCTGGAGACCGTGGTGCGCCCGGCCGACCCGAACGACCGCGTGCCGCTCAACCGGGCGCTGCTGAGCCTGGCCGAGCGCGACCCGCTGGTGGACCCGCACCTGGACGAGCTGTCCGAGGAGATGGCGGTGCGCCTGTACGGGGAGGTCCAGAAGGAGGTCGTGGCCTCGCTCCTGGACGAGGAGTTCGGGATCGGCGTCGAGTTCGAGGAGACGCGCGCGATCCACGTCGAGCGGCCGCTGCGCGCCGTCGCGGCGCTGCACGAGATGGGGCCGTGGCAGCAGACGACGAACGTCGCGACCGTGGGGCTGCGGCTGGAGCCGGGCGAGCCGGGTTCGGGCCTGCACTACGGGCTCGAGGTGGAGCGGGGCTCGCTGACGCGGGCGCTGCGGAACGCTGTCGAGGAGGGCGTGTACGAGTACCTGCGCCGGGGCCTGTACGGCTGGGCGGTCACCGACTGCCGGGTGTGGCTGACGGCCACCGGGTACATCGGGCGCACGAGCACGGCCGCGCACTTCCGGGACACGACGAAGTACCTGCTCGACGTGATGCTCCGCGAGGCGGGCACGGCGGTGTGCGAGCCGGTGAACAGCTTCCACGTGGAGTTTCCGGCGGGGACGGGGAACGCCGTCCTCAAGCGGCTGGGCGAGGCGCGCGCGAACATCAAGGGACAGTTCTCGACCACGACCACCGGGTACGTCTCGGGGTTCATGCCGACGGAGGCGGTCCACGGCGTCGAGCGCAGCCTGCCGGGCCTGACCGAGGGGCTGGCGCTGTTCACGACCGAGTTCGCCGAGTACCGCCCGGTCTACGGTCCGCCGCCGCACCGCGGCGGTCAGGCCGGGGAGCGGGTGAACGAGGCCCGGTAGGCGCTCGGCGTCAGTCCGATGTGGCGGGTGAAGTGCTGGCGCAGCGACTCGGCGGAGCCGAAGCCGCTGCGCCGCGCCACCTGGTCGACCGTGTGGTCGGTGGCCTCCAGGAGCTCGCGGGCGCGGTGGAGGCGCTGCTGGAGGAGCCACTGGAACGGGGTCATGCCGGTCTCGGCGGTGAAGCGGCGCGCGAGGGTCCGGACGCTGACGCGGGCCTCGCGGGCGAGGTCGTCGAGTGAGATGGGGCGGTCGAGGCGCCCGAGCGCCCACACGCGGGCCTCGGCGAGGGGCGAGCCGGTGTCGGGCGGCAGGGGCGTCTCGACGAACTGGGCCTGGCCGCCCTGGCGCACCGGGGTGGCGACGGCGGCGCGGGCGACCGCGTTCGCCACGGCCGCGCCGTAGTCGGTGCGGATGAGGTGGAGGCACAGGTCGATCCCGGCGGTGGAGCCCGCGCCGGTCACGATCGGGCCCTCGTCGACGAACAGCACGTTCGGGTCGACCTCGACCGCGGGGCGGGCGCGGCGGAGCTCGTCGGCGAGCGCCCAGTGGGTGGTGGCGCGGCGGCCGTCGAGGAGGCCGGCGCGGGCGAGGACGAACGCGCCGGAGCAGATGGAGGCGATCCGCTTCCCCGCGGCGGCGGCGTCTCGGAGCGCGTCGAGGACCGCCTCGGGCGGATCGTGGCGGGCCCCGGTGGAGGGGACGACGACCGTGTCGGCCGCGTCCAGGGCCTCGAGGCCGGCGGTGACGACGACGCCGATGCCGCCGGAGGCCGCGATGACGCCGGGTTCGGGCGTGCAGACCGTGATGTCGTAGCAGGGCCGCCCTTCGATGGCGGCGTCCTCGAACAGGGTGGAGGGCATCGACAGGTCGAAGGCCTTGACGGGCGGGACGGCGAGAACCGCGATGCGATGCATGGCTGAATCCTTGGGGAGTCTGGCGTTCAGGCCACTAGGCTACCCGCGCGGCGCGGCGCAGGATTGGAGCCGCGGTCGGGCCCACCGCGTTCCTTCCACTACGGACACCAGCGAATCGGAGCAACCCATGACAGAGCGCGTCATCGTCGGACGAGGCGCCGTCGCGGCCGCGGCCGCGCGGCGGCTGGCCGAGAGCGGCGACCGGGTCCGCGTGATCTCCCGCAGCGGCGGCGGCCCGGAGCACCCCGGGATCGAGCGGATCGCGCTCGACGCCGCCGACACTCCGGCCCTCATCGACGCCGTCCAAGGCGCGGACACCGTCTTCAACGCGGCCATGACCGCGTACCACACCTGGCCGGAAGCGATGCCTCCGCTGTTCGACTCGATCCTCACCGCGGCCGAGAAGGCCGGCGCCGACTACGTGATGCTCGGCAACCTCTACGGGTACCGCCCGGCATCCCCGGTGACCGAGCGGACCCCGATGGAGCCGACGACCCGCAAGGGGAAGGTCCGGGCCGAGCTGTGGCGGCGCGCGAAGGCCGCCCACGACGAGGGGCGCCTGCGCGTCACCGAACTGCGCGCCGGCCAGTTCCTCGGGCCGGGCGCGTACTCGCCGTTCAACCTCATGGTCGAACCCAACGTCCTCAAGGGAGAGCTGGCGCTCGTGGACGGCAACCCGGACGCTCAGCACTCGTTCACGTACACCGAGGACGCCGCCGCCGCGCTCGTCGCGCTGGCGCGCAGCGAGACCGCGTGGGGCCGGGCGTGGCACGCCCCGGTGCTCACCGCCACGGTCCGCGAGGTCGCGACCCGCCTGGCCGAGCTCCGCGGCGCCCCCGAGCCGCGGCTGGAGGAGCTGACCGAGCGGGAGGCGGCCCTCCTCGCGTTCACCGACCCGTTGTGGGGCGAGTTCGCGGAGATGGCGTACATGTCGTCGCGGCCGTTCATCATTGACGACGGCGACTTCCGCGCGGCGTTCGGCATCGCGGCGTCGCCGCTGGACACGATCCTGGCCTGAGACGGCGGGGCGGGGCGCCGCGGCGCCCCGCCCCGCCGGGGCCCGGGTTCCACCGTCAGGGCTGGCGCACACCATGCGCGTGTGGCGCATGAGCGGACGCGCCGGTCGTCCCGGTCACCGAGCTGCCGTGGGCGCACACCACCGACGCACCGGGCGGCCTGCGGGAGTTCGGGCAGCCCGCAGCCGAGGACGGTGACGCCGTGGGCGAGCCCGGACCGGGCGACCGCGTCGATCCGCTCCACGAGGGCGCGGCGCGTCGGGGCCCGCAGGGCGCTGCGGCCGGCGGTGGTCGGGTTCCCGGCGGGGCACGCGCATTGACGCCGGAACACGAATATTCAGGGCCGGATCGGGCATACTGTCCCCCGGCCTGAAGTCAGGACGGGGGTGAGTCCGATCGAGTCCGCCGACGTCGTCGTCGTGGGCGCCGGGATCATCGGCGCCGCCTGCGCCGAGGCCCTGAGCGCGAGCGGCCGACGCGTGCTCGTGGTCGACCGCGGCGCGCCCGCCGGGGCGACCACCGCCGCCGGCGAAGGCAACGTGCTCCTCTCCGACAAGGCCCCCGGACCCGAACTCGACCTGGCGCTGGCCTCCCGGCGCCGCTGGCCGGAGCTGCTGGAGTCCCTCCGCGGCGAGCTCGGCGAGGCGCTCGCCGACGTCGAATGGGAGGCCAAGGGCGGCTTGGTGGTCGCCACCGACCAGGACTCGATCACCCCGCTGCGCATCATCACCGAGGCGCAGCGCGAAGCCGGCGTCGAGGTGCGCGACCTCGGGCAGGCCGCGGCCCGCGCCCTCGAACCGCATCTGACGACGGCGATCACGGCCGCGGCCCACTACCCCGGGGACGCGCAGGTGCAGCCGGTGCTCGCGGCGACCGCGCTCCTGGCGGCCGTCCGCGCCCGCGGCGGGGCCGTGTGCGGCGGCACCGCGGTCGAAGGGCTCATCGTCAAGGGCGGCAAGGTCGCGGGCGTGCGCGTCGGCGGCGAGGCGGTCCCGTGCGGCGCGGTCGTGAACGCGTGCGGCCCGTGGGCCGGGCACTTCTCGATCACCGCGGGCGCGCCGATCGAGGTCCTGCCGCGCCGCGGCATGGTCCTGGTGACCGCGCCGCTCCCGCCGCTCGTGGCCCGCAAGGTCTACGCCGCCGACTACGTCGCGTCCGTCGCCAGCGGCGACGTGGACCTCCAGGTCTCACCGGTGGTCGAGTCCACCCCCACCGGGACCGTCCTCATCGGATCGAGTCGCCAGCGCACCGGGTTCGACGAGTCGCTGGAGGTCGAGGTGCTGCGGCGCCTGGCGCGCGGCGCGGTGCGGCTGTTCCCGGTCCTGGAGCGGGTGCCGGTCATGCGCGCGTACGGCGGGTTCCGCCCGTACACGCCCGACCACCTGCCGGTCATCGGGCGGGACCCGCGGATTCCGGGCCTGTGGCACGCGAGCGGGCACGAGGGCGCGGGGGTCGGGCTGGCGCCGGGCACGGGGCGGATGCTCGCGGACCTGATGGACGGGCGGCGGCCCGAGGTGGACCCGGTGCCGTTCCGGGTGGACCGGCCGGCGCTGATGGCGCAGATCAAGGCATGACTGGAGCGAGGCGGGTGCTGGCGTGAGGGTGGTCTGGGACGGCGAGGAGGTCGAGGCCCGGGAGGGCCAGACGGTCGCCGGGGTGCTGACCGGGCTCGGGGTCCGGTCGTGGCGGACGACACGGGGCTCGGGGCGGCCGCGCGGGCTGTTCTGCGGGATCGGGACGTGCTTCGACTGCCTGGTGAAGGTGAACGGGGTGCCCGATGTGCGGGCGTGCCAGCGCGTGGTGGCAGACGGGGACGACATCCGGCCGCAGTCCGGGGCGGAGCTGCCGTCGTGAACCGGATCGTGGTGGTCGGGGCCGGCCCGGCGGGGCTGGCGGCGGCGACGGCCGCGGCGGCGCTCGGGGTCGAGGTCGTGCTCGTGGACGCGGCGCCGAAGCTCGGCGGGCAGTTCTTCCGGCAGGACGCGCTCGCGCGCGGGGACCGGTTCACGCTGCCGTTCCAGGTGGAGCACGTGCCGAACGCGACGGTGTGGGCGGTGGAGCCGGTCGCGGGCGGGCACCGGGTGCACCTGCGGATCGGGGCCGCGGACGATCCGTCGCGGACGGGGCGGGTGCTGGAGACGCGGGCGCTGGTGCTGGCGACGGGCGCGTTCGACCGGGCGCTGCCGTTCCCGGGCTGGGACCTGCCGGGGGTGTTCACCGCCGGTGCGGCGCAGGCGATGGCGAAGGGCCAGGGGGTCGCGGTGGGCGACCGGGTGCTGGTGGGCGGGACGGGGCCGTTCCTGCTGCCGGTGGCGGCGTCGCTGGCGGCGGCCGGGGCGCGGGTGGTGGCGGTCGCGGAGGCGAACGCGCCGGTGTCGGCCTGGCTGTCGGACCCGGCGGGGGCGGCCGCGGGCGGGCGGCGGATTCCGGAGCTGGCGCGGTACGCGGGGCTGCTGGCGCGGCACCGGGTGCCGTACCGCCGGCGGACGGCGGTCGTGGAGGCGCACGGGTCGCGGCAGGTCGAGGCGGTGACGCTGGCGCGGCTGGACCGGGAGTGGGCGCCGGTGCCGGGTTCGGAGCGGCGGGTCGAGGTCGACGCGGTGGCGGTCGGGTTCGGGTTCACGCCGCAGCTGGAGCTCGCGGTGGCGGCGCGGTGCCGGATCGAGGGCGGGTTCGTGGCGGTGGACGCGGCGCAGGGCACGTCGGTGCCGGGGGTGTTCGCGGCCGGGGAGTTGACGGGGATCGGCGGGGCCGAGCTGGCGGCGTCGGAGGGCGCGGTGGCCGGGGCGGCGGCCGCGAAGCGGCTCGGGGCCGTGGTGGAGCCGCCGCTGGGCGCGATGGCGCGGGTGCGGGCGGGGCGGCGGTTCGCGGCGGCGCTGGCGGCGGCGTTCCCGGTGCGGTCGGGCTGGACGGGCTGGCTGCGGGAGGACACGGTCGTGTGCCGGTGCGAGGAGGTCGACCTGCGGCGGCTGCGGGCGGCGGTCGAGGAGCGGGACGTCGGCGGGGTGCGGCCGCTGAAGCTGGCGAGCGGCGCGGGCCTGGGGCTGTGCCAGGGCCGAGTGTGCGGGCGGAACGCGGCGGTGCTGGCGGGCCTGGGCGACACGGCGTTCGCGCGGCGGCGGATCGCGTCGCCGGTGCGGCTCGGGGAGCTCGCGGCGGCCGAGCCGGAGGTGGAGTCGGCCGATCCGCCGTGGTCGGCGGCCGCGGAGCGCGGCTTCGGGCAGGATTTCGGGTAGTTTCCGGCTTTCGCCGGTGATGTCTTGACAGGGCACGCGAGTGTGACCTACGTTTCACGTTGACAACGTAGTCAGACGGCAGGAGCCCCCATGGCCCCCTCGACTCCCCCCGGCGGGACCCCGGCGCGGCGGCGCCCGCCCGGCATGACCGACGTGGCCCGACTGGCCGGGGTCTCGCAGAAGACGGTCTCGCGCGTGGTGAACGGCGAGCCGTACGTCTCCGAGCGCGTGCGCGAGAAGGTGCTGCGGGCCGCGCGCGAACTGGGGTACCGGCCGAACACGGCCGCGCGGGCGCTCATCACGGGCCGGTTCGGGCGCATCGGCGTGGTGGCGCTGGGGACCGCGCTGTACGGCCCCGCCTCGCTCCAAGTCGCGATAGAGCGCGCTACCCGCGCGGCCGGGCTCTCGGTCATCGTCGCGAACACCCTGGAAGGGCAGCCGGACTCGGTCGGCGACGCCGTCGAGTGGCTGCTGCGCCAGGGCGTGGACGCGATCATCCTCTCCGAGCCGATCGACGAGGGCGTCGAGCTGCGGACCGACCCGGACGTGCCGCTCTACAGCGTCGGCCGCAGCGTGCCGCAGGCCGAGAACCTGCTCCAGGGCGACTTCAACACCGACGGGTTCCGCGAAGCGGTCGAGCACCTCCTCGACCTCGGGCACGAGCGGGTCTGGCACGTCGCCGGGCCCGCCTCCTGGTTCGCCGCCCGCGAGCGCGCCGCCGGCTGGCGGGCCGCCCACGAGGCGCGCGGGATCGAGCCGCCCGAGCCGCTCGAGGGCGACTGGACGCCGGCCTCCGGGTACGAGGCCGGGCGACGGCTCCTGCGCGAGCCGGGCGTCACGGCCGTGGCCTGCGCGAACGACGACATGGCGCTCGGGCTCATCCGCGCGTGCACCGAGGCGGGCGTCCCGGTGCCGGAGCGGGTGAGCGTCACCGGGTTCGACGACATCCCCGCGGCCGCGTACCTGACGCCGCCGCTGACCACCGTCCGCCAGCAGTTCGAGACCGACGCCGTGCTCAGCCTCGGCCTCCTCCTGCGGCGGCTCTCCGGCGCGCCCGACGGCGCGCCGGAGCCGTCCCGCCCGTCACCGGACCCGCACCGGCTCGTGGTCCGCCGATCCACCGCACCGCCTCCGCACCGGCTCGACGAGGAGCCAGGAAAGGACGACCGATGAATCCCCGCTTCAGACGGCGGACCGGGCTGGGCGCCGCGCTCGCGGCCCCGCTCGCGTTCGCCGCGTGCGCCCGCCCGCCCGTCGACCCGCCCGAACACGTGAGCGAGGCCGAGATCGCCGCGGCCATGCGCACGCCGACCGAACTGAACTTCTGGACCTGGGTGCCCGGGATCGAGAAGCAGGTCGCCCTCTTCGAGGAGGCCTATCCGGACGTCAAGGTGGACGTCGTGAACGCCGCGCAGGGCGCGGGCCACTACGCGAAGATCCGCACCGCGCTGCGGGCCGGGCGCGGCGCGCCCGACGTCGCCCAGGTCGAGTACCAGCTGATCCCGTCCTTCTCGATCACGAACCACCTGCTCGACCTGCGGCCCTACGGCGCCGGCGAGCTCGAGGACCAGTTCGTGGACTGGGTGTGGGCGCAGGTCACGGGCCCCGGCGGCGAGGTGTGGGCGATCCCGCAGGACACCGGTCCGATGGGGATGCTCTACCGCGCCGACCTGTTCGAGGCGCACGGCATCGAGGTCCCCGAGACGTGGGACGCGTTCGCCGACGCCGCCCGGACCCTCCACGCGGCCGACCCCGAGGCGTACCTGACGAACTTCCCGCCCAGCCAGGGCCCGTACTTCGCGGGGGCGCTCTGGCAGGCCGGCGCCGACCCGTTCGGCGGCTCCGAGGGCCCCGACCTCCACGTGGACGTCACCTCCGCGGACGCCAAGCGCGTCACCGACTACTGGGCCGGGCTCGTCGCCGAGGGCGTCGTCTCCACCGACCCGGACTTCTCCGACCAGTGGTACCAGGCCGCGAACCGCGGCAAGTACGCCACCTGGCTCACCGCCGCATGGGGACCGGTGTTCCTCCAGTCGACCGCGGCGTCCACGAGCGGGAAGTGGCGGGCCGCGCCCCTGCCGCAGTGGGAGCCCGGCGCGCAGGCCGCCGGGAACTGGGGCGGGTCCACGAGCGCGGTCTTCAACCAGACCGCGCACCCGATCCAGGCCGCGGTCTTCGCGCAGTTCATCAACACCGACCCCGAGTGCACCAAGGCGATGGCGACCGAGCAGTTCCTGTTCCCGCCCACCAAGGCGCTCCTGGAGGACCCCGAGTTCACCGGACTCGAACTCGAGTTCTACGGCGGCCAGCGGGTGAACGAGGTCTTCGCGCAGATCAGCGAGACGGTCTCGCCGGACTTCCAGTGGTCGCCGTTCCAGGACCAGGTGTACGCCGACTACGGCGCCACCGTCGGCACCGCCGTCGCGGAGGGCGCCGACACCGACGCGGCCCTCGCCGCCTGGCAGGACCGCATCACCGAGTACGCCCGGCTCCAGGGGTTCACCGTCGTCGGGAACGAGGAGGGCTCATGAGCGCCGACACCGCGCCGCGCGCCGCGGCCGCGCCCCGGACCGCCAAGGGCGGCAAGGGGCCCCGGTACGCCAGGACGGGGTACCTGTTCGTCGCGCCGTTCATGGTCGCCTTCACGGCGATGTTCCTGGTGCCGCTCGCGTACGCGGCCTGGTTCAGCCTCTTCCGGGAGCAGATGATCGGCGGGAACGTCTTCGTCGGCCTCGACAACTACACGCGGGCCTTCACCGACCCGCGGCTCATCCAGGGCCTCGGCCGCGTCGGCCTGTTCTTCCTGATCCAGGTGCCGCTCATGATGGCGCTGGCGCTGTTCTTCGCGCTCGCGCTGGACACCGCGCTGCTGCGCCTGTCGAGGACGATCCGGCTGGCGATCTTCATGCCCTACGCAGTGCCGAGCGTCGTCGCCGCGCTCATGTGGGGCTTCCTGTACGGGCCCGACTTCGGGCCCCTCGCGCAGCTCGCCGAGCGGATCGGCGCCACCGCGCCGGACTTCCTCGGCGCCGACCTCATGCTCGGGTCGATCGCGAACATCGTCACGTGGGAGTTCACCGGGTACAACATGATCCTGCTGTACGCGGCGCTGCGGGCGATCCCGACCGAGCTGTACGAGGCGGCCTCGGTGGACGGCGCCGGGCCGTGGCGCACGGCCTGGTCGATCAAGATCCCGCTGCTGCGGCCCGCGATCGTCCTGTGCATGGTCTTCTCGGTCATCGGCAGCTTCCAGCTGTTCAACGAGCCGAGCATCATGCGGACCCTGGCGCCGAACGTCATCGTCGCCGACTACACGCCCAACCTCTACGCGTACAACCTCGCGTTCGTCGGCCAGGAGTACAACTACGCGGCCGCCGTCTCGTTCGTGCTCGGCTTCGTCATCATGGCCGGCTCGTACGTCTTCATGCTCGCCACCAACCGCAGGAGCCGGTCATGAGCGCCGCCATCGCCAACCCTGAAGCACCCGACGAGCCGGCCGCCGCCGCGCAGCCGCCCCGCGAGGGCGAGGGCCGCCGCGAGGTCCGCGGCGGCCGGGGCCGCAAGCGCCGCTCGAAGCGGAGCACGCTCCTCACGGTGGGGATGCTCGCGGCCGCCGCGTACTTCCTGCTGCCGCTGTTCTGGCTCGTCGTGGCGAGCACCAAGAGCACCGGGGACCTGTTCTCCACGTTCGGGCTCTGGTTCGCCGGGCACAACAACCTGTTCACGAACCTCGGGAACACGTTCACGCAGGACGGCGGCGCGTTCACCGTCTGGTTCGGGAACTCCCTCCTGTACGCGGTCGCCTCGGCCGTGGGCGGCACGTTCCTCGCCGCGCTCGGCGGGTACGGGTTCGCGAAGTACCGGTTCCGGGGCAACCAGGCCATGTTCATGGGGGTCCTCGGCGCGATGGCGGTGCCCGCGACGGCCCTGGCGATCCCGATCTACCTGCTGTTCAGCCAGATCGGACTCACGGACACGCCGTGGGCGATCATCCTGCCGTCCATGGCGATCCACCCGTTCGGGCTGTACTTCATGCGGGTCTACACCGACAGCGCCGTCCCCGACAGCCTCATCGAGTCGGGCCGGATCGACGGCGCGGGCGACTTCAGGATCTTCTTCCAGGTCACCGGCAGGCTCCTGACGCCCGCGCTCGCGACGGTCTTCCTGTTCATGCTGGTGTCGACCTGGAACAACTACTTCCTGCCGCTCATCATGCTCAACGACCCGGACCTGTACCCGGTCACCGTGGGCCTCGCCAACTGGCAGGGCCAGGCGTCCAGCTCGGGCGGGGCGAGCGGCGACTACGTGCCGCTCGTGATCACCGGATCGCTCGTCTCGATCTTCCCGCTGATCATCGCCTTCCTGTTCCTCCAGCGCTACTGGACGACCGGCCTGGTCTCCGGGAGCGTCAAGCAGTGAGCGCGGCCGGGCCGGGCGCATCGCGGCGCCCGGCCCGGCGCCTGCCACCACCACCCGAAGGAGACCGCATGTCCGAGTGGCCCCAGCCGATCTTGTTCGGCGCCGCCTACTACTACGAGTACCAGCCCGACGTCCTGGACGGCTTCGACACCGAGCGCGCCAAGCGCCGCCTCGAGGAGGACCTCGACCTCATGGCCGGGGCCGGGTTCTCCGTGATCCGGGTCGGCGAATCGGTCTGGAGCACCTGGGAACCCGAGCCCGGCCGCTTCGACCTCGACTGGCTCCAGCCGGTCCTGGACGGGGCCCAAGAGCACGGCATCGGCGTGATCCTGGGAACCCCGACCTACGCGGTCCCCCCGTGGCTGGCGCGCCTGTACCCCGAGATCGCCGGCGAACACCGCACAGGGCAGCGGATCGCCTGGGGCGGGCGCCAAGAGGTCGACTACACCCACCCGGCCTTCCGCTTCCACGCCGAACGCGTCATCCGCAAGATCCTCGACCGCTACGCCGACCACCCGGCGGTGATCGGCTTCCAGGTCGACAACGAACCGGGACTCCAGCTGTTCCACAACGAGGGCGTGTTCCAGCGCTTCACCGACCACCTCCGACACACATACGGGGACGTGGAGACGCTGAACCGCGAATGGGGCCTGGTGTACTGGTCCCACCGGCTCTCCACCTGGGCCGACCTGTGGCGCCCCGACGGCAACGCGCAACCGCAGTACGAACAGGCATGGCGGCGCTTCCAGACCGAACTGACCACCGAGTTCATCGCCTGGCAGGCCGACATCGCACGCGAGTACGCCCGCGAGGACCAGTTCGTGACCACCTGCATCTCGTACCCGCGCCCGGCGGTCGACGACCGCGCGCTCGCCGCGCGGCTCACCGTCACGGCCGGAAACCCCTACTACCGCATGCAGGACGCGTTCGCGCTGCCGCACGACAGCGCGGGCGACGCCGCGCACTGGAACACGCAGGGCACATGGGCGCTCTACCACTCCGCGGACCGGATGTACTCCTCCCGGCAGGAGCCGTTCCTGGTCACCGAGACGAACGCGCAGGCGATCGGCGGGCCGTGGACGAACGAGCCGGCGTACGAGGGGCAGTGGCGGCAGGCGGCGTGGGCCCTGGTCTCGCGCGGAGCCAGGATGATCGAATACTGGCACTGGCACACCCTCCACTTCGGCACCGAGACGTACTGGGGCGGCATCCTCCCCCACAGCCAGCGCCCCGGCCGCGTCTACCGCGAACTCGCGCAGCTCGGCGCGGAGCTCCGCAGGGCCGGTGCGGCGATCGAGGGACTGGTCCCCCACGCCGACGTCGCCGTCCTGTACTCCAAGGAGAGCGAATGGGCCCTCGCGGCGCAGCCTTCGCTCGCCGACGCCGCGGGCGGGCCCGACCGGCGCTCGTTCGAGTCGATCACCGGGCCGTTCTACAAGGGCGCCTTCGACGCCGGACTCCAAGCACGCATCATCCACACCGAGCAACTCGGGTCCCCAGAGGACGCGGCCGCCCAGTACCCGGTGCTCGTAGCGGCCGGAATCTACACCGCCGACGACGACCTGCTGGACTGGCTGGACCAGTACGCCGCCGCGGGCGGACACCTCGTGATCGGCCCGCGCACCGCCTACGCCGACCAGGAGGCCCGCGCCCGCCTCGAAGTCAAACCCGCGCGGCTGCACGAAGCGGCCGGAGTCTGGTACGAGGAGTTCGCGAACCTGGCCGAGGCGGTCGAGGTGCGCGCGGCCGAGGGCTCGGGACTGGAGCTGGGCCCGGACGCGGCGGCGCTGAAGTGGGCCGACGGGGTGTACCTGGAGGGCGCGGAGGCGCTGGCCGAGTACGTGCACCCGCATTACGGCAGGTTCACGGCGGCGGCGACGCAGGACCACGGGCTGGGCCGCGTCACGTACGTGGGGACGGTGCCGAACGACGCGTTCGCGAAGTCGCTGTTCGAGTGGATCGCGCCGGCGGACCGGTGGCGGCCGGCCGAGCCGAGCGTGACGGCGACGAGCGGCGTCGCGGGCGACGGGTCGGTGATCCGGTTCGTGCACAACTGGTCCTGGGGTGAGGCCGAGGTCGCGCTGCCGGCCGCGGCGGTCGACCTCCTCGACGGCTCGGCGTATGCGGCCGGGGCCGCGGTCCCGCTGGGGCCGTGGGACGTGAAGGTGCTCCGCGAGCGGTAACGCGAGCGGGGAGAGGTCGAGGGCGGCGAGCGTCGCCGGGTCGTTCATGATGGCGATCGCGGTGATGCGGCCGCCCTCGACGGTGACGTCGAGGACCGCGCGCGGCGTGCCGCCGGGTGCCCACATGGCGCCGACGTGGCCGTCGACCAGGACCAGTTCCGCGGCGGCGGCGTGGCCGTTGAAGATCGCGGCGACCTCCTTCGCGCCGATGACCTCGCGGGCGGCGAAGCCGGTGGCGACCGCGGTGTCGTCGGCGACGACCACGATGCCGGGGTCGAGGACTTCGAGGAGGTCCTCGAAGCGGCCGTCGCGGGCGGCGGCGAGGAACGCCTCGACGACGGTCTTCTCCAGCGGCGCTTCGGGAGCGGCGTCGCCGTCGCGGCTGCGGTCGACGCGGCGGCGGGCGCGGCTGGCGAGCTGGCGGACCGCCTCGGGGGTGCGGTCGAGGACCGGGGCGATGCGGTCGAAGGGGACGCCGAAGAGGTCGTGGAGGACGAACGCGACCCGTTCGGCCGGGTTCAGCGAGTCGAGGACGACCTGGAGGGCGTGGCCGACCGCGTCGGCCATGACGGCCTGGTCCTCGGGGCCGCGGGCGTCGGCGGGCGCGTGGAGGGCGTCGTCGAGCGCGTCCTCGCGGCGGGTCCGGCGGGAGCGAAGGAGGTTGAGGCAGACCCGCGAGACGACGGTGGTGAGCCAGCCGCGGAGGTTCTCGACGTCGCCGGTGTCGGTGCGGGCGAAGCGCATCCAGGTCTCCTGGACCGCGTCGTCGGCCTCGGCGGCGCTGCCGAGCATGCGGAAGGCCACCGCGCGCAGGTGGTCGCGGTGCTCCTCGAAGCGCTGCACTGGGAAGTCGCCGTCCATGAATCCTCCGTGAGTCGCCCAACTGTACGGACCGGCAGGCGGGTCCGTCCGCGGCGGGTTCAGTCCTTCGCGAACAGGCCCAGCAGGACGGCCATGCGCTGCTCGCGGAGGTCGGGGCGGAGGCGGCCGTCGCGGTCGAGGGCCGCGAGGCCGTGGACCGCGGCCCAGCCGACTTCGGTGAGGGCGTCGGGGTCGCGGTCGCCCGCGAGCGGCGCGAAGACCGCGAACAGCTCGGCGAAGGCGGCCTTGAGGGTCTCGGGGGCGTCGGCGCCGAACGGCAGTCCTTCGGCGAGGGTGAAGATCGCCTCGAACAGGGCCGGGTGCGCGGTCGAGAAGTCGAGGTAGGCCTGGACGACGGCGGCGAGCTCCCCGCCGGGCGCGGCCCCGGCCCGCGCCGCGCGGAAGACCTCGGTGAGCTCGGCGATGCCCTGGAGGGCCACGGCGTCGATGATCGCGCCGCGGCCGGCGAAGTGGCTGTAGAGGACCGGCTGGCTGTACTCGATGCGCTCGGCGAGCCGCCGGATGGTGACCGCGGGCCAGCCGTCGGTCTCGGCCATCTCGCGGGCGGCGGTGACGATGAGCGTCTCTCGCTGGGCGCGTTCGCGTTCGCGGCGCTGCTGGGTTGCCATGCAGCGATCCTAGCACCGCTAGACATCCGAGCATGGTTATGTTAGCGTCGTTCATGTTCCTAGCAACGCTAGATTTCCTAGCCCCCGTGAATCAAGGAGTCCCCCATGGCCCGCCGCATCACCGCCGACGCCCTCACCGTGCTCAGCGTCCTCTTCGTCTTCTCGTTCGGCCTCCAGTACCTCCTGACGCCCGGCGCGGTCGCGCCGAGCATGGGCTTCGCACACTGGCCCACCGGCGAGGCGGCCGAGTTCCTCAGTGTCAAGGGCGCGCGCGACCTCGGCTCGGCCGTGGTGCTCCTGGTGCTGCTGCTGATCCGCGAGCGCCGCGCGCTCGGCTGGGCCCTGCTCGCCACCGCGCTCATCCCGATCGGCGACGGCACGCTCATCCTCGTCCACGGCGGCAGCGCCGCGGCGGCGCTCGGCGTCCACTACGCCACCGCGGTCGGAGTCGTCCTCATCGGCCTGCTCCAGCTCTCGGTCGCGAAGCGCGCCAAGCGGTCCGAGGCCGCGGCCTGAGCGGCCGGACGCAACGAGAGCCCGCCCGGCCGCGGCAGGCGCCCTCTCCGAGGCGAGAGGGGTTCGCGGCCGGGCGGGCCCGGCTGGTGCGGGGGCGGCCGCTAGGCGGCCGCCCCCGCGGGCTCCGGTTCGGGCTCCGGCAGGGTGCGCAGGTTCCGCAAGGGCGAGAAGAACACCGGGAGGAACGCGGTGCAGATCCCGGCCGCGGCGATCCAGAGCGTGGTGCGGGCGCCGAGGTACTGGCCGAGGACGCCGCCGATGATCGAGCCGACCGCGTAGGCGCCGAACACGACGAAGCGGATCGTCGCGTTCATGCGGCCGAGCATGTTGTCCGGGGTGAGGCGCTGGCGGAAGCTGACCTGGGTGACGTTGTAGACGACGCCGCCGATGCCGACGAAGGCCATCGCGACCGCGCCGACCCAGACCCGCCAGCCCGGTTCGGCCGCGGGGATGAGCAGGATCCACGGCGAGGTGACGGCGACCGAGACCCAGACGACGCGGCCCTGCCCGAGCCAGCGGGTGGCGGGGCCGACCGCGAACGCGCCGGCGACGCCGCCGACGCCGAAGAGCGCGAAGAACAGGCCGATCTCGCCGGGCGTCATGCCCATGTCGCGCGGGAGGAAGACCACGATCATGGCCATGAACGCGCCCATCCAGAGGTTCCAGGAGCCGGTGCAGGCGACGATCGAGGCGAGGATGCGGTGGCCGAGCACGAACGTGAGGCCGTCCTTGATCTCGGCGGCGATGCGGGAATCCCGGGCGACCTCGGGCTTGGGCTCGCGGCGCTTGATGCGCAGGAGGAAGAGGGCGGAGGCGCCCATGGCGGCGGCGTCGAAGGCCATCGCGACGGGGGCGGTGAGCCATTCGATGAGCTGGCCGGCGAGGACGGGGCCGCCGAGCTGGGCGGTGGAGCGGACGGTCTCGAGTTTGGCGTTGCCTTCGACGAGCTTGTCGCGGCCCACGAGGTGGGGCAGGTAGCTCTGGTAGGAGACGTCGAAGAAGACGGTGAAGACGCCGATGAGGAGGGCGACGGCGTAGAGCTGCCAGATGGTGAGGGTGTCGGTCCACCAGGCGACGGGGACGGTGAAGAGGACGGCGGCGCGCACGACGTCGCTGACGATGAGGACGCGGCGGCGGCGCATGCGGTCGACCCACGCGCCGGCGGGGAGGCCGATGAGCAGGAAGGCGATCATCGTCATCGAGGAGAGGACGCCGACCTCGAACTCGCTGACGTCGAGGGCGATGACCGCCGCGAGCGGGAGTGCGAGTGAGGTGATCTGGTACCCGACCTGGGCGACGGTGGTGGAGAGGAAGAGGTCGCGGAAGTCGTGGTCGCGGAGGAGGCCGAGGCGGTCGCGTTTCTCGGGCGCGACGGCGTCGGGATCGCCGAGGGAGATCATGCGATTGAGTATTTCCAATCGGTTGGGAAATGTCAATCGGACATCGGAGCCGAGGAGCGGACGCGCGCCCTAAGATGGGGGCGTGGCAGAGCAGCGCAGATCAGAGGGCTTCAAGGACGACCGGCCGCTGGCGACCGAGGCCGAAGCGAAGGCCGTGGCCTCGGCGGTGCGCCTGCGGATCCTGCGGCTGTGCCTGGACCAGGCGCTGACGAACAAGGAGATCGCCCTGCGGCTGGGGTCGAACCCGGCGACGGTGCTGCACCACGTGCGCAAGCTCGTGGAGACGGGGTTCCTGGCGCCGCAGGAGGAGCGGATCGGGGCGCGGGGGGCGCGCGAGATCCCGTACCTGGCGACGCGGAAGTCGTGGGCGCTGCGGCTGGGCGAGGAGTACTGGTCGGACCTGTCGACGGCCATGATGGACGCGTTCCGGACCGAGGTGGCGGAGCTGGGCGACCCCGCGAAGGTGAACGTGGGGCGGCTCGGCATGCGGCTCAACGAGGCGCAGTACCAGGAGGTCACGGCCCGGTTCAAGGTGCTGTTCGACGACCTCGCGGCGATGCAGCCGGGCCCGGACGCCCGGCCGTACTCGCTGTTCATGGCGATCCACCCGGACGCGGGGCGGGAGTGAGCCGAGCGGGGTTCGCGAGGATCGCTCGATTCGCGGTCGCCCCCGGCTTCAACGATGCCTTGGGAGTGCGACAGTCCGTTGACGGCTGAGGTGTGCCGCCAGAGGTGAGCGGGGCTCAGTTCGCGGTCGCCCCCGGCTTCAACGATGCCCCGGGGGTGCGACGTTCGGCGGGCGGCCGAAACGTGCCGCCAGAGGTGAGCAAGGTTCGATTCGCGGAGCCCCCGGTTGCAAGGGTGCCGCGGGGGTCCGACAGGGGTCGCCGGGCCGGCCCGCGTAGCGAGGAAAAAGGCGGGACGGGGACCCCTCAGACCCCGTCCCGCCCTCCGAGGCGGTTGCCTGCCTCGTGTGTGCGGAGTAAAGCTTCTGTCAGCGCTGGTCGAGCAGCGATTGGACGCGGGTGCGGATCTCGGGCGTGTCGAGGCCGCGGATGGTGAGGGTGGTGCGGCGGCGGAGGACGTCGTCGGGCGTCTCGGCCCACTCCATGTCGCGCGCGTAGACCACCTGGGCCCAGATCTCAGGGGCGTCCGGGTGGACGCGCTCGGCGAGCTCCGGGTGCTCTCCCGCGAGGCGGGCGATGTCGAAGGCGATGGAGCCGTAGTGGGTCGCGAGGTGCTTCGCGGTGTCCTCGCCGAGGTTCGGCAGCGGCGCGCCGCCGTCGGAGAGGAGCCGGTGCTGCACGGCGTGCGGGTTCGCGATGCCCGGCAGCGGCAGCCGCCGCGGCAGGTTCCGCATCGGCTCCATGTCGGCGCCGAGCGTGTACCCGGGCATCGCCGCGAGCTTCTTCATCACGGTCCGTCCGATGTGGCGGAACGTGGTCCACTTGCCGCCCGCCACCGAGAGCATCCCGCCGCGGCCCTCGGTCACCACGGTCTCGCGCTTGGCCTTCGCGGTGCTGCCCGGCCCGCCCGGCAGGACCCGCAGGCCCGCGAACGCGTACGTGATGAGCTCGCGGCGCAGCTGCTCGGAGCGCACCGAGTGGCCGGCCTCGTCGAGGATCTGCGCGATGTCCCGCTCGTTCACCGCGACCTCGCCGGGGTCGCCCTCGTACTCCTCGTCGGTGGTGCCGAGCAGGAGCATGTCCTCCCACGGCAGCGCGAACGTGATGCGGTACTTGTCGATCGGCGTCGCCAGCGCGGCCTGCCAGTGGGAGGTGCGCTTGAGGACGAGGTGGGCGCCCTTGGAGAGGCGGATCGAGGGGTCGGCGCCGGCGTCCTCCATGCGGCGCAGGTGGTCGACCCAGGGGCCGGTGGCGTTGAGGACGACGCGGGCGTCGACGCCGAACTCCGCGCCGGTGAGGCGGTCGCGGAGCTCGGCGCCGCTGACGCGGGACCTGGTGCCCTGCTTCGCGGTGAAGCGCAGGCCGGTGACCTCGGCGTGGTTGAGGACGACGGCGCCGGCGTCCGCGGCGGCGCGGACGGTCATGAGGGCCATGCGGGCGTCGTTCATCTGGCTGTCGCCGTAGACGGCGACGGCCTTGAGGTCGTCGATGCGCAGTTCGGGCACGGCCATGCGGGCCTTGACCGGGTTGAGCAGGTGGCCGACGCCGTCGCCGAAGGCCGAGAGCGCGGAGTAGGCGAAGACGCCGGCGCCCATCTTGGCGGCGCCGTGGGGGCCGTTCTTGTAGATGGGCAGGTAGAAGGTGAGCGGGCGGGAGAGGTGCGGCGCCACCTGGCGGGTGACGGCGCGGCGTTCGAAGTGGTTCTCCGCGACGAGTTTGACCGCGCCGGTCTGGAGGTAGCGCAGTCCGCCGTGGAGGAGCTTGGAGGAGGCCGAGGAGGTGGCCCCGGCGAAGTCGCCGGAGTCGACCAGGGCCACCCGCAGTCCCGACTGGGCGGCGTGCCAGGCGGTGGAGATGCCCAGGATGCCGCCGCCGATGACGAGCAGGTCGAACGTCGTGTTGGACAGGTTCTGGCGCTGCTCGGCCCGGTCGGCCCGCTCGGTGAAGCGGACCGCGGTCGGGCCCTCCCAGTTCGCGGGGAGGTGCTGCAAGGTGGTCATGGCCGACTCCTCATTCCCTTGTGTTCCTTGCCTGGCGGCTAGTCCTCGAGCCAGCCCATGGTGCGCTCGACGGCTTTGAGCCAGTTCTTGTATTCGCGGTCCCGCAGGTCCGGGTCCATGTCGGGGGTCCACTCGGCGGCGCGGCGCCAGTTGGCGCGCAGGTCGTCGGTGGAGTTCCAGAAGCCGACGGCGAGCCCGGCCGCGTAGGCGGCGCCGAGGCAGGTGGTCTCGGCGACCATCGGGCGCACGACCGGGGCGTCGAGGACGTCGGCGAGGAACTGCATGAGGAGGTTGTTGGAGGTCATGCCGCCGTCGACCTTGAGCGCGGAGAGCTCGACGCCGGAGTCCTTGGTCATGGCGTCGGTGATCTCGCGGGTCTGCCAGGCGGTGGCCTCCAGGACGGCGCGGGCGATGTGGGCCTTGGTGACGTACCGGGTGAGGCCGGCGATCACGCCGCGGGCGTCGGAGCGCCAGTAGGGGGCGAACAGCCCGGAGAACGCCGGCACGAAGTAGGCGCCGCCGTTGTCCTCGACCGAGAGCGCGAGCGTCTCGATCTCGGCGGCGGTGCTGATGAGCCCCATCTGGTCGCGCATCCACTGGACGAGCGAGCCGGTGACGGCGATGGAGCCTTCGAGGGCGTAGACCGGGTCCTGGTCGCCGATGCGGTAGCCGACGGTGGTGAGCAGGCCCGACTCGGAGTGGATGAGCTTCTCGCCGGTGTTCATGAGCATGAACGTGCCGGTGCCGTAGGTGGACTTGGCCTCGCCGGTGGAGAAGCAGGTCTGTCCGAACAGGGCGGCCTGCTGGTCGCCGAGGGCGGAGGCGACGGGGACGCCGCCGAGGAGCTGGCCGAGGGTGCCGCCGGTGACCTCGCCGTAGATCTCGGAGGAGGAGCGGATCTCGGGCAGGACCTGGAGCGGGACGCCCATCTCGGCGGCGATGTCGGCGTTCCAGGACAGGTCCTCGAGGTTCATGAGGAGGGTCCGGGAGGCGTTGGTGACGTCGGTGACGTGGACGCCGCCCTCGGTGCCGCCGGTGAGGTTCCAGATGACCCAGGAGTCCATG
Organism: Glycomyces terrestris; assembly: GCF_003933745.1. GTDB lineage: Bacteria > Actinomycetota > Actinomycetes > Mycobacteriales > Micromonosporaceae > Glycomyces > Glycomyces terrestris. The sequence goes on along the minus strand of NZ_RSEB01000006.1, from coordinate 197,416 downwards.
GTGCCGAACAGGAGGTCGCCGGCCTCGGCCTTCTCGCGGAGGCCGTCGACGTTGTCGAGGAGCCAGGCGATCTTGGGGCCGGCGAAGTAGGCGGCGAGGGGCAGGCCGGTCTCGCGGCGCCAGCGGTCCTGGCCGGCGTCGCCGCCGAGCTGCTTGCAGAGCTGGTCGGTGCGGGTGTCCTGCCAGACGATGGCGTTGTGGACGGGCTGGCCGGTGTGCTTGTCCCACAGCATGGTGGTCTCGCGCTGGTTGGTGATGCCGATCGACAGGATGTCGTCGCGGCGGGCGCCGGCCTTGACCATGGCGCCGGCGACGACCTCCTGGACGTTGCGCCAGATCTCCGCGGCGTCGTGCTCGACCCAGCCCGGCTTGGGGAAGATCTGGGCGTGCTCCTTCTGGTCGACGGCGACGATGCGGCCGTCGCGGTCGAAGATGATGCACCTCGAGGAGGTGGTGCCCTGGTCGATGGCCGCGATGAACGGGCCGCTGTGCGAGTCGGTCATGGTGCGCTCCAAAACATCGTTGTCGAGGCGGAATAGGTCGATTGTGTCGTCATGGCTAGGCGAAGGCAACGTTGTAGAGCAGACCGGCGAGGACGGCGCCGACGACGGGGCCGACGACGGGGACCCACGCGTAGCCCCAGTCGGAGCGTCCCTTGTGCTTGAGCGGCAGGAGGGCGTGGACGATGCGGGGGCCGAGGTCGCGGGCGGGGTTGATGGCGTAGCCGGTGGGGCCGCCGAGGGAGAGGCCGATGGAGACGACGACGAGGGCGGTGATGAGGACGCCGAGGGTGCCGAGTCCTTCGCCGGAGCCGTTGAGGCCCTGGGTGAGGATGGCGATGAGGAGGACGAAGGTGCCGATGACCTCGGTCGCGAGGTTCATGGCGGCGTTGCGGACCTCGGGGCCGGTGGAGAAGATGCCGAGGACCGGGCCGGCCTTGGCGTCGTCGGGGCCTTCGGCGGCCTCGGGCTGGGCGGCGAGGTCGGCCATGTGGGCCTGGAACTGGCCGTAGTAGGCGACCCAGACGAGGAAGGCGCCGAGCATCGCGCCGACCATCTGGGAGCCGATGTAGAGCGGGACCTGGTCCCAGGGGGTGCCGCCGGTGACGGCGAGGCCGATGGTGACCGCGGGGTTGAGGTGGGCGCCGGAGACGCCGGCGGCGACGTAGGCGGCGGTGAGCACGGCGAAGCCCCACCCGAAGGTGATCGCGAGCCAGCCGGCGTTCTGGGCCTTGGACTTCTTGAGGGTGACGGCGGCGCACACGCCGCCGCCGAGCAGGATCAGCAGGGCCGTGCCGACGACCTCGCCGATGATGATGTCTGTGCTGGACACTTGCGACTCCTTTGTCCGTGCCCGAGAGCGGAGCCGGGGGCGCCGTCCTCGTTTCGAGGGCTTGTTGTTCGCGTCGGCGGGCGCAGCGAACGCTGAAGCCGTTTAGCATTCGACAATGCCGACCGACGTACGCAAAGTGTTCTCCTCGCCGACCTGCACGTCAATAGATATGTGACGACCGCCACATTCCAATCCTCGAACCATGCGAAACGCCTGCAAGACAGGCATAGCAGGACCACACGCGGCCCGCAGCAAAGTGGAGGAATCGGGCGTACCGCTAGAAGGGTTTGGCCCCGAGGTCGCGCGAGACCGAGCGCGCGGTGTCGCGGACGGCCGCGACGAGCTCGGGCCGCAGGTCGCCGTCCCTGCACACGCGCTCGACGGCGCCGGTAATGCCGACCGCGCCCACCGCGAGGCGGTGCCGGTCGAAGATCGGCGCGGCCACCGAGGCCACGCCCTCCCAGGTCTCGTCGAGGTCGGTGGCGTAGCCCTGGGAGCGGGTGCGCTCCAGGACCCGCTCGATCTCGGGCAGCTCCACGAGCGTGCGCGAGGTGAACGGCTCGCGCTTCGCCTCCACGAGCTCGGCATGCGCGACCGGGTCGAACGCGGTGAGCACCTTGCCGAGCGCGGTCGAGTGCATCGGCTGCATGGCGCCGACCTCCAGGACCTGGCGGCTGTCGTCGGGCCGGAAGACGTGGTGGACGATGAGGACGCCCTGCTGGTGGACCACCCCGAGGTAGACCGCCTCGCCGCCCGAGCGGGCCAGGTCGTCGGTCCACACCAGCGCGCGGGCGCGCAGCTCGTGGACGTCGAGGTAGGTGGTGCCCAGGCGCAGCAGCTCGGCGCCCAGCTGGTAGCGGCCCGAGCCGGGGTCCTGCTCCACGAAGCCCTCGTGCTGGAGGGTCCGCAGGATGCCGTGCGCGGTGGCCTTGGCCAGGCCGAGCGCCGAGGCGATGTCCGACAGGCCGAGGCGCCGCTCGCCGCCCGCGAGCAGCCGCAGCATCGCGGCCGCGCGCTCCAGCGACTGGATGTGCTTGGCCATCCGCCCGCCTCCGTTCCCGTCCCGTCCCGATCGCGGCCCGGGTGTGTCTTGAGATTGCCGCGTTCGACAATGCTAAACACTATCGGCCCTTGCCGACCAGACCGGGACCGACACCACACCCGTCCGGATGAGGGGACGGGGACACCTCACCCCGGAGAGCGAGGATCGAACATGTTCGATCCCGTAGATTGGGCGGCGTGGCCGCGCGGCGGCACCACTGCGACAGGAGGTTCCGGTGAGCAAGACGCTCGCGAGTTTCGAGGTGCACGACGCCCTCTTCAAGGTGGCCGGGGACGACTACCTCGAGTGCCTGTACTCCGGCGGCCGGTGGGTCGAGGGCCCGGTGTACGTGCCGCACGGGAAGTACCTGCTGTTCAGCGACATCCCGAACGACCGGATGCTGCGCTGGGACGAGACCGACGGCTCGGTGAGCGTCTTCCGCTCCCCCGCCGGGTACACGAACGGCCACACCCTCGACCGGCAGGGCCGCCTCGTCTCCTGCGAGCAGGGGCGGCGGGCCGTGACCCGGACCGAGCTCGACGGCTCGGTCACCGTGCTCGCGGACCGCTGGGACGGCAAGCGGTTCAACAGCCCCAACGACGTCGTGGTCGACTCGACCGGCGCGGTCTGGTTCACCGACCCGCCCTACGGCATCACCAGCGACTACGAAGGGATCCGGGCGGAGCAGGAGATCGACGGCTGCCACGTGTACCGCATCGACCCGGGCACCGGCGAGGTCGCGCGCGTCGCCGACGACTTCCAGCGGCCCAACGGACTCGCCTTCTCCCCCGACGAGCGGACCCTCTACATCGCCGACACCGCCGGCGGCCACATCCGGTCCTTCGCGGTCGAGGGCGCCGGCCTCCGCGGCGGCGAGGTCTTCGCCGAGTCCCCCGGCGGGCACTTCGACGGCCTGCGCGTCGACGTGGAGGGCCGCGTGTGGGCCGCGGCCGGCGGGGTGCGCTGCTTCGACCCCGACGGGACCCTCCTGGCGACGCTCCCGGTGCCGCAGCCGGCGGTGTCCAACCTGGTCTTCGGCGGCCCCAAGCGCAACCGGCTGTTCATCACCGCCACCGACTCCGTGTACTCGCTCATGCTGAACACGAACGGGGCCTTCCGGCTCTAGCCGATCGCGTGCGCCATGGCCACCACGATCGGGCCCAGCAGCGGCAGGACGACGTTCGAGAACGCGTAGACGATCGTGTAGGCCATGAGCGGCGTCGCGTTGCCCGCGGCGCCCTGGACGGCGGTGACGCCGGGCGTGGAGCACTGCTGGCCGGTAACCGCGCCGAGCGTCAGCGGCGCCGGCAGCTTCATGACCTTCCAGGCCACGAACAGCGAGACGAACGCCGGGATCGCGGTCATCGCCACGCCCGCGATCGGCAGGCCGACCCCGAACTGCTCCACCAGCTTCACCGCCTGCGGGCCCGAGGACAGGCCGACCGCGCAGATGAAGGTCGCCAGGCCGAGCGTCTTGATCACGTCCGCGGCGCCCGAGTCGTACTGGCCGAACGTGGGCCGCTTCGAGCGGATCCAGCCGAACAGCAGGCCGGCCAGGAGGCAGCCGCCGCCGGTGCCGAGCGTGAGCGGGATCGTCCCCACGGTCCACACCAGCAGGCCGATGAGGAAGCCGAGGACGACGCCAACCGCGATGAACACCATGTCGAAGGTGACCTTCGGGTCGACGCGGAAGCCGATCATGGGGACCACCCGCTGCATGTCCCGCGTGGCGCCTGCCAGGCGCAGCGTGTCGCCGCGCTGGATGAGCGTCTTGGGCTGGACGGGCAGCTCGTGGTCGCCGCGGGTGATCCGCTGGAGGAACACGCCCTGGCGCTCCTCGGCGAACTCGCGCCGGATGTCCCCCAGCGTCGCGGCCGTGTAGCCCTTGCGGGTGACGACGACGTCGGCGAGGTCGAGGCTCATGCCCATGGACTCGTCGAGGTCCACTTCGGCGCCGATGCGGCCGGCGGCGCCGACCAGGGCCTCGCGGCGGCCGACGAGGAGGACCCGGTCGCCCTCGGCGAGCCGCACCCCCGGCTCCACCTTCACCTGGGCCCCTTCACGGAACACCTCCTCGACGGTGGCCTCGCCGAGGTCGGCCTGCAACTCGGCCACCGTCTTCCCCGCGGCGGCCGAGACGAGGTACTCGCGGCCCACGATCGCCGGGGCCGCGGGCGCGGCGGTGGCGTCGTCGGCCGCGCCGCCGAGCCGCTTCCAGAGCTTCGCGGCCTCCTCGCGCAGGTTCACGCGCATGATGAGCGGGAAGAACTGGCTCGACAGCAGCACGATCGTGATGAGGCCGCAGATGTACGAGATCGAGTACGCGGTGCCGACGTTCGCCTGGAGCGTCGCGATCTCGTCGGCCGACAGGTCCAGGCGCCCGATCGCGTCGGTCGCGGTGCCCACGGCCGCGGACTCGGTGGCGCCGCCCGCGAGCAGGCCCGCGGCGGTGCCGACGTCGAGGTCCATGATGAGGACCGCCGCGGCCGTGATCGCCAGGACGGAGACGACCTCGATGCCGGTGAACGTGGCGTACCGCAGGCTCCTGCGGTTGAGGCTGGCGAAGAACGTCGGCCCCGAGATGTAGCCCAGGGTGAAGATGAACAGCGCGAACGCGATCGTCTTCACCTGGTCGTTCAGCTCGATGTCGGCGAACATGCCGAGGAAGATCGCCACGATGAGCGTGCCCGCGACGCCGCCGAGCGAGATCTTCCAGATCTTCACCCGCCCCACGGCGAAGCCGAGCGCTAGGCACAGGAACAGCGCGATCTCGGGCGTCGACTCCAGTGTCGACTCGATCCAGTCCATCGATCGGCTCCTCTAGCGCCTGGAGGCCTGGAACGCCTCGTGGTACTCCTCGCCGATGCGGCGCAGGGCCGCGCCGATCCGCTGGTAGGCGTCCATGCGGAGGTTCGCGAGCGAGACGCGGACCGACCACTCGGGGCCGTCGAAGCCGCCGCCGTTGAGCAGGACCACCGACTCCTCCTGGGCCAGGCGGAAGACCGGGTCCACCGGCTCGTAGTTCGCCTGCATCCAGTCGGCGAACGCCGCGCCCCAGTTGCGCTCGGCCCACGAGAGCAGGTCGAGCTCGACGTAGTAGTGCGCGGCCTCCGGGTCCTCGGGGTAGGGCACGTCCAGGCCCTCCACGAGCTGCTTCAGGCGGCGCGCGATGACGGCCCGGCAGTCGCGCTTGTAGGCGCCCTCGGCGTCGGTGAGGCAGTGGAGCGCGAACAGGGCCATCTGGACCTGCTGCGGCGTCGACAGGCCCGCGGTGTGGTTGAGCGCCACGTCGCGCGAGTCGGCCACGATCCGGTCGATGAACTTGAGCTTCTCGGGCTCCAGCGTGATCGAGGCGTACCGCTCGCGCAGCGCCGCGGTGCGGGTCTCCTCCAGGGCGGCGATCCGCTGGTCGAACACGTTGTCCTTCGCGACGGCGATGACGCCGAGGCGCCAGCCGGTGCAGCCGAAGTACTTCGAGAAGGAGTACACGCCGATCGTGTTGGCCGCCTGGCTCGACATGAGCGAGGTGAACCCGTCGGTGAAGGTGCCGTAGACGTCGTCGGTGATGATCGTCAGGCCCGGGTTGTGGTTCGCCACGATGTCCCGGATGCGCTCCAGGGTCGGCTCGGCGAGCTTCACCGACGGCGGGTTCGAGGGGTTGACCAGGAACAGCGCCTTGATGGACGGGTCCTTGAGCTTGTCGATCTCCTCGTCCGGGTACTGCCAGGTGTGCACGCCCGTCTCGCCGGTGGTCGTGGCCGCGATCGGGACGATGTCGAAGGCGTACCGGTCCAGCAGCGGGATCTCCAGGTAGGGCGTGAAGATCGGCACCATGAGGGCGACCCGGTCGCCGCGGTGGAGCAGGCCGTTGACCTGCGCGGAGTCGAAGAGGTAGCACATCGCGGCGGTGCCGCCCTCCACGGCGTACAGGTCCCAGCCGCCCTTCGGGGCGCCGCCCATCTCGGCGGCGAGGTAGGCGTGCACGACCTGCTCGGCGTGGACGAGCATCCGGTCGGGGACCGGGTAGTGATCGCCGATGATCGCGTCCGCGAGCTCGCCGACCCAGTCGTCGGCGTCGAAGCCGAGGACGTCGACGCCGTGGGCGACATAGGAGGCCAGCGCGGAGGCCCCGGGCGCGGCGGCGTTGGCCTTGAGGTAGTCGTCGAGGCGCTGGGCGATGCCCTCGCTCTGGGGCATGCCGCCGAAGGACTCGAACTCGTCCCAGTCGCGGCGGGTCTCGGTGACGGCGAACTGGCCGAGGAGGAAGAACGCCTCGCGGGGCGCGGTCGCGGTCCAGTTGGGGTTGCCGCGGCCGGCGTTGACCATGGCGAGGGCGTTGGCCTTCTCGTTCTCGCCGGCGAGTTCGATGAGGCGGTTCTTGAGCTCGAAGGGGCTGAGCCCTTCGAGCCGGCGCTGTTCGTCGCGGTCCACCGTGGTCATGGTCGGTTCCCTTTCGTGGTCAGGCGAGGACGGCCACGATGACCGCGCCCCAGATCGTGAGCAGGACGTTGCCGATGGCGTAGGGGATCGTGTAGCCGAGGACGGGGACCTGGCTCCTGGCGGTGTCGGTGATGGCGCCGATGGAGGCGGTGGTGGTGTTGGCGCCGGCGGTGATGCCGAGGTTGACCGGGACGGGGATCTTGAAGAGCCACTTGGCGAGGTACATGGTCACGAGCATGGGGAGGAGGGTGACGACGAGGCCGGCGAAGACGAGGACGAGGCCCTCGGACTTGACGCCGTCGATGAAGTCGGGGCCGGCCGTGATGCCGACGATGCCGACGAACATGCACAGGCCGCCGGTGGAGAGCATCCAGTTGGCGGCGGGCGGGAACCGCCCGAAGGTGGGCGACTTGGCGCGGAGCCAGCCGAAGACCAGGCCCATGATGAGGGCGCCGCCGGAGGTGGTGAGGCCGATGTCGGCGCCGGCGACGGCGATGGTGGGGACGCCGATGAGGGCGCCGAGGACGATGCCGAGGCCGACGTAGCTCATGTCGGTGGCGTCGGAGGCGCGGTTGGGGTAGCCGAGGTCGCCGACGGCGGCTTCGACCTCCTCCTTGCCGCCCTGGACGGTGATCTCGTCTCCGGCGTGGATGACGGTGTCGTCGCTCCAGGGGATCTCGTGGCCGCCGCGGACGAGCTTGGTGACGAACAGGCGGGGGGCGTGCTCGGCGAAGGCGGGTCCGATCCGCTGTCCGGCGAGCTTCTTGCCGGTGACGACGATGGGGAGGGTCTCGACGCGGTAGTCGAGGAGCTCCTCGTCGTCGACCTCCTCGCCCCACTGGTCGACGCTGAGGGCGACGAGGTCGGGGCGGCGGGCGGCGAGGGTGACGACGTCGCCGGCCTGGAGGACGGTGGCGGGCCTGGTCGGCTGGACGGCGGTGCCGCGGCGCAGGTCGTGGAACATGATGCGGTGGCCGAGGTCGAGGGCGCGCCGTTCGAGGTCGCCGACGGTGCGGCCGACGGCGGAGCCGCCGGTGACGCGGTAGGAGCGGCGGACGATGGAGTAGTAGGCGGGGCTGATGCCGGGTTCTCGGGCGACGCCGAGGCGCTGCTCCATCTCGTGGGCGTCGGCGGCGAGGCTCTTGGAGCCGAGCATGCGCGGGGCGAGGGAGGAGAGGAAGAACGCGGCGGCGGCGGTGCCGAAGAGGTAGCAGACGGCGTAGCCGACGGCGACCTGGGACTCGAGTTCCTCGACCTCGTCGGCGCTGAGGCCGGGGAGGGCGGCGATGGCGGAGTCGGCGACGCCGATGACGGCGGACTGGGTGAGGCCGCCGGCGAGGAGGCCGGCGCCCCAGCCGGGGCCGTAGCCGAGGGCCTTGGCGAGGGCGATGACGATGAGGAGGCCGACGACGCAGTTGACGACGGCGAGGAGGACCTGCTTGAGGCCGTCGCCTTTGAGGCCGGCGAAGAACTGGGGGCCGACGTTGTAGCCGAGGGCGAAGAGGAAGGCGACGAAGGCGACGGTCTTGACGAGGTCGGGGATGTCGACGCCGGTGAAGACGATGCCGACGAGGACGCCGGCGAGGAGGGTGCCGGTGACGGGGCCGAGGGCGATGCCCTTGATCTTGAGCTTGCCGACGAGGAAGCCGAGGCCGAGGGCGAGGAAGATCGCGATCTCGGGGTGCGCGGTGAACGCGTCCTCAAGCCAGCTCCACACCGCAGTCTCCTCATCACTCTCGGTAGCCAGCTGAATCTACTGGAGAACGCAGGGGGTTCTCATGGTTTTCGGGGTTCGCGGGCGCCCCATATTGCAGCAATGAAAACTTTCTTCACATCGTTGACAACTCGAGAAGAGTTCCGTCATGCTGTCCGGTACATTCCAGGCCGCGGCCGCGGTGCGCGCCGCGGGCACTGGCGCCCGGAACCGAATGCGAGGACCTGCACCCCATGAATCCCCATGCCCTGACGCGGCGGCTCCTCTCCGCCGCGGCCGCGCTCCTGATGTCGGCCGGAGCGCTGGCCGTCGCCGCGCCCGGCGCGGCCCAAGAGGAGCAGACGGACTCCCTGCTCATCGCCACGAACCAGGAGGTCGACACCTTCAACCCGTTCAAGCGGCGGTTCGTCATCACCTACAACACGAGCATGATGACGTACGAGACGCTCGTGCGCATGGGCACCGACTACGAGCCGGTGCCGGGCCTGGCGACCGAATGGGAGGAGTCCGAGGACGGTCTCACCTGGACGTTCCAGATCCGCGAAGGCGCCGAATGGTCCGACGGCGAGCCCCTCACCGCGCAGGACGTCGCCTACACCTACGACCTCCTCATCGAGAACCAGGCCATTCGCGACTGGAACATCGACTTCGCCGGGAACCTGGTGAGCGCCGAGGCGCCGGACGACACCACGTTCGTGCTCACGCTCGCGCAGCCGTCGCCGTGGGACGTGCTCACCCGCGAGGTGTTCATCGTGCCCGAGCACATCTGGTCGCAGTATCCGGACCCGTCGGCCGACGACGCGAACCAGCTGCCGCTGGTCGGCTCCGGACCGTTCCAGGTCACCGAGTTCGAGACCGACGAGTTCATCCGGCTCGAGGCCAACGAGCACTACTGGGACGGCGCGCCCGGGTTCGACGAGATCGTCTTCGACTACTACACCGAGACCGACGCGGCCGTGGCCGCGCTCGAAGCCGGCGAGGTCGACATCGTGAACGGCCTCAACCCGGCCCAGATCGAGGCCCTCGACGGCCAGGACGGCATCACCGTCAACAACGCGCAGGGCCGCCGGTACGTCTCGCTCACCCTCAACTACAACTCGGTGACGCAGGACGGCACCGCGTTCGGCGACGGGCACCCCGCGCTCAAGGACCCGATCGTCCGCCAGGCCATGCACATGGCGATCGACAAGGCGGCCCTGGTCGACCGGGTCCTCGACGGCAACGGCCAGCCCGCGACCTCGATCATCCCCGAGATCTTCGAGCAGTACCACTGGGACGGCGGGGACTCCCTGCTGGAGTTCGACATCGACGCGGCGAACGCCCTCCTCGACGAGGCCGGGTACGTGCGCGGCGAGGACGGGATCCGGACCATGCCGGGCACCGGCGAGCGGCTGAGCTTCCGGTTCTTCCAGCACGCCGACAACACCGACTACGCGACCGTGGTGCAGTTCGTGACCGAGTGGTGGACCGAACTCGGCCTGGAGATCAAGCCCGAGGCCATCGAGCAGGGCACCCTGAACGACATGGCCTACCTGGGCGAGTTCGACATCGCCTTCTCCGGCTGGGGCGTCGGCCCCAACCCGACCGAGCAGCTCGGCATGCACACCTGCGCGGTCCTGCCGACCCTGACCGACGGCACCGAGCGCTCCAGCGAGAACAACTACTGCAACCCCGAGTTCGACGCGCTCCACGAGCAGCAGAAGGTCGAGTCCGACCCGGACGCGCGCGCCGCGCTCATCAAGGAGCAGCAGCGGATGCTCTACGAGGACACGCCCGTGATCTACCTGTACTACCAGAACGTGCTCGAGGCGTACAACAGCGACAAGATCACCGGCATGACGCTCCAGCCCAGCGACGGCGGCATGATCACCGGCCAGCAGGGCTACGCGTGGTCGTACGTCACCGCGCAGCCGGTCGGCGCAGCCGAGGAGGCCGGGACGCCGGCCTGGGTGTGGATCGCCGTCGCGGGCGCCGCGGTCGTGGTCGTGGCCGGCGCCGTCGTGTTCGCGCTGCGGCGCAGGAAGACCGCGGACGAGCGCGAATGACGGCCGACGGTCCGACCCCCGCGGACGCGGCGGCGCCCTCCGGCGCCGCCCCGTCCGCGGGGCGCCGCCCCGGGCGCGTCGCGAACGGGTTCGGGCGGTACCTCTGCAAGCACGTCGCCGGCGCCGCCGTGTCGCTCCTGCTGGTGCTGTTCTCGTCGTTCTTCATCTTCCGGCTCATCGCCGGGGACCCGATCGACCAGCTCACCAAGGAGCGGCCCGTCTCGCCCGAGGAGCGCGCCGCGCTCCGGGCCGAGCTCGGCCTCGACCGGCCCATGTGGGAGCAGTTCTGGGACTACATCATCGGAACGCTCACCATGGACCTCGGGGACTCGTTCCAGTACCGGCGCCCGATCTTCGACCTCATCGTCGAGCGGCTGCCGGCCACGATCCTGCTCTCCGGCACCGGCATGGTGCTCGCCGTCCTGCTCGGCTTCTGGATCGGCACCCGCACCGGCTGGCGGCAGGGCAGCCGCTACGACCGCGGGCACGTCGCGGCCGGCCTGCTCCTGTACTCGGCGCCCACGTTCTGGCTCGGCATGATCGTCATCCTCGTCTTCGCGCGGTACCTGGGGATCTTCCCGGTCAACGGGATGCGCTCGCCGAGCACGCCGCCGCAGTTCTGGCCGCAGGCGCTCGACATCGCCCACCACCTGGTGCTGCCGGTGCTCACCTACACGGCCGTGGTGTACGCCGGGTACCTCATGATCATGCGCTCGTCCATCCTGGACGAGATCGGCTCGGACTACCTGACGACGGCACGGGCCAAGGGCCTGCGGGACGACCAGGTGCGCGACCGGCACGCGGTGCCGAACGCGCTCCTGCCCACCGTGACGCTGGTGTTCCTCGCCATCGGCGGGATCGTCAACGGCTCCATCGTGACCGAGGCGGTGTTCTCCTGGCCGGGCCTGGGCAGCCTGTTCGTGCAGGCGGTCTTCTACCCCGACCGGCCGGTCCTCCAGGCGCTGTTCGTGCTGTTCTCGGCCTCCACGATCCTCGCGGTCCTCGCCGCCGAGATCCTCTACTGGTTCATCGACCCACGGATTCGGAAGTCATGACGGCATCCACACCGACCCCGGCGCCCGCGGCCTCCGCCGCGCGGCGCCGGCTGGCACGGGCGCGGCGGCGGCAGTCGCTCGCCCGCTCCTGGGCCGCCTACCGGGCCCAGCGCACCGGCATGATCGGCCTGGTCCTCCTGGGCGCCATCGTGGTCCTGGCGATCGCCGCGCCCGTCCTCGTCGACGAGTCCGCGCTCTCGGTCACGCAGGCCACCGGCGGGCGCATGGAGCCGCCGAGCGCGGCGTTCCCGCTCGGCACCGACGAGGTCGGCCGCTCCGTGCTCGCGCTGACGCTGTGGGGCTCGCGGATCTCCCTCCTCATCGGACTCACCGCGACCGTCGTCGCCGTCGTCATCGGCACCGCCGTCGGCGTCACCAGCGGCCACGTCGGCGGCTGGTACGGCTGGGTCGCGCTGCGCGTCTCCGACTGGTTCATGGTGCTGCCCAGCCTGGTCGTGGCCATCGCACTCCTGGCCGTGCTCGGCCGGAGCATGGCCACCACCATCATCGTCATCGCGCTCGTCTCCTGGTCGGGCACGACCCGCCTGGTGCGGGCCCAGACGCTCACCGTCCAGTCCCGGCCCTACCTCGAGCGCGCCCGCGCGCTCGGCGCGGGCCACTGGCACCAGATGACCAAGCACATTCTCCCCAACGTCCTCCCGCTGGTGCTCGCCAGCGCGACCCTGCTCGTGCCCTCGGCGATCCTCATGGAGTCCTCGCTCGCGTGGCTGGGCCTGGGCGACCCGAACGTGGTCTCGTGGGGCTCGATCCTCAACCGCGCCAGCGACAACGGCGCGGTCTCGGCGCACGCCTGGTGGTACCTGCTGCCGCCGGGCCTGGCGATCCTGCTGGTCGTGCTCGCGTTCATGATGTGCGGGCGGGCCCTGGAGGCCGTGTTCAACCCCCGGCTGCGAGGTGAGTCCGCATGACGCTCCTGGAGTTCCGGGACGTGCACGTCACGTACACCGGCTCGCGCGGGCGCATCCCGGCCGTGCGCGGCGTCGACCTGACGGTGGAGGCCGGGACGACGCTCGGCATCGCGGGCGAGTCGGGCTGCGGGAAGTCGACGCTCGCGATGGCGGTGCTGCGGCTGCTGCCGAAGACCGCGGAGGTCACCGGCGAGATCCTGCTCGACGGCGAGGACCTGCTCGCGATGGGGTGGGGCCGGCTGCGGGCGGTGCGGTGGACGGGCGCCTCGATCGTGTTCCAGGGGGCGATGCACTCGCTCAACGCGGTGCAGCGGATCGGGCGGCAGGTGGCCGAGCCGATGCTGGTGCACGACAAGGGCTTGAGCGCGGCGGCGGCCGCGAAGCGGGCCGAGGGCCTGCTCGAGCGGGTCGGGCTGCCGGCGTCGCGGGCGCGGAGCTACCCGCACGAGCTGTCGGGCGGGCAGCGCCAGCGGGTCATGATCGCGATGGCGCTGGCGTGCGACCCGGACCTGATCATCGCCGACGAGGCGACGACGGCGCTCGACGTCATGGTGCAGGCCCAAGTGCTGCAACTGATCTCGGGGCTGGTGTCGGAGCGGGGCGTGGGCCTGGTGATGATCAGCCACGACCTGTCGGTGCTCTCCTCGGTGTGCGACACGGCCGCGGTCATGTACGCGGGACGGGTGGTCGAGCAGGGGCCGGCGCGGGAGGTGTTCGCGCAGGCGCGGCACCCGTACTCGGCGGCGCTCGGGGCGGCGTTCCCGGTGATCGGGGACCCGGCCTCGCGCCGGAACCCGGGCGGCCTGGCGGGCGACCCGCCGGACCCGGCGCGGCTGCCGGAGGGCTGCTCGTTCCGGCCGCGGTGCGCGGTGGCGGTCGAGCGGTGCGGCGAGGCGGCGCCGGAGCTGTTGCACATCGGGGGCGCGCGGTCGAGCGCGTGCTTCGTGGCCCAGGAAGGGGAGCCCGTTGTCATCGGATGAGCTGGTGCTGTCGGCGCGGGGCCTGCGGGTCGAGTTCGGACTGCCCGGGGGGCGGACCGCGCGGGCCGTGGACGGCGTGGACCTGGAGGTCCGGCCCGGGGAGATCGTGGCCCTGGCCGGGGAGTCCGGGTGCGGGAAGACGACGCTGGCGCGCACGCTGCTGGGCCTGGAGCGGGCCACCGGCGGCGAGGTCGCGTTCGGCGGGCGGCCGCTGGGGCGGTCGTCGAAGGCGCTCAAGGCGTACCGGCGGCAGGTGCAGCTGGTGCTCCAGGACCCGTCGGGGGCGCTGAACCCGCGGCACACCGTGTACGAGGCGGTGGCCGAGGGGCTGCGGATCCACGGGATCGGCGACGACGAGCCGGCGCGGGTCGCGGACGCGCTCGCGCGGGCGGGGCTGCGGCCGCCGGAGCGGTTCTTCCTCGCGTACCCGCACGAGCTCTCGGGCGGGCAGCGCCAGCGCGTGGTGATCGCGGGGGCGCTGGTGCTGGAGCCGAGCATCCTGGTCGCCGACGAGCCGGTGGCGTCGCTGGACGCGTCGGTGCGCGGGGAGATCCTCTCGCTCCTGCTGCGGCTCAAGGAGGACGCGGGGCTCGGGGCGCTGGTGATCACGCACGACCTGGGGCTGGCGTGGAGCATCGCGGACCGGATCGCGATCATGTACCTGGGGCGGATCGTGGAGCAGGGGCCGGTGGAGCAGGTGCTCACCGAGCCGCGGCACCCGTACACGCGCGCGCTGGTGTCGGTGCTGCCCAACTCGGCCGCGTTCCTGGACGGCGCGGCGGAGCCGGTGGTGCTGGCCGGGGAGCTGCCGGACGCGTCGCGGATTCCGGGCGGGTGCCGGTTCCGGCCGCGGTGCCAGGAGGTGGCGTCGGGGGCCGCCCTGGCGGTGCTGGGGCGGTGCGAGGGCGAGGACCCGGTGCTGGGGTCCGGGGCGCACGCGGCGGCGTGCCATCTCGTGCATGCGAGGATGGCGGCGTGAAGATCCTCATCAGCGCCGACATGGAGGGCGCGACGGGTGTGACGTGCCCCGAGGACGTGCTGCCGGGCGGGCCGGGCTGGGAGCGGATGCGGCCGGTGTTCACCGGCGACGTGAACGCGGCGGTGCAGGGCCTGTTCATGCAGGGCGCGGACGCGGTGGTGGTGAACGAGGCGCACTGGTCGATGCGGAACCTGCTGCTGGAGCGGCTGGACCCGCGGGCGTCGATGATCACCGGCCGGCACAAGGACCTGTCCATGATGGAGGGCGTGCAGCACGGGGACGTGGACGGCGTGGTGTTCCTGGGCTACCACGCGGGCGCCGGCGAGGAGGGGGTGCTGGCGCACACGTACCTGGCGAACTCGGTGACGGGCGTGTGGCTCGACGGGGTGCGCGCGAGCGAGGGCCGCCTGAACGCGGCGGTGGCGGCCGAGTTCGGGGTCCCGGTCATCATGGTGATCGGCGACGACAAGACCGTCGAGGACGCGAGGGGCTATGCGCCGCAAGCGGTCGGCGTGCAGGTGAAGGAGTGCGTGTCGCGGTACGCGGCGCGGTGCGACCCGCCCGAGGCGACGGCCGAGGCGATCACGGCCGGGGCCGCGGAGGCGGTGGCGCTGGCGGTGCGGCACGAGCCGGTCGTCCTCCCGCACCGGGTCGAGGTCGAGTTCGACGCGGACCACCTGGCGCGGGCGGTGACGGTGGTCCCGGGCGTGGCGGTGTGCGGGGAGCGGCGCGTCGGGTACGAGGCGGCCACGATGTACGAGGCGATCCGCTGCTTCAAGGCGGTCACGACGCTGGCGAGCGCGGCGATGGAGGAGCAGTATGGCTGACGAGCGGTCGTTCGAGGAGGTCGTCGAGTTCACTCGCGACCTGATCCGCATCGACACGACGAACCGGGGCGGCGGCGACGGGGACGAGCGGGCGGCGGCGGAGTACGCGGCCGTGAAGCTGGCGGAGGCCGGGCTGGAACCGGTGGTCCTCGAGAAGGCCCCGGGTCGGTCCAATGTGGTGGCCCGGTTGGCGGGGGCCGATCCGGACGCTCCGGCGCTGCTGGTGCACGGGCACCTCGACGTGGTCCCCGCCGAGGCCGCCGACTGGAGCGTGGACCCGTTCTCGGGCGAGATCGACGCCGACGGGATGCTCTGGGGCCGCGGCGCGATCGACATGAAGAGCATGGACGCGATGATGCTCGCGGCCGTGCGGTCCTGGGCGCGCGAGGGCGTGCGGCCGCGGCGGTCGATCGTGTTCGCGTTCCTGGCGGACGAGGAGGCCGAGGCCGACTACGGGTCGCGGTTCCTCGCGGACGAGCACGCGGAGCTGTTCGAGGGCTGCACCGAGGGGATCTCGGAGATGGGCGGGTTCACCTTCCACAGCGAGGGGATGCGGATCTACCCGATCGCGGCGGGCGAGCGCGGCACGGCCTGGCTGGAGCTGACGGCGCGGGGCCGGGCCGGGCACGGCTCCAAGCGGAACCCCGAGAACGCGGTGAGCAGGCTCGCGGCGGCCGTGGCGCGCATCGGCGCGCACGAGTGGCCGCTGCGGGTGACGCCCGTGGTGGAGGCCGCGGTGCGCGAGCTGGCGGAGCTGCACGGCGTCGCCCCCGACTACGAGGACCTGTCGGGCCTGGGCGAGGCGGCGCAGCTGGTGGAGTCGACGCTGCGCAACAGCGCGAACCCGACGGTCCTGGAGGCGGGGTACAAGATCAACGTCATCCCCGAGCACGCCCGGGCCGAGGTGGACGGCCGGGTGGTGCCCGGCGGGGAGGCCGAGTTCGAGGCGACCCTGGACGAGCTGTGCGGGCCCGACGTCCAGTGGCGCTACGCGCATCGGGACGCGTCGCTCATCGCGCCGGTCGACTCGCCGACGTTCCGGGCGATGCGCGCGGCGATCGAGAAGTTCGACCCCGAGGGGCACCCGGTGCCGTACTGCATGTCCGGCGGCACCGACGCGAAGCCGTTCACGCCCCTGGGGATCACCGGCTACGGGTTCTCGCCGCTCGCGCTGCCGCCCGGCTTCGGGTACGGGAAGCTCGCGCACGGCGTCGACGAGCGCGTCCCGGTCGAGGGGCTGCGGTTCGGCCTGCGGGTCCTGGACGACTTCCTGCTGAGCGCTTAGGAGCAGACCGTGAAGCGATCCCCTTACGGCGCCTGGGACTCCCCCATCGGCGCCGACCTGGTCGCCGCCTCGGACGGGCGGCCCGGGTTCCTCGGCGCGGTCGGCGGCGAGCTGTGGTGGACCGAGCCGCGCCCGAACGAGGGCGGGCGGCGGGCCCTGGTGCGGCGCAAGGAGGACGGGACCACCGAGACCGTGCTGCCCGAGCCGTGGAACGTGCGCAACCGGGTGCACGAGTACGGCGGCCGGCCGTGGGCGGGCGCGGTCGGCGAGGACGGCGGCCCGGTCGTCGTGTTCACCAACTACGCGGACCAGCGGCTGTACGTGTTCGCGCCGGACCGGCACCGCGAACCGCTCCCGGTCAGCCCCGCGCCGGCGTTCCCCGGCGCGCTGCGCTGGTCCGAGCCGGTCGTGGACCTGGAGCGGTCCGAGGCGTGGGCGGTCCTGGAGGAGCACACCGGGCCGAACCCGACCGACGTGCGGCGCGTGCTCGCGGCGGTCGACCTGACGCGGCACGGCGACGCGGCGGCCTACCGGGAGCTGACCGACGACGCCTACCGGTTCCTCGCCTGCCCGCGGGTGAGCCCGAGCGGCGCCGCGATCGCGTGGATCGCGTGGAACCACCCGCACATGCCCTGGGACGAGACCCAACTGCGCGTCGCCGACATCACCGCGGACGGGGCCCTGACCGGGGCGAGGACCGTCGCCGGAGGCGGCGGCGAGTCGATCGCGCAGGTCGAGTGGACCCGCGACGACACCCTCGTGTTCGCCGGGGACCGCGGCGGCTGGTGGAACCTGCACTGGAGCGACCCGCACACCGGCGAGCGCGGCCCGGTCCTGGAGGCCGAGGCCGAGTTCGCGGGTCCCCTGTGGACGCTCGGGTCGCAGTGGTTCCAGATCCTCGCCTCCGGCGACATCGCCGCCGTCCACGGCAGGGGCGAAGGGCGCCTGGGCGTCTTCGACGCGTGGGAGCGGCGGATGAACCTCGTCGAGGGCCCCTGGACCGACTGGGCCCCCGGGATCACCGCCGTCGGCGACCGGGTCTACGGCCTGGCCGCGAGCGCGCACACCGGCTACGAGGTGGTCGAGGTGGACTCGCTCTCGCTGGCGGCCAAGGCGGTCGCGGCCGAGCACGTGCCCGCCGTCGACCCGGCGTACCTGCCGGTCCCCGAGCACCGCACGTTCACCGGGCCGGGCGGGCGCGAGGTCCACGCCCACGTCTACCCGCCCCGTAACCCCGGTTTCGCAGGGCCCGAAGGCGAGCGGCCGCCGTACGCGGTGTGGGTCCACGGGGGCCCGACCAGCCACGTGCGGGCCGTGCTCGACCTCGAACTGGCCTACTTCACCTCCCGCGGCATCGGCGTGGTGGAGGTGAACTACGGCGGCTCGACCGGGTACGGGCGGGCCTACCGGGAGCGGCTGCGCGAGGCGTGGGGCGAGGTCGACGTCGAGGACTGCGCGGCCGTCGCCAGGGCGCTGGCGGCCGAGGGCGCGGCGGACGCGGGCCGGATCGCGATCCGCGGCGGCAGCGCCGGCGGCTGGACAGCCGCGGCCTCGCTCACCTCGCCTGCAGCGCAGGGGGTGTACGCGTGCGCGGTGGTGAAGTACCCGATCCTGGACCTGGCGCTGTGGAGCGGCGACGACACGCACGACTTCGAGTCGCAGTACGTGTACTCGCTCGTGGGGCCGCCGGGGAGGCTCGAGGAGCGGTCGCTGGAGCGCTCGCCGGTGCACCACGCCGACCGGATCGAGGTGCCGTTCGTCCTGCTCCAGGGCCTGGAGGACGAGATCTGCCCGCCCGCGCAGGCGGAGCTGCTGCTCGAGCGCGTCAAGGGCAGGGGCGTGCCGCACGCCTACCGGGCCTACGAGGGCGAGCAGCACGGGTTCCGGCGGGCCGAGACGATCGTGGACGCCGTGCTCGCCGAGCACGCCCTGTACGCGGCGGTCTTCGGCTTCGCGGGCCCCGACGTCGACCTGGGGCTGGAGCCGTGAGGGCGCTGCGCCGGCCGCGGCGGCTCGTCCCCGGCGACCGGGTCGCGGTGGTCTCCCCCGCGGGCCCTTCCCCCACCGCGAACCTCGAAGCGGGACTTGGCGTCCTGCGCTCGTGGGGCCTGGAGCCGGTGCTCCTGCCGCACGCGGCGGCCCAGGGCGCGTACCTGGCCGGCGGCGACGCCGAGCGGGCCGCGGACTTCGAGGCGGCCTGGGCCGACCCGTCGTTCGCGGCCGTGATCGCCGCGCGCGGCGGCTACGGGGCGCAGCGGATGCTCGACCGCGTCGACTGGGTCCGGCTGCGCGGGGCCGAGCCGAAGGCGCTCGTGGGCTTCAGCGACGTGACGGCCCTGCACGAGGCGGTCGCGCTCAAGCTGGGGACGGCGACGATCCACGGCCCCATGCCGGCCTGGTCCGCGTTCGCCGCCGACGAGGCGATGCGCGAGCACCTGCGGCTGACGCTGTTCGAGCCCGAGCGGGTGCAGGTCCTCGCGCCGCGCTTCGCGAAGCCGATCACGGGCGGGAGGGCGACCGGGGTGACCGTCGGCGGGACGCTGACGCTCCTGGCCGCCGGGATCGGCACCGCCGAGCACCGCGAGAGCCTCGCGGGCGGCCTGCTGCTGCTGGAGGACGTCGGCGAGGCGCCGTACCGGCTCGACCGGGCCCTGACGCAGCTGCGGCGCGCCGGCTGGTTCGACGGGATCGCCGGGGTCGTCCTCGGCTCCTGGGTCGAATGCGGGCCCGAGGCGGAGGTGCGCGCGCTGTTCGAGGACCTGCTCGGGGACCTCGGCGTGCCGGTCGTCTGGGACTTCTGCTTCGGCCACTGCCCGAACACGCTCACGGTCCCGTTGGGGCTCAAGGCGACCCTGGACGCGGACGCGGGGACGCTGGCGTTCGCGGAGCCGGCGCTGCGCTAGCGGCCGCCCGCCAGTTTCTGAAAATTCTCTCCGTAGTCTTGCCTTCACTTGAAGCTTTCTGCCAGGATGGGCGGATCGGGTCAACCCGTCGCGAAGGGACCGCCCCCGAATCCCCGCAGAGACTGGAGTCGCGCCATGGAGACGCATCCCCGCCGGACCGTGCTCGCCGCCGCCCTCGGCGCCGCCGCGGCGGCGGCCGCCGCAGGAACCGCGCACGCGCACGGCGACCGGGGCGAGCGCCGGTTCGTCAAGCGCCGCCTCAAGGCCATGAGCCTGGAGGAGAAGGTCGGACAGCTGTTCACCACCTACGCGTACGGGCAGACCGCCGACACCACGGCCGCCGCCGACGTCGCCGCCAACCGGGCCGCGCACGGCGTCGACAACGCCGCCGAGCTCATCGAGACCTACCACCTCGGCGGGATCATCTACTTCGCCTGGTCGAACAACGTCGCGAACCCCGACCAGATCACGGCCCTCTCCAACGGGCTCCAGGACGCGGCCCTCGCCGACTGCGGCACGCCGCTGTTCATCGCCACCGACCAGGAGCACGGCCTCGTCACCCGCATCGGCCCGCCCGCCACGCAGCTGCCCGGCGCGATGGCGCTCGGCGCGACCCACGACCCCGAGGCCGCCCGGGCCGCGGCCGTGATCGCCGGGACCGAGCTGCGCGCCATGGGACTGAACCAGAACTTCGCGCCCGACGCCGACGTCAACGTCAACCCCGCCAACCCCGTGATCGGGGTGCGCTCCTTCGGGTCCGACGCCGAGCACGTCGCCGCGTTCGTGGCCGCGCAGGTCGAGGGCTACCAGGCCCGGGGCGACCTCGCCGCCACGGTCAAGCACTTCCCCGGGCACGGCGACACCGAGGACGACAGCCACGCCGAGCTGCCGCGCATCGACCACACCTACGAGGAGTGGCAGGCGATCGACGCCCCGCCGTTCCGCGCCGCGATCGCCTCCGGCGTGGACCTCGTCATGACCGCGCACATCCAGTTCCCGGCCCTGGACGACTCGCTGCGGCCCGCGACGCTCTCGGAGGAGATCCTCACCGGGCTGCTGCGCGAGGAGCTCGGCTACGACGGCGTCGTCATCACCGACTCGCTGCGCATGGAGGGCGTGCGCGACGGCTACGGCGACGACCGCATCCCCGTCCTCGCGCTCCTGGCCGGCGCGGACGTCCTGCTCATGCCCGAGCACATCGACGTCGCGTTCAACGCCGTCCTCGACGCGGTCGGGACCGGCGAGCTCACCGAGCGGCGCATCGACGAGTCCGTCACCCGCATCCTCGGCCTGAAGTACCGGCTCGGCTTGTTCGGGAACCCGTACGCCGACCCGGAACTGGTCAACGACGTGGTCGGCGCCCCGGCCAGCCTCGAAGCGGCGCAGGCGCTCTCGGACCGCACCACGACCCTAGTCGTCAACGACGGGACGCTGCCGGTCGCGACCGACGGCGGGGCCGTCCTGGTCACCGGCTGGGGCGTGACGACGAACGCGCGGCTCGTCGCCGAGTTCGCGAACCGCGGCTGGAGCCCCACGGGCCTGGTCACCGGCACCGCGCCGACGCAGGCGCAGATCGACGCGGCCGTGGCCGCCGCCGACGGGAAGGCCCTGATCGCGGTGGCGACCAACAACGCCAAGGCGAACCCGGGCCAGGCCGCGCTCGTGCGGGCGCTCGCCGCCACCGGCGTCCCGCTCGTCGCGATCGGGGTGCAGAACCCCTACGACATCGCGTCCTTCCCCGACGACGTGAACGCCTACCTCGCGACCTACTCGTACTCGCTCGACGGCCTCGAATCGGCCGTCCGCGCGATCCTCGGCTCGGTGAACCCGCAGGGGCGCCTGCCGGTCGACATCCCGCGCGCCGACGACCCCGGCGCGGTCCTGTTCCCGTTCGGCCACGGCCTGAGCTACTAGGAGGGCGACGTGAAGCGCAGGACCGTCATCGGCGGCGCCGCCGCCGGAGCCGCGCTCGCGGCCACCGCCGCCGCACCCGCCGCCGCCCGCGGCAGGCGCGTCAGGACCGGCGCGGAGGTGCTGGCCCGCGACGACTTCCGCGACCTCGCCGGGCAGCGGGTCGGCGTCGTGTCGAACCCGACCGGCGTGCTCCCGGACCTGAGCCACGAAGTGGACCTCATGCACGGCAGCGGGAAGGTCGACCTCGCGGCGGTCTTCGGGCCCGAGCACGGCTTCCGGGGCGTCTCGCAGGCCGGCGAGGGCGAGGAGTTCTTCCTCGACCCGAAGACCGGGCTGCCGGTGTACAACGCGTACAACGACATGGACCGCATGGCGGAGCTGTTCGCCGAGACCGGGATCGAGACCGTCGTCTTCGACATCCAGGACGTGGGCGCCCGGTTCTACACCTACATCTGGACCATGTACCTCGCGATGGAGGCCGCCGGGCAGCTCGGGCTGCGGTTCGTGGTCCTCGACCGGCCCAACCCGGGCACGGGCCTGGCCGCGAGCGGGCCGGTGCTCCACCCCGAGCACGCGACCTTCGTGGGGCTCAAGCCGATCGCGCAGCGCCACGGCATGACCGTGGGCGAGCTCGCCGGGCTGTTCAACGGCGAGTTCCTCGGCGGCGCCGTCGACCTCGCGGTGGTGCGGATGGAAGGCTGGCGGCGCGGCATGCACTTCGAGGAGACGGGGCTGCCGTGGGTGCCGCCGTCGCCGAACATGCCCACGGTCGCGACGGCCGTGGTGTACCCGGGGACGTGCCTGTTCGAGGCCACCGCGCTCTCGGAGGGCCGCGGCACCACGAAGCCGTTCGAGCTCCTCGGCGCGCCCGGGATCGACCACGCGTGGTCCGAGGAGCTGGAGGGGCTGCCGGGCACCGCCTTCCGGGAGGCGTATTTCACCCCGACGTTCTCGAAATGGTCCGGAAAGGTCTGCGGCGGCGTCGAGCTGCAAGTCACCCGGAGGGATGAATTCGATCCGATCAGGACGGCGCTGGCGATGATCGTCGCGCAGCGGCGCGCCTTCCCGCAGTACGGCTGGCGGTCACAGGACGTGACGTCGTTCTGGCTGGACAAGCTCACCGGGAACCAGGCGGTCCGGCTCGCGATCGAGGCCGGCGCGGACGTCGACGAGGTCACGGCGCTGTGGTCCGACGAATTGGATGCGTTTTCCGAGCAAAGAGAGTCGTACTTGCTCTATCGCGGCACCGCTCAGTGATGGCACGATAACCAGGAGACACGATGCAGCGTCGAACCATGCTCGGGGGCGCGGCGGGGGCGCTATGGTCGGCGTTCGCGCTCGCCTCCGCCGCCAACGCCGAGGAGCGCCCCTCCATGCCCGAACTGACCGGCCCGCCGAGCGCCGGACCGTACGACGTGACCTTTCCCGAACATCCGCGCGAACTGCGGTACGGGTCCTGTTCGGAAGCGCGGTTGACCGCCGCCCACGTCGACCTCATCACCCCCCGCCTGAAGTCCTATATGGAGGGCTCTGCGCCCTCGTTCCCCGGGTTCACCGTCCTGGCCGCGCGGCGCGGCGTGGTCGTGAAGCACGAGGCCGGCGGCCACCGGCTCCGCTACTCGGGCTGGGACGACGCGACCGAGACCGCCGTCGAGCTGCCCGAGTCCGAGCGGCTCCCCGCCGAGACCGGCACGGTCTACGACCTCGCCTCCATCTCGAAGCTGTTCACCGCCACCGTCACCGGCCGCCTCATCGACGACCACGTGGTCGACCTGAAGCTCCCGGTCGCCGAGTACCTGCCCGAGTTCGACTCCGTCGACCCCGCCAAGTCCCCGATCACGCTGGAGCAGCTGCTCTCGCACACCTCCGGGATGATCTCGTTCATCAACCTGTACGACAAGCCCGACGACGCGGCCCGGATGGCCGCCATCTACGCGCAGCCGCTGCGCCGCGTCCCCGGCAGCGGCTACGAGTACTCCGACCTCAACCTCATCGTCCTCGGCAAGGTCCTCGAACGCGTCACGGGCCAGCGCCTGGACGAACTGGTGGCCGCGTACGTGTGCGAGCCCTTGGGGCTCAAGGACACCGGGTACAACCCGGCGGACCGGTCGCGGACGGCCGCCACGGAGTACCAGCCGTGGACGGGCCGGGGCACCGTGCACGGGGAGGTCCACGACGAGAACGCGTGGGCGTTCGGCGGCGTCGCCGGGCACGCGGGCGTGTTCGCGACCGCGTGGGACCTGGCCGTGTTCGGGCAGATGATCCTCAACGGGGGCCGCTACGGCGACGCGGAGGTCCTCAGCGAGGCCACGGCCCGCCTGGTGTTCACGGACATGAACGCCGGCATGGGCGAGTCGGCGGCCCGCGGGATCGGCTGGCAGCTCGGGCAGCGCTGGTACATGGACGCGATGAGCTCACCGGTCACGGTGGGGCACACGGGGTACACGGGCACGTCGATCGTGCTCGACCCGCTCGCGGGCACGCTGCTGGTGCTTCTGACGAACCGGGTCCACCCGACGCGCAACCGGGGCACGGCCAGCGCCTACCGGCGGGCGGCCTCGCGGCCGCTGGGCCGGGCGGTGCCGGTGCGGCCCGAGCGGGGCCGGGACGCGTGGTACGCGGGGCAGGTCGACGCGTCGACCGCGACGCTCACGGCCGCGCTGCCGCGCCCGACCGACCGGGCCACCGTCGGGTTCGCGCTCTGGTACGACACCGAGGCGACCGACCTGGCGGTGCTGGAGACGAGCCCCGACGGGACGGTGTGGACGCCGGTGCCGCTCGACCTGCGGACCGAGGACCACTGCTGGCGCACCGAGGGAGCGTTCTCCGGGTACTCGGGGCGGCAGTGGATCCGGGCGTCGGCGGCGCTGCCGGACGGCACCGCGCTGCTGCGCTGGCGGTACACGTCGGACCCGGTGTACCAGGGCCGGGGCGTGTACGTGGACGACGCGGAGGTCCGCGAGGGCCGCGCCGTCCTGTGGGAGGACGGCGACGGCGTCGAGGCGGTCGGCTGGGAGCGGGTGCGCGATTTACGCGATCGGGCGCGGGGCGTAGCGGTCGGCGAGCCAGTCCATGACCTTGTCGCGCTGCGCGTCGACGACCTGGTGCTCGGGGTGGGCGTCGTACCAGGCGACCACCTCGCGCGCGCCCAGCTTGTAGGGCGTGGTGCGGCGCCCGAACTCGGGCACGAGCGCCTTGATCTTGCTGTTGTCGAAGACCATCGAGTGGGCCTTGTCGCCGAGGAGGCCCGGGCCCCAGTCGGGGTCGGCGGCGGCGATCGCGTCTGAGGGGACGTGGACGAGCTTCGGGTCCGGGACGCCCGCGGCGGCGGCGACGTGGAGGAAGATCTGGTTCCAGGTGGGGGCCTCGTCGCCGGTGATGTGGAACGCCTCGCCGATCGCGGCCTCCTTGCCGAGGAGGCCGGTGAAGCCGACGGCGAAGTCGCGGGCGTGGGTGATGGTCCACAGTGAGGTGCCGTCGCCGTGGACGACGACGGGCTTGCCGGCGCGCATGCGCTCGACGACGGTCCAGCCGCCGTCGAAGGGCAGCAGGGTCTCGTCGTAGGTGTGGGAGGGCCGCACGATGGTGGCGGGGAAGGCGTCCTCGCGGTAGGCGGCGGTGAGGATGTCCTCGCACTCGATCTTGTCGCGCGAGTACTGCCAGAACGGGTTGCGCAGCGGCGTGGACTCGGTGACGGGCAGGTGCGTGGGCGGGGTCTGGTAGGCCGAGGCGGACGAGATGAACAGGTACTGGCCGGTGCGGCCGGCGAACAGCTCGATGTCGCGGCGGACCTGCTCGGGGGTGAACACGACCCAGTTGACGACGGCGTCGAAGGTCCGGTCGCCGAGGACGGCGCGGACGGCGGCGGGGTCGCCCGCGTCGGCGGTGAGGACCTCGGCGCCTTCGGGGACGGCGCGCTCGCTGGTGCGGCCGCGGTTGAGGACGGTGACGTCGAGGCCCTGGGCGAGGGCCTCGCGCACGCAGGAGGTGGAGATCCGACCGGTTCCGCCGATGAACAGCACGCTGATGCTCACGTGAAACCCCTTTCTCTTGGGCAACGGTCCCCACCCTAACGCGCGCCCGGGCGCGGAGCGCGCCGTTGGCGAGGGCGGCACTGTCCGGCAATACCGCCGCACGGCGTCGCCGGCCGGGGTTGTCGGACCCCGGGGTTACGGTGGCCGCATGGACGACAGGGTCAGCCCCAAGGGCTTCCGCTCAGCCGAGGGCGCCGGCGATTGGCGGGTGCTCGGCGACGGCGCGTGCGCGTTCTTCGCGACCGCGTCGCTGGCGGAGGGCGCCGCGTTCGCCGCCGCGGTCGGGGCCCTGCCGGGCGTCGGGCCGCACCGGCCCGACATCGACCTGCGCCACGAGGGGGTGACGGTCCGGCTCGTCGCGGTGGAGCCGGACTTCTGGGGCCTCACGACCGCTGAGGTCGCACTGGCGCGGGAGATCTCGGCCCTCGCGGCTGGGAGGGGACTGGAGCCGAACCCCTCGCGGCTCCAATCCGTCCAGGTCAGCGTCGACGCGCTGTCGCACCCGCCGGTGATCCGGTTCTGGAAGGCGGTGCTCGGCTACGACGAGCGCGGCGGCGAGGACCTGGTCGACCCGCAGGGGCGCAACGCGTCCTTCTGGTTCCAGGAGATGGACGCGCCGCGGCCGCAGCGCAACCGCCTCCATGTGGACGTGTTCCTGCCCGAGGAGCAGGTCGAGGCCCGGCTCGCGGCGGCGCTCGCCGCGGGCGGCACGCTCGTGCGGGACCGCTCGCCTGAGTGGTGGGTCGTGGCCGACCCGGAGGGCAACGAGGCCTGCATCGCGACCCTCGCCGCCCGCGACTGACGTTTCGTGTCGGAGGGGCCGGGCACAATCGGGGGTGTGAGCAATCCTGACGCCTCGGTCCCGTGGGGCCGCCCCGTGGTCGACACGATCCCGCTGCCGCCCTTCGCGACACCAGACGAGCACGTGCGCTTCACCAGGGCCCTGCAACTGCACGTGGCCCTCGTCGACGACGGCGGGCCCTCGCTCGCGGCGAAGGTCCTCTCCGAGACGCTCGCCCGGCAGGGACAGGGCCCGGACCTGTCGCCGCTGGAGCTGACGGTCGCCCTCGCGACGTTCTTCCCGGCGCCGTGGACGCCGGCCGCGCTCGCGGCGGTCCTGGCGGCGCGCGAGCGCTTCGGACCGCGCGAGCTCGAAGGGGTCTGGAACTGGGAGTTCGACCCCGACTTCACCGCGGTCCCCCGGGCCGGGGGCGGCTGGGAGGTCGAGCGGCACGAGCGCGGCTCGCGGCGGCCGTGGGCGTCCCTGGAGCACGAGGGCGACCTGGTGCTCATGTGGATGGACCACTACCGCACCACCTCGGCCTACCCGTACGGGTGGCGGGCCGACGAGGGCGCGGGCGAGGCGCTGGCCGAGTCGGCGCGGGCGGTGCGCCTGGCGCACGCGGCCGACGCCGCGAAGCCGTACCTGGCGAACTGGCGGGCCGAACGCGAGCGCTTCCTGGAGGACGGTCAGGCGTAGGCGTCGCGGAACGCCCTGGGGCTCATGCCCTGCGTGCGCTTGAACGCGGTGCTGAACGCGAACGGGTCGGCGTACCCGACCGTGCGGGCCACGGCCGCCACCGGGAGCTCGGGGTCGGCGAGGAGGTCCTCGGCGAGCGACATGCGCCATTCGGCGAGGTAGGCCAGCGGCGGGCGGCCCATGACCGCGGTGAAGCGCTTGGCGAAGTGGGCGCGGGAGACGCCGGCCTCGGCGGCGAGGGCCTCCACGGTCCAGCGGGCCGCCGGGTCGCCGTGCATGGCCTCGATCGCGGGGCCGGTCACCGGGTCGAGCACGCCGCGGTACCAGGCGGGCGCCTCGGCGCCCTGGAGGTCGAACCAGCAGCTGAGCGTGCAGACGAGGCCCCAGTCGAGGACGCGGTCCACGAGGGACCCGCCGCCGGGGCGGCGGCTGCGGGCCAGCGCGTCGTCGAGGGCCTTGAGCCACAGCACGTCCGCGGGGTTCTCGTCGAGGACGAGGGCCTTCGGGAGGGTCCGCAGGAGGCGTTCGTGGCGGGGCCGCAGGTCGCGGTAGGCGCCGACGACGAGCGCGGTGGGGCCGTGCGGGTCGCGCTTGGGTTCGCACTCGGCGTCGGGGTCGAAGCACGAGACCTGGTAGGCGGGGCCGCTCGCGCCGGGAGCGGCGTCGCGGTCGACGAGGTGGAACGGCTCGGTGTCGCGCACGAGCGCGGTCGAGCCGGGCCCGAGCGGGTGCTCCTCGCCGTCGGCGAGGACGAGGCGGCCGCCGCCGTGGACGACGGTGATGAGGGTGAGCGGCGCCCGGTCGGGGAATCCGATGCGCCAGGCCGGTTCGAGGGCGGCGCGGGTGACGGAGGCGCGTTCGGCGCGGATGCCGCGGAGCATGTCGCTCAGTGGGTCCATGGCCCCATCGTAGACGCTCGCGAAGGTATCCCCCGGTTTCGACCATGGCACGTCTGCGCAGGGTCGGGTGTACTTGCGGCATGAGCGAAACCGAACCCACCGCACTCGTCGTCGTCGGCCACCACCGGTCCGACTCGCTGACCGCCGCCGTCGCCGAGCGGGCCGCGAAGCGCCTCGCCGCCGGCGGCTACCGCGTCGACGTGCTCGACCTGCACGAGGCCGGCTTCGATCCGCGAGGGAACACCGCGGACGAGCCCGACTACGGGAACCGCGACAAGCGGTACAGCGAAGAGGTGCACGAGCACATCGCGCGCGTGCACGCCGCGGACGTGATCGTCCCGGTGTTCCCGGTGTGGTGGTACGGGCTGCCGGCGCTCCTCAAGGGCTGGATCGACCGGGTGTGGAACTACGGGCTCGCGTACGGGCGCAGCCGGTCGCCGATGGCGGGCAAGCGGATGCTGTGGATCGCGCTCGCCGGGCTGGCGGAGGACGACCCGAACTCGGCGCTGACGCGGGCGTTCCTCGACGGGCCGCTGCGGGTCGGGATCTCGGCGTACTGCGGCATCCCTGACGCGGCCGCGGTCGCGCTGTACGACTCGGAGGCGCAGGGGCTCGCCGGGGCCGAGCGGGACCGGCACTACCGGGAGCTGTTCGCGAAGGCGGACGAGGCGGTCGACGCGCTGCTCTAGTGGACGCGCGGGGTCTTGCGGGCGCGTTCGCGGCGCGGGCCGTCGACGAGGACGCGGACGGCGACCTCGCCGTCGGGGAACGCGGCCGCGACCTCGTCGGCGAGGCCGGCCGCGGCGTTGCGGAGCGACTCGCCGTCGGCGCGGGGGTCGACATGGGACCGCAGTTCGATGAGCTGGCCGCCGCGCACGTCGAAGCGGCGACTGGTGACGCGGTCGACGGGCGCGCGGCGTTCGAGGTCGGCGCGCAGGCGCGGGGCGACCGAGCGGGCGTCGAGGTCGATCCGGTCCGCGCCGGAGGAGGCGAGGGCGACGCGGCCCTCCGCCGGGCGCGGGAGCCGCGCGAGGAGCCACCACAGGGCCAGGACGGCGAGGACGGCGGCGGCGCCGAGGGCGGCCCACGCGAACCAGTCGGCGTCCACGACGGCGTCGACCCGGTCCGGGTCGAGGCGGTCCCAGACCCCGGCGAGGTCGAAGCGCCAGTCCACGACGGCGGCGCCCGCGGCCAGGAGCAGCAGGCCGAGGAGGACGCCGGCGGGCCGGTCGATCGCGGGTCGTCTCATCGGCCGCCCTCCTTGGCCTGCACGGCGACTTCGAGGTCGGCGAGGCCGGCGAGCCGGTCCCCCACCGATTCGAGGATGTCGGCGACGGCGGCTTCGTGGCCGGGGGCGAGGAGGGCCTTCACCTTGAGGCGGCGGCGCCGCAGCTCAGTGGCGGCGTGGAGGACGCCGGGCGCGCGCTCGGCGGCGTCCGCGGCCATGGCCTCGACGGCGCGCGGCGAGATCCACAGGTCCCCTGGCCCTTCGGCGGACAGGTGGCTGCGGCGGGCGGGCACGAAGGCGGCGACGAGGAACCACAGGCCGAGTAGGGCGGAGGCGACGCCGGCGGCGAGCACCCAGACGGACGGTTCGCGGTCGTGCAGGGCCGCAAGGGCTTCGCGGAGCCAGGAGGGCTGCGCGGTCCAGCCGCGCTCGGCCGCGGTGTGCTGGGCGAAGAGGACCGCGAGCGCGGCGAGGAGGACCGCGCCGAGGACGGCGGGCCAGGCCGCGGCGGGTCGGCGGCGGGGTTCGCGGATCTTCATCGCACCCGCCTCCGGTCGCGTTCGGGGGCGTCGACGAGATGGACCGCGACGTCGATCGCGACCACGTCGTAGCCGGTGATCCGGGCGGTCTCGGCGCGGACGCGGCGGGTGAGTTCGCGGGCGTTCGCGGCGACCGGGCCGGGCCAGGTGACACCGACGTCGAGGGAGGCCCAGATGCGGCCGTTCCTGACGGTGGCCTTGGCGCGCGGGCGCTTCGGCCCGGCGGTGCCGTCGCAGGCGCGGGCGGCGCCTTCGAGGACGTGCGCCACGGCGGCGTCGGAGAGGCGCAGGCCGCCGCGCTCCTCGGGCGGGCGGTCGGCGCCGGAGCCGGGGAGGTCGGCGAGGGCGAAGGCGTCATCGGTCACGGCGGCCCCTGAAGCGCTCGACCACGTCGATCTCGCCGCTGAACCGGCCCGCGACGGCGAAGCCGACCGCGCCGAGGATGACGGCGAGGAGGAATCCGGTGAAGCCGCCGCCGATGACGGCCAGCGCCAGCAGCAGGCCGGCCACCAGGCCGGCGTAGGAAGCCTTCATGGTCAGTCCCCTTTGCTCGGGTCGGGTCCGCCCGCACCGGTCGCGAGGCCCGCGGCGCCATCGAAGTCGGCGTCCTCGGCGCTGCCGCTGAAGCCGGCGTCTTCGGTCGTGCCGCTGAGGTCGACGTCTTCGGCGGCCGCTCCGATGTCGACGCCCTCGACAGTCCCACCGATGTCGACGCCCTCGACAGTGCCGCTGCGATCGACCTCCTCGGTGCTCCGCAGGTCGATGTCCTCGGCAGTGCTCCAGGGGTCGATGTCCTCGACGGTGACGGCCACGGGCCGGCCCGGGGCGAGCGGTGCGACCGCCGCGCGGATCGCGGCGGCGGTCCTCGGTATGTCCGTACCCCAGTGGACGGCCACGTGCACCTCGCAGGCGGTGTCGTCCAGGCGCAGGCCCGGGACGCGGCGGCCGGGCAGGAGGACGGCGACCTCGCCGCGGGCGCCGCCGTGGAGGCCGGCGACTCCGGGCACGGCGAGCACGACGGCGGCGATCGCGTCGACGCCGGCGGCGTAGTCCTGGGCGGCGCTCACTCGACCCTCGGTTCGCCCTCGGGTTCGGCGTCGGGGTCGTCGAGGTGCACGTCGTGCACGGCGATGTTGACCTCGGTGACCTCCAGGCCGGTCATGCGCTCGACCGCGTCGACCACGTTGCGGCGCACGCCGGCCGCGAGGTCGGCGATGGCGATGCCGTACTCGGCGACGACGTCGAGGTCCACGGCGGCCTGACGTTCGCCGACCTCCACGGAGACGCCCTGGCCGTAGTTGCTGCGCGAGCCGGGAATCCGTTCGCGCAGCGCGCCCACGGCGCGGCCGGCGGCGCCGCCGAGCTCGTGGATGCCCTCGACTTCGCGGGCGGCGATCCCGGCGATCTTGGCGACCACCTGGTCGGCGATCACGGTCTTGCCGTGGTCGCTCGCGAGCGGCCCGCCTTCGGCGGTCGCGGTCCTGTCCGTCATCGCTGACCTCCCCTTTCGTGACCGGTCACCACCGTCGCACAGAACGCAAGGGATTGTCACGGAAAGTCGCGAACCGATGACCGCTCACTTATTCTCATGCTTTATCGAAGGGGTTGACTTGAAGGGGCGAGGTCTGAAATTATCGACGAATCTCGATGTATTGGAGGCCGGCATGCGCCGTCGCACACTCTTCACCGCCGCCGGGACCGGGGCGCTGGCAGCGGGCGCGGTGCCCGCCGCCGCCCGGGCCGACTACACCACCGCCGTCAATCCGGCGACCACCTGGGGCACCTGGGAGGGCTGGGGCACCTCGCTGTGCTGGTGGGGCCGGGCCTTCGGGAACCGGAACGACCTCGCCGACCTGATGTTCACCCGCAACAACGTCACGTACGGCGGCGCCTCGCTGCCGGGCCTTGGGATGAACATCGTCCGGTACAACGCGGGCGCCTGCTCGTGGAACTCGATCAACGGCGAGTCCATGGTGGTCTCCCCGAACATGATGCGCTCCAGGCAGATGGACGGATACTGGCTCGACTGGAACTCCAGCGACCCGGCGTCGGCGAGCTGGAACTGGAACGTCGACGCGAACCAGCGCAACCTCATGTGGAAGGCCCGCGACCGCGGCGCAAACATCTTCGAGCTGTTCTCGAACTCCCCGATGTGGTGGATGTGCGTCAACCACAACCCGGCGGGCGGCGCGGACGGCAACGCGGACAACCTCCAGTCGTGGAACCGGCGGCAGCACGCGGTCTACATGGCCACGATCGCGAAGTACGCCCACGACAACTGGGGCGTCGACTTCGACTACGTGGACCCGTTCAACGAGCCGATCGCCAACTGGTGGACGGCGACCGGGACCCAGGAGGGGTGCCACTTCACGGTCGCGACCCAGTCGGTCGTCATCGACCACCTGCGCACCGAGCTCGACGCGCGCGGATTGTCGTGGATGCCGATCACCGCCTCCGACGAGTCGCTGTACGACCAGGCCGTGAGCACCTGGAACGGGCTCACCGCGTCCGCGAAGAGCAAGATCGCCAAGGTCAACGTGCACGGGTACCAGTACGAGGGCGGTCGCCGCGACTCCGTCTACAGCGCAGTTCGCTCGGCCGGGAAGCGGCTGTGGAACTCCGAGTACGGCGAGAGCGACGGCACCGGCCTGCGCCTGGCGCGCAACCTCAACCTCGACTTCCGCTGGCTGCACCCGACCGCCTGGTGCTACTGGCAGGTCCTCGACGGCGGCGGCTGGGGGCTCGTCCAGGCCGACAACGAGACCGGCACGCTCGGCGCGGTGAACACGAAGTACTTCGTGTACGCCCAGTACGCGCGGCACATCCGGCCCGGCATGACGATCATCGACGGCGGCGAGGCGAACACGGTCGCCGCGCACGACCCTGCTTCGGGCAAGCTCGTCATCATCACCACGAACTACGGGACGGCGCAGACGATCACGTACGACCTCTCGGCGTTCGGCACGGTGCCGAACGGCACGGCCGTGCGCTGGTCGACGCAGACGAACGGCTCCGAGCGCTACGCGCGGCACACCGACACCACGGTGGCCTCCAAGCGGTTCTCCCGGGCGTTCCCGGCGAACACGGTCATGACCTTCGAGATCGAGGGCGTGCGCCGCTGAGCGCACGCCGACGGCGCCCGGCCGGCGAAGGACCGGGCGCCGTCGGCGCCGGGGTGTCTAGGAGGCGTCGAGGATCGGGTCGAGGGCCGCGAACCAGTTGGCGGCGAGCTTGACGTAGCCGTCCTCGTCGGGGTGGACGCCGTCGTAGGTGTCGACCGAGGGGACCCAGCCGGTGTGCTGGTCCACCACGACGATCGGCGACCGGGCGGTGGAGTGCGCGGCGGCCCAGGCGGGGATCTGGGCGTTGAAGTCCACCGTGCGCTGCGGGCAGTCGGCGCAGTTGCTCGGCGCCAGCGGGATGAGCTGCGCGGCCAGGATGATCGCGTCGGGGTTGCGCTCGCGCAGATCCTCCACGATGGTCGTGTACGCGGCGAGGATGGTGGCCGGCGGGATCGAGGACCAGACGTCGTTGGTGGCGAAGTGGAGCAGGAGCACGTCGGGGGTGTTCTGGTCGAGCCAGCCACGCACGCTGCCGTTGTTCACCGACTGGGTGACGAGGAAGCCGCCGTGGCCCTCGTGGTCGGGGTCGGAGCCGGCCGGGTTGCACGCCTGGGAGAGCGAGCCGACGAAGTCGACGTCGTGGCCGGCCTGGTCGAGGAGCTGCCAGAGGTTGCCGCGCCAGCAGCCGGGGCTGCCGGTGATCGAGTCGCCGAGCGGCATGATCGTCACGGGCCCGCCGGGCGGGTCGGTCGGGTCCTCGCTGGTGGGCGGGTCGGTGGGGTCGACCTGGCCGTCGCACAGGTCGCCGTTGATCGAGATCCCGGTGGGGGCGGCGGCGCTGCCGGAGCCGATGAAGCCGAAGACCTCGCGGGTCCGACCGGCGGCGATCGCGCCGTTCCAGCCGACGTCGGCGCCGGTGAAGGCGGTGCCGCTCTGGCTCCAGGACACGTTCCAGGCGCTGGAGACGGTCGTGCCGGACGGGAAGGTCCACTCCAGGTCCCAGCCGTCGATGGCCTCGCCCGCGGTGATCGCGACGTTGGCCTGGAAGCCCGAGCCCCAGCTGCCGACCACCGTGTAGTCGACCTCGCATCCGTCCTCGGCGAGTGCCAGGTCCGCCGGGCCGAGCACCAGGGCGCCGACGCCGAACGCCGTCGCGGCGGCGGCCGCGACGGCGGTGATCCTCGTTCTTCGCATCCCATGCTCCTTCGGGTGCTCCAGGAGCAAGGGAGCGCTCCCAGTTCAATGTGGAGAGCATAGCAAGACGGTATTTGTATAGTCAAGTGTGTCAATATAACTGTCAATATAACGGACGACGGGGAGAGCGGATGCGCGAGAACGGCGTCGGTCGGTCGGAACGCGGCGGCGGGCCCGACCGGGCCCGCCGCCGTCGGTCATGCGGTCTGGGGCTCGCGCCACATCGGGTAGAGCCAGGGGCCGCCGTCCTCGAGGCCGTAGCGGTCGCCGAGCGGCTCGTAGCCGAGGGTGCCGTAGAGGCTCGCGGTCTCGGGCGAGACCGCCTCCAGGTAGGCGGGGATGCCGTCCCGGTCCAGAATGCGGTGGTGGCGGCGGAGCATCGCGGTCGCGATCCCGTTGCCGCGCCGCTCCTTGCGCACCCCGACCAGCGCCACGTAGTGGTGCGGGGTCTCGGGGTGGTGTTCCTCCATGACCCGGTCGAGGTGGCGGAAGCGTTCGACGTGGACCCCGCAGGCGGCCTGGAGCCGGTCGTCGTAGTCGGGGAACGGCGGCGCGCCGGCGGTGTGGTCGAACCACACCACCGCGCCGTCGAGGTCGCCGGCGGTGACCACGCCGCCGTGCCCGAGCGCGTGCTCCACGAGCAGCTCGAACTGGCCCCGGACCGCCTTGCGGCGCTCCTCCGGGTCGTCCACGAGCCACTTGGCGGTCGGCAGGTCGTTGAACTCGTCGGCGAGCATCGCCGCCACGGCCCCGTACGCGCTAACGCTCACCGGCGGCCCCCACCGGGACGGCGGCCCGCTCGGCCGCCTGGACCAGGGGCGCCTTCGCGCCGTGCCCGATCCCCGCGTAGACCTCCGGGCGGGCGCGCTTGAGGAACAGGCCCCAGGCCGCGCCCAGGAGCGCGAGCGCCGCGAACACGATCGGCACCAGCTTGGGCAGGAGCGATCCCTTCTCGACCCCGAGGAGGGTGTGGAAGTGGAGGACCGACAGGTACAGGACCCCGGCCATGGCCAGGACGGCCAGGACGGGCGCGATGCGGGCGGACCAGGCGGACTCGTCGCGCCGATCCCGCGCGAAGTACACCAGGACCGCGACGGCGCAGGTCAGGATGAGGGCGATGAGGCCGATGCCCGAGGCCGTGCCGAGGTAGTAGAAGAGGTGCACCACCGGGTCGAGTTCGAGGACGGCCCACAGCACGAGCACGAGGCCGCCGGCGACGGTCTGGGTGACCGAGGCGGCGACGGGGGCGCAGGTGCGCACCGAGGTGCGGCCGAGCCAGGTGAAGAGGACCTGCTCGCGGCCGAGCGCGAACAGGTAGCGGGCGGTGGTGTTGTGGAAGCTCAGGGCCGCGGCGGTGACCGAGGTGAGGAGGAGGACCTGGCCGATGGTGACCCACGCGCTCCCGAGCTGCTCGCCGGCGAGGGTGAACATGAGGTCGAGGTCGCCGGTGGCGGCCGCGACCACCTGGTCGTCGCCGACGGCGGTGATGATCGACCAGGACGAGGCGATGTAGACGAACGCGAGGACGCCGATCGTGGCGAGGGTGGCGCGGGCGACGGTGCGCTTGCGATCGCGCGCCTCCTCGCCGTAGACGGTTGGCGACTCGAAGCCGATGAAGCCGATGACGGCGAGGGCGAGCACGGCGCCGGCGGCCTCGCCGCTGAGGGCGGTCGGGGCGAACGCGCCGAACGAGAGCCCGTCGGCGGCGTTGGCGAAGTTCGAGGCGCTGAACATGAGGATGACCGCGACCTCGACGGTGAGGAGCACGGCCAGGACCTTGGCGTTGATGTCGACGGCGCGGGTGCCGAGGAGGCCGACCAGGGCCCAGGCGACGAGTGCCCAGACCCACCAGGGCAGGTCGAGGCCGGCGCGGGCGATCAGGCCCTGGGCGGTGAAGCCGAGGAGGCCGTAGAGGCTCGCCTGGAGGGCGCAGTAGGAGGTGGCGGCGACCCACGCGGCGGCGACGCCGGGGACCCGGCCCAGGCCCCGGGCGACGAACGCGTACATCGCGCCGGCGTTGGCGATGTGCCGGGCCATCGCGGTGTAGCCGACGCTGAACAGCCACAGGGAGACCGCGATGATCACGTACCCGAGCGGGATGCCGATCTGGCCGGCCACGGCGAACATGACGACGACGCCGCCGGCGATCACCGTCAGCGGCGTCGCGGCGGTGAGGGAGAAGTGGAGGAGGCTGAGCGTTCCGAGCTTGTCTCGGGCCAGCGCTGACTGGACCGCGCTTGCGGGTGAGGGAGCTGACATGGGGCGTGACTCCTAATCTCGCAATATCTAGAGGTTGCCGGTGATGGCGGTGTCCGCCACCGCGGCGGTGAGGTGCCCGCGGATCGCCTGGAGCGGGGCGGGCAGCACTCTCAGGTGGCCCTCGGCGTATTCGCGCGCGCCGGAGGGCATCTGGGAGTACAGCGATTTCGACAGGCCGACGGCCTCGGTGAGGGCGAGGAGGAATGCGTCGAGCAGGGGCATTCGTCGGTCCATCGTGGACAGGTAGCGGCGCAGCCGGGCGAGCGGCGCCTGGGCGATGAGGGCGTCGGCCGCGTCGTAGGTGACCTGGACCTTCCCGAGCCAGCGGCTGCGCTGCTCCCCGCGCACCATGAGGCCGGCCACGACCATGTGCTCGGCGGTCTTGGTCTGGGTGTCGGCGATCGCGAGGTACTCGAGCCAGTCGGGCACCGCGAGGTGCTCGGGCTCGCCTTGGACGAGTTCGGTGAGCCACAGGCCGAGCGAGTCGCGCGGCGGGCCGCCGCGGGGCTCGGAGAGCACCAGGTCCCGGCCCTCGTGGCTGCGCACCGCGAGGTGGCCCGAGAACACCAGCTCCGCCAGCAGTGCCGCGCCGAGACCCAGGCCGATCACGCGAGGCGCGACCGCGGGCTTGTAGAAGTCGTGGTATGCGGTGATGAGAAAGGCGTCGTACACCAGCCGGGGGGTGGGCGCGTCGGGCACCGGGAGTGATCCTTCCAGTACAGGAGCGTTCGATCGGATTATGATACGGTCACGCGTTTTCGCGGTTGAATTCGGTATTCCGACTATTTCCGCCCTGCTAGAAAGCTTGTTGTCAATTGGCGCGCTCTACCCTCCTCACGGTGGAAACGCACTGAAGCTCCGCACTGAGTGGACAGTGCGGAGCTTCGCGGCGTCTGCTGCCGGCGCGCCGTGCGCCGGCGCGGGGTCAGCCGATCACGTCGCAGTAGGGCTGGACGGTCTCGACGACGGTGGGGCCTTCGGCCTCCTCGACGCCGAAGAGGGAGGCGGCGTCGCGGGCGAGCTGCTCCTCGTCGGCGCCCTCGGCGGCGGACTGGCACAGCTGCTGCGCGCCGTCGACGATCTCGGCGGCCGAGAGGTCGGGGGCGAGCTCCTGGAGGTCGGCGGCGACGTCGGTCGGGAAGTCGGGGGCGAGGCTCTCGAGCGAGTCCTCCAGGTCGGGGAAGGTGGGCGTGTCGATCGGCAGTTCCCCTTCACCGCAGGCGGAGAGGGAGAACGCGGCGCCGAGGGCGAGGGCGAGCGCGGCGATGGTGCGGGTCGTGCGAACGGCTCGTGCCATGTGAACAGCTCCTTTGCGAGACTTGCGGGCCACGCTACCAATACATTTGCGGATCAACGAGACCATTCGGAATGCGTTCGGTCACAAGAGGGCCGCGGCCGACCGGCCTCGGAGGCGCGCGCTAGGGCGCGGGGAACTCCGCGGTGACGCGCAGGCCGCCGCCCGGGTTCGGGACGGCGGTCAGCGCCGCGTCGTGGACGCGAGCCACCGACTCCACGATGGAGAGTCCGAGGCCGACGCCGCGGACGGACTCGATCCGGTCGCGGCCCTCGCCGCGGCGGAACGGCTGGAAGAGGGCGTCGATCTCGTAGGCGGCCACGGCGGGGCCGGTGTTGGCGACGGTGAGGCGGGCGCGGCCCGCGGCGGTCGCGGTGGCGACCGCGAGGGTGCCGCCGGGGTGGTTGTGGCGGATGCCGTTCGCGACGAGGTTGGCGACGAGGCGCTCCAGGAGGGCGGCGTCGCCGACGGCCACCGCTTCGGCGGCGTCGAGGTCCACGGTCACGCCGGAGGCGGCGGCCTCGGCGGCGAACTGGGCCGCGACGTGGGCGGCGATGTCGGCCAGGTCGACCGGCGCGGGGTCGGCGGGGGCCCGGTCGGCGCCGGCGAGGGTGAGCAGGCCGTCGATGAGGCGCTCGTGCCGCTCGTTGACGGCCAGGAGGTTCGCGGCGAGGCTCCGCACGCCTTGGCCCGCATCGGGTTCGGCCGCGGCCACCTCCAGGAGGGTCCGGTTGATCGCCAAGGGCGTCTTGAGCTCGTGGGAGGCGTTGGCGACGAAGCGGCGCTGGCCCTCGAAGGCGCGGTCGAGGCGGGCCAGCATCCCGTCGAAGGTGTCGGCGAGGCGCTTGAGCTCGTCGCTCGGGCCCTCGAGGTTGATGCGCTCGTGGAGGGAGCGGTCGGCGACGCGCTGCGCGGTGGCGGTGATCGCGTCGATCGGGCGCAGGACCCGCCCGGCCATGAGGGAGCCGAAGGCGACCGCGAGGAGGCCCACGACGAGGAGCGCGACGATCGAGCCGAGCAGGACCGCCTGGAGGGTCGCGGCGTTCGCCTCCTGCTGGCGCCGCACGACCGTCTCGACGAGGGCGGCGAGCTCCTCGCCGGACGCGCCGAAGTGCTCGCGGGCGTCCATGATCGCGTCGAGCGAGTCGTCCGACTGCGGCAGGTTGTCGGCGATGCGGCTGCGCACGATCAGGTACACGACGGTGACGAGCACGGCGCCGGCGGCGAAGAACGCGCCGCCGTACCAGAGGGTGAGCCTCGTGCGGAGCCTCATGGCCGGTCCTCCCTGACGACGTAGCCCGAACCCGGGACGGTCTCGATGACGGGCGGGTCGCCCAGCTTGCGGCGCAGCGTCATCATCGTCACCCGGACCACGTTCGTGGCCGGGTCGATGTGCTCGTCCCAGACCTTCTCGAGCAGGCGCTCGGAGGAGACGACGGCCGCGCCGGGGCGCAGCAGCTCGGCGAGGACGCCGAACTCCTTCTTGGACAGCGGCACGTACCGGCCGCCGCGGAAGGCCTGGCGGCCGGCGGTGTCGAGCCTGATCCCCGCCCGTTCGAGGACCGGCGGCGCGGCCGGGGCGGCGCGCCGCGCCAGGGCCCGGACGCGGGCCACGAGCTCGCTGAACGCGAACGGCTTGCCGAGGTAGTCGTCGGCGCCGATGGACAGGCCGCGGACGCGGTCGTCGACGCCGGAGGAGACCGTGAGCATGAGGACCCGGGTCGAGTGCGGCCCGGCGACCACCTTCCGGGTGAGGTCGTCGCCGCCGACGCGCGGCAGGTCACGGTCGAGGACCGCCACGTCGTAGTCGTACGCGGCCAGGCGCAGCCGCGCCGAGTCGCCGTCGTAGCAGACGTCGACGGCCATGCCCTCGGCCCGCAGGCCCTTCGCGATCGCGTCGGCGAGCATCCGCTCGTCCTCGACCACCAGTACGCGCATCCCGGCTCCTCCCCCGTCGAGTGTCGATGCTGCCAGGTCCGGTGTAAGCGCGGCGTAAGCATCCGCGCTCACGCGGGCCACATGCGCGCGCGGCTTCACTTGCGGCGTCCATCCGAGAACGAAGGAGACGCCACGATGAGAC
The DNA here is from genome assembly GCF_003933745.1 of Glycomyces terrestris. GTDB lineage: Bacteria > Actinomycetota > Actinomycetes > Mycobacteriales > Micromonosporaceae > Glycomyces > Glycomyces terrestris. The sequence continues at coordinate 157,902 of NZ_RSEB01000006.1, read as the reverse complement.
GAGTACTGCTCGCCGCGGTCGCGCTGTCGGCGCTGCCGCTGTTCGCCGCCTGCGGCGACGAGCCCGCCGACGAGGTCGCCAGCGCCGGGGGCACGGCCTCCGCGGAGGCGACCGGGGAGGCCGGCCAGGAGGAGGGCCTCCAGGCCTTCGCCGAGTGCATGCGGGACCAGGGGGTGGACTTCCCCGATCCCGACCCGGACGGCGGCTTCGCGGGAGCCGAGGAGCTGCGCGAGCTGTTGGAGGACGAGCCCGAGGCGGTCGAGGCATGCCAGGAGCACCTGGCGTCCGGGGAGCACGACGTGTCGGACCCGGAGGTCCAGGCGGCGCTGCTGGAGTTCGCGCAGTGCATGCGCGACAACGGGGTCGAGGACATGCCCGACCCGGGCGAGGAGGGCTTCGGGCCGACGCTGCTGGAGGAGGGCCAGGCGGACCCGGAGTGGGACGCCGCGATCGAGGCGTGCCAGGAGCACCTCGGACAGGCGCGCGACCAGTGAGGCGGCGGACGAAGGCGATCGCGGCCGGGTCGGCCGCGGCGGCCGGGCTGGCCGCGGCCGGGGCGCTGTACTGGGCCGGCGGCGACGAGCCGGCCGCGTCGGCGCAGGACCCGGGCGCGACGGCGACGGTGGAGGTGCAGGACCTGGCCCGGTCGGAGGAGGTCGTGGGGACGCTCTCGTACGGCGAGGCGCACACGCTCAGCGGCGCGAAGCCGGGGACCGTGACGTGGCTGCCGGAGCCGGGGACGGTGATCGGCGCGGGCGACGCGGTGTACGACGTCGACAACGCGCCGGTCGTCGCGATGACCGGCGACCTTCCCCTGTGGAGGGATCTGGCGCCGGGGGTCGAGGGCCCCGATGTGGCGCAGCTGGAGTCGAACCTGGCGGACCTCGGGTACGAGGGGTTCACCGAGGACGACGCGTACACGGACGCGACCGCGGCGGCCGTGGAGGCGTGGCAGGAGGACGTCGGGGCGGCGGAGACGGGGACGGTGGCCGTCGGCGACGTCCTGTTCTCGCCCGCGGCGGTGCGGGTCGCCGACCATGTCGCGGCCGTGGGCGATCCGGCGAGCGGGCCGGTGCTGTCGTACACCTCCGGGGAGCGGCGGGTCACGGTGCAGCTCGACGTCGCCGACCAGGACCTGGCGGCCGAGGGCCAGGCGGTCGCGGTGGCGCTGCCGGACGGGACCGAGGTCGCGGGCACGGTGTCCGCGATCGGGCAGACCGTCGCCGGTTCGCAGGAGGAGGGGTCCGAGGAGCCCGAGACCGTCGAGGTCACGGTGGAGGTCGCGGACCAGGCGGCCCTCGGGTCGCTCGTGTCGGCGCCGGTGACGGTGGAGCTGGTGTCGGAGACGCGCGAGGACGTGCTGACCGTGCCGGTCGAGGCGCTGCTGGCGCTCCGCGAGGGCGGGTACGGCGTCGAGGTCGTCGACGGCGGCGGCGCCGAACTGGTGCCGGTCGAGACCGGCGTGTTCGCCGACGGCCGCGTCGAGGTCGCGGGCGCGCTGGAGGCCGGCATGGAAGTGGCGGTGCCCGAATGAGCGTCGTGGTGCTGGAGGAGGTCGCGAAGGCCTATCCGGGCGTGACCGCGCTCGACGGGGTGTCGCTGGAGATCGGCGAGGGCGAGCTCGTCGCGGTCGTCGGCCCCTCGGGGTCGGGGAAGTCGACGCTGCTCAACCTCGCCGGGACGCTCGACCGGCCCACGTCGGGGACGGTGCGGGTCGCGGGCGAGGACGTCTCGGCGCTCTCGGACCGGCGGCTGTCGCGCCTGCGGGCCGCGGAGCTGGGCTTCGTGTTCCAGCAGTTCCATCTCGCGCCGGGGGTGCCGGTGCTCGACAACGTCGCCGACGGCCTGCTGTACCGGGGCGTGCCGCGCGCGAAGCGGCGCGAGGCCGCCGCCGCGGCCCTCGCGACGGTCGGCCTGGCGCACCGGACCGGGCACCGCCCGCACGAGCTGTCCGGCGGCGAGCGCCAGCGCGTCGCCGTCGCGCGCGCGATCGTGGGCGGGCCGCGGCTGCTGCTCGCCGACGAGCCGACCGGGAACCTCGACTCGGCGTCCGGCGCGGCGGTCATGGGCCTGCTGCGGGGCCTGCACGAGGGCGGGACCACGGTCGTGGTCATCACGCACGACCGGGACATCGCGGCGGGCCTGCCGCGGCGGATCGAGATGCGCGACGGGCGGGTGGTGCGCGATGCGGTGGACTGACCTGCTGCGCGTCGGCGTCCACGGGCTGCGGTCGCGGCCGCTGCGGGTGGCGCTGTCGGCCGTGGGGATCGCGATCGGGATCGCGGCGATGACGGCGGTCGCGGGGATCTCGGCGTCGAGCTCGGCCGAGCTCGACCGGCAGCTGGACGAGCTGGGCACGAACCTGCTGACGGTCGCGCCGGGGCAGGCGCTGTTCGGCGGCGAGTCGCAGCTGCCGCTCGAGGCGGTCGCGATGATCGAGCGGATCGGGCCGGTCGAGTCGGCCGCGGCGACCGGGACGGTGGCGGACGCGAAGGTGTACCGGACCGACCGCATCCCCGAGAACGAGTCGGGCGGGATCGCGGTCAAGGCCGCCGAGGACGACCTGCTCGACGTCGTGGGCGCCTCGCTCGCGCAGGGGCAGTGGATCGGCGGCGCGGCCGGGGACTTCCCGGCGGCGGTGCTCGGCGCGGACGCGGCCGCGGCGCTCGGGGTCGCGGCCGGCCCCGACGTGCAGATCTGGCTGGGCGGGCAGTGGTTCGCCGTGGTCGGGGTGCTCGAACCGGTGGCGCTCGCGCCCGAGCTGGACAACGCCGCGCTCGTCGGCTGGGACGCCGCCGCGGCGTACCTGGGCTTCGACCTGCACGCCACGCAGGTGTACGCGCGGGCGGCCGAGGCGGCCGTGGCCGACGTGCAGGCGGTGCTGGGGGCGACGGCGAACCCGGAGCACCCCGAGGAGGTCGAGGTCTCGCGGCCGTCGGACGCGCTGGTGGCGGCCGAGGCGGCGGAGGCGTCGTTCACGGGGCTGCTGCTGGGGATCGGGGGCGTGGCGCTGCTCGTCGGCGGCGTCGGGGTCGCGAACACGATGGTGGTCTCGGTCCTGGAGCGGCGCGGGGAGATCGGGCTGCGGCGCTCGCTCGGGGCGACCCGGGCGGACGTGCGCGGGCAGTTCCTCGCCGAGTCGCTGCTGCTGTCGCTCTTGGGCGGCGCGGGCGGGGTGGCGCTCGGCGCGGCGATCACCGCGGCGTACGCGGCGTGGCAGGGCTGGCCGGCGACGGTCCCGGCGTGGGCGCTCGGGGGCGGGGTGGCGGCGACCGCGGTCATCGGCGCGGTCGCGGGTCTCTACCCGGCGGTGAAGGCCGCCAGGATGTCGCCGACCGAGGCGCTGACCTCGCCTTGAGTGCCAGGGCGGACCCGGCCGCGGGCCGGTCGGGCCGCCCTGGTATCTTGTAGGGGGAAGGTGCTTCGGCCCTTCCTTTTCTGCGTTCAGGGGCGGGTTCCGGCGGGGCCGAGGACCGCCAGGAGGCGCAGCTTCTCCTCCGCTTCACTGCGCGGCTCGGCCGTGAGCACCAGTAGCGCCTGCGACTCGTCCTCGGTGAACAGCACCTGGCAGTCGAGTTCGATCGGGCCGACCTCGGGGTGGACGAGGGTCTTGTGGTCGGCGAAGCGCTTGGCGACCTCGTGCCGGTCCCACAGGTCCGCGAACTCCTCCGACCGCCGCCGCAGCGCGGCCACCAGCTCCCCCGCCCGCGACGCCGGGCCCATGGCACCGTAGGCGACCCGCAGGGCCGAGACGAGGGCGCGGCCCTGGCGGTCGCGGTCGTCGGCGGGGTACTTATCGCGCTCGCCGGGGCGGGTGAACCAGCGGTAGGCGTCGTAGCGGTCGAGGCCGGTGAACGAGGTGCGGTCGCCGAACAGGGCCTTGGCGAGGTCGTTCTGGACGAGGGCCTCGCCGAGGTTCGACAGGATGAGCGCGGGCGTGTCCTGGAGGCGGTCGAGGACGCGCAGGAGCGCGGGGGCGACGTGGGTCGCGTCCGCCAGGCGCGCCGGGGCGTTGTGGCCGGCGAGCCGGAACAGATAGTCGCGCTCCTGGTCGGTCAGGCGCAGGGCGCGGGCGAGCGAGGCGAGCATCTGGACGCTCGGCTGCGGGCCGCGCCGCTGCTCGAGGCGGGTGTAGTAGTCGGTCGACATCGCGGCGAGCGCGGCGACCTCTTCGCGGCGCAGGCCCGGGGCGCGGCGGCGCGCCCCCGGGGGGAGCCCGACGTCTCCCGGCTGGAGCCCTTCGCGGCGGCGGCGGAGGAACTCGGCGAGTGCGGTGCGGTCCATGCGTCCAGTATCGGCCCGGCGCGGGCCGCGAACCAGGGACCGGCGATCCCCCGACAAGCGCTCTCTGCACAGCGGCGCCGGAAGCGCCCAGACTTCGGGGCATGGACATTTCAGGGAACACCATCTTCATCCCCGGCTCGACCGGCGGCATCGGCCTCGCGCTCGCGCTCGCGCTCCAGGCGAAGGGCAACACGGTGATCGTCGGCGGGCGCCGCACGGCCGAGCTCGAGCGGATCGCCGCCGCGCATCCGGGCCTCGACACCGTCAGGATCGACACCGCCGACCCGGCGAGCGTCGCGGCCGCCGCGAAGGAGGTGCTCGACCGCCACCCGGACCTGAACGTGCTCATCGCGATGGCCGGGATCATGCGCGCCGAGGACTGGCGCCGGCCCGAGGGCTTCCTCGAGTCGGCCGAGGCCGTCGTCACCGTGAACGTGCTCGGGCCGATCCGGCTCATCGGCGCGTTCGTGGAGCACTTCCAGACCCGGCCGCACGCGACGATCATGACCGTCTCCTCCGGGCTCGCGTTCGCGCCGCTGCGCGTGACGCCGAGCTACAACGCCTCGAAGGCCGCGATCCACATGCTCAGCGAGTCGCTGCGGCTCCAGCTGGCGGACACGCCGGTCGAGGTCGTGGAGCTGGTGCCGCCGTCGGTGCAGACCGAGCTCATGCCCGGGCACGCCGACGACCCGCACGCGATGCCGCTCGACGACTACATCGCGGAGGTCATGGGGCTCATCGAGTCCCGGCCGGACGCGCGCGAGATCCAGGTCGAGCGCGTCAAGTTCCTGCGCTACGGCGAGGCCCGCGGCGACTACGACCAGGTCGTGGACGCGCTGAACGCGAACGAGCGGCTGAACGGCTGACGGGGGGCGGGCGGGCCCTCCGGGGGGAGGGCCCGCCCGCGCGTCAGCGGTCGGCGCCGGCGGCGACGGCCCTCGCGAGGGCGGTGAGCGCCTCCGAGGCCGCCACCGGGTCGCCGATCGTCAGGCCCGGGGTGGCCTGGGCGCGGGTCCAGCCGCCCATGTCGGAGCGGGAGAGCACGACCTGCTTCAGGTTCTGGATCCAGTGGTCGTTGACGTCGCCGACGGTGATGCCCGGGTCGAGGTCGAGCACGAGGTAGCCGGTGCCGGGCAGGGCGCACCACATGCCGTTCTCGATGCCGGCGTCGAGCGCGGGCGCGCGGGTCCAGCCCTTCTTGACCAGGCCGAGGAGGGCGCCGACGGGCACCGAGGCCCCTTCGAAGCGGGTGAGGTGGCCGGTGGCGACCTCCTCGTCGGTGAACGCGTCGGTCTCGCGGCCCAGCTGCGGGAACGGCTGCACGATCTCGTAGTCGGCGAAGACCTCGGCCCAGGCCGCGGTCTCGTCGCCGAGGACCACCGGGTGCGCGACGCGCACGAGCGCGGTGTCGGCGAGGGCGAACTCGTCCTCTTCGACGCCGGTGCAGGTGCGGTCCTCCGCGAGGCGGAACGCGACCGGGCCGGCGCCGTCGTCGGCGGTCCACACCAGGCGGCGGGCGAGGTGCCACACGAGCGGGTGCTCGACGAGGTGCTCGCGGAACTCGGCCGGCGTCCACGCGCGTCCGGTGACCATGGCGCGCTCCAGGCGCTTGACCTGGTCGGCGGCGACGGTGCGGAGGTCCTTGCGCAGCGCCGCGAACCGCTGGTAGGCGGCCTCGGCCAGGTCGGCGTCGTCCTTCGCGGCGGGCTTGGGCAGCGACTTGCGCGGCTTGCCGTCCGCGTCGGTGACGAACGGCTTCAGCTGCTCGTCGAAGCCGACCTTGAACTGCCGCGGCCCGTAGTCGAGGACGAGCGCGGCCTCGTCGCGGAGCCCGAAGTCGGGCACGAGCCGGTCCGCGAGCTGCTCGGCGGACAGGCCGAGGTTCTGGGCGATCGCGGTGATCTGCTCGCGGGCCTCCTCCTTGATGGCGCTGAACTTGGCCTTCTCGCCGATGTGCTGGATGGCGCGCAGGGCGGTCTCGGTGCCGATCGCGCCGAGGACCTGGAGGCCCTTGACGGCGCGGTGGTGCTGGTTCTCCCCCGGCCAGCGGGCCACGAGCGCCTGGAGCTCGCGCACGGTCCGGTCGTCGCCGAAGTGCATGAGCTGGGTGAGCGCCCACGACTGGTCCCAGGGGGCGCCGGCGGTGAGCCACTGCTCGAACAGGGCCCAGGAGAAGCGGGTGAGCGAGGCCCGGTCGCAGGTCTCGGCGAGGACGGCGACGCCCGCGTACTCGTAGTCGGGCGTGCCGAGGGCGAGCACGGTGGCGGCGTCGCGGACCACGCTGTCCGGGAGGGCGCGCTCGCCGCCGGGCAGGAGGAGCTGCGGGAGCGCGAACGCGGAGACCCACGGGCCGGGCTCGGGGATCGTGACGCCGGCGGGCAGGAACGGGTCGACGTCGACCAGGGGTTCGATCGCGGCGGCCGCGTCGGGCCCGTACCGGCCGGCCGCGTCGCGGACGGTGTCGGGGCCGCGGTGCGCGGCGATGTAGCGGAGCGCGGCCTCGGCGGCGGCGCGGGGCTTCTTCGCCTTGCCGAGCGCGTCGGGGACGAGGAGCGCGGCAGCGTCCGCGGCGTGCCGGTCGAGCCAGGCGAAGGCCATGGGGCGCATGGTCTTCAGGCGCACGAGGGCGTCGGCGACGAGGCGGGCGGCGGTGAGGTTCGCGATCGGGGCGAGGACGCCGCGCATGGAGGCGTCCCAGCCGGCGGCCGTGGCGACCTGCTCGGCCGCGGCGTCGCCGTGGGCGGCGAGGAGGCGCTGGAGGACCTCCGGGGAGATGTAGCCCGGCTGGGGCTGCCACTCGGGCAGGAAGTGCGCGGTGAGTTCGGGCGGCGCGCAGGCGAGGACCCGGACCTGGTGGTGCGGGGCGAGTTCGGCGATGCGCTCGGCGTCCTCGGTCCAGTCGCGCTCGCCGCTCACGCTGGCCTCGGCCCACGCCTCGCGCTCGCCCTCGGCCCAGACGACGCGGCTGATCGGGAGGGGCATGAGTCCCTTGAGGACCACCGGTGCGGCCTCGGGCCTGGCGCGCTTCCAGGGCGGGGAGGCGAGCAGGGCCGGGACGGCCTCGGCGGGCGCGGCCGGGACGCGGTCGGCGAGGCCGGTGGCGGCGGCGATGGTCTCGCGCACCTCCTCGGACTGGCGCTCCAGGGCGGCGCCGAGGAGGAGCGGGTCGGAGAAGAGGACGGTCAGGAGCCGTTTGCGCGCGGCCGGTTCGGCGCCGGAAAGGCGGGCGGCGACGGCGCGGAGGGCGCGCTGGGGGAAGCGCGCGGCGGCCTCCATGGCGTGGCCGATCGCGCCCGGGTCGCGGTCGAGGTGGTCGAGGAGGCGGTCGAACGCGGCGTCGGAGGGGATCATCGCGAGCGTGCGGCAGAGGGTCTTGCGGTCGTCGCCGTCGAGCCAGGTGGTGAACATGGACTCGACGACGGGGACGGCGTGGACGCCGAGGCGGTGGACGAGGTCGGCGAGGCCGGCGGTCCGGAACCAGTAGAGGTAGGCGCCGGAGTGGTCGACGCCTTCGAGCTGCCCGGGGGTGGTGATGACGCCGAGGAGGAGGTTGGCGAGCTCCATGCGGGGCCGCTGGGCCTGGAACTCGGCGCAGACCTGGTCGAGCCAGTCGGTCTCGTCGGGGACCAGGAGGCTCACGGCGAAGCGGCGCATGGGGTCGGTGCGGAGGGCGGCGAGGGCGTCCAAGACGGCGGCGTACTCGTCGTCGGGGAGGGCGGCCAGGTGCGCGCGGACGGCGTCGAGCGCGGCGGCGCCGTTGGCGCGGGCCCAGCGGTGGTTCTGGAAGCTGGTGGGGATCAGGCTGATCGCGCTGCCGCGGTCGGGCGAGGTGATGTCGAGCAGGAGGAACTCGGCGAGCGCGGCGGCGGCGAACGGCAGGCCGTGCTCGGCCGCGGCCAGGTCGAACAGGGGGCGCTGGACGTACGGTTCGGCGCTCGCGGTGGTGCGGGCCAGGGCCGCGACGGCGGCGGCGCCGCGGAGGTCGGGCGAGCCGGCGAGGTAGGCGAGGCCCGCCTCGCGGTACTCGGTGTTGGCCTCGTGGTCGAGGCGTTCGCGCACGGCGGCGTCGAACTCGGCGAGGAGCTTGCGGCCGGCCTCGGGGTCGAGCCGCATCCGCTTCGGCTTGCCGGAGCCGCGGCGCGGCCGCACGAACCGGTGCCAGGAGTCGGGGAACGCGAGGCGGCTCTCGTCGGGGAGCGGGGTCTGAGATTCGTTCACGCGCGCCAGTCTAGGAACCGGGTGTGACAGGGTCCTCTGTGGCACACAGGGTGATCAGGCAGGGACGAAGCCGTCTGGGGCGGTCGCGCTCGGTGCGCGCCCGGGCCTCGGGAATCCACTGGACAGGTCCGGTGCGGCGCAGTAGCGTCGCGGGGTCCTTCGCACGCCCCGAAACCGGAAGCAGGTGCATTTGATGCCCGCCCAGATTCCCGCGGTCGGCTCCGACCGGCCGCTCATGAGCCTTTCCACCAGCTTCCGAACGAAGGATGAAAAGACACAGTGGACCTTCCACGCACGTTCGCGATCCGCGAGAGCAGCCACCGGCTGATCAACCCGTTCACCGCGGAGAAGATGGCGGCCCTCGGGCGCGCCATCAGGCCCGCGCCGGGCACCGCGATGCTCGACCTCGCCTGCGGCAAGGGCGAGATGCTCTCGACCTGGGCCCGCGACCACGGCACGACCGGCACCGGCGTCGACATCAGCACCGTCTTCATCGCCGCCGCGCGCGAGCGGGCGGCCGAGCTCGGCGTCGCCGGGCGGGTCCGGTTCGTGCACGGCGACGCCGCCGGGCACGTCGCCGACGAACCGGTCGGCATCGCCTCCTGCATCGGCGCGACCTGGATCGGCGGCGGCGCCGCCGGGACGGTCGAGCTGCTGCGCCGCAGCCTCGCCCCCGGCGGGATGATGCTCGTCGGCGAGCCGTACTGGCGGCTCGACCCGCCCGACCAGGCCACCGTCGAGGGCTGCTACATGTCCTCGAAGGAGGACCTCTTCGCGCTCCCCGAGCTGCTGGAGCACTTCCAGGGCCTCGGCTGCGACGTGGTCGAGATGGTCCTGGCCGACCAGGACAGCTGGGACCGCTACTCCGCGGCCCAGTGGCTCAACCTGCGGCAGTGGCTCGACGCCAACCCCGAGGACGAGCTGTACGCGGAGCTGCGCGCCGAACTCGACACAGCGCCCGTCAAGCACGCCCGCTACCAGCGCGAATACCTCGGCTGGGGCGTCTTCGCACTGATGGACCGCTAGCTGCCCGCGGGCCCCGGCGCGCCGGGGCCCGCGGTGTTTTCCGGGACCGGGCCGGGGTATTCCCGCCGCATGTCACGCGGCGATGAACTCAAGGAGTACCGGGCCAAGCGCAAGCTCAGCAGGTCCGGGGAACCGGCCGGCGGCGAGCCCGCGCCCGGCGCGCGCCGGTTCGTGATCCAGCGGCACGACGCCTCCTCGCCGCACTTCGACTTCCGGCTCCAGGTCGGGAGCGTCCTCGCGTCCTGGGCGGTGCCGAAGGGCCCGTCGACCGACCCGCGCGAAAAGCGCCTCGCCGTCCGCACCGAGGACCACCCCCTCGACTACGCCGGGTTCGAGGGCCGCATCCCGCCCGGCGAGTACGGCGCGGGCACCGTCATCGTCTGGGACGAGGGCGAGTACGAGAACCGCACCGGCGAGGACGACGACGCCCCCGTGCCGATGGACGAGGCGCTCGAGGACGGGCACGTGGTGGTGGAACTCAAGGGCCACAAGCTCACCGGATCGTTCGCGCTCACGCGCACCGGCGACGACGATGACGATGACGGCGAGCGGTGGATCCTCGTGAAGCTCGACGACGAAGGCGCCGACGCCCGCCGCAAGCCCGCCAAGACCCAGCCCGAGTCGGTGCTCAGCGGACGCGTGAACGAGGACCTGGAGCAGTGAGCGGGGCGCCGCCGGTCACGGCGGCGCCCCTCCCCCGCGTCCGTTCAGGCCGCCCGCGCGGCGGCGAGGCCGGCCCGCGGCGAGACCGACGAGCAGCCGGCGCATTCGTGGCCGCCGTCGAAGCCCGAGCCGATGGACCAGCCCTCGGCCTCGGCGGCCGCGCACAGGACCGGCCAGCTGTAGTAGGAGTCGTCCCCGCATTCGAAGACCTGGCCGCAGGAGTCGCAGCGGAGTTCGTACTCGATGACGCCGTTGCTCCAGTCGTAGGTGCGTCCGCTCATGGTCGGTGCTCCAATCCAGGGGCGGCCGGGGGTGGCCCGGCCGGCCGTCATGCTGTCGCCCCCTGGTGCCCGAAAGGCGGGCGCGCCAAACCACGGCGGTCGGCAAGCGCTGGCCCAGCGGCGCTACTCGAGGCGGAACGTGGCGGCCGCGCGCTCGGCGTCGGTGGCGGCGGTGAGCAGGTTGACCAGGCCGTTCACGTGGCGCAGGTAGCGGCCGGGGAAGTTCGCGGCCTCGAACGAGGCCGCGGCGGCGTCGGCCAGGCCCGCGCGGCGGTGGAAGCTCGCGTCCTGGCGGAACTGGGCCGAGCCGTCGCCCGCCTCGAGCCACAGCTCGTAGTTCCGGTGCCGCAGGTAGCGGCCGGGGAAGTTCGCCGACTCGAGCGAGACCGTGCCGGAGCCGGCCAGGCCGGCGACGATCCGGAACTGCGAGTCGGCGAGCATCGCGGGGGTCGCGTTGGCGCGGAGCCGGAAGTCGTAGTGGTTCAGGAAGACCGTGGACGAGCCGTGGGCGGCGAAGCGGTACGGGGTGGCGCCGTCGGCGACCGGGATGCCGAAGTCGGGGGTGCCGTCGGACCTCCAGTAGAACTTCTGGACCCGGGTGTGGCGGTTGGGGTCGTAGAGGGGATCGCCGCTGATGTCCTTGTACGGCCGGGCGTGGTAGACGATGAGGTCGCTCTGGCCGTCCTCGGAGACGGTGAAGGAGTTGTGGCCGGGCCCGAACTGGCCGGTGGCGTCGCTGCTGCGCAGGACGGGCTGGGGGCTCTTGGTCCAGGAGGAGGCGCTGAGGAGGTTCGCGCCCTCGGCGGCGGTGAGGAGGCCGACGGCGTAGTTCGCGTCGGTGGCGCTGGCGGAGAAGGTCATGAAGACGCGGCCGTTGCGCTTGACGACGGCCGCGCCCTCGTTCACCTTGTGGCCGATGGTCTCCCAGGAGTGCGTGGGCTTGCTGATGCGGACCGGCGTCCCGGTGATCGTCCACGGGCTCGACATCGCGGCGAGGTAGAGGCTGGTGCCGCTGCCGAGCTCGGGGTCGCTCTGGGCCCAGCAGAGGTAGCGGGTGGAGCCGCTGGTGAACGTGGTGGCGTCCAGGGAGAACGAGTCGCGCGGGGTGGTGATCTGGCCGCGCTCGGTCCAGGTCCCCGACAGGGGGTTGGCGCTCGCGTTCTCGAGGGCGTACATGCGGATGGCCCACACGTCGTCGGCGCGGCCGGCCGCGAAGTAGACGTACCACTTGCCGCCGATGTAGTGGAGTTCCGGCGCCCAGATGTGGGCGCTCATGGGGCCGCCGGCGTGCTTCTGCCAGACGGTGACCTCCTGCGCGGTGGCGAGGCCCTGGATGGTGGTGGCGCGGCGCATGACGATCCGGTCGTAGGCCGGGACGCTCGCGGTGAAGTAGTAGTAGCCGTCGGTGTGGCGCACGATGAACGGGTCGGCCCGCTGCTGGACGAGCGCGTTGGAGTAGAGGACGCCCGGGCTCGCCGAGACCGGGGCGGCGGGCCCGAACGGGGCGACGGCGGCGGCGACGGCGGCCGCGCCCGCGGCTTGGAAGAGGCGCCGGCGGTGGAACGGTGTGCTGCGCATTGGACCTCCGAGGGAAGGGACGGGTCGGGACGGTACATGGCGGCCACCAGGTGATGTTCACGGTAACCAAGCGGCGGGCGCAAGTCAATACATCCATTCATGTGAATGCCGTGGCGGCGGCCTCCCCCAAAGGTCGCAAGCGGGATTCCGACTCGCGCCAGATGCCGGGCACCGCGCGAACCGGACACGATGGTCGGACCCGAACGGCCTCCCGGTCCACTCCGGACCGGCGCACCCACAGGAGACGACATGACCGCCCCGCAACCCGTCCGCGCCGGCGCGGCGGCCGCCGCCCTCGCCGCGATCGCGATCATCGCGACCGGCTGCGGCGCCGGCGATCCCGACCTGCCCGACCCCGAACCGCCCGCCGCGCCGGAGGCGTTCACCGCCGCGAACGTCGACGCCTGGCTCGACGAGACCCTTCCGACGATGCTGGAGGACTCCGGCATCGCCGGGGCCGCCGTCGCCGTCGTCGGCGACGGGCAGGTCCTCACCACCCGCGGCTTCGGCCTCGCCGACACCGCCGCCGGGACCGAGGTCGACCCCGCCGAGACGCTGTTCCGCCCCGGATCGGTGTCCAAGGTCTTCACCGCGACCGCCGTCATGCAGCTCGTCGAGGACGGCGTGCTCGACCTCGACACCGACGTCGCCGCGTACCTCGACTTCGACATACCACGCGAGTACGAGGAGGATCTGACCCTGCGGCACCTCCTCAGCCACACCGGCGGCTTCGAGGAGCGCATCGCCGGGCTCATCGGCGTCGCCGGCGCCGAAGTGGACCTCCGCGAGGCCCTGGCGACCGACCCGCCCCGGCAGGTCTTCCGGCCCGGCACCACGCCGTCGTACTCCAACTACGGCAACGCCCTCGCCGGGTACATCGTGGAGCGCGCGAGCGGACTCCCGTTCGAGGCGTACGTCGACCGCGAGATCCTCGACCCGCTCGGCATGGACTCGTCCTCGTTCGCCCAGCCGCTGCCCCCGGACCTCGCCGACCGCATGTCGAACGGGTACGCGAGCGCCGAGGGACCCGCGCAGCCGTTCGAGCACGTCGGCACCCCGCCTGCCGGGGCCCTCTCGGCCACCGCCGACGACATGGCGCGGTTCATGCTCGCGCAGCTCGGCGCCGGCGGCGTCGACCTGCTCCAGGACGCCACCCGCGAGCAGATGTTCGCCCCCGCGCTCGACGAGGGCAGCCTCGCCGAGTTCGCCGGGGCGCAGCGGATGACGCTCGGCTGGTTCCAGGAGGACCAGAACGGCCGCCGCGTCGTCGGCCACGGCGGCGACACCAACTGGTTCCACTCGCACCTGCACCTCTACCCCGACGACGGGGCCGGGATCTTCGTGTCCTTCAACAGCTCCGGCACCGAGGGCGCGGAGACACTCGGCCTGCGCGCCGACCTCATGGCCGCGTTCGCCGACCGGTACTTCCCCGGCGAGACCGCGACGGCCGCCGCCGCGGGCGAGGACGCGGCCGCGGTCGCGGGCACGTACTTCTCCTCGCGCGGCTCGCAGTCCACGTTCCTGTCGGCGCTCGACGCCTTCAACACCACCGAGGTCACCGCCCTCGACGACGGCCGCCTGTACTTCGCCTCCGATCCCGGCACCCTCGAACCGGGCGTCTTCGCGCCCGTCGGCGACGGCGTCTGGAAGGAGGTCGGCGGCGACCGCACCATCGCCGTCCGCACCGAGGACGGCGAGGTCACCGGCATCGTCCACGACGCGGCGTTCACCTTGCTGCCCTTGGACGCCGAACGGAAGCTCGGCGTGCCGCTCCTGGCCGCGTCGACGGCGGGCCTGCTGCTGGCGCTCCTCGCCTGGCCCGCCGGCGCGGTCTACCGGAAGCTGCGGGGCCGGCCCGGACCGGGCCGCGAGGGCCGGCGCTGGCGGGTGCTCGTGCGCGTCGGCGCCGCCTGCTCGGTGCTGGCGGTCGCCGGCTGGGTCGCGATCGTGGTCATGGCGATGTCGCTCCAGGACCCCTCGGCCGCGCTCATCCGCGCCGTGCAGGCGCTCCAGCTGATCGGCGTGCTCGGACTGGTCCCGGCGGCGGTGCGCCTCGTCGGCCAGATCCGCCGCAGGGCGGGCTGGCGGGCGGTCACCGGTACGGTGGTCGTGTTCCTGGCCCTGGCGGCGGTCGCGGACTTCGCGTTCGAGTTCCAGCTGCTCTCGCCCGACATCACCTACTGACCGCCGCGGCGGCCGACGACTGGAGGTCCGCATGTCCGCACCGGCCACCGCGGCCGCCCGGCGCAGGCCGAGCCCGGGAGCGCGCCTCGACCGCGCGCTCTCCCGGCTCGGGGCCACCGGGCCGTTCGCGAGGGACGCCCTGTTCGCACTCCTGGTCGCCGCGGTGACGCTCGGCTCGTTCGCGGTCATGGCCCGGCTCGCCCCGGCCGACCCGGCCCTGCGGGTGAGCGCCGGCGACGTCTGGACGATGGGGGCGCTCGCCACCGCGCAGTCGCTCCTGCTGTGCCTGCGGCGGGTGCGGCCACGGTGGTGCCTCACCGCGATCGTCGCGCTCCAGCTCGCGATCATCGCCACCGCGCCGCAGATCATGGCGCAGGGCTTCGGGCCGGCCATCGCGGCGTACACGCTCGGGGGCCTCGCGGCCTCCCGCACGGTCCTGCGCTTCGCGGTCGCCGCGGTCGTCCTGGAGACGGCGATGTCGGCCGCGGCGACCTGGGGCGAGCCCGGCGCGGCCGCGACGGTCGCGAACCAGTTCGCCTCCAGCGCGATGCTGTACGCGGGCGCCTCCTTCATCGGCGCGTACGTGGCCGCGAAGCGGCGCAACCGGATCATGGAGCGCGAGCGCGGCGAGGCGGTGCTGCGGGCCGCGCGCGAGCGCGAGGAGTCCGCGATCCTCGCCGAGCGCGGCCGCATCGCCCGGGAGCTCCACGACGTGGCGGCGCACCACCTGTCGGGCATGGTCGTCCAGGCGGCGGCGGTGGAGCGGCTCATCGAGCGCGACCCGGCCGCGGCCCGCGAGGGGGCGGCGTGGATCCGCGCGCAGGGCAAGGAGACCCTGGCGAGCCTGCGGCAGGTGGTGGGGCTGCTGCGCGAGCGCAGCGGCGAGGGGAACGCGCCCGTGCCGGGCCTGTCCGCGCTCGACGCGCTGGTGGAGGAGTCGCGGCGGCTCGGCGACGACGTCAGGTTCGAACGCGAGGGCGAGCCGCTGGTGCTGCCGCCGATCGCCGACATCTCGCTGTACCGAATCGCGCAGCAGGCGCTCACGAACGCGCGGCAGCACGCGCCCGGCGCGGTGGTGCGGCTGCGGCTGGCGTACGAACCGCACCATGTGGACCTGGAGGCCGCGAACGGGCGGCCGCGGCGCGAGCCGGCGGCGGTCGGGCACGGCGGCACGGGCCTGGTCGGGATGCGGGAGCGGGCCGACCTCGTGGGGGCCGAGTTCACGGCCGGGCCGACCGTCGACGGCGGCTGGGCGGTGCGGCTGCGGCTGCCGGTGCGGGAGGCCGACCGCGAGCGGCGGGCCGGGGGCGGCGACGGATCGGCAAGCGGGACAGGAGGACGATGATCAGGGTGCTGCTGGTGGACGACCAGGCGGTGGTGCGCGCGGGCTACCGGGTGCTGCTCGAGGACGCCGGGGACATCGAGGTGGTGGGCGAGGCGTCGAACGGCCCGTCGGCGGTGACCGCCGCGGCGCGGTTCCAGCCGGACGTCATCTGCATGGACGTGCGGATGCCGGGCGGCGACGGGCTCGCGGCGACGCGCGCGATCACGGCGGCGCGGGAGGGCGACCGGCCCGCGGTCCTGGTGGTGACCACGTTCGACCCCGACGAGTACGTGTTCGGGGCGCTGGAGGCGGGCGCGAGCGGGTTCATCCTCAAGGACTGCGAACCGGAGGAGCTGGTGGACGCGGTCCGCCGCCTCGCGGCGGGGAAGGGCCTGGTGGACCAGGCGGTGACCCACCGGGTCATCACCGAGTTCGCGCGGCGGCGCCGGGTCGCGGCCGATCCGGCGGCGGCCGGGATGCTCACGGCGCGGGAGGCGGAGATCGTGCGGCTGCTCTCGCGCGGCATGTCGAACGCCGAGATCGCGCGGGAGCTGTTCGTGGAGACCAGCACGGTGAAGTCGCACCTGGGCCGGGCGATGGCGAAGATCGGCGCGCGCGACCGGGTGCAGACCGTGGTGTGGGCCTACGAGAACGGGCTCGTCGAGGACCGCTGAGCCGGGCCGGCGGGCAGGCGCTGTCTATGCTGGACGGACCGGCGCGAGACAGGAGTCCGCCATGCGAGCCGTCATCCAGGAGCGGTACGGGAGCCCCGACGTCATCGAGCTCGGCGAGCTCCCGGAGCCGGTGCCGGCGGACGGCGAGGTGCTGATTGAGGTCAGGGCCGCCTCGCTGAACGGCTCCGACCGCGAGAACCTCGCCGGGAGCCCCTTCTACTCCAGGATCGGCGGCCTGCGGCGCCCGCGGCACCCGGTGCCGGGGTCCGATGTGGCGGGCGTCGTCGCGGCGGTCGGGAGCGCGGTCGGCGAGTTCGCGCCCGGGGACGAGGTCTTCGGGGAGCTCGCGGGCTACCGGGGCGGGCTGGCGGAGTACGTGGCGACGCCGCCGGCGCTCCTGGCCCGCAAGCCGGCCGGACTGTCCTTCGTGGAGGCGGCGGCGATCCCGCAGTCGGGCTGCATCGCCTACCGGGCCACGCTGGGCGTGCGGGAGGGCGACGCGGTGCTGGTCAACGGCGCGGGCGGCGCCGGGGGCGCGTTCGTCGTCGGCCTCGCGAAGCACCTGGGCGCGGAGGTGACGGCCGTCGACCGGGCCGACAAGGCCGACTACCTGCGGCTGATCGGCGCCGACGAGGCGATCGGGTACGAGGACGAGGACTGGGCCGACCATCGCGACCGGTACGACCGGGTCGTCGACCTGATCGGGCACCGGTCGCCGTTCCGGGTGCACCGGGCCCTGCGCCCCGGCGGGCGCTACCTGATGGTCGGCGGGCGCACGCGCATCCTGCTCGCGACGCTCCTCGCCGGCCCGGCCGCCGGAGCCCGCGCGGGCAAGCGGGTCCGGGTGCTGGCGGTGCCGCAGTCGCGCGCCGACCTGGAGGCGGTCACCGAGCTCGTCGTCGCGGGGGCGGTGGCGCCGGTGATCGACCGGGTGTACCCGCTGGCCGAGGCCGGGGCGGCCTTCGAGCGGATCGCGTCGGGGCGCAATCGGGGGAAGGTCGTCGTCGAGGTGCCCGGGTCCCGCTAGGCTGGGTTGGCAGACGCTGGCTCTGCTTTCCGTGCGCGGCAAGGAGAAGGTGATGGCGGGCGACCGGATCGCGATCGTGTGGAACCCGGCCAAGGCCGCGCGCGAGAAGCTCGTGCAGGCGATTCCGGGCACGGACGCCGCGCTCACCTGGCACGAGACCGCGCCCGACGACCCCGGGTTCGGGGCGGCCGACGAGGCGATCAGGACCGGCGCGGAGGTGATCGTGGCGGCCGGCGGCGACGGGACGGTCCGCGCCGTGGCCGAGCGGCTCGCGCGCACCGACACCAGGGCCGAACTCGGCATCGTGCCGATCGGCACCGGGAACCTGCTGGCGCGCAACATCGGCGTCCCGGTCAACGACCTGCCGGGCGCGTTCGCGCGGGCCTTCGAGGGCGCGGCGACGCCGCTCGACCTGGGCTGGCTCGACGCCGAGATCGACGGCGAGCGCGTGCGGCGGGCCTTCACCGTGATGGCGGGCTTCGGGATCGACGCGCACATGATCGCGGAGACCGACGACGACCTGAAGAGCCGCGTCGGCTGGCTGGCCTATGTGGAGTCGCTGGGGCGGGCGGTGAACGCGACCCGGGTGGTCGAGATCGACCTCGCCGTGGACGGCGGCGCGCCGGTACGCACGATCGGGCACACGCTCCTGGTCGGCAACTGCGGGACGCTCCAGGGCGGCATCCGCCTGCTGCCGGACGCCGACCCGGCCGACGGCGAGCTGGACCTGCTGCTGCTCAGCGCGGAGGGCCTCGGCCAGTGGCTCGACACGCTCCGGTCCTTCGTGTGGGACAACGGGGTCCGGCGCCTGATCACCGGTCAGGACCGGGCCGCCAGCGCCGAGACCGCGGAGCACGCGCGGGCGCGGCGAGTTGCGGTCGCGCTGTCGGAGCCGCTGGTGGTGGAGGTGGACGGCGACGACCTCGGGGAGGCGGCGTCGTTCGCGGTCGAAGTGCAGGAGGACGCGGTCCGCGTCCGGTAGGCAGTAGCACCCCAGGCGAGCCGATCGAGTCGCTGCGGCCGCTCGCAAGGCGGAAGGCCCCGATCCCGGTGGGATGTCGGTGAGGCCGGCAGCGCGGCGAGCGGGCGCCGGCCGTCAGGGGGCCGCGGCACCGCCTACCGGCTGGGCGCGGCGACCGAGGCGCGGGAGACGAACTCGGTCGGCAGGTTGAGTTCGGCACCGCTGGCGTCGCCGTCCTCGATGGCGGCGAGGAGCTTCGTGACGGCCCGCTCCCCCATGTCGCCCCAGGAGCAGCGGACGGTGGAGAGGGCGGGCGCGGCGAGGTCGGCGCCGAAGATGTCGTCGAAGCCGATGATGCTGAGGTCGCGCGGGAGCGCGACGCCGTGTTCGAGGCAGGCGCCGAGGAGGCCGAGGGCGACGAGGTCGTTGTAGGCGAGGACGGCGGTGACGTCGGCGGCCATGACGGCGGCGAACGCGTCGGTGCCGCCGTCGCGGGTGGGCGCGGAGGACTGGATCTCGGTGATGGCCATGCCGCGGTCGGCGGCGAGGTCGTGGGCGGTCACCCAGCGCATGCCGTTCATCCAGGAGGCCTCGGGGCCGGCGAGGTAGGCGATGCGGCGGTGGCCGAGGCCGTGGAGCAGGTCGAGGGCCTCGACCATGCCGGGGCGGACGTCGGGCGCGACCGAGGGCACGCCGGGGACGGGGCGGTTGACGACGACGAGGGGCTTGGCGGCGGCGAGCTCCTGGATCTGGGCGTCCTCGAGTCGGGAGGCGACCAGGAGGAGGCCGTCGACGGCGATCTGGAGGCGCTCGGCCGTGGACCGCTCGAGTTCGGCGGACTCCTGCGAGTCGGCGAAGACGAGCATGGCGTCGTGCTCGCGGGCGATGCGCTCGGCGCCGCGCACGAGGTCGAAGTAGACGGGGTTGGTGAGGTCGGAGACGAGGAGGCCGAGGGTGCCGGTCTTGCCGGTGGGGAGGGCCCGCGCCATGGGGTTGGTGCGGTAGCCGAGGTCGGCGGCGGCCTCGCGGATGCGCCGCTCGGTGCTGGCGCTCACGCGGCCGGGCTGGTTCAGGGCCCGGGAGACCGTGGAGGGGTTGACGCCCGTGATCCGGGCGATGTCGTAGATGGTCGCGGGAGCCTTGCTCTTCGGCGCCGGACGGGCCTTGTCACCCACGCGTCCCCCTTCGGATCGTCGATCGCCTCGCATGGGTGTTGATCACCGTCCGGGCAAGCTGATCATAAGAGTTCATTTCAAGTTCTCCGCACCTCGGGTCGCCCGCGCACCGCATACGACGATACCCAGTTGCGGCGGCGGCCGGCAGCGCCGAGACTGTCGGGATGCAGACCAGCGACGTCGACGCCGTGCTCGACCGGCTCGAATCCGAACGCGACTTCTCCGGGTCGGTCCTCATCACGCGGGGCGGCCGGACGGTGTACGAGGCGCACCGGGGGCTCGCCGACCGCGCCTGGGGCGCGCCGATCGGCGGCCGGACCCGGTTCGGGCTCGGGTCGGTCACGAAGATCTTCACCGCGGTCGCGGTCCTCGACCTCGTGGCGGAGGGGCGGCTGGCGCTGGACGCGCCGGTGGCCTCGGTCCTGCCGCCGGAGCGGCGCCCGGCCACGCTGCGGGAGGACGTGACAGTCCGGCACCTGCTGACGCACACCTCGGGGATCGCGGACTACTTCGAGGAGGAGACCGCCTCCGACGACTGGGCGGCGGAGTTCGCGGCCCTGTGGCGCGACCTGCCGGTGTACCGGGTGCTCACGCCGGCCGACTACCTGCCGCTGTTCGGCTCGCTGCCGCCGTACCGGGCCCCGGGCGGGCGCTTCCAGTACTCGAACGCGGGGTTCATCCTGCTGGGCCTGGTGGTCGAGGACGTCTCGGGAACCGACTACGTCACGGCGGTCCGGGAGCGGGTCTTCTCCCCCGCCGGCATGGACGAGAGCGGGTTCTTCGCCGCCGACGAGGTCCGCCCGGACGTGGCGACGGGGTACCTGCGCCCGTCCGAGCCGGGCGGGGCGTGGCGGACGAACGTGTTCGCGATGCCGTCGGTCGGCGCGCCGGACGGCGGCGCGTTCTCCTCGGCGCGCGATCTCGACCGGTTCCTGACCGCTTACGGCGCAGGGGAACTGGTGCGGCCGGCACTGCTGGAGCAGGCGCTGGGCCCGCAGGTCCACATCGGGAGGATCACCTCGATGGGCCTGGGCGTGTACCTGTTCGGCGACGACGACAAGCGGGCGTTCGGCGCGGAGGGCGGCGACCCGGGGGCGGAGGCGCTCATCCGGCGCTACCCGGTGCTCGACGTGAACACGGTGGTGCTCAGCAACGTCAACGACTCGGCGTGGACGGTGGACGAGACGGTCCGGGAGATCGTCAAGCGCTAGGGCGCGCCCGCGCTGGTCACGGGCGCAGGCGCCGTTCAAGGTCCTGCGGGAGCGGGTAGACGCGCTCGGGCGGCAGCAGCCGCTGGGCCTTGGCGGCGCCGCCGCGCTGGATCTGGTCGGCGGCCTTGCGGACGGTCGGCGTGAGGTCGGTGAGCCCGACGACCCACTCCTCGGCGAAGGCGCGGATCAGGTGGCGGCCGACGCCGACCTGGATGCTGTAGTGGTTGAGCGCGGCGCCGCGCGCCGAGCGCTCGGGGTCCCACTGGACGTGCACGGGCGCGCCGGCGAGCGCGGCCGGGTCGCCGGTGGTGAGGACGGCGTTCGCCAGCGCTTCCTCCCAGCCGTCGCGGGTGATCCGCACGGCGAGGATCCGCTCCTGGCCGGATTTGCGGGCCCAGTTGCTGCGGTGCATGAGCCACAGGAACGAGGGCTTGATCCACGTCATCCGGTTGAACGAGAACGGTGCGGTGAAGCGGCCGGCGCGCAGTGCCGCGTCGGCGATCGCGGGCGCGTACGCCTGGTAGACCACGATGGTGCGGGCGTCGTAGTCGGCGCGGATCTCGTACTGGGAGGGCATGTCCGGCAGCCTGCCACCGGGAGCGCGCGCGGGGCAACCGCGTTTCCCGTTGCGGCCGTTGTGCGGGCGTTGTGCACGCGGTGTTCGCCGCCGGTGCCGTCACTGTGCGCGACGGTCCGACCATGGATGCGTAGGCTCCATACCCAAGGAGGAATGCCAGTGAAACCCTTCGCCAGAAGGCTCGCGGGATTCGCGGCGAGCGCCATGCTGGTCGTCGCCACCGTCGGCTTCTCGTCCGCGCAGGCGGGCGCCCAGGAGACCGCGGCGTCCGACGTCGGCGCCCAGAGCAGCTGCAACCACGCGTGGTCCGTCAAGGACGGCAGCATCGGCTGGACCCTGAGCAACGGCGTGAACATCCGCACCGGACCGCACAACTCGAGCCCGGCGTGCACCATCGTCGGGCAGGCCCAGATCGCGCACGACCTGCGGTACGACTGCTGGGACTACGGGACCGGCGGCACCTGGTCGCACATCTACGACTACAACACCGGGGTCTCGGGCTGGATCAAGGACAGCCTCCTCTACGACAACGGGGCGGCCATCCGGTGCTGATCCGGCACTAGCGCTGCGCACGCGCCCGGGCCTCTCGCGGGGCCCGGGCGCTTCGCGTTCAGGGGGACGGGTACCGGCTGTCGGCGAACGGCTGCTCGTCGCGCAGGATCGAGACGTGGAGCCGCTGGAGCGCCTGGCCCGGTTCGATGCCGAGCTCCTCGCTCAGGCGGAGCCGGTGGATCTCATACGCCTTCAGGGCCTCGGCGGCCCGGCCGCTCGACTGGAGCGCGGACATGTACAGGTAGAGCAGCCGCTGCCGGTCCGGTTTCGCGGCCACGAGCTCCGAGAGCTCGCCGATGATCACGTCGGAGCGGCCGAGGCGCAACTGCCAGGCCGCGCGCGATTCGATCGCGCCGAAACGCGATTCCTCGAGGCGGTGCGAGGACGCTTCGAAGACCTTTCCGGTGAGTCCCATGAGCGCCGGCCCGCTCCAGACCGCGAGCGCGTCGTCCATCGACTGCACGGCCGCGTCGAATCGCTCCGCGGCGGCGTGCATTCGCGCCCGTTCGGCGAGTCGGTTGAAATCGCAGCAGTCGCACTGCACATCGCCGGAGGCGATCCGGTAGCCTTGCGCGACAGTCTGAACGGGATCGAATCCGTGACCCTTGAGGACTCTGCGCAGGGAGGCGACGCGGTTGCGGACCTGCCTGCGCGCGGTCGCGGGGGGATCGTCGTCCCACAGCGCCTCCACGATGCGCTCGATCGAGACCGCCGCTCCTTCGCCCAGCAGGAGCAGCGTCAGTATCTTCGGATACGTCATCCCGCGGATCTCCACGGGTCGGCCCTCATGACGCGCTTCAAAGGGACCTAGCAACCGAAACTCCACCCATTGCTCCCAGTGTGGTTCGGACTGGAAATTCCTGGCTCTGCGAACGAATTCTATGCGAATCGGAAGATCATTTCCGTCCCCGTTTCCACGTCATTCTTGACATTGGGGCGCAACGGTTCCAGGCGGTGCCGGTGTGCCTCGAGAAGTGCCCTGGGGCGCGGTTGGGGCCGGGCGGTCGTGCCGCCCCTCGGCGTCTCCGCCGTTCGGAGGAGGCGCGGCGGCGCACGTCCTCCTGTGGACAGAGGCGGATTTCCGCCGTTCTGCGGTGGTTCCGGGCCGCGCGATCTCCTAGCGTCGGAGGCATGCGAAGACTGCTTACCTCCCTGAGCGCCCTCGCGCTCATCGCCGTCCCCGGCGCCGCCGCGGCGCAGACCTCCGACCCCGGGCTCGACGAGTCCCTCCTCGACCGCAAGCTCGACGCCCTCGCCGACGCCGCCGACCACTCGATCGTCGCCGAGGTCCGCCTCGGGGACGACACCTGGTCCGAGGCGGCCGGCAGGCGCGAGATCGACGGCGGCGGCGGCCGCGTCGACGAGGACGACCGGGTCCGGATCGCGAGCCTGACCAAGTCGATGGTCGCCGCCGTGCTCCTCCAGCTCCAGTCCGAAGGGGAGGTCGACCTCGACCGGCCCCTGAGCGACTACCTCCCCGGGCTCCTCCCCTACGACGAGGAGCCGTCGGTCCGGCAGGTCCTGCGGCACACCAGCGGCCTGAACGACTACTTCCAGTACCTGTACGCCTCACTCGCCACCGGCGACATGACCGACGTGTACGCGAACCACCGCACCCACTTCGCGCCCGAGGAGCTCATCGCGGTCGGCACGCAGGACCCACTGCTGTTCGCGCCCGGCGAGGGCTGGTCGTACTCGAACACCGGGTACCTGGCGCTGGGCCTGCTGGTCGAGGAGCTCACCGGGGACGAGCTGCGCGAGGTGCTCGACGACCGGATCTTCGACCCGGCCGGCCTGCGCGACACCTACCTGCCGCGGGACCGCACCTCGGGCATCCGCGGCGCGAACCCGGTGCCGTACCTGACCACGGGCGACCCGCGGGACCCGTACTTCGACACGACGCGCCTGTCGAACGACCAGATGTGGGCCGCCGGCGGCGTCATGTCCACGATGGAGGAGGTGAACGACTTCTACGACGCGCTCCTCGACGGCACCCTGCTCGACGCGGCGGAGCTGGCCGAGATGCGCGAGTTCACGGAGATCGCGCCCGGCAACTCCTACGGCCTCGGCCTGATCGGGCTGGTCCTCGGCTGCACCGCCGACCCGGGCGAGGTCTTCCTCGGGCACACCGGCGGCGGCCTGGGCCACCAGACGTACTCGTTCCACTCCGCCGACGGCGAGCGGCAGATGACGTTCACGTGGAACGTGGACGACCGGCACGGCGCGGCGGACCCGGCCGAGCTGAACTGGGCGCTGGGGTCGTTCCTGATCGCGGGGCTGTGCGGGGAGGACGTCGGCGAGATGCCGGCCGGCGCCCGGGCGCAGGCGCAGGCGGTGCCCGACCTGGTGCTGCTGAGCGAGCTGACGCGCGCCGGCTGAGGCGCTAGGGCAGCCGCAGGTAGACCCGCATCGTGGTGCCCTCGGGACCGGTGTGCATGCGGAGCAGGTCCACCACGTGGTTGACGAGCAGGAGGCCGCCGCCCTGGGAGTAGTCGTCCACGGGGCGGCGGCCGACGAGCGGGTCGGTGATGCGGCCGCCGTCGCTGACCTCGCACACGAGGTGGTCGTCCTCGGTCCAGATGCGCAGCAGGCCGGAGCCGCCGCCGTAGCGGATGCTGTTGGTGACCAGTTCGGTGACGGCGATCTCGAGGTCGACGAGGCGGTGGGCGGACAGGCCCGCCTTGCGGCCGTAGGAGGTCGTGAACCAGCGGGCGTTGTCGACCGAGTAGCGGTCGACGCCGCGCTCCACGGCCGAGCGCGGCGGGGCCGGCAGCGGCCGGTTGTAGCCGTCGATGACGCGGGCGGGGTCGTACTCGGCGCTCTCGCGGGTGCCCTTGGCGTCCATGAGGACCGGGTGGGTGGCGAGGGAGTCGGCGATCGCGCGCTCGTCGAGGCCGTCGAGGTCGTACGGGCACAGGATGGCGGCGTCGCGGCCCGCGAAGGCGAGGTTGATGAGCGCCTCGTGCTGGGCGCACGCGGGGTACTCGGCCTCGCTGCGGGAGGCCCAGATCGGCTCGCCGATGATGCTCACGCGCCGTCCGGGGTGGCGGTCGGCGAACTCGCGGAGCACGCCGGGGATGATGCGCCCGGGGTTGGCGCCCTCCTCGGTCATGTCGAGCAGCAGGACGTGCTCGCTCGCGGCGCCGAGGGCGTCGCGGATGAGTTCGAGGTTGGGCCCGGGGACGGACACCGCGGCGGGCTCGCCGGCCGCGAGCGCGGACTCGATGAACGGAATGGTGCCCTCGAGGTACTCGGCAGGCCCGGAGTAGTAGAACGCAGGGTGGTGAAACGGTTCCTCAGTGGCACGGTCTGCCCCGGTCGTCATCTCCACCTCCTTCGGTTCAATAGTGCCACAGGACCATTACCGGCGAACGCGGTCGTGATTCCGTGAAATTAGCATGTGATGTGTACCACAAATAGGTTTATTAAATGGGTTACCATCCGGTAGGTGACATTGCCGCAAACCCCTCCTATTATGAGGAGAACGACGTTCCGAGGGCACCCCCGCCCTCCGGACCACAGGAGCAAATAGACGGACACGCACGGCGTCTGCGCCCCGCCCACAAGCGATACGGGAGGACGACGAAAATGACCGACACACGACAGGAACAGCGCAGGACCAAATCGGACGACTACGGCCACCTGGAGCCGCTGTTCGAGGAGCTCGGGCGTCTCGAACCGGACGACCCGAGGTGGTCGGAGGTCAGGGACGAGCTGGTCACCGGATACCTGCCGCTCGCGGAGCACATCGCCCGCCGCTACTCCGGCAAGGGCATCGCCAAGGACGACCTGGTGCAGGTCGCCTCGGTCGGGCTGATCCACGCGGTGGACCGCTTCGACCCCTCCAAGGGCTCGGACTTCCTCTCCTTCGCCGTCCCCACGGTGATGGGCGAGGTGCGCCGCCACTTCCGCGACACGACCTGGCCGATGCGCGTGCCGCGCCGGCTCCAGGAGCTTCGCCTCTCCCTCAACAACGCCAGCGCCGAGCTCTCCCAGAACCTCGGCCGCCCCCCGACGGAGGCCGAACTCGCCGAGCACCTCGGCGTCACCGAGCGCGAGGTCCTGGAAGGGCTGGAGGCCCGCCAGGCGTACCGGCCGGTCTCGCTCGACGAGTCGCCGTTCGAGCAGGACGGCCGACTGCCGCTGGCCGAGACGATGGGCGACGAGGACACCGCGCTCGAGCTGGTGGAGAACCACGAGTCGCTGGTCCCGCTCATCCAGGAGCTTCCGGAGCGCGAGCGCAAGATCCTGGCGCTGCGCTACTTCGGCGACATGACCCAGACGCAGATCGCGGAGGAGGTGGGCATCTCGCAGATGCACGTCTCCCGGCTGCTGAGCAGGACGCTCAACGAGCTCCGCGAGGAGCTGGCCGACTCGATGGAGGTCTAGCGCCTCAGGCGGCGGGCAGCCGCAGGTAGAAGCGGACGGTGGTCCCGCGAGGGCTGGTGTGGACGCGGAGCAGGTCGACGATCTGGTTCACGAGCACCAGCCCTCTGCCGTGGAACTGGGACTCGTCGGTCGGCATCCGGCCAGCGAGCGGGTCCGTGATGTGCCCGGCGTCGCTGACCTCGCACACCAGGTGCGAGGGCTCGGTCCAGATCCGGAACGTGCCGGTGCCGCCGCCGTGCCAGATGCTGTTGGTGAGCAGCTCGGTGATGACGATCTCGAGGTCGACGAGCTGGAGGCTGGTCATCCCGGCGGCGCGCGCGTACGAGGTGACGAACCACCGCGCGTTGTCCAGTGTGGAGCTGTCGGCGCTGCGCTCGACGGCCCGCCTCGGCGCCGGGTCCAGCGGCAGGTTGTAGGCGTCGAGGATGCGGTCGGGGTCGTACTGCTCGCTCGGGTGGCGGCCGGTGCGGTCGATGAGGAGCGGATGCGTGGCGCGGGCGTCGGCGATCGCTTGCGCGCTCAACCCGTCGGTGTCGTAGGGGCACAGCTTGGTGACGGGGCGGCCGTCGAAGGCGAGGTTGAGCAGGGCCTCGTGCTGCACGCAGGCGGGGTACTCGAGTTCGCTGCGGCCGGGCCAGATCGGCTCGCCGATGATGCGGATGCGGTGGCTGCCCTTGTGGGCGTCGACGAAGGAGCGCAGGACGCCGGGGATGATGCGGCCGGGGTTCGCGCCCGCGTCGGCCATGTCGACGAGCATCACGCGGTCGGCGGCGGAGCCGAGGGCGGTGCGCAGGGACTCGAGGTTGTGGCGCGGCACGGCGGCGGCGACGGGCTCGTCGGCGCTGAGGCCGTCCTCGATGAAGGGGACGGTGCCTTCGAGGTACTCGCTGCGGCCGGAGTAGAACAGGGCCGGGTGCTCGAAGCCGTTCCGGGTCTCTGGGGAGCCTTCTGCGGCGACTGCGGTCATCGTTGTTCGCCCTCGATCTCGATAGCGGCCCCGGAGTCGGGCCAGAGGACTTCCATGACACGGTGCAGTCCGGGCGGGGCGTCGTGCACGACGACGCGCTTCCCGTCGCTCAGTTCGTCCGCGATGTTCACGAGCAAGGTGACTCCTCGAACGTCGATGAATCTGAGCTCGGCGAGGTGCACATGGGCCTCGGCCGTCCGACCGGTGGCCAGCCGCAACGCATGTTCCCATTCGTCGTGGCCGTTCAAATCTATCTCACCGAACACGGCGAGGCCGTCCGTATGGCATTCACACTCTTCGATCCGCAATGGCCAGATGTCGACCGCGGGTTCTGCCGTCACGACACCTCCCAATGGGTTCCTGCTGCTCCGGACGATGACGCTGACGAATGCTATCACCGGCCGTCGCGGCCCCATTGGGAGTCGCGCCGCCGCTCACCGGTCGGGAGAGCGGCCCTCAGCCTCTGCGGAGGCGGTCCTTGCGGTGCTCGGATTCGAGCCGCTTCTCCGACCGCTTCTCGGCGTGGTGCTCGAGGGCGTAGTCGAGCAGGGCCTTCGCCACGGCCAGGCCGATGGTCCACGCCAGACCCCTGATGATCGGCATCATGTCGAACCGCTCCTTCCG
Organism: Glycomyces terrestris; assembly: GCF_003933745.1. Lineage (GTDB taxonomy): Bacteria > Actinomycetota > Actinomycetes > Mycobacteriales > Micromonosporaceae > Glycomyces > Glycomyces terrestris. The sequence goes on along the minus strand of NZ_RSEB01000006.1, from coordinate 130,187 downwards.
CCGTGCTGTCCTGCCCTGAGCGTTCCCGGGGCCGCGGAAGCCAAACTCGGAGCGGTCCCGGGAGCGGGTGACGGTACCCTCGTGGTCGCGAGAGGGGGTGCGATGCGGGACTGGAACTGGCGGCGCCTGCGCGAGCGCCACCGGCTGGCCGCCGCCGCGCCGCGGCCCGACGGGGTGTTCGAGAGCCGCTTCGCCCGCGTCGACGGCGTGCGCCTGCACTGGCGGGCGACCCGCGAGGACCCGCCGGGGACGCCGGTGCTGCTGGTCCACGGGATGGCCGTCTCGCACCGGTACCTCATGCCGCTGGCGGCCCGGCTGGCCGGGCGGTTCCCGGTGCGGGCGCTGGACATGCCGGGCTTCGGGCTCAGCGGCGAACCGGGCGCGCCCGCGGACGTGTCGGCCCTCGCGAAGTGGATCGCGGTCTGGCTGGAGACGATCGAGGAGGGGCCGGTGGCCGTCCTCGGCAACTCCTTCGGCGCGCAGGTCGCGACGGCCCTGGCCGAGGAGCACCCGGCGCTCGTGCGGAGCCTGGTCCTGGTGGGGCCGACCATGGACCCGGCCTACCCGACGAAGCTGCGGCAGACGTGGCACTGGGTGCGGGGCCTGGCGTACGAGGACCCGGGGCAGCTGCCGGTGATCCTGCGGGACCTGGCCGACGCGGGCCTGCGGCGCGCGTGGCGGACCTTCGACGCCGCGCTCGACGACCGGATCGACCTGCGCCTGCCGAACGTCCGGGTCCCGGTCCTCATCACGCGCGGCGCGAAGGAGGCGGTGGCCTCGCAGCGGTGGGTCCGCGAACTCGACCGGCTGCTCCCGCACGCCGAGACCGCGGTGGTGCCCGGCGCGCCGCACGACGCGAACTACACGTCGCCTGACGAGCTGGCCGCGCTCGTGGTGCCGTTCCTGGAGCGCACCGCGGACGGATGAGTCCGGACGCGACACCCGTCCCTAACGTGCCTGCCGCGGGCGGCGTCATCCGGGCCGCTGGGCGTGACCGGTTGCGGCCCTGTGCTTCCCGCGGGGCCGTTCAGTCGGCCGCGGCGACGGCGGCCGCGACGCCGTCGAGGACGAGTTCGAGGCCGAAGCGGAAGTCGGCCTCGCCGGTGTCGGGGCCGGTGTCCTCCAGGAGGCCGCCGGCGAAGAGCGCGGCCGCGTCCGGGAAGCGCTCGGGGTCGACCAGGCGGGCCATCGCGCGCCCGTACTCGCGCTCGGCGGCGGCCTGGTCGAGGCCGGTGCCCTCGCGGCCCGTGGCGAGCGCCTGGGCGAGCTGGGCGGCGCTGGTGACGTAGCCGGAGACGATCATGAGCGCGCCGACCTTCGCGCCCCAGTCGAGGCCGGTCTCCCGCAGTGCGCGCAGGCCGGCGTCGAACCAGTCGATGCCGTTGGGGCCGCTCGGGGGGCCGGAGGGCGGGACCTGCGCGAGCCAGGGGTGCTCGCCGAGGACGCGGAGCTGCTCGGTGGCCCACAGCCGCAGGCGCTCGCGCCAGGGGCCGGTGCCGGCGAGCGCGGCGGGGACGGGCCCGCTCGCGCTGTCGCGCATGAGGTCGAGCAGTTCGTCCTTGGAGCCGACGTGCCGGTAGAGGGACATCTTCGTGACGCCGAGGGCCTCGGCGACCCGCGGGAGGGTGACGGCCGGGAGTCCTTCGCGGTCGGCCAGGGCGACGGCGGCGTCGACGACGGTCCCGACGTCGAGGCGGGCCGGGCGGCCGAGCCTCGAATCGTGCGGGAGGCGCCACAGCCGCGCCAGCGCGGGCGGCACGCGGTCCTCGTCCACGGCCTGGCCTCCGTTCCGTCTCCGCGGGAATGCGGGGACATCATCGCACACCCCATTAGTGTCCCTCGTATAGTATCCTTCAGACACTATCTCGAACGCTTCGAACGAAGGAACCCGACATGACCACCCCGACCGCCGCGCCGCCCCGGCCCGGCACCGCCCGCGGACCCGTCCGCCCCGGCGAGCGCGCCCTCGCCCCCGACCTCGCCCGCGGGGCGATGCTCCTGCTCATCGCCCTCGCCAACAGCGCCGGGTACTTCCTCGCCAGCGCCCCCGGCGTCGCCGTGGAGCCGCACGGCTTCGAGCGCGTCTACAACTTCCTCCTGGTCGAGCTCGTGCACGCGCGGGCGTTCCCGCTGTTCGCACTCCTCTTCGGCTACGGGCTGGTGCAGCTCTCGCGCCGCCAGGAGCGGTCCGGGGCCTCGCCGCGGCAGGTGCGGAACGTGCTGCTGCGCCGCGGCCTGGCGCTGTTCGCGTTCGGCGCCGTCCACGGCGTCCTGCTCTACTCCGGGGACTTCCTCGGCGGCTACGGCCTCATCTGCATCCTCTTCACGCTGCTGCTGCTCCAGCGGTCCGACCGCGTGCACCGCTTCGCGCCCTGGTACCTCGCGGTGGGCGGCGTGTACGTCGCGGTCCTCGCGATCGTGACCGCCACCGGCCTGGCCGGAGGCGGCACCGGCGCGGCGGTGCCGGTGTCGCCGTTCCCGTCAGCGCAGGCGGGGTCCTATCTGGAGTCGCTGGCGGAGCGGGCGGCCGAGTGGCCGGTACACACGCTCACGATCCTGCCGATGATCCTCATGGTGTGGGTGGGCGCGTGGGCGGCGCGGCACCGCGTCCTGGAGGCGCCGCAGGAGCACCTGAAGCTGCTGCGCACCACCGCGATCGGCGGGCTCGCCGTGGCGGTGACCGCGGGGCTGCCGATGGCGCTGCTCGCCGCGGGCGCGATCGAGATGGACGAGGGCGCGGCCGCGTCGGCGAAGCTGCTGTACGAGACGTCCGGGTTCTTCGGGGGCCTCGGGTACGGCGCGCTGTTCGGCCTGATCGCGCACGCGGTCGCCCGCCGCGGCTCCGCGGGCCCGGTGCTCACGGCCGTGGCGGCCCTGGGCCAGCGCTCGCTCACGGGGTACCTGTTCCAGTCGGTGGCCTGGCTGGTCCTGGCCGCGCCGTTCGCGCTGGCGCTGGCCGACCGCGCGGCGAGCCCGCTGCTGGTCTCGGGGCTGTGCGCGGTGCTGGTGTGGGCGGCGACGGTGGTCGCGGCCGACGCGATGCGCCGCCTGCGGTACCGCGGTCCGGCGGAGGTGCTGCTGCGCCGGCTCGTGTACGTCCGCAAGGCGGCCGAGCGCTAGGCGGTGTCGCGGACACCTTCTGGGGAGGCGGGGCCTGCCGGGCGACCGGCGGGCCCCGCCTGCGTCTCGGCGCGGTTGGGGGCGACGGGGACTTCGAGGACGGTGACGCGGGAGCCGTCGGCGTCGGCGAGGTGCTCTTCGAGGGTGGGGCCGGCGACGGCGAGGCGCCGGCGGTCGAGCCAGGCGAACAGCTCCCGTCCGGCGGGGACGAGGCCGATCCCGGGGGGCACGACCGCGCGGACGACGCGGCGCGGCGGGAGGATGAGGGGGTCGCCGGCGTCGTCGGCGTGGGCGGCGGTGAAGGCGCCGTCGGGGGCGCGGGTCAGCCAGGTGAGGAGCGCTGTCGGGTCCGGGCCGCAGACGGCGGCGAGGTCCGCGGGATGGTCGATGTGGACGGTGCGCAGGCGCAGGCGCCGCTCCCCCACCGCGGTCTGCTGGGGCAGGATCGAGGAGGCGGACGCGAGGCGGTCCTCGGCGGCGGCGAGGGCGGCGGTCTTGGCGGCGATGTCGCGCCTCAGGTCTTCGATCGTCTCGCCGAGCAGGTCCCGCAGCTGGGACTCGGGGGCGTCGGCGATCTCGGCGATCCGGCGCAGCGACAGGCCGAGGTCCTGGAGGCCGCGGATGCGTTCGAGGCGGGCGAGTTCGGCCGCGCCGTACCAGCGGTACCCGGTCTCGCGGCTCACCGCCGCGGGGGCGAGCAGGCCGATGCGGTCGTAGTGGCGCAGGGTCCGCTCCGAGACCCCGGCCATGCGCGCGAGTTCGCCGATGCGCCACACGGTTCCACCTCCGGGCTTGACCTTCCCCCAGCGTCAGGGTTCTAGCGTCGCAGCCTATGAGCACTGTGCACAAGCGTCCGTTCGGCGCCCTCGTCACCGCCGCCGTCGTCCTCATGGCCGCGAGCGCGGCCGTCGCCGTCCCGGCCGGGCTGACCCTGAATCCCGCTGATGCGGCGGCGGCGCTCGACGCGGTCGCCGCGCGTCCCGGGCTGCACCTGGTGGAGCTGGCTGTGGACGTGCTCGGCTGGCTGGCGCTGGCCGCGGCGGGGCTGGTAGCGGGGCGGCAGCGGGGGGACGTCGTCGCGGCCGGGCTGCTGGCGCTCGCCGGGGCGGCGGGGATGCTGCACGACGCCGGGAACCTCGCGGTCACGCAGCTCGCGGTCGTGCCGGGCGCGGCGACGGCGGCGACGGGGGTGCTGCTGACCGCGAAGTGGACGGTGAACCTGGCCGGGCTGCTGTGGACGGCCGCGACCGCCGCGGCGGCATGGGGTGCCCCGAAATCGTTGCGGCGCACCGGCATCGCGGCCGCGGCCGCGGGTCTGGCGGCGGTGGCGCTGCCGTGGACGACCGGGACGGGCGGTCCGGGTCCGGTCCTGGAGCAGGCCGGGTACCTGCTCCATCTGCCGGTCATGGCGTGGTGGGTCGCGTTCGCGTGGCGCGGGCCGCGGTGACTACCAGCGGATGTGGATCGGGGTCGCGGGCGGGCCTTCGGCGAGGACGCGGCGCAGGAGCGCGGGGAGGCCGCGCGGCAGGACGCGGTCGGGGGCGGCCTCCATGGCGTCGGGGTCGAGCCAGGCGTGCCCGGCGGGCGCGGCGTGGGCCGGGGAGGTGAAGGCGATGTCGGCGGCGGTGGCGCGCAGGAGGAAGAAGACGTCGTCGGCGGCGACGAACGCGCCGGTGTCGATGCGCTGCTGGAGGCTGTAGCAGGTGGCGACCGGGTCGCCGAGGTCGCCGGGCGCGACGCGGAGGCGGAGTTCCTCGAAGAGTTCGCGGGCGGCGGCCTCGGCCGGGGTCTCGCCGGGCTCGATGCCGCCGCCGGGTGTGTAGTAGTAGCGGTCGCCGACGCCGCGGATCGTCGCGTCGCGGTGGAAGAGGAGGATGCGGCCGTCGGGGTCGAGGACGAGGGCGCGGGCGGTGTTGCGGCGGATCGCCTTGGGGCCGGGGTCGTCCGGGGCGGGGCGGGCCGCGGCCGGCCGCGGCGCTTCTGCGATGGTCATGGAACTCAGCGTAAAGGCCGTGTCCGACATGCGGCCGTTCGAACCGCGCGTCCGATTGCGCGGCGGTCCGACACGCGGCGCGCGGCGGCCGGGCCCTGGCCGTCGCGGCGTAGCCTGTGCTGTCGAGCACCGTTCCGTCCGTTGAGAGGCCGATCCGCATGACCGAGCTGATCCTGTCGGTGGTGGGCATCGCCGTGAACACCGCGGCCGTGGCGTACGTGGCGACGCGGCTGCTGGACGTGCGGTACACGGTGTGGCGCCTGCTTGTGGTGAGCGGGTGCGGCTACGGGGTGATCCAGTACGGGCTGGTGCCGGCGCTGATGGAGCCGTTCCGGTACCGCGAGCCGACGGCCGACGAGATCCCGGGCGCGTTCGCCCTGTGGGCGCTGTCCTTCGTGACCGCGCCGGTGATCGCGATGATCATGCTGGTGGTGTGGGAGGCGGTGATCCCGACCGGGGCGGTGCCGCCGGTCCGCACCTGGTTCAAGGGGCTGCGCACGCGGGCGCGGCGCACCCGCAGGTACCTCCAGATCCTGGCGATCGCGGCCCGGCACGGCCTCATCGGGCTGCTGCGGGGGCGGCGCCTGTCGGCGCAGGACGCCGAGATGGCGCAGGCGCTGCGGCGGGCCCTGGACGACGCCGGCGTCACGTTCGTGAAGCTCGGCCAGATCCTCTCGACGCGGCGCGACCTCCTTCCGGCCGTGTACATCGCGGAGCTGTCGAAGCTCCAGGACCAGGCGGCGCCGGTGCCCGGGACGAGCGCGGTGCGGCTGGTCGAGGCCGCCGCGGGCGCGCCGATCGGCGAGGTGTTCGCGAGCTTCGACCCCGAGCCGATCGCGGCCGCGTCGATCGCGCAGGTGCACACCGCGGTCCTGCACGGCGGCGAGGCCGTCGTGGTCAAGGTGCGGCGGCCCGGCGCGGCCCAGACCGTCGAGCGCGACCTCGACATCATCCGGCGGCTGGCGCGCAGCCTCGACCGCCACACCTCCTGGGGCCGTTCGATGGACGTGCTCGGGCTCGCCGACGGCTTCGCCGAGGCGCTGCGCGAGGAGGTCGACTTCACCGTTGAGGCCCGCAACCTCGCGCAGGTCGCGGCGGCGCACGACCGGCGCCGGGCCGAGGTGCGGGTGCCGCGGCCCTACGCGGACCTCTCGGACGAGCAGGTGCTGGTGATGGAGCGGCTGGCGGGCGTCCCGCTCGCGTCGGCGCGGCCGGCCGAGCGCGGGCTCGACGCCCGGTCGCTCGCGGCGGCGCTGCTGCGGGAGATGTTCGACGAGATCATGGTCGACGGGATCTTCCACGCCGACCCGCACCCGGGGAACCTCATGCTCCTCGACGACGACCGGATCGGCCTCATCGACTACGGGTCGGTGGGCCGGCTCGACCGGGACCTGCGCGCCTCCTTCGAGGCGATCCTCCAGGCCGTCGACCGCCAGGACGGGCCGGCGCTCGCCGACGCGCTCATCGCCGTCTCCAGCCGCCCCGACGAGCTCGACCAGAGCGCGTTCGAACGCGCCCTCGGCTCGTTCATGGCCCGGCACCTCGTCCCCGGCGCGGCCCCGGGCATCCGGATGTTCACCGAGCTGTTCCGCATCATCGCCAAGCACCGCATCGTGATCCCGCCCGAGCTCGCGGCCGTGTTCCGCACGCTCGCGACCCTCGAAGGGTGCCTGACGGCGATCGACCCCGGGTTCGACCTCATCGCCGAGGCCCGCGAGATCGGCCGCGGCTACGCCGAGCGGCGCCTGCGCCCCGCGGCCGTGCAGGACCTCGTCCTCGAGGAGGTCCACGACCTGCTCCCGGTGCTGCGCAAGCTCCCCCGCCGCTTCGACCGCCTGCTCGCCGCCGTCGAGTCGGGGCAGCTGTCGGTCAACTTCCGGCTCTTCGCGAAGGCCGAGGACCGCCGCACCGTCACCGCCTGGCTCCACCAGACGCTGCTGACGGTCCTGGCGGCCGCCACCGGGGTCATGGCGGCGATGCTCCTGGGCACCGAGGGCGGGCCCGAGCTCACCGCCGACCTCACGGTCTACCAGTTCTTCGGGCTCTCGCTCCTGCTCATCGCCTCGGTGATGGCGCTGCGGGTGCTGGCCGACATCTTCACCAGGCGGTCCCGGGCCGACTGAGACGGCCGGCGGCCCCTCCCGCGAGCGCGGGAGGGGCCGCCGGCCTGCGAAGGTCATCCCCAGTTGTCGACGCGGACGTCCCGCGGGGCGGGCGCGCCCTTGCCGTCCTCCACGAGCGCCTTGAGGCTCAGCAGGAACGAGGCCCACTTGGTGGAGCAGTGGTGCATGAACTCGATCGGCTCGGCCCAGCCCTCGTGCTTGAACAGGACGACGGCCCAGTCCTCCTCCTGGCGGAGGTCCCAGTGGATGCGGGTGCCGATCCACTCGGGGGTCCCGCCCACGACCTCCCACAGGACGCGCCGCCCCGGTTCGGACTCGAGGACCTTCATGTCGAAGCCGCCCTGGGGGAAGCGGAACGCGATCTCCTCCCCCGTGCCGGTGCCGCCGGTGGTGTCCTCGGTCCACCAGTCGGCGAGGCCGTCGATGGTGGCGAGCGCCTGGTAGACGTCGTCGGTGGTGCGGCCTTCGACCGCGATGCGGTGCAGGATGTCGACCATTGCTGTGTCTCCTTGCTATTCCTTGGTCTCGGTGGTCTGCTGGATGGTCTCGGCGATGCGCTTGATGCGCTCCATGCGGGAGTCCCAGGCGTCGCCGACGGCGTTGAGCTGGGCGACGGCGCGGGCGAGCCGCGCCTCGTCGACGCGGTAGCGGCGCTCGCGGCCGGCGGCGGCCCCGTGGACGAGGCCGACCCGGTCGAGGACGGCCAGGTGCTTGGCGATGGCCTGGCGGGTGACGGGGATCTGCTCGGCGAGGCTGGTGGCGGTGCCGGAGCCGTCGGCCAGGAGCCGGTCGATCATGCGGCGGCGGGTCGGGTCGCCGACCGCCGACCACAGGTCGTCGTCGACGAGGACGCTCATCGCGCGGCCTTCTCGGCGACGGCGGGCAGCCGCGGCAGGAAGAAGTCCCAGCCCGAGACGTGGTCGGCGTGGTGCTGGGCCGCGACGGCCTCGCTCCAGCCGCGCTCGCGGAAGCCGGTCTCGGTCATGCGCAGGATCGTGCCCGCGCCCTCGGGTTCGAGTTCGAACACGACGAGGAACGAGTTCCCGGGCGCGGCCTCCTCGCCGTCGGCGTGGGTCCAGCGGAAGGAGAACAGGCGCGGCGGCTGCGCGTCGACGACCGTGAACCGCTCCCAGGCGACGGCGCCGCCGTCCTGGTGGAAGCCGATCCGGCCCGAGTCGCCGGCGACGGGCGCGAACTCGGCCTCGTCGGCCCACCACTGCTTGAGGTGCTCGGGGCTGCTGACGACCTCGAAGACGACCGCCGGCGCGGCCTCGATCCGGATCTCCCGCTCGATGCTGGCGTACTCCATGTCCTGCTCCTAACATGCAACCTTTGGTTGCTATCAACATAGCACCCGCCGCGGCGATGTGCAACCTTTCGTTGCATAAAGTGGCGGGGGCCGGGCGGGCAGGCGCGACGGCGGCGCGAGACCGGAAGGCCCGCAAGGCAGGTCGCGGGCCTTCCCTGGGGCGCGAAGTCATCGCTCACGGCGTTCCCCCGGCCGGCACGGGCCTTCGGGGCGCGTCGAGCGCGTGCGCGGGGAGTCCGAGACTCCTCGAATATCCCGGCCGAAGCCCCGCCGGCCTTCAGTAGGGTGTCGCTGTGGCGAACGAATCGATGCGGGAGCTCTGGACCGAGAGCGCGGCCGGATGGGTGGCGAACGAAGCGGTGTTCGACGCCGTCTTCGCGCCGGTGACGGGGGCGGTCCTCACGGCCGCCGGGTTCGCGGGCGGGCAGCGCGTGCTCGACGTCGGGTGCGGGGCCGGGACGCTCCTGCTGGCGGCGACCGCCGCGGGGGCGGAGGCCGTCGGCGTCGACATCGCCGAGGGCATGGCCGCGGCCGCGCGCAAGCGCGTGCCGGAGGCGACCGTGGTCGTGGCCGACGCGCAGACCGCCGACCTGCGCGGGGGCGGGCGGCCCTTCGACCGGATCGTCTCGCGCTTCGGCGTCATGTTCTTCGAGGACCCGCTGGCGGCGTTCGCGAACCTGCGCCGCGCGGCCGCGCCGGGCGCGCGCCTGGTGTTCGCGTGCTGGCGGGGCCTGGACGAGAACCCCATGTTCAGCCTCGGGTCGGACCTCCTGGCCGCCCGGCTCGACCCGCAGCCCGAGGCGCCCGAGCCGGGAGCGCCCGGCCCGGCCGCGTTCGCCGATCCCGAGCGGCTCCGCGGCCTGCTCGGCGGCGCCGGCTGGAGCGGGGCGCGGATCGACCCGTTCGACTTCGAGTGCGACTACGGCTTCGACGGCACCGACGGCGTCGAGGAGCGGCTGGCCACGATGCTCAGCGGCGGCACCGGGCGGCTCGCGCGGGAGCAGCTGGTGCCGCGCCTCGGGGACGACGGCTGGGCGGCCCTGCTCGACGAGGTCCGCGCGGAGCTCCGGCGGCACCGCGTGAACGGCGCGGTGCGCTTCCCCCGGCGCGGTCTGGCTCGTCACCGCCGACAATCCCGACTGAGTCCGCGTGCGACCCCTCGCGAACCCGCTGCCCCACCCTGCCGAGACCGCGCGGCCGAGCCGGCGCGCGGTGTGGACGGCCGTGGCCGCGCTCGTCGGCGCGACCCTGTTCTGGGCCGGGAACTACCTCGTGGGCCAGCGCGCGGTCGAGACGATCGACCCCGTCAGCCTGACCCTGCTGCGCTGGGCGCTCGCGCTCGTGCCGCTCGCCGTCGCGGCGCAGCTGCTGGAGCGGCCGGACTGGCGGGCGGTGGCGCGGGCGTGGCCGTGGCTGCTCGCGTTGAGCGCCTTCGGCATCCTGGGCTACAACCTGTTCCTGTACGGGGCGCTGGAGTACACGGACGCGTTCAGCGCCTCGCTGGTGAACGCGTTCAACCCGGCGCTGATCACGCTGGCGGCGGCGGTGTTCCTGCGCGAGCGGCTGACGGCGCTGTCGGTCGGCGGGGTCGTCGTCGCGCTCGCGGGGGTCCTGGTGGTCCTCGGCGACGGCGACCCCGCCGCGCTCCTGGAGGGCGGGTTCGGGACCGGGGAGCTGCTCATGGTGGGGGCGATCGCGGCGTGGACGGCGTACACGGTGGCGGGGCGGCGCGGGCCGCGGCTGCCGCCGGTGGCGGCGACGGCGGCGCAGGCGGGGGCTGCGGTGGCCGTGCTCGCGCCGGTGAGCCTCGCCTCGGGCGGGCCGGCGCTGCCGGGGTCGGGGGCGGCGCTGGGGTCGCTGCTGTTCATCGCGGTGTTCCCGTCGGTGCTGTCGTACCTGCTGTGGAACCACGCGCTGACGGCGGTGCCGCCGGGGCGGGCGGGGGTGTTCCTCAACCTGATCACGGTGTTCACCGCGGTGTTCACGATCCTCGCCGGCCAGCCGTGGACGTGGGCCCAGGTGGCCGGCGGAGCGATCGTCGTCGGCGGCGTGGTCCTCGCGAACGCGGGGGCGCTGCGCCGGGGGCGGTGACTACTCGGGCGCGCCGGGCATCTGGGAGGGGTCGTAGGCCATGAGCTCCCAGGAGTGGCCGTCGAGGTCGTCGACCGCCCGGCTGTAGAGCCAGCCCATGTCCTGCGCGGGCCGGGGCTCGGTGCCGCCGGCGGCGACGGCGGCCTCCACGAGCCGGTCGACCTCCTCCTTGGACCCGGCGGCGAGCGCGTTGATGGCCTCGATCGGGCCGGCGGCGATCTCGCGCTTGGTGAAGCCGGAGAACTGCTCGTGGGTCATCAGCTGGAGGGCGATGGCGTCGCTGAGGACGATCTGAGCGGAGGTCTCATCGGTGAACTGGGGGTTCACGGTGCCGCCGAGCGCGGTGTAGAACGCCTTGGCGGCCTCGAGGTCGGCGACGGGAAGGTTGACGTAGATCTGGGTGAAGGCCATCGGATGCTCCTCGGTACTGGCGGCCGGTCGTTCCGGCCTGCTCCGAATCTACGGCCGGACCTCGGCGTCGGTCTTGTACAGAAGCGACATGATCTCGTCGGGCGCGGGCTTCTGGAGCTGGGTGGCCCTGCGGCCGACGAACCGGGCCAGGGAGCGGGCGAGGTGGGGCTGGTCGTGGTAGCCGACGAGGTGGACGACGTCGGCGGCGGCCTCGCCCGCGCGCAGCAGCATGGCGGCCTGCCGGGCGCGCTCGATCTGCCTGATGACGCCCTGGGTGAGGCCGGTGGCGGCGGCGACGCGGCGCTGCACGGACCGGGGGGTGACCAGGAGCGGGGTGTCCCCGGCGAGGACGTCGGCGACGAGGGGGTCGCGCACGAGCAGGCCGGCGCGCACGAGGCGGTCGACGAAGTCCTCCGCGTTGCCGTAGCCGGGGATCTCCCATTCGTCGCCGTCGAGGACGAAGGTGCGCTCGGTGGCGTGCGGGCTGGTCACGGCCGTGTCGACGAGGCCGGCGAGGGGGAGGTTGCGCAGGTAGGCGCCGTGGCGGAAGACGACGCCGAACGCGCCGTCCATGGCGCCGCCCATGGGGACGACGGTCGGGCGGGTCTCGGGGCCGCGCACGGACACGTTGGTGACGCCGCCCGCGGTCCAGGCGATGAGCTCCCAGTTGGAGTTCGCGACCGACACCATCCGCTCGGGCGCGGGCGCGCCAGAGGCGCCCTCCTCCACCCGATAGACGCGTTCGACGTACGGGGAGTCGGACGGGCGGTGCTCCAGGCCCGGGATCTCCTCGGGCGGGTCGTGCGCCACGCCGCCGATGATACCGGCGGCGGCTCAGGCGGCGGTCTCGGTGATGCGGGTGGCCGCGGTCCAGTCGAGGAGCCACTGCGGGATCGCGTGCTCGGGGAAGGCGCCGGCGACCTGCTCGAGCTCGTCGTGGTCGACCGATCCGCCGCCGCGCTTGAGGAACCGGGTGCGCACGTACGCCCGCGCGTACACGGTCTCGCCGGCGCGGAACGTCTGCTCGATGTAGCCCCAGCGCTCGTCGAAGCCGAGCACCCGGGTGTGGACCTCGAACCGCTGCCAGGGCTGGAGCGAACGGCGGTAGGTGATGGTCTGGCCGGCGACCACGGGGTACCAGCCGGCCCGCTGCATCTTCTTGAGGAAGCCCGAGCGGAGCATGAGGTCCATGCGGCCGACGTCCATGATCGTCAGGTAGCGGCCGTTGGTCATGTGCCCCAAGGGGTCGAGGTCGGTCGGGACGACGCGGAACGGCGTCACGACCGTGTCCCACAGCCCGACCGGCCCGCGCCGCCGCGCGCGCAGCCACAGGTTCAGCAGCCGGAAGTACAAGTTCATCAGCCCACCACCGCAGGTCCCGAAGCCATCAAGTTACTCGACAGTAGCAAATGTGGCAGTACGTGTGGCGGCGCATGTTGGCGCGGCTCCGGCGAGCCCGTCGCCGGTCATGCGCGGGCGCGGTCACCCCAGGTCGCGGACTCGCCCGCGGGGGCGATGCGCTGCGGGACGCCCCAGGGGTTGTCGTCGCGCAGCGCCGGCGGGAGGGCGTCCTGCGGGGCGTTCTGGTAGGCGACGGCGCGCACGAAGCGGGCGACGGCGGCCGTGCCAACGCTGGTGCCGCCCAGGGTGGTCGCGGGCCAGGGGCCGCCGTGCTGCATGGCGGGGGTGACGGCGACGCCGGTGGGCCAGCCGTCGAAGAGGACGCGGCCGGCGTGGCGGGCGGCGGCGCGGACGAGGCGCGAGACGTCGTCGCCGTCGGCGCGGTGGACGGCGACGGTGAGCTCGCCTTCGAAGAACTCGTCGAGCAGGTCGGCGTAGTCGGTGCCGGCCGGGGTCTCGACCAGGAGGGCGATGGGGCCGAAGCACTCCTCGAGGAACGCCTCGGGTTCGGCGCGGAAGTCCTCGAGCGCGAGGGCGGCGATCGTGGGGGTCACCCAGCCCTGCGCGCGGGCGTCCGTGCGGGCCGAGCCCTCGGCGAGGAGGCGGACGCCGCCGGAGGCGAGGATGGCCTCGCGGCGGCGCAGGTACCCGTCGGCGATGCGCGGGTCGAGCATGCGGTGCTCCCCGGTCTGCGCGGCGGCCGCGATCGCGGCGTCGAGGCCGTGCCCGGCGGGGAGGAACACGAGGCCGGGCTTGGTGCACAGCTGCCCGGCGGAGCCGCCGACGCTGGCGGCGAGGCCGGAGGCGAACTCGGGGCCGCGGGCGGCGATCGCGGCGGCGGTGGCGAAGACGGGGTTGAGGCTGCCGAGCTCGCCGTAGAACGGGATGGGCGCGGGCCGGGCGGCGGCGATGTCGGCGAGGTGGCGGCCTCCTTTGAGGGACCCGGTGAAGGAGGCGGCCTTGATGAGCGGGTGCTTGAGCATCGCGACACCGGTCTCGACGCCTTCCACGAGTTGCAGTGTGCCCGCAGGGAGTCCGGCGCCTTCGAGGGCCGCGGCGCCGATCTCGGCGGTGCGGGCGGCGAGGCGCGGGTGGCCGGGGTGGGCCTTGACGACGACGGGGTTGCCGGCGGCCAGCGCGGCGGCGGTGTCGCCCCCGGCGACGGAGAACGCGAACGGGAAGTTGCCGGCCGCGAAGTTGAGGACGGGCCCGATCGGCTCGTTGCCGCTGCGCACGTCGGGGCGGGGCCCGAGCGCGAAGTCGGGGTCGGCGCGGTCGATGCGGACGTCGAGATAGGCGCCGTCGAGGACGGTCTCGGCGAACAGGCGCAGCTGGACGGCGGTGCGCTTGAGCTCCCCGCGCAGGCGGGCCTCGGCGAGGCCGGTCTCCTCCATGGCGAGGGCCACGAGCTCGTCGGCGTGCGCGGTGAGGGCGTCGGCGAAGGCGACGAGGGCCGCGGCGCGCACGGCGGGCGCGACGTCGGCGAGCGCGTGCGCGGCCGCGTCGGCGGTCTCGGCGACGGGGTCGATCGGTTGCAGGTCCATGTGCGCTCCTAGAACTGGAAGCCGGTGGGGAACGGGTCGGTGGGGTCGAGCGTGTACTGGGCGGTGCCGGTGATCCAGGCGCGGCCGGTCACGGTCGGGACGACGGCGGGCCGGTCGCCGACGGCGGTCTCGGCGACGAGGCGGCCGACGAAGCGGGAGCCGATGAACGACTCGTTCACGAAGTCGGTGTGGAGGTCGAGCTCGCCGCGGGCCCACAGCTCGGCCATGCGCGCGGAGGTGCCGGTGCCGCACGGGGATCGGTCGAACCAGCCGGGGTGGATGGCCATGGCGTGGCGGGAGTGCTTCGCGTCGGAGCCGGGGGCGATGAACTCGACGTGGTGGCAGTGGTCGAGTCCGGCGATGTGCGGGTGCACGGGGGCGGCGGTCGCATTGATGGCGTCCATGATGGACAGACCGGCGGCGAGGATGTCCTGCTGGCGGGCGCGGTCGAAGGGGAGGCCGACGTCGTCGAGGTGGACCATGGCGTAGAAGTTGCCGCCGAAGGCCATCGAGTAGGGGACGGTGCCGAGGCCGGGGACCTCGACGCTGGTGTCGAGGGCGTCCACGTAGCTCAGCACGTTCTCGATGGTGACCGACTCGGCGCGGCCGTCCTTGACGGCGACGCGGGCGGTGACGGGCCCGGCGGGCGTGTCGAGGCGGATCTCGGTGACGGGCTCGACCACGTCGACCATGCCGGTCTCGACCAGGACGGTGGCGACGCCGATGGTGCCGTGCCCGCACATGGGCAGGCACCCGGACACCTCGATGTAGACCACGCCCCAGTCGCAGTCGGGGCGGGTGGAGGGCTGGAGGATCGCGCCGCTCATCGCCGCGTGGCCGCGCGGCTCGTTCATGAGGAACAGCCGCAGGTCGTCCAGGTGCTCGATGAAGTGGAGGCGCTTGTCGTTCATGGTCGCGCCGGGGATGACGCCGACGCCGCCGGTGACGACGCGGGTGGGCATGCCCTCGGTGTGCGAGTCGACGGCGCTGACGAGCCGGTTCGTTCTCATGTTCGTCCTTCCGGTGTGCGCCCTGCACGGCGGTGACACCGTACAGGGCGGGGCGCTAGCGGGCGGCCGCGAAGTCGAGGGCGCGGCGGGTGTCGCGCGCGACCTGCTCGCGCTGGGCCTCGGAGAGCGGGCCGCGCGGGGGGCGGGTGGGGCCGCCGTAGCTGTGGCCGGCGATGTCCATGGAGAGCTTGATGGCCTGCACGAACTCGGTCTTGGAGTCCCAGCGGAACACCGGCACGAGGCCGCTGTAGAGGTGGCGGGCCTCCTCGACGCGGCCTTCCTGGACGAGGGTGTAGATCTCGACGGCCTCCTTCGGGAAGGCGTTGGGGTAGCCGGCGAACCAGCCGGTGGCCCCGACGACGAGGGATTCGAAGAGGAGGTCGTCGGCGCCGGCGATGACGTCGATGCCGCAGCGCTCCTTGATCTCCAGGACGCGGCGGACGTCGGTGGAGAACTCCTTGATCGCGACGACGTGCTCGAGCTCGTAGAGTTCGGCGACGAGGTCGGGCACGAGGTCGACCTTGGTGTCGATCGGGTTGTTGTACATCATGATCGGCAGGCCGACCTCGTTCACCTTGGCGTAGTGCTCCAGGACCTCGCCGCGGTTGGCGCGGTAGATGGTGGGCGGCAGGAGGAGGACGCCGTCGGCGCCGTCCTCTTTGGCGTGCTCGGCCCACTGGACGGCCTGGTGCCAGCCGACGCCGTGGACGCCGGCGACGACGAGGCCGCGGTCGCCGACGGTCTCGACGGCGACCTGCACGACCGTGCGGCGCTCCTCGTCGGTGAGGGAGGAGTATTCGCCGAGCGACCCGTTGGGGCCGACGCCGCGGCAGCCGTTGCGGATGAGGAAGTCGCAGTGCTCGGCGAACCTGTCGTAGTCGACCGCGAGACCGCCCGGCGCCTTCGGGTCCTCCTTGAACGCCAGGGTCGTGGCGACGATGACGCCTCCGAGGTCGAAGTTCTTGTCAGACATGGGTGTCCTTCCCACAAGTGGTGTCGAGGCCGGCGAGGTCGCCGAGCCGGATGGGTGCGGCCAGGGGCCGCCGGTCGGTGGTGTCCTCGGCGCGGGCGGCGCCCGCTCCGGTGAGGTCCTCCACGGTGCGCCCGCACATGCGGGCCTGGCAGATGCCGAGGCCCGCCCGGGTCGTGAGCTTCACGGAGCGCAGCGAGGTCTGGTCCGTCGCTTCGGCCGTGTCGCGGAGGCGCCCGTACGGGACCTCCTCGCAGCGGCAGACGACGGTGTCGTCGCGCAGCCACGACGTCCACCCCGGCCGGATGCCGTGGGCGGCGTCGATGCGCCGTGCGAAGTCGGTGGTGGCGCGCCGGCGCCGCCGGTCGGCGGGGTCGGGCTCGCCGCCGGCGGCGCTGCGGCCGGCGATGCGGCCTTCGACGAGGGCGGCGTCGACGCCGCCGATGCCGGTGATCTCCCCCGCGGCGTAGACGCCGGGGACGGAGGTGCGCTGGTCGCCGTCGACGGTGACGAACCGGTCGGGGCCGATCGCGCAGCCGGCGGCGATGGGCAGTTCGAGGCGGGGCGTGAAGCCGTGCGAGACGCAGACGGCGTCCGCGGCGAGGGTCCGCTCGGTCCCGGGGACCGGGGCCCAGTCGGGGCCGAGCCGGGCGGTCACGACCTCTTCGACGCGCCCGTCCCCGCGGGCCTCGACGACGGCCCGGCCGAGGCGGTAGGGCACGCGCCGGACCAGGTGGTGTGTGACATATCCCGCCAGTTCGGTGCCCTTGCGGGCGGCGGCGAGGAGCCGCCAGGGCTCGGGAAGCCAACCGCGCGCGAGCGCGGCGGGCCGCGCGGCCTCGAACACGCCGACGACGTGTGCACCTGCGGCCGTAAGCGACTGGGCCACGGGCAACAGGAACGGCCCAGCCCCGGCGACCACGGCGCGACGGCCCACGGCGATGCGCTCGCCCTTAGCGAGCGCCTGGGCGGCACCGGCGGAGAAGACGCCGGGCAGGTGCCAGCCGGGGAACGGAAGCGTGCGGTCGTGAGCGCCGGTGGCGAGCACGATGGCGTCGGCGGTAAAGGTGCGAGCCTCCCGGCCGCCGGAATCGGCGGGGCCGATGAGGACGCGCACGACGACGTCGGCTTGCGACTCGGAGCGGTCGTCGGGCGTGCTGGGAACCGCGCCCGGCGCAAGGAGGTCGGGGGCGGCTTCGCCGCCGCTGGCGCGGGCGGCGGACTCGACTCCAGGTCGATTCGCGCCGCTGCCCATGCGATCAGCACGGCCGAACCCGCCGAGCACCGCGCCGCGCCCAAGGCGATCGGGGCCGACCCCGCCACCGCTGGAAACGGCGGCGGACTCGACTCCAGCTCTGTTCGCGCCACTGTCCGAACGATCGGCACGGCCGTCAAACCCGCCGAGCGCCGAGCCGCGCCCGAGGCGACCGGGTTCGGCCCCGCCACCGCTTGTAAGCGCGGCGGACTCGACTCCAGGTCGGTTCGCGCCGCTGTCCGAGCGACCGGCACGGCCGCCAAACCCGCCGAGCGCGGCATCGTGCCCAAGGAGGTCGGGGTCGACCCCGCCACCGCTGGCAAGGACGGCGGACTCGACTTCCGGCCGTTCCGCACTGCCGCGCGGACGGCGGCCGGTGGCGCTGGTCGCGTCGGAGCCGTCTGCGGTGCCGTATCGCTCGATGGCCCAGACTTGGGCTTCGGTGATGACTTCGATGGCGTCATCGGCGAGGCGGGCGCGGAGGCGTTCGAAGGCCGACCAGCCGTGGTGGAGTCGGGCTTCGCGGCGGGCCGGGCGCTGCGGCGGCAGGTGCCGCCAGTATTGGCCGCCGAGGCCGTCGCCGGAGTCGAGAAGGGTCACCCGGGCGCCGGCATCGCGCGCGGCGACCGCAGCCGAGAGCCCGGCCGGACCGGCGCCGATCACGAGAACATGCTTCATCGGGCCTCCGCCTCGGGTGCACGGGTGGCGCAGCCTTGCGCTGCATCGCTTTCAGAGCCGTCGCCCCGGCGCTCAGGCGCACCCGCCGCGTCCGGCGCGGCACCGGGTTCGGGGCCGGCACCGGGATCACGACTCAGGTTTCGCGCGGGGTCGGGACCCGGGCCACGGTCGGGGCCCGAATCGACGGCGAGGCGGGAGCCGAAGCCCGGCCCGTGGGCTGGGCCGGAGCGTCCCTCCTGCGGGTGCGCATCGTGCTGGATGGTGTCGTCCTGGGTCGTGACGACGTCGCCGTCATGGGCGCGGCGCATGCACAGGCGCACGTCGGATTCGCCGTTGACGGTGGCGATGCAGTCGAAGCACACGCCGATGCCGCAGAACACACCGCGGGGGCGGCCCGCGACGGTCGTGCGCCACGTGGTGCGGTCCTGAGTGAGGAGGACCCCGGCGATCGACTGGCCTTGCAGCCCTTCGACTCGCGCTCCATCCACAGTGATGTGAAGGCTCTGTGGCCGGTCCGGGCGGATCGGATCGGTCTGCCAGGGGACGATGCCGCTCATGCGGTGCCTCCGTTCAGCGCGTCGGCCGACCTCACGGCAGTGGACCGCCCATCCGCCGCATCCGGCCGGTAGGACGTAGATCTGTCGGCCTCGGGCCGCGTCTGCACGGACGCTTCGGGCCCGGGCAGGGGCGGCGCGGGGACGTCGGTCTCGATTCCAGCGCCACCGCTTCTCGAGTCGGCGACGGTGCCTCGGCTCAGCGCGTCGGCCGCCATCTCGGACCTGGAGCGGGCATCCGCCGCCTCCGGCCGGTATCGCGCGGGGCTGTCGGCCTCAGGCCGCGTTTGCACGAACGCTCCGGTCTCGGGCCGGGATCGCGCGAGGCTGTCGGCTTCGGGCCGCCTTTGCGCGGACGCTTCGACCTGGGGCCGGGGCGGCGTGGACCTGTCAGCCTCGGGCCCGGCGTCGTCGGTCTTCAAGTGTGCGGCGAGGGAGGGGCGCGAGGGCAGAAATGGGGCCGGGTCGAGCGCAGGTGTGGTCCCGGTGAGCTGGGCGCACAGGAGGTCGCCGGTGACCCCCGCGAGGCCGATGCCGGCGCCTTCGTGGCCTGTGGCGTACCAGAGTCCGGGGTCGCGGTGGTCCTCGCCGATGACCGGGAGGTGGTCGGGCACGTAGGGGCGGAAGCCGCCGTAGGCGCGGATCACGGGCGTGCCTTCGAGGAACGGGAACAGGCGCAGGGCGCGCCGGGCGACCTGCGCGAGGACCTCCACCCGGAGCCGGTCGTCGAAGCCGATCTGCTGACGACTTGATCCGATGAGGACGGTCCCGCCGGGGGTCGACTCGACCACGCTCGAGGTCTGGAGGTCGGCGTCGGCCGACTGGGTCGCACCGAAGTAGTCGCCGTCGTAGACCTTGTGGAACACGCGCTGCGGCATCCGCGCGGTCACCAGGACCATCCCGCGGCGGGGCCGCACGGGCAGGTCGGCCCCGAGCACCGCGGCCACCTGGCCGGACCAGGGCCCGGCCGCCACGACGACCGCGCCGGCACCGATGGTTCCCGAGGTCGTGCGGACGCCGGTGATCCGGCCGCCGGAGCGCACGGCCCCGACGACCTCCTGGTTCGCGAGCACCCTGACTCCGGCTCGGCGCGCGGAGGCGAGGAGCGCCTCGGTTGCGACGACCGGTTGGAGCTGGGCGTCCTGCGGGTAGTGGACCGCGGCCGTGATCGCCGGGTTGAGATGAGGCTCAAGGGAAAGCGCATCGGCGGGGGTCAGTTGCTCGATCTCGACCCCGACCGCGGCCTGGCTGCGCGCAAACGCCCGCAGCGGCTCGGCCCCGGCATCGGTGGTGGCGACGACGATGCCGCCCTTGCGGTCATACTCGATGTCGGGAAAGCCGCCGTGAGGAGACGAGCCCTGGTCACCGCTGAGCTCGTCGGCGAGTTCGGCCGCCAGGAGGGGCCAGTGGGCGGAGGCGAGGAGGGCGAGGTCGAGTTCGGGGCCAGGGGCCTTGTCGGAGACGAGGAGGTTGCCTTCGCCGCGGGCGCTGGTGGCGCTGGCGGGGGCGCCGCAGTCGACGACGATGACGCTCAGCCCTGCGCGCGCCAGCGCGCGAGCGCACGCCGCACCGACGATCCCGGCGCCGATGACGACGACGTCTGCGTTCACGTTCCCTCCTTCTCAACCAGTGCGGTCGCGTCGGCCGGCGGAGCCGGTCCGTCCGACCTCGATCGGTTCGGTCCGGTGCCGCCGATCGATGGGCGAACTTCCGCTTCCGCTTCCGCTTCCGCTTCCGCTTCCGCTTCCGCTTCCGCTTCCGCTTCCGCTTCCGCTTCGACAGGATCGTACGGTCTTCCTCCGCTCGATTCCGTCTGTAATATGTCACATATTTCTAGCGTGCGGGGTGGTCCTGTTGCACTCACCCTGCGTGTACGTGCGTTGGCCTACAGAGGAACGCTTCAGTCGGCGGTCGGGCCCTCGGCCTTGCCCGCCCACCAGCCGATGGCGTGGCGGATGTGCTGGCGCATCAGCTCAGCGGCCGCGTCGGCGTCGCCCCCGGCGAGGTGGTCGAGGAGGTGGTGGTGCTCGGCGGCCGAGACGTCGAGCATGCTCGTCTCCACCAGCGAGACGAGGCCGACCAGGCGGGTGCGGGCCCGGAGTTCGGCGATCGTCTCGACCAGGACAGGGTTGCCGAGGAGCCCGGTCAGTTCGAGGTGGAAGCGCTGGTCGGCGAGCAGGTAGGCGGTGAGGTCGCCGGCGCGGGCGCCCGCGACGATCTCGTCGGCCTGCGCCCGCAGCGAGGCCAGCCGCTCGGCCGGGAACGAGGCCGCGAGGCGCGCCATCGCGGGCGGTTCGAGCAGGAGCCGGATCTCGACGATGTCGTGGAGGAGGTCGTCGCTCACGGCCGTGACCCGGAAGCCCTTGTTGCGCACCGGCTCCACGAACCCACGCTTCTCAAGGTCGAGGATCGCCTCGCGCACCGGCGTGGCAGACACCGCGAACTGCTCCGCGAGCCGCGGCACCGTCAGCAGCGCCCCCGGGGCGAGCTCGCCGGAGATGATCGCCAGCGACAGCGTGCGCTCCACGCGCACGCGCAGGCTCTCGCCCGGCTCGAGTCGGTTGTCAGAGGTCAACATGTCGTTCCAGCTTTCTGATGCCGCGCGATCCCCGCGGTCCCGTTGCGCGGGCTCGTCGCTCCGTGCCCGCGCGCCACGCGCCTCACGTGGCGAACGCGTGTTCCACACCGGCGTGCAGCGTACCCGATGCGGACCGCCCAGCGCCCGTTTCCCGAGGTCATGCACGGTCGCGCTTCCCGGGGAGCACGAGGCGCCGCCGGGGCTCCTCATTGCCGGCGCGGTCGGTCGCGGCGTACTCGATGACCTGGGGCTCGTCGCCGATCGCGCGCACGAACGCCTCCTGGAACGTGCCCCAGAACGTGCCCGGGCCCTCCCACTGGATGCGCTCAACGCCGGAGACGCCGTCGTCGGCGTGGAGGGTGATCTCGACGCTCGCGCCGAGCTCCTTGACGGTGGCGCGCGAGACCGGCGGCGCGGTGTCGACGCTGATCTCGCGGCTGACGGTGCCGGTGAGGCCGTCGGGGCCGGTCACGCGGGCCTCGATGCGGTGCACGCCCTCCTCGGTGATCGCGACCGGCCGGGTGTACGGCGTCCAGTCGCCGCCGGAGACGCGCAGTTCGAGCGCGAGGTCCGCGGCGGTGTCGGGGCGGTCGATGTCGAAGCCGCGCAAGCGGATGCGCGGGGCGGTGGTGTACCAGCCCGAGGGGGCGGGCTGGTCGAGGATCTCGATCGCGACGGCCGGCGGGACCGGGCCGTCGAACGCCGGGACGGGCGGGACGTCGCCGGGGGCGACGGGCCGCGGGTCGCCGGTCGCGCCGTCGAAGGCCGCGGCGGCGGTGAGGACGGTCGCGAGTTCGTCGCGGCCGAGGAGTCCTTCGGCGCGCACGCGGGCGGCGACGGCCGCGACGCGGTGGAGGAACGCCGCGCGGTCGGGGAAGGAGCCCGGGGCCCAGAGTTCGTCGAGGAAGGTGGAGCCGTCGGCGCGCTGCCGGTTCGGCACCCCGGTGCCGTTGCCGCCGAAGGCGATCTCGGCGTCGGCGGAGAGCACGTACATGTGGTAGCGGGTGTGCTCGCCGGACCAGCAGGGTTCGAACGCGGTCCCGTCGAGTTCGACAGTGCCTTCGCGGGCGAGTTCGGCGAGGAGCTGCGGGCCGGTGCGGCCGGTGATGAGGCTGCCGTCGAAGGCGCGGCGGCCGTTGAGCCCGAAGGCGAGTGCGGTGGTGGCCTCCGACCTGGCGAGCAGCAGCGTCGCGCCGAGGTACAGGGCGCATTGGCGCGGGTCGTCGATCGTGGGCTCGGCCCGCAGCGAGACGGGAGCCGTGAGGACCAGCTCGTCGCCGGGCTCCCAGACGCGGGTGAGCGAGGCGTACTCCCCCGCGACCGCCTCGACGCCGACCGGCTTGCCGTTCAGTGAGAGCGTCACTCCCCCTGCGGCCCAAGCAGGTACGCGAAGGTGCACGGTTCGCTCGGCACCGAGCCCCGAAGGGTCGGTGAGCGCGGCACCGGCCCCGGCGGCCGGCGCTCCCGCGACCGCTTCAACACCGGTGGGCTCGCCATTGAGTGAGAGCGTCACTCCCTTTGCAGTCCAAGCGGGTTTGCGAAGAAGGACTGTCCGTGCGGCACCGGGGGCCGAGCAATCGGTGGGTGCGGAACCGCCCTCGGCGGCCGGCGCGCCCACCTCACCCGCAGGGCTCGTCGCACCCTCGGCGGATGCGGTATGTGATGTGGCACTGTGCAGTGCGTCGAATCGCAGGGTGATCGATTCGCCGAGGGGGAAGCCGGAGCGCTGCGTGACGCGCAGGCCGGGCTCCGTCCAGTCGAGTTCGGCGTCAATGGGGAGGTTGGCGTAGAGCGCGCCGGGGCCTTGGTAGAAGACCGTGTCCTGGTATTTGACGTGATTCTCGAGGCCGGTGCCGCCGCAGCAGGTGCCGACGTTGTCGTATTCGCGGCGCGCGCCCGGGTGGACCGGGAACATGTAGGTGACCTCGGGGCCGGTGTCGGAGCGGACCGCGCGGCGGGAGCCGAGGATGTGGTTGAGCAGGGTGCGTTCGTAATATGTCATATAGCGCGCGTCGCGCGTGTGCGCGAACAGCCGCCGCGCCAGCTTGAGCAGGTTGTAGCTCGCGCAGGTCTCGGCGTTGCGGTGCCCCACGTCGCCCGCGACCACGCCGGGCGGCCCCCACAGTTCGCTCTCGCCGGTGCCGCCGTGCGCGTACACGCGCCCGGGCACGATCTGGTCCCACAGGCCGGCCGCGGCGTCGAGGTAGCGGCGCTCGCCGGTCAGCTCGTACTCGTCCACGTAGCCGATGAGCTGCGGCAGATGCTGGTTCGCGTGCATGTCGGTGAGCACGTCGGCACCGGAGGCCCCCGCGTCGAGCAGGTGGTCCTGGTCGAAGAACGCCGCGGTCTCCAGGAAGCGCGGTTCTCCGACGACGGCGCTGAGCCGGGCCAGGGTCTCGTTCATCCCGCCGAACTCCCCCGCGATGTACAGCGACCACATGCGCTGCCGCCGTTCGGGTTCGAGGCGCGCGAGGCGGCCGTGGACCCAGCGGCCCATGGCGTTGGCGAGGTCGAGCGCCTGCGCGTTGCCGACGAGCTCGTACGCGTCGAGCAGACCGGCCATCAGCTTGTGGCAGGTGTAGTACGGGGCCCAGATCTCGCCGTACGGCGCGAAGTCCTCCAGGCGCGAGAACTGCCACTCCCCGTACGCGGCGAGGAATCCGTAGTGCGAGTACCGGCCCGTGGCGGCCAGCGCGTCCCGGACCTCGCCGAGGCCGGCCGTGAGTTCGTCCACTTTGGCGCGCAGCGCCGGGTCGCCCTCGCCCGCGGCGGCGAGCGCGAGCATGGAGAGGAAGTGGCCGGCGTAGTGGCCGCGCAGCAGGTTGGCGGTGCGGGCGTGCTCGCGGCCGGGGTAGTCGTGCTCGCCCCAGGCGTCCTCGTCGGGGTGGCCGAAGTCCTCCCAGTTGCCGGGCGGGAGGGCCCCGCGCGTGTCGAGGCCGGCGTTGCGGCGGAAGACGGCGAGGAGGCGGTCGACGGGGTAGGCGCGGGCGAGGTGGAGGAGTTCGTCTCGGGCGCGGGCGAAGACGCTCGCGCCGTCGATGCGGACGGCGCCGAGCGGGAAGGGCCGCAACAGGGGTGCGGTCACGACTGCTGCGCCTTCGTCCAGGTCTCGATGCCGGCGGCGTCGATCGGGAGGGCGGCGGAGAGGACGTCGGCGCCGGTGGGGGTGACGAGGACGTCGTCTTCGAGGCGCACGCCGATGCCGCGCAGTTCGGGCGGCACGGTGAGGTCGTTGGCGTGGAAGTAGAGGCCGGGTTCGACGGTCATGACGACGCCGGGCTGGAGGTCGGCGCCCATGTAGTCCTCGTACTCGGCTGCGGAGCAGTCGTGGACGTCGAGGCCGAGGTGGTGGCCGATGCCGCAGGCGAGGTAGCGGCGGTGGTGCTGGCCGTGCGGGGAGAGCGCTTCGTCAACGGAGACGGGGAGCAGGCCCCAGTCGTGGAGGCCGGTTGCGATGACTTCCATTGCGGCGTAGTGGAAGTCGAGGTACTGGACGCCGGGTCGGATCTGCGCGAGGCCGGCGCGGTGGGCGCGTTCGACGAGGTCGTGGACGTCGCGCTGGGGGCCGCTGAAGGTTCCGGAGGCGGGGAGGGTGCGGGTGACGTCGGCGGTGTAGAGGCTGCGGGCCTCGACGCCCATGTCGAGGAGGAGGACCTCGTCGGGGAGGACGGGGCCGTCGCAGCGGACCCAGTGGAGGGTGGGGGCGTGCGGTCCGGAGCCGACGATGGTGGTGTAGCCGGTGCCGTTGCCGAAGGTGCGGGCGTGGCGGTCGAAGGTGCCTTGGAGCCAGCGTTCGCCGAGGCCGTGGCTGACGGCGCGCGGGATCTCGGCGGCGACGGCGGCGAAGCCCGCGACGGTGGCGTCGACGGCGTCGCGCAGCTGCTCGATCTCCCAGGGGTCCTTGATCATCCGCAGGGCGGCGAGGTGGCGTTCGAGGAGCGGAGAGGGTTCGAGGCCGTGCCGGGCGGTGAGGTCGTCGCCGGCCGAGCCGGTGGTGAGGGCGCCGGGCGGCGCGGTGAGGTCGGCGGCGGGTGCGACGGGGAGTTGGAGGGCGTCGGACCATTCGGGCAGGCCCGGGGAGGCGCCGACCCAGAGTTCGCCGTGGGCGGCGTTCGCGAAGAAGCCGGTGTCGCCGGGGCGGAAGGGCGGGGGCATGAAGAGGCGGGCGTCGTGGCCGCCGGGGCGCGGGGTCATGACGAGGACGGCGCCTTCGACCTGGCAGCCGGTGAGCCAGGTGAAGTCGCTGTCGGCGCGGAAGGGGTAGTCGTTGTCGTCGTTGCGGACGCGGGCGGTGCCGGAGGCGACGACGATCGCCTGGCCGGGCAGGCGTTCGGAGAGGCGGTCGCGGTGGGCGGCGGCGGCCTCGGGCGCGCCGGGGACGGGGGTCGCGGGGACGGGCGCGGTGCTCCAGCCCGTCGCGATGTGCTCGGTGAACGCGGGGATCTCGGCGAGCCGCGGGTAGCGGGTGCCGGCGTAGGGCGGGCGGGTGTCGGTCATCGCCGTTCTCCTCCTCGGTCGCGGACCAGGTCGCGCAGGCGGGTGAGGACCCTGCCCGATCCGATGCCGTCGTGTTCGAACTCGTTGGTGACCCAGGCCTGGGCGTTGCCGATGCGGTCGAGGGTGTCCAGTTGCAGGCCGGCGTCGACGAACATGTCGTCGAAGTAGACGGCGGCGGCGAGGGGGACCTCGTTGGCGGCCAGGCGGTCCGGGTCGAGGATGGGGCTCCATTCGCGGCGTTCGGCGAGGGCGTGGACGGCGGGTTTGAAGCCGCGCAGGAGCCGGATCTCGTCGAACATCCAGGGGAAGGCCATCTCGCCGGTGAACGGGAGGGGCCGGCGGTCCTCGCCGAACTCGGGGCGGCGGTCGCGTTCGCGCTGGGCGGCCCAGGCGGTGGGACCGTTGTGGCCGTCGCCGTAGATGGACTCCTGGAGGGTCCAGAAGAGGGGGTTGGCGGCGGAGGAGGTGCGGGCGAGGACGTCGGCGAGGAAGCCTTCGGAGAGGCGGCCCTGCTGGACGAAGGCGTGTTCGACGAGCCAGTGCATGCGTTCGAGGCCGGGTTTCATGCCGAAGTCGATGCCGAGGGTCTGGAAGCGGCGGACGGTGAGGAGGTCGCCGTCGGGCAGGCGTACGGGCGCGGCGGCGAGGTGGTCGGCGATCGCGGCGACGCGGGCGGCGTCCTGGGGGTAGCGGCGGTAGTACTCGGCGGTCTTGGCGGCGACGCGGTCGAAGGTGCGGCGGTAGACCTCGTCGGCGCTCATGGGGAGGCCGGGGATGCCGCCGCACACGTATGCGGCGCTGAGGGCTTCGGGGGCGCGGGAGAGGTAGGCGAGGGTGAGCCAGCCGCCGTAGGACTGCGCCAGCGTCGTCCATTTCCGTCCGTTGTAGACGGTGGTGCGGACGTGTTCGAGGTCGCGCACGATCGAGTCGGCGCGGAAGCAGGCGAGGTAGTCGGCGCCGGCCTCGCCGTCGCCGAGCGCGGCGACGATCTGCGCGTCGACGGGGGTGCTGCGGCCGGTGCCGCGCTGGTCGACCAGGACGATCCGGTAGTCGGCGAGGGCCTCCTCGATCCAGCCGTCGGCCTTGAGGGGGCGCGGGTTCGCGCCGCCGGGGCCGCCTTGGAGGTAGGTGAGGAGCGGGAGGTCGGCGTCGCGGCGGTCGGGGTCGACCAGTTCGCGCACGAACACCTCGATCTCGCCGCGGGCGGGGTCGTCCCAGTCGAGCGGGACGCGCACGTGGCGCTCGCTGACGCGCATGCCGGGCATCGAATACGTGAGCGGGTTCGGGGCGGTGTTCATCGGGCGGCCTCCTCTACGGTTCGGCGGGCGCGCTCGTTGCGGCGCCTCGCGGCGTCCCATTCTGGCCGGATGCGCGGGACGGCCGCGAGCAGCCTGCGGGTGTAGGGGTCCTGCGGGTCGCCGAAGACCTGGTCGCGGTCGCCGGACTCGACGATGCGGCCGGCGTTCATGACGGCGACGCGGTGGGCGATCTGGCGCACCACGGCGAGGTCGTGGGCGATGAACAGGTAGCTGAAGCCCTCCTCGTCCTGGAGGCGGCGCAGCAGGTTGATCACCTGGGCCTGCACGGAGACGTCGAGGGCCGAGACCGCCTCGTCGGCGATGATGAGCTTCGGGGAGACGGCCAGCGCGCGGGCGATGCCGATGCGCTGGGCCTGGCCGCCGGAGAACTGGGCGGGGAAGCGGCCGGAGTGGTCGGGGTCGAGGCCGACGCGCTCCATGAGCTCCCGGGTGAAGGCGCGGGCGCCGCCGGGAATCGGGCGCTTCTGGTAGACGAGCGGGGCGGTGACGATGCGCTCGACGGTGTGCTTGGGGTTCAGGGAGGAGTAGGGGTCCTGGAAGACGACCTGGACGTCGCCGCGGTAGGCGTGGAGGTCCTTGCCGGTGAGGGCGTGGACGTCGCGGCCGGCGAACTCGATGGTGCCGCTGGTGGTGTCGATGAGGCGGGCGATGAGGCGCGCGGTGGTGGACTTGCCGGAGCCGGACTCGCCGACGAGGGCGAGGGTCTCGCCGGCGTGCACGTCGAGGGAGACGTCGTCGACGGCGCGGAACCGGGCGGCGCGGCCGAGGAGGCCGGTGCCGCGGACGGTGAACTCCTTGACGAGGCCGGTGGCGCGGAGCAGGGGTGCGGTCATCGGGGCTCCTCGGTCGCGGTGGTGCGGAGCAGGCCGATCTCGTCGTCGATGCGGGGGACGGCGTCGAGGAGCATGCGGGTGTAGTCGGCCCGGGGGTCGCTGAAGACCTGTTCGGCGGTGCCCTGTTCGACGAGGTCGCCTTCGCGCATGACGACGATGTGGTCGGCCACTTCGGAGACGACGGCGAGGTCGTGGGTGATGAGGATGAGGCCGGCGCCGGTGTCGCGGCGGATCTCGGCGAGGAGGTCGAGGATCTGGGCCTGGACGGTGACGTCGAGGGCGGTGGTGGGCTCGTCGGCGATGATGAGGTCGGGTTCCATGCTCAGGGTCATGGCGATCATGACGCGCTGGCGCATGCCGCCGGAGAACTGGTGCGGGTAGTGGTCGACGCGGCGGGCGGCGTCCTTGATGTGGACGCGTTCCATGGCCTCGATCGCGACCTTGCGGGCCTGGCGGCGGGTGACGCCGGTGCGGTGCGCGCGGTAGGCCTCGGCGATCTGGGTGCCGACGGTGTAGTACGGGTTGAGCGAGGACAGCGGGTCCTGGAAGACCATGGCGATGCGGTCGCCGCGGACGGCCTGCATCTGGCGTTCGCGCAGGGTGGTGAGCTCGGTGCCGTCGAGTTCGATGGAGCCGGTGCGCTCGGCGCCCTTGGGGAGCAGGCCCATGATGGCGAGGCTGGTCATGGACTTCCCGGAGCCGGACTCGCCGACGATGCCGAGGGCGCCGCCGCGGGCGAGGTCGAAGCCGAGGCGCTTGACGACCTCGACTCGTCCTGCGGCCGTGGTGAAGCCGACGGTGAGGTCGCGGACGCGCAGGAGCGGTCGCTGGTCGGTCATGTCGCGCTCCCCACTCGCACGCGCGGGTCGATGGCGGTGTACAGCAGGTCGACGACCATGTTGCCGACGACGACGAGGAACGCCGCGAGGAGCGTGACACCCATGATGACGGGCTGGTCGTTCTTGGTGATGGAGTCGGCGGCGAGTTTGCCGACGCCGTTGAGGCCGAACACGGTCTCGGTGATGAGGGCGCCGCCGAGGAGGCCGGCGAAGTCCATGCCGAAGATGGTGACGATGGGGGTCAGGGCCGGGCGCAGGGCGTGGCGGCGCCAGACGAGGCCGGGGCTGAGTCCTTTGGCGCGGGCGGTGCGCACGTAGTTCTCCTGGAGGGTCTCGATGACGTTCGCGCGCGTGAGTCTGGTGTAGACGGCCGCGGCGCCGATGGAGAGGACGGTCCAGGGCATGAGGAAGTTGAGGAACCACTGCCCGGGGTCCTCCGCGAAGGGGACGGCCTGCGGGAAGGGGAGCCAGCCGAGGGTGACGACGAGGAGGAACTGGAGCGAGAGCGCCAGGACGTAGTTGGGGACGGACATGCCGGTGAGGGTGAGGCCGGCGATGAACCGGTCGGCGAACCGCCCTTCCTTGACGGCGCTGAGGAGTCCGGCGGCGACCCCGGCGAGGAGCCATAGGACGGCGGCGCCGACGGCGACGGTGGCGGAGACGGGGAGGCGCTGGAGGATCATGTCGGTGACCGGCTGGCTGGTCTGGAAGGAGTAGCCGAGGCACGGTGCGGCGCATTCGATCGCGTTGGCGCCCGTCCCGTAGGCGCGGCCGGCGAACAGGCCGGTGAGGAACGTCCAGAACTGGGTCCGGAAGGGCTCGTCGAGGCCGAGGTTGGCGCGGATGCGGTCGATGGCCTCAGGGGTGCAGTTCTTGCCGCAGATCTGCACGGCCGGATCGGGCGAGAGGACGAAGAAGATCACGTAGGTGAACAGGCACACCAGGAGCAGGACGACGGCCATGCCGAGGAGGCGGTTCACGAGGAAGCGGATCACGAGCGGGCCTCCCCGGATTCGGCGATCTTCTTGATGCGGTCGCCGAGGACGGTGAACGAGAGCACGAGCAGGAACAGGAACGCGCCCGGGAACAGGAAGTAGGCGGGGTCGACGGCGTACCAGGGCACGGAGGAGGCGATCATCTGGCCCCAGGAGGGCGTCGGGGGGACGACGCCGACGCCCAGAAAGGACAGTCCGGCCTCGGTGCCGACGTAGCCGGGCACCGCGAGGGTGGTCATGACGATGATCGTGGAGGAGAGGTTGGGGAGGATCTCCTTGAAGATGATCTGGGCGCTGGAGGCGCCCGACGCCTTCGCGGACTCGACGAACTCGCGCTGCTTGAGCGTCATGGTCTGGCCGCGCACGATCCGGGCCAGGTAGGGCCAGCCGAAGAAGGAGATGACGACGACCAGCAGGGCCTGGCGGTTCTCGGCCGGGAGGGCCGAGAGGACGGCGATCATGAAGATGAGGGCCGGGAAGGCCATCAGGAACTCCATGACGCGCGAGATCACCATGTCGACGCGTCCGCCGAAGTAGCCGGCGACGAGTCCGAAGACGACGCCGAGGACGCTGGTGAGCGCGGTGGCGAGGAGCGCGATCGTCATGGACACCCTGGCGCCGTAGACGATCCGGGCGAAGATGTCGCGGCCGTTGCCGGGTTCGACGCCGAACCAGTGGTCGGCGCCGATGCCGCCGCCCCAGCCGATGGGGAGGCCGCCGAGGTCGGAGTCGACGGCGGCCTGGTCGAACTCCAGGGGGCCATGCCCGCTGAGCTCGACCAGGAGCGGCGCGGCGAGGGCCATCAGGACGACGACGAGGATGTAGGCGCTGCACGCGACCGCGGCGCGGTCGCGGAGGAAGGCGCGGGCGAGGCGCCGCCCGGAGCGGGGCGGGCGAGCCGACGCGGGATCGCCGGTCGGCTCGCCGCCCGCCGCGCCTTCAGCTTCGAGTTCTGTCGGAGTGAAGGTCATCGGTGTCAGCCCGCGGACGGGTCCTTGAGCCCGATGATCGTCAGGTCGGTCATGCTGGTGTTCGGGATGTAGTTCGCGACGTTCTCGCCGGGCAGGAACACGCCCTTCTCCCACAGCAGCGGGGCCATCGGCGCGAGCGCCATGACCTCCTCGTCGAACTCGCCCCACTCGACGTTCGCGGCGTCGAGGTCGGTCATGGCCTTGATCTCGTCGATGCGGGCGTTGATGCCCGGGTCGTCGATCTGGGCGAGGTTGTTGTTGCCCTTGTCGGTGATGAGGCGGCCGTCGACCAGCGGCGGGACCATCGTGGACGCGCTGGAGGCCCAGTCGGGGCACCAGCCGGTGATGGCCGCGTCGGACTGCTGCGAGGGCGTGCCGATCGTCTCGTAGTACGTGGAGGTGTCGATGACGTTCAGCTCGACCTCGACGTTGATCTTCGCGAGCGCCTGCTGGATGGACTCGGCCTGCGCCTGCATGGTCGGCTGCGAGCGGATGTCGAGGGTGAACGAGAAGCCGTCCTGGAGGCCGACGGACGCGAGGAGCTCCAGGGCCTTCTCGGGGTCGCCGGCGTTGCCTTCGCTCGGGTAGAGGTCGAAGTCCTTGTGGCCGTTGACGGACGGCGGGGTGATGGTGGTGGCGGGGTCGGCGAGCTGGCTGCCGCCGGAGGCCGTCTGGAGGGAGGCGCGGTCGATGGCGTAGTTCATCGCCTGCCGCACCTCGACCTTGTCGAACGGGGCCTTGGTGGTGTTCATGCCCATGTAGGTGGTGCAGTAGGCGTCGGCGGTCTCGACCCGCTCGGCCAGGTCGGGCGCTTGGAGCCGGGCCAGGGTGGCGGGCTGGACGCGCCCGGAGATCGCGTTGGCGTCGGCGCCCTGGCCGGCCATGAGGCGCTCGTCGATGGTGGCGCCGTCGAGGCCGATCTCGAACTCCCACGCGTCGGGGTAGGCCTTGCGCACGTCGTCGGTGTCGGGGTCCCAGTGCTCGTTGCGCACCAGCTTGATGAGGCTGCCGGGCGTGTAGGTCTCGAGCGTGTAGGGGCCGGAGGCGATGATGTCGTTGATGAACTCGTCGCCGGCGCCGGAGCCGACCGGGAAGGGCACCGCGTTCGGCTGCGCGAGCACGGAGTCGAACTCGGGGAAGGGCGCGATGAGGTGGAAGACGATGGTCTTCTCGTCGGGCGTCTCGATCCCGGGGTGGTCGCCGGACTGGTAGGGGCCGGCGTAGTCGGCGGGGGCCTCGATCGTGTTGCGCAGCCACGGGGAGCCGATGCCGATCTCCGGGTCCCAGGCGCGCGAGATGCCGAATTCGAGTTCGGCGGAGGTGATGGGGTCGCCGTTGTCGAACTTCAGGCCGTCCTTGAGGGTGTAGGTCCAGGTGAGACCGTCCTCTGAGGCGGTGCCGAGGCTCTCGGCCAGGTCGGGGACGATCGCGTTCGGGTCCTCGGCGTCGCCGGCGGCCTGCATGGTGAGGCCGCGGTAGACGAGGCGGTAGAAGGCGTTGACGCCGCCGTCCCAGCCCCGGGCCGGGTCGAGGTAGGAGAAGTCGGCGTTCTGGAGCATGCGCATGGTCCCGCCGGAGACCGGGTCGTCGCCGGCCGCGCCGCCGGCGTCGTTCTGGCCGTTGCAGCCGGTGAGGAGCAGCGCCGCGGCGACGAGGACCGCCGGTGCGCGCGTGAGCTTCTTCAGCATGGGGGATTTCCTTTTCGGTTGTTCGCGCCGATCGACCGCTCCGCGGGCCCGGGGGCGGGCCGCCGTGGGAGCCGTCTGGCCGACGCTCGGGGCGCCGGTTCGCAGTAACATATCACATATCACATATCACTGAATCGGCCTCGACCTCGGCACCGAACCGGCAGCGTACGGTGGAAGAGTGGCGGCGGGCCGGATCCCAGGCGACCAAGGTTCGGCATGCAGCGGCGGGCTTCGGGGCGGCGACCCAGCGGCCCTTCCCGCAGCGAGCGATGGCGAGGCGGGGCGGCCACCCAGCGGCCCCTCCGCCGGAGCGGCGGCCAAGGACGGCAAGCGATAGCGAGCAGCCGCGGCGGGCTGCGGAGCAGCCGGCGGGCGGCCAGCTCTCCGGGCGGCGGTCAGCGGCGGCGAGCGGGGACGCAGTGGCGGCGACCCGGCGGCCCTTCCCCGGCGGCGACCGATGAATTCGGGGGCCGGGCCCGGTCTTAGCTGGAGAACGCGGTTCCACCGAGAACCGGACCTGCCGAAAGGACCCTGAGATGAGCGAGGCGCCGACCTCAACGCAGTCCCCCGCCCCGGAGCCGCGGGCCGTGCCCGAGCACGGGTTCCGGACGTTCCTGCACGTGCTTGTGAACACCGCGGTCGCCAACGTCACCACGAGCTTCCTGTGGTTCGCGCTGACGTTCTGGATCTACGTCGAGACGCGCAACGTGATCGCCACCGGCGTGATCGGCGCGTCCTACATGCTGTTCCTGGCGCTGTTCGGGATGTTCTTCGGGACGCTGGTCGACCGGTTCCGCAAGAAGGCCGTGATGCTGTGGGCCACGGTCGCCGCGCTCGGGGTCTTCGTGCTCGACGCCCTGTTCTTCTTCGCGGTCGGCCAGGACGCCGTCAAAGACCTCGGCGCGCCGTGGTTCTGGATCTTCGCCGTGGTGATGCTCGCCGGCGCGGTGGTCGAGCAACTGCGCGGCATCGCGCTGTCGACCACGGTCACCCTCCTCGTCCCCCAAGAGCGCCATGCGAACGCGAACGGCATGGTCGGTGCCGTCCAGGGCGTGGCCATGCTCGTGACGAGCGTCCTCAGCGGCCTGTCCGTCGGATTCCTCGGCATGGGCTGGACCCTCGTCATCGGCATCGCCGCGCTCGCGCTGACCCTCGTCCACCTGGCGCCGCTGGCGATCCCCGAGGAGCGCGAGGAGCGGACCGGGCCGGTCGAGGCGTGGGTCGACGTGCGCGGCGGCTGGCTGGCCGTGCGGGCCGTCCCCGGGCTGCTGGCGCTGGTGCTGTTCACGTCGCTGAACAACCTGTTCGGCGGGGTCGCCATGGCGGTCATGGACCCGTACGGGATCGACATGTTCGGCGTGCAGGGCTGGGGCTTCTGGTTCGCGGTGGCCTCCACCGGTTTCATCGCCGGCGGCGCGGTCGTCGCGAAGAAGGGCGTCGGCAAGAACCCGATCCGCACCATCCTGATCGTGGTCGTCGTCCTCGGCGCGGCCGGCGCGGTCTCCACGCTCCGCGAATGGGCCTGGCTCTACATCGCCGGCGTGTGGCTGTTCATGGCGCTCATCCCCGCCGCCGAGGCCGCCGAGCAGACCGTGATCCAGCGCGTGGTGCCGTTCGAGAAGCAGGGCCGCGTGTTCGGCTTCGCGATGACCTTCGAGGCCGCAGCCGCGCCGATCACGGCGCTGTTCATCGCGCCGCTGGCCGAGCTGCTGGTCATCCCCTACATGCGCACCGACGCCGGGCAGCGGCAGTGGGAGTGGCTGCTGGGCACCGGCGACAGCCGCGGCATCGCGCTGCTGCTCCTCCTCGGCGGGGTCTTCACGGCGGCGCTGGCCGTGGTCGCGATGCTCGCCCCGCAGTACCGGCAGCTGAGCGAGCGCTACCGCGCCGCGAGCGCCGAGACCGCGCAGCCGGAGGCGGACGGCGCCGAGACCCGCGAGCGGGTCCCGGCGTGACGGAGGTCAGGCCCGGTCGAGCTGGGCGCTGATCATCGCTTCGAGTGCTTGCCGCCCTTGGGTTCCGAGGGCGGCGCCGAGCGAGGCGGCGAGACGGTCGAAGGGGTCCTGCCACGGCAGGGCCCCGAGCCGCGCCGCCAGGTCCGCCTGGGTCCAGTCGGCGCCGTCCCGCTCGATCCCCTCGCCGAGCTCCCAGCCGCGCAGCGCGGTGATCGCCCCGCCCCGCACGGACAGGACCTGCCCGGTGAGCGTGCAGTGTGGACCGACCAGGTAGGACACGAGCGGGGCGACGACGGCCGGGTCCTTCGCGTCGGGGCCGTCGGCGGGCGGGGCGTCGTCCATGCCGGGGACGCCGAGGGTGAGGCGGGTGCGGATCATCGAGGGGACGACGCAGTTGACGCGCGCGCCCAGGCGGCCCAGTTCGAGGGCGTGCACGGTGGTCATGGCGGCGACGGCGGCGTTGGCCGCGGCGTAGTTCGACTGGGTCGGCAGCGGGTTGTAGAGCCCGGAGCCGGAGGCGGTGTTCACGATCGCGCGGTCGGTCCGGTCGCCGGCGTCGTGGCGGCGGCGCCAGTGGACGGCGGCCCAGTGACTGACCGCGAAGGCGCCCTTGAGCTTCACGGCCACGACGCCGTCGAACTCGGCCTCGGTGAGGCGTTCGAGTCCCTTGTTGACCTCCGTGGCGGCGTTGTTGACGACGGCGTGGAGGTCGCCGAACTCGGCGACGGCCAGCGCGACCATGCGCTCGGCGGCGGCCCAGTCGGTGACGCTGCCGGTGTCGGCGACGGCGCGGCCGCCGCGGTCGCGGATCTCCGCGGCGACGGCTTCGGCCACGCGCGCGTCGCCGCCGTCGCCGTCGATGTCCACGCCGGGGTCGTTGACGACCACGTTCGCGCCGAGGGAGGCGAGGTGGAGGGCTTCGGCGCGGCCGATGCCCCGGCCGGCGCCGGTGACGAGGACCGTGCGGCCCTGGAGGTCGTTCATCGCTGGTCTCCTGTCTTGTCGTTGGAGGTGAAACGAGGATAACAATGCACTTGGTAAATAAGTATACCGGGTGCATTGATATCCAGGCTGCACTATGCTGACCGGGTGCCGGAGGAGACGGGGCGCCGCGAGCGCAAGAAACAGCAGACCAGGCGGACCTTGATCGAGACGGCCGCGCGGCTGTTCGCCGAGCGCGGTTACGAGGCGACCGGCGTGGCCGACATCGCCGAGGCGGCCGACGTCAGCAAGCGGACGTTCTTCCTGCACTTCCCGACCAAGGAGGACGTGCTCATCAGCGACGGCCGGGCCCGGCTCGACCTGGCGCTGCGGGTGATCGAGGAGCGCGAGCCGGGGGCGCCGCTGCGGGAGGTCCTCGCCAGGTCGCTGACGGCGATGATCGACGACACGGCGGCCCGCGACCTCCCGAGCGGGATGGCGGCGCTGCGCGCCCGCCTGATCGCCGACTCCCCCACGGTGCAGGCGCGGATCCTGCACGCGGCGTTCAACGCGCAGGCGCGCATCGCGGAGGCGCTGCGCGAGGCGTACCCAGAGGTGCTCGACCGCACGACGGCGCCGAGCATCGTGGGCGCGGTGGTGGGCGCCGTGAGCGCGGCAGCCATCGCAAGTCTCCAGGACGGCGACTCGGCGGCCGAGACGACCGCGGCGATGCGCCGCGCGGCCGTAGTCGGCCTGTCGGCACTGGACGCGCTGGAAGAGTGACCCGACCCGGTCGGCGACACGGGGGCCATCGCCGCACGGGCGGCACTCGACTCACACGCCGGGCGGGCCAAGCAGGTCCGCGACGGCCATCGCCGCACGGGCGACGCACGGAGGATCGAGCAGGAGCGCGAGGGCCATCGCCCTGAAGGCGACGCTCGGCTCACGCACCGGGCGGGTCAAGCAAGTCCGCCAGGGCCATCGCTCTACACGCGACGCGACGACCCTCGCCCTACAGGCCACGCTCGGCTCACGCGCCCGGCGGATTGAGCAGATCCGCAAGGGCCCTCGCCGTACGGGCGACGGTCGGGTCGGGGTCGTTCGCTGCCTGGCGGAGGAGTCGTGCGGCGAGGGCGGGTGGGAGTTCGGCGAGGGCCTGGACGAGGCGCATTCGGACCTCGACCTTCGCGTCGGACGATTCGAGCCCGCCGGTCAGAGCCTCCTCAATGCGTTGGGCCTGAACGGGATCGGCGGCCAGCGCGCCGAGCACTTCGGCGGCCTCCACGTCGTTCGCGCCTTCGACGACCATGCGCACGAGGACGGGCACCGCTCCGGGTTCGCCGCGGGAGCCGAGGGTGAGGGCGGCGTGTCTGCTGACGGCGGCGTCGGGGTCGGTGAGGGCGCCGGTGAGCGCCGCGGTGGCGTCGTCGCCGGGGATCTCGGCGAGGGCGAGCACGGCGCGGCGGCGGACGGCGACGTCGGTGGAGGCGAGGCCGGGGGCGAGGCTCGCGGCGGCGTCGTGGTCGGAGCGGGCGAGGGCCCAGCGCAGGGCGCCGGCGACGTTGAGGTCGGATTCGGCGAGGACCGCCTCGGCCAGCGTCGGTCCGGGGACTTCGGCGGCGGGGGCGAGGACGGCCTGCTGGCGGCGGGCGGCGTCGGGCGAGGCGAGGCCGTGGAGGAGTTCGACGATGCGCAGCACGTCCTCCCAGCCGGTCGGGTCGGTGGCGTCGACGGCCTTGAGGCGCTTGAGGAGTTCGCGTTCGCGGTCGAGGCGGCGCTCGGCGGCGGCGATGAGGTCGCCGATGAGCGCGGCGGGCGCGAACTCGGGGTCGTCGAGGACGCGGCCGATCTGGCGCAGCGACAGCCCCAGGGTGCGCAGGCTCTCGACGTGGAAGATCCGGCGGATGTCCTCGTCGGAGTATTCGCGGTAGCCCCCGACGGTGCGGCCGGTGGGCCGCACCAGTCCGAGGGTGTCGTAGTGCCTGAGCATCCTGGTGCTGACGCCGGAGCGGCGCGCGACCTCACCGATGAGCATCGGGTTCCTTCCCGCCGAGGGCGAAGGCGCGCTTGGCGGCGTCGATGTGGAGCTCGAACGCGGCGTCAGGGTCGCGCAGGAGCCGTTCGGTGGCGGCCGCGTGGGCGGCGACGAGCGGGTCGCCGCTGCCCATGGCGTCGCGGATCGCGGGTTCGGCGGCTTCGCCGAGGGCGACGAGCACGCGGCTGAGGCTGGCCTTCACGTCGCGGTCGCCGCGGCCGAACTGGGCGGCCAGTTCGGCGGCGAGGGCGCGTTCCTGCCCGTCGGGGACGAGGGCGGCGGCGGCGCGCCAGGCGGCGCGGGCGACCTCGTCGTTCGGGTCGCGCAGGAGGTCGCGCGTGACGGCGGGCCAGGCGGCCGGGTCCCCGATCTTGGACAGGGTGTGCAGGGCCTGGCTGCGGGCCTGGTCGTGCGGTGAGGCGAGCTGGTCGAGCAGCTTCGGCACCGTGGTCTCGGCGGGGAAGCGGGTGAGCGCCCAGGTGAGCATGTCGCGCACGTAGAAGTCGGGCTCGGTCGCGCACCGGGCGATGAGTTCGTCGACGACGCCCGGTTCGGGGTCGGTCCCGGCCGCGAGGGCGGCCTTGAGCCGCGTGGACGACTTCGGGGCGCGCAGCGCCGCGGTGAGAGCGGTGAGCTGCGGGTCCGTGTGTGCCGTGGTCATG
Source organism: Glycomyces terrestris (assembly GCF_003933745.1). Lineage (GTDB taxonomy): Bacteria > Actinomycetota > Actinomycetes > Mycobacteriales > Micromonosporaceae > Glycomyces > Glycomyces terrestris. The sequence goes on along the minus strand of NZ_RSEB01000006.1, from coordinate 92,435 downwards.
TGAAGCACCTCCGGGACCAAGGAAACACCTTGTCACTGTGTCAATGTCAAGGCTTCGCCGAAACGGGTCTTTTCGGGCGGGTGTGGCGGGAGTGGCGGGCGGGCCGGATGCGGCCGGATCTTCGGCGTCGGATTCTCAGATTCCTTGAACCGCTTCGTATTCACGCCATAGACTCGCGGTCATGCATCCCTCCCCGCGAGCGGTCGCCGTCGGCGTCGACCTCGGCTCCGCGACCACGACCGTGTCCACCCGTCGTGAAGGCGGCCCATCCGAGCCCCGGGAAGTGAGCCAGGGGCCGACTGATCTCGTCCACGATGGAAACAGACCGGTGTCGGCGGACTCGTCCGCGGTCATCGGTCTCGCCGTTCCCGCCACGTGGAGTCCGACGCGGCGGCGCGCGCACGCCGAGGCGGCGGCGAACGCCGGGTTCGACGCCGCGTTCCTGGTGTCCGAGCCGGAGGCGGCGGCCCGGCACTACGCGGCCCTGCAAGGGTGCGGGCTCGAAGCCGGTGCGCCGCTGGTGGTCTGCAACATCGGGGCCGCCTCCTGCCATGTGGCCGTGGTGCGTCGCGAGGGCGAGCGGTACCAGGTGGAGTCGGCGAAGACCGACGACGACATCGGCGGGCGCGCCTTCGACCGGCTGCTGCTCGACCACCTCGCCGAGCGGCTGCGGCGCACCGACCCGGAATACCTTGCGCGGGTGCAGAACCCGGCCGAGACCGCGCTGCGGGCGGGCGTGCTCGACGAGGTGCGGCGGGCGCGCGAGCGCCTGTCCGACCATCCGTCGGCGACCGTGGGGCTCCCCGGGCTCGACCGGGAGCTGCGGCTGACGCGCGAGGACGCCGACCAGTGCCTGACCCCGGCGGCGCTGCGCACGGTCAGCCTCATCGAGGACGCCATGCGCGACTCGGGGATCGAGGCCGCGCATATCGCGGCGCTGCTCCTGGTGGGCGGGGCGAGCCGGACGCCGCTCATCGTCGCCGCCGTGGGGCACCACTTCGGGGTCGTCCCGGTGCTGCCCGACTTGCCGGAGCTGGTGATCGCCGAGGGCGCGGCGCTGGCGGGCCTCGCGCGGCTCGACACCGGCGAGGCGGCCGAGGACGCGTCCGCGCCGCTGGTCCCCCGGATGCGGCCGAGTCCCGAAGTGCTCGTGACGATGATGGTCGTGGTCCTCGCGGTGCTGTCGTTCGCCGGCGTCGCGCTGCTCAACCGGGACGAGCCGGACGTGCGGGACGTCGACGCCGCGGCCGAGACCCCGACCCTGCCCGGCGGGGCCGGCGCGTCGGAGGTGGCGGAGGCGACTTCCGAAGCGGCCGAACCGGACGCGAGCGACGAGCCCGCCGTCGCGGGCTCGGCCGAGCCCGCCGAGGAGTCGAGCGAGGCGGCCTCGCCGTCGCCCGAGGCGTCGGCCACCCCGGCGGGCGACGTGCCGACGCACTCGGCGACGCCGGTGGCGACGACCGCGGCCGTCCCCGACGTGGTCGGCGAGTCGCTCGCAGACGCGAAGGCGATGCTGGCGGAGGCCGGGTTCACGAACGTGTCGGTCTCGGGCATCCCGCGCGAGCAGGGGTCGGGGCCGAAGAACTGCGACGTGACCGCCCAGTCGCCCGACGGCGGCTCGCAGCAGAGCGAGGACGCGCCGATCACGCTCTCGTACGTCTACACGGGCAACGACACCTGCTGACTCAGCCGGCGCAGGCGCGCACGAGCGCGGGGACGAGGCGGCGCAGCATCGCCTCGTCGGCGGGGTCGGCGGGGGCGTACTCGGTGATGCCGATCCCGGCGATCTCGTGCGCGGCCGCGAGCGCGGCGACGGCGTCGAGGAGCTCCTGCTCGCCGAGGCCGCCGGGCTCGGGGTAGCAGACCGAGGCGATGCCGTCGAGGACGTCGAGGTCGACGTGGACGTACACGACCGCGTCGGCGGGCACGGTCTCCGGTCCGCCGATGCCGTGGCGGGCGATGTGCTCGGCTTCGCCGGGGTCGATCGAGCGGGCGCCGGCGAGCGCGACCTGCGCGGGGCGCAGCGCGGGCGCGGCGGTGAGGCCCGCGGGGCCTTCGCCTTGCAGCGCACGGAGGATCATGCCGTGGAACGCGCCGGAGGGCGAGGTCTCAGGGGTGTTCATGTCGGGGTGGGCGTCGAACCAGACGACGGCGAGGCGGTCGCCGTGGCGTTCGAGGGCGGCCTGGACCGGGGCGAGTTCGATCCCGCAGTCGCCGCCGACGACGCAGGTGAAGTCGTCCGCGGGCAGGGCGTCGCGCACGGCCGCGGCCGTGTCGGCGAGGGTCGCGCCGGGTTCGACGCGGAGGCGGCGGTCGGCGGGGACCATCGCGGCGAGGCGAGTGGCGCCTTCGGCGAGCCGGCGCGCCTCGGGCGACCCGGACCCGCGCCATTCCGGCACTTCGACGACCGTGACCACTGCGTTCCCCTTCCGCCCGTTCGGGTCCAGGCTACCGAACGGGCCGGCGGCCGCGGGCGGTCAGCTCCAGGGCGACGGCACGGACCGAACCGCCCGGCGGCCGCGGGCAATCAGCTCCCGGCGGACGGCACGGACGTGACCGCCCCTCGGACTTACCCGTCGGCCGCGGGGCGAGCACTTCGCGGGGCCAGGCCACCGAACGGGCCGGTGACTGCGGGCGGCCAGCTCCAGGGAGGCGGCGCCGACGTGACCGGCCCTCGGGCCTACCGGTCGACCGGGGCGAGCGCTTCGCGGGCCCAGTCCATCGAACCGGCCGGCGACCGCGGGCGGTCAGCTCCAGCGCGGCGGCACGAACGTGACCAGCCCTCGGACTTACCGGTCGGCCGGGTGGGCGGGTGCTTCGCAGGTTCTAGGATGGCCGCATGAAGGTCTGGATCCCCCATGAGGACGGGCTCGCCCACCTCGGTCCCCTGCCCGACGGCGTCGACGTCGAGATCTACGAGGGCGGCGCGTACCCGTCGGACCCCGCGGGCGTCGAGCTGCTGGTCCCGCCCGGCGGGGTGCCGCCTGAGCGGGTGTTCGCGGAGCTGCCGGGGCTGCGGGCGGTGCAGCTGCTCAGCGCCGGCGCCGAGCAGTGGGTGCCGCACGTGCCCGAGGGGATCGCCTTGTGCGACAACAAGGGCGCGCACACCGAAGCGACCGCCGAGTGGATCCAGACGGCGACCCTCGCCTCGATCCGGCGGTTCGACGCGTTCGCGCGGCGCCAGTCGGCCCGCGAGTGGGCGCCGGCGCGCACGACCACGCTGACCGGGGCGACCGCGCTCATCGTCGGCGCCGGGTCGATCGGCGAGTCCGTGGCCCGCCGGTTCGCGGCGAGCCGCACTGAGGTCCTCAAGATCGCCCGCACCGCGCGGCCCGGCGTGCACACCCTCGACGACCTGCCCGACCTGCTGCCGAAGGCCGACGTCGTGGTGATCATCGTGCCGCTGACGCCGGAGACGGAACGACTGGTGGACGCGGCGTTCCTGGCCCGCATGAAGGACGGCGCGCTCCTGGTCAACGCCGCCCGCGGGCGCGTGGTCGACACCGAGGCGCTCACCCGGGAGGTCGCCGCCGGGCGCCTGCGGTGCGCGCTCGACGTGACCGAGCCCGAGCCGCTCCCGGCCGACCATGAGCTGTGGGGCCTGGAGGGCGCGCTCATCACCCCGCACGTCGGCGGCGCCGTCGAGGGCTTCATCGAGCGGGTCTATCCGCTGGTGGGCGACCAGATCCGCCGCCTCGACGCGGGCGAGCCGCTGGCGAACACCACCGAGCACGGGTACTGAAGCGCGGCGCAGACACCCTCCTCTATGGAGAGTACCTGCGCCCCGTCCTACGCCTGGTCGACCACCTCGCGCGCGATGCGGGCGACCTCCTCGACCACGGGGATGCCCTCGGTGTCGTTCACCGCGCCGGAGCTGAGGACGACGAGGTCGACCGGGTCGGGGCCGTCGCCGCCGATGACGCCCATGGAGTTGACGACCCAGAGGCCGCCCAGCTGCGACTCGACGTCCCAGCCGTTCTTGAGCCACACGGTCTCGTCGTCCGCGGCGGCCGCGGAGACCCCCCACGCCTGCGACGGCACGATCGTGCCCATGAGCTGCCGCGAGAGCGCCAGCTGCTCGTCGTCGAGGAGGCCCTCGTACAGCGCGAGCCTCGTGATGATCATCTGGTCGGGGGCGCTGGACCAGCCGACGCCCCAGCGGCCCTGCGCGTCCGGCGTCGTGTTCTGGAGGCCGTAGCGCGCGTGGGCGGCCACGAGGGCGTTGACGCCGCCGAGGAAGTTGTAGAGCGTCGTCGTGGAGGCGTTGTGCGACTCGCGGATCATGCGGTCGAGCAGGGCCCGGTGGTCGGCCGGGATGGCCGCGACGGTGCCGTAGTGCTCGAACAGCATCAGCATGATCTCGACCTTGACGATCGAGGCGGTGATGTGCCGCTGCGCGGTGTTGTACTCCAGGCGCGTGCCGCAGCGCTCGATGACGACCGAGGGCGAGATCTGCGTGCCGGTCGAGGCCAGGTACTCGTCGAGGCGGTCCTTCAGCTGCGCTTCGAGGTCGGCGCGGAGCGCGTCCGCGGCGGAGGTCTCGGCGGCGGCGTTCGAGGCGAGGCCCGCCCCGAGGACGGCGGCGGAGGCGCCGACGCCGAGTCGCAGGAGGCCGCGGCGGGAGGCGGGGAGACGGAGTTCGTTGTCCATGGCGGGCAGCGTAGAGAACCGGACAAGTCCCGGTCAATGGCGCGATCCCTGTTGCAGGCGAACAATACTGTCGTACATCCCATAGCGCCATGAAGCAACCCGGTCCGGGCCTCGGGGCGTCCAGGGGGCGAACGCAACCTCGCACCCGAATGGAGTCAGCCATGCGCAGACGAGCACTCGCCCTCGCGGCCGCCGCGGCCGTCACGATCGGCGTCACCGGATTCGCCGCCAGCGCCGCCGCGGACACCCACGTCACCGACGCCCCCAAGGTCGCCAACACCTGGGGACCCGGCGGCGAGCTGCACTACGACGTCGAGCCGACGAACCTGGTCCTCTCGGAGTACACCACCGGCCTCGGCATCGAGTGGACCTCCTGGGGTCCCGACCAGGCCGTGGGCACCGGTGACCTGCACGGGGTCTGGATCGACGGCGGCGTCTACGAGGACGTCACGATCACGCTGTACAACGTGGAGAACGGCTACTTCACCGAGTTCCAGGTGACCGGCGACTTCCCGCAGCCCGAGCACCCCGAGGACCTCATCCACGGCTACTTCCCTGTCGTGTAGAGGCTCAGTTGTGTAGGAGCTCAGTCGTGTAGGAGCCCAGTCGTGTAGGGGCTCGGCCGCACAGGAACTCGGTCGCCAAGGGGCTCAGTTCGTTTCAAGGCCCGCATGAAGGGGGCCCGACCGGTCGCCGGTCGGGCCCCTTCCGCTTGCGGCTCAGACCGCTTGCGGCAGGCGGGTTCCGGAGCGAGGGTCGCGGGGCAGGCTACAAGGCGACGGTGGTGGCGGCGTCGTTCCAGGGCCATTCCGCGATCTGGGCGCGCATGAGGCGGGCCGCGGCGGGGAGGCGGTCGGCGCCGGTCCAGTGGAGGCTGAGGGTGCGGTTGCAGTGGGGGTGGTCGATGGCGGTCCAGGCGACGTCGGGGGCGGGGCGGGAGTCGCGGGCGATGGCGGGGAAGAGGCAGAGGCCGAGTCCGGCGCTGACGAGGGCGTAGGTCGCGGCGGGTTCGTCGGTCTCGCAGACGATCCGGGGTTCGAGGTTGCGGTCGGCGAAGAGCCATTCGAGGAGGCGGCGCTGCCACTGGCCGGCCCGGGTGGTCACGAAGGGCTCGCCGGCGAGGTCCTCGATTCGCACGCGTTCGGAGGCGGCGAGGCGGTGCCCGGGCGGGGTGGCGAGCCAGACCTGCTCGACGTGGACCACCGCGGACTCGGTGCCGGGCGCGTTGACCGGCTGCGAGGCGAGGGCGAGGTCGACCTCCTGGGCGAGGAGCGCCTGCTCCATCTCGGCCGGGGTCATCTGGTGGAGGTGGACCTCGACGTCGGGATGGGCGGCCTTGAAGGCGAGGAGCGGCCCGGTGAGCTGGAGGAACGTCTCGGAGGCGAGACGCACGGCACCGGGGCCGCCGTCGAGGGACTCGGCGACGGCGCGGCGGCCGGCCTCGAGTTCGCCCAGGGCGCGTTCGACGTGGTCGCGGAAGAGCCTGCCGGTGTCGTTGAGCCGCAAGCGACCGGCGCGTTCGAAGAGCGGGGCGCCGAGCTCGGCTTCGAGGCGGGCGATGCTGCGGCTGAGCGAGGGCTGGGCGACGCGGAGTTCGGCGGCGGCGCCGCTGAGGTGCTCCAGGCGGGCGACGGCCAGGAACTGGCGCAGCGTGTTCAGGTCCACGGGTCCTCCATGACGCGAGTGTTATAGCAGCATAGCGATATTGGTCTTTGGTGACTTAACCGATCGGTCATAACCTTGCCGGCATGCTAAGAGATCTCACGAACTTCGGCCGCACGGCGGCGGCGCCACGAGTGGCGGCGACGGAATCGGATGCGGCGGGGAGCGCAGCACCTGCACCCCACGCGGCGGAGCACGGCGCGGCGGAGCATGGCGCGTCGTCGCGGGCCGGGTCGGAGGGGGTGGCAGAGGTGCGACCCGGGTCGGAAACGGCGGCAATGACGCCGCCGGTCGGCGGCACCGCGGCCACATCGCCTCGGCCAGCCTCCATGGCGCGGACCGAGTCCGAGGAGGCGGCAGGGGTGCGACCAGAGTTGGAAGCCGCGGCGATGACGCCGCCGACCGGCGGCACCCCGGCGACCTCGCCCCGAGCGGCCTCCTTGGCGCGGGCCGGGTCGGATGAAGCGGCAGGGGCGCAACCCGGGCTGGAAGCCGCGGCGATGACACTCCCGAACGGCGGCACCGCGGCCACATCGCCGCCGACCGGCGGCACCGCAGCGGCATCGCCCCAGCCGACCTCCTTGCGGAGGCCGGCCTCCTCCCGGTCTGCCGCACCCGGATCGGCAGCGGCGCAGCCAGGGACGCAACCTGATTCCACTGGGGAGCGAACCGCCGTCAGCGGCTGGGTGCTGCGTGCGGCGGCGAGCGCGCATCTGGTGGCCGGGTTCCTTCAGCCGGTGTTCGCCGGGGTGTACCTCAGCGGGGACTACGACGGCCTCGCGTGGCACGTCACCGGCGCGAACCTGGTGTCCTACATCGGGATCATTCAGCTCGGGGCCGCGGTCGCGGTGTGGGTGCGGGTGCGGCGGGCGTGGCCGTTCTGGACCTCGCTGGCCCTGGTGCTGGGCGCCACGGCGCAATACTTCGCGGGCGACGTCGGGGCGCTGTGGCTCCACTTCCCGCTGGGCGTGGCCCTCATCGCGGGCATCGCGGCCGTGTTCGCCGCCGTCTGGCGGCGGCCGCTGCCGCGCCGGTTCAAGGCGGTGCGGGCGCATGGGTGAGCTGCGCACGTCGCGACGGCGGCTGCTGGGGATCGGGGCGGGCCTCGGCGCGGTGGCCGCGGGCGGTCTGGCGCTGTCGGCCGCCTGGGCCCGCCGCCCGGCCGTGACCGGTGAGGAGCTGCGAAGCGAAGCCGAACTACCGCAAGCGTTCTCGCTGCCGCTGCCGATCCCGCCGGTGCTCGCGCCGGTCGAGTCGGGCGCGGGCGGCGACCGGTACGAGATGGTGCAGCGCGAGGTCGAGGCGGAGATCCTGCCCGGGTACGCGACGCGGCTGTGGACGTACGAGGGCTCGTTCCCGGGCCCCACCATCGAGGCGCGGCGCGGCCGGCCCGTGACCGTGCTGCACCGCAACGAGCTCACCGTTCCCACGGTCGTCCACCTCCACGGCGGGCGCACCCCGGCCGCCTCCGACGGCTACCCGACCGACCTCGTCCTCCCCCAGGGCTGGACCGGCCACCACGCCCACTCCATGCCCGACGACCGCGCGGTCGTCACCGACGTGCAGCGCGAGTACGGGTTCCCGCTCGACCAGCGCGCGGCCATGCTCTGGTACCACGACCACCGCATGGACTTCACCGGTCCGGCGATCTGGCGCGGCCTCGCCGGGCTCCACTTCGTGCGCGACGAGGTCGAGGACGCCCTCGACCTCCCCCGCAGCGACCGCGAGCTGCCGCTGATGATCGCCGACCGCGCCTTCGACGCCGAGGGCCAGCTCGCGTACCCCTCCCTCGACCCGACCCTGACGGGCGAGCACGGCGTGGAGGAGCCGTTCCTAGCCGGGGTCATGGGCGACGTGGTGCTCGTGAACGGCGCGCCGTGGCCGATCCACGAGGTCGACACCGGGCTGTACCGGCTGCGAATCCTCAACGCCTCCAATGCGAGGCATTACGAGCTGGAGGCCGTCGCCGAGGACGGCCGCACCGTGCCGCTGGTCCAGATCGGCTCGGACCAGGGCCTCTTGGCCGCACCGGTCCGCCACGAGCGCCTGCCGCTCGCCCCGGCCGAGCGGTACGACGTGCTCATCGACTTCGCCGGCCTCCCAGTCGGTTCCACGGTCCGCTTGGCGAACCGGCTCGGATCGGGCGGCACCGCCGAGGTGATGGCCTTCCGCATCGCGCGCGAGGGCGCGAGCGCGCCGATCCCCGAGACGCTGGCGGACGACCTGCCCGAGTGGGATCGCTCGGAGGCCGCGGTGGTGCGCGACCTGGCGTTTCGCGCCGGGCGCATGGAGGACGGGCGGCATGGCTGGGTGGTCGACGGCCTCCCGTTCGACCCGGCCCGCACCGATGTCACGGCCCGCTTCGGCGAGGTCGAGGTCTGGCGGCTCATCGCCGACGTGCACCACCCGGTGCACCTGCACCTGGTCGGCTTCCGGGTCCTCTCGCGCGGCGGCCGGACCCCGCTCCCCCACGACGCGGGGTTGAAGGACACCGTGTCGCTGCGCCCGGGCGAGGCGGTCGAGATCATCACCCGCTTCGACGGCTATCGCGGCCGCTTCCTCTTCCATTGCCACAACGCCGAACACGAGGACATGGGGATGATGGCGAACCTTGAGATCGTTTGAGGCGCTGCGGATGCGGGTGCACTGGTCACCGGGAGGATTTCGCTCGGCGACTTCAGAAGGGGCCCTGCGGTGTTCGCGCTCTTCCATGTGGGCGTGGGGTCGGGCGGGCATCCGCTCGGGCCGGCCGAGTACCGGATCGAGTGCAACGACGGCGCGGGGCCGCGCCGAGATCTGCCGGTTCTTCGACGAGCCTGACCGGTGCCGGAGTGGTTCGGCGCGTGGAGCGGCGACGAGTGGTGCGGCTGGATCCTGCGGCGCGCCCATGAGCTGATCGCGCACCCCGAGAACAGCTGAGCCCGGTGCGGCGCAGCCGGCCGCTGCCCACGAGGTGTGACCCCTGGTCCCCCGGCAGCGGCAGTCCCAGGCCGCCGCACCCGCACCGCGCGACGCCGCCGTTCAGGCGGGTCCGCGCGGGGAGCGGCCGGTCGATCCCTGGTGGAAGATCGACCGGCCGCTCCGTCATCTCGGGACCGGAGCGGGCGCCATCGCGATCCCCAGGAGCGTGACCCCTAGGGCCGCACTCGTGTAGAGGGCGATGGCGCCGGTCCCGAAGCTGCCGAAGAGTCCGATCGCGATGAGCGGCGCGAGGGCGCCGCCCGGGATGCCCGCGACCTGGTAGCCGAGGGAGGTCCCGGAGTAGCGGACCCGGGTCTCGAAGCGCTCGGCGATGAAGGCCGCCTGCGGGGCGTACATGGCGGCGTGGGCGATGAGGGCGACGATCACGGCCACGGCGATGTACGCGGTCGAGCCGGTGTCGAGGAGCGGGAAGAAGAGCCAGGCCCAGGCCGCGGCGGCGACCGCTCCGGCGACCATGATGCCCTTGCGGCCCATGCGGTCCGAGAGGCGGCCGAACCACGGGATGAGCAGCAGCTGCACGGCCGAGCCGGCGAGGACCGCGCCGAGGCCGACGTCCTGGCCGACGCCGGCGACCTCCGTCAGGTAGGTGATGAGGTAGAGCGTGAAGACGTAGAAGGCCACGTCGACGCCGATGCGGGTGCAGAACGCCGCGGCGAGTGCCCGCTTGTGGGTGCGGAAGACCTCGCCGAGCGGGTTCGCGGGCACCGCCTGGATCGAGGCGAACAGGGGCGACTCGGCGACGTTGCTCCGAATCCACAGTCCCACCAGGGAGAGCAGTGCGGAGACGAGGAAGGCCAGGCGCCAGCCCCAGGTCAGGAAGGACTCGTCGCTGAGGATCAGGTTCGTGCCGGCGAGCACGCCCGCGGCGAGGAGGTTCCCGGCCGGGACGCCGAACTGGACCCAGGCGGCGGCCGCGCCCCAGCGGTCGCGGCGGTCGTGCTCGATCGAGAGCAGGACCGCGCCGCCCCACTCGCCGCCGAGGCTGAGTCCCTGGAGCACCCGGAGGAGCACGAGGATGATGGGCGCGGCCAGGCCGATGCTGTTGTAGGTGGGCAGGATGCCGATGAGGAAGGTCGACATGCCCATGAGCAGCAGGGAGACGGCGAGGACGTTGCGGCGGCCGACGCGGTCGCCGAGGTGTCCGAAGAGGATGCCGCCGATCGGCCTGGCGGCGAAGCCGACGCCGTAGGTCGCGAACGCGAGGAGCGTGCCCGCGGCCGGGGAGGCCGAGGGGAAGAACAAGGGCCCGAACACGAGTGCGGCGGCGGTGCCGTACAGGAAGAAGTCGTACCACTCCAGTGAGGTGCCGACCGCGCAGGCGGCGATGACAGCGCGGGGCGAGCGGCGGGCGGCCGGGGGCGCGGTGAGGGCGGCCATCATTCGCATCCTTCGTACTGGGGGATCGGGATCGAGGAGAGGTCCATCCCGGCGGGCGCGAACCACTGCTGCATGAGCAGTTCGGCGGTGCCGTCGGCGTACATCGCGGTGATCGCGCGGTTGATCGCCTCGCAGCCGGCGGTGTCGCCCGGCTGCATGCCGATGCCGAGGCGCTCCTCGGAGTAGCCCGCGCCGACGAGGCGGGCCGCGCCGTTCGACTGCCAGGCGAGGCCGGCGAGGATGCGGTCGTCGGTGGCGATGACGTCGACCCGGCCGTCGATGAGCATCTCCAGGCACTGGATGGCGTCCTCGGCGAGCACGGGCACGGAGGAGACGCCGTGTTCGAGGTTGATCCGCTCGGAGACGTTCGAGCCGCGGGTGGAGCAGAGCCGGCGTCCCGTGATGTCCGCGATCGAGGCGATCTCGGTGTCGCCGGCGCGGACCAGGAGGTCCTGGTGGGCGATGGCGTAGGGCCCGGCGAAGTCGATGTCGCGCTTGCGTTCCTGGGTGATCGAGAAGGAGGCGATGGTGAGGTCGGCGCGGTCCTCCAGGAGCACGGTCTCGCGGTCGGCGGTGAGGACCGGGACCCACTCGATCTCCTTGCCGAGGTGGTCGGCGATGTAGCGGGCGGTGTCGACGTCGTAGCCCTCGTACTCGCCGTCCTCGTTCTCCCAGCCGATGAGCGGCTGGTCGGTCTGGATCGCGATGCGGAGCACGTCGGCGTCTAGTATGGACTGGTCGTCGGCGGTGCAGCCGGCCGCGGCGAGCGGCAGGGCCAGCGCGGCGGCGAGGAGGGGCGCGGTCCGTCTCATCGGAACTCCCTGAGTCTGGGCGCGATGCCGGTGAAGGTGAAGGCCGCCAAGGAGACCATCGCGGCGGGCAGGAGGAAGCCGAAGTCGGCGATGGCCTTCTCGCCTTCGTCGATGCCGGTGCGGAAGACGGCCAGGTGCTCGTCGGCGAGGGCGTCGAGCGCGGTGTCGTAGGCGTCGTACGCCTCGCGGACGGAGGCGAGGCGTTCGGCGTCGGTGCCGACGCCGATGCGCATGGCGGCGTCGGCGTCCATGAGGGCGCGGTAGGCGTCGGCGGCGGTCCAGGTGGCGTCGCTGGCGGTGAAGCCGTCGGAGAGGAGGCCGCCGGTGGAGGGCGGGGTGGTGGAGCGCAGGCTCCAGGAGGCGGCGAGGCGTTCGCGGTACTGGTCGAGGTTGTCGGCCTCCTCGTAGTGGAGGGCCTGGGCCTTGTCGAAGAGGGTCTGCTCGTAGATGGCGGCGCGTTCGTCGTCGAGGAGGTAGCGGACCTGGTCGACGTAGAGGGCGTTGGAGACGGCGTTGGCGCGGGCGAGGGAGAGCGCGCTGTCGAAGCCGTCCACCTTGGCGGTCTCTTGGGCGGTCTGCTCGGCGTCGAGGACGGCGAGTCCGGTGCCGAGGTAGAGGAGGCAGACGGCGGTGGCGACGAGGAGGGAGGGGTTGAAGACGCGGCCGAAACCGCGGGCGAGGTGGATCTGGAGCCAGACGAGGGCGGCGAGGGCGATGAGGCCGGCGACGGCGACGATGAGGAGGCCGGCGTCGATGCGGTCCTCGGCGCGGTCGTAGGCCTCGCGGACGGTGGTGGCGTTCTCCAGGGTGAGGTTGTAGGACAAGGGGAGCAGTTGGCCGCTCATGAGGTCGCCGGCCTCGCGGTAGGCGGCGACGACCTCGGGCGGGGCCTCGCCTTGGGGGTAGGCGGCCTGCTGGGCGAGGAGGAGGGCTTCGGCGGCGAGCTGCTCGTACTCGCCGTAGCGGGCCATGACGGTCTCGATGGTGGTGCGCTGGGCGTCGTCGTCGCCGGCGAGGCGGTGGGCTTCGAGGAGGGCGGCGGCGATCTCGCCGCGGCGCTGGGCGTAGCGGGCTTCGGCGGCGCCGGCGGCGTCGGGGTCGGAGGTGCCGAGGAGCAGGAGGGTGGCGACCTGGGCGTCGGCGTCGGAGAGCGCGAAGTAGAGGTCGGTGGTGGCGACGACCTGGGGTCCGGCTTCGTGGCCGATGACGTCGAGGGCGTCGTTGGCGGCCGCGGCGGCGACGGCGAGGGCCGTGAGCATGGCGGCGAGTGCAAGGACGGCGGCGACCGCGCGGACGAGGAGCCGGGGCGGGGAGGCGGTGGGGTGGACGAGGTCGAGGCGGAGGGCGAGCGGGTCGTCCTCAAGGCGCGGGACGGTGCGGGGCAGGCTCATCGCGGGCCTCCGGTTCCCTCGCGGTGCAAGCGGAGTGCGGTGGAGTCGGAGTGCGGGAGGGTAGTGGGGTGGAGTGCGGGTGCGGCATCTTCGGGTCGCGGGGTGGTGCGGGGCAGGCTCATCGGGGAGCTTCCGATGCTGCTGCGGCTGCGCCGCAGCGCCGTGAAGGCGGTGGGGTGAGGTGCGGGTGCGGCAACTTCAAGTCGCGGCGGGGCGCAAAGGCAGCTCATCGCGGGCCTCCGGTTCCGCTGCGGCGCAGCCGCAGTGCGGTGAAGGCACCGAGGTGGATGACGGCGCCCTCGGGGACCGGCACGGAGACGTTGGCTTCGAGTCGCCGGCCGGCGAGGCGGGTGCCGTTGGCGGAGTCGAGGTCGACGATGTTCCAGGTGTCGCCCTCGCGCATGAGGACGGCGTGGAGGTGTGAGACGGCCTTGTCACCGGGCGGTTCGGAGAGGTCGATCTCGGGGCGGCCGGTGCCGTCGCTGCGGCGGCGTCCGATGCGGACGGTGTCGCCGCGGAGGGCTACGACGCGCTCGGGGCGATAGGGCGGCCAGACGGGCGTGTCGGCGTCGGGGTCGTCGGCGAGGCGGTCGTAGAACTCGCGGTCGGCGCTGATGTGGACTTCGAAGCCGGTGTCTTGCAGGGGGGTCGGCTGGGTGCGCAGCGGGGCGGCGGGCGCTGGTGCGCGATCGGGATCTGCCGTGCGGTCGGCTGGGCCGGGCGCCTGGGCGTGGGCCGGGTCGGCATCGGCGGAGCCGGGGACCGCGCTGGGTGCCTGGAGGTGGGCCGAGCCGGGACCGGTTACACCGGGAGCCCGGTCGGGATCAGCGGGGCCGGGGAGCGGGCCGGGGTCCGCGGGATAGGGACCGGGCGCGAGGCGGGTGTCGCCGCTGATCGGGGTCGCGTCGTCGGCGTCCTCGAAGTTGTAGCCGCAGCCCTGGCAGAAGCGGCCGAGGCGGCGCTCGCCGCAGGCGGGGCAGCGGGGCGCGGGCAGGATCGGGCCTGTGGCGTGCAGCGGCAGCGCGGGGTCGCCGCCGGTGAGCGGGCGCCCGCAGTCGTCGCACCACTCGGTGTCGGCGGACTCGTGGCCGCAGGTGGGGCAGGTGACGGTCACGGCTGCTCCGTTCTCTTGGTGGGGGTGCGGACGGTGCGGTCGGTGCCGACCTCGGCCTGGAACCGGTCCGCGGCGCTGACGCCCGGCTTGAGGCGGGCGGTGCCCGTGCCGGGGTCGAAGTCGACGAGCCGGTCGAGGATGCGGGCGGTGCCCTCGTTGCCGACCTCGCCGGCGAGGCGGCGGGCGGTGCCGAGGTGGCTCGTGGCCGTGGCCGGGTCGTGGGCGGCGAGCGCGGCGAGGCCGGCGGTGACGTGCTCGGCGATCCGCTCCTGCCCGGTGTAGGCGGCGACCTTGGGGTTCACCTGGCCGGTGCGGACCGGGTCGTCGGCCCAGCACATGAGGACGTTGCCGCGGGCGAGGACCTCGCGGTCGGGGCCGCGCACGACGAGCACCTGGGCGGCGCGCAGCTCCTCCCCCACCGGCCAGGCGGGGCCGCTCACTTCGAGGAGGTACTCGCGGGTCTCGGTGCCCCACGCGGACAAGGGGAACAGGGCGCCGCGGGCGTCGGCGTCGCGGCGGTGCTCGGCGAGGTCCTGGAGGGTCGGGTACACCTGCCGAAGGGAGGTGAGCGCGGCGTCCACGGGGGTCTTGACGAGGATCGCGACGTCGCCGTACGCCTTGCCCATGGCCTTGCCGCAGACCTCGGTGAAGTAGTCGGTGAGGTCGGCAAGGTCCTCGATGAAGGCGCGGGTGCCCTGGAAGCGGTCGGCGATCTGCTTGAGCTCGTCGGGGTCCCAGTCGGTGCCGATGCCCACGGCGTCGCAGGTGAACTTGCCCGCGCAGTAGTCGAGGTCGGCGGTGTAGGAGGCGGCGTCCTGGTTGACCATGCCGTCGGTGAGGAGCAGGACGTGGCCGATCGCGGCGGGGCGGGAGGCGAGGAGGTCGGCGGCGCAGCGCAGCCACACGCCGGTGTAGGTGAGGTTGCCGATCACCATCTTGTCGATCGCGGCGGCGGCGTTCTTGCGGTGCTCGGCGGTCGCGGTGGCGAGGGCGCCGCCGCCGGGGTAGACCTCCCTGGCGTCGTGGCCGCCGGCGACGATCGCGAAGCGGGCGTCCTCGCGGAGGGCGTCGAGGGCGGCCTTGGCGGCGCGCTTGGCCTCGGCGAGCTTGCTGCCGCCCATGGACGGGGAGCGGTCGATGACGATGACCTCGGCGACCTCGGCGTCCGGGGCCTGCGCGGTGGTGCACTCGACGGCGAGGACGGCGGCCATCTCGCTCGCGCCGGGAGGGAGGTACTTGTTCTGGTCGACGGTGAGGGTGAAGCCGGTGTCGGTCATCGGGGGTTCCTCTCGTGGGGCGGGTGTCAGAGCCAGGTGCGGGGGCGGACGCGGTTGGCCTCGCCGACGACCGACCATCGCACGCGCGGCGAGGGAACCCTCCCGGCGATGCGGCGCAGGACGGCCTCGCGGGCGGTGGCGACGGCTTCGGCGGTGAACGGGACGCGGTAGAGGATCGTCTGCGGGTCGGGGCTTTCGGTCTGGAGCACGCGCGCGGCGGCGCGCCACAGTTCGGCTTCGAGGAGGTCGGCCTCGGCTCTGTCCAGTGTGGTGAGTCCTTCGAGGAGGACTGCGGCGCGTTTGAGGTCGGGGAGGGTGACGTCGGGGTCGCGGACGAGCTTCGCCAGGAGCGCCTGGCGGGCCGCGGCGTGGCTCGAGGAGGAGGCCGGGACCGCTTCGAGGGCCGCGAAGTCGCCGGTGCCGCGGGCGAGACCGAATGCGGCGCTGGTGAAGCCGCGGTCGGTGCGCCAGACGCGGGCGTGGTGCGCGGCGCCCGGTTCGGCGCTGATCGCTAGGGCCTGCAAGGGGGCGAGCTCGCCGGGGAGGTGGGCGCGGACGCGGGCGAACCAGTAGGCGGCGTCGGGGAGGCGGCCCGGGTCGCCGAGGGCGGCGATGCCGCGGTACCAGTCCAGGCGCCAGTCGCCGCCGAGCTCGGCGGCGGCCTCGATGAGGAGCGGGTCGGTGCGTTCGGAGCCGGTCTCGGCGGCGAGGCGGACCTGCGCGAGGCGGGCCTCGGGGGTGCGGGGCAGGGCTTCGACCAGGGGGAAGGCGGTCTCGGGCGGTTCGGCCGCGAGCGCGGCGAGGGCGACGGCCGCGGGGTCGGCGGGGTCGGTGAGCGGGGCGGGCAGGAGGCGGCGGGCCTGGACGGGGTGGGCGGGGGCGAGGACGCGGGTGGGGTCGGGGCTGACGGCGGAGGCGTACGCGCCGCGTTCGGGTCCGAAGTGGGCGGAGACGGCGGGGTAGGGGGTCTCGTCGAGGGCGGCGCGGATCTGGCGGAGGACGCCCGTGAGCTGGTCGGCCATGTCGGCGGCGGAGGCGAAGCGGGAGGCGGGGTCGGGGTGGCAGGCGCGTTCGAGGAAGAGGTAGAGGGACTCGTCGTAGCGCTCGGGACGCGGGGGCAGCGGGGCGGCGGCGAGGGCGCCGGTCTCGGTGCGCATCGCGGGGCTGAAGGCGAGGGTGAGGACGGCGAGGGTGCGGCCGACGGTGTACAGGTCGGAGGCGACGTCGGGGAAGCGGTCGCCGTTGATCTCGGGGGCCTGATAGCCGATGGTGCCCCAGACGTCGCCGCCGGTGTCGCCGATGCGGCGCATCGCGCCGAGGTCGATGAGGCGGATGCGGTCGCCGGACTGGATCAGGTTGGCGGGCTTGAGGTCGCAGTAGACCATGCCGGCGTTGTGGAGGTAGTCGAAGGCGGCGAGGGTCTCGAGGAGGCAGGGGATCGCCCATTCGGGCGGGACGGGTCCGCGGCGCTCGCCGAGGCCGGCGCGGAGCTGGTCGGCGAGGGAGACGCCGCCGATGTACTCCATGACGAGGTAGCCGTGGAGGGTGCCGTCGCGGGTGTCGCGGTGCTGGACGAAGTTGTGGATCTTGACGATGCCGGGGTGGTCGACGGCGATGAGGTAGCGGCGCTCGGCCTCGGCGGCGGCGAGCGCGGCGAAGTCGGTGGTGTTGAGCAGTCCCTTGAGGACGACCCATTTGCCGTCGAGGTTGCGGTCGGCGGCGAGGTAGATCCAGCCGAGGCCGCCGTGGGCGAGGCAGCCGCGGATCTCGTACTGGCCGGCGACGAGGTCGCCGGGCTTGAGGGCGGGGGTGAAGTCGAAGGGGGCGCCGCACTCGGGGCAGAAGCCGGTGACGCGGCCGACGTGCGCGAGCGGGTGGCCGTTGGTGCAGTGGCGGTCGGCTTCGGGCACGGCGGGGTCGGGCATGAGGGCCGAGACGGGGTCGGCGACGGGGACCGAGGGCAGGTCGGCGAGCCCGGCGCCGAGCCGGCCGGTGCTGCGGCGCGAGGAGGTCGAGGGACGGGAGGGGAGCGCGGCGGGCGCGGCGCGGCGGCCGCAGTCTTCGCAGTAGCCCTCGGCGTCGATGGCGCCGCCGCAGTGGACGCAGGGGGCGGCGGCGGGGGGCGGGGTGGTTGAGGCGGGGCCGGCGGTGGGCGGGTGGTTTGAGGCCGGGCCAGCGGCGGGCGGGTTACTGGAAGCCGGGCCAGCGGCGGGGACGGAACGCCGGCCGCAGTCCTCGCAGTAGCCTTCGGCGTCGATCGACCCGCCGCAATGGGCGCAGGGGGCAGCGGTGGACGGGGCGGTCACTTTGGGCCCCATTGCGACTGGACCGGTGGCAAAGGGCGCGGGAGGGACAGCGCGGGCACCGCAGTCCTCGCAGTAGCCTTCGGCGTCGATGGCGCCGCCGCAGCGGATGCAGGGGGTCATGTGCGGTCTCCGTTCACGCGTGCGGCGAGTTCGTCGACGGCCGCGCGGGCCTTGGGGAGTGAGCGAGAGGTGGTCCACGGAACGGCGCGGGCGGTCTCGGCGGCGGCCTCGATGAACCAACCTTCGGCCCCGATCGCCCCACCGCAGCGGATGCAAGCGGCCATGTGCGGTCTCCGTTCACACTCGCAGCCAGGTCGTCGACCGTCGCGCGGGCCTTGGGGAGTGAGCGAGGGGTGGTCCACAACCCGGCGCGGGCGGTCTTGGCGGCCGCGCCGAAGCAACCTCCCAGCGCCCCGCCAGAGCGGATGCAGGCGCTCATGTGCGGTCTCCGTTCACTCTGGCGGCAAGTTCGTCCGCTGCCTTGCGGACCAACGGAAGTGAGCAAGGGGCGGCCCAGCGGCCAGTCCGGGCGGTCTTGGCGGCGGGCTCGCCGAAGCGACCTTCGGCCCCGATCGCTCCACCGCAGCGGATGCATGCGGTCATGTCCGGTCTGTTCACGCTCGCGGCGAGGCCGCCGACGACCCTCACGGCCCCGGGGCGCGAGCAAGCGGCAGTCCACAGGACGGCCGCGGTCACCGCGACTGCGGGGGCCGCTCCGTAAGAGCCTTCGACCCCGATCGCTTCGCCAGAGCGGATGCAAGCGGTCATGTGCGGTCTCCGTTCACACTCGCGGCCAGCTCATCGACGGCCTTGCGGGCCTCTGGAAGCGAGCAGGGGGCGGTCCACAGCACTGCACGGGCGCGGGTCCAGGCGTCCCGGACCGCGGGGTCCGCGCCGCGGCCGAGGCGTTCGGCACGGGCTCGGTACGCCTCGGCTTCGCTGCGGAGGCGGTTACGCCGGTTGAGCGGTTCGTTGCAGGCGGCGAAGTCGGCCTCCACGCGGTGCTCGGCGGCCTCGACCCGGCGGGTGAGGCGGGCGCGGGCGGCGGCGGCCTCGGTCCAGCCCGCCTCACCGAACACGGGAAGACGGTCGAGATCGGCGCGCAGCGTCGCGGAAACCCTGGCGGGCTTGGCAAGTGGCGGGTCGCTGATGCGTTCGCGGGCCTCGTTCCAGCGGGTCAGCAGGCGGCGCTCGCGGTCTTCGAGGGCGTCGATGCGGTCGGCGAGCGGGTCGGCGAGGCCCGAGGCGTCGATGGCCACCTCGATCTCGTCGACGAGCGCGGCGACGCGCCCGTAGCGGTCCTCCATGAGCCCGAGGGCGCGCTCGGTCGCGATCGGGCTGCGGGCGAGAGCGTCCGGAGCCTCGGGGTCGGTGAAGCGGGCGAGCATCGCGGCGGCCCTGGCCGGGTCGGTGAGGCGTCCCTTCCGGCCGCGGAGCGCGGCGGTCGCGGCGAGGTGTTCACTCCAGGCGTGGAACAGGTTCCACAGCAGGTCCCAGTCGCGCAGGGCGGCGGCGCAGCGGCCGGCGGGGACGGCGGCGGCCTCGGCGCGCAGGGCCGCGAAGGCGGCGCGGGACTCGCAGTCGAGGAGGCGGGCGCCGATCAGGTCGCGTTCGGCGAGGCGGTCGGCGAGCTCGCGCTCGACCGTCTCGCGGTCCACTGGAGCCATCTCGACCTCCTTCCGCCGCAAGCGGTTCCTGTGTCCTATGCGACAGCGTAGTGCGAAACGACCCGGGAGGGGTAACGGCGAGTAGGCAGGAGAATGCGCTGCTACCCGGGCAAAGCGGGCGTCTGCGAGGGGCGGTCGAGACCGCTGTGAAGAAATCATGAACCCGCGATGCGCCGCAGGCTCGCGCGCGCCTGCGTGTGGCGGCCCCAGGCGCGGTAGACCTCGACCAGATGGGCGTGGACCTCGCGGGCCCCGGCGGCGTCGCCGCCGCGTTCGAAGCGGCCCAAGGCGGTCGCGAGGGCCTGCTCGGCGGCGGCGAAGTCGCGCATCCGGTAGTGGAGCCAGCCGAGGGTCATGCCCATGGCGGCGGCGTCCGCGTCCCGGCCGGCGGCCGCGGCGGCGGCGAGCGCGGCGTTCAGGAGCGGTAGCGCCTCCTGCTCGCGGCCGAGCCGCGCGAGCGCGGTCGCGAGGTTCGCGCGGGCGGCGCCGAAGCGGTCGCCGTGCTCGGTGCGCTCGACCGCGTCGAGGGCGGCCCGGCTGTACTCCTCGGCCTTGGCGAGCGCGCCGCGCGCGTACGCGGCGACCGCGACGAGGTTGCGGTGGCGGGCGAGGCGGCCCGGGTCCGGGCCGGCCGCGGCGAGCGCGTCCTCGCCGAGGCGTTCGAGCTCCTCGGGCCGGTGGCCGCGCTTCGCGAAGCCGCACAACACATCGGCGAGGACGGCACCCTCCGGGAAGGCGGCCCAGGCGCGGTAGGCGGCGGTGAGGAACCCGTACTCCTCCAAGGGGGCCGGGGCGCGGAGGTCACGGAAGCCGGCGACGGCGCGTTCGCGCAGGGCGCGCTCCTCGTCGGCGGTGGCGGGCGCTTTGGCGCGGGCGTACTCGGCGACGAGGCGGTGCAGGCGCAGGCGGCCGTCGGCGCCGATGCGCAGCAGGTGGGCGGCAGCCAGGGAGTCCAGGACGCGGTCGGCGTCGCCGCCGGTCGCCGCGGCGAGGCGCAGGGCGGTGGGCTCGCCGATGTCGGCGCCGGGCAGGAGCGCGAGGTCGCGCAGGCAGCGGCGCTCGGCGTCGTCCAGGCCCGCGTAGGAGAGGTCGAAGACGCGGGCGATCTGGTCGCGCTCGCCCGCGCGCCACAAGCTGCCGTCGCCGAGGCGCTTCGCCAAGCCCGCCAAGCCGAGTGAGGGCCGCTCGTCGAGGAGCCCGGCGGCGATCCGCAGCGCGAGCGGCAGGCCGCCGCAGTGCGCGGCCACGGCGGCCGCGTCGGCCCGCTTGGCGGTGGTGTCGCCGGTGAGGCGGCGCAGGAGCGCGACGGCGTCGTCCTCGGGGAGTTCGGCGAGCTCGACGGCGACGACGTCGCTGACGTGCCGGAGGCGGTCGAGGCGGCCGCGGCCGGTGACGACGACCGCCGAGCCGCCCTCGCCGGGCAGGAGGGGGCGGACCTGGTCGGCGTCGCGGGCGTTGTCGAGGAAGATCAGGACGCGCTTGTCGGCGAGGAGGGCCCGGTAGTTCGCGGCGGCCTGGCCGCGGTCGTCGGGCAGGTCGGTCGGGTGGGTGCCGAGGGCGCGCAGGAAGCCGTGGAGGACCGCGAGGGGGTCGGCGGGGTCGTCGCCGGCGCGCAGGTCGGCGTGGAGCTGCCCGTCGGGGAAGTCGGCGAGGCGGCGGCGGGCCCATTCGAGGCCGAGCGCGGTCTTGCCGGCGCCGCCGATGCCGGTGATCGCGATGGCCAAGGGGCCCTTGCCGTCCCGGGCGGACCAGCGGGCGTCGATGCGCGCGAGCTCGGCGGTGCGGCCGACGAAGCCGGGGACGGGGGCCGGGAGCTGGCGCGGCAGCGGCGGGCGGCGGGGCTTCGACCGGGGGCCGGTGGTGGGGTTGTGCAGGTCGAGGTTGCCGCGGAGGAGGTCGAGGTGGGTGCGGCGGGCGTGCGGGCCGGGGTCGGCGCCGAGGGCGTCGGCGAGGGCGCGCCGCAGCGTCTCGTACGCCTCCAGGGCTTCGGCGGTGCGGCCGGTCGCGTGGAGGCCGATCATGAGCTGGCAGACCAGGCGCTCGCGGAAGGGGTGCTCGGCGAGGAGGGCGCGGGCCTCGGTGGCGGCCTGGTCGAAGCGGCGCAGGCGCAGCAGCAGGTCGAGGCGTTCCTCGACGGCCTCCATGCGGGACTCTTCGAGGACGTCGGCGCCCGATTCGATGAGCGCGCCCTCGAGCCCGGCGAACGCGGGCCCGCGCCAGAGGGCGAGGGTGCGGTCGTACATCGCGAGCGCTTCGACGGGGCTGCCCTCGTCCACCAGGGAGCGGGCGTAGGCGCAGCCGGACTCGAAGCGGTCGACGTCGATGTGGCCGGGGCCGACGCGCAGGCGGTACGCCGAGCCGATGGTCTCGAGGTTGCAGTGAGGGTCGCCGGCGATGAGGCCGCGGATCTCGGCGATGCGGTTCTGGATCTGCCGGAGGGCGGTGCGGGGCGGCTCCTCACCCCACACGGCCTCGATGAGGCGGCCGGTGCTG
The DNA here is from genome assembly GCF_003933745.1 of Glycomyces terrestris. Taxonomy (GTDB): domain Bacteria; phylum Actinomycetota; class Actinomycetes; order Mycobacteriales; family Micromonosporaceae; genus Glycomyces; species Glycomyces terrestris. The sequence goes on along the minus strand of NZ_RSEB01000006.1, from coordinate 70,704 downwards.
ACGGGCAGGTTGCGGTTGAGCAGCAGGACGGCGAGGATCGCCGCGGTCTTGCCGAGCGAGGGGCGCGGCTCCCCTTCGACGACGATCTGGAGGGGGCCGAGGACCATGAACCGCATGGGACTCCGGAAGGCTGGTGGGGAGGGGACCCGGATGACCAGGGTACCGGTTTCCGACCCCGGCCGGAATCCCGCCCTTCACTCCAGAACCGCTGCGGTCCACAACGAGCGGCCCCGGCAGCGCGGCGGTCGGCGAGGGACGCGGCCGCCCCGGCGGAAGGCGCGGCGGCCGCGAGACGGCGGCCGGTGGAACGCCTGTGCGTCGGCCGGGATGGTGGCGGCCAGCGAGCGGCACAGGCCGCCCGGGCGGAAGGCGCGGCGGCCAGTGGGCGGCGTGGAGTCCCACGCCCGACGATCGCCGCTGAGGTCGCGCACCCGCGAATGACCCGCGCCGAGCGCACGGAGCGGCGGCACCGGCGGATCGAAGGCGGGCGGAGCGGAAGAGGGGACTTCGGTTCCGCACCCGCCAGCGCGGGATGCCGACCCAGATAGCGGTCGGCGGAGCGGGAGGCGGGCACCGACCGAGGGGACTGCGGTGGCGCTGCGGTGTCCGGCAACACCGACGCCGGGCTCGGGCGTTGCGACAGCGAGGGCCGGGCGCGGCGATCGCTCCCGTCTCGGCCCGGCCCGGACGGGCGGGCAGGCCGACCGCACACGCCGCGGTCTTCTCTCCCGCCCCGGGCCCAGCTCGGCTCAGGCGGGCGAAGCCGTCAAGGCGATTGCGAACACCGCGACCCGCTCTGCCCTCCTGGCCCGGCGTGGACCGGCCCCCGCTCCCCCGCGCACTCGCGCCCCCGCGCACTCGCGGCCTCGCGGCCCTCGCGCCGACCGGGATCACACCCGCACGCAGGTCCTTCACACTAAGGTTAGGCTCGCCTATCATCTGGAAGTGCTCATCGCCGCCCGGATGCCCAGACCCGCCGCCACCGCCCGCGGGCGCCGGGCTGCCTGCGGGATCGCCGCGGTCGCGCTCGGGGTCGTCGTGGTCGCGTCGCTCGCGTTCGGGGCGCGGGACCTGAGCCTCGCCGAGCTGTGGGGCGGCCTCACCCGCACCGACCCGATCGCCGCCGCGGTCGTGTGGGAGCAGCGCCTCCCCCGCACCGTCGTCGGCCTCCTCGCCGGGGCCGGGCTCGCGGTCGCGGGCGTGCTCATGCAGACCCTCACGCGGAACCCGCTCGCCGACCCGCGCATCTTCGGCGTCGCCTCCGGGGCCGGGCTCGGCGTCGTCATCGGCCTCAACGTCCTCGGGCTCACCGGCATCGGCGAGTACGTGTGGCTCGGCATCGCGGGAGCGCTCGCGGCCGGCGTCCTCGGCTACGCCGTCTCGACCGTCGCCGCGCGCACCACCGGCGGCGGGCCCGCCACGTACGCGCTCTGCGGCGCGGCCATCGACGCGAGCCTGTCGGCCGTCGTCTACGCCGTCCTCGCCACCGACGTGCAGTCCTTCGACCAGTACCGGTTCTGGGCCGTGGGCTCCCTCGCCGGACGCGGCGCCGACATCGCGGCCGGCATGGCGCCCTTCCTCCTCGCCGGCCTCGCCCTCGCCTTCCTCGCCGCCCGCGGACTCGACGGGCTCCAACTGGGCGAAGCGGCCGCGGCCGGGCTCGGGCACCGGGTCGGGCTCACCCGCGCCGCCGCCGCGGTCACGGTCGCGCTCCTCACCGGCGCGGCCGTCGCCGCCGCCGGCCCCGTCGGGTTCATCGGCCTCGCGATCCCGCACCTCGCCCGGTGGGCCGTCGGCGCCGGGCACCGCACCCAGCTCGCCATGAGCCTCCTCCTCGGGCCCGCGATGCTCCTCGCCGCCGACGTGATCGGCCGCGTCATCGTCCCCGGCGAAGCCCCCGCCGGCATCATCTGCGCCGTCATCGGCGCCCCCATCCTCATCGCGCTCGTGCGCCGCGCCCGGACGGTGACCGCATGACCTCCCTCAAGCTCCAGGGCCGCACCGCGATCCGCGCCGGACGCTACTCCGTGACCCTGCACCGGCGCAGCGCCGCCGCCTGCGCCCTCCTCCTCGTCCTCCTCGCCGGGGCCGTCACCGCCGCGCTCTGCCTGGGCGACACGTACATCACGTTCGCCGACATGACCGCCACCCTCACTGGCACCACCGGCTACGACCGCACCGTCGAGGTGCTGCGACTCCCCCGCACCGTGCTCGCCGTCGCCGCCGGGGCCGCGCTCGCGCTCGGCGGCGCGCTCATCCAGTCCGTCGCCCGCAACCCGCTCGCCAGCCCCGACATCGTCGGCGTCACCGCCGGAGCCGGCCTCGCCGCGACCGCCGCCGTCGTCCTCGGCTACGCGCTCCTCGCGCCGCTCGCGCTCGCCGGAGGGCTCGCCGCCGCCGCGCTCGTGCTCCTCGTCGCCGCCCGCGGCTCCCTCTCCGCGCCCCGGTTCGTGCTCGCGGGCGTCGCCGTCGCCGTGCTCCTCAAGTCCGGCATCCAGCTCCTGCTGCTGTCGGCCGACGCGATCGACGCCCAGCGGGCGCAGATCTGGCTCATCGGCACCCTCGGCGGCCGCGGCTGGACCGAGGCCGCGTTCCTCGGCGGCTCCCTCGCGCTCGCGCTCCCGTTCCTGCTGTGGGCGCAGCGCGCCCTCGACACCACCGACCTCGACGACCCCACCGCCACCGGCATCGGCGTGCGCGTCACCGGGCAGCGCATCGGCCTCGCCGTCCTCGGCGTCGCCCTCGCCTCCGCGGCCGTCGCGCAGGTCGGCGCGGTCGAGTTCGTGGCCCTGGCCGCTCCCCAGATCGCGCGCCGCCTCGCCCGCACCCCGCGCCCGCCGCTCCTCGCCTCCGCGCTCACCGGGGCCGTGCTCCTGGTCCTCGCGGACTGGCTGGGCCGCACCGCGTTCGGCGACTACCAGATGCCCGCCGGCGTCCTCACCGCCGCGCTCGGCGGCGTCTACCTGCTGTACCTCCTGCTGACGAAGGGAACCCGAAATGAGAAGAAGACTGCTGGCCTCCGGGCTCGTATCGGCCTGCGGGCTCGCGCTGGCCGCGTGCGGGACGTCCGACCCGGCCACTGAGCGCAACGACGCCGAAGGCGAGACGCGCACCATCGAGCACGCGATGGGCACCAGCGAGATCCCGGTGGACCCGCAGCGCGTCGTCGTCCTCGACACCGACAAGATCGACACCGCGCTCTCGCTCGGCGTCACCCCGGTCGGCGCCGCCCGCGCGAGCGAGGCCGAGCTGCCGTCCTACCTCGGCGACCTCTCCGGGGTCACGGTCGTCGGCACCACCGCCGAGCCCGACCTGGAGGCGATCGAGAACCTCGAGCCGGACCTGATCCTCGGCTCGAAGTTCCGCCAGGAGGCGTTCTACGACGAGCTCGACGCGATCGCGCCGACCGTGTTCACCGAGCAGGTGGGCCTCACGTGGAAGGAGAACTTCCTCCTCGACGGCGACGCGCTCGGCAAGGCCGACGAGGCCGCGCAGCTCCTCGCCGACTACGAGGCCCGCGCGGCCGACTTCGGCGCGTCCCTGGGCGAGGCGATCGGCACCGAGGTGAGCCTCGTCCGATTCATGCCCGACCAGATCCGCTTCTACGGGCCGGACTCCTTCTCCGGCATCGTCCTCGGCGACACCGGGCTCGCCCGGCCCGAGCTCCAGCTGCTCGAAGGGGCCGAGGACCGCCGCTTCGGCGAGGTCTCGGCCGAGGAGGTCGACACCCTCGGCGGCGACGTGATCTTCTACTGCGCGTACGGCGACGACGGCGCGGCCAAGCTCGCCGAGTACACCGGCGGCGAGCTGTGGCAGTCGATCGCGGCCGTGCGGGCCGGCGAGGCGTACGCCGTCGACGACGAGGTCTGGATGACCGGCATCGGCGTCACCGCCGCCGGCCTCATCCTCGACGACCTCCAGACGTACCTGGGCGCGTAGCGGATCGCGGCTCCCGGCCCGGGCCCGGAGCCGCGATCCCGTTCAGCAGCAGCGGGTCCGCGGATGCGCGTCGGCGCGGTCGGTGCGCATCCGCTCGAACTCGCGCCGCGGCAGCGCCGGCGCGCCCGGATGGGCGAGGCGGTGGCGTTCCAGGTACCGGTCGTAGGCGGACTCGCCGGTGAGCTCCCGCAGGTACCACCGGACGAGGCCGAGCAGGCGGCGCGGGCTCACGGCCGCGCCTCCGCGCCGTCCTCACCGTCGTCCTCAGTGGAGGCGCGGGCGCCGGCGGTGACCAGCAGGCGCGACTCCACGTACGGGGCCTCGCTCGACGGGAGGGGTTCGGGAGAGCGGACCGCGCGCCAGCACACCAGGGCCGCGTTCAGGATGATGATGACGACCAGCAGCGCGAAGAACGCCGCCAACACGCCGTCCACAGTGGAGTTCGTGACGACGGTGCGCATCTGGTCGAGGTCCTTCGCGGGGGCCAGGACCTCGCCCTGGGCGAGGGCGTCGGCGTAGCGCTCGCGCTGCGCGAAGAACCCGATGCGCGGATCGCTGGAGAAGACCTTCTGCCAGCTCGCCGTCAGCGTCACCACCGCCACCCAGGCGAGCGGGACGGCGGTGACCCAGGCCCACTTCAGGCGGCCGCTCTTGACCAGGACCGTGGTGGCGACGGTGAGCGCGATGGCGGCGAGCAGCTGGTTCGCGATGCCGAACAGCGGGAACAGCTGGTTGATGCCGCCGAGCGGGTCGTTGACGCCGGCGTAGAGGAAGTAGCCCCAGGCGAGGACCACGAGCGCGCTGGTGAGCCACAGGCCGGGCTTCCAGCCGACGCGGCCGAGCGGCTTCCAGACGTTCCCGAGGGTGTCCTGGAGCATGAAGCGGCCCACGCGGGTCCCGGCGTCCACCGTGGTGAGGATGAACAGAGCCTCGAACATGATCGCGAAGTGGTACCAGAACGCCTTGAGCCCCTCGCCGCCGAAGACGGAGGAGAGGATCTCGGACATGCCCACGGCCAGGGTCGGGGCGCCGCCGGTGCGGGCGACCAGGGTCTCCTCGCCGACCGCGTCGGCCGCGGCCTGGAGGTCCTGCGGAGTGATGGTGAAGCCGAGGTTGGCGACGGCCTGCGAGGCGGACTCCACCGTGGTGCCGAGGACGCCGGCGGGGGCGTTCATCGCGAAGTAGAGGCCCGGGTCGAGGATGCAGGCGGCGATGAGGGCCATGACGGCGACGAACGACTCCATGAGCATGGCGCCGTAGCCGATCATGCGGACCTGCGACTCCTTCTGGATCATCTTCGGCGTGGTGCCGGAGGCGATAAGGGCGTGGAAGCCCGAGAGCGCGCCGCACGCGATCGTGATGAACACGAACGGGAACAGCTCGCCGGAGAAGACCGGGCCGAGGCCGCTCAGGGCGAACTCGGAGACGGCGTCGGTCTGGAGGGTCGGGGAGACGATGAGGACGCCGACGGCCAGGAGCGCGATCGTGCCGATCTTCATGAACGTCGACAGGTAGTCGCGCGGCGCGAGGAGCATCCACACCGGCAGCACCGCGGCCACGAAGCCGTAGGCCACCAGGCAGAAGACGAGGGTCTGCGGGGTGAGGGTGAAGGCGTCGGCCCAGGACGAGGACTGGACCCAGCCGCCCGCGACGATGGCGAGGACGAGCAGGACCACGCCGATGAGGCTCGTCTCCAGGACCCGGCCGGGTCTGATCGTGCGCAGGTAGAAGCCCATGAGCAGGGCGATGGGGATCGTCATCGCGATCGAGAAGGTGCCCCACGGGGACTGGGCCAGCGCGTTCACGACGACGAGGGCGAGCACCGCGAGGATGATGATCATGATCGAGAAGACGCCGATGAGGGCGGCGGCGCCGCCGAACGGGCCGATCTCGTCGCGCGCCATCTGGCCGAGGCTCTTGCCGTTGCGGCGCATGGAGATGAAGAGGACGACCATGTCCTGGACGGCGCCGGCGAAGATCGCGCCGATGATGATCCACATGGTGCCGGGCAGGTAGCCCATCTGGGCGGCGAGGACGGGGCCGACGAGGGGCCCGGCGCCGGCGATGGCGGCGAAGTGGTGGCCGAGGAGGACGCGGCGGTCGGTGGGCTGGTAGTCGACCGCGTCGTCGAGGCGCTCGGCGGGGGTGGCGCGGGTGTCGTCGACCTGGAGGACCTTGCGGGCGATGAAGAGCGCGTAGAAGCGGTACCCGATGGCGTAGGAGCCGAGGGCCGCGACCACGAGCCAGAAGGCGGAGATCTCCTCACCGCGGACCAGGGCGATCATGCCCCAGGCGGCGGCGCCGGCGATCGAGACCGCCGTCCATGTGAGCACGGATCTCCAACCGGGCCTTGGGCGGGTGCTTCCGGGAATGGTCATGTCGTCCTCCGGGTCGTCGGCCGCTGGGACCGGGGGTTGGGGCGTCGCGCGGCGGGCCGCCGCGTGACCGAGAGGTAGCTGAATATTTGAATGTCTACTTCGATGTGGTCCTGTGTCTCGCCGGGTGTTTCCGGCATCTGCCTTGGTTTACCAGTATTTCGGGTGAATTTCCAGTCGTCCCCGGCATTTCCCGCGCCGCGCATGGAAGGAGGCCCGCAGCCGGGGGCGGCTGCGGGCCTCGGGGAGGGCTGCGGGGGCGGCGTCAGATGCGGACGGCCAGCGGCGCGGGGACGGCCGCGATGTCGAGGTAGACGCGCTCGAATTCGACCAGAGTGGACTCGAGGTCGTGGGAGGCGATCATCTCCAGGCTGGTCCGGCCCATCGCGGCGCGGGCGGCCTCGTCGGCGATGATCGCGCCGATGCGGAGGGCGAGCTCGTCGGTGTCGGCGGGCTGGTAGAGCCAGCCGTTCTCGCCGGGGCGCACCAGGTGCGGGAGGGCCATGGCGTCGGCGGCGACGACGGGCTTGCCCGCGGCCATGGCCTCCATGGTGGCGATGCTCTGGAGTTCGGCGGTGCCGGGCATGACGAACACGTCGCAGCGCCGGTAGGCCCGCACGAGGTCCTCGTCGGGGAGGAAGCCGTGGAAGGTGACGCGGTCGGCGATGCCGAGCTGGGCGGCGAGCGCTTCGAGGCGAGGGCGGACGCTGCCGTCGCCGGCGACCTCGACGCGCACGTCCTGCGGCAGGAGCGCGGCGGCCTCGATGAGCTCGTGGACGTTCTTCTCCGCTTCGAGGCGGCCCACGAACAGGAGCGTGGTGTGCTCCGACTTCTCTTGCGCCCCCGCGTACTTGGCGCGGTCGATGCCGCAGGAGATGGCCATGACGGGGCGGTCGAGGCCGTTGCGCTCGAGGAGCTCGGCCGCGCGCGGGGTGGGGGTGGTGCAGACCGTGGCGAGGCCGTAGACGCGGGCGAGGTCCCGCCAGGCGAGCTTCGCGATGAGGCGGTGCGTCCAGCGCGGGAGGGGGCCGAAGCCGAGGAGGTTCTCGGGCATGAAGTGGTTGGTGGCGACGACCGGGATGCCCGCGGCGGTGGCGGCGCGCACGGCGGCGCGGCCGACGATGAAGTGGGCCTGGGTGTGGACGACGTCGGGGTCGATCTCGGCCAGGAGCTCCGGCACGGCCTTGTCCGCGCGCCAGGGCGGGCAGAAGCGGAAGTCGGGGTGGAAGGGGGTGCGGAGCGAGGCGATGCGGTGGACGGTGACGCCGCCGACGGCCTCGGTGAAGGACTTGCCGGTGGTCGAGGGGCACATGACGTGCACGTCGTGGCCGCGCTCGGCCAGGCCGAGGGCGAGGCGGTGGGCGAAGTTCGCGGCGCCGTTGACGTCGGGCCAGTAGGTGTCGGCGCTGAGCGCGATGCGCAGCGCGCCTTCGGTGGTGCGGGGGCGGGCGGGCGCGGTGGCGCGCTTGGGGAGCGCGCGGGCGAGGACCACGAGGCCGGCGACGGCGACGACGGCGGGCGCGGCCATGGCGGCGAGCGTCCCGATGCTGGTCTCGCCGTAGGCGAAGGCGCCGATGAGGACGGCCACGAGGGGGTCGACGACGGTGAGGGCGCCCACGACGGTGGCGGCCGATCCGGCGGCGTACGCCTGGTGCACGAGCCACGCGCCCGCGAGCGCGGCCGCGGCGGCCTCGGCGATCACGAGGGCCAGGAGCTCGGGCGAGAACGAGGCGACGGCGGCGGCGCGCACGAGCGCGGAGGTGAACCCGAACAGGACGGCGCCCGCGACGGCCAGGAGCAGGCAGCGCGCCCGGCCCTTGAAGACGAAGGCCGCGGCGACGAGCGCTGCGGCGGCCGGGAGCGCCCAGTGGGCGAGGGCGAGGTCCGGCGACGGCGTCAGCGTGCTGCTGCCGATGGCGGAGAGGACCGTCAGGCCCGCGATGCCGACCGTGCTCAGCGCCAGCGCGACGACGACGGAGCGGGTGAGGGCGGCACCGGTGAACACGACGGTGAGCACGAGCGCGATCATGCCGACCGGCTGCACGACGGCAAGGGGCGCGAGAGTGAGCGCGATGATGTGCAGGCCGGAGCCGAGCACGACGAGCCCGTTCCCGACGTACCAGGCGGGCGAGCGCAGGATCGTCCGGATCGCGGGGAGCCGCAGCACCGGGCCTGTCGTCGATTGGGTGACGACGCCGTGCTGAAGGCAGGCGGCGCCGGCGAGGCAGCAGGCGCCGACGGCGGCGAGGACGATGGCAAGGATCAGCATGGATTCCTCTCGGACCGCACGGCGTGGTGCCGGATAGCGGGTGGGCGGGCGCTCAGGCGCGGATCGGTTCGAATATGACGAACAGACTCCCGTATCTGCATATGGGAGTCGGTGAAGCGCGGTCGTCCAGTTGGTTAAGAACTTCCGTCTTCAGTCGTTCGCCATCGGCCGGTCCGGCGTCTGAGCCCCGTACGGCTTGCGAAATTCCTGCCGAGATTAGCAATCCGGTGCCAACGGGGGCACTCCCGCGAACACCCCTCCACATGGTGGGGCTGGCTGTACCTCCGGGCCGCGAGACGCGGCCGCCGGGCACTGCGGGAGCCCGATCGCCATGGGAGACTGGCGGTTCGAAGCGAGGCGAGGAGGCGGCGTGTCAACCGTGGCTGAGGTGCGGGTTCGGCTGGAGGAGTTCGGGCGGCTGGCAGCGGAGCACGGGGTGCCCGGGGCCGCCGTCGCGGTGGCGGTCGGGGGCGAGGTGGTCGAGGCCGCGGCCGGGGTGGTGAACCGCCGGACCGGTGTGCCGGTGACGCCGGAGGCGGTGTTCCAGATCCAGTCGATCACGAAGGTGTGGACCGCGACGCTGGTGATGCAGCTGGTCGACGAAGGCGTGATCGGACTCGGGGACCGGGTGCGGGAGCACCTGCCGGAGTTCCGCACCGCGGACGCGGCGGCGAGCGACCGGATCACGGTCGAGCACCTGCTCACGCACACCGGCGGGTTCGAAGGGGACCTGTGGAGGGCCACGACCGCCGGGGACGACGCGCTGCGGCGGCTGGTCGAGGACGAGGTGCCGCGGCTGGCGCAGGTCGAGGAGCCCGGGTCGCGCTACTCCTATTGCAGCGCGGGGATGGCGGTGCTCGGCAGGCTGGTCGAGGTCAAGCGGGCGCGCACGTTCGCCGAGGTGCTGCGGGAGCGGCTGGCGGCGCCGCTCGGGATCGAGGAGCTGGCGTTCGACGCGAACGACGCCCTCGGGTTCAACACGGCGATCGGGCATGCGCCGCAAGGCGACCGCGGCATATGGCCGCTGCCGGTGTGGGCGACCATGCCCGAGTCCAACCCGGCCGCCGGGAACCGACTCGCGATGTCGGTGCGGGCGCTGCTGGCGTTCGGGCGCATGCACGCCGAGGACGGGCGGGGTCCGGACGGCGGGCGCGTGCTGTCGGCGGCGACGGCCCGCGCGATGCGGGCCGCGCGGGTGCCGGTTCCCGCGGCGCCGGTGGTGCCCAAGGCCGTCGGCCTCGGCTGGGAGGTGTACGGGGACGGCGCCGTCGTCGGCCACGGCGGCGGCGCGATCGGGTTCGCTCGGTGCTCTACGTCGTCCCAGGGCGGCGCGCGGCGGTCGCGCTGGTGGCGAACGGCGGCGACACGGGCGGGCTGATCCGGGCGTTCGCGGAGCCGCTCGTGGAGGAGGTCGCGGAGGCGGAACTGTCCGGTCCGGTCCCTGCTGCGGCGGCCGCCGCGGAGCTGGACCGCTACACGGGCGTGTACGCCAACGGCACCCAGCGGATCACGGTGTCCGCGCAGGGGGACGGCCTGGTGGCGGCCGTCGAGTCCACGGGCGACGCGGCGGCGATGGTCGCGCGGGCCGGGCTGTCCGCCGAGGTCGCCGAGATCGCGCTGCGCGCGGCCGGCCCCGGGGTGTTCGTCACCGGGACCGGCCGGTACGCGCAGTTCCTCGACGCCGAGGCGGGCCCGGCCCGGTTCTTCCACTTCGGCGGGCGGTCGGTCCCCCGCGCGGTGTGACGCCTCAGGCGGCGAGGGCCGGGAGGGCGATGTCGTGGCCGGTGCGCTCGACCTTGGCCTTGAGGTAGCGGACGTTGGCGTCGGTGGCGAAGACGCCGGTGCCGACCGTCTCCGCGACGGTCAGGCCGAGGTCGCGGAGCTGGCGCACCTTGTCCGGGTTGTTGGTGAGCAGGTCGAAGGACTCGACGCCGAGGGCGGCGAGCATCTGGGCCGCGGCGGTGTAGTCGCGGCCGTCCTCGGGGAGGCCGAGGGCGGTGTTCGCCTCGTAGGTGTCGAGGCCGGCGTCCTGGAGGGCGTAGGCGTCGAGCTTGTTGTAGAGGCCGATGCCGCGGCCCTCCTGGCGCAGGTAGAGCAGGACGCCGCCGCGTTCGGCGATGCGCTCGACGGCCTCGCGGAGCTGGGGGCCGCAGTCGCAGCGGGCCGAGCCGAAGACGTCGCCGGTCAGGCATTCGGAGTGCATCCGCACGAGCGGCACGGCGTCCGGGGCGGGGTCGCCGAGGACGAGCGCGAGGTGCTCGCGGCCGTCGACGAGGCCCTCGAACGTGTAGACCTCGGCCGCGGCCTCGAACCCGTCCGCGAAGCGCAGCGGGATGTCGACGCGGGTGCGGACCGTCGCCTTGGTGAGCGTGGTGTCCATGACGCCTCCGAAGCTCGTGCGATGCTGTTCAAATTTGAACCGCGCAATACAAGCTACACTTGAGTTCAAATTTGAACCACTGAAGGCGGTGGAGGTATGGGTCACACGAGATGGCTGGACGACGAGGAGATGCGGACGTGGATGGCGTTCATCCCCGCGTCGAACCTCGTCGCGCGCGAACTCGACCAGCAGCTCAAGGAGGAGTCGGGCCTCTCGCACCTCCAGTACGAGATCCTCATCCACCTGAACGCCGCCGAGACCGGCGCGCTGCGCATGACCGAGCTCGCCGAGCGCCTCATCAACTCCAAGAGCGGCCTGACCTACCAGGTCGGCCAGATGGAGAAGGCCGGGCTCGTGCAGCGCCGACAGTGCGAGTGGAGCAGGTCCGGCGTGCTCGCCGCGATCACCGACGAGGGCCGCGCAGCCCTGGAGCGCGCCGCGCCCGGCCACGTGGCGAAGGTCCGCGAAGTCCTCATCGACGTGCTCACGCCCGAGGAGCGCAAGGCGATCGCGGACGGCCTCGGCCGGGTCCGCGACCGCCTCATCGCGGAGAAGGACGGCGACACCTGCTGGTGACCGCCGCAGGTCAGACCGCGAGCGGGCGCTCGACCCCGAGCCGGTCGTGCTCGATGAGCCAGCGCACCGACTCCAGGATCGCGGCGTCGGGCTCGTACGCCGGCGCGTAGCCGAGGAGCGTGCGCGCCTTCTCGATGCTGCACACCTGGCTGCGCGAGAGGTGCTCCCAGCTGACGTCGGCGTGGTCGCCGGTGCTCGCCGCCCGGAACTCCTCCCAGCTCACGCTCTCCAGGTGCGCCTCCTGGCCGAACCAGGACGCCGCGGCGGCCGCGAGGCCGCGCACGTTCATCGAACTTGGCGCCACGACGTGGAAGTCCTCGCCGCGCGCGGCCTCGGGGCGCTCGATCGCCCGCTCGAAACCCTGGGCGACGTCGTCGGCGTGCACGTGGTGCATGTGCTCGGCGCCGAGCCCCGGAATCCGCAAGGTGCGCCCGGCCGAGAGCGTGCGCCACACCTCGGGGTCGAGGTTCCCGAGCGGCCCGATCGGGTGCCAGCCGGGGCCGACGATGTGGCCGGGGTGGAGCGTGGTCGTGGGAAGGCCGCCGTTCGCGGTCTCCTCCTTGAGCATCCGCGCGATCGCGTCCTTCTGGACGCCGTACTCGCCGAACGGGGGCGTGCCCTCGCCTTCGCGGATCGGGGCGCGGTGGCTGACGCCGTAGCGCCACACGGTGCCGCAGTGGAGCAGGTGGCCGGTCTCGCCGCGCAGGCGTTCCACCAGGGCCGCGGCGGATTCGGGCGTGAAGCAGACGAGGTCGACGACCGCGTCCGGCCGGAGGGCGGCCACGGTGTCGCCGAAGACGCCGTCGGCGTCCTGCCGCTCGCGGTCGGCCGTGACCTGGCGGACCTGCTCCCACTCGGGCGCGTCCGCGTACGCCGCGCGCGTTCCGCGGCTGATGTTGACGACCTCGTGGCCCGCGCGCACCAGCCGCGGGACGAGGAACGTGCCGATGTGCCCGCTGCCTCCGACGACGACGATCCTCATGCTGTTCCCTCCCCCGTGCGGGCCCCGGCCGGGCCCGGCGCCTCGATGCTAGCCGGAGCCGGTTCGGAGACGTGAGGCCAGGACGCCTCCGAGGGCGAACGGAAGGGCGCCGCACCGGCGGTGCGGCGCCCTTGCGGTGCGCTCCTACTCGGGCCCGCGCTTGCGCGGGTCCTGGCGGGCGGCGGCCTCGGCCTGCACCGGGTCGGTGGTCGGCTCCTGGCGGTCGTACATGGTGCGGCTCGGGTTCGCGTACGGCTGCCCCGGCTGGGTGTCGGTGGCCTCCCAGTCGGGGGCCTCCGCGGCCCGGTAGCCCTCGTACTCGCTCTCGACCATGGAGCTGGTGGCGGCGAGCGACCAGATGACGAACACGTCGATCGCGATGACCATGAGCGACCAGAGCGGCTGGTAGGGCATCCAGAAGAACTGCGCGGTCGCGGACAGGACCGCGAGCAGGATGCCGGCCCAGCGGGCCCAGGCCCGGCCGGTGAAGATGAACGCGCCGGTCACGGCCGCGAGCGCGCCGATGATCAGGTGCGTCCAGCCCCAGCCGGTGAGGTCGAGTTGCAGGAGGTACTCGGGCGTGGTCACGAAGATCTCGTCCTCGGCGATCGCGGCGAGGCCGATGATGACCTGCCAGACACCGACCATGACCATCAGGCAGGCGGCGAGTGTCGTGCCTCCGGCCGCCCATGCCGCCCGCTTGTCGCTGTGCGCCATCGTCTTGCCCCCGTTCGAACTGGAGGCGGCCCGGCGCCCGGCGGAGCCCTTCCCCCCGGGAACAGGCCGCTGATCTGGTGATCCTACGTCCGCTGGGGCCCGTACCCGGGCGTTTCTCACTTTCGGCTACCAGAAGACGGTCGGCCAGAACTCGTGCAGGACGAACAAGAGCGCGAACACGGCCGCGACCGCGGCGAGGGCCTGGGCCGCGATGCCGAGCGCGCGCCTGAGGCGTCGGCCCTTCGCGGCCGGCTCGCCGGCGAGCCATTCGCGGGCGCGGCCGAGGAACAGGCCCGCGATGACCGCGAACGCGGCCACGACCATGACGAGGCCGAGCACGGACTCGCGCTCGGCGATCGTCTCGTTCGGCATCACCGGCAGGACGGCGAACGGGACCGCGGCCGCCGCCGCGATCGCGACCAGGGGCGACCACCGGACACGGCGCAGGACCAGGACCGCCGCGACGGGGCAGGCGACCATGGCGCTCCCAAGGACCGCGTTGAAGGCGCCGTAGAGGAGCTGCGGGTCGAGCGGGTGCAGCGCGCCTTGGGCGATGCCCCGCTCGATCGCGCCGCCCCACAGCGGGATGAGCGGCACGGCCAGGAACGCCAGGAGCAGGGCCGAGGCCAGGATCTGGACCGGCGGACGCGGGGCCTCGGGGGCGGGCGGGAGGACGGGATCGGCCGGGCGGTCCGAGGGCGGCGTCGGGGCGGGCGCGGGCGAGGCGGTCGCGGCCGGCGTGAAGGCGGGGGCCGGTGGCGTGCCGGCGGCCGGGGTGAGGGCCGGGGCCGGCGACTCGATCGCCTCCGGAGGCGGTGTGGGGGCCGGGGTGACCGGCGAGGCCGGGGTGCGGCCGGGGGTCGCGCCCGCCAGGTCCACGGTCTCGTCGGCCGCGGCGGCCGTTCCGGCGATGAGGCCGCCCTCGGCGACGACGAGTTCCGGCTGCTCGATCACCGTGGGCGCGAGACCGAGCTGCTGGTGGAGGACGGTCGCGACGAGCGGCATCCGGGAGGCGCCGCCGACGAGGAACACGCCGGCGGTCTGCGCGGGCGCGAGGCCGGCCGCGGCGATGACGGCCTTGGTCACCTTGACGGTCTGCGCGAGCAGCGGGCGGGCGAGGTCGTCGAGCTCGCCGCGGGTCAGGTGCGTCTCGACGTCGCCGGGCGGGACGGTGAACTCGGCGCGGCTGTAGGTCGAGAGGCTCTCCTTCGCGAGGCGGAGCTCGTCGAGGAGCGCGCGGTAGTGGCGGCCTTCGCCGCCCTCCCCGATGCCGGGGTGCTGGAGGCGCAGGTGCTCGGCGATGCGGGCGTCGATGTCGAGACCGCCCAGGTCGGCGCGGCCGTCCTGCGACAGCACCTCGAAGCCGCCGCCGCGGCGCGCGACCACGGTCGCGTCGAAGGTGCCCGCGCCGAGGTCGTAGACGACGACGGCCTGGCCGTGGTCGATCCGGTGGCCGAGGCGGCGCAGGAAGTACGCGGCGGCCGCGACGGGTTCGGGGACGAGGCGCACCGCGCCGAGACCGGCGCGCTCGGCGGCCTCGCTGATCGTCTGCCGCCTGGTCGGGCCCCAGGTCGCGGGGACGGTCACGGTGACGGCGGCGAGGGAGCCGGCGACGCGGACGGCTTCGGTCCGCACCCGCGTCAGGACCGCCGCGATCGCGTCGGTCACTGCGATCTCGTTCTCTCCCAGGAGGATCGAGTCGAGGTCGATGCGGCGCTTGGGATGCGGTTCCAGTGCGGCGGGCCGGCGGCGGCCCTGCTGGAGCGCGAAGCGGCCGACGAGGAGTTCGCCGCCGTCGGCGAACACGGCCGACGGCAGGAGCGGAGAGCCCTCGAACAGCAGCGGCCGGGCCGGCTCGCCGGGCGCGGCGAGCATCGCGATGGTGTGCGAGGTGCCGAAGTCGACCCCGAGCGAGGCGCTTCCGGTGGGCCTGTCGGTCACAGCTAGGGCCGCCTTCTCGTTCACGGTTCCAAACCCGGTAATGCTAGTGCGGCCCGGCCAGTCGCCCGACGGCGCGAGCGAGCGTACGGCCCTGGAGCCGCGTCCAGGGGTCCGCGAGCGCGAGACGGGCCACGCCCGGGGCTAGTTCAGGCGGGCAGGTCGGAGCGGGAGCGGGGTGCGGATGCCGACGCCTGCGGCCCGGCCAGTCGGCGCGGGCAAGCAGCCCTGGAGCCGCGTCCCGCGAGCGCGAAACGGGCCACCCGGGCCAGAGCTCACGAAGCAGGCAAGGGGCGAAGCGGGGATGCCGCCTGCGGCCCGACCGGTCGCCGGCCGGCGCGGGCGAGCGGCCCTGGAACCGCGTCCCACGAGCGCAGGCGGGGGAGGCGGAGCGGGGCCGGAGGGAGGCGCTGCCGAGACGGACTATGAAGGGTGCCAACGTGAACGGAGTCCAGCGGCGTGCTCCGCGCGGGGGCGTGGTGCTCCTCGCGTTCTCGCCCTTCGGATCGGACGGTAGGGTGACCGCTACCGTCCGCTTTCTCCGAGTCACGAGGATTCCGCCCCCATGAGCTTCCCGCCCCCGCCGCCCGACCGGATGCACCTCCAGTACCAGCCCGCGCCGCCGCAGCAGGCGGGCCCGGGCGGGGCGTACGGGCCGGTGCAGCAGCGGCCCGACCAGCCCGTGCCGGGCCAGCTGCCGCCCGCCGAGATGACGATGGCCAAGCCCGGCACGATCACCGGCGTCCAGGTGATCCTGTGGATCTTCACGGCCCTCGCCGGACTCGGCGACATCGCCGCGGCGATCAGCCTGGTCGAATACTTCACGCCGTTCGGCCTCATCGGACTCGCCTGGGCCGCGTACTCGACGGTCCAGGCCCTCACCAGCGGCATCCACATCACCCGCGGCAAGCGGTGGGCGTGGATCTGGTCGCTGGTCAGCTCCATCCTGGGCCTCGCCATCAGCGCCGCCGCGATCGTCTTCGGCGTCGTCTACATCGAGGTCGCCGCGCTCACGCTCGTCATCGGCGTCGTCCTCGCGGGCCTGTACGGGACGCTGCTCGGCCTCCTGTGCTCGAAGTCGGCGCGCCAGTGGATCCTCATGCACCGCATCCGGAGAGGCGAGGTGCAGGTCCAGGGCCTCGCCGCCGGGCCCGGCGGCCCCGCGCAGGCCGCGCCGGCGGACCCGCAGCGGCCCGAGAAGCGGCCCGGCGCGGCGACGTTCGCGGTCGTCGCGGTGTGGCTGCTGGCGGCGCTCAGCGCGTGGAGCCTCGTCAACGACATCCGCTTCCTCATGGCCGTCTCGGCCGAGTTCTACGGCTTCGGCGACGCACTGTTCATCGCCGGGCACCGGCCCCCGGTCTACGACCTGATCGCGCACACCGTGATCCTGGTCGGCGCGCTCATCACCGCGCCGCTGCTGGCCAAGGGCAAGTCGGGCGGCCGTGTCTTCGGCATCGTCTGGTCGATCCTCGCCACGGTCTTCGCGGGCCTGATGCTCACGTTCGTGGTCATCGACTACGTCGACGGGTACTACGACCTGCCGCCCCTGCCGGGCAGGATCGATCCGCTGATCCCCGCGTTCGGGTGGACGATCCTGCGCACGGCCCTGGCACTGCTGGTGTTCGTCCTGCTCCTGACGCCCGGCGTGCGCGCGTGGACGCCCGGGAAGCCGCCGTCGGCGCTGATCATGGTGGTGCCGCAGCCGCAGGGCCCGTACGGGCAGCCGGGGCCGTCCATGCCGCAGCAGCCGGGACCGTACGCGCCGCCGCGGCAGTCCGGGCCGTACGGGCCGCCGCCGAACTCGGGGTACTGAGCACCGCGCTAGCGGAGCGCCTCGTGCTCGGCGATGACCGCGTCGATGACGCGGCGGCTCGCCTGCGCCTCGGCGTGGTCCCAGGACACGAGGAGGAGCGCCTTCCAGATGGCCCAGCCGCGGGCGCGCGCCCAGGTCGCCTCGTCCTGCGCGACGGCGCGGCGGAACGCCTCGCGGCTCGCGCCCTCGAACATGGTCCAGGCGATGACGAGGTCGCAGGCGGGATCGCCGACGCCGGAGGTGCCGAAGTCGATGACCGCGGCGAGCTTGCCGTCGCGCGTCAAGAGGTTCCCCTGGGCGATGTCGCCGTGGAACCAGACCGGCTCGCCGGTCCAGCGCGCCGCGAGCGCGGCTTCCCAGACGCGGGCCGCGGCGGCGGTGTCGACGCGGCCTTCGAGTTCGCGTAGGGTCTCGCGGGTCTGGGCGTCGTAGTGGGCCGGGTCGGCGCCGCGCTGGAAGCTGTGCTCGCCGCCCGCGGGCCCGCCGGTCGGGTCGGCGGCCTGGAGCGCGGTGATGAAGCCGGCCACGGCTTCGGCGAACGCGGTCATGTCGTCGATGCGGGAGGGATCGGCGGTCTGCCCGTCGATCCAGCGGCGCACCGCCCAGTGGTGCGGGTAGCCCTCGCCGGGGCGGCCGAGGCCGAGCGGCTCGGGGATCTCGACGGGGAGTCGCGGGGCGAGGACCGGGAGCCAGCGGTGCTCCTTCTCCACGGCCAGCGCGTACGTCGGGCCGGTGGGGAGGCGCACGGTCATGTCGGGGCCGAGGCGGTAGGTGCGGTTGTCCCAGCCGTCGACCTCGACCGGTTCGACCGGGAGGCCGCTCCACTGCGGGAACTGGGCGGCGACCAGGCGGCGCACGAGCGCGGCGTCGATGCCGGCGCGGCCGTCGGCGTGGCGGTTGTCGGACATGCGGACATTCTTCGCGGCCGCGGTATGGGCCGCAACGGGTTATCGGTCCGGATGCATGAGCGGCGGCAGCGCGGGTAAGCCGATGGTCGGCGCACGGCCTCCGACCGCGCGCCGGGGCGATCGCCGGTTCGGCACGCAGAAGTAGAGGGCGCGGGCCGGACCGGCGAGCCTTCCGCAGCCGCAGCGAACGAGGGGGACGCGATGAAGGCAGTGGTGTGGCACGGAGTGGGCGACATCCGGCTGGACGAGGTGCCCGAGCCGGCGATCCGGGAGCCCGGCGACGCGATCGTGCGGATCACGCGCAGCGCGATCTGCGGGACGGACCTGCACATGGTGCGCGGGACCGTGCCCGACATGGTCGAGGGGACGATCCTGGGGCACGAGGCGGTGGGGGTGGTCGAGGAGTGCGGCCCGGAGGTGCGCGGGTTCCGGCCCGGCGACCGGGTCGTGGTGCCCTCGACGATCAGCTGCGGCACCTGCTCGTACTGCCGGGCCGGGTACACCTCGCAGTGCGACACCGCGAACCCGAACGGGGCCGCCGCCGGCACGTGCTTCTTCGGCGGCCCGAAGTCGACCGGGCCGGTCGACGGCCTCCAGGCGGAGTACGCCCGGATTCCCTACGCCGCGACCGGCCTGGTCCGCATCCCCGACGCGGTGAGCGACGACCAGGCGATCCTGCTGTCCGACATCTTCCCCACGGCCTGGTTCGGCGCGAAGCTCGCCGAGGTCGGCACCGGCGACACGGTGCTGGTGCTGGGCGCGGGCGTGGTGGGCCAGTTCGCGGTGGCCGCGGCGAAGCGGCAGGGCGCCGGGCGGGTGCTCGTGGTGGACGGCATCGCGTCGCGGCTCGACAAGGCGCGCGAGCAGAACGCCGAGACGATCGACTTCAACCGGGAGGACCCGGTGGGGGCGGTCAAGGACCTGACGGGCGGCATCGGCGTGGACCGGGTGATCGAGGCGGTCGGCGTGGACGCCGAGCGCCCGAAGTCCGGGCCGGCGGCGGAGCCGACCGCGCGCGAGGCGGAGCGGTTCGAGCAGGAGCGCTCCGCGGCCGCGCCCGAGGGCGACCCGGGCGGGGACCAGTGGGTGCCCGGGGACGCGCCGAGCCTGGCGCTCCAGTGGGCGGTCGACGCGGTCGCGAAGGCCGGCAGCGTCGGGATCATCGGCGTGTACCCGGCGGGGTTCCGCAGCTTCCCGATCGGGGCGGCGATGAACAAGAACCTGACGGTGAAGATGGGCAACTGCAACCACCGCCGCTACCTGCCGCACCTGCTCGACGTGGTGGCGGCCGGGGCGGTCGACCCGACGGCGTTCATCACGCGGCACGAGCCGCCGCTCGACGCGATCGCGGCCTACGAGTCGTTCGACCGGCGCGAGGACGGGTGGCTCAAGACGGTGCTGGACGTCGCCTGACCGCCGGCGGGCGGGACGCTGGGACCGGGTGTCCGCTCGTCCGGTGCAGCGGTGCTTCGGGAGCAGCGGTGCGGTTGACCGGGGCCGATCGCGGCGGCTAGGCTGGCCGCGGCTGATGCGGCCGGCCGCCTGCGCCCTCCGGGGCACGGTGAACGCATCGCGATCCGCTCGACGGTCTTCCTCGCTTCCGGCGGCGACCATGGCAGCAACGCAGGCACTGGACATGACCTTCGCCGCGAGAAGGACGACCTCATGCGCGATTTCCGCGACGCCAAGACGATGGCCAAGACCCTGCGCGCCGAACTCGAGCGGCACGGCCTGACCGGGCTCACCCACAGCCGGAGCCTCGAGATCGTGGCCCGCCAGTTCGGGTTCGACGACTGGAACGTGCTGGCCGCCAAGCTCACCGCCGCCGAGCGGGCCCGCGGGGCCGCGAGGCTCGGGGCGCCCGTGCCGGTCCTGCGGACCTTCTCCGAGGCGAAGGCCCGCGAGTTCTACCTCGACTACCTCGGGTTCGAGGTGGCGTGGGAGCACCGGTTCGAGGACGGCGCGCCGCTGTACACGCAGGTCGAGCGCGGCGACACCGTGCTGCACCTGAGCGAGCACCACGGCGACGGCAGCCCCGGCGTCGTCGTCTTCGTGCCGCTGACCGGGCTCGACGCGTTTTACCGCGAACTCGCGGCCAAGCACTACCCGAACCTGAACCCGGGCGTCGAGGACGTCCCGTGGGGCGCCCGCGAGATGGCCGTGATCGACCCGTTCGGGAACACGCTGCGGTTCAACGAGTACCGGTAGGCCGGTCGGGGCCCGCCTCGCGGGGCTCCCGGGCTCAGGCGACGGTGAAGCGGTTGACGGTGACGGCGCCGCCGAGGGCACGGGTGGCGTAGTTGAAGACCGCGAAGCGGTAGCCCATGAAGAAGGTCCAGTTGCTGTTGAGCGTGAAGGCGGGACCGAGCGGGATGAACGCCGACCCGTCGGTGCTGTAGGAGAAGGCGGCCTGGCGCCCCGAGCCGGGGCGGATGTCGGCCGTGACCCGCAGCCAGACGCGGTCGGAGCACGGGTCGGCGGTGGCGCGCTCGGTGCCGGTGCCGGTGGTGTTCCAGTTCGAGTCCATGGTGAGGCCGTCGGTCATGGAGATGCGGGTGACGCCGTTGTCGCGGCGCAGGCCGATCCAGGCCGAGGAGTCGCGCAGCATCGCGAGGCCGGCGCGGTCGCCGTCGATCATCGCGGAGGGGTTGATCTCGACCGTGGCGGTCGAGGACGGGCCCTGGATGCGGTGGGTGAGGGTGTTGCGCGCGTTGTAGAGGTCGTTCGTGACGGTGGCGGTCTGGAGGCGCAGGCCCGCGCCGGTGGACCACTTCGTGTTGTCCGGGTTGTGGTTCCACTCCCACTTCGGGGCGAGCGCGGACGAGGTGAAGGTGTCGGTCCCGGTCAGGGGCGGCACGGGCTGCGGCGTCAGGTTCGGGAAGGGGTAGCTGCTCCCCCAGGCGCCGTTCACGGTGGTGACCTGCGGCCAGCCGTCCGAGGTCCAGGTGATGGGCGCGAGCGCGGGCATGCGGCCGCCGGGGTAGGCGTCGACGAAGGCCATGTAGTACCAGGCGCCGGCCGGGGTGGAGACGAGTCCGCCCTGGTGGGGGACGCCGCCGCCGCTGATCGGGCCCGGCATGTTCAGCAGCACTTGGCGCAGTTCGTAAGGGCCCCAAGGGGAACTGGACTTGAGGATGTACTGGCCGTTGGCGGGGCGGGTGAGGAAGATGTAGTAGCTGCCGTTGATCTTGTAGAAGCGGGCGCCTTCGAGGGTGCCGATGCTCGACGGGGTGGTGAAGACCTGCTGGTTGCGGACCTCGGTGCGGCCGTCGGCCGAGAGCTGGGCGACCGAGATCTGGGTGTTGCCGTAGGCGACGTACATCGTGTTGTCGGTGTCGACGAGCATGCCGGCGTCGTAGTAGGCGCGGGCGAGCTCGGCGTGGCGGGTCCAGGGGCCGGCGGGGTCGGTCGCGGTGTACATGTAGGACCGCGCGAAGTCGATCTGGCCGAGCCAGTAGTAGCGGCGCTCGGAGGCGCGGTAGGCGATGGTCGAGGCCCAGATGCCGCGCACGTAGCCGCGGCCGCCGGACAGGTCGTACTTCGCCCCGAAGTCAAGGCGCGGCACCGAGTGGCCGATGAACTCCCAGTTGACGAGGTCGCGCGAGCGCAGCACGGGCGCGCCGGGCGAGTAGTGCATCGTGGAGGCCGTCATGTAGAAGTCGGACCCGACGCGGATGACCTCGACGTCGGCGAAGTCCTGCCAGACCACGGGGTTCGCGTAGCTCTGCTGGGCTTCGGCGCCGGTGAACGGCAGGAGCGCGCTCGCGGCGGCGGCCCCGGCGAGCACGCCGGCGCCGCCGATGAAGAGGCTGCGGCGGCGGCCCGGGCGGTCCAGCCAGGACGCGGGGGTGCCCTCGGGTGTCGGCATGGGGAGTCCTTTCAGGAGGCGGGACCGGGCGGGGCGGCGCGGACCGGCGGGTGCGCCGCCGCGGCCCGGCCCCGGGTCGGTCAGGCGGAGGCGAAGTCGGCGAGGAGCGCGTCGCCGCCGCAGACGGTTTCGGCGGGGACCAGGGAGAACTGCTGGTTCGTGGCGCCGGTGGGGGCCCATTGGCGGATCGGGTCGCCGGCGGTGGTGGACCAGTTGTAGACGTCGAGGGCCTTGCCGGAGTGGCGGTTCAGGAAGGTGTAGTAGCCGGCCGAGTTCCTGGTGACCTGCCACTGCTGGTTGGTGCCGTTGACGTTGGTGTACTGGGCGACGGTGCCGCCGTCGGCGGTGCTGAAGTTCCAGACGTCGAGGACCTGGCCGGAGTGGCGCGCCTGGATGCGGTAGTAGCCGCCGCCGGAGTCGATGAACCGGAACTGCTGGTTGGCGCCCTGGGAGGCGGTGTACTGGGTGAGGATCGCGCCGGTCGCGGTCGAGGCGCCTTGGATGTCGAAGGCGAGGCCGGAGTGGCGGGAGACGATCGTGTACCAGCCGCTCGTGTCGGGCGGCTGGGCGTCGGCGCGGTCGGCCTGCAACGAGACGAGCGCGGCGGTGGCGAGCACGACGGCCGCTGCGAGCACGGCGAAGCCGCGAATCCGGCGGGCGAGGGTCGGGAGATCGGGTGCGGCCGAAGTCATCGAGTTCTCCTCTGCGTGCCGCGGCGGCAAGCGCTCCCATATCGGAGCGACCAGACTGCCTGCGGCCCATCGGTATCGGGAGGCGCCTCTGTGGTTATCGCTCACAGGCCGAAGCCGGTTCCGAAACGTTCGAAGCGCCGCCCGAAATTAAGATGACTCGAACTATAGAGATTCGTCGATATGTTGTCAATGGACACGGCACCGGTTGCGGCCTCATGACCGTGCCGGGGCGTGTAGCGGCAGCGACGCGCTGAGCGCCCACTCCGAGCCGCCTTCCGGGCCGGCCGAGGCGTGGCCGCCGAGGACGCGGACGCGTTCGGTGACGCCGGTGAGGCCGCGACCGCCCGCCCGCTCGCCGGGGGCGTCCACGAGTCCGTTCACGATCCGCAGGTGCAGCCGGTCCCCGGCGACGCTGAGGCGCACGCGGATCGCGGCCCCGGGCGCGTGCCGCAGCGCGTTCGTGACCCCTTCCTGGACGATGCGGTACGCCTCCCGGGAGATCGCGTCCGGCACCGATCCGGGGTCGCCGTCGAGTTCGACGGCGAGCTCGGTCCCCGTGCGCGCGATCCGGTCGCTGAGCGCGTCGAGGTCGGCGAGCGTCGGCTCGGGGCGCGTGGAGGCCGGTTCGCCCCGGAGGACGCCGAGCGCCCGGTCGAGGTCTTCGAGCGCCGCGCGGGAGGTCCCCTCGATGGCCTCCATCGCGAGCCGCGCGCTCTCCGGGTCGGACTCCATGGCCTGCTTGGCGACCGCCGCTTGGATGGTGGAGGCGGTGAGGGTGTGGCCGATCGAGTCGTGGAGGTCGCGGGCCAGCTGGTTGCGGGCGGCGGCGCGGTCCGCTTCGGCCTCGGCCGCGGCGAGCCGCTCGGCGAGTCCCGGACCGAGGAGCTGGGCCGCGAGCCGTCGCATGAGGACCGTGTACCCGGCGCAGCAGTACACCGCCGCCACCAAGGCTCCCGCCCCGGCGGCGAGCGTCCACGCGCCGGCCGCGCCGGGCTCGACCGACAGGTCCGACCCGAAGGTCACGGCTCCGCCGCCGCGGAACCACACCACCGGGAGCCCCAGGGCCGCCAGCGCGACGGTCGAGACCGCGGCCAGCGCGCCGCCCGCGACCGTCCACGACAGCAGCCAGGCGGCGGTGGCGAACCGGCGCGGCCGCAGCGGCGCCGGGAGTGCGGTGCGCAAGAGGCCGTTGGCGAGCCGCAGGCCGGCGCGACGGGCCGGGCGCAGGAGTCCGACCGCGCCGGTGAGGAACCACGCCGCCGCGACGAACAGCGGCGCCGGGATCGCGGTGGGCCAGAAGACGAGGAGCCCGGCGGTGACGAGCGCGATCGAGGCGGCGAGGACCATCGCGAGGCAGGCGTGGATCCAGCCGAGGTACGGGACGGCGGTGAACGGGAGGCGGAGGAACTGTCGCATGGCGGCGAGTCTGCCAGGGCCGCCCGGCGGGTCGCCTCCCTCGCGAGAGGGATCTCAAGACCACGCTTTCTAGGGAGTCAAGGCGGCGTCGCCGCGACGAGGGTTGTGGGCGTATCACCGCATTCGAAAGGACCTCTACGCATGACGACCCGCACCAAGGGCGTACTCGTCTTCATCCTCATCTCCTTCGGCCTGGCCTGGGCCGGGATGTTCATCGCCCGCCTCGGCTTCGGCCTGTCGCTGGTGAACCCGCTCGTCCAGCTGGCCGGCATCGCCTTCACCCCGGCCATCGCGGCGTTCGTCGTCCGCAAATGGGTCACCCGCGAAGGCTTCGCGGACGCCGGGATGCGGCCGCGGATCCGCCGGAACCTCGGCCTGTACCTCGCCGCGTGGCTCGGCCCGCTCGCCTTCGCCGTCATCGCGCTCGCGCTGGCCGCGGGCCTCGGCATGTGGGAGTTCGACCTGTCGGTCTTCGCGCTCCTGCCGGGGCAGCCGGTGTGGGTCTCGATCGGGGTGCTGCTGCTCGCGGTCCTCGTGCTGACGCCGATCTACTGGGGCGAGGAGTACGGCTGGACGAGCTACCTGCGCCTGCGCCTGTTCCCGGAGCGGCCGTTCGCCTCGACGCTCGCGACCGGCCTCATCTGGGCGGTGTGGCACTACCCGCTCGCGTTCCTGGGCTACATCGAGTTCGCGAACGTCGCGCTCGGCCTGGCGGTGTGGACGGTCTCGTTCATGTTCCAGGAAGTGATCCTCACCTGGTTCCGGATGCGCAGCGGATCGGTCTGGGCCGCGAGCCTCGCGCACGCGGGCAACAACATGATCCTCGCCCTGCTGGTCGGCACCGCCCTCGGCGACGACAGTCCGGTCGCGCACACCTTGGTCGGCACGGTGCCGATGGTGGCGCTCGCCGCCTGGATCATCTTCAGCGGCCGCCTCGCCGCCGACCGGGCGGAGCCATCGGAGCAGCAGGAGCCTCGCCCGGTCGCGGCCGCACGCGGCTGAGTCACCGGCTTTGGCTCCCGGCACGGCGTCCGGGCCGCCGGCGGAGTGGCATCATCGGGCGATGCCCACTCCGCCGGTGTCGGTCCTCATCGCCGACGACGACCCGCTCGTGCGCACCGGACTGCGCGCCCTCCTCGCCGCCCGGCCCGAGATCGAGCCGGTGGCGGAGGCCTCCGGCGGCGACCAGGTGCTGCCGCTGGTGCGCCTGCACCGGCCCGACGTGGTGCTCATGGACGTGCGCATGCCGGGCATGGACGGCATCGAGGCGACCAGGACGCTGCGCGAGGCCCTGGAGGCACCGCCGCAGGTCCTCGTCATCACCACGTTCGAGAACGACGAGTACGTCTACCGCGCGCTGCGCGCCGGTGCGGCGGGCTTCATCCTCAAGCGCAGCGACATCGAGCAGATCGCCCGCGCGATCCTCACCGTCGCCGCCGGCGACGGCCTGCTGTTCCCCGAGGCGATCCGCACGCTCGCCGCCGAGCACGCCCCGCCGCCGGGCAACGCCCACGGCCCGATGGCCCTCACCAAGCGCGAAGCCGAGGTCCTGCGCCTGATCGCCGAGGGCCTGGCGAACCAGGCGATCGCCTCGCGGCTGTTCCTGTCGCTGGAGACGGTCAAGTCCCACGTCCGCAGCGTGCTCACCAAGCTCGGGGCCGCGAACCGCACCGAGGCGGTCATCATCGCCTACGAATCGGGTTTCGTCCGTCCCCGAGGCGGCCGCGAATCGTCATTATCGTTGCGGTGCAACACTTTCCCGATCAGGGCCGGTGCAGTGCTCGGTCGCGCTGCCCAGGGGCGGAGCCGGAAGCGGTAGTCCGTGCGCGGGCCAGCTCGGGCTTCACGGGGTGGTGCGGGGCCGAGGTGGGGCCGGTGCAGTGCTCGGTCACGCTGCCCAGGATCGGAGCCGGAAGCGGTGGTCCGTGCGCGGGCCGGCTCGGGCTGTCACGGGGTCTGGAGGCGGCCCAGGCCGTCGAGGACCTTGGAGACGTGCTCGACCTGCCGCGGGTCGTGCATCCGCAGCTCACGGAACTCCCGTTCCGGGTCGCCGTCGCGCAGTTGCGTCACCCACTCAATAAGGGCGGCAGTGCCTTCAGGCGTCGGAGCGAAGGCGGTCCCGAAGAAGCCCGGGTCCACCAGTTGCCCGGTGTCGCCGGTGAGGATCTCGGCGAGCGCCAGCGCGGTCATGTCGTAGAGGTACTCGTCGACGGCGGGGTCGCCGCCGAGCAGTCCCTCCGCGCGGGCGGCGGCGACCAGCTCGTCGGCGGTCAGCCGGCCCCGGCCTTGAGCGAGGCCCTGTACCAGCGCGAGCACCTCGAGGCCCTCGTCGCTCTCCAGCGCCTTGACTCCCCATGAACCCATGGCGCCCACCATAACGGCCGCCGACTCGCTCGGACTCCTACGATCGGGGCATGAGGCTCGACGGATCGTTCTGGCGGTTCTGGGCTGCGATGGTGCTGGCGAACATCGGCGACGGCATCCGGGTCGCCGCGTTCCCGCTGCTGGCCGCCTCCATGTCGCAGGACCCGTTCACCGTGGCCACCGTGGGCGCCGCGGCGGCGCTGCCGTGGCTGCTCACCGGCGTGTGGGCCGGGGTGCTGGCCGACCGGCACCAGGCCCGGAGGCTGCTGCTCGTCACCGACTTGATGCGCATCGGCGTGCTGGCCGCCCTGGTGGTGGCGCTCCTGACCGGGCATGCGCCGATCGCGATCGTGGTCGCGGCGGCGTTCGCACTCGGGGTCGGGGAGACCGTGCGGGACACGGTCGCGCAGACCGTGGTGCCGAAACTCGTCCCCGCGGCGCTGATCGAGCGCGCGAACAGCCGCATGGTGTCCGGTGAGGTCGTGGGCAACGAGTTCGCGGGGCCGCTCATCGGCGGGGCGCTGTTCGGCCTCGGGGCCGTGCTGCCGTTCGCGTTCAACAGCGGTGCGCTGGCGATCGGCGTGCTGCTGCTGATGACGATTCCCGCGGCGCTGCTCGCGAGGCCGGCCGCGGCCGGGAAGCCGCGTCCGGTCAAGGCGAGCGAGGGCCTGGTGTGGCTGTGGCGGCACCGGACGCTGCGCAGGATCGTCGCCACGTCGGCGCTCGTCGCGTTCGCGGACGCCGCGTGGTTCGCCACGTTCGTGCTCTTCGCCGGGCAGCGGCTCGGGTTGGGCGCCAGCGGGTTCGGCGTGCTGCTCGCGGTGGGCGCCTTCGGCGGTCTTGCGGGGGCGTGGACCGCGGACCGGCTGGTCGGGGACGGTCGGCACGTCCGGGTCCTGATCGCGACGGCCGCGGCGATCAGCTTCACGCCGATGCTGCTGGTCGCGGCCCCGGACCTGTGGTCGGCGGTCGCGGTCATCCTGGTCACGAGCGCCGCGTTCGGGGTCTTCAACGTCGCGGTCACCTCGCTGCGCCACCGCCTGGTCCCGTCCGACCTCCTCGGCCGCACCATCGCCGCGGCGCGCACGGCGGTGCTCGGCGCCGAAGCCCTCGGCGCCCTGGCGGGCGGCCTCATCGCGACCGTCTCCGGTCTCGACGCGCCGTTCCTGCTCAGCGCCGTCTTCGGCGTCGCCGGCATCGCCCTCTGGCTCCGGCGCGGCGGTCCCTTCGGGAAGGACGTGCTGGCCGAACCCGCATAGCGACGGCCTTCGCCTGCAACGGCTTCGCGGCGGCGACGCGGCCGGTCGAGCGCGGCCGGGCGCTCGTACAATTCCGCGATGGAGATCGTCGACATCGAGCCCGGGGACGCGCGGCTCACCACCGAGCTGCTGCCCGTCCTCCGAGAGCTGCGCCCGCACCTGAGCGCCGATGACTTCCTCGCCGTATACGACGAGGGCCACGGGCAGGGACTGCGCTTCACCGCGGCGTACTCGGAGGGCCGCTGCGTGGGGGTGGCGGGCTGGCGAACCGTGGCGAACACCAACCGGCTCCGGATGCTGTACGTCGACGACCTGGTCACGCTCACCGAGGCCCGCTCCACCGGAGTCGGGCACGCGCTGCTGGAATACCTGAAGCGGCGAGCGCGCGAACTCGGCTGCACCGCGTTCCACCTCGACTCCGCAACCCACCGGCGCGACGCCCACCGCTTCTACATGCGGGAGCGGCTGACCATCATGGCCTTCCACTTCGCGCTCGAACTCGACTAGGGCCGGCCGGCGCCGCCCCGGACCCGCGGCCTTCAGGCGGCTCCGAGACGGCGGAACCTCGATGCGGCCGGGCGTTTCGAGAGGGCGCCACGGCTGGTTCCTTTCCCGGCCGGGCCGCCGGTTCGGGACGTCGACGGCGGTTGCGGGCCTGCCTATCATTGCGGCATGTCAGAGCCCCCCGGCAACGCCCTCGACAGCGGTCCCGACAACGCCGACGGCAACGGTCCCGGCCACGTTCCCGACAGCGTTCCCGACACTGCCTCCGACCATGCCTTCGCCAACGCCCGCGTCAACCTCCGGCCGCTGCGGAAGCGGGCGATGCTGACGCAGGAGGAGCTCGCGCGCAAGGCGGGCGTGGGCACCCGCACGATCAGGGACATCGAGGCGGGTCGGGTGCGGCCGCAGCCGCGCACGCTGCGACTCGTCATCGAGGCGCTCGGGCTCGACGAAGCGGACCTGGCGGCCCTCACCGGCACGCCGGTCCCGGCGGAGGCGCCCGAGTCGGGGCCGGTGACGCTGCCGTCCGGGACGACCGCGTTCACCGGCAGGACCGCGAGCCTGGCGATGCTCGACGCCGCGGTCGGCGCGAGCCCGCTCGTCGTCCTCACCGGGCCCGGCGGCGTCGGCAAGACGATGCTGGCGCTGCACTGGGGTCACGGCGCCCGCGACCGGTTCCCCGGCGGGCGGCTCTACGCGGACCTGCGCGGATTCAGCCCCGGCGGCACCGCGGTGCCGCCGGCCGAGGCCGCCCGGCTCCTGCTGCTCGCCACGGGCATGGACCCCGCGCGGATCCATCCCGATCCCGACGCCCGGCTCGCGCAGTACCGCGCCGCCATGCGCGGCGAGCGCCGCCTCCTCATCCTCGACAACGTCCGGGACGCCGCCCACGCGCGGGCGCTGCTGCCGGACCCGGGGCGGACGCACACGGTGGTGATCAGCCGCCGCAGCCTCCTCGGACTCGCGGTGTCCCACGGCGCGAACGTCATCGGCGTCGAGCCGATCGACCGGGCCGAGTCGGCCGCGCTGCTCGAACGGCTGCTCGGGCCCGCCCGGGTCGAGGCCGAACCCGAAGCGGTGGAACGGATCGTGACCCTGTGCGCGGGGCTGCCGCTCGCGCTCGCCATCGCCGGGGCCAGGGCCGCCGCGCGTCCGCGCGATCCGCTGCGCACCGTCGTGGACGAACTCGAGCGGTCACGGCTCGACGCCCTGGCCGTGGAGGACGACTCGGTCGACGTACGGGCCGTGTTCTCGTGGTCCTACCGCGCGCTCGAACCCGATGCGGCCCGGCTGTTCCGGCTGCTGGCCCTCAACCCCGGGCCCGACTTCAGCGCCGCGGCGGCGGCCCGGCTCCACGGCGGCCCCGCAGCCGAGGCCGACCGCGCGCTCCGGTCCCTCACCGAAGCGCACCTCGTCGAAGCCGACGACCGAGGCCGGCACCGGCTGCACGATCTCATCCGGCTCTACGCGGGAGAGCTCGCCGCGGCCGACCCCGACCGGGACGCCGCCCGCGCCCGCCTGCTCGACTGGTACCTCCAGCGCGCCGCCGCCTGCCGGGCGGCCCTGTACCCGGCGATGGTCGGCATCCCCGGCGTCGACGTCGAGGGGCCCGTGCCGGCGGGCGACGAGGCCGCGGCGTGGCTCGAAGCGGAGTGGACCAACCTCGTCGCCGCCGCCGAGGACGCCGCCGGGCGCGGCCCCGAACCGTTCGCGTGGCGGCTCGCCGACGTGCTGCGCGGATACGTGTGGCTCCACATGATCGGCGACGACGGCGTGCGCCTCGGCCGCGCCGCCCTGGACGCCGCCTCGGCCTCCGGCGACCCGCTCGGCCTCGCGGCGGCGGCGAACGCGATGGGCTGTGCCCTCATGCGCCACAACCGGATCGACGACGCGATCACGCACCTGCGCGACGCGGCCGCCGCCGCGCGGGACGCCGACTGGCCCGCCGGCGCCGCCTCCGCCGAGGGCAACCTCGCGGTCGCCTGCTACCAGCGCGGCAGGATGCGCGAAGGGCTCGCGCACGCCTACGCCGCGCTGCACGCCTTCCGCGACATGGGCGAGACCCGCGCCGAAGGCACGAACCTGCACTGGCTGGGGCTGTTCCACTCGCTCCTGGGCGAGCTCGACACCGGGATCGACTACCTCGAGCAGGCGTTGAAACTCACCGCGGAGGCCGGGAACGACCCGGTCAGCAGGGCCGTGCTGACGCACCTGGCCGAGATCCTGATCTTCCGCGGCCGCCTCGACGAGGCCGAAGCGCGCCTCGCGGAGGCGGCCGCACTCGAACGCGGCAGCGTCAGCATCGACAAGACCGGGGACCGGCTCGGGGTCCAGGCCCGCCTCCTCCTCGCCGCCGGCCACACCGGCCAGGCCCGCGCGCTCGCGGCGCGGGTGGCGGAGGAGCGCGCCGCCGACACCGACCACCGGGTCCAGGCGGCCGCGATGGTCACGCTCGCGGACGCCTGCGGCGCCGAGGGCGAGCACGGCGCGGCCGTCGCCCTGTACGACCAGGTCCTCGCCATGACCGATCACGAGGCCACCGTCTTCCACCGCGTCGAGGCCGCCGTCAACCGCGCCGGTGCGCTGCGGCGCGCCGGCGAGACCGCCCGGGCCGAGTCCGCCGCGCACGAGGCGCTCGCGACCGCCAGGGACGGCGACTACCGGTTCCTGGAGGGCCGGGCGCTCAACGTCCTCGCCCGGCTCGCGGCCGCGGCCGACCGGACCGAGGAGGCCGCCGACCGGGCGCGGGAGGCGCTGGCGATCCACCGGGAGACCGGGCACCGCGCGGGCGAGGACGAGTCGCTGCGCATCCTCGGCCGCGTCGAGCGCTCGTGACCGGCCGCGGCCCGAGCGGGTTCAGCCGCGCGGTTCGTCGGCGACCTCGATGTCGAACTCGAAGTTCTGGCCTTCGATGCTCGTGACGGTGATGGTCACCTCGTACTCGTCGCCGGTCGCGGGGTCGATCATCGAGCAGTAGGTCATCCGGTCGACGTAGATGGTGAGGTTCACGTCGCCGCAGTCGACCTCGGGCCGGTCGCCGAGCTGCGCCGCGAGCGCGTCGGCGGTGGCCGCCGCGAGCCGGCTCGCCTCGACCGCCAGGCCGGTGTCGCCGGCGGGCGGCGCGGAGCTCTCGGGCTCGGTCGGCTCAGCCGACGGGCTCGGCTCGGCCGCCCCGCCGCCGTTCGGCGCCGAGGCGACCTCCACGTCGGCGTGCCATTCACCGCCGTCGACACCGGTGAACGTCACGGTCGCGTCGTACTCCTCGCCGGTCGCCGGATCGTCGAGCACGCAGTCGACCTCGGCGCCCTCCTCGACCGCGATCCGGTCGTCGTCACCGCAGTCGATCTCGGGCCGCTGCCCGATATCGGCCTCGAGCGCGTCCTCGGCCGCCTCGGCGACCTCCGCGGCGGTGACGGTCGGCGGCCCGAAGAGACCGCAGGCCGCGAGCCCGAAGCAGGCGGCAGCGGCGGGCAGGAGCGCGAGGGTCCGGACGGACATGGTGGGGCCTTTCGGTCGGTGCTGGGTGCCGCGCCAAGCCTCCCCGGCCCGCCGCGGGCGCGCGATGGCTTTCACCGGCGGGAAACCGGCGGGATCGCCGCACGCGGTGCGCCGGGACCTCCCCAAAGTGCGCAACCCGTGACAGAACGGGAATGTCGCACCAGTTTCCTATGCTCGGCGGCGACATACCCGGCCGCACGAAGGACGATGATGACCAAAGCCGTTGCGCCCCAAGAGAACAAGCTCAAACTCCCGACGTCGTGGAAGAGCCGCGTGCTGCCGCGGCGGGGCACGCCGTTCACGCGGCCGATCGCGCCCGCCGACCCGCGCACCCTCGCCGAGGCCGCCCGCCGGGAGGCCGAGCAGGCCGACGACCTGCGGGCGGCACTGGCACTCGTCGCGAACGAGGACTGGGCCGCCGCGGGAAGGGCGCACCTCGACGGCGCCGCCGATCCGCGCGGCGCGGCCGCCGTCGCGGCGCTCCTGATCGAACCGAAGGAGCGGTACGGGAAGTCGTGGATGCGGCCCGCGTTCGACGCCTGGGCCGCCGAGCACGGCCTGGCGTTCGCCGCCGCCGCGGCGGTGGAGTTCCTCGCCGTCCAGGAGCGGACCGAGACCTACCTCGACCGGCCGCCGGTCGCGGACCGGGTCCTCGTCGAAAGCCCCGCAGCGGAACTCGACGTGCTCGAACGCGAACTCGACCACGACGGGATCGCCGCCGCGCGCTCCCTGCTCGCCAGGGCTGGCGACGACGAGTACGCGGCGGCAGTCGCGGCCGTCGCCGGGCGCCGCACCACGCCCGCGGCGCGCATCGCCGCCATGGTCCTGTTCCCCGACGAGCGCGAATGGGTGCTCGAAGGCTGCGCCGACTTCATGAAGGCCCGCGAGAACTGCTTCAACGACGACGTCGTGTGGTACTCGATGAGCAGCGCCGAGCAGGTCGCCGCGGCGGGCCTCCTCGATGCCGACGATCACTTCATCGGGTACAACGCCCTCGTCACCCTGGTCGCCCACCTCGGCACCGACGCCTTCGGCGTCCTGACCGGCATGTCGCGCACCTCGACGTTCAGCAGCAGGTTCCGCGAGCACGTCCTGGAGGCGGTCTCGCTGATCCCCAGCGACGAGGCGACGGCGTACCTGCTCTCGCGCCTCGAAGGCTCGGCCGCGTTCGGCTTCGCCGCCAGGGCCGCTGCGGACTTCCCGCTCAGGACCCTCCGCGTCGCCGCCCGCCTCGCGCCGACCATGGCCGCCGAGGAGCGCGCCGGCCTCGTCGCCGTCGCGGCCCTCCCCGACCCCGCGCTCCGCGTCCACCTCGACGCGACCGAGCGGGCCGCGCTCGACGACCTGTTCGCGACCACCGGATTCGTCCCCGAGGCCGCGCCCGACGACCTGCCGCCCCTCCTCGTCGCCCCGCCGTGGACCCGCCGGCTCCCGAAGGCCGTCGCCGTCACGGGCCTGCGCAGCCCCGCCGAGACCCACTTGGTCTGGGCCGCAGGCGAACAGGACGCGTGGAACGCCATCCCCGACCCCGACCGGCACAACGAGTTCTGGCTCGAGCACTTCGGCACCCTGCCCGACCTCGACGCCTACGGCTGGCGCCTGACGACGTTCCTCGCCAACGGCGACCTCGCGCTCGCCGAGCCCCGGCTCGAGGAATGGGACGGCACCGGAGCGCCCGACCACCCGTCCGACCTGCAACGACTCCTCGCCCGCTTCGGCGAGCACGTCCTCGACCACGTGCTGCGCCTGTCCCGCGAGCACGAGGTCTGCTACGAACTGCCCGGGCCCGTCCTCAACCTGGAGGCGGCGCGCCTCACCGCCGAACGCCTCGTGCGGGTCAAGGCGGCCCGGCCACACGCCCTGCGCTGGCTCGACCGGCACGGCCTCGCCGCGGTCCCCTACCTGGTGCCCGACGCGCTCGGCGACGACAAGGACCGGCGACGGTACGCCGAAGCGTCCCTGAACCACCTGACCGTGCGGCACGGGAAGGCGGCGGTGACCGCCGCGGCCGAGCCGTTCGGCGCCGAAGCCGCCCAGGCCGTGGGCGCGCGGCTCAGCGACGACCCGCTGACCCCGAGCGTCAAGGTCGTCAAGCCCGGCAAGTGGGCCGTGCCGGCCGCGCTCCCGCAGGTCCTCCTCAAAGGACGCGAACGGGCGCTGCCGGCCGCCTCGGTGCCGCACCTGATCACGGTGCTCGCCTTGACCGGCCCCGACTACCACTATCCGGGGCTCGACGTCGTGGCCGAGGTCTGCGACCCCGAATCGCTCACGCGCTTCAGCCTCGCGCTGTTCGAGCGGTGGCTGGCGGCCGGGGCGCCCGCGAAGGACGGCTGGGCGCTCCGGCAGCTCGCCTGCTTCGCCGACGCGGCGACCGTGGCGCGACTGGCCGAGCGCGTGCGCCAGTGGCCGGACGACAACCAGCACAAGCGGGCCGCCACGGGCCTGGAGGTGCTCGCCGAGATCGGCACCGAGGACGCCATGCGGGCGCTCCAGCAGATTGCCGAGCGGACGAAGTTCAGGGCCCTGAAGACGGAGGCGGCGGGCCACATCACCGCGCTCGCCCAGCGGCTCGGCCTCAGCCGCGAGCAGCTCGCCGACCGCCTCGTCCCGGACCTCGGACTCGGCGACGCCGACGCGCTCGTGCTCGACTACGGCCCCCGCAGCTTCACCGTGGTCCTCGACGAGCGCCTGGCGCCGAGCGTCACCGACCAGACCGGCAAGGCGCTCAAGGCCCTGCCGAAACCGGGTGTGAAGGACGACCCCGAGCGGGCGACCGCGGCCTACCAGCGGTTCACCGCGCTCAAGAAGGAGCTGCGGACCGTGGCCGCGGAGCAGGTGCGCCGCCTCGAAGCGGCCATGGTCGCGGCCCGCACGTGGACCAAGGACGAGTTCGAGCGCCTCCTCGTCGGCCACCCGCTCAACCGGCACCTGGCCCGGCGGCTCGTGTGGTCCTTCGAGGACGGCGGTGCGCACACGGGGTTCCGGATCGCCGAGGACCTGACCTACTCCGACGCGCACGACGACGCGGTCGAGGTGCCCGACGGCGCGGTGATCCGCCTCGACCACCCGGTCCTCATGGGCGACCAGACCGCCGACTGGATCCGGCTGTTCGCCGACTACGAGATCCTGCAACCGTTCGACCAGCTCGGCAGGCCCGTCATGGCCCTCACCGCCGAGGAGCGCGCGACCGGCCGCCTCGCCCGCTTCGAAGGCGCCGCGATCGAGGCCCTGCGGGTCCTCGGCGCCGCGAGCCAGGGCTGGGAGCGCGCGAAACCCGAGGACGCCGGCGTGGAGCCGGGCATTTCGTGCACCCTCGCGAACGGCCTCGTCGTCGCCGTGGCGCTGCGGCCCGGCATCTGGGCGGGCAGCGCCGCGGACTCCCCCGAGCAGACCGTCGAGTGCGCGACGATCGCTGAGGGCGGGCCCCGGTGGTGGTTCGACGAGCGCAAGCCCGCGCCGCTGCACGACCTCGACCCGGTCACCGCCTCGGAGGTCCTGGCGAAGCTCACGCACCTGATCGACCGGTCCTGAGCGACCGGCCCCCGGCGGTCCGCCGGGGGCCGGCGTCGGGTCAGTCCACGACGAAGCCGCCGGTCAGGTTGGCGACCGTTCCGGTGAGGGCGGCGGCGCGGTCGGAGGCGAGGAACGCGGCCGCGTCGGCGAGTTCGTCCATGCTGGTGGCCCGCTTGCGGTGGGTGCGGTCGGCCATCATCGCACCGAACTCGTCCGCGGTGATGCCGTACGCCTTGGCGTGCAGCCCGAACACCACGTCGATCGTGGCGGTCCCCTCGATTCCCGTGGTGCGCAGGCACACCGCGCGCACGCCGTGCTGCGCCCACTCGGCGGAGAACTGCCGGTTGAGCGACTCGACGGCCGCCCAGGCCGGGCTCATGCCGCCCATCAGCGGAATGCCCAGCGCGCTCGGCGTGGGCGTGTGCATCAGGATGACGCCGGAGCCCTGCGCGACCATGTGGCGGGCCGCGGCCCGGCCGGTGAGGAAGTGCGACCGGGTGTACGTCTCGATCGGCGTCGAGAAGTGCTCGATCCGCAGTTCGGTGAGCGGGGTGCCCTGCATGTGGTGCTGCGGGACGCCGACGGCGTTGAACGAGACGTCGATCGTCCCGGCCCGGCCCGCGACGGCGTCCAGGTGCTCGGCCACGGCGCGCTCGTCGAGGGCGTCCACCTCGGCGGCCTCGGCCTCGCCGCCGGAGGCCCTGATGTCCTCGGCGAGCGCTTCGAGCGCGCCGAGGCGGCGGCCCGTCAGGTGCACGCGGGCGCCTTCGCGGGCGAACGCGCGGGCCACCGCGCTGCCGACCGCTCCGGCGGCGCCGTAGACGACCGCGTTCTTGTCGTTGAGGAGCATCGGTTCTCCTTGGGGGATCGGGACGGTCACGGCAGCTTGGTCAGGCCGGCCGCGGTGAGCAGGTAGCCGGCGGCGAGTTCCGGCGGGTCGGTGCGGACGAGTTCGAGCACCGCCGACCCCGCCCGCTCGGGGGTCAGCAGGTCGCCGAGGCGCTTGGTGAACACGTCCTCGGTCTCGCCGCTGCGGGCGGCGTACGCGCGGATGCCGCGCCTGCCGATGTCGCCGTGCGGCGTGATCTTGGGCAGCACCGCGGTCACGGCGAGGCCGAGGCCGGCGCGGTCGGACTCGTCCTGGGCGTACCCGGCGATGAACCGCTGGGCGGCCTTGGCCCCGGCGTAGCCGCCGCTCGCAGGCGACCCGCCGATGGCCGCGCCGCTGCTGACCACCACGATCCGGCCGCCGGGCCGCAGCGGTCGCAGGAGCGCCTCGCGCAGCCACGTGAACGCGATCTTCACGTCGGCGTTCCAGTTGGCGGAGAACGTCTCCCAGGTGTGGTGCTGGAGCGGCCGCATCACCGGGTTGGCCCCGGCTACGAGCACGAGGACGTCCGGTTCGTACCGGTCCAGGATCCGCCATGCGGTCTCCGGGTCGGCCGCGTCGGCCGTCTCGGTCCGGATCCGGCCGTTCGCGGCGGCCAGCTCGTCGAGGTCGCCGCCGGTGCGGGCCACCCCGACCACCGCGGCCTCCGCGTCGGCGAGGGCGAGCGCGATCCCGCGCCCGAGCCCCCGGCCGGCGCCCACCACGAGCGCGGTCGTGCCGTCGAGTTCAGTCACGGTCGCCGCCCTGCGGCAGGTAGGTGGCCATGTGCCGCTCGAGCGCCTTGGTGGGCCCGCCGTCCCATCCGGCGGTCGTGGACGACGAGAGCGGGTCCGGGAAGAGGTCCTCTTCGCCCTTCTCCACGCCGTCGAAGACGCGGCGCGCGACCTCCTGCGGTGCGGCCTTGGGGATGTCGAACCCGCGGGTCATGTCGGTGTCGGTGGGGCCGAGCAGCACGGCGTGGACGCCGACCTCGCCGGCCAGCAGCATCCGCAGCGACTGGGTCATGGAGAACGCCGCGGCCTTCGACATCGAGTACGTCGGCTGGAGCGGCATGGCGGCCACCCCCGACAGCGACAGGACGTTCACGATCCGGCCGCGCGAGCGCTTCAGCGCCGGCAGGAACGCCTGCGTGACGGCGACGAGGCCGAAGCAGTTGACGGCGAAGTGCCGTTCGAGCGCGTCGTCGTCGCCGAGCGCTTCCGGGAGGGCGATCCCGGCGTTGTTGACGAGGACGTCGAGCTCGTCGATCTCCTCGGCGGCGGCCCTGATGTGGCCGGCGTCGGTCACGTCGAGCGTGACCGGCACGACCCGCGCGTCAGGGTGGGTCAGCGGGACGCGGGTCCCGGCGTACACGCGGCGCGCGCCGCGTTCCAGGGCCTCGGCGAGCATGGCGCTCCCCAGGCCGCGATTGGCTCCGGTGATGAGGACGGTCTTGTCCGCGAACGTCATCGGGTGCTCCTTCGAATCGGGATCTCGAAGGGGTAGGCTCCGCGGCGGTCCGCGATCGGTCGGTCCGGGAGCGACCATTTCGCGGCCCGGCCGGTGTCACCACAATGAAGAGGACCTTCCGACCCGAGTGGAGTGACGACATGGCGGCGACCGAACTGCTCACACAGGCGCGAGCGGGCGACGGCGAGGCGTTCCGGCGCCTGACCGAGCCGTACCGGCGCGAGCTCCAGGTGCACTGCTACCGGATGCTCGGCTCGGTGCAGGACGCCGAGGACGCGCTCCAGGACACGCTCCTGGACGCGTGGCGCGGCCTGGGCGGGTTCGAGGGCCGCTCGTCGGTGCGGACCTGGCTCTACCGGGTCGCGACCAACCGGTGCCTGAACGCGCTGCGGTCGGCGCGCCGCCGCCCCGCGCGGGAGTGGGGCAACCCCGACGTCGTGCCGCCCGAACCGACCCGGATCGGCGAGGTCACCTGGCTCGAGCCGTACCCGGACGCGCTGCTGGAGGGCGCCCTCGGCGCGGTGCCGGGTCCCGAGGCCCGATACGAGCAGACCGAGGCGATCTCGCTCGCGTTCACGACCGCGGTGCAGCTCCTGCCCGCGCGCCAGCGCGCGGTGCTCATCCTGCGCGACGTGCTCGGCTACCGCGCCGCCGAGGTGGCCGAGATGCTCGACTCGACCACCGAGTCCGTGCACAGCGCCCTGAAACGCGCCCGCGCCGGGCTGGAGGAGCGGCTGCCCAGCGGCCACGAACCGGCGCCCGCGCCTGACACGGCCGCCGAGCAGGCCCTCGTCGACAGGTTCGTCCGCGCGTACGCGTCAGGCGACGTCGACGCGCTCGTGGCGCTCTTCGCCGAGGACGTCCGGGTCTCGATGCCGCCGGTCCCGCTCGAATACGAGGGCCGAGAGATCGCCGCGGCGTTCTTCGCCTCGGTCATGACCGACGGGTGGTCGCTCGCGCTGGTCCCCACCCGCGCCAACGGCCAGCCGGCCTTCGCCGCCTACCTCGACCCCGCCCCGGGCAGGCCGCGGCTGGGAACCGGCCTCACGGTCGTCACCTTCGCAGGCGACCGGATCAGCGCCCTCGTCAAGTTCGACAGCGGCGTCCTGCCCCGCTTCGGCCTCCCGCGCTCCCTCACCGGAAGCTGAACCCGCGCCGCAGACCGGCGGCCGTTCCACACGATCCGCCGGCCGGGTGCCACCTGGGCAACCTCAACGGATGATGTCGAGCCGACACCGGGGCGCAGCGTGCGCTCAGGACTGTGCGTCCGGCGGCGTGTCGAGGTGGGCGAGGAGTTCCTGGGAGAGGGAGAGTCCCCAGGTGTGGTCGCGCTCGGCCGCGGCGATGACCTCGCGCGGATCGCCGACCGGCTCCCCGTCCTGGCCGAACACCGAATCGTCGGCCCCGATCATCCGGGCGATCTCGTCGAGGGAGGCCGCGCGCAGCGCCGCGTACCGCTCGGGCTCCGAGTGCCGCATCGTCCGGGGCTCGGCGAACTCGATGAACCGGTGGTCGTACAGCAGGTCGCGCGCCCGGATCTGATGGATGAACACGCTGGGCTCGATGCGGTCGTCCAGGTTGTCGAACGCGGCGATCATGGTGCGGGAGGCGGCATCGAAGTACACCTCGGTGGCGTACAGGACCGACAGGCCCGGCAGCCGCTCGGCCCCCGGGTACTCGGCGGTGAGGTCGGCGCGCATCGATGCCATGGAGGCGTACGAATCCAGCATCGCTCTACGGTAGCGACCCAACGACCGGCGGCACCACCCCCTCGGGTGCCTCACCCCAGCCGCCATGCACCGACAGCCGCCCCGGTTCCGAGTACGGCCGTCTAGGGCGGTACTCGGGACCGGGGGCGGGCGGTCCATTGTCTCTCCGGGCTTCCGGTTCAGCGTTCGGCTTTGCGGCTGCGTGCGTAGAGCGCGCCGAGTCCGATCATGCCGATGGCCAGGCCCAGGTGGAGCCAGTTGTCGGCGTCGTTGACCGGGACGAAGTTCGCTGCCGAGTCGAGGTCGATGAGCATGCCGTACAGCCACAGCACGAGGTAGATCGCGCCGCCGATGACCAGGTAGGTCACGGCTCCGCTCGCGGTGCGGGCCATGAGGAGGCCGACGGCGCCGAAGAGGACGTGGACGAGGTTGTGGAGCACGGATACCTCGAACACGCCCAGGAGCCGGGCGTCGGAGTGGTGGCCGGCGAACGTCATCGAGTCGAGGCCGGTGGTGATGCCGGGGACGAACCCGGCGAGGCCGACCAGGAGGAAGACCAGTGCGACGACCGTGGTGACGATCTGCACCGGTGCGCGGCCTCGGGTGTGCTGAGTGGACATTGCTGAACTCCTATTCGTTGGGCAAGGGGTGACGCGTATCCGCTGTGCCGGACCTGGCACGGGGTGGCGAGCGGATGAGCAGGGTGCTCTCTCCGGGGCCGACTGCGAGTCGCGGCCGGCCCCGGCGCCTTTTCCTTATGCGGGCATGAGGACGGTGTCGATGATGTAGACGGTGGCGTTGGCGGTCTGGACGTTGCCGCAGACGACGGCGGCTTCGCCGTTGACGGTGAAGTCCTCACCGGAGCCCTCGACGCTCAGCGTGCCGCCCTGCAGGGTGGCGTGCTCGCCGGCGAGGTCTTCGGGGGTCAGCCGCGCGCCGACGACGTGGTAGGTCAGGATGCTGGTGAGCTGCTCCTTGTCGGCCAGGACCGCTTCGAGGTCGGCCTCGGGGATCGCGGCGAACGCGTCGTCGACGGGTGCGAACACCGTGATGTTCTCCGCGGAGTTGAGGGTGTCGACCAGGTCGGCTTCTCCCACGGCGGTGACGAGTGTGGTCAGGACCGGGTTGTTGCTCGCGGCGGTGGCGACCGGGTCGTCGGCCATGCCGGTGAAGGAGCCCTCGCCGTCGGCCGGGACGGCCGAGCACGCGTCGCCGAACTCACCCGAGACGGGCATGTCCTCTTCGGTGGTCTCCTCGGGCATGGACTCCCCGGTCGAGGTGGTGTCCTCGCCGGCCTCGTCGCCGCCCTCATCGGATCCGCACGCGGACAAGGCGATCGCGATGCCGGCGGCGGCGGCCAGCGCGGCGGTGCGGGTCAGGAATCGAGTGTTCATGGTCGTGCCTCTCTTATCGGATGCCGGGGACGGTCGTCGCCGGCGGTGGTTCGGTCGGTCTATGCGGCGGTCACGACGATCGAGTGCCAGCCGGTCGCGCCGTCGGGGAAGGGCGTGGCCCGCTCCTGGGTCTGGGTGTCGCCCTCGGCGTCGGTGGCGCGGACCTCCAATTTGTGGCGTCCTGGTCCGGCGTCCAACGCCCACTGCCATTGGCGCCAGGTGTCGGTGCCGATCACGGGGGCGAGTTCGGCGTCGGCCCAAGGGCCTTCGTCGACGCGGACCTCGACGCGGTCGATGCCGCGGTGCTGCGCCCAGGCGACCCCGGCGACGGTGGTGCGACCCGGCGCGATGGTCGTGAGGGGTTTGGGGGTGTCGATGCGCGAGAACGTCTTGACCGGGGCTTGGGCGGCCCAGTCGCGGCGGACCCAGTAGGGGTCGAAGTCGGCGAAGGAGGAGAGTTCGAGCTCGACCAGCCATTTCGTCGCGGACACGTACCCGTAGAGGCCGGGGACGATCATGCGCACCGGGAAGCCGTGTTCGAGGGGCAGCGGTTCGCCGTTCATGCCGACGGCGATGAGCGCGTCGCGCCCGTCGGTGCAGGCACTGGTCGGGGTGCCGGCGGTCCAACCGTCGTGCGAGCGGGAGACGACCTGGTCGGCGCCGGGCTCGGGGCCGGCTTCGGTGAGCAGGTCGGCGAGGCTGACGCCGAGCCAGCGCGCGTTGCCGGCCAGGGTGCCGCCGACCTCGTTGGAGACGCAGGAGATGGTGATCTCGCGTTCGAGCAGTTCGCGGTCGAGCAGGTCTCCGTAGGTGAGTTCGAGCGGGCGCGCGACGCGGCCGCCGATTCGCAGCCGGTAGTCCTCGGGAAGGATTCGAGGCAGGACCAGGGCGGTGTCGACGCGGTAGAAGTCGGGATTGGGCGTCAGGTACGGGGTGAGGCCGTCGATGTCGAGTCCGGTCCCGGCCGGACCGATGTCGTCGGCCTCGGGCAGGGTCAGGCCCTGGCGGGCCCGGTCGATCTCGCCGGTGCCGCCGAAGCGCCATCCGGCCGCCCCGGCGAGGCCGGCCCCGCCCAGCGCCAGGAGGACACCGCGCCGGTCGACCGCGCGTCCGGGGGCCGCGCCGGTCGCGAGGCTGGGGCGGTAGAGCAGAAAGAGCAGTACCGCGCCGATCGCGGCGCCGGTCAGGGACGGCAGGGCCCACGTGGCGGAGGCGGAGGGCCTGGAGATCGCAGCGGCCACTCCGGCGGCGCCGAGCAGCATCAGCGCCCCGTAGCCGACGGCGATCCGGCGGCGCGCGACGATACCCACGATCACGGCGCAGGCGAAGAGGACCAGCCCGATGCCGGCCAGGAGCACGAGCTTGTCGTGGAATCCGAAGGTGCGGATCGCCCACGCCTTGACCGGCTCGGGCGTCGCATCGACCGCGGCCGCGCCGACGGCTGCGACCGGTCCGCTGCCGGGGGCCACGGCGATCGCCGCGAGCTGCGCCGCGGCCAGGGCTCCCCCGGCGCATGCGATGCCCCCGAGGGCCGCGATCAGTCGGTCGTTCATGCCCTTGATTCGGGGCCGGGAACCCGCCGGATGGGTGCGGAGGCGGAGATTCTCGGATTTTTTCCGTGATCGACCGCAAAGGCGACGGGCCCGGCCGGTGGCCGAGCCCGTCTCACCGCTTCGGACGGTCAGGCGTCGAGTGGTACGCCGGCGATCAGGGGCAGGGTGGGCGTGTCGGAGCCGCCCGCCGGTTCCTCGGTGACTCCGATGAGGTCGGTGTCGCCGACGTCCTCGATGAGCATGGTGGCCGAGGAGTCGCCCGCGTCCATGACGCCGGCCGAGACCTGTCCGGCGTCGTCGACCATCCAGACCTGGTAGGAGCGGTCAGCTCCGGGCGAGGCGAGGTCGGCGATCACCACGACGGCCTCGTCCAGTGAGGCCGACGAGATCACGGTGACCTGCCCGCCGCCGTCCGGCTCCGCTTGGGCGACTTCGGCGTCGGCGGCTTCGAG
The DNA here is from genome assembly GCF_003933745.1 of Glycomyces terrestris. GTDB lineage: Bacteria > Actinomycetota > Actinomycetes > Mycobacteriales > Micromonosporaceae > Glycomyces > Glycomyces terrestris. The sequence goes on along the minus strand of NZ_RSEB01000006.1, from coordinate 28,247 downwards.
GACCGCCGCGATCCGGTCCGCCTCGCTGGGAACGGCCTGCTGGTGCAGGAGGGCCCAGGTCGCGACGACGCCGGCGAACGCGGCGACCACGGCGATCGCGGCGGCGCCGAGCGCGAGGCGCAGGCGCGGCGGTCGGAAGGCGAGACGGGCGCGGCGCGGGCGCGGTGGGGCGGTCTGCTGCGGCGGCTCGGGCTCAGGCTCGGTCGCGGCCGGGGCCGCTTGCCGGGTGCGGCGCACCTCGGCGAGCACGCGCCCGCGCAGCCGAGCCGGCGGGTCGGCCACCGTCACGTCCGACAGCCGCGCGACCGCTTCACGCAGCTCGGCCGCTTCCTGCGCGCACGAGGCGCACTCGTCTAGGTGGGCCTCGATCAGTCGGCGCTCCTGGTCGTCGACCGCGTCGAGGGCCCAGGCGCCGATCAGGGTGTGGACATCAGCGCTCATCGGGCCACCTCCAGGCAGTCGCGCAGTTTGACCAGGCCGTCGCGGATGCGGGACTTCACCGTGGGGACGGCGGTCTCCAGCAGCGTCGCGACCTGCCGGTAAGTGTGGCCGCCGTAGTAGGCGAGCGTGATCGCCTGCCGCTGCAGCTCGGTCAGGGTCTTCAGGCACCGGCGGACCTGGCGGTGCTCCAGGCGCCCGGCGGCGGCCTCGGCGGCCTGGTCGTACTCGGGCACGGCGGACGCGGCGGCGGCGCGCCGCTCCCGCTCTCCGGCCGCCTGCGCCGACCGGACCCGGTCGACCGCGCGGCGGTGGGCGATCGTGGTGATCCACGCGGTGGCCGAACCGCGCCGCTCGTCGAAGCGGGTCGCGGTCCGCCACACTTCGACGAAGACCTCTTGGGCGACCTCTTCGGCCTGCGCCGGATCGCGGACGACGCGCAGGCACAGTCCGTATACGCGAGCGGACACGAGGTCGTAGAGCGCCGCGAAGGCGTCGTCCTCGCCCAGCGCGGCGCGGTGCAGCAGCGCCTCGGCCGTGGCGGACTCGGTGCCCGGCACCACGGACAGCCGCGACGGCCCCTGTCGGCGATGGGCCTCAGCGCCCTGGTCAAACATCATCTCGCTCCCGGCGGAAGATCTGCGTGCTCAACGGGGATTCGGAGCCGTCGCACCGGCGGATGGGTCCCCGCCCGAACAGTACGGCGGATCCGTCTGCCGCCGCTCCGTTCACTCCCAGCATGACGTGGAACCGCGCCCTGTCCGAGCGCCCGCCGAAAGTCGGTCGGGGATGCTTGCAGAACTCCGGGCGCCGGAGCGGAGGGGTTGCCTTCGCGGCACGCTATCGGCGGGACCGCTGCGGCGTTCAAGCAGACGACTTCGGGCCTCTGCCAGAGCGGTCGACGGTCAAGGCAGGCGCAAGTGGAACCGGGCCGTCGTCCCGCAGGGGCCGGTGTAGGTGCGCAGCAGGTCGACCACATGGTGCACCATCAGCAAGCTTCGGCCCTGGGCGTGGTCTTCAGTGAAGGGCCGATGGCCGGCGAGCGGGTCGGTGAGCGGGCCGATGCCCTCGACCTCGCACAAAAGCTGCTTCTTGTCGCTCCAGAGCCGGATGGTGCCGGCGCCGCCGCCGTACAGGACGCATAAAGTGGCCAGCTCGGTGACGGCGATCTCGAGGTCGACGAGCTGCAGGCTGCCCAGGCCCGCGCTGCGGCCGTACGAGGTGGCGAACCAGCGGGCGTTGTCGATCGTGTCGCGGTCGACCTGCCGTTCGATGGCGGTCCACGGCCTGGGGTCGAGGGGTCGGTTGGAGTCGGCGATGACGCGGTCGGGATCGTAGGAGCGGCTGGGGCGGCGCCCGGCGCGGTCGACCAGCATCGGGTGCGTGGCCTGTGAGTCGGCGATCCACTGCGCCTGGAGCCCTGCGCAGTCGTACGGACAGAGGATGGCGGCGTCCCGGCCGGTGAAGGCGAGGTTGACGAGCGCTTCATGCAGGGCGCAGGCGGGGTATTCTGCCGCGGTTCGCGCCGGCCAGGTCGGCTCCTCGATGAGGTGCACGCGCCGGCCTGCGTGCCGATCGGCGAAATCGCGCAACACCTTGGTGATGATGCATCCGGGGTTGGCGCCGACCTCCGCCATGTCGAGCATCTGGACGTGCTGCACCGCATCGCCCAGGGCACCGCGCAGCAATCGCAGACTCGGCCCGGGCACGGCGACGGCGACCGGGTCACCGGCGGCAAGCGCGGCATCGATGAAGGGCACCGTGCCCTCGAGGTACTCCTGATCACCGACGTAGTGCAGCGCGCAGTGATCGAACGGGTCCTCCGCCGCCCTGCCCGAAGCTGCCGCCAACCAAGGACTCCTCACCTGTCGACGAACGCCAGACCAATACGGCTCCATGCTAGTTCGCCCCCGCGTCGACCCGGGGACCGCGAGGAGACCCCTGGCACGGCACTGTTTCGTCACTGTTCCGGCATGGCGGTCTCCCTACGGTGAGGACACCTCATTCCTCCGTTGAAGGGAACCTGTCATGACTGCTCCGAGCCGAAGAACACTCCTGCTGGGCGCCGCCGCGGTGCCCGTGGTCGCCTCGCTCGCCGTCGGCGAGGCGGCGTCGGCCGAGTCCTCGTCGTCCAAGCCCACGGTCGTCCTCGTCCACGGGGCGTTCGCCGACGCGTCCGGGTGGAACTGGACGATCCGCAAGCTCCACGCCTCCGGGTACCGGGCCGTGGCGGTCGCGAACCCGCTGCGGGCGTTGGCCTCCGACACCGAGTACGTCAAGGCCGTGCTCGCCTCGATCACCGGTCCGGTCGTCCTGGTCGGGCACTCCTACGGCGGCGCGGTGATCACCAACGCCGCCGCCGGCAACCCGAACGTCAAGGCCCTGGTCTACATCGCGGCGTTCGCGCCCGAGGAGGGCGAGAGCGCGTTCGACCTGTCGGAGGGCGGGATCCTGCCCGAGGTCGTCGACGCCGTCGAGGTGCCGGTGCCCGGCGGCGGGACGAACGTGGAGCTGTCGATCCGCGCCGGCGAGTTCCGGCGCGCGTTCATCGACGAGGTCACCTCGGCCGAGGCCCGCGCGATGGCCGCGATGCAGCGGCCGGTGACCCTGACGGCGCTGGGCTCGCCCTCGGGCCCGCCGGCGTGGAAGACGATCCCGTCCTGGTACGCGGTGTTCGGCGGCGACCAGGCCATCCCCGCGGCCTCGCAGCGGTCGATGGCCGAGCGGGCCGGATCGACCGTGAGCGAGTACGCGGGCGCCTCACACGCCTACTTCGTCACCCGGCCGGGCCTGGTCTTCGACCTCGTCCGCGCCGCCGACCGCGCCACCCGCGACTAGAGGGGGCCGGTCATGGCGAACCATCCGGACACGATCGTCCTCATCCACGGCCTGTGGATGACCCCGCGCTCCTGGGAGCTGTGGAAGGCCCGGTACGAGCAGGCCGGGTACCGGGTCCTGGCCCCGGCCTGGCCGGGCCTGGAGGGCGAGGTGGAGGCGCTGCGCGCCGACCCGAGTCCGCTGGAGCACTTGGAGGTCGGGCAGATCCTCGACCACTACGAGGCGCTCGTCCAGGGCCTGGAGCGGCGCCCGATCCTCATGGGCCATTCGTTCGGCGGCGCGTTCGTGCAGGTCCTGCTCGATCGCGGCGTCGGCGCCGCCGGGGTGGCGATCGCCTCGGCGGCGGTCAAGGGCGTGCGGCGCCTGCCGCTGTCGACCGTCCGCTCCACGTTCCCGGTCCTGAAGAAGCCGGCGAACGCCCACAAGGCCGTGCCGCTGACGCCCGAGCAGTTCCACTACGCGTTCACCAACACGCTCTCCGAATCGGAATCGCGGGCGGTGTACGAGCGCTACCACGTCCCGGCCGCCGGGCACATCCTCTTCGAGGGCGGCCTGGCGAACTTCAACCCGCACGCGGCCACCAAGGTCGACTTCGGCAACGACTACCGCGCGCCGCTGCTGTTCATCGCCGCCGAACTCGACCACATCAGCCCGCCGGCGATGGTCCTGGAGAACGCCGAGCACTACAAGGACTCGGCCGCGGTGACCGACTTCAAGGAGTTCGCCGGACGCTCCCACCACCTCCTGGGCCAGGCCGGGTGGGAGGAGGTCGCCGACTACGCCCTGTCCTGGGCCGCGACCAAGGCCCGCACCTACTGACCGGATCCGACACCCGGCCGGGGCCGTGCGGCACTCACGAGTGCGGCGCGGCCCCGGCGCCTTTGGCGTCCAGGGCGGCCGCGGCCGCCTCCTCGCCGAGCCGGCGGAAGACGCTCGCGCCCTTGGCCCACGCCGCGCGCGCCGCCGACCGGTCGCCGGCGGCGGCCTCGGCGTCGCCGAGGTGCTCGAGGGTCGGCGCCAGGTAGCGGCGGTCGTCGTCCCGCTCCAGGAGCGCCGCGGACTGCCGGTAGTAGTCCGCGGCTTCCCGGTGCCGGCCCAGGTGGGTGTGCGCGTACCCGACACCGTGGAGGATGTAGGCGTCCGAGGCGCGGTCGGGACCGACCGAGCGGTGGACGGCGAGCGCCTCCAGGCAGTCGGCCAGCGCCGAGCCGTAGTCGCCGAGTTGGATGCGGGCCCAACCGGTCTCGTTCAGGGCCGCGGCCAGCGCCCGCCGGTTCCCGGTGGCGCGCTTGTGTTCGACGCTGGCCTGGAAGGAGGCCAGGGCGTCTGCGGGCAGGCCCTGCTGGAGCTGCATGTGGCCGGTCAGGCTCTCGGTCAGTCCGAGGCCCTCCCGGTCGGCCAGGGCGGTGAACAGGCGGCGGGCGGCGGCCAGGTGCAGGTGGGCGTCGTCGAACCGGCGGGCGGCGGCCAGGGCCTGGGCGAGGCCGTTGTGGCTGCGGGCGACCAGGGGCGGGCCGCCGACGCGTTCGACGGCGGCGTGGCTTCGCTCCTGGAGGGCGAGCAGGATGCGGGGGTCGCCTTGGAGGCGCAGGTAGGAGTTGACCGACCAGACCAGGCGCCACATGTGGCCGTCGGCGCCGATGTCCCCGGCGAGGTCGATGCAGGCCAAGAGGTTCGCCCGCTCGCGGTGGAACCAGGCGTTCGCCGCGGCGACGTCGCCGAGCGCGGTCGCCGTCGTTCGCTCGGCCGGTGGGGCGAGGTCGATGGGGGCGCGTTCAGGGGCAAGGGCGCGGTCGCCGGCGTGGGCGGTGTGGAGGTAGTGGTCGAGCAGGCGCTCGCGCGCGGCGGGTGCGTCCTCGAGATCGGCGGCGAGTTCGCCGGCCCAGGCGCGCAGCAGGTCGTGGAGGACGTACCGGCCGGTGCCGGTCTCGGTGACCAGGTTCGCCGCGGCCAGTTCGGCCAGCAGTGCGCGGGCGGCGCGTTCGTCGAGGCCGGCCAGGCTCGCCGCCGCCGCGGTGCCCGTCTCGGGCCCCGGGTGCAGGCCGAGCTGGGTGAACAGGCGGGCGGCGGCGGCGCTGACGGCGCGCAGGGACCAGGAGAAGACCGTGCGGACGTCGGTGGCGGCCTCGGTGCCGGCGAAGGCGTCCAGACCGCCGCGGGCGCGGGCGAGGTCGGCTGCGGCCTCGGCGAGGGGCCGGGCGGGGCGGGCGGCGGCGTTGGCGGCCACGATGGCCAGTGCCAGCGGGAGCCCGGCGCAGTGCCCGATCAGGTCGTCCACGGCCGCCGGTTCGGCGGTGAGGCGGTCGCCGAGGCGGCGGGCCAGCAGTTCCCGGGCCGCGGCCGCGTCCAGGACCTCCAGTGGCAGCACGCTGGCGGCATCGGTGGCGACCAGGCCGGTCAGCGCGGTGCGGCTGGTGACCACCACCAGGCATTCGGCCGTCCCCGGGAGCAGCGCCCGCACGTGGTCGGCGTCGCGGGCGTTGTCCAGGAACAGCAGCAGGCGCCGTCCGGCGACGCGCGTGCGGAACAGGGCCGAGCGCTCCTCCAGCGCCGCGGGGATGCGCACGGCCGGCACCTCCAGTCCGGTCAGGAACGCGTGCAGGGCCGTCTCGGGGGCCATCACTTCGGGTGCCGGGGAGAATCCGCGCAGGTTCACATACAGCTGCCCGTCGGGGAACCGGTCGGCGATCTGGTGGGCCCACCGCAGCCCGAGCGTGGTCTTGCCGACGCCCGCGGGCCCGGTGATCGCGGCGATCACGGGCCCGGCGCCGTCGGCTCGGTCGAGCAGGCCATGGGCGGCGCGCAGCTCGGCCCGGCGGCCGGTGAACGAGGCGAGCGCGGGCGGCAGTTGCGCCGGGACCGCGGCCGGGATCTGAGGGGCGGTGGCCGCGGCGGGGGCGGCGGCGCTCTGCTGGAGGACGGCGGCCTGCGCGTGCCGCAGCTCGGGCCCCGGATCGAGACCGAGCTCGTCGGCCAGGGTCTTGCGCACCCGCTCATAGACATCGAGTGCTTCGGCCTGGCGCCCGGACGCGGCCAGCGCCAGCACCAGCCGGGCCTGCACCGGCTCTTCGAATCGGCCAGCCCTTTGGAAGCATTCAAAGGCGATTCGTGGGATCTGAGCAAGCTTGCTCCCGAAGCCGGCGACGGCGCGGCAGCAAAGGAGGGCGCGCAAACACTCAACGACTTTATCGATGGACTCGACGCCACCCACGAGGGTGAGCCGTCCAACACGACCATTGTCGGACACTCCTACGGTGGCCTACTGGTCGGCGAGGCAGCTCAAGACCCGAACACCGGGGCCGATCAAGTCGTCGGAGTCGCAGCCCCCGGCTTCGGCGTCGACCGCGCTTCCGAACTCGCCGTCGGTGAAGACAACGTGTGGGCGACAATGGTCGAAGGCGATGCCATCGCCTTCCCAGCGGGTGAATCGATGATCCACGGCAACGACCCCACTGGAGAGAACTTCGGTGGGAACGTCTTCAACAGCGCCACAAGCGGCGCGGACAGCGGCGAGATCCATGGCGGTTACTGGGACGAGGGCAACGCCGCCAGGAAGGACATGGCGCTCATCATCACCGGCCAGTCCGACCTCATCCAGCCCCCGGGAGAGTAGCAGTGAATTCCACCAACGAATTCCGAGAACCCACGTGGCTTCGGCACCGTCTGCTCATCGTCGCCACGGCCCTGGCAACGACCATCACGGGAGGATGTATGAACAACGGCGACCCGGCCGAAACTCCGCCAGAGCGCGACTTCGACGAATCCACCGCTTGGACCCGCATGGAGGAAGCCGCTGCCAAGGCGATCGCAGATCTGCCAGACTTCCCTGGATTCGAAGAACGCAGGTTGCTCGAACTCAGCTGCACACGCAATGGCGAAGCCGACAAGGACTACGTTCAATTCGAACTCACCTACGCGTTCAGCGCGGAAGACTCCGCGACGGACCTCGTCCACGAGGAGTACGTGAGCTTGCTGCGCGAGCGATGGACCGATGCAGGCTACGACGTCCATCGCGACGAGACATACGGCCAGAGTCCCGTATTTCACGATCTTGAGGCGAGACGTCCGGACGGCATCAACTACTGGCTGACAGCCGCAAATTACACCTCGCTGACAGTCCAGTCGGGGTGTGTGAAGAAATCGGGAGGAGCCTCTGAGTGCCCGCCACCTCTGGGCGGTGTGACTCTCGAGAACGACATTGCAGGTCGGCAAGCCTGCGGTGGAGCGTATGACGAACCGGCTCCGGAATCGGAGGCGATCGACCCGTTCGCCAGCGACTCGGAGAGTCCGAGCGGTGGCTGAGGTCCAGTCGACTGTCGGTCTCAAAATCACCGCAGCGGCAATGGCGGTTTCCTGGACGATCTTCTTGGTGGTGAACAGCACCTGGTTGTCGGCCAGCGACGAAGATTGCAGCATCGACAGCCCGCCCGAGTGCGGCATGGATCTGGTCTCTCCGGTCTTCGCAGTCGGGATCGCTTTCGCCGTCATCGGACTGCTGCTGGCCATAACCCGGCGTGAACACCCCGCTTCTCCCCCTGCCACGACCGCCACCAGAGCGCGTCGCCCGAGATCGCGACGGGCAGTTCGCTCGGTAGACCGCGATCCGCCAGGACTCGATCCTGGGCCTTGGATCTCATGCGCGTGCACCGCTCCGGTATTTCGGGTACAGTGTAGTCGAAATAGTCGAGAGGGAAACACATGCGTACCGTCGAAGTCAGCGCCACCTGTAGTGCGAGCCCTGAGAAGGTCTGGGAGGTGATGGCGGATCCGTTCCGTTGGGCCGAGTGGCTCACCATTCACAAGTCCTGGAAGTCCGCGGTCCCCGCGCAGTTGTCGCCGGGGGACTCCGCGACGGCGGCCGCCCGGGTGATGAACATGCCGGTCGCGATCGACTGGACGTTCGACAGGGTTGAGGCGCCGAACGTGATCGAGATGAGCGGCCTCACCCGCGCCGGAGTGAACCTGAAGCTGGTGATCGGCATCGCCGACATGGGCGCGGCGAGCAAGGTCGACCTGTCGGTGAACGTTGACGGCGGGATGATCGACGGCCCCATGGGCGGTGTCTTCCAGGGCTCCCTGACCGGGGCGCTGAACACGTCGTTGCGCAATGTCGAAGCGCTCGTCGCCTGACGCGGCGTTCTGGTCCTTGGCGTCGGCATTCACGGTGACGATGCTGGGCACGACGCTGCCGACCCCGTTGTACGTGCTGTACCAGCGCGAGATGCATTTCTCGACCCTGACCAGCACGGTGATCTTTGCGGCGTACGCGGTCGGCGTGCTGGGCGCGCTGCTGTTGTTCGGCCGCGCCTCCGACGTGATCGGGCGCCGGAAGATCCTGCTGCCAGGATTGGCGTGCGCGGCGCTTAGCGCAGTTGTGTTCTGGGGGGCCGACAGCGTGCCAGTGCTCCTGGGCGCGCGGCTGCTGTCCGGATTGTCCGCCGGGATGTTCACCGGCACCGCGACCGCCGCGCTGCAAGACCTGTCGGGCGACGGTGAACGGGCGACGGTCGTGGCGACCGTCGCGAACATGGGCGGTCTCGGCCTGGGCCCGCTGCTTGCCGGAGTGCTCGCGCAGTTCGCCGCCGCCCCGCTCCAGGTGCCATACGTCGTGCACCTGGTACTGCTCGCTGTGGTCGCGGCAGGCGTGTGGGCGATGCCTGAGCCGGTTCGTATTCGCGGATTTCGCGAGTTCCGACTCTCACGCCCGAGCGTGCCCGCTTCCGTCCGACGGACATTCGCCTGGGCGGCGACCGCAGGTTTCGCCGGTTTCGCAGTACTCGGTCTGTTCACCGCAGTCGCACCCTTCTTCCTTCGCGAGTTGCTCGGACTCGCTTCGCTCGCGCTGGCGGGCGTGGTCGTGTGCGCTGTGTTCGCCGCGTCCGCCCTCGGGCAGGTCCTGCTCGTGCGCCCGCTCGGCAGGGCGGCCATCAGCGTGGGATGCGGCGTACTGGTCATCGGGGTGGTGCTGCTCGCGGGCGCATTGGCCGCCGGCTCACTCGTACTCCTACTCATCGCTGCGGGAGCGACCGGACTCGGGCAGGGCGTGAGTTTCCGGGCGGCGCTCACGGCATTGAACGCTGCGGCGCCGGCCCATCACCGCGCCGAGGTCGCGTCCGCCTTCTTCATCGTGGCCTACATCGCGATCTCGATTCCCGTCGTCGGCGCGGGCCTGGTCGCCCAGACGGCGGGACTCCGTGTCGCGGGCATCGTGTTCAGCGCCGCCATGGCGGCGCTCGCGGCGGTGGCTGCGATCGCGTCTCGCCGTCAGCCCGCCATACTGGCCACATGAACACGGCATCGACCGAGTCGGGGGCGTCGGCCGCAGGGCGGCGGGCCCCGGGCCGACCGCGCATTCCGCTGGAGCGGATCTTGACGACGGCGCTGACGATCCTGGACGAGGACGGCGCCGATGCCTTGTCGCTGCGCATGCTGGCCCAGCGGCTGGGCTCCAGTACGGCCACCTTGTATCGGCACTTCGAGAATCGCGCCGACCTCGTCGCCCAAGTCGTCGATCGCATCATCGGCGAGATCGAGGTCGATGACGAAGAGCCCGGTGCAACGCACTGGCAGCCAGCGGTCCGGGCGGCCGCGGTCAGCATGTTCAAGGTCTTGAGTCGGCATCGCAACGTGGCGGTCTTGCTGACCGAGCAGATCCCGACCGGGCCGAACGCCGCCGTCTATCGCGAGCGCGTCCTGGCGTTGCTGCTGGCGCACGGCTTCCCGCAGTCGCTGGCGCCGCGCGCATATGCGTCGCTGGCCCGTTACGTCCTCGGCTTCGCCATGCAGCTCACTGCTGATCGCGCAGCGAAGTCCCGCGACGAAGCACGGACGTCCGCTGCCCTGCATCGGATCGACGCGACCCGGTTCCCCGCCACGCGCGCGCTGGCGGACTTCTTGCCCATGCCCATCGAGGAGGAGTTCGCCTTCGGGCTCGACCTCCTCCTGGCGGGCCTCGCTCAGATGCGCGACCAGCACGCCGAAACCTGAGCCGGTCCGGGGCGGGCGTTGACGACTGAAGTAATTTCGGATACGGTGTAACCAAAATTGGAACTACGAACGGAGTCGCCGTGACCTCTGCCGACCGCACCCTGTTGCGTGGCGGGATCGTGCTGTCCATGGACCCGGACATCGGGGAGCTCGAGACCGGCGACGTGCTGATCGAGGACGGCCGCATCGTCGCGGTCGAGCCGAACCTGCACGCCGACGCCGAGGTGCTGGACTGTTCGGGCCGGATCGTGATGCCAGGGTTCGTGAACTCCCACCACCACATGTTCCAGACTGCGCTGCGGTCGTACTGGTCCGATGCGCTGGAGATCGACTACTTCCTACAGTCACGGGCCGGGGACCAGGCGCTGTTCCACAAGTACACCCCCGAGGACGTCTACTGGGGCGAGTTCGGCGGTGCGCTGGAGAATCTGGCCGCCGGTACCACCACCGTCGTCGACACCTCCCAGTGCTCCTACACCCCGGAGCACACCGACGCCGCACTCGACGGAATCCGGCGCTCGGGCATCCGCTGCATGTTCAGCTTCTCGCCGGTGTTCGGCGAGTTCGAACCCGACCCGTCCTATGCCCACCCCGAGGACATCCGGCGACTCGTGGAACACGGCAGCGGCCCGCTCGTCGGCCTGGCATTGGGCTATCACGTCGACGACGACCTGTTCCGCCTTTCACGGGACCTGGAGCTGCCAGTCTTCGCGCACGTCAATGACGTACATATGGGCCGGTTCCTTGAGGACTTCGAGCCTGAGGGCCTGCTGGGGCCGTGGCTGACGTACATCCACTGCCTGGGTCTGGACGAGTCGACCTGGGATCTCATCGGCCGAACCGGGGCCAAGGTGTCGGTCTCGTGCATCGCCGAGCAGACCCTGGGGATGGGGCGGCTCGCCCTGCAGCCGGCACTCGACCACGAGGTGCCGGTCGGCTTCGGCACCGACGCCGTCAGCATCCACACGGTCGACTTCTTCTCCCAGATGCGCGCGGCATACACGCTGCAGCGCGGCGGCATGGCGAACCACGCCCAAGGCGGCGGCGCCGAGGTCCGGCCGGTGTCCACCCGCGACGTCCTGCGGATGGCGACGCTGGGCGGGGCGCAGGCCGCACACCTCGACCATCTCGTCGGGTCGCTCACTCCCGGCAAGCGCGGCGACGTGATCGTGCTCAACGCGCAGGCGCTCAACGCGGGACCGGTCAACCACGCCCCGGGCGCGGTCCTGCAGATGGACACCAGCAACGTCGAGACCGTCCTCGTCGACGGACGCGTAGTCAAGCGCGACGGACGCCTGGTCGGGGTGGACCTGGACGCCGTGCTCGACGCGCTGTCCCGCTCGGCGGACGGCCTGCTCCGGCGCTCCGGCGCCCCGTCCATTCTGCTGACCTCATGTCGGCTCGGCTGAGGACGAAGTACCGTGTGACCACCGGCGACACTGCACAAGCGCCCACCGCTCGAAACAAGCCGGCGCCGCAACGGTCGTGATACCCGTCCTCGGTCGATGGGCCGACTACCGCACCGGAGCCTGGAAACTTCTCATCGACACCTGCGCTGAACGCCGGTGCCGCCTCCACCAGTGGTTTGACCAGAGGTGATAGCGATTTCCGCCAGCAACATCAGACCAATCCTCGGGTGCCTGCGGGGCGGCAGACCGTTCCACGGGATATACCTGTGTCATGGGTTCGTTCGTGGTCCGCGAGTGGCGGGGATCGATGTCGCTGACGCCTGGGCTGCGGGTGCACAGCGGGCGGTACCGGCACGAAGGCGCGATGTTCGCGCACTCGCACGGGTTCATCGAACTCGTGGTCGTCGCAGCCGGGTCCGGTGTGCACTGCTCGGCTGCCGGGCGGCGGACCGTCTCGGTCGGCGACGTAGTCCTACTGCGGCCGGGCCTGTGGCATTCGTACGAGGAGTGCGACGGCCTTGAGCTCCTGAACTGCTGTTTCAGTCCCGGGCTGTTGCAGGGTGAGCTGTCGTGGATGCGTGAGGACCCGATGCTGGGGCGGCTGCTGTGGACGGGCTGCGGGCAGTCCGACGGGCGGCTCGAGGGGGAGGCACTGGACGAGTGCGTCAGCCATCTCGACGCGCTCGGCGGGCTGGATGCGCAGTCGCGGCGAGCGGACGCGGTCGGGCGGTTGACGCTGGTGCTCGGTCTCGCGGCACGCGCGCTGGTCGGACGGTCCGCGGACGGGCCCGGCGTACATCCGGGGGTCAACGCCGCGGCGCGGATGCTCGAAGAACGGTTCGACGAGTCATGGACGCTCAAGGACCTCGGTGCCGAACTGCACCTCTCACCGGGCTACCTCGCGCGGATCTTCAAGGCGGCCATGGGATTGCCGCCGATGGGGTATCTCGCTCGGCACCGTATCGAAACGGCCGCGGGCCTGCTGCTGGGCACCGACCTGCCGGTCGGGCGGATCGCTCGGCAGGTCGGGATGGCCGACCAGAACCTGTTCGCGCGCCGTTTCCGGGAGCACGCGGGGATGAGCCCGACCGAGTACCGGAAGCGGTTCGCAGGTCACGATCGCGATGAGGACAACGCGATGCGGTGAACGCCCGGTCCGAGGTCGAGCACGGGTGCGATTTGCAGGGTCCGGCCGTTGAGCCGGAGGCTCGACCAGTCCCCCGGCGGGAGTGTGACAGTCGCTGTGGCCCCCGGGGGGACCTCGACCTCGGCGCTGAATGAGCCGTCGCCGGTCTCCCAGCGGATGGCGGCCCTCCCGATCGGCGTGTCCATCTCGGCTGAGGCCCAGGTCAGTCCGCCGCCGGGTACGGGCGCGAACGAGACCGCGCTCCAACCGGGCGCGGCCGGCGAAAGGCCTGCGACGGTGGCGTAGAGCCAGTCGGCGACCGCGCCGTAGGCGTAGTGGTTGAACGAGAGCATCGGCCCGCCCCCGTCCATATCGCCGCCGTGGATTCGGCCGTCCTCGCCGATCGCGTCCCAGCGTTCCCACACGGTCGTGGCACCCTGGCCGACCTGGTGGAGCCAGCCGGGGCAGCGCTCGTTCATGAGCAGCAGGTACGCCTCCTCGTGATGGCCGGTTTCGGTGAGGGCGTGGAGGATGAGCGGGGTGCCGAGGAAGCCGGTGCCGATGCGGCCGCCTCTCGCGCGTACGAGCGCGGCGAGCCGCTCCCCCACCGCATGCCGTTCATCGTCGGGCGCGATCCGGAACCGGAGGGCCATGGCGCAACCCGTCTGCGTTTCGATCGCCTTGTTCCCCAGGTGCTTCCAGGCGGCGTCGGCGATCGCGTCCCCCAGGGCCCCGTAATGGTCGGCGTCCTCGGCTCGGCCGAGCAGGCCCGCGATGCGGGCCAGGAGCCGGGCGCTGTGTGAGAGGTAAGCAGTGGCCGTGAACGGGGTCGGAACAGCGGCCCGCGCCGGGTCGCCGGAGGGGGCGCCCGGATCGAGCCAGTCGCCGAAGTGGAACCCCGCAGACCAGACGCGGTCGGCGTCGAGTCGTGAGGCGCCCCAATCGACCCAGGCCCGCATGGACGCGTACTGGTCACGCAAGGTCTCCAGGTCGCCATAGGCCTCGTACAGCGCCCAGGGGACACCGACGGCCGCGTCGCCCCATCCGGTCGAGCCCGAGCCCCAGTCGCCGAGGTCGCCGAGGATGTCGGGCACGACGTGCGGCATCTTCCCGTCCGGGTACTGGGCGATGGCGAGGTCGCGCAGCCAGTTGCGCAGGAACGAGCGGGCGTCGGAGTTGCGGCAGGCGGTCGGGGCGAAGACCTGAATGTCCCCGGTCCAGCCCAGGCGTTCGTCCCGCTGCGGGCAGTCCGTCGGGATGCTCACGAAATTGTCCATCTGGGACCAGATCACGTTGTCGTACAGGCGGTTCACGCGCTCGTCGGAGCAGGAGAAGCGACCGGTCCGGCGCAGGTCGGAGCTGATCGCGACCGCTTCGACGCCGTCGATGCGCACCTCCGGGTCGGCCGTGATCTCGGCGTACCGGAAGCCGTGGAACGTGAAGACCGGCTCAAGTACGGCCCGGCCGCCATCGAGGGTGTACCGGTCGACGGAGGCGGCGGAGCGCAGCGGCGCCGTGTGCAGCTCGCCCTGGTCATCGAGCACTTCGGCGTGGCGCACGGTGATCTCGGCACCCGCCGGACCGGTGGCGGTGACGCGCAGATACCCGGCGAGGTTCTGCCCGGTGTCCAGGCGCAGGCGTCCATCCGCGACCACCTCGACGGGCCAGGTCCGCACGGCCCGGACCGCAGGCATCGAGCGGTGCTCAAGGCCGGCAGGCAGATCGAGCGTCGTGGCTGCGGCCCAGTCGCGGTCGTCGAAGCCCGGCTCCCTCCAACCGCGCGGTTCGTTCCGGAGGTCGGTCGTGCATCCGGCGTAGAGCCCGGCACTGGCGACCGCTCCGGTCCCGCCGCGCCACGTCTCGTCAGTGCCCACGACCACGCAGCCATCGACCGTCTCGACTTCGAGCTGCGCGAGCAACGCCGTCCGATCCCCGTACCAGGCCGAACGCCCGAACCAGCCGAGCGGACCGCGGTACCAGCCGTCCGCGACGGCCGCGCCGATCGCGTTCCGGCCCTCCGCGAGCAGACCTGTGACGTCGTAGGTCGCGTATAGCAGCCGGTCGCGGTACTCGGTCCAGCCCGGCTCCAGCAGGTCTTCGCTGACAAGGGCCCCGTTGATCCAGGTCTGATGGAGACCGAGCGCCGTGACGTACAGTCGCGCGGACAGGATGCCTTGTGGCAGTGCGAACTCGCGGCGCAGCAACGGCACGGCATCCGGGGCGGCAGGAACCGTGACCGGCCGAGCGGTCCAGTCCCCGGCCTCCAGCAGCGCCGCCTCCACCCGGCACGGCTCACTCCACTCCTCCTCCCCGACCGCACGCACCCGCCACCAGCGGACCTCCCGACTCGCCAGCGCAGGACCCGGCAGCGGCACATCGAACGTGCGCTCAGTCGTCAGCGACGCGATGACCTCGTCGAACGCCGCATCGGCAGCGGCCTCGACCGTGTAAGCCCTCGCCCCGACAGGGTGCCAGGACAGCAGCGGACGGGCCTCGCCCGTCGCGATGAGCCCCGAGTCGTCGCGGGTGCGCAACCCGGTGTAGCTGATGGTCAAGGAAGCCAACTCCTTCGGTCGGTGGTCCCGTACCGACGCTAGGGCGCGGGGCGGCCCGCACCTAGGCCCCGAGCCACGTCGACTAGCACAAAACCGACCAGCAGCGATCACAGCCAATCGGTGGACAACGTGTCGCTCCTTCGCGGGCCCTCAATTGCACTGCGGCTCTCAGTTGCCACTGAGTCGGAGGTGTCGGGCGCTGAGGGTGCGGCGGCGGTCGGTGACGAGGATCGTCGCCAGCGCGCCGACCCCGAGCCACACAGCGAGTTGGGTGACGCCGGTGGCGAGGCCGGGGCCGCCGAGGGCGGCGGCGCGGAGGGCGACGACCGCGCCGCGGGTGGGGATCCAGCCGACGAGCGCGTAGAGCGGTGCGGGCAGGGTCGAGACGACGCCGAGTGCGATGGTGAGGATGAGGACGGCGACCGAGGCGAGGCGGCCGGCGCGGCCGAAGATCGCCACGAGCGCCTGGTTCAGGGCGGTGAACGTGAAGGCGGCCAGGAGGGCGACACCCAGGAACGCCAAGGCGCGATCGATGCGGAGATCCATGACCGGCACGGCGATCGCGGTGATCGCCAGCGCGGCGAGTGCGGCGGCGGTGGCACCGGGGAGGGCGGCTTGGAGGATGATCCGCCACGTCGGGGCTCGGGAAGTGAGGATGTCGCCGGGGACAGCGGTGGTCACCAGGTAGACGGCGAGGGCCAGGGCCCACAGGGCGATCACCGCGAACAGCGCGATGGAGAGCTCCCCGATCCCGGCACCGGCGACGGTCGCGGTGCTGGGATCGGCGGCGATCGAGGCCAGGTGGGCGCGTTCGGATTCGGTGTAGGTGGGAACCTGGTCGCGGCCGTCGGCGAGGCCGGTGGCCAGTTGTTGCGCGCCGTCGTCGACGTCGGCGGCGCCGGAGGCGAGTCGGTCGGCGCCGTCGGCGAGCTGGTCGGCTCCGGAGGCGAGTTCCTGTGCGCCGTCGTTGGTCTGGGCGGCGCCGGTCGCGAGTTCATCCGCGCCGTCGGCGGCTTCGGTGATGCCGGAGACGAGGGCGGGCATCTGGTCGGCGAGGGTGTCGTTGCCGTCGGCGACTTGGCGCGCGCCCGTGGCGAGGGCTTGGACGGCGTCGCGGGTCTCGACGACTTTGGCGCGTACGGAGGCGATGGCGGCGTCGATGTCGGCGGCCTCGGCGGAGAAGTCGTCGGCGGCCGATTGGAGGTCGGCGCAGAAGTCGGGGTTCGCGCCCTCGGCGGCGCACTGGCTCGCGAGGTCTTGGAAGTCGGCGGCGGCGTCCTCGGCGGAGGGCAGCGCGTCGATGGCGGCGATGATGTCGTTCGCGAGCGGGACGACCTCCGCGGCGATCGCCTCGTTGCCTTGGGCGACTTGCTCGGCGCCGTCGGCGAGTTCACGGGTCGCGGCGGGGAGGTCGGCGACTGCGGTTTCGGCTTCGTCCAGGCCGTCGGCGAGGTCGGCGGAGCCGGTCTCGAGTTGGGCGGTGGCGTCGGCCAGGGTGTCGGCGCCGGTGGCGAGTTCGCCTGCGGCCGTAGAGAGTTCGGTGGCCCCGGAGGCGAGTTCGGAGGTGCCGTCCGCGAGCTGGGACGCGCCGTCGGCGGCGTCGGCGAGCTGGTCGTGGATGGTGTTGAAGGCGACGTAGATGTTGTCGAGATAGGTCTCGACGACTTGGCCGTCGAGGGTGCGCTGGGTGGCGAGGGCGACGTCCTTGGACAGGGCCGGGTCGGCGGCGCCGGCGGCGTTGGAGGTCTCGATGTCGAGGACGGCTTTGGTCGCGCTGTCCGGGTTGCCTCCGGCGCCGGTGGCGGTGGCGGCGGAGGTGCCTTGGGCGGAGAAGTTCTCGGGGATGGTGACGACCGCCGTGTAGGTGCCGTCGGCGAGGCCGGATTCGGCGTCGGCGGCGTCGGTGAGGGTCCATGTGTAGGCGGAGTCGTCGGCGTGTGTGAGTTCCCCGGCGAGTTCGCGGCCGAGCGGGATGGTCTGGCCGTCGACGGTGACGGGCTTGTCGTTGTTGACGACGGCGGCGGTGGCGGTGCCGTGGTCGGCGTCGGGGTTCCACAGGGCCCAGGTGAGCAGGCCCATGGCGAGGACGGGGACGAGGACGAGCCCGGCCCAGGTGCGCCAGGTGAGCGGTCCGGCGGCGCCGGCGCGGGTGGAGTTGGCGAACGGTCGGAGCATCAGGCCACCTCGATGGCGTTGAGAGCGAGCGGCTGGGCGGTCGCCGGGAGCAGGTCCAGGATGCGGTCGGGATCCTGGCAGGCGAGGACGTAGGCGACGGGCGCGCCGTCGGGGGCGCGCCGGTCGGCCAGGAGGGTGCGGAGGGCGTCGCGGGCATCAGTGCGCAGGACGAGGTCGACGTCGTCGAGCAGGACCAGGCGAACGCCGTCGCCGATCGCGGCGGCGATCCTGGCGGCAGGGTCGGGGGTGTCGCGGCAGGCGATGATCTCGACCTCGCGGCGCAGGGCGCGAGCGTGCTGCGGCAGGACGTGTCCGAGGACTTTCAAGTCGCCCTTGACGGAAGGGACGCGTCCTGCGAGGGCCATCAGGAGCGCGGTCTTGCCGACCGGGCCGGTGCCGTCGACGACGAGTGTTCCGCCCCGCGGCAGTCGCATGTTGATGGATTCGAGGACGGTGCGGCCGCGGTCGTCTTCGAGGCGGAGGTCGCGGGCGGCCACGGCGTCGTCGGCGCCGGGTTCGGGCCAGTCGGCGAGGCGCAGTTCGTGGACGAGGGCGTCGCCTTCGGCGTCGAAGACCGGCAGGGCCCGGTCGAGCTTCGGCGGCAGGCCCCAGGCGCGGTGCCCGAGGAGGGCGAGGACGGCGGGGACGAGGGTCATGCGCACGAGGAACGCGTCGACGAAGACGCCGACGGCGAGGCTGAACGCGATGGGTTTGATCGTGGCCGAGCCTTCGGGGACGAAGGCGGCGAAGACGCCGAACATGATGACGGCGGCGGCGGTGACCACGCGGGAGGCGGAGACGAACCCGGTCTCGATGGCGCGGTGCGGGTCGCCGTGGTGGACGTAGTCCTCGCGGATGCGCGAGACGAGGAAGACCTCGTAGTCCATGGCGAGTCCGAAGAGGACGCCCATGAGGATGATCGGGAGGAAGGAGATGACCGAGCCGACCCCGGCGACGTGCAGGGCGTCGGCGCCGTGGCCTTCGACGAACACGAACGAGGTGGCGCCGAAGGCCGCGCCGACCGACAGGAGGTATCCGGCGGTGGCCTTGACCGGGACCCAGATCGAGCGGAAGACCATGGCCAGCAGCACGAGTGAGAGGCCGACGACGAGGATGCCGAACGGAAGCAGGGCGGAGCCGAGTTGGGCGGAGACGTCGATGCCGACGGCGGTGATGCCGGTGACGGCGGTCTGGGTGCCGAAGTGGGCGAGGAAGTAGGCCTCCTTGTCTCGCAGTGCCGCGACGAGGTCCTCGGTGGCGGCCGCGTCGGGTCCGGTCTCGGGGATGACCTGGATGATCCCGGTGTCGCCCTTCTGGTTCGGTGTTGCGAGCGGGACAGAGGCGACGCCGTCCATGCCGCGGATGTCCGCGGCGAGGTCGTTGACGAGGCCGACCGGGTCGGTCGAGGTGATGATGTCGGCGGTGACGATGAGCGGCCCGTTGTAGCCGGGCCCGAAGTGGTCGGCGATGACGTCGTAGGTGACCTTCGCATCGGTGCCCTCGGCGGCGTCGCCGTTGTCGGGCAGGGCGAGCCGCAGCTGCATGGCGGGGAACGCGGCGACGGCGAGACCGATGACGACCACCGCGATGGTGACGACCGGGGCTCGGGTGACGGTGCGGACCCACGCGAGCGCGATCTGCGGCTTCCGCCGAGCCCGCTTGCGCCGCTTGGGCTTGCGCGGCCGCATCCGCTCCCCGGCGACGGCCAGCAGTGCCGGGACCAGCGTGATCGCGACGGCCACGGCGATCGCGACCGCGACGGCCGCGGCGACGCCCATCGTCGTCAGGAACGGGATACCCGCGACGAACAGGCCCAGCAGCGCGATGACGACGGTCAGGCCCGCGAAGATGACCGCCGAACCGGCAGTCGCCGTGGCGCGGGCGACCGACTCCTCGACCGCCAGGCCCTCGCCGAGCTGGTCGCGGTGGCGCGAGAGCAGGAACAGGGCGTAGTCGATGCCGACGGCCAGGCCGATCATGACCGCGAGCATCGGCGCGGTCGAGGAGATCGGGACGAGGACCGTGGCGAGCAGGACCAGGGCGACGGCGCTGCCGACGCCGAGGACGGCCGTCAGCAGCGGCATGAACGCGGCCAGGATCGACCGGAACATGAGCAGCAGCACGACCAGGGCGACGACGAGGCCGATGCCCTCGGTGGGGCTGAGTTCGGGGATGTTGTCAGCGAACGCGTCGCCGCCGGTGTAGACCACGGCGTCCTCGCCGACGGCCGCGGCGAGGTCGTTCGCGATCGCGGTGAGGTCGTCCCTGGTGGCGTCGGTGACGTCGGCCTGGTCGACGGTGAGCAGGACCGCGACAATCGCGGCCTCGCCGTCCTCGGAGACGGCGCCGGTCACGTCCGCGCCGAACGGATTCGAGACGGCCGCGACCTGGTCGAGGCCGTCGATGCGGTCCACAGCGTCGGCCACAGCGGCCTCGGCCTCGGCCGTGTCGACCTCCTGCCCCTCCGGGACGGTGAGAACCAGGCTCGCCGAGGTCCCGCTGAACTCGGGGAAGACCCGGCCGAGGTAGTCGAGGGCGTCCTGCGACTCGGATCCCGGGATCGCGAAGGTGTCGTCGGTGCCCTGGTTGAACAGGACGGCCGCGCCGCCGGCGATGACGAGCGCACCGACCCAGAGAGCGATCACCAGCCAGCGCGCGCGAGCGCAGGAACGCCCGAGCCTATAGAGCACCGAAGACATCGCTACCCCCATTTTGGACTTACGGGTCATCGTAGGCGCTGGCCGGCGCGAACATTCTGATTCGTTCATCAAATCTGCGAGCGCGGCCAGAGCCGTCAGACGAGCGTGAGCGCGTAGAGGACCGCGAGCACGGCGGGGACGAGCGGGATCGCCACTCGGACTGCGCCGTCCCGGTGAGCCGCGTGGCTCGCGGCCGCGCCGAGCATGAGCAGCACCAGACCCGAGGCGGCGGCGATGCCGATCCAAGGTACGACGACACCGATCCCGACGCCGACAACGGCGGCTACCTCAAGCGCGCCGAGCAGTCGGTACTGCAAGGTCGAGAAGCCCAGATGAGCGGCCGCTTGCCGCATGAGCGGGACCGCAGCGAGCTTCGCCACCCCGGAGACGCCGAAGACGGCCGCCAGAGCGATGGCAAGTCCGATGGTCATCGTTCCTCCTGGTACATCGATTCGATGGGGATGGCGAAGCGGCGTGCGGCGACCACCGAGCTCATCTTGAAAGCGGCCTCCCGAGCATCGGGGAGCCGCCGACCCTCGAAATGATTACATGATCATAACTGATCGAATTATCATTTCTTGTTGCCGAAGCGTCAAGGAGTTGTCTCGGGCATCACGCGAAGCGGATTCGCTCAGGCGTCGGTCGGCAGAGGCCGTCGCGCGATCTCGCGCGCTTCCTCCGCGGACAGGCCCAGCATGAGCAGCAGGTTGGCGGCCAACTCGTCCGAGGCGGCATCGATGGCAGCCGGCTCGGATCGCAGCAGGGCCAAGTGGATGACGCCGAGGAGGGCACCGCCGACGCAAGCGATGAGCACCTCAGGATCACCGAAGTCGATTCGGCCGACATCCCGGGCGCGCTCGAGGTCGCGCAGCGCGCGGGGCGCCAAGCCGGTCGGCGAAGTGAGATACCGCTGGCCGACGCGCTCGATGATCTTCGCCATCTCGGGATGCGTCTTGGGGAACCTCGCCGTGATCCGGATCGAGGCCGCGAACACTTCGGCCGGGTCGGCGATTGAAGCGGTGATCTCGTCGAGCATCGCCCCGTGCTCCTCGATGACCTCCTCGACAGCGACTTCGAAGAGCTCCTGCTTCGACGAGAAGTGGTTGTAGAAGGACCCGAATCCGACGTCGGCGGCGTCGGTGATCTCCTGGATGCTCACCTCCGCCGGGTCGCGGGCGGTGAGGAGCGTCCTCGCTGCAGAGAGGAGCGCCGCGCGCGTCCGGGCTTTTCTGCGGTCGAGGCGGTTGGCGGTGCCGGTTCGGGTCATGGGGAGATCGTAGTCATCAGTCCTGATGAAGATCCCACGATCTCCTCCACGGCGTCATCGGCCCGCCGGCGCTGACCCTGACCTCCGGAGGGTGACGAACCGCCTGGTCAGCGCCCTGCCTTGCCGAGATTTCCGTCGGCTCGGTTGACGACGCCATAATATCGGATACACTGTAGCCATTATGATCGCATGGTCTGAACCGCAAGCCGATTCACTGTTCGCAACCTTCGACGGTCTGCGCCTCCACTACAAGCGGGCAGGTGACGGTCCCGCCGTCTTGCTGCTGCACGGCAGTGCTTCGTCGCTGCATCACTTCGAGCAGGCCGCGTCCTTGCTCTCGGGTGACTTTGATGTCATTCGACCCGATCTTCCCGGTTGGGGGCTTACCGGTGCGCGCGCCGACCGCGACTACAGGGTTCCGACCTATGCGGCCACGGTCGCCCGTTTTCTGGACGCGGTGGGCGTGAGCCGCTGCTTCGTCGCGGGGAACTCGCTGGGCGGCAACATCGCCTGGAACCTGGCACTGGACTACCCCGAACGCGTCGCCGGCCTCGTGCTCGTGAACGCCACCGGCTATCCGGAGAAGTCCATTCCTCCCGCGTTGCGACTCGCCCGGAACCCGCTGCTGCGCCCGATCCTCCGCCGCGTGATGCCGCGTCGCGCGATCGAACGCAATCTTCGCTCCGCCACGGGTCCGCATTCCCACATCGTCGACGCGGCCATGGTGGAACGGTCGTACCAGCTCATGAACCGCGCGGGAAACCGCTCGGCATTCGTTGACTTCGTCAACACCGACCAGCCCGACCGCAGCGGCGACCTCCCCCGGGTATCGGTGCCGACCCTGGTACTGCGCAGCGCGGGGATCGACGGCCAGCACTTCGCCAGAGACATCCCCGGCGCGATCGAATCGATCCACCCCGACGGCGGCCATCTGCTCCCCGAGGAAGACCCGGAGTGGGTCGCCGAGGCCATAGCGGCATTCGTACGGCCGCTGGCCGAGCACGACGGTCCGAACCGAGGGGGCAAAGCGTGAAGTACTTCGCGACCGCAGAAGAAGACCGGCGACTCGACCCGGAATCGCGGCGACACCTGCGCGGCGACTTCGTCCGGCTCTCGGACGGCGTCACCCACTACGAACTGGCCGGACCTGAAGGCGGGCCGGTGGCCATGCTCGCGGGCGGCCTGACCGTCCCTCTGGCCTACTGGGACGGTCTCGCCGAGCAGCTCCATGCCCGAGGCGTCCGGACGCTGGCGTGCAGTGCCTACGGCCGCGGTTACTCCGACCGCGTCCGCGCGCGGTACGACGAAGCGCTCTTCGTCCGACAGCTCGTCGAGCTGAGGGACGAGCTGGGAATCGGTCAGCCCCTCCACCTCGTCGGCACCTCGATGGGTGCTCTGGTCGCGATGGCATACGCAGCAGAGCACCCCGATACCCTCGCCACCCTGACACTGGCAGGTCCCGCCGGGCTTCTCCGACAGCATCTCCCACCGCACCGGCTGCTCGCCAACGACCATGTGGCCCGGTTCGTCGCCCGGCGGTTCGGTCGGCGCCTGCTGGAGTCGCATCTCGGCCACAACGTGCGCGATCCGCGGCTCGCCGCCCGATTGACCGCGATGGTGCTCGACGCCTACCGGTACGAGGGCTCGCTGTTCGCGTTCTTCGACACGCTCCAGCACATCCCGCTGTCCGGCCGTGCCGACCGGTTCAGGCGCACCGGAGCCCTCGGCATCCCCACGCTCCTCCTGTGGGGCGCGGACGACCAGGTCACGCCGATCGACCAGCTCGACCGAGCCCGCTTGCTGCTGCGGCCCGAGCAGTGTCACGTGATACCAGACTGCGGCCACATGGCGCCGCTGGAACGCCCCGGCGAGGTGGCCGAACACATCACCGCATTCATCACCGACCACACGCAAAGGCGGGCATCATGAACCCACCGATCCTCGACGCCCTGATCGTCGGCGCAGGTCCCGTCGGCACCGCGCTCGCCATCGACTTGACGCGGCGCGGTCACTCCGTCCGCGTCATCGACAAGGGCGACCACGCCTTCGACGGCTCACGGGCCAAGGGCCTGCAACCGCGCACCTTGGAAGTGCTCGAAGACCTGGGAGCGCTTGAGGCCGTCCTCGACGGCGGCAGCACCTATCCGTTGGCCGGCATCCACCTCGGTCCTCTGAGCGTCCCATGGCGAATGATGAGGCGCAGCAGGCCGACTCCGGAGGTCCCGTATCCGAACACTTGGCTGATACCGCAATCGCGGACCGACCGCGCTCTGCACGGCTGCTTCGAGAAGCTCGGCGGCCGCATCGAGTTCGCAACGGCGCTCATCGATTTCACCCAGGACTCCGAGCACGTCGTCGCCAACGTCGCCGGTCCGGCCGGGGTCGAATCCGTCACCGCGCGTTACCTGGTCGGCGCCGACGGCGGATCAAGCCTGGTCCGCAAGCAACTGGGCATCGACTTCACCGGATCCACCCGCGAAGAGGACCGGATCGTCATCGTCGACGCCGTCACCACGGGGTTGCCGCGGAACCGATGGCACCTGTGGCCGAGGCGAGGCGGACAGTTCACCGGGGCCTGCCCCTTGCCGCACAGCGACCTGTTCCAGTGGATGGTGCGGCTCGCGCCCGGCGAGGAGCCCATGCTCGACGAAGCGCGGCTCAACCAGCGGATCCGCTCCGCCACGGGCAACCGCCACATCACACTGACCGACATCCGGTGGACATCGGTGTTCAGGCCGAACATCCGCCTCGCCGAAAGCTACGGCACCGGCCGGGTCTTCATCGCCGGCGACGCCGCACACGTGCACCCGCCAGCGGGCGCACAGGGCCTGAACACCGGCGTTCAAGACGCCTACAACCTCGGATGGAAGCTCGCCCAGGTGCTCTCTGGCGCCGATCCGGCGCTACTCGACACCTACGAAGCCGAGCGAATGCCGATCGCGGCCGGAGTCCTCGGACTGTCCATGTCGAAGTACGAAGGCATCGCCCGACTCGACCCGTCGAGCATCCGGCGCGGCAAGGACGAGCAGCAGCTCGCCCTCACCTACTTCGGCGGGCCCCTCGCCCCCGCCGACGGCGACCGAACCGCGAACCTCCGAGCGGGCGACCGGATGCCCGACGCCGAACTGCGCCATCCGAGCGGCGAGCGCGTCCGAATGTTCGACCTCATGCGGGGCCCCCACTTCACCGCCATCGCGAACGGCCGCGATTCGGCCCGCGCCCTCGAACGACTCGCATGGCCCGATGCCGGCGCTCCCCTGCGGCGCCTCATCATCGGCGCCGGAGAGCTCGCCGACCCGGCCAGGTCGCTCAGCCGCGTCCACGGCCTGGGCGAGGACGCGCTCGTGCTCGTCCGCCCGGACGGCTACATAGGCCACATCGCGAACGACGAGCATCTCGCCCGCATCCACACCGCCATCCAGCCGATGACGCCGACCCCAGGGAGCCACACCATGCCCGCAACCCACCCGGGAGTCGACGAATGAACCGCACACTGCTTCACGGCGCGACGATCGTCTCCATGGCTCCCGACCGCCCCGACACCGAAGCGTCGGCGGGCGTCCATGCCGCATCGCCGTCCTGGCACCGGGAAGGCGTGCCCGGCAGGCGAATCCGGCCAAGGGGCGTCACGTAGCGCCAGGAGCGGAGCGCAGCCTCCGCAACGCTTCTTCCTCCCCTGCCAAGTGGTTGGCCATCCGAACGCGAGCGATCTCGGTGTCTCGGGCCTCCAACGCAAGCCAGATCGCCTTGTGCTCCTGATGGGTCCGCTGGACGACGCCCGCTTCGCGGAGGCCGTGCCAGATCTGGTCTCGCACACTTCGGCTGACGAGCGCCTCGGCTATGCCGGCGAGCACCTGGTTGCCCGAGCCGACGGCGACAATTCGATGGAAGGCGATGTCGAGCTCGACCAGCCGGTCGAGCGACACCGGCTCGGTCTCCAGGACCTGCTCGGTCTCGTTGAGCAGGTCCTTCATCTCAACGAGCGATTCGGCGGTGATACACGATGCCGCAAGCCGCGCCGCCTCGCTCTCGAGCAGCCGTCTGACGATCTGGACATCGTGCGCCCGCCCCTCACGATGAAGATCGACGACGAAGCCGAGCGGTGTCAGAAGATCAGTGACGTCCAAAGCGGTGACGTAGGTGCCGTCGCCCTGCCGGGTATGCAGGATCCCCATCGAGGACAGCGCCCGGAGCCCTTCCCGGAGCGTGCTCCGCGAAACATCGAGCAGCTCGCACATCCGCTTCTCCGGCGGGAGCCGTTCACCCGACCGGAGTTCGCCTTCGATGATCATGCGTTTGATGCCGTTGACGACACCGTCGGAGCGGGACATGCAGCAAGTATGCCCGTGGCCGTGTTTCGGCTGCAAGATCGGGCAGACCCTCCCCCGCAAATGACTGATCTATTTAGCTCGGCAACCTGGGTGAACCGTCTTCCTGAATCGATCAAACCGGATTTTTCACCATATAACTCCTCACGATGGCCACTTGGCCGTCACTCTGACATGTGAAATCATCAAACATGTGAGGCCGTTTCTCTTGCGGCGGGCACCCTTCCCGCGTTAATTTGTATATATATACAAATTTATTGTTGCGGTGCCGCGGTCTCGGCGCGCCGCGACCTGATTGAAAGGAGCATCGTGGCTTCTTCCCCTCGACCGTCGTCTCTGCAACGACGGTCTCTGTTCAAGGCCGCCGGCATCGGCGCAGTCGGCGCTGCGGGACTCCCCCTCATCGCCTCGTGCAGCGACATCGAGTCCGGCAACGGGTCCACCCAAGTCACCGAAGGCTTCGATTTCCTACCCACGTACAAGGAGTGGCCGCTGCCGGTCGAGCCCGACCTGGTCGGCGAGCCGCCGAACCACCCCTCCGCGTTCACGTCCTACCCCGAGCCGGTCCAGGCCATCACCGACCTGCCCTCCGGCACGGGCACCTACGAGCTGACCGTGCCCGTCTGGGGCGAGACTCCGTCCGGCGGCGACCCCTATTACACGAAGGTCGCCGAAGCCTGGGGCGGCACCGTCATCAACCTGCGCCACGCCGACGGCGTCACCTACGCCGACACCTCGATCCAATGGCTCAAGGCGAACGAGTACGGCGACGGGATCCAACTGTTCGGCTGGATGCTCGGCTCCCACAGCAACTTCACCGAGACGGTGGTCAACAACTTCTACGACCTCACCGAGATCCTCCAAGGCGACATCTCCGAGCGCTGGCCGCTGCTGGCCGGGCTTCCCTCCTCGTCTTGGGGGCAGTCGGTATGGTCCACAGACCCCGCAGACGAATCGACCGCCGCGATCTACGGCATCCCGATGAACTTCACAGGAGGCCAGGGCAACGCCGTGATGGTGCGGATCGACCTGCTCGAGGCCGAAGGGTTGGCGATGCCGACCACGGTCGAGGAACTGCTGGACGTGTGCCGCGCCTGGTCAGACGACGCCGCCGGCAGGTGGGCCTTCGCCGGTCTCGACTGGTTCGTCCCCCAGTGGTTCGGCCTCGGGGGCACTGACGGCTGGAACTGGGACCCCGACCAGGAGAAGATGATCCACAATGCCGAGCGGCCCGAGTTCACCGAGATGATGGCCTTCCGCCGTACCCTGTGGGACGAGAAGCTCATCCACCCCGACGCCCCGACCGGCACGCTCGACGCAGGCGCCATGCAGCAAGCCGGGCAGATCCTGTTCACCCAGGACAACATCGGCCGGTGGAACGAGTACGTGCTCAAGGTCAAGAAGGGCGAAGCCGAGGGCGAGATCAACCCGCTGCCCGCCCTGGCCGCCAACGGACGCGAGCCGATGGTGTACATGGCCAGCGGCGTGGACGGCTGGACGTTCCTCAACAAGGACCTCAGCCGCGAGCAGGTGGAGGAGATCCTCGACGTCGCCAACTGGTGCGCCGCACCGTACGGCACCAAGGAGTACGAGCTGCTCCAGTACGGCGTCGAAGGCGAGCACTTCACTCTGGACGACGAGGGCAATCCCGTCTACACCGAGCTGGGCTCCAAACTCATTCAGACGCCGATCAACTACAAGCAGATGTGCGGGCAGGTGCAGACCTTCATCACCGGGGACCCCGACATGGTCGCCAAGCGGTTCGAGTACAACGCCTCCATCCAGCAGTACGCGGCGCCGAACGCGTTCGAGGGCATCCGAATCGAAGGCCCAGCCGACTTCAAAGCGGCCGCGCAGACCCTGTGGGACCAGCAGCAGGACATCGCCTTCGGGCGCTCCGAGCTCTCCTCCATCCCCGACATGGTCGAGACGTTCCTCGCGAACGGCGGCGAGGCCGCCCGCCAGTACTACACCGACGCGTACAAGGCCATCCACGGCGAGTGAAGACCGGGCCGGGCGGGACACCACCTCCCCACGCCGCCCGGCCCACCCCGCCATATAGGAACGACGACTGGACCCGATACCGATGACTGCACTGCAAGCCCCACCCGAGACGGACCTTGAGACCGTCCGGCTGGTCGTGCGCCGCAAGAGAACGATCTTGCAGCGGCTGCGCCATGACTGGCCGCTGCTGCTGCTGGCCTTTCCGGTGGTCGCCCACCTGATGGTGTTCCATTACTGGCCTTCGGCCTGGAACATCATCGCGTTCATGGACTACAGCCCCTACCGGCCGTTCTGGGAGAACCCGTTCGTGGGCTTCGCGTGGTTCGAGCGGCTGTTCAACGATCCGTACTTCGCCCCGGCGCTGGTGAACACGCTCAAGTTCGCCGCGCTCAACCTGCTGTGCATGTTCCCGCTGTCGGTC
>NZ_RSEB01000005.1:312474-504879 GCF_003933745.1 Glycomyces terrestris | reverse complement strand
GAGGGCGTGCGGATCGTCGACCACGCCGAGATCTTCGCCGACCCCTCGGTGCTCCCGGTGTTCTCCTCCCACGCCATCGCCACGCAGCTGCACCGCATCCCCGGCCTGGCCGACCACTACCTGGTGATGAACGACGACGTGTTCTTCGGGGTCCCCAGCCGCGCCGAGAAGTTCTTCCACCCCAGCGGGCTCGCGCAGCTGCCGTTCTCGCCGCTCCAGATCGGCGTCGGCGACGCCCGCGCCGAGGACTCGGCCCCGAACTCCGCGGGCCGGAACGTGCGGGCGCTGCTCGAAGCCGACTTCGGCCGCCAGACCGTGAGCAAGTTCAAGCACATCCCGCACCCGCAGCTGCGCGAGGCGGCCGCCGAGATGGCCGAGCGCTACGCGGCCGCGGTGGACGCCACCGCCCGCTCGCGGTTCCGCGACCCCGCCGACATCGAGTTCGTCGGGATGCTCCACCACTACTCGATGCTCACCGGCCGGGCCGTCCCCGGCGCCTCCAAGCTCCACTACGTCGACATCGGCCACCGCGACGCCGGCCGCCTCCTCGAAGGACTCGCGCGGACGAGGGACGCCGAGTACTTCTGCCTGAACGACGTCGACACCCCGCCCGAGCGAGAGGAGGAGATCAGCGCCATGGTGCGGCGCTTCCTCGACCGCTACTTCCCGTTCCCGTCACCGTACGAGCGGGTCTGACCCGCCCCGCGACCTGGGCCGCCACAGGCTCGACGCGGCGGCGCCGCCCGCCCGGCACGTCGGTACCATCGTCCTCGCGTCCGCACCCCGGCCGCGCATCCGTCAACGATCCACCAGTACAGGGGGCCCAGTGCCAACCGACAACCAGGGGTTCATCCCCCCCGCGAAGCCGCACATCGGCGAGGAAGAGATCGAGGCCGCCGTCGCGGTGCTCCGCAGCGGCATGGTCGTGCAGGGCCCCGAAGTGGCGGCGTTCGAAGAGGAGTTCACGGCCGTCTCCGGCACCGCGCACTGCGTCGCGGTGAACTCGGGCACCTCGGCGCTCCAGCTGGCCCTCATGGCCATGAACGTCGGCCCCGGCGACGAGGTCATCGTCCCGTCCTTCTCCTTCGCCGCCTCCGCGAACGCGGTCCGCCTCGTCGGCGCCGAGCCCGTGTTCGCCGACATCGAGCCCGGCTCCTTCTGCATCGACCCCGACCACGTCGAAGCCCTCGTCGGCCCCAAGACCGTCGCGATCATGCCGGTCCACCTGTACGGCCACCCCGCGGACATGACCCGCCTCGTCCAGATCGCCGAGCGCCACTCCCTCGCGATCCTCGAGGACGCCTGCCAGGCCCACGGCGCGAAGGTGAACGGCAAGCCCGTCGGCTCGTTCGGCATCGGCGGCACGTTCAGCTTCTACCCCACGAAGAACATGCACTCCCTCGAGGGCGGCATGGTCTCCACCGACGACGCCCAGTTCGCCCGCACCCTCCGCCTGCTGCGCAACCAGGGCATGGAGCAGCGGTACGCGAACGAGATCGTCGGCGCGAACATGCGCATGACCGACGTCGCCGCCGCGATCGGCCGCGTCCAGCTCCGCAGCCTCGGCGCCTGGACCGAGCAGCGCCGCGCCAACGCCGCCCGCTTCGACGCCGCGATCAAGACCGTGACGACCCCGCCGGTCGCCGAAGGCGCGCACCACATCTACCACCAGTACACCGTGCGCGTCGAAGGCGACCGCGACGGCGCCCTCGAGCAGCTCAAGGCCGCCGGCGTCGGCTCGGCCGTGTACTACCCGACGCCGATCCACAAGCTGATCCCGTACGCGCACATGGACGTCGAGCTGCCCGTCACCGACCGCGCCGCGGCCGAGGTCCTGTCGATCCCCGTCCACCCGTCGCTCACCGGCGGCGACCTCGACCGCATCGTCGACGCCGTCAACGCCCTGGAGGTCTGACCATGACCGGCACCCAGCTCCGCGCGGGCCTCATCGGCCTCGGCGCGATGGGCCGCAACCACGCCCGCGTGCTGCACGCCCTCGACGGCGTCGACCTCGTCGCCGTCGCCGACCCGGTCGCCGACGCCGCGTCGCTGCCGTCGGGGGTGCGCCTCGTGCAGACCGTCGACCAGCTCCTGGAGCTCGGCATCGACTACGCCGTCGTCGCCTGCCCCACGGTGCACCACGAGCCGATCGGCCTGGCGCTCGCCGAGGCCGGCGTCCACGCGCTCATCGAGAAGCCGCTCGCGCACACCGCGGAGGCCGCGGCCCGGCTCGCGGACGCGTTCGAGGCCCGGGGCCTCGTCGGCGCCGTCGGCCACATCGAGCGGTTCAACCCGGCGATCGCGAGCCTCCGCGAGCGGCTCTCCGCCGGCGAGCTCGGCGAGATCCTCCAGGTCGTCACCCGCCGCCAGGGGCCCTTCCCCGGCCGCATCGCCGACGTCGGCGTCGTCAAGGACCTCGCCACCCACGACATCGACCTGACCGGGTTCGTGACCGGCCAGCCGTACGTGTCGGTCTCCGCGCGCACCGTCTCCCGCTCGGGCCGCCCCCACGAGGACATGGTCTCCGCGGTCGGCGTCCTCGGCAACGGCGTCATCGCCAACCACTCCGTGAACTGGCTGAGCCCCTTCAAGGAGCGCACGACCGTCGTCACCGGCGACCGCGGCTGCTTCATCGCCGACACCCTCACCGCCGACCTCACGTTCTACGCGAACGGCGTCGAGGCCAACGAGTGGGAGGCCCTGAGCAACTTCCGCGGCGTCTCCGAAGGCGACATGATCCGCTACGCGATCCGCAAGCGCGAGCCGCTCCTGGTCGAGCACGAGCAGTTCCGCAACGCCGTCCTCGGCAAGTCCGGCGACATCGTCGACCTGCGCATGGGCGCGGCCACGGTCGAGGTCTCCGAGTCCATCCTCCGCTCCGCCGCGACCGGCGAGACCGTCTCCCTGGCACCGTCCGCATGACCGGCGCCCCGCTGGACCTCACCGCGGTGGCGGTCGTCCCCGACGGCGGGTCCGGCGCCGTGGACTGCCTGGCGGCCCTCGCCGCGCAGACCCTCGGCCCCGGCCGCCTCGAGGTCGTCGCCGCCACCGCGGACGGGGACGGCGAGGACGTCGACCGGTTCGCCGAGAAGCACCCCGACCTGGTGCGGGTCGTCCGCGGCCCGGCCGGCGGCCTCCGCGCCGCCGCCCTCGCCGCCGCGCGCGGCCGCTACGTGGTCTTCGTCGACCCCGGCGAGCGGCCCGCGCCCGACCGCCTCGAACGGCTCCTGCACGCCGCCGGCGACGCCGACGTGCTGCTGTGCGGCGCGCCCGCCGGCCTCGCCGGCGCGGCGGGCCCCGCCGCGTTCACCGCCCTGGAGGCCGCGCGCCTGTTCCGGCGCGAGCTCCTTGCGGACGTCCGCTGCCCCGACGGCGGCGAGGCCGGCGACGCCGAGCTCCTCGCGCTCGGCGCCCTCGCCGAGGCCGCGACCGTCGCCGTCTGCGACGACGACCCCGCCCCGCGCCCGGACGCCGCGCCGCAGGAGTGGACCGCCGCGGCCGAGCGCCTCGCCGCCGCGGCGACCGGCCTCGCCCCCGAGGCCCGCGACGCGCTGCTGCTGGGCGTCCTCACCCGCGAGGTCGCCGCGGCCCTCGACGCCCGCGCCCTCGAATCCGACGCGTTCGCCCGCACGGCGGCCTGGCGGGCCGTCGCCGACTTCGCCGACGCGCACCTCACCGAGGAGCTGCGCCGCCGCCTCCCGGTGGCCCTGCGCGTCCGCGTCTCCCTCGCCCAGCGCCGCGACCTCGACCTCCTCGAAGCCGCCGTGGCCGAGACCGCCCCCGGCCTCCTCGCCGAGGACGGCCGCCTCTACGCCCGGCTCCCCGGGTTCCGCGACGCCTCGGGCCTGCCCGACGCCTGGTACGCCGCCGACGGCGAACCCCTCACCGACATGCTCGCGCGGGGCGCCGCGCCGCGCTACCTGGTGTGGACCGGGGTCCGCCGCGCCGACTACCGGATCGAGTACTCGTGCTTCCTGCCCGTCGAGGGCCTCGGCCCCGACGCGGTGTCCGTGGGCGCGGTCGTCCTCGCCGACGGCGAGTCGCCCGCGCCGCGGGCGGCCCGCGCCGAGGCCCCCGCCTGGGAGGTCGCGGCCGAGGTCGAGACCGGCGCCGACGGCGGCCTGGCCGTCGTCACCGCCCGCGTCGCCCTCGGCGACCTCCTGGAGCGGCCCCCGGGCCGGTGGGCCCTGCGCGCCTCGGTGCGCCTGGGCGGCTTCGTGTACGACCTCCCGCTCACGGCCCCCGCGGGCTACGTGCGCCGGGAGGGCATGCTCCGCGGCGTCTCTGTAGAGTGGGGCCCGAAGCGGAGCATCGTCGTGAGGGTCCGCCAGCGGGCGACGCGGCGCGGCGCCTCCCGGCTGCTCGGCTTCCTGTCCGACAGGTGAATTCGGACGACCCGAGGCGCGCCCTGCACCGTCGATGCCCCAATCCGACATCGACACGCCTCCTGGCGTTCGGGCGCTGTTCACTCTCGGCTGCGTAGCTAAAGGCGCAACGCAACTCGTCAGAAAGAGAGCCCATGAACATCTGTGTGGTCGCGCTGGGGAAGATCGGGCTGCCGCTGGCGGTCCAGTTCGCCTCGAAGGGGCACCGGGTCGTCGGCGCCGACGTCAACCCCCGGACCGTCCAGGCCGTCAACGACGGCGTCGAGCCCTTCCCGGGCGAGCACCGCCTCGCCGAACTCCTGAAGGAGAACGTCGCGGCGGGCCGCCTGCGCGCCACCACCGACACGACCGCGGCCGTCGCCGAGTCCGACGCCGTGGTGCTCGTCGTGCCGCTGTTCGTGGACGCCGAAGGGGTCCCCGACTTCGGCTGGATGGACGCCGC
Source organism: Glycomyces terrestris (assembly GCF_003933745.1). Classification (GTDB taxonomy): domain Bacteria; phylum Actinomycetota; class Actinomycetes; order Mycobacteriales; family Micromonosporaceae; genus Glycomyces; species Glycomyces terrestris. The sequence continues at coordinate 500,052 of NZ_RSEB01000005.1, read as the reverse complement.
CACCGAGGCCGTCGCCAAGGGCCTCAAGCCCGGCACGCTCGTCTCCTACGAGACGACGCTCCCAGTCGGCACCACCCGCGACCGGTTCGGCCCGATGCTCGAGGCCGGGTCGGGCCTGACGGTCGGCACGGACTTCCACCTCGTCTTCAGCCCCGAGCGGGTCCTCACCGGCCGGGTCTTCGCCGACCTGCGCCGCTACCCGAAGCTGGTCGGCGGCGTCGACGCCGCCTCGGCCGCCGCGGGCGTCGCGTTCTACGAGCGCGTCCTCGACTTCGACGAGCGCGCGGACCTGCCGCGCCCCAACGGCGTGTGGGACCTCGGGAGCGCCGAGGCGTCCGAGATGGCGAAGCTCGCCGAGACCACGTACCGCGACGTCAACATCGGCCTCGCGAACCAGTTCGCGCGGTTCGCCGACCAGCGCGGCCTCGACGTCATGAAGGTCATCGAGGCGTGCAACTCGCAGCCGTACAGCCACATCCACCGCCCCGGCATCGCCGTCGGCGGCCACTGCATCCCGATCTACCCGCAGATGTACCTGTGGAACGACCCGGAGGCGACGGTCGTGCGCGCGGCCCGCGCCGCGAACCGCGCCATGCCCTCGTACGCCGTGGACGTCCTCGCCGCCGCCTGCGACGGCCTCGAAGGACGCCGGGTGCTCGTCCTGGGCGCCGCCTACCGGGGCGGGGTCAAGGAGACCGCGTTCTCGGGCGTGTTCCCGCTCGTCGAGGCCCTGCGCGAGCGCGGCGCCGAGCCGTTCGTGTCCGACCCGCTGTACACCCCGGCCGAACTGGAGGCCGAGGGACTGCCGGCGCACCGGGGCGAAGAGGTGACGGCCGCCGTCGTCCAGGCCGACCATGACGAGTACCGTGGTCTGACCCCCTCCGACCTGCCCGGGGTGACGGTCCTGCTCGACGGTCGTCGCGTCACCGACCCCCACGCCTGGGCCGGCCGGCGCCACATCGTCCTCGGCAGTTAGGCCGAACGCCTGGAAGGACCCGCCCGAGCATGGAGACCCAGACCCGTCCTCCCCGTGTCGTCATGGTGGTCGCCAACCGGATCGACGGGGACTCGCGGGTCCAGAAGGCGGCGCAGTCGATGGCCGAGGACGGCTGGGACGTCCACCTCGTCGGGTTCTCCGTCTCGGGCAAGGAGGAGCGGCACCGCCGGGGCGGGTACACCGTCCACCGCTGCCCCCTCCCGGAGCTGACCGAGCCGCCGCGGCTGCGCGATCGCGTCGCCCGGCTGCGGTTCCCGCTCGCCTACGCCGACGCCGACCGGGCCCTGGAGGTGCCGCACCGGGTCCGGGCGGCCCGCATCGACCTGGAGGCCGACCGCCTGGAGCGGTCCCGTGCGCGCGACGACGGGCTGCTGCGCGCGGCGCGCGGGGTGCGCCGCCTCGGCCGCAGGGTCGAGCGCGAGTGGCTGGAGCGCCGTGCGGCCTCGACCGAGAAGCGCGTGCGCTTCACGGAGGTCGAGGAGGGCGACCTCGAGCGCCTGGAGCGCCGCTGGTGGACGGCGCTGCTCGGCGACCGCGCCTGGAAGCGCCTGGACCTGAACGCGACCCGCATCGAGCTGGCGCTGCGGCTCAAGATCATCCGGTTGAAGCCGGACCTGCTGCACGCCCACGACGTGTACCCGCTGGGGATCTGCGCCCGGGCGGCCGCGCACCTGCGGAGCAGGGGCCGCGACGTCAAGCTCGTGTACGACGCGCACGAGTTCCGCCCGGGCTTCGACGCGCAGCCGCCCGCGCAGCGGATCGCGCTCACCGGCTACGAGCGCCGCTACCTGCCGCACGCCGACGCGGTGGTCACGGTCTCCGAGCCGCTCGCCGAGCTGCTGCGGGACACCCACGGCCTCGACCGGCTCCCGGCGGTGGTCCTCAACGCGCCCCTGCGGCCCGACCCGGACCGGCCGCACCCGGGCGACATCCGCAGCTCCTGCGGGCTCGACGCGGCCGTGCCGCTGGCGGTGTACGCGGGCTGGGCCTCCCCGGAGCGCCGCCTCGAGGAGATGATCGAGGCCGCGCGCCTCGTGCCGGACCTGCACCTGGCGCTGGTCGTCAGCCGCCACCGCAACCCCTACGTGCAGTCGCTCAAGGCCCTCGCCGAGTCCCTGGGGATCGGGGACCGGGTCCACTTCCGCGGCTACGTCGACTACGCGGACCTGCCCCGGTTCCTGGAGACGGCCGACATCGGCGTGTACCCGCTCCAGACGGGCCCGGTCAACCACGAGGTGTCGCTGCCGAACAAGTACTTCGAGTACAGCCACGCGCGGCTGCCGATGGTCGTGTCGAACGTCGCCGCCATGTCGGCGGAGGTCCGGCGCCTCGGCAGCGGCGAGGTCTACACCTCGGGGGACGCCGAGGGGCTCGCCGCCGCCGTCCGCCGCATCCTCGCCGACCCGGCGGCGTACCGGCGCGCGTACCGGGACCCGGCGATCCTGTCCGAGTACAGCTGGGAGCGGCAGGCCCGGCACTACACCGCGCTCTACGAGGAGCTCCTGGGGCCCGCGCCGGCCCGGGCCGCGGCCCCCGAGCCCGCCCGCGACGAGCTGCGCGAGCGCGCCGGCGCGCCCGCGGACCAGCCGGTCGTCGCCGTCCTCGACGGCGGTCCCGGCGACGAGTGGACCGCGACCGCCGTCCGCGGCCTCGCCGGGCTCACCGAGGTCCGCACCGTCGTCGTCTGCCCCGACCCGGCGCGGACCGCGGCGTTCGCCGACGCGGTCGTCCCGACCGGCCCGGTCGGCGCGTTCCTGTCCACCGCGGCGGCCGTGGTGCTGCCCGCGCCGGCCCGCGAGGACACGCTGCCCCCGCAGCTGCCGCTTGCGCTCGAGGCGGGCGTCCCGGTGCTGCTCCCCGCGACCCCCGCGACCGAGCGGTACTGCGAACGGCACCGCGTCGGCCAGACGGCGCGGGCCGACGACCCGGCCGCCGTCACCGCCGCGGTCAAGCAGCTCCTCGCCGACCCGGACCGGGTGCGGCACGTCCGCGCCCGCGCCCGCCTCGGGTCCGCGACGCCGTGGCCCCGGCTCGACCCCGGCGACGCCGTGCGCCTCGGCCTGGGCCCGGTCGACGGCGACGGGCAGCTGGCGGCGCTCGCGAAGGCCGTCGCCTGGCACTTCCCGGACACGGGCGTCGAGGTGGTCGCCCTCCGGTCGCGCGGCGTCCCCGGCCACCCCGCCGACGAGACCTTCACCGCCGCCGAACTCGGCGACCCGGGCCACCGGGAGCGCCGTGCGGCGCAGGTCCTCGGGTACACGCACCTCCTCGCCGACTGGGGCGGTCCGGTGCTCGGCGGGCGCGGCGACCTCCTGGGCGACCTGCCGTCGCTGCGGAGCGCCGGGGTCCGCGCGGCGCTGCTGCTCCACGGCGGCGGTCTCCGCGACCCCGAGGGGCACGCCGCCCGCCACGCGCACTCGGTGTACCGGGACCTTCCGGAGGAGGTCCGGGAGCGGCTGCTGACGACGGCGGCGCAGGCCCGCGAGCTCGCCCGCGCGTCCGGGCTGCCGCTGTTCGCGACCGCGCCCGACCTCCTGGACGACCTGCCCGAAGCGGTCTGGCTGCCGCTGACCGCGGACGTCGACCGCTGGCACTCCGACGCGCCCGTGATGGAGCGGGCCCGCCCGGTCGTGCTCCGCGCCCCGTCGGACCTCCCGGCGGGCGACGACGTCGCCGCGGTGCTCGAACGGCTCGACGCGGCCGGGAAGATCGCGTACCGCCCGGTCGAGGGGCTTCCGCCCGCGCGCGTGCGCGACCTGGTGCGCGGGGCCGACCTCGTGGTCGACCGGTTCGGGCTCGGCTGCTACGGCCCCTTCGCGGTCGCGGCCATGGCGGCGGGCCGGCCCGTGCTCGCCGACCTGCACGAGTCCGCGGCGGCGCGCACGGGGGAGGAGCCGCCGGTCGTCCGCGCCGCGGCGCCCGCGCTCGAAGCGGCCGTCGTCGCGCTCGTCGAGGACCCCGACCGGGCCCGTGAACTCGGCGCCGAGTCGCGGCGGTTCGCCCGCCGCGTGCACGACGGCAGGGCCGCCGCCGAGGCGCTGCGGCCCTTCCTCGAACGCTGACGGCCCGGCCCCGAAGCCCGCGGCCGGGTCACGCCGGGCGCCTCAGCGCCTGCCGTCCTCGGCGAGGACCCCGTCCTCCTCGCGGAAGCGGTCGCCGTTCTTCGGGTCCTCCCACACGCCGCCGCCGAGGTCGCGCAGGCGCTCGCCGGTGCGGCCGACCCATCCGGCGCGGCGGGCGGGCACGCCCATGACGAGCGCGAAGTCCGGCACGTCCTTGGTGACGACGGCGCCGGCGGCGACCATCGCCCAGCGGCCGATGCGGACCGGGGCGACGCAGACGGCGCGGGCCCCGATGGAGGCGCCCTCGGCGACGTCCACGCCCACGGCCTCCCAGTCGTGCGCGCGCTTGAGCGACCCGTCGGTCGCGACCGCGCGCGGATTGTGGTCGTTGGTGAACACGGCCGCGGGGCCGACGAACACGCCGTCGGCGAGCCGCGCGGGCTCGTACACGAGCGCGTAGTTCTGGATCTTCACGTTGTCGCCGATGCGCACGCCGGTGCCGATGTAGGCGCCGCGGCCCACCACGCAGTTCGCGCCGAGCTCGGCGTGCTCGCGGATCTGGGCCAGCTCCCACACGGAGCTGCCCTCGCCGACCGTCGCGCTCTCGTGGACCTGCGCGGTTTCCTGGACCCTGTAGTGCATCTGCTGCTTCCACCTGAACTCGGGGACGGGGGATGTCGTGGCGGGGTCGCCGCGACGATTGTACGGAGGGCGTCAGCGCCCCAGCGTGCGCCGGTACACGCCCTCCAGGACCTCGGCCTGCCGCTCCCACGTCCACGCGTCGAGGTCGACGGGCCCGGCGTACGCCTTCCGGTAGCGGCCGGGATCGGCCAGGACCGCCTCCACCGCGCGGGTGAAGTCGGCGGTGTCCTCGGCGGTGAACACCTCGCCCTGCCCGGTCGACCGGACCATCGCGGCCATGGCCTCGACGTCGGAGACGACGATCGGCAGGCGCGCGTGGCTGTACTCGAAGAACTTCGTGATGAGCGCGATCTCGTGGTTGGGCCAGTGGTGGATCGGGATGACCCCGAGGTCGGCCTCGGCGAGGTGCGGCACCACCTGGAAGTAGTCGACGTACGGCAGGAAGTGCACCCGGTCCCCGACGCCGAGCGCGGCGGCGCGGTCGCGGAGCGTCCCCGCGTAGGCGCCCTCGGGCCGGGGGACCACGAACGCGGCGTGGACGCCCGCCAGCGCGGGGAGCGCGTCGATCATGGTGTCGAGGCCCCGCTGCGGGGCGTCGCCGCCGCTGTAGACCATGAGCGGGACGTCCGGGCCGAGGCCGCAGCGCCCGCGGAGGCTCGGCACGGCCGCCTCGCCGCCGGTCTCGGCGGCCGGCCAGGGCGGCCGGCCCTTGGAGTCGGCGACCACGAGCTCCTCGTCGGCTCCGGCCGAGGACGGGTCCCCGGGCGCGTTGAGCACGACCGCGGGGGGCTCGGCGAGCTTGAAGTCGCGCTGGAGGAGCGCGCCGAGTTCGGCGGAGACGGTGACGACGGCGTCGGCGTACGGGGCGTACTCGCGCTGGTGGGCGAGTTGCGCGGGGTGCCAGCGGGGGTGGATCCGCCACGGCTTGATGCCCGCGAGGTACTCGTGGGCGTCCCACACGAGCTTGACGTCGCGCCCCTTCGCGAGGCCGCGCAGCTTCGCCCGCGCCCCCACGCCGAGGACCGGGAAGTCGTTGGCGTGGATGACGTCGGGCGCGAGCCGGTCGATGACCTTCCCGAACGCGAGTTCGTAGCGCCACAGGTCGGGGTCGAGCCGCCGCCAGGCGCGGTCGCCCATGACGGCATTCCAGAAGAACGCGGCCGCCCGGTCGAGCGGGGCGTCGCACCGCTTGCGCCGCTCCAGGAGCGCGTCGGTGCGCCGCACGCGCATCCGCGTCCACTTCGCACCGAGCTTGAACGCGGCGCGGTGCGCCTGGAGCGCGGCCCAGCGCCCGGCGCGGCGGACCGCGGGCAGCCGGCGGCCGTAGTGCGCGTAGTCCGCTTTGGCGGCCGTCACGTCGGCCCGCTTCGCCTCGAGCTGCTGGGTCTTCCACCGGGCCTTGAGCGCGTTGCCGTAGGCGAGCGGGTCGCGGGGGAAGCTGGTGCGGAACTCGTGCGGGCGCTGGTGGAGCCCCGGCTCCAGGGGGATGAGGCGGACGGCCGCGCCGCCGAGGGTGCCGGTGTGCTCGCGCCGGTTGGGGGAGACGCCCAGGAGCGTCACGTCCCATCCCAGGGCGGCGATGGACCTGGCCTGCTTCTGCACCCGGGAGTCGCCCTTGACGTGGTTCTGCACCAGCATGACGATGCGCGGCCGGGGATTGCTCACTGGTCTCCTCGGGATCGGTTCGGGACTCGCACGCGCGCCGGACGCGCAGGTGGGCGGCCGGCGGCGGTCCAACGCTAGCGCATCCGGCGGCTCCCGGGAGGCGGCGGGCCGAACCGGCCGGCGCGCGCGAATCCGCAGCGAATGCGCGGGGTACGGCCGCCCAACGTCAGGGAAACGCGAGGTGAAGCAGTTCGTCTCGTACGATGGGCCCCGCCGGGAAGCCCGCGACCGCCCGGCCGACGTAAGGTGAACTCGGAGGAACCATGGCGGAGCGCGCCCGGCGGATCGTGATGCTCGTGCAGAACGGCGTCACCGGTGATTCGCGCGTGCAGAAGGAGGCCGAGTCGGCCGCCGCCGCCGGCTACGAGGTCGTCCTCCTGGGCGCCTCGCCGACCGGGAAGGCCGAGGAGTGGGCGCTCGGGGGCGCGACCGTGCGGCTCGTCCCCGTCAACCGCGTCTTCGACCGCCGCCGCCACGAGATGCGCCGCGGCTGGCTGCGCTCCCCGCTCGCCTACCCGCCCGGCCCGCTCGCGGCCTACCGGCACCGGCAGGCCCGCGCCTGGCGCGCCGACCTCGACACCGACCGGGCCCGCGGGGCCGCGCCGCTCGCGCTCGCCCCCCGCGAGGCCGCCTACCGCCTGTTCTGGGCCTGGACCGGCCTGCGCCGCAAGGCGACCCGGAAGCTCGAGGCCGACCGGGCCGCCGCCGCGGGCGGCGTCGACCGGCTCGCCGCGTCCTACTGGAAGGCCGTCATGGGCGACCGCGCCTGGCGGCGCCTCGACCCGGCCCTGTGGGACCTCGAGCTGTCCTTCGGGCCCGTCGTCGACGAGCTGCGGCCCGACCTCATCCACGCCAACGACTTCCAGATGCTCGGCGTCGGCGCCCGCGCGAAGCTCCGCGCGAAGGCCGCCGGTCGGGACGTCAAGCTCGTGTGGGACGCCCACGAGTACCTGCCCGGCATGAAGGCGTGGAAGAACCACCCGTGGTGGAAGGACGCCCAGCTGCGCCACGAGCGCGAGTTCGCGCCGCACGCCGACGCGGTCGTCACCGTCTCCGACACGCTCGCCGAGATGATGCGCGAACGCCACGGCCTCCCCGAGCTCCCCGAGGTCGTCATGAACGTGCCCGACACCGGCGGCGCGGTCGAGCGGCCCGTCCCCGGCCTGCGCGAGCGCTGCGGCATCGGCCCCGCCACGCCCCTCATGGTCTACAGCGGCGCCCCGCTGGAGCAGCGCGGCCTGCACATCCTCGTCGAGGCCCTCCCCGCGCTCCCGGAGGTCCACGCCGCGCTCATCGTGTCCTACCCGCACTGGCGCTACGTCCAGCGCACCCGGGAGCGGGCCGCCGAGCTCGGCGTCGCCGACCGCGTCCACGTCCTCGAGTACGTGCCGCACCGGCAGGTCGTGCCGTTCCTCGCCGAGGCCGACCTCGGCGTCATCCCCATCCACCACTGGGGCAACCACGAGATCTCCCTCATCACCAAGTTCTTCGAGTACAGCCACGCGCGCATCCCGATCGTCGTCTCCGACGTGAAGACGATGTCGGCGCTGGTGCGCCGCACCGGCCAGGGCGAGGTCTTCACCGCCGAGGACACCGCCGACTTCACGCGCGCCGTCGAGCGCGTGCTCGCCGATCCGGAGACCTACCGCAAGGCGTACGCCGAGCAGGTCCCCCTCGACGAGTGGACGTGGGACGGCCAGGCGAAGCGCCTCACCGACCTCTACGCGCGCCAGCTCGGCGCCTGAGAAAGGAACACCGGACACCGTGAACGCAGACCGGCACGTCGCCGTGGTGACGCCCTGGTACCCGGACCCGGAGGTGACCTACGCGGGGGCCTTCGTCCGGGCCCAGGTGGAGGCCGTCGCCGGGGGGTGCGCGGAACTGGACGTGTACCACCTGAAGAGCTGGCCGGTCGGGGCCCCCGGGGCGCCGCTGGACGCCGACCCGGCGGTCGTCGAACTCCACGCCCGCCTCCTGGCCCGCTCCGACGTGCCCCTGGCGACCGCCGGCGGCGCCGTCCTGCACCGGGTCCCGACCCTCACGCCCCGCGACCCGGAGTGGATCACCCACTCCGACGCCTCGGCGCGCTGGCTGCGGGCCTTCCTCGGCGGCGCGCCGCTCAAGGCGCCGATCGTCCACGCGCACGTCCCCATCACCGGCGGCTGGGCCGCCCTGGAGAACGCCGCGCCCGGCGCGCGCGTCCACATGACCGAGCACTCCTCGTTCCTCGCGCAGCTGCTGGAGCAGCCGGCCGCCCGCGCCCGGTACGACGAGGTCCTGGAGCGCGCCGACGGCTTCTTCGTCGTCGGGGAGCCGCTGCACCGCCTCATCGCCGCCGAGTTCCCGCACCACGCCGGGAAGCTCGAGTACATCGCCAACCCGATCGACTTCGGCGCCCCGCGCGCCGCGGCCCCGACCGCGCTGCGCCGCTGGCTGTCGGTCGCGGCCCTGAACGAGCGCAAGCGGATCGACTACCTCCTGGAGGCGTTCCGGCGGTGCCGGGAGGAGGACCCGGGGCTGACGCTCACCCTCGCCGGCGACGGGAAGCTCCGCGCGAACCTCGAGGCGCTCGCCGAGGAGCTGGGGCTCTCCGGCTCGGTCGAGTTCCTCGGCTCCGTCGACCCCGCCGAGGTCCCCGCCCTCATGGCCGCCCACGACCTGTTCGTCCACACCAGCCGCCACGAGACGTTCGGCGTCGTCGTGGTCGAGGCCCTGGCCGCCGGCACCCCGGTCCTGGTGAGCCGCTGCGGCGGCTCCGACCAGGTCCTGCGCGGCATCGAGGACGCGGCCGGGCGGCTGTACGACGTCGACGACGACCCGGAGGTCCTCGTCGCCGCCTACCGGGACCTGCGCGAGCGGTACCCCGAGCGGACCAACGTGCCGGCCGCCCGGGAGCACCTGCGCGCCAAGTACTCGTACGAGACCGTGGCCCGCCGCCACTTCGAGGTCTGGGACCAGGGAGCACGCCGATGACCGTCCTGTTCGTGGCCCCCAAGAGCGCCTGGCGCCGCGCGCTCGCCGCCGAGACGCGCGCCGCGGCCGACGCCGGGCACCGCGTCCGCCTCCTCGCCGAGGAGCACCCCGACTGGGAGCTGACCCCGCTCGACGAGCGCGTCGAGGTCGCCTGGACCGGGGCGAGCGAGATCCGCGCCCCGGAGCCGACGTTCGTCGCGATCGTGCTGCGCCGCATCCCGCTCGCGATCCTGCGCCGCCTCGGCCGCGGGCCGCTGCGCGGGCTGCCGTCCTGGTGGCGGCGCACCGTCCTCGGCCCGATCACGCGCCGCCGCTGGCCCCAGACGCAGGCGCTGCGCGAGGCGCACCGCCGCGCGGCCGTCGAGGCGGTCCTCGCCGAAGGGGACTTCGACTGGCTCGTCCTCCACGAGCCGCAGGCGGTCGAGCTGAGCGCCGCCGCGCTCCCCGCGCTCCTGGAGGCGCGGCCCGACCTCGTCACCACCTTCTCCTTCGAGACCCGAGCGGAGGCCGCCCGTGCCTGAGCGCCCGCGCCTGCTCTACCTGGCGTACTACTTCCCGCCCTCGCGCGCCAGCGGCGTCTTCCGCGCCCGGGCGACCGCGAACCACTTCGCGGAGCAGGGCTGGGACGTCACCGTCCTGCGCGCCCCCGACCGGTTCTTCTACGAGTTCGTCCGCTCCGTCGACGAGGCGCTCGTCGACACGGTCGACCCGCGCGTCGAGGTGCTCCAGCCCGAGATGGACTTCTTCGCGTGGGACAACGACCTGCGCAACTACTCCTTCTGGCGCGGGAACTTCCCCGTCCTCGCCCAGCGGCGGTACCAGCGCCGCCTCGACACGACCTTCCCCGAGCACTACGTCACCTGGGCCGAAAGCGCGGTGCGGACCGGGCGGCGCCTGCACCGCGAGCGCCCGTTCGACCTCGTGATCGCCACCGGCAACCCGTTCGCGTCCTTCTGGGCCGCCTGGCAGCTGGAGCGGCGCACCAAGGTGCCGTTCGTCATCGACTACCGCGACTCGTGGACGCTCGACCAGTTCGAGAACACCGAGAAGTTCCCGCCCGGGCACGCGGCCTGGAAGTGGGAGGCGGAGATCCACCGCACCGCGGCCGCGGCCGTCCACGTCAACGAGGCGCTGCGCGACTGGCACGCCGCGAAGTACCCGTACGCGGCCGACCGGATGCAGGTCGTGCTCAACGGCTGGGACCCCGACGTCATGGACGCCGAGGCGTTCTCCTCCGCGCCGGACGAGTCGCGGCCGCTCACCTTCGCGTTCGTCGGCACGCTCACCCACGTGCAGCCGATCGGCTCCCTCCTGGAGGGCTACCGGCTCATGGCCGCGGCCGGGTCCCACCCGGGCGCGCGCCTCGACTTCTTCGGCCACATCGGGTTCTTCTCCGCGCAGGAGATGAAGCTCCGCGCCGAGCTCGGCCTCGACAAGGAGATCGAGGGCGTGACCTACCGCGGGCCGGTCCCCAAGTCCGAGATCGGGACCGCCTACGCCGCCAGCGACGTCCTCGTGTTCCTCAACGGCGGATCCAAGTACGTCACCACCGGGAAGGTGTTCGAGTACATGGCGACCGGCAAACCGATCGTCTCGGTCCACGAGCGCGGCTGCGCCGCCGAGGAGCTGCTGCGGGACTACCCGCTGTGGTTCGAGCCCGCGAGCCTCGACCCGGCCGACGTCGCCGCCGCGATGGCCGACGCCGGGGACGCCGCCCGCAAGGCCGACCCCGGGACCGCGGCCCGCGCCCGCGAGTACGCGCGGTCGTTCACGCGGGAGGCCGCGCTCGCCCCGTTCGAGCAGTGGGCCCGCGACCTCGTGGGCAAGGGGCGGTGACCGCCGTGGACACCGTGCAGGCGGCGCCCGCCCGCGAGCGCATCGTGGTGGTGGCCTTCCGGAAGGCCGCGGTCCCCCGGGTGAACGGCTACCTCGACTACCTCCTCTCCCGCGGGGTGCCGGTGACGGTGCTCGTCGCCGACGGCCAGGGCTGGAAGCAGGCCCCGCGGTTCGACCCGCGCGCCGAGGTCCTGTCGCTCGCGCGGCGCGAGAACCGGCAGCCGTTCGTGTGGACGTACACGCTCCTGGTCGAGCGCGGCCCCGGCGGCGTCCTCCGCCGCGCCGCGCGCCTCCCCGGCCCCGCCGGCGGCGCCGGCCGCCGGCTGGTGCGCGCGCACGCCAAGGCCGTGCGCCTCATCCGCAAGTGGTTCTTCTGGCGCGGCTACAAGGCGGTGCGCGGGCACAGCCTCCGCCGGATCGCGCTGCGGCGCCTGGAGGCGCTGCGCCTGGAGGACGCCCGGCGCGTCGTCATCGCCGACACCGCGGCCGTCCCGTTCGGCTGGAGCCTGGCGCGCCGCCGACCGGACCTGGAGGTGACCCGGGCGATGGACGTCAGCGCCTACGAGCCGCTGCCGGTCACCGACCCCGCCCCCGAGCAGGGCTTCGATCCCGCCCGGCTGGAGCGGCCGTACACCCAGCTGTGACCTTCGGCCAATGTGAACCGGGGTCAGGTCGCGGCTCGCGCCTTGGAAGCTGAGCACTGTTCATTCGTTCAGGCTTGGTTTCCAATGTCGATGCCCTTGCGTTATGCCACCGTGACCTGATCCCGGTCCGTGGGAGGCTACGCTGCACTCATGCTGCGTTCTGTCATCCTCGCCGCCGCCAGGTCATCGAAGATCGAGCGCCTCGTCGGCACCGCGCCCGTGTCCCGGTCGCTCGTGCGCCGCTACGTCGCGGGCGAGACCACGGCCGAGGCGGTCGCCACCACCCGGGCGCTCGCCGCCGACGGACTGCTCGCCACGCTCGACTACCTCGGCGAGGACACCGTCGTCGTCGAGCAGGCCGACGCCACCCGCGACGAGTACCTGAACCTCCTCGCCGCCCTCAAGGGCGAGGGCCTCTCGAAGGCCGCCGAGGTCAGCGTCAAGCTCTCCGCCCTCGGCCAGCGCATCGACGCCGAGCTCGCGTACGACCGCGCCCGCGAGATCTGCACCGCCGCCGCCGACGCCGGCACCACGGTCACCGTCGACATGGAGGACCACACCGTCACCGACTCCACCCTGGAGATCGTGCAGCGCCTCCGCGGCGAGTTCGAGCACACCGGCGCCGTCCTCCAGGCCTACCTGCGCCGCACCGAGGACGACTGCAAGTCCCTCGCCGTCGCCGACTCGCGCATCCGCCTGTGCAAGGGCGCCTACAAGGAGCCCGAGTCCGTCGCCTACCAGAAGGGCCTCGACGTCGACCGCTCCTACGTGCGCTGCATCAACGCGCTCATGGCCGGCGACGGCTACCCGATGCTCGCCACCCACGACCCGCGCCTCATCGAGATCGGCATCGACCGCGCCCGCTGGTACGACCGCGGCAAGGACTCCTTCGAGTTCCAGATGCTCTACGGCATCCGCACCTCCGAGCAGCTCCGCCTCGCCGCCGAGGGCTACCGCATGCGCGTCTACGTGCCCTACGGCGACCAGTGGTACGGCTACCTCATGCGCCGCATGGCCGAGCGCCCCGCCAACCTCGCCGTGTTCCTCCGCTCACTGTGGACCAAGTCCTAGCGGACCCGCGCGCGGCCGGAGGCGGAGATCACCGCCGCCGGCCGCCCCAACCTGCGCCGGAACCGATGGACGCCCAGCGCACGGCCCCCGTCCGCGGCTCGCGCGACTAGCGAACGGCGACTACAGTTGCGAACGTGACTCAAGCCCCCGAGGACTTCCCCCCGGCAACGCCCGAGCACTCCGCGGCCGAGCCCGCCGAGGCGGGCCCGCCCGCGCCGCCGCTCGTGCCGGAGCAGCGCGGCGCCGCCGACGCGCCCCGCGCCGCCGGGCCGGTCCTGCCGCAGGCCGAAGGGGCCCAGACCGCCCTCCCGCAGCCCGCGCCCATGCCGCCGCTCATCGAGCCCACGCAGCCGCCGTCGGCCCTCCCGGTCGACATGGCCCCGCCCGGCATGATGCCCCCCGGCGCGCCGATGGGCGCCCCTGCCATGGTCCCGCCGGGAGCCGTCCCGCCCGGCTACGGCCACCCTGGGCAGATGCCTCCCGGACCGATTCCCCCCGGCCCCGTCCCGGTCAGCGCCATGCCGCCCTGGCCCGGCGGCCCCGCCCCCTACTACCAGCCGCGGCCCGAGCCGAAGCGGAACCACTTCGTCACCTTCCTGGTCGTCGTCGCCCTGGTCGCCTCCTCGGTCCTCGCCGGCGCGCTCGTCAACGGCTGGCGGCCCGGCTTCATCGAGGGCGACACCGGCACCATCGAGGGCCTCGCGGTCGAGCCCGGCGAGGGCACCGTCCCCAGCCCCGGCCCGGACGCCACCCAGTCCGAAATCCTCGCCTACCTGCGCGAGCAGGCCGAGCTCGTGCTCGGCGCCCAGTCCGAGTCGCTCCTCAACGGCAGCCTCGACGGCTGGCTCGCCGCCTACGACCCGACCCTGCACCCCCAGATGACCGGCCGGTTCGAGTCGCTCACCCAGATGCAGGTCTCCCGCTGGGACTACCAGATCGCCTCCGGGCCGATCGAGGACGCCTCCGGCGCCGTCCCGCTCTACGACATCTCGATCGCGCTCTCCTACTGCTTCGTCGAGCCCGCCGACACCTGCAAGGCCGCCGACATCGTGTTCGACACGCGCTGGCGCGCCGACGACAGCGGCATGCGGATGATCGAGGTCGCCAACTCCGAGTTCGGCGAGGGCCCGCACCCGTGGGAGGTCACCGACCTCGTCGCCGCGGTCGGGGAGCGCACCGTCACCGCCGTCCCGGCCTCGATGGAGGCCCGCCTCGACGAGGCCCTGGAGATCTCCGAGGCCGCCGCCGAGAACGCCGACCAGTGGGCGTACTGGGAGAAGCCGGACCGGTACGTCATCTACATCGCCAGCGACGAGGAGTTCGACCTCTGGTTCGGCGGCATGTGGGACTCCGAGGACGTCCTCGGGTTCGCCCTGCCGCTCAACGGGACCATCGACGGCGAGCGCCAGCCGTCGACGTACGCCACCGTCATGGGCGTCGACCGCACCGGCTGGGGCGACGGGCTCGTGTCCGTCATCCGCCACGAGCTCGGCCACGCCGTGACCCTGTGGGCCGCGCCGTCCGAGCGGTACGCGGACGACACCTGGTGGATGGTCGAGGGCGTCGCCGAGTACATCGACCACGGCGACCGCACGCTCGAGGAGTACGACCGCCTGTGGGACGTGCGCGACTACGTGGCGACCGGCGGCTGCGCGACCGACATCCTGCCGCCCGACGAGGACGACGACACGCTCGCCGGCTCCGGCAAGTACGGCTGCGGCTTCCTCGGCGTGCACTACATGATCGACACCTACGGGGTGGACGCGTTCGCCGAGTTCTTCGGCATGACCGCGCGCGAGGGCACCCCGGCGGTCGACGCCGCGCAGACGGTGTACGGAAAGGACTACGCCGCGCTGATGGAGGAGATTACGGCATTCATTGCCCAGACGGTGTGAGATCGGGTGTTGCCGGGTGGCGCGGACTGCCGTAACATGAGCAACATCCCAATCGAAAGACATCAACGTCACGCTTCGTGACGACCGACTTGTTTCGGTTCATAGGGCATTCGCGTCCACCGCACCTCTAACACATCACACAACCCCACGTCCTTGCACAGGCAATAGTGCTCGCAACAGCCCTCGACAGAACGGTGAGACACATGAGCGAACCCGGGGACCTCCTCGACGAGGTCAAGTTCTTGACGGTGACGGAAGTGGCCGAGTTGATGCGCGTCTCGAAGATGACGGTGTACCGGCTCGTCCACAACGGTGAGATCGCGGCGGTGCGGGTGGGGCGCTCCTTCCGCGTCCCCGAGAGCGCTGTCAAGACCTACCTCTCCGAGGCCCTCCAGACGGACGAATGACCCCGCCCGCCGGCTCTGGCCCCGCCACGCGGAAGCTGTGACGGGGCCTTCGCTCGAACTCGCCCGGCGAGGGGGCCGCCGGGACGACGAGCTAGGCTGGTCGGGCTCAAAGTATCGTCTAGTCAACACCTGTGAGGAAGCTCTATGGGCTCGGTCATCAAGAAGCGGCGCAAGCGCATGGCGAAGAAGAAGCACCGCAAGCTGCTCCGCAAGACCCGCGTTCAGCGTCGCAAGCTCGGCAAGTAGCCGAGCCGACCGGCTTCAGAGCACCTGCGGGTAGGCTGGGCCACATGCCAGAGTTCGATGCCGTGTTCGCCTTCGAGGTCCGAGGCGTGGTCTCGCAGATCATCGGGTACGGGGGCGCTCTGCTGTCCCTGATCGCCGTCATCCACTGCGCGGTGCAGAAACCGGAGGCGTTCAACGCCGTCGGCACCCTCTCGAAGGGCACCTGGATCGGGCTCCTCGTGGTGAGCCTCGTCCTGTCGCTCCTCTTCGGCGGCTACGCCGGGCTCAACCTGTTCGCCCTCGTCTCCATCGCGGCGTCGCTGATCTACCTCCTCGACGTCCGGACGGGCATCAAGGACATCGGCGGCAGCATCTACTAGCGCCGCGAACGCCGGAGCGACATCTGACTTGCGGAAAGCCGCGCCAGCCGAGCTGGCGCGGCTTTCGGTGTGCCCGTTGGACTTCCGCTAGCGGACGACGCCGCGGGCCATCTCGCGGAGCCGCTTGACGCGCTGCTCGGTCGGCGGGTGCGTCGAGAACAGGCCCGCCAGGCCCCCGCCGCGCAGCGGCGACTCGATCATCAGGTGCGACTGCTCGGCGACCCGGCTGTCGGCGCGGGCCGGCATCCGGTCGACGCCCGCAGCGATCTTCTCCAGGGCGCTCGCGAGCGCGAGCGGGTCGCCGGTGAGGCGGGCGCCGTCGGCGTCGGCCTCGTACTCGCGGGAGCGCGAGACCGCCATCTGGATCATCCCGGCCGCGACGGGGCCGAGGATCATCGTCAGCAGCAGCACCAGCGGGTTGGGCCGGTCGTCGTCGGACGAGCCGAGCGGGAGGAAGATCGCGAGGTTCGCGATCATCGTGATCATGCTGGCGAGCGCGCCGGCGACCGAGGAGATGAGGATGTCGCGGTTGTAGACGTGCGACAGCTCGTGCCCGATCACGGCCCGCAGCTCGGCGGGCGTGAGCAGGTGCAGGATGCCCTCGGTGACCGCGACGGCCGCGTTCTGCGGGTTGCGGCCGGTCGCGAACGCGTTCGGCTGCATGGTGGGCGAGACGTAGAGCCGCGGCATCGGCTGGCCGGCGCGCTGCGCGAGCTCGCGCACCATGCCGTACAGCTGCGGCGCCTCCGCCTCGGAGACGGGCCGCGCGCGCATGGTGCGCAGCGCGATCTTGTCGGAGTTGAAGTAGGCGTAGGCGTTCATGCCGACGGCGATCACCGCGGCGATGACGACGCCGGTGGAGCCGCCGAAGGCGTAGCCGATGGCGAT
Organism: Glycomyces terrestris; assembly: GCF_003933745.1. Lineage (GTDB taxonomy): Bacteria > Actinomycetota > Actinomycetes > Mycobacteriales > Micromonosporaceae > Glycomyces > Glycomyces terrestris. Next base: position 483,367 of record NZ_RSEB01000005.1, on the reverse strand, counting down.
CACGATCGCCGACATCGCGCCGAGCAGCACCGCCGTCTTGAGGCCGTTGTGGTGCTTCATGGTGGTTGGGTTTCCCTCCTGGTGGGAAAAGCAACATCCTGGTTACGGCCAGTATTTCCCCGGCGGCTGGGGATTTACCGAGAAAGCGCCGTGAAGTCCAGCACGACCTGCGGCGCGAGCGACACCGCGGCGAGGGCGAGCCCGGCGAGGGCCACCGCGACCGCGAAGCGGCGCGGCGCGCGCCCGGCGCGGCCGACGAGGAGGACCCGCGCGAGCGGCAGGTAGTACGCGAGCCCGACGACGGCCCCGGCCGCGACGACGACGGCCAGCCACACCGCGGAGGACGCGAGCACCTCGAGGACCGCGACCTTGGCGAACGTCCCGGCGAGCGCGGGCGGCAGCCCGGCCAGGCCGATGACGGCGAACAGGAGCACAGCCGCCGGCAGCGGCGCGGCCTTCCAGAGCCCGGCGAGCTCGGCGATGCGCCCACCGGGGCCGACATTCACGGCGTCAGCCTGCAAAACGGACTCCCGGGGACCCCCCGATTGCAATGCTGCCAGCGGGGTCCGACGCGGCGGGTCCAGTGGGGCGGCATTTCCGGCGCTTGCCTGCAAACCGGACTCGGGTGGGCCCCCCGGCTGCAATCCTGCCCCGGGGGTCCGACGCTCCCCGGACGCGAGGAGGTCTCCGGTGCCGGAGGGGAGCCCGGTGTCGGAGGGGAAGTCTGCGGTGCCGGAGGCGGTGCCGTTCGCGGTCGCGGGGCGGAGCGGGCGACCGGTCGCGGCGGCGAGGCCGCCCTCGGTGTCGGGGCGGACGGCGGTGAGGGCCGCGAAGGCGCCCGCTTCGAGGAGCACGAAGAACACCGCGTACGCGAACGCGGCCGAGGCGGCGGGGCCGGCCTGGTCGCGGCCGGCGGCGGTCGCGATGACCGCGAGCGGGGCGAGGGCGTACCCGGCGTGGGCGATGCCCGACCAGGCGAGCAGGGACACGGTGCGGCGCTGCACGAGCGCCCCGAGGTTCCCGACCGCGATCGACGCGGTGCTGAGCACCGCGACGACGACCCCCGCGCTCGCCGTCCCGGACAGGCCGAAGTGGACGACCCAGGTGACCGCGACGGCGCCGCCGAGCTTCGAGGCGCTGGCGAGGTAGGTTGCGACCGGGAGCGGGGCGCGTTCGAGCACGAGCGGCGCCCAGGCGTGGAGCGGGGCGGCCGCGAGTTTGAACGCGAGGCCGGCGAGGAGGAGGGCGGCCCCGGCGGCGGTCAGGCCGGCGTGCGCGCCGCCGAGCCCGGCGGCGAGGCCCCCGAGGTGCACGGTGCCGCTCGCGGCGTACAGGAGCGCCGCGCCCATGAGCGCGGTCGCCGAGGACGTCACGGACGCGATGAGGAAGACGGCGCCGGCTTCGGCGCCGTCGCGGCCGGGCCGGGTCACGAGGACGTACAGCGGCAGCGTGAGCGTCTCGAGGGCGACGATGAGCGTGATGAGGTCGCGGGCGCCGGCGAGCGCGACGCCGCCGGCCGCGGAGGCCGCGAGGAGGAACCAGTACTCCTCGCCGCGCCGCCCGCTCAGGGCCGCGACGAGGACGGCGAGGGCGGCGAAGAGCGCGGCCGCGCCCATGGCGGCGTCGTCGGCGACGTAGGAGTGCCATTCGCCGACCGCGAACGTGGCCCGGTCGGGGCCGAGGCCGACCCAGACGGCGGCGGCCGCGGCCGCGGCGAGGCCGATCGCGCAGGCGCCCTTCGCGAACCGGCCCGCGAACAGGGCGGTGACCGCGGCGGCGGCCGCGAGGTAGAGCGGCAGCATGGCCGCGTGGTCGATCGCCTGGACGCGCATCAGAGCAGCCCCTCCGAGAACAGGTCGAGGAGCGGGCCGGGGACGAGTCCGAGGAGGAGCGTCCCGGCCACGAGCGGGGCCCAGACGGCGGCTTCGGCGCCTGAGACGTCGCCGATGCCGAGCGCGGCGGGCGCGACCGGGCCGTGGCTGACGTGCCGGAGCATCCGCAGCAGGTAGGCGGCGGCGAGGAACGCGCCGAACGCGGCCGCCGCGGCGAGGGCGAGCCAGGCGCCGCCGCGTTCGGCCGCCGCGTACACGGTGAACGCCTCGCCCCAGAACCCGGCCAGGCCGGGCAGGCCGAGGGAGGCGAGGGCGGCGAAGCCGAGGAGGCCGGCGAGCGCGGGCGCGGCGAGGCGGAGCCCGCCGAGGGCGGCGAGGCTGCCGGTGTGGGTGCGGGCCTTGAGGGCGCCGGCGAGGAAGAACAGGAGGGGCGTGACGAGGCCGTGCGCGAGGTTCCCGAACAGGGCCGCGCGGATGCCGGCCTCGGTGCCGGCCGCGAACGCGAGGACCACGAATCCCATGTGGCCCACCGAGGAGTACGCGATGAGCCGTTTGATCTCGGGCAGGCGCAGGCACACCAGGCCGGCGACGAGGATGCCGAGCGCGGCGAGGACGGCGAGGACGGGCGCCGCGGCGGCGGCCCCGTCGGGCGCGAGGCCGCCCGCGACGCGGATGAGGCCGTACGTGCCGAGTTTGAGGAGCACGCCCGCGAGGAGGACCGAGCCGACGGTGGGCGCGGCGGTGTGCGCGTCCGGCAGCCACGAGTGCAGCGGCCACAGCGGCGCCTTGACGGCGAAGCCGAGGGCGAGGAGGGCGAACACGAGGAGGGAGGCGTCGCCGCTCACGCCGCCGTGGAGGATGATCGCGCCGAGGTCGGCGGTGCCGGTGTCGGCGACCGCGGCGAACAGGCCGGTCGCCATGAGGAGCGATCCGGCGACGGTGAACAGCGCGAACTTCGCGGCGGCCCGCCGCCGCGCGGCGGGGTCGCCGTAGCGGTGGATGATCGCCCACATCGGCAGGAGCACCGCTTCGAACGCGATGAAGAAGAGCACGAGGTTGTCGGCGAGGAACACGAGCGTGGAGGCGGCCTGCACGGCGAGGAGCAGCGCGGTGAGGACGGGGGAGTGCCACTCGGTCGACTCGGGGCCGTCCCCGGCGGCTCCGGCGGGCACGCCGTGGACCGGCGCCGCCGCTGGGAAAGGGCCCCCGGTTGCGAAGCTACCCGGGGGTTCCTGAAGGGAACCTGAAGCGGGGTCCCGCCCGGCGGGCACGCCGCCGGCCCGGCTCGCGGCCGGGGAAGGGCCCTCGGTTTCCACGGTAGCCGGGGGTTCCTGAAGGGGAGCTGAAGCGCGGTCGCCGGTGCGCAGCCCGAGGACCCGGTCCGGGCCCTGGGGTGGGCCCCCAGTTTCGAAGGTACCGGCGGGGACCTGAAGGGGAGCTGAAGCGGACCGGTCGGCGCCGAGGAGGTCGGCCGCGCGGCGCTCCGCGCCGATCGCGTTGTGCACGCAGCACAGGACCCCGAGTAGGGCGGTGAGGAGGGCCAGGGTCCAGGAGATGCCGTCGACCGCGAGCGAGAACTCGAGGTGCAGCGAAGGCGCCCAGTCGATCGCGACCTGGTGCCACCAGCCACCGGTCAGCTCGCCGTCCGCGGCGAACCACGCCCCGCTGCCGCGGCCCACCGGCAGCAGCGCCACCGCCGCGAACCCGAAACCGGCCGCGCCCGCCCCGATCCAGTGCGCCTCCGGCCGCCGCCGCAGCCCCCACACGGCGAGCGCCCCGACCGCCGGCAGCGCCACCGCGAGCACCAGCATCACGTCCACAGGCCCACCCCGATCGCGACCACCGCCACCACGAGCGTGCCGGCCGCGCTCAGGCGCAGGTACCGGACCAGGCCGCCCCGGTGGCCGGCCGCCGTGCCGTCGGCCGCCGCGAGGGCCGCCCGCGCCGAGCCCTCCACGGCCGTCCGGTCCACGAGCCGCACGTCGAGCGCCGTCGCCGCCGCGCTCGCCGCCGCGGCGAGCCCCACGGTCGCCTTGGCCGCCAACCGCTCCGCGTACAGGCCCTCCGCGAACGCCTCGCGCGCCCGCCCCAGGACCCGCGCCGGGTCGCGGTCCCCGACCGGCTCGCCCGTGCGCCGCCCCGGCCGGTCGCGCCACCACGAGTCGCCCGTGATCGCGAACCCGCCGAGCGTCGCCAGCAGCAGCAGCGCCATCAAGTCCAGGTGCAGCACCGGCACCTCGAACGGCCCCGCGTAGTACAGCGCCCCGACCGCGACCGTCGCGACCGTCAACGCCCACAGGCTGAACGACTCCGCGCGCGGCACCGCCGGCCGGGCCTCGCCGCTCCCGCCGCGCCAGAACAGCAGCAGCCACAGCCGCGCCGCGTACGCCGCCGTCAGGATGCTCGCCCCGGTGCCCGCCCAGAACACGACCACGCCCGCCGGCGTCGCCGCCTCGTAGGCCGCGCCCAGCACCGCCTCCTTCGAGTAGAACCCGCCCAGCGGCGGCAGGCCCGCCATCGCCGCGAGCCCGATCGTCATGGCCCAGAACACCAGCCGCGAATCGCCCGGCCGCAGCCGCGTCCGCGCCAGCGACCCGTCCGTGCCCGCCAGCGCGATCACCACGCCCGCCGTCAGGAACAGCAGGCCCTTGAACGCCGCGTGCGACACGAGGTGGAACAGCGCCGAGTCCCCGGCCGCGACCGCGACGGCCGCGAACATGAACCCGACCTGGCTCACCGTCGACCACGCGAGCACGCCCTTGACGTCGCGCGCCGCGAGCGCGCACAGGCCCGCGCCGACCATCGTCACCGCCGCCACGACCGCGACCACCAGGAGCAGCCCGGGCGGCCACACCGGCAGCAGCCGGGTGAGCACGTACGCGCCCGCGGCGACCATGGTGGCCGCGTGGATGAGCGCGCTCACCGGGGTCGGGCCGGCCATCGCCGGGGGCAGCCAGATCTGGAGCGGGAACTGCGCCGACTTCCCGATGCAGCCGAACAGGATCAGGAGCATCGCGGCGGCCGCCGCGCCCTCGGGCACGGCCGTCAGGGCGCTGATGCGGAACGTCCCGGCCGCGGTCCCGAGGACCATGACGCCGAGGACGAACGCCACGTCCCCGAAGCGCGTCACCAGGAACGCCTTCGCGGCCGCGCCCGGCGCCTGCGGCAGCGTCGCGTAGTGGGCGATGAGGAGGTACGAGCAGGCGCCCATGACCTCCCAGCCGATGAGGAGGAGCACGAGGTCGTCGGCGGCCACGACCAGGAGCATCGCGGCGCAGAACAGGTTGACCTGGGCCGCGAACGGCGCGTAGCGCGGGTCGTCGCGCAGGTACGCGGCCGAGTACAGCTGCACCAGGAGCGACACGGCCGCGGCGGCGACCGCGACGGCGCACGCGCCGGGGGCGAGGTCGAGGGCGGCCCAGACGCGCACGGTCCCGAAGTCGGCGAGCACGACCGCGGTGCGCGGGTTCGCGGTGGCGGCGGCGACCGCGCACGCGAGCGCGGCCGCGGGGCCCGCGTACCCGAGCCAGGCGGCGGCCGCGCGGCGGCGCACCAGGAGCCCGGCGAGCCCGGCGGCGGCCGGGGCGGCGATGAGGATCCAAGCGGCGGTCACCGGCGCGCCTCCGCGCCGGCGTCGTCCTCTTCGGGCAGTGCGTCGGTGTCGATGGAGGCGCGCTCGCGCCACAGGTTGAGCACCAGGGCGAGGCCGACGCCGACCTCCGCGGCGGCGACGACCACGATGAACAGCGCGAAGCTCTGCCCGGTGCGCAGGCCGGCGACGAGGTCGGTGGTGACGAGGACGAGGTGGACGCCGCCGAGCATGAGCTCGGCGGCGGCGAGCTGGAGGACCGCGTTGCGGCGCGTGAGGACCCCGTAGAGGCCGATCGCGAAGAGCCCCACGGCGATCAGGTACCCGATCAGCGGATGCACTGGATCCTCCCCGGAGGGAGGGGATCGGTCGATCGGGGCCACATGGCCCCATCTTGGACCACGCGGCCTGCGAAAGTCCAGACCCGGGGCCGTGTCGATCCAGGGGAAACGGTCGCCGGCGGGGCGGCCGGCGTCCGGCGCGCCCCCGGGGCCCCGTGCGCCCCAGCCCCACCGCGCCCCGGGTGCGGTTCACCGGCGGTTCACCGCGCCGACACCTCCCGGGCCCCTCCGCTTCCCCGCGGGGTCGCGGGGCGCTTCTACGCTCCCGGGATACCGCCCGACCCTCCTCATTGATGTGACGATGTCCGCGACCACCACCACCGCACGCGCCCCAGTCCGCGCCGCCGCGCCCGCCCGCCCCGACGCCGGGTTCCGACCCGAGGTCGAGGGCCTGCGGGCCGTCGCGGTCCTCCTCGTCGCCGTCTACCACATCTGGTTCAACCGGGTCTCCGGCGGCGTCGACGTCTTCCTGTTCCTGACCGGCTTCTTCATCACCGCGTCCCTGACGCGGTCGGTGGAGCGCACCGGCGGGGTGCGCGCGACGCACTTCCTGCCGCGGCTCGCCCGCCGGCTCGTGCCGACGGCCGCCGTGGTCATGGCCGGGACGCTCGCCGCCGCGTACCTGTGGCTGCCGAGGTCGCGCTGGCCCGCGGTGTTCGACGAGACCGCCGCCTCGCTGCTGTACTACGAGAACTGGGCGCTGGCGGCGAAGGCCGTCGACTACCTCGCCCGCGACGGCGCGCCGAGCCCGCTCCAGCACTTCTGGTCCCTGTCGATCCAGGGCCAGTTCTACCTGGCGTGGCTGGTCCTGGTCGCGGTCGCGGCGCTGCTGGCGCGCACGCGGGGCGTGCGGCTGCGCGAGGCCGTGTTCCTGCTGTGCGCCATGGTGTTCGCCGTGTCGCTCACGTACTCGGTGGTCACGACGGACACCCGGCAGGCGTGGGCGTACTTCGACACCGGCGCGCGGCTGTGGGAGCTCGCGTTCGGCGGCATGTTCGCGCTCGCGCTCCCGTACCTGCGCCTGCCGGTCGGACTGCGGGTGCCGCTCGGCTGGTTCGGGCTCGCGGCCCTCCTCTCCTGCGGTGCGCTGCTGGAGGTGTCGACGCTGTTCCCGGGCGCGATCGCGCTGTGGCCGGTCGGCGCGGCGGCGTGCGTGATCCTCGCCGGGACGACGGGGCTGCCGTACGCCGCCGACCGGCTGCTCACCTGGAAGCCGGTGGTGCGGCTCGGCGCGTGGTCGTACGCCCTGTACCTGTGGCACTGGCCGATCCTCGTGGTCTACCTGCACCGCACCGGGCGCGAGACGGCGACGCTCGCGGGCGGGGCCGCCGTCCTCGGGGCCGCGCTCGTCCTCGCCGCGGTCACCACGTGGGCCGTGGAGGGCGGCGTGAGCGCGTTCGCGAAGCGCCGGCCCGGCCGCCGCTGGTCGCTGGCCGCCGCCGCGGCGTTCGCGGTCCCGCTGCTCGCGGTGACCCTCGCCGCGCAGCACGTCTACTTGCAGCGCAACGCGAACGCGGGCGCCGCGCTCGCCGAGCTGGCCGCCGACCGGGAGACGTACCCGGGCGCGGCGGTCCTGTCCGACCCGGCGCTCGCGGCGTCCCTGGAGGAGGCGCCGTTCATCCCGCCGCTCGACAACGTCCAGGACATGCCGGTGATCTACGCCGACGGCTGCGACGCGGGCCTGGCCGGGAGCGAGGCGACGCCGTGCGCGTACGGCGACCCGGGCGCCGAGCACACGATCGCGCTCGTCGGCGGCTCGCGCATCGCGCACTGGTTCCCGGCGTTCCACGAGGCCGCGCTCGAGTCCGGCTGGCAGGTCGTGTCGATCACCAAGTCCGGCTGCCAGTTCTCGACCGAGGCGCCCCGCAACGACGACGCCGAGGAGGCCGCGTCCTGCGTCGAGTGGAACGAGCAGGTCCTCGGCGTGCTCGTGGAGCTGCGCCCCGACCTGGTCGTGACGCTCTCGACCCGGGCGTTCGAGGGCGGCGACGGCACCTACCCGGGGTTCGCCGACCGGTGGCGGACCCTCGACGAGTGGGGCGTGGAGGTCCTCGCGCTGCGCGACCTGCCGCGCCTGGCCGAGCCGCTGCCCGAATGCCTCGAGCAGCGGACGGTCGAGGAGTGCGCCACGCCGGTGAGCCTCACCCGCGCGCCCGAGGACCCCACCGGCGAGTACGCCGACCTGCCCGCGAACGTGACCTTCGGGGACCTCGTCGACTACGTGTGCCCCGAGGGCACCTGCCCGGCCGTCATCGGGAACGTCCTCACCTTCCGCGACCACTCGCACCTGACGGCCACGTACTCGGCGACGCTCGCGCCGTACGTCGGCGACCTCGTGCGCGAGGCCACCGGCTGGTAGTCACCAGTCGGCGCGGCGGCGCTCCATGCCGTCGAGGATGAGGTCGAGGCCGATCGCGAACTCCTCGCCGTACGCGTAGCCCGGCCGCATCGCGTGCTCGACCGCCATCTCGGTCAGGTGCGGGAACCGGCCCGCGGCCTGCGCCATGACGCCCGCGGCGACCGCCTCCATGTCGTCCCCGCCGGAGGAGTCGAACGGCAGCGCCGCCTCCTGGATCGCGAACCCGTAGATGTAGGAGTCGAGCAGCGAGAACGCATGGGCCGCACCGGCGATGGTGAAGCCGTCCGCGCGCAGGCAGCCGATGACCGCGTCGTGGTGGCGCAGCGTCGCCGCGCCGGGGTGCACCCGCGAGTCCATGAGCCCGACCGCCCACGGGTGCCGGCCCAGGGCCGCGCGCATCGAGTCGGCGCGGCGCCGCATCCCCTCCCGCCAGCCCTCGCCCGGCTCCGGCAGCGCCACCTCCGCGAACACCAGGTCGACCATGCCGTCGAGGAGCTCGTCCTTGTTCTTGAAGTGGTGGTAGAGCGCCATCGCCCGCACGCCGAGCCGCTCGGCGAGCTTGCGGGTGCTCGGCACCGCGCCGCCGGCCTCGTCGGCCATCGCCACCGCCGCGCGCAGCACCTTCTCGCGGCTGAGCGTGCCCCGGGCGGACGGGGTCGCGGGTTCGTCGCTCACGTCGGCTCCTGTTCATCCGGTCGTCGGCCGACTGTACTTTACACCGTACAGTTTTCCTGTACAGTGTAAAGGAGCAAGCACCCTTCGACCGAGGAGCACCTCATGGAATTCATCCCGCAGACCGGCGCCGGCAAGCGCATCTGCATCGTCGGCGCCTCCGGCAAACTGGGGCGCCACATGGTCCGGCACGCCCTCGACCGCGGCTACGAGGTCGTCGGCGTCTGCCGCGAGAAGAGCGTCCGCAAGCTCGACGACTACGCCGACCGCATCACGATCCACCCCGGCTTCACCAACGACCGCGACGTCGTCGCCCGCGCCGTCGAGGGCTGCGACGCCGTCCTCACCGTGCTCGTCCCCTGGGGCGTGAACGACTACTCCTCGGGCACCGCCAAGGCCGTGATCGACTTCGCGGAACCCGATGCGCGCCTGATCTTCTCCTGCGGCTGGCACATCACCCGCGACGGCCTCGACAGGTACTCGCGCGGCCTCCGGGCCGCCGTGCACTTCGCCAGGTTCATGCGGATCACCCGCCTCATCGACCTCGACGACCAGTACCGCGCCGCCGACCTCATCTTCCGCAGCGACACCCGCTGGACCCTCGTGCGCGGCAGCGACCTCGAAGAGGGCCCCAGCCAGGGCCTGCCGGTGTGGAGCCGCCACGTCGGCGACCCGGTCCTGGAGAGCAACCTGACCCGCCGCACCGACTTCGCCCTGTTCATGGTCGCCGCCGCCGAGGACGACGCGCTCGTCCGCGAGGCGCCCGCCATCAACGGCCGGCTCACCCCCTCGGCGCTCGCCCACGCCGGCGGCGCGGCCTAGCGCAGCAGCAGGTCCCCGAGCGCGAACGCGAACAGCGCCACCGCCACGAACCCGTTCGCGGTGAAGAAGGCCCGGTTGACCTTCGACAGGTCGCCGGGCCGCACGATCGCGTGCTCGTACACCAGCGCCACCGCCACCAGGCCCAGGCCGATCCAGTACAGGAGCCCGAACCCGGTGAGCAGCCCGAACCACGCGAACAGCCCGACGGCGGCCACGTGGGTGGCCGAGGAGGCGTGCAGCGCGGCCGCCACGCCCCAGCGCGCCGGTGTGGAGCGCACGCCGATCTCGCGGTCGACCTCGGCGTCCTGGCACGCGTAGATGAGGTCGAACCCGCCGATCCACAGGCCCACGGCCGCACCGAGGACGATCGCCGGGCCCGAGCCCGCGAACGTCCCGGTCACCGCCAGCCACGCGCCCACCGGCGCGACCATCTGCGCCAGGCCCAGGACCGCGTGCGGGTAGTCCGTGAAGCGCTTCGCGTACGGGTAGACGACCAGCGGCGCGACCGCCAGGGGGCTCAGATAGAAGCAGAGCGGGTTGAGCAGGAACGCCGAGGCGAGGAGCACGGCGAGGCTCACCGCGCAGCCGGCGTACGCCGTCCGCAGCGAGACCTTCCCCGTCACCAGCTCGCGCTGGGCGGTGCGCGGGTTCCTCGCGTCGATCCCCCGGTCGATGATCCGGTTGGCGGCCATGGCGAGCGTGCGGGCCCCGACCATCGCGAGCGTGACCAGGACCAGCACGGTCCAGCTGAACGCGTCCTCCAGGGCCATGACCGTGAGCGTCGAGAGGTACGCGAACGGCAGCGCGAACACCGAGTGCTCGAAGGCGACGAGCTTCAGGAAGTCCTTGACGGGATTGGACCTCGGGAGGGTGTCAGTCAAGGCCGTACTCCTTCCAGCGCCGGTCCACGGTGGCCTTCACGGAGGCGCTCATGCGCATGGCCTCGGGCCAGCCGCGCGTGTAGCCCTCCTCGGGCCACTTCGCGGTCGCGTCGATGCCGGCCTTGCCGCCCCAGAACTGGTGGTACGAGGCGTGGTCGAGGTGGTCGACCGGGCCCTCGGTGAGCAGCAGGTCCCGCGAGTAGTCGACGTTCCCGAGCGCCCGCCAGGCCACCTCGCGGTAGTCGTGCACGTCGCAGTCGGCGTCGACGACCACGATGAGCTTCGTCAGGCTCATCATCTGGAGGCCCCAGATCGCGCTCATGACCTTCTGCGCCTGCTTCGGGAACTTCTTGTCGATCGAGACGATCACGCAGTTGTGGAAGACGCCCTCGGCCGGCATGTCGTAGTCCACGATCTCGGGGATCATGATCTTGACCAGCGGCAGGAAGATCCGCTCGGTCGCCTTGCCGAGGCCGTGGTCCTCCTGGGGCGGGGCCGAGGTGATGATGGTGTGGTAGATCGGGTTCTGGCGCATGGTCATCGCCTCGACGCGCATCACCGGGAACGGCTCCACCGGGGTGTAGAACCCGGTGTGGTCCCCGAAGGGCCCCTCGGGGAGGCGCTCGCCGGGCTCGGCCCAGCCCTCGAGGACGATCTGCGAGTTCGCGGGCACCTGGAGCGGCACCGTCAGGCAGTCGACCATCTCGACCCGCTCGCCGCGCAGGAAGCCCGCGAACAGGTACTCGTCGATGTCCGGCGGCAGCGGCGCGGTGGCCGCGTACGCCATCACCGGGTCGGGGCCGATCGCGACCGCGACCGGCAGCCGCTCGCCGCGGCGCTCGGCCTCGGCGTAGTGGCCCGTGGAGTTCTTGTGGATCTGCCAGTGCAGGCCGATCGAGCGCTCGTCGTGCTGCTGGAGCCGGTAGAGGCCGACGTTCCGCTTGCCGGTCTCGGGGTGCTTGGTGTGGGTGAGCCCGAAGTTGTGGAAGACGCCGCCGTCGCCGGGCCACACCTGGAGGCCCGGGAGCATGTTCAGGTCGACGTCGTCGCCGGTGAAGACCACCTCCTGGCAGGGGGCCTTCTTGATCCGCTTGGGCGGCACGGACTTCAGCTGCATGAGCTTGCCGAGGCCGTCGCGGATGCCGGCCCAGCCGACGGGGAGCTCGGGCTTGGCGAGCTCGCCGATGCGCTGCCCGATCTCGTCGAGGTCGCCCACGCCGAGGGCCCTCGCCGTGCGGCTCGTGGTCCCGAACAGGTTGATCGCGAGCGGGATGTCGCTGCCCGCGGGGCGCTCGAACAGGAGCGCGGGCCCGCCCTCGCGGATCACCCGCTGCGTGATCTCGGAGATCTCCAGGTGGGGGTCCACCTCGGCGGAGATCCGCTTGAGGTCGCCGTCGGCTTCGAGGGCGGCCAGGAACGACTGGAGGTCGTCGTACGGGAACTTGGGTGCCACGAAACCCATTCAACCACCCGGGGCCGGGACCGCCCGGCGAGGCGGCTGCGGAGTGAACACGGCCCTTCGCTCCCGGTCCGCACGGCGGCCGGCCCGCCCCCTGTCACACCCCCGCGCTAGGCTTCCTGTGATCTGTTCAACGATACGGTACCGTATCGTTTCGGAAAGGCGTAGAGTCGTACGCAACACCACGCCGCCCCGCGGAGCCCGCGCGCTCCCGGCGAGCGGCAGCCGCGCCCGGGCCGTCACATATCCCGCCCGCGGCACGTCATCACGACGACACCCGCAAGATCCCGTCCGCGGTATCGGCGCCGCGGCCAAGTCCGGCACCTCCGCAGGTGCCAGCGCAGAATGGAAACCCTGTGAGCGAAACCCGTTCCGAACCGGTCCCCGGGACCGAGGCAGCAGAGCAAGGACACCCGCGCCGGTGGGCCATCCTCGGCGTGCTGGTCCTCAGCCTCATCGTGGTCGTCCTCGACAACACCGTCCTGAACGTCGCCATGAAGACCCTCGCCGACCCCGAGCAGGGCGTCGGCGCGAGCCAGAGCGACCTCGCCTGGATGATCAACTCCTACACGCTCGTGTTCGCGGGCCTGCTCTTCGCCGCCGGCATCATCGGCGACCGCATCGGCCGCAAGCGCATGCTCCTGGCGGGCCTCGTCGTCTTCGGCGCCGCCTCGCTGCTGTCGGCCTACTCGACCACCCCCGACCAGCTCATCTGGTACCGCGCCCTCATGGGTGCCGGCGCCGCGATCATGATGCCCTCCACGCTGTCGCTCCTGCGCAACGTCTTCTCCGCCAAGGAGTTCCCGAAGGCCCTCGGCATCTGGACCGGCGCGGTCGGCATCGGCGGCGCCATCGGCCCGATCGTCGGCGGCGCCCTCCTCGACCACTTCTGGTGGGGCTCGGTCTTCCTCATCAACGTGCCGATCGTCCTCTTCGGCCTCGTCGCCATCACGATCCTCGCGCCCGAGTCCAAGGGCAGCCAGGCCAAGGCCGACCTCGTCGGCATGGCCCTGTCCATGATCGGCCTCGTCAGCCTCACCTACGGCATCATCGAGGCCGGCGACGCCGGCTCCTGGACCGGCGTCGAGGTCTGGGGGACCATCGCCCTCGGCGTGGTCGTCCTGGCCGCCTTCGTCCTGTGGGAGCGGCGCATCCCGCACGCCTCGCTCGACATGAAGCTGTTCAAGAGCACCCGCTTCTCGGCGTCCTCGGCCATCATCACGCTCACCTTCTTCGGGATGATGGGCCTGATGTTCTTCATGACCTTCTACCTCCAGATCCTGAAGGCGTACTCGCCGCTCGAGACCGGCCTGCTGTTCCTGCCGTTCGGCGCCTCGATGCTCGTCTTCGCGCCGCTCTCGAACACGCTCGTCAACCGCTTCGGCGCCAAGGCCGTCGGCATCGTCGCGATGCTCCTGGTCATCACCAACTTCGCGGTCACGGCGTTCGTCTACGAGGCCGACACCTCGGTCTGGGTCGTCATCGCCCTGTTCTTCATCACCGGCGCCGGCATGGCCAACCTCATGCCGCCCGCGATGAACACGCTCATGTCCTCGGTGCCCCGCGAGAAGGCCGGCGTCGGCTCGGCGCTCGCCAACACCCTCCGCCAGGTCGGCGGCGCGCTCGGCGTGGCCGTGCTCGGCACGATCATGGCCCAGTCCTACCAGGGCCACATCGCCGACACCGCCCCCGACCTGCCCGCGGCCGCGCAGGAGTCCTACTCCGCGACCTACGGCGCGCTCGAGACCGGCGTCCAGAGCGGACTGATCACGCCCGAGGCCGCCGCGCAGATCAGCCAGGCGGCGAACGACGCGTTCATCAACGCCCTGCACACCACCGCGTTCGCCGCGATCGCGGTCGGCGTCGCCGGACTGGTCATCATCGCGCTGTTCTTCCCCGGGCGGCAGCGCCGCGAGGACGCCGGCGCCGAGCCCGAGGCGGCCGAACCCGCCCTGGCCGAGGTCTGAGGGACAATCGACCCATGCGACCCGAGCTCCGCGATGCCACAGCACACCCCCGCGCCACGGCGCCCGCGGCGGTCCCCGCCAAGGGGCGGCCCCGCAGCGAGGCGGTGAGCCACTCCATCCTGGAGGCGGCGCTGGACCTCATCGCGGAGCACGGGACGGTCGCCGACGTCAGCGTCGAGGGCATCGCGGAGCTCTCGGGCGTCTCGAAGGCCACCATCTACCGGCGCTGGTCCTCCAAGGAGGAGCTCATCGCCGCGGCCTTCGAGAGCATCAAGGCCCCGCTCCCGGAGACGATGCCGCGCACCTCGCTGCGCGACGACCTCGTCCACCTCGGGAACACCATGCGCCGCACCCACGGTCCGCGCGACACGAAGGTCGTCAAGTGCATGATGTCGCTCGTCCAGGACGACCCCGAGTACCAGCGGCACCACGAGCGGCTCGTGGAGCGGCGCCGGCGGTTCGTGCGCGACACCTTCGCGCACTGGGCCGACCGCGGCGAGGTCGCCCCCGACCTCGACCTCGACCTGGCCGTCGCGATGTTCATCAGCCCGCTCCTGACGATCTTCGTCTACGGGCACTACGCGCACCTCCAGGCCGAGGACACCGTCGAGCGCTTCGTCGACAACCTTCTGCGCGGCCTCGGCGGCCCGCTCTGCGAGACCCGCAACCCCTGACGCGCGCGGCAGGGCCCCGGTCGAATCGACCGGGGCCCTGCCGCGCGTCGCATGTGGTGCGACCGGGCCCCGCCGTCCCGCGGGGCCCGGTCTCCGGAAGGAACCGAGGATCTGGTCGGATGGGGGCCCGGCGTTCCGCCTCCCGGAAGCGCCGGGCCCGACTCAGGCGGCTAGTTCAGCGGCGGGTAGGCGTTCGCCAGGAGTTCGGCGAACTGCTCCGAGGACCAGTGGCCCGACAGGGGCATGTCGTCGCGGGCCCCGGAGGGGTTGTTCCCGTTGCGGATGTTGCCCTGGTAGTCGGGGTCGCACATCTCGTCGAAGCCCTTGCCCTCGTTGTTCGGGATCTCCTCCGACGCGCCGTCGGACTCGCCCGGGGGCTTGATCCAGACGTAGGCGTCGATGCCCGGCTCGGGGTTGGCCTGCGGCCGCTCGCCGAGGCCCGCGCCGGCCTGGTTGCACCAGTTGCCCTTGTTGTAGCGCTGGTCGAGCCTGGACTCGTCCACGAACTCGATCGGGTTCGTCGAGGTCGACGGGCCGGTCGGGCGGTAGTCGCCGCCCCAGCCGTTGCGGCTGGTGTCGATCAGCATGCCGATGTCGCTGTTGAACCCGTTGTCGATCAGCTCCTGGCGCAACGCCGTGGCGAAGTCGATCTCACCGTTGTAGGAGTTCCAGTCGACCCACTTCACGTCGCCGTTCTGGTTGATCGGCCGGCCGCCCACGACCTGGTCGACCTCCCAGTAGGGCTCCTCGAGCACCGAGTAGTTCGCGGTGTTCGTGATGAAGCCGTGGACGTCGTCGGCGGTCATGCCGTTCTCGCCGATGAGCGAGCCCCACAGCTCCGCCGAAGCGTGGAAGTTGTCGTACTGCGGGTCGTCGTTCGTCCACCCGATCCAGCCGTGGTGGCCGGCGTCGAGGTAGTTGTACGTGTTCGGCAGGGCGCCGAGCTCGGCCGTCGCGTACGAGATGCCGTCGATGTAGTTGCCGTTGGCCTTCATCGTGTTGCAGTTGTCCGTCGCGGTGGCGCGGGGCGACACGTTGGTGACCAGGTTCGGCAGCGAGTCGATCTCGATGACGTTGACGATCTTGAGGTCCGCGTACTTGGACTGGCCCATGATGTCGACGATCGGGTCGATGTAGTCGTTCTTGTACTCGTCGATCTCGTCGGCGGCGAGCTCGCCGTTCGACGCCAGCGCGGCGCAGTCGCGGCCGGGCAGGTTGTAGATGACGACCTGGATGACGTCCGCGCCCTGCGCGAGCGCCTCGTCGAGGTGGTCCTCGAGGCCCATGGAGCCGGTCGTCGGGGAGCCGTTGCCGTAGATCGCCGAGGTGCGGTCGAGCCACACGCCCGTGGGCTGGTCGGCGATCGCGTCGCCGCCCGGCTCGGCCGCGGCGTTCGCGGACCAGATCGGGTTGACGTAGACCTGCGCGCCGGCGTAGGGGTTGTCGGCCTTGTCGCCGGGCCCGCCCGGGTCCTCACTGGTCGGAGGCTCGCTGGTGGGCGGCTGGGTGACCCCGTTGCAGACGTCGCCGTTGACGGTGAACTGGGCGGGGGCGGTCGAGGAGCCGGAGCCGATGAAGCCGAAGACCTCGCGGCTCTGACCGGAGCCGATCGAGGCGTTCCAGCCGACGTCCTTGCCGGTGAAGGCGGTGCCGCTCTGGGTGTAGCTCACGTTCCACGCGCTGGTGACGGTGGTCCCGGTGGGGAAGTTCCACTTGAGCTCCCAGCCGTTGATCGGCTCCTGAGCGGTGATGGTGACGTTGGCCTGGAAGCCTGAGCCCCAGCTGCTGACGACCTTGTAGTCGACCTTGCAGCCTTCTTCGGCGAGTGCCTGGTTCGCCGAAGCGAAGGTCAGCCCGGTGGCGGCGAGCGCGGCTACCGCGAGGCCCGCGATGGCCAGTCTCCTTCGTCTTCGAGGTACTTGCATTGTTCGATGTCCTTCGGAGTCGATGGGCCGCCCGAATGCAGCCCGGAACGGGTGTCCATCAAGGGAAGCGCTCCCAAGATGTGCATTGATAATCTCCGATATATAGATGGACTGTCAAGAGGTCCGCCAGGATATTTCCTGCATGGAGCCTCTCAGGCCACCGCTTTCACGGGCGACTGGCCGCGCGGCAAGCGCTTGAAACAGTGAAAACGCTCCCGCGTCCATCGGAAGGATCGGGGCGGAGAACTTTCGGCGCCGGGTACGGGGGTGGCGGCAGTGGTCCTGCGACCGGATCATCCGGAAAAATAGATTTGCGGCATTGATGGCGACTCACGGTGTCGATCCGACTTCGAAGAGTGGGTAATTGCCCTAAATGGAACAAATCCACTCCGAAGTGGAATTGATCTTCGTAAATGCCAAGGATGGAATTCCCGGGCAAGCGAAAAGCCGGTCCGTGCGCGCGTCCTCCCGCGGCCCGAAGGCCGTGGTGCGCTGCGCTGGACCGGCTCGTGCCAGGCGGATGATGCGGTCGGCGGCGGTGGCCGCTACGACGGTGCGTTCCCGGATTCGAACGTGGCCTGGGCTCCGGCGTCCCCTTCGAGCAGGGCCCGGACCTCGGACTCGCGGAACCGACGGTGACCGCCCGGCGTGCGAATGCTCCCGATCCGGCCGGCCGCGGCCCAGCGCGTCACCGTCTTCGGATCGACGCGGAACAGCGAGGCCACTTCGCCAGGTGTGAGTAGGCGGTCCTCGGTCTCCATGATTTCTTCCTCCCCGTGATGAAGACTCACTTCGTGCGTTAAACCCATTACACCACTATTCAGTCAAACCTGCCATGAGTTCTTGGACATACTTTCGGTCGGTAGGTATTGCCTGAACGTACCACGCGTATGTCAACGGCGCTCTGAGCTGATTCCGGCGCTCTAGGAGTTTGCGGGGATGAGGTAGGCACAGGACCCAAGCGGTAACTCCCGTTATCCTCGTCTAGTGGACGAGATCGACCGGACCATCGTGAACCTGCTGCGCGCCGACGGGCGCACCTCCTACGCCGAACTGGCGCGCAGGGTCGGTCTCACCGCGCCTTCGGTGCAGGACCGGGTGGTCAAACTCGAGCGCAACGGCGTCATCGCCGGCTACAAGGCGGTCATCGACTCCGAGGCGATCGGGCTCGGCATCACCGCCCTCATCGGCATCATTCCCGACAATTCGGCGGACCACCAGGACATCTGCGAACGCCTCCGCGCCATTCCGCAGATCGAGTCGTGCTATTTCCTCGCCGGCGTCGAGTGCTACCAGCTCAAGGTCCGCGTCCCCAAGATGGCCGACCTCGAACGCCTGATCCACCGCGTCGGCGCGATCCCCGGCGTCGCCCAGACCCGCACCACCATCACCCTCTCGACCAAATGGGAGGACCGGCAGCAGCCGATCCCCATGGACGGGGACGACCATGGAGTCGATTGACCGCACCCGCGACCGCGGCTGGACCGACTGGGCGATCACCACTGTGGAGGCCGACGCGAACCGCTCGGCCGACACCCACCTGCTGCCCTTCCCCCTCCCGCCCGAATGGGGCGTGGACCTCTACCTGAAGGACGAGTCGGCCCACCCGACCGGCTCGCTCAAGCACCGCCTCGCCCGCTCGCTGTTCCTGTACGCGATCTGCAACGGCTGGATCGACGAGGGCACCCCCGTCATCGAGGCGTCCAGCGGCTCGACCGCCGTGAGCGAGGCGTACTTCGCGCGGATGCTCGGCCTGCCGTTCACCGCCGTCATGCCCGAGTCCACCAGCCGCGCCAAGATCCGCCAGATCGAGTTCTACGGCGGCAAGGCCCACCTGGTGCGCGACGCCGCCGCCGTCTGCGCGGAGGCCGAGCGCCTCGCCGCCGAGACCGGCGGCCACTTCATGGACCAGTTCACCTACGCCGAGCGGGCCACCGACTGGCGCGGGAACAACAACATCGCCGAGTCCGTGTTCGAGCAGATGCGCCTGGAGCGCCACCCCGTTCCGGCCTGGATCGTGGTCGGCGCCGGCACCGGCGGCACCTCGGCCACCATCGGCCGCTACGTGCGCTACCGCCGCCACGCCACGCACCTGTGCGTCGTCGACCCCGAGCACTCGGCGTTCTTCGCCGGCTGGCGCGACGGCGACCCGGAGGCGGTGAGCGCCCGCGGCTCGCGCATCGAGGGCATCGGGCGGCCGCGCGTGGAGCCCTCCTTCATCCCCGGCCTCGTCGACCGGATGGTCAAAGTGGACGACGCCGAGTCGATCGCGTGCCTGCGCTGGGCCTCGCAGCGGCTCGGGCGGCCCCTCGGCGGCTCCACCGGCACGAACCTGGTCGCCGCCCTCGCCCTCATCGCCGAGATGCGCGACGCCGGGCGCGGCGGCAGCGTCGTCACCCTCCTGTGCGACTCGGGCCAGCGCTACGCCACCACCTACTTCAACGACGAGTGGCTCGCCGAGCAGGGCATCGACCTCGCCGCCGCCGAGGCGCGGCTCGCCCCGCTCCTGCCCGCCGGGTCCGCCTAGACCCGCGGCGGGCCTGCCCGGCTTCGGGCCGTGAGCCCGGACCCCGCGACCAGGCGCGAGGCCCGACAGGTATCGACATGTATTGACTTTCTCCGATCCACTCGGTACCGTCCCGGAAGTAGTAAACGCTTGCCCCGCCGTCTCCCGCACGATTGAAACGATTCATTCAGGTGCGCCGGGCGAGCACCCTCCTCTCACTACGGAAGTGAACATGAGGCCCATGACTCCTCGACCCCCCTGGCGCCGCGCGGCGGCGCTCGTCGCGGCCGGCGCGACCGCCCTCGCCGGCGTCCTCTCGGCGGGCTCCCCGTCCCAGGCCCAGGACGACGACGGCATCACCGTCTACCTCGCCTCCGACTCCACCGTCCAGACCTACGACCCCTACTGGGAGCCGCAGGCCGGGTGGGGCCAGGTGATCGACCGCTACTTCGACGAGGAGGTCACCATCGCGAACCACGCGATCGGCGGCCGCTCCTCGCGCTCCTTCATCGAGCAGGGCCGCCTCGACGCCATCCTGGACGAGATCCAGCCCGGCGACTACCTCTTCGTCCAGTTCGGGCACAACGACGCCACCGCCTCGGTCCCCGAGCGGTACACCCCGCCCGAGGACTACAAGACCTACCTGCGCGACCACTACATCGCGGGCGCGATCGCCAAGGGCGCCATCCCGGTCCTCGTGACCCCCGTGTCGCGGCGCAGCTTCGATGCCGGGACCGGCGAGTTCAACACGTCCTTCCCCGAGTACGTGCAGAAGGTCCACGAGCTCCACGAGGAGACCGGCGTCGCCATGGTCGACCTCTCGGCCTCCTCCCGCGCCTACCTGAACGAGATCGGCCCCGAAGAGGCCAAGTCGGTGTTCCTGCACGTCCCCGCGGGCGTCTACCCGAACCGGCCCAACGGCACCGCCGACGACACCCACTTCCAGGAGTACGGCGCCATCCAGATGGCCCGGCTCGTCGCCGAGGAGACCGCGACCCTGGGACTCCCCTTGAGCGAGCACGTGGTCGACGTCGCGCCCCCGGCCGACGTCCCGGCCGCGCCCACCGGCCTGACCGCCGCCGTGATCGCCAACGCCAGCGTCACCCTCACCTGGACCGACCAGGACGACGCCGACATCTACCGCGTCTACGTGCGCGAACCGGGCGGAGAATGGCGCCTCGGCTCCACCGCCACCGTCGGCACCGGCCGCGTCTCCGGCCTCGCCGAGGAGACCGCCTACGAGTTCGCCGTGGCCGCCGTCAACGGCCGCGGCGAGTCCGCCCACTCCGAGACGCTCCAGGTCACGACCGCGACCGCCGGCTTCAAGTACGACTTCGGGCCCGCGAGCCAGACCGTGGCCCCCGGCTACACCGAGGTCAACCGCGGCACCGCGTACACCGCCGAGCGCGGCTACGGCTTCACCACGGACATGACCAGCGCGATCGACCGCGACCGCGGCGTCGCGGCCGACCCGGTCGGCAGCGACTTCGTGGCCTGGTTCGGCGGGAGCTACGAGTTCGCGGTCGACGTCGCCGACGGCCTCTACACCGCGCGCGTCTTCACCGGCGACTACATCGGCTCCGCCCGCTCCAACCTCGCGTTCGAGGGCGTCGACTACGGCGCCGCGAACGCCGCCTCGCGGTCGGTCCTCACCAAGGACTTCGAGGGCATCGTCGTCGAGGACGGCCGGCTCGACGTCACCGTCTCCGGCCAGACCGGGCACCTGAACGGCCTGGAGCTCACCAGGATCGGCGACGTCCCCGGCTCCGGCGGCGAAGGCCCCGACGAGCCGTGCGCCGACTGCGCCGAGCGGGTCGAGAGCCTTGACCGCGCGCCGGTCGCCGTCGCCGTCGAGGACGGGAACTACGTCTCCTGGCGCAGCCTCGCGAACGACCCGGCGGGCACCGCGTTCAACGTCTACCGCGACGGCCGGCTCCTCACGCCCGAGCCCACCGCGCTGACGAACCTCACCGACGCCGGCGGCACCGCCAACTCCACCTACTGGATCGCGACCGTCGCCGAAGGCGTCGAGACCGGGTACACCGCGGCGTTCACGGTGTGGGGCGACCAGTACGTCGACGTCGACATGCAGCGCCCCGCCGGCGGCACCACCCCCGACGGCGTCGCCTACACGTACGCGCCCACCGACGCCACCGTGGCCGACCTCGACGGCGACGGCGCCGTGGAGCTCGTCCAGAAGTGGGACCCCTCGAACGCGAAGGACAACTCCCACAGCGGCTACACCGGGAACGTCTACGTCGACGCGTACACGCTCGCCGGGGAGCTGCTGTGGCGCATCGACCTCGGCCGCAACATCCGCGCCGGGGCCCACTACACGCAGCTCGTCGCCTACGACCTCGACTCCGACGGCCGGGCCGAGGTGGCGCTCAAGACCGCCGACGGCACCGTCGACGGCGAAGGGGCCGTGATCGGCGACGCCGACGCGGACTGGCGCAACGCCTCCGGCCGCATCCTCGAAGGCCCGGAGTTCCTCACGGTCTTCAACGGCCAGACCGGCGCCGCCATGGAGACGGTCGACTTCTCCCCGGCGCGCGGCGACATCTGCTCGTGGGGCGACTGCTACGGCAACCGCGGCGACCGGCTCATGGCCGCCGTCGCCTACCTCGACGGCGTCCACCCGTCCCTCATCACCAACCGCGGCATCTACGCCAAGACCGAGATCACCGCCTGGGACTGGGACGGCGACAACCTGCCCAAGCGCTGGACCTTCAGCTCCGACCGCTGGGGCGGCGCCTACGCCGGCCAGGGCAACCACAACCTGTCCGTGGCCGATGTGGACGGCGACGGGCGCGACGAGATCGTGTTCGGCGCCATGACGATCAACGACGACGGCACCCCGCTGTACTCGACGCGCCTGGGCCACGGCGACGCCCTCCACGTCTCCGACTTCGACCCGTCGAACGAGGGCCTGGAGATCTTCAGCCCCTTCGAGTGTATGAGCTGCTCGGGCGACCGCGCCGCGGTCTTCCGCGACGCCGACACCGCCGAGCTCCTCTGGTCGGTCCCGGGCACCCGCGACACCGGGCGCGGCGCCTGCGGCGACATCGACCCCGCCTACCCCGGGGCCGAGTGCTGGACCGTGTCGACCACGGGCGCATGGAACTCCCGCGAAGGCGCGCTGCACGCGGCCGACGGCACCCTCATCGGGAACACGATCCCCTCCGCGAACTTCATGGTCTGGTGGGACGGCGACCTCGGCCGCGAGATCCTCGACCACGTCTTCGACGAGCCGAACTACACGCCGCTGTACCCGTTCATCGCCGAATGGGACCCCGCGACCGGGACCCAGGAGGAGATCTTCACCCCCGAAGGGGTCCACACCAACAACGGCACCAAGGGCAACCCGGTCCTCAGCGCCGACCTCCTCGGCGACTGGCGCGAGGAGGTGGTCCTCCGCAAGGAGTCCAACGACGGCGTGCGGATCTTCACCACCACCATCCCGACCGAGCACGCGCTCCCGACCCTCATGCACGACCCGCAGTACCGCCTCGCGGTCTCCTGGCAGAACGTCTCGTACAACCAGCCGCCGTGGCCGAGCTACTTCATCGGCTACGACATGGCGGCCCCCGACCACGAGGCCGTCGCCTACGGGCCGACCCGCGACGCGGCCGCCGCGCCGTACGCCGCGGCCTCCTGCGAGGTCGACTACCGGGTCGCCGCCGACTGGGACACCGGCTTCGTCGTCCAGATCAAGGTGACCAACACCGGCGACGCGGACATCGACGAGTGGGACCTGCGCTGGAGGTCCGGCGGCGTCGAGTCCGTCCAGCACGACTGGGGCGGCGAGATCGCGATCGACGGCGGGGCCATGGCGGCCGACCCGGCGTTCTGGAACTTCCCGCTCAAGCCCGGCCAGACGAGGCAGATCGGCTTCCAGGGCACCGGCGACCCGCACGACCCGGGCATGTTCCTCATGAACGGGCGCGTCTGCGCCGTCGCCTAGGCGCACCGCGACACCGGCGGCCCGGGCGCGAGCGCCCGGGCCGTCAGCCGTCGTCGTCGACGCGCCGGTGCTCCCCGGTCCCGAACAGCCGCCCGGCCCCGTTCGGGATCGCGGCCCGCTCGTACAGGTCGATCGCCTTGCCGCGCAAGGATGTCGCCGTCCACGCCGCGGCCGCCAGGAGCATCACGTTGAACAGGTACAGGAACAGGAGGAGGCCGACCGCGGTCGTCACCGCCTGGTAGGCCGGCCGGTCGGAGACGTGCAGCACGTAGATGCGCCCCACGGTCTTGAGCAGCTCCATCCCGACCGACACCGCGATCGACACCCACACCACCCGGCGCGGCAGCATCACCACGCGCGGGAGCGCCTGGAGCAGCACCGCCGCCAGGAGCGCGTTCGCGATGAGGCCCACCAGGACCGAGACCGCGCGCACCGGCAGCGCCAGGTTCCCGGTCGCCTCGTCCCAGTCCAGCCACGCGAGCACGAACTCCGCGCCCGCGGTCGCGCCGATCGTGATGAGCAGCAGGATCGAGACGCCGATGAGGATCGCCAGGTCGATCGCCCACCGCAGGAACGGGTTCCCCGGCTGCGCGTCCAGCCCCCACACCAGCCGGATCGAGGCCCGCACCGACTGCACCCACGCCACGCCGGCCACCACCAGCGCCACCGCGGCGAAGATCGTCACCGAGCGCCGCGAGCTCTCCAGGACCCCGATGTCGATCACCGGCAGGTTCGTCGACAGCCACTGCTCCACGGACCGGTAGATGTCGGGGAAGTTCAGCAGGTAGCCGAAGATCGCCAGCGCCAGGAGCGACATCGAGAACGCCGCGAAGAACGCGTAGTAGGAGATGGCGGCCGCGAGCTGGCCGCAGTGGACCTCGCCGTAGCGCTCGCCCGCGCGCCAGGCGTGGTCGACCAGGTTGGACCGCGTCCGCATGGACAGCAGCGTCCGGTCCCACCAGGCCCCCAGGTCAGGGATCTTCACGCCCCGATTCTGGCAGAGCCGGTGCGGGCGCGGGGCGCTTGGTCAGTCGCGGATGACCCAGGCGTCCGGGTCTTCGAGGAGCTTCGTCACCGAGGTGGGCAGGTCGTCGCCGGCGACCGCGGCGAGCGAGACGGACTCGAGGATGTTCCGCTCGGAGACGCGCAGGGCGATCCACACGTTCGTGAGCGCGGCCGCGGTCCCGGTGTAGGCGACCTGCTCGGGGCGCTCGCCGCGGACGCCGACGAGGGGGCCGTCCACGGCCCGGATGACGTCGGCGAGGCTGATCTGGTCGCCGGACCTGGCGAGCTGGTGGCCGCCCTCGGAGCCGCGCTTGGAGGTGGCGATGCCGCCGCGGCGCAGCTGGAGCAGGATCGACTCGAGGAACTTGCGCGGAATCCCCTGGTCCTCGGCGATCTGCTCGGCCGACACCCACCGGTCCCCGTATCCGGCCAGGGCCACGGCGGCGCGCAGGGCGTAGTCGACGCGGGCGGACAGGCGCATTGGGGCTCCTCTCGGTGCCGGTCGTTCGAACGGCAGTGTCGACTCTATCTCCCGGTCCGTCGCCTTCCCGCGGTTCGCGGGGCGGCTGTGAAGTTCAGGGCGATCAGTCGTCCACGAGCAGCCGGAGGTACGCGGCGGTCTCGGCCGCGGCGAGGTCGGCGTCCCCGGCGATGATCGCCTCGATCGCGCGGGTGTGGTCGATGTGGGGCTCCTCGGCCAGGTTCGGCCCCAGGCCGGCGCGGACGGTCTCGCGCAGCGAGTCGGCCAGCTCGGAGTAGAGCTCGGCGAGGAGCTTGTTGTGGCTGGCCTCGGCCACGGCCTGGTGGAGGGCGATGTCGGCCGCTATGAACGCCTCGGTGTCGTTGACCTCGTGCGTGGCCTCGCGCTCGGACAGGAGGATGCGCAGGCGGGTGATGTCGGCTTCGTCGCGGCGGTGGGCGGCGAGGCGGGCGGCCTCGACCTCGAGGCCGCGGCGGACCTCCATCGCGTCGGAGGCCGGGCTGGCGGCGATGCGGCGGCGCACGGCCGCGGTGACCTCGCTGCGGCCGACCACGAACGTCCCGGCGCCCTGCCGGATCTCCAGGAGTCCGGCGTGGGCGAGCGCGCGGACGCCTTCGCGGATGGTGTTGCGGCCGACGCCGAGGAGCTCGGCGAGTTCGCTCTCGGTCGGGATGCGCGATCCGAGGCCCCACTCGCCGTCGCTGATCTGCTGCCGCAGCTGCTCGATCACCTGATCGACGAGGGCGGACTTGCGTGTCGACTGCAATGCCACTGGCGGACCTGACCTTCCGGATCGCTGCCATGGCTTGCGGGGGCCCGCCATGGGGGGTGCGTGTTTCCTGACACTAGGAGGATTAAAGCAGACAGCCGTCGCGATACCGTTGACAGGCCGTCAATTCATCCTATGAATTGTCTCGATTCTATCCCGGCTGCCGAGGACCCTGCCCGGCCTGCCGTGAATCGGTTCAGCCTCGACGCCCCGGCACTCCTCCCGGCGGCTTGGACAGCGATTGCCGGCACCTGCCTACCGTGAACACCCCGGCCTCGGAAGGAGCCGTCCTCCGTGACGACCGATGCCACCGCCCACGCGCGCCCCGGCGACGCCGCCGAGCACCCCGTCCCCCCGCCCGCGGCCGAGATCGCCGCCCCGGACCCCGCAGCGGGCCCCGCGGCGACGCCCGCGGGCCGTCAGTTTGCATGGCTCCTGGTCGCCGGCGTCGTCCTCGCCGCCTTCAACTTCCGCACCGCCGTCACCAGCGTCGGCGCGATCCTCGCCGAACTGCGCGGGGGCCTCGGCATGTCCGAGACCGTCGCCGGGCTCCTCACCACCCTCCCGGTGCTCGCGTTCGCCGGCCTCGGCGCGCTCGCCCCGCGCCTGGCCCGCCGCTTCGGGCCCCGGGCGCTGCTCACCGGCGCGCTCCTGGCGATGAGCGCCGGCCTCGTCGCCCGCGCGTACGCCCCGAACACCGCCCTGTTCCTGCTGTTCAGCCTGTTCGCGCTGGCCGCGGGCGCGATCGGGAACGTCGCGGTCCCGGTCATCGTGAAGCGCTACTTCCCCGACCGCATCGGGGTCATGACCACCGCGTACTCGACGACGCTCGCGGTCGGCACCGCCGTCGCCGCCGCGGCCACGGCCCCGATCGAGCACCTGGCCGGCGACTGGCGGCTCGCGCTCGCCGCGTGGGCGCTGCCCGCGCTCGTCGCGATCGTCCCGTGGCTGCTGTGGCGGCCGGCCCCGGCCGCACCCGGCGCCCAGCCGGTCGCGCACCTCGACGGCGCCCGCCGCTCGCGCCTGGCGTGGACGATGCTCCTCCTCTTCGGCGCGCAGTCGGCGATCGCGTACATCCTCATGGGCTGGACGACGACGATCCTCGCGGCCGACGGCATGTCCGCGGCCGCGGCCGGCTCGATGCTCGGCCTGCTCACGATGGTGCAGATCCCCGTGTCGGTCGTCGTCCCGATCCTCACCGTCCGCTGGGGCCCGCGCCCGACGTTCCTGGTGCTCATGGCCTGCTACCCGCCCGCGATCGCGGGCCTGTGGCTGGCCGGCGGCGGCCCGCTCACGTGGTTGTGGATGGTGCTGTTCGGCATCGGCACCTCGGTGTTCCCGCTGATCCTGACCCTGTTCGGGCTGCGCGCCCGCACCCCGGCCGGGACCAGCGCGCTGTCCTCCTTCGCGCAGTCGGGCGGCTACCTGCTCGCCGGGGCCGGACCGCTCGCGGTCGGCTGGGTCTACGGCCTCACCGCGTCCTGGACGGTCCCGTTCACGCTGCTCGCCGTCCTGGCGGTCGTCCTGTTCCTCTCCGGCCTGTACGTCACGCGCGAGCGGTACATCGAGGACGAACTGCCCCAGGCGAAAACGGGCTTATCGACGAAAGCGCGCAAACGATCCCCCGCGGGCGGGCCGAAACCCGAACCGTGCCACGATAGTGCCGTGGACCACAGTGCGGTGGAGACCGGGAGGCGATCGTGACCAGCGAGGTGTTGTGGCTGCCGCGCCCTGACGCGGTGGAGTCGACGAACATCGGGCGCTTCGGCCAGTGGCTGTCGCGCCGGGAGGAGCGCGACCTCACCTCCTATCCGGCGCTGTGGCGGTACTCGGTCGAGCACCTGCGCCCGTTCTGGGGCGCGGTGTGGGAGTACTTCGGCCTCGGCGCCACCGTCCCGGAGCACCGGGTGCTCGCCGACGAGGCCATGCCGGACACGGTGTGGTTCCCCGACGAGACCTTCAACTACGCGCGCGCGGTCCTCACCGCCCCCGGCGTCGCCGAGGACGACGTGCTCGTGCGCGCCTACTCCGACACCCGCGAGCCGGTCGAGTGGACCCTTGCGGAGCTGCGCGAGGCCGTCGCCCGCGCCCGCGCCGGGCTCGTGGCCCACGGGGTGCGCCGCGGCGACCGGGTCGCGGCCTGGATGCCGAACATCCCCGAGACGTTCGCGCTCATGCTCGCCGCCGCGAGCCTCGGCGCGGTCTTCTCCAGTTGCGCCCCCGAGTTCGGCGCCAAGGCCGTGCTCGACCGCTTCGCGCAGATCGAGCCGAAGGTCCTCGTCGCCGTCGACGGCTACCGGTACGGCCCCAAGTCGGTCGACCGCACCGAGGACGTGCGCCGCGTCGTGCGCGGCCTCGAAGGGCTCGGCTCGCTCGTGATGCTCCCGTACCTCGACCCGGAGGCCGCCGTCGACGGCGAGCCCTGGGACCGGTTCTGCGCCTACGACGAGGGCGTGGCGTTCGAGGCGCTCACCTTCGACCACCCGCTCTACATCCTGTACTCCTCGGGCACCACGGGCCTGCCGAAGGCGATCGTGCACTCCCACGGCGGCATGGCGATCGAGCACGCGAAGATGCACTCGCTCCACCACGACCTCGGGGTCGGGGACCGCTTCTTCTGGTACTCCACGACCGGCTGGATGATGTGGAACTACCTGGTGTCCGCGCCGATCGTGGGCGCCGGCGTGGTCCTGTTCGACGGGATGCCCGACCCGGCCGGCATGTGGCGCCTCGCCGAGGTGTCGGGCACCACCTTCTTCGGCACGAGCGCGCCGTTCCTCATGGCCTGCCGCGCCCGCGGCATCAAGCCGTCCGAGGAGGCCGACCTCTCCCGCCTGCGCGGCATCGGCTCCACCGGCGCCCCGCTCCCGGCCGTCGGCTTCGACTACGTGTACGAGTCGGTCAGCGCGACCGCGCAGCTCCAGTCGCTCTCGGGCGGCACCGACCTGTGCACCGGCTTCGTCGGCGGCGCCCCCACGGTCCCGGTCTGGCGCGGCGAGCTCTCCTGCCGGTGCCTGGGCGCCGACGTCCAGTCCTTCGACCCCGAGGGCCGCCCCGGGATCGGCCGCGAGGGCGAGCTCGTCATCGCCTCCCCGATGCCGTCGATGCCGGTGGGCCTGTGGGGCGACCCGCTCAAGCACCGCTACCGCGACACCTACCTCACCGACTTCCCGGGCATCTGGCGCCACGGCGACTGGATCACCATCACCGAGCGCGGCTCCGCGGTCATCTCCGGCCGCTCGGACGCGACCCTGAACCGCGGCGGCGTGCGCATGGGCACCGCCGAGTTCTACGCCGTCGTCGAGGCCGTCGAGGGCGTGGCCGACTCCCTCGTGGTCCACCTCGACGACGCCGACAAGGACCGGCTGCTGCTGTTCGTGGCCCTGAAGGAGGGCGCGACGCTCGACGACGACCTGCGCCGGCGCCTCCTGTCGGCGCTGCGCGAGCAGCTCTCGCCCCGGCACGTGCCCGACGAGGTCCGCCAGGTCCCCGAGATCCCGCGCACCCTGTCCGGCAAGAAGGTCGAGGTCCCCGTCAAGAAGATCCTCAAAGGCGTCCGGCCCGACGAGGCCGTCGCCCGCGACGCCCTCGCCAACCCCGACGCGCTCCGCGCGTTCCTGGCCGCGCGCTGAGACGAGTGGAAATCGGAGTGACGTGGGGCCACTGATACCCCGTTTTCCTTCTGCGGCAAGGGAATTCAAATGGGTGTGTGCCCGATCGCAGCCGTGTGGTCGTTAGTATGTTTCGTGTCGCCCCGGTCGGTTTCCCCCGTAGCCGCCGGGGCGGCGCCATGCCCCGCGCACTCCCGCTCCCGGGCCCCGGCCCCCGCGTGCCGCGCTGTGCTCCAATGGTCGGCGTGAACGAAGAGGACGCCATGGAGGTCGGGGTCGGCCCCTGGGAGGGACCGCTCCCGCAGGACGAGCGCTACGACCCGGACCTGCTGCGCGGAGGCGACCGCCGCAACGTGGTCGACCGCTACCGCTACTGGACCCGCGAGGCGATCGTGGCCGACCTCGACGAGCGCCGCCACGACTTCCACGTGGCGATCGAGAACTGGCAGCACGACTTCAACATCGGCACCGTCGTGCGCAACGCGAACGCCTTCCTCGCGAAGACCGTCCACATCGTCGGCAAGCGCCGCTGGAACCGCCGCGGTGCGATGGTCACCGACCGCTACCAGCACGTCGAGCACCACGCCACCGTCGAGGACTTCACCGCCTGGGCCCGCGCCGAGGGCCTCGCCGTCGTCGGCGTCGACAACCTGCCCGGCTCGGTCCCGATCGAGACGGCCTCCTTGCCGCGCAAGGCCGTCCTCGTCTTCGGCCAGGAGGGCCCCGGCCTGTCCGGGCCGGTGCGCGAGGCGTGCGCCATGGTCTGCTCGATCACCCAGTTCGGATCGACGCGCTCGATCAACGCCGGCGTCGCCAGCGGGATCGCCATGCACGCGTGGGTGAGGGAACACGTGTTCGGACAGCGCCCCTCCTCCTGACTCCTGATCGTGCAGTGTCGGATACCTGACGCTTCCCTGGGGTCGGCGGGGGCGATGCGCCTACATTGAGCCAAGGGAACGTGACTTGGGGTAAGCTCGCCGGTGTCACAAACGAATAGGTTATTCCGCTGGTAGATAGGCGGAGTCGGGCGAAAGTGGAACGATGTCGTTACACTGGCCCCCGACGATCGGCCCCTCGGCTCGCGCCTCCGGGGCCAGTCGCAAAACTGAAAGCCGAGTCATGCTCGTACGGTAGACTCGTGCCAGCCTGCGCCAGACGAACGTTCGGCCAGGACCCTTTGACGGGAGGGGTGAGGAATGGTGAAGAAGATTCTGACTTGGGGCGGGCTCGCGTTCCTGGTTTTCTTTGTTGCCTTCAGGCCGGATGAAGCCAGCGGGGTCGTAGGATCGCTCGCCGGCGGAATCCTCGATGCCGCAAACGGTTTCGCAGCGTTCTTCACGAACCTGGTGACTGGATGACGGTCGCACCATGACCGATTCCGGTGCAGGCGGCTCGGGGGACAAGAAGGACACCGAGCCGCTGGAACCTCCCAGCCCCCGCGCCCCCTCCGACGGCCCCGCCCCGGGAGCCGAGTCCCCCACGCGCGAGTTCCAGTTCCCGCCCGGCGTCGCCGCCCCGGGAGCCCCCGCGTCCGCGGCCGCCGACATCGACGGCGTCCGCTTCGACGACAGCCCCGCCGGGGGCCTGCTCTCCGGTGTGCGCGCCCCCGCCGTCCCCGACGTCCCGTCCCCGATCTCCGCCCGCTACCTCTTCCCGACCGAGAAGTACCGCGGCGAGTGGCGCCGCCACTGGGTGCACCTCATGCCCTGGTACATCATCGGCACCCTCGCGACCTTCATCATGGGCCTCGCCTCCGGCATGCTCACGAAGTGGGACAACGAGAACCGCGACACGGCCCTGTCCGTCACCGTCATCGTCTGGCTGCTGATCCTCGGCTTCGTCGGCTGGAAGATCCTCGACTGGTACATGGACCGGTTCATCCTCACCAACAAGCGGATCATGCTGATCCAGGGGGTCATCACCCGCTCGGTCGCCATGATGCCGCTCGGCCGCGTCACCGACATGAAGTACTCGCAGACGCCGATGGGCCGCATGCTCAACTACGGCGAGTTCATCATCGAGTCCGCCGGCCAGGACCAGGCGCTGCGGAACGTCCCGCACCTGCCGAACCCGAACGAGCTCTACCTCCAGATGTGCGAGGAGATGTACGAGCCCGAGGCCGTCGACGAGCGCATGGCCGAACCCGAGGAGGACCTCATCCCCGAAGAGGAGCCCGCCGCGCCCGCCAAGGCCGAGGGCGCCTGACCCGTCGCCGCACCCGCACCCGCCGGCCCGCGCCGGCGGGTGCGCCGCGTCCCGGCCCGGAGACGGGCGACTCGTGGCATGAATCCGGGAGGCGGCGGGTTGCACCTACTTCGTATACTCGCCTTTGCACCAGCCCTCGGTTGCCGATGACACCCATCTTTTGGCAGAATTCCGCCCTACGGGGCAACTTTCCACCGGGGGTATGTCGTCTGTTGTTCGGACCCCCCCAGGGAGACGCGTGAGCGAGGTCAAATCGTCTCAGGACGAGGAGTTCCGCGAGTACGTGGCGGCGCGCTCAGCCGCGCTGCACCGTGCGGCGTATCTCCTGACGGGCAACTGGGCTACAGCGGAGGACCTGGTGCAGACGACGTTGACGAAGACCTACCTGGCGTGGAGCCGGATCAGGACGACTGATTCGATCGACGCCTACGCCCGCCGCATCCTCTACAACACGAACGCCTCCTGGTGGCGCAAGCGGTCCAACCGCGAGAAGCCCACCGAGGTCTTCGAGGACCGGGCCGACCTCTCCCGCGACTTCACCGAGCACTCCGCCGTCCGCGACGCCATGTGGCGCCACATCACGGCCCTCCCCAAGCGCCAGCGCGCGGTCCTCGTCCTCCGCTACTACGAGAACCGCTCCGACGCCCAGATCGCCGAGATCCTCGGCATCTCGATCGGCACCGTCAAGAGCCAGGCGTCCCGCGCGCTCGCGGGGATGCGCAAGCGGCTCGGCACGCCCGCGTCCGCGCTCGGCGTCGCCATGGAACCGAGGGAGGCTGCGTGAACGGGGACATCGAGGCCCTCCTGCGCAGCGGGTTGGCCGAGCAGGCCGAGCGCGCCCCGGCGACGGTCGACGACCCGGCCCTGGCCGACCTCGCCATCGCCGGCGCGCACCGCATCCGGCGCCGCCGGCGCGTGGCCGCGGCCGCGAGCGGCGCCGGCCTCCTCGTGCTCGGCGCGGGCGCGTTCGTGCTCCACCCGCTCCTGAAGGGCGACGACCAGGCCCCGAGCGCCGCCGACACGACCACCGCCGAGGTCCGCAACGAGCTCGGCATGGAGTTCGTGGTCCAGGACGGCGACGGCGCCTACCAGGTCATCAACGAGGACGGCGACCGCGTCGACCTGATGACGCAGCAGGCGGCGGACTCCGCCCAGGTGCTGCCGCTCGAGGACGCCTCGCAGGAGGTCTGGCGCCTCGAGGAGGGCTACCTCGTCGTGTCGCACGCCGCGCAGACGACCGAGCTCATGACCCTCGACGGGACCGAGAGCATCGCCATGGCCTGGCCGTCGGACTCGACGTACAACGTGGTCAACGGGGCCGCGACCGAGTTCGCGATGGTGACCCCGAACGCGGAGGTCACCGAGGAGGACTACGAGATCACCAGCGCGCTGATCTCCGGCGAGGCGACGACGACCCAGTTCACCACCAGTTTCGAGCTGACCCTGAACGACTGGAGCGACTCGACCACCGTGTTCACGGCGGACCTGTGGTCCACGACCGCGGGCGAGTCGAAGACCTGGCACTTCGACGAGCAGTACGACTGGAACCTGGCCTCGGTGGGCCAGGCCGGGTACGAGTCCGCGGTGATCGTGGACCACTCCAACCCGACGTTCGTCTGCGTGGCGGACCTCGAACCGGGCGGCGGACTGGCGCAGGTCGGCGAGGACTGCGGCGAGTCCGGCTCGGAGTTCGTCCAGACCTCGCTGTTGGAGGCCTCGGGCGACGAGGAGGCGGTCGGCCTCGTGGACGCCGCCGTCGCCAAACTGTCGGGCACGACCGACAGCATGTTCACCACTCCTGAAGCCGCCGACCTGGGGGAGTACGAGGACCGGTTCTACCAGGCCGACTACATCCAGTACGACCCGTCGGGGCGCTGGGAGCTGAGCTACAGCCGCGGCGACGCCACCTGGATCCTGGTGGACTACACCGGATCCGAGCCGGCCGTCTCGATGCTGACGCCCCCGGCGGGCGCGGTCGGGCCGGTGCTCGACTTCCGGCCCCCGGAGTGACCGGGGTGAGGGGCGGCGTGACGCCCCGCTGAGCCCCACGTAACACGAGGCGCCGAATCCGCGGCTGTGACCTGGCGGACTTGACATACTCGCTGCGTGGGTGGACTCGAATACTTGCTGACCGTGATGGTGACGCTCTTCGTCATCATGGACCCGCCCGGCATCGTGCCGATCTATCTGGCCCTGACCGGGACGATGGACAAGCGCGAGCGGAACCGGGCCGCGCTCCAGGCGACCCTGCTGTCGCTGGGCGTGATCTCGCTGTTCGCGCTGCTCGGGCAGCAGATCATCTCGTACCTCCACATCGACCTCGCCGCGCTCCAGGGCGCCGGCGGGCTCCTGCTGCTCCTGGTCGCCCTCCAGCTCCTCACGGGGAAGGCCGACGACCCGAACGAGGCGGCGACGTCGAACATCGCGCTCGTGCCGCTGGGGACCCCGCTCCTGGCCGGGCCGGGCGCGATCGTGGCGGTGATCCTGTTCGTGCAGCAGGCGCCGTCCTCTGGGGACTACCTGTGGATCGCGCTCGCGATCGTGGTGATCCACTTCCTGATCTACCTGGTGATGCGGTTCTCGGGGCTGCTGGTGAAGATCCTGCGGCGCGGCGGCATCGAGGTCCTGACGCGCATCGCGGGCGTGCTGCTGGCCGCGATCGCGGTGCAGCTCATCGCCGACGCCGTCATGAGCTACGTCGAACTCTTCGAAAGTTCTGCCGGTGCTTCCGCCTGGTGATCACTTTAGGGTTCAATAAACCCTATGACGACGATTCTCGACCTGCCGCTGCACCCGCTGGCGGTGCACGCGCCGATCATCCTGGTGGGCCTGCTCGCGATCCTGGGCGCCGGCTACCTGTTCATCCCCCCGCTGCGCCAGCGGGTCGGCTGGGCCGTGGCGGTCCTGGTGCTCCTCGCCCCCGCGTCCGCGTACGGCTCGATCTTCGCCGGCCAGCAGCTGGCGGACTACCTGTACCCCGACGGCTGGCCCGACGCGGTCCGGCAGCACCACGACTACGGCTACTGGCTCCTGTGGACGCTCGTGGCCCTGATCCCCGTGTGGTTCCTGTTCGCCGGCCTCGACCGCGGCCGCCGCGCCGCGCTGCTCCGCAACGGCGACGCCCCGAAGCCCGCCCGCTCGGAGGACGGCGAGGCCCCGGCGGCGTCCTCCGACGACCCGGCCGCGACCGGCCGCAGGATCATCATGTTCGTCATCGGCGCGATCGCCCTCGGGCTCCTGGTCCTGGCCGCCTGGCTGCTGTTCAAGGCCGGGCACACGGGCGCCGAGATGGTGTGGGGCGGCACCGTCCAGTCCTGAGCCGGGACGAGCGAGGGCCCCGCCGCGCGGCGGGGCCCTTCGCGCGCTCAGAAGTCGACGAGCCCGATGATGAGCACGGTGAACATCGCGGCGACGGCGACCAGCGTCATCCACTGCGTCACCAGCCGCGCCCGCTGCTCGGCCGCGTCGATCGCGGCGTGGTCCTGCGGCGGCATCCGCCGCGGCTCACCGGGCAGCGCCACGGCCTCGACCCGCCACCCGGGCGGCGGCGGCACGTTCACCGGCGGACCGGTGTAGGGCTCCTCGCTGTCGCTCATGACGGAAGCGTAGCGCCGGGCGCGGAGCGGATATGACCAGACGCCGCGGGTGGTGTCGCCTCGATCGAGGCGACACCACCCGCGGCGTCGTTCGTTCGCCTAGTCCTGGCTCGGGGCCTGGCGGTCGTTGCCGCCCGTGGGGCGGCGACGGCGGCGGCGCCGGCGGGCCGGGGCGTCGCCGTCGGCGGCGGGCTCGGTGCGCTGGGCCGGGACCTCCTGGCGCTGCGCCTCGCGCGGCGCGGCGTCCTCGTCCGTGCGGATGCGGCGGCGCTGGCGGCTGCGGGGCGCCTCGGCGGCGCCCTGGTCGGCCTCGGCGCGGGACTCGCCGCCGCGGCCGGCGCCGCGACCGCGGTCGCTCTCGCCGCGCCCTCGACCCCGTCCGCGGGGACCGCGGCCGCGGCCCTTCTTGCGGGGCTCGCCCTCGACGTCCTCCTCGCGCTCGGCGCTCAGGCCGTCGCGCTTGCGGAGCTCGCTCGGGAGCGCCGGCGGGGCGCCCTCGGGGATGTCCAGGTCGGTGTAGAGGTGCTCGGAGGTGTGGTACGTCTCCTGCGGCTCGCCGAGGTCGAGGCTGTTCGCCTTGACGATGATCTTCCAGCGGGGCAGGTCCTCCCACGTCAGGAACGTGACGGCGATGCCGGTCGCGCCCGCGCGGCCGGTGCGGCCGATGCGGTGGACGTACGTCTCGGCCTCTTCGGGCGCGTCGAAGTTGATCACGTGCGTGATGTCGGGGACGTCGATGCCGCGCGCGGCCACGTCGGTGGCGACGAGCACGTCGATCTTCCCGGAGCGGAAGGCCCGCAGGGCCCGCTCGCGCGCGTTCTGGCCCAGGTCGCCGTGGACCGACCCGACCGCGAAGCCGCGGAAGTCGAGCTCGTCGGCGAGCTTCTGCGCGGCGCGCTTGGTGCGGCAGAACATGATCGTCAGGCCTCGGCCGTTCGCCTGGAGGATCCGGGCGGCGACCTCGACCTTGTTCATCGCGTGGGTCATGTAGACCAGCTGCCGGGTGTTGTTCGCGGCCTCGAGGTCCGGGGCGCTCACGTCGGCCGCCACGGTGATCGGGCGGTTCATGTGCCGGCGCGACAGCGACATGATCGTGTCGGGCATCGTCGCCGAGAACAGCATCGTCTGGCGCTGCTCGGGGAGCAGCTTGAGGATCTTCTCGACGTCCTCGGAGAAGCCGAGGTCGAGCATGCGGTCGGCCTCGTCGAGCACGCAGTGCGCGATCGCGTCCAGCTTGATGTGCTTGGACTTGTAGAGGTCGAGCAGGCGCCCGGGGGTGCCGACGATGATGTCGACGCCCGCCTTCAGCGCCTCGACCTGGGGCTCGTAGGCGCGGCCGCCGTAGATCGGCAGGACCCGGATCGAGCGGGTCTTGCCCGCGTCCTCGAGGTCGCGGGCCACCTGGAGGCCCAGCTCGCGCGTCGGGACCAGGATCAGCGCCTGCGGCTTGCCACTGGCGCCCTCCTCGGCGGAGGTGATCCGGTCGATGATCGGCAGGCCGAACCCGAAGGTCTTGCCGGTGCCCGTGGGGGCGCGGCCGATGATGTCGGAGCCCCGCAGGGCGATGGGGATCGCGTACTCCTGGATCGCGAAGGCCCGCTCGATGCCAAGCGCCGCAAGCGCTTCGACGGTCTCTTCCCGAATGCCCAGGGCCGCGAAAGTCGGCCCGTCGTTCTGGGGCCGGTCGTTGTTCACTTCGTTCACTCTGTTCACCTCGTGGCGGAGGACGTCACCAGATCCGGGGAACTCGGCGCCACATCATGTCTCGTTACACAGCGGCGACGACCGCCGGATTCGGTGAGTCGCCGCTTCGCAGGAGCGGCCCGGTGCAGAAACCGGTACCGCTTGAGGACCGGCTGATACAGGGATGCCCCGTTCGGGGCCGCGGTCCTTCCCCTCCATCCTACGCGCTCCCGCCACCATCGTCTCGGCGCGCCGTTCCCCGGCGAGGCGCGCGGCGGACCCGCCCACCCGAATCCGCCCCTTCTGGCCTGCGAAGACGCGCCTCAGCGCCCGATCCGCGAAGGCCACGCGAAGGCGAGGGCCGCATCCGTCCAGTGGTAACCTGCCCCAGTGTCCGAGACTCCTGATCCCGACTTGACCCCGGCCCCGGCGCCGGAGGCCCCCAGCCGCGAGGCCGTCGTCGAACTCCTTGGGCTGCTTGCCCTCGGGGAGCTGCTCGCGTTCGAGCGCATGGTCTTCGACGCCCGCCTCGCCCCCGACCTCGGCCGGCGCGCCGCCCTCTCGGAGGCGGCCGTGGGTGAGATTCGCAACTACCGCCTCATCGCCGACCGGCTCACCGCCCTCGGCGCGGACCCCGCCGAGGCCATGGCGCCCTTCCGCGAGGCGTTCCGCTCCTTCGACGCCTCCACCTCGCCCCGCGACTGGCTCGAGGCGCTGGTGAAGGTCTACCTCGGCGACGCCGTCGCCGACGACTTCTTCCGCGCCGTCTCCTCGAGCCTCGAGGACGCCGACCGCGAGGTCATCGAGACCGTCCTCGCCGAGAACGGCGCCGCCGACCTCGCCGCCGCCGAGATCCGCGCCGCCGTCGAGGCCGACGAGTCCGTCACCGGCCGCCTCTCGCTGTGGGCCCGCCGCCTCGTCGGCGAGGGCATCAACCGCGCCCAGGGCGTGGCCGCCGCCAACGAGCGGCTCACCGGCATCATCGTCGGCGACGGCGGCACCCTCGACGCGCTCCTGCGCCGCCTCACCCGCGCCCACCAGGACCGCATGAAGTCCGTCGGCCTGAACAACTGAGCGTCCCGTAACCGCTCCCGTACGGCGAACGCAAGTCTCGTTACCGAATCGAGACGAAACGGCCGCAACTGGATCCTCCGCTCCACGCGTCTTCGGGGCGGAGGAGGACTTCAACATGCGGCTCACGAAAAGCCATGTCGTCAGCGGGGTGCTCGCGCTGGCGCTGCTCGGGGCGACGGCCACCGCCTGGTACTTCGCTGCGCAGGCCCGGACCCCGGCCCAGCGGGCCGAGGAGACCGAGGAACCCGACGACAGCATCATCACCGTGCCGGTCGACCAGGAGCAACTGGTCGACACGATCGACTTCGACGCGGTCCTCGACCGCACCGGCGACTTCAACGTCCCCGCGCCGAGCGCCCCCGAGGGGATCGAGACCGCCCTGGCCTCGGACATCCCCGTCGAGGTCGGCGACGAGGTCAAGGCCGGGACGGTGCTCCTGGAGGTGTCCGGCCGGCCCATGATCGCGCTCGAAGGCGAGGTCCCGGCCTACCGCGACCTCACCGAGGGCGACACCGGGCCCGACGTCGAGCAGCTCCAGCTGGCGCTCCAGCAGATCTACGGCACCCCGAAGACCGGCACGTTCGACGCGCGCACGGTCGCGGACCTGAAGAAGCTCTACGACCACGCCGGCTACGACCACGCGACCACCACCGAGGAGGTCGAGTCCGAGGAGCCCGAGGGCGAGGGCGACACCGGGGCCGGCGACGAGGGCGCCGAGGGCGACGAGAACACCGGCGGCGCCCAGGTCGACACCGTCGAGCGGGTGGTCCTGCCCGCCTCGGAGGTCGTGTTCCTGCCGGACCTGCCGATGCAGGTCTCCAAGATCAACGCGCAGCAGTCCGCGCCCGTCACCGCCGACCAGCCGGTCATGGTCCTCGCCTCCGGCGACTGGAAGCTCGAGGCCAAGCTCGACGAGGAGACCGCCACCGAGCTGAGCAAGCTCGGCGACGACGCCGAGCTCGAGTACGGCGACGGCCCCATGGAGGGCCAGGAGGTCGGCGGCTGGGACCTCGAGGTCCGCGAGGAGGCCGGCGAGACCGACGAGTGGACCGGTGAGGAGGGCGAGCCCGTCGAGGTGACGTACGCCGTCTTCGAGTTCGACGCCGAGGCGATCGAGGGCCTCGAGGACCTCGCGCCCGGCGAGGAGCAGGAGGTCACGCTCGTGCGGGCCCGCTCCGCCGAGGACGCCCTCATCGTGCCGCTCTCGGCACTGTGGACGGACAGCGACGACCGGACCATGATCACCGTCCTCGGCGAGGACGGCGAGGAGCGCCACGTCGAGGTCGACGTGACCCTCCGCCACGAGGGCCGCGGCGTCGTCGTGCCCGTCGAGGGCGAGCTCGCCGTCGGCGACGAGGTCGTGATCGCCTGGCGCGACCGGGAGAACGGCTGATGGCCCGCAAGCCCCGCCGGCCCGAGACCGACACCGAGCTGCTGGAGTACGTCTCCACCGAGGACGGTCCCGGCGCGGACGGCGGCGAGGGCGGCGACGGGCCGCGGGGCCGCAGGGCGCGGCGCGCCGCCGCGCGGGCCGCGAGGGCCGAGCGCCGCGCCGAACCGGACGCCGTCCCGAAGGTCAAGGGCCGCTTCGGAGTCCGCAGCATGGGCATCGCCTACGAGGCGTTCCAGTCCCTGCGCGGGCGCTCGATGCGCACCTGGATGACCGCGATCGGCATCGCCCTCGGCATCGCCGCCACGGTCGCCACCGTCGGGCTCTCGTCCACCTCGGCCGCCGCGATCGCCGAGCGCTTCGACGCGACCGAGGCCACCCAGGTCACCGTCTCGTTCTCCGACAACATGCGCGACGCCGGGTACGCGCCGACCCTCGAGTCCTCCCAGCGGGTCCGCGACATCAAGGGCGTCGTCGACGCCGGGATCGTGTGCGCCTCCGGCCAGGACCTCGCCGCCTCCCGCACCGAGGAGCAGGACTAC
This sequence comes from Glycomyces terrestris, assembly GCF_003933745.1. GTDB lineage: Bacteria > Actinomycetota > Actinomycetes > Mycobacteriales > Micromonosporaceae > Glycomyces > Glycomyces terrestris. The sequence continues at coordinate 444,020 of NZ_RSEB01000005.1, read as the reverse complement.
GTCCGCGAGGTCCCCGTCTTCGGCATGGAGCCCGGCGCGATGGGCGCGTACGGCTTCGAGTTCACGATGGGCGCCGCCTTCGACGAGGGCCACGTCGCCCGCGGCGACCAGGTCGCCGTCGTCGACGAGTCCGCCGCTCGCGACCTGGGCTACAACTCGCTCCAAGGCGGCCCGATGATCTACATCGGCGGCGAGGAGTACGCGCTCGTCGGCGTCTACCGGGCCCCCGAGGGCGAGGCCAAGCTCACCGGCGCCGTGATCATCCCGCCGGTCCCGTGCCTGGAGGCCGACGCCGACTACGGGCCCGCGCAGGTCTACATCCGCACCGACCTCGGCGCCGCCGACAAGGTCGCCGACACCGCCCCGACCGCGGTCTTCCCCGAAGGCCCCGACAACCTGTCCGTGTCCAAGCCCCCGGACCTGAGCGACTTCCGCAAGGGCGTCGAGAACGAGATGCAGGCCCTCCTGCTCGGCCTCGCGGCCGTCTCGCTCGTCATCGGCGCCGTCTCGGTCTCCAACACCGCGCTCGTCTCGGTCATGGAGCGCCGCAGCGAGATCGGCCTGCGCCGCGCCGTCGGCGCCGCCCGCCGCGCGGTGGCGATGCAGTTCGTCTGGGAGTCCACGCTCATCGGCCTCATCGGCGGCCTCGTCGGCACCGTCCTCGGCGTGAACGTCACCGCGGTCGTCTCCCTCTACCGGGACTGGCAGATCGTGTTCGAGCCGATGCTGTTCGCCGCCGGGCCCGTCATCGGGGCCGTCGTCGGCGTCGTCGCCGGGGTCTACCCCGCCTGGCGCGCCAGCCGCATCCCGCCGGCGGTCACCCTGAGGACCTGATCCTCGTTAGACCGGCGTGAACCTCATCGAGGACGCCCGGGACCTGTTCCTGCCCGCCGCCTGCGCCCCCTGCCGGAGCGCCCGGGCGGCGGGCGGCGGCGTCTGGCGGGGCCTGTGCCCCGACTGCGCCGCCGAGCTGCGGGCCCTGCGCCCCCGCCTGGCCGCACCGCTGCACGCCGCGCCGCCCACGGTCGCCGCCGGGCCCTACGCCGGGGCGCTCGCCGAAGCGCTCAACGAGTACAAGGAGCGCGCCCGCCGCGAACTCGCCCCCGCCCTCGGCGCGCTCCTCGCCGGCGCGCTCGCCGTCGTCGCACCCGAGGCCCCCGGCGCGGTCCTCGTCCCCGTCCCGCCCACCGCCGCGGCCCGCCGCGCCCGCGGCTTCGACCACGTCGCCGCCGCCTGCGCGGGCCTCGGCGACCTCCGCCCGTGCCTGCGCGCCCGCCCCCGCCCCGACTCCGTCGGCCTCACCCCCGCCCAGCGCCGCGAGGCCGCCGAACGCAGCCTCCGCACCTCCCGCCGCGTCCGCGCCCTGGCCGCCGCCGGCCGGCCCGCGGTCCTCGTCGACGACGTCGTGACCACCGGCGCCACCCTCGCCGCGGCCGCCCGGGCCCTGCGCGCCGCCGGCGTCGCCGTCCCGGCCGCGATCGTGCTCGCCGCGGCGTGAGGCGGACGCGAGGGGTTTGCGCGACGCCGGAGGGGTGAACCCCCGTCCGTGTCGTGTAGGCGACAGCCCGATCGGAGGGTTCGAGCGTGAATGCGAAGAGTTATCTCGGTTCCCCCTGATTCCATGCGGAGCGGGCCGCTCGCATTGGAGAATTCCGGTAGCCGAAGGGTCGACTTTCGGTGACCGAAGGGTTAGTCTCGAAATCTCAGATCGGTAACGAGACGGCAGAGGCCAGTTGGCCCAAAGGTGAACGCCCCCTTGAGGGTAGGCGTCCCACCCCGCGCCGTCGTGTCCGTGAAGGGAGGAGTGCCATCCGCCGTACCGGATCTTCGGCTCCGGACCCAGCACACGCAACTACGTCAGCATCGCCGCAGCAGGGGATGCACCTGGGAGGTTCAGAGGTGGACATCGTCGTCAAGGGCCGCAACGTGGAGGTTCCCGACCACTACCGCGAGCTCGTCGAGGAGAAGATCGAAGGCAAGATCGCCAAGTACCTCGCCCGCTACGACGGGCAGGCGATCAGGATCGACGTCGAGCTCTATCACGAGCCCAACCCCCGCCAGGCCGACCACGCCCAGCGCGTCGAGATCACGGCCCGCACCAAGGGCGCCGTCATCCGCGCCGAGGCGTGCGCGGGGGACTTCCGGTCCGCGTTCGAACTGGCCGTCACCAAGCTCGGCCACCAGCTCCGCAAGACCTCCGACCGCAAGCGCGTCAGCCGCGGCGGCACCAAGGCCCCGATCTCGGTGGCCGAGGCCACCGCGAACGGCGGCGGCCGCATCCCGACCGGCGGCACCCTCCTGGCCGAGCCCGGCCTCGAGGCCAAGGCCGCCACGGCCCGCTTCATCTCCGAGGACGTCGACCACTTCGACGGCCTCGTCGAGGACCACCTGCCGGGCCGGATCGTGCGCGAGAAGATCCACCCGGGGGAGCCGATGACCGTCGACGACGCCCTCCAGAACATGGAGCTCGTCGGCCACGACTTCTACCTGTTCCACGACAAGGAGACCGGCCGCCCGTCCGTCGTGTACCGGCGCCGCGCCTTCGACTACGGCCTGCTCAGGCTCGACCTCTAGGACGACCGCCGGCGTGCGGAAGGGGCCCGGGCGATCCGCCCGGGCCCCTTCCCGCGTCTCGTTCAGGCCTCCAGGGCCGAGCCGGACTTCCAGTCCTCCCAGGACATGATCCAGAAGCCCCAGCCGTTGTCCCACGGCATCTCGCGCGGGGAGCCGCTGACGTCGACCGGGTCGCCGCGCTGGGCGATCCCGTAGAACCACTCGGCGTCGGAGTCGCTGGCGTTCAGGCAGCCGTGCGAGAGGTTCGCCGAGCCGAGGCTCCCGTTCCACGGCGCGCCGTGGACGAACTCGCCGGAGGCGTTGATGCGCGTGGCCCACTTGACGTCGGTCGAGTAGTAGCCCTCGTCGCCCTCCTGGCGGCCGGGCGAGACCATCGTCTTGTCCGCGAACTTCTCCATGACCAGGTGCACGCCGGTGGCGGTGTAGTACTCCCACTCCTCGCCGGACCCGCCGGAGATCGGGATCTCCTTCTCCACCTCGCCGTCGAACTTCACGGTCATGGTGTGGGTCTCGAGGTCGGCGTGCGACTCCTGGGCGCGGCCGATCTCCATGACGGACTCGTGGTTCTCGTCGCCCCACACGTCGCCGCCGAGGAAGACGCCCTCGAAGTTCGCCGTGAAGGTGACCTTCTGGTACGGCTGCCAGTACTCCTTGGTCCGGTAGATCACCTGGGAGTCGCTGATCCAGTGCCAGGCGCCCTCGTGGCCGTGCTCGGACTCGACCTTGAGGTTCTTCTCGACCTCGGCGCGGTCGGGCGCGTCCTCGGTGAAGAACACGATGATCGGCGCGCCGATGCCGACCGTCTCGCCCTCGACGATCGGGGTCACGTCGGCCACGGCGAAGCCGCTGCCCTCGCGCCGCTGCGTGGAGAAGGTCTGCTCGAACTCGGTCACGGTGCCGTCGGAGCTGACGGCCTTCGCGACGACGGTGTGGACGGAGCCCGCGTCGAGCACGCCGCTGGAGGTCCACGTGGTCAGGTCCTCGGCGAACTCGCCCTCGATGGTCTTGGAGCGGTCGGAGGTGACGTTGACCTCTTCGAGGATGCCGTCCACCACCGACAGGTTGAACGGCTGGGCGGGGTCGTGGTCGTCGACGGCGTCCATCGACACCACGGGCACGATCGGGGCAGGCGTGAACGTCCCCTGCTGGGGTTCCGCGCACGCGGCCAGCGGCAGCAGCGACGTCGCCGAGGCAGCGACGAAGGTCCGGCGTTTCAAAGGGGGTTCCTCCACAAAGAGAAGCGACGCGATAACTATATCCTCGACGCCCGGCCCCACCCTTGGGGTTGCACCCTCAGTCGCTGCTCAACACAGCCCACACCAACGTGTCGCGGCGCCGGCCCGCCAGCGTCGGCAGCCCGCCGCGCTCCACGCCCTCGAGCCGGAAGCCCGCGCGGCGCAGCACCGCCTGCGAGGCGGTGTTGTGCAGGTCGGTCCCGGCCCACACCCGGTCCAGTCCGACCTCGTGGAACGCCCACTGCCGCACCAGGTTCACGGCCCGGGTCGCGTAGCCGCGGCCGCGGACCGAGGCGCGCAGGTCGTAGCCGATCATGCCGGTGCCGACGACCCGCGCCACGTCGTAGAGCCCGATGGTGCCCTGGTAGCCGGTGCCGTCGTCGATGACCATGAGCGCGCTGCGCCCGCGCAGCCAGTCGACCGCGGCCCGCCACTCGCACATCTCGCGGGCCTCGGCGGGGCTCGGCGGCAGCGGCAGCGCCGCCCCCGCGTACACGTCGGGGCTGGAGCGGTGGCGCAGGTGCGCCTCGTAGTCGCCGGGCGCGAGCGGCCGCAGGGACACCACGCCGTCGGTGAGGCTCCCGCCCGGCAGGTCCGGCAGCACCCGCGGCGCGGGGCCGGCGCCGTCGCCCGGCAGCAGGCCCAGCGTCAGCGCCTCGGTGCCGTCCCAGGCGGCGCCGCGGGCGATCCCGCCGTCGGGCCGGAAGCCCGCGCGCATCGCGGTGCGGATCGCGGCCTGGTCGCGCACGGGCGGGCGGGCCTCGAGCCGGCGCGCCCCGGACCGGAAGGCGACCGGGGCCGCCGCTCGCAGCATCGCCGCCGCCAGGTGCTTGCCGCGCCGCTCGGGCGCGACCCAGTACCGGACGCCGGTGACGCCGGCCCCCTCGAAGGCCAGGGCGCCCCAGACCGCCTCGCCCTCGGGCGGGACCGCGACGGCGCCGGGCGCGAATCCGCAGTCCACAGTCGTCTCTGGATCGGCCGGACGCAGCACGAACGCCGTCGTCTCGACGGGTTCGAAGAATTGCACGTCCCCAGACAAGCAGGCCGGGCGCGGTGCGTCAACCGTTTGCGCCGTCTGAATTGCGCGATCTGCCCCGTGCCGGGCGGCTCAGGCGAGGTCTTCGGGGAGCAGGCTCCCGATCCACATCTCGACCCGGCCGTCCTGGCCGTGGCGCACGCGCCGGCGCGTCCCCTCGACCGTGAACCCGGCCTTCTCGGCGACGCGGCGCGACGCCTCGTTGCCGACCACGGCCCGCCAGTCGATCTTCTCCAGACCCAGCTCCTCGAAGCCGAGCCGGCCCACGCGCCTGAGGGCGGCCGTCGTCCAGCCGCGCCCGCGCGCCCACGGCGCCGCGTGGTACCCGACCTCGGCCTCGCCGGGCTCGCGCAGCGAGAGCTGCACGCTGCCGCTGTAGCGGTCGTGCTCGTCGGCGAGCGCGTACACGACCCCGGCGCCCTCGTCGCGCATGCGCCGGCAGGTCTCGAGCCACGCCTCGGCGTCGGCGCGCGTGTACCCGCGCGGCACCGTCGTGTACCGCTGCGTGCGCTCGTCGGCGCAGGCCGCGGCGACGTCGTCGAGGTCGGCGCGGCGCAGCGCCCGCAGCCGCAGCCCGGCCGCGCCGGTCTCCAGCTCCGGCTGCGCCGCGGTGAAGAACGCGGCCTGCCGCTTGAGGACCGCGTAGTGCGGCGGCGGGTCGTCGGGCCCGCGCACGCCGCCGGGGAGCATCCCGCCGACCCAGCAGTCGCGCGAGGCGCCGCGCTGGTTGACGCCGCCGCGGGCGATCCCCTCGACGGTGAACCCGGTGCGCAGCGCGGCCAGGCGCGAGGCGTGGTTGCCGACGATCGCGTCCCACGCGATCCGGCGGGCCCCGAAGCGCTCGAACCCGAACGCGACGGCGGCGCGGATGCCCCGCTGGGCGACGCCGCGACCGCGCGCCCACGGCGCGGTCACGTAGGTGATGGTCATCTCGCCGGGGAACGACTTCGTCAGGGCCATGGACCCGACGAGCCGGCCGTCCTCCTCGACGGCCCAGCGCGGGTTCCCCGCCTCCCAGTGCCGGCGCTGCGTCGCCACGAACCGGTCGCGGGCCGGCCCGGTCCACGGCAGCGGCATCACGAGGAAGCGCTCGATCAGCGGGTCGGCGTAGATCCGCGCGAGATCGGGCACGTGCCGCTGCTCCCAGGCGGTCAGCCGCAGGCCGTCGGCGTCGAGGGTGACGGGTTCCATAGGCACCGATTGTGCCCCACCAGCGGCCGTCAGGACCAGCCGCCGCGTACGCGTAGTATTGACCGGGAAATCCACCCGTTCTGGTCAAGACCTTGCTGGGAGCTGATCTTCCGTGTCGTTGTTCGAGAAGGTACTGCGGGCCGGCGAGGGCCGCGCGCTCAAGCGGCTCAACGCGATCGCCGACGCGATCGACTCCTTGGAAGACGAGTACAAGGCGCTGACCGACGCGGAGCTGCGCGCGCTCACCGACGAGTACAAGGAGCGGCTGAAGGACGGCGAGACCACCGACGACCTGCTGCCCGAGGCGTTCGCCACGGTCCGCGAGGCGGCCTGGCGCGTCCGCGGCATGCGGCACTACCACGTGCAGCTCATGGGCGGCGCCGCGCTCCACCAGGGCAACATCGCCGAGATGAAGACCGGTGAGGGCAAGACCCTGGTCTCGACGCTCCCGGTGTACCTGAACGCGCTGACCGGCAAGGGCGTGCACCAGGTCACCGTCAACGACTACCTGGTCCGCCGCGACGCGGAGTGGATGGGCGAGATCCACCGCTTCCTGGGCCTGAGCGTGGGCATCGTGCTCCCCGGCGAGGGCTCCGAGAAGCACCGCGAGGCGTACGCCGCCGACATCACGTACTCCACGAACAACGAGCTCGCGTTCGACTACCTGCGCGACAACATGACCGGCTCCAAGGACAACCTCGTGCAGCGCGGCCACCACTTCGCGCTCGTCGACGAGGTCGACTCCATCCTCGTGGACGAGGCCCGCACCCCGATCATCATCTCCGGGCCCGCCGAGCACTCCAAGCGCTGGTACACCGAGTTCGCGAACATCGTCCGCACCATGAAGCGCGACGAGCACTACGAGGTCGACGAGGGCAAGCGCACCATCGCGATCACCGAGGCCGGCGTCGCCCGCGTCGAGGACCGCCTCGGGATCGACAACCTCTACGACTCGGTGAACACCCCCCTGGTCGGCTACCTGAACAACGCCATCAAGGCCCAGGAGCTGTTCGAGCGCAACCGCGAGTACATCGTCTCCGACAGCGACGAGGTCCTCATCGTCGACGAGTTCACCGGCCGCGTCCTGGCCGGCCGCCGCTTCAACGAGGGCATCCACCAGGCCATCGAGGCCAAGGAGAAGGTGGAGATCAAGCAGGAGAACCAGACCTTCGCCACCACCACCCTCCAGAACTACTTCCGCCTCTACGAGAAGCTCGCCGGCATCACCGGCACGGCGCAGACCGAGGCGTCCGAGTTCAACAACGTCTACGGCATGGGCGTCGTCCCGATCCCCACGAACCGGCCGATGATCCGCCGCGACCAGCCCGACGTCATCTACAAGACCGAAGAGGCCAAGTTCCAGGCCGTCGTCGACGACATCGCCGAGCGCCACGAGACCGGCCAGCCGGTCCTGGTCGGCACCGTCTCGGTCGAGAAGTCGGAGATGCTCTCGAGCCTGCTCAAGCGCCGCGGCATCAAGCACAACGTCCTCAACGCGAAGAACCACGCGAAGGAGGCCGACATCATCGCCCAGGCCGGGCGCCTGGGCGCGGTCACCGTCGCCACCAACATGGCCGGCCGCGGCACCGACATCATGCTCGGCGGCAACCCCGAGTACATGGCCGCCGAGGAGCTCCGCTCCCGCGGCGTCGACGAGGCCGAGGAGGAGGTGTACGCGGCCGCGTTCGAGGAGGCCAAGGCCAAGTTCGACGAGATCTGCGAGGCCGAGGGCGAGGAGGTCAAGGACGCCGGCGGCCTGTACGTGCTCGGCACCGAGCGCCACGAGTCCCGCCGCATCGACAACCAGCTCCGCGGCCGCGCCGGCCGCCAGGGCGACCCCGGCGAGTCCCGGTTCTACCTCTCGCTCTCCGACGACCTCATGAAGCGGTTCAACGCGGACGCCGTGCGCGCCATGATGAACCGGATGCGCGTCCCCGACGACGTCCCGATCGTCTCCAAGCTCGTGACCCGCCAGATCGAGTCCGCGCAGTCGCAGATCGAGGGCCACAACGCCGAGATCCGCAAGAACGTCCTCAAGTACGACGAGGTCATGAACAACCAGCGCACCGTCATCTACGACGAGCGGCGCAAGGTCCTCGACGGCGAGGACGTCTCCGAGCAGATCGGCCACTTCATCGACGACGTCCTGGAGGCGTACGTCGCGGGCGCCACCAGCGAGGGCTACGGCGAGGACTGGGACCTCGACGAGCTGTGGACGGCGTTCAAGCAGCTGTACCCGATCGGCATCACCCACAAGGAGCTCGCGAAGCAGGCGGGCGGGCTCGACGAGCTCGACGCCGAGACGCTCCTCAAGGCCGTCAAGGAGGACGCGCACGCCGTCTACGCCGGCCGCGAGGAGGAGTTCGGCGAGGAGGTCCTGCGCAAGCTGGAGCGGCGCGTGCTGCTCCAGACGATCGACCGGAAGTGGCGCGAGCACCTGTACGAGGTCGACTACCTCAAGCAGGGCATCAGCCTGCGCGCCTACGCCCAGCGCGACCCGGTCATCGAGTACCAGCGCGAGGCGTACGACATGTTCCAGACGATGCTCGACGGCATCAAGGAGGACACCGTCCGCTTCCTCATGAACGCCGAGCTGAAGACCAGGCCCGAGGGCGGCGCCGCCGAGCCGGAGGCCGAGATCCGCGGCCTGGAGCCGCTGCGCAAGCCCGAGATGCTGCTCCAGTCCGCGCCGTCGATCGACAGCGCCTCCGGCGTCGAGTCCCAGGCCACGACCGAGGACGGCGCGGTGTTCAAGCGCCCGCCGAAGCCGGTCGCGGGCCAGAAGCGCGACGTGCGGCGCACCCCGGGCGCGGGCCAGAAGGGCGCCGCGAAGGTCGCCCCGAAGTCGGCCCGCTCGGCCGGCCCGCGCAAGGCCGCGACCGCGCCGCCCGCGCAGCAGGCGAACCCGCAGCAGCGGCGCGTCGAGAAGGTCGGCCCGAACGAGCCGTGCCCGTGCGGCTCGGGGAAGAAGTACAAGCGCTGCCACGGCGCCCCGGGTGCCGCACACTAAGGGCATGGCGCGAATCTACGTACCCGCGAACGCGGCGATGCTGCGGACGCTGGCCGGCACCGGCGAACTGAAGCCGGTGTCGGCCGTCCACGCGGTCACCTCCTGGCTCCGGCGCGAGGCGCCGGGCGCGGACGAGGAGGACCTGGAGTACACGGCGTTCGCCGACGCGGCGCTGGCCTCCCTCCCGCTCCTGGCGGGCGGGGCGCCGCGCCGGATCGTGGTCTCCGCCGACGTCCCGGACGACCTGCTCGCCGAGCACGCCGAGGGCACCGGCGCGGACTTCGACGGGGTCGTGAAGCTCAAGCGGGTCGCGGCCGTGCACGCCGACGACGCGGACGCGGCGGTGGACGTGGAACGGGCCCTCGCGGACGAGGACCCTGACTTCGACGCGGTGGAGGCGCACGTCCTGGACTGGTACGCGCCCTCCGAGCTTCAGGAGCTCCTGGCAGCCCTGGACTGAGCCGGCTTCGGGAGCAGGAACCCGTAGGCGAGGACCGCGCACAGCGCCCCCGCGAACATCGCGGTCATCGAGCCGTTGTACTGCCACTGGAAGCTCAGGGCCAGGAACGCCTGGTCGAGCGGGGCGACCTCGTCGAGCCCGATGCCGAGGACGACCTCGACGCCGACCTGGGCGACGACGGTGGCGACGAGCCAGACGGCGCCCGGCAGGGCCCCGGCGAGCAGGTGCCCGAGGAGCTTGACGCCGGCCTGCTTGTGGCGCAGGTAGAGGAACGCGCAGACGCCGCAGGCGATGCCGGCGATGAACGGGATCGCGGTGCCGAGCGCGCCGTACTCGTCGAGCGGGTCGGAGAACAGGCTCACCGAGGAGGCCGCCTCGTAGAAGCCGCGGCCGAACATGAACGCGAGCAGCAGCAGGGTCGCGCAGAGCCCGGCGACGACGGTGACGGCCCGGCGCGGCATCGCGAACAGGCCGCCGACGAGCGCGGACCCGAGCATGACGAGCCCGACGGCGAGCGCGATGTCCGCGTCGGCGCTGAAGCTGACGTACGCGGCGGCGCCCGCGGCGAGGCCGAGGACGAGCGCGCCGAGCAGGGCGAGGGCCGGCGCCGGCCCCTTGCGGAGCCGCCCGGCGGCCACGCCCGCGACGGCGCCCGCGAACACGGTGACGATGATGGGGCTGAACAGGGAGTTCGCCAGGATCATGACGCCGGTGTCGTCGAGGCCGTCGGCCATGCCGGTGAGGCGGTACAGGGAGTAGACGACGCCGGCGAGGGAGAGGACGGCGGCGGCGGCGAGGACCCAGAGCGCGATGCGGCCCGGCTGGGGCGCGGCGGTCGCGGTCGCGGCGGTGGCGGCTTGCTGCTCCTGCGTTTCGGTCACGACCCCAGAGTACGGACCGCGCTCCCGCGGACCGCCCGCGGAGCCGCGGTTGTGGCGCCCGCGCCCGCTGCGCGGCGCTTTGTTCGCATCGCACCAGTTCACACGGCCCGGACTGTGCGAGGATGGCGAGAGCGACACTGGTCGAGTAACCTCGTGTTCAAAGCCAACTGATCGCAATATCCGTCGAATCAATGGGAGGGTGCGATGGACGCCTTGTTTACGGTACCGACGCCGGAGAACGAACCGGTCAATTCGTACGCGCCCGGCACGCCTGAGCGCGAGCGCCTCCAGAAGAAGCTCGCCGAGCTCGCCGGCACCCGCCTCGACCTGGACCTCAACATCTCCGGCGAGTGGCGCCGCGGCACGGGGGCGGAGATCGAGGTAGTCCAGCCGCACCGCCGCCACCACGTCCTCGGCGTCACCCGCGAGGCCACCGCCGGCGAGTGGGCCGACGCGGTCGCCGCCGCCAAGGCCGCCCGCCACGACTGGGTCCGCACCGACTTCGCCGACCGCGCCGCCGTGTTCCTGCGCGCCGCCGAGCTCATCTCCGGCCCGTACCGCGACGTCCTCAACGCCGCGACCATGCTCGGCCAGTCGAAGACCGCCGCGCAGGCCGAGATCGACGCCGCGTGCGAGCTCATCGACTTCCTGCGCTTCAACGTCAGCTTCGCCGAGGGCATCTACCGCGAGCAGCCGATCTCCTCGAAGGGCCTGTGGAACCGCATGGACCACCGCCCGCTCGACGGGTTCGTCCTGGCGATCACCCCGTTCAACTTCACCGCGATCGCCGGGAACCTCCCGACCGCGCCGGCCCTCATGGGCAACACCGTGGTGTGGAAGCCCTCGCCGACCCAGCAGTTCGCCGCGCACTTCGTGATGCGGGTGCTCCTGGAGGCGGGCCTGCCGCACGGCGTGATCAACATGGTCACCGGCGTGGGCGAGCACTCCGAGACCGCGCTCCTCGACGCCGACCTCGGCGGCATCCACTTCACCGGCTCCACCAGGACCTTCCAGCACCTGTGGCAGACCGTGGGCCGGAACATCGGCGGCTACCGCACCTACCCGCGCCTGGTCGGCGAGACCGGCGGCAAGGACTTCATCATCGCCCACCCGAGCGCCGACCTCCAGACGCTCGCCGTCGCCATGGTCCGCGGCGCCTACGAGTACCAGGGCCAGAAGTGCTCGGCGCTCTCGCGCACCTATGTGCCGGCCTCGCTGTGGCGCGGCGGCCTCAAGGACGCCGTCGTCGGCATGACCGAGGACATCACCTACGGCGACGTGGCCGACTTCGCCAACTTCGGCGGCGCCGTCATCGACGCCCGCGCCTACGCGAAGCACACCGCGCTCTTCGAGCGCCTGCGAGGGGACGCGAAGGCCACTGTGGTCACCGGCGGCACCGCGGACGACTCGCAGGGCTTCTTCGTGCAGCCCACGCTCATCGAGGCGACCGACCCGACCCACGAGCTGTTCACCGAGGAGTACTTCGGGCCGATCAACGCCGTCCACGTCTACGACGACGCCGACTTCGACACCGTCGTCCGCGAGGCCGCCGACATCGCCCCGTACGCCCTGACCGGCGCCGTCTTCGCCACCGACCGGGCCGCCATCGCCCGCGCGAGCGAAGCGCTCCGCTTCGCCGCCGGCAACTACTACATCAACGACAAGCCGACCGGCGCGGTCGTCGGCCAGCAGCCCTTCGGCGGCGCCCGCGGCTCGGGCACCAACGACAAGGCCGGCTCCTGGCAGAACCTGATCCGCTGGGTCAGCCCCCGCTCGATCAAGGAGAACTTCGTCCCGCCGACGGAGTACCGCTACCCGCACCAGGGCTGACCCGTCCCGCCCGAGGGGCCGAACTGCCGGTTCGGCCCCTTTGCGCTGCCGGTATACCCAGGGTATACTCAATTCTATGACCGATATGACTACGATCAAGGTGCCGGTCGAGTTGCGTGACCGCATCTCACGCCTTGCCAGCAGTCAGCACACAACGATGGCCGGGGCGGTCGAGCGCGCACTCGACGCCGCCGAGACCCAAGCGTTCTGGGCCGAGGTCCGTGCGACCATGCTGACTCCGGAGGCGCGCGCCGACCTCCGGCGGGCGACCGAGCGGCTCTCGGGCACCCTGCGAGACGGCCTCGAACCCGAGGACTGGAGCGAGTACGAGTGAACCGCGGGGACATCTACCTCTGCGACTTCGGTGACCCCATCGGCCATGAGCAGGGATTCCGGCGCCCCGCCCTCATCGTCTCCCACGACGACATGTCCCGAGTCGGCATTCCGATCGTGATACCGATCTCCCGCACTCGCAAGGACTACCCCACGCACGTCGAACTTGAAGGGGCCCTTGCTGTTACGAGCTACGTGCAATGCGAGCAGATCCGGGTCGTCTCCTCCGAGCGAATGATCCGGCGCATCGGCGCCGTGGACGCCATGCCGATGCTCAAGGTGGAGCTCATCCTCAAGCGCCTGCTCGGCTTGCACTGACCGACGTGCAGGGGGGCGGTGAGGCTCGTTCGCTCCCCTTTCTATCCTTGGCTGATGACGAAGCGTGAGCATCCGCTCAAGGGCGAGTTCGACACCGCCACCGCCCGCTGGGAGCGCACCGTGCGCGAGGACGGCACCCCGGCGGCGCTGGAGATCGGCTACGCCGACAACGGCCTCGTGGCCCTGCGCATGGCCGAGGACCCCGAGGGCGACATCCTGATCTACACCCCGTCCGAGTGGGAGGCCTTCGTCGAAGGCGTCCGCGACGGCGAGTTCGACCTCGAGACCTGGGACGACGAGCCCATCGTCGAGATCATCGAGGACGACGAGGACGAGCCGGCCAAGCCGTAGACCCGAGGACCGAACGCCCCGGAGGCCCGACCTCCGGGGCGTTCGGCGTGTCCGGCGCGGTCCCGGACGTGCCAACTTCAGAAACCGCGCCTCCCCGTGTATCCCAGGTGAACCGCAGGCCTCTTCCCTGGTGAAAGCCGTGATAACCGTGCAGCCCGTGGCGTTCGCGGCATTCCGGGCTCGAGTGCCCTTGGACCTATCGGAGCCGGCGTGGACCCCACGCCGGACGGAACGTGAGGAGAATCGATCTTGAAGAGATCCCCCTCCTCACCGACAACCGCATAGCCCCCGAAGACGACCAGAGGAGCTCCCATGCGATTGGTGTTCGCCGATCACGAACCCCATCTGAAGCCCAACCCCCGCCGCGACCACATGTCCGGCGTCCCCGAACTCGCCTACACCACCCTCGACCGCCACGGCGGCCGCGTCCTGGCGCCCGGCCAGGTCGTCCGCACCGCGGGCCGCTCGGCCCCCGTCGGCACGATCTACCGCTACGACCGGCTGCTGGTGGACGAGTCGGTCATCAACGACGACGAGGCCCGCCGCCGCCTCGAAGGCGCGATCAGCCCGACCGGCATGTCCCTGGAGAGCGGGTCGGCCAGCCCGATCGTCTCCGGCCAGGGCCCCTACCGCGTCCCGGTCGTCAGCAGCCACGGCGACCAGGCCGGCGTCGACGCGTGGTCGCTGCTCCAGCGGCTGCGGACGAGCACGGGCGACGAGAGCCTGCCGGAGGACCTGCTGGCGAAGGTCCGCCTGGAGCACCTCATGATCTGCTCCAAGGGTGGCGGGATCGGCGTCGGCACCGGTGAACCGCCGCTTCCCGGCCCTCACAAGCACTCTCTGGGCCGCATCCCGGTCGATCTGGTGGCGCCGATGCCCGAGCGCAGGAAACTCGACCGCCGGCTCCGCGTCGCGATGCTCGACACCGGCGTCCCCAGCCGGCACCCGGCGTTCGACGTCTCCGACCGGAGCGAAGGCAGGGACACCTTCGTCGTGGTCGACCACGCCTTCCAGACGAAGCTCGGCGAGTACAACGACTCGCCCGCGCCGCCGCTCGACGACCCCTGGGACGGCCCGGTCCACGAGCCGACCCTCCTCGGGGAGGTGGCCAGCCACTTCGGCCACGGCACCTTCATCACCGGCCTCCTGCGCCAGATGTCCCCGGACGTCCAGGTGTACTCGCTCCGGGTGGTGCACAACGACGGCCTGTCCTACGAGCACGAGATCATCGGCGCGCTCCACCACGTGGCCGACCAGATCGAGGCCGCCCGCGGCGGCGACGCCGAGGCGTTCGCGGTCGACGTGGTCGTCCTCGCGACGGGCTATGTGGACGAGGCCGCCGACGACGTCCCCGGCGGCTGGATGGGAGGAGCGGTCGAACGCCTCACCAAACTCGGTGTCCCGGTGGTCGCCGCCGCGGGCAACCAGTCCTCGGACCGGCCGTTCTACCCCGCGGCGTTCGCCGCGCACGAGCAGCCGGAGAACGCGGCGCCGATCATGAGCGTCGGCGCGCTGAACCCGAACCTCGAGATCGCGATGTTCTCCAACGAGGGCCCCTGGGTCTCGTGCTACGCCACCGGGGCCGGGTTGGTGAGCACGTACCCGTGCGAGGCGGCGGGATCGCTGGAGCCCGAGCGCCGCTCGAAGTCCTCGATGCGGAACCGCTACCGCGAGAGCTACGACTTCGACGACTTCTCCTCCGGCTACGCGGTCTGGAGCGGCACGTCGTTCGCGGCCCCGGTCGCGGCGGCCTACCTCCTGAACGCCATCGCGGAATCGGGCGTGGAGGAGATCCAGGACCCGGTCAAGGCCGCGGAGCGCGCTCACGCGGCGCTGGCCCGGCTGAAGAGCCGCTAGCCTGAATCCATGAACGCGATTTCGGCTCACTCGGTGGCGGCGGTCGACTACGACCGGTACGCGCGGCTCTACGTCGCCGCGCGTGCCGGCGACCGCGTTGCGCAGCGCACCCTGATCGAGGAGCTCAACGAGCCGCTCTGGCGCGTGGCCCGCCGGGCCGGGCTCGACCCCGAGAGCGCGGCCGACGTCGTGCAGACCGCCTGGATGCGGTTGTGGCGCACGAAGGACGGACTGGAGAAGCCTCGCGCGCTGACCAAGTGGCTGCGCACCACGGTCAGCCGCGAGGCCTGGAACGTCGCCGGGCAGTCGAGGCGAGAGGTCGTCTCCGACCCGCTCGACATCAAGGAGCCGATCATCGACGGCATCGAGGACGGCCTCGTCCGCGACGCCGAGCGAGAGGCTGTCCGCCGCGCCTTCCTTGCGCAGGACGACAAGTGCCGGGCGCTGCTCGCCTACGTGGCGGCGTTCTCCCGGCCGGATTACGACGTCATCTCTGAGGAACTCGGGATGAAGAGGGGGAGCATCGGGCCCACCAGGGGCCGGTGCCTGGACAAACTGAGGAAGACCCTCCTGGACGACCCGTCCTGGGGCGCAGGTGAGGAGCGGAGTGCAGATGGAACCTGAAACTCGGGACCAGGGCGAGTTCGAGCCGTTGGACTCCTGCGACGAGCGGATCCTCGCCGTCATCAACGAGCTCCACCACCGGGACGATCCGATGCCGAACGACCTCAATGAACGAGTCGAATTCGCGCTCGAACTCGAGGCCGCACTCGACGCGAGGGTCGCGTCCGTGTACCGGCCGAAGGAATTGACGCTCATGCGCGGTGACGCGGAACTGACGGTGAATCAAGGCGATCCGGCCTCGATCACCTTCGACTGCGAAACGGTCACCGTCATGGTCACCCCGCGGCCGTCCGCCGTGCAGGAGATGCGGCTCGACGGGTGGATCGGCCCGGAAGGGACCTATGCCGTCGAACTCCGCAGTCCGCAAGGCACCAGGCGCGCCTCGACTGATGAGAGCGGACGGTTCGTGCTCGAGGGACTTCCCAACGACGAGATGTTCCAGTTGGTCATCAGACCCGACGAGGCATTGCAGCGAGAAGGGCTCCCCGCGGTGGTCGTGACACCAGCTGTGCGCCTGTAGCATGTGAAGAATGCTTCAACGCGCCTGGCGATTGTTCACCCGGGGACAGCGCCTCAACCGGCGCGGCCGCATCGCGGAATCGGCGGAGGTTCTCGACCAGGCGCTGGCACTGCTCGAATGGAGTCCAGAGCGTCCGCCGCAGCCGGGAACCGCCCGTGCGAGATTGACGGCGAGAGCGCTCATGGTGATGTCCGCGAACATGGCGCACTTGGGCGAATCGGCGGAGGGACTGCGTCTCCTCGACCTCGCGGAGGCGTTCGTCGCGCCTCCCGACCGCGGAATACTCTTCCATCAGCGCGCCTTCAACCTGTGGCAGAGCAGTCGCCTGTCCGACGCGATCCGGTGGTTCGCCGAGGCGGAGCCCCACCTGGCGGAGAACGGACCGGACTACATGTACGCCGCGTTGTTCCACAACCGGGCGATGGTCTGGCGCGACTTGGGCGAATTGCATCAATCGATGGAGAGCATCCAGCGCGCATTGCAGGTGTACGAGCGAGTCGGCATTCCGGTCAACCGGGCGAAGGCGATTCACTTGGAGGCGCTGATCTGGCTCGATCTCGGCGACATCACCAAGGCACTGCTCACCTTTGACGAGGTTCGAAAGCAGTTCCGCCGATACGCCCCCGATCTCGAATCGTTCATCGACTTCTCATATGCGCAGGCCCTGTTCTATGTCGGCATGTACCGGCAGGCGGCGGACCGCTGGGTCGAGGTGATAGCGGCCCAGCGGTTGGCGGGAAACCGCCGGAGTGCGGCGATCGCCGAGTTCTGGCTCGCGGTCGCCGCCTTCGAGGTCAACCGCTTCGAACTCGCGGAGCAGTGGGCCCGGAAGGCCATGGACTCCCTCTACGAGCAGGGCAACGAACCGATGGCGTTCCTCGCCCGCCTGCTGATCCTCCAGGGCCGCTTCGACTCCGGGCACACCGACCCGGATTTCGCCGACAAGGTGACGCGGCTCTGCGACGCCCTCGAACAGCGCGGCTGGACGCTGCGACTCGAGCAGGCCAAGATCCTCGCCGCTCGCGCCAAGATCAGAGCCGGGTCCTTCGAAGGGGTCGAGGAGCTGCTCAAGGGGGAATCGGGGGGGCCGGGGCACGACGCACTCGCCGAGGACCTCGCCCGCTACCTCGCGAAGGCCGAGCTCGCGATCGCCCGGGGCCTCGATCCCATGCCCGAACTGCGCGCGGGACTCGACCTGCTCGACGAGTACCGGATGGCGTTCGGCTCCGTCGAGTTCCAGGCGGGCGTCTCCGCGCTCGGTGTCCAGCTGTCGAGCAAGGGCCTGACCCACACCACGAACCACGGCAGTCCCGCCGAGATGCTCCAGTGGGCGGAGCGCAGCCGGGGGCAGGCGCTGCGCATCCCGCCGGTCAAGTCCTCCGGCGACTCCGCCGCCCGCGAGGCGCTGGGCCGCCTTCGCCAAGCGCGGCAGGAGCTCTGGGACCTCCAGGTCGAGGGCAAGGAGGCGACCGAGGCCCTTGCCCGCGTGAGCCGGCTCGAAGCCCAGATCCGCGACTACGACCGCGCCAGACCGGGCCCGGGCCAGCAGGAGGAGCGGATCTCGGCGGAGGAGATCCACGAACTCGCCCGGTCGCGGGACACCGCGGTGATCAACCTCTTCGAGGTGGGCGGCAGCGTTCGCGCGGTCCTCGTCGGCGGCGCCGACATCCGGCACGTCGAGCTCATGGGCCTCGACGAGGCCGCCGAGCTGGGCAGCCGCCTCGGCGCGGACCTCGACGCGCTCCGGCGCACGTTCCACCATCCCGAGCGTCTGCGCCAGAGCGTCGAGGGCTCCATGCGGCGCAACGCCTCGGCGCTGTCCCGAGGCGTCCTCGACCCGCTCCTCGACTACATCGGGGACCGCCAGGCGGTCATGGTCCCGCACAGCAAGCTCGCATGGGTGCCTTGGCCGATGCTGCCGCCGCTGCGCGGCCGGCCGCTCACCGTCTCTCCCTCCGCCGAGGCGTGGTGGCGGGCGGTGCACCGGCCCGCGGCGACCGGGCCGGCGCTCATCGCGGCCGGTCCCGGACTCGGCCGGGCGACTGAGGAGATCGAGGCCGTCGCCGGGCTCTATCCGGAGGCGGTGCGCGTGGCCGCCGACGAGTCCGACCCCGAGACGGTGCTCAAGGCCCTCGACGGCGCCGCCGTCGCGCACCTCGCCGCCCACGGCCACCACGAGCCGGACAACGTCCTGTTCTCCCGCCTGGACTTCGGACTCGGGCCGCTGAACGCGTACGAGCTCCTCGGACTCGACCAGCCCCCCGCGCACGTGGTGCTCTCCGCCTGCGACCTCGGCCGGTCCACAGTGGAAGTCGGGAACGAGACCCTCGGCTTCACCGCCGCGCTCCTGCACGCCGGCACCGCCACCGTCGTCTCCAGCCTCGCGAAGGTCCCCGACGCGATGGCCGCCGAGATGATGGTCGAGTACCACCGCCGCTGCGCCGCCGGGGCCTCGCCCGCCGAAGCGCTTGCGGCCGTGGGGGAGCAGCGGCCGTGGCACCCGTTTGTCGCGTTCGGGGCGTAGGCTGCCCGAATACCCCCTGAAAGGCAGCCCGCACCGATGTTCCGCAACCCCGACCACCGGCTCCTGCTCGTCTCCGTGGCCGCGAGCCAAGTGGGCCTCCAGATCGCCTACTTCTCGGTCTCGATCATCGCCGTCGTCGTGCTCGACCTCGGCGAAGCCGAGATCGGCGTCCTCAACGCCATGGACCAGATCGCCTTGGTGCTCTTCGGACTCCTCGTGGGCGCCTGGGTGGACCGGATGCGGCGCAAGCCGATCATCGTCGTGAGCGAGGTGCTGCGGGCGGCCGTGATGCTGACCGTGCCGCTCGCGTGGGTCCTCGACGCGCTCGCGATGTGGCAGCTGTACGCCGTCATGTTCGGGCTCGGCCTCGTCTCGGTGTTCTTCGACGTGGCGCAGGGCAGCTACGTGCCGATGCTCATCGACAACGACCGCCTCGCCGGGGCGAACTCGCGCATCCAGGGGCTCCGGTCCGCCTCCGACACGGGCGGGCCGCTCCTCGCGGGGCCGCTCGTGACGCTGCTGACCGCCCCCGTCGCGGTCGCGGTCGCCGTCGCCGGGTTCGCGGTGTCGGCGTTCAGCGTGTGGCGCATCCGCTTCCAGGAGCCCGACCCGGTGCGCCGCGGGAAGCCGCATCTGCGCGCCGAGATCGCCGAGGGGATCAGGTTCCTCCTCAAGGACCCGATCGTCCGCACCGTCGCGTTCTCCAGCGCCTGGTGCAACCTCTCCGTGGGCGCGTTCCAGGCCATGCTCGTCGTCTTCCTCATCCGCGACGCCGGGCAGCCCAGCGCGATCGTCGGCGTCATCCTCGCCGGCTCCGGCGCCGGCGGGGTCCTCGGCGCGATGCTCGTCGGGAAGGCCTCCGCGCGGTTCGGCATGGGCCGCACCGCACTCGTCGCGCTCGCGCTCTCCGGGCCCGGCATGGCGGTCGTGGCGTTCTCGGGGCCCGGGTGGGGCGCGGTGGTCGCGTTCCTCGGGCAGGCGCTGTTCGTCGGCGCGATCGTGGTGTTCAACGTGAACGTCGTCAGCTACCGCCAGGCGGTCACCCCCGACTCGATCCAGGGCCGCGTCAACGCCACGCAGCGCGTCGTCACGTGGGGCACGATGGCGCTCGGTTCGATCGCCGGCGGGTTCGTCGGCCAGGCGATCGGCGCGCAGTCGGTCCTCCTCATCGCCGCCGCCATGCTCTTCGCCGGCTGCCTGGTCCTCCTCAAGACCCCGATCCGGACGCTCAAGGAGCTGCCCGAGGAGGGCACCGGGCTCGTCGAGGTGCGGTAGCGGTCTTGCTGCGGCGCAGTAGCATCGGGCCATGACTTGGGACCCTGGCGCGCCCGGTGTGCTGCGGCTGCCCTCGGGGCGGCTCGTCCGCGGGCGGGGCCTCGCGCGGCCGCTGCCGGCGGGGCCCGAACCGGCGTTCGCGCTGTACCTCCTCGGGAAGGAGCCGCCCGCGACGCCGTGGGAGGCGGTGTGGGTCCGCTGGCCCGACTTCCGGCTCCCGGCCGACAGGACCGCGTTCGCCGCGGCCCTCCGCGACGCCTGGGAGCGGGCCGCGACCGAGCGCGTCGAGTTCGCCTGCCACGGCGGGCACGGGCGCACCGGGACCGCGCTCGCGTGCCTGGCCGTCCTCGACGGCGTCCCCGCCGCCGAGGCCGTGCGGTACGTCAGGGACGGCTACGCCGCGAAAGCGGTCGAGACGCCCTGGCAGCGGCGGTTCGTCGCCCGCTTCGCGCCCTGACCGGTAGGCGGTTTCCGCTCGGTTGGATAGGGTGGGGACGCGCATCACCCCGCACCAACCCCTTGAGGTCGCCGATGACGAAACCCGCACCAGCCGAGCGCCCGGCGCTGCGGCGGTGGCTGCCGGTCGGCGTCGTCGCGGCCGCGCTGCTCGTCGTCGGGATCGCCGCCCAGGGCACCGGCCTGCAATGGGAGGAAGCCGAGCCGTTCACCGCGTCCGGCGACCCGGTGACGTTCGCGCCCCCGGTCCAGAGCCAGGAGCCGCCGCCGTCGCTGTCGCCCGGCGAACCGGGGGAGACGTTCTCGCTGCCGGCCTGGATCACCTGGGCCCTGCTCGGCGTCCTCGTGGGCGTCCCGGTCCTGATCATTCTTGTCCTCCTGGCCCGGCGCGTGGTCGACTGGCTCGTCGACGCCCCCGAGTCCACCGGCGTGCCCGAGCCCGAACCCGCGTACCTGCACCGCGACTTCGCGCTCGTCGAGGACGCCATCGCCGCCGCGCTCGCCGAGATGGACCTCGGCGCCGACGCCCGGTCGGCGATCATGGCCTGCTGGGTGCACTTCGAGCGGGCCGCCGAGAGCGTCGGGATCGAGCGCGAGCCCTCCGACACGCCCGCGGACCTGGTGCGCAAGCTCCTGTCTCGCCACGACCTCAACGGCCGGGACCTCAACCGCCTCACCGACGCGTACCTGCGGGCCCGCTACTCGCCGCACGACGTCGGCGAGGCCGACCGGGAGCGGGCGCGCGACGCGCTCGTCGCGCTCCGGACCCAGCTCGGCGTCAGGGAGGCGCAGTGAACGAGGTCAAGGACTTCCTCGCGCCGTTCGGGCGGCTCCGCCCGTGGCCGGCCGTCGCGGCCGTCGCCGCGGCCGGGCTCGCGTGGGCGGCCGCCCTCGTCTCCGGCGTCGAGTTCGCGCTCTGGCAGCTCGTCCTGCTCGCGCTCGCCGCCGTCCTCGCGTACTCGGTCGTCTCCGGGATGCGCGCCGACACCGAGCCGGCCCCCGATCTCGTCGTCCACACCGTCAACGAACCGTCCTGGCGCCCCTTCACCGAGGTCAACCGCTGGGAGGACCGGTTCATCTTCGCCGAGGCCAAACCGGGCCGGTTCGACACCACGAACGCGAAGGAGCAGCTCGTCGCGCTCGCCGCCGAGCGGCTCCGGCTGCGCCGCGGCCTGTCCCTCGCCGAGCAGCCCGCCGAGTGCCGCGCCGTCCTCGGCGAGTCCACCTACCTGTTCCTGACCGGGCCCGTCCCCGACTGCCCGCCGCCGCGGCAGCTCGGCGAGCACCTGAACGCCATCGAGGAGATCTAATGTCCGACACGCCCCGCATCAGCCTCGACCAGGTCGCCCACCACGCGGCCGCCGTCTTGAAGTCGGTGCAGTCGGTCATCGTCGGCAAGGACGAGCCCCTGCGCCTGGTCCTCGCCGGCATCCTCGCCGGCGGCCACATCCTCATCGAGGACCTCCCCGGCCTCGGCAAGACCCTCACCGCCCGCTGCTTCGCGCAGAGCCTCGGCCTCGACTTCCGCCGGCTCCAGTTCACCCCCGACCTACTGCCCGCCGACGTCACCGGCTCCCTGCTCTACAACCAGAAGTCCGGCGAGTTCGTCTACCGCAAGGGCCCGGTCCACACCAACCTCCTGCTCGCCGACGAGATCAACCGGACCCCGCCGAAGACCCAGTCCGCGCTCCTGGAGGCCATGCAGGAGCGCCAGGTCTCCGTCGAGGGCGAGACGCACCTCCTGCCCGAGCCGTTCACCGTCCTCGCCACCTCGAACCCCGTCGAGTTCGAGGGCACCTACCAGCTCCCCGAGGCCCAGCTCGACCGCTTCCTGCTGCGCGTCTCCTTCGGCTACCCGACGCCGGAGGAGGAGTGGGAGGTCCTCCAGCGCCGCATCGGGCGCCGCGCCGAGACCGTCGACCTCGAACCCGTCATCGACGCCCCGACGCTCGTCGCCATGCAGCGCGCGCTCGAGGACGTCACCGTCGAGGACTCCGTGGGCCGCTACATGGTCGCCGTCGCCACCGCCACCCGCGGCCACGCGCAGGTCCAGGTCGGCGCCTCCCCGCGCGGCTCGCTCGCGCTCCTCCTCGCCTCCCGCGCGCTCGCCGTGCTCTCAGGACGCGACTTCGTGACCCCCGACGACGTCAAGGGCGTCGCCCCCGCCGCGCTCGCGCACCGCATCACGCTCAAGCCGGAGCTGTGGATGCGCCGCATCGACCCCGCCGCGGTCGTCACCGACATCTGCCGCGGCGTCGAGGCCCCGCAGACCGCCCAGGCCCCGACCTACTCCGCGCGATGACCATCGCGCGCGACCCGGTCCTGAGCCTGCGCACCGACAACGCCCGCCAGGTCGGACCGGCGCGGGTCGAGCCGCCCGTGACGTGGCGGCGCACGAAGGCGCTCACGCGCGCCGTCGCGATCACCGCGGCCTGCCTGCTCGCCGCTGTCGCCTTCGGCCGCATCGACCTCGTGCTCATCGCCGCGCCGTTCGCGATCGGCACCGCCCTGCTCCTCCAGCAGCGCCCCCACCGCGCGCCCCACGCGCGGCTCGCCCCGCTCGAAGGCGACGCGGACGACCTCACCTGCGCCGAGGGCGCGAGCGCCGGCGCTCGCGTCGTCGTCGCCAACCCCGAGCCGGTCGCGGTCACCACGCTCGTCACCGCCGCCGCCGACCCGTGGATCGAGCTCCACACCGGCAAGGGCGACTTCGCCGAGCGCATCGGGCCCGCGTCCGGGCGCGACCTCGTCGTCGCCGGGACCGCGAAGCGCTGGGGCGAGCACCACCTCGGGCCCGTGCACGTCCGCTCGATCGCGTGCGGCGGCCTCCTCGAGACCACGGTGCAGCGCCTGCCCGGCGCGCCCGTGTGGGTCCTGCCGGTGCCCGACTGGTTCGAGTCCGCCGAGTCGCTGCCCTTCGCCGACGGCGTCACCGGCGTCCACCGCTCCCGCCGCGGCGGCGACTCCGGCGAGCTCGCCGAGGTCCGCCTCTACCAGCCCGGCGACCGGCTGCGCCGCATCGACTGGCGCACCTCCACGCGCACGCAGGACCTGTACGTCAACGCGACCCTCTCCGAGCGCGACACCGACGTCACCCTGGTCCTCGACCTCCAGGTCGAGGCCGGCGTCTCCGGCGGCGTCGACGGCGACGCCTCGATCGCCGACCTCACCGTGCGCGCCGCCGGCGCCGTCGCCTCCCACTACGCGCTCCAGGGCGACCGGGTCGCCTGCGTCGAGTTCGGGGCGCGCGGGCGCCGCATGCGCGCCGGGGCCGGGCGCCGCCACGCCGCCGCGACCCTCCGCTGGCTCGCGTCGGTCGAGATCCCGCCGGACCCGATCCCGCCCTCGCCCGAGCTGCTGCGCCGCCGCCTCGCCGGGCAGCGCAGCCTCAACGTCGTCTTCACGCCGCTGCTCACCGACCGGTCGATCGCGCTCGTCGCCTCGATCGCCCGCGCCGGCCGGCCCGTGCTGTGCGTCGACACCCTCCCGCCGCACGTCGCCCCGCCCAGTCGTTCACATTGGACTCCGTACGCGGAGCGGCTGTGGCGCC
Organism: Glycomyces terrestris; assembly: GCF_003933745.1. Classification (GTDB taxonomy): domain Bacteria; phylum Actinomycetota; class Actinomycetes; order Mycobacteriales; family Micromonosporaceae; genus Glycomyces; species Glycomyces terrestris. The sequence continues at coordinate 419,995 of NZ_RSEB01000005.1, read as the reverse complement.
TCGCCCGCGCCAACACCGTCATGGAGCTGCGCGACCTCGGCGTGGCCGTCGAACCCTGGCGCGGCTCGGCCTCCCTCGACACCGTGCTCGCCGAACTCAACCGGAGGCGCTACCGATGAGCCCCCTCGACGCACCGCGAGCCGCACCCGGGTCCCCGCGGCGACGCCTGCGAGCCGCACATGGCTGACGTCCAGCGCGGCCTCCTCCAGGCCCTCCGCGACGGCGCCCGCGAGCGCGCCAAGGCCGGGCGCGCGAACTCGGTCTCCTGGGCCCGCCGCGTCGCCCCCGCCCCGGTCCTGCTGCGCCTCCTGACGGCCCTCGCGCTCTTCACCGCCGCCGAGCTCGCCGTGCCGCCCGCATGGGCCGGCGCCGGGCTCTACATCGCGATCGCGGCCCTCACGTCGGCCGCCGCGGCCCTCGCCCCGGCCGGGGCCGCGACCCTCGTCGCGATCGTCTTCACCCTCGGGGCGTGGCTCCTCGCCGACGCCTTCGACGGCCCCCGCACTCCCACATTGTGGACGGCCACCGCCCTCGCCTGCCTGCTGTACACCGCCCACTCCGCGGCCGCCGTCGCGCAGCGTTTCCGAACGACTACCGCAATGGACGGTGAGATCATCCTCACCTGGGCGAAACACGTCGGACTGGTCCTGGCGTCGACAGTGGCCACCGCCCTCACCCTGGCGCTGTTCACCGCGTATTTCACCGGTCTCACCGCAGGTCTCGCCGTCGGCGCGGGCATCGTGGCCGCTGTCACCGTGATCTACGTCCTCGCGCGTTCACTACACAAGACACCCTGAGCAGGGCCAGAATTGAACACGTGAAACGTATAGTCGTGATAGGTGCCGGTCACGTCGGTTTTTACGTTGCCGAACGCTTGAGCAAGCTGCTGAAGGGCGACATCAAGCGCGGTCAAGTTGAACTGATGGTCATCGACCCCAACCAGCACATGACCTACCAGCCGTTCCTGCCCGAGGCGGCCGCTGGCTCCATCTCCCCGCGACACGGCGTTGTGCCGCTCCGACAGGCCCTCAAGCACTGCACCATCCTCACCGGTGCGGTCACCGAGATCAAGCACGCCGAGCGCAGGCTCACCGTGCAGCCCTACGTCGGCCCCGCCCGCGAGGTCGAGTACGACGAGGTCATCGTCGCCCCCGGCTCCGTCTCCCGGCCCCTGCCCATCCCCGGCCTGGCCGACACGGCCATCGGCATCAAGTCCATGGGCGAGGCCATCTGGCTCCGCAACCACGTGCTCCAGCGCTTCGACATCGCCGCCACCACCGAGGACCCCGACGTGCGCCGCAAGGCCCTCACGTTCCTCACCGTCGGCGGCGGCTTCGCGGGCGCCGAGACCCTCGGCGAGCTCGAGGACCTGACGGCGAACATCGTGAAGAACTACCCGATGCTCGACGCCTCCGAGATCAAGTGGTACCTCGTCGAGTACGCGAACAAGATCCTCCCCGAGGTCGGCCCCGAGATGGGCGCCTACGCCGCCCGCGAGCTCACCAAGCGCGGCGTCGACATCCGCCTCGGCACCACCCTCAAGTCCTGCGAGGGCGGCCACGTCGTCCTCACCGACGGCGAGGAGTTCGACTCCGACACCATCATCTGGACCGCCGGCGTCATGCCGCACCCGCTGCTCAAGCAGACCGACCTCCCGATCGGCCCGCGCGGCCACCTCGAGTGCAACACCCGCCTCCAGGTCGCCACCGGCGTCGAGGCCGGCAAGCACACCGTCGGCGAGGTCGTCGAGGGCGCGTGGGGCGCGGGCGACTCCGCCCAGGTCCCCGACACCTCGGACTTCCCGATGGACTGGTGCACGCCGTCCGCGCAGCACGCCGTCCGCCAGGCCAAGACCCTCGCCGACAACGTCTACCGCAGCCACGTCGGCCGCGAGCTGACGCCGTACGAGCACAAGTACATCGGCTCGGTCGCCGGCCTCGGCCTCTACAAGGGCGTCGCCAACACCTACGGCTTCAAGGCCAAGGGCCTCCTCGCCTGGCTCATGCACCGCGGCTACCACCTGTCGCGCGTGCCCGGCACCGGTCGCAAGGGCCGCGTCCTCGCGGACTGGATCGTCGGCTTCTTCACGAAGCGCGAGATGGTCCAGCTCGGCGAGATCCAGGCCGGCCGCGAGCCGTTCGAGGCCATCGCCGCAGGCACCGACCCCGCACGAGCGGCCAAGTCCGTCGGATAGTCGTTACAGTTAGAGCACCACGGGTGTCCACCCGTGGTGCTCTCGGCTTTTGCGAGGTGGAAAACTGGTGTCCATGAGAGCACGTGTACTCGTCGTTGACGACGACCCGGCGCTGGCGGAGATGCTCGGCATCATCCTCCGCACCGAAGGCTTCACCCCCACCTTCGTCGTCGACGGCGAGAAGGCGCTCGCCGCGTTCAAGGAGCACCGCCCCGACATCGTCCTGCTCGACCTCATGCTCCCGGGCATGAGCGGCATCGACGTCGCCAAGGCCATCCGCGGCGAGTCCGGCGTGCCGATCGTGATGCTCACCGCCAAATCCGACACCGTGGACATCGTCCTCGGCCTCGAATCGGGCGCCGACGACTACATCGTGAAGCCGTTCAAGCCCAAGGAGCTGGTGGCCCGCATCCGCGCCCGCCTGCGCCGCGGCGACGACGTCACGCCCGAGCGCCTCGAGATCGGCAAGCCCGGCCTCCAGGTCCAGATCGACGTGCCCGCCCACCAGGTCACCCTCAACGGCGCCGAGGTCAAGCTGACCCCGCTCGAGTTCGACCTGCTCGTGGCGCTCGCCCGCAAGCCCCGCCAGGTCTTCACCCGCCAGGTCCTGCTCGAGCAGGTCTGGGGCTACCGGCACTCCGCCGACACGCGCCTGGTGAACGTCCACGTCCAGCGCCTGCGCGCCAAGATCGAGCCCGACCCCGAGCGGCCCCAGCTCATCCAGACCGTGCGCGGCGTCGGCTACAAGGCCGGACTGGGCTAGATGGCCGCGGCGGGGGACCGGGCGCGCGAGCGCCCGGTGTGGGTCCGACGGGTCTGGCGGCAGACCGTCCGCTGGGCCGGCCGGGCCGCGCGGCCCCTGATCGACCGCTTCCGCGCCTCCCTCCAGCTGCGGGTCGTCTCCTCGACCCTCATCGCCTCCACGGTCCTCGTCCTCATCTTCAGCTTCGTCGTGGCCGGCTCGGTCACCTCCGGGCTCCTCGCCGAGCGCAAGGACACCGCGGTCGAGGAGACCCTGAACGCCGTCGAGCGCGCCGCCGAGCAGCTCGGCACCTACACCGCCTCCTCCGACACCGCGCTCGCCACGACCATGCAGAAGATCGTCAACGAGCTCGCCGAGGACCCCGTCTACGCGCCGGTCATCATGCTCCGCACCGCCGACGGGGTGGTCGCCCGCTCGCACCCCGCGTCGGCCCAGGTCGAGCCCTCGGAGGCGCTCCAGGAGGACGTCGCCGACCGCAACACCGCGGCCCAGTACGGGAACTTCACCGTCGACGAGGAGGGCTCCATGCCGTACCTCGTCGTCGGCTCGTACATCGACCTGAGCCTGGACTTCGAGCTGTACGCGTTCTACCCGCTGGAGTCGCAGCAGGACGCGATCAGCCTCCTGCGCACGAACCTCGCGCTCGCCGGGGTCGCGCTCGTCCTCCTCCTCGGCGTGATCGCCGCGCTCGTCACGCGCCTGGTCGTCACGCCGGTGCGCGAGGCCGCCCGCACCTCCCAGCGGCTCGCCGCCGGGCTCCTCCACGAGCGCATGGAGGTCCGCGGCTCCGACGACCTCGCCCGCCTCGCCGGCTCGTTCAACCTCATGGCCGAGAACCTCCAGAACCAGATCCGGCGCCTGGAGGAGATGTCGATGATGCAGCGCCGCTTCACCTCCGACGTCTCGCACGAGCTGCGCACCCCGCTCGCGACGATCCGGATGGCCGCCGACCTCCTCTACGACAACCGCGACGACTTCGACCCGGTCACCAAGCGCTCCACCGAGCTCCTCCAGCACGAGATCGACCGCTTCGAGGACCTGCTCCAGGAGCTGCTGGAGATCTCCCGCTTCGACTCCGGGTTCGCGTCCCTCGAGGTCGACGCCGTGGACGTCGGCCGCATCGCCGACGACGTCGTCGAGGGCCTCTCGCACCTCGCGTCCGAGTGCGGCGTCGAGGTGACCGTGGACCGGCCCGCGCGGCGCGTCATCGCCGAGGTCGACCCGCGCCGCGTCCAGCGCATCCTGCGCAACCTCGTCTCGAACGCGATCGAGCACGCCGAGGGCCGCCCGGTCCGCGTCACGGTCGCCGAGTCGGACACGGCCGTCGCGGTCGCGGTCCGCGACCACGGCGTGGGCCTCAAGCCCGGCCACGCCGACCGCGTCTTCGACCGCTTCTGGCGCGCCGACCCGTCCCGCAACCGCAAGACCGGCGGCACCGGCCTCGGCCTCGCGATCAGCCTGGAGGACGCCAAGCTCCACTCCGGGACGCTCCAGGCCGTCGGCGAGCGCGGCAAGGGCACGCTGTTCGTGCTCACGCTGCCGCTCCAGGCCGGCAACCGCGTCATCACCTCGCCGATCCCGCTGCGCCTCGACGGCCCGCGGAGCGCCGGAAAGGAGGCCACCCGTGCGACGCAGGACTAGCCTCGCCGCCGCGCTCGCGATCGGCACCGCCTGGGCCGCCGCGGCCTGCGGCATCCCCACCGGGAGGGACCCGGAGGTCATCGACGACGCGCCGACCGACTTCGGCGAGTCCTCGGGCATCAGCCCCGAGACGTTCGAGCCGACCACCGACGCGGGCGAGACGGTCCGGAACTTCCTCAAGGCCGCCGCCGGCGACCCGGACGGCCGCGACGACCGCCTGAACCTGTTCACCGCCTCGCGGAACGAGGAGTTCTCCGAGGCGAGCTCCGGCATCAGCCTGATCGACGGCGTGACCATCGCGATCGAGGGCGGCGGCAACCCGATCGAGTCGGCGACCGTCACGGTCACCGGCACGATCATCGGCGCCTACGAGGAGGGCGGCTCGGTGCGGATGCGCGCGCCGATCCCGTATGAGGAGACGTTCATGCTCCGCCGCGACGGCGGCCTCCAGGACACGTGGGAGATCCAGAGCCAGCCGTCCCAGGTCTCCCTCGACTACCAGTACTTCCTCGACGCCTACACCGAGTCGCCGCTGTACTTCCAGGCCGAGCAGGCCGAGCTCCTCGTCCCGGACCTGCGCTGGGTCTACGGCGACCTCGAGGCCGAGCGGCGCCGCCAGCTCCAGCTCGACTGGCTCCTGAGCGGGCCCACGGAGTTCGCGAGCCTGTCGGCGCGGAGCGCGATCCCGAACCGCACGACCGGCAGCATCTCCTCGCGGGACGGCGCCATCGAGATCGACCTCGCCCTCGGCGAGCCGGTGGACGACCGGGCCGCCGAGGAGGCCATGGCCGCGCAGGTCGCGTGGAGCCTCGGCCTCACCGAGGACTTCGCGCTCATCGCCGACGGGAACACCGTCGCCGAGGGCAGCCTCGAGGACTGGCGCGGCTGGAACGCGATCCCCGAGAACCTGCCCCAGACGGCGTACTTCATCTTCGAGCAGACGGTGTGGGAGTACTCGGGCGACGAGGTGTCCTCGGCCTCCGCCGAGCACCCCTGGGTCGGCTTCACCGCGCCCGGGCTCCAGGAGGTCGCGGTCGGTCCGGCCGGCCAGATCGCGGCGGTCGTCGCGGGCGGCTCCGGCGTCGTGCTCCAGACCGGTCCGACCGGCGAGTCGCTCGGCGCGGTCGAGGGCCTCGGGAGCGAGCTCACCGATCCGCAGTGGCATCCGGACGCGGCGGTCATCGTCGTCTCCGACGGCGTGCCCACCGTCGTCGACCCGAACACGCGCACCGCGGTCCAGGGGCTCACGGTGGGGGAGCACGTCACCGCGATGTCGCTCTCGGCCGACGGGCGGCGCCTCGCGTACGTCGAGGACGGCCACGCCTGGGTCGCGCCGCTCAAGGTCGACGCCGACAAGAACCTCCAGGCGGGCGAGCCGCGCCGCATCGGCGGCGACGTCGAAGCGGTCACCGACGTGGCCTGGAGCTCCGAGAACTACCTGTGGGTGGCCGGGCAGCGCGGCAACGACACGCTGTTCACCATCGCGATCGACAACTCGCGCACCACGGCGCAGCCGGACACCTCGGGCCTGGTGTTCTCCGAGATCGCCGCGAATCCGGCCGACCCGGTCGAGTCGATCCTCAACCGCGGCGACCCGGTCCTGGCCGTGGCGAACCAGACGCTGTACCGGATCCACACCGCCAGCGGCCCCACGGGCGTGCGCAACGGCAACGCGGCGGTGGGCGGCAGCGCCCCGTTCACGGTCGTCCAGTAGCCGAAGGGCCCGGAGCCGAAGCCCCGGGCCCTCGAAGTCTGCCTGTTCGGCCTTCCGAACTACGCGTCGACCGCGCTGCGCTCTTTGTTCACGGCGCGAAGCCCTCGCAAGCTCAGGCGTCGACCGTGCTGCGCTTCTAGTTCACGGCCCGAGCCTTCGCAAGCTCAGGCGTCGACCGTGCTGCGCTTTTCGTTCACGGCGCGAAGCCTTCGCAAGCTCAGGCGTCGACCGTGAAGCCGACCGACCGCACATTGGTCGCGGCGATCTCGACGTAGGCGATCTTCTCGACCGGGACGATCACCTGGCGGCCCTTGTCGTCCTCGAGGCGCAGGACCCCGCCGCCCTCGACGGCCTGCTCGATCGTGTCGGACAGGTCCTTCGGCGACAGCTTGCTCTCCAACACCAGTTCGCGTGGGGCGTACTGGACACCGATCTTGACCTCCACGGGCCCTCCTCAATCGAAATACTCTGACCTTCAGTCCGATGCAAGACTACTCGCGGCGACCCCCGCTCCACTGCACGGAGCGCTGCGCCGAGAGCGAACGCCGCCCCGAGAATGCACCTGCGAGGTGGCTCCCCGCTCAGGCTTCGCCTTCTCGCGGGCCGCGCCCTCTGTTCCCGCTCAGGCTTCGCCTTCTCGCGGGCCGCGCCTCCTGTTCCCGCTCAGGCTTCGCCTTCTCGCGGGAAATGCGAAATCCCGCGCCAGGCGAGGGTGCTCATGAGCTGCACCGCCTCGTCCTTCGGGATGGCGCGGCCCGAGGCGATCCACTTGCGCGCCGAGACCTCGGCGGTCCCGAGGAGGCCCGTCGCCAGCAGCTCGGCCCGCGCCTTGTCCACATGGGTGTCGGCCATGATCGTGTCGGCCATGGCCGCGACGCACTCGGCCTCCATCTTCAGCACCCGCTCGGCCACCTCGGGGTCGTTGCGCTGGTCGGACTCGAACACCAGGCGGAACGCCTCGCCCTGCGCGTCGACGAACTCGAAGTACGCCCGCATCGCGCGGTTCACCCGTTCCTTGTTGTCCTCAGTGGACTGCAAGGCGTCGCGCACCTGCCCAACCAGCTCGGCCGCCCGGCCGTCCAGCAGCGCCAGGTACAGCTCCAGCTTCGACGTGAAGTGCTGGTAGAGCACCGGTTTCGAGACCCCGGCGTTCTCGGCGATGTCGTCCATCGAAGTGCTGTGGTACCCCTTGGAGACGAAGACGTCCTGAGCGGCCCGCAGCAGCTGCGCGCGGCGCTCGCTCCTGGGGAGTCGGACCCGGCCCTCACCAGCGCTGTTCACCCCGGTACCTCTCTTCGGCTCATGTCGCCCATCCGTCAGCCGCCTGCACTTGCGACCCGAACGAAGTTTACGGAAACCTTAAATACAGTCTCCCAGCGTACGGGGGCGACAAACGCGGGTTCGAGTCACTGGGCGCGCCACGGTACCTTGAGGGCGGGAATATGAAGGAGTTGTCTAGTGGTGTATGACCAGAACCGACCGGATGAGCAGCGTCCGAGCGGGGAGGAACGGGCAGCCCGCAGGCGGATCGGCAGGTCCTGGGGCCCGCCCGCCGACGAGGGAGCCGAGACCGCCGACGCGGCCCGCCAGGGGATGGGTCAGGCGCCCGAGCAGTACCGGTTCGACCCGGACCGGGGACGGCGCCACCGCTACAGCGAGGACCCCACCGGACAGGTCCCGAACGTGCCGGTCGAGATGACCGAGACCGGCCCGATGGTCCCCGCGACCCGCCGCCCCTCGCCCGGCGAGCAGTTCGAGCCGATCCCGGCCGCGCCCCAGCACCCGGGCGAGCAGGCGCCCGTGAACCCGTTCGCACCGCCCGCGAACCAGCAGTTCAGCGCCCCGCCCAACCAGTCGTACGCCCCGCAGCCGACCAGCGCCCCGCCCGCGCCGGAGCCGGCCCCGCCGAACCAGGAGTACGCGCCGCCCCCGCACCACGCCGCCCCGCCGCAGCCGCCCGCCCCCGCCGTCTCGCCGCCCGGACCGCCGGCCCAGCAGTTCTACAGCGCCCCCGCCCAGGACTTCGGCGTCCCGCAGCAGCACCCCGGCTACAGCGCCCCGCCGCTGCCCGGCGACTACGCGCCCCCGCAGCCGCCCGCGGCCCCGCCCGGCCCCAACCAGGAGTTCGTCCAACCCCCGGCACCCGAACCCCAAGCGCCGCAGCACTTCAGCGCTCCGGCCCAGCCGCCGCAGCCCACCGGGCCGATCGAGGTCCCGCAGGCCGCCGCCGCTCCGAGCGCGCCGCCGCTCCCCGCGCCGAGCGCGCCCGCGGCCCCGCCCGAGCCGCAGGCGCCCGAAGCGGCCGAGCCCCCCGCGGCGCCGCCGCAGCCCGCCGAGGCCCAGCAGCCGCCCGTCCCGAGCGCGCCCCCCGCGCCCGCGACCCCGCCGCCGCCCGCGCCGGTCGTCGAGCAGCAGACCGACCAGTTCCCGATCGTCCAGCCGCCGCCCCTCACCGAGGTCTCGCCCGCGGCGGTCCCCAGCCCGCCGGTCACCGAGCAGGCCCCGCTGCGCGCCATCCCGGCGAACCGCCCGCCGATCGCCGAGCCCACGCCGCCCACGACCGTAGAGAACCCGAAACCCATGCCAGGAGCCGTGAACCCGGTCGGCGCCGGCGCGCCCGACACCGAGTCCGCCCGCCTCGTCGACGCCGTCCGCCAGGTCCCCGGCGTCCGCGACGCGTTCCACGTGACCGCCCCCGACGGCGCCTCCAGCCTGCGGCTCGAACTCGAGGAGGGCGTCGACCCGGACGAGGTCCACGCCGTGGTCTCCGCCGTCGTCAACGAGCAGCGCGCCGTCGAGCCCGGCCCGCAGTCCTCCGAGGAGCCCGAGGTCCGCGGCCACGTCGAGTCCGCCTCCACCGACGTCGAGGTCGCCTCGGTCGGCCCGGTCGAGCTGCGCCGCGTCGAGATCGAGTCCGCCGGCCTCGAAGCCGAAGTGAGCGTCACGCTCGCCCTCGGCGACACCGAGTCCACCGGCAAGGTCGCCGTCCCGCCGATCGACTGGCACATCCAGCACGCCGCCGCGGCGGCCACAGTGGAGGCCCTGCGTCCGCGCCTGGGCACCGGCGACGTCCGCGTCGAGGTCGAGCACGCCTCGATCGTCCCCACCGGGCCGGTCAAGACCGCCGTCGTCGTCATCCTGTGGCTCGACGGCCGCTCCGTGCGCCGCCTCTCCGGGGCCGCGGTCGTCACCGCCGAGCGCGCCCGCGCGGTGGTTTCGGCTACTTTGGGCGCGCTCGCAGCCGAAGTGGCACACTAGCTTCCATGAAACGGGCGCGGCTTGCAGGCGCCGAGGAGGTCCGCACCCCTCGGCGCCCGCACCCGCCCTGGCCCGGCATCGAACACCAGGTCAGCCGCCGCCGCCTCTTCATCCGCCACACCCCCGCCACCGCGCCCGGCGCCGAGCCCGCCGTGTTCGTCCACGGCCTCGGCGGCTCCGCCCAGAACTGGACCGACCTCGCCGACGCGCTCTCCGACCGGCTCGAGGTCGACGCCCTCGACCTCCCCGGCTTCGGCCACTCCGCGCCGGCCCCGCGCGTCACCATCCCGCTCCTGGCGCAGGACGTCGCCGCCTGGATCATCGAGTCCGGCCGCGGCGCCGTCCACCTCGCCGGCCACTCGCTCGGCGGCGCCGTCGCCGTCTATCTCGCCGCGACCCGCCCCAACCTGGTCCGCACGCTCACGCTCGTCTCGCCCGCGATGCCCTTCGGCAACCCGCGGCGCTCCCACCAGTCCCGCTACCTGCCGATGCTCGCCGTCCCGAACATCGCCTGGCTCGCCGACCGCGCCATGCGCGGGCGCACCCCGCAGCAGGTCGTCGACGACATCATCCGCGGCACCTGGGCCGACCCCGACTCGATCCACCCGCAGCGCCGCCGCGAGGCGATCGCCGAGGCCCGCCACCGCCTCGCCGTGCCGTGGAACAACCGCGCCTACTTCCAGACCTACCGGGGCCTCATGGCCTCGTTCATGCAGGCCCTCATCCCCGGCACGCACTCGCTGTGGCGCCTCGCCCGCGACATCGCCTGCCCGGCACTCGTCATCTGGGGCAAGCAGGACCGCGTCATCGACGTCCGCCAGGCCCCGCCCACCGCGCTCGCGATCCCCGACTCGCGGCTGCTCATCCTCGACCGCACCGGGCACGTGGCGATGATGGAGCGCCCGCAGGCCGTCGCCCGCGCGATGGCCGCGATGCTCGACGAGGTGAGGGAAGAGGAGCCCGACGACGCGAGGGACGCGATGTCCGCATTGTGAACTCACAGATCCGCCGGGGCTGGGCCTCTCGGGGCGCTCCAGGACTTAGACTCGCCGGTGTGACTGAGGGACGGCTGGATCGCAACCGCAGGCTCCGCAGACGACGGCGCCTCGTGCTGCTCGCGATCCTCCTCCTCATGGCCGGCACCGGCGCCTCCTTCGCGCTCGGCGCCGCCGTCACCGGCGGGCAGCCGCAGGCCTTCGACGAGGACGAGCCGGCCGCCACCACCGAAGCCGAGGCCCTCCCCGAGGACCTCGTCCCCACCACCTCCGCGTCCCCCTCCCCGGCGGCCGTGAACGTCCCGCTCTACTTCTCCGGCACCGGCACCTGGACGTACGCCGAGCCGACGAGCTCGGACATCGTCGGCGACGCCGGGACCCTCCTGCGCTACAACGTCGCCGTCGAGGACGGCATCGAGCTCGACCCGGCCGAGTTCGGCGCGTTCGTGCACGCGACCCTCGCCGACGCGCGCTCCTGGACCGCGGGCGGCGCCTGGCGCTTCCAGCAGGTCGGCGGCGGCGACGCGGACTTCACCGTCTACCTCGCCAGCCCCGAGCAGCGCGCGTACCTGTGCGGCTCCCAGAACACGACGGTCTCGTGCCGCAACGGCGACAACGTCGTCATCAACTCGGCCCGCTGGATCACCGGCGTCGAGCACTGGGACGGCACCCTCGACACCTACCGCCAGTACGCGGTGAACCACGAGGTCGGCCACCGCCTCGGCCACGGCCACGAGGTGTGCCCCGCGGAGGGGGAGCCCTCGCCGGTCATGGCCCAGCAGACCTACCAGCTCGCCGGCTGCACCGGCAACGCCTGGCCCTACCCCGACGGCGAGACGTACGTGTCCGGCCCTGCGGGGGACTACAACGGGCCCGACCTCCCGCCGGACGACTTCGTCGACCGGTAGCGTCCCGTCATGCGGGACAGCGAATCTCAAGGCGTGAATCCGAGCACAGGGGCGCTCCGGGTGGAATAACCCATGGCCGGTTATGCATTATTGACCGTATGAGTTTGCCGCCGCTGGTCGAACCAGCCTCCGAGCTGTCGGTCGACGAGGTGCGCCGCTATTCGCGCCACCTCATCATCCCCGACGTCGCCATGGACGGTCAGAAACGACTCAAGAACGCCAAGGTGCTCTGCGTGGGCGCGGGCGGCCTCGGGTCCCCCGCGCTGATGTACCTGGCCGCGGCCGGGGTGGGCACGATCGGCATCGCCGAGTTCGACACGGTCGACGAGTCGAACCTCCAGCGCCAGATCATCCACGGCCAGTCCGACATCGGCCGCCCCAAGGCCGAGTCCGCGGCCGCCTCGATCCGCGAGATCAACCCGTACGTGAACGTGGTCATCCACAACACGGTGCTCGACAACGACAACGTCTTCGGGATCTTCGAGCAGTACGACCTCATCGTCGACGGCACCGACAACTTCGCGACCCGCTACATGGTCAACGACGCCGCGGTCCTCCTCGGCAAGCCGTACGTGTGGGGCTCGATCTACCGCTTCGACGGCCAGGCGAGTGTCTTCTGGGCCGAGCACGGCCCCTGCTACCGCTGCCTCTACCCCGAGCCCCCGCCGCCCGGCATGGTCCCGAGCTGCGCCGAGGGCGGCGTCCTCGGCGTCCTGTGCGCCTCGATCGGCTCGATCCAGGTCACCGAGGCCATCAAGCTGCTCACCGGCGTCGGCGACCCGCTCGTCGGCTCGCTCATGGTCTACGACGCGCTGGAGATGACCTACCGCAAGATCAAGGTCCGCAAGGACCCGAACTGCGCGGTCTGCGGCCCGAACGCCACCGTCAAGGAGCTCATCGACTACGAGGACTTCTGCGGGTCGGTCTCCGACGAGGCCGCCGAGGCCGTCGTCGGCTCCACCATCACGGCGCGCGAGCTGGCCGAGTGGCTCAAGGAGGGCCGCGACATCGACCTCATCGACGTGCGCGAGCCCGCCGAGTACGAGATCGTGCGCATCCCCGGCTCCCGGCTGATCCCCAAGGGCGACATCGTCTCCGGTGCGGCCTTGAGCGACCTGCCGACCGAGCGCCAGGCGGTGTTCTACTGCAAGGCCGGCGTCCGCTCGGCCGAGGCCCTGGCCGCCGCGAAGGCCGCCGGGCTGAAGAACGCCGTCCACGTCCAGGGCGGCGTGCTCGGCTGGATCAACCAGGTCGACCCGAGCCTGCCGACCTACTAGGCGAGGACTCCCGGAGGGCGTGCGGCACCGGCCGCACGCCCTTCGTCCCGTTCGGGGTTGCCTCGGGCCCCTATGACATTTCAGACACGCCTGCACGGAGGTTTCCGTTCCGGGCGCGTTGACTCCCGCTTGACCGGTTCCCTAGCCTTGGACGGATGATCCGCCGAAGCGAACCCTCCTCCCGTCTGCTCCGCCCCTCCCGTCGCAACCTGCTGCGGTTCGGCGTGCCCGCCGCGGCCGCCCTGGTCGGCGCCGGAGCCGTGGCCACGGTCGCGGCGAACGCCTCCGAGAACGGCCTCGAGTCGATTTTCGGGCCCTCCCGCGAGGAGCTCGAAGCGGAGCTCGCGACCCGGATCGACGGGCACCTCGCCGAGAGCGGCACGAAGATCGAGGCCTCGGTCGCCGTGCAGCGCGGCGACATGCGGCTCCACTACAACCCCGGGCAGACCCACATCACCGCCTCGATCGTCAAGGTCGAGATCATGCTCATGACGATGGAGTACTGGGGCTCGGTGGACGCGATCCCCGAGGACCACCGCGAGGCCCTCGAACGCATGATCCGCGAGTCCCACAACGACTCCGCGACCACCCTCTACAACTACCTCGGCGGAGTCGACGCACTCGTCGCCGCGCACGGGCGGTACGGTCTTGAGGACACCACCCCGGATGCCGAAGGCCGCTGGGGCGTCGGCTGGACCAGCGCCCCGGACCAGCTCCTCCTCACCGGTCTCGCCCTCAACGAGAGCGTCCTCGACGCCGCCCAGACCGACCTCGCCCGCGAGCTCATGGGCACGGTGATCGAGGAGCAGGCGTGGGGCGTCTCGGCCGCCGCGAGCGAAGGCGAGACGGTCTGGCTCAAGAACGGCTGGGACGTCGAGTCGCAGCTCGACGGCCTCTGGGTCGTCAACTCGCTCGGCGTCCTCGGCGGCGACGGCGACGACCCCGTCGCCATGGCCGTCCTCACCAGCGGCGCGGTGGACGACGTCGAAGGCGTCCCGGTGGTGGAGGAGATCGCGAAGATCGCCCGCGACGTCATCCAGTACGAATAGCTAGGAAGCGCATGACTCTGCAATCCCCCCAGGCAGAACCGACCCCCCGTCCCCGGCCCTCCCGCCGCGCGGTCCTCCGCGCCGCGATCCCGGGCGCCATCGCCCTCGCCGGAGCCAGTGCCTGGGTCGGCACGACGGCCTGGGCGGCCGGCCCGACCGACACCGAGCTGGCCGTCGAACTCACCGAACGCACCAAGGCGTACCTGGCGACCACCGCGACGCAGACCCAGGCGTCGATCATCGTCGGGCGCGCGAACCGCGTCATCACGACCAACAAGAGCCGCATCCACGACACGGCGTCGCTCGTGAAGATGGAGATCCTCGCGATGCTCCTGGAGAAGTACTCCAAGGTCTCGTCCATCCCCGCCGAGAAGAAGGAATGGGCGCGGACGATGATCACCCAGTCGCACAACGACAACACGACGAAGCTCTACAACTTCCTCGGCGGCTGCGACGCGCTCAAGGCCGCGCACGTGCGCTACGGCCTCAAGAACACGGCGGCGTCCGCGGACTGCCGCTGGGGCCTCACCACGACCACCGCCCCCGACCAGCTCCGCGTCCTGAACATGCTCACCGCCACGGGCTACTTCAACCAGGAGAAGGTCGACTACGCCCGCTCCCTGCTGGGCGCCGTGGTCGACTCGCAGGACTGGGGCGTCACGGCCGCCGCGAACAGCGGGGACACGGTGTGGCTCAAGAACGGCTGGGACTCCCGCTCGTCCCTCGGCGGCCTGTGGGTCGTCCACTCCGTCGGCTACATCAGCATCCCGAACAAGCACGACGTGCGGATGGCCATCCTCACGAGCAAGGCCCCCGACTACGCCAAGGGCGTCACGATCGTCGAGCAGCTCGCCAAGATCTCCCGGTCGGTCATCATGAAGGCGGTCGTCTGAACGAGCGGAACGGCCCGGTCCACTGCGGACCGGGCCGTTCCTGCGCGAGGTAGTGCCGGCTGCGCCTCGGCTACCGTCCCCTCGCTTCGCTCAGTACCTGTAGTGATCCGGCTTGAACGGCCCCTCGACCTTGACGCCGATGTAGTCGGCCTGGGCCTTGGTGAGGGTCGTCAGCTTGACGCCGAGGGCGTCGAGGTGCAGGCGCGCGACCTCCTCGTCGAGGTGCTTCGGCAGCGTGTACACGCCGATCGGGTATTGCTCGAGCCGGGTGTGCAGCTCGATCTGCGCGAGCACCTGGTTCGTGAAGCTGTTGCTCATCACGAAGCTCGGGTGCCCGGTGGCGTTGCCGAGGTTGAGCAGGCGGCCCTCGCTGAGCACGATGACCGAGTGCCCGTCCGCGAACTGCCACTCGTGGACCTGCGGCTTCACCTCGAGCTTCTTGATGCCCGGCTCGGCGGCGAGGCCGGCCATGTCGATCTCGTTGTCGAAGTGGCCGATGTTGCCGACGATCGCCTGGTGCTTCATCCGGCGCATGTGCTCGACCGAGATGATGTCCTTGTTGCCGGTGGCCGTGATGAAGATGTCGGCGTACTCGACCGCGTCCTCGATGGTGAGGACCTGGTAGCCGTCCATCGCGGCCTGGAGCGCGCAGATCGGGTCGACCTCGGTGACGATGACGCGCGCGCCCTGGCCGCGCAGCGACTCCGCCGAGCCCTTGCCGACGTCGCCGTAGCCGCAGACCACGGCCACCTTGCCGCCGATGAGCACGTCGGTGGCGCGGTTGATGCCGTCGATGAGCGAGTGCCGCACGCCGTACTTGTTGTCGAACTTCGACTTCGTGACCGAGTCGTTCACGTTGATCGCCGGGAACGGCAGCCGGCCCTCGCGCTCGAGCTCGTACAGCCGGTGCACGCCGGTGGTGGTCTCCTCGGTGACGCCCTTGACGGCCCCCGCCTTGCGGGTGAAGCGCTGCGGGTCCTCCTTGAGCGAGCGGGCCAGCAGCGCGAGCACCACGGCCTCCTCCTCGCTCTCGGCGCTCGACGCGTCCGGCACGGCGCCGGCCGCCTCGAACCGCGCGCCGTTGACCACGAGCATCGTGGCGTCGCCGCCGTCGTCCAGGATCAGGTTCGGCTCCTCGCCGCCCCAGTCGAGGGCGCGCTCGGTGCACCACCAGTACTCCTCGAGCGTCTCGCCCTTCCACGCGAACACCGGGACGCCCTGCGGCCGCTCCGGAGTGCCCTGCCCGACCGCGATCGCCGCCGCGGCGTGGTCCTGCGTGGAGAAGATGTTGCACGACGCCCAGCGCACGCGCGCGCCGAGCGCGGTCAGCGTCTCGATGAGCACCGCGGTCTGGATCGTCATGTGCAGCGAACCGGTGATGCGGGCGCCCTCCAGCGGGCGGTCCGCGCCGTAGCGCTCGCGCAGGGCCATCAGGCCGGGCATCTCGTGTTCGGCCAGTCGGATCTCGTGGCGGCCGAAGTCGGCCAGCTTGAGATCGGCGACCTTGTAGTCGTCGGCTCGCAGCGTGTTCGTCATGCCTGAAATGCTACGCGCCGCCCCATGGGCCCCGGTGAAACGGCACCGTGGGCCCGACCACGCGGCGGGCCCCGAACGAGGCGCGCGACACGCCGGGGTTTGGGCCCGGAGCACCCGTGCAACCCCCGTGGCAGGGGCCACGGAAAAAAATTTGCCGCAACCCCTGTTTCTGCTTGACACTGCTGAGGCGGTGGGTAATATTGCAGATACGCAGCGTCACGGAGATGCGGGAATCCACCGGGTTCCAGACCATCACCGCAGGCGCCACGGGGAAACCAAACCGGGGGGAGTGCCGGGCGGTCTGGGGTGGCCGCCCGGCACATTTTTGCCCCGATTGGCAAGCGTCATCCTGAAATTCGTTTGCGAGCCCTCCCGAGATGCGGGAGGGTCGGGGCGTGAGCAACCCTGACATCAAGATCGTTCCGATCGATCCCTTCGACCGCGCACAGGTCGACGGCTGGATCGACGTCGAGCGGGCCGTGTACGCGCACGACAACCCCGGTGCGCCCCAGACCCGGCCCGCCCTCCAGCGCCTGCGCCTCCTGCTGCACCCCGCCTCGGTCCAGCCCGAGCGGCACGTCGCGCTCGTGGACGGCGCCGTCGTCGGCTACGCCGAGAGCGTCTTCTTCCTGACCGACAACCAGCACCTCGCGAACTTCGAGATCCTGGTCCACCCCGGCCACCGCCGCAAGGGCGTCGGCACCGCGCTCCTCGAGCACGCCGAGCGCCGCGCCGCCGAACTCGGCCGCGACACGTTCCTCGCGTTCGCCTCCGACTCCCTCGACGGGGCGCCCCCGCAGGACCACGCCGGCCAGCACTTCGCGAAGGCCCGCGGCTACGCCGTCGTCGACCAGGAGATCCACCGCCGCAACGACCTCTTCGCCGTCGACGACGACCACCTCGCGAAGCTCTACGCCGACGCCTGGGAGAAGGCCGCCGGGTACGAGCTCGTCCAGTGGGTCAACCACGCCCCCGACGACATCGTCGAAGGCGTCGCCGCCATGCGCCAGCGCATGTCCACCGACCCGCCCATGGGCGAGGAGCTCGACATGCGCCCCTCCGTCTACGACGTCGCGCGCGTCCGCGACGAGGAGCGCACCTTCGCCGACCGCGGCCAGCTCCAGCTCGCCGCCGCCGTCCGGCACGTCGAGAGCGGCGAGATCGCCGGCCTGACCGACATCATCGTCTTCCCCGGCGACGAGGACCACGCCGGCCAGAACGACACGATCGTGGAGGAGCGGCACCGCGGCCACCGCCTCGGCACCATCCTCAAGATCGCGAACCAGCGGGCGCTGCGCCAGTACCGGCCGAAGCTGCGGTACGTCCACACCTGGAACGCCGAGTCGAACGACCACATGATCGCGATCAACGAGGCCATCGGCTACCGGCCGCTGTGCCGCGACTTCGACGTCCAGAAGAAGCTCTCCTAGCCCGGAGATTCCCGCGTTGCAGATGGGAACCGGCCCGGCCTCGTCGAGGCCGGGCCGGTCTTCTCGTCTGGAGACCTAGGCGCTGGCGATGAAGAGTTCGCCTTCGCCGCTCGCGACGAGCGGGCCGGCGGTGCCGGTGGAGAACGCGGCGCGGCCGGGGGCGAGGGCGGACTCGCCGTCGTCGTCGGCGACGGTCACGCTGCCGCCGGTGGACAGGCAGATGCGGGGGCCGTCGACGGCGATGGTCTGCGGCCCGCCGGTGAGCTCGACGCGGCGGAGCGCGAAGTCCTCGATGGGGACGGGCCAGGTGCGGACCGGGCCGTCGTCCTCGGCGGCCGCGCGCGGGTCGGCCATGGCCTGGAAGTCGAGGACGCGCAGCAGCTCGGGGACGTCCACGCGCTTGTTCGTGAGGCCGCCGCGGAGCACGTTGTCGCTGGCGGCCATGACCTCGACGCCGAAACCGTGCAGGTACGCGTGCAGGTTCCCGGCCGGCATGTACACGGCCTCGCCGGGCTGGAGCGTGATGTGGTTGAGCAGGAGGCTCACCAGGACGCCCGGGTCGTCGGGGTAGGTGCGGGCGAGCATGACGAGGTCGGCGCCGTCGTCGGTGTCGAGTTCGGAGGCGGCCTTCGCGGCGGCGTCGATGATCGCGCGGCACTCGTCGCGGGCGAGCCCGAGGAGGTCGGGGACGGCCTTGCGGAGCCCGGCCTTGCGGTCGCGGAGGGTCGCGGCGAGCCCTTCGAGCTCGGTGACGCCGAGGGCCTCGATGTCGGCGGCGGCCGCGAGCGGGTCGCGGAAGCCGCACATGGCGCGGAACTCGGTGAGCGCCACCAGCATCTCGGGCTTGTGGTTGTCGTCCACGTAGTTGCGGTAGGCCGCGTCGATGCCGATGCGCATCTCCCGCTGGTGGCCGGAGTGGGCCTGGCGGGCGTTCGGGTGCGCCTGGAGCGACAGGGGCTTGCCGGCGGCGAGCAGCTTGAGCAGGAACGGGAGCTTGGGGCCGAACCGCGCGAGGGTCCGCTCGCCGAGCATCCCGGCCGGGTCGGAGGCGATCGCGGCGTCGAGGGGCCGCCCGTCGTGGAGGGTCGACGGCGCGCTGTGGTGGGCGCCGAACCACTCCTCGGCCTCGGGCAGGTCCGCGGGGACCTCCCGGCCCTGGAGCCTGGCGATGTCGTCCTGCGATCCCCACGCGTAGTTGCGGATGACGCCGTAGAGCCCCTGCACCGCCGCTCCTCACCTGTCTCTGTCCGGAGGCCTCAACTCTATCGGTTCGGCCCTCGCGTCTCTCACGGCCTCGGACGCGGAAGGCCGCGGACGGCGGTGCCGTCCGCGGCCTGGAGCGCGCGGTCCGCTACTCGGCGCCGAGCGTGAGGTCCTTCATCTCGGAGACGGCCGGGACCCGCATCGGGTCGAGGCCGTGGGCGAGCGCGAGGTACACGGACGCGAAGTCGGGCACCGCGATGAGCGAGGCGAGCCGCTCGAGGGCGCAGCCGCCCTCGGCCGGGATCACGTCGCAGCGGATGCCGCGGCGCGAGGCGAGGTCGGCGACGGCGTCGGCGCGGCGCGTGTCGGGCTTGGGGGTGGAGTCGTCGCCGTCGAGGCCGTCGTCGCGCATGAGCACGATCCGCAGCCGCGTCAGGTCCTCGTCCTCCTCCGGGTCGGCGAAGATGTCCTTCTGGCCCTCGGCGAGCGAGCCGAAGACGCCGTCGAGGAGGCCGACGCGGCCGCGCCCGACCTCGCCGAGCTCGCCGGAGACGACCGGGTAGCGGGAGTTCGCGGCGAGCATGTCGCCGAAGCGGCGGGCGGCGACGCCCGCGAGCGGGCTGGAGCCCCACACGACCGGGATGGACCCGGCGAGGTTCATCGCGAGCTCCTTCGCCGGGTTGACGTACGCGTCGGCGTCGGGGCGGCACCGCTCGGCGTCCTCGTCGAGCCGGCGGGCGGTCTCGGCGATGTCGGCCTCGACGAGGCTGACGAGCCCGAGCTCCCTGGCGGCCATGAGGACCGGGACGGTGAGCGCCCACAGGCTCAGGCGCGCGGGGGCGCGGCGCGGGACGGCCACGAACGGGGCGCGGGCGCGCTCCGCGAGCGACTGGAGTTCGGAGTCGGGGGCGCCGATGGCGACGAGGCGGGCGCCGCGGCGGGCGGCGGCCTCGGCTGCCGCGAGCGCCTCGGGGCTGCGCCCTGACGCGGACACGGCGATGACGACGTCGGCGGCGCCGACCCAGCCGGGGACGCCGGCGGAGCGGTGGCCGAGGATCGGGACCGGGCAGCGGGGCCCGGCGACGGTTGCGAGGATGTCGCCGGTCCGGGCGGCGGTGCCGACGCCCGCGACGACGAGCGCCCGGGGCCGGCCCTCCTCGGCGAGGGCGCCGAGTCCGGCGTCGGCGGCGAGCGCGGCCGACTCGCGCAGCTGCGGTCCGGCCGACGCGAGCGCCCAGAGGGCCCCGCCGGGTCGGATCGACTCGCTCAGGTCGCCTTCGATGCGGCGCTCGTCGGGGAGACGGTCGCCGGTGATGCCGGCGATGCCGTCGTCGTCAAGACCCATGCTGTTCCTCCTTGGCCTTCGCGGCCGTCGCGGTTCGCTTCGGTTGCCGGGTGGGGATCGCCGTCGGGGCCGGCCCGCCGCGCCCTGGTCAGTCCTGGTCGCCGGCGCCGTCGAGGAGCATCACCGGGATGCCGTCCTCGACGCGGAAGACCTTGGCGCACTCGGAGCACGTGAGCGCGTTGGTCTCGCGGTCGAACGAGAGCGGGGCGTGGTGGGGCTCGGGGCAGCGCAGCAGTTCGAGGAGCACTGGCTTGGGCGCGGTGGCGGGCATGGGCTAGTTCCTTACGATGCGGAGGATGTCGTCGCGCAGCCGTTCCATCGAGGCCTGGTCGGGGCCTTCGACGTTCAGCCGCAGCAGCGGTTCGGTGTTGGAGGGGCGCAGGTTGGCCCAGGAGCCGTCTGCGAAGGAGACGGTGAGGCCGTCCAGGAGATCGGTCTCGACGCCGCCCTGGCCGGCGTAGTGCGCGGCGACCTCGTCGATCTTCGCGCCGGGGTCGTCCACCTTGGAGTTGATCTCGCCGGAGGCGGTGTATCGGACGTAGTCCTGGGCCAGCTCGGCGAGCGTCTGGTCGGAGCCGCCCACCGCGGCGAGCACGTGCATCGCCGCGAGCATGCCGGTGTCGGCGAACCAGAAGTCCTTGAAGTAGTAGTGCCCGGAGTGCTCGCCGCCGAAGACGGCGTCCTCCTCGGCCATGACGGCCTTGATGTAGGAGTGGCCGACGCGGGTGCGCAGCGGGCGGCCGCCGTGCTCGGCGATGATCTCGGGGACGGCCTTCGAGGTGATGAGGTTGTGGCACACGGCGGAGCCGGGGTGCTTCTCGAGCTCGCGGGTCGCGATGAGCGCGGTGATCGCGGACGGGGTGACGGGCGCGCCCTCGGCGTCCACGACGAAGCAGCGGTCGGCGTCGCCGTCGAAGGCCAGGCCGAGGTCGGCGCCGACCTCCTTGACGCGGGCCTGGAGGTCGACGAGGTTCGCCGGCTCGAGCGGGTTCGCCTCGTGGTTGGGGAAGGTGCCGTCGAGTTCGAAGTAGAGCGCGTCGATCTCGAGCGGCAGCGCGTCGAGGAGCTGGTCCCCGAGGACGGCCGGCACGGTGTGGCCGCCCATGCCGTTGCCCGCGTCGACGACGATCTTGAGCGGGCGGATGCCGGAGAGGTCGACGAGTTCGCGCATGTAGGCGGCGTACGCGGCGAGGAAGTCCTCGCTGGTGGTCGTCCCGGGCTTGTCGGAGACCGGCGCCGGCTCGCCGTCGAGGATCGCCTGCGCCTTGTCGCGGATGTCGGCCAGGCCGGTGTCGAGGCCGATGGGCCGCGCGGCGGGCAGGCACATCTTGAGGCCGTTGTACTCGGCGGGGTTGTGGCTGGCGGTGAACATCGCGCCGGCGACGTTCCGCTGCCCGGCGATGAAGTACAGCATGTCGGTGGAGCACAGGCCGGCGTCGACGACGTCGGCTCCGGCGCGGGCGGCGCCGCGCGCGAACGCCTCGGCGAAGCCGGGCCCCGAGTCGCGCATGTCGTGGCCGACGGCCCACGTCGTCTCGCCGGTGACGGCGACGGCGGCAGCGCCGATCGCCTCCATGACCTCGGGCGTGAGCTGCGAACCGACGAGTCCGCGGACGTCGTAGGCCTTCACGAATTCACTGAGCTTGGGAGCCACGGTCGATGCCGCCTTTCCGGTCGTGCGGGGCCTGTCGGGGGAGTCGGCCTCCGCGGCCGCGCCGCGCCGCTGCGGAGGGGCCGCCCCGCAGACGAGACTATCCCTGCATGTCCTCGTCGCCGGACACCACCCGGAGGTGACGCCGGGCACCGAACTGGGGGCCCGCGGGCCGGAAGCCCTGGCGCGGAGCCGGTTCGGTCTCGGCGAGGCGGCGGCTCGCCAGGGTGGCGGCGTCGTCGGGCGCACCGGGGTCGGCCTCGTGCCGGTCGCCGGCGGCGGCCTCGCGCACGGCGTTGGCCAGGGCGACCAGGTCGTCGTCGGTGGGCATGGGCACGGCGTAGTCGCCCTGGTGCCTGACGAGCTCCCAGCCGTGGGGCACGGTGAGGCGCCGGGCGTGCGCATCACACAGGTCGTAGCTGTGGGGCTCCCGCGTCGTGGAGAGCGGGCCGACCACAGCCGTCGAATCCGAGTAGATATATGTCAAAGTGGCCACCGCAGGCTGGCGGCAGCCGTTCCGGGAGCAACGCCGATCCGACCTCACCCCACGAAACTACCACTCGCGGTGTCGAAGTCGGTGTTGCTGACCAGTGGCCGCGGATCGATTCGCGGCCGGCGGGTCTCGGGGGCCGGTTTCGTCCGACCCGGACGCTAAGGTGGCCCCATGCGCAGAGATCGACACGGACGGGGCATGCGGGGCCCGCTCGCGCCCGGCGCCCTGCCGCTGCGGCGCACGCCCGTCGAGGAGTTCGACGCGCTGGTGATGGAGTCGGTCGTCGCGATCGAGCGGCGCCTGGCCGAGACCCTGGGCTCGAAGTTCACCGACCTGCGGCACATCGAGTTCGCGGTCGACGAGGTGCCGCCGGAGTCGCAGACGTACGACGCCGACATCGTCGAGGACCGGGGCGTGCCGCTCTCCAAGCTCTACCCGGCCCAGCCCGGCACGGTCGCGGCCGCGCCGCGGATCGTGCTCTACCGCAGGCCGATCGAGCTGCGGGCCGAGAGCAAGCCGGACATGGAGTCGCTGGTGCGGTCGGTGCTCGTGGAGCAGCTCGCGTCCCTGCTGAACCTGCCGCCGGAGGACCTGGAGTTCTGAGACGGCGACGGGGCGGGATCGCGCGATCCCGCCCCCTCAATCCGCTCGCAGGGATGTCCCTAAGCCGCCACCATCGCGCGCTCGGGCGCGGGCTCGGATGCCCGCGTCGCGGCCGGCTCGCCCCGGCGGGGGCCGACCAGTTCGTCCATCAGCGCCTCGCTGCGGAACCCGCCCGTGAGGACCGGCTCCGGGTGCGGAGTCTCGGCCGTGAAGGCGAACTCCGACGCGAGCGCGGGGTTGATCATCGGGCTCGGCAGGCACACCACGACCGGCAGCCGCTCGTGGCGCCGGCGCGCCGCCTCCCTGGCCTGGCGCTTGATCTTGCGGCGCTCCCGTTCGGAGAGCCCGCCCCAGATCCCGAAGCGCTCGTCGTGGTCGAGTGCGTACTGCAGACAGTTCTCTTTGACCTCGCACCGCGCGCAGATGCGCTTCGCATCGCGCGTGGAGCCCCCCTTCTCGGGGAAGAACGCCTCCGGGTCGGTCTGCGCGCACAATGCGCGAACCTGCCACTCCGGAACGTTACCCAACAGGTCGGCCAAGTAGTCACGGCCGTCCATATACGTCCGCCTCCTCGTTCGCGCACCGGTGAACCGGTGCTCCCCCCTTGCAATCACTTGCACGGCACCGGGTACGCGGACTCGGAGCGCGGACGCGTCCCCTCCCCTGAAACGCGTACGGCCCTGCGGCGGGCGCGCCGGTCGCCCGCTCGGTCAAATCCGAATACTGTGCTTCTACAAAGCCCGGTGCCCCCGCGGGCGGCCTGAAGATGGGGCCGCGCCGCCTGACTCATCTCTATGGACGATGAGTCCTCATCGCTATTCGATAACGGTTCGATATCAGACGATAGCGCACAGTGATCCGAACGATGGAAGGACCCCTCAGACTCACGCTTGCGGGGGACCTTGCTTGACAGCCTCCGCAGTGGAGTTTCGCTCGCGTGGACGCGCCTTCACGGCGAACGCGAGTCCGATTCCCGCCAAAGCGAGCCAGACGCCGTCGAGCACCAGTCGCTCGACCGCCGCCCGCGTGTCGATGAAGACCTGTCCCTCCTCCGCCAGTTGCCTGGCGTCGTCGAATCCGTAGCGCGCCGCCGACAGCGCCAGCAGCACTCCGATAACGAGATAGGCGACGGACACGAGACGGGCCAGGCCGCCGATCACCCGTCCGGGTCGCGTCCCGGGCACGAGAACCGCCGCGAAGGGGGGCAAAGCGACCGGCAGGATCGAGAAGAGCGTGCCGCGGGCCTCGTCGGTGAACCCGATGCCGGCGGCGCGGCTGAGCACGTCGTCGCGCGGGTCGCTCCCGGCCCCGGTCAGCCACTGCGACACCGCGACCGCGATCACGGTCGCGGCGAAGACGAGCAGGACGGCGGCGAGGACGGTGCGGGCGCGCGGCCCGAGCTGCGGGGGCGCCATCAGACCAGGTCGTCCCGCTGGGACTGCTTCAACTCCTCGACCAGGCCCTTCACTTCCTGCGCGCGGTCCCGGGGGCACACCAGGAGCGCGTCGGGGGTGTCGACGATGATGAGGTCGTCCACGCCCACGGCGGCGACGAGGCGCCCGGCCGCGGGCACGACGACGTTCCGCTTCGACTCGGTCAGCAGCGCCTCGCCCGCGCCGCGGTTGCCGACGACGACGTTGCCGACCTTGTCGGCGGCCTTGAGGACCTGGCCGAGCGTGTTGTAGTCGCCCACGTCGTGCCAGTCGAAGTCGCCGGGGACGACGCCGACGCGCCCGGCGGCGGCCGCCGGCTCCATGACGGCGTAGTCGATCGAGATCTTCTCCAGCGTCGGCCACAGCTGCGAGAACAGGGCCTCGCGGCCGGTGGAGTCCCAGGCGCCGGCGAGGGTGCGGACCGCGTCGTGGAGCGCGGGGCGGCGGCGGGCGAGCTCCTCCAGGAACACGTCGACGCGCCACACGAACATGCCGGCGTTCCACAGGTAGTTCCCGGCCGAGACGTACTCGACCGCCGAGACCTGGTCGGGCTTCTCGACGAACGCCTCCAGCTGGTAGCCGGGGCCGACGGCCGAGCCGAGCCGCAGGTAGCCGTAGCCGGTGTCGGGGCCGGTCGGGTTGATGCCGATGGTCATGAGCAGGCCGGTCTCGGCCAGCTCCATGGCGCGCTCGACGGTCTTCGCGAACGCCTCGCCGTCCTGCACGAGATGGTCGGCGGCGAACGCGCCCATCACCGCCTTCGGCTCGCGCTCGGCGATGACGGCGGCGGCGAGGCTGATCGCGGCCGCGGAGTCGCGCGGGGAGGGCTCGACGAGGATGTTGTCGCCGGGCACCTCAGGGAGCTGGCGCGCCACGTCGACCGCGTGCGCGGCGCCGGTGACGACGTAGACCTGGTCGGGGCGCGACAGCAGCCGGACCCGCTCCACCGTCGACTGGAGCAGCGACGAGTCCGTGCCGGTGAGCGGCAGGAGGAACTTGGGTCGTTGCGCGCGAGACAGGGGCCAGAGCCGGGTTCCGGAACCGCCTGCGGGGACCACCGCGTGAAGCATGCCACTAGTCTTACATGCCGCTCCCACGTGCGTGTTCACCCCCGCGACGGCGCCGCCGCGGTGACGCGGCCGTTGCCGCGGGGTGAAGTCGCGGTCAATTCTCGCCGCCGACGAGCGGAGATACCGCTTGCCGACACTTCTCGCGCGGCCCCGGTCCGCCGGAGCCCTGGCGTCCCGTGCACGCAGGTGCGCCGGCCCGGCCCCGGTCCGCCCGGGCCGCCGCCGCGGGCACTCCGCGACCCCGGGACTGCGCACCGTGGCGCCGAGGGCGCTTTGGGTGAGTACACACAGGATCGACACGGTCGGTGATGGTCCTGGTCCGAGCGGTCACCGCTGAGCGGTATCTCGGTTTTCCGCCGGTATGGGAATGCCGCGCACTTGCAGCGACCCCTTAGACTCGCCGCAGTTCCGCCCACCCAAAGAGAACGAGTACCAAGGAGTTCCCCCGTGGCTTACCCGCCTGCCCCGGCGCCCGTCCCCCAGCCCGTCCCCGTGAAGCAGGGCAACGGCTTCGGCGTCACCGCCCTCGTGCTGGGCATCATCGGCCTCGTCTTCGCGTTCATCCCGATCGCGAACGTCTTCACCGCCCTCCCCCTCGGCATCCTCGCCGTCATCTTCGGCATCATCGGCCTCGTCGCCGCCGGCAAGCGCGCCGGCAAGGGCAAGGGGACCGGCGGCACCGGCCTCGTGCTCGGCATCCTCGCCATCGGCGTCACCTTCGCCATGAACGCCCTGGTGTTCAACGAGATCGGCAAGGCCGCCGACGACATCCGCGAGCAGACGATCCAGGACTGCGTCGACTCCGGCGCGGGCACCCAGGAGGAGTGCGAGCAGATCTGGGAGGACGCCGAGGACTCCGTCTACGGCGAGTAGACCCCCAAACGAAAGGGCCGCAGCGCGAACGCGCTGCGGCCCTTCGCGCTTTCGCTCAGAACAGCCGGGGCTGGCTCTCGTCCACCGCGCCGCGCAGGTCGTCGTAGTCGAGGACGACGCACCGGATCCCGCGGTCCTCGGCGAGCACCCGCGCCTGCGGCTTGATGGCCTGGGCGGCGAACACCCCGTCGACCGGCGCGAGCAGCGGGTCGCGGTTGAGCAGCTCCAGGTACCTGGTCAACTGCTCGACGCCGTCGATCTCCCCGCGCCGCTTGATCTCGACCGCGACGTGCCTGCCGTCCGCGTTGCGGCACATGAGGTCCACCGGCCCGATCGCGGTCGGGTACTCCCGCCGCACCAGCGTCCACCCCTTGCCGAGCGGCGCGGTGTCGGCCGCCAGCAGCTCCTGGAGGTGCGCCTCGACGCCGTCCTTCTGGAGCCCCGGGTCGACCCCGAGCTCATGGCTGGAGTCGTGCAGGACCTCCTCGATCGAGATCTTCAGCTGGTCGCCGGTCTTCTTCGAGGTGACGGTCCACTCGGTCGCGCCCTCCACCACCGTGCACGGCGGCGTCATCCAGTTCAACGGCTTGTACGACCCCCCGTCGGCGTGCACCAGCACGCTCCCGTCCGCCTTCCAGATGATGAGGCGGGTAGCCATCGGGAGGTGGGCGGACAGGCGCCCCGTGTAGTCGACCTGGCAACGAGCCACCAACAAACGCATGGCAAGCACCCTACCGCCGTGCGGGAACGCGGCCCGCGTGTGCTCTTCCGGCTGAGGCGTCGGCTTGTCTTTCAGGGGATGAGGCGGGCGACGAGGGTGGTGATGAGGTCGGCGGTGCGGTCGGCGTCGAAGAGGTCGGGGAGGGTGAGGCGCTCGACGATGAGCCAGCTCAGGGCCAGGTAGAGGTGGACGACCGTCTCGGCGTCGCCGGGGAGGCCCGAGGCGAGGTGGAAGTCGATGTTCTCCTGGAGGTTCGCGCGGATCTGCTCGGTGAGGACGGCGCGCAGCTCGGGGCGGCGGGTCGACTCCAGGCGCAGTTCGAGCATCGCGAGGTGGCCCGAGGGGAAGGCCGTGATGCGGTCGACCATCTCGTGCATGAGCCGGTCGACCGACGCGCGGGTGCGGGGGAGTGCGAGGGCCTCGCCCACGGCCTCGGGGCCGGGGTCGAGGCGTTCGAACACCCGGCGGCCGGCCTGCGTGAGCAGGGCATCGCGGTTGGGGAAGTAGTTCGAGGCCGTGCCGGTCGGCACGCCCGCGCGCTGGTCCACGGCGCGGAACGTGAGCCCGCGGGCCCCCTGCTCGGCGAGCACTTCGATGGCCGCGTCCGTCAGGGCGGTCCGGCGTTCGGGGTTCTGTCGCATCGGGCTCCTCGATCCTGGGTTGACACCACTCCGAGTGTAGTGGTAACTTGAAACCACTTCATTCATAGTACTTCAAACGGAGTGTATATGCGCGAGCTGACCTACTACGTCGGCGCCACCCTCGACGGCTACATCGCCGGCCCGAACGGCGAATACGACCGGCTCCCCATCGAGCCCGACCTCGTCGAGTTCATCAACGAGGTGCGGCCCGAGACCGTCCCGACCGCCGCGCGCGAGGCGGTCGGCCTCGCCGGGGCCCCGAACCGCCTGTACGACACCGTGATCATGGGCCGCGGCACCTACCTGCCCGGCCTGGAGACCGGCTACCCGAGTCCGTACGCCCACCTCGAGCAGTACGTGTTCTCCGCGACCCTCGACCCCGCGCTCGCCCCCGACGTCACCTTCGTCGCCGGCGACGCGGTGGCGACCGTCCGCGAACTCAAACGCCGAGAGGGCAAGGGCATCTGGCTCTGCGGCGGCGGCAAGCTCGCCGCCTCCCTGGTCGACGAGATCGACGAGATCGTCCTCAAGCGGTACCCGCTCGTCCTCGGCGGCGGCCTCCCGCTCTTCGACGGCCCCTACGCGCCCCTGCGCTTCGACCTCGTCGAGAACCGCACCTTCGACTCCGGCATGACCGTCCAGACCTACCGGAAGCGGTGAGCGCCATGAACACCCGCCAACCAGTCCGATGAGGACGAACACGCCGCGGCGCGGCCCCCGGGACCCCCGTTCCCGGGCCCGCCGCGGCGCACCGGACGCCGCCGCTCCCCGGCCCGCCCGTGTCGTACCGGGTTCCTATGCTCGCTCACGTGAACCTGAACCGCTCCTCCTCCGTCCCCGGTGAAGACGCGCCCGCGCTCCCGCAGGACTGGGCCGAACACCTCCTCGACCGCCGCGGCCGCGGCACGCCCCGGCCCGTCCCCGCCGAACCCGATGCGCCCCAACGCCTCCTCGACCTCTTCACCGCCCACTCCGAAGCCCTCGAAGCCCCGTTCGAGGTGGTCAAGGGGACCCCGGTCGAGCAGACGCTGCGCTCCGGCATCGCCCAGGAGACCGACCCCCACGCCGCCGCGCTCGCCGTCGCCCTCCTCGACCGCCTGGCGCACAAGGGGACCCCCCACTACCTCCGCTCCGTGACCGGCGGCCGGCAGGAGGAGATCCACCGCATCGCAATGCGCGCCTGGACGGCCCGGCACGGCGCCGTGTTCGCCGTCGAGGCCGTCGCCGAGCTGTTCGCCAACTCCCTGGTCTGGCACCGCAGCAGGGAGCACCACCCGACCGGCTCCCGATTCGACTTCAGCCCGCACTCGGTCTACAGCATCACCCGGCACCGCTTCCACGCCTTCACGGCCCTCGCCGAGAC
Organism: Glycomyces terrestris; assembly: GCF_003933745.1. Classification (GTDB taxonomy): domain Bacteria; phylum Actinomycetota; class Actinomycetes; order Mycobacteriales; family Micromonosporaceae; genus Glycomyces; species Glycomyces terrestris. The sequence goes on along the minus strand of NZ_RSEB01000005.1, from coordinate 390,941 downwards.
CCGCTCACTCCTCGCCGCGATGTCCGATGAGGACTACGAGCGGGCCCGGAACGCCCTCGCCGCGAGGCGCACCTCCGACGCGCACGTGCTCGTGGCCGCCATGCTCATGCCCAAGCAGGACGACTGGGTCCGCGACGCCTGCACGGTCTTCGCCTCCCACCGCCGCTACACCCACGGCGCCAACATCGTCTGGGCGATCGCCTCCACCGCCGAGCACCTCGACCTCATCGGCATCAAGGCCCTCGACGACGAGCCCTGGCTCGACGAGCCCTCCTTCGCCAGGCTCGCCCACACCCTCGGCACCGACGCCCTCCCGCTCCTCACCGCCACCCTCGACGGCGACGCGAAGCCCAGCGCCGACAACCGCGAGCGCATCTACGACCTCATCGCCCGGCTCCCCTCCGACGACGGCATCGCCTACCTCACCGAGCACACCGTCCGCCCCCAGGCGCTGGCCGCACTGCGCGAGGCCGCCGGCCGGTTCCCGGTGCGCACGCTCCGCGCCGTCGCCGCGACCGCGCCGACGGCCCCGCCCCACGCCCGGGCCCGCATCGCCGGTCTCGTCATCGAACTCGGCCTCAAGCACCGCCTGCCCGACCTCGACGCCGAACGGCGCGCGGTGGTCGAGGAGCTCCTCGCCTCGACCCGCCGCCACCCCGTCGCCGAGACGCTCCCCGACGCCTTCGCCACGCCCCCGTGGGCGCCGTTCGGGAAGGCCGCCAAGACCGCCGTCGCCGGACTCGCCGCCCCCGACGTCAACGAACTCCGCTGGGCCCCGGGTGAACGCGAGGAGTGGCGGAAGATCGTGCCGGGCTCCTGGGCCTCCTACTTCATCAACGACCCCGCGCGGTGGGGCCGCATGATGCCGAACGGCCCCGACCCGAAGCACTACTACTTCGGCCAGTACCTCGCCTGGTCCAGCAACGAGGAGGCCCGCGCCGCGCTGGCGCTGTGGGAGGGCGGGCTCTCCGAGCTGGAGAACGTCGGGACCCTCCGCGCCATCCTCGCCAGGTTCGGCGACGAGGCCGCCTCGCGGGTCCTCGAACTCGCGAAGAAGCGGCCCTCGATGCGCAGCGTCCTGCTGCCCTTCGTGCACGTCGAGGCCGCCCGCGTCGCGGCCGACCTCGTCGCCCGCCCCCGCGGCGACCGCGCGCTCGGCCGCGCCTGGCTCGACCGGCACGCCGCCGACGCCGCGGCGCTGCTCATCCCCGACGCCCTCGGCAAGGACGCCAAGCGCCGCCTGAGCGCGGCCGAGGCGCTCCGGCACCTCGCCGCCGCGCACCGGCCCGTCCTCGACGAGCAGGCCGCCGCGTACGGGCCCGAAGCCGCCGCGGCGGTCGCCGCGATCGTCGACGCCGACCCGCTCGACCCGCAGCGCCGCGTCTCCAAGGCCCCGGCCTGGGCCGACCCCGGGATGCTCCCGCCGCTGCTGCTGCGGGGGCGCGGGGCCGCGCTGCCGGCCGACGCGGTGCGCACGTTCATCGCGGCGCTCGCGCTCGACGACCCCGACCGGCTCTACCCGGGCGCGGACCTCCTTGCGGCCGAATGCGACCCGGTGTCGCTCACCGCGTTCTCGTGGGGCCTGTTCGAGCTGTGGCTCTCGGTGGGCTCGCCGTCGAAGGACGGCTGGGCGATGGACCAGCTGCGCCGGTTCGCCGACGACCGCACCGTGCGGGGCCTGACCGCGCTCATCCGCGAATGGCCCGGCCAGAGCCAGAACCGCAAGGCGGTGCGGGGCCTGGAGATCCTCGGCCACATCGGGTCGGAGGCCGCGCTGCGGTCGGTGCAGTCGATCGCCTCGAACGCGAAGTTCAAGGCGCTCAAGAAGACCGCGGCCGCGCAGATCGAGGTCATCGCCGAGCGGCTGGAGCTCACCCTCGACCAGCTCGCCGACCGGCTGGTGCCGGACTTCGGGCTCTCCTCGGACGCGCCGCTCGTCCTCGACTACGGGCCGCGCGCGTTCACCGTGAAGTTCGACGAGGCGCTGAAGCCGTACGTCGTCGACGCCAAGGGCAAGCGCCGCGCGAGCGCGCCGAAGCCGGCCGTGAGCGACGACCCCGACCTGGCCCAGCCCGCGTACGAGCGGTTCGCGCTGCTGCGCAAGGAGATCAAGTCCGCGGCGACCGAGCAGGTCAAGCGCCTGGAGGACGCGATGGTGCAGTGCCGCAGCTGGACGGTGGCGGAGTTCCGGCGCTACCTGGTGGAGCACCCGGTGACGTGGCAGCTCACCGGCCGCCTCGTCTGGGAGTACTCCACTGAGGACGGCTGGCGGTCGTTCCGGCTCGCCGAGGACCGCACGCCGGCCGACGTCGAGGACGAGCCGTTCGACCTGCCGGAGGACGCGCAGGTGCGCATCGCGCACCCCCTGAGCCTCGGCAAGGGGGTCGAGGCGTGGGCCGAGGTCTTCGCGGACTACGAGATCCTCCAGCCGTTCGAGCAGCTGGTGCGGCCGGTGTTCGAGCTGACGGCGGAGGAGCGCGAGTCCGGGCGGGTCGCCCGGTTCGAGGGCGCGAAGACCGGCGCGGGCCCGATCATCGGCCTGCTCAAGCGCGGCTGGCACTTCGGCGAGGCCGCGCAGGGCGCCTACGGCGTGTTCTGCCGGTTCCCCGAGGGCGGCTACCTGCTCATCAACTCGGACCCGGGCGTCCACCCCGGGTACGGCTACGACGACGGCGAGCAGACGATCACGAAGATCTCGGTCGGCCTGCCCGAGACGGGCGAGGTCGACCCGGTGCGGATCTCCGAGGCGCTCCGGACCGTGACGCGCCTCTCGCGCTCGAACTGAGCCCGCGCCCGGCGGGTTGTCGTACCCGCCGGGCACGCTTGGACATCGGGGGCCCAACCCCGGGGTCCCGGAAGACCTGCGTGGTGCCCGGCGAGCGGCGGCCGCCGCTGAACGCCGTCAGACCCCGGCGGACTGTCGTACCCGCCGGGCACCATTGCAGACCGGGGGCCCAACCCCAGGGCCCCGACGGGCCTTCAGGGTGGCCGGCGCACCGGCACCGGGCCGGGCTCGGTCAGATGCGGGCCTCGGGGCGCAGGGATTCGAGTTCCTCCCACAGCGCGTCGGGGATCTCGACGGCGAGCAGGTCGAGGGTCTCGCGGATGCGCTCGGGCCGCGAGACGCCGACCACCGTGGCGTCCACGAGCGGCGAGCGCGTCGAGAACTGGAGGGCCGCCGCCGCGAGCGGGACGCCCGCCGCCTCGCACGCCTCCGCCATCGCGAAGGCGCTCGCGGCGAACGCCTCGTCGCGCTCGCCGTAGCAGTACTTCGGCTGCCGCGCCGGGCCCTTCGCGAGCATGCCGCCGCCGTACGGAGCCGCGTTGAGCACGCCCAGGCCCTTGGCCCGCGCGCCCTCGAACAGGCCCTGCGCCTCGCGGTTGAGCAGCGTGAACCGGTTGTGGTTGAGGACCACGTCGAACTCGCCGGTGTCCAGGAACCGCTGCGAGACCTCCACCGAGCCCGACGCGACCGCGAGGTGGTCGGCCACGCCCGCGTCCCGCAGCTCCACCAGCGCCTCCAGCGCGCCGCCGGGGCCGAAGCCGTCCTGGCCGCCGGACATGAACTCGGGGTCGTGCAGGGCCAGGATCGGGAGGCGGTCGACGCCGAGGCGCTCCAGGCTCTCCTCCACCGAGCGGCGCACCCGCGCGCCCGAGTAGTCGCCGGTCACCGGGTCGGCGTCCACTTTGGTCTGTAGGACGAAGCCGTCGGGGAGGCCGCCGCGGCGGCGGATCGCCTCGCCGACCCGGCGCTCGGCGAGGCCGTCCTTGCCGTAGTTGTTGCCGGTGTCGAGGTAGTTCACGTCGCTGTCGAAGACCGCGAGGATGGTCTCGACCGCCCGCTCGTCGTCCACGTCGTACCCGTACGTCTCGGTGAACCCGGCGATGGTGCTGGTGCCGATGCACAGCGGGCCGACTTCGAGTCCGGTCTTGCCGAGGGTGTTGCGCTGCATGGTGGTCCGTCCTATCGAGTTGGTATTCAGATCGCGGTGCCCGCGTTCAGGCGGGCCGGGTCGAGGGCGTGCTCGATGACCATGACGCCCGCGCCGATCGCGCCGCTCGACTCCCCGGTGCGGGCGGCGGCGATGCGCAGGTGCCTGGTGGCGAGCGGGAGCGAGCGCTGGTAGATGACCTCGCGGACGCCCGCGATGAGGTGGTCGCCCGCGAGCGCGAGGGAGCCGCCGATGACGATGATCGACGGGTTGAAGAAGTTGACGGCCCCGGCGAGGACCTCGCCGATGTCGCGTCCGGCCTGGCGCACCCGCCGCAGGGCCGGGACGGAGCCGGAGCGGGCGAGCTCGACGACGTCGAGCGAGCCGCCCGCGGGGATCCCCTCGGCGGTGAGCGCCGCGGCGATCGCGGCCCCGGAGGCGACGGCTTCGAGGCAGCCGGTGTTCCCGCAGCGGCACTGGGCGTCGTCGGCGCCCGCGACGCGGATGTGCCCCATGTCGCCGGCGGCGCCCTGGGCTCCGCGGTAGACCTGGCCGCCGACGATGATGCCGCAGCCGATGCCGGTGGCGGCCTTGATGAAGAGCAGGTGCTCGTACTCGGGCCAGGCGGTGAAGTGCTCGCCGAGGGCCATGATGTTCACGTCGTTGTCGACCAGGACCGGCACCGGGAGCCGTTCGCGCACATAGGAGGGGACGTCGAAGCCGTCCCAGCCGGGCATGATCGGCGGGTTCACGGCGCGCCCGGCAGAGTGTTCGACGGGCCCGGGGAGGCCGACGCCGATGCCGAGGAGGTCGGCGGCGGGCCGGTCGACCTCGTCGAGGAGCTTGCGGCCGTGCTCGACGACCCAGTCGAGGACGGCCTTGGGGCCCAAGGCGATCTCGAGGTCGGCGTTGACGGCGGCGAGGACGGTCCCGGCGAGGTCGGTGACGGCGAGGCGGGCGTGCGTGGCGCCGAGGTCGGCGCCGAGGACGATCTTCGCGGCGGGGTTGAACGCGAACGTGGCCGGGGGCCGGCCGCCGGTGGAGGCGGTCTCGCCGGAGGGGGCGATGAGCCCGGCGGCGAGGAGCGCGTCGACGCGGCCGGTGACGGTGGAGCGGGCGAGGCCGGTGAGGGCGGACAGTTCGGACCTGGTGCGGGGCACGCCGTCCCGCAGCAGCTGGAGCAGGGTGCCGGCCCCGGCGGCGGCCGCTGGGGCCGGCCGGTGCCGCTCGGTCGAACCATCTGTCACGGGACTAGTGAACCACACGGGTTCGGTCGTGCTCATGTCATAACTGTTTCATAACGCGGGCAACTTTTGCTTGTGCTTCGTCATAAGTCTGCCCTACGGTCGTCATATGGCTCACGTCACGATCACTCGGCCGACGACCTACCGCGCCGCCGTCATCGGCACCGGCTTCATGGGGCGGGTGCACTCCCACGCCATCGCCGCCGCCGGCGGCACGGTCGCCGGGATCGCCGGCTCGACCCCCGAGCGGGCCCGCCGCGCCGCCCCCGCGCTGCGGGCCGAAGCGGTCTTCGACGACATCGGCGCGCTCATCGACGCCGCCGACGTCGTCCACGTCTGCGTCCCCAACCACCTCCACGCCCCGATCGCCTTGGCCGCCATCGCCGCCGGCAAGCACGTGGTGTGCGAGAAGCCCCTCGCCACCGACCTCGACACGGCCCGCGCCATGACCGAGGCCGCCGCCGCGGCGGGGGTGGTGGCGACCGTGCCGTTCGTCTACCGCTTCCACCCGATGGTCCGCGAGGCCCGCGCCCGCGTCGCCGCCGGCCGCATCGGGCGCCTCACCCTCGCCCACGGCTCCTACCTCCAGGACTGGCTGCTGCGACCCGACGACGACAACTGGCGCGTGGACGCCGACAAGGGCGGGGCCCTGCGGGCCTTCGGCGACATCGGCTCCCACTGGTGCGACCTTCTCGAGTTCGTCACCGGCGACCGCATCACCGCCGTCTCCGCGCAGCTCGCGACCGCCAACCGCCGCCGCGGCGGCCGCGACGTCTCCACAGAGGACATCGTGACGCTCCAGTTCGCCACCGCCGGCGGCATGATCGGCTCCACGGTCGTCAGCCAGGTCTCCGCCGGGCGCAAGAACCGCCTCCTGCTCGAGGTCTCCGGCACCGAGGCCACCCTCGCCTTCGACCAGGAGCGGCCCGAGACGCTGTGGATCGGCGGCCGCGAGGTCAACGGCGTCCTCATGCGCGACCCCGACCACCTCAGCCCCGACGCCGCCCGCCTCGCCCGCGTCCCCGGCGGCCACGCCCAGGGCTACCAGGACTGCTTCAACGCCTTCGTCGCCGACACCGGCGCGGCCATCGCGGGCGACGCCCCCGACGGGCTGCCGGTGTTCGCGGACGGCCTCCGCGCCGCCCGCATCGCCGAGGCCGTCGCCGCCTCGGCCCGCGCCAGGGACTGGGCGGAGGTGCCCGCATGAGCGCCACCGCGCCGCTGCTCGCCATGCGCGGCATCGACAAGGCGTTCCTCGGCGTCCCCGTGCTCTCCTCAGTGGATCTCACCGTGGCCCGCGGCGAGGTCCACGCCCTGGTGGGGGAGAACGGCGCCGGCAAGTCCACGCTCATGAAGATCCTCGCCGGCGTCCACACCGCCGACGCCGGCACCATCGAGCTGGACGGCCGCGCCGTCTCCTTCACCCACCCCCTCCAGGCCCAGCACGCCGGCGTCGCCTCGGTCTTCCAGGAGTTCAACCTCCTGCCCGAGCTCACCGTCGCCGAGAACGTCCACCTCGGCCGCGAACCCAAGCGGCGCGGCCTCATCGACCGCCGCGCCATGGTCGACGCGACCGCCGCGGTCCTCGCCGACCTCGGCGTCGAGGACCTCGCCCCCACCGCCAAGGTCGGCTCCCTCTCGGTCGCGCACCAGCAGATCACCGAGATCGCCAAGGCCCTCTCCCAGGGCGCCGGCCTCGTCTGCATGGACGAGCCGACCGCCGCGCTCGCCGACGCCGAGGTCGAACTCCTCTACCGCCTCGTCGGCCGCCTGCGCGAGCGCGGCACCGCCGTCCTCTACGTCTCCCACCGGCTCAAGGAGATCTTCGACCTGTGCGACCGCATCACCGTCCTCAAGGACGGCCGACTGGTCGACACCACCGCCACCGCCGACACCACCCCCGACGACCTCGTCGCCAAGATGGTCGGCCGCCGCATCGAGGCCCAGTTCCCCGCGCCCCTGCCCGGCACCGCGCCCGGCGAGGTCCGCCTGAAGGTCGCCGGCGGCGGGAACGACTGGGTCGACGGGATCGACCTGGAGGTGCGCGCCGGCGAGATCGTCGGCCTCGCCGGGCTCCAGGGCTCCGGCCGCACCGAGATCGCCGAGGCCGTCTTCGGCATCGCGCCCTTCACCCGCGGCGCCGTCGAAGTCGACGGCCGGCCCGTCCGGATCACCGGCCCCCGCAAGGCGATCGGCGCCGGCATCGCCCTCGTCACCGAGGACCGCAAGGCCCAGGGCCTGGCCCTGCGGCAGTCGGTGCGCGCCAACGCCCGCATGGTCCTCGACGCGAACGCCCGCGTCCACTCCCGCCGCCGCCTCGCCCGCGTCTCCGGCATCCTCTCCAGCCTCGACCTCGTCGCCCGCGGCGAGGACCAGGAGGTCCGCTTCCTCTCCGGCGGCAACCAGCAGAAGGTCGTCGTCGCCAAATGGCTCGCCGCCGAGCCCGGCGTCATCGTCCTCGACGAGCCCACCCGCGGCATCGACGTGGGCGCCAAGCACAAGCTCTACTCCGTCGTCCGCGACCTCGCCGCCGAAGGACTCGCGGTGCTCCTCATCGCCTCCGAGCTCATCGAGGTCATCGGCCTCGCCGACCGGATCGTCGTCCTCCACGACGGCCGCATCGCCGGCGAGCTCCCCGGCGGCGCCACCGAGCAGCAGGTCATGGCCTACGCGACCGGAAGGGCACCGGAATGACCCAGCGCCCCCACCAGCCCCGCCTCGGCACCACCGCCCTCATCTACCTCGCGCTCGCCGGCGTCCTCGCCGCCGGCGCCGTCGCGACCGCGATCGACGGCGGGAACCTGTTCGCCACCGCGAACCTCGTCGACATGCTCACCCGCACCAGCCTCACCGGGTTCCTCGCCATCGGCATGACCCTGGTGATCCTGTGCCGCTCCCTCGACCTCTCGGTCGGGTACACCGCGGCGCTCTCCAGCCTCGTCGCCGCGACCACCATGGACGGACAGGTGGCGAACATCCCGCTCGCCGTCGCCGCCGTCCTCCTCGTCTCCGGCCTCATCGGCGCCGCCAACGGCGCCGTCACCGCCTACCTCGGCGTTAACCCGTTCATCACCACCCTCGGCACCGGCCTGATCATCAAGGGCTACCTCGACACCCAGTACAAGGGCCCCGCCGGGGACGTGCCCGCGCTGTTCCAGCAGTTCGGCTACACCCGCATCGGGCCCGTGCCCGTCTCCACAGTGGTCATGCTCGCCGTCGCCGCGGCCGCGATCTGGTTCCTGCGCTCGACGCGCACCGGCCACCACATGTACGCCGTCGGCGGCGACGCCGACGTCGCCCGCATGTCCGGCATCCGCACCGGCCGCACCCTCATGGCCGCGCACGTCCTGTGCGGCATGACCGCCGGCGTCGCGGGCCTGCTCCTGGCCGCCCGCTTCGGCACCGGCTCGGCCGAGGCGTACACCAACCTGTACGAGCTCGACGCGATCGCCGCGGTCGTCCTCGGCGGCACCCTCCTCCTCGGCGGCAAGGGCGGCGTCGCCGGCACCGTCGCGGGCGTGGCGATCCTCGCCGTCCTCGACACCGTCTTCAACGTCATGCAGATCGACCCGTTCGCCAAGGACGTGCTGCGCGGCGCCGTCATCATCGCGGCCGTCGCCATCTACGCCCGCCGCCAGCTCGACCCCGCCGCCCGCAGGCCCCGCTTCGCAGAAGGGAGGGCGTCATGACCCGCGCCAAGGACCTGCTGCTGCGCGCGACGAACCCGACCGCCACGGTCTTCGTCCTGCTCGTCCTCGTGTTCGCCGCCGTGTTCGCGATGAACCCCGGCTTCTTCCAGGGCCCCTCGCTCATGGCCTTCCTCAAGCAGGCCGCGCCCCTGGTGATCCTCGCCGCCGGCCAGTACTTCGTCATCGTGTCGGGCAACTTCGACCTGTCCGTCGGCGCGCTCGTCGGCGCCCAGGTCGTCATCGCCGCCCGCCTCATCGACGGCGAGGAGTCCCGCACCGCCCCCGTGCTCGTCGCCATGGTGCTCTTCGGGATCGGCGTCGGCCTCGTCAACGGCCTCATCACCACCGCGCTCAAGGTCCAGTCGTTCATCACCACCCTCGGGATGCTCCTGGTCCTCTACGGCGCGATCCGCCTGTGGACCGGCGGCGCCCCCACCGGCTCGCTCTCGGAGTCCTTCCGCGTCTTCGGGCGCATGGGCATCGAGGACGTCCCCGTCCTCGGCCAGATCCCGTGGGCCCTGCTCATCATGATCGCCGTCGGCGCCGGCTCCGTCCTGCTCATGCGCACCCGCTTCGGCCGCGTCCTCATGGCCGCGGGGGACAACGAGCGCGCCGCCGCGCTCTCCGGCGCCCGCGTCGGCGCCGCCCGCACCCTCGCCTTCGTCCTCTCAGGACTGTCGGCGACGATCGCGGGCGTCCTCATCGGCGGCTTCGCCGGCGTCAGCGCCCAAGTCGGCGACGGCCTCGAGTTCACCGTGATCACCGCAGTGGTGCTCGGCGGCGTCGTCCTCGGCGGCGGCCGCGGCTCCGTCCTCGCCGCCATGGCCGGCGCCCTCGTCATCGAGGCCCTGTTCACCCTGTTCAACCAGATGGCGCTCCCCGCGACGCTCCGGCCCGCCGTGCAGGGCGCCATCATCATCGCCGCCGTCGCGTACGCGGCCCGGCGCCGACCCGTTCCGACCGCCACCGCAACTCCCACTCCCTCATGAGAAGAAGGTCAACCATGCGGACAACCCGTATCGCCGCGGCCGCCGCGGCAGCCCTCGGCATCCTGCTCGCGACCGCCTGCACCACCGACGCCCCCACCGAGGAGGCCGAGGACACCGCCACCGAGGCCGAATCAGGCGACGAGTGGTTCGTGCAGGCCGACTACGACCGGCAGCTCGCCCAGCGCGACATCGAACCCGAAGGGGACCCGGCCACGCCGTGGCTCCAGGCCATCGAGCCCGAATGGGTCGACACGAGCGCGTTCGCGCAGGAGGGCGGCGACGCCACCGTCTGCTTCTCGAACGCCTCGGTCTCCAACCCGTGGCGCGTCACCGGCTGGATCACCATGCAGCAGCAGGTCCAGGTCCTCCAGGAGTCCGGCCAGATCGGCGAGTTCCGCCACTCCGACGCCGGGGACGACGACGACCAGCAGATCAGCGACATCCAGGCGTTCGTCGACTCCGGCGACTGCGACGCCCTCATCATCTCCCCGTCGACCACCGCGACCCTCACGCCCGCCGTCGAGGCGGCCTGCGAGTCCGGCGTGCCCGTCATCATCTTCGACCGCGGCGTCAACACCGACTGCGCCGTCACGTTCATCCACCCGATCGGCGGCTACGCCTTCGGCGCCGACGCCGCCGAGTTCCTGGTGGAGAACCTGGAGCCCGGCTCGACCGTGCTCGCCCTGCGCATCCTCCCGGGCGTCGACGTCCTCGAGAACCGCTGGGCCGCCGCGGAGGAGATCTTCGCCGACTCCGAGCTGGAGATCCTCGGCGACGAGTTCACCGGCGGCGACGCCGCCGAGATCAAGAACATCGTCACGCAGTACCTCCAGCGCGGCGAGGTCGACGGCATCTGGATGGACGCCGGCGACGGCGCCGTCGCGGCCATCGAGGCGTTCGAGGACGCCGGCGCGCCCTACCCGGTCATGACCGGCGAGGACGAGCTGTCGTTCATGCGCAAGTGGCAGGAGACCGGCATGACCGCGCTCGCGCCCGTGTACTCGAACTTCCAGTGGCGCACCCCGGTGATCGCCGCGACGATGATCCTCGCGGGCGAGCAGGTCCCGGCCGAGTGGGTGCTCCCGCAGGAGCCGATCACCGAGGCCGAGCTCGACCAGTACCTGGAGACGAACGCGGACATGCCCTCGCTGCACTACGCCAAGTTCGGCGGCGAGGACCTGCCCGGCTTCCCCGACGCCTGGCAGGACCGTTGACCCGCCTCGGCGTCAACACCTGGGTCTGGGCCTCGCCGCTCGACGACGAGGCCCTGGCCCGGCTCGCGCCGCGCGTGCGCGACTGGGGGTTCGACGTCATCGAGCTCCCGGTCGAGTCCCCCGGTGACTGGGACGCCGCGCGCGCGGCCGGGCTCCTCGAACGGCTCGGCCTCGCCGCCACGGTGGTCCTCGTCATGGGCCCTGGGCGCGAGCTCGTCGCGGCCCCAGCGGAAGTCGTCGCCGCGACGCAGGAGTACCTGCGCCGCGTCGTGGACGCCGCCGCCGCGGTCGGCTCCGGCGTGATCGCCGGGCCCGCGTACGCGTCGGTGGGCCGCACCTGGCGGATCGGGGACCGCGCGGCGGCGTACCGGGAGCTGCGGGCCAACCTCCGGCCCGTCGCCGAGTACGCCGCCGAGCGGGGCGTCACCGTCGCCGTGGAGCCGCTCAACCGCTACGAGACGAGCCTGATCAACACCGTCGACCAGGCCCTGGAGGCGCTCGACGGCCTCGACGGCGTCGGCCTGGCGCTCGACGTCTACCACATGAACATCGAGGAGACCGACCTCCCGGCGGCGATCGCCAGGGCCGCCGGGCGGATCGCACACGTCCAGGTCTCCGCGAACGACCGGGGCGCGCCCGGCCGCGACCACCTCGACTGGCCCGCGCTCCTGCGCGCCCTCGGGGACGCCGGATACGCAGGGCCCCTTGTCATCGAGTCGTTCACGGCGCACAATGCGACCATCGCGACCGCCGCCTCGATCTGGCGGCCGCTCGCGCCGACCCAGGACGCCATCGCCGTCGACGGCCTGACCTATCTGAGGAGTCTCGATGCCTAGACCGATCACGTTGTTCACCGGACAGTGGGCGGACCTGCCGTTCGAGGAGGTGTGCCGGCTCGCGGCCTCGTGGGGCTACGACGGCCTCGAGGTCGCGTGCTGGGGCGACCACCTCGACGTGCGCCGCGCCGCCACCGACGACGAGTACGTCGCCGAGCGCAAGGCGATCCTCGAATCGCACGGGCTCGGCCTGTGGGCGATCTCGAACCACCTGGTGGGCCAAGCGGTCTGCGACGACCCGATCGACGACCGGCACAAGGCGATCGTGCCCGCGCACGTGTGGGGCGACGGCGAGCCCGAAGGGGTCCGCCGCCGCGCGGCCGAGGAGATGCAGGCGACCGCGCGGGCCGCCGCGAAGCTCGGCGTGGACACCGTCATCGGCTTCACCGGTTCGGCCGTGTGGAAGTACGTGGCGATGTTCCCGCCGGTGTCCGAGGCGGTCATCGAGGCCGGCTACGACGACTTCGCGGCCCGCTGGAACCCGATCCTCGACGTGTTCGACGAGGTCGGGGTCCGCTTCGCGCACGAGGTGCACCCCTCGGAGATCGCCTACGACTACTGGTCGACGCACCGCGCGCTGGAGGCCGTGGGGCACCGGACCGCGTTCGGGCTCAACTGGGACCCGAGCCACATGGTGTGGCAGGACATCGACCCGGCCGCGTTCCTGTGGGACTTCCGCGACCGGATCTACCACGTGGACTGCAAGGACACCCGCAGGCGCCTCGACGGGCGCAACGGCCGGCTCGGCTCGCACCTGCCGTGGGGCGACCCGCGGCGCGGCTGGGACTTCGTCTCGACCGGCCACGGCGACGTGCCGTGGGAGGACTGCTTCCGCGTGCTCAACCGCATCGGGTACGCCGGGCCGATCTCGGTCGAGTGGGAGGACGCCGGCATGGACCGCCTCCGCGGCGCCGCCGAGGCCGTGGAGTTCGTGCGCGGCTTGAACTTCGACCCGCCCGCCGCGTCCTTCGACGCCGCGTTCGGGTCCAAGTAGGCGCGGGCCCGGGCCGCCCCGCGCGGGGCGGCCCGGGCCCGGTTCCCCCGCTACGCGAAGGCGAACAGCGGCGGGAAGACCAGCACCACGACCGCGGCCCAGGCGGCGTAGACCGGCATGTACCCGGTCTGCCAGTTCTCCAGCACCGCGAACCGCTTGCGGCGCCTGATGATCGCGACGTACAGCCAGGCCGTCCAGGCGAGGTTGACGAACAGGACCAGGTTCTCGCCGAGCGCGGCGCTCTTGTTCGGCGTGAAGCCCCACTCGGTGATGCGGCCCAGGATCGCCACGAGCACCAGCACGTCGATGAGCAGGGCGCTGACGACGAGCGCGAGCTGCATCCAGTCGAACACCCCCGGCTTCGCCGCGGCGTCGCGCGCCGAGATCGAGTACAGGACCAGGCCGAGCACGACCGCGAGCAGCAGGTCGAACAGGATGAGCATGTCGCGTTCGACGTCGATCGCATTGGTGGTCACGCCGATCGCCACGAGCACCGCCACGAGTGTGACGGCGAACAGGGGCGTGAACACGCGGGTGAGGACCGGCGCCATGTTCTCGATGACGCTCTGCTTCGCCTCGACGAGCCACGCCGCCACCACGATCGCGGCCGCGAGCCCGCAGGGCATGAGCCACTCCGAGATGAACACCTCCGCGTCGACGCCGATGGCGCCGAACACGCCGACGGTGAACGCGGTGAGCACGCCGCCGCCGAGTCCGATGAGGACGAGGTAGATGAACCACTCGCCGGTGAACCGGATGAAGTCCATGCGCCGCTGCCCCGAGCGCCACTCGCCGCCCGCGTAGGCGACGCCGACGACGAACCACAGCAGCAGCGGCAGGTGGATGGCGCTGAGGACGATCGACTGCGAGTCGGCGTCGAGCGGGTAGGCGTTGTTCGCGACCGCGCCGAGCGCGAACAGGCCCGCGACGGCGCCGATCGCGCCGGCCCCGAGGCGCCGGCGCCACGCGAAGTACGCCGCGAGCGGCGCGAGCACGAGCAGGCCCAGGTTGCGGCCGTAGAAGTCCCCGCTCCCGTCGAAGCCGTACCCGAACAGGGCCGGGAGCTTGACCGCGACGACGCCGAGGGCCGCGCAGGCGAGCATGACGAGGAGGCCGCGGCGCCGCTCGGCCTCCGCGGCGGCGTCCCGGTCGGGGTCGAGCACGAGCTGCTTCCAGAGCCGGTCGGAGTGCTCGCGGGCGAACTCCCGCGAGAGCTCGTCCATGCGGCCCATGCGCTTGACGGCGATGAGGAACGCCTCGTCGGACTTGAGTCCCGACTCGGTCAGGTCGCCCACCCGCTCGCGCAGGTGGTCCTCCAGCTCGTCGACGTCGGCTTCGCTGATCGCCTTGCGGCGCAGCATGTACGAGCGCCATTCGGCGATCTGGGCCTCGAGTTCGGTGTCGGTGCCGGTCATGTCATGCCTCCAGGGCCGGTGGGGCGACGGGAGCGAGGGCGCGGGTGGCCTTCCAGACGTCCTGGAGCGCGTCGGTGACGGCGGCCCACTGCTTGCGCTGCTCGGCGAGCTCGCGCAGCCCCTCCTCGGTGATCGCGTAGTACTTGCGGCGCCGCCCGCCTTCGGGCGTGCGCCAGGACGACTCGACGTGGCCGAGCCGCTCGAGCCGGTGCAGGAGCGGGTAGAGCAGGCCCTCGGTCCACTCCAGGCGGCCGCCGGAGCGGTCGCTGATCTCCTTGAGGATCGCGTACCCGTAGCTCTCCTCCTCGGCGAGGATGCCGAGGACGAGCGGGGTGGCCGAGGCCGCCACGAGGTCTTTTGCGATGTGCATGAGGGGAGCGCCTCCTTCGTTACCTAGAACTTCTATGCCTTGCTGTTCTATGCATCGTAGCTCTAGGGTCCAGTGGCCGTCAACCCGTCCCCGGACGCGCCCGCGACCGCACCGCGCACCGGCGCCGCCCGCCCGGCGCGCCCTGGGCTAAGTTCGGCGCGTGGACTACGCAGACGACCCCCAGGCGCTCCTGGACCGCGTCAAGGCCCTCGGCGGCGCGGACGGGCGCACCCTCATCGGCATCGCCGGCTGCCCCGGCGCCGGCAAGACGACCGCGGCCGCCTGGCTCGCGCGCGCCCTCGCCGCGGCCGGCACCCCGGCCGTGCAGGTCCCCATGGACGGCTTCCACCTCGCGAACGCCGAGCTGGTGCGCCTGGGCCGGCGCGACCGCAAGGGCGCGATCGACACCTTCGACGGCCACGGCTACCGCGCCCTCCTCGAACGCCTCGCGGCCGACCGCGGCGCCGTCGTCTACGCGCCCGAGTACGACCGCCGCGTCGAGGAGCCCGTGGCCGGGTCGATCGCGGTCCCGCCTGAGGCCGAGGTCGTGGCGACCGAGGGGAACTACCTGCTCGACGAGGACGGCCCCTGGCCCGCGGTGCGCGCCGCGCTCACCGAGGTCTGGTACTGCGAGACGCCCGAGCCGCTGCGCCTGGAGCGCCTGGTGGCCCGCCATGAGCGCTTCGGCAAGAGCCCCGAGGCCGCGCGCCGCTGGGTGGCCGAGGTCGACGAGCGCAACGCGGCGCGCATCCGCGCCACCCGCCACCGCGCCGACCTCGTCGTCGACTTCGAGGCCCTCGCCGTCGGGCGCCCCTGACGCGCTCGGCGGACGACCGGTCGCCACCCGCGACCTGCGGGGTTGTCATGGAGTGCACTCCAGGACGTAGGCTGCGAGCGTTCACACCGACGAAGGGGGAGCGCGATGGCGCGCGTGGCGGTCACCGGAGGCAGCGGCAAGCTCGGCAGGGCCTGCGTGCGGGACCTGGTCGAGCACGGCTGGGAGGTCGTCAACCTCGACCGGCGGCCCTCGCCCGACCACCCGGACCCCTTCGCCTTCCCCTACTCCAATGTGGACTTCACGGACTACGGCCAGGCCGTCGAGGCCCTGACCCGCATCGACGACCGCTTCGACGGCTTCGACGCGGTCGTCCACCTCGCCGCGGTCCCCGCGCCCGGGCTCCAGCCGAACTCGGCGGTGTTCCGCAACAACATGCTCACCACCTACCACGTGTTCGCGGCCGCGCGCCTCGCCGGCATCACCAACATCGTGTGGGCCTCCAGCGAGACCGTCCTCGGCCTCCCGTTCGAGACCCCGCCGCCGTACCTCCCGGTCGACGAGGAGTACGCCCCGCGCCCCGAGTCCACCTACTCCCTGGTGAAGACCATGGAGGAGGCCATGGTCGACCAGTTCTGCCGCTGGGACCCGCGGCTCAAGGCCACCGGCCTGCGCTTCTCGAACGTCATGTACCCCGAGGACTACGCCGCCTTCCCCGCGTTCGACGCCGACCCCGAGCTGCGCCGGTGGAACCTGTGGTCCTACATCGACGCCAGGGACGGCGCCCTGGCGGTCCGCCGCGCCCTCGAACGCGAGGGCACCGGCAAGGAGGTCTTCGTGATCGCCTCCCCGGACACCGTCATGACCACCCCCACCGCCGACCTCGTCGCCCGCTACTACCCCGACCTGGAGCTCCGGCGGCCCGTCTCCGGCAACGAGACGCTCCTGTCGATCGACAAGGCGCGCACCGTGCTCGGCTACGATCCGCGGCACTCCTGGCGCGACCACGTCTGATCCGGAACACCCGGGCCGGAGGCAACCGGCCGGCGGACGGGGCGCATATTAGGGACTGCCGCCCCGACCGCCGATCTCCGGAAGGCTCCGCCGATGCGCCGAACCGCACTCCCGCTCCTCGCCCTACCGCTCCTCCTGACCGCCTGCACCGCAGAGGAGCCGGCCGAGGTCACCGACGAGGACGTCGCCCGCATCGAGCAGGCGATCGTGAACGGCTCCGAGACCGCCTGGGAGCTGGTCCTCCTCGAGCAGCGCATCGGCTCGCTGTGCATGCAGGACCACGGCTTCACCGTCCACGACCCGCTCGCCCTGTCCGGCAACACGATCCCCGACCGCTTCACCGGCTTCGCCTCGCCGTACGCCCGCATCCCCACCGTCGAGCAGGCCGAGCGGTTCGGCTTCGCCATGTGGCCCTTCTTCCTCGACACCCCCGCCGCCGAGGAGATGCGCGCCGACCCGGAGTTCATCGCGTTCACCGCCGACGACCAGGGCTGGTGGGACCCGTCCTTCGACGAGGGCGGCGCCGAGTTCGACGCGCAGACCGAGGAGTACCGGGAGGAGTGGGAGCGCGCCTTCATGGGCGACGAGCGCTACGAGTACCAGCAGGCCGCGAGCGAGGCGTTCGAGGCCGGGGACGACGGGTTCGACCTCGAGCAGCCGCCCTTCGGCGGCTGCGAGCTCGAGACGATCACCGCCGTCTACGGGGAGCCGGAGCTCCACGAGGGCGAGGACGGCGACTACTGGGTCGAGCCCGGGCCCGGCGAGAGCCCGCTGACCTCGGTCGGCGACGGCGAGCTGTACGCGGAGCTGTCCGAGGACTACGCCGACGAGGAGGAGGCGTTCCTCGACTGCCTGGTCGACGGCGGATACGAGGGCTTCGAGTTCGACGAGTACGGCTGGCTCGACACCTACGACTTCATCGCCAACGGCGTCTTCGACGCCGGATTGACGGCCGAGCTCGACGGCGAGGAGGTCGTCGTCCCGGAGATCCCGGACGAGGTCCGGGACCGCACCGACGACCCGCAGGCCCTGGAGACCACCATCGCCCTCGACTTCGCCCGCTGCGCCGAGGACGCCGGCCTGCGCGACGGCCCCGAGGAGGACTGGGCCCGCATGTACACCGAGCGCCTGATCGGCAAGGAGACCGAGATCGTGGCCTGGCAGGAGGAGATCGACGGGTACTTCGCCAACGCCCAGGCGTACATCGAAGGCGAATAGCGGCGCGGGTGTCGGACCCCCGTCCTACGATCGGGGCATGGCCGTCAAATTCAAGATCTGCATCGACTGCGCCGACCCGCACCGCCTCGCCGACTTCTGGGCCGGGGCGATGGGGTACGTCGTGGAGGACCACTCCGGGCTCATCGCCACCCTGCTCGAGCAGGGGGTCGTCACCGAGGACCAGACCGTCGAGGTCCACGGCCGCAAGGGCTGGAGGACCGCCGCCGCCGTCCGCGACCCCGACGCCCCCTTCGACCCGCACAGCGGCGTCGGCAAGGGCATGCGCCTGCTGTTCCAGACCGTGCCCGAGGCCAAGACCGTGAAGAACCGCCTCCACCTCGACCTCCACTACGGCCCCGACCGGTACGAGGCCGAGGCCGACCGCCTCGAGGCCCTGGGCGCGATCCGCCTCGGCGCCTTCGACGAGGACGGCGCCAAGTGGATCCTCATGGCCGACCCCGAGGGCAACGAGTTCTGCTGCCACGCCTGAGCTCCGGAGAGGACTGGAGCGGGAACCGGGGAACCGGTATGTTCGGTGGCGGAACCAGCAGAAGGAAACCGCCATGTCCGCACCCGATCCCGACATCCGCCTCTCCAACGCCGACCGCGAGGCCCTGATCGGCCGCCTCCAGGCCGCCACCGAGGAGGGCCGGCTCGACCTCGACGAGTTCGCCGAGCGCTCCAGCCGCGTGTACGAGGCCAAGACCTACCGCGACGTCGAGCGCCTCCTCGCCGACCTCCCCGAGGACGGCCGCGCGCTCGCGGTCCCCAAGCGGCCCAAGCCCGTCGCCGACACCCCCGCCCTGGTGCTCAACCCGGTGCACAGCCAGGTGAGGCGCCAGGGCGCCTGGACCGTCCCGGCCCGCATCACCACCCGGCAGAAGCACAGCGGCGTCCGGCTCGACTGCCGCGAGGCCGTGTTCGCCGCCGACGACGTCGAACTCGACGTCGACCTCGTCCACTCGCATGTCACCGTGATCCTCCCGCCGAACGCCTCCGCGGTGGACGACGGCGTCGACCTCCACGGCGGCACCGTGGTCAACAAGTGCCACAAGGCCGTCGACGGACCCCGGATCCACCTCACCGGGACGAGCCGCTACGGCCGCGTCGTCGTCCGCTACGAACGCCGCTTCCTCTGGTGGCGCTGGTAGCGCCCGCCATCCGCACGACCGCGACGGGGGCGCCCGGAACGGGCGCCCCCGTCGCGGCGTCCGCGCTCCCCGCGACGCGGCGAGGCGGGCCGCGGTCGCGGCCCGCCTCCGGGTGGGATCTCCTGTGTCAGCCTCGCGGCGCTCAGCGCTTGTTGAACTTCTTCTTCGAGACCAGGTAGCCGATCAGCGCGAAGGCCAGCGACCAGGCGACCGTGAGGGCCAGGTTGACGCCGTCCACCGCGTTCCCGAACAGGAGCGAGCGGGTGACCTCGATGAACGGGGTGAAGGGCTGGTAGTCGGCGAAGTACTGGATCGCGGTCGGCATCGAGTCGGTGGGGACGAACGCCGAGCCGAGGAACGGCAGCAGCATGAGCGGCATCGGGGTGTTCGACGCCTCCTCGACGGTCTTGGCGGTCATGCCGAGGCCCACGGTCAGCCAGGTGAGGCCGAAGGAGATCAGGGCGAGGACGCCGACGAGTCCGAGCCAGCCGAGCGCGTCGGCCTCGGGCCGGAAGCCGATCGCGACGGCGACGGCCATGAGCACGACCATGCACAGGAACGACTGGATCATCGAGGCGATCACGTGTCCGGTGAGGACGGAGACGCGGGCGATCGACATGGTGCGGAACCGGTCGACGATGCCTTCGGTCATGTCCATGGCCACGCTGATCGCGGTGCCCTGCACCGCGGCGACGATCGCCATCAGCAGCATGCCGGGTGTCAGGTAGGTCAGGTACGCCTCGCGTCCGCCGGTGGGGCCGCCGAGGCCGTCGCCGATGGTGCCGCCGAAGACGTACACGAACAGGAGCAGGAAGACCACCGGCATGCCGACGAGCATGAGCGTCAGGGACGGGTAGCGCAGCATGTGCTTGAGCTGGCGGCGGAGCATGGTGGAGGTGTCGGACACGGAGTGGGCGAGGGTGCTCATGGAAGCGTCTCCTTCTGGGAAGTCGTGGTTCGGGGCGGGTTACGCGTCGGCCTTGGCCTGGCCGGTGAGGGCGAGGAAGACGTCGTCGAGGTCGGGGGTGTGGACGGTGAACTCGTCCACTTCGATGCCCTCGCGGTCGAGGGTGTCGAGGATCTTGCGCAGGGAGTCCACGGACGCGTCCGAGGGGACCTGCACGGTGAGCTGCTCGGCGTCGAAGGAGCCGGCGCCCAGGGCCCGGGCGGTGCGCTCGACCTGGTCGGCGCGGTGGAGCCGCAGGCCCACGTGGCCGCCGGGGATCATGCGCTTGAGCTGCTCGGGCGTGCCCTCGGCGACGATCCTGCCGCCGTCGAGGACCGCGATGCGGTCGGCGAGCTCGTCGGCCTCCTCGAGGTACTGCGTGGTCAGGAAGATCGTGGTGCCGGCCTTGACGAGGTCGCGGATGATCGACCACATGGTGCGGCGGCTGCGCGGGTCGAGGCCGGTGGTGGGCTCGTCGAGGAAGATGATCTTCGGGTCGCCCATGAGGCACATCGCGATGTCGAGGCGGCGCTTCATGCCGCCGGAGTAGGTGGCCGGCGGGCGCTTGGCGGCCTCGACCAGGTCGAAGCGCTCGAGCAGGTCCTCGGTGCGGCGGCGGACCTCCTGCTTGGGCAGGTGGTTGAGGCGGCCCATGAGGTGGAGGTTCTCGCGGCCGGTGAGCAGGCCGTCGACGGCGGCGAACTGGCCGGTGACGCCGATGGACCCGCGCACCGCGTCGGCCTGGGCGGCCACGTCGTGCCCGCCGACGCTCGCCCGGCCGCCGGAGGCGGGGATGAGCGTCGAGAGGATGTTCACGGTGGTGGTCTTGCCGGCGCCGTTCGGGCCGAGCAGGGAGAAGACGGTGCCGGCGGGGACCTCGATGTCGATGCCCTTGAGCACGTCGTTCTCGCCGTAGGACTTGGCGAGGTTCCGGGCCTCGATGGCCAGGGGCTTGGCGGTCATGCTTCCTTCTTTCGCGGTGGTTCGGGTTCCGGTTCCGGCGCGGTGTCCCGCGCCGGGCATGTGGGTACTGTGGCCGTGTCCGCTGACACGGTGCTGACACCGTCCTGACGCGGGCCCTCGGGGGCCGTCAGGCCGCGGCGCGGCGGGTAGAGGGTGAGGAGCATCCCGAGGTCGATCACGGGCCGACTCGCAGTCTCATGTATACTGTGGACTTGTCTACTGTGGACTTTCAGCGGGCAGGGCTCCGCCCCGGTCGGACGCGGTTCGGGATCGCGTGAGGCGCGGGGGCCTTGCGGCGCTTAGATGTCGAGGTCCTGCACGGGCGGGGCCTCGGCGGTCGCGGCGACCATCTCGTACAGCTCGGCGGGGATCTTCGTCTTCAGCTCCTCGAGCGTCTCGACCACTTCGAGGGTCGAGTCCCCGGTGTTGGAGGCGAAGACCTGCTCGCCCAGGCCGAGGAGCTTGCGCAGCCCGGTCTCATTGGTGACCTGCACGTAGTCGGGCGTCTTCTCGACGTGCACGACGAACTTGCCCGACCGCGAGCGGTAGACGCGGTAGATCTCGGCCTTGTTCTGGTTCGACCAGACCCATTCGCCGAGCTTGACGCCGGTGAAGCGCTGGCGCTGCCGGTTGCGGCCGGTGCCCGGGCCGACGTGGACGGTGATCTCCTTGTAGCCCTCCAGGCGCCCCTCCTCGGCGTCCACGTAGCGCTTGAGCGCCATCGAGATCGCCTTGGAGAGGTTCCCTCCGGCCAGCTCCTGCGCCCGGTTGTAGATCGGCAGGTCGCTGTCGGAGACGTAGATCGTCTTGTTGGGCATAGCGGCATCTTAACCTCCTTTCCAGGGGTGCCCTCCGTATACGTATAGACTATACGTATACGTAGACGGATGCGCAAGCCCGGGCCCCGGGTTTTCGCCGGACACGCGGAAAGGCGGCCCCGCGATGACTCGCGGGACCGCCCTCCGGACGTCTTGAGCTGGGCTTACACGCCCTTCTGGGCCGCCAGCTGGGTCAGCTGCGCCTTGACGGTCTCCACCGCGTCGGTCGACGCGGTCGGCACCGAGAACCGGATCGTCGAGTTCAGGTCGGGCGCCAGGAGCTCGGCGGCGTTGTCGGCCGCGAACACCACGTCGGTGTTCGCCTCGCCGGCCACGAACACGACCTCCAGCTCGCGGATGCGCCCGTGGAACTCGCCCTCGGTCGCCCAGAACTCGACCTCCTGGTAGAACGGCACGGTCGCCCCCTGGATCGTCCCGAGCTCCAGGTCGGTCTCCTGGAACGCGAAGCCGAGGGACTCCAGCGCCTCCCACACCGCCTTGTGGACCGGCAGCGCCTCCACCGTCAGCCAGTCGAGGTCGCCCTTGTCCAGGGCCTGGTCCAGCGCGAGGTGCGTCGAGACGCCGAGCTTCATGCCGCCCACCAGCGGGCGCTCCTCTACGTTGTTGAACGGGGTCTCCCAGGGGACCTGCACCTCGAACGGGATCGGGTGCGCCGCGCCCTTCGCGAGGTCGAACTTGCCCGAGATCTCGGTCTTGAAGTAGTCGTGGACCGCGCCGGCCGCGTCCTCGCCCTTGCTGTCGTCCTCGACCAGGGCGGTGAACTCGATCTCGACGCTCTCGACGGAGGCGTCCACTTCGGCCCCGGAGATCCGCACCTCGCCCTTGAGGGTCCCGCCGGGGACGACGTGCTTCTCGTGCAGGAGCGTGTCGACTTGGATGCCACTACCGAGAATGGCTTTGAGCTTGCTGAAGACCATTGGGGCGGTTCCTTTCGGAGGATCGCGGGAACGTCGCGGGGGAACACGGACAGGGGGCAACGGCATCGTATCCCGGAAGCGCAGGTCGGGTGTGACAGGCACAGCGTCACGGCCGCCCGACTCCCGGTCGCGGGCCCTGGGGGCGAACGGGACTATTCGCCGCCGTGCTTCTGGACCACCGGGATCGCCGGGTCCCCGGGCGACAGTTTCAGTCCCTCCCAAGGGATCGAGATCAACCGCTGGCGCAGCAGCTCCCGCGACTGCTCCAGCGACGGCTGCGCGGTGAGCTCCCCGCCCCGGAACAGCGGCGTCTGGAGCCGCTTGTCACCGGGCTGCGCGTCCGGCTCCCCCTGGGACACCACGACCTCCTCCACCGCGGTCCCGGTCGGCTTGTGCCGGCGCACCGCGATCTTGCGGCCCCCGTTGGTGCCCTTGTGCTCCGAGCGCTTCGCGACCGCCCGGCCCTCCACTTCGACGAGCTTGTAGACCAGCTGCGCCGTCGGCGCGCCCGAGCCGACCACGACCGCGGTGCCCGCGCCGTAGATGTCCACCGGCGCCGCCGCCAGCGCCGCGATCGAGTACTCGTCCAGGTCGCCGGAGACCACGATCTTGGTGTCCTTGGCGCCCAGCTCGTCGAGCAGCTCCCGGGCGCTCGTGGCCATCACGTCGAGGTCGCCCGAGTCGATCCGGATCGCCCGCAGCCGCGGCCCCGCGACCGCGATCGCGTTCCGGATGCCCTGCGAGATGTCGTACGTGTCCACCAGGAGCGTCGTGTCGGTCCCGAACGCGTCGATCTGCGCCTGGAACGCCGCCGTCTCCGAGACGTGCAGCAGCGTGAACGCGTGCGCGCTCGTGCCCGAGGTCGGCACCCCGTACCGGCGGCCCGCCTCCAGGTTCGACGTCGCCGCGAACCCGGCCAGGTACGCCGCCCGCGAGGCCGCGATCGCCGCCGCCTCGTGCGTGCGCCGCGACCCCATCTCCAGGATCGGGCGCCCGCGCGCGGCGGTCACCATGCGCGCCGCCGCGCTCGCGATCGCGCTGTCGTGGTTGAGGATCGAGAGCGTCAGCGTCTCCAGCAGCACGCACTCGGCGAACGTCCCCGTCACCGTGACGATCGGCGACCCGGGGAAGTACAGCTCGCCTTCGGCGTACACGTCGATGTCGCCCTTGAACCGGTAGCCGGAGAGCCACTCGGCCGTCGACTCCCGCACCACCCCGCGGGAGGTCAGGTCCTCGAGGTCGTCGTCCTCGAAGCGGAAGCGCTCGATCGCCTCCGAGAGGCGCCCGATCCCGGCGACGACGCCGTAGCGGCGGCCGGTGGGCAGGCGGCGCCCGAACACCTCGAACACGCACGGCAGCTCGGCGGTGCCGTCCCGGAGGGCGGCCTCCAGCATCGTGTACTCGTAGTGGTCGGTGTACAGGGGCGTGCGCGGGAGCGTGACGGACATAGGGGTGAGCGTAATGCACCCCGCCGAGGCGCGGGCCTCCTGCGCGAGCGGCGCTCACGGACCGCTCCTTATTCCCTTCCGCCCCAGGTCGCGAGCTTCGTCTCACGCTCTGAACGAGGGCTGGAGCGGCGGTGTCGGCGCGTGTACGCTTGCTGACGTGTTGCGGATCGCGCATGAGCTGGTCGAGGCGATGGTCGCGCACGCCCGCGCGGACCATCCCGACGAGGCGTGCGGCCTCATCGCCGGCCCCGAGGGCACGGGAGAGCCGAAGAGGCACATCCCGATGACGAACGCTGCCCGCTCCACCACCTTCTACGAGTTCGACGCGGAAGAGTGGAAGCGCGAGTACGACCGCATGTGGGACAACGACGAGGAAGTCGTCGTGGCCTACCACTCCCACACCCACACCGAGGCCTACCCGTCGCGCTCCGACGCCGGCATCGCCTCCCAGCTGGGCCTGCCCGGCGCCCACTACGTGCTCGTGACGACGAAGGACCCCGAGATCGCCGAGGTCCGGTCCTTCCGCATCGCCGACGGCGTCGTCACCGAGGAGCCCATCGAGGTCACCGGCGCGCCCGAGGCCGTGCAGAGCTACAAGTTCGCGCACACGCCCGACTCCACGGTCTACGACTGTCACTGAGCTCCCCGCCCCCCGGGGCGGCCCGGTCCACACAGCGCTCGGTCGTGCTCTCGAGACACCGCGCCAGACACACAGAGCGGCCCCGCGTCCGCTCGAACAGCAAAGGAAACCCGCATGTCCATCGAAGTCCGCATCCCCACCATCCTGCGCCCGCACACCAAGAACGAGAAGGTCGTGACCGGCGAGGGCGAGACCGTCGGCGAGCTCTTCGCCGACCTCGACACCCGCTACTCGGGCCTGCGCGCCCGCGTGGTGACCGAGGAGGGGGCCCTGCACCGCTTCGTCAACGTCTACATCAACGACGAGGACGTCCGCTTCATCGGCGGCCTCGAGGCCAAGCTCGCCGACGGCGACTCCGTGACCATCCTGCCCGCCGTCGCGGGCGGCATGTAAAGCCGGAAAGGGGACGGTCCGTGGCGCGCTTCGACGACATCACCGCCACCGTGGGCGACACGCCCCTGGTGGGACTGCCGCGGCTGTCGCCCTCGCCCGAGGTGCGGCTGTGGGCGAAGCTGGAGGGCGCGAACCCGACCGGCTCGGTTAAGGACCGCGTCGCCGCCAAAATGATCGCGGCCGCCGAGGCCGACGGCCTGCTGCACCCGGGCGCGACCATCCTGGAGCCGACCTCGGGCAACACCGGCATCGCGGTCGCGATGATCGCCCGCCGCAAGGGCTACAAGCTCGTCGCGGTCATGCCGGAGAACACGTCCCTGGAGCGGCGGCAGCTGCTCTCGGCGTTCGGCGCCGAGATCGTGTTCTCCCCGGCCGCCGGCGGGTCGAACGCCGCGGTCGCGAAGGCCCGCGCGATGGCCGCCGAGCGGCCCGACTGGGTCATGCTCAACCAGTACGCGAACCCGGCGAACGCCGCCGCGCACTACGAGGGCACCGGCCCGGAGCTCCTGCGCGACCTGCCGGAGATCACGCACTTCGTCGCCGGCCTCGGCACCACCGCGACCCTCATGGGGGTGGGGCGCTACCTGCGCGAGCACGCGCCCGGCGTCCAGATCGTCGCGGCCGAGCCGCGCTACGGCGAGCTGGTCTACGGCCTGCGGAACCTCGACGAGGGCTTCGTGCCCGAGCTGTACGACGAGCGGGTCCTCGACCGGCGCCTCTCGGTGGGCACCGAGGACGCGCTGCGCCGCACCCGCGAGGTGCTCTCCGAGGAGGGCCTGTTCGTGGGCCTGTCGACCGGCGCGGTCCTGCACGCGGGGCTCGCGCTGGCGAAGGAGGCCGCGAAGGCCGGCCGACGCGCGGACATCGCGCTGCTGGTCGCCGACGGCGGCTGGAAGTACCTGTCGACCGGCGCGTACTCCGAGGTCCTGGACGACGCGGTCGACGCCCTCGACGGCCAGGTCTGGGCCTGAGCGACCGACGGGGCCGGACCGCGCACCGCGCGGTCCGGCCCCGTCGCGTGCGCGCCCGGGTCCGCGAGGCCCGCCCCACCGCCGCCGGACGCACTCCTGAGGAGTCCTCAGTGGGTTGCTAGCCTGAGTGGATGACCACCGGCGACCCGCGCACGTTCACCATCGGCAAGCCCGGCGGCGTCCCGCGCCAAGGCGCTGCGCCGCAACCGGAGGCGGCCCCGCAGCAGGGGCTGTCGCTCAAGGTGGAGGGCGCCGCCGTCTCGGGCCCGCGCCTCCCCGAGAAGCCGGCGGTCCGGCTGCGCCGCCTCGCGGGCGTCGCGGCCTGGGCCCTGGTCCTCGTGCTCGCGGGCGTCGCCTCGTCGATCGTGGGCCTGTTCAAGATCTTCGGCGAGGGCCCCGCCTGGTTCACGCCCGCGTTCATCACCGTGGGCGTCGTCGGCATGATGCTGGCGATGATGGCCTTCGCGACCGTGCGCTTCAAGGGCGTGCCCTGGATGTTCATGGCCGCCTCGACGGTCACGCTCCTGGCCGCGTTCATGATGCTGCGCCTGGCCTGAGCCCCGCCGCGCCCGCCGCCCGAGTGGCCCCGCACGCCCGCGGGCGGACCTCCCGCCCAGGGTGGGAGGGGCGCCCTCCCCGAGGCGGGGACCGCCTCCCGATCGTGCCCGCCGACCCCGACATATCCGCGCGCCGCGCACTGTCGGTGTGGCGATCGACACGTTGTCATTTTGGCGACATTCCCGTGCCGAGCAGGGGCGCTGAACGGCGGTTTGGACGTACGCTCGGAGCCCATGAACGACGCGCCCATCGGGATCTTCGACTCCGGTGTCGGAGGTTTGACCGTCGCGCGGGCGATCAGCGAACTGCTGCCGGCCGAGCGACTCGTCTACGTCGGCGACACCGCCCATGTCCCGTACGGTCCCAGGCCCATCGCCGAGGTCCGCAAGCTGTCGCTCGACGTCTGCGACCACCTGGTCCAACAGGAGGTCAAGGCGCTCGTGATCGCCTGCAACTCGGCCTCGGCGGCGAGCCTGGCCGACATCCGCGACCGCTACGACATCCCGGTCGTGGAGGTCATCCGGCCCGCCGTCCGCCGCGCCGTCGCCACGACGCGCACCGGCCGGGTCGGGGTCCTCGGGACGGTCTCCACGATCTCCTCGGGCGCGTACCTGGACGCCTTCAACGCCGTCCCGGACGTCGAGGTGACCGCGGTCGCCTGCCCGGCGTTCGTGGATTTCGTGGAACGCGGTGTGACAACCGGCCGACAGCTCCTGGGCCTCGCCCAGGGGTACCTTGAGCCGCTACAGCAGTCCGGCGTCGACACGGTCGTGTTGGGCTGCACCCACTATCCGCTGCTGTCGGGACTCATAGGACTGGTGATGGGAGAGGACGTGACACTGGTGAACTCCGCAAGCGAGTGCGCCCGCGAACTCTACCGCGTGCTCACCGAGCACGAGCTGCTGACCGCCAGGACCGACCCGCCCGCGCACCGGTTCCTCGCCACGGGGGACCCGGAGGCGTTCACCAGGACCTCCCGGAGGTTCCTGGGGAACCTGTTCCCGAGCGCGGCCGCAGCCGTACTGGACAAGGTGTGATCTGCCATGAAACTCACGGTCATCGGATGCGCCGGCTCGTTCCCGGCGCCCGACACGCCCTGCTCGGCCTACCTGGTCGAGGCGGGCGGCTACCGGCTGCTGATCGACTTCGGGACCGGCTCGCTCGGTGAGCTCCAGAAGCACGTCGACCCGCACCTGATCGACGCCGTGATCGTCACGCACCTCCACGCCGACCACTTCTTCGACGCCTGCGGCTACGCCGTCATGCGCCGCTACGCGCCCGAGGCCCCCAAGCACCCGGTCCCCATGTACGGGCCCACCGGCGTCGCCGACCGCATCGTCGCCGCGTACGGCGGCCAGGGCGAGCTGTGCCACCCGTCGCTGCGCGACGTCTACGACTTCCGCGAACTGCGCACCGGCTCGTTCCGGCTCGGCCCGCTCTCGGTCGCCGTCGAGCGCGTCGCGCACCCGGTCGAGACCTACGGCGTCCGCGTCGAGCACGCCGGCTCGTCCCTGGCGTACACCTCCGACTCCGGCCCCTGCCAGGCCCTGGAGTCCCTCGCCGCGCACTGCGACGTGTTCCTCGCCGAGGCCTCCTACATCGAGGGCCGCGACAACCCGAAGGACGTCCACCTCACCGGCAAGGAGGCGGGGGAGTACGCCACCAAGACCGGCGCCGGACGCCTCCTCCTCACCCACCTGGTCGAGCCGTGGAACTCCCGCGAGGCGACCCTCGCCGAGGCGAAGGCCGCCTACACCGGCCCCGTCGACGTCGTCCGCCCCGGGCAGGTCTTCGAGTTCTGAGGGCCTGCGGGCGTCCACTGCGGCCGTATTGGCACGTTCGCGGGATACGGCCGTTGCACACGTGCCGTAGCGTCGAAGGATGTCGAGCGACGCCAACCCCCAGCAGTACCCGGGCCCGCCCAGCGGCCCCGCGTACGGCAGCCCCGGCCCGCAGCAGCCGCCGCCGGGCGCGTACCAGCCTCAGCAGTCTCCGCCGGGCGCCTACCAGCCCCAGCAGTCCCCGCAGGGCGCCTACCAGCCCGTCCCGTACGTCGAACCCGGTGCGCCCCAGGCCGGCCAGCCGCCGTACCTCCCGCCGGGCGCGTACGTCCCGGTGCCGCCGCCCCAGCCCCGCGGCGGCCGCGGCGCGAAGGTCGCGGTCGCCGCGATCCTCTCCGTCGTCCTCATCGCCGCCGTCGGCGCGGTCGTGCTCTTCAAGTTCGTCCTCAAGGGCGGCCCCGACCCGGCCGAGAGCTTCCCCGCGTCCGCGGGCATGTACCTCGAGGTCAACCTCGACCCCTCGCTCGACCAGACCCCGAAGCTCCTCGAGCACCTCTCGAAGTTCGAGGACCTCGACTACGACTCCACCGACGACCTCCTGACCGACCTCCTCGAGGAGACCGGCCTCGAAGGCGTGGACGCCGAGGAGGACCTCACCTCCTGGATCGGCAACCGCCACGGCCTCGCCATGTGGACCTACCAGGACCAGCCGTACGCGGTCGTGAGCCTCGCGAGCACCGACGCGGGCGCCGCCGAGGACGGCCTCGCGAGCATCCGCGCCGCCGCCGGCGCCACCGAGGACCAGATGGCCTACACCGTCGAGGACGACCACGTCCTCATGGTCGTCGGCGAGCAGGACGCCGCCGCCGCGCTCGAGGCCGCCCGGAGCGAGGCCGGCGCCGACCCGCTCTCGGCCTCCGCCGACTACGACGAGGCCCGCTCCTGGCTCGACGGCGACCAGCTCGCCGTCTACTGGGTCGACATGGACGCCGTCGCCGAGCTCGCCGAGATGACCGGCGAGGACGCCGACATGTTCTCCGAGTTCTACTCCGGGCAGCTCATCGCCGGCTTCTCCGCCTTCGACCAGGGCTTCGAGCTCTCCTACCGCCTCTTCGGCGACCGGGACGACCCCTGGACCGGCTCCGGCGACCTCCTCGCCGGCATGGGCGAGCTGCCCGCCGCCGACTTCGCCGCCACCGTGCACGTCCCCGAGGACATCGGCGAGCTCACTGAGGAGTGGCTCGGCGCCTACGGCCTCCTCTACGGCGAGGCCACCGCCGAACCCGCCGAACCGGCCCTCGACCCCCTCACCGCCGAGGAGTACGCCGAGTACCTCGAACTCGAGACCGGCTACTACGCCGGGACCCTCACCCCCGAAGAGGAGTCCCGCTACTTCGAACTCGAGAACCGGTACTGGACCGCCGGCACCGAGGAGGACCCCTGGGTCGACGACTACGACACCGGGCCCACCGCCGAGGAGATCCAGGCCCAGGTCACCGAGATCACCGACCTCCTCGCGGGCGCCGACCTCAGCGTCGCCGGCGACTTCAGCGCCGACGAGGGCGTCAACCCCGAGTCGATGCTGCTCTCCGCCCACCTCGCCGAGGACCGCGCCGCCGACCTCCAGGCCCTCGTCGAGGAGCTCGTCGCCGAGGAGGGCGGCGCCCTCCCCGAGGGCGTCACCGCCGACGGCGCCGAGATCTCCTACACCGGCGGCGAGACCGCCTCCGGGACCCTCGCCGAGGACGCCCGCTTCAGCGACTTCGCCGCCGCCGCGCCCGACCAGGCCGCCGTCGCGGTCTGGGTCGACCTCGCCGCGGCCGTCGAGACCTACCCGGAGGACTTCGACGGCGGCGAACCGCTCTCGGCGTTCGCGTGGGCCCACGGCTCCGACGGCGGCGACGGCACCGGCGTCCTGCGCCTGTACCTGACCGATTGAGACGCGGTGCCGGGGATCGGTCGCGCTAGGCTCGACAGCGTGACCGATCCCGCACTGCACCCGCTGGCCAAGCGCTGGCCCTCGGCGGCGCGGCTGGTGGCCGAACCCGGGTCGACGCGCAGCCCCTTCCAGCGCGACCGCGCCCGCATCCTCCACTCCGCCGGGTTCCGGCGCCTCGCCGACAAGACCCAGGTCCACACCGCGGGCACCGACGACTTCCTGCGCACCCGCCTCACCCACTCCCTCGAGGTCGCCCAGATCTCCCGCGAGCTCGGCTCCGCGCTCGGCTGCGACCCCGACGTCGCCGACGTCGCCGGCCTCGCCCACGACCTCGGCCACCCGCCGTTCGGCCACAACGGCGAGGACGCCCTCCACGAGGTGTCCGGGCCCTGCGGCGGCTACGAGGGCAACGCCCAGACCCTCCGCGTCGTCTCCCGCCTCGAAGCGAAGACCCTCGACGAGCACGGCGCGTCCGTGGGCCTCAACCTCACCCGCGCCTCACTCGACGCGATGTGCAAATACCCTTGGGCCGCAGACGAAGGCGTCCGCAAGTTCGGGTTCTACGAGGACGACCGGGCGGTCTTCGAATGGTTCCGCGGCGGCGCCCCCGCCGGCGCCAAGTGCCTCGAGGCGCAGGTCATGGACTGGTCCGACGACGTCGCCTACTCCGTGCACGACGTCGAGGACGGCATCTACGGCGAGTACATCAACCTCGCGAAGCTCCTCGACGACGCCGGCGAGCAGGCCGCCGTCTGCGAGGCCGCCGCCGGCCGCTACACCGACGAGTCGCCCGCGGCCCTCGGCGAGGCCCTGAAGGACCTCCTGCGCGACCCCGCGCTCGCGGCCCTCCACGACTACGACGGCTCCTTCGGCGCCCAGGTCGCCCTGAAGAACTTCACCTCGAACACCGTGGGCCGCTTCGTGAAGGCCGCCGCGCGGGCCACCCGCGAGCAGTTCGGCGACGGGCAGCTGCGCCGCTACGACGCCGACCTCGTCGTCCCCGCCGAGGAGCGCGTCCAGTGCGCCCTCCTCAAGGGGATCGCCTGGCGGTACGTCATGCAGCCGCGCACCTCCGCCTCCTGGTACACGCGCCAGCGCGAGATCCTCCACGACCTCGTCGCGCTCCTGTGCGACCGGGGCGCGGACGCGCTCGACCCGATGTTCGCCGAGGCGTACGCGCGCGCCGGGGACGACGCGGCGCGCCTGCGGGCGGTCGTGGACCAGGTCGCGTCGCTGACGGACGCGTCGGCGGAGTCGTGGCACCGGCGGCTCACCGCCGCCTGAGCGGCGCCGCTCTACCGCTTCCGGAAGACGAGGTCGAAGATGTCGCGGCCGGCCTTGACGCCGCGGCGCTCGAACTTGGTCACCGGCCGCCGCTCGGGCCGCGGTGCGTAGCCCTCGGCGGTGTTCTCCAGCGCGGGCTCGGCCGTGAGCACCTCGAGCATCTGCTCGGCGTAGTCGGCGATGTCGGTGGCGCAGTGGAGGAGTCCGCCCGGGCGCAGCAGTCCGGCCATGGTGCGCGCGTGCTCGGTCTGGATGATGCGGCGCTTGTGGTGGCGCTTCTTGGGCCAGGGGTCGGGGAAGTACACCCGGATCTCGTCGAGGGCCTCCGGCGCGATCCCGTGCCACAGCAGCGGCAGCGCGTCGCCCTGGTAGATGCGCAGGTTGTCGAGGCCGCGCTCCTCGGCGCGGTCCATGAGGTCGGCGATGCCCTGCGGGTAGACCTCGACGGCGAGGAGGTCGCGGTCGCGGTCGGCGTCGCCCATCGCGGCGGCGGCCTCGCCGTTGCCGGAGCCGATCTCGAGCACCACCGGCGCGGTGCGCCCGAACAGCGCCGCGAAGTCGAGCCGACCGTCCTCCGGCCGCCACTCCAGGCCGTAGCGCGGCCACAGGCGCGCGAAGGCCTCGTCGTGGCGGGGCTTGTTGCGGCCCTGGCGGAAGTTGAACGTCAGGATGTGGCGGTGCTGCGGTTCCTCATCAGGCATAACCGGGCAAGTGTAGGGCCCTGGTCAGCGCTCGAGCTTGGCCGGGGCCTCGTAGGAGCGCCCGCGCACGCCCGCGGGGCCGTCGGGGCGGCGCGGGTCGGGGCGCGGCGGCGGGGCGGGCTCGTCGTCCTCGTCGTCGTCCGCGAAGAGGAACGACTCGCGGGTGTCCTCCTCGACGTAGTCGCCGTCGGGCTGCTCGGGCACGTAGGTCGGCGGGCCGACCTCCTCGTGCTCGGGCTCGGCGGTGAGCATCGCCTTGGGGCGGCGGCGGGGGCGCAGGCTCTTGGCGCGCTCGCGCAGGAACCACACGTACCCGCCGAGGGCCGCGATGGCGACGCCGGCGCCGATCCAGAAGCCGGGGCCCGCGACGGCGACGCCGGCGAGCTCCAGCAGGGTCAGTGCGATGAGCACGTAGAGGATGCGGCGGTGGCGCCGCCGCCACCACTCGGCGCGCATCTGCCGGAGCCTGGCCTGCTCGTGCATCTCGGGGTCCTCGCCGGTCAACGACTGGTCGGTCTCCAACCGTACCGAGTCGCCGCGGCGCGTGCCGCGCCGCTCCCACCCGCGCGCGTTCGGCGTGCGCCGAGATCCTTGGGACGCAAGCATGTCGTCGAGCGAAGCGCCCGTTTCACCCGATTCGTCCGGGGTGGTGGCGGGATCGAGCGGGACGGTCCGGTGCGCGGCGGGACGCGGGGGCCGGGCCCCCTCCCGGGTGAGCACCCGCGCGTCGGAGGTCGAGCGGTCCTCGATCATCCGCTCGTCGGGGTCGTACCGGCGGACCAGGGCCGGGGTCAGGGCCAGCAGGGCCGTGCCGACCAGCAGCGCCAGCAGTACCGAAGCGGGCATCGCTCACCTCCTTGCGTCGTTCGCGTCACAGTCTGCGTTACCCCACGGTACGCAATCGCCTGACGTATTTCCGACAGACCGCTGGAACCCGGGCGGGAAGTCCCAATACCATCACACCTGGTCACAATCGCATCACAATTCACGACTATGGCGGGTTTTTGCCCTAAACTCCGTGGAATGTCCCGTTCGGGGACACCGTGCGTCCAAGGCGCAACCGGAGGCCGACTCGATCGTTAAGCCAAGGGAGACAGCGAGAACTCCTCCAATCCAGTCGACCCGCCCGCTCTCGCAGAGAGACGCCTCCGAGCCCCCCGATCGTACGAGCTCGGCGCAACCAGGAAGGAGCACCGGCGCACGATGCCCGAGACCGTACCCGCCGGCGATCCCCGCGGCCTAGAACCCGGCGCCGCGCCTGACCAGGCCCCCCGCGACCCCGACGACGACCCCGCGAACCGCTCCGACCCCGAGCTCATCGCCGCCACCCGCCGCGGCGACACCACCGCGTACGCCGTCCTCTACGAGCGCCACGTCCATGCCGCCCGCCGCCTCTCGCGCATCCTCTCCCGCGACCCCGCCGGCGCCGACGACCTCGTCTCCGAGACCTTCGCCAAGCTCCTCCACACCTTCCGCGACGGCGGCGGCCCCGACCTCGCCTTCCGGCCCTACATGCTCCAGACCCTCCGCAACACCTTCTACGACCGGCTCCGCCGCGACAAGAAGGTCGAGTTCACCGACGACCTCTCGCCCCACGACCCCGGCGAGGTCTTCGTCGACCCCGCCGTCGAGGGCCAGGAGCGCCGCTACGCCGCCCTCGCCTTCGGCAAGCTCCCCGAGCGCTGGCGGATGGTCCTGTGGCACACCGAGGTCGAGGAGGACTCCCCGGCCAAGATCGCCACGATGCTCGGCATGACCCCGAACGGGGTCTCCGCGCTCGCGTACCGGGCCCGCGAGAAGCTCCGCCAGAACTACCTCACCGAGCACGCCGCCGACTCCCCGCGCGAGGAGTGCCGCTGGACCGTCGACCGGCTCGGCGCGCGCGTGCGCGGCAAGCTCGGCGAGCGCGAGGTGCAGAAGGTCGACGACCACCTCGACTCGTGCGTCACCTGCAACCTCCTGTTCGCGGAGCTCACCGAGCTGAACTCGGGCCTGCGCGTCGTCGTCGCCGCGGTCTTCCTCGGCGGCGCCGCGTCCCCGTACCTCGCGGCCGGCGCGGTCTCCGCGGCCGGGGTCGCCGTCGGCGGGTTCCTCGCGGCCGTGGGCGCGCCGTTCGTCGCGGCCGCGAACTGGATCCGCCGGATCGTGCAGCAGCTCGGCACCAAGGGCTCCCTCGCGGCCGGCACCGCGGCCGCCGTGGTCGCCGCCGTCGCCGTCTTCGCGCTCACCTCCGGCGAGGAGGAGGACGAGCCGCAGGCCGCGCCCGAGGCGCCCGCCGTCACCGAGCCCGCCGAGCCCGGACCCGAACCCGAGGACGAGGAGCCCGAACCCGACCCGGAGGACCCCGCGCCCGAGGACCCGGCCGACCCGGCGCCGGAACCGGACCCCGAGGACCCGGCCGAGGAGCCCGCGCCCGGGGCCGAGCCCGCCTCGTACGGCATCGCGCACGGCCTCGGCACCAGCGGCCTCGTCGCGGGCGGCGAAGCGGTCCTCCCGATTCGGCTCGAAGCCCCCGGCGGCACCGGCGAAGCCGCCGACGGCACTGGCGGCGCCGCCGCGCCCCGCACCGAGCGCGCCCCCGAGTCCGCGCGGCTCGGCCACGGCCAGGCCGCCGCGAGCGACCGCGTCCTGCTCGACATCGTCCTCCCCGAAGGCGTCGCCCTCGCCTCCGAGACCGCCGACCCCGGCTGGACCTGCGTCGAGGGCGCCACCGTGCAGTGCTCGATCGCGCGCATGCCGAGCCCCGCGGAGGCGAACGTGCGCATCAGCATCGGCGAGGACGTCAGCGGCTACCAGACCTTTCAGGTCACCGTCGAGGGCCCGGGGATCTCCGGCACCACCGCGCTCCAGGTCCCGATCGCCCCCGCCGGCAGCACCGTCGGCTACGCCAGCCTCGACGCCACCGGCGTCACCGCCTCCGGCAACACCTGGCTCACCTGCTCCCTGCCCGGCTGCCGCGAGGCGGCGCTCCTCGGCGCGGGCGACCGCTGGCCGATGAAGGCGTACAAGCCCGGGGACGCGCCCGCCGGCCGGGAAGGCGAGGCCGCCTCCGGCGCGGTCCTTGACGTCCCCGGCGGCGCCGAGATCCGCTGGGCGGGCCTGTACTGGGCCGGCGTCCACGAGGACCTGCCGACCTCGGTGTCGTTTCACGGCCCCGGCGGCTCCTGGACCGACCTCGCGGCCGACGCGCTCACCGACGCCGAGCCGGGCGTGCAGGCGTTCGCCGACGTCACCGGCCTCGTCGCGGGCGGCGGCGAGTACTGGGTCGCCGCCGACAACCACCAGCTGCCGACCTCGCCGTGCCAGGCCTGGCCGGTCGACGCGGGCGCGCACTGCCTGGAGCCGCACTGGGCCGGCTGGTCGCTCACGGTCGTCTACGCCGAGCCCGGCGCCGATGCCAGGGAGGTCGCGGTCTACGACGGCGCGGCCGCCGCGGACACCGAGATCGAGATCGAGGGCGGCGGCGAGGTCGAGGTCGCCGCGACCCTGTGGGGCGGCTCCGCGTACCTGCGCGGCGACGACCTCAGCGCCGGCGGCCAGAGCCTCGGCGAGCCCGCCACCTGCCACGCGAACGGCGCCGTCGACAACCCCGACTGGTACGCGTTCGGCGTCGACGTGCGCGTCCACCGCGCGCACACCGGCGAGGAGGCCGTGGTCCGCTTCGAGCGCGGCGACGACCCGTTCGTCGTCGGCGTCGTCGCCGTCGCCCAGCCCGCGGTCGCGCCGTAGGGGGCCCGCTCGGCCGTCCCGCGCGGGCGCCCCGGCGGGTAGGCTTGGCCCTGATGACCACGACCGAGACCCCTGCATCCCCGGAGCGAGACCGGGGCCCGATCGCGCGCGCCGCCGGCCTCGTCAAGCGCCACGCCGGCGAGCTCCTCAAGTTCGCCGGGGTCGGCGGCACGGCCTACGTGGTCGACGTCGGCCTGTTCAACCTGCTGTACCTCGGCATGGACTGGTCGTACTGGTACGCGAAGATCCTCTCCGCCGTCCTGGCGATGACGCTCGCGTTCTTCGGGAACCGGCACTGGACCTGGCGCGAGCGCCGCGGCACCGCCGCCGCCCACCGCCAGTACGCCCTCTACTTCTTCTTCAACGGCATCGGCCTGCTCATCGCGCTCGCCTGCATCTGGGCCAACGCGGGACTCGCGCAGGTGTGGCCGCAGTACTTCGACAACGCGATCGCGGTGAACCTGGCCGCCAACGTCTTCGGCGTCGGCCTCGGCTCGGTCTTCCGCTTCTTCGCCTACCGCACCTGGATCTTCAACAGCCCCGAGTCCGCCGAGGCGCTGCCCGGCGAGGCCCTCGAGCGCGCCTGAGCCCGCGGACGACGAAGGCCCGCACCGAATCCGGTGCGGGCCTTGGGCGTGCGTCGGGCTAGGCGCCGTCGCCCTCGCCGGCGCGGCGGGCGCGGTCGTCCTCTGCGAGCTGGTACAGCAGCGCCTTGGTCTTGTCGACGCGCGGGACGTCGACCAGGTTGATCTCGCCGTCGTCGGAGGCCGAGTCGATGTTCATGTCGCCGAAGCCGAAGATCCGCTCCCAGACGTTCTGGGTGTAGGAGACGGTGTTCACGCGGGCGAGCGGGATGTGGCGGCTCTCGCGGGTCACGAGGCCCTCGCGCCACATGATGCGCTGGTCGGTGATGACGTAGTGGGTCGAGCGCCAGCGGATCCACGGAATGACCGAGAGCCAGACCAGCAGGGCGAGCGTGATGACGACCTCGGCGAGGACGAGCCAGATCTTGCCGTCCCAGTCGAGCTGGGTCGTGTACGTGATCGCGATGGCGCCGATCGCCAGGAAGACCACGAACCACAGGATCGGGGCGACGCCTTCCTTCCAGTGCGGGTGGGTGTGGAGCTTGACAACCTCGCCGCGGGCGAGCTGGTCGTCGGGATATCCCACTGCGGACCTCCAGGAGTGAGAAACGGGCGGGGGCGGTGTGAATTGTTCAAAAGCACAGTACAACACTTCGTCACCGGCCCTTTCCCCACGATTGCGCGCGGTCCCGAGCGACGCTCGCGCCCGGACCCTAAGGCACCCAGCCGTTCTTCGCCGCGTGCCAGCCGAGCTGGATGCGGGTGTCCACATCGGCCAGGTCCATGAGCTCGCGGACCCGCCGCTGCACGGTCCGCAGTCCGATGCCCAGTTTGGACGCGATGGACTGGTCCGTCAGGCCCGCGATCAGCAGGCCGAGGAGCACCGCGTCGTCCTCGTCGAGGCGCACGCCGTCCGAGGCCGCGGTCGTGGCGGGGATGCCGCTCGACCACAGCTGCTCGAACAGGGCCGCGGCCAGCTCCACGATCGCGCGGTTCCCGGTGACGATCGCGCGCGGCCGGCCCCCGCCGGGCTCCTCCATGACGATGGTGCGGTCGTCCACGACGAGGAGCTTGAGCGGCAGGCGCTTGGCGAACCGGACCTCGTCGCCGGAGTCGAGCGCGTGCCGCAGGTACTCGGCGTACGGGTCGATGTCGAGCACCGAGCGGTCGAACAGGATCTTGTGGCACACGCCGCGGGCCTGGAGGTCCTGGTGCAGCCGGTCCTCGGGGACCGGGAGCACCATCGGCGGGCGCACGAACGTGCGCAGGCTGCGCTCGGCCCCGGCCTTGAGCTGGCGCAGCCGGGAGCGGATCGCGACGGCCCCGGTCACGACCTCCCAGTGCCCGCCGGACGCGCCGCCGGGCCCGGCCCGGTGGATCTCCAGCAGCTCGCGCAGCGCCTCGTACTCGCCGAGGACCTCCCCGAGCTGGGAGGCGATCCGCCCGCCGAGGACCGCGTCGGGGCCCACGGCCCGGAAGCGCGAGTCGGCGACCATCACCGCGAAGCCCTCGTCGACGAGGCGCGCCAGGACGGTGCGGACGTGCTCGATCGAGCGCCCCGACTCGGCCGCGAGCTGCGCCACGGTCGCGTCGGCGCGGGACAGCAGGAGCCGGTACAGCCCTTCGCCGTCGGCGTCGAGGCCGGTGCGCGCGCCCGGAGGCTGCCGGGCCGGCCGGGTCCCGGGCGCCGCCTGCCCGCCGTTCGCCTGGTCGGTCAATGCGCCACTCCTCTCGGACGCGGGTTCACGCCCGCGGCCGCAGGTGGACGACGTCGCCGGCGGCGACCGTCTCCACCGGCCCGTCCCCGGGGTCCACTCGCAGGCGGCCGTCGGCGTCGATGCCGACGGCTCGGCCGGTGAGGCTGCGGCCGTTCGGGAACGATACCGCGACCTGGCGGCCCAGGGTGTCCGAGTTCCGCTCCCAGCGCTCGACGACCGAGGCCGGGCCCTGCTCCTCCCAGGTGCGGTACACGGCCGCGACGTGCGCGAGGAACGCCGCCGCGATCTCCTCCCTGTCGAGCGTCGCCGCCCCGGCCAGCAGCAGCGAGGTCGCCCCCGGGACCGGCAGCTCCGCCTCGGTCTGCGACACGTTCAGGCCCGCGCCCACGACCACCGCGCTCCCCTCGGCCTGCGCGAGGATGCCGCACACCTTCCTGCCGCCGATGAGGACGTCGTTGGGCCACTTCAGCTTCGCGCGGACCGCGCACACGGCGTGCAGGGCCTCCTCGAGCGCGACCGCGGCGGCGATGCTCAGCGTCCCCCACTGCTCGCGCGGCAGCGTCGGCCGCAGCAGGAACGACATCATCAGGCTCGCCCGCGCCGGGCTCTCCCAGCGCCGGTCGAGGCGCCCGCGGCCGCTCACCTGTTCCTCGGCGAGGAGCACCCGGCCCTGCCCGGCGCCGTGCCGGGCGGCCTCCGCCAGGTCCGCGTTCGTCGAGCCAGTGACGCCGACCACGTCGACCTCGGTCCAGAAGTCGGACTTCTCCGACAACAGCGACCAGAGGGCGTGCCGGTCCAGTGGCTTTCTCGTCGGTGTGTCCACGCGCATAGCGTAGCCACTCGGGCAGTCGATACGATCCGAAGCGTGACCGACATCGACTTCCACACGACCGCCGGGCGGCTCGCCGACCTGGCCGAGCGCCTCTCCGAAGCGGCCACCGGGAACCCCCGGGCGATCGAGAAGCAGCACGAGAAGGGCAAGCGCACCGCGCGCGAGCGGCTGGAGGAACTGCTCGACGAGGGGTCGTTCGTCGAACTCGACAGCCTGCGCCGCCACCACTCCACCAGCTTCGGCATGGAGGCCAACCGGCCCTACGGCGACGGCGTCGTCACCGGCTACGGCACCATCGAGGGCCGCGAGGTGTGCGTCTACGCCCAGGACTTCACCGTCCTCGGCGGCTCGCTCGGGCAGGTCTCGGGCGAGAAGATCACCAAGATCCAGGAGCTGGCGCTGCGCACCGGCCGCCCGATCATCGGCATCTCCGACTCCGGCGGCGCCCGCATCCAGGAGGGCGTCGCGTCCCTCGGCGGGTACGCCGACATCTTCTTCCGGAACGTGCGCGCCTCCGGCGTCATCCCGCAGATCTCGCTCATCATGGGCCCCTGCGCGGGCGGCGCCGTGTACTCGCCGGCGATCACCGACTTCACCGTCATGGTCGACCAGACCAGCCACATGTTCATCACCGGGCCCGACGTGGTCCGGGCGGTGACCGGCGAGGACGTCGGCATGGAGGAGCTCGGCGGCGCGCGCACCCACAACGCGGTCGCGGGCAACGCCCACTACCTCGCCTCCGACGAGTCCGACGCGCTCGAGTACGTCAAGCACCTGCTGTCGTACCTGCCGTCGAACAACCTCGACGAGCCCCCGGCCTACGAGTCCAAGGACTTCGAGCTCGACCTCACCGCCGACGACCTCGCGCTGGACACGGTCATCCCGAACTCCGCGAACCAGCCGTACGACATGCACAAGATCGTCGAGGCCGTCCTCGACGACGGCGAGTTCCTCGAGACGCAGTCGCTGTTCGCGAAGAACATCCTCACCGGGTTCGGGCGCCTCGACGGCCGGCCCGTCGGCGTCGTCGCGAACCAGCCGATGCACTTCGCCGGCTGCCTCGACATCGACGCCTCCGAGAAGGCCGCGCGCTTCATCCGCTTCTGCGACGCGTTCAACATCCCGATCATCTCCTTCGTCGACGTCCCCGGCTTCCTCCCGGGCACCTCGCAGGAGCACGACGGCATCATCCGCCGCGGCGCGAAGCTCATCTACGCGTACGCCGAGGCCACCGTCCCCAAGCTCACCGTCGTCTGCCGCAAGGACTACGGCGGCGCGTACTGCGTCATGGGCTCCAAGGGCGTCGGCGCCGACCTGTGCCTGGCGTGGCCGACCGCCGAGATCGCGGTCATGGGCTCGCAGGGCGCGGTGAACATCCTCTACCGCCGCGAGCTCGCGAAGGCCGACGACGAGCAGGCCAAGCGTGCCGAGCTCATGTCCGAGTACGAGGAGAAGCTGAACAACCCGTACGTCGCGGCCGAGCTCGGCCTCATCGACGCGGTCATCCAGCCGCGCGAGACCCGCGCCCAGCTCGTGCGCGGCCTGCGCATGAACGCCTCCAAGCGCGACGAGCTGCCGGCGAAGAAGCACGGCAACATCCCGCTCTAGACCGGACGGGCGGCGCGGCCGGGCCGCGCCGCCCCCGTCTCACCCGATCCGGTGAGGACTCCCCGCGTCCCGCCCCGTCCGCGCCCCGGCTACCGGCGGAAACCGCATTTCCGCGCGAAGCGGCACGCACCACTCCCATCCCCGGAGTCCGATCCGGGTACCGTCTTATACAGCTGGGGGAAGCGGGACGAATCGTCCCGCCGGATGTTGGGAGTGTGGGCGATGACACCAATCGGAGGAGTGCTTCCCGGACTGCCGTCCCGGCGGTACGCGATCCTGATCGACGTCGGCTACCTCTACGCCGCCGCGGCCGAACTCCTCTTGGACGCCACCTCCCGCCGCGACTACCGCGTCGACGCCGAGAAGCTCATCAAGTCCCTCATCGAACGCGCCGCGATCCGCCTCTCCGACGGCGAGCTGCTGCGCCTCTACTGGTTCGACGCCGCCCGCGACCGCGTCCCCACCGTCGACCAGCGCGTCATCGCGAACATGGACTACGTCAAGGTCCGCCTCGGCAACCTCAACTCGCGCGGCCAGCAGAAGGGCGTCGACGCCCAGATCCGCTCCGACCTGGAGCTCCTGGCCCGCCACCGCGCCATCCACGAGGCCATCCTCCTCGCCGGCGACGAGGACATGGTCCCTGCCGTCGAGGTCGCCCAGGCCTACGGCGTCCGCGTCCACCTCTGGGGCGTCGAACCCCCCTACGGCACCAACCAGGCCGAACGCCTCGTGTGGGAGTCCGACACCGTCGAGACCATCGAGGCCGAGGAGCTCCGGGCGTACTTCACCAAGAGCGGCACCGCCGCCGCGGCCACCCACGGCATGGTCGGCGCCCCCATGGCCCAGCCCGAGCCGCGCGTCCCCAACCCCGCGGTCGTCTTCGGCACCCGCCAGTCCGTGGCC
The DNA here is from genome assembly GCF_003933745.1 of Glycomyces terrestris. Classification (GTDB taxonomy): domain Bacteria; phylum Actinomycetota; class Actinomycetes; order Mycobacteriales; family Micromonosporaceae; genus Glycomyces; species Glycomyces terrestris. The sequence continues at coordinate 349,346 of NZ_RSEB01000005.1, read as the reverse complement.
GTCACCATGACCGCCGCCGACGCGCTCGCCCAGGCCGAGTCGGCCCGGCCCAAGTTCGTGCGCACCACCCAGACCGGGGAGAAGCTCGACCCCGAGACCGTGCGCTCCATCGGCGAGTACGTCGGCCACAAATGGCTCCTGACCAGGGGCGCCGACAACATAGCCGACCTCCTGCCCGGCCCCCAGCTGCCCACCGTCATCGACAAGGAGCTGCTGGTGGAAGCCGAGAAGGAACTCGGCTACTCTCTACGCGACCACCCCGAAGCGCGGATCTGGGTCCGCGACGGGTTCTGGGAGCGGGTGCACCGCGAGTTCGACTACGACGAGGAGTAGCGCGATGGGTCTGGAGCTCAAGGTCCTCCGGGGCAACCCGACCGACGAGGAGCTGGCCGCCCTGGTCGGCCTCATCACCGCCCTGCCGCGGCCGGTCGAGGAGTCCGAGGCGCCCGCGCGCCGCGCCTCCTGGCAGAACCCCGGCCTGAAGCTGCGCGTGCGCCGCTCCTGGCGCGACACCGCCGTCCCCGCCCGCCGCGGGATGGACCGTTGAGCCGGCCCGCTCCGCGGAGCGAGGCGGCGCGCCCGTTCGTCCTGGCCTCGCAGTCGCCCGCGCGCCGCGAACTGCTCAAGGCCGCCGGCATCGAGCCGCTCGTCATCGTCTCCGGCGTCGACGAGAGCCGCGTCATGGGCCACGACCCGGCCGAGCTCGCGAGCACCCTCGCCGAGCTCAAGGCCCAGGCCGTCCTCGACCAGGTCGCCCCCGGCTCCCTCGTCCTCGGCTGCGACTCCGTGCTCCACTTCGGGCACGAGATCCTCGGCAAGCCCGAAGGCCCCGAGGAGGCCGCCTCCCGCTGGAAGCGCATGCGCGGCAACTCCGGGACCCTGTACACCGGGCACTGCCTCATCGACACCGAGGCCGACCGGCAGATCGTGCGCGCCTCCGGCACCGTCGTGCACTTCGCGGAGGTCTCCGACGAGGAGATCGCCGCCTACGTCGCCACCGGCGAGCCGCTCCACGTCGCCGGGTCCTTCACCCTCGACGGCTACGGCTCCGCCTTCATCGACCGCATCGACGGCGACCCCGGCACCGTGATCGGCCTCTCGATGCCCTTGCTGCGCAACATGCTCGGCGAACTCGAGATCGCCCTGCACCAGCTCTGGCGCTAACTCCGCGCCCACCCGGCGGCGGCGCGTGCGGGTCGCCTCCCGCGCGTCCACGGCCTCCAGCTGCCAGCGGCGGGCCGCCTCCAGGGTGAACGCCCGGCCGTCCTCGACGTGCGCGTACGCGATCGCCGCGGCCCGGTCCGGGTCCGGCTCCATGAGCGCGTCGAGGAGTTCGGCGTGCTCCTCGCGCTGGCGCACGGGGTCGCGTTCGACGGTGAGGTGGAAGACCCACCGCATGCGGGCCTCCAGCGGCTCCATGATCTGCGCGAGGAGCGGGTTCCCGGCGGCGGCCACGAGCTCGCGGTGGAAGGCCGCGTTCGCCTCGGTGCGCGACTCGGGGTCGGCGCGGGGGAGGACGCACTCCTTGAGCCGGAGCAGGTCCTCGGGTCCGGCGTTCGCGGCGGCGAGCCGCGCGGCGACCGGTTCGAGCCCGGCGCGCACGTCGAACAGGTCCGCGATGTCCTTCGGGGTGGGGACGGTGACGATGCTGCCCTGGCCGGGGACGGCGGTGACGAGGCCGTCGGCGGCGAGCCGCTGGAGCGCCTCGCGCAGCGGGATGCGGGAGACCTCGAACTCGGCGGCGAGGTCGCGCTCGATGAGCCGCGCGCCGGGGCGCAGCCCGACGGTGACGATGCGCTCGCGCAGCGCCCGGTAGACCTGGTCGGCTCGGCTCATCTCGCTCCCTCTCGGTGGACGGAAACCCGTCAAAGGTATACCGTCTGAGTTAACGGTATACCGCTAACTGCGGTGCCCGGTGGCGAAAGGACCGACCCATGACCGACCTGCTCCTGCGCGACGCCCGGCTCTGGGGCCGCGAGGGCCGCACCGACCTCCTCGTCCGGGACGGCCGCATCGCCGCCCTCGGCGACGCGCTCGACGCCGAGGGCGCGCACGTCGAGGACCTCGACGGCGCCGTCGTCATCCCCGGGCTGGTCGACGCGCACGCCCATGTCGACAAGACGCTGTGGGGCGGGCCGTGGGTGCCGCGCACCGCCGGCCCGGGCCTGGCCGCCGCCATCGCCTACGGCCGCGACCGCCGCGCGGAGTTCGGCGTCCCGAACCCCGACTACATCACCGCGCTCCTGGCGAACATGGTCGCCTCCGGCACCACCCACGCCCGCTCGCACGTCGACGTGGACCCCGGGATCGGCACCGGCGCCGTGGACGCGGTCCTCGAAGCCGCCGGCCGCCTCGACGGGCGCATCGACGTCGAGCTCGTGGCCTTCCCGCAGACCGGCATCCTCGTCAGCCCCGGCACCGCCGACCTCCTCGAGGAGGCCCTCAAGGCCGGCGTCAAGTGCATCGGCGGCATCGACCCGGCCGGGTTCGACCTCGACGCCGAGACCCACCTCGACCTCGTGTTCGCCCTCGCGGCCCAGTACGGCGCCGAGATCGACATCCACCTCCACGACGGCGGCGACCTCGGCGTCCACGAGTTCGACCTCATCATCGAGCGCACCCGCGCCCTCGGCTACGCCGGCAAGGTCGTCATCAGCCACGCCTTCGCCCTCTGCGACGCCGACGACGCCACCCGCGCCCGCCTCATCGCCGACCTCGCCGAACTCGAGATCGGCCTGACCTCCGTGGCGCCCAAGCAGATCCTGCCCCTGCGCGAACTCGACGCCGCCGGCGTCACCATGGGGATCGGCAACGACGGCGTGCGCGACCTGTGGAGCCCCTACGGCACCGGCGACCTGCTCCAGCGCACCCAGTGGTTCGCCCGCAACGCCGGCTTCAGCCGCGACGCGGACATCGAACTCGCCCTCGAAGCGGCGACGTTCGGCGGCGCGCGCCTGCTCAAGATCGAGGGCTACGGCCTCGCACCGGGCGACACCGCCGACCTCGTGGCCGTCAAGGGCCGCAACCCTTCAGAGGCCGTCCTCGAACACCACCCGCGCCGGCTCGTCGTCAAGGGCGGCCGCGTCGTCGCCCGCGACGGCGCCCTCGTCTAGGCCCGCCACTTGATGCCGCACCCCGTCGAGGGGTAGTGCGGCTCGGGCACCGGCCGGCCCTTGCGGACCTGCTCGATCGCCGCCGCGAGGTACTCCCCGGTCACCGGCACCCCGTTGCCCGGCGTCGAACCGTCGAACGCGCCCCGGTACGCGAGCTTGCGGTCGGGGCCGTACAGGAAGAAGTCGGGCGTGCAGGCCGCGCTGTACGCCCGCGCGACCTCCTGCGACGCGTCCACCAGGTACGGGAACGCCCACTGCGCCCGCGCCGCCTGCTCCGCGAGGCCCACCGGCCCGTCGTCGGGGTGGCTCTCGGCGTCGTTCGAGCACACCGCCACCACGTCGAGGTCCGCCCGCCCGGCCGCGAACGACCCGAAGACCTGCTCGATGTGCCGCACGTACGGGCAGTGGTTGCACGTGAACGCCACCAGCAGCGCCGGGGCGTCGAAGTCCGCCAGCGACCGCAGCGCGCCGTCGAGGTCCGGCAGCGAGAAGTCCGGCGCGGCCGTGCCGAGCGGGACCATGGACGAGTTGAGGGCCACGGGAATCGCACTCCTGGAGATAGACGGTCGTCGACTCCATCGTAGAGAGCCGCCCGCCCCCGCTCAACCGCCGCGGCGGCAGGCGACCGAATCCGATCGCCGCGTTGGCGGACCCGGCCTACGCTCCGGGCATGCCCGACGCACCGCACCGGTACCAGTCCCGCGACGAGGACTCCGCCCGCTGGCTCCGCCTCCCGCCCCGCTCCGGCGACATCGTCATCAGCACCCGCTCCAAGCACGGCACCACCTGGACCCAGGCCATCGTCGCCCTCCTCGTGCTCCAGACGCCCGACCTCGGCGCGCCCCTGCACGAACTCTCCCCGTGGGTCGACTGGCTCGTCGTCCCCGAAGCCGAGATGCACGCCCGCCTCGCGGCCCAGTCCCACCGCCGCGTCATGAAGACCCACACTCCGCTCGACGGCATTCCCCTGCGCCCCGACACCCGCTACATCGTCGCCGCCCGGCACCCCCTCGACGCCGCAGTATCCCTCTACCACCAGGGCAACAACCTCGATCACGACCGCATCCGCGCCCTCGTCGGCGCTCCCCGACCCGAACCCGGCAGCAAGCCGAAGCCGCCGTGGCCGCTCGCCCAGTGGCTCGCCGGCTGGATCCGCAGGGAAGCCGGCCCGCGCGACGACCTCGACGCCCTTCCCGGCGTCATGCACCATCTCGGCGACGCCTGGAACCGGCGCGACCAACCGAACCTCCTGCTCGTCCACTATGCCGACCTCGCCGCGGACCTCGAGCGCGAGATGCGGCGCATCGCGGACTGGCTCGAGATCGAGGTCGATCCGGAGCGCTGGCCGGAACTGGTGAAGGCCGCGACCTTCGCGGACATGAAGTCGAAGGCCGACCGCTTCGCGCCCGACCCGTCGGGCGTGATGAAGAGCCGCGAGGCGTTCTTCCGGAGGGGAGGATCGGGGGCGGCGGCAGAGGTCTTGAGCGAGGCCGATCTCGAGTGCTACTCCGAGCGCGTGCGGACGATGGGCCCTCCCGAACTGATCGAATGGCTCAACCGGCCCTGACGTGTCGGCGGCACCTGACCTTCGGGTCGCCTGGCCGGCCCCGCCAAAAGGCGGCGGGGCCCCGGGCCAGGTGATCGGGACCCCGCCGCGGGCCGTCCGTCTACCCCACTTCGGCGGACGGCCTCCTGGTGATGGCGGCAAAGTCTCTTGTCGAGCAGGCTTGGAGCTTGCCGCCACGCCATTTCCGGGCGTGCAATCAGCGTAGAACCACCCAATCGACTTGCGAAGTCAAAAACCCGACAAGTGCAGACATTGCCATTCGCGCATGAACGGGCATGGGGGAGGGCCGGAGACGGTCCTGTGTGGATGAGTGTTACTCGCTTCCCTGCGGGTCCTGTTGTCCACGTAGGTATACCCGCGCCGAGACCTCGACCTGCGCGATGCGGCGCAGCGCCTCGAACATCGCGTCGCCCAGGACCGTGCCGACGACCATGGCCTCGAGGATCTCGTCGCGCTCCCGCCGGGTGGACAGGAGGGAGAGGTCGATCTCGGCGACGATCTCGGCCGCGCGGGCGTACTCGCCGGTCATGTCGACCATGTCGGCCAGGCCGAGCTCGCGGAGGCGCCCGATGGCGTCGGCGAGGGTCCGGATGTGGGCGTGGTCGGCGGGCACGGCGTCCCAGCCGCGGCGGCGCACGATGGCGCGCGCGAGTGCGAGGTCCTCCTCGGCCGGCTCCTCCGCGGGCACGCGGTGATGCGAGAGCGCCCGACTGGTGACGCCCAGCGTGCTGTCGAGGTCGCGGTCGGGCTCCTCGATCTCGGCCAGCACCTCCCGGACCTTCGCGATCGGCAGCGAGCCGACCTCGACCATGGCCCGCACGAGCCGCAGCCGCCGCACGTGGTCCTCGCCGTACTCGACCTGGTTGTGGCTGCGGCGCTCGCCGCCGGAGAGCAGGCCCTCGCGCACGTAGTACTTGATGGTGGCCGCCGGCACCCCGGTCCGCGCGCTGAGCTCTCCGATTCGCATGGCTCCTTCTTACCCGAAGCGCGGTTGACTCCGGCTCGTTCAGAGTGATAGCGTCACTATCGATAGTATGACTCACACCTGGAGCACCCCCCATGACCGCCACCCTCGAAACGAAGCGCCCCGCGCGCCGCGGACGCGTCGCCGTCGCGGTCGTCGCGATCCTCAGCGTCGCGATCGTCCTCTACTCCCTGCCCGCCTACCTCGTCCCCGACGTCGAATCCCGCGTCGGCATCCGCGAGGACGTGCCGTTCCACCTGCCGTTCCTCATCGTCCACGCCGTGACCGCCGGGATCGCGCTCCTGGTGGGGCCCTTCCAGTTCTTCGGCTCGATCCGCCGCAGGCACCCGCGGGTCCACCGCGTCCTCGGCCGCGTCTACCTCCTCGCCGGCGTCCTGCCCGGCAGCCTCAGCGGCATCGTCGTCGCGGTGCTCACCACGGCCGGGCCGATCGCGCTGGTGACGTTCGTCCTCCTCGACGTGTTCTGGTTCTACTCAGCGCTGCGCGCCTACCGCGCGGTCCGCGCCCGGGACTTCGAGTCGCACCGCCGCTGGATGCTGCGCAACTTCGCCGCGACGTTCGCCGCCGTCAACCTGCGCGTCTACCTCGGCCTGTTCATCGCCGTGCAGCTGCCGCTGCTCGACGGCTACTACGGCGGCGACTTCGGGCCCCTGTTCGACACCGCCTACACTGCGGCGATCGTCTCCTCGATCGTGCTCAACCTCGTGTTCATCGAAATCCATTTGCGGCGCAAGGCAGGTCGCGGCACGCTCGGGGCGAGGGCCTGACCGCGAGGAGGAGCAGCATGGGCAGCGAAGCGTACGAGATCTCGACCGATCCCGACCGGCTCGACCGCGAGTGGATCCACCGGGTCATCTCGACCGACACGTACTGGGCCGAGGGCCGCACCCGCGAGGACATGGACCACGCGATCGACCACTCGCTCCCGTACGGCGTCTACGACGGCTCCGGGAAGCAGGTCGCGTTCGCGCGCCTGGTCACCGACCGGACCTACTTCGCCTGGCTCAGCGACGTCTTCGTCGACCGCGCCGCCCGCGGCAGGGGCCTGAGCAAGCTCGTCATGGAGCGCATCGTCGCCGACGCCGAGCGGATGGGCCTCAAGCGCGTCCTCCTCGCCACCGGCGACGCCCAGGGCCTGTACCGCCAGTTCGGCTTCGACGACATCGCCGACGACTACTCCTGGATGTACCGGGTGTGGGACACCCGTCCCTAGTCCAACTTCGGCGGACGGGTGTCGCGGGGGCGCGCTAGGCTGGTGCGTCCCGAATTCGAGCGAGGAGCGCCGTGTCCCAGGAACCAGGCCCCGCCGACGCCCGCCAGCCGGAGGACGTCGACACCTCCCACGCAGTGCCCGATCCCGATCCCGCGAACACCCCCGAGCAGGAGATCGCGATCGAGCAGGCCTTCGTCGACCGCGTCTACGACCGGGTCGACGTGCTGCGCGCCGACGCCGTGGGCGACCGCGACGCCGGTTACCGCCATCTCGCCGCGACCGTGCCCGGCGCCCAGTTCGAGCGCGACGTGTTCGTCTACCGCGCCGCCCGCCGCATCGCCGACCTCGACTCCCAGCACGAGGGCCTCGTCTTCGGCCGCCTCGACTTCGACGACGGCAAGGTCCGCCACATCGGACGCCTCGGCGTGCGCGACGAGGAGTACCGCACGCTCCTGGTCGACTGGCGCGCGCCCGCCGCCGCCCCGTTCTACCGCGCGACCGCCGTCGACCGCCAGGACGTGGCCCGGCGCCGCGTCATCCGCTCGTTCGGCCGCGCCGTGGAGGAGATCAGCGACGACCTCCTCAACGAGGACGCCGCCGAGCGCCTCCCCGTGATCGGCGACGGCGCGCTCATGGCCGCCCTGGGCCGCAAGCGCACCGGCCGGATGCGCGACATCGTGGCCACGATCCAGGCCGAGCAGGACGCCGCGATCCGCGCGCCCGGGCGCGGCGCCACGATCATCACCGGCGGCCCCGGCACCGGCAAGACCGTGGTGGCCCTGCACCGCGCCGCGTTCCTGCTGTACCAGGACCGCAGCCGCTACGAGGCCGCCGGCATCCTCGTCGTCGGCCCCTCCGCGGTGTTCATGAAGTACATCGGCCGCGTCCTCCCCAGCCTCGGCGAGGAGACCGCCGCCCTGTACTCGCTCGGCGAGCTGTACGCCGGCGTCGAGGCGGTCCGCCAGGACCGGCCCGCGGTCGCGGCCGTGAAGGGCGGCACCGTGATGCTCCCGATCCTGCGCCGCCTGATCCGCCAGACCCCGCCGGACGCCCCGAGCGAGCTGCGGATCGTCTACCGCGGCGACGTGTTCAAGCTCGACGCCGCCGACCTCGCCGCCGCCCGCGCCCGCGTGTTCGAGAAGGAGCCGCGCCCCAACCTCGCCAAGACCGAGGCCGGCCGTGCGCTCCTGGTCGCCTTGTGGCGCAAGGTGAAGCCGGTGATCCCGGACGCCGAGCCCGCGAAGTTCTCACGGGACGTCGGCTCGCGCGGGGAGTTCCTCACGTTCCTCGACCACTGGTGGCCCGACCTCGACCCGGCCGAGGTCCTGGGCTGGGCCGGCGACGAGCGCCGCCTCGCCTCGGCGGCCGAGGGCCACCTCAAGCGCGAGTCCATCGAGGCGGTCGCCGCGTCGCTGCGCGAGGCGGACTTCTCGATCCCGGACGTGGCGCTCCTCGACGAGCTGCGCCTCCTCCTCGGCGTCAAGCCGCAGCCGCGCGGGCGCGACCGCATCCGCTCGTGGGACGGCATCCAGGAGGTCTCGACCGCCCAGGACCGCTTCTACGACCGGCCCGAGCGCCAGGCCCGCGACGCGTTCTACGAGGACTACGCGCACGTCATCGTCGACGAGGCCCAGGACCTCTCGCCGATGCAGTGGCGGATGCTCGGCCGCCGCGGCCGCGCCGCCGGGTGGACGATCGTCGGCGACGAGGCCCAGTCGAGCTGGCCGCGCCCGAAGGAGAGCGCCGACGCCCGCCGCCGCGCCGTCCCCAGCGGCCGCCTCCACGAGTTCCACCTGACGAAGAACTACCGGAACTCCAAGGAGGTCTTCGAGTACGCCGCCGAGTGGGCGAAGCCGCGCCTGCGCAGCATCGACCTCCCGGAGGCCGTGCGCGAGACCGGCGTGCCCGTCGAGTCCCGCACGGTCGACCCGCAGGCGCTCCTGCCGGAGCTCGCGAGCGCGGTGGCCGAGGCGCTCGAGTCCGTGGAGGGCACGGTCGGCGTCATCGCGCCGTACGACCGGCACGCCGAGCTCGCGGCCGCCGTCCACGACGGCCGCGTGACCCTGGTGGGCCCCTTGGAGTCCAAGGGCCTGGAGTGGGACGCGGTGATCGCCGTCGACCTCGACGCGGTCGCCAAGTCGCACGGCCCCGGCGTCGCCTACGTGGTGCTCACCCGCGCCACCCAGCGGCTCAAGCGCATCGACCTGGGCTGACGCTCACTCGTCGGCGGGCCCGGCCTCCCTGCGGCCGGCCCGCCGCACCATCCACACCAGCAGCGCCGCGGCGAGGACGCCGGGGCCCATGTGGACCAGGAGCACCCCGGCGAGGCTCGGGCCGCCCCAGTCGGCCTCGTAGCTCGACGGGTCGGAGAAGTCGATGACGAAGGGCTCCATGAGGGCCCGCACGATGAAGAACCCGCCGACGACGAACGCCAGGGTCCACAGGACGCGTTTCATGCCTCGACCCTAGTGCGCGGCAGGCGGTCGCAGGTGCCCACGCACGCCGACGACCAGGAGCAGCTGCGCCGCGCCGTACGTCGACATGACGGCCAGGTCGGCGCCGGGCAGGTCGAAGCCGGCGACCCCGAGGCCCAGGATCAGGTCGGAGACGACGAACAGGGCCCCGCCGATCCCGGCGAGGCGACCCGCGCGGACCATGCCGAGTCCCGCCGCGAGCGCGGCCATCGCCACCAGCAGCAGGCTGTAGACGGCGACGGGCGCCGCGAGCGGGCCCAGCCGCGTCCACAGCGCGGTGATGAGCCCGGCCCAGAACGCCAGGTAGCAGGTGGGCACCAGGTACCGGGGCCCGAAGGCGCGCAGTGCGCCGAGCTTGAGGAACGCGGCGATGTACAGGGCCTGCATGACCGCGAAGAGCCCCATGCCGGTCAGGAACGCGGCGGTGCCGTCGAACAGGAGCGCGGTGTCGGCGGCGCACGCGACGAGGAGGCCCAGCCCGAACAGGCGCGCGGGCGCCTGACCGGGCGCGACCGAGACGATGAGGTGGCCGAGGAGCAGCAGCGTCAGGAGCGGCTTGCTGACCCAGCGCACCGCGTCGAAGCCGAGCGCGACCGCGGCCAGCTCGACGGCGAGGACGACCGCGAACGCCAGCAGCCAGGTGCGGGCCCGCACGCGGGCGACCTGGGAGCGCAGCAGGAGGAGGGGAGGGCTCATGGGTCCGGAACGCTACCAGACCCGCGCGCCCCGCGGGGCCGGCGCTGCCGCCGCGGCGGTCAGCCCGCCGCCATCGCCGCCGTCAGGTTCCACATGCTGATCGCGTGGCCGCCGTGCTCGTAGCCGAGCGCGCCGATGGACGCGGTGTCGATGCGGAAGTCGCGGCCGTCGCGCGCGGGGCGGCCGAGCCAGCGGGCGGCGGCGACGCGGAGGCTGTGCCCGTGGGCGATGAACGCGACGTCGCCGCCGTCGAGCAGCGGCTCGGCCGCGGCGAGGGCCCGGTCGAGGCGCTCCGCGACCGCCTCGGGGCGCTCGCCGCCCTCGCCCCGCCCACCGTGCGTCCACAGTGTCCACTCGGGGTCGTCGGCCTGGATCTCCTCGCTGGTGAGGCCCTCGAAGTCGCCGTACGCCCACTCGGCCAGCTCGGGGACCACGGCCGAGACCTCGAGCCCGGCGAGGCCGGCGGTGACCAGGGCGCGCTTGCGCGGACTCGACCACACCGCCGCGAAGCGGCGGCCCGCCAGCAGCGGTCCCAGCGCTTTCGCTTGCGCCACACCGTTGTCGGTGAGTTCGAGGTCGGTGACCGAGGTGTGGCGGCCCGAGGCCGACCAGGTCGTCTCGCCGTGGCGGATGAGCACGATCTCTCCCATGCCCGCCAGCCTAAACCGCGGACGCGACCGGCACCCGCGTTAGACCGCTTCGGCGAGGAACACGCCCATGTTCGCCCGCGCGTCCGTCCACGACGCCGACGGCGCGAACCCGGCCGTGCGCAGGTCCTCCTCGAGCTCGGCCGGCCGGAACTTGACGGAGATGCCGGTGTGGATCTCCTCGCCCACCGCGAACCGCACCTCCAGGCCGAGCCCGGCGACGTCGACCTCCATCGGCTTCATCGCGCGCAGCCGCATGTCGACGGTGGCCGCCGGGGCGTCCCAGGTGACGACGTGCTCGAAGTTCCCGGGCTCGAAGTCGGCGTCGAGGCGGTGGTTGAGCACGTGCAGCACGTTCCGGTTGAACTCGGCGGTCACCCCTGCCGCGTCGTTGTACGCCGCCAGGATCACCCGCGGGTCCTTGACGAGGTCGGCGCCGAGCAGGAACCGGTCGCCCGGGCGCAGGGCCTCGCGCAGGTCGAGCAGGAACCGCGCCCGCTCGGGCCCGGGGAGGTTCCCGAAGGTCCCGCCGAGGAACGCGACGAGGCGCGTGTCGCGGTGGTCGGGCAGGTGCGCGAGGTGCCGGGTGAAGTCCCCGACGATCCCCCCGAGGTGCGCGTCCGGGTACGCGGTGGCGAGCTCCGCCAGCACGTCCCGCACCTCGCCCTCGGCGACGTCGAAGGGCCAGAACGCGTCCAGGCGCCCGGCGGCGGCGAGCGCGTCGAGCACGGGCCGGATCTTCTCGGCCCGGCCGGCGCCGAGCTCGATCACCGAGACCGGCTCGGCGCCGAGCGCGGCGGCGATCTCGCGGGCGCGGTCGCGCAGGATCGCGCGCTCGCTGCGGGTCTGGTAGTACTCGGGCTGCTCCGTGAGCTTCCCGAAGAGGCCGGAGCCGCGGCCGTCGTAGTGGAGGCGCATCGGGAGGTGCTTGGGGCGCGAGGTCAGGCCGCGCCGCGCGTCGAGGCGGAGGCTCGCGTCGAGATCGTCGTCCGCGAGGCAGATCCGCAGTTCCGGTTGAGGCACAAGACGATTCTAGTCCGCGATTGTCCGAGTTGCGGCGGAGTGAACGAGCCGCGTCAGGGCGCTCCGGGGACGGTGCACGCCTGCGCGGCGATCTGGGACGCGTACCGCAGGGCCGCGGCGACCACGGTCGGGTTGCCCCAGGACGGGAGCCGGTCGAGGCGCATCCAGCCCGCGGAGGTGAGCCAGCCGAGGAGCCCGGAGGTGAACGCGTCGCCGGCGCCGATCGCGTCGACGACGTCCACGGGCGGCGCGGTCGCCTCGGTGACGTGGTTGCGGTGGAACGCGACCGACCCGGCGTCGCCGAGGGTGACGACGACGAGTTCGGGCCCGAGGCCGAGCCATTCGCGGGCGACGCGGTCGACGGGCGTTTCGGGGTAGAGCTGGGCGAGGTCGCGCTCGGAGACGCGCACGAGGGTCGAAAGGCCCACGAGGCGCTCGGTGCGCTCGCGGACCTTCGCGGCCTCGCCCATGGCGCTGAGGCGGATGTTCGGGTCGAAGGTGACGGGGACGGACCCGCGGGCGCGGTTGACCCAGTGCTCGATGGCGCGCGCGGAGGGCTCGAGGTAGGCCGCGAGGGACCCGAAGTGGACGAGGTCGACGCTGCCGGGGTCGGCTTTGGGGAGGGGCCGGCCCTCCCACGCGAAGTCGGCGGTGCCGGTGGTCCAGTAGTCGTAGTGGGCGGTGCCGTCGCCGTTGACGACGGCGAGGCCGAGCGTCGAGGGCAGGTCGGTGCGCTGGAGCCAGTCGCGGCGCACGCCGGCGGAGATGTGGCGGCGCCAGACGCGGCGGCCGAAGTGGTCGCCGCCGACCGAGCCGACGAGCGCGGTGGGGATGCCGCGCCTGGCGAGGGCGACGGCGGTGTTGGCGGGGCCGCCGCCGCAGGTGGGCCGGAGCTGTCCTCCGGGTGCGGGCACGAGGTCGATGACGTTCTCGCCTGCCACGAGGATCAACGGGGGCTCCTTCCGATCGGGGGCGAGTGCTGCGGAGAGGTTATGCCAGGGCGGTGCGGGCCCGGAAGTCGCATTCGCGCCTCGTGCCCGGCCGCGTCCCGGTTCGCCGCGCCCGGCGGGGGACTCGTGGGCCACGCCGCGCCGGGGCGGTGCCCGGGCCGGCGCGGCGGTCGGTCAGGATGGGGTCATGTCCAGCGAAGAGGTCAAGGCCGAGCGGGCCGGGGAGGCCGACGCGGCGCAGGCCGCGGCCGAGGCGAACGCGGAGGCCGTGAAGGCGGCCCGCCCGAAGCACCGGCGGATGCGCGACATGGCGCTGTCGATGGCGGTGCTGCTCGTGCCCCTGGGGCTCGTGTACTGGGGCTGGGGCTGGATCGCCGCGGACCGCCAGGTGAGCGTGGTCGACACGGCCGGGAACCTCGCGACGGCCGCGAGCCTGGGCCTGCCGGCGATCGAGCCGGAGCTCTCGGAGGACTGGAAGCCGATCTCGACGCACCTCGCCGCCGAGGGCGAGACCGCGACCCTGCGGACCGGCTGGTACTCGCCGGACGGCAACGGCCTCCAGATGTCGGAGACCAGCGGGGCCGCGACCGAGGTCGACGAGGACCTCACCGGCGCCGGGACCCCGGTCGAGGCCGGCGGCATCCAGTGGACCTCGTACGAGCTCGACAGCGGCGAGGCGTGGGTGGCCGAGATCGACGGCGCCACGGTCGTCCTGTCGGCCGAGCCGGACGGCATCCCGGACCTCGACGAGCTCGCCGAAGGCGTGGCCGCGGCCCGGTAGCGCGCCGCCGGCTCAGTCCTCGCCGGCCTCGCCGCCGGTGCGGGCCTGGAGGCGCTCGCGGGCGCCTTCGAGGTGGGCCTGGCACAGGTCGGCGAGCGCCTCGCCGCGCTCCCAGAGCTTGAGCGACTCCTCGAGCGTGGCGCCGCCCGCCTCGAGCCGCTCCACCGTGGCCACCAGTTCGGCCCGGGCCTCCTCGTACGTCAACCGCTCGTCGTTCACTCGTCGTCCTCCCTTGTGTCCGTGATCGTCTGCACCACCGCGGCGCGCAGCGCGCCCGCCGCGAGCCGCACCTCGACCGCCTCGCCGGCGTCGGCGGCGTCCCGCAGGACCGCTCCCGACGCCGCGTCCGTGACGATCGCATAGCCGCGGTCCAGTGTGGACTGCGGCGAGAGGGCCCGGAGCCGGGCCCGCAGGTGCACCAGGTCGTCGAAGGACCGCTCCAGCCGCGAACTGGTGCGGGACCGGATGCGGTGCACCAGGTTCTGGACCGCCTCGGACCGGGCCTCGAGCATCGTCTCGGGCCGGGCCAGGACCGGCCGCGCGCGCATCGCCGCGAGCGCGTCGGACTCGCGGGTGAGCATCGCGTTGAGCGCCTGGCGCAGCCGGGTGCGGCTGATGTTCAGGCCGCGCTGCTCCTCGGCGAGGTCGGGGACCACCTTCTTCCCGGCCTCGGTGGGCGTGGAGGCGCGCCAGTCGGCGACGTAGTCGAGGATCGGCGTGTCGGGCTCGTGCCCGATCGCGGAGACGACGGGCGTGACGGCCTCGGCCACGGCCCGGCACAGGGTCTCGTCGGAGAACGGCAGCAGGTCCTCCATCGAGCCGCCGCCGCGGGCGATGACGATGACCTCGATCTCGGGGTCGCGGTCGAGCTCGGCGAGCGCCGCGCACACCTCGGTGACCGCGCGCGGCCCCTGGACGGCCACCTCGCGGACCTCGAAGTCCGCGGACGGCAGGCGGGCCTTGGCGTTCTTGAGGACGTCGCGCATCGCGTCGGAGGCGCGGCCGGTGATGAGCCCGATCCGGTACGGCAGGAACGGCAGCGTCTTCTTCCGGTCGGCCGCGAACAGGCCCTCGGCGGCGAGCAGCTTCTTGAGGCGCTCGAGCCGCGCGAGGAGCTCGCCGAGGCCGACCTGGCGGATCTCGCGCACGTGCAGCGAGAGGGACCCGTTCTTGTCCCACCACTGGGCCTGGGCCCGGACGACGACCTGGGCGCCGTCGCGCAGCGGCGGGTCGCAGGCGGCGACCGCGCCGGTGAAGTCGACGACGCGCATCGAGACCTCGGCGGCGGGGTCGCGCAGCGTCAGGTAGACGGTGCGGCCGCGGTGGCTGATCTCGGTGATCTGCCCCTCGGTCCACACCTCGCCGAGGCGCGCGAGCCAGTCGCCGATCTTCTTCGACACGACGCGCAGCGGCCACGGGTTCTCGGCGCTCATCGGCGCGCCGGGCCCGGTGGCCGGCCTCGCGGCCTGGTCCGGGGCGCCCGGCTGGGCGGGCGGTCCTGCGCTGCTCTGCTCTGCGGCGGTCACGTGGCAAGCGTAACTGTGGGGTGTGACCAAACCGGGCGTGCGGATACCATCGAGGCGTGGCAGACCCGAAGCGAGTGTTGTTGGCCAAGCCGCGCGGGTACTGCGCGGGCGTGGACCGGGCCGTGGTGACCGTCGAGAAGGCGCTGGAGCTCTACGGCGCTCCCGTCTACGTGCGCAAGGAGATCGTGCACAACCGCCACGTCGTCGACACGCTCGCCGCGAAGGGCGCGGTGTTCGTGGAGGAGAACGAGGAGGTCCCGCCGGGGTCCGTCGTCGTGTTCTCCGCGCACGGCGTGGCGCCCGAGGTCCACGACCAGGCCGCCGAGCGCGGCCTCAAGGCGATCGACGCGACGTGCCCGCTGGTGACGAAGGTCCACAAGGAGGCGCGCCGGTACGCCGAGGAGGACTACGACATCCTCCTCATCGGCCACGAGGGCCACGAGGAGGTCATCGGCACCTCCGGCGAGGCCCCCGAGCACATCCAGCTCGTCGACGGCCCCGACGCGGTCGACGGCGTCACGATCCGCGACCCCGAGAAGGTCGTGTGGCTGTCGCAGACGACGCTCTCGGTGGACGAGACCATGGAGACCGTCGACCGGCTCAAGAAGCGCCTCCCGCTGCTCCAGAGCCCGCCGAGCGACGACATCTGCTACGCCACCCAGAACCGCCAGCAGGTGGTCAAGGACATCGCGGCCGACTGCGACGTGATGCTCGTGGTCGGGTCGAAGAACTCCTCGAACTCGGTGCGCCTGGTCGAGGTCGCGGTGCAGCACGGCGCGCGGTCCGGGCACCTCATCGACTTCGCGCACGAGATCGACGAGGCCTGGCTCGAGGGCGCCACCACCGTGGGCCTGTCCTCGGGCGCGTCGGTGCCCGACAACCTCGTGCAGGACGTCCTCGCGCACCTCGCCGAGCGCGGCTTCACCTCCGTCGAGGAGTTCGAGCCGGTGACCGAGAAGATCACCTTCCAGCTCCCGCGCGAGCTCGTCACCGACCTCCGCGCCGCCGGCCGGGCCTGACCCGGGGCCTCGCCCGATCGGGTGACACGCGCGCCGCAGGCGGCGCGTCCTGTCGGACCCGCCGGCAGAGTGGCAGCCATGCTTCCCCGGGTGGGTGGGGGTTGGGGATGGTCTCATACCTGGCCCACCCACCCTGTGGGTGGCGCACGAACGCCTGTGGATGGCGCACGACCGCGAGTCAGCCGATCCGCTCGTCCCACGACGGGCGCCGCGCCGGGGTCACCACCGGCGCCGGCGACTCGGGCGGGTCGCCCGCGACCTCGAGTTCGCTGAAGCGCCGCGCCGTCACCAGCAGCCGCGTCTCCACGCTCGCGACCGCCGCGTTGTACGACCCGACCGCCGCCTCCAGCGACGAGCCGAGCCGCGCGAAGTGCCCCGCGACCGAGCCGAGCCGCTCGTGCAGCTCGCGCCCGAGCCGGTGCACCTCCTTCGCGTGCCGCGCCAGCGCCTCCTGCCGCCACGTGTGCGCCACGGTCCGCAGCAGCGCCATGAGCGTCGCCGGGGAGGCGATCACCACGCCGCGCGCGAACGCGTCCTCCAGCAGCGACGGGTCGCCGCGCAGGGCCGCGTCCAGGAACGCGTCGGCGGGCACGAACAGCACCACCATCTCCGGCGTGTCGTCGAACGCGCGCCAGTACTCCTTGCCCGCCAAGGACTCGACGTGCCGGCGCAGGTGCTTCGCGTGGGTGCGCAGCAGGTCGTCGCGCCCGGCCTCGTCCTCGACCTCGAGGGCCTGGAGGTACGCCTGGAGGGGCGCCTTCGCGTCGACCACGAGGGTCCGCCCGCCCGAGAGCCGCACCACCAGGTCGGGCCGGACGCCGCGCCCGTCCACGGACCCGGTGTGCTGCTCGGAGAAGTCGCAGTGCTCGACCATCCCGGCGGCCTCGACGATGCGCCGCAGCTGCACCTCGCCCCACTGGCCGCGCACCTGCGGCGACCGGAGCGCGCCGAGGAGCCGCCCGGTCTGCTCGCGCAGGCCCTCGGAGATGTCGGCGACGCCGGAGAGCTGGATGCGCAGCTGCGCGTACGCGTCGACGCGCGCCCGCTCCACGTCCCCGAGCCGGTTCTCGTAGCGCGCCAGCGTCTCCGCGATCGGCGCGAGGACCTGCCCGACGGCGTCGCGGGAGTGGTCGGTCGCCTCGTACGCGACGGCGCGGAGCGTGGCCTCCAGCCGGTGCTCGTTCTCGGCCGCGGCCTCCAGCCGGGCCGTCGCCGCCGCCAGCTCCGCGGCCTGCCGCGAGCGGCCCGCGAACCAGCCGCCGACGCCGCCCGCCGCGAGGCACACCGCCGCCAATAGGACCCACGTCATACGGGCCAGTGTAGGCGTGCGGCCACGGGTAGGCTCGGTACATGGAGCTGTGGTTGTCCCTGCTGGTGGTCGCGATCGTGGTCGTCTTCCTCGTGTCGCGGAACAACAAGAAGCGCGCCGAGGCCGAGCTCGCCGACGCGCAGGCCGAAGCGCGCCGCCTGCACGAGCGCCTCGGCGGCCAGACCATGAACCTCACCGCGCCGGGGGACAACCTCCCGGCCGGGCAGGCCCTCGCCGACGCCGGCGAGCGCTACACCGCGGCCGGCTCCCAGCTGGAGCAGGCGCGCACGATCAACCAGTACCGGCTCGCGGCCGAGACCGCGATCGAGGGCCTGCACTACGTGCGGGCCGCCCGCACCGCGATGGACCTCGACCCGGGTCCGGAGATCCCCCAGATGCGCGGGCAGCGCCGCACCGGCGCGCTCACCGAGCCGGTGAGCGCCGAGGTCGAGGGCCGCCGGTACACCGGCTCGCCCGACCCCAGCGACGAGAACCGCCACTACTACCCGGGCGGCAATGTGGACGGACGCCCCGTCCCGGCCGGCTGGTACAACACGCCGTGGTGGCAGCCCGCGCTCGCGGGCGCGGCGGGCGCGTTCGTCGGCATGATGGTGCTCGACGCCCTGATCACGCCCGCGTACGCGATGGGCGCGGTCGAGGGCGGGTACGCCGACGGCTACCAGGACGGCTACGCCGACGGCGGCGGCGACGCGGGCGGGGACGCCGGCGACGCGGGCGGCGGCGACTTCGGCGGCGGTGACTTCGGGGGCGGCGACTTCGGCGGCGGCTTCGAGTAGCCCCGCCCGCACGGACTCCAGGCCCCCGCCGCTCCCGGCGGGAGGCCTCGCCGCGTCCGGGCCCCGGCAGGGTGCAGAACGGGTAATGCGGCCACTACTCGCTGCGAGTCCCAAGGGCCCCAACGGATATGCGCAACCTTCCTTGTGATCTTGGTCACTATTCAATGTCGACGGTCCGTTTCCGCGCGGTTGACGAAGCGTTACCTCCGCCGCCGGAGCGTCCCGGTTCCGCCGCGCTGCACGGGAATCTCCCGAGTTCACGGGCTCTGACCGACCCTCCCGGTACGGGCCTTTCGTTCACTTTGGATCATCTGGCCGTTACCGGAGTTCTGTGAACGCCTGCCCGAACCATGCAAAGTGGGGCCTTGTGCGTTCGTTTGTGGACTGGCACCGTGTCCTGGTCGGCGTGCGCGCATCCACGCGAGCGCCGCGCGACCCCCCTTGCTCCGGGGCGGCACCCCGCGCCCGGAGCCCAACAGAACAGGAGCCGTCGTGACGAATCCGCAACGACGATGGCGTCGAATCCTCGCCGCTTCGGCCGCGGGCCTGCTGGTATCGGCCATGCCCGGTACCGCCGCCCTCGCCGAGTCCGACACCGACGCCCTCATCGAGGAGAAGGCCGCCGCCGACCTCCTCGCGCTCATCGAGACCGAAGGCGAGGCCGAACTCTGGGTGCGCTTCGAAGGAGCCCCCGACTTCGGCCCCGCCCTCGCCGCAGACACCAAGACCGAGAAGGGCTCCGAAGCCGTTGCAGCGGCCCGGGAGTTCGCCGAGACCTCGCAGAAGGACGTGATCGACCTCCTGGAGCGGTCCGGTGTCGAGTACGAATCCTACTGGGGCTCGAACACCGTCCGCGCCGTCGGCGGCAAGGACCTCGTCGCCGACCTCGTCCAGATCGACAATGTGGACGCCCTCGTCCAGGCCCCCGAGTACGAGCTCATCGAGCCCGTCGCCGGCTCCGGCTTCGGGACCACCGCCGCCGAGTGGGGCGTCGACGCGATCAACGCCCCCGACGTGTGGGACCTCGGCTACGACGGGACCGGCGTCGTCGTCGCCTCCATCGACACCGGCGTCGACTACGACCACCCGGCCCTGGTGAACCAGTACCGCGGCAACGACGGCGACGGCACCTTCACCCACGACTACAACTTCTACGACGTCGCCAACACCTGCGCCGGAGACGCCCCCTGCGACACCAACGGCCACGGCACCCACACCATGGGCACCATGGTCGGCGACGACGGCGGCGCCAACCAGATCGGCGTCGCCCCCGGCGCCGAGTGGATCGCCGTCAACGGCTGCTGCCCCAGCGCCGCCGCGCTCCTGGACGCCGGCGAGTGGATCGCCGCGCCCACCAAGGCCGACGGCTCCGACCCCGACCCGTCCAAGGCGCCCGACGTCGTCAACAACTCCTGGGGCACCACCCAGTCCGTCGACGACCCCTTCTACGAGGACGTCGTCGCGCTCTGGCACGCCGCCGGGATCATCCCCGTCATGTCCCTGGGCAACAACGGCGAAGAGGGCTGCGAATCGGCCGGCTCGCCCGGCCTGTACCCGAACGTGATCGGCGTCGGCGCCTACGACTCGGCCGGCGAGATCGCGTACTTCTCCGCCCGCGGCCCCGGCCGCGACGGCCAGGTCAAACCCGACCTCGCCGCCCCCGGCGTCGCGGTCCGCTCCGCGGTCCCCGGGACCGGCTACGGCCTCAAGAACGGCACCTCCATGGCCGCCCCGCACGTCGTCGGCGCGATCGCGCTCATGCTCTCGGCCGCGCCCGCGCTCGACGGCGACTACGACGGCGTCTACGAGGCCCTCACCGGCACCGCCGTCCCCGTCGACGACGACCAGTGCGGCGGCGCCGCCGACCTCAACAACGTGTGGGGCCACGGGAAGCTCGACGCGCTCGCGGCCGTCCTCGCGTCCCCGATCGGCGACACCGGCTCGATCTCCGGCACCGTCACCGACCAGGACGGCGCGCCCGTCGCCGGCGCCGAACTCGCCTTCACCGGCGCGTTCACCCGCACCGCGACCACCGGCGACGACGGGACGTTCACCATCCCCGTCATCCCCGCCGGCACCTACGCGGCGACCGTGACCAAGTTCGGGTACGGCGAGACCACCGGCTCGGTGACCGTCGCCGCCGACCAGGACGCCGTCTTCGACGCCGTCCTCACCGCCGTCCCCTCCGGCACCGTCAGCGGCACCGTCGTCGACGGCGGCGGCCACGGCTGGCCGCTCGCGGCCACCGTGAGCACCACCGGCGGCGAGGTCTCCACCACCACCGACCCGGTCACCGGCGAGTTCTCCCTGACCCTCCCCGAAGGCGAATGGGAACTCCTCGTCGAAGCCGACTACCCCGGCTACCAGGACGTCACCGTGGACGCCGTCGCCGCGGCCGACCTCGTCGTCGAGGTCCCGATCGGGGAGGACTGCACCGCGCCCGGGTACGGGTACGCGCCGCTCGGCAACCGCTTCGCGACCGGGGCCGCCCCGGCCGGGTGGACCGTCGTCGACCGCGGCGTCACCCCCTGGGAGTTCGACGACCCGGGCGCCCGCGGCAACCGCACCCCCGGCTCCGGCGGGTTCGCGATCGCCGACTCCGACGAGCAGGGCTCGGGCAGCAAGCTGTTCGACTCCGACCTCGTCTCCCCGGTGTTCGACCTCTCCGCCGCCGACGAACCGGTCCTGACGTTCGCGACCGACTACTACAAGGGCTCCTACAACACCGTCGCCGAGGTCCTCTTCAGCCCCGACGCCGGCGTCACCTGGGAGACCGTGTGGGCCCCGACCGCCAACGCCCGCAACCAGACCGTCACGATCGACCTGTCCGAATGGGCCGACGCGACCGCCGCGCAGGTCAAGTTCCACTACCACGACAACCGCACCTGGGCCTGGTGGTGGCAGATCGACGACGTGTTCGTCGGCACCTCCCGCGACTGCGCCCCGCTCGACGGCGGCCTGGTGCGCGGCACCGTGACCGACCTCGAGACCGGCGAGCCCTTCGCCGGCGCCGCGGTCACCCACACCGCCTCCGGGTACCAGGCGACCACCGGCGCCGACGGCGCCTACTGGATGTTCGCTCCCGGCTCGGGCCCGTCCGAGTTCACCGCCGTCGTCGCCGACCACGGCTCCGCCACCGAGCAGGTCGCGATCGCCCCCGACGCCGTCACCGTCGCCGACTTCGCGATCGGCGTCGCGAACATCAGCGCCAGCACGACGAGCATCAGCACCTACGTGCAGCAGGGCGCGTCCTGGTCGACCCGGGTCAGGCTCACGAACACCGGCACCGCCGACGGGACGGTCACGTTCTCGACCGGCGGCGGCGGGTTCGCGATCCTCGGCTACGAGTACCCCGGCGACACCTCCTGGCTGACCACGAGCGCCGACTCCGTCGTCGTCCCCGCCGGCGGCTCCGTCACCGTCACCGTGAAGACCAGCGCCACCGCCGCCGGCGGCGTCGACCAGCCGGGCACCTACACCGCCCAGCTGACCGCGAACGTCGTCAGCCCCCACCCCTCGCCCGTCATCGACGTGTCCATGCTCGTCGTCCCCACGGTCGAACAGGGCAAGGTGACCGGCACCGTCCTCGCCGCCACCTGCGAGGGCGAGACCGTCCCCATCGGCGACGCCCAGGTCCAGGTCCGCTCCGCCGACGGCGACGCGTTCCACTTCTGGACCGCCGAGGACGGCACGTACGCGTACTGGTTCCCCGAAGGCGACTTCACGATCATCGCCTCCAAGGACGGCTACGCCGCCGACTTCGGCAACATCGCCCTCCCCGCCGGCGACACCGCCGACCTGAGCTTCACCCTGGAGGAGCTGAACTGCTGAGACGCAAGTGAAACCGCCCCCCGCCGCACCGCGCCGGGGGGCGGTTCCCGTTGTGCCTAAATCACAACCAATGCAACCCGGACGGGCCTTCGGGGCGTACAGCCGTTGGGGACCCCAAAGTGGAGCTACCCCTGCCAACATGTCAATAGTCACCAAACCCACTACTCCGGACAACACACCCAACGGCCCCGGCGCCGCCGGGGCCACCCCCCCAAAGGAGAGTTCGTGACAGTTGCACAGCGGCGCTCGCGCCGCATCCTCGCCGCCGCCCTCGCGGGCGCGCTCGTCCCGGCGGCGGTCGCCTCCGGCGCGGCCGCCCAGGAGGCCGAGACCACCGAAGCCCTCATCGCCGAGAAGGTCGCCCCCGACATCGTCGCCGAGATCGGCGACGCGGGCGACGCGGAGCTGTGGCTCCTCTTCACCGGCGCCCCCGACTACGACGCGGCGCTCGCCGCCGACACGAAGGAGCAGAAGGGCGCCGCCGCGGTCGCGGCCGCCAAGGCCTACGCCGAGACCTCCCAGCAGGAGGCCGTCGCCGCCCTCGAAGCGGCCGGCGCCGACTACGAGACCTACTGGGGCGCCTCGACCATCAAGGTCCGGGCCGACGAGGACCTCCTCGCCGACCTCGTCGCCCTCGACACCGTCGAGCAGATCGTGGCCGCCCCCGAGTACGGCATGATCGAGCCGGTCGCGCCCGGCGGCAAGGAGGAGGCGACCGGCGGGTTCCAGACCTGGGACGCCGTCCAGACCGCCGCCGCCGAATGGGGCGTGGCCGACGTCGGCGCCCCCGAGGTCTGGGAGGACGGCTTCACCGGCGAGGGCATCGTCGTCGCCAACATCGACACCGGCGTGCAGTTCGACCACCCCGCGCTCGCGGACTCCTACCGCGGCAACAACGGCGACGGGACCTACACGCACGACTACAACTTCTACGACATCCAGGACGCCTGCGTCGGCGACGACCCGTGCGACTCCGACGGCCACGGCACCCACACCATGGGCACCATGGTCGGCAACGACGGCATCGGGGTCGCGCCCGACGCCGAGTGGATCGCGGTCAACGGCTGCTGCCCGAGCATCGAGACGCTCATCGAGGCCGGCCAGTGGATCGCCGCCCCCACGGACTCGGAGGGCCGCAACCCGGACCCGCTGAAGGCCCCGCACGTCGTCAACAATTCCTGGGGCACCACCCTCCCCGGGTACGACCCGATCTACGCCGAGGTCGTCGAGCTGTGGCACGCCTCGGGCATCATCCCGGTCTTCGCCGCCGGCAACAACGGCGACGCGTGCCTGACCATGAGCACCCCGGGCGTGTACGAGAACGTGATCGCCGTCGGCGCCTACGACGAGAACCACGAGATCGCCGACTTCTCCTCCCGCGGCCACGGCCTGAACGGGACCCTGAAGCCGGACCTGTCCGCGCCCGGCGTCGAGGTCCTCTCCGCGCTCCCCGGCGACGAGTACGGCACCGGCGACGGCACCTCCATGGCCGCGCCGCACGTCGCCGGCGCCATCGCCCTCCTCATGTCGGCGTCGCCCACCCTGGAGGGCGACTACGAGGCCGTCTACGAGACCGTCACCGGCACCGCCGTCGACACCGCCGACGACCAGTGCACCGGCGACAAGGAGGCGAACAACGTCTACGGCCACGGCCGCGTCGACGTCGAGGACGCCGTCGACGAGGCCCCGGCCGGCAAGTTCGGCTCCCTCTCCGGCACCGTCACCGACCAGCACGGCGACCCGGTCGCCGGGGCGCGCCTCGTCTTCGAGGGCGGCGTCGTCCGCGAGACCGCCACGAACGCCGACGGCGAGTACGCGTTCGAGCGCATCCCCGCCGGCCGCTACCGCGTCACCGTCTCGAAGTTCCTCTACGGCGAGGCCACCGGCACCGTCCGCGTGAACCGCAACGCCGCCGCGGTCTTCGACGCCGAGATCGAACTGCTGGAGACCCGGACGGTCGCCGGCAGGGTCGTCGACGGTGGCGGCCAGGGCTGGCCGCTCGACGCCACGGTCGAGACCGCCGGCGGCGAGGCCGCCGCCGAGACCGACTCGTTCACCGGCGAGTACAGCCTCGTCATCCCCGCCGAAGGGGACTGGCCGCTCACCGTCGAGACCGACTACCCCGGCTACGAGGCCCTCACCGTGGACCCCGACGACGCCGCACTCGTCGAAGTGCCGCTCGCCGCGGGCTGCCTGGCCCCCGGCTACGGGTCCGACGTGCTCGACGAGCGCTTCGAGTCCCTGGCGGCCCCCGCCGGCTGGGAGGTCGTCAACAACGGCGAGGACGAGTTCCCGTGGGTGTTCGACGACCCGTGGGGCTACGGCAACATGACCCCCGGCTCCGGCGGCTACGCCGAGGCCAACTCCGACGCGTCCGAGATCGAACTGCTCACCGACACCGACATGATCACCGCGCCGTTCGACCTGAGCGCCGCCTCGGAGCCCACGCTGTCCTTCGCGAACTTCTTCGTGGACGACGGGATCGGCTCCGAAGCCGAGGTGCTCCTCTCCGCCGACGGCGGGGCGACCTGGGAGCAGGTCTGGTACACCAACGAGGACCTCGAGGCCACGGTCGAGACCGTCGACCTCTCCGCGTGGGCCGACCAGACCGCCGTCCAGCTGAAGTTCCACTTCACCGACAACGCCACCTGGGCCTACTGGTGGATGGTCGACAACGTCCGCGTCGGCGGTTGCGACGCCCTCGACGGCGGACTGGTGCGCGGCACCGTCACCGACGCCGCCACCGGCGACCCGGTCGCCGGCGCCCGCGTCCTCGACGCGGCCTCCGGCCAGGCCGCCGTCACCGGCGCCGACGGCGAGTACGTCCTCTTCACCGACCCCGGCGACCGCGCCCTCGAAGTGAGCGCCGACGGCTACGCGACCGCCACCGTCGACGCGGCCGTCGCCGACGGCGAGGTCACCGGCGCCGACGCCGAACTGGAGGCCGAGTCCTAAGCGAACCGACGCACGAGGGGCTCCCCGCCGCGGCGGGGAGCCCCTTCCTTCACGTCCCGAATCCTCCTGCGGCGCTTCAGGAAGCGAGGAACGGATAGTCCGTGTACGCCTCCGGGCCCCGCCCGTACATCGACCGGTCCTCCCGCACCGGATTCAGCGGCGCGCCCGTCCGGTACCGCTCGACCAGGTCCGGGTTCGCCAGGAACGCGCGCCCGAACGCGATCAGGTCCGCGCCCGCCTCCAGCAGCTCCACCCCCTTCGCCAGCCCCCCGTCCGCCGGGATCGGCAGCTCCTCGCCCAGCTCCGGATTCGCCACCAGCGGGCCCGTCCAGCGCCCCCGCAGCTTCCCGAACAGCGGCTCCCCCGGCAGCGCCCGCGCGATGTGGAGGTAGGCGAGGCCCAGGTGCGACACCGCGTCCAGCAGCGCCGGGAACACCTCGTCGCCGTCCGAGACGTCGATCCCGTTCCCCGTGTTCCACGGCGAGATCCGCAGCCCCGTCCGCTCCGCGCCGACCTCCGCCGCCACCGCCTCCACGACCTCCACCACGAACCGGATCTTGTTCGCCGCCGAACCGCCGTACGCGTCGGTGCGCCGGTTCGTGCTCGACGACAGGAACTGGTTGAGCAGGTACCCGTTCGCCGCGTGGACCTCCACGCCGTCCGCGCCCGCCCGCAGCGCGTTCCGCGCCGCCGCGACGAACTCGCCCCGCGTCCGCTCCAGGTCCGCCGCGGTCATCTCGACCGGGACCGGCGCCTCCTGATGCCCGGTGGGCGTGTGGATCCCGCCCGGCAGCCGCACCGCCGACGGCGCCTGCGGCAGGTGCCCGCCCGGGTTGTTGTCCGGGTGGCCGATCCGGCCCCCGTGCTCGATCTGGAGGACCAGGCGCCCGCCGCCGGCGTGCACGGCGTCGGCCACGGCCCGCCAGCCCTCGACCTGCTCGTCGTCGTAGAGGCCCGCGATCTCGGGGTACGTGAACCCGAACGGGCTCGGCGTGGACGCCTCGCCGACGATGAGGCCGGCGGTGGCGCGCTGGCCGTAGTACTCGGCCATGAGCGGCAGCGGGACGCCCTCGAACGTGGCGCGGTTGCGCGTCATCGGGGCCATGACCATGCGGTTGGGGAGCTCCAGGGCCCCGAGCGTCGTCGGCTCGAAGAGGCGCCGGGCGGTCGTTTCGTTCGTCATACGGGTACGGTAGAACCTGACACCGATGTGAGGTTCAAGGGATTGTGAGGCACGCCATGCGAATCGGGGAGCTCGCCAAGCGGACCGGCGTCAGCGTCCGCTCGCTGCGCTACTACGAGGAGCGCGGCCTCCTCGCCTCGGAGCGGACGCCCGGGGGCCACCGCGAGTACGCGGAGCGGGCCGTCGACCGGGTCATCCGCATCCAGGTCCTGTTCGCCGCCGGGCTCGACTCGACCACGGTGGCCTCGGTCCTGCCGTGCATCCACGACGAGGACGGCGGCCCGAACGAGCACACCACGGAGAGCCTCGCCCGGGAGCTCATGGCCGAGCGCGACCGGATCGACCGCACCATCGCGGACCTCCAGCGCACCAGGTCCATCCTGGACGAGGTCATCGCGACGGCGGCGCTGCCGGAACCCGCGCCGGCCCGGTAGGCAAGGGGCGGAACGCCTTTTGTTCCGCCCGGCCGCTACCACTCCGCGAACGTGCCGTCCCTGAGGCGCCACACCTGGTTGCGCCAGCGGTGCGGCTCCCGCGCGGCCTGGCGGACCGCCGCCTCGTCGACCTCGATGCCGAGGCCCGGTTTCGTCGGACGTGCGACGTACCCTTCGTCGAATGCGAACACCGCGGGGTCCACCAGGTAGTCGAGCAGGTCGTTGCCCTGGTTGTAGTGGATGCCGAGGCTCTGCTCCTGGATGAGGAAGTTCGGGGTCGCGAAGTCCACCTGGAGGCTCGCGGCGAGCGCGATCGGCCCGAGCGGGCAGTGCGGCGCGAGCGCCACGTCGTACGCCTCGGCCATGGCCGCGATCCGCCGCACTTCGGAGATCCCGCCCGCGTGCGAGAGGTCGGGCTGCGCCACCGCGATCCCGGTGGGGAGCACGTCCCGGAAGTCGGCGCGCGAGAACAGCCGCTCGCCCGTGGCGATCGGGATCGAGGTGCCGGCGGTGACCGCCGCGAGGTCGCGCGAGAACTCCGGCAGGACGGGCTCCTCGACGAACAGGGGCAGGACCGGTTCGAGGAGCGGCAGGACCCGGCGCGTCATCGCGGTGGAGAACCGGCCGTGGAAGTCGATCGCGATGTCGAAGTCGTCGCCGACCGCGGCGCGCAGCTCGGTGAACTGCGCGGCGATCCGGCGCACGGCCGCGGGGGACTCGATCGGCCCGAGCTGGGCCGCGCCGTTGCACTTGACGGCGTCGAAGCCGCTCTCCTTGGCGCGCAGGGCGTCTTCGGCGAGCGCTTGGACGGTGTCGCCGCCGACCCACGTGTAGACGCGGACCTTGTCGCGGACGGCGCCGCCGAGGAGGTCGTACACGGGGACGCCGAGGGCCTTGCCCTTGATGTCCCACAGGGCCTGGTCGATCCCGGCGACGGCGCTGGAGAGCACCGGGCCGCCGCGGTAGAACCCGCCCTTGGTCATGACCTGCCAGTGGTCCTCGATCCGGGAGGCGTCGGCGCCGACGAGCCGCTCGGCGAGGATCTCGACGACCGCGGCCACCGCTTCGGCGCGGCCTTCGACGATCGGCTCGCCCCAGCCGACGATCCCGTCCGCGGTCTCGATGCGGACGAACAGCCACCGGGGGCGGACGAAGAAGGTCTCGATGCTGGCGATGTCCAAGGGAACCTCGATCTCTGGTGGGGGAAACTCGGGGGTGCGGGGCGGCGGCGACTGACCCGGCCGCCGTAGACGGCCGCAGCGCCCGCGGCGTACCGCGCTCCACCGGGCGCGCCGGTCACCGCCGGGGGCGGCGCACCGACCGGCCGGCCAGGGCACCGGTCCGCCGTCCGTCCCGGATCGCCAAGGCGCCGTTGACGAACACGTACGGGACCCCGGCGGCCTGGCGCCGCGGCTCCTCGAACGTCGACCTGGCGTCCACAGTGGCCGGATCGAAGAGCACGAGGTCGGCCGCGTAGCCCTCCCGCACGAGGCCCCGGTCGGTCAGGCCCAGCACAGCGGCCGGGCGGCCGCTCAGGTGCGCCACGCACTCCTCGACGCTGAACAGCCCCAGCTCCCGCGTGTAGTGCCCGAGGTAGCGCGCGAACGAGCCCCACGCGCGGGGGTGGATCTTGTCGCCGGCGAGCACCCCGTCCGACGATCCGGTGTGGACGCCGTGACGCATGATGGCGCGCACGTTCTCCTCGTTCCCGACGTGCATGAGGCAGCCGGTCCCGAAGTCGTCGCGCACGATCAGGTCGAGGAAGAACTCGGCGGGCCGCCGCTCCCCGGCGGCCTCGGCGACGGACTTCCCGACGTACCCGCGCAACCGCGGGTCCGCGACGCTCGCGATCTCGTACCTCGCCCAGTCGGCGGGCACCCCGTTCGCGCCGTCGGTGCCGGTCACGTCGAGCTCGTGCACGATCCGCGCCCGCACCGCCTCGTCCGCGAGCCGCTCACGCAGGGCCCCGTAGCCGCCCGCGAGCGACCAGCTCGGCAGGAGCGCGGCGAGCATCGTCATGCCCGGCAGGTACGGGTACGTGTCGAGGCTGACCGGCACGCCCTCGTCCAGGGCCTCGTCGACGAGCTTGAGCAGCTCGGCCGCGCGGCCCGCGTTCACCTCGTAGTTCAAGGTGGCGTGCGCGAGGTGCAGGGCGCAGCCGGACTCGCGGCCGATCTGGATCATCTCCGCGTAGCCCTCCATCGCGCCGGCGCCGTAGCTGCGCTGGTGGGGGCCGAAGTAGCCGCCGTACCGCGCCACGACCCTGCACAGCTCGACGAGCTCCGCGGTCGCCGCGTACATGCCCGGCGTGTAGCTCAGCCCGGCCGAGAGCCCGAACGCGCCCTCCTCCATGCCTTGCGCCACTTGGGCTTTCATGACCTCCAGCTCGGCGGCGGTCGGCGGCCGGTCGTCCCAGCCCATCGCGAGCATCCGCACCGTGCCGTGGGGGACCAGGTAGGCGGCGTTCACGGGCAGGCCCTCGCCGTCGACGCCCCGGTCGAGGCGGTCGAGGTACTCGCCGACGGTGCGCCAGTCGAAGTCGACGTCGAGGCGGCCGTTCCACGCGGCGATCGCCTCCCACATCTGCGGCGCGGTCGTCTCGTCGACGGGCGCGTAGGAGAGGCCGTCCTGGCCGAGCACTTCGAGGGTGACGCCCTGGCCGAGCTTGGCGAGGTGCTCGCGGTCGGTGAGGACCGCGAGCTCGGAGTGGGCGTGCATGTCGATGAACCCGGGCGCGAGCACGAGCCCGCCGGCGTCGATCGCCTCGGCGCCGTCGAGGCGCTCGCCGATCCCGGCGATGCGGCCGTCCCGGACCGCGACGTCGGCCCGGTACACGGGCGCGCCGGTCCCGTCCGCGATCTCGGCGCCCCGGATCACGAAGTCCGTTTCGGTCATGCGACGCCCTCCCCGACTGGCACGTCGGGTCAGTCTACGCAGGCCAGGGCGTCGATCTCCACCAGCATCTCGGCCCTCGGGAGCGTGCAGACGACGGTGGTGCGGGTCGGGTAGGGCGCGCGGTCGCCGATCCGCTCGGCGAGGAACGCCTCGTAGACCTCGTTCATCGCGGCGAAGTCGGCGCGGTCCTTGAGGTACACGCGGAGCATCATCACGTCGGCGAACTCGGCCCCGCCGGCCTCGACGACCGCGGCGACGTTCTCCAGCGTCCGCCGCGTCTGCGCCCGCACGTCGCCGGGGAACAGGTACTCGCCGCTGGCGGGGTCGACCGGGCCCTGACCGGAGACGGTGAGCAGCGGGCCCTTGCGCACCCCCTGCGGGAAGGCGTGCGCGGGGGCGGGAGCGGCGTCGGTGCGGATCGCGATCTTCTCAGACATATAGTGAAGATACCTTCCTATTGATTCCGACCCGAGCGACGGCGGTGACCATGACCGAGCCCGAACCGACCTCGCGACCGAGCGAGCCCGCGGTGCCGCCGCCCAGCTCCGCGATTGTGGCCCGACCCGCGCCCGATTCCGCCGCCCGCCTCGAGCCAGTGGCCCAGTCTCCGCTCGACCCCGCAGCCCGCGGTGGCTCCGCGGCCCCGGCTCCGATCGGCCCTCGCCCTGGCACCGGTACTAGCGCCAGCGCGGTTACGGTGGCCCAGCCGCCGCTCGATCCCGGGGCCCGTCTCGCGACTGCGGCCCGAACTCCGGTCGGCCCCGGCCCCGACGCCCGCCACGCGGCCGCGGCCCAACCTCCGCAGTCGCCGCTTAGTCCCGGCACTCTTACTAACGCTGCGCTCCAGCCCCGGTTCGATCCCGAGACACGCTCCGCAGCCGCGGCCGGCCCGCCTCTGAGCCTGATCCCGCACCCGCACCCGACCACCGCCACCCCTCCGGCCATGGACACCGCCCGGCTCGCCGAGCTCTACGACGAAGTCCTCGACTGGCGCCACAAGGGCATCCCCGCCTCGGCCCACGGCCGGACCATCGCCGAGTGGATCGCTTCGGGGCCCCCCACCCCCACCCTCCCCACCCCCCTCGTGACCATCTCCGCTCAAGCGCTTGAGCACAACCTCCATGCCATGGCCGCCTGGTGCGCCGAGCGTGGTCTCTCGCTCGCGCCCCATGGCAAGGCCACCATGGCCCCTCAGCTCTGGCACCGGCAACTCGAAGCCGGAGCCGCCGCCATCACCGTCGCCACCCCCTTTCAAGCCGGCGTGGCCCGCCGCTTCGGCGTGCCGCGCATCCTCATCGCCAACCAGGTCGCTGATCCCGCCACCCTGGCACAACTAAGCGTATGGGCCGGCTCAGGCACTGCCATCGGACTTTTTTCCGATTCGACCCTGACTATCGACAGGTATTCCGCGGCCTTCTCTACGACCATCGACGTCATCGTCGAGCTCGGCACCCCCGGCGGCCGCGCCGGTGCGCGGGGGATCGAGGCCGCGCTCGCCGTCGCCTTGCGCGTCGCCGCCGCGCCGAACCTGCGGCTCGCGGGCGTCGCCGGGTACGAGGGCTCAGTGACCGCCGGGACCGACCCGGCCGCGATCGCGGCCGTCGACGCCTACCTCGACGACCTCGCAACGCTCTACGCCGCCTTGGACTTCGAGGTCGACCGGCCCGTCGTCAGCGCGGGCGGCAGCGCCTACTTCGACCGGGTCGCCGCCGTCCTCGGGCCGCTCGCGGGCGAAGCCGAAGTGCTGCTGCGCTCCGGCTCCTACCTCGTCCACGACCACGGCTGCTACGCCCGCACGACCCCGACCGCCCGCGGCGGCGACGGGCCGCACCTCCTGCCGGCCCTCGAAGGCCGCGCCCGAGTCCTCTCCCGGCCCGAGCCGGGCCTGGCGATCCTCGACGGCGGCCGACGCGACTTCCCCTACGATCAGGATCTTCCGATCCCGCTGGGCCGCAGCGGAACCGCCTGCCCTCAGATCAGCGACCAGCACCTGTTCCTCACGGGCGCAACGGAAGACCTCCGAGTCGGCGACACCGTTCGACTCGGCCTCTCGCACCCGTGCACGAGCTTCGACAAGTGGCGGCTGATCCCCGTCGTCGACGATGAGCGCGGCGTCGTGGTCGACGCGATCCACACCTTCTTCTAAGGCGCGACCCGGTCCGACTCGGCCCGGGCGTTCATCTGTCCGCGCCGACCGGCCGATTCGAGGACGATGAGGACGCCCAGCAGCACGATGCAGGCCAGGGCGAAGTACACGCTGAACGCGGCGACGTCGGCCCGCAGTACGGGGTCGGGGAGCAGGAGCGCTAGGAACGTCGACTTCGTGACGATCGCCGCGGCCGCCACCGGGACGCGGACCCTCTCGGCGAACGCCGCCCACACGATCGCCGCGCCGAGCGCGGCATCGGCGCGGCTCCGTGCCGCTCCTCGCTCGAAGGCTTCAGGCGTCCAACGCCTCCCGCAGCGCGTCGACCGCGGGCCGGTTGCCCGGCAGCCAGGGGACGGAGTCGAGTTCGCCGGGGAGGAGCCAGCGCAGCTCGGCGTGCTCCTTCGCGTGCGGCTCGCCGCGGGCGACGGCGGCGTAGTAGACGCGCAACAGGAACCGGCCGCCGCCGGTCGCGAGGTCGCCGGTGACGCGTTCGCCCACCTCGATCTCGACGCCGAGCTCCTCGCGGCACTCGCGGCGCAGCGCCTCGGCCTCGGTCTCGCCCGGTTCGAGCTTGCCGCCGGGGAACTCCCACAGGCCGGCGAGTTCGGGCGGGTAGGCGCGGGCGGCGGCCAGGACGGCGCGGCCGTCGAGGATCGCGGCGCCGACGACGACGCGCGGTCCGGCGGTGCTTGCTTCGCTCACCGGCCGGAGTCTAGGCGGGTTCCGGGGCATGGCGACGGGGCGGTCGCCGTCTGGGAAAGGGCCCCCGGTTTCGACCGTAGCCGGGGGAACCTGAAGGGGAGCTGAAGCGGGCCGCAGGGGCGGGGCGCGGGGCGTGCGGAGCGTTTTGGGGCCGCCCGGTGGCGCTGGGTGTGGCCGGGATGCGGGCCGCCGGGGGTGAGGCGCGGGGCGTGCCGGCCGCTATGGGATCGGGCGGTGGCGCTGGGGGCTGTGACCGGGATGACGTCGTTTCGTTATCTTTCGTACGAGCCATAACGATGCGTGAACACCAGTGAGCATCGTGTTGCTCATACGTTCGGATGATGTTGCATGGCCCGGGCGGTCAGGAATCGTGTCCGTCGGCACAAAAGAAGAGCAGAACCGTCCTGGGAAGTCCGCGATACCCGATTAATCCCGTTTGCCGCCCTGGACAGAAGCTGAACAACGGGGAAGACTCGGTTCAGAAATGATAAAGATCCGGCGACAATTCAGACACGAACGCCCCTCGTGCCTGCCGGGTCGCTTGTCAGACCAACCTTACTGATCGGTCGCGGCCCTGCTCCGGCAGGGCGCAGCTCTGCTGAACGCGGCACTTCGGAACGGCGACGACGAATGGCGACGGTGCCATGGGGAGAACGGAGCAAGACGACAACGTGCTGCTGGACGCACTGAGGGAGCTCAACGGTTGGGTAGCGGACGACGGCCGCCTCTCGCGGTCGCTGCCGCTCGACGACTCCCAGCACGCCGAGCTCGCGGAGCAGATCAAGATCTTCGCCGACACGCTCGGCGTCCGCCCGGACGTGCGGCGGACCGACGAGGCCACGCTCATCGTGCTCGCCCGTGAAGGCGGGTTCAGCCTCACCGACGTGACCTTCGCCGGCCGCGTCGAGACCGCCTACATCACCATCGCAGGGGACCTCGCGACCCAGGAGACCCACCTCTCCAAGGGCCGCTTCCGATGGCTCAGGCGCGGCGAATAGCCGAATGGCCGCCCGCGGGCGGCCGACACCGACAAGGCGGACCGCCGGGAACCCCACCTCCCGGCGATCCGCCGCACAGCGAGGAGGCCCGCACATCGTGCGGGCCTCCTCGCTTGCGCGGCAACGAATGCCGCGGCTCACACGTTGAAGCGGAACTCCACCACGTCGCCGTCGGCCATGACGTAGTCCTTGCCCTCCATGCGGACCTTGCCCGCGGCCTTGGCCGCCTGCATCGTGCCGGCCTCCACCAGGTCGCCGAAGGACACGATCTCGGCCTTGATGAAGCCGCGCTGGAAGTCCGTGTGGATCTCGCCGGCCGCCTCGGGGGCGGTCGCGCCGCGCTTGATCGTCCAGGCGCGCGTCTCCTTCGGCCCGGCCGTCAGGTACGTCTGGAGGCCGAGGGTCTCGAACCCGACGCTCGCGAGGCGGTCCAGGCCCGGCTCGGTCTGCCCGGTCGACTCGAGCAGCTCGCGCGCCTCCGCCTCGTCGAGGTCGATGAGCTCGGACTCGAACTTGGCGTCGAGGATCACCGCCTGCGCCGGGGCCACCAGCGCCCGCAGCTTCGCGGCCAGCTCCTCGTCCGAGACCTGGTCCTCGTCGACGTTGAACACGTAGATGAACGGCTTGGCCGTGAGCAGGTGCAGGTCGTACAGCAGCTCGGTGTCGAGGCCGGCGGCGAAGATCGTCTTGCCGCCGTCGAGGACCTGCTGCGCGGTCTGGACGGCCTCCAGCTTGGCCCGGGCGTCCTTGTTCATGCGCGCCTCGCGCTCGAGGCGCTTGAGGGCGTTCTCGACGGTCTGGAGGTCGGCGAGGATCAGCTCGGTGTTGATCGTCTCGATGTCGTCCACGGGGGAGACCTTGCCGTCGACGTGGGTGACGTTGCCGTCCTCGAAGACGCGCACGACCTGGGCGATCGCCGAGGTCTCGCGGATGTTCGACAGGAACTGGTTGCCCTTGCCAGCGCCCTCGGAGGCGCCCTTGACCAGGCCCGCGATGTCGACGAACGTGACGGTGGCCGGGAGGATCTTCTCGGAGTCGTAGATCTCGGCCAGCTTCGGCAGCCGGTCGTCCGGGACGGCGACGACGCCGACGTTCGGCTCGATCGTCGCGAACGGGTAGTTCGCCGCGAGGATGTCCGAGCGGGTCAGCGCGTTGAACAGCGTGCTCTTGCCGACGTTGGGCAGGCCGACGATACCGATGCTGAGTTTCACGAGAGTCAAGTGTAGGCGGCGCCGCGGCGCGGCCCTGCGGCGCGACCTCGGAAGGAGGGGGCGCCCACCTGCGGGGCGGGGGTCGGGCGGCCGGGGTCCGTCCCGCGGGCGGGCGCCCGCCGGCTCAGGCGGCGAGGAGGCCGATCCCGAGCGTCAGCGTGCCGGCGGCGAGGCTCGCGGCCCCGAGGTAGAGGACCGCGATCGCCCGGTTGGGCTCGGTGCGGCCCGCGCCGGCCATCGCGGCGAAGAATCCGCCGGACATGAGGATCGCGGCGAGCGGGATCGCCGCGCGGGCGGTCCAGCCCCAGAACCCCTCCAGCCCGGTGGCGTCGGCGAGGACCAGGCCGACGAGGCTGAGGATCACCAGGACGCCGGCGTGGGCGTGCCCGGCGCGCGAGAAGGACTTCTGGAACTCGGTCAGCGGCACCTTCCCGGAGACGACGCGGACGAGGAACGTGCCGCCGAACTCGATGGTGACGACGGTGAGCAGGACGATCCCCGCGAGCAGCCGGGAGGCGTCGCTCAGGGCGAAGGCGGATTCGAACATCAGGGGCTCCGATCTGACGGCGGCGCGGAGTCGGAAGGCGCGCCGCCGTCTTGACAGTGTCAAGTTTCCTCGGTGATTGTAGCCCGCGGTATTTGACACTGTCAAGATTTGGGGTACGGTGGTCCCGTGACCGACCGCTACCACCACGGCGACCTCCGCCGCGCCCTCATCGAGGCCGCCGTCGAGGCGCTGGGCGAGACCGGCCCGAGCGCCCTCAGCCTGCGCGCCGTCGCCAAGCGCGCCGGCGTCTCGCACGCCGCCCCGGCCCACCACTTCGGCGACAAGGCCGGGCTCCTCACCGCGGTCGCCACCGAGGGGTTCGAGCGCCTCGCCGACGCCCTCGACCGCGCCTGGCGGACCACCGGCGACTTCTACGCCGTCGGCGCCGCGTACGTGCGCTTCGCCATCGACAACCGGCCCTACTTCGAGACGATGTTCCGACCCGAGCTCCTGCACCCCGACGACCCCGACCTCCAACGCGCCGAGGCGCGCTCGCGCGCCGGCCTCTACCGCGGCGCCGGCGACCCGCCCGCCGACGGCGGCTACAACCCGACCGCGCTCGCGGCCTGGTCCCTCGTCCACGGCTTCGCCGAGCTGCTGCTCGCCGGGAACTTCCCGCAGGCCGTCGCCGACGACCCCGACGCGGCCTTCCGCGCCGTCGCGACCGTGACCCGCTTCGAAGTGGAATAGCCCGATACCGAGCCGGGGCTCGGCGCGGCTGCCCGCGCCGCCCCAGGGCCGCCCGCGGCTTCCTACGGTCCCGGGCTCGGTAGGAGATGCCTCACGCCCGATTGAGTTGTGGACAACTGAGTTGTGCACTAGAGTTCTCGGCATGGAAGCGACACCGAGACTCCGCGAGCAGGCCTGCTTCGCCCTGTACACCGCCTCGCGCGCGGTGATCGGGCTGTACCGGCCCATGCTCGACCGCCTCGGGCTCACCTACCCGCAGTTCCTGGTCCTCATGTCGCTGTGGGAGACCGACGGCCGCACCGTCTCCGAGCTCGGCGACGAGCTCCAGCTCGACTCCGGCACCGTCTCCCCGCTCCTCAAGCGGCTCGAGGCCGCCGGGTTCGTCGAGCGCCGCCGAGAGTCGGACGACGAGCGCCGCGTCACCGTCCACCTCACCGCGACCGGGGCCGCGCTCGAGAGCCAGGGCTGCGAGATCACCCAGGTCGTCGGCTCCGCCTCCGGCATGTCCTACGACGAGCTCGTCGCCCTGCGCGACCGGCTCAACGAGTTCACCCACGCCATCCGAACCCGCGAATCCTCCAACGAGTAAGGGAACACCACATGGAACCGCTCTACGTCGCGCACGCCGTCTCCTCCGGTGAGGGCCGCAACGGCCGCGTCGCCACCGACGACGGCATCATCGACCTCGAACTCGCCATCCAGAAGGAGCTCGGGGGCCCCGGCGGCAAGGCCAACCCCGAGCAGCTGTTCGCCGCAGGCTACGCGGCCTGCTTCCACAGCGCCCTCCAGGCGGTCGCCCGCCAGGCCAAGGTCGACCTCGGCGCCTCCACCGTGGAGGCCAGCGTCGGCATCGGCAAGGAGGGGGAGGGCTTCGGGCTCAACGCCATCCTCGAGGTCTCCACCCCCGGCGCCGTCCGCGACGTGGCCGAGGGCCTCGTCGAGAAGGCGCACATGGTCTGCCCCTACTCGAACGCCACGCGCGGCAACATCGTGGTCGAGATCGACCTGGTCCAGGCCGCCGACGACTAGGCTCCGCACGCGACAGGGCCCGGCATCGCGGTGCGATGCCGGGCCCTCGAACGTGAAAGGGGTGTGTCTCGGCGGTTGTCGGCAAATCGGACATTCGCAGCACCCCTGACAACAACCCTGCCCCAGGGGTACGACAATCTCGTCGCCG
>NZ_RSEB01000005.1:0-312464 GCF_003933745.1 Glycomyces terrestris | reverse complement strand
ACCGAGCGCCGACCGAGCGCCGACCGAGCGCCGACCGAGCGCCGACCGAGCGCCGACCGAGCGCCGGGCTACGCCGGCTTCTTGTCCTTGCGGAAGATCTTGCGGCCCAACCACACCAGAGGGTCGTAGCGGTCGCCCGCGACGCGCTCCTTCATCGGGATGATCGCGTTGTCGGTGATCTTGATGTGCTCGGGGCACACCTCGGTGCAGCACTTGGTGATGTTGCAGTACCCGAGGCCCTGCTCGTCCTGCGCCGCCTCCCGGCGGTCGTCGCGCGCGTCGAGCGGGTGCATGTCGAGCTCGGCCGCGCGGATGAACAGGCGCGGGCCGGAGAACGGCGGCTTGTTCTCCTCGTGGTCGCGAACGACGTGGCACGTGTTCTGGCACAGGAAGCACTCGATGCACTTCCTGAACTCCTGGCTGCGCTCCACGTCGACCTGCTGCATCCGGTACTCGCCCGGCTTCAGGTCCGCGGGCGGCGCGAACTGCGGCATCTGCCGCGCCTTCTCGTAGTTGAACGAGACGTCGGTGACCAGGTCGCGCACCACCGGGAACGTCCGCAGCGGCGTGATCGTGACCGGCTCGCGCTCCTCGAAGGCGTTCATGCGCGTCATGCACATCAGCCGCGGCATCCCGTTCACCTCGGCCGAGCACGAACCGCACTTGCCGGCCTTGCAGTTCCAGCGCACCGCCAGATCGGGGGCCTGCTCGGCCTGGATGCGGTGGACGACGTCGAGGACGACCTCGCCCTCGTTGACCGCGACGTCGAACTCGGCGAAGTCGCCGCCCTCGGCGTCGCCGCGCCACACCCGGAAGGTCCTCGTGCTCATCAGGCGTCCTCCGCTTCCGTCGACCGGTATTCCTCGGGGGTCATGTACTTGGCCAGTTCACTGGTGTCGAAGAGCCCCAGCAGCTCCGGTGTCATCGCGGGCACGTCCTGGCGGGAGAGCACCAGCTCCTCGCCGTCGAGCCGCGCCACCAGGTTGACCCGCCGCCATGCCGGGTCCATGCCCGGGGCGTCCTCGCGGGTGTGCCCGCCGCGCGACTCGTCCCGCTCCAGGGCCGCCTTCGCGGTCGCGACCGAGCAGAGGTGCATGTTCCGCAGGTCGAGCGCCAGGTGCCAGCCCGGGTTGTACGCGCGCCCGCCCGTCGCGGCCACGTTCGCGATCCGCGGCCTGAGCGCCTCCAGCTCGGTGAGCGCCTCCTCCAGCTCCTCGGCCTTGCGGATGATGCCCACGAGGCGGCCGTTGACCGCCTGGAGCGCCGCCTGGAGCTCGTACGGGTTCTCGCCGCCGCTCCCGAAGGGGCGCAGCGCGTCCGCCTGCGCGGCCGCGATCTCGTCCTCGCTCAGCACCGGCTGCTCGGTCACCGCCGCGTGCTCGGCCGCGAACTCCCCGGCCCGCTTGCCGAACACGAGCAGGTCCGACAGCGAGTTCCCGCCGAGGCGGTTCGAGCCGTGCATGCCGCCCGAGACCTCGCCGGCCGCGTACAGGCCCGTCACCGACGACGCGGCCGTCTCCGCGTCGACCTCGACGCCGCCCATGATGTAGTGGCAGGTCGGGCCCACCTCCATCGGCTCGGCCGTGATGTCGACGTCCGCGAGCTCCTTGAACTGGTGGTGCATCGACGGCAGCCGCTCGATGATGTACTCCGCGCTCCGCCGCGACGCGATGTCGAGGTACACGCCGCCGTGCTCGGTGCCCCTGCCCGCCTTCACCTCCGAGTTGATCGCCCGCGCGACCTCGTCGCGGGGGAGGAGCTCCGGCGGGCGCCGGTTGTGGTCCGGG
This sequence comes from Glycomyces terrestris, assembly GCF_003933745.1. GTDB lineage: Bacteria > Actinomycetota > Actinomycetes > Mycobacteriales > Micromonosporaceae > Glycomyces > Glycomyces terrestris. The sequence goes on along the minus strand of NZ_RSEB01000005.1, from coordinate 310,677 downwards.
TCGGTGTACCAGCGGTCGGCCTCCTCCGGGTTGTCGGCGTACTGCGCCTTGAACACCTCGGGGATGTAGTCGAACATGAACCGCCGGCCCTCGGAGTTCTTCAGGACCCCGCCGTCGCCGCGCACCGACTCGGTGACGAGGATGCCGCGCACCGACGGCGGCCACACCATCCCCGTCGGGTGGAACTGGATGAACTCCATGTTGATCAGGCTCGCCCCGGCGCGCAGCGCCAGCGCGTGCCCGTCCCCGGTGTACTCCCACGAGTTCGAGGTGACCTTGAAGGACCGTCCGATGCCGCCGGTGGCGAGGACGATCGCGGGCGCGCTGACGGCCATGAACCGGCCGGTGCCGCGCCGGTACCCGAAGGCGCCCTTGACGGCGCCCTGCTCGACGAACAGCTCGGTGATGGTGGTCTCGTCGATGACCTGGAGCTTGTCGGGGCCCTCGCCGGCGGCCTCGTCGTCCTGCTGGAGCGAGACGAGCTTCTGCTGGAGGGTGCGGATGAGCTCGAGGCCGGTGCGGTCGCCGACGTGGGCGAGGCGCGGGTACTCGTGGCCGCCGAAGTTGCGCTGGCTGATCCGGCCGTCCGCGGTGCGGTCGAACAGGGCCCCGTACGTCTCGAGCTCCCAGATCCGGTCGGGCGCCTCCTGGGCGTGGATCTCGGCCATCCGGTAGTTGTTGAGGAACTTGCCGCCGCGCATGGTGTCGCGGAAGTGGACCTGCCAGTTGTCGTTCGCGTTGACGTTGCCCATGGCGGCGGCCGCGCCGCCCTCGGCCATGACGGTGTGCGCCTTGCCGAACAGGGACTTGGAGATGACGATGACGGACTTGCCGGCGAGGCGGGCCTCGACGGCGGCCCGCAGGCCGGCGCCCCCGGCGCCGATGACGAGGACGTCGCAGGCGAGGCGCTCGACGTCGGTGGTGCTGTCGCTCATGCTGTCTCCCCTTTACCCGATGAACCGGAGGTCGCTGATCCAGCCGGCGGCGACGGCCATGATGTAGAAGTCGGTGAGCGCCAGGGACGCCAGCGTGATCCAGGCCCACATCATGTGGCGGGCGTTGAGCGCGCTGGAGAGCGTCCAGAACCGGTACCGGACCGGGTGCTTCGAGAAGTGCTTGAGGCGCCCGCCCATGACGTGGCGGCAGGAGTGGCAGCCGAGGGTGTAGCACCACAGCAGGACCACGTTGGCCCACAGGACGAGGTTCCCCAGGCCGAGGCCGAACCCGCTGGGGGAGTGCATGGCGAGCACCGCGTCCCAGGTGTTGATCACGGAGATGAGGAACGCGGCGTAGAAGAAGTACCGGTGGAAGTTCTGGAGGACGAGCGGGAAGCGGGTCTCGCCGGTGTACTTCGCGTGGCCGTCGGGGACGGCGCACGCGGGCGGCGAGAGCCAGAACGACCGGTAGTACGCCTTCCGGTAGTAGTAGCAGGTGAGGCGGAACGCCAGCAGGAACGGCAGGCTGAGCGCCGCGTACGGGATGAGCGGGTGGTCCGGGAGTATCCGTCCGAAGTGGGCGGACTCGGGGACGCAGCCCTCGGAGACGCACGGGGAGTAGAAGGGCGTCAGGTAGTAGTAGTCGGCGACCCAGTAGTCGCCTTGGTAGAAGACCCGGAAGGTCGCGTAGGCGACCCACGCGGTGATGCCGAGCACCGTCAGGATCGGGGCCCGCCGCCAGTTGTCGGTCCGCAGGTTCCTCGCCTTGACGGCGGCCCGGGGCGGCGACGAGACGGCGCTGTCTTCGGTCGTGGTCATCAGCGCAGGATATCCCTGAACCTGTGATGTAAGTCCATGGGGTGCATCACAATTACGAGCTTTTCTCCGACTGGGGCTGTAGATTGCGAAGTTTCCTCTGTCGCCTCACCGGCCCTTGTGGGGCGCGAGTGGCGCCGGCCCGCCGTTAGGCTGGGGCCATGAGCGCACGCGGGATCCTGTTCGTCCACGCCCACCCCGACGACGAGACCGTCTCCACCGGGTCGACCCTCGCCCACTACGCCGCCCGGCCCGACGTGCACCTCACCGTCGTCACCTGCACCCTCGGCGAGGAGGGCGAGGTCCGGGTCCCGCACCTCGCGCAGCTCGCGGCCGGCGAGGCCGACCAGCTCGGCGGCTACCGCTACTGGGAGTACCGGCGGGCCGTGGCCGCCCTCGGCGTCACCGACACCCACTTCCTCGGGGGCGTCGGGCGCTGGCGGGACTCCGGGATGATGGGCCTGCCCTCGAACGACCACCCGCGCGCCTTCTGGGGCGCCGACGTCGACGAGGCCGCCGCCGACCTCGTCGCGGTCCTGCGCGACCGCCGCCCCGAAGTCCTCGTCACCTACGACCCCGACGGCTTCTACGGCCACCCCGACCACATCCAGGCCCACCGGGTCGCCATGCGCGCCGCCGACCTCGCCGCCGACCCCGCGTGGCGGCCCGACCTCGGCGAGGCCCACGAGGTCCGCAAGATCTACTGGACCACCGTGCCCCGCTCCGTCGTCGAAGCCCAGTTCGCGGCCTTCGCGGGGGCCAGCGACAACCCGTTCGCCGACGCCGCCTCCGTCGACGACCTCCCCTTCGGCTCCGCCGACGACGAGATCCACGCCTGCATCACCGCCGGCCCGCACGCCGCCGAGCAGAAGCGCGAGGCGATGGCCGCCCACGCCACCCAGATCGCCCCCGGCGACTGGCTCGACGTCCTCGGCGACAAGCTCGGCGACGGCGCCATCGCCGCCGAGTACTACATCCTCGCCCGGGGCGAGCGCGGCCCCGGCGAGGGCCCGAACGCCTGGGAGTCCGACCTCCTCGCCTGAGCAGCGGTCGACTGGATTCACGGGGGCTCCGCGGGGGTATTCACCCAGGCACTATGAACGACTTCCTGAACCAGTTCGGCCCCGTCGCCCTCGCCCTCGTCCTCGGCCTCCTCGTGGGGGCCGAGCGCGAATACCAGGGCAAGCCCGCCGGCATGCGCACGCACGCCCTCATCGCCGTCGGCGCCGCCCTCTTCGTCCTCGCCGGCCGCTACGGCTTCGGCGGCATCGAGCCCGGCACCCCCGGCGTCGACCCCGCCCGCATCGCCGCCCAGGTCGTCACCGGCGTCGGCTTCCTTGGCGCGGGCGTCATCTTCTTCCACCGGAACCTCGTCTACGGGATGACCACCGCCGCCTCCATCTGGTCGGTCACCGCCATCGCCGTCTCCTGCGCCGCGGGCCTGTACTGGATCGCCGTCGCCGTCGCCCTCATGCACCTCCTCGTCGTCGCCGGGCTCGCGCCCGTCGAGGACTGGATCGCCAAGCACGCCAGGCACAGCGGCCGCCTGCACCTGCGCTACACCACCTCGGCCGCGCTGACCGAGGCGCTGTCGACGTGCACCGAGCGCGGCTTCACCGTGGTCGAGATCGAGGAGGAGAACGGCGACGGCGAGAACAGCGAGCGCTCCACCGACCTCATGCTCGCCGGGCGCGGCTCGATCAAGGACCTCACGGCCCACCTGAGCGCGAAGGAGGGGATCACGGCCGTCACGTTCCAGGAGCACGTCGTCAACGGCGGACTCTGAGGCGGGGTGCTGCAACGGGCAGTGCTACGGGGGCCCGGAAACCGGCTCGGAGCCGGGAGTGAGCTCCGGGCCGCGCGGCCCGGAACTGGGGGAGGATGCGCCCCAGGCAGGATTCGAACCTGCGACCATCGGATTAGAAGTCCGGTGCTCTATCCAGCTGAGCTACTGAGGCACGGCGGGGACGCCCACGGCGCCGCGCCAGCGCAAGAATACCCGGCCGCCGGGGTTCGCGGGGGACGGGGAGCCGGATGCGGGCACGGATACGGGGCGTCGCAAGAACACCCCAAACGATTCTCCACGACGCCCCGGAATTGCTGACCCACATCAATGAGTAGTCCTTGCGCGATCAAGTGTCAAGCGGCGTGCGGCGTGTTGACGCTGATTCGTTATCTTGCCCTAAGTGGGCGGCAATGCCCGCTATGCGTCCCCACTGCTGAGGGCCCTAATGGACACGCAAGGTGAATTCCGGCACGCAACGGACGCGCACGCAGCGTGCGCGGCCCGCAGCCCGCCGGGCCGCCCCCGATCCGGGGGCGGCCGCCGCTGGCGGGGCCGTGCCACACTTGCACCAGAGCCGACGGTGAGGAGCGGGCATGAGCGACGAGCGGCCACCGGCCGAAGACGCCCCGAACGAGGTGCGCGAGACCGGCCGGGAACCGGTCATCCTGCGCGGCATATCGACCCGGGCCTGGGAGCACCCCGCCGACCGTGGCGCGCTCGTCGCCCTGCGCGAACTCCGCGGCTTCGACATCGTCCTGCGCAAGCTCTCCGGGATGGTCTCCGAGCGGGCCCTGCGCCTGAGCCTCCTCGGCTCCTCGATCAAGGTCGACCGCCACCAGTACTCCCGCGTCCACGACGCCTACCTCTCCGTCGCCGCCGTCCTCGACGCGGCCGACCTCCCCGACCTCTACATCACCCGCAACCCCGACCTCGGCGGCATGTGCATCGGCATCGACAAGCCGGTCATCGTCATCAACTCCGGGTCCCTCGACCTCCTCGACGAGACCGAGCTGCGGTTCCTCCTCGCCCACGAGCTCGGCCACGCCCTCTCCGGGCACGGCCTCTACCGGACCCTCCTCATGGTCCTGCTGCGCCTGACGACCTCCGTCGCGTGGATTCCCGTCGGCGTCGTCGGCCTGCGCGTCATCACCGCCGCGCTGTACGAGTGGAGCCGCAAGTCCGAGCTGTCCGCCGACCGCGCCGGCGCGCTGGCCGTGCAGGACCCGGCCGCGGCGATCCGCGTCATGGCGAAGATGGCCGGCGGCGGCGACCTCCGCGACGTCGACACCGCCGCGTTCCTGGAGCAGGCCAAGGAGTTCGAGACCGGCGGCGACCTGCGCGACAGCTTCCTCAAGCTCCTGCTGCTCGAGACGCGCAGCCACGACTTCGCGGTGGCCCGCGCGGCCGCGGTCAAGTCGTGGATCGACGAGGGCGAGTACCGCGAGTACCTCGCCGGGGCCTACCCGCGGCGCGAGGGCGACGGCGACGCCTCGATCTCCGCCGAGGCCAAGGCCGCCGCGAAGTCCTACAAGGACCTGTTCGAGACCTCCGGCGACCCGCTCGCGAAGCTCCTGCGCAAGTTCCGCGACGGCCTCTAGACGCACGGGAGCGGGCCCGGGTCGCCGACCCGGGCCCGCTCGCCGCCCGCCTACCGCTTGAGCTTCTCCAGCAGGAGCGCCTCGGCGACGCAGACCCGCTCGAACATCCTGATGTCCAGGGACTCGTTGGGGCCGTGCGGGTTCGAGTACTGGTCCTCGACGCCGGTCACCAGGATCGCGGCCTCGGGGTACAGCTCCTGGAACGTCGCGATCATGGGGATCGAGCCGCCGATGCCGATCTCGACCGGCTCGGTGCCGTCCCACGCCTCCGCGAACGCCGCCCGGGCGGCGTCGAAGGACGGGCCGGTCGCGTCGATCGCGCATGGGTCCCCCAGGCCCCCCTCGGGGGTGACCGTCACCTGGGCGCCCCACGGGGCCTTGGCCTCGAAGTGCGCGCGCACCGCCTTGAGGGCGTTCTCGGCCGAGTCGCCGGGGGCGAGGCGGAACGAGACCTTCGCGCGGGCGCTCGGCTGGAGCGCGTTGGCCGACTCCGCCGCGCCCGGTGCGTCGATGCCGAGCACCGTCGCCGTCGGCTTCGTCCACAGCCGCTCGGTGAGGCGGCCGGTGCCGATGAACTCGGTGCCCGGCAGCAGCCCGGCCTCGTGGCGCAGCGCCGCCTCGTCGTAGTCCAGGTCCGAAGACGGGCCCGACACCAGGCCCTCGACCGCGACGTCGCCGCGCTCGTCGTGCAGCGTCGCCATCAGCCGCGCGAGCGCGGTCAGCGCGTCCGGGACCGGCCCGCCGAACACGCCCGAGTGCACCGCGACCTTGAGGACCGCGACCTCGACGTACACGTTGATGACGCCCCGCAGCGTCGTGGTGAGCGCCGGGACCTCGGTGCGCCAGTTCGTGGAGTCGGCGATGACGACGACGTCGGCGGCCAGCAGGTCGCGGTGCTCGCGCAGCAGCCCCTCCAGGGTGGGGGAGCCGAACTCCTCCTCGCCCTCGATGAGGAGCTTCACGCCCACCGGCGGCTTCCCGCCGAACGCGCGCAGCGCCGCCACGTGCGCCATGACGCCGGCCTTGTCGTCGGCGACGCCGCGCCCGTACAGCCGCCCGTCCTTCTCGACCACCGTGAACGGGTCGTCCTGCTCCCACTTCGCGAGGTCGCCGACCGGCTGCACGTCCTGGTGGGCGTACAGCAGGACCGTCGGCTGGCCCTCCGGCGCGGGGAAGTGCGCGTACACGCTCGGCTGCCCGCCGCCGTGCGAGAGCTGGCGCGCCTCGGCGGCGCCGGCGTCCTCGAGCAGGCGCTGGACGGCGTCCGCGCCCTGACGGACCGGCTCGTGGTCGAGTCCGTCGAAGGCGATCGCCGGGATCTTGACGAGGGCCTCCAGATCGGCGCGCACACCCGGGAGGGCGGCGCGCACCGCATTCACTACATCGCTCATGGGGCGCAATCCTATGCCGGGGGTAGGCGGTGTTCGAGCTCCCCTGACGGTCGTTATCCGGCCCGTTCGCCCGCTCGCTGCGTTGTCGGCCCTCCGAATACAACACCGGTATTCGGAGGGCCTTCCGCCTTGCGACCGAACGAACGGTCTCGGATACCGCCTCGCCGGGGGAGCTCGAACACCGCCTACACTCGGCAGCGTGTTGCAGCGATACCGGTTCGTGTTCGCGCCCCGCTGGGTCCTCCTGACGCTCGCGGGCGTGGTCGTGATGGTCGTCTGCGCCCTCCTCTCCCAGTGGCAGTGGGACCGGGCGGTCCAGCGCGCCGCCGCGAACGAGGTCATCGAGACCAGCGTCGAGGCCGTCCCGCTCGACCGGTGGCTGCCCGCCGGCGAGGACCTCGACCCGGACGCGCGGTGGACGCTCGTCGAGGCCACCGGCGTGTACGACGCCGACCGGGAGGTCGTGCTGCGCGCCCAGACGAACAACGGCCTCAACGGGTTCGAGATCGTCACCCCGCTCGTCCTCGCCGACGGCACCGCCATCCTCGTCGACCGCGGGTTCGTGCCCTCCGAGAACACCGGGTCCGTCCCCGACTACCCGGCCGCGCCGGCCGGCGAGGTCACCGTCACCGGCCGCGTCTACGAGTACGAGGACCCCTCCGGCGGCGTCACCGAGGTCGACGGGCACCTCGAGTCGCGGCGACTGAGCATCGACATGCTCGGGCCCCACTACGACTACGAGTTCCGCTCCGCGTGGATCGCCGACGTCGAGCCCGCCGCGGGCCTCACCGCGCTCGAGACGCCCTCGTTCAAGGACTGGCAGAACTACTCGTACGCCGTGCAGTGGGCGCTGTTCGCCGCGATGGTCCCGGTCGGCCTGGTCGTGCTCGTGCGCCGCGAGCGCAGGGACCTCGACGAGGCCGCCGCGGCCCCGGAGACGGAACCGGCCGCCTCCGGTGCGGAAGCGGCCGATTCCTAAGTCCTTGCCCTCGAACTGGATCTCCCTCGACGGCGCGGTGAAGTCCTCCACCGGCACTCCTTCCAGCCCCTCCTTGAATATGGTGCCGACCGTCTCCTTCGACACCACCGTGTTCGCGGTGCCGACCTCGTTGAAGATGTAGTCCGGGTCGGCCATGAACGCGCCGATCGTCATCTGCGGCGTGTAGCCCAGGAACCACGAGGTCCGGTTGTTGTCGGTGGTGCCGGACTTCCCGGCGACCGGGCGGCCCGCGAGCTCGCCGACGACCCGCGAGGTGCCCCACGAGCCGCACTGCGCGCCCTTGCGCGCGGTCTCGGTCACGCACCGGCCCGCGTCCGTCGCGGCCCGCGCGACGTCCTCGTCGAGCTCCTGGTGGCAGCGCGGCGAGGCCACGTCCAGCTCCTGCCCCTGCGGGTCGATGATCCGCAGGGCCGGGATCGGCTCGCAGTACTCGCCCTCGGCCGCGAGCGTGTTGAACACGTTCGTCATCTCGATCGGCTGCACGTCGGAGACGCCGAGCGTGAACGGCCCCCAGCCCCCGCGACGCTCCTCCGAGGCGTAGTACGCGTCGCCCTCGCTGCGCCACTGGAGGCCCATCCGCTCGGCCATCTCCACCGTCCGGTCCGCGCCGACGCGGTCGATGAGCTGCGCGAAGTACGTGTTCACCGACATCCCGAAGCCCGACCACATGTCGCGGTTGCCGGCCATCGACGCCGAGCCGTTCTTCGGGCACCACCGGCCGCCGCAGGCCGTGGTCGCCGAGACGAAGCTCGTCGCGACCCGGTTGGGCGAGTAGATGTCGTAGTTCAGCGGGTAGCCCGCGTCGAGCGCGGCCAGCATCGTGAAGATCTTGAACGTCGACCCCGCCTGGTAGCCGCCCTCGGCGCCGCCGCCGAGCACCGGGTTCACCGTGTTCGGGTAGTTGCCCTTGCGGTCGTCGAAGTCAGGGTTCGAGTGCGGGCCGTTGTCGCTCTGGTCGTACGAGAACGTGCGGTTCAGGCCGAGCGCCTTGATGCGGCCCGTGCCCGGCTCCATGACGACCGCGCCGTGCGCGAACTTCGAGTTCTGGCTCTTCGCGTCGTTCACGGTGTCGTTGGTGAGCTTCTGGAGGTCCGGGTCGAGCGTCGTGATGATCGTGTACCCGCCCTGGCGCAGCTCGCGCTCGCGGTCGGCCGGGGTCGCCCCGAACGCGTCCTGCTCGCGCCACCAGCGGCGGAAGTAGTCGCAGAAGAACCCGTACTCCGAGGTGGTGCCCTCGACGCCGATGCACGAGTTCGGCGGGTCCGACACGTTCAGCTCGATCGGCAGGCCCCGCACCTCCGACGCGTCGCCGCGCGAGAGGTAGTCGATGTCGACCATCCGGTCGAGCACCCAGTTGCGGCGCGCGAGCGCGTCGGTCTGGTCCGACACGATCGGGTCGTACGCCGAGGGCGCCTGGACGAGCCCCGCGAGCGTCGCCGACTCCTGGAGGTTCAGCTCCGAGGGGTGCTTCGAGAAGTACACCTGCGCGGCCGCGAAGATCCCGTACGCGTTGTGCCCGAAGTACGCCTGGTTCAGGTAGCGCTCGAGGATCTCGTCCTTCGACAGCTGCTCCTCGACGGCCATCGCCAGGCGCGCCTCGCGGAGCTTGCGGGTCGCGGTCTGCTCGGTCGCGGCGATGACCTCGTCGATCGACTCGGCGTTCAGCTGGAGCGCGCCGCGCACGTACTGCATGGTGATCGTCGAGGCGCCCTGCTCGACGCCGCCGGAGTTGTTGTTGGCGACGAACGCGCGCACGATGCCGCGGTAGTCGACGCCGTTGTGCTGGTAGAACCGCGAGTCCTCGGCCGCGACCATGGCCTGCTGCATGACGGGCGCGACCTCGTCGAGCGAGACGTGGCGGCGGAACTCGTCGTAGAACAGGCTGATGAGCGTCTCGCCGTCGGCCGCGTACACGTACGACGTCAGCGGCGGGTCGGTCTCGGTGACCTCCACCGAGAGGGTGTCGATCGCGGTGAAGCCGGCCTTCGCGGAGAGCCCGGCCATCGCGGCCAGCGGGAACAGCAGGGCCGCGATCGCGAGCCCCGCGAGGACGCTGGTGCGCAGCAGGGCGTACACCCCTTCGGCGGGCGGTCCGGGTCGGTCGCTCCCGCGTGCGGACAGTCCGGGCACACGGTGCTGGCGGGGTCGATCGCGCATATATCCAGCCTAGGGCACACCGATCACGACAAGGTGAAAATCCTCACGAGCGTCGGTATCGCTTTCATGAAGGGGCCGAACGCAAAGCGGACTCACATCACTTGCGCATCACTGCCGGTCGCGGCGCCGTGCGCGCGGCGCGTAACAGGCTCGCAACGAGCCGTTTAGACGCCCGCGACGAAACCCGCCTACGCTTGTCGAGGTCTCGTCGACGCGGCCGAGCAGGAGAACCACCCCCCGGACCACCCAGAGGAGGCGCACGTGTCGGTCTACGAAGTCGGTCTGCGACTGCACGGCAAGAGCGTGCTCGTCGTCGGCGGCGGCACCATCGCCGGCCGCCGCGTCCCCCGCCTGATCGACGCCGGCGCCCGCGTCCTCGTCGTCGCGCCCGAGGTCACCACCACCCTCTCCGACCTGGCCGCCGCCGGCGAGCTCCAGTGGGAGCGGCGCGGCTGGCGCCCCGGCGACGGCGACGGCGCCTGGTTCGTCCTCGCCGCCACCGACGACCCCGCCGTGAACGCGGCCGTCGCCGCCGAGGCCGAGGCGAACCGCACCTGGTGCGTCCGCAGCGACGACGCCGAGGCGTCGGACGCGTGGACGCTCGCGCGCACCGCGTTCGACGGCGTCAGCGTCGCCGTCTCCGCCTCCGGCGACCCCCGCCGCGCCGCCGCCGTCCGCGACGCCGTCGCCGCCGCCCTGCGCGCCGGCGACCTCGACGCCCCCCGCTCGCGCCGCACCCGCCCCGCGGGCGTGGCCCTCGTCGGCGCCGGCCCCGGCGACGCCGACCTCATCACCCTGCGCGGCCTCGAACTGCTCCGCCAGGCCGAAGTGGTCGTCTCCGACCGCCTCGCCCCGCAGGAGCTGCTCGACCTCCTCGGCGACGACGTCGAGATCGTCGACGCCGCGAAGCTCCCGTACGGGCGCCACACCACGCAGGAGCAGATCAACGCCGTCATGGTCGAGCGCGCCCGCGAAGGGAAGTTCGTGGTGCGCCTCAAGGGCGGCGACGGCTTCGTGTTCGGCCGCGGCGCCGAGGAGCTCGACGCCTGCCTCGAGGCGGGCGTGCCCGTCGAGGTCGTCCCCGGCCTGTCCTCGTCCATCGCCGGCCCCGCCGCCGCGGGCATCCCCGTCACCGAGCGCGGCGTCGTCCACGACTTCACCGTCGCCACCGGCCACGTGCCCCCCGGGCCGCAGAGCCTCGTCGACTGGCACGCTCTCGGCGCCGGCAACGGCACCGTTGTGCTCCTCATGGCCGTCAAGAACCGCGCCGCGATCGCGGCCGCGCTCATGGAGGGCGGCCGGCCCGGCGACACCCCGGTCCGGATCGTGGAGAGTGCGACCACGAAGAACCAGACGGTCCGCGAATGCGAATTGTCCGACCTGGGCGTCACCGAGGCGCACCACCCGGCCGTGATCGTCATCGGCGCGGTGGCCGCGAGGGGCCGCTCGCTGTGAGTTTCCGCAGCTGAAGACCGGTTTCACGGCGGCGTCGAAGTGTCACTTCGACGCCGCCGCACTTTTACCTAATCCACCCTTTACAAGCCCGAACACAGGCCGTAATATTCGTCCATCAACAGCGCGACGGTCGTCGCGTCTGCCACCGCGGTCACGATCTGGACCACAGGTGTACTTCCATTCGAGCGGGTCCTCTCGCTCACCCTTTTTGTCCTCTTTGGAGTGTGCATGCGCATTCGTGAGTTCTCTGCTGAGCTCGCTTCGCGGCTCAAGGTCGCCTATGCGGTCCGCAATGTCGACCTGACATTGCCCGGACTGACCCTGGTCGACGAATGCGCGCCCCGCGCCGGCCATATCCTGGTCGCACGGGTCGACGCCATCGGGCACCACAACTGGCTCGAGCTCGCCACCGGCCGCAAGGCCGCCATCTACCCGGGGGACGAGGTCCTGCTGGCCTTCGGCGAGCGCTACGCGCCCGACCAGTACGAGTCCCGCATCCCCGACGTCCTCGGCACCTCCGTCGACCTCGTGGCCGCCGGCGGCGTCGCCGGGGAGGTCCTCTCCCGGCACGGCGACATGCGCCCGCCGACCCGCTTGGAGCCGATCGGCGTCCTCGCCGACCGCGAGGGGAACCCGATCGACCTGCGCCGCTTCAGCGTGCTCGCCCCCTTCGGCCTGGGCGACCACCCGCCGGTGGTGTGCGTCGTCGGGACCTCCATGAACGCCGGGAAGTCCACCACCGCCGCGTCCGTGATCCGGGGCCTGTCGCGCTCGGGCCGCCGCGTCGCCGGCATCAAGATCACCGGGACCGGCGCGGGCGGCGACCCGTGGATGTTCCGCGACTCCGGCGCGGTCGTCGCCGCCGACTTCACCGACGGCGGCTACCCCACCACCGCGGGCGTCCCCGTCCCCGAGCTCGCCGAGCTCGCGCAGACGCTCTACCACCACGCCGCCGCGCACGACGTCGACGCCGTGGTCATGGAGATCGCCGACGGCATCCTCCAGTCCGAGACCTCGGCGCTGCTCGAGTTCCCGGTCGTGCGCGAACTCGTCGACGGCGTCGTCCTCGCCGCCGCCGACGCGGCCGGCGCCCGCTACGGCGCCCAGCACCTGCGCGCCCTGGGCCTGCCCGTGATCGCCGCCTCCGGGCGCCTCACCCAGTCCCAGCTCGCCATCCGCGAAGCCGTCGCGGGCATGGACGCGCCGGTGTACACGCCGAACGAGCTCGCCGCGCCCGAAGTGGCCTCCGAGATCCTCGCGATGGCCGGGGTCGCGCGCTCCCGCCGCGGCGGCGTCCTCGAACTGGGCGAAGCCGCCTAGCCCACCCGTCCCTACTACCTGGCAGGACCGACGGCGGCGCAGCTCGAATGCGCCGCCGCGACAACCGAAGAACGAGACCTCCCGACGGGCGGTGCACGGCCCCGGCGCGAGCCGGACGGCGACCAGGTGCACCGCCATCTCCGTGCCCGCGGCGCGGCTCCGTCCCCGATGCGCCGTCCTCGACGCGCCGCTACGTGGCGGTAACCTGACTGGCTTGCGCCACTTTGGGCCACCCGAGACCGATACCGTCTTGTGACAATGGCAGCCTGGTCCTAGTTGCACCCGCGAATTAGGCTCGGGTTCGTGCGCCGCCCCGCCCGCACCCCGTCCGCGCGAACCCCGCGCCGGCCCGCGAGCCGCAGACTTGCACCAGAAGCGCAGAGGAAATCCCCCTTATGACCACTCGCAACGTCGACGCCCGACGCTTGAACGTCAAGGGCCTGCTCATCGCGGTCGGACTCCCGGTGGTCCTGGTCGGCGCGCTCGTCGCCACCCTCCTCGGCACCGGCGCGTTCAGCCGCGAGAACGAGGGCGAGGACGCCAGCATGTGGCTGTGGACGACTCCCCTCGGCGAACTCGCCCGCGTCAACGGCCTCACCGCCGCCACCGACGTGCGGCTCGACGTCACCGACGCGATGGGCAACGCCGTGCAGGTCGAGCAGACCGACTCGCACCTCCTCCTCCGCGAGATCGCGACCGGCGACGTCTCCGCGATCGACCTCTCCACCCTCGAGATCACCGGCGCGGCCGAGACCGCCCCCGGCGAAGGCGTGCGCGTGGCCCTCTCCGACGAGGGCGCGTTCATCATCGACCAGACGCAGGGCCTGGTCAACCAGGTCGACCCCTCGACCCTCACCGCGATCGGCGACCCGCTCAAGTTCCCCGCCGGCCTCACCGGCGGCGCCTTCGACGCCGACGGGAAGCTGTGGATCGGCGTCCCCCGCGAAGGCACCATCGTCCAGATCGAACCCCAGGACTCCGGCGCGAAGACCCTCGACACCGAGGTCGTCGCCGAGCCCCGCCAGGAGCTCGCCCTCACCGTCCTCGGCGACGGCGTGGCCGTCCTCAACTCCACCGCCAAGGAGATGACGACGATCCGCTCCGACGGCCGCCGCGCCGTCACCGCGATCGAGCTCGCCGGCCCGACCGAGACCGCCGACACCAGCCCCGGCACGATCGCCTCGGTCACCGTCACCGACCCGCCCTCGATCGTCACCGTCGACGACGACCAGGCCCGCAGCTTCGCGATCGGCGCCGGCGCCTCCGAGCTCCTCGGCGCCTCCGTCGAGTTCCACGAGCGCATCTACGTGCCCGACGGCGCCTCCGGCCTCGTCTGGGTCTACGACCTGGAGGGCAACGAGCTCCAGCGCATCGAGATCGACTCCGGCGGCGGGCCCGTCGAGCTCTACCACACCGGCGACACCCTGTTCGCCAACGCCGTCAACACGAACGCGGCCGTGGTCGTCTCCGCCGACGGCGAGGCCGTCCTCGCCCCGAAGAACCGCGACGACATCCTCGGCGGCGACGCGCCCCCGACCGAGGAGGACGAGGGCGGCGACGAAGGCGACGAGAACGGCGACGAGGAGTCCGCCCCCGAGGTCGGCCCGCCCGGCGCGGTGACCAACCTCGACGGCACCGTCGGCGACGGCCTCATCAACCTCTCGTGGGACGCCGCCCCCAACAACGGCTCCGCGCTCACGAAGTACGTCGTCGAAGGCGCCGGCGAGACGTGGGAGATCGCCCCGAGCCAGCGCGTCCTCGAGATCACCGACCTCGACAACGGCACCCCGTACACGTTCACGGTGACCGCCCACAACGCCGAGGGCGAGGGCGACACCGTCACCTCGCCGTCGATCACGCCCTCCGCCGACGTGCCGGGCGCCCCCGGCGCGGTCCAGGCCACCGCGAACCCCGACGGCACGGTCACCGTGACGTGGGGCGAGGCCGACGGCGAAGGCAACGACATCTCCGGCTACCAGGTCGAGTCCGTCTCCGGCACCGGCGAGCGCACCGTCGTCGGCCAGGCCACCGGCACCGAGCTGAAGACCACCGCCGGCTCGCTCGACTACGGCACCCAGTACGCGTTCCAGGTGACCGCCCTCGCGGGCGCGGCCGCCTCCGCGCCCTCGCCGCTGTCGAACTCGGTCACGCCGTTCAACGTGCCCGACGCGCCCGGCAACCTCCTCGCGCAGAGCTCCGGCTCCGCGGCGGGCACCATCGACGTCTCGTGGGACCAGCCGTCGAACAACGGCCGCGACATCACGAAGTACATCGTGCGGGCCGGGACCCAGACCCAGGAGGTCACCAGCGGGACGACGGCCAGCATGTCCGGCTTCGGCAACAACGAGCAGGTCAGCGTCTCCGTGACCGCGGTGAACGAGGCGGGCGAGTCCGCGCCGGCCGAGACCACCTCGAACACGATGAGCGCGCCCTCGGTCCAGATCTCCGGACACGAGTCGCTCGCGAACCAGGTCAACCTGACCCTGACCATCGACGACGGCGGCAGCACCGACGCCCAGTGCACGCTCCTCGCCGACGGCGTCAACCAGGAGACCAAGCCCTGCCCCGACGTGTACGCGGTGACCGGCCTGTACGCCTCGACGGGCTACAGCTTCCAGATCCGGATCTCCAACCCGGCCGGGGAGGCGACCTCCGCGACGTACAACGCCTCGACCACGACCATCACCGGCAAGGTGTACTTCCGCTGCGACGAGGGCTACGACACGCCCTCCGGCTACTGCGACTCCGTCGACGGCGTCAGCGTCTACCCGCGGGCCAGCCAGTCCAGCGGCTCGCTCGGCACGACCAACACGCCGACCAGCTACAAGGCCTACTGCTGGACCACCGGCGACGCGACCATCAACCCGCGCGGCACCGAGAGCGGCCAGTCGGTCGACTACCACCCCGGCAAAGACGCCTCGAACAAATGGATCAAGATCGACTACGCTTCCAACGCGTACATCCCGTTCACATGGTTCAACATCGACGGGGTCGGTAAGAACTCCACCGGGGACCTCCCGCAGTGCTAGCAGGAGCAGAAGATGCACGACACCGAGCAGACCCACCCGTTGCAGGTGCCTAGGCGTATGCAGCAGCAGGTCCAGCTGGGCGCCGCGCAGGCCGAGCAGTTCGCCGCCGCGTTCGAGCGGCTCGCCGCCGCGGTGGACACCGTCGTGCTCGGCAAGCAGGAGGTCGTGCGGCTCGCGCTGACGGCCATGTTCGCCGAAGGGCACATCCTCCTCGAGGACGTGCCCGGCACCGGCAAGACGACGATGGCCCGCGCCATCGCGGCCGCGGTCTCCGGCCAGTGGCGGCGCATCCAGTTCACGCCGGACCTGCTGCCCTCCGACGTCTCCGGCGTGACGATCTTCAACCAGGCCAGCGGCGCCTTCGAGTTCCATCCCGGCCCGGTGTTCGCGAACATCGTCATCGCCGACGAGATCAACCGCGCCAGCCCCAAGACCCAGTCCGCGCTCCTGGAGGTCATGGAGGAGGGCCGGGTCACCGTCGACGGCCGCCCGCACCAGGTGCCGCTGCCGTTCCTCGTCGTCGCCACCCAGAACCCCGTCGAGATGGACGGCACCTACCGCCTCCCCGAGGCCCAGCTCGACCGCTTCCTCGTGAAGCTCTCGGTCGGCTACCCGGTCGAGGCCGCCGAGATCGAGGTCCTGCGCGGCACCCACCAGCGCAGCCCCGAGCACCTGCCCCCGGTCCTCGACACCGAGGCCGTGGCGCAGATGGCCGAGCTCGCCAAGCACGTCTACATCGCCGAGCCCCTGTACGCGTACCTCGTGCAGCTCGCCAACGCCACCCGCAGCCACCCGCAGGTCGCCGTCGGCGTCAGCCCCCGCGGGCTCATCGCGCTCACCAGGGCCGCCAGCGTCTTCGCGCTCTCACAGGGCCGCGGCTACATCATCCCCGAGGACGTGAAGGCCCTCGCCGGACCGGTCTTCGCGCACCGCATCCAGCTCGCCCCCGACGCCGCGATGCGCGGGGCCACCGGGCTCCAGGTCGTCGCCGACGCGTTCGACCAGGTCCCGGTGCCGCTGCCGTCCCCGGCGGCATGAGCGCCGACCGCCCCGGCGGCATGAGCGAGGCCGCGCCGGCCGCCCCTCCCCAGGATGCCGCGGCTTCCCGGTCCACATTGGGCGAACGCCTGCTCGCGGTGCCCGTCACCTCCCGCGGCGTCGGCCTCGCGATCGCCGCCGCCGCGCTCATCGCCTCCGGCTGGCTCTGGGGCTACCCCGAGCTCGCGGCCGTCGGCGCCGCCGCGGCCCTCGCGTGCGTCGCCGCCGGATCGGTCATCGCCGCCCGGCCCCGCCTCGAAGTCGAGCGCACCGTCACCCCCGACCGCGTCTCGGCCGGGCACACCGCGACCGTCGCGCTCACCGTCCGCAACGCCGGGCGCTGGCGCGCGGTCAACGCCCGCGCCGTGGACGCCTACGGCGGCACCGGCATCGAGACGCGCCGCGTCGCCGTCCCGCTCGCGCGCCTGCGCCCCGGCCGCAGCGCCGGCGCCAGCTACACCATCCGCGCCGAGCGCCGCGGCGTCGTCGACGCCGGGCCCCTCGGCATCGGCAAGCGCGACCTCCTCGGCCTCGCCGCGACCGCCGGGAACTTCGGGCCCAGCGCGCGCCTGTGGGTCCATCCGCGCCTGCACCAGCTCGGCCGCACTCCCGACGGCCTCGCCCGGTCGCTCGAAGGCACCGCCGACAAGGTCGAGCAGGGCTCGCTCACGTTCCACGCCCTCCGCGAGTATGTCATCGGCGACGAGCTGCGCCACGTCCACTGGCGCACCTCCGCGCGCATCGGGAAGCTCATGGTCAAGGAGCACCTCGACACCTCCCTGCCCACCGTCGCCATCGCCATCGACGACCGCGCCGAGTCCTGGCCCGCCCTGCCGGGCGTGCAGGTGCCCGACGCGTTCGAGGCCGCCTGCGAAGCGGCGTACTCGGTCCTCACCGCGTGCTTCCGCGCCGAGTACCACGCCGCGCTCGTCCCCGCCTCGGGCGCGACGGTCTCGGGGGCCGGCCGCGACTCCTACGGCGACCTCCTCGCCGAGCTCGCGCCGGACGCGAAGGACGGCCTCGACGCGTACGTCGCCCGGCTCACCGCCGCCCGCTACGGCGACACGCTCGTGTGGATCACCGGGACCGAGCCGCCCACCGACCGCCTCGCGCTCCTCAAGCGGGCCTATCCGACGGTCATCGCCGTGCACCTCGCCGCCGGACTCCCCGCCTCCGCGACCCTCGCCGGCGGCCTGCCGACCGTGCGCGCCGCCGACGGCGAGCAGTTCGCCGCCGCCTGGAACAACGGCGGGACGCGCCTGTGAGCGCCGTCGCGACCCCGGTCCGGCGCCGGCGCACCCGCTACCGGCTGCGCGTCGCCGCCGTCGCCGCGTGCCTCACCCTCATGTGCGCGCTCGCCGGGACGGTCGCCGCCCGCGTGTACCACGGGCAGCTCCTCGTCCTCCTCGTCGCCGGGGCCGCGTTCGCCGCCTTCGCGATCGGGTTCGCCCTCCGCAACCGGCCCGCGTTCCTCGCCCCGAGCGCCTCGCTCGTGGGCCTCGCCGCGTACCTGCTCGGCGCCATCGCGCTCACCACCGACGGCCGCGAACCGCTCCCGGCCACGATCGTCGACGCCCTCGTGAACGCCGTGCCGCGCACGCTGACCGCGCTCATCCCCGTCGAGCCCGCCCCCGACACGGTCGTCGTCCCGGTCTTCCTCGCGTGGCTCGCCGCGACCCTCGCGTGCGAGTTCGCGATCCGCTACGGCCGCACGCTCCTCGGCTGCCTGCCGCCGGTCCTCCTCTACGGCGCCGGGCTCTACCTCGTCGGCCCGAACGCCGACGGCGGCACCGCCACCGCGGTCGCGTTCTGCGTCCTCGCCGCCGCCGCGCTCGCCGTCACCGCCGCCCCGCCCGAGCGCCGCCCCGACAGCGACGCCGTCGTCGACGGCCCCGCGCCCTCGAAGGCGCCCGCGCTCATGGGCGCGGTCGTCACCACCTGCGTGCTGCTCGCGGCCGTCGCGCTCCTCGGCCCGGCCGCGGCGCGGCTCGTCACGGCCAGCCCCGGCGACCCGCGCGAGTACGTCGAGCCCCCGCAGCTCACCGACATCGACCTGAACCCGCTCGTGCGGATCGCCGCCTGGTCCAAATACCCCGACCAGGAGCTGTTCACGGCCGACACCACCGCCGACTCGCTCATGCGCCTCGCCGTGCTCACCGAGTACGACGGCACCACCTGGCAGGTCGCCGGCGACTTCCGCACCGCCGGGACCGTGATCCCCGGCAGCGGCGAGGCGGACTTCAGCGCCGACATCGAGATCATCGGCCTCGGCGGCAAGCTCGTGCCCGCCGCCGCCGACCCCGCGACCCTGACCGGCCTCCCGATCGCCGTCAACCTCGACAGCCGCTGCCTGCTCACCCCCGACGGCCTCGCGACCGGTTCGACCTACCACGTCGAGTCCGCGCTCACCACCGTCGACCCCGCGGCCGCCGAGACCGCCCGGCCCGACCTCGCCGACCCGGCCACGGTCGCCGTCCCGCTCGGGACGCCCGAGATCATGGCCACGATCGCCGACTACGTGAACACCACCTACGACACGCCCTACGCGCGCGCCCAGGGGCTCGCGGACTTCCTCGCCCAGCACTACGCGTACAACCCCGAGGCGCCCTCCGGGCACGACCTGCCCGCGCTCGGGTTCTTCCTCGGGAGCCCCGCCGACGCGGGCGGGCAGCGCGGCACCAGCGAGCACTTCGCCGCCGCGTACGCGATCATCGCCCGCCTCGTCGGCCTCCCCTCCCGCGTCGTCGTCGGCTTCGAGGTGCCGGGCGGGTCCAGCACCGTCACCGCCGCGCAGGCCTCGGCCTGGCCCGAGATCGCCTTCGACGGCGTCGGCTGGGTCCGCTTCGACCCGATGCCGGCGCCCGACGCGGTGCCGACGCCGCCCGAGGACACCCTCGAGCAGCTGGAGGAGGAGACGCCGACCCCCGAGGAGGACACCGGGGGCGGCGGCGAGGCCGAGGACTTCAACGACGAGTCCCTCGAACAGGAGGGGGACTTCAACGACGAGCTGACCCGGGACGCCGGCGGGCTCCCGGTGTGGGCCTGGTACGCGCTCGGGGCGCTGCTCCTGGCGTGCGCGCCGCTGGTGCTCAAGGCGAGGCGGGCCCTGCGGCGCCGCCGCCGGCTCGGGCGCGGGAGCCCGGCCGACCGGGTCGCCGGGGCGTGGGCCGAGGTCCTCGCCGCGGCCGCCCGCGCGGGCGTCAAGGTCCCCGGTCACGCGAACGCCGAGGAGGCCGCCTCGCGGCTGTCGCCGCTGAACGGCGAGATCGGGACCCTGCCGCGGCTGGTGAACGCCGCCGCGTTCGCGCCCCAGGCGGTGTCGGAGGAGGACGCCCGCGCGGCGGCCGCGATCGCCGCCGCCTATCCGCGGTCCATCCGGCACCAGGTGAAACGCTGGAAACGTTTGCTCACTTGAATTGCGCCCGTAAGAAGTTGATATTTCCCCACAAATTCACCTTGAGGTGGGCCGATCCCAAAGCGTGGCGCTGACCTGGCAGACTGTGACGTATGGAGAACCCCTTCTTCTCTGTCCGTTTCCGCGGATACGACCGCGCCCAAGTCGACCGTGCGGTCGCCCGCATCCGCACCGCCACGGAAGCGGGAGCCCCGCCCCACCCCGACTCGCTCACGAACATGGGATTCCAGCTGACCCTGCGCGGCTACGACACCGGCGAGGTGGACGAGTACTTCGCCGAGGTCGCGAGGACGCTCCGCGGCGGATAGTCTGGGGACGTGACCTCGCAGGATCCGTACCATCCTCAACTTCAGCCGCCCCCGGCTCCCGTGCACCAGGCCCACATGCAGCCCGTCCAGCCGGGCCCGCCGGTCTACGGCCACCCGCAGCCGTACCCGCAGGCCCCGCCGTTCTACGCCGCCCACCCGTACTGGTCCGCCCCGGCGCCGGTGACCATCGACGGCTTCGCCATCGTGCAGCCGCGCCTCAAGCCGATCCCGTCCGGGCCGGCGGTCGGATCGCTGGTGGCCGGCATCGGCGCGGTGCTCGGCGCCGTCCCGGGGCTGCTGTTCGCCGCGTTCAGCCCGCTGGCCGGGCTGACCTTCTTCATGTCCGCGGCCCTGTTCGGGCTCGGCTCGCTGTTCCTCGCGATCTACGCGCGCCGCCAGATCCGGGCCGCCCAGGGCGGCGTCTCCGGCAAGGGCGTCGCGCTCACCGGCCTCATCATCGCGATCGTCGCGCTCGCGTTCGCGGCCATCGTCGGCCTCATCTCCCTCGCCGCGACCATGTGAGGCGGAGGCGCCCCGGGACCCGGGGCGCCTCCCGCCGCTCAGCAGTAGTTCGTCAGGTGCGACTGGATCGCGGACTTCTCGGCGGAGTCGACCGTAAGGTTGTAGAGGTACTTCACGTGCGTCCAGGCCTTGACGTAGTCGCAGCGCACGGAGGTGTTGGACGGCATCCACTCGGCGGGGTCGTGGTCGCTCTTGGACGAGTTCGCGGCGGTGGTGGCGATCCACAGCTGCGGCGAGTTGATGTCGTTGGCGAAGGCCTGGCGCTGGGCGGTGGTCCAGGCGTAGGCGCCCGAGGCCCACGCTTCGGAGAGGGCCACGACGTGGTCGATGGTGGCGTTGGAGACCGAGGTGGTCCAGACGTTGTCGAAGTCGGACTGCCAGCGGCCGGAGGTGGGCTGGCAGCCGTCGGAGGTGACGACGTTCTGGCCGTCGCGCTTGAGGATGTATTGGCGGGCGGTGCACCCGCCGGTGCCGCTGACCGCGCTCCAGTGCGGGAACAGGTCCCGGTCGTAGGTGTCGCCGTGCGACTCCGAGGCCACGGTCAGCTGGTTCAGCTCGGACTGCGCGGTCGCCAGGGACGGGATGCCCGGCGGCCGCACCGCCTCCGCCGGGGACGTGTCGAGGACGAGCACCGTGAGCACGGCGAGCGCGGCCGACGAGAGGACCGCCGCCGCGCGCTTGAGGGTCTGCATGGGGAAGCTCCTGTGGGGGAGGGTGGACGCTGCGTCTGCCGGGGTACATGGATCGAAGGCCGCGAATGCGGTGCCGACCGGGATCATCGAATCATGGGATGTCACTGGGCCGCAAGGGGTGAACCCCATCTTTTACCCACAAGACATGGCGAACTTACGCAAGCGTTGATTCACGGACAAGCCGGATCAACCGACTACAGGCCATGATTCGGGCGAATACCTACAATGGAGGCATGACTGTGAGCAGCCGGGAAACGCACATCGGCGGCCTCGCGGTCGGGTACCTGCCCGACCGCCTCGGGGCCGCCTCCGACTTCGAGTTCGAATGGGGCGGCGTCGCGTTCGTCCAGCGCGTCTGGGAGACGCAGCTGCCCGACGGCGCGTGGCGCGTCGACCTCCAGGTCCAGGCCATGCGCGGGGAGGGCCTCGCCGACCTCGACGCGCTCCGCGCCTTCCTCGCCGAGTACCACGAGCGCGGCGACGACTGGAAGGGCGAGCCGTACGGCGAGGACGGCGTCGCGGGCGAGCACGAGGTCGCCCGCCTCCTCGCGCCCGGCCTCGCCGTCGAGGTCCGCGACCCCTTCGGCCGCGTTGGCCTCCACGAGGTCAAGGCCACCGCCGCGTCGGTCGTCAAGGCGCCCTAGGGCATCGCGACAGGCCCGGCCGCACCGCGGCCGGGCCTGTCGCCGTGCGGGCCTAGACCGGGTCGAACTCGGTGATCACGAGGTCGTTGAAGACCGCCGGGCCGCCGTCGGTGTAGAGCGCGAGCCGGTCGTCGCCCGGTTCGGGGAAGACGAGGCTGGTGTGCGCGTAGCGGCCGTCGTTGAGGAACACCTCCGCGGAGAGGTTGTCGACCAGGATGCGCAGGTCGACCGAGCGCCGCGCCGCGTCGAAGGGCGTGCGGCTCTCCCGCCACCGGCCGGTGGTGTCCGGGCTGCCGGTGTAGCCGCGGTTGAGGTAGGCGTAGCCGCCGGCGGGGTAGACGCCGGCGTCGACGTGCCGCGCGCCGTCCGGCGAGAGCCGCAGCTGGAACCCCGCGTTGGCGAGCGAGCCCCACGTGACGCGGGTGCGGACCTCGTAGGCCCGGCCCCGGTAGTCGAGCGGGAGGACGCCGTCCACGGCCACGTCCCCGAGCTCGACGCGGCGCGAGGCGCGCTCGCCGAGGGTCCGCACCGGCGCCGACAGCAGCGCGCACTCCGTCGCGCTGTACCAGTGCAGCTTGACCTCGCGCACGATCGAGTCGGCGCCGTTGAACCCGTCCGCCTCCCACGAGGGCGTGGTGAACGGGTAGTCCCAGTGGTTCATCCACCCGATCGCGAGGCGGGTCCGCGGGTCGACCTGCCCGCCGGTGCGCCGCTCCCAGGTGACGGCCCCGTACCAGTCCCAGCCGTGGTCCAGCCATTTCGGCTCGGGCCGGTCGGGCACGAACGTGGTGCCGTTCCACTGCCCGGTCCAGTACGCGTAGGTCGCGGGCCCGCCCGAGCCCTTGGTGTTGGCGCTGGCGCCGAGCACCCAGCGGCCCGGGCCGGTCGCCGACTCGATCCAGAACAGGTCGGGGCATTCGAAGACGCCCATGCCGCCGCGGATGAAGCCCTCGGTGTACTTCCAGCTCTTGAGGTCGGTGCAGGTGTAGAAGCCGATCTTGTCGTTCTCGGCGAGCGCCATCACCCACTGGGAGCGGGCCGCGTCCCACACGATCTTCGGGTCGCGGAAGTCGACCACGCCGGGGTTGGGGAGGACGGCGGGCTCGTGGCGGGCGAAGGTGCGGCCGCCGTCGGTGGAGTGGAACAGGAACTGGGCCTGCCGGTGCGGCGCGGTCGCGAACCGGTCCTCCTGCGTGGCGACGGCGATGATCGCGCCCGCGCCGGAGCCGGCCGTGTTCGCCTCGTCCACGACCATGCACCCCGACCAGATGGAGCCGTTCGGGTTCGACTCCTTCGGGATGGCGGTGCCGAGGTCCTCGAACGCGACGTCGTCGTCGGTGGCGGCGAGGCGCCAGGAGGTGCCGGTGCCCATCGCCGGATAGTCCTTGTTGTACAGGTAGTAGTAGTGGGTGCGGCCGTTCACGTAGATCGGCCGCTGCGGGTCGTTCTTCCAGTGGTCCGGCACCGAGAAGTGGTAGACGGGCCGGTAGGACGCGGACTGCGCCGCCGCCGGGAGTCCGATGAGGCCGGCGGCCGCGCCGATTCCGGCGGCCTGGAAGAGGTTCCTGCGGGAGGTTCGCAGCATCGTCGCTCCAAACGGGGGAAAGCGGAATTGACATTCATCAGCGTAAAGAGTTAAAAGTAGTTAAATCTATGAATGTCAGTGGTTAATCGGGTTAACCCCGCGGCCCCTCACAGTTCGGACCGGCGCGGCGGGTTCGCGCCCGCGCGCGAGCACGTCACCGCCGCCACCCGCGACGCGAACGCGACCGCCTCGCGCGCCTCGGCGGCCGTCAGCGCGCCGAGGTCCTCGCGGCGCAGCCGCCCGCGGCGGCCGAGCCAGTCGAGCAGGCCCCCGCTGAAGGAGTCCCCGGCCCCCACCGTGTCCACCATGTCCACCGGCGCGGCCGGCACCGCGAACGACTCGCCGCCGGCCCACACCTGCGCGCCGTCCCCGCCGCGCGTGATCACGACCAGCTTGCGCCCCTTCGCGATCCACGTCTCGGCCAGCGCCTCCGGCTCCTCGCCCGGCCAGATCCACGCCAGGTCCTCGTCCGAGACCTTCACGATCGACGCGAACGCGAGCCACCGCTCCAGCCGCTCCCGGTACGCGTCCCGGTCGCCCAGCAGGGCCGGGCGCACGTTCGGGTCCAGGCTGACCGTCGTGCCCGTGCTCAGCCCCGCGAGCCACCGCTCCAGGACCGGCCCGCCCGGCTCCAGCGCGAGCGCCAGCGAACCGGCGTGGACCGCGTCCAGGCCCGGGTCGCGCGGCAGCTCGTCCGAGGACCACCCCCAGTCGGCGGTCCCCTCGGTGTGGAACGCGTACGCCGCCGACCCGTCGGGGGCCACCGACACGATCGCGAGGCTCGTCGGCTCCGCCGCGTCCACGATCCAGCGCAGGTCCACGTCCGACTCGGCCAGGTGCGTCCGCAGCAGCCTCCCGAACGCGTCGGCGGACAGCCGCCCCAGGAACGCCGTCTCGGTCCCCAAGCGCCCCAAGGTGACCGCGACGTTCATGGGGCTCCCGCCGGGGTGCGCCACGGGATGGCGGGCGTCGGACCCGACCTCCAGGTCGACCAGGGCCTCCCCGACGACGCCGATCATGCGCGCACCAGCCTCTCCCCGTCCCAGCGGACCGGGATCGGATCGGCGATCTCGCCGACGAACCCGCCGTCCTCGATGTTGCGGAAGCCGATGATAACCGTCCGCCCGTCCACGTCGTGCAGCCTTGCGGCGTACAGGCTCTCGTGCGCGAACGGGCGCGCCTTCGCGATGTCGACCCCCGTGAGCGGCAGCTCCACGGGCACCACGTAGTTGTCGCCGGCCTCGCCGAGCGCGCGCCGCGCGTCGGACGCCTCGCCCCGTCCGCAGCAGAACAGCAGCAGCCACTGCCCGTCGACGCGGTGCAGCTGCGTCACCTCGATCTGCCCGAACCCGAGCGCGTCGGGACGGTTCAGGGGCGGCAGCACCTCCCACTCGTCGAGGTCGGCGGAGCGGGCCCGGCCCACGACGCCGCGCTCGCGGGCCGGCTCGAGCCCCTCGGTGCGGGCGGTGAACAGCATCCGCCACTCGCCGCCCTCGCGGTACACCCACGGGTCGCGGCACGCCTCGTCGAACCAGTCCGAGTCCGCGGAGTACCGCTCGTACCAGCGCGGGTCGGCCTCGACCTGCGGTCCGGGGAGGCGGGTCCAGGAGACCAGGTCGTCGGAGACGGCCGAGCCGATGCGCTGCACCTTGCCGTCCTCGGCGCGGGAGACGCCGGTGTAGAACATGCGCCACCGGCCCGAGTCCTCCCGCACCACCGAGCCCGTCCAGGTGGCCTGGTCGTCCCAGGCGGGGGCGTCGTCGCAGACGAGCGCGTCCGGCATGAGGGTCCAGTCCGCGAGGTCGCGGGAGACGGCGTGCCCGATCGAGGCGCGCTGGTGGCGGCGCCCCTCCTCCTGGAGCGCCCGGGAGGCGCGCAGGAAGAACACGTGGTGGAGCCCCTCGTCGTCGGTCGCGTACCAGGAGTCCCAGACCCAGTGGTCGGCGAGCTTGAGCATTGTCGTCCTCTCGATGGTGGGGGGAGGTCAGTCCTTCATGCCCGCGGAGGCGATGGACTGGATGAACGCGCGCTGGAACACGAGGAAGACGACGACCATCGGCAGCGTGATCATGCTGATGTAGGCCATCACCTCGCCCCAGGCGGTGTCGAGCTGGAAGAAGTACTGGACGCCGACCATGACCGGGCGCAGCTCCTCGCTCTGCACGGTCATGAGCGGCCACAGGTAGGCGTTCCACGTCGCGGGGGAGGTGACCACGGTCAGGATCGCGACGGTCGCGAACACCGGCTTGGACAGCGGCACGATGATCCGCCAGTAGGTGCGCAGCCATCCGGCGCCGTCGATCGCGGCGGCCTCCTCGAGGCCCTTGGGCAGGCTCTTGAAGTACTGCGCGAACAGGAAGATCGAGAAGGCGTTCACGATGAACGGGACGATCTGCACCCGGTAGGTGTTCAGCCAGCCGAACTCGAGGACCGGCGTGAGCCCGTCGAACCCGATCCAGGGGAGGTTCGCCACGAGGTACACCATCGGCACGATCGTGGTGTCGAACGGCAGGATCAGGGTCGCGATGACGAGGCCGAACACGAGTCCCCTGCCGCGCCAGCGCATCCGGGCGAGCGCGTACCCGCACATGGAGTTCACGACCAGGCCGAGCGCGGTGACCGCGGCCGTCACGAGCAGGGTGTTGCCGAGGAACCGCCAGAACGGGACCCGGTCGAACACGGCCGCGTAGTTCGCGAACGAGAGGTCGCCGACGGGCAGGAACGCCCGCACCGAGTCCATGTCGGCGAAGATCTGGTGGTCGGTCTTCAGGCTCGCCGCGAGCATGAACACGATGGGGAACAGGAAGAACGCGGCGAGCGCGGTCATCGGGACGTACGTCCACGCGCGGCGGCGGTCCGCCGGAGCCCGGTAGGTCGCCATGGTCAGTCCCCGTCCCGGGTCAGGCGCCGCTGGAGGAGCGCGAGAGCGAGCACGATGCAGAAGAACACCAGCGAGAGCGCGGCGCCGTAGCCCATCTGCTGCTGCTGGAATCCCTTCTGGACGATCTGGAGCACCAGCGTGCTCGTCGAGCCCACGGGGCCGCCGCCGGTCATGATGTTGACCTGCACGAACAGGCTCATCGCGGCGATCGTGATGGTGATGAGCACGAACACGAACGTGGGCTTGAGGAGCGGCAGCGTCAGGTGCCGGAACCGCTGCCAAGGCGTGGCGCCGTCGAGCGCGCCGGCCTCGTACACCTCCTCGGGGATGGTCTGGAGGCCCGCGAGCCAGATGACCATGTGGAAGCCGACGCCCTGCCAGACGCTCATGACCACGATGGCGCCCATGGCGGTCGAGGGCTCGGCGAGCCACGCCTGCCCGGCCCAGGCGCCGCCGGTGAGGAGCGACAGCCCGGAGTTGATCAGGCCGTCCTCCTGGTAGAGGAAGCGCCACAGGAGGCTGACGACGACCATCGAGGTGATCACCGGCAGGAAGTAGATGGTGCGGAACAGGTTTCGCCCGGCGATCCGCTGGTTCACCAGGAGCGCGAGGACGAGGCCGAGCCCGCCCTGGAGCGGGACGACGACGGCCGCGAACACGAAGGTGTTCAGCAGGGACCGCCGGAAGAGGGCGTCCTCGGTGAAGGCCCGCTGGAAGTTCTCGAGCCCGGTGAACTCCGGCGGCGTCGGGGACACGAGCCGGGCGTTGGTGAACGCCAGCACGAGCGAGACGACCGCCGGCCCGATGACGAACACGAGGAGGAGCACGACCCCGGGGACCGCGAACGCGGTCGCGGCCCGCTGCTCGGCGCGGGAGCGGCTGCGGCGGCGCGGCGGAGGGGCCGCCTGCGCGGCGCCCTCCACCGGCCGTTCGACGGCGATCGCCATCGCTAGAACCCGTATCCGGCGTTGGACTCGATGTCGGCGTCGATCTCGGCGACCATGGCGTCGAGGCTCTCCTGGACGTCGCCGCCGTGGATGATGTCGCCGGTGTACTGGCCGAACACGGAGGCGATCACGGTGTACGCGGGCGTCTCGGGCCGCAGCACCGCGTACGCCTTCGAGTAGTCGACCATCATGCGCAGCTTCCCGTCCGTGCCGTAGTGCTCGGTGAGCTCGGCGGCGGCGTCGGTCGCGGGGATGAGGCCGGTGCGGTTGGCGTACTCGGCCACGTACTCGTCGGAGACGGCGGTGGCGAGCCACTCGTTCGCGCCGGCGCCGTCCGCGGTGGAGGTGACGGCCCACTGCCAGGAGCCGCCGCCGATCTTGGGCCCGGCGCCGAAGTCCGGCGGCGGGAGGTACAGCACGTCGTCGTAGAGGTCGGCCGCGGCGAGCGCGCCCCAGTTGCCGTGGAAGGCCATGGCGGCCTTGCCCTGCATGAAGTCCTCGGCCCCGCCGGGGGACTCGACGTTCGCGAGCCCGCTGGTGAACAGGCCCTGGAACCACTGGCCCCAGGCGAGGGCCTCGGGTCCGTTGAGGACGCCGGCGGCGCTCAGGTGGGTCTCGCGGTCGATGAGGTCGCCGCCGAAGCTCTGGAGGAACGGCGAGAACGCGTACGGGTACCACTCGCCGGTGTCGGCGGTGGAGAAGTCGATCGCGTACTGGTAGCCGCCGGAGCCGGCGACCTGGAGGAGCGCGTCGTCGAACTCCTCGCGGGTCCACGGCTGCTCCATCGTGGGGATGCGCACCCCGGCGGCCTCGAGCACGGACTGGCGGGCGAAGACCGAGCACGCGGCCTCCCAGTGCCCGATGGCGTACAGCTCGTCCTGGAAGCGGCCGAGGACCGAGGGCAGGAACCGGTCGGTGACGGCGGCGTCGAGGGCGAGGGGCTGGAGGTGCCCGGCCCAGGCCCAGTTCGCGACGTTCGGCCCGTCGACGGTGAGCAGGTCGGGCAGGTCGCCCGAGAGCGCGGCGGCGTTCACGGTGTCGTTGTAGACGTCCTGCGGGAACGGCTCGAGGGTCGCGGTGTACGCGTCCTGCGAGCCGTTGAACGCCTCGATGATCGACTCGGTCACCTCGATCTCGAGGGGGCTCCCGGCGTTGTGGCTCCACAGGAGCAGCTCGCCGTCGGCCGAGCCGCCCCGGGCCGAGCAGGCGGTGAGGGCGGGTCCGGCCAGGGCCGCGCCGCCTGAGGCGGCGGCGAGTTGGAAGAAGCGGCGTCGTTGCATGTTCACTCCGATTCGGGCAGCGAGGGTTTCAGTGAGGGGCCGCGACGGACTGCCGGCGGGCCGTCGGGCAGGGCATGAGGTGCTGGACGGGCGCGGCGGCGGGGTCGTCGAGGCGGCGCAGGAGCTCGCGGACGGCCCAGCGGCCCATCTCGTAGTGGGGCAGGGCGGCGGAGGTGAGGCCGGGGAAGAGCTCGGGGGCGATGAGCTCCTGGTCGTCGTAGGAGACGACCGACAGGTCCCCGGGGATGCCCAGGCCGAGTTCGGCGGCGGCGCGGTAGACGCCCATCGCCATCCGGTCGTTGTAGCAGAACACGGCGGTGGGCCGGTCCGGCCGCGCGAGCATCCGCATCGCGCCCTCGTAGCCGTCGAGGGTGAGCGCGTGCTCGACCTCGACGAGCAGGTCGGCGGGGTCGAGCCCGTTGGCCTCGACGCGCTCGCGCCAGGTCGCGAGCCGGATCGCGCGGGCCTCGACGTCCTCGGTGGTCGTCAGGTGCCCGATGCGGGTGTGCCCGGCGCCGGTGAGCTCGGCGAGGACCCCGAGGGTCCCGCCGCGCTCGTCGGGCACGACCGAGGAGGCCGAGCCGTCCGGCGTGCGGGCGTCCAGGAGGACGTGCGGCGTCGCGCCGATGCCCTCCGGGACCTCGATGACCTGGTGGTACATGGTGGCCAGCAGGATGCCGTCGATCTGGCGCTCCTGGAGCGCGGCGATCGCCTCCTCGGTCTCGGCCCGGTCGCCCGAGGTGTCGACCATGAGCAGGAGGAACCCGGCCCCGCGGGCCGCTTCGTGCGCGCCCCGGATCATCTGGCCCGCGAAGGGGGTCGTGGCGACGTCGTCCCCGACGAACCCGATCATCTGGGTGCGGCGGGTGCGCAGCCCCCGGGCGACGGTGTTCGGCCGGTACCCCAGCTCGGCCGCGGCCGCCCGCACCCGCTCCCGGGTCTCGGCGCCGATCCGGCGCCCGCCGGTGTCGTTGAGCGCCATGGAGGCGGTCGCGGTCGACACGCCGGCCGCCTTCGCGACGTCGGCCAGTCGGGGCTGCTTGGTCACCGTTGACTTCCCTTCGTGAGTTAATCGATTAACTCAACCGCCGCACGTGCATCACGTGCATGCGTTAATCGATTAACCGAGAATCTACGGCCGCGCGGCGGCGAAGTCAACACCCGCCGGTCACAATCCCGCAACACCCGCCGGGACCCGGACGGACGGCGCGGACCCGGGTTCGCGATGTGCTGCGAAGCCGGAAGAACGCGAATAATGTGGACGATTCGGGCCTAGACTGTCGCCACGCGGCCCGATCTGGGCCGCGTGGTGCCGTCGGCCGGGTCCGACGCGGTCCCGGAGGTGTGCCATGTCGCTTCGCGCCGATCCGTTCATCCAGGACGCCGCGACCGGTCGGAGCGTCACGGTGTGGTGGGCCGCGATCATCGTCTTCCTCGGCCTCTTCGCCTTCCAGCTCGCCGTCATGACCGCCCTCGCCGTGGCCTGGCCGGGCCCGGACGGCTCGCCGGCCGCGCAGGTGCAGGAAGCGGTCGCGAACCTGCTCACGATCGGGCTGCTGTTCACCTGGATCGCCTGGTTCGAACGCCGCCGCATCGCCACCCTCGGCCTGCGCCGGCCCGGCCGCGGCTTGCTGGTGCTGCTCCTCGGCGTGGCCGTCGGGCTCGCGATGATCTCCGTCCCGATCCTGTTCCTGTGGGCCACCGGCTCCTATCAGACCGCGCCCGCCCCGCAGGACGCGACCGCCGGCGCCGCGGCCCTCCCGCTCGTCGTCGCCCTCACCGCCACCGTCATCGCCCAGGGCGCGAACGAGGAGCTCCTCACCCGCGGCTTCCTGTTCCAGAGCTTCGCGCAGGGACTCCCCGGCTGGCTGGCCATCGGCCTGGGCGCGGTGATCTTCGCCCTCGTCCACGGCGTGGTCGAGCCCCTGCCGTTCGCCACCATCACCTTGTACGCCCTCTTCGCCACCTTCACCGCCCTGGCGCTGCGGTCGCTGTGGCTCGTCTGCGGCATCCACGCCGGATGGAACTTCGGCATGGGCAACGTCTACGGCATCCCCGTCTCCGGCAGCGACCCCCAAACCGCCTCGCTCGTCTTCCTCGCCCCCGCGCCCGGATCGGCCGACTGGCTCACCGGCGGCGACTTCGGCACCGAAGGCGGCCTCCCCGCCGCCCTCACCCTCCTCGCCGCCACCGCCATCGCCTGCACCCGCTGGCAACGGCAACGCCGAGCCGCGGCCGCCGGCGACACACCGGCGGCAGCGCCGACCATGCACTGACCCGGACCGCCCGAAGGCCCCGGCCCGGCCGTCGCCGCCGAGCGAGTGTCGAGCCTGCCGGCCGAAGCCGTCCGAACCGCCGCGCGGGCGCGAGCACCGCGCCGGACCCTCCTGACAGCCCTTGACCTCCGACGACCGCGGAAGGTCCGGTTCGCTCGTCGCCGTGACCTGACAGGTCCGTTTGATGCCTTATCGTGGAGGGACCGATCCGTTCCAGGGCAACATGTGCTCGAGTAGATGGGACCCCCATGTCTGTGCTCTTCGTCGACCGCGCCGAAGAGGGCGCCTGGCTGCGGCAGTTCGCGCGCGGGATCTCGGGTGGCGCGGGGCTTCGATGCGCTGTGCTCGAAGGACCTTCGGGCATGGGGAAATCGGCGCTGCTGGCCGAGTTCAGCCGGTCGCGCGCAGAGCTTCCCGTCGAGATCTTCACGGTGCGCTGCAACCCGGTGATCGGTGCGGGCCGGACCTTCGGGCCCGTCGTGGACCTGCTTCTGGAACTCGAGGCGCGAGCACCGCGGCGGTGGCGGCGGAAGCCGATCGCGGCCGCTGTCGCCAAGTCGACCACCGGGCTCCTCGCCGAGTTCGTCCCGGTGCTCAAGCCTCTGGTCGCCATCGGCACCGACGCCGTGAAGACCACGCTCTCGTCGGGCGCGATCCCCTTCGACAGCCTCCTGCCGTTCGAGCAGGCGGCCGCGGTCAAGATCGCCGAGGCGATCGCCGAGCGCATCGCGAAGCGCCCGACCGTGCTGGTCGTCGACGACGCGCACTTCTGCGATGAACTGAGCCTCCAAGTGCTCGAACGCCTGCTGCGCAACCGCGCGGTGCCGGTCGGGCTGGTGCTCGCGCGGGTTCCCCACCACAAGGACGGCAGCGCACTCGAACAGCTGCTGCCCACTTGGGAGGTCGACGGACTCGTCGGTCGGCGCAACCTCGGAGGGCTCCCGGCCGAAGCGGTCGCCGAGCTGGTGGATCATGAATTCCGGGAGGCGCCCCCGGGCTACGCGGCCCAGATCGGGCAGCGGACCCAAGGCCATCCGATCTTCCTCGTGAAGCTGCTGGAGGACCGGTCCACGGTCCTCCCCGAGTCCCTGGAGGCATGGCTCGAAGCGCAGCCCGAGATGCAGTCAGAGGACCGGAGACTGTTGAAACGCGCCGCGGCGCAAGGCTTCTGGTTCGACTCCGTCACCGTCGCCGAACTCGCCGGCGTCGACGGCGGTCAGACTCGCGACGCCCTGGACGCCCTGGCCCGGTCGAGTCCGCTCATCGAGCGATCGGCACCGCCCGAATGGGCCTTCAGAGAACGGGCCGACCACTACCGGTTCCAGCACCAGGCGCTGTGGCACGCCGTCTACGCGACCCAGAGCGATGCCGAGCGCCGCGAGCACCATGAACGGCTCGCGCAGGCCGCGATCAGGCGATTGGGCTCGGACGCGACCTACGAGCAGCGCTTGGAGATCGCCCGCCATCTTCGGGCCGCGGAGGACTACTGCCGGGCCGAGTCGAGCGATTTCCACCTCGCGCTCGCCCGGGATGCCGCCGCCGTCAACCTCTCCCTGGGCGACGCCGAATGGCTCTCGTGGGAGGCGTACGACGCCGCTTCGAAACTCCGAAAGTCCGCGCCCGGACGCGACGAGCGAATCGTGAAGGCGGTGCTCCTGCACCTCTCGCTGTCCGAGGTGCGCTGGAAAGGGCGCGTCGAGGCCACCGGGGAGCGGGACACCGACCGGCTCGCGGCACAGGCGGAGACCGCCGCCGAACGGCTGGGCGACCCGGCGCTGCTGGTCCGCGCCACCATGCTGCGAGGCAAGACCCTCATGGCGACCGAAGGGCTGGAACACGGCCTCGAACGGCTGCACCTGGCCGTGACGCGCGCCGAAGCCCTCGACGACCCGCTGACGCTGTACGTGGCGAAGATCGAGTACGGCCGGCAGGCGTCGAAGCGGAACCTCGCGGAAGGGGAAGCCCAGCTGGCCGAAGCCGAGCGCATGCGGGTCGAGGACGCCCGGATCCGCGACAGCGACGACCCGGTGCTGGTGCACAGCCGCAACCTCGGAGAGATCCAGTACGGCATCAGCCTCTTCGACTCGGGCCGCCTCGGCGACGCCTCGGACCGACTCGAACGCGCCGTGCGGCGCCTCCGGCTGCAATCCAATCGGACCGAACTGCCGATCGCCCTGAACTACCTTGCGCAGCTTCGCATCTGCCTCGGTGACCTGGCCGGCGCCGTCCAGCTGCTGCACGAAGCCCGCGACCTCGAGGCCGACCGCGGCGGGGACTCCGGCTGGCACGCCTACAACACGGCCCTGCTCGCTTCAGCACTCGCCGCACTGGGCGAGCCGGCGGAGCGGGTCGCCGAGCTGCTCGAGGAGGCGTGGGCGGAGACCGAGCGGACCTGGCTGCTCAACCTCGTCCCGATCGTCCGCAACCTCTACGCGCAGGAGGCGCTCACGGCGGGTCGACTCGACGCGGCCGAGCGCTTCGCGCGCGGCACGGTCGAGGAGACGCGCAAGAGCGGCATGGTTCGCTCTGAAATCGCCGCACACCTGCTCCTGGCCCGGATCGCTCTGGCGCGCAACGAGACCGAGCAGGCGGTGAAGTGCGCCCTCGACAGCCTGCGACTGCTGAACGAGAAGGGACCGCAGCCGGCGCTGCGCAGCGAGGAGGTGTACTACCACGCCGCCGTCATCTTGAGCGCCGGCGAGCAGCACGAGGAGGCGGCAACGCTCCTGGAGCGCGCGCGGGCCGAGCTCGCTCGAAAGGCGGCGTCGATCGAGGGCGCGGACCTCCGGCGGCGGTTCGAGGCCGCTCCGGGCTTGAACACCTGGATCCGGGATGGTGAGGGCGTCGCCTCCTGAGCCGGGCACCGACCGATCGTCCCCGGTCCCCGACCGATGGTCCGGTCAGCCGGGCCGGTACTCCGCGGTCGTCTTCGGCGTCTCATGCACCCTGACCGCGGTCAGCTCCGGGAACTCCCCGATCCAGCGGTCGAAGATCCAGCGGGCGAGCAGCTCGGACGTGGGCTGCACCTCCACCACCTCGTTCAGGTGCCGATGATCGAGGGTCTTGTCCATCCACTGCTTGAAGCCGTCCAGATCGCGGTAATCCCGCACGAAACCGGGCGGGACGAGCTTGTCGTCGGGAGCGGACAGCTCGAGGACGACCACGTAGTTGTGGCCGTGCATGCGAGCGCACGGATGCCACTTCGGCAGCCCTTCGAGCACATGGGAGGCCGAGAAGTGGAACTCCTTGGTGATCGTCAGCACGGCAGCTCCAGTCTCATGCCGTTCGGGAG
The DNA here is from genome assembly GCF_003933745.1 of Glycomyces terrestris. Taxonomy (GTDB): domain Bacteria; phylum Actinomycetota; class Actinomycetes; order Mycobacteriales; family Micromonosporaceae; genus Glycomyces; species Glycomyces terrestris. Next base: position 276,310 of record NZ_RSEB01000005.1, on the reverse strand, counting down.
TGATGCGTAGATCATTCCAGAACAGCACGCCCGGCGGAGTCCTACCCGGATGACCTGTACCGGGAAGGCGACGCCGCCCGGCTCGGCAGGCGACGGGAGCGGCCCGGACCGGGGAGTTCCGGCCGCGGGGGCCTGACAGCACTGAAGCCCCGGCAATGCCGAGGCTTCTGAGCTGTTTCTCTACTTGTACTCCCGAGCGGATTCGAACCGCCGTTTCCGCCTTGAGAGGGCGGCGTCCTAGGCCCCTAGACGACGGGAGCTTGGCCTTGTCGTTCGCGGCTTGCCGCGGCAACGACGACAACTTTACATGGTACTCCGGAGGGGTCCGCAACCGGGATATCGCTTGTGATGTGGCCTACCTCGACTGGTTCGCGAAGCGGCGGGCCGGACCGGCGCCGACACCTGTTCAGGTGTACCCCCGTTGCGCCGGGCCCGGCCCGCCGAGCGACTGTAACGCGCCGCGGCCGCGGCCGCGGCGCGATTCTCACTGGTTGCTCGTGCCCGCCTGGCCGGTGACGTCGTCGAGCCAGGCGGCGTCGACGCCGTCGTGGTAGTTGACGAGCTTCGCGGTGTACGCGGTGTCGCCGACCTTCGCGGTGACCGAGGCGATGACGCCGACGGTGGTCACGCACACCTCGAACGCCCCGACCGGCGCGTCCGCGGCGCCCTGGACGTCGACGCAGTTCGCGAGCTCGCCCGCGAGGGTGGTGTCGGAGAACTCGGCCGACGCGGCGGCGTCGGCCGCGGCCGCGGCGAGCCAGGCGGCGACGTCGGTGTCGGTCGGCAGCAGGCCGTCGAGCTCCTCGGCGAGCCAGGCCCCGAGCTCGGCCTCGTCCCCGCCCGACCACAGCGACGGGCGGTCGCCGACGACGACTGCGGCCGTCCCGGCCTCCGGGTCGACGGCCACGAGCAGCTCGTCGTCCGAGCCCTCGACGAGGTACTCGGCGGTGTACGCGTGGCCCTCGGCTCCGGCGAGGCGCTCGCTCAGCTCGGTCAGGCCCGCCTGGTCCTCCGAGGCCGCCTCCTCGTCGCCGCCGAAGGAGCAGCCGGCGAGCGCCAGCAGCGACGCCGCGCCGAGCGCGGCGCAGCGTCGAAGAGGGTTCTGCACGATCATGGGGCTCCACTTCCGTAGTGCGGGGGCGCTGGGGGATGCCGCGACGCCTTCGGCGGGGCTCGGGGGCCGCGCGGAGCGGCGGCGTCCGGGGGCACGCCTAGCACAGGTGTCTGATCTGAGATAGGACTCCACCATATAGCGCGGGGTCCATTCCCCATGTAACACGAGCGGGCGCCGCGAGCGCCATCGCGTTTTCGCGGCTCGGAGGCATCGCCGCCGGGGCCGGGGCGTAGGCTGAGGAGCTGTGGCCGGCGCAGCGTCGGGTCGGCCGAAATCCTTCGGACACGGCCCCGTAATCGGGCCGATCGTCAGATTCGGCTATTTCAGGAGTGACAGTGGCTGCAATTGAAGACATCCGCGCGAGGGAGATCCTCGACTCCCGCGGCAACCCGACGGTCGAAGTGGAGATCCTGCTCGACGACGACACGCTCCAGCGGGCGGCCGTCCCGTCCGGCGCCTCCACCGGCGCGTTCGAGGCGATCGAGCTGCGGGACGGCGACAAGGGCCGCTACCTCGGCAAGGGCGTCGAGAAGGCCGTCGACAACGTCAACGGCCCCATCCGCGACGCCCTGATCGGCATCGAGGCCTCCGAGCAGCGCCTCGTCGACCAGGCCCTCCTCGACGCGGACGGCACGCCGGACAAGTCGAACCTCGGCGCGAACGCGATCCTCGGCGCCTCGCTCGCCGCCGCGAAGGCCGCCGCCGACTCGGCCGAGCTGCCCCTCTACCGCTACGTGGGCGGCCCCAACGCGCACCTGCTGCCGGTGCCGATGATGAACATCCTCAACGGCGGCTCCCACGCGGACTCGAACGTCGACGTCCAGGAGTTCATGATCGCCCCGATCGGCGCGCCGACGTTCAAGGAGGCCCTGCGCTGGGGCGCCGAGACGTACCACGCGCTCAAGTCGGTCCTCAAGGAGCGCGGCCTGTCCACCGGCCTCGGCGACGAGGGCGGCTTCGCCCCGAACCTCGACTCGAACCGCGCCGCGCTCGACCTCATCGCGGTCGCCGTCGAGAAGGCCGGCTACAAGCTCGGCACCGACATCGCCTTCGCGATGGACGTCGCCGCCACCGAGTTCTACACCGACGGCGCCTACCTCTTCGAGGGCCAGAAGAAGTCCGGCGAGGAGATGAGCGCCTACTACGAGGAGCTCATCGCCGCCTACCCGTTCGTGTCCATCGAGGACCCGCTCTCCGAGGACGACTGGGCCGGCTGGTCCGCGCTCACCGCGAACGTCGGCTCCCGCCTCCAGATCGTCGGCGACGACCTGTTCGTGACCAACCCCGAGCGCATCCGCCGCGGCATCGAGGAGCGGGCCGCGAACGGCCTCCTCGTGAAGGTGAACCAGATCGGCTCGCTCACCGAGACCACCGACGCCGTCGAGATGGCCCACCGCGCGGGCTTCGGCTGCATGATGAGCCACCGCTCCGGCGAGACCGAGGACACCACCATCGCCGACCTGGCCGTGGCGATGACCTGCGGCCAGATCAAGACCGGCGCCCCGGCCCGCTCGGACCGCGTCGCCAAGTACAACCAGCTGCTCCGCATCGAGGAGGACCTCGGCGACGCCGCCCGCTACGCCGGCGCTTCCGCATTCCCGAAGTTCACGAAGGGAAGCTAGCGGCACAGCCGAAGCTCTCGAACGGATCGGAAGGCCCCCGCGCCGTACGGCGCGGGGGCCTTCGAGCGCTTCGGGGCCGGAGCGCATCGACTAGGCTGGGCCCGTGAACGCGAGCCGCCGACCCAGCCGCCCCGGAGGACGATCCACCGGTCCCGGCCGCACCCGCGCCGCCCGGCGTCCCGCGCCCGGCGCCGCCGGCCGCACCGAGGTCAAGCGCGTGCGGTACCGGCCCGCCCGCAAGGTCTCCCGCCGCGCCGCCGTCCTCGCCCTCGTCCTCTCCGCGCTCGCCCTCGCGTACGCGTACCCGCTGCGCACCTACATCGAGCAGCGCATCGAGATCAACCGCCTCGAAGCCGAGCAGGCCGCGCAGGAGGAGCGCATCGAGGAGCTCGAGGCCGAGCGCGTCAAATGGGACGACCCCGAGTACGTCCAGGCGCAGATCCGCTCCAGCCTCCTCCTGGTGCCCCCGGGCGAGGACCTCGTCATCGTCATCGACGAGGACGACCCCAAGCACACCGGTGGCGAGGACGACGAAACCGGGGCCGACCAGGCCTGGTACGAGGAGCTGGCCGCTACCTTTGAAGACGCCGACCAGCTCGACCCAGAGGAAACCGAGGAACCAGCGGAGTGATCCAGTGAAGCCGGAAGCGTGGCCCCAAGCGCCTCAAGAAGTCACCGAGGCCGACGCGGCCGCCGTCTCCGCCCAGCTCGGACGCCCCATCCGCGGCGCGCACGCCGTCGCCTGGCGCTGCCCCTGCGGCCAGCCCGCCGTCGTCGAGACTGAACCGCGCCTGCCCGACGGCACGCCGTTCCCCACGACGTACTACCTGACCTGCCCCAAGGCCGCCTCCGCGATCGGCCGCCTCGAAGGCGGCGGCGTCATGAAGGACATGAACGAGCGCCTCGGCGCCGACCCCGAGCTCGCCGAGCACCACCGCCGCGCGCACGAGGACTACCTCGCCCGCCGCGCCCGCCTCGGCGACGTCCCCGAGATCGCCGGCGTCTCCGCGGGCGGCCTGCCCGACCGCGTCAAGTGCCTCCACGCCCTCGTCGGCCACGCCCTCGCCGCCGGGCCCGGCGTCAGCCCCATGGGCGACGAGGCCATCGACCTGCTGCCCGAGTGGTGGCGGAAGTCCAGCTGCGCCCACCGGGAGGAGACCGAATGAGCACGCGGCGCGTCGCCGGCATCGACTGCGGCACCAACTCCATCCGCCTCCTCATCGCCGACGTCGGCGAGGACGGGCGCCTCCGCGACGTCGTGCGCCGCATGGAGGTCGTGCGCCTCGGCGAAGGCGTCGACCGCACCGGCCGCCTCGCCGACGCCGCCATCGAGCGCACCCGGGCCGCCCTCGCCGACTACACCGCGCAGATCCGCGCCGAAGGCGTCGAAGCGGTCCGCATGGTCGCCACCTCCGCCAGCCGCGACGCCGCCAACGCCGCCGACTTCACCGCCATGGTCGAATCCGTCCTCGGCCAGGCCCCCGAGGTCATCTCGGGCGACGAGGAGGCCCGGCTGTCCTTCACCGGCGCCGCCGCCACCCTCCCCGCCCACGGCGGCCAGCGCCTCCTCATCGACATCGGCGGCGGCTCCACCGAGTTCGTGCGCGGCACCGGCACCGACGTCGTCGCCGCGATCTCGGTCGACGTCGGCTGCGTCCGCATGACCGAGCGGCACCTGCGCTCCGACCCGCCGCGCCCCGACGAGATCGAGGCCGCGGTCGCGGACATCACCGGCATCGTCGACGGCGCGCTCGCCGTCGCCGACCCGGACCGGGCCGCGACCGAGCTCGTGGCCGTCGCCGGCACCGCGACCACGATCGCCGGCATCGCGCTGGGCCTGCCCGCGTACGACGCGGACGCGATCGACGGGACCCGCCTGACGTACGAGCAGGTCGCGAAGACCACCGCCGACCTGGCCGCGGCCGACCACGCCGCGCGCCTGGCGATCCCGGTGATGCACCCGGGCCGCGCCGACGTCATCGTCGGCGGCTCGCTCGTGCTGCGCACCGTCATGGAGCGCAGCGGGATCGACGCGGTCCTCATCAGCGAGCACGACATCCTCGACGGCATCGCACTGTCCGCTTAGGACGGCACGAGGCGGCCCCCGCGGAGTCCTCCGCGGGGGCCGCCCTGTTCGCTCACACCGCTTGCAGGTCCTTCGCCGGCGCCTTCGACGCGGCCCGCCACATCTCGGCGGCGAGCCACAGCGCCGCGGCCGTCACCATTGCGCCCCAGGCGATCCGGCCCGCGTGGGGGAGGAAGAACTGCGGCAGGTACGTGACCATGAGGGCCGCGAGCGGGACGCCGCTCCAGCGGTTGAGGGTGCCCGAGCGCCACACCGCGACCGCCGCGAGCACGGCGGCGACGGCGACGAGCGCGAGGCCGGTCGCGAAGACGGCCATGGCGACCGGGTCGAACCGGAACGCGTCGGCGACCTCGGTCATGGTCGGGTCGGCGTCGGCCACGGCCCGCTCGCCGATCGCCTTGAGGCCGTAGACCTCGGCGCCGTAGTACGAGATCGTCAGCGCCGATCCGATGTAGCCGGTGGTGGCGGCGAGGAACGCGGTCCGCTCGTGCCGGGTGCCCTCGAGGTGGGCGCGCAGCGAGCCGTACGCGAGCGGGATGAGGATGAGGCCGAGGATCGCGGCGACGTGGGCGGCGGCCCAGCCGGCGCTCGTCCAGGACTCGGCGCCCGCGAGCGTCGTCTGGTCCTCGCGGGGCGCGACCGCCTCGTAGACGACGAAGAGGACGCCCGCGAGGGCGAACGCGATCGCGCCGCTGCGGGTGCGGGAGTCGGGGGCTTGGGGGACTGGCACTGGTGCTCCTTCGGGGGTTCACCGCTCCTTCTAGTGAGCGGTGCTCTCTGTTGCGAGCAATGATTGCACATGCGTCCCGACAGCGCAAGAGCGGTGCTCTCGTTTCTGTACACTGGCCTGATGAACGCGCCGAGAACCGCCAGAGAACGCGCCCGCGCCGAGCTCACCAAGGAGATCCTGGCGTCCGCCCGCCGCCAGCTCGGCGAGGTCGGCGCCCCCGGCCTGTCGCTGCGCTCGGTCGCCCGCGAGCTCGGCATGGCCTCCTCGGCCGTCTACCGCTACTTCGCCAGCCGCGACGAGCTCCTCACCGCGCTGCTCGTGGAGTCCTACGGCGAGATCGGCGACGCGGCCGTCGAGGCCGACCGGCCGGGGGACGCGCCTGAGGACCGCTGGCTCGGGGTCTGGCGCGGCGTGCGCGACTGGAGCCTGCGCAACCGCCACGAGTACGCGCTCCTGTTCGGCACCCCCGTGCCCGGCTACGCCGCCCCCCACATCACCGTCGAGACCGCGGGCCGGATGCCCCTCGTCCTCGCCCGGATCGTCGCCGATGCGAAGCGCGACGGGCGCCTGCGGCCCCTGACCGGCCCCGAGTGCCCCCCGGCCGCCATCGACCCGGCCATGCTCGTCCTGCTCGAGGAGGGCGCCTTCACCGTCGAGGAGACCGCCCGGCTGATCCTCGCCTGGAACCGCCTCGTCGGCGTCATCGGCTACGAGCTCCACGGCCACCTCGCCAACGTGACCGCCGACGACGCCGCGTTCTTCGAGTACACGGCCCGCGCCGAGGGCGCGAGCCTCGGCCTCGCCTTCGACTGAGCCGCCGCCCGGCCCCGGACGCGGCGAGGGCCGCCCCGGGTGTCCGGGGCGGCCCTCGCCGAAGCCTCGGCGGTGCGCTCAGAGGAAGTACAGGCCCAGCGCGATCGCGGCCACGACCAGGACCGCGGCGACCGCTGCCAGGACCCAGGGCCAGCGCCGGCGCGAGCGGTGCTCCGACACGTCGCCGACGACGACGGTCACGTTGTCGGGGCCGCCGCCCTCCAGGGCCAGGCGCACCAGCTCGTCGGCGGCCGCCTGCGGGTCGGCGAAGTCGCGCAGCACGTTCTCGATCACGGCGTCGTCGACGACGTCGCTCAGCCCGTCGGAGCACAGCATGTACCGGTCGCCGATCTGCGCGGGCCGGGTCTCGAAGTGCGCCGGCGCGGGGTTCGCCTGGAGCACGCGGGTGACGACGGACTTGTAGGGGTGGTCCTGCGCCTCGGCCGGGGTGATCGCGCCCTCGTCGACCAGGTGCTGCACGTACGAGTCGTCGACGGTGACCTGCACGAAGTCCTCGCCGCGGAGCTGGTAGGCGCGCGAGTCGCCGATGTGGACGATGTCGACCGCGTCGTCGCCGAGCCACAGGCCCGTGAGCGTGGTGGCCATGCCCTCGGACTCGGGGTTCTCGGCCACCGCGGCCCGGATGCGGTCGCGGGCGGCCTCGACGACCTCGCCCAGCTCCGCGTGGGCGTCGGCGGGGGAGCGGCGCGCGAGCCGGGTCACCTCGGCGATCGTCACCCCGCTGGCGACCTCCCCGGCGGCCGCGCCGCCGACGCCGTCGGCGACCGCGAGCAGCCGCCGCGACGCGAGGTGGGAGTCCTCGTTCAGATCGCGGACTTTGCCCACGTCGGTGGCGGCGCCGTAGCGCCAGCGCAGTTCGGTCACAGGCGATCACCACTGATTCGGCACTGAGTTTCGGCTGTCTGTTCAAAGCTTGGCCGTTCGAGGGACATGGGCGCAAGTGTAGTGGTCCCGCACTCACAGCACGCGACCGTTGAACCCCGGTATCCTCACCGCGGCGACCCGAAGTTGTATCCCCCGTTCGTGCCAGCCTGCCATTTGCCCACTGAGCTGCGGTGACGTCCCGATTACAGTGGATTCAGCCCGCTTCGCCACCCACCCCCGGGAGCTGCCATGAAGACGGTTCTGGCCGACCGCTACGTCCTGGAGCACGAGATCGCGCGCGGCGCGGTCGGCGTCGTCTGGCGGGCGTTCGACCGGATCACCGGCGACTGGGTGGCCGTCAAGATCCTCCGCGAGGAGCTGCGCGGCGAGGCGGAGATCTTCGAGTCCTTCCGCGCCGAGGCCGAGATCCTGCGCACGATCGACCACCCGGGTGTGGTCGGCGTCAAGGACTTCATCGTCACCGAGACGGTGTGCGCGGTGGTCCTGGAGTTCATCGAGGGCCTCGACCTGCGCGAGCACCTGCGCGTCCACGGGCCGCTCTCCGCGCACGAGGCCGCGCTGCGGTGCGCGAGCGCCGCCGAGACCCTCGCGGCGATCCACCGCTCCGGCTACCGCCACTCGGACGTCAAGCCCGGCAACCTCATGCTGCACGGCGCCGAGGGCGTCAAGTTCGTCGACTTCGGCATCGCCCGCGCCGCCGCCTCCCGCACCGCGCCCTCGCACGGCACCCCCGAGTACATCGCCCCCGAGGTCGCCTCCGGGGACTCCGCGAGCACCGGCGTCGACAACTACGCGCTCGGGCTCGTCCTCTACGAGGCGCTCACGGCCCACAGCGCCTACCGGGGCGGGTCCATCACGGACGTCGTCGAGCGCCACCTCACGCGCATCCCGGTCCGCCCGGCCGCGGTCGACCCCGAGCTGTGGCAGGTCGTGGAGTCGCTCCTGTCGCTCGACCCGCGCGCCCGCGGCGACCTCGACGCCGTCGCCGCCGAGCTGCGCCGCCTCGCCCCGCGCCTCTCGCGCCAGGCGACCGCGCCGATCGAACCCGAACTGCGCGAACGGGAAGCCGCCCGCTCCTTCGACTACGCGCCCGTCACGCCCCACCTCCCGGAGATGACGCAGCCGGCGTCCCTCGGCGCGATGCTCGCCGCGGAGCCCGAGCCCGCCGAGGCGCCGCGCCGCGGCCGCTTCCTCGTCGCCGCGCTCGTCCTGATCGCGCTCGCGGCCGCGGCGGTCTGGGGCGTCGCGGCCATGACGGGCCGGGACGTCCCGAATGCGGAGGAAGGCGACGATCCGTCCGCCGAGGTCGTCTCGTCCCCCGAGGGCGAGTCCTCAGGGGACCCAACGGAACCGGCCCCGAGCGAGTCGGGCACGCCCGGCGCGGAGTCCGCGAGTCCTCAAGGGCCGGAGTCGGAGAGCCCCGACGCCGGGGAGGAATCTACTGATATGTCCGGATCAGAGGGTGAATCCGGAGACTCCAATGAGGGCGGTTCCGACGACGACTCGCCCGGATCGGACCTCATCGGTTCGCCCATGCCGACAAGTGAAATCGGCGGCGACAGTCGATAATGATCCATGAGCGCCGAGTGACGCCGCTTCACCCGAAGCGATGAGGGCGATGGGGATCACACGTTTGGAATTCTCCGATCAAGCGTTGCAATACCGTATCGGTCGCCGCCGGAACCACAAGGCTCGCAGTGCTTTCCGTGGTCACGCAGCATGAACCATCGGTCGGGGTCTATCGACACATTGGAGCTGTCCACTTGTCAGGGCGGCATCCACATGGCATCCTGTCGGGCATGGCAGGAAAAGAACTCAACGCAACCTCGGCAGCATTGCTGGGCTTGCTGCACGAAGGACCGATGACCGGCGGACAACTCATGGCGGAGGCGACCCGTCGCCTCGGTCCGTACTGGACCATGACGCGCTCGCAGGTCTACCGTGAACTCCCGGCCCTCGCCGAGGCGGGCCTCGTCCGCGTCGGCAAGCCCGGGCCCCGCGCCTCGGTGCCGTACACGATCAGCGCCAACGGCAAGCGGGCGTTCACCCGCTGGCTCAACGAGCCGGCCCGCATCGGCCAGCTGCGCGACCCCGTCGCGCTGCGCACGGCCTTCCTCGACTACCTCTCCAAGGACACCGCCGACGAGATGTTCGCCGACGCGGTCGAGCAGCACCAGGAGGCCTTGGCAGAGGCCCGTGCCGCCGCGAAGGACTACGCGGACGAGGACCCGAACGCGGCGATCGCGATGGAGTTCGCGATCGGCTACCACCGCTCGGCCCTCAGCTGGCTGAAGAAGCGGTAGAGCGCACCAGCCCGGCGGCGGAGCCGGGCCGCACGAGATCAAGCACGGAGCGGGACGCGGCCCCAGGCGGGGTCCGCGTCCCGTTTCGTATGAGCCCGAATACAGGCGTACCCTGATCAGTTGTGACCAGTGTCGATGTTTCAGCCGATCTCCGCGAACTCAAGGCGACCCTCGCCAGCGTCGAGGCCGTCCTCGACCTCCCTGCGCTCAGGCGCGAACTGGCCGAGCTCGAGGCCGCGGCCGCCGACCCCGGGCTGTGGGACGACCCCGATCACGCCCAAAAGCTCACCTCCCGCCTCTCCTACGTCCAGGCCGAGCTGAAGAAGCTCGCCTCGCTCCACGGGCGCATGGACGACGTCGAGGTCCTGTTCGAGCTGGCCGACGCCGAGGACGACCCGAGCGCGGCCGCCGAGGCCGGCGCCGAGCTCGCGTCCATCCGCAAGGCCGTCGACGAGCTCGAGGTCCGCACCCTCCTGTCCGGCGAGTACGACGAGCGCGACTGCGTCGTGACCGTGCGCTCCGGCGCCGGCGGCGCGGACGCCTGCGACTTCGCCGAGCAGCTCATGCGCATGTACCTGCGCTGGTCGGAGCCGCACGGCTTCGGCACCGAGGTGTACGACGTCTCCTACGCCGAGGAGGCCGGCATCCGCTCGGCGACCTTCGCCGTCAAGGGCCCCTACGCCTACGGGCACCTCTCGGTCGAGCAGGGCACGCACCGCGTCGTCCGCATCTCGAAATACGACAACCAGGGCCGCCGCCAGACCGGGTTCGCCGCGGTCGAGGTCGTCCCGGCCCTGGAGCAGACCGACGAGATCGAGGACATCCCCGAGGACGAGATCCGCGTGGACGTCTACCGCTCCTCCGGCCCCGGCGGCCAGGGCGTGAACACCACCGACTCGGCGGTGCGCCTGACCCACCTCCCGACCGGGATCGTCGTCTCCTGCCAGAACGAGCGCTCGCAGCTCCAGAACAAGGCCACCGCGATGGCCGTCCTCAAGGCCAAGCTCCTCCAGCGCACCCGCGACGAGGAGCGGGCGAAGGTCGACGAGCTGCGCGGCTCGGCCACCGCCTCGTGGGGCGACCAGATGCGCTCCTACGTCGAGCACCCGTACCAGATGGTCAAGGACCTGCGCACCGGCTTCGAGACCGCCGACGTCAAGGGCGTCTACGACGGCAACATCGACGGCTTCCTGGAGGCGGGCATCCGCTGGCGCAAGAGCGGCGAGAAGGCCGGCGCCTAGCCCCGGATCGCAGGTCCCGCATCCTATGGGATCTGCGATCCGCTGTGGACCGCTCGTGGCCGCCCGGTGACCCTTCGCGGTACCCGGATGGGCCTGCTGACCACATGTGCTTCCTCCGTTCGGATGAAATCGCGTCGTTACCCCCGAACGGTCGTGACATATGGTGATGAAACGCCGGAATATGCCACGCTTGTACTGGAGCCGCTCGTCCGGCTCCGGGAATCGGCGGATAGACTCCGGCTCGTGATTCAGCTTGAGGGTGTAACCAAGCACTACCCCCGGTCGAACCGCCCGTCGGTGGAGGACATGAACGTCTTCATCGACAAGGGCGAGTTCGTGTTCTTCATCGGTCCGACCGGTGCGGGGAAGTCCACGATCATCAAGCTCCTGCTGCGGGAAGAGGTCCCGGACAAGGGCAAGATCACCGTCGGGGACACCGACGTGACCCGTCTGCGCCGCTGGAAGACCCCCGCGTACCGGCGCAGCATCGGGTGCGTGTTCCAGGACTTCCGGCTGCTCCCGAACCGCACCGCCGCCGAGAACGTGGCGTTCGCGCTCGAGGTCATCGGCAAGCCGAAGTCCGTCGCCCGCCGCGTCGTGCCCGAGGTGCTCGAGCTCGTCGGCCTCGGCGGCAAGGAGCACCGCTACCCGCACGAGCTCTCCGGCGGCGAGCAGCAGCGCGTGGCCGTGGCCCGCGCCTTCGTCAACCGGCCCCTGCTCCTGCTGGCCGACGAGCCCACCGGAAACCTGGACCCCGACACCTCGATCGAGATCATGCGGCTTCTCGACCGGATCAGCCGGACCGGCACCACCATCCTCATGGTCACCCACGACTCCAACATCGTGAACCAGATGCGCCGCCGCGTCATCGAGATCGAGAACGGCCAGATCGTCCGCGACCAGGCTCGCGGCGTCTACGGCTGAGCGAAAGGCAGAACCAGAGCACATGCGCGCGAAGTACGTGATGTCCGAGGTCTTCCTCGGACTGTGGCGCAACATCTCCATGACCGTCGCCATGATCATCACCATGGCCGTCTCGCTGACGATGCTCGGCGCGGGCCTGCTGCTGTACAACCAGGTCGACGTGATCGAGGAGTACTACCAGACCAACCTCGAGGTCGTCGTCTACCTCGACCGGGACATCGACGAGGCCACCACCGAGCAGATCCGCCAGGAGCTCGAGGACAGCGGCTACGCCGCCCAGGTCGTGTACGAGTCCAAGGCCGACGCGTACGAGCGGTTCAAGGACACCTTCGCCGAGTCCGAGGACCTCGTGGCCTCCGTCGACGAAGAGGTCCTCCCCGCGGCGTTCCGCATCAAGATGAACGACATCAACGAGGCGCCGGAGCTCCAGGCCGCGTTCGCCGAGCGCGAGGGCGTCTACCAGATCACCAACCAGCGCGACATCCTCCAGCAGGTCTTCGACATCCTCGGCGGCGCCCAGCGCCTGACCCTGATCGTCGCGCTCGTCCAGGGCATCGCCGCCCTCATGCTCGTCGCCAACACGATCCAGGTCGCCGCGTACTCGCGGCGCCGCGAGGTCGCGATCATGAAGCTCGTCGGCGCCCCGAACTGGTTCGTCCAGGCCCCCTTCGTCCTCGAGGCCGTCTTCGCCGGCGTCATCGGCGCGATCTTCGCGTTCGCGACGCTCATCGCCGCGAAGTTCCTCGTCATCGACGGCCAGTTCAAGGACCTCTTCAGCCTGATGCCGCCGATCAGCATGCAGTCGATCCTGCTGCTCCTGCCGATCCTCACCGGCATCTCGGCCGTGATCTCCGCGATCACCGCCTGGATCACCCTGCGGTTCAACATCAAGGTCTAGCCCTCACCTGATCGGGGCGGGAGTCCCGATTGTCCTGAACATCCGTCGCAGATGGACTAGATTCAGGCGCTATGAGGCGCATCGGATGGCTGCTCGCGGCCCTGCTCCTGGCAGGGACCGCGAGCAGTCCCGCGTTCGGGGTCTCGCAGTCCGAGCTCGACGAGGTGGAGCGCGACAAGGCCCGCATGGCCGCCGAGCTGGAGGACGCCTCCGCGGAGGTCCGCGCCGCCGGCGACGTCCTCGCCGAGACCGAGGCCCGCCTGCCCGGCGCCCAGCACGACGTGGACGTGGCCCTCGGCCGCGTGGCCGCCGCCGAGACCGAGGCCGCGCAGGCCGCCCGCGAGGCCGACGCCGCCCGCGCGGCCCTCGATGCCGCCGTCGCCGAGTACGAGGCCGCCGCCGCGCTCGTCGAGGAGGCCCGCGAGGCCCGCGCCTCCCTGTTCAACGCCACCGCCCGCGGCGCCGAACTGCTCACCGTCGACGCGATCCTCGCCTCCGACGAACCCGCCGAGGCGATCGACGGCCTGACCTACCTCGAGTTCCTCATGGACGGCAAGGACCAGGCCGTCGAGGAGGTGACCCTCGCCCGCCGCGAGGCCGCCAACGCCGAGAACACCGCCGCCGTCGCCGAGGCCGAGGCCGAGGCGGCGGAGGCCGCCGCCGCGCAGGCGCTCGCCGACGCCCAGGCCAGGGCCGCCGAGGCCGAGGCCGCGCAGCTGGCGGTGCAGCAGCTCCAGGCCGACCAGGAGGCCGCGCTCGCGGTCGCCGAGGCCTCCCGCGACGAGGCCCAGGCCGACTACGACGCGCTCGAGGCCGAGTCCGAGCGGCTCGCCGACGCGCTCCGCCGCGAGGACGACAACGACGACGGCGGCGGCGACTCCGGGGGCGGCTCGTCCTCCGGCGGTGGCGGCGGCGGGTGGGTCGTGCCGGTCGACGGCTGGAAGTCCTCCGACTTCGGCTGGCGGATGCACCCGATCTTCGGGTACGCGCGGCTGCACGGCGGCACCGACTTCGCGGCGAGCTCGGGCACCACGATCCACGCCGTCGACTCGGGGAAGGTCGTCTACGCGGGCTGGAGCTCCGGGTACGGGAAGCTCACCTGCATCTCGCACGGCGGCGGCGTCACCTCCTGCTACGCGCACCAGTCGAGCATCTGGGTCGACTACGGCGAGCGCGTCGACCGCGACGAGGGCATCGGCGCGGTCGGCACCACCGGCGACAGCACCGGCCCGCACCTCCACTTCGAGGTCCGCGTCCACGGCGAGCGGGTCAATCCAGTCGGATACCTGCCGTCCTGCCTGTGCCGATAAGGCCGCCGCGGCGTCCGAAGCAGTACATCCGCGGCCGCGGCGCACGCTTGCGTAGACGTACATGCGCGGCCACGGCGCACGCTTGCGTAGACGTACATGCGCGGCCACGGCGCACGCTTGCGAAGCCGTAAATGCGCAGCCGCGGCGCACGCTTGCGAAGCCGTAAATGCGCTTGGCCATACGTTTGTTCGATCGTTAAGCTTGCTGGGTGTCCAAGAAGAAGCAGGAGAAGGTCAAGCACTCGGGTCCCGAGCGCTCGGTGGTGACGACCAACCGGAAGGCCCGCCACGACTACGAGATCCTGGACACCTACGAGGCCGGCATGGTCCTGTCCGGGACCGAGGTCAAGGCGCTGCGCCAGGGCCGGGGGAACATCGTCGACGCGTACGCCGAGATCCACAACGGCGAGGCCCGCGTCCACAACTTCCACATCCCCGAGTACGACTACGGGACGTGGACGAACCACCCGCCGCGGCGCATCCGCAAGCTCCTGCTCCACCGCGCGGAGATCGACAAGCTCGCGCCGAAGCTCGACGAGGCCGGCCTCACGCTGGTCCCGCTGTCGGTGTACTTCCTCAACGGGTACGCCAAGATGGAGCTCGGGCTCGGGCGCGGCCGCAAGAACTACGACAAGCGGCAGGCCATCGCCAAGCGCGAGGCCGACCGCGAGATCGAGCGCGCCGCCGGTCTGGCCGCCAAGCGCGGCCGCCGGTAGCGGCCGGGAATATCGGTTCGACCCCGCACGTTGAAGCGGGGTAGAATTCCACAGCACAACTCAACAGGGTGATGAACACTCACTCGACGTTGCTTCTGGCGCGATCCAGGGGCTGATCGGTTTCGACTCCGTACGTTGACGTGAGGGAAGCGGGTCGAGGAAGCCAACGCCGTCTCGTAAACCGATGTTGGAAACCAATAAGTGCCAACGCAAAGCAACGCACTGACTTCGCCCTCGCTGCCTAAGCGAGCGTGAAGTTTGCCGCTCCAGGGGCGCATCCGCCCTGGACCAGCGGCATCATCTGAGGATGCTGTGGCCGACGTCTTGATCGCTGGGACGTCGTCCGAGACTTTCGGCGATTAGAGCCCGTCTCACCGACTCGTCCGCGTGATCGGTGGGGCTCGATAAAAGGCACAGCGGACTGCACCCGGAGAAGCCTCACGAAGGCCGCGGAGGACCAGGGTTCGATTCCCTGCAGCTCCACAAGTGACAGGCCGGGACGCGCACGCGTCCCGGCCTTCGTCGTGCCCGGGCACGGGCGTTCCCGCCGCCCTCGGAGCGATATGTCCGTAAGATCACACTATGCACACGTTGTTGGTGGTCCTGCACGTGCTGGCGGTGGTGATCTGCGTCGGCCCGGCCATGCTGCTGCCCTGGCTGGGCGAGCGCGCCCTGCGCGAGCGCGACGGCGACCGCGTGCACCGCGCCGGCCGCCGCACGATGCTCTTCAACGCGCTGACCCTGGCCGCGGCCCTGTTCGGGGCGCTCGCCACGGTCACCTCCGACCGCTACTCGTTCGCCGACGCCTGGCTCGTCATCGCCGCGACGCTGTACGCCGTCGCGGTCGTCAACGGCGCGGCCGTCGTCCCGGGCGTGCTCGCGCGCGCCGGCAAGGAGCTCCAGGACGGCCACGGCGTCATGGACGGGGAGCTGCTCGAGCAGCACCGCGGCCGCCTCCTCGCGCTGGCCGGGCTCAACCTCGTGTTCTACACCGCGGTCGTGGTCCTCATGGCCTGGCGGCCGGGGGCGTAGGCCGGCTAGTTCAGGGACGGGTCGGCCGGGTAGTGCGCCACGGCCGAGAGCATGCCGCCCTGGCGCTTCCACACCATCGACCACAGGTCCTCGGGGCTGGCCGAGAACGGGTCGGCGGGGAGGGCGTCGAAGACCATCCAGGCACCCGCGTCGATCTCCGACTCCAGCTGGCCGGGGGCCCACCCGGCGTACCCGGTGAAGACGCGCATGCCCTCCAGCAGCGGCGCGACCTCGTCGGGGTCCCGGGACAGGTCGAGCGTGCCGAGGCGGCCGAGGACGGGCCGGAACGCGTCCGAGAAGGGCGCGTCGGCCTTGCGCCAGCCGAGCCCGATCGCGGCGTCGGGCTGCACCGGGCCGCCCTCGAACAGGACGGCGGGGTGGCCGGCGAGCACCGCCCACTGGTCGAGGTAGTGGGCGACCTTCCGCTCGGTGGCGCGATTGAGGACCACGCCGAGGACGCCGTCGGACTCGTGCCCGACGCCGATGACGACGGTGCGGTCGAAGTTGGGGTCCTGGAGTGTAGGAGTGGCGACGAGGAGACTGCCGACGAACGACTTCGTCCGAGCCGGCGAGGTTTCGCGACTGACCATGGGGCCACCTCCGTTCTGCGCCCGCCTCCGCGTGAGAATGCTGTGGGGGCCTGGGTGCGGCCCGGTTTTCTCCCGCACGGTATCCCGCGGGAGCGCGCTTGCAGCAAGGTTCTCGCACTTTCCGGAGAAATACACCGTGGTGTCGGGAGCCCGACAGTTGTTTCCTCACGGAGGGTGTTCGAGGCGGGACGATCCGCTGGCTCCGATGGGGCGGGAGGGGACGCGAAAGGCCCCAGGTTCCCCTGGGGCCCAAGTGAAGCGAGCGTCCGGTGCTACCGGAGTCCGGCGAAGAGGTCGTCCTCGGGCAGGCGCGTCTCGATGCGGGAGGCGACGAGCTCGTAGTCTTCGGTGGGCCACGCCTTCTCCTGGATCGCGCGCGGCACCGCGAACCAGAACCCGTCCGGGTCGACCTGGGTCGCGTGCGCCT
Organism: Glycomyces terrestris; assembly: GCF_003933745.1. GTDB lineage: Bacteria > Actinomycetota > Actinomycetes > Mycobacteriales > Micromonosporaceae > Glycomyces > Glycomyces terrestris. Next base: position 259,599 of record NZ_RSEB01000005.1, on the reverse strand, counting down.
TCAGGGCGGCGTCGCGGATCTCGAAGTACTCGGCGCACTCGACGCGGGTGGTCACCCGCTCGCCCTTGTCGCGGGTCCAGTCGCCGGCGTCCATCCACTCCTTGTACGGGGAGTCGAGGCCCGCGTCGACCATCGCGTAGTGCAGGGCCTCGATGCGCGCCTTGCCGAACGAGTGGCTGTAGTAGAGCTTGAGCGGCTGCCACGGCTCGCCGCGGTCCCGGTACCGCTCGGGGTCGCCGGCGGCCTCGAAGGCCGCGACGGAGATCTCGTGGGTCTTCACGTGGTCGGGGTGCGGGTAGCCGCCCTCCTCGTCGTACGTGGTGACCACGTGCGGCTTGAACGAGCGCATGACCTCCACGAGCGGCGCGGCGGCCTCCTCGGTGGGCACCAGGTAGAAGGCGTCCTCGGGGAGCTCGATCCCGGACTCGGGGAGCCAGCCGTCGGGCAGCCCGGAGTCGGTGAAGCCGAGCCAGTGCTGCCGCACGCCGAGGATCTCGCGGGCGCGGTCCATCTCCTCGGTGCGGATGCGCGGCAGGTTCGCCTGGACCTCGGGCCGGTCCATCTTGGGGTTGAGGACGTCGCCGCGCTCGCCGCCGGTGCACGTGACGACCAGGACCTCGATGCCTTCGCGCACATACCGCGCCATCGTCCCGGCGCCCTTGCTCGACTCGTCGTCGGGGTGGGCGTGCACGCACATCAGACGCAGTGTGCTTCGATTCGTCACAGCAGTCGACCTCGCTGGCTGGGAGACAGGGATCCTCATCGCTCGGACCGACTCGCGCACCGCGGTAGTTGTCGGCTCCGGCATTCTGTGCAACGATACTCGATAATCATTGCTTCCCGGTTCCTCCCGGAATCCGGACTCCCCGGCGGCGAAGCCGCTGATCGCGAAGGAAAAGCGCGCCGATGACTGAGACGCAGACCACGGATGGACGTGTGCCGGAAACGGTGCAGGTGTCCTTCCCCGAAGGTCGCTACGGTCGCCGCCGCGAACCCTCACGGCGCCGCCCCGGCGTCACCGCGGCCTTCACGGCCGCCGTCGTCGCGGCCGGCATGGCCGCCGCGTGGCTCCTCACCGAGTCCTACGGCCAGGACGAGCTCTCCGAGCGCCTGCTCGCCTTCGACGACTCCGTCCCCGGCCAGGTCGAGATCACGTTCGAGGTGTACAAGCCGGCCGGCGAGGGCGCCGTGTGCGCCGTCCGGTCCCGCGACCTCGCCGGAGCCGAGATCGGCTACGCCGAGGTCGAGATCCCGGCGGACGACTCCACGCACGTGGAGACGACCTACGTCCTCCCCGTGGAGGGCGACGTCAACACCGGTGAAGTACTGAGGTGCTGGCAGGCGGACTGAACGCAGACTCTCGGCCCGTCGCACCGCATTCCGGTCGGCGGGCCTTTCGCTATCCGGGGCAATGCGCCGCTCGCGGCGGACTCCACATCACGGATCGCATCAATCGGAGGAATGAGAACACATGGCTACCGACCAGGGCACTTGGCTGACCCAGGAGGCGTACGACCGCCTCAAGCACGAGCTCGACGAGCTCATCGCGAACCGGCCCCTCATCGCCGCGGAGATCAACGCCCGCCGCGAGGAGGGCGACCTGCGCGAGAACGGCGGCTACCACGCCGCCCGCGACGAGCAGGGCAAGCAGGAGGGCCGCATCCGCCAGCTCGAGGACCTGCTGCGGAACGCGAAGGTGGGCGAGGCGAAGGAGAGCGACGAGATCCAGATCGGCACCGTCGTGACCATCGCCTTCGACGGCGACCCCGACGACACCGAGAAGTTCCTCCTGGGCTCCCGCGAGATCGCCGCCACCACCGACCTCACGGTGTACAGCCCCGACTCGGCGCTGGGCGCCGCGATCCTCGGGCACAAGATCGGCGACACCGTCGTCTACAAGACCCCCAAGGACATCGAGATCTCCGTGAAGATCATCGAAGCCGAGAAGTTCCTCGGATAGGCAGCACGGAAGGGGGCCCTCCGCGGAGGGCCCCCTTCGTCGTGCCCGCTAGGCGCGCTGCGTCCAGCCGACGTCGATCCGCTTGCCGTACTTGTCGAAGTAGTGGAGGGCGTCCATGTGGACGGCCACGGTGATCGGCTGCCCGGCCGACACCGGGATGTGCGGGGGGAGCCGGAACACCAGGTCCGCGGGCTTGCGGATCGGCCCCGAGTCGGCCTCGCGGCGCTCGGCGGGCGTCTGCCCGAACCCGGAGAACAGGCCGCCGAGGCGCCGGCGCGGCTTCGAGCCGCTGCGCGCCAGGTCCGGCTTGTCGCCGATGCCGTCGGGGACGACCGCGGTCGCGCCGATGTCGAGGAACACGAGCGTCTCGTGGCCGTGGTGCTCGTAGAAGCGCACCCGGCCCTGGATCGACTGGCCCGGGTGGCCCTCCGCGACCGGCGCGAGCGCCTCGGCGCGCATCCCGACCACGATGTTCTCCCCGTGGTAGCGGGCGACGGCCCGGCCGCGCAGGTCGTGCCAGGGCAGGCGCAGCTCCTGGTCGCCGAAGTCGAGCGCCACGTACCGGTCGAGGAACACGTTCACGCGCGCCTCGAGGAGGTTCATCCGCGGCGTCCCCAGGAACGCGGCGACGTACATCGTCGCGGGCCGCTCGTACACCTCGTCGGGGGTGCCGACGTCCTGGAGGACGCCCTTGCGCATGACCGCGACCCGGTCGGCCATCGTCAGGGCCTCGGTCTGGTCGTGCGTGACGTACAGGGTCGTCGCGTCGTGGCGGCGCACCAGCGAGGAGATCTCGGTGCGCAGCTCCGCGCGCAGGCCCACGTCCAGGTTCGACAGCGGCTCGTCCATGAGGAACAGCTTCGGGCGCCGCACCAGGGCCCGGCCCATCGCGACGCGCTGCTGCTGGCCGCCCGAGAGCTGGCTGGGCTTGCGGTCGATGAGGTCGGAGATGCCGAGCGCCCCGGCCATGTCGCCCACGGCGTCGGGCACCGACTGGGCTCCGTTGTGCTTGCCGAGCTTGAGGGGGAACCCGATGTTGTCGCCGACGGACATGTGCGGGTAGAGCGCGAACGTCTGGAAGATCATGGCGGCGTTGCGGTCGCGAGGGGGCAGGTCGTTCGCGTACTCGCCGTCGAGGAGGATCTCGCCGTCGGAGGGCGTCTCGAGGCCGGCGACCATGCGGAGCACGGTGGACTTGCCGCAGCCGGAGGGGCCCAGCAGGACGAGGAACTCGCCGTGGTTGACCTCCATGCTGAGCGAGTCCACGGCCAGGGTGTCGCCGGGGAACACCTTCGAGACGTTCTTCAGCGTGACAGCAGTCACCGTTGACTCCAGGGGTTCAAGGGGATGGACGGGTGTGGTCGGGCGGCGGCGCTGGGCGGGGCGGTGCCGGGCAGATGACTCGCGAGCTTCGCCTTGGTTACGGAATGACTGTTCGTAGCTTAAGCCTTCCGGTCCCATTGGGTAACGGGGGTCACCCTCTGTCGCAGGAGGTGAACAGCGGTTCACCCTAGGTTCCACCTGCGGTTTCGAAGACCGGGCGGTTGCCGCCCAAGGGGGTTCGGAGTCGACATTTCGGTCCGCGGCAATCGCTTCCGGGGCGCTTCGGCGACCCTCCGGGACCGCCCGGCAGCGGTGTGCGGCCGCCCTCCGCGCCGCGGGCACTACGATCGAGGCGTGACGGAGCTCGTGACCCTTTCCGACGTCCGCAACGCCGCGGACGCGCTCGCCGGCATCGTCCGGCGCACCCCGCTCGAACCCTCCCGCGACCCCGTCCTCGACGGCGTCCACCTCAAGTGCGAGAACCTTCAGCGGGCCGGGTCCTTCAAGATCCGCGGCGCCTACATGCGCGTCTCCGGCCTCGGCGAGGACGAGCGCCGCCACGGCGTCGTCGCCGCCTCCGCCGGCAACCACGCCCAGGGCGTCGCCCTCGCCGCCTCCACCCTCGGCATCCGCTCCACCGTCTTCATGCCCGAGTCCGCGCCCCTCCCCAAGGTCGCCGCCACCAAGGGCTACGGCGCCGACGTCATCCTCGGCGGCCTCACCGTCGACGACGCCCTCGAGTCCGCCCACCGCTTCGCCGACGAGACCGGCGCGACCCTCATCCACCCCTTCGACCACCGCGACATCGTCGCCGGCCAGGGCACCATCGCCCTCGAGATCCTCGAGCAGCTCCCCGAGACCGCCACCATCGTCACCTCCGTCGGCGGCGGCGGCCTCATCGCCGGCATCGCCGCCGCGGCCAAGCAGCTCAAGCCCGGCATCCGCGTCATCGGCGTCCAGGCCGAAGGCGCCGCCTCCTACCCCCACTCCCTCGCCGCCGGCAAGCCCGTCAAGCTCGACAAGATGCACACCATCGCCGACGGCATCGCCGTCGGCCGCCCCGGCGACGTCCCCTTCGCCCACGTCGCCGCCCTCGTCGACGAGGTCGTCACCGTGACCGAGGAGGACATCAGCCGCGCGCTCCTGTCCCTCCTCGAACGCAACAAGCTCGTCGTCGAGCCCGCCGGCGCCACCGCCTACGCCGCCCTCCTCAACTACTCCGTCGCCTACGAGGAGCCCGCCGTCGCCGTCCTCTCCGGCGGCAACATCGACCCCCTCCTCCTGATGCGCCTCATCGAACACGGCCTCGGCGCCTCCGGCCGCTTCATGCGCGCCAGCCTGCGCTGCGCCGACCGCCCCGGCGCCCTCGCCTCCGTCCTGCGCCTCGTCGGCCGCTACGGCGGCAACATCGTCGACGTCTACCACCAGCGCTCCGACCCGCGCCTCTCCGTCGGCGAGGTCTCCGTCGACCTCTCGATCGAGACCCGCGGTTCCGAACACGCGACCGAAATCGTTGCGGCCCTGCGCGACGCGGGGTACTTCGTGTCGGTGGAGGGTCCTAGCATCTGAGGCATGACCAAAACACTTGACGAACTCATGGAACCGGGCTGGGCCAAGGCCCTCGCCCCCGTCGCCGACGACGTCACCAAGATGGGGGAGTTCCTCCGGCGGGAAGTCGCCGAGGGCCGCAAGTACCTCCCCGCGGCCGAGCACATCCTCCGCGCCTTCCAGCAGCCCTTCGACGAGGTCAAGGTCATCATCGTCGGCCAGGACCCCTACCCCACCCCCGGGCACGCCATCGGCCTGTCCTTCGCCGTCGCCCCCGACGTGCGCCCCCTCCCCAAGAGCCTCGTCAACATCTTCAACGAGTACCGCGACGACCTCGGCCACCCCCTCCCCGCCAACGGCGACCTCACCCCCTGGGCCCAGCAGGGCGTCCTCCTGCTCAACCGCTCCCTCTCCGTCGCCCCCGGCACCCCCGCCTCCCACCGCGGCAAGGGCTGGGAGCCCGTCACCGAGCAGGCCATCCGGGCCCTCGCCGAACGCGGCGGCCCCGCCGTCGCCGTCCTCTGGGGCGCCGACGCCCGCAAGCTCAAGGACCTCCTCGGCCCGATCCCCGCGATCGAGTCCGCCCACCCCTCCCCGCTCAGCGCCCGCCGCGGCTTCTTCGGCTCCAAGCCCTTCAGCCGCGTCAACGAGCTCCTCCTCCAGCAGGGCGGTGAGCCGGTCGACTGGCGCCTCCCGGCCCTGAACGAGGCCTGAGCGCCCGGGATACGGTTGGACCGTGGGAATCGAGATCCTGGCACAAGAGTTCGGGCCGGAACGCGACCAGGCGATGGCCGGGCCGCTCGGGCTGTTCGTGACCGTCTTCCTCGTCGTCGTGACGATCTTCCTCATCCGCGGGATGAACAAGCACGTCAGGCGGCTCAACGAGCGCGTCGCCCGCGAAGCCGCCGCCGAAGCCGCCGCGGCCGCGCCGACCGACGACGACAAGCCCCGCGCCTAGGCCCGACCGTGCCCCGAAAGAACCGCCGCCGGGACGAACCCCGGCGGCCGACCTCCGGCGCCCAGGAGCCGTCCCTCGTCGACGGCCCCGGCGGCCCCGTCCGCGTCCGCCGCATCACCGGCGCCGCCGCCGAGAAGGTCTACCGGTGCCCCGGCTGCGACCTCGAGATCCAGCCGGGCACACCGCATGTCGTCGCCTGGGCCGACGACGGCGACGGCGACGACCGCCGCCACTGGCACACCGGCTGCTGGAACGCCCGCGACCGGCGCCGACCCGGCCGCTGGCGCTGAGCCCTCCGACACAGCGGGTGGCCCCGCACCACCGCCACCGGGGATAATTCCGGCGTGGCTGTCATCAGATCCGCGAGTATGCTCCCCGCCAGACGCGAGGCGCTCACGCTCCACACCGCCGACGGGCTCGAACTCGTCGGCGAGCTCGCCCTGCCCGCCGACCGCGAACCAGAGGCGACCCTCATCTGCGTCCACCCGCTGCCCACCCACGGCGGCATGATGGACTCGCACATCTTCCGCAAGGCCGCCTGGCGCCTCCCCGCGCTGGCGAACCTGGCCGTGCTGCGCTTCAACACGCGCGGCACCGAGTCCCAGCAGGGACGCAGCCAGGGCGCCTTCGACAACGGGGTGGGCGAGCGCTTCGACCTCGCCGCCGCGGTCGAGCACGCCGAGTTCGCGGAGCTGCCGCGGGTGTGGCTCGTCGGCTGGTCCTTCGGCACCGACCTCACCCTCAAGTACGGCCTGGAGCCGGGCGTCGAGGGCGCGGTGCTCCTCTCCCCGCCGCTCCGCTACTCCAAAGAGGACGACCTGGAGCGCTGGGCCGAGGACGGCCGCCCGCTCCTGGCGCTCATCCCCGAGCAGGACGACTACCTCCAGTACCCCGAGGCGAAGCAGCGCTTCGCCGCGGTCCCGCAGGCCGAGGTCGTGGAGATCGCCGGCGGCGGGCACCTGTGGGTCGGCAAGGCCGAGGAGGCCCTCGACCGCATCGTCGCCCGCATCGCCCCCGAGCACGCCCCGCTCCCGACCACGTGGGACGGTCCGATGGAGCGCGGCGACACCTCCGCCTACGCGAACAAGACCGTCGCCGCCTTCGGCGGCTTCCTGCCGAAGCCCGAACGCGAGTAGCGGAACGCCCTGGGCCCGAGCGGGGACTCCTCGCTCAGACCTGAAGCCGCCTTCAGGCGGCTTCAGGTCCCCTTCAGGAACCGCCCTGCACCATTGCCTCCACGCCCGGCGAACCGCCGGCGACGCGAAGGAGGCCACTATGAACATCCCCGAGCTCCACCGGAATCAACAGCGGCCCGCAAGCCGCATCCTGCGGAGGGTGACTCGCGACCGGGTGGCGGCGCTCCATGCCCGCCCAGGGCTTCTGGCGCTTCACCACCGGGCCCGCTCGGCTCAGGCGCAGTCGAGGAACTCGACGATGCTCGGCGGCATCGCGGAGTCGGTGCAGCCGGTGACGGCCACGAGGTCGTCGCCCTCGATGCGCCACACGCGGCGCTCGGTCGAGCCCTCGCCGTCGCCGCCGGAGCCGCCCGGGTAGTCCACGGTGGCCGCCACGTAGCCGCCGTCGTCGTCACACCAGCTCTCGACGACCTCGCCGTCGTCCAGCTGCTCGCTGATCCGCCCGCCGAGCACGGCCGGGTCGGTGCACACGGTGCCGGTGCTCTCGGGGTTGGTCGCCGCGTAGGTCGCGAGCGCGGCGCCGCCGAGGAGCGCTCCCGTCAGGGCCACGCCGGCAGTTGCGGTGGCGATCGACCGCAGGCGCGGGCGCAGGCCGACGCGCTCGCGGCCGGGCCGGAAGGGCGCCAGCTCGGTCGAGACCGCCACGGTCACGGGGCGCAGTCCGCGGCGGGGGAGGAGCCCGGCGGCCACCGCGTCGGGGCGCAGGCCGGGGGCGAGCGGTCCGCCGAGGGGGATGCGGGTGAGGTGCTCGCGGAAGACGTCGGCGGTGGGGCGGCGCCGGGGGTCGGCGCTGAGGGCGGCGCCGATGAGGTCGGTGAGGTCGGAGTCGACGCCGGGCACGTGCGGCACGGGGGCGGCGCGCAGCAGCGGGTCGGCGGCGTCCTCACGGGCGTGGCGCACCCACGGCAGCCGCCCGCCGAGGGCGGCGTAGAGCACGGTCGCGAGGGCGTACACGTCGCCGGCGGGGCTGGCGGCGACCTCGCCCGCGACGGCGGCGTCGAGGTGCTCGGGGGCGGTGTAGGGGGAGGGGGGGAGGGGGGCCGCCAGGACGGGGGCGGTGACGTCGTAGGCGGTGAGCTGGAGGTGGTGCCCGGAGCCGACGAGGATGTGCGAGGGCTGGATGGCGCCGTGGATGAGGCCGCCGCGGTGGTAGACGGCGACGGCGTCGCTCAAGGCCACGCCGAGGGCGCGCACCTGCCCGGGCGGCATGGGCCCCTGCTCGGCGAGGAGGTCGGCGAGGGTGCGCCTGGCGGTGCCCACCGCCAGGTACGGGCGTCCGTTCTCGGTCAGGCCGACCGCGGCGCAGGGGGACAGATGGGGGTGGGCGGCGAGGCCGGTGAGCTTCGCGGCCCATTCGAGGAAGACTTCGCGCCGGGAGCCGTCGACGCGCTCGTGCGCGACGGTGACGCACAGGAGGTCGGTGGGGTCAGCCGCGACGGTGCCGCTGAAGACGCTGCACACCGCGTCCCGGTGCAGTAAACGGTGGACGGCTGCGGGTCCGACGGTCGTCGTGCTCGACATCCTCACCTCCTCAGGGGGTCAGCTGATCGGTGTCGTGATTTGGCACTAAATGTGAGGCTATCCCATCCGATCGGTCGAGCGGTAGTCGGCCGTAGGGATGTGGCACGATCAGGTGACGAAGCAGGTACTCAGGGTCATATTCTTAGGGCCTGCCGGAGTCCGATGTGCCCCGTGAGGAGTGTGTGTCGGGATTCGGTGAACCGGAAAAGCAACGATTCGGACACGAGACGCAGCCGCTGTTGACGGTTGTGGAAAAACGTTGAACTATCGAATCCGTCTTGACCCCAGGGCGACGTCGGTCATGCCCCGGCACCGCCCGGTACGAAGGAGTACTAATGAACGTCAATCGACGTCAACTGATGACCGGCACCATCGGCGCGGCCGCTGTCGCCATGGTCGCCTCCGCCTGCGCGTCCGAGGACGGCGGCGGCGAGGGCGGCGGCGGCAAGGTCGGCATCGCGATGCCGACGAAGACCTCCGAGCGGTGGATCCTCGACGGCGACAACCTGAAGACCTCGTTCGAGGACGCCGGCTACGAGGTCAGCCTCCAGTACGCGAACGACGTGGCCGCCGACCAGGTGAGCCAGATCGAGACCATGGTCGGGCAGAACGTCGACGTGCTCGTCATCGCCGCGATCGACAACAAGTCGCTCAGCGGTGTGCTCGCCCAGGCGAAGAGCCAGGACATCACGGTCATCGCCTACGACCGCCTCATCCTGGACACGCCGGACGTCGACTACTACGCGAGCTTCGACAACACCAAGGTCGGCACCCTCCAGGGGACCTACCTCGTCGAGGCGCTCGACCTCGCCAACCAGGCCGGCCCGTTCAACATCGAGCTCTTCGCCGGCGCGTTGACCGATAACAACACCAAGTACTTCTTCGACGGCGCCTGGGCCGTGCTCGAGCCGTTCGTGACCGAGGGCAAGCTCGTCGTCAAGTCGGGCCAGACCACGCTCGAGCAGATCGCGACCGAGAACTGGGACGGCGCCGTCGCGCAGGAGCGCATGGACAACATCCTGTCGAACTTCTACAACGACGGCTCGGTCGTGGACGCGGTGCTCGCGCCCTACGACGGCATCAGCCGCGGCATCATCGCCTCGCTCCAGGGCAACGGCTACACCACCATGCCGTTCATCACCGGTCAGGACGCCGAGGTCGAGTCCGTCAAGTACATCATCGAGGGCCTCCAGTCGATGACCGTGTACAAGGACACCCGCGAGCTCGCGGCCACCACGGTCGACATGGTCGTGGCGGTCCTCGACGGCAAGGACCCCGAGATCAACGACGACACCACCTACGACAACGGCAACAAGGTCGTCCCGGCCTACCTGCTCGAGCCGGTGAGCGTCGACGTGAACAACTACCAGGAAGTCGTCGTCGACTCCGGCTACATCGCCGAAGAAGACCTCGCGTAGGTTCCGCTGGACCTCTTCCTCGGGGACGCCCATGCCCGCCACGGGCGTCCCCGAACCTCTCTCCCCAGAGCTGTCCATTCATTCCAAATAGGACGAAGCAATGACTGAAGAAATCCTCCGAATGCGGGGGATCACCAAGCGGTTCCCGGGCGTGCTCGCGCTCTCCGGGGTCGACTTGGGGGTCAAGCGGGCGACGATCCACGCGCTCGTCGGCGAGAACGGCGCCGGCAAGTCGACGCTCATGAAGGTCCTGTCGGGCGTCTACGCCTACGGCGACTTCGAAGGCGAGATCGAGTTCGACGGCGAGCCCGCCCAGTTCAAGAACATCCGCGACTCCGAGGCCGCGGGCGTCGTCATCATCCACCAGGAGCTGGCCCTCGTCGGCGAGCTCTCGATCGCGGAGAACATCTTCCTCGGCAACGAGCGCAAGCGCCGCGGCGTCATCTCCTGGGACCGGACGAACACCGAGGCCGCCCGCCTCATGCGCCAGGTCGGCCTGCACGACAACCCGGCCACCCTGGTCGAGAAGATCGGCGTCGGCAAGCAGCAGCTGGTCGAGATCGCCAAGGCGCTGTCGAAGAACGTCAAGCTCCTGATCCTCGACGAGCCGACCGCCGCGCTCAACGACACCGACTCCGAGAACCTCCTCGAGCTGCTCCGCACGCTCCGGGACGAGGGCGTCACCAGCATCATCATCTCCCACAAGCTGGGCGAGGTGCTGGCGGTTGCCGACCGGATCACCGTGCTCCGCGACGGCCAGTCGATCGAGACGCTCGACACCGAAGCCGACGCCGTCACCGAGGACCGGCTCATCAAGTCCATGGTCGGCCGCGACCTCGAGCACCTGTACCCGCCGCACGAGCCCCAGATCGGCGAGGTCTTCTTCGAGGTCAAGGACTGGACGGTCCACCACCCGGAGCAGCGCGACCGCGTCATCGTCAACGGCGCGTCCCTGAACGTCGCCCGCGGCGAGATCGTCGGCCTCGCGGGCCTCATGGGCGCCGGCCGCACCGAGTTCGCCATGAGCCTGTTCGGGCGGAGCTGGGGTGCGAACATCTCCGGCACGGCCCTCATGGACGGCAAGCCGCTGCGCCTGCGCAACGTCCCCGAGGCCATCGAAGCCGGCCTCGCGTACGCGACCGAGGACCGCAAGCACTACGGCCTGCACCTCGAGTACGACCTGCGCGAGAACTTCACCCTGCCCGGGCTGGACAAGCTCTCCAAGCGCGGCGTCGTCGACCAGGACCGCATCAACACCGTCTCCGAGCGCCTGCGCAAGGAGTTCGGCGTCAAGGCCCCGTCGGTCTACCAGCTCGCCGGGAACCTCTCCGGCGGCAACCAGCAGAAGATCGTGCTCGGCAAGTGGGTCTTCACCGAACCCGAGCTGCTCATCCTCGACGAGCCGACCCGAGGCATCGACGTCGGCGCCAAGTACGAGATCTACGAGCTGATCCAGAAGCTGGTCGACCAGGGCAAGGGGGTCCTCATGATCTCCTCCGAGCTGCCCGAGCTGCTCGGCATGTGCGACCGCATCTACGCGATGAGCGCCGGGCACATCACCGGCCAGGTCGACCGCGAGAACGCCACACAGGAAGAACTGATGCGACTCATGACGCTTGAGACCGCATCCGGGGGAGAAGAACTACGCCAATGAGCACCGTCCAGACCACGCCTCGGCCGAGCCTCGTCTCGGCCCTGAAGAACATCAACCTGCGCTCCTACGGCATGATCATCGCCCTGGTGCTGATCATGCTGCTGTTCCAGGTCCTCAACGTGACGCTCCAGAACGAGAACTTCATCACGCCGTTGAACCTGACGAACGTGATCCTGCAGAACTCGTACATCCTGATCCTCGCGGTCGGGATGATGCTGGTGATCGTCAACGGCCACATCGACCTGTCGGTCGGCTCGGTCCTGGCGTTCTGCGGCGCCATGTCGGCGATCGCGCTCTCGCACTGGGACTGGCCCTGGTACGTCGCGGTGCTGTTCGCCATCGCCCTCGGCGCCCTCATCGGCGTCTGGCAGGCGTTCTGGATCGCGTACGTGCGCATTCCGGCGTTCATCGTCACGCTCGCCGGCATGCTCATCTTCCGCGGCCTGACGCTCAAGGTCCTCGACGCCGAGACCATCGGCACCACCGGCACCTTCAACGAGCTCGCCTCCGGCTACGCCTTCCTCAACGTCGACCTGCGCCTGCCGACGCTCGTCGTCGGCGTCCTCGGCGCGGCCCTGTACGTGTTCCTCCAGGTGCGCAGCCGCCGCCGCCAGATCAAGGCCGGCATCGCCGGGCGCTCGCAGCTCGCGTGGGCCTCCCAGCTCGTCGCCGTGGCCGCGGTGATCGTCGCCGCCGCGTACGTCTTCTACTCCTACAAGGGCCTGCCGATCATCGGCTGGATCCTGCTGGGCCTGGTCCTGCTGTACACGTTCATCGCGAACCGGACCGTCTTCGGCCGCCACGTCTACGCGGGCGGCGGGAACGAGAAGGCCGCGCTGCTCTCGGGCGTGAAGACCAAGAAGACCACGTTCTGGGTGTTCGTGAACATGGGCGCGCTGTCCGGCCTGGCCGGCGTCATCGTCACCGCCCGCCTGCACGCGGCCACCCCGGGCGCGGGCAACGCGTTCGAGCTCGACGCCATCGCCGCGTCGTTCATCGGCGGCGCCTCCGTCACCGGCGGCGTGGGCACCATCATCGGCGCCGTCATCGGCGGTCTCGTGATGGGCGTCCTGCGCCAGGGGATGCAGGTCCTCGGCATCGCGACCGACACCGTGCAGATCATCCTCGGCCTGGTCGTCCTCGCCGCGGTCCTGTTCGACGTGTGGAACAAGAAGCGCGCGACCGGCGGCGGCCTCATGCCGCCGATCGTCGGCACCACCCCGGGCGGCTCCGGGGAGGCCAAGAGCAAGGGCAAGCAGACCGAGGAATCCTCCGAGGAGACCAAGGCCGGCGCCAAGTAGCGCGCCGGACGGCGAACCCCGCTTCCTGACGGAGGGCCCGCAGCGCGAGCGCTGCGGGCCCTCCCGCGTCCCCACCGGACGAACGGCAAGGCCGAGGCGGGACGAGCCGCCTTGCCGGCTCTCCGGGCACCGGTGGCGGAGCGCCGGACGTCCGCGCCCGCGGGGGGTGAGGTGCCCGGGCCACCGATGACGGCGCGTCGCACGCACACGGTCGCTGAGTGAGGCCGGGACGAGCCGCCCTCCGGTGTCTCCGGGCACCGAGCGGCGGCGCACCGCACCTGCGCGGCCGCTCAGTGAGGGCGGGACGAGGGAACGGCGAAGGCCCGGCGCTCAGCGCCGGGCCTTCGCCGTTCGCTTCAGATCAGGACGAGGAGACCTTCGCGGCCGCCTCGCTGCTGCTCGCCTGCTTGCCGCCGTTCTGCGGGCGCTTGCGGCCGTTCGCGGCCGGCTTGTTCACCGCGGCGTCCGCGGCCGGTTCCGCGGCGGGCTCGCCGCGGCCTGCGCGGGCCTCCTCGATGAGCTTCTTCGCCTGGGCGCGCGCGGTGGCGAGGATGGCCTCCGAGTCGCGCCGCGCGGTCTGCTTGGCGGTCTTGGAGAGCTCCTCGGCGCGGCGCTTCGCGTTCTCGGCCTTCTTCTCCGCCTCGGCCACGTACTGGTCGCGGTCGCTGCGGATCTGCTCGGCGTCGAGGCCGGCCTGCGCGAGGATCTGCTCGGCCTGGGCCTTGGCGTCGGCGAGCAGGCGCTCGCGTTCGGCCTCGATCTCGGCCAGCTCGGCGCGGGCCCGCTCGACGTCGGCCTCGGCCTCCACCTTGGCCTGGTCGGCGTGTTCGCGCAGGCGCGCCGCCTCAGCGGCGGCCTCGGCGGTGAGCCGCTCGGCCTCGGCCGCGGCCTGGGCGCGCAGGCGCTCGGCCTCCGCGGCGGTCTCCTCGGTGAGGCGGCGCGCCGCGGTCTCGGCGGCCTCGCGCTCCTGGCGGCCCGCGGCGGCGGCCTCGTCGCGCAGGCGCTGCGTCTCGCGCTCGGTCTCCTCCGTCAGGCGCAGGGCTTCTGCCTCGGCGGTCTCGCGCTGCGCACGCGCGGCCTCGGCGGCCTCCGCGGCGAGCGCGGCGACCTTCTCCTCGGTCTCGGCGGTGAGCCGCTGCGCCTCGGCCTCGGCCTCCTCCAGGCGGCGCTGGGCCTCCTGGCGGAGCCGCTTGGCCTCGTCGGCGGCCTCGGTGCGGGTCAGGGTCGCGTTGTCGGCCGCCTCGGCGCGCAGGCGCGTGGCCTCGTTCTCGGCCTCGGTGCGGACGGTCTGCGCGAACGTCTCGGTCTCCTGCTTGAACCGCTCCAGGTTCTCGACGGCCTCGGTGCGCAGGTCCCGCAGCTCGGCCTCGTGCTCGGCGCGCTTGCGCTCGGCCTCGGCCTCCGCCTCGGCGGCGATCCGGTCGGCCTTCTCGCGGGCCTCGGCGACCGCCTGCTCGGCGGCGACCGCGGCCTCGTCCTTGAGCTGCTGGGCCTCGGCGCGCAGGCGCTCGACGTGAGCGACCAGCTGCCGGGTCTGCTCGTCAGCGGCGGCCCGCTTGTTCTCGGCGTCCTGCTCGGCCTCGGCCACGAGCGCGGCGGCCCGCTCCTTCGCCTGGTCCACCATCGCCTGCGCCTCGCGGGCGCGCTTGTTGATCTCGGCGTCGATGATGGCGCGCCGGTCGGCCTCGGCCTTCTCGGCGGCGGCCCGGCGGGCCTTGAGCGTGGTCTCGAAGTCCTTGCGCGCCTGCTCGATCTGCGCCTCGGCCTCGCGCAGGCGCTGGTCGGCGCGCTGGTGCAGGTGCTGGGTCTGCGCGTGGGCGTTGGCCTTGATCTCCTCGGCCTGCTCCTCCGCGAGGGTCAGCATGTGCTCGATGCGGACGCCCAGGTGCCGGTAGGAGGCGTTGTCGCCCGCGGCGCTGCGCCGGCGCAGCTCCTGGATCTGGGCCTGCAACTGCTGGATCTGGACCACGAGCCGGTCGATCTGCGCGAGCGCCTCGGCGCGTTCCCCAGCGAGGGTGTCCATCTGGAGCTGCATCTGCTGGAGGTACCGGTCCACCTGCCGCTTGTCGTAGCCGCGCAGGGCGGTCTCGAACCCCCGGTCGATGGGTCCGCCCTCATCGAAGCCGGTCAGGAGTTCGGAATCGTCGAGTCTGTCTTCACGCGCCATGCCCTCATCCTCACGTAAGCCGCGTCCCGCCACCTCCGGATAGGGACCGGATGTGACGGGACGCGGCCGAGCTGTGGTTCCTCCACCGTCGACCTACGCCTACGATCATTCTTCACTGTCGTAGGTTTCGACGGTAACGCGGATTCGCCAGGTTTACTTGTTCGTCGGGTTTTTCTACTTGTCGCCGTCCTGCTGCCCGAGCGCCCCGCCGAGGGCGCCGCTGACCAGACCGCTGAGGTTCCGCAGCGTCTCCTGCACCTGGTCGCGCTTGGCGGTGAGCTCGGCCACCTTGGACTCGGCGTCCTTGGTGACGCGCTCCGCGTCGGACTTCGCGTCGGCGAGCAGGCGCTCGGCCTCGGCCTTGGCGTCGCTGACGAGCTTGTTCGCGTCCTTCTTCGCCTTGGACGTGGTGTCCTCGGCGTACTTGTCGGCCTCGGTGCGCTTCTCCTCGCCGCGGGTCTCGGCGGCCTTCGCGCGCTCCTCGGCGTCGCGGGCGCGGTTCTCGGCGTCGGACACCAGCTTCTGCGTCTCGGCGACGGCGCGGGTGTGGCGCTCGGACTCCTCGCGCTCGGCCTTCTCCTTGCGCTCGGCCAGTTCGAGGTCGAGGGCCTGGAGGTCCTTGTCGCGCTTCTCCTTCGCCTCGGCGAACAGCTTCGCGGCCTCGGCGCGCTTCTCCTCGGCCTCGCGGGCGGCCTTGGCGCGCAGCTGGGTGATCTCGCGGTCGGCCGTGGCGCGGAGGGTCGCGACCTCGCGCTCGACGGACGCCTTGAGCTCGGCGACCTCGTGGCCGGTCGCGGTGCGCAGCTGCTTGGTCTCGCGCTCGGCGTCGGCGCGGAGGGTCTCGCACTCGCGGCGGGCGTTGGTCCGCAGCTCCGCGACCTCGCGCTCCACCTGGGTGCGCAGCGCGTTGGCCTCGCGCTCGGCGTTCTGCTTCAGCGAACCGGCCTCGCCGCGGGCGGCGTCGGTGATCTCGCGCGACTCCAGGCGGGCGGCCGAGAGGATGCCCTCGGTCTCGCGCTTCGCCTCGGCGCGGTGCTCGTTGGCCTGCTCCTCGGCCAGACGGAGGATCTGCTCGACGCGGGTGCCGAGACCGGACAGGGTCGGGCGCGTGTTCTCCTCGAGCTGCTTCTGCTGCTCGGCGAGGCGCTGCTCGAGGCCCTGGATGCGCTGCTCGGCCTGGCGCAGACGACGCTGGGCGTCCGTCATCCGCTGCTCGGCCTCGGTGCGCTGCTGCTCGGTCTGGGTCAGCTTGGCCAGGTTCTTCTGGATGAAGTCATCCACCTGGTGCCGGTCGTAACCCCGCAACTGCACGGGGAATTCCGGCACCGATTGGTCGTTGTCGAAAAAGGTACTGCTGGAGGGCTGCTGCGACATGGACCAATACTTGCAGACGCGCATGGGAATGTCGACAGCAAGGTCAGGGGTTTGTGGAGCGGGAACCACCCGCAACAGTAGCCGCAAATCGGGCGAAACCCTTGGAACGACACGGAAGTCGAACGCGGTGAAGTTTCGGTGTCCTCCAGGTGTCACCCGAACGGCGTCATCTATCCGACACTCTTGGTGACTCTCGCCCCTGACCTGCGAAGGGGCCTAGGCGGGTTGGACCAGTTCGACGAGCACGCCCCCGGCGTCCTTCGGGTGCACGAAGTTGATCCGCGACCCGGCCGTGCCCTCGCGCGCCTCCTCGTACAGCAGCCGGGTGCCCCTGGCGCGCAGCGCGGCCGCCGCCGCCTCGACGTCCGCGACGGTGAACGCCAGCTGCTGGAGCCCGGGGCCCCTGGTCCCCAGGAACTTCGCGATCGTCGACTCCGGGGTGAGCGGCGCCAGCAGCTGCACCTGCGCGCCGCCCTCCGGCCACGCCACCATCACCTCGACGACCCCCTGCGCCTCGTTGACCTCGCGGTGCACCGCCCGCCCGCCGAGCGCGCCCTCGTACCATTCCAGGGCCGCGTCGAGGTCGGGCACCGCGATGCCGACGTGATCGATGCGCCGCAATCCGATTCCCTCAGTGAACGTCATACGATCGAGCGTATCGAGCGATTCGACCAACGGAGGTCAGCCATGAACGACGACACCATCGTCATCCTCGCCGCCGCCCGGACACCCATCGGGCGCTTCAACGGGGCGCTCGCCGACATCCCCGCCACCGACCTGGCCGGGACCGCCATCAGAGCCGCCATCGAACGCGCGGGCGTCGGCCCCGACCTGGTCGACCAGGTCCTCCTCGGGCAGGTCCTGCCCGCCGGATGCGGCCAGAACCCCGCCCGCCAGGCCGCCGTGGCCGCCGGCCTGCCCATGCGCGTGCCCGCGCTGGCGGTGAACAAGGTGTGCCTCTCCGGGCTCACCGCCGTCGGCCTCGCCGCCCAGCTCATCCGCGGCGGCGCCGCCGACGTCGTCGTCGCCGGCGGCATGGAGTCGATGAGCCGCGCCCCGCACCTGCTGCCCGGCTCGCGCCGCGGCCACAAGTACGGCGACGCCGTCCTCCTCGACCACCTCGCCCACGACGGCCTCACCGACGCCTACGACGGCATCTCCATGGGCGAGTCCACCGAGCGGCACCTCAAGGGCCGCAGCATCACCCGCGAGCAGCAGGACGCGTTCGCCGCCCACTCGCACCAGCGCGCCGCCAAGGCCGCCGAGCGCCTCGCCGAGGAGATCACGCCCGTCGAGACCCGCCGCGGCTACGTCGACGCCGACGAAGGCGTCCGCCCCGAGTCGACCCCGGAGAGCCTCGCGCAGCTGCGACCCGCGTTCACCGAGAACGGCACCATCACCGCCGCCTCCGCGTCCCAGATCTCCGACGGCGCCTCCGCGCTCGTGCTCGCCCGCAAGTCGCTCGCCGAGGCAAACGGCTGGGCCTGGACCGCCGAGATCCTCGCCTACGCCTCGGTCGCCGGCCCCGACAACTCGCTGCTCGACCAGCCCGCCAACGCGATCGCGAAGGCCCTCGCCATGGTCGGCGCGACCGCCGCGGACCTCGACATGGTCGAGATGAACGAGGCGTTCGCCGCCGTCGTCCTCGCCTCCGCCGAGACCCTCGGCGTCGACCTCGACCGGGTCAACCCCGACGGCGGTGCGATCGCCCTCGGCCACCCGATCGGCGCCTCCGGCGCCCGCCTCGCCCAGACCCTCGCGCGCCAGCTCGGCCCGGGCCGGCTCGGCGCCGCGGGCCTGTGCGGCGGCGGCGGCCAAGGCGACGCCGTCGTCATCAAGGGAGCCTGATGGGTCTGCCCGACCTGGTGGCGGCGGCCCGCGCGGGAGACCGCCGGGCCACCGCCCGCCTCCTCACCGTCGTCGAGAACGACACCGCCGCCGCCCCCGCGCTCGCGGGCCTGGTCAAGGGCGGCGACGCGCAGATCGTCGGCATCACCGGCTCGCCCGGCGTCGGCAAGTCCACGCTCGTGTCCGCCCTCATCGCCGCCTGGCGCGCGCAGGGCCTGCGCGTCGGCGTCCTCGCCGTCGACCCCTCCAGCCCGTTCTCGGGCGGCGCGATCCTCGGCGACCGGGTGCGCATGGCCGACCACGCCCTCGACCCCGGCGTCTACATCCGCTCGGTCGCCACCCGCGGCCACCTCGGCGGCCTCGCCGCGACCACCACCGCGGGCGTGCGGCTCCTCGAAGGGCTCGGCTTCGACGTCGTCATCGTCGAGACCGTCGGCGTCGGCCAGGCCGAGGTCGAGATCGCCTCCCTCGCCGACACCACCCTCCTGCTGCTCGCCCCCGGCATGGGCGACGGCATCCAGGCGGTCAAGGCCGGCGTCGTCGAGATCGCCGACGTGTACGTCGTGAACAAGGCCGACCGGCCCGGCGCCGACGGCACCGTCCGCGACCTGCGCGCCATGATGAGCCTCGTCCGCCGCGAGCCCGGCGAGTGGCGCCAGCCCGTGTGCACCACCGTCGCCTCAGAGGCCAAGGGGATCGACGACCTCGTCGCCGCGATCGCCAAGCACCGCGACTGGCTCGCCGAGGGCGACCGCCTCGCCGCCAAGCGCCGCCGCCGGGCCGCCGCCGAGATCCGCGCCCGCGTCGACGCGGCCCTGCGGGTGCGGTTCGCCGTCCCCGAGGCGCTGGCGGCCGCCGTCGCCGAGGGGGAGCTCGACGTCGCCTCCGCCGCCGGGACCGTGCTCCGCGGGGGCGCGGGCGGGCCGGAGATTGGCACAGGCGACACCGGCTAAACCTCTTCGCCTTCCCACCGTGCGACTTCGTAGACTGGAGCGGTGACAGACGCAGCTGAGAAGACGCCGGCCCCGGAGACCCAACTTCCGAAGACGTACGCGCCCGTAGAGGTAGAGGCGCGACGCTACGCGAAGTGGGTAGCCGACGGCCGGTTCAAGGCTGACGACGACTCCGACCGCGAGCCCTACGCGATCGTGATCCCCCCGCCGAACGTGACGGGGCAGCTCCACCTCGGGCACGCGCTCGACCACACCCTCATCGACACGCTGGTGCGGCGCGAGCGCATGCGCGGCAAGGAGGCCCTGTTCCTGCCGGGCACCGACCACGCCGGCATCTCCACCCAGAACGTGGTGGAGCGCCAGCTCGCCGACAAGGAGGGCCTGTCCCGCCACGACCTCGGCCGCGAGGCGTTCGTGGACAAGGTGTGGGAGTGGAAGGACGTCTACCACGAGCGCATCTCCTCGCAGATGAAGAAGATCGGCGACGGCGTCGACTGGGACCGCGAGCGGTTCACCCTCGACGACGGGCTGTCGGCGGCCGTGCAGACCATGTTCAAGCGCATGTACGACGACGGCATGATCTACCGCGCCGAGCGCATCATCAACTGGTGCCCGCGGTGCATGACCGCGCTCTCCGACATCGAGGTGGAGCACCAGGAGGACGCCGGCGAGCTCGTGTCGATGCGCTACGGCGAGGGCGACGCGTCGATCGTGGTCGCCACGACCCGGCTCGAGACGATGCTCGGCGACACCGCCGTGGCCGTGCACCCCGACGACGAGCGGTACCGGCACCTCCTCGGCACCACCGTCGAGGTGCCGTTCACCGGCCGCCGCATCCCGATCGTGGCCGACGCGCACGTCGACCCCGAGTTCGGGACCGGCGCCGTCAAGGTGACGCCCGCGCACGACCCGAACGACTTCGCGATCGGCCAGCGCCACGGCCTGGAGTCGATCCTCATCATGGACGAGCGCGGCGTGATCACCGCGCACGGCCCGTTCGAAGGGCTCGACCGGTTCGAGGCCCGCTCGGCGATCGCCGCCGCGCTGCGCGCCGAGGGCCGCATCGTGGCCGAGAAGCGCCCGTACATGCACGCGGTCGGGCACTGCGAGCGCTGCGACACGACCGTGGAGCCGCGCCTGTCGAAGCAGTGGTTCGTGAAGGTCGAGCGCCTCGCGAAGACGGCCGGCGACGCCGTCCGCAACGGCGAGACGAAGATCTACCCGCCGGAGATGGAGAAGCGCTACTTCTCGTGGGTCGACAACCTCCTCGACTGGTGCATCTCGCGCCAGCTGTGGTGGGGCCACCGCATCCCGATCTGGTACGGCCCGAACGGGGAAGAGGTGTGCGTGGGCCCGGGCGAGACCGCGCCCGAGGGCTACGTGCAGGACCCCGACGTGCTCGACACGTGGTTCTCCTCCGGCCTGTGGCCGTTCTCCACGTTCGGCTGGCCCGAGGACACGAAGGCGCTCGAGAAGTTCTATCCGACCGCGGTGCTGGTGACCGGCTGGGACATCATCTTCTTCTGGGTGGTCCGGATGATGATGTTCGGGACCTACGCGATGGGCAAGGCGCCCTTCGGGGAGGTGTTCCTGCACGGCCTCCTGCGCGACAAGCACGGCAAGAAGATGTCGAAGTCCTCCGGGAACGGCATCGACCCGCTCGAGGTGGTCGACCAGTACGGGGCCGACGCGCTGCGGTTCATGCTCGCGCGCGACGCGAACCCCGGCGCGGACGCGATCGCCTCGATCGAGCTGGCCGAGGTCGCCCGGAACTTCTGCAACAAGCTGTGGAACGGCACCCGGTTCGCGCTCATGAGCGGCGCGACCCTCGACGGGGACCTGCCCACGGACCTGTCGCTCATCGACCGGTGGATCCTCTCGCGGCTCTCGCGCACGATCGAGGCCGTCGACGGCCACCTCGGGCAGTACGAGTTCGCGAAGGCGATGGACGCGCTGTACCACTTCGCGTGGGACGACGTCTTCGACTGGTACCTGGAGCTGACCAAGCCGGTGCTCGCCGAGGGCGGGCAGCGCGCCGAGGACACCCGCCGCGTCATCGGCCACGTCTTCGACCAGCTGCTGCGCCTGCTGCACCCGGTGATCCCGTTCGTCACCGAGGAGCTGTGGCTCACGCTCACCGGCACCGAGGCGCAGGGCGACTCGCTCACCGTGGCCGCGTGGCCGGTGCCGGCCGGCGCCGACGACGAGGCCGAGCGCCTCGTGGGCGCCCTCCAGCACCTCGTCACCGAGGTGCGGCGCTTCCGCTCGGACCAGGGCGTGAAGCCGAGCCAGCCGGTGCCGGCGCGGTTCACGGGCCTGGACGCGGCCGGCCTGGCCGACCAGGAGCCGCTCATCCGCGCGCTCGTGCGGCTGGAGGCCGAGGGGGAGGGCTTCGCGCCGACCGCCGAGCTCGCCGTGTCCGAGCACGCGGCCGTCGCCCTCGACACCTCGGGGACGATCGACGTCGCGGCCGAGCGGGCGCGCCTGGAGAAGGCCCTGAAGGTCGCCGAGAAGGAGCTCGCCGGGACGGCCGGGAAGCTCGGCAACGAGGCCTTCCTCGCCAAGGCGCCGGACGCCGTGGTCGACAAGATCAAGGCGCGCAAGGCGACCGCGGAGGCCGACATCGCGCGCATCACCGCGCAGCTCGAACGACTCGCGTAAGCGGGGGCCGGGCCGCTCCCGCGGCCCGGCCTCCCCTTCCACCATGGGGGACCACACATTGAACGCCGAACTGGCGCAAGTCGAAGCGGCGCTGGAGGCCCGCGGGTTCTCCCGCTGGGACTTCACGCTCGACCGCATCAAGCAGCTGCTGGACCTCATGGGCGACCCGCAGCGCTCGTTCCGGTCCGTCCACATCACCGGGACGAACGGCAAGACGTCCACCACCCGCATGATCGAGCGGCTGCTGCGCGGCCACGGCCTGCGCACCGGCATGTTCACCTCGCCGCACCTGAACGACGTCACCGAGCGGATCTGCGTCGACGGCGAGCCGATCAGCGCTGAGCGCCTCGCGCAGCAGTACTACGAGATCGCGCCGCTCGCCGAACTCGTGGACCGCGAGGCCAGCGAGCCGCTCACCTACTTCGAGATGACCGTCGCGCTCGCCATGGGCGCGTTCGCGGACACGCCGATCGACGTCGGCGTCGTCGAGGTCGGCCTCGGCGGCGAGACGGACTCGACGAACATCCTGGGCGCCGAGGTCGCGGTCATCACCCCGATCGGCATCGACCACACCAAGTGGCTCGGCGAGACGCTCGCCGAGATCGCGACGATGAAGGCCGGGATCGTCCACGAGGGATCGACGCTCGTCACCTCGGTCCAGGAGCGCTCCGCGATGGAGCCGCTGCTGCGCCGCGCCCAGGCCGTGGGCGCGAAGCTCGTGCCCGAGGGCCGCGGCTTCGAGGTGACCTCCCGCGAGGTCGCCGTCGGCGGGCAGCTGCTCACCATCGAGACGAAGGCCGCCCGCTACCAGGACCTGTTCCTGCCGCTGCACGGCGAGTACCAGGCGCACAACGCGGCGCTGGCGCTCGCGGCCGTCGAGGTCCTGCTCGGCGCCGGCGAGCCGAAGGCCCTCGACGCCGAGGTCGTCGGCCAGGCGTTCGCGGAGTTCACCTCCCCGGGCCGCCTCGAGGTCGTGCGCACCGCCCCGGCCGTCATCCTCGACGCCGCGCACAACCCGGCCGGCATGGAGGCGATGACGAAGGCCGTCGAGGAGGAGTTCAACTTCCGCAAGCTCGTCGGCGTCGTCGGGATGCTCGCCGACAAGGAGACCGACCACATGCTCGAACTCCTCGAGCCGGTCCTCGACGAGATCGTCGTGACGAAGTCCTCCTCGGACCGGGCCATGCCCGCCGCGACCCTCGCGAAGCTCGCCGTCGAGGTCTTCGGCGAGGAGCGCGTGCACGTCCTGCCGCATCTGCGGGACGCGATCGCGCGCGGCATCGAGCTCGCCGAGGAGGCCGACGACCTGTACGAGTCGGGCGGCGGCGTCCTCGTCACCGGCTCGGTGTTCACCGTCGCCGACGCCCGCCGCATCCTGGTCGGCCGCCGTGGCTGACCGGAGCCCCGAGCCCGAGCACCCGGAGGAGCCCGAGGAGGCCGAGGCCCCCTGGGAGGAGCCCGACGAGTCCCGCTCGGGCCTGCGCGACCCGGCCCGGGCCGCCCGCAGCCTGGCGGCGCTCGCGCTCGCGTTCGAGGCGCTCGCGCTGCTGCTGGCGATCGTCCCGATGCGGATGGTCCTCGACGACCCCGCGCCCGCGACGGTCGCGATCGGCGCCCTCGTCGTCGCCGCGATCGTCCTGGCCGGCATGGCGAAGCGCCCCTGGGTGTGGCCCACCGGCGCGGTCCTCCAGGCCGCGGTGATCGCCTGCTGGCCGCTCCACTGGTCCCTCGGCGTCGCGGGCCTGGTGTTCGCGGCCGTGTGGGCCTACTGCTGGTACGTCAGCAGCCAACTCTCCCGACCCCCGAAACGGTGACCATGGAACTCGAGACCGCGCGCCTGCGCCTCCGCCCCCTCGCCGCCGCCGACGCGGCGGCCCTCGCGCCGATCAACGCCGACCCCGAGGTCATGCGCTACATCGGCACGGGCGAGCCCCGCACGATGGAGCAGACCGAGGCGCTCACCGCGAAGTCGGCCGCGCACTGGGACGAGCACGGCTGGGGCATCTTCGCGGTGTCCGAACGGGACACCGGCGACCTCGTCGGCCTCGGCATCCTCGCCACGCCGACGTTCCTGCCCGAGATCCTCCCCGTCACCGAGGTCGGGTGGCGGATCGCCCGCCCCCGCTGGGGCCGCGGCTACGCGCCCGAGGCCGCCCGTGCCGTGGTCGGCTTCGCCTTCGGCGAGCTCGGCCTCGACCGGCTCGTCTCCTGCATCCACTCCGACAACGCCGCGTCGGTCCGCGTCGCCGAGAAGCTCGGCATGGCCCTCGAACGCGAGACGACCGTCCCGGGGTTCGACGTGCCGTGCAGCGTCTACGAGCTCAAGGCCTGACCCGGACCGCATCTGTCGGGTAGCCGACACCACGCGTTCTGCGAGACGGTTCGCGTCGCCTCGGCGTGCCATAGTGAACCTGTCCGTTTCGGCCCCCTGAGCGCTCGGCGGTGGTCCCCGTGAAGATGCAGCCCCGGCAACAGCTCCTCGACATCTGGAAGGCCCAGATCGCCTACAGCTGGCGCCCCGCCGAGGACGGCTCCAAGCGCCGCGAATGGCACTGGGGCGGCCGCAACGACTCCGACGCTGTCGGCGACGCCCAGCAGCTCCTGTGCCTGCTCTACCCCGCGCAGGAGCTCCCCGACCTCCGCTACGCCGACCCCGACGCCACCAGCGACGCCGTCCTCGAAGCGCTCTCCGGCCTCGGCGACGCCGTCGAGATCCCCATCCGGATCATGCGGCTCGTCAAGGACTACATGGAGAAGCACGTCGACGCCGACGGCGTCCCCGTCTACTCCGGCGGCTCCAACATGCACCGCGTCGACCGCACCCGCGAGGCCGCCCCCGAGCAGCGCGGCATCGACGTCACCGAGGGCTTCGCGCTCGCCATCCCGCTCAGCCTCGCCGCCCTCACCTTCCTCGCCGACTTCGCGCCCACCGTCGACCGCATGGGCCGCGCCGACCTCGTCCGCGAACTCGAGCACGTGCAGCGGATCATCCACCGCCGCCTCCTCGGCGCGATCACCGGCCTCCTGCGCTCCTTCGCCGTGTCCACCTTCGACGCCGACGACGACTTCGGCCGCCAGCTCATCGCCCTCATCAACGTCGACGGCCAGCCCGACCGCAAGATCGTGCGCCGCTTCAGGGAAGAGGCCGAGGAGATCATCGCGACCCTGCGCACCATCACCGTCGGCTCCGGCGGCACCGCCGGCGTCGAGGCGCCCACGAAGCTGTTCGAGATCGGCTGGTCCTGGTCCGTGGTCGAGAAGGCCCCCGACATCCCCGACGTCTCCGACACCTCCACCCAGCGCGTCGGCCGCGCCGAGGACGCCCCCTACCTGTACTTCACCGTGGTCGCCCTCGAAGCCATCGCCACCCTGTTCTCCGACCGCGTCATGCGCCGCAACCTCCTCACCGAGGAGGAGCGCCGCCTCGCCCAGTCGCTCCAGATCCGCCTCGACGTCACCCGCCGCTACTGGGCCATGGTCGCCTCCTTCGGCGGCGGCTCCAAGTGGCCCCTCGAGGACGTCCCGTGGCGCACCACCGACGGCCTCGAGTACGACTACTACAGCCTCCTCGTCTGCGCCGTCGCCACCGAGACGTTCGGCTCCAGCCGCGGCGGCGACGACGACCTCATCCGCCTCGCGAACGTCCTCGTGGAGCTCGCCAACCGCGGCCGCATCACCCGCCGCCCCCTCGTCGGCGACCGCGCCGTCGAGATGCACTTCCCCGGCGTCAAGGCCGAACTCGCCGGCATCGAGAAGCTCGACGGCCCGGCCATGATCTGGAACATGGTCGACTTCGCGCCGCTGCTGCTCAAGCGCCTCTACGACGCCGCCGGCCTCCTCGTCACCATCAACGCCCGCGCCCAACTCCTCGAGGTCGCCGACCTCGTCTGGGACCACCTGGCGCGCAGGCGCATCCGCGACGGCCGCGCCTCCCGCCTGTGGGACCAGCCCCGCCAGGTCTTCACCGAGCTGCCGAACCACTTCGAGGACCCGTCCTGGCACTTCACGATCCGCGTCGTCGAGGCCATGGTGCTCGCCGCCCAGTTCGCCGGCTCCGAGCCCGCCCGCTCCCGGAGCCTGGAGGCGCTCGCGCACGAGCTGCTGGTGGAGGCCGAGCACATCTACGACCAGGAGCTGCTGCGCGGCTCGGGGAACGCCGGACCCGCGCTGGCGCAGGAGATCCGCTCGGTGGGGCTGACGATCCGCCACGCCAAGGAGGTCGTGGACGAGCGGCCCGGCACCGCGTTCTCGCTGGGCGTCAAGGCCCTCATCGACCTCGACCGGCTCATCGCGGCCGGCCGCGACGCCGAGACCGGAGTGTGACGATGCTGCTGTTCGCGACCTCGGACAAGGGCGGCACGGGCCGGTCGGTCTCCTCGTGCAATCTCGCGTACCGCCGCGCCGTCCAGGGCATGAACGTGTGCTATGTGGACTTTGACTTCGGTTCGCCCACCGCCGGCGCGATCTTCGGCATCGACGACCTCGAGCACGGCACGTACGGCAACGGCGTCCACGAGTACCTCCAGGACCTCGCGTCCGAGCCGGAGCGGCACTCGGTGTGGGCGGTGAGCGACCGCGCCGAGCTCCAGGCGCGCCCCGACGGCGCCGGCGAGCTGGTGCTGTGCCCCGGCGACGCCGACGGCTCGGAGTTCCCCGGCGACGAGCACACCGTCGACCGCTGCGTCAAGCTCCTCCAGGAGCTCTCGCGCGAGTACGACCTCGTCATCGTGGACCTGTCCGCGGGCCGCTCGCACGCCACGGAGATGGTCATGGCCGCCACCGCCCGCGCCGAGCTCGCGAACCTGCCGTGGCGCTGGATTGTCTACCACCGCTGGACGAAGCAGCACGTCATCGCCGCCCACTCGCTCGTGTACGGCGAGCGCGGCCTGGTCGAGACCGCGAAGGCGTACGGGGAGGAGTACCAGCGCAAGCTCCTCGCCTCGATCCGGTACGTGCGCACCGCGGTCGTCGACCCCGACGGCGCCGACCTCTCGGGCCTGGAGGCGACCCAGATCCGGTGGCTGCGCAAGATCGACGCCGACCTGCACCAGATGGCGGCCCGGCTCAAGCTCGGCCGCATGAACCTGCTCGGGTCGGTCCCCCTCGACCCGGTGCTCCAGTGGCGCGAGCAGATCATCACCGACGCCGACACGGTGACGCTGCGGATCGCGAACCAGGAGACCGTGCGGGCCTTCGCCGACCTGGCGGCCCGTTCGGCCGAGGAGCTGTTCGTGCCCGGACTCGAGGCGAGCGTGCGGGGGATCGAGTGACGTACGAGGAGACCAGCGCCAAGCAGCGCACCGAGCGGTTCGGGATGTCGCACCTGTCGATCGAGGTCGGGCACCTGTACGCCGACGACCTCGCCCGGCCCGACGCGCTCAAGGAGGAGATGGCGTCGGCGGCGGCGTGGGTCCACGGCACGACCGAGGCGCTCACGAAGCGCCTCGGGGGCCGCCGGCCGCGCGTCTCGACCTGCTACCTCGTGGACGACTACTTCCACCAGGACCTGCCCGAACCCGAGCGGCTCATCGCGACCGTGGTCGAGGCCGCCGCGGACGCGGGACTGCGCATCGACTACCTCGCCCGGGAGTCCTCGTGCGACCGCATGGGGCCCTTGGACCTCGCCGGGCTCGTCGCCGACCGGATCGTGTTCGAGCCGCCGCCGGGCACGAACGGCTCCCGGCCACCGGTCTCCGACCTCGGCTGGCTCCCGAACGGGGTGCCGACGCCGAAGCCGCGCGGGATCGCGATGGGCGCGCCGCTGCGGTGGGTGCCGCCGAGCCAGAACGCGCGGCGCGAGCACTCGGTGTTCCTCGACGTCGAGCTGTGGAACGACACCCCGCAGGGCCGCCGCTGGTCGTGCCCGATGCTCGCCGCGGTCTGGCAGCTGCTGCGCCTGGGCGTGCTGCGCGACCAGGGCCGGCGCATCGGGGTGCCCGAGCCGGTCGAGTCGCTGGTGCCGGCCGAGCACGGCCACGCGCCCGGGCGGCGCGGCCCGGGGCGCCGCTTCCCGGACCGGTGGGCGGAGATGCCGCCGATCCTCCAGCTGAACCCGGCGGCGTTCCCGTTCCCGGCGTACCGGACCGTGTCGGTCCTATCGGTGGACTTCCTGGAGGTGGAGCACGCGGTGCGCGTCATCTGCGGCAGCGTCAGGCCCGACGCGGGCGCTGTCGAGTCGATCCGCAAGTCGGCCGAGCGGGAGGGCATGACGCTCCCGGCCGAGCTCGTGGACCGGCTCAGCTACATCTTCCAAGGGCCGCTCTAGGTGGGGTTTCATGACCCGGGTGCGGTCCGTCCGGGTCGTGGGACACGAACTAGGGCCGGCCGCGGAAGTGGTCGGGGCCGGAGCCGCGGCTGCGGTCGCGTTCGAGCATCTCGAGGACCTGGACGGCGAGATCGGCGGCGCCGTAGTCGATCTGGGACCTGACGCGCTCGGTCATGGTCGCCCACTGGCGCGAGAGGCCGGGGCGGCGCTCCAGGGCGTCCCACACGAACTCGAGCTCGCGGGAGGTCCGCGCGCCCGCCGACCACAGGTGCAGGAGGTGGTCGACGACCGGGCGGAGGGTGCGCAGCGTGTGCCGCGGGTCCTCGCCGATCTTCGCGAGCGCGATGCGGGCCGCGACGGCGGTGAGCAGCCAGTCGTGGACGGCGAGGTCCTCGGCCGCGGCGGCCACGGCCTCGGGCTCGACCGGGCCGGTGGCGATGCTCAGGCGCCGCCGGTCGCCGCCGACGAGCCGGAACGCGACGGCGTTCCCGGCGGCGGGGTCGGCGACGGCCGCCCACCGCAGCCGGGTCGAGCCGGTCTTGATCGGCGGGCGCTGGTCGAGCACGGGGCGGGCGAGCACGTCGTGGATGGAGTGCCGGGCGATCGCGGCGGTGTCGAGGAGCTCGGACCGGTCGCGGCGGGCGTCGGCGGCGAGGAACGCGCGCGCGAGCCGCTCGGCCTCGAAGTTCCCGATCGTCTCGAGCGTCCCGGGCCGGGCCAGGTAGTACGACCACGGCATCCGGCGCGGCTGGGTCGGCGGCAGCACCGCGGTCCAGGAGGAGCCCTGGAGCAGGTGCCCGCCGGTGAGGACCGCGCGGGAGCAGACGGTGCCGACGGCGCGGACCGAGCCGTTCGCGGACCGGTCGTCGGCGTGCGGGTTGTCCTGCTTCGGGGCGAGCGGCAGTTTGCAGTCCACGCCGTGCAGGAGCGTCGGGGACGCGGTGTGCGGGACGGGCCGCGCCCACTGCACGACGCTCTCGCCGACCGCGAGCGACAGGGCCGCGCGGGCCTCTTCGGGCGTCAGCGGCCGCGAATGCGGCAGCAGCGCGGTGTGGATCTCGCCGACGATGAGCATGGGCACTCCACTTCGCAAGGGCGGGACGGGTTCTCGGTCGCTACTCGCGCTCCCGGTGCTCGGTGATGGCGAGGCCGTGGCCGTCGGGGTCGCGGAACGCGGCCGCCCGCATCTCGTAGTTCTGGCCCAGCAGCGCGGTGCGCGGCAGGTGCAGGAACTGGACGCCGGCCTCGTTCATCTGGGTGAACGCGGCGTCGATGTCGCCGACCTCGAAGGTCAGGTGCATGACCCCGGTCTCGCCGGGCGGGGCGTCGGGGCGCTCCCACAGCAGGATCTTCCCGAAGCCGGCGTCGAGGACGGCCGCCTCCTCGGTGCGGTCGGAGATCGCGAGTCCGAGTGCGTCCGTGTAGAACTCGACCGAGCGCTGGAGGTCGGCGACCACGAGGGTCGCGGCCACGTCGGTGACGTCGGCGCCGCCGAGGCGCTCGTCGGAGAGGAGCAGTTCGGCGAGGTCCTTCGCGAGGCTGCTGCCCTCCTCGGAGGTGCGCGGGCGCGGCGGGGAGGGCGAGCGCAGCTTCGCGGCGGCCTCGGCGATGGGTCCCTTCGCCTGCGGCGGCGCGTCCTTCGGCGCTTCGGCCGGGGCGGTCCCGGCGGCGGGGCCGCCGCCGATCTGCTCACTCGGCAGCGTGAACGCCGACGTCGGCGGGTCCGCGGGGAGCGGCGCCGACTCCGACGAGGCGGAGTCCACAGGGGACGATGTCTGCGGTTCGGCGGGGGCCGCGGCCGCCGCCTGCGGTTCCCGGGGCTCCGCGTCAGGTTCGGGCGCAGCGGGTGCCGCTTCGACCGCGGCCGGAGCGGCCTCGTCCGGTTCGGGTTCGGGTTCGTCGATCGGCACCATGACGATCGGCGCGGCCGGGGCGGAAAGCGGCGGCTCCGGCTCCGCGGCGGGCTGCTCGACGGGCGCCTCGACCGGCGCGGTCTGCGCCGCCGCGGCGGGTGCCGCGGGAGCGGTTGGCGGTTCCTCCACCGGAACCGCGGCGGCGGTCCCGGGCGCGGCCGGCGGTTCCTCCACAGGAACGGACGCGGCCGGCGGCTCCTCGGCCGGAACCGCGGCGGGCGGTTCCTCCACGGGGGCCGCGACCGGTGGGGCGGGCGGCTTCGGCGGCTCCGGGACCGGTTGCGCCGCAGCGGGAGGCGGCACGGGCGCGGTCTCGGGCCGGTCGGGCGCGAACAGGTCGTCGAGCGAGCCGGGCTCGGTCTGCTTGACGGCCGCGCCGCGCGGCGGGTCGTCCTCGACGATGAGGTCTTCGAGCCGGTGCTGCCCGATGAGCGGCGGCGCCGGGACCGGCTGCGGGAAGCGCCGGGCCGAGTGCTCGACCGTGAAGAACGTGATCGTCCCGGCCAGGCACAGGAACGCGAGCACGGCGATGCCGACGCTCTGCGCGCCGATCGCCATGGACGTGAAGAAGAACGCCAGGATCAGTAAAGTGATGGCGCCGATCGCCCGCGAGGTGCGCCACCGCATCCGCCTGTCCGCGTTGAGGACCGTGCCGATCGCCTCGCCGCCCGCGGCGTGGTGCTGGCGGGCGTGCAGGTCCTTCATGGCGTGCTGGTTGATCGCCCACCAGCGGGCCTGATTCTGGCGGCGCTGCTGGTCCATCAGGAGCCGCTGCTGGCGCAGCTGCTCGGCGGTCATGCCCCGGGCCTGCTGCCGCGCTCCGCCGCGCGGCTGGGCCTTCGCGGGCATCGCCTTGCGCGCCCCTGCCCCGCCCTTCGCGGCGGCGCCCTTCGCACCACCGCGGGCGGCCCCGCCCTTGGCGCCGCCCCGGCTGGGGGCCTTGGAAGGCCGCGGGGCGGGACGGGGTGGCTGTCTCGAGGGCATCTGGGACACCTCATCCGCAACTGGGAAACCGGGTTTCAACGTGAATCGTACGTGGGTGAGGCAACGGACACAACATCGCTTACGATGGCAGCCACGAATCCGACAGTCGCCTCAAGGAGTCTCCCGTGGCCGAACAGCGCACCCTCGTCCTGATCAAACCCGACGCCGTCCGGCGCGGGCTCATCGGCGAGGTCCTGGCCCGCCTCGAGCGCAAGGGCCTGCGCGTCGAGGAGCTGCGGCTGCGCACCATGGACGCGGCGCTGTCGGACGCGCACTACGCCGAGCACGTCGGCCGGCCCTACTACGAGGGCCTGAAGGACTTCATGACCTCCGGCCCGCTGGTGAGCCTGGTCGTGGCGGGGGACGAGGCGATCCCGGTGGTGCGCAAGCTCGCCGGCGCCACCGACGGGCGCAAGGCCGAGCCGGGGACCATCCGCGGCGACTTCTCGCTGTCGAACCAGCAGAACCTCATCCACGCCTCGGACTCGGAGGAGTCCGCGAAGCGCGAGATCGACCTCTGGTTCTCGTAGACGCACCGCTGACGACGCTGGCAGCAGTGCGCGACCGGGCCCGCCGCTAAGCGGGGCTCGGGTGCCGGAGCGCCTCCAGGTCGGCCGGGGTGTCGACGTCCACCGGGTCCCCCGGGCACGCGACCTCGCGCACCAGGCCCGGGTTCGCGGCGATGAAATCGCGCGCCCCGCGGTCGCCCGACGCCCCCGCGGCGATGCCGTCCAGGTGCTCGCGCGCGAAGTACATCGGATGGCCCGGGCGGCCCCCGTACGTCGCGATCGCGACCGTCGCCCCGCCGTCGGCGGCCGCGATGAGCCGCCGGACCGCCTCGGCCTCGACGCGCGGCTGGTCGACGAGGGTCACCACGACCCCGTCGTAGCGCTCCGGGACGGCGGCCAGTCCGGCCTTCAGCGACGTCGACAACCCCTGCCCCCAGCGCCGGTTCAGCACCGGCGTGAACGCCTCCTGCGCGGCCGACAGCGCCTGCTCGGCCCCGGCCCCCAGCACGGCCAGGACCTGCCGGCAGCCGCCGTCGCGCAGCGTCGCCACGGCCCGGTCGAGCAGGCTGCGGCCGTCGTACTGGACGAGGGCCTTGGGCTGGCCGAAGCGCCTCCCGGCGCCTGCGGCGAGCACGAGCCCCGCGGTGTTCCCCATGTTCTGCATCCCCCTTCGATGGTCCGCCTCGCGGCGGAGGTTGCGGCGGCGCCCCCTGCGCCGCCCGTCGGCGGGGCGGTCAGTCCAGGCTGACCGCCAGTGCGAGGTCCATCCGGTCGAGGGGATTGCGCAGGTCGCGGCCGGTGAGCTCCTCGACGCGGCGCATGCGGTACCGGACGGTGTTCACGTGGACGTGCAGGCTCACGGCGCACTGGCGCCAGGAGCCGTCGCATTCGAGGAAGCGCCGGAGGGTCGGCAGCAGGTCGGAGCGGTGCCGGGCGTCGTACTCCAGGAGCGGGTCCAGGACGCGGGTGCGGAACGCCCGCGAGACGTCGGGCGGGACGGCGGCCAGGAGCATCCGGTGCGAGACGAGGTGGTCGGGCTCGGCGACCTCGATGCGGCCGGGCCGCGGCTGGGCGAGCGCGGCGGTGTGCCGGGCCTGCTCCAGGGCGCCGCGCAGCCCGTCGGGGGAGCGGACCGGGTCGGCGATGCCGACGCCGACGGCGCCCGGCCCGCCCGGGTGCGCCCCGGCGAGCACGGCGGCGCAGCGCCGCGCCCACGCCAAGAACCGCCCGCGCTCCTCGGGCGCGGCGCCCGGACCGGCGAGGACCGCGACGGTCTCGCCGCCGCAGGTCGCCCACGCCGCCGTCGGAGGCCGCAGCGGGTCCCGGGCCGCGCCCGCGTCGAACTGGAGGGCCTCGGCGACGACGGCCTCCCTGAGCGCCTCCGGTTCACCGGTCGCCGCGATCACGACCGCCGGGCCGTCCGCGGGCAGGCCCGCCGAGCGCAGCAGGTGCGCGTCGACGCGGCCCTCCCGCAGCGCCGTCACCAGCTCGACGTGCGGGGCGGGGCGCTGCGACGGGTCGTCGAGTTCGAGCATGAGCAGGGCCGAGAGCTGCTCGGCGACGAGGCGGCGCTCCGGCGGCCACCGCGTGTGGTCGTCCCCGACGACCAGGAACCGTCCGGTGTGGATGGTGGAGCCGATGCCGAACACCGAGCAGCAGCGGTGCCGGTCGAGCGTGACCTTCTGCGGCAGGCGGTCCGAGGCGTGCGCGCGGGCGACGATCGCGGCCCGCTCCTCCTCGCCGAGCTCCAGGCTCCCGCGCAGGGCCCGACCCGTCGGCGACAGCACCTGGCACTCCATGCCCAGCTCGCGGTCGATGAGTTCGAGGATCTGCCCGATCCCGTCGGCGGCGATGAGCCGCCGGTGCCGGTCCAGGAGCGAGGCGAGGTCCCCGGAGCGGCCCGCCGACAGGCGCTGCACGATCCGCTCGGTGATCTCGGCGAACGCGACGTCGGCGTCCACGGCGAACAGCGGCAGGTCGTGGCGCCGGCACGCGTCGACCAGATCCGAGGGCACCGTGTGGAACTCGGGGTGGTCGCCCGCGCCGAGCGCGGTCACCCCGGCGGCGGTCAGGTTGCGCACGAACGCGTCCGAGTCCGGTTCGGCCCGGCGCCACATCATCCCGGTGAGCACCAGCTCCCCGCCCGACAGATACCGGCGCGGGTCGCGCAGGTCGGTCGGCACGACCCACCGCACCTCCCGGTCGAGATGGTGGCGGCCGGAGACCAGGGTCAGCCCCAGCCCGGGCATCTCTAGCAGTGAACGGAGTCGCATGGTGGCCCCCAGGGGGTCCGGCCTTCGCAGGCGGGTTCGGGACGCGTGGCGGGCCGGTCAGGTGCGCGCGGCCCTACGGCCACCATAACCCCGCCCAAGACCCGACTTTGGACGATCCTCCAGCATTTAACGGCCGGGAAACGAAGGTTTCATAGCCGGTGACAATGCCCCCTGCCTCGCGTTTCGGCTTCAATTGCCCGACGCGGCGGCAAATTTGCGACCCTGAGGGGACACCGCGGAGAACCGGACATGAACGGAGGCGCCGATGTGGACGCTCGAAGGGTTCGACACGGCGGACCCCGAGACCGCGACGGGGGTCCTCACGGCCTGCTGCGCCTCGCGCGCCTGGGCCGAGAAGGTCGCCACCGGCCGGCCTTACGGCACGTTCGCGGCGCTGCGGGCCGCCGCGCTGGCCGGCTTCGACGAGCTCGACGACGCCGAGGTCGCCGTCGCCCACGCCGCCCACCCGCGCATCGGAGGACCGCCGGGAGGCACGCCGGGGCCCGGCGCACCGGCGGACTCGCGGCCCGGCGCGGGCCGGCCGAGCGCGACGGGAGCGGCGGACGCGCCCGCACGGGCCGGCCGACCCGCCGGATCGGGCCGGCCGGCCGCGGCCCCGCCCGGGAGCACGGAGGCCGAGTGGTCCCGGAGCGAGCAGTCCCGCGCGATGACCGCGGGCGACGCCGTCAAGGCCGAGCTCGCCGCGGCGAACGCCGCCTACGAGCGCCGCTTCGGCCGCGTCTTCCTCATCTGCGCCACCGGCCTCACCGCCGAGGAGATCCTCGCCGAGGCCCGGCGGCGGCTCGCGAACGACGACGCGACCGAACGCGCCGAGGCCCGCGCCGAGCTGCGCCGGATCGTCGCGCTCCGCCTCGCCAAGGCCTTCGGCGCCGAGACCCCCGGGGAGGCCCGGTGAGCACCGTCTCCTCGCACGTCCTCGACGCCGTCACCGGCCGCCCCGCCGCCGGGGTCCACCTCACGCTCGCGCGCCGCGAGGACGACGGCGTGTTCGCCGTCGTCCACACCGGCCGCACCGACGACGACGGCCGCGTCGCCGGCTGGAACACCGCGCCCGGCCTCCACCGGCTCCGCTTCGACACCGGCGACTGGTTCGCCGCGCAGGGCACCGACACCTTCTACCCGGAGGTCGAGATCGCCTTCCTCGTCGCCGACGGGCACCACCACGTGCCGCTCCTGCTGAGCCCCTTCGCCTACTCCACGTACCGAGGCAGCTAGATGAACGCACCCGCGCCCGGGTTCACCCTGGGACCCAACAGCTACGGCAAGTCCGGCATCCGGCTCGTCCACGTCGACCGCGCCTCGGCGCGCCACGCGATCCGCGACCTGACCGTGCACACCGCGCTCGCCGGCGACCTCGACGCCACGCACTACAGCGGCGACAACACCGGCGTGCTCCCCACCGACACGCAGAAGAACACCGTGTACGCGTTCGCGCGCGACGGCGTCGGCGCGATCGAGGCGTTCGCCGAGCGCCTCGCCCGGCACTTCGTCGAGACCGTCCCGGCCGTCGCGCACGCCCGGGTCCGGATCGAGGAGCACCCGTGGACGCGCATCGGCGACCACTCCTTCGCCCGCGGCGAGGGCGGCGAGCTGCGCACCGCGGAGGTGCGCTTCGACGGGGCCGCGTCGGTGACCGCGGGGGTGCGGGACCTGCTGCTGCTCAACACCACCGACTCCGAGTTCAGCGGGTTCCTCGTCGACGGGTACACGACGCTGCCCGAGACCGACGACCGCATCCTCGCCACGGCCGTCACGGCCGCCTGGGACTACGCGGCCGCGCCCGCCGACCCCGACGAGGCGTTCCGGGCGGCCCGGGCCGCCCTGCTCGACGCGTTCGCCGGGACCTACTCGCTCTCGCTGCAACAGACCCTCTACGCCGTCGGCGAGCGCATACTGAAGACGGTCCCCGAGGCCCGCGAAGTGCGGCTGTCCCTGCCGAACCGGCACCACTACCTGCTCGACCTCGGCCCGCTCGGCCGCGACAACCCGGGCGTCGTCTTCCAGGCCGGGGACCTCCCCTACGGGCTCATCGAAGGCACGGTCCGAAGGGAGGCGCCATGAGCACCGCGGCCCCGGCCCGCCCCGCCTTCCACCGCCCGGCGGCGGTGGACGAGGCCGTGCGCCTCCTCGCCGAGCACCCCGAGGCCGTCCCGGTCGCGGGCGGCACCGACCTCATGGTCGCCGTCAACTACCGGCTCGCCCGGCCCGAGGCGATGCTCGACCTCACCGGCGTCGCCGAACTGCGCGAGTGGGCCGACGAGGGCGACGCGGTCCGCATCGGCTCCGGCGTCCCGTACGCGCGCATCACCGCCGAGCTCGCCGCGGTCCTCCCCGGCCTGGCCGCCGCCGCGCGCACCGTCGGCTCCCCGCAGATCCGCAACCGCGGCACCCTCGGCGGGAACCTCGCCACCGCGTCCCCGGCCGGCGACGGCCACCCGCCGCTCCTCGCGACCGGCGCGACCGTCGAGATCGCCTCCGCCGCGGGCGCGCGCCGCGTCCCGATCGGCGAGTTCTTCCTGGGCCCCAAGCGGTCCGCGCTCCGGCCGGGCGAACTCGTCACGGCCGTGACCGTCCCGAAGGCCGCTGGCCCGCAGCAGTTCCTGAAGGTCGGCACCCGCAACGCGATGGTCATCGCCGTCTGCTCGTTCGCCCTCGCGCTCGACCCCGCCGCGCGCCCCATCGACGACGTCCGCGGCACCGCCGACTACCGCCGCCACGCCCTCGCCGTCTGCGCCGCCCGCGCCCTGCGCCGAGTCTGGGCCGCCGCCCACGAGAGGAGCCCCCGATGACGCAGCCCGCAACCGGCCCGGCCGCCGCGACCGCGGCGGTGACCGCGATCCGCGTGACCATGCGCGTCGACGGCGCCGAGGTCGCCGCCGACGTGGACCGGCCCGGGGAGAGCCTGCTGTCGACGCTGCGCGACCGGCTCGGCCTCACCGGCGCGAAGAACGCCTGCGAGCAGGGCGAGTGCGGGTCCTGCACGGTGCTCCTCGACGGCGATCCCGTCTGCGCGTGCCTGGTGGCGACCGCGCAGTGCGAAGGCCGCGAAGTGCAGACCGTCGTCGGGGCCGTGCCGCGGCCGGTGCGCGACGCGTTCGTGCAGCGCGGAGCCGTCCAGTGCGGGTTCTGCACCCCCGGGCTCCTCGTCGCCGTCGCCGACCTCCTCCGTCGCGAGCCGGACCCGGCCGACGCCCGCATCCGCGAGGCCCTCGCCGGGAACCTGTGCCGCTGCACCGGGTACGAGAAGATCATCGACGCCGTCCACACGGCCGCCGCGACCATGGCGGGTGATCGCCCATGACTCACTCCATCGCCGCACCTCCTTCCACATCCATTCCGAGGCAGGCCCCAACCGTGCCCACCAGGTGTGACAATCCGACCCCGGAGCGTGCCGAATGAGCGCGGTCGTGATCGAGAACACCTATGTGGCGACCGTGGACGCGGCCGGCACCGAGCACCCGACCGGGCACGTCGTGGTCGAGGACGGCCTGATCACCGCCGTCGGGCCCGGCCCCGCACCGCGCGTCGACGGCGCCCGCCGCATCGACGGGACCGGCTGCCTCGCCACCCCCGGCCTGGTCAACACCCACCACCACCTCTACCAGTGGGCCACCCGCGGCCACGCGACCGACCACACCCTCTTCGAATGGCTCGTCGACCTCTACCCCGTCTGGGGCCGCATCCGACCCGGGCACGTGGCCGCCGCGAACACCGCCGGGCTCGCCTGGCTCGCCCTGTCCGGCTGCACCACCGCCGCCGACCACCACTACGTGTACCCGAGCGGCCTCGCCGCCGAGCTCGTCGACGTGCAGGTCGCGGCCGCCGCACGGATCGGCGTCCGGCTCCAGCTCGCCCGCGGCTCCATGGACCGCGGCGTCACCGACGGCGGCCTCCCGCCCGACCGGATCGTGGAGGACCTCGACGCCGCCCTCGCCGCGACCGCCGCGGCCGTCGACCGCCACCACGACCCCGAGCCCGGCTCGATGCTGCGGATCTCGGTCGCGCCGTGCTCGCCGTTCTCCGTCTCGACCGAGCTCCTCGAGCAGTCGGCCGCGCTCGCCCGCGACAAGGGCGTGCGCCTCCACACGCACCTGTGCGAGACCGTGGACGAGGCCGAGTTCTGTGCCGAGGTCCACGGCTGCGACCCCGTCGAGTACATGGACAGGGTCGGCTGGATCGCCGACGACGCGTGGCTCGCCCACGCCGTGCACCTCGACGACCGCGCCCGGGCCCGCCTCGGCGCGGCCGGCACCGGCGTCGCGCACTGCCCGTCCTCCAACGCCCGCCTGGGCACCGGCCTCGCCGACGTCCCCGGCATGCTCGCCGCCGGCATCCCGGTCGGCCTCGGCGTCGACGGCGCCGCCAGCCAGGAGGCCGGCCACCTGGGGGAGGAGCTGCGCCAGGCCGTCTACACGGCGCGGCAGCTCCACGGCCCGCACGCCATGGACGCGCGC
Source organism: Glycomyces terrestris (assembly GCF_003933745.1). Taxonomy (GTDB): domain Bacteria; phylum Actinomycetota; class Actinomycetes; order Mycobacteriales; family Micromonosporaceae; genus Glycomyces; species Glycomyces terrestris. The sequence goes on along the minus strand of NZ_RSEB01000005.1, from coordinate 221,298 downwards.
ACCGCGCTGCGCCTCGCGACCGCCGGAGGCGCGCACGTGCTCGGCCGCGGCGCCGAGATCGGGTCCCTCGAACCCGGCAAGCAGGGCGACATCGCCCTGTGGGACCTCACCGGCCTCGGCCACGCCGGCATCGCCGACCCCGTGACCGCCCTCGTCCTCGGACCCGCCGCGCCCCTGCGGCTCCTCGCCGTCGCCGGGGAGACCGTCGTCGCCGACGGCGAACTGCGCACCGCCGACACCGAGACGCTCGCGAAGGACCTCGCCGCCGCCAGCGCCGACCTCAGGGAGGCCCGCGATGCCTGAACCCACGACTCCGACCCCTTGGGCAGCCGGCGGGGTCGGGCACTCCCCGATCCGCCCCGACGCCGAAGCGAAGGTCAACGGCGCGTTCGACTACGCCTCCGACCTCGCGTTCGACGGGATGCTGTGGGGCCACACGCTCCGCAGCCCCCACCCCAGGGCCCGCATCCGCTCCGTCGACACCGGCCCGGCGCTCGCCCTCCCCGGCGTCGCGGCCGTGCTCACCGCCGCCGACGTCCCCGGGAAGCTCCACTACGGACTCATCGAGGCCGACCAGCCCGTCCTCGCCCCCGGCGAGGTGAACTACCAGGGCGAGGCCGTCGCGATCATCGCCGCCGACACCCTCGACCTCGCCCGCCGCGCCGCCGCCCTCATCGACGTCGACTACGAGATCCTCGAACCCCGCTGCGACGCGGGCGAAGCCGTCGCCGCGGGCGACTGCTTCCGGTACCAGCCCGTGCGCGTCGGCGACCCCGACACCGCCCGGGCCGCCGTCGTCGTCGCCCGCGAATACGAGGTCGGCATGCAGGACCAGGCGCCGCTCGGCCCCGAATCCGGCGTCGCCGTCCCCGCCCCCGACGGCGGCCTCGTCCTCCACGTCGCCACCCAGTGGCTCCACTCCGACCTCGACCAGATCGCGCCCTGCCTCGGCCTCGAACCCGGCCGCATCCACCTGACCATGGCCGGGATCGGCGGCGCATTCGGCGCCCGCGAAGACCTCTCCGTCCAGATCCACATGGCGATGCTCGCCCTGCGCACCGGCCGGCCCGTGAAGATGATGTACGACCGCGCCGAGTCCTTCCTCGGCCACGTCCACCGCCACCCCGCCCGCATGCGCTACGAGCACGGCGCCGACGCCGACGGCCGCCTCGTCTACGTCAAGGCGCACATCGTCCTCGACGGCGGCGCCTACGCCTCCACCACCGAGGCCGTCGTCGGCAACGCCGCCTCGCTCGCCGTCGGCCCCTACAACGTCGAGCACGTCAGCATCGACGCGTGGGGCGCCCGCACCAACAACCCGCCGTGCGGCGCGATGCGCGGCTTCGGCGGCGTCCAGACCTGCTTCGCGTACGAGTCCCAGATGGACGCCCTCGCCGACGCCCTCGGCCTCGACCCCCTCGAGATCCGCCGCCGCAACGCCCTCGCCCAAGGCGACCAGCTCATCACCGGCCAGGTCGTCGACGCCGTCGACCCCGACAAGGCCGCCGCCGGCGCCCCGTTCTCCCCGCTGCGCGACCTCATCGACCGCTTCGCCGACCTCCCCGTCCCGCCCGTCCCCGCCGGCCGCGACATCGTCGACCTCCCCGGCGGCACCGGCAACACCACCCACGGCGAAGGCGTGCGCCGCGGCGTCGGCTACGGCGTCGGCCTCAAGAACATCTGCTACTCCGAAGGCTTCGACGACTACTCGACCGCCCGCGTCCGCCTCGAACTCGGCGGCCCCGAGCACGACGGCGAACCCGTCGCCTACGTCCACACCGCCGCCGCCGAAGTCGGCCAGGGCCACTGGAACCTCCAGCAGCAGATCGCCCGCACCGAACTCGGCATCCGCCACGTCGTCCTGCTCCCCAACGACACCAAGGCCGGCTCCGCCGGGTCCTCCTCCGCGTCCCGCCAGTCCTACATGACCGGCGGCGCCGTCAAAGCCGCCTGCGAAGCCGTCCGCGAACTCTGGCACGACCGCGACCTCGCCGACGGCCCCATCGAAGCCGTCCGCGTCTTCCGCCACCGCGCCACCAAACCCATGGACCCCGTCACCGGCCAAGGCGAGAGCCACGTCCAGCTCGCCCTCTGCGTCCACCGCGCCACCGTCGACGTCGACGTCGAACTCGGCCTCGTCAAAGTCGTCGACCTCACCTGCGTCCAGGACGTCGGCACGATCCTCAACCCCGTCGCCCTCGAAGGCCAGATCCACGGCGGCACCGCCCAAGGACTCGGCCTCGCCGTCATGGAGGAGATCATCACCCGGGACGGACACGTCGCGAACGCGTCCTTCACCGACTACCTCATCCCCACCATCCTCGACATGCCCCCGATGCGGCTGCGCATCGTCGAAAACGCCGACCCCGACGCCCCCTACGGACTCCGCGGCGCCGGCGAACCCCCCACCCTCTCCTCCACCCCCGCGATCGTCGCCGCCATCCGGGACGCCACCGGTCTGCCGCTCACCCGCGTCCCCGTCCAACCCGAGCACCTCACCGTCCGGAGGCCGTCATGAACACCATCGCCGCCGCACTGCGCGCCTGGATGCGCGAAGGCCGCCCCTTCGCCCTCGCCTCCCTCATCGGGGCCACCGGGTCCTCGCCGCGCCCGCTCGGCACCGCGCTCGCCGTCGACGACCAGGGCACCGCCGTCGGCGGCGTCTCCGGCGGCTGCGTCGAAGCCGCCGTCTACCTCAAATGCCAGGAAGTCCTCGAAACCGGTATCCCCGCCGTCGAATCCTTCGGCTACAGCGACGACGACGCCGTCGCCGTCGGCCTCACCTGCGGCGGCACCATGGACGTCCTCATCGTCCGCGTCGCACCCGACGACACCGCCATCGCCGCGACCCTCGACGCCATCCTCGACGGCGAACCCGTCACCCTCGTCCGCACCACCGCGGGCCCCCGCCTCGGCCAGGCCGTCGCCATCACCGCCCACGGCGTCGTCCCAGGCCGCACCGGCGGCCCCCTCGAACTCGGCGACGCCGACCTCGCCGCCTCCGGCCGCACCGGCGAATACGCCGTCGAAGTCCACACCCCGCCGCCGCGCCTCCTCGTCTACGGCGCCGTCGACTTCGCCGGGCCCCTCGTCAGGATCGCCAAGCAGCTCGGCTACCGCGTCACCGTCTGCGACGCCCGCCCCGTCTTCGCCACCGACATCCGCTTCCCCGAAGCGGACGAGGTCGTCGTCGACTGGCCCCACCGCCACTTCGACAAAACTGACGTCGACGCCGACACCGCGATCTGCGTCCTCACCCACGACGAGAAGTTCGACACGCCCCTCCTCGAACGCGCGCTCGCCTCCGACGCCGGATTCATCGGCGCCCTCGGCTCCCGCGCCACCCACCGCGACCGCCTCGCCCGGCTCCGCGACAGCGGCGTCCCCGAGGCCGCGCTGGCCCGGCTCAGGTCCCCGATCGGCCTCGACCTGAACGGCCGCACCGCAGAGGAGACCGCGCTGTCGATCCTCGCCGAGATCACCGCGGTCCGCAACGGCGCCGCGGCGGGCTTCCTCACCGAAGCCGAAGGACCCATCCACCGCTGACCGACCCGCGGGCCGCCCGGCCCGCGCCAGGACAGCCCGAACCGGCCCGCACGGGCCGAGCCGGAAGGCCGACCGAGCGGCCGGGCCGAACGACCGCAACCCAGCGGCCGCGGACCGGACGACCGGCCGGGAGACCGGCCGCGACGCACACCGCGGCGACCGGCGGGGCCGCCGACATGGCGAGTGAGCGGCAAGACCGCCGCAGCAGGCACCAGCGGCTCGGCGGCCGACCGCTCCGGCGGTCACCACCGGCCCGGCGGCCGGTCGGCGGTCACCGCCAGCCGGACCGACCGGCGGCGCCGGGCGCCGACAACCGAACCGCAAGCGAAGCACCGAAGGAGCCGAAGCGATGGTCCACATGTTCCTCAACGGAGGCGGCATGAAAGGCGGCAACCTCCACCACCTCATCGGCGGCGCGCCCTTCCTCGGACCCGCGACGACACTGCCGATCTACCGCCTCCACGCCGTCCCGCTCGACGGCGCCGCCGACGACCACCCGGCCCTCCAGGCCGCGCCTCCCGGCGAAGGCGCCGCCATCGAAGGCGAGCTCTACGACATCGACCTCACCGTCCTTCGCACCTCCCTGCTGCCCGCCGAACCGCCGGACCTCGAACTCGGCGTCGTCGGCCTCGCCGACGGCACCGAAGCCCTCGGCATGCGCCTCCGCGACGCCTGCGCCGACCTCCCCGGCATGGTCGACATCACCGCCCACGGCTCTTGGCGGGCCTACAGGGCGTCGAAGGCCGGAACGCCATGAGCCGCACGCACTCCGCTCCCGGCTCCGCATTCGACCCCGCGTCCGACTGCGCATTCGACTCCGCGCCCGGCTCCGCATTTGACTGCGCATTCGACTCCGCACACGACTGCGTGTCCGACTCCGCATTCGAGTCCGCACCCGCGGGCCGCGGCCCCGCCGCCGCGTCGCACGGCCGCGACGCGCACCGGCCCCGCCTCGACCAGCGCTCCCGCCGCGCCACCTCCCCTCTCTCGTCACTGTGCGCTCACTTGGAGTCACTATGATGACCGACGCCTCCGACATCGCCGCTCCCGTCGTCTACGACCTGGTGCTCCGCTCCCGGCGCACCGTCCTCCCCGACGGCGAGCGGCCCGCCGCCGTCGCCATCGCCGGGGAGCGCATCGCCGTCATCGGCGACTACACCGAACCGATCTCCGCCCGCCGCACCGAAGACCTCGGCGACCTCGCCCTCCTCCCCGGCCTGGTCGACACCCACGTCCACGTCAACGAACCCGGCCGCACCGAATGGGAGGGCTTCGCGACCGCCACCCGCGCCGCCGCCGCGGGCGGCGTCACCACCCTGATCGACATGCCCCTCAACAGCCTCCCGCCCACCGTCGACACCGCCGCGCTCGCCGCGAAACGCGAAGCGGCCAAAGGGAAGACCTGGATCGACACCGGATTCTGGGGCGGCGCGATCCCCGGCAACGAGACCGAGCTCAAAGCCCTCCACGAAGCGGGCGTCTTCGGCTTCAAGTGCTTCACCGCCCCCTCGGGCGTCGACGAGTTCCCGCCCCTCGACCGCGCCGGCCTCATCCGCGCCTGCACCACCACCGCCGCCCTCGGCACCGTCCTCATCGTCCACGCCGAGAACCCCGACCACCTCCGCGACACCGACACCGCCCCCGGCTTCGCCGACTTCCTCGTCACCCGCCCGCCCGGCGCCGAGACCGACGCGGTCCAAGGCGTCATCGACGCCGCCAAGGCCACCCGCGCCCGCGTCCACATCCTCCACCTCTCCGCCGCCGCCGCCATCGAGCAGATCCACCGCGCCCGCCGCGACGGCGTCGCCATCACCGCCGAGACCTGCCCCCACTACCTCGCCCTCGCCGCCGAACACGTCCCCGACGGCGCCACCGCCTACAAGTGCTGCCCGCCCCTCCGCGACGCCGCCAACCGCGACGCCCTCTGGGACGGCCTCGCCCGAGGCCGCATCGACTTCGTCGTCTCCGACCACTCGCCCAGCCCGCCCGCCATGAAGACCGGTGACTTCGCCACCTCCTGGGGCGGCATCGCCTCCCTCCAGATCGGACTCCCCGTCGTCTGGACCGAGGCCCGCGCCCGCGGCCACGGCCTCGCCGACGTCGCCCGGTGGATGTCCCGCGGCCCCGCCGACTTCGCCGGCCTCCACCGCAAGGGCCGCATCGCCGCCGGCGCCGACGCCGACCTCGTCGCCTTCGACCCCGACCGCGAATGGACCGTGCGCGGCGCCGACCTCCTCCACCGCCACCCCGTCACCCCCTACGACGGCCGCCGCGTCACCGGCCGGGCCGTCGCCACCTGGCTGCGCGGCAAGCGCATCGGCACCGAGGCCGCCCCGCGCGGCCGACAGCTGCACAGGAGCCCGCGATGACCGACACCGCCGCCCAGATCCCCGAGCCCCGCGCCGACGCGCCCGACCGGTGGGCCCTCCCCGACCTCGCCGCCCGCGCCCTCGGCGGCGCCGTCCTCGCCGCCAACGACGAGTCCTTCGCCGAGAAGGAGCACCTCATCCAGCCCTACCCCGTCGTCCACGCCGCGCACACCTTCGGCGCGAAAGGCCAGGTCTACGACGGCTGGGAGACCCGCCGTCGCCGCACCGACGGCCACGACTGGGCGATCGTCCGCCTCGGCGTCCCCGGCGTCATCAGCGCCGTCGCCGTCGACACCGCCTACTTCACCGGCAACTACCCGCCGCGCGTCTCCGTCGACGCCTGCCGCGCCGACGGCCACCCCGCCGTCGCCGACCTCCTCCGCGCCGACTGGCGCACCATCGTCCCCGTCTCGGACGCCAAGGGCGACACCCGCAACGAGTACGACGTCGACGACCCCCACCGGTACACCCACGTCCGCCTCAACCTCCACCCCGACGGCGGCGTCGCCCGCCTCCGCGTCCACGGCACCCCCGTCCCCGACCCGGCCGGCTTCGCCGACCTCCCCCTCGACCTCGCCGCCCTCGCCAACGGCGCCGCCGTCACCGGCGCCTCGAACGCCTTCTACTCCAACCCGACCGGCGCGATCATGCCCGGCCTCCCCGCCAGCCAGGCCGACGGCTGGGAGACCGCCCGCCGCCGCACCCCCGGCCACGAATGGCTCGACGTCCGCCTCGCCGGCCGCGGCGTCATCCGCGTCGCCGAACTCGACACCACCCACCTCAAGCACAACGCCCCCGGCTGGGCCTCCCTCGACGCCCGCGACGGCGCCGAGTCCTTCCCCCTCCTCGAACGCACCCCGCTCCAACCCGACACGCCCCACCGCTTCGTCCTCACCGGCGACCGGCCCGCGACCTCCGTGCGGCTCAACATCTTCCCCGACGGCGGCATGGCCCGCCTCCGCCTCTACGGCCGCCTCACCCCCGAGGCCCTCCGCGAGCTGGAAACCCGCTTCCGGGCCTGACGCCGCGGCGCTATCCTCCCCGCATGGCACACCAGACCCGGACCGAGCAGCAGACCACCGCCGACGACTTCTTCCGCACCGAGATCCGCACCGGCCGCATCGAACGCGCCGAAGTCTTCGCGAAGGCCCGCAAACCCGCCTACAAGCTCTGGATCGACTTCGGCGACCTCGGCGTCAAACGCTCCAGCGCCCAGATCACCGCCCGCTACACCCCCGACGACCTCATCGGACGCACCGTCGTCGCCGTCACCAACTTCCCGCCCCGCCAGATCGCCGACTTCATGTCCGAAGTCCTCGTCCTCGGCGTCCCCATCGACGGCACCGACGACGTCGTCCTCCTCGCCCCCGACGCCGACGTCCCCCTCGGCGCCCGCATCTCCTGACCGCCCGGCGCCGGCCTGTTCGCCCAGCGTTCAGATTCGGCGCCGCAACCTCCGGTGACGGCCGCACGTTTCCCCTTCATCAGCCGTTCCGCCGCCGACCGGGCCCCGGCCGCCGCGGCGACCGCACCTGGAGTGTCCAATGAGCACACCCTTCAAGAAGGCAGGACGCCTGCCGGCGGCCCTCGCCGCGGTCCTCGCGGCCGCGGCCGCCGGAGCCGGCGCGTTCGCGCCGCCCGCCGCTGCTCAAGCCCCGGTCCCGTCGGACGTCTCCCTGCACCTCGACAACCCGCACGTTCCCGGCGCCCCACCGCGGGCGGCCTCGCTCGACGTCGCCTTCGACGAGGACCCGACCGGCGTGCTCCTCATGCGACTCGAAGTCGACGCCCCCGACGCCACCGTCTACTTCGGCGCCGGCACCGGGTGCGAGACGCCCGACAACCAGCCCTCCATCGAATGCGAGCATCCCGACCCCGGACCGGCGAACACGTTCGCGTTCACCGTCGCGGCCGCCACCGGCACCGAGCCGGGCGATTACGACTACACGCTCACGATCCTCCTCGACGGCACCGAGATCCACACCGAGTCCGGCGTGGTCGAAGTCGCCGAGGAACGCGCTGACGGCGTGTTCCGCGACTTCACGCACGAGTACCTCTCGTTCACCGGCGTCGAGCCCGGATCGGTCGTGGAGGCGTCGCCGCGAATCCTCCAGAACAGCGCCCTGCCGGACCACATCGCGGCCCTCGGGGTCTTCTTCGGCGGCCCGGTCGGACCGGGACTCAGCCTCGACGGCGTGGGCGTCACCGCGCCGTGGGACAACTGCACGCCGGACATCGTCATGCCCAGCGGCGGCTGGTACTGCTTCTTCACCGACATCGAGGACCTGCCGGGCACCGTCCTCGGGTTCTCCGAACCGATCCGGTACCAGGTCGACGGCGACGCGCCCGGCCCGATGCTCGCGTGCGGCTGCTCATACGACCTCTTCGGCATCAGCCAAGAGGTCTTCGACCGCGACTTCGGCGGCGTCTGGTGGGACCCCGCCTCCACGAACCTGCTCGGCATCGGCGCGGCCGCGAACCAGGAGGACCCGGTGCCCGGCGACGAGCCCACCCGCGGCGCCGTCGACATCGAGACGACCGCCAATCCCTACGACCTCTACACCGGAGGCGCCGACCTCCGCGGCCGCGTGGTCGAAGTGACCGTCCCGGTCGGGAACGACGGCCCCGCCGCCGCGCTCAACCGCGCCCTCGGCGAGGAGGAGCCGGCGTACCAGCTCCGCGGCCGGCTCCCCGAGGGCGCCGAACTCGTCTCGCTCGACAGCGACGGCGTGGACCAGTGGACCTGCGCCGACAGCGGCGAACTGGACGCGCTCCACGAGGCCGCGGGCGACGGCACCGGACTCGACCGCTTCGACTTCGTCTGCTCCTTCTGGGCCCTCGAACCCGACGAGGAGCGCGAGTTCACGTTCACCGTGGACCTGGACGGCGCCACGGGCGAACCGGGCGCGCTCGAGGTCGCCGCGCTCTACCGCGGCGTGGACGGACTCGACCTCGACGGCGACCCGTCGAACGACACCGCCGCCCTCACGGTCGACGACCGCGCCCTGCCGAACACCGGCACCTCCACGATCACCGTCGTGGCGGTCGCCGCCGGGGCGCTGGCGCTCGGCATCGTGCTCTTCGTGCTGACCCGCCGCCGCCGGGAACCCGCGGCGGCCGCGGGCGACGCCGACGCCACCGGCACCGCCGACGGCGGCGAAGGCACGTCGAACCCGGCCTCCTAATCATCCGGCCCGTCGCCGGCCTCCGCGTCCGCTCGCGGGGGCCGGCGTCCGGCCCTGCGCAGGGCCATCCTGAACAGCGCACCTCCCTCCGGGGACTCGAGGACCCAGACCATGCCGCGGTGGGCGAGCACCACGTCCTGCACGATCGCCAGGCCCAGTCCGGCCCCGCCCTCGTCGCGGCTGCGAGATTCGTCGAGGCGCACGAACCGGTCGAAGATCCGCCGCCGCTCTCCGGCGGGGACGCCGTTGCCGTCGTCGCCGACGTCGAGGTGGAGCCACTCCCCGTCCTCGGCCGCGAGGGTGACGGTGACGGCGGTCGCGGCGTGGCGCTGCGCGTTCGCGAGCAGGTTGCCCACGGCGCGCGCGAGGTGCCCGCGCACGCCGAAGACCGCGAGGTCCTCCTCGACCTCGAGCCGCACCGGCACCCGGTCGGAGGCCGACCGCCGCGCCACCTCTTCGCGCACGAGCTCGGTGAACGGCACTTCGGCGTGCGGCGGCCGCTCCCCGGCGTCGAGGCGGGCGAGCAGGAGCAGGTCGGCGGCGAGGTCCTGGAGCCGGATGACGTCGGCGAGCGTGGCGTCGAGGTCGAGGAGCTGCGGGTGGTCGCGGGCGATCTCGATCTGGCTGCGGAGGATCGCGAGCGGGCTGCGCAGCTCGTGGGAGGCGTCGGCGACGAACCGGCGCTGTTGCGCCACGGCGTGGTCGAGCGCGGCCAGCGTGGTGTTCGTGGTGACGGCGAGGCTGTGGATCTCGTCGCGGCTCGCCGGGACCGGCACCCGCCGGGACAGGTCGCCGCCGGTGATCGAGATGAGCTCCTTCTGGATCGCGCCGACCGGCCGCAGCGCCCGCCGCGTCACGAGCCACGTGGTGACCGCGACGACCGCGAGCAGCACCGGCAGGGCCAGCCACATCGTGTCGGCGACGCTCCGCACGGCCTCCTCCTGCGTCTCCAGCGACGCTCCCGAGTAGACGGTGTACGCGGTGCCGTCCGGTGCGGTCGCGGTCGTGGCCGCGAACCGGTACGGCGCGTCCTCGCCGTCCACGGTCACGGTCTCGTAGGCGACCGACGACCCGACCGCGCCGCTCGCGGACCCCTGCTCGTCGGACGGCGTCTCGGTGTCGTCCGGTTCGTCCCCGTCGTCATCGTCGTCGTCATCGGTCCGGTCCTCGTCATCGTCGTCGGCCTCTTCGGTGGTCTCGGCGGCGACGGGGTCGGGCGCGGGGGCGAAGTCGCCGATCGCGCCGAGTCCTTCGAGGTCGTCGCTGGCGGCCACGACCCGGCCGGTCGCGTCGAGGATCTGGGCGGCCTCGTCGTCGTCCGGCAGCGTGACCGCGGCCGGGGCGGTGCCGGAGGCGAGCTGCCCGGCGATCGAGCGAGCGCTGACCTCGGCGGTGAGTTCGGCGCGGCCGTAGAGGTTGTCGCGCAGGAGCGCGACGACGAGGAACCCGGCCGCGACGAGCGCGATCGCGACGACGACCGTGGCGCCCAGGGTGGTGCGGGCGCGCACCGACTCGGGCAGCCACAGCGGCCGCGGGCCGCCGGACTGCCGTGCGGACAGCCTCTTCGCCCGCTCGGCCTGCTTCCTATCCACCGTCGGCCGCCAGCCGGTAGCCCGCCCCGCGGACGGTGGTGATGGCGGCCCTGCCGTAGGGCGCGTCGATCTTGCGGCGCAGGTTGGAGATGTAGACCTCGACGATGTTGACGTCGCCGTCGTAGGCGAAGTCCCAGACGTGCTCGAGGATCTCCGACTTGGACACGACCTGCCCGGCCCGGCTCGCGAGGTATTCGAGGACCGCGAACTCCTTGGCGGTGAGGTCGACCGGGGCGTCGCCGCGGCGGCAGGCGCGCTTGGCGGGGTCGACCACGAGGTCGCCGAAGCGCCACACGTTCGGCTGCGCGGACCTGCCGCGGCGCAGCATGGCCCGGATGCGGGCCTGGAGGACGACGAAGGAGAACGGCTTGGTCAGGTAGTCGTCGGCGCCGGTGTCGAGGCCCTCGGCCTCGTCGTACTCGCCGTCCTTGGCGGTGAGCATGAGGATCGGCGTCTCGACGCCTTCCTTCCGCAGGGTCTCGCACACCTGGTAGCCGTTCATGCCGGGCAGCATGATGTCCAGGATGATCGCGTCGTAGCCGCCGTTGCGGGCCATCGACAGGCCGGTCCGGCCGTCGTGGGCCAGGTCCACGGCGTACCCCTCGGCCTTGAGCCCGGCGGCGACCACCTCGGCCAGCCGCTGCTCGTCTTCCACCATCAGCAAACGCATGTCCCGAAGCTTGACACAGGGAACCTGAAGCCAAGCTGAAGTCGGTCTTCCCGGCTCCCATGGGCCTACTACCAGCGCGAACGCCCCGGCGCCCCGGTCCCGGAACTCGAACCTGAAGCCGTCTTCAGGTGACTTCAGCTTGGCTTCAGGTTCGAGGGCGCATGGTTGCCGACATCAGATCCGAACGGACCGAGAGGACCAGCCATGAACGAGCAGACTCCCGCCCAGCAGCCCGAGGCCCCGCAGCGGACCCGCCGCTTCACCGGCCGCCACCGCACCCTCGTGATCGCCGGCGCCGCCGGCGCGATCCTCCTGGGCGGCGGCACCGCCGCGGCCTTCGCGGCCGACCTGGACGACGCCGACGACCGCCGCGAGGAGAACAACTCGACCGGCGCCTCCGGCACCGCCCTCGACCTCGACGACAAGTACGACGCCGACGACAACGGCTCGGACGATGACTTCCAGCTCCCGGCCGACGCGATCGGCGAAGACGCGGCCGTCGAGGCCGCCCTCGCCGAGATCGACGGCACGGTCCGCGACACCGACCTCGAGGGCACGGCCGAGGTCCCGGTCTGGATCATCGACATCACCGACGCCGACGGCGTCGAGTGGGACGTCGCGGTCGACGCCCTCGACGGCACGGTCCTCGACTCGGCCCAGGACGACGACCAGAACGACGACGGCTCCGACGACCACGACGCGGACGATGACGACGACACCGACGACGACCGCCACGACGACGATGACGACCGCGGCGACGACTAGTCGCAGCACCAGAAACGACCGATCAGGCCGGCCCTCACCGGCCCGACGACCGATAACCAGCAACTGACAACAGCATCCCCTGGGGGTCCGCGCGGCATGCCGCGCGGACCCCCAGGGCCAGAAAGGGTGGGTGGGGCGGGGGGAGGGGAGGGGCCCCCACGATGCGACAGGCATGCGGTGGGCGGTGGGCGGTCCGTAGCCAGGCTGCCGAATGCGGGGCCATTGCTGGCGGCTAGCGGCTGATGGCCGGGGCGGGGCCGATGGGTGCGGTGGGCGGTGGGCGATCCGAGATGGGTTGTCGGATGCGGGGGCGGAGGCTGGCGGTTTGGTGGCCGGAGGTGGGTTCTTGAATGCGCGGAGCGAAGGCAGGAGGCGGGTGGCCGGAGGCGGAAGGTAGCTGCGTGAGGTGGGCGGCCGGAGGCGAGTCTCCGGCCGCCCGGTGGGAGCGGACTAGTTCTTCACCCGGTAAGCGAGGCAAGCGAACTGGCCGCTCGGCCTGGCCTCGATGAGTTCGAGGCGGTCCGAGAGGATGCGGCGGGGGAGGAGCGGCGCGCCGCCGCCGAGAAAGACCGGAGCGAGGCTCACTCGGATCTCGTCGAGCAGGCCCGCCTCGAAGAACTGGCCGACGAGGTCGCCGCCGCCGACGATCCAGAGGTCCTTGCCTTCGGCCACCGCGGTCATCTCGGCGTGGACCGCGGCGACGTCGCCCGAAGCGAACCTGATGTCGGCGCCCGGCACCGCCGGGAGCTCGCGGCTCGTGAAGACCCAGGCCGGCTGCTCGTACTCCCACTTCTCCGGCTGCTCGAGCACGTGCTCGAAGTTCAGGATCCACTCGTACGTGGTGGACCCCATGCAGATCGCGCCGACGCCCTTCAGGAACTCGGCGAACTCGTCGAGCGGCGTCTCCGCGCCGCCCTCGCCCGCGCCCAGGTCATCCGGATGCCCCCCGGGGACCGTGAAGAGCCACTCCAGGGAGTTGTCGGGATCGGCGATGAACCCGTCGACGGAGGTCGCGGTGTTGTACACGGTTTTGCCCATCCGCCAAGCCAACCACGGGCCACCGACACCCCGGCCGCGAATCCCGGGCGACCGCATTCGAACACCCGAGCCCCGCGGCGCGGCCGCACCGATCCGACGCGTCGGGCCGCTACTGTCGGATACACGACATTGACCGTTTTGTAGGGAATCAGGCGCTTCGACGTATTTAGGTGGGAGTGCGTCACAAGGCGCAGTCACGATCAAGTTTCACCAAAGGGGTGATCATGGTAATGAAGAAGCTCTTCACGGCCATCGGCGTCGCGGCGGCCGCGTTCGCGCTGTCGCTGTCCGCCGCGTCTCCGGCCGCGGCCGTGCCCGCCCAGGCGCCGACTCCCGTCAAGTCGCGCATCGAGTCCACGACCGCGGCGGACACCGTCGCCCCCGCCAGCGCCGTCGAGCAGCGCACCTGCCGCGCCCGCTTCTCCGAGAACGTCAACCACCGGCTTCGCGCCGAAGCCGGCTCGGCGATCCTCGGCTCCATCCCGGCCGGCGCCTGGGTGCAGACCTCCTGCACCCGCGTCGCGGGCGGCGAGTACACCGCGTGCGGGCTCTCCAGCGACTTCTGGATGGAGGTCTACTGGAACGGCAACTGGGGCCACGGCGCCTGGGGCTGCGTCAAGGACTGGGAGTTCACCTCGTAAGCAGCGCAAGACGACAGGGGGCCGGGATGTACTCCCGGCCCCCTGCTCGCGTCGTCAGTTCACGCCGTCAGGCGCAGCGCGTTCCCGATGATGCGGTGCCCGTGCGCGCCCGCGGCCGTCAGGATCGACTCGGGGTGGAACTGCACCCCGAACCACCGCTTCGCGGGCGCCTCGATCGCCATGACGACCTCGTCGATCGCCGCGGTCGGCGTGAAATCGCCCTTGACCTGGTCGGCCGTCGCGTACAGCGAGTGGTAGCGGGCCGCGGTCACCTCGTCGGGCAGCCCGTCGAACAGGCCCCCGCCGGTGACCTTCACGTTCCCCGGCTTGCCGTGGCTCGGCTCCTCCAGCAGCGAGAGCCGCCCGCCCGCGTGCTCGACCATCGCCTGGAGCCCCAGGCAGACGCCGAACGCCGGCAGCGAGCGCCGCTCGAGCTCGTCGAGCAGGTCCGCGGTCCCGAAGTCCTCGGGCCGGCCCGGGCCCGGCGAGAGCACCACCAGGTCCGGCGCCAGTTCATCCAGCGTGGACGGCACGTCGAAGCCGAACCGCAGGGTCGTCACCTCGCAGCCGTGCTGGCGGAAGTAGTCCCCGAGCGTGTTCACGAACGAGTCCTCGTGGTCGACCAGCAGGACCTTCCGGCCCTCCCCGGCCGGCCCGCCGGCGACCTCGATCGGCTCCGGCACCGGCGCGGCTGCGCCGACGCCCCCCGCCGCCGTCTCCAGGAGCGCCCGCGCCTTCAGGTGCGTCTCGGCCTCCTCGGCCGCGGGGTCGGAGTCGTACAGCAGCGTCGCGCCCGCGCGCACCCGCGCCACGCCCTCGCGGACCTGCGCCGTGCGCAGCGTCAGGCCCGTGTTCATCGACCCGTCGAAGCCCACGAACCCGACCGCGCCCCCATACCAGCGCCGCGGCGTCGTCTCCTGCTCCTCGATGAACCGCATCGCCCACGTCTTCGGCGCGCCCGTCACCGTCACCGACCACATGTGCGTCAGGAACGCGTCGAGCGCGTCCATGCCCTCCCGCAGCCGCCCCTCGACGTGGTCGACCGTGTGGATCAGCCGCGAGTACATCTCGATCTGCCTGCGCCCCAGCACCTTCACCGAGCCGGGCACGCACACGCGCGCCTTGTCGTTGCGGTCCACGTCGGTGCACATGGTCAGCTCCGACTCCTCCTTCGGGGAGCCGATGAGCGCCGCGATCTGCGAGGCGTCGTGCAGCGGGTCGTCGCCGCGCGCGATCGTCCCCGAGATCGGGCACGTCTCCACCCGGTCGCCCTGCACCCGCACGAACATCTCCGGCGAGGCGCCCACCAGGTACTCGCGGTCGCCGAGGTTGAAGATGAACTCGTACGGCGCCGGGTTCGCCGTGCGCAGCCGCTCGTAGAACGCCGTCGGCGAGTCGCACGCCGCGTACATCTCGTGGCCCGGGACGACCTCGAACAGGTTGCCCGCCTTGAACTCCGCCTTCGCGCGCCGCACCGTGTCCGCGTACACGCCCGGCACCGGCCCGTCCGGCACCGCCGCGGCCGGCACGTAGTCGAGCGACTCGGTCTCCCGCGCCAGGCCCTTCGTCGACCGGCCCCCGAACGCGAACTCGTACCGGCGCACCTGCGCGGTCTCGCGCTTGCGGTCGACCACGTAGATCTCGTCCGCCAGGTGCAGCACCAGGTCGCGCTGGTCGGCCGGGCGGTCCTTCGCGTACGGGATCGGCTCGAACTGGTACGCCAGGTCGTACCCGAACGCCCCCCACAGGCCCAGGTACGGGTCGTCGCAGCGGAGCGCGTCGAGCACCACCCGCAGCGCCGAGAACGCGGTCGGCAGCTTCGAGCGCAGCTCCTCCGGCACCCGGCCCGTCGGCGCCGGGACCTCGACGCGCACCTCGCCGTCCCCGCGCGCCACCGCGCCGACGCCGGCCGCCGCGAGCGCGTCCGCGAGGACGTCGACCAGCAGGTCGCCGCGGTCGTTCAACCGCCGCACCGTCACCGTGCGCCCGCGCGCCACGACCTCCAGGGACGGGTCGACGTACGCGAGGTGGTAGCGCGAATAGCGGCCCGGGTACTCCATGCCGCTGGAGAGGACGCCGCCGCGGCGGGCCTCCACCTGCGCCACCACGGACGTCAGGTCGGGGGAGTCGAGGTCGGACACCGTCCGCTCGACCGTCACGCCCGACGGGGTCTTGAACACTGTCATCAGGGCCTCTTCCTCAAGGATCGCTGGGTCTCGAGTCCCGTCCTGAGGCGGCCGACCCCGGATACGACGAAGCGACCGCCTTCAAGACGGTCGCTCACTTCGCTCGCACGCAAAAGCAGGACGCCGCCTCAGCGACGCCACCACCAGTTGTTCGCGTGGATGCTCACACTCCGAATGGTACATGTCCGCCCCTTGGGACGCCGCCCGGTGAGACCGGGCGGCGCGGCGGCCGTAAATCGCTCGCGGGCCCCCGGCCGGGCAGCGCTACACTTGCGGGCAACAGCGTCGACCCGGCCATCACCGGCGAGCTTCCGGAAGAACCGGCCCACCGCGGCGCAGCCGCGCGGGCCCCACTAGACCCGGACGGACGCGGCCCGTCACCGCCGCCGAACGAGCGGGCGCATCCGTGCGCCAAGCGAGGTGGTACCGCGGGCCGCCCTCACCGAAGCGAGGGCGCGGCTCGTCCTCGCACACTGACCAGCAAGGTGTGTGTGAGGAGACACGGGTCCATGGCCTATCCACTCGACGACCCCCGACGGGGCGTTCCCGCGAGCCCGAACCTGCCGGAGGTCGAGCGCCGCGTCCTCGACTTCTGGACCAAGGACGACACCTTCCAGGCCTCGATCGAGGCCCGCGACGCCGGCGAGAACGGCGCGAACGAGTTCGTCTTCTACGACGGCCCGCCCTTCGCCAACGGCCTGCCCCACTACGGGCACCTCCTCACCGGGTACGTCAAGGACATCGTCCCCCGCTACCAGACCATGCGCGGCAGGCGCGTCGAGCGGCGCTTCGGCTGGGACACCCACGGCATGCCCGCCGAGGTCACCACCGAGAAGGAGCTCGGCCTCAAGACCAAGGCCGAGATCGAGGCGTACGGCATCGACCGGTTCAACGCCGCCGCCAAGGCCTCCGTCCTCCAGTTCACCGGCGAATGGCACGACTACGTCACCCGCCAGGCCCGCTGGGTCGACTTCGAGAACGACTACAAGACCCTCGACCTCACCTACATGGAGAGCGTCATGTGGGCCTTCAAGACCCTGTACGACAAGGGCCTGGTCTACGAGGGCTACCGCGTGCTCTGGTACTGCTGGCGCTGCGAGACCCCCCTGGCCGCCACTGAGACCAAGATGGACGACACGTACCGGGACCGCCAGGACCCGGCCGTCACCGTCGGCCTCGACGTCGTCGACGACGGGCCCCTGAACGGCGTCAAGCTCCTGGTGTGGACGACCACGCCCTGGACGCTGCCGTCGAACCTCGCCGCCGCCGTCCACCCCGACGTCGACTACGCCGTCGTCGCCACCGGGGACGGCCGCTACCTCCTGGCCGAGGCCCGCCTCGCCGCGTACGCGCGCGAACTCGGCGAGGACCCCGAGGTCCTCTCCCGCCACAAGGGCGCCGACCTCGTCGGCCTGCGCTACAACCCGCCGTTCGACTTCTTCGCCGGCCGCGAGAACGCCCACCAGGTCCTCACCGCCGACTACGTCACCACCGAGGACGGCACCGGCGTCGTCCACATCGCCCCCGCGTTCGGTGAGGAGGACAAGGTCGTCACCGACGCCGCCGGCATCGAACCGGTCGTGCCCGTCGACGACTCCGGCAAGTTCACCGACGAGGTGCCCCCCTACGCGGGCGTGCACGTCTTCGACGCGAACAAGCTCATCATCAACGACCTCAAGGCCACCCAGCGGCTGCTGCGCCACGACACCTACAACCACAACTACCCGCACTGCTGGCGCTGCGGCTCCCCGCTGATCCAGCGCGCCCTCTCGGCGTGGTTCGTGGCCGTCACCCGGTTCCGCGACCGCATGGTCGAGCTGAACCAGGAGATCGACTGGACCCCCGGCCACATCAAGGACGGCCAGTTCGGGAAGTGGCTCGCGAACGCGCGCGACTGGAACATCAGCCGCAACCGCTTCTGGGGCTCCCCGATCCCCGTGTGGGTCTCCGACGACCCCGCCTACCCGCGCGTCGACGTCTACGGCTCCCTCGCCGAGCTCGAACGCGACTTCGGCGTGCACGTCACCGACCTGCACCGGCCCCACATCGACGAGCTCGTGCGGCCCAACCCGGACGACCCCACCGGGAAGTCCGTCATGCGCCGCGTCCCCGAGGTCCTCGACTGCTGGTTCGAGTCCGGGTCCATGCCGTTCGCGCAGGTCCACTACCCGTTCGAGAACGCCGACTGGTTCGAGCACCACTTCCCAGGCGACTTCATCGTCGAGTACACGGCGCAGACGCGCGGCTGGTTCTACCTGCTGCACGTCCTGTCCACGGCCCTGTTCGACCGGCCCGCGTTCCGGACCGCCGTCGTCCACGGCACCCTCCTCGGCGCCGACGGGCAGAAGATGTCCAAGTCGCTGCGGAACTACCCGGACGTGCGGGAGTCCTTCGAGCAGTACGGATCCGACGCCGTCCGCTGGTCCCTCGTCTCGTCCCCGGTCCTGCGCGGCGGCGACATGCCCGTCACCGAGACCGGCTTCCGCGACGCCGTCCGCCAGATCGTGCTCCCGCTGTGGAACACGTGGTACTTCTACACGCTCTACGCCGGCGCCTCCGGCTACGAGGCGAGCCCGGAGGAGGCCCGCGCGACCGCGCTGGCGTCCGAGCACCGGCTCGACCGGTACCTGCTGGCGAAGACCCGCGAACTGGTCGAGCAGACGACCGAGGCCATGGACGGCTACGACCTCGTGGCCGCGACCGCCGCGTTCCGGTCCTACCTCGAGTCCCTCACGAACTGGTACGTGCGCCGCTCGCGCGACCGCTTCTGGGAGGGCGACGAGGCCGGGTTCGCGACCCTCGCGACGGCGCTGAAGACCGCCACCGAGGTCGCGGCGCCGCTGCTGCCGATGGTCGCCGAGGACATCTGGAAGGGCCTCACCGGCGGCCGCTCGGTGCACCTCGCCGACTGGCCGGATGCCGCGGACCTGCCCGCCGACCACGCCCTCGTGGAGGCGATGGACGCCGTGCGCGACATCGCCTCGGTGGGCCTGTCCATGCGCAAGGCCCGCAAGCTCCGGGTGCGCCTGCCGCTGGCGAAGGTCACGGTCGCGACCCCGCACGCCGAGCGCCTCGCGCCGTTCGCGGACCTGCTCAAGGACGAGCTGAACGTCAAGGCCGTCGAGTTCGACTCGAACGTCGAGGCGTACTCGAAGTCCGACCTGAAGCTGGTCCCGCGCGTGCTCGGGCCCCGCCTGGGCAAGGACGTGCAGCGGGTCATCAAGGCCGTCAAGGCCGGCGACTGGACCGCCGAGGACGGCACCGTCACCGCCGGCGGCGTCGTCCTCGAGGACGGCGAGTTCGAGCTGACGATGGTCGCGGTCGACGCCGAGCACACCGAGGCCCTCCCGAACGAGGGCGGCGTGCTCGTCCTCGACACGGAGGTCACGCCGGACCTGGCCGCCGAGGGCCTCGCCCGCGACCTCGTCCGCGTCATCCAGCAGGCCCGCAAGGACGCCGGCCTCGACGTCACCGACCGCATCACCGCCACCGTCGACGCCTCCGACGCGGTCCGCACCGCCGTCGAGGCCCACCTCGACTTCGTCAAGGCCGAGACCCTGGCCCTCGACCTCGCCTTCGCGGCCCTCCCCGACACCGCCACCAGCGGCGACGCGGGAGAGGGCGAGACCGTCAAGGCCGCGGTCGCCAAGCGGTAGGCGCAAGAGATCAAGGGCCCGGCGAGCGCCGCTCGCCGGGCCCTTCGCTGTCAGGTGTGCGCGCCGCCGGCGGTCCGCGGTCCGGGCGGGGCGCCGGTCAGCGCGGCGTGGTCCAGGCGGCGAGCGCGGCCGCGAGTTCGGGGACCTCGAAGTCGCCTTTGGCGACCGCGCGGACGAATGCGTCGCCCTCGTCGACCGAGGGCACCCGCAGGTGGAAGCCGTTGAGGCCGTACATGATCTTCGCGGCCATGTACGCGAGGCGCTTGTTCCCGTCGGCGAGCGGGTGGTTGCGCGCGAGCGAGTGGAACAGGGCGGCGGCCTTCTCGTGCAGCGACGGGAACGCCTCCTGCCCGAACACGCTCGTCGCGGGCCTGGCGAGCGCGGACTCGAGGAGGCCGGGGTCGCGCACCGGCGGGTGCGCCAGGCCGGTCACGGCCCGCGCCACCACCATCAGGTCGGCGAGGTCGAGGTAGTCGATGCGGCCGGTCATGTCGCGAGCCGGTCGAGCAGTTCGCCGTCCTCAACCAGGGCGTCGGCGAGGAGCCGCTCGAACCGCCCCCGCCGCTCCGCCTCGCCGCCGGTCGTCTCGGCCGGCGCGACGTTCGCCGTCTCGGAAAGGGCCCCTTCCGTTGCGGGCTCGTTCTCCGCTGGAGTCTCGGTCATGCCGTGACTGTAGGGGTCCGGACCGGCCACGGCAACGGACATTCCGGTGCGCACGGGAACGGGCCCGGCGAGCGGCGCTCGCCGGGCCCTTCGCTGTCCGGTGCTAGGCGAGGAAGCCGCAGATCTTCCAGGCGTCGTCTTCCTTGACGAGGTCGAAGGTCTCGTCGGTGGTCTCGCCGTCGGCGGTGATGGAGGCTTCGACGGTGGCGGTGTCGCCGTCCTCGGTGACCTCGCCGATCTCGTAGGAGAGGTCTTCGAACATGGTGAACTCGTCGCCGGCCATGTCCAGGGCGGACTGGCGCTCCTCCTCGGACATGTCCGCGAACATGCCGGCGGCCTCCTTGACGCCCTCGACGTCGTCGGCGCAGAAGTGGTCGGAGGCGACCTCGCCGGCCTTGTCGGCGTCGCCGTCGAGCATGGCGGTGACCATGTCCTCGGCGCCGTTGTCGAGGAAGTTCTCGACCGCGCCGTCGGGCGTGTCGTTCCCGGCGCCGCAGGCGGCGAGGGTCAGGGCGAGCGCGAAGGCGCCGCCGGCGACGGCGGTGGTGCGGCGGAGCGTGACGTTGATGCTCATGAGATCCAATCAGATCGGGGGGATCGCGTCCGGCCTGGGCAGGCCGGTTCGAACGCCAGATTAGAAGGGCATGGCAAACCCGCGGCGAGCCTGGACTGAACTCCACGCTACAGCTCCGGCCACCAGGTGCGGTTCGCGCCGATGTAGTGGAACGCGGCCCGCACCTCGGCCTCGTCGACGCCCTTGAGGCGGGCCCAGGCGCGGCGGTAGACCTTGAGCTGGAGGGCGGCGTGCGCGGCCGCGTCGCCCTCGGGCGGGCGGCCGGTCTTCCAGTCGACGATGTCGTAGCCGCCGTCCTCGTTGTGGAACACCGCGTCGATGCGCCCGCGCACCACCGTGCCCTCGAAGTCGATGACGAACGGCACCTCCTGCGCGGCGATGCGGCGGCCCGCCCACGCCGAGGCCCGGAACGCGGCCTTCAGGCGTTCGAGGTCGGCCTGGTCCACGGCCTCGTCGGCCGCGCCGGGGAGGTCGGCGGGGTCGAACAGGGCGCCGCCGCCGAAGAACTCCTCGACCCACGAGTGGAACTCGGTGCCGCGCTGGGTCGCCGGGCGCGGCGGCTGCGGCATCGGACGGCGCCGCTCCGCCGCGAAGGCCGCCTCGTCGGCGCGCATCGCCATGAGCTGCGACGTCGACAGGCGCGCCGGGCGCGGCAGGCGCACCACGCCCGACTCGCGCTCGTCGCGCTCGGCCAGCAGCAGCTCGGCCTCCTCGCGCCACTGCCGGCCCAGCGGCCCCTCGCGGCCCGGCTCGGGCGCGGACAGCACCAGCTCGGCCGCCTCGGCGAACGCCGCCTGCCGGGACCCCAAGGGCGCCCTGCTCGGCCACTGCGCCGTCCGGGCCTGGTCCTCCAGCGGGTTCGTGGGGCCCGACTCGACCCACACCGGGACCTCGGCGCCCGCGCTCCGGGCCTCCTCGAGGTACGGGGCGGGCTTGCGCGCGCCCTGCTTGTCCGCGTCCCACCAGTAGCCGCTCGCCAGCAGCGCCCGGCGGGCGCGCGTCATCGCCACGTACGCGAGCCGGCGCTCCTCGCCGAGGTTCGCCTCGTGGTCGTCCTGTTTGAACGCCTTGACGGCCTTGGCGACCTCCGCGGGCACGTGCGCCTCGTCGAGGTACAGCACCGGGAGGTTCTCGGCGTCGCCGCGCAGCGGGTACGGCAGCCGGGCCGCGTCGGAGACCCACGTCGAGTCGCGCTTCGTGGTCGGCAGGATCCCGTCGCACAGGCCCGGCACGGCCACCACGTCCCACTCCAGGCCCTTCGCGGCGTGCACGGTGAGCAGCTGCACCACCCCGCCGGCCGGGTTCGCGCCCTCCACCGTCAGCCCCCGCTCCTGCTCGGCCGCGGTCTCCAGGTACGACAGGAACCCCGGGATGCTCGCGCCCGCGGTGTCGTTCTCGTACGCGGCCGCCACGTCGATGAACTCGTCCAGATTGGACAGGTCGCCGTGGTGGAGCATGACCTCGACGTCGAGCCCGGTGTGCGCGATGACGTCGCCGACCACGTCGGGCAGGCTCTGCCCCAGCCGGCTGCGGATCCAGCTCAGCTCCTCGTGCAGCTGCGCGAACCGCAGGTACCCGAGCGTCGAGTAGCGTTCGGCCGCACCGGGATCGCCGAGCGCGTCAGCGAGGGACGCCTCGGCCTCCACGCCCGCGTCCGGCTCGAACCCGCGCGAGTCGGGGGCGAGCTCCCGCGCCCGCGCCCACAGGGCCGCGATGTCGCGCGGCCCGATCCGCCACCGGTTCCCCGCGAGCAGCCGCATGAGCGCCGGGCCGTTCATCGGGTCGGCCGCCGCGCGCAGCATCGCCACGGTCTCGGCCACCTCCGGGAAGTACAGCAGCCCCAGCGACCCCACGACCTGCACGGGCAGCCCGGCGTTCGTGAGCGCCCGGTGCAGGGCCGGGATCTGGCGGCGCTTGCGGATGAGGACCGCCGCGGTCTCCTCCGCGTCCGGCCGCCACACCGCGACCAGGCGCGCCGCGACCCACGCCGCCTCCTCGGCCGCCGACAGGTGCATCGCCGCCTCGACCGAGCCGCGCCCGTGCTCGTCGTCGAACTTCGCGCCCACCGACAGCGGCGGCACGTTCCCGGCCCGCAGCGGCGCCGACACGGTGTTCGCCGCCTCCAGGACCGCCTCGCGGTTGCGCCACGACTTCGTCAGGTACGCGACCTTCGCGGGCTCCCCGCTCGCCGCCGGGAAGTCCGCCGGGAAGCGCTGGAGCGTCCCCGCCGAGGCCCCGCGCCACGAGTAGATCGACTGGTTCGGGTCGCCGACCGCCGTCACCGGGTGCCCGCCGCCGAACAGGTCGCGCAGCAGCGACACCTGCGAGAACGACGTGTCCTGGTACTCGTCGAGGAGCACCACCCTCCACCGGTCCCGCTCGGACCGGATGATCTCCGGCGCGCCCGCGACCAGCTGCGCGGCCAGCGACAGCTGGTCGGCGAAGTCCATGACGCCGAGCTCGCGCTTGCGCCGGTCCCACGCCTCCACCAGCGGCAGCAGCTGGTCGTACTTGCGCCGCAGCGACGCCAGGCCCCGGAACTCGTCGTTCAGCGGCCTGCCGTTCGTGCGCTCCTCCAGCTCCTCGTACAGGCCGCGCCCGAACGCCCGCAGGTCCGCGCCGTCCCGCAGGTGCTCCGCGAGCTGCCCGGCCAACTGGAGCACCCGCTTGGTCACCTCGTCGATCCCGACGTCGAACTCGCTCATCTCGCCGTCCCACGCGCACACCAGGTCGCGCGCGATCTGCCAGCGCCCCGTGTCGGTGACGATCCGCGTCCCCGGCTCGATCCCGATGCGCAGCCCGTGCTCGCCGACCAGGTTCCCCGCGTACGCGTTGTACGTCGACACCGACGGCTCCCCGTGCAGCTCCGACAGCTCCGGGATCGACTCGGTCAGGCGCCGCAGCTTGTCCCTGACGCGCGCCGCGAGCTCCGCCGCGGCCTTGCGCGTGAACGTGAGCCCCAGGATGTGCTCGGGCCGCACCACCCGGTTCGCGATGAGCCACACCACCCGGTCGGCCATCGTCGTCGTCTTGCCCGAGCCCGCGCCCGCGATGACGAGCATCGGGTCGCGCCCGGCCTCGATCACCGCCTCCTGCTCGGCGGTCGGCCGGTTCGCGCCCAGCCGGTTCGCGAGCCCCAGCGCGCTGTACCGGCGGCCCGCCCGCGCCCCGTCCACCCGTGCCTCACTCATCGGTGACCTGCCGTCCCTCGTCCGCGATCGGGCAGCACTGCTTGATCTTGCAGGTGGCGCACTTGCTCGTGTTCCGCGCCTCGAACACGTCGCCGGCCATCCGGTTCGCGGCCTCGGCCACGGCCTCGCGCGCCCAGTCCGGGTTCTCGCCCTCGCCGAGCGGGCCCTGCGCCACGATCCGGATCGACTTCTTGTTCTCCACGTTCGGGTAGACCAGTTCGCCGCCGCCCGGCTCGGCGCCCTCCTCGAACGCGCCCTCGGCGACCGCCAGCTGGTACGCGCCCAGCTGCGCGTGCGTCTGCACCTCGCTCGCCTTCGGCACGTTCTTGCCGGTCTTCAGGTCGACCACGTACAGGCGCCCGTCGCCGTCGCGTTCGAGCCGGTCCACCTGCCCGGACATGACCACCTCGACGCCCGGCGGCCCCAGTTCGAGCTTGACCCGGAACGACCGCTCGGCCCCGAGGAGCTCGCGCTGGTTCGAGCGCAGCCAGGCCGCGAACCGCTCGACCGCGCCGGAGACGCGGCGGCGCTGCTGCTCGGCGTGCCACGGCGCCTCGAACGGGAGCCGGTCGAAGTGCTCGCCCACGACCTGCTCCATGACCGCCTTCGGGTCCGCGGCGGGGTCGACGGTGACCGCCTCGGCCGCGGCGTGCAGGAGCGTGCCGAGGTGGCGCGGCAGCAGGTCGCCGTCGTCGGCGCCGTGCGACTCCAGGACCCACCGCAGCCCGCACTGCTGGGAGGTCTCCACCTGGGACGGCGAGATCCGGATCGTCTCGCCCGCGAGCGCGAGCGCGCGCTCGTCCGAGAGCTGCGCGAGCCCCCACCACTTCGCCGGGTCCGCGCCGGGCACCCCCGACTCGGCCAGGCGCCGCAGCCCGGCCGCGGCCGCGTCCCGCTCGGCGTGCCCGGCGTCGATCACGGCCTCCCGCAGGCGGGCCGCGAGCGACGCGAGGCTGAGGGGCCGCCCGCGCCGCGGCGCGGTGACCGGCTCGACACCGAGCTCCGCGGTGAACCGGCTCGGCTGGAGGTCGTCGGAGTCGACCGCGGTGACCAGCAGGCGCGTGCGCGCCCGGGTGCACGCGTTGTAGAACAGGCGCCGCTCCTCGTCGAGGAGCTGCGCCACCTGGTCGACGTCGGCGCGGCCGTCGAGGACGTCGACGAGCGCCTCGGCGCCCAGGAGCGAGCCGCGCGGGCGCAGGTTCGGCCACGCGCCCTCCTGCGCGCCGGCGACGACCACGAAGTCCCACTGCCGCCCGTGCGCGGCGTGCGCGGTCGCGAGCGTCACCGCGTCGCCCAGTTCCGCGCGCGCGGACAGGAAGTCGCCGGGCAGCTGCTGGTGGAGGACGTGCTCGCAGAACACGTCGACGAGCGCGCCCGGCTGCTTCCTCTCGTAGTCGGCGGCGAGGTCGAACATGGCGATGACGGCGTCGAGCTCGGCGTCGGCGCGCTGCGCCCGCCGGTCCGAGGACAGCGCCCGCCGCTTGAGGCGCTCGCCCAGCCCGGACGCCTCCCACACCGTCCACAGCGTCGCGGTGATCCCGCCGCCCTCGCGGGCCGCGGTGAACAGCGCGTCGAGGCGCCGCGCCGGCTCGGCCCACTCCTCCTCGGGGAGGGCCGCGATCCGCGCGGGGTCGGCCAGGGCCTCCACGAGCAGGTCGGCGCCGGGGGAGAAGTCGTCGGCCGCGACGGCGAGGCGCCGCAGCTCCTGGCGCAGCCGCCGCTCCGCGAACGGGTCGGCGCCGCCGAACTGGGAGTGCAGCAGCCCGGCCGCGACGGTCTCGTCGAGCCGCTCGGGGTGGCGCCCGACGAGGACGACCCGCAGCAGGTCGCGCACGGTGGGGTGCGCCGGGAGCGGCACGTCGTCGGCGGCCTGCCGGGTCGGCACCCCGGCGTGCTGCATCGCCCGCCGCAGGTGCGGGATCGACGACGCCGACTTGACGACGACCGCCATGTCGCCGTAGGGGACGCCGTCGAGCAGGTGGGCGCGGCGCGCGGTGTCGGCGATGTACACCGCCTCCCGCGTGGGCGAGGGCAGGTACACGACCTCGGCCCGGCCCGGCTCCTCCGAGGCGGTGCCGCGCCGCCGGTCCCGGTCGGACCCGCGCAGCCGCCGCGACAGGGCCGTGGTCGCCGCGAGGGGCGCGAGCGCCACCGCGTGGACGTCGTTCAGCTGGACCGTGGGCGCCTCGGCGCCGTCGGGGCCGGGGAACCGGAACGGGAACTCGCGCACCGACTCCGGGTCGCCGCCCTGGTAGCCGAACACGGCCGCGTCGGGGGTGCCGGCCGCGACGATGTTGCCGCGCTCGCCGACGAGGAGTTCGAGCAGCCGCAGGTGGGCCGGGGTGGCGTCCTGGAGGTCGTCGACGAACACCCACGCGGGGCGCGGCAGGAGCTCGGGGCGCGCGCGCAGGGCCGCGGCGGCGGCCCGCACGATCTCCGCGGAGTCGTAGAGGGCGCTCGACATGGACTGGAGCGCGAGGGTGGTGACGTACCGGTCGTAGAAGCGCGCGGCGACGGCCCATTCGGGGCGGTCGTGCTCGAGCGCGAGCCGAGTCAGCTCGGGCGCGGAGAGGCCGCGCTCGCCGCAGCGCAGGACCAGGTCGCGCAGCTGCTGCGCGAACGCGTAGGTGCGCACGGCCTCGTCGAAGCCGTCGGGCCAGCCGAAGTCCTCGCCTTCGAGCATCGACCGGATGAGGGCGTCGGCCTCGGGGCCGGTGAGCAGGCGCGGCTCCTCGCGGCCGTCCTGGGCGGCGGCCGCGCGCAGCAGCGCGAACGCGAACGCGGGGAAGGTGTACACGCCGATCTCGGCGGCCGAGACCGCGGCGGTGGCGGCGTTCAGGCGGGCGCGCAGGTGCGCGGTGTCCTGGCGGCGCAGCCCGAAGAACATGACGGAGGCAGGGTCGGCCCCGGCCTCGACCTTCGCGGCGGCGGCCCGCAGGAGCGCCTCGGTCTTGCCGGTCTGGGGGCCGCCGCGCACCAGGAGCGGCCCGGCGGCGTGTTCGGTCACCGACCGCTGCGCCGGGTCGAGTTCGCACTCCTGCTCGGCGGGCGGATCGGTCAACTCAAAGCGGAGGTCGAACACGCTGCCCATGGAACCACAGCGAATCACAGGGGTACGACAAGTCCGCCCGCGAGTGCCGCGACGGGTCGGCGCCGCCGGTCCGGGGTGTCGGACCGGCGGCGCCCGGTTTCCTTTGAGGAGGGTATGCGGCTCAGCTGAAGTGGAGGTCGCGGCGGCGGGCGCCGGCGTAGCCGAGCCAGACGAGCGCGGCCGCGAGGAGGGCGAGCACGCCCAGCGGCGCCCACTCGAGGTCCTGCGCGGGGTAGGCGGCTACGTGGTGGAACGGCGAGGCGTCCTGGAGCCACTCGGGCATGTCGAGCATGTTCCCGAAGTAGATGACCAGGAGGCTCCACACCCACAGGAGCCACCGCAGCCAGCCCGCGCGCGGGAGCCAGGCGAAGGCCGCGAACGCGAAGGCGACCAGGGTCCAGACCGCCGGGAGCTGGATCGCGGTGCCGAGCAGGACCTTCCCGAACAGCCCGCCGTCGCCGCCGGAGCCGGTCGCGGCCAGCCCGAGGCCGCCGAGGAGGTTCGTCACGGTGGCGGCGAACAGCGCGGCCGGCAGGTAGGAGCCCGGCCAGGCGCTGCGCGCCACCGGCGACGCGGCGATGAGCTCGCCGCGGCCGACGGTCTCCTCCTTGCGGCCCCTGCCGATCACGAGGATGCCGAACAGCGCCGCCACGACGGCGTTGATCGCGATGAACGTGGCCGCGAAGCTGTACGCCATCGTGCTGCCGCCCCGGTCGAGCATGGCCCGCTGCGCCTCGGAGAGGCTGTCGGCGAACTCGTCCGCGCTGCCGAGCACCGAGCCGTAGGCGGCGCCGAGCAGGAGGAGCGTGGCGGCGCCGGTCCACATGAGGCCGCGGGTGAGGCGGAACGTGAGCGCGTGGGCGCTGCGCAGGCCGGCGGCGGCCCCGGGCCGGCCGGCGCGGGCCGCGACCAGGCCCTGGCCGAAGTCGCGCCGGGAGACGAGCGCGAACGCGAGCGAGGACGCGGCGACGGCGACGGCGAGGGTGAGCGCGAGGGGCCACCACCGCTCCTCGGACGTGTACATGAACGTCAGCTGCGACCAGCCGAGCGGCGAGAGCCACACCGCGGCGTTCTCCTGCGCGTTGCCGACCCCGGCGGTGAGGAAGCTCCAGCCGAGCAGGCCCAGGCCGTACCCGGTCGCCGTCGAGGCGGAATCGCTCACCTGCGCGGCCACCGCGGTCAGGGCCGCGAACACGAGGCCGATGGCGGTGTGCGCGAGCCCGAAGAGGACCGCGCCGCCCGCGGCGCCGTCCTCGAGGCCGAGCACCGCGAGCGCCATGAGCGCCCCCAGGACGGTCGCCGCGGCGGCGCTGAGCGCCAGGGCGGCGGCGAGGTCGGCGCGGCGGCCGACGGGGTTCGAGCGGAGCACCTCGGACCGCGAGGTCTCCTCGTCGGCGCGGGTGAGGCGCACGACCAGGAGCACGAACATGACGGCGGTCATCGCGCCGGTCCACAGCAGCATCCGGTTGGCGAACAGGGCGCCGATGCTGTCGGCGTACGCCGCGACGTACTCGGCGGGGCCGGTCATGGACCGCATCGCGGGCGTGTTCATGGTCGCGCCGAGGGCGACGCGGGACTCGGGCGTGGCGTACTGGTCGGCGAGGACGGGCGTGATCAGCCAGGTCCCGCCGGCGATGCCGAGGGTCCAGGCGGTGAGGTGGACGCGGGTCCGGCGGGCCTGGAAGCGCAGGAGCTTGCCGGTGCCGGCGAGGGTCCCGAGGCCGTCCCCGACCTCGGCTGCGGCGGCGGTCATCGCCCGTTCCCTTCCCGCACGCCGTGGGCGGCGAGCTCGTCGCCGTAGAAGCGCATGAAGATCTGCTCCAGGGACGGCGGCTCGCAGGTGAGGGCGGCGACGCCGGCGGCCGCGAGGCGGGCGAGCACGTCGTCGAGGGCGGCGGCGTCGACCGAGCAGTCGATCTCCAGGCCGTCGACGACGAGGTCGTGGACGCCGTCGGTGTCCGCGAGGCCGTGCACGGGGTGCTTCAGGGTGGCGCGCAGGCGCGAGCGCGAGAAGTGCCGCATCTCGGCGAGGGAGCCGGTCTCGACGACGACGCCCTTGCGGATGATGCTCACCCGCTCGCACAGGGCCTCGACCTCGCTCATGATGTGGCTCGACAGGAGCACGGTGCGGCCCTGCGCGGCGGCCTCCTTGACGCACTCGTTGAAGACGGCGCCCATGAGGGGGTCGAGCCCGGAGGTGGGCTCGTCGAGCAGGAGGAGGTCGACGTCGGCGGCGAACGCGGCGACGAGGGCGACCTTCTGCCGGTTGCCCTTGGAGTAGGAGCGGCCCTTCTTGCGGGGGTCGAGGTCGAAGCGCTCGAGGAGCTCGTCGCGCCTGGCGCGGTCGACGCCGCCGCGCAGGCGCCCGAGGAGGTCGATGGTCTCGCCGCCGGTGAGGCCGGGCCAGAGGGCGACGTCGCCGGGCACGTAGGCGAGGCGCCGGTGGAGCTCGGCGGCGTCCTTCCAGGGGTCGGCGCCGAAGAGCTCGGCGCGGCCCCCGTCGGAGCGGAGCATGCCGAGGAGGACGCGGATGGTGGTGGACTTGCCGGCGCCGTTCGGGCCCAGGAATCCGTGGGTCTCGCCTTGGGCGACTTCGAGATTGAGATGATCGAGCGCGGTCACATGACCGAAGCGCTTGACCAGTTCCTCAGTGCGGATCACTGCGTTCATGCCATCAAGCTAACATAGTTTTCATGAATTTGTGAAAACAATGTCGTGTCAAGATATCATCAACACGCATCAAGGGACGGGGGAGCGCGGCGATGGACGAGCCGGACGCCGAACGCAAGGCCATGCTCGACTACGTGGAGCAGTTCGCGGGCATCCTCGCGACCAGCGGCATGCAGCGCATGGCCGCGCGGGTCTTCACGTACATCCTGGTGGACGACGACGAGACCTACACCGCCGCCGAGATCGCCGAGGGCCTGGGCATCAGCCTCGCCGCCGTCTCCGGCGCCGTCCGCGAGCTCCTCGCCGCCGGGCTCGTCTTCAAGACCCGCCGCCCCTCCACCCGCGCCGACGTCTACCGCCTCAACGACGAGGACATCTGGGGCAACATCATGCTCGACCGCTCCGGCTTCCTCGACCGCTACCGCGACACCGCCCTCATCGGGATCGACACCCTCCCCGAGGGCCCCGGCCGCGACCGACTCATCCAGACCGCCGCGTTCATGGAGTTCACCAAGACCGAGATGCGGCTCATGCGCGACCACTGGAACGAGCGGCGCGCCGAACTCAGCGCCGCATACGAAGCGCGACGCCGCGACGCGGGCGCGTCCGGCTAGTCCGGTATGCTGCAACCCTGACCGCCCCATCAGCGACGAACCCTGGAGGAAGCCGACGTGGCCGACGACACCAGCCGCTCCGATGCGACCGCCGACAAGGGTCGTCCCACCCGCAGGCAGGGCGAGAAGGCCGTCGAGCGCAACCCCTTCAAGAAGCTCGGCCGGTTCCTGCGCGAGGTCGTCGAGCAGCTCCGCAAGGTCGTCTACCCGACCCGGCGCCAGCTCATCACCTACTCGATCGTGGTCCTCGTCTTCGTCGGCATCATGATGGCCTACATCGGCGGGCTCGACCTCCTCTTCGGCGACCTCGTCCGCCGCGCCTTCGGCGCCGACTCCTAGCGCGCCTCCCCGGCCGGTCCCGCCCCCGCCCGAGGCGGGCGGTTCGCGTGACCTGCGCCGTTTCGACGGTGCCTGAAGCGCGCCGCGCCGCAGAGCGGCTACCCTAGTGGGTATGACGCGCGCCGGTTCCGCCGGCGCGCGACTTCACAGGCGGCGGGATCCACGTAGCGGGAGCCTGCGGGCCGCACATCGGCGCAGCGCCGCCGCATCCGAGAAACCGAAGCACAGTCGCCGTGTCCCGCCGACCGCGGGCACCGAGCCGGAATGAGAGTCAAGCGTGTCTGAGTTCGACGAGGCCTTGAAGGAAGAAGTCGCGGCGCAGGCCGCCGCGGCCGCACAGGTCGCGGACGTCGACGACGAGCCGGAGCTCGACGAGGACGAGGCGGCCGGGCCCGCCGAGCCCGAGGTCGACCCGGCGGAGGCGCTGCGGGCCAAGCTGCGCTTCGCCCCCGGCGAGTGGTACGTGCTGCACTCCTACGCCGGCTTCGAGAACCGCGTGCGCTCGAACCTGGAGAACCGCATCCAGTCCTTCGACATGGAGGACTTCATCTACCAGATCGAGGTCCCCACCCACACCGAGGTGGAGATCAAGAACGGCAAGCGCTCGAAGGTCGAGGCCAAGGTCTTCCCCAGCTACGTGCTCGTCCGCATGGAGATGACCCCCGAGTCCTACTCGGTCGTGCGCAACACGCCCGGCGTGACCGGCTTCGTCGGCGTCGTCGACCGCACCGACCGGCCCAGCCCGCTTCCGCTCGACGAGGTCATCCAGTGGCTCCTCCCGCCGGAGCAGAAGCCCAAGGACGAGGCCGCCGCCGAGTCGGCGTCCTCCGACCCCGACATCAAGGTCGACTTCTCCGAGGGCGAGTCCGTCACCGTCGTCGACGGCGCCTTCGCCTCGATGCCCGCCACGATCGCCGAGATCAACGCGGAGCAGCAGAAGCTCAAGGTGCTCGTGTCGATCTTCGGCCGCGAGACCCCGGTCGAGCTCAACTTCAACCAGGTCTCGAAGCTGTAGCACGAGCTACAGCTCACACACCTCCGTCCAGGCGGCCCGCCGTCCGGCAGGTACCCTGGAACGGTTGCGCGGCGGCTCGGCGCTGCCGCGCGCTCGCAAGAAGACGCGGGGACCGTCCCGCGTTATCCCAGGAAGAGAAGGACACGATGGCTCCCAACAAGAAGGCCGTTGTGACGTTCAAGCTGGAGCTCCAGGGTGGTCAGGCCACTCCGGCTCCGCCGGTGGGCCCCGCCCTCGGTCAGCACGGCGTCAACATCATGGAGTTCTGCAAGGCCTACAACGCGGCCACCGAATCCCAGCGCGGCGAGGTCCTCCCCGCTGAGATCACGGTGTACGAGGACCGTTCGTTCACGTTCGTCCTCAAGACCCCGCCGGCCGCGAAGCTCCTGCTCAAGGCCGCCGGCGTTCCCAAGGGCTCGGGCGAGCCGCACAAGGTCAAGGTCGGCAAGGTGACCCAGGCCCAGGTGCGCGAGATCGCGGAGAAGAAGCTCCCCGACCTCAACGCCAACGACCTCGACGCCGCGTCGCTCATCGTCGCCGGCACCGCCCGCTCCATGGGCATCACCGTCGAGGGCTAAGGGCTCCAGCACGTCCGCCGGCCCCGCCGGCGTCAACCCAGTGGAAGGGCGCGCGCCCGCCCCCACCACGACATCCGAAGGATGGAACATGAAGCGCAGCAAGAAGTACCAAGACCTCATCAAGAAGGTCGACCGGACGCAGCTCTACGCGCCCGTCGAGGCGACCGGTCTCGCCAAGGAGACCTCGCCGACCTCGTTCGACGCGACCGTCGAGGTCGCCCTGCGGCTCGGGGTCGACCCGCGCCAGGCCGACCAGCTGGTCCGCGGCACCGTCTCCCTGCCCCACGGCACCGGCAAGACCGTCCGCGTGATCGTCTTCGCCGAGGGCGACAAGGCCGAGGCCGCCGTCGCCGCCGGCGCCGACGAGGTCGGCTCCGACGAGCTCGTCAAGCGGATCTCCGAGGGCTGGCTCGAGTTCGACGCCGCCGTCGCCACCCCCGACCAGATGGCCAAGATCGGCCGGATCGCGCGGATCCTGGGCCCGCGCGGCCTCATGCCGAACCCGAAGACCGGCACCGTCACGCCGGACGTCGCCAAGGCCGTCACCGAGATCAAGGCCGGCAAGATCGCGTTCCGCGTCGACAAGCACGCGAACCTGCACCTGCCGATCGGCAAGACCTCGTTCACGGCCGAGCAGCTCGCGGAGAACTACAGCGCGGCCCTCGAAGAGGTCCAGCGGCTCAAGCCCGCCAGCTCCAAGGGCGTGTACATCAAGAAGTCGACCATCTCGACCACCATGGGCCCGGGCATCCCGGTCGACCCGCAGGCGGTCAAGATCAAGTAGCGCTCGCCGAGTGTGACGCAGCCCCGGTGCAGGCCTCCTGCACTGGGGCTTTCCCGTCTCCGCTGGTACGCTTGCGGCAACAACCCATAGACCGTTCGGTCACCGCCTCGCGCGGTTGTAAACCCTCCGGGGACCGACGTAGGGCGACTACTCGAAGCGACCATGGTGCGGGCCGTGCAACGGCCCGAAGGTCCCAATGATGAGGCGTCCCGCGAGGGCGCCTTTTTTGTCGCCTCCGCACGGTTGTGGATTGACCAGCCGAGAAAGGAGGGAAACATGGCTGACAGGGAATACCCGGCGGGTAAGACGACCGCCATCGCCGAACTCGCCGACGAGTTCTCCAGCGCGACCGCCACGGTGCTCACCGAGTACCGCGGCCTGACCGTTGCCGAACTGCGCGAGCTCCGGCGTTCCCTCGGCGAGGGGACGCGCTACCGCGTTGCCAAGAACACCCTCGCCAAGCGCGCCGCCAACCAGGCCGGCGTGACCGGTCTGGACGACCTGTTCACCGGTCCCACCGCGATCACCTTCATCGAAGGCGACCCGGTGGAAGCCGCCAAGGGCCTCCGCGCCTTCGCGAAGTCCCACGACGCCCTGGTGATCAAGGGCGGGTTCATGGAGGGCAAGGCCCTCTCCGTCGACGAGATCAACAAGCTCGCCGACCTCGAATCCCGCGAAGTGCTGCTGGCCAAGCTGGCCGGTGCGCTCAAGGCCACCGCGCAGAAGGCCGTCGCCGTCGTCGCCGCCCCCGCCGGGCAGGTGGCGCGTCTGGGTGCCGCGCTGCAGGACAAGAAAGCGGCCGCCGGGGAGTAGCCCCGCGCCGGTCCGAGACTTAAGGAAAGGAAACACACCATGGCTAAGCTGTCCACCGACGAGCTGCTCGAGCAGTTCGAGGGCATGACCCTGCTCGAGGTCTCCGAGTTCGTGAAGGCGTTCGAGGAGAAGTTCGACGTCACCGCCGCCGCCCCCGTCGCCGTGGCCGCCGCCGGCCCCGCCGCCGGTGGCGAGGAGGCCGCTGTCGAGAAGGACACCTTCGACGTCGTCCTCGAGTCCGCGGGCGAGTCCAAGATCAAGGTCATCAAGGAAGTCCGCGGCCTGACCGGCCTCGGCCTCAAGGAGGCCAAGGAGCTCGTCGAGAGCGCCCCCAAGGCCGTCCTCGAGGGCGCGAAGAAGGACGACGCGGACAAGGCCAAGGAGGCCCTCGAGGGCGCCGGCGCCACCGTCTCCCTCAAGTAGCCTTCCGCTACACCAGCTCAAGGGGCCTCCCAGCCCTTGGTACGGACACCGGGGTTCCGCCGCATCGCGCGGCGGGACCCCGGTTTCGTGCCATCTGAGAGATTTTCAGAAGAATCCCGGGCGGCTTGCAACGAAAGCGGGCCACCGCCTCGTCTTGCGGGTAGACACACCTGACACGCAAGGAGAACCACGATGCCCGGGAGCAGAGGAGTCGCCGCCGCAGGCGCGGCCGCCGTGCTGGCGCTCACCGCCGGCTGCGGCATGCTCGGACTCGGCGAGGACGCCGCGGAGTCCGATGAGGACCGCTTGGTCAACATGATCAACGACTCCAACCGGCTCGAGGCCGAACTGGCCGCCGCCGAGTACCGCCTCATCGAGAAGTGCCTCGAGGACGCCGGCTTCACCGTCCACGACCCCTGGGCGCTCCAGGCCTACGAGCCGGAGGAGCAGGAGTCCCTCTCCGAGTACCCCCCTCACGAGGGCTTCATCATCGAGGCCGAGGAGGCCGCCGAGTACGGGTTCGGCCAGTGGGCCAACGGCCCCGACGGCATGGAGGACCCGGCCACCGAGGACTACTGGGCCGCTGAGGAAGAGGAGTGGCAGGAGGAGGAGGGCGACAGCTACGAGGAGCCCGACACCGCCGAGTGGGACGCCCTCGACCCCGCCGACCAGTACGCGTGGTACGTCGCCTACCAGGGCGAGGAGTACGCCGAGTGGTCGTACGGCTCCGCGCAGGAGTACGCCGACATGATGGCCGGCGAGGGCGACTACGCCGAGGACGCGATCGCTGAGGAAGAGGCCGTCGCCGACGAGGGCGAGATCGACCTCGAAGAGGAGATGGACCCCGAGCCCAAGCCGGGCGGCTGCCAGCTGGAGATGATCCAGCAGCTCCACGGCGAGCCCGAGCTCGTCGAGGAGTCGTACGAGAACGAGGACGGCAGCACCGAGACGTGGGAGTACTGGTCCTACGGCGTCGAGAACCCCCTCTACGCCAGCGAGACCATGTGGGAGGACATCGAACTCGACTACGCCGACAAGATGGCGGACGAGCAGGACGCGTTCCTCGACTGCATCTCCGGCAAGGGCTACGAGGGCTGGGAGTTCGACCAGTACAACGCGCTGCCGGTGTGGGAGTTCTTCGCCCAGCTGTACTACCAGAACGCCTCCGAGGAGGAGAAGGACATGATGCTCGGCGACTCCGACGCCGTCGTGCCCGAGATCCCCGAGGCCGCCGGCAGCTCCTATGAGGAGTGGAAGGCGTACGAGATCCAGATGGCCGTCGACTTCGCCGCCTGCGGCGACGAGACCGGCTACGCCGACGCCTCCGAGCAGGCCTACGAGGAGGCCCACGTCGACGCCTACACGGCCGTCGAGCAGGACGTCTACGCCTGGCAGGAGAAGATCAAGGAGGCCCTCGCGACGGCCCAGGAGCTCCTGGACGCCTAGCGGCGCTCGTCGACACGAAGACCACTTCTCTATCGGGGAAGAAAAGGCCCGGGCTGCGCAGATGGGGCGCGGCCCGGGCCGCCCCGCGTCCGGGGGCCGGAAGCGCGCGCCGCCGGGCAACCCCGCCGGGCCCGCCGCGCGTATCAGGGGGCGCACCGACCTGAGGAGCGACCCGACATGACACAGCGGACCCCCGCCGCCGCACTCCTGGCCGCCGCCGCGGCGCTCGCCCTGAGCGCCTGCGCCGGCCCCGGCGAGGACGGCGGCGCCGCCGCCTCCGAGCAGCCCGAGGAGGCCGCGGCCCTCACCGACGTCGTCAACGAGAACCGCCGCCTCGAAGCCGACCTCGCCGACGCCGAGCTGCGCCTCGCCGAGGCCTGCCTGGAGGAGGCCGGCCACGCCGTCCACGACCGGGCCGTCCTGCGGCCCGCCGACATCGCCGAGCTGGAGCTGCTCGTCGAGACCTACCCCTTCGACGGCTTCCTGCCCGACGCCGACACCGCCGCCCGCTGGGGCTTCGGCCAGTGGCTCACCACCCCCGAGGGCGCCGAGAGCGACGACGCCGAGGAGTACGCGGCCGCGGTCTACGGCGAGGACCACGTCGAGGAGGAGCCCGACAACAGCGCCTGGGACGAGCTCCCCGCCGCCGAGCAGGAGGCCTGGTACGAGGCGTACTACGGCCCCGACCACCTCGACTTCCGCGCCGCCGCCATGGGCATGGCCCCCGGGGCCGGCGACGGCGGCATCGCCGACGCCGAGCCCGGCGGCTGCCTCCTCGCCGTCCAGGAGGGCCTCTACGGCCCCGCCGAAGGCGACACCGGCGACGGCCCCGGCTGGAACCGCGCGCCCCAGGACCCCGCCGACACCGGCGACTTCGACGCCCTGCGCGAGGACTACCGGGCCCTGACCGCCGACGCCGAGGCCGCCTTCCTCGCCTGCCTCTTCGACCGGGGCCGCGGCGACTGGGCCTTCGACGACCTCGCCGGCCTGCCCCTGACCGACTACTTCGCCAACGCCTACTACCGCGGCCTGCCCGGCTACGAGCCCGTCTCGCCCGAGTCCGGCGCGATCCCCGAGCTCCCCGCCGACCTCGGCGAGGACTACGCGAGCGTGCGCGAGCACGAGACCGCCCTCGCCGTCGACTTCGCCGCCTGCGGCGACGAGACCGGCTACCGCGAGACCGCGGCCGCCGCCTGGGACGCCGTCCAGACCGGCTACTACACCGCCCTGGAGGACGAGTTGTTCGCCTACCAGGACGCCATGCGCGAGGCCCTCGAGCGCGCCCAGGACCTCCTCGGCGCGTAGCCCGCGAGAACCCCGGCTGAGCCCGCGTCACCTTCCCGGCGCGGGCTCGTTGTACAAGGCGAGGCGGCTCGCCGCCGAAGGTGCCCGGGTGCGAGGCGCCGCATCACGGCCGGTCCCCGGCCGCGGGCGACGCAAGGCGCCCCGCCCCCGCACCGAAGCCCCGCCCGGCCGCGACACGCCCGGGCGCCGGCCGAATGCGCGGCCCGCCGCCCTTGCCCGGCGGCGGGCGCCGCGCCGGTGCCTCCGCCGCCCTCCGGCCCCGCTGCGCTGGGCCTCGCCCGTCCCCGGCCGCCCCCGCGGGGCACGCACGGCGCGCCCGGGCCGAAGGGGCGCATCCGGGCGAATGAGACGCCTGACTTGACGAACTGTGACTTGATCCTGCAAACTAGTTCCTCAAGCGCCACTGCGTGGCGCGCGCAACGCCCCCGTGTCCCGGACGCCGTCCGGGCGCTGCGGGAGCGGGCGAACACGGGCCGCCGGCGGCGGCCCGGAGGCACGACGCACTGACGGCCCCGCGGGGGGCCGGCCCGGGACCGGGAGGAACTTCGGCAGCAGGAGAGACGGTCGTCACGACAGACCTCGCCGCACGGTGGGGCAGTTGACAGTCTGCCGGAGTGTACGCTAGGGTAATAATTTGCGCTGCCTCCTTCACGCCTTCTTGACGCGGTGAGGGTCGCGGACGGTGGGGATTCCAGGCTATCGACCGACGTTCAACGCCATGCTCGGCATGGGCGTTCGATTCGGTGCCCGTTTCCGGCTGTCCTCGTCGATCCCGCATCGATGCGGTGACTGTGGCATGCGCCGGCCGTCGTAACACTCAGGTCCTCGGAAGGACGAATCTTGGCAGCTTCCCGCACTGGCAAGACCAGCTCCAGCAAGAGCAAGCACGCACCTCGCCGCATCTCGTTCGGCAGGATCGAAGAGAAACTCGAAGTACCGAACCTTCTGGCGCTCCAGACCGACTCGTTCGACTGGCTCGTCGGCAACGAGACCTACCGCGCCCGCGCGGGTGAAGACGCAGTCAGCGGCCTCGACGAGATCCTCGAGGAGATCAGCCCGATCGAGGACTTCTCGGGCACCATGAGCCTGTCCTTCTCCAACCCTCGCTTCGACGAGGTCAAGGCCCCCATCGAGGAGTGCCGCGAGAAGGACCTCACCTACTGCGCGCCGCTGTTCGTCACCGCGGAGTTCATCAACCACACCACCGGCGAGATCAAGAGCCAGACGGTCTTCATGGGCGACTTCCCCATGATGACCCCGAAGGGCACCTTCATCGTCAACGGCACCGAGCGCGTGGTCGTCTCGCAGCTCGTCCGCTCGCCCGGCGTGTACTTCGACAAGCAGCCCGACAAGACCTCGGACCGCGACCTCACCAGCGCGAAGGTCATTCCCGGCCGCGGCGCCTGGCTCGAGTTCGACGTGGACAAGCGCGAGACCGTCGGCGTGCGCGTCGACCGCAAGCGCCGCCAGGCCGTGACCGTGCTGCTCAAGGCCATCGGCTGGGACAACGACCGCATCCGCGAGCGCTTCGGCTGGTCCGAGCTCATGATGGCGACCCTCGAGAAGGACACCATCAACTCGCAGGACGAGGCCCTGCTCGACATCTACCGCAAGCTCCGTCCCGGCGAGCCGCCGACGAAGGACAACGCGCAGTCGCTGCTGGAGAACCTGTTCTTCAACAAGAAGCGCTACGACCTCGCCAAGGTCGGCCGCTACAAGGTCAACAAGAAGTTCGGCCTCGACCACCCGATCTCGACCGGCGTCCTCACCGAGGACGACCTGGCCGCCACGATCGAGTTCATGCTGCGCCTGCACGCGGCCGAGCCGGGCTACGCGCCGGACGACATCGACCACTTCGGCAACCGCCGCCTGCGCACCGTCGGCGAGCTCATCCAGAACCAGATCCGGGTGGGCCTCTCCCGCATGGAGCGCGTCGTGCGCGAGCGCATGACCACGCAGGACGTCGAGGCGATCACGCCGCAGACCCTGATCAACATCCGCCCCGTGGTGGCCGCGATCAAGGAGTTCTTCGGCACCTCGCAGCTGTCGCAGTTCATGGACCAGGTCAACCCGATCACGGGCCTGACGCACCGCCGCCGCCTCTCGGCGCTCGGCCCGGGCGGCCTCTCGCGCGACCGCGCCGCCATGGACGTCCGCGACGTGCACCCGTCGCACTACGGCCGCATGTGCCCGATCGAGACGCCGGAAGGCCCGAACATCGGCCTCATCGGCGCCATGTCGACCTTCGCCCGCGTCAACCCGTTCGGCTTCATCGAGACGCCGTACCGGAAGGTCGAGGACGGCAAGGTCACCGACGAGGTCCACTACCTCACCGCCGACGAGGAGGACCGCTACACGATCGCGCAGGCGAACCAGCTCCTCAACGAGGACGGCTCGTTCGTCGACTCGCAGATCCTCGCCCGCGGCCGCCACGGCGGCGAGGCGGAGCTGCTGTCGGCCGGCGAGATCGACTACATGGACGTGTCGCCGCGCCAGATGACCTCGGTCGCGACCGCGCTGGTGCCGTTCCTGGAGCACGACGACGCGAACCGCGCGCTCATGGGCGCGAACATGCAGCGCCAGGCCGTGCCGCTCATCAAGACCGACTCGCCGCTGGTGGGCACCGGCATGGAGTACCGCGCCGCGGTCGACGCCGGCGACGTCGTCGTCGCCGAGGCCGACGGCACCGTCGAGGACTCCAGCGCCGACTACATCACCATCGCGCAGGACAACGGCATGCGCCGCACCTACCTGCTGCACAAGTTCCGCCGCTCGAACGCGGGCTCGTGCATCAACCAGGTGCCCCTCGTCACCGAGGGCGAGCGCGTGGAGGCCGGCCAGCCGATCGCCGACGGCCCCTCGACCGACAAGGGCGAGATGGCCCTCGGCAAGAACCTGCTGGTCGCGTTCACGACCTGGGAGGGCCAGAACTTCGAGGACGCCATCGTGCTCTCCTCGCGCCTGGTCGAAGAGGACGTGCTCACCTCGATCCACATCGACGAGCACGAGGTCGACGCCCGCGACACCAAGCTGGGCCCGGAGGAGATCACCCGGGACATCCCGAACGTCGGCGAGGAGATGCTCTCCGACCTGGACGACCGCGGCATCATCCGCATCGGCGCCGAGGTCGAGGACGGCGACATCCTGGTCGGCAAGGTCACGCCCAAGGGCGAGACCGAGCTGACCCCGGAGGAGCGCCTGCTCCGCGCGATCTTCGGCGAGAAGGCCCGCGAGGTCCGCGACACGTCCCTGAAGGTCCCGCACGGCGAGGCCGGCACGGTCATCGGGGTGCGCACCTTCAGCCGCGAGGACGGTGACGAGCTGTCCCCGGGCGTGAACGAGCTCGTCCGCGTCTACATCGCGCAGAAGCGCAAGATCGGCGTCGGCGACAAGCTCGCCGGCCGCCACGGCAACAAGGGCGTCATCTCGAAGGTGGTGCCGCAGGAGGACATGCCGTTCCTGCCGGACGGCACCCCGATCGACATCCTGCTCAACCCGCTGGGCGTGCCGGGCCGAATGAACATCGGCCAGGTGCTGGAGGTCCACCTGGGCTGGGCGGCGAAGACGGGCTGGAAGCTCGAAGGGTTCGACGAGGCCTGGCAGCAGGCCCTCAAGGCCATCGGCGCCGACGAGGCCCCGGCCGACTCGAAGGTGGGCACGCCGGTGTTCGACGGCGCGCACCCCGAGGAGGTCCAGGGCGTCCTGGCGAACACGCTCCCCAACCGCGACGGCCAGCGCATGGTGGCCCCGACGGGCAAGGCGCAGCTGTTCGACGGGCGCACCGGCGAGCCGTTCCCGGACCCGATCTCGGTCGGCTACATGTACATCCTGAAGCTGAACCACATGGTCGACGACAAGATCCACGCGCGTTCGACCGGTCCGTACTCGATGATCACCCAGCAGCCGCTCGGCGGCAAGGCCCAGTTCGGCGGCCAGCGCTTCGGTGAGATGGAGTGCTGGGCCATGCAGGCCTACGGCGCGGCGTACGCGCTCCAGGAGCTGCTGACGATCAAGTCCGACGACGTCGTGGGCCGCGTGAAGGTCTACGAGGCGATCGTCAAGGGCGAGAACGTCCCCGAACCGGGCATTCCCGAATCGTTCAAGGTGCTGCTCAAGGAGCTCCAGTCGCTCTGCCTCAACGTGGAGGTGCTGTCCGCCGACGGGCAGGCCATCCAGATGACCGAGAGCGACGACGAGGTCTTCCGCGCGGCCGAGGAGCTCGGGATCGACCTGTCCCACGAAGAGCCCTCGAGCGTGGACTTCGAGAGCGCCTGACGTCGAGTGGGGGCGGCAGCCGCCGCCCCCGCCTTACGTCTCATCCCATCCTTACAGAAGCAGCACAAGGGGAAGAAGAGTTCAGTGCTCGACGTCAACTTCTTCGACAAGTTGAAGATCGGCCTCGCCACCGCGGAGGACATCCGGCAGTGGTCTCACGGCGAGGTGAAGAAGCCCGAGACCATCAACTACCGGACCCTCAAGCCCGAGAAGGACGGTCTCTTCTGCGAGAAGATCTTCGGTCCGACCCGGGACTGGGAGTGCTACTGCGGCAAGTACAAGCGCATCCGCTTCAAGGGCATCATCTGCGAGCGCTGCGGCGTCGAGGTGACGCGCTCGAAGGTGCGCCGCGAGCGCATGGGCCACATCGAGCTCGCCGCTCCGGTCACCCACATCTGGTACTTCAAGGGCGTCCCCTCGCGCCTGGGCTACCTGCTCGACCTGGCGCCGAAGGACCTCGAGAAGGTCATCTACTTCGCGGCCTACGTGATCACCGCCGTCGACGACGAGGCGCGCCAGCGCGACCTGCCGACGCTGGAGAACGAGATCGTGGCCGAGAAGCGCCACCTCGAGCAGCAGCGCGACGCCGCGATCGAGGAGCGCGCCTCGAAGCTGGAGGCCGACCTGGCCGAGCTCGAGGCCGAGGGCGCCCGCGCCGACGTCCGCCGCAAGGTCAAGGACGGCGGCGAGCGCGAGATGCGCCAGATCCGCGACAAGGCGCAGCGGGAGATCGACCGCCTCGACGAGGTCATGGACACGTTCCGCAAGCTGGACGTGCGCCAGCTCATCGGCGACGAGATGCTCTACCGCGAGCTCCAGCAGCGCTTCGGCGAGTACTACACGGGCGGGATGGGCGCCGAGTCCATCAAGAACCTGCTCGAGAACCTCGACCTGGACGCCGAGACCGTGAGCCTGCGCGAGACGATCGCGACCGGCAAGGGGCAGAAGAAGCTCCGCGCGCTCAAGCGCCTGAAGGTCGTGGCCGCGTTCCAGGCCACCGGCAACTCGCCGCTGGGCATGGTCCTCGACTGCGTGCCGGTGATCCCGCCGGAGCTGCGCCCGATGGTGCAGCTCGACGGCGGCCGGTTCGCGACCTCGGACCTGAACGACCTGTACCGCCGCGTCATCAACCGCAACAACCGGCTCAAGCGCCTGATGGACCTCGGGGCCCCCGAGATCATCGTGGCGAACGAGAAGCGCATGCTCCAGGAGTCGGTGGACGCGCTGTTCGACAACGGCCGCCGCGGACGCCCGGTGACGGGCCCGGGCAACCGCCCGCTCAAGTCGCTGTCCGACATGCTCAAGGGCAAGCAGGGCCGGTTCCGCCAGAACCTGCTCGGCAAGCGCGTCGACTACTCGGGCCGCTCGGTCATCGTGGTCGGCCCGCGCCTGAAGCTGCACCAGTGCGGCCTGCCGAAGCAGATGGCGCTGGAGCTGTTCAAGCCGTTCGTGATGAAGCGCCTGGTGGACCTGAACCACGCGCAGAACATCAAGTCGGCCAAGCGCATGGTCGAGCGCGCGCGCCCGGTCGTGTGGGACGTGCTCGAAGAGGTCATCTCCGAGCACCCGGTCCTGCTCAACCGCGCGCCCACGCTGCACCGCCTCGGCATCCAGGCCTTCGAGCCGCAGCTGGTCGAGGGCAAGGCCATCCAGCTGCACCCGCTGGTGTGCACCGCCTTCAACGCCGACTTCGACGGCGACCAGATGGCCGTGCACGTCCCGCTGAGCGCCGAGGCCCAGGCCGAGGCCCGCATCCT
Source organism: Glycomyces terrestris (assembly GCF_003933745.1). GTDB lineage: Bacteria > Actinomycetota > Actinomycetes > Mycobacteriales > Micromonosporaceae > Glycomyces > Glycomyces terrestris. The sequence goes on along the minus strand of NZ_RSEB01000005.1, from coordinate 178,112 downwards.
GATGCTGGCGTCGAACAACATCCTCAAGCCCTCGGACGGCAAGCCGGTGGCCCTGCCCACGCAGGACCAGATCATCGGCCTGTACTACCTGACGCACCTCTCCGAGGGTCGCGTCGGCGAGGGCCGGGCGTTCTCGGACGTCGGCGAGGCGCAGATGGCGAAGGACCGCGGCGAGCTGGACCTCCAGGCGCCGATCCGGATCCGCCTCGACGGCATCGAGTCGATCAACAACGGCAGCGGCGAGCCGTGGACCGCCCCCGAGGGGTGGACCCCGGGCGAGCCGCTGCTGGTGGAGACCACGCTGGGCCGGGTGTTCTTCAACGAGTGCCTGCCGCCGGACTTCGAGTACGTCAACTACGAGGTGCGCAAGGGCCAGCTGTCGAACATCATCCACGACCTGTCCGAGCACTACTCGAAGGTGCAGCTGGGCGCCTGCCTGGACGCGCTGAAGTCCGCGGGCTTCCGCTGGGCCGGCTGGTCGGGCGTGACCATCGGCATCGAGGACGTCGTGGAGCCGGCGCACAAGGCCGAGATCCTCGAGAAGTACGAGGCCGACTCCGCCAAGATCGACAAGCAGTACATCCGCGGCCTCATGACGGCCGAGGAGCGGCGCGGCGAGCTCACCGAGATCTGGACCAAGGCCACGGCCGAGGTGCTCGACGACCTCAACGAGACGCTCCAGCCGGAGAACCCGCTGTGGCAGATGATCAACTCGGGCGCGCGGGGCAACATGCTCCAGCTCCGCCAGATCGCCGGCATGCGCGGCCTGGTGGCGAACCCGAAGGGCGAGATCATCCCGCGCCCGATCAAGTCCTCGCTGCGCGAGGGCCTGACGGTGCTCGAGTACTTCATCTCGACCCACGGCTCCCGCAAGGGCCTCGCCGACACCGCGCTGCGGACCGCCGACTCGGGTTACCTGACCCGCCGCCTGGTGGACGTGTCGCAGGACGTCATCATCCGCGAGGACGACTGCGGGACCGACCGGGCGCTCGACTTCCAGGTCGGCGTCGAGGTCGACGGCCGCTTCATCGAGTCCGACCTGGTCGAGACCTCGATCGACGCGCGCAACCTCGCCGACGACGTCGAGGTCGACGGCAAGGTGCTGCTCGAGCGGAACACGCCGCTGAACTCGGACCACATCGCCCAGCTCGTCGCCGCCGGCGTCAGCTCGGTGAAGGTCCGCTCGGTCCTCACCTGCGAGTCCCGCCAGGGCGTCTGCGCGGCCTGCTACGGCCGTTCGATGCCCACCGGCGAGAAGGTGGACCTCGGCGAGGCCGTCGGCATCATCGCGGCCCAGTCGATCGGCGAGCCCGGCACCCAGCTGACGATGCGTACCTTCCACACCGGTGGTGTGGCGGGCGACGACATCACGCAGGGCCTGCCGCGCGTGCAGGAGGTCTTCGAGGCCCGCATCCCGAAGGGCAAGGCGCCGATCGCGGAGGCGAGCGGCACCGTGCGCATCGAGGACGCGGAGAAGTCCCGGAAGATCATCATCACGCCGGACGACGGCTCCGAGGAGATCGTGGTCGACAAGGTGCCGCGCCGTCTGCGCCTGCGCGTGGGCGAGGGCGAGCACGTCGAGGTCGGCGAGAAGCTCGTCGAGGGCACGATCGACCCGCACGAGCTGCTGCGCGTGCTCGGTCCGCGGAAGGTCCAGCGCCACCTGGTGGAGCAGGTCCAGGACGTGTACCGCTCGCAGGGCGTGATGATCCACGACAAGCACATCGAGATCATCGTGCGCCAGATGCTCAAGCGGATCACGATCATCGACTCGGGCACCTCGGAGTTCCTGCCGGGCTCCCTGGTCGACCGCCTCGAGTTCGAGGAGCAGAACCGCAAGATCATCGCCGACGGCGGCGAGCCGGCCTCCGGCCGCCCGCAGCTCATGGGCATCACCAAGGCGTCGCTGGCGACGGAGTCGTGGCTGTCCGCGGCCTCGTTCCAGGAGACGACCCGGGTGCTCACCGAGGCCGCGATCTCCGGCAAGTCCGACTCGCTGGTCGGCCTGAAGGAGAACGTGATCCTCGGCAAGCTGATCCCGGCCGGCACCGGCATCGCCAAGTACCGCAACGTCTCCGTGGAGCCCACCGAGGAGGCCAAGGCCGCGGTGTACTCCCTCGGCGGCTACGAGGACTCCACCGCCAGCGCCTTCGCCTACGGCGGCGGCCCGGCCGTGAGCCTCGAGGACTCCTACGACCTGGGGACGTTCTAGAGCCACTGGACAGCCGATTCCCGACGGCCAGTGAGAACCGGTGGGCCGGCGGCGCGCAAGCGCCGCCGGCCCACCGGCGTCTCCGGGGCCGGAGCGGCCGCGGCGGGGCGGCGCCGCCGCCATAGGATGGGCGGGTGGCGCAGGTGCAGCAGGGGGTCAGACATCCCGACGACCCGGAGCCGGTGGAGTCGACGAAGATCGTGGCGGCGAGGATGCTCGCCGGGGTCGGGGCGGCGCTGTCGCCGTTCGTCGGCGGGGCGGTCCCGGCGGTGATCGCGCTCATGCTGGCCCGGCAGGCCGAGGCCGACATCCGGGCCTCGGAGGGGTTTCTCCTGGGGGCTTCGCGGCTACCCGGCATCCGGCGGACGGCGTGGACCGCGATCGGGATCGCCGGGGCCGTGATCACGGCGGCCCTCCTCGTCTGGGTCCTCGCGCTGGCCCGCTCCGCGGGGCAGGGGTCCTACGGCGGGGACGTCGCCTGACATCCGGGGGAAGCGCTGGTGAACAAGCACTCCATCGGGCCTCCCCGCGCGGGGCGTGCGCGTCCCGCGAGATAAGATGGCCGCGGTGTGCTTACCGCACCCGACCGAACGGGACACGGCCCCTCGTCCCGGCTCCGTGACACTGGACACGGATGCCGCTCAGGGCGAAATCGGCTTTGACCTTGTTCGTTAGGCTAGGTAGGCTTCTCCCTTGCGCCTGGACACCGCTTTGAGCGGCATGGTGGCCCTGTCAACTCCGGCAGCTCGGTCCCCGTGAGAGCCAGGCCAGGTTGCGTGCCTGCAAGGCGGCGGGACCCCGGTCCCGCAGGCCGGCGCCATCGGCACGCATCCCTCGCACTGGGGGCTTCGCGAACACGGCTCTCTAGCCGGTCTCCGAGGAGATCGCTTCGCGAACGCGTCTGAACTCGCTTTGCGGCGGACTTGGTCTGCGCGCGCGGCGGGTATGGGTCCGGAGAGACGCGACACGCCCGAACGCGGGGGACGGGAACCCACGCCCTCCGAGCTGCGCTTCGGCGCCGCCCGGACGTGGGGGACAGATGGCGCCGACACAGGAATACGCAACCGTCGACTGTTGAGAGGGGTCCGCCTAGTGCCGACTATCCAGCAGCTGGTCCGCAAAGGCCGCCAGGCCAAGACCAGCAAGAACAAGACGCCCGCGCTGAAGGGCTCGCCGCAGGCCCGCGGCGTGTGCACGCGCGTGTACACCACCACGCCCAAGAAGCCGAACTCGGCCATGCGCAAGGTCGCCCGTGTGCGCCTCATGAACGGCACCGAGGTCACCGCCTACATCCCGGGCGTCGGCCACAACCTCCAGGAGCACTCCATCGTGCTGGTCCGCGGCGGCCGTGTCCGCGACCTCCCGGGTGTGCGCTACAAGATCATCCGCGGCGCGCTCGACACCCAGGGCGTCCGCGACCGCAAGCAGGCCCGCAGCCGCTACGGCGCGAAGAAGGAGAAGTAGGCATGCCGCGTAAAGGTCCCGCGCCGCGCCGGCCGCTTACCGCCGACCCGGTCTACAACTCGGTCCTCGTGACCCAGCTGATCAACAAGGTCCTCAAGGACGGCAAGCGCCGCCTCGCCGAGCGCATCGTCTACGAGGCCCTCGAGAACTGCCGCCAGAAGGCCGACTCGGACCCCGTGGTCATCCTCAAGCGCGCCCTCGACAACGTCAAGCCGACCCTCGAGGTCCGCTCCCGCCGCGTCGGCGGCGCGACCTACCAGGTCCCGGTCGACGTCCGGCCGCAGCGCGCCACCACCCTCGGCCTCCGCTGGCTCGTGGGCTACGCCCGCGACCGCCGCGAGAAGAGCATGGTGGAGCGCCTGACGAACGAGATCCTCGACGCTTCGAACGGCCTCGGCGCCGCGGTCAAGAAGCGCGAGGACACGCACAAGATGGCCGATTCCAACAAGGCGTTCGCGCACTACCGCTGGTAGTGAGAAGGAGACATCGTGGCTAACAAGGCCAACGCCGAGCTCGCCAAGCTCCGCAACATCGGCATCATGGCCCACATCGATGCCGGTAAGACCACCACCACCGAGCGCATCCTCTACTACACGGGCGTCTCGCACAAGATCGGTGAGGTCCACGACGGCGCCGCCACGATGGACTGGATGGAGCAGGAGCAGGAGCGTGGTATCACCATCACCTCCGCCGCTACCAAGTGCGAGTGGGACAACCACACCATTCAGATCATCGACACGCCCGGCCACGTCGACTTCACCGTCGAGGTGGAGCGCTCGCTGCGCGTGCTCGACTCCGCGATCGCCGTCTACGACGGCGTGGCCGGCGTGGAGCCGCAGACCGAGAACGTCTGGCGCCAGGCGAACAAGTACAGCGTCCCGCGCATGTGCTTCGTCAACAAGCTCGACCGCACCGGTGCGAACTTCTTCCGCTGCGTCGAGATGATGCAGGACCGCCTCAACTCGAACACCGCGGTGATCCAGCTCCCGATCGGGAACGAGGCCGACTTCATCGGCGTCGTCGACCTGGTCGAGATGCACGCCAAGGTGTGGCGCGGCGAGACCGGCCTCGGCGAGAACTACGAGATCGAGGAGATCCCCGCGGACCTGGCCGACCAGGCCGAGGAGTACCGCGAGAAGCTCCTGGAGACCCTCTCGGACGCCGACGACGAGTTCGCCGAGCGCTTCCTCGAGGGCGAGGAGATCTCGGTCGCCGACGTCAAGGCCGCGATCCGCAAGGCCACCATCGCCAACCTGATCAACCCGGTGCTCTGCGGCACCGCGTTCAAGAACAAGGGCGTCCAGCCCCTGCTCGACGCGGTCGTGGACTACCTGCCGAGCCCGCTCGACATCCCGGCGATCCAGGGGACCCTCACCGACAACGAGACCCCCGCCGAGCGTCACGCGGACGTCGAGGAGCCCTTCGCCGGCCTGGCCTTCAAGATCCAGACCGACAAGCACCTCGGCCGCCTCACCTACGTCCGGATCTACTCCGGCCGCGTCGAGTCCGGCACCCAGGTCATCAACTCGACCAAGGGCCGCAAGGAGCGCGTCGGCAAGATCTACCAGATGCACGCGAACAAGCGCGAGGAGCGCTCGGACGCGCAGGCCGGCGACATCATCGCGGTGCAGGGCCTCAAGGCCACCACCACCGGCGACACGCTGTGCGACTCGAACGACCAGGTCATCCTGGAGTCGATGGTCTTCCCCGAGCCGGTCATCGACGTGGCCATCGAGCCCAAGTCGAAGGCCGACCAGGACAAGCTGGCCACCGCCATCCAGCGCCTCGCCGAGGAGGACCCGACCTTCCGGGTCCGCACCGACGAGGAGACCGGCCAGACGGTCATCTCCGGCATGGGCGAGCTGCACCTCGACATCCTGGTCGACCGCATGAAGCGGGAGTTCAACGTCGAGGCCAACATCGGCAAGCCGCAGGTGGCCTACCGCGAGACCATCACGCAGCGCGTCGAGAAGGTCGAGTACCTGCACAAGAAGCAGACCGGTGGTTCCGGCCAGTTCGCGCGCGTGCTCGTCAACCTCGAGCCGCTCGAGATGAAGTCGAACGAGGACGAGGTCTTCGCCTTCGACGACAAGATCACCGGTGGCCGCATCCCGCGCGAGTACATCCCGTCGGTCAAGGCCGGCGCGGAGTCCGCGCTCGAAGACGGCGTCCTGGCGGGCTACCCGCTGGTGGGCGTGAAGATGGAACTGATCGACGGTCAGTACCACGAGGTCGACTCCTCGGAGATGGCCTTCAAGATCGCGGGTCGGATGGCACTGAAGGAGGCGGCCAAGAAGGCGCGTCCGGTGCTGCTCGAGCCGATGATGGCCGTCGAGGTCATCTGCCCTGAAGAGAACATGGGCGATGTCATCGGCGACATCAACTCCCGTCGCGGCATGGTCCAGGAGATGGGCGAGCGGGGCAACGACCGCACGGTCAAGGCCGTCGTGCCGCTGTCGGAGATGTTCGGTTACGTCGGCGACCTGCGGTCGAAGACGGCCGGGCGGGCGAACTACTCGATGCAGTTCGACACCTACGCCGAAGTCCCGACGAACGTCGCCAAGGAGATCATCGCCAAGGCGACAGGCGAGTAAGCGGCTCCCCGCCCGAGCCTGGGCGGGACCGCTGACCACCTGTTGCCAGCAGAGGCGCTGATATCCGAAGCGACGCAATAGGTCAGATAAGTCAAACCAGATTTACCCAGTCCACAGGAGGACGAAGTGGCAAAGGCCAAGTTCGAGCGGAACAAGCCGCACGTCAACATCGGTACGCTCGGTCACGTCGACCACGGCAAGACCACGCTCACCGCGGCGATCACCAAGGTTCTGCACGACAAGTTCCCGGACCTCAACCCGTACACGCCGTTCGACGAGATCGACAACGCTCCCGAGGAGCGCCAGCGCGGTATCACCATCTCGATCTCGCACGTCGAGTACCAGACCGAGGCCCGTCACTACGCGCACGTCGACTGCCCCGGGCACGCCGACTACATCAAGAACATGATCACCGGTGCCGCCCAGATGGACGGCGCGATCCTGGTCGTGTCCGCCGCCGACGGCCCCATGCCGCAGACCCGCGAGCACGTCCTGCTCGCCCGCCAGGTCGGCGTCCCGTACGTCGTCGTGGCCCTCAACAAGTCCGACATGGTCGACGACGAGGAGATCCTCGAGCTCGTCGAGATGGAGGTCCGCGAGCTGCTGTCCGACCAGGGCTTCCCCGGCGACGACGCTCCGGTGGTCCAGGTCTCCGCGCTGGGCGCCCTCGAGGGCGAGCAGAAGTGGGTCGACGCCGTCGCCGAGCTCATGCAGGCCGTCGACGACTCGGTCCCGGAGCCGGAGCGCGCCACCGACCTGCCGTTCCTCATGCCGATCGAGGACGTCTTCACCATCACGGGCCGCGGCACCGTCGTCACCGGTCGTGTGGAGCGCGGTGTGCTCCTCCCGAACGAGGACGTCGAGATCGTCGGCATCCGCGAGGGCGCCATCACCACCAAGGTGACCGCCATCGAGATGTTCCGCAAGACCCTCGACGACGCGCGCGCCGGTGAGAACGTGGGCCTCCTGCTCCGCGGCACCAAGCGCGAAGAGGTCGAGCGCGGCATGGTCGTCGTCAAGCCGGGCACGACCACCCCGCACACCGACTTCGAGGCCGCGGTCTACATCCTGTCCAAGGACGAGGGCGGCCGCCACACGCCGTTCTTCAACAACTACCGTCCGCAGTTCTACTTCCGGACCACCGACGTGACCGGCGTCGTGACCCTCCCCGAGGGCACCGAGATGGTCATGCCGGGTGACAACACCGACATGAAGGTGGAGCTCATCCAGCCCATCGCCATGGACGAGGGCCTGCTCTTCGCGATCCGCGAGGGTGGCCGCACCGTCGGCTCCGGCCGCGTCACCAAGGTCATCAAGTAAGACCGGACACCGGGGTGGTCCCGCTGGGGCCACCCCGGTTCATTCGCTTCCGGGGACGCCCGCGACGGGCGTTCCGGAGGCCGTGAGAGCTGCATACGCGTAACCTGCCCCACTGTTCCCCGACCCCAGCTTGCTGGGCATTCGGGGGACCGGGCATAATATTCAGGTTGCGTTCGCACCTGCGCGCTTTCGACGTGCGCGGTGCTCACGCCCGGCCCGCGGGCCCTAGTAGGCGCTGTTGCTGTGCTGAGAGGGACCGTTCACGACGGGCAGGCGGGCGAGCCAGAAAGACCAGCAGCGGGCATTCGCGTGCCCGGGCCAGTCTCAAACTCGCGACACGCCCGACCGCGTGGAGCGGTCTGAACAGCCAATTTACGTTAGGTTAGGACACATGGCGGGACAGAAGATCCGCATCAGGCTGAAGGCCTACGACCACGAGGTCGTGGACTCCTCGGCCCGCAAGATCGTGGAGACGGTCACCCGTACCGGTGCTGCCATCTCCGGGCCGGTGCCGCTGCCGACCGAGATCAACCGTTTCTGCGTCATCCGGTCGCCGCACAAGTACAAGGACTCGCGCGAGCACTTCGAGATGCGCACGCACAAGCGCCTCATCGACATCCTCGACCCGACCCCGAAGACGGTCGACTCGTTGATGCGCCTTGACCTCCCGGCCGGCGTCGACATCGAGATCAAGCTGTAGGGGACCAATGGACAGGCAGATCAAGGGAATCCTGGGCACCAAGCTCGGCATGACCCAGGTTTGGGACGAGAACGGCCGCGCCGTTCCCGTCACTGTGGTGCAGGCCGGCCCGAACGTGGTCACCCAGGTCCGCAAGCCCGACGTCGACGGCTACGCCGCCGTCCAGCTGGGCTTCGGCGACATCAAACTCAAGAACGTCACCAAGCCGCTCCAGGGTCACTTCGAGAAGGCCGGCGTCGCTCCGCGTCGCCACCTCGTCGAGCTGCGCACCTCGGACGCCGCCGACTACGAGCTCGGCCAGACGATCGAGGCCACGACCTTCGAGGCCGGCCAGATCGTCGACGTCACCGGCACCACCAAGGGCAAGGGCTTCGCGGGCGTCATGAAGCGCCACGGCTTCGGCGGTCTCCCCGCCAGCCACGGTGCGCACAAGGTGCACCGCGCCCCCGGCTCCATCGGCGGCTGCGCGACCCCCGGTCGCGTCTTCAAGGGCATGCGCATGGCCGGCCGCCACGGCGGCTCGCGCCACACCACGCAGAACCTGCGCGTCCAGGCGGTCGACGCCGAGCGCGGGCTCCTGCTCATCGTCGGCGCCGTGCCCGGACCGAAGAACGGCCTGGTGCTCGTCCGCTCCGCAGTGAAGCAGGTGGCATAACCATGAGCCTTGAAATCAACGTCAAGAACGCCTCTGGCGAGGAGACCGGGAAGACCATCGAGCTCCCGGCGTCGATCTTCGACGTCGAGCCGAACATCCCGCTCATGCACCAGGTCGTGACGGCGCAGCTTGCGGCCGCCCGCTCGGGCTCGGCCAACACCAAGACCCGCGGCGAGGTCCGCGGCGGTGGCAAGAAGCCGTACCGGCAGAAGGGCACCGGCCGCGCCCGCCAGGGCTCGACCCGCGCCCCGCAGTTCGCCGGCGGCGGCGTCGTCCACGGCCCCAAGCCGCGGTCGTTCGCCGAGCGCACCCCGAAGAAGATGAAGGCCGCCGCTCTCGCGGGCGCCCTCACCGACCGGGTGCGCGGCGACAACGTGCACGTCATCGACTCGTTCATCGCGGACGAGACCCCGAAGACCAAGACCGCCAAGGCCGCCCTCGAGGCGATCACCTCGGCGAAGAAGGTCCTCGTGGTCCTCTCCCGCGAGGAGGAGACCGCGGCCCGCAGCCTGCGCAACCTCCCCGAGGTGCACCTCCTCGACTGGGGCCAGGTCAACACCTACGACGTGCTCAACAACGAGGACATCGTGTTCAGCGAGGCCGCCATCGAGGCGTTCATCGCTGACCGGACCGATCAGGAGGTCGCGGCGTGAGCGAAGTGACCGTCGCCGACCCGCGCGACATCATCATCAAGCCGGTCATCTCGGAGAAGACCTACACCCTCCTCGGCGAGGGCAAGTACACCTTCGAGGTCGACCCGCGCGCCAACAAGAGCCACATCAAGATCGCGATCAAGCAGATCTTCGACGTGGACGTCAAGAGCGTCAACACCCTGAACCGCTCGGGCAAGCGCAAGCGCACCCGGACCGGTTGGGGCCAGCGCAAGAGCGTCAAGCACGCGATCGTCACCGTCGAGGGCGACCCCGGTCGCCTGGGTGAGATCTTCGGCGGACAGATCGCCTAAGAGACGCAGGGAGTTAACCGATATGGCTATTCGCAAGTACAAGCCGACGACGCCCGGGCGTCGTGGCTCCAGCGTCTCCGACTTCGCCGAGATCACCCGTTCGACCCCCGAGAAGTCGCTGCTGCGCCCGATCTCCAAGACCGGCGGCCGCAACAACTCGGGCAAGATCTCGACGCGTCACCGCGGCGGCGGGCACAAGCGCCGCTACCGCGTGATCGACTTCCGTCGCCACGACAAGGACGGCATCCCCGCGAAGGTCGCGCACATCGAGTACGACCCGAACCGGACCGCGAACATCGCGCTGCTGCACTACGCGGACGGCGAGAAGCGCTACATCCTGGCCCCCAAGGGCATCAAGCAGGGTGACACCATCGAGAACGGCCCGGCGGCCGACATCAAGCCGGGCAACTCGCTGGAGCTGCGCCACATCCCGGTCGGTACCACGGTCCACGCGGTGGAGCTCAAGCCCGGCGGCGGCGCCGCCCTGGGCCGCTCGGCCGGCGCCTCGATCCAGCTGCTCGCCCGCGAAGGCAAGTACGCGCACCTGCGCATGCCCTCCGGCGAGATCCGCCTGGTCCAGGTGACCTGCCGCGCCTCCATCGGCGAGGTCGGCAACGCCGAGCAGGGCAACATCAACTGGGGCAAGGCCGGCCGCATGCGCTGGAAGGGCTGGCGCCCGACCGTCCGCGGTGTCGTCATGAACCCGGTCGACCACCCGCACGGTGGTGGTGAAGGCCGCACGTCCGGTGGTCGCCACCCGGTGAACCCGCAGGGCAAGCCCGAGGGTCGCACCCGGAAGAAGAACCACCCGACCGACCGGCTCATCGTGCGCCGTCGCCACGCCAACCGGAAGCGGGGTAAGTAAGCCATGGCTCGCAGCCTCAAGAAGGGTCCGTTCGTCGACGACCACCTGCAGAAGAAGGTGGACGCCGCCGTCGAGACCAAGAGCAAGAACGTCATCAAGACCTGGTCGCGCCGTTCGACGATCACCCCGGACTTCATCGGGCTGACCTTCGGCGTCCACGACGGTCGCAAGCACGTTCCGGTCTACGTCACGGAGAACATGGTCGGGCACAAGCTCGGCGAGTTCGCTCCGACCCGCACGTTCCGCGGGCACGAGAAGGACGACCGGAAGAGCCGTCGCCGCTAGGCCACGGGTTTGAGAAACGAACGAAGGATTTAGAACGATGGCAACAGTGGAGCAGGAGGCTCCGAAGGCGCGCGCGGTGGCGCGGTACGTCCGCGTAGCACCTCGCAAGGCGCGCCGCGTCGTCGACCTCGTGCGTGGCCTGCCTGTGGACGAGGCCCTGACGACCCTCGAGTTCGCGCCGTTCAGCGCGGCCGAGGTCGTCTACAAGGTCATCGCGTCGGCTCAGGCGAACGCCGAGAACAACCTCGGTCTCGACCCGGAATCGCTCCTGGTGTCCGAGATCAAGGTCGACGAGGGCCCGACCATGCGCCGGTACCGTCCGCGCGCCCACGGTCGCGCCTACCGGATCAACAAGCGCACCAGCCACATCACCGTGGTGGTCGAGTCGGTCCAGGCCAAGCAGTCGTCCGCCCCTTCGGTGCGCCGCCCCAAGGCCGCCGCCCCGAAGCCGGTCGAGGCCAACGAGAAGTCCAACGAGAACGCTGAGAAGGAGGAGACCGAGTAATGGGTCAGAAAATCCACCCGCACGGGTACCGCCTCGGCATCAGCGCCGACTGGACGTCGCGTTGGTACGCCGACAAGGAGTACGCCGAGTACGTCGGCGAGGACGTGAAGATCCGCAAGCTCATGACCCAGGGTCTCGAGCGCGCCGGCATCAGCAAGGTCGACATCGAGCGCACCCGCGAGCGGGTCCGCGTCGACATCCACACCGCCCGCCCGGGCATCGTCATCGGCCGCAAGGGCGCCGAGGCCGATCGTCTGCGCGGCAACCTGGAGAAGCTGACCGGCAAGCAGGTCCAGCTGAACATCATCGAGGTCAAGAACCCCGACGTCGACGCGCAGCTCGTCGCGCAGGGCGTGGCCGAGCAGCTGTCCAGCCGCGTCAACTTCCGTCGCGCGATGCGCAAGGCCATCCAGTCGGCCATGCGCAACCCGACCGTCAAGGGCATCAAGGTGCAGTGCTCGGGCCGCCTCGGCGGCGCCGAGATGTCCCGCTCGGAGCAGTACCGCGAGGGCCAGGTCCCGCTGCACACGCTGCGCGCGAACATCGACTACGGCCTGTTCGAGGCCCACACCACCTTCGGCCGCATCGGCGTGAAGGTGTGGATCTACAAGGGCGAGGCCACGCTCAAGGAGCAGGCCGAGCAGGTGCAGCGTCGTCGCGACGCCGGCGGTGACCGCGGTGGACGCGGTGGCCGCGGCGGCGCGGGTGCCGCTCGCGGTGGTCGGGGCCGTGGCGGCCGCGGCGCCGCGCAGCCTGCCGAGGCCGCCGCCGCTGCGCCCGCAACTGAGAAGCAGGAGGGCTAAGCGACATGCTCATGCCACGGAAACCGCCGCGCGGTTACCGGAAGCCTCACGCTCCGAAGCGCAAGGGCAAGGCCACTCGCGGCACGAAGGTCTCCTTCGGCGAGTACGGCATCCAGGCGCTGGAGCACAGCTACGTGACCAACCGCCAGATCGAGTCCGCTCGTATCGCCATGACCCGCCACATCAAGCGTGGCGGCAAGGTGTGGATCACGATCTTCCCGGACCGCGCGATCACCAAGAAGCCGGCCGAGACCCGTCAGGGTTCCGGTAAGGGCTCGCCCGAGTACTGGGTGGCGAACGTCAAGCCGGGCCGCGTCATGTTCGAGCTCTCGTTCCCGAACGAGGCGACCGCGCACGAGGCGCTCCAGCGGGCGATCCACAAGCTCCCGATGAAGTGCCGCATCGTCTCTCGCGAAGGGGCAGGTGAGTAGTGATGGCTACTGGTATCGACACCGGTGAGCTGCGCGAGCTCAGCGAGAAGGAACTCCAGGCGAAGCTCCTGGAGAAGAAGGAAGAGCTGTTCAACCTCCGGGTGCGCCACGCGACCGGGCAGTTGGAGAACAACCACCAGCTCGGCCTGGTCCGCAAGGAGATCGCGCGGATCTACACCGTCATGAACGAGCGCCGGCTGGGCCTCAGCGCCGCGCCGGAGGAGGTTGAGAAGTGAGCGAGGAGACTCAGACTCGCGGTCGGCGCAAGGTCCTCGAGGGCCTGGTCGTCGGCGACAAGATGGACAAGACCGCTGTCGTCGAGGTCGAGGACCGCAAGAAGCACCCGCTGTACGGCAAGGTCATCAAGTCCAACAAGAAGTACAAGGCTCACGACGAGAACAACGAGGCCGGCATCGGCGACCGCGTCACCATCATGGAGACCCGGCCGCTGTCGAAGACCAAGCGGTTCCGCATCGTCGAGATCCTCGAGAAGGCGAAGTAGGGGGATCGGGACGTGATTCAGCAAGAGTCGCGGCTCAAGGTCGCCGACAACACCGGTGCGCGGGAGATCCTGTGCATCCGTGTCCTCGGCGGCTCCGGCCGACGCTACGCCGGTATCGGCGACACGATCGTCGCCTCCGTCAAGGACGCCACCCCGGGTGCCGGGGTGAAGAAGGGCGACGTCGTCAAGGCCGTCATCGTGCGCACGGTCAAGGAGACGCGCCGTCCTGACGGCACGTACATCAAGTTCGACGAGAACGCCGCCGTCCTCGTCAAGGACGGCGAACCGCGAGGGACCCGCATCTTCGGGCCGGTCGCCCGCGAACTGCGCGACAAGCAGTTCATGAAGATCATCTCCCTCGCACCGGAGGTGCTGTAAGAGATGAAGATCAAGAAGGGCGACCGCGTCCGCGTCATCGCGGGCAAGGACAAGGGCGCCGAGGGCCTGGTGCTGGAGGCGTACCCCGACCGCGAGCGCGTGCTCGTCGAGGGTGTCAACCGCATCACCAAGCACACCAAGGCCGGCCAGACGGCTCGCGGATCGAAGACGGGCGGCATCGTCGTCCAGGAGTCGGCGATCCACGTGTCGAACGTGCAGGTGCTCGACGCCGACAACCAGCCGACCCGCGTCGGCTACCGGTTCGGCGACGACGGCCGCAAGGTCCGCGTTTCGAAGCGGACGGGTAAGGACCTGTAATGACTGACGTTGCAGAGAAGGTGCAGCCGCGGCTGAAGGAGACCTACCGCTCCGACATCCGTCCGGCGCTCCAGGAGCAGTTCAACTACACCAACATCCACCAGATCCCCGGTCTGACCAAGATCGTGGTGAACATGGGTGTCGGCGAGGCCGCCCGCGACTCGAAGCTCATCAACGGTGCGCTCGAGGACCTGGCGACGATCACCGGGCAGAAGCCCCTGGTCCGCCGGGCCAAGAAGTCGATCGCGCAGTTCAAGCTGCGCGAGGGCCAGGCGATCGGCGCGAAGGTGACCCTCCGCGGCGACCGCATGTGGGAGTTCCTCGACCGCCTGCTGGCGATCGCGCTGCCGCGCATCCGCGACTTCCGCGGGCTCTCGGACCAGCAGTTCGACGGCAACGGGAACTACACCTTCGGTCTCACGGAGCAGTCCGTGTTCCCCGAGATCGACCAGGACAAGATCGACCGGGTTCGCGGCATGGACATCACCCTGGTGACCACCGCGAAGACCGACGACGAAGGCCGGGCCTTCCTGAAGCTGCTCGGCTTCCCGTTCAAGGAGAACGACTAATGGCGAAGAAAGCCCTCATCGCGAAGGCCAAGCGGAAGCCGAAGTTCGCCGTGCGCGCCTACACCCGCTGCCAGAAGTGCGGCCGGCCGAAGGCCGTCTACCGCAAGTTCGGCCTGTGCCGCGTCTGCGTGCGCGACATGGCCCACGCGGGTGAACTCCCGGGCGTCCACAAGGCTTCCTGGTAACCCCAGGCCCACAGCTCCGATCGCCACAGGCCCCGCCATGGTTCACAAGGCGGGGAACCGGGGTGAGAAAGGTATACAACGCTAATGACAATGACCGACCCGATCGCAGACATGCTGACCCGTCTGCGGAACGCCAACCAGGCATACCACGACTCGCTGTCGATGCCGCACTCCAAGATGAAGGCCTCCATCGCCGAGGTCCTCAAGCAGGAGGGCTACATCGCCGACTGGCGCGCCGAGGAGCCTGAGGAGGGCAAAGTCGGCAAGACCCTGGTGATCGACCTGAAGTTCGGCGAGCGCCGCGAGCGGTCCCTGGCGGGCCTGCGCCGCGTCTCCAAGCCGGGCCTGCGGGTCTACGCCAAGTCCACTGAGCTGCCGCGCGTCCTCGGCGGCCTGGGTGTGGCCATCGTGTCCACGTCCCAGGGCCTGCTGACCGACCGCCAGGCTCGCAAGCGCGGCGTGGGCGGCGAAGTCATCGCCTACGTCTGGTAGCAGGAGGGTATAAGCATGTCCCGCATTGGGAAGCAGCCGATTCTGGTGCCCTCCGGCGTCGACGTCAAGATCGATGGCGCGACGGTGACCGTGAAGGGCCCCAAGGGCCAGCTCGTGCGCGAGCTGCCCGAGCCGATCGGCATCGAGAAGAACGAGGACGGGTCGCTCGCGCTGACCCGCCCGAACGACGAGCGCAAGTCGCGGGCCCTGCACGGCCTGGCGCGCAGCCTCGTCAACAACATGGTCGTCGGCGTCTCGGAGGGCTACAAGAAGTCCCTCGAGATCAACGGCACCGGTTACCGGGCGCAGGCCAAGGGCAAGGGCGTGGAGATGAGCCTCGGCTTCTCCCACACCATCCAGGTCGACGCCCCGGAGGGCATCTCGTTCACCGTCGAGAAGCCGACCCTGCTGCACGTCGAGGGCATCGACAAGCAGCTCGTCGGCCAGGTCGCGTCGAACATCCGCCGACTGCGTCCGCCGGAACCCTACAAGGGCAAGGGCGTGAAGTACGTCGACGAGCGCATCCGCCGCAAGGCCGGTAAGGCAGGTAAGTAATGGCTAGCAAACTCGAAAACCGCCGCCCCTCCGGGTCGGTGTCCGAGCGCCGCCGGATCGGCAAGAACCGCCGCCACTTCCGCGGCCGCAAGAAGATCAACGGCACGGCCGCCCAGCCGCGCCTCGCGGTCTTCCGCTCCTCGAAGCACATCGTGGCCCAGGTCATCGACGACGTGCAGGGCCACACGCTGGCCGCCGCGTCGACGGTCGAGCCCGGTCTGCGCGCCTTCGAGGGCGACAAGACCGCCAAGGCGAAGGAAGTCGGCAAGCTGGTCGCCGAGCGCGCCAAGGCCGCCGGCGTCGAGGCCGTGGTCTTCGACCGCGGCGGCGTCAAGTACCACGGCCGCGTCGCGGCCCTGGCCGACGCCGCCCGCGAGGCCGGTCTGAAGTTCTAGTCCGCTAGGACGGCTTTCGAAGCCGGGCCGGAGCACCTGCTCCGGCCCGGCTTTCGTCGTCTTGGAAACGTGTGGGCGACACGCGGTGAGAGCTAACATGTCAGAACGGAGCCGGAGTATCGCTTAACTTGGGGAGGTGACAACGATGGGAATGCTCATGAACACCAAGGGCCAGGTGACCGTGCCCGCCGAGATCCGCGCGGAATTCGGCTGGCAGGCCGGGGACGAGTTCGAGTTCTACACCGACGAGCAGGGCAAGGTCTACCTCAAGCCGGTGGATGACGACCTCACCAAGGGGGAGCGGTTCGTGCGCCGCATCTACGGCAAGGGCACGGCGAACATGGACAAGACCACCGACGAGCTCATGGCGATGCTTCGCGGCGATGACTAGAATTCTCGGAACCCTCGTCGACAGCAATGTGTGGATCGATGTGTTCGGGGCGGACGAACAGTGGGGTCCGCCCGCGAAGCGCACGATAGCCCGTTGCCTCAACGAAGGCGGACTCTTCATCAACCCGATCATCTACGCCGAGGTCTCGAACCGCTTCAACAGCATCGGAGAGCTCGGCGCGGTGCTGCCCCCGCAGGTCGTGGAGCGGGAGGCGCTTCCCTACACGGCGGCCTTCCTTGCGGGCAAGGCATTCCAGCAGTACAAGAAATTCGGCGGCACGAAGCGCACGCCTCTGCCGGATCTCTATATCGGAGCCCATGCGATGGTTCGGGGTCTCCGGCTGCTCACTCGGGACACGGCCCGGTTCAAGACGTACTTTCCGAAGCTGGAAGTGATCGGACCGGAATAGGGCGAAAGCCACCGGCGAGGAGCTCGGCTCCTCTCCGGCGCGCCGTCTCCGGGGTGATTTCGGCCGTTTCGGGCGGGGGCGGGCGCTCGGGGCGGGGCGGGTTGCGCGAGGATGGGCTCGTGCGTTCGGCGAAGCTCTCCCGCAAGACCGTGCTGCTCTCGAGTGTCGCGGCGGCCTTCGCGGTCGTCGGCGGCGGGGTGGTGGTCGCCGAGGCGACCTCGGAGCGCGAGGATGCGCCGGAGGGGGACGAGCCGGTGGAGGCCACGACGACGCAGGACCCGGTCGGCGAGCTGCTCGCGTCGATGTCCCTGGAGGACAAGGTCGGCCAGCTGTTCATGGTGTACGTGCACGGCGAGCGCGCCGACACGGACGATCCGGACGCGGTCGCCGCGAACCGGGAGCGGCTCGGCGCCGACAACGGGGCCGCGTTCGTCGCGGCGTACCGGCCCGGGGGCGTCATCTACTTCGACTGGGCGAACGGCCTGCGGGACCCGGCGCAGATCGCGGCGCTCTCGAACGGCCTCCAGGCGGCCTCGACCGTGCCGCTGCTCATCGCGACCGACCAGGAGTACGGCTCGGTCGTGCGCATCGGCGAGCCGGCGACGCAGTTCCCGGGGGCGATGCCGCTGGGCGCCACGCGCGACCTCGCGGCGGCCGAGGAGGCCGCGCGGATCGCGGGCGCCGAATTGCGCGCGATGGGGCTGAACCAGAACTTCGCGCCCGACGCCGATGTCAATGTGGACCCCGCGAACCCGGTCATCGGGGTGCGGTCCTTCGGCTCCGACCCGGCCCTGGTGGCCGACTTCGCGGCCGCGCAGGTGCGCGGGTACCAGGCCGGGGGCGTGGCGGTCTCGGCCAAGCACTTCCCGGGCCACGGCGACACCGGGACCGACAGCCACGTGGGCCTGCCGGTCATCACGCACACCGCCGAGGAGTGGGAGCGGATCGACGCCCCGCCGTTCCGGGCCGCCATCGAGGCCGGAGCGGACATGGTCATGTCCGCGCACCTCCAGTTCCCGGCCCTGGACGACTCGCTCGCACCCGCGACGCTCTCGCGGCCGATCCTCACCGGGCTGCTGCGCGAGCGGCTCGGGTTCACCGGCGTCGTCGTCACCGACGCGCTCGACATGCAGGGCGTGCGCACCGAGTACGGCGACGACCGCGTCCCCGTCCTGGCGCTCCTGGCCGGGGCCGACCTGCTGCTGATGCCGCCGGACTTCCCGCTCGCGTACGAGGCCGTCCTGGACGCCGTCGCCTCCGGCGAGCTCACCGAGGCCCGCATCGACGAATCGGTGCGCCGCATCCTCGCATTGAAGCATTCGCGCGGCATTGTGGACGCTCCCGAGGCCGACGAGGGCGCCGCCGCCGAGGCGGTCGGCTCGGACGCGAACCTGGCCGCCGCCGCGGACATCGCCGAGCGCTCGGTCACGCTCCTCGCCAACGACGGCACGCTGCCGTTCGCGGCCGGATCGGTCCTCGTGACCGGCTGGGGCGAGAACACGACGCGGCGCCTCGCCGAGGCGCTCGCCGCGCAGGGGCTCGCCGCCGAAGCGCTCGTCACCGGCGACGCCCCCGACGCCGGCGCGATCGCCGCCGCGAAGGCCGCTGCCGCGGGCCGCGACCTCGTCGTCGTCGCCACCCGCGACGTGCGGGCCGGCTCCGCGCAGGCCGCGCTCGTCGCCGCCCTCCTCGAAGGCCCGGCGCCCGTGGTCGCCGCCGCCGTCGGGACCCCGTACGACGCGGCGCACCTCGGCGCCGTCCACGCCAGCCTCGCCTCGTACTCCTACGCCGCGCCCTCCCTTGCGGCCCTTGCGAAGGTGATCACCGGCGCCGTCGCCCCGACCGGCACGCTCCCGGTCGACGTGCCGGCCGCCGGGGGCGGCGTCCTGTACGCCCTGGGCCACGGCCTCGGCTACTAGGCGGGCGCCGGAGCACCGCCCGGGGCGTTCACCCCCGCGAAACGGAAAGTTATTTTCACAGGCTTGACTGTTTGTGGCGATCGTCTCCATACTGGGGCCGAGCGCCAAACCAGGCACTCCACCCAAATGACAGATCTCCTGACAAGCAGGGAGCATCGTGTGAACCGTTTCGCAACCCTCCGAACCGCCCTCGCCGCCCTCCTCGACCAGCGCCGCGGACTGCGGACCGCGGTCGTCGTCCTCCTCGCCGCCGCGCTCACCGCCGGCGGCCTCGCCGTCGCGAGCCCCGCCCAGGCCCAGACCCGCATCCCGGGCATCGACGTCTCCCACTACCAGGGCTCCATCAACTGGACCTCCGTCCGCAGCTCCGGCGTCCAGTTCGCCTACATCAAGGCCACCGAGGGCACCACCTACAAGGACCCCCGGTTCAACTACAACTACCCCGCCGCGCACGCCGCGGGCGTCATCCGCGGCGCCTACCACTTCGCGCGGCCGAACGCCTCCAGCGGCGCGACCCAGGCGAACTTCTTCGCCTCCAACGGCGGCGCCTGGTCGGCCGACAACCTGACCCTCCCGGGCGCGCTCGACCTCGAGGCCCCGCCCTCGGGCGCGGCCTGCTACGGCCTGAGCACCACCGGGATGCGCAACTGGATCCTCGACTTCTACAACACGTACAAGGCCAGGACCGGCCGCGACGTCGTCATCTACACCACCGCCTCGTGGTGGAACACCTGCACCGGCTCGTGGACCGGCATGGCCTCGCGCAGCCCCCTGTGGATCGCGCACTGGGGCGTCTCGGCCCCGGCGCTCCCGGCCGGGTGGAGCAGCACCACGTGGACGTTCTGGCAGTACACCTCCACCGGCTCGGTCTCGGGCATCTCCGGGAACGTGGACCGGAACTACTTCAACGGAGCGCGCGACCGCCTCCTGGCGCTCGCCAACAACACCTAGCGGCCCGGGGGCCGGGCCGGCCGGCCCGGCCCCCGCACACCCCCCTTGGAGCCACTATGGACGACCACCGCATCCGGCGCCGGGCCCTGCTCGGCGGCGGCGCCGCGATCGCCGCGGCCGGCGTCGGCGCGCTCGGCGCCTCCCCGGCCCGCGCCGACGCCGGCAGCGCCGCCCTCGAACCCGACATCGACGCGACCGCCGAATGGGGCGCCCGGCGCCCCGCCGGCACCAACCCCGTGATCGACCGCCGCCCGGCGAAGCTCATCGTGCACCACACGGTCGCGCCGAACACCTCGGACTTCTCCCGCGCGCAGGCGCACGCCCACGCCAGGTGGGTCCAGAACCTCCACATGGACGACAACGGCTGGCGCGACACCGGCTACAACTTCATCGTCAGCCGCGGCGGCTGGATCACCGAGGGCACCACCGGGAGCCTCGCGGCCCTGCACGCCGGGCAGCGCTTCATCCAGGGCATCCACACCTCGGGCCAGAACACGGCCGCGCTGGGGATCTCGAACGAGGGGTCCTACCACGCGGGCGCCGTCCCCCCTGCGGCCCAATGGGAGGCGCTGGTGGTGCTGTGCGCGTACGCGTGCGAGCGGTACGCGATCCCCTCCAGCGAGATCTACGGCCACATGGACTTCAACTCGACCCTGTGCCCCGGGATCTTCCACGACCGGCTCCCGCGGCTGCGCGACGAGGTCGAGGCGGCCCGGTACCGGTAGGCTTCCGAGCTGATCGCGCGCGGCGACGGTGACCGCCGCGCGCGGTCGTCACGTCCGCTGCCGGTGCGAGACCGCGGCCGCGGTCGCGGCGAGCGCCTTCGCGGTGCGCTTGCGCTGCTTGGCCGCGACGCCGACGAACAGGCAGTCGACGACCATGAGCTGGGCGATGCGGCTGACGGTGGCCCCGGACCGGAACGTCGTCTCGCGCGCCGCGGTCGTGAGCACCAGGTCGGCGACCTGCGCCAGCGGCGACCGAGCGTGGTTGGTGATGGCGATGGCGACCGCCTCCCGGTCGCGGGCGGCCTCGAGGAACTCCACGGTCTCGGTCGTCGCGCCGGAGTGGGAGATCGCGACGGCGACGTCCTTGGGCCCGGCGAGGGCGCTGGCGACGAGCGCGGAGTGGACGTCGGGCCACGAGTACGCGACCGAGCCGATGCGGTGCAGCTTCTTGACGAGGTCGGCCGCGACGATCCCCGAGGCCTCCACGCCGAACACGTCGATGCGCCCGGCCCCGGCGAGGGCCGCGACCGCGGCTTCGCAGGCGGCGGTGTCGAGGGCGTTCGCGGTGTCGGTGATCGCGCCCATGTCCGCGTAGGAGACCGTGGCGATGATGCGGGACATGTCGGCCCCGGTGGGGATGTCGCCGCCGGCGATCTCGCGGTCGGGGCCGTCGCCGGTGCCGATGACGGCCTGGGCGGCGCGCATGCGCAGCTCGCGGTGCCCGGCGAGGCCGAGCGAGCGGCAGAAGCGCACGACGGTGGCCTCGGAGGTGCCCGCGGCGCGGGCGAGTTCGGTGATGGTCCGCGTCGAGGCGGCCTCGGGCTCGCGGATGATCTCCTGGGCGACCTTGGTCTCCGCCTTCGACAGGGAGGGCAGGACCGACTTGATGAGCACCAGGAGGTTGGGCGTGTCGGTGCGGCTGGCTGGCATGACGTCACGGTACACCCGCGGGAGGACCGCGACGGGACGGCGCGATTCTTCACCTGAGAATGGGCCAGTGAAATTTTACTTCATTGCGCTACGCTCGCAGCTGTGAGTGAACCGACCGAGCGCCACGAGGCGCGCACCCTGTTGGCCATGCTGGCGACCGAGCGGGCCGATCCGCGCTACGCGGAGATCGAGCGCCTGTCGACCCTCGACCTGGCCCGGACCATGAACGAGGCCGACGCGAGCGTATCCGCCGCCGTCGCGGCGGTGCTCCCCGAGGTGGCCGCCGCGATCGACGCGATCGCCGACCGGCTCGCGAAGGGCGGGCGGTTGCGGTACGTGGGGGCCGGGACGGCCGGGCGGATGGCGATCATGGACGCCGCCGAGTGCCCGCCCACGTTCTCGACCGACCCCGAGCTGGTCAAGGCGATCATCGCGGGCGGCAAGGCCGCCGAGGGCGGCGCGGTCGAGGGCACCGAGGACGACGAGGCCGCCGGCGCGGCCGCGATCGCGGCCGACGGGATCGGCCCGGCCGACGCGGTCGTGGGCCTGGCCGCGAGCGGCCGCACCCCGTTCGTGGTCGCGGCCGTGCGCGAGGCGCGGCGGCGCGGGGCGCTGACGGTGGGCCTGTCGTGCAACGCCGGCACGGTCCTCTCGGACGCGGCCGAGCACCGCATCGAGGTCGAGGTCGGGCCCGAGGTGGTGGCCGGGTCGACGCGGCTGAAGTCGGGGACCGCCCAGAAGTTCGTGCTCAACATGGTCTCCACGATCACCATGGTCCGGCTCGGGAAGGTCTATCGGAACTACATGGTGGACATGAAGGTCGCGAACCAGAAGCTCGCGGCCCGGGCGGTGCGCATGATCCGCGAGATCACCGGCGCCGGGGCCGAGGAGGCCGAGGCGGCGCTGGCGGCCGCGGACAACCGGGTGAAGACCGCGGTGGTGATGCTCGAACTCGGCGTCGGCGCGGCCGACGCCGAGGCGAGGCTGGAACGGGCGGCCGGACGCCTCTCGGGCGCGCTGGCGGCCTGAGCGCGCGCCGGGTGCCGCCCCGGTCCGGTGCCGCCCGATGGGTGGGGCGGATCGGCAGGGGCGGCGGTGGTCGGGTGGGGGGCCCGGTGCGGTCAGCGCCAGGCGAGCCGGCGGTGGAGCCGGACGCGTTCGGCCGGGTCGGTGACGAAGGCGCTGGCGGCCATCCAGGCCGCGCCGATGGCGGGGTCGGTGGCCTTGCTGATGCCGGCCTTGGGGTAGACCAGCCGGAAGCGCTCCTGGAGGAGCGCGGCGATGGGGGTGGGGCGGGTCAGGAGGCTGCCGGCCATGACGATCGGCAGTTCGCGGTCGACGACGTACGAGACCGACTCGGCCAGGTGGCCGACGGCCCGCGCGACGATCGACTCGGCCACGGCGTCGCCGCCGTCGGCGGCCTCGCACACCAGGGCCGCGAAGCGCGCCAGCCGGACCGGGGGGTCGGCCATGCACTTGGCGACGAGCGCGCCCGAGCGCCGCTTCTCCGGCGCGACGGCCGCGATGATGGCCTCGACGAGTCGGCCGCCGGGGCCGTTCCCGTCGATGTGCCGCAGTGCCGCCCGGACCGCTTCGCGGCCGAGCCAGAAGCCGGAGCCGGCGTCGCCGAAGAGCCAGCCGTAGCCGTCGGCGCGGAGCGCCGGGGTGCGGTCGCGGATCGCGAACGCCACCGCGCCCGTCCCCGAGACGACGACCGTCCCGTCCGGGGCCGAGGAGCCGGCCGCGAACGCGATCACCGCGTCCGACACCACCGCCACCTCGCAACCGGTTGCGAAGCGCCGCTTCAGGTCCGCGGAGAGCTCCCGCACCTCCTCGGTCAGCGACAGCGCGCCCGCGGTGCCGACGCACACCGAGCCGACCTCGGCCGGGTCGATGCCGCCGAGGGCCCGCTGGAACGCCAGGGCCATGTTGGACAGCGCGATCTCCCGGTCGCCGCCCACGGGGTTCGCCGGCCCGGACGCGCCGGTGCCGAGCACCGCCCCGCTCTCGTCGATGAGGACGGCGCGGCTGCTGGTTCCGCCGGCGTCGAGGCCGACGGCGAGTCTTGCATGCATGTTTGAGGGTCCTCGCTTCTCGCGCTACCAGCAGTATCCGTTCTCAGTGCAAACCAGTAAAAATAATTCTCATGAACTTGACACGAGTGTGGCACGGGTAATAGTTTTTCTTGCATCCACCTCCCGAAAGGGTCGCCCATGGACCGAACCCGGACAGATGCCACCGCGGCCCCCGCCGAAGCGGGCGTCCTCGAACGGATCCGCTTGGGCGCGAGCGAACTCTCCGAAGCCATGTCCAAAGTGGCCGGCCAAGTGCTGGCCGACCCCGAAGCCGCGGCCCGGGCGACGATCATCGACCTCGCCGAGCTCTCGGGCACCTCCCCAGGAACCATCACACGATTCTGCCGTCACCTCGGATACGACGGTTACGCGGCCCTCCGGGTCGCCATCGCCACCGAGACCGGCAGGGCCTCGGCCAGGCACGAGACCGGCTGGGACGTCAACATCGGCCGCGAGATCGGACCGGACGACCCGCTCGACCGAGTCCTCAAGCAGCTCATCACGATCGACGCCGCGATGCTCCGCGGGACCATGGACCTCCTCGACCTCGCCGCCGTCGAGCGCGTCGCCGCGAGCGTCGCCGAGGCCCGCCGCGTCGACGTCTACGGCGTCGGCTCCAGCGCCATCGTCGCCCGCGAGCTCCAGATGGGCTTCTACCGCACCGGCGTCGCCGCCTGGGCCTGGACCGAGGTCCACGACGCCCTCGCCAGCGCCGCGATCCTCGCCGAGGGCGACGTCGCCATCGCCGCCTCCATGTCCGGCACCACCGTCGAGATCGTCGAGATGCTCTCCGAGGCCGGCAGCCGCGGCGCGCTCACCGTCGCCCTCACCGCCTTCCCCGACTCGCCGATCGCCGAGATCGCCGACGTCACGCTCGTCTCGGCCTCCCGGCAGACCGGCCACCGAGCGGACCTCCTGGCCGCCAGGCACTCCCAGCTCCTGGTCGCCGACCTCGTCCACATCGCCGTCGCGCAGCGGCGCTTCCCCGCAGCGTCCGAGGCCCTCGAATCCCGCGCCCGGGCCGTGGTCGGCCACCGCCCGACGCCGCGGCCGCGGAACGGCGCCGGCTGACCGCCCGACCGTCCGTCCCACCCTCTACCCCCAACTCAGGAGCGAAACCCATGAGGAACTCACCCGTTTTCAACCGCCGCAACCTCTTCGGGGCCACCGCCGCCGGACTCGCGGCCTCGTCCCTGGCGGCCTGCGCCACCAGCGGCAGCGACGACGACGCCCAGGAGGTGACCGTCGGCGACGACGCCGAGAACCCGTTCGGCGTCGACGGCTCCGCCCCGCTGGACGTCGTCATCTTCGACGGCGGCTTCGGCAACGAGTACGCCGTCGCCCACCAGGCGATGTACAACGAGGCGTTCCCGGACGCCGAGATCACCCACCTCGCCACCCAGGCGATCGCCGAGACCCAGCAGCCGCGCTTCGCCGAAGGCAAGCCGTGCGACGTCCTCGACAACTCCGGCGCCCAGCAGATCCCGATGGACTCGCTCGTCAGCGACGGCGAGCTCGCCGAGCTCACGCCGCTGCTCGACGCGCCCTCCTACGACGACCCGGACGTCACCGTGCGCGAGACCCTGCGCGACGGCGTCCTCTCCATGGGCACCTTCAACGGCGAGGTGTACGCCCTGAACTACGTGTTCTCGGCGTGGACGGTCTGGTACGACGCCAAGCTGTTCCGCGACCAGGGCTGGACCCCGCCGACGACGTGGGAGGAGATGCTCGCGCTCTGCCCGACCATCCAGGCCGCCGGGATCGCGCCGTGGACGTACGCCGGGCAGCACCCGGTGTACCTGTACGACATGCTGCTCATCCTCGCCGGCCGCCACGGCGGCGTCGAGGTCCTCAAGAACATCGACCACCTCGAGCCCGACGCGTGGCGCCACGAGTCGGTCGTCAAGGCCGCCGAGGCCCTGTCCGCGCTCCAGAGCGAGGGCTACATCCTCGAGGGCACCCCCGGCATCGACCACATCCAGTCGCAGACGGCGTTCAACGAGCGCAAGGCCGCGTTCCTGCCGTGCGGCTCGTGGCTGCCGAACGAGCAGGCCGCGATCGCGCCCGCCGACTTCGAGTACATGCCGATGGGCGTGCCGTACTTCGAGGGCTCGGTGCAGCCGGGGCTCATCAGCGCCGGCGGCGAGGAGCCGTTCGTGATCCCCAAGAACGCCACGAACCTCGCGGGCGCCTACGAGTACCTGCGGATCATGCTCTCCAAGGAGGGCGCGCAGATCTTCGGCGACACCGTCCAGGCCGCCACGGTCGTCAAGGGCGTCGAGCTGTCGAACCCGGCCGCGCAGGCCACCGACCAGCTCGTGTCGAACCCCGACGACCTGTTCCAGCCGCGGTTCCGCTTCTGGTACACGGCGATGAGCGACGAGGTCAAGGCCGCCCTGGGCGCGCTGGCGTCCGGCGAGCAGACCGCGGCCGAGTTCATCGACCGGATGCAGGCCGTCGCTGACGAGACCGCGGCCGACGAGACGATCGACAAGTTCCGCCACGACGGCTAGACCCGAGTCGAGAGGAGGGCCTGGGACGTGAAGCACGGCAGGTATCCGTTCATCCTGAGCTTCCTGGCGCTGCCGGTGGGGCTCTACGCCTGGCTGGTGATCCTGCCGTTCGCCCAGGCTTTCCAGATCTCCCTGACCGACTGGTCGGGGTCGTCGAACTCCTTCGACTACATCGGGTTCGACAACTACGTCAACCTGTTCAAGGACGAGCGGCTCGTCCTGCCCGCGCTGCGGCACACCGGGATCATCCTCGTGGTGCTCCCGGTGGTGACGATCGCGCTGGGCCTGTTCTTCGCGTTCATGCTCAACCTCGGCGGCCGCAGCCGCCAGGGCCGCATCGAGGGCGTGGCCGGCTCGAAGTTCCACAAGGTCGTCTACTTCTTCCCGCAGGTGCTGTCGGTGGCGATCATCGGCATCCTGTGGAAGCAGGTGTACGCGCCCGAGAACTTCGGCGGGCTCATCACCGGCGCGATGACCGCGGTCGGGCTCCCCGCGCCCGTCAACGGGTTCCTGGCCGACAAGCGGTTCGTGCTCGCGGCCGTCATCGCCGTCCTGGTGTGGAGCGCCGTCGGCTTCTACCTGGTGTTCTTCTCCTCGGCGATGGCGTCGATCCCGCGCGACCTCTACGAGGCCGCCGTCATCGACGGCGCCGGCCGCTTCCAGATGTTCTTCAGGATCACGCTGCCGCTGCTGTGGGACTCGGTCCAGACCGCCTGGATCTACCTGTCGATCGTGGCCCTGGACGTGTTCGTCCTCGTGTACATGATGACGCCCGAGCGCGGCGGCCCCGACGGCGCGAGCGAGGTCGTCGGCGGCGTCATCTGGAAGTACGCGTTCAACCACGGCGAGCAGGCCTTCGCCTCCGCCGTCGGCGTGGTCCTGTTCTTCGCCGCCCTCACCCTGGCCGTGGTCTCGCTGCGGTTCGGCCGCCGCGAGCAGATCGAGTTCTGAGGAGCGACATGGCAACCCAGACCCCCGCCCCGAGCCGCGCCTCCGGCGCCCCCCGCGAAGGCGCCGCGTTCAACCTGCTGTCCCAGGGCTTCCTGTGGCTGTGGTCGCTCCTGGTGATCGTCCCGGTCGTGTGGATCGTGCTCACCTCGTTCAAGACCACCCGCCAGATCGCCGCCGACCCGCTCGGCCTGCCCGAGACCCTCCACTGGCAGAACTACGCGAGCGCGTGGACGAACGGGAACATCGGCGCGTACTTCCTGAACACGCTCCAGGTCATGGTCTTCAGCATCACCGGGACGATGCTCCTGGGCGCCATGGCCGCGTACGTCATCGCCCGCTACTCGTTCCCCGGGAGCCGCGTCATCTACTTCGGCTTCGCCGCCGGCATGATGTTCCCGGTGTTCCTGGCCCTGTTCCCGCTGTTCAAGACCCTCCAGAACGTGGCGCTGCTGAACACGTACACCGGCCTGGTCCTGGTGTACATCGCGTACTCGCTGCCGTTCACGGTGTTCTTCCTGACCGCGTTCTTCCGCACGCTCCCCACCGGCGTCGCCGAGGCCGCGATCGTCGACGGCGCCGGGCACTACCGGCTGTTCTTCCAGGTGATGCTGCCGATGGCGCGGCCGGGCCTGATCGCGATCACGATCTTCAACATCATCGGCCAGTGGAACCAGTTCCTGCTCCCGCTGGTCCTCATGGGCCGCAACCCCGACGACGCGGTCATCTCGCAGGGCCTGGCGAACCTCGCGCTGCGCCAGGGCTACGAGGGCGACCCGGGCGCGCTGTTCGCCGGCACCGTCATGGCGATGATCCCGATCTTCATCGCGTACGTGCTGTTCCAGCGCCAGATCCAGGCCGGCCTCACCGCCGGCGCCATCAAGTAGGGGCCGCCGCCCGGGACGCCCCCTTCGCGTCCCGAGCGGCGGCGGGCGCCGGAGGGTTTCCGCAGCCCCCCGGCGCCGGTCTACGCCACGGCCACCGAGTCGAACACGGCCGTGCCCGGATCGGAGCCGTCGTGCGAGGTGACGAACAGGCCCATCGTCGCCGCGCCCGCGAGCTCGACGGTGCCGAACACCGACCAGACCTCGCCGTCGGCCGACCAGGAGGCCGTCACCGTGTCACCGGTCCGGCTGAGCCGCAGCCACATAGGCGCGCCCGCCGCCGTCCCGGCGGTGTCGGTGTCGAAACCGGACTGGAGGTGCACGCCGTTCGCGGGCGTCACCGCCAGCAGCGCGTACTCCGCGCCCGCCTCCGGCGCGGCCTTGACCATCACCCCGGCCTTCGCCCAGTCGTCCGTGTGCTCCTGGGAGACCACGCGCGCGGTGATCTGCCCGTCGCCGGCGAGCGGCTGGTGGCAGTAGTGGAACTGGTCGGCGTCGCCCCAGATGTCGTCGCCCGCGCCCACGATCGTCCACGTCCCGCCCGCGGCGACGGCGTCGCCGGGCATCCGCGGCCCGCCCACGTCGGCGCACGTCCACGGCTCCGGGACGGCGGGCGCCGTGTCGCGCACGACGACCGAGTCGAACACGGCGGTGCTCAGCGCGCTGCCGTCGTGCGAGGTCACGAACAGACCGATCGTCGCCGGCCCCACGACCGCGGCGCTCGCGAACGGCTCCCAGGACGCGCCGTCCGCGGAGTGGTAGGCCGTGACCGTGTCCCCGTCGCGGACCAGGCGCAGCCACACCGGCGCGGCGGCGGCCGGGCCGTCCACGTCCCGGTCGAAGGCCGTCTGGAAGTGCACGCCCTCCGCCGCGGTCGCCATCGCCGCCGCGTACGCCGCGCCCTCGGTCGGCCCCGACTTCACCATGACCCCGGCCTTCGCCCAGTCGTTGGTGTGCTCCAGGGACGCGACCCGCGCGATGATCTCGCCGTCGCCGGCGAGCTCCCGGTAGCAGTAGTGGAACTGGTCGGCGTCGCCCCAGACGTCGTCGCCCGCGCCCGTGAGCGCCACCGACCCGTCCGGGCCGAACGCGGCCGAACCGGCCAGCGCCGGGTCGCCCACGTCGGCGCACGTGAGCTCCGGCGGCGCCGCGGCCACCGCCACGTGGTCGAACACCGCCGTCGAGAACCGCGTGTTGTCGTGCGCGGTCGCGAACAGCCCGACCTGCGCGCCCGCCGCCATCGGGACCTCCGCGGAGCCGATTACCGTCCACGTCTCGCCGTCCGGCGACAGCTCGGCGGTGAACAGGTCGCCCGCGCGGGTCAGGCGCAGCCAGGCGCTCCCGGCCTCGTACGCGAACCCGCCGCCGTCCGTGCCGAAGTCGGCCTGGAAGTGCGCGCCGTGCTCGGGCGTGACAGCGATCGCGGCGTACGGGGCCCCTTCGGCCGCCGACTCCTTGACCATGACGCCGGCCTTCGCCCACGGGTTCGTGTTCCCCTGCGCGGTGAGCCGGGCCGTGATCGAGCCGTCCCCGGCGAGCGCCCGGTGCACGAAGTGGAACTCGTCCGTGCCGCCCCAGACGTCCCAGCCCGCGCCGGTCACCGCGAACGCGCCGCCGCCGGGGCCGCCCGGGTCGAAGCTGCTGAGCCCCAGCTGGGTCCGCTCCCCGACGTCGGTCGACTCCCACGGCTCGGGCGGGTACGGGAGTTCCTCGAACACGGCCGTCACTGCGGTGTCCTCGGCCGGGACCGTGAACACGTGCTGCTGCCCGGCGCCGGTGGACCAGCCCGCGAACCGGTAGCGGTCGTCCCCGGCGTACTGCGGCGACTCGGCCCCGAGCACGTACTCGGTGCCCACGACCATCCGCTTCGCCGCCGACTCGAGCGGCCGCCCGTCGAGCGTGAACTCGAGCCCCGGCGGATCGGTCGCGATCGCGACCTCGACCGTGTTCGGGTGCACGTCCACGGAGGCCGTGTCCGTCAGGCCCCCGGAGTCGGTGGCGGTCAACGTGATCCGGTAGAACGTGTTGTCCCCGCCGTGCGGCGCGGTCGGGATCGTGATCTCGCCGCCCGCGCCCTCGGCCGGCCCGTGGAACGGGTGCACGTGGTCGGCGTGGTGGAACTGCACCGTCCACGACAGCGAGGCCGCGCCCAGCGCCCCGTCCTCGGGGTCGGTCGCCTCGCCCGAGAACGCGACGACGTCCCCGCCGTCGTACGTCAGCCCCGCCGCGGGCGTCAGCACCACCGCCTCCGGCCTGGTGTTCCCCACCTGGACCTCGACCTGGGCCGACGCCGTCTTCTGGCCGTCGGAGACGGTCAGCACCGCCTGGTACACGCCGTCCGCGGCGTAGGTGTGGACCGGGTCGGGCCCGGTCGCGCCGGTGCCGTCGCCGAAGTCCCACTCGTAGGCCAGCGCGTCGCCGTCGGGGTCCGACGACCCCGCCGACGAGAACGCCACCTCCAGGGGCCCGTACCCGCTGTCCGGCGTCGCGGCCGCCGCGGCGACCGGCGTCCGGTTCCCGCCCGAGGGCGCGATCCGATACAGCTCACCGGGGTAGATGTTCAACTGGTACAGCGCCCCGTCCGGGCCCGTCTGGAGCTCGACCGGCGTGCCCGCCTCGGTGTCGAAGTCGTGCACCGCGACCACGGTCTCGAACGCCTCGTCCATCTCCAGGTACTTCACGAACCCGAGCGTGTAGTCCGCGATGAACACCGCGTCCTCGAACGCGGGCCCGAGCAGGCCGCCCTCGTACACCTCGACCGCGGAGATCGAGCCCGCGCTCGCGGGCGGCGCCGTGTGCGGGTACGCGTACACCGGCTGCGCGTACGGGCAGTCCGCGCACACGCCCTCGACGTGCGGCCAGCCGTAGTTCGCGCCGCGCTCGACGAGGTTGAGCTCCTCCCACTCCGAGCCGCCCACGTCGCCGGCGAGCGCGCTCCCCGCGTTCGGTCCACTGGGGACGAAGTCCCAGCGGAACGAGTTCCGCAGCCCGTACGCCCACACCGACGGCTCGGCCCCCGGCGTGTCCACGAACGGGTTGTCCGGCGGGATCGAGCCGTCGGCGTTGACGCGGTGCATCTTGCCGTGCACGTTCCCCAGGTTCGGCGGGTTCTGGTTGTTCGTGTTCATCCCGAGCGTCCAGTACAGCTTCCCGTCCGGCCCGAACTTGACGCTCCCGGAGTGGTGGAACACGTTCGCGTCCTGCTGCGACTGGATGAGCACCAGCTCCGAGCCCGGATCGATCGCGTGCCCGCTCATCGTGAAGCGGCTCAACCGGTCGAGGTTGTCCGCGGCCGTGTAGCCCACGTACACGTACCCGTTCGACGCGAAGTCCGGGTCGAGCTCGAGGCCCAGGAGCCCCCGCTCGTCCGACCCGGCCGTCGCCAGCTCGATCAGCGGGTGCTCGTGCAGGACACCGTCGTGCACCAGCTCGATGTCGCCGTTCTTCTCCGCCACCAGGACGTCCCCGTCGGGCGTGAACCGGAACGACGTCGGCTCCTCCAGGCCGCCCACCACGAGCAGCTTCTCGAACTCGTCCGGGGGCGCCGCCTCCGCCGCCCCCGGCGCCGTCAGCAGCGCGGCGCCCACGACGGCCCCGACCGCCAAGCGGCCCAGCCTCCTACCGGGCATGGACGACCTCCTCGTCGGCCTCGTCCGACGTGTCCAGGCCGTGGACCGTCAACTCCCAGAAGTGGCGCTTGCTGGGCCGCAGCAGCTGCCCGAACGCCTTGTACGCGGCCACGCTCATCAGCCCCCAGTACAGGGGCACCGTGAGCATCGCCCGCACCGCCGCGTACAGGCCGCGCTTGAGGCAGCCGAGCATGAGCGCGTAGCACATGAGCGCGTTGCCCGCGATCATCGCGAACATGCCGCCGTACAGGACGGCCGGCGGGAACAGCGGCTCCATCCACTGCGGCCCGAACACGAAGTAGGACAGCGTCATCGCCCACATGAGCGGGTTGACCAGCGTCGTCACGGTCGAGAACCCGAGCGTCAGGTGGATCGCCAGGGTCTTGCGGGTCCCCAGCTCCCGCCACAGCCGGTACGGCTGCCGCGAGTGCACCAGCCACGTCTGGAGGTAGCCCTTGATCCACCTGCTGCGCTGGCGGATCCAGTTGCCGAGGCGGGAGTTCGCCTCCTCCTCGGTGACCGAGACGATCATGCGCACGTCCCAGCCGCGCCGGGCGATGCGGATGCCGAGGTCGGCGTCCTCGGTGACGTTGAACGGGTCCCAGCCGCCGAGGTCGCGCAGCGCGTCGATCCGGAAGTGGTTCGACGTGCCGCCCAAGGGGATCGCGAGCCGGTGCCGGTCCATGCCGTGGAGGGTGAGGCTGAAGTTCGTGGCGTACTCGGCCGAGAAGCAGGTGGTGAGCCAGTTCGTCCACGGGTTCCAGTACTGGAGCTCGGCCTGCACGCACACGACCCGGTCCGGGAGGATCCGGAACGCGAGCGCGGCCTTGCGGAGCTGGTCGGGGTCGGGCCGGTCCTCGGCGTCGAAGATGACGCACAGCTCGCCGGTGGCGCGGGCGAGCCCGACGTTGCACGCCTTGGGCTTCGTCTTCGGCTGCGTGTCGGGCACGACCACCGTCCTGAAGGCGGGGCCGAGGTCCTGCGCGGCGAGCGCGGTCCGCGTCTCACCGTCGTCGGCCTCGACCAGGAGCAGGATCTCCAGCTTCTCCTGCGGGTAGTCGAGGGCCGAGAGGCGGCGCACGAGGCCGGGCACGACCGCGGCCTCCCGGTACAGCGGCACCAGGACCGTGTACCGGGGGAGTTCGGCGTCGGGGAACGTCTCCAGCGCGCCGGGTTCGAAGCGCATCGCGGTCGACCGGCCGGAGCCGAGGACCATGGCGAGCTTGAACCCGATGACGGCGAGGTAGAGGACGATGAGGGCGAACATGCCGCCCTGCGCCCACTGGAGCGGGCTGGGCCCGAACCCGGTGAGCAGGTCGACCGCGATCGCGGCGGCGACGAATCCGGCGGCGCCGAGCGCGAGGGCGGTCTGGCCGGTGGAGAGGAGCCGCTGGGCGCTCAGGCCGGCGGGCGGGGCGTCGGGGTTCACGCGGCACCGTCCTCGGCGCGGTAGACGAGGCGGTCGCCCTCGTCGTAGACCAGTTCGTAGTGCTCGTCGAGGGCCTCGGTGCCCCACAGGGCCTCCCAGACGTCGTCCTCGGCGCCGGGCGTGGCCCGCATGTAGATCCACTCGACCCCCGCGGCGTGCGGGTCCGCGAGCGCCTCCTCCCAGATCCGGTACGAGCCCTCGTAGACGAGCGAGCCGGTGGGCACCTGGGACTCGAAGGTCACCGACTCGTTCTCGAACGACATCATGAGCGTGGTGCCGCCGTCGTGGTGCTCGCGCAGCCACGCGGCGACGGCCGCGTTGTCGGCCTCCCAGCCGCTGGCGCGGTACTCGACGGCCTCGTCGAGGGTGACCGCGCCGTCGACGGCGAGGGTCGCGCCGGCGACGGCGGACCCGGCGAGCGCGGCGGCCGCGAGGCGCCGGCCCGGGAGCCGGGGCACGAGCTTCCCGACGAGGTACCCGGCGAAGACCGCGGCGGGGATGAGCATGATGAGGCCGAAGCGCACGTTGTAGAGCGCGCCCATGACCTCCTTGACGTGGAGGGGCCGCTCGCCGGTGTACAGGGCCCACACGAAGAACGGCGCGAACACGAGCATCGCGTAGGGCGTCAGCCACCTCGACTTCAGCCGCTTGTGGACGGCGTAGAGGACGAGTCCGGCCAGGCCCAGGGCGGCCGTGGCGATCCCGAGGTTGTGCAGGGAGGCGAGGCCGTACGTCTCCATCGCGGTGGGCAGCGAGCCGACGTTGGCCTCGCCCTCGGCGACCCACAGCGAGGAGTCGGCGTACTCGCCGGACTTCCAGTTCATGGCGTCGCCGAAGATCGCGAGGTTCCAGGCCATCCAGCCGATGACGCCGGCGCCGGCGACGAACCCGAAGACGACGACCGACCCCTCGGTGTGCGCGTACCGGCGGTGGCGGCGCAGCGCGGTGACGGCGACGACGAGTCCCGCGACGCCGCAGAGGATCCAGCCCTCGTAGCGGGTCAGGGTCGCGGCCAGGACCGCGCCGGAGGCGAGCGAGAGGTCGCGCAGCCGGCCCTCGGTGCACCACTCGTGGAGGTAGTGGAGCGCGACGATCGCGCACGCGAACAGCAGCAGCTCGGTCATGGCCGTGGCCTGGAGGTACAGCACGTTCGGGTTGAGCGCGAACAGGCCCGCGGCGGTGAGGCCCCCGGCCCAGTGGCCCGCGAGCGAGCGCCCGTGCGCGAACAGGAACCGCACGGCGACGACGTACGACGCCATCGAGACCGCGGCGCCCGCGAACCCGTTGAGGTACAGCGCCTCCCACAGCGACAGCGGGGCCGCCAACAGGTGGGGGAGCGGGAGCCACACGCCGCCGAGCTGGGCCAGCCCGGCGGTGGGGCTGTCGACGACGCGCCTGGCGATGAGCAGGTGCGAGTTCGCGTCCTTGTACGCCAGCAGGTACCCGTGGTCGGCGAAGTAGAGGTACGCGGCGACCGCGATCGCGCCGGCCGCCAGGGCGACCAGGGCCGCGCCGGGGTCCTTGGGGGACGCGAGGCGGCGCGCCCACCCGAGGCGGCGGGCGTCGCGGACCATGTGGGCGTAGACGACCGCGAGGCTCACGAGCGACTTGACGACGACCGACAGCCGCGCCCCGGTCTGCTCCCCGTGCTCGCGCGGGTAGTGCTCCACGGGGTGCTCGACGATGCGGGCGCCGTCGCCGCTGATGCGGCACAGCAGCTCGGGGGAGATTGCGGCGGCCTCGCCGGACAGGCGCAGGTCCTGGAGGAGCGAGCGGTCGATGAGCTTGTACGCGCAGTCGACGTCGCGCCCGGGGACGCGCAGCAGGGCCTTGCACAGGAGCGTCCACACCTTGGCGTTCAGGCGCCGCCGCCACGGGTCGGCCCGCCGGCGGCGGTAGCCGATGACCGCGTCGGCGCGCTCCTCCTTCTTGCGCTCGCGCAGGCGCACCAGGTCGGCGGCCTTGAACTGGCAGTCGGCGTCGGTCAGCAGGATCTCGCGGAACCCGGTGCGGCGCAGGGCGGCCTCGATGCCGGTGCGCACGGCCGCGCCGTAGCCCTGGTTGCGCTCGTGGTGGACCGCGATCACCC
Organism: Glycomyces terrestris; assembly: GCF_003933745.1. Lineage (GTDB taxonomy): Bacteria > Actinomycetota > Actinomycetes > Mycobacteriales > Micromonosporaceae > Glycomyces > Glycomyces terrestris. The sequence continues at coordinate 143,028 of NZ_RSEB01000005.1, read as the reverse complement.
GGCCGGGGTGGGCGGCGGCGAGCCGGTCGATGATCGCGCCGGTGCGGTCGTCGCTGCCGTCGTCGACGACGACGACCGCGTGCGGGACGCCCTCGCGTACGAGCACGGACAGGAAGTCCTGCACGGTGGAGGCCACGTTCGCCTCCTCGCGGTAGGCGGGCATGACCACGGCGACGCCGTCAGTCAGCGGCGGCGGCGCCGCCGTCCGGACCGGGGAGTGCTGCGGCTGGGGGGCGATGATCGTCAATTGAATCTCCATAGTGGTCGGTCCGCTCCGCCCTGCGGCGGCGGAAGACGAGGTGGTCGCTCGCGAGGTAGGTGAGGAGGGCCCCGGCGCACACCCCCGCCGCGGCGGCGGCGACCGGCGGGAGGAATCCGGAGACGAGGGCGTAGACGCCCGTGTTGCAGGCCAGGCTCACCGCGACGGTGGCCTGGAAGGAGAGCCAGCGCCGGCCCCACGGCTCGGTCCGCGGGCGGCGGCGGTCGGCCCACGTGACGTAGGTGGACAGCAGGAAGTTGACCTGCGCCGAGGCGAGGAACCCGACCGCATTGGCGGCCGGGCCGGGCACGCCGGGGCGCTCGAGGGCCAGGAGTATCCCGGCTTGAATGGCGAAGCAGGTCAGGCCGACGCCTGAGAATCGGGCGAGCCGCAGCAATTGCGGCCGGAGCCGACGCATTCGATTAGCCTCCTGAAGGGCACGACGGATAAGCGCATCGACTCTTCTTCAATGGAGTGTCGTGCGTTCGGCGATTCGGGTTGTCTGGATCCACCTTAGCGGGCCTTGAGCAGGCCATGTGTCCTGCCGCACGCGGCCGCCGATCACGGTGTGTCACTTCAAGGTCGGCATATGTCCATTTTGCGCGAGTACGTGACCGCGCACGTCTCGCGCGTATCCGATCGATTCGGACAAGTCGCGATTACAATTCCGCGGGAAGTGTCGCCTACTTGACGATTCGAATGTGCCCGAATGGGGGATGACTGGGGAGTAGCTTTATCGGGTTCTTGGAGAAATTGAAAGAATATGTTACTAAACCCGTTAGACGAAGGGTCTTTACAAGACGGGGGCATCTGTGTAAATATCGAAATCGATCAATCAGGCCCTGACTCCGGGCCCAAGCGAAGGAGACGACGATGTCCCAAAGGCTCGCCGCGCTCGCGGCGGCGACCGCCCTCGCGACCGCGGCCCTCGGCCTCGGCGCCCCCGCCCCGGCCGAAGCCGCCGCGGTGCCGTTCGACAACGGGCAGACCATCACCGACACCTCCGGCAACCTCATGCACGCCCACGGCGGCGGCATCCTCAAGGAGGGGAACACCTACTACCTCGTCGGCGAGCAGCGCAACGGCTACCTCTTCGACCAGGTCAGCATGTACTCCAGCACCGACCTGGTGAACTGGACCTTCCGCAACGACATCCTCAGCGCCGAGTCCGACCCCGAGCTCTCGCCCGCGAACATCGAGCGCCCCAAGGTCATCTACAACGCCGCCACCGACAAGTACGTCCTGTGGGCCCACAAGGAGAACGGCGTCGACTACGGCGACGCCGAAGTGGCCGTGGCCGTCTCCGACACCATCGACGGCGACTACGACTACCAGGGCTCGTTCCGCCCCCTCGGCTACGACTCCCGCGACATGACCCTGTTCGTCGACACCGACGGCGAGGCCTACCTCATCTCCGCCGCCGACGTCAACTACGACCTCAACGTCTACCGCCTCACCGACGACTACCTCGGCGTCGAGGAGCTCGTCCACGTCTTCGACGGCTACCACCGCGAGGCCCCGGCCGTCTTCAAGCGCGGCAGCGTCTACTTCCTCGTCACCTCCGGCGCCACCGGCTGGAACGCCAACCAGACCCGGTACGCGACCACCGCGAACTTTCCCGAGGGCGCCTGGTCCGGCTGGTCCAACGCCGGCGACGCCACCACCTACGGCTCCCAGCCGACCTTCGTCGCCACCGTCAGCGGCACCGCCGGCACCAGCTACCTCTACATGGGCGACCGCTGGGGGCCCCAGTGGGGCGGCAAGCCCATGGACAGCGAGTACGTCTGGCTCCCCATCGCCTTCCCCAGCAGCACCACCATGTCGCTGACCTGGTACCCGACCCTGAACATCGACGCCGCCGCGGGCACCGTCCAAGGCGTCGCCGGCAGCGACGACGGCAGCCCGTACTCCACCAAGTTCGTCAACGCCGGCTCCGGGAAGTGCATCGACGTCCCCTCCGGCTCCGGCGCCGACGGCACCGCCCTCATCCAGTACGGCTGCTGGAACGGCGCGCCCCAGGCCTTCACCTTCGACCCGGTCTACCCCGGCTCCAAGGTCGGCTCCATCGCCAACACCGCCACCGGCAAGTGCTGGGACGTCCTCGACCAGTCCACCGCCAGCGGCGCGCCCGTCGGCCAGTGGGGCTGCTGGGCCGGGGGCAACCAGCGCTTCTCGCTCCGCGCCGCCGCCGGAGGCGGCCACCTGATCGTCGCCCAGCACTCCGGCCTGTGCGTCTCGGTCAGCGGCTCCTCCACCGCCGACGGCGCCGCCATCGTCCAGAGCACCTGCACCGGCGCCGCCAATCAGCGGTGGGCCGTCACCGTGCGGTAAGCGGGCAGGCAGCGCGGGGGCGCGCGACGACGGCCGTGCGCGCCCCCGCACGGCACCACCCGCGCGCCGGCGCGCGCCATATATAAGGCCGCCGCGGAGCCCCGGCCCCGCGGCGGCCTGTGTCGCCTGCCTCATCCCCACCCCGCCGTTCGCCGCATGTCCCTTGACCAGGCATAATCGAGAGGTTGCGCTTCGGCGCGGCGTCTCCCGGGTCTCGAACCCGGACCCCCGGGGCCGAAGGCCCCCAAAGGGGGACAGTATGCGAGTCAGGCCCGACGCAGTCGGGCGTGGCGCTGAGCGAACGAAAGGAATCAGTCTCGTGACTGATCAACAGCAATCGGCCGGCGGCCGCGACGGCGGCGACCGCCGCGGCGGACGCGGTGGCCGCGGAGGACGCGAGGGCGGCCGCGGACGCGACCGCGCCGAGAAGTCCCCGCACATCGAGCGCGTCGTCACCATCAACCGCGTCGCCAAGGTCGTCAAGGGCGGCCGGCGCTTCGCCTTCACCGCCCTCGTGGTGGTCGGCGACGGCGCGGGCAACGTCGGCGTCGGCTACGGCAAGGCCAAGGAAGTCCCGGCGGCGATCGCCAAGGGTGTCGAGGAAGCCAAGAAGAACTTCTTCACGGTTCCCCGCATCGGCGGCACCATCCCGCACGAGACCTTCGGCGAGGACGCGGCCGGCAAGGTGCTCCTGAAGCCCGCCTCGGCCGGTACCGGTGTCATCGCGGGCGGCCCCGTGCGCGCCGTCCTCGAGTGCGCCGGCGTCCACGACGTCCTGTCCAAGTCCCTCGGCTCCTCGAACGCGATCAACATCGTCCACGCGACGGTGCGCGCGCTCAAGCAGCTCGAAGCCCCGGAGGCCGTCGCGGCCCGCCGCGGCATGCCGCTCGAGGACATCGCTCCTCAGGGCCTGCTGCGCGCCCGCGCCGAAGCCGCCCAGGCTGCGCAGGCTTAGGGGATCTGACATGGCACGTTTGAAGATCACCCAGCACAAGTCGGTCATCGGCGAGAAGCCGAAGGCCCGCGCGACCATCCAGACGCTCGGCCTTCGCAAGATCGGCCAGACCGTCTACAAAGAGGACCTCCCGCAGTACCGCGGCATGGTCCACCGCGTCCGTCACCTGGTCGACGTCGAGGAGGTCGAGTAGTCATGGCTATCCGCATTCATGACCTGCAGCCCGCCCCCGGCGCCAAGAAGGCCAAGACCCGCGTCGGTCGCGGTGAGGGCTCGAAGGGCAAGACCGCCGGCCGCGGCACCAAGGGCACCAAGGCCCGCAAGACCGTGCCGGTCGCGTTCGAGGGCGGCCAGATGCCGCTCCAGATCCGGCTGCCGAAGCTCAAGGGCTTCAAGCCGCACAACAAGCTCGTCTACCAAGTGGTCAACCTCGACCGCCTCGTGGAACTCTTCCCCGAGGGCGGCGAGGTCGGTCCGGAGCAGCTGATCGAGGTGGGCGTCCTCAACAAGAAGGAGCTCATCAAGGTCCTCGGCTCGGGCGAGCTCGAAGGCGTCAAGTTCGACCTGAAGGCCCACGCCTTCTCGGCTTCCGCCACCACCAAGGTCGCCGCCGCCGGCGGTTCGACCACCGTGGTGGACAAGAAGACCGGTGAGGCGCTCGCCGAGTAGGCGAGCTCGGATCGACCGAACACCTGATCTGCGCAAACGGGCCGGAGGGAACTCCGGCCCGTTTCGTCATGCTGAGTGCCGAATACTCTGCGTCCGAATGCGCCTGCTAGGCTCCCTTGGCGAGGTCCACCGTCTTCCTCGGGCGCGTGACCCTCCCCACGACGAACTTCACACGCCCACTGGTAACGAAAGGTGTTGCACCGCAACACCATGGGCCCCGCCAGGGGGTCTTGTTCAGGAGGAACCGCATTGCTCTCCGCCTTCATCAGCGCGTTTCGGACCCCGGATCTGCGCAAGAAGATCCTGTTCACCCTGATGATCATCGGCCTGTATCGTCTGGGTGCGCAGATGCCGAGCCCCGGCATCGACTACGCCGCGGTGCAGTCCTGCCTGAACATCCAGCCCACCGATGAAGCGGGCGTCTTCGGCCTCCTGAACCTGTTCACCGGTGGAGCGCTCCTCCAGCTCTCGGTCTTCGCGCTCGGCGTCATGCCGTACATCACCGCGTCGATCATCATGCAGCTGCTCACGGTCGTCATCCCCAGGCTCGAGCAGCTCCGCAAGGAGGGGCAGCCCGGCCAGGTCAAGATCACCCAGTACACCCGGTACCTGACGCTCGGCCTCGCCCTGCTCCAGGCCTCCGGCTACATCGCGCTGGCGCGGTCGGGCATTCTGTTCCAGACCGAGTGCCCGAGCCCGATCCTGCCCGACCTGTCCGAGACCGAGGCGAACATCCCCTACTGGATGTCCGTCGTGGTCGTCGTGGCGGTCATGGTCGCCGGCTCCGCGATGATCATGTGGTTCGGCGAGCAGATCACCGAGCGCGGCGTCGGCAACGGCATGAGCCTCCTGATCTTCGCGTCGATCGCGGCCCAGATGCCCGGCCAGTTCTGGTCCCTCCAGGAGTCCGAGGGCTGGTTCATGTTCGCCGTCATCGTCGGCCTCTGCATCGCGATCATGGTCGCGGTCATCTTCATCGAGCAGTCGCAGCGGCGCATCCCGGTGCAGTACGCGAAGAAGATGGTCGGCCGCCGGATGTACGGCGGCACCTCGACGTACATCCCGCTCAAGGTCAACCAGGCCGGCGTCGTCCCGGTCATCTTCGGCTCGTCGCTGCTGTACATCCCGACGCTGTTCCGCCAGCTGAACCAGAACAGCGACGCCTCGTGGGTCCAGTTCATCGACCGGTACCTGCTGAACCAGGGCTCGTGGGTCTACATCACGCTGTACGCGTTCCTGATCATCTTCTTCACGTACTTCTACGTGTCGATCACCTTCAAGGTCGACGACGTCGCCGAGAACATGAAGAAGGCCGGCGGGTTCATCCCGGGCGTGCGCCCCGGCAACCCGACCGCGACCTACTTGCAGCGAGTCCTGTCACGCCTGACCTTCCCGGGCTCGCTTTACCTCGCCGCGATCGCTATCCTTCCCAATCTGGCCATCATCGCGTTCGGTAACCAGCAGCTGTTCGCTCAGTTCGCGTTCGGCGGCACTTCGGTGCTGATCATGGTGGGCGTCGGCCTGGAGTCGGTCAAGCAGATCGAGTCCCAGCTGATGCAGCGCCACTACGAGGGCTTCCTGCGCTGACGCAGGCTTGACCTCGGTGCCACAGCGCGGCCGCCCAGGCCGCGCTATCGGCACGTTCGGCGAAGGTTCTCGCCGAGATCGGCACAGCACGACACGGGAGGAATTTCCTTTGCGACTGGTACTCGTAGGCCCGCCCGGGGCCGGCAAGGGCACCCAGGCGGAGATCATCGCCGAGCGGCTCGGCATCCCCAAGATCTCCACCGGCGACATCTTCCGCGCCAACGTCTCCGGCGGCACCCCGCTGGGCCTCAAGGCCAAGGAGTACATGGACGCCGGGGAGCTCGTCCCCGACGAGGTCACCAACGAGATGGTGGCCGACCGCCTCGCGCAGGACGACGCCAAGGACGGCTTCCTCCTCGACGGCTACCCCCGCAACACCGAGCAGGCGAAGGTCCTCGACGGCATCCTCCAGGAGGCCGGCGTCACCCTGGACACGGCCCTGGAACTGGTCGCCAGCGACGACGAGGTCGTGCGCCGCCTCTCGGGCCGCCGCGTCTCCAAGTCCACCGGCAAGGTCTACCACCTGGAGTTCGACCCGCCGGCCGACCCCGACTCCGACGACCTGTACCAGCGCAGCGACGACAAGCCGGAGACCGTGAAGCACCGCCTCGAGGTGTACGCCGAGCAGACCGCCCCCCTGGTCGGCTACTACCAGAAGCAGGGCAAGCTGGTCGAGATCGACGCGATCGGCGAGGTCGCCGAGGTGACCGAGCGCGCCCTGGCCGCCATCGGCGCCGCGGAGTAGCGGCCGTGTTCCGCCGTCGCGACCGGATCCAGTACAAGACCCCGGAGCAGATCCGCAAGATGCGGGCCGCCGGCCTCGTGGTGGCCGAGGTCCACCAGGCCATGCGCGAGTCCGCCGGACCGGGCGTCTCGACGGCGGAACTCGACCGGATCGCCGAGGAGGTCATCCGCTCCTCCGGCGCCGTCCCCTCCTTCAAGGGCTACGACATCGGCTTCGGGCCCTACCCCGCCTCGATCTGCTCCTCGGTGAACGAGCAGGTCGTCCACGCGATCCCCGCGCCGGACGCGGTCCTCAAGCCCGGGGACCTCCTGTCGGTCGACGTCGGCGCGATCGTCGACGGCTGGCACGGCGACGCGGCGATCACGATCGAGATCGGCGAGGTCGCGCCCGAGCTGACGGCGCTGCGCGAGGCGTGCGAGGCGTCCATGTGGGCCGGCATCCGGGCCGCGGCGACGTCCAAGCGCCTCGGCGGGATCTCGCACGCGATCGAGCGCGCCGTGGAGCACGCGGGGGACTACGGGATCGTGACCGGCTTCGGCGGGCACGGCATCGGCACCGAGATGCACCAGGACCCGCACATCCTCAACTACGGCCGCCCGGGCGAGGGCCCCAAGCTCCGCCCCGGCATGGCCCTGGCTATCGAGCCTATGATCACGCTCGGCTCGGCCGACACCGCCGAGCTCGAGGACGGCTGGACGATCGTCACCGACGACGGCTCGGTCGCGGCCCACACCGAGCACACCATCGCGCTGTGCGAGGACGGCGTGTGGGTGCTGACGGCGCCCGACGGCGGGGTCGAACAACTGGGCGAACTGGCTGCGAGCGCGGCTCGCGGTGAATAGGACGCCGATGCCATAATGGCGTCGTGACCGAAGACCACGGCAAGCTGCGGATCTCCAACGCCGACCGCGACAAGGCGATCGAGCAGCTCCGCGCGGCCCTCGACGAGGGCCGGATCGATCTCGGCGAGTTCGACGAGCGCTCCCTGGCCGCGTACAACGCCAAGACCAACGCCGAGCTCGACCTCATCTTCGAGGACCTCCCGGGCGGGCGCCCGGCGGTCGGCGAGGTCGTGCCCGCCGGTGAGGCGGCCCCCGCCGCTCCCGCCGCCCCGCCCGCGCGCCGCGGGAACTGGATCCGCCGTGTGCCGGCCCTGCGCGGCCTGGTGACGGTGGGCCTGATCTGCACCGCGGTCTGGGCCGCGACCGCGATCGTCGCCGGCGAACCGGGGTACTTCTGGCCCATCTGGCCCATCCTCGGCCTCGGCATCGCCACGGTCGTCCAGGTCGTGAACCTCGGCTTCGGTGACGACGACGATGACGACGAGGACGAGGACGACGACCGCCGCGACCGGGACCGCCGCCACGGCCACGGCCACCTCGGCCACTGACCGAGCCCTGACCTTCCAGACCAGCCACTCCAGCCCCCAAGGAGCCCGAATGTCCTCCCTCGAACGGTTCGGCGACCGCAGCATGAGGATCGGCAACCCTGAGCGCGGCGCGCTGACCGAGCTCTTGCGCTCGGCCGTCGACCAGGGGTACATCGACCTCGACGAGTACGAGAAGCGCGTGGACGTGCTCCTCGCGGCCCAGACGGTGGGCGACGCCGAGGTCGTCCTCGCGGACCTGCCGTCCTACCAGCGCCTCCTCGACGCCGAGGAGCCCGAGAAGCTCCGCACGCCCGACTGGATCAAGTGGATGTGGTTCGGCTTCTCGATCCCGATCGGCATCAACGTGGGCGTCTGGGCGGTCGTGGAGGCCCTGACCGAGGGCTCGATCTACTTCTGGCCGATCTGGGTCATGGTCCCGCTCCTGGTCGTGGGCGTGGCCCTGACCGGTGCCGAGCGCGCCATCATGCGCCCGGCCGAGGAGCGCAAGCGCAAGGAGCGACTGCGCCGCAGGCGGAACCAGCGCTGACCCGGGCCGCCCCCGGCGTACGACGGCGGGGGCCAGGCATGCGAAAGGCCCTGCGGCATCGCCGCAGGGCCTTTTCAGATGGGGTGATCGACGGGACTTGAACCCGCGACCTCCTGGACCACAACCAAGCGTTCTACCAGCTGAACTACGACCACCATCGGGCTTCAACAAGGAAGCCGGGGACAATAATAGCCACTGAGCCCCGAGTGGTGTCAACGGGGTTGGGTGTTCGGGGTCTCACCGGGCGCCTCGACCAGCGTCGCGGCGGCCGCCTTCGCCTCCTCGCTCGTCGGCCCGGGCAGGCCCACGAACACGGTGCGGCGGTAGTACTCCAGCTCCTTCACGCTCTCCTTGATGTCGGCGAGCGCGCGGTGGGCGAGGCCCTTCGGCGGCTGGTTGTAGTAGACGCGCGGGTACCAGCGCCGGGTCAGCTCCTTGATGGACGACACGTCGATCATGCGGTAGTGCAGGTGGTCGTCCAGGCGCGGCATGTACTTGGCGATGAACGTGCGGTCCGTGGCGATCGAGTTGCCGCACAACGGAGCCGTGCGCGCCTCTGGCACGTGCTGCTTGATGTACTGGAGGACCGCGTCCTCGGCCTCGGCGAGGGAGATGCGGGAGGCCCGCACCTCGTCGGTGAGCCCGGACTTGGCGTGCATGTCGGCCACGAACGCGCCCATGTTCTCGAGCGTCGCCGGGTCGCACGCGATGACGATGTCGAGCCCGGCGTCCAGAGGGGTCAGGTCCGGTTCGGTGACGAGCACGGCGATCTCGATGAGGGCTTCGACGTCGGGGTCGAGACCGGTCATCTCGCAGTCGACCCAGACAAGGCGTTCTTCTGTCACCCGGCCAACTCTACGCGCGCGGGTCACGGGCGTGATCTTCGTACCACGCCGCTGGAACCCGCCCCGCGGAGCCGCCGGGAGGTTCACACTGAAGGAACGAGGGGTGCTCGGAATCCGACCCTCAACTGCTGGGAAAGGTGTTGCTCGTCACCGCTACCGTCCGCTATGGTGCGGATATCAGAGCGTCGCCGCCTTCCCGGCCGGGAAACACGTGATTCGGGCCGCAAAGAGATGATCTCTCAACTTTTTCAAGGTAAGGCGCGTGTACCCCTAGAGATTGAAGGTTTGCGATGAAGCAGGCCGGAAACGATACCGTGACCAGGACTCGGATCGCCCCACCACGACGCTGGTGAGGTGATCTCCGTCTCAGAGGCATCATGAGCGTTCCCCGCGCCCGTCCCAGTGACAGGAGCCGTGAACCGAGCATAGCCCGAGAGACCGGTTTGCGGGATTGTGCGACCACCCGAAAGGGCACCCGTTCGCATCGATTCCGTAACCGTGGCGCATCGAACACCGGGGCACGGAATTCCACGCAACGAAGCGGTCGTTGTAACTGGTACACCGTTCACGCGGTGTCGGGGGACGAGGAAGCTGGAGGAGACCTTGAGCGTGGAGACTACGACAACACCCACCCTCACCACCGAAGAGGTCGCTGAGGAACGAGACCTTGTAGGTGTGTACCTGCACGAGATCTCGAAGACGCCGCTGCTTGACGCCGCCGCCGAGGTCGACCTCGCGAAGGCCGTCGAGGCGGGTCTGTTCGCGAAGCACCTGCTCGGCGAGGGGGACACCTTCGGCGACGCCACCGAGAAGGAGCTCAAGCGCCTGATCGAGGACGGCGCTCGCGCGAAGGAGCAGTTCATCAAGGCGAACCTGCGGCTGGTCGTCTCGATCGCCCGCCGGTACGTCCGCTCCGGTATGCCGATGCTCGACCTGATCCAGGAGGGCAACACCGGCCTGGTCCGCGCCGTGGAGAAGTTCGACTACGCGCGCGGCTTCAAGTTCTCGACCTACGCCACGTGGTGGATCCGCCAGGCCATCAGCCGCGCGATCGCCCAGCAGGAGCGCACCGTGCGCCTGCCGGTGCACCTGGTCGAGGACGTGAACAGGATGCGCAACGTGACCCGCCAGCTCACCCGTGAGCTCGGCGGCGACCCCGAACCCGACCAGGTGGCCGCCGCGCTCGGCGTCACGGTCGAGCGGGTCAACGAGCTCATCCGCTGGAGCCAGGACACCGTCTCGCTGGACACGCCGATCGGCGACGACGGCGACACCAACCTCGGCGACCTGGTCGCCGACTCCGACGAGCCCAGCCCCGAGGACGTCGTCCTCGCCGGCATGGAGCGCCAGCGCATCGAGATGATGCTCAACCACCTCGACGAGCGCTCGGCCGGCATCGTCAAGGCCCGCTATGGGCTCGAAGACGGCCGCGAGCACTCGCTCACCGAGGTCGCGCACCGGTTCCACCTGTCGCGCGAGCGCATCCGCCAGCTGGAGATCCAGGCCCTGGCCCGCCTCAAGGAGCTCGCCAACGACCAGGTCATGGCCGAAGCGGCTTGAATGCGCAGGCGCTAGGGAATCCCGAGGAAGCAGAACGAACGGCCGAGGGCCGGGGCGAAAGCCCCGGCCCTCGGCCGTCGTCGTGTTCGGTTGTCGCACCGGCCGGGCACGCTTGCAAGCGGGGGCGGGTGCGAACGCGAGCGCTGCTCGCGCGGAGCGGGCTCCGGTCAGACGCGGCGGTAGCCGTCGATCGACATGCCCATGTCGAGGTCCGAGATCTTCACGACGTCGCCCGGCTTGGGCGCGTGGATGACCTGGCCGTCGCCGATGTACATGGCGACGTGGCCCTGGCCGTTGTAGAAGACCAGGTCGCCCGGCTGGAGCTCGTCGCGGCTGATCGCGCTGGTCTCGTCCCACATCGCCCACGTGGAGTGGGTCAGGGAGACGCCCGAGACGCCGTAGGCGCCGGCGATGAGGCCGGAGCAGTCCCACGTGTCGGGGCCGGCGGCGCCGAACACGTAGGACTCGCCGAGCTGGTCCTTCGCGAACTGGACGGCGGCGGTGGCGGCGTCGGCGCTGTACTCGGCCGTCGAGCCGGAATCGGAGGAGGACGAGGCGGACTCGCTCTCGGCCTCCGCTTCGGCCTCGGCAGCGGCGGCTGCCTCGGCCTCGGCCTCGGCGGCCTCGTCGTACGCGGCCTCGGCCTCGTCGATCTGCGCGTCGAGCTCCTCGACCTGGGCTTCGAGGGCCGCGATCTGCGGTTCGAGCTGGTCGGCGGTCTCGGTGGCGGCCTCGGCCTCGGCGTACTTGTCGGACTGCTCCTGCGCGTACTCGACGAGGGTGGAGACCTTGGCGCCGAGTTCGTCCTCGGCGGATTCGACCGCGGCGGTGACGTCGAGGAGCTGGGCGCCGGTGGTGCCGTAGTCCTCGGTGGCGGCGGTGATGACGGCCTGCGCGGCGGTGAGCTGCGTCTGGAGACCGGTGAGGGAGGTGGCGGCGTCGTCTCGCCGGGCTTCGAGGTCCTCGAGGTGGGCCTCGATCTCGGCGGCCGACGCGGTGTCGTACTCGATGTCCGCCGCGTGGGCGCGGCTGCCGGCGAAGGCCGTCACGAGCCCGACTGTGGCGACGGTGACGCCGGTGTAGGCGGCGATGCGGCGGAGGATCGCGCCGGCGCGCGATCGGTGTTCGATGTCTGTGCAGGCTTGAGCCACCAGGTGGCCTTTCTTCCTCGGCCGCCTACCGGGTTAGCTGTCGGGTTCGGGCAGGGAAGGTGCCCTACCCGCGCAGGCGCTGCCTGAGCGGGATTCACCCCGTGCGCCGCCTGCATGGGGGAGCGGCGCGGCTGGGTCCCCGGCCCGCGCGGCGGTGTCTCGCCCTGCACCGGGAGGAACGGGCGTCATGCGCTGCGCGGCTCGGCGGTCCGGACGGGTGGGTCTCTGGGGGAGCCCTGAGGACCCGACCGGAACAGCCGCCGACGCTAGTGCAAGGTGACCCGGATCGCCAAGTCCGCTGTGAGCGCCTTCACGCGCCGGGATCGGACACCGGGGACGGGTGGGGAGACAGGGTCGCTATCCAGCGGGTTTATTGGCCGAACGGTCGACCTGCGGGTGGACCGTCCGCCGGGACGGTTCGCGAGGGGCGCTCGCATCGGGAGTCGCCCCCGCTTGCAAGCCTCTCTCGGAGGTGTGACAGGTGGTGGCACGGGCGCGAATGTGCCTCGCGTTCGTACCCGCCCCCGCTTGCAAGCGTGCCCGACGGGTGCGACAGGGCCGGGCCGGTGGGGGCGGGCGGCCGGGGGTGTCGGGGTTCAGAAGCTCCGCAGCGAGCGCGGCGGGGGCGGGGACTGGATTGCGGTGGCGTCGGTGGCCGGGGCGGCGCCCGCGATGTACTCGCGCAGTTCGGCGCCCTCGACGACCCGGCAGGGGAAGGCCGCGCCCGCGCAGCGGCGGCGCAGGGCCGCGATCGGGAGCTCGACCCCGGAGGCCACGGCCACGACGTTCCCGAAGCGCCGCCCGCGCAGGACCGCCGGCTCGGCCATGACCGCGACGTGCGGCCACACCTCCCGCATCGCCGCGAGCGCCGGCTTGAGGAAGCGCATCTGGCCGCCGTCGCACAGGTTCACCGCGTAGTGCCCGCCCGCCCGCAGCACCCGGTTCACCCCGTGCAGGAACTCGACGCCCGTGACGTGCGCCGGGACCCGGGCCCCGTCGTAGACGTCGGTGATGACGAGCTCGTAGCTGTCCTCCGGCGCCGACTCGATCGCCTCCCGGGCGTCGGTGCGCCGGATCTTCACCTTGACGCCGCGCGGCAGCGGCGCCTCGGCGCGGACCAGCTCGATGAGCGCCTCGTTCGTCTCGACCGCCTGCTGGTACGAGCCCGGCCGCGTCGTCGCCACGTACCGCGCCATCGCGAGCCCGCCCGCGCCCAGGTGCAGCACCCGCAGCGGCCGCCTCGGCTCCGCCGCCGCGTCCACCAGGTACGCGATCCGCTGCATGTACTCCGCGTCCAGGTAGGACGGGTCGTCGAGGTCGATCGTCGCCTGCACGACCCCGTCGTTGACGAGGTGCAGCAGGTTCGGGCGGTCGGGGTCGCGGTCGAAGCGGAGAGCGTCCTGCATGGGGAGCCGTTCGTGGTCGGGGAGCGGGCGCGGCCGGCGCCGGCCGCGCTCTAGATTGTGCCCGAAGGGCCCTGCGACGCCTGCGTCCTGGCCGAGGCCGCGATGTGCGCGATGCGCCGCAGCGCCGCGAACACCGTCTCGCCCAGCACGGTCGCGACGACCGCCTGCTCGACGTCGACGCCCTCGATCCGCGTGGCCTCCGCGACCGCCTCCATGTCCGCCGACGCGAGCGCCGCCGCCGCGTCCGCGTAGTGCCCCAGCACCTCCTGCGGATCGGGATTCCCCAAGCGGTAGAACGCGGTCAGGGCCGTGACCATCGCGTCGCGGTACATCGGCGGCGCCACCTCCGCCCAGCCGTACTCGGCCAGCAGCTGGTCCACCGTGCGCTCCGCGGCCTCCGCGGTGCCCTCGCTCGCGAGCGAGAACGCCGGCTCCCGGTGCGTCGCCGCGAGCGCCGCGCCCAGCGCCTGGAACGCCGAGTCCTGATGGCGCGCAAGCACAGTGAGCACCTCGCCGATCTGCGCCACCGACAGCCCGGCGGTCTCGGAGAGCGCCCGGATCAGCGTCAGCCGGTGCACGTGCGCGGGCCCGTACTCGACCGTGTTCCCCTCGCCGTGCTCGCCCGGCTGGAGCAGGTGCTCCCGCAGGTAGTACTTGATCGTGGCGGCCGGGACGCCGGTCCGCTCCGACAGCTCGCCGATGCGCATACGAGGGAGTCTATGACGGAATGCGCGCCCGCGTTACCGTTGAGCCACGGCAGGAACCCCCGCCTTCATCACCCCGCTCGGAAAGGCGACGGCCAATGCGCGACCACCGGCACCCGCCGCCCCGCCCCAAGCTCCCCCCGCTCGCCACCCCCGAACCCGAACGGCTGCGCCATGCTTGACCTCCGTACCGCCCTCCTCGAAGAGCTCCGCGAGATCGCGGCGCAGCCGGTGCCGCCGTTCGACCCGGCGCTCGCCGACGACTTCGCCGCCACCGGGCGCCGCCTGCCGTATGAGACCCAGTACTTCGCGCGCCGCCGCCACCTCGCCGCGCTCGCCGTCGCCGGGGAGGCCGCCGCGCTCTCCTCCCTCATCAAGGACGTCTGCCAGGAGCGCTCCTGGGCCCTGCCCGCCCACTGGGGCGAGGACTTCGACCCGCGCACCTGCGTCGACCTGTTCGCGTGCGAGACCGCGCAGACCCTCGCCGAGATCCTGCGCCTGCGCGAGGACGTCGAGGGCCGCGAGCAGGTCGAGGCCGAGATCCGCGAGCGCGTCCTCGACCCGTTCTTCGAGGCCGAGTTCCCGTTCTGGTGGGAGATGCGGATCTCGAACTGGACCGCCGTGTGTGCCGGCGCCGCCGGGATGGCCGCGCTCGCGCTCGGGTACGACATCGACCAGATCCGCGGCCGCGTCCTCCCCGCCCTCCAGAGCTACCTGTTCTCCTTCGGCCCCGACGGCGGCTGCGTCGAGGGCGTCTACTACTGGATCTACGGCTTCGGCTACTTCACCTACTTCGCGGAGGCGTGGCGCGAGGCCACCGGCGAGGACCTCCTCGAAGGGAACGAGGCCATCGCCGCGTTCCCGGCCCGCGCCCAGCTCTACCCCGGGTCCTTCGCGACCTTCGGCGACACCGAGGGCGACCCGCTGCTCCCGGCCGGGCTCTTCACCCGCCTCCACGACCGGCTCGGCGTCGACCTGCCCGCCGCCTCCCGCCCGCAGCGGTTCGCCGACGACGAGTGCGCGCGCTGGGCCCCGCTCACCCGCACCCTCGCCTGGGGCCGGCCCCTCCCCGAGGAGGTCGCGCCCGCCCGGACCCTCCTGCCCGAGGTCGGCTGGTTCGTCGAGCGCCGCCGCATCGGCCGGCGGATGTGGGCGCTCGCCGTCAAGGGCGGCTACAACGAGGAGCCCCACAACCACCTCGACCTCGGCTCGTTCATCATCGCCGTCGACGGAGAGCAGCTGCTGTGCGACCCCGGGTCCGGCGAGTACACCGCCGCGTACTTCGGCGAGGAGCGGTACGAGCAGGTCCACCCCTCGGCCGCCTGGCACTCCGTGCCCACCGTCGAGGGGGCCGCGCAGCAGCCCGGCGAGGACTCGCGCGCCGAGCTCGTCGACGGCCCCGCGGGCGTCGAGGTCTACGTCGACGCGTACGGCGACGGCGCCCTCATCCGCAAGTTCGCGTGGACCGGGGACGGGATCGCCCTGGGCGACTTCGGACCCGAGATCACCGAGTCGTTCGTCAGCCGCATCCGGCCCGAACTCGAAGGCGACCGCGCCGTCTGGACCGGCGAGCGCGGCACCGTCGTCCTCCACGGCGTCAACCCCGAGGACGCCGTCGTCGACTCGGTCGACACCGCCGACCACCGCGGTGTCCGCGACCGGCTATGGGCGCTCCGCTTCGGCCTCCCCGCGGAGTCCCCCGGCCTCCGCTTCGAGCTGCTCTAGGAGCCCGTCGGCCTTGAGGCGCCGCCGGGCCGCCGCGATCGCCTCGCTGGTGTGCTCGAACAGGCGGCCCTGCTGCCACAGCGGCTCCAGGACGCCGAGCGCCTCGAGGGGCTTGGCGTGCACCGGCTCCAGGCCCGAGAGGTAGACGGCGATGCCGCGGTGCTCCAGGCGCTTGACCGCGTCCGCCAGGACCATCGCCCCCGACGCGTCCATCGTGGACACCCGGCTCATGCGCAGGACCACCACGCGCACGTCCGCCACGTCGAGCAGCTGGAGCAGGAACCGGTGCGCCGCCGCGAAGAACAGCGGCCCCTCCAGCCGGTAGGCCACGATGTGCTCGTGGAGCAGCGCCGCCTCCTCGTCGTGGTGATCGCCGTGGTCGATCGGCTCCTCCTCGACCGACACCGACCGCGAGATCCGCCCCAGCGCCAGCAGGCCCGCCAGCGCGATCCCCACCGCGACCGCCCACACCAGGTTGAACAGCACCGTCGCCGCGAGCGTCAGCCACATGACCGCCGCGTCCGCGCGCGTCGACCGCGCCAGCGCCAGCATCGAGCCGACCTCGATCATCCGGATCGACGTCGCGATGAGCACGCCCGCGAGCGCCGCCAGCGGCACGTGCGCGACCAGCGGCGCCAGCGCGAGCATCATGAGCGCCAGCACGAGCGCGTGCGTGAGCGAGGCGAGCCGCCCGGCCGCGCCCGACCTGACGTTCACCGCCGTGCGCGCCAGCGCCCCCGAGGACGGCATGCCGCCGAAGAACGGCGTCACCAGGTTCGCCACGCCCTGCCCGAAGAGCTCCCGGTCCGGGTTGTGGTGCTGGTCCACGGTCATGTTGTCCGCGACCGTGGCCGACAGGAGCGACTCGAGCGCGCACAGGGCGCAGATCGCGATCGCGGCCGCCACGAGTTCGGGCGCCTCCGAGGCGAAGTCGAGGAACCCGGCCTCGGGGGCCGGGATCGTGCGCGGGAGCGACCCGATGACCGCGACGTCGAGCTCCGCGAACCACACCGCCGCCGTCGCCGCGACGACCGCCAGGAGCGGCGTGGGGATCTGCGAGTGCAGGCGCGAGCCGAGGAGGATCGCCGCGACCACCCCGCCCGCGACCGCGACCGGCGCCCAGTCCGGCGCCGCCGCGAACGTCCGCAGCGATTCCCAAGCGCCCGTGAGCAGGTGCGCGTTCTGCGTCGGCAGCCCCAGCGAGGGCGGCAGCTGCTGCACCGCGATCACGATCGCGACGCCCGCGGTGAAGCCCTCGACCACCGGGACGGGCACGTACCGCGCGTACCGGCCCGCGCCGCCGACCGCGAGCGCGATGAGCATGACGCCGGCCATGATCCCCACGAGCATCACGCCGGTGTGCGAGTGCGTGGCCGCCAGCGGCACCAGGACCACGGCCATCGTCCCGGTCGGGCCGGAGACCTGGAGGTTCGAGCCGCCGAGGAGGGCCGCCAGGACCCCGGCGATGATGGAGGTGATGAGGCCCGCGAAGGCCCCCAGGCCCGAGGCGATCCCGAAGCCCAGGGCCAGCGGCAGCGCGACGACCGCGACGGTGAGCCCGGCGAGGAGGTCGGTGTGCCAGTGGCGGCGGACGTGCGCGAAGTCGGACCGTTCGGGAAACAGCTGTCGGAATCGTCGGCGTTTCGTGGCAGTTGTCTCTCGTGTCGTGGTCATGAGCGTATTGTCCCGTCCGGCGGGAGGGCAGCGGGCCTCCAACGCGCCGGGGCGGCGCCCGGTTCGCTTGCTGCCGTAGGATCGCCACCGTGCGTGCGAGAGGTCTGGAGACGGCAGTCCGCGCCGGCGGCGCGGTCGTCGCGGCGGCCGCGGCGGTCCTCGCCGCCCTGATCGAATCGTTCCTGGTCCCCACCTACTGGGACGGCGTCGCGATCCCGCTCGCGGGGGCGCTCGCGTTCGCCGGGAACTGGTCGCTCGCCGCGCTGGCGGTGTGGTGGACCGGCAGCCGCTGGGGCGCGCTGCTCACCTCGATCGCCTGGTTCGGGGTGGTCCTGGCCGCCTCGATGCCCACGTCCGCCGGCTCGCTGGTGGTCGGCAGTGGGCTCAACGGCTACGCGCTGCTCCTGGCCGGTACCGCCGGGATCGCCGTCGCGCTGTGGCGGTATTTTCGTCCCAGACCGCAGCAAGCCCCCTCCGCTCCGAAGGAGTCCCGACAGTGACCCTCCTCAGCCGCCTCCTGATGCCGCACTGGCCCTCGATCTACGGTTTCGCGCTGGGCCTGATCGCCGCGAACCTCGGCGGCCGGATCGCCTCGAACGTGTGGGGCGAGGGCACCGCGATCGGCGACCTGGTGGGCGTGTACACGTTCGGCGCGATGGCCGCGGTCGCGGTCACGGCCGGCATCTGGTGGGGCGTGCGGCGCCGCCGCCAGGAGATCACCGGCGAGCTCCTCGTCATCTTCCTCATCGCGACCCTGTTCGCGGTCCTGGTGAACCCGCTCATCGCGCGCGTCGACTACCCGGACCTCCAGGGCGTCTTCTCGCAGGTCCCGATCTACTTCGCGCTCCTGGCGGTGTCGGGCTGGGTCGGCTACCTCATCGTGACGGCGCTCGGCGTCGACCACTACGGCCGCGAGCTCAAGGCCACCAAGCTCGCGTTCGAGCGCAAGGCGAACCCGGCCAAGAAGGCCGCCGCTAAGGCCTGACCGACCCGGTAGCGGTACCGGTAGCGCTCGGCGTAGCCGAGCCGCCGGTACATCGCGATCGCCGGCGCGTTGTCGGCCTCCACCTGGAGGGCGGCGCGCGCCGCTCCCCGCGCCGCGCCCCACGCCTCGAGGGCGGCCAGGACCTCGGTGCCGAGCCCCTGCCGGCGGTGCGCCTCGCTCGTGCCGATGTTGGTGAGCGCCAGGAGGTCTCCGGCCGTCGCGCCGCGTCCGCGGGCGATCAGCGCGCCGCCGCGGCGGATCTCGGCGTACCCGCGGTCCGGTCCGGACCCGAGGACCCGCGCGGCCACGGCCTCGCGGGCGCCGCGCGCGGTCTGCGCCAGGAACTCCGGGCTCGGCGCGTCGGTCACGACTGCCTCGCCGCGGTATCCGCTCCCGTTGAGCGCCTTGACCATCACGACGGTGTCCAGCTGCGGCTCCCAGCCGCGGGCGGCGAGCTCGTCCTCCAGGCGCCGCGTCACCGGCCCGGCCGTGGAGAACTTCGGAGGCAGGCCCCGCGCGGCGTACCAGGCCTCGACGGCGGCCACGGCCGCGTCGGTGCCGCCCTCGGGGGCCGTCAGCGCCAGGACCGAGTTCGCGCGGTTGGTGAACCCCTCGGCGGCGCGGAGCACCCACCCGCCGAGCCGCTCGGTCTCGACCGCGGGCCACGTCTCGGCGAGGAGCCGCTCGGTGGCGACGATCTCGGAGAACGGGGTCGGCTTCGGCGGGATCGCGCGCGCCGCCACGACCGTGCCGGGCGCCACGGCGACCTCCGTCCCGGGCCCGGTGCGGATCCGCCACACGGCCCCGGCCTCGACGAGTTCCCCGGTGACGTCCCTGAAGCGGCCGCCGCGCTCGGGCTCGGCCAGGCGGACGCGGACGGCGACCCGCCGTCCCACGTGTTCCGGTCCCAACATCTGGGGGCACCCCTATCCTTCGGGTCCGCTTGCCGAAATAAGCTTTAGGCTCATCACAGCGCAGTCCGCCCGACCGCGCTCCGTAGGAAGGACGACTCGTGACTTACGTTATCGCCGAGCCGTGTGTGGATGTCCTCGACAAGGCGTGCATCGAAGAGTGCCCGGTCGACTGCATCTACGAAGGCAACCGGATGCTCTACATCCACCCGGACGAGTGCGTCGACTGCGGTGCATGCGAGCCGGTGTGCCCGGTCGAGGCGATCTTCTACGAGGACGACGTCCCGGACGAGTGGGCCCCGTACACCAAGGCCAACGTCGACTTCTTCGACGAGCTCGGCAGCCCCGGCGGCGCCTCGAAGGTCGGCAAGATCGACAAGGACGACCCGTTCGTGGCCGAGCAGCCCGCGAAAGAGGAGTAGCCCGATGGCGCTGCGCCGCCTCCACAGCTCCTCCCCGGCGCGGCGGCTGCCGCGCTTCCCCTGGGACCGCATGGCCCCGTACAAGGAGCGCGCGGCCGCGCACGCCGACGGCCTGGTCGACCTCACCGTCGGCGCGCCCGTCGACGCGGTGCCCGACTCGATCCAGCGGGCGCTCCACGACGCCGCCGCGATCCCCGGCTACCCGACCGTGGCCGGTCCGCCCGAGCTCGCCGCCGCGATGCGCTCGTGGCTGCACCGCCACACCGGGGTCGCCGAGGACGTCGCGGTGCTCCCCACCGTGGGCTCGAAGGAACTGGTCGCGAACCTCCCGTTCCAGCTCGGCATCGGCCCCGGCGAGGCCGTCGCCTACCCCGAGATCGCCTACCCCACGTACGAGATCGGCGCGATCCTCGCCAAGGCCGAGCCCGTCCCGGTCGCCGACCCGCGCGACGCGGCCGGGTCCCGGCTGCGCCTGGCGTGGATCAACTACCCGACGAACCCGACCGGCGAGACCGCCTCGGTCGAGCGGCTGCGCGAGCTGGTCCGCTGGGCCCGCGAGAGCGGCATCGTCCTCGCCAGCGACGAGTGCTACCTGACGCTCGGCTGGGACGAGGAGCGCCCGCCCGTGTCCGTCCTCGACCCGCGCGTCAACGACGGCGACCTCACCGGCCTGCTGGCCGCGCACTCGCTGTCGAAGCGCTCGAACCTGGCCGGGTACCGCTCCGCGTTCCTCGCCGGGGACCCCGCGCTCATCGCCGACCTCCTGGAGATCCGCCGCCACGCGGGCTTCATGGTCCCGTGGGCGGTGCAGCGGGCCACGATCGCCGCGCTCCACGACGAGGAGCACGCGATCGAGCAGCGCGCCCGCTACGGCCGCCGCCGCGAGGTCCTGCGGGCCGCCGTCGAGTCCGCCGGGTTCCGCGTCGACCACTCCGAGGCCGGCCTGTACCTGTGGGCCACCCGCGGCGAGGACTGCTGGGACTCCGTCTCCTGGCTGGCCGACCGCGGCATCCTCGCCGCGGCGGGGGAGTTCTACGGCGCCAAGGGGAACCGGCACGTGCGCCTGTCCCTGACCGCCACCGACGAGGCGGTCGCGGACGCCGCGCAGCGCCTGAAGTGAGCACGCGGAAGGGGCCCGCGGCCGGCACGGCCGCGGGCCCCTTCCGCGTCTGCGGCTAGTTCGCCGGGACCGGCAGGTCGGCCGGCGGGTCGACCGGCACCTCCGGCAGGTTCGCCAGGGCCGCCTGGCACTTGTCGTTCAGCGCCGTGATGTCGGGCAGCGGCGCGTCGCCGCCCGGCGCCGGCGGGGCCGGCAGCGGCAGGCCCGGCAGCTGCTCGCCGGCCGGAGCGGGCAGCGGCGGCGCGGCGCCCCCGAGCTTGTCGAGCAGGTCCGTGACGCAGGTGAGCAGCGCCGGCAGGTCCGCCAGGGCGGCCGGGTCCGGCAGCCCTCCCGGCAGCGGCACGCCCGGCAGCTGCTCGCCCGCGACGGCCTGGACCGGCTCGGCGGTGGTCCCGGCCGCGCTCACCGCCGGCGCGCCGACGAGCATGAGCGCCGGGACGGCGAGGCCGACGACGGCGGCCCGCCAGGTCTTCTTGGGAGTCTGGACTCGTGCTTCGTTGAACATGGACTCGGCCATGGAATTGCTCCTGTGGATCGTCGGCGCCCCGGCTCAGGTGCGGTCCTGCCTTCAAAGGCCGCCAGTGGGGACGGCCCCGACCGCCCGTCGACACCAGGACGCCTAACTTTCCGTAGGACTTTATGTACTCAACGTAACTTCCGGGTCGCTTCGGCGAAACCGGCGGGGCAAATACTGGAATCCTCGCTTATGGACCCCCGCTGAACAGGGGCAAAGCCCGGAAAACCCATCGTCGGAATCCCGACAGTCCGCTCCGAACCGGGTGGCGGGCGTCGGACCCGTCGGCCACACTGGTCGGGTGACTGACTCGCCGCTCATCGGACGCGACCATCCCGCCGCCGCCCTGCGCGCGGCCGTCGACCGCACCGCCGCGAGCCACGGCGGCCTCGTCCTCGTCGTCGGCGAGGCCGGGATCGGCAAGACGGCCCTCGTCACCGAGGCCGCGGCCGCCCGCCGCGACGACCTCCTCGTCGCCTTCGCCACCTCCTGGGAGTCCGAGGCCGTCCCCGACAACTGGCTCTGGGTCCAGGTCCTGCGCTCCCTCCGCGGCCGCCTCGGCGAGGAGCAGTGGCGGTCGCTGCGCCCCGCCCCCGCGATCGACGTGTTCCTCGGCGAGGGCGACGGCTCCCGGCCCCTCGAGTTCGAGCTCCACGACGCGGTCACCCAGCTGCTCATCAACGCCTCCCGCATCAGACCGCTCCTGATCGTCCTCGACGACCTCCACTTCTCCGACACCGCCAGCATCGAACTGCTCAAGTTCGCCTGCCAGCACACCTTCTTCGAACGCGTCCTGTTCGTCGGCACCTACCGCGACTCCGAGGTCGACCCCGGCCACCGCCTCCGCGGCCGCATGCTCCAGCTCGTCAGCAAGGCCGCCGTGGTCGGCCTCGAAGGGCTCACCGAGGACGGCGTCGCCGCCCTCGTCGAGGCCACCGCCGGCGCCGCCCCCGACCCGGACACCGTCGCCGAGATCACCCGCCGCACCGGCGGGAACCCGTTCTTCGTCGAGCAGTCCGCGCTCCTGTGGGCCTCCGGGCAGCCCGTCGACGCCACCAGCGCCGGCATGCGCGACGCCCTCCGCCGCCGCCTCGACCAGCTCCCCACCCCGATCCGCAGGATGCTCACCCTCGCCTCCGTCGGCGGCCGCGAGTTCCACGCCGGCATCATGGCCCAGGCCGCCGGCATCGACCGGTACCAGATCGAGGCCGCCCTCGACCTCGCCTGCCAGACCCGGCTCGTGCGCCGCGAGCGCGACCGGTACGTCTTCGTCCACGACCTCGTCCGCGAGACCCTCTACCACTCCATGGACCCCGCCGAGGCCGCCCACCACCACGGCTGCGTCGTGCGCGCCCTTGAAGCCGACGAGTCCCTCAAGAAGCACATGCTCGACACCGAGATCGCCCACCATGCGTGGGTCGCCGGCGACGACCTCGACCCCGAGACCGCCGTCGAGCTCATCGCCCGCGCCGGCGCGAAGTCCAGCGCCTGCATGAGCGTCGCCGGCGCCGAGAAGTACTTCCGCCGCGCCGTCGAGCGCTGCACCCCGGACATGGTGCGCCGCCGCGTCCTCCTGCGGCTCCAGCTCGCCGAGTCCGTGCGCTGGCTCAAGCGCCCCGACGAGGCCCGCGCCCTCTTCGCCGCCGCCCTCCAGGAGGCCGAGGACCACGGCGACCCGATGCTCCTCACCCGCGCCGCCATGGACGTCCCGCAGGACGAGGACCTCCCCGAGCTCATGCGCCTCAAGGCCCTCGCCTACGAGGGCCTCGCCGGCGAGCCGCCCGAGCCCGGCCTCGACCACGAGGCCCTCACCCGGCGGCTGCTGTACCGCTTCATGATCGCCGCCCGCGCCTCCGGCGACGACGAGGAGATCTCCTTCGGCCTCTGGGCCACCCACGCCGCGAACTGGGGCCCCGGCACCGCCGCGCAGCGCCAGGAGATCGTCGAGGAGCTCGCCGAGATCACCCGCCGCACCGGCGACGAGGAGATGCGCCTGCTCGCCTCCTCGCTCCGCTGGGTCGTGCTCCTGGAGCAGGGCGACCCGTCCTACACCGCGCAGCTCGCCGAGTTCCGCGCGCTCGCGGCCCTCGCCGAGTCCGACCGCTGGCAGGGCGGCTCCCTCGTCGACCAGGCCGTCATCGACATCGTCCAGGGCCGCTTCGACCGGGCCCAGTCCCTCATCGACGAGGCCGCCGACATGATCGACGACGACCGCGCCTACCTCGACCTCCTCGGCCACCTGCGCTGGGAGCTCCAGCTCGCCCGCGGCGAGGTGCCCGAGGCGAACCCGGACGTGTGGCGCTCCACGTTCGGCGACCACCACGGCGACCTCCTCGCCGGGATCGCCGCGGTGCGCCGCGGCGACGTCGAGCGGGCCCGCGGCATCCGCGAGCAGCTCGACGGCGCCCACGACCTCTTCGGCTCCTGGGAGTCCCTGCGGCTGCGCTTCGAGGCCGAGTTCGCCGTCGCCGACGGCGACCCGGACCTCGCCCGCGACCTCTACGACCGGCTCGCGCCCCACGAGGGCGAATGGCTGGTCGCCATGTGGGGCACCAGCATCAGCGGGCCCATCAGCCACTGGCTCGGCACCCTCGCGGCGTTCCTCGGCGACGCCGAGCGGGCCGCCGCGCACTTCGAGGCCGCCGTCAAGCAGGCCGAGCGGCTCGACGCCGCGCCCTGGTCGGCCCTCGCCCGCGCCGGCCTCGCCGACCTCGCGGCCCCCGCCCGGACCGGCGCCGCCGGCCCCGGCGACGTGTTCCGCCGCGACGGCGCCACCTGGACCCTCGCCTACGCCGGCACCGTCCTGCACCTGCCCCACGCGAAGGGCCTCGCCGACCTCCACGAACTGCTCTCGCGCCCCGGCGAGGAGGTCGCCGCCGCCGACCTCCTCGAACCGTCCGAGGCCGTCGCCGCCGACGCCCGCCTCGGCGGCGACGACGTCCTCGACGCCGAGTCGCGCGCCCGCTTCCGCGAGCACCTCGAGACCCTCGACGAGCAGATCGACGCCGCCGCCGCGGTCGGCGACGACGCCCGCGCCGCCGCCCTCGACGCCGAGCGCCAGGCCCTCATCGAGCACCTGAAGGCCGCCACCGGCCTCGGCGGCCGCGCCCGCCGCCTCGGCGACAACCACGAGCGGGCCCGCAAGTCCGTCACCAACCGCATCCGCAACACCCTCAAGAAGATCGAGGACGGCCACCCCGCCCTCGGCGCCCACCTGCGCGAGGCCGTCGCCACCGGCTCCTCCTGCTCCTACCGGCCCGGACCGGACGCCCCCGAGTGGACCCTGTGACGCGAAGGGGCCGGGAGGGCCGAGCCGGTCCACGGCTCGCAGGCTTCGTCGAGAAGCGCCCTCCCGGCCCCGCCGGGGTGTTGCATCAAGTTCTCACTTGCGGTTGTAGGCCCGGAGCGTCAGGAACCCGAACACCGCCGTGAACCCGGCCGACCAGATGAGCGTCGTCAGGATCGCCGTCGACGGGGAGGTCCCGTCGAACAGGCCCCGCACGCCGTCCACCAGCTGGCTGATCGGGGTGTTCTCCACGACCGGCTGGAGCCAGCCGGGCATCGTCGCCGGGTCGACCATGATGTTCGACAGGAACGTCAGCGGGAACATGATCGACATCGAGATCGACATGACCGTCTTCTCCGACCGCGTCACCAGGCCCAGCCAGGTCCACACCCACGAGAATGCGAAGCAGAACACCAGGAGCAGCCCCACGCCCAGCAGCACGCCGACCGCGCCGCCCGCGGGCCGGTAGCCCATGACCATGCCCGTGCCGAACATGATCGCCCCGGCCGCCGCGTACCGGAACATGTCCGCCAGCAGGTACCCGACCATCGGTGCGGCCCGCCAGATCGGCAGCGTTCGGAACCGGTCCGACACGCCCTTGTTGATGTCGATGTTCACCGACATGCCGGTGTAGATCGTCGTCATCACGATGCTCATCACCATGATCCCCGGCAGCAGGAACTGGAGGTAGTCCCCGGTGCCGCCGGCGATCGCGCCGCCGAACAGGTAGGTGAACATGAGCAGCATGAGGATCGGGAACACCAGGATGTCGCCCAGCTGCTCCGGCACGTGCTTGATCTTCAGCATCGACCGCCACGCGAACGCCCGCGCCGACGCGAACGCGCTCGGCGCCGCCGGCCGCTCGCCCTGGGCCAGGAGCCGCCGCAGCCGCTCCTTCTCCACCGGCGCCGCCGCCGCCTCGTTCTCGGACTTCGTCTTGGTCTCGGTGACCGCCATGATCGCTTTCCTTCTCCCTCAGTACGTTTCGAATCAGGCTTCGACGCGGTTCGTCAGCGCCAGGAACACCTCGTCGAGGCTCGGCTGGCCGAGCGAGAAGTCGTCGACGAGCACGCCGGCCTTCGCCAGCTCACCGAGGGCGTGCGCCCCCTGCATCGCGTTGTCCTGCCCGGGCAGCAGCAGCGCCGTCAGCGCCACCGGGTCGTCGTCCAGCTCGACCTCCGCGCGGAGCGCCTCGGCGAGGATCCGCCGCGCGTGCTCGCGCTGGTCGGCGTGGTGCAGCCGCAGCTTGATCGAGCCGGCGCCCACCGAGGACTTCAGCTGCCCCGGCGTGCCCTCGGCGATGACCTTCCCGGTGTCGATGACCGCGATGCGGCTCGCCAGCTGGTCGGCCTCCTCCAGGTACTGGGTCGTCAGCAGCACCGTGGTGCCCTCGCCGACGATCGTCCGCACGACCTCCCACACCTGGTTGCGGCTGCGCGGGTCCAGGCCCGTCGTCGGCTCGTCCAGGAACAGCAGCTTCGGCGTGATGATGATCGACGCGGCGATGTCGAGCCGCCGCCGCATCCCGCCCGAGTACGACTTCACCTGCTTGCCGCCCGCCGACGAGAGCCCGAACGCCTCCAGCAGGTCCGCGGCCCGCGACCGGGCCGCCGGCTTCGCGAACCCGTACAGCCGCGACAGCAGCACCAGGTTCTCCAGGCCCGTCAGGTCCTCGTCCAGCGACGCGTACTGGCCCGTCAGGCTCACCTGCGTGCGCACCGACGCCGCGTCCTCCACGATGTCCCGGCCGAACACCTCGGCCCGGCCCGCGTCCGGACGCAGCAGGGTGGCCAGCATCCGCACCGTCGTGGTCTTCCCCGCCCCGTTCGGCCCGAGCACCCCGTACACGGTCCCCGCGGGGACCTCCAGGTCCACGCCGTCCACGGCCTTGACGTCCTTGAAGTGCTTGACGAGCCCCTCGGCCCGGATCGCGGTCTCGCGAGTCATGATCAGCTCCCTGAGTGAAACAACTGCCTTCACTCCAGAGGCGCTACACGCCCGCCAGAACCCGCCCCGCACGCCGCGGGCCCCGCTACATCCCGTGTAGCGGGGCCCCGGATCGCCGTCCAGCGGCTCAGTCGTTCAGCAGCTTCAGTCGTTCAGCAGCTCAATCGCGCAGGTGCTTCGGCCGCACCACCAGCCAGAACAGCAGCGCCCCCACGCCCGAGCCGATCGCGATCGCCGCCGCCGTGGTGTTCCACGCCCCCGGCAGCGACAGCTCGTAGAACCGCGCGAGCGGCGGCACCGCCAGCACCAGGACGAACGCGCCCGCGCACACCCCGACCAGCAGGCCCTTCCACCACACGTACGGCTTCGCCACGATCGCCAGCGCCACCAGCGCCAGGCTGAACAGCGTGATCGCCGCCGTCGTCTGCGGCAGCTCCGAGTCGTACCCGTCGTGCGCCAGCGCCGCCAGGTACACCGCGAACGTCGGCACCGCGCAGCAGATCCCCGCCGGGATCGCGAACTTGAGGACCCGCTTGACGAACCCGGGCCGGGCCCGGTCGAACGTCGGCGCCAGCGCCAGGAAGAACGCCGGGATGCCGATCGTGAACGCGTTGATGAGCGACTGGTGGATCGGCAGGAACGGGTACGGCAGCGGCTCGTTCCCCGCGAGGAACGCGACCGACGCGCCCACCGCGATGAACAGCGCCAGCGCGATCGCGTACACGGTCTTGGTGAGGAACAGGTTCGAGACGCGCCCGATGTTCCCGAGCACGCGCCGGCCCTCGGCGACCACGTGCGGCAGGGTCGCGAACTCGTCGTCCAGGAGCACGACCTGCGCGACCGACCGCGCCGCCGCCGAACCGGAGCCCATCGCGATCCCGAGGTCGGCGTCCTTGAGCGCGAGCACGTCGTTGACGCCGTCGCCGGTCATCGCCACGGTGTGCCCGCGCGACTGGAGCGCCCGCACGAACATCTGCTTCTGGTGCGGCTTGACCCGCCCGAAGATCGTGGCCCGCTCCAGCAGGTCCGCGAGCTCCTCCGGGTCCTCGGGGAGGCGGCGCGCGTCCACGGTGTCCGCGGCGCCCTCGACGCCGAGCTGCGCGGCGACCGCGCCGACGGCCGCGGGCGAGTCCCCGGAGATGATCTTGACGGCGACGCCCTGCTCCTTGAAGTAGGCGAGGGTCGCGGCCGCGGTCGAGCGCAGGCGCTGGCGCAGGACGACCAGCGCCTGGGCCTTGACGCCGGTGACGCCGCCGGTGGTCGAGGCGGTCTCGGCGGTGACGAGCGCGAGGACCCGCAGGCCCTGCGCGGCGAGGACGTCGGCTTCGAGGGCGACGGGGTCGCCGTGGTCGAGGAGCACGTCGGGGGCGCCGAGGAGCCAGGTGCCGTGGTCGGTGAAGCGGGTGCCGGACCACTTGCGCGCGGAGGAGAACGGCATGACGTCGATGACGCGCCAGCGCGGGTCGGCGACCTCCTGCGTGCGGAGGTGGGCGGCGACGGCCTGCATGGTCGGGTTGGGGCTGTCGTCGGCGGCCGCGAGCGCGGCGAGCGCTTCGAGGGCCGCGGCGTCGTCGGCGCCGCCGATCGGGCGGATCTCGTCGACGTCCATGCCGCCCTCGGTGAGCGTCCCGGTCTTGTCGAGGCACAGCACGTCGGTGCGGGCCAGGCCCTCGATCGCGGGGAGCTCCTGCACGAGGCACTTGCGGGCGCCGAGGCGGACGACGCCGACGGCGAACGCGACGGAGGTGAGGAGCACCAGGCCCTCGGGGATCATCGGCACGATCCCGGCGACGGTGGAGACGATGATCTCCCGCCAGTTCTGCGCGTCCGCGGCCTGGCTGATGACGAGCAGGATCGCGATCGGCACGATGAGCCAGTTGATGAGCTTGATGAAGCGGTTGATGCCCTCGCGCAGCTCGGAGCGCGCCAGCGTGAACTTGCTGGCCTCCTCGACGAGCTTGGCGGCGTAGGAGTCCGCGCCGATGTGCTCGGCCCGGAACAGGCCGGTGCCGGCGACGGCGAAGGAGCCGGAGCGCACCTCGTCCCCGGGGGTCTTCGCGACCGGGTCGGCCTCGCCGGTCAGAAGGGACTCGTCGATCTCCAGGTTCCGCGACTCGACGACCGGCCCGTCGACGACGACGCGGTCGCCGGGCTCGACGAACACGAGGTCGTCCTTGACGATCCGGTTCGGCGCGACCTCGTGGACCTCGCCGTCGCGCAGGACCTTCGCGTTCGCCTGGTTCATCAGGGACAGCTTGTCGAGGGTGCGCTTGGCGCGCAGCTCCTGGATCGTGCCGATGAGGATGTTCGCGATGATGACGCCCGCGAACAGGCCCTGCTTCCAGCCGCCGAACGTCACCGCGATCACGGCGAGGACGCCGATGACGCCGTTCAGGGGCGTGAACAGGTTGGCGCGCAGGATCGCGGAGAACGGGCGGCTCGTGTGGCGCTTCGCCTCGTTGACGGCTCCGGCCTCGACGCGCTCGGCCACCTCGGCGGCAGTCAGGCCGCGGTCGCCTGCCAGCATGGGTGTGGTCACGTCGACAGCTTATGCGACGTTCGCCTTTTCGTATCACCGCCGAACGACCGAGACGTCGGTTTCGCGGCTCGGCCGTCCGGCCGAGGGCGGCCGGGGCCGCGGGCCGCCTCATCCGATTGCGGCCCGGCCCGGCCGGGCCCGTAGAATCCCTGATTATGGCCAATGTACTCACACCGCAGGGCGAGGACTTCCCTCGCTGGTACCAGGACGTCATCGCCAAGGCCCAGCTGGCCGAGAACGGGCCGGCGCGCGGCTCGCAGGTGATCCGACCGTCCGGGTTCGCCCTGTGGGAGCGCATGACGGCCGAGATGGACGCCCGCATCAAGGAGACCGGCACCGAGAACGCCTCGTTCCCGCTGCTGATCCCCGAGTCCTACTTCACCCGGGAGGCCGACCACGTCGAGGGCTTCGCCCCCGAGCTGTGGATGGTCACGCACGGCGGCGGCAAGGAGCTCGAGGAGAAGCTCGCGATCCGCCCCACCTCCGAGACCGTCATCGGCGAGTACATGGCGAAGTGGGTCAACTCGTACCGCGACCTGCCCCTGCTGCTCAACCAGTGGTGCAACGTCATGCGCTACGAGCTGCGCACCCGC
Source organism: Glycomyces terrestris (assembly GCF_003933745.1). Taxonomy (GTDB): domain Bacteria; phylum Actinomycetota; class Actinomycetes; order Mycobacteriales; family Micromonosporaceae; genus Glycomyces; species Glycomyces terrestris. The sequence goes on along the minus strand of NZ_RSEB01000005.1, from coordinate 113,184 downwards.
CTGTTCCTGCGCTCCTCGGAGTTCCTGTGGCAGGAGGGGCACACCGTCCACGAGTCCTACGAGGACGCCCACGCCTTCACGCTGCGGATCCTCCACGAGGTCTACGCCGACTTCATGGAGAACGTGCTCGCGCTGCCGGTGCTGCGCGGCATCAAGACCGAGGCCGAGCGCTTCGCCGGGGCCCTGAACACGTTCGCGGTCGAGGCGCTCATGCGCGACGGCAAGGCCCTCCAGATGGGCACCTCCCACGAGCTGGGCCAGAACTTCGCCAAGGCGTTCGACATCCAGTTCCAGGGCAAGGACGGCAGGCAGGCGCACGGCTGGACCACCTCCTGGGGCACCTCGACCCGCATGATCGGCGGCCTCATCATGGGCCACGGCGACGACGCCGGCCTGCGCGTCCCGCCGAACCTCGCGCCCGTCCAGGTCTGCGTCATGGTCGTCAAGGACACCGACGAGGTCCAGACCGCCGCCCGCAAGGTCGCCGACGAGCTCAAGGGCGACGGCCTGCGCGTCAAGCTCGACCACCGCGGCGACGTGGCCTTCGGCCGCCGCGCCGTGGACGCCGAGCTCAAGGGCTACCCGGTGCGCATCGAGGTCGGCCCCCGCGACCTGAAGAACGGCGAGGCCACCGTCGTCTCCCGCGTCGCCGGCACCAAGGAGACCGTCCCGCTCGGGATGCTCGCCGAGGCCGTCGCCGCCGCCCTCCAGGGCGCGCAGGAGCAGCTGTGGAACGAGGCCCTGGAGTTCCGGGAGTCGCGGACCGCGGACGCGTCCACCGTCGAGGAGGCCGTCGAGGCCGCGCAGTCCGGCTACGCCCGTCTGCCCTGGGACGCCTGCGGCGTCGAGGGGGAGCGGAAGGCCGCCGAGTCCGCGGTCACGGTCCGCGTCCTCCAGCGCGAGGACGGCACTGTCCCCGACTCGCTGGATGAACCCGGTCTCATCGCCTACCTGGCCCGGTCGTACTGATATGCCCGTGCGCTAGACTCGGTCGCTGTACATGAGCTTTGGGACGGGTGCCCTCTCAACAACCGTGACGCAAAGCCAGGTTTCAGCGCGAACGCAATCCGGAGTGATTCCCCTGGAGTGCGTGCGTGCTGCGTGATCCTTATTACAGGAGTAACAAGAACGTGGCAGTTAAGATTCGCCTCACGCGAATGGGGAAGATCCGCACTCCCCAGTACCGCATCGTCATCGCCGACTCCCGGGTCAAGCGCGACGGCAAGGTCATTGAGAACATCGGGATCTACCACCCGAAGGAGAACCCGTCCCGGATCGAGGTCGACTCCGACCGCGTCCAGCACTGGCTCTCCGTCGGCGCCCAGCCGACCGACCAGGTCAAGGCCATCCTCCGCAAGACCGGCGACTGGCAGCGCTTCAAGGGCCTGCCCGAGCCGGGACCGCTGAAGGTCGCCGAGCCGAAGGCCGAGAAGGAGGCCCTCTACGTGGCCGCCCTCAAGGAGTCCGGCATCGACCCGTCGAAGGCGTACGTCTCGGAGGAGGCCGTCAAGGCCGCCGACACGAAGCCCGCGGCGAAGTCGAAGAAGTCCGCCGAGAAGGCCGACGAATCCGCTAAGACTGAAGAGGTCGAGGCGGAGGCCGCCGAGGCGTCCGACGAAAAAGGGGAGTAGACCGTGCTGCGACCAGCGCTTGAACACCTTGTGAAAGGCATCGTCGATCACCCTGACGATGTCCGTGTCCGTCTGGTCGACTCGCGCCGCGGCAAGCGCCTGGAAGTCCGGGTCAACCCGGACGACCTGGGCACGGTGATCGGCCGCGGCGGCCGCACCGTGAACGCGCTGCGGCAGGTCATCGGCTCGATCGGCGGCCGCGGCATCCGCGTCGAGGTCGTCGATTCCTACTGAGTCATCGCGTACAGCCCCGGGGGTCAACCCCGGGGCTGTCGTGCTGCAAGGAGAGGTACGCATGGCAGAGGTCGTGGTCGGCCGGATCGTGCGCCCGCACGGGCTGCGCGGCGAGCTGGTCGTCGAGGTCCGCACCGACGACCCCGAGGCCCGGTTCCAGCCCGGCGTCGTCTACGCCACGAAGAACGGCCCGCTCAAGGCCGTCACCGTGCGCTGGCACCAGGGCCGGCCCATGATCGGCTTCGAAGGCGTGCCCGGCCGCACCGAGGCGGAGGCGCTGCGCGGCGTGCTGCTCTCGGTGGACGTCGACGAGGACGACCTCGGCGAGGACGAGTTCCGCGACGACGACCTGGTGGGCCTCGCGGTCGTGGAGGCCGACGGGAACGAGATCGGGCCCGTCGCACGCGTCGAGCACGGCGCCGGCCACGAGACCCTCGTCGTCAAGCGCCGCGGCACCCACCCGGCGCGCATCCCATTCGTCGCCGAGATGGTCACCGAGATCGACTTCGAGGCCGGGACCATCACCGTCGACCTGCCCCCGGGCCTGCTGGAGCTGTAGTGAAGATCGACGTCGTCACCGTCTTCCCCGAGTACCTCGCCCCGCTCGACCTCTCGCTCATCGGCCGCGCCCGGCAGCGCGGCCTGCTCGACCTGCACGTCCACGACCTGCGCCGCTGGACCCACGACGTGCACCACTCGGTCGACGGCGCGCCCGCGGGCGGCGGGGCCGGGATGGTCATGAAGCCGCAGCCGTGGGGCGAGTGCCTCGACGAGCTCGTCCCGGGCGAGGAGCGGCCCCGCCTGCTCGTCACCAGCCCCGCCGGGCGGCCGTTCACGCAGGCGATGGCGCACGAGCTGGCGGCCGAGCCGTGGCTCATGTTCGCCTGCGGCCGGTACGAGGGCATCGACCAGCGGGTGGTCGACTACGCCGCCGAGCGGATGGAGGTCACCGAGGTCTCCATCGGCGACTACGTGCTCTTCGGCGGCGAGGTCGCGGTCCTCGCGATCGTCGAGGCCGTGGCCCGGCTGGTGCCCGGCGTCCTCGGCAACGCCGCCTCCCTGGACGACGAGTCCCACAACGCCGGCCTCCTGGAGGCCCCGGCGTACACGCGGCCCGCCGAGTGGCGCGGCCACGAGATCCCGCCGGTCCTCCTTTCGGGCGACCACGGCAGGGTCGACCGCTGGCGGCGTGAGCAGGCACTCCTTCGCACCGCGGCGGCCCGCCCGGATTTGCTGGAACGGCTCGACCCGGGTAGCCTCGACAAACGTGACCGGCTCCTCCTCGAAGGGGCCGGGCTCGCCGTGCCCGGGCAGGGTGTGGCAGAGTAAGACGGTTCCCCGTGACGTGCCGTTCGTTCAAGCGGTACCTCTCCCGGATCGGAACCCGTGAACTTTTCATCAACGAGGGTTGAGACCAATGAACATTCTGGATGAGCTGAACGCCGCCTCCATGCGCGCCGACGTGCCGGACTTCCGTCCCGGCGACACCGTCAAGGTGAACGTCCGTATTCAGGAAGGCAACCGGTCCCGCGTCCAGGTGTTCCAGGGCGTCGTCATCCGCCGCCACGGCGGCGGTCTGGGCGAGACCTTCACGGTCCGCAAGATCAGCTACGGCATCGGCGTCGAGCGCACCTTCCCGGTGCACGGCCCCATGGTCGACTCGATCGAGATCGCCATGCGAGGCAAGGTCCGCCGCGCCAAGCTGTACTACCTGCGCGACCGCAAGGGCAAGGCCGCCACCAAGATCAAGGAGCGCCGCGAGGACTAGTCCTCCCGCTCGGCGGCACCGCGCCGCAGCCGTTCGAAGAACCCCGGGCCCGCGCCCGGGGTTCTTCGCTGCGCCCCGGCTTCCGCTACCCTCACCTCATGAGTCCCGGTTCCTCCGACGGGGCGCAGGGACCCCGCCGCATCGACTGGAGCCGACTCCCCGGCGGGCCCGGAGCCCCCGTGCCGCCCCCCGGCGCCCCGCAGCGCCCCGCGCGCCTGCCCGACGGGCCGCGCGCGGGCGGCCCCGGCTCCGGCGGCCCAGTCGCCGGCAGCCCAGTCGCGGGCCGGCCCCCCGCCGGCGCCCGCGCCCCGCGCGTCCCCCCGCCGGGCCCCGAGCGTCCCGAGGCCGCCCCCGAGCCCGCGCCCGCCGCCGCCGACGGCGCGGCCCGCAAGGAGGCCGAGAGCCGCCTCTCGCAGCCGCACAAGCGCCAGTACCTGTCGCTGTGGATCGAGCTGCCGCTGCTCCTGGTCGTCGCGTTCTCGGCCGCGGTCCTGCTGCGCACGTTCGCGGTGCAGCCCTTCTACATCCCGTCCGGCTCGATGGAGCAGACCCTCCAGGAGGGCGACAAGGTCCTGGTCCTCAAGCTCACCACGACGCTGCGCACGCCGCAGCGCGGCGAGGTCGTCGTCTTCCGCGGCACCGACTCCTGGGACCCCGAGTACCGGCCCGCGGGCGGCTCCGACTCGGTCGTGTCCGACGTCACCACCGCCGTCCTCGACCTCATCGGCCTGGCCGAGCCCGACGAGAAGGACTTCATCAAGCGCGTCATCGCGGTCGGCGGCGACACCGTCATGTGCTGCGACGCCGACGGGAACGTGGTCGTCAACGGCGTCTCGCTCGACGAGGGGGAGTACGTCTACGACGACGCGCCGCTCGAACCCGAGCCCGGCACCTGCCACTCCCGCCGCTTCGACCAGGTCACCGTCCCCGAGGGCGAGGTGTGGGTGATGGGGGACCACCGCGGCAACTCGAAGGACTCCCGCTGCCAGGGGCCCGTCCCGGTCGAGAACATCATCGGGCGCGCCATCGCGCTCGTGTGGCCCACCGACCGCGCCACCGAGCTCGAGATCCCGGCGGCCTTCGACGTCCTCGACGGCACCACCGGAACCGAAGGGGGCCAGTCGGCCTCGGGCGCCGTCGGCGACGGCGCGCCGGCCGCGTGGGGCACGGCCTGGGACGCACCGCCTTCCTTGCCCGCCACCGCGACCACCGCCCCTGCCCCCGGAGCGCGAGCGCGTAGACTCGCACCGTGATCGAAGAAGGGCAGGCGCCCGGCGCCGACGGCGAGGGCGCCGAGGAGACCTCCGACAAGCAGCAGGCCAAGAAGAAGGGGTCGTTCTGGAAGGAGCTCCCCATCCTCCTGGGCGTCGCCATCCTGGTGGCGATCGTGGTGCGGACCTGGGTCGTCCAGACCTACTACATCCCCTCCGGCTCGATGGAGAACACCCTCCAGATCAACGACCGGGTGCTCGTCAACAAGCTCGTCTACGACTTCTCCGAGCCCGAGCGCGGCGAGATCATCGTCTTCACCGCGCCCGAGTCCTGGCGGTCGGTCATGGAGGAGGACGAGTTCATCAAGCGGGTCATCGCGGTCGGCGGCGACCACGTCGTCTGCTGCGACGAGCATGGCCGCATCACCGTCAACGGCGTGCCGCTCGACGAGGACGACTACCTGTACACGAACCCGCTCACCGGCGAGCAGGACAAGCCCTCCCAGGACCCGTTCGACGTGGTCGTCCCGGAGGGCCGCCTGTGGGTCATGGGCGACCACCGCTCGGCCTCGGGCGACTCGCGCGAGCGCTTCGTGCGCACCGGCGGGAACGTCGAGGCCTCCACGATCGAGGTCGACGCCGTGATCGGCAAGGCGTTCGTCCTGTTCTGGCCCTTCGCGGACTTCAACTGGTTCTCCATCCCGGAGACCTTCGACGACGTGCCGGAGCCCTCCTGACCGTGATCCGCCCGACCCCTTCCCGCATGCGGCGCGACGGCGACCTGTACGCGCTGGAGGCGGCGCTCGTCCGGCGGGGCCTGGGCCCGGTCGCGGGCGCCGACGAGGCCGGGCGCGGCGCGTGCGCGGGGCCGCTCGTGGTCGCGGCGGTGATCCTGCCGCCGAGCGCGCGGCTCGAGGAGCTGAACGACTCCAAGCTCCTCACCGAGGCCGCCCGCGAGCGGGTCTTCGAGCGGCTGCGCCGCTCCCGCGCGCTCATCAGCGTCGTCAGCTACGGGCCGCGGGAGATCGACCGGCGCGGCGTCTCGGTGTGCAACCTGGAGGGGATGCGCGTGGCCGTCGCGCGCCTGCCCGAGCGGCCCGGGTACGCGCTCACCGACGGGTTCGCGGTCCCGGGCCTGCCCGGGAGCCTCGGGGTCGTCAAGGGCGACCGCACGGCCGCGTGCGTCGCCGCGGCCGGCGTGGTCGCGAAGGTCACGCGCGACCGGATCATGGGCGAGCTCGACGGGCGCCACCCCGAGTACGGATTCGCCGTCCACAAGGGATACAGCACGCCGGGGCACGAGGCGGCCCTGCGCCGCTGGGGCCCCAGCGAGCAGCACCGGCTCTCGTACGCGAACGTGGCCGCGTGCGCCGCGCCGGCGCCCGCGTGAACCGGGTTCGCGGCGCCCGCCCGCGGGGCACCCCCGGTGCCCGGGCCGGGGCCGGACCCCGGCTCCGCAAGCGTTCGCAGTGAGCCGCATCCGCGGCGGGGCATGCGCGCACTATCGTGGAACCGTCGCACAGAAGGAGGAGCGTTGAGCGCCGAGGACCTCGAGAAGTACGAGACCGACATGGAGCTGCAGCTGTACCGGGAGTACCGGGACATCGTCCGGCAGTTCACCTACGTCGTCGAGACGGAGCGGCGGTTCTACCTGGCCAACGCGGTCGAAGTCCACGTGCGCGGCGCCGACGCCGAGACCTACTTCGAGGTCGAGATGAGCGACGCGTGGGTCTGGGACATGTACCGGCCCGCCCGCTTCGTCAAGCACGTGCGCGTCCTCACCTTCAAGGACGTCAACGTCGAGGAGCTCGACAAGCCCGACATGACGCTGCCGTAGCCGCGGCGCGCCGCCGGGAGCGGCGGGAGCGAGCACGGAGTGGTCCGCCCGACCCGCCAGTACCATTGGCCCGGTGTCCACACTCCGTGATGTGATCAGCGCGCACACCGACCTGACGTCGAACTCCGCGGCCCACCTCCAGCGGCTCGTCGCCGAATGGCAGCTCCTCGCCGACCTCTCCTTCGCCGACTTCCTGCTCTGGGGCGCCGTCAAGGACCACCCGGGCCGGTACGTGTGCCTCGCCCAGGTCCGGCCCACCACCGGCCCCACCGCCTACGAGGAGGACCAGGTCGGCCGCATCCTCGAAGGCGAGGACGCGCGCCACCTCGACGTCGCCTACACGGAGGGCCGCATCTTCCGCGAGGGCGACCCGGTCTGGCGCGGCGACGTCGCCGCCCGGCACGAGGCCATCCCCGTCCGCCGCCGCGACCGCAGCCAGGTCATCGCCGTCGCCGCCCGCGACACCAACCTCTCGGACACCCGCAGCCCCTCCCACCTGGAGCTCAACTACCTCAAGACCGCCGACTACCTGGTGCAGATGCTCACCGACGGCGGCTTCCCGCCCCCGCTCCTGCCCGGCGAGCCGACCACCGCGCCGCGCATCGGCGACGGCCTCGTCCGCATCGGCGCCGACGGCCTCGTCCGCTACGCCTCCCCGAACGCCCTCTCCGCGTACCGCCGCATGGGCGTCACCGGCCACCTGCGCGACCGCGACCTGGCCGAGCTCACCCGCAGCCTCCCCTCCAGCGCCGACGTCGGCGCCGACGCCGCGCGCCGCATCGCCGACGCGCTCGCCGGCGGCACCCCGCGCCGCAAGGAGATCGAGGCCAAGGGCGCCACGGTCCTCATGCGCGCCCTCCCGCTGCGCCCCGGCGGGAAGGCCGCGGGCGCGCTCGTCCTGGTCCGCGACATCACCGAGGTCCGCCGCCTCGACCGCGAGCTGGTGACCAAGGACGCCACGATCCGCGAGATCCACCACCGCGTCAAGAACAACCTCCAGACCGTGGCCGCGCTGCTGCGCCTCCAGGCCCGCCGGGTCGGCTCCCCGCAGGCGCGGCTCTCCCTCGAGGAGTCGGTGCGCCGCGTCGCCTCGATCGCGCTCGTGCACGAGACGCTCTCGCAGTCCTCCGACGAGTCGGTCGGCTTCGACCAGATCGTCGACCGCGTCGCGTCGATGGCCGTCGAGGTCTCGGTCGCCGAGTCGAAGGTCACGCTCCGGCGCGAGGGCACCTTCGGGGTCCTCCCCAGCGAGTACGCCACCCCGCTCGTCATGGTCGTCAACGAGCTCATCCAGAACGCCGTCGAGCACGCCTACCCGCCCGGCCAGGAGGGCGAGGTCGTCATCGGCGTCGAGCGCGACGGCGACCGCTTCCGCGTCACCGTCTCCGACCACGGCAAGGGCCTGCCCGAGGGCTTCCGCATCGCCGACTCGACCCGCCTGGGCCTCCAGATCGTCCACACGCTCGTCACCGGCGAGCTCCGCGGCACCATCGACATGCGCCCCCGCGCCGCGGGCGGCACCGAGGCCGTCGTCGACTTCGCCCTGGCCTAGGGCCCGTCCCAGCGGCTGGAACGGCCGGACCGCGCCGCCCCGCCGCCGCGCGCCGAGGTCCGACCGCCCGCCCGGCGTGCGCATGTGACCTGCTGTCCATGGAGCGGGACGACCGGTGCGCGCACCCGGAACGTGTGTCATGCTTGCTGGCATGTCTCGCGCACACGGGCTCCGACTGGTGGCACGCCGCCACGTCGACCTCTGCCGTGTGTACAGCGCCATGTGTCTCATGTGCGCTTAATTCGCTTCCGGCTTTCCGCCGTTCGAATCCACGCCACACCTGTGTCCGCGATGAGGAGTACCGTGCCAACGCCAACGCGCAAACCGTCCCGCCCCAAGGGCCAAGGCCAGTGGGCCATGGGCCACCGGGAGCCGCTCAACAAGAACGAGCAGTCCAAAAAGGACGACAACCCGCTCAACGTGCGGCAGCGCATCGAGGGCGTCTACGCCCACCGCGGCTTCGACTCCATCGACCCGGCCGACCTCCGCGGACGCTTCCGCTGGTGGGGCCTGTACACCCAGCGCAAGCCCGGCATCGCCGGCGGCAAGACCGGCGTCCTCGACGAGGAGGAGCTGGACGACAAGTTCTTCATGATGCGCGTGCGCATGGACGGCGGCCAGCTCGACCTCGCCCAGCTGCGCGCCATCGCCGGCATCTCGAAGGAGTTCGCCCGCGACACCGCCGACGTCACCGACCGCGAGAACGTCCAGTACCACTGGATCCGCGTCGAGGACGTCCCCGAGATCTGGCGCCGCCTCGAGGCCGTCGGCCTCGACACCCAGGAGGCCTGCGGCGACTGCCCGCGCGTCATCCTCGGCTCCCCGGTCGCCGGCGTCGCCGTCGACGAGGTCATCGACGCCACCCCGCAGATCCAGGAGATCTACGACCGCTTCATCGGCGACAAGAGCCTCTCGAACCTGCCGCGCAAGTTCAAGTCGACGATCGGCTGGCTGCCCGACAGCCCGTACGAGACGAACGACATCTCCCTCATCGGCGCCCACCACCCCGAGCACGGCCCCGGCTTCGACCTCTACGTCGGCGGCGGCCTCTCCACCAACCCGATGTTCGCCCAGCGCCTCGGCGTGTGGGTCTCCCAGGACGACGTCGTCGACGTGTGGGTCAACGTCGTCCGCATCTTCCGCGACTGGGGCTACCGGCGCCTGCGCACCCGCGCCCGCCTGAAGTTCCTCGTCAAGGACTGGGGCGCCGAGAAGTTCCGCGAGGTCCTCGAGTCCGACGCCTACCTCGGGCGCCGCCTCCCCGACCTCGAGCAGCCCCCGGTCCCCGAGAAGCTCCTCGACCACATCGGCGTCCACAAGCAGAACGACGGCAACTACTTCATCGGCGTCGCCCCGATCGCCGGCCGCGTCTCGGGCACCATGCTCGACCAGCTCGCCGACATCGCCGAGAAGTACGGCTCCGACCGCGTCCGCGCCACGCCGCTCCAGAAGCTCCTCCTCCTCGACATCCCCGGCGACAAGGTCGACGACGCCGTCGAGGACCTGCGCGCGATCGGCCTGGAGGCCCACCCGTCCCCGTGGCGCCGGGCCACCATGGCCTGCACCGGCATCCAGTTCTGCAAGCTCGCGATCGTCGACACCAAGGACCGCGCCCGCGACCTCGTCGCCGAGCTCGAGAAGCGCGTCCCCGAACTCGACACGCCCGTCTCCATCCACGTCAACGGCTGCCCGAACGCCTGCGCCCGCACCCAGACCGCCGACATCGGCCTCAAGGGCCAGCTCGTGGTCAAGGACGGCGAGCAGGTCGAGGGCTTCCAGGTCCACCTCGGCGGCGGCCACGCCGCCGCGGCGAGCCTGGGCCGCAAGTCCCGCGGCCTCAAGGTCCCCTCCGAGGACCTCGGCGACTACGTGGAACGCGTCACCCGCCGCTACCTCGCCGGCAGGTCCGAGGGCGAGAGCTTCGCCCAGTGGGTCCACCGCGCCGAAGAGACGGAATTGCAGTGAGCGCCCGCGTCGTTCCCTACTACTGCCCCTACTGCGGCGAGGAAGACCTCAGACCGTACGAAGCGGACGACGACAGCGACGTCGAGATCCGCGGCGGCTGGCACTGCGCGGACTGCACCCGCGTCTTCGCCGTCAAATACCACGGGATGGCGGCCGCGCCCACCTACGCGGCCCCGCCCACCGGCCCCGCGCCGGAGTGAACACCCCGATCGGAGTGAAGCAGCATGAGCAGCAACGGGACCCAGAGAGACCCCTTCGAACTCCGTGACCTCGCGACCGCAGCGGGGAAGCGCCTGGAAGACGCCACGGCCCACCAGATCATCGAGTGGGCGGTCGGCGAGTTCGGCGAGCGCTTCTGCGTGACCTCGTCGATGGCCGACGCCGCCGTGGTCCACCTCGCCAGCGAGGTCGCCCCCGGCATCGACGTCGTCTTCCTCGACACCGGCCTCCACTTCCCGGAGACCCTCGAGGTCCGCGACTTCGTGGCCTCCACGATGAACGTCAACGTGCGCTCGATCCAGCCCGACCAGAGCGTCCTCTCCCAGGACGCCGAGTTCGGCCCCCGGCTGTTCTCCCGCGCCCCCGACGAGTGCTGCTCGCTCCGGAAGGTCCTGCCGCTCAACAAGGCCCTCGCCGACTACGACGCCTGGGCCACCGGCCTGCGCCGCGACGAGGGCCCGACCCGCGCGAACACGCGCGTCGTCGACTTCGACCTCTCGCGCCGCAAGGTCAAGGTCTCCCCGATCGCGAAGTGGACCGAGGCCGACCAGGAGGCGTACATCGAGCGGTACAACATCCCGGTGAACCCGCTGCTCAAGGACGGCTTCCGCTCCATCGGCTGCTGGCCGTGCACCCGCCGCACCGCGCCGGGCGAGGACCCGCGCGCGGGCCGCTGGGCCGCGTTCGACAAGACCGAGTGCGGACTGCATGTCTGACCTCCCGGCCCCCGGACGGGACGCGGCCCCGGCCGCGCCCGCGGGGCCGCCGCGCCCGATCGTCCTGGTCGCCCACGGCAGCCCCGATCCGCGCTCCCCGGAGGCCGTCCGCGCCATCGCGCGGGCGGCCGGGGCGGACGCCGGCTTCCTGGAGTTCAACGAGCCGCACCCGGTCGAGGTCCTGCGCGGCATCGCCGACACCGGCGTCGCCGCCGCGGTGGCCCTCCCGCTGCTGCTGACCGACGCCTACCACTCCCGCACCGACCTCCCGGAGGTCGCCAAGCGCGCCGAGGAGGCCCGCCCGGGCCTCGCGGTCGCGGTGGCCCGCCCGGTGGGGGACCTGTCGCTCGCGAAGGCGCTCGTGCGGGACCTGCCGTTCGGCGTCGACGGGCTCGTGGTGTGCGCCGCGGGCACCCGCGTCGACGAGGGCCGCGCGCACGTCGCGGCCGTCGCCGAGGAGGCCGGCCGCCTGCTCGGCGTCCCGGCCGGCCCCGGCTTCGCCTCCGGCCCCGGCCCGAAGGCCGGCGAGACCGTCGAGCGCCTGAAAGCCCAAGGCGCCCAGCGCGTCGCGGCCGTCTGCTACTTCATCGCCCCGGGGCTGCTGTGCGACGCCGCGCTGGCGTCGGCCCGCGAGGCCGGCATCGTCCATGCGGGTGAACCGCTGGGCGCCGCACCGGAACTGCTCGACCTCATCGCGAAGCGCGCCGCCGAGGCGTAGTCCGACTGACCGCGAAGCGCGCCGAAGCGTAGTGCGGCTGGACCGCGGAGTGCGCCGCCGAGGCGCGGTTCAGCTGAGCAGACGCCTGGTTGTGGTCCAGGAGGTCGCGGGTTCAAGCGGCTTCACTCGCCGAAGGGCCGCCGCTCGCCGAAACCGACGGCGCGCCGGCTCGGGCCGCACAGCACCAGCGCCAGCATCGCCGCCGCGAGCGCCCACGCCGCGAGCCCGGCGACCGGGTGCGCGGCCTCCCGCAGGTAGTACCCGACCGGGAGCCACAGGAGCGCCTGGAACACCGCCTGCGCCACGACGTCGCGGCGCTGGAGGAGCCGGCGGCCGATGAACCAGTAGTACAGCGCCGCGAGCCACGCGATGAGGGCGATGCCCGCCGCGCCGCTCGCGGTGTCGACGTCGCCGGTGAGGATCTGCACCAGGGCCCAGGCCCCGGCCGCCACGAGTCCCGTTGCGAGGAGCCAGAACACGCCGGCGGCGGCGGTGAGGGTCCACGGTCGTGCGCCGTCACCGCGACTTTCGGTGACCGCGCCCATGTCGGCGTCGGTTTCGTTCACCCCTCAACCGTATCCCGGGCTACTCTGCGCCTATGCGCGCCCTGAAAGCAGCGCCACAGCGCGGCCTGCTCATCGTGAACCCGAAGGCCTCCACCGGCTCGCGCCGCCGCACGCGGTGGGTCGCCAAGAAGCTCGACGGCGTCCTCGACCTGACCGTCGAGAAGACCGGGGACCGCGGCCACGGCGAGGAGCTGGCGCGCCGGGGCGCCGACGCCGGCTACGACGTCGTGCTCAGCCTCGGGGGCGACGGCACGGTGAACGAGGTCGTCAACGGCCTCGTCGCGGACGGGCGCCCCGCCGAGGAGGCGCCGCTGTTCGCGCCGATCCCCGCCGGGTCCACGAACGTCTTCGCGCGCGCCCTCGGGCTCCCCTGGGACCGGCGCCGCGCCGCGATGGCGATCGTCGCGGCCCTCACGGACTCGCCCCGCACCCGCACCGTGAGCCTCGGGCGGCTCCAGGCCGACGGGGTCGACCGCCTCTTCACCTTCTGCGCCGGACTCGGCTGGGACGCGTCGATCATCAAGAAGGTGGAGTCGTACCGCAAGAAGCGCAATCTCGGCGCGCATTACGCCCGCGCCGTCATGGCCGAACTCAATGAGCATGGGGTGGAAGGCGATTCGATCCAAGTGTCGCTGTCCACCGGCGAAGAGGTCGAATCGACCGGGATGGTCGTGGTGCAGAACTGCGCACCGTGGACCTATCTCGGCGCCCTTCCGGTGAATCTCAACGCGCGGGCGTCCTTTAATGCTGGACTTGATGTCCTGATTCTGCGTAAACTTGGGCTGTCGGACGCCGCGCGGACCGCCGCTTCACTGCTGGTGGGACGTGACGGACCCGACGGCAAGCACGCGGTGACGCATCACGATCTCTCCAGGATCCGGTTGCGCGCGTCGCTGCCGCAGGCCTTCCAGCTCGACGGGGACTATCTCGGCGAGCGCACGGAACTCGAACTCAGTTCGGTGCCGAAGGCGCTGCGGGTGGCCTGCTAACAACTTGGGAAAACCTCTAGACGGGTGTTGACAAGTCGCCCGTGAGCAGGCAAGGTTGATTTCGCCATCCCTACCGGGACGGCGCGAGACTTACAACCGAATATCGTCTTTTCGGTGCGTTATTGACCGGGCGTCGTGGGTACTTCTGCCCTGGCGGACTTCTCGTAAGGTGTGTCTGCCAACCTTGAGTACCAGTGTGTCAAACCGGTTCGACTCGCTGTCACCGACCCCCTCCTTTACGAAGCCTGACAGCCGGACAACGGCTTCGGCTCGCGCGGAGGGAACGTGTGGCGGGCGTCGCCCGAGGGCCCGCGGTAGGGGTCCCGGCGGTGCCGCGGAACGAGTTCCGCGAGTCTTCTTCGAGGTAGCACGGTGAGTTCACTCACTTCGTGCTGAATTCGGGAGTCGAACCCTTGACAAATCACGACCTTGTGAAAGTATTCACAAGGGCCCGGGTCACGGTGCGGACGAGTCGCAGATCCGCTCGCGGAGCTGTACGTTTGCAGTCGCCATTCGGGCGGCCGACGCCGGAGACGGAGATGCCTCCCCGGCCCAGCGCGTTCAGCAACGGTGCTGGCGCCGCGCGAGGTCACTCCATGCTCGCGGCGACAACGATTCCCTTTGCAGGGAGACGAGTTCCGTCCTGAGTGCCCGTATGCACCGTCCGTGGGGTGCGACCGCCGCAGCGATTTCCAGCGGGGGGAACACGGACCGGTGCACGAGCGCAGCGCGGCTTGAACGCCCGGCGCGAGGCCCCAGCGGCCCGCGACGCCCGAACCGCAAGAACTCACAACACCGTGAAAGCAAGATGCTTGATGCTTAGCAAGGAGATGTTTTGATGGATTGGCGCCACGAGGCCATCTGCCGTGACGAGGACCCCGAGCTGTTCTTCCCGATCGGGGACACCGGTCCGGCACTGGTACAGATCGAGCAGGCCAAGAACGTCTGCCGGCGCTGCCCCGTGACCGAGGAGTGCCTGCGGTGGGCGCTCGAGAGCGGTCAGGACGCGGGCGTGTGGGGCGGCATGAGCGAGATCGAGCGCCGCGAGCTGAAGCGCCGCTCCGGTGCCCTGCGCACGCTCGCCACCCAGGTCGTCGGCTAGGACCGCGCAATCCCTTGATGTGACCCATCCCTCGAATTTGCGACAACAGAAGCTTGGAAGGCCCGGCATGCCCGCCGGGCCTTCAAGCTTGCCCGGCTCCGGCCGGGAACCCTGAAGGCCCGCGGCCGGCGCTGGGAAGGGCCCCCGGTCTCGATCGTGCCGCAGGGGTACGACACTCCGGTCCGGGAGCCGGGCACCCCTGGGGAGCGCACTCGGCGCTGGGAAGGGCCCCCGGTTTCCATGGTGCCCCGGGGGTACGACAGTTCCGCCCCGACCGGGGCGGCCTAGTGGATCTGGTGGCGCTCGGTGTCCGCGTCGGCCTCCGTCGCGGGGCGGCGCTGGCGGATGCGGATCGTGGTGAGGGCCCCCTCGACCTCCGACTCGACCTCGTCGGTGAGGGCCCGCAGCACCTGCCACTGGTACGACCCGGCGTCGGGGAGCGGCTCGCCCTTGGGGCGGCTGAGCACGATCTGGAGGGTCTCCTCGCCCACTTCGAGGCGGCAGTGGAGCGGCTCGTCGCCCGACCTGCGGCGGAACGGCCGCGGCCGGCCGGCGTCGGGCGGGATCAGGAGCGCCACCGCGGCGTTCACCGCCGCCCGCAGGTCCTCGATCTCGTCCAGCGAGAACCCGAGGCGGGTCGCCACCGCCGCGGTCGCGGTCGGCAGGACCGACAGGTAGTCGCCCGTCGAGGGCACGTCGAGCAGCAGCACGTCGTCGCGCTCATCGCTCACCGGCATCGCCGCTTCCTGTGACTGAGGGGCCGAAGGACTTCCGCCCTCTCGCGTCCAGAATAGTGGGGACCCCCGGGATACGGGTACCACCCTGGAGGAATCACGCCTCCGGGACCGCGCGGCCCCGCCGCGCCGCGACCGTCCCCGAAGGAGCGGAGCGGCCCCGGCCTGAGACGGCGGAGCGCCCGCCGCCGCGGGATGCGGCGGCGGGCGCTCCGGCGGGGCCCGGGAAGGCTAGGCCTTCTTGGTCTCCCAGAAGATCTCGGCGATCTGGTCGATCTTGGCCAGCAGCTCCTCGGCGACCTTCGGGTCGGCCGAGCCCTTCGCGCCGGAGGCGCCCGCGAGCTTCGTGGCCTCGTTGACGAGGGTGTGCAGCTGCGGGTACTTCTCGAAGTGCGGCGGCTTGAAGTAGTCGGTCCACAGCACCCACAGGTGCTCCTTGACCAGGTTGGAGCGCTGCTCCTTGATGATCAGGGCCCGGGTGCGGAACTCGGGGTCCTCGTTGGCCTGGTACTTCTCGCAGATGGCCTTGACCGACTCCGCTTCGATGCGGGCCTGGGCCGGGTCGTAGACCCCGCACGGCAGGTCGCAGTGAGCGGAAGCGGTGGTCTGCGGCAGCAGCCGCTTGAACAGAGGCTTGAACATGCGCCCCTCCAGCTTCCTTCAGTGGGTTGTGATTCCACCGCCGACCCTACCTCTACCCAGGCCCCTTTCGGCCGGACCCCTAGAGTTGTGTTTGCGACAACGCTGCTCACAGAACACCAAGGTGGACAGTGCAATCCACGAGACGGAGGTCAGGCCCGATGCTCGCCGCGTACGCCCGCGACACCAACCCCGAAGACCCGTTCAGCGCCCTCTCGGTGGGTGAGATCGAGCCCCCGGCCGTGCCCGAGGACTGGACCCGCGTCGCGCTCGTCGCCGCCTCGGTCAACCACCACGACCTGTGGTCCCTCGCCGGCGTCGGGCTGCGCGCCGAGCAGACCCCGATGATCCTCGGCACCGACGCCGTCGGCCGCACCGCCGCGGGCGACGAGGTCGTCGTCTACCCCGTCATCGCCGACGGGTCGCTGGAGGACGAGACCCTCGACCCCAAGCGCACCCTCCTGTCCGAACTCCACCCCGGGACGCTCGCCGAGTACGTGTCCGTGCCCGCCCGCAACCTCGTGCCCGTCCCCCGGGGCTGGACCGCCGCCGAGGCCGCCTGCCTGCCCACCGCGTACCTCACCGCCTGGCGGATGCTCACCAGCCGCGGCCGCCTCGGCGCCGAGGGGGCCGTGCTCGTCCAGGGCGCCGGCGGCGGCGTCGCCACCGCCGCGATCGTCCTCGCCCGCGCCCTCGGCGCCCGCGTGTACGCCACCGGCCGCACCCCCGAGCGCCGCGAGCGGGCCGCCGAGCTCGGCGCCGTCCCCGTCGAGGCCGGCGGCCGCCTGCCCGAGCGCGTCGACGTCGTCGTCGACTCCGTCGGCGCGCCCGTCATGGAGCACTCGATCAAGTCCCTCAAACCCGGCGGGCGCCTCGTCAACTGCGGCGTCACCGGCGGCCCCGTCGCCGAGGTCGACCTGCGGCACGTCTTCTTCAAGCAGCTCGAGATCGTCGGCTCGACCATGGGCACCCTCGCCGAACTGCGCGAACTCCTCCTCTTCTGCGCCGAGAGCGGCCTCAAGCCCGTCATCGACTCCGTGCACCCGCTCGCCGAGGCCGAGCGGGCCCTGCGCCGCCTCGCCTCGGGCGACGCCTTCGGGAAGGTCGTCGTCACCGCCGAATAGGACCCGACAGCGTCGTAAGTACGACAGTGGGGCCGGTTTCTGCGCGGTTCGCCCTCCGGCCGGCCCCGCCTGCCCCCACCCTGGAATGGATGTCGTTCACGGGCCGGTCCGGCCCCGGCATCGGACGCCGAGCGCCGCGGGGACGCGCGCCGGGGGCAGGGGGAAGCGGCCATGTCGGTCATGGGACGGGTCAAGGGCGGGATCAAGTCCGCCGCCGGAAGCACGTGGACGGTCACGAAGAAGCTCCTGGTCAGGATCGCGATCGCGGCGGCCATCATGGCCGTTGCCATCGTCCTGGCCCGGAACGGGGAGAGCTCGGCCGCCGAGTCCGCGGGCGTCGCGGGGACCGACGCCCGCCCGATCGCGGCCCAGCACGCCATCCTCTCGGAGGGGTGGACCGACGAGCAGGACCTGTCGTGCACATACGCGGTCAAGGCCACGTTCGGCGTCTCGGTCTTCACCGAGACCGACATGGGCGCGCGGCGCCTGCTGCGCCTGCACAACAAGACCGAGGTCCACGGGGCCTGCGAGCCGACCCAGGGGGGCAGGACCGTCGGCTGCGCCGGCCTGCGCTGGGAGACCGACTGGATCCGCGTCCAGTCCGGCGACACCGTCGGCTACAGCCCTGCCTCGTGCCTCGTCAAGAAGGGGGTGCTATGACGGCACCGAACACGACGGCAGTGCCGGAGTGAGCGGGTCCCGCAGGAGCACGGGGGAGCCGCTCTCGGAGACGGAACACGGCAGGGGCGCGGCATCGGCCGCGCCCCTGCCCGTGCGCCTACTTCAGGCCCACGCCGGCGACGCCGTTCACGATCTGCTTCTGGAAGATCAGGAACACCACCAGCAGCGGCAGCGCGCCGAGGACCGCGGCGGCCATGTTCTGGGCGTAGAACAGGCCGTAGCCGCCGGAGACGACGCCCAGGCCCACCGGGAGGGTCATCATCGACGGGTCGGTCGCCACCAGCAGCGGCCACAGGAAGTTGTTCCACGAGCCGATGAACGTGAAGATCCCGACCGCGGCCATGATCGGCCCCGACAGCGGCACGATGACGCTCACCAGGACCCGCAGGTGCCCGGCGCCGTCGAGCTTCGCGGCCTCCTCGTAGTCGCGCGGGATCGCGTCGAAGAAGCGCTTCAGGATGAACACCATGACCGGCGCGACCACCTGCGGGAGCGCCAGGCCCCAGTAGGTGCCCGAGAGGCGCAGGTCGTTCACGAGGTCGAACAGCGGGATGATGAGCGCCTGGCCCGGGACCATGAGCCCGGCGATGATCGCCCCGAAGATCACGTTCTTGGCCGGGAAGTCGAACCGCGAGAACCCGTAGGCCGCCAGGACGCACAGGACCAGCGTGAGGACCGTGACGATCGTCGACACGATCGTCGAGTTGATCATCCACGTGAGGTGGTCGCCGCGCTCGAACAGCGTCCGGTAGCCCTCCAGGGACCAGTCCTGCGGGATCCAGTGGATGTCCTGGCCGAGGCTCGCCTCCGTCTCGGGCTTGAGCGAGGTCGAGAGCGCCCACAGC
This sequence comes from Glycomyces terrestris, assembly GCF_003933745.1. Classification (GTDB taxonomy): domain Bacteria; phylum Actinomycetota; class Actinomycetes; order Mycobacteriales; family Micromonosporaceae; genus Glycomyces; species Glycomyces terrestris. The sequence continues at coordinate 94,653 of NZ_RSEB01000005.1, read as the reverse complement.
AGCGGCAGCAGCCACAGCACGGCGAGCGCGGCGGCGGCGACGTACACGACGACGGCGCCGACGGTGGGCCGCTTGAAGCGGCGCTTGGCGGCGCGCCGCCCGGGGGCGACCGTTCGGGGCTTGTCGAGGACCGCGGCCATGTCAGGCCTCCTTCCGGGAGAACAGCCGGAACTGCACGATGGAGACGACGAGGATGAGCACGAACAGCACATAGGACAGCGCCGACGCGTAGCCGATCCGGTAGCCCTCGAAGCCGGCGATGTAGATGTAGTGGATGGCGACCTCGGTGGCGCGGTTGGGGCCGCCGGCGGTCATGAGGTACATCTGGTCGAAGATCCGCAGCGAGGCGATGAGCTGGAGGACGACGACCAGCCCGGTGGTGCGCTTGAGCAGCGGCAGGGTGAGGTGGGCGGTCTGGCGCCACCAGCCGGCGCCGTCGATGCTCGCGGCCTCGTAGACGTTCGGGTCGATCGTCTGGAGCGCGGCCAGGTAGAGCAGGAAGTTGAAGCCGAGCGTCCACCACACGGTGGTGATGACGACCGACCACATGGCGGTGGTCTCGCCCTGGAGCCAGATCGTGGGCGCGGCGGGGTCCTGGAGGCCCAGCAGCTGGAGGTAGTGGTTGAGCAGGCCGCCGGTGGGCTGGTAGATCCAGATCCAGATCATGGTGACCACGGAGACGGGCACGACGAACGGCGCGAAGAACGCCATGCGCAGGAACCAGCCGATCCTCCGGGCCCGGTTGACCAGGAGCGCCAGGACGATCGCGAGGACGACCAGGGGCGGCGTGGAGTAGAGGGTGAACACGGCGGTGTTCCACAGCGCGTCCCAGGCGCGCTCGTCGCCGAGCGCCTCGGCCCAGTTGTCGAGCCCGACCCAGGAGGCGGGCCGGCCGGTGAGGCTCTTGTCGGTGAAGGAGTAGAACAGGCCCAGGAAGGTCGGGTAGACCAGGAAGAGGGCGTAGAAGGCGGCGAAGGGGAGCACGAACCAGAGTCCGGTCCACGAGCGGCGCTTCGGGTTCGGGGCGGTCGGGGGCCGCGGCACCGCGGCCGGCGCCGCGGCGGGCGCCTCGGTCTTCACAGTCATGGCAAGTCCTTGGAACGTTTCAATCGACCGGGTTCGGGAGGTCCAGCAGCGCCTGGATCCGCTCTTTGACGAGCGCCAGCGCCTCGTCCGGGGTCATGGCGAGGCCGTAGACCTGGTTGAAGATGGCGCCGGTCTCGTCGAAGAGGCGCGCGGCGGAGCCGGAGAACCACACGTCGGGGTCGAACTGGACGTTCTGGACCACGCCGGAGTACTCGGCATTCGGTTGCAGGGCCTGGTATTCGGCGCTCTCGGTGACGGGCAGGTAGGCCGGGGTGTGGCCGCCGCCCTCGCCCCACCGGAAGCTGTGCCGGAGCATCCAGGCGGCGTAGGCGAGGGTGGCCTCGCGGACCTCGGGGTCCCAGCTGTGGTGGCGGGGGAGGACGTAGGAGTGGCAGTCGCCCTGGGTGCGCCGGTTGCCGAAGAAGTCGGGCATCTCGGTCATGGAGAAGTCGAGGCCCTGGGCCTGGTCGAAGGCCTTGAAGCGGTTGATCTCCCAGTTGCCGACCTGGACGAGGCCGGCGGCGCCGTTCTCGAAGTTGGCGGCGCACTGGCCGCCGTCGGCGAAGGTGGGGCACAGGCCCTCCTCGGCCATGCGGTACATGATCTCGATGGACTGGAGCGCCTTGTCGTCGTCCATCTCGTACTCGCCGTCGCCGAAGGTCATCTCGCCGTCGGCCTGCCGGTACCAGGCCCAGAACTGGCGCCAGCCGCCGAGGGTGTCGAGGGAGGTCCCGTACTGGCCGGTGGCCTCCTTGACGGCGCGCAGGAGGTCGAGGTACTCCTCGACGCCGTGCGTCTCCAGGAGGGTGCCGTCCGGGTTGAGGACGCCGACCTGCTCGCAGACGGTGCGGTTGTAGTAGTTGACGAGGGCGTGGGTGTCGATCGGGATCGCGTAGAGCTCGTCGCCGGCGAAGCACTGCTCCCAGATCTTCTCGGGGAAGTCGGCGGGGTCGAGGCCGTGGGCGGTGAGCTCGTCGAGGGTGATCGGGTCGAGGAGGGTCGCGGGGGAGACGCTCTTGAGCCGGGAGAGGTGGATGGTGGCGATGTCGGAGGCGTTGCCGCCGGAGGCGCCCATGACGAGGCGGGTGTAGAACGGGGTGCCCCAGCCGAAGGTGGTGGCCTCGAGTTCGATGTCGGGGTGCTCGGCGGCGAACTGGTCGTGCATCTCGGTCATGACCGCGCCGTCGGAGCCGGCGAGGAGGTTCCACTGCTTGACCCGGGTCCTGCCGCTGAGGCCGCCGCTGACCGAGCCGCACCCGGCGAGCCCGAGTCCGGCGGCCGCGGCCGTGCCGGTGAGGAGCGCCCGCCGGGAGAGGGCCCCGGGTGGTGAGGGAGGGTTCGGCATCTGCATCACTCCAATGTGATCGCGGTGTCGGGACGGCTGTGCGGAGGGGCGAGCCGTCCTGACATTGTTATCGCTCTCATCGATGGAGTCAAGAGCATGGATGAAAAGGAACCGCTTTCTTCTGCAACGTTGTGAATTCCGGCCCGGGGACGCCGAAAGGGGGCGACCGGCGCCGGTCGCCCCCCTTTCGGTGATCGTGCTACTGCGGCTGCGGGACCGCGACGTCGATGAGCGCCTGCTGCTCGACCTCGTGGACCTTCGGCGAGCCGGTGGACGGCGCGGCCGCGGCCGGGCGGGAGATGCGGCGCAGGTGGACCCCGCCGAGCTGCTCGAGGAGGTTGAGCGCGATGAACGACCAGGCGCCCTGGTTCGCGGGCTCCTCCTGGACCCAGGCGGTCTCGACGGCGTTCGGGAACGCCCCGAGCGCGGCCTTGAGCTCCTCGGCCGGCAGCGGGTACAGCTGCTCGACGCGGACGATCGCGGTGTCGGCGACGCCGCGCGCGGTCCGGGCCGCGGCCAGGTCGTAGTAGACCTTGCCGGAGCACAGGAGGACGCGCTTGACGTTCTCGGGCCGGATCTCGCCGGACGCGAGCGCCGGGTCGTGCAGGACCGGCTGGAAGCGGCCGCCGGTGAACTCGTCGAGCTGGCTGACGGCCGACTTGTGGCGCAGCAGCGACTTCGGCGTGAAGACCACGAGGGGCTTCTTGACCGGGTCGAGCGCCTGGCGGCGCAGCAGGTGGAAGTAGTTCGCCGGGCTCGTGGAGTTGACCACGCGCATGTTCTCGTCGGCGCACAGCTGGAGGAAGCGCTCGATGCGCCCGGAGGTGTGGTCCGGGCCGGCGCCCTCGTGGCCGTGCGGGAGCAGCAGGGTCACGCCGGAGTGCTGGCCCCACTTGGCCTCGCCCGAGGAGATGAACTCGTCGATGATCGTCTGGGCGCCGTCGACGAAGTCGCCGAACTGGGCCTCCCAGGCGACGAGCATGTCCGGGTTCTCCACCGAGTAGCCGTACTCGAAGCCGAGCGCGGCGAACTCGCTGAGCAGCGAGTCGTAGATGAAGAACTTCGCGGTGTGCTCGCCCAGGTGCGCCAGCGGCGTGTACTCGTCGCCGGTGGCCTGGTCGATGACGACCGCGTGGCGCTGCACGAACGTGCCGCGCCGCGAGTCCTGCCCGGCGAGGCGCACGGCCTTGCCCTGCATGAGGAGCGAGCCGAACGCGAGCGTCTCGGCGAACGCCCAGTCGACGTGGCCCGAGGTGGACATCTCGCTGCGCTTCTCGAGGACCTTGCGGACCGCCTTGTGCGGGCCGAAGCCCTCGGGGAGCGTGGTGTGGGCCTTGCCGATCATCGCGATCGTCTCGGCGTCGACGGAGGTGTCGATGTCGGCGACCGGCTCGGGCTGGTGGCGCCACGGCAGCGGGCCGGTCTGCCCGGCCAGGGCCTCCTTCGTCTCGCGGAAGACCCGCTCGAGCTGGGCCTGGTAGTCCGCGAGCGCCTCCTCCGCGTCCTCCATGGTGATGTCGCCGCGGCCGATGAGGGCGCGGGTGTACAGCTTGCGGACCGACTGCTTGCCGTCGATGACCTGGTACATCTGCGGGTTGGTCATCTTCGGGTCGTCGCCCTCGTTGTGGCCGCGGCGCCGGTAGCAGACCATGTCGATGACGACGTCCTTGCGGAACTGCTGGCGGAACGCGAACGCGAGCTTGGCGACCTCGGCCACGGCCTCGGGGTCGTCGCCGTTCACGTGGAAGATCGGCGCCTGGATCATGCGGGCGACGTCGGTGCAGTACAGCGAGGACCGCGAGTACGCCGGCGCGGTCGTGAAGCCGACCTGGTTGTTCACGACGACGTGGACGGTGCCGCCGGTGCGGTAGCCGCGCAGCTGCGACAGGTTCAGGGTCTCGGCGACCACGCCCTGGCCGGCGAACGCGGCGTCGCCGTGGATGGCGACCGGCATGACGGTGAAGCCGTCCTCGCCGAGGTTGAGCCGGTCCTGCTTGGCGCGCACCACGCCCTCGAGGACCGGGTTCACGGCCTCCAGGTGGGACGGGTTGGCGCACAGGGAGACCGTGGTCTCGCCCTTGCCGTCCGGGGAGGTGAACTTCCCGGTCATGCCCAGGTGGTACTTGACGTCGCCGGAGCCGCCGATGCTCTTGGGGTCGATGTGCCCCTCGAACTCGGTGAAGATCTTCGAGAGCTTCTTGCCGACGATGTTCGCGAGGACGTTCAGGCGGCCGCGGTGCGGCATGCCGATGACGACCTCGTCGAGCTCGGCGCCCGCGGCCTCGTTCAGGATGCGGTCGAGCAGCGGGATGAGCGACTCGCCGCCTTCGAGGCTGAACCGCTTCTGGCCCACGAACTTCGTCTGGAGGAACGTCTCGAACGCCTCGGCGGCGTTCAGGCGCCCGAGGATGTGCTTCTGCTCCTCGACCTTCGGCTTCTCGAACGGCACCTCGATGCGCCGCTGGAGCCAGGCGCGCTCCTCCGGGTCCTGGATGTGCATGTACTCCACGCCGATCCGGCGGCAGTACGAGTCGCGCAGGACGCCGAGGATGTCGCGCAGCTTCATGCGCTGCTGGCCCGCGAAGCCGCCCACCGGGAACGTCCGGTCCAGGTCCCACAGGGTGAGGCCGTGCGACAGGATGTCGAGGTCGGGGTGGCGGCGGATCTCGTAGTGCAGCGGGTTCGTGTCGGCCATGAGGTGGCCGCGGACCCGGTAGGCGTGGATGAGCTCGATGACGCGGGCGTTCTTGTCGATCTGGCCCTCGTGGGTCTTCGACACGTCGCGGACCCAGCGGACCGGCTCGTAGGGGATGAGCAGCGAGCGGAAGACCTCGTCGAAGAAGCCGTCGCCCAGCAGCAGCCGGTGGAGCGTCGCCAGGAACTGGCCGGACTCGGCGCCCTGGATGATCCGGTGGTCGTACGTCGAGGTCACCGTCATGATCCGGGAGACGCCCAGGTCCGAGAGGGTCTCGTCGGAGGCCCCCGCGAACTCGGCCGGCACCTCCATGGCGCCGACGCCGACGATGAGGCCCTGGCCCTTCATCAGGCGCGGGACGGAGTGGACGGTGCCGATGCCGCCCGGGTTCGTCAGCGTGAGCGTCGCCCCGGCGTGGTCCTCCATCGTCAGCTTGTTGTTGCGGGCCTTGCGGACCAGGTCCTCGTACGCCTGCCAGAACTCCCGGAAGTCCATCGACTCGGTGTTCTTGATGGACGGCACCACCAGCGTGCGGGACCCGTCCGGCTTCGCCAGGTCGATCGCCAGCCCGAGGTTGATGTGCTCGGGCGTCACCAGCTGCGGCTTGCCGTCGACGACCTTGTAGGACGCGTTCATGCCCGGGTGGGCCTTGACCGCCTGCACCAGCGCGTAGCCGATGAGGTGCGTGAAGGAGACCTTCCCGCCCTGGCCGCGCTTGAGGTGGTTGTTGATGACGATCCGGTTGTCGAACAGGAGCTTCGCGGGGACCGCCCGGACCGAGGTGGCCGTGGGGATCTCCAGGGACGCGTCCATGTTCTGGGCCACCTTGGCCGCGACGCCTTTGAGCGGCTTGACGGTGCCGGGTTCGTTCACTTCAGGGGTCGCCTTCTCGGTCGAAGCTTCGGGTGCCACGGCAGCGGGCGCGGCCGGCACGGGCGGCTCGGGAGCGGCCCGGACGGGCTCGGGCTCCGGCCGCGGCGCGGGCGCCGGGGCAGGGGCCGGCGCGGCCTCCGCCTGCGGCGCGGCCTTCGCCTCGTTCTCGTCAGTGAGCTGCGTCGTCGTCGGATCGCCGCCGAAGAACTCGCGCCAGCCGGCGCTCACACTGTCGGGGTTTTCGCGGTAACGCTCATACATCTCGTTGACCAGCCACTCATTGGCACCGAAATCGGTCAACGGATTGCCCGGAGTCGCACTCGACACGACTGAATCGCCTCTTCTTTGACGCTGCGTGGACGGGGACGGCAGTCCCCGGACTCAAGGGTAACCGGGGGGAGGAGCAAGTGTAGTACCGGTAACGCCTCTGCGGGGCCGGTCACTCGGGCCCGCGCGAATGTGCTGCGCAGCAGGTGGATACGGGTGGGAGTCTGGTTCGCCACACCGGCGCGCCGCGCCCTCCCCGCAGGGAGGGCCCGAACGCGCGCGGCCCGATGGCGCGCGCTAGCCGGCCGCGCTGCGCTCCCGGCCGGAGAACGTCTCGGTGGGCTCCTCCAGGAGCTCCTCGGCGCCGACGACGGTGAACAGGCGGGTGATGAAGCGGTTGGGGTTGACGACGGCCAGCGCCACGCCCATCTCGCGGGCGATGCGGTAGGCCACCACGATCGTGCCGATGCCGGTGGAGTCGAGGACCGTCACCTTCGCGACGTCGACCCGGATGGCGGTGGCGCCGCCCGCCTCGAGGGCGTTCGTGATCGTCTCGCGGATCTGGGGCGCGGTGGCGTAGTCGACCTCGCCCGAGAGCTCGACGGTGACCACGCCGGTGTCGGTGGTGGCGGTCTCGATAGACAGCGTCATATTGCGGTCCTCGCCCCTGTTGGGATCCTTGCCCGAGCACACCTGCCGTACTCGGCTGGAGCACAAAGTCTATCCGACGCCCGTCACGGAAGACAGCTCGCGCACGCCGGATTCCCGCAAAGCCACGCACTCTTCCGATAATGGTCACACGATCGTGATGCGCGCGCGTGCGCCCTGTCACCCCGCGCGGCGCGCCGCGCCCGGGACCGCCCGCGACCGCTTGGCACGCCCCGGACGCGGGCGTATGCTTCGAAATCACCTGCGACCTGCGGAGCGCCGGCCGAGCGCCGGACCCGGCCCGCCCCGACCGTGAGAATGAGGCCATGCCGCTTTCGACCAGCCAGCCGAGCGCCGAGACCGAAGCGACCCTGCTGGTCGTCGAGGACGACGAGAACATCTGCGAGCTGCTCGCCACGTCGCTGCGCTACGCCGGCTTCGCCGTCCACGCCGTCGGCTCCGGCGACGAGGCCCTCCGCTCCGTCGCCCGGCACCGCCCCGACCTCGTGGTCCTCGACGTCAACCTCCCCGACTTCGACGGCTTCGAAGTGGTGCGCCGCATGCGCTCCGGCTCCGACCACACCCCGGTGCTGTTCCTCACCGCCCGCGACGACACCGCCGACACCGTCACCGGCCTGTCCGTCGGCGGCGACGACTACATCACCAAGCCGTTCGCGCTCGAAGAGGTCGTCGCCCGCATCCGCGCCGTCCTGCGCCGCTCCTCCGGCGAACTCCCGCGGCCCTCCCGCCTCCAGTACGCCGACCTCGAACTCGACGAGGAGACCCACGAGGTCTGGCGCGCCGGCAAGGCCGTGCAGCTCTCGCCCACCGAGTTCAAGCTCCTGCGCTACTTCATGATCAACGCCGGCCGCGTCCTCTCCAAGGCCCAGATCCTCGACCACGTGTGGCGCTACGACTTCCGCGGCGACGACGGCATCGTCGAGTCCTACGTCTCCTACCTGCGCCGCAAGATCGACACGGGCGAGCCCAAGCTCATCCAGACGCTCCGCGGCATCGGGTACGTCCTGCGGGAGCAGCATCGTTGAGCGCCCCCCGCGTCATGGAAGGCGTCCGCGACAAGTGGGACCGCACCCCGCTCCGGGTGCGGCTCACCGCCGCCGTGCTCGTGCTCGTGGCCGGCTCCCTCATCCTCATCAGCGTCTCGACGATCCTCGCGCTCCACTCCTACTTCCTCGGCACCGTCGACGAGGAGCTCGAGAACCAGCTGCTGTCCTGGAGCCCGGACACGTTCGACCCCGAGAACTTCGAGGACGACGAGGCCACCCCGGGCGTGCGGCCCGAGCAGTACGTCTTCTCCGTCCTGTACGGCGAGGGCAACCGCTTCGACCGGCCCACCGACCGCGCCGACTACCCCGTGTTCGACTACGACGACCTGGTCGCGGCCGACGGCGAGGCGTTCACGGCCCTCTCGGCCGACGGCACCACGCGCTGGCGGGTCCTGGGCCTGTCGGGCGCGAAGGTCGGCACGAACGACCCCGACTACGACCCGGAGGCGCACAACCTCCAGGCCGACGCCTACTACGTGCTCTCCTACAAGCTCGCGCACTTCGACAAGACCGTCGCCGGGCTCGTCTGGGTCGACCTGCTCATCGGCGCCGGCGTCCTCGCCGGCCTCGCCGCGATCGGCGTGGGACTGGTGCGCGCGAGCCTGTCGCCGCTGCGCCAGATCGAGAACACCGCGGCGATGATCGCGGCCGGGAACTACTCGCGGCGCGTCCCCGAGCACGACCCGGCGACCGAGGTCGGGCGCGTCGGCCGGGCCATCAACTCGATGCTCACCAAGGTCGAGGGCGCCCTGCGGGCCCGCGAGTGGTCCGAGCAGCGCGCCCACGACTCCGAGGAGCGCATGCGCGAGTTCATCGCCGACGCCTCCCACGAGCTGCGCACCCCGCTCACCAGCGTGCGCGGGTACGCCGAGCTGGTGCGCGCGAACCCGCAGATGCCCGAGGCCGACCGCCAGCACTACATCCGGCAGATCGAGGAGGCCGCCAAGCGCATGGGCCTGCTCGTGGGCGACCTGCTGCACCTGGCCCGCCTCGGCCAGGAGCGCCCGGTCGAGACCGAGCCGGTGGACCTGGCGCCGCTCGCGCACGAGGCCGTCACCGCGCACGCGGTCATGGCCGAGGACCACGAGTTCAGCTTCACGCGCGCCCCCGGCGCGGCCACCGTCGTGGCCGCCGACCGGGCCCGCATGCGGCAGGTCCTCGACAACCTCCTGTCGAACGCGCTGCGGCACACGCCCGCGGGCACGCACGTGCGCGTCGAGCTCGCCTCCGAGGACGGCACGGTCCTGCTCACCGTCGCCGACGACGGCCCCGGCATGGAGCAGGAGACCGCCGACCGGGTCTTCGAGCGGTTCTTCCGCTCCGACGCGGTCGTCCACCCCGGCTCCGGGCTCGGCCTGTCGATCGTCGCGGCCATCGTCAAGGCCCACGGCGGGACCGTCCAGGTCGCGTCCCGGCCCGGCGAGGGCACCGCGTTCACCGTCCGGCTGGCCGCCGAGCCCGCCGACGCGCCCGAGGACGAGGCCCCGGCCTGAAGATCGGAAACCTCTGAGGCGACCCGCCCCGGACCGCGCCCGCCGGCGCCCGCCCGACCCCGCTGACCAGTGCGTCCGCCTCTGGACCGGACGCGAACCATTAAAGGGTTTTAAGGCGTTTTCGCAGCGGACCGAGAGCTGGGCCCGGCATGCTGCCTTACATGAGCAACACTGAGAGCACCAAGGGCCCCGAGGGGACCGACCAGCAGGGGCCCGCCGGGGCTCCGCACCCCCAGGCTGCCGGGCAGCCGCTTCCCGAGACCGCCGCCGACGACCGCGACCAGCTGCTCCCCGAGCGGCGCGACCCCGAGCCGAGCCTCCCGCCGGTCCCCGCCGCCCCGGCGGACCCCGGCGCCGCCGCGGCCCCGCAGGCCGACCCGCACCAGGGCCGCGCCCCGCACCCGCCGCAGGCCCCCCAGGGCCCCGCCACCGACCAGACCCGCGTCCTGCCCGCCGGCGCACCCGCGCCCGCCCCGGCCGGCGCCCCGCACATGGCCGCCCCGGCCCCCGGCTGGCAGCCGTCCCACGTGCCGCCGATGTACCAGGGCCACGGCGCCGCCGTCGCACCGCCGCGGCCCCGCGGCCGCGGCCGGCTCGCCGCCGGCGCGCTCGCGCTCGCCCTCATCGCCGGCGGCGCCGGCGGCGTGGGCGGCTGGTTCCTCGCCGACCGCGACGAGGGCACCACCGTCGTCCAGTCCGTGTCGATGGACGCCGGCCAAGGCCTCACCTACACCGACATCGTCAACAAGGTCAGCCCCTCGGTCGTCACGATCGTCACCGACTCCGCCGAGGGCTCCGGTGTCGTGTACTCCGAGGACGGGTACATCGTCACGAACAACCACGTGGTCGACGGCGCCCGCAGCGTCGAGGTCCGCTTCTCGGACGGCACCACCGCCGAGGCGCAGATCATCGCCACCGACTCCACCCAGGACCTCGCCGTCATCCAGGTCTCCGGCGTGGACGACCTGACGCCGGTCGCCTTCGGCGACTCCGACTCGATCCAGGTCGGCGACGCCGCCGTCGCCATCGGCTCCCCGCTGGGCCTGGAGGGCACCGTCACCACCGGCATCGTCTCGGCCCTCGACCGGTCCATGACCGTCGCGGGCGAGGAGCAGCAGGGCTTCCAGCAGCAGTCGGGCTCGACGCTCACCGGCCTCATCCAGACCGACGCGGCCATCAACTCCGGGAACTCCGGCGGCGCGCTCGTCAACGGCAACGGCGAGCTCATCGGCATCAACACCGCGATCGCGACCACCGACTCCGGCTCGATCGGCCTCGGCTTCGCGATCCCGTCGAACACCGTCCAGTCCGTCGTCGAGCAGCTCATCGAGGGCGGCTCGGTCGAGCAGGGCTACCTCGGGGTCTCCGTCGCCGACACCGACGGCAACGGCGCCATGATCCTCAGCGTCGAGGCCGGCTCGCCCGCCGAGGCCGCCGGCCTCCAGGAGGGCGACGTCATCACCGCCGTCGACGGCGCCCCGATCACCAGCGCGTCCGAAGTGGTCGCCGCGGTCCAGGGCACGGCCTCCGGCACCGAGGTCGCCATCACCTACACCCGCGACGGCGTCGAGGCGAGCACGACCGCGACCCTCGCCGCCTCCTAAGGGGGACAGGCGAAGACGCGGCCCCGGGCGCGAGCCCGGGGCCGCGGTCGCGTCTGCGGCCGGGCCGCGCTACTGCGCGGCCGCTCCCGAGCCGGCCTGGATCGCGGCGCGCACCGGGCGCAGCTCCGCGGGCGGCTCGCCGGTGTCGATCCACTCGGCGAGGCGGTCGCGGTCGACGATGAGCACCCCGAGCTGGCGCGCGACGGCCTCGTTCCGCGCGGCGTGGTGCATCCAGTGCAGGTTCGCGTTCGTGATGATGACGCCCGCGTCGCAGTCCCAGCGGGCCTTGATCTCCCCGCCGAGGATCTGGACGTGCCGGTTGCCGTTGCGCCGGCGCATCTGCTTGTCGTCCTTCTTGGCGCGCACGATGATGCGCTTGCCGTTGGTGAAGGTCACCACGAAGTTGCAGCCGAGGTCGTTCTTGCGGTGGCCGAACTTCTTCACGCGCTTGGCGTCCAGGCCCACCAGGAGCTGCCCGACCATCGCGTCGAAGCTGGGCATGTTCATCCGGTCGACGCTGCGCATGATCTCGTGCCGCGCGGCGGTCAGCGCCCGGTCCCGGTGCTCGTGGCCGCGGCTGCGGAACAGGATCCAGCCCGCGAGTGCGGTGCCCCCCAACAGGATCGCCACCGACGCGAACCATGCCCAATGGTCCGCTATGAATCCCAGAACGTAGTAGCCGATGATGAGAGCGGCGAGACCCGCTCCGACTCTGAGGATCACGGACAAGGCGGCCTCCATTTGGTTCAGAGGGCTTGCGGTTAGCGTTATGTCGCCTGTGTTGTCACTACGAGTATCCGTTACCGTTCGCTCACGCGTAAGGGCAATGTCCGGTACCCGACAGCATGGCGCGGCAGTCTGCATGTGCGGCCCGTCGCGGCGCGTTCACCGGGCCGGGCCCCCAGCGCCGTCGGTGGGGGATACTGGCCGGGTGTCGACATCAACTTCGGGCGTTCTGGTGCTTCTCGGTGCGCCGCTGGGAAATCCAGAGGACGCCTCGTCTCGCCTCCGGACCGAGCTCGGCCTGGCGGACGTCATCGCCGCAGAGGATACCCGGCGCCTGCGGCGGCTCCTCGGTGAGCTGGAGGTGGTCCCGGGGGCGCACATCACGTCGTATTTCGAGGCGAACGAAGCGGGGCGAACCGAGACGCTTCTCGAACAATTGTACGACGGCAAGCGGGTCGCCGTCATCACCGACGGCGGCATGCCCTCGGTCTCCGACCCCGGCTTCCGCCTGGTGCGCGCCGCGATCGACGCGGGCATCCCGGTCACGTGCGCGCCGGGCGCGAGCGCGGTGACGACGGCGCTGGCGCTCTCGGGGATGCCGTGCGACCGGTTCTGCTTCGAGGGCTTCGCGCCGCGCAAGGACGGCGAGCGGCGCCGCCTGTTCGCCGAGCTCGCCGAGGAGCGGCGCACGATGGTGTTCTTCGAGTCGCCGCGCCGGGTCGCCGAGACGCTGCGCGCCATGGCCGAGGCCTTCGGCGCGGACCGGCCCGCGGCGCTGTGCCGGGAGCTGACCAAGACCCACGAGGAGGTCCGCCGCGGCGGCCTCGGCGGCCTCGCCGAGGGCGCGGAGGCCGATCCGCCGCGCGGGGAGATCACGCTCGTCGTCTCCGGCTGGACCGGACCGGACGCGAGCGAGGCGACCCCGGAGGCGATGGCCGCGGCCGTGGCCGCCCTGGAGGCGGCCGGGACCGACCGCAAGGCCGCGATGAAGGAGGTCTCGGGCCGCTTCGGCGTGAGCCGCAGGGACGTCTACGACGCCGTGCTCAAAGCCGCGAATCCGGAATGACGGATATATCCCCCTAAGGGACCCCTGGTGTCAAGAATACCCGCGGAGTACGACATCCCTTGCACCCCAAGGAAAACGAGCCGCCCTCACAACTCGTCGAACTTGAAGGTCTTCCACGACACCAGGGCCACCGCGGCGGCGAACGCCGCGAGGAAGCCGATCTGGGGGAGCACCGCGGTCGGGGGCTCGCCGTAGACCACCACCGCCTGGAGCGCCTCGTTGAGGTAGCGCATCGGCGAGGCGTACGAGAGCCACTGGACCCACTCGGGCGAGAGCGCGAGCGGGTAGAACGCGCCCGAGACGAACGCCATCGGCATCGTCACCAGGTTGCTCAGGCCCGCCGCGGCCGGGCTGGTCTGGGCGATGCCGCCGATGACCACGCCGATCGCGAGGAACGCGGCCGTGCCGAGGAGCACCAGCGGCGCGGCGAACCACGTCCACGCCGACAGCTCCAGGCCGAAGCCGAGGGCCGCCACCGCGAGGAACACCGCGGTCTGGCCGAGCGCGACCACCAGGTTCACCGAGACCTTCGCGCCCAGGAACGTCCGCACCGACGCGGGGGTCAGCCGCAGCCGCCGCAGGAGCTTGTCCCGCTTCCAGTCCACGATCGTGCCGGCCGCCCCGAAGACGCCGGCGATCGCCACGCCCCACGCGAGGATGCCCGGCGCGAGGTACTGGATCGGCTTGAGCGCCCCGCCGTCGGCCTCCTCCACCTCGGTCTCCAGGACCGGCGTGCCGGGGGCCGCGGCCGAGAGCACCTCGACGTTCACGTCGTCGACCAGGGCGGAGAGGTTCCCGGCGGCGATCGCCCCCGACGTCGAGTTCGTCGCCGAGGGGTAGATCCGCACGGTCGCGCCGTCCTGGACGACCGCGGCGTCCGCGTCGCCCTCGCGCAGGATCGCCAGGGCCTCGTCGAGGTCGGCGGCGCGCGTGACCGTGAAGTCGTCCGGGTCGGCGCCGTCGAGCACGGCCACGTCGCCGACCGCGACGATCCGGGAGGCCGCGGCGTCGCCGCCGCCGAACACGCTCGCCAGGAGCACCATGAACATGAGCGGCAGCAGGATCGTGAAGAAGATCTGGCTGCGGTCGCGGATCCACCCGCGCCCCAGGGCCTTGAAGAGGCTCGCGAACGCGCCGCTCCCGGCGCCCGCGGGCAGGCCGGTGCGCGCCTCGGCGGTGTCCAGGCTCATCCGCGCCACTCCCGTCCGGTCACGTGCAGGAACACATCCTCCAGGTTCGCGGTGCGCACCGCGAGGCCGTCCATCGCCCCGTCGACCGCGAGCGCGGTCAGCAGCCGACGCGGGTCGCGGGTCTCGAAGACGACGGTGCCGTCGTCGACGGCGAACGCCTCGTCCGCGGCGAGCTCCTTGACGCGCTCGTCTGCGAGCTGCCCGGCCGCGACGGTGACGCGCGTCGGCGCGTCCAGGGACCGGATGAACCCCGCCGGGGAGTCGACGGCCTTGATGCGCCCGGCGTCCATGATCGCGACCCGGTCGCAGAGCGCCTCGGCCTCCTCCATGTAGTGCGTCGTCAGCACCACGGTGCGGCCCGCGGCGCTGATGCCGCGCATGAGGTCCCAGAGGTTGCGGCGCGCCTGCGGGTCGAGGGCCGCGGTCGGCTCGTCGAGGAACACCAGCTCCGGGTCGCCGACGAGCGCGCACGCGATGGAGAGCCGCTGCTGCTGGCCGCCGGAGAGCTTCTCGCAGCGGACGTTCGCGTGCTCGGCGAGCCCGACGAGGTCGAGCATCTCGGCCGCCCGCGCCTTGGTGGCGCCGTACAGCGCGGCGAACGTCTCGATCTGCTCCCGGGCGGTGAGGAACTCGAAGAACGAGGACGCCTGGAGCTGCACGCCGAGGCGGCGGGTGAGCTCGGGGGAGTGGGGCCACGGCGACCGCCCGAGGAGGCGCACGGTCCCGGAGTCGGGGCGGCGCAGGCCCTCGACGATCTCGAGGGTGGTGGTCTTCCCGGCCCCGTTCGGGCCGAGGATGCCGAAGAACTCGCCGCGCTCGACGCGGAAGCTCACCCCGTCGACCGCGCGGACCTCGCCGGTCCGGCGGCCGCGGTACGTCTTGCGGAGGTCGGCGACCTCGATGGCGGCGTCCATACAGGCAAACCTAGGGCATCAGGCGATGTGACCGGGTTCTCGGCCCGGGCGACGCGAATCCGAACGGCGGTTCCAGGGCAAACCGGGCATCCACAGGGCGCCCGGATCAACTTGCCCCGCGGGTCCGACAGCGCCCGTCGCGAGCAGGCGGGGCCGTCCCGTTCACACCCCGCGTAACAGAACCGTGAGGCGATCTTCACGGGCCCGGTACGGACGCCGCACGTCCAGGCAACGCCGCTCGCCGACGCTAGGCCCCATGACATCGACACTGACGCCCCCGGCCGGCACGGCCGCCCCCCGCAGAGGCTGGATCAGCGACTGGCGCCCCGACGACGAGGAGTTCTGGCAGTCGACCGGCCGCAAGACCGCCCGGCGCAACCTGATCTGGTCCGTGCTCGCCGAGCACCTCGGCTTCTCGGTGTGGACGATGTTCAGCATCATCACGCCGTTCCTGGCCGCCTCCGGCTACGACTTCACCGTCTCCCAGCTGTTCTGGCTCACCGCCGTGCCGAACCTCGTCGGCGCGTTCCTGCGCATCCCCTACACCGCGGCCGTCGCCGTCTTCGGCGGCCGGAACTGGACGATCATCTCCGCGGCGCTCCTGGTGATCCCGACCGGGCTCCTCGCCTACTGCGTGATGACCCCCGGCACCCCGTACTGGCTGTTCATCGTCGCCGGCGTCACCGCCGGGTTCGGCGGCGGGAACTTCGCCTCCTCGATGGCGAACATCTCGTACTTCTACCCCGAGCGCCACCGCGGCTCCGCGCTCGGCGTCAACGCCGCCGGCGGCAACATCGGCGTCGCGGCCGTCCAGTTCTTCGGACCCCTGGTCATCGGCGCCGCGATCTTCGGCACCTCCCAGGGCACCAACGAGGCCGGCCAGCCCTTCTACCTGCACAACGTGCCCCTGCTGTGGCTGGTCCTGGCCGTGTTCGCGGCGATCATGGCCTGGCGCGCCATGGACAACCTCACCGTCTCGCGCACCTCGATCCGCGAGCAGGTGCCCGCGCTGGCCCGCCGCCACACCTGGATCATGAGCGTCCTCTACATCGGCACGTTCGGCTCGTTCATCGGCTACTCCTTCGCGTTCCCGCTGGTCATCAAGCTCGCCTTCCCCGAGTTCAGCGCCATCTGGATCGCCGCGCTCGGCCCGCTCGTCGGCTCGCTCGTCCGCCCGATCGGCGGCTGGTTCGCCGACCGCCTCGCCGGCGCCCCCATCACCAGCGCCGCGTTCGTCGCCATGGCCGTCGGCGCCATGGGCGCCATCTGGGGCATCAACTCCGCGTCGTTCCCGCTGTTCTTCGCCTCGTTCATGGTCCTGTTCGTCTCCAGCGGCATCGCGAACGGCTCCACCTACCGGTCCATCCCGGCGATCTTCCAGGCCGAGGCCGCCGCCGCGGCCGGCGGCAAGGCCAGCGAGGCCGACGTCCTCGCCGCGAAGAAGATCACCGCGGCCGCCCTCGGCTGGATCTCCGCGATCGGCGCCTTCGGCGGCTTCCTCATCAACCAGGGCTTCCGCATCGCGAACGAGACGACCGGCTCCGTCGTCCCCGCCATGTGGGCGTTCGTCGGCGCGTACGCGTTCTTCCTGGTCCTCAACTGGTGGTGCTACCAGCGCACCGTCCTCGTCGCGAAGGCCCCGAGCCTCGCGTACGCCAAGGTCTGACCCAGGCGCCGCTCGGCCCGCAATCACCGCCTCCCGGTGATTGCGGGCCACTTAGCATCCCCGAAACATCGCTCACGTAACACGGAAACGCACTCTGGGCACACTCACCCCCATGACCGCTCGCACCAGGCTCACCGTGCTCCGCAGCGCCGACACGCACTGCCCCTACTGCGCCCTCCAGTGCGGCATGCGGCTCGAAGAGGACGCCGACGGGAACGTCACCGCGGCCCCGCGCGGCGGCGGCATGTGCAAGAAGGGCTGGACCTCACCCGAGCTCCTCGACCACCCCGAGCGGATCACCGCGCCCCTCCTCCACGGCGAACCCGTCACCTGGGACGAGGCCCTCGACCACGTCGCCGCCCGCGTCCGCGCCGTCCAGGACGCGCACGGGAAGGACGCCGTCGGCGTCTTCGGCGGCGGCGGCCTCACCAACGAGAAGGTCTACCAGCTCGGCAAATGGGCCCGCCTCGCCTTGGGCACCAAGCACATCGACTACAACGGCCGCTTCTGCATGTCATCGGCCGCCGCGGCCCTGAACCGCTCCTTCGGCATCGACCGCGGCCTCCCCTTCCCCGCCGAGGACCTGAAGGACGCCGAGGTCGTCGTCCTCGTCGGCGCGAACCCCGCCGAGACCATGCCGCCGTTCATGCGGTTCCTCACGAACGCCGAACTCGTCGTCGTCGACCCGCGCCGCACCGCGACCGCCGAGGCCGCCCAGCTCCACCTCCAGCCCGCCCCCGGCACCGACCTCGCGCTCGCGAACGGCCTGCTGCACATCGCGATCGAGCAGGGCTACCTCGACCACGACTACATCGCCGCCCACACCACCGGCTTCGACGAGGTCCGCCAGACCGCCGCCGGCTACTGGCCCGCGTTCGTCGAGCGCATCACCGGCGTGTCCGTCCCCGACCTGTACGCGGCCGCGCGCCTCATCGCCGGCAAGCGCACCGCGATCCTGACCGCGCGCGGTTCCGAGCAGCACGCCAAGGGCGTCGACACCGTCACCGCGTGGATCAACCTCGCGCTGGCCCTCGGCCTCCCGGGCCGGCCGTCCTCCGGGTACGGCTGCCTCACCGGGCAGGGCAACGGCCAGGGCGGGCGCGAGCACGGCCAGAAGGCCGACCAGCTCCCCGGGTACCGGATGATCACCGACCCGGCCGCGCGCGAGCACGTCGCGGGCGTGTGGGGCGTCGACCCCGAGATCCTCCCGGGCGCGGGCGTCTCCGCGGTCGAGCTGCTGCGCAAGTGCGGCGACGAGGTGAAGATGCTGTTCGTGCTCGGCTCCAACCCGGTCGTGTCCGCGCCGCGCGCGACCCGCATCGCCGACCGGCTCAAGGACCTCGACTGCCTCGTGTCGTTCGACTTCGTCATGTCCGAGACGGCCCGGCTCGCCGAGGTCGTCCTCCCGGTCGCGCAGTGGGCCGAGGAGGACGGCACGATGACGAACCTCGAGGGGCGCGTCATCCGCCGCAGGTCCCTGCGCCCGGCCCCCGACGGGGTCCGCTCCGACCTGTGGATCATGAAGGAGCTCGCCGCGCGCCTCGACGCGCCCGGCAACTACTCGACCGACCCGGAGTCGATCTTCGAGGAGCTCGGCCGCGCCACCGCCGGCGCGAAGGCCGACTACTCGGGGCTCTCCTACGATCGCCTCGACGAGCGCACGTTCCAGTGGCCGGTGCCCGCGCCCGACCACGAGGGCACGCCGCGCATGTTCGCCGACTTCCGGTTCGCGACCCCTGACGGGCGTGCGAAGTTCATCGCCGTCGACCACCGGCATCCCGCCGAGCGCCGCGACTCGGTCTACCCGCTGTACCTGACGACCGGCCGCATCCTCACCCAGTACCAGTCGGGCGCGCAGACGCGGCGCATCGGTTCCCTCGACGGCGACCAGTTCCTCCAGATCCACCCCGACACCGCGGTGCGCCACGGCATCGCGGACGGCGACCTCGTGCGCGTCACGTCCCGGCGCGGCTCCTACACCGCGCCCGCGGTCCTGAGCGCCGACATCCGGCCCGACACCGTGTTCAGCCCCTTCCACTTCCCCGGGGCCGGGAACGCGAACGCCGCGGTCTCCGACGTCCTCGACCCGATCAGCCGCATGCCCGAGTTCAAGGTGTGCGCCGTCAAGATCGCCCCTGCGCCCCGGTAGGAATATCGGCAGAACGACCGACCCGAACCGGTCGAAAGACAGAGGGCGACCCGCCCTGCGCGCCCATACGGTGGCAGTGCGGCCCGGCACCGGGCCGCACCACCCTCCACCGATTGGACGCATCATCTTGCAACGCAGCACGAGACGGGCCCTCGTCGGCGCCGCAGCGGCGGTCGTGGCGGCCGGCGTCGGCGCGGCGGGCCTCACCGCCGCCGGAGCCGAGGAGCCCGCCCCCGCGGCGCCGTACGCGCTTCCCGAGCCCACCGGCGGCCACACCGTCGGCACCGAGGTCCTGCACCTCGTCGACGAGGACCGCGCCGACCCGTGGTTCCCCGACGAGGACCGGCAGCTCATGGTCACCATGTGGTTCCCCACCGACGACTCCGGCGAGACCGCGCCGTACATGACCGCCGAGGAGTCGGCGCTGTTCATCGACCAGCTCGGCGACCCCGCCCCGTCCGACTACTTCGCGACGGTCGAGACGAACTCGGTCGCCGGCGCCGATCCAATCCGCGGGAAGCTCCCGCTGGTCGTGCTCTCGCCCGGCTGGAGCTTCCCCCGCGCGACCCTCACCGGCCTCGCCGAGGAGCTCGCCAGCCACGGCTACGCCGTCGCCGCCGTCGGCCACAACTACGAGTCGCCGCTCAGCCTCCCCGGCGAGACGAACCCGTGCCTCGCCTGCGAACTCGACCCCGACGGGCCCACCGTCGCCGCCACCCGCGCCGACGACCTCTCCTTCGTCGTAGACGAGCTCACCGCCCGCGGCTCCGAGTGGCGCCGCCACATCGACCGCGGCGACATCATGGCCGGCGGGCACTCCATGGGCGGCGCCAGCGCGCACGTCGCCGTGCAGGAGGACGAGCGCTTCGACGCCGGATTCAACCTCGACGGCTCCATGCACGACGAGGTCGCCCCCGTTGACGTGCCGTTCCTGCTCCTCGGCAACGCCGAGAACGCCGTCCCCGGCGCCGATGACAGCTGGACGAGCGCCTGGGCCCAGATGAACGACTGGAAGCGCTGGATCCGCGTCGAGCAGACCACGCACTCCTCGTTCACCGACCTCGCGCCGCTTGCGAAGGACCTCGGCATCCCGCTCCAGGAGATGGACGGCGAACGGGCGCTCGACCTCACCCGCGCCTACGTCCTCGCCTTCGCCGACCAGGAGCTGCGCGGCGACGACGCGCCGCTCCTCGACGGCCCCAGCACCGACTGGCCCGAGGCCGTCTTCCACAACCCGTAAGTCCCGCAAGGGAAATCGGACACGCCCGGCCGCGCGATGCGCGGCCGGGCCTTCGTGTTCGGGTCCTCGCGACCGGCCCTTCGGGGCCGGCCCTCACGGCCGGGCCTCGCGACCACGGCCGCACACCAGCCGCCATCTCACCGCACCCGACTGCGCATCCGATCACGCGTCCGAGCGCGCACCCGCCCGGAGCCCGGGGTCCCGCAGCCGTGCTCACGCCCCCCGGAGCCGTTGGGGGAGCAGGAACTCCTGCGTCTCCTCGGCCACCGGCCGCTCGACCACCTCGACTGGGCCGGCCGCGGCGATCGCCGCGACCACCTCGTCCACCAGCTGCGGCGGCGCCGACGCGCCCGCGGTCACCGCGACCACGGCCGCGCCCTCCAGCCAGGCCGGGTCCACCGCGCCCGCGTCCTCGACCAGGTGCGCCGCGACGCCCCGCGCGGCCGCCAGCTCCACCAGGCGGTTCGAGTTCGACGAGTTCGCCGACCCGACCACCAGGACCAGGTCCGCCTCGCCGACCACCGCCGCGACCGCGGCCTGCCGGTTGCTCGTCGCGTAGCAGATGTCCTCGGCCCCTTGGCCCCTGATGCGCGGGAACCGCGACCGCAGCGCCGCCGCGATGTCCTCCACTTCGGACACCGAGAGGGTGGTCTGGCTCAGGTACGTGACCCGCTCCTCGTCGTCCACGCGCAGCGCCGCCGCCTCCGCGGCGCTCGACACCAGGACCGTGCGGCCGGGCGCGACCCCGAGCGTCCCCACGACCTCCTCGTGCCCCTCGTGCCCGATGAGGACGACCGTGTCGCCCGCGTCCGCGGCGCGCTTGGCCTCCGCGTGCACCTTCGCGACCAGCGGGCACGTCGCGTCGACCGCGTCCAGTCCCCGCCGCCGCGCCTCCGTCTCCACCGCCGGGGCCACCCCGTGCGCGCTGAAGACCACCAGCGCCCGCTCGGGCACCTCGTCCAGCTCGGACACGAACACCGCGCCCCGCGCCTCCAGGTCCGCCACGACGTGCGCGTTGTGCACGATCTGGTTGCGCACGTACACCGGCGGGCCGTGCAGCTCCAGCAGGCGCTCGACGATCTCGATCGCCCGCTCCACGCCCGCGCAGAACGACCGCGGCGACGGCAGCAGGACCCGGCGGACCGCGGTCACCGGACCCGGCTTACCGTGCTCGCGGCCAGTTCCCCCAGGTCCGCGACGGCCGCGGCGTCGAGGCCCCTGACGCGGAGGCTCGCCACCGCCTCCTCGACGAGCGCCTCCGCGGACTCCCGGCAGTACCGGCGGCCGCCGCACGCCTCGACGAGTTCGGCCGCCCGGTCGAGCGCCGCGTCGTCGAGCGGCGCGTCGGAGTGGTAGAGCCTGGCGAGCTCCTCCGCCCGCGGGTCCCCGGAGCGGAGCGCGGCGGTGACCGGGAGCGACTTCTTGCGGCTGCGCAGGTCTGAGTACACCGACTTCCCCGTGGCCTCCGGATCGCCCCAGATGCCCAGCAGGTCGTCGATGTGCTGGAACGCCGTGCCGAGGCGGAACCCGAAGTCCCAGAGCGCGTCGACGTGGGCCTGGGAGCCGCCGCCGTACAGGGCGCCCAGCGCGGTCGCGCAGCCCATCAGCGACGCGGTCTTGTTCTCGCTCATGGCGATGCACTCGGCGAGGTCGATCGAGGTGCGGCCCTCGAACCGGATGTCCGCGAACTGGCCCTCGATCAGCGTCCGGACGGTCCTCGACAGCAGCCTGGCGGCCGCCGCCGCGTGCGCGTCGTCGGCCTCGGCGATCGTCTCGAACGCCAGCGCGTGCAGGGCGTCGCCGACCAGGATGGCGTCGTTGGCGCCGAACACCTTCCACACCGTCGGCCGGTGCCGGCGGAACTCGTCGCGATCGATCACGTCGTCGTGGACGAGGGAGAAGTTGTGGACCAGCTCCACCGCCACCGCCGCCGGGAGGGCGGCCCGCCATTCCTCGGCCACGGTCTTCGCCGCGAGCAGGGTGAGCAGCGGCCGCAGCGCCTTCCCGGAGTTCGCCTCCGTGAGCTCGCCGTCCGCGTCCTCCCAGCCGAAGTGGTAGGCCGCGATGCTCGCAGCGGGGTTCCGCAGCCCGTACACGGCCTTGCGGAGGTGCAAATCGATGGAGATCAGTTCCTCGGTGAACTGGTCGGTCAGGACGGTCATGCGGGGGCCTCCCAATCTGGGGTACGGGCCCGGGCGGCCGCGGCGGTCCGCGGCCGCCCGGGCGCGGCGAGGAACGGTCCGGCCTAGCGCCCGATCTCGACGTGCTCGAGGATGCCGAGCGCGTCGGGGACCAGCACCGCCACCGAGAAGTAGGCGCTGACGAGGTACGACATGACGGCCTTCTCGTCGATGCCCATGAACCGCACCGACAGGCCCGGCTCGTACTCGTCCGGCAGGCCCGTCTGGTGCAGGCCCACCACGCCCTGGTTGTCCTCTCCGAGCCGCATCGCCAGGATCGACGTGGTCCCGGCCGACGTGATCGGGATCTTGTTGCACGGCAGGACCGGCACGCCCCGCCACGCCACGGCCTCCCCGCCCTGGAAGCTCGCCAGCGGCGGGTACAGGCCCCGCTTGTTCAGCTCCCGGCCGATCGCGGCGATCGCCTTCGGGTGCGCCAGGATCACGCGCGTGTCCCTGCGCCGCGAGATGAGCTCGTCGAGGTCGTCGGGCGTCGGCGGGCCCGACCGGGTCGGGATGCGCTGGTTCAGCGCCGCGTTGTGCAGGAGCCCGAACTCCTTGTTGTTGATCATCTGGTCCTCCTGCTGCTCGCGGAGGGCCTCGACGGTGAGCCGGAGCTGCTGCTCCATCTGGTTCATCGGCTGGTTGTACAGGTCGGCGACGCGCGTGTGGACGCGCAGGACCGTCTGCGCCACCGACAGCTCGTACTCGCGCGGCGCGAGCTCGTAGTCCACGAACGTGGTCGGCAGGTCCGGCTCGCCGGTGTGGCCCGCGGCGATCGCGATCGCCGACTCGCCGTGCTTGTTCGTCTTCGCCGAGCGCCCGGCCCGGAACCGCGCCAGGTGCGACGCGAGCGCCGGGATGCGGTCGACGAGCTCGGCCACCGCCCCCGCCGGCAGGGACAGCACCGTCACCGGGGTCGCCGCGATGACGTCGTGGTCCCACACCGGGTCCGACTCCGTCAGGACCTCGTCGCCGAAGTGGTCGCCGTCGACCAGGACGCCCAGTGAGAACCGGTCGCCGAACTTGCCCTCCTTGAGCTGCTCGACGCGCCCGTGCGCGATCAGGTGCAGCCCGTCGATCGGCGCCCCCTGCTGCGCCAGGTGCTCCCCGGAGCGGATCTCGCGCTGCTCGAAGCGGTCGGCGAGCGCGCCCAGGGCCTCCTCGTCGTCGAGGCCGCGCAGGTGCGCGATCTCGCCGAGCTCGGTCGGGATGACGCGCACGACGTCGCCCTCGCTGGTGAACTCGACGCGGCCGTCGCCGACCGTGTGCGTCAGGCGCCGGTTCACGCGGTAGGCCCCGCCCTGGGTCTGCACCCACGGCAGCACCTTGAGGAGCCACCGGGAGGTGATCTCCTGCATCTGCGGGACGGACTTCGTGGTGGTCGCGAGGTTGCGGGCGGCGGCGGTGCTGAGGCTGGTCTGGGGGTGCTGTCCGTTGGAGGTCTGCTGGGGGACGGCCGGCGTGCTGTCGACGACGGAGTCGGTCATGCGAACACTTCCTCACTTCGAGGCGGTCAAGGCTCGACTAGCATCTTATGCCGCTCACGGGCGGAAACTAAAATAAATCACTCAAAAGAGTTCATCATGCGCATAGTTCGCGTCTATGTAGTCGAAGCGGTCCATCGCCGTCTCGTACGCCACCGGGTCCGTCGCCCCGCTGCGGCTGAACGGGTACTCCAGCTGGTACGTCGCGAACAGCATGAGCGCCACCATCCCCGAGATGAGCCCCACCAGCACGTACTGGTACTTCCGCGTCGGCGTCCCGAGCGTGAGCATCACCGCGAACACCAGGATCGCCCCCGGCACCAGCACCGTCCACATCGCCGCGCTCAGCCCCCGCTGCGCCTGGAGCAGCCGGTCCGTGCGGTACTCCGTGATCGCCGTGACCCCGTCCTCCGCGGCCGTCAGCCGCGCCTGCACCACGTCGTCGTCCGTCTGCGCCCCCGCCACCGGTGCCCGCATCGCGTCCAGCAGCATGAGCCCCTCGGCCGACACCGGCTCCCGGTCGCGCATCGCCGGCCACTCGTCCTCGATGACCTCGGTCGTGTAGGCCCGCACCGCCTCGCGCACCTCGTCGCGCTGCTCCGGCGCGAGCGCGGCCGCCGCCCAGTACACGTCGACCAGCTCGTTCGCCTCCTGGTAGGTCACCTGCCCGGCCTCCTCCTTGTTCTCCCAGGCGGTGATGAGGACGAACGCGAGCACGATCGCGTAGAGGACGGTGAGGAGCTCGAAGATCGTGGTCCCCAGCTCGTTGTTGTGGGTCCGGTCCGTCGGCGGGGCGAACCGCTGGAGGAGCGCGATCACCACGCACGCCGCCGCTACGACCGAAAGGGTGAACAGGAGTCCCTGGAGCCAGATGGCCATTGATCTCACCAGACTTCGTAAAGCAGAATAAACAGTATGAACCGTGATGAACAACGCAGCGAGGGGCGGTGGGATACGTGCGGCGCCTAGTGGCCTTGGTCATCGCGGCCGCCGCCGTCACCGTCTCCTCCGGCCTCGCGCTGGCCTCCGGCACCGGTCCCGAGGCCGAGGCCGCCGCGGCCGACGAGGAGGGCGCCCGGGCCCAGGTCGGGCTCGGCGTCCAGATCTGCATCGAGCTGCCGATCATCGACCTCCCGGACCTGCCGCCGCTGCTGGAGTGCCCGACACACCCGCCGGAGCCCTCGCCCTCGGCGCCGCCGTCGCCCTCGAGCCCCCCGCCGGAGCCGACCCCGCCGACCCCGCCCGCCGAGCCGACGCCCCCGGAGCCGTCGTCGCCGGACCCGGTGACGACGCCGGCCGAGTCGGAGCCGCCCGCGCCCGCGCCACCGGAGCCGTCGCCCGAACCCGCCGCAACCGAGCCGGCGCCCGCCGAGTCCCCGACGAGCGCCGCGGCCGAACCGCCCGTCGACCCCGGGCCGCTGCCGGACGGGCTCGCGGTCGAGGACGCCGCGGCGGTGGCCGCGGAGCCCGACGAGGACTCCTCCGCGCTTAAGAAGCGCATGGCGGCCGCGGTGTTCGCGTTCGTCGCCGCGCTCGGCGCCGGGGCGGCGTTCTCGGGCCGCGGCGGCAGGTAGTCGCGCCACGACGGCGGCCCCGGAACCCGGAACTGAGCCGGGGCCGGGGCCTCCGGCGCCCCCGCCCCG
Organism: Glycomyces terrestris; assembly: GCF_003933745.1. Classification (GTDB taxonomy): domain Bacteria; phylum Actinomycetota; class Actinomycetes; order Mycobacteriales; family Micromonosporaceae; genus Glycomyces; species Glycomyces terrestris. The sequence goes on along the minus strand of NZ_RSEB01000005.1, from coordinate 69,314 downwards.
AGGTGGCGCCGCACGCTGTAGGCCGCGGTCGAGCCGGGCCCGGCGTCGAGCGGGCGGCGCAGGTTCTCCTCGCGGTAGCGGTCGGTGCCGTCCAGGTGCCACTTGTGGATCGCCGCGATCCAGTGCTTGAGATCGGCCACATAGGACGCGAGCGCGGCCTGCGCCTCGGCGTCGAGGTCGTGCTCGGCCACGAGGCCCGGCAGGCCGGTCGCCTCGACGAGCTGGAACTGCTCGATCCGGGCGTTCGCGAGGTCCGCGGCGATCCGCACCGCCTCCTCGGGGCCGACCTCCAGGTACTCCTCGATGACGACGACGCCGTTGAGCAGCTGGCCCTCGTACTCGACCTCCTTCTGGTACGAGCACACGTCGTTGAGCAGGCACACCGCGTCCATCGCGGCGGCCTCCATCCACCCGATCGGCCGCGAGCGCCACACCGCGTCGGGGATCGTGCGGCCCTTCCGCAAGCGCGCCAAGGACATCGTGAGGTCGGAGCCGAAGGAGTCGCGGCGCATCTCGACGTAGTCCACCGGGTCGGGGACGCGGTTCTGCGACTCGGCGTGGACCTCCCACAGCCAGCCCTCGAGCATCTTCTCGACGGCCCGCCGGAACTCGGCGCGGGCGCGGTCGTCGAAGCCGGCGGCCGTGCGCCGCCACAGGTCGGCCAGGCCCAGCTCGACCGGGTTCGCCGGGACCGGGGTCGGGCCGAGGTCGACGGGCATGCACTCGAGGAGCCGGCGGTGCTGGGCGATCGCGGCGCCGAGGCCGCGCCCGCGGGTGAAGACCGCGGGGTAGTAGTCGTCGCCGTAGGTGCCCCAGGCGAGCCAGTCGGCGGAGGCGTTCAGCTCCTCGGCGGTGCCGTCGGGGTCGATCCCGGCCGAGCACAGCGCGAAGTCGAACCCGAGGAACCGCCGCCGGTCCCACAGCCCCGAGCCCGGCAGCGCCGGGTCGGGGGCGAGGAAGCCCATCGCGGCGGCCCACTCGACGGCGTGGCGGCGGGCCTCGTCCAGGTGCGGGTTGAGCCGCAGCTCGAACGGCTGGTGGAAGTCCGGCAGCGCGGTCGGCCCGACGACGCGGAACGGCGCCCGCGAGTGCTGCTTGAGCGCCGAGGCCGCGATCCGCGCCTGCGAGGTGCCGATCCCGTTCGGTCCGGTGAGGACGCTGTGCGGCATGCCGCTGACGGCCGTCGAGTTCATGTACCGGCTCGAGCGCATGTGCCACTCGTGGCCGCCGGCCTGCCAGTCCTGGAGGCCCTTGGCGTACAAGGCGATCGCGAGCTGCTCGGGCGGCGCGACCCCTTCGGCCGCACACAGCACCGGGATCTCGGTGAGCGCGGTGTTCTCGAACTGGTGCAGCCGCGAGGTGAGGATGTCGTTGACGAGCTCGGCGGCCCGCTGCGTCTCCAGGCCCAGGAACCGCTCGAAGACGAGGACCGCGTTCGCGTTCTCGCCCTCGCTGGCGACCTCCCGCTCGTAGCTGAACAGGTCGTTGCGCAGGTGCACGGCGTCGGAGAAGGTGTCGCGCAGGACCGCGAGCGGCCGGGACGCGGCCACCTGGTCGGGCACCTCCGCGCCGACGGCGTACTCGACCAGGCCCGCCGACCAGGGCGCGCCGCCGACCTTGCGGCGCATCTCGATGTACTCGATCGGGTTGGCGACCCGGTCGGACGTGATGTTGTCGAGCTCCCACAGCGACTCGAACAGCAGGTTGACCGTGGACGCGAGGAACCGCTTGCGCCAGCCCGTCGACATCGCCGGGGCGGTGCGCCGCCACAGGTCGAGCAGGCCCAGCTCGACCGGGTTCTCCGGCTCCGGCGTCTCACCCACGTCCAAGGGCATGAACAGCGGGATGCGGTCGAGGTACGCCTTCGCGCCCGCGGTGTCGCGGGTGCGCTTGAACGCGTCGAGGAAGTGGTCGTCGAAGAAGAACACCCACACGTACCAGTCGGTGATGAGGTCGAGCGCGGGCGCGTCGCAGTCGGGGTGCGTGTACGCGCACAGGAGGCCGTAGTCGTGGCGGTCGAGCTCGGCCTCGTCCCAGATCACCCCGCCCCCTGCGGCGGGGGCGTCGAGCATCCCCATCTCCTTCGCCCACACCCGCGCGTGGACGCGGGCGCCCTCCACGTGCGGGTTCAGCCGGGCGGGGTACGGGAGGTAGAACACGGGCAACACGAACGGGTGATCTTCTGCCATAGCACTCCCTAGCGGCGAAACCGGTGGATTGCACTGCGAACCACAGTAAGGCCCCAGGCGTGCCCACCGCTACACCCAGTCGGGTGACGTGCACGAGCTGTCCAGTCGCGGCGGCCGAAGCGTGCGGACTACTTAGCACACGCGAAACATTGACCGCTCGATCGCGAAACAGGCCCGGGTGAACCTAGACGCCAGTCCGGGCTGACAGCGCCGTCGCACCGGCAGCGCGGCTCAAGGGAGTCGAATCCCCGACGCCGCGCCCGCAGTCAGCCCAGCACCTGGAGGTCAAGCGCGTGAAGGTCGCCATCGTCGGCTACGGCATGGCCGGGGCCCGCATCGCCCGCGAGCTCGGGCGCCGCGGCGTCGACGTCACCGTGTTCGGCGCCGAGTCCGAGGCCGCGTACAACCGCATCCTGCTCTCGAGCATGATCGCGGGCAAGCAGACCGAGGCCGAGATCGCCCTCCCCGTCCCGCCCGACCACGTCGAGCTCCGCCTCGGCGAGAAGGTCGAGTCCGTCGACCTCGACGCGAAGACCGTGAACGGGACCGCGTTCGACAAGCTCGTGCTCGCCACCGGCGCGGAGGCGTTCGTCCCCCCGATCCCGGGCCTCGACCCGCTCCCCACCGGCGCCTACGTGCTGCGCACCATCGAGGACGCCCGCGCGATCCTCGACGAGGCCGCCAACCGCGCCTCCGCGATCGTCCTCGGCGGCGGCCTCCTCGGCCTCGAGTCGGCCCGCGGGCTCGCCAAGCGCGGCATGGACGTCACCGTCGTCCACGCCGCCGGGCACCTCATGGACCGCCAGCTCGACCCCCTCGGCGCGAAGGTCCTCGCCGACTCCTACGCCGAGGTCGGCGTCGAGTCGGTCGTGGACGCGCAGACCACCCGCGTCATCCACGGCGACGACGGCCTCACCCTCGTGCTCGCCGACGGGCGCACCGTCACCGGCCAGCTCCTCGTCGTCTCCTGCGGCATCCGCCCCAACACCGACCTGGCCGCCGCGATGGGCCTGGAGACCGGCCGCGGCGTCGTCATCGACGACCAGTGCCGCACCTCCCACCCCGACGTGTTCGCCGTCGGCGACTGCGCCGAGCACCGCGGCATCCCCTACGGCCTCGTCGGCCCCGCCTGGGAGCAGGCCGACGTCGTCGTCGACCTCCTCTCCGGCGTCAACCCCGACGCCGCCTACGAGGGCTCGCGCCTCGTCACCCGCCTCAAGGCCTCCGGCATCGAACTGGCCGCGATGGGCGAGGTCGACGGCGACGAGGTCGTCTCCTTCGCCGACCCCGCGCGCGGCACGTACGCGCGCCTCGTGATCGACGCCGAGGGCCGCCTCGCGGGCGCGGTCATGCTCGGCGACAACCCCATGGTCGGCCAGGTGGTCCAGCTGTTCGACACCGGCGACCCGGTGCCGCACGACCGCCGCACCCTCCTCATGGGCCGCCCCGGCGAATCCGTCTCGGTGGCCCCCGAAACGCCGGCGTCCATGCCCGACGAGGTCGTGGTCTGCCGCTGCAACAACGTCACGAAGCGGGAGCTGCGCGACGCGTTCTTCGACGGCGCGCGCACTCCCGAGGCCCTGTCCGACGCCACGCAGGCCAGCACCGGCTGCGGGACCTGCACCGAAGACGTCGCCGGACTCTGCAAGTGGCTGAACAGCACTGTGGCTGACAGCGCTTCAGGCGCCCAATGGCGCAGTGGCCGGGCCGCGGAACAACTCGATGAGGTGTCAGCATGAGCAAACTGGTAGTCATCGGCGACGGCATGGTCGGCCGCCGCTTCCTGGAGGCGGTCACCCAGCGCGACCCGTCCTGGGACGTCACGGTCCTGTGCGAGGAGCCCCGCCCGGCCTACGACCGGGTCCGCCTGTCGGCGTTCTTCGACGGGGTCAGCGCCGAGGAGCTCTCCCTGGCCTCCGACCTCCCCGGCGTCGAGGTCCGCCTCGGCGAGGCCGCGACCGAAGTGGACCGCGAGGCCAAGGTCGTGCGCTCCGCCTCCGGCGAGTACCCGTACGACAAGCTCGTGTTCGCCACCGGCTCCTACGCGTTCGTGCCCCCGATGGAGGGCGCCGACCTCCCCGGCGTGTTCGTCTACCGCACCATCGAGGACCTCGAGAACATCAAGGCCCACGCCGAGGGGAAGCGCCACGGCGTCGTCATCGGCGGCGGACTCCTCGGCCTCGAGGCCGCGAACGCCCTCAAGCTCCTCGGCCTGGAGACCCAGATCGTCGAGTTCGCCCCCTGGCTCATGGCCCGCCAGCTCGACGAGGCCGGCGGCGGCGTCCTCAAGCAGCACATCGAGAAGCTCGGGATCGGCGTCGACTGCTCGACCGGCGGCACGAAGATCGAAGCCGTCGACGGCCGCCTGCGCATGGACACCAACCGCGAGGGCGTCTCCTACGACACCGACCTCATCATCTTCGCGGCCGGCGTGCGCCCCCGCGACCAGCTCGCCCGCGACTGCGGCATCGCGGTCGGCGAGCGCGGCGGCATCACCACCGACCTCTCCTGCGCCACTTCGGACCCCGACGTGTACGCGATCGGCGAGGTCGCCGCCATGGAGGGCGTCTGCTACGGGCTCGTCGCCCCCGGCTACGCGATGGCCGAGGTCGTCGCCGACCGCCTCGCCGGCGGCGAGGCCACCTTCCCCGGCGCCGACATGTCGACCAAGCTCAAGCTCCTCGGCGTCGACGTCGCCCAGTTCGGCGCCTTCGACGGCCCGCTCGCCACCACCTACCTCGACCCGGCGAACGGCACCTACGCCAAGCTCATCCTCTCCGACGACGCGCAGACCCTCCTGGGCGGCATGCTCGTCGGCGACGCCGAGCCCTACCCGCTGCTGCGCGCCAGCGTCGGCGGCAAGGTCCCCGGCAAGCTCGCCGACCTCCTCGGCGGCGGCGAGGTCGAAGGGGCGCTCCCCGACGGCGCGCAGGTCTGCTCCTGCAACGCCGTCACCAAGGGCGAGATCATGGGCGCCATCCACGAGGGCTGCCACGACGTCGCGGAGATCAAGGCGTGCACCAAGGCCGGCACCTCCTGCGGCTCGTGCATCCCCATGCTCAAGCAGCTCCTCGCCGAAGGCGGCGTCGAGGTCTCCAAGGCCGTGTGCGAGCACTTCACCCAGTCCCGCGCCGAGCTGTTCGACATCGTCAAGGTCACCGGCATCACGACCTTCTCCGAGCTCATCGCCCGCCACGGCACCGGCTCCGGCTGCGACCTGTGCAAGCCCGCCGTCGCCTCGATCCTCGCCTCGCTCTCCAACGGCCACATCCTCGACGGCGAGCAGGCCGCGCTCCAGGACACCAACGACCACTTCCTCGCCAACATGCAGCGCAACGGCACCTACTCGGTCGTCCCGCGCATCCCCGGCGGCGAGATCACGCCCGACAAGCTCATCGTCATCGGGCAGGTCGCCAAGGAGTTCGACCTCTACACCAAGATCACCGGCGGCCAGCGCATCGACATGTTCGGCGCCCGCGTCGAAGACCTCCCGAAGATCTGGCGCAAGCTCGTCGACGCCGGCTTCGAGTCCGGCCACGCCTACGGCAAGGCCCTGCGCACCGTCAAGTCCTGCGTCGGCACCGACTGGTGCCGCTACGGCGTGCAGGACTCGGTGAAGATGGCCATCGACCTCGAACTGCGCTACCGGGGGCTGCGCAGCCCGCACAAGCTCAAGTCCGCCGTCTCCGGCTGCGCGCGCGAGTGCGCCGAGGCCCGCGGCAAGGACTTCGGGGTCATCGCCACCGAGCACGGCTGGAACCTGTACGTCGGCGGCAACGGCGGCTTCACGCCCCGCCACGCCGACCTGCTCCTGTCCGATGTGGACTCCGAGACGCTGGTCCGCACCATCGACCGGTTCCTCATGTTCTACATCTCGACCGCCGACCGGCTCCAGCGCACCTCGAAGTGGGTCGAGGGCCTCGAAGGCGGCCTCGACTACCTCCGCGAGGTCATCGTCGACGACCGGCTCGGGATCTGCGAGGACCTCGACGCCATGATGGCCAAGCACGTCGAGACCTACGCCGACGAGTGGAAGGGCGTCATCGACGACCCCGAGAAGCTCCAGCGGTTCGTGTCCTTCGTCAACGCCCCCGAGACCCCGGACCCCTCGATCGAGTTCGAGGAGGTCCGCGGCCAGAAGTTCCCGGCCGGCACGACCGAGCGCTCCCAGCCGGTCCTGCTCGGCACGCCCGTCCTCCGCTCCTCCCAAGGGAAGTGACCACGATGGAACCCATCTGCGCATTCGACCGGCTCGTCCCCGGCCGCGGCGTCGCCGCCCTCCTGGCGGACGGCTCCCAGGTCGCCGTGTTCCGGCTCCTCGACGACAGCCTCCACGCGGTGTCCAACCAGGACCCGTTCACGGGCGCGAACGTCATCAGCCGGGGCCTGGTCGGCGACCGCGGCGGCGAACCCGTCGTCATCAGCCCCCTGCTCAAGCAGGCGTTCTCCCTGAAGACCGGCGTCTGCCTCGACGACGAGGCCGTGTCGCTGGAGGTGTACGCAGTCGAGGTCGCCGCCGGAGAGATCCGCGTGGGGGCCCTCTCGGAAGTGAAAGCGAGCGCCTGATGGCCGCTGCCGGAGCCCCCGTCCAAGAGGCCGAGACGACGCTCGCGCCGCTGACCGGCTACACCGTGGCCGTCACGGCGCAGCGCCGCGCCGACGAGCTCGCGACGCTCCTGGAGCGCCGCGGCGCCCGCACCATCGTCGCCCCGACGCTGCGCATCGTCCCGCTCCCCGACGACGAGGCCCTCCGCGCGGCCACCGTCGAACTCATCAGGGAGGCGCCCGACCTCGTCGTCGCCACCACCGGGATCGGCTTCCGCGGCTGGCTTGAGGCCGCCGAGGGCTGGGGCATGGGCGAGGACCTCCTCGACGTCCTCTCCCGCGCCCGCATCCTCTGCCGCGGCCCGAAGGCCCTCGGCGCCGTGCGCGCCGCCGGGCTCACCGAGGAGTGGACCGCGCCGTCGGAGACCGGCGACGAGGTCGTCGAGTACCTGCGCGAGCGCGGCGTCGCCGGGCAGCGCGTCGCCATCCAGCTCCACGGCGACCCCGCCGAGGACTTCATCCGCACGGTCCGCGCCGGCGGCGGCGCGGCCGTCCCGGTCCCGGTCTACCGGTGGACGCTGCCGACCGACATCACGCCGGTCCAGCGCCTCGTGGACGCGATCTGCGCCCGCCGCATCGACGCGGTCACCTTCACCTCGGCGCCCGCCGCGAACGCGCTCCTGCGCATCGCCGGCGACCAGGCCGCCGACATGCTGGAGGCGTTCCGCGCGCCGGCGGAGGACAACGGCGTCCTCCCCGTCGCGGTCGGCCCGGTCACTGCGGCCCCCTTGGAGCGCTTGGGGGTCGAGACCGTCCAGCCGCAGCGGGCGCGCCTCGGCGCGCTCGTGCGCACCGTCGCCTCGGCCCTGCCGAAGCGGTCGCGGCGCCTCCAGCTCGCCACCGGCCACCAGATCGAGCTGCGCGGCCACATGGTCCTCCTCGACGACCAGCCGTTCCAGCTCCCGCCCGCGCCGATGGCGGTGATCCGGGCGCTGGCCTCCGCGAACGGGAGGGTCCTCTCGCGGGCCGAGCTCCTCGGGCACCTGCCGCGCGGGGCCGACGGCCACGCCGTGGAGATGGCGGTGACGCGCCTGCGCGACGCCGTCCACCTCCGGTCCTGTGTGGAGACCGTGATCAAGCGCGGCTACCGGTTGAACCTCGAAGTGTGAGGGGCGTGCGGCGACCGGTTTCCCTTTGTACGATGAGGGAGCCTGAACCACCGCCTGCCTATATCTGAATCGGAGGCCGCCATGGCGTACCCGCCAGCGCCGCAGTACCCGCAGCAGCCGCTGCCGCAGGGACCGAAGACCAGGCCGGGATCGGTCACCGCCGTGGTGTGGACCCAGTTCCTCACGGCGGCACTGCTCGTCGCCACGGGCATCGCCATGTTCGCGGTCCAGTCGGCCGTCGGCGACGTCGTCAACGAGCAGATCCTGAACGACCCCTCCCTGGAGGGCTCGGGCGTCACCGCCGACGACGTCAGCGCCCTCATGACCGTGATCTTCGCGGCCACGGCCGGCGTCTACCTGCTGTTCGCGATCTTCTACGTGGTCCTCGGCATCTTGAACGGCAAGGGCAACCGGCCGGGCCGGATCATGTCGTGGATCCTCTCGGGCATCGCGCTGCTGTGCTGCGGCCTCGGCGGCATCGTCGGCCAGGTCGGCTCGATGACCTACAACGTCAACGGGACCGAGTACCAGGACGAGATGACGCAGGCCGTCGAGGACGCGACGCCGAGCTGGCTCACCGCCCTGGACTGGATCACCCTCATCATGTTCATCGTCGGCTCGCTGGTGATCATCATCCTGCTGGCGGTGCCGGCCTCGAACGAGTTCTTCCGCAAGGAGGACCCGGCCGCGGGCCCGTACCAGGGGCAGCCGCCGTACGGCGGCCAGCCTCCCTACGGCCAGCCCGGGCAGCCCGGCTACGGCCAGCAGCCGCCCCCGCCGCCGGCCCCGTAGGAGACTCGACGCAGACGGCCCCGCCTTCCCGGCGGGGCCGTCTTGCCGTGTCCCCTCGCGTTGTCAGCCTTCGTAGTCGGGGGTCTCGGGCGCGGGCACGGCGAAGCGGCGCTCGCGGTCGAGGCGGGCGAGCCCGGGGTCGGGTTCGCGGCCGTGGAACGCGGCGAGGACCTCGCCCTCCTTGACCCGGCTGAGTCCGGCCTTGAGGCGCGGGGCGGCGGCGTTCGCGGCCCACCAGCGGGCGACGGTGTCGGCGAGCGGGGAGAGGCGCAGCCCGGCCGCGATCGCGGGGCCGGCGGGGCGGCTGCCGTGTCCGTCGTACTCGGGGGTGGTGACCCACATGCCGAGGGAGTCGGGGCCGGCCCACATGTTGACGCCGTGTTCGAGAAGGAACTCCTGCGGCACCCACGTCAGCTGCGGCGGGGCGTCGATGACGCCCTGCTCCTGGAGGGCCGCGCCGACGCCGTCGAGGAAGGCGCCCATGCCGATCGGGTGCCCGATGGCGTCGAGCGTGCCGCTCGTGCCGGCGTCGGCGGCGTCGAGGAGCCAGGTCGCGTAGTCCTCGACGTCGATCCACTGGAGAAGGCGCTCGCGCGGTGCGGGGGCGAGGATCTCGCCGCCTTCGGCCATGCGCAGGGGCCAGTAGCCGAGGCGGTCGTTGCGGTCGCCGGGGCCGACGATGAGGCCGGGCCGGGTGATGAGGGCCTTGTCGCCCAGGCGTTCGCGCACGAGGTTCTCGCAGGCGACCTTGCTGGCGCCGTAGACCTCGATCGCGGGGTCGGTGGAGTCGGGCGCGGTGGGGTCGTGGAGTTCGTCGGAGACGACGTGGAAGTGCTTGTACACCGAGATCGTGGACACGAACGACCAGTGGCCCGCGCGGTCGGCGAGGGCGTCGAGGACGGGGGTGACGTGCGCGGGGATGCGGGCGACGTCGAAGACCGCGTCGAACTCCTTGCCGCGCAGGGCGTCGACGCCGCCGGGGACGCTGCGGTCGATCGCGGTGAACTCGGCCCCGGCGGGCGGCTCGCCGCTGGTGCCGCGGGCGGCGACGGTGACGCGGTGGCCGCGCTCGACCGCGAGGCGCGCGATGGTCTGGGACAGGTAGACGGTTCCGCCGAGGACGAGGACCCGCTTCGGTTGCGTGCTCATGCCCTGAGCATGGCGGCCTGCCGGTCGGCGGGCAAGGCGCGTTCGCCCTCGGCGGATCCGCTCACGGCAGCGAGGGCGGGCGCGCCCGGATCGCGGCGGTCCGGGCGCGGGGCTCGCGCGGGCTGAATATGCTGGAAGGAGACGCGGGGAGGCCGCCATGACCGATGAATGGGACGCCGGAGACGAAGCGGATTTCGGCGAGGACTTCTTCTACTCCCTCGAAGCCGCCCCGGACGCTGAGCCGCAGGACGCGGGCGCCGCGGACGGCGTCTTCGACGGCGACGCGGGCGCCGACGAGTTCCAGTACGAGGCCGAGGGCGACGGCAGCTTCGAGACGGAAGCCGCCGCGGAGGAGTTCCCCGAGGAGTTCGACGCGGAGGACTACCCGTTCGACCTCGGCGGCGAGGGCTGACCCGCGCCGGGTCCTTTCGGGTTCGATCTCCGCAGCGACGTTGATCGGCCCTGGGTCCCTTCCGACTGAACCTTGTCGCCCGTCAGGGTGACATCGGGGCCGCGATGCACCTTTCCGGGTGACATCAGGGCCGCGGGGGCCGCGGATTGTCGGACCCTTCGGCAATGCTGGCCGCTAGATTCCCCTGGGTGGGTGGGGGTTTGGGATGGAAATACGGCCTTCAGCACCCATGCGCGCCGCCGCAGGGACGCGGCCGCCGGGCGCTTCGAACCGGCCGCGCGGGCGCTTCGTTAGGCTTCCGGTGTGAGCGACTCCGAAGCGCCCCCGAACCGCGCCGCCTACGCCCGCCTGCCGCGCGACGAGGCCGAGGCCGTCGCGATGCAGACCGAGCTCGCCGGGTGCGTGGTCGTCGCCGACGACGACCGGCCCGTCGAGACCGTGGCCGGACTCGACATCGCCTACGGCAAGGACTCCGACGAGGCGGTCGCCACCGCCGTCGTGCTGCGCCGCGGCGACCTCGCCGTGCTCGACGAGACCGTCGTGCGCGGGACCTCCGACTTCCCGTACGTGCCCGGGCTCCTCGCATTCCGCGAACTCCCGTTGCTGCTCAAGGCGATCGAAGCGCTCACGGTGACCCCGGACCTGTACGTGTGCGACGGCTACGGGCTCACCCACCCGCGCCGCTTCGGCCTCGCCTGCCACCTCGGGGTGGTGCTCGACGCGCCCGCGATCGGCGTCGCGAAGAACCCCCCGCACCTGCCCGTGGACCCGCCCGGCGCGGCGCGCGGCGCGTGGACGCCCATCGCGGCGGGGGAGGAGACCGTCGGCTGCGCGCTGCGCACCCAGGACGGCGTCAAGCCCGTGTACGTCTCGGTCGGGCACCGGCGCACCCTCGACTCGGCGCGCGACCTCGTCCTCGAACTCGCGCCCCGCTACCGCCTGCCCGAGCCGATCCGCGCCGCGGACCAGTTGGGACGCAAGCGACTCGCCGAGCGCACTGCCGCGGGGTAGGGCCCACCCCACCGCGGACCGGGACGCTCACCGGATCGATCGGAGGGGTCCTGGACCCTAATGTCGAGACCATGCAGAAACCCCATTCAGTCACGAACGCCGCCCTCCTGTGGACCACCGCCGTCGCCGCGGGGGTCGTGGAGGCCGTCTTCGTCGTGAGCGAGATCCGCCAGGAGTCCGGGATCGACGCCGGCACGTGGACGGCCCTCGGCGTGCGCGGTGCGATCTACGTCGGCGTGCTCGTCCTCATCGGGATCTTCGCCTCCGGCCGCCGCTGGGCCCGCTGGGCCCTCGCCGGGCTCCTGTCCGTCGTCGGCCTCGCCTCGCTCGTCGTCGAGCCGGCCCGGCTCCTCATGGACGGCACGCCGTTCCTGGAGGCGTTCGGCGGCGACGGCGAGCTCATGATGGGCGTCTTCGTCGCCCGGATGCTCCACATCGCGGCCGTGCTCGCCGCGACCGCCGTCATGTTCAGCCCCAGCGCGAACGCCTACTTCAGGAAGCCCGCGCTCCAGCCGGCCGCCTAGCGGCCCCGCAGCCAGTCGGCCTCGCCCGGCGCCAGGTCCGGGCAGGACGCGACCTGCTCGACCAGCTCCCGCTCGCCCATGGCGGCGCGGAAGAACATCGCCGCCGTGACCCCGTGGTCGGGCCGGTGCACAACGTCGAGGACGGCACCCGCCTCGACGTGGCCCGGCTCGGCCACCCGCATGTAGGGGCCCGGCCGGGCCTCGCGCGCGAACGTCTTGAGCCAGCCGCGCTCGTCGATCCAGCCGCGGAACGTGCCGCACGGGATGCGCGCCCCGGTCACCTGGAGCACCAGCCCGCCGGGGCCCGCCCAGCGCTCGCCGATGAGGGCCGCGTTCACGTCGTACCCGGCCACGGTCAGGTTCTCGCCGAACGCGCCCGGTCCGAACTCGCGGCCGAGGAGGCGGCCGAAGTGCGCGTAGTCCTCGCTCGCGTAGACGTACACGGCCTGGTCGGTGCCGCCGTGGTGCTCCACGTCGCCGACCCGGTCGCCCGCGAGGCCGACCGAGCCGTCGCCCTTGGGACCGGGGGAGGTCACCTGGACCGGGCCCTCGACGGGCCGCTTGTCGATGTAGGTGGCGGCGAGGCCCTTCCAGGGGTTCTCGCGCGGGCGGCCGACGTTCACCGAGAGGATCTTCACGCCCCGGAGCCTAGCGGCGTATCCCGGACGCCTCAACCGCGTTTGTCGGGGGTTCCGGCTAGGCTTGCGGCGTGGGGGTGAGCACTCGGAAGCTGTTCCGCGACGATGCGGTGGTCCTGCGCACCTTCAAACTCGGCGAGGCCGACGCGATCGTGTCGCTCCTGGGCCGCGGCCGCGGCCGCTACCGCGCCATGGCCAAGGGCCTGCGCCGCACCTCCTCGAAGTTCGGGGCCCGCCTCGCGCCGTTCAGCCACGTCGACCTCCAGCTCATCGAGGGCCGCGCCGAGCTCCACACCGTGACGCAGGCGGTCGGCCTGCACCTCTCCGGGGGCGCGATCAGCGGCGACTGGGCCGCGTACACCGCCGCGTGCGTCATCGCCGAGGCCGCCGAGCGGCTCGTCCCCGAGGACCACCAGCCGGACCTCGACGTCTTCCAGCTGACCCTCGGCGCGTTCCGCGCGCTCGCGGAGACCGAGCTGCCGCCCGTCCTGGTCATGGACTCCTACTTGCTGCGCGGCATGAAGTCGGCCGGGTGGGCGCCCTCGCTGGAGCAGTGCGCGGTGTGCGGGGCCGACGGCCGGCACCGCGCCTTCGCCGTCGCCGCCGGCGGCGCCGTGTGCGGCGACTGCCGCCCCGGCGGCGCCACGGTCCCCGCGGTCGCCTCGCTCGATCTGATGCGCGCCTTGGAGTCCGGCGACTGGGCCAACGCCACCGCCGCCGACCCCCGCCAGCGCAGCGAGGCCGCCGGCCTCATCGCGGCGCACTTCCAATGGCACTCCGAGCGTCCACTGAGGACGCTCAAGTACGTGCCGCACTAGGCGCGGCCTCGCGGAACGCGAAGATCACGCCGATTCGCAGCCGCCCCCGGCTTCGATAGTGCCCGCCGGGTCCGACACCGCGGTGGGCAGACCGGGGGCGGTTGTGAACGCGCATCGGGCTCACCTTTCGGTCGGGCTTTCGGGCGACGGTGCCGCGAGGGCGGGGCGCGCCCGGACTACGATCGAGGCCGCCCGCCGGCCGCTCCCCGCCGCGGGCCTCGCCCGAGTTGGAGGTCCAGTGAGCCGCACGTACGAGCCGCCGAAGCCGCACCCGTCCGGTGCGGTGCCGCCCGAGCTGCCGCGCGACCTCGTGCCGCGGCACGTCGCGCTCGTCATGGACGGCAACGGCCGCTGGGCCAAGGAGCGCGGCCTCAAGCGCACCGAGGGCCACACCATGGGCGAGGCCTCGCTCTTCGACACCATCGAGGGCGCGATCGAGATGGGCATCGGCACGCTCTCGGCGTACGCGTTCTCGACCGAGAACTGGCGGCGCAGCCCCGACGAGGTCCGCTGGCTCATGGGCTTCAACCGCGACGTCATCCACCGCCGCCGCGACGAGCTCCACGCCATGGGCGTGCGCATCCGCTGGGCCGGGCGCCGCCCGAAGCTGTGGAAGAGCGTCATCAAGGAGCTCGAGGTCGCCGAGGAGATGTCGAAGCACAACGACAAGATCACGCTCCAGTTCTGCGTGAACTACGGCGGTCGCGCCGAGATCGCCGACGCCGCCGCGGCCCTCGCCCGCGACGTCAAGGCCGGGCGCCTCAACCCCGAGCGGATCACCGAGAAGACCTTCGCCCGGTACCTCTACAACCCCGACCTGCCCGACGTCGACCTGTTCCTGCGCCCCTCCGGCGAGCAGCGCACCTCGAACTTCCTGCCCTGGCAGTCCGCGTACGCCGAGATGGTCTACCTCGACGTCCTCTGGCCCGACTTCGACCGCCGCCACCTCTGGCACGCCTGCGAGCTCTACGCCCGCCGGGATCGCCGCTTCGGCGGAGCCGAGCCCAACCCGGTCGCCGCGCCCTAGCGGAACGGCGTGTACTCGCGGCCGCGCTCCTGGTCCGCGGCGATCTTGTCGACCGCGGTCTGGAGCTTGTCGATCCGCTCGAGCAGCAGCGCCGTGTCCGCGTGGATCTGGCCGTCCTCGTCGTCGATCTTCTGCGCCTCCTCCATCGAGGCCAGCACGACGCCGATCATGATGTTCACCAGGATGAACGCCCCGAACAGGATGAACACGATGTAGTACGGCAGCGTCCACATGTTGTGCCGCATGCTGTCGCGCATGACGTTGCCCATGTCGTCGAACGCGACCAGCTGGAACAGGTTCAGCAGCGCCTTCCCGACCGACCCGAAGTGCTCCTCGTCGGAGTCGCTGAACGCGATCCACCCGATCATCGCCCACAGGTACATGACCATGCCCGTCAGCGCCATCACCCCGGCCGACTTCGGCAGCGCCTTCCCGGCCGCGACCAGGATCAGCCGCAGCGACGGCAGCGACCGGAAGATCCGCACGATCCGCGCCAGCCGCAGCATCCGCAGGATCGTCACGTTCTCCCGCAGGCCCGGCATGAACGAGGCCACCACGATCACGAAGTCGAAGACGTTCCAGCCGTTCCCGAAGTACCGCCACGGCCGCCGCCCGAACGACAGGATGCCCGCGACCACCTCGAACGTGAAGAACACCAGGCACACGTAGTCCACCCAGTGCAGGAAGTCCCCGGCGACCGCCACCGCCCGCTCGAACGTCATCGCGCCCAGGGCCGCCCCGTTCACCAGGATGACCGACATCGACAGCACCTGGAACCGCCGGTGGGCCAGCAGGGCACGGCACGCGGCGGGGATACGGCTGGGGTCGGTACCTAGGCTGGGGACTCGCACCGCACAAGCGTAATAAGTGCGAACACGCTTCAACCCCGGAGGTGAGCGGGCCGGTGACCGATCCGGCAGCGCCCATGCCGCACAATGGGGCCGTGAGCGCCGACCTCGCCGACGACACCGGCACCCCCGCCCCCGCGGCCCCGCCCCGGGCCCGCCGCCGCGGGCTCACCTCCATCGAGGCGCTCGCCCTCCTCCTCGTCTTCGGCCTCACCGCCCGGCCCGGCCTCACCGACCTCTTCGCCGCCCCCGTCGCCCAGGCCTGGTCCGCCCGGTTCGTCGCCGTCTGCGTGCAGGCGTTCCCCTTCCTCGTCCTCGGCGTCGCCCTCTCCGCCGCCATCAGCGCCTTCGTGCCCGCCGACTTCTTCCACAAGGCCGTCCCCAAGCGCACCGCGCTCGCCGTGCCCGTCGCCGGCGTCGCCGGCGCGGTCCTGCCCGCGTGCGAATGCGCGTCCGTGCCCGTCGCCGGCGCGCTCGTCCGCCGCGGCGTCGCCCCCGCCGCCGCGTTCACGTTCATGCTCGCCTCCCCGGCGATCAACCCGATCGTCGTCGTCTCCACGTTCGTGGCCTTCCCCGGGAACCCCGAGATGGTCGCCGCCCGGGTCAGCGCCTCCCTCCTCGCCGCCGTCACCATCGGCTGGCTGTGGGCCAAACTCGGGAAGACCGAATGGCTCCGGCTTCCGCAGCACCGCCACCACGAGGACGGCAGGTGGGCCGCATTCTGGGACGCGATCCGCCACGACTTCCTCCACGCCGGCGGCTACCTCGTCATCGGCGCCGCGATCGCCGCGAGCCTGAACACGCTCGTGCCCGAGACCTGGCTCGCGCCGATCGCCGACGACCCGGTCCTCGGCGTGCTCGCGCTGGCGGTCCTGGCCGTGCTCGTGTCGATCTGCTCGGAGTCCGACGCGTTCGTGGCCGCGTCCCTGACGCAGTTCTCGCCGACGGCGAAGCTCGCGTTCATGGTCGTCGGCCCGTTCATCGACGTGAAGCTCGCGGCCATGCAGGCCGGGACCTTCGGCCGCCGGTTCGCGGCGCGGTTCGCGCCGGCGGCGTTCATCGCGGCGGTCGCCGCCGCCGTGCTGATGGGAGCGGTCTGGCTGTGAGACGCGACGCGCAGGCGGTCGTCCTGCTCCTGGTCGGCGGCGGCATGCTGCGCCTGGCCTGGACCGGCGACTACCTCGACTACGTGAAGCCCTACGCGTTCTGGCTCATCGTCCCGGCCGGGATCCTCCTGGTCGCCGTCGCCGCGATCACCGGCGTGCAGGCCTGGCGCGGCAGCCGCGAGACCGACGACGGCCACGGCCACGGCGAGCCGAAGGTGGCGTGGCTGCTGCTCGCGCCCGTCGTCGGCATGCTCCTGGTCGCGCCCGACGCGCTCGGCTCGTACGAGGCCGAGCGCACCGGCACCGTGCTCGGCGCCGAGGAGTCCCGGTCGAGCTACCCCGAGCTGCCCGACGACGTCGACCCGGTGCCGCTCACGCTTCTCGACTACGCTGCGCGCGCGATCTTCGACGAGGGCCAGACTCTGGAGGGCCACCGGATCCAGCTGCGCGGGTTCATCCTCTACGACGGCGACGAGCCGCAACTCGCGCGCATGGTCGTCTCCTGCTGCGCGGCCGACGCGCGCCCGGTCAAGATCGGCTTCGACGGCGAGGTGCCCGCCGACCTGGAGCCCGACCAGTGGGTCGAGGTCGTCGGCGAATACTCCCCGCGCCAGGGCCGCGACGAGATCAACGGCGAGCTCGTGCCCTACATCGAGGTCGAGTCGATCACCGCGATCGAGGCCCCCGACAACGAATACCAGTAGGCGCGGCTGCACCCGGATCGCGTGATGCCCGTCATGCGGGGCGCGCCTGCCGGAGCGGGAACGGCGGCGTTCCCGCTGCTCGCCGCCCGGTCGGCGCGCCGCGCGGCTCATATTAGGTGTTGACAATGATTGTCATGACGGAGCAAGGTTCATTCATGCGCCGATCCAGCTTGCTCATCATGCCCATCGCCGGCCTCGCCGCCGCCGGCACCCTCGCCGCGTGCGGCGGCGCGGGCGGCTCCGGCGACGACGGCGCGATCGACGTCGTCGCCGCGTTCTACCCCCTCGCCTACGCCGCCGAGCAGGTCGGCGGCGACGACGTGAACGTCACCAACCTCACCCCCGCCGGCCAGGAGCCCCACGACCTCGAGCTCGCCCCCTCCGACATCGCCGCGATCGAGGAGGCCGACTACGTCGTCTACCTCAAGGGCTTCATCCCCGAGCTCGACGCCGCCGTCGAGGAGTACGCCGCCGACAAGTCCCTCGACGTGAGCACCGCCGTCGACACCATCGGCTACGACTCCACCCAGGTCTTCGAGGACGACCACGCCGACGAGCACGCCGAGGACGAGCACGCCGAAGAGGACCACTCCGAGGAGCCCGCCTCCGGCACCGAAGAGGAGGGCGAGGAGCACGGGCACGACGAGGAGCTCGAAGGCACCGACCCCCACATCTGGCTCGACCCGACCCGCTACGCCCAGATCGGCGCCGCCATCGCCGACGGCCTCGCCGGCCTCGACGACGCGAACGCCGACCGGTACGCCACGGCCGCGGACGAGTTCACCGCGAACCTCACCGAACTCGACGCCGAGTTCACCGACGGCCTCGCGAACCGCACCAGCGACGCCATCGTCACCTCCCACGCCGCCTTCGGCTACCTCGCCGACCGCTACGGCCTCACCCAGGTCGCCATCTCCGGCCTCAGCCCCGACCAGGAGCCCGACACCCAGCGCATGGCCGAGGTCGCCCACTACGTGGAGGAGAACGGCGTCACCACGATCTTCTTCGAGACCCTCGTGTCGCCCGACATCGCCGAGACCCTCGCCGCCGAGTCCGGCGCGCAGACCGCCGTCCTCAACCCGCTCGAAGGGCTCACCGACGAGCAGACCGACGCCGGCGACGACTACTTCACTGTGATGCGCGAGAACCTGGCCGCGTTGCAGACCGCCCTGGGCGCGGCGTAAGGCAGCATTACACGAATGCCCGTCCTCAACGTCCGCGGCGCGACCGTCTCCTACGGCGGTCGCGCCGTCGTCCGCGGCGCCGACCTCGCCGTCGCCCCCGGGGAGGCAGTGGCCCTCATGGGCGCCAACGGCTCCGGGAAGTCCACGCTCATCAAGGCCGTCGCCGGCCTCGTCCCGCTCGCCGGCGGCTCCATCGAGCTGTTCGGCACGCCGCAGCGGCGCTTCCGCGACTGGAAGCGCGTCGGCTACGTCCCCCAGCGCACCGGCGCCGCCTCCGGCGTCCCCTCCACCGCCGCCGAAGTCGTCTCCCAGGGCCGCCTCTCCCACCGCCTCCTCGGCACGCCGCCGCGCCGCGCCGACCGCGACGCCGTCGCCCGCAGCCTCGCCGAGGTCGGCCTCGCCGACCACGCCCGCTGCTCGGTCGACACGCTCTCCGGCGGCCAGCAGCAGCGCGTCCTCATCGCCCGCGCCCTCGCCACCGACCCCGACCTGCTCATCATGGACGAGCCCACCGTCGGCGTCGACGCCGAGACGCAGGCCGCGCTCGCCGCCGTCATCGCGGACCGCATCGACGCCGGCTGCGCCGTCCTCCTCGTCACCCACGAGCTCGGCCCGCTCACCGACCGCCTCGACCGCGCCGTCGTCCTCGCCGACGGGAAGGTCGTCCACGACGGCGCCCCGCCGCGCCCCGTCGGCGAGCACGCCGACCCCGCCCACCAGCACGCGCACCCGCATGCCAACGGCCACAGCGACTCCGACGACCTCTGGGGTGGCAAGTGATCCTCGAGTACTTCCAGTACGAGTTCATGCAGCGCGCCCTGCTCAGCGCGCTCGTCGTCGGCCTGTGCGCGCCCACCGTCGGCGTGTTCCTCGTCCAGAAGCGCCTCGCGCTCATCGGCGACGGCCTCGGCCACGTCGCCCTCACCGGCGTCGCCGTCGGCTTCCTCACCGGCGCCGCCCCCGTGTGGACGACGCTCGCGGTCACCGTCGCCGCCGCCGTCGTCATGGAGCTGCTGCGCAGCAAGTCCAAGACCTCCGGCGACGTCGCCCTCGCCATGCTCTTCTACGGCGGCCTCGCCGGCGGCGTCTACCTCACCGGCATCGCCTCCGACAAGGGCGTCGCCAACCTCCAGCAGTACCTGTTCGGCTCGCTCCTGACCGCCGGCTGGTCCGAGGTGTGGACGATCGTGGTCGGCGGCGCCGCCGTCGCCGCGCTCATGCTCGTCCTGCGGCCCTGGCTCACCGCGATCTGCGCCGACGAGCAGTACGCGCGCGTCTCCGGGCTCCCCGTCGCCGCCCTCAACCTGCTCCTGCTCGTCACCACCGCCGTCACCGTCTCGGTGTCGATGCGCGCCGTCGGCATCCTCCTCGTCTCCGCGCTCCTGGTGATCCCGGTCGTCACCGTCCAGCAGTTCACGCGCTCGTTCAAGGCCACCATGTTCGCGGCGATGGCCGCCGGGTTCCTCATCTCGGGCGCCGGCGTCCTCACCTCCGCGGTCCAAGACGTCCCGCCCGGCGCCACGATCGTGCTCATCGGCGTCGCCGTGTTCGTCGCCACCGCCGTGATCGCGGCCCTCACCAGGCGCGTCCGCCAGACCCGCCGCGGCCACCTGCCGCCCGAAGGCGAGCCGCTCGAAGTCGAGCTGCCCGCGAAAGCATGACGGCTCGGACACCTGGGACCTCGGCCGAGGGCGCGACGCGATATTTTTGCGGAGTGCGGACCGAAGCCGAGCCAACCGAGGCCACGCCAGCCGACTACGAGTCGGCCGGCGAGCTGCTGCGCGCGCTCGCCGCGCCGCTGCGCATCGCGATCGTGATGGAGCTGGCCGCCGGCCCGAAGTACGTGCACCAGATCGTCGAGACGCTCGGCGTCACGCAGCCGCTGGTCTCCCAGCACCTGCGGGTCCTGCGCGGCGCGGGCATCGTCCGCGGCACCAGGTCGGGCCGCGAGATCTCGTACTCGCTCATCGACGACCACATCGCGCACATCGTCACCGACGCCGTCCACCACGCCCGGGAGGAGCACTGATGCCGACGAAGCCCCCGGCCGAGAACATGGCCCGGTCCACCAAGCAGCGGACCGCGATCCTCGAACTGCTCGAGCACGACGACGCGTTCCGCAGCGCCCAGGACCTGCACGCGATCCTGCGCGACGCCGGTTCCAAGATCGGCCTGACCACCGTCTACCGCACGCTCCAGGCCTTCGCCGAGGCCGACATCGTCGACGTGATGCGCCTGCCCGGCGGCGACCACCTCTACCGGCTCTGCGCCGCCGAGGAGCACCACCACCACCTGGTCTGCCGCTCCTGCGGCAAGACCGCCGAGGTCGCCGGGCCCACCGTCGAGCGCTGGGCCAACAAGGTCGCGGCCGAGCACGGCTTCACCGACGTCGGACACACGCTCGAACTCCACGGCCTGTGCGCCGACTGCTCCAAGTAGGCTGGGCGACGTGCTGGTTGTATATCGTTTCGCCGTAACCGAAGGCGAGACGGAGCGCTTCGCGCGCGACGCCGAGGACGCCCTCGCCGCGCTCGCCTCCTGCGGCGGCTACGTCCGCGGCTCCCTGGGGCGCGCGCTCGACGACTTCGACGCCGACGGCGCCGTCTGGATGCTCGCGACCGAGTGGGACGACGTCGGCTCCTACCGCCGCGCGCTCTCGAACTTCCAGGTCAAGATGGCCACCCCGCTCCTGTCGCGGGCGCTCCCCGAAGCCTCCGGTTTCGAGGTGCTCGCCGAGTGCGAGCCGGGCGGGACGCCGCGCCGCACCGGCTCCGACCGCGAAGCCGACCCCGACTCGGCCCGCCGGGAGGCCGCCCGATGACCGACCGCGACGCCGCGCACCCCGAGACCGCGCAGCCCGACCTCGTGCAGTCCGAATCCACGCAGTCCGACGCCACGCAGTCCGACGCCACGCAGCCTGACGCCGCGCAGTCCGAATCCGCGCGGCCTGACCCCGCGACCCCCGACTCCGCTCCCGCGCATCCCGAGGCCGCGAACTTCGCTCCCGCGAGCACCGAAGCCGCGAACTCCGCTCCCGCGCATCCCGAGGCCGCGACCGGCCGGGCGCACGCGCCCGTGCAGGAGCCGGTCCCCGAGCCGGTGACGCAGCCCGAGCCCGTCGAGCGCCTCGACCCGCCGCTCGAGCCGATCCCCGACTTCACCACCGCCCCCGAACCCGAGGCCCCGGCGCAGCACGCGCCCGGCCCGATCGAGGTCGAGCCGCACACCGCCGTCGAGGCCGTCGCCGAACCGGCCGCCCCCGCGCAGATCGCGCCCGAGCCCGGCGCCGCCCCGATCCCGCTCGAACCCGAGCCGTCCGTCCCGGACCCGTCCCCCGAGACCGCCGCGCCCGTGGCCCTCGACCCCGGCACCGCCGACACGCTCGCGCTGCCGCCGACCACGCAGGCCGTCGAGCCGCCCGCCGTCTCCTCCGCACCGCCGCCCCCGACCGGCGTCCCGGTCCCGTTCGCGGCCCCGCCCACCGGCTTCGGCTCGCGCTTCGGCCTCAAGCTCGGCCTCGGCATCGGCGGCGGGGTCGTCCTCGTCCTGGCCGTGGTCATCGCGGTCGTCGTCGCGTTCGTGACCTTCGCGAACTCGATCACCGAGGAAGTCCAGGACACCGCCGCCCAGTTCGTGGGCGAACTCGCCGACGAGGACTGGGACGGCGCGTACGCGATGCTCTGCGAGGACATGCGCGACCGCCCCGCCGAGGACTACATCGCCGAGTGGCAGTCCTGGGAACCCGACAGCGCCGAGGTCCAGCCGCTCGCGTTCGACGACGTCGACGTCAGGGTCCGCCTCGCCGACGGCTCCGAGATCGCGCTCGTGGTCCAGGTCGACCAGACCGCCGAGACCCTGGGCACCAGCATCTGCGGCTGGTACGACGTCACCGACTAGCCCTGCCCGAACGGTGGCGGCGCCTGCCCCGGCGCGGGCTGCTGCCCCGGCCCGGACGGCCCCGGCGCCTGCACCACCACGACCAAGGGTCCCGCCTGCCGCCGCGGCGTCCATGCCCGCACGCCCGGCCCCAGCAGCAGGACCAGCGCGAGCAGCGCCAGCGCGGCCCGCCCGACCGGCCAGGCGTACGCGGGCGCGACCGGGTGCACCTGGCCCGGAGGCACCGTGAAGTCGTAGAAGCCGCCGGCGTGGTCGACCGCGGTGCCGGCGAGGACCGTCAGGTACACGGCCAGCGCGAGCGCGGCCCAGACGATCCCGAGGACCCGGCCGCCGAACCGCCCCTTGAACAGCAGCGGGGCGGCGACGGCGGCACAGGCGAACACGGTGAGGTCGCCGAGCAGGTGGACCCACGGGGGAGTGGCGCCGCCGATCGGCCGCCCGCCCAGGACCGCCGCCTCGTGCGCGGCCAGGTCCGGTATCGGGCGCAGCAGGTTGAAGACGCCCCAGGCGCCGAGGGCCCCGAGCAGCACGATCGCGGCCGCGGCCAGGGCGACCGCCCGCGGCCGCCGCTCGGGCCGCTGCGGGCCTTCGGTGGCGGCCGGGGCGAAGCCCGCCGCGGAGGGGCCGCCAATGGCAGCGCCTCCTGCGGCGATGCCGCCTGTGTCGACGAAGCCCGCTGCGGCGGGACTCCCCGTGGCAGCGCCTCCGATGCCGCCCGCTTGGCCGAAGCCGCCCGTCCCGACCGCGCCGACCGCCGTGCCCGCGACCTGCACTTCGCCTCTCCATATGCGGTGCATGAGGATCCACCGCCGCGTTGAGGCCGAGCACAGGAGTCCGAGCAGCGTGCCGTGCAGCCCGGCCGCGACCAGGCCCGCGGCGAGCGCGGCCCAGCCCGTCTCGATGAACGCGGCGCCGATGACGATGGCGGCGGCGCTGAAGGCGAGGCCGATGATCGCGCCCACCAGGGACCACACCCACGCCCAGTGCCTGCCGCGCGGCACGTGGACGCCGCACACGAGGGCCTGGACCGTCGCGTGCGCGCCCCAGAGGAGGCCGAGGACGCCGAACGCGGTCGGGTACCGCACCAGGACGACGACCGTCGAGAGGTCGCCGATCCCGGCGAGCGCGGCCAGGACCCACAGCAGGACCTGGACGCCGGTGATGCTGGCGGGCTTGGGCATCGCGGCCGGGAGGAGCGGGGGCTGGAGGCTCATCGGGCGGAATCCTCGCCTTCGGGGTGCTCGGTAGCGGCCACCCTACCGGACGCGGCCGCCCGTCCGCGTCCCCTCGGAGCGGGCTTTTCACGCGTTCCGGGGAAGCGGCGGTTTGCTAGTCTGACTGACGCTGAACGACTCCGATCAGAGCAGGACGCGCCGTGTCTGAGACAACGCCCACTTCCCATACGTTCCAAGTGGACCTGCGCGGACTGGTGGACCTGCTGTCCCACCACCTGTACTCCTCGCCGAAGGTGTACGTGCGCGAGCTGCTCCAGAACGCCGTCGACGCGATCACCGCGCGCCGCCAGCTCGACCCCGGGTTCGACGCCGCCGCCGCGCAGGTGCGCATCAGCACCGACGGCAGGCGGCTGCGGATCACCGATCCCGGTGTGGGCCTGACGGTCGCGGAGGTCCACAAGCTCCTCGCCACCATCGGCGGATCGTCCAAAAGGGATGAGGAGATCGAGGGCGCCCGCCGGGACTTCCTGGGGCAGTTCGGCATTGGCCTCCTCGCCTGCTTCACCGTCGCCTCCGTCATCACCGTGACCTCGCGCTCCGCGAAGGACCCGGGCGCGCCCGCGGTCCGCTGGTCCGCGCGCGACGACGGCTCCTACACCGTCACCGAGGCCCCCGCCGCCGAGCACCCCGAGCCGGGCACCACCGTCGAGCTCGCGGCCCGCCCCGGCGAGGACTGGCTCCAGCCCGAGCGCGTCGTCCAGCTCGCCCGCGAGTACGGCTCCCTGCTGCCGGTGGACATCACGGTCGAGGGCGGCGAGGCTCCGGTCCGCGTCACGGACACGCCGCCGCTGTGGGAACGCGAGCACCCCAACCCGACCGCGCGCCGCCTCGCCCTGAACCGCTACTGCGAGACCGTGATGGGCTTCCCGCCCCTCGACGTCATCGACCTCGACGTGCCGCTCTCGGGCCTCAAGGGCGTCGCGTTCGTCCTCCCGCACGCCGCCTCCCCTTCGGCGCGCCCCGCGCACCGCGTGCACCTCAAGCGGATGCTGCTCACCGAGACCGCCGACAACCTCGTGCCCGAGTGGGCGTTCTTCGTCCGCTGCGTCGTCGACACGGACTCCCTGCGGCCCACCGCGTCCCGCGAATCCCTCTACGACGACGAGGCCCTCGCCGTCGCCCGGGACGCGATCGGCGCGCAGA
Organism: Glycomyces terrestris; assembly: GCF_003933745.1. GTDB lineage: Bacteria > Actinomycetota > Actinomycetes > Mycobacteriales > Micromonosporaceae > Glycomyces > Glycomyces terrestris. The sequence continues at coordinate 44,923 of NZ_RSEB01000005.1, read as the reverse complement.
TCCGCGAGTGGATCTCCCGCCTCGCCGCCGAGGACCCGGCCCGCCTGGAGGCGTTCCTCGCCGTCCACGAGCTCGGCGTCAAGGCCCTCGCCCGCCACGACCAGGAGCTCCTCGCCGCGATGCTCCCGTGGCTGCGCTTCGAGACCACCGCCGGGCGCACCAGCCTCCCCGAGTTCGCCCGCGCCTACCAGCCGGTGTACCTCGCCGCGACCGTCGACGAGTACCGGCAGGTCGCCCAGATCGCCGCCGCCCAGGGCATCGGCGTCGTCAACGGCGGCTACACGTACGACGCCGAGCTCGTCCAGGCCCTGCCGCGCCTCGACCCCGGCGTGAAGGTCGAGCAGCTCCAGCCCGGCGTCATCTCCGCCAGCCTCGACCCGGTCGACACCCGCACCGAGCTCGCCCTCCAGTCCTTCCTCGCGGCCGCCCGCGCCCGCCTCGACGCGGTCGACGTCGACGTCGTCGTCCGCGAGTTCAACCCCGTGTCGGTGCCCGCGCTCCTCCTCGACGACCGCGAGGCCCGCCGCGAACGCCAGCGCGCCGAAGCCGAGGCGCAGGCCGACGACCTGTGGGGCGGCATCCTCGCGTCCATCAAGCAGCACGCGCCGCGCGCGCAACTGGTCCTCAACCACCGCAACCCGACCGTGCGCCGCATCGGCGCGATCGCCGACCCGGAGCTGGCCGGCACCGCCGTCGAGTCGCTGTACGGCCAGGCGCTGCTCATGAGCCACCGGCCCCTGCGCAGCGCCGACACCGCGCTGCTCAACCGCTCTTTCATGAACCTGCTGGAACGCGTTACAAAGGAATAGCGCCCGCACCAGCACCCCCTCGACACCGCTGAGAGAGACCGAGGACCCGCGATGGCCACTCCCGACCCCGACGCGATCTGGCGTCTGCTCAACGAGGCCCGCTTCGAGGAGGCCGGCGAGGCCAAGGTCGCGGCCCTGGAGCGGGCGGTCGAGGCCGCGGACGCGGTCGGCGACCCCGAGCTGATCAACTACGCGCTCAACGGACTGGTCGACGCCTACGAGTTCTCCCGCGACTCCACCCGCCTCCTGGTGCCGTTCGCGCGGCTCCTGCGCGGCTACGACACCCGGCCCGAGCACTTCGACGCCTACCTGACCCGGTCCCTGTACTGGACGTTCAAGTGGATCGTCGACTCCATGATCCAGCAGCCCGACGTCCCGCTCGAGTCGATCGAGCACTGGCTCCAGGAGATGCGCCGCCGCTACGCCGAGGCCGGCTACTCGATGCACGCGCCCGCCGCGTACGAGATGCAGCTGGCCTACCACACCGGCGACTACGACCGGGTCGCCCGCGCGATCGAGGCCCTCGGCGAGGCCGAGGAGGACGAGATGTCCGACTGCACCGCCTGCCAGTACACGACCCTCGCGACCATCGTGTTCTACGCCGAGGAGGACTCCGCCGACGCCGCGATGGAGATGCTCGAGCCCGTCCTCGCCGGCGAGCACTCGTGCGCGCACGAACCCCACTACGCGCTCGCGCTCTCCCTCCTCCCGCTCGTCGAGCTCGGCCGCCCGGCCGAGGCCCGCGCCAACCACCTGCGCGGCTACCAGATGTGCCGCGGCAAGGAGGACATGGTCCCGATGATCGCGCTCCACATCGAGTTCTGCGCGCTCACCGGCAACGAGCACCGGGCCGTGGAGATCCTCGCCGACCACGCCCGCTTCTTCGACCTCGACCTCGGGGTGCGCGAACGCCAGCGGCTCCTCGAGGTCGCCGTCCTCACCTGCCGGCGCCTCCAGGCCCTCGGCTTCGCCGACGCGGCCGTCCCCGGCCCCGGCGGCCGCGAGTGGACCGCCGCGACCCTCCACGACTGGGCCGACGCCGAGCGGGCCGCGATCTGCGCCCGCTTCGACGCCCGCAACGGCAACGACCACCACTCCCGCATGTCCGCGAGCGTCGTCGAGTCCACCCCCTACGAGCACCCGGTCCACCTGGGCCTCAAGGAGCCCAAGGCGGTCGAGCCGGACATCGTCCTCCCGCGCGACGAGCCGGTCGCGGGCCCCGACCTCGACGCCGCGATCGACGCCGCCTACGCCGCCTACGACGCCTGCTCCCCGGACACGTGGAAGGCCTGGCTCAAGGTCGGCGCGCTCGCCGACGCCCTCGGCATCGAGCTCATCGCCGAGCACCGGGCCGAGATCGCCCACGCCGAGTCCGCCCGCGCCGACGACCCCGAGGCCGTCGAGTCCGGCCTGCGCCGCGCGATCGCCCTCTTCGGCACCGCCGGGCAGCCCGGCCGCGCCCTCGTCGCCGAGGCGTTCCTGCTCATCCACCGCGCCGAGAGCGCTCCCCAGGAGGTCCGCGAGGGCGCCGCCCAGGTCGCCGCCACCGCCCGGCGCCTCGCGGCCGAGCACCGCATCGACGACCGCAGCCTCCACACCAGCCAGGTCCTCGCCATGCGCGCCGAACACCTCGCCGCCGGCGGCGAGGACGTCCCCGGGCTCGACGCCCGCGCCGAGGCCCTCGACGCCGAACTCGCCGAGCTCGCCGACCGACGCTACGCGCTCATCCGCCGCTGCGACCTCCTCGACCTGCGCGCCCGCCTCACCGCCGACGCCGACGCCAGGACCTGGCTCCTCACCACCGAACTCGAGGTCGCCCGCGCCGCCGGCGCCGGCTGGGCCGTCGCCCGCGCCTGCGCCGACCTCGCCGACCAGATCGGCGTCACCGGCGACTTCACCCGCGCGTACGCGGTCACCCGGGAGGGCCTGGACGCCCTCGGCGACGACCCCGGCCGCGCGATCGCCGCCAAGCTCCACCTCCAGGCCGCCGAGTTCCGCATGCGCGACGGCGACCACGCCGGCGCCTACGAGCACGCCCTCGCCGCCGCCGTCCACTGCGACGCCGCCGGCATGGCGGTCCCCGGGGCCGTCGCCCGCCACCTCATGGGCGCCGCCCTCGTCGAGCTCGACCGCCGCGCCGAGGCCGTCCCCCTCCTCGAGCAGGCCCTCGAGGACCTGCCCGACGCCGAGCTGTGGCGGGTGTGCAACATCCGCTTCCACCTCGCCGAGGCGTACGACAAGCAGGACGACACCCGCCTCGGCGTCGAGCACGGCCTCGCCGCGCTCGCGCTCATGGAGGCCGGCGGCGAGACCAGCCACTCCCCGCTGTACGCCGACATGCTGTTCCTCACCGGGGAGCTGCTGGAGAAGCTCGGCGAGCACGAGCACGCCCTCGAGGTGTACACGCGCGCCGCCGAGGCCGCCGAGGAGATCGGCGACACCACGTCGTGGGCGCGGGTGAGCCGCGCCCGCGTGTGGCTGCTGCGCACGATCTCCGGCGACACCGCGTTCGGCGAGGGCCTCCAGGCGATGGCGCACATCGCGGCCGGCCTCATCGCCGAGCGCGGCGACCCCGAGGCCCCCGAGGCCCTCCGCGAGGCGGCCCGGTTCGAGCTCGGGGAGACCTACCGGCAGCACGCGCAGCTCACGTTCCAGTTCCTGGAGTCCCAGGCCGGGGAGCCGGGCCTGCGCCGCGAGGAGGCCGAGCCGGTCCTCGACCTCCAGCGGCGCGCGCTCGCGGTGTTCCGCGACGGCCCGCTCCTGCTCGAACGCGCGAGCCTGACCGCGCACCAGACGATGTGGCTGCTGTCCGAGCTCGGCGACACCGCCGGGGCGATCGAGGTGGGGGAGGAGGCCCTCGGCTGGCTCGCCGCGCCCGAGCACGCCGAGGCCCGCGAGGGCTTCGAGCAGCACCTCGCCGACCTCCGGCGGGGCGCCGCCGAAGCCTGATTCACCAGCGGGGCGCGCACAGCGCGGCCCCTACCGCGAGGTACGCTTGCCCACTGGCGGCAGGCGCGCACGCGGTGTGCGCCCATCCGTTCGGCACCGGGACGAAACCGGGTTGAACTTCCGCCGCCGCTCGAACAATCTGTTCTCAGCATCATCCGCAGTCTCACCGACCGCCAGCCGGATCGAGAGGAATCATCGTGTCCCAGGACCGCACCGAAGCGCTCATCAGCCTGTCCAAACGCCGCGGCTTCGTCTTCCCCAGTTCGGAGATCTACGGAGGCACCCGCTCTGCTTGGGACTACGGACCGCTCGGTGTGGAGCTGAAGGAGAACATCCGCCGCGAGTGGTGGAACGCGATGGTCCGCGAGCGCGACGACGTCGTCGGCCTCGACTCCGCCGTGGTCCTCAACCCCCAGGTGTGGGTCGCCAGCGGCCACCTGGAGGAGTTCACCGACCCGCTCACCGAGTGCCAGTCCTGCCACAAGCGCTTCCGCGCCGACCACCTCGTCGAGGCGTACCAGGAGAAGCACGACGGGGCCGAGCCCGAGAACGGCCTCGCCGACCTCGCGTGCCCGCACTGCGGCGCCCGCGGCTCCTTCACCGAGCCGCGCATGTTCAACGGCATGATGAAGACGTTCCTCGGCGCCGTCGAGGACTCGGAGAACACGCACTACCTGCGCCCCGAGACCGCCCAGGGCATCTTCGTGAACTTCACGAACGTCATGACCGCCTCCCGCAAGAAGCCGCCGTTCGGCATCGCGCAGACCGGCAAGAGCTTCCGCAACGAGATCACGCCGGGGAACTTCATCTTCCGCACCCGCGAGTTCGAGCAGATGGAGATGGAGTTCTTCGTCGAGCCGGGCACCGACGAGGAGTGGCACGAGTACTGGCTGACCGAGCGCTGGAACTGGTACGTGAACCTCGGCCTGAAGCCGGAGAACCTGCGCCGCTACGAGCACCCGAAGGACAAGCTCTCCCACTACTCGAAGCGCACCGTCGACATCGAGTACCGGTTCAACTTCGCCGGCAGCGAGTTCGGCGAGCTCGAGGGCATCGCCAACCGCACCGACTTCGACCTGTCGACCCACTCGAAGCACTCGGGCGCGGACCTGTCCTACTTCGACCAGGCCAAGGGCGAGCGCTGGACGCCGTACGTCATCGAGCCCGCGGCGGGCCTGACCCGCTCGGTGCTCGCGTTCCTGCTGGAGGCGTACGACGTCGACGAGGCCCCGAACACCAAGGGCGGCGTCGACAAGCGCACCGTGCTCCGCTTCGACCCTCGCCTGGCGCCGGTCAAGGCCGCGGTCCTGCCGCTGAGCCGCAACGAGGACCTGTCGCCGAAGGCCAAGGACCTCGCCGCGCGCCTGCGCCGCCACTGGAACGTCGACTTCGACGACGCCGGCGCGATCGGCCGCCGCTACCGCCGCGCCGACGAGATCGGCACGCCCTACTGCATCACCGTCGACTTCGACACCCTCGAGGACCAGGCCGTGACGATCCGCGACCGCGACTCGATGAAGCAGGAGCGCGTCGCCCTCGACCAAGTCGAGCGGTACCTCCTCGAACGCCTCTAGGCCCTAGCCGGCCGAGCGGGGGCCGATCTCGATCCGGTCGAGGTCGGCCCCTTCGGGTATCCACGTCTCGTGCAGGTCGATCTCCTGCACCGTCTCCCCGGCCTGGACCGTGCGCCAGCCGGCCGCGCCCAACTCGAACGCGAACGGGTCCTCCCCCGCCGGGAGCCCGCCGATGAGCTCGCCCGCCGCGTCCCGGAACAGGACCGCGAGCTGGACGGTCCGCGCCGTCTCGCTCACGACCCGGTAGTGGATCCGGTACCCGTCCGGGCTGACCAGCGGCTGGACCGACAGCAGCTCGATCCGCGGCAGCGGCTGCACGGCCGCGAACTCCCGCAGCTCCGGGCTCAGCTCCGCGGGGTCCGGGGCGAGGAACGACGGCTCCTGCGTCTCCAGGCGCAGGGAGTCCAGCGGCACCTCGGCCATCGACTCGGACAGCACGTAGCCGACCTGCACGGCCGTGTCCGGCGGGATCGGGTCGGGGTAGAAGCTCTCGACGTACGCGGCCGTGCCGTCCTCGCGCAGCGACACGATGTCGAGCGAGCCGGGGCTGACCATCGCGGTCGCGAACGGGTTGTACACGACCGCGCCGAGGATGATCCGCCGCTGGTCGAGCTCGTCGACGACGACGCTGAACCCGTACTCGAGGATCCTGAACTCGACCTGGGAGCCGGCGGTGAAGTCGATCCCGTCCTCGGGCGCCGACGGCAGCTCCGAGACGTCCGCGATGTCGTCCGGCGGCCGCGGCTCCCACTCGACCGACACCGCCAGCACCGCCGCCGCGGCCGCGAGCGCCACCGCGAACGGCAGGCGCGGCAGCGGCTCGGCGCGGCGGGCGAGGCGCGCCGCGAGGCGCCGGGCCTTCCCGGCGGGGGCGCTGATCCACCTGGTCGAGGGCATAGAGGGTCCCGTGTGAGAACGCTACACTTTGCTCACCACCGTAGCAGCCAAGGGAGCCAGGGTGTCCGAAGCGGCGTCACCGGACCGCTGGGGCGAGGAGCACGCGATCGACCTCGGCGCCGTCGACGCGCCCGAGAAGGCCGAGACACCCGGGCCCGCCCCCGCCCCGCCGCGGCCCCGCCTCCGCTTTCCCAACGCCGCCATGGCGTTCGCCGCGGCCGTGTGCGTCCTCGCCGCCGGCGCCGTCGCGGTCGCCAAGTGGGCCCCGGTCGCCCGGCTGAACGCCGAGGACGTCGTCACCGGCTACCTCGAGGCCGCCCGCGCCGGCGACATCCAGGGGGCGCTCGCCTTCACCGACCAGCCGAACGCCACCGGCGACTTCCTCGTCCCCGAGGCGCTCGACGACCGCTGGGAGATCGTGGAGGTCGGCCAGGTCCAGTACGCCGCGAGCGCCCGCGAGGGCCGCTACACCGCCCAGGTGTACGCCGAGATCGAGGCGTTCGACGGCACCCGCATCGGGTTCCGGTACCTGGTCGGCATCGAGCACGGGCAGGCCCTGATCGAGAACGCGCTCGACGCCACCGAGGCGTACCCGCCGTTCGGGCACGTCGACATCAACGGCGTGACCGCGCCGGTGGACGAGGCGCTGGGCATCACGAACATCGTGCTGCTGCCGGGGGTGTACGAGCTCTACCCGGACCTGCCGTCCACGATGGAGCTCGACGGCCCGTCCGTCGTGGTCGCGCTCGGGGACCGGTTCGCGCTCCTGGGCGAGGAGCGGTCGGACGAGTGGCTGCCGATGCCGTGGCCCGAGGTCACCGCCGAGGGCCGGGCGCAGATCGACGAGGCGCTGCGCGGCCACCTCGACGCGTGCGCGCGCGAACCGGAGGTCGCGGGCTGCCCGCTCGGGTTCCCCGACGACCCCGAGCGCGAGGTCGCCGCCGCGCCCGGCGCGCAGTGGGAGATCACCGCCTACCCCGAGTCCGAGGCGCAGTGGTGGGGGTACGAGATGCTCGAGGGCTTCGTGCTCACCACCGTGGTGCCCGGCGAGGCGCGCATCGAGGCGGTCGTCACCGAGGACGGCTCGTCGCGGACCGCGGTGGTGAGCTGCCCGGTGTGGATCGACGGGCTGGCCGTGGAATTCGGCGCCGCCGGGGCCGCTATCGGCCGTGCGGACGGCACCACCGTAGAGCGCTGCAACTCGCTCGCGGAGGTGGAGTGACCTGCCGCGGTTCAGGGCCGCGGCAGGGGAGGAGCGGCGCGGCCGGACGGCCGCGCGGGCTCAGTCGCTGTGGATGACGCAGTCGCAGTCGACCCACGCGGGGGCCGAGGCGCGGTCGGTGTGCGTGATGTAGTGGCCGCGGCTCTCCGACGCCCAGAGGGACGCGGGGCTGGCGGGCACATCGGCCTGGACTTCGGCGGGCAGGGGTTCGGACGCCTCGGCCGGGGCGGTCTCCACTTGCTGGACCATTGCTCTTCTCGCTCCTTAGTCTCTATCCGAGTCAAACGCGGAGGCGGCTCACCTGGTTCCGGGCCTGAGAGCAGTCTCACAGCGCACTCGCACCGCCCAGATTAGCGTCCCCCGGCGACGGGCATATAACGGTTTCATGCCAATGGGTCGCCGGGGGCGCAGGTCACGGCCGCTTCCTCATCCGTTCGGACGAGCCTCCTACCAGGACGATTTCCGTACTCCGGGCAATTCGCCGCGGTGCGCCATCGCCCTGAGTCGGACACGCGACAGTTCGAATTTCCGGAACACGCCCCGCGGGCGCCCGTCCACCGCGTCCCGGTTGCGCAGCCGCACCGCCGCGGAGTCCCGCGGCAACCGCTGGAGCGCCCGCACCGCCGCGGCGCGGGCCTCCGGGTCCGTCGCGGGGTGCGCGATGAGCCGCTTGAGCTCCGCGCGCCGCTCCCGGTACCGCTCCACGAGGACCTCGCGCCGCCGCTGCTTCGCGATCGCCGACTTCTTCGCCATCTAGCGGTCCTCCCGGAACTCGACGTGCCGCCGCACGACCGGGTCGTACTTCTTCAGCACCAACCGGTCGGGGTCGTTCCGGCGGTTCTTCCTCGTCACGTAGGTGTACCCGGTCCCCGCGGTCGACCGCAGCTTCACGACCGGCCTCACATCCGTGCTCTTCGACGCCATCTCAGACCTTCCTTCCCTCTGCTCGCATCCGCGCCACCACGGCCTCCACGCCGTCGCGGTCGATGATCTTGATCCCCTTGGCCGACAAGCGGAGCCGCACGTGCCGGCCCTCGCTCGGCAGGTAGTACCGCTTCGTCTGCAGGTTCACGTCCCAGCGCCGGCGGGTCTTCTTCTTCGACCACGGCACGTTGTTGCCGAACCCGGGGCCGGCCCCGGTCACGTCGCATGTTCTGGACACTGTCGCCCTCCTCTCGAGTCTGCAATTATAATGACAATCGTTTTCAATTAGATCGGAGGTCCCATGTCCCAGCTCGCCCAGCCCGGAGCCGCACCGCCGCACGCCGACCTGCGCCCCGCGCTGACGCTCCTGACCGGATTCGCCCCCGAGGCGACCCGCGCGGCCGCCGACCTGCTCACCCGCGCCGACCCGGCCCTCCTCGTCGTCGAGTACGACCTCGCCGCCCTCCCGGTCGACGGCACCGTCCGCCGCACCGTGCGCGACGGCCGCGGCCCCGTCGAGGACGAGCGCACCGCCCTCGAGCACGGCTGCCTCTCCTGCACCGTCCGCGACGACCTCCTCCCGGCCCTCGTCCGGCTCGCCCGCACCCGGCCCGCGAGCGACATCGCCCTCGTCCTCCCGCCGAACATGGAGCCCGAGACCGTCGCCGCCGCCTGCTCCTGGACCCACGTCGACGGCGCGCCCGTCACCGAGGCCCTCCGCATCGACTCCGTCGTCGCCGTCTGCGACCCCGCGAGCCTCATGGAGACCCTCGACTCCGACCAGGACCTCAGCGACCGCGGCCTCCACGCCGCCGACGACGACACCCGCTCCGTCGCCGACACCGCCGCCCGCCAGATCGAGTACGCCGACACCGTGGTCCTCTGGACCCCCGGCCGCGAACCCGACTTCGAGCAGGCCCGCCTCGCCGTCCTCCTCCAGCGCCTCAACCCCTGGGCCCGGCACCTCGTCGCCGACCGCGACGAGCCCGCCCCGCTCGCCGCGCACCTGCGCCGCAGCGGCCGCTTCGACCCCGACGGCCCCGAGCCCTACGGCCGCGGCCTCGAGGGCTACGCCGTCGGATGCCACGAGCCCGAACCGGACTGCGGCGTCGTCGCCGCCGTCTACCGGGCCCGCCGGCCCTTCCACCCCGGCCGCCTCCACGCCGCGCTCCCCGCGATCGCCGGCCGCACCCTCCGCGGCCGCGGCCACCTGTGGATCGCCTCACAGCCCGACGCGATCGTGGCCTGGGAGTCCAGCGGCGGCGGCGTCGCGATGGGCGACCTCGGGCGCTGGCTCGCGGCCACCCCCGACGAGGAGTGGGAGGAGTCCAGTCCCGAGCGCCGCGTCAACGCCGACCTGCACTGGGACCCCGAGTTCGGCGACCGCGAGGTCCAGCTCGCGTTCGTCGGCCTGCACTTCGCGGCCGACGAGCTCGCGGCCGTCCTCGACGGCTGCCTCCTCACCGACGCCGAGGCCGCCGAGGGCGCGGACCGGTGGCGGGAATACGACGACCCGTTCGACGGTTGTTTCGACGGCAGGGAAGGGAACTGACATGAAGCAAGGCATCCACCCGAACTACGACTACGTGGTCTTCCGAGACCGCGGCGCCGACTTCGCCTTCCTCACGCGGTCCACGGCCACCTCGGCCGAGACCGTCGAGTGGGAGGACGGCCGGACCTACCCGGTGGTCGACGTCCAGATCTCCTCGGCCTCGCACCCGTTCTGGACCGGCAAGAACCGCGTCCTGGACGACGAGGGCCGCGTCGCCAAGTTCTACAAGCGCTACGGCCAGAAGGGCAGGTAGCGCCCGGGCCGCGACCGCTCGCGGCCCCGCAGACCGCAGGAGGGGCCTCCCCGGCACCGGGAGGCCCCTCCTGTCGTGTCTTGGGACGTCCTCAGCCGCCGGAGGAGTCGATCTCGGCGCCTTCGGGGACGGTGCGGTCGTCGCGGTCGTCGAGCCAGCCGTCGGGCAGCGAGACCTTCCCGGGGGAGTTGGTGCGCCCGCGCGGCTTCCCGATGGTCGACTCGGGGAACGGCGCGTCGGCGTCGAGCTTCCCGAGCAGGTCCTCGAGCTCGTTCAGGGTCGAGACCATCGCGAGCGAGCGGCGCAGCTCGCCGCCGACCGGGAACCCCTTGAGGTACCAGGCGACGTGCTTGCGGAACTCGCGGCAGCCGTGCTCCTCCGCGTCGATGTTCCGACGCGCCTCGTACGACTCCGCGCCCGCGATCCACTCGACGAGGAGCTGGGCGTGGCGCAGCATGACCTTCGCGACCTCCCCGAGGGACGGCATGAGGCGCTCGGCGCGGCCGCTGAACGCCGCCTCCAGGTCCCCGAAGAGCCAGGGGCGGCCCAGGCAGCCCCGGCCCACCACGACGCCGTCGCAGGCCGTCTCGGCGGCCATGCGGAGCGCGTCGTCGGCCTCCCAGACGTCGCCGTTGCCGAGCACCGGGATGTCCAGGCGCTCCTTGAGGTTCGCGATCGCCTCCCAGTCGGCGGTCCCGGAGTACCGCTCGGCCGCGGTGCGGCCGTGGAGGGCGACCCACGCGACCCCGGCGTCCTGCGCGATCTCGCCGGCCTCGAGGTAGGTCAGGTGGTCGTCGTCGATGCCCTTGCGCATCTTCACGGTCACGGGGATGCCGCGCTCGGCGGCGGTGTCGACGGCCGCGGTGACGATGTCGCGGAACAGGCGCCGCTTCCACGGCAGCGCCGAGCCCCCGCCGCGGCGGGTGACCTTCGGCACCGGGCAGCCGAAGTTGAGGTCGACGTGGTCGGCGAGGTCCTCCTCGACGACCATTCGCACGGCCTTGCGCACGCCCTCGGGGTCGACGCCGTACAGCTGGAGGCTGCGCGTCTCCTCGTCCGGGTCGAACTCGATGAGCCGCATGGTCTTCGGGTTGCGCTCGGTGAGCGCCACCGTCGTGATCATCTCGCACACGTAGATGCCGGCACCCTGCTCGCGGCAGAGCTTGCGGAACGGCAGGTTCGTGATCCCGGCCATCGGCGCCAGGACCACGGGCGGGGACACGGCCTTCCCCGCGAGCGAGAGCTGATTCGTCACCGCTCGATTATCCCAGTGCCCCGGCGGTCCGCCAACGCCCGCGGGCGTGACCGCCGACGCGGGGCGGCGCGGCCGCGCGGTGGGAAGGGCTCGGCCCGGCGGTTGGCGCGGCCCGGCCCCGCCGACGCACGGCGCAGGCACAGGACTGCGAAGCGGAGCCGCAGCACGCCTCCGAGACGCGGCACGCAACCGCGACGCGCCCAACCGCGATTCGGGGCGCGACCGGGCCGCGGCACGCAGCAGCAATGAGGGACCCGGACGAGGCGCGCCCTCCTTCGGGTGACACAAGCGCTCGCGGGCCCGATTCCTGTCGGACCCGCGAGCAATGCTGGGCGCTACGTTCCCCTCTGGGTGGGTGGGGGCTTGGGACGGTATACGGCCTCAAGCCCTCAATGCCGCTACTCCAGGTGCCGCTACTCCAGGTCCACCGTCACCGAGACACCCCAGGGCTTGCCCTGCACGTCGTAGGCGCCGCCGTAGCTGAAGCCCTCCCCGCCGACGGCCGCGCCGCCGGGGAGGGTCGCCTGGCCGTCGAGGTAGGCGTGCAGCTTCTGGCCCTCGAAGTCCGAGACCAGGACCACCGCGGCAGACCCGGCGTAGCCCTGCACGTCGAGCGCGGGCGTCTCCGAAGCGCACACCGGGTCGGTCAGCCGCGAGTCCGCGAGCTGCTTGGCGACCTCGCCGCCCGCGACCCAGCTGATCGTGCCGGCGCCGCGGCTCGTCGCGATGAACTGCCCGCTCTGGGCCCCCACCACGAGGCAGGTCGGGTTCGCGCCGACCTCGGTCGCCGCGGTCTCCGCGAGCTCCCGGTCGAGCTCGTGCACCGTCCCGGTGCTCGTGGCGACGGCCGGCCCGGCCTCCGCCGCGGCGACGTCCGCGACGCCGCCCTCGAACCCGATCGCCTCGCCGGGAGCCGCGTCGAACGCGAACTCGGCCCCGTCGTAATACTGCGCCGCCAGCCCCTGGAGCGTGGACGCCAGGTCCACGACCGCCACCTGGCTCGCGCTCAGGTCGCCCACGACCGCGTACCCGGCGGTCGCGACCGTGTCGCGGTGCGCCGCGTCCTCGACCGTGCCGCGCTCGATCGCGAGCGAACCGGACGAGTCCGACCAGGCGTCGACCGAGGTCGGGGCCGAGAACGGCAGCGCGACCGTGCCCACGATCTGCGCCGACGCGAAATGCCCCGGGTTCGGCAGGCCCGGATACGACTCCGACCAACTCGACGAGTACGAGCCGCTCTTGTCGCCCATCGCGATCACCACGAGCGAACCGGTCTGCGAAGCCGGGTTCCACGTGGTCACGAGCGCGAGCTCGTTCCCGTCGGTGAGCGCCACGTCCGTCGGCACCTGGCCGTCCGGCAGGAGCAGGCAGGTGCCGCCCTGGGCGCCGCTGATGCCCGCGGTCGCCACGACCCCCGAGGAGAACGCGATCACCGAGTGGGCGCTGACCTCGCCGCTCTGCTCCGGCCGCGCGAGCGCGACCGGCCGGCCGAGCTCGACGCCGAGACCCGCGATGCACTCGGCCGTCGAACCCTCGACGAGCTCGAGCTCGGGCGTGCCGTCCTCGGAGAAGCGCCCGCCCGCGCGCGGCACGAGGCCCGCGAGGTCGTCGGTGGTCTCCACCGCCGTGACGTGGTCGATGCCGCTCAGGGCCGCGTCGTCGGTCAGGTAGCCGAGCTGGCCCTGGACGCTGCGGTCCGCGTCGCCCAGGAGCGGCGCGGTCGCGAGGGCGTCGCCCTCCGCGGCCGGCACCTCCTCGGCGTCGGCGCCGCCGGAAGCGTCGCCGTAGCGCCACGCGAACCACTCCGCGGTGCCCGCCGCGGCGGCGAGCTCGGTGTACCGCTCGGCGCTCAGCGCCTCGTCGGCGCCGGGGCTCTCGCTGGTCGCGTCGCCCTCGGTGTCGTCGCCGGGCTGGTTCGGCTCGCTCGGCGGGGCCGCCCCCAGCATGAGGACGATGCCGATGATCAGGCCGAGCGTGATGAGCCCGCCGATGCCGTAGATCGCATAGCGCACGCCCACATGCGTCGGCGGGGCGACCTTCACCGGCGGCGCCTCGGCGGGCGCGGGCTCGGGTGCGGCCGTCTCCTCGCTGCGGCGCTGCGCCGGGACCGTCTCGGTGACGGTCGCCTCGGCGGCCTGCTCCCCATAGGACGGCGGGGCGTCGGCGGGGAACAGCTCGCCCCCGTACGCGCTGGCGGGCGCCTCGGGGAAGCCGCCCTGCTGCTCCGCGAAGGCGCCCTGCGGCTGCTCGGGGAACCGGGGCTGCTCGGGGAAGGCGCCCTGGGTCGCGGCCGGGAACGGGTCGGCCTGGTACTGCTGCTGCTCGGCCTGGTACGCCTCGCGCGCGGCCTGGGCCTCGGCGGCGAGCCGCTCGGCCTGGTACGGGTCGGACTGGTAGAGGTCCTGGCCGCCGGAGTCGCCGCGGTACTGGGTCTGGCCGTAGACGTCGGCCTCGTACGGGTCGGCGCGCAGCTCGGGGAACTCCAGGCCCCCGGCCTGCGGATCGGGGCCGGCGAGGCCCGGCCCGGACGCGGGGGCGGCGTACGGGGCGGCGTGCGGCTCGGGGCGCTGGCCCTGCTCGGCGTGCGGCTCGGCGGGTCCGGGCTGGCCCGGGACGGGGCCGGAGCCGACCCAGGAGGCGCCGCCGGAGGCGAGACCCCAGCCGGTCTGGCCCTGCTGGTTCATCCAGTCCTGGCTCGACCGCGGCGGCCAGTCGGCGGACTCGCCCCAGTCGCCCTGCGGCTGCGGCTGCGGGGCCTCCTGCGGCGCGGGGGTCTCGAAGAGGGTGCCGCGCGCCTCGCCGGCGCGGGGCGGCTCGGCCCCGCCGAGGTCCGCGGCCCATTCGCTGCGCCGGGCCTCGGGGTCGAGGTCGTCGTAGGGGGCGGGGTCGCCGAAGAGGTTCGGGCCCGCGGGAGGACGCGGATCGGACGGCGCCTCGTCTTCCGGCGCCGCGGAAGGCAGGTGACCCACCCCGCGCGCGGTGATTCGGGGCGGATTCGTGGGTGTGGCCGCGGGTTCGCTGGTGGGAGGCCAGGAGGGCGGCTGCTCGGGCGATGGGTCCGGCATGATAGGCGACTCTAGCGGATCGGGGCTCGTGACAGTGAGGCGTGGTCGGGAAAGATGACCGCGGGGTGCGTGGTACAACCGGCCGGTCACCTCGAACTTCTTCGGCCGCAAGCGTTCCCGGGCCGCCCAGAGGGGACGTGACGTCCGCCGCGCGCGCGTCGCCCCGCCGCCTCACAACCCGCCGCGTCCGCCGCCCGGGTGTCGGAGGGGCCGGGCACAATTGAGGGAAGCGGTGAAAGAAGAAAAGGGGCAGAGTGGCGGGGCGAATCCGGGACGCCGACATCCAGCTGGTGCGCGAGCGGGTGGACATCGCCGATGTCATCGGCGAGCGCGTCACCCTGCGCAACGCGGGCGGCGGCAACCTCAAGGGCCTGTGCCCCTTCCACGACGAGCGCTCCCCGAGCTTCAACGTCACGCCCGCGCGCGGCGTCTACCACTGCTTCGGCTGCGGCGTCGGCGGCGACGCCATCACGTTCCTCACCGAACTCGACGGCCTCACGTTCGTGGAGGCGGTCGAGCGCCTCGCCGCGCGCGCCGGCCTCAAGCTCACCTACGAGGACGTCGACGGCCGCCCCCAGCGCGGCCCCTCCGGGCAGCCCGGCCTCAAGCAGCGGCTCCTCGACGCCCACACCGCCGCCGCCGAGTTCTACACCGGGAAGCTCCTCACCCCCGAGGCCGTCACGGCCCGGCAGTTCCTGTCCGCGCGCGGCTTCGACCGCGAGGCCGCGGCCGTGTTCGGCTGCGGCTACGCCCCCGACTCCTGGGACGCCCTCTCGAAGCACCTGCGGGCCAAGGGCTTCACCGTCGAGGAGCTGACTCAGGCCGGGCTCGCGAAGCCCTCGCGCAGCGGCAGCCTCATCGACCGCTTCCGCCGCCGCCTGCTGTGGCCGATCCGCGACTCCTCCGGCTCGGTCATCGGCTTCGGCGCCCGCAAGCTCTTCGACGACGACCAGGGGCCCAAGTACCTGAACACCCCCGAGACGCCGCTGTACAAGAAGTCCCAGGTGCTGTACGGCATCGACCTGGCGCGCAAGGAGATCGCGAAGACCGGCCGGGTCGTCATCGTCGAGGGCTACACCGACGTCATGGCCTGCCACCTCGCGGGCGTGCCGATGGCCGTCGCCACCTGCGGCACCGCGTTCGGGCCCGAGCACATCCGGGTGCTGCGCCGGTTCCTGTTCGACTCCGAGTCCGCCGACGGGCGCATCATCTTCACGTTCGACGGCGACGAGGCCGGCCAGCGGGCCGCCCTCAAGGCCTTCGACGAGGAGCAGCGGTTCGTCTCCCAGACCTACATCGCGGTCACCCCCGGCGGGCAGGACCCGTGCGAGCTGCGCCAGAGCGCCGGCGACGCGGCGGTCCGCGAACTCATCGAGCGGCACACGCCGCTGGTGCAGTTCGCGCTCGAACGCGCCATCGCCAAGCACGACCTCGACACCGCCGAGGGCCGCCTGCACGCCACCCGCGCGATCGCGCCGCTCCTGGCGCGCGTGAAGGACCGCGGGCTCGTCGAGGAGTACCTCGGCGTCTACGCCGGGCGGCTCGGCAAGGACAAGGCCGAGCTGCGCCGCGCCGTCCAGGGCGCCGCCGCCGGCCAGGCCCCCGCCGAGGCGCCGGCCCAGCCGCGGCGCGAGACGCGCGCCGACTCGACCCAGCTGCGCGCCCAGCGCGAGGTCCTCAAGGTCGCGCTCCAGCAGCCGCAGATCGCCGGGCCGTACTTCGACGCCGTCGACGCCGCGCCGTACACCGACCCCAACTACCGGGCCGTGCGCGAGGCCATCGCCGCCGCCGGCGGCGCGGCCCGGGCCGCCGCAGGCCCGAACTGGATCGCCGCGGTCCAGAGCGCCTGCACCGAGATCGCCGCCGGCGCGCTCGTCTCGGAGCTCGCCGTCGAGGAGCTGCGCCTCGCCGGGGAGCCCGACGCGGTCTACGTCCGCACGATCCTCGCCCGCATCCAGCGGCCCGTCGTCGAAGCCGAGGTCGCCGACCTCAAGCGCCGCCTCCAGCGCATCAACCCCAGCACCGACAAGGACCAGTACATGACGCTCTTCGGCCAGCTCATGGGCCTGGAGCAGCACGTGCGGTCCCTGCGCGACCAGGCCGCGAACACCATCGAGTAGCGCCGCAGCACGCCAGCACGCGCAGCGCGCCAGAACGACGGCACGCTTGGACAGCGGCCTTGAACAGCGGCCTTGAACAGCGGCACCGTCTCCCAGTGCAGCGCGAAGCGGCCGCCCCTCGCGGGAGCGGCCGCTCTGGTCGCGGGTCGCCTAGAGCGCCTTGGCCGACTGCGGGTTGCGGAGCGGCTCGCCGTGGGCGTGGAGCTCGCCGAGGGCTTCCCTCCACGACTGGATCAGGCCCGTCGCGTGGTAGGGGATGCCCTTCTCGACGCAGAACTCCTCGACGATCGGCTGGGCGTACTTCAGGTGCACCGACGGCATCGCCGGGAAGAGGTGGTGCTCGATCTGGTAGTTCAGGCCGCCGAGCGCGAAGTCGGTGAACCAGCCGCCCTTGACGTTCCGGGAGGTCAGCACCTGCTTGCGGAGGAAGTCGAGCTCGGTCTCGCCCACGAACGTCGGCATGCCCTTGTGGTTCGGCGCGAAGACCGAGCCCATGTACAGGCCCCACGCGGCCTTGTGCACCAGCAGGAACACCACGGCCTTGCCGGGGGAGAGGACCAGGAACAGCGCCGAGAGGTACGCGGCCCAGTGGAGGGCGAGGAACAGCGCCTCGGCGCCGCGGTGCTTCAGGCCCGGCTTGAGGACCGACTTGACACCCGACCAGTTCAGGTTGAGGCCCTCGAGGGTGAGCACGGGGAAGAACAGCTCGGCCTGGTACTTGCCGAAGAACCGGTCGATGCCCTGCGCGAGCCGCGCCTGGCGCTTCGACCACACGAACAGCTGGCCGCCGACCACGTCGGGGTCGAGGTCCTCGTGGTTGGGGTTGGCGTGGTGGCGGTTGTGCTTGTCGTTCCACCAGCCGTAGCCCATGCCGTTGGCGAGGTTCCCGGTGAACCAGCCGATCCGCTCCGAGGCGGCGCGGCTGCGGATCACCTGGCGGTGCGCGAGGTCGTGGCCGAGGAACGCCACCTGCGCGCTCACGATCGCGAGGAACACCGCCGTGAGCAGCTGCCACCACGAGTCGCCGATCGCCGCGAACGCGGCCCAGGTCCCGGCGAACACCGCCGCCGTGACCCCGAAGCGCACCGCGTAGTACACGGGGCGCCGGCGCATCAGGCCGGCCGCGTTGATGCGGCGCGAGAGCTGGGCGAAGTCGCTGCCCGTCCGCTGCTGTTGCACGGGCGGTTCGGCGATGAGCATCGTCATAAAGGCTTCCGTTCTGCGTGGACGACTGCGACTCCTCTAGCCTCGTGTGTTTTCCGCCCCAAGTCGCTACCGCTGACCCGCCAATACCGGTGGGGCTTGCCCCGTCCCACTGGTAGGGGTTGCCCCACCCCCCGCTCCCGACCTGCGGGACGAGGTGCGGCGCGAGCCGGGGGCGGGCCGGACCGCGTCAGGGCCATGACGGTGAGTAAGGAGTGGAACGATGTCATATCGGGCCTCTACGCTCGACGGTATGCCTGATGACAACGAGATCCTGGTCAGCGCCGCCGACCTGCGAAAGAGCTACGGCGACCACGAGGCCGTCCGCGGAGTCGACTTCGAGATCCGGCGCGGCGAGGCGTTCGGCTTCCTCGGCGCGAACGGCGCCGGGAAGTCCACCACGATGCGGATGATCGGCTGCGTCTCCCAGCCCACCGGCGGGAGCCTCCAGGTCTTCGGCCGCGACCCCCACACCCAGGGCGCCGCCATCCGCGCCCGCCTCGGGGTCGTCCCCCAGGACAACACCCTCGACGGCATGCTCACCGTCTTCGAGAACCTCGTCGTCTACGCCGGGTACTTCGGCATCAAGAAGAAGGCCGCCCGCGAGAAGGCCGCCGAACTCCTCGAGTTCGTGCAGCTCACCCCGCGCGCGAAGGACCAGGTCTCCGACCTCTCCGGCGGCATGCAGCGCCGCCTCGCCATCGCCCGCTCCCTCATCAACGACCCCGAGCTCGTCATCCTCGACGAACCCACCACCGGCCTCGACCCGCAGGCCCGCCACCTCGTCTGGGAGCGCCTCTTCCAGCTCAAGCACCGCGGCGTCTCGATCCTCCTCACCACCCACTACATGGACGAGGCCGAGCAGCTGTGCGACCGCCTCGTCGTCATGGACGAGGGCCGCATCATCGCCTCCGGCTCCCCCCGCGAGCTCATCGACACCCACGTCACCAAGGAGGTCGTCGAACTCCGCTTCGGCACCGCCCACACCGCCGAGCTCGCCGCCCTCGCCCACACCCTCGACGGCGTCGGCGCCCAGATCGAGCCCCTGCCCGACAAGATCCTCGTCTACACCGACGACGCCGACGACACCGGCGCCGCCCTCGAGGCCCGCGACATCCGGCCCAGCTCCGTGCTCGCCCGCCGCGCCACCCTCGAAGACGTCTTCCTGCGACTCACCGGCCGCGCCCTCGTGGAGGACGAGGCGTGACCACCGTCCTCGAGAACGGCGCGACCGCGGCCGACCGCACCGCCCCCGGCACCCTCACCGGCGCCTGGCGGGCGTTCACCCTCCAACTGGCCCTCTACCGCCACGTCTGGCACGGCACCGTCTTCACCTCCGTGCTCCTGCCGGTCCTCTACATGGTCTCCATCGGCATCGGCGTCGGCGCCTACATCGACCCCGCGGCCGTCGGCGGCCTCACCTACGCCGAGTTCATCGCCCCCGGCCTCATCTGCTCGGTCGCGGTCATGATGCTCGGCAACGACATGGTCTTCCCCGTCCACGGCGGCTACCAGGACTGGGGCGGCCACTACCTCGCCCAGCGCGCCACCCCGCTCAGCCCGGTCGACATCCTCAACGGCCACCTCGCCTACGCGACCGTGTTCCGGCCCTTCACGAACTGCACCATCGTCGCGGTCGTCCTCGCGTTCTTCGGCGTCTACACCGGTTCGTGGCGGGCGGCCTTCGCCGTCGTCGCCGCCGCGCTCGTCTCGGCCTCGCTCGCGCCCTGGCTGCACTTCTGGGCCTCCAGCATCAAGAACGACTCGAACCTGAACATGATCTTCCGGTTCGCGGTCATGCCGATCTCGCTGTTCTCCGGCGTGTTCTTCCCCGCGAGCGACATGCCGGCCTTCCTCCAGCCGCTCGTGTGGGCCTCCCCGCTGTGGCACGGCACCGAGCTCGCGCGCGCCGCCACCGCCGGCACCGCCCCCGCGCTGCCCCCCTACGTCCACATCGCCTACCTGGCCGCGCTGGCCGTCACCGGGTGGTTCGCCGCCCGCTGGCGGATCCAGAAGCGCCTGAACTTCTAGGAGCCGGCCGTGTCAGTCATCGCCTACGGCGCCGCGCGCGCCTCCCTGCGCTCCTCCGGAGCACTGCTCAACCGCAACTGGATCGCCATGCGCCGGGCGTGGATCCTCATCATCTCCGGCGCGGTCGAGTCGCTCCTGTTCCTGTTCGCCTTCGGGTTCGGCGTCGGCGCGCTCGTGGGGGACCTGACCCTCCCGGACGGGACGGTCGTCTCCTACACCGCGTACGTCGCCCCCGCGATCCTCGCGAACGCCGCCATGATGGGCGTGCTCGCCGAGACCTCCATCAACGTGTTCGCCAAGTTCAAGTGGATGAAGGTCTACGACGGCATCCTCAACACCCCGCTGCGCCCCTGGGACGTGGCGCTCGGCGAGGTCTGGTGGGCGCTCATCCGCGGCTTCACCTACATCGGCGCGTTCGTGGTCATCATGGCGCTCTTCGGGCTCCTGGACTCGTGGTGGTCGGTCCTGGCCGTGCCCGCGTGCCTGTTCGTCGCGCTCGCGTTCTCCGGGATTGGCCTCACCCTCGCCACGCTGTTCCGCGACTGGACCGACTTCGACTGGATGAACGCCGTCGTGTTCACGATGTTCCTGTTCGGCGGCACGTTCACGCCCGTGGAGTCCTACCCGGACTACCTCCAGCCGCTCGTGTACGCCATGCCGCTGTACCACGGGATCTCGCTGGTGCGCGGCATCAGCCTCGGCCAGGCCGAGCCGATGATGCTGGTCAACGTCGTCTACCTGCTCGCGCTGTGGGTCGTCGGCATGTGGATCGCGCAGCGCCGGCTTGCACGGGCGCTGTATAAGTAGCAGCGGTCAAGCAGCAGGCCGCGCCCCCGTCGGACGGGGGCGCGGCCGCTTGGCGTTAAGAAGCTTTTCTTCAAATGTGATCTTCACAACGGAGAAAATCTTCGGTACGTTCCCCTTATGAGACACCGCAACCGACGAATCGCACTATTCGTCGCGGCACTCCTCACCGCGGCCGCGGCGGCCTTCGCCCCGGCCCTGGTCTCGAACGCCGACGACGTCACGGCCCAGGCCGTCTCCCACAAGAGCCCGTTCAACTGCAACAAGACGTTCTACGCGAACAACTGGACGGGCGGGCACAACCCGAGCAACTCCATCGACTGGCAGAGCTACGGCTCCGACGCCATCGGCGGCGAGAACGTCCGCGCCACCGCCGCGGGCACCGCCTACTTCTACAACGAGGGCAGCACCAGCTACGGCCGCTGGGTCAAGATCGTCCACTCCGACGGCTCCAGCACCCGCTACGCCCACCTCGCCACCCAGGTCAAGGCCCCCGGCTCCAGCATGAGCGTCTCCCAGGGGACGATCATCGGCACCGTCGGCTCCACCGGCGGCTCGACCGCCCCCCACCTGCACTACGAGCAGCGCAACAGCTCCGGCTCGGTCGTCACGCCCGTGGTCGAGGGCGTCCAGGTCCCCCTGGGCACCAAGAAGGCCATCACCTCCAGCAACGGCTGCTCCGGCGGCAACCCGTACACGCCCGGCGAGGTCTGCGGCTCGGGCTACTCCCAGATCAACCAGCGCGCGCTCGGCACCGTCGGCGCGGTCTTCCTGATGTACAACGCCTCCAACGGCTACAACTGCGTGGTCACGCTGAAGTACACGAACGTCGGCACCGCCAGCGCGGTCTCGGCCACCCTCGCGGTCCAGGGCGGCAGCTCCACGACCGACTCGGGGAGCTTCTCCTACTATGCGGGGCCGGTGAAGAAGTCGGCCCCGAACACGTGCGTCAAATGGGGCGGCTCGGTCGGCTCGACCTCGTGGACGAGCGCGTGGAGCCATTGCGGCTGACACGCCGGGTCCCGAAGCCCGCTAAGGTGGGCGCTTGAATCCTCCCCTCCCGCGAGGGAGGGGATTTCAGGCTCACGCTGCTCGGATCACCCTGCGGGTGACCGAGGCTGACGCGATCAACGCCATCCGGGTCGAAACCTGCCCGGGCCAGCATCATGTGTGCAGAGTTCTTGTCTCGAGATGAGACGGCGCCACACACGGTGCAGGCGTAGATCCGTTGGGAGAGGGGGAGTGCGTGCTTGGCTCTCGCTCCGCACCGTGCGCAGTCCGTGGTGGTGTGGGCCGGATGGACCAACCGCAGGTCGCGGACATGCTTCCGGCTCATTTCGATGAGCGCGGTCTTGGTAGCGCCGATGGCGCCGTCGGCGGCTTTCCGGGCCAAGGTGGACTTGGCCGTGAACTTCGGCCGGAAGTCCTCCACCGCGATGCGGTCGTGATCTCTCACGACGCGCTTCGCCCACTTGCGTGCGGTGTCCGCCCGCTGCCTGGCGACCTTCTTGGCCACCTTCGCGGCCTGCTTCCTGGCTTCGAGGTACCCGCGACTCTGCGCCTTCCCCTTCGGCCGGCGTCGCCGGGCCATCATGCGCTGGTAGCGGGCGAGTGCTCCCGCTGACCGCTTTCCGTACTCGGGGTGCGGAAGATCGTATGCGTCGCTGGTGGTCGTGGCGGTTACGGTCACTCCCCAGTCGATGCCGATCACCGCACCGGTGGCGGGGAGCGGTTCGGTCGTCGAAGGGACGACGAAAGATGCGTACCAGTGGCCGAGGCGATCGAGGTGGACGCGCACGCTCGACGGCGCGGCGGGCAAGGGCCTGGACCAGACGACGGAGAGCGAGACGCGGCCGGCCAGGAGGAGTCGCCCGCCCTTGATCCGGAATCCGCGCAGTGTGTAGTTGAGTGTGGGCGAGGCGAGATCCCGCTTCTTGAACTTCGGCATTCCCGCTCGCTGAGGGACGGGGAGCCGGTTCTTGACGTCCTTCATCGCCTTGGCTCGAGACGCGGCGAAACTGCGAATGGTCTGCTGCTGCGGCACTGACGCGCCGCTCCCGAGCCAGTGATGCTCAGAGCGCCACCCCGTCAGGCGCTTATCCAATTGGGCGAGTCCGCATGTCGCTCCGGTCCGGAACGCCTCGCGGGAATCGGCGACGCACTGATTCCAGACCCATCTGCACCGATCCCATTCCTCGCGCAGGGCCGCTTCGGCATTGGACGACACCCGAAGTCGATAGGTATACCGGGCGTAGCCGGTCTCCGATCCTGCGGATGGTGTCGTCATGACACCAAAATAACACTATGATCCTGGGATATGGAACACGAGACACGCCTCACGCTGCGCTTGCCGTCTGATGTCCGCACCCGGCTGTCGGCCAAGGCCAAGAGCGCTCGGCGATCGCTCAATGCCGAGATCGTCTACCGTCTGGAGAGCAGCCTGAGGATTGAAGCCGAGCTGCCCGCCAAAGCCTCGGATCTCCGTGATTCGCTATGAGGCAAACCGGACCAGCTTCTTGGAGTTGACGTGAGAACCCTCCTGCGACTGTGCATCATCGTCGCGTTGGCCTGCGCGCCCGCCTTCGCCCCCTCGGCGGCCCTGGCCGCCGGCGGCCCCCGGGTCCTGGTGCTGACGACCGGGAACGAGGCCCAGGACGTGGCCGACTTCGCGGTCGAGCGGCTCCAGATGGAGGCCCGCCGCTGGAACTTCACCCTCGTCGAGGGCGCGCCCGAGGACCTCGAGGACCTCGAGGACGTCGACGTGGTCATGTTCGTCAACACCGGGACCGACATCCTCGACGAGGCGCAGCAGGCGTCGCTGCACTCGTTCGTCTCCCGCGGCGGCGGCTTCGTCGCCACGAACTCGGCCGCCGCCAGCGAGCCCGACTGGGACTTCTACCAGGAGCTCCTCGGCGCCACCGCGCTCACGCCGCCGCAGGAGCCGGCCTCCGAGCAGGAGGTGTCCTTCAACGCGGGGTCCCCGATCACCGAGGGCCTGGACGAGGACCTCGAGGTCACCGAGCGCTGGTACTCCTTCGACCCCGCGCCCGCGCAGCCGTCCTCGACGGTGCTCGCGCAGCTCGGCTCCGGCGACCCGGTCGCCTGGAACTCGGTGTCCTACAAGGCGTTCTACGCCTCGCCGGGCGGCGCCGGGAAGACCTGGGGCGACCGCGACTTCCTCCAGCTGATCCGCCAGGGGATCTGGTGGGCCGCGGGCGAGGAGGGGGCGCTGCTCCAGAACTCCGACGACGCGGCCCCCGAGTGGCCCTACACGTGGACGTTCGTGCTGTTCGTCGTCGCGGTCGCCGGCGGCGGCTCGGTCGCGGTGTGGCGCCTGGACCGGGACGAGACGGAGCGCGAAGCCGAGGAGGCCGCGGAGCCGGCGGGCACCCGGGCCTAGAGCCCCTTGGGGGACAAGCGAAACGGGCGGGCCCGCGGGCCCGCCCTCCTTCGTTCCGGGCGCGGTGCCGGCCGGCTCCGAGCCGGAAGTTCCCACGACCCGCTCACACCCCCGCAGCACCATGCAGCCCAGGGGCGGAGCCGGGTCCGGCACCGCGCGGAACGGAGTCTACAGCCGCCCGGTCACGAGCGTCCGCACGTCCGCGACGCCGTTGTCGAACGGCAGGTCCTCGTCCTCGGGCTCCTCGATCGGGCCGCCGGAGCGTTGCTTGATGGAGACCTCCTCGAGCGGGATCGCCAGGAGCGCCGACATGGCGTTCTCCTTGGGGCTGGCCGCCCGGGACCGGTCGGAGCGGCCCTCGGCGAAGCGGTCGATGAGGGCCTTGAAGACGTTCCAGCGCTCGTCGGCGTCCTCGACCAGCCGGGCGTTCGCGTGCACGACGACGCTGCGGTAGTTCATGGAGTGGTGGAACCAGCTCTTGGAGAACACGAGCCCGTCGACGACGGTGGCGGTGACGCTCACGGGGAAGCCCTCGCGGCCGCCGAGGCCCATGCTGCTGCCGGTCGAGCCGTGCAGGTACAGCGTGTCGCCCACGCGCACATGGAAGGTGGGCAGGACGCGGGGCGCGCCGTCGGGGCCGACGAAGGCGAGGTCGACGAAGAGCGCCTCGTCGAGCACGCGGTAGGAGTCGGCCCGCTCGTAGGTGACCCGCTCGCGCGAGCGCTTCGGGGTCGTGCGCTCGGTCTGCTCGAACCGGCCGCTGTAGGGGCATTCGAGGGTGGACATCGAGGGGGGCTCCCATCTGATTATTTGTACTGATACAATACTTGAGTTATGTCAGTACAGTACCAGATCACGGGTGCCGCGGCAAGCGAGATCGCCGCCAGCATCGAGGCCGGCGTGCGCTCCGGACAGCTCGCGCCCGGCCGCACCCTGCCCCCCGTCCGCAAGCTCGCCGCCGACCTCGGGGTCGCCCCCGGCACCGTCGCCTCCGCCTACCGGCGGCTGCGCGAGCGCGGCGTCGTCGAGACCGGCGGCCGCGCCGGCACCTTCGTGCGCCAGCGGTCCGCGTTCACCCCCACCGGGATGCTCACCGTCCCCGCCGGCGTGCACGACCTCGTCTCCGGCGAGCCCGACACCGCGCTCCTGCCCGACCTCGCCGCCCTCAAGCCGCGCGTCGAGATCCCCCCGGGCAACTACCGCGACGGCGGGCCCTGCCCCGACCTCCTCGACCTCGCCCGCGACCGCTTCGCGAACGACGGCGTCCACGGCGAGCTCACCGTCACCTCCGGCGCGCTCGACGCCTTCGAGCGCGGCCTCGCCGCCCGCCTCGAACCCGGCGACACCGTCGCCGTCGAGGAGCCCACCTGGGCCAACGGCCGCGACCTCCTGCTCTCGGCCGGATACCAGGTCGCGCCCGTCGCCATCGACGGCGACGGCCCCATCGCGTCCGAGCTCGCCGCCGCGCTCGCCGCCGGCGCCCGCGCGTTCATCCTCACCTCGCGCGGCCAGAACCCCACCGGCGCCGCCGTCACCGCCGACCGCGCCGCCGCCCTCAGGACCGTGATCGCCGAGCGCCCCGGCGTCTTCGTGATCGAGGACGACCACTGGGCGGAGCTGTCGCAGACGCCGCTGCACTTCGTCGCCGACGCCGCCGAGCACTGGATGTTCGTCCGGTCCGTCTCCAAGCCGTACGGACCCGACCTGCGCACCGCCCTCGTCGCCGCCGACCCCGACACCAAGGCCCGCGTCCAGGGCCGCATGGCCCTCGGCCACGGCTGGGTCTCGCGCATCCTCCAGCACTTCGTCATCGCCGCCTGGACCGACGAGGGCGTCGCCGAGACCATCGCGCACGCCGGCCGCGTCTACGCCGAGCGCCAGGCGGCCCTGCGGACCGCGCTGGCCGAACGCGGGATCGAGACGTGGGGGACCTCGGGCCTGAACCTGTGGGTGCCCGTCGCCGACGAGACCGCCGCCGTCGTCTCCCTGCGCGACAGCGGCTACGCGGTCGCCCCCGGCCGCGGCTTCTCCTTCCACGGCGACCAGGGCATCCGGGTGAGCACCGCCCGCCTCGACCCCGCCGCCGCCCCCGCGGTCGCCGACGCGATCGCGTACGCCTCCGGACCGGCGACGACGCCGGTCTAGCCCGCGGGCCGCCCCGCGGCGGCCCGCCCGGCCCGGCCCCGGGCCGACAACTGAAAGGAACCCCCCGTGACCGCGACTGCATCAACGGACACGACCGCCCTCCAGAAGCGCGTCCTGCGCACCCTGTTCACCACCCAGATCCTCGGCGGCCTCGCCGTCGGCATCGGGATCGCCGTCGGCGCGCTCCTCATCGAGGACATGACCGGCTCGTCCACGTACGCCGGGCTCGGCCAGAGCCTGTTCGTGGGCGGCTCCGCCCTCGTCGTCGTCCCGGCCGTGCGCATCACCGAGCGCTACGGCCGCCGCGGCGGCCTCGCCTTCGGCTACGCGTGCGCGGTCCTCGGCACGCTCGTCATCATCGGCGCGATCCACCTCGACAACGCCGCCGTCGCCGTCTGCGGGTACTTCCTGCTCGGCTCGGCGTCGTTCGCGGGCCTCCAGTCCCGGTACGCCGCCGCCGACCTCGCGCCCGCGGCGCGCCGCGGCTCCCACCTCGCGATCGTCGTGTGGGCCACCACGATCGGCTCGGTCGTCGGCCCCTCGGTCGCCGGGCTCGCCGAACGCTGGTGGACCGCCTGGTTCGGCGGCCCCGCCTACGTCGGCTCCATGGTCGCCATCGGCGTCCTCTGCGTCGCCACCGCCGCCGTGATCGGCGTGTTCCTGCGCCCCGACCCGCTGCTGACCGCCCGCGAGATCAGCGGCGAGACGGACGCGCCGCGCCGCTCGATCGCCGACGGCTACCGCACCGCGAAGTCGAACCCGGCCGTGCGCACCGGCGTCGTCGCCGCGGCCCTCGGCCACTTCGTCATGGTCGGGGTCATGGCCATGACCGCGCTCCACATCAAGCACGGCATGGCCGACCCCGAGCGGGCCCTCACCGTCGTCGGCGTCATCCTCGGCCTCCACATCGGCGGCATGTACGCGCTCGCGCCGGTCGTCGGCCGGCTCGTCGACCGCCACGGCGCGCGCCCGGTCCTGGTGACCGGCACCGCGGTCCTCGTCGCCGCGTGCGCCGTCTCCGGGTCCTCGCCCGCCGACGACCACGTGCGGCTCTCGATCGGCCTGGTCCTCCTCGGCCTCGGCTGGTCGGCGATGACGGTCGGCTCGGCCGCGCTCGTCACCGGCGCCGTCAGCCCCGCGCAGCGCCCGTCCACGCAGGGCTTCTCGGACCTCGTCATGGGCCTGGCCGCCATGGGCGCGGGCATCGCCTCCGGGCCGATCGTCGAGTACGCCTCCTACGGGATGCTGTGCGTGTGCTGCGCCGTCGTCACCCTGTGCGTGGTGCCGTTCCTGATGGGCCGCATCGCGCCGCCGCGGGCCGCGGAGGAGTCGGCCTAGTACCCGTAGGCGCTGGGCGCGTTCTGGCCGCCGTCGACCGGCACGACGGCGCCGTTCACCGCCTTCGCCTTGTCCGACAGCAGGAATGCGATGACTTCGGCCACATCGTTCGGGTCGAGGAGCTGGCGCGAGGGGAACTCCTTCAGGAACGTCTCGTAGCGCCCCGGGTCGGCCACGCGCAGCCGGTCCCAGTTCCGGTCGGGGATGAGCATGGACCCGGGCGCGACCGCGTTCACGCGGACGCCGCTCGGGCCCAGCTCGCGGCCGAGGACGGTGGCGGCGTGGTTGAGCGCGGCCTTCGTGGACCCGTACGCGAGCCCGGGGGAGGGCTTCGAGCCCGAGATCGAGGACACCAGCACCGCCGCGCCGCGGGTGCGCCGCAGCTGCGGCAGCGCCGCCTTGAGCGCGGTCATGGCGCTCACCACGTTGACGCCGAGCGTGTAGGCCCAGTCGTCGGCCTCGGTGTCGGTGAGGCTGCGGCCCCGGGCGCCGCCCACGTTCGCGACCACGCCGCCGAGGTCGCCCAGGCGCCGCCCGGCCTCGTGCACGAACTCGGTGAGCATCTCCGCGTCGTTCACATCGAGCGCCCTGGCGGCGACCTGCACGTCGTGCTCGGCCCGCAGCTTGGCGGCGAACTCGTTCAGGGGCGCGGCGTTGCGGGCGCACAGTGCGAGCGGGACGCCTTGGGAGGCCAGGAGCGCCGCCGTCGCCTGGCCGAGGCCGTGGCTCGCTCCGGTGATGAGGACAGGACTGTTGAGGTGCATGCCGTTCATTCTGACCCGCCCTGTCTCGTCCGGTCCACGGCCGACCGGCGGGGGCCGCCCCGCCGGTCGGACCCCGGCCCCGGAGCGGCGCCGGAGCCGCGCGGCCCGCCGTCAGCGCCAGGGCGCCAGCGGGTTGTCGAGGCGACCCGCGTAGATCAGGCTCTCCTCCTGGTTCTCCAGGTCCACCATCTGCTGGTTGTTCTTCAGCTGCAAGCGGTTCAGGCACGAGAGCGGGAACGCGTCCTCGAACAGCGGGAACCGCTCGAACGCCGCGGCGAGCTCCGGGTGCGCGGCCATGTAGTCCTTCAGGGCCTCCGCGGCCACCCGCCAGAACTCGTCCTCGCTGAGCACGCCGTCGACGTGCAGGATGCCGGCGAGGAACCGCAGGAAGCAGTCCACGACGTCGGTGAGGATCGACAGCGCCCGCACCCCGTCGGGCACCTCGGCCCTGATCCGCGCGATCGCCTCGGGCACCTCCGTGGACGGCTCCAGGACCGCGCACTCCTCGCCGATGTCCTTGAGGAACACCCGCTCCACGGCCCCGTCCCGGAGCACCAGGATGATGTTCTCCCCGTGCGGCATGAACACCAGCCCGTACTTGTAGAGGCAGTGCGCGAGCGGCACCAGGTATGCGTCGAGGTACCCGCGCAGCCAGTCGGCCGGGCGCAGCCCCGAGCGGCGGATGAGCGCCGACGCGAACGGCCTCCCGTCCCGGTCGACGTGCAGCAGCGAGGCCATCGTGGCCGCGCGCTCCCCCTTGGCCAGCTTCGGGACCGGGCTCTCGCGCCACAGGGCCGCGAGCATCTTCCGGTACGGCGAGCCCTTCGGCGCCCCGGCCGTGTAGGCCGGGTGCCGGTAGCCCACGGCCGCGCGCTCGCGCAGGACCGTCGTGCCGTGGCGCTTCAGGGTGGCGTCGTTGTGCACCAGGTCGGCCACGTACTCGCAGATCGCGGGCGTGACCTCCATGTACTCGGTCGACAGGCCCCGCATGAAGCCCATGTTCAGCACCGAGAGCGCGGTCTTGACGTAGTCGCGGCCCGGGTCGGTGCGGTCGAAGAAGGTGCGGATCGACTGCTGCGCCTGGAACTCGTCGTGGCCCTCGCCGAGCGGCACCAGCCGCCCGGCCGCGATCTCGGGCGCGAACGTCACCGAGATCTTGTTCCGCCACTGCCACGGGTGCACCGGGATGAGGTACACGTCGTCGTAGCTCAGGCCTCGGTCGGTCAGGAGCGACGCGAAGTAGTCGCGCGAGTCGGCGTCGACCTGGGTCTCCAGCAGCCACGCGAAGTCCAGCTCCGGCGAGGACGCGAACATGGCGTGCTCGCGCAGGGCCGCCAGCCACATGAGCCGCACCCCGGCCCCGGCCTCCGGCGCGTACGCCCGGTAGTCCTCGGAGGTGAACCCGAGCCGGCCCGACCCGGCCACGAAGCACGGGTGCCCGCCGGTCATCGCCGCCTCGATCGCCTGGAAGCCCGCGCCCGCGAGCGCGGCCGCGGACGGCTGGTCCTCCGAGAGCTGGAACGCCCCGCGGTTGACCGTCGCCGCGACCTCCTCGAGGTACACCGGCAGCACGGCGTCGCTCAGGCCCAGCTCGCCCTTGAACGCCAGGAAGAACGCGGCCGCGTCGAGGTCGAGCGCCTCGCCGCCGGCGCCGGCGCGCTCGATCGAGGCGGGGTCCACGACCCAGTGGTCGAGCTTGAACCGCCTGGCGGCGAACCGGTACCGCTCGGCCCCGCCCCCGGCGTGCAGCACGTACCCGTCCCCGTCCTTGACGGGCACGAGCAGCCGCTCGTGCGCGAACTCGCCGATCGCCTTCGCCAGCAGGCCCCTCGTGGCCTCGGCCCACAGCTCCGGCCGCAGGTGGTCGACGGCGCTCATGCGTTCACTCCCTTCGCGGCGGACCGCTCGAAGTCCATGCGGGTGCAGAAGCTCAGCAGCGCGTCCTTGCCCTCCAGCTTCACCGTCCTCTCAGGACGGAACCCGACGTGCTCGTTGAGGCGGTGGATCGCCTCGTTCCCGGTGTCCGGCTCCACGACGACGCGCCGGGCCCCGAAGCCGTCGAACAGCAGGTGCATCACGGTCGCCATGACGGCCCTGGTGAACCCGGGGATCGGCGTGTCGGCGGGGGCGGTGAGCACGTGCATGCCCACGTCGCCCTCCTCGGGGTCGTAGACCGCGGCCAGCTCCGAGTGCGCCGGGTCGTAGACCTCGACGAGGAACCGGGCCCGGTAGTGGTGCAGGCCCATGTACGCGAAGTGGTGCGGGTTCATCTCGATGGCCTCGTGCTCGGCGAGCACGTCGGCCACGGAGGCGTCCTGCATCATCCAGTACCGCGCCTTCGGGTGGGTGACCCACTCGTGCAGCAGGGGCGAGTCCGTCGGCGGGTCGACCGGGCGCAGCCCGAAGTCGCCGAGGCGCTCGTGCAGGTGGTAGAAGGACTTGGGCGCCTTCAAAAGCGTGTTCACGACGGTGCTCCGAACTCCTGGAAGCCGATTCGCTGCTCGATGGGGTAGACCTCCCGGCCGGTCATCGACCGGATGATCCAGGAGTTGCGGTACGCGGCCATGCCGAGGTCGGGGGCGGTGAACCCGTGGGTGGCGAGTTCGGCGTTCTGGACGAAGACCTCGCCGGCGCCGGCCTTGTCGACGCTGTAGTCGCGGCGCGGTTCCAGCCGCCCGGTCGCGTCGAAGCGCAGCCGGTCGCGCACGCCGTCCAGGAACGCGGGGACGCGGTAACTGTAGCCGGTGGCGAGCACCAGCCCCTCGGTCACCAGGTCGAAGCTCCGGTCCTGCTCGTGCTGCCTGATCCCGAGGCGCACGCTCCCGCGACCGGCCGCCTGCTCCGCCGCGCTCTTCTCGACGGTGCTCTTTTCGACGGTGCAGTTGGTGAACAGGCGCGTCGGCACCTCGCCCATCGCGAACCGCAGCTCGTAGAGGACGTCGTAGATCTCGTTGATCAGTTCGGCGTTGATGCCCTTGTACAGTCCCTTGTGGGCCTGGTTGAGCTCGTCGCGCTTCGCGGCGGGCAGGCCGTGGAAGTAGTCCACGTACTCCGGGCTCGTCATCTCCAGCGTGAGCTTGGTGTACTCCAGCGGGAAGAACCGCGGCGAGCGGGTGACCCAGTTGAGCTCGTACCCGCCGGAGTCGATGCCGCCCAGCAGGTCCCGGTAGATCTCGGCGGCGCTCTGCCCCGAGCCGACCACGGTGATCGACTTGCAGCCCTTGAGCCGCTCGCGGTGCTGGAGGTACGCCGAGGCGTGGCAGACGGTGTCGGACTCCAGCTCGCGGCAGGCCGGCGGGACCCACGGCGGGGTGCCGGTGCCGAGCACCAGGCGCTTCGCGCGGTCGACGCGCTCGCCGCCCGGGCCCTCGGAGCGGACGGCGTACGCGCCGTCCTCCCAGGTCACCCCGGTCACGTCGCGCTCGAATTCGAGGTTGTCGAGTTTCCCTGCGGCCCATCGCAGGTAGTCCTGGAACTCGGCGCGCAGCTGGAAGAACGACTCGCGGATGTAGAACGGGTAGAGGCGGCCCCGCTCCTTGAGGTAGTTCAGGAACGAGTACGGCGAGGTGGGGTCGGCGAGGGTCGCGAGGTCGGCCATGAACGGGACCTGCATGGTCGTGCCCTCGATGAGCATCCCGGGGTGCCAGTCGACGTTCGGCTTGCGCTCCAGGAAGATCCCGTGGAGGTCCGGGATAGGGG
This sequence comes from Glycomyces terrestris, assembly GCF_003933745.1. GTDB lineage: Bacteria > Actinomycetota > Actinomycetes > Mycobacteriales > Micromonosporaceae > Glycomyces > Glycomyces terrestris. The sequence continues at coordinate 12,919 of NZ_RSEB01000005.1, read as the reverse complement.
CGGTGAGGGCCGCGAGGCCGAGGTTGAACGGCCCGAGGCCGATCCCGACGAAGTCGTGGACGCGCCCGCTCACACCGCCTCCTGCGCGGTCTTGCCGTGGCGCGCGAGCGCCTCGAGCACGGGCACGACGTCGTCGAGGGCGGTCTCGGGGTTGAGCAGCGTGAGCTTGAGGGCGATGCGGCCCTCGACGCGGGTGGCGGCGACCATGCCCTCCCCGGAGGCCGCGAGGGCCTCCCGGGCGCGCCGGTGGGTCGCGTCGTCGGCCCCGGCGAGGCGGAACAGGACGGTGGACAGCTGCGAGGGCGGCGCGGCCACCTCGAAGCGCGGGTCGGAGGCGAGCCAGTCCCAGGTCTCGTCCGCGAGGGCGCAGACGCGGTCGAACATGGCGCCGATCGCGTCGGGTCCCAAGGTGCGCAGCGTCATCCACAGTTTCAGGGCGTCGAAGCGGCGCGTGGTCTGGAGGCTCTTGTCGACCTGGTTCGGGAGCGCCCCCTCGGCCGGGTTGAGGTAGTCGGCGTGGTGGGTGACGTGGCGCAGCGCGGCCCGGTCGCGCACCAGGAGCGCGGAGGAGCTGACGGGCTGGAAGAACGACTTGTGGTAGTCCACGGTGACCGAGTCGGCGGCCTCGACGCCCGCCAGGAGGGCGCGGTGCTCGAGGGAGACGAGCAGGCCGCAGCCGTAGGCGGCGTCGACGTGGAGCCAGACGCGGTGCGCGGCGGCGATCTCGGCGACCGGGGCGAGCGGGTCGACGGACCCGAAGTCGGTGGTGCCGGCGGTGGCGACGATCGCGGCCGGCACGTTCCCCTGCTCGCGGCAGGTCTCGATCGCGGCGTCGAGCGCGGCCGGGTTCATGCGGAACCAGTCGTCGGCGGGGACGGTGACGACGGCGTCCTCGCCGAGGCCGAGGAGCCTGGCGGCCTTGACGACCGAGAAGTGCGAGTGCGGCGAGGCGAAGAACCGCAGGCGCGGCAGGACCTCGACGCCGCGCAGCGGCGTCCCGTGCTCGACCTCGTGCTTGAGCTGCTGGGCCTCGACGGCCTCGTCGCGGGCCAGGAGCAGGGCCTGGAGGTTCGACTGGGTGCCGCCGGAGGTGAAGACCCCGTCGGCGTCCGGCCCGAGGCCGAGGCGCTGCGCGGTCCACTCGACGAGCCGCTGCTCGATGAGGGTGCCGCCGGCGCTCTGGTCCCAGGTGTCCACCGAGGTGTTCACGGCCGCGAGGACGGTCTCGGCCGCGACGGCCGGGAGCGCCACCGGGCAGTTGAGGTGGGCGAGGTAGCGCGGGTGGTGGAACCAGACCGCGTCGTCGAGGTAGAGGGCGCCGACCTCGTCGAAGGCGGCCTCGAAGGACTCCAGGGGCCGGTCGAGGTCGACGGCGGCGATCGAGGGCGCCAGCGCGGCCGGGGCGGCGCCGGTCCAGGGCCGCTCGACGGCGGCGAAGCGCGCGGCGATGCGGTCGGCGACGTCGGCGACGAGGCCGCGGTAGGCGGCCGCCGAGTCGCGGCCGAGCAGGGCCGGGGGTGCGGTCCGCTGGTGCGGCGCGGGAGCCGGACGGAGGTCGGCGCTTGTCAGCACGGAGGGTCCTTTCAGGGAGGGACGGTCTCTCGGGATGCCGGGGAACGTGTAGGTTAGGCTAACCTAAGCGCACGAGGAGCGAAAGAGGTCGTCCCGGATGGTGATGTTCTCCACGAGTTCCTGCCTCGTCATCCGCTGCATGACTTTTGTTGGGAATTGCGGTGAATGCTCGGTGAAGTCCAATGTGGACTGATGGAGTGGACGCCGTCCCTGCCGGGGCCTAAGCGGCGCAACGGGAACGCGGCGGCGACTCCGTCCGCGGCACCGCCGTCGGAGGAGTTGCGGCGGCGCCCGGGGGGAGTCGCCGCCGCGTAGGAATCATCTCGAACCGGACCGCCACTGTCTGTCAGCGATCCGACAACGATCGGTGGACTAGCGGGCCTCGGCGATCCACGCCTCGACGACGCCGGTCATCGTCTCCAGCGGGATCGAGCCGCTGGAGAGGATGCGGTCGTGGAAGTGCCGCACGTCGAACGCGTCCCCGAGCTCCCGCTCGGCGCGCTCGCGCAGGCCCTCGATGTGCTTGCGCCCGATCATGTACGCGAGCGCCTGGCCCGGCCACGCGATGTACCGGTCGACCTCGTTCGCGATGTTCACTTCGGACAGGGCGGTGTTGTCGCGCATGTACTGGACGGCGCGCTCGCGCGACCAGCCGAACGCGTGCATCCCGGTGTCGACCACGAGCCGGCAGGCCCGCCAGGCGTCGAAGGAGACCATGCCGAGCCGGGCGAGATCGCCGCTGTAGAGCCCCATCTCGTCGCACAGCCGCTCGGTGTACAGGCCCCAGCCCTCGCCGAACGCGGTCACGTACCCGAACTGCCGGAACCGCGGCAGGTCCTTCAGGGTCTGCCCGAGCGCGAACTGGAGGTGGTGGCCGGGGACGCTCTCGTGGAAGGCGAGGGCCTCGTACTCGTACCGCGCCCGGCTCCGGGGCGCGTGGGTGTTCACCCAGTGCGTGCCCGGCCGCGACCCGTCGGAGGCCGGCACGGTGTAGTACGCGAGGGTCGAGCCCTTGGCCGCGGCCTCGGGGATCACCTCGACCGAGCAGGGGGCGATCTCGTAGTCCAGGAACGCGGCCGGCAGCGCGGCCTCGGCCCGCCGCAGCGCCGCCGTCACGTCGCGGAGGATCTCCTCGGCCGTCTCGTACCGCAGCGACTCGTCGCCGCGGAGCCGGTCGACGACCTCGGCGACGACGCCCGTGCCGAGCGCCCGCGCCCCGATCTCGGCGAACTCGGCCCGGTTCCGCTCCACCTCCTCGAGCCCGATCCGGTGCACCGCTTCGGGATCGAGGTCGGTGGTGGTGAACTGCCGCGAGGCGGCCCGGTACCCCGCCTCGCCGCCGGGCACGTGGCAGATCCCGACCTCCGCGTCGCCGCGCGACACCGGCAGGAACTCGGCCTCGAGCGCCGCCCGCCACCGGGCGAGCGCGGGCCTGACCCGCTCGGCGACCAGGGCCCTGGCCTCGGCCTTCCACGCGTCGGCGTCGACGCCGGTGGGCTCCGGCTCCGCCAGCGCGTCACGTGCTATATCGGTCGCGAGGTAGTCGTCCAACTGCCCGATGACACCCAGGACCCCGGTCCGGGTCTGGTGCCGCCCTTCGGCCCCGGCCTGCCGGTACCGCTCCAGGACCGCGTCGAAGTAGTCCCCGAGCTTCCCGAGCCTCACGAGGTAGTCGCGGCTGCGCTGCTCCGAGTTCAGGCTCTGGCGCGGCAGCGACGACAGCATCGACGCCACCGGCCCGCTGATCGTGCTGCTCAGCGCCACCTCCCCGAGGCGCGCCTCGATCACGGCCGACTGGTCCCGCACCAGCCGCCCGAGCATCGAGTGCGTGATCCGGTCCTGGCCCTCCAGTGAGTCCGCGTCGATCCCGGCGAGCCCGTCCCGGACCTCCGCGTGATGCGCGAGCCGCACGGCGTCGCCGTCGCGGCTCGGGTCCGGCAGCAGGTCGTCGTAGCCGGGAATCCCGTAGAAGCTGGCCGCCGTGGGGTTGTCGGCCAGGTGAAAGTCGAAGTACCGCTGCGCCAGCGCAGCCAGCTGAGGATCGCCCATGTGCACCCTTCCAAAACGAGGTGCCCCGACCCTAACGCCTCCCTAGCCGCCCGGCAAGCAGTGCCCGTCCCGGCGGCACGGGGAAGGGCCGGCCGCGACGGCGACCGGCCCCTCCTCGGACCGCGCTCAGCTCAGGCCGTTGTCCGACAGCCACTGCGCCGCGATGTCCGGCGTGGACTGCTGCTCGACCGTGCTCTGCACGTTCAGCGCCACCAGGCCCTCCGGCGTCAGCGCGGCGCTCACCGCGTTGACCACCTCGGCGATCTCGTCGGCGACGTCGGCGCTCACCAGCGGCACCACGTTCGACGCCAGGAACAGCGACTCCGGGTCCTCCAGGACCACCAGGTCGTCGGTCTGGATGCGCGGGTCCGCGGTGAACACGTTCGCCACGTTCACCGTGCCCGCCACCAGGTCCTCGACCGTGGTGTCGCCGGTCGCCGAGAACTCGACCGAGACGCCGTACGTCTCCTCCAGGCCCGTCGGCCCGTACGGGCGCTCGGCGAGCTCCGGCGGGCCGCCGAGCGTGAGCGGCTCGGAGACGTTCGCGAGGTCGGCGATCGTGGTGAGCCCGTTCGCCTCCGCGAACGCGCTCGTCACCGTGTACGAGTCCTGGTCGGTCGCGCTCGACTGGTCGAGCACCGCCAGGCCCTCCGGCAGCGCCTCCTGGAGCGCCGCGTACACGTCCTCGGGGGACCGCGCGGTCGTCTCCGGGTCGAGGAACTGGAGCAGGTTGCCGGTGTACTCGGGGAACAGCGTGATGGCGCCGCTCTCGACGTCGGGCATGTAGGCGTCGCGCTGGCCGATGCTGAAGCGCCGCTCGACCTCGTGGCCGGCGCCTTCGAGGGCCTGCGCGTAGATCTCGGCGACGATCTCGTTCGAGTAGTACGCCTGGGAGCCGACGACGATGGCGCCCTCGGCGGCCGGGCCGTCCGACTCGTTCTCGCCGAGGGGGTCCTCGGACGAGCAGCCGGTCAGCGCGATCGCCAGGGCCGCCGCGGCGGCGAGTCCGGCGCGAGTGCCTCGCACTCTCAACATGGGTCTTCCTCTCAAGACGGGTGTGGGCTCACGGTGGCGGATTCGGGGTGGTCGCGCCGGCGCGGTGCGGCGGCGCGGCCCTGGTCGGCGCGGACGCCGCGGGGCACGGCCGCGCGCTGCGCGAGCGCGAGCAGCGCGTCGAGGGCGAGCGCGAGGAGTGCGACCAGGACGGCGCCGCCGAGGACGACCTCGTAGCGGCGCAGGCTCAGGCCGGTGATGATCGGCAGGCCGAGGCCGCCGAGGTTGACGTACGCGGCGATCGTCACCGTGGCGACGACCTGGAGGACCGCCGAGCGGAACCCGCCGACGAGCAGCGGCAGCCCGAGCGGCACCTCCACGCGCCACAGGATCTGCGCCTCGGTCATCCCCACGGCCCGCGCGGCGTCGATGACGCGGCGGTCGATCGCCTCGAAGCCCGCGTACGCGCCCGCGAGGAGCGAGGGGATCGCGAGGATCACGAACGTGACGGTGGCGGCCTCCGGCTTGTGGAGCACGCCGAACAGCAGCACCAGCAGGACCAGGAGCCCGAACGAGGGGACGGCCCGCGCGGCGCCCGCGAACGCCACGGCCACTTCGCGGCCGCGCCCGGTGTGCCCGATCGCCCAGCCGGCCGGGACGGCGATGACCGCGGCGATCGCGACCGCGATCGCGGTGAAGTACAGCTGCTGCGCGAGCAGGTGCTGGAGCCCGTTCGGGCCGGTCCACTGCTCGGGCGCGGCGAGCCACGCGAACGCGTCGGCGAGGAGGTTCACGCGGCGGCCTCCGCGGCCGTGCTCGACCGGCGCGGCGCCTCGGCGCGCGCCCACGGCATGAGGGCCCGGCCGGCGAGCATGAGCAGCAGGTCGATCAGGAGCGCGACGAGCGCGACCGCCACGATCCCGGCGAGCACCTCGGGGATGATGCGCCGCTGGAGGCCGTTCGTGAACAGGTAGCCGAGGTTCGTGACGCCGACCAGGATGCCCACGGTCGCCAGGGAGATCGTGGAGACCGCGGTGACCCGCAGGCCCGCCAGGATCACCGGTCCGGCCAGCGGCAGGTCCACGGCCCAGAAGCGCCGCGCGTCGCCGTAGCCGACCGCGGTCGCCGAGCGGCGCACCGCCGGGTCGACCGCGTCGAGGCCGTCGGTGACCGCGCGGACCATGATCGCGACCGCGTAGATCGTGAGCGCGATGACGAGGTTCGTCTCGCTCGTGGCCGGATAGCCCGCGACCACCGGCAGGATCATGAGCAGCGCCAGCGACGGGATCGTGTACAGCAGCCCGGTGACGGTGATGACCCAGCCGCGCAGCAGCCGGTACCGCCACGCGACCCACCCCAGCGGCAGCGACAGCGCGAACCCGGCGGCGATCGCGATGACGCTCTGCCGCAGGTGGTCGAGCGTGAGGGAGCCGATCAGGTCGAGGTTCCCCGTGACCCACTCCATGTCAGGCGCCGCCTTCCACGAGGACGCCCTGCGTGCGGCCCTCGGCGTCGACGAGCACCGGCCCGTGCGGGGTCTGCTTGACGCGCAGGGCGCGCTTGCCGCGCTCGGCGCCGATGAACGCGGCCACGAAGTCGTCGGCGGGCTGCTCGGTGATCTCGCTGGGGCTGCCGAACTGGAGCCGCCGGGCGCCCTTGGCGAGGATCGCGACCTGGTCGCCCAGGAGGAACGCCTCGTCGACGTCGTGCGTCACGAACACCACGGTCTTGTCGAGGTCGCGCTGGAGGCGGATGAGCTCGCGCTGGAGCTCGGCGCGCACGATCGGGTCGACGGCCCCGAACGGCTCGTCCATGAGCAGGATGTTCGGGTCGGACGCGAGCCCGCGGGCGACGCCGACGCGCTGCTGCTGCCCGCCGGAGAGCTGGCTCGGGTACCGGTCTGCCATCGCCGTGTCGAGCCCGACGACGTCCATGAGCTCCAGGGCCCTCGCGCGCGCGGCCCGGCGGGTGCGCCCGGTCAGGCGCGGCACCGTGGCGATGTTCTCGGCGACCGTGAAGTGCGGCATCAGGCCGCTGTTCTGCATGACGTAGCCGATGCTGCGCCGCAGCGCCACGGCCTGCTTGGAGGCGACGTCCTCGCCGTCGATCGCCACCGTGCCCCCGGTCGGCTCGACCATGCGGTTGATCATGCGCAGCAGCGTGGTCTTCCCGCAGCCCGAGGAACCGACGAACACGGTCGTCTTCCGCGACGGGATGACGAGGTCGAACGCGTCGACGGCCACCGTCCCGTCCGGGAATCGCTTGGTCACGTTGCGGAACTCGATCATCGGGCTCCTCCGGGTGCACGGACGGGACCTCGGCCGACGCCTCCGCACCGCCCGGTCGGCCGGGCCTGCGCCCGCTATCGGCCGGGCGCTCACGCGACAATACCCGACCTGTACGACATCCGAACCTGCTCGACGGCACGGGTTCTCCGAAGGGGGTGTCCCGGCGCGAGACCGGCCCCCGCGCACGCGCGCGCCGGTATCGTTGGCGCCGAACGCGGACGGAAGGAGCGGGACATGCCCGAGCAAGTGGACGTCGTCGTGGTGGGCATGGGCCCGGGAGGGGAGTCGGCCGCCGCCGAGCTCGCCCGCGCCGGGCTCACCGTCATCGGCGCCGAGCGCCGCCTCGTCGGCGGCGAATGCCCCTACTACGGGTGCATCCCCACCAAGATGATCGTGCGCGCCTCCGACGCGCTCGCCGAGGCGCGCCGTGTCCCGGGCCTCGCCGGCGCGGCCGACGTCGCCGCGGACTTCGGGCCCGTGGCCGACCGCATCCGCGGCGAGGCCACCGCCGACTGGAACGACCAGGCCGCCGCCGACCGCTTCACCGACGCCGGCGGGCGCCTCGTCCGCGGCGAGGCCGTCATCACCGGGCCCGGCGCGGTCCGCGTCGGCGACGAGGAGTTCACCGTCGCCAAGGCGATCATCCTGAACACCGGCACCGAGCCGGCCGTGCCCCCGATCCCCGGCCTCGCCGACACGCCCTACTGGACGAACCGGGACGCCGTGGCCGCGACCGAGGCTCCCGCGTCCCTCGTCGTCCTCGGCGGCGGCGCGATCGGCCTCGAACTGGCGCAGGCGTTCTCGCGCTTCGGCACCCACGTCACCGTGTTCGAGGCCGCCGAGCGGCTCCTGCCGGTCGAGGAGCCGGAGGCCGGCGACCTCGTCGCGAACGTCTTCCGCACCGAGGGCATCGAGATCCACACCGGCACGGCCGTGGAGTCCGTCGCGCACGACGCGGGCCGCTTCACCGTCAAGGCCGGCACCGTCACCGTCGAGGCCGACCGCCTCCTCGTCGCCACCGGGCGCAAACCGAACCTCCGCGACCTCGGCCTCGACACCGTCGGCGTCGACGCCACCGGCCGGTCCCTCGACGCCGACGAGCACCTGCGGGTCGCCGACGGCGTCTACGCGATCGGCGACATCGTCGGCAAGGGCGCCTTCACGCACATGTCGATGTACCAGGCCAGGATCGTCACCGACCACGTCCTCGGCAAGGACAACGCGGGCGCCGAGTACCACGCCGTGCCGCGCGTGACGTTCACCGACCCCGAGGTCGGCGCGGTCGGCCTCACCGAGAAGCAGGCCACCGAGCAGGGCATCGCGGTCGCGACCTCGGTGTCCGAGATCCCGAACTCCTCGCGCGGCTGGATCCACAAGAGCGGCAACGAAGGCCTCGTCAAGCTCGTGGCCGACACCGAGCGCGGCATCCTCGTCGGCGCGACCTCCGCCGGCCCGGCCGGCGGCGAGGTCCTGTCGATGCTCACGCTCGCCGTCCACGAGCGCACCCCGATCGCGAACCTGCGCCGCATGATCTACGCCTACCCGACGTTCCACCGGGCGGTCGAGGACGCGCTCTCGCGCCTCTGACGAGTTCGCAGGTCCGACGGTGTTCGGTTGCGTTCGGGACGCGTTCGGACCGCCCGCCGCGGGGGCATACTGTCGGTCGTGAACCTTGAGATGCGAGAGATCGAAGCGTTCCTGACCGTCGCGGAGGAGCTCCACTTCGGCCGCGCCGGCGAACGGCTCGCCCTGTCGACCTCCCGGGTGAGCGCGCTGATCCGCACCCTCGAACGCCGGGCCGGGGCGGCGCTGTTCGAGCGCACCAGCCGCAACGTCCGCCTCACCCGCGCCGGCGAGCACCTCTTCGCCGAGTTCCGCGCCGCGTACGTGCGGATCGAGCGGGCCCTCGCGGACGTGCGCGACGCCGCCGACCCCGCCGGCAAGGTCATCCGCGTCGGCTTCGCGACCACGCTCCCCGAGAAGGTCCCCGGGGCGCTCGTCCAGGCGTTCGAGCAGGCGTACCCGCAGGCGCGCGTCGTCCAGTACGCGGCCCCGACCACCGACCTGTTCCGCTGGCTCGAAGGCGACCGGCCCTCCTGGCAGGTCGACGTGTTCGCGACCTGGATGCCCGTCGAGGACTCGCCCGAGGCCGACCTCGCGATCGGGCCCGTCCTCCAGCGCGTGCGCCGCGCCGTCATGCTCGGCGTCCAGCACCCGCTCGCCGAGCGCGCGGTCGTCGACGTCGAAGACCTCGCCGACCACGAGGTCGTCTACCCGCAGCTCCCGGGCTGGTACGGCGCGGCCTGGACCCCGCAGACCACGCCGGGCGGCCGCGAGCTGCGGCTGCGCCGCGTCAACGCCGAGTACATCGAGGACGTGCTCCGCCTCGTCGCCGAGCAGCAGCTCGCGCACCTGACGTTCGCGTCGCTCCTGGACTCCTACCACCGGCCCGGCGTCGTCGTCCTGCCCCTGATCGGCCTGCCGCCCATGCCGATCCGCCTGGTGTGGCCGCGCTCCTCCCGGAACCTCCTGGTCCAGGCGTTCGCGGACGTCGCCTCGGACTGCGCCCGCCAGGCCGGCTGGCAGACCTGAGATCGTGTTGCACGGCAACACGCACGTGCTGCGATTCGATCTTGATCATGCCCTTGACCTGCGGCATTGTAGTGATCATGAGCAACGAGCACAGCATCGAGCGGTTCACCGTCGACATCCCCGAGGCCGACCTGAAGGACCTCCAGGACCGCCTCGCGCGGGCCCGCTTCGCCGACCAGATCCCCGGCGCCTACGGCGTGAGCACCGACCGCGTCAAGCACCTCGTCGAGTACTGGCAGCACGGCTACGACTGGCGCGCCTGGGAGGCCCGCCTGAACGCGCACCCGCAGTTCACCACCGAGATCGACGGTCAGACCGTCCACTTCATCCACGCCCGCTCCGAGCGCGAGGACGCCTTCCCGCTCGTCCTCACCCACGGCTGGCCCGGCTCGGTCGTCGAGTTCCTCGACGTCATCGAGCCGCTCAACGCCGCCGGCTTCCACCTCGTGATCCCCTCGATCCCCGGCTTCGGCTTCTCCGGCCCGACCGGCGAGGCCGGCTGGGACAACCAGCGCGTCGCCCGCGCCTGGGCCGAACTCATGGCCCGCCTCGGCTACACCCGCTACGGCGCGGCCGGGAACGACGCCGGGTCGATGATCTCCCCGGAGGTCGGCCGCGTCGACCCCGACCACGTCGCCGGCGTCCACGTCACCCAGGTCTTCTCCTTCCCGAGCGGCGACCCCGCCGAGTTCGAGGGCCTCGCCCCCGAGGACTTCGCGACCCTGGAGAACCTGAACGAGTTCATGGAGCACAAGTCCGCGTTCAACACGCTCCACTCCCAGCAGCCGCAGACCCTCGCGCACGCCCTCACCGACTCGCCGGTGGGCCTCCTGGGCTGGAACGCCCAGCTCCTCGACGAGACCGTCGACGACGACTTCGTCCTCACCAACGTCGCGATCTACTGGTTCACCGCCACCGGCGGCTCCTCCACCCGCCTCTACTACGAGAACGCCCGCGCCGAGCACCCCTCCGGCCCCACCACGGTCCCCCTCGCCCTCTCCGGCGCCTCCGGCGACTTCCACGGCATCCGCAAGTTCGCCGAGCGCGACCACACCGACATCCGCGCCTGGACCGTCCACGACCAGGCCTCCCACTACCTCCACCACGCCATCCCCACCGAGATCACCGCCGACATCGCCGCCTTCTTCAACCCCCTCCGCTGACCCGCAACCGAAAGCGGGGCCGGTCGTTTCCGACCGGCCCCGCTCCTTCGGTCAGCGAAGAAGGCCAGTCGGAAACGACCGGCCCTGCCGCGGCGCGGGGCTCAGAACGGCCAGTCCGCGTCCCGGCCCGCCTCCAGGAGGCCGATCATCGCGAACGCGGCGTCGGTGAGGCCGCCGAAGGTGTGGCGGGTGCGCGTTCCCGACGGGGCGTGCCCGTGCCGGTACCCGGCGAGGTTCCACGTGTAGACCATTCGGTCGGCGGGGACCGCGGTCGTGACGTCCTGCTCGCCGCCGAAGTGGGCCTGCTCGTCCGTCAGGATCACCACGCGGTCGTGGCGCCGGTAGTGCCCGCGCACGGCCGCCTCGGTGTCGGTGCCGCCGCCGATGAAGAAGCCGCCGTCCTTCCAGCGGTCGACCGCCCTGAGCAGCGACTCGCCGCGCTTGCGCGGGAAGACCATCGAGCCGGGGTGGCCGCCCCAGCCGTTCGAGAAGGACACCACGTCGGCCTGCTCGCAGCGCCGCGCCAGCGCGAGGCCGAAGACGGTGGCGGCGTCCCAGCGCTTGAGCGTGCCGTCGCGCGAGAACCCGGAGTTCATCGACCCCGAGGTGTCCACCAGGACGAGCGTCCGGCCGGGCAGCTCGGGCACGCTCGCGAGCGAGTGGTCGAGGGCCTGCTCCAGGGCGTGGCCCCACCGCAGCGACGGCGCGGCCCGGTAGGCGGACAGGAACCGCATCGGCAGCTGCCGGGACCGCTCCACCTCGGCGGGGTCGGCCAGCCGTGCGGCGACCGCCGCGGCGACCTCGTCAGGAACGCCGGCCTCGTCGAAGTTGCGGAGGTTGCGCAGGAGCGCCATGTAGCCCATCGAGGGGATCAGCGCCGACCACAGCCGGCCCTTGTCGAGTCGGGAACCGGCGAGGGAGAGCGCGTCCTCCCAGGTCATCCCCGCCTCGCGCAGCCGGTCGGGGTCGAGCATGACTTCCGGAGCGCTGTCCGCCTCGGACCGCAGCGCACGGTTCGCGGCGATCACCGCGAGGCTGCCGGGTACGGACTCGTCGCGGCCGTACCGGCGGTCGAGGGCGTGCTGGAACAGGTCGCGCTGCCGCTCGGTCCCGGCGGCGGCGTGGACGAGGTTGAGCACGTCGCCGAACCGGAAGCCCTTGGACGCGGTGTCGTACTTGAGGAGCGACCGCTCGTTGTAGAGCCGCGCCGCGGCGTCGGCGATGCCCCGCTTCACCGGCTTCGGCACGGACCGCCCGTAGGAGGCGGTCCAGTAGGCGAGCGCTTCGCCGGGCTCGTCGGCGCGCTGGAGCACCGAGTTCACGATCTGGCGACCGCCTGGGACGCCGTTCGCGGCTATCGCCCTGGCCGCCTCGAGGCCGCCGACGAGCGAGGCCGAGCGCAGGTTGGCGCCGGAGCGCAGCCAGGCGAGGAACCGCGCCGTCCACTCGGCGTCCGCGACGGCGACGTCCCGGACGAGTTCGGCGAACCGGTCGTCGCGTCCGCTCGCGGTCTCGTAGAACGTCTGCTCGCCGACCATGTTGGTCACCGCGAGCAGGAACAGCTCCGACTTGGCGTCCCGGGCGTAGCCGGGGGCGCCTTCGTGCGTGCGCCCGGACGGGACGCGCTCGCTGCGGACGGGGGAGGCGAGGACGGGCCGGGCGGGGGACTTGTTGAACTTGGCCATGAGGGGGACCTTCCGAGGGTGGAACGGCGCCTGCGCACCGGGCGCTCGCCATCCCAGTCGCTGCGCCGGAAGGAGCCGCCATTCGAGCAGGCGCGCCCGAGGTCACCGTCGACCGCAGGTCGCAGGCCGGCGCTCGTCCGAGTCGAGCTGCACCGCGCTTGCGCACGACGGCGGGATTCGAACCCGCAACCTCCGGCTCCGAAGGAACCCGCCGCCTTCGCACCGGGCGCGCCTGTCTCCGAATATCGGCCCTCCCGAGATCAAAGTGCCTGCGGGCTGGTCAAATGCGAATTGAAGGAACCGCGGGCGTCGCACCGGGAGGTGCGCCCCCACCATACCGACCCCCGCCCATAGAGCGCGACCGAGAATCCAAGCGCCGGAACGGACCTCCGGTGCACTGCGGCCGCATCCACGCTGTCCCCGATGCACGAACCGGTGACTTCCGTGCGGGGAGGTGTCCAACCACTGTCGAAGAGACGGAAAAGGCCGGTTGAGACGACCGGCCTTTCTCTGGTGGCTCCCCAACTTGGACTCGAACCAAGAACCTGCCGTTTCCGAATCTCGGCATGTCAAGGAG
>NZ_RSEB01000004.1 GCF_003933745.1 Glycomyces terrestris | reverse complement strand
GACATGGAAGCACAGCAATGTGTGGAGTGGACGGGTACTAACCGCCGAGAACTTAACACAACACGACGGCCCGCCCGAGCGATCGGGCACGGTCAGGTAGAAACGACATTCACGCACGCTATGCGATTCTGAGACAACACACGTGTGTGCTCGAATCCAAACAGCCGGAAACCTCCTTGTTTGGGTTTTGGAGACCCGTGGTCTCGCAGGTTTGTTTGGTGGTGAGAGCGGAAGTGACACACCCGGTCCCATTCCGAACCCGGTCGTTACGGCTTCCAGCGCCGATGGTACTGCACCCGAGGGGGTGTGGGAGAGCAGGACACCGCCAAACATGCAACAACAGGAAGGCCTCCACCACCAGGTGGGGGCCTTCCTTCGTATGTCCGCTATGAGGAAGTCGAGAGCGCGTCCCTCATTTTGGCGACGCCGACGCCGATGCCGAAGATCGCGCCCGTGATCAGGAATGTCAGTAGTGACACCGTCACTAGGGCGATCGCGATTCCGATGGCTCCGACGACGCTGAAGAATGTGCTCACTTGGCCTCCTCCGTTGCAGGCTCTGGGTGTTGCCCTACAGGTATTGTCCCACATCGATGAATTGATCATGGCAGGCATCACAAGTTAGATAGGTCACATTAGTGGACTCTGGTTCAATCTCTCGTCTTCCTGTAGCTCCGCTACCGCCGGCGGCGTCGCGGCGGCTGGCCGCGGTAGGGCGGGATCCGATCAATCTCCATCGAGCCCTCGGGCATGCGCCGGCGCTGCTGGCGCCCGTGCTCGACCTCATCCACGCGCTGCGGTTCGACGCGGCGGTGGCCCGGTCGCTGCGGGAGCTGATGATCTGCCGCATCGGGCAGTTGGAGGACTCGGACTACGAACTGGCGCACCACCTCCCGATGGCCAAGGACTCAGGGTTGGACGAGGAGCAGGTGGCCTCCATCGCGACCTGGCCCGAGGCCGCGTGCTTCGACGAGCGGCAGCGGACGGTCCTCGCCTACGCCGAGCACCTGGGCGCCGGCGCCGAACGGGACGACGCGGCGCTCGACAAGCACTTCGGGCCGGTCGAGCAGACCGAGCTCACGGTCACCGGTGCCACGTACATCGCCCTCGCGCGGATGCTGCGGGCCCTCGACGTGCGGATCGACGAGCCTCTCCTGGGCTGATCCGCCGCTCACTCCGCTCACGCGTGGACCGGTCTCTGGATTCCGGCAATTCATGATCTTCGGTGCAATAGCGGCTTAGGATTCGGGCACGTGTGGTATCGGTTCGAGTCGCCTACGGGAGTGAGTGATGACGACAGACAATGAAGGTCTGCTTCGCGGCGAATCCGAGGCGCGAACCGGGTCGGCGGTGTTCGTGTCGATCGCCGCGGCCCTCGGCGGGTTCCTGTTCGGGTACGACACGGCCGTCATCAACGGGACGACCGGCGCCCTCGAGACCCAATGGGGGATCGGCTCGGTCGAGACCGGCGTCGTCGTCTCCTCGGCACTCCTGGGCTGCGCGGTTGGCGCCTGGTTCGCGGGCTCTCTGGCGAACAAGATGGGCCGCCCGAAGGTCATGATGATCGCGGCGATCGTCTTCTTCGTGACCTCGCTCGGCAGCGCCCTGGCGACCGGGCCGCTCGACCTCACGATCTGGCGCATCGTCGGCGGTCTCGCCATCGGCGCCGCGAGCGTCATCGCGCCCGCGTACATCGCCGAGATCTCGCCGGCGCACCTGCGCGGCCGGCTCGGGTCGCTCCAGCAGTTCGCGATCGTGCTCGGCATCTTCGGCGCCCTGATCGTCAACTACGGCATCCAGGCCTCGGCCGGCGGCGCCAGCGGGGAGGTCCCCTGGGGCGGCACGGCCTGGCGGTGGATGTTCGCGGCCGCGGCGATCCCCGCGTTCGTGTACTTCATGTTCTCCCTGAACATCCCCGAGTCGCCGCGGTACCTCGTCGCGAAGCAGCAGCTCGACAAGGCCCGCGTGATCCTGCTGAAGTACGTCGGCGGCAACGTCGACACCAAGATCACCGAGATCCAGGAGTCGCTGCACAGCGACAAGCCGCCGCGGATCTCCGACGTGCGCGGCCCGCGCTTCGGCCTGATGCCGATCGTGTGGGTCGGCATCTTCCTGTCGATGTTCCAGCAGTTCGTGGGCATCAACGTCATCTTCTACTACTCGACGTCGCTGTGGCAGACCGTCGGGTTCAGCGAGGGCGACGCGTTCCTGACCTCGGTCATCAACTCGGTCGTGAACATCGCCGGTACGATCCTCGCGATCTACCTGGTCGACCGGATCGGCCGCAAGAAGCTGCTGCTGTGGGGCTCGGCGATCATGTTCGTCGCCCTCGGCACCATGGCCGTCATCTTCGCGTCGTCGCCGGTCGACGCCGAGAACAACCCGGTCCTGGACGACGCGGCCGGCGCGATCGCGCTGATCGCGGCGAACGTGTTCGTGTTCGGCTTCGCGTTCACCTGGGGCCCGGTCGTGTGGGTGCTGCTGGGGGAGATGTTCCCCAACCGGATCCGCGCCTCCGCGCTCGGCGTCGCAGCCGCCGCCCAGTGGATCTCCAACTGGCTCATCACCGTCACGTTCCCGGAGCTCGCCCAGACCGGCCTGTTCCTGGCGTACGGGCTGTACGCGCTGTTCGCGCTGATCTCGTTCGTGTTCGTCAGCAAGATGGTGCGCGAGACGAAGGGCATCGAGCTGGAGGACATGGAGAACCTCGAGCGGGGCGGCCTGCGGGCCTGACACACGAGTGAAGCGGGGCGCCCGAAAGGGCGCCCCGCTGCTGTTTCCCCCGCTGCGGGGGACGGCCTACTCGTAGGAGATCGCGCCGAGAATGTCGACCTTGGAGGCCCGCACCGCGGGGGCGATCGCGGCGAGGAGTCCGACCAGGACGGCCGCGCCGAGGTAGGCGGCGATGAGCGCGGTCGGGACCGCGAACTCCTCGATGCCGCTCGGGGCGAGCGCCTGCTGGACGATCCAGCCGAGCAGCAGGCCCGTGCCGACGCCCAGGAGCGCGCCGAAGAGGGCGATCGTGACGCTCTCGACGGTGACCATGCGGGTCGTCTGGCCGCGGGTCATGCCCATCGCGCGGAGCATCCCGAGCTCGCGGGTGCGTTCGAGGACCGACAGGACCAGGGTGTTCACCACGCCGATGACCGCGACGATCATCGCCAGCGCCAGGAGGAGCTGGATCGCGATGATGGCGTAGTCGAAGAAGACCGTGACCTGAGCCAGGTACTCCTCGTGGTTCTGGACGCTGACCGCGGGCTCGTCGGCGAGGACCGCCTCCACGTCGGCGGTGACCTCCTCGACGTCCGCGCCGTCGGCGACGTCGACCAGGGCCGTCGTCGGCTTCGGTGTGTAGAACTCGGTCGCGTAGGACCGGTCGACGTACCAGCCGTCGGTGTCGGCGTTGTCGGCGAGGATGCCCACGATCGTGAACTCGCGGGACTCCGTGCCGCGGCTGAAGGTCATCGCGACGGTGTCGCCGAGGCCGGCGCCGAGCAGGTCCGCGGACGACTCGTTGACCACGGTCTGGCCTTCGGCGAGGTTCTCGACCGTGCCTTCCACGACCTCGCCGCCGAAGAGGGCGATGCCGCCTTCGAGGTCGGTGGTGGCGTTCACGGACTGCTCGGTGCCGTCGACCTGGGCGACGTCGTAGTAGAGCTCGACGGCGGTGTCGACGCCGTCGACGGCCCGGACGTCGTCCATGAGCTCCGGGTCGAACGTGGCCGGCACCGAGGAGGTGACGGGCCCGGTGATGAACAGCTCCGCCTGGATCGAGGACTCGAACTGCGCGGCCAAGCTCTCCTTGACGCTGGTGAGCAGGGTCGCGGTGGCGGTCACCAGGGTCACGCCGATCATGAGCGCGGCGGCGGTGACGGCAGTGCGGCGCGGGTTGCGGGCGGCGTTGAGCCGGCCCAGGCGGCCGGCGAACGACCACGACCAGACGGCGCCCAGGAGCGCCACGACGGGCTTCGAGAGCCAGGCGGTCAGGAGCGCGACGCCGACGAACACGACGCCCGCGCCGACGGCGGCGGACATGAGGTTCATGTTGTCGCCGTCGAAGGTCTCGTTGAGCCCCAGGACGATCCCGGTCGCGCCGAGGAGCGTGACGAGGAGGCCGGTCACGGTGACCCCGAGGATCGGCTTGTCGGCCTTGGCCGCGGCGCGCATTGCCTCGACGGGCGGCGTCTTCGAGGCCCGCACGGCCGGGACGAGCGCGGAGAGGACGGTGACGCCGACGCCGACCGCGACGGCCGCGAGCGGGGCCGTCCAGGGGATCGCGACGCTGGTGCTGGCGGTGTCGAGGAAGCCGTTCGCGACGACCGAGGTGAGGCCCGCGCCGGCGGCGACGCCGATGCCGGCGCCGACGACCGAGGCGACCGCCCCGAGCAGGCCCGCTTCGGCGAGGACCGAGCGGGTGATCTGGCCGCGGCCCGCGCCGATCGCCCGCATCATCGCGATCTCCTTGAGGCGGCCCGCGATCACGATGGAGAACGTGTTGGCGATGAGGAACACCGACACGAACACGGCGATGAGGCCGAAGCCGAGGAGGAAGTACCCGATGAGCTTGGTGGCCTCGGCGCTCTCGGCGTTCAGGTCATCCACGTAGGCCTGGCGGGTGATGGCCTGGGCCTCGTCGCCGACCGCGGGTTCGAGGGAGGCGAGCAGGTCGTCGGCGCTCACGCCCGAGGCGGCGGTGACGGCGACGGCGGTGTAGGCGTCCTCGCCGCCGAACACCAGGCGCTGCGCCTCGGGTGTGGTGAACGCGAGTTCGGTGGCGCCCGAGAGGGAGTCGCGGCCGCCGGAGTAGCCGTAGACGCCGACGATCTCGTACGCGGTCTCGTCGGTGTCGAGGGCGTAGGCGGTGACGGTGTCGCCGAGGCCGAGGCCGGACTCGGTGACGAACTGGGCGGAGACGGCGACCTCGCGGTCCGTCTCGGGGGCGCGGCCTTCGCGCAGCTCGCGCTCGACGGACGCGTCGCCCCAGTTGACCGACAGGGTCGGGGCGAAGCCGCCGACGATCTTGCCGTCCTCGCCGAGGGCGTTGACCATCCAGGAGACGGTGGTGCTGACCTCGGCGACGTCCTCGGAGGACTCGATCGCGGCGAGGGTCTCGGCGGTGACGCCGTCGCGGACGAGGCGGTCGCCGCGGTTCTCGGGCTCGAGCGGCTGCACGAGCACGTCGGCGCCGCGGTACGCGTCGCCGCTGAGATCGGCGACGGTGGCGCGGATGGAGGCGGTGAGGACCAGCGCCGAGGCGATGAACGCCGATCCGAGGACCACGGCGAGGCTGGTGAGGATCAGGCGGGCCTTGCGGGCCGCCATCCCCTTGAGGGTGGCGCGGAGCATGTCTTAGCGGGCCTCTCCGGCGAGCGGGACGCGGTTCTCGAAGCCGCGCATGGTGTCGATGACGCTGTCGGCGGTGGGCCGGTGGAGGTCCTCCACGATCTGGCCGTCCGCGAGGAAGACGACGCGGTCGGCGTACGCGGCCGCGCCGGGGTCGTGGGTGACCATGACGATCGTCTGCCCGAAGTCGTCCACCGACCGGCGCAGGAACCGCAGCACCTCGCCGCTGGAGCGGGTGTCGAGGTTGCCGGTGGGCTCGTCGGCGAAGACGACCTCGGGACGCGTCGCGAGCGCGCGGGCGCAGGCGACGCGCTGCTGCTGGCCGCCGGACAGCTCGGTCGGCTTGTGGGTGAGCCGCTCGGACAGGTCGAGGGTGGCGATGATGCGGGCGACCCACTCCGGGTCGGCCTTGACGCCGGCGATCGAGGCCGGCAGGAGGATGTTCTCCTCGGCCGTCAGGGTCGGGAGCAGGTTGAACTGCTGGAAGATGAAGCCGATCTTGTCGCGGCGCAGTTTCGTGAGCGCCTTGTCGCCCAGGCCCGTGAGGGCGGTGTCGCCGATGTGGACGGTGCCGCGGTCGGTGGTGTCGAGCCCGGCCAGGCAGTGCATGAGCGTGGACTTGCCCGAGCCCGACGGGCCCATGATGGCGGTGAACGCGCCGGAGGCGAACTGGACCGAGACGTCGCGCAGGGCCACGACCTGGGCCTCGCCCGAGCCGTAGGCCCGCCACACGTTGCTCGCGGTGACGGCGGAGCGGGTCCGGGTGATCTGCGGGGCGGGGGGATTCGCGAGTGGCACGGGAGCGCCTTTCTGATCGGGTGTGCTTCCTGTCCTCTCAAGGCTATGGACGCGCCCGTCCGTCCGCTTCGGTCCGAGGGACACACTGCGGCTCCTCCGCAGGTCGGAGTGTCGCCCCGGCCCTCCGCCATTCGGCCGAGCCCCGGCCGCCCGGTCCTCGGCAGACGGGAGGGGCGGCGCCAGACGGCGCCGCCCCTCTCCTGGTTTCCTTGTGGGTGAAGGCTATTCGTACGCGATCGCGTTGAGCACGTTCAGCTTGGCCGCGCGGGCGGCCGGGGCGATCGCGGCCAGCAGGCCCACGACCACGGCCGCGACGAGGTACCCGACGATGTAGCTCCACGGGAGCGCGAAGCTCGTCAGGCCCTCCTCCTCGAGCGCCTGCTGGACGGTCCAGCCGAGGCCGATGCCGACCGCGATGCCCAGGACCGCGCCGAAGAGGCAGATGATGACCGACTCGACGGTGATCATGCGCCGGGCCTGGCCGCGGGTCATGCCGATGGCCCGCAGGAGCCCGAGCTCCCTGGTGCGTTCGAGGACCGACAGGACCAGCGTGTTGACCACGCCGATGATCGCGATGATGATCGCCAGCGCGAGCAGGATCTGCACCGACGCCAGGAGCGTGTCGAGCTGCGCGGTCTGCTGCTCGACGAACTGCGCGTTGTTGGTGACGTCGACCTCGGGCTCGTCGGCGAGGATCGTGTCGACCTCCTCCTGGACGGCGTCGACGTCGGCGCCGTCGGCGACCTGGATGTACGCCTGCATCGGCTTCGGCACCGTGAAGTGCTCGATCTGCGCGGGCGCGACCCACCAGCCGTCGGTGAGTAGGGCGTCGTCGAGGATCGCCGCGACCGTGAGCTGCACGGTGGTGCCGTCGGCGAACGTCACCGGGACGGTGTCGCCGAGCGCGACGCCGCGGTCCTCGGCGGCGGACTCGTTGACGACGAGGCCGTCGTCGGCGAGGTCGTCGACCGAGCCTTCGGCGACGGTGCCGGAGAAGATGTCGAGGCTCGTGGGGAGGTCCTCGCTGGCGAACAGCGGCGTGGACTCGCCGTCGACCTGGGCGCCGAAGAACTCGCCGTAGAGGTCGCCGACGGCGGCCACGTCGGGCAGCGCCTTGATCTCCGCGAGCGTCTCGGGCGCGAACGTGGGGATGTTGGCCCCCTGCTGGCCCATGACGATCAGGTCGGACTCGAGGTTGGAGTCCGTCAGCTCCTCGGTGGTCTGCTTGAAGCTGGAGACGAGCGTGGCGATGCCGGTGACGAGCGCGACGGCGATCATGAGCGCGGAGGCGGTGATCGCGGTGCGCCGCGGGTTGCGGCCGGCGTTGAGCTTGCCGAGGCGGCCCGAGAACGACCAGGACATGACCGCGCCCAGGAACGCCACCAGCGGGCGCGACAGGATCGGCGTGAGCAGCGTGATGCCCACGAACGCGATGCCGACGCCGCTGAGGAAGCCGCTCAGGCCGAGGTCGCCGAGGTTGTCGGTGAGGCCCAGGGCGACCAGGACGCCGCCGACGGCCGTGACCGCGAGGCCCGCGATGGTGATGCCGCGCAGCGGCTTCGGCGGGTTGACCGCCTCGCGCATGGCGGCGACCGGCGGGACGCCGGAGGCCTTGACGGCGGGCACGATCGCGGAGAGCACGGTGACGCCGATGCCGACCGCGAGCGCCCACAGGGCCGTGGGCGGAACCTCGAGGCGGACGGCGAGGCCGCCCATGACCGAGGAGCTGACCAGCTGGGACAGGCCCCAGCCGAGCAGCACGCCGAGGCCGAGGCCGAGGATCGAGGCGATGACGCCGATGACGGCGGCCTCGGCCAGGACCGAGCCGACGACCTGGTTCCGTCCGGCGCCGATGGCCCGCAGCAGCGCGAGTTCGCGCTGGCGCTGGGCCACGATGATCGTGAAGGTGTTGATGATGAGGAACACCGAGACGAACACGGCGACGAGGCCGAAGCCGAGGAAGATGTAGCCCATGATGTCGGCGACGGCCGCGAAGCCCTGGGCGGCCTCTTCGGAGGCCTCCTCGCCGGTCTGGACGCGGTAGTCGGATCCGATGGCGTCGGCGATCGCGTCGGTGGAGGCGTCGCCTTCGACGTAGATCGTCATGTACGCGTTCTCGCCCTGGGCGAGGAGGTGCTGGGCCGTGGTGGTGGTGAAGCCCATCTGGGTCTCGCCGGCGAGGGAGTCGCGGTCGCCGCTGAGGCCGAAGACGCCGACGATCTCGTAGTCGGCGCGGTCGGCGGTGTACGAGTAGGCGGTGACGGTGTCGCCGATGTCGAGTCCGGACTCGGTGACGAACAGGGTCGAGACGATGACCTCGTCGTCGGCCTCGGGGCCGCGGCCTTCGCGGATCTCGTTGAAGCCGGTGGACTGCTCGTTCCAGTTGAAGCCGATGGTGGGCGCGAAGGTGCCGACGAGCTTGCCGTCGTCGCCGATCGCGTTGACCTGGCCGGAGACGTCGCCGTCGGCGGACTCGACGCCGTCGACGCCGCGGACGGTCTCGAGGACGTCGGCGGGGATCAGGGTGGCGCTGGGCGTGTTGCCTTGGGCCGCAGCGGGGTCCTCCGCGGCGGTGACGACCGCGTCGACGCCGGTGAAGGCGTCGGCGATGACCCCGGAGACGGACTTCTCCATGGTCGCGGTGAGGATCATCGCCGCGGCGACGAACATGGTGCCGAGCACGACGGCGAGGCTGGTGAGGACAAGGCGGGCTTTGCGGCTGGCCATGCCCTTGAGGGTGGCGCGCAGCATGGTCAGGCGGTCTCTTCCTGGGCGGCGGCGACGAGCTCCTCGAAGTGCTTCATCTTGTCGATGACCTTGTCGGCGGTCGGCTCGGCCATGTCCTCGACGATCCGGCCGTCGGCGAGGAAGACGACGCGGTCGGCGTAGGCGGCCGCGCCGGGGTCGTGGGTGACCATGACGATGGTCTGTCCGAAGTCGTCGACGCTGGTGCGCAGGAAGCGCAGGACCTCGGCGCCCGAGCGGGTGTCGAGGTTGCCGGTGGGCTCGTCGGCGAAGACGACCTCGGGGCGGGTGGCGAGCGCGCGGGCGCAGGCGACGCGCTGCTGCTGGCCGCCGGACAGCTCGGTCGGCTTGTGCGACAGGCGGTCGGTGAGGTCGAGGGTGTGGATGATCTTCTTGAGCCAGTCGGGGTCGGCCTTGGCGCCGGCGATGGCGGCGGGGAGCGTGATGTTCTCCTCCGCGGTGAGGGTGGGCAGCAGGTTGAACTGCTGGAAGATGAAGCCGATCTTGTCGCGGCGCAGTTTCGTGAGGGCCTTGTCGTTCAGCCCGGTCACGGGGGTGTCGCCGATGTGGACGGTGCCGCGGTCGGTGGTGTCGAGCCCGGCGAGGCAGTGCATGAGGGTGGACTTGCCGGACCCGGAGGGGCCCATGATGGCGGTGAACGCGCCGGAGGCGAACTGGACCGAGACGTCGCGGAGGGCGACGACCTGGGCTTCGCCCGTGCCGTACGCCTTCCAGACGCCTTCGGCCGATACGGCGGTGGTCTTGACAGGGGATGCGGTGGACACGACGCTCTCGCTTTCGGATGAAGGTGTCGGGTTCCTGAGGGTGGTGCTCTGGGTTTCCCGGCTCCGCGGGACGCCGCCCGTGAAGCCTTGGTGCTATTCAAGAAGCGGATCGATGACGTCGATTCGCCGGATTGTGACATCATACATGATGTCATCCGGCGTCGCGGTCCGCATGATCCATTTCGACGATATGGGTCCGCGGGCGCGGCCGCATCCGCTTCGAGAACGGTCTTCGACTACGTCGGAAGTCGGAGGCGCCGGGTACCCGCGGAGGAGCCTCAGCCGGTCGCGCCGGGCTTGACCAGGCCGGTCTCGTAGGCCAGGACCACGGCCTGGACGCGGTCGCGCACGCCGAGCTTGGTGAGCAGGTGCCCGACGTGGGTCTTGACGGTGGTCTCGCCGACGGTGAGCGAGTCGGCGATCTCCGCGTTCGTGAGGCCCTTCGCCAGGAGCATGAGGACCTCCTTCTCGCGGGCGGTGAGCACGCCGAGGATCGCTGGGGTCCGCTCGTCGTCGGCGCCGCGGTGCTGCGCGAAGCGCCCCAGGAGGGTCGAGAGGATGTGCGGTGCGACGACCGCGCCGCCGCGGTGGACGGTGCGGATCGCCTCGACCAGGTCGGCGGCCGGCGCGTCCTTGGTGAGGAACCCGGCGGCGCCGGCGCGCAGCGCGCCCACGACGTACTCGTCCAGGTCGAACGTGGTGAGCACCAGGACCCGGGTCGGCAGGTTCGCCTGCACGATGTCGGCGGTGGCGGCGACGCCGTCGCGCCGCGGCATCCGGATGTCCATGAGCACCACGTCGGGGACCAGCCTGCGGGTCAGCTCGAACGCCTCGACGCCGTCGCCGGCCTCGCCGACGATGTCGATGTCGGTCTCGGCGCCGAGCACCATCTTGAAGCCCGCGCGCAGCAGCTGCTGGTCGTCGGCCAGCAGGAGGCGGATCGGCCGGTCGGTCATGTGGTCACTCCCTGGAGGTGGGCGTTCTTGGGGAAGCGGGCCTCGACGAGGTACCCGCCGCCGGGCCGCGGCCCGGCCTCGAGCGTGCCCCCGTAGAGGGTCGCGCGCTCGCGCATGCCGATCAGGCCGTGGCCGCCGGAGAAGCCGGAGACGACCGGCGCCCCGGTCCCCGAGTCGCCCACGGAGATGCGGAACTCCTGCTCGCCGTAGTCGACGACGACGCCGGCCCGCGCCTGCGGGCCCGCGTGCTTGATCGTGTTCGTCAGGGCCTCCTGCGCGATCCGGTACACCGCCAGGCTCACGCCCGTCGGCAGCGGGTACTCCTCGCCGCGGACGGTGTAGCGCACCGGCAGGCCGGCGTCCTTGGTCTGCGCCACCAGCGCCCGCAGCGAGTCCACTGTAGGCTGCGGCTCGAGGTCGGCGGGGTCGCTCTCCTCGTGCCCGTTGCGCAGCACGGTGAGGATGTCCCGCATCTCGCGCAGTGCGGTGCGCGCGGTGTGGTTGACCGTCGCCAGCGCCTCCTCGGCCGCGTCGGGGTCGGTGCGCAGCACCCGCTTCGCGCCCTCCGACATCACGCCGATGACCGAGATGTGGTGCGCGACCACGTCGTGCAGCTCGCGGGCGATACGCCGCTGCTCGTCCGCCACGGCCTGCGCCGCCAGCGCCTCCTGCCGCTCCTCGGCGAATCTGGCCCGCTCCGACAACTCCTCGACCTTCTCCCTGCGATTGCGCATGACCCAGCCGATCCAGAAGACGGTCGCCGCCAGGACCAGGTTGATGAGCACGAGCACCGCGCTGGTGGCGTGGTCGACCTCGCCCGTGATCACGGGGAACGAGAATATGACGAGCGTGATCGGCACCCAGATGGCCGCGGCGGCGAGCAGCGACCGCGACAGCGGCAGGTACGCGGCCGCGGTGTAGGTGAGCACGAAGAAGCCGATGCCGCTGTCGGCGCCCATCGACTGGAACGCGGGCACGAACACCGCCACGCCCGTGATCGCCAGCCCGAGCGCGATCCCGCCCCACAGGAGGACCCGGCGCAGGCAGATGACCGCGAACGGGACCATCATCAGGCCCAGGTCGGCCCAGCCGAATCCGATGTCCGGGGCGATCTGCATCATCCCGGAGAAATACGCGAGGTACCCGCCGGCGAGCACGACCATGAGGACGCAGTCGGCCGCGAAGGGTCGCTGGTGGAGCCAGCAGCGGAGGCGGCGGAGTCTGGAGGCGGCTTGCACGCTCTATACCGTATCCGCCGGTCACTCCCGTTTCATCGAACGTGGGAATGATTCACGGCTCCGCCTCAGGTAGGAGGCATCTCCAGTCCTGGAAGGACGGTCGGCAGCGGGTACGCCGGCGGCTCCCCGCCGAACTCCGGGCACAGCCGCTGATGGGCGCACCAGCCGCACAGCTTCGACTTCTGCGGCCGGAACAGGCCCGTGGCGATCGCCTCGCGCATCGAGGCCCACAGCGCCTTGAGGGTGCGCTCGAACTGCTCCAACTCGGTCTGGGTGGGGGAGTAGTCGAGGACCTGGCCGTCGCCGAGGTACATCAGGCGCAGCAGCGTCGGCACCGTGCCCCGCGTGCGCCACCACACCAGCGCGTAGAACTTCATCTGGAACAGCGCCTTGTCCGCGAAGCGGTCCGGCGGGCGCTTGCCGGTCTTGTAGTCCACCAGCCGCACCAGCCCGGCCGGGTTCACGTCGGCGCGGTCGATGAACCCCTTGAGCTGCGTGCCGTCGTCGAGCGTGGTCGTCACCAGGCACTCGGTGCGGTGCGGCTGGAGCCGCTGCGGGTCCTCCATCGAGAAGTACGTCTCCACCAGCCGCCGCACGCTGCGCAGCCAGTCGGACTCGTCGCCGAGCCCGTCGAACAGCTCCGAGTACTCCTGCGACGCGTTCAGCTTCGTCCACTCCGGCTCGATGAGCGCCAGCGCCTCCTGCGGGGTGCGCCGGCCCGCGTCGAGCTCGTAGAGCCGCTCGAGCACCGCGTGGACGAGTGTGCCCTGCACCTGCGCCCGCGAGGGCGGCTCGGGGAGGCGGTCGACCGCGCGGAACCGGTACAGCAGCGGGCACTGCTTGAAATCCCCGGCGCGCGAAGGGGACAGCTGGGTCGGTCGGGTGGCTGACGACATCCCTTGAGCATAGGGCGGGGGACCGACAGGCCCGCAGGGCGCTGGACTTTTTAACATAACGCGCGTACTGTTTGAGTCATGACGAACGACCAGCGCGCCCGCTCCTTCGGCCAGGCCGCCGACCTCTACGACGCCGCCCGCCCCGCCTACCCCGCCGAAGCCGTCCGCTGGCTCGCCGGCGACGCCCCGGCCGACGTCGCCGACCTCGGCGCCGGCACCGGCCTGCTCACCCGCGGCCTCACCGCCCTCGGCCACCGCGTCACCGCCGTCGAACCCGACGCCCAGATGCTCGCCAAGCTCACCGCCTCCACCCCCGGCCTCGCCGCCGCCCTCGAAGGCGCCGCCGAGCGCCTCCCGCTGCCCGACGCGAGCGTCGACGTCGTCACCGCCGGCCAGTCGTTCCACTGGTTCGACCGCCCGACCGCGCTCCCCGAGATCCGCCGCGTCCTGCGCCCCGGCGGCGTCCTCGCCCCGATCTGGAACCTGCGCGACGAGTCCGTCGACTGGGTCGAGCGCCTCACCGAGGTCATCGGCTCCTCGAAGGGCGAGATCACCGCCCTCGGCGCCGCCGAGCCCGGCTACTTCGGGCCCGAGTTCGGCGAGCCCGAGGTCCGCGTCTTCCGGCACGAGAAGCCCCTCGACCGCGCCGCCCTCGTCCGGCTCGTGCAGTCCCGCTCGTACTACCTCACCGCCTCCGACGAGCGCAAGCGCGACCTCGTGGCCGCCGTCCAGGACCTCGCCGACACCCACCCCGACCTCGCCGGCCGCGAGACGTTCGCGATGCCGTACGCGACCTACGCCTTCCGCGTGAAGCCCGCCTGACCGCCGCCTCGGAACCGGAGCGGCCGAAGCGGCACCGGATCACGGCCCGCAGGCGCCGCCGACGGTGCGCGTAGCATTGCCGCCGATGTCGACCAACGTCCTGGCCTTCCGCCGCTCCGGTTTCACGCTCGTCCGCGTCAAGGGCATCCCCGTCACGCTCGGCTACACCTGGCTCATCCTCGCCGCCATGGTCGTCGCCGTGTACGCGCCGGTCGTCCAGCGGTCGGTCCCCGGCATCGGACCCGGCGCCTCGCTCGCCGTCGCCGCCCTGTTCGCGCTGACCCTGCTCCTGTCGGTCTTCCTGCACGAACTCGGCCACGCCCTGGTCAGCCTGCGCGCCGGCATCGGCGTCCGCCGGATCAACCTCGACGCCCTCGGCGGCTTCACCGAGATGGACCGCGAGGCCCCCAAGCCGGGGACGGCCGCCGCGATCGCCCTCGCCGGACCCGCCGTCTCCCTGCTCCTCGGCCTCGCCGGCCTCGCCGGCGTCGCGGCCCTCGACATCGGCTCGCTCGCCTGGCAGCTGTGCTTCCAGGTGTGCGTCGCCAACCTCCTCGTCGCCGCCTACAACCTCCTGCCGGGCCTGCCCCTCGACGGCGGCAAGGCCCTCCAGGCCGGCATCTGGGCCGCCACCGGCGACCGCTGGAGCGGCTACCGCGTCGCCGGCTGGGCCGGGCGCGTCGTCGCCGTCGCGACCGTCGGCGCGGGCCTGTGGCTGTTCTCCAACCGCTGGTTCTCCTGGATCGGCCTCATCCTGCTCCTCATGGTCGCGTTCGAGCTGTGGCGCGGCGCCACCGGCGCCATCCGCGCCGCCCGCATGGGCCCGCGCGTCAAGGCCCTCGACGCCGCCGCGCTGGCCCGCCCGGTCGCCGTGGTGAGCGCCGCGGCCACCCTCGGGGAGGCCCTGGCCGCGGCCGAGGGGCGCGAGGTGGTGGCCGTCGACGACCGCCCGGTGGGCGTGCTCGACCGCGCCAGCGCCGAGGCCGTCCCGGCCGCGCAGGTCGACTCGATGCCGCTGAGCGGCCTGCTGCGCTCGGCGCGGCAGATCCCCGGCCTCGACGCCGGACTCAAGGGCCAGGACCTGGTCGACGCCATCGGCAGGTCGGGCGCCGACCGCTTCTTCGTGGTCGATGAGGGGCGCCTGACAGGCCTGCTCTACACCGCCGACGTGGTCAAAGCCCTCCGTTAAGATGCTTCGGACCTGAACGAAGGAGACACGAGGCAAGTGGCATCTGACCTGCTGGCGCCGGGCGACCGCGTCCAACTGACCGACGCGAAGAACCGGAAGGCCACGATCACCCTCGCCGAGGGCGGCGCCTTCCACACCCACCGCGGGCGGCTGTTCCACGACGACCTCATCGGCAAGCCCGACGGCGTCACCGTCACCACCGAGGGCGGCACCGCCTACCTGGCGCTGCGCCCGCTCCTGCCGGACTACGGCCTGTCGATGCGCCGCGGCGCGCAGGTCATCTACCCCAAGGACATCGCCCAGATCCTCACGTTCGGCGACATCTACCCGGGCGCGCGCGTGGTCGAGGCCGGCGCCGGCTCCGGCGCGCTCACGAACTGGCTGCTGCGGGCCGTGGGCCCGACCGGGCGCGTCTTCTCGTGGGAGCTGCGCGAGGACTTCGCGAAGATCGCCCAGGAGAACGTCCAGGGCTACTACGGGGAGCTCCCCGAGCAGTGGACGCTCACGGTCGGCGACGTGGCCGAGGCCGAGCTCGACGCGCCGGTCGACCGGGTCGTGCTCGACATGCTCTCGCCCTGGGAGGTGCTGGACACTGTGGAGCGCCTCCTGCGTCCCGGCGGTGTCTTCATCGGATACGTCGCGACCACCACGCAGATGTCGGAACTCGTGGAGGCCCTGCGCGAGCGCAAGACCTTCACCGAGCCCGAGGCGTGGGAGTCGCTCATCCGCGGCTGGCACCTGGAGGGCCTCGCGGTCCGCCCCGACCACCGCATGATCGCGCACACCGCGTTCCTCATCACCGCCCGCAAGCTCGCCCCCGGGACGGTCGCCCCGGCGCGGAAGCTCAAGCCCTCCAAGGGCCAGCAGGCCCTGCGGGAGCGCAACGCGCGCATCGCCGCCGAGGCCGCCGCGCCGCCCGCGGAGGACGGCCCCGACGCCGCCGAGGAACTGTAACGATCTGGTTACTTCTTGAGTCGGATTCACGACTTCTCAAGCGCTGAAACGTAACAGGGCGGGGATCATCGGCGACGGCCCCCGCCTCGCTCGACAGTGCTCAGTCGTCCGCGCCGGGTCCGGCGACGGGCGATTTGTCGTTCCGGTCGCGCACGTAGATGCACTCGCCGGGGCAGTCGTGGGCCGCGTTGACGATCTCCAGGCGCAGGTGTTCGGGCACCCTGACCTGGGAACCTGGCGTAGTCAAGAGCTCGCCGTCGGTGTCCTTGACATAGGCGAGTCCGTCGATGTCGAACTCGAAAACAGTAGGGGCGTACTGGACGCAGAGGCCGTCGCCGGTGCAGGCGTCTTGGTCGATCGACACTTCGAGATCGCGCGAGGTGGACATGACTCCAGACTAGCCGCGCGGCAATCCCCCTTCCGAATGTCGGTGTCGAGCCTTACTATTGGCCTCCCCGACCAGATACGGTTGGGAGTACGAACACTCTCCTGGGAGGTGTGACCCGTGGCACGAAGCAACGATGACCGTCGACAGAACCTGGGCCAGGGCTCAGAGCACGACGAACTGTCAGGACAGGTCGAAGAGCTCCAGGAAGAACTGGCCGCGGCTCGGCGCCGTCTCACCGAGACCCCCCGACACATGCACATCCTGGAGGAGCGGCTCGCCGCCGCCCAGTCCCAGATCGACCGCCTGTCGGAGCAGAACGAGCGCCTCGTGGCGACCTTGAAAGAGGCCCGCGAGCAGATCGTCTCACTGAAAGAGGAGATCGACCGGCTCGCCCAGCCGCCGTCCGGGTACGGCGTGTTCCTGGGCGCGCGCGAGGACGGCACCGTCGACGTCTTCACCTCGGGCCGGAAGTTCCGCGTGTCGCTCGCCCCCTCGATCGACCCCGAGGAGCTCGAGCGCGGCCAGGAGGTCCTGCTCAACGACGCCATGAACGTGGTCGAGGTCCTCGACTACGAGCGCATCGGCGAAGTGGTCACGCTCAAGGAGCTCATCGAGAACCCCGCGGGAGGCCCGCCCGACCGGGCCCTGGTGACCAGCCACGCCGACGAGGAGCGGGTCGTGCTGCTCTCCGACGCGCTCATCAACGGGCCGCTGCGCGCCGGCGACTCGGTCATGATCGAGCCGCGCGCCGGCTACGCGTACGAGCGCATCCAGAAGAGCGAGGTCGAGGAGCTCGTCCTCGAAGAGGTCCCCGACGTCGACTACTACGACATCGGCGGCCTCGACGGGCAGATCGAGCTCATCCGCGACGCCGTGGAGCTGCCGTTCCTGCACGCCGACCTCTTCCGCGAGCACGAGCTGCGGCCGCCGAAGGGCATCCTGCTGTACGGCCCTCCCGGCTGCGGCAAGACGCTCATCGCCAAGGCCGTCGCCAACTCGCTGGCCAAGAAGGTCGCCGAGATGCGCGGCGAGGAGGCCTCCTCCAAGAGCTACTTCCTCAACATCAAGGGCCCCGAGCTGCTGAACAAGTACGTCGGCGAGACCGAGCGGCACATCCGCCTGGTCTTCCAGCGGGCCCGCGAGAAGGCCAGCGAGGGCATGCCGGTCATCGTGTTCTTCGACGAGATGGACTCGATCTTCCGCACCCGCGGCTCGGGCGTGTCCTCCGACGTCGAGAACACGATCGTCCCGCAGCTGCTGTCGGAGATCGACGGCGTCGAGGGCCTCGAGAACGTCATCGTCATCGGCGCCTCCAACCGCGAGGACATGATCGACCCGGCGATCCTGCGGCCCGGCCGCCTGGACGTCAAGATCAAGATCGAGCGGCCCGACGCCGAGTCCGCCAAGGACATCTTCTCGAAGTACATCACCCCGACCCTGCCGCTGCACGACGACGACCTGCGCGAGCACGACAAGGACCGGGACGCCACCGTCAACTCGATGATCCAGGCGGTCGTCGAGCGCATGTACTCCGAGGTCGACGAGAACCGCTTCCTCGAGGTCACGTACGCCGACGGCGACAAGGAGGTCCTGTACTTCAAGGACTTCAACTCGGGCGCCATGATCGAGAACATCGTGGCCCGCGCGAAGAAGATGGCCATCAAGGACTTCCTCACCGCGCAGTCGCGGGGCATCCGCCTGAGCCACCTCATCGACGCCACAGTGGACGAGTTCCGCGAGAACGAGGACCTGCCGAACACCACCAACCCGGACGACTGGGCCCGCATCTCCGGCAAGAAGGGCGAGCGGATCGTCTACATCCGCACGCTCGTCTCCGGCAAGGGCGCCGACTCCGGACGCAGCATCGACACCGTGTCCAACACGGGTCAGTATCTGTAAGCAAAAACTACCGAATCGGCCGGCGGGCCCGTCCCGCCGGCCGATTCCCCCTGTCCCGGAAGTGTCGGCCCCGCATTCCCCGGGTAACCGATATCCATGAGGCAATTGCACATCGAGCTGGCGGAAATCCAGTCGGACGCCCTCCGAGGGGGCGCAAAGGGGCCCGGACGGACTAGGCTCGAAGGCATGACCGTTCGCCGCATCATGGGCACCGAGATCGAATACGGAATCTCCGTGCCGGGCCAGCCTGGGGCCAACCCGATGGTGACCTCCTCCCAGATCGTCAACGCCTACGCCGCCCGCCCCGAACTCTCCAAGGGCGGCCGGGCCAGGTGGGACTACGAGGAGGAGACCCCCCTGCGCGACGCCCGCGGCTTCACGTACACCGGGGCCCTCTACGACCCCGCCGAGAACCTCGCCGACGAGGACTCCGGCCTCGCCAACGTCATCCTCACCAACGGCGCCCGCCTCTACGTCGACCACGCCCACCCCGAATACTCCACGCCCGAGGTCACCAACCCTCGCGAGGTCGTCCTCTTCGACAAGGCCGGCGAGCTGACCATGGCCGAGGCCGCCCTCCGGGCCGCCCATACGCCCGGCATCGGCCCGATCAACCTGTACAAGAACAACACCGACAACAAGGGCGCCTCCTACGGCGCGCACGAGAACTACCTCATGTCGCGCCAGACGCCCTTCGCGGACATCGTCGCCCACTTCACGCCGTTCCTGGTCACCCGCCAGGTCTTCGCCGGCGCCGGGCGCATCGGCATCGGCCAGGACGGCTCCGAGCACCGCTTCCAGATCTCCCAGCGCGCCGACTTCTTCGAGGTCGAGGTCGGGCTCGAGACCACGCTGAAGCGGCCCATCATCAACACCCGCGACGAGCCGCACGCCGACGCCGAGCGCTACCGCCGCCTCCACGTCATCATCGGCGACGCCAACCTCGCCGAGTACGCCACCTTCCTCAAGGTCGGCACCGCCTCCATCGTCCTCGCCATGATCGAGTCCGGCGCCTTCGACGGCTCCCTCGGCATCGCCGAGCCCGTCGCCGAGCTCCGCGCCGTCTCCCACGACCCCACCCTCAAGCACAAGATCGAACTGCGAAACGGCAAGCGGCTCACCGCGGTCGAACTCCAGATGTCCATCCTGGAGCAGGCCGAGGCCTACTGCGGCCCCGACGCCGACCCCGCCACCCGCGAGGTCCTCGACCAGTGGGCCCACGTCCTCGACGCGCTGGCCCGCGACCCCATGGAGCTGGCCGACATGCTCGACTGGCCCGCCAAGCTCTCGCTCCTCGACCGCTACCGCGAGCGCGAGAACCTCGACTGGGGCGCCGCCAAGCTCCACGCCATCGACCTCCAGTACCACGACGTGCGCCCCGAGAAGGGCCTCTACCACCGGCTCGTCGCCCGCGGCAAGATGAAGCGGCTCCTCACCGACACCGAGATCATCGACGCGATGACCGAGCCGCCCGCCGACACCCGCGCGTTCTTCCGCGGCCGGTGCCTCTCGCGCTACCCCTCCGAGGTCGTCGCGGCCTCCTGGGACTCCGTCATCTTCGACGTCG
This sequence comes from Glycomyces terrestris, assembly GCF_003933745.1. GTDB lineage: Bacteria > Actinomycetota > Actinomycetes > Mycobacteriales > Micromonosporaceae > Glycomyces > Glycomyces terrestris. Next base: position 796,021 of record NZ_RSEB01000004.1, on the reverse strand, counting down.
GCGCCGACTCGCTCGTGCGAGTGCCCATGATGGAGCCCGAAAAGGGCACCAAAGCCCATGTGGGGGAGCTGTTCGAGCGCTGCGAGGCCGCCAAGGACCTCCTCGACGTCATCACGGCCGATTAACCGACACCAGAGCGCCGCGGGAATATTACAGAGCGGTACAGCGTCGTATCTGGCGTGCTGTCGTACTCTCGCGGTACGGTTTATGCACCGTCGAGGTAGAAGGGAACAGCTATGGCAGCGAAGGACTCCGGCGGGCAGTCGCAGTCGCAGCGGTCACGGCAGGAAGCAGACGCCGAGACCACCGAGGCCGCTGTAGACCCCGAGATCGCCGAACGGCACGAAGCGATCACCGAAGAAGTCGACGACCTGCTCGACGAGATCGACGAGGTCCTGGAGACCAACTCCGAGGAGTTCGTGCGCTCGTTCGTGCAGAAGGGCGGCCAGTAGCCGCACCTGCGGTCGACAGGGCACCTGGTGTGACGGCAGAGCCGCAGCCGCGGCTCGCGAGCCTCGCCAAGACCGGCGCACCGGGACCCTGCACCGTCAAGTCGCAATCTCGGCCGAGCGTCGAAAAGAATAGAGAATTAGGGAGGTCATGTCGTGACAGGTCAAGGATTCCCAGGCAAACTGCCCAACGCGTATATGACGGCCGGAACCTCCTCCTTCTCGGAGTTCCTCATGCAGGCGGCGCCGGAACTGCTGCCGGGGCGCAGACCCCTGCCCCCCGGCGACTTCGCCGAGATGAGCGCCCACGCCACCACGATCGTGGCGCTCAAGACCGCCGAAGGCGTCGTCATGGCAGGCGACCGGCGCGCCACCTCGGGCAACTACATCGCCAGCCGCGACATCGAGAAGGTCTTCCCCGCGGACGCCTACTCGCTCGTCGGCATGGCCGGCACCGCCGGCCTCGGCATCGAGCTCATCAAGCTCTACCAGGTCGAACTCGAGCACTACGAGAAGATCGAAGGCGCCCCGCTCACCTTGAACGGCAAGGCGAACCGCCTCGCCACCATGCTGCGCGGCAACCTCGGCATGGCCATGCAGGGCCTCGCCGTCGTCCCCCTGTTCGCAGGGTTCGACACCGACGCCCCCTCCGTGGCCGAAGCCGGCAAGATCTACAGCTTCGACGTCGTCGGCGGCGTCTACGCCGAACGCGACTACGACTCGATCGGCTCCGGCTCGATCTTCGCCAAGGGCTCGCTCAAGAAGCGGTACCGGCGCGGCCTCAGCACCGACGACGCCGTCAAGGCCGCCGTCGAGGCGCTCTACGACGCCGCCGACGACGACTCGGCCACCGGCGGACCCGACCCGATCCGCGACCTGTACCCCGTCGTCATGAGCGCCACCGCCGAAGGCTCCAAGCGGATCGACGAGGCCACCGTGGCCGAGCTCGCCCGCTCCGTCATCGCGGCCCGCACCGAGAACCCCTACGGATAAGGAGAGGAGCCTGACATGGCCATGCAGTTCTACACCAGTCCCGAGCAGATCATGCGGGACCGGGCCGAGTTCGCCCGCAAGAACATCTCCCGCGGCCGCAACGTCGTGGTGCTCTCGTGCGCCGACGGGGTCCTCCTGGTCGCCGAGAACGTCTCCTCGGCGCTTCACAAGGTCTACGAGCTGTACGACCGCATCGGCTTCGCCGCCGTCGGCAAGTACAACGAGTTCGAGAACCTCCGCACCGCCGGCGTCCGGATGGCCGACCTGCGCGGCTACTCCTACGACCGCCGCGACGTCACCGCCGCCAGCCTCGCCAAGGCCTACGCGCAGACGCTCGGCGCGATCTTCTCGGAGCAGACCAAGCCCTTCGAGGTCGAGATCTGCGTCGCCGGCGTCGGGGCCTCCCCTGACGCTGACGAGCTCTACCGCCTGACCTTCGACGGCTCGATCAACGACGAGCCCGGCTACCTCGCCATGGGCGGCGCCGCCGAGCAGCTCGTCGAGGTCCTCTCCGAAGGCCACGACTCCGAGGCCCCGCTCGCCGACGCGTTCGCGCTGGCCCTGCGGGCGCTCTCCTCGGACGGCGGCAACGGCGTCCGGCGCGAGCTGACCACCGACGTCCTCGAGGTCGCTGTCCTCGAGCGGGCCCGTCCCGGGCGCGCCTTCCGCCGCATCGAGGGCCTGGCCCTCGACGCCCTCATGCCCCGCGAGGAGGCCGAGGTCGACCCCGACGAGGTCATCGGAGACGAGCCGGAGGACGCGGCCGACACCCCCGACAAGGGCGACCGGCCGCAGCCCAGCGAATAGGGGCACGTCCCGAGCCGCATTCACGAATACGAAACTCCCGCACGCAAGTGGACGGTCGCGGGGGCCCACCGCCCCCGCGACCCCGCAACGACCGTCAACACGCCCGTCGCGGAGCGAAACCGTTCGACCGCGAGGGGTGTTCTCCTCATAAGAATCGGGGTAGGGTTTCGACATGGACAGGCGCATTTTCGGACTGGAGACCGAATACGGGGTCACTTGCACCTTCAGGGGACAGCGGCGCCTGTCTCCGGACGAAGTGGCCCGGTACCTCTTCAGGCGCGTGGTCTCCTGGGGCCGCTCCTCCAACGTGTTCCTCCGCAACGGCGCCCGCCTCTACCTCGACGTGGGCTCCCACCCCGAGTACGCCACCCCCGAATGCGACTCCGTCGAGGACCTGGTCAAGCACGACCGGGCCGGCGAGCGAATCCTCGAGGGCCTCATGATCGACGCGGAGAAGCGCCTCCACGACGAAGGCATCGCCGGGGACATCTACCTGTTCAAGAACAACACCGACTCCGCCGGGAACTCCTACGGCTGCCACGAGAACTACCTCGTCAGCCGCCACGGCGAGTTCGGGCGCCTCGCCGAGGTCCTCATCCCGTTCCTCGTCACCCGCCAGCTCATCTGCGGCGCTGGCAAGGTCCTCCAGACCCCGCGCGGGGCCCGCTTCTGCCTGTCCCAGCGCGCCGAGCACATCTGGGAGGGCGTCTCCTCCGCGACGACCCGCTCGCGCCCCATCATCAACACCCGCGACGAACCGCACGCGGACGCCGAGCGCTACCGCCGCCTCCACGTCATCGTCGGCGACTCCAACATCAACGAGATCACCACGATGCTCAAGATCGGCTCCGCCGACCTGGTGCTGCGGATGATCGAGACCGGCGTGACGATGCGCGACCTCACCCTGGAGAATCCGATCCGGGCCATCCGCGAGATCAGCCACGACACCACCGGCAAGCGCCTGGTGCGCCTGGCGAGCGGCCGCGAGGCCTCCGCCCTGGACATCCAGCGCGAATACCTCGAGAAGGCGATGGACTTCGTCGACCAGCGCGGCGCCGACGCGACCACCAAGCGCGTCATCGAGCTGTGGGGCCGCGTCCTCCAGGCGGTCGACGACGGCAACCTCGACCCGATCTCGCGCGAGATCGACTGGGTCGCGAAGTACAAGCTCATCGAGCGCTACCGCGAGAAGCGCGGCCTGCCGCTCTCGAGCCCGCGCGTCGCCCAGCTCGACCTGGCCTATCACGACATCCGCCGCGGCCGGGGCCTGCACCACCTGATGGAGAAGCGCGGCGAGGCCGAGCGGCTCACGCACGACGTCGAGGTCTTCGAGGCGAAGGAAGTGCCGCCGCAGACCACGCGCGCGCGCCTGCGCGGCGAGTTCATCCGAAAGGCGCAGGAGAAGCGGCGCGACTTCACGGTCGACTGGGTCCACCTCAAGCTCAACGACCAGGCCCAGCGCACGGTCCTGTGCAAGGACCCGTTCCGCTCCCGCGACGAGCGAGTGGACAAGCTCATCGCCAGCATGTGAGCATGAGTCGTGTCCGAAACCCCTGAGAACGACGAGACGACGGCCGCCGGACGGCGGCCCGGAGCACGCGAGCAGGCCGGCAGGTCCGGCCTGCTCGGCTCGTTCGACCCCGTCGCCGCCGCCGAGAAGCGCCAGACCCGCATCCGCGAGGAGATCGCCCGCAACCGCCGCGGCGAGTACAAGGTCCCGACCTGGGTCCTGGCCCTCGCGCTGGCGGGTGTCGTGGGGATCTGGCTGCTGGTGCTGTTCGTGCTCTGAGCGGTGCCGACGGCTTCGCGGGCGCGCGACATGGTTAGCGCGACTGACTCGCCCCCGGCTTCGACGCTAGCGCGGGGCTGCTGAAGCGGAGCTGAAGGCGGTGTGTGCGGCGCGTGCCATGGCGGCGGTTTGCGGGCACGCTGCATGGGTGGCGGGCGTCAGGTCCCCCCGGTTTCGACGGTAGTCGGAGGTAGCTGAAGGGGAGCTGAAGGCGGTCCATGGGGCGCAGCATCCGGGCTGGTTGCGGGCACGCTGCATGGTCGGCGTGCGTGAGTCGCCCCCGGCTTCGACGGTAGCCGGAGGTAGCTGAAGGGGAGCTGAAGGCGGTCGATGGGGCGCCGGCATCGGGGCGGTTTGCGGGCACGCTTCATGGTGGGCGTGGGTGAGTCGCCCCCGGTTTCGACGCTAGCGCGGGTTGCTGAAGGGGAGCTGAAGTTCAGGCTCGGCGCTTGGCTATCTGGGCAGCGTGGCGGCCTGCGGCGGCTTCGGCGATGAAGTAGACGCGGTCGCGGTCGAGGCCGCGGCCCATCGTGGAGAGCTTGACCGGGAGGGCCTCCATCGCCTCGACCAGGCCCGAGCAGTCGATCTCGATCTGGCGGTGGCGCTCGGGCAGTTCGGCGAGCTGGGCGCGGATCTTCGGCTCCAGGTCCGCCGGGAGCTCGTCCGGGACCGGGATGTCGGCCGCGGCCAGCGCGACCTTCCCGTACGCGGTCATCGAGTGGTGCGAGATGCCGCGGTGGCGCTCGCGGGCGTCGCCCTCGGAGATCCGCAGCGACGCGACCGGGCGTCCGCCCAGCACCGAGGCCGCGTTCACCGCCTCGCCCGCCGCGGTCCCGGAGAAGCCCCACACCGTGCCGGTGCCAAGGTTGCCCGGGCCTTGGGCCACGATCGCGATGTCGGCGCCGCCGACCGTGCGCGCCGCGATGAGCGCGTTGTGGATGTTCGTGGCCTCCAGGTCGCCGCCGAAGCACTGGCCGGCGGTGACGACCGTGCTGATCCGGTCCGAGAGCTGGTCGAGCTGGCGCGAGAACCACGCCGGGAGCGACCCGCCGTCGGTCATCACATAAGCGACCTTCGCGTCCGGCGCGGTCGCGTGCACCCCCGCGAGGACCGGCGCGAGCGCCGAGTGCAGGTCGGCCACGACCACCGGCATCCCGCCGAGGTCCTCGCACTCCTCGACCGCCGCCCGGTACGGCGAGTCGTCCTCGTCGACGGCCAGGCGCATCGCCTGCATCGGCGTGTAGCGGGCCTTCACGATGTGCCCGGGGCCCTCGACGTCGGCCGGGAGCCGGTCGGGGACGGCGATGACCAGCGCGTACCCGCCGGTGCCCAGGCCCTTGGCGATGGCGTTGCAGTTGAGCAGCACCCGGTCGCCGACCTTCGGGACCCCGACGAGCTCGTCGTAGGCCAGGCCCCGGCACGAGAACGCGTCCTCGCCCTCGCGGGCCTCGACGTCGACCTCCAGCTCGGTGCACCCGCGCCAGCCGCCGCGCACGCCGGTCACGGTCCCGTATCGCCATCTGATCACGCCCGGACCCTACCAAAGCGGCCCTCAACTACAAGGGGGTGCTTGGGGGCCATGGACAGTCGGCGGCAGCGCCCGGCACCCGCCGCGCCGCGCCCCCGCGGCGCGCCCCGCCGGGGCCCCGGGCGTGATGGCGGCCGGTTCGGGCGCTGGCATAGGCTGGGCGGGTGTCCAACGATCGCACTGAACGACTGGTGAACCTGGTGCTCTGCCTGCTGTCCTCGCGGCGCTTCCAGACCGCCGGCAGGATCGCCCGGACCGTGCCCGGCTACGAGCACGACCCCGAGGACAAGAAGGCGCACGAGGCGTTCCAGCGCAAGTTCGAGCGCGACAAGGCCGAGCTGCGCCGCATCGGCATCCCGCTCCAGTCCGGCATCGACTACCTCGCCGACGGCGAGCCCGGCTACCGGATCGCGCGCTCGGACTTCGAGCTGCCGCAGATCGAGTTCACCGACGCCGAGGCCGCCGCCGTCGCGGCCGCCGCGCGCCTGTGGCAGCAGCCCGAACTCCAGACCGGGAGCGCCGAGGCCCTGCTCAAGCTCCGCGCGGCCGGGATCGACGTCGAGTCGCACGCCGCCACCGCGACCGTGAAGTCCCTGCCCGGCGCCGAGGCCGCCCTCTCCCCGTTCTTCGAGGCGATCGCCGCGCGCCGCGCCGTCGTCTTCGACTACTTCGGGGCCCGCGACGAGTCCGCGCAGCAGCGCCGCCTCCAGCCCTGGGGCTGCGCGGCCTGGCGCGGGCGCTGGTACGTCGCCGGGCTCGACCTCGACCGCGGCGCCCAGCGGTGCTTCCGGCTCTCGCGCATCTCCGGGAAGGTCCGCCTGACCGGCCCCGAAGGCGCGTACACGATCCCCGAGGACGTCGACGTGCTCGCGTTCGCCTCCGAGTCCGAGGCCCGGCAGCAGCCGGTCCGCGCCACCGTCCTCGTCCGGCCCAAGCGCGCCTGGGGCGTGCGCCGCCGCGCCGACCAGATCGGGCCGCGCACCCCCGAGGGCGACCAGGTCTGCTTCTCGTACACCGAGACCGCCCCGACCGCCGCCTGGCTCGCCTCCTTCGGCGCCGACGTGCTCGTGGTCGACCCGCCCGAGCTGGTCAAGGAGACCGTCGCGTGCCTCCAGACCCTCGCCGACGAGGAGGAAGACTGACATGACGACGAACCGCCTCGCCCGACTGCTCAACCTCGTCCCGTACCTGGTCGCGCGCCCCGAAGGGGTGCCGATGACCGAGATCGCCGCCGACTTCGGCGTCGACGTCGAGCAGGTCCAGGCCGACCTGACGATGCTGTGGATGTGCGGCCTGCCCGGCTACGGGCCCGGCGACCTCATCGACATCGCCTTCGACGCCGACGCCGTGCGCGTCCTGTTCGCCGCCGGCATGGACCGGCCGGTGCGCCTGGCCGCCCACGAGGCGCTCGCGCTCTCCGTCGCCCTGCGGGTCCTCGCCGACACGCCCGGCGTCGGCGACCGCGCCGCCATCGCCTCCGCGCTCGACAAGCTCGCCGCCGCCGCGGGCGAGGCGCCCGCCGACGTCACCGTCCGCGACACCGTCACCGACCCGCAGGCCGAGAAGTACGCCGCGCTCGTCGCCTCCGGGCACGCCGCGCGCATCACCTACTACTCGGCGCACCGCGACACCACGTCCGAGCGCGTCGTCGACCCGATCGAGATCGTCGTCGCCGACGGCCACGCCTACCTGCGGGCCTGGTGCCGGACCGCGGGGGAGATCCGCCAGTTCCGCATCGACCGGATCGACGCGTGCACCGAGCTCGACGAGCCCTCCGAGCCGCTCCGCCTGACGAACCAGCCCGCGCCCACCGCGTTCCTCGCCTCCGAGCTGCCCCGCATCGAGCTGCTGCTCGGCCCCGGCGCGAAGGGCGTCGTCGACTCCTACCCGTGCGAGGAGGTCGCCGGCGAGCCCGACGGGCGCCGCCGCGTCGTCATGCGCGTGCGCGACCTCGACTGGGCCCGCCGCTTCGTCCTCGGGCTCGGCGGCGAGGCCGAGGTCGTCGCCCCGGCCGAGCTGCGCGACGCCGTCCGCCAGACCGCGCGGGCCGCGCTCGCCCGCTACGCCCCGGCGGCCTGAGCCCGGCCCGTCGCATAGACTGTCCCGATGATCTGGGCGATATCGGTCGTGCTGGCACTCGCCGGACTCGTGCTCCTCGCCGCCGCGGCGTGGCGCCTCCTCGGCGGCCTCAAGCAACTCGGCAGCGGGCTCGAACGCGCCCAAGAACGCGTCGAACAGGCCCAGGAGCTGCAAGAACGCTTGAACGCGACCCTCGCTCAGGCGCAGCGGGCGACCGCCGCGCTGCCCGAGAAGTGACACCGTCCGGTCGCACTCGCCACATTCTGATAAAGATCGGCGTTCCCCAAGGCTCCAGTGTTGACGGAAGTGTCAAACGTCGGTCATGCTTGTCCGGCTCGACGATGTCGTAGCCGCGCCTACCAACGGTGACCACGGGGTGAACCCGGTCTCAGGCTCCGTGGCGGCAGCCTCCACCGAGGCATACGATGGTAAACGTCACCGACATATATCCGGAGGGACCGAACAATGGGTGCACTGAAGCCCTGGCACATCATCATTCTCGTCGTTGTCATCCTGCTGGTGTTCGGCTCCCGGAAGCTCCCGGACATGGCCCGCGGACTCGGTCGCTCCATGCGCATCCTGAAGTCCGAGACCGAGGCGATGAAGACCGACTCGAACAACCCCGACAAGGACGGCGACGTCCGCGCGGAGCCCAAGCACACGCGCGAGCCGCTCGACCCGCCGGCGCCGGTCAACGAGACCGTGATCGACGGCGAAGCGGTCGACCGCAAGCAGACGCGCTAGTCCGGACACGGCCGTTACGACCATGGCGGACGAACCACCACGCCGCAAGGGCAAACGCCAGACCAAGTTCCAGCGCGCCGCCGACGGCTCCATGACGCTCATGGAGCACCTCATGGACCTGCGCTCGCGCCTGATGATCGCGGTCCTGGTCATCCTGGTCGGCACCGCGCTGGGCCTGGTCTTCTCCAAGCAGGCCATCGAGTTCCTCGCGCAGCCGTACTGCAACACGCCGGCCGCGAACATCGAAGACAGCGAGCAGGTGCTGTGCAACTTCACCTTGAACTCGCCGGCGTCCCACATCGCCCTGTACCTCAAGGTCTCGCTGTACATGGGCCTGGTGGCCACCTCGCCGCTCTGGCTGTACCAGCTGTGGGCGTTCATCGCCCCCGGCCTGCACCGGAACGAGCGCCGGTACGCCTACACGTTCATCGGGATCGCCGCGCCGCTGTTCCTCGGCGGCGCGCTCCTCGCGTACTTCGTGGTCAGCCACGGCATCCAGTTCATCATGGTCCTCCAAGAGGGCACCGGATTCCAGATCGCGCTGAACCTCGAGGAGTACATCAACTTCTACCTCACGGTGATGGTGGTCTTCGGGATCGGCTTCGAGTTCCCGCTGATCATGCTGATGCTCAACGTGATGGGGCTGGTGACCGCGAAGCGGATGCGCGGCTGGTGGCGGATCGTGGTCGTGGTGAGCTTCATCTTCACCGCGATCTTCACGCCCACCCCCGACCCGTTCGGCATGACCGCCCTTGCGATCTGCATGCTCATCCTCTACGGGATGGCGCTCGTCGTCGCCCATCTCAACGACAAGCGCAAGGGCATCACCGACGAGGACGAGTGGGACGACGAGGAGGCCAGCGACATCGGCAGCGCCGATGACGTCGCCGCCGCCTCGTCCATCGCGGCGAGCGGGCTCGACGACGAGGACTACCCCGAGGAGCGGCGCAACCGCCTCGGACGGCGCGTCGACGGCTACGACGACATCACCTGAGTCCCCTGAGGACCCAGGCCGAGCGAACGGAAGGCCCCGGAGCGCAACCGCTCCGGGGCCTTCCGGTGTCTCAGGTTCCGTTCAGCAGCCGCCGCGGACCAGCCGCAGCACCGCGTCCAGGCCCACCGCCCGGCCCGCCTCCGCGTGCGGCACCAGGTAGCAGCGGGCCCCGATCCGGGCCGCGCCCGCGTCGGCCATCGTGTCGCCGACCATGAGCACCCGGCTCGGCTCCACGTCCAGCGCGTGGCAGGCCGCGTAGAAGATCTTCTCGTCGGGCTTGCAGTACCCGACCTCGTAGGACAGCACCCACGCGTCGATGAACCGGTCGATGCCCAGGCGCCGCAGGATCGGGCGCGCGTCGAAGCCGATGTTCGACACCAGCGCGATCGGGTAGCCCTGCGCCTTGAGCGACACCAGCGTGGAGAACGTGTCGGCGAACGCCACCCAGCCCTCGGGGGAGGCGAGCCGGTCGTACAGGGCCTCCGCGAGGCCGTCGAACACGCCGTGCGCCTGCGCCGCCAGCTCCGTGAACGCCTCGCGGTGGGAGTCCTCGTCGAGGTCCCGGTCCGCCCACGCCTCCGCGAAGTGCGGCCGCACCCGCGGCTCCATGCCCGAACCGAGCCAGCCCTGCGCGCCGATGGCATCCGCGAGCGCCGTCACCGCGAGCGGTGAGAGCTGCTTCCCGCAGACCTCGGCGGCCAGCGCGACCGCCCTGGTCAGGGGTTCGAGCTGCGCCAAGGTGCCGTGGAAGTCGAACAGGACCGCGTCGACCCCTCCGCGTCCCGCATCGTCGTCTCCTGGTGAGGAATCACGGTGCACATCCGGGACGATACCCGGCCGTGTAGGCGTCGTCACAGCCGGGTGCGCTGGCGCGTTACCGGGATGCTCTTGTCGGGGTAGCAGACTAGTGTTGAGGCCATGGTTAACGCCGACGTGCCGTACGCCGACGACCGCTCCCCGGCCGAGCGCCACGCCGCCGCGCAGGCGCGCCGGCAATGGCCCCAGCTGGCGGCCTTCGCGGGGGACTACCCGTTCGAACTCGACGACTTCCAGGTCGAGGCCTGCCGCATCCTCGAATCCGGGCACGGCGTCCTCGTCTGCGCCCCCACCGGCGCCGGCAAGACCGTCGTCGGCGAGTTCGCCGTGCACCTGGCGCTGGCCGAGGGCCGCAAGTGCTTCTACACGACGCCCATCAAGGCCCTGTCGAACCAGAAGTTCAACGACCTCGTCGACGCCCACGGCGCCGAGAACGTCGGCCTCCTCACCGGCGACACCGTCGTCAACGGCGAGGCCCCGATCGTGGTCATGACGACCGAGGTCCTGCGGAACATGATCTACGCCGGCTCGGCCACCCTCCACGGACTGCGCTATGTGGTCATGGACGAGGTCCACTACCTCGCCGACCGCTTCCGCGGCGCCGTCTGGGAGGAGATCATCATCGAACTCCCGCAGGAGGTCCGCGTCGTCTCCCTGTCGGCGACGGTCTCCAACGCCGAGGAGTTCGGCGACTGGCTCAAGAGCGTCCGCGGCTCCACCGAGGTCGTCGTCTCCGAGACCCGCCCGGTCCCGCTGTGGCAGCACATGATGATCGGCGGCGCCCTCCTCGACCTGTTCGAGCCCGACGGCGACTACGTCTCCAAGGAACTGCTGAAGAAGGACGCCCGCATGCGCGAGCGCGGCGAGCGCGCCGGCGGCGGGCGCCGCCGCGGCCGGCCCCATGTGGACCGCGGCCGCGTCGTCTCCCGCCTCGACCAGGCCGCGCTGCTGCCCGCGATCTACTTCATCTTCTCGCGCGCCGGCTGCGACGCCGCCGTCGACGAGTGCGTGCGCGCCGGCCTGCGCCTCACCGACGGGCGCGAACGCGACGAGATCGTCGACTACGCCACCGCCGCCGTCTCCCACATCGACCCCGCCGACCTCGACGCCGTCGGCTTCGACCGCTGGCTCGCCGGCCTCGCGGCCGGGATCGCCGCCCACCACGCCGGGCTCCTCCCGGTGTTCAAGGAGGTCGTCGAGAAGCTCTTCGAACGCGGCCTCCTCAAGGCCGTGTTCGCCACCGAGACGCTCGCGCTGGGCATCAACATGCCCGCCCGCTCGGTGGTCCTGGAGCGGCTCATCAAGTACGACGGCTCCGACCACGTCATGCTCACCCCCGGCCAGTACACGCAGCTGACCGGGCGCGCCGGGCGGCGCGGCATCGACGTCGAGGGCCACGCCGTCACCGTGTGGGCCGAGGACGTGCGCCCCAAGGAGCTCGCAGGCCTCGCCTCCAAGCGCACCTACCCGCTGAACTCCTCGTTCGCGCCCTCCTACAACATGGCCGTCAACCTCATCGGCGCCGCCGGCGTCGAACGCGCCCAAGAGGTCCTGGCCTCCTCGTTCGCGCAGTTCCAGTCGGACTCCGAGGCCGTCCACATCGCCGAGCAGGCCCGCTCCCTGGGCCGGCGCGCCGCCGAGGCCGCCAAGGGCGCCGAGTGCCACAAGGGCGACTTCCTCGCCTACTACGAACTGACGCACGAGCTCTCGCAGGCCGAGCGCGCGAACCAGAAGCGCCGCAAGGGCGCCCTGCGCGACGAGGCCCGCACCAACCTCGAGCAGCTCCGCGGCGGCGACGTCGTGTGGATCTCGCGCGGCAAGCGCACCGGCTGGGCCGTGTTCCTGCGCCCCACCGGCGGCTCGCGCCACCACGACCCGCGCTGGGCCGTGCTCACCGCCGACGGCTGGGCCGGCACCGTCGAGACCGCCGCGTTCGACGGCGGCCTCGAAGTGGTCACCAAGATCCGCATGCCCAAGCGCTTCGACCGGCGCGACCCCAAGGCCCGCGGCGACCTCGCCGCGAGCCTGCGCGAGGCCACCCGCGACCGCTCGCGGCCCACCCGCCGCGGCGGCGCCGCCGAGACCCCCGAGATCGCACGCCTGCGCGAGGAGGTCAAGAACCACCCGTGCCGCACCTGCCCCGACGCCGGGCAGCACACCGTGCACGCCTCCCGCTGGTCCCGCCTCAAGCGCGAGGAGGAGACGCTCCGGCGCCGCTCCGAGCGCCGCGAGCACTCGCTCGCGCGCCAGTTCACGGCCGTGCGCGAAGTCCTCACCGAGTTCGGGTACCTCGAAGGCGAGACCGTCACCGAGTCCGGGCGGCTGCTGCGCAACCTGTTCGTGGAGACCGACCTGCTCGTCGCCCAGTGCCTGCGCGACGGCATCTGGGAGGGCCTCGACGCGCCCTCGCTGGCCGCGATCGCCTCCACGGTCATCTACGAGTCCCGATTCGAGGAGGACGAGTTCTTCGTGGCCGTGCCCGGCCCCATCACCGACCTCGTCGCGAAGACCCAGCGCCGCTGGGAGGCCATCCGCCGCGCCGAGAACCAGCGGGGCCTCTCGCTCATCTCCCGGCCGCAGCTGGGCCTGGCCTGGCCGATCTACCGGTGGACGAAGGGCGAGGAGCTCTCCAAGGCCCTCGCCGCGGCCGACGGCCCGTGGCCGATGCCCGGCGGCGACTTCGTGCGCTGGGCCCGCCGCACCGCCGACCTGCTCCACCAGATGGGCACCGCGGCCCGGTTCATCGGCACCGAGTCCTCGAACAAGCTCGCCGACGCGGCCTTCGACGCGGTGGACTCGATCCGCCGCGGCGTGGTCGCCGACGTGTAAGGACGAACCGTGCGACCCGGCCGCTGAGACGGCCGGGCCGCGCCGCACCCGAAGGGCTTCCGCATGCACCGCAGCCGCATCTCGACGATCCTCTTCGACACGCCCGAAGCCGACGCGGCCGCCGCGTTCTGGTCCGCCGCCCTCGGCGTCGAGGCGCGGCCGAACGACGACGAACCCCAGTTCACGAGCCTGCCCGGCGGGATCGCGGGCCTGGTGACCGCGGTGCAGCGCATCGACGGCGAACCGCGCTTCCACATCGACATGGAGACCGACGACCTCGACGCCGAGACCGACCGCCTCACCGCGCTCGGCGCCGTCGAGGTCTCGCGCTGGCTCGAGTGCCGCACCCTGCGCGCGCCCGGCGGCCACCTCCTGTGCGTCATCCCCGTCCACTCGGACCGCGCCGAGTTCGAGGCCGCCGCGACCGTCTGGGATTGACAGCGCCCCTGACGGCCGCTGCGCCCGCTCGCGGCGTTGCCGGCCTCCCCGATCCGACACCAGGACCGGGAAGGCCGCCCGGCGAGCGAACCCGTCGACTCGAACCGACCCGCCGCGGGTGCGACACTCCTAGTCCCCGTCCAGCAGGTGGTGCAGGTACCGCTGCGGGTCGGCGAGGAACCCCCGCGTCAGCCGCACCGGCCCGGCCTCGTCGTACGCCACCGGCGCGATGCCCTCACCGCCGGCCTCGTACAGCACCGCCCCCGGGCAGGCCAGCAGGATCGGCGAGTGGGTCGCCACGATGAACTGGCTGCCCTGCGCCGTCAGCGACGCGATCCGCGCGAGCAGCGCCAGGCAGCCGTGGACCGACAGCGCCGACTCCGGCTCGTCGAGCAGGTACAGGCCCGCGCCGCCGAACCGGTTGACGACCAGGTCGAGGAAGCCCTCGCCGTGCGAGCGCTCATGCGCCGAGGTCCCGCCGTACGCGCCCCAGCCCGCGCCGAGGCGCTCGATCTCCGTCGCCACGTTGAAGAACGACTCCGCGCGCAGGAAGAACGAGTCGGCGGGCCGCCTGCCCGCCCGCCGGGCCACCACCAGGTGCTCGGCCAGCGGCGTCGCCGTCCGCGCCGTCGCGAACCTGAAGTTCCGCGACCCGCCCTCCACGTTGAACCCGAGCGCGTCCGCGAGCGCCTCGACCAGCGTGGACTTCCCGGTCCCGTTGTCGCCGCAGAACATCACCACCGGCGCGTCGAGATCGAGGCCGGCCTCCAGCGCCCGCACCGCCGGCAGGTCCCACGGCCAGCCCGATTCGGGCATCCCCTCGGCCCGCACCGACCGCAGGAACGGCCCCGCCATCAGACCGCCGGGGCGTCGCCGGCCTGCGCGGCGAGCGCCGCCTGGAGCCGCTGGAGCGCCGAGCCCACGTTCCACTGCGCCGCCAGCTCATCGACCGCGGCGGGGTCGTGCCACTCGGCCGGGATCGCCGCGTCGACGAGCGGCACGTCGACGTCCGCGACCGCAGTGGACGTCGCCACCGCCCGGTCGAGGTACTCGGCCGACTCCCCGATCGCCGCGCGCTGGCGGGCCGGGAGCTCCGAGGCCGGGTCGGCGGCCGCGGCCTTGAGACCGGCGATGCCGCCGTACGTGTTCACGAGCGCGACCGCGGTCTTCGCGCCGATGCCCTTGACGCCCGGGAGGCCGTCCGAGGGGTCGCCGCGCAGGACCGCGAAGTCGACGTAGTGGCTCGGGTTCACCCCGAACTTCGCGGCGACGGCCTCGCCGTCGAACAGCTCCGCCTTCGAGATGCCCTTCGCCAGGTAGACGACCTTGCGGCCGCGCTCGTCGTCGACCAGCTGGAACAGGTCGCGGTCCCCGGTGACGACGTGGACCGGCTCGGCCGTGCGGGCCGCGAGCGTCGCGATGACGTCGTCGGCCTCGAACTCCGGGTGCGCCGCCGTCGCCAGCCCGAGCGCCGGCAGGAGCGCCTCGATCGCCGCGACCTGGTCGTCCAGGCCCTCCGGGGTGTCCTCGGAGCCGTCGGGGAGCGCCCGGTCGGCCTTGTAGCCCGGCATCAGGTCCAGGCGCCACTGCGGCCGCCAGTTCCCCTCCAGGCAGCACACGATCCCGGTGGGGGAGAAGCGCTTCGAGAGCACCGCGAGGCCGTCGAAGAAGCCCCGCACCGCGCCCGACCGGCGCCCGTCCGGGGCCTTGATCGAGGACGGGAGCCCGTAGTAGGCGCGGTACCACAGGGACGCGGCGTCGATGAGCATCAGCATGCGCACCACTCTCTCACGAGGAGGCGACACCGCGGGCGATCGGCGAGGCGCCCGGCCGAACTGCGAAACCTGCCACATTACGGCCCAGGTGGCACAAGTATGGGAGGGTCCGACCGGAAAGATCGGCCCATCAGCGAACTATGAGGAGCCTTCAGGTGAACACGCACACCCGCCGCGCCGCGGCCGCCCTGGCCCTGATCGGGACCGGGCTCGCCGCAGCAGCATGCTCGTCCGGAGCCGAGGACGACTCCACCCTCACCGTCTGCACCAACGTCCCCTTCGAGCCCTTCGAGTTCGAGCAGGACGGCGAGTACGCCGGCTTCGACATCGACCTCATGAACCTGCTCGCCGAGCGCCTCGACCAGTCCGTCGAGATCGTCGAGATCGGCTTCGAGTCGATCTCCTCCGGCGAGGCCCTGAACGCCGGCACCTGCGACATCGCCGCCGCCGGCCTCTCCATCACCGAGGAGCGCCAGGCCGCCATGGGCATGTCCCAGGCGTACTACCGCGCCGACCAGGCCCTCGTCGTGCCCTCCGGCTCGGCCGTCGCCGCCCTCGAGGACCTCGACGGCGCCCAGGTCGCCGTCCAGTCCGGCTCCACCGGCGAGGCCTACGCCAACGACAACGCCGAGCAGTACGGCTACGAGGTCGTCGCCTTCGAGTCCATGGGCGACATCGCCTCCGCGCTCACCGCCGGGAGCGTCCAGGCCTCCATCGCCGACCTCGCCACCTGGAACGAGATGATCGAGACCGCCACCGACCTCCAGCTCGTCCAGACCATCGAGACCGCCGAGCACTACGGCTTCGCCGTCCAGAAGGACGACACGGAGCTCCTCGACGAGGTGAACGCCATGCTCGACGAGATCTTCGCCGACGGCACCTACGCGGAGCTGTACGAGCAGTGGATCGGCGAGCCCTACACCGGGAACCTCGACCAGTAGTGGAGGCCGCCACCACCGAAGCCGCGCCCGCCCGGATGACGGCCAGGCAGCGGCGCCGCCTTGCGCGCGGCCTCCAGTACGCCGTCCTCGTCGCCGTCGTCGCGCTCCTCGCGGCGGCGGCCGACTGGGAGCAGATCGCCGCCTCGTTCTTCCAGCTCGACATCGCGGCCGACATGTTCCCCGCGGTGTGGACCTCGTTCTGGAACACGATCGTCTACACCGTCCTCGCGTTCGCGTTCGGCATGGTCGTCGGCGTCCCCATCGCGCTCATGCGCGTCTCGGCGTTCGGCCCCTACCGCTGGTTCGCGACCGCGTACGTCGAGGTCTTCCGCGGCCTGCCCGCCCTCCTCGTCCTCTTCCTCGTCGGATTCGGCGTCCCCCAGGCGTTCCCGGGCATCCAGTACCCAGGCGGCGTCTACGGCCAGGTCGCCATCGGCCTCGGCCTCACCTCCTCCGCCTACATCGCCGAGAGCGTCCGCGCCGGCATCCAGGCCGTCCCCCGCGGCCAGGTCGAGGCCGCCCGCTCCCTCGGCATGAGCCACACCCGCACCATGGTCACCGTCGTCCTCCCGCAGGCGCTGCGCATCGTCGTGCCCCCGTTGACGAACGAACTCGTCATGCTCACCAAGGACTCCTCCCTCGTGTTCGTCCTCGGCGTCACCACCGCCACGATGGAGCTGTCCAAGTTCGCGCGCAACGAGCTCACCGACACCGCCAACGCCACCCCGCTGCTCGTCGGCGGCCTGCTCTACCTGCTGCTGACGATCCCCCTCGGGCTCCTCGCCCGCCGCCTCGAGAACCGGGAGGACCGGCGATGACCGCGCCCATAGTGACGATCGCGGGACTGCACAAGCGCTTCGGCGACAACGAGGTCCTGCGCGGCATCGACCTCGAGATCGCCGAAGGCGAGGTCGTGTGCCTCATCGGGCCCTCCGGCTCCGGCAAGTCCACCCTCCTGCGCTGCGTCAACCTCCTCGAGACGCCCACCGCGGGCACCATCACCGCCGCCGGGCACGACATGACCGGACCCGACGCCGACCTCGACGCCGCCCGCCGCGACATCGGCATGGTCTTCCAGCACTTCAACCTGTTCAGCCACCTGTCGATCCTCGACAACCTCGTCGTCCCGCAGCGGCGGGTCCGCAAGACCCCCAAGGACGAAGCGGTCGCCGAGGCGCGCCGCCTCCTCGCCGAGGTCGGCATCGAGGGCAAGGAGCGGGCCCGGCCCGCGCAGCTGTCCGGCGGGCAGCAGCAGCGCGTCGCCATCGCCCGCGCGCTGGCGATGAAGCCGCGGCTCATGCTCTTCGACGAGCCCACCAGCGCCCTCGACCCCGAACTCGTCGGCGAGGTCCTCTCGGTCATGAAGGGGCTCGCCGCCGAGGGCATGACGATGCTCGTGGTCACCCACGAGATGGCGTTCGCCCGCGAGGTCGCCGACCGGGTCCTGTTCCTCGACGGCGGCGTCATCGTCGAGCAGGGCGCCCCGGCCGAGGTCCTCACCGACCCCAAGACCGAGCGGGCCCGCACCTTCCTCCACCGCGTCCTGCACCCGGTCGACTGACATCATGGGAGGCATGAGCCTCCTCGAGCACACCGAGCGGACCGAACGCACCCTCTGGCGCGGCGGGCGGGTCCTGAGCCCGACCCACCCCGCCGCGACCGCCCTGCTCACCGCGGGCGACCGGATCGCCTGGGTCGGCGGCGACGACGACCTGCCCGCCGCCGACCGCACCGTCGACCTCGAAGGGGCCCTGGTGACCCCGGCGTTCGTGGACTCCCACGTCCACCTCACCGGCACCGGGGCCTCCCTCACCGGCCTCCACCTCGCCGGGCTCCCCTCCGCCGCCGCCGTCCTCGAACGCGTCGCGGCCTTCGCCGCGGCCCTCCCGCCCGACGCGATCGTCCTCGCCCACGGCTGGGACGAGACCGAATGGGCCGACCCCGTCCCGCCGTCGTCACCGGACCTCGGGAACGCCGCCGGCGGCCGCCTCGCGTACCTGTCGCGCGCCTGCGGCCACATCGGCGTCGCCGGGCCCCGCCTCCTCGCCGAGCACCCCGAGTTCGCCGCCCTCGACGGCCACCACCCCTCCGGGCTCCTCACCCGCGCCGCCCACCGCGCCGCCCGCGCCACCGTCAACGCCGCCATCCCCGTCTCCCAGCGCCTCGCGACCGCCCAGGTCGGCCTGACCCACGCCGCGGGCCTCGGCATCGCCGCGCTCGCCGAGATGGCCATCCCCAACGACGCCGACCCGCTCGCCGAAGCCGAGTTCTCCGGCCTCGTCGCCCTCGGCCGGGAGCCCGGCAACCCCGCCGTCTACGGCTGGTGGGGCGAGCTCGGCGCCGCCGAGAAGGCCCGCGACCTCGGCGCCCACGGCGCCGGCGGCGACCTGTCCGCCGACGGCTCCCTCGGCGCCCGCACCGCCTTCCTCCGCACCCCCTACGCCGACGAGGACACCCTCGGCGCCGAGTACCTCACCGCCGCCGACGTCGCCGCCCACCTGCGCGCCGCCCACCGCGCGGGCATGCCCGCTGCCTTCCACGCCATCGGCGACGGCGCCGTCGCGAACGTCCTCGACGGCCTCGACGCGGTCGAGCGCGAACTCGGCCTCGACGCCGTCCGGCATGCGCGCCACCGCATCGAGCACGCCGAACTCCTCGACGCCGGCCTCATCGCCCGCATGGTCCACCACGGCGTCCACGCCTCCGTCCAGCCCGCGTTCGACGCCGCCTGGGGCGGCCCGGGCGGCATGTACGCGGCCCGCCTCGGGCGCGAGCGCGCGCTGGCGGCCAACCCGCTCTCGAGGCTCGCCGGCGTCGGCGTCCCGCTCGCCTTCGGCTCCGACTCGCCGGTCACCGCACTGGACCCCTGGGGCGGCGTGAGAGCCGCCGTGCGCCACTGGAACCCGGCCTCCCGCCTCTCACCGACCGCGGCCTTCACGGCGGCCACCAGGGGCGGCTGGAGGGCCCTGGGGATCGACGACTCCGGGTCGCTCGTCCCGAACACCCGCGCCAATTTCACAGTGTGGGACCTCACCGGCGGGCGGCTCCCCGACTTGAGTGACCCGGACGCCGCCGACCCGAAGTGCGTCCTCACTGTGGCGGAGGGAACCCTCGTCTACCAGCGCGCCTGACCTGGACCTGCGCCCGCGGCGGCGCCGACGCGAGAAAAATTGCTGGACCAAAATTCCGACCCGGTTGACGCCATCGGCGCTGTTTGGCTTACGGTGGTCTGGTCCTCGGCGGAAGACCTGAAACGGTGGCCCGCCGAACGTCGGGGGCGACTCGACTTGCTTTGCTCCCACGCAGACTGGACAAGGTGGCAGCGCGGCCGCACTGCCACCGGCGGCCAGGTCCAGATCGCGGGGGTCGGCGGAGGAAGGCGGGCCGGTCGCCGGTGGTGGACCCGCGGCGGACACCAGTGATCCCTAGACAACAGCTCGTAGACGCTCAGCCAGACGGGTGCGAGTTGGTCCGAAGATCACCAGTGAACGCGGCAGGGGACACCGGCCGTACAGGGACTGGGAGAAACCCGTGCGAGGGGCGTAGCCGGACACAGCTACGCCCCTTTGCCGTCCCCGCAGTACGCTTGACCCCCACCGGTCCGCGAGGGCCCCTCGCCGCCGGTGCGCCCATCCGGCCAGCGCACGAGCGAGGAGCGCCCTACTTGAGCACCGTGACCGAAGACGTCCGCGACGCGCCTCCGGCCGGGGACGCCCCCGCCGCGCGGCCCCGCCGCCTCGCCCTCCTCGTCGCCTCGCCGCTCGGGCGCCGCCTGAGCCTCCCCGCCGCGCTCGTCCTCGCCCTCGCCTCCGGCCTGCTCGCCGTCCTCGCGTTCCCGCCCTACGGCGCCTGGCCGCTCGCGGCCGTGTCCGTCGCCGGGTTCGGCGCGGCCGTCCACCGCCGCCGCCTGCGCGGGGGCCTCGGCATCGGCTTCGTCTACGGCATGGCGTTCTTCCTGCCGCTCCTGGCCTGGTCCTCGACGCAGGTCGGCCAGTGGCCCTGGCTGTTCCTCTCGGCGCTCGAAGCGCTCGGCACCGGCCTCCTCGGCGCCGGCCTCGCCGTCTGCTCGCGCCTGATCGACCGCCACCGCTGGATCTGGGCCCCGCTCACCGGCGTCGCCTGGGTCGCCCAGGAGGCCCTGCGCGACCGCCAGCCCTTCGGCGGCTTCCCGTGGGCCCGCCTCGCGTTCAGCCAGGCCGACGCCCCCACCGCGGCCGCCGCCTGGCTCGGCGGCGCGCCGCTCCTCAGCTTCGTCGTCGCCCTCGCGGGCGGGCTCCTCCTCACGGTGGGGTATTCGGTGACTGTGCGACGGGGGCGATGGCTGGGGAAGACGGCTGCGCTCCTCGGAGCGCTCGTCCTCGTCTCGGCAGGGCCGCTCGCCGTGCTCAAGCCGCTGGCGTTCGTGAACTTCTACTCAGCCGGCTCGGGCAGCACCGTCAACGTGGCCGTCGTCCAAGGCAACGTCCCGCGCCTGGGCCTCGGCTTCAACGAGCAGCGCCGCGCCGTCCTCGACAACCACGTCCAAGGCACGCTCGACCTCGCCGACGCCGTCAACGAAGGCCGCGCCGAGCGCCCCGACTTCGTCGTCTGGCCCGAGAACGCCTCCGACATCGACCCGATCGAGAACCAGGACGCCTACGACCGGATCAGCCTCGCGGCGGCCGCGATCGGCGCGCCGATCGTCCTCGGCGGCATCGTCCACAACGACGACGGCACCGTCTCCAACATGAGCATCGTGTGGGATCCCGAGGACGGGCCCGTCCACATGTACGCCAAGCGCCACCCGGTGCCCTTCGCCGAGTACGTCCCCTACAAGGACTTCTTCAGCACCATCGCCGGGTGGATCGACCCGCGCATGTCCGAGGGCCTCGACAACGTCGCCGGCTTCGCGCCCGGCACCAGCGAAGGCGTCATCCCCGTGGCCGGCGCCGACATCACCGGGCTCATCTGCTTCGAGATCGCCTTCGACGCCGAGACCCGCGACTCCGTCCTCGCCGGCGCCCAGCTCATGGTCGTCCAGACCAACAACGCCACCTTCGACACGAAGGAGGCGCAGCAGCAGCTCGCGATGGTCCAGATCCGCTCCATCGAGCACGGCCGCGACGGCCTCATGGCCTCCACCGTCGGCGTCTCCGCCTTCACCGACCACACCGGAGCGGTCTCGCAGGCCACCGAGTTCAACACCGCCGCCGTCATCCAGACCGACCTGACGCTCGCGGACGCCTCGCCCGCTTCGTTTACACCGGCGACCACAATGGGTATTCTGCCTGAAGCGGTCCTCACCGGAGCGGCACTGGTGGCCCTGGCCTGCGCAATCGCCATCAACATCCGGCACCGCCGCAGCCAGGCCTAGAAAGTCGGACCCATGAGTCGATCACCGGACCGGAACGTCCCCGGCAGCGATGTCGGTCCGGCCATTGTGGCCATTCCCACCTACAACGAGCGCGACAACATCGAGACCACCGTCGCGGCCGCCCTCGACGGCTGCCCGGACATCGACGTCCTCATCGTGGACGACAACTCGCCCGACGGCACCGGCGACATCGCCGACCGCCTCGCCGACGCCCACCCCCGCGTCCACGTCCTCCACCGCTCCGAGAAGCAGGGCCTCGGCGCCGCCTACCTCGCCGCGTTCGCGTGGGCGGGGGAGCGCGGCTACCGCGTCGTCGTCGAGATGGACGCCGACGGCTCCCACGACCCCGCCGACCTGCCCCGCCTCCTCGACGCGATCGCCGACGGCGCCGAGCTCTCGCTCGGCTCCCGGTACATCCCCGGCGGCTCCGTGCGCAACTGGGCCCTCCACCGGCTCGCGCTCTCGCGCTGCGCCGGGATCTACACCCGCGCCATGCTCGGCCTCCAGGTCCAGGACGTCACCGCCGGCTACCGCGCCTACCGCCTCGACGCCCTCCAGAAGCTCCAGCTCGACACCGTCAACTCCGTCGGCTACTGCTTCCAGATCGACCTCACCTGGCGCGCCGTCAAGGCCGGGTTCGACATCCGCGAGGTCCCCATCGTCTTCACCGAGCGCCGCGCCGGCGCCTCGAAGATGAACGGCGCCATCACGGTCGAAGCCCTGTGGAACGTGACCCGGTGGGGATTCGCCCACCGCGCACGGCAACTCCGGCGGGTCTTCTCCCGTGGCAGAATCGAGGGGTGACGCACCAGCATCCGCCGCAGGCACCGAAGCGGGCCCCGTTCGCACTCAGGCTCGCGCTGGCGGTGTGGATCGTCGCCGAGGCCGCCGCCTTCTTCGGCCTGGCCTACCTCGTCGGGTTCTTCTACACGTTCCTGATCTTCGCGGGCACGACCGCCCTCGGCGTCGCACTCGTCGGCCATGTCGGCAGGAAGTCCTTCCGGGCCGCCCGCGACTACCTCAACTCGGGCGGCGACCCGTCGCGGGAACCCCCGAACGGGTACGCGCTGGCGGGCGCGTTCTGCCTGATCATCCCCGGTTTCGTCACCGACCTCGTCGGGCTGCTGCTGCTGTTCCCGCCGACCCGGTTCATCTTCCGGGGCCTGGGCCGCTGGATCGCCGCCCGCACCCCCGTCATGCGCTTCGGCGGCGGCGACGTCATCGACGGCGAGGTGATCGCGGAGCGCGACGCCGCCGACCCCCGCTTCGCCGACGACCCGCGCTTCCCCGAGGACGAGCCGAGGCGGTACGACAACGGACCCCGGTCGATCGACCAGGGTCCGTGAGTCTCAGGCGCTAGCGCTCGCCGCGGCGGGCGCGCATCTCCTGGAGGCGCTCGTCGAGGATCTCCTCGAGCTCCTCCATCGACCGGCGCTCCAGCAGCATGTCCCAGTGGGTGCGCGGCGGCTTGACCTTCTTCGTCTCCGGCTCCTCGCCGTCGACGAGCTTGGCGGTGGTCCCGTCCAGGCGGCACTCCCACGTGAGCGGGATCTCTGCCTCGACGGCGAACGGCACCTCGAAGCGGTGGCCCTGCGGGCACACGTAATCACGGGTCTGGCGGGGCGCCAGCTCCGTGTTGCGGTCCGATTCGTAGCTGACGGCGCCGAGACGGGAGCCCCTCAGCATTCTGTCGCCCATGTTCCCCTGCACTTCCTTTGAGCACTTGCCCTGACCCACGCAGCCGGGCCGGTCGGTCCCCGGCCGCGCTGCGCGCCCCCGGATCACGCCGAATCCTGGGAGCCTTCGCTTCGTACAACGCCGGGACCTGGCCGGATCCTTCCCGGCACGGCCGTCCGCTGATGCAGCCGTTCCGACGCGGACCCCCAAGTGTGGCCCGGCGCGGTCGCGGCCGCCACGGACGTCCCCTTGAAGTGTGACACAACA
This sequence comes from Glycomyces terrestris, assembly GCF_003933745.1. Taxonomy (GTDB): domain Bacteria; phylum Actinomycetota; class Actinomycetes; order Mycobacteriales; family Micromonosporaceae; genus Glycomyces; species Glycomyces terrestris. Next base: position 772,542 of record NZ_RSEB01000004.1, on the reverse strand, counting down.
CGGGCCCCGATCCGCGCGGGCGAGCACGTGAGATGCCGCTCGCGACCCGGGCGAAGCGGGTGCGAACGGTGCGTGAGCGACGCGTGAACACCGAACGGGTCGCATCGAGGGTGGACGGGCCCAGTAAGGTGTGCACCAGACAAGGAGTTCTCACATGCACGTGCTTGGAATCGACTTCGGAACCTCGAACACCGTCGCCGTGCTGCGTTCGGCCGACGGACGCGTACGACCGCTGCTGTTCGACGGTGCTCCGATCCTGCCCTCGGCGGTCTACTACAACTCCGACGGCCGCATGCTCGTCGGCCGCGACGCCGAGCGCAACGCCCGCATGGACCCCGCGCGGTTCGAGCCGAACCCGAAGCGCCGCATCGACGACGGCTCGCTGTTCCTGGGCACCTCCGAGATCCCGGTGCCGCAGGTGTTCGCGTACGTGCTCCAGCAGGTGGCCCTGGAGGCCCAGCGCCAGGCCGGCCAGATGCCCGGCCAGGTCCGCCTCACCCACCCGGCGCGCTGGGGCGAGCGCCGCCGCTCCATCCTCGTCGACTCCGCGCGCCTCGCCGGCCTCCCGGCCCCGCAGCTCATCCCCGAGCCGGTCGCCGCGGCCTCCTACTTCACGTCGGTGCTCGGCACCGCCGTCCCGCCCGGGCGCTCCCTCGCCATCTACGACCTCGGCGGCGGCACCTTCGACGCCACGGTCGTGCGCCGCACCCAGACCGGCTTCGAGGTCCTCGCCGAGGAGGGCATCGGCGACATCGGCGGCCTCGACTTCGACCACGGCATCGTCGAGCACCTCGGCAAGACCTACGGCGCCTCGCACCCCGCCGACTGGCAGCGGCTCCTCACCCCCGCCGACGACCGCGACCGCCGCTACCGCCGCATGCTCTACGAGGACGTGCGCGGCGCCAAGGAGACGCTCTCGCGCACCGCGAGCGCCGACATCCACCTGCCCGCGCTCGAGGTCGACGCCCACCTGACGCGCGCCGAGTTCGAGGACATCGCCCGCCCGCCGCTGGAGCGGACCGTCGACTGCCTCCAGCGGGCCATCAGCTCCGCGCGCATGAACCCCGCCGACCTCGTCGGGATCTTCCTCGTCGGCGGCTCCTCGCGCATCCCGATGATCTCCCAGCTCATCCACTCCAAGCTGGGCGTCCCGCCGCAGACGTTCGAGCAGCCCGAGACCGTCGTGGTCGAGGGCGCGGTCCGCGCCGCCTCCGGCCCGGCCCCGACCGAGCAGCAGCCGATGACCCGCCCGACCTCCGGCGGGCCCGTCTCCCCGGCCGGGCACATGTCGGCCCCGCGCCCGCCCGTGCAGGCCCCCCAGCCGGTCCAGGCCCCGCAGATGCTGCCGCCGCAGACGAACTACCAGCCCGCGCCGCAGCCCCAGCCCGCCTACCAGCAGCCGCCTGCGGGCCGGCCCCTGTCGCAGGAGCCCGCCGTCCTCGTGACCGGCGCGGCCGTCATCATCCTGCTCGTGGTCTTCTTCGTGCTCCTGTCGGTGATCGTCTAGAGGCCCTTGCGCAGGCGCTCCAGGCCCTCCTCCAGGACGGCCCGGGGCTTGCAGAACGTGAAGCGGACCTCCGGCCTCGGCGCCGCGGGGTCCGCGTAGAACACCTGGTTCGGGATCGCCACGACCCCGCACCGCTCCGGCAGCTCCAGGCAGAACGCCATGCCGTCCCCATACCCGAGCGGGGCCGCGCTGGCGGTGATGAAGTACGTGCCCTCGGGCTCGTACACGGTGAACCCGAGCCCGGCCAGGCCCTGCGCGAGCAGGTCGCGCCGCTCGGCGTACGAGGCGAGGTACGCCTCGTAGTAGTCGCGGCCGGAGCCGAGCGCTGCGGCGATCCCGTACTGGAACGGCGTCCCCGACGCGAACGACAGGTACTGCTTGACGCCCTTGACGCGGTCGACGAGCGCCGCCGGGCCCGTCGCCCACCCGATCTTCCAGCCGGTCACCGAGAACGTCTTCCCGGCCGACCCGATCGTCACCGTCCGGTCCCACATGCCTGGCAGGGCCGCGATCGGCTCGTGCGACCGGCCGCCGAACACCAGGTGCTCGTACACCTCGTCGGTGACCACGAGCAGGTCCCGCTCGACGGCGATCCGCGCGATCCCCTCCAGCTCGGCCCGGTCCAGGACCGTCCCGGTCGGGTTGTGCGGGGAGTTCACCAGCAGCAGCCGGGTGCGGTCGTTCACCAGCGCCGCGAGCCGGTCCAGGTCGGGCCGGAACTCCGGGGCCTCCAGGGGCCACGGCACGATCGCGCCGCCGGCGAGCTCCACGGACGCCTTGTACGAGTCGTAGAACGGCTCCATCGCCACGACCTCGTCGCCCGGGCGCACGAACGCGAGCATCGCGGCCGCGATCGCCTCCGAGGCGCCCGCGGTCACCACGACGCCGTCCTCGACGCCCGGCTCCAGCCCGTACCAGTCGCGCTGGTGGGCCGCGATCGCCTGCCGCAGCTCCAGGACGCCCGGCATCGGCGGGTACTGGTTGCGGCCCTCCCGCATCGCCGCGACGGCCGCCTCGACGACGTGCGCGGGCCCCGACTCGTCGGGGAAGCCCTGCCCGAGGTTCACCGCCCCGTGCCGCTGCGCGAGCGCGGACATGACGGTGAAGATCGTGGTCTGCGGTTTGGCCGGGCCCGGTAGCTCCATGGTCGCCTCCTTAGCGGACCCGGCCATCATCGCTCACGCCGGCGCGGCCGGGCCCGCCCCCCGCCGCTCGGCGAGCCCGGCGGCGATCCGCGCCGCGATCCGCTCCCGCGCGGCCGCCGTGCGCGCCTGGAGCACCGGCAGCATGAGCGCGTACCGCTCGCCCCGGCCCAGCGCCGCCAGCGCCTCCTCCACGCCCGCCGCCGCGGCCGCAGCGGCCAGCTCCGGCGGGACGGCGGCGCTGCGCTGCCCCTCGTAGGCCGCGTCCCAGCGCCCGTCGGCCCGCGCCTCGGCGATCCGGGCCGCGCCCGCCGGCCGCATCCGGCCCGCCGCGACGAGCCCGTCGGCCTTGACCCGGTTCACCAGCGACCACGGGCTCGCGGCCCGGCGCGGCGAGAACCGCTGGAGGAACGAGTCGCCGTCGAGCGCCTTGCGCTGGCCGTCGATCCAGCCGAAGCACAGCGCGCCGTCGATGGCGTCCTCGATGCGGATGAGCGCGAGCGCGGTGCGGCGCTTGCCGATCCGCAGCCACGCCTCGGTCCGGTCCCCGTGGTGCCGCTCCAGCCACGCCTCCCAGGCGGCGAGGTCGGCGAACTCGTGCGCGCTCACCGCTGCGCCCCGAGCACGTCGAGGTAGTGCTGGTTGAACATGACGCCGAGGACGTTCCCGAACGGGTCCGCGAAGGACGCGGTCACGAAGCCCTCCCCGCGCACGGTCTTCGGCTCGTGCTCGACGGCGCCCATCGCGGTCAGGCGCGCGATGGCGGCGTCGAGGTCGTCGACGTGCCAGTACGCGATCGCGCCGCCGGGCGCGGCCGCCATGTCGTGCGGCGCCCAGCTGCCCTTGACGAGCCCGAGCTCGTGCCCGTAGTCGCCCACCCGGAACTCGGCGTACCCGCCGGGCACCTCGAAGTAGGCCTCGATGCCGAGCAGCTCGGCGTACCACGCCTTCGCGGCGTCCAGGTCCTCGGCGAAATAGGTGACGGTGGCGAATCCCCGCAGCATGTCGTGCTCCTTCGTTTGTCGTTGCACCCCACGCTACGGAGCATTGCGGAAGGAGAGCTTCCGCAATGCGTGGGAGAATCCGAGGATGCTCGAGACCTCCGCGCGCCTGCTGCGCCTCCTCGCCCTCCTCCAGGCCCGCCGCGACTGGACCGGCGCCGCGCTGGCCGAGCGCCTGGAGGTGAGCACCCGGACCGTGCGCGCCGACGTCGACCGGCTCCGCCAGCTCGGCTACCGGGTCGCGTCCGCGACCGGCCCGGCCGGCGGGTACCGGCTCGAAGCGGGGAGCGCCGTGCCGCCGCTCCTGCTGGACGACGAGGAGGCCGTCGCGGTCGCGGTCGGCCTGCGCGCGGCCGCGACCGGGGCGGTGGCCGGGATCGAGGAGACCTCGCTGCGGGCGCTGGCGAAGCTCGAGCAGACGATGCCCGCGCGGCTGCGGCGGCGCATCGGGGTGCTCCGCTCGGCCACCGCGGCGGCCGCCGCGGCCGGCCCGGCCGTGGACGCGGCGTTGCTCACCGCGATCGCCGAGGCCGTGCACCGGTGCGAGCAGCTGCGGTTCGACTACCTCGACCGGGCGGGGGAGCGGAGCCGCCGCCGGGCCGAGCCGCACCGGCTCGTCTACACCGGGCGGCGCTGGTACCTGCTCGCGTGGGACGCCGACCGCGGCGACTGGCGCACCTTCCGCGCCGACCGCATCGAGCCGCGCACCCCGAACGGCCCGCGGTTCACCCCGAAGGAGCCGCCCGCCGAGGCCGTGGCGCACGTCCTCGACGGCATCGGCCGGTCCGCCTGGCGCCACCGCGCTCGTATCAGACTCCATGTGCCCCTTGCGGAGGCGGCCGACCGGCTCCCGGTCGGCAGCGGCCTGCTGGAGGCCGCGGGCGAGCGCGAATGCCGGTGGGAGACCGGGACCGACTCGCTGCGGGACCTGGCGCTGTTCGCCGCGGGCCTCGACCTGCCGTTCACCGTGGAGGAGCCGGACGCGCTGCGAGGGGAGCTGCGGGCCCTCGCCGAGCGCCTAAGCGCCGCCTAGGACAGCTTCGCCAGGAGCGCGGCGAGCGCCTCCCGCTCCGCCGCGCTCAGCGGCTCCAGGAGCCGCGCCTGGTTCGCCAGGTGCACGCCCATGAGCTCGTCGGTGAGTGCGAGGCCCGCGGGCGTCAGCGCGATCCGGCGGCCGCGGGCGTCCTCGTCGGTGACCGACCGGGCGACCAGGCCCTTGGCCTCCAGGCGGTCGACGCGCTTGGTGATCGCGCCGGTGGTGACCAGGACGGTGCGGCTGAGGTCGCCCGCCGAGAGCGTGTACGGCTCGCCGGAGCGCCGCAGCGCCGCGAGGACGTCGAAGTCGCCGTTGCCGAGCCCGGCCGCGGCGAACGGCGGGCGCAGCCGCCGGTCGAAGTCCTCGGCGAGGCGGAACAGCCTGCCCACCACGAGCATCGGCGAGGCGTCCAGGTCGGGGCGCTCGCGCCGCCACTGGCCGACCATGCCGGCGACGGCGTCGTTCGGTTCTTCCTTCCGCATGCCTTGCATTCTACCTTCCAAGGAAGATAATATGTCTTCCATGGAAGATAACTTCTCGGCCGGCGACCGCCGCCGCTTCATCGCCGCCGGCTTCGTCGACGCCCTCGGCCAGGGCGTCTACGTGCCCCTCACCATGCTCTTCGTCCACGCCCTCACCGGGAAGTCCCTCACCGCGATCGGCACCGGCCTCACCCTCGCCGGCCTCGGCGCGCTCGCCTCCATGCCCGCCGTCGGCGCCCTCATCGACCGCTTCGGCGGCAAGCGCGTCTACGTCGCCGCCCTCGCCCTGCGCGGCGTCGGCTTCGCGCTCTACCCGCTCGCCCACACCTACACCGCGTTCCTCGGCGTCGCCCTCCTCGTCGCCGTCGCCATGTGGGCCGCGGCCCCCGGCCAGCAGTCCCTCATCGGCGAGATGGCCCGCGGCGCCGAACGCGACCGGCTCCTCGCCTGGGACCGGAGCCTGCGCAACGGCGCCATGGGATTCGGCGCCCTCGCCGCCGCCGGGATGCTCGCCCTCGGCGGCACCGGCGCCGGCTTCCTCGCGGCCGCCGCCGCCCTCGCCGCCGCCTGCGCCGCCGCGGCCGCGATCGTCGCCCCCGTCCGCACCGGGCCCCGCCCGGCCCCCGCGCCCGCCGCCGCCCGCGGCGGCTACCGCGCCGTCCTCGCCGACCGGCCCTACCTCGCGCTCACCGCCGCGAACTTCCTCATCGCCTTCGGCTACACCGCCCAGGCCATCGCCCTCCCGGTGTTCCTCACCCGCGACGTCGGCCTCCCCGACGCCCTCGCCGGCGCCGTCTTCGCCGCCAACACCGCGCTCGTGGCCCTCCTCGGCGTCCCCGCCGCCCGCGCCACCGCCCGCGCCCGCCGCACCCGCGGCGCCGCCCTCGGCACCGCCGTCTTCGCGCTCTCCTTCGCCGCCTTCGCGGTCCTGCCCGCCGCCGGCGGCGGCGCCGCCGCGGTCCTCGCCGTCGCCGTCCTCTACACCGCCGGCGAGCTCATCCACTCCGCGCCCGCCCAGAGCCTCGCCGTCCAGGCCGCCCCCGACCACGTGCGCGGCCGCTACCTCTCGGTCTACCAGCTGTCCTGGTCCCTGTGCCGCACCGTCGCCCCCATGGCCCTCGGCCTCCTCCTCGACGCCGGAACCTGGCAGCTGTGGGCCGCGCTCGCCGCCGCCGTCCTCGCCGGGGGGCTCATCCTCCTGTGCACCGAGCGGCACCTCCCCGCCGCCGCATTCAGCCGTTCGGCGGATACGTTGCGCACCCAACCCGTCACGCAACCCGCGTAGCCTGAGGAGACCGGCAGCCCGACGGCGCACCTCTCCGGAAGAAGGCCCACCCATGTCGAAGCTCCTCGTCACCCTGCGCACCCCCGACGACCGCGACGCCGTCCGCGACACCGGCGCCGAAGTCCTCGCCGAGTACCCCGACTCCCTCCTCGTCGCCACCACCGCCCGCCAGGCCCGCGACCTCGCCGACCGCGGCGTCGAGACCGCGCCCCTCCCCGAGCAGCCCGTCCAGACCGCCGGCGCCAGCTTCGCGTTCGCCGCCGCCGTCGACGCCCAGGAGCACCTCGCCCTCGAACCCGAACCCGGCCGCACCGCCTACTGGCTCGTCAAGCTCATCGGCCCGCCCACCGCCGCCTGGCTCGCCGAGCTCACCGAGGCGGGCGCCGAGATCCACGGCAGCCTCTCCGGGTTCACCCTCCTCGTCGGCGCCCTTCCCGAACGCGTGCAGGCCATCCGGGACCTCCCGCGGGTCGAGGAGGTCACCCCATACCGGCCCGCCATGAAGGTCTCCACCAAACTCCAGCAGCTCCCGCGCGAACTCGGCGCCGAGCAGCTCGCCGCCGTCGACCCCGACGCCTTCGCCGACGACGCCCTCCAGATGGTCGAGGTCGCCGTCTTCCCCGGCGAGGACACCGCCGCGCTCACCGACCGCATCCGCCGCTCCGGCGGCACCGTCCTCACCGTCCTGCCCTCCTCCGTCGTCGCCAGCGTCCCCCGCACCCTCATCGCCGACCTCGCCGACCTCCAAGGCGTGCAGGCGATCGTGCCCTACGCCTTCTCCCAGACCAGCAACGACCGCGCCACCGCCGTCATGGGCGTCCCCGACGACCGCGTCTTCGCCGGCCTCGAACTCACCGGCGCCGGCCAGATCGTCGCCGTCTGCGACTCGGGTCTCGACAACGGCGACCCCGAGACCGTCCACCCCGACGTGCGCGGCCGCGTCGCCGGCATCACCTCCTGGCCCACCCGGAACGTCCTGTCGCCCTTCACCAACGACCCGCCCGCCCACGACGACGGCCCCGCCGACATCGAATCCGGCCACGGCACCCACGTCACCGGCTCCGTCCTCGGCAACGGCGAGGCCGCCCGCCTCGCCGGCGCCGGACCCGTCCCCGCCGGCGTCGCCCCCGGCGCCCAGGTCTTCTTCCAGGCCATCGCCCAGCGCATCCGCTGGAAGTCCCGCGCCGAACTCGCCGCCGCCGGACTCCAGCCCTTCACCTTCCCCTGGCCCCCGCCCGAATCCGGCCTCTACGGCATCCCCGGCGACATCGCCGCCCTCTTCGCCGAGGCCTACGACGCCGGCGCCCGCGTCCACACCAACTCCTGGGGCGCGCCCCTCGCCGGCGAGTACAGCCAGAACGCCCGCTCCGTCGACGCCTTCACCTGGAACCACCCCGACATGCTCGTCCTCTTCGCCGCCGGCAACGACGGCGAGGACGCCGACGGCGACGGCCGGATCGACCGCGACTCCATGGGCTCGCCCGGCACCGCCAAGAACTGCCTCACCGTGGGCGCCACCGAGAACGACCGCCCCCCGGGCTCCGACCCGGCCCCCGGCCTCGACCGCGACTGGAGCGAGTGGTCCGGCTACCCCAAGCTCGCCGCCGCCGGCCACGTCTCCGACAACATCGACGGCATGGCCGCCTTCTCCTCCCGCGGCCCCACCGACGACCTCCGCATCAAGCCCGACGTCGTCGCCCCCGGCACCAACGTCCTCTCCATGCTCACCTCCGTCTACGACGGCGACGGCGACCCCCTCTGGGGCCGCCTCCCCGCCGACCACCCCCTGCGCGACCGCTACTGCTGGAGCGGCGGCACCAGCATGGCCACCCCGCTCGTCGCCGGAGCCGCCGCCCTCGTCCGCCAGCGCCTCGCCGCCGCCGGCCACCTCGAGGACGGCCGCCGCCCCTCCGGCGCCCTCCTCAAGGCCCTCCTCGTCAACGGCGCCGTCCACATCCCCGGCCAGTACCCCGGCGAGATCCCCGCCGGACCCAACCACGTCTCCGGCTTCGGCCGCGTCGACGTCGCCGCCGCCATCGGCCCCGAGCAGCGCATTGGCTTCGCCGACGACCCCGCCCACGCCGTCGCCACCGGCGAGATCCGCGCCTTCCGCCTCACCGCCGCCGACCCCGCCCGGCCCCTCAAGGCCACCCTCGCGTGGACCGACGCGCCCGCCCTCGAAGGCATCGGCGGCCTCGTCAACGAGCTCTACCTCCAGCTCGAGACGCCCTCCGGCGAGGTCCTCAACTGGGACGCCAACCCCGTCACCCGCGTCACCAACAACGTCCAGCAGATCACCGTCGCCGCACCCGAGGCGGGCGTCTACACGCTCCGCGTCCGCGGCGTCTCGGTCACCCAGCACTCGCCCGGCGCGGCCCCCACCGGCGGCCTCCGCCAGGACTTCGCGCTGGCCGCCGCGAACGCCGCCCCCGACCACGGTGCGGCCGAAGCGCTCTGGACGCTCGCGCCGGCTACGGCCGGCTGACGTCCCGGCGGGCCATCGGGGGCCGGAACAGGATCTCGACGTACACGATCCGCTCGTTCAGCACGTCCAGCACGAGCATCCCCTCCTCGGGGTCGAGCAGCACGTTCTGGTGCCCGGCCCCGTACGGCTCGCCGGGCGGGTGCGGGGCGGTCCGGATGCTCTGGCAGTAGTCGTCCCGGCACTCGCACTCCGCTACGATCCGCAGGTCCCGCACCGTGATCGACAGGTACCGCTCGCCCTCGTCCTCCAGCAGCCGCTCCAGCTCCGCGACGAGGTCCGGGTACACCTCGCGCAGCAGCGGGCCCTCGTCCTCCATGAGCCCGATTCTAGAACCGGCCGCCGCCCCCGCGGCCGCCGCCGAATCCCGCTCGCCGCCACCGCCCGCGGCCGGTACCGTGTCAGCCGACGAAAGGACTCCAATTGACCGGAACCGACGTGCAGTGCGAAGTGCTCCTCATCGGCGGTCGCTCCGGCGTCGGCAAGACGACCGCCGCCTGGGAGGTCTCCGCCCGCCTCCAAGACCGCGGCGTCGCCCACGCCTTCATCGAGGGCGACTTCCTCGACCAGGTCCACCCCGCCCCGCCCGGCGACCCGAACCGCACGCTCATCACCGCCCGCAACCTCGCCGCCGTCTGGGGCAACTACCGCGAACTCGGCCACACCCGCCTCGTCTACTGCAACACCGTCGCCGTCCTCGAAGCCGACATGATCACCGCGGCCATGGGCGGCGGCGTCACCCCGATCGGCGCGCTCCTCACCGCCCGCGACGACACCGCCGGGCAGCGCCTGCGCGGCCGCGAGATCGGGAGCGCCCTCGACGCCCACCTCGAACGCAGCGCCCGCATGGCCGGCCACCTCGACGAGCACGCCCCCGACTGGGTCCACCGCGTCCCCACCGACGGCCGCACCGCCGCCGAGGTCGCCGACGCCGTCGTCCGCCTCACCGGCTGGGCCGACCGGTGATCGACGAGTTCTTCGCGCCGCTCGGCGCCCGCGCCAGCGCCCACATCCGCGACCTCGCCGACGGCCGCGGCCTCGGCGTGCGCGAGGACGAACCCGTCATCCTCGTCTCCGTCGTGAAGCTCTTCATCGCCTGGGAGTTCCGCCGCCAGGTCGAGGAGGGCCTCATCGACCCGGCCGCGACGGTCCGCACCACCGCCGAGGACCGCCTCGGCGGCACCGGCACCGCCGGGTTCCGCTACGACTCCCAGATCAGCGTCTGGGACCTCGCCGCGCTCATGATGGAGGTCTCCGACAACTCCGCCGCCGACCTCGTCACCGCCCGCATCGGCGCCGGTTCCCTGCGGAGCCTCCCGGCCCGCCTGGGGCTCAAGGGGACCCGCCTGCTCGGCCCGCCCCGCTCCATCCTCGAAGCGGTCGCGCGCGACCTCGACGCGCCCGACCTCCAGGCCCTCGCCCACGTCCTCGACGCCGGCGCCGTCTCCACCGCCGAGCTGCGCGCCACCAGCGCCTGGGACCCCGACCGCACCAACGTCTCCACCTGCGCCGACCTCACCGCGTTCCTGCGGCACGTCTGGAACGGCCCCGCGCCGATCGCCGCCGACATGCGCACCTGGATGGGCCGCCAGCTCACCGGCGGCCGCCTCTCCCGCCTGGCCCCCAGCGAGGTCCGCGTCCACGGCCGCTCCGGGTCCCTCCCCGGGTGGCTCAACGAGGTCTCGGTCTGGGAGTGGCCCGACGGCCGCCGCCACGCCATCAGCGTCTCCGCCCAACCGACCCGCCGCAACTTCCGCGAGGTCGAACTCGCCATGAGCCGCGCCGCCCTCGCCCTCACCGACGCGATCAGCCGCTAGTCCGGCTCAGTAGATCGAGCTCCACGGCCGCGGCGGCTCCGCCGGGTCGGCCTCCGCGGCCCGCTTCACCAGGGTCCGCAGCCGCTGGTGCTGCCGCAGCAGCGCCGGGGCCTCCCGCATGAGCACGCTCCCGGCCGCCGTCAGCGCCACCTGCCCGCCGCTGCGGTCGAACAGCTCCGCGCCCAGCTCCTTCTCCAGGCGCCGGATGCGCTGGCTCAGCGGCGGCTGCTCCATCCCCAGGCGCTCGGCGGCCCGCCCGAAGTGACGTTCTTCACCGACCGCCAGGAAGCACTCCAGGTGCCGCATGATGTCCACCGAGCCACGATATCAATCCGCATATGAGGCGATACGCGCGTTGATATTGGACAGACCGCGACCGCGCGGCTTGACTGTCCGCCATGACCGAGAACCGCAACCCGGCGCTGCGGCGCCGCAACCTCCTCAAGGGCACCGGCGTCGCGGCCGTCGCCGCGACCGCCACCGCGGGCGGCGTCGCCGCGGCCCAGGCCGACACCGCGGGCGTGCGCCTGCGCTGGCTGGGCACGAACGCGTGGGAGTTCACCACCGAGTCCGCGACCGTGCTCATCGACCCGTGGGTGAGCCGCTTCCCGACCGGCGCGTACACCAGCGGCGGCGCCGACCCGGAGACGCCCATCGAGGTCCACGAGGACGTCATCGACGAGCACCTGCCGAAGGCCGACATCATCCTCGTCACGCACGGGCACTGGGACCACATCGCCGACGTCCCCTACCTCGCCCGGCGGTCCGGCGCGACCGTGCTCGGCACCGAGACGCACCTGAACCTGCTGCGCGCCATGGACGCCCCCGACGCGCAGCTCTCGCAGGTCGGCGGCGGCGAGCTGTACCAGTTCGACGGCTACACCGTCGAGGTCTTCCGCTCCTCCCACTCCGCCTCCGGCGAGCACAAGCGGATCCTGTTCGGCGGCACCCGGCCCGCGAAGGTCCCCCCGCGCCCCCGCAGGATCAAGGACCTCGTCGAAGGCGGCAGCCTCACCTACCTGATCGACTTCGGCGGCGTCTCCTTCTTCAACATGGGCTCGGCGAACTTCCACCACCACGAGATCGAGGGCGTCCGCCCCACGGTGCTGTTCCTCCAGCCCGGCGGCGGCCACACGCCCGACTACGTGGAGCGCGCCCTCGAGGCGACCGGCCACCCGCCGTTCGTGGTCGCCTCCCACTGGGACGACTTCGACCAGCCGCTGACCGAGCCCGCCGTCAAGGGCGGCGACTGGGAGGCCCTGCGTGACCGCGTGGCCGCCGCCAGCCCCGACACCGAGTTCCTGCTCCTCGACCACCTGGAGAGCCATGACTTCTGAGGTCACCGTCCGCTGGCTGGGCACGAACGCCTGGGAGATCGCCTCCGGCGGCACCACCGTCCTGGTCGACCCGTACCTGTCGCGCACGTACACCGGCGCGACCGTCCCGGGCCAGTTCAACCCGGACACGCCGATCACCGTGGACGAGGCGGCCGTCGACGCCTCCGTGAGCGTCGCCGACTCGATCCTGGTGACGCACGCGCACTTCGACCACATCGCGGACGTCCCGTACATCGCCGGGAAGACCGGCGCCACCGTCCTGGGCACCGAGACGCACCTGAACCTGCTGCGCGCCATGGGAACCCCGGACGCGCAGCTCTCGCAGGTCGGCGGCGGGGAGCTGTACCAGTTCGACGGCTACACCGTCGAGGTCTTCCGCTCCTCCCACGGCGTCTCCGGGAAGCACAAGACGCTGCTGTTCCCGGGCACCCGTCCCGGCGCGGTTCCCGAACGGCCGCAGGTGATCCGCGACCTCGTCGAGGGCGGCAGCCTCGCCTACCTCGTCACCTTCGGGGAGGTCTCGCTGTTCTTCAACGGCCTGCCGTCCTTCCACGAGCGCGAGGTCGCGGGCGTGCGGCCGACGGTCCTGTTCATGCAGGGCCCCAACCCGAACTACCCGGACTACGTGGAGCGGATGCTCGCGGCCACGGGCTTCCCGCCCTACATCGTGCCGACGCACTGGGACGACTACGAGGCGCCGCTCGAGGAGCCGGCCGTCGACCACTTCGGCGCGGCGAAGCTGGGGGAGCTGGTGGCCGCGGCCAGCCCGGAGTCGGAGTGGGTGCTCCTGGACCACCTCGAGTCCCACACGTTCGGGGGCTGACCGGGCCGGGCGCCTCCGCTCAGCGGCGGAGGCGCCGGCCGCGGGCCTGCGGCGGGCGGCGCGGCCGCGGCGCGGGCTTCGGCAGGGTCCCCTTGATCGTCCAGCGGTCGCCGTCGAGGGTGTGCTCGACGCTGCCGCCGGCCTCGCCGAAGCGCCGCGCGAGCATCGACAGGCCGTTGCCGCCCTCGGCGGGCTCCCTCGCGCCGTCGTTGACGACGGTGACGGTGACCTCGGCGTCGATCTCCACGACCGACACGTCTGCGGAGGTCGGCTCGGCGTGGCGGATCAGGTTCGTGGTCGCCTCGCGCACGAGCAGGCCCAGGAGCCGCTCGGTGTCCTCGTCGAGCTGCGGGGCCGCGTCCGGCACGCTGGCCTGGACGCCCGCGGACTTGAGGAGCCTGGCGGCCGAGTCGATCTCGTCGGCGAGCGCGGTCTTGCGGTAGCCGCCGACGACGGCCCGCATGTCGCGCAGCGCCTCGCGCGCGAGCTCCTCGACCGCGCGGACCTCGCTCGCGGCCAGCTCGGGGTCGGTGTCCGCGAAGCGGCGCGCCACCTGGGCCTTGAGCATGATCGCCTGGAGGTGTCCGCCCTGCACGTCGTGGAGCTCGGCCGCGAACCGCAGCCGCTCCTCGGCGACGGCGAGCTCGGCGGCGAGCCCGCGGGCCCGCTCCAGCTCCTGCGCGACCCGGTAGTGCCACAGCTGGCACACGATGCCGACCGCGACCGAGGGGACGAGCACCACGGAGGTGACCACCATCGGCGCGTCCGTGAGCCCCGCCGCCTCGGCGAGGAACGCGAGCCCGACCGCGGCCGCGGTGGCCCCCGCGAGCGCGGCGCTGCGGCGGCCGGGCCGCGTCCACAGCAGCACGCCCTCGGCCGCGATGAGGCCGGCGGGGCCCGCCCACGCGGCCGTCAGGTACCCCGTGCCCGCCTCGAGCGCGACGCCGACGGCGAGCAGCGCCACCGAGGCGCTCCAGAAGATCCGGCGCCGCCAGGGGCCCTGGCCGTGCCACTGGAGCGCGAGCGAGGCCGTGCAGAACACGACCGAGCCGGTGAACGCGCCCGCCGCGAGCGGCAGGACTGCGGTGCCGTTCAGGTTGCCGGCGAGGAACAGCGCGGCCATGAACAGCGCCAGCGGTCCGGAGCCGATCACGGTGAAGAAGGTGTAGAGGCGCAGGCGGCGCAGGTCGCGCCCGGGGGGAGCTTCGGGGGTCGTCACTCCGCGATTCAACCACTCCGGCGCGGCGGCCTCCCGGGCGTGTCCGCAGTTCGGCGGCGTCTCCGGCTGTTCGTGCCACCCGGCATCGGCTGAACATACGGATGTGCAATCGAGACCTCCGGACGCCTTGACCTGCAAACGATTCCGGTCCTAACCTGGCGTTCGACCCGCCCCGGCGCCGACGCCGGCCGCGCCTGGGCCGGCGCGGGCCCGCGGCGTCCGGTGCCCGCTCCCGGATCCGGGGAGCGGGCACCGGCATCGCAGCCGGCCGCCGCGGCGAGACGCGCGGGCGCCCCGCCCTCCGCCCCGCTACAGTCCGGTCATGACCGTCATCGACGCACAGGGCCGCCCCGAGCCGCCCGTCTCCGGAGACGAGGCCGCGATGCTCCTCGGCTTCCTCGACTACCACCGCGCCACCCTCGCCTGGAAGGTCCGCGGCCTCGACGCCGGCGCCCTCCGGAAGACCGTCGGCGCCTCCACGATGACCTTGGGCGGCATGCTCAAGCACCTCGCGCTGGTCGAGGTGAGCTGGTTCTCCGACGACCTCTTCGGCCGCCCGGCCGGCGCGCCCTGGGACGACGTCGACTGGAAGGCCGACCCCGACTGGGAATGGCACTCGGCCGCCGAGGACGCCCCGGAGGCGCTCCTCGCCCTGTGGGAGCGGGAGGTCGGGCGCGCCCGCGCCCTGATCGCCGAGGCCCTCGAGGACGGCGGCCTCGACCGCCCCGCCGCCCGCTCCTGGAAGGACGGGCGCACCCCGACGCTGCGCTGGATCCTCCTGCACATGATCGAGGAGTACGCGCGCCACAACGGCCACGCCGACCTCATCCGCGAGTCGATCGACGGCCAGACCGGCGAATAGGCTCAGTCCGCGTACTCGACCGCGGTGAGGCCGACTCCGCGGAACGCGGCCAGCCGCTCGGCCTCGGCCGCGACGGCCTCGCGTCGCGCCGCGCCGAACCGCTCCCAGGGCTCGACGCCCACCGTGAACCGCTTCCCGGACTTGCGGGGCCGCCACAGCCCCGCGATCCGGCCCCCGGCCAGGACCGCCCCCGGTCGCCCCAGGACCGGCCACAGCGCCTTCGCCCGCGCGGGGTCGGCGACGAGGACCTTCCGGTCCCGCGACTGGAGCAGCAGGTCGTACGGCCCGAGGAGCCGCACCGGCTCCGCGTCCGCGTCGCGCAGCGCCGCCTCGTCCCCGGCGAGGATCCACCGCCGCTCGCCCGCGGCCTCGATCTCGACCGCGTCCTCGGGCCAGTGCGCCTTGACCTCCTTGACGGGGGAGTCGAGGTACTCGGCGACCTCCTTGACCGTGGCCGGCCCGCACAGGTGCAGGTAGGCCCGCACCGGGTCGAGTCGCTCGGGGTAGTCGGCGGCCGCCTCGAACCCCTTGACGGGCTTGAGGACCGGCGGCGAGGTGTGCGGCTCCAGCTCCAGTCCGGCGCGGACGGCGGCGAGCCGGAACGGCATCTCGTACAGGTGCACCGCGTCGCACGAGCGGCAGTACCGCTGGTACGGCTCCGGCAGGGCCTCGTGCAGACGGGTCGAGACCTCGCCCTTGACCATCGGGCGCCGCACGACCTGGCGCATCTCGGCGGCGACGGCGTCGAGCGCCTCCAGGACCGGGATGCCGGCGGCCTTGAGCGGCTTGGAGGCGTCGAAGACCCGCTTGGCCGCGTCCGCGTCCGACCACGGCGCGACGGCGGCCGCGACCGCGCCGACGTCCTCGCGCCGGTACGCGTGCGGCGCCCCGCGCAGCGTCCACAGCCACACCAGGTCCGCCTCGTCGGGCCGGACGCCGCGCACCGCGAGCGCCCACATCGCCCCGTCGGGCCCGGTCTCCTGCACCCCGAGGTCGAGGACCGCCGTCGCGGCGAGCGCGCCGCGCTTCCGGTCGAGCTGCTGGACGTGCGTGCGGTACCGGACCACCTGGCGGCTGTCGATCATGCCCTCACCGTATCCGGCACGACCGACGCCCGCGGCCGAACTTTCCCCCGCCGCCGCGATGAATCCGCGCCCCCACCGTCGTCTACACAGCAAGAGCCCGATACTCCCGGAAGGTACGACCCACTATGAGCACCAACGACATCGCCGCCGAACAGACCGTCGACGCCGCGCGCCCCGGCCGGGGACTCCACATCACCCTGTGGGTCCTCCAGATCCTCCTCGCCGTGTTCATGATCGCGGCCTCCGCCACCCCGAAGCTCCTGGGCATGGAGTCCGCCGCCGCGGGCTTCGACACCATCGGCTGGGGCGACTGGTTCATGTACTTCATCGGCGCCGTGGAGCTCGCCGGCGGCGTGGGCCTGCTCATCCCGCGCCTGTCGGGCCTGGCCGCGACCGGCCTGGGCCTGCTCATGATCGGCGCCGCGATCTTCAACGCCACGATCCTGGCCTACCCCGTGTACACCCCGCTGATCCTCCTCGCGTTCTTCGCGTTCATCGCCTGGGGCCGCCGCGCCGAGACCGCCCGCCTCCTCGCCCACGGCTTCAAGCGCTGACCGGTCCGAACGCCCCAGGACGAGCCCGAGGGCCGGCGTCGCCGCCGGCCCTCCGCCGCGCCCGCCGACCGGTCACAGTAGAGCCCGGCCCCGCGACCGGCGCACCGAGAGTGACGCCACTGCGCCGAATCTGCTAGACATTGCCCATGGCTGACAAACCCGGACTGCCGCTGCGCAGATCACTCTCCCAGAGCCCGCCCATCGCCGCCGGCGTCCTCTTCGGCCTCGGACTCGCCGTCGCCTACGCCGTCGTCTGGTCCCTCCAGGAACTCAGCACGGTCATCACGGCCCTGGTCGTGGCGGCGTTCCTCGCGGTCGGCCTCGAACGCATCATCAGCATCATGACCAACCGCGGCATGAAGCGCTGGCTGGCCATGACGATCCTCTTCCTCGGGATCTTCCTCGTCTTCTGCGGCGGCCTCGCCGCGATCATCCCCGCGCTCGTGCGCGAGACCGCGCAGTTCGTCGAGAACGTCCCCGGCTACTACAAGAGCGTCATGAACAGCGACCTCGCCGCCCGCTTCGGCGGCGAGTCCGGCCTCCTCGACCGCGCCCAGGACGTCCTCACCGCCGAGAACATCTCCAAGGCCGTCGGCGGCGTCGCCGGCGGCGCGGCCTCGGCCGCCAACGGCCTCGTCTGGACCATCACCACGCTCCTGCTGACCGTGTTCATCCTCGCCGCCTACACCCAGCTGCGCCAGGGCTCCCTGCGCCTGGTCGCCGCCTCCCGCCGCGAGCAGACCGGCCGCATCCTCGACGGCATCCTGGCCCAGGTCGGCGCCTACCTCATCGGCGCGCTCGCCATCGGGCTCTTCGCCGGCATCTCCTCGTGGATCTTCATGGCGATCGTCGGCATCCCCTACGCCGCGCTCCTCGCGCTCCTGGTGGCCCTGCTCGACCTCATCCCGCAGATCGGCGCCACCATCGGCGCCGTCGTCGTCACCCTGGTGGCCCTCGCGGTCTCCCCGATGACCGCCCTGGCCGCCGCGATCTTCTTCATCGCCTACCAGCAGCTGGAGAACTGGGTCATCTACCCGACGGTCATGCGCAGCGCCGTCAAGGTCTCCAACCTCGCCGCGATCGTCGCGGTCCTGGTGGGCGGCACCCTCTTCGGCGTCGTCGGCATCGTCCTGTCCGTCCCGGCCTACGCTGCGATCCGCCTCATCGGCAAGGAGCTCGTGCTCCCGCGCCTCGACAACTCCTGAACGCGGAGGGGCCGGCGGCGCATACCCGCACGCGCCGCCGGCCCCGTCGCGCCCCAGGATACGACCACCGCGCCAGCGCGGCCCCGAGCGGGGCCGGGAGGACCAGCGTCCTCCCGGCCCCGCTCGCGCCGTCCCGGAGACCGAGTGAAGGCGGATGTGGGACGGATCGGTGACGGGCCCGGCCAGACTCGGCCGCATGGAACACCGGACCGAAGCGAGGCGCCGATGACGCGCCCGAGACGCCTGCGAGACGACTGGCCCGGCAGCGCCGCGAGCCGGAAAATCCTTGTACCGCACGAATTGCCGGACCCGCATATGATGATTGGTCACAGTCGCCGGACACGAGTGCAGCCTGGGGGCCGCATGCCGACATCCGCTATTCGCGCCGAACTGCTGATCCACGATTCACTTCCCGATACCGATGCGGCCGAATTGACGTCGGCCCTGGCCGCGAGCGGCGTGGAAACGGAAGTCCGCCGCACGCTCGCCCACCGGTCCACTTCCGACCTCGTGTGGCTCACCCTGCTCGCCCTGCCACTCCAGGCCGCGCTCACCGCATTCGGCACCGGCGTGATGAACGACCTCTACGACTCGCTCAAACGGAGCGCCGCGAGACTGCGCCGCCCCGGCGAGGCCGACCCCGCGCCGATGGTCCTCGAAGACCCCGACACCGGACTGCGCATCGTCCTCGAGGCCGGCCTGCCGCCCGAGGCCCTCGACGCGCTCGTGTCCCTCGACCTCGACCGGTTCCGCAGCGGCCCCGTCCACTACGACCGGGCCCGCAAGACGTGGAGGTCAGTGAACGACGAAGTGGAGGGATGAGCCCCCGTGCTCGCGAAACTCGTCCTCTCCCAAGCGCGCGCCGCCCGCGACCGCGGCGACCACGCCCTCGCCGCCCGCGACCTCGACACCGCCGAACGCGAATACGCCGCCGCGATCCGCAAGTCCGAGAAGAAGACCGGCGACGACCCCGCGTTCGACGACACCAACGCCGCCGCCCGCATCGGCCAGGGCCGCGTCCAGCTCGCCCGCGCCCAGCCCCAGGCCGCCGACCTTCGGTTCAGCGAGGTCCAGCAGCGCTGGCCCGACCGCTGGGCCGGCTTCTACTGGTCCGGATGCGCTGCGGCCCACGGCGGCTCGTACGCCCGCGCCGAATGGTTCTTCTCCGCCGCGATCGCCCGCGGCGCCCCCGGCGCCCACCTCCAGCGCGCCTACACCCGCGTGAAGCTCGGCCAGGACGCCCGCGCCCTCGAAGACCTCGGCGAAGCCGCCGGGCGCGGCCCGCTCGACCTCCCCGCCCTCGAACTCGGCGCGCTCCTGGCACTGCGCACCGGCCAAGCGCCCCAAGCCGAATGGTTCGCCCAGGCCGCCGCCACCCCGCTCGCCGACGCGGTCCGCGGCGTGCTCGCCCACCGCCGCGGCGACACCGCCGCCGCCCTCGCGGCCACCGGCCGCGCCCTCGACGCCGGCCTGGACGACCCCGTCGCCCGCCTCCTCCACGGCGCCTCCGCGTACCGCACCGGCGACCTCGACGCGGCCGTCGCCTCCTGGACCCGCGTCCCCGGCCGCGGCGACCTCGAGGCCCGGGCCCGCTACGCGCGCGCCCTGCGCCGCCGGGACGCCGGCGACTTCGACGGCGCCGCAGCCGACTTCGAGGCCGCCGCCCCCTACGGCTACGACGCGCCGGTCGGCGAACTGCGCCTCCACGCCGCCGCGGCCGCCGTCGCCGCGGCGGACCTCGACGAGGCCCGGCGGCACCTGTACGCCTCCGCCCACCCGCGCGCCCGCCGCTTCCGCGGCCTGCTCGCGTTCGCCGCCGGCGACACCGACACCGCCGCCGCGGCCCTCGAGCACCCCGACGACCCGCTCGGGCGCCTCGGCCTCGCCCTCGTCCTCCTCGCCCGCGGCGAACGGCCCGAGACCGAACTCAAGGAGCTGTGCGAACCGCCCGCGCCGCAAGCGGTCCGCCGCGGCGCCTCGCGCGCGCTCGCCGCCCTCCGGGCCGGCGACGGCGACTGGGACGGCGCCTGCGACGCCTTCGAAGCCGACCCCGCGCCCGGCCCCGCGCCCGACGACGAGACCTACGGCGAGGCCCTCTACCGCGCCGGACGGCTCGACGCGCTCGCGGCGCTCACCGCCAACCCCTGGCGCGCGCCCGCCCTGCTCCGCACCGGCGCCGACGCCGAACCCGGCACCGGCCGCGCCGGCGCCGAGGCCGCCCGCGTCCTCCGCGAGGCCGCCTACACGGCCGCCGCCGACGGCGACTGGGAGCTGGCCGCGGCCCGGAACCGCAAGGCCGCCACCGTCCTCGGCACCGCCGACGCCCTCCTCGACGCCCTCATCGCGGCCTTCGGCGGCGACCGCGCGGCCGCCGCCGCGGCCGTCCCCGGCACCGACCCCGCCCGCCCGCTGCTCCTCCTCCACGGCCTCGCCGACACCCGCGACCCCGACCTCGCCGGCCCCTGCATCGCCGCCTGGGCGCCCCTGCTCGCCGACGACGACCACTGGGAGCGCCGCCGCGCCGACGCCGCACGCCGCTACGCCGCCCCCGTCACCACCGCGGCCATGGACGACGCCCGCGACCGCCTGCGCCGCCTCATCGAGAAGGCCGCCGCCGACGCCGGCGCGGCCGACGCCCCCGCCCTCCTCCACCGCGAGACCGCCGCCGCCGACGCCCTCGCCGCCCTCGGCGGACTGCCCCCCGGCGACGCCGCCGAACCGGCCGACCCGCTCGTGTGCGGCCCGCTCCGCCTCGCCGAACTCGGCCTCCACGACCGGTTCGGCGCCTTCACCGCCGGCCTCGACCCGCTCGACCGCGGCGTCATCGAGATCCACTTCTCGGCCGCGGGCACCGCCGCCGCCGCGCTCGCGCTCGGCCGCCCCGGCGAAGCCCTCCGCGCCGCCCTCGACCTCCGCTGCCCCGACTGCCGCGGCGCCGACCCGACCGGCTCCGAGCCGCACGCCTGCGACCCGGACTGCGCGCGTTTCGCCGCCCGCAACCCCGCCTACGCCGGCCGGCCCGAGGGCCGGGCGTCCCTGCGTGAGCACGCCGCCGCCTTCGCCTGCGAAGCGCTCCTCGCGCTCGCCGCCGCAGCCGTGGGCCGCAAGGACGGCGGCGCCGAGACCGCCGCCGGCCACTGGCGCGAGGCCGCCCGCCTCGCCCGCCTCGCCGGCGAGGCCGACGGCGTCGCGGCCGCCACGGCCGCCACCGCCCTCGGCCGTGGTGAAGCCCTCTACCGGCGCAAGCGGTACGGCGAGGTCGTCGACCTCCTCGAGTCCGTCGTGGACCTGTGCGGGTGCGGTGACGACCGCGACCGCGTCGAGACCCTCCTCGCCGACGCCCTCGACCAGCGCGGCGTCCAGGCCACCAGGGACGGGCGCACCGACGACGCGGTCGCCGACTTCACCCGCGCCGTCGCCCTCGCGCCCCACCAGGTCGCGGCCCGCCGCAACCTCGGCGTGACCCTCATGAACGAGGCCGACAAGATCCTCACCGACCCCGCGCACGGCGACGACACCGCCGCGCTCGCCCTCGCGCAGCGCGCCCTCGACCAGTTCGAGGCGCTCCTGCGCGACCGCCCCCACAACGGCGAGTACCGCCGCTTCCGCGACAGCGGCGCCGAACTCAAGGCGATGATCCTCAACCGGCGCGGCGTCGCCGCCGCCAACCGGCAGCGCTTCCAGGAGGCGCTCAAGGACCTCCGCGCCGCCGTCGCCCTCGCCCCCGACGTGCCGCAGGTGCGGCGCAACCTCGCCACCACCGCCGAGAACGCGGCCATGGCCGTCCTCGTGACCTACTCGGGCGGGCTCATCCCGCCCGACCGCAAGCAGGCCGCCTGCACGCTCCTCGACGAGGCGGTCGACCAGTACACGACGCTGCTCGCCGCCCAGCCCGACCCCGAACTGCGCGCCCGCCTGGCCGAGGTCCGGCAGCTGCGCGACCTCCTGTGCCCCCGCCGGAACGGATGGTGACATGAAGGAATACGACGAACTCCGGATTCGGCTGCGCCGCATCGGAACCCAGCGGTACCTCGCGGTCGCCAACGGCGCCGCGGCCGGCGCCGCCGTCCTGGACGTCGGCGACGAGCCGGCGCGCCTGCGCGAAGCCCACAGCCGGCTCGTCGACGTCGACCTGCACCGCGCCCCCCGCCGCGGCGCCGACACCGCCGCCGAACTCCGCGCCGTCGGGGCCGAGACCTACGCGCTCCTGTTCGGCGGGCCGCTCGGCCGCTGCCTCGACGCCGCCCGCGCCGCCCAGCGCAGCCGCGGCCTGCGCCTGCGCTTCGACCTGCCCCCCGAACTCGCCGACCTCCCCGTCGAGACCCTCTGCGCCCCCTCCGACCAGCCCGGGCAGACGTTCGCGTTCGACTCCAACCTCTCCCTCGTCCGCTCCCTCCCGGGCAACCCCGTCCGCTCCCGCCTCCCGTTCCCCGAGGACGGCCGCGAGGCCATCAGCACCCTCATCGCCGTCGCCTCCCCCGACGGCCTCCCCGAACTCGGCGGCGACGCCGAGATCGCCGCCCTCGCCGACCTCCTGCCCCCGCTCCTGGCCCGCCAGGAGGTCATCAGGCACGCCACCCGCGACCGCATCGAGGCCTGGCTCGAAGCCCAGCAGGGACCCGCCGCCGTCCACCTCATCGCCCACGGCGAGCGCGACGCCCGCGGCGGCATCGCCTCGGTCCTCCTCGAGACCGCCGGCGGCGCCCCCGACGCCGTCCCCGGCGACCTCCTCGGCGGCATGCTCGTCAACGCCCCCAAACTGCGCCTCGTCGTCCTCAACCTCTGCCACAGCGCCGGATCGGGCCCCGCCGAACCGTTCTCGGGCCTCGCCGAGGCCCTCGTCGGCCGCGGCATCCCCGCCGTCGTCGGCATGCGCGGCCTCATCACCGACCTCGCCGCCCGCGAGGTCGGCCCCCGCATCCTCGACGGCATGTGCGCCAACAAGTCCGTCGACGAAGCCGTCGTCTCCGCCCGGCAGCGCATCGCCCACCACGGCGACACCGCCGTCGAATGGGGCACCCCCACGCTCTTCCTCCACGAGGACTGCGGCCACGGCTGGCTGTTCAAGGCCCGCGAGATGCACGACGGCGACACCGGCGACGTCGACTTCCTCCGCGCCGGCAAGACCGCCGTCGACCTCGTCGAAGGCGACGGCGAGCTCACCCGCGACGCCATCCTCCGCGCCGCCCGGTTCCGCCGCTGGGAACGCGACTGGGAGGCCGTCCTGCGCACCGTCAAGGTCCGCAACCCCACCGCCGCGCTCAAACTCCTGCGCCAGGAGGCCGAGCTCGAACTCGCCTGGCCCGCCGTCGAGCGCCTGTGCGCCGCCCTCGCCGCCGAGCAGGGCGCCGCGGCCGCCGACATCCCGGGCCTCCCCGCCGACGTCGCCGCCCTCCTCGACGCCGAGGCCGCCGCCGACGCCCGCCTCCACGCCCTCATGGAGGCCGCCGCCGCGGCCGAGGCCGCCGAGGACTGGGACGAGGCCGCCGACCGCTACCGCCGCGTCCTCGCCGAACGCGGGCGCGGCTACCGCGACGCCGCCGCCCGCCTGCGCGCCGCCGCCGAGGAGGCCGGACTCGACGAGCGCTACGCCCGGGCCGCCGCCTACGAGGCCGACGGCCGCTGGGCCGACGCCCGCGCCCAGTTCAACCGCATCCTCACCGCCCGCCCCCAGGGCCTGCGCGACACCGCCGACCGCGCCGCCTACGCCGGCGGCCGCATCGCCGAGGACGCCGAGGACTGGGACGCCGCCGCGGCCGACTACGAGCGCTGCGCCGCCTACGCCGACGCCGCCGCCCGCCTCGAACTCGCCCGCGGCCGCCGCCTCGCCGCCGCCGGCGACTGGGACGCCGCCGCCGAGCGCCTCGCCGCCGCCGCGGCCGCCGGACTCGACATCGGACACTGGCCCGGCTACGCCGCCGCCCGCGCCGCCGAGGCCGCCGGCGACTGGCACCGGGCCGCCGCCGCGTTCGCCGCCGCCGACGGCTTCGCCGACAGCGCCCGCCGCGCCGTCCTCGCCGCCGCCCACCTCGCTTACGCCGCAAGCGAATGGCTCACCGCCGCCGAGCACTTCGACCAGGTCCCCGACCTCGCCGACCGCCCCGGCGACCTCGCCGGCCGGCTCCTCGCCGCCGCCGAGCACGACGAGGCCGCCGGCGAATGGCGCCGCGCCGCGGCCGCCTACCGGCGCCTCCCCGACGCCGCCGAGCAGACCGCCTACTGCGAGGCCCGCGCCCTCGAACTCGACGGCCGCTGGTCCGAGGCCGCCGACCGCCACCGCGCCACCGGGCACCGCGACGCCGCCCTCCGCGCCCGCTACGCCGACGCGCGGTCCGCCGAGCGCCGCGGCGACTGGGACACCGCCGGCGCCCTCCACGCCGCGCTCCCCGCCGGCTTCGCCGACGCCGCCGCCCGCGTCAAGTACGCCGCCGGCCGCGCCGCCGACGCCCGCGACGACTGGGACGGGACCATCGCCGGGTTCGCCGACCTCGCCGACGGATTCGAGGACGGCGAGGTTGGGCGCCGCCGCCGCCACGCCCGCGCCGCGGCCGCCGCGGCCGAAGCCGACTGGGCCTCCGTCCTCCCGCTCCTCGGCGACACCCCCGCCGAGGCCCGCGACGGCGCCGCCGGGCGCCTGCGCCACCGCGCCCGCGGCGAACTCGCCGAGCACGACGGCGACTGGACCGCCGCCGCGGCCGCCTTCGACGCCGCCGGCGACGAGGAGCGCGGCCGCTACGCCGTCCTGCGCGCCCACGCCGCCGCAGGCGCCTGGACCGACCTCCTCGCGCTCGCCGCCGACCTCCCCGACGACCACCGCGACACCGCCCACTGGCGCCGCTACGCCCGCGCCCAGCAGGCCGCCCAGGACGCCCGCTGGGCCGACGTCCTCGACGCCTGCGACGGCCTCCCCGACGGCTTCGGCGACAGCGCCGCCCTCGCCCGCCGCGCCGCGTTCCACCGGGCCTTCGACGCCGCCTTCGACAGCGGCGACTGGTCCGCCGTCGCCGACCTCGCCGCCGGCCTCGGCGACGAGCACCGCACCGCCGCCCTCGACGCCTACGCCCGCGGCCGCACGTCCGAACAGGACGGCGACTGGGCCGCCGCCGCCGACGCGTACCGCGCCTGCCCCGGCCTCGCCGACGCCGACACCCGCGCCCGCTACGCCGAGGCCCGCCACCTCGAGGAGACCGGCCGGTGGACCGCGGCCGCCGCCGCCTACGAGGCCGCCGGCCTCGCCGAGGCCCTCGCCCGCGCCGACCGCCTCCGCGGCCTGCGCCGCGCCCTCCCTTGGGCCGAGCGCCTCCTCACCGCTGGGCTCGTCGCCGACCCCCTCGCCGAGCACGACCCCGCGCACCCGTACACCGCGCTGGCCGCGGCCGGGATCGGCCCCGACGCCTCCGCCGACGAGATCGACGCCGCCCCGTTCACGCTCATGCGCCTGGGCGGCATGAGCGCCGAGTCGCGCCTCGCCTGGGACCGCCTCCGGGACCCGGTGCAGCGCCTGCTCACCGACACCCTCCACCACTGGTCCCGCGACCGGGCCGCCCTCGGCCGGGCCCTGAGCGGCCTCGACCTCGACGGCGACCCCCTCGCCCAGCTGTGCGAGCGCCTCCCCGAGGAGGCGCCCCTCTTCACCCTCCTGTCAGGACGCCGGGACGAGGCGGTCGGCCTGCTGCGCCGCCGCGCCGCCGCCCGCCCCGGCGACCGCGTCGACTGCCACCGGCTCGCCGCCGCCGAGTTCTGGCGCGCGAGCGAACTGGAGCGCATCGGCGCCTGGGAGGCCGCCGAGGACTCGTGGCGGACCTCCCTCGCCTGCTGGGCGACCCTCGCGGGCGACGACGCGCACTGGGCCGCCTGGGCGGCGTCCCGCTCGGAGCGCTACGGCCGCGCCGTCACCCCCGCCGACGCCTGGCGGCTCCGCGCCGAGCTCGGCGCCCACCTCTCCGGCGTCCTCACCGGCCGCACCGAGCGCCACGCCCGCGGCGGCCGGGCCGGACTCGCCGGCCGCGGCCGCGAACTCGTGTCCTATCTGGACACCGAACTGGAGGCGGCCCGCGCCCTGCGCGAGGCCGGCGGCCTGCCCCTCGACGGCGAGCGGCCCCTCGCCTGCGGCCCCGGCTACCTCGCCGTCGCCGGGCTCGCCGACGCCCTCGCCCGCTTCACCGCCGCGCTCGACGCCGACGAGAGCGCCGACGAGACCGTCGCCCGCCGCCTGCGCTGGGCGTTCTCGCCGTCCGCGCGCGCCTTCACCGAGTACGAGCGGCGCCGCTACGACGCCGCCGCGCAGGCCCTCCCCGACCTGCACCGGCTCCCGCGCGCCGACCTGCCCCCCGACTGCGAGGGCCCCGACGCCGCCGGCCACCCGGCCGACTGCGCGCACTGCGCCGACTGGGCCGCCCGCGCCCCCGCCTACGGCCGCCTCCCGCACCGGCGCATCCGGCTGCACCGCGACGCGATCGACCTCGCCGTGCGCATCCGCCTGTTCGGCGGCCAGAGCCTCCTCGCGGAAGGCCGCGTCCAGGACGCCATGGGGGAGTTCAGGACCGCCGTCGCCGTCGCCGCGAACGGCGCCACCCAGGTGAAGACCCGCGAAGGCGTGCTGCGGATCATCCTCGGCCGCGTCCGGCACCTGGTCGACACCGACGACCGCCGCCACACCCGCCTCGACGACGCGATCGCCCTCCTGGAAGCCGCCCAGGGCGTGGCCGGACCCGTCGGCGTCGCCGAACTCGACCGCGAGCTCGCCCGCCGCCTCGTCGACCGCGCCCTCTACCGCTGGTCGGCCGACCGCACCGCGCCCGTCGCCGCCCTCCTGCCCGACATGCGCCGCGCCCTCTCGCTCGACCCCGCCGCCGACCGCGCCGTCGAGAGCCACGCCCGGTTCCTCGTCATCGCCTCCGACCGCACCCCCGCCGACCGGCCCGCCGCCCGGCTCGAACTCCTCACCGAGGCGCTCGAGCACATCGACGCCCGCGTCAGCGCCGGCGGCCTCAACAACCGGGTGCGGTCCTCCCTGGTCGAGGTCGTCGACGAGATCAAGGACGCCAACTTCGCCGGCCTCTCCGTCGCCGAGATCTCCGCGATCGTCGACTCCTACAGCGAGCACGACACCGCCCGCTCGCTCACCGCGCGCGCCGAGTCCCGCACCCTCGCCGGCGACCTCACCCGCGCCGCCGACGACCTCGTGCGGGCCGTCCTCCTCGAACCGGGCTCCGGCGGCGCCGCGCGCGCCCTCATCGGCGTCCTGAAAGCCCAACTCGCGGAAGGAAGGAGCGAACCGTGATCCGCGACCCGCGCCCCGCCTGGGACGGCCGGTACCCCTACGAGGCCCTCGAACCCGCCGGCATCGGCCCCCACTCCACCCAGGAGGAGGTCGAGAACGCCTCCTTCACCCTCATGACCAGCGGCCTGATGAACGCCGCCACCCAGGCCGCCTGGGACGAGCTGCGGGAGGTCCCCAAGCGGCTCCTCGCCGACGCCCTCCTGTACGACGTGGACCTCCCCGCGGCCGTCGCCGAGGCGCGGGCCCGCCTCGAACGCGAGCGCGCCGAGGCCGCCGCCCCGCCACCCGTGCCGCCCCAGCGCGAGACCGCCCTGGAACTCCTCGCCTCGATCGGCGACGACCTGCCCCCGGTGGAGGCCCGGCCGGCCCCGCCGGTCGACGTCTCCGCCGAGCTGGCCGCGTTCCCGCCCCGCCACCTCCTCGACACCCTGATCCGATTCGACCAGTAAGGAACCCGATGAGCCGCAGGAACCAGCACAAGCCCCGCAAGAAGCCGGCCCGCCCGGCCCCGGACCGGGAGGCCCGCCGGCCCCCGCCGCCCGAGCCCGGCTCCGACGCCGACGTGGCGGCCGCGCTCGCCGCCGCGCGGGAGGCGACGCTCGGCCTCGCCCAGGACGTCGACGCCCAGCGCGAGCAGCTGACGGCGATGCTCCGGGGCTTCCTGAACATCGAGCGGGCCGTGCGCGCCCGCGAGCGCGACCCCGAGACGGAGAAGGAGACCGCGGGCCTGCTCAACGGCATCGCCGACGTCATGGACCAGGTCGACCGGTGGGCGCTCGACGAGGCGGCCGACGCCGCCCAGCAGCGCGACCGCTTCAAGGCCCTGTCGGCCCGGCTGGAGAAGCTCGTCGTCGCCTCCGGCCGCGCCGAGCTGCTCGGCCGGGTCGGGGAGACCGCGAAGCCCGCGACCCACGAGTGGCGCGAGGTCCGGCACGAGCCGGGCAAGGACGAGGACACGGTTCTGGAGGTCTGGGCCCGCGGGGTCCGGTACCGGGGAGAGCTGCTGCGGCCCGCGGTGGTCATCGCAGCGTCAGGAGAAGGAGCATCCGAATGACGGCCATCGGCATCGACCTCGGCACGACCAACTCGGTCGTGGCCCGGCGCGACAGCGACCGCGCCGACGTCGAAGTGGTGAAGATCCACGGCAAGGCGAGCACGCCCTCGGTGGTGGGGCTGCGCAAGCGCGCGGGCCAGGACGCCGAGTTCCTGATCGGCACGTTCGCGCTGAACGTCGCCGAGCGCGACCCGAAGAACACCATCCAGTCGGTCAAGCGCCTCATGGGCCGCGACTTCGACGACCAGGCCGTCCGGGACGCCGCCGACCGGCGGCCCTACGCGATCGTCCCCGGCGAGGGCGACGACGCCCGCGCGCACGTGGTCATGGGCGACCGGCCCTACACGCCCGAGGACGTCTCCACGATGATCCTGCGCCACCTCCGCTCCGGCGCGTCCGACAAGCTGGGGGAGGAGGTCACGCACGCCGTGATCACCGTCCCGGCGTACTTCCGCGAGGCCCAGCGGGCCGCCACCCGCAAGGCCGGGGAGGCGGCCGGACTGGTCGTCAAGCGGATCATCGACGAGCCCACGGCCGCCGCGATCGCGTTCGGCCTCGACCAGCGCGAAGGCGAGCAGCGCCGCGTCCTCGTCTACGACTTCGGCGGCGGCACCTTCGACATCTCGATCCTCAACTCGGTCCGGGACGGCCAGGGCCGCAACCACTTCCAGGTGCTCTCCTACACCGGCGACAACTGGCTCGGCGGCGACGACTTCGACCAGCTCATCGTCGACCGCATCGTCGCCTGGGTGCGCTCGAACTTCGGCGTCGACCCCGCCGGCGACGCCCGGTTCCTGTTCCTCGCCAAGCGCGCCGCCGAGAAGGCCAAGCTCGAGCTGACCGAGGCGCCGAGCGCGGAGATCTACATCGGCGGGGCCTTCCAGGACGCCGGGGGCCTCGGCGACGTCGAGATGGAGCTGACCCGGGCCGAGTTCGACGCCATGATCGAGCCGCTCGTCTCCCGCACCCTCGACCTGGTGCACGAGGCGCTCGGCAACGAGAAGCTCGTGCCCGACCAGATCACCGACGTCATCCTGGTGGGCGGCTCCACCCTGGTGCCGCGGGTGCGCGCCGCGGTCGCCGAGGTGTTCGGCGCCGGCAAGGTCCGCCGCCAGATCGACCCCATGGAGTGCGTGGCGCTGGGCGCGGCGATCCTCGCCGACACGCTCGAGGGCGTGGAGTGCCCGAACCAGGAGTGCAAGGCCGTCAACGACGACGCCGCGCAGGAGTGCACCCAGTGCGGGGCGAGCCTGGCCGGGGCCCGCAGCGTCGGCCGGGACACGAACGTGTACGACGTGACCGGGATGGCGCTCGGCGTCGCCGCGGTCAAGGGCTCCAGCGCCGACGCGTTCGTGCCGATCATCCCGCGCAACACCCCGTACCCGCTGAGCGAGCCGATGCACGGCTCCTTCGAGGTCACCGACACCGCGAAGATCCGCATGCCCGTCTACGAGGGCAACAGCACCGTCGCCAGCGAGAACCACGAGCAGGGCCTGTTCGAGGTCGCCCTCCCGCCGGGCGTGGAGATGCACGCCGCCGTCGACGTGGGCATGTTCCTCGACAAGGACCGCATCCTGCACGTCACCGTCTCGGTCCCGAGCGTCGGCCTGGAGGAGACCATGCGGCTCCAGGTCGACCAGGAGCGCGCCCGCGCCGCCCGGCCCGAGCTCGTCGAGGACGAGCCCGAGGACGACTACCGCGACGTCCTCATGTCCACCATGGACGGCGCCCGGCGCTTCCTGGAGGTGTACGAGCAGTACATCGCCGTGCCGCAGGCCGCGAAGATCCGCAGCGACCTCGACCGCGCCGAGGAGGCGCTCATGATCGACAACCCCGACGAGTGCCGCCGCATGGTCGACGTGCTCAACCGCGACATCTTCGGCTCCGGCCTGGCGACCCAGCTCTACCTCGCCGAGCGGGCCGCCAGCCAGGCGAGCAAGCGCGACGCCGACAGCATCAACGAGTCCATCGCGAAGATCCAGGAGGCCCACACCCGCGGCAGCGACGCCGTCGTCCACGACCAGGCCCGCGCCCTGAAGACCATGATCAACCGGGTCTACCGGGAGAACGCCGGCGTCCAGCAGATCGAGGACGCCGACGACCTCGGCGGCATCCTCCGCCACCGCCCCTGAGACGGTCCCGACGGTGAGCGCCGATCGCTTCGTCGACCTCGGCATCGACCTGGGCGGCACCGGCATCCGGGCCGCGTACGGGGTCCGCGGCGAAGCCCGCGGCTTCACTGGGCTCGAGGGCGCGCGGTGGCCGTGGCTCGGCTACGAGCCGCCGCGCGACCCCGGCGGGACCGCCGCGTTCCCGACCTGGAAGAGCCGCCTCGGCACCGCCGGCGCGGGCGACGACCCCGAAGCGGTCTTCGCCCGCGCCCTCGGCGACCTCCGCGACCGGGTCGCCGAGGCCGCCGCGGCCCCCGTGCGGCGCACCGTCATCGCCGTCCCGGCCCGCTTCGAGACCCGTCAGCGCGAGGCCCTGCTCCGCGCCGCCGCCGCGGCCGGCCTGGACGACGCGGGCCTCCTCGGCGACTCCCTCGCCGCGGCCGGCGGCCGGCCCGCCGACGCCCCCGCCGGCCTCCTGCTCGCCTTCGGCATGGGCTACACCGGATTCGAACTCGCCCTGATCGACGCCTCCGGCCCCCGCTGCCGGGCCCTCGGCTACGACGGCGAGACCTCCGGCGGCGGCGCCGACCTCGACGCCCTCGTCGCCCGCTGGTACCTCGACACGCGCGGCGAGGACGCCCGCCCGCCCGCGGGCGAGGCCGCATGGCGGCGCCTGCGCCAGGCAGCCGAGGACATCAAGCGGGCGCTCGCCGCCGGCGACACCCGGATCGCCCTGCCCGACATCGGCAGGCGCCTCGACGCCGACCGCGCCGCCGTCGACGCCTTCGGCCGGCTCGCCGCCGGCCTCGTCACGACCGCCATGGCCCGGGCCGACGCCCTCGTCGACGAGCTCGGCGGCGGCTGGGACCGCATCCGAGGCGTCCTCCTCTACGGCGGGTCGGCCGCCCTCGCAGCCGACGCCGCCGCCTCCCGCGGCGTCCCCGTCACCCGCGCCTCCGCCCGCGCGCTCGCCCTCGGCGCCCTCCGCCACGCCGCCCTCGACCCCGGCCCCGGTGCGGGCCGCACCGCCGCATCCGCTACCGGTCGCACAGGCACCGCCACCGGTCGCACCACGCCCCTCCGCACCGTCCCCGACTTGCCGTCCGCGGCGGACCGCTCAGGAAACCCTGCGGCGGGCCGCACCGGGAACCCCGCCGCTACCGGCCGCACGGCCTCCGACCAGCCACCCGCTGCGGGCCGCCCGGGAAACCCCGCCGGCACCGGCCGAACCGGGAGCCCCTCCGCCAGCGGCAGCGCCGTCCCCGACCCGCCGTCCGCGGGCCTCGATGCCGCGGCCGACCTCATCGCCGCCGGGCGCACCGACGAGGCCGAGGCTGCCCTCACCGACCTCATCGCCGCGGCCGAGCGGATGCTCGCCGACCTCCGGGCCGACCGCGCCGCCGCCTCGCGCCGCTCCAGGGCCGCCCTGCTCCTGGAGGCCGCTGGGAAGCACCTCGCCGCCGGCCGTCCCGAGGAGGCCCTGAGCATCGCCCACCGCGCCTGGGCCCGCGGCGGCGACGACCCCGACCTGCTCGACGCGATGATCCAGGTCCACGTCGACGCCGCGATGGAGCACCCGACCGCCGACGACTACGAGCGCCAGCACGCCTGGCTCACCTGCGCCTACCACCACGACCTCGGGAACCCGCGCCTGCTCGACCTCCTCGCCGAACGCGCCTACCTCCACGCCGGCGACCTGCGCCGCCTCGGCCGCATCAGCGCCGCACGCGAGGTCCTGCGCCAGGCCCTCGCCTACAACCCCGACCACCGCGGCGCGGCCGACCTGCTGCGCCGCCTCGACCGCCTGCCCTGAGACGGACCTTGGCGGGACGCCCGCCCGGACCGTACGCTTGCTGAGGCCCCGCGCCGAAACCCCGCCCGGCCCCACCCCCCGAGAGGAAAGCGCCCGTGTTCGGCACCGTCGACCTGTGGACCTACGTCGTCGCCTCCGTCCTCATCATCCTGCTGCCCGGACCGAACTCCCTCTACGTGCTGTCCGTCGCCTCCCGGCGCGGACGGCGCGACGGGTTCAAGGCCGCGGCCGCGGTCTTCTGCGGCGACTCGGTGCTCATGATCGCCACCGCCGCCGGCCTCGCCTCGGTCTTCGCCACCTCGCCGCTCATCTACAACCTGGTCCGCTGGGCCGGCGTCGTCTACCTCGCCTACCTCGCGTTCGGGCTCATCCGCGGCGGCGTCAGGTCCTGGCGCGCCGCCCGCCGCGGCGCCGCCGTCGAGGCCCCCGCGGCCGCGGTCTCGCCCAACGAGCGTCCGTTCACCCGCGCCTTCATCGCGAGCCTGCTCAACCCGAAGGCGATCCTGTTCTTCGTCTCGTTCTTCGTCCAGTTCGTCGACCCGAACTACGCCTACCCGGTCCTCAGCTACGGCGTCCTCTTCGTGATCATCCAGGTCCTGTCCATGACCTACCTGACCACGCTCATCCTCGCCGGGGACGGCCTCGCCCAGACCTTCCGGCGGCGCCGCCGCCTCGCCGCGGCCGGCAACGGCCTCGTCGGCGCCGTCATGATCGGCTTCGCCGCCAAGCTCGCCACCGGCTGAACCGGGTAGTACGTCACACGTGACGCGCCACCGCAGTCCGGGGCCGCGCCGCCCGGCCCGCCGCCACTGGTGCTTGACCCCACCGGGGCGGTTCGGCCGGACGGCGTGGCCGTCCTCAGGGATGTTCGAGGTCTCTACAGCTTGCCCAGGGCCCGCAACCCCGGCAGCGCCTTCCCGTCGAAGTCGAACAGCGCCTGGTTCTCCCAGCCGTTTCCGCTCGCGGGGTCGGCCGGGTCCCAGCCCGCGCCCTCGACGCCGGTCCAGGTGGCCTCCCACCAGATGACGCCGCGGCCGAGCCCGTCGGGCACGTTCCGCACCGCCTCGGCGATCCGCTCGAGCCAGTGCACCTGGTTCTCGGGGCTCGACGGGTACCCGGCCACCGGCTCGGGGTCGGTGACGATGTTCGGGTGCCCGTCCGAGTCCGCGGTGGTGAACGGGTACGCGGTCTCGACCACGTACAGCGGCTTCCCGTACCGGGTCGCCAGGTCGTTCAGGTTCGCCTCGAGCCCGCTGATCGGCCCGTGCCAGAACGGGTAGTACGAGGCCCCGATCGCGTCGAACTCGACGCCTTTCGCGATCGCGTTGTCGAAGAACCAGGTGAACGCGCCGTTGTTCCCGCCCTCGGCCAGGTGCAGCATCGCCTTCGCCCCGGGGGCGGTGTCGTGCACGGCGTCGCACCCGGCGGCGAGGAGCCGGCCCATCTGCTCCAGCTGATCCCAGCGCCCGTCCGGCCACAGCAGGCCGCCGTTGGTCTCGTTGCCGACCTGCACGATCGTCGGCCGCACCCCGGCGTCCCGCAGCGCGCCGAGGACGTCGGCGGTGTGGTCGTACACCGCGGCCGTCAGCTCCTCGAACGGCAGCTCGGCCCACGCGGCCGGCTTGAACTGCTTGCCGGGGTCGGCCCAGGTGTCCGAGTAGTGGAAGTCGACCATGAGGTCCATCCCGGCCCGCTCGACGCGCCGGCCGAGCTCGACCACCCGCTCCTTCGTGTTGTAGCCGTCGGCCGGGTCGACCCAGACCTTCGCGCGGATCGTGTTGACGCCTGAGGCGGCGAGGATCTTCAGCGCGTCCCCGGTGCGGCCGTTGGCCTTCCGGTAGACCGCGCCGAAGTCCTCGTTCTTCGGCAGCCCCGAGACGTCCGCGCCGCGCACGAACCTCTCCGGCTTCGGGCGGCCCTGGTCGTCGCCCACGGCCTCGGCGAGCGCCGGGGTCGCGGCGGCCGCTGCGACGGCGAGGGCGCCCGCGCCCGCGGCGGTGATGGCGGTTCTGCGTTTCATGTGTTCGCTTTCTCGAGAGGGGAATCGGGGTAGGAGGCCGGCCC
The DNA here is from genome assembly GCF_003933745.1 of Glycomyces terrestris. Lineage (GTDB taxonomy): Bacteria > Actinomycetota > Actinomycetes > Mycobacteriales > Micromonosporaceae > Glycomyces > Glycomyces terrestris. Next base: position 738,380 of record NZ_RSEB01000004.1, on the reverse strand, counting down.
ATTCGGCGCGCCGAGGGGACCGGCCCCACCGGGGGAGTGCTAGAGCGTTCCGAGGGTCTTCAGCGCGGGCGTCGCCTTCCACGCGAAGTCGAACAGCGCCTGGTTCTCCCAGGCGTTGCCGCTGCTCGGGTCCGCCGGGTCCCAGCCGTTGCCGCGCACCGCGGTCCAGGTGGGCTCCCACCAGAACACGCCGGCGCCGCGGCCGTTTGGCACGTTCTTGACGACGTTCGCGATCGCCTTGAGCATGTTCGACTGCCCGGTCGTGTTCGCCGGGTAGCCGGACACCGGCGTCGCGGCCGAGACGACGTTCGCGTGCCCGTCCGAGTCCGCGGCCGTGAACGGGTACGCGGTCTCGACCACGTACACCGGCTTCCCGTACCGCGACGCCATGTCGTTCAGGTTCGACTGGAGGCCCGCGAGCGAGCCGTGCCAGTACGGGTAGTAGGAGGCGCCGATCGCGTCCCACCACACGCCGCGTGCCTTCATCGCGTCGAAGAACCACCGGAACACCGAGTTGTTGCCGCCCTCGGCCAGGTGCAGCATGACCTTCGCGCCGGGCGCCTTGGCGTACACGGCGTTCGCGCCGGAGATGAGGAACTGCGCGAGCTGGTCGAGCTGGTCGTAGCGGCCCTCGGGCCACAGCATCCCGCCGTTGAGCTCGTTGCCGACCTGCACCATCTGCGGGGTCGCGCCCGCGGCGGCGAGCGCGCCGAGCACATCCGCGGTGTGGTCGTACACGGCGGTCCGCAGCTGCGCGAAGCTGTAGCCGCGCCACGCGGCGGGTTTGGTCTGCTGGCCGGGGTCGGCCCAGGAGTCGGAGTAGTGGAAGTCGACGAGCACGTTGAGCCCCGCGGCCCGGGCGCGCTTGGCCATGTTCACCACGTGGGTCTTGTTGTTGTAGCCGTCGGCGGGGTTCACCCACACCTTCAGCCGCATCCAGTTGACGCCGCTCTTCTGGAGGATCCAGACGGCGTCCTCGCGCCAGCCGTCGGGCCACATGTAGACGCCGCCGAGCGCCTCCGACTTGGCGAGGCTGGAGATGTCGGCCCCGCGCGCGAACGCGGTCTGCGCCGAGGCGGCGGTGCCGCCGCCGAGGACGGCGAGCGCCGGGGCGGCGACCGCGGCGGTGAGGGCGGTTCTTCTCTTCATTGAGATCTCCCTGTTCGGTTCGAGGGGGCGGCGGCCCCGCGGGGGTGCGGGGCCGCCGGGGCTCTAGTCGGCGACGATCACGACCCCGCCGGCCGGGACGCGGCCGTCGTACGCGGTGCCGTCGAGCGCGTTCACGCCCGCGCCGGGCACCTCGGCGTCGTCGCCGGTGTGGTTGATGAGGAACCGGTGCCCGCCGCGGCGGACGACCTCGACGCCCTCCGGGACGCCTTGGGGCCGTTCGACACCGGCGGCGTCCATGGCGGTGGCGAGCAGCTCGCGCAGGCCGGTCGGCTCGTCGAGCGCGGTCGCGGCGTACCAGGCGGTGCCCCGGCCGAGGTCGTGCCGGGTCAGCGCCGGGCGGCCCGCGTCGGGCCCGGACGCGAAGCGCGCCACGGCCTCCGCCCCGTCGAGGCGCACGTGCTCGGACCAGATCCGGCCCGCCGCGGCGCCGCCGAGGCCGGCGCCCGCGTCGAGCGCCACCGCCTCGCCCTCGTGGAGCGGGTGGAACTCCTCGATCCACAGGCCGAGCGTCTCGCGCAGCGCGCCGGGGTGCGGCCCGGGGTGCACGGTGTCGTGCTCGTCGACGATCCCCGAGAAGTACGAGACGACCAGGTGCCCGCCGTTCTCGACGTAGCCGCGCAGGTTCTTCGAGGCCGCGTCGGTGAGCACATAGGACGACGGGGCGACGACGAGCCGGTAGTCCGACAGGTCCGCCTCGGGGTGGGCGAAGTCGACGGTGACGTGCTGGCGCCACAGCGCCGCGTAGTACGCCTCGACGCGCTCGCGGTACCGCAGGTCGACCGAGGGCCGCCACTCGAGTTCGAGCGCCCACCAGGACTCCCAGTCCCACAGGACCGCCACCTCGGCCTCGACCTCACATCCGACCACTTCGGACAGTCGCTTGAGGTCGTTCCCGAGCGCGGCGACGTCGCGCCACACCTCGGTGTCGGTGCCGCCGTGGGGGACCATCGCGGAGTGGAACTTCTCGGCGCCGGCCCGGGAGGCCCGCCACTGGAAGAACATGAGGCCGTCGGCGCCGCGCGCGACGTGCGCGAGCGAGTTGCGGCGCAGCTCGCCGGGGGTCTTGGCGATGTTGCGCGGCTGCCAGTTCACCGCGGACGTGGAGTGCTCCATGACCATCCACGGGCCGCCGGCGACGGCGCGGGTGAGGTCGGCGCTCATCGACAGCTCGATGTGGTGGTCCTCGCGCTCGGCGATGAGGTAGTGGTTGTTGGCGACCACGTCCACGGCCGGGGCCCAGCGCCGGTAGTCCATGCCCTCGCAGTTGGGGATCATGAAGTTCGTGGTCGCCGGCGCGGGGGAGTGGCGGGCGATGATCTCGCGCTGGAGCCGGTAGTTGGCGATGTGCTCGTCGTTGGAGAACCGCTTCCAGTCGAGCAGGAGCGCGGGGTTGACGCCCGGCGGCGCGGCCGCGGGGGCCTCGACCTGGTCGAAGGACCGGTACACCAGACCCCAGAACGCGGTGCCCCAGGCGTCGTTGAGCCGGTCGACGTCGCCGTACTTCGCCGCGAGCCAGTCCTGGAACGCCGCGGCGGACGCCTCGCAGTAGCACTCCACATTGGCCCAGCCGTACTCGTTGTGCACGTGCCACAGCTCGACCGCGGGGTGCCTCCCGTACCGGGCCGCCAGCTGCTCCACGATGGAGGCGCAGGCGTCGCGGTAGGCCGGGGAGGAGGGGCACACGCCGTGGCGCGAGCCGCCGGCGAGGGTGCGGCCCTCGGCGTCGACGAGGCGGATCTCGGGGTGCGCCTTGCGCAGCCACGCCGGCGGCGAGGAGGTCGGGGTCCCCAGGTTCACCCCGATCCCGCCCTCGTGCAGCAGGCCGACGACCTCGTCGAGGCCCCGCCAGTCGTACTCGCCCGGGGCGGGTTCGATGATCCCCCAGTTGAAGACCCCGAGGCTGACGAGGTTGACGCCCGCCTCGCGCATGAGGCGCACGTCCTCCCGCCAGACCTCCTCCGGCCACTGTTCGGGGTTGTAGTCGCCTCCGTAGCGAATGGTCTGCACCGCGGTCTCCTGTGGGGTTCCTTGCGTCAATGCCTGTGAACGTGCACAGTACCGCACGCTTATCGGCCCTGCAACCTGTGCTTCAGTCGGTGCTCGTTTCGAAATTGTGATCGTTTCATGAAGTGCGTTCCACGTGAAACGGATGTGAACGGACAAAAATACGTTGCCAAGTGCGACGTGAGTCGCTAGATTCGTGTAAACGTTCACAGTCTGGCGGCACGCCGAACTCAGCCCAGCGCGCGCCGGACACCCTCTCACCGAGACAAGGACTTGACATGCGCAGCAACGGTGCTTACGCGGGACCCTCGATGAACCGGCGCCACCTCCTCGCCGCGGGCGGCGGCGTCGCCGCGGCCGGGGCCCTCGCCGCCTGCGGCGGCCCCGAGGCGGAGGAGCAGGCCTCCGGCGGCCTCGAATGGGACGCCGACGCCCAGCAGTACGTCATCGAGGAGGAGATCGCCTCCGGCGAGGCCCCCCTCAAGCTCTGGTTCGAGAACGAGGACCTCGCGAACGCCCAGATCGCCGCGTTCAAGGAGGCGTTCAAGGACGTCTACCCCGACATCCGGTTCGAGTACGAGCTGGTCGCCCAGAACGACGCCGTCAACGAGATGTCCCTCGCCGGCGAGGCCGGCAACGGCGGCGACGTCTTCATGAGCTTCTACGACCAGGTCGCCCGCGCCATCGAGGAGGGCACCGCCGCGCCCCTCGGCGAATACGAGTCCGTCCTCAAGGGACGCATGGCCGAGAACTTCACCGGCGCCGTCTCGGGCGAGGACGGCCAGATGTACGCCGTGCCCGTCACCACCGAGTCCATCGCGCTCATGTACAACAAGACGCTCCTCGCCGCCGAGACCGGCTCCGACCAGCCCGCCGCGAGCTGGGAGGACATCAAGGCCCTCGCCGCCTCCTACAACGACCCGGCCGCCAACAAGTGGACGATCCGCTGGGTCCCCGGCGAGATCTACTACTCCTACTCGGTGCTCTCCTCCATGGGCTGGCAGGCGTACCCGGACGGCGACGTCGCCGAGCCCGGCTTCGACGACCCGGCCCTGGCCGAGGCCCTCGAGTACTACAAGGGCCTGCGCGAGGTCTGGAACGTGCCCTCCGCCGACGCCACCCCCGAGACCGTCGAGGCCGAGTTCGCCGCCGGCAACACCCCGTACATCATCACCGGCCCGTGGGCGTTCTCCGCCTTCGACGCCGGCGCCGCCGAGCACGGCTTCGAGTACGGCGTCACCACCATCCCGGCCGCCGCCTCCGGCGACCCCGCGTCCTCCTTCGCCGGCATGCACGTCATCGCCGTCTCCGCGTACACGAAGTACCCGGCCGCCGCGCGCGTCTTCGCCAACTTCATGGCCTCCGACGCCGGCGCCGCCGCCCTCTACGCCACCACCGGCCAGATCCCGGCCCTCAACCCCGACCTGCTCGCGAACATCGCCGGCCTCTCCGAGGACCCGCACGTCGCCGGCATCGTCGCCCAGGGCGCCCAGGCCGACCTGTTCCCGCAGCTGCCCGAGTACTTCTGGTCCACCGCCAACGAGATGACCGTCGCCGTCTGGGACGACCTCTCGTCCTCCGCCGACGCCGCCGCCGCGGCCGTCGCCGGCTACGACGAGCTCGCCGGACTCTAACCGCGCCAAGGGATACAGACGCAATGCGCACCGCTCACAAGGGCGGCCTACCCGCACCGGTGCCGGGCCTCGCCTCGGCACTGGTGTGGGGCGCCGGCCAGCTGCTCAACCGCCAGGCCGGCAAGGCCGCGTTCTTCTTCGCCTTCTTCGCCGCCCTCATCGGCTGGGAGATCGGCACCGGCAACTACTACGCCGGCATGGACTACGACGCCCGCGGCAACGGCGGCTTCTTCGTCAAGGGCCTGTGGGGCCTGTTCACGCTCGGCACCCAGCCGCGCCAGATGACCGTCACCGGCCTCACCGACGGCGACAACTCCATCGTCCTCATGGCCAACGGCCTCATCGCCCTCCTCACCCTCGCGCTCCTGGCGATCGTGTGGGTCTGGAGCATCCGCGACGCCCTCGGGCACCGCCGCGCCCGCAACGCCGGCGCCCCGCACGAGACCTCCCGCGCCTACTTCAAGCGGGTCTGGGAAGGCGCCTTCGCCTACATCGTCCTCTCGCCCGGCCTGGTCCTCATCGTCTTCATGTCCGTCCTGCCGGTCCTCTTCGGCATCCTCGTCGCCTTCACCGACTACAACCGCGACAACCTGCCCCCCAAGAACCTCGTCAACTGGGTCGGCTTCGAGAACTTCGCGACCGTCTTCGCCGTCCCCTCCTGGACCGCGACGTTCCTCGGCGTCCTCGGCTGGACCTTCGTGTGGGCCGTCGTCGCCACCGCCACCACCTACGCCGCCGGGTTCCTCCAGGCCGTCCTCCTCGCGAACCGGAAGGTCAGGTTCCCGCGCGTGTGGCGCTCGGTGTTCCTGCTCCCGTGGGCCGTCCCCGGCATCGTCTCGGCCCTCGTCTTCCGCTCCATGTTCAACGGCCAGTTCGGCCCGATCAGCCAGTGGCTCATGGACATCGGCCTCACCGACGAGCGCGTCTACTGGTTCACCGACCCGTCCCACCCCAACCTCGCCCGCGGCGTCGCCCTCCTGGTCAACCTGTGGCTCGGCTTCCCGTTCTTCATGGCGCTCGTCGGCGGCGTCCTCACCAACATCCCCGACAGCTACTACGAGGCCGCCCGCATGGACGGCGCCGGCCCCCTCCAGCAGCTGCGGCACATCACCTTCCCGGTGGTCCACCGCACCGTCTCGCCCCTGCTCATCCTCGCGTTCGTGTCCAACTTCAACAACTTCGGCGTCATCTACTTCCTCACCCAGGGCGGACCCGACAACGCCGACTACCGCTTCGCCGGTAGCACCGACCTGCTCATCACCTGGCTGTTCAACCTCACCCTGGACAACCGCCTCTACAACATCGGCGCCGTGATGAGCATGCTCATCTTCGTCATCGTCGGCACCATCTCCGTGTGGAACCTCAACCGCTCCAAGGCGATTCGGGAGCTGTGAACCAATGACCGCAACACTCGACGCAACCGCCCGCGCCCGCGCAGCCCGCAAGCGCCGCCCCGCCGCACCCCGCGGCGAGCGCCTCGCGAGCGCCTTCCTCCACCTCGAACTCCTGGTCGTCGCGATCATCGTGGTCTTCCCGCTCCTGTGGATCGTCGGCGCCTCCTTCAGCCCCGGCGACGGCCTCATGGACGCCGAGCCCGTCCCCGACGGCGCCACCCTCGACCACTACGTCAGCCTCTTCACCGAGACCGACTACGGCCGCTGGTACCTCAACTCGCTCTACGTCGCCGTCCTCAACACGGTCGGCTCCGTCGTCCTCTCCGCCCTGTGCGGCTACGTGTTCTCCCGCATCCGCTTCAAGGGCCGCAAGGCCGGGCTCCTGGGCATCCTCATCCTCCAGATGTTCCCGACCTTCCTCACCGCCATCGCCGTCTACATGCTGTTCCTCAACTTCGGACTGCTCGACTCCCTCACCGGCCTCGCCCTCGTGAGCATCGCCGCCGCCCTGCCCTACAACACCTGGCTCATGAAGGGCTACACCGACAACCTGCCCGCCAGCCTGGACGAGGCCGCCGCCATCGACGGCGCGAGCCGCTGGACGATCTTCGTGAAGATCGTCCTCCCGCTCATGCGCCCCATGCTCACCTTCGTGGCCATCACGCAGTTCACGATGCCGTGGATGGACTTCATCCTCCCGGCGCTGCTGCTCCAGAGCCCCGAGAAGCAGACCGTCGCGCTCGGCCTGTTCGCCATGATCGAGGACGTCTACCAGAACGCGTTCACGACCTTCGCCGCCGGCGCGGTCATCCTCGCCGTCCCGATCACCGTCCTCTACATCGTCCTCCAGCGCTACCTGGTGACCGGCGCGAGCGCCGGCGCCGAGAAGGGATAGACCGAATGCCGCCCATCCGAGGCGCCGACGTGTCCATGACCGCCGAGATCGAGGCGCGCGGCGCGGTCTTCCGCGCCGCGGGCGCCGAACGCGACCTCTTCGAACTCCTGGCGGAGACCGGCGTCAACTGGATCCGCCTGCGCCTGTGGGTCGACCCGCGCGACGAGTCCGGCGAGCCGTACATGGGCGGCACCAACGACCTCGCGACCACGATCGCGCTGGCCCGCCGGGCGAAGGCCGCGGGCCAGCGGCTCCTGCTCGACCTCCACTACTCGGACTTCTGGACCGACCCGAAGAAGCAGTCGGTCCCGAAGTCGTGGCGCGGCCTCGCCGGCGAGGCCCTCCGGGCGCGCGTGCACGACTGGACCGCCGAGGTCCTGGCCGCGCTCGCCGACGCCGGCGCGTACCCGGACATGGTCCAGGTCGGCAACGAGATCACCAACGGGATGCTCTGGCCCGAGGGCCGCATCCCGAGGTTCCTCGACGCCGAGCGCCGCTTCGCGGCCGAGGACCCGGCGGCGTTCGACCGCCTCGCCGGGCTCCTCGCGGCCGGCGCCGCCGCGGTCCGCGAGTCCGGGGCCGCGCGGGTCATGCTCCACCTCGACTGCGGCGGCGCGAACGAGCTGTACCGCGGCTGGTTCGACCAGGCCACGGTCCGCGGCCTCGACTACGACGTCATCGGCCTGTCGTACTACCCGTACTGGCACGGGACCCTGGACGACCTGGGCGCCAACCTGAACGACCTCGCCCTGCGCTACGGCAAGGACCTCGTCGTGGTCGAGACCGCCTACGCGTGGACGGACGCGCGGCCCGAGGGCCACCACCAGGTCTTCACCGCGGCGCTCGCCGAGGGCTGCGGCTACGAGGTGTCGCCCGCGGGCCAGGCCGCGTTCCTGCGCGACCTGTACGCCACCGTGGCCGCCGTCCCGCACGGCCGCGGGCTGGGGATCGTCTACTGGGAGCCGGCGTGGCTCCCGGTGGACGGCACCACCTGGGCGTCGCGGGCCGGCATGGAGTACGGCGACGACGTGGTGGACGAGGCCGGCAGCTCGTGGGCGAACCAGGCCCTGTTCGACTTCGGCGGCGAGGCGCTGCCGTCGCTGCGGGCGCTCGGCGGCGACGCCGGGTGAACGCGCGGGGAGGCGGCCTTCCCCTTGGGCGGCCTCCCCTCCCGCGGTCCTCCGGGCTGCGGCCCCGCCCGCTCGCCGGGCGGGGACATAATGACTGAGACACAAGGGAGAGCTGAGCAACTTGGCACGGAAACGACCGACGATCCACGACGTCGCCGACGCCGCGGGCGTCTCGCGCGGCACGGTCTCGCGGGTCCTCAACGGCAAGTCGAACGTCTCGCTGTCGGCGGAGACGGCGGTGCGCCGGGCCGTGGCCGAGACCGGCTACGTCGTCAACCGCGCGGCGCGCAGCCTGGTGACCAGCCGGACCGGCTCGATCGTCATGGTGCTCTCCGAGCCGCAGGAGCGCCTGTTCGAGGACCCGAACTTCTCGGTCCTCATGCGGGTGGCCACGAACCAGCTCGCCGAGCGCGACATGTCGCTGGTGCTCATGATCGCCGGGGACGACCGCGGCCGCGACCGCGTCGCCCGGTATCTGCGCGGCGGCCACGCGGACGGGGCGCTGCTGGTGTCGACGCACGCGGGGGACCCGCTGCTCGACGAGATCGAGCGCTCCGGCATCCCGGCCGTCGCGTGCGGCGCGGTGCTCGGGCGCGAGTCGGTGATCCCGTACGCGGCCGCCGACGACCGCGGGGGCGCCCGCGCGATGACCCAGTACCTGGTCGACCAGGGCCGCCGCCGGATCGGCATGATCACCGGCCCGCTCGACACGCCCGGCGGCGCGCTGCGCCTCGAAGGGTTCACGGGCGTGCTGGGCCGCAAGGCCGCCAAGCAGCTCATCGTCCACGGCGACTACACGCAGGCCGCGGGGGAGGCCGCGATGCGCCGCCTCCTGGAGGCCGTGCCGGACCTCGACGCGGTGTTCGTCGCCTCCGACCTCATGGCCGCCGGGGCGCTCCAGGCCCTGCACGAGGCGGGCCGGCGCGTCCCCGACGACGTGGCCGTGGGCGGCTTCGACGACTCGGTGATCGCCGCGGCGACCCGCCCGGCCCTGACCACGGTCCGCCACCCGCTCGACAAGGTGGCCGAGGAGACGGTGCGGCTCCTCATCGACCTCCTCGACGAGCGCGAGGTCGAACCGGTGATCCTCCCGACCGAGCTGGTCGTGCGCGACAGCGCCTGAACCCGGGGTCACCCGCGTTCGAGCAGCCCGCGCACGTACGCGGCCTGGCCGACGTGCTGCTGGTTGTCGTTGACGACGCTGACCAGGCGCACGCCGAGCGTCACGTGCGGCGTCCAGTTCCGGTCGACGATCCGGTCGAGGTCGGGCGCGGTGAGCCCGGCGACGTACGCGAGGGTCTGGGCGTGCACCGCCTCGTAGTACGCGACGAGCTCCGCGCCGGGGACGCCCTTGACCTCGCCGGCCTGCTCGCTGGTGTGCCCGTATCCGATGTCGCCCTCGCGCAGCGGCAGGCCGAACCGCTCGGCCCAGCCGTCCGCGGTCCACACCTGCTCGCGTCCGGCCACTTCGGACACGTGGTCGTCCTGGACGCGGGCGATGTGCCACACCAGCCAGGCGATCGAGTTCGCCTCCGGTCCTGGCCGGGCGTCGAGGTCCTCCTGCGCGAGGCCGTCGGCGACGGCGCGCACGTCCTCCAGGACCCGCCCGAAGGCGTCTGCCAGCAGCTCGTTGATCTCCATCCGGTGTCCCTCTCCTCGAACGGCCGCCCGGGTCCCCGGGCGGCCGTTCGAAACTATCGCGCGGGACCGGCGTCAGCCGCGGAACCCGTCGACGCCGGTGAGCTCGACCGAGTAGTCCCAGAGCCGGGCGGCCTGCTCGGGGTCGACGGCGTGCGGCGCGACCCCGCGGCCGTCCTCGCTCACCTCGGCGACGTCGCAGTCCTCGAGGTAGACGCCGCCGAGCCCGTCGAGCTGCGGGGAGAACGCCGCCCACGTCTGGGTGGCCGCGCCCTGCTCGGGGCTCTTGAGCCAGTCGGCGACGGGGTTGCCGTCCTCGTCGACCCAGCCGAGCGCCACCTGGTCCTCGCGGGAGACGTGCCGCTGGAGCGGGGTGAGGATGCCGCCGGGGTGGAGCGCGAACGCCCTGATCCCGCGGTCCCGCGCGAGCCGGTCGAGGTGGACGGCGAACAGGACGTTCGCGGTCTTGGACTGCCCGTACGCCTCCCACCGGTCGTAGCCGCGCGCGAAGTGCGGGTCGTCCCAGCGGATGCCCGAGCGCCGGTGCCCGCCGGAGGAGACGGCGACGACCCTCGCGCCCTCGTTCAGCAAGGGCGCCAAGCGGTTCACCAGCGCGAAGTGGCCGAGGTGGTTGACGGCGAACTGGAGTTCCCAGCCGGGGCCGACGCGGGTCTCGGGGCAGGCCATGACGCCGGCGGAGTCGATGACGGCGTCGAAGCGGGCCCCGGCGTCCAGGAGCCGGCCGGCGAAGGACTCGACACTGGCGAGGTCGGCGAGGTCGAGCGCGTCCGTCTCGATGGTGCCTTTCCCTCCGGTGCCCTTCCCTTCGGCGGCGATCCCGGCGAGCGCCTTCTCGGCGACCTCGGGCCGCCGGGCCGGGACCACGACCTGCGCGCCCGCGGCGGCGGCCGCCCGGGTGGTCTCGAGGCCGATCCCGGAGTAGCCGCCGGTGACGAGGACGCGCTTCCCGGCGAGGTCGACGCCGTCGAGGACGTCGGCGGCGGTGGTGGTCGCGCCGAATCCGGAGTTGATGCTCTGCTGCGGAGTGCTCATGGACCGAGCGTAGAACTTCGAGTGCACTCGAGGTCAAATCGCGCGTCGGGGCGGCTCGGCCGTTCGGCGGGTCCCCGCTCCGGCCTTCCGCGCTCCATACTGGTCTCGTGCCTGACACCCCGAACACCGAAGCCCGGACCCGCGGGTCCTCGCCGCTCGTGCTGCTCCTCCTCGCCCTCCCGTTCGCGGCCGCCGCCTGGTGGCTCATCGAGGAGGGGGTGCGCGTGAGCGACGCCGTCGCCTGGGAGTGCTGGGGCGGCGAGTGCTCCACCGACGACCCGCGGGCGCTCCTGCCGGTCGCCGGGATCGCCTGCAACGTCGTCGTCCTCGTCCTCCTCACGAAGTCGGTGCGCGTCACCGGCTTCGGCCTGTCCCTCGCCCTGGGCCCGTACGCCGCGGTGAGCGGCGCCGAGCAGGCGGTCGCGGACGGCGTCCCGGCCGCCGAGGTCGCCGGCGGGCAGCAGTTCTGGTTCGCGGTGGCCGTCGTCGGCGCGGCGGTCGCGGTCCTCGGCCTGCTCCTCGACCTGAAGGTCACCGGCTACGGCGCCCGGCTCCTGGGCGCGCAGCGCGTGCGGGCCACGCTCACCGACTTCAAGGCGGGGGAGGGCGACTACGGCCGCACCTCCGCGGAGACGCTCGCCAAGAGCGGCTTCGGCATGGCCGACCTGACCTTCACCCACCACGGCAGCCGCCACCGCATCCGGGTGCCCGCCCGCAGCCACTGGCACCTCGACCCGGTGTTCGCGGTCTTCCGCGACACCAGCCCCGAGAAGGCCCGCCTCGCCCGGCCGTGGTTCCGCCGCGCGAAGGCCCCCGGCAAGATCCTGACCTCCACGAACGCGACCACGACCCACCTGGCCGCGCACGGGCACCCCGTCTCGATCGCCACCGAGCTCGAGCGCCTCGCGGCCCTGCGCGCCGACGGCAGCCTCACCCAGGAGGAGTTCGAGGCGGCGAAGCGCCGCCTCCTCGACGAGCAGTAGCCGCCAAGGGCGGTGCCGTGTCACACATCACGCGTGACACGGCACCGCCCGCGGCGTGCACCTGTTCAGAGAGGCCCTTCCAGTCCGTATGTGACATGGCACCGCCCGCGGCGTTCACTCGCTCAGAGCGAGCCCTTCCAGTCCGCGCGGGACCCGGCCGGCTCGGGCACGTTCGCGGCCAGCGCGAGCACGCAGCCCGCGGCCAGCAGCAGGAGTCCGACCGCGGCCACGACCTCGCCGGCGCCCTGCCCGGCGGCGGGCAGGTCCTCGCTGAGGCGCAGGTCGCCGCCGTAGAGCAGCATCGCCCCGGTGAACCCGCCGAAGGCCCAGGCCATCCGGACCTCGTGGGTGCGCCACGCGAAGAACAGCGCGCACCACAGCACGAGCAGCGGGATCAGGGCCAGCGAGAGCCCGTACGTGGCGGCGTCGGCGCTGACGGCCTCCACGTCCGCGAGGCCCCAGAAGTTCACCGTCCCTCCGCCGGCGTCGGCCCACGGGAGGAACATCGAGCCGGCCACGAGCATGGAACCGCCGAGGGCGGCCAGGCCGCCGGCGCGGGAGTACGGGGTCGAGGGAGTGCGCTCCATCATCCACCTCCGGTTGCGATCCGCTTGGTACTTCCAGCGCACCACCGCGATTGACCTGCGTCAACATCCTTGACGGGTTCTTGACGTCGGTGGGACGCAACCGTCCAGGCCGCCCGGACCCGGCCCGCCGGGCGCACTCGGTTTTCCCGACGCGCGGCCTTCAGGCCCGCGCCGCCGCCCGGCGCAGGTGCTCGTGGGCGTACTCGCAGATCACGGCATGGCGGTACACCGCGTGCGGCACGTCCGTGTTGGAGTCGACCCGCACCGACAGGTCGCCGCTGCACCACCGCAGGAACGTCGGGTCGCCGGTGATCTCGGCGAGGATCGCCAGGATCGAGTCGTCGAATCGCATCGAGTGGACGGCACGGCGGTACTCCTCGGGTGTCAGGCACGCGGCGAACGGCAGGTTCATGAGGCACAGCGCGGTCTGGATGTCCAAGTGCGCCAGGCGGAACCGCTCGGGCTCGGGGTCGAGCTCGGGGATGTCGAGCCCGGAGTAGTCGATGCGCTCGCGCCGCGAGACGGGTCCGAGCCCGGCGAGCACCACGTACACGTTGACGTCGTGCTCGATGACGGCGTTGTCGCCGAGCCCGGCGAGGTCGGTGGGCCGCAGCGCGACCGGTTCGATCGCGGTGTCGGTGTTGCGCACGATGAAGTTGAGCAGGTTCGTCTCGATCACGAAGTGGCGGATGAGGAGTTCGACCGCGAGCGGGGACACGAAGCGGCGCAGGAACCAGATGCAGAGCGCGTCCATGAGCCGGTGCGCGGTCCAGCGCACCGGCGTGATCCGCTTGAGCGCCACGATGACCAGCGCCAGGACCCGCGAGACCGGCCGCGCGAGCGGGTACAGCCAGGTGCGGGTCCAGCGGCGCTGGTCGGCGGCGATCTTCAGGGCCGTCTCGCGGTCGAGCGCGAGGGACGGGTCGGCGGTGACCGCGTCCCACAGCGGCGGCCCGGCGAGGTCAGACATTGTCGAGTTCTTCGAGCTGGAGCGCGTACAGGCGCGCCACCACCTTCGCGGTGGAGACGATCGCGTCGGCCGCGGCGGCGTCGACGCGCGGGGAGGCGAGGATCGCCTGGAGCTTCGCGAAGTGGTCGTCGTCGGCCTCCCCGTGGTAGGCCAGGAAGCTCACCTGGTCGTCGCGCAGGCCGAGCTGCTCCTTGAACTGCGCGGCCCAGGCGGCGGCCTTGCCGGTGCCGAGGCCCTCGATGACGAACATGGCCCCGAGCAGCCCGATCGGGTCGGGCTGCGAGGCGGCGTGGAACATGTACGCCGAGAGCGCCTCGGACCCGATGTTCTTGCGGCCCGCGCGGATCGCCTCGATCGAGCCGCCGCAGGCGGCGTAGTCGCGCTCGATCATCATGAAGTCGCGGTGCTCCTCGGCGGCGTGCCCGATGGCGGCGCTGCGCAGGTCGAACAGGTCGACCGAGAAGTTCGAGGCGGCGCGGGAGATCCACCGGGCCCCGTCGGCGACCTGCTGGCGCAGGTTGAACAGCAGCCGCAGGTAGTCCTCCAGTGTGGACTCCCCGGCGTGGAGGCGGCGCAGGACCGGGACGGCGTCGAGGCGCCGCTCGAAGTCCTCCCACACCGCGTCGAGGCGCGCGAACACGTTCCCGTCCGAGGTCGGGACCGGCTCGTGGACGGGCGCGGCCGCCCGCTCCGGCACCTGGACCTGGACCGGTTGCGCCGCTTCGGGCGCCACGCACGTCAGGTGCGCGAACCCGAAGGAGAACCGGCCCGACTCGGGGACGGCGAGGAGCACGGTCTGGCCCGGCTCGAACCGCCCGGTCCGCCAGCACTCCTCGAGGGCGATGAAGATCGAGGCGGCCCCGGTGTTCCCGCGCGTCTCCAGGTTCGAGAACCAGCGGCCGGTGTCGATCTGCGCGCCGGTGGCGGCGAGCTGGTCGAAGACGATGTCGCGGAACGCGTTCGTCGAGTAGTGGCACAGGACGTGGTCGAGGCGCTTGAGATCGATGAGCCCCTGCCGCGCGAGGGACGCGAACTCCTTCAGGCCCGCTTCGGCGAGCGCGCCGAGCGCCGAGGTGTCCTGGCGCAGCAGCATCATCCCGGCCTGCTCGGCCGCGGCGGCGCTGCCCATGTCCTGCCAGGTGCGCCCGGCGGCGGGGGTGCCGGCGTCGGCGGTGCCGGCGCGCATGCACACCTCGTGCTCGTGCGCGAGCGAGACGGTGCGGACCCAGTCCACGCGCAGGGAGGGCCGGTCGGCGCGCGGCCGGGACTCGACCAGGACCGACCCGGCCCCGTCCGAGAGCATCCACCGCAGGAAGTGCGCGTCGGTGTCGCCGCCCCCGCCGCCCTTCGCGGGCGCGCCGTTGAACCGGGAGGCCCGCAGCCACCGCGACGCGAGTTCGCTGCCGACGACGGCGGCGCGCTCCCGGTCGCCGAGGCGGACCTTCGCGACGGCGGCGTCGAGGGCCGCGAGGCTGGAGGCGCACACCCCCGCGGCGGACAGCAGCTGCATCGGCCCGCCGCCGATGCGGCCGTGGACCATCGACGCGAATCCGGGGACGAGGAGGTCGCCCTGGGTGGTCGCGGTGGCGAGCATGTCGAGGTCGGCGGGGGCCAGCCCGCGGTCGTCCAGCATGGACTTCAGGGCGGCCGCGGCGAGCTCCTCGTTCAGCTCGGTGGTGCGGCCGCGCTCGTCGAGCGCGTAGTGGCGCTTGGCGATCCCGTTGGCGGCGAGGATGCGCCGGCGCAGCCGGTCCCCGCGCGCGTCCACGCCGCCGAGGCGCGCGGCGATCTCGTCGTTGCCGACCGGGTCCCCGGGGAGGTACGCCCCGGCGGCGGTGATGAAGGCGTTCATGCCTCCATTCAGCCCCATGCCGCCGTCGCGGCGCATCGGCTGGATCGCTCATTTCGCGGGGGCGAAAGTACTCAGTCCCCGTCGATGCCCTGCTCGATCGCGTACCGCACCAGCTGGGCCCGGTTGTGCAGCTGGAGCTTGGAGAGGATGTGCTGCACGTGGTTCTGCACGGTCCGCGGCGACAGCGTCAGCCGGGCGGCGATCTCCTTGTACCCCAGGCCCTTCGCCACCAGGCGCAGCACCTCGGTCTCGCGGTCGGACAGGCGCGGGCGCTCCTCGGGCTCGGGCGCGTTCGCCAGCCGCCGGTACTCGCCGAGGACGAGGCCGGCCAGGCCGGGCGTGAACACCGCGTCCCCGGCCGCCACCCGCTCGACCGCCTCGGCGAGCTCGGCG
Organism: Glycomyces terrestris; assembly: GCF_003933745.1. GTDB lineage: Bacteria > Actinomycetota > Actinomycetes > Mycobacteriales > Micromonosporaceae > Glycomyces > Glycomyces terrestris. The sequence goes on along the minus strand of NZ_RSEB01000004.1, from coordinate 722,677 downwards.
GGCGAGGCCGACTTGACGAGGTAGCCGCGCGCCCCGGCCTTGATCGCCTCCAGCACGTCCGAGGACTCGCCGCTGGCCGACAGCACCAGCACCGCGGTCGGGCAGTCCTCGCCCAGGCCCTGGAGCACCGCCACCCCGGACAGGTCCGGCAGCTGGAGGTCGAGGATCGCCACGTCGGGGCGCAGCGAGCGGATGCCCTCCAGCGCGGCCCGGCCCTCCCCGAACACGGCGAGCACCCGGTGCCCGGCCCCCGTCAGGTCCCGGCTGATCGCCTCTCTCCAAATAGGATGGTCATCGACCACGACGAGCGTCGCCACCGGCACCTCCCCCCGCGGTCCGCGGCACCCGCATCTCCACCTCCGTGCCCGCTCCAGGCGCCGAGACGATCCCGACCGCGCCGCCCAGCTCCCTGATCCGGCCCCGGATCGACTGCGCCACACCGAGGCGCCCCTCGGCCGCGGCCTCCTCCAGCCGCCCGGGCGCGAACCCGGGACCGTCGTCGCGCACGCTCACCTGGACCGCGTCCCCCTCGTCCTCGACCAGCAGCCACACCCGGGTCGCCTCCGGGCAGTGCTCCCGCACATTGTCGACCGCGCTCGCCACCGCGGCCGCGAACTGCCGCGCGGTCTCGGCCGGCAGCAGCACCGGCGTCGCCGGCGCCGCCACGGTCACCTCCGGCCCCTCGTGCCGCCCGAGCAGCTCGCGCAGGTCCCGCTGCCCGTCGAGCGGCCGCCGGTACGACGCGGAGCGCACGAGCGCCCGCAGCGCCTCCTCCTGGCGCCCGGCGAGCCGCCCCAGCTCGGCCGCCTCGCCGCCGATCTCGCTGCCGCGCCGCTGCACCAGCGCCAGCACCTGGAGCACCGAGTCGTGGATGTCGCGGGCCAGCCGCTCTCGTTCGCGCGCCGCCGCACTGCGCTCGGCGGCCTCCCGCATCCGCTGCTCCGCCGCGACCCCCAGCCGCACCAGGTGCCCGGCCGCGAACCCGGTGAGCACCAGGAGGACCGTCTCGTTCACGGTGCTGGAGTGCACGCCGCCCCTGAAGAGCATCCCCGCGACCGACACGACCGCGCCCGCGATCGCGCCCGACCGCCGGCCCCAGGCCGCCGCCCACGCGAGCACCGCCCCGGCCATCCACGGCCCCACCGAGATCGGCACCTCGCCGCCCGCGTCCAGCGCCCACGCCGAGGCCGCCACCGCGGCCACGGTCACCCCGAGGTCGGCGTACAGCGCCGCCGCCTCGTACCCGCGCCGCCGGTACCACTCGGTCGCCAGCCACGTCCAGCCGAGCAGCACCGCCACCAGCAGCGCCGCCCACAGGGGGCGCGCGAGCGCGTCGAACGCGAGCGCCCCGAACAGGACCGGGTAGCCCAGGGCGACGAACCGGAACACCGTGTTCGCGCGGCGCAGCTGCGTCTGAATCCCCACTGAGGAATTCTCGCAGCCCCCTCCGGCCGCAGGGGACTCCAGGGTTCCCTAGCGGATTCGCGCTGGCCCCAGGTCATTAGAGTGACCGCATGTCCTTCTCCAGCCCCCGACCCGCCGCGATCAGCGTCGACTTCGGCACCTCCCATACGGTCGCGACCATCCGGCGCGCCGACGGCCGGGTCCACCAGCAGCTGTTCGACGGCTCGCCGCAGCTGCCCAGCGCGGTGTTCATCGACGACGAGGGCGGCCCGGTCGTCGGCGCCGACGCCGTCCACTCCGGACGCCGCCGCCCGGAGCGGTTCGAGCCCAACCCGAAGCGCCGCATCGACGACGAGTCGATCCTCCTGGGCGACACCGAGATCCCCGTGACGAGCGTGATCGCCGCCGTCCTCGCCCGCGTCGCCCGCGAGTGCGAGCACACCCTCGGCGCCCTCGGCCCGGTCACCGTCACCGTGCCCGCCGCCTGGGGCCCGACCCGCCGCCACGTCGTCGCCGACGCCGCCGCGGCCGCCGGCCTCGGCCAGGTCGACCTCGTCGCCGAACCGGTCGCCGCCGCGTCCTACTTCGTGGAGACCCTCGGCGCCGACGTCCCGCCCGGCTCCGGCGTCGTCGTCTACGACCTCGGCGGCGGCACCGTCGACGCCACCGTCCTGCGCCGCAGCGCGACCGGCTTCGACGTCCTCGCCGTCGACGGCGCCGACGACCTCGGCGGCCTCGACTTCGACCAGGCCCTCGCCGAGCACCTCGCCGCCAGCGTCCAGCCCGGCGACGAGCGCTGGACCCGCCTCACCGCCCCCACCGAGCCCGCCGACCTGCGCCACCGCACCGCCTTCATGGAGGAGGTGCGCCAAGCGAAGGAGCGCCTGTCCCGCTCGGCCTCCACCGACCTGACCATCCCCCTCCTCGACGTCGACGCCCACCTCACCCGCGACGAGGTCGAGCGCGTCTGCGCCCCGCTCGTGGCCCGCACCATCCGCGTCACCCAGGGCGTCGTCCGCGAGTCCGGGCTCGGCCCCGAGCAGATCGCCGGCCTCTTCCTCGTCGGCGCCGCCAGCCGCATGCCCCTGGTCGCCACCCAGCTGCACCGCGACCTCGGCATCGCCGCGGCCGCCATCGAGCAGCCCGAACTCGCCGTCTCCGAAGGCGGCCTGGTCGCCCAGCACACCGTCAGCACCCCCGTCTCGGTCCCCAGCCCGGCCCTGCCCCCGCAGACCGCGCCGCCGGCCCCCGCGCCCTCGCCGGTGCCCGCGACGAACCAGACGATGCCGCTCCCGCCGCCGTCCGCGCCCCGCACGCCGCAGGCGGTCCCGAGCGCGCCCGGCCCGGTCACCCAGCCCGCCATGGTCCCGCCCGGCGCGCCGACCGGCCCGTACCCGCCGCAGGCCCCCGGATACCCCGCGCCGCCGCCGACGCCGTGGATCAGGACGAAGCAGGGCCTGACCACCGTCGGCGCGGGCGCCGCGGCCGTGGTCGTCGCGCTGGCCCTCCTCATCGGCGTCCAGTACCTGCGCGAGGACGGCTCCGCCGACCTCGCCGAGGACGGGCAGCCGTCGAGCGAGCACAGCAGCGAGGAGGACCAGGGCGCGTCCTCCGACGACGGCGGCGGCGACGCCGCCTCCGACGCGGGCGGCGGCAGCGGCCCGGTGCCCCTCGCCGAGGCCGAGCAGGGCGACCTCGTCTTCGACGTCGCCGGAGCGCACACCGGCGCGGTCACGGCCGTCCGCACGGGGTTCATCGGCACCGTCCCGGTCGCCGTCTCCGCCGGCGAGGACGCCATCATCCGCATCTGGGACCTCACCACCGGCGAGAAGATCGACGAGTACCGCGGCCACCAGAACCCGATCGACCACCTCTCGGTGTTCGAGTACGACGGCGAGTGGATCGCGTTCAGCCGCGACGGCACGACCGAGGCCGTCTGGCCCCTCGCCGACCCCGCCGCGCCCGTGAACGAGCGCGAGTCGGGCTACGACACGATCTACTGGGTCGGCCTGTGGGACGGCGTGCCCGCCTACCTCACCGACTACGAGGTGCGCCAGCTCTACACGGGCGCCGACATCGGCTCGGTCACGACCGCGTACGCCGACCTCACCGGCATGGCCGCGGTCGGCGGCGTCCTGCGCCACGTCGGCACCTACGAGAACCGCGTGTTCGTGGCCGACCTCGCCACCGGCGAGCCGGTCGGCGCCACCTTCGACCAGTTGAGCTACGAGGTCGTCGCCTTCGGGGCCGGCACCGCGGCCGGGAAGGACCTCGGCGTCACGGTCACCGCCGAGGGCTCGGTCCAGGCCTGGGACCTCGCCGCGGGGGAGCCGTACGGCACCGCGGGCCAGGAGCTGCTCCAGGAGGTCACCGCGGTCGGCGTGACCGAGGTCGACGGGGTGCCCGTGGCCGTCATGCACGGCAGCCGGGGCCTGAGCATGTTCGACCTGTCCACCGGGCGGCAGTTCGGGGAGATCTTCGCCCCGCACGAGGGCGAGGACCTCATCCAGTCGGCCGTGTTCGCCGAGGTCGACGGCACCAAGGTCGCCGTCACCGGCGCCGCGCTCGGCGCCGTCCAGATCTGGGCCCTCCAGTAGGCGCGGCGGGCGGGCGCGAACGCGCCCGCCCGCGGACCGGCCGGGGCCGGTGAAACCCCAGACCAGGGCCGTGATCGGGCGTAGATTCGGACAGAGAAGCGAATCGCGTCCAGGCCCTGGGGGCAGCACCATGAGACTCACCTACCGCATCCTCGCCTTCGTCATCGCCGCCGAAGTCGCGATCCAGGCCGCCGTCATGGTGTACGCCGTGGCCGGGCTCGGCATCTGGGTGCAGGAGGGCGGCGTCCTCGACAAGGCCGTCATGGAGAGCGACGAGTTCGCGTTCCCCGAGGTCGTCGGCTTCATGCTCCACGGCATGAACGGCATGATGGTCATCCCCGTGATCGCGCTGCTCCTGCTCATCGCCTCGTTCTTCGCGAAGGTCCCGCGCGGCGTCGTCTTCGCGCTCATCGTGGCCGCCCTGGTGGCGCTCCAGATCTTCCTGGGGATCTTCGGGCACGAGGCGGCGTTCTTCGGCATGCTCCACGGCCTCAACGCGCTCGTGCTGTTCTCCGTCGCCGTCTGGACCGGCGTGCGCGCGAGGAGACCGGCGGCCGAGCCGTCGGCGGCCCAGGATGCCTACGCGTAGAGGCGTCCGCACCGCCTTCGCCGCGGCCGCCTCCCTGGCGGTCCTCGCTCCGCTCGCCTGGTTCTGGGCCTCGAGCCTGGTCCCGGGCGCCTACTCGGTCACCGACCTGGGCTACGCCGACCACGGCGGCGGGCCCGCCCACCACGCCGGCGTGTCCGTGCCGGTGGACGCCCTGGTCCCGCCCGCCGGCGCCGCACCGGACGTGTCGGTCGTCCTCACCGCCGAGCAGGGCCCGTTCACGCTCCCCTCGGGCCGCCGCGTCGAGGGCTACAGCGTCAACGGCTCGTCGCCGGGCCCGGTGATCGAGGCCGAGCAGGGCCAGCTGGTCGAGGTGCGCCTGGTCAACGAGTCGGTCGGCGACGGCGTGACCCTGCACTGGCACGGCGTCGACGTGCCGGGCGGCATGGACGGCGTCGCCGGGGTCACCCAGAACGCGGTCGCGGTGGGGGAGGAGTTCACGTACCGGTTCTACGCCGACCGGGCGGGCACGTACTGGTACCACTCGCACCAGGTCGCGCACGAGCAGGTGCGCGGCGGCCTGTTCGGCGCGCTCGTCGTCGCCCCGGCCGCCGAGGCGCGCCCGGTCGAGGTCGACGCGCTCGCCGTGGTGCACCTCTTCCCCGGCGGCCGCACCGTGAACGGCCTCGACGAGGACACGGCGGTCGCGGCCGCCCCGGGCGACCGGGTGCGCGTGCGGGTGGTGAACACCGACGCGGGCCCGATGCAGACGTGGGTCGAGGGCGCGCCGTTCCGGCTGGCCGCCGTCGACGGCACCGACCTCGCGGGCCCGGAGGAGGTCGAGGACGTGTCGGTCACCGTGACCGCGGGCGGGCGCGCCGACCTGGAGTTCACCGTGCCCGAGGGCGGCGCGCGCGTCGGACTCGGCGGCGCGGACCTGCTCTTCGGCGACGCCCCCGACGAGCCGGGCCCCGTCCCGGCGGCGATCCTCGACCCGCTCCACTACGGGACCGCGCCCCCCGCGCCCGCGCTCAGCGCCGAGGACGCCGACCGCGTGTTCGAGTACGCGATCGGCCGCCGCCCCGGGTTCCTCGACGGCCGGCCGGGCCTGTGGTGGACCGTGAACGGCGGCCTGTACCCCGACGTGCCGATGTACACGGTCGCCGAGGGCGACCTGGTGGTCATGCGCATCGCCAACGGCAGCGGCGAGGTCCACCCGATGCACCTGCACGGCCACCACGCGCTCGTCCTCTCGCGCGACGGCGTGGCCGCGACCGGGAGTCCCTGGTGGATCGACTCGCTGAACGTCGCCGACGACGAGGAGTACGAGATCGCCTTCACCGCCGACAACCCCGGCATCTGGATGGACCACTGCCACAACCTGTCGCACGTCCTCGAAGGACTGTCGGCCCACCTGATGTACGAGGGCGTCTCGACGCCGTTCACGGTGGGCGGCGACCACGGCAACCACCTCGAGTAGGCGGGCGGGGCGCCGCGGCGCCCCGCCCGGTTCCTCACCGCCGGAGCCAGACCGTGGTCTCGCCCGGCAGCTCGCCGGCGTCGAACGGGCCGCTCGCCAGCAGCACGCGGCCCTCCGGCAGCGGCAGCGTCTCGGCGCCGAAGTTCGCCACGGCCTCCCAGCCGTTCGCGCGCCGGAAGTGCAGCACCGACTCGGACGGGTACCGCACCCATTCGAGCGTCTCGTCGGTCTGGAGCTCGCGGCGCAGCGCGAGCGCCTCCCGGTACAGCGACAGGGTCGAGCCCTCGTCGCCCGCCTCGGCCTCGACCGAGAGCTTCCCGAACCAGTCCGGCTGCGGCAGGTGCGCGGGCCCGGCGCCGAACCCGAACGAGGGCCCCTCGACCGTCCACGGCAGCGGCACGCGGCAGCCGTCGCGGCCGACGTCCACACCGGGGCTGCGGAAGAACGTCGGGTCCTGCCGCGCCTCGTCGGGGATCGCGGCGACCTCGCCGAGGCCCAGCTCCTCGCCCTGGTACAGGTACGCGCAGCCCGGGAGCGCGAGCATGAGGAGCGTCGCGGCCCGCGCCCGGCGCAGGCCCCGCGCGGCGTCGAGCTCGGGCTCGGTCCCGCGCGAGAGCAGCCACGCCCGGTTGTACTTGCGCGGCTCGTCCCCGTTGGGCGGCAGGCCGTACCGGGTCGCGTGGCGCACCACGTCGTGGTTGGAGAACACCCACGTCGTGGAGGAGCCCGACGCGGCCGCCTGCTCCAGGTTGTCGGTGATGATGCTCCGGAACGCCCCGGCGTCGAAGTCGGCTTCGAGCAGGTCGAAGTTGAACGCCTGCCCCAGGCCCTCGGCGCTGGCGTAGCGGGCCCGGCGCGCGGGCGGGTTCACCCACGCCTCGGCGACCGCGATGCGCGGCGGGTCGTACTCGTTGAACACCCGCCGCCAGCCGGCGTAGATGTCGTGGACCTCGTCGCGGTCCCACAGCGGGTGCAGGCCCGTGGCCTTGTCCATGGCCTCGAGCTCGGCCTGCGAGGGCAGGTCGGCCGGGAGGTCCTTGGCGAGGGCGTGGGCGACGTCGACGCGGAACCCGTCGACGCCCCGGTCGGACCAGAACCGCAGCGTCTTGAGGAAGTCGGCGCGCACCTCCTCGCTGCGCCAGTTGAAGTCGGGCTGCTCGGGCGCGAACAGGTGGAGGTACCACTGGCCGTCGCCGACGGCCGTCCAGGCCGGGCCGCCGAACATCGAGACCCAGTCGGCGGGCGGCAGCTCGCCGTCCTCGCCGAGGCCGTCGCGGAACACGTACCGGTCGCGCTCGGGGGAGCCCTTCGGGGCGGCGAGCGCGGCCTGGAACCACTCGTGGCGGTTCGAGGAGTGGTTGGGGACGATGTCGACGATGAGCTTGATGCCGGCCCCGTGGAGGGCCGCGACCATCGCGTCGAAGTCGTCGAGGGTGCCCAGGCGCGGGTCGACGTCGCGGTAGTCGTCCACGTCGTAGCCGCCGTCGGCGAGCGCGGACGGGTAGAACGGGCTGAGCCACACGGCGTCGACGCCGAGCTCGGCGAGGTAGCCGACGCGCGAGGTGATGCCGGGCAGGTCGCCGACGCCGTCGCCGTTCGCGTCGGCGAAGCTGCGGGGGTAGATCTGGTAGACGGTGGCCTGGCGCCACCAGTCGGCGGGTGAGACCGGGTTCGGAGCAGCCATCTTCGGATGCCTTTCGGTGGTGGCGGGCCGCGCCCGCGGCGCGGACCCGAACGTTCCCATGATTAAATCCAGAGAGAAAATCAATTCGCTCCATACTGAACCCGCCGAGCCGAGGTGTCAAGGACCATGACCGAGCACGAGGACCGCACCCACCCCCAGCGGCGCCTCAACGCGGCCGCCGTCCTGGACCGCGCCTGGGACGCCGCGGCGTTCACCGCCAGCGACGTGATCTCCGCCACGGGGCTGGCGCGCTCCACCGTGATCGCGCTCTGCGACGAGCTCGTCGACCGCGGCTGGTTCGCCGAGCTCCCCAACGCCCGCGCCGCCGGCGGCGAGTACCGCAAGGGCCGCCCCGCCCGCCGCTACGAGCTCCGCGCCGACGCCGGCGTCGTCCTCGGCGTCGACGCCGGCCAGCACTGCACCACCGCCATCGCCGCCGACCTCCGCGGCCGCGAACTCGCCCGCGCCCGCACCGAGACCGACCCCGACGGCGCCGACCCCGCCGCCCGCCTCGCGGCCGCCGACGCCGCCGTCGCGACCGCCCTCGACCGCGCCGGCGCCCCGCCCGCGGCCGTCCTCTGCATCACCGTCGGCGTGCCCGCCCCCACCGGCCTCGACGGCGCCTCACCCGAAGGCGAGCAGCGCTTCTGGGAGCGCATGAACCCCGGCTACGCCGCCCACTTCCGCGCCCGCGGCTGGCTCACCGAGGTCGAGAACGACGCCAACCTCGCCGCCATCGCCGAAGGCGCCCTCGGCGCGGGCGCCGGCGCCTCCTCCTACATCGCACTCGTCTCCGGCGAGCGCTTCGGCGCCGGCTACGTCGTGGACGGCCACCTCGTGCGCGGCCGCCGCGGCGCCGCCGGCGAACTGCGCCTGCTCACCCTCGTCGAAGGCGTCGGCTCCACCCACGGCATCGGGAACCTCCTGCGCCGCTGGGCGCTCGAGGTGCGCGAGGCCGGCGACGCCGACCCCGCCAGCCCGCTCATGACCGCCCCCGCCGACCGCCTCGGCGCCGAACTCGTCCTGCGCGCCGCCGAGGCCGGGGACGGCGCCGCGCTCGCGCTGGCCGAGCGCATGGCCGAGCGCCTCGCGCGGATCTGCGCGGTCCTCGGCGGCCTGCTCGACGTGGAGCGGATCGTCCTGGCCGGCGCGGTGGCCGAGTCCCTCGACCCGGTCCTCGAACGGGCCGCGCAGCGCCTCGACGAGCTCACGCACCCGCCCGCGCCCGAGCTGGTGGCCTCCACGCTCGGGGGCGGCGTGGTCAGCCTCGGCGCGGTCACCCGCGCCCTCGAGATCGTGCGCGCCCGCGCGATGGACCTCGACCCCGTCCCGCCGCGAAACCCCCTGGGGCCCTAGCGGATCGCGGCGACGAGCTTGGTGTAGTCGCCGAACGCCCGGTCGACCGCCTCGGGGTCGAGGCCGTACCGCCCGAGCGTGTACTCGTGGTTGCGGCGCATGCCCGGCCGGGCGAGGACGTGCTCGAGGTTCCCCTCCTCGCGGGGGCTCCACGTGAGCCCGAGCCGCTCGAAGATGCGCGGCAGCTGCCCGTACGGGTCGGCCGTGAGCTGGTGGTACGACACGTCGACCATGCGCTCGGGCGGCACCCCCAGGCGCGCCAGGCGGCCCTGCTCCACCATCCACGACAGCGAGTCCAGCCACTCGCTCCCGATCTCGCGGGTGTCGTAGCGGCGGTTGCACAGCGCCGTCCCGGTCTCCACGAGGGAGCACCACGAGCCCATGACCGTCTGCGGGTCGCGGTGCGTCCACAGGATGTGCGCGTCGGGGAAGACCTTGAGGAGCGCGTCCAGGTTGTACAGGTGGAACGGCGACTTCAGCACCCAGCGCCGCGGCCGGTCGCCGGCCTGGAGCACCTGCAGGAACTCCTTGAGGTACTGGTAGTCCGGCACGAAGTCGTGCTGCGCCAGCCAGTCCCGGTAGCCGGGGAGCTTGAACCGGGTGCCCCACTGGAGGCCGTGGGGGAGGGCGAGCACGCACTCCTCGGGCGTCTCGGCGGTGCTCGGGTGGATCGTCTCCCAGATCGGGGTGATCAGGTTGACCGCCGCGGAGATCTTGCGCGCCTTCGCGATGCGCCGCTCGCGCAGCTTCGGGTCGACGTCGAACCGGTCGGCGTGGTGGAACTCCCACATCAGCGGCGCGCGGTTCCCCTCCGGCGCCGCGATCACCTTGTGCGCCAAGGTCGTCGCGGTGCGGGGCAGGCCCACCACGACGATCGGCCGGTCGATCGGCTCGGCCCCGATCCGGGGGTCCTCGGCGTGCAGGCGCCGGATCCGCAGCCGGTTCTCCATCCGCATCTGCAACTCGGAGGACGTCGCGGTCCAACCCAGGTAGGAGAGGTCGCGGACCGCCGCGAACCGGTGCAGCAGCGCCCGGTAGTCCTCGACGAACGCGCGGTCGATGTCCGCGCCGACGCCCGCGCCGGCCTCGGCCTTCCCCAGGATCCTCTCGAACGTCGCGTCCGGGTCCCGGACCGCGCGGGCGAGCGCGGGGGCCATGGCGGTGTTCAGGGGCTTGACCCAGCCGGCGACGCGGCGCATAGGGGACGTCCTCTCCTCGGGCGGCGGAACGAACGCGAGCCAGTCTCTCACAGTGGCGTTCGGACACCGCCCCGGGCGGCGGGCGGCCACCCGCCGCCCGGGCCTCAAACGCGTTCGCGCGGCACGGCAGGGGCCCCGACCTGCGGCGGCGACACCGGCGACGCGGCCGCCCGCCGCCGGGCCCGCCACCGCAGCGGCACCACCACGGCGGCGGCCGCGAGCGCGGCGATCGGCAGGAACGGCAGGAGCACGCCCACCACCACCGACAGCCCGACCAGGACCGCGAGCGCACCCCTGGACCCGGCCACGAGCCCGTCCCAGAAACTGTCCGGACCGTCGTACCCGGACTCGACCGAGGACTCCACCTCCGGTGCGGCGACGGTGAACTCGATGGTCGACAGGGCCACCCGGTCCTCGAGGTCGGCGAGCTGCTGCTGGAGCGAGGCGAGCTCGCCCTCCCGCTCGGCCAGCTCGGTCTCCAGCTCCAGGATCGCGCTCACCGAGTCGGCCTCGGCCAGCAGCTCGCGGACGCGGGCGACGCTCGCGCCCTTGGTCGCGATGTACGACTCCAGGTCGACCACGGCCTCCGTGACGTCCTCAGTGGTCACCGACCGGTGGACCTCGCTCTCGGCCAAGGCGGTGAGCCCGTCCATCGCCTCCTGGAACCGCTCGGACGGGATCCGCATCACCAGGTGCGCCCGGCCCTGCACCGAGCCGTCCACAGTGAACAGATCGCGCTGGTCGGCGCCCACGAACCCCCCGAGCGACTCGGCCAGGTTCCACGCCTCCTCCGCGACCCGGTTTGGATCGGGGTCGGCCACCTCGAGCGCCGACTCATAGATGACGTCGCGGTTCCCGGAATCGAACTGCGGGTCGGCCGCGGCGGTGGCCCCGTCATCGACCGAGCCCCCGTTCACCGCGCCCTCGTCCGCGGCCTCCGGCACGGCCTGCGAGCCGCCGCCGTCAGTGCCGGCGTCGGCGCAGCCGAACAGCAGCAGCGCCGCCGCGGCGGCCACAATGGATATCCTGAACTCACGCATATGCTGCCTCGCAAAGGGGTGGGGAGAGGTGGCGGCCAGGGATCCGCCGCCGCCTCCAATGCTCCCGACGCCGCGTAACGACCCGGAGACGAACCGCTATCGATCGGGAGGGATCCGGCACCGGCCCGGATACTGTTGCCATAGACTTGCAACAAGCGGCCCCGGACCGGGGCCGCGGGAGACCGAGGAGCACCGTTGAGCGCCGACGACACCGCCGCGGACGCCGGACCGAACCCGGGCGACACCGGCACGGCCCGACCCATCGTCCGCTACGGCGACCCCGTCCTGCACCGCCCCTGCCGCCCCGTCGAGTCCTTCGACGCCGCGCTGGCCGACCTGGTCGAGGACATGTTCGCGAGCATGTACGCCGCGAACGGGGTCGGCTTGGCCGCCAACCAGATCGGCGTCGACGCCCGCGTGTTCGTGCTCGACTGCGAGGACGCCGAGGGCGTGCGCACCGTCGCCGCGGTCGTCAACCCCGTGCTCGTCCTGCCCCCGCCGCCGCGCGAGCTCATGGTCGGCGAGGAGGGCTGCCTGTCCGTCCCCGGCCCGTTCACCGACACGCCCCGGTCGTCGACCGCCGTCGTCGAGGGCTTCGACCCCGCCGGGAACCCGGTCCGCATCGAGGGCACCGGCACCCTGGCCCGCTGCCTCCAGCACGAGAGCGACCACCTCGACGGCACCGTCTACGTCGACCGCCTCCCGGCTCGGACCCGCAAGCGGATGCTCGCCGAAGCCGGGCTCCGCTAGTCCTGTCGCACCCCGCGGGCATCATCAGCCCCATGCGATACGACGACGTGAAGACCGACCTGCGCGCCGCCTACGACGCGGGCGCCGACGCCCGCGAGGTCATGGACGACGCCCCCTGGAAGCGGTCCGAGCGCGCCCGCTTCGCAGCGCACCTGCGCCCCGGCGCCGCCCTCCTGGAGATCGGCGCCGGCCACGGGGTCAGCGGCAGGCACTTCGCCGACGCGGGCTTCGCGGTCACCTGCACCGACCTCTCCCCGGCCCTCGTCGCGCACTGCCGCGCCAAGGGGCTCGACGCCCGCGTCATGGACTTCGCGCGCCTCGACTTCCCCGACGCCGCCTTCGACGCGGTCTGGGGCATGAACTGCCTCCTGCACGTCCCCAAGGCCGACCTCCCCGCCGTCCTCGCCGGGATCGCCCGCGTCCTCGCCCCCGGCGGCCTGTTCTACTGGGGACAGTACGGCGGCGAGGACTCCGAGGGCGTCTGGGAGTCCGACGCGTACGAGCCGAAGCGGTTCTTCTCGTTCTTCACCGCCGACCGCATCGAGGCCCTCGCGCAGGAGCACTTCGCGCTCGTCGAGGCCGCCCGCATCCCCGTCGCCGGCACGATCGGCGAGTACCAGGGCCTCGTGCTGCGGAACCGGTGAGCCGCAACGGCACCGGCCGCCCCGCGGGCCCCGCTCCGGCCCGCGCCGCGCGATCGGCCCTGGGCAACCGGCCCGTTCCGGCTCTATCCTCACCTGAGACCGCCTCGCAGCGGCTCCAGGCCCGGAAGGGGGACGCGCGTTGTCAGCAGAGCGCCACCAGATCGCCGAACTCATCGCGACCGGCAACGACGGCCGCATGTACGCCACCGAGCCCGACCGGCTCCGCCGCCTCGTGCACTTCGAGCTCGCCCGCGAACCCCGGCTCCCGCAGCCCGAGCTGCGCCAGGCCGGCGTCGGCCTCATCGCCCTCGGCGACTACGCCGCGGCCCAGCGGGTCCTCGCCGCCGCCGTCGAGCGCGCCGAGACCCCGAACCAGAAGGTCGCCGCCCTCGTCAACCTCGGCGACGCGCACCGCTACCCCGGCGCCCTCGACGCCGCCGAACCGGTCTACCGCGAGGCCATCGAGCTCGCCCGCACCCGCTGCCCCGAGCTCGTCCACTACACGCTCCAGCACTACGGCAAGCACCTCATCGACGCCCGCCGCCCCCACCTCGCCGTCGACGTCCTCACCGAGGTCCTCCAGATCCGCGAACGCCTCGGCGACCCGGCCCTGATCGCCTCGACACAGGAGGCGCTGAGCCTCGCCCGCGCGGCCGTGGGGCAGCGTACGATCTGACCGCCCCGGGAACCGATGCGAAGGAGCGCCATGGCCATCGACACCGCCGACGCGAACGGGCAGGCCGCCCGCGGCCTCGCCCGCCTCTCCGGGATCCTCCGCGCCGAGGCCGCCAACGGCCTCTTCTGGGGCACCGGCCCCGCCGAGGAGGCCCGCCTGCGCCGCCTGCGCGAACTCGCCGCCGCGCTCCTCGCCCAGGTCGACCACCGGCCCTACGAGACGATCCTCGCCGCCTACGAGGCCGACACCGGCCTGCGCACCCCCATGCCGGGCACCGAGCTCCGCATCGACTGCGCCGACGGCACGCGCCTCATCCGGCGCCGCCGCCTCAGCCGCACCTCCGGGACCCTCGGCCAGCGCCTCGAGGCCGTCGCCGCCGCCCTGCGCACCCGCGCCCCCGCCGAACCGGTCGCCATCGCCGACACCGACCTCGCGGGCCTGCCCTGCCCCCACACCTACCTGCTCGTCTACGAACTCGAGACCCACCTCGACGCGGCCGACGCGGCCGCGCTCCTGGAGCCGTCCGAGCCCGACCTCGAAGGCGACGTCCCGAGCCTGAACCCGTCCGCGACGGCCGTCGCCCCCGACCGCGGCCCGCTCCCGGTCGCGCCGGTCGTCAAGCAGCTCCTCGACGCCGTCGCCGCGCTCGCGAAGGAGTCGCTCGCCGAGTCGGCGGACTTCTACGAGCGCGAACGCCAGCACCGGATCGCGGCGCTGTGCGAGGACGCCGTCGAGACCGGGGTCGAGTACCCCCGCATCGACTGCGGCGACCTCACCGCGGAGTGCGTCTCGACCGGCTGCGACGCCGCGGTATTCGACGAGGCGGGGCGCCTGCTCGTCATCCGCCGCACCGACACCGGCCAGTGGGCGGTGCCCGGCGGCGCCGCCGAGGTCGGCGAGCCGGTGGGCCTCGCGGCGGTCCGCGAGGCCTTCGAGGAGACCGGGCTCGACGTGGAGCTCACCGGCCTGTCCTGGGCGTTCGACAAGCGGGACACCAAACTCGGCGACGACCGCATGCCGATGATCATGAGCTTCACCGCCCGCGCCCTCGACCCGGCGCAGCCGCTGCGGCTCGCCGAGCTGGAGGCGTCCGAGGCCCGCTGGATCACCCGCGAGGAGGCCGAGGGCCTCGACCTGTTCCGCGGGCACGGGATGCGCATCCCGGCCGCCTTCGCCCGCCACCGCGGCGAGCGCTGACGGCCCGGGCCCCCGCCCGCCGCGCGGCGGGCGGGCCCGGACGCGGCTACCAGAGCCAGGTGGCGCAGCTCTCCTGGAGCGCCAGCTCCGCCTGCGTCTCCTCCTCGGAGCCCGCTTCGGTCGCGTAGTACCACGCGAGGTCGTCCAGGCAGGACCGCATCGACTCCGCGTCCGCGGCCTCCACTTCGAGCTCGCTCACCTGCGTCTCGGCGGCGTCGAGGTCCTCCTGGAGCTGCGCGACCTCCGCGTCGCGGTCGTCCAGCTGCGCGTTGGCGTCCTCGAGGTCGCCGCTGGTGCGCAGCCACAGCGCCAGCGACACCGCGGCCCCCGCGAACCCGACGACCGCGGCGACGGCCAGCACCGGCACGATCGGGGACCGCCGCTGCGGCGGCGGACCCGCCGCCATCATCGGCTGGGTCGGCATCGGCGGCGCCGGCTGCGTCGGCACGTACCCGGCCGGGGCGGGCGGCGCGGGGGAGTACGCCGGCGGCGCGCTCTGCGGCCCGTAGGAGGGCGGCCCGCTCTGCGGCTGCTGCGGCTCCGGATCGCCGAAACTGTAGTGCTGGGGCGGGTTGTAGTTCATGACGGGGCTCCTTCGACGGGTGTTGTTCGTCCAAGGTAGGACGAGGCTGCGAATCGCTGCGGTCACGGGACCTCTGACGACCGCCCGGCCCCGCCGGTTGCGGCTGTGACCCAACCGTGACACCGGGGTCCGACGAAACGCCGTCCCCAGCCCCTGCGCCTGCCCCGTCTCCCGCTCGGTCCCAGCCCTCGCACGCCGACAGCCCTGCCTTCGGGCCCACAACCTCCGCAAGCCCCGCTTCAGAACCACCGCCCGGTCCCGGCCCGCACGCCGGCCGCTCCGCCCTCGGGCCCGCGCCTCCGCGCGCTGGACGGCGGGCGCGGTCTTGCCGCGCCCGCCGTCCTCGTCGTGGTTTCCTTACGCGGCCTTCAGGGTCCCGCCGTCGATGACGTGGTCGGCGCCGTGGATGTTCGCCGCCCGGTCCGACAGCAGGAACGCCACCAGGTCCGCGACCTCCTCGGGCTCGCTGATGCGGCCCGACGCGATCCCGAACTGCGCCGGGATGCCCGCCAGCAGGTCCTCATGCGCGACGCCGAGCGTCTCGGCGAGCTTGCCGCCGAGGCGGTCCGCGTCGCGCCACATGGGCGAGCCGACGACGCCCGGCGAGACCGTGTTGACCCGCACCCCGAGCGGTGCGACCTCCTCGCTGAGGCGCTTGGAGAACATCGTCAGCGCCGCCTTCGCCTCGGCGTACCCGACCGGCGCGCCCGTGGGGACGCGCCCGCTCACCGACGACACGTTGACGATCGCGCCGCGGCGCTCCACGATCCCCGGCAGCGCCGCCCGCGTGGTCCAGACCGCGCTGAACAGGTTGAGGTCGAAGATCTGCCGCCACTGCTCGTCGGGCACGTCGAGGAACCCGGCGGCGACGATCTTGTCGGCATCGCCGCCGCCCACGTTGTTGACCAGGAAGTCGATGCCGCCGACCGCCTCGGCCGCGGCCTCGACGATCGCGACCGCGCCCTCGCGGGTGGACAGGTCCGCTGCGACGGTCGCGGCCGCGGCCTTCTCGAGTTCGGGGGTGATCGTGCGGGAGGCGCCGACGACGCGGACGCCTTCGGCCGCAAGGGCTTCGGTGATCGCGAGGCCGATGCCCCGGCCCGCGCCGGTGACGAGCGCGGTCTTGCCGGTGAGTCCCAGTTCCATGGTGTTCGCCTTTCATCAGGTGGTCGATTTTTGAACTCGAAGTCAAAAATCGGGATGAGAAAAACGCCCTCGAGCGAGGGCGCGGTGGTCTCAGAAGCCCGCGAGCGCGGACTCGATGATCGCGTGGAGGGTCGAGCGGTCGTGGGTGCGCGCCATGACGCGCAGCCCGAGGAGGGTGTTCATCAGCAGCAGCGCCTGCGCGTCCGGGTCCACGCCGGCCGGCACGTCGCCGTCGCGCTGGCCGCGGCGCAGGCGCTCGGCCACGAGCGCCACGTTTCTGTCGGTCATGCGCCGCACCGCCTCGGTCGCCTCGGAGTCGCGTCCGCCGAGTTCGAGCGCGGTGTTGGCGGCGAGGCAGCCGCGGCGCACCGGTCCGTCGAGGTCGACGTCCACGAGGAACTCGAGGTAGGCCCGGATGCGCTCCTTGGCCGTGCCCGGTTCGTTCAGGTACGCCTCGGTCAGCTCGGACCCGCCGCGCTCGTACAGGTCGAGGGCCTTGCCGAACAGCTCGCGCTTGGAGCCGAAGGCGTGGTACAGGCTGCCCTTGCCGACGCCGGTGGCCTCGGCGAGGTCGGCGGGGGAGGTCCCCGCGTACCCGCCGGTCCAGAACGCCTCCATCGCCTGCGCGACGACGGCCTCCGGCTCGAATTCCCTCGGTCTGCCCATGCCCCGAACCCTACCCCATTCTTGACTCATGGGTCAACAAAGGGTCCGATACCGGTCCGCCTCACCGGAATTCTTGGGGCCGAACCGGTCCGATCCAGTACGAACGGGCGGTGTCCGCTGCCTGTCTCGCCGGTTGCCGCCCTTGCCGGGCCGGGCGATACTAGAGCGGTGCTCAAACCCCTTGTGATCGCCTCCGATCTGGACGGCACGCTGCTCTCCCCGGGCGGCACGCTCTCCGAGCGGACCCGCGAGGCCCTCGCGGCCGCCCGCGCCGAGGGCGTCGCGGTCGTCGCCGTCACCGCCCGCACCCCCTACGGCGTCGACATGCTCCCCGACCTCCTCCCGCTCCTCGACGGCGCGATCTGCGCGAACGGCGCGATCGACTACGTCCCCGAGACCGGCCGCATCCGCGTCCTGCGCTCGATCCGGATCGGTCCGGGCCGCCGCGTGGCCGCGGCGATCGCCGCGCGCCTGCCCGACGCGGTGTTCGCCGTCGAGACCGGCACCGGCATCGTCGGCGAGGAGGCGTACCGGCCGCTCGTGGGCGCCTCGAACTGGGACTTCGTGCCCGACGTCGACGCGGTCTTCAAGCGCGCCAAGCGGGCCGTGAAGATCAAGGTGTACTGCGCCGGGCGCACCGGCGAGGAGATGGCCGCCGCCGTCGAGGGCGCCGACCTCGGCGGCCTGTCGATGTGCCACTGGGGCGACTTCGGGATGCTCGACTTCAACGCCCGCGGCGCCGACAAGGCGTTCGGCCTCGCCTCCTGGTGCAAGGACCGCCGGATCGGGCCCGAAAGCGTGGTCGCCTTCGGCGACATGCCCAACGACGCCCCGATGCTCGCCTGGGCCGCCCGCTCCTACGCGATGGGCGACGCCCACCCCGAGGCCGTCCAGGCCGCCACCGACCGCACCGCGACCAACGCCGAGGACGGCGTGGCCCAGGTCATCGAGGCCCTGCTCGCGGGGGACACGGCCGCCGCGGCCTGACGTCCCTTGAGGACTCCATAACTTCATCCACTGTGTCCGGATTTGCCGGAACTATCGGGACTTGTCAAATGATTGTATGATTAGGCTCCCTTTGACCGCCCCTTCGGGCTGTCGTCACCCTCGGCGGCCCGAGAACGGAACGGACACATGCATATGAAGCGAAGGCTCGTCGCCGCCGGCGTCGCGCTCGGAGTCGCCGCGGCGACCACCGGCGCCGCCGCCCTCACCGCACAGGCCGACCCGGCCGCCCCGTCCCCCGCCGCCGCCGAGCCCGTCACCTGGACCGTCGACGGACTCTCCCAGACCGAGGTCGCCGAACTGGAGCAGCTCGGCTTCGACGTCGCCCACGACCACGGCGGCGAGGCCCAGATCATCGGCGACCAGGCCGTCGCCGACGACCTGCGCGCCCTCGGCCACGACCCCGAGTTCTTCGACACCGTCTACAAGGACGTCGCCGCCACCGCCCAGCAGGAGGGCACCTACTACGGCGGCTACCGCACCGTCGACGCGATCGAGGCCCACCTCCAGGACGTGGCCGCCGCCCACCCGTCCCTCGCCCGCCTGTACGACATCGGCGACTCCTGGCTCAAGACGCAGGGCGAAGGCGGCCACGACATCTACGCCGTGTGCGTCACCGCGATCGCCGCCGGCGACTGCGAGCAGGACCCCGACTCGACCAAGCCCCGCTTCTCGCTCATCGCGCAGATCCACGCCCGCGAGATCGCCACCGGCGAGATCGCACTCCGCTGGATCGACGACCTCGTCGCCGGCTACGGCACCGACGCCGCGACCACCGACCTGCTCGACACCACCGAAGTGTGGGTCGTGCCCGTCGTCAACCCCGACGGCGTCGACATCGTCGCCTCCGGCGGCGACGACCCGGTGCTCCAGCGCAAGAACGCCAACGACTCCGCCGGGAACTGCGGCGCCCGCCTCGGCGTCGACCTCAACCGCAACTCCTCCTACGAGTGGGGCGCCGACTCCACCAACCCGTGCGCGGAGACCTACCAGGGCACCACGGCCGCATCGGAACCGGAGACGCGCGCGGTCGAGGAGTGGCTGCGCGCCCTCCACCCCGACCAGCGCGGCGAGGCCGAGGACGACCCCGCGCCCGCCGACGCCCGCGACGTGTTCGTGACCCTCCACTCCTACGGCGAGTACATCATCATCCCGTGGGGCTACACCGAGAACGCCGCCCCGAACGACGCGCGGCTGCGCGCCCTCGGCGAGGCCATGGCGGAGTCCAACGGCTACCTCGTCGGCACCAACGGCGACACCGTCGGCTACAGCACCAGCGGCACCACCGACGACATGGCCTACGGTGAACTCGGCGTCGCCGCCTTCACGTTCGAGGTCAGCCCCGACTTCGGGAACTGCGGCGGGTTCCTCCCGGCGTTCTCGTGCGTCGAGGACACGCTCTGGCCCGAGAACCGGGGCGCCCTCATGACCGCGGCCCAGGCCGCGGCCGCCCCGTACGCCGGCTGACCCGCCGGTCCCGGCGGGCGCCGCTCGCCGGGACCGGCCCGTTTCCCGAAAGCGCCGCCGCTCCCGCCGCACCCCGCCCATACTGGCCCTCCGGCACACGAGAGGGGAGCGGACCATGTCCACTGGAGACGAATCCGGCCCGAAGTCCGGCAGGGGCCTGCGCCGCCTCATCACGGCCGCCGTCATCATCGCCCTCGCCGTCTGGTTCGTCCTCGCCAACACCGAGGAGGTCGGCGTCAAACTCTGGGTCGTCAAGGTCGAGACCCCGATGTGGATCATGCTCACCGCCGTCTTCGCCGCCGGCTGGGCGGTCGGCGCCCTCCTCCGCCGCCGCTCCACCAAGAAGCGCGCCTGAACCCCGCGCCGTACGGCGACCGCCCCGCCGCCCCGCCCCTACCGCCAGTGCCATGTGACAAGGCGCTTACCGGCTTGCCCGCCCACGGCCCCGCCTCCACCGCCAGTGCCATATGACACGGCACCTACCGGCATGCCCGCCCGGGGCCCCGGCCCTACCGCCAGTGCCATGTGACACCGCCCTTACCGGCTTGCCCCCCCGGGGCCCCGCCCCCGATACTCAGACCGTGCCTGCCCCCAAGGTGATCGCCACCGACCTCGACGGAACCCTCCTCGGCCGCGACGGCCGACTCTCCACCCGCAACCAGAAGGCCCTCCAGTCCGCCCGCGAACACGGCGTCCTCACCGTCGCCGTCACCGCCCGGCCGCCCCGCGCCGCATACCGCATCCCCGAACTCGCGCCCGTCCTCGACGCCGCGATCTGCTGCAACGGCGCGGTCGTCTACGACACCGCCTCCCAGACCGCCGAACTCCTCCGCCCGGTCCCGCTCCCCGTCGCCCGCGACCTCCACGGCCGCCTCCGCGCCGCCCTCCCCGGCGCGGTCTTCGCCGTCGAGACCGGCGAGCGCCGCTTCACCCAGTCGACCTTCCACCAGGTCGGCGTCCTCCTCAACGACCCCTGGATCCTCCTCGACCCCGACGACGACCTCATCGGCGCGGCCGACGCCGTCGCCGAGCTGGTCGTCCGCGTCCCCGGTTCCACCGGCGAGGCCATGTACGAGGCCGTCCGCGACATCGACCTCCCCGGCGTGAAGCTCTGGCACTGGGGGAGCTTCCCCGAGATCGAGTGCACCGCGGCCGAGGCCGCCAAAGGCGCCGCGCTGGCGGCCTGGTGCGTTGATCGCGGCATCGGCGCCGAGGACGTGATCGCGTTCGGCGACATGCCGAACGACGTCTCCATGCTCGCCTGGGCCGGCCGCTCCTTCGCGGTCGCCGGAGCCCACCCCGACGCCGCCGCCGCGGCCACCGGCCGCACCGGCCCCGCGGCCGAGGACGGCGTCGCCCAGATCATCGAAGCGGTCCTCGACCTCACCTAGCCCGCTGCCACAGGCCTTCTCGACCGCTTCCGCTCGTCATCGAGTCCGCTCTGCCGTCGTGCCCGGCGAGGTCCGCGAGACGAGTGGCGGCCTTGACCGGCCGGCTTCCGGCCTTGACCGGCACAGCTTCCGATTTTGGCTGGACCGGCTCCCGGCCTCGACCCGGCTCCCGGCCTCGACCGGCCGGCTTCCAGCATGGCCCGGCTCGGCTCCCGGCCTCGCCCCGGCTTCCGGCCTCGCCCGGCCCCGCTCCCAGCCTCTCGACCGGCCGTCTTCTCCGGCCTTGACCGGCCGGCTTCCGGACTCGGCGGGACCGGCTCCCGGCCCTCGCCTGGCCCCGTTTCCGCCCTGGACCGGCCTGGCTCCCGACCTCGCCCGGCCCGTCTTCTCCGGCCCCGACCGGCCGGCTCCCGGCCTCGCCCGGCCCGGCTCCCGATCTCGGCTGGCCGAGCGACCCGCGCCCAACGCCCGCCCCCGACGGCCCGCGCGTCTCCTCAATCCGGCTGCGCCGCAGGCGACTCGACGCCGATCGCCGCGAGTAGGGCCCGGTAGGTCGCCTCGACGTCGCCGGGAACGCATGCGACCGTGACCGCTTGCGGCCGTTCGGCGGCGAGCCGGTCGATCAGCCCGTGCCAGTCGCGCAGCGCCTGCTCCCCGCCCGACAGCAGCTCGTGGGCCTCGACGTGCGTCGGATCGGCGGCGGCCCGGGTGCGTGCGGCGAAGCGGCGTACCACGTTCTCCTCGCCGTCCAGCAGGAAGACCTCGTCGAACCGCGCCCCCGATGCGGCCGCGGCCGCCGCGAGCCGTTCGATGAACTCGACCCGGCCCACCAGCTGCGGCACCACCACGTCGAATCCGGCCGCGAGGTGCTCGCGCGCCGCGGCGAGCGCGACCGAGCGGATCCGGGCCCCGGCGGCGGCCGGGTCGTCGCGCCAGCGTCCGAGCATGCGCCGCAGCACGTCCAGGTCGAGCACGAGCGCCAGCGGGCGTTCCTCGGCGTACCGCCGCGCCAGCGTCGACTTCCCGACCGCCGGCGCGCCGTTGAGCAGGATCAGCCGCGGCGGCTCCGGCGTCGTCACCGGCACCGGTAGAAGACGGCGGTCTTCTGGAAGTCGAACGTCTCGTGCGCCGCGAAGTGCTCGGCCAGCCGCCGTTCGACCTCGCTGACGATCGCTGCGAACGCGTCGTCGCCGCAGGCGAAGAACGACCGCGCCGACCGCAGGTAGTCGATGAGCGGCCCGGCCTCCGGCACGGCCACGACGCCGCGCCGCTCGAAGGCCTCGACCGAGTCGAACGCGGTCTCCAGGTACCCGGGCGCGTTCGCCGAGTCGAAGTGCGCGACGGTCGCGGCGCCGGTGGAGCCGACCGCATCCGGAACGGTCGCGACCGCGCGGTCCCACAGGTCGTACAGCTCGGTCATGTCGGTGTGCGCGTTGGTCGAGACGAGCAGCGTCCCACCGGGTCTGAGGACGCGCCGGAACTCGGCGACCGCCTTCGCCACGTCAGGCACGTGGTAGAGCATGTGCATCGCCAGGACCGCGTCGACGCTGCCGTCGGGGTACGGGATCGCCTGCGCGTCGGCGACCATTGCCGGTTCGGGGACCTCGGCGAGCATGCCGGGGGACTTGTCGACGGCGACGACCACCGCCTCGGGGTGCGCGGCGCGGAGGCGCCTCGCGTACCTCCCGTAACCGGCGCCGACATCGAGGACATACCCGAGGTCGTCCGGCAGCAGTTCGAGCGCGAGCGTCTCGGGGTCGAACCGCGGCTCCCGGTACCGGTAGACGCTCACGCGGGCCCGCAGGTTCCCCGCGTCGCGGTAGTTGTCCATCGTGCGCTCGACGTCGACGGCCATCCAGTGTCCCTTCAGCACGGGCGAACGGAGCCGCCCACGCTACCCGGCCCGCACCGGTCCCGCAACCGGGCGGCCGCCGCTCCTGAAGTCCGCTTCAGGCGGCTTCAGCGAGGCTTCAGGTTCGGGGGCGCACCATCGGAGGCGCCGGGGCGCGGCCCCGGCCGCGATCGGGCACGGACCGCCCCGCCGCGCCGCCGACCGGGCTAGGGTGGGCCGTATGCATGTCGTCATCGCCGGAGGGCACGGACAGATCGCGCTGCTCCTGACCGAGATCCTGGCCGCCGAAGGACATTCCGTCACCGGGCTCATCCGCAAACCGGAGCAGTCCGAGGACATCGCCGCGATCGGCGGACGCCCGATCGTCATCGACCTCGAGCAGGCCGACGCCGAGCACCTCGCCGGGCTCCTCGCCTCCGAGACCGGGGACGCCGTCGACGCCGTCGTCTTCGCCGCGGGCGCCGGCCCCGGCAGCGGCGCCGCTCGCAAGGACACCGTCGACCGCGCCGCGTCCGTGCTCCTCGCCGACGCCGCCGAGCGCGCGGGCATCCGCCGCTTCCTCCAGATCTCCAGCATGGGCGCCGGCACCGCCCCCGACCCGTCCCGCGACGAGGTCTGGGCCGCCTACATCGAGGCCAAGACCGCCGCCGAGGACGACCTGCGCGCCAGGGACCTCGACTGGGTCATCCTCCGGCCCGGCGCGCTCACCGACGACGACCCCACCGGCACCGTCCAGCTCGGCGAGCCCCCGCTCGGCCGCGGGCAGGTCACCCGCGCCGACGTCGCGGCCGTCCTCGCCGAGCTCCTGCGCACCCCCGCGGTCTCCCGCAAGGTCCTCGAGCTGCGCGGCGGCGACGACCCCGTCGCGGATGCCGTGGCGGCCTTCACAACCGGAACCTGACACCGTCCGCAGTGGCCTGACTGCCCGCCACAAACGCATATGCGGATTGCGTCGCCGAAACGGAGTGCTCGATACTGTACCGATGCGATTTGGTGTGGTTCCTTCCTCTGTCCGCCGCGACGTCCTCAACTGGCATGGCGCCGCCGGCCAGGCGTGGCTCGACGCGCTCCCCAAGACGGTCTGGAGCCTCAAGCGCGCGTGGTCGCTTCGGATCGACGGACCGCCCTACGACGGCGGATCGCACTCGTACGTCGTCCCGGTGCTCCACGACGACGGCACCCCGGCCGTCCTCAAGGTGATCTACCGCGACGACGAGAACGCCGCCGAACCGACCGCGCTGCGCCAGTACCGGGGCGAGGGCGCGGTCCGCCTCCACGACTACGACCCCGAGACCGGGGCGATGCTCATGGAGCGCGCCGTCCCCGGCAACCGGCTGAAGTCCACCAGGTTCTTCGGCCACAAGACCCCCGCGGCCGCCTGGCGCCGCATCGGGATCGCCACCGGCCTCTACCGGCGGCTGTGGCGCCCGTACGAACCCGAGGCCGGCTACCCCGAGCCGCCCGCCGCCACCGGGCTGCTCGACACCTGGCGCGCCGAGTACGCCGACGCCGGCCCCGACCTGCGCTACCGCGTCGGCGACGAGCGCCTCCGCGACGCCCTCGCCCTCTGCGACGCCCTCGCCGACCCGCCCGAGCTCGGCATCGCCAACCGCGACACCCACCTGGGCAACATCGTCTCCGCCGAACGCGAACCGTGGCTGGTCATCGACCCCAAGCCCTACCTCGCCGAACGCGCCTTCGACGGCGGCTACTTCCTGTTCATGCAGCAGCTCCACGGCCCCCACTCCGGCGCCGAACTCCTCCGCGCCGTCGCCGAAGGACTCGGGGCCGACACCGAGCGCGTCCGCGCCTGGGCCCTGCTCCGCTTCACCGACCACCTCGCCGAGACCGCCGACGAACGCGACCTCGAGACCGCCTCGAAGGCCATGCGCGAACTCGAGGACGCCTGAGGGGACCGCCGGATCTCCAGCCCGGCGGCCCGCCTTCCGAATCAAACGCTTTCCGTCCCGAACGGGTGAAAAAGATCCGCGTCGGATTTCCGACTCACGGGCGAGTCGCCAACGAGTCGAACGGTCCTTTCAGGAATCGCCGCGACCCGTGCGGCGGCTCGCCAGGAGCCCCCGCAACCCGACCACCCCGACCGCCGTCCCGAGCCCGAACGACGCCACCGCGAGCGCCAGATGCACCCAGAAGTACGGCGTCGGATCGCCCGCGCCGTCGAACGCCAGGCCGCTGACGTCCGCAAACAGGTTCTTCACGAACGTGATCCAGATGAACCACGACCACACGCCGAACGCGAGCAGGAACACCGAGACGCCGCGACTGAGCTTCATGCGCCCAGTATCCGGCCTCCCCGCCGCCCGGACATACCGGGCGCGCCCCTCCGGACGCTGGTCACGTCCCCGCCCCCGAACGCCCACTCCGTCCGACCGCACCGCCGGAAGCGCCTACTATCCTGGTCGTTGCAGACCCGGTGTCACTCTGTGCGGCAGTTGCGTGCATACCGTGGTCTGCGATGATGGAGACCGGATTGTCATCAATGCATGGAATGGCTGGCCCGGAATGAACGGACCCGAGACCCCGCTCCCGAAGGGGTACCCCGACCCCGAGAAAGTCGGCTGGCTCCGGACCGGGGACGCCGAGTACCTCGGACTCCACATCAGAATGACGATCAAGCCCGGCGACCGCATCGTGGAGCTGTGGGAACTCGACGGCGACCGCCCCGTCGGCTGGGTCGGCAACGTCTTCCGCGTCGACTCCGAACCCCCCGGCCTCTACCTCAACCACAAGTTCGAGAAGGTCCTCAAGACCCGCCCCCAGCGCGACGGCCTCGCCCACATCGCCGTCAAGTTCTGGAAGTCCTGACCCCGGCCGCCACCAGCCCAGAGACCCGTCGACCCCACTCCATGCACCCCTACAGTGGTGCCCCCTGCCGCCCCGATCACCGAGGACGACCACGGGGGACTTGAGGCCGTCGAGCCGCTCCTAGCCGCACACGAGCGGCCGAACCCGCCGTCCGCCTGCGCTCCAATGCGAACCGCACCGCGGCCGCGCCGTCACGCGCCGATGCGCTCCAGCGCCTCCACCAGCGGCTTGAAATCCGGGTTCGCCCGCGCCTCGCCGAGCGCCTCGGCCAGCGCCCCGTCATGGGTCGGCCGCGCCGCCGCCAGCAGCCGGCGCCCCGCCTCGGTCACGTTCGTGTAGATCCCGCGCCGGTCGTCCTTGCAGATCGTGCGCGCCAGCAGCCCCCGGTCCTCCATCCTGGTCACCAGGCGCGTGGTCGCGCTCTGGCTCAGGACGATCGCCTCGGCGACCTCGCGCATCTGCAAGTGCCCGCCCGAGCCCTCGCGCTGGCGGCTGAGGACGGTGAGGAGGGAGAACTCGCGCACGCTCAGGTCGTGCTCGGCCTCGAGCCGGCGCCCGATCCGCTCGGCGATGCGCTCGTGCAGGGCCGAGAGGGCGCACCAGTGCTGCGCCAGGGCCGTCGTGGTCTGCGGGGCCGCGCTCACGTGGTCCTCCTTCGGGCTCGGGCGAACTTCTATCCTAGCGTACGGCGATATACGCAACACGCAAATAACCATCGCTTGCAATTAACCCGCGTCTGCAAGTATCGTGGGCGCGACACCGGGAACCCGCGCCCGTGAACCCAAGGAGGACCCGATGAGCGACCAGCTCCACGTCGCCGTGCTCGGCACCGGCATCATGGGGGCCGCGATGGCCCGCAACCTCGCCCGCGCCGGACACCGCGTGACCGCCTGGAACCGCAGCCGCGACAAGGCCGAACCCCTCGCCGCCGACGGCATCGCCGTCGCCGGCACCCCCGCCGAGGCCGTCGAGGGCGCCGACGCCGTCCTCACCATGCTCTACGACGGCGCCGCCGTCGCCGAGGTCATCGCCCAGGCGGCCCCGGGCCTCGCACCCGGCGCCCGGTGGATCCAGTCCACCACCGCCGGCCCCGACGGCGCCGCCGCACTCGCGGCCCTCGCCGACGAGCACGGACTCCTGTACTTCGACGCCCCCGTCCTCGGCACCCGCGCCCCCGCCGAAGCCGGACAGCTCACCGTCCTCGCCTCCGGCCCCGCCGACGACCCGGTCGCCACCGCCGTGTTCGACGCCGTCGGCGCCCGGACCGTCTGGACCGGCGCCGAAGGCCGCGACGGCGCCGCCTCCCGCCTCAAGCTCGTCGCCAACAGCTGGGTCTTCGTCCTCACCCACGGCATCGGCGAAGTCCTCGCGCTCGCCGAAGGACTCGGCGTCGATCCGAAGGGCTTCTTCGACCTCATCTCCGGCGGCCCCCTCGACGCCGGCTACGCCCACGCCAAAGGCGGCCTCATCCTCGAGGGCGCCACCGGGAACACCAGCTTCGGCCTCGACACCGCCCTGAAGGACGCCCGCCTCATCGTCGAGGCCGCCCGCGCGAGCGGCGTCCGCCTCGACCTCGCCGAAGCCGGCGCCGAGCGCTTCCGGCGCGCCTCCGGTCAGGGCCACGGCGACGAGGACATGGCCGCGAGCTACTTCGCGAGCTTCGAGGAGTAACCAGGCCGGACACCGGACCACCACGAGGAGAAAGACACACGCCATGGCGAAGATCCTGTTCATCATGACCGGCGCGAGCGAGTGGACGCTCAACGACGGCACCACCCACACCACCGGCTACTGGGCCGAGGAGGCCGTCGTCCCGCTCGACGCGTTCAAGGCCGCCGGCCACCGGGTCGAGGTCGCCACGCCCGGCGGCGTCGTCCCGCCCGTCGACCCCGTGAGCCTCGAGCCCGACGCCGCCGGCGGCCCCGAGCCCGCCGCCCGGTACCGCGACGCCGTCGCCACCGCCCCCGAGCTCGCCGCGCCGCTCGACCTCGCGGACGTCGACCTCGCCGACTACGACGCCGTCTACGTCCCCGGCGGCCACGGCCCCATGGAGGACCTCGCCGTCGACGAGCGCGCCGGCGTGATCCTCGCCGACGCCCTCGCCTCCGGCAAGCCCGTCGGCCTCGTCTGCCACGGCCTCGCCGCGCTCCTGCCCGCCACCGAGCCCGACGGCGGCAACGCCTTCGCCGCCTACCGCATCACCGGCTTCACCGACCGGGAGGAGCGCCTCGGCGCCTTCGCCGACCGGGCCCCGTGGCTGCTCCAGACCCGCCTCGAAGCGGCCGGCCTGCACTTCGAGGCCGCCGAGCCGTTCACGCCGCACGTCGTGGTCGACCGCACCGTCGTCACCGGCCAGAACCCGCAGTCGTCACACCAGGCGGCCGACGAGCTGCTGAAACTCATCGGATAGACGTACGCTTGGGGCCGCCGGGACCGGCGGCCCCGCCCGCCCGCCGCCCACCTCGAAGACCGCCCGACCGCAGAAGGACCCGCCCGTGACCAGCAACCTGTTCTCGCCCCTCGCCATCCGGGGCACCGAGTTCCCAAACCGCGCCTGGATGGCCCCGATGTGCCAGTACAGCGCCGACACGACCGGTCCCGGCACCGGCGCCCCCAACGACTGGCACGTCCAGCACTACGGCTCCCGCGCCGTCGGCGGCGCCGGCCTCATCCTCGTCGAGGCCACGGCGGTCACCGCCGAAGGCCGTATCAGCATCGGCGACCTCGGCATCTGGAACGACACCCAGGTCGAAGCCCACCGCCGCCTCACCGCCCTCATGCGCGCCCACGGCACCGTCCCCGGCATCCAGCTCGCCCACGCCGGCCGCAAGGCCACCTCCGACCTCGAGTTCAACGGCGGCCGCGCCCTCGACCCGAGCGAAGGCGGCTGGATCCCGGTCGCGCCCAGCGCCGTCCCGTTCAGCTCGTCCCGGCCCGTCCCGCACGCCCTCACCGCCGCCGAGATCCAGGAGGTCGTCGCCGCGTTCGCCGCCGCGGCCCGCCGCGCCCTCGACGCCGGCTACGAGGTCGTCGAGATCCACGGCGCCCACGGCTACCTCCTCCACGAGTTCCTCTCCCCGGTCTCGAACCGCCGCGAGGACGAGTACGGCGGCTCCTTCGAGAACCGCACCCGCCTCGCCGTCGAGATCGCCGACGCCGTCCGCGCCGAGGTCGGCGACCGCGTCCCCGTGTTCTTCCGCGTCTCCGCCACCGACTGGATCGAACCCGAGGGCTGGACCGCCGACGAGACCGTGCGCCTCGCCGCGGTCCTCCGCGAGCACGCCATCGACCTGCTCGACGTCTCCAGCGGCGGCAGCGTCCCGCGCGCCGACATCCCCTCCGCGCCCGGCTACCAGGTGCCGTTCGCCGCGCGGGTGCGCCGCGAGACCGGCCTCCCGACCGGCGCGGTCGGCCTCATCACCGAGCCCCGCCAAGCCGAGAAGATCCTCGCCGACGGTGACGCCGACGCGGTCTTCATCGGCCGCGAACTGCTCCGCAACCCCTACTGGCCCCTCCACGCCGCCCGCGAACTCGGCGACGAGGTCCCCGTCCCGGCCCCGTACCGCCGCGCCTGAGACACGCGAGCCGCCGCGGGGCAGGGCGCATCCGCCTGCGGTGGGTCGAGGCGGGGTGCACCCGCTCGCGGCGGGTTGAGGCGGGGCGCATTCGCCCGCGGAGGTCCGGGCAGGGCGCTTCCGTCTGCGGCGGGTCGGGGCGGGGTGCACCCGCCCGGGGCGGGTCCAGGTGGGACGCACCCGCCCGGGGCGGGTCTGAGCGGGGCGCATCCGCCCGCGGCGGGCCCGGCACGCTTGACCCGCAGCGGCCGGGTCCGGACCCGGAAGGACTGTCGGTCCCTCATGCCACCCTTGCGCCGGGGGCCCAACGGTGTCCGTTTTGAAGGGCGACGACAAGGTTTCGATGGTTTCATCTTTCGGAGCCGGGAGCCGGGAGCCGGGAGCCGGGAGCCGGGAGCCGGGAGCCGGGAGCCGGGAGCCGGGAGCCGGGAGCCGGACCGAGACGGCAGCGGAGCCTGCCCGGATCCGGGGGCCTGCCCGGAGACCGGAGCGGGGCATACCCGAAGACAGCAGCGGAGCCCTCCCGGAGACGGGAGCGGGAGCAGCGAGAAGCGAGGCACCGCGAGCGGCAAGCCCACTGACTACTTCGCTCCTGCTGGCGTCCTCAATAGATCACATTCAGGTCACAGTCTCGCCTCAGGATGACCCGATCGTGCAAGACCGGCACCGCGAAGTGCGTATCCAGGACCAACCTCTTATCCTCCAGGACCACCGCACGTCACCGACACCGGCAGCGCCGCCCTGACCGGCGCCCTCGCCCTCGGACTCGCCGCCGTCGCCATCCGCGACGCCCGCCAACCCTCGACGCCCGCTCACCCTCGACGCCGCGCCCGACCCCGGCTACCCTCACAGCCGTGACGCTCCTGATGATCGACCTCGACAACACCCTCATCGACCGCGACGCCGGCTTCCGCACCGGCCTGCTCGCCCTCCTCGACGACCGCGGCCTTCCGGCCGAGCACGCCGACTGGATCATGGAGATCGACCAGCGCGGGTACACACCCCGGCCCGTCGTCGCCAAGGCCATGCTCGACCGCCTCGACCTCGGCCTCACCGAAGACGACCTCATCACGGCCCTCATCGCCTGCTCCCGCGACAACGCCCGCCTCGCCCCCGAGACCGCCGCCGCCATCGAACGCGCCCGCGCCGCCGGGCATCGCGTCGTCATCGTCACCAACGGCCCGGTTCCCAGTCAGACCGGCAAGATCCGCAACGCCGGACTCGACCGCCTCGTGGACGCGTCCATCGTCAGCGGCGCCATCGGCACCGACAAGCCCGAACCGGCGGTCTTCCACGCCGCCGCGGCCGCCGTCGGCGGCTCCCTCGCCGACGCATGGATGATCGGCGACCGCGACGACGCCGACATCCTCGGTGCCCACCGCCTCGGCGTCCCCAGCGTCTGGCTCCACCTCGGCCGCACCTGGACCGCGCCGGACTACCGGCCCACCCACACCGCCGACACGGTCGTCGAGGCCATCGACCACGCCGCGAACGCCTGAAACGGCCCGACTGTCGCGAACCCGTCCCGCCCGGTTCGCCGAAACCCCGCAGCGGCACCCGCAGGGGTCTACGGTGACGATCGAGCCGCGCCCGCGGCGCCGGCTCGGCACACCGCAAGACTGAGGAGGGCGGCGACATGGCCGCACACAAGGAACACACCGCACACACGCACCAGCACGGCAAGGACTGCGGCCACACCGCGGTGCCGCACGGCGACCACACGGACTACGCCCACGACGGGCACCTGCACCGCGTTCACGGCGACCACGTGGATGAATGCGAACCCGAGGGCCACCACGTGCACGACGGCCACAGCCACGAGCACGGCAAGGACTGCGGACACCTCGCCGTCGCCCACGGCGACCACACCGACTACGTCCACGACGGGCACCGCCACGCCGCCCACGCCGGCCACTGGGACGACCACTAGCACGCGACCTCGCAGCGGCCGCGAGTCCAGCCCGCGGCCGCCGCAGGCGATGCGTGACGCACTACTGGGTTCCAGTGCAAGACGCCATAGCGCACCACCGCACCACCTGGTCCCGACGAGCGAATGCGACATGCCGTCGAAGGCAGTGCTCACGCGCGACATTCGACCTGGGTTCCAGCCGGTAGCGCGTGACCTTCCGGTACCGCGTGGCATTCCACTGGATTACCGGCCCGGGGGGTGCGTGGCATTCCACCGAGTTCCAGGCCTGGTAAAGCGTGGCATTCCACCGGCCCTTCAACCGGTTGTGCGTGACATTCCACCCGGGACTCAATAGGCGGCATGTGACATGCCACCGCCGCCCCGTCAGGGCTGGGCCCACTTGCCCCGCACATGGCTCAGGTGCAGCTCCATGACCCGCTGGGTCGCCGCCGCGTCGCGCGCCAGCAGGCACTCCACGATCTCGAGGTGCTCCACCGCCGACTCCTCCAGCTCGCCCAGCTCCATCAGCGCCGTCAAGCCGTAGAGGCGCGAGCGCAACCGCAGGTTCCGGACCGTCTCCACCAGTGTTCCGTTGCCCGACAGTGACAGCAGGGCCAGGTGGAACCGCATGTCGGCCTCGACGTACGCGAGCAGGTCCTCCTCGGCCGCCGCGTCGACGATCGCCTGCGCCAGCGGCCGCAGCGCCTCCACCTCCACCGGGTCCGCCGACTCCGCGAGCGCGACGACCGTGGGGATCTCGATGAGCTCGCGCAGCCGCGTGTACTCGTCGAGCCGCTCCTCCGAGACCACCGTGACCCGGAACCCCTTGTTGGGCACCGGGGCCAGCAGGTCCTCCTTGACGAGGTCGAGCATGGCCTCGCGAACCGGCGTGGCCGAGACCCCGAACTGCTCGGCGAGCGCCGGCACCGAGTACACCTTCCCGGGGCTCAGCTGTCCGGCGATGATCGCGGCCCGCAGGGCCTCGCCGACGCGCTCCCGGTAGCTGGCGCGGCGGCCGTCCAGTTCGGGCAGGGTCATGGGCGTGTCCGGCCGGGCGACTCGGGCGGGCATCGTAGCTCCTCAGTGCTGTGTGACATGGCGGCCACCCAGTATGAGGCCCGGCCCCGACACCGGGGCCGCCGCACCGCGCGTGTCCGCCTACCCCGATTCACCGAGGAGCGCCAAGTAGCCGCTGAGCTGCGCGGCCGCCTCCAGCATCGCCAGGCCCCGGCGTGTCAGTCGCCGCCCCCAGTCCTCGAGCGACGCCGCGAGCGCCTCGGTGCCGCCCGCCGTGCGGACCTGCCGCACCACCGCTGCCACATGCTCCAGCGGATACCCGCCGCGCCGCAGCAGATGGGCGAGCTCCGCGTCCCGCACGTCGGCCGGACCGTACCGCCGGTACCCGGTGGCGCGGTCCCGCTCGGGCGCGAGGACGCCCGCCTCCTCCCAGTTCCGCAGCGTCGCCGGGGTGACCCGCAGCCGGTGCGCGAGCTCGCCCACGGTGAACGGCGCCGTCGACCGCGACGGCTCCGGGACCGCCCCGCCCGTCAACCGCCCCACCGCGACCCGCACCGAGTCGAGCGTGGCCCGGTCCCGCAGCAGCTGCTCGTGGCCGCGGTCGATCACCATCAGGACGTCGTCCACGCTCCCGTCCCGGACCGCGTGCATGACCTCGCCCGCCGTCGCGTGCCCGTACGCGCGCACCAGCGCGAGGTACGCCCGCAGCGCGGCCGCGTGCACCTCCGTGTACACCCGGTACCCGCTCGCGGTGCGCTCGGCCGGCGGCAGGAACCCGTCGCGCTCGTAATTGCGCACCGCCTGCGCCGACAGGCCGTGCTCCCGCGCGAGATCAGAAGGCCGCAAGTTCACCATCGTTTGAGACTCTACCGTGCTGCCCCGAGCTAGCACCCGATCGAAGTCTCAATCGTTCTTTCAACGATACGTTTGCGCCCATGGAACACCGACACTGCATCACCGGCTCCCACGAGCTCATCGGGCTCGGCGAGCACGCCCACGGCGACTCCGCGCTCGCCGACGCCCGCCTCGAACTGTTCACCCGCCTGGTCGAAGGCGGCGTCCGCTCGATCGCGTTCGAATCGGACCGCGTGGCCGCGCTCATCGCCGACGACTACGTGCAGGGCCGCGCCGGAACCCTCGACTCCGCCGCCGCCGAGGGGATCACGCACGGCTTCGGCGCCTTCGACGTCAACCGGCGCCTCCTCGCATGGCTGCGCGAGCACAACGAGGGCCGCGCCCCACGCGACCGGGTCGCCTTCCACGGCATGGACGCCCCGCTCGAGTTCACCGCGGCCAGCCCGCGCGCCTACCTCGAGCACGTCCGCGACTACCTCGGCCGCGACCTCGATCTCACCGAACCGTGCGGCGACGACGAGCGGTGGAGCCGCACTGAAGCGGTCGTCGACCCGGCGGCCTCACCCGGCGACACCCCGGCGGCCCACCGGCTCCGCGTCGTCGCCGACGACCTCCTGGCCGCGCTCGACGCCGAGGCGCCGCGTCTGATCGCGGCGACCTCCCGCACCGACTGGGACCGGGCCCGCATCCACGCGACCACCGCGCTCGGCCTGCTCCGCTACCACCGCCAAGCCGCGCAGCCCCTCGAAGAAAGCGAACGGTGGAGCCGCCTCGCCAGCGTGCGCGACGCCCTCATGGCCCGCAACCTCCTCGACATCCGCGCCACCGAGGCCGAACGCGGCCCGACCGCGGTCTTCGCGCACAACATTCACCTGCAACGCACCGAGAGCCGCATGGAGATGGCGGGCATGAACCTGGCCTGGTCCGGCGCGGGCGCCATCGTCGCGGTCCTCCTCGGCCCCAAGTACGTCTTCGTCGCCGGCACCCTCGCCGCCCCCGAAGACCGCCACGACACCCGCGCCGACACCCGCGACGATCGCAGCGTGGCGGGCGGCGGATCGAACGTCGACTTCGGCGGCGCCGACGCGATCCTGCGCGCCGGCGACGGCGAACCGACCCTCACCCCCGCACGGCCGCAACCGGAGTGACGCCCTCAGCGCCTCAAGGCGGTGGTGCGGCCGGCGGGGCGGTGGGGGTGAGTCCGGCGAGGAGGGCGAGGGGGAAGGCGGTGAGGTGGAGCCGGCCGTGGAGGCGAGGACTCGGGGGAGAGTGGTGACCGCGGGTGCCGGTGCCATGGTCGCCGCGGCCGGCGGGCACGCGGTGCGCAGTACGCGGTGCGCGGTACGCGAACAGCCCTCCGCCGCAGACCCCGACACGGCCCGCGCCCCGATATGACAGCGGGCGGGACCGGCATGGCCGGTCCCGCCCGAAGACGACGCTCACACCGAGGCCGCCGCGTCGCGCCGGTCCGAGGACTCAAAGGACTCCTGCGCGGCGATGTCGCGCGCCAGATGGGCGACCGACCGGTTGAACACCTCCCGGTCCTGCGGGTCGGCGAGGCTCCAGTCGTCCAGATGCCGGTCGAGCCAGCGCTTCCACGCCGACACGAACAGCTCGAACTCGGCGCGGCCCCGCGGCGTCAGGCTCAGGCGCCCCGCGTTCACCGTCAGGTACCCCTCCCGGACCGCCTGCACGAACACCGGTTGCAGCACCTGCGGCGGCAGCCGGTGGGCCGCGGCGATCCCCGCGAGCGTCGCGTCGGCCCCCGCGACCTGCCGCATGTACACCTGGCGCAGCGCCCACGTCCCGGCCCGGTCGAGCGCGCTCGCGCCCGCCGCCGCCTCGTACACCTCGGTGTAGACGGTGCGCCGCTCGCGCCGCATGAGGTCGGCGACCATCCGCGCGAGCCGCTCCTCCGACGGTGACGGGTCCGGGGCCGCGAAGCCCTCGCCCATGTCGTTCGCGCGCCCGCGCGCCGCGTCGTGCAGCGGCCGCTCCTGGAGGAACCACGCCACCAGGAAGCCGACCACGGCGACCGGCACCGTCCAGAGGAACACGAAGTCGATCGAGTCCGCGTACGCGTCCGCGATCGGGGCGATCACGGCCTCGGGCAGCGCGTGCAGCGCCGCGGGGCTCGCGACCGCGGCCGGGTCCACGCCCGCCTCGGCGTACGCCGCCGCCAGCAGCGGCGTCGAGTGGTTGGTGAACAGGGTCCCGAAGATCGCGGTCCCGAACGTGGAGCCGACCGTCCGGAAGAACGTCACCCCCGACGTCGCCGCGCCCATCTGCGCGTAGGGGACCGTGTTCTGGACCGCGATCGTGAGCACCTGCATCGCCAGGCCCAGACCGAGCCCGAACACCAGCATGTACAGCGACTCCAGCCACACGCTCGTCGCCCGGTCCATCGTGGACATGAGGTAGAGGCCGACCGCCATGACGCCGGTCCCGGCGATCGGGAACGCCTTGTACCGCCCGGTGCGGCTCACCACCGAGCCCGACAGGATCGAGGTCGTCAGCATGCCCGCGACCATCGGCAGCGTCCGGTACCCCGACACCGTCGCCGACACCCCGTCCACGTACTGGAGGTACGTCGGCAGGAACGTCATCGCCCCGAGCATCGCGAACCCCACGATGAAGCTCAGCACCGACGACACCGCGAACACCGGGTTCCGGAACAGCCACATCGGCAGGATCGGCTCCGCGGCCCGCCGCTCGACCAGCACGAACACCACCAGCGCCGCCACCGCCCCGGCGAACATGCCCAGGATCGTCGGCGAGTCCCACGCGTAGTCGTCCCCGCCCCACTCCAGCGCCAGGATCAGCAGCGACGTGCCGACCGCGACGAAGATCAGCCCCCAGTAGTCGATCACCGGCCGCACGGCCGCCCGCACCCGCGGCACCGTCGCCGCCGCCATCGCGATCATCACGACCGCGATCGGCACGTTCACGTAGAAGCACCACCGCCACGACAGGTGGTCGGTGAACAGGCCCCCGAGCGTCGGCCCGAGCACCGTCGTCACCCCGAAGACCGCGCCCATCGCGCCCTGGTACTTGCCGCGCTCGCGCAGCGGGATCACGTCCGCGATGAGCGCCATCGCCGTGACCATGAGCCCGCCCGCGCCCAGCCCCTGGACCGCGCGCGCCACGATGAGGAACACCATGTCGTCGCTGAACCCGGCCAGGGCCGAACCGCCCACGAACACGACCGCGCTGATCTGGAAGATCGCCTTGCGCCCGAACATGTCGCCGAACTTGCCCACGATCGCCGACGCGATCGCCTCGGCGAGCAGATAGGACGTCACCACCCACGCCATGTGGCCCGCGCCGCCGAGGTCGGCGACGATCGTCGGCAGCGCCGTCGACACGATCGTCTGGTCCAGCGCCGCCATGAGCATGCCCAGCAGGATCGTGACGAACACGAGGTTCCGGCGGGACTTGCCCAGGACCGGCGGCGCGGGCTCCGCCGCGGCCGCGCGCTCGGCAGTGTCGACAGTGCTCATAGGCGGAACGATAGCCGCAAACCATCCCGTAATCCGCGGTTCCGCCGCCGCCTCCGCAGCCTAAGATCGCACCAGGCACGACCGGACCGGAGGCCGCATGGAACTGGTGGCGATCCTGTTCGCCCTCACCGTGGGCGGACTGCTG
The DNA here is from genome assembly GCF_003933745.1 of Glycomyces terrestris. Lineage (GTDB taxonomy): Bacteria > Actinomycetota > Actinomycetes > Mycobacteriales > Micromonosporaceae > Glycomyces > Glycomyces terrestris. Next base: position 686,166 of record NZ_RSEB01000004.1, on the reverse strand, counting down.
CTGACCGCCGCCGCCGAGTGGATGCGCATCCCCGCGCCCGTCCTCGTCTGCCTCTACGGGCTCGCCCTCGGCCTCGTCCCCGGCATGCCCGCCCTCGACCTCGACCCCGAGCACCTCCTGCCCGTCCTCCTCCCGCCCCTGCTGTGGGCCGCCGCCCGCAAGTACTCGTGGCGGCACTTCGCCGCGAACTGGCGCCCGATCATCTTCCTCGCGGTCGTCCTCGTCTTCGTCACCGCCGCCGCGGTCGCCCTCCTCGCCGCGACCATCAGCCCCGCCTTGCCCCTGACCGCCGCCGTCGTCCTCGGCGCGATCTGCGCCCCGCCCGACGCCGCCGCCGTCAGCGCCATCGCCGACCGGCTCGGCCTGCCCCGCCGCCTCGTCACCATCCTCGAAGGCGAGGGCCTGTTCAACGACGTCACCGCCCTCACCCTCTACAACGTCGCGGTCATCGGCACCGTCACCGGCTCCGTCTCGGCGATGTGGTCGGCCGGCCTCTTCGCGTACTCCGCCGTCGCCGCCGTCGCGATCGGCCTCGGCGTCGGCTGGATCCTCGTCAAGCTGGGCTCCCTCGTGGACGACTCGCGCGTCAGCACCGCCCTCGGCCTCACCGGCCCCTACATCGCCTACCTGCTCGCCGACGGCGCCAGGGCCTCCGGCGTCCTCGCCGTCATCTGCGCCGCGTTCTACCTCGTCGCCCGCTCGAACGACCCCGAGGACAACGAGGGCCGGCTCGTGCAGGGCTCGGTGTGGGAGGTCCTCGAGACCGCCCTGAACGCGCTCACGTTCGCACTCGTCGGCATGGAGCTGGTCGACATCATCCAGGCCGTCGGCGACGGCGTCGAGGACCTGCTGTGGAAGGCGCTCGCGGTCGCGGGCGCCGTGATCGCCGTCCGCGCCCTCTGGCTCGGCCTCGCGATCATCCTGGGGCGCAAGGGCATCGGCTGGAAGCAGCTGGGGGAGCACCCGCGGCTCGCGGTCGTCACGGCCTGGGCGGGGATGCGCGGCGTCGTCACGATCGTCACCGCGCTCGCGCTCCCGGTGACGACCGCGGACGGCTCGCCGTTCCCCGGCCGCGAGCAGATCCAGTTCCTCGCCGTGGTCGTCGTGATCGCGACGCTCCTCGCGCAGGGCCTCACCCTGCCCGGGCTCATCGCGCTCCTCGGCGTCAGGGCGGACACCGCGAAGGAGACCGAGGCGCTGCGGTCCATCATGCTCGAATCCGGGCGGGCCGCCGCCCGCCGCCTGCGCGAGCTCCGTGAGGCCGGCGAGGTCGACGACGAGGTCGCCGCCCGCATGGAGCAGTGGTACGACCGCCGCGCCGCCCAGGTCGCCTCCATCGTCGAGGACCGCGAGGACCCCGAGACCGAGCGCCTGGCCGAGCGGTTCGACGCCATGCAGCGCATCGAGAGCGAGATGCTCGCCGCCTCGACCGCGCACCTGCTTCAGATGCGATCCTCGCCGGGGCACGACCCGGCCCTCATCGACCGCGTCATCGCCGCCCTCGACCACCGCGCCGTCGGCCGCCGCCGCGGGTGAACCCGGTGCATGCCATGTGACATATCACGTACTACCCGACCTGCGGGCCCCCGGAATCCACCCTGCCGCAGGGGTACGACAATGCGGCGACACCGGTATGTCGCGGCCGGGTGCGGGGGCGTTTCGCGCTTAGGGTGGCGCTTGTGGAGAGACGAGACACGGGCCGCCGGGCGGCGGCGGGGGTGGTCGGGGCCGCGGCTCTGGCGCTGGCCCTGACGGGGTGCGGCGCCGGGCAGGACGCCGAGACGAGTGAGATGGTGCCGGCCATCTCCGGGGTCGACGCGGACGCGGGGACCGTGGCCCTGCGCGACCTCCAGATCGACTACGGCGACGGCGGCGCCTACCCCGAGGGCGGGCAGGCCCCGCTCCGGGTCTGGATCGGCAACAACGGCGAGGAGACCGTGGTCCTGGAGGCGGTGACGAGCCCGGACGCCGACACCGTCCTGTTCGCCGCCGAAGCCCTCGTGGTCGGGCCCGAGGAGACCGGGAGCCCCGCTGAGGGCGAGGAATCCGAGAGCCCCGGCGCCGGCGAGGGCTCCGAAGGCCCCGAGCAGGAGAGCCCGAGCGCGGACGCCTCCGCGACTCCGGGCGGCGACGCCTCCGGAACTCCGGGCGAGTCCGAACCGGCCGAAGGCGAGTCCGGGTCCCCCGAGGAAACCGCCGAGATCATCGGCGAGTCCGTGTTCGCCATCGAGATCCCCGCGGGCGACTACCTGCGCCTGGCGCCGACCTCCGGCTCCTTCCTGCTCCTCGACGGGCTCAAGGAGGCGGTCGAGATGGGCTCCAGCGTCGAGCTCGAGTTCGCGTTCTCCAACGGCGAGACCGTGACCGTCGCGGTCCCCATGGGCGCCCCCGAGACCCCCGGCGAGCGCTCCTACTTCGAGGCCCCGCACGAGCCGGCGGCCGAATAGCAACGGCCGCACGACCACCGGCGGCCCCGCGTGTGCGGGGCCGCCGTTCGCGTCCCAGCCGTCCGGCGCGCTGACCTGCGCCGACGCGGGCCGCACCTCACCGCGCCGACGAGCCCGGGAGCTGCATGATGAGCACCGTCAGGTCGTCCGTGCGCATGTAGCCGCCGCCCTGGAAGTCCGCCTTCAGCTTGCGGTGCAAGCGGTCCGGGTCGCGGATGCCGGAGGCGACGTGAGCGTTCAGCATCGACACGAGCGGGAACGTCTGCCCGTCCGCGTTGCGCCCCTCCACGAACCCGTCCGTGAACGCCACGATCACGTCACCGGGCATGAGCGCCGCCTCGCGGACCTCCGTGCGCTGCAACCCGAAGTCCGTCAACCCCAGCGGCGGCGTCGGCCTCGCCGACAGCGGCTCCGCCGACCCGCGCACCAGCAGCGGCGCCGGATGCCCGCACAGCACCACCCGGATCGTGTCGTGCCGCGGCGTGATCTCCAGGAGCACCGCCGTCGCGAACGACTGCTGCCACTCGTCGCGCCCCCGGTTGTGCAGCCGCACCCGCCGCTCCAGGCGCGCCGACAGCGTCGCCAGGTCCGGGTCGTCGAGCGCCCGCTCCCGGAACGTCCCCAGCAGCGCCTCGGTCAGGTGCACCGTGCTCAGCCCGTGCCCCTGCACGTCGCCGACCACCGCCCTGATCCCCGCGTCGGTGTCCTGCACGTCGTAGAAGTCCCCGCCCACCAGGCCCGGACTGCCCGCGTGCGTCCGGTACGCCACCGCCACCTTCACGCCGCCGACCTCCGGCGGCAGCTCCGGCAGGATCGCCCCCTGCACCGTCTCGGCCACCAGCGTCATGTCGAGCAGCCGCATCACGATCCGGTTCCGCACCCACGCCAGGACCGTGCACAGCACCCCGACCGCGATGAGCGGCGGCAGGTCGCTCCACGCGCTCTGCGGATAGGGGAGGAGCCCCAGGGCGTCGCCGCCGCAGCTGACGATCGCCACCGTCGCCAGCGTCGCGACCAGGGTCGCCACCGGCCCGTTCACCAGCGCCGTGAACGCCGGCAGGAACACCAGCGCGTAGTCGGCGAACTGCCCCATCGACGGGACGAGGAACGCGAGCGGCACCGTCGCCGCCAGCAGGAGGAGCGGCAGCAGCCGCAGCAGGAGCGCCGACGCGGGGTGGCCCGACGCGATCCGGTCCCACGGCCCCTCCGGCATGACATAGGACCTGATGTAGCCCTGCATGTCCGCCGCCTTGGCCCCCCGCTTCATGCCGAGAGCGTAGCCAGAACCCGCGCCGCGAAGGTTCCCAACAGGGAAAACGAACGGCGGCGGCGCTGGGAGCCGCCGCCGCCGTCCGCCCCGTGCGCTCAGGTGGCGTTCGCCTGCACCGCGTCGATGGACTCGCGCAGCCGCTGCTCCTCCTCCGAGGACAGGTTGGTCTGGAGCAGGCGGCCCTGGTACCGACCGCCGAGCTCCTCGACGACCTTGTCCTCCGTGGCCGAGACGACCAGCAGGACCAGCGCGGCCGAGCCCGGCGTGAGCTCGGCGCCGAGCTCCTTCATGAACGAGTCGTCCACGCCCACGTCGGTCAGCGCGCCGCCCGCGGCCCCCGCGGCCGCGCCGACGGCCATGCCGAGCAGCGGCGCGAAGAACAGCAGGCCGATGAGGCCGCCCCACAGCGCCCCGCCCGCGGCGCTGACGCCGACCAGGGACGTCGACTGGTGGAGCTTGACCTTGCCGTCGTCGCGGCGTTCGACCACCACCGCGTCGGCGAGCTTGATGAGCTCGCGCTTCTGCATGTCGGCGAGCTTGCCGAGGACGGTCTGGGCGGTGGGGACGTCCGGGTAGGCCACGGCGATGAGTTTGCTCATGGGCGCCTTCCTTCCTGCTGGGCCGCCGGCGGCGGCTTCTCGGGCCGATTCTGGCCCCCGCGGCGCGCCCTGTCCCGGGATCGGAGGGAAATCCCGGACGCGGCGGACCCCGGGCCCGCCGTCCGCCGCCCCGATCCCGCGGAGCGGGACCGGCGGTTGACGTCCACCCCCATCCTGCCTATATTTCCCATAGATTTAGTAGAGATATCCGGTCACCGTCTCGGAAGGCAACCCCGTGAAATCGCTCGTCCTCCTCGGGCTGGTCGGCCTGGCCGCCCAGCTCATCGACGGCAGCCTGGGCATGGCCTACGGTGCGACCTCCGCGACGCTGCTGCTCGCGATCGGCACGAACCCGGCCTCCGCCTCCGCGACCGTCCACCTCGCCGAGATCGGCACCACCCTGGCCTCCGGCGCCGCGCACTGGCGGTTCGGGAACGTCGACTGGAAGGTCGTCCTGAAGATCGGCGTGCCGGGCGCGATCGGCGCCTTCGCCGGCGCGACGTTCCTGTCGTGGCTCTCCACCGAGTCCGCGGCCCCGATCATGTCGGCCATCCTCTTCACCCTCGGCCTCTACCTGCTCATCCGCTTCACGCTGCGCGGCATCGACGGCCGCAACCTCGGCAAGCCGCTGCGCAAGCGGTTCCTCACCCCGCTGGGCCTGTTCGGCGGCTTCGTCGACGCCACCGGCGGCGGCGGCTGGGGCCCGGTCGGCACCCCCGCCCTGCTCGCCAGCGGCCGCATCGAGCCGCGCAAGGTCATCGGCTCGATCGACACCTCCGAGTTCCTGGTGGCCGTCGCCGCCTCGATCGGCTTCCTCATCGGCCTCGGCGGCGAGAACATCGACTTCGCCTGGGTCGGCGTGCTCCTCCTCGGCGGCCTCATCGCCGCCCCGATCGCGGCCTGGCTGGTGCGGCACGTGCCGCCGCGCGTCCTCGGCTCGGCCGTCGGCGGCCTCATCATCCTCACCAACGCCCGCACGCTCCTGCGCTCCGAATGGCTCGGCGCCTCCGGCGCCGTCCAGGTCGCCGCCTACCTCGCGATCGCCCTGGTGTGGATCGCGGCCGTCGCCTACTCGGTCCGCCGCCACCTCGCCGAGCGCGACGTGGGCGGCCCCGTCCTCGACAAGGCGAACCGCCCCGCCGAGCAGGACGAGCCGGCCGCCGAGACCGCCTGACCCCAGTACGCCGTCAATCCGCGACGGGCCCGCGCCGACCGAGGCGCGGGCCCGTTCCGCGCCCGGACGTCGACTGGCGCGAGGCCGCCGCCCTCCGGCCGCCCCGCCTCGGACGCAGCCGCGGTCCGCGACCGTCCCTATTGGATTTGGTGGACGACCCGCGGCCCGATCTCCAGTAGCATGTCCCTTCAACGTGGCCGCCGAAGGACCCGCTGGAGGCACAGTGACGCTGTTCTACCAGGCAGTACTCCGCGACGGCGGGCAACGGCTCGGACCGCGGCTGCGGCGGTGCTTCGCGGCGTGGGCCGGCGTCGAGGACGACGGCTCGCCCCTGCTCGAGCGCTCCCGCGGCCGCACCCGGATCACGTTGGCCGACACCGGGGTCTGCGGCCGCTACACCTTCGACGAGCCCACCGGCCGGGGCCGCCTGCGCACCACCGCGACCTGGGCCCAGGGCCGCAGGCCCGACCGCAGCTGGGTCACCGTGACCGTCGAGGGCGACCTGTCCGCGACCGCGGCGCCGGTGCGCGCCCCCGGCTTCGTGGCCGACTACCTCGCGACCGGCCGCGCCGGCGACGGCGCCGTCCCGGTCGAGGCCGGCGTCCACCTCGTCGGCCCCGAGGAGGTCAAGGACCTCACCGCCCGGCTCGCCCACCCCTCGCGGGCCGTCCCGCTCATCGTCCTCACCGTCGACCGCACCGACCCGGCGACCGCCGCCGCCTGCGCCGACCACCTCGCCGAGGCCCTCGCCGGCATCGCCTCGATCGTGCGCCTCTACGACACGAAGACGCAGGAGGAGCTGAACGCCTGGCTCGGCCCCGACCTCAGCGTCTTCGGCGGCGGCCTGCGCACCTACCTGCCCGGGGTGCGGCCCGGCGAGGAGTCGTACGCGATGCGCCACCAGCCCCGCGGCGGCAGCGCCATCCGCGAGCACGGCACCCGCGCCCTCGACGTCGTCGTCACCGGCGTCGTCGAGCTGTCCGTGCACCGCCAGGTCCCCGCCGACATCCGCCAGGCAGAGCAGCGCGTCGCCCGCATCCTCGCCGGCGCCCTCGACCCGGCCGCGCTCCACGCCGCCCCGCCGAGCCCGGCCGCGATCGCCGTCCCCCGCTCCCCGAAACCCGCCGCGCCCGCGCCCCAGTCCAGGCCGCCCGAACCGGAACCCGAGCCCGCAGCGCCGCGACCGGAGGCCGAATCGCCGCAGCCCGTCCCGGCCGCCGCGGCGCCCCAGCCCGATCCGGCGGCGGCTCCGGAACCCGAAGCCCCGCAACCGGAGCCGGCGCCCCCTGCCCCCGCCGCCGAGGGCTCCGACCGGCTCGCCGCCCAGATCGCCGAGCGCCTCGCCGACCACCTCGACGACGCCGTCCTCGAAGCGCTCGTCGACATGGCCCGCGGCGGCGACTCCGAGACCACCGCCCTCATCAAGACGATGTCCGCGCACCTCGACGCCCTCACCCGCGCCGTCGAGTCCACCGGCCTCCTCGGCCGCCGCGGCCGCGGCGACGAGCTCGAGCGCCTGCGCGCCGAGTACGACCGGCTCGAACTCGACTACGTCGAACTCCAGGAGAGCGAACGCAAGGCCCAGGACCGCATCCGCTGGCTCGAGGGCCGCCTCGCCGAGCACGCCGACCCCGTCTACGGCGTCCAGGACGACGGCCCCGACGGCCCCCTCGACGCCGAGAGCCTCATGGACGTCGTCCAGCGCGCCCGCAAGCAGCTGCGCCACCTCGAACTGCCCGACACGATCGACACCGAGGTCTCCCGCCTCGACGTCACCTACCCGCGCCAGCGCCGCCGCTGGACCGGCCGGGCGTGGGACGCCCTGCGCGCCCTCGACGCCTACGCCGCCGCCCGCGCCGAGGACCGCTTCACCGGCGGCTTCTACGACTGGTGCTCCCGGCCCCTCCCGGGCGAGCCGCACCTCACCCCGGCCACGGTGTCCATGAAGGAGTCCGACTCCGTCTCGGGGAACCCGAAGTTCTACCGGGCGCGCCTGTTCCGGGTCCCGACCGAGGTCGATCCCTCAGGGCGCGTGTACATGCCGGCCCACATCAAGCTCCAGCCCGTCGGCTCGCCCGCGCCCCGCATGCACTTCCTCGACGACGCCGGCGGCGCCACCGGCAAGGTCTGGATCGGCTACCTCGGCGACCACCTGCCGAACACGCGCACCAACTGATCCGCCTCCCCCGCCCGGGGCGGCCCTCCCGTAGGCTCGGGGTGAACCCGGGAGGAGCACCGATGGACTTCATGAGCCGCAACGCGCGCTGGATCGCCCTGACGGCGGTGCTCGTGGTCATGGCCCCGTTCCTCGCATGGGGCCTGAACGCCCTGTTCGCGGTCGACACCTTCCTCGTGGCCGTGATCCTGCTGCTGGCCGTCGTGGTGGCCGTCGTGCTCCTGGCCCGGTCGCAGAACGACGAGGAGTGAACATGGCACGAAGGAGCCACCGCCTCTTCGCCCGCTGGTACCCCAAGGCCGCCGCGTCCATCGAGGACCGCGGCCTCGGCGAGCAGCGGGCGCGGCTCCTGGCAGGACTCAGCGGCAGGGTGCTCGAGGTCGGCAGCGGCCACGGCGCCAACTTCCCCCACTACCCGCCGGCCGTGACCGAACTGGTCGCGGTCGAACCCGAAGCGGCCCTGCGGGACCTCGCCCGCGAGCAGGCCGACGGCCTCGGCCTCGCGGCGACCGTCCTCGACGGACAGGCCGAGCGGCTCGCCTTCGAGAACGACTCCTTCGACGCGGTCGTCTCCACCCTCGTGCTGTGCTCGGTCGAGGACCAGGACCGCGCGCTCGCCGAGATCCACCGCGTCCTCAAACCCGGCGGGCGGCTCGTGCTCCTGGAGCACGTCGGCTCCGAGAACCGCAACCTCCGCGCCCTCGAATACCTCTTCGACGTCGTGATCTGGTCGCACGTCATGGGCGGCTGCCACACCTCCCGCGGCACCGGCGCGGCCCTGGCCGCCGCCGGCTTCGACACCGCGGGCCTCGAACCCCGCCGGCTCCCGTACCTGCCCTACCCCCTCAAGGCCAGTCCCCACCTGGCCGGCGAGGCCCGCAAACCCGCCTGACGCGAGCCGCGGACACGTTGCGCCGCAACGGGTCTCGTCGGCGCCGCCCGGAAATCCGGGACCGGTCCCGCCCGGGAGCTGCTATACAGGAGGCAGCCTCCCGAAAGGAGCGACGCGATGACGCACAAGCGCCTGCTCGGCGCGGCGGTCATCGCGGCGGTCGTGGTCGTGCTCGCGGTCGTCGCGGTGATCACCGTGATCGTCGAGGACTTCATCGACCCGCCGGACGCGCGGAGCCGCATGCGATCCCGATGCGGCTCCCGCTACACCCTCGCCTCCTGACCCCGGGCGGCCGCCCCTCGCCTCCGACGGCGGCCGCCCGGCGCGCCCTACTGCTCGATGCGCCCGTACGCCTGGAGCGTCCGCAGCCGCGCCAGTGTCAGGTAGCCGCCCCATTCGTGGGCGACGACGGGCGTCCACAGCTCGAAGTTCGGGGCCCAGCCGCCGTCCCCGCCCTGGGCGTCGATCACCCGGTCGAGGTGGAGGTTGAGCTCGTCGTCGCTGAACAGCCTGCGCGCCATGGCGTCAGGGCGCGGGGCGAGGTCGACGGGGGAGTGGACGTGCCCGGGGGCGTCCGGGTCGAGCGCGGCCGCGTCGCGCAGGGAGGCGCGCAGCCGCTGGAACTCGGCCTCGGCGCGCTCGCGGTCGGGGACGCGCTCGAGGAAGGTCAGGATGCACATCGCGTCGTACGCGCCGATCTCGCTGATCCCGGCGATCGCCTGCCAGCAGAACTCGGTCGCCGGACCGAGCCACGGGTGGTCGACGCCGTGCGCGTGGAGGAGCCCGGCGATGGGCGCGGTCGGGTTGAGCGCGGCCGGCGGCTTCTCGCCCTGCGGCTGCCACCACGGCGCGCGCTCGTCGTCGAGGACGCTCGGCAGCACCCACGGCACGCCGCCGTCCTCGGTGGCGTGCGCCTCGAGCCAGTCGCAGGCGCGCAGGAGCATCGGCTCGTCGGCGGCGGCGATGCCCTCGACCATCCACAGCGCGATCTCGGCGCCCTGCGGCTGGCTGCCCGAACCGCGCAGGTCCGGTTCGATCGCGTGGCCGAAGCCGCCGTCGAGGTTCTGGTAGGCGGCGACGGCGTTGCGCACCAGTTCCCCCGGGGCGCCGAGGAACGCGTGGGCGAACCGGAGCCGGTCGACGAGTCTGGCGTGGAGCTCCAGGTACCGTTCGGCGGCGGCGAACGCGTCCTCGGTGAGCGTCTTCATGCGGGTCCCCTTCGTCCGTTGCCCGGAACCGTACCGGCGGGGTCCGACAGCGGGGCGCGGCGGTGCGGGCGTCAGCCCGCGGCCCGCTCGAAGGCCGCGTAGACCTCGTCGTTGAACAGCACGAACCTGACGTCGTCCACTTCGGTCCCGTGCGCGCGCACCGCGTCCACCGCGATGCGCGCGGCCGATTCGGCAGGCCAGCCGTATACCCCCGCCGACACGGCAGGAAACGCCACCGACGCGGCCCCCAGCTCGGCGGCGACCCGCAGCGACTCGCGGTAGCAGGAGGCCAGGAGCGCGCTCCGGTCCTCGTCCCGGGACCAGACCGGGCCGACGGTGTGGATCACCCACCGCGCGTCCAACCGCCCCGCGGTCGTGGCGACGGCCTGCCCGGTCGGCAGGCCCTGCCGGTACTCGCCGGCCCGCAGCGCCCGGCACGCCTCCAGGATCGCGGGCCCGCCCGCCCGGTGGATCGCCCCGTCCACGCCGCCGCCGCCCAGGAGCGAGGAGTTCGCGGCGTTGACGATCGCGTCGACCCGCTGGCGGGTGATGTCCCCTCTGAGGATCGTGATGGCCATGCCCGCATTCAAGCACGCGCCGCGGCCGGCCCGCCGTCCCGGCCGAAACGCGGCCGCGGCCCCGCCCGCTCGGTAGCGTTCGAGGCCGGCGGGCCCGTTACGCAATCGTGACGCCCGCGGCGGCCCGCACCGAGTTGACGAAGCCACATGGAGCCATGTATAACCAAATGAATCCAATCGAAACGGAGGTGAAACAACATGTTCGCGGAAGAGCGCCAGCAGCGCATCGCCGAGCGCGCCCGCGCCGAGGGCCGCGTCGACGTCGCCGCCCTCGCCGCCGCCTTCGCGGTCACCACCGAGACCATCCGCCGCGACCTCACCGCCCTCGAACGCCAGGGCGTCGTCAAGAAGGTCCACGGCGGCGCGATCCCCCTCGAACGCCTCGGCTTCGAACCCACCGTCGCCGCCCGCGACACCGTCCAGACCGCCGCGAAGGAGCGCATCGCCGCCGCCGCCCTCAACGAGGTCCCCGCCGAAGGCGCGATCCTCCTCGACGCCGGCACCACCACCGCCCGCCTCGCCGAGATCCTCCCCGGCGACCGCGAACTCACCGTCGTCACCAACTCCGTCCTCATCGCCTCCCTCCTCGCCGCCAAACCCCGCCTCACCGTCCTCATCGTCGGCGGCAAGGTCCGCGGCCGCACCATGGCCGCCGTCGACGACTGGGCCCTGCGCGCCCTCGCCGACACCTACGTCGACGTCGCCTTCCTCGGCGCGAACGGCGTCAGCGCCGAACGCGGCCTCACCACCCCCGACACCGGCGAGGCCGCCGTCAAGCGCGCCATGATCGCCGCCGCCCGCAAATCCGTCGTCCTCGCCGACCACACCAAGGTCGGCAACGACTGCCTGGCCCGCTTCGGGACCCTCGACCAGGTCGACCTGTTCGTCACCGACACCGGCCTCGACACCGGGCTCACCGCCGACCTCGAGGCCGCCGACCTGAAAGTGGTGCGCGCATGATCGTCACGGTCACCGCCAACCCGAGCCTCGACCGCACCATCGCCGTCGACCGGCTCCGCCGCGGCGAGATCCACCGGGCCGCCTCCGACCGCGTCGACCCCGGCGGCAAGGGCGTCAACGTCTCCCGCGCCCTCGTCGCCAACGGCCACGCCACCCGCGCCGTCCTCACCACCGGCGGCCACGCCGGCACCGAACTCCTCGACCTCCTCGGCGAAGCCGGCGTCCCCGTCGAAGAGGTCCCCGTCTCCCAAGGCGTCCGCTCCAACCTCACCATCGCCGAAGCCGACGGCACCGTCACCAAACTCAACGAGTCCGGGCCCGCCCTGCGCCCCACCGAGATCGAAGAGCTCCTCGTCGCCGCCATCGCCCCCACCCTCGACCGGCCCGCCTCCTGGATCGCCGGCTGCGGCAGCCTCCCGCCCGGCGTCGGCCCCGACTTCTACGCCCTCCTCGTCGAACGCACCCGCAACGCCGGCGCCCGCGCCGCCGTCGACACCTCCGGCCCCGCCTTCGCCGAAAGCCTCCGCGCCCGCCCCGACCTCGTCAAACCCAACCGCGACGAACTCGCCGAAGCCGCCCGCACCCCCATCGCCACCCTCGGCGACGCCGTCCGCGCCGCCCAGGCGCTCCGCGACCAAGGCGCCTCCGCCGTCCTCGCCAGCCTCGGCGCCGACGGCGCGATCCTCGTCGACGCCGCCGGCGTCCACCACGCCCGCGCCCCCCTCGCCGGACCCGTCGCCAGCACCGTCGGCGCCGGCGACGCCGCCCTCGCCGGATTCCTCGCCGCCGGCGGCGCCGGCCCCGACGCCCTCGCCGCCGCCGTCGCCTGGGGCACCGCCGCCGTCGCCCTCCCCGGCTCGATCATGCCCGCCCCCGCCGACATCGACCTCGCCGCCGTCGAGGTCACCGCCGCCCCGGACCCCGACCTGGTCCTGCGCTGAACACGAGAAGGAGCACACCAATGTCCGATCTGATCACCGCCGACCTCGTCGACCTCGACCTCACCGGCGCCGACCGCCACGCGGCCACCGCCGCGCTGGCGGCCCGCCTGGCCGCCGCCGGGCGCGTCACCGACACCGAGGGCTTCCTCGCCGACGTGCGCGCCCGCGAAGAGCAGATGCCCACCGGCATCGAAGGCGGCATCGGCATCCCGCACGCCCGCAGCGCCCACGTCACCGCCCCCAGCCTCGCCTTCGGGCGCTCGGCCGCCGGCGTCGACTTCGGCGCCGACGACGGCCCCGCCGACCTCGTCTTCCTCATCGCCGCCCCCGCGGGCGGCGGCTCCGACCACATGACCATCCTCGCGTCCCTGGCGCGCAAACTCGTCCACCAGGACTTCAAGGCCGCACTGCGCGACGCGCCCGACGCCGCCGCGGCCGCCGCCCTCATCAACAGCGCCCTCGCATAGGCGCACAGCACGAAGAAGGTGCACGAACAATGAAGCTCGTAGCCGTCACCTCATGCCCCACGGGCATCGCCCACACCTACATGGCCGCCGAAGCGCTCGAACAGGCCGCCAAGGACGCCGGGCACGAGATCCACGTCGAGACGCAGGGCGCCGCCGGCGCCGAACCGCTCGACCCCGCCGTCATCGCCGCCGCCGACGCGGTCATCTTCGCCGCCGACGTCAACGTCCGCGAGAAGGACCGCTTCGCCGGTAAGCCGCTCGTCTCCGGCCCGGTCAAGCGCGGCATCAACCACGCCGCCGACATGGTCGCCGAAGCCGCCGCCAAGGCCGCGGAGGCGCCCGCGCCCGCCGCGGCCGCCGCCGCGCCCGCGGCCCCGGCCGGCCCGAAGCTCGGCCCCGGCGCGAAACTCCGCCTCTGGCTCATGACCGGCGTGTCCTACATGCTGCCGTTCGTCGCCGCCGGCGGCATCCTCATCGCCCTCGCGTTCGTCATCGGCGGCGCCGAGATCGCCAACGTCGTCAACGGCGGCACCTTCGAAGGCGTCACCTACGAGGCCATCGCCGACCCGACGCGCCTCCTCGCCGAGGCCGGGATCGCCGGCGTCATGTTCTACATCGGCGGGCTCGCGTTCTCCATGCTCGTGCCGATCCTCGCCGGGTTCATCGCCTTCGGCATGGCCGACCGCATGGGCATCGCGCCCGGCGTCGTCGGCGGCCTCATCGCCGTCGCCGTCGGCGCGGGCTTCCTCGGCGGCGTCGCCGCCGGCCTCATCGCCGGCGCGATCGTCATGGCGCTCAAGCTCGTCAAGGCCAACCAGGCGTTCTCCGGCATCATGCGGATCGTCATCGTCCCGCTGGTGAGCGTGTTCGCGACCGGGTTCACCATGCTCGTCCTCATCGGACGGCCCATCGCCGAGGCCCAGGCCTGGCTCACCGACTGGCTCGCCGGCCTCTCCGGCGTCGACGCGGTCCTCCTCGGCCTCCTCCTCGGCGCCATGATGGGCTTCGACCTCGGCGGCCCCGTCAACAAGGTCGCGTACCTGTTCGGCGTCGGCGCCCTCGCCTCCGGCGACCTCACCATCATGGCCGCCGTCATGGCCGCCGGCATGGTCCCGCCGCTCGGCCTCGCCCTCGCGACCGTGGTGCGCCCCCGCCTGTTCAGCCAGCCCGAACGCCAGTCCGGGAAGGCCGCCTGGCTCCTGGGCGCGTTCTTCATCAGCGAAGGCGCGATCCCGTTCGCCGCCGCCGACCCGCTGCGCGTCATCCCGTCCACCGTGATCGGCGGCGCCGCCGCCGGCGCGGTCTCGATGGCGTTCGGCTCGACCCTCCGCGCCCCGCACGGCGGCGTGTGGGTGCTGCCCCTCATCGGCAACCCGGGCGGCTTCGTCGTCGCCCTCCTCGCCGGCGCCGCCGCGACGTGCCTGTGCGCCGTCGTCCTCAAAACCGCCTGGAAGTCCAAGGCCGCCGCGGCCGCCGACGACCAGGCCCTGGTCACCATCTAGCCCACGGGGGAGCACATGTCTGAACGCACCGTCGTCATCGGATCGAAGGTGGGCCTGCACCTGCGCCCGGCCCGCCTCTTCGTCAAGGCCGCCAAGGAGCAGCCGGTCCCGGTCACCATCGGCCGGCCCGGCGAGGAGCCCGTCGACGCCGCCTCGATGCTCCTGGTCGTGAGCATCGGCGCCAAGTACGGCGACGAAGTCGTCCTCCGCGCCGAGGGCGAGGGCGCCGAGGCCGCCCTCGACGCCCTCGCGACCGTGCTCGCCACCGACCAGGACGCCGAGTAGGGGGCCCGCCGATGACCGCCGCAGAGATGACCGGCATCGGGGTCAGCCCGGGCGTCGCGTCCGCGCCCGCCGCCCGGCTCGCGCCCCCGCCCGCCCTGCCCGCCGACACCGGGCCCGAGGCCGACACCGGGGCCGCGCTCGCCTCGGCCACGGCCGCGCTCGCCGCGGTCGCCGCCGACCTGGAGGCCCGCGCCGAACGCGCCGACGGCCCGGCCGCCGAAGTCCTCTACGCGCAGGCCATGATCCCCGAGGACCCGGCCCTCGCCGACCGGATCGCCCAGGGCCTGGCCGAGGGCCGGTCCGCGCCGCACGCCCTCGCCGGCGCGTTCGACTCCTTCAAGGCGTCTCTGGAGGCCGCCGGCGGCTACCTCGCCGAACGCGCCGCCGACCTCGACGACCTCCGCGACCGGGCCGTCGCGGCCCTCCTCGGGCTCCCGATGCCCGGCCTCCCGGACCCGGGCCACCCGTACGTGCTCGTCGCCCGCGACCTCGCCCCGGCCGACACCGCCGCCCTCGACCCGTCCACCGTGGTCGCCGTGGTGACCGAGCAGGGCGGGCCGACCAGCCACACCGCGATCCTCGCGAAGTCCATGGGCCTGCCCGCGGTCGTCGCCTGCCCCGACGCCGCGGCCCTCGCCGACGGCGTCCCGGTCCTCGTCGACGGCCGCACCGGCCTCGTCGCGGTCGACCCCGGCCCCGAGCGGGTGCGGCGGGCCTTGGAGGGGGAGGCCCGCCGCACCGAAGCCCTCGCCGGCTCCCGCGGCCCCGGCCGCACCGCCGACGGCCACGCCGTCCAGCTCCTGGTCAACCTCGGCTCCCCGGCCGACCTCGACGCGGCCGCCGCCGCCGACTCCGAAGGCGTCGGCCTGTTCCGCACCGAGTTCCTGTTCCTCGACCGCGAGACCGCGCCGACCGTCGAGGAGCAGACCGCCGCCTACGCGCAGGTCTTCGCGGCCTTCCAGGGCCGCAAGGTCGTCGTGCGCACGCTCGACGCCGGCGCCGACAAGCCGCTCGCGTTCGCCGACCACGGCGACGAGCCCAACCCGGCGCTCGGCGTCCGCGGCATCCGCCTGGCCCGCACCGCCGCCGGCGCGGCCCTCCTCGACGACCAGCTCGCCGCCATCGGCGCCGCGGCCACCGCCGGCGACGCCGACGTGTGGGTCATGGCCCCCATGGTCGCGACCCAGGCCGAGGCCCGCGCGTTCGCCGCCCGCTGCCGCGACCACGGCCTCGACACCGCCGGCACCATGATCGAGGTCCCGGCCGCGGCCCTGCGCGCCGCCCGCATCCTCGACGACTGCGACTTCGCCAGCCTCGGCACCAACGACCTCGGCCAGTACGCGCTCGCGGCCGACCGCATGAACGGCGCCCTCGCCGACCTCCTCGACCCGTGGCAGCCCGCCCTCCTCGACCTCGTCAGCCTCGCCGCCGAGGCCGGCCGCGAGAGCGGCAAGCCCGTCGGCGTGTGCGGCGAGGCCGCCAGCGACCCGCTCCTCGCCTGCGTCCTCGTCGGCCTCGGCGTCACCAGCCTCTCCATGGCGCCCTCCGCGATCCCCGCGGTCCGCGCCGAACTCGCGTCCCGCACCCTCGACGAGTGCGCCGTCCTCGCCGCCGAGGCCCTCCACGCCGACGACGCCGCCGAGGCCCGCCGGAGGGCCGCCTGCTGAAACCAGTTGCGGCCGCACCCGCCCGTGCGGTGAGATCGCCCCTATGGCGACCGCACCCGACCTCCACCGCATCGACGCCGCGCTCCGCGAATGGCAGCGCGACGGCGCCCCGATGCAGCTCCACCCCGGCGACCTCGGCTGGTTCCACCGCTTCGGCGCCGACGCCGCCGCCGCGGCGGTCCGCACCTGGACCCGCGGCGGCCGCCTCCTCGCCGTCGGCCTCCTCGACGGCCCGGCCCTGCTGCGCCTGACGACCGCCCCCGACGCCCGCCGCGACCCCGAACTCGCGCACCGCATCGCCGACGACCTCGCGGACGTCCTGCCCGCCGGGGAGGCGAGCGTCGAGGCCCCGCGCGACTCCCTCCTCCACGACCTCCTCCCCGCCCGCGGCTGGACGCGCGGCGAGGCGTGGACGCCCCTGCACCGCGACCTCGCCGACCCGGTCGAGGACCCGGGCGTGCGCATCGAGACGATCGGCCCCGACCGGGCCGCGGTCCGCACCGCCGTCCACCGCGCCGCCTTCGACCGCTCCACGTTCACCGACGAGCGCTGGCACGCGATGGCGTCCGGCGCCGCCTACGCCGACGCGCGCTGCCTGGTCGCCTACGACGGCGACGACGTCCCGGTCGCGGCCGCGACGGTCTGGTCCGCGGGCCCCGGCCGCCCGGGGCTCCTGGAGCCGGTCGGCACGCACCGCGACCACCGCGGGCGCGGCCACGGCCGGGCGGTCGCGCTCGCCGCGGCCGCCGCGCTGCGGGACCTCGGCGCCTCGAGCGCCCTCGTGTGCACCCCGACCGCGAACGCGGCCGCCGTCGCCACCTACCGCGCCGCGGGCTTCACCGCCCGCCCCGAGGTCCGCGACCTCTGCCGCGCCTAGGGCCCCTGCGCATCAAACCGGTCGCTCCCGCTCGCCGCGTGATCGGCCCTCCGAACCCAACCCCGGTATTCGGAGAATCCTCCGCCTGCGAGCGCGCGGACTCGGACACCGCCGCTCCCTGATCCCGCAGGACAGGCCCTACGGCAGCGCCCGGGTGAGCCAGACGATATCGCCGCGGTCGTCGGCGGTGACGCGGTCGCGCTCGAAACCGAGCTTGTCGAGCACCCGGAACGACGCGGTGTTCCAGGCGCGCACGGTCGACCAGAGCCGGGTGCGGCCGGTGTCCGCGGCGGCGGCGAGGACGGCGCGGGCCGCCTCGGTGGCGTAGCCGTTCCCGTGGACGCGCGCGAACAGCTCGTAGGCGATCTCGGGCTCCTCGACCGTGGCGCGCCCGACGGTGAGGCCGCAGTAGCCGATCACGTCGCCTTCGGTCCGGCGCGTCACCGGCAGGAGCGCGATCCCGGTCGCCTCGGCGGCGGCGATCGCGCCGGCGACGACCGCCCGGGCCTCCGCGACCGTGGGCCGTCCGTCGCCGCGCTCGGCGTGGAGGTCCCGGAGCGCCTCGGCGTCCGAGAGCGCCCACGGCCGCAGGACCAGCCGCTCGGTCCGCAGGTGGAAGCGCATGGGGGAGAACCGGGTCACGGGGCCGCCGCTCCTCCGCCGCGCCGCACCAAGCGCGCATGGATGCCGGCGGCGAGCTGCTCGGGGGAGCGATCGCTCGTGTCGAGGTGCACCGCGCCGACACCGTCGGCCGCGAGGCGGACCGCCTCGGCCTGCGCCGCCGCCACCGCCCGGTCGAGGTCGGCGCCGGCGAGGCCCCGGAGCTCGTCGCCGGGCAGTTCGACGCCGATGCCCTTGCTGCGCATGAGGACCCGTTCGGCGAGCACGTCGGGCCGGGCGTCGAGGCGCACCACCAGGGGATCGCAGTCGGGGACCGCGTCGAGGTAGCGGCGCATGTCCGCCGGGCCGCCGCCGCTGCCGGAGACGACGAGGACCCGCGACCCGGCGGCGCGGTGGGACCGCCACAGCGCCCCGAAGTTCCGGGCCCGCAGCAGGTGCCCGCCGGGGTCGCCGGGGGCCTCGGGGCGGGCCCAGCCGACCTGGGCGAGGTCGATGTACGCCGCCCGCTCCCCGGCGGCCAGGAGCGCCAGGAACACCGGGAACGCCACTGTGGACTTCCCGACGCCGGTCGCGCCGCACACCCACAGCAGCGGGACGCGCTCGCCCGCGATCGGTTCCGGCGCGGGGAACCGGCGCGGCGGCCACGGCCCCGCCCCGGCGGCGGGCCGCCCGACGCGGTCGAGGACCAGTCGCGCGACCTCGTCCACGGTGCGGCCGCCGGTGTCGACGCGGTGCTCGGTGAGCGGGGCGCGGTCGAACGCGGCCGCGAGCGCGGCCGCGGGCTCGACCAGGTCCGCCGAGCCGCGGCCGATGAGCCGGGCCTGGCGCTCCGCCGCGTCCACGGTCAGCTCCACGACC
Organism: Glycomyces terrestris; assembly: GCF_003933745.1. Classification (GTDB taxonomy): domain Bacteria; phylum Actinomycetota; class Actinomycetes; order Mycobacteriales; family Micromonosporaceae; genus Glycomyces; species Glycomyces terrestris. The sequence continues at coordinate 667,644 of NZ_RSEB01000004.1, read as the reverse complement.
GTCATGGCCGCGCCGGGGACCTGCGCGGCGAAGTCGGCGACGGTCGCGGCCGTCCCGACGCCCCCGGCGGCCACGACGCACTGGACGCCCGCGGCCCGGTACCCGGCCCAGAGCGCCCCGAGGCCGCGGGCCTTGACGTGCTCGTTGTCCCGGTCCCCGGGCGGGGCGGGATAGGCCATGCCGACCTGGTCGCCGTCGACGAACGCGGCCCGCACGCCCGCCGCGGCGAGCTCCCGGAAGACCGCCCACCCGGTCGCGGTCTTGCCCGAACCGGCGGCGCCGATGAGCCACAGCAGCGCAGTGGTGTCCATGCGGCGAGCCTAAAGCCGCCGTCAACGGCTTTCCGGGCCCCGCCGCCGCGGACCCGGGGCGGCGCGGACTTAGGCTGCGGTCATGCCGAACTCCTCGTACCTGTGCGCCACCGGCCTGCGGACCCTCTACCCCTCCACGACCGACGCGGGCTTCGCGCCGGCGACCGGCGTCGTCGCCTACGACGTCCGCTGCGTCCCGCTCCTGTGGCTCGCCCTGTTCCGCCCCGCCGACCTCGTCACCCAGACCATCGTGGTCGAGGACGACCCCGACGAGGTCTTCTACGAGTTCGGGCCCGACGGCGACCTCGTCGAAGTCGAGCCCGGCGAGGACGACGACGATGAGGACGACGACGAGGACGTCGTGGAGGCCACCGCGCCGCTGGCCCCCAAGGACCGCGCGCTCGCCCAGCTCGACGCCGCCGTCCCCGTCCTCAACCGGATCTTCGCGGCCGAGGGCCCCCTGGACGGGCACGCCGCGATGCTGCGCGCGGCGGTCGCCGCCGCACCCGGCGTGTACGTCACGGTCGAGCTCGACGAGATCGAGGGCCTGTGGGAGCCGGGCACGTTCCAGCCGGCGCTGCGCGAGGCGCTGGCGTGCCTGGACGGCGGCGCGGCGGCGGGGCGCGCGCACCTGGCGGCGATCTCGCAATTGCGCGAAGGCCGGCCGTTCCCGCCCGCGCGGATGCTGCTGGACGGCGGGGACGGGTTCGAGGACGACGACCACTGGAACTTCGTGCGCCTGCTGGGCGCGAACTTCAGCGCCGCCGTCCCCTGGGAGCCGTAGGCCGCTACCAGCGGTGGTGGACCTGGGGCCGGATCAGGTCGTCGTAGACGGCGCGGACCTCGGCGTGGAGGTCCTCGCCGAGGGGCGGGAAGGCGGCCGCGGCGGCGTTCGCGCGGGCCTGCTCGGCGTTGCGCGCGCCGGGGATGACGACGGTGACGCCGGGCTGGTCGAGGATCCAGCGGAGCGCGAACTGGGCCATGGTCATGCCGGCGGGCACGAGGGGCCGCAGCCGCTCGACCGCGGCGAGGCCGGTGGCGTAGTCGACGCCCGCGAACGTCTCGCCGACGTCGAAGGCCTCGCCCTGCCGGTTGTAGTTGCGGTGGTCGTCGGGCGCGAACTCGGTCTCGGCGGTGTACTTGCCGGAGAGCAGCCCGGAGGCGAGCGGGACGCGCGCGATGACGCCGACGCCGGCGTCGGCGGCGGCCGGGAGGACGCGCTCGAGGGGCTTCTGCCGGAACGGGTTCAGGATGATCTGCACCGTCGCGACGCCGGGCCGGGCGATGGCGGCGAGGGCCTCCTCGCACGTCTCGACGCTGACGCCGTAGTGGGCGATGCGCCCGTCGGCGACCATCGCGTCGAGGACGGCGAAGACCTCGTCGTCGCCGTACACGCTCGTGGGCGGGCAGTGCAGCTGCACCAGGTCGAGCGGGGTCATGTCGAGGCGCGAGCGCGAGTCGTCGTTCCAGGACAGGAAGTGCGGCTCGCTGTAGTTCGCGTGGACCTGCTCGGCGCGCCGGCCCATCTTCGTCGCCACGAACACGCCCGGGCGGCGCTTGCGGAACGCGCCGACGATCCGCTCGGAGCGGCCGTCGCCGTAGACGTCGGCGGTGTCGTAGAACGTGACGCCCGCGCCGGCGGCGGCCTCCAGGGCCGCTTCGGCGTCGTCCTCGGAGACCTCGCTCCAGTCGGCGCCGATCTGCCAGGCGCCGAACCCGACGACGCCGACGCTCGCGCCGGTCCTGCCCAGTACGCGCTCTTCCATGCCGTCCACCCCTCGTTGTCGCACGCCGCCGGCGCGGCGAGACCGCTCCAGAGCATATCGGGCCGAAGCGACATTCACGGCCGTCACTGCGCGAACAAGCGGCGACCCCTTCATCTAACCCATTTACAAAGTGGCGTCCCGCGTCGTAGCATTCAGCCATGAAGTCCACCTCGCGCGACATCCGCCTGCGCAACTGCTTCGCAGTGCTGCGGCACCTCATCGCGGACGCGCCGACCTCCCGCCAGATCCTCGCCCGCGAGACCGACCTCTCCGTCGCCACGGTCTCCAACCTGGTCACCGACCTGATCGAGCTCGGCGTCGTGGTCGAGGTGGGCCGCGAGGACTCCGGCGGCGGACGCCCCCGGGCGCTCCTCGCCCCGAACGCCGGCGGCGGCGTCATGATCGGCGTCGACGTCGCCGAGACCTACGTCCAGCTCGAAGTCTACGACCTCGCCCTCACCGTGGTCGACCGGGCCGACGAGCGCATGGAGGCCAGCGAGAACAGCCCCGACCAGGTCATCGGCCACATCGCCGCCGCCATGGACCAGGTCCGCTCCCGCCTCGGCGACCGCGCCATCCTCGGCGTCGGCGTCAGCCTCCCCGGCCAGGTCGACGTCACCTGGGGCGTCTCCGGCTTCGCCCCCAACTGGAACTGGCACGACGTCCCCTTCCGCCAGCTCCTCACCGAGCGCCTCCGCCTCGACGTCCCCGTCTACCTCGACAACCCCCTCAAGACCATCACCGTCGGCGAGCTGTGGTTCGGCGACGGCCGCGGCGTCGACCGCCTCGCCGTCCTCATCCTCGGCACCGGCGTCGGCGCCGGCCTCGCCTTCGGCGGCCAGCTCTACCGCGGCGCCACCAACTCCGCGGGGGAGTGGGGCCACACCACCATCAACCCCGCCGGACCCCAATGCCGCTGCGGCGCCAAAGGATGCATCGAAGCGTACGTCGGCGCGCCCGCCATCCTGTGGCAGTGGGCCCAGCTCGACGGCCGCGCCGCCGCCGGCTCCCAGACCGAGGCCATGGCCGCCCTCGCCGCCGCCTGGAAGGCCGGCGAGCCCTCCGCCGTCCGCACCGTCGAGACCGTCGCCGAATCCCTCGCCGCCGGCGTCGCCAACCTCCTCAACCTCGTCAACCCCGACCTCGTCGTCTTCGACGGCTGGGTCACCGCCGCCCTCGGCGACGCCCTCATCCCCGAGTTCGAGCGCCGCCTCGGCGACCACGCCATGGAGGCCCCCCTCAAGGCCGCCCGCCTCAAACGGAACACCGAGGAGCGCAACATGGTCGCGCTCGGCGCCGCCGCGCTCGCCCTCGAAGGCCACCTCAACCGCCTGAACACCGTCGGGTCCCGCAGCCGCCGCTGACCGGACCCGCAGCGCCCCACCCGAATACGGGGCGGACGCGGCCCAGCCGCCACCGCCGCCACCAGCGCCCCACGCGCCACCGCCGCCGGGGCGCTCCCGGCGCTGCACGCAGCGACGACACCCCTCCACCAGAAGCGAGCGCCCCCAAGGGAACCGCGCGCAAATCGTTACCCCGAGCCTTACTACAACCCATTGACAAAGTGAGCGACGCTAGCAACACTGGGAGGCGAATCGGCGCATGTCGATTCTCCGCTGCGGCGACGACCATGACCCGGAGTCGCGCGGGAGCCCTTCCGACCTCTCAACGTAGCGAGGAGCTAGCAATGGCCCCCAACCACAACCGACCCACCACGCAGCAGACGCTCGCCGGACTGGCCCTCAACCGCCGCCGCATGCTCGCCCTCGGCGGCCTCGCCGCCGGCGCCGGCGCACTCGGCGCCTGCGGCTCCAACACCGGCCGCGGCGGCGACGGCGACGGCGTCAACCTCTACCAGTGGTACCACCAGTACGGCGAGGCCGGCACCCAGCAGGCCGCCGAGAAGTACGCCGCCGCATACGAAGACGCCACCGTCACCATCAACTGGGTACCCGGCGACTACGACACCGCCCTCTCCTCCGGACTCCTCGCCGACAAACCCGGCGACTACCCCGACGTCTTCGAGAGCCACCTCAACCGCTCCATGGTCGACTCCGGCCAGATCGTCCCCCTCGACGACCTGTTCGAAGGCGTCCTCGACGACTTCACCGAGATCGACGTCAAACGCAACTCCATCGACGGCAAGATCTACGGCATCCAGATGATCGACGACCCCCAGTTCCTCTACTACCGGCCGTCCCTCTTCGCCGACGCCGGCATCACCGAACCGGCCACCTTCGACGACCTCATGGCCGCCGCCGCCGCACTCACCACCCCCGACGTCAAGGGCCTCTTCCTCGGCAACGACGACTCCGCCACCAAACTCTTCCAACCCATCGTCTTCTCCGCCGGCCAGACCCTCCTCACCGACGACAACCAGATCGGCTTCGACAAGGACACCGTCATCGCCGGCGCCCTCAAGGTCAAAGCCCTCCACGAGACCGACTCGCTCCTCATCGGCGCCCCCACCGAAGCCTGGGACCCCTCCTCGATCATCCAGGGCCTCTGCGCCATCCAGTGGTGCGGCCTCTGGGCCCTCCCCCAGATCATCGAGACCTACGGCGACGACATCGCCGTCATGCCCCTCCCCGGCTTCGACGGCGGCGCCCCCACCGTCTACAACGGCGGCTGGTCCACCTTCGTCAACGCCAAGTCCGAACACGTCGACGAGGCCAAGGCCTTCGCCAAATGGCTCTGGATCGACAACGAGGAGTACATCCAGGACTGGTGCCTCTCCTACGGCTTCCACATCCCGCCCCGCAAGTCCATGGCCGCCAACGCCGACGCCCTCGCCGAAGGCCCCGCCGCCACCGCCGTCCAGATCTCACAGGAATACGGCTGGGGCGACAACCCCAACTGGACCCCCACCATGGAGACCGCCGTCGACGACATGATGAACCGCATCGTCCTCGAAGGCGCCGACCCCTCGGCCGAATTCGACACGGCCGCCCAGACCATCCAGTCCGAGCTCGACACCATCTTCGGCTGATCGGGGAAATCGTGGCCGTCTCCACCGAGACCGCCGCGCCCTTGGCGGGCACCGGGGCCAGCACACCCCGGTCCCGCCGTCGCAAGGGCGGCTGGCGGACCGCACTCACCTTCTGGTACTTCGTCGGGCCCTTCTTCATCGGCCTGATCGTCTTCACCGTCATCCCCGTGTTCTGGAGCGCCTACCTCTCCTTCTTCGAGGCGCGCAACACCGTCACACCCCTCCCCGAGGACTTCATCGGCTTCCAGAACTACACCGCGATGCTCCAGGACGCCGCCTTCACCGACGCCCTCCTCACCTTCACCGTCTTCGCGGCCTTCATCGTCCCCCTCACCTTCGCCGCCTCCCTCGGCCTCGCCCTCCTCCTCGACCGCGTCCGCATCATGCGCGCCTTCTTCCGATCCGTCTTCTTCCTGCCCTTCGCCTGCTCCTACGTCGTCGCGGCCCTCGTCTGGAAGATGTCGATCTTCAGCGGCGTCCGCTACGGCCTCGCCAACACCGTCCTCGGCCTCTTCGGCATCGAGGACACCGCCTGGCTCTTCGACCCCAGCCCGCCCTGGTACTGGCTCGTCATCGTCACCCTCCGCCTCTGGATCCAATGCGGCTTCTACATGATCCTGTTCATCGCCGCACTCCGCCAGATCCCCGAGCACCTGTACGAGGCCGCCTACGTCGACGGCGCCAAACCCGGCCTCCAGACCTTCTGGCACATCACCCTGCCGCAGCTCCGCGCCACCTCGGTCGCCGTCCTCATGCTCATCCTCATCGCCGCCTACCAGGCGTTCGACGAGTTCGTGCTCCTCATCGGCAACCAGGCCTACGCCAGGCCGCCACTCGTCTACCTCTACTACAACACCCTCGGCATGGTCCAAGACCTCGGCCGCGGCTCGGCCGGCTCGCTCATCCTCGCGCTCATCATCGCGATCGTGACCGTCCTCCAAGGCAGGTTCTTCGGCTTCGGGAACAAGGAGAGCTGAGCATGTCACTCGACTCGCAGCGCAGCACCCCCGTCGGCTTCCGCCCCGGAATCGGCGCCCGCGTCTCCCGCGCCGCCGCCCTCGCCGTCCTCATCGGACTCGCGGTGCTCTTCCTCATCCCGTTCTACCTGATCCTGCGCAACGCGCTGGCGACCGACGCCGAGATCACGGCGCCGGGCTGGATGTGGTTCTCGCCGGACCCGGCCTGGGACAACTTCTCGCGGCTGTTCGACGACCCGTCGGTGCCGATGGCGCGCTCGCTCCTGAACTCGCTCATCGTCGCGGTCCTCACCACGGTCGGCACGCTGTTCCTGTGCACGACAGCGGGGTACGGGCTGGCGCGCGTCCCGTGGCGGCACGCGAACAAGGTGTTCTACGTGGTGCTGGCGACGCTGATGATCCCCGGCGCGATCACGTTCGTGCCGAGCTTCGTGATGGTCTCGAGCCTGGGCTGGCTCTCGGACTACCGGGGCCTGATCATCCCGGGCCTGTTCAGCGGGTTCGCGGCGTTCCTGTGCCGCCAGTACTTCCTCGGGTTCCCGAAGGAGCTGGAGGAGGCCGCGCGGGTGGACGGGCTGAGCCACTGGGGCGCGTTCTGGCGCATCGTCATCCCGAACTCGGGGAACTTCCTCGCCGCGATCGCGGTGATCACGTTCGTGGGGGCCTGGAACTCGTTCCTGTGGCCGCTGGTGATCGGCCGGTCGCCGGAGTCGTGGACCGTGCAGGTGGCGCTGTCGACGTTCCTGACCGCGCAGACGGTCAGCCTCTCGCAGTTGTTCGCCGCGGCTTTGGTAGCGATTCTCCCATTGGTGTTCGTGTTCCTGTTCTTGCAGCGTTTCATGGTCCAAGGGGTGGCCCAAACCGGACTAAAGGGCTGAGCGAACAGGGGCACCTTCCTCCATACAAGACAAACGAACATGCTAACGTGAGCTGCACTTCGGTCAGCGAGCCCAACCGGCTGCGGGATTCGTCCCGCAGCCGTGCGTTTTGACCGCACCCGTTTCCCCTTACCGCAAGGAGTCATGCCCCCATGCCCGAACTGAAGACCCGCGGCCCGTTCGCCGTCTGGATTCTCAACCTCCCGACGCTCGGCATCTACTACTTCGTGTGGTTCGCGAAGATCACCGCCGAGGTGAAGGCCGTGAACCCGAACGGCGAGAAGAACGTCAACCCGGCCAACATGGTCTGGTCGCTCCTCATCGGCGCCCTGACCCTGTTCATCTGGCCGATCGTCAACTGGTTCAAGTTCTGCGCCTCGATCCGCGCCGAGCAGGAGGCCGCCGGCCTCACCCCCACCTTCTCGACCGGCCTCGCCACCCTGTTCGTGTTCCTCGCGAGCACCCACGTCTGCTACGTCCAGTCGCAGCAGAACCTGGTCGTGGCCGCCGTCAAGGCCCGCCAGCCCGTCGCGGCCTAAGGACCCGGTCGGACCCGTCCGGCCGGTCCCGAGCCAGTCGATTCCCGAGCCCCCGGCCGCAGGGCCGGGGGCTTCGCCGTGCACCGGCGCCATGTGACATGTGATGTACCACCGGTATCACGGGCCCCCCGTCGCAACCCTGCCCCAGGGGTCCGACAAGGGGCAGATACATGAGTGCGCTTCGGTTCTCGCCGGGGAGCGGCGGCGGCGCGATCCGGATGGGGATCTCGCGGGGGTGCGGTCCGGGCGGGATCTCGCGGGGGTGCGGTTCGGCGCCCGTGCGGCCGCGACCCGCTACGCTTGCCGTCGTGGACCTGACCGAATACGTGCCCGTCGTCCCCGACTTCCCCGAACCCGGGGTCGGATTCCGCGACATCACGCCGCTGCTGGCGACCCCCGAGGCGTTCCGCGCTTCGATCGACCGCCTCCAGGAGGCGGTGGAGGCGCACCCGTACGACTCGATCGCGGCGTTCGACGCCCGCGGCTTCCTGTGGGCCGCCCCGCTCGCCGACCGCACCGGCAAGCCGCTCCTGCCGATTCGCAAGGCCGGCAAGCTGCCCCGCGAGGCCGCCGTCGAGTCCTACCGCGGCGAGTACGCGGAGGTCCGCGTCGAGCTCCACGCCGACGCCGTCAAGGACGGCGACCGGGTCCTCCTCGTCGACGACGTCATCGCCACCGGCGAGTCCATGGCCGCCGGCGTGCGCCTCGTCGAGGGCCTCGGCGGCACCGTCGCCGCCTGCGCCGCCCTCCTCGAGATCGCCTCCCTCTCCGGCCGCGACCGCCTCGACGGCTACCCCGTGGTCTCCCTCCTTGGCAAGCTCTGACCGCCACCCCGCACCGCACTCGGCTCCCGGCAAGCTTTGACCGCCACGCCGAGCCGTACCCGGCTCCCGGCAAGCTTTGACCGCCACTCCGCACCGCACCCGACTCCTCGGCAGGCGCTGACCTCCGCGCCGTACCTCCCATCCGGTCCAAGCGCGGCCCTCCGCCGCGGAAGGCCGCCGCGGCGGCTACCGGGAGACCACTGGAGACCGGCGCCCCCACCGCCGGCCGAAACGAGAACGCGCGCAACACTCATGTTGCGCGCGGCTGTCGTACCCCTAGGGCAGGGTTGCGACGGGGGGCCCGTGATACCGGTGGCACATCACATGTCACACGGCACCCGGACCCGAGTCCCGCTCAGCCCACCAACTTCTCGATGTTCGCCGGGTCGGCCAGGGCCGAGCCCATGCCGATCACCGATGCGCCGGCCCCGCGGTACGCCTCGACCTCGTCCGGGCCCACCCCGCCGGTCGCCACGAACTTCACGTCCGGGAACGGACCGGCCATCGCCTTGAACCAGTCCTTGCCCAGCGACGACGCCGGGAAGACCTTCACCCACGTGCAGCCCAGCTCCCGCGCGAGACCGACCTCGCTCGCCGTCGCCACGCCCGGCAGGTGCGGCAGGCCCGCCGCGTGCGACGCGGCCAGCACCGCCGGGTTCAGGCCCGGCGCGATCGTGTACGCCGCGCCGGCCGCGGCCGCGCGCTCCACGTGCCCGACCGACACCACCGTGCCCGCACCGACGAGGTGCCCGCGCGGCTCCGCGGCCCGCACCGCCGCCGCGAGCGCCTCCTCCTGCCCCGGCTGCCCGATCGGCACCTCCACCAGGTCCACCCCGGCGTCCCACAGCCGCTCCGAGAGCGCCACGGTCTCACCGGCGGGCAGGCCCCGCCAGATCGCCATGACGCGCTGCCCGGCGAAGAGGCGGTCGAAGAATGCGCCTTGGTCAAGGGTCACTGGTCCTCCAGAATGGCTCGAACGGTCTCAGGGGACGGCGGGGGCGCGAGGTCCCCGACGGTCTGGAGGGCCCCGGCGGCCAGCCGGTGGCCCAAGCGCATCGACGCCGCGGCGGACGCCCCGCGCAGGCGCCCGAACAGGAACCCGGCCGCGAACGCGTCCCCGGCGCCCACCGGCTCGACCACGTCGACCGGCTCCGCGGGGGAGTAGTGCCGCGCCTCGCCCTCGAACGCGGTGACGCCGTTCCCACCGTCCTTGACGACGAGCACGCCCGCGCCCGGCACGCGCTCGCGCACGTCCTCCGCGGTCTTCACGCCCCACAGGGTCTGTGCCTCGTCCAGACCCACGAACGCGATGTCCGCCGCGCCCGCCAGCCGCGCCAGCACCGGCCCGGCCTTCTCGACCGGCCACAGCGCCGGCCGGTAGTTCACGTCGAAGCTCACGGCCGCCGGGGCCAGCGCCCGCTCCACCAGCAGCTCCTCGACCAGCGCCGCGCACGAGGCCGACAGCGCCGGCGTGATCCCCGACAGGTGCACGATCCGCGGGGCCGCGGTCCCCGCGAGCTCCCCGGGCCCCATCGCCGAGGCCGCCGAGCCGCGCCGGTAGTAGTGGACGACCGTGCCCTCGGGGCCCGGGTCCTTGAAGTACACGCCCGTCGGCCGCCCCGGGTCGGTCGCGACCCCGCCGCAGTCGACGCCCGCGGCCTCCAGTACGTCGCGGATGCGCTGTCCGAACGGGTCGTCGCCGACCCGGCCGCGCCAGGTGGCGCGCGCGCCCAGCCGCGCCAGCGCGACGGCGACGTTCGACTCCGCGCCGGCCACGCCGACGTGCAGCTCCGCGGCCGTGCGCAGGGGTCCGGCGGTCGTGGGCGCGAACACGCACATCGACTCGCCCAGGCACAGGACGTCCAACAGGGGCTCCCTTCGTCCGCGGCCCGCCGCGGTCGGGGTCGGGGGACCGCCTCAGCCTACCCATTGGAAAGCGCATTCTCAAAGGGGCGGTCGGACCGCGCCCCGCGTAGACTGAAGCGGACGGCTCTCGCGATGGGGGCGACCATGATCGACGTGCGCCTGCTCAAGCTCTTCGCCTGGGCCATCGGGGTCCTCCTGCTGCTCTGGATGCTCACCGAGTGCCTCGGCGGCTCCGACGAGGCCGACCCCCGCAACCAGGACCTCGAACGCGACACCGAGCGCTACGCCGCCGACTGCGACCGCGCCTGGCAGGCCCTCGACCTCGTCGGGCAGGCCGACGGCGCCAGCCTCGACGAGGTCGTCGACCAGATGGAGGCCCTCGGCACCGAGATCCAGGACCCCGCCCTCAAGACCCTCGCCGCCGCCTACGCCCTCGACGTCCAGGACCTCGTCGCCGGCACCGACCCCGCCGACCTCGACCGGGCCCGCGCCGAGTACCAGGACACCGCCGCGTTCAACCTCGCGCTCCGCTGCCCGATCGACTGACGCCGCCACCCCGCCCGGTATTGACAGTGTTCGAAATTATCGCTAACTTCTACACGTTCGAACATCCTTCTGCCCGAAGGATGCCGACTCGACCTCAATGTGGAGGGCCGCGGCCCCGGCGCGCCGGCGCCGCCCGCCCGGCGACGCCCGCCCTCCCGACGGACCTTGCTCTGGGGTTGACGGGGCGGGCCCGACCGGAGCCGCCGCCGCGGGCGACCGCGGCCGGCAGCATGACGGACGGACCCGCCCCGTTCCTGCCGTGAACCACCCAAACACCCACATAACGGTTCGCGCGTTTGGGATCAGGCCCGCGCTTGTGGCAAAATGGCACGTCTGCCTTCCCACCGTAGGAGCCTCGTTGCCACCCAGCGAACTGCACGCCACCTTCCTGCCCGACCACGCCTCCCCGGCCGACGGGCGGCTCCTGTTCTACGGCGGCGCGCGACCCGAGGCCGCGGTGGCCGAACTCGGACTGCCCCCCGGCGACCCCGTCGAAGCCGACCTGTACCTCGCGGGCGAACTCACCACGGTCGAAGGCGTCGCCACCCCCGTCCGCCCCGTCCTCCCCGCCCTCACCCGCATCGCCTCCCGCCCCGACATCACCGAATCGGTCGCGATCTGGGCCCGCATCGCGAACGCCGTCGACGACGACAAGTTCGACGACCTCGACCGCATCGCCGGCGAACTCCCCGCCGAAGGCCACGCCGCCCCCCACTCCGAAGGCCACGTCTGGACCGCGAAGGCCCTCGTCGGCGCCTTCGTCGAGTCCTACACCGAGCTCCTCCGCTCCGACTCCGGCCTCAACCTCCGCCTCATCACCGCCCAGCACGCCGACCCCGGCGAGGTCCGCGTCAACGCCGACCTCCGCCGCTACCAGTCCCACGGCATCGCCTGGCTCGAAGCCGCCGCCGACGGCGGCGCCGGCGTCATCCTCGCCGACGACATGGGCCTCGGCAAGACCCTCCAGTCCATCGGCCTCCTCGTCCGCCGCGCCGGCCTCGCCCCCCACCTCGTCGTCTGCCCCACCTCCCTCGTCGGCAACTGGCAGCGCGAGATCGCCCGCTTCGCCCCCCAGCTCACCGTCCACCTCCACCACGGCCCCGCCCGCACCAAGTCCGCCGCGCCCCTCACGGACGCCGACGTCGTCGTCACCTCCTACTCGATCGCCCTGCGCGACATCAAACTCCTCCGCGCCATCGGCTGGGACACCATCGTCATCGACGAGGCCCAGGCCATCAAGAACCACCGCTCCCGCACCGCCGGCGCCGTCCGCGACCTCACCGGCCGCGTCCGCATCGCCCTCACCGGCACCCCCGTCGAGAACCACCTCGCCGAACTCTGGTCCATCTCCGAGTTCGTCAACCCCGGCCTCCTCGGCATCCAGGCCGACTTCAAACGCCGCTTCGCCGACCCCATCGAGATCGGCCGCGACCCCGTCGCCGCCGCCACCCTCCGCGCCCGCATCGACCCCGTCGTCCTCCGCCGCATGAAAGAGGACGTCGCCGCCGACCTGCCCCCCAAGATCGAGTCCGTCGTCGCCTGCACCATGACCGACGAGCAGGCCGGCCTCTACCGCGAAGCCATCCGCGAGGCGTTCGACGAAGGACTCGGCGACGGCATCACCCGCCGCGGCCGCGTCCTCAAACTCCTCACCCGCCTCAAGCAGATCTGCAACCACCCCGCCCAGTACGTCGGCGTCGGCGACGGCACCCTTGCCGAACGCTCCGGCAAACTCGACCGCGTCACCGAGATGCTCACCGAAGTCGTCGAGGAAGGCGACAAGACCCTAATCTTCACCCAGTACCGGCAGATGGGCGAACTCCTCTCCCGCCACCTCGAAGCCGAACTCGGCGTCGCCGCCCCCTTCCTCCACGGCGGCCTCGACCAGCCCGCCCGCGACCGCCTCGTCGACGAGTTCCAGACCGGCGAAGGGCCCGCGATCCTCCTCGTCTCCCTCCGCGCCGGCGGCACCGGCCTCAACCTCACCGGCGCCTCCCACGTCGTCCACTACGACCGCTGGTGGAACCCCGCCGTCGAAGACCAGGCCACCGACCGCGCCCACCGCATCGGCCAGACCCAGACCGTCCACGTCCACAAGCTCGTCACCGCCGGCTCCCTCGAAGAGCGCGTCGACGAGCTCCTCGCCCGCAAACGCGCCATCGCCGAGGCCGTCGTCGGCTCCGGCGAGGACTGGCTCGGCGAACTCGACGACTCCCAGCTGCGCAAACTCATCGAACTCGACGACGACGGAGGCCACCTGTGAGCGACCCGTACGGCCGGACCTGGTGGGGCCGCAAATGGTGGCGCGCCCTCGAGACCATCGGCCTGAACTACCCCGACCAGCGCATCGTCAAAGGCCGCGCCCTCGCCGGACACGGCGCCGTCACCGGCCTCGCGATCGAGCCCGGCCTCGTCTCCGGCACCGTCTCCGACGGCACCGGCACCCACGAGGCCTCCATCGCCATCCCCGTCTACAACGCCTCCGCCTGGGCCGCCGGCATGACCGCCCTGTCCCTCTCGCCCTCCTGCGTCGCCGGCCTCCTCGCCGGACGCCTGCCCAAACGCATCGACGACGTCCTCGCCGACGCCGGCATGCGCCTGCTCCCCAAGAAGTTCGTCACCGAGGAGCACAACCGCATCACCACCTCCTGCGGCTGCGCCGACTCCCGCGAGGTCTGCGCCCACATCATGGCGCTGGCCCTGGTCAGCGCCGCCAGGATGGACGACGACCCGTGGCTGGTCCTCCTCGTCCGCGGCGGCCCCACCCGCGACCTCGCCGGCCGCCTCCGCGCCGCCCGCCTCGCGAGCATGGAGGCCGCGCAGCCCGCCGCCTGAGCCCCGGGCGCCCGCCGAGGCCGAGGCAGGACCGCGAGACCGCACCCCGGACGACGAAGGCCGCCACCGCGAACGCGGTGGCGGCCTTCACGACTCGATGTCAGCCCTGGGCGGACGGGATCTGCTCGGTGATCCAGGCGTCGAGCCGCGCGAGGTCGGTGCAGGACTCGATCGCCTCGCGCCGTTCGGCGCTCACCGGGCCCCCGGCCTCGAGGATGCGCAGCAGCGTCGCTCTGGCATGCCGGAGCGCGCCCTCCTCGAGCCCCTCCTCGAGCCCCTTCTCGCGGCCCTTCGCGAGCAGCTCCTCGGTGTACTCCGAGTGGTAGAGACGGGCTTCGGTCTTCATCAGTGCCTCCAGCAAGGTCGCCGGCTCCTTCGCCAGGGTGGTGAGCAGATACTTCGCGTAATCGGCGGCTCGACCTGGTTCGATGGTACCGAGCCAGGCGTCGAGCGTCGAGACGAACAGCGGTTCGGGGACGTGCTTCGGCTGCTTGCGCAGCACCGCGGCGAGCACCGCCGCCGCCGCCGTCGGCGGCTCGTCGCCCGAACCGAGCTCCGGGACCTGGGACGGCCCCACCGTCTCGACCGCCACCGTCGAGCCGGGGCCCATCTCGATGCCCCGCCGGAACCGCCTCGCCAGGGAGTCGGACCGGCAGATCATCAGCAGCGAGACCGGGATCCGGTGGTCTTCGAACGCGCGGGACACGTACCCAGGCAACCGGAAGTACTTGTCCTCGCTCCACTCGTTCTGGACCTCGCAGACGACCAGCAGCTGCGACCCGTCGGCGAACTCCAGCCGGACGACGCCGTCCGCGCGGCGCTCCGTCGGGCCCGGGGACCCGACCGATCCGGTGCGGGTCTGCGCGGCCACGCACCGCGCGCCCCGCCGGCCTCCGGCGCGGCCCAGCAGCCACGCCACCGACTCGGGCTCGTCCTGGATCAGCTTCACGAGGATCTCGTGGAACTCTCCTGGCATCGACTCCTCTTCTCATTCGGGGGATTCACCCGAAGGAACGAGGCGGCCGCCCCGCCGTCACGGCCGTGTCGGGAACACGACAGTCCTGGGGCGCACGGGGCTAGGGAAGGCGGACCTCGAGGCCCGGGCCCACCTGGACGACGCGGACACCGGTGAGGTCGGGCACGCGGGGGAGCCCCGCCGCCGCCTCGCCCCGGTAGCCGCCGACGACCACGGTGGCCGCGCCGGCCTCGGTCGCCGACGTCAAGCCCGCCGGGGCGTCCTCGAACGCGACCGCCGCGGTCGCGTCGTAGCCGAGCGCGCGGGCGGCGAGCATGTACGGCTGCGGGTGCGGCTTGCCCCGGGTCACGTCATCGGCCGCGACCAGGACCTTCGGCAGCGGGATGCCGACCGCCGCAAGGCGCTTGAGCGTCAGCGCGCGGGTCGCCGAGGTGACGACCGCCCAGCGGGACGGGTCGAGGGACCCCAGGAGCGCGGCCGCGCCGGGCACCTCGCTGATGCCGTCCGTGCGGTCGATCTCCTCGGCCTCGATCCGGTCGGTCTCGGCCACCACGTCCACGCCCCGGGGCGCGAAGTCCGCTACCACCTCGATCGTCGGGCGCCCGTGCGCCACCGCCAGGATCGCCGCCGCGTCGAGCCCGTGGCGGTCGGCGAACCGCCCCCACGCCCGCTCCACCGACGCCGTCGAGTCCACCAGCGTCCCGTCCATGTCGAACAGCAGCACCGAAGCCGCCAGCACCGAACCGGCCATGCCGAACCTCCCTAGAACCGACCCGCAACGCTACCAACGGAAGATGACGGACGCGCTACATTCCGTGCCCCGATCCGGGAACAGCCGGTGCGGGCCGCGAACGCGGTTGCGGGCCCGGAGCCGGTCCACTACCGTCGAAACCGTGCCGGAACTCATCGACCCCACGCCGCGGCTCGCCGCCTCCTTCACCGAGGCCCTGCACGAGTTCACCGCCGCGGACCCCGAGGTCGCGCACTCCTGGACCGGCATGGTCATCGACCGGTTCCAGCGGCCCGGCACCGACTGGGTCGCCGAGTACATCGCCGCCGAACTCGGCTGGCGCACCGCCGCCCCCGACGGCTTCGTCCCCGTCACCACCCTCTGGTGGGCCGAGGGCGACACCTACCTCGGCCGCATCTCCATCCGGCACCGCCTCAACGAGCACCTCGCCCGCATCGGCGGCCACATCGGCTACGACGTGCGGCCCTCGGCGCGCCGCCGCGGCCACTCCACCGCCATGCTCGCCGCCGCCCTCCCGCACGCCGCCGCGCTCGGCATCGACCGGGCCCTCGTCACCTGCGACGCGTCGAACACCGCCTCCCGCAAGGTGATCGAACGCAACGGCGGGGTACTCGAAGACCAGCGCGGCACCACCCTGCGCTACCTGGTGCCGACCGCCTGACCGAGAGGAGGCGCCATGGGGCTCCAGCGCGTCGACTACGACCGGACCCAGCACGCCGGATACGCCAAGGGCCGCCGGCTCCTGCCCTCCAGCCGCCGCAGCTGGACGCGGGCGTTCCGCGCGCTCGCCGGCGACCGCCCCATCCGACGCGTCCTCGACGTCGGCTCCGGCACCGGGCGGTTCACGCCGGTCCTCGCCGACGCGTTCGGGACCCAAGTCGTCGGCGTCGAGCCCGCCGCGCGGATGCGCGAGATCGCGCACGCCGAGTCCGCGCACCCGCTCGTCACCTATGCGGACGGCAGCGCCGCGGACCTGCCGCTCGACGACGCCACCGCCGACCTCGCGCTCATGTTCCTGGTGTGGCACCACGTCCCCGACCGGCCCGCCGCCGCCCGCGAACTCGCCCGGGTCCTCGCGCCCGGCGCGCGGCTCCTCATCGCCACGACCCTCGCCGACCGGCTCAAGGACCTCCTGCTGTACCGGTACTTCCCGCGCACCAGGGACATCGACGTCGACGTGTTCCCCACCCTCGCCGAGACCGACGCCGTCTTCGCCGCCGCCGGGTTCGCCCGCGCCGCCCTCGTCGAGGTCCACCACCGCTCCGCCGACAGCCTCGCCGAGTACACCGAGCGGCAGCGGATGCGCGCCCTCTCGGTCTACGAGCACCTCACCGACGAGGAGTACCGCGCCGGCCTCGCCGCCATGGAAGCCGACGCCGCCGCCGAGACCACCCCGCAGCCGGTCGAAGCCGAATGCGACCTCCTCGCCTACACGCGCCGCTGAACCCGCCCAAAGTGCCGTGTGACATGTGATATGCCACCGGTATCACGGGCCCCCCGCTGCAACCCTGCCCCACGGGTACGACACGGCGATACGGGCGAGGGCGGCTCGCGCCGCCCGGCCGGCCGCCGTTTTTTCACCGGCTCTCGGGGGTCACCAGGCCGGTGTTGTAGGCGAAGATGACCGCCTGGACCCGGTCGCGGGCGCCGATCTTCGCGAGGATGCGGCCCACATGCGTCTTCACCGTCGACTCGGCCAAATGGAACCGCTCGGCGATCTCGGTGTTGTTCCAGCCCTTGCCGATCGCCGTCAGCACCTCGCGTTCGCGCTCGGTGAGCACCCCGAGCTGCGCGGCCGCGGTCTTCGCCTCGTCCTCCCCGTCGACCGGGAACTGGTCGGCGAACCGGTCCAGCAGCCGCCGCGTCAGCTTCGGCGCCACCACCGCGTCGCCCGCCGCCACCACCCGGATGCCCGACAGCAGCTCCTCGGGCTGCGCGTCCTTCACCAGGAACCCGCTCGCGCCCGCCCGCAGCGCCGCATACGCGTACTCGTCCAGGTCGAACGTGGTCAGCACCAGCACCCGGCTGCGCCCGCCCGCCGCGATGATCCTCCGCGTCGCCTCGATCCCGTCCACCCCCGGCATGCGCACGTCCATGAGCACCACGTCCGGGCCCAGCTCGGTCGCGCGCCGCACCGCGTCGGCCCCGTTCTCGGCCTCCCCGAGCACCACCAGATCCGGCTGGCTCTCCACGAGCATCCGGAACCCCATGCGCTGCAAGGGGTGGTCGTCCACGATGAGCAGCGTCGTCACCGGCGCTCCTTCCCGTCCACGGGCATCCACAACGCGACGCGCCAACCGCCGTGCGCCTCCGGCCCGGCCACCATTGTGCCGCCGAACGCCGCCGCCCGCTCCGCCAGCCCCGCCAGACCCCGCGCCGTCCCCGCCTCGTCCACCCGGTTCCCCGAGTTCGACACCGTCACCGACAGCCCCGACTCCCGGTACTCCAGCGACACCTCGGCCCGCCGCGGCCCCGTCGCGTGCTTGAGCACGTTCGTCAACGACTCCTGCACCGTCCGGTACACCGCCAGCTGCTGGTTCTCCGACAACTCCCACCGCTCGCCCGACGTCAGCAGCGTCACCGGCAGGCCCGCCTCCCGCACCCGCTCGATCAGCGCGTCCATGTCGGACAGGCCCGGCTGCGGCGCCAGCTCAACCTCCTCCGGGTCCTCCGCCTTCAGCACCGACAGCACCCGCCGCAGCTCCCCGAGCGCCTCCCGGCTCGTCCGCCCGATCGCCTCCAACGCCTCCTTGGCCTTCTCGGGCGACGCCGCCGCCGCATACGACCCGCCGTCCGCCAGCGCGTTGATCACCGCCAGGTTGTGCCCGATGATGTCGTGCATCTCCCGCGCGATCCGGTTGCGCTCCTCCGACACCGCCTCCCGCGTCGCCTGGTCCCGCTGCGTGCTCTGGAAGTCCCGCCGGGTCCGCACCAGCAGCCCCACCACGACCACGAACCCGAAGTACAGCGCCCCCGGCACGAAGAACCCCAGGAAGCTCGCGACCGTGAACGGATGGTTCACCAACCAGTCCACAAGGGACGGGGCCAGCGACACCAGGCCCGCCCACCACAGCAGCCGCAGCGGCCGCCGCAGCACGATGTTGTACAGCACCACCGTGAACGCCAGCCCCGACGCCGCGTCCGACACCCCCGACCCGTTCGCCGTCAGCGACAGCGGGATCGTGATGCACAACGGCACGATCTGGCTCAGCAGCACCGCGAACGGGTACCGCCGCCGCCAGATCGTCGGCACCAGGAACAGCGCCGCCGCCACCGCCTGCGCGACCGGATGCCGGATCTCGACCTCGCCGACCGCGGCCCCGACCACCCCCAGGCACCCGAAGAACAGATACAGCATGATCGGGAACAGATCCCACAGCAGCGGGTGCCGCGAGTCGAACTCCGACACCCGCTGCCACAGCCCGCGCTCGCCGGCCGCCTTCACCGCCCGCGCCACGAAAGCCCTCCCACAGCAGGGATTGTCACACGTCGCGGCGCTTCAGCAGCACCGCCGCCAGCCCGTACGCGACGGCCAGCCAGATCCCCATCCACAGCCACGACTCGCCCAGCGACAGCGCGCTCGACGACGTGTCCGCCAACGCGATCGTGTTCGCCGCGTTCCCCGGCGCGTACGGCACCGCGTCCGCCACCCACTCCCACGGCAGCAGCGTCGCCAGCTGCGGCAGGACCATGATCACGCCCACGTAGAACCCGATCGCGCCCGCCGAGTTCCGCAGGATCGCCCCGATCGCCACCGCCAGCAGCGCCAGGTACACGATCATCGCCACGTGCCCGAGCACCGCCCGCAGCACCCCGTCGTCGCCCAGCGACACCCCGCCGATCGCCGTCCCCTCCAGCAGCGCCTGCGACATGAAGAACGTCGCGAACACCATGACGGTGAACAGGACCGCGACCACCGCGCCGAACACCAGCGCCTTCGACCACAGCATCCCCAGCCGCTTCGGCGCGGCCGACAGCGTCGACCGGATCGAACCGGTCGAGTACTCGCCCGTGACCGTCAGGATGCCCAGCACCGCCACGAACACCGACGACAGCGACACGCCCGCCATCGCGTACGCCAGCGCCGTGTCCGCCCCGCCCACGGCCGCCTCGTCCGGCACGTTCGCCGAGATCAGCGCCCCGAGCCCGCCCGCGAACACGACCGCGCACAGCAGCACGATCCACGTCGAGCGCAGCGACCACAACTTGGTCCACTCCGAACGCAGCTCACCCGTGAACGTGAGCCGGTACTGCTGCGGCGGCGCGTACGCCGGCCGCTCCGTCATCGCTGCCGCGGTCATCACTTGACCCCTTCCGTGGTCTGCCGGTACTCGACCGCGTCCGCGGTCAACTGCATGAACGCATCCTCGAGCGAACCGCGGTCGGTCCGCAGCTCGTGCAGGACCAGGCCGTGCGCGGCGGCCGTCTGGCCCACCACCGCGGCCTCCGTCCCGCTCACCTCCAGCACGCCCCGCTCCGGGCTCGCGATCGCGACACCCGGACCCGCCAGATGCTCGGCCAGCAGCGCCGCATCCGGCGACACCACGCGCACGCGCGACTTCCCGTTCCCCGACACGAAGTCGTCCACCGTCGTGTCCGCCAGCAGCCGGCCCTGACCGATCACGATCAGGTGCTCCGCCGTCTGCGCCAGCTCGCTCATCAGGTGCGAGGACAGGAACACCGTCCGCCCCTCCGCCGCGAGCCCCTTGAGCAGCAACCGGATCCACTTCACCCCGTCCGGGTCGAGACCGTTCACCGGCTCGTCCAGGATCAGCACCCCCGGATCGCCCAGGAGCGCCACCGCGATCCCCAGCCGCTGGCCCATGCCCAGGCTGAACCCGCCCACGCGCTTCCCGGCCACCTCGTGCAGACCCACCAGGTCGATGACCTCGTGGACGCGCCGCACCGGAATGCCGTGCGTGCGCGCCAGCGCCAGCAGGTGCTTGTACGCGCTGCGCCCGGCGTGCACCGACTTCGCCTCCAGCAGCGCGCCGACCTCCGTCAGCGGCGACCGGAACTCCGAATAGTGCCGCCCGTTCACACGGGCCAGCCCCGACGTCGGGGCGTCCAGGCCCACGATGGCGCGCATCGTCGTCGACTTCCCGGCCCCGTTCGGCCCCAGGAACCCGGTGACGACGCCCGGCTTCACGGCGAACGTCAGATCGTCCACGGCCGTCTTCCGGCCGTAGCGCTTCGTCAAGTGCTCGATCTCGATCATGCCCACGACGCTACGGCCGCACCCGCCCCCGTTCATCGGTTTCGGGAGCGATCTTGCGAGACGCGAGTGGTACCCGGGTACTACGACCCGAGCAGCGCCCCGCCCCGCCCCGCCTCCTCCCCACAGCCGAGCCCACCATCTGATATGACGCACTTCCCAAGTGCGGCACCCGACCCCGAACCCCAGCAGCGATGCCGTGACAACACAAGCCGCGCATACTCCGTCCGCGCCCCGCGCCCCGCGCCCCGCGCCCCGCGCCCCGCGCCCCGCGCCCCGCGCCCCGCGCCCCGCGCCCCGCGCCCCGCGCAACACGGCAACGATCCTGCACCAGCTGCGGACGGGCCGCAGCCCCGCGCTGGCCGCCGCTCTTTGAACGCAATGTCCAGGATGAATGCCATATGACATGTCACATGGCACCCGACCCCGGGCCCCGGTCCCACCTGAAACTCAGTACGACCCAGCGCCCGGTGCGCTACTTCGCCTCGGCGTAGCTGTCCACGATCTTCGG
Organism: Glycomyces terrestris; assembly: GCF_003933745.1. Lineage (GTDB taxonomy): Bacteria > Actinomycetota > Actinomycetes > Mycobacteriales > Micromonosporaceae > Glycomyces > Glycomyces terrestris. The sequence goes on along the minus strand of NZ_RSEB01000004.1, from coordinate 646,660 downwards.
GCGCAGCGGGATGCGCACCGGCACGTCGCCGAACAGCGTCCGCGTCGCGGCCTCCGCGGCCCGCTCGATCGCGGCCGCCACCTCCGGTGCCCGCTCCGCCGGGCAGTGCACCATCACCTCGTCGTGCAGGAAGAACACCAGCTCGCCCAGCCCCCGCTCGAACAGCTCCCGCCGCAGCAGCGCCAGCAGCACCAGCGCCCATTCCGCCGCCGTCCCCTGCACGATGAAGTTCCGCGTGAACCGGCCCCGGCTCGACGACGCCTTCGTGCCGTCCTCCGAACTCAGCATCCGCCACCACCGCTCCGACGGCGCCGGCACCGTGCGCCCCAGCCACGTCCGCACCAGCCCGCCCTTCTCACCCGTGCGCGCCGCCGACTCCACCTTCTCGAACGCCGCCGGGAACCGCTCCCGCATGAGCAGCACCAGCTGCCGCGCGTCACCGGCCGTCCCCCCGTACATCGCCGAGATCAACGCGATCTTCGCCTTCCCGCGCTCCCCGCCCAGACTCGGCGCCAACTCCGTGTACAGGTCGTCCGCCGCCGTCGCCGCGATCATCGCCCGGTCCCCGCTGATCGCCGCCAGCAGCCGCGGCTCCAACTGCGCCGCATCCGCCGCCACCAGCTTCCACCCCGGATCCGCCCGGATCGCCTCCCGCACCGAATGCGGCAACTGCAACGCCCCGCCCCCGTCCGTGCCCCACCGCCCCGTATCCGCCCCGCCCACGATGTACACCGGCCGGAACCGGCCCCGGCCGCCCGGCCCCTCGCCCACCCACGCGTCCGCCCAGTTCCACCCGAACGCACTCCACACCCGCGCATGCTCCCGGTACACCTTCAGCGCCTCCACCGCCGGATGGTCCACCGAATGCAGCTCCCACGCGTGCGTCGTCTTCACCTCCACGCCCGCCGCATGGAACGCCGCCAGCACCTGCTTCGTCGAATCCGGGTTCAACTGGTGCCCGAACGCCTCCGACACCCGGTCCGCCAGCGCCTGCAACTTCCGCGGCCGCAGCCCCTTCGCCGGCCGCGGACCCAGCAGGTCCCGCAGCAGTCGGTCGTGCACCTCCCGGTCGAACGGCACCCCCGTCCGCCCCATCTCCGCCGCCACCAGCGCCCCCGCCGACTCCGCCGCCAGCAGCGCCCCCAAGCCCGGGATCGCCGCGTTCGCCGTCCGCCGCCGCTGGTCCAGCCACGCCGCCTGCAACCGCGTCAACTCCGCCGGACCGTCCACCGGCTCCGGCTCCCGTTCGAACAGCGTCCCCGCGTCCGGGTCCGACGCCACCACGAACGCCGGCGGCTCATGCGCCTCCACCCGCGACAGGATCCGCTCCGCCAACCGCAGGTCGCGCACCCGGTCCAGCCGCGCCCCCGCCTCCAGCAGCACCGCGTAGTCCCGCGCGGCGTCCGCCACCACCCACCGCGGCCCGCCGCCCGCCTCCGCCGCGCGCACCGCACCCGCCAGATCCCGGTGATAGGCCACCTCGCCACCGGGCAGGGGCATCGTCCAGCCCTCCCCGGCCCTCCCGTGCACCAGAGCGACCTCCACGGCACCAGTCCACCACGACCCACCGACAATCCGGCCCCGTCACGCCCGCCCCGGCCCCGCCGCCACGAGATTCGAAGCATGTAGACATATTCCTTCGGCCTATGGGTACACGGACCGCATGGCATTGATTCTCTGGATCCTCGCGGTCCTACTCGTGGTTTACGGTATCTACATGATCTTCCGAGGCCAGGTACTCCTCGGGATCGTGGTCATCATCGTCGGCCTGCTGGTCGGCCCCGGCGGGGTGAGCGTCTTCACCTAGCCAGGCCGCACCGCACGCGCCCGGCGGGCGCGCGGAAGCGGCCGCAACCAGGACAGAACGACCCGCAGCCCGGGCCGCGCGAGCGGACCCGGGCTCCGGCGCGCCCTCACGCCGACTCCCGCACCACCAGCTCCGTCGGCAGGATCGTCATCGGCGCCACCTCGCCGCCCTCCAGCAGCCGCAGCATCGTCCGCGCCATCGTCCGCCCGATCTCCGCGATCGGCTGCCGCACCGTCGTCAGCGGCGGATCCGAATACGACGCCAGCGCGATGTCGTCGAACCCCACCACCGCCACGTCCTCCGGCACCCGCCGCCCCGCCTCCCGCAGCGCCTGGAGCGCCCCGTGCGCCATCAGGTCCGACGCCACGAACACCGCGTCCAACTCCGGCTCGTCCGCCAGCAGCTGCCGCATCGCCGTCTGACCCGACTCCGCCGTGAAGTCCCCGACCGCCACGATCGCCCGCCGGTCCGCCTCCGCCAGCACCTCCCGGTACCCGTCCAGACGCGCCCGCCCCGCCACCATGTCCAGCGGCCCCGCGATCGACGCGATCCGCCGCCGCCCCTGCGCCACCAGGTACTCCACGGCCGCCCGCACCCCGCCCGCATGGTCGACGTCGATGCACGGCGCCTCCAGCTGCGGCAGCCCGTTGCACACCACCGGCACCCCCCGCCGGATCATCAGCTCCGGCAGCAGGTCCGCGTCGTGCAGCGACGCGAACATCACCCCGTCCACGTGCCCGCCCACCGCGTACCGCTCCGCGCGCTGGCGGGCCTCCGCCGACCCGGTCGTCATGAGCACCAGGAGCTTCCCGGCCGCGTCCAGCTCGGTCGCGACCCCGCGGATGACGCCCGGGAAGAACTGGTCGTCCGAGAACACGCGGTTCGGGGACTCGGGGAGGATGAGCGCCACCGAGTCCGTCCGGTGCGTCACCAGCGACCGCGCGGCGGCGTGCGGCACGTACCCGAGCTCGTCGGCCGCGGCCTCCACGGCCCGCCGCAGGTCCTCGTTCACCGTGGTCTGCCCGTTCACGACCCGGGAGACCGTCGCGCGCGACACCCCCGCCCGCTCGGCGACCTCCTCCAGGGTCGGCCGCCCCTGGCGGGCGCCCCGCACCGGCCCCGCATCCGCACGCCGCATCGCGTCCGCCTCCGTCTCCGTGTCAGCCCTTGACCGCGCCCTGCATGATCCCGCTGATCATGTACTTGCCCAAGAGCGCGAACACCGCCAGCAGAGGAAGCGTAGCCAGCATCGTCCCGGTCAGCACCAGCGACTGGTCCGTCACGTACCCGCCCGACAGCGTCGACAGCGCCACCTGGACCGTCTGGTGCTCGGGGCTGGAGAGGACGATGAGCGGCCAGAAGTAGTCGTTCCACGCGGTCAGGAACGTGAGCACCCCGAGCACCACCGCGGCCGGTCGCGCCGCCGGCATCACGATCTGCCAGAAGATCCGGAACGTCGAGGCCCCGTCCATCCGCGCCGACTCGATCAGCGACCCCGGCAGCGCCCCGCGCAGGTACTGCGTCATGAAGAACACCCCGAACGCGCTCACCAGGCCCGGCGCGATCACCGCCCACAGCGTGTCCGTCCACTCCAGCTCCACCATGAGCATGAACAGCGGGATGACGCCCAGCTGCACCGGCACCATCATCGTCGCCACCACCGACACCAGGAGCACCTTGGCGCCCTTGAACTCCAGCTTCGCGAACGCGAACCCGGCCAGCGTCGAGAAGAACACCACCGACGCCGTCACCGTGCCGCTCACCACGACCGAGTTCAGCAGCGCCGTCCCGAACGGCACCGTGTCGAACACGCGCCGCACGTTCTCGACCAGGTTCGCGCCCGGCAGCACCGGCGGCGGGACCGTCGCCAGCGCCGAGTTGTCCCGCGACGCCACCACGAAGCTGTAGTACAGCGGGAACCCCGAGAAGAACAGGACCGCGACGAGCGTCAGGTAGGCGAGGCGGCCGGGCTGCTCGCGCAGGGCGCGCAGGCGGGCCCGGGCCCGGCGGTCGGGCCGGCCCGGCAAGGCTGTGCGGCTCGACCGCCGGGAGTCGGCGGCGGGCTGGTCGGCGGTGCGGTCGGCGAGGTTCACGGCGGTCACGAGGCGCTCCTGATGCGACGGACGAACAGGTAGTTGAGGAGGGCGACGAGGACGATGACGGCGAACATCGTCCAGGCCACGGCCGAGGCGTACCCGAACTCGAAGCCGCGGTTGAAGCCGTGCTCGTACAGGTACAGGGTGAGCGTCTGGAACTGGCGGGACGCGCCGCCCGTGACGCCGTTCTGCCCGCCGCCGCCGAACAGCTGCGGCTCGGCGAAGATCTGGAGGCCGTAGATCGTCGACACGATCACCGTGAACACGATCGTCGGCCGGATCATCGGCACGGTCACGTGGAACAGCTGCTGGAGGCGCGACGCCCCGTCGAGGTGCGCGGCCTCGTACACCTCCCGCGGCACCGCCTGCATCGCCGCCAGGTAGATAAGGGCGTTGTAGCCGGTCCACTTCCACGCCACCATCACCGCGATCGCGATATGTGACGTGGCACTGCCGGCCTGCCAGTCGATGCGGCCCGCGCCCACGGACTCCAGGACCCAGTTGATCAGCCCGAAGTCGCGGCCGAACAGCTGGCTGAAGATGACCGCGACCGCCACCACGGAGGCGACGTTCGGCAGGAGCATCCCCATGCGCCAGAACGTCTGCGCGCGCAGCCGCAGCGTCAGCACGTGCGCGAGCAGGAGCGCCGCCAGCAGCTGCGGGACGGTGGCGAGCAGCAGGATCGAGATCGTGTTGCCGAGCGCGTTCCAGAAGTACGGGTCGTTCAGCAGCGTCGCGTAGTTCCCGAACCCGACGAACACGCGCTCGTCGGAGAGCAGGCTCCACTCGTGGGCGGACACCCACGCGGTGAATGCGAGCGGGAACAGCCCGAACACGGCGAACAGCACGAAGAACGGGGCGATGTACAGGTACGGGGAGGCCTTCAGGTCCAGGCGGTAGCGCAGGAGGCCCGCGGGGCCGGGGCGGCCGGTCCCCTTGGCGGCGATGGTCATCGGGTCGCTTTCACGGTCGGAGGGAGGAGGAGGGGCGCAAGCGGCGGCGCCGCGGGCGGCGGCCGGCCCCGGACGGACCGGGTGCCGCGAGCGGCGACTTCCGGGCGGACTAGGCGTGGCGCGCCGGGGCACAAGACGCCGTGACGCGGGGCGGCCGCCCCGATCCGGGCGGGCGTGCTGCGCCGTGACACGGGCCGCCCCGGTCCGGGCGGCGGGCCCGCCGGGCCCGCCGCCCTCCACTGGGGCTAGAACGATTCGAGGTCCGAGAGCACCTGGCTCCACGCCTCCTCGGGCGACTGGCTGCCGTCCTCGATGCGGCCTAGGCCCTGCCCGATCGTGGCGAGCACGTCGCCCTGGAGCGGGCCCTGGTACTGCGGGCGCACGGCCTGCGCGGCGGCGGTGAAGATCTCGCCCACGGGCGCCTCGTTGAAGTACGGCTTCGTCAGGCCCGTCAGCGCCGGGTCCTCGTACAGCTCGGGCGTGGACGGGAAGTTCCCGGTCGCCTCGAAGACCTTGAGCTGCTGCTCGGGCGCGGTGAGCCACTCGATGAACGCGTACGCCTCCTCGGCGTGCTCGCCTTGCGCGGGCAGCACCAGGTGCGAGCCGCCCATGTTCCCGGCCCCGCCGGGCACGGTCGCGATGTCCCACAGCCCGGCCGCGTCCGGCGCGTTCGTCTCGATGTACGAGGTCATCCACGCGGGGCAGATGATCGTGGCGAACGTGCCCTCGTTGAAGCCGGCGTTCCACTCCGGCGTCCACGCCGTCAGCCGGTTCGACATCCCGGCCTCGATCGCCTGCACGGTCAGGTCCCACGCCTCGCCGATCGCCGGGTTCGACTCGACGATGAGGTTGTCCTCGCGGTCGTACACGCCCTCCTCGGCCTGCTCGACCATGGCGCGGAACATGTTCCCGGAGGACTCGAAGAAGTACCCGCCGGTGTCGGCCGTGTACTGCTCACCGACGGCCACGTAGTCCGCCCACGACTCCGCCCACAGCGCCGACACCTCGTCGCGCTCGACCGGCAGGCCCGCGGCCTCGAACAGGTCGCGGCGATAGCACATGGCCATGCCGCCGACGTCGGTGCCGAGCCCGATGAGGGACTCGCCGTCGGCCGACAGCGCCTGCTGCCACTTCCAGTCCAGCCACTGGCCCTCGAGCTCGTCGGCGCCGAGGTCGAGGAGGTCGTGGAACCGGTCGGGCTGGGCGGTGTACTGCGAGATGTACCCGACCTCCACCGCCTCGATGTCGGCCGCGCCCGATCCGGTCGCCAGGTGCGTGGTCAGGTTCGTGTGGTGGTCGGCGAACTCGGAGATCCGCTCCTCGAACTCGATGTCGGGGTGGAGCTTCGTGTACTCCTCGTAGAGCGGGCCGAAGCCGAAGTCGCCGAACAGGCCGACGCTCAACGTGATCTTGCCGTCGTCCTCCCCGCCCGAGCAGGCGGTCAGGCCCGCCGCCGTGACGAGGGCCGCGGCGAGGGCCGCGGCGCGGATCGGTCTGCTTGTGTTCACTGGTTCTCCACTGTGGTCGGGATTCGGATGAGGGATTCACGCTCGCGCGCGATGAGAGAGCGCTCTCTCGCAACCGGCGGTCTCCGCCGGCGGCAGGCGCCCCCTCAAGCAGGGGTGTGGCATGTGACATGCCACCGGGCCGGGGTGCGGGCGGACCCGCCCGCACCCCGGGGGATCAGCGCCGGAAGTGGAACCGGTCGACGGACACGAAGTCCTGGCTCTGCCCGGACGTGAACGTCAGGTACACGTCGTGGACGCCGGTCACGCGGGACACGTTCCCGGGGACGTCGCGCCACGCGGTCCAGCCGCCGGTGTTCGCCACGGCGAACGACCCGATGGGCGCGGCCGTCCGCGAGTCGATCCGGACTTCGACCAGGCCGCTGACCCCGCCGGCGGCGCCGGAGGCGACGCGGGCCATGAAGTCGAGCGGGGCCGAGGACCCGAAGTCCACGTCGTCGTAGCGGACCCAGTCGCCGTCGCCGAGCGGGCCGATCGCCCCGCCCGCCGCCGGCAGGCCGCTGGAGGAGCCGTCGAACGAGGTCGCCTCGATCGCCGCGTACGCGTCGCGGTTCCCGCCCCCGCCGGGGGAGGTGGTCGGCTCCCCGGTCGGCTCGCCCGAGCCGCCCGCGGTGTAGACCCGCACGTAGTCGACGAGCATCGAGGCGCCCGGCTGCGTCGCCGCGGTCGGCGTCGCGTGGCCCGCGACCCCGTCGGGGAACGCCCCGCCCATCGCCAGGTTGAGCAGGATGAAGTAGCCGGCGTGGTCCGTCATCGACGCCCACGTGTCGGCCGGGAGGGCGCTCTCGTTCACGGTGTGGAACAGCTGCCCGTCGGCGTACCAGCGCAGCTGGCCCGACGCGCCGGAGTCGTCCCACTCGAAGCGGTAGGTGTGGAAGCCGTTGCGGCAGGACCCGCCGCACTGGGTGGTGCCGCCGAGGCCGTTGAACTCGTTGCAGGGGCCGCCGGGGGCGACGCCGCAGTGGAGGACGCCGTGGACGGTGCCCTGCCCGTTCACGTTCTCCATGATGTCGTACTCGCCGATGCCCGGCCAGTTCCAGTAGTTCCCGCGGAACGGCGAGCCCAGGGCCCAGAACGCGGGCCAGTAGCCGAGCGCGGCGTCCCCGCTGACCTGGGGGAGCTGGAGGCGCCCCTCGATCGCGAGGGTGCCGCCGGAGGGCGCCTTGAAGTCGGCGCGGACGGTCTCGATGCGCGCGGAGGTCCACGCGCCGGCGCCGTCGCGCAGCGCGGTGATCTTGAGGTTGCCGCTGCCGTCCAGGGAGACGTTCGCGGGGTCGTTCGTGTGGGACGCGATCTCGCCGGTGCCCCAGTTCGCGGGCCCGCCGGGGTAGGAGTTGCCGAGGTCGAACTGCCAGTCGGCCGCCGAGGGCAGCTGGCCGGCGGACCCGTTGAACTCGTCGGACCAGACGAGGTTCCAGGTCTGGGCGGCCGCGGGGTCGGTCTGCGCGTCGGCGTTCGCGATCGCGAGGCCGACGCTCGCGATGAGCGCGGCGCCCGCGGCGACGGCGGCGGCCGCGCGGGCGAGCCGCCGCCCGTGTCTCGTGCGTACGGAGGTCTGAACGTCTGCCATGAAGGCTCCTCTGCCGGGATGGAGAGATCGCTCTCTCAGATCACATCGCTGATCAGATGTGAGATGAGAGAGCGCTCTCTCAAATGGTCCAGGACTCATTCGTACCCAACGGATAGGAACATGTCAATGGGTCGTGGCCGAAACGTTACCTCCGGCGGCCGCCGCGGCCGCGGTGAGCCCTTGCGGCGCAACGCCCCGCACCGGGCCCACGTGTCAGCGCGCGCCGTCCTCGCCCTCGGTCTGCGGGGGCCGCCGCGCCTCCTCGGACCGGCGCCGCAGCTCGCTCATGCGCGCCTGCCGCTCCTCCCGGAGCCGCTCGAGCCGCTGGTGGCGCTCGCTGCGCTCCTCGGGAGTCTCGGTGCCGCCGAGCATCCGCTTGTCGAGCCACTCCAGGTGCTCGGCGTGCGCGGCCGCGTTGATGGCCCGCACGTCCTGGTAGGCGCCGCGCAGCGACTCGAGCCGCTTGAGGGCGTCATGGCACTGGGCGACGAGGATCTCGATGTCGGCGTGCTCGGCGTCGTCGGCGTCAACCCGCCGCGCCTCCAGCCAGGCGATGCCCTCCCGCAACCGGTCGCGCGCCTTGAGGTTGTGCATCGCCAGCTCCTCGACGAGTCGGTCGCTCGTCTCGAGGAAGCCCAGGTGCGGATCGGTGCGGTCGTCGCTGCCCATCGGGGCCGTCCTTCCACGACAAGGTGCCTCTTCCTCCTCTACCATATGCCCGCCGCTAGGATCATCCTTCACCGCGCGTCCGTTTCACCCCGAAGACGAGGTCCTGTGGCACCGATCGAGTCCGTCATCGACACCCTCACCCAGACCCAGGAGGCCCCGCCGGTCGGCGTCATGCTCGCGTGCCTCGCCGCCGCGGCCGCCGCCGTCCTGTACGCGCCGGTGTGGCGCTGGAGCCGCGGCCTCGTCACGATCGCGCACGAGGGCGGGCACGCGCTCATGGCCGTCCTCATGCGACGGCGCCTCACCGGCATCCGCCTCCACGCCGACACCTCGGGGCTGACGTTCTCGCGCGGCCGCCCGACCGGCTTCGGCGCGGCCATGACCCTCGTCGCCGGCTACACCGCCCCCGCGCTCCTCGGCCTCGGCGCCGCGGCCCTGACCGGCGCGGGCCGGATCGTGCTGCTGCTGTGGATCACGCTGGTGCTCCTGGCCGTCATGCTGGTGTTCATCCGCAACTGGTACGGGGCGCTCGCGCTCCTCGTCGTCGGCGCGGGCGTGTTCGCCGCGACCTGGTACGGGACCGCGATCGTGCAGACGGTGGCCGCGTACGCGGGCGTGTGGCTGCTCCTGCTCGGCGCGGTCAAGCCGGTCCTGGAGCTCGGGTCGCGGCGGCGCGGCGGCCGCGGCTCGGGGCAGTCGGACGCCGACCAGCTCGCGGGGATCACCCCGTTCCCGGCCGGGTTCTGGATCTTCGTGTTCATGCTCGCCACGATCGCGGCCGCGTTCGCGGGCACGTGGATGCTCCTGCCGATCGACGCCTGGCTCGACGCGGTCTAGCGGGCCGATCGCCCCGGGCCCGGCGGTTCAGCCGCCGCGCAGCCGCCGGTTCGTCCACGCGGTCGGCTCGGCCGACGCCGGGTCCTCCGGCCACGGGTGCTTCGGGTACCGGCCGCGCATCTCCTTGCGCACCTGCTGGTACGGGCCCTGCCAGAACGACTCGAGGTCGGAGGTCACGGCGAGCGGCCGCCCGGCCGGGTCGAGCAGGTGCGCCTGCACCGGGACCCCGGCGACGGGCGGGATCGCGGTGGCGCCGAAGAACAGCTGGAGCTTCATCGACAGGACGGGGCGCCCGTCGCCGTAGTCGACGCGGCCGGTCACGCCGTTGCCGAGTTCGAGCCGCCGGGGCGCGGCCCGGTCGATGTCCTCCGACCACGGCAGGAGGTTCCGCAGCGCGTCCTCGGCGGTGATCCGGGCGAGGTCCTCGCGGCGGCGGGCCCGGGACCACCACGGTTCGAGCCAGGCGGTGTCGGCGACGAGGGCCGCCTCGCTCACGTCCGGCCACGGCTCGCCGATCTCCCTGTGGCAGAACGCCATCCGGTCCCGCAGCTCCTTCGCGAGGGGCCAGCGGCCGAGGAGGGCGAGGCCCTCCTGGCGCAGTCCTTCGTGGAGCGCGGCGGCGACGAGCGCGGGGTCGGGGTCCTTGAGCGGCTCGACGGCGTCGGTGATCGCCCCGACCATGCGCACCGACCGGGCGACGACGTCGCGGCGCTCCCGGTCCCACTCGACGCGCTCCTCGCGGCGGACGCCGACGAGTTCGCGGGCGAGGCCGCCGTCGATGGGCACGCCGGCGCGGATGAGCGCGGCGGCGCGGCCGGGGGAGCGGTCGGCGTCGGCGACGGCGATCCATTCGCTGCCGGCCAGGGCGGAGCCGTCGGCGCAGGTCGCGCCCGTGCCGCCGGCGGTGAGCCACTGGGCGCCGGAGCGCTTGGCGACCCGCTCGGGGAACGCGAGGGCGATCACGGTGGCCGCGGCCTCGTCGTCGCCGACCCGGCGGTCGACCTCGGGGACGGCGCGGGCGAGGCGCTGCGCCTCCCGCTCCCACTGGCGGTCCCGGGCGGCGCGCAGCTGCCGCCACTGCGCGAGCAGGTCGTCCCCGCTGCCGCGGCGGTCGAGGCCGAGGAGGGCCGCGACCTCGGCGGCCTTCGCGGAGCCGACGCGGGCGGCACCGTCGACGAGCGCCCGCGCCAGCCGCGGGTGGAGCCCGACCCGGGCGAGGGCGCGGCCGCGGTCGGTCGCCGCGCCGTCGCCGTCGATGGCGCCCAAGGCCTCCAGGACGGCCTCGGCGGCCTCGACCGCGCCGGCCGGGGGCGGCCCGGGCAGGGCGAGGTCGGCGACGGCGGTGCCCCAGCAGGCGGCCTGGAGGCGGAAGGCGGTGAGGTCCGCGGCGGCGACGTCGGGGACCGGCTGGGCGGCGCGGCGCAGGTGCTCCGCCTCGCTCCAGCACCGCCACACCGCGCCCGGGCCCTCGCGGCCGGCGCGGCCCGCCCGCTGGTCGGCCGCGGCCCGGGAGGCCGGCGCGGTCGTCAGCCCCGGGAGCCCCCGGGCGTGGTCGACCACGGGGCGGCGCGCCAGCCCGGCGTCGACGACGATCCGCACCCCCGGCACGGTCAGGCTCGACTCGGCGATGTCGGTGGCGAGCACGACGCGCCGCCGGCCCCCGGCGCGCATCGCGCGGTCCTGTTCGGCCGACGACACCGATCCGTGCAACTGATATATATCGGCATCGAGGTTTCGGAGTTGGTCGGCGACCCGCCTGATCTCGGCGGCGCCGGGGAGGAACACCAGCGCGTCGCCGTCGTCGGCGTCGAGGGCGCGGCCCACGACATGTGACACATGACCGAGGAACCTGGGGTCGACGCGCAGGCCGTCGGGCGGGTCGAGGCGCTCGCGCGGGGGCGCCCAGTGCATGGCGACGGGGTGGCGCATCGGCTCGGAGGCGATCGCGGGCGCGGGGTCGCCGCCGGCTGCGAGCAGTCCGGTCCACAGTGCCACGTCGGCGGTGGCGGAGGCGGCGACGAGTCCGAGGTCGGGGCGCAGCACCTGCCGGGTCTCGATGAGGAACGCGCAGGCGGTGTCGGTCTCCAGGTGCCGCTCATGGCATTCGTCGAGGACGACGAGGTCGACGCCCGGCAGTTCGGGGTCGGCCAGGAGCCGGTTGAGCAGCACCCCGGTGGTGACGACCTCGACCCGTGTGGCCGCCGACCGGCGCGTCTCGCCCCGGATCTGGAACCCGACCCGGTCGCCGACGCGCTCGCCGAGGATCGCGGCCATGCGCGCGGCGGCCGCCCGGGTGGCGAGCCGGCGCGGCTCGGCCACGAGCACCCGCCGCTGTGGCATATCACGCGTCACATGGTCCGGTCCGGCGTCGATGAGGCCGGCGAGCGCCAGCGGCGCGAGCGTGGTCTTCCCGGTCCCGGGCGGCGCTGCGAGCACGGCGGTCCCGGTGCGCGCCACGGCCTCCAGGAGTGCGGGGAGCGACTCCCGGATCGGAAGGTCGGGCAGCGCGGGCGGTTGCGGCATGCCGACCATTGTCGCGGAGCCCGATCGTCCGCGCCCTCGGGCCGGGATGCGCGGTGCGTTCGAACGTGAACGGCGGTTCACGGCGAAACGGACATCCGCGGGCCCCCGAGTTCAAGGGTGCCCGACCGGTGTGACAGCCGGGCGCCCTGCCGCACGCCGCTCGCTGCGGCGGTGGCGCCGCTAGAATTCGACGACGCCGTCCGGGCAGGACTCGTCGTTGGCGACGTAGGCGAGCTCGATCGGGGTGTCGTAGCCGACCTCCGCGCCGTCCTCGGGGGTCTGGTAGAGGACCTCGCAGGTGTCGTGCTCGGTGCTCTCGGGCGCGGTGGGGCTCGCGGTCACGTCGCTGAAGCCCTGGTTCTCAAGGTCTTCGACGGCGTCGTTGACGTCCTGGCCGCGGAAGTCCTCCATCTCGACGAGGTCGACCTCCTCCTCGGTGGTCTCCTCCTCGGAGGTCTGCTCGTCTTCCTCGCCGCCGCCCTCGTTGTCCTCGCCCCCGCCGTCGTCGGTGTCCTCGTCTTCGGCGGTGGTCTCCTCCTCGGCGGCCTGGGAGGTCTCGGTGGCGGTGGTGGCGTCGTCGGAGGCGCCCGCGGGGTCGTCCTCGTCGCCGTCCCAGGGCGACCACATGAGCAGGGCGATGACGAGGACCGCGACGCCCGCGAGGGAGACGAGGATCGGCCCGGTGGGGTTGCGGCGGGCCTGCTCCATGTCGCGGGGCGGCGGCAGGGGCCGCTCGGCGGCGCCGCCGGTGCGGTACTGGCCGGTGCCCGCGGCGGGCGCGTAGTCGTCCTGGAACTGCTGCTGCTGCATGGGGTTGGTGTGGGCCGCGACGACCCCGGCGCCCATGGCCGCGCCCATCGCGCCGCCCGCGGCGGGCGACATGACGCGGGTGGACTGGTTGTCCTGGAACGGGCTCGGCGCGGGGGCGAGGATCGCGGTCGTCCCGCCGGTGCCGCCGGCGCGGCACACGCGGGCCAGTTCGGCGGCCGACGCGAAGCGCTGGCGCGGGTCCTTCGCCAGGCAGCGCATGATGATGTTCGCGACCGGGGCCGGGACGTCGGGCGGGAGCGGCGCGGGCTGGCCGGTGAGGTGCCCGGCGATCGCGGCGGTCGGCTCGTTCCCGGCGAACGGCGGCCGCCCGGCGAGGGCCTCGTAGCCGACGATGCCGAGCGAGTACACGTCGGTCGCGCCGGTGAGCTGCACGCCCTGGAGCTGCTCGGGCGAGGCGTACGCGAGGGTGCCCATGACGGTGCCGGTCTCGGTGAGCCCCGCCCCGCCCTTGGCGGCGGCGATGCCGAAGTCGACGATCTTGACGCTGCCGTCGTCGTTGACCAGGAGGTTCCCGGGTTTGATGTCGCGGTGGATGATGTGGGCCTGGTGGGCGACGTCGAGGGCCTCGGCCGCGGACGCCATGATCTTCAGCGTCTCGGTGGGGGAGAGGCGGCGGCGCTGGCGCAGCACGTTGTCGAGCGCCTGGCCGCGCACGAGCTCCATGATCAGGTAGGAGACGAGCCCTTCGGGGGCGTGCTCCTCGCCGTAGTCGTAGAGCGCGACGATCCCGGGCGACTGGAGCTGGGCGACCGCCTGCGCCTCCTGGTGGAAGCGGGCCCGGAACCGGTCGTTGCCCGACAGTCCGGAGTGGAGCAGCTTGACGGCGACGACGCGGTTGAGCCGGGTGTCGGTCCCGCGCCACACCTCGCCCATGCCGCCCGCCGCCAGGCGCTGTTCAAGGCGGTAACGGCCAGCGATCAGGTTCCCGGGTTCCACCCTCGGCCTCTTTCGTCATCGGGAGCAGGGCACGAAGGTGAGCTTAACCGGGGGCCGCGACCGGGCCCGCACGCGGCCGGGGCCGCCTGCGCGCCCGGTGGACCCCCTTGGGGCGCAGCGGAAGCCGTGTCAGGCGGCGTCCTCGGCCGGTTCGAGCGTCAAACTGATCGAATTGATGCAGAACCGGGCGTCGTCGGGGTTGTCCCAGCCCTCGCCGTAGAACACGTGCCCCAGGTGCGAGTCGCAGTTCGCGCAGCGCACCTCGGTGCGCTGCATCCCGAGGCTGTCGTCGGACAGCAGCCGCACCCGGTCGCCCGCGAGCGGCGTCCAGAACGACGGCCACCCGCAGCGGGAGTCGAACTTCGTGTCGGAGGAGAACAGCTCCGACCCGCACGCCCGGCACCGGTACACGCCGCGGCGCTTCTCGTCGACGTACTCGCCGGTCCACGGCGCCTCCGTGCCGCCCTGGCGCAGCACCCGGTACTCGTCGCGCGTGAGCTTCTCGCGCCACTGCTCGTCGTTTCCTCGTTCAGGACCCATGCCCCCAGTCTAGAACCCGCCGCGGCGCACCGGCCCGTCCAGCGCGGCGGGCCCCGGGTGCCCGAGCCCGCGCCCGCCCGCGGCCGGGCCGCTAGGATCGGGCGCATGCGGTACCTCCTTGGCGACTACACCACTGAAGGCGGCCCCGGCCTCGTCGCGGCCGGACCCGACGGGCTCGGCGAGCCGGCGGCGGTGGTGAACCCCTCGTGGGTCCACGTCGGCCCCGCAGCCGTCTACACCCTCACCGAGACCGAGCCGGGCTTCGCCGGCGCCTGGCGCCTGGGCGACGACTTCGCGCTCGACCGCGCCGGCCAGGGCCGCTCCACCGCGGGCAACAACCCCTGCCACGCGACGGTCGACCCGACCGGGCGCTGGCTCCTGGTCGCGAACTACGGCGCCGCGGACGGCTCGGGCGCCTCGGTCGCGGCCCTCCCGATCGGCGAGGACGGCACCCTCGGGGAGGCCGCGGACGTCTTCCGGCTCTCCGGCTCCGGCCGGGACCCCGAGCGGCAGTCCGGCCCCCACGCCCACCAAGTGGTATGTCACATGTCACGCGTGCTGGTCGTCGACCTCGGCTCCGACCGCATCCACGCGCTCGACCTCGGCGAGGACGGCACCCTCACCCCCGCCGCCACCACCCAGCTCGAGCCCGGGTTCGGGCCCCGGCACCTCGCGTTCCTCGGCGACCGCGCCGTCGTCGCCGGCGAGCTCGCGAACGCGTTCGCGGTCGGCTCCTACGACGACCGCTCCGCCACGTTCTCCTTCGGCCCGTCCGTGCCGCTCCCGACCGTCGAAGCCGTGGACTACGCCGCCATGCCCGACATCGGCCTCGACGAGGACGCGCCCCGGCCGCTGCCGGCCGCCGTCGTCCCCGACCCCGAGCGCGGCCTCGTCTACATCACCGTCCGCGGCCCCGACCAGCTCGCCGTCGTCGACCCCGCGACCAGCGCCCTCGTGCGCTCGGTCCCGGTCGGCGCGTCCTGGCCGCGCGACGCCGTCCTCACCGGCGACGGCACCCTGCTGGTCGCCTGCCAGCAGGGCGGCAAGGTCACGCGCGTCGACCCGACCGGGGAGCAGGCGCCCACCGTCGAGTGGACCGTCCCCGGCGTGACCTGCGTGGCGCCACTCACATAGCAAAACTTGCGTGATCTGCAAAATTTCATCTCGGGCATCTTGTAAACACCGGCAACCCCCACTAGGGTTACCCACATGGCCGAATCGACCGGGCTCCGCGAGCGCAAGAAGGCCGCCACCAAGGCGGCCCTCTCCGAGGCGACCTTCCGCCTCGCGCTCGCGAAGGACGGCCTCGACCACGTCACCGCCGAAGAGATCGCCGCCGAAGCCGGCGTCTCCACGCGCACCTTCCACAACTACTTCCCCTCCAAGGAAGCCGCACTCCTCTACGACTTCCAGCAGACCACCGGCCAGCTCCTCGCCGGCCTGCGCGAACGCGCCCGCCACCAGCCGATCTGGGACGCCTTCCGCGACGCCACCATCGACATGCGCTTCGACGAGAAGTACGACATCGACGCCATGCGCTGCCGCGAGCAGCTCATCCACTCCTCGCCCTCCCTCATCAAAGAGCAGTCCGGCCAGTTCATGGAGCTGTTCGCCGAGGCCATCGACATCGTCGCCACCGCCACCGGCACCAGCAAGGACGACCTCTACCCCCGGCTCCTCCTCGGCGCCGCCCTCGTCACCATGAAGACCTCCACCGAGCACTGGCTCTCCGACCCCGGCGACCGCACCCTCGCCGAGGCCATCACCGAGGCCTTCGCCCACTTCGAACGCGGCATCACCCAGCCGCCCCCCGCGCCCGCGGCCTGAACCGCCCGGACGCCCGAACCTACAACTGCACAAAGGAAACACACCAGGAAACCCACCGCCGACGACGCTGTCGGCGAACACCACCCGACCGGTCCCGCCGCACACACCCACGCACTGGCGACAGCGCACCAGGCGGGACCGGCCAATCATCCGATTGGAGCACCCACCGTGGCCACCTTCCTCTACCGTCTCGGCAGAGGGTCCTACCGACTGCGCTGGCTCGTCCTCGCCGTCTGGATCCTCGTCGTCGCCGGCGTCGGCGCCGCAGCCGCCACCCTCCAGCAGGAGACCAACCCCGAGTTCGTCCTCCCCGGCACCGAATCCCAGGAGGCCTTCGACCTCCTCGAGGACCGCTTCCCCGAGATGGCCGCCGACGGCGGGTCCGCCCAGATCGTCATCCAGTCCGAGAACGGCGAACCCCTCACCTCCGAGGCCAACACCGCCGCGATCGACGCGCTCGCCGCCGTCATGGCCGACTCCCCGCAGATCGCCTCCGTCACCAGCCCCCTCGCGACCGGGCCGAACGGCGAACCGATCGGGATGCTCTCCGCCGAGGACCAGACCATCGGCGTCATGCAGGTCGCCTACGCCGAACCCGCCATGGAGCTCGACGAGGACACCGTCGCCTACCTCGAAGCCGCCGTCGCCGACGCCGAAGACCAGGGCGTCCGCGTCGAAGTCGGCGGCGACGTCCTCCAGGCCATGCCCGAGACCAGCGCCACCGAGCTCATCGGCATCGGCGTCGCCCTCGTGGTCCTCATCATCACCTTCGGCGCGCTCCTCGCCGCCGGACTCCCGATCATCACCGCCGTCCTCGGCGTCATGCTCACCACCGCCGGCATCCTCGCCGCCACGTCCTTCATGAACGTCAGCGAGTCCACCGGCACCCTCGCCTCGATGATCGGCCTCGCCGTCGGCATCGACTACGCGCTGTTCATCCTCTCCCGCTACCGCTCCGAACTCGCCAAGGACGGCCGCGTCGAGGACCGCCGGGCCCGCGCCGACGCCATGGGCCGCGCCGTCGGCACCGCCGGCTCCGCCGTGTTCTTCGCCGGCCTCACCGTCATCGTCGCCCTCCTGGGCCTGTCGGTCGTGAACATCCCGTTCCTCACCGAGATGGCCGTGGCCGCCGCCGTCACCGTCCTCATCGCCGTCGTCATCGCCGTGACGCTCCTGCCCGCCTTCGCCGGCTTCGCCGGCAAGCGCATCTTCACCGGACGCCAGCGCCGCCGCATCGCCGCCGGCGTCCACGGCACCAAGCCCAACGGCGGCAAGCGCTGGGCCGGCTTCGTCACCCGCCACCCGATCCTGGTGGCGCTCATCGGCATCCTCGGCCTCGGCGCGCTCGCCTACCCGGCGACCGACCTCGAACTGGGCCTGCCCGACGCCGGCTCCTCCGGCGAGGAGACCACCCAGCGCCAGGCGTACGACCTCATCAGCGAGGGCTTCGGCCCCGGCTTCAACGGCCAGCTCATGATCGTCGGCGACCTCGACGACGGCGTCGACGCCATGGCCGCCGCCCAGGACGTCACCGCCGAACTGAACGACATCGACGGCATCGCCCTCGTCGGCCAGGCCGTCCCGAACCAGGCCGGCGACACCCTCCTGGTCACCGTCATCCCCGAGGCCGCGCCCGCGGACGAGGCCACCAACCAGCTCGTCCACGACATCCGCGGCGTCCTCGCCGACGACACCGACGCCGACTGGGCCGTCACCGGCGCCACCGCGCTCAACATCGACATCTCTGACAACCTCAACGACGCGCTGCTGCCGTACATGCTCATCGTCGTCGGCCTCGCCGCGCTGATCCTGCTGCTGGTGTTCCGCTCCATCCTGGTGCCGCTCACCGCCACGCTCGGGTTCATGCTCAGCGTGTTCGCGGCCCTGGGCGCGCTCGTCGCGGTCTTCCAGTGGGGCTGGGGCGCCGAGCTGTTCAACGTGGACCAGCCCGGCCCGATCATGTCGATGATGCCGATCCTCATGATCGGCCTCGTGTTCGGCCTCGCGATGGACTACCAGATCTTCCTGGTCACGCGGGTGCGTGAGGCGTACGTGCACGGCGCCGACCCCAAGGCCGCGATCGTGGACGGCTACGGCCACTCCTCGCGCGTCGTGGTCGCGGCCGCGCTCATCATGATCAGCGTGTTCGCCGCGTTCATCTTCAGCGCCGAGTCGCTCATCGCCTCGATGGGCTTCGCGCTGGCCGCGGCGGTCGTGTTCGACGCGTTCGTGGTCCGCATGGCGATCATCCCGGCGGTCATGGCCCTCATCGGGCGCGGCGCCTGGTGGATCCCCAAGTGGTTGGACCGGATCCTGCCGAACGTCGACGTCGAGGGGGAGAAGCTCCAGCAGCACCTCGCCAAGGACGCCCCCGAGGACGAGCGCGAGCTCGTCGGAGCGTCCAAGTAACCGAACGCCCTGAGGGGGCTCGGGCCGACCCCCGGCCCGGGTCCCCGCGGGTGTTCGGTGAACGGGGGACCGCATGGTCTTCTTCTGGGCGCTGGTGATCCTCATCGGCATGATCACCGCGGACTTCTTCATCCCGATGCTCCCGAGCGCGACGCTGGTGACGGCCGCGGCGGGGCTCGTGATGGGGAACCCGTGGCTGATCGTCGTCCTCTTCGTCGGCGCGGCGGGCTCGTCGTGGTTCGGCGAGTTCATGGGCTACAAGGTGTTCCGCGCGGTGCGGGCCGGGCTGCGGCGGCGCCCGCCCGGGTTCCTCGCGCGGCTCGCGGAGCGGTCGGCGATGGGCGCGGTGCTGAAGCTCGAGAAGCTGCTCCAGGGCAGCGTCGCGAAGCATCCGTACCGCACGACGATCATCGCCCGCTTCCTTCCGGCGGGGCGCACGACGCTCGCCTGGATCGCGGCGGGCGCGGGGAGTGTCCCGTATGGGCGGATGGCCGCGTTGGGCGGAGTGCTGTGGGCGGTGTACACCGTCGGCCTCGGCCTGCTCATCGCCTGGATCGCCGGTCCGGGCCTGCAATCGCTGCTCGGCTCGGTCCTGACGGTCCTGGCCGTCGGCGGGATCCTCGGCTGGGTCGCCAGGCACTGGCAGCGGACCCGCGGGATCGAGCCGGACGAGACGCCTCGGCCGGCGATCGCGGCCGGGCCTGTGGAGGCGGTGGAGTCGGAGCCGGGGACACGGGACTCGGTGCCTTCTGGGGCGGCGGCTCTTGAAGCTGCGGGGCCCGGGGTCCCGGGATCGAGGTCTCCGGCTAGCGGGACTTCGGGGCCGGGGATATCGGCGCTTGGGACTTCGGCGTCGGCATTTCGGGTTCCGGGAGCCCTGGATGCGGTGGCTCCCGCTCCGGGTGCTCCGACTGCCAGGGCTTCCACGAGCGCTTCGACTGCCGGGGCTCCGACTCCGAGGACTCCGGTAGCCGGGGCTCCCACCTCGAGCCCTCCGGCTTCCGGGACTCCGACTCCTAGCACTCCGGCTTCTGGGACTTCCTCCTCAAGGTCGCGAGACGCTGGGCCTTCGGCTCCAGGCTCTCCGGAACCGGATGCAATCCCGCCTCCGGACCTCCTGGGGCCAGCCCTGAAGCGGCGTCTGAGTGCCGCCGGTCCCAGCGCTTCGCTCGGGTGCGCCGGCAGCGCGCCCGGGCAGGCATTGATCGTGTCGCTTTCGAGATCGACCGGGGCCGGATTCAGCATCGAGGGCCCGGCCCGGGCTGCTTTACTCCTCACTCAGTAGCACATCACATGTCACATGGCGTGGGTCCCGTCCGCATCGGACAGAGCCTGCGCCATGTGACATATCGCTGACGCTTCCCACGCGGCCGAGCCGCAGGGCGTCGAAGCATTGAGCGGAGCGGAGCACCGGAGCACGGCAACCCCGGAGCACCGAAGCCCCGGAGAGCTGGGAGGCGTGAACCGAATCGTCACCCGGCGGCGCCGCAGCCTCGGTTCTCGCCCGATCGGCATCATTATTGGCCGACCAAGCGTTGCTACGCTGGCCGGATGGAACCGAGCCGCCACGCCCTCAGCAGCAGCGGAAGCGATGTCTGCGACAACGAGCACGGTGTAGGCGACATCGGCCACGCCCTCTTCCGCGTCGCCCGAGCCCACCGCGCCGCCGCGGGCCGCATCCTGCGCGAGATCGGCCTGTACCCCGGCCAAGAGGTCATGCTCGGCCGCCTCGCCGACCACGGCGACACCCGCCAGTCCCGCCTCGTCCTCGAACTGGGCATCGACCCGTCCACGGTCACCAAGATGCTCCAACGCCTCGAACGGCAGGGCCTGGTCGAGCGCCGCGAAGACCCGGTCGACCGCCGTGTCTCCGTCGTCGCGATCACCGCGAGCGGCCGCGAACTTCTCGACAGCATTGAGGACTCCTGGAGGCGGCTCGATGAGATCACCTGCGCCGGTTTCGAAGCCGACGACCGCGACCGGCTCGCCTCGCTGCTCGGGCGACTCGAAGACAATCTATCGGACCGTCACGGATGATGATCACTTAGACTGGTAGATGCGGATATGTCAATGATCTGACACTTCCTGGGCGTTTAGTGTCCTTTCGGGACAGGTAACCTCTCAGCTGGAAGGGAAACCGTAGTCCGAGGGCGGTGTGGTGGGGGCGTCGTCCGCTCGACGTTATCCAGGTGGGTACATGATCCGGGTTCTCCTCAAGCACGATCAGGACCTCTGGAGGACCGCGCTCGCGCGCGGCCTCGGCGGCGTCCAAGAAATCACGGAGGTGCATGATCTCTCACCGGGTGAAGACGTGATCGCGGCGGCCCGCCAGGTGCGGCCGCACGTGCTGGTCCATGAAGCCGGTTTACTGCCCCACGAACATGTCGCGTCCGTCTGCTCGGCGCTGCCGGATGCGAACGTCCTGCTGCTCATGGACCCCAACCGCCCGGCCGATATTCGCCCGGAGGTCACCCGCTTCGCGCCGCGCGTCGGCATCATGACCACCGGCGACAGCTTCGACCGCTTCGTCGAGGCCATCCGCCGCCTGATGCGCGGCGAGCCGGTCATCGACGCCGAGATCGCCTTGGCCGCGATGCGCTCGCGCGCCAACCCGCTCACGCCGCGCGAACGCGAGGTCCTCGGCCTCGCGGCGACCGGCGCGCGGACGGTCGAGATCGCGGAGAAGCTGTTCCTGCGGGTGGGGACCGTGCAGAACTACCTGTCCAACGCCATCCACAAACTGGGCGCGCGCAGCCGGATCGACGCGGTCCGGATCGCCCAGGGGGCGGGCTGGATCTGAGCGGTCGCCGCCAGCTCCGGTCTCAGTGGAATTGCGAGGCCGACGTATTCGGAGGGGCACCGCGCCGATGGCGCGGTGCCCCTCCAGTCGTGAACGCTCAGGGGCATGGCATTCGCGATATCGATTCGGTCAGGGATAAGGCCGGCTGAGGGAGTCGACGAGGCGGCCCCGAAGACTTCCCTACCCGGTGCTTCGGACCGCAGCAGGCTCGGCGAAGTCCCCTGCCTGACGGCCGGAGGACTGAGCGGGGGTCGAGGGCGAACCGGTTTGGTCGATTCCGGGCGCGACTGCCGAGACTCCGGCCTTGTGTGCGAGGAGTTCGCGGAACAGCGGTGAGACGTCCTGGAGGAGATCGCGATCGCCGAGAGTGGCGGTGCCGGCGTCCAGGACGAGGACGCGCGCGGCGCGCAGCGCTGAGGTGGGCCGGTGCGCGATGACGATGAGGGTGCCGCGTTCGGCGAAGGCCAGCTCGGCGCGCTCCTCGGCGGCCGGGTCGAGGTGGCAGGTGGCCTCGTCGAGGATTGCCGCAGGCGCGGGGGAGAGGTACGCGCGGGCGAGGGCGAGGAGCTGGCGCTCGCCGGCGGACAGATTGCGGGGTTGGATGGTCGCGTCGAGGCCGCCGAGGCGGTCGATGAGCGCGTCAGCGCCGAGCTGCGTTGCGGCGTGGGCGATCTCAGGGTCGCCAACGCCGGGGTTCAGGTACGAGAGATTGTCGCGGACGGTTCCGGTGAAGACGTATCCGCCCTGCGGGACCAGTACGCGGTGGTGAGCGAGCTTGCGCGGCCTGAGCGCGGCAGCCGCAGTGCCGCTGTAGGTGACTTCGCCGCTGTCGGGCCGGAGCAGGCCGCACAGGAGTGCGGCGAGCGTCGACTTGCCGACGCCGCTCGGACCGACGATCGCCAGATGGTCGCCGGAGTGAACGGCCAGGTCGAGATCTCGAACGGCCGGTGCGGAATGCGGGCCGTAGGCGAAGGTGAGGCCGTGGGCTTCAATGATCGGTGCGGGTGCGGGTGCGGGTGCGGGTGCGGGTGCGGGTGCGGGTGCGGGTGCGGGTGCGGGTGCGGGTGCGGTCTGATCGGGATGTTCCCGGCCTTTGCCTTCAAAACGGGCGTGCGGGGGACCCCCCGTTTCAATCGTGCCTGAGGGGTCGGACATGTTGGGTCGCAAGGAAAAGTGACCGTTACTCGGCTTCGGAGTCGCCCCCGCTTTGATAGTGCCCGAAGAGTCCGACAAGGTCTTGGCTGAGGGCCCGAGGGCGGAGTGAGAATCACTCGGTGTCGGTGTCGGTGTCGGTGTCGGTGTCGGTGTCGGTGTCGGTGTCGGTGTCGGTGTCGGTGTCGCGGTTGCGGGCGGGGGTGGGGGCGCGGTGGGGGTCATGGCCGCGCTTGCGCTTGTGGCTGCGGTGGTTGGGAGGAGTCGGGTGAGGGCGGTGTAGAGGCGGAGGCCGCTGGTGCCCAGGCCGGTGATGAGGGCGGCGAGGGCCGGCTGGAGGCCGGTGAGGATGTACAGGAGCGCACCGGTGAGGGCGCCGGCGGTGGTGCCCTGGTCGAGGAGCCTCGGAGCGAACGCGAGCAGGACCAGGAGGGGGAGCCAGCCCCCGATCGCGAAGCAGAGGGTGCGGAGGGCTGCGGCGCCTGCGAGGGCGCGTTCTGCCTTCGCCTGGGCCGCAATCGGTTCGGCCGCCAGCGCCTCGCCGTGGGCCTCGCCGCCGCAAGCGGCAAGGTCCCGGGCCGCCGCGGTGACCTGGGTGGCGCGGTCGGTCAGGTTGGCGTCCGCCTCGGCGGCGGCGCGTTGGCGGTTCGCGGCGAAACCGAGGGTCGCCACGAAGGCGAGCAGCCCCAGCAGGAACGGGGGCAGGACCAGCGCGGCGAGGCGGCCGTCCAGCGCCAGGAGGCCCGCCCCGACCCCGACCGTCGTGACCAGGCATCCTCTGACCGACACGATGATGCCCGCATAGGCGTCGCGGGCGATCTCGACCTGTCTGGTGAGGAGCGACAGCGCCCCCGGCTCCGGACTGCCCGCCACCGCGTTTCGCAAGGCGCGACGGATCACCCGCCGCACCAAGCGGTCTCGGAACGGCTCCACCACCGCGCCCAGCGCGGCGTACACCCGTCCGGCGCCCACTGCGCCGATCGCGGCCGCGAGCAGAACCCCGCCCAGCCATGCCGCGCCGGTCCACGGGCGGCCCGCCAGGAAGCCCTCGTCGATCGCGCGGGCCAACATCAGGCCGAACACGGCGGTCGGCAGGACCTCGAGGGCGGACCAGGCGAGGAGCCGCCAGATGGCGCGGGCGCTGAGACCCGAAGCGGCGTATCGGAGTTCTCGTTTCATTGCGCGAAGACCGCCCGGTAGTCGGGGTCAGCCCAGAGGGCCTCGTGGGTGCCGGTGTCGCGGACGCGTCCATCGTGGAGCCAGATGACCAGGTCCGCGCGGGCGGCGAGCGCCGCGTCATATGTCACTACGAGGCGGGTGCGGCCGGTCGCGGCGAGGGCCTCCTCGATGCGGCGGGCGCTGAGGAGGTCGAGACTGGAGGTGGCGTCATCGAGGACGAGGAGCCGGTCGGCGTGCCAGGCGCGGGCGAGGCCGATACGTTGGGCCTCGCCGCCGGACATGGGGATGTCGGGGAGTGGTGTGTCATATGTTGCGGGGAGCCGGGTGGCGAAGTCGTGGGCGCCGACCGCACGCGCAGCCGCGAGGACCTGCGGGCGGGGCCGGCCCGGGCCCATGGCGTCGGCGAGGGTCGCGCCCGCCAGGGCCGGGCGGGCGGGGGCGAGGCCGGTGGCGCGGCGGAGTTCCATGCGGGACAAGGAGGGGAGTGGGCGGCCGTCGAGGGTGACGGTGCCGCTGTCGGGGTCCCGGAGGCGGACCGCGGTCTCGGCCAGGATCGACTTCCCCGAACCCGAGACTCCGACCACCGCCGCCAGCGCTCCTCCCGGGATCGTCACACTGACGTCCCGGAGGAGGGGGGTGGATTCGTGGGAGACGGACACGGCCTGGAATTCGAGGCGGCCTCCGCCCGCGGGGAGATGGTCGGTGCCATATGACATGGCACTGAGGTCGTGGACCTCGGCGAGGCGTCCGACCGCGGCCTTCGCGCGAGCGAGCGCGGCGACCACGCCCGTCAGGGAGCCGAGGCCAGCGCCGAGCATCGCGTACTGGCCGGCGGCGAGGAGTTCCCCGGGAGTGAGGTCGCCGGTGCTGACGAGGAACCCGGCGACGGTGAGCACGCCGACCGTGGCGAGGGGCCCGGCGATCGCCGCGCGCGATCCCGCGGCTGACAGGGCCTTCCAGGTCGCCCTGCCATAGCGGGACAGGTCCGGGAGGCCCGCGAGAACGCGGCGGATCTCGGTCCCGAAGGTGCCCGCTGCGGCGATCGTGCGGCTGCCTTCGAGCGCTTCGGTGAGACGGGCCGCCATCTGCCCCTGCGCCTCCTGGTAGCGCAGGGCGGCGGTCGCGGTCTGCTTGGCGAAGAGCCGCAGCACGACTGCGACCAGCGCGAGGCCGACGCCGAACGCCGCCGCGAGCCGCCAGTCGAGCCAGATGAGGATCACCAGGCTCCCGATGGGCGGCAGGACCGCCGCGGCGGCGCTCACCGCGCTCGGCCCGGCGTGGGCCGCGTCCGCGGCGCCCGCCGAGATCCGGGCGACGAGGTCGCCGGTGTCGAAGCGGCCGACCTGGTGCGGAGCGGCGAGGACGCGCCGGACGAGCCCGGTGCGAAGCCGCGCGGAAGTGGTTGCGGCGCAGGCGGTCTCGGCCCATGATTCGGCGAGGTCGCACAGGACGCCGAGGACGACCAGTCCGGTCGCGAGGGCCACCGGCCCGGTCGCGTCCCTTCCGGAGGCTACGGCGTCGACCGCCGCCGCGAGCGCGAGCGGCAGCGCGAGCATGCCGAGGGAGCCGAGCAGCGACGCCGCCCCGATGAGCGGCAGCCAGGCCCTGGCCTGCCGCACCGCAGTCCCGAACGTGAGTGGGTCTGGGGAGGGATCGGTCTGGCGCGCAACGGAGGTGGCCGGTCCGGCAGTGAGTTCGCGGGTCATCGTCACCTGCTCCTTTCGCGTTCAGCCGCAACTGGTTGAGATCGGTGTCGTACGCCCTGCCGCGAGCACGGAGGTGATCGCGTGTTCTGCCGCGAGCGGGTGGCGCCTCAGCACGCGCGTTTGCAACCACGCACCGCCGGGTCCCCAGCAGCCTCTGCGGTCGTACCGCCCGGAACCGGATCGGCGTGTGCCGCAGCACCATCACGGGCCTGAGCGGCGACATGCGCTGCCCCGAGCGCATGGCGCTGGGCCGCCCGCCGCCCTGGAGGGCGGGACTTGAGCGACGCGCCTGCGCAAGCGTTTGGATCTGGGCGATCCATGCTGCCGTCGCGATCGCGTGAGTTCCGAGCGGCCGGTCCGTAGAGACGGAAACGCAATGACACGCTGTCGCGAGCCCACCGGCCCTGCGTTGGACGGGCCGCGGCCCCGGACATCGGTGACTTGTCCGGGGCCGCGGCGACCGGCTAGTGGCAGAGCAGGACGGAGAGCCCGCTGGTGCCGCCGCAGAGGGTCGCGGACAGGTTCGAGGGGCAGGAGTGCCCGCTCGCGCTGGAGCCGCCGCCCTTGGTCGCGGCCGCGCCGTTGTCCATGCCCTGGAGGTCGAGAAGAGCCATGTTCTTCTTCCTTTCGTAGGTCATCGGGAGATGATCTGTTCGACCCGCGCCTGCGGCGCGGGCGTCTGTGGGGCGGCGGCGCCGTGGACCAGGGGAAGTCCCGGGCCGCCGTGCAGGGCGCCGAGGGCGAGCAGGACGCCCGCGCCGCCGGTGGCCAGGTCCATCGAGAGGCGCAGCAGCCCGGTGCCGGGGAACGCCATCCCGTCGCCGTACGGCAGCGCGTGCCAGGCGAGCGACTCCGCCTGCCTGCGCACCAGCGGGTCCGCGAGGGGGTCCGCGCTGCGCGAGGCGAGGTACAGGAGGATGCCCGCCCGGCCCGTGAACAGGCCGGGGAGGATGTACATGGGGGAGGACGCGGTGACCGCGATGCCCTCGGACGCCCGCGCGAACTCGGGCACGGACCGGTGGGCCGCGAACAGGTCCAGCGCCAGGCCGATGCCGACGCTGCCGGCGTCGAGGTACGGCATGGTCCGCCAGCCCTCGTCGACCTCAAGGGAACCGTTGTCCCGCACCACGGTCCGCCGCAGGTCGGCCTTGAGCGCGGCCTCGGCCGCGTCGAGGTAGCCCGCGTCGCCGGTCGCCTCGGCGGCGCGCAGGAACAGCACGGCCCGGCCCGCGCCGCCGCGCATCAGGCCCGCCCACGGCTCGCCGCCGCCGCTCACGCTCGCGGTGCCGGTCTCGGCCGCGAGCCGGTCCGCGGCGATCGCGGCCGCGCGCAGCCCCGCCTCCGCCAGGCCCCGCTCCCCTCGCGACAGTCCGAGGTGGAGCAGTCCCAGGCCGATGCCGGAGACGCCGCCGGACAGGTCGCCGCCGAGCGTCTCCCAGTCCTCGCGGAGCACGATGTCGGCGATGTCGAGCGCGTCCTGCGCGTACCCGAAGCGGTCCAAGGCGAACGCCGCGCCCAAGAGCCCGTCGTAGAGGCCCAGCCTGGAGCCCGAGGCCGGGTGGACCGCGCGCTCGCGCAGCCACGCCTCGTACTCCTCGAACCGGCCCGCGCCCGCCGCGTCCAGCGCGTACAGGACCCCCGCCGCGCCGAACGCGAGGCCGAGCGCGCCCGACTCGAACTGCTCGACGTCGCCGGGGAAGAGCCGGTCGTCCCGGTCCGGGGTGGCGCTGGCGGTGACCGCCTTCGCGATCGCGTCGCGCACGCCGGGCCACGAGCCGGGGTCGGTGTCGATCCGGGGCGGCTCGTACGCGAATCCGGCCGGGGCGATGCGTTCGAGCGCGTCGTCGAACCAGTCCGCGGCGACCGGGAAGTGCCGGGTGATGATCTCGGTGAAGTGGCGCGCCTTGAGGCGGTGCAGGCCGAGCAGGTTCGTCATCGGCAGGAACAGCGCGAGCTTCATGCACGCGAGCGAGTACCGGTCCGCCTCGGCGCCGGCCGTCGACCGCGGCGCCGCGAAGCCCTGGTTGCCGAGGCCGGCCCGCCGCTCGGAGTCCACCGGGCCGGCCACCTCGAAGTCGAGCAGGCACGGGCTGCCGTCGGGCCGGACCATGACGTTGAACAGGTGCAGGTCCCCGTAGGCGAGCCCGCGGTCGTGGACGGCCGCGACGATCGCCGCCAGTCGCTCGTACACGCCCGTCGCCCAGGCGGTGAACGCCTCGTACTCGGCGGGCCCGGCGGTCGCGTCGATGAGCGGGTAGCGGGTGACGACCGCCTTGGAGAGCACCTCGCCCTCGACGTACTCCATCGCCATGAACCGGTGCTCGCCCAGCCAGAACAGGTCGTAGACCTCCGGGACGCCCGGCACGCCCGCCAGGCGCGACAGGACCTCGTGCTCGCGCTCGACGCGGCGCACCGCGTCCTCGCCCCACGCGTCCAGGCCCGCGTGCGGGCGGCCCTCCTTGAGGACCACCTGCCGGCCGTCGTCGTGCCGGGCCAGGTAGATGCCGCCGCCGTTGGAGAAGTGCAGGACCCGCTCGATCGCGTACGGGACCTCGGTGACCGTGACCGCGTTGCGCGCCTTCAGGTGCGGTTCGAGGAACGCCGGCAGCTCCAGCCACTCCGGCACCCGGAACACCGGGTCGCGCCGGTCGGCGACCAGGCGGCCCTCGCCGTCCTCGATCGCCGGCACCACCGCGCCGGAGGCGTCGGTCGTGAACCGGTTCGCGAACGCGCCGTACCGCACGTGCAGCGGGCCCGCGCCCCAGCGCAGGTCGCTGAGGATGTACGGCCCCGGCACCCCTTCGAGCTCGGCCCCGAGCTCGGTCAGGATCCGCTCGCACTCGGCGTCGTCGCCCGGGTAGACCGTGACGAGCTTCCCGGAGAACCCGCGCGGCGCGTACTTCGACACCCGCGCCCGGAACGCCCCCGGGGAGCGCAGGAACTTGAACTGGATGCCGCGCGGCACGCAGTAGTCCCACACCGCCTCCAGGACCCGCTCGGCCCCGTCGAGCGTCGCCGAGGCGTGGATCTTCCAGCCCTGGAGCGGCAGCGCCGCCCCCTCCCGGCGGACGGTCAGCCAGTCGTCCTTCGCCGTGCAGCGCCAGCCCTCCGGGAGGTCCCGGTCGGCCACCGCGTACGACGCGCCCGCCGTCGCCTCGGAGTGCATCGCGTCGTAGAACGACGGATCCGCCATGCAGAACGCCTCGTACCGATCGCCCATGCGAGCCCTCCCATTCCCAGCGCGGTTCACGACTGCCACTCATCTTGCGGGGCGGCGGTGACGCTGAGCCACCCCGGATTCACACGATTCGACCCGTGAATAACCCATGGCCGACCCCCGCCGGGGTTGCAGGAGCCGCCCCGCGTTGATAGCGTCTGCCAGCGTGACTTCTCCGCAGCGTTTGTTCGGACCGTTGGACCAGAGCCATGCAGGATGGGGCGCCGCCGCGCTCGCGGTCGCGCGCCCGGCGGTGGAGCTGGCCGCGCGGGGCCCGGGGGCCATGCCGGTCACCATGTCGAACCACTCGCACCGGGAGAACTGGTTCGAGCTCCTCACCCGTCCACTGTGGGGGCTCACCGCCGCCAAGGACCACGTCCCCGACGCCGTCTGGGAGCCCCTCGCCGCCACCCTCGCCCGCGCCCTCGACCCCGAGGACGACTGGTACGTCGGCGACGTCACCCACACCAGCCAGCGCTGCGTCGAGGCCGCCTCCGTCGGCTGGGGCCTCGCCACCGCCCCCGAGAAGCTCTGGGAGCCCTTGGACGCCAAGGCGAGGGACAAGGTCGCCGCCTGGCTCTCCGACGCCTACCTCACCGGCGTGGCCGACATGAACTGGCACTACTTCCCGGTGTTCGCCGGCCACGGCCTCAAGCGCGTCGGCGTGAAGACCGACCCGGCCGTCGCCGAGGCGCACCTGGAGCGCATGGGGGAGTTCCGGCTCGGCGACGCCGTCTTCGAGGACGGCCCCGGCGGGCGCGTCGACTACTACAACCCGTTCGCGTTCCACACGTACGCGCTCCTGCACTTCAAGCTCACCGGCGACGACCGGTACGTGGAGAACGCCGCCGCGTTCGCCCGCCGCTTCCGCTCCTGGTTCGCCGCCGACGGCGCCGCCGTCCCCTACGGGCGCAGCATGGGCTACCGCTTCGCGCAAGGGGCGCTGTGGGGCGCGCTGGCCGCCGCGGACGTCGAGGCCGTGCCGTGGGGCGAGGCCGGCGGGTTCGCGCGCCGCCACCTGGACTGGTGGTGGCGCCGGCCGATGCTCGACACCGAAGGGCGCCTGACGGTCGGCTACTCGTACCCGAACGACGCGGTCGTGGAGCAGTACGTGACCGCCGGGTCCCCGTGGTGGGCGACGAAGGTCTTCCTCGGCCTCGCCGCCGCGCCCGACCATCCCTTCTGGACCGCCGAGGAAGTGGTGCCGGGGCCGGTCGTGGAGGCGCACAAGGCGGCCCGGGCCGTGCACGTGCGCGACCGCTCCGGGCACGTGACCCGCCTGAACGGGCAGGCGTGGCAGCCGTGGGCGCGCAACGGGCAGGCCGCGTACGGGAAGTTCGCGTACTCGACGCTCGCCGGGTTCTCGCACGCCGCGGTCGGGCAGGGCCTGGAGGCCGCCGCCCCGGACGGGGCGCTCATGCTCTCGGAGGACGGACGGCACTGGCGCGGCCGCGAGGACTCCGACGAGGGGGCCATCGACGAGAACGGCGTGCTCACCGTCAACTGGCAGCCGTGGGACGACGTGACGATCACGACCTCCCTCGAAGCGGCCGTGGACGGCTGGCACGCGCGCGTGCACGTGATCGACACCGGCCGGCTCCTCCACACCGGTGAAGGCGGCTGGTGCGTGCCCAAGCCCGGGCACGTCCCGCAGGTCGGGGAGGCGAAGGCCGCCGTCACCAGCCAGGGCATCCGCTCGGAGATCATCGACTCGGGGACCGGCCGCGAGGCCGACGTCATCGAGCCGATGCCCGGCACCCACCTGTACTGGCCGGCGACGGTCCTGCCGGTGCTCAGGGGCGTCCTCGAACCCGGGAAGTACGTCCTGAAGTCGCTCGTCTACGTCGGCACCGAGTAGGCCGCGCCCCTCGCGGGGCTGTGTCCTCGGTCATGAACGGGCCCCGGATGTCACATCCGGGGCCCGTCTGCTGCTCTCAGATCGGCGACAACCCCCGATCGAGGAGGCGACCATGGAACCCGACGCCGATGCGGGAGCGGCCACCGCGGTGTTCACCGAGCACCGCGAGCTGCTCTTCGGCATCGTCTACTCGATGCTCGGCACCGTCGCCGACACCGAGGACGTCCTCCAGGAGACCTGGCTCTCCTGGGAGGCCCGCACGCACGGCGCGCCGATCGCGCACCCGCGCGCCTACCTGGTGCGCGTCGCGATCAACGCCGCCATCGCCCGGCAGGGCGCGATCCGGCGCCGCCGGGAAACCTATGTCGGGCCCTGGCTGCCCGAGCCCCTGGCGACCGCGCCGGGACCGGCCGCGCCCGACGGGGCCGAGCGCGCGCTGCGCGCCGAGTCGGTCTCGTTGGCGCTCATGGTGGTCCTGGAGTCCTTGACGCCCGCCGAGCGCGCCGTGTTCGTGCTCGCCGACGTCTTCGGCTACACCCTGGCCGAGACCGCCGAGATGCTCGGCCGCACCCCGGCCGCCGTGCGCCAGACCGCGCGCCGCGCCCGCGCCCACGTGCGTGCCCGCCGCCCGAAGTACCGGGTCGACCCGGCCGTGCACCGGCAGGTCACCGAGCGGTTCATGGCCGCCGTCACCGGCGGCGACCTCGAGGCCCTCATCGGCCTGATGGCCCCCGAGGTGGCGCTCACCTGCGACGGCGGCGGCCTCGCCCCCGCCGCCGGGCCCCGGCCCATGCACGGCCCCGACCGCATCGCCGCGTTCCTGGCAGGGCGCGCCTTCCGCCGCTCCGCGGGGCTCGCGATCGGGTTCCGGCCCGTCAACGGCTCCCCGTCGGCGCTCATGGAGCGCGACGGCCGCGTCGTCGGCGTCCTCATGCTCGACCTGCGCCCCGAGGACGGGGCCGTCACCGGCGTCTACGCCGTCACCAACCCCGAGAAACTCACCCAGCTGCGATAAGGAACGTCCAATGAGACTCGTCGTCATCGGGGCGACGGGCGGGATCGGCCGCGCCGTCACCGCTCAGGCCCTCGCCGCGGACCACCACGTCACCGCCGTCGTCCGCGACCTCGCCCGCCTCGACCCCGAGATCCCGGCCGCCGCAGTCGACCTCGCCGACCCCGATCCGCACGCGCTCCGCGCGGCCCTGGCCGGCGCCGACGCCGTCCTCTCCTGCGTCGGCCCCCGCCGCAAGGACGAGACCGGCATCGTCTCCCGCGCCACCGCCGCGATCGCGGACGCCATGCGGGACACCGGGACCCGGCGGATCGTCGCCGTCAGCGGCATCGGCCTCTCCACCGTCCCCAGCCCGAACCGGCCGCGGCCGCTGCGCCGCGAACCCGGCGCCGGCCTCGCCATGACGCTGTTCACCCTTCCGCTGGTGCGGGCCGTCATCGGCGCCCACATGAGCGACGTCGCCGCCGCCGAGGAGCTCCTCGCCGCCAGCGGCCTCGACTGGACCGCCGTGCGCCTGCCGCGCCTCACCGACGGCCCGCTCACCGGGACCTACCAGGTCGCCCACGGCACCAGCCTGCCGCGCGCGTTCCGCCTCTCCCGGGCGGACGCCGCCCACTACATGCTCCGCGCCGCAGCCGACCGGCGCACCGCGGGCACCCACGTCACCGTCGCCTACTGAACCGACTCAAGGGAGCAACCCATGTCCACCCTGTACCTCGTCCTCGTCCTCGCCGGCGGCCTCGCCAACCTCGGCTCCGGCATCGGCGCCATGGCCCGCCTCAAGGTCATCCTGCCGCTCATGGACGGCGCGCACGTCCCGCACTCGATGCTCGTCTTCCCCATCGGCGTCCTCAAGGTCCTCGGCGGCCTCGGCCTGCTCGCCGGTCTCGCCTACCCGCCGCTCGGCACCGCCGCCGCGGCCGGCCTGGTCCTGTTCTGGACCTGCGCCGTCCACACCCACGTCCTCGCGAACTTCTGGCCGAAGGAGACCGTCGGGACCTTCGCGTTCCTCGGCCTCGCCGTCACCACCCTCGCCCTCGACCTCGCCCTCTGAACCGGCGCCGGTCCAGCCGCGGCGCGCCTGCGCCGCGGCTTCACCGCGCGTTCCCCCCGCCGTCTTGAACATTTCGCGTATTCCGGGCAATCTGGCAGGGCTGTCATCCGAGCCGAGTCCCCCTCGGCCGCACCGCGACTGGAGTCCCATGCGCATCCCGACCCGCCTGGCCGCGCTCGCCGCGCTCGCCGCCGTCGCCCTCCCCGCGCCGCCCGCCGCGGCCCAGGAGGCCGCCGCGACGAGCGGCGACCTGTCCGTCCTCTCCTACAACATCGCCGGCCTCCCGCTGGGCCTCGGCGACGGCGACCCCGAGACGAACACGCCGATCATCGGCTCCCGCCTCGGCGCGTACGACATCGTGCACGTCCAGGAGGACTTCAACTACCACGCGGCCCTCTACGCCGCCGACGACCACCCGCACCGCACCCCCACCAGCGGCGGCGTGCCCTTCGGCGACGGCCTCAACACCCTCTCCGACCTGCCGTTCGAGGACTTCGAGCGGGTCACCTGGGATCAGTGCGCCTCCGGCTCCGGGGACTGCCTGACCCCCAAGGGCTTCACGTTCATGCGCGCCCGCCTCGCCGAGGGCGTCTGGGTCGACCTCTACAACCTCCACACCGACGCCGGCAGCGACGGCGCCGACATCGCCGCCCGCGAGGCCAACCTCGCCCAGGTCACCGCGTTCATGGCCGCCCACTCCGCCGGGAACGCCGTCATCGTCTACGGCGACACCAACACCCGCTACACCCGCGGCGACGGCATCGCCGAGTTCGCCGCCGCCAACGGCCTCACCGACGCCTGGGTCGAACTCGTGCGCGGCGGCGACGCCCCCGACGAGGGCGACCCCGCCCTCGTCTGCGACGACGCCACCGTGAACGCCTCCTGCGAGGTCGTCGACAAGGTCCTCTACCGCTCCGGCGACCACGTCCGCCTCGACGCCGGCCAGTACCGCAACGACCACGCCGCCTTCCGCGACGCGAACGGCGAGAACCTCTCCGACCACTACCCGATCGCGGTCGACTTCGCCTGGACCACCGGCGGCGACTTCACCCTCAGCGACCAGTTCGGCGGCTCCCACGGCGCCTTCTTCACCGACGTCGACGACCTCGACGCCGGCGACGACCCCGCCGTCCTGCGCCTGCGCTCCGGCGCCCGCGTCGACCTCATCGGCCTGACCCTCGCCGACGGCACCGTCCTCGACCACGGCGGCAGCGGCGGCACCCCCGCGGCCCTCGCGCTCGGCGCGGGCGAGTACCCGGTGTCGCTCCACCTGTGCCGCGGCCAGCGCGACGGCCACACGCGGATCTTCTTCGCCCGCTTCACCACCAGCATCGGCCGCACCCTCGCCGGCGGCACCGCCACCGGCGACTGCACCACCTACACCGCGCCCGCCGGCTGGCAGATCGCCGGCTTCCACGGCCGCGCCGGCGCCGAGGTCGACAAGATCGGCGTCGTCTACACCCGCCGCTGACCCCGGTCAGCCCTCCGCGACGCGGTCGTAGGTGAGGTCGAAGTCCTTGCGCCACGTCGCACCCCGGTCCTCGGACGCCTCCCAGCGTCCGAGGATCCGGTCCGGCCCGATCTCGGCGATGAAGCGCTGGTGGAAGTCCGGGTCCTTCCGGATGAACTCCACATGCGACCCGTCGACGGTCACCGCGAACACCCGGCACACGCCCCGGTCGTCCTGGTAGAGGGCCGTGAACGCGTCGTTCGCGTCGCTGCGCCCGAACACCATCGTCAGGTCCCCGTCGAGGTCGCACCGCATCACCAGGAACGCGTCGCCGAGCCACTCGACGGTGGCCGAACCGTGGACCTCGGTCCCGGGCGGCTCCAGGAACCAGGCGTCCGACAGCGTCAGCCGCCATGAGCCCAGGAGCCCCTCCAGGAGCCGCAGCTGCTCGTTCCTCATGGTGGTGTCCCTTCGCTCCGGTGCACGTTCGCTAATGGAGACGACGCCCGGCGCCCGGATTCAGCGGCGGCGTCCGCGTTCGCCCGGATCTCCGCCGCGAACCGGGGCCAGACGCCCCGCGGGAGGTCGTGGCCGAGCCCGGGCACGACCACCAGGCGGGCGCCGGGGATCGCGGCGGCGAGGTCGCGGGCCGCCTCGACCCGCAGGAGCTGGTCGTCCTCGCCGTGGAAGACCACCGCCGGCAGGTCGAGGGTGCCGAGTGCCGGGCCCGACCAGTGGGCGCCGAGCTGGCGTCCCATCGTGTTCGGGTCGCGGACCGGGCTGTACCCGTCCCTCCTGATCCGCTCCAGGGCCTCCTCCTCGTCGAACGGGTAGCCGGGGGACGCGAGCGCGCGGGAGACCGCCAGGCCCAGGGCGAGGTCGCCCTCGGGGGTGTCGGGGAAGCGCAGGCGGGCCATCCTCGCCACGGTGCCGAAGTGGATGCAGCGCAGCAGCCGCAGCCGTCCCGCGTCGGAGGACACCGCCGCCGAGGTGGCGAGGCTCCGCACCCGGTGCGGATGGCGCAGTGCGATGCGCTGCGCCCGTAGGCCGCCGTTGGAGTGCCCGAACAGGTGGGCCGAGTCCCAGCCGACCGCGTCGAGGACCGCGGCGGCGTCGTCGGCCACGTCCTCGCCGGTGTAGGCGGGCACCTTTTTGCGGAACAGGGCGGTCACCGGCTTCGCGGGCGCGGCTGGGAAGTGCGTCGACTGGCCCGAGTCGCGGTTGTCGAACGAGACGACGTGGAAGCCGCGCCCCACGAGTTCGGCGATGAACCCCGGCGGCCACCAGAACCTGGTGACGGCCGAGCCCATCACCAGCAGGAGCGGCTCCCCGCCGGCGCCGCCGTGGTCCTCGTAGGCGAGGCGCACCGCGCCGTTGGCCGCGTAGCCGGTCGGGGCGGGCGCGTGCGGTCGTTCCATGGCTCCTCCTCAGAGTTCGCGAACGGTGTTCCCGAAGTCTAGCCTTCGGGTACAGTGTTCGCAAACGAGTGGGGAGTGACATGGCCGACTACGACGAACCGATCTGGCTGCGGCCCGAGCGCGCCGCCACCGGCCGGCCCGCGGTGCGCAGCCGCCCCGAGATCACCGCGGCGGCGCTGGCGGTCGCCGACCGCGGCGGCCTCGACGCGGTGTCGATGCGCAACGTCGCCGCCGAGCTGGGCACCGGCGGCGCCTCCCTCTACCGCTACGTCGGCGGCCGCGACGACCTCCTCGACCTCATGGTCGACGCGGCCGCCGCCGACGTCCGGCTCGGCGACGCCACCGGCGATCCGGTCGCCGACCTCGTCGCGGTGGGGGAGGCCCTGCACGCGGTGATGGCCCGCCACCGGTGGCTGCCCGAACTGGTCCTCACGCGCCCCTCCATGGGGCCCAACGCGGTCCGCGTCCTCGACCACGTCCTGGAAGTGCTCGCCGACCACCCCGCCGACGGACGGGCCAAACTCGAGGTCTTCGCCCTGCTCAACGCCGTGGTCGCGACCTTCGCCCTCAACGAGCACGCCGGCGCCGCCCGGCCCGGACAGGCCGCCGCCTACCTCGGCCACGT
This sequence comes from Glycomyces terrestris, assembly GCF_003933745.1. GTDB lineage: Bacteria > Actinomycetota > Actinomycetes > Mycobacteriales > Micromonosporaceae > Glycomyces > Glycomyces terrestris. The sequence continues at coordinate 610,665 of NZ_RSEB01000004.1, read as the reverse complement.
CGCCGCGACCGGCGAGCGGCCGCGCATCACCGCGCTGCTCGGCGACCTCGCCGCCGCCGACGGGACCGCGGCCCCGGACCGGCGCGCGGACGCCCTCGGCAGGATCGTGTCCGGGCTGCTCGCCTGAGGCGCGAGCCGACCCGCCGCTGGTGGACGGCCGGCCGGCCCGCTGCCCACGGGACGCACCGGCACGCCCCGCATGACGCCGCCCAGGGGCACGTCCTGCCGCGCTGACAGCGGCCGCCGCGGCCCGCCCAAGGCGTCAGCCGTGTGTCAGCGCCCCGTCAGCGCCGCCCCCGACACTTGCTCCATCAACGGGAAACGCCCGCTGAACCACACGAGGAGCAACCACCATGAGCGTCAACCTGACCGCCGAGCACCGCACCGTCATCCGCACCGCCGCCTACGGCGCGATCCACCTCCTGTCCTTCGCCGGCCTCGCCGGCTCGGCCCACCGGGTCGCCACCGAGGGCTCGCTGTCCTACGCCTCCGCCACCGGCGCGGTCGGGCACGTGCTCGCCTCGAAGCAGCACGACTTCAAACTCAAGGGCAAGTCAGCGGCCGCCGTCGCCGACCAGGTCCTCCCCGCGCTCGCCGAGGCAGTGCGCGTCCTGCGGGCGCAGGACGAGGCCGAGGCCGAGAACTTCCGCCGGGTCGTCGGCCTCGCCGTCGAGACCGCCAACCGCGCGCACCGCGGCGGGCCGAGCCCGACCATGGCCGAGATGTCCCGCAAGATCACCGAGGCGCTCGCGGTCTGACCGCCGCGATGACGAGCCCGCCGCGCCGCGGAGGCCCGACCGGCCTCCGCGGCCGCCGCGCTGCCCACAGCAGATCCGCTCACGGCGGATCCGATTGCGCCGGACCGGGCCCGGCGCGCACCGTGGAGACATGAGCGAAGACAACAGGCCGCAGCAGTTCTCCGAACGCGTGCGGCGCGAGCTGTACCAGCAGCGGGTGCTCGTCCTCGACGGCGTGCTCGACGACGACAACGGCACCCTCCTGGCGACCCAGATGCTGTCCCTGGCCATCGACGACCCCGCGAGCGACATCTCGCTGTGGATCCACTCCCCGGGAGGCTCGGTCCCCGCGATGCTCGCCATCCGCGACACGATGCGGCTGGTGCCGTGCGACGTCGCCACCCTCGGACTCGGAATCGCTTGCAGCGCAGGACAGTTCCTGCTCTCGGCCGGCACGCCGGGCAAGCGGCGGGTGCTGCCGCACGCGCGCGTCCTCATGCACCAGGGCTCGGCCGGGATCGGCGGCGCGGCCGTCGACATCGAACTCCAGGCCAACGACCTGCGCTACACCAGGGACACCGTGCTGCGGCTCATCGCCGAGGACACCGGCCAGCCGATCGAGCGGGTCTTCGAGGACTCGCTGCGCGACCGCTGGTACACCGCCGAGGAGGCGCGCGAATTCGGCTTCGTCGACGCCGTCGTCACCTCGTTCGACGAGATCGCCCCGAAGGAGCGCCCCGGCATCGGCCTGCGGGTCGCCGCGCAAGGAGGAGAACGGTGAGCAGCTACATGATCCCGAACGTCATCGTCGACCAGGGACGCGGCGAGCGCGTCATGGACGTCTACTCGCACCTGCTCTCGGGCCGGATCATCTACCTCGGCACCGCGATCGACGCGGGCGTGGCGAACGCGCTCGTCGCCCAGCTCCTCCACCTCGAGGAGGCCAACCCCGACAAGGACGTCAACTTCTACATCAACTGCGAAGGCGGCGACCCGAGCGCGATGCTCGCCGTCTACGACACGCTGCGGTACATCCGCCCGAAGGTCGCCACGCTCTGCGTCGGCCAGGCCGTCGGCGTCGGCGCCGTCCTGCTCGCCGCCGGGACCGAGGGGATGCGCTCGGCCCTGCCGCACGCCCGGATCGTCCTCGACCAGCCCGCCGGCCAGGGCCGCGGCCCGATCCCGGACCTCATCATCCAGGCCGACGAGCTCGTGCGCGTGCGCGACAGCATGGAGCAGATCCTCGCCCGCCACACCGGCCAGGCCGCCGAGCAGCTGCGCGTCGACACCGACCGGGACCGCGTCTTCACCGCCGAGGCCGCGAAGACCTACGGCCTCATCGACAACATCCTCGAAGCGAAGTAGCGGGGCGGTGCGGGCTGGGCCCGCACCGCCCCGCGGTCTAGGCCGCCAGCGCGTACGCCGCCCGGCACACCGGGCCGGACGGGGCGCCGGCGCGGTCGATCGCGCTGCGGTCGAGGAGGATCCGCTCGGCGACCTGGAGCACCAGGTCGCCGAGCGTCGTGTCCAGGGCCCCGGCGACCGCGGCGATCATCTCGCTCGAGGGCTCCTTCACGCCGCGCTCGATCTCGGAGAGGTACTGCGGGGAGATCCCGGCGCGGTCGGCGGTCTCGCTCAGGGTCTCGCCGCGCTCGCGGCGGGCCGAGCGCAGCTGCTCGCCGAGGACGTCGCGCCACAGGGGCTCGCTCGGGGCCGTGCGCCGTCGGGTCTGCTCCGGTGCGGCGACCGGGTTCGGGGAAGTCTCAGCCATGCCCCACGGTAAGCCGACGCGCCCGGAGGATTCCACCCGTTACGCCCACGGCGGAATCCCCGGGCGTTCCCTGTTGACCGACGAACTGACGAAGGAAGCGACGAAGCCTCCGGGGTCAGGAACAAACCATCTCGATCCCGCGCTTCCTGGGCAGGATTTCCTAATAGCCCCCGCGGTCAGTTTTCAAGTTCGACCTCGCCAATGCTCGACGTCGACTGAAGCGGATCGACGTCGCGTGCTCGGGCGTGCGGGATACCGCCGTCGGTGCGATACTCCAGGCATGGAATCTGAATACGAAACCGATGTTGCGAACAGGGCGATCAAGACCTTGACTGAAACCCTCGATCACGACCTTCTGGGTGATCTATTACGTACGTCAGGAATATCGGTTGAGCTAGTTTGGGAGCAGTTTCAATGGAATGCTCCCGGACACGGAATGGCGATACCGCCGGCTGTCGAGCAGGTGCGGGAGCGCGAGATCCTCTTTCGCAATTCTTTGCAAGCCGCTGCGCGGCTCCCACTCGGTCCGGCGATGCTGGGAATGTTCGTCTGGGGAGTCGCGCACCGAGCGTGGAAACTGTCGTACGAGTTCACTCGGATGATCGGTGGCCTCGAGGAGTTCGAACGCCAATGGGAGGAACTGCGGCCCCTCGTGCCGGACGCCGATGAGCGTGCCGCAGGTGAAGCCGTCGTTGCGCTCATGCGGATGCTGGTCGAGGAGATCAGGGTTGAAGACGCCTTGTGCTGCGGTGATCTGAGCCGCCACCTCGAAGCCGTCAAGCTCGCGCAAGCAAGCGCCGCCGAACTCGGGAACTGCGTGCAGGGACTCCCCGAGGACTCCCTCTCTCTTCGCGACGGCCTGATGCGGATCTGGAATGCCACCAGCGCCTACTACAAGGCGGTTGAGCAGGTACTGCTCGGAGTGCGAGCACGTCTCGGAGGTCCCGGAATCGACCTGACCGACGCGTTCGCCGCGTTGACGGCTGCCGAGGATGCTCCGTTGACATACGTCCAGAAGAGCGAACTGCGAGGACACCGCTCCTGTCTTGAACGCATAGACGAGGCGGCCGACAGTGAGTGGCTCACCCTGGACCACTTGAAGACCGTCTACCTGTTCCCATTCGGGTGCAACGGAGTCGATGCGGAAGATGCGGTCGACTCGATTCGGGCGCAGACCTCCCCTCCGGCACTCGGCGGTATCGGGGCGGTGGCGATCCGGCGGGTGCTCGAGCTGTGCGACGTGTGGGCGGGCGCGGACTTCCATAAGCGTCGATTCGAAGGCGCTTCGATCCAGTTGCCCCCGGTCCGCCTCTCCCACCCCGACGGCGTCGTCGTGGATGAGCTCAAGGCCGAGGTCCGGTTGTCGGTCCTCGGGAACCATTACGTTCGACTCGAGTCGCATCAGTACGGGCTCGACCCGCACAGCGCCATGTTCACTCTGTTCCGGGCCGCGCCCGAACACGGCACTATGCTCGTCAGTTGCGGCGGTGCTGACCGGCACTGGGCAGGCTTGCACGACTTCGCCACCGAACTGCAAGCGGCGGTCGCGTCGGTGCTGGGCGAAGGGGTCGAATCACGGTCAGGCCGATACCACGTGCTCGCCACCGTCTACGAGGCCAGTGTCCGCACCGGCGCGAACCCCCGTGGCCAGGAGCGCCGGTCCGTCAAGTCCGGCAAGGAGTTCCGCGCGGCGTTCGGTGCTCAGGCAGTACTGCACACGGTGCCCAACGGCATCGAGTCCATCGGCGACTGGGCGCGATTCACCGTCCCGTCGGACACGGTGCTGGCGACGGTCCGCAAAGCCGGCAACCTCGTGGTCGGCACCGCGAACTCGACGATTCTCGTCCCTTTCGGGATGCCGACCTTCGGCGTCGGCACCTATGAGACTGTTGCTGAATTCGTGGGGACCCTCGACGGGCTCTACAGCGTGTGGTCCGACCGCCTCGCCCAGCGGCACCGCGAAGTCACCGAACTCGTCAGCGGCATCCAGACCTCTGCGGACGCGGCCAAACTCACGAAGCACGCCGCCCGGCTGCGGCGTGAACTCGTCTCCTTGCACGACTTCGCCTCTGAATACCGGGCGGTGCAATCGCTCATCCACTCCCCGAACTTCATGGCCTCTCCCGCCGACACCGAAGCGCTCACCGAGTTGCTCGCGCTGAGCGGCGTCGAGCAGTCCGAACAGGATATCGCCGACAAGCTGGGGCAATTGCTCAACGATCGCCTCGAAGTGCACATCGAAGCGATTGCGACCGAGTTCCAGGAGCACGTCGAGATGGAGCGCGAACGCCGCGCCAGACGGAGCCGCAGCCTTATCGAAGCCCTCTTGGCCGCGATGGCGGCCACCGGCTTCGCCGGCGTGGTCCAAGTCCTGCAGACGGCCTCGCTTCCCAACGAGTGGGCATGGGCGCTGCTCGGCGTCATCATCACGGCCGCGATCACCTGTAGCGTCGCGGTGTACCGCTGGTCGAACCCAAGCAGTGAGGAACAGGACCCGGAAGGCAATGAACGCCCACGTTGATCCCATCGTCGAAGTGACCGACTCGGGGCCGCTGCTCGAGGCGGTCTACCGGCACGTCCTGGAACCGAACTTCCCCGCGCAGGAGCTGGAGACGTTCAAGGATCTCGCCGCCGGTCTCGCCGCCGGCGTCACCGTTTTCGCCGTCCTGGACGCCCATCAGGTCCCGGTGGCCGCGGTGGTGGGCAGTCGTTGGGAACCTCACCCCATCGTCCTGCTGACTTATCTCGCGGTCACCGCCGACAGACGAAGCACGGGGATCGGAGGGCGACTCCTCGAACATGCCCTCGAGACGTGGCAACGGCGCTACCACCCGCACGCCGTCCTCGCCGAGATCGAAGACCCGACCGCCTATCGACCCCACCCCCGGTTCGGGGACCCAGTCCGCCGCGACGCGTTCTACACCCGACACGGGGCCGCCCCGGTCCTCGTGCCGTATGTGCAGCCCGAAGTCCGCGTCGGATGCGGTCGACGACCTCACATGCGGCTCATCGGGTTTCAACCGCAATCGCGCGCCGTCAATGTCAGCCCTTCCCTCTTGCTTCCCTTCCTGGAGGCCTACTTCGAGGCGGCTGAAGGCCGTGCGCCGACCGATGCTCAAGCGCGGCAGCTGTTCGCGGGGCTGACTCCTTGATCGGGCACCTGAAGAGCGCAGGGCCCCTCGGAAGACGTTTACCTGCCGAGGTGACCGTCCAGCGCCGCTTGCCAGTAGTTCGACACCCTTCCGTGCCCGAGGCTGGCCAGAACGAGGAGCGCGGCGATGATCGTGGTGATGCCGCAGGAGACCCATGCCGGTACTTGGGAGGCCCCTAGGTGGAGAAACCCGGCCGCGAGGCTGAGCGACGCCGTCGTTGTGGCACCAAGCGCGTCCAGGCGGAGCTGCCTTCGGTACCAGTGCATGTGGGCCCTGATGTCGGGGCTGTAGCGCGCGGATCGGAAGATGACGCCCACCCTTGCGATCGCAACGGCGGCCAGGGCGCAGAAGGCCGCCATGAGGAAGTACCAGGTGATGACAGCGCGGCGAGGAGCGGTGTCGCTCCCTGCCTGCGGGGCGAGGATCGCGAACAACAGGAACTCGCAGATGGCGATCAGGAGGGGTAGCACCAGGTCGGAGATCGAAGGCAGCCGCGACGGCAGCAGGACCGAACCCACGGTGGCGGCCCCGAAGGCCGTGATTGTTGCAAGAACGGTGGTAGCCCAGAGGAAACCGAAGAGCACCGCGTAGTCCGCGGGCAGAGTCCCGGCGGCGAGTAGGAGCGCCGCGGTGACCCCGGCGGTCCCCAGCGCGAGACTGACGACGGTGAAGTGGAGTCCGATGTAGTGCTCGCTGAGATAGGCTTCGCGACGCTGCAGCACCATTCGCATGGTGAGGTCCCAGTCCTGGGTCATGGCGTGGCCCCCCGCGTTCCGAGTACCGGGGGAGCCTGGTGGTCCGGGGCGTACTTCGATGCCAGGTAGGTCTGGATCCGCTCGTGGCGGAAGCGATAGACCGCCCCGGTTCTTCGGAGCACGCCGAGTTGCGCGGCGTTCTCGAGGAACCGCATCACACGGTAGGGGAGTCGGCCGGTGACCCCGAGCCAGAGCCTTGCCCAAAGCGAGCGGTACCAGACGTTGAGGGCGATGACCGTGCTCACCGTCCCGAGCGCGAGCAGGACACCGTCGACGACATCGAGCCGGATGCCTCCGGAGACGGCCCCTATGGTGCCGTACGTCAGGGCGCCGGGGATCGCTCCCCTGAGCGGGCCTGTGTCGAAGTAGCCGGCCTGGCCCCCCGCGAAGGCGCCGACGAGCCCGAATACGAGGGCTCCGAGCGGGCCGTCCATGAAGATGGCGGCCGCGAAGACTGAGACGCCGGCCGACAGCGCCAGCTGCAGCGAATGCTTGACGTCCTCGCGGAGCACCTCGATCGGCGTCCGAGGGTATTCATCCACTCCATGACGCTGATAGGCCTCGATCGCGAACTTGACCGCGATCGAGGAGGCCACGCCGATGGACAGGGCGCTTGCCAGGCCTCCGGCGAGAAATCCGATGGTGCCGCACAGCGTTCCGCACAGGACGCCGATGGTGATGTCACCGGCGCGATGGCCATGGGTCGAGATGACCGGGTTGCTGTATGCGGGAATGCGCAGACCGATTCCAGCGGCGAAGATCGCGCCGTACCAGAATCCGGCCGCGCTTCCCACCAGAATCCAGGCGATCGCAACCGTCAGCGCGATGTACCCGACGAGGAACCATGGCCCGCAGGCTGCCGGCAGGCGCCACCACGCAACGCCTTGCGAGGCGGAAGCCTGTGCAGCCAGGAACCCGAGCCATCGATCAGCCTCGGCCGGTGTGTGGCGCTGCTCGGTGTCGCCCCGGGGGTGCCGGCCGCTGTAGAGCGCGGGCAGGTACGCACGGAACAGGCGCTGCTCGATCGCGGTCGCCGAGTCGAATTCCAGCAGTTCGTCAGCGGTGGGCTCCACCTGGTAGGCGATCTGCGCGAGATAGACCATCAGCGGCGTGGACAGGGCGGAGGCGAGGACGCCGTCAGGGTTGGAGGTGATCCTGCCGATCACGTCACTCCAGCGTCGGTCACCGTCGATCTGCCCTCCGGACGGGAGGTAGGAGGTCGCTTGCGCAGGTGTGACAGGCTGCAGGTCGATGACCGGAGCAGCGGCGAGGCTTTCGTGGCGCAGTCGGACGGCCTCCTCGAACTCCTCCGCTCGGCAGCTCACCACGAAGGCGCGTTTCCGCCAGGTCGCGTTGAAGACCCGCAGGCCTTCCGCGTGGTCGTGAGACTCGTCGAGGCCGTCGAAGAACGGGATGAGCGTGCCGTCTTCCAACAACGTCCTAGCGGCACTCGCTCCCGAGCGTGTCCGGCGTTTGAGGTCGGGGAACTCCTCGATGAGCTGGGCGGCGGCCCATGCGTCGAGGCCGGTCTTGCGGGGGTCCCATCCGTTGAGGTTGACGGGGACCGGAAGCGGCGCGTCCTCCCCCTCGCTCAGCAGGTCATGTGCGAGCAGCACCAGCGTCGACGTCTTGCCCGCCCCACGAGGACCGAGGACCACCAGTTGTCTGGGCGCGGCGAGCGCGCGCCAGTGCGCGCCCAGATGGGTCACATCGTTGGGAACGTCGACGAGGTCGTCGAGGGTTCTGCCGGCGACGCGGGTGACGGGACGATCGGTGTTCCGCCAGACGATGCCGAGGGTGTCGTCCTGCAGACCGCGTTGTTCAGCCGCCGCCTCCCACCGCCTGCGAACTCCTCGCCGAAGAGCGGGAAGGTCGAATTCACCCGTCACCGAACGGTTTGCGTAAAGCGCCTGGCGAGTCCCGGGAATAGTGAGGAACAATGTGAGAACTGCGATCAGCAGACCGCTCAGGCTCAGCCAGACTTCAACGCTGAGATGCGGTTGTGCGATCGCCAACAATGTGAGAAGTGAAGCGAGTGCCAGTGCTGACGAGAGGATCAGCAGAGGTGCCGCGCGCCTTGAGGGGGAAGGATTCCGACGGGCCACACCTCATCTTAGGAGGAAGGACTGGAATCCGCGTCAGCGGAGGCATGATCAACTTCAAATCGCCTGCCGAGTTTCTCGAGAGACCGGTAATCGGTCTTCTCGGCTCGTCCGATGGCGACGTGAACCGCGCCGTCGGTTTGCAATGACGTGAATGCCAGGGATGACCTCCGCGCAATTCTCAAACACATCGGGGCTCTATCCAGACATGCAACGAGGAGCGCTTGAACGGGCATGCGACTCGCCGGCTCGCGTCGGGACCTACTCCAGTGGACCAAGGCCTCCGGGTCGCCGACCCCTTCGGTCAGGGTCGTGGGGGCGGGCTGGCCCGGAGATGCTGCGGCAGATGGACGCCTGAGCCGCCTTGCCCCGGCGCGAGACGGGGAGGTGCCAGCGTCCGCGGCCGTGAGAAGCCGGATGTTCGCGAAAAGTGGGACCCGGCTCTTGACTTGATACCCCCTGGGGGTATAAATTCTGAGTCAAGAGATACCCTCCAGGGGTATGATTGAGCGAGAGGAGTCGTCATGAGCGTCATCGAGTACCAGGTCACCGGGATGACCTGCGGGCACTGCGAGATGTCCGTTCGCGAAGAGGTCGGCAAGATCGGCCCGATCCAGCGGATCGACGTCAGCGCCGCCACCGGCAGGCTCGTCGTCACCGCCGACGGCCCGGTGGACGACGCCGCGGTCGTGGCCGCCGTCGACGAGGCCGGCTACGAGGCGGTGCGCCTGTCATGAAGACCCCCGTCCGACTGGGCGCCTTCGGCCTCGGACTCGCCGCGCTGTTCGGGGGCACGTTCGCGCTCGCCGCGAACGTCGTCCCCGACGGCGTCGTCGAAGACCGCCTGAACGAGATCGAACCCGAGCACGACATGGACATGGAGGGCGGCGCGGAGGACGACCACGGCGGCCACGAGGCCGACCCGGTCCGCGGCCTGTCGATCGAGCAGGACGGCTACGTCATGAGCGCGGTGACCGCCCCCGCGGCGGTCGGCGACGAGGGCGTGCTCGCCTTCGGCATCACCGCCCCCGGCGGCGCGCCGCTCACCGAGTACACCGAGTCCCACGAGAAGGACCTGCACCTCATCGTCGTGCGCGCCGACGGCGCCGAGTTCCGCCACGTCCACCCCGAGTTCGACGGCGAGACCTGGTCCCTGCCCTGGTCCTGGAACCAGCCCGGCACCTACCGCGTCTTCGCCGACTTCGTGCCCGGCGACACCGCCGAGGAGCTCGACGTGACGCTCTCGCAGACCGTCGAGGTCGCGGGCGAGTACGCGCCCCGCGCCGACAACCCGGTCACCCGCACCGCCAGCGTCGACGGCTTCGACGTCACGCTCACCGGCGACCTCGCCGCGGGCGCCACCACCGAGCTCACCGTCGAGGTCGCGAAGGACGGCGCGCCCGTCACCGCCCTCGAGCCCTACCTCGGGGCCTGGGGCCACCTCGTCGCCCTCCGCGAGGGCGACCTCGGCTACCTCCACGTCCACCCCGAAGGCGACGAGCCCGAACCCGGCACCACGTCGGGGCCGCGGATCGTGTTCGCGACCGCCGCGCCCACCGAGGGCCGCTACCTGCTCTACCTCGACTTCCAGGTCGACGGCCAGGTCCACACCGCGCCGTTCGTCCTCGACACCGACGGCACCGAGCCGGCCGCGCCCGCCGAGTCCGCGTCCCCGCACGGGCACGACGGCACCGACGCCCACGACGACTGAGCGACCGAGCAGCAGAAAGGAGAAGTGCCATGGCATCGGCCCCCGCCGCCGCGAACCGCATCGAACTCGAGATCGGCGGCATGACCTGCGCTTCCTGCGCCATGCGGATCGAGAAGAAGCTCAACAAGCTCGACGGCGTCACCGCCAGCGTCAACTACGCCACCGAGAAGGCCCAGATCGAGGCCCCCGCGGGCACCGACCCGGCCGAGCTCATCGCCGTCGTCGAGCGGACCGGCTACACCGCCGCCCTCCCCAAGGCCCCCGAACCGGAGGCCGCCGCCGAGGACCGCCCCGACCCCGAGCTCACCTCCCTGCGCGACCGCCTCATCGCCTCGATCGTCCTGTCGGTCCCGGTCATCGCCATGTCGATGGCCCCGGCCCTCCAGTTCGAGTACTGGCAGTGGCTCTCCCTCGCCCTCGCCTGGCCGGTGATCGCCTGGGCCGCGTGGCCCTTCCACAAGGCCGCGTGGACGAACCTGCGCCACGGCGCGGCCACGATGGACACGCTCGTGTCGGTCGGCACGCTCGCCGCGTTCGCCTGGTCGGTGTACGCCCTGTTCTGGGGCACGGCCGGCACGCCCGGCATGACCCACCCGTTCGAGTTCACCGTGGAGCCCAGCGACGGCGCCTCCAACCTGTACCTCGAGGTCGCCGCCGGCGTCACCATGTTCATCCTCGCCGGGCGCTACTTCGAGAAGCGCTCCAAGCGCCGGGCGGGCGCGGCCCTGCGGGCCCTGCTCGAGATGGGCGCCAAGGACGTCGCGGTGCTGCGCGGCGGGACCGAGACCCGCGTCCCGATCGCCCAGCTCGCCGTCGGCGACGAGTTCGTGGTCCGGCCGGGGGAGAAGATCGCCGCCGACGGCGTCGTCGTCTCCGGCACCTCCGCGATCGACGCCTCCATGCTCACCGGCGAGTCCGTGCCCGTCGAGGTCGGCGCGGGCGACCCGGTCACCGGCGCCACCGTGAACGCCGGCGGCCGCCTCACCGTGCGCGCCACCCGCGTCGGCGCGGACACCCAGCTCGCCCAGATGGCCCGCCTCGTCGAGGAGGCCCAGTCGGGGAAGGCCGAGGTCCAGCGCCTCGCCGACCGCGTCTCGGGGATCTTCGTGCCGGTCGTCATCGCGATCGCCGTCGGCACCCTCGGGTTCTGGCTCGGCGCCGGGTTCCCCGCGGCCACGGCGTTCACCGCCGCCGTCGCGGTCCTCATCATCGCCTGCCCGTGCGCCCTCGGCCTCGCCACGCCGACCGCGCTCCTGGTCGGCACCGGCCGCGGCGCCCAGATGGGCGTGCTCATCAAGGGCCCCGAGGTCCTGGAGTCCACGCGCCGCGTCGACACCATCGTGCTCGACAAGACCGGCACGGTCACCACCGGCCGCATGACCCTGGTCGACGCCGTCGCGGCCGACGGGGTCGAGCGCGCCGAGCTGCTGCGCCTCGCCGGCGCCCTCGAGTACGCCTCGGAGCACCCGGTCGCGCAGGCGATCGCGAAGGCCGCGGCCGAGGAGGTCGAGCTGCCCGCCGTCGAGGACTTCCAGAACGTGGAAGGCAAAGGCGTGCAAGGCGTCGTGGACGGCCACTACGTCGTGGTCGGCCGCGAGCGCCTCCTGGAGGACTGGTCGCTCGAACTCGGCCCGGCCCTGGCCGACGCGAAGGCCGCCGCCGAGGGCGAGGGCAAGACCGCGGTGGCCGTGGCCTGGGACGGCGAGGCCCGCGGGGTCTTGGTCGTCGCCGACACCGTCAAGCCCACCAGCCTTGAAGCGGTCGCCCAGTTCAAGGCCCTCGGCCTCACCCCGGTCCTGCTCACCGGCGACAACAAGGTCGTGGCCGAGCGCATCGCCGCCGAGGTCGGCATCGACGAGGTCATCGCCGAGGTCCTGCCCGCCGACAAGGTCGCGGCCGTCGCCCGCCTCCAGGAGGAGGGCAAGGTCGTGGCGATGGTCGGCGACGGCGTCAACGACGCCGCCGCGCTCGCCAAGGCCGACCTCGGCCTGGCGATGGGCACCGGCACCGACGTCGCGATCGAGGCCGCCGACATCACGCTGGTCCGCGGCGACCTGCGCGGCGCGGCCGACGCGATCCGGCTCTCCCGGCGCACCCTCGGCACCATCAAGGGCAACCTGTTCTGGGCCTTCGGATACAACGTCGCGGCGATCCCGCTCGCGGCCCTCGGCCTGCTCAACCCGATGCTCGCCGGGGCGGCCATGGCGTTCTCCAGCGTCTTCGTGGTCGGCAACAGCCTGCGGCTGCGCTCGTTCAAGAGCCGCGCGCTCTAGCGGCACGAGCAGGGCCCGCCGATATTCGGCGGGCCCTGCTCTATGCGGTCGCGAGCCTCGCCGCCTCGGCCGCGATGTGCTCGACCGCGCCGACGCCCCACTGCTCGACGGCCGCGTCGAGCTGCGCGGGGTCGGCTCCGCGCACCTCCAGGAACAGCCGCGCGCCGTGACCGGTGCCCTCGCCCAGGCGCAGCCGCACCTCCCCTCCGGGCTCGCCTTGCGCGACGACGAACGCGAAGGACGTCGGCCTCTCGCACTCGGTCACGGTGCCCAGCAGCACATGCGGGGCCTGCGGCGCCCGGAACTCCGCGCCCACGCCCGGGGCGCGCTTCCCGCCGAAGAACAGATCCCACGCGGTCTTCGCCGGGCACACGAGCTGCCGCTCGAACCGCGCGGTCCAGCCGCCGGGGCCCTCGTCCACCTGCGGCTCGTTGAGCCCGAATCGCGCTGCCAGCTCCTCGTGGCGGGCGACGCCGCGGCCCGGATCGCCCGGCGTTCGGTCGGCGAGGACCTCGACCAGGCCCGCCATGCACTGCTCCCACCCGGTCGCGAAGCTCGCCGCCCCGCCGCGGTCGTCGAAGCCGTGCACGAGCGTGAACCGGGTCCCGCCGTCCTCCTCGGCCAGCGTGAACTCCAGCCTGTCGCCGCCCCATGTGAACGCGAGGAACCGTGGAGGGTCGGCCTCCAGGACCTCGCCTTCGCCGCCCTCGCCGAAGTCGGCCTTCCCTCCCGCGCGCAGTTCCAGGTCGGCGCCGAACGGGAACCACTGCGCGAGGTGCGCGGGCTCGGTCACCGCGCGCCAGACGCGGTCGATCGGGTGGTCGTAGCGCCGCTCGATCCGGACGGCCGGTCGGCCGCGGTCGGCGAGCATCTCGGGATCGGACATCACTCCTCCTCGTCCTCATGCCGGGCCATGGCGTCCAAGCGGTCCCCGAGCCGGTCGAGACGCTCCTCCCACATCCAGCGGTACGGCTCCAGCCACCGGTCGACCTCGCGCAGAGGCTCAGGGCGCAGCTCGTACCAGCGTCGCTGCGCATCGGCGCGGACGCTGACGAACCCGCAATCCCGCAGCACCCGCAGGTGCTTCGACGCGAGCGGCTGGCTCAGCCCCAGGGCCCCGGCCAGCTCGCCCACCGTCGCGGGCCCCTCCCGGAGCCGCTCGACGATCGCCTGCCGCGCCGGCAGCGCGAGCACTTCGAAGACCGCGGACACCTCCATTGCATACCCCCTCAGTTATATACCATTTCATTCATATACCAGGACGGGCCGGTTCGTCAACCGCCCGCGGGTGGGCTGCGGCGCAGGCGCACTCCACGCCGGGCCGCCTCCAGGGGCCCAGTGCTAGGTTCGGCGCGGAAACCACTCTGAAAGGGGCCCGCGGTGGCAAAGAACCCCGTCTTCCTGTACCGGATGCTCACCCTCGCCGAGGGCTGGTCCTTCGTGCTCCTGCTCGTCTTCGGTTCGCTGCTGAGCCGCGTCTCCGAAATCGACCTGGTGATGCCGCTCGGCTCCCTCCACGGGGCCCTGTTCGTGCTCCTGGTCGGCTCGACCCTCCTCGTGCGCCGCCGCCTCGGCTGGGGCTTCGGCACCACGCTCCTCGCGCTCGTGTGCGCCGTGGTCCCCCTGGCGCCGTTCTGGTTCCACCACCGCAAGCGCGAGGAGTTCCTCCGCGCCGAGGCCGCCGCCGAGCCCGCCTAGCGCCGCCGACGCCCGGCCGAAGCGCGCCGCCGGACGACCGGGAGGCGCGCTTCGCCGTTCCCGCCTGCGGCGACATACCCCGCGGCGAGACCGGTGTGACTGGTGTTGCGTTCCCGGGGATCTCTGCTATGGTGCTTGGAAACGTTCTTAAGAACGTTCCCAAACCCCTCCTACCTCGCAGGGATGAGGATGGCTGAGACACCGAAGTCCAACCTCCAGCTCGTGGCCGCCAAGGCCGGGGTCTCCGTGTCCTCCGTGTCGCGGGTCCTCAACGGCGGCTCCGCCAGCCCGGAGCTCGCGCGCAAGGTCAGGGAGGCCGCCGCCGAACTCGGCTACGTCCCCCACGCCAGCGCCCGCACCATGCGCACCGGCCGCACCGACCAGATCACCCTCGCCGTCGCCGACGTCGGCAACCCCGTCTACGTGCAGATGATGCGCACCGTCACCGGCATCGTCGCCAAGGCCGGGTACCGGCTCGTCGTCTCCTCCACCGGCAGCGACCCCCAGGCCCAGATCGACCTCGTCACCAGCCTCAACCGCGGCTACGCCGACGGGCTCCTCATGAGCCCGCTGCGCATCACCGAGGACCTGATCGAGGCCATGCGGTCCAGCCGCCTCCCGATCGTCGTCATCGGCACCCTCCCCGCCGACGTCGCCCTCGACAACGTGCGCGCCGACTCCGCCACCGGCATCGGCCTCGCCGTCGAGCACCTCGTCGCCCAGGGCCGGCGCCGCATCGCGCTCGTCAACGGCCCCGTCGACACCGTCCCCGGCTCGGCCCGCCTCGCCGGGTACCTCGCCGCCGTCGAGCGGTTCGGCCTCGCCACCTCCTCCGAACTCCAGGTCACCGCGACCGCGTTCACCTACCGCGCCGGCCGCAAGGCCACCGCCGCGCTCCTCGGCCAGGCCAGCCCGGACGCGATCATCGGCGCGAACGACCTCCTCGCCGTCGCCGCCCTCAAGGAGCTCGCCGCCGCCGGGACCCGCGTCCCCGAGGACGTCGCCGTCGTCGGCATGGACGACACCGACGCCGCCGAACTCGCCACCCCCTCCCTCACCTCCGTGGACCTCGGCTCCGCCAAGCGCGCCAAGGCCGCCGCGAAGCTCCTCATCCGCCGCATCCAGGAACCGGGCGCGCCCGTCAGCCGCATCGTGATCCCCCCGGCCCTGTCGGTCCGCGAGTCCACCGGGGGACCGGCATGACCGCCCTCGCCGCTCCCGCGCCGCCCCGGGCCCGCCGCCGCTCCGCCGAGGGCCGCGACGCCTGGCTCCTGGTCCTCCCCGCGCTGCTCCCGGTGATGCTGTTCAGCGTCTACCCGCTCGTGTACGGCGTCGCCCTCGGCTTCACCGACGCCCAGGCCGGCCTGAACGCCGAGACGCACTTCAACGGCCTCGACAACTACGCCGCCCTCGCCGGGAACGAACTGTTCTGGAACTCCTTCAAGATCGGCCTCGTGTGGGCCTTCAGCGTGACGGCCCTCCAGTTCCTCGCCTCGCTCGGCCTCGCGCTGCTGCTCAACCTCGACCTGCGGCTGCGCTGGCTCGCCCGCACGCTCGCGCTCATCCCGTGGGCGATGCCCCCGGTGATCATCGCGATCATGTGGCAGCTCATGCTCAACCCGAACTACGGGCCCGTCAACCGCACCCTCGAGACCCTCGGCCTGCCGTCCTCGGTCAACTGGCTCGGCGAGTCCGCGATCGCGCTCCCGGTCGTCATCGTCGTCGGCGTGTGGGCCGGCATGCCGCAGACCACGATCACGCTCCTGGCCGGACTCCAGTCCGTGCCCGCCGAGCTGAACGAGGCTGCCGCGATCGACGGCGCGAGCACCTGGCGCCGCTTCTGGCACGTCACCCTCCCCGCCCTGCGGCCCATCGTCACCGCGATCACCACGCTCGACCTGATCTGGAACTTCAACTCGTTCGCCCTCGTGTTCGTCCTCACCGCGGGCGGCCCGGGCGGGACCACGATGCTGCCGAGCCTGTTCGCCTACAACGAGGCGTTCCGGTACGGCAACTTCGGCTACGCCGCCGCCATGGGCAACGTCATGGTGGTCCTCATCGGCGCCTTCCTGTTCCTGTACCTGCGCGCCCAGATGCGGAGGAGGCACCAGTGACCAAGCGCAGCCCCGCCACCCGCCCGCTCCAGTACCTGGCGCTCGCGGCGTACATGGCCTTCCTCGGATTCCCCCTGGTGTTCCTGCTGACGACCGCGTTCAAGACCGACCGCGAGATCCGCTCGCCCGACCCGGCCTTCCTGCCCCAGAGCCTGAACCTCGACAACTTCACCGCCGCGATCGAACGCGCCGACCTGTTCCGCGCCGCCGGCAACAGCCTCCTCACCGCGGCCACCACCACCGCGATCGTCACGGCCGTCGCCCTCCCGGCCGCCTACGCGCTGGTGCGGTTCCGCACCCGGCTGCGCGCCGCCGCCACCGGCTGGATCCTGCTCTCCCAGGTGTTCCCGTTCATCCTCATCATCATCCCGCTGTTCCTGCTGCTCAAGAACATCGGACTGGTGAACACCCTCCTCGGCCTGGTCCTCGTCTACGCCGTCTGGGCGCTCCCGTTCGCGCTGTGGATGCTCCAGGGCTACGTCGCCGCGATCCCCGTCGAACTCGAGGAGGCGAGCGCCGTCGACGGCGCCGGCCGGTTCAAGACGCTCCGCAAGATCGTCCTCCCGCTCCTCGCCCCCGGCCTGGTCGCCACCAGCCTGTTCACGTTCATCAACTCCTGGAACGAGTTCTTCTTCGCGCTCGTGCTCATCCAGGACCCCGACATGCAGACCCTGCCGCTCGCCCTCGCCCGCTTCGTCGGCGCCGAGGGGCAGGTCCAGCTCGGGCCGCTGGCCGCCGCCGCGCTCCTCGCGTGCCTGCCCAGCCTCGTGTTCTTCATGCTCATCCAGAAACGGCTCACCGCCGGACTCCTCAGCGGCGCGGTCAAAGGCTGACCGCACCGACCACCACGGAAAGAGAGAAAGCAATGCGCACTCGCACCAGCGCCAGCGTCGCCGCGGTCGCAGGCGTCCTCGCCCTGCCCCTCGCGCTCACCGGCTGCTCCGCCTTCGGCGTCGGCGACGACTCCGGCGACGGCGGGACGGTGACCCTGACCTTCCAGTCCCTCGCCTACCAGGACACCACCATCGCCGCCACGCAGGACATCGTGGACGCCTGGAACGAGGCCAACCCCGACGTCCAGGTCGAACTCGTCCAAGGCTCCTGGGACAACGTCCACGACCAGCTCGTCACCCAGTTCCAGGGCGGCACCGCGCCGGACGTCATCCACGACGAGTCCGCCGACATCATGGGCTTCGCCGAGCAGGGCTACCTCGCCGACCTGAGCCCCTACCTCGGCGACGACACCAAGGCCGCCGTCTCCGAGGACATCTGGGGCACCGTGACCGCCTCCGACGGGTCCGTCGTGGCCGCCCCGACCCTGCTCCAGTCCTACGTGGTCTTCGCGAACACCGACGCGTTCGCCGACGCCGGCGTCGCCCTCCCGACCGGTGAGAGCCTCGCCTGGGACGACTTCCAGGGCCTCGCGGCCCAGCTCGCCGCCGACGGCGGCTTCGGCCTCGGCTGGGGCCTCCAGCAGCCCACCGCCGCCGTCATGAACCTCGCCCTCGGCTTCGACGGCACGTTCTTCGACGGCGACCAGATCACCGTGGGCGACGACGAACTCGCCGTGCCCGAGCGCATCCACGCCATGGCCTACGACGACGCCTCCCTCGACCCGGTCTCGCTGACCCAGTCCGGCTCCGACGTCCTCCCCGGCTTCTTCGACGGCACCTACCCGATGTACGTCGCCGGCAACTACATCGCCCAGCAGATCACCGAGTCCGCGCCCGAGGGCTTCAACTGGGCCGTCCTGCCCCCGCTCGCGGGCACCGCCGGCGCGACCCAGGCCGCCAACCCGCAGACCATGTCCGTGGCCGCCGAGTCCGAGCACGTCGAGGAGGCCGCCGCGTTCATCGACTTCTTCATGCAGGCCGACCACCAGGCCGCGCTCGCCCAGGGCGACTGGCTCATCCCGTCCTCGACCGCCGCCCGCGACCTCGTCGCCGAGCAGACCGCCGGCGACAACGGCTGGGACGCCATCCTCGCCTCCGGCGAGGGCCTGTCGGCCGCGCCCTTCCAGTCGGCCGTGAACTACCCGCAGTGGAAGGACCAGTACGCGACCCCCGCCCTCCAGCAGTACCTGGCGGACGAGATCACCGTCGACGAGCTCCGCACGCAGCTCACCGACGGCTGGAACGACCTGGGCTGACCCCCGCCGCACACCCCGCCCGCCGGGGCCGAGCCCCGGCGGGCACCGAACCGACACAGAGGAGACACGATGGACCTGCCGCACACCGCCGCGACGGACCTGCTGGCGGACAAGGCGACCGGCGCGCTCGCGGGCGCCGCGGTGGGCGACGCGCTCGGCGGCGCCGCCGAAGGGAACACCCCCGAGGCGATCCAGCGGCGCTACGGCGGATTCATCGAGGGGATCGTGCCGCCTTTCAACGAGGACTGGCGCAACGCCCGCCCCATCGCCCCGTACCACAAGGGGGACGGGCACATCACCGACGACACCCTCATGACGGCCGCGCTCGTCGACGTCTACGGCACCGTCCGCGACCACCTCACCGCCCACGACGTCGCCGCCCACCTGGTGCCACTCCTCATGGGGGAGAAGCGGTGGATCCCCGAGTTCGAGTCCGAGGCGCTGCTGCTGCACCGGATCTTCCTCGCCGAGAAGTGGCTCGTCGCCCGCCTCCACTACGGGCACGTCGACCCCCGCGAGGCCGGGGTCGGCAACATCGTCAACTGCGGCGCGACCATGTACGCCGCCCCGATCGGCATCGTCAACGCCGGGGCCCCCGACGCCGCCTACGCCGAGGCCGTCGACGTCGCCGGCGCCCACCAGTCCTCCTACGGCCGCGAGGCCGCCGGCGTCTACGCCGCCGCCGTCGCCGAGGCCATGCGCCCCGGCGCCGACGTCGCCTCCGTCGTCGCCACCGCGCTCCGCCTCGCCAAGGACGGCACCCGCGACGCCATCGCGGCCGTCACCGACGCCGCCCGAGGCGTCACCGACTGGCGCACCGGCCTCGCCGACCTGCGCCGCGCCGTCGAACCGTACGACACCGTCGGCCCCGACTACCGCGCCCCCGCGATGGACGCCCGCATCCCCAGCCGCACCAAGGCCATCGAGGAGCTGCCCATCGCCCTCGGCATGCTCGTCGCCGCCCGCGGCGACTACCGCGACGCCGTCCTCGGGTCCGTCAACTACGGCCGCGACTCCGACTCCATCGCCGTCATGGCCGGCTCCCTCGCCGGAGCCCTCGGCGGCCTCGCCGCCGTCCCCGCCGACTGGGTCGCGGACGTCTCCGACGCCAGCCGCATCGACGTCACCGCCACCGGGCCCGTCATCGCCGCCGTCGCCCGCGACGTGTGGGCCGCCGACGCCGCCCGCGCCGCCGGCGTCGCCGCCGCCCGCGCCGCCTACGCCGGGGCCGCCGCATGATCCGCCTCTCCTGGACCCAGCCCGAGGACCTCGTCCCGCACGCCCTCGAAGCCGCCCGGCTCGACGGCCGCGACGCCGCCGCGATCCGCGACCGCTGGACCGCCGCCGGCGGCCCCGCGGACCCGCCCGCCTCCGGCGCGACCCCCGAGCCCGCCCCGGAAGCCCTGCGCGCCTTGGCCCGCGAACTCCTCGACGACCTCGACCGCCTCCCCGACCCGCCTGGGCTCGCCGAGGCCGAACCCGACGACCCCGGGCCCGTCCTCGCGCTCGCGCGCCCGCCCGAGCTCCCCGACCCCGGCGACCTCCACGACCGCGTCCTCGGCGCCTGGCTCGGCCGCGCCGCCGGCTGCCTCCTCGGCAAACCCGTCGAGAAGCTCCCGCTCGACGGCATCCGCGCCATCGCCCGGTCCACCGGCAACTGGCCCCTCCGCGGCTACTTCACCGAGCGCGGCCTCGACCCCGCCGTCGCCGCCCGGTACCCGTGGAACCGCCGCTCGCGCCCCACCAGCCTGGCCGAGCACATCGACGGCATGCCCGAGGACGACGACCTCAACTTCCCGCTCATCGCCCTCACCCTCCTCGAACGGCACGGCGAGGGCTTCACCACCGACCACGTCGCCCAGGCCTGGCTCGACCTCCTCCCCGGGGGCCGCGTCTTCACCGCCGAGCGCATCGCCTACCGCAACCTCCTCGACGGCGTCGAACCCGAGCGGGCCGGCGCCGTCCGCAACCCCTTCCGCGACTGGATCGGCGCCCAGATCCGCACCGACCTGTACGGCTGGACCCGCCCGGGCCTGCCCGTCGAGGCCGCCCTCCTCGCCTGGACCGACGCGCGACTCTCCCACGGCCGCAACGGGATCTACGGCGCCATGTTCGCCGCCGCCGCGAGCGCCGCCGCCGTCGCCGGCGCGCCCGTCGACCTCGTCCTCGCCGCCGGCCGCTCCGTCGTCCCGCCGCGCAGCCGCTACGCCGCCGCCCTCGCGCGCGGCATCGCGCTCGCCGACGGCGACCTCGACGACGAGGCCGCGATCGACGCCCTCCACGCCGAGTACGGGCACCTCCACTGGGTCCACGTCCTTCCCAACGCCGCCCTCCTCGCGTTCGCGCTCGCCCGCGGCGGCGGCGACTTCCACCGCACCGTCACCCTCGCCGTCTCCGGCGGCTGGGACACCGACTCCGTCGGCGCCACCGCGGGCGCCCTCACCGGCGCGATCACCGGCGCACGCGCGCTGCCCGACCAGTGGACCGCGCCCCTGGACGACCGCTACGCCACCTCCGTGCCCGGCTTCGCCGGCGCCCGGTTCTCACAGCTCGCGACCCGCACCCTGGAGGTCTCCCGATGCGCGTCCTCGTGATCGGCTCCGCCAACCTCGACCTCGTCTACGAAGTCGAGCGCCTCCCCGCGCCAGGCGAGACCGTCCTGGCCGCCGGCTCCGCCTCCTACGCGGGCGGCAAAGGCAACAACCAGGCCGTCGCCGCCGTCCGCGCCGGCGCCGACACCCGCTTCATCGCCGCCCTCGGCCGCGACGACGCCGGCGACCGCCTCGCCGCCGAGGCCCGCGCCGCCGGGATCACCCTCCTCGACCGGCGCGTCGACGCCTCCACCGGCACCGCCGCGATCCTGGTCGACCGGCGCGGCGAGAACTCGATCGTCGTCGACTCCGGCGCGAACGCCCGCCTCACCGACCTCAGCGCCGCCGAACGCGAAGCCGTCGCCGCGGCCGACGTCCTCGTCCTCCAGCTCGAGACCCCGCTCGACACCGTCGCCGAAGCCGTCCGCGTCGCCCGGGCCGCCGGGACCCGCGTGGTCCTCAACGCCGCCCCCGCCGCCCCCGTCCCGCCCCCCGTCCTGCGCGGCGCCGACGTGCTCATCGTCAACGAGCACGAGGCCGCCGCCCTCGCCGGGCCCGGCGCCGACCCGATGACCGCCCTCACCGCGCACGGCTGCGCCGTCGTCATCACGCTCGGCGCCGGCGGCGCGCTCGTCGGCTCCCCCGGCGAGGACCCCGTCCCCGTCCTCAGCTACACCGTCGACGCCGTCGACACCACCGGCGCCGGCGACACCTTCGTGGGCGCCTTCGCCGCCGCGCTGTCCGGCGACGGCGTCGAGGCGCTCGTCGCCGCCACCGGCTTCGCCACCGCCGCCGCCGCGATCAGCGTGCAGCGCAAAGGCGCCGTCCCGTCCATCCCGACCCTGGAGGAGGTGCGCGAGTTCCGTGACGCACGCTGACCCCGCGGCCGCCGCCGACGCGTTCGACCCGCTCGCGCCCCGGCCCATCGACCGACCCACCGTCCTGCCCCCGGGCGGGAAGATCGACCCCGAGGCCGGGGACGTGGCGAAGATCTTCGCCGCGCCCGACGACCCTGCGGACTGGCCCGCCTGGCGCGAGGACCTCGCCGCCTGGCGCGACGAGGCCCGCGCCCGCCTCGCCTACAGCGGCGAGGCGTACGAGGACCCCGCGACCCGCTGGGCCTCCCGCGCCTTCGCCGTCGCCCAGGTGTGGCTGTGGGACGAGCGCCTGTTCGACCACGCCTCCCAGACCTTCACCGTCGACCGGTTCCTCGACGCGATCGCCTCCCAGGGCGGCCTCGACGGCCTCGTCCTCTGGCACGCCTACCCCGTCATCGGCATCGACGACCGCAACCAGTTCGACTACTACCGCGACGTGCCCGGCCTCGCCGGCCTCGTGCGGGAGTTCCACGACCGCGGCCTGCGCGTCTTCGTCGACTACAACCCGTGGGACACCGGGACCCGCCGCACCGGCCGCGAGGACGCCGCCGAGCTCGCCGACCTCATGCGCGAGACCGGCGCCGACGGCGTCTTCCTCGACACCCTCAAGGAGGGCGACGCCGCGCTCACCCGCGCCCTCGCCGGGTACGTCCTCGAAGGCGAGTCCCGGGTCGCCAACCCGCGCATCGAGGACCACCTCCTGTCCTGGGCCCAGTGGTTCGCCGACTCCGAGGCGCCCGGCGTGCAGCGCGCGCACTGGTACGAGCGCCGCCACATGATGCACTCGATCCGCCGCTGGAACCGCGACCACTCCGGCGAGCTCCAGACCGCGTGGATGAACGGCACCGGCGTCCTGGTGTGGGACGCCGTGTTCGGCGTGTGGGTCGGCTGGAACCGCCGCGACGAGGCCACGCTGCGCCGGATGCTCCGCGTCCAGCGCGCCGCCGCCGACGTCCTCCTCGACGGGGAGTGGGCGCCGCTCGAAGGCGCCACCCCCGAGGCCGTCGCCGCCGGCGTGTACGCCTCCCGCTGGACCCGCGGCGATCTGACACTGTGGACGATCATCAACCGGCGGGACCTCGACTGGGTCGGCGACCCCCTCGCGGCCCCCGCCGCGGGCCGCCGCTTCGACGTCACCGCCGGGACCGAGGTCGCCGGCGCCGTCAAGGTCCCCGCCCGCGGCGTCGCCGGCGTCCTCGAACTCGCGCCCGGCGCCGCGCCCCCCGCCTGGCTCGACGGTCTCCTGCGCGAGGCCGCCGCCGACCCCGGCTCCTCGGACGCGGCCTTCCCCGCCCGCGAAGCCGTCCGCGTGCGGCCCCCGCGCTCGGCGATCACCAGCCCCCCGAACACCGCCGTCCGCGTCGAGGCCGGCCGCCGCGACGTCACCGTCGCCTACCGCCGCCGCGAGACCGGCTTCTACCAGGGCGCGCCCTACGTCGAGGAGTGGAAGCCGCTCCCGCCGCGCCTCCACGACCCGCGCGAGGAGCGCCTCGAGATCGCGGCCGGCCCGGTCGCCGTGGCCGCCACCGAGGTCACCGTCCGCCAGTACCGGCAGTTCCTCGACCGCACCGGCTACGCGCCGCAGGTCCCGAACCGGTTCCTGTGCGGCACCGAGGGCGCCGACCCCATGGCCCCGGTCACCGGCGTCTCCCTCGACGACGCCCGCGCCTACGCCGCCTGGGCCGGCGCCCGCCTGCCCGACGAGTTCGAATGGCAGCTCGCCGCCGGCCTCCCCGGCTTCACCCGCCGCCGACCGGCCGTGTGGAACTGGACCGAGAGCGAGCACTCCGACGGCGTCACCCGCTTCACGATGCTCAAGGGCGGCAGCGCGCACCGCTCCGAAGGCTCCGACTGGTACGCCGACGGGGGCCCGCGCGACCCCGAGTTCAGCCTGAAGCTCCTCCTCCCGGGCCTGGGCCTGGAGCGGTCGAGCAGCATCGGATTCCGCATCGCCTGGGACCTGCCGGAGGCAACCGCATGACCGCACCGCTGGAGGGCCTGCGCGTCCTCGACGTCTCGACCCTGTTCGCCGGGCCGATCGCCGCCACCTTCCTCGGCGACTTCGGCGCCGACGTGATCAAAGTGGAGCATCCGACGAAGCCGGACGCCGCCCGCGGCCACGGCCCCTCGAAGGACGGCGTCAACCTGTGGTGGAAGACCCTGGGCCGCAACAAGCGCACCGTCACCGTCGACCTCGGCACCCCCGAAGGCGCCGACCTGTTGCTGCGCCTCGCCGCCGGCGCCGACGTCCTCATCGAGAACTTCCGGCCCGGCACCCTCGAGCGCTGGGGCCTGGGCCCCGAGCGCCTCCACGAGGCCAACCCGCGCCTCGTCGTCGCCCGCGTCACCGCCTTCGGCCAGACCGGCCCCTACGCCCGCCGGCCCGGCTTCGGCAGCCTCGCCGAGGCCATGAGCGGCTTCGCGGCCCTCACCGGCCAGCCCGACGGGCCGCCCACGCTGCCGCCGTTCGGCCTCGCCGACGGCATCGCCGCGCTCGCCACCGCGTACGCGGTCATGGTCGCGCTCCGCTCCGCCGACCGCGACGGGGCCGGCCAGGTCGTCGACCTCGCCATCATCGAGCCGATCCTCATGCTCCTCGGCGGCCAGATCACCGCCTACGACCAGCTCGGGGTCCTCCAGCCGCGCAGCGGGAACCGCTCGGTGAACAACGCGCCGCGGAACGTCTACCGCACCGCCGACGGCGAGTGGGTCGCCGTCTCCACCAGCTCCCAGTCGATCGCCGAGCGCGTCATGCGCCTGGTCGGACGCGGCGACCTCGTCGACGAGCCCTGGTTCGCGACCGGGCACACCCGCGCCGAGCACGCCGACGAGCTCGACGACGCCGTCGCCGCCTGGATCGGCGCCCGCCCCACCGCCGAGGTCGTGGCCGCGTTCGAGGACGCCCAGGCCGCCGTCGCCCCCGTCTACGACGTGCGCGGCGTCCTCGCCGACCCGCAGTACCGGGCGCTCGGCACCGTCCAGACCGTCGAGGACGAGGAGCTCGGCCCGGTCCGGATGCAGAACGTCCTCTTCCGGCTCTCGGCGACGCCCGGCGCGATCCGCTGGCCCGGCCGCCGCCACGGCCAGGACACCGACGAGGTGCTCGCCGAGGTCGGCGTCACCCGCGAGCAGCTGGAACGACTGCGGGAGCAGGGGATCGTATGAACCCGGTCAGCGCCCTCTACGTCCCGGGCGACCGCCCGGACCGCTTCGACAAGGCCGCCGCCTCCGGCGCCGACGTCGTCATCCTCGACCTGGAGGACGCCGTCGCCGGCGACGCGAAGGCCGCCGCGCTCGACCACGTCACCGCCTGGCTCCGCGGCCGCACCGGCGGCCCCGCGGTCCAGGTCCGCGTCAACCCGGGCGCCGACCACGAGATCCGGGCCGTGCGCGCCACCGGCGCCCGGGTCGGCCTCCGCATCCCCAAAGTGGAGGCCCCCGAGGACCTCGGCGCCGTCGCCTCGCTCGCGCCCGGCCTGCCGCTGACCGCGCTCATCGAGTCCGCGCGCGGCCTCGAGCACGCCGCCGCGATCGCCGCCCACCCGGCCGTCGCCGCGCTCGCGCTCGGCGAGGCCGACCTCGCCGGCGACCTCGGCTCGACGGCCGACGCCGTCCTCGACCACGCCCGCATCCGCCTGCTCGTCGCCGCCCGCGCCGCCGACCTGCCCGCCCCGATGCTCTCCGCCTACCCGCGCATCCAGGACCTCGACGGCCTGCGCGCCGACACCGAGCGCGGCCGGGCCCTCGGCCTGCGCGGCCGCACCGCCGTGCACCCCAAGCAGATCCCCGTGATCCGCGAGGTCTTCGCGCCGACCCCGGAGGAGACCGCGTGGGCCGAGGCCGTCCTCGCCGCCCTCGAACACGGCGGCGTGGCGACCCTCCCGAGCGGGGAGATGGTCGACCCCGCGATGCTCGGCCGCGCCCGCGCCATCCTCGGAATCCGGTAGCGCCGGAGCCGGAGCGCCCGCGATACTCGGGCGATGACGCTCATCCGACGCGAGACCGCCGCAGACCGCGAAGCCGTCCACGCCCTCCAGACCGCCGCCTTCAAGGACGCCCCGCACTCCTCGGGCGGCGAGGCCGACCTCGTCGACGCCCTGCGCGGCACGGACGCCTGGGCGCCCGAGCACTCCCTGGTCGCCGAGGTCGACGGCCGCCCGGTCGGCCACGTCGTCTCCACCTACGGGACCCTCGGGGAGACCCGGGTGCTCGGGCTCGGCCCGATCGGCGTCGACCCCGCCTTCCAAGGCGCGGGCATCGGCTCGGCCCTCATGCACGCCGCGATCGGCGCCGCCGACGCCCGCGACGAGCCTGCGATCCTCCTCCTGGGCGACCCGGGCTACTACGCCCGCTTCGGGTTCGTGCCCGCCGCCGACCACGGCGTCGCGCCCGAGCACCCCGAATGGGGCGCGTACTTCCAGATCCGCATCCTCACCGCCTGGCGCCCCGAACTGCGCGGCACGTACGCGTACGCGCCCCCGTTCGCCGAGTTCGGCTGAGACGCCGGTCGCACTCCGCTGAATCCGGGCCCGCCGCGTCGTCTGACCAGGCGGAGAGGGGAGGACAGGTGACCGAAGCGAACCTGCCGAAGGCGGCACTGTGGGACGCCGTGTTCGCCGAGCGCAAGGCCCTCGCGGCCGACCTCGCCGGACTCGACGAGGAGGCGTGGCGCACGCCCTCGCTGTGCGAGGGGCTCTCGGTCCGCGAGCTGCTCGCCCACCTCACGGCGGGCGCGAGCCTGTCGTGGCCGCGCTGGATGCTCGGGGTCATCAAGTGCCGCTTCGACTTCGACGCGCAGGTCGACGTCCAGCTGCGCCGCCGCCTCGGCCGCTCCGGCGCCGAGACCCTGGCCGCGTTCGAGGGCGTCGCCACGAGCACGACCAGGCCCATCCCGCTCAAGGCGATGCTCGGCGATATCGTCGTCCACGGCGAGGACATCCGCCGGCCCCTCGGCATCCGCCGCGAGCACCCCGTCGCCACCGTGACCGCGGTGGCCGCCTACTTCCAGCGCACGAACCTCGCGGTGCCCTCGGCCAAGCGCGCCGCCGGGCTGCGCCTCGAAGCGACCGACGGCCCCTTCAGGGCCGGCTCGGGCCCGCTCGCCGCCGGCCCGACGATCGCGCTCGTCGGCGCGATGACCGGGCGCGCCGTCTACTGCGACGAGCTCGACGGCGCGGGCGTCCCGGTCCTGCGCGAGCGCTGCGAGTCCCGCTGAGGAGACGAGAAGGCCGCCGGGCCCGATCGGGCCCGGCGGCGTCGTCCACGCGCTAGCGCAGGTCGAACCGGTCGAGGTTCGCGACCTTCACCCACGCGGCCGCGAAGTCCTGCACGAACTTCTCGGCGGCGTCGTCGCTGCCGTACACCTCGGCCAGGGCCCGCAGCTCGGAGTTGGAGCCGAACAGCAGGTCCACGCGGGTACCGGTCCACTTGACCTCGCCGGTGGCGTCGTCGTGGGCCTCGTAGACCCCGTCGGCGCCGGCCTTCCAGGTCACGCCCGGAGCCAGGAGGTTCCGGAAGAAGTCGTTCGTCAGCTGACCAGGGCGGTCGGTGAACACGCCGTGCGGGGCGCCCTCGAAGTTCGCGCCCAGGACGCGCAGGCCGCCGATGAGGACGGTCATCTCCGGCGCGGTGAGCGTGAGCAGGTTCGCCTTGTCCACGAGCAGGAACTCCGCGGGGACGCGGTGGCCCTTCCCGAGGTAGTTGCGGAACCCGTCGTGGGTCGGCTCGAGCGGCGCGAACGAGTCGGCGTCGGTCTGCTCCTCGGTCGCGTCGACGCGGCCGGGCGCGAACGGCACCTCGACGTCGAACCCGGCGTCCTTCGCGGCCTTCTTGACCGCGACGGTGCCGCCCAGGACGATGAGGTCGGCGAGGGAGACGCGCTTGCGGTCGAGCTGCGCCGAGTTGAACGCCTCCTTGACCTCCTCGAGCTTGCCGAGGACGAGGCCGAGCTTGTCGGGCTCGTTCACCGTCCAGCCGCGCTGCGGCTGGAGGCGGATGCGGGCGCCGTTGGCGCCGCCGCGCTTGTCGGAGCCGCGGAACGACGACGAGGCCGCCCACGCGGTCGAGACGAGCTGCTGCACCGTCAGGCCCGAGTCGAGGATGCGGGCCTCGAGGTCGGCCACGTCGGCGTCGGTGATCTGGTCGTAGTCGGCCGCCGGGAGCGGGTCCTGCCAGATCAGGTCCTCCTCGGGCACCTCGGCGCCGAGGTAGCGGACCTTCGGGCCCATGTCGCGGTGGGTGAGCTTGAACCAGGCGCGGGCGAACGCGTCGGCGAAGGCCTGCGGGTCGTCCTTGAAGCGGCGCGCGATCGGCTCGTAGACCGGGTCGAAGCGCAGCGACAGGTCGGTGGTGAGCATCGTGGGCGCGTGCTGCTTGGTCGGGTCGTGCGCGTCGGGGACGGTCCCGGCGCCGCCGCCGTCTTTCGGCCGCCACTGGTGCGCGCCGGCGGGGGACTTGAACAGCTCCCACTCGTAGCCGAACAGGATCTCGAAGAAGCTGTTGTCCCACTGGGTCGGCGTGGTGGTCCAGATGCCCTCGAGCCCGGAGGTGATGGCGTCGCCGCCCTTGCCGGTGCCGAAGCTGCTCTTCCAGCCCAGGCCCAGCTCCTCGATCTCGGCACCCTCGGGCTCGGCCCCGACGTGGTCGGCCGTGCCGGCGCCGTGGGTCTTGCCGAAGGTGTGGCCGCCGGCGATGAGCGCGACGGTCTCCTCGTCGTTCATCGCCATGCGCGCGAACGTCTCGCGGATGTCGCGGGCCGCCGCGATCGGGTCCGGGTTCCCGTTGGGGCCCTCGGGGTTGACGTAGATCAGGCCCATCTGCACCGCGGCGAGCGGGTTCTCCAGCTCGCGGTCGCCCGAGTAGCGGGCGTCGCCGAGCCAGGTGGTCTCGGGGCCCCAGTACACGTCCTCGTCCGGCTCCCACACGTCCTCGCGGCCGCCGGCGAACCCGAACGTGCGGAAGCCCATCGACTCCAGCGCCACGTTCCCGGCCAGGATCATGAGGTCGGCCCAGGACAGCTTCCGGCCGTACTTCTGCTTGACCGGCCACAGCAGGCGGCGGGCCTTGTCGAGGTTGCCGTTGTCGGGCCAGGAGTTCAGCGGCGCGAAGCGCTGCTGGCCGGAGCCGGCGCCGCCGCGGCCGTCGCTGATGCGGTACGTGCCCGCGGAGTGCCAGGCCATGCGGATCATGAGCGGGCCGTAGTGCCCGAAGTCCGCCGGCCACCAGTCCTGCGAGGTCGTCAGGACCTGCTCGATGTCGGCCTTGACGGCCGCCAGGTCGAGCGACAGGAACGCCTCGCCGTAGTCGAAGTCCTCGCCCATCGGGTTGCCCTCGGCCGGGTTCTTGGCCAGGAGCCGCAGGTTGAGCCGGTCCGGCCACCAGCCGCGGTTGCCGCCGCCCTGCGCCGGGACGGGCGCGCGCCCGTGCGCGACGGGGCACTTCGACTCGGCCCCCGCCTCCGCGTCGTGGACGACGGCCTCGTGATCCTGAGACATGGCTCTCCTCCTCATGATTCGCGGGAGCCCCGAACCCCTGCCAGGGCGGTTCCCGCACCAGGTCTAAACAACAACTTACTCGCAGTTTAGACAGAGTCTAAATCAGGGCCCCCGGTCGGCCCGCGACCCGTGCGGACCGGATCACGCGCCCATTTTCACGGACGATCGCCCCGATGGGGGAGGAATCCCTCATCCGGTCCCCGGTCCGAGGCCGAGGAGCCGCGCGTCCGCCGGATCAGGCGGAACAGCTCACCGCCGCCCTCCGCCTCGTCCGGCGGCTCCTCGCCACCGGGCCGCAAATCGGTTGACCCCCTATCCGGCAAGCGGTTGAATGCGCGGCATGGATCCAGCAGCGGCCGCGGCCGCACTCGGGCTCGGCGCGCTGCGCGGGCCCGCCGAAGCCCTCAAGCGCGACGAGCACTCCCCGGTGTGGCGGCTCGACACGGACTCCGGCACCTGGGTCGTCAAGGCGACCGTGCCGCACGGCGACTACTGGCACGCCGACGTCGCCCAGACGGGGCGGCTGGAGGCGGCGGCCTGGCGCGCCGGGGTCGACATGGCCGAGCCGCTCGTGCCCGCGGGCGCGGCCTCGGGCCTGTGGGTCGCGGTCGGCGGCGGCGCGTACGCCAGGGCCGCGCGGTTCCTCGACGGGCGGCACGCCCCCGCGCCCGTGCCGCCGCGCCTGGCCGCATGGGCCGGCGCGACGTTCGCGGCCCTCGAACGGCTCGCGGTCGCGCCCGACCCGTCCGGCGCCGGCGACTACGCCTCGCGCTTCCACCCCGAGTCCGACTGGGACGAGTGGCTCGGCCAGGCCCGCGACCTCGGCGTGCTCGACACCGCTCAAGCGGGTGCCCTCAAGGACGCCGCGATGCGCATCGCCGCCCTCGGCGAGGCCGCCGAGAAACCGGCCGAAGTCGTCGTCCACGGCGACTTCAGCCACCTGAACATCATGGTCACCCCGGAGGGCCCCAAGCTCATCGACTTCGACTCCGGCGGACCGAACGTCCCCTGGTGGGAGCTGGTGGCCATCGCCGTCGAGATGGGCGCGCCCGCACTCGGCGTCATGGAGCCCGACCGGGCCAGCGTCGAAGCGTGCGTCGCCGGCTACGCGGCCGCGGGCGGCACGCCCGGTCCGGCCGACGAGTCGGCCTTCACCGGCATCCTCACCGGCCGCCTCGCCTCCACCGCCTGGCAGCTGTGGATGGCCTGCGGCCACCGCGGCGGCAGCGCCGCGCAGCGGGCCCAGTTCGGCCGCGACGTCCGCGCCTCGGTCACCGCCCTGACGACGATGCTCGAGGCCGTCCCCACCTGGGCCGCCTGGCTCAAGGGCTGACCGGCGTCATCCGCTCAGCCCCTTCGGCTTGCGGGCCGCGGGGGAGCAGACCGCCGCCACCGCCACCAGGACGAGGACGACCAGGAACGCCTTGCGCAGGCCCACCTCCTCGCCGAGGAGTCCGATGAGGGGCGGGCCGACCAGGAACGCGAGGTACCCGATCGTCGCCACCGCGGCGACGTTGGCGGTGGCCTTGCGCGGATCGTCGGCGGCGGCGGACATGCCCACGGGGAAGCCGAGGGACGCTCCGATGCCCCACAGGACCGAGCCGGCGATCGCGACCGGGGCCGTCGGGCCGATGATGACCAGCAGGAGCCCGGCGAACGCCAGGAGCGCCGAGCCGGCGAGGACCGGGACGCGGCCGAAGCGGTCGAGGGCGGCGCCGCCGAAGAGGCGGCCGGCCGTCATCGCGGTGACGAACACGGCGAAGACCGCGGCGCCGCCGGGGTTGGTGAGGCCGTAGCCGTCGACCATCGCCAGGCCCAGCCAGTCGTTCGCCGAGCCCTCGGTGAACGCCATCCCGAGGATGATGAGTCCGATGAGGAGGATGCGCGGGTCGGTCCACGCCGAGAGGCGGGTGCGCCAGCCCGCTGGCGTCCCGGGCTCGGCCTCGTGCGGCTCCTCGGCGGGCTGGAGGTAGCGGACCACCCACAGGTCGAGGGCGATGACGACGACGCCGACGGCCGTCAGGTGGGCCTCGACGGGGACGCCGAGCTGCTCGGTGAGCGCGCCCGTGCCGGCGCCGAGCATGGTGCCGACGCTGAACCCGGCGTGGTACATCGGCATGAGCGTCTTGCCGATGCGCCGCTCGTTGGCCGCTCCGGCGACGTTCATCGCCACGTCGAGCACCGCGTTGCCCGCGCCCGAGACCATGAGCGCCAGGAACAGCAGCCAGAAGCTCGGCGTGTACCCGGCGATGAGCCCGGCCCCGATGAGGCCCACGGCCGCGGTCGCGAGGAACCACACGATGGCCCGGTTGACGCCGAGGTGCGTGATCACGTGGCTGGAGGCCACGAGCCCGAGGATCGCGCCGCCGGAGAGCCCGAGGATGAGGACGCCCATCTCCTGGGTCGAGGCCCCGAGGATGTCGCGGATGTTCGGCACCCGCGCCGCCCAGTTCGCGAACACGAACCCCGAGAGCGCGAAGATCGTGAACACGGCGTTGCGCCAGCGCGCCAGCACGGGGTCGGTGCGGGGAGGGCGCTCGCGCAGGGAGGAATCGGTCACGTCGGTCCAATCGAACGGTGGGCGCACGGGTGCCCGGCGCGGGCACCGGGGACCAGCTTGCATCCGATCGGCCCGTTCGACAAACCATTTCGACAGGTGAACGGCGGTTGATCGCTAAATATGAGCGGAACCCGAGGTCAGGCTAGGATGGCCCGCATGGAGGAGCGGTACTCGATCGGGGAGGTCGCCGAGGCGACCGGGCTGAGCGTGCACGCGCTCCGGTTCTTCGAGCGTGAGGGCCTGTTCCTGCGGCCCATCCCGCGCTCCAGCGGCGGGCGGCGGGTCTTCGACCGCGCCGACGTCGAGTGGCTGACGCTCATGAACCGGCTGCGCGACTCCGGGATGCCGATCGCGGGCATCCGCGAGTTCGCGTCGCTCGTGGCGGCCGGGCCGGGGAACGAGGCCGAGCGGCTCAAGCTCCTCCAGGACCACGAGGCCGCCGTCCTCGCCAAGATCGCGGAGCTCCGCGCCTGCCTGGAGGTCATCCACGGCAAGGTCGTCGTGTACGAGGCCCACGTGAACGCCGGCACCGCCCGCGGCCTGTGGGACCCTGCTTCCTAACGACGCTGCTCCCTAACGACGCTGCCTCCTAACGACCCCGCCTCCGCCCTCGCCGAGATCGAGGCCGGCGACGACCGGTCCGCCGTCCTCGGCGCGGTCCTCCTCGCGGCGCTCGCCGTCCTCCTCGCCCAGCACGCCGCCGCCGAGCGCGGCTGGACCGCGCAGCCGTTGGCTCCGCGAAGCCCTTGCGGCCCTGCACGACCGCGAACCGTCCGGGTGGGTGCTCGCCGCCGGCGTCGCCGCCCTCCTGGACGACCTGCTTCGAGAACGGCGCCGTCTTCTCAACCACCCCGCTCCCTGATCCAGCGGTGCTCCCGGTCCCTGACCGCTTGCGCCGCAACGCCGCCCGCGCGGCTCCGTCCCGCTTCCCGCGGGCCGGATTTCCCTCCACTGCGCTCTATCCTGATGCGCCGATCGCTGCCATACTCATTGGTATCGATACCATCGGGACGGAGGACAGTCTTGAGAAGACTTCCGATCGCTTGCGCCGCAGCGGTATTCGTCAGCATGCTGGTCATCCAGCCCACCCAGGCCGCCCCACCGGAACCGGCCCCTGAGTCCACTTCCCACGCCGAGACCGACACGGCGGACCTGCCGCAGCAGGGCGTCTCCGAACCCCAGCCGTTCGACCAGGAGGCGTTCGACGCGTTCACCGACGACGGCGACGCCGCGTTCGGGCCCGCCTCCGGCGACACCTGGGGCTCGGCCCTCGCCGCCGAGCGCAGCCCCGTCCGCCAGGAGATCACCGCCGAGGCCCTCGGCGCCGAGCCGTTCGCGATCGAGGACGCCGCCACCGCGGCCGTCGACGACTGCGCCTCCTCCTACACCTACAACTTCCACGACTACGAGTGCCAGGCGTTCGCCGGGGACTTCGTGTTCCTCTACGACGTCAAGGACAGTCCGGGCGATACCCGCGGCGTCCCCGCCGACGCCGGCGCCAACGGCCGCCCCACCGCCGTGGTCGACATGATCAACGCGATCGCCGAAGCCCAGGACGCCTACCGCGACATGGGCTACGAGGTCGACCCCGGCAGCGGCCCGTGGGCGGTCGTCGTGGGGCTCAACGAGGTCCAGGAGGGCTGGTTCCACGGCAGCGCGTTCACGCTCCCGTTCGGCGCCAACGACCAGCCGATGATCGTCCTCCCCTCCGACCCGGGCCTGAACGACTCGGACAACTACGACTACCTGCCCCGGCACGAGTTCTTCCACATCGTCCAGTACCAGTACTGGGACGACACCGGCGAGATCAACTGGGCGTGGGTGCGCGACTGGATGGGCGGCACCGACTTCAAGACCATGAACTGGTGGATGGAGTCGACCGCCGAATGGGCCACGCTCATGTCCTACCGGCTCCAGCCGTACGACCCGCGCAACCCCACCGCCGCGATGATGTACGCGCACGCGATCCCCGACTTCCTCGGCGACCCCGGCCGCGCCCTGAACGCCGCCGAAGCACTCGGCAGCTCGCGCCAGTACAGCACCTTCCCGCTCGCGTTCTACCTCAACGAGCAGACCGAAAGCGTCTCGGCGGTCCGCAAGACCTGGGAGCACATCCGCGACCACGACTCGACGCCGATCACCGCCATCAAGGCCGTCCTCACCGGGTACGGGCTCGACATCCCCTCGACCCTCCTCGGCTTCTCCGTCGCGAACTACCGGCTCGCGGCCGAGCAGGGCGGCGCCCCGCCGAACCCCATGGCCGGGTACGGGTACGCCGACGAGGAGCGCGACCTGTGGCGCGACTTCCTCATGGGCGACTCCCGCACCGACGACCACCTGCTCGGCGAGTACCGCCCCTACCGCACCAC
Organism: Glycomyces terrestris; assembly: GCF_003933745.1. Taxonomy (GTDB): domain Bacteria; phylum Actinomycetota; class Actinomycetes; order Mycobacteriales; family Micromonosporaceae; genus Glycomyces; species Glycomyces terrestris. Next base: position 576,312 of record NZ_RSEB01000004.1, on the reverse strand, counting down.
CCGCGCCGTCCCCATGGGCACCCAGGAGACCTATACCGCGATGATCGAACCGGGCGGCTCCGCCTACTTCGACTTCTCGGCCGTCCAGCACTCCGGCGACCCGACCGACGGCTACCGGTCGAAGCTCACCATCGCCACCGAGGACCGCGACGACCTCGAGTACGTGGCCATGGTCTGGTCCCCGCAGGGCAGTCCGGGCACGCTCGCGGAGTACCCGACCGCCGCCCGCGCCGTCTACCCCGACGCGAGCAACGTCATCACCGTCGCCGACTACGCCTACCCGATGGTCGTCACCCTCATCGCCACCCGCACCGACCTCCAGACGAACTCCGTGGAGGCCGACGGCGACGGCCGCGAGTACCGCTTCCGCGTCCGGGCCCTCGTCCCGCTCGACCATCCCTCGTGCAACCTCTCGAACCTGAACGTGAGCACCCTTCAGGACGACGGCGTCGCCCCCGAGCAGCTGTTCCTCGACTACGCCGAGTCCACCCCGAACGGCTGGACCGGCGGCGACTCGACCTACTCGGTGCGCCTGCCCGACGGGGACCTGCTGTGGCTGTTCTCCGACACGTTCCTCGGCCCCCTCAACGACGACGGCACCCGACCGGTCACCGCGCCGCTCATCAACAGCACCTTCGTGAGACAGGAGGGCAGCAGCCTCACCACGATCCAGGGCGGCACCACCGCCGCCCCGGAGGCGATCATGCCCCCGCCCGAGGCCAACCACTGGTACTGGCTCGGCGACGGCATGATCTCCCGCCAGAACGGCACCGACTACCTCCAGGTCGTCTTCCAGGAGTACCTGCGGTTCGGCACCGGCGACTGGGACTGGCGCTTCGACCAGAACGTCGTCGCCACCTTCGCGCTCTCCGACCTGACCGACCCGATCCGCGTCGAGGCCCTGCCCTCGCAGGCCGGCGCCTGGGGCTCCGCCCTCCTCCCCGCCAGCCAGTCCGGCGACGGCTACACCTACATCTACGGGCTCGCCGACGCCCCCACGAACAAGAAGCAGCGGATCGCCCGCGTGCACGGCACCGACCTCGGCGCGACCGAGAAGTGGCAGTTCTGGACCGAGCACGGCTGGACCGCATACGAGTCCGACACCGGCATCGGCCTCAACGGCATCGCCAACGAGTACTCGGTGACGAAGTGGAACGGCCAGTACCTCCTGGTCAGCCAGGACTCCACGGTCGGCTTCAGCAACAAGGTGTACGCGTACACCTCGTGCTCGCCGGCCGGGCCCTTCACCAACCAGAGCCTCGTCTATCAGATGCCCGAGACCGGCATGTTCGGCGTCCCGTACTACGACGAGCGGATCTTCGCCTACAACCCCCACATCCACGCGACGCTCAGCTCCGGCAACCGGTTCGTCATGTCCTACAACGTCAACACCTTCGACAGCCGCATGACCGAGGAGGGCTCGCACTACACCGACCCGAGCATCTACAAGCCCCGCTTCATCAGCTTCACGCTGAGCTAGCCCGCCGCGCCGGCGGCGCATCTTCGCGGCCCGCCCGGGTATCCGGGAGCCGAGGGGAGGTGCCGCCGGCATGGCCGACACCGAGACCGTCGACGCGGTCGTCATCGGCGCGGGACCGAACGGGCTCGTCGCCGCCAACCTCCTGGCCGACGCCGGCTGGGAGGTCCTCGTGCTCGAAGCCGAGGCCGAACCCGGCGGCGCCGTGCGCACCGCCGAACTCGCCGCGCCCGGCTTCCTCGCCGACCGGTGCAGTGCTTTTTACCCCCTCGGCGCGGTCTCGCCCGTCATCGCCGGACTCGGCCTCGACGCGTACGGCGTGCGCTGGCGCCGCGCCCCCGACGTGCTCGCCCACGTCCTCCCCGACGGCCGCGCCGCCGTCCTCTCCCAGGATCTCGAGCGCACCGCCGCCTCCGTCGACGCGTTCGCGCCCGGCGACGGCGACGCCTGGCGCGCCGAGTTCGCGTTCTGGCGCCGCATCCGCGACCCGCTCATCGACGCCCTCCTGCGGCCCTTCCCGCCCGTGCGCCCCGCCGCCCGCCTCCTGCGCGCCCTCGGCCCCGGCGACGCCCTCCGCTTCGCGCGCACCGCCGCCATGACCGCCCGCCGCCTCACCGAGGAGCGCTTCGCCGGCGAAGGCGCCCGGCTCCTCGTCGCCGGCAACGCCGCCCACAGCGGCCTCGGCCCCGACCAGGCCGCCAGCGCCCTGTTCGGCTGGCTCCTGTCCATGGTCGGCCAGGACGTCGGCTTCCCCGTCCCCGAAGGCGGCGCCGGGCGCCTCACCGCCGCGCTCGCCGCCCGCCTGGGCGCCCGCGGCGGCCGCATCGACTGCGACCGGCCCGCCGGGCGCGTCCTCCACGCGCGCGGCACCGCCGTCGGCGTGCGCGACGCCGACGGCGCCCCCATTCGCGCGCGCCGCGCCGTCCTCGCGGACGTCGCCGCCCCGCACCTGTACCGCGACCTCATCGGCCTCGAGCACCTGCCGCGCCGCCTCGCCGCCGACCTCGCCGCGTTCGAATGGGACCCCGCCACCCTCAAGATCGACTGGGCCCTCGACGCGCCCGTCCCGTGGACCGCGCCCGGCGTGTCCGGCGCCGGCACCGTCCACCTCGGCGCCGACCTCGCCGGCCTGTCCGCGCACGGCGCCGACCTCGCCGCCGGGCGCGACCCCGAGCGGTACTTCCTCCTCGCCGGGCAGATGACCACCACCGACCCGACCCGCTCCCCGGACGGCACCGAGACCCTCTGGGCCTACACGCGCCTGCCGCGCGGCCTGGGCTGGAGCCGCGACGAGACCATGCGCCGCGCCGACCGCATCGAGGCCGAGATCGAGGCGCACGCGCCCGGGTTCCGCGACCGCATCCGCGCCCGCGCCCTCTCCGGGCCCCGCGACCTCGAGGCCCTCGACCGCAGCCTCGACCAGGGGGCCATCAACGCCGGGACCGCCGCGATCCACCAGCAGCTCGTGTTCCGGCCCGTCCCCGGCCTCGGCCGCGCCGACACCGTCCTGGACCGGCTCTATCTCGCGGGCGCCTCCGCCCACCCCGGCGGCGCCGTCCACGGCGCGCCCGGCGCGAACGCGGCCCGGGCCGCTTTGGCCCGCAGCGGCCTCGCCGGCGCCTGGTACCGCGCCGCCGTCGACCGCGCCCACCACTGGCTCTACGAGACCCACTGAACCCGGAGGCGGTGCACCATGAACCAGCGCAAGAGACGCGGCGTCCGCGTCCACGTCCCGGCCCCGCCCGAGGCCGTCTTCGCCGTCCTCGCCGACGGCTGGAACTACCCGTCGTGGGTCGTGGGGTGCTCCCGCATCCGCGGCGCCGACGACGACTGGCCCGCCCGCGGCACCCGCATCCACCACAGCATCGGCCCCTGGCCGCTGCTCATCGAGGACACCACCAGCGTCCTCGCCGTGGACGAGCCCCGCCTGCTCGTCCTGGAGGCCCGCCTGTGGCCGCTCGGCAAGGCCCGGGTCCGCTTCGACCTCGCCCCCGCCGACGGGGGCACCGACCTGACCATGACCGAGGCCGCCGTCCGCGGCCCCCTCTCGCTCTTGCCCGTGCCCTTCCAGGCGCGACTGATCGCGCCGCGGAACCGCGAAACGCTCGACCGGCTCTCGCGCCTGGCCGTCGCCAAGGCCGACGAGGACGCCGCCGACGGGAAGGAGAACGCATGACCTGGCTGCTGCGCAACATCGTGATCGCGATCGTGATGGCGCTGGTGCGCTACCTGCTGCGACGGGCCAAGCGCCGCCGCGCGGCGCGACGGACCGCCGCGGGCGGTGTGGAAACGGCATGAGCGGGGTACACCATCGACACTGGATCAACCGAAAAGGGAGGCTCCCGTGATCGGATTCATCGTCGCAGGACTCGTCATCGGCGCGCTGGCGCGCCTGATCAAGCCCGGCAAGCAGTCGCTGGGCATCCTCGCCACGCTGCTCCTCGGACTCGTCGGATCGGTGATCGGCGGGACCATCGCGAACCTGCTCGGCACCGGCGACATCTGGGAGCTGAACGTGCTCGGCTTCGTCGTCGCCGTCATCGCCTCGGTGCTGCTCATCGGCGTCGCCGAAGGCATCGCCTCGAGCCGGCACAAGACCGCCCACTAGCGGGGCGCACACCTCGCCGGGGCCGCGCCCGACCGGGCGCGGCCCCGCAACACGCCGTCCGGCGGCCGAACCCCCCACCGCTCCGGCCGATCTCGCGCCGAAGCACTTCACCCGCTCTGCGCTCGACGCCGCGCGTCTGCTTCTCCCCGCGCCGCAACGTCTTGGCCTGCGTGCTTCCCCCCGCCCCGCGCCCATGCCGTCGCACGCCTCAGCGCTTCACGCCCCGCGCCTGGAACAGCACCGCCGTCGTCGGCACCGGCACCATCCGCACCGACGCCCGCCTCCCCGCCAACCACCACGCGGTGTCCACAAGCGACGGACGGATGCCGCGCAGCTCCAGCGCCACCCCGTGCCGGGCGCACTCCTCCACCAGCGCCGCCCGGTCCACCAGCAGCGCCGGGTCGTGCACGCCGCGCACTGCGATCCGCGGCACCCGCTCGGCCACCGTCACCGCCAGGAACCGGCACAGCGCCGTGGCCGCCAGCGTGTCCACCACCAGCAGCCCGCCCGGGCGCAGCAGCCGGCACGCCTCCGCCACCGCGCGCCGCAGATCCGGGACGTGCTCAAGGATCTCCCCGGCCGCCACCACGTCGGCGCACCCGTCCGGCAGCGGCACCGCCAGCACGTCCCCGCGCACCGCGAGCACCCCGTGCGCGGCCGCCAGCCGCAGCGACGCCGCCGACAGGTCCACCCCGATGTGCGTGTAGCCCTTGCCCTCCAGGTGCGGCGCGAGCAGCCCCGCCCCGCAGCCCAGGTCCACCAGCACCGCGCCGGGCCGCGTCGCGGCCGGGACCATCGCGCCGCGGGCCGCCGCCAGCCAGTGCAGGACCGCGAACACGCCCCGCGGCCGCCACCACTCCCCGGCGTGGCGGTCGTACAGCGCCGGGTCGTTCGGGACGGTCCGGCCGGCGTCTCGGGTCTGGCGTCGCATACCGCCAGGGTGGCACACTGATCCGATGCGCACGGCCGCGGCGATGCTCGCCGCCCTCCTCCAGGCCTCTCATCCGGTCCCGGGCTTCGCGGTCGCCCTCGTCACCGCCGGACTCGCCGCCTCCACCGGCCGCCCCCTCGCCGGCGTCGTCGCGATCGCCGCCGCGGTCCTGCTCGGCCAGCTGTCGGTCGGCTGGCTCAACGACCTCGTGGACGCGCCCCGCGACGCCCAGGCCGGCCGCCCGGGCAAGCCCCTCGCCTCCGGGGACCTCCACCCCGCCGTCGTCAGCGCCGCCGTCGCGGTCAGCGCCCCCGCCGCGGTCCTGCTCACCCTCGCCTCCGGCGTCCCGGCCACCCTCGCGCACCTCGCCGCCCTGGTCTCCGCCTGGGCCTACGACCTCGGCGTCAAGTCCACCCCGTTCTCCGTGCTGCCCTTCGCGTTCTCCTTCGGACTCCTCCCGGCCATCGTGTCCCTCGGCGAACCCGGCGCCCCGTGGCCGCCGCTGTGGCTCACCGCCGCCGCGGCCGCCCTCGGCTCCGGCGCGCACTTCGTGAACGTCCTGCCCGACCTCGCCGACGACGCCGCCACCGGCGTGCGCGGCCTCCCGCACCGCCTGGGCCCCACCGCGACCCGCCTCGCCGCCGCGGCCCTCGTCCTCACCGCCTCGGCCCTGCTCGCGTTCGGCCCGCCCGGCCCGCCCTCGCCCCTGGTGCTGGCCGCGGTCCCGGTCGCCGCCGCCGTCCTCGTCCTCGGCCTGGCCCTCGGCCGCCGCCCCGGCTCGCGCGCGCCGTTCCACGCGGTGCTCGTCGTGGCCCTTGTCGACGTCGCCCTGCTCCTCCATACTGGGGTCCCCGCCGGCTGAGGCCCACCAGGATTGGGAACCGGGCTCCGGGGCACCCGCCGCCGGACGTCCCGACCCGAGGAGTGAGCGCCCATGCCAGCACCGACCGAGTCCAGGGGAGCCGAGGCCCTCGCGCTGGCGCGCGAACTCGCGCCGCGCTTCGCCGACCGCGCTGCGGCCCATGACGAACGCGGCCGCTTCCCCGAGGCCGACTTCGCCGAGCTGCGGGAGGCGGGCCTGACCGGGCTCATGGTCCCCGAGCGGCTCGGCGGCTTCGGCGCCTCCTTCGCCGAGTACGCCGCGGTCGCGGCGGCCCTGGCGCGGGGCGCGGGCTCGACGGCGCTCATCTTCAACATGCACGCCTCGGTGACCGGCGCGCTCGCGCAGACCCCCGAGCACCTGGTGCGCGCCCTCGGCGCGCCCGAGAGCTTCTTCGCCGCCCGCGACAAGGCCCTGGAGGCCGCCGCGGGCGGCGCGCTCTACGGGGTCGCGATGAGCGAGCGCGGCGGCGGCTCCCGCCTGTCGAAGACCACGACCGCGTACCGCCGCAGCGGCGACGGCTACCGGATCACCGGAGCGAAGGCGTTCGTGTCCGGCTCCGGCCACGTCGACGCCTACCTGGTGACCGCCCGCGACGCCGACTCCGCCGAGCCCCTCGTCTCCCACTTCCTCGTCCCCGCGGGCGAGGGCATCCGCGTCGAGGAGACCTGGGACTCGCTCGGCATGCGCGCCACCGGCAGCCACGACGTCCACTTCGACGTCGAGGTCGGCCCCGAGGCGCTCCTCGGCGGCGTCGAAGGGCTCGCGCTGCTCCTCGCCGAGGCCATGCCGCAGTGGCTCGTCGCCTCCTACGCCGCCGTCTACACCGGGGTCGCGCACGCGGCCGTCGACGCCGCCGCCGCACACGTGCGCGGCCGCGGCCTCGACACGCTCGCGCCGGTCCGCGCCCGCCTCGGCCGCGCCGACGCCGCCGTCGCGGCCGCCGAGCTCGCCGTCGCCGAAGCCGCCCGCCGCATCGACGCCGCGCCGGGGGAGGAGGACACCAACCGGTGGGTGTGGCGCGCCAAGCTCATCGCCGGCGACACCGCGTTCCAGGTCGCCTCCTCGCTCCTGGAGGCCGCCGGGACCTCGGCCTCCCGGCGCGGGCACCCGCTCGAACGCCTCTACCGGGACGCCCGCTGCGGCGCCCTCCAGCCGGCAACCTCGGACGTGTGCGCCGACTGGCTCGGCGCCGCCGCCCTCGGGAGCGACCCCGACCACGACACGGCGGTCCCGCGGTGGTGAGCGCCGGCATCGCCGGGATCGGCACCGCCCTGCCCCCGCAGTACGAGCAGGACTGGCTGTGGGAGCACGTGTTCCGCTCCCACTTCGGCGGCAGCCGCATCGCTGGCCGCATGTTCGACACCGCCGGCGTCGCCCGCCGCCACTCCTCGACCCCGCCGCACGAGCTCGCCGACGCCGCCGCCTGGTCCACGGCGGAGCGCATGCGGCGGTACGCCGAGCGCGCCCCCGCCCTCGGGCTGCGCGCCGTCCGCCGGGCGCTCGCCGCCGCCGGCACGGAAGCGGACGAGATCGGCCTCATCGCCGTCGCCACCTGCACCGGCTACGGCACCCCCGGCACCGACATCGACCTCGCCGAGGCGCTCCCGCTGCGCCCCGACGCCCGCCGGCTCCTGGTGGGCCACATGGGATGCCATGCCGCGATTCCGGCCCTCGGCGCGGTCGCCGACTACGTCGCCGCGCACGACCGCCCCGCCGTCCTCCTGTGCGTCGAGCTCACCTCGCTCCACGTCCAGCCCGCCACCCGCGACACCGACCAGGCCGTGGTCCACGCCCTGTTCAGCGACGCCGCCGCCGCCGCCGTGCTGCGCCCCGGCGCGCCCGCGCCGCTGCGCGTGGTCGACGTCGCCGCCCGCACCGACACCGCCCGCCGCGGCCACATGACCTGGCGCGTCACCGACCTCGGCTTCCGCATGGGCCTGTCGCCGGAGGTCCCCGAGGCCCTGAGCGAGCACGTCGGCCCGCTCGTGAAGGACCTCCTCGCCCGCCACGGCCTCGACCGCTCCGAGGTCGCCGGGTGGGCCGTGCACCCCGGCGGGCCCCGCGTCCTCGACGCCGTCGCCGCCGGACTCGACCTGGCCCCCACCGCCCTCGACCCGTCCCGCCGCGTCCTCGCCGAGCACGGCAACTGCTCCTCGGCCACGGTCCTCCTCGTCCTCGACGAGATCCTGCGCGCCGGGCCGCCGGACGGCCCGGTCGTCATGCTCGCCTTCGGCCCTGGCCTGACCCTCTACGCGAGCCTGCTCGCCCCGGCCTGACCGGCGCACTGCGAAGGCCCGCCGCGCGCCGGAGCGCGCTGCGGGCCTTCCGCGGCTATTCCGGAGGGGCCCCGTCCCTGGGACGGCGCAGCAGCAGGTCCACGAGCGCCACGACGACCGCCGCGAGCGCGGCGATGATCGCGGCCCGCTCGCTCGGAGCACTGCCCTTCAACGCCAACCAGAACGTGAGCACGAACGCCGCCGCGAGCACGGCTGCGACTCCCACCATGCCGACGGCAGGACCGTCGAGCATCGCTCATTTCCTTTCACGAAATGGTCCGCCGGCGGGGGACCGTTGCCGGGGACGGACCAAGGTCCATCGGTGGATTCCGACATTCGTCGTATGCAGTTGTCGAAGCCCCAGGGGACGCATCCGATCGGAAACGCCTGAGACCGCGGTGTTCCGTGACGATACCGCAGATCTTACCCTCGCGCTGCACACGCAGATGCACGTGCATCTGCGTGTGCACGCGGTGAGCGGGACGCCCACGCAGCGTGAAAAACCGTTCGAACCCGCGGCGCCCCTCGTGATAGCTTCGGCGCCATGTCCTCACCCGAAGCGTCCAGACCCGGGCCGCCGCACCGCCGGCGGCCCGCGACGCTCGCCTGAGACCACCCCTTCCTCAGCCCTGCCCGACGGCAGGGTCCTGCTCCGCGCGTCCGGGACGCCGGCGGCCGTCCGCCGTCCGCTCTCGACACTTCGGAGAATCCGCCATGCCGCTCGTCCTCTACCTGCTCGCCGTCGCCGTGTTCGCCCAGGGCTCCTCGGAGTTCATGCTCGCCGGCCTCCTGCCCGCCATCGCCGCCGAACTCGGCGTCACCATCGCCGAAGCCGGGCTCCTGACCTCCGCGTTCGCCGCCGGCATGGTCGCGGGCGCGCCCCTCATGGCCGCCGCCGGCCGCCGCTGGCCCCCGCGCGCCGCCCTCACCGCGTTCCTGGCGCTGTTCATCGCCGCGCACGTCACCGGCGCTCTCACCGACGACTTCGCGGTCCTCCTCGCGACCCGCGTCGCCGCCGCCCTCGCGAACGCCGGCTTCCTCGCGGTCGCCCTCGCCACCGTCGCCCTCCTCGTCCCCGAGACCGCCCGCGCCCGGGCCCTCGCGGTCCTGCTGGGCGGCACCACGCTCGCGCTCGTCGCCGGCGTCCCGGCCGGGGCCGTCCTCGGCGAGGCCCTCGGCTGGCGGGCCGCACTGTGGGCGGTCGCGGCCCTCGCCGCCCCCGCCCTCGCGGCCGTCGCGCTCGCCGCCCCCGACCGGCCCGCGGCGGCCGCGCCGCTGCGCCTCGGGACCGAACTCGCCGTCCTCAAGCGGCCCGAGGTCCTGCACGTCCTCGCGCTCGGCGTCCTCGTCAACGGCGGCACCTTCGGCGCCTACACCTACCTCGGCGCCCTCGCCGGGGGCCGCGCCGCGCTCGCCCTGGCGCTATTCGGTGCGGGCGCGTTCCTCGGCGTCGCCGCCGCCGGGCGCCTCGCCGACCGGCACTGGCGCCGCCTCCTCGCCTGGGGCGGCCCGCTCCTCCTCGCCGGATGGGCCGCGCTCGCGCTCGCGCCGGGCGCGCTCCTCCCGCTCGCGCCCGTCCTCGGAGCGCTCGCGTTCGGCACCGGCAGCACCCTCATCGGACGCATCATGGCCGCCGCGCGGGACGCGCCCACCATGGGCGGGTCCTACGCGACGGCCGCACTCAACGTCGGCGCCACGGCGGGGCCGGTCCTCGCCGGCCTCGGCTACGAGCAGGCCGGCCCCGCCGGCTCCGTCCTCGCCGCCGCCGCGCTCACCGCGGGCGCGATCGCACTCGCGGCACTGCGGCGCCCGTGAGCGGTGCGGCGCGCGGACCGGCACCGCGCGCCGCCCCCGCACCGCCACCACCAGCAGCACCGCGGCCCCCGCCTGCCCCGGCCCGTGCTCCGCGTTCAAGCGCCGCCGCCCGGACGCGCGCCCGCTCCGCGCGGCCGGGATCGAGCCGGACCCGGTGCGCCGCACCGCGGTCCGCGGGTGCTGCCGGTGAAGGAGTTCGCGGTTCCGGGGGGCGCTGCTGCGGGCCGGCCCGGGGTTCCTGTCGGGGCGTCGGCTACCGGCCGGCCTGACGGCTCCGCTGCCGGGCGCGCGCGGTGAGCTTGCGCGCCATGAGGGACGCTGAAGCGGCGATGACGGTGAAGTTGAACGCCATCTGCACGCACAGCAGGGCGCGCGCGAGCTGCCCCTGCGCGTGCACGTCGCCGAAGCCGACGGTGAGCAGGGTGCTGAGCGCGAAGTAGAGGGCGTCCACTCTGGTGTCGAGGCCCGCGAACTCGCCGGGCCGGTTGACGGCGAGCCCGTAGTCCGCGAGCGCGAACACGAGCACCCCGCCGAGGACCGCGACGGCGAGGCCGCCGAGGGGCGCGGCGGGGTCGCGCAGCTGCCGGACCGCCTCCCAGCGGGCCGCGAGCGCGATGACGACGAGCATCGCCGCCGTGGACGTCCACCGCAGGGCCAGGACGAGCGGTTCGGCGTCGGCGCGCATCGGCGCCACTGCGTAGGCGACGACGAGCGCCCCGCAGACGACGAGGTACCGCCACGGCGCGGGCAGGCGGCGCCTCACGGGGCCGCCTCCGCCGGTCGCGGCCGGTCGAGGACCCGCCCGGCGGCGGTGGCGACGACGACGGCGGCGATCACGACCGGGGCCGTCGCGGCCGCGTCCGCGCCCAGCAGCAGCGTCACCAGGACCGCGGCCGACACCGGGAGCGGCATGACGGCGGCCGTCGCCGCGGCCATGCCGGCGGCGAGCGCGGGCACCGCCCCGAACCCGGGCAGGGCGCTGAGCAGCACGCCGGCCGCGGCGCCGAGGAACACGGCGGGGAAGATCGGGCCGCCGCGCAGCGCCGCCAGCGACACGGCGTACGCCAGGCCCTTGCACGCGATCATCGCGACGAGCGCCCACGCGGTGAGCGAGGCCGGGTCGGCGCTGAGTTCGGCGAGCGAGTCCTGCCCCGAGAGCAGGACCTCCACCGGGGGCCTGCCGGTGAGGAGCGTGTACGCGGCCGCGCACACCGCCGTGACCGCGACCGCGGTCAGCGCCATGGCCATCGGCCGCCGCTCGGCGACCGGGGCGAGCCGGCGGCCGAGCGCGCGGACCTCCCGCATCCCGAGCGCGATGACCGCTGCCGCGGGCACCGTCCACAGCAGATCGGTGGCGTGCAGGGAGGCGGCGTCGAGGCCGGGGAGGCTGAGGGAGGCCACCGGCAGGCCGGTCCAGTCGCCGAGGCCGGTGAAGACGATCGCGCCGACGCCGGCCGCGAGCAGGCACGGCAGCACCGCCCGGACCGCCTTCGCGCCCGAGGCCGCGGCGGCCTCCAGGATGAACACGCCCGCGACGAGGGGGCTGCCGAAGATCACCGAGACCGCCGCGGCCGCCCCGGCGGTGCCGACCACGGCCGCCTCGGGGGAGCGGGCGTCGGGCGTCCAGCGGCGGGTCAGCAGCAGCGCGGTCGCGCCGCCGACGGCCATGAGCGGGGCCTCCGGTCCGAGCACCGCGCCGAGCGGCAGGGCCCCGAGCGCGGCCAGGAGCACGCCGGGCAGATGCTTCGGCGGCACGGGTGCGGCCGAGAGCCCGTCGATGGGGACGTGTCCGCCGCGGCCGGGCAGGCGGCTGATCGCCGTGCCCGCGAGGAGCCCGCCGGCGAGCAGCCACGGCACGGGCCACCACCACGGCAGCGGGTCGAGGCCCAAGTCGCCCGGGAGGTCCTCCCACACGAACGCGGTCATGCGGTGCAGGAGCGCGAGGAAGAGGAAGGCGGCCGCGGACACCGGGACGCCGACGAGCCCGGCGAGCAGCAGGAGTCCGATCCCGCGGCCGGCGCGCGGCGGCGCCGCCGGTTCGTCCACTGTGCGTCCCACGCTGACAGTGTCGCCGGTGGCGGGCGCCCGCGCCCGGGGTTCGGCCCGAATCGGGGCCGGTCAGCGCGCGGCGACCGGCCGGAGCGCCGCCATCGTGCGGTCGAGGCAGGGCCCGAACTCGTCCGAGGCCTCGAAGGTCGGGAACGCCGAGGCGTGCAGGCACGCGAACGCGCCGCCGACCATGGCCCGCATGACCACGGGGTCCGCGCCGGCGCCGGCGCGGACCAGGAGCGCTTCGGTGAGGTCGCGCTGCAAATGCTCGAGGCGGCGCAGGTACGAGGCGAACAGGCGCGGGCTGCCGTCGATAATTCGCTGGATCGCGGCGTCGTGCTCGCGCGATACTGGGTCGCCGAAGCGCTCGACGACGGGGTCGAACGCGCGCCGCAGCGAGTCCCATTCGGATTCGCCGGGCGGGCGGGCCGCGAGGCGCGCGGCGAGCTCCTCGCCGAGGCGCGCGAGGCTGTCGAGGACGACCTCGTCCTTCGAGGGGAAGTACCGGAAGAAGCTCCGCTGCGACATGCCGACGGCCGCGGCGATCTCGTCGACGGTGGTCTCCTCGAAGCCCTTGGCGACGAACAGCGCCTCGGCGGTCCGTGCGATGTTCGACTGCACGGCCCGACGTGACACTTCTCGCAGACTCCCACCGGCGGCCATGCCAGGATGGTAGCAACTGCAAGAATCGACAGTCACTGACACTTCCGGTGCGTCCGCGCCGTCACCACCGCGCGGGCACCTCGGCACCGGGACGAGACTCCGCACCCGAAGGATCCCCCCATGAGCGTTGACCAGCGGCCGGCCGACACACCAGAAGCGGCCGGCACCCCCGCGGCGGACGAGACCCCCGCCTCGGCCGGCGTCCCGGCCCAGATCAAACTGGTCCTCGGCGTCCTCCTCGTGGCCGCGTTCGTGATGATCCTCAACGAGACCATCATGGGCGTCGCCCTGCCCGAGCTGATGGAGCAGTTCTCGCTGACCGCCTCGACGGTCCAGTGGCTCACCACGGCCTTCATGCTCACCATGGCGGTCGTGATCCCCATGACCGGGCTCATCCTCCAGCGCTTCACGACGCGGACCGTGTTCATCGCCGCGATGACCCTGTTCACCGCCGGCACGGTCCTCGCCGCGGCGGCGCCGGTGTTCGGCGTCCTCGTGGCCGCCCGCGTCATCCAGGCCAGCGGCACCGCCGTCATGCTGCCGCTGCTCATGACCACCGTCATGACGTTCGTGCCCGCCGACCGGCGCGGGCGCACCATCGGCTTCATCACCATCGTCATCGCCGTCGCGCCCGCGATCGGCCCGACGTTCTCCGGCTTCATCCTCGAGAACCTGCCCTGGCAGTGGATGTTCCTGTCGGTGCTGCCCATCGCCGTCCTCGGCCTGATCCTCGGCGCCGTCAAGATCCAGAACCTCGGCGAGCCCCGCCCGGTGAAGTTCGACCTGCTCTCGGCACTGCTCTCCGCGATCGCCTTCGGCGGCCTCATCTACGGCCTCAGCTCCCTCGGCGAGGCCGCCGCGGGCCACGAGCCGTTCGTCGAGCCGTGGATGGCGATCGCCGCCGGCGCGCTCTCCCTGGGGCTGTTCGTGTTCCGGCAGCTGCGGCTCCAGCGCACCGACTCGGCCCTGATGGACCTGCGGGTGTTCCTCAGCCGCACGTTCACCGTCGGCATCGTCATGCTGCTGGTCTCGATGGCGGCCCTGTTCGGCTCGCTCATCCTGCTGCCCATGTACCTCCAGGACGTGCTGGCGCTCTCCACGTTCCAGACCGGCCTGGTGGTCCTGCCCGGCGGCCTCGCGATGGGCCTGACCGGCCCGACCATCGGCCGCCTCTACGACCGGCTCGGCCCGCGCCCGCTGGTGATCCCCGGCTCGTTCGGCCTCCTCGGCGCGCTCGGCGGGCTGACGATGCTCGGCCAGACCAGCCCGGTCTGGTTCGTCGTCGTCATCCACGTCCTCATGAGCCTGAGCCTGAGCCTGCTCATGACGCCGCTCATGACCTCCTCGCTCGGGTCGCTGAACATGGAGCTGTACTCGCACGGCAGCGCCGTCCTCTCCACGCTCCAGCAGTTCGCGGGCGCCGTCGGCACCGCCGTGTTCATCACGCTGATGACCACCGGCGCGACCGCGAGCCTGGAGGCCGGCGCCGATGCGGTCACCGCCACGTCCGACGGCATCCACACCGCGTTCCTGTGGGGCGCGGGCATGGCCGTCATCGCCGTGGCCGCGGGCTTCTTCGTCCGCCGCCCCGCGACCGACGGCCAGGAGCCGGCGCTCGCGCACTGACCCGTCCGTGGACCCCGGGCCCGGCCGCATCGCGGCCGGGCCCGTTCGCGTTGCGCCCCTTCAGGACTGCCGCGGAGCAAATGGGAGGGCTCCGGCGTCGTCCCCGCCGCGGCCGCCGACGCCTCACAGAGGCCCACCGCCGCGCCCTCACCGCCGTCCTCGCCCTCGGCGACGCCGGCATGCGCCGCCAGACCGCCCGCGAAGCCGCCGACGCGCTCCGCGAACTCGAAGCGGCGCAGGCGAACGCATAGCCCGGGCCTGCATCCCGCCGCCTCCGCGGGCGGCGGTATGGTGTGGCGCACGCGGAGCGGACGATTCGTCACCAAGGAGACCTCTCTTGCAGCGCACCACACCGATGCTGGGCGTCCTCAACGTCCTCATGGAAGGCCAGCGGCGGTCCGAGTCGGGCAGCGCCCGCAAGGTCGACGCCCTCTTCGACAAGATGCACGCCAAGTCCCGCAAGGACACCGGCACCGCCGGCCTCACGCTGTCCGACGAGGACGCCGACCTCCTGGAGAGCCTGCGCTACCTCCTGCACTGCTGGGCCGAGACCCCGAACCTCTCCGGCGTCGGCTGGCGCTCCGCCAAGGACATGGTCGAGGCCCGCATCTCCAACCTGCTCACCGTCCGCCGCCTCCAGGCCGAGCACCCCGCGATCCGCAGCGAGCCGATCGAGCGGCCCATCTTCGTCCTCGGCCTGCCCCGCACCGCCACCACGCTCGCGCAGCACATCATCGCCGGCTCCGACTCCGCCCGTGCCCCGTTCCTGTGGGAGATGTACTACCTCGGTCTCGAACCGTCCCCCGAGGAGCGGGCGCGCCGCATCCGCGCCACCCAGAAGCGCCTCGACATGACGCTCCTGCTCTCCAAGTCCTGGACCAGCATCCACCCCACGAACGCCGAGTGGCCCGAAGAGGACTACTGGCTCAAGTTCCACGCGACCTTCCACACCACCGTCGCGCCCCTGCCCGGCTACCTCGACTGGTACCGCAACTCCTACGACCGCGACACCGACTTCCGGTTCGTGCGCGACGCCCTCCAGGTCCTCCAGCACGGCCGGCCCCGCCGGCGCTGGGTCCTCAAGCACCCCGGGAACATCTTCAACCTCGACTCGATCCTGCGCGTCTTCCCCGACGCCCAGATCGTCCTCACCCACCGCGACCCCAACACCGTCATGTCGTCGCTGTGCTCCATGGTGGAGAGCCTCTACAGCATCCACCTCAAGCGCGGCGCCGTCGACCCCAAGGAGATCGGCCGCACCTGGCTGCGCGAACTCGCCGCCGGCATGGAGCAGTGCCGCCAGGTCCGCGCCGCCGCCGGGCAGCCCGGCCGGTTCATCGACGTCAAGTACCACCGCCTCACCGGCAGCCCCCACTCCGCCGTCCCCGAGCTGTTCCGCCAGCTCGACCTCCCCTGGGGCCCCGACGACGAGGCCCGCCTCGAGGAGCAGCTCACCCGCACCGGCCAAGGCGGCGGCCGCGACGGCGTCCGCCGCCACGAGCACTCCCTCCTCGGCTACGGCCTCGACCCCTCCGAAGTAGACGACGCCTTCGGCAGCGACTACATGCGCATCGCCGCCGGCTGAGGCCCGCAGCAGATGCCAGGCGGCGACCCCAGATCCGGAACTGCGCGAGATGGGGCGGCTCCGGTAAGGCGGGGTCGGTTGCTGGAGCGGGTCAGCGGAAGTCGCGCGAGGGGGCGGCCGGGCTGTTCAGGTCCAGTTCGATCAGCTTGTACGCCACGATCATCGGCATCGTGCTCTTGTGCGCGTCCTCGGCCTTCTCCACCGTGCCCTTGATCCGCAGCGCCTTCGCCACCGTCGCCACCGACTGCCAGCGCTTCCACAGCCCCTGGGAGCAGATGACGTTCGCGATCCCGGTCTCGTCCTCCAGGCTCAGGAACGTCGCGCCCTTCGCGGTCGAGGGGCGCTGGCGGTGGGTGACGATCCCGGCGATCTCGACCCGCTTGCCGTCCTGCATGTGCGGCAACCGCCGCGCGGGCAGGACGCCGTCGGCGTCGAGGGCCTTGCGCACCAGCTCCATCGGGTGGGTGTCGACCGACAGGCCCAGGCCGGTGTAGTCGGCGCGGGCGAGTTCGGCCGCGCTCATGCCCGGCAGGGTCGGCGCGGGCGCCGACGGCCCGGTCCCGGGGATCGTGCCGGGTCGCTCGTCGACCGTGCCCGCCGTCCACAATGCTCGACGCCGGTCAGGTTCGAGGCTGCGCAGGGCCCCGGCGACGGCGAGTTTCTCGAGCCGCCCCTGGTCGAGCCCGGCCCGGCGCGCCAGGTCGGCCATCGACGCGAACGGCCCGTCCGCGTCGCGGGCGGCCGCGATGCGGCGGCCCGCGTCGGCCCCGAGCCCCTTGACGTTGTCGAGTCCCAGCCGCAGGTCCGCGACCCCGTGCAGCGGCGGTTCGCACGCCCGCTCGGCCGGGACGAGCGAGGCGACCTCCCCGCTGGCGTTCACATCCGGGGCCAGGACCTCGATGCCGTGCCGCTGCGCGTCGGCGATGAGCGAGGCGGGGGAGTAGAACCCCATCGGCTGGCTCGCCAGGAGCCCCGCGTAGAACGCCGCCGGGTAGTGGCATTTGAGCCACGCCGAGGACCACACCAGGTGCGCGAACGACGCCGAGTGCGACTCGGGGAACCCGAAGTCCGCGAAGGACTTCAGCTGGTCATAGATCTGGTCGGCCTCCGCGCCGACGATGTCCCGCTCCCGCATCCCCGCGTACAGGCGCTCCTTCAGCGCCTCCATCCTCTCGGCGGACCGCTTGGCGCCCATGGCCCGGCGCAGCCGGTCGGCCTCCCCGCCGTCGAAGCCCGCCGCGACGATCGCGATCTGCATGAGCTGCTCCTGGAACAGCGGCACGCCGTACGTCTTCTCCAGCACCGGGTGCAGGATCTCCGGCACCTTGTCGCGCCACGGCTCCCCGTTGCGGCGCCGCAGGTACGGGTGGACGGCGCCGCCCTGGATCGGGCCGGGCCGGATCAGCGCCACCTCCGCGACCAGGTCCCGGAAGTTCCGCGGCTTGAGCCGCGGCAGCGTCGCCATCTGCGCCCGCGACTCCACCTGGAACACGCCGACGGTGTCGGCCCGCCGGAGCATCGCGAACACCGCCTCGTCCCGGGACGGCAGCTTCGCCAGGTCGACGCGCGTGCCGTGGAAGTCGGCCACCAGGTCGACCATGCGGTGCAGCGCCTCCAGCATCCCCAGCCCCAGCAGGTCGAACTTGACGAGCCCGGCGTCGGCGCAGTCCTCCTTGTCCCACTGGAGGACCGTGCGGTCCCGCATCCGGGCCGGCTCGACCGGCACGATCTGGCTCACCGGCTCCTCGGTGAGCACCATCCCGCCCGGGTGGATGCCCAGGTGCTGCGGCAGGTCCCGCAGCTCGCCCGCGAGCGACTGCACGTCCGCCGGGATGTCCTGCGCCTCTTCGGGATCGAGGCCGCTCCAGCGGTGCAGCCGCTTCGACCACGCCACCGCCTGGTCGTGCCCGTACCCCAGCGCCTTCGCCGCGTCCCGCACCGCCGACCGCGGCCGGTACGTGACCACGTTCGCCACCAGCGCCGCCCGGTCCCTCCCGTACCGCTCGTACACGTACTGGATGACCTCCTCGCGGCGCCCCGACTCGATGTCGACGTCGATGTCCGGGGGGCCGTCCCGGTCGGCCGAGAGGAACCGCTCGAACAGCAGCCCGAACTCGATCGGGTCCACATTGGTGATCCCCAGGGCGTAGCAGACCGCGCTGTTCGCGGCCGAACCCCTGCCCTGGCACAGGATGTCCCGCTCCCGGCAGAAGCGCACGATGTCGGCGACGATGAGGAAGTACCCCTCGAACCCCAGCGCCCCGATCACGCGCAGCTCCTTGTCGAGCTGCTCCCACGCCTTCCGCAGCGCCGGGTCGTACGGGTCCCCGTACCGCTGCCTCGCCCCCCGCACGACCTGCTGCGCCAGCGCCGACCTGTCGTCGTAGCCGTCCTCGACCGGGAACCGCGGCAGCCGCGGCTTCAGCAGCTCCAGGTCGAACGCGCACTCGTACGCGATCTTCGCCGAATGCTCGACCGCCTCGGGGAAGTCCGCGAACCGCAGCGCCATCTCCGCGCCGCTGCGCAGGTGCGCGCCCGCGTTCGCCGGCAGGTAGGGGTCGGCCTGGTCCAGGGTCGTGCGGGCCCGGATCGCCGCCAGCGCCGCCGCGGCCTTCGCGCGCGCGGGGGACGCGTAGTGGACGTTGTTCGTCGCCACCACCGGCACCCGGACCCGCCGCGCCACCGCCGCCAGCGCCTCCATCCGCTCCACGTCCCCGGGCAGGTCGTGGCAGGTCAGCTCGACCGCGACCGACTCGGCCCCGAACAGGTCCACCAGCTCCCGCAGCCGCGCCTCGGCCGCGTCGGGCCCGCCCGCGTCCAGCGCGGCGTTCAGCAGGCCCTTGCGGCAGCCGGTGAGCACCTGCCACCGCCCGCCCGCGTGCCTGGCCAGCCCCTCAAGGGCGTACACCGGCAGGTCCTTCTCGCCGCCCTTGAGCTTCGCCTCCGTGATCGCCCGCGACAGGGCCCGGTACCCGTCCGGGTCGCGCGCGAGGACCACCAGGTGCGTCCCGGC
Source organism: Glycomyces terrestris (assembly GCF_003933745.1). GTDB lineage: Bacteria > Actinomycetota > Actinomycetes > Mycobacteriales > Micromonosporaceae > Glycomyces > Glycomyces terrestris. The sequence continues at coordinate 557,386 of NZ_RSEB01000004.1, read as the reverse complement.
CGGGTCGGCCTGGCCCCGCCGCGCCCGCGTCATGCCGAGGCCCAGCTCCGAGCCGAACACCGTCCGCACCGGCTTCTCCCTTGCCGCCGAGGCGAACTGCGACACCGCGTAGAGGCCGTCGTGGTCGGTGATGGCCAGCCCGCACAGCCCCAGCCGCTCGGCCTCGGCCACCAGGGCCGCGGGGGAGTCGGCGCCGTCGGCGAACGAGTAGTGCGAATGGCAGTGCAGCTCGGCGTACTCAGTCATACCAGCCCACCGCCCTCCACCGGCCGTCCTCGCGGGCCAGGAGCGCGAGGCTCCCGTCGGCCAGCTCCACCTGGAGGCGCGCGTACCGGCGGGCCTCCGCGCTCCACCACCGCTCGGCGACCGGCCACGGCCCCGCCCACGCCGCGATCCGGATCCGCCTGCCGCCCAAGGCGACCAGCGCCGGCGTCGCCGAGAGGTCGCCGCGCGCCGAGACCGCCACCGGCGCGCCGGCCGCGTCGAGGACCTCGACCTCCTGGCCGGTGCCGGTCAGCTGCGGCAGCGGATCGGGCAGCCCGCCCGGCCACGGTCCCGACGGCGGCGGCGGGGCCGGCTCGACCTCCCATGCGGCGCTGGCGTACCGCTCGGCGAGGTCGCGGCCGTCGGCGTGGCCGGCGACGCGGACGGCTTCGGGGCCGAGCAGGCTCTGCGTGTGCCGCAGGGCCGCTTCGGCTCTGATGGCGGCGGCGGTCTTCTCGCCCCACAGGCCGCGCCCGGCCTCGACGAGGCCGACCAGGCCGCCCGGGGCGAGTTCGAGGGAAGTGACGGCGTTCGCGGCCTCGTCGCCGCCGTGGACGAGCGGCCCGGCCGCGAGCCAGCCTTCGAGCTGCCAGCGGACGCGGCGGGAGAGGTCGGCGGCGGTGATGGCGGGGTCGATCTGCCAGGTCCGGCGCCGCTCCAGGCCGCTGCCGGTGCGGGCGGTGACGGTGACGCGGGTGCAGGCGAGGTTGCGCTCGTCCAGGACGCGCAGCAGCCGCTCGGCGAGGGGCCGGGCGGCGAAGACGGCGTGCTCGATCGTGGCGTACGGCGTCTCGGGGGTCTCGACCACCGCGAGCTCGGGCGCGGCCGGGCGCGGCACGAGGGGCCGGGAGAAGCGCCCGGCGGCGAGCATCTGGGCCCGTCTGGCGGGCGCGCCGAACCGCTCGGCCACCGCCTGCGGCGGCAGTTCCCGGAACTTCCCGAGGGTGTCGATGCCCAGGTGCCGCAGGGTCTCGCACACGTCGGGGCCGACCAGGCCGGTGGCGAGGAGGTCGGCGATGTCGCATCCGGCGAGGAACGCGGCGTCGCCGCCTGTGGGGACGATGCGGCCGTCGCGGGCGGCCAGGAGGGCCGCGAAGAGGCCGTCGGCGACGCCGGTGAGGCAGTCCTGGTCGACCAGGCCGGACACGGTGTCGATGAGCCGTTCGCAGAACAGGGCCTCGTCGCCGGACCCGGCGCGCAGCGGCACGGCAGCGCAGCCCGGTTCGAGGACCTCGACGTACGGGGTGAGCAGGTCGAGGGCTTCCAGGACCGGTTCGAACGCGGCGGCGTCCTCGCCGTCCCAGTCGACCAGCCGCATGACCAGGACCCGGCTGGGGGCGCGGCCGACGCGGGCGGTCATCGCCGCTCACCTCCGGCGGGACGCGGACCGGCGGCCTCGGCGGCGGGCCGCTCGCGGCCCGGGGCGACGGCGTGGGCGCGCAGGTCCACGACGGCGGTGCCGACTTCGGCAGGGTGTCCGGGCCCGGCCGGGCTCGCCGGGGCGCGCTCGGCGGTCCGCGGCTCTCCCGACGGGACGACGCGCGGCTCGTCCGCGGCGTCCTCGGCCCGGCGGTCGCCGCGCGGCGGTTCGGCGGGGCGGTCGCGGAGGTCGAGGACGTGCTCGGGCGGCCTGCCGCCGTACGGCCAGACCGAGGCCCGGCGCACGCCGCCGGAGCGCCAGCGGGAGGCGACCTCGAGTTCGCAGGCGGCGAGCCTCCCGGCGCCCCACCGGCGGCCGGTGTTGGCGCGCAGGCCCTTCCAGTGGGCCCGGGCCACTTGGAGCCGGGCGTCGGCGCCGGCCACCGGCCGGGTCTCCCACCAGATGATGGAGGTGCCGCTGCCGCGGGCGCGGGCGGTCAGGCGCCGCGCCTGCGCGGGGCTCAGGGCCTCGCTGGGGACGACGATCGCGGCGACGCCCTCGGCCAGTGCCCCGGCGGCCTCGGCGATGAGCGACCCCGGGTCGACCAGCGCCACCCGCCCGAGGTCCACCCCGGCGGCGGTCGCGGCGAGCGGGTAGAGGTTCGGGAGGCCGACCAGGGCGCACCAGGCTCCGGCGCCGGTGGGGCCGGCCAGGAGGCGCCACAGGAGGGAGGTGGCCCCGCGGCGGGTGGCGGTGATCGCTGTCACTGTTGCGAGTCCGCCGTGGGGGAGGAGCCCGGAAATGTCGGAGGTGACCGGCAGGATGGTCTTCGGGGGCCCGACGGCCGCCTGGCGGCGGCTCTCGCCCTGCCCCGGTTCGCCCGGCGCGGCGGCCGGGCGCAGCCCGGCTGCGGGTGCCGCAGCGGTGCTGCGCAGGTCTGCGGCTGTGCGCAGCCCGAGCTCGGCGGCCAATGCGGCCGCGACTGTGGTCGCCACCAGAACCCCCGTGCTGTGGTCGAACATGTGTATCAAGATCAACTTACCGAACCTCGGCGCCGATGCAACATCAAACTGGTGTTCGATAAATCTCGCGCGCCTGGTATGGCCGACGCCGCGCCGCTCGTCCCGGTGACAATGCGCCCCCCTGCGTTCCGCGGCGGTGATCACCTTGGGACGATGCGCTCGATCCGCGGCCCCCGACCTCGATGACACCCCCGGCCGCCGCTCGTCCGGGTGACAACTGCGTTCCGCTCATGGTGATCACCTCGGGGCGATGCGCCCGACCCGAGGCCCCGACCCCGACGACGCCCCCGGCCGCGCGGCCGACCTGGCGTGATCTCGGCCCCTCGGCGGCCGCGGCCCGGCGGCGTTCAGGCCCGGTTGCTCGCTCGGCCCTCCCGCAGGATCGGCGCAGGGCGTCGAACGAGTGCTGATCGGGACTTGACCCTCAGGTAGCCCGAGCCCATAGCGTGGCCGGTATGAGTCAACGCGAACTGCTCAGCATCGGCGAGTTCTCCGTCAAGACGGGCCTGTCGATACCGGCGCTGCGCCACTACGACGAGGTCGACCTGCTGCGACCGGCCCGGGTCGATCCGGGCACCGGATACCGGCGCTACCGGCTCGACCAGGCGGCGCGGGCGGTGCTGATCCGCCGCCTGCGCTCAGTGGACCTGCCCATCGACCAGATCCGGACGATGCTGTCCGACCAGAGCGGTCGCGACGCCGCAGGAGTGCTCCATGCGCACCGCGAGCGGCTCCTGGAGCGGGCTCATGCCATCACACGACTGGCCGAGGCCCTCGGCCGGGACTACGAGGAAGGGACGGAAATGGCAGTTACGAAGGAGGACAGGGTGGTGCAGGTGACCATTCCGGCGAGCGACCTCGAGGCGACCGTCCGGTTCTACACCGAGGCGTTCGGCCTCGAATACGACCAGAGCATCGCGTCGTTCCAATTCGGCGCGTGGGAGACCGACTCGTTCTTCCTGCTGACGCTCGACGCGGCGGCAGGCGAGGGCGGCCGGTTCGGTCCCGCGATGTTCGGGCTCTACGTCGACGACCTGGACGCCGCGCACGCGGCCGCGCTCTCCGCGGGAGCCGCGCTCGTGCAGCCGCCCTTCGAGACCGACTACGCGCCCCGCCGGTCCGTCGTCGCCGACCCCAGCGGCAACCGCATCTCGCTCACCCAGCGCTGACCCGAGGCCCCGGAGGAAGCCCGATCACCTTCCTCCGGGCAGGGCACCGCATCACCAGCGCTCCTGTGCGGGAACACGCAGCGGCCGGCCGCGGGACGACCCCCGCGGCCGGCCGCCGGACTCCTAGTCGATGGTGTGGCCGCCGTTGACCGTCAGGCGCTGGCCGGTCACGAACGCCGCCGCGTCCGACGCCAGGTAGGACACGGCCGCGGCGATGTCGTCGGGCACGCCGATGCGGCCCAGCGGCAGGTCCGCGAGGTACCCGGCGAGGTCGGCGTCGCCGAGCTCCCCGTGGCGCTCCACCGGAATCCAGCCGGGCGCCACCAGGTTCACGGTGATCCCGTCCGGGCCCAGCTCCCGCGCCCACGAGCGGGTCAGGCCCCACTGCGCGCCCTTCGCGGCCACGTACGCCGACCAGCCCGCGAGCGCCCGCTCGAACATGTCGGAGCCGATCTGCACCACCCGGCCGCCGCCGGCCGCGCGCATGTCCGGCAGGAACGCCTTGAGCAGCAGCGTCGGGCTCTTCACGAAGAACTCCAGCTGCGCGAGGTGGTCGCTCCACTCGAGCCGGTCGAGCGGGACCTCCGGCTGCGGCCCGGTCGCGTTCGCCACCAGGACCGTCACCGGCCCCAGCTCGGCCCGGACCCGCTCGGCGAGGCCCGCGACCGCGGCCTCGTCGGTGACGTCGGCGCCGAACGCCGCCGCCGTCCCGCCCGCCTCCCGGATGTCCGCGACCACCCGTTCGGCCCCCTCCCGGCTGGAGCCGTAGTTGACCGCGACGGCGAAGCCGTCGGCGGCCAGGCGCCGGGCGATGACGGCGCCGAGACCGCGCGAAGCACCGGAGACGAGAGCGACGGGCATGAGGGAACCTCCTAGTCGGGGCCGGGCATCGGCCGGGGTCGAGCTTAGGCGCGCCCGCGCCGCACCGCCAACTCCGCCGACCCGGCCCCGCGGCCCGGAGCGATCCGGCCTCGCCCGATCGGCCCCTGTACCGATCCCGCTTCCCCGGGAACGCCGAGACGGCGGCGCCCCGCGCGGGGCGCCGCCGTCTCGTTCAGACTCCTAGCAGCCGATGCTCTCGAAGCCTTCCTTGGTCACGTTCACGATCGCCGGGCGCGGGATCGAGCCGGGGCCGTCGGGCCAGTCCGAGAGCGGGTTCTCGAAGCTCGCGCCGTCGAGCTCGCCCGGGTGCTGGGCCGCGACCAGGATGTGCTTCTCCTGCACGACCGGGCCGCAGGTCTCCGCGCCGAGCGGCACGGTCAGGAACTGCTTGACCTGGCCGCGGGAGCGGCCCTCCAGGGACACCGCGAACAGGCCGTCGTTCGAGCCGAGCGCGTTGCCGTCGGTGGAGATCCACAGGTTCCCGTACGGGTCGAACGCCACGTTGTCCGGGCAGGAGATCGGGCTGACCTCCTCCTTCGGGAATCCGCCGAAGTAGGTGTCGGCCGCCTCCGGGTCGCCGCAGACCAGCAGCAGGTTCCAGCCGAACTTCGTCTGGGTCGGGTCGCCCCAGCGCTCGGTCAGCTCGAGGACCTGGCCGTGCCGGTTCGAGTTGCGCGGGTTGGCCTCGTCGGCCGCCGCGCGCCCGGAGGTGCCGCGCTGCGAGTTGTTCGTGAGCGCCACGTACACCTTGCCGGTCTTCGGGTTCGGCTCGACGTCCTCGGGGCGGTCCATCTTGGTCGGGCCGACCTTGTCGGCGGCCTGGCGGGTGAAGACGTACACCTCGTCGGCGGTGAAGCCCTCCACGTAGGAGGTGTCGCCGGAGGCGAGCTTGATCCACTCGCCCGAGCCGTCGAACTTCCCGTCCGACGGGAGGGCGCCGGTGCCGTCGATCTCCTCGACCGGGCTGTCGCCGGTGAGCTTGGCGACGTACAGGGTGCCCTCGTCGAGGAGCTTGCGGTTGTGCTCGCGCGCGCTGCGGGAGCTGCCCGTCTTCATCTTGTGCTTCGAGACGAACTTGTACATGTAGTCGAAGCGCTCGTCGTCGCCCATGTAGACCACAACGCGGCCGTCGCGGGCCAGGCGCGGGCCCGCGCCCTCGTGCTTGAAGCGGCCCAGGGCGGTGCGCTTGCGCGGCGTCCACTCGGGGTCGTACGGGTCGACCTCGACGATCCAGCCGAACCGGTTGGGCTCGTTGGGCTCCTGGAGCAGGTCGAAGCGCTTGTCGTAGGTCTCCCACTTGCGCTGGCTGGCGCCGCCGGAGAGGCCGTAGCGGGCCAGGCGGGCCTTCGCGACCGGGTCGGTCACCGAGCCGGCGTTCGCGAAGTACTGGTTGAAGTTCTCCTCGCCCGACAGGACCGTGCCCCACGGGGTCATGCCGCCGGCGCAGTTGTTCAGCGTGCCCAGCGCGGTGGTGCCCTCGGGGTCCGCGGAGGTCTTGAGCAGGTCCGACCCGGCCGCGGGGCCGGCGAGGACGAACGGGGTCTCGGCGGTGATGCGGCGGTTCAGCGGCGCGCCCACGATGGGGGTCAGGTCGCCGGTCTCCCGGTCCTCGTCCACCTCGACCACGGACAGGCCGTGCGCGGCCAGGCCGATCTTGATGTGCTCCTCGGACGGCGCGGCGCTGTCGTACGCCGGGAGCATCAGGACCTCGTCGCTGTACTCGTGGTTGGCCACGAGCACCTTCTTGCGGCGGCTCTCGGGGTGGGGGAGCAGCGCCACGTAGTCGTTGTTGTACCCGAACTGGCCCGCCTGGGCCGCGGCGGTCTGGGCGTGGGCGTCGAACTCGGGCGCGCCTTCCAGGATCGGGTCGCCCCAGGCGATCACGACCTGCTGCTCGTACCCCTCGGGGATGGTGACGGCGTCCTCGCGGTTGGGCTCGACGGGCTCGAAGTCGAGGCCGCGCGGGGTCCGGCCCCAGCGCGCCGAGGAGGACCCGTCCGCGTCGGCCGCGGCGGCCGGAGCGGCCAGCGCACCGGCCGCACCCACGACGACGCCCGCCGTCACGCCGCCCTTGAACAGGCCGCGGCGCGACACGGCCTTGGCGATCACGTCGCCCAGGTACTCGTTGTCGGAGGTGTTCGGAACCGGGTGGCTACAGGCGTCGCCGCAGCGGTACATGCACGTCATCGCGGAGCGCCCGCCGTGCACGGTGGGGAACAGCTGTAGGCGGCGGCGCTCCGGGTTCTGGGGTTGCATTCGCTTCTCCATGTGGCAGTCCGATGGGGAACGCGCGGGGGTCGTCGCGTTCGGTTGTCTCTCGACCCGGACGCTATGCGGCACGGGTATGCGGTTCCACCAACGTCAAGTGAACAGCGGGAGAACGCCCACGCCACGGTAGTGCGGATTCGCCCGAGGCGAGGGCGAAACGGATCAGCGCGCGGCGACCGGGCCGGACGCTGGCGCACCCCCGCGGACGGGGCTCGCGCCGTGCGCCGCGCGTCCTCCGCGCCGCGGCCCCGCCGCCCCTCCCACCCGATCCGAACGCAGTTCCGGCGGGGCGGCGCGCGCCGCCCCGCCGGGGTCGCCTACTCGAGCTTCTCGAACCAGAACTCGTGCTTGAGGAAGGAGGTGTCGTACTCGTGGCCGGGGTAGGGCGGGAGGAGCTGGGAGGCCTGGAACAGCCGCCAGCCGTCGCGCAGGGCCTCGGTGCCGGTGTCGTAGGGCGGCAGGTCGCTGTCGCCGGTCGTCGGGTTCGTCTTGCCGGTGCCGTCGTAGAAGGACCAGGCGAGGACCTCGGAGTCGAGGCCGGAGGTGTTCAGGTACAGGACGAGGACTTGCTGCTTCATGCGGCCCTCCCGGGGCGGTTGGCGACCCGGGTCGCCCACAGGTCGATGTCGAAGGCGGCGTCGCCGGTCATGGCGCGCCACAGCTTGATGCGGTTGTAGATCTCCAGGCGCCCGGTGGCGTGCTCGCACCACGGGAAGTACACCGACAGCTCCTCGGCGACGCGCGGGTCGTGCAGGTCGGCGGTGTCCCACAGGCGCACCTGCGGCACGGTGGGGTTGAAGCGGATCTTGTACATGTAGCGGCGGCGGTCGGAGTCGTTGCGCCGGCCGCCGTGCCAGATGCCGTGGTGGAGCAGGACCACGGTGCCGGCCGGGCAGGTGAGCCGCGTCTGGCCGCGCAGGTTCTGGTAGCGGCCGGTGTCGGACTCGTTGGTGCGGCGCAGGTGCGATCCGGGCACGGACAGGGTGCCGCCCATGGTCCCGGTGACCTCGTGCGGGTAGTACATGAGCTGGACGTCGAAGGCGTCGGGGCGGGTGTCGATGATGGCGTCGCCGTGGAGGGCCTGGGCCGCGCCCTCGTGCGGGGAGCGGACGTGGAGGGCCTGGTGGTCGACGAGCGGGTCGGGGCCGACGAGGCTGCGCAGCGCGCCGGCGACGGCGGGCACGTCGAGGAGGCGCCGCGTGAACGAGCCCTCCTCGAAGACCTTCGCGACCGGCTCGCCGCGGTAGACGACGGGGACCCCGGCGTCGAAGACCTCGATGGCCTCCTCGTTGAGCTCGGCGGGGACGACGGCGTCCATGCGGTGGTAGCCGTGGGCGACGAAGCGCGCGACCTCGACCGACGACAGCAGGTGATCAGTGGTTGCCATGCACCCAACCTAAGGACTAATCTCAGCCCTGTCGTTGGCCGTAATCACCGAGTGGTGGTCGATTCTCCCCATGCACCGCGTCCGCCTCCACCTGAGCGCACCGCCCCGGACCGTCCAGGCCGGCGTCGGCCTCCACGGCCGCACCGCCCCCGAGGACCGCTTCCGCCTGCCCGACCTGTGGCAGCTCCACCTCTACGACTACGAGGCCGAGCTCACCGTCGGCGGCACCGCCCACGCCATCCGGCCCGGCCGCGTCAGCCTCATCCCGCCCGACACCGAGGCCGTCTTCCGCTACCGCGGCCCCTCCGAGCACCTGTACGTCCACTTCAGACTCGCCGCGTCCGGCGCGGCCCACGACGTCCCGCTCATGCGCGACGCCGGGCCCGCCCGCGCCGCCGTCGCCGAGTCCCTGCGCCGCGCCGTCGCCTCCCAGCGCTCGCCCCGCGCCGACGCCGAGGTCTGGACCGTCCTGTGGCGCCTCACCGAACCCCCGCCCGAGGCGCCCGCGGGGCCCGTCGCGGCCGCCCTCGCCTACGTCGAGGCCAACCTGCCGCGCCCCCTCGCCGTCCCCGAGGTCGCGGCCGCGGTCGGCCTGTCCCACAACCACCTCACGCGCCTGTTCCGCGCCGAGACCGGCACCACCGTCGTCGCCCACATCCGGCGCCGCCGCCTCGAACGCGCCCGCCACCTCCTCCAGGAGTCGACGCTGTCGATCGCGGCCGTCGCCGCCGCCGTCGGCATCCCCGACCTCCAGGCGTTCAACAAGGCCAGCCGCCGCGAACTCGGCGCCCCGCCCCGCGAGATCCGCGCCGCCGGGCGCGGAAACGCCAGCTGAAGAGGGGTTACCGGCCGGTTCGCGACCTGGTATCTTCACGAACGTTACTCACGTCACTTTCGGAGGCGCCCGTGGCCGCGATCCCGCTCCTGCCAGACGGATTCACCTGGGGCGCCGCCACATCGGCGTTCCAGATCGAAGGCGCCGCGACCGAGGACGGCCGCGGCCGCTCCGTCTGGGACACCTTCACCGCCACCCCCGGCAAGATCCGCGACGGCCACACCGCCGCCACCGCCTGCGACCACTACCACCGGTACGAAGAGGACGTCGCCCTCCTGCGCCGCCTCGGCGTCGACGCCTACCGCTTCTCCATCGCCTGGCCCCGCGTCCAGCCCGACGGCGCCGGAGCCGCCAACGGGCCCGGCCTCGCCTTCTACGACCGGCTCGTCGACGCCCTCCTCGACGCCGGCGTCGCCCCCATGCCCACCCTCTACCACTGGGACCTCCCGCAGGCCCTCGAAGACCGCGGCGGCTGGCTCGACCGCGACACCGCCCACCGCTTCGCCGAGTACGCCGCGATCTGCGCCGACCGCCTCGGCGACCGCGTCCCCCACTGGATCACCCTCAACGAGCCCTTCGAGCACATGGCCCTCGGCTACGCGCTCGGCCAGCACGCCCCCGGCCACGCCTACCTCCTCGACGCCCTCCCCGCCGCCCACCACCAGCTCCTCGGCCACGGCCTCGCCACCGCCGCCCTCCGCGCCGCCGGCGCCCCCCACGTCATGCTCACCAACTCCTACACGCCCGCGATCCCCGCGAGCGCCGCCGCGGCCGACACCGCCGCGGCCCTCGCCTACGACACCCTCCACCGCCGCCTCTTCACCGACCCCGTCCTCCTCGGCGCCTACCCCGCGCTCGACGGCTTCGGCCTCGACGGCGACCTCCCCTTCGTCCGCGACGGCGACCTCGCCGCCATCGCCCAGCCCCTCGACGGCCTCGGCGTCAACTACTACAACCCCACCCGCGTCGCCGCCCCCGAACCCGGCGCCACCCCGCTCCCCTTCGAGATCGCCGAGTTCGAGCACGTCCACACCACCGACTTCGGCTGGCCCGTCATCCCCTCCGGACTCACCCGCACCCTCCTCGACCTCACCGCCGACTACGGCGACGCCCTCCCGCCCCTGTGGGTCACCGAGAACGGCTGCTCCTACGACACCGCCCCCGACCCCGACGGCCGCATCCGCGACCAGGCCCGCATCGACTACCTCGACGCCCACGTCCGGGCCCTCGCCGACGCGGTCGCGCAGGGCGCCGACGTCCGCGGCTACCTCGTGTGGAGCCTCCTCGACAACTTCGAGTGGGCCGAGGGCTACCACCAGCGCTTCGGCCTCGTCCACGTCGACTTCGCGACCGGCGAGCGCACCCCCAAGGCCTCCTTCGACCACTACGCCGAACTGATCCGGGCCCAGCGCCCATGACCGCCGCCCCGCCCGCCCCCCGCCCCCACCCCGCCCTCGCCGAACCCGACCGCGACGTCGGCCGCGTCTGGATCGGCGGCATCACCACCGCCATGCTCGGCCTCTACATGGCCTTCTTCACCCCCATCCAGGTCCTCCTCCCGCTCCAGCTCGCCGACATCGACGAGGACGGCAAGGTCGCCGCCTTCGGCCTCGTCACCGGCGTCGGCGCGCTCGTCGCCGTCGTCGCCAACCCCGTCGCCGGCGCCCTCTCCGACCGCACCGCGGGCCGCTTCGGCCGCCGCCACCCCTGGACCCTCGGCGGCGCCGCCCTCGGCGCCCTCGCCCTCTGCCTCCTCGGCGCCCAGACCACCGTCCTCGGCGTCCTCCTGTGCTGGTGCCTCGCCCAGGCCGCCCTGAACGCCGGCTACGCCAGCCTCAACGCCGGCGTCCCCGACCACGTCCCCGTCCGCCAGCGCGCCGTCGTCTCCGGCTGGATCGGCTTCCCCCAGGCCCTCGGCCTCGTCGTCGGCGCCGTCGTGGTCACCATGCTCGTGACCGACCTCGCCGCCGGCTACGCCGTCATCGGCCTCGCCGCCGCCGCCATGTGCCTCCCCTTCGTCCTGTCCACACCGGACCCGCCGCTGCCGCGCGCCGCCCGGCCCCCCTTCACCTGGAAGGCCCTGCTCGACACGTTCTGGGTCCCCCCGAAGGCCCACCCCGACTTCGCCTGGGCCTGGTTCACGCGCTTCCTCGTCATGCTCGGCAACGCCACAGGCACGCTCTACCTGCTGTACTTCCTCGACGACGCCGTCCACCACCCGAACCCCGAGGAGGGCGTCCTCGTCCTCACCCTCCTCTACACCGGCGGCGTCATCGCCACCGCCGTCGCCGGCGGCGTCCTCTCCGACCGCATCGGCCGCCGCAAGGCCCTCGTCACCGCGTCCTCAGTGGTCATCGCCGCCGCCGCGCTCATCCTCGTCTTCTGGCACACCTGGCCCGCCGCGATCGCCGCCGCCGCGATCATGGGCGCCGGCTTCGGCGTCTACCTCTCCGTCGACCAGGCCCTCATCACCCAGGTCCTGCCCGCCGCCACCGACCGCGCCAAGGACCTCGGCATCATCAACATCGCCTCCACCGTCCCGCAGGTCCTCGGCCCCGCGCTGGCCGCGCCGATCATCGCCGGCTTCGGCGGCTACGCGGGCCTGTACGCGGTCGCCGCCGCCACCACCCTCCTCGGCGGCATCCTGGTGTGGCCCATCAAGTCCGTGCCGTAGCGCTCAGCCCGCGGTCGTGGCCACCGACCGGTACTGCGAGGGCGCGATCCCGTACTCCTTCGCGAACGCCTGCCGCAGCGCCTCCGCCGAGGCGAAGCCGCAGCGGGCGGCGATGCGCGCCACCGGGAGGTCCGTCGTGGACAGCAGCTGCGCCGCCGATGTGACCCGGGCCTTCCTGACGTACCGGCCCGGCGTCTGCCGCAGGTGGGCCCGGAACAGCCGCGTCAGGTGCCGCGGGCTCACTCGCGCCAGCCGCGCGAGCGCCTCGGTGGACAGGTCGCCGTCGAGCCCGCCCGCGATGTGGTCGGTGACCTTGCGGACCATGTCGTGGTCGGCCGCCGGGGCCGCGGTGAACATGCTCATCTGCGCCTGGTTTCCGGGCCGGTGCAGGTAGGTGACCATCGCCCGCGAGACCCAGCGGGCCAGGTCCGCGCCGAAGTCGGCCTCGATGAACGACAGCGCGAGGTCGAGCGCGCTGGTGACGCCCGCGGCGGTGTACACGTTCCCGTCCTGCACCCAGATCGGGCGCGGGTCCACCGCGACCTGCGGGTACGCCCGGGCGAGGTCGTCGGCGAAGCGCCAGTGCGTGGTCGCGCGCCTGCCGTCGAGGAGCCCGGCGGCGGCGAGGACGCTCGCGCCGGTGCACAGGGACGCGACGCGCTCGCTCTCGCGGGCGAGGCGGCGCACGTGCCCCACGATCCGCTCGTCGTCCGCGGCCGCGTTGTGCCCCAGGCCCCCTGAGACGACGAGCGTGCCGATGGGGCCGCGGATCCGCTCGAGCGCGGCCTGGCCGCCGAGGACCAGGCCCGAGGTGCAGGTGATCGGGCCGCCGCCGGGCGTGGCGAGCGCGATGTCGTAGCGCAGGGCCGGGTCGATCTGGCGGACGGCGTCGAGGGTGGTGGTGACGCAGGCGATGTCGAGGAGTTCGGCGTCGTCGTAGCCGACGACGACCACGCGGTGCGGGTCCATGCCCTCCACCATAGGCCCGCGCGGGCTCGGTCCGGAAGACCGGTAACCCAAGATTTCGGACACCGGGTCCCTCCCGGCTTGACCGGACCGCGGCGCGGGCGGATCGTTGGAGACGTCAGATACCCCCTATAGGTATACGAGGAGCTTCCCATGTCGACCCACGCCCCCGCGCTCGCCCGCCACCGCGTGCTCCGCTTCTGGCCCATCGCCTTCGGGATCGCCTTCGGCGCGTTCGTGGCCTACGACCTCGCCTCCGGCGCCGACCTCGCGCCCGTGCTCACCGCCTCCGGCCTGGTCTACCTCGGCGCCGCCGCCCTCCAGCGGCCCCGCGCCGCCTGGCCGGTGTTCTGGCTGTCCTTCGTGGTCATCGGCGCGGCCAACTTCACCCCCTGGGAGGACGCGCCGACCTGGGTCCTGCTCGGCATCGCCGCGGCCTTCGCGCTGTACGGCCTGGTCCGCGGCCTCATCCGCCCGTTCGAGGTGCTGCCGCTCCAGTCCCTCGCCATGGTCCTGTTCGGCGGGGCCGCCGTCGCGGTCCTGCTCATCGGCGGCGACGTCGCCGCCTACCTCGTGGCCGCGGGCCTGCTCGGCCACGCCGCCTGGGACGCCTGGCACCACCGCACCGGCCGCGTCGTGGTCCGCTCGATGGCCGAGTTCTGCCTCTTCCTCGACGTCATCGCCGCCGTCGCGATGATCGCGGTGACCGTGAACGGATGACCGCGCAGGAGGCCGCGAACTCCGAAGACCGCCGCCGCGACTCCGCCTCCGCGACTCCGTCTCCGGACCCCGGCGACTCGAACCCGAACCGCTGCAACCGAACCAGTCGCCGGAGTTCCCGCTCCGGCGACCGGACAACGTCCTATGAGGACTCTGCGGCCCCGCCCCGCACCCGACGCGGTGGCCTCCTGGACGAATCCGCCGCCGCCCGGATGCCCTGGAGCGGGGTGAACGACCACTGACCGGACGCGCCGCAGGCGTGTCGAGGCGCGCTCCGGGTCCGCGAGCCACTCGCCGCCCCCGCGCGCTCCACCGCGGTTCCTGACCGGTGCCGCCGCGATCGCCGCCGTCCGTGTCACCAAGCGGCCATACGGGTCGCGGGCCGTCCTCGGGGCGGCGGATCATGGTCGCATGGCGTTGACTCCGCGGGAGGTAGAGCAGTTCGAGGCGGCCCGGCCCCGGTTGGGCGCCATCGCCTACCGCATGCTCGGTTCGGCCACCGAGGCCGAGGATGCGGTGCAGGACGTGTTCCTCCGCTATGCGGCGGTCGACCGCGCCGGCCTCCGCTCCGCCGACGCCTGGTTGACGAAGGCGCTGACGAACCTCTGCCTCGACCGGTTGTCGTCGGGCCGGGCCCGCCGCGAGCGCTCGTTCGGGCAGTGGCTGCCCGAACCGGTGCTCGACGGCGACCCGATGCTCGATCCGGCCGAGACCGCCGAGCAGCGCGAGTCGGTGTCGCTGGCGATGCTCGTCCTGTACGAGCGGCTGCAACCGCTCGAACGGGCCGTCTACGTGCTGCGCGAAGCGTTCTCCCACAGCCACCGCGAGATCGCCGGCATCCTCGACATCACCGAGGCCGCCAGCCAGCAGCACCTGCACCGGGCCCGCAGGCGCATCGGCACGGTCGACCGCGAGGAGCGGCTGGACGCGGCCGCCGCCCGCCGGGTCGCCGAGGCTTTCCTCGCCGCCGCCACCTCGGGCGACAAGGGACGGCTGATCGCGCTGCTTCGCGACGACGCCACCGCGATCGGCGACGGCGGCGCGGTCCCGACCATCCCCCGCGCCTACCGCGGCGCCGAGCGCATCGCCGCCTACCTGCGCGGCATCGCCGTGCCCACGCCCGTCAAACGGCGGCTCCTGGGAGGCGCGCCCGCGATCCACGCCGCCGTGGTCAACGGCTCCCCGGCGCTCGTCGCCGTCGTCGACGGCACCGCCGTCGCGGCCATGGCGCTCACCGTGGCGAACGGCAAGATCGCGGCCGTGCTCAGCTACGCCGACCCGGGCAAGCTCTCCTACCTCAACCGGCAGTGGCGCGCCGAAGCGCCCGAGCCGCCGCTCGTCGACGCCTGGTGATCCGCGTCATCTCCGGCCCCGGTCTGTCAGGAACGGACGCGCTGACTCTTCAAGAGGCGTCACCGACCGACAAGGAGACCACGATGGGACACCGCGTCCTCATGCTCGGAGCCGGATACGCCGGCCTCACCGCCGCCCGCAGGCTCGCCGCCCTGCTGCGCCGCACCGACACCGAGATCACGTTGATCAACGACCGGCCCGACTTCGTCGAACGCCTCAGACTCCACCAAGTGGCAGCCGGACAGGACCTCCCCTCGCACGATCTGGCCGACCTGCTGTCCGGCACCAGCGTGCGGTTGCGCGTCGCACGAGTCAGCGCGGTCGACGCCGAGGCCCGCACCGTCGTCGCGGACGGAACGGCATTCGCATACGACACGCTCGTCTACGCCCTCGGCAGCGCGGCCGCGCCCATGCCCGGTGCCGGAGACGTCTGGAACGCGGCCTCCCCAGCGGCCGCGATGCGCCTTCGCGACCGGCTCGCGCGAGCCGGTGCGGGCGAACGCGTCCTCGTCGCGGGCGGCGGCCTGACCGGCATCGAACTCGCCACCGAGATCGCCGAGTCCCGACCCGACCTCCCCGTGACCCTGGCGACCGGCGGCGAACTGGGCGACTGGCTCGCACCCGCGGCCCAGCGACACCTGCGACGCCGACTCCACCACCTCGGCATCCGAACGCGCGAAGGCGTGCGCATCGAGCGGTTCACCCCAGACGGAGCGGTCACCGGTGACGGGACCCTCCTGGCGGCCGACCTCCCGATCGCCGCAACCGGCTTCCGCGCGAACCCGATCGCGGCCGCGGCCGGACTGGACGCGGCGCCCTCGGGCCAGGTGGCCGTCGACGCCGCGATGCGCTCGCTCTCCCACCCCGACGTCTACGTCATCGGGGATGCCGCCTGGGCGAACGGCCCCGGCGGGCGGCCGCTTCGCATGTCCTGCTCCTCGGGCATGCCCACCGCCTGGATCGCCGCCGGCGACCTCGCGGCGCGGCTGACCGACCGGCGGCCGTCACGCCTTCGGGTGCGCTATTTCCACCAGGCGATCAGCCTCGGCCGCAGCGACGCCGTCGTCCAGTTCGTCACCGCCGACGACCGGCCCAAGCGCGCTGTCCTGACCGGCCCCGCGGCCGTGCGGTACAAGGAGGCCCTGTGCCGCACCGGCGTCTGGGCGGTCGCGCACGACCTCCCCGCCCGACCGAAGCCGGCGAAGCGGCCGACCACAAGCGGCCTCCCAGCCCGGTGACCTTAGAGAGGGTGCCTCAGGCGGGGGCGGTGACCGAGGCTTGGCAGGAGTTGCACATGAAGGTCGATTCGACGGCGGCACCGCCCTCGAACCGCACGCCCAGTTCGACGGTCAGCTCGTCGCAGTCGGGGCACAGCCATGGGCCGCTTTCGCCTTCCCGCTCCGACTCGATGATCTCGTTCCACTGTTCATCGTTCATCGCGGGACTCTACCGCAGAACGCGGTGAGTCAGCGGGGCCCTCGGACTCGGTGCGGTTCGACCGCGGGCTGCACTGACCCGGCGATCAGCCCAGTGCTCCGCCAGCCGTTCGCGTTCCCGCCGTGGACACCGCAACGGCGATGTCGGCCGGCTCGGCCGCGTCTCAGAGCCGGTCGAGCGCTGCGCTGAGGAACGCGTCCCTGCGCGCGTTCAGCTCGGTCGCGGTCAAGTCCGGCCGGCCCTGATCGTGCATGGCGGGCACGAACTCCGCCATGTCGCCGGGCATGTTCAGGGCGGCGACGGCGTCCCAGTAGGCGACGTCTGCGGCCGCGCCGCCTGAGCGCTGCTCCCAGCCCTCCAGCACCGGCCCGGCGGCCTCCTGCCCGAAGGTGAGCGCCGCGTCGAGCCGCAGCGAGGACAGGTCGATCCCGTAGTGGCCGACACCGGCCATGTCCCAGTCGAGGAGGCCCGTGAGCCGGTCGCCGTCCCACATCGTGTTGCCCTGCCAGAGGTCGCCGTGCACGAGGACGGGAGCACGCTCCGGGACGGGGACGCGTGCGACCCGCTCGTCAGCGGCGTCCAGCAGCGGCGTCGAGCGCTCCCTGCCCTCGCGCCGGTCGCGGGCGAAGTCGCTGGCGGGGATCGGACGGGTCCGCCGCGGCAGTTCAGGCGACGGCTCGGTCGTGACCGTGTGCAGGACGGCGGCCGCCGCCCCGAGTCCGCGCAGCCGTTCCGGGGAGGCCTGGAGCGGGATTCGGCTGCGCCCGTGCACCGCGGTCTCCAGGACGGCCGGTGTCCCGGCGGCCTCGCCGTCGGCGTCGACCGCGAGGAGGCGCGGCGCCGACACGCCCGCCTGGCCGGCCACCCGCAACGCGGCGACCTCGGTCATCATGCCCGCGACGCCTGCCGGTGCGGTGGTCTTCAGCACCGCGTCGGTCACCCCGCCGCCGTGCCGGATCCGCAGCAGCCAAGGGTTGCCGCCCTCGCGCAGTCCGGTGGCCGAGTCCACCGCGGCGGCGTCTCCGAACTGGGCTGCGGCCCAGCGAAGGGCATCGCTGCGCGGGCCTTGCTGCGTCATCACAACGGGCAGCATACGTGCCCGAACGCGATCGGGCGCAGTGTGGAGGCACGCGGGTTCAGTCGACCAGGCCGTTTCTGAAGGCGTAGACGACGGCTTGAACGCGGTCGCGCAGGCCCAGTTTGGTGAGGATGCGGGACACGAAGGTCTTGACGGTCTCGGGGCTGAGGTGGAGCGCGGCCGCGATCTCGGCGTTCGAGCGGCCGTCGGCGATGAGCCGGAGCACCTCGAGCTCGCGCGGCGTGAGCGGGGAGCCGGGGGCCCGGTCGGCCGGGCGGATGCGGGCGGCGAAGCGGCCCACGAGCGCGCGGGTGACCTCGGGGTCGAGGAGGGCCGATCCCGTTGCGACCGTGCGGATGCCCTGGAGGAGCCGGTCGGGCGGCGCGTCCTTCAGGAGGAAGCCCGACGCGCCGGCGCGCAGCGCCTCGTAGACGTGCTCGTCGAGGTTGAAGGTGGTGACGACGAGGACCTTCACCGGGTCGGCGACGGCCGCGCCGGCGAGGCGGCGCGTCGCCTCGATGCCGTCGAGGACGGGCATGCGCACGTCCATGAGGACCACGTCGGGACGCAGCCGCTCCGCGAGGGCCACGGCCGTGGCGCCGTCGCCGCATTCGCCCGCGACCTCGAGATCGGGCTGGGCGTCGATGATGGTGACGAGGCCGGTGCGAACCAGCATCTGGTCGTCGCAGACGAGGACCCTGACGGGCGCTGTCACGAAGTCTCCCTTGGGCTCTCAGCACGGGGGGCGGGAATCCGGGCGGCGACGGTGAAGGCCCCGTCCTCGCCGGGGCCCGCGTGGAACTCGCCGCCGAGGAGCGCGACGCGCTCGCGCAGCCCGGCGAGGCCGCGTCCCGAGCCCTCGCGCGACGCCGTGGTGCCGCGGCCCCCGGCGGTCCTGACCTCCACGGTGATCGCGTCCTCGCCGCGATCCACGGTCACGGCGGTCGCCGCGCCGCGGGCGTGCTTGAGCGCGTTGGTGAGCGACTCCTGGACGACGCGGTGCGCGGCGACCTCGCCCGCGGTCCTCCCCGGCGCGCCGCCGGTCTCGGCGAGGTCCACGGGCTGCCCGGCGCTGCGGGTGCGCGCCACAAGGGACCGCAGGTCTTCGAGCGGGGCGGGGTGGTCCGCGCCGTCGTCGGCTCCCGGGCCGACGGCCTCGGCGAGCGCCGGGACGTCCGCTTCCGGCCCCGATGCGATGCGTCGCCCGGAGGTGCCGCCGTCGAGCCCGGCGGGATGCCGTGCCCCCTCGGAACGCCCGCCGGCGTCGAGGCGCCCCGCACCGCTGTCGCCGGCGGGTCCGAGCACGTCGAGGAGCCGGCGCAGGTCGGCGGTCGCGAGGCGCCCGGTCTCGCCGATCGCGCGGAGGGCCGCATCGAGCCGTTCCGGTGCGGCCGTGAGGTATCGGGCGGCTTCGGCCTGCACGGTCATGGCCGTCACGTGGTGCGTCACCACGTCGTGCAGGTCCCGCGCGATCCGGGCCCGCTCCGCGGTGCGGGTCGCCGCCGCGACCTCGCGCCGGCGCTCGGCCTCGGCGCGCCGCCGGTTCCGCAGCCACGCGCCTGCGGCCCAAGCGGAACCGAGCATCAGGAGCACGAACGCGAACCCGTCGATCCGCTCGGGCGAGCCGAGCGCGATCAGCGCGGCCGCGAACGCGGCATAGGCGACAACGAGGCCGGCGGCGGTCGCGCGGCGGCCGCGTTCGAGGTGCGCCCCGGCGCTGACCAGCGCCACGAGAAGGGCCGAGCCCGCGGGGGAGTGGTAGCCGGTGAGGGAGGAGAGCGCGAAGCCGGCGGCGATGAGGCCGAGGCCGAGGCCCGGACTGCGCCGCCGCAGGGCGAGCGGCAGGCTCTGGAGGAGCAGGAGGCCGTACCCGACGGCGTCGAGCGGGCGGCGGGGCATGTCGCCGACCTGCGTCACCTGGTCGTGCAAGGTCGGCAGGAGCGCCAAGCCCGCGAAGAGGAGTCCGAGCGGCAGGTCGCGGACGACGAGTGGCAGGGCCGCGAACGCGCGCCGCGCCCGGGCGGTCCGAGCGCGGAGGCGGGCGGCCCGCTGGCGGGCGGTCACCGGGGGATTCTATCCGCATCCGCCGGGGCCGCGGCGCGGCGCGAGCGGGCCGGCACGATCCTGCCGCGGCGGTGGGCGATCACCAGGAAGACCACCGTGAGGGCGGCGCCGGCGAGGACCGCGAAGACGCTCGCCTCGGGGCCGAACTCGCCGCCGCTGACGGCCGCGGGGCCGCTGGTCGCCGCGTCGAGGAGGCCCTGCGCCGTGTCGTTGCCGGACACCTGGGTGGAGAACAGCGCGGACTGGGCGGTGTTCCATCCGAAGTGGATGCCGATCGGGAGCCACAGGCTGCGCGTCGCCAGATAGACCGCGCCCAGCATCGCGCCCGCCTGGATCGCGATCGCGGTGGCGCCCCACAGGCTCGCGTCGGGGTTGGCGAGGTGCATCAGCCCGAACAGGGGCGCGGTGACGGCCAGCGCGACCCAGCTGCCGAAGCGGGTCTCGATCCAGCGCAGCAGGACGCCGCGGAAGATCAGCTCCTCGGACACGGCGGCCACGGCCATGAGCCCGACGAGTCCGAGCGCCGCCTCGGGCGCCCCCCAGCCGTCCACATGGTACTGGCCGAGGAGGGCGATGCAGCCGATGACGAGCGCGAACATGACGGTCCCGAGCGCGGTCCCGCCGAGCAGGCCGGACACCGCCCCGCGCTCGCCGAGCTCGGTCACGGTCCGCCGCTCGGTGAGCCGCACGATCCAGCGGTACGCGAGCAGGAGGGCGACGGCCGCCGCCACGCCTCCCGCGAGCATGACCCAGGGCTGGTCCATGAACGGCCCCAACACCACTCGTCCGAGCAGCGCCACCGCCGCGATCGCCGCGAACTGCCATACCGGCTTCATGCCGACCTCCATTCGTCGAGTCGCGGCCGTGCGCCGCGATCTCCTTGAACGCTATGGCGATCGGGGACCCACGCCATCGCCCCGGAGTGGACACCCGGTTGTGGCTCGCATGGGGGACAAGCGATCCTTGCGTCACCGGAGGCGGCCGACGACATGGCGGCCGCGCACTACGAGGGTGCAACCATTGCGGCCTTCGACTTCGGCCGCACCGGTGCGGAGGTCCAGGGCTTCGGTCCGCCCGGTGCCGGCGTCAGCCGGTCGCCGCGGTCCGCCGGCGCAGTGCCGGGTCGGTGAGCCAGGGGAGCGGCATCGGGGACTGCGGGTCGTAGACGTCGGTGCCCGGCGGGACGATGGCGTCGAGCCGGTCGAGGGTGGCGTCGTCCAGGACCAGGTCGACGTGCTTCAGCGTCGCGTCGAGCTGTTCGAGGGTGCGCACGCCGGTGATCACGGAGGTCACCGCGCGGTGGGCGAGCGGGAACGCGGTCGCGAGCGCCGGCAGCGGGCGGCCGAGGTCGTCGGCCACCTGGGCCAGCTGCTCGGCGACGGCGAGTTTGCGGGCGACCTCGGGGTTCTCGGGATCGAACCAGGCCGGGCGCAGCCTGGCGCGGGCCGAATCCGCCGCTCCGGCGCGGTGGTGGCCGGTGAGGAACCCGAACCCCAAGGGGCTCCAGGTGAGCACGCCCATGCCCCACCGCTCGGCCACCGGGAGGACGTCGCGCTCGATCCCGCGCGCGAGGAGGTTGTACGGCGGCTGCTCGGTGCGGAACCGCATCAGCCCGCGGGCCTCGGCGACCCGGTGGCTCTCGACCAGCTCGTGGGCGGGGAACGTCGAGCAGCCGAAGGCCCGGATCTTCCCCTCGCGCACCAGATCGGTGAGCACGCCGAGCGTCTCCTCCAGGTCGGTGCTCCAGTCGGGCCGGTGGACCTGGTACAGGTCGATCCAGTCCGTTCCCAGCCGCCGCAGGCTCGCGTCGACGGCGTTGAGCAGGTGGCGGCGGGAGTTGCCGCTGCGGTTCAGTCCCTCCTCGAGGGCGAAGTGGCCCTTGGTCGCCAGGATCACGTCGTCCCGGCGGCCCCGCAGCGCCGCTCCCACGATGCGCTCGGACTCGCCGGTGCTGTACATGTCGGCGGTGTCCACGAAGTTGATCCCCGCTTCGAGCGCGGTGTGGACGATCCTGGTGCACTCGTCGTGGTCGGTGTTGCCGGCGCTGCCGAACATCATGGTGCCCAACGCGTATCGCGACACGGTCATGCCCGTGCGCCCGAGCGGCGCGTATTGCATCGGTGGCCTCCGTCAAAGGGGGTCGGTGGAAGGCCCAGCATAGATCCGCAAGCAGATTTGCGCAAATCTGCTTGCTAAGATGGCTCGTATGAGAGACGGCGAGCCCGGTGACGTGCGGCAGATCGACGGCGACGTGCAGGCGCTGGCCTGCCTCGCCCATCCCGACCGGTCCCGCCTCCTCGACGCGCTGACCGTCCACGGGCCTTCGACCACCACGGAACTGGCGCAGACCCTCGGGCTCGCCACCGGCAGCGTCTCCCACCACCTCAAGGTCATGGTCGACGCGGGCCTGGTCGAATCGGCTGGGGCCGAGGACGACCGCCGCAAGCGCCGCTGGCGGCTGGTGACCCGCGGGCTGCGGTGGCGGCCCGGCGCCGACACGGGCCGCCCGGCCGCCGAGACCGCCGCGACCGCGGCCGACCTCGTACTACTGCAACGCGACGCCGAGCGCGCCCGGCAGTTCCTCGCCGCCGCCGAACCGCCGTGGAGCGACGCCGCATTCGCCGCGCACGTCTGGCTGCGGCTCGACCCGGCCGAACTCGAGGAGTTCGGCCGCGAACTCGAGACCCTGCTGCTGCGCTGGCGCCGCCGCGAGATCCCCGACGACGGCACCGAACGAACCGCGGTCCTCGCCTTCGCCCGCGCGTTCCCGGCCGAGCCGTGAGCGCCTTTGAATCGAACCCTTGCGCGCCAATGTTTCTGGGGTGAACGCAGTTGAGTGGACTCCGCTCACTCAGGACTGGGCGACGATCAAGGGGTCGGCCACGCGACGTCGTCGATCGCCAGCCACGGTGCCGCGGCCAGCGCCGTGGGCGTGAGCCCCGTGAACGTCTTCACCTCGCGGTGCAGGTGCGACTGGTCGGCGTAGCCGCTCGCAATCGCGACGCTCCCGGCGCTGCGACCGGACGCGAGCAGGTGGGCGGCGCGGTCGAACCGCACCAGTCGGGCGGCCCGTTTGGGAGTGATCCCGAGTTGGGCCCGGAAGCGGGACCACAGGCGCTTGCGCCCCCATCCGACCTCGGCGGCCAGGTCGTCGACCCGAACCCGCCCTCGGCCGGCGAGGGTCTGCTCCCAGACGTAGGCGACCTCCGGGTCGACGGAGGGACGCGCGCCCAGTCGGCGGCCGAGGACGTCCACCGCGATCTCGAACCGCTCGTGCCACGATGCGGCATCGCGCAACCGGTCTTCGACCCGCCCCGCGTCGCGGCCCCAGACCTCCTCCAGGGACACGACGGCCCCGCTGAGCTCAGCCGAGGCGTCGAGCAGCGCGGTGGCGGCGACCGGATCGAGCCGGATCTGAAGGCAGTCGTGGACCCCCTGGCCGGCCACCCGGAGATCACCGGGGACGAGCCCCGCGACGACACTGCCGCGAACACGCCGCCCCTGGGCGTCGGAGGCGATCTGGTCGTCCTCGCTCAGATCGATGAGCAGCGTGACGGACGGGTGCGTGACCATGGCGATCTCGGCTGGCGCGGGCGAACGGTGGCCGAACCCGACCATGTCGATCCCCGGCAGCCGAAGCGGCCGGGACGGGAGCGCCACGTCCACCATCGCCCAGTCGACCGTCCCTTGAGGCAGCACCTCACCAGTCTAGTGTCCTGGCCGCAGATCGCGATCGGTCGCCGTCGCGGGCCGCTCCTCCTGCTGTCCGGCGGCACGGAGGGCGTCTTCGATCTCGCCGAGTTTCGAGGAGGGCAGCGCGCCTGCCCGCTCGACCAGGTCCTCCCGGGTCACGGTCGTCAGCCACGTGCACGGGATGGAGTCCGGCCGCGGGAACGCGAACCGCAGTACGCCTGCGAAGGGCAGCCCTTCCGCGGCGCCCACGGCCACCTCGACGCCCAGGCCGTTCATGTCGACGCCCGCCGGAGCGACGACCTGCATCGCACGGAACCCGGACGCCTCGTCCCCTTGCAGCAGGACGACCGGTCGCCGCTCATCGAACTCGACCCACCAGACTTCGCCGTGCTGCATCTGCCCTCCTGCCACGACCCGCGTGAGACGCGGTGAAAACGCGGCCACCGTCGCTCATCGATGCGCGAAGACCGACGATCGCGCGGTGGCCGAAGGTCACAGCGTACTCGGTGCGGGCATTCGCCCGGCGTGTCAGCGATCCTCGGCGGTGAAGTCGAGCAGCAGTTCGCTGACGGCCTCCGGTGCTTCGAGGAGGGGCAGATGTCCGACGCCGTCGAGCATCTCGGTCCGTGCGGTCGCCACCGCCTCGTAGCGGTGCGCCGACGTGGGCTCCCAGCGGGGGTCGGCGGCGCCGAAGATGACCAGCAACGGCACCCCGAGGGCCGCCAGTCGCTCAGGCACGCAGCGCTCGGCGATGTACTCGGTGTTCCGGCGCAGGATCGTGCGGAACGCGCGGTAGGAGATGGCCTTGACCTCCGCGACCATCTCGTCGGTGAGGTCCACCGGGCGGACGGCGGTCGCGTTCAACCCCTTGCGGATCATCGCGTCCGAACGCCGTGACCAGAGCAGCGGGCCGAACGGCGGAGCGAGCAGCGCCCGGAGGAAGAGCGGCTGCGGCAGGAGCGCGTCGAGGCTCGGGCCGGTGCTGATCAGCGCGATCGACCGCACCAGGTCGGGGCGCTGTTCGGCGAGCGCGGTGGCGACATAGCCGCCGCTGGAGTGCCCGACCGCCGCGACAGGGCCGAGACCGAGGTCGTCGAGCATCGCCGCCACCTTGCCGGCCTGCGCCGGCACCTCGTATGACGGCGCGGGCGGGGACTGGCCGCAGCCGGGGAGGTCGACCTGGACGACGCGATGGCGGCGGGCCAGCGCCCGGGCCACCGGACCCCACAGGCCGCCCGCGGCCCCCGATCCGTGGAGGAGCAGCAGCGGCGGCGCCAGCCGCGGGCCGGCCTGGACCACGTGCATCCCGTGCAGGTGCGCGGTTTCGTACTCGATCATGCAGCGAGGATGCACGGTTCGGCGGACCTCCGTCTTGTACGAATGTCACCCGCTCCCCGGCGGCCGCGTCAGAGTCCGTAGGCCGGTTCCCGACACCGACGC
Organism: Glycomyces terrestris; assembly: GCF_003933745.1. Taxonomy (GTDB): domain Bacteria; phylum Actinomycetota; class Actinomycetes; order Mycobacteriales; family Micromonosporaceae; genus Glycomyces; species Glycomyces terrestris. The sequence continues at coordinate 532,774 of NZ_RSEB01000004.1, read as the reverse complement.
GCGGCGAGCGTCTGATGTGGTCACCGGCCCTCGGCTCCCGCACGGGCAGTTCGTGTCCGAGGCGTCCGATGCCGGACGGGCGATGCGAGTCGATCCGATCGCCCCGTCACGGCGCGGCTCGCGCCGGGCTAGGTTCGCGGGCGAGTGCGGCGTGGCGGTGACGTCGCGCTCGGGCCCGGCCGGTGGCCTGGTACCACTGGAGGGCGATGACGGCGGCGAGGGCGGCTTCCGCGAGGTCGCCGCCGTAGTACATGAGCTGCGCCCCGCTGAGGAGGTCGGCGCCGGTGAAGTCGGTGCCCGGCGGCGGGGCCGTGGCGAGGCTCTTGGCGAGGACGGCGTGCGCGGCCCCGGCGGCCAGGAGGGTGCCGCCGCGCCACGCCGGGCTCCAGCGGCGGCGGACGGGGTCGAGTTGGCAGAGGGCGAACGCGAACCAGACGCCCGCGCCGATCACGTGCGCCTGCACCGCCGCATGGGCGAGCGGCCGGTCCTGGACGGCCGCGAAGAGCGGGGTCCGGTAGAGCACCCAGAGGCCGCCCAGGTCCGCGAGCGCCGCCAGCGGCGCGAAGGCGAGCCACCCGATCGGTCTGGAGTGGACGGAGCTGAGGAGGGCGCGGCGGGTTCGGCCCGGCCCCAGCGCGCGGAATGCAAGGGTGAGGGGCCGCGCGAGGACGAGCAGGAGCGGTGCGGCCATGCCCAGGACCAGGTGCTGGGCCGCGTGCGCGGTGAACGGGCCGCCGGGCAGCGGCATGAGGAGGGTGATGGCGATCGACCCGGCGCCGGCGGTCCAGGCGAGGTCGCGCCCCAGCGGCCAGGCGTCGCCGCGGCGCCGGAGCCGGTCGGCTCCCCACAGGTACACCAGGATCGCCGCGAACGCGGCGCCCGACACCACCAGCACGGTCGGCCCCAGCGGCGGGTGATGGAGCACGGCACCGCTCACGACCGGGACCGGGCGGCGCGCATGCGGCGGCGGGCGCGGACGGCTAGGGCAGCGCCGACGGCGAGCAGTACGAGGGCGGTGCCGTTCCAGACCAGGTCGTACGGCAGAGGATCGACGCCGTAGCGGATCTGGTGGAGGCGCAGCAGCTTGTGGTCGACGATCCCGTCGAAGAGCTGGAAGCCGCCCAGGCCGAGGACCAGGCCGGCCCAGGCGTGGGCGGGATCGACGGCGCCGCGGCGGCGCAGGTCCGCGAACCAGGTGAACCCGGCGACCAGGGCCAGCAGCTCCGCGGTGTGCAGGAGGCCGTCCGAGACCAGCCCGACCGCGGTGGTCGAGCGGTCGAAGAAGTGGTGCCAGCGGAGGAGCTGATGGAAGACGATCTCGTCGACCCCGGCCATGGCGGCCGCGCCGATCAGCGCGCACGCCGCGAGCGACTGGCCCGCCCGCGCTTCGGCGCGGGCGGGTGCCGCGTGCTCGGCGCGCGGCGGCGCCCCGTCGTCGTCCATGCCCGGCGGATACCGCAGCAAGGCGGCGGCAAACGCCTCGCACCGAGTCCGGGCCGGGGTACCGCACGATCGGCGTCGCCGGGCGTCTCAGGCGCGGCGACCGGTCCGACAGGGCTTGATGGGGATCGTGGAGCTGATCATGGCCGACCACCGCGAGGTGGAGCGGTCCGGGAACCGGGGCGCCAGCCCTGTCTCGGGGTCTGGTTCAAGGCTTGGAGTGCTTGCCGTGGCCGGACGGGAGCTGCTCCGCCAGGGCTTCGCGAAGGACCCGGGTGGATTCGAGGCCCTCCTTGGCTCGGATGTTGATCCCCTTCGCCAGACGGCCGTCGTTGCTCGTCAGGTGAATCTCGCCCTTCGCGTTGACCCAGACCTCAAATTCGATCTTCATTGAGGGTTTTGCCATGCGCCCATCGTAGGCCTCTTGGCGCAGCGCAAACGGGGTGCGGCTGCGGCTGCGACGGCACCCGCCCAGGAGTGCGGTGCCACCCCCGTGCACCCCGGTCGCCTCCGCGAATGCGCGGTGGGGCGATGCAGTTCATCTTCTCGGGCTCCTCCTCTCCGGTCGTGCGGGCGGCTTCTTATGGTGCAGTCGCGGCCGTGAAGGCCGCTCGCAAGACCGACGGTTGCAGACCTTTGGAGTTCCGCACGTGAGGACCGCGCACACCCCCACAGCCGGTGGCGGACGGGGCACGCCGCACGACGATCGCGACCCCGAGCGGCGCCCAGGATCCGGCGCCGAGCAGAAGCCGCACACGGGCCGGCGGTTCCCCAAGTCCGTGTACGAGCACGGCGAGGAACCCGACCCGCGCTTCTCGCTGGCGAACGAGCGCACCTTCCTCGCGTCGATCCGGACCGCGCTGGCCTTCATCGCCGGAGGCATCGCACTCCAGGCCCTGGCGACGGCGCTGCCGGGCCCGATCCGCTTGAGCGCGGCGCTGATCCTGATCGCGGTCGGCGTCGCCCTGCCCGCACAGGCGTGGCGGACCTGGACGCGCACCGAGCGGGCCATCCGCACGGGGCAGCCGCTGCCCGCTCCGTCCCTGGCGCTGCCGATCGCCGTCGCGGTGGCGCTGGTGGCCGTCCTCGTCGCCGCGGGCCTGGCCGCCGGCCCTGTCCTGTGAGCGCTTCCGGGCCGCCCCGCAGCCACTGGGACCGGGGACTGCAACCTGAACGCACCGCTCTGGCGTGGCGGCGCACCGCGCTGGCGCTGTGCGCCGGCCTGATCCTGGCCGCCCGCGCCACCGCCTCCCAGGCGCCGTGGCTCGCCCTCGAGCTGACCGCGCTCGCGGTGCTCGGCGGCCTGGCACTGGTGCACTGGGCCCACCGCCGCGAACGCCGGCTCGCCCTCCACCTCCGCAGCCGCAGGCCCGCGCCGCCGGGAGGGCGCCTGCTCCTGACCACCTGCTGCCTCACCGCCGGGCTCGGCCTGGTCGCCGCCGCCTGGGTGATCGCCGCGGGGGCTTGACACAGCGGGCGGGCCGATCGTCCGCGTCGTTCCCGATGGCACGCCGGTGCGGCGTCCTTCGGGAGGGCCGCCTTCGGGTATAACTCGGGAATGAGCTCCGAAATGGATCGTGATCCGGAGGCTTCGGCCGTCATGCCCTCCGACGTCAGCGCCAAGGTCGGGTTCTTCGACCACTTGGCCTCGCACGTCGCGGACTTCGCCTCGCGGGCGTGGTTCTTCTCGTGCTGCGTCCTGCTGGTGCTGCTGTGGGCGCCGCTGATCATCTTCTTCGACTTCGACACCTGGCAGCTGATCATCAACACCCCGACCACCATCATCACGTTCCTGATGGTCGCCCTCCTCCAGAACACGCAGTCGCGCAACGAGAAGGCCGTGCAGCACAAGCTCAACGCCATGGCCGACGCGCTGTCGCACCTGATGAACCACGTCGGGGAGGACTCCGAGGACCTGCGCAAGCAGAAGGACGAGCTGCGCCGGGCCGTGGGGCTGGAGGACCGCGAGAGCGCCTGAGCGCCCGCGGCGACCCGGCCCGCGCCCACCGCGGGCGCTCAGGGCCTCCGGCCTTGAGCGCACGGCCGGCACATCGTTTGTCGGAAACCTAGAAAAATACCGCGGGGATGCGGGCACGGGGAGGGCGTGGTTGTGGGAACCCTCCAGATAGTGTCCGAATTCCCTGGCAGGGGGCTTGACCAGGGTTGCGACACTGCTTCCATGGACACCACATCGCAGACCACCGCCACACGGGGCAACGTCCCCGCCATCGCCTGGGGCCTCGCCCCCGTCGCATGGGTTCTCCTGCTCATGGGCTGGCTCGCCTTGGACGGCGACCTCTCCGGCCCGGCCCAGACCGCGCTCGGCATCGCGATCCTGGCCCTGCCCGCGCCCTGGCTCCTGTGGGCCTCATGGCGAATGCCGCGCCCGCGGGTGGCGACGTACCTCGCCGAAGGGGGCGCCCTGGCCGCGATGCTGCTCTCGCTGCTGGTCACCGCCGTGTACTTCCTCCTCGGGTCCGATCCGGCCGAGACGGCGCCGGTGGGCTTCACGGCCGCGTTCCTCGCCGCCGCGGCGGTGCTCGTCGCGGCGTCCTGGCCGCTGCCCGGGCGACGGATCGCGTACGGCGCGGCCGCGCTCGCGTGCCTTGCCTTCGCCGTGACCGTCCAGGTGCCGGCGTTGAGGACCGGTGCGTACCAGAGCTCGGCGCTCACCCTCGCCGACGAGGTGCTCGTGAACGTCCTCCTCGGCGCGATCGTCGTGGGCGCGCTGGGCCAGATCGCCTGGTGGCTGCGCAGCAGGCACCCCGCCGCCTGAGCAGATCGTGGGTGCAACCCCAGGCCGGGGACGAAGTCCCGGTCTGGGGTTCCGTCTATGCAGCCCTGGGTGGCCCTGAAGGTCTCTGGAGCCCTTCTGGCCGCAGCCGTGCGGCGTATCGGCAGGTGACCGCGTCGACGCGGTTTCCTTACGGATGCAGGACCCCCGCGCGGGCGGCGGCGAACGCGGCGTCGGCCGCGCGTTCGGCGTCGCGCACGGTGACCGGCTCGTGGGTGATGAACAACCGGTAGTAGATCGGCCCGACGGCCGTCCTGATCAGCTCTGCCGCGTCGGTGTCCGCCGGGATCTCGCCGCGCGCGATCGCCCGTTCCACGATCGGCGCCGCCTGCTCGTGGCGGGAGGCGAAGAACGCGTGCAGCGCCTGCGCGGGACCGGAGCTCTGCACGGCGGCCGACACGAACGCGGCGGCGATCGGCCCGCTGGTGGGATCGGCGAACCCGCTGCGCACGAGTTCGACGATCCCCCGCAGGTCGCCCTGCAGCGAGCCGGTGTCGGGCAGCGGCCACGGTTCGCTGCTCGCCAGTTCGAGCGCGTCGGCGATCAGGCCCTCCGCGTTGCCCCAGCGCCGGTACACGGTGGTCTTGTGCACGCCTGAGCGGCTCGCCACAGCGTCCACGGTCAAACCGCTGTAGCCGTTCTCGGCCAGTTCGATGAGCGTGGCCTGTCGCACGGCTTCGCGGACGCGGGCGCTGCGGCCACCAGGGCGTGTCTCCAAAATCTACTCCAGTTGCGTTAAGGTGATCCTCGTGCTAGCTTAAAGCTACATTAGTTGCGATTGGAGTCGTCCTGGCTGTACGGCCGACCCTCCGAGGAGTCTCGGCCACCCGGCGGACGCTCGGCGACTTCCAGCGGACCCTCCTGGTGGTCTCGCACGACCGGGCGCTGCGGCGCCGCTTCAATGGAAAGGAGCTTGCTCTTCCATGCTGATCGACGGTTCACCGTACGGCGTCACCAGCGGCCCCGACGGCGCGCTTTGGTTCACCCTCGTCCACCAAGGCCGCATCGGGCGCGCCGTCCCCGGAGAGGACCCGGTGTTCTTCTCCCTCGAACCGGCCGACGGCCAGCCCACGGTCATCACCGCGGGCCCGGACGGCGCCCTGTGGTTCACCGAGTTCGCCGGCGGCCGGATCGGGCGCATCGCCGTCGACGGCGACGTCACCGCGTTCGAGGCGACGTCGCCGTACGGCATCGCCGCAGGCCCCGACGGGGCCATGTGGTTCACCCGATTGCAGGACGACCTGATCGGACGCATCACTTCGGAAGGGCAGATGTCCTCGTACGCGCTCCCGGACTCGGGAGCGATGCCCTCGGCGATCACGGCGGGCCCCGACGGAGCGCTGTGGTTCACCCTCAACCAGGGCAACGCGATCGGCCGCATCACGACCGGCGGCGTGGTGACCACGTACCCGCTCCCCACGCCCGGGGCGGCACCGGTCGGCATCTGCGCGGGCCCTGACGACGCGCTGTGGTTCGTGGAGATCGGTGCGGGGCAGGTCGGCCGCATCGACACCTCCGGCGCGATCACCGAGTTCCCCCTCCCCGACCGCGGGGCACGGCCGCACGCGATCACGGCGGGACCGGACGGCGCACTCTGGCTCACCGAGTGGGGCGCCGGCAAGCTGGCCCGCATCACCGTCGATGGAGCGGTCCAGGAGTTCGAACTCGAAGGCGCCGAACCCCACGGACTCACCGTCGGTCCGGACGCGGCGATCTGGGTCGCAATGGAGTCCGGCCGCCTGACCCGGCACCCGGTGTAGCCGTCCTCCGGCCGCAGTGGACGCACCCGCGAAGGCGGGGTGCACTCCCCGCCTTCGCGGCGGCGGTTCGCGTCAGCGGGTGCTCGGCGGGGCGACCGACTCGCGCCAGATGACCTTTTGCAGGCCGGTCTCCGGCTCGGGGGCCTCCTGGCCGCGGATGGTGGCGATGAGCCGGCGCATCGAGTAGGCGCCGAGGCGGACGCGGTCTTGGAACACGGTCGTCAAGGACGGGATGAAGTGGGCGCTGAGCGCCGCGTCGTCCCAGCCCGTCACGCTGACGTCTCCCGGGACCGACCATCCGCGCTCGACCGAGCCGCGGATCGCGCCGGCGGCGAGGATGTCGTTCGCGGCGATGATCGCCAGCGGGATGACGTCGTCGGGCAGCGCGAGCACGCATTCCTTCGCGGTGATCCCGCTCCAGCTGTTCGCCACGACCCCCACGGACTCGACCCCGAGCCGGTCGACGGTGGCGAGGTAGAGGTCGCGGCGCGCGACGGCCGAGGGGAAGGTGGGGGAGCCGGCGACGTGCAGGAACCGCCGGTGGCCGAGCTCGACGAGGCGCTCCATCATCTCCACCATCGGCTGCGCGTCGCTGAACGCCCCCGTGGCGTGCATCTCCTGGTCGAACTCGGAGAGCGCGAGGAACGCGGTGGTCGACTCCTCGGCCGACTCCCGCGGCGCCGGCATGGGGGAGAAGGAGAGGACCCCTTCGTATTCGGAGGAGTCGAGGAGCGCGTCGATCTCCTCGTTGGACAGGCTGACGACCTCGACGGCGTATCCGGCCTCGCGCGCGGTGGTCACGGCTCCCTCGAGGATGGGCGCGAGATTGAGGCCCGCGAACGGGATGACGACCGCCAGCCGCCCGGTGCGGCGCGTGCGCATGGAGCGGGCGGCGAGGTTGGGGCGGTAGTTGAGCTCGGCGGCCGCTTGGAGGACCCGCTCCCGAGTCGCGGCCGAGATGCCGTTGCGCCCGGTGAACACCAGCGAGACGGTCGTCTGCGAGACCCCCGCGAGCCGAGCGACGTCGTGGCTGGTCGGCCGTTTCTCCATGTGCCTGCATCCTTCATCTTGAGAAATCCACGCGAAGCCCTTGACCCCGCGGCTGAGGCGTGCTCATACTACCTACTACGTCTTAGTAATACGTAGTAGTTGACTTGAGGAGCCATGCTCAGAGTAGGAATCATCGGCACCGGCGGCATCGCGGGGGCGCACGTCGAGGGCTACCGCGCGTTCCCCGACGAATGCGAGATCGTCGCGCTCGCCGACGCCGTGCCGGGCAAGGCGGCCGAGAAGGCCGCGTCGTTCGGGCTGGGAGACGCGACCGGGTACGACGACCCGCTGCGGATGCTTGCCGAGGCCCGCCTCGACCTGGTGAGCATCGCGACGCCGCCGTCCACCCACGCCGCGCTGGCCGTGGCGGCACTGGACGCGGGCGTGAACGTCCTGGTGGAGAAGCCGATGGCGCCGTCGCTGGAGGAATGCGACGCGATGCTCGCGGCGCAGGAGCGCTCCGGGAGGCTGCTCTCGGTGGTGGCGCAGAACCGCTTCCGCGACGACCTCGCCACGCTCAAGGACGTCCTCGACTCGGGCCTGCTCGGCTCGGTGTCCCACGTCCGGGTGGACTCGGCCTGGTGGCGGGGCCTGCCGTACTACGACCTGTGGTGGCGCGGCACGTGGGAGAAGGAAGGCGGCGGCTGCACGCTCAACCACGCCATCCACCACATCGACCTGCTGCTGTGGATGCTGGGACGCCCGACCGAGATCACCGCGATGCTCGCGAACGCCCAGCACGGCAACAGCGAGGTCGAGGACCTCTCCGTCGCGGTGTTCCGGTTCGAGCAGGGCCTCGCTCAGCTGACGAGCTCGGTCGTGCACCACGGCGAGGAGCAGGAGATCGTCGTCCAAGGCGAGAAGGCCCGGGTCTCCCAGCCGTGGAAGGTCGTCGCCGAGCGGTCCAATGAGGCCGGCTTCCCCGAGCGGGGCGGCGATCCGGACCTGGTGGCGGCCATCGAGGCGGTGGTCGCGCAGCGCGAGCCGCTGCGCCACCGCGGCCACGCGGGGCAGATCGGCGACCTCCTGTCCGCGATCCGCGAGGGACGCGCGCCCATCGCCGACGGCCGGGACGGCCGGAACGCGGTCGAGGTCGTCACCGCGATCTACAAGTCGGGCATCGAGCGGACGTTCGTCCAGCTCCCGCTGCGGGCGGACGACCCCTACTACCGGGCCGGCCGGCTCGTGGAGCACGCACCGCACTTCCACGAGAAGCAGCGATCGCTCGCCGAGGCGGCCTCGTGACCATCTCCTCGTTCCCCGGCGGCACGTCGCTGTCGCACCTCGACGTCTACGGCAGCGCCGCGCCCGACGGCGTCTGCGGCGGCAGCCCCCACATGCACCTGGTCTCCACCGAGGCGTACCTCGTCGTCGAGGGCCGGGGAACGCTCCAGGCGATCGACGGCGAGGGCTTCCACGAGACCGACCTCGAAGCGGGCTCGGTCGTGTGGTTCACCCCGGGCACGATCCACCGCGCCGTGAACCGGGGAGGGCTGAAGATCATCGTGCTGATGAGCAACGCCGGCCTGCCCGAGGCCGGCGACGCGGTCATGACGTTCCCCGCCGAGATCCTCGCCGACCCCGCCGCGTACGACGAAGCGGCCTCGATCGGCGACTCGTACGGCCGCAGCGAGCGCGTGGAAGCGCGCCGCGACCTGGCCGTGACCGGCTTCGGGCGCCTGCGCGACGCGGTCCGCTCCGGCGACCTCGGGCCGCTCAAGGACTTCCACGCCGCGGCCGGCGCGCTCGTCCAGGCCCGTGCCGAGGACTGGGGCCGGCTCGTGCGCGAGCGACCCCTCGCGCAGGCCGAGCGGTCACTCGCACTGACCCGGGCGGTCGCCCGAGGCGACATCGCGCACCTGAGCGATGCCCGTGTGCACCAGGCGATCCCCTCCGAAGGCGCCCGCAAGTACGGCATGTGCGGGCGCCTGCGCACCTACGACGTCACCGATTAAGGAGCACCCCACAGTGGATCACCCGTACACCTTCGACCCCCTGCCGCAGCCGGTCGTCGAGCCCGGAGCGTTCGCGTTCGCGGCCGTCGGCCTCGACCACGGCCACATCTACGGCATGACCGACGGCCTCATCGGCGCCGGCGCGACCGTGACAGCGGTCTTCGACCCCGACCCCGACCGGGCCGCCGCGTTCGCCGAGCGCTACCCGACCGCGCGCGTCGCCGCCTCGGAGCAGGACGTGCTCGACGACCCCGAGGTGCGCCTCGTCGCCACGGCGGCCATCCCCTCCGACCGGGCCCCGATCGGCCTGCGCGCCATCGAGGCGGGCAAGGACGCGTTCGCCGACAAGGCGCCGCTGACCACCTTCGAGCAGCTCAAGGCCGTTCGCGAGGCGACCGCGCGCACGGGCCGCAAGTACGCGGTCTACTACGGCGAACGCATCCACTCCGAGGCCGCGATCCTCGCCGGCCAGCTCATCGAGCGGGGCGCGATCGGCACCGTCGTGCAGGTGGTGTGCTTCGGCCCGCACCGCATCGGCGGCGGGCGACCGGACTGGTTCTACGATCCCGCGCAGTACGGCGGCATCCTCTGCGACATCGGCAGCCACAACTTCGAGCAGATGCTCTTCTACACCGGGGCCGCCGACGGACGCGTGTCCACCTCGACGGTCGCGAACTACTCCCACCCCGACACCCCCGGCCTCCAGGACTTCGGCGACGCCCACGTCGTGCTCGACAACGGCGCCACCGGCTACGTGCGCGTGGACTGGTTCACCCCCGAGGGCCTGGGCGTCTTCGGCGACGGGCGGACCCTCCTGCTGGGCACCGACGGCTACATCGAACTGCGCAAGTACGTCGACATCGGCACCGACAACGGCGGGGGACAGGTCCTCCTGGTCAACCACGAGGGCCAGTACCGGTTCAACGCCAACGGCATGACCGGGTTCCCCTACTTCGGACGCCTCATCCGCGACTGCATCGACCGCACCGAGACCGCGATGACCCAAGCGCACGCGCTGAAAGCCGCCGAACTCAGCCTGCGAGCGCAGGCCGACGCCGTCGTCCTCGCCCCGTAGCCGGCGACGAGCGCAGAAGACCACAACGATGTGGAGCCCCGAATGACCCAACCCGCTGCAACCCAGCTCACCTCCGAAGACCACGCGCGAGCCGCGAGCGCGGCGCGGACGGCCGCGGCCGGGCGCCGACGCCGTAGCAGACCGTCCCGGCGCGCGACCGTCACCTGGCGCCGCGCGATCGCCCGCGACTGGCGGCTGTACACGTTCCTGATCGTGCCGGTCCTGTTCCTCCTGGTGTTCAAGTACATCCCGATGCTCGGGAACGTCATCGCGTTCCGGAGGTTCCGCCCCGGCGGATCGATCTTCGGCGACGAGTGGGTCGGCTTCTACTACTTCGAAGCCTTCATCACCAACCAGCAGTTCTGGAACGTCTTCTGGAACACGGTGATCCTCGGCGCCCTGACGCTCCTGGTCACCTTCCCGCTGCCGATCGTCTTGGCCCTCATGCTCAACGAGGTGCGGTCGCGCCGCTTCAAGCGGATCGTGCAGACGATCTCGTACCTGCCGCACTTCATGTCGATCGTGATCGTCGTCGGCCTCGTGCTCCAGCTGACCTCGCTGAACGGCACGGTGAACCAGATCGCCACCGCACTCGGCGCCGATCCGGTGCCGTTCATGCAGCGGCCGGAGTGGTTCCGCCCGATCTACGTGTCCTCAGAGGTCTGGCAGACCGTCGGCTGGGGGACCATCCTGTACCTCGCGGCGCTCACCACGATCGACGACCAGCTCTACGAAGCGGCGCGCGTCGACGGCGCCAACCGCTGGAAGCAGACGTGGCACATCACGCTGCCCGGCATCCGCCCGATGATGATGGTGCTCCTGATCCTCAACATCGGCTCGTTCATGGCCGTGGGCTTCGAGAAGGTCCTGCTGCTCCAGAACCCCCTCGTCTACTCTACCGGCGATGTCATCGCGACCTACCTGTACCGCGTCGGCATCCAGTCCGCCCAGTTCTCCTACGGCACCGCGATCGGGCTCTTCGAGGCCGCCATCGGCCTCGCGCTCGTGCTGTTCGCGAACACCCTGTCCCGTCGAATGGTTGGAACCTCGCTGTGGTGACCGAAGACCTCTCCAGGAAGCCGGACCTCGCCCACGTCCGCCGCGAGACCGGCGTCATCCGCGAATCACTCGGCTACCGCGTGTTCCGCGTCGTCAACGTGACCGTGCTGCTGCTCGTGTGCGCCGTGACGCTCTACCCGTTCGTGAACCTCGTCGCGAAGGCGTTCTCCTCCGAGGGCCACATCGCGGCCGGCGAGGTGAACCTCGTCCCGCGCGGCTTCAACTTCGACACCTTCCAGGTCGTGTTCGCCGACGAGCTGTTCTGGACCAACTACGCGAACACCGTCCTGTACACCATCGTCGGCACCGCCATCGCCATGGCGATCACCTCGACGTACGCGTATGCGCTCAGCAAACCGCACCTCAAGGGCCGCACCTTCTTCGTCGGCATCGCCGTGTTCACGATGTTCTTCAGCGGCGGCCTCATCCCCAACTACATCCTCATCGCCAGCTACCTCGGCTGGCGCAACAGCATCCTGGCCGTCGTCGTGCCCGGCGCGCTGAGCGTCTTCAACCTGCTGGTGATGAAGTCGTTCTTCGAGAACTTCCCGACCGAGCTCGAAGAGGCGGCCGCGATCGACGGACTCACGACGTACGGCATCTTCTTCCGCATCGTCCTGCCCCTGTCCAAGGCGGTCCTCGCCACCATGACGCTGTTCTACGCCGTCGGGCACTGGAACTCGTGGTTCAGCGCCTTCCTCTACATGGACGACAAGTCGCTCTTCCCGGTGACCGTCTACCTGCGCAACCTGATCGCCGCGGCGACCGGCACGCAGGAGATCACCGACGGCGGCGAAGCCGCCCAGGTCGCCTCCAACATCCAGGCGGTGACGATGCTGCTCACCGTCCTGCCGATCATCTGCCTCTACCCGTTCATCCAGCGCTACTTCGTCTCGGGCGTCATGCTCGGGTCGGTCAAAGGCTGAACACCCCGCACCGATCGAATCCCCGTCCAACGACGGCCATCCCTCGACAGGAGAACCACCATGCCCATCACCCGCAGAGCCCTCGGCGCGCTCGCCGGCATCGCCGCATGCGATGTCGCACTGTCCGGCTGCTCCGACGGCCCGAGCGACGACACCGCCGGCGACGTCACCATCGACGACGCGCACTCCGTCGGCGCCATGGACGACTACGGCGTCGGCGTCACCTTCAAGGCGACCGAGCCGGTCCAGTTCTCGCTCATGTACCGCGACCACCCCAACTACCCGGTGCAGGACGACTGGTCGGTCTTCCACCACCTCGACGAGGACCACAACGTCACCTTCCAGCGCACCGACATCCCCATGGCCGACTTCGACCAGAAGCGGTCCCTGCTCATCGGCAGCGGTGAAGCGCCCGACCTCATCTCCGCCACCTACGGGGGCAGCGAGACCCAGTTCATCTCCGGCGGGGCGATCCTCGCGGTCTCCAGCTACTTCGACTACCTGCCGAACTTCCAGCAGAAGATCAAGGACTGGGGGCTCGAAGCCGACCTCGAGACCAAGCGCCAGGCCGACGGCCGGATCTACCACCTCCCCGGCCTCCGCGAAGCGCCCGACGTGCAGTACTCCGTCGTGATCCGCGAAGACCTCTGGGAGCGGGCCGGCGTCACCGAGGACCCCGCCACCTGGGAGGAGTTCCGGGAGCAGCTCCAGAAGGTCAAGGACGCCAACCCCGAGATCGACTACCCGATGTCGGACCGCTGGACCGACGCCACCACCCTCGGCTCGCTCCTCAGCGTGATGGCCACGAACTACGACACCATCGCCGGATGGGGGTACGCCAACACCTTCTACGACGAGGACGCCGGCGAGTACGTGTTCACCGGCACCACCGAGGAGTACAAGGAAGTCGTCTCCTTCGCCGCGGGACTCGTCGAAGCCGGCCTGCTCGACCCCGAGGTGACCCAGAGCGACGACCAGGCCGTCCAGAAGTTCATCTCGGGCCGCTCCGCGACCATCTCCGGCAACACCCAGACGCTTGCCGAGTACCGGACCAAGTTCGCCGACGCCGGCTTCGGCGACGTCCCCATCCGGCTCATCTCGATCCCCGGCGGGCCCGCCGGCTCGAAACTCCCCAGCGGACGCTTCACCTCCGGCCTCCTGATCAGCAGCAAGGCGGCCGAGCAGCCCTACTTCAAGGCGCTCCTCCAGTTCGTCGACTGGCTGTACTACTCCGACGAGGGCCTGGAGTTCGCCCAGTGGGGCGTCGAAGGCGAGACGTTCACCCGCGACGCCGACGGCACCCGCGTCCTCAACGAGGACATCGCGTGGAGCTCGATCAACGCCGGCGCGCCGAAACTCCTGAACGCCGACTACGGCTACAGCAACGGCGTCTTCCTGCTCGCCAACGGCTCATCGAGGGACCTCATCTTCTCCATGATGACCGACGAGATCGCCGACTGGACCGCGCGCCAGCTCGACGGGAAGGAGCAGGTCCCGACCCCGCCCGCGCCGCTCCTGGACGAGATCGAGCTCGAGCAGACCTCGCTGCTCCAGACCCAGCTCACCGACGCCGTCCAAGCCGCCACGGCGGGATTCATCACCGGCCAGCGATCCATCGACGGCGACTGGGACGCCTACGTCACCGAGGTCGAGAGCCTCGGCGCGAGCCAGCTCCTCGAGACCGTCAACGCCGCGCTCGACCGCGCCCGGAACGAGTCCGACTAGGACGGGTCGGGTCGGCCGCCCCCGCGCCGCCGACCCGACCACCAGCCACCCACGACACGATGCGACGCGACGCGACGCACGATCCGCGAACGACCCTGCCCGCAACCCCCCGGGCAGGGACCCCACAGAAAGCGAGACACCCATGGCAACGCCGCCCTCCGGATCCCCGCTCAACCGCCGCGCCGTCCTGGCCGGCGGCGCCGCGGCCGTGCCGCTGGCGCTCGGACTGAGCGCAGCGCCCGCACAGGCCGACCCGAGCCGACCGCGGGCCGTCGTCGTCGAGCCCGCGCGGCGCCACCAGGCCATCCGCGGGTTCGGCGGCATGACCCACGCGCGCTGGATCGGCGAACTCACCCCGTCCCAATGCGACACCGCCTTCGACAACGGCCCCGACGACCTCGGCTTCACGATCCTGCGCGTCCCCGTGCCCGAGGACACCGCCGACTGGTCCGCCGACCTCGCCACCGCGCAAGCCGCGGCCGCCAAGGGCGCGCTCGTCTTCGCCTCCCCGTGGAACCCGCCGGCCGACCTCGTCGAGCTGTTCGTGCGAGACGAAGTGCCCCACGGCAGCCAGTACGAGGCCGAGGACGCCACTCTCGTGAACGCGCACATCGCCACCGACAACCCCGGCTACCAGGGCGAAGGGTACGTGCGCTTCGGCGACGCCGCTGACGCGAGCGTCCAGTTCGACAACGTCGTCATCGGCTCGGCCGGCACCAAGAACCTCGCGTTCAGATACGCGGCGCCCGCCGGAGACGTCCAGGCCGACATCCACGTCGCGGGCGTCGCGGTCGCCGAAGGCGTCCGCTTCCCCCGCACCGAACCCGGCGCCTGGGACTGGACGTCGGTCCAGGCGCAGATGACCCCCGGCCAATGGCCGGTGAAGGTCGTCGCGACCGGCGGGGGCGGGCCGGACCTCGACTACCTCATGGCCGCGCCGTACACCCCGCCCCGCGAGGCCCGCCGCCTGCGCCACGACGCGTACGGCGCCTACGCGGACCACCTGAACGGCTTCGTGCACCACATGCGCGACAACGGCGTCGAGCTGTACGCGATCTCGGTCCAGAACGAGCCCGACTACGCGCACGAGTGGACCTGGTGGACCACCGACGAGATGAACCGCTTCCTCAGCGAGTTCGCCGCCGGGATCGACTGCCGCGTCATCGCACCGGAGTCCTTCCAGTACGTCAAGCGCGTCTCGGACCCGATCCTCGAACACCCCGCGGCGCTCGCCAACCTCGACATCCTCGGCGCGCACCTCTACGGCACGCAGCTCCAGGACTTCCCGTATCCGCTCTTCGAGGAGAACGGCGCGGACAAGGAACTGTGGATGACGGAGGTCTACCACCCCAACAGCTCCAGCTCGGCGAACCTCTGGCCCGAAGCCCTCACCGTCGCCGAGCACGTGCACCATGCGATGGCCGACGCCCAGTTCCAGGCCTACGTCTGGTGGTACATCCGCCGCTTCTACGGGCCCCTCCTCGAAGACGGCACGATCAGCAAGCGCGGCTGCATGCTCGCGCACTTCTCGAAGTTCGTGCGCCCCGGCCACCACCGCGTCGAAGCGCAGAAGGAACCGCAGACCGGCGTCCTCACCTCCGCTTACGCCGGCGACGACGGCACGGTCGTCATCGTCGCCGTGAACACGACCACCGCATCGGCGAGCCAGTCGTTCGCCGTGAAGGGCCGCGTGGTCCGCAAAGCACGGCAGTGGCTCACCGACGCCACGCGAAACCTCGCCGAACAGCCCGCCGTCTCAGGGCGGGGCAACGGCTTCACCGCATCGCTCCCGCCCCAGAGCGTGACGACCTTCGTCGTGCCGGCATGACGGCATCACAGCGGTGAGCGGTCGCCCCGCCGCACTGCGCGGCGGGGCCCCTGAGCAAGACCGTCTCGCGCCCGTGTCGGTGCTGCGGCGGTACCGGCAGGTTCCGTGGGCGAGTCGGTGCAACATCTCGCGCCGGGTGAGGAGGTCCTCGATCCGCTCGCTCAGCCGCAGTTCGACACCGGGAGCGGCTGGGGCGCACCCGAGCAGCGCCCGACGCCGGCGCGCACGATCGTGAACTCGAGACGAGTGCCGGCGGCCGGCATCACGAGCGGGGCCGCCGTCCAGTGGACGGCAGCCCCGCGTCGCCTCGGGCTACCTGGACCGGTCGTAGATCAGGGCCATCTCGCCGAGCTTGCCGGTGCGCTGCTCGGTGAGGGCCCAGGTCGTGGCGGGAAGGCCGTCCTCGAAGAGGCGCTCGCCGCCGCCGACGATCTCGGGGATCACCACGAGGTAGAGACGGTCGACCAGGTCGGCTTCGAGCAGCGCTTTGATGACCGTGGGGCTGGTGTTGGCGAGGATGTCGCCGCTGCCGGTCGCTTTCAGGCCGGCGACGACCTCCGCGGTGGGCGCGTTCGCGATCACGGTCCGCTCCCAGGGCGACTCGGCGAGCGTGGTCGACAGGACGACCTTCTCGACGTTCACGAGCCACTCGGC
Organism: Glycomyces terrestris; assembly: GCF_003933745.1. Classification (GTDB taxonomy): domain Bacteria; phylum Actinomycetota; class Actinomycetes; order Mycobacteriales; family Micromonosporaceae; genus Glycomyces; species Glycomyces terrestris. The sequence goes on along the minus strand of NZ_RSEB01000004.1, from coordinate 516,508 downwards.
GTAGGCGCGGTCGCGCGGGTCGGCCTCTTCGCTCCCGGCGACCGAGGGCCAGAAACCCAGGAAGCCTTCGGCGTTGACGCGGCCCAGCACGGCGGTTGTGGCGTGCTCGATCATGCGGGCCATGTGGTCGCGCGCCGTGTCGGAGGTGGCGTAGGGAATGAAGGTGCCGAAGTCGGCGGGCCCGCCGGGGCCGTGGTAGCGGCCGTCGAGGGAGATGCAGATGTTCGCGATGACCTTGCGGCCGTTGGCGTCAGACATATTCTTGGATACTCCGGTTCACATTGGTGTCGTGCAGTCGTGGTTCGGGACCGGCCGGGTCAGACCCGGTGTCCGCTCACGTTGTACGGGAAGTTGACGTCCTCGTCGGCGCCGGGATTGGGGCGCCAGCCGCCGGCGAAGGTGTCGCCGCCGTCGCTGAAGCGGCCGTGGAAGGTGGCGTCGAGCGGGCCGTGGGCGACCGTGATCGTCACGTCGTCCCCCTCGATCGACCAGGTGTAGGGCAGGTCCTGAGGGGACATGTTCGAGTACACCCGCGAGGGGAACGTCTTCGACTCAGGGTCGTAGCCGACCAGTTCGAGGCTGTCGACGCGCACCATCCCGCCGAAGTCCAGCTCCACATGCTGCTCGAGGAAGAAACCGCCGGGCAGCCAGCGGTAGGAGGCGCGGCCCTTGATGGTCGTCTCGTCGGAGCCGAGCATGCTCCCCTCCATGACCCACTCGCCCACGAACCGGTCCAGGACCGCCAGCGCGGGGTCGGGGCCGAGCGGCATCGGCCGGTGCTCGTCACTCATGTCCACTCCTCAGTGCGGTGTTCTCGCTGTTGAAGACCATGTTCGCCGGTTCGGCGGCCCGGAAGATCGGCCAGGTGGCCGATATCGGCGATCGGCCCGCCGGGGTGGCAGACTCAACCCATGGACGACGGCGCGATCCCACTCGAACTCACCGGTTTCATCGGGCGTGATGCCGAGCTCCGAGCGGTCGGCGCCGCGGTGGCGTCATCGCGCCTGGTGAGCCTGGTCGGTCCGGGCGGGTGCGGGAAGACGCGGCTGGCGATCCGCGCCGCCCGGGACGCGGCCTTCGAGGGCCGCCACTGGGTCGACCTGTCCGCGACCGCCGACCCGCTCGCCGTCCCCGAACTCGTGGCGGACGCGCTCGGCGTGCTCCGCACCGCCGACCGGGACGGCATCGGCGTGCTCGCGGGCCGTCTCGCGGAGCAGCGCACGCTCCTGTGCCTGGACAACTGCGAGCACGTGCGCGAGGCCGCCGCCGACGTCGTGGGTGAACTGCTGCGGCGGTGCCCGCTGCTGACGGTCCTGTGCACCAGCCGCGAGCCGCTGCGCCTGCCGGGCGAAGCGGTCTGGCGGGTGCCGCCGATGAGCCGGGAGGACTCGGTGCGGCTGTTCGCCGAGCGCGCCGGAGACCTCGGCGCCGCACAGGATCCGGTCGTGCTCGCCGCCTGCGCGCGCATGGAGGGGATGCCGCTGGCGGTCGAGCTCGCGGCGGCCTGGTCGGGGACCTTGTCGATGCGGGAGATCCTGGACGGACTCGACGACCGGTTCCGGCTCCTGGTCCGCGGCCCGCACGGCGTGGCGGCCCGCCACCAGACGCTCGCGGCGTCCATGGCATGGAGCTACGACCTGCTCCAAGAGTCCGAGCGCCGCCTGTTCGAGCAGCTCGCCGTCTTCCGCGGCGGGTTCTGCGCGGCGTCGGCCCAGTCGCTGTGCGAGGAGCGCGGACCTGTCCTGGAGAGCCTGCGGAGCCTGGTCGAGAAGTCCCTGCTCGTCGCGGACACCGGCGGCGCGGCGACCCGGTTCAGGATGCTGGAGACGGTCCGCGAGTTCGCCGGGCAGTGCCTCGAGGCCACCGGCGCAGGCGACGCGGTGCGCGGCCGCCACCTGGAGACCTGCCTGTCGCAGGTGCGTTCATGGCGGGCGTTGATCGACACCGACAAGGACGCGTGGCGGGCCGCGGTCGCGTCCGAATACGAGAACTTCCACGCCGCCATCGACTGGGGCCTGTCACGACCGGATCCCGTCCTCGGACGGGAGCTGGCGGCCGAGCTGCCCTGGTTCTGGCATTCGAGCCGGCGCGGCCGCGAGGGACTGGAACTCCTGCGCCGGGCCGCGCGCCTCGGCGAGGGCGAGCGCACCCCACTCCAGGCGCGGCTGCTGACCGGGACGGCCCTGGTCGCCGACACCAACGAGCGGCGCACGGGCAGCGAGCTCGCTGCCCAGGCGTTCGCTCTGGCCGAGGAGGCGGGGGAGAAGCGCTCGGCCTGCCTCGCGCTGCTGCTGACGGCGATCGACCGCCTCTACGACGACCTCGACGCGGCCCAGCAGATGGCGTCCGAGGCCCGGGAACGGGCCGCCGGGCTCGGCGACGGCTTCGTCCGCGACGCGGCGAACGTCCTCATCGGCATGGTCCACCACCGCCGGGACGACCACGCCCGAGCCGCGGGGCTCCTCGAGGACGGCATGCGCGGGCTGGCCGCGCGAGGCGACCGCGAGGTCGCCTCCACCGCGTGCGGAATCCTCGCGGTGAGCATGGCCCTCGGCGGCGACCTGCGCCGGGCCGACGAGCGGGCGCGCGAGGCCCTGGCCCTGGCCGAGCCGCTGGGCGACTTCCACCGGATCGGCATGGCGCGCATCGCACTCGCGCGGGTCGCGCGGTGGGCGGGACGGCCCGCCGACTCGTGGGCCGCACTGGCGCTGCTGGTCGAGATCGACGCGAACGTCGAACCACCGCCGTTCATACCCTGGTTCTTCACCTGCGTCGGCGACCTCCACCTCGACGCCGGGGACCGAGCGCAGGCCCGGCACTGGTACGAGCGCGACCTCGCGAACCCGGGCGGGATCCCCGAGCACCTCCTGGCCCCGGACGCCCGGCTCGGACTCGCCCGCGCCCTGGGGCCCGGCGACGCCGCGAACGCTCACGTGGAGATGGCCATGCGCGCCGGCCGCGAACTCCAGATGCCCGGCCTGGTCGCCGACGCGTTCGAGGTCCGGGGCGAACTCGCGCCCGACCCGAAGTGGGCCGAGGAGGCCCACCACGAGGCGCTCGCGATCCGCGCCGAGCACGGCCTGCGCCTGAGCTGTGTGTCCAGCCTCGAACATCTTGCGGCGCTAGCGGAAGGCGGCCCCGAGGCCGCGCGCCTCTTCGGGGCCTGCGACCGGGCGCGCGAGGAGATCGGACTCAGTCCGTCCGAACTGGACCTGCCCGGCGAGTCGGAGGCCCGCCGGGAAGGGCGGTCGATGGCGCTCGAGGAGGCCGTCGCATACGCCAGGCGGGCGCGCGGGCGCCGCTCCCGGCCCGCGAGCGGTTGGGCGAGCCTGACACCCACCGAAGTGAGCGTGGTCGAGCTCGCGATCACCGGGATGACGAATCCGGAGATCGCCGGGAAGCTGTTCATGAGCCGCGCGACCGTCAAGACCCACCTGTCGCACGCGTACGCGAAGCTCGGCATCGCCAACCGCACCCAGCTCGCCACCGTCGCAAGGAACTGACGGAGCCCGGACTCCTCGACCGGGTTCGAATGACGACTTGTGCATCTGCCGGGAACCGGCGGCCGATGCGACCGCATCGAGCAAGGCCGGACACGGCCGCCGATTTCGAGTTTGGATCGGAGTTCTCACAGAGCCGCCATCTTAGAGTTTTCGCAGGATGCATGGACCGCGAAAGCGGTTATGTTGAAGGCATGAACGACATTGCAACCGCGGGGAACGCGGTTCAGGGCAGGCACCGCGTCTGGGTGCCGATCGCCGTGGTCGGGCTGCTGCTCGTGATGATCGCCGCTGAGGCGGCCTTCGCGAAGTCGCAGCCCGCGGGCGAAGCGCTGGTCTCCGGAACGGTGATCGGGTTCGGGGCCGACCGTCAAGCGTCGGTCCAGGTCGGGGAGGGATGGGTCCTCGACGACGCCGCCAGTGATCTCGACTCGCAGCTGGTGCTCACTCGAGGGGACGTGACGGTGGAGCTGTCCAGTGTGATCTTCAACGGCCAGACTGCGCCGAGCCAGATGTGGACCGGCATGGGGCGGCTCCTGGACGTCGAACGGCACGCGGGCGCGCAGGTGTCGCTGGGCAGTCCCGGTGGGTTCGAGACGTCCTCGGGCGCAACCGGGCTCGAAGGCGGCCTGCAGATCGGAAGCCGGGCCGGCGAGGCCTTCGTGCTCCCGGACGCCGAAGGCGTGCAGGCCGTGGACGCGAAGGTCCTCGCGCCGGCCGATGCCGGCGACACCGACTGGTCCGCTGCCACCCAGCTCATCGATTCCATCGCGTTCGAGGGGGAGTCGTGACCGCTTACGCCTATCCCACACCGGCGCCTGTCGCGGCGCCTGCTGCTGCGGGACCGTCGCGCCCGCTGGTCGTCAAGGTCCGGTCGGTGGCGTTCTGGAGCCTGATCGTGGCGTCCGGCTTCGGGTTGTGGACGCTCCAGAAGGACTTCCTGCCCGTCGCGCAGGCGTTCCCGGCCAGCGCCGTGCTCGACGTGCTCGTGCTGGTGCCGACCCTCGCGGTCGGGCTGTGGCTCGCGCGGCGGATCCTGCGACCGGTGCAGGCCCCGCCGTGGTCCGGGACCTGGCTCGCGCTCATGTGGGGCGGGCTCGCCGCATGCGGGATCGCGCTGGTGATGAACGGTCTGCTCGTCCCGGCTTGGACGCGGGCGCTCGGCGTGGAGCGGGCCGGCGCCTGGGCGGCGGCGATGAGCGCGCCGCTGAACGAGGAGCTGGCGAAGGCCGCGGGCGTGGTGCTGCTCGCCGCGGTCTCGACCCGTCTCGTGCGGACTGCCGCCGACGGTCTCGTCTACGGGGCGCTGATCGGGCTCGGCTTCCAGGTGATGGAGAACTTCACTTACGGGCTCAACGCGGTCGGGGTGTCCGGCGGAGTGGACCCGCTCGGGTCGACGTTCGACGTGCTGTGGGTGCGGATTCTGCTGACCGGGATCGGCTCGCACTGGGCGATGAGCGCGGTCGCCGGGGCGGGGATCGGTTACCTGGTGAGCGCGAACGGCCGGTCGAGGGCGCGGCGGGTCGCCGTGGCGGTCGGGTGCCTGGCGCTGGCGATGGGCATGCACTGGTACTTCGACAGCCCGCTGGGCGGCGGACTCGCGGGGACCGTCGCGAAGCCGCTGGTGAACTTCGCGATCACGATGCTCGTGGTCCTGGTCGTGCGGCACGGCTTCCGGGCGCGCTGGGCGCAGGTCTCGGAGGAGGAGGTCATGCTCCGCACGCTCGCTCCCGATGAGGCGCACAGCCTTTCGCGCCGGCACTCGCGACGGCGCCACCTGCGGCGCTTCCCGTCCGGTCCGGTGCGGGCTTCGCAGGAACGCTTGCAGCGCTTGGAGCTGGACCTCTTGGAGGAGCGGATGCCCGAACAGCTCGACCCGGCCGCGGTCCAGCCTCGGCGCGACGCGGTCGCGGCGGCGAGGCGTGACCCGGCGGCGTGCTGGGGGCCGGCGCGCTGAGTCGGGGCGAGGCCAGGGCCGGGCGCGTCGCGCCCGGCCCCCTTTCCGCCCCTGCCGCTCGAACCAGCGGTCCTCGCCTCGTCAGGACCTGGTCCTGTGCTGCCGTTGTCCACCGCGACCCGGAAGCGGGTGGCGCGCCGCATCCGCATTCGGCCCGGAGTTGCGGCCACCGAGGCGGCGCTGCTCGAGCGACTCGGCGACGCCTATCGCGAGGTCCCGGTGAGACCGCGCCATGGCGAGCGCCGCCCTCCGTGCACGCAACCCGATTCCCGATCCGACCTCCGCCGCATGAAGCCCCGAAGCGACTGCGGGGACGGCCGCTAGTCGGATTCACCCAGCGGTGGGACGCGCCGCAGCGCCGCCGTCGTGATCGCCAGGGCCGCCAGGAGGACGGCGGCCGCCGCCAGGGCGCCGGTGTTGAGCGCGTCGGTGAACGCGGCCCGGCCTGCGTCGAGGAGCGCGGCCGAATCGCGCGAGGGCAGGCTCGCGGCGGCGTCGAGTGCGGCCGCTAGGTTGTCTCGGGCCCCGCCCGGGGCCGCGCCGGCGAAGGCGGCCATGCGGGTCGTGTAGACCGCGGTGATGACCGAGCCGATGAGCGCGATGCTCAGTGCCGTGCCGAGCTCCGAGGCGGTCTCCGACAACGAGCTGGCCGAGGACGCCCGCTTCTTCGGGGCCGAGTCGACCACGAGCCCGGTGCCGAGGACCGCGATCGGCGTCAGGCCCAGGAACATCAGGACCGTTCCGGCCACGAGCGGCCACAGGCCGCCCTCGGGCTCGACCACGGCGAACAGGAGCAGCCCCGCGACCGCCATGACGATCCCGGCGCCGATGAGGACCGCGGGGCGCGCACGGCGGGCCAGGAGCGGCGCGAGAAGCGACCCGGCGACGCTCGCCGCGACGCCCGGGAGCAGGAGCAGGCCGGTTTCGAGCGCCGTGTGCCCCCTCACCATCTGGAGGTACTGCACGAACAGCATGAGCACGCCACCCAGGGCCGTCATCGACAGCAGCAGCGCCCCCAGCGCGGCCGCGAAGCCCGGGGCGCGGAACAGCGTCAGGTCCACCAGCGGGTCCTCCAGGCGGCGCTGGCGGCGCAGGAACAGCACCGCGAAGACCGCGCCGACCGCCAGCGCGGCGGCCGTCGCGGCCGTGAAGCCGTCCTTCGCGAACTCCTTGAGCGCGTACACGACCGGGAGCATCGTGCCCAGGGCCTGGAGGGCGCTGAGCAGGTCGATGCGGCCCGCCGAGGCGTCGCGCTCCTCCGGGAGCAGGAACGGTCCGGCGGCCAGGAGCAGGAGCATGACCGGGACGCCCAGCAGGAACGCCGCGCCCCACCAGAAGTGCGCCAAGAGCACGCCGCCGACGATCGGGCCGATCGCACCGCCGAGCGTGAACGCGAGGCTCCACACGCCGATCGCGAGGGCCCGCTGCCGCGGGTCGCGAAACAGCGCCCGGACGAGCCCGAGCGTCGAGGGCATGAGCGTGGCCCCGGCGACGCCCAGCAGCGCGCGGGCCGCGATGAGCGCTGCCGCGGTGGGCGCGTACGCGGCCGCCACCGAGGCGACCCCGAACGCGCCGGCGCCGATGAGCAGGAGCCGGCGGCGGCCGATTCGGTCGCCGAGGTTCCCCATGGTCACCAGGAGACCGGCCACCATGAAGCCGTACACGTCGAGGATCCACAGCAGCTGCGTGCCCGAGGCGCCCAAGTCCGCGCCGAGCGCGGGGGCGGCCAGGTGCAGCACGGTCAGGTCGAGGGACAGCAGCAGCACCGGCAGCGCCAGCACCGCCATGCCCGCCCATTCCCGCGCGCCCGCTCTCGCGGGCGCGGCTTCGGTGTTCGCCATGGCGGTTCTCCAATCCTCGGGTCGTCCTTGCCGGCCCAAGGGTCCGCGCCGCGCTTTCGGTCCGCTCACGGTCTCCTTGCGGCCCGGGCCCCTTCGTTAGGGTTGGGGGGTGCGATTCGGAATCCTGGGGCCGCTCGAGGTGCGGACGGACGCAGGCGAGCCGGTGCCGGTGGCCGAGCGGAAGGTCCGGGCCCTGCTCGCGCGGCTCCTGGTCGACCCGGGCCGGACGGTCGCCGTCGACCGGCTCGTCGAGGACCTGTGGGGCGGCCGTCCGCCGAAGCACCCGCGCGCGGCGCTGCAGACGAAGGTCTCCCACCTGCGACGGCTCGGCGCGGCCGTCGAGCGCGTCGGCGACGGCTACCGGATCGCCGCCGCGCCCGAGGACGTCGACGCCGGCCGGTTCGAAGCGCTCGCGGTGCAAGCCGAGCAAGCGGGCGCGGCGGCGCGCGTCGAGCTCCTCGAGGAGGCGCTGCGGCTGTGGCGCGGGCCCGCGCTGGCCGAGTACGACGTCCTCGCGGGCGAGGCGGCCCGGCTCGAAGCGCGCCGGATGGACGTGCGGGAGGCGCTGCTCGAGGCCCGGCTCGAGATCGGGCACCGCGGTGGGGTCCTCGCCGACGCCGCAGCGCTGATCGAGCACCGCCCGCTGAGCGAGCGGCTGCGCGCGGTCCACATGCGGGCGCTGTACCTGGACGGACGCCAGAACGAAGCGCTCGCGTCGTACCGGATGCTGCGCGATCGGCTCGCGTCCGAACTCGGGCTCGAACCGGGACCGGACCTGCGCGGGCTGCACCGGGCGATGCTCAACCACGACCCGGCACTGGCGCCCGCCCCGCGCGGGAACCTTCCCGCCGCGCCGACCCCGCTCATCGGCCGTGAACGCGACCTCGACGCACTCCTGGCGGCCCTCGCCGAGGCGAGGCTGGTGACGCTCACGGGGCCCGGCGGCGTCGGCAAGACCCGCCTCGCCCTCGCCGCGGCCGCCGCCGCGCCGGCCCCCGGCGGGGCCTGGCTGATCGAACTGGGCGCATTCGACACCGGCGTCGACGCCGTGCGCCTCGCGGCCGCGGTCGCCGAGGCGATGGGACTGCTCGAATCCGCCCCGCGCATCGCACCCGGCGGCGCCGGCGACCCGCTCACCGTCCTCAAGGGTGCCTTTGCGTCCAAGCCGCCGCTGGTGGTCCTCGACAACTGCGAGCACCTGGCGGAGCCGGCCGCCGAGCTGTGCGCGCGGCTCCTCGCCGCCTGCCCCGGAACGCGGATCCTCGCCACCAGCCGCGAACCGCTCCGGGTCCCAGGGGAACGCCTCCGGCGGGTCGACCCGCTCGACGCGGACGCGGCCGTGCGGCTCTTCGCCGACCGCGCGGCCGACGCCGACCCCGCCTTCGCGGTCACCCCTGTGAACCGCGCCGCCGTCGCGGCGCTGTGCGACCGGCTCGACCGGCTCCCGCTCGCGCTCGAGCTGGCCGCGACCCGCGTCCACGCCCTCGGCGTCGACGCCCTCGCCGCGCAGCTGGACGACCGGCTCCTCGACGCCCGAGCGCGGGGCCTGCCCGAGCGGCAGCGGTCCCTCCGCGCCGTCCTCGACTGGAGCTGGCGGCTCCTGAGCGGGCCCGAGCGGACCGTCCTCACCGCACTGTCGACCGCCTGGGACGCCGACCTGGAGACCGTCGCTGTTCTCTGCGCCTCCCAGCTCGCTGAGCACGAGGCCGCCGCGGCGCTCGCGGGACTGGTCGACCGGTCGCTCGCGCGAACCGACGACTCCTCCGGCGATCGGCGGTACCGGCTCCTCGAATCGGTCGCGGTCTACGGGCGCGAACGCCTGCGCGAAGCCGGCGCGTACGAGACCGCGGCCACGGCGCACCTCGACCGCTTCACCCGCCTCGCCGAAGCCTCCGCGACGGCGCTGCGCGGCCCCGGGCAGCGCCGGTGGCTCCGCCGCCTCGACGCCGACGCCGCGAACGTCCACATCGCATTCGACACCGCCGTCCGTCAACGGGAGGCCGAGCAGGCCATGCGGCTCGCGGTGGCGCTCAGCTGGTACTGGTTCCTGCGCGGCAGTGTCCTCGAAGGGGCCCGGTCGCTCGCGGTCGCGCTCGGCATCGACGGGCCGGCCCCCGACGGGCTGCGCGCCTCGGCCCTGTTCTGGCGCTCGTGCTACGCGGCGATGACCGCCCCGGCAGACGGCCTGACCCTCGCCGACGCGCCCAAGCATCTCGCGGCCATGACCGATCAGCACGAGCGCGCCCGCGCCGAGCTGTTCCTGTCGCTCACCCACCTCGGCGTCGAGGACACGGACGCGGCCGAGGCCTTCGCCGTCAGCGCGGGGGAGTACTTCGAGGCCGCCGGCGACCGGTGGGGCTCGGCGGCCGTAGACGCGTCCCTGTCGTGGTTCGCGATGCTGCGCGGCGACCTCGCCCGGGCCCGGCTGCTCGCCGAGCGCGGCCGGGACGCCTTCGCCGCGATCGGCGACGCCTGGGGGACGCTCCAGACACTTGAGACGCTGGCGGTGCGGGCCGAGAGCGTCGGCGAGTACGAGGACGCGAAACGGCTCAACCTCCAGGCCCTCGACCTCGCCGAGGGCCTGGACCTCCGCATGGAGCAGTCGTACCGGCTCTCACGGCTCGGCCGCGTCGAGATGCTCCGCGGCGACCTCGACGAGGCGCGGCGGCTCCACCGCAGGGCCTACGACATGGCCGTCGAGCAGTCGGTGGCGTTCTGCCGGATGTTCGCCGCCACCGGCCTCATGTTCACCGCCCGCCGCAGCGGGGACCTCGATGAAGCCGAGCGCATCGCCCGCGAATGGCTCCCATGGGTCGCGGGCCCGCCGATGCTCGCCGACGCCTACACGATGCTCCTGGCCGAACTCGGCTTCGCCGCCGAGATGCGCGGCGACGCACACGACGCACTGCGACTCCACCGCGAATCGCTGGCCGCCGCACGCGGGCGGGAGCCGTTCGCCGCCGCGCACGCGATCGAGGGGATCGCCGGCGCCCGGTCACTCCTCGGCGACGTCGAGACGGCCGCGGTCCTGCTGGGCGGCGCGGCCGCGCTGCGCGCGCACGCCGGAATCCCACTCCCGCAAGGTGAACGCTTCGACGTCGACCGCATCGCCGGCCGGCTCGCTGCGACCATGGGGCGCAAGGCGTTCGAAGCGGCCTACGAGCGGGGCCGGAGACTGAACTCAGTCGCCGAGGTCGCCGCGCTGGACACCTGACGCGCGGACGAGCCGTCCAGAGGTGACGATCCCCTTTCCTTGCGACGTGACCCGAACCCACGCAGGCCCCGACTCAGGGGGGGAACCGGGCCCGCCGGTCGACGGCAACACCGGCCGATCTGCGTCCGCCTTGACGATGACCGGCTTCGGAGGAAGCCCGCTCCAGGTCCCACGCCGCCGCGAATACCGGCGGCGCTGAGGTCGCCGGTTCCCTGACATGAACGAACTTCGCCTATGGCACGGCCCCGTTATCGTCGGTGGCGTCAGCATCTCCGACCGGCGCCGCGCGCAGGCCACGCCGTGGCGCGAGCCCGCCGCGGATGCGTGCCCTGACCGGCCGATCTCAGGAGCGAGCGCTTGTCTTCCCCCGCAAACCAGCCGCATTCCCCGGGCCGGTCGACGAAACGGCTCGTCTTGATCTTCGGGACGGGCGTCGCCGCCTTGGCCATCGCCGCGCTTGCGGTCCTGCACCTGCGCGGCGGCTTCTCGGACAGCGAACGTCCGAATGGAACTGAATCGCCGTCCGAAGCCGCGACGGGCGTCGCCGCCGACTTCGCGAAGACCGCGTGTGACGACTTCGACCTTGCCGGATTCGAGGCGCTCGCCGCGAGCGCCGCCGAGCTCGACACCGCGACCGCCCAGGCAGATCCTGACACTGAGACCGGCGTCCTCCACTGCGTGTACCGCTCGGGCTCGGGCATGGATCTCAGCCTGACCGTCGTGTCCGAGACGGCCGCAGACTACGCCGAGCGCACGACCGACCAGAGCCGCCGGACCTGGGAGGGCGACCCGGACACTTACACGATCGAGGACTTCGACAGCGGCGGTCTCAGCGGTTACACCAACGCGCACCTCTGGGATTCGCGGCAGGTGTTCCTGCTCAGCGCCGGTGCCGGGCGCCTCCTGATGTCGGTCGGGCTGACCGCCGAGCCCGGCGAATTCGAAACGGCAGACGCCCTCGCGGTCACCGGGACGATGGCCGCTCAAGCGCACGAACGCTTCGCGGCCTACGACTGACCCGCTACCGCTGTCTCTGGTAGGCCTCGGTCGCCCTCCTCAAGGGGCCGGGCCGAGATCGCCGATCGGCAGACGGTGCCGTCGCGGTGGAGCTCCGCTCGCCCGGCGGGCCCGGACGGCCTCGGCCGCAACGGCCGAGACCGTCGAAGCGGCCGTCCTCGAACACGCCCGTGGCCGCAGCGGCCCGGCCCGCCGCATCCGCCCCGGTGCTTCAACTCCGCGTCCGTTCGTGCGGAATCGCGTCAGGTCGCCAGGAACGCGGCGAGGTCCTCGGCGAGCCGGTCGGGGTATTCGCCGTTCACCGCGTGTGACGCCTCCTCGTAGCGGTGCACCGTGCCGTCGGGAAGAGCACGCTCGGCGGTCTCGGCGGCGGTGGCGGGATCGTGCATGACGGATTCCTCGGCGATGATCACCAGCACCGGCATCTCGATCGCTTCGAGCCGGTCCTCGCCGATGCGGGTGGGCTGGGGGAGCTTGAGGCGGTAGTGCTGCATCCCCGCCTCGATCATGTCGGCGACCGGGACGTCCTCGACGGGTGCTCCGCCGGCGGTGTAGGAGTTGAAGCCGTCGCGCCAGGACTTGGGCATCCAGGAGAACGCGGCGGGGATCGAACGCACGACCGTGCCCCAGGGCATGTCGTCGAAGACGTAGACCGGTTCGACCAGCGTCATGGTCCGGATGCGGTCAGGGTGGTGGAGGGCGAGGTTGGCGGCGGTCCACCCGCCGATCGAGAGGCCGACCAGGTCGAACTCGTCCTCCGGAAGGCCCTCGAGGGTCTGGTGCAGCCACGCGGCCTGGTCTTCGTCCGAGGTGATCGGGCGCTCCTGCACGCTCATCCCGGGTTCGCCGAGCAGGTCGAGGGTGTAGACGTCGCTGATCTCGAGGAGGGAGGGCAGGTTGTCCGCCCAGACCGGTGTCGCCGAGGCGCGGCCTGGGAGCAGCACCAGGGGCGCGCCTCCGTCACGCCCGTCGAATCGGTAGACGCGCACGATGCCGAAATCGGTGCGCACGTCGAGGGTCTGGGCCGGCTCGGGCATGTCCTCGAACGCCTCCTCGTACGCGGCCATGAACGCGTCCTGCCCTTCGGCGCCGTCCCAGTGTCCGACGGGGGAGGGGGTGCGCAGGCCGAAGGCCGCCGCGAGGACCAGTGCGAGCACGACCGCCGAGGGGATCAGGACGCGGCGGCGGCGCCACCACCGGCGTCGCGGCTCGGCGTCGTCGGGTGCGGCGGTCCGTTCCTTCGATGCGGGGTCCCTGGCTGGCATCATCACTCCTTACCGATCGGTCAGAAAATATACCACGTGGTAAGCTGCGGAGGTGTCAGAGACGAGTACGGGCGGGTCAGACGGCGAATCGGCGACCTTCATCCAGCGCCTCCGCCAGGCCCAGATCATCGAGAAGACCGTCGAACTCGTCGCCGAGAAGGGGTATGCGGGGGTCTCCCTGGCGGGGATCGCCGAACGCGCGGGCATCACCAAGCCCGCGGTGCTCTACCACTTCCCCAGCAAGTCCGCGGTCGTCGACGCGGCCTATGAACACGTGCTCCAGGAGCTCGTCTCGCATGTGGGCGCCGCGGTGGAGGCCGCGTCCGCAGAGGACGGCCCCGCCGCCTACGCGATTTCGATGATCGAGCACCTGAGCGTCAACCGCCACCACACCCGCATGATCATCGAGGCGCTGGGCAACAGCGACGCCGAACGCGACAGCGCCGCCCGCTGGAGACCCTTGGCGCAGCTCGTCCAGACCGCCCGCAGCGCACGGGGCCTGGCTCCCGACCCGGACAGCCGCACCACGGCGCTCATCGTCGGCGGCGCCATCGATTCGATCGTCACCGAGAAACTCCAGGACCCCGATTACGACACCGGCGCCGCAGCCGCCCGGCTGGCCGCCCTCATCGACGCCACCTACACGTCGTGAAGGCTCCACCCGGTGTATCTCGGCGAAGGAAAACCGCTGTTCGACGGGATTGAGACCGCGGTCCACCTCGAGCCGTTCGCAGTCGAGGCGTTCGGATCCGGTGTGACGCTGATGAAGGCGGCGAGGCGCTCGCAGCACCCGTAGCCGGACCAGGGACTCGGCAGGGCGCCGGAGCTGTGCCAGACTCGGCGCCCCGCCCGGACACGGCGGCCACGATGCCGGGCTCATGCGGCGGGCGACCGGCGCGTCCTGTCGCCTCGGCGCCGGCTCAGCGGCTGACCTTGAATCGGAGGTGCAGCACCCGGTCGCCCTGGATGACGACGTGCGGGTCCTCGAGGCGGTGCTGGCCCTCGATGCTGCCGAAGTACCGCTTGCCCGAGCCGAACACGATCGGCACGACGTCCATGGCGACCTCGTCTACGAGCCCGGCGGCCAGCGCCTGGCCGCCGACCTCGCCGGCGGCGACGCTGACGATCCGGTCGCCCGCGAGCTCCTTGGCCTTGGCGATCGCGGGGGCGACGCCGGAGACGAAGTGGTAGGACGCTTCAGGATGCCAGCCTTCGGGTTTGGGGCGGTGGGAGACCACGACCACGTGGTCGCCGGCGGGCGGATTGCCCTCCCAGCCGTTGGTGAGGTCGAAGAAGTGGCGGCCCATCACGATGACGCCGATCGACGCCCACATGGGCTGGACGTAGGCCGCCGAGACCGCCGAGAGCCGGAAACCGCCGACGCCTTCCGAATGGTCGTACGCGGACTCGTCGGCGGAGGCGAGCGGGGTGTCGCCTCCGAAGTACCAGTCGTGGAGCGAGCCGACGTCGTCGTGCTCGTCAGCGATGAATCCGTCCACCGACACCACGTTGTGCATGATCACTGCGCCCACGGTCTTCCCTTTCGTCGTCATGTGGCGCGACGTTATCGCGTGGCCGCGGCGCCGGTCTTGTACAAAGTAACTCGGCCGGCATCGGCCCGGCGTCGGGCGGGAAGTCGGGTTCGGCGGGCATGCGGCGGCGCAGGGCCAGGTACTGGGAGGGCGTGTGCCCGGTGAACTCCTTGAATTCGCGGCTGAAGTGGGCCTGGTCGAAGTAGCCGCCGCGGTGCGCGGTCTCGGCCCAGTCGACCGGGCCCTGGACGTCGACCGAGAGGATGAGCCGCGCGAACCGGTAGATCCGCGCCACCCGCTTGGGCGAGACGCCGACGTGGAGGCGGAACTGCGTGTTCAGGTGGCTGGCACTGACGCCGGCGGTGTCGGCCAGCCCGGCGATGGCGACCGCGCCGTGGGCGCGTTCGAGTCGCCGGGCCGTGTGCCGGACCAGGCCGAGGCCGTGGGGCGGGGCGTCGACGAGTCGCGCGAGCAGTTCCGCTTCGAGGGAGTGCAGCGCCTCAGCCGTCGCACCGGACTCGTGGAGGCGGTTGCGGATGCGGTCAAGTGAGCGCTGCCAGACGGCGTCCACCGGGACCCAGCGGTTCGTCAGCTCGCTCGCGGGCATGCCCGTGAACGGCGAAGTGCCCCACGGCTTGAAGTGGACGCCGAGCAGCCGCACCGAGGCCGGGTACTCGACGGTGAAGCGCCTGGTCCACATCCCCGCGAACCAGCCGTCGGCCACGAACGCGGGTGCCGCGGCCGGATCGGAGTTCCAGAGCCGGGCGGGGTCGCCCAGGTTGAGGAAGAGGTGGGCGGAGGGCATGGGCGGCACGTTGATCCGGGCGTGACGCGGCTTTCCGCTCAGGTAGTAGAGGTCGTCGATGTAGCGGTCGAGGGGCGGAGCCGGGACGCGGGCGACGTAGTCCATCGGCCCAGTGTGCCCGCAGAACCAGGGGTTGGAGCGAGGAGCTTCCGGACGGTCCGGCGCCGTTCCCGCGCGCACGCATGAAAGTCGCCGAACCTGTCGGCGCGACAGGCCGTCCGGCGCCTCCAGCCGCGTCGGGCCGGCGGTGAAAATCGACCATGACTCGGTGAGAATGACCAACTCCGGCGGCCGGGCGGGCTGGCTACGCTCGGCCGGTGACTGGCTTCGTTCCCGCATCCGCTGACCGTTTCGGCACCGCGTTCGTTGAGAGCGTCGATCCGGGGAGCGGGCGGCTCGCGCCGCGTGCCGCGCCCGAGACCGATGCGCCGGTGCTCTCGCTCGACGGCGACTGGCGGTTCCGCTGGTGCGCCGGCCTGCACGACCTCACCGACGGTTTCGAGGCGCCCGGCTTCGACGCGAGCGCCTGGGACACCCTCGCGGTTCCGTCGATGTGGCAGATGCACGACCTCGACGGCGCCGCCCCCTACGGCAAGCCCCAGTACACGAACATCTCCTACCCGTTCCCGGTCGACCCGCCCCGGGTCCCCGACGCGAACCCGACCGGGGAGTACCGGCGGACGTTCACCCTCCCGGCCGAGTGGCCCGCGACCGGGCGCACCGTGCTGCGCTTCGAGGGGGTGGATTCGGCGTTCGCGGTGTGGGTCAACGGGGTCCTGCTCGGTGACGGCAAGGGTTCGCGTCTGCCGACCGAGTTCGACGCGACCGATCACCTGCGCGCCGGCGAGAACACCGTCGCGGTCCGGGTCCACCAGTGGTCGGCCGGGTCCTACCTGGAGGACCAGGACATGTGGTGGCTGTCGGGGATCTTCCGGCCCGTGTCCCTGCTCCACCGGCCCGAGGGCGGGATCGAGGACGTGTTCGTCCACGCCGACTACGACCACCGCACCGGCCGCGGCGCCCTCCGGGTCGAGGCGCCCGAGGGTGCCCGGGTCACCGTGCCTGAACTCGGTATCGACATCGCCGCCGGTGAGACGGCCCGTGTCGCGGTCGAGCCGTGGACGGCCGAGACCCCGCGCCTGTACGACGCCGAGGTCGCCACCGCGACCGAGCGCGTGCGCCTGCGGATCGGCTTTCGGACCGTGGCGGTCGAGGACGGCGTCCTGAAGGTCAACGGCCGCCGGATTCTGCTGCGGGGAGTCAACCGGCACGAGTGGGACCCCGACGACGGCCGCACCCTCAGTGTGGAGACGATGCGCCGTGACCTTGAGGTGATGAAGCGGCACAACGTGAATGCCGTGCGCACCAGCCACTACCCGCCCGACCGCCGCTTCCTGGACCTGTGCGACGAGATCGGCGTCTGGGTCATCGACGAATGCGACCTCGAAACCCACGGCTTCGACCTCAGTTCCTGGCGCGACAACCCGGCGAAGGACCCCGTTTGGCGCGAGGCGTTCCTCGACCGCATGGCCCGCATGGTCGAACGCGACAAGAACCACCCGAGCGTGATCATGTGGTCCCTCGGCAACGAGTGCCGCGAAGGCGAGAACCTCGAAGCGATGGCGGCCTGGACGAAGGACCGCGATCCGGCGCGACCGGTCCACTACGAATGCGACCTCGAAGCGCGCTACACCGACATCTGGAGCCGGATGTACGTCCCCCATGACGAGCTGGAGCGCATCGGCCGCCGCGAAGAGGACCGCTGCGAAGACCCGGTGAACGACGAGCGCCGCCGGAGCCTGCCGTTCATCCTGTGCGAGTACGCCCACGCCATGGGCAACGGCCCCGGCGGCCTCAGCGACTACCAGGCCCTGTTCGAGCGGTACCCGCGCCTGCAAGGCGGGTTCATCTGGGAGTGGATCGACCACGGCGTGCGCAGGCGCACCGAGGACGGCCGCGAGTGGTTCGCATACGGCGGCGACTTCGGCGAACCCCTCCACGACGGCAACTTCGTCGCCGACGGCCTCGTCTTCCCCGACCGCACGCCGTCTCCGGGTCTCCTCGAATACAAGAAGGTGATCGAGCCGGTCAAGATCCGGATCGACCCCGAGGCCGCGACCGTGTCGGTCGCGAACGGCTACGACTTCCTCGACACGGCGCATCTGCGGTTCGCGTGGCGGCTGGAGGACGACGGGGACCCGGTGGCCGACGGCGTGCTCGACGTCCCGGTCACGGCGGCAGGGGAGGCAACCGTCGCGGACTGGCCCGAGGCGCTCGCCAAAGCGGCGGCGTCCCCCTCCGAAGGCGAGCGATGGTTGACGGTGAGCGCGCACCTGGCCGCGGACACCGCTTGGGGCGAGGCCGGCTTGGAACTCGCCTGGGGCCAGGCGCCGCTGTCGGCGCCGCAGCCGACGCGGCGCGGACCGCTCGCTGCGCCGGTCCAGACCGCGGACCGCATCGTCCTGGGCGAGGCCGAGTTCGACGGCCGGGGCCGCCTGACCTCGTTGGGCGGCATCGAGATGACCGGTCCCCGCCTCGACGTGTGGCGGGCGCCGACCGACAACGACCGGGTCGCCTGGGGCATGCTCGACCTGGCCTCCAAGTGGCGAGGGCGGGGCCTGGCGCTGGACCGGCTGGAGCACCGGACCCTCGCCGTCGAGGCGGGCGCCGACGAGCTCGTCGTCACGACCCGGCTCGCCGCAGCCGGGGCGGACACCGCGATCGGCGCCGTGTACCGCTGGCGCGCCGACGCCTCGGACCGGATCTGGCTCACCGTCGAGGTGGCGCCGGAGGGCAGGTGGGAGGTGCCGCTCCCGCGCCTCGGCCTGCGGCTCGCCGTGCCGAAGGACCTCGACCAGGTCGAGTGGTTCGGCGGCGGGCCCGGCGAGGCCTACGCCGACACCCGCGCGGCCGCCCGCGTCGGCCGCTTCCGGTCCACCGTGGCCGACCTCCAGACGCCGTACGTGTTCCCGCAGGAGAACGGCTCCCGCATCGACGTCCGCTGGGCGACCCTGTCCGGCGGTGGCCGCACCCTGGGCTTCCTCGGCGATCCGACGTTCGCGCTGACGGTGCGGCCGTGGACGAGCGAGGACCTTGACGAGGCGAAGCATCCGCATGAACTCGTCGAGCGGGGCGAGCTGTACGTCAACGTCGA
This sequence comes from Glycomyces terrestris, assembly GCF_003933745.1. Taxonomy (GTDB): domain Bacteria; phylum Actinomycetota; class Actinomycetes; order Mycobacteriales; family Micromonosporaceae; genus Glycomyces; species Glycomyces terrestris. Next base: position 498,223 of record NZ_RSEB01000004.1, on the reverse strand, counting down.
CGCGGCCCTGCACGGCATGGGCTCGGCCTCCTGCGGGCCGGGCGTGCAGCCGCAGTACCAGCTGGAAGCGAGGGCGACCGCGTTCACGGTCGGGATCTCGGCGGCTGCCGGCCGCTGATCCCCGCGGCTCTCGGCCGGCCCGCGGCACCGGGCCCGCTGCGTCCGCTGCGTGAACGGGGACCTGGAGTGAGGCTGAAGTGAGGCGTGGGTGAGAGCGGGCGGTCGTTGACTGCCGACATACCGCGGCGTGTCGGCATGCGACCGCTGCGGACCGCTCCCTGAAGACGAGAATGGAGGAGGCCCCATGCCTCAGTACTTCCTCACGATCCCGCACGAGTCGGCCGAGGAGCCGACGATGGAGTCCATGCAGGAGATCGACCCCGCCGAGCTCCAGGCGATGATGAAGGCCGTCGACAAGTTCAACGCCGATCTCGGTGAGGCCGGCGCCTTCGTCACCGCCGGCGGCCTCCAGCCGCCCTCGACCGCGGTCACCGTCGACGCAACCGGCGGGACGCCCGTCCGCACGCCGGGCCCGTTCGTCGAGGCGGCCGAGTACGTGGGCGGATTCTGGATCGTTCAGGCCCCTGACGAGGAGCAGGCGCTGAGCTGGGCCGAGCAGGCTTCGGCCGCCCTGGGTTCGCGCATCGAGGTCCGGGCCCTGCAGGAGCAACCCGAGTAGCCGCCGCCGGGACGGGAGACGGTCGCCGCCGAAGCGGTCTCCTGACCGGTCCGGCTCCGTCACCGCCGCGGCCACCGGGACCGCCGGCGTCGGCCCGGCCACCGTCCCCATCGGACGGCCGGGCCCGGCGCGGGCCCGGCGTCGCCGCCCCCTTCGTCAGCCGAGGCCGCCGGGATCCGGCGGTGACGAGCGGAGCATCGCCACCGGCGAGGCGCCCGGAATCCCGGCGATGGAGGCGAGTTCGCCGAACCCGAAGCGCGCGTACAAGCGGCGGTTCTCGGGCGTGGACGACTCGAGGTAGGCCGGAAGGCCGGCCTGGTCGACGGCGTCCAGACGGGCCCGCAGCAGCGCCGAACCCACACCGAGCCCGCGGGCCGAGACGCTGACGCCGATGTCGGCGAGGTACCAGTGCGGCACGGTGGGCCGGTGGCGCTGGAGGCGGTGCTCCATCATCATCGCGCGGGGCAGCCCGGCGGGTCCGAACGCCTTGAGGAACAGCGGCAGCTGGGCCAGTTCCCGCCCGAGCGCCCCGCGTCGCGAGCCGGGCGCCTCCCAGGCGGCGACGCCGACGATGCGCTCGTCGCCTTCCCGCCGTGCGAGGTCGATGACGCCGCGCGGTCCCGGACCGGATCTGAGGACGGCGGTGAACAGGTGCGCCAGCCGTCGCCGCCGGTCGGCCTCGAAGGGCACGATGCCGCGGGCCACGGGGTCGTCGACGAAGGCCTCCGCGAGGACGTCGGCGGCGGCCGCGAACTCGTCCGGTCGGGCGGTCGTGATCACGATCATGAATGGAGGCTCCTTCGCGCAGTCGTGGCCGGTGCGGTCCGCATGGCCGGCACGCCGGTACCGACAGTCAAGGGCGGACCGGCTTCACCCTCGTCTCAGATCGGCGTCACGCCAGGTATACGACATCGGCGGCCCGCCTCGACCGGAGGCGGGCCGCCGAGTGCCCGCGCCCGCAGGCGGAGCGCCGCGAACGCGGGTGCCCCGGTGTCGCGGTGCCGGCCGCGCCGTGCGCGTCCGGCACTCCGGGGCGTCGGACGGCGTCATCCCACGACTGCCGCCCACCGGTGACTAGAAGTCACGGCCTCGCATGGCGCACCTCCTCTCCTGCTCGCCGGGCCCGTCCCGGGACCGGGACGGGAGACTCGGTCCGGCCGTTCAGGAACGCGCCGGTCGTGCTCACGGGACATCGGCCGCTCCACTCACGCACCGACCGGTTCGCGCTGCGCGGCAGGAAGTCGCACGCCGACCTCGGGGTCGACTCGGCCGAGCCGGTGGACGGCACCGATGAGCAGCGCCGCAGTGGAACCGGCCGCCGCGCTCACCGCGATCGCCAGGGAGGGGGGCACGGCCTCCGCGAGGACGCCGCCGAGCATGACCCCGACGCCCTGCGCGGTCTGGAGGCCGGCCGAGGCGAAGGCGATCGCGCGGGCCCGCACGTGGTCGGGCACGAGCTGGGTGAACGCGATCTGGGCGAAGACCATGTAGGAGCCGAGGCACCCCGCCGCGGCCCAGAGCACGACCGTGGGAAGGACGCCGGGGGCGAGCGCGGTCGCCATGAGCGGCAGGCCCGTCGCCGCCGCGAGCGGCACCAGCAGCCGCCGCCGCCATCGGGCGCCGGTCTTGGCGACGGCGACCGCGCCCACGGTCATGCCGATCACGTCGCCGGCCATGAGGAGACCCACCGCCTCCTCGCCGGCGCCGATCTCGGCCGCATAGGGGACCGCGAGCGCCTCAGGGACCACGAAGCACCCGAAGACCCACATGACGGAGGCGAGCCCCAGGAGGGTCCGGTCGCGGACGACGTACCCGACCCCGGCGACCGCGAACCCGCGCCGCCCGGACTGAGCGGACGGCTCGGGCCGGTGCGGGCCGATGCCCCAGTGCAGCAGGGCCGCGGAGAGCACGAACGTGGCGGCGTTGACGGCGAGCACCGGACGCGGGTCGCCGGTGGCCGCCACCAGGAGCCCGCCCGCGGTGAACCCGGCGATCTGCGCGAGCCCGTCGGTGGCGGTGATGACGCTCATCCCGACCGCGAAACGGGCGTCCGGCAGCACCCGCGGCAGGGTCGCGTTGCGCGCGGCCGAGAACAGCGGCTGCGGGCAGGTCGCCAGCAGCACCAGGACCATCAACGCCGCCAACGGCGTTCCCGGCACCGCCATGAGTCCGATGAGGACGGCTCGGAGCAGGTCGACGGCGACCATGACCGCCCGCCGCGAGCAGCGGTCGGCGAACCCGGCGAGCAGCGGCGCGGTGAGCAGCGGCGGCAGGAAGGTGAGCGCGTAGACCAGGGCGGTCATCGCCGCCGAGGAGGTCCGGTCGTACACCAGCAGCGCGAGCGCCACCCGGGCGAGCTGGTCGCCGATGCGCGACTGCGCCTGCGCGAGCCACAGGACGCGGAACTCGCGGCTCGCGACGACCTCGCGGAACCCCGCCCTGCCTGCACCCATGCGCTCCCCGAGCCCCCGCCGGTGCGCTCCGCGCCCCGGTCCCGTCGCCGTCCGGACCATGGGAGCCCCCGAGCGCCTCAAACGGCTCCCATCGCGGCGTCATGCCTGGTCGCGACCGGGTGCGCCGAACACTGGAACTGGCCCTAGGCTTGGACGGCATCATGGACGAATCCGAAGGCGACCTCACGATCGGCCTGCTCGGACCGCTCACGGTCCAGCGGGACGGCGCGGCCGTCGAGGTGACCGCGGGCCGGCTCCGGTGCCTGCTCGCGATCCTCGCGCTCACCCCCGGGCGCGTCGTCCCCTACCACCGCCTCGGCGAGGCGATCTGGGACGACGAGGCGCCCGGCCACCTCCGGCGCACCCTCCAGACCTATGCGGGACGGCTCCGCGACCTCCTCGGCGCCGACCGCGTCGGCGGCGGCCCGCACGGGCTCGTCCTCCACGCCTGCGACGAGGACGTCGACGCGACCCGGTTCGAACGCCTCGCCCGGAGCGCCGGCGACCGCGCCCGGCTCGCGGAGGCACTGGGGCTGTGGCGCGGCGAGGCCTTCGAGGACATCGACTGCCACTGGCTGGCCGCGACCGCCGCACCGCGCCTCGAGGCGCTGCGGCTGGAGACCCTCGAGCGGCGCATCGACCTCGACCTGGCCGAGGGGCGCCACGGCGAGATCGTCGCCGAGCTCGAGTACCTGGTCGCGGCCCACCCGCTGCGCGAGACCCTCTGGACCCGGCTGATCGTGGCCCTGGACCGCAGCGGGCGCAGCGCCGAAGCCCTCGACCGGTATGAGACCGCCAGGGCCGGACTCGTCGACGCGCTCGGCGCCGACCCCGGGCCCGAACTGCGGCGGCTCCACGCCGACCTGCTCGCCGGACGGCCGCCGTCCGCGGGACCGGCCCGCCGCCCGTCCGCCGCCGTGCCGCGGCAGCTGCCCGCGGAACCCGCGGTCTTCATCGGCCGCGAGGACGCGCTGGAACTGCTCAGCGGGTCCGACCGCCCCGTCCGGGTCCTCACCGGCACCGGCGGCGTCGGCAAGTCCACGACCGCGATCCACTGGGCCCACCGGGTCGCGGGGGAGTACCCCGACGGGCAGCTCCACGCCGAACTCCACGGCTTCAGCCCGCACGCCGTCCCGGCCGACCCGGGCGAGGTGCTCGGTCGGTTCCTCCAGTCGCTCGGCGTGCCGCCCCGCGAGATCCCCGAGGGCACCGAAGCCCGCACCGGGCTCTTCCGCACCGTCACCGCCGACCTCCGGCTCCTGGTCGTCCTCGACAACGCTCGCGACGCCGCCCAGGTGCGCCCGCTCATCCCGGGCGCCGGCAGCGCCCTGACCCTGATCACCAGCCGCAACCCGCTGACGGGGCTGCTGGTCGAGCACCGCACCGCTGCGATCGCCCTGGAGACCCTGAGCCCCGGCGAGTCGCACCGGCTGCTCGCCGCGCGCCTGAGCACCGCAGCGCTCGACCGCGAACCCGAAGCCGCGCGAGCGATCGTCGACGCCTGCGCGGGCCTTCCCCTGGCGCTGGCGGTCGTCTCGGCCCGGGCCGAGACCGCGCCCGCCCGTCCCCTCGCCGACCTCGCCCGCCACCTCCGCGGAAGCGGCCGCCTCGACGCCCTCGACACCGGCGAACCCGACACCGGGGTCCGCGCGGTCCTCTCCTGGTCGTACCGTTCGGTCGGCCGCCAGGCCGCCCGGCTGTTCCGCCTGCTCACCCTCGCCCCCGAATCGGACGCGAGCGTCGAGGCCGCCGCCAGCCTCGCCGGCCGGCCCGTCGCCGAGACCGCCCGCCTCCTGCGTGAACTCACCGCCGCCAGGCTCGCCTCCGAACGCGCGCCGGGCCGATACGACACGCACGACCTCCTGCGCGCCTACGCCGTCGAGCAGGCCGAGCAGACCGACCCGCCCAAACGGCGCGAGGCCGCGCTCCGCCGACTCGTCCTCCACTACATGCACACCGCGCACGCGGCGACGCTCCTCCTCGTCCCCGGCCGCCCACCCATCGACCTGCCCGAGCCCGGGCCCGGCGTCGCCGTCCCCGCGCTGGCGACCTCCGCGGAGGCGCAGGCGTGGTTCGACGCCGAGACGACCGCGCTCCTGGCCCTCGTGGCGGAGTGCGACGCGCGCGGCTGGGACGACCTGGTCTGGCCGCTCGCCTGGACCGTCACCGAGACCCTGCACCGGCGCAACCGCTGGCGCACCTGGATGGAGGTCGAACGGCTCGCGCTCGCCGCGGCCGAGCGCGCCGGGAACCGGCGCTGGCAGGCGACCTCGCTCCGCAAGCTCGGCCGCGTCCACGGCAGCCTCCGCGAATTCGACGCCGCCCGGGCCCGGTTCGCGCAGGCGCTGGAGGTGTTCGCGGCGCTGGGCGACGCGCACGGCGAGGCCGCCGTCCTGAAGAACCGCGGCTACATCGACTACCTCCAAGGCCGGCACCGCGACGCGGCCGCCTGCAACGTCGCCGCCCTGGAGCGCTACGAGCGGCTCGGCGACCGCAGCGGGCAGGCCGACGCGCTCAACAACATCGGCTGGAGCCTCGCCCAGGTCGGCGAGTACGACGCCGCCGAACGCCACTGCCGCGATGCCCTGCACCTCTACGGCGCGCTCGGCAACGGCGACGGCCTCGCCGTCTGCTGGGACAGCCTCGGCTTCGTCCACGCCGCCCGGGGCGACCACGCCGCGGCCGAGGACTGCTACACGCGCGCCCTGGACTTCTACGAGAGCCCCGAAGGGAACCGGCACCGGGCCGCCGCCACGCTCGTGAACATGGCGGAGAACCGCGCCGCCATGGACGACCCCGGCGCGGCCCGCGCGCACTACCGGCGGGCGCTGGAGATCCTCGACCGGCTCGGGCACCAGGACGCGGACGAGGTCCGCGCCGCTCTACAACGGCTCCCCTGACGCGGCCGCACGTCCGGCGGCCCGCCGAGGCCGTCCGGGTCCGTCCCTTGGGAGCGATTGACAAAGTTTAGTCTCACAACTTAGTCTTGCATCGAGGATTCTCTATGGGTTCCCGCGGCCCGCGTCCTCCCGGCAGCCGACGCGGACAGAAGGAGCACCATGCAAGTCGTCAGACGACGGACCCGCAAGTGGATGGCACTGGCGGTGGCCGCCCTCGCCGTCCTCGCCGCCGGGCTCGGCATCCTCGCCCCCACGGCCGCCTACGCGGCCGAGGGATGCAAAGTGGACTACAAGATCCAGAGCCAGTGGGGCGGCGGCTTCACCGGCGACGTGAAGATCACCAACCTCGGCGACCCGGTCTCCGGCTGGAACCTGGTGTGGACCTTCCCCAACGGGCAGCGCGTCACCCAGGCGTGGAACGCCACCACCACCGACGCCGGCGACACCGTCACCGCGAAGAACATGAGCTACAACGCCTCCATCGCCACCGGCGCCTCGGTCTCCTTCGGCTTCAACGGCTCCTGGTCCGGCGCGAACGGCGTCCCGGCCTCGTTCAGCCTCAACGGCGCCGTCTGCACCGGCGCGGTCGGCGAGCCCAGCACCCCGCCCACCACCACCCCGCCGCCCACCGGCGGCCTCACCGCGATGGAGACCGTCGCGGCCATGCAGCCGGGCTGGAACCTCGGCAACTCCCTCGACGCCGTCGGCGCCGACGAGACCGCCTGGGGCAACCCGCGCATCACCCAGGCCCTCATCGAGAACGTCGCCGCCCAGGGCTACAACAGCATCCGCATCCCCGTCACCTGGGACAACCACCAGTCCAAGACCGCCCCGTACGCCGTCGAGGACGCCTACCTCGACCGCGTCGAAGAGGTCGTCGGCTGGGCCCTCGACGCCGACCTGTACGTGCTCATCAACATCCACCACGACTCGTGGATCTGGATGTCGGCCATGAACACCAACCGCACCGTCGTCGAGGACCGCTACGAGGCCATCTGGACCGCGCTCGCCGACCGCTTCCGCGACGCGCCGCCCGAGCTCCTCTTCGAGAGCGTCAACGAGCCCCAGTTCGCCAATGTGGACGACGCCACCGCGTACGCGCTCCTGGACGACCTGAACACCTCGTTCCACGAGATCGTCCGCGGCACCGGCGGAGGCAACGCCACCCGCGTCCTGGTCCTCCCGACCCTGCACACCAACGCCGACCAGGGCCGCCTGGACGCCCTGAGCGCCACCATCCAAGCACTCGACGACCCGAACCTGGCCGCGACCATCCACTACTACGGCTTCTGGCCCTTCAGCGTCAACGTCGCCGGCTTCACCAAGTTCAACGACGAGGTCCGGGCCGACCTCGAAGGCTACTTCGACCGCGCCTACAACGAGTTCGTCGCCAACGGCATCCCCGTGCTCGTCGGCGAGTACGGCCTCCTCGGCTTCGACACCCACACCGGCACCGTCGAGCAGGGCGAGAAGCTCAAGTTCTTCGAGTACATCGGCTACTACGCCCGCCAGAAGGGCATCACGCTCCAGCTGTGGGACAACGGCCAGCACTTCAACCGAACCACCTTCCAGTGGCGCGACCCCGAGCTGTTCGCGATGACGAAGGCCGCCTGGACCACCCGCTCCGGCACCGCGTCCACCGACCAGATCTACGTGGGCCGCGCCGCGACCGTGGCCGACGTCTCGCTGACCCTCAACCTGAACGGCACCACGTTCCAGGGCCTGCGCGTCGGCACCACCAACCTCGTCCAGGGCACCGACTACACGATCTCCGGCTCGACCCTCACCATCAAGGCCAGCCGGCTGACGACGCTCCTGGGCGACCGCTCCTACGGCGTCAGGGGCACCGTCCACGCGGTCTTCTCGCAGGGCGTGCCGTGGCGCATCAGCGTCATCTCCTACGACCAGCCGACCATGTCGGCCGCCACGGGGGCCTCCGCGACCTTCGCGATCCCCACCCAGTTCAAGGGCGACCAGCTCGCGACCATGGAGGCCAAGTACGCCGACGGCACCAACGCCGGACCGCAGAACTGGACCTCCTACAAGGAGTTCGGCCGCGCGTTCAACCCCGACTACGCGGCCGGCACCGTCACCCTCCCGACCGCCTTCTGGTCCGAGGTGACCGACGGCCAGAAGGTCACCCTGACGTTCCACTTCTGGAGCGGCCGCACGGTGACCTACTACGTCACCGAGTCCGGCGGCACCGTCACCGGCTCACTGACCTAACCACCCAGGGATAGGAGGCCGCCCCGGCGCATCGCCGGGGCGGCCTCGCCCGTCTCCGAGCACCGGAGGCGGCTCCAGCGCACTGTGAGCGCTAACGGGATCGCTGCGGTGGAGGCCGCGGGGCACCGGCCGATGATGAACGCCCGATCGGACCGGTCGTTCCCATGCCAGTTCAGCGGCGCGATCTGCCGACCTATAAATGGACGTATTGATGAGTCTTGACGTCTCGCGTCCGTGAGCGCTAACATGCACTCGCATCCTCAGTCCCCGACGACCAGCGAGGTGCCATGCGAACCCTGCCCGCCACCACGCCGCGCCCCGCGCCCGCCAGTGCCCAAGGAACGCCGCCCCGAGCCGCGCGGTCGTGGAAACCGCGGCAGACGCTGCCGGCCTACGCGATGCTCGCCCCGAGCCTCCTCGGCTTCGCGGTCTTCCTCATCGCGCCGATCCTCGTAGTCGTCGCCCTCAGCTTCTTCGACTGGAACCTGCTGTCCGACCCCGAGTTCGTCGGCCTGGAGAACTACCGCGCGCTGGCCGAGGACGAACGGGCGCTCCAGGCGATCGGCAACACCTTCTACTACGTGCTGCTCAACATCCCCGCCCAGACCGTGCTGGCCCTGCTCCTCGCGCTGGCGCTCAACGCGAAGATCAAGGCCCGCAACGCCTTCCGCGTCATCTACGTGCTGCCGTGGATGGCGATGCCGGTGGCGCTCGGCGTCATCTGGCGCTGGGTCTTCGACCCCGCCTACGGGGCCCTCAACCGGTTCCTGGGCCTGTTCGGCGTCGACGGCGCGGCCTGGCTCACCGATTCGGCCTGGGCGATGCCGGTGATCGCCTCGGTCAACGTCTGGCAGTACACCGGCTACACGATGCTGTTCTTCCTCGCCGGACTCCAGGCCATCCCCGCCCAGCTCTACGAGGCCGCCGACGTGGACGGCGCCTCCCCGGTCCACCGCTTCTTCTCGATCACGCTGCCCCTGCTGCGCCCGGCGATGCTGTTCGTGCTCATCACCAGCGTCATCGGCTCGTTCCAGGTCTTCGACACCATCCACGTGATGACCGCCGGAGGACCGGCGGGCTCCACCGCGACGCTGAACTACCAGATCTACCTGGAGTCCTTCACCCAGCGCAACGCCGGCTACGCCTCCATGCTCGCCGTGATCCTGTTCGCGATCATCGCGCTCATCACCCTGGCCCAGGCCGCGCTCTTCCGCAAGCGCACCGTCTACGACTTCAGCTAGGAGCCTCCGATGAAGAAGATCCCGCTCTACCTGGTGCTCGTGGCCGGCGCGCTGCTCTCGGTCGCGCCCTACCTGATGACCGTGAACGCCGCCTTCAAGTCCAAGCAGGAGATCCTGACCTCCGAGCCGTGGGCGCCGCCGGCGAACCCGATCCTGGCGAACTTCGCGGAGGTGTGGAGCCGCTACGACTTCGCGACCTTCGTCGTCAACTCGGTCGTCGTCGCGGTCGCGGTCACCGTCGGCCAGCTCGTGTTCTCCACGCTCGCCGCCTACGCGTTCGCGCGCCTCGACTTCCCCGGCCGCGACGCCCTCTTCTGGGCCTACATCGCGACCCTGATGGTCCCGCAGATCGTGACCCTGGTGCCCACCTTCATCATCGTGCGCGAGCTCGGCCTGGTGGACACGCACGTGGGGCTCGTGCTGCCGTTCGTGTTCGGGTTCCTCATGCCCTACGGGGTGTTCCTGGTGCGCCAGTACTTCAAGACCATCCCCGCCTCGATCGAGGACGCGGCCCGCATCGACGGGGCCGGGACGTTCACCATCCTGTGGCGCGTCATGGTCCCGATGGCGAAGCCGATCCTCGGCACGCTCGCGATCATCAGCTTCGTCAACACCTGGAACAACCTGCTGTGGCCCCTGATCATCACCCACTCCGAGTCGACCCGGGTCATCACGCGCGGCATCGCGCAGATGCAGAGCCAGTTCAACCAGGAGTACCACCTCGTCCTGGCCGCCTCCACCATGGCGCTGCTCCCGCTGGTCGCCGTCTTCCTGGCCTTCCAGCGGCACATCGTCCGCTCCATCGCGCTCAGCGGCATGAAATGACGACCGGACCTCTCCGCCAACCTCTCAACGACGAAAGGCACGAAGGATGAACAAGACGCGCTCGGCGGCCCTCGCCGCCCTCGCGCTCGCCCTCCCCGCCACGGCCGCCTGCGGCGGCGACGACGGCGGAGCGGTGACGCTGCGGTATGCGTTCTGGGACGACAACCAGCGGCCGGCGCTGGAGGCCATGATCGCGGCCTTCAACGAGGACCACCCCGACATCGCCGTCGAACTCGAGCAGAACCCGTGGGAGGACTACTGGACCGGCCTCGACAGCCGGTTCGCGGCCGAGGACGCGCCCGACGTCTTCTGGAACCACGTCTCCCGCTTCCCGACCTACGCCGACAACGGCGTCCTGCTGCCCCTCACCGACTACATCGAGGAGGACGGCGTCGACCCCTCGGTCTACCCCGCGAGCCTCTACGACTCGTGGCGGTTCGAGGACGACCAGTACGGCCTGCCGAAGGACTGGGACTCCATCGCGCTCGTCTACCGCGTCGACGCGCTCGAAGCCGCCGGCATCGACCCGGCCACCGTCGGCGACCTCGAATGGAACCCCGTCGACGGCGGGACCTATGTGGAGTTCCTCCAGAAGCTCACCCTCGACGCCGCCGGGAACAACGCCCTCAGCCCCGACTTCGACCCCGAGAACGTGGTCCAGTACGGGACCGCGATGTCCTCCAACACCGGCCAGACCGACTGGTGGAACTACGCGGTCCAGAACGGCTGCGCGCTCCAGACCGAGCCCTGGGGCGACTACGCCATCGACGCCCCCGAATGCGTCGAGGCCATCCAGTTCACCGCCGACCTCTACAACCGCTGGGGCGTGGCCGTCCCCGCCGAGTCGACGAACCAGCCCAACGGCGGCGTCCCCGGCGACTACGTGGTCGCCGGCCAGGCCGCCACCGCGCTCGACGGCTCCTGGACGCTCAGCTTCTACCGCGACGGCCTCGAACCGGGCACCTGGGCGGTGGCCGACAACCCGTCCGGGCCCGCCGGCTCCGGCACCGTCATCAACGGACTCTCCAACGCGATCTACGCGGGGACCGAGCACCCCGACGAGGCCTGGGAGCTCGTCAAGTTCCTCGGCTCCGAGGAGGCGCAGGCCATCGCCACCGACATGGGCTCGGTATGGCCGGGCGTGTCCTCCCTCAACCAGGGCTTCGCCGACTACTGGGCGGGCCAGGGCATCGACGTGACCGGGTTCCAGACCGCCGCCGAAGGCACCACCATCGGCTACCCGCTGTCGATGAACGACGCCGCCTTCGGCACCGCGGCCCTCGACGAGTTCAATCAGGTCTGGCTGGGCCAGAAGGACGCCCAGGCAGCGGCGGAGGCGGTCGTCGAACTCGCCAACGCCGAATAGCCGACCCGAACCGAGAGGTGACCGACCGCATGAGCGCCGCCGAATCCAAGCCCGTCAGCATCTTCGACGTGGCGAAGCACGCAGGGGTGTCGCACCAGACCGTCTCGCGCGTCATCAACGACGCGCCGATGGTCGCCGCCGCCACCCGCGCGAAGGTGAAGGCCGCCATCAGCGAACTGGGCTACCGGCCCAACCGCTCGGCCCGCACCCTCGCCGGCGGCGCCGTGCGGTCGGTCACCGTCTTCACCTTCGACACCTCCCTGTACGGCACGGCCGAGACGCTCCGCGGCATCGAGGACGCCGCCAGCGCCGCCGGGTTCACCGTGCTCGTCTCGGTGCTCGACCCGGACCAGACGTACACCGAGCACGACATCCAGTCCCGGCTCTCGCACGACGGCGCGCCCGCCATCGTGATCGCCCACGACGCCACGACCACGCTCGCCAGGCGCGTCCTGCGCAGGTCCCAACCCGGGGCCGTGGTCGCCACCGGCGACGACCAGCTCGGCCTCGAACCGGACGCCGACGACTGGCTGGTGTCCCTCGACGACCGGATCGTGGCCCAGCGGGCGACCCGGTACCTGCTGTCCATGGGTCACCGCACCGTCCACTACCTGGCGATGCCCGGCAAGGCGCGGCGCCAGGACGGCTGGGCCGAGGCCCTCGCGGAAGCGGGCATCACGCCTCCCGAGGCGGTCCAGTCCGGCTGGACGATCGGCTCCGCCGCCGAGGCCGCGGTCGCCCTCGTCGCCGACCCCGAGGTCACCGCCGTCATGTGCGGCAACGACGACCTCGCCTTCGGGGTCCTCCACGCCGCGCACCACGCGGGCCGCGACGTCCCCGGCGACCTCAGCGTCATCGGCTGCGACGACAGCCCCTTCGCGGCCTACCACATCCCGCCGCTGACCACCGTGGACCTCGACTTCCGCGGCGTGGGCCGCAGCGCGTTCGACCTGCTGCGGTCCAAGCTCGAAGGCGGCCCCAAGCCCCGTCCCGCGTGGCGGTCACCCGAACTGATCGTGCGCGAGACCTCCGGTCCCCCTCGCCAACGACGATTACCGAAAGGGCTGCAATGCATCCACTCCTCCGCAGGGGCCTCGCGGCCGCGGCGGCGACCGGCCTCCTCACCGGCCTCGCCGCCGCGCCCGCCGAAGCCCAGGACCTCCCCGTCCTCGCCGTCGACTTCGGACGGCTCACGGGCGAGCCGACCCACGGCGCGGTCGGCTCCCTGTACGGGATCTCCGAGAACGGCGTGCCCGGCGACAACCTCCTCGACGCGCTCGACATGGCCTCGATGGCCCCCAAGCCGACTGGCGGCCTCCAGCACCCCAACGGCGACGCGAACGACGTCCTCGAGGTCCTCGCCGAGCACGACGGCGGCGACGCCTTCGTCAACCTCCAGGACTGGTACCCCGACTGGCCCTACCAGAACGACGGCATCGACGCCTACCTCGCCGAGATCGAGGAGATGGTCCCGGTCATGGAGGCGTCCGAGCACGCCGACCGGCTCGTCTACGTGCCGTTCAACGAACCCAACTGGATCTGGTACAACCGCGGCGCCGACTACGAGGGCACCACCGCCCGCTTCTTCCGCGACTGGGACCTCGCCTACGAGCGCCTCCGCGAGATCGCCCCCGACACGCCGATCGCCGGCCCCAACGAGTCCCACTACGACGCCCGGTTCATGCGCGACTTCATGGAGCACACCGTCGCCGCGGGCACCGTCCCCGACGTCGTCACCTGGCACGAGCTCTCGCCCGACTCGCTGCGCTACTACGAGGGCAACCACGACCACTACCGCGCCCTCGAAGCCGAACTCGGCATCGAGCCGCGCCAGATCAACATCAACGAGTACGGCAACAACCGCGACTTCGGCATGCCCGGCCAGATGGTCCAGTGGGCCGCCATGTTCGAGGACACCGACGCCCTCGCCGACATGGCGTACTGGACCGCGGCGGGCGGCCTCTCCGGCAACGCCCCGCAGACCAACGTCCCCAACGGCGGCTGGTGGTTCCTCAAGACCTACTCGCAGATGACCGGCCAGACCGCGCTCGTCACCCCGCCGCAGGACAACGCCGTGGACACCCTCCAGGGCATCGCCACCTACGACGAGGCGAAGGGCCAGGCGCAGATCCTGCTCGGCGGCGGCGCGGGCGACACGGTCGTCGACCTCACCGGCCTCGACGCCGCCGGCGCCGACCTCGGCCGCAGGATCACCGCCACCGTCCACGAGATCGCCTGGACCGGCAACGAGGGCTCCTCGCCGCCGCCGCAGGTCGTCGACCGCATCGCGCTCCGCCCCGACCGCAGCGGGGCGGCCGCGATCGAACTCGCCGGGCTCGACCCCATGTCCGCCTACTGGATCACCCTCACCCCCGGCACCGGCCGGGTCGACGAGGTCGAACTCCCGTGGACCGGCACCTGGGAGGCCGAGGACGCCGCGATCACCGCCGGCACCGTCTACGACGAAGGCGGCCCCGCGAGGCCGTTCTCCTTCCCCGCCTCCGGCGGCAAGAGCGTCGGCTCGCTGACCCGGGCCGACAGCCGCGTCGAGTTCGACGTGGACGTCCCCGCGGCCGGCGTCTACGACCTCACCGTCACCTACGGGAACACATACGGCCGCAACCTTCCCGAGGGCGCCTCGCCCACGGAGCAGTTCCTCACCGTCAACGGCGGCCCCGCCGAGACGATCACCTACCCGTCCACCATGCAGTGGGGCTCCCGGGGCCAGGTCACCGTCCAGGTCGAACTCGAGGCCGGCGCGAACGCGATCGCGCTCGCCAAGTCCGACCACGAGGCCGGCACCGCGTACGGCGAGGCCGGACTCGACAAGATCGACCTCACGCCCGCCGCCGTCGACACGCACACCTACCCGGCCGTCCTCGCCCGCACCGAAGGCGACGCCGACTACGACTACGGCCGCGACGAAGGCGTCGAGGTCCGCGGCGACGAGCGGATCGTCTTCGACGTCTACGCGCCCGCCGACGGCTACTACGACGTCGCCGTCGACGCCGACGGCAAGGGCGAGCTCACCGTCCTCGGCCCCCACGGCGAGGACGTCGCCTTCGACCTGGAGGACGAGCAGACCCTCGCCCTCCACGAAGGCGTCAACCGCATCGCCCTCAACGCCGCGGGCCGGCGCGCCCTCGACGTCCACGCCCTCACCGTCACCGGCGACGGCGGCACCGAGGACTTCACCCAGATCGCGGCCGCCGACGCCGACCTGTCCGGCACCGCGACCCTGACCGACGACCCGTGGGCGGCCGGCGGCCAGGCCATCACCGGCGTGGGCGGCGGCGAGGGCAACACCGCCACCCTCACCGTCGAAGCCGACCAGGCCGGACCGCACCTGCTCCTCGTCCACTACGCCAACGACGAGCGCAAGAGCGGCCACGACTACAACATCGACATCATCTCCCGCTACGCCGAGTTCACCGTCAACGGCGAACCGGTCCGCACCGTCCCCATGCGAGGGACCTGGAGCTGGAGCGACTTCTGGTCCTACCCGCTCATCGTCGACCTCGAAGCCGGGACCAACACCATCGAGATCGGCAACCCCGGCCTGTTCACCGACATCGGCGACCGCGAAGGCCGCGCCGCCCACTTCGAGCGCTTCGCGATCGCGCCGCTCCTAGAATGACCCGCCGGCGCCGGTGAGCGCCCGCCCCGCACCGGGGCGGGCGCTCACCGCGACACCGGACACCAGCACCACCGACACCCGTGAAAGGACGCCGCATGACCGCGCGCGAACCCCGCCTCTGGACCATCGACACGCCGAACACCAGCTACGTCGTGGCCCTGGACGACGACGACCGGCTCCGCGGCCTCCACTGGGGCCCCCGGCTGAGCACCGAGCAGGCGCTCGCCCTCCTCGACCTCCCCGAGGCCGCGTTCCGGCCCGTCATCGGCCGCGAACCCCGCTTCGACCTCGCCGCCGCGTCCGCGTTCCAATACGGCCACAACGGCGTCCAGGTCCGCTTCGCCGACGGCACCCGCGACCTCGAACTCGCCTTCGCCGAGGCGCTCGCCGAGGACGGCGACCTGACCTTCGTCTTCACCGACCGGCACTATCCGCTGGAGGTGCGCACCACCTACCGGACCCGCCCCGGCACCGACGTCATCGAGCGCTCGATCACGCTGCACAACAGCGGCGCCGAGGACATCGAGGTCGTCCGCGCCGACTCGGCGACCTGGGTCGTGCCCGGACTCGAGGCCCCCCGCCTGAGCCAGCTCCACGGCGAGTGGGGCGCCGAAACACAGCTCACCCGGACCACGATCCCCTTCGGCGAGACCGTGATCGGCTCCCGCCGCGGCGTCACCGGCCACCAGTCGAACCCGTGGGTCGCGATCGACGACGGCGAGGCCACCGAGACCTCCGGCCCGGTCTGGTCGACCGCCCTCGCCTGGAGCGGCACCTGGCGGATCACCGTCGAGAAGGGCCCCACCGGCAGCGTCACCGTCTCCGCCGGCTTCGGCCACGACCCGATCACGATCCGCCTGGGCGGCGGCCAGACCCTCGAGACCCCGGTCGCGGCCGGACTGCACACCGCGGGCGGCTTCGCCGCGGCCGCGGCCGCCTGGCACGACTACGCGCTCGCCCACGTCCTGCCGCACCCCGAGGAGGTCCGCCCGGTCCTCTACAACTCCTGGGAGGCCACGGAGTTCGACTTCACCGCCGAGGACCAGATGCGCCTGGCCGACCGGGCGGCGGCGATGGGCTGCGAGCTGTTCGTCATGGACGACGGCTGGTTCGGCGCGCGCGTGAACGACCGGGCCGGGCTCGGCGACTGGACCCCGAGCCCTGACCGGTTCCCCGACGGCCTGGGGCCGCTGATCAAGCACGTCCACGCGCGCGGCATGCGGTTCGGGATCTGGGTCGAGCCGGAGATGGTGAACCCCGACTCCGACCTGTACCGCGCCCACCCCGACTGGGTCTACCACCAGCCGCACCGCCGCCGCAGCGAGGTGCGCCAGCAGCTCGTGCTCAACCTGGCCCGCCCCGACGTGGCCGAGTACCTCCACGCCCGCCTCGACGAACTGCTGAGCGCCAACGAGATCGACTTCGTCAAGTGGGACATGAACCGCCCCTTCACGGAAGCCGGCTGGCCCGGCGAGCCGGACCCGGACCGGCTCTGGTTCGACCACACCCGCAACCTCTACGCGATCCTCGACCGGCTCCGCGCCGACCACCCCGCCCTGCGGATCGAGTCGTGCTCGTCCGGCGGCGGCCGCGTCGACTTCGGCATCCTGCGGCGCACCGACCAGGTGTGGACCTCGGACAACACCGACGCCGTCGACCGCATCGCGATCCAGGAGGGCTTCGCGCAGGTGTACCCGGCGCGGGTCATGGGCGCATGGGTCACCGACTCGCCGAACCCGTTCACCCGCCGGGAGGTCCCGCTCGACTTCCGCTTCCACGTCGCCATGGCCGGCGTCCTCGCCGTCGGCGGCGACCTGCGGATCTGGAGTGAGGAGGAGCTGGGCCGCGGCGCCGAGCTGGTGGCTGACTACAAGCGGATCCGGCCCGTCGTCCAGCTCGGACGCCGGCACCCGCTGCGGGCCGGAGGCGTCGAGGGCGTCCAGTACACCAGGGGCGAGGAGACCGTGGTGCTGGCCTGGCGCAAGGCGCGCGCCTTCGGCTACCCCGACCCGCTGCTCAAGCTCCACGGCCTCGAACCGGGCGCCCGGTACCGCGACGAGCGCACCGGCCGGGTGCACCACGGCGCGCTGCTCGCCTCGCACGGACTCGCGCTCGACCTGCACCCCGGCGACTACGCCTCGACGATGGTCGTCTTGATTCAGATCGCTTGAGCCTCAAGAAAGATCAGATGAATCGTCTTCAAATACAGGATTCGCGCGAGTTTTATCCGGGCTTGCGCGGATCCCTTGACCTCTTAGGTCGGATGTAAGTACCCTGAGGGAATCCATGTATTGACGAACGTCAATAGAAAGCGTGGACCTTCACCCCCCTCGGAGGACCGATGGCAGCGCTCCCGCGCAGGCAAGTGATCAAATACGGAGCGGCGGGCGCCCTCGCCGCGCCCCTCCAATGGACGGCGCCGCCCGCGGCCTCGGCGGCGCCGCCGGCGGTGCAGGCCGCGGGCGACCTGGCACTGTGGTACGACGAACCGGCCGGCACCGACTGGCTGCGCGCACTCCCCGTCGGCAACGGCCGCCTCGGCGCGATGGTCTTCGGCAACACCGCCACGGAGCGGTTCCAGCTCAACGAGGACACGGTCTGGGCCGGAGGCCCGCACGACTACAGCAACACCGCCGGAGCCGACTCGCTCCAGCAGATCCGCCAGCTCGTCTTCGCCGACCAGTGGGGCCAGGCCCAGAGCCTCATCAACCAGACGATGCTCGGCAGGCCCGCCGGCCAGCTCGCCTACCAGCCCGTCGGCGACCTCAACCTCACCTTCCCGGGCATCAGCGGCGCCTCCGGGTACGAGCGCTGGCTCGACCTCACCACGGCCGCCGCCGGCGTCAGCTACACCGCGGGCGGCGTGCGCTACCAGCGCGAGGTCATCGCCTCCCACCCCGACCAGGTCATCGCCGTGCGCCTCACCGCCGGGACCGCGGGCCGGGTCTCGTTCTCCGCCGCGTTCAGCACCCCGCAGCGCGCCGCGAAGTCCAGTCCCGACTCCCGGACCATCGCCCTCGACGGCCGGTCGGGGGACCAGCGCGGCATCGCGGGGTCCGTGAAGTTCCTCGCCCTCGCCCGCGCCGTCGTCCAGGGCGGGAGTACCAGCTCCTCCGGCGGCACCCTCCAGGTCTCCGGCGCCGACGCCGTGACGCTCCTGATCTCGATCGGGACGAGCTACGTCGACTACCAGACCGTGAACGGCGACTACCAGGGGCACGCCTGGAACCGCCTCAACGCCGCGACCGGCGCCTCGTACGACGGCCTCCGGACCCGGCACGTGGCCGACTACCGGGCGCTGTTCGACCGCACCGCCATCGACCTCGGCCGCACCGCCGCCGCCGACCAGCCCACCGACGACCGCATCGCCCGGCACGGCTCGGGCAGCGACCCCCAGTTCTCGGCCCTGCTGTTCCAGTACGGCCGGTACCTGCTCATCTCCTCCTCGCGCCCCGGCACCCAGCCGGCCAACCTCCAGGGCATCTGGAACGACTCGATGACCCCGTCGTGGGAGTCGAAGTACACCCTCAACGCCAACCTGCCGATGAACTACTGGCCGGCCGACACCACGAACCTGTCCGAGTGCTACGAGCCGGTGTTCGACATGATCGGCGACCTCACGGCCACCGGCGCGCGCACCGCCGACGTCCAGTACGGCGCCGGCGGCTGGGTCGCGCACCACAACACCGACGGCTGGCGCGGGACCTCAGTGGTCGACGACGCCCGCTGGGGCATGTGGCCCACCGGCGGCGCGTGGCTGGCGACCATGATCTGGGACCACTACCGGTTCACCGGCGACCGGGCCTTCCTGGAGGCGAACTACCCCGCGATGAAGGGCGCGGCGCAGTTCTTCCTGGACACCCTCGTCGAGGAGCCGAGACTGGGCTGGCTGGTGACCAACCCCTCGAACTCGCCGGAGATGCTGCACCACAACGACGCCACCGTCTGCGCCGGGCCCACCATGGACAACCAGATCCTGCGGGACCTCTTCAACGGCTGCGCCGCCGCAAGCGAGGTCCTCGGCGTCGACGCGGACTTCCGCGCCGAGGTCCGGGCGGCCCGCGAACGGCTGGCCCCCATGCGTATCGGCTCGCGCGGCAACATCATGGAGTACCTCCACGACTGGATCGAGACCGACCCGCAGCACCGGCACATCTCCCACCTCTACGGCCTGCACCCGAGCAACCAGATCACCAGGCGCGGCACCCCGCAGCTGTTCACGGCCGCCCGCCGCACCCTGGAACTGCGCGGCGACGCCGGCACCGGCTGGTCCCTCGCCTGGAAGATCAACTACTGGGCGCGCATGGAGGAGGGCACCAGGGCGCACGACCTGATCCGCCTGCTCGTGACGCCCGAGCGCCTCGCGCCCAACATGTTCGACCTCCACCCGCCCTTCCAGATCGACGGCAACTTCGGTGCGACCTCGGGGATAGCCGAGATGCTGCTCCAGAGCCACGCCGGCGAGCTGCACCTGCTGCCCGCGCTGCCGCCCGCCTGGCCGACCGGGTCCGTGTCGGGCCTGCGCGGCCGCGGCGGCTACACCGTCGGCGCGACCTGGAGCGGCGGCACGATCGACGACCTCACCGTCAGACCCGACCGCGACGGCCCCGTCAGGATCCGCAGCCGCATGTTCACCGGCGACTACGAGCTCGTGGACGAGTCGAACGGCGCGGCGATCGTGCCCGACGAGCCCGAGAGCGACCTGATCGCGTTCCCCGGCCAGGCCGGCCGCACCTACCGCGCGACCTCCCTCGGCGGCGGATCGGCGGTGCAGCCCGGCGTGCACTACCGCCTCGTCGCCCAGCACAGCGGCAAGGCCGCCGACGTCAACGGCGCCTCCACCGCCGCCGGTACCGCCCTCATCCAGTGGGCGATCCACAGCGGCGCCAACCAGCAGTTCGACTTCGTCGACGCCGGAGGCGGCTACTGGCGGATCAGAGCCCGCCACTCCGGACTCGTCCTGCAAGTCTCCGGCACCGGCACCGGCGCCGACATCACCCAGCAGCCGGCCTCCACCGCCGCGAGCCAGCAGTGGTCGGTCACCGACCACGGCAACGGCACCGTCAGCCTCGTCAACCGCCACAGCGGCCTCGCCATGGACGTGTGGGGCCAGTCCACCGCCGACGGCGCCCGCATCTCCCAATGGAACCCCACCGGCGCCGCCAACCAGCGCTTCGAACTCCGGCCCGCCTGAAGCCGATAGGAGACCACCATGTCGGAAGCATCCGCCAGGCGCGCCCGCGCGCGCCGCAGAACCCTCCTCGGGAGCGGCCTCGCCGCCCTTGGGAGCGCTTCCCTGCCCACGGGGGCCGCAGCCGCCGAACCCGGCACCCCCGCCGCCGCCGAGCAGACCACCGCCGCCTGGACCGACCCGCCGAACGGCTACCCCGAGTGGAACAACAACATCGGGATCTTCGAGGTCGGCACCGAGCCCCCGCACGCCACCTTCATGCCGTACGCCGACCTCCAGCAGGCCCTGCGGGCCGACCGCACCGACTCGCCGTACCGGCTCGACCTCGACGGCGACTGGCGCTTCCAGCACGCCGACCGGCCCGCCGACCGCGACGCCGACTTCTGGCGCACCGACCGCGACGACAGCGAATGGGACTCGATGCCGGTCCCGTCCAACTGGCAGCTGCAAGGCTACGACTTCCCCATCTACCTCAACTTCACCTACCCGTGGTGGGGCGCCAACGGCGACCACGAGAACGCCCAGCCGCCCTTCGCCCCCACCCGCTTCAACCCGGTCGGCCAGTACCGCCGCAGGTTCGACCTCCCCACCGCCTGGCAGGGCCGCCGCGTCCTCCTCCACTTCGAAGGCGTCAAATCCGGGTGCTACCTGTGGGTCAACGGCACCAAGGTCGGCTACCGCGAAGGCTCCTACACGCCGTCCGAATTCGACGTCACCGACCACGTGCGCGCCGGCTCCAACCTCATCGCGGTCGAGGTCTACCGCTTCCCCGACGGCGACTGGATGGAAGACCAGGACATGATCCGCCTCGCGGGGATCTTCCGGCCGGTCTTCCTCTACTCCCTGCCCCAGGTCCACCTGCGCGACTTCAAGATCGACACGCCCCTGCGGGACGCCTACACCAACGCCGACCTCGCCGTCACCGCCGCCGTCCGCTACAAGGGCGCCCAGCGGTCCGGGACCTACACGGTCGAGACCCAGCTCTACGACCTCGACGGACAGGCCGTCTGGCCCGCGCCGATGACGTCCCAGGTCGACATCGGCTCCGTGCAGGCGGGCCGGGACGCGGTCGCGCGCGGCTCCAAAGCCGTCACGGGCCCGAGGCTCTGGTCGGCCGAGCACCCGAACCTCTACACGGCTGTGCTGCGGCTGCGCGACCCCTCGGGAGCGGTCACCCAGATCGTGTCCACGCGCGTCGGCTTCCGCGAGTTCGCCATCCGCAACGGCCTCATGCGCATCAACGGCAGACCGGTCTCGCTGCGCGGCACCAACCGCCACGAGATGGACCCCGACCACGGCGCGGCGCTCACCCGCGACGACATGGTCCGCGACATCGAGGTCATGAAGCGGCTCAACGTCAACGCGGTCCGCACCGCCCACTACCCCAACCACCCCGACTGGTACGACCTCGCCGACGAGTACGGCATGTACGTCATGGACGAGGCCAACCTCGAGACCCACGGCGTCCGCGACCAGTACCCGGCGTCCAACTCGGCCTGGACCGCGCCCGTGATCGACCGGGCCGCCCAGATGGTCCACCGCGACAAGAACCACCCCTCGGTCGTCATGTGGTCCCTCGGCAACGAGGCCGGCGGCGGCTCCAACTTCGTCGCCATGCGCGACTGGATCCGAGCGGCCGACCCCACCCGGATCATCCAGTACGAGGGCGACAGCCGGCCCGCGGTCAGCGACATCCGCACCCAGATGTACAACACCGCCGCCGGGATCCGGGCCCGCGCCCTCGACACCGGCGACACCAGGCCCTACATCCTCGTCGAGTACTCCCACGGGATGGGCAACTCCAACGGCGGCCTCAAGGAGTACTGGGACGTCATCCGCCAGTACCCGATCCTCCAGGGCGGGTTCCTCTGGGACTTCGCCGACCAGGCCCTGCGCTGGCCGATCCCGCTCGGGGGCGGGGCGACCTACCTCGCCTACGGCGGCGACTGGGGCGACAACCCCAACGACGGCAACTTCTGCGGCAACGGCTTCGTCCTGGCCGGCCGCGAGCCGACCGGCAAGTCCACCGAGGTCAAGCGCGTCTACCAGGCGATCAACACCACCGCCGGCGCCGACCTCGCCGCCGGCGACGTCCGGATCGCCAACGAGTACGCCTTCCACAACGTGAACGAGTTCGACGGCGCCTGGGCGCTGGTCGCCGACGGCGCGGTCGTCCAGAGCGGCCGCCTCACCGCGCAGCAGCTCGACATCCCGCCGCTGACGAACAAGGCGATCCGCGTGCCGATCCAGCGCCCGGCCCCGATCGCCCCCGGCACCGAGCACTTCCTCGAACTCTCGTTCACCCTCAAGTCCGCGACCGCCTGGGCCGACGCCGGACACGAGGTGGCCGCCCAGCAGCTCCCCGTCGACTTCGACAGCCCGCCGGTCGTCCCGGTCCCGCTCGCGGACGTGCCGACGCTGACCGACTCCCAGACCAGCGACCGGTTCACCGTCACCGGCACCGGCTTCAGCGTCGCCGTCTCCAGGTCGACCGGCGAGATCACCGCGTACGAGGCGATGGGGATGCGGCTGGTGAACTCCGGCCCGGTCCCGAACTTCTGGCGGGCCCCCACCGACAACGACCGCGGCAACGGCCACCCGACCCGCAACGGCACCTGGCGCGCCGCCGGACGCAACCGGGCCGTCACAGGCGTCGTCCTCGAACGCCCGTCCGACCGGTCCCGGCGGATCACCGTCACGGGCACGCTGCCGACGAGCACCCAGTCGACCTTCCGCACCACGTACACGATCTACGGCAACGGCGAGATCCGAGTGGACGGCTTCCTCCACCCCGGCTCGTCGAGCCTGCCCTACATCCCGGAAGTCGGCACGATCCTGTTCCTGCCCTCGGCCCTGGAGCAGCTGCACTACTACGGGCGCGGACCCGAGGAGAACCACTGGGACCGCCGCACCGGCACCGACGTCGGCGTCTACGCCTCCACGGTGTCCGACCAGTGGACCCCGTACCTCCGGCCGCAGGAGAACGGCAACAAGACCGACGTCCGCTGGGTCGCCCTGGTCGACGCCGCCGGGCGCGGCCTGCTCGCGACCGGCGAGCCGCTCCTTGAGGTCAACGCCTCCCACTTCACCCCGGAGGACCTGTCCGTCGGCGTCCGCCACGACTACCAGCTGACCCGCCGCCAGGACGTCGTGCTGCGGCTGAACTACCGGCAGACCGGCGTCGGCGGCGACGACAGCTGGGGCGCGCAACCGCTCGACCAGTACAAGCTGTTCCCCAGCCACGACTACTCCTACACCTACCGGCTCAAGCCCCTGCCGAGCGTCGGCCAGGCGATGGCGCTGTCCCGCAAGCCCACCGAGACTGGCGGCGGCAGCACCGGGCCGGTCGAGCCGGGCGTGCACTACCGGCTCGTCGCCCAGCACAGCGGCAAGGCCGCCGACGTCAACGGCTCCTCCACCGCCGCAGGCGCGGCGCTGATCCAGTGGGCGATCCACAGCGGCGCCAACCAGCAGTTCGACTTCGTGGACGCCGGGGCCGGCTACTGGCGGATCAGAGCCCGCCACTCCGGACTCGTCCTCCAGGTGTCGGGCAGCGGCACCGGCGCCGACATCACCCAGCAGCCGGCCTCCACCGCCGCGAGCCAGCAGTGGTCGGTGGTCGACCACGGCGGCGGCACCGTGACCCTCGTCAACCGCCAGAGCGGACTGGCGATGGACGTGTGGGGCCAGTCCACCGCCGACGGCGCCCGCATCTCGCAGTGGAACGTCACCGGCGGCGCCAACCAGCTGTTCGCCCTCCAGCGAAGCTGACCCCTCGCCGGCGCGCCGCCGGCGCGCCGGCCGAACAGAAAGGAGCACCCGATGTCCCGACCCGCTTCAGCCGCTTCGAGACCACCGGTGTCCGCACTCGGCGGCAGGCCGCTGACCTGGCGCGGCCGCGCCGCGGTCACGATCGGCCTCGCCCTCGCGATGGTCCTGGCGGCCCTCATCGTCACCCCCGGCGAGAGCCGGGCGCAGGTCACGATGAACGTGAACCTCGCCTCCGACCAGGGGCCGTCGAACGGCGTCGGCCTCGGATTCCTGTACGGCGTCACCGGCGACGGCAGCCAGCCGGCGGACCAGTACCTCGAACCGCTGCGCATGAACGCCTTCCGGGCCGGCGGGCACATGACCCGCGGCTGGATCGAGGACGGCTACCGCTACGGCACCGCCACCCAGACCATCGTGAACTCGCTCACCTCGCAGGCCCGGCGCTTCACCGCCGCGCCCTACGAGGCCCAGTACCAGGTGATCCTGAGCGACGTGTACGGCGCGTACGGCGGGCAGGGCGCCAACACGATGTACCCCTGCGACAACGGCGACTGCTCGAACTGGGCCACCTTCGTCTCCACCATCGCCACCAGGATGCGGGACACCGGAATGCCGATGTCGTACGACATCTGGAACGAACCCGACATCGAGATCTTCTGGACCCGCGGGGTCAACAGCGAGCAGTACTTCCGCATGTGGGACACCGCGGTCCGGGAGATCCGGCGCGTCGACCCGAACGCGGTCATCCTCGGCCCCTCGTTCGCCTACACCCCGGACCGCCGCCCCGAGCAGTGGCGGACCTGGCTGGCGCACACCAAGGCCGCGGGCACCCTGCCGGACTGGATCGCCAACCACACCCTGGGCGTGGTCGACGACCCGGTCCGCGTCGGCCAGTCCACACTCGACATGCTGGCCGCGAGCGGCATCCCGCCGCTGCCGATGTCGGCCAACGAGTACCAGCCGGCCGACATGCAGGAGGCCAACGTCCTCGCCTGGTACCTCGCCCGCTTCGCGCAGTCCGACTACGCGAACGCGCTGCGCGGCAACTGGTTCTGCTGCCTGGAGCCCAACCTCACGGGCCTGCTGACCCCGACCTCGAACGGCTGGCGCCCGACCGGCCTGTGGTGGGTGATGCGCGCCTACGCGGACATGACCGGGACCCTGGTCGGCACCTCCGGGCAGGTCGGCGGCACCGCGATCTCCGCCGCGAAGGACAGCGCCGCCGAGCGGGTGGTCACCGTCATCGGCGACATCAACGGGCGCACCGGATCGGCCTCGGTCAGGTACGACGGCCTCTCGGCCACGCCCTGGCTCGTCAACGACGGGAACGTCCACGTCAAGGTCGAGCGGATTCCGGAGCAGGCGCCGCTCAACGCGCCGCAGGTCGTCTTCGAGCAGGACATGAGCGCCGCCGGCGGCTCGATCACGGTCCCGGTGAACCTCCAGTCGGCGCACGACGCCTACACCGTCACCCTGACCCCCGGCGGCCAGGGGACCGGCGAGGTCACCGGGGCGCTGCGCTCGGCCCCGTCGAACCGGTGCCTGGACGTGCCGAACCAGTCCACGGCCAACGGCACGCAGTTGCAGATCTACGACTGCTGGAACGGCGCGAACCAGCAGTGGACCGCCACCGCGGCCGGTGAGCTCACCGTCTACTCGGGCGGGAACCGCAAGTGCCTGGACGCCTCGAACGGCGGCACCGCCAACGGCACCCAGGCCATCATCTGGACCTGCCACGGCGGCGCGAACCAGCGGTGGGTCCGCAACGCGAACGGCACCATCACGAACGCCGCGTCCGGGCTCTGCCTCGACGTCACCGGCGGCGCGACGGCCAACGGCACCCGGGTGATCCTGTGGAGCTGCAACGGCGGCGCGAACCAGCGCTGGACCCTGGTCTAGCGCCGCGCCGAACACCGCCGCCCGGGCGAGGTCATGGCCGCCCGGGCGGCGTCCGGCGTCCTCAGTGGAGGTCCGCCGCGTCCTCCGGTTCGGTGGCGAGCGCCCCGGTCATGGCCGCGACCAGGTCGTCGGTGGTGACGTCGGCCGCCCGGAAGCGGGCGGTGCGCCGGCCCAGGCGCATGACCTCGACGCGGTCGGCGACCTCCAGGACCTGCGGCATGTTGTGGCTGACCAGCACGACCGACCTGCCGGCGTCCCGGGCGCGTTCGATGACCTCCAGCACCCGCGCGGTCTGGACCACGCCGAGCGCCGCGGTCGGCTCGTCGAGGATCACCACGCTCGTCGCCCACACGACGGCCCGCGCCACGGCGACGCTCTGCCGCTGTCCGCCCGACAGCATGGCGATCGGGGTGGTGACGCGCGGGACCCGCACCCCGAGCTGCTCCAGCGCCGCGGCGGCGCCGCGGCGCATCGCCCGCTTGTCGAGCAGGCCGAGCCGGCCCGGGAGGCCGCGGCGCCTGATCTCGCGGCCGAGGTAGAGGTTCGCGGCGACGCTGAGGTCGTCGGCGACCGCGAGGTCCTGGTACACGGTCTCCACGCCCGCCCGCCGGGCGTCCAGTGGGGACCCGAAGCGCTGCGGGCGCCCGTCGACCAGGATCTCGCCCCCGTCCTGCGGCTGGGCCCCCGAGAGCACCTTGATCAGCGTGCTCTTCCCGGCGCCGTTGTCGCCGATCAGCGCCACCACCTCGCCGCGGTGGACGGCGAAGTCCGCGCCGCGGAGCGCTTCGACATGGCCGAAGCGCTTCACGATCCCGCGCGCCTCCAGCACCGGGGGCGCCCCGTCGCCGCGCCCCGGACCGCGGGAGGTGCGGCCGCGGCCGGCGCTCACTGGCCGACCGGCGGGTTGTCGCAGCTGGGCTCGAGCACGGCCTGGACCTCCTCCGAGTCGATGTTCTCCCGGGTCACGAAGGTGACGCCCGTGTCGGCCGACGTCATCGGCGTGCCTTCGCGGAGATGCTCGACCATGTTCTGGACCCCGAAGAAGCCCATCCGGAACGGGTTCTGCACCACCAGCGCGGCGATCTGGCCGTCGCGTAGGCCG
Organism: Glycomyces terrestris; assembly: GCF_003933745.1. Classification (GTDB taxonomy): domain Bacteria; phylum Actinomycetota; class Actinomycetes; order Mycobacteriales; family Micromonosporaceae; genus Glycomyces; species Glycomyces terrestris. Next base: position 470,933 of record NZ_RSEB01000004.1, on the reverse strand, counting down.
GCGATCTCGTCCGGGGCGGCGTCCCAGCCGATGATGACGACCTCGCCGGACTTCCCGGCGGCCTCGACGGCCTGGGCCGCGCCGAGGACGCTCGGCTCGTTGGCGGCGAAGATGCCGGCCAGGTCGGGGTTGGCGGTGAGGATGTCCTCGGTGACCCGGCGGGCCTCGTTGACGTCGCTGTGGCTGGGCTGCTGCCCGACCAGGTTCAGGTTGCCGTGCTGGGCGAGGCCCTCGGTGAAGCCCTCTACCCGTTCGGTGTTCGTCTGCGAGCCGGGCTGGAACTCGATGAGCGCCACGTCGTGCTCGCCTTCGCCGAGGGCCTGCGCCAGGAGGTTCGCGGCCTCGACGGCTCCGGCGCGGTTGTCGGTGGCGTACAGCGGGACCTCGTCGGGCTGCGGGTCGGTGCCCGAGTCGATCATGGCGACCGGGACGCCGGCGTCGAGCGCGTGCTGCGTGGCCGGGGCCAGCGCCGCGGCATCGGTGGCGGCGTAGACGATGCCGTCCACCTCCTGGGTCACGAAGTTCTGGATGAGGTTGACCTGCCCCTCCACGTCGGTCTCCGCGCTGACGCCGTCCCATTCGACGGTGACGTCTCCGGCGAGTTCGGCGGCGCACTCGGCCCCGGCCCGCACGGTGCTCCAGAACTCGTGGCCGACCGCTTTGGGGACCACGGCGATCTCGAGCGGTCCGTCCACCGTGCCGCCGTCTCCGCCGCCGGAGTCGTCCCGGACCTCCACGCAGGCGCCGGCGGTCAGGGCCGCCAGCGCCGCGAGTACGGCGAGACCGCTGCGGGTCCTCGAGTCGATGGCCATGGCCTTGTCCTTCCGTCGTGAGCGGTGGTCGGCGGCGGGGTCTCACCCGCGGGCTTCGAGGCGCCGCCGCCGGAACTGGTCGAAGTAGACGGCGGCCCAGATGATGAGGCCGACGATGACCTGCTGGTAGTGGATGCTGATGTCCAGGAGCACGGAGCCGTTGCGCACCACGGCGATGAGGAACGCGCCGATGAGGGTCCCCGCGATCCGGCCCTGCCCGCCGAACAGGCTGGCGCCGCCGATGACCGCCGCGGCGATGACGTCGAGTTCGAGGCCGATCCCGTAGTTCGGCTGGCCCGAGTTGACGCGCGAGGCCGCGACCATGCCGCCGAGCCCGACGAGCGCGCCGGCGAGCACGTAGACCGCGGTGAGGTGTCGGCGGACGGCGATCCCCGAGCGGCGGGCCGCCTCCATGTTGGAGCCCATCGCGTAGACGTACTGGCCGAAGCGGGTCTGCGAGAGCAGGAACGCCGATCCGAGCGCGACGGCCGCCGTTACTGCGACGGCGAAGGGGACTCCGGCGATCTCGCCGTTGCCGAGCAGCTGGAACGACTCCGGCAGGCTGTAGACGCCGACCGCGCCGGTGATGATGAAGACCAGCCCGCGCCCGGCCGACATCATGCCGAGGGTGGCGATGAACGGCGGCAGCCGCGCGCCCGCGATGAGCAGTCCGTTGACCAGTCCCGCCGACGCGCCCACCCCGACGGCGACGGCCGTCGCCTCCCACACCGTGAACCCGAGGTCGCGGACGACGATCGCGCCGACGACCCCGGCCAGCGCGGCGACGGCGCCAACCGACAGGTCGATCCCCTTGGTGATGATGATCATCGTCTGCGCCACCGCGATGATCGCGATGACCGCCGTCTGCGACCCGATGTTGAACAGGTTGTCGGCGGTGAGGAAGTGCGGGCTGGCGAGGCTGAGGGCGACGAACAGCACGATGAGCGCGGTCGCCGCGGTGAACTCGGAGACGGCGGAGGAGAGGTGCTCCCGCAGCGACTCGCGGAACCGGTCGCGCGCCCCGGTGACCGACTCGACGGCGGTCGCGGCGGTCGCGGACGGATCGGGGCGGGGGGAACGACTCACGGGCAACGCTGCCTCCTCCTGACCTCGGAGCCCCAGGGGAGCGGAGTCAAAGATCAGATGTGTTGACGTGCAGCCGTCATCATTTCATATGGGTATTCGCCGAGACAAGGGATTGATGCCCGCCAATGCATTGTTCTCCCGGCGCCATACATCAGACCATCCGGGGTCGGGCCGGCCGCGCCCGGTGACGGGATCGCCGACGACGAGCCGTCCGCTCAGGCGGTCGACTCGCGGATCTTCAGCTCGAAGGGGGCCGTGTGCTCCTCCGGCGGGCGCGAGGGGTCCTCCATGCGGGAGGCGATGAGGGACACCGCCTTCTCGGCCATCCAGCGGTGGTCCGGGGCGACCGAGGACAGCGCCGGGGTGGTGTAGGCCGACTCGGGGACGTCGTCGAATCCGATGACCCGCACGTCCTCGGGGACGCGCAGGCCCAGGTCGGCCAGGCCCCGGATGACGCCCCGCGCCACCGTGTCCGTGACCGCCACGACCCCGTCGAACGGCACGCCCGAGGCGTGGAGGCGGCGGACGGCGCGGCGGCCGTCCTCCATGCCCATGCCCGACAGGGCCACCAGCGACGTGTCCACCTCGATGCCATGGGCCGCGAGGCCGTCCACATAGCCCTGGTAGCGGCGCGAGACCACGTGGACGCCCTCCAGGGTCCAGCCCGTGACGTTCGCGATCCTGGTGCAGCCCTGGGCGATCAGATGCTCCGTGGCCGCCCGCGTGCCCGCCTCGTTCGCCATCCCGACGTGGTCGATGCTGGCCCCGAAGTCGCGCTCCCCGAGCATGACGATCGGGAAGTCGCCCCACGAGTGCCCCTGCTCGCGCGGGTCGAGCACGACCGCGCTCAGGATCAGCCCGTCGAACTGGAGCTTGTGCGAGTGCGCGACCGCCTCGACCTCGCCGGTGTCGCTGCCGCCGGTCTGCTCGATCGCCACGTGGAAGCCCCGGGCCCGCGCCGCCTCGATGACCAGCGCCCCGAGCATCCCGAAGTACGGCTGGTCGACGCCGGGCACCGCGAGGCCGATCACCCCGGTGCGCCCGGCCTTGAGCGTGCGGGCGTTGACGTTCAGGCGGTACCCGGACTGCTGGATGGCGTCGAGCACGCGCAGCCGGACGGGTTCGGAGACCCCGGCCCGGTTGTTGACCACGTTGGACACGGTCATCTTCGACACGCCGGCCAGGCGCGCCACGTCGCTCATCGTCACCATCTCGGGTACCGCCTTTCGGGATCCGACGATCCTCCTATGCTCTCACCTTAGTGCGAGCGCACGACTACGCCACGTCCCCGGCCACGGTCGCGAAGGAGTGCGCGGGCAGGTGCACCAGCAGGCGGCCGCCCTCGATCCGGGCCCCGTCGTGGGCGCGCGGGGCGACCGCCTCGGGCTGCTCGGGGGTGTTGTGCGCGTGGAGCGCCCCCGCGGTGAGGATCTCCGACTCCAGACCCGCGACCGAGCCGCCGCGCAGGTCGATCGACACGTCCACGGCCTCGTCGGCGTCCAGGTTCGACAGCGACACCAGCAGGCGCCCGTCCTTGCGGGAGGCCGAGACCGAGACCGTCGACAGCGCCGCGCCGTCCACGTCCTTGACCGGCGCGTCGCCCACGACGTGCACCTGGAGGCTCGCGGCGTCCTGGTGGCCCTTGTTCATCCGGAACACGTGGTAGGTCGGGGTGAGCACCAGCGCGCCCGAGTCCGGGTCGGTCAGGATCATCGCCTGGAGCACGTTCACCGTCTGCGCGATGTTCGCCATCACGAGCCGGTCGGCGTGCCGGTGGAAGATGTCGAAGTGGAGGCTCGCCACGAGCGCGTCGCGCATCGTGTTCTGCTGGTACAGGAACCCGGGGTTCGTGCCCGGCTCCACGTTCCACCACGTGCCCCACTCGTCGAGCACGATCCCGATCTCCTTCTTCGGGTCGTACAGGTCCATCACGTTCGCGTGGCCGGTGAGCAGCTCGTCGGTGCGCGCGGCCTTCGCCATCGTCGTGTAGTACTCCTCGGCGGTGAACTCGGTCGCCGAGCCCTTGTCGTCCCAGGTGCCCGCGATCGTGTAGTAGTGCACCGAGACCGCCTGGTACAGGGGGCGCTCGACGCGCTGGCAGCCGAGGTGCGAGAGCTGCTTCATGAGCGTCTCGGTCCACGCGTAGCTGAAGTCGGAGGCGCCGGCGGCGATCCGGTACAGCTTGTTGTCGCCGTAGTCGCGGCAGTAGGTCGCGTAGCGGCGGGCCTCGAGGGCGTACTGCTCGGCGGACATGTTGCCGCCGCAGCCCCAGGTCTCGTTGCCCAGGCCCCAGAACTTGACCTTCCAGGGCTCCTCGCGGCCGTTGGCCTTGCGCTCGCGCACGGCGGGGGAGTCGCCGTCGCGGGTGAGGTACTCGACCCACTCGCTCATCTCCTGGACGGTGCCGGAGCCGACGTTGCCGGAGATGTACGGCTCGGTGCCGAGCAGCTCGCACAGCGCCATGAACTCGTGGGTGCCGAAGTGGTTGTTCTCCTCGACCCCGCCCCAGTGGGTGTTCACCATGGCCGGCCGGTCCTCCTTGGGGCCGATGCCGTCGCGCCAGTGGTACTCGTCGGCGAAGCAGCCGCCGGGCCAGCGCAGGTTGGGGATGTCGAGCGCCCGCAGGGCCTCGACCACGTCGAGGCGGATGCCGCCCTCGTTGGGAATGTCGGAGTCCTCGCCGACGTAGAAGCCGCCGTAGATGCAGCGGCCGAGGTGCTCGGCGAAGTGGCCGTACACGTGGCGGTTGATGACGGGGCCCTCGAGGTCGAGGTTGACCACGGCGTTGACGGTGCTGCTCATCGGTGCCTTCCTGGAAGCGGCGTGGGTATTTATCGGTAAAGTTGCTTCACTCTACCGGGTCCCCGCGCCGCCGTGTCAAGAGTCCGCTCCAACGGAATTTCCCGTCCCCGCGAGCGGGACGCCGCGACGTACAGTCGTGAACCGAACCGCCCCCTCGGAATGGCCTCCGAGTTCGACGCCGCGAGGCGAACCGGCTTGCCGCGGCGGCCCCCTCCGGCGCACACTGGCCCCATGCGCATCAGGGTTGTGACCGAAGCCGACCTCCCTCTGCTCCAGGACATCGAGCGCGCCGCGGGCGAGTGCTTCCGCACCGTCGGCATGGAGGCGATCGCCGACGACGAGCCGCTCACCCTCAAGGAGCTCGACGACTACCGCCGCACCGGCCTCGCCTGGGCCGCCGCCGACGACCGCGGCGCGCCCGCCGCCTACCTCATCGCCGAACCGATCGACGGCGCCCTCCACATCGAGCAGGTCTCGGTCCACCCCGACTGGGCCCGGCGCGGCGTCGGCCGCCGCCTCATCGACCACGCCGCCGCCTGCGCCGCCGCCGACGGCCTGGACGCGCTCACCCTGACCACGTTCGCCGAGGTCCCGTGGAACGCGCCCTACTACGCCCGCTTGGGCTTCGCGCCGCTCCCCGAGGCCGCGCTCACGCCGGGGCTGCGGGCCGTGGTCGACCGCGAGGCCGCCCACGGCATCGACCGCTGGCCCCGGGTCTGCATGCGCCGCCCCCTCGCCTGACCCTTCCGGGACCCGAGCGCGGCCCGCCGGCGCGCCTCCAGGTGGTCGAGCCGCTCGGCCGCCAGGAACGCCCGCGACAGCTCCGTGCGCACCCGCGGCGCGTCGGCGCCCGCGCTCTTGAAGTAGTAGATCGACAGGTTGATCAGCGACACGAAGCACGCGTACACCAGCTCGTCCTGCACCAGGTCGAGCATGATGAGCGTGCCGATGACCAGCACCGGGACGCAGTACACCAGGAGCGTGGGCCGCCACCGGGCGAGCCGCCCGGGCGGGAACTCGCCCTCGGGCACCGTCGACAGGCCGGCCCGCCGCGCCCGCCGGTGCGTGTCCCGCTCGAACGCGATGAACACGGTGAACACGACCGCGGTCCACACCAGGCCGATCTGTGTCGCCAGCGGCCACCAGTCGCCCTGGACGAGCGTCGGCAGGAGCACGCACAGGGACGGCAGGATCGCCATCGACCGGAGCCCGAACTCCGTCGCGGCCGTGAGGAACCGCTGCCGGCCGCGCCGCCGCAGCGGCGACAGCGGCGAGATCTCCGCGAACAGGTTCAGGTACAACCGGGCGTTCACCAGCGCGAACGAGAACCCGACCAGCCGCGCCGGCAGGTTCCCCAGCGGATCGGGCATGTCGTAGCCGTCCATGCGCATCGCGGCGAAGAAGTCGACGTCGAGGCCGCTCTGGGCGACCGCGATGTTCACCATCTCGATCCACTTCGCCTGCCAGCCGATGCCGAAGTCCTCCACCCACCAGGTGACGACCACCGCGAGCGTCCCCCACAGGACGAACGCGGCCGCCCAGGCCCACCGGTGCAGCCGCTGGGCCTTGACCAGCCGCGGACCGTCCGCGGCCTTCCCCCGCTTCCGCAGCTCCTCGGCCTGGCGGCGGCGCACCCGCATGATCCGGCCCTGCCGGGCCACGGTCCCCGAGCCCGGCAGCAGGTTCCGGAACCGCTCGAACGCGCCCTGCGGCTCCAGCCGCGCGGACTCGCGGATGACCTCCATCTCGCGCTGGAACAGCTCGCGGATCTGGTCGATGCGGTTGTGGGCGCGCGCCTCCGCCGGGTCCTCGTACTCCTGGATCGGGGTCACCAGGAGGCGGCGCGCCGGGTCGCGGTCGACGAGGTCCTCGAGCAGCCGGGCCATGCCCGTCGAGAGCACGTAGGAGTGGTCGGGCAGGCTGCCGTCCGGGTTGAGCTCGGCGCCGCCGATCGCCAGCAGGAGCCGGCCGAGCGAGTACAGGTGGGCCTCCTCGCCGCCGCGCCCGCCCTGGCGCACCTCGGGGGCGACGTACGCCGCCTCGCCGGGCGCCTCGCCCGGCAGCGTCCGTGCGTGGAGGTGGTTGACGCCCAGGTCGATGAAGCGGACGCGCACGCCCGTGCCGGACTCCTTGACGATGATGTTCGAGGGCGTCAGGTCCTCGTGCCGGTACCCGAGCCGCTCCAGGTCGGCGAGCGCGAGCAGGAGCGCGCTGCCGAGGACGTCGAGCTCGGCGATGTCGATCGGCCGGATCGCGGCCTTGCGCGGGTTCGCCTTCGGTCGCGGCCGCGACCGGAGCCGGTCGGCGAGCGTGTCGCCTTCGAGGTAGTCCATGAGGATCCAGCCGTCGTGGCTGGCCCACACCCCGACGAGGGGGTCGTCGTCGGAGAGGAACGCGCTGAACCGCGACGCGTACGCCCGGGCGGCGGCGGCGATCGGGGGCTGCTGCTGGTACGGGTAGACGAGGCACTTGAGCGCGAACTCGGGCTTGCGGCTGTCGCGCGGCCGGGCGCTCCTGCCGTGCAGGATGACCGAGGTGGTCCCGTGGCGGTGGAACCGCAGCGAGCCGAAGTCGATCTTGTCCCACTCGGCGCGGGTCTCCGCGCTCGCCGGCTCGGCCCCGTACCGCGGGTCGTAGAGCTCCTTGACGGCCTCGCGCACGCGCTGGTCCCGCACGAGGTCCGCCGAGAGGTCGGCGGCGCGGACGCGCCCGCCGGGCGCTCGGAACCGCACGGCCGTCCGCCCGTGGAACCGGGCCTGCTCGGAGCAGTGGAGCGCGGTGATCGTGAGCAGGTAGAACCCGAGGTACCCGGCGGCCTCCGGCGGGCAGGGGCCGTCGTCCTCGCGGATCCACCAGGCCCAGAGCCGCTCGATCTCGGCGCGCTGCTCGATGTGGTACCGGTTGTGGTACCCGAACTCGTCGAGCGGGAGGTCGAGGAGGACCTCCCGCCACTCGTCCGCGCCCCAGCCGGCGAGGACGGCGGCCGCGGCGGGCTCGCCGTCCCCGGCGACGGCCGCCAGGGCCGCGGTGAGCTCCTCAGTGGTCGGCACGGACGCCTCCGTCCACGGTGACGAAGCGCGGCAGGGACGCGAAGGATCCGTCGCGCAGCCGGGAGGCCGGGACGCCGTTCACGGCGGCGTGCATGATCGCGTGCGACTGCCGGGCGGCCGTGAGCAGCGCTCCCAGCGACATCTCGTGGCGGCGCACCTCCGGCATCCACGGCAGCGGCGCCAGGTCGAGCACGAACGGGCCGTTGCCGGGCTCGGTCATCCACTCCTGGAGTCGGCGGCGCTGCACCCGGTACCGGTCGAGGGACGCCAGGTAGCCCTTGCCGAGCCCTTTCCTGATGCGCTCCATGTAGAACGCGGAGAGGCGCCGCCCCGGCGAGGGCCGGCCGGGCGCCCGCATCGGCTTGGTGCTCAGCGACAGCACGTGGGTGCAGCCGTCGGCGAGGGCCAGGAGGTAGGGGTGCGCGGTGAGGACGCCGCCGTCGACGGCGCGCCGGCCCCGGAACTCGCCCGCGCCGGGGACGGCGACCGGCAGCCAGCACGAGGCGCGCAGGGCGCTGCGCAGGTCGTCCCGGTCGCGGAAGTCGCCCACGCTCTCGGTGCGCAGCTCGTCGACGAGGGTCACCGCGACGTGGAACCCGGCCGCGCCGGCGAGGATGCCGTCGTAGTCGAGCGGCTTGACGGTCTCGAGGACCCGCTCGAAGACGTAGTCGAGGTTGAGGATGCCGCGGCGCGAGGCGAAGCGGCGCATGTCGACGAACTGCTTGGTGGCGAGGTCGTCGAAGTAGATGGTGAGGGGGTACCAGGTCTCCCCGCCCGCGAAGTACGCGGCGTTGACCGAGCCTGACGAGCAGCTGTAGACGCTGTCGAAGACGTCGCGCAGCCCCAGGTCGTCCAGGGCCGTGAGCATCGCGGCGGAGACGACGCCGCGCATGCCGCCGCCCTCGACGGCGAGCCCGAGCTTGTGCCCGTCGCCGTGCGCGCCGGGCCCCTTCCCGCCCTTCCTGCGGGAGCGGACGAGGTCGAGGACGGGGTGGTCGTCGTTCCAGTAGCGGTCGCGGTCGGGGGAGTACAGATCGTGCAAGTGGGCCTCCGGGGGGTGGAGCGGACGGCGCCGCCGAATCGACCGATCGCGGCAGTGTCCTTCCGAGGGTACGCAATCCGGGCACCGATCCGTCACCGCCGCGTCACCGCCCGCCCACCGCCGGTGTGAGGCGCGACTCGGTTCGGGGAACCGGAATAGACCCCGGGCCCGCCCCGTTAAGGTAGATGCAAACGCATGAACTTCAAGCCCGCCGCGGCGGGGAGAGCAGGGAATCCGATGCAGTTCGGTGTCTTCTCAGTCAGTGACATCACGCGCGACCCGATCTCGGGCGAGACCCCGAGCGAGGCCGAGCGGATCGAGGCGATCGTCAAGATCGCGGTCAAGGCCGAAGAGGTCGGCCTCGACGTCTTCGCCATCGGCGAGCACCACAACCCGCCGTTCTTCTCCTCCTCGCCGACCACGCTCCTGGCGCACATCGCCGCGCTCACCGAGCGGCTCATCCTCACCACGGCGACCACGCTGATCACCACGAACGACCCGGTGCGCATCGCCGAGGAGTACGCCATGCTCCAGCACCTCGCCAAGGGCCGCATGGACCTCATGCTCGGCCGCGGCAACACCGCGCCGGTCTACCCGTGGTTCGGCCAGGACATCCGCCAGGGCCTGCCGCTCGCGCTGGAGAACTACAACCTCCTGCACAAGCTGTGGCGCGAGGACGTCGTGGACTGGGAGGGCCAGTTCCGCACCCCGCTCCAGGGCTTCACCTCGACGCCGCGCCCGCTCGACGACGTGCCGCCGTTCGTGTGGCACGGCTCGATCCGCACGCCCGAGATCGCCGAGCAGGCCGCGTTCTACGGCAACGGCTACTTCGCCAACCACATCTTCTGGCCCACCTCGCACTCCAAGCGCCTCATCGACTTCTACCGCCAGCGCTTCGAGCACTACGGCCACGGCACCCGCAAGCAGGCGATCGTGGGCGTCGGCGGCCAGGCGTACATCGCCAAGCGCTCCCAGGACGCGGTCAAGGAGTTCCGGCCCTACTTCGACGAGGCGCCCGTCTACGGCCACGGCCCGACCCTGGAGGAGTTCACGCAGGGCACGCCGCTGACCGTCGGCAGCCCGCAGGAGGTCATCGACAAGACCCTGACCTTCCACGACGCCTTCGGCGACTACCAGCGCCAGATGTTCCTCATCGACCACGCCGGCATGCCGCTCGGCATGGTCCTGGACCAGCTGGAGCTGCTCGGCGGCGAGGTCGTCCCGGTGCTGCGCAAGGAGCTCGCCTCCCGCCGCGACCCCGAGTCGGCCGACGCCCCGACGCACGCCGGACTGGTCAAGGCCAAGTACGGCGACGGCCCGGCCCGCCAGCCGCGCCCGAACGCCAACCGCGGCGACAACGTCACCGGCGCCTCCCCCTACCAGGACTCGGCGCCCGCCGCCGAGTACCCGGAGATCTAGGAGGAGGACCGATGCCCCGTTCACGGAGCCGGCTCGCGAACGACGCCTGGGAGTCGCTGCTGACCGCCCACGCCTCCCTCATGAAGCGGTTCGCGGCCGAGCCGATCTGGGACCAGCTGTCGATGCGCGAGTACGACGTGCTCTACACGCTGTCCAAGCACGACGGCCCGATCCGCCTGTTCGAGCTGGGCCGCGGCGTCCTGCTCAGCCAGCCCGCGCTCTCGCGGCTGGTCGAGCGGCTCGCCGAGCGCGGCCTGGTCGAGCGGACCCCCGACCCCGAGGACGGGCGCGGCCTGCGCCTGGGCCTCACCGCGGCCGGGCGCGAGGCGCAGCGCTCGGTCGGCGGCCGCCACGCCGTCGACGTGGCGCGCGCGGTCGCCGACGTCCTCACCGACGAGGAGATGCGCCAGCTCGAATCAATCGGCCGCAAGCTCGCCGGGGCCGCGACCCCGGCCCAGCAGACCCACCGGACCCGAAAGGAGGCCGTGCTGTGACCACCCCGAAGGAGCCGTTCCGGCTCGCCGTCGTCAGCGCCGGCACCAGCGACCCGTCCTCGACGCGGATGCTCGCCGACCGCATCGCCTCGCGCGTCGCCGCGCTCGCCCAGGAGCGCGGCGGGGCCGTCGCGATCGACGTGATCGACCTGCGCGAGCTCGCCGGTGAGATCACCACCGCGATCGTCTCGCAGCTCATGGGCCCCAAGATGACCCGCGCGATCGAGGTCCTCGGCCGCGCCGACGGGATCGTCGCCAGCGCCCCCGTGTACAAGGCCGCGCCGAGCGGGCTGTTCAGCTCGTTCTTCCACGTCCTCGACAACGACCTGCTCATCGCCAAGCCGGTGGTCCTGGCCGCGACGGCGGGCACGGCACGGCACGCGCTCGTCGTCGACGAGCAGATGCGGTCGCTGTTCGCCTACCTGCGGACGATGACGGTGCCGACCTCGGTCTTCGCCGCCACCGAGGACTGGAACGCCGCGGAGCTGGGCGAGCGGATCGGCCGCGCCGCGATCGAGCTGCTCCTGCTCATGGAGTCCGGCTTCGCCGACCAGGTGCGCTCGGAGTCGTGGAAGTCCTACCAGCACGAGTACGGCTCGGCGGGCGGGACGGAGCTCGACATCGACCTGTCCTCCGACCTGATGCGCCTCGCCACCGGCGGCTCGGCCCTCAAGCCGAAGCGCCCCGAGTAGACGCCCGGACGGCCCCGGCCCGCGATCGCGGACCGGGGCCGTCCCGGCATCGCGGCTACAGTGGAGGCGGACCCCTCCGATCGAAAGGGCGCCGTCATGAGCGACCGCGACATGATCAGCACCGGCGAGTACGTCGTCTACCCGCACGACGACCCCGCCGAGGTCATCGAGACCGTCCAGGTCGTCGCCGAGGACCCGACCGGAGGCGACTTCGCCTTCGGTCCCGAGGACGGCGAACCGCGGCGCTGAACGGCCCGCCGCCGCACCCGTCGGGAGTCGCCCCACGACCGTGCCCTTGAACCGAGCCCTCAGAAGACTGTGCCCTTGAACGACCGTGCCCTTGAACGACCGTGCCCTTGAACGACCGTGCCCTTGAACGACCGTGCCCTTGAACGACCATGCCCTTGAACGACCATGCCCTTCAACGACCGTGCCCTTGAACGACCGTGCCCTTGAACGACCATGCCCTTCAACGACCATGGCCTGGTCGGGCCCGGCCCGCCACCGGCCATGCGCGGCAAGGGAATGCGACCGCCCCGCCGTCAAGCTCTGAAATGGATCGAAGTGCGGCGGCCGCGCGGCCGCCGCACCACCTTACGCGCCCAGCCGGTGCACCTCGACGGCCTCGGCCGTCTCCGCCTCGATGAGGTCGGCGTTGATCATCGCCCCGGCCATCGCCCCCGCGACCGCGGCGGGCCCCACCTGGGCCATCAGGTCGGTCACGTTCCCCGCGGCCCACACGCCCGGCACCGCGGTCTTCCCGAACTGGTCGGCCGGGACGTGCTCGCCCGCGCCCGAGGGGTGCTCGGCGACCTCCAGGCCGAGACCGGCGAGGAACCCGGCCCGGGCCTCCATGCGGGTCGCGGTCGCGAACGCCCGGCGCTCGACGAGCCGGCCGTCCTCCATCCGGGCGCCGTCCGCCTCGATCGCGGCGATGCGGCCCTCCACGACGCGGATGCCGCGCGCGGCGAACTTCTCGCGGTCCTCGGCGGACAGCTCCGGCGCGGTGTGGGTGAAGAACACCAGGTCGTCGGTCCACTGCCGGAACAGCAGCGCCTGGTGCGCGCTCATCGGGCCGCTGCCGATCACGCCGATCGCCTGGTCGCGGTGCTCCCAGCCGTGGCAGTACGGGCAGTGCACGACGTCCTTGCCCCAGCGTTCGGCCAGCCCGGGGATCTCCGGCAGCCGGTCGACGACGCCCGCGGCGACGAGCAGACGCCGCGCAACGACCTCGCGGCCGTCCTCGAGCGCGACGACGAACTCGCGGTCCCGCTTGAGCGCCTTCGCGACCCGGCCCTCCACGACGTGCCCGCCGTACGCGCGCACCTCCGCGCGCCCGGCCGCGAGCAGCTCGCCCGGCGGCACGCCCTCGCGGCCCAGCAGCCCGTGGACGCCGTCCGCGGGCGCGTTCCGCGGCTCGCCCGCGTCGATCACGGCCACCGACCGGCGGGCCCGCCCGAGCATGAGCGCGCCGTTCAGCCCGGCCGCGCCCCCGCCGATCACCACGACGTCGTACCTGTCCCTCAGTTCATCGGTCACTTCGACCACCTCCGGACCGAACCGTAGAACAGGACCCGCGAAACCCGCAAGCTTTCTTGCCGGTCTGGCAAAATAGTCGGCATGGACGACGACGCCTTCACGAAGGCCCTCGACGCGGTCGGCCCGCGCCTGCGCGCCCTCCGCAAGGAGCGCGAGGCGACCCTCGCCGACCTCGCCGCGCTCACGGGCATCTCCGTGAGCACCCTCTCGCGCCTCGAGTCGGGGGCGCGGCGGCCCACGCTCGAACTGCTCCTGCCCCTCGCGCGCGCCCACGGCGTCACGCTCGACGAGCTCGTGGACGCCCCGCCGACCGGCGACCCGCGCATCCACCTGCGCCCGGTCGTGCGCCACGGCATGGTCCACCTGCCGCTCACCCGCCGGCCCGGCGGCATCCAGGCGTACAAGCTCATCATCCCCGCGGGCGCGCCGACCGAGCCCGACCCGCAGGTGCACGAGGGCTACGAGTGGATGTACGTCCTCAACGGACGGCTGCGGGTCGTCCTGGGGGAGCACGACTTCGTGATGAAGCCCGGCGAGGCCGCCGAGTTCGACACCCGCACCCCGCACTGGTTCGGGCGCGCCGGCGAGGAGTCCGTGGAGTTCCTCAGCCTCTTCGGCGCCCAGGGCGAGCGCGCCCACCTGCGAGCCAAGCCCAAGAAGCCCTAGCGGCGCGCTAGTCGAGGAACCCGAGGACGTGCGCGAGCCCGCGCTCGCCCGTGCGCGGCTCGCCCGGCAGGATGTACGCGCGCAGGCCCGAGGCCGCGGCGCCGCCGTCCTTCACGGGGTTGTCGCCGACCATGAGCGTCGCGCGCGGGTCGGCGCCGAGCTGCTCGCACGCGGCCCGGAACAGCACCGGGTCCGGCTTCTCGGTCCCGTACTGGTACGACACGACCCGCACGTCGACGAGGTCCTCCAGCCCGAAGTGCGCCATGTGGACGCCCACGTCCCACGGGAAGTCGGAGACGATCCCGGTCTTGATCCCGCGGCGGCGCAGCTCGCGCAGGAGCGGCTCGGTGTCGGGGTACGGCACCCACGCGTCGGGGGCGGCGATGAGGCCGTACGCGGCCTCCTCGACGCCCTGGAGGTAGTCGACCCGCTCGAACCACGCGAACAGCGCGGTCCGGTGCTGCGCGGCGGACTCGTCGCGCCCGATCTGCGCGGCCGCGACCTCGGGGATGCGGTACGTCTCGTACAGCTGCTCGGCGGTCTTCTCCAGGACCTCCGCGTCGAGCGGCCGCCCGGTGGCGTCCGCGACCCGGCGCAGCCAGGTGGGGACGTCGATGAGCTTGAAGATGGTGTTGCTGAAGTCGAACAGGACCGCCTCGACCGGCGGCACGGGCCCGGCCTGCTCGGCCTCGGTGGGCCGGTAGGCGGCGACGGAGTCGAAGAGGTTGTAGATCACGGCGGGCCTTCCGATCGCGCGGGCATGGCGGCGCCTCCTCGCGCCCGCCGCAACCGTAACCGCCCCGCCGCGGCCCGAACCACCTCCCAGGCCGCACCTCACACGATCGTCGCCGGCCCTTCGGCCCCCGTTCACCTCGGCGGGGCCGGGGCCGGGTTCCCGCGAGCTGATCGGGAACCCGGCCCCGGAGTCTGCGGAGCGGCGCCCGGGGGCGGCCGAGGCCCCCCGGCGGGGAAGGTGCGGACACCCGCCGGGGGAGACTGCGCACGGCCAGGGGGTCTAGCGGTCCGCCGCCAGGCCCCACGTCCTGCGGATGCGGTCGTCGGCCGCCTTGAACGCCGTGTCGACCAGGATGCCGATCACCAGGACCGTGATGATCCACGTGAGCACCCGCGCCGAGTCGTTGAACTCCCGCGCCCCCTGCATGAGCGCGCCGATCGAGCCCTGCCCCGCCACGATCACCAGCAGCTCCCCGGCCATGAGCGAGCGCCACGCGAACGCCCACCCCTGCTTGAGGCCCGACACGAACGAGGGCAGCGTCGCCGGCAGGATCACGTGCCGGTACAACTGGAAGCCCTGCATGCCCAGGACCGCGCCCACCCGCCGCCACGCCGGCGGCACGTAGTCGATCCCCGAGATGATGCCGTTCGCGATCGACGGGACCGCCCCCAGCACCACCACGAACAGGATCGCCGACTCCGAGATCTTGAACAGCAGGATCGCCAGCGGGAACCACATGATCGACGGCATCGTCTGGAGCCCGGTGATGAGCGAGCCGATCGCCGCCCGCAGCGGCTTGAACCGCGCCACCGCGATGCCCAGCACCGAACCCACCACCACCGACAGCGCGAACCCGGTCAGCGCCCGCTGCATCGTGATGAGGACGGCCTGCGCGTAGTCCGGCGTCGCCGCGTACGCCGCCAGGTCCTCCCACACCGCCAGCGGCGACGGCAGCACCCACGGGTCCTTCCAGCCGCTGAGGAACAGCGCCTGCCACGCCCCGATCACCAGCGCCAGCGCCAGGACCTTCGGCCACGTCCCGGCCCACAGCCGCGACGCGAACCGGCCCCACCGGGTCTCGGTGATCGGCGTCCGCTCCAGCGCGTCGAGCCCCGACACCAGGTCGCGGGAGGTCCCCGCGTCGACGGTCTCAGCCGGCATGGCGGCCCACCTCCTCGCGCAGCGCGTCGGTGATGCGCGCGGCCAGCGCCGCCACCGGCGCCGAGTCGATCCGCCGCGGCCGCTCCAGCCCCACGTCGTACACCTCGAGCACCCGGCCCGGCCGCGAGCTCAGCAGCACCACCTGGTCGCCCAGGCGCACCGCCTCGCGCACGTTGTGGGTCACGAACAGGACCGTCAGGCCCTGCTCGCGCCAGATCCGCTCGAGCTCGTCGTGGAGGAGGTCGCGGGTCATCGCGTCGAGCGCGCCGAACGGCTCGTCCATGAGCAGCACCGACGCGTCCTGCGCGAGGGCGCGCGCGAGCGCGACGCGCTGGCGCATGCCGCCGGAGAGCTCGTGGGGCCGCTTGTGCGCGAACCCGGTGAGCCGCACGGTCTCCAGCAGCTCCAGGGCGCGGCGGCGTCGTTCAGCCCGACCGACGCCGCGCACCCGCAGGGCGATCTCGACGTTGCCCTGGACCGTGAGCCACGGGAACAGCGCCGACTCCTGGAACATCATGGCGACCGGGTGGTCGACGTGCTCGATCGCGCCGCCGGAGAGGTCGTCGAGTCCGGCCACGAGGGAGAGCAGGGTGCTCTTGCCGCAGCCGGAGGCGCCGAGCAGGCAGGTGAAGCTGCCGGGCGCGACGGTGAGGGAGACGCCGTCCAGGGCCGTGACGGCGCCCGGGCCGCGGCCGTAGCGCTTGACCACGTCGGTCAGCACCACGGCCCCGGCGGCCCGGGCGGTCTCGCCGACCCGCGTCTCCGTGCGGGTCTGGGTCATGCCAGGTCACCCGCCGAGACTTCGGCGTCGCCGCGGTCGGCGAGCACCTGGTTCAGGGCGTCGAGGGCGTAGATGCCCTTGAGGTCGACCTCTTCGAGCAGGCCGATCTCGACGGCGTGGTCCTTGCTGCCCTGGAGGGAGGCGGCGATCGGGTCGGCGGTGAAGCTCAGGTTCTCGAAGGCCGCGGCGATGACGGCGTCGTCGAGGCGCTTGTCCGTCAAGGCCTCGATGCGGTCGTTCGACCTCGCCTGCGCCTCGTCGGGGTTCGCGGCGATGTAGTCGAGGGCCGCGAGGTGGCCTTCGAGGAACGCCTTCACCAGCGCGGGCTGCTCGTCGAGGAACTTCTTGGAGACGATGACGTGGGTGGTGACGAACTCGCCGCCCTCCCACAGCTCGCGCTCGTTGAGGAACTCGACGGCCCCGTGCTTGAGGACGAGGTCCGAGTAGCGCGGTTCGACGGCCCAGGCGGCCTGGACGGTGCCGTCGTCGAAGGCCGCGGCGACCTCGGCGTTGTCGATGGGGGTCACGGAGACGTCGCCGCCGCCGTTCTCGTCGGTCGCGAAGCCCTGCTCCTTGAGCCAGTAGCGGGCCGCGACGTCCTGGGTGTTGCCCAGCTGCGGGGTGGCGAGGGCCTTGCCGCGCAGGTCCTCGACCTC
The DNA here is from genome assembly GCF_003933745.1 of Glycomyces terrestris. Taxonomy (GTDB): domain Bacteria; phylum Actinomycetota; class Actinomycetes; order Mycobacteriales; family Micromonosporaceae; genus Glycomyces; species Glycomyces terrestris. The sequence goes on along the minus strand of NZ_RSEB01000004.1, from coordinate 453,997 downwards.
GGTGATCTCGGGCTTGACGACGAGGCCGGCGCCGCCGGAGGTGGAGCCGGCGATGATGTGGAGGGCCTGGCCGCCCGACTGGGCCCAGCCGTTGATCGCGGGGTTCGGTCCGATGTAGGAGATGTCGATGGCGTCGGCGAAGAGGGCCTCGATCGCGGAGGGGCCGGCGTTGAAGACGGTCTCCTCGATCGTGACGGCCTCGGGCAGGGTGTCGGCGAAGACGCCGGCTTCGAGGCCGACGAGGGCGGGGGCGTGGGTGACGTTCCCGAAGTAGCCGAGGCGGATCGTGCCGCTGGCGGTGGCGCTGTCGGCGTCGGCGGCGGCGGCGGCTTCGGAGGTGTCGTCCTCCCCGGCGCCGCAGGCGGCCAGGGCGCTCGCGCTGGAGACGGCGGCGGCGGCCGCGATGACGCTGCGGCGCTTGAGGGGGCGCAGGCTGGCAGGGCTCATGGGGATACTTTCTGGATCGATTGCGGAGGAGGATTTCCTAGTAGTCCGATCATTCCGACTAATGTAGTGGGAATTTTAGGGTCGCCTCCGAATTGGAGGCAACCCGGGTCCCGCCATGCGGGAGGGACGACCGCGGTCTAGCTCGGCGAACGCCGACCGTTCCGGTATTCGGGACGGTTCTGTCCCCTTTGCCCTAGCGGGCGTGGGCGAGGACGCCCTTGACCGCCGACTCGACGGCGGCGAGGCGCCGGGTGTTCTCGGGCCGGGCGAGTCCGTAGTGCCCGCGCAGCGTCGTCGCCTCGTACTCGGTGCGGAAGCGCCCCTTGGCCTGGAGGATCGGCACCACCTGGTCGACGAACGCCTCCAGGCCGGACGGCAGGACGGCGGGCATGATGTTGAAGCCGTCCGCCGCGCCGTGGTCGGCCCAGTCGAGGATCGCGTCGGCGACCTGCTCGGGCGTGCCGGCGAAGGTGCGGTGCCCGCGCCCGCCGCCGAGGCGGCCGATGAGCTGGCGGACCGTCAGGCGCTCGCGCCGGGCCAGGTCCACGATGAGCGTGAAGCGGCTCTTGGCGCCCTCGATCTCGTCCTCGGTCGGCAGCGCCGCGGGCAGCTCCCGGTCGAGGTCCAGTTCGGACGGGTCGAGTTTGAGCTGCTTGGCGAGGTTGTCCAGGGCGTACTCGGGGACGATGAGCCGGTCGAGCTCCTCCTCCAGCAGCCGCGCCTCGGCCTCGGTCGAGCCGAGGACCGGGACGATGCCCGGCAGGACGAGCACCCCGTCGGGGTCGCGCCCGGCCGCCCGCGCGCGGCGCTTGACGTCGGCGTAGAACGCCTGCGCCTCTTCGAGGGTCTGCCAGGCGGTGAAGATCGCCTCGGCGTGGCCCGCGGCGAACGCCCTGCCGTCCTCGGAGGACCCGGCCTGCACCAGGAGCGGGTGCCCCTGCGGGGAGCGGGGGACGTTGAGCGCGCCGGCGACCTGGAAGTGCTCGCCCGCGTGCGCGGCGGGGTACAGCAGCCGGTCGTCGCCCCAGCGGCCCGCCTCCTTGTCGGCCAGGACGGCCGCGTCATCCCAGGAGTCCCACAGCTTCTTGGCGACCTGGAGGAACTCCTCGGCCCGGGCGTACCGGGCGGCGTGCGAGGGCAGCTCGTCCAGGTTGAAGTTGCGGGCCGCGTCGAGGGTGGCGGTGGTGACGATGTTCCAGCCGACGCGGCCGCCGGAGATGTGGTCGATCGAGGCGAAGCGCCGGGCCAGGTTGTACGGCTCGTTGTACGTCGTCGAGGCCGTCGCGATGAGGCCGATGTGCGTGGTGAGCGCCGCGATGGCGGCGAGGACCACGGTCGGCTCCAGCGACCCCGAGGGCCGGCGCCCGATCGTGCCCCACAGCGACGGCGAGTCCGCGAAGAAGATCGAGTCGAGCCTGCCGCGCTCGGCGGTCTGGGCGAGCTTCGTGTAGTGCGCGATCGAGGTGGTCGCGTACGGGTCGGACTCGGGGAGCCGCCAGGACGCCTCGTGGTGCCCGGTGCTCATCAGGAACGCGTTGAGGTGCAGCTGCTTCGGCGGGTTGCTCATGATTCCTCCTGCTTGATCTCGGCGCCGCCGGCGAGGCCGAGGGCGGCGAGCAGTTCGGTGCGGACGGCCGCGAATCGCGGGTCCGAGGGGTCGCGGGCGCCGTCGAGGTCGATGCGCCGCTCGGTCTTCACCACGCCGTGGTCGAGCACGAGCACCCGGTCGGCGAGGGCGATCGCCTCGTCGACGTCGTGGGTGACGAGCAGGACGGCGGGCCGGTGGCGCTCGTACAGGGCCCGCAGGAGCCCGTGCATCTTGATGCGGGTCAGGGCGTCCAGGGCCCCGAAGGGCTCGTCGGCGAGCAGCAGTTCGGGTTCGCGCACCAGGGAGCGGGCCAGGGCCGCGCGCTGCTGCTCGCCGCCGGACAGCTCCCGGGGCCAGGCCCGCTCGCGCCCGGCGAGGCCGACCTCGGCCAGGGCCTCCCGGCCGCGCGCGACGGCGCCGGGGCCCTCGAGGCCGAGGACGACGTTGCGCAGGACCCGCTGCCACGGCAGCAGCCGCGAGTCCTGGAAGACGACCGAGACCTGCTCGGGCACGACGACGTCGCCGGTGCCCGAGGCGTCCTGGTCGAGGCCGGCCAGGGCCCGCAGGAGCGTGGACTTGCCCGAGCCGGACCGGCCCAGGAGGGCCACGAACTCGCCGGCCTCGATGGTGAGGTCCAGGCCGGACAGCACCGGCCGGTCGTCGGTGAAGGAGCGGTGGAGGTCGCGGATCTGCACGGCCGCGGTGGCCGTCAGTCCTCCAGGGTGCGGCGCCATGACAGGGCCCTCCTTTGGATCAAGCGGACGACGGTGTCGGAGGCGAGCCCCAGGAGCGCGTACAGGACGAGGCCGACGATGATGACGTCGGTCTGCCCGTACGTGCCGGCCAGCAGCATCATGTAGCCGATGCCGCTGGTGGCGTTCACCTGTTCGACCACCACCAGGGACAGCCAGGACGAGGTCACGGCGAACCGCATGCCCAGCAGGAACCCCGGGAGCGCGCCGGGCAGGACCACCCGGCCGATGAACGCGGCCGGCTTGAGGCGCAGGGTCTCCGCCAGCTCGGCGTAGCGCCCGTCGATCGAGCGCAGCCCGTTGTGGGTGTGGAGGTAGATCGGGATGAGCACGCCGAGCGCGATCGTGATGATCTTCATCCGCTCGTCGATGCCGAACCACAGCAGCAGGAGCGGCAGCAGCGCGAGGTTCGGGATGGACCGCTTGATCTGCACCGGCCCGTCCACGACGGCCTCGCCCCAGCGGCTGAGCCCCGAGACGAGCGCGAGCGCGAGCCCGGCGAGGACGCCGAACACGAGCCCGAGCGCGAAGCGCCGGGCCGAGACCAGCAGGTCGGGGCCGAGGCGCCCGGACTCCCACAGGTCCCATGCGGTGGCGGCCACGGTCCAGGGGGCCGTGAGCACCCGCGGGTCGATCCAGCCCTGCGCCGAGCCCCAGACCCACACGCCCAGGAGCAGGAGGGGGCCGACGAGGTACCCGAACCGCAGCGGCCGGCCGGGACCGAGGCGGCGCTTGCCCCGCGGGCGCGAGGCGCGCCCGGCGGCCAGCTCCTCGTCGTCCACGGGAGGCACGACCGCCCCCGTCACCCCCGCTTCGGCCGCTCGGGTCGTCGCGGTGTCCGTCATGACGCGCCGCCGTCCCCGTACGCGGCGACGCCCTCGGCCACGAGGGGCTCGAAGCGCCGGTCGTACAGGTCCTCGGCGTCGAGCACGTCGTTGCCGGTGCCCTCGGCGACGATCTCGATCGTCTCCTGGTGGCGCTCGATGGTCTCGTCCCACGTCTCGGGGAAGTCCGGCTCGCCCTCGCGGTCGAACAGGTACTCGCCGTCCTCGACCGACAGGCCCTCGTGCTCGACGAACCAGGCGTCGACCCACTCGTCGCGGTTGGCGCGGGTCCACAGCTTCGCCGCGCCCCACAGGCGCACGTACTCGGCGATCGCGGCGGCCTTGCCGGCGTCCTCGAGGACCTCGACGGGCGCGTACAGCACCCACGGGTCGTCGCGCAGGCCGTGCGGGATCGTGGTCGCCCCGTCCGCCCCGTACTTGTTCACATAGGACTTGACCTGGGTGCCGCCGATCGGCGCCACGTCGACCTCCCCGCCCGCGAGCGCGTTCGAGTAGGTGTCGGCGGTGGACGGCAGCTCGACGAGCTCCACGTCGTCCTGGGCCAGCCCGGCGGCGTCGAGCACGCGCAGGATGAGCGCGCCCTGGGCCTGCCCGGGGGAGTAGGCGATCCGCTTCCCGGCCAGGTCCCCGATGGACGCCACGTCGACGCCGGGGGCGACGCCGAGGTCGTAGATCGGGTGGGCGAGCGGGTCGACGCGCCCGGACGCGGCCACGATCCGGGTCGGCAGCCCCGTCCAGTTGGTGTGGATCGGCGGGATGTCGGCGACGGACGAGAGGTCGAGCGACTTGGCGCGGAACGCCTCGGCGGACTTGGGCCCGCCGGAGATGTTCGCCCACTCGACCTCGAAGGTGAGCAGGGAGGCGAGCCCCGACAGCTCGAACGCGAGCTGCTGGGACGGGTCGCCGATGACGAGCTTCGTGCCCTCGGGGACCGCGGTCGGCAGGTCGGCGTCGGCGGCGAGCGCGGGCCCGCCGTCCGCTTCGGAGCAGGCGGCGAGGGCCAGCGCGGCGACGGCGGGGGCGCCCGCCAGGAGGGTGCGTCGGGTGGTCTTCGATGGCATGGGGATTGGCCTTTCGGAAAGGTCGCAGGAGCGTCGCGTCAGTCGAGGGGCGCGGCGGCGCAGTAGCCGCCGGCGTGGTAGACGAGCGGTTCGTGGCCGCCGCCGGCGGCGCCGACCACGAGCGCGAGGACGATGTGGTGGTCGCCGGCCTCGATGCGGTCGGTGACGACGGCCCGCAGGTGCGCCGGCGCGTCGGCCAGCACCGGCTCGCCGGTGTCCAGGCGCGACCAGGCGGTGCCGTTGAAGCGGTCGATCCCGCTGGTGGCGAACCGGGTCGCGAGGGCGTGCTGCTCGGCGGACAGGAAGTTCACGGTCAGGCTCTCGGCCTCCCGGACCGCCGGCCAGGCCGAGGAGCCCGAGGCGATCGCGAACGACACCAGCGGCGGGTCGATCGAGACCGACGTGAGCGAGGTGGCGGTGAACCCGGCCGGGCCGTTCCCGCCGTCGGCGAGTACCACGGTGACGCCGGCGGGGTGGCCGCGGAACAGGGACCGGAACGCGGCGGGCTCGACGCCCGCGTGGAGGCCGGTGCTCATGCCGCCGCCCCCTCGGCGGCGCGCGCGGCGGCCGCGAGGGCCGGCAGGTGCGCGCCCGTCCACTTCGCCAGGTGCGCGTCGAGCTCGGGGAGCTCGTCCTCGCGCAGGGCGAGCGAGGGGACCGGCAGGCTCGCCCCCAGCTCGGCCAGCACCGGCCGCAGCTGGAGGTCGGCGAGGTGGCGGTGCTCGGCGGAGGCCGCGATCGTCACCGGGACGGCGACGGTCCCCTCCAGCGCGGCTGGCGGGAGCTGGTCGAGGAAGAGCTTGAGCAGGCCGGTGTAGGCGGCCTTGTAGACGGGCGTGCCGACGACGAGCACCTGCGCGGCGCGGATGCGGTCGAGGGCGTGCTCGAAGCCGCCGTGCGGCGGCTCGATCCCGTCCCGGTAGAGCTCGGCGAGGTCGAACGAGGCGGTCCCGGCCCCGGGGCCGGCGACGGCCGCGGCCAGGGCCTCGGCGGTGGTCAGGGTGCGCGACAGGCGCTTCGGGTTGCCGACCACGGTGGTCACGGCGAAGCTGTGGGTCACGGTGCGGTCCTTCGTGTGGGTGGCGTGCGAGGACACGCCGCAGGCGGGCGTGCGGGAACGGGGCCGCTGGGGCCCTAGGGGGAATCGGAGCCCCGCCCGAGCGCGGCGGCATCGGTGCGGGACGGTCCGGTGTGGAGGATCGCGGGTCGGGAGCGGCCGTGCGGCGGGTCCCGGCTAGCGCATTCGGAGGCGACAGAGGGCGCTGGCGGCGCGCATCTGGTCGATCTCGCGCCGCCGCGTCAGCAGGCTGGCGGACGTCATGCCCGCAACACTACCAGTATTCCTATAGAAATACTAGGATTTCTTAGATGCTGAGAACCCGGTCCAGGTCGGCGTATCCCGGGGCGGCCCGGTACTCCACGTCCCGGCTGCGGGTGAACCGGTAGCCGACGCCGCGGACGGTGGCGACGAGCGCGTCGAACTCGGCGAGCTTGGCCCGCAGGCGCCGCACGTGGACGTCGACGGTGCGGCCGGGCAGGCCCGTGTCCGGCGTCTCCCAGACGTAGCGCAGGAGCTCGGGGCGGGTGTGGACCATGCCGGGGTGTCGCGCGAGGAACGCGAGCAGGTCGAACTCCAAGCGGGTCAGGGCGACCGCCTCGCCGCGGATGGTCACCTCCCGCCCTGCGACGTCGATGACGAGCGCGGGCGCGGCTGCCGGCTCGGGGGCTGCCGGCTCGGCCGGGACCACCGGGGCCCCTTCCCCGGAGACGGCCACCCGGCCGCCTCCCTGGGCCAGGACGCCGAGCGCCGCGGTGAGGCGGCGCGCCAGGCGCGGGTCGTCGGCGGGGATCTCGACGGTGACGGTGATCGTGGCGGTGCCCGAGCGGCGGTGGGCCGGGGGGCGGGTGCGGGTCTGGACGGGAGTCATGGCTGCGCCTTCGTTCGTGCTCGGTGGGAGTTCCGGGGCGGGCAGCGTCGTCGGGCAGCGCTCGTTCAGCGCACGGCCGCGGCGGCGTCGCCCGGGCGACACAGCGCGGAATCCGAACGCGCGAAGTCGATGTGGCGCCGCTTGGTCCACCTCGGCCTCGCCGGTTCGCTGATGCGGTTCACCTCGGCAGCATATCCTATCGAACAAGTAGGATTCAAGTGCGCGTTCCCGTCGTCGACGAGGTCCCGTCGCCGTCGAGTTCCCGGTCCGCATCACCGAGCTCACCGCCGCCGACGACGCCTGGCCGCCGCGCTCGTCCACTTCGCCCGGTCGTGGTTGCGCGGAAGGCGCGCGGGCCGTACCATGCTTATATCCTATTGATCCGATAGGAATACTCGAAGCGGGCCCGCGGCCCGCCGTCTCCTCCGAGACCGGGAGTCAGCATGTCCGAAGCCACGCTCCGCGACCGCACCGAAGCCGCCCCCCTCACCGAGGACCAGGCGTTCGAGCACCTCGCCTCCCGCTCCTTCCTCCCCGTCGCCCCCGCCCGCGTCGGCGCCGAGGTCGAATGGCACCTCACCAGCCCCGCCGACCGCCGCCGCCGCATCGACCCCGAGTCCGTCCGCGCCCTCCTCGGCGTCCGCGACGCCCTGCCCCGCCGCACCCGCCTCACCTTCGAACCCGGCGGCGCCCTCGAACTCAGCACCCGCCCCGCGCCCCTGCGCACCTGCCACGACGACCTCGAGACCGACCGCGCCCGCGTCACCGCCGCCCTCGCCGCCGAGGGCCTCGAACTCCTCGGCCTCGGCCTCGACCCGATCCGCCTGCCCCGCAGGGTCGTCCGCAACCCCCGATACCAGGCCATGGAAGAGCTCTTCGACCAGGACGGCCGCGCCGGCCGCTGGATGATGGCCAACACCGCCTCGGTCCAGGTCTGCCTCGACACCGGCCTCGACCTCCCCGGCCCCCACGGCCTCGCCGCCCGCTGGGACCTCGCCCACCGCCTCGCCCCCGTCCTCATCGCCGCCTTCGCCAACTCCCCGCTGCGCCGCGGCGAACCCAGCCTCTGGCGCTCCACCCGCCAGCACGTGTGGACCGCCATCGACCCCACCCGCTCCCGCCCCGTCCCCGCCGGCGACCCCCGCGAGTCCTGGGCCCGCTACGCCCTCGACGCCCGCGTCATGGCCGTCCGCGGCCCCGACCGCTGGACCGTCCCCCGCGGCCTCACCTTCCGCGACTGGCTCCGTGGCACCGGCCTGCGCCCGCCCACCCGCGACGACCTCGACTACCACGCCACCACCCTCTTCCCGCCCGTCCGCCCCCGCGGCCGCTACCTCGAACTGCGGATGATCGACGCCCAGCCCGGCCCCGACTGGATCGTCCCCGTCGCCCTCGCCGCCACCCTCCTCGACGACCCCGCCGCCGCCGACGCCGCGAACGCCGCCCTCGAACCGCTCTGGCGCGGGGCCGCCCCCGCCGACCTCTACCTGCGCGCCGCCACCGCCGCCCTGCGCGACGGCCCGATCGCCGCCGCCGCGCTGGCCTGCTTCACCGCCGCCCGCGACGCCCAGCCCGACCCCGTCCTCGCCGCCGCCCTCGACCGCTACACCGACGCGTTCGTCGCCCGCGGCCGCACCCGCGCCGACGACCTGGTGTCCGACCAGCGCTGAATCGTGCACTGTGGCCCGAGTCTCGACGGGCCCGCCCAGGTCAGCGGGGGAGTGCCGGTTCCCCAAGGGGCCGCTAGTATTGGGGCGACCTCCACCCCGCTTCGCCGCCGACGCCTTGATTTGGACGCCGCATGCCTGCCACGACGCCCTCCTCCCTCAACCGCCGACTGCTGCTGGGAGGGGCCCTCGGACTCGCGGGCGTCGGCGCCGGCGTCGGCCTCGGCGCCTACCTCTCCGGCGCGGCCGAGACCCCGCGCATCACCGCCGCGGACGGGCCCGCGAACCCCCTCGACTTCGACGCGCTCCGCACCCGCGCGGCCGAACTCCTCGTCGGCGGCGCGATCGACCCCGCCGACCCCGAGTACGCGCCCGCCATCAGCCGCATCGAGTCCGAGGCCGCCCCGCTGTGGGAGACCATGGACCGCAGCGACTCCCGCACCGCCGTGTGGCCCGACCTCGCCCCCGTCTCCTCGGCCTCGAACTTCAACAACTCCTTCCGCCAGCTCTACCGCCTCGCCATCGCCTGGGCCACCCCCGGCACCTCCCAGCACGGCAGCGACGAGGTCGCCGACGCCGTCGTCTCCGGGCTCGGCCTGCTCTACGACGGCGGCTACAACGAGCACGCCGAGCAGGTCGACAACTGGTACTGGTGGGAGATCGGCTCGCCCGCCGCGCTCCTGCGCACCTGCACGATCCTGTACGACCGCATCCCCGCCGAACGCCTCGCGGACTTCCTCGCCGCCGTCGACCGCTGGTGCCCCGACGCCGACATGCGCGTGGTCAACCCGAACACGCACGAGACCGGCGCCAACCGCGCCGACAAGGCCGTCATCCTCGCCCTCCGCGGCATCCTCGGCCGCGACGAGGACAAGCTCCGCCAGGCCCGCGACGACCTCTCCGGCAAGGTCGACGACGGCCGCCACTCGCTCTTCCAGTACGTCACCGAAGGCGACGGCTTCTACCGCGACGGCTCCCTCATCCAGCACGACGACGTCCCCTACGCCGCCGCGTACGGGACCACGCTCCTGTCCTCCACCGGCCTCGCCGTCTCCCTCCTGGCCGGCTCCGCCGGGGAGGTCGTCGACGAGGACGTGCCGGTCCTCTACGACGCCGTCGAGCGCTCCTACGCCCCGTTCGTCGAGGACGGCCTGTTCATGGACTGCGTGTACGGCCGCGGGATCTCCCGCCCCGAGCAGCGCGACTTCCACAACGGCGCCGGCTTCATCACCGCGCTCACCCAGCTCGCCGTCGGCGCGCCCGCCGAGTACCGGGCCCGCTGGGACGCCCTCGTGAAAGGCTGGGTCGAGCGCTCGCAGGAGTCGTTCCCCTACGCCGCCACCGCCGGCATCGCCGGGATCAGCCGCGTCAAGGCCATCCTCGACGACCCCGCCGTCGCGGCCGCCCCGCGCGCCGACGCCACCCATGTCTTCGCCGACATGGACCGCGTCGTGGTCCGCCGCCCCGGCTGGTCGTGGGCGCTCTCGATGTCCTCGAACCGCGTGGCCGCCTACGAGATGGGCAACTGGGAGAACCTGCGCGGCTGGTACCTCGGCGACGGCGCGCACTACCTCTACCTGCCCGGCGACCCCCGCCAGTACAACGACGAGTTCTGGCCCACCGTGAACCCCTACCGCCTCCCCGGCACCACAGTGGACACCCGCGAGCGCGAGGTGATCGCCGCCGAGGAGGGCATGGTCAAGCTCCTGCCCGAGAACGACGTCGCCGGGGGCGCGGTCCTCGACCGCTTCGCCGCCGCCGCGATGGACCTCGTCGCCGACGGCTCCTCCCTGCGCGCCAAGAAGTCCTGGTTCGTCCTCGAAGACGCCGTGATCGCGCTCGGCGCGGACATCACCGCCTCGGACGGGCGCACCGTCGAGACCACCGTGGAGCACCGCAACCTCGGCGCCGACGGCGCGCCCCGCCTCGCCGTCAACGGCGACGAGCAGAGCGCCGACCCCGGCTGGTCCGCGAGCCTCGACGACGCCCGGTGGATCCACCTCGAAGGCGTCGGCGGCTACCTCTTCCCCCAGGGCGCCACCGGACTGCGCGGCCTGCGCGAGACCCGCGAAGGCGCCTGGAACGACATCGAGCAGGGCCCCACCACCGGCGGCGGCGACACCGAGGTCCACGCCCGCCGCTACGCCACCCTCTGGTTCGACCACGGCGTCTCGCCCGCCGGCGCGGCCTACGCCTACGTCCTGCTCCCCGGCGCCGACGAGACCGCGACCGCGACCGCCGCCGGCAGCGACCGCCTCCGCGTCCTCGCGAACACCGCCACCGTGCAGGCGGTCCAGGACTCCGGCGCCGGCCTCGTCGCCGCCCACTTCTGGGAGGCCGGGGAGGCCGGCGGCCTCGCCTGCGACGCCCCCGCCACCGTCCTGGTCCGCCAGAGCGACGACGGCCTCCAGGTCGCGGTCGCCGACTCCGGCCGCACCACCGGCACCGCCGTCATCGAACTGCCGTTCCCCGCGAGCGAACTCGCCGAAGGCGACGACACCGTCGCGTTCGAGCCCGGCGACCGCCCGCGCCTCACGGTGCAGCTCGCCGACACCGGCGGCCAGACCCAGACCGCGGTCCTCCGCTAGACGCGCAGCGGCCGGGCCGCGCCGTTCGACGGCGCGGCCCGGCCGCTGTCAAATACCCCCTCCGGGGCCCCCGGTCAGAGCGGGAGGCCGGGCGGCTCGACGTCGCCGCGCCACCCGCCGGTCTCGGTGCCGCGGTTCTCGATGAACTCCTTGAACCGCTGCATGTCGCCCTTGACCTTGCGGTCGAGGACGCCGAGCTTGTCGGCGGCCGTCTCGGCGAAGCCCTCGGGGTCGATCTCCATCTGCGCCGTCACGCGCGTGTGGAGGTCGTCGAGGCGGTGGAAGGTGACCACGCCGGCGTGCGTCGGGCCGGAGATCGAGGTCCAGGCCACGCGCTCGTCCGGGTGCTGCTCGGTGATGGCCGCGTCGAACTCGCGCGAGACCCCGCCGATGCTGGTGCGCCAGTGGGTCAGCGTCTCGCCGATCTGCTGGACGTCCTCGACGCCCTCCATGAACTGCGGGAACGTCTCGAACTGCGTCCACTGGTTGTACGCCGTGGAGACCGGGACTTCGACGTCGACTGATTCGGTGATGGTGCTCAAGGCACATCCTCCTTCGGTCGCGGAACGCGCCGGTCGGCGCGTCGTCTGCCGATCCCGGGTTACCCCGGCGGCCGCCCAGCGACACGTCAGAGCGCGGTGGGAACCCGGGTGGTGACGAGGCCGACGTCGCTCAGGAAGCGCTCCAAGGCGATCGTGGCGATCCCGGTCGCCACCGAGTTGCCGCGCACGGTCGACACCTCGACCTCCAGGTCGGCCGCGGCGTCCCCCGGCGCCTCCGCGACCACGCTGCGGCGCACCGCGGGCACCAGGTGGTCGCCGAGCGCCCACACCGTCCACCCCGTGAGCGTGATCGTCTCGGGGTTGACGATCGCCACCAGGTCGGCGAGCGCCGCCCCCAGGTAGCGGGCGGTGCGCTGGATCGTCTCGGTGACGGCCGGGTCCGGCTCCGGGGGTTCGAGCGCGGCGGCGAGCGCGCCGATGAAGTCCCGCTGGAGCGGCACGGACGCGAGCGGGTGCTCGGGGGCGACGGCCTCCAGGGTCCGCTGCATGCCGAGCGCGCCCACGTACGCCTCGACGCAGCCGCGGCGGCCGCACCGGCAGGGCCGCCCGTCGAGCGCGAGGAGGCTGTGCCCCCACTCGCCCGCGAAGTTCGTGGCCCCGCGCAGGATCGCCCCGTTGAGGATGATGCCGGCGCCGACGCCGGTCCCGAGGTTCACGGTGATGGTGCTGGAGTGCCGGCGGCCCTGGCCGAACCACAGCTCCGCGGTGGCGATCGCCTTGAGCGGGTTGTCGACCACGATCGGCAGGCCGAGGCGCTCGCGGAGCCGGTCGACGTGCCGCCAGACCGCGTTCGGCATGACGGGGGAGGACCCGCCCCAGCGCTGCATGGACCCGGGGAGCGAGATGCCGACCCCGAGCACCCCGTCCCGCGGCGTGCCCGCCCGCGCGAGGGCGGCGTCGACGGCGCGCGCGACGCCGTCGACGACCTCCTCCGTCTCGTCGTGCCGCTCGTCGGCCGCGACCTCCGCGGCGGCGACCTCGTCGAGCGCGGCGTCGAAGACGACGGCCCTGATGTAGGTCTCCGCGACGTCGACGCCGACGATGCGGCCGCGGTCCTGGTTGAGCCGCAGGAGTGTCGTGGGCCGCCCGACGCGCCCCGACGCGACGCGGGCCTCGGTGACGATCCCGCCCGTGAGCAGGTCGCTGACCACCGTGGCCACGGTCGCGGTGCTCAGGCCCGTGGTGCGCGCGAGCTCGTTGCGGGTCGTCTCGCCCGCGGTGAGCAGCGCGTGCAGCACGTCGAGCCGCGACTCGCTGCGGATGTCGCGTGAGGTGCGCCTGGTGGGGGCCATGGGAACTCCTGGGGCTGTGGGGCTGCTACTCCGGTGCGGGGGCGGCGGTCGCGCGGGCGAGGCGCGGCTGCGCGCCTCCGGCGGTGCCGCGGACCAGCAACCTGACGGTACCGGAGTTCCACCCGGCCGGAATCCACAGTCGACCCGGATCGCCGCCGGTGAACCGGGGCCGGTGCGCGTCGTCGAGCCACACCCGTCCCAGCAGTTCGCATCGGGTCTCGCCCTCGGACGAGTATCGCGCGAAGGCGCTCACGCGGACCTGCTCGCCCTCGAAGCGGAGCGAGCGCCCGCCGGGGGGCACGGGCACGTCGAGCCAGACCTCCTCGCCCGGCGCGAGCCACAGCGGCAGCTCGACGTCGGTCCCGGCGGCCTCCTGGGCGGCCAGCGCGAGGATCGCGGTGTCCGGCTGGGCCTCGACCCGCCACCCGCGCACGGCTTCGAGCCGGAGCAGTTCCACAGGGCCGGAACCGGAACCGGGCCAGTGCGGGGCGGTGACCGCGATGTCGCGGCCCCGTCCCGGCGCGAGGTGCACCCACGGGTCGAGCGGGCTGACGGTGCGCGCCTCGCCGTCCACGGCGACCTCGACCGGGACGGTCAGCTCGCCGAGGTGGAGGGCGTAGTGGGCGACGCCGTCGACCGGGAGCGTCCGGCGGTAGGTCGCCGGCCGCCCGATGCGGGTGCTGCTCCAGCCGCCGAGGCTCCGCACGGGCGCGGGGTCCCCGGCCCACTGCTCGCCGCCGTCGACGGTCCACAGTGCGTGGACGTCCTCGCGCGACTCGACGGACCAGACGCGGCCGAGGCCGCGCAGCGACCCGAGCGCGAGGCCCGGGAGGCGCGTGTCGTCGAAGTTGGCGTGGCCCCAGGTCTCCACGGTGGCCGCGAACGCGGTCCTCCCGGCGGTCGGGAGCGTGAACGTCGCCCCGTAGCCGACGCGGGTCGGCAGCGCCTCCCCGTCGAGTGCGAGGTCCACGATGTCGGCCGCGCCTGCGACGAGCAGTTCCGCGACGCCGTCGAGGACGGTCGCGTAGTGGGTGCGGCCGCGGTGGACGCCCGCGGCCTCGGAGGCCGGCGGCAGCGCGTGCGCCTCGGTCTCGCCGGAGCGGGTCGCCGCCGCGAGCCGGACGGCGGCGGTGAGCGGCTCGGGTTCCCCTGCGGGGCCGGTGATCTCGGCCCGCGCGCCGTCGGGGCCGGGGACGTCCTCGGGGTGGAGCACGACCACGTGCCAGGCGGCCGGGCCGGACTCGACCCGGTGCCGTACCGGCGCGCCCGGGGCGGGGGCCGGCAGCTCGACGGACACGGGGGCCTCGTCGCCGTGCGCGAACGCGACGGTTCCGGGGGTGCGCGAGGCGAACCGGAGCCCGTCGGCGTCCGCGCCGACGAGGTCGGCCGCGGCGAACACGAGGGTCCCCGGCAGGCCGAAGCCGGCCAGCGGCAGGTCCTGCACGATGAGCGCGGTCGAGCGCGGCGCGAGCGCCACCTCGACGCCGTTCACCAGGGCCGTGCCCGGCTCCTCGGCGAGGTTCGGGACGCCGGTGACGGTGCCGCCGCCGTCGAGGAGGAGCCGCGACGGGGACGAGCTGGTGGTCACCGAGACGTCCTGCACGCCTTCGGCTTCGGTGGTGCGGGCCTTGGCGAGGGCCGGGCCGAGCGTGCGCGCGAACGCGGCGAGCACGCGGGCCTCGGCGGTCTCGGCCCGCGCCTCGCCCACGGGGGAGAGGTAGCCGCCGAAGTCGTAGTCGTGGGTCATGAGCCCGCCCGGGTCGCCCCAGTTGCCGACCGAGGGCGTGTACCCGAAGTCGAACCCGGACGCCTGGAGGTAGGGCGCGATCAGGACCGCGCCGCTGACGAGCAGGCGGCGGAGCGTGGCGTGGCTGCGGTTGGTCTCGGTGACCAGCAGCGGCAGCCCCCGGGAGGCGACGAGGTCGGCGTAGCGGCGCACCTCGGCCTCGACGAACGGCGAGCGGTCGTCGGGGTAGAAGTTGAACGCGGGCGCCACGCCCTCGACGCCGCCGTTCGCGCCGACCAGGTCGCCCTGGCCGGCGCAGGCGACCAGCGGCACCTCGATGCCGTGCGCGGTCGCCATGTCCCGCAGCGCGCTGATGTACGCGTGCCGGTCGGCGGTGTCGAAGAAGTCGAGCTCGTTCTCGAGCTGGACGGCGACGACGGACCCGCCGCGGCCCCACTGGCGCTCGGCCAGGAGCGGCATCGCGCGGTCGAACCAGCCGCGGACCTGCTCCAGGAAGCGCGGTTCGGCCTGGCGCAGGCGCAGGTCGGGGTCGAGGCCCAGCCAGGCGGGCAGCGCGCCGCCGTCCCATTCGGAGCAGATGTACGGGCCGGGCCGGGCGATGACCGCGAGGCCGGCCTCGTGCGCGAGGTCGAGGAACGCGCCGACGTCGCGGCGGCCCTCGAAGTCCCACACGCCGGGGGCGGTCTCGTGGAAGTTCCACGGCAGGTAGACGTCGATCATGCGGTAGCCGGTGGCGCGGACCTGCGCGAGCCGCGACTCCCAGGTCTCCCGCGGGAGCCGGAAGTAGAACAGCGACGCGCACAGCAGCGCCTCCTCGCGGCCGTCGAGGACGAGCCCGGAGGGGCCCAGCCCCGCGGCCGGGGCGGACAGGTCGGTCATCACTTCACTCCCGCGCTTCCGCCTTGGAGGTTCATCTCGTACAGGTACTTCTGGCCGAGGTAGTAGATCGCGATCATCGGCAGGGTCAGGATGATCGACCCGACCATGACGAGGTTCCACGGCGGCAGCTGCATCTCGTTGCTCGTGCCCGTCATGTACTGGAGGCCGAGCGCCAGCGGCATCGACTCCTCGGAGTTGAGGTAGATGAGCGGGCCCATGAAGTCGCCCCACGCGTGCGTGAGGGTGAAGATCGCGATCGCGGTGAGGATCGGCCACATCATCGGCAGGATGATGCGCCGGTACACCCCGAAGTAGCCCAGGCCGTCCATCTGCGCGGCCTCGTCGAGCTCCCCGGAGATGCGGGAGACGAACTGGCGCACCAGGAACACGTTGAACGCGTTGGTGAAGAAGTTCGGGACGATGAGCGGCAGGTAGGTGTTCACCCAGCCGAGCTCCTTGAACAGCAGGAACTGCGGGATCATCGTGATCTGGGCGGGGATCATCATCGTGGCGAGCACGATCATGAACATGACGCCCTTGCCCGGGGCCCGCAGCCGCGCGAACGCGTAGCCGACGAGCGAGGACGAGAGCACCTGGCCGACCGCCGAGAGCGTGGCGATGAGGACCGAGTTGAGGACGAACCGCCCGACCGGCAGGCCGGTCGCGGTGAACACCTCGGTGAAGTTCCGCCACTCGAACTCGGTCGGGATGACCGTGAACGCGTTCTGGGAGCTGGTCAGGTCGCTGGAGAGCGAGATCGAGACCATGAGGATGAACGGGACGAAGAAGACCGCCGAGACGACCAGCAGGACCGCGTAGGTCGCCGGGGACGCCTTGAAGGCCGAGAGCAGGCGGGGTTCGCGCTCCGGGCGCTTCCGCCGGGCGCCGGCGCGGGCCGGGGCCTGGGACGCGAGACCGGTCATTTGACCTCCTGCTCGTAGAACACCCAGCTGCGGGACGTGCGGAACGCGATGAGCGTGAACGCCATGATGACGACGAACAGCAGCCAGGCGACGGCCGACGCGTAACCGAAGTGGTAGAAGGAGAACGCCTCGCGGAACAGCAGCGGGACCACCATCTGGCTGGCGTTGTCGGGTCCGCCCGCGGTGAGGATGTACACCTGCGAGAAGATCTGGAACGACCCGATCAGCCCCATGATGAGGTTGAAGAAGATCACGGGCGTGATCTGCGGGAACGTGACCGACCAGAACTGGCGCCAGGCGCCGGCGCCGTCGATCTCGGCGGCCTCGTACAGCTCGCGCGGGATGCCGTTCATGGCCGAGAGCAGGAGCACGGTGGCGCCGCCGGCGCCCCACGCGGACAGGACGATGAGCGCGGGCTTGACCCAGGTCGGGTCGAGCAGCCAGTTCGGGCCGTCGATGCCGATCCAGCTCAGGGCCTCGTTCAGCGGGCCCGAGGGCGCGAGGACCATCTTGAAGACCATCGCCGTCGCCACGAGCGGCACGAGCGTCGGCAGGTAGATGAAGGTGCGGAAGAGCTTGCGGCCGCGCACCCGCTTGTTCAGCAGGTTCGCGAGCCACACGCCGATCGCCAGGCCCAGGGGCACCGAGATCGCCGCGTAGTAGAAGGTGTTCCCGAGGGCCTTCCAGAAGACCGGGTCCTCGGTGAGCGCCTTCGCGTAGTTGTCCAGGCCGACCCACTCCGGGGGCGTGAACGAGTCCCATTCGGTCAGTGAGATGTAGATCGAGGCGATCATCGGGCCAAGGAGGAACCCGACGAACCCGATCAGCCACGGCGAGATGAAGAGCCAGAAGTAGAAGGCCTCCTTCCTGCTCCGCGACGACATGGTGCGGCGCCTCCCGGCGCGGCGCGCGTCGCGCACCGCGCCGGGGGCCTCGTCGATGGTCTTCGACATCGTTGCGGTCCCGATCAGTCGGAGATGATCGACTCGAGCTGGGCCTGGATCTTGTCCAGCTCGGTCTGGGCGTCGCCGCCCTCGTTCCAGAACGTGCCGAGGTTGTCGTTGAACGCGGCCTGCATCTCGTTCCACTGCGGGATGAACGGGGCGCGGAAGATGAAGTCGGCGGACTCGCCGAACGCGGCCATGTTGATCGGCTTGGTGGCCCACGCCGGGGCCAGGAACGCGTCGGACTGCTGCACCTCGAGGTTGGCGGGCACGTCCTGGGCCTTGTCGATGATGACCTCCTGCGCGTCGGCGCCGGTGAGGAACTCGATCGCCTTGAACGCCCGCTCGGGGTTCTTGGAGTCGCGCGAGATCGCCAGGCCGGAGCCGAAGGCCGAGACGGCCTGCTGGGCGCCGCGCCACAGCGGGGCGATGTCCCAGTTGATGTCGGCCTCCAGCAGGCCGCCGATGGCCCAGAAGCCGGTCGTGTTCATCGCGACCTTGCCGGCGGCGAAGGCGGGGTCGCCGCCCATGTCCGGGCCCATGTCCGCGTACTCGGCGGCGGTCGGCACGAAGTGGTCCTTGTGCGCGAGGTCGTTGGCCCACTGGAGGGCCGCGACGACCTCGGGGGAGTTCGCGGTCGGCCGCCCCGAGTCGTCGATGATCTGCCCGCCGTTCTGGTAGGCGAAGGACCACCACTGCGGCCACCAGCCGGCGCCGCCGTAGCCCCACTGGGTGCCGGGGACCGTCAGCTTCTCCATGGCCGCCTGGGCGTCCTCCTGGGTCCACTCGGCGGTCGGGTACGCGACGCCCGCGGCGTCGAACAGGTCCTTGTTGTAGTAGACGATCATGGCGCCGGAGCGGTCCGGGATCGCGTAGACCTTGTCCTCGTAGGAGTACAGGTTGCCGACGGGGCCGAAGCGCTGCTCGAGGTCGAGGCCGGCGTCCTTGGCGTAGTCGTCGAGCGGCAGGATCTGGCTCTTCGAGGAGTAGGTGTTGACGCCCTCGGCGACCTGCATGATGTCGGGGCCGTCGCCGCCCGCGATCATCGTCTGGACCTTCTGCTCGTACTGGTCCGAGGGGATCAGCTGGAGCTCGATCTTGATGTCGGGGTTCTCGGCCTCGAACAAGTCGATGCGGGCCTGGTAGGTCTCCTTGTCGAGGTCGCCGCCCCAGACGACCATCTTCAGGGGACCGTCGGCGTCGCCGCCGCCGGAGCCGCACGCCGCCAGCACGGGCGCCGCGACGCCCGCCGTGGCCGCGGCCTGGACGAGGGTGCGCCGGCGAATCTTGTTCTCCATGTCTCGGCCTCTCTCTGTCTTGCGCCGACTACACCGTCGGCACGGGGTTGAGACGGGGGTAAATCTAACCCATAGATAAATGGTTGGATAGGTCCCCCTTGATAACGATTCGAGAAACGTCGCCGCAGGTGGCGGACGGATTGACCGATAACAGGGTGATCGCCGGAATGCGGTGCGTCACACCCCAACGCGGACACCGGGCGCGAACGGCCGCGCACCGGCCCGGACCGGGATGCGATCATGGCGGCGTCCCGCGCGAGAGAACGGAGGGGCCGAGGTGCCCGACCCGCAGCTGCCCCCGCCCATCGGCATCGACCGGCCCGGCTCCTTCAGCCGCTCGGTCTTCCACGAGCGCCACCCGGTGCTCGTCGCCAACCTGCTCGCCGACTTCCCCTACCCGCCGCACGTGGCCGAGGCCCTGGAGGCGCTCCTCGCCGAGTCCCTCGCCGGCGACGTCCCGGCCCGCACCCCCGGCGGGCCCGAGATCCACACCTGGCACCTCGAGGTCGAGGCCCACGCCGGCCGGCCCTGGGAGTCACTGCCGTTCCTGTGGGCCGAGTCGTACTTCTACCGGCGCCTCCTGCGCGCCGTCGAGTACCACCACTACGACAGCCCCTGGTGCGGCGTCGACCCCTTCGCGCCGCAGAAGCACGCCCAGCTCGACGGCCCCGAGCTGCGCGCCGACCTCGACGCCTACGCCGCCCTGCGCGGCGCGGGCGCGGCCGACCGGCGCCGCGCCCTCCTCCTCGCCGCCCTCTGGGGCAACCAGGCCGACCTCGGCTTCCGCACGAACAACCCCGGCGCCGACACCAGCGCCGGCGACGTCCTCGTCGACGACTCCGAGGCCCTCTGGGAGCTCGCCGAGGCCCCCGGGGACGCCCCGGTCATCGTCGTCGCCGACAACGCCGGCCGCGAGATCACCGCCGACCTCGCCCTCGTCGACCACCTCCTGGAGACCGCCGCCGGACCGGTCGAGCTCCACCTCAAACCGCACCCCTACTTCGTCTCCGACGCCACCGGCCAGGACGTCGTCGCCACCCTCGCCGCCCTCGACCGCGACCCGCATCAAGAGGTCCGCGACCTCGCCCGCCGCCTGCGCGACGCCGTCCGCATGGGCTGGCTGCGCCTGCGCACCCACGGCGCCTACGTCCACCCCACCGACTACCGGACCCTGCCCGCCGACCTCGCCGCCGAGTTCGCGGCCGCGAAGCTCGTGATCCTCAAGGGCGACCTCAACTACCGCCGCCTCGTCGGCGACCTCCAATGGGACCCGGCCACGCCGTTCGCCGAGGCCGCCGGGCACTTCCCCGGCCCGGTCGCCGCCCTGCGCACCGCCAAGTCCGACCTCGCCGTCGGCATCGACCCCGCCCGGCTCGCGAAACTCGACGCCGAGGCCCCCGACTGGCGCCTCACCGGCACCCGCGCGGTCATCCAGGTCCACGCCTGAACACCGCGGAGCCCGGGACCGCGAGGCCCCGGGCTCCCTTGCGCCGCCTACGAGTCGGCGCGCTTCAAGCGGACCGCCGCCCCGGCGAGCGCCAGCGCCACCCAGGCCGCGTAGACCGCGAGGCCCTCGCCCGGCGCCAGCCCGTCCGGGGCCTGCGTGAGCGCGTACGCCGCCCCGCCCGCGTTCGACGGCAGGTACGGGTTCAGCGCGTCGTACCACGACTCCGGCAGCAGCATCGCCAGACCCGGGACCAGCAGCAGGATCCCAACCAGCGACGCGATCGCCCCCGCGGGGGAGCGCAGCAGCGTCCCCAGCGCGACCCCGAAGACCGCGGTCAGGCCCAGGTACGCCCCGGCCCCGGCTAGGCTGCGCACGACCCCGTCGTCGCCGAGCGACCGCGCGACCGCCTCCCCGTCGAGCCCGGCCGTCCCGATCAGGAACGCCGCGAACGCCCCCAGCGTCGCCACGGCGGACACCACCGCGAACGCGACGAGCGTCTTCGCCCACAGCACCGGGAGTCGCTTCGGCACCGCCGCGAGTGTCGAGCGGATCATGCCCGTCGAGTACTCGCCGGCGCTGAGCAGCACCCCGAGCACGCCCACGACCATCGACGCGAACGACAGCCCCATGAGCGCCAGGCTCACCGCGTCCAGCGGCCGCCCGGCGATCCCGGGCGGGCCGTCGGTCACCTCGGCCCCGCCCGGGCTGTACGTGAACGCGGCGATCGCGCCGAGCCCGCCCAGCAGGACCAGGCTGAGCCCCAGCGTGATCCAGCTCGAGCGCAGGGTGCGGAACTTCGTCCACTCCGACAGCAGCACCCGCGGGAACACGACCCGCTTGACCTCGGTGCGGTTCTCCATGACGGCGGTCATCGCGCGGTCCTTCCGGTGACGGGGGCGCTCTGGTACTCCAGCTCGTCCCTGGTGAGCTCCATGAACGCCTCCTCGAGGGAGACGCCCGTGGGGGTGAGTTCGTGCAGGGCGATGCCGTGCTCGGCCGCGACCCGGCCGACCTCCCGGGCGCTGAGCCCGGTGACCTGGAGCCGCCCGCCCTCCGTGGAGGTCACGGTGACGTCCGGCCCGGCCAGGAGCGCCCCGAGCCTCCCGGCCTCGTCCGCGGCGACGCTGACGCCGCCGAGCGACGCCGCCACCAGGTCGGCCACGCTCGTGTCCGCCAGCAGCCGGCCCTGGCCGATGACGATGAGGTGGTCGGCGACCTGCGCGGTCTCGCTCATCAGGTGCGAGGACAGGAGCACGGCCCGGCCCTCGGCGGCGAGCCGCGCCAGCAGGTTCCTGATCCACAGCACGCCTTCGGGGTCGAGCCCGTTCACCGGCTCGTCCAGCATGACCACCTCGGGGTCGCCCAGGAGCGCGGCGGCGATGCCGAGGCGCTGGCCCCTGCCGAGCGAGAACGCGCCGACCCGCTTGCGGGCGACGCTCTGGAGGCCGGCGAGCTCGATGACCTCCTCGACGCGGCGGCGGCCGATCCCGTGGGTCTGCGCGAGCGCCGTCAGGTGCCCGAGGGCCGACCGTCCGGGGTGGACGGACTTGGCCTCCAGGAGGGCCCCGATCTCGTGGAGCGGGGCGGCGTGCCGGCCGTACGCCCGCCCGTTGACGGTGACCGTCCCGGACGTGGGGCCGTCCAGGCCGAGCACCATCCGCATGGTGGTGGACTTCCCGGCCCCGTTCGGGCCCAGGAACCCGGTCACCTCGCCGGGCTTCACGGTGAAGCTCAGGCGGTCGACGACCGTCTTGTCCCCGTAGCGTTTCGTCAGTTCGCGCGCTTCGATCATCGCGGTTCCCTCGTTCCCTTCGGGCCGCGACGGCGTCGCGGCCTCATGGGTTCGACGCTACGGACCCGCGCCTCTCGCCGCGTGGGCCCGGACGCGGGTCTTCGGGGCCGCCGGGTCGTACCCGGGTCGTACGCGCGCTACGCCGGGGCGCTGAGGGCGCTGGCCGAGCGCCTCCCGCGGGAACTCGCGGTGGACCGCGCCCGAGGCGCGTGACGGACCGGTGAGCCCGGACCGGTGTGGAAGCGATTGCCGCGTTGCGGGAGACTGGACCGGTCCCCACCGCCGCAGGAGGTCCCATGCCCGTCCACGAGTACTTCACCGCGATGTTCCGCGGCGCCGCCGACGCGGCCGCCGGCGGCGGCACCGACGCCGAGCGGGACGCTCGCGTCCAGCGGTTCATGGACGAGTACCGCGCCCTCCGCGGCTGGGACACCGCCGGCCTCGACGTCGAGGACACCGCCGTCCCCGGCCCGCACGGCCCCGTCCCGGTCCGCACCTACCGGCCCGCCGGCGACCTCGCCGGCGCGATCCTGTGGGCCCACGGCGGCGGCTTCGGCCACGGCGACCTCGACATGCCCGAAGGCCACGTCGTCGCCGCCGAACTCGCCCGCCGCGCCCGCGCGTTCGTCGTCTCCGTCGACTACCGCCTCGCCGACGGCGAGACCGTCCGCTACCCCGTGCCCGTCGACGACGTCCACGCCGCCTGGACCTGGCTCGCCGCCCGCGACGAGGCCGCCGCCGGTCCGGCCGCCGTCGGCGGCGCGAGCGCGGGCGCCGCCCTGGCGATCGCGACCGCCTTGCGCGCCAGGGACACCGGGCCGCGCCCGGCCGACGCGATGCTCCTCGCCTACCCGTTCGCGCACTACCCGAACCCGGCGCTCGACTGGAGCCTGTACCCGGAGATGGCCGAGATCCCGGCCCGGTTCGACACCGCGAGCGTCGAGGGCATGGTCCGCAACTACGTCGGCCGCATCAGCGACGTCCCGGCCGACGCGCTCCCGGGCGCGGCCCGCCTCGACGGCCTCCCGCGGACCCGGATCGTCGTCTCCGAGTACGACGACCTGCGCGCCTCGGCCGAGCTCCTCGAACGCCAGCTCGCCGGCGTCGGCGTCCCCGTCGCGTCCTACCTCGCCGCCGGCATGGTCCACGGCCACCTCAACCACCCGCCGCGCCTGCCCGCGATCGAGGAGTCGATCGCGTTCCTCGCCAAGGGACTCGCGGGCTGACGCCCGCTCACCGCTCGAAGCGCTGGTAGCCCTTCGCGCCCGGGAACAGCGACCGGGCGCGGTCGAGGTCGGGCGCCACGAAGCGGCCCTCCCCGGCGACGAGGATCGTCTCCGGCTCGTCCTCGGGCACGACGGAGCCCGAGACGGTGATCTTGCGGCCCTCCACGCCGGTGACGCGGGCGCGCAGCAGCAGCGGCGCCTCGATCGGGACCGGCCGCTGGTAGCGCATGTCGAGCGCGATCGTCATGGCGGGCAGGCCCTTCGCGGCGCACGCCCAGCCCATGAGCTCGTCCAGGAGCATCGCGCTCATGCCGCCGTGCGCGTACCCGGGCGGGCCCTCGTGGGCCACGCCGAGGACGCAGCGGCCGACGAGGCCGTCTTCTCGCTCCTCGATGTCCATCGGCGGCGCGACGGCGCTGCCGTGCCCGGTCGCGGGGCTGTACATCCGCAGCCCGAACGGGAAGACGTCGACGTCGGGGATCTCGGATCGCTCGCGGCGGCGCCCAGTGAACCGCGCCTCGAGGCGCTGCACCTCGCCCGCGAGCTCCTGGAGCACCTCCGTCGGGGTCTCGGTGCGCGCCACCGTCTCGACGAGCGACCGCAGCTCGCGGCCCAGCTCGGCGACCGCCTTGCGGCGCAGTTCGAGATCCTCCATCGGCGCTCCTCCAACCGGCCCCAGCGGGCCTATGACGCTCGTTATAACCAGGGCCTCCGAAGGTTACCACGGCGTAGCCCCGGCCCGGCCGAACCGCGGCCGCGCCGCGCCCGGGTCGGGGCACCGTCGACTGAGGCCGGTCAGTAGGGTCGGGAGGCGACCTCGGCCCCGCCGACCGAAAGGCCCCTCGACCATGGACACGCTGCACCTGATCGCCCTGCTCGCCGCCCTGCTCAGCACCGGCCTCATGGCCGGACTGTTCACCGGCTACTCGTACTCGGTGATGCCGGGCCTGAGCATCCTCGACGACCGCGCCTGGGTCGCCGCCCTCCAGCACATCAACCGCGTCATCCTCAACGGCCGCTTCATGACCGCGTTCCTCGGCGCCGTCGGCTTCACCCTCGCCGCCGCCGTCCTCGGCCTGTTCCTCGACGACCGCGCCGCCCTGCCGTGGACCCTCGCCGGCCTCGCGCTCAACCTCGTGAGCTTCATCGGCACCATGGCCAGGAACGTGCCCCTGAACAACCGGATCGAGGCCGCCGGCGACCCGGCCGCGCTCGCCGACCCCGCCGCGCTCCGCGCCGAGGTCGAGGCGCCCTGGATCAAGTGGAACCACGTGCGCGGCGCCGCCAACCTCCTCGGCCTCGCCGCCCTCGCCTGGGCCCTCTACACGACCTAGCGCGACAGCAGGTCGGCGCGGTGCACCAGCGCCGCCGCGCCGATCAGCGGCGCGTCGCCGCCGAGCTCGGCCCGCACCACCTTCAGGTCCGCCGCGTACGCGTTCACCGCGTGCTCGCGCACCGCCGCCGCCACCAGCTCCGGGTAGTCCTCGGCCACGAACGAGAACCCGCCCCCGATCACCGCCGCCTCCAGGTCCAGCAGCGTCGCCGCGTTCACCAGGCCCAGCCCGACCGCCCGCGCCGACCGGCGCACCGCGTCCACCGCGACCGGCACGCCCGCGCCGTAGTCGCGCGCCAGGTCCTCGCCCGTCGCCCCGCCCCAGCCCCGGCCCCGCGCCCACCGGACCGTGCTCGGCCCCGAGGCGATGCCCTCCACCGTCGCGGCCGCCGCGTCCCCCTCGACCGCGTCGACCACGAGCTGCCCGATGTGGCCGGCGTTCCCGCCGCTCCCGGCCACCAGCCGCCCGTCGCTCACCACGCCGCCGCCGACGCCCGTCGAGACGACCATGACCAGCGCGTTCCGCACCCCGCGCGCCGCGCCCAGCCACGACTCGGCCAGCGCGATGCACGTCCCGTCGAGCCGCAGCACCACCCGCTCCAGCCCCGACACGCCGCGCACGAAGTCCACGATCCCGAAGCCCCGCAACGACGGCAGGTTGATCGGCGCCACCGCGCCCGCGGCCAGGTCCACCGGCCCCGCGGAGCCGATCCCGGCCGCCGCCACCCCCGCCCACGCCGGCGCGGCCATGCAGTGGCGCACCACCTGCTCGATCGCCCGCTCCGCCGCACCCCGGTCGGCCGCGGCGGCCGCGCCGGTCGCCGCGCGCGAGCGCGTGCCCTCGACCACCGAGCCGTCCTCGCGCACGAGTGCGGCCTCCACCTTCGTGCCGCCGAGATCCAGGGCCATCGTCACGTTCATGCCGCGAAGCCTATCGACCGGCCGCGCTCACTCGATCCGGTAGCTGGGGTGCCGCGGCCCCGGCTGCGGCTGGTACGGCGCCGGCTGCGCGACCGGGCCCGGCTGCGCGTACGGCCCGGACTGCGCATATGAACCGGGCTGCGCGAACCCGCCCGGCGCCCCGGGAACCGGCTGCTGCGCGACCAGCGGCGGGTGGAACCCCTGCGGCGCCTTCGGGTCCGGCCCGTACCGGTTCGGATGCGGGTCGCCCTCCTGCGACAGGAGCACGATCATGATGATCGCCCCGACCCCGCCGGGGATCAGCCCCATGAGCAGCCACACCCCCGACCTGCCCGTGTCGTGCAGGCGCCGCACGGTGACCGCGAGGAGCGGGACGAGCGTCCCGAAGTAGTACAGCGCCAACGGGATGACGAGCACCGCGCCCCCGTCGCCGTCGATCGAGTCCCGGAACGGGAACGAGAGCGCCATCGTGAGCAGCCACAGCACCAGCAGGGCCGCCGCATGGTAGAACGCGAACATCCAGTACTCGCGGCGCCGCGCCCGCCCCGAGAACACCGCGTAGTTCCCGAGCACCCCGGCATACCAGCTCAACACGGATCCCTTCGTCGATCCGCCAGATCATATGCCAGGCCCGCGCCGGTGCTCAGACCCCGAGCTCGGCCACGACCGCCGCCGTCACCTCGTCCGT
Source organism: Glycomyces terrestris (assembly GCF_003933745.1). Taxonomy (GTDB): domain Bacteria; phylum Actinomycetota; class Actinomycetes; order Mycobacteriales; family Micromonosporaceae; genus Glycomyces; species Glycomyces terrestris. The sequence goes on along the minus strand of NZ_RSEB01000004.1, from coordinate 428,068 downwards.
CGACGCCGTGCCGCCCACGTCCCGCGTCCGCACCCCGCGCGCGGTGACCGCCTCCACCGCCGCCGCGACCCGCGCCGCCTCCTCGCGCCGCCCCAGGTGCTCGAGCATCATCGCCGCACTCCCGATGGCCCCCACCGGGTTCGCCGCGCCCCGCCCCGCGATGTCCGGCGCCGACCCGTGCACCGGCTCGAACATCGACGGGAACCGCCGCTCCGGGTTCAGGTTCGCGCTGGCGGCCAGGCCCAGGCTCCCGGCGAGCGCCGAGCCGAGGTCGGAGAGGATGTCCGCGTTCAGGTTCGAGGCCACCACCACCGACAGGTCCTCCGGGTGCAGCACGAACTTCGCGGCCATCGCGTCGACGAGGACGCGCTCGGTCTCCACGTCCGGGTAGTCGGCGGCCACCCGTCGGAACACGTCGTCCCACAGGACCATCCCGTACTGCTGCGCGTTGCTCTTGGTCACCGACGCGACCTTCCGCCGCGTCCTGGTGCGCGCCAGGTCGAACGCGAACCGCATGATCCGCTCGCAGCCGACCTCGGTGAACAGCGCCGACTGCACCGCGATCTCGCCGCCGCGCCCGCGCGAGGCGAGGTTCCGCCCGCCCAGGCCCGCGTACTCGCCCTCCGAGTTCTCGCGCACCACGACCCAGTCGAGCGCCGCCTCGTCGGCCTTGCGCAGCGGGCTCTCGATGCCCGGCAGGAACTGCACGGGCCGCACGTTCGCCCACTGGTCGAAGCCCTGGCAGATCCGCAGCCGCAGCCCCCACAGGCTCACGTGGTCGGGGACCGTCGGCCACCCCACCGCCCCGAAGTAGATCGCGTCGAAGCCCTCCAGCGCCGCCAGCCCGTCCTCGGGCATCATGACCCCGTGCTCGGCGTAGTAGTCCGAGCCCCAAGGGAACTCCTCCCACGCGATCGAGAAGCCCCCGCCCGCCTGGAGCGCGTCGAGGACGGCCCGGCCCGCGGCCACCACCTCCCGCCCGATGCCGTCGGCGGGGATCGCGGCGATGCGGAACTCGGTCACGGCTGCTCCTCGGGTCGAAGGTCCGCCTCGAGTCAACACCCGGCCCCGGGCGCCCGTCCAAGACCGGTTCGCGATGGCGCCCATCGCCGCTCCCTATGAGTCCGAGCGGGTCTCGGCCATCGCCATGAACGCCCGCGCCGCCGGCGTCAGCCCGTCCGGGCGGCTCACCAGCGCCACGTTCAGGTGCCAGGCCGGCTCGATCCGGCGCACCGCCGCGCCCGTGCGCTCCGCGAGCGGCGTCCACGACGCGGGCATGACCGCGTGCCCGAACCCGGCGAGCACGAGCGGCAGGATCGAGGTCCGGTGCGCGATCTCGGCCGCCAGGCGCACGCCGTCGCCGTCGGCGAGGAGGTCGTCCACGAAGCGGCGCATGATGCTGCCGCGCTGGGAGGCGATGAGCCGCAGGCCCCGGAAGTCCTCCCGGCGCACCGTGTCGCCCGCGGGGAGGCCGTTGCCGGGCGGCGAGATGAGGACGAGCGGCTGGCGCTCGACCGGGACCACGCGCAGTTCGGCGGTGCGCAGGTCCTCGGACGAGCCGAGGAGCCCGATCTCGCTCGCGCCGGTGCGCACGTGGGCGACGACCTCGTCGGCGGTGAAGGCGCCCGCGACGTTCAGGAGGATCCCGGGGTGCCGCTCGGCGAAGCGGGTGAGCATCGCGGTGAGGGGCTCGATCCCGGGGGAGGGCATGGAGACCATGTCGAGGCGGCCGCGTTCGAGTTCGCGCACCGACCTCGCGGCGTCGCGGGCGGTCTCCAGGTCCCGCAGGACCTGCCGGGCCGGCTCGACGAGGTTGCGGCCGGCGTCGCTGAGGACGACGCCGCGGCCGACCCGGTGGAACAGCTCGACGCCGAGGCTCCGTTCGAGGTTCGCGATCGACTGCGACAGCGAGGGCTGCGCGATGTGGATGTGCTCGGCGGCCTTGCCGAAGCCGCCGTGGTCCACGACCGCGAGGAAGTATCCGAGTTGGCGTGCGTCCATCTGGCTCCGGCGTGTCGAGGGCGCCCCACCTTCGACGCCGCTTCACGGCATTGTAGGTCGGGCGCCCCATTTGCGCTAGTTCGTCAGCTCCCGATGCCGGTGAGGGACACCATGAGCGGCATGATCGCGATGATCACGGCCGCGCCGATGAGGTCGAAGGTGACGCCCGAGCGGATCATCTTCGTCATCGGCACGCAGCCGGTGCCGTAGACGATCGCGTTCTGCGGGGTCGAGACCGGCAGCATGAACCCGAGCGAGGCCGCGAACGTCGCCGCGAGCGCCGGCACGAGCGGGTCGACCCCGGCGGCCGCGGCGAGCGGGATGACGATCGGCACCACGACCGCCGCCGACGCCGTGTTCGACGTCGTCTCCGAGATGAGCACCGCCAGGACGACGGCGAACGCGGTGATCGCGAACGAGCTGGTGATGCCGAGCGCGTCGGAGGCGCCGGTGCCGATCGTCTCGGCCAGGCCGGTCGCCGAGAGCATGGCGCCGAAGATGATCCCGGTGCCGAACAGGATGATCGTGCCCCAGTCGATCTGGGCCGCGTCCTTCCACGTCAGGGTCGCCTGCTGCTTGGACCAGTTCACGGGGAGCACGAACAGGAGCGCGGCGCCGATGACCGCGGCGACGCCCTCGTCGAGGCGGTCGCTCACCGCCACGTAGGCGCTCGAGTCGGTGCCGGAGACGAGGCCGACGACGGCCGGGATGAGCCACAGGGTCACGGTGACCGCGAACGCGATCACGGTGTTCTTCTCGGCGCGGCTCATCGGGCCCTGCTCGGCGCGGCGCTCGCGGATGAACGCCTCGACGCCCTCGATGCGGCGGATCTCGGGCCGGTTGACCAGGAGCAGCACCACGGCCAGGACGGCGAACATGATGAGGCAGACCGGGAGGGCCGCGAGCATCCACTGCCCGAAGGAGATCCGCTCCCCGGTGGCCTCCTCGATGAGGCCGCGCCCGATCAGGTTCGGCGGGCTTCCCACGGGCGTGAGGAGGCCGCCCACGCTGGCGCCGTAGGCGAGCATGAGCATGAGCGCGGTGCCCACGCGCAGGCGCATCGGGTCGAAGTCGGGCCGCACCACCCCCTGCGCCTGCATGAGTTTCGCGATGACGGCGAGGATGCCCAGGGCCGTGGGCATGAGCATCGCGACCGTGGCGGTGTTCGAGATGAACGCGGACAGGCCGCAGGTGATGGCGCCGAACGCGACGACCGTGCGGAAGGTGGACCGCCCGACCCCCGGCAGGCCCAGCACGAAGTACGCGATCCGCTGCGCCACACCGTGCTTGAGCATCGCCGCCGCGAGGATGAACGCGCCGATGAAGGTGAAGATGGTGGTGGATCCGAAGGGCGCCAGCACCTCGTCTCCGGGCGCGACCCCGAGGACCACGATCGCGGCGACGCCCACGAGCCCGCCGATCGGGATCGGGATCGGCTCGCAGATCCACAGGACGACGACGCCGAGGAGCACCGCCGCGAGGGTCTGCTGGTCGCCGGGCATGTCGAGCGGCAGGAACCCGAAGACCAGGCTCGCGGCCGGGGCGAGGAACCACCCGACCAGGCGCCGGCCCCGCTCGAACCGCTCCTCGGCGCCCGAGCCGAGTTCGGAGAGACTGCGGTAGGTGGACCCGCCCAGCAGGGCCTTGTCCACATCGGTGCGCGGGACGTCGGCGGGCGCCGCCGCGCCCTCGTGCTCGGCTGTCGAAGCCATGCCTCCTCCTTGAGGGATTGACTGTGATCACTGTCGCACCCGTCGGAGGGATACGTCCAAGAGTCGTACCCTTTGCGGCGTATAGGGATCGCCTATCGCTGCGGGCCGCCGCGGCGGGCGGGCCCCGGCGCGCCGGGGCCCGCGCCGTCACTCCGCGAGGCCGGGCCGGCGCGCCGGGAAGCCGTGGGCCCTGGCGCCGATCACGACCGCGGCGACGGGCGCCATGAGGACGAGGACGCCCCACGGGAACGACGCGGGGCCCATGAGGCTGAGCATCGCGCCGCCGACCGCGCCGCCCGCGGCCATCGAGGAGTTCCAGGTGGTCACCAGCAGCGCCTGGCCGCGGTCGCCGCCCGCGTCGTTCACCGCGGTCTGGAGCAGCGTCGGCACCCCGCCCCAGCCCAGTCCCCACAGGACGACCGCGAGGAACAGCGGTCCCGGCTCGTCGGCGAGGGCCGTGAGCATCGCGGCGGCGGCGAGGAACAGCGCGGCGCTGAGGACCGTGAGCAGCCGCAGCCGCCGGTCCACGAGGGCGCCGGTGACGACGATGCTCACCGCCGACGCGATGCCGAACACCAGCAGCACCAGGTCCCGGTGCGCGTCCATGCCGTTGTGGTGCAGGAAGGTCGCCACGTACGTGTACAGGATGTTGTGGGCGAGCACGTAGGCGGCGACGGTGAACAGGACCGGCACGACCCCGGGCAGGCGCAGCGCGGCGAGGATCGGCTCGCGCCGGCCCGCGCGGCTCCCGGGGAACTCGGGCACGGACGCGCGGATCCAGACCATGAGGAGCGCGGAGACGGCCGCGACGAGGCCGAACGTCAGGCGCCAGCCGAGCAGGTCGCCGAGGAACGTGCCCAGCGGGATGCCGAGCGAGAGCGCCAGCGGCACGCCGGCCATGGTCAGCGCGATCGCGCGCCCCTGGAGGTGCGGCGGGGCGAGCCGGCGGGCGTAGGCGACGAGCTCGGCCCACACCACCGCGGCGGCGACGCCGGCGGCGAGCCGCAGCGCCATGGTGAGCGCGTACGAGTCCGAGACGGCGGTGACGAGGTTCGCGACGGCGAACACGAGCGCCGCGGCGAGCAGGAGCCGGCGCCGCGGCCACGCGGCCGTGGCCGCCATGACCGGGATCGCCGAGACGCCGGTGGCGACGGCGTACACGGTGAGCGTCTGCCCGGCCGCCGCCTCGCTCACCGACAGGCTCGCGGCCATCTCGGGCAGCACCCCGGCCGGCAGCGCCTCGGTGAGGATCGCCATGAACGCGGCGGTGGTCAGGGCCAGCAGCGGCGAGATCGGAAGCCGCTGGGCCGCATCGGGTTCGGTGACTACAGTGGTGGTCATGCCCAGAAGCCTCCAACCTTGACACCTATGTCAAGGTCAAGCCGCGGCCGCGTGAGCTGCGACATACACCGGCCGGAGGGGCCGGGGCCGTCGCGGGCCCCGGTCCCCGTCCGGCCCCGGGCTACCGGAGCGGGACCGGGCCCTCGTCCTCGCCGCGAGGGCCGAAGATCCGGCGGTCGGCCGCCGCGATCGGCACGTCGTTGATGCTCGCCTCCCGGCGGCGCATCAGGCCCTCCGCCGTGAACTCCCACAGCTCGTTGCCGTACGAGCGCCACCACGCGCCCGCGGCGTCGTGCCACTCGTACTGGAACCGGACGGCGATCCGGTCCCCGGCGAACGCCCACAGCTCCTTGCGCAGCGCGTAGTCCAGCTCCCGCTCCCACTTGCGGGTCAGGAAGGCGGTGATCGCCTCCCGGCCGGTGACGAACTCGTCCCGGTTGCGCCACACCGAATCGGGCGTGTACGCGAGCGCGACGCGGTGCGGGTCGCGGGTGTTCCAGGCGTCCTCGGCGGCCCGCACCTTGGCGGCGGCCGTCTCGGCGGTGAACGGGGGCAGCGGCGGTCTCACAGCGGTCCTCCTTGCGGTGCGGGCTATTCGAGGGTGATGGCCTGGAGCGGGCACGCGCGGGCGGCCTGCTCCACGTCGTCGCGGAACTCCTCGCCGGGCTCGGCGAGGTACACGAGGGCGTCGTCGCCGTCGAGTTCGAAGACGTCGGGCGCGGTGAACACGCACTGGGCCAGCACCTGGCAGACGGAGCGGTCGACGTGGACGCGCATCGCGGTCACCTTTCAGACGGGGTTGAACTTGGAGTAGCGCTCGAACGTCCAGCGCAGCGGCAGCGCGCCGCCGACCTCGACGACGCGGTCGAGCGCGAAGGCGACCAGCCGCTGCGCGCCCGGGACGGCCGCTGCGCGGCCGGGGTCCCAGTCGGTGCGGGCGGTCCCGGTCAGGTGGAGCGCCCGGCCCCGCTCCCAGTCAAGGAACAGCAGGCCGCAGCGCGGGTCGAGCTCGAGGTTCCCGAGCGTCATGTACATCGAGTTGCCGGCGTACTCGGGCCACACCAGCGTCCGGTCGTCCCCGACCGCGACGAACCCGGGGTTGCCGCCCCGGTGGGAGGCGTCGGCCCCGAGCCCGTCGGCGCGCGTGGCGACGAAGAACGTGTCCGCCGCCGCGATCCACGCGCGCTGCGCGGCGCTGAGCCGGTCCGAGCCGCTCGCCTCGACCGGCCCGGCCGGCGGCTCCTCCGCGTCCACCGTCCGCGTCTGGATGTACTTGGGGCAGTTGGCGTACACCTGCTCGGTGCGGACGGCGAGCCCGCCGCCGGAGCGGCGGGCCGTGCCGTTGACGCGCATGCGGCGGCGGGTCGCCGGCTCGATCGCGAGCATCCCGACGTCGCGGTCGGCCCCCGGCGCGAACACGCCCGCGAGCGGACCCGCCTCGGGCACGGCGTCGACGACGACCTCCCGGTCGCCCCGGGCCCGGACGAAGCCCGCCGGGCCGGCGAGCGCCCCGGCCCAGACCGCGCCCGCGTCGTCGGCGGCGCCGACGACGAGCATGCGCTGGCGGGCGAGGAACTCGGCGGCGACCGCCGGGATCTCGGGGCCGGCGCCGGCCGAGCCCCAGCCGTCCAGGTCGAGTCCGGCCCGGCGCTGGACCGCGAGTTCGCCTGCGTGCCTCATGGCGTGCTCCTTTCCGGGCGGCCTAGAAGAACCCGCAGGTGGGCGCGCCCTGCGTGGGGGCGGGCGCGGTGTCGGCGCCCGAGGGGGCGTAGATCTCCAGGCGGGTGCCGTCGGGGTCGGTGAAGAACAGCCCGCCGGAGGACGCGCCCTCGCCGTGGGGGACCACGCCCTCGTAGAACAGCTCCGCGCCCGCCTCCTTGAGCACGGCCTCGGCCCGGTGCACCGCGTCGATGTCGGGCGCCTCGAACGAGAGGTGGTGCAGGCCGGGGCGGGCGGCGTCGAAGCCGCCCTCGCTCTGCTGCCAGAGGGTCAGCACGAGGCCGCCGTCCTGGCCCAGGAACGCGTACCGGTGCTCGCCCTCGGCCTGCTCGCCGAGCAGGTCGAGCTCGAAGACCTTGCGGTAGAAGGCCACCGAGCGGCCGAGTTCCGTGACGTTGAGTCCGATGTGTCCGGTCTTGAGCGGCATTGCAGCCTCCAGGGTCGATGGGCATCGTCTAACGGTTGATCCGCTAGAAATCAGCCTCGCACATCGATCTAATGCTTGCAATGGTTACAACCATTAGAGTGACGACAGTCTCTTCGGCAACCGGTCGCCTTGGCGCGCACGCGAAAGCGCCGCACCCCCCGTGGAGGTGCGGCGCTCGCGTCGATCCGTGTCAGGCCCCGCGGTGCCGGGCGTAGTGGCGCGCCGCCCGCGCGCGGTTCCCGCAGCCCGCCGAGCACCACTCCCGGCGCGGATGGTCCTTGGTGAAGTAGAGGACGCAGTTCGGCCCGTAGCAGGCGCGCAGCGCCGCCGGCCCGGTCAGCAGCGCGATCCCCTGGGCCGCGAAGGAGGCCAGGAGCCGGTCGGCCGGACCGCCCGCGCCCGCGGCCCGCGCGGCGAGCCCGTCCCCGCGCAGCTCCAGCACCGGCCAGGCCGGCGCCAGCGCCGCCGCCCGGTTCACCTCGGCCACCGCGACCTCGACCTCCTCGATCGCGGAGGCCGCCGCGGGCCTCGTGTCGCCGGTGGCGAACGCCGCCAGCCGCCGCAGCGCGTCGCGCAGGGCCCGGAACCGCTCGCGCTCGCCGTCCCCGGCGGCCGCCGCCGCGGGGTCGAACGCCGCGACCCACGCCCGGAAGCCCTCCAGGGTGTCGAAGTCGTCGGTCAGCGCCGACCGCCCGGCCCAGACCGTGTTCATCAACCGGACCGGGGCGGGCTCGTCGGGCAGCAGCGTCGCGGGCATCTCCTAACGGTAACAGCCCTGACCAAGCATTACACCGGTCGCGCTAGTCGCCGAAGTCGATCGACCCGGTCCGCCGCGCGTCGCGCTGGAACCACCACAGCGACGCCGCCGCGACCGCGAGCCAGCCCGCGGCGGTCGCGAACGCCAGGCCCACCGCGGCGAGCACCGCGGCCGCCGGGGCGCCGCCGACCGCCAGGCGCACCGCCTCCAGGCCGTGCACCGCCGGGAACGCCGCCGCGAACCACTGGAACCCGGTCGGCCAGAACGACACCGGGACCACCACGCCGCCGAACGCGGTCATCGTCAGCAGCACGAGGTTCGAGAACACGTTCCGCATCCGGTGGAACCGCAGCGACAGGCTCCCGCAGCACAGCCCCACGGCGTAGTTCGTCAGCGCCGTCGCGAACACCAGCGCCACCGCCGCGGCCGCCTCCCCGGCGCCGAGGCCGAGCCCGAAGACCGGCGCGAGCGCCAGCAGCGCGATCGACGACGAGACCGTGCCCGTCGCGATCCAGAACCAGCTGCGCGCGGCCAGCACCGTCACCATCCCCGCCGGCGCGGCCGCGAGGAGCGCGAGCGTGCCGCTCAGCCGCTCCCAGGTCGTGGACGCCGAGGCCATCATCGTCTCGTTGGCGGCGATGAACACCGCCGCGCCCACCAGCAGGTAGCGGGTCCGCTCGGGGTCGCCCAGGAGCGAGCCGAGCGTGGAGTAGAAGACGACCTGGCACAGCACCCGGACCATCCACCCGAACGCCCACGTCGTCGGCGTGTAGACGATCCGCAGGTCGGTCCAGCCGGACCACATCGTCTGCCGCAGCACCGCGATCGCGTTCACGCGAACCCCACCGTCCCGGTGCGCCGGACCCGCCGCACCATGCGGTGCGCGATCCAGGACGCGGCCGCGAACATGCCCGCCGCCAGCCCGGCCACCGCCGCCAGGCGCGGCCAGAAGTGCGCCACCGGCGCCGGCGCGAGGCTGTCGCGCAGCAGGTCGGTCGCCCACGACAGGAAGAACAGCCGCGAGAGCGCCTCGAACCCGGCCGGCAGGAACGCCACCGGGACCATCGCCCCGCCGAGCAGGTACAGCGGGAACGTCAGCGAGTTCTGGAAGCTGCGCACGTTCCGCCCCACCACGAAGACCGCGGCCAGGAGCATCCCGGTCGCCGCGACCCCCGCGGCGGTCGCCAGGAGCGTCAACGCGAACACGAGCGGGTGCTCGACCGCGACGACGACCCCGAACCCGAGCGCGCCCACGAGCCAGCACTCGGCGATCCCGACCAGGCTCACCGCGGTGATCGCCGCGATCCGCCCGGTGAGGACGGCCGTCAGCGGCGCCGGCGTCGTCAGGACCGCCTCCAGCACCCCGGTCGAGCGGTCCCGGAAGATCGTCTCGCCGGCCTCCATGACCGCCATGCCGATCGAGGCCATCACCGCAGGCGCGAGCAGCGCGTACGGCGCCAGGTCGGCGCGGCCGCCGTGCTCGGTGACCGACAGGAGGATCACCGCGAAGAACGGCGCGGTGGCGAGGGTGAGCAGCGTGCCCGGGTCGCGCCGGAACTCGGTGAGCTGCGCGCGGGCCGCGGCCCAGAACGCGGGGGAGGAGGCGGTCACGGCCGCACCGCCATCCCGCGCTCGCCGATGAGGTGCAGGTAGACCTCTTCGAGCGTCGGCGGCGCGGTCGACACGTCCGTGACGCCCGCTTCGACGAGCGTGCGCAGCACCGGCAGGGCCGCGCCGCCCCGGTCGGTCTCGACCAGGACCGCGCCCGGCCCGGTCTCGCGGACGCGCTCGACCCCCGGCAGCGCCGCGATCCGCTCGGCGAGCGCCGCCGGGACGCCCGCGGCCCGGACCCGCTCGTGGCGCGACAGGAGCTCGCCGAGGACCCGCGGATCCTCGCAGCGCAGCAGCCGCCCGCCGTCGATGAACGACACCCGGTCGCACAGCGCCTCGGCCTCGGCCATGTCGTGCGTGGTCAGCAGGACCGCCCGGCCCTCGGCGCGCAGGCTCTCGACGAGGTCGCGGAACTCGTGCGCCGACACCGGGTCCATGCCCACGGTCGGCTCGTCGAGCAGGAGCACCCGCGGGTCGCCCACGAGGCCCCGCGCCAGGTGCAGGCGCTGCTTCATGCCGCGCGAGAACGTCTCCACCGGCTCGTCGGCGCGCGGGGCCAGGCCCACCCGGTCGAGGAGCTCGGCGGCGCGGCGGCGCCCCTCGCGGCGGCCGAGCCCGTAGAGCGCGGCCCAGAACCGGAGGTTCTGCGCGGCGGTCATGCGCGCGTACAGGCCGCGCTCGCCGCCGAACACGATGCCCAGGAGCGGGCGCACCCGCTTGGCGTCGGCGACGACGTCGAGGCCGTGCACGGCCGCCGACCCGGAGGTCGGCAGCAGGATCGTGGAGAGGATCTTGCACAGCGTGGTCTTGCCGGCGCCGTTCGGGCCGAGGAGGCCGTGGACCTCCCCGGGGGCGACGGTGAGGTCGAAGGCGTCGAGGGCGCGGCGCGGCGGCCCGCCCCTGGTGCGGAAGTCGCGGACCAGGGCCCGCACCTCCACCGCCGGGGCGTCGATTCCGATGTGGCTCATGTCTTCAGCATCGGCGCGGGCCGGAGGCTGCGCCATACGTGTTTCCACGTACGCGCCCGCTCCGCAGTGAGTGCCGTGACATGTGATGTGCCACCGGTTTTGCGGGCTCCCGCTGCAACCCTGCCCCGTACGCGCCCGCTCCGCAGTGAGTGCCGTGTGACATGTGATGTGCCACCGGTATTGGGGGCCCGCTCCAACCCGCCCCCATACGTGCTCGCTTCGCAGCGGGTGCCATGTGACATGTGATATGCCACCGGTATTGCGGGCCCCCCGCTGCAACCCTGCCCTACCGGTCCGACAGCGGCCGGACGTTAGCCTTGCTCACATGTCCCCGTTCATCGACCGCGGCGCCGACCTCGCGCGCATCACCGCGGCGTGGGAGCGGCTCGCGGCCGGCGGGGGACCGGTGGCCGTCACCGTCGTCGGCGAGGCCGGCATGGGCAAGACCCGGCTGCTGCGGGAGGCCGTGGCCGCGATCGGCCCGGCGCGGCTGCTCGTGGGGACCGCGCGCGCCGACGGGGCCGCGCCGCACGACTGGTTCGCGGCCGCGACCGCCGAGACCGACCCGCCGGACGGCACCGACGAGCGCCTGTGGCGGCTGCTGCGCCAGGAACCCGACAGCGCGCCCGCGCCGCTGCCCGACGGCGCGCTCCTGCGCGGCGCCATGCGGACCCTGCGCCGCCTCGCCGCAGACGGGCCCGTCCTCATCGCCGTCGACGACCTCCACTGGCTCGACCCCGAGAGCCTCGCGCTCTGGTCCGAGCTCGCCGCCGCCTGGGACCTCCCGGCGCTCCTGCTCGCCGCGGGCCGCCCGCCCGAGGAGGCCCGGCACCCCGCGGCCGCCGCCCGCGTGCTCGCCCGCCTCGGCGGCGCCCGCGACGCCACCGCGATCGACCTGCGGCCCCTGACCGCGGCCGAGACCGGGACCCTCCTCGGCGGGGCCGTGCCGCCCGCGACCGCCCGCGCCGTCCACCGCCGCACCGGCGGGAACCCGTTCTGGGTCAAGGAACTCGCCGCCGCCGGGGCCGCCACCGCGCCGCTCCCGGGCCGCCTCGCCTCCCTCGTGCGCGCCCGCCTCGCCGGGGAGGACGAGCACGCCTGGCGGCTCGCCCGCGGCCTCGCGCTCCTCGGCGAACGCACCGCGACCGCCACCGCGGCCGCCGTCCTCGGCGCGGACCTCCTCGAACGCGCCCTCCCGCGCCTCACCGCGGCCGGCGTCATCCGCCGCGACGGGGCCGCGCTCCGCTTCCCCCACGCCCTCATGCGCGAGGCGTTCGCCGCCACCGCGCTCCCCGCCGAGGCCGAGGCGGTCCACCGGGCCGCGCTCGACGCCGCCCTCGCCGCCGGCGACGACCCCGCGACCGCCGCCCACGCCGCCGCCCTCGGCGAGACGGCCCTCGCGGCCACGGCCGCCGACCGCACCGCCGCCCGCCAGCTCGCCGCCTGGCACACCGAGTCCGCCCAGCGCACCGCCGAGACCGCCCTCGCGGCCGCACCCGACCACACCGGACTCCTCGCCACCGCCGGGCAGGCCGCGCTCCTGACCGGCGACCACATTGCCGCTCGCGTCCACTTCGGACACCTCGCGGCGGTCGGGGACGACCGCGAGCGCTGCCTCGCCCACCTCCGCCTCGCCGAGACCGCCTGGCACCAGGGCCGCATCGCCGACCAGTGGCGCCACCTCGAGACCGCCGAAGCGCTCGCCGCGCCCGGCAGCGCCGAGCACGGCCGCTGCCTCACCGGCCGCGCCCAGGCCATGGTGCGCGCCGCCGACTACCCCGGCCTGCCCGCCCTGTGCGACCGCGCCGACGCCCTCCTCGAGCGCCACGGCCTCCACACGCAGCGCCGCTCCATCGCGATCAGCCGCGCGACCGCCCTGTACTACCTCGGCGACACCGAGGCCGCCGTGCGCACCCTCCACCAAGTCTGGCGCGACGCCGAAGCCGACGGCGACCTGCGCAAACTCGGCCGCGCCGTCAACAACCTCCTCGCCGCCCAGCTCGCCGACCTCCCCGAACCGCAGGCGTGGCGGCTGTTCGACCGCGCCGTGGCCGCCGTCGGCGACCTCGGCATGGCCTCCTGGGGCGGCAAGATCACCCGCGTCGGCGGCGACGCCGCCATCGGCTTCGGCGACCTCGACCGCGCCTGGGACCTCCTCTCGGCCCGCGCCCGCATCGAACCCGACCCGCACGAGCGGGCCGTCCTCGCCGCCAAGGCCGGGCTCCTCGCGCTCGAACGCGACGACCCCGACGAGGCCGAGCGCCTGTGCCGCGAGGGCCTCGACCTCGTCGCCGGCATGGACCAGGGCTGGGTCGTCACCTACCCGCACTGGCTGGCCGCGGCCATCGCCGCCCGCCGCGGCGACCGCGCCGAACTCGACGCCGCCGTCCGCGCCTACCGCGACGCCGTCCCGCCCGACCTCCACCGCCTCCGCGAACCGCGCGTCATCGAGGTCGCCCGCCTCGCCCTCGACCGCGGCGCCGAACCGGACGCGGTGCGCCGCTTCCTCACCGACTGCCTCGGCACCGTCCCCGCCCCCGGCTCCAGCCCGTACGCCGACCTCATGTGGATGGAGGCCCGCGTCCGCCGCGGCGACTGGGCCGGCGCCCTCGCCCTCTTCGACGGCGCCGCGGCCGCCGGCCAGGCTTACCAGCGCTCCACCGCCCGCTCGCTCGCGGCCGAGGCCGCCCGCCGCCTCGGCGACCGCGAGGCCGCCCTCGCGCACGCGACCGAGGCCGTCGCGCTCCTGCGCCGCTGGCCCGGGCCCCGCCGCACCGCGGCCGAGGCCGCCCTCGCCGCCCTCGCGCCCGCCCCGCTGACCGGGGCCCTCACCGCCCGCGAGACCGAGGTCCTGCGCGCCGCCGCCGCGGGCGGCTCCAACCGCCAGATCGCCGCCGCCCTCGGCATCTCCCAGCGCACCGTCGAAGTCCACATGTCGCGCCTGCTCGCCAAGACCGGCACCGCCAGCCGCACCGAACTCGTCGCCCGCTACCTCCAGGACGCCTGACGCGGCGGACCGCCCCGCCGTCCGAAGCCGCGGGGCCCGGTCGCGACAACAGCCGCCCAGGACCGCCGCCCGAAGACCGTGGGGCGGCCCGGTCGAGACGCCTGACGCACAGTGCCGACGCGACGAGCGCGTCCACGCCCGCGTCCGGGTCGGCCCACCCGTGCCGGTCGACCAGGTTCCACGACACCGAGACCTGCCGCTCCCCGTCCGGGGAGTGGAGCGAGTGCGCCTCCCGGCCGAGGCCGTCGCCGCCGTGCCCGAGGCAGACCCGGCCGTCGCCGCACGGCTCGAACCCGAACAGCCCCGGCCCGTACCCGGAGCCCCTGCCCGTCTCCTGGAAGCCGGCGGCCTCGGCCAGGAGGCCCTCGGTCAGGGGCGTCCCGACCACCAGCGCGCCGGAGCAGTCGCTCAGGCCGCCCGCGGTCGAGACGACCCCGCCACCGGCCTCTCCGGCCGCGCCCGCCGTTGTGCGGCCTTCTTTACCTGCGGGCAACGAGAGTTCATGCGGCTGTGCTTGACGTGAACGGCGGCGAAACATCGCGCCCATAGCTTGTACCCAGAGCGGATACGACGCTGTATACGCACCTGTACACCGCCGCGACCTGCGCCGGTGCACCCAGCAGACCCGGTACCCCATCACCGGCGGCCCACTCCTCGACGGCCGGCCGGCGCCGGGACGCTCCTCTGCGAAAGGTCAACTGCACATGCCACTGCGCTCCAAGCCCAAAGCCCGGGACCTCGCCCGCGCCCTCGCCGCCACCGCCGCACTCGCCGGACTCGTCGCCACCACTGCCTGCGGCTCCCGCGCCGGCGAGGAGACCGCCGCCACCGAGTCCTGCGTGGACACCTCCGGGGACACCGTCAAGGTCGGCTCCCTCAACTCCCTGTCCGGCACCATGGCCATCTCCGAGACCACCGTCCGCGACGCCATCGCGCTGGCCGTCGCGGAGGTCAACGCCGCCGGCGGCGTGCAGGGCAAGCAGATCGAGATCGTCGCCGAGGACGGCGCGTCCGAGCCCACCGTGTTCGCCGAGAAGGCCGAGAAGCTCATCCGCGAGGACTGCGTCGCCGCGGTCTTCGGCGGCTGGACCTCCGCCTCCCGCAAGGCGATGCTCCCGGTGTTCGAGGACAACGACTCGCTCCTGTACTACCCCGTCCAGTACGAGGGCCTCGAGGCGTCCGAGAACATCTTCTACACCGGCGCCACCACGAACCAGCAGATCATCCCCGCCCTCGACTACCTCGTCGAGACCGGCGTCGAGTCGCTCTACCTCGTCGGCTCCGACTACGTCTTCCCCCGCACCGCGAACGCGATCATCAACGCCTACGCCGAGGCCCACGGCATCGAGGTCCTCGGCGAGGACTACGTGACCCTCGGCTCCACCGAGTTCTCCACGATCGTCAACCAGGTCAAGGCCGCCGACGCCGACGCGGTCTTCAACACCCTCAACGGCGACTCGAACGTGGCGTTCTTCCGCGAGTACGCGAACGTCGGCCTCACCGCCGAGGACATGCCCGTCATGAGCGTCTCCATCGCCGAGGAGGAGGTCGGCGGCATCGGCGTCGAGAACATCGAGGGCCAGCTCGCCGCCTGGAACTACTACCAGACCGTCGACT
Source organism: Glycomyces terrestris (assembly GCF_003933745.1). Classification (GTDB taxonomy): domain Bacteria; phylum Actinomycetota; class Actinomycetes; order Mycobacteriales; family Micromonosporaceae; genus Glycomyces; species Glycomyces terrestris. The sequence goes on along the minus strand of NZ_RSEB01000004.1, from coordinate 412,908 downwards.
CGCCCGCGAACACCGCGTTCGTCGAGGCGTTCAAGGCCGAGTACGGCGCCGACCGGGTCACCTCCGACCCGATGGAGGCCGCCTACAACTCGGTGCACCTGTGGGCCGCCACCGTCGAGAAGGCCGGCTCGTTCGCGGTCGAGGACGTCCAGGCCGCCGCCGACGGCGTCTCCTTCGACTCCCCTGAAGGGACCGTCGTCATCGACGGCGACAACCACCACGTCACCAAGACCGCCCGCATCGGCCGGATCGACGCCGACGGCCTCCTCTACACCGTGTGGGAGTCCGACGGCCCGATCGAGCCCGACCCGTTCCTCGAGGGCTACGACTGGGCCGCCGACCTCTCGGTGACCGAGTAGCCCGCCCTGCACATGTACCCCTCGCAAGCATCGATGTGATGACGATCAGGAAGGAGACGCCGTGGACCTCCTCGTAGGGCAGCTGTTCACCGGCCTGAGCACCGGCTCGATCCTGCTGCTGGCCGCGCTCGGACTCTCGCTCACGTTCGGCCAGATGGGCGTCGTGAACATGGCGCACGGCGAGTTCATCATGGCCGGCTGCTACACCGCGTACGTCGTCCAGCAGGCGGTCGGCGACGCCGGGGCCTCCCTCCTGATCGCCCTCCCCGCCGGGTTCCTGGTGGGCGGCGCGATGGGCCTGGTCCTCGAGACCCTGCTCATCCGCCGCCTCTACCACCGCCCCCTCGACACGCTCCTGGTCACCTTCGGCGTCGGCCTGATCCTCCAGCAGGCCGCCCGCGACGTCTTCGGCGCGCCCGCCGTGAACGTCTCGGTGCCCGAGGCCCTGCGCGGCGGCGTCGACCTCCTCGGCGTCACCGTCCCCCGCACCCGCCTGTTCATCATGGCCCTCGCGGTCGTCGCCGTCACCGCCGTCGCGCTGGTCCTGCGGTTCACGCCCGCCGGGCGGCGCATCCGCGCCGTCGTCGGCAACCGCGACCTCGCCGAGACCGCCGGGATCTCCTCGCGGTCCGTGGACGCCGCGACGTTCTTCATCGGCTCCGGCCTCGCCGGCGTCGCCGGGGTCGCCCTGACCCTCATCGGCTCCACCAGCCCCACCACCGGCCAGTCCTACCTCGTCGACGCGTTCCTCGTCGTCGTCGCGGGCGGCCTGGGCCGCATCAAGGGCGCGGTCGTCGCCGCGGTCGCCCTCGGCGCGCTCCAGGCCGTGTTCGAGACCTACTCGACCGCGTCGCTCGCCAAGGTCGGCGTCTTCATCGTCATCGTCGTCTTCCTCCAGCTGCGCCCGCAGGGCCTGTTCACGCTGCGAACCAGGAGCCTCGCATGAGCCCCGCACCCGCCGCCCGCCTCCCCGGACAGGAGCGCCCGCCGATGCCCCGCACGTTCTTCAGCACCCGCGCCGGGACCTGGACCGGCTTCGCCGCCGCCGCGGTCGTCCTGTTCGGACTCGCGCCGCTGCTCCTCACCGGGTTCCGGCTCGGCCTCCTCGCCCAGTTCCTGTGCTACGCGATCGTCGCCGTCGGCATCGGCCTCGCCTGGGGCCGCGGCGGGATGCTCACCCTCGGGCAGGGCGTCTTCTTCGGCATGGGCGCCTACCTCATGGCCATGCACCTGAAGATGGCCGACGCCGAGTTCAGGAACGGCCCCGGCGCCGTCCCCGACTTCATGGAACTCGCCGGCATCCGCGAACTGCCCGCCTACTGGGCCCCGTTCGCCTCGCCCGCGTTCACGATCGCGATGATCCTCGTCCTCCCGACCGCCTTCGCGATCCTGCTCGGCCTCGCGGTCTTCAAACGCCGCGTCAAGGGCGCCTACTTCGCGATCCTCTCCCAGGCGCTCGCCGGCGCCTTCGCGATCCTCCTCATCGGCCAGCAGTCCCTCGGCGGCTTCAACGGCCTCAGCCGCTTCCGCTACTTCTTCGGCTTCACCCTCGCCGACCCGGTCAACCAGCAGATGCTCTACTTCATCGCCGCCGGCGTCCTCCTCGCCGTCGTCGCCATCGCGCTGCAACTGCGCCGCTCCCGCTACGGCGAGCTCCTCGTCGCCGTCCGCGACGCCGAGGAGCGCGTCCGCTTCCTCGGCTACGACGCCGCGAACGTCAAGGTCGTCGCCTACGCCGTCGCCGCGCTCTTCGCCTCGGTCGCCGGGGCGGTCTTCGTGCCGATCGTCGGGATCATCTCCCCGGCGAGCATCGGCATCGTCCCCTCGATCATGTTCATCCTCGGCGTCGCCATCGGCGGCCGCGCCAGCCTCGTCGGCCCCGTCGTCGGCGCGCTCGCGGTCGCCTGGGCCCAGACCGCCCTCTCCGAGCAGTTCCCCTCGGCGTGGACGTACGCGCAGGGGCTCCTGTTCATCGCCGTCATCGCCCTGCTCCCCGGCGGCATCGCCTCGGTCGCGGGCGTCGCCAAGAGGTTCCAGACCAAGCGCACCACCGTGGAGGCCGCAGCATGAACGCCGCACTCACCTGCAAGGGCATCGCGGTCGACTTCGACGGGTTCAAGGCCGTCGACGGCGTCGACCTCGAACTGAACCGGGGCGAGGTCCACTTCCTCATCGGCCCCAACGGGGCCGGGAAGACCACCCTCGTCGACGCGATCACCGGCCTCGCCAAGTACACCGGCTCGGTCGTCAAGGACGGCGAGGAGCTGCGCGGCAGGAAGGTCCACCACATCGCCCGCCGGGGCATCGGCCGCACCTTCCAGACCGCCGCCGTCTTCGAGAACCTCACCGTCGCCCAGAACCTCGACATCGCCGCCGGGGCCGGCCGCTCGCCGTGGACGCTCCTGCGCCGCCGCAGGCACCTGCCGCCGCACGTCGTGGAGACCATGGAGCGCATCGGCCTCGCCGACCGCGCCGAGACCCCCGCGGGCGTCCTCGCCCACGGCCAGAAGCAGTGGCTCGAGATCGGGATGCTCCTCGTCGGCGACGCCGACGTGCTCCTCCTCGACGAGCCCATCGCCGGCATGGGCCACGACGAGCGCGAGACCACCGGCCGCCTCCTCCACGACATCGCCGAAGGCCGCGCCGTCGCCGTGGTCGAGCACGACATGGACTTCATGCGGGCCTTCGCCTCCCGCGTCACCGTCCTCCACGCCGGGACGGTCCTCGCCTCCGGCTCGGTCGACGACGTCTCGAACGACCCCCGCGTCCAGGAGGTCTACCTGGGCACCGCGAAGGAGGCGGCCGATGCTGCGTCTGCGTGACCTCACCTGCGGCTACGGCCGCTCCGCCGTCGTCCACGGCATCGACCTCGAGGTCGGCGCCGACGAGGTCGTCTCCGTCATGGGCCACAACGGCGCCGGGAAGACCACCCTGCTGCGCGCCGTCGTCGGCCTCCTCCCCGCCATGTCCGGCACCGTCGAGCTCGCGGGGGAGGACGTCACCCGCCGGGCCGCGAACAAGCGCGTCAAGGCCGGCATGGCGTACGTGCCCCAGGGCCAGCAGTGCTTCGCGCACCTGACGGCGGGGGAGAACCTGCGCCTGGTCGCCGACGGCCGCAAGCGCGGCCGGGCCCTCGTGGACGAGCAGCTCGACCTGTTCCCGGCCCTGCGCCCCCTCCTCGCCCGCCAGGCCGGGCTCCTCTCCGGCGGCCAGCGCCAGCAGCTCGCCATCGCCCGCGCCCTCATCACCGAGCCGCGCCTGCTCATCCTCGACGAGCCCACCGAGGGCATCCAGCCCAACGTGGTCGCCGAGATCGAGTCCACGATCGTCGACCTCGCCAAGCGCGGCGGCCTCGCCGTCCTGCTGGTGGAGCAGCACCTCGGCTTCGCCCTCCAGGCCGCCGACCGCTACTACGTCCTCCGCTCCGGCCGCGTCGCCTCCGCAGGCGCCACCGGCGCCGGCGCCGAGACCAGCGTCAGAGAGGCGATGGCCATATGACCCGCACCGACCGGCCGGCCGACCGCACCGGCACCCGAGCGGCCCGAGGCCCTGCGCGGCCGCGCGCGGCCCACCGCCGCCCGGTGCCGCGAGCGCTCCGCGCCCCCCGCCCGCTTCGCTCGCTTCCCCGAACCGGAGTAAACCCATGACCTCCTTCTCCCCCCTACCGGAGACCAGCGGGCCGCTCGCGGCGCGCGTCTACATCGCCCTGCGCGCCGACCTCATGGCCGGCAAGTACGAGCCGGGCAAGCGCCTCGGCGAGGAGCGCCTCGCGGGCAACTACGGGGTGTCGCGCACCCCCGTGCGCGAAGCCCTCAGCCGCCTGTCCGCCGACGGCCTCGTCTCGCGCGAAGTGGACGGCCTCTACCCGTACCGGCCCCGCATCGACCAGCTCAACGACCTGTACGAAGTCCGCCTGACCCTCGAACTGCGCGGCCTGTCCCGGGCCGCCGCCGACCCCGAGACCACGCACGACCCCGACCTCCTCGGCCCCGAACTCGAACGCTGGTACCGCCTCCGCGACGCCCCGCCCGGCCCCGACGCCGGGTTCGTCGAGTCCGACGAGCGCTACCACCTGACGCTCCTGGCCTCCTCCGGCAACCCGCAGCTCGCCGAGGCCCTCAAGGTCGTCAACAACAAGATCCGGCCCGCCCGCATGTTCGACTACTTCACGGCCGAACGCATGGAGTCGACCATCGCCGAGCACATCGCCATCGCCGAAGGCGCCCTCGACGGCCGCTACAGCGAGGCCACCGCGATCCTCACCCGCCACATCGAGACCTCCCGGTCCATCGTGGTCGGCCGCGCCGAGGCCGCCCTCACCTGGGCCCACCTGGCGAACGCCGTCCGGCCCTGATCCCGTCCGCCGCCGACCCTTGAGAGCGAGACCCATGTTCGAGCGCATCCTCATCGCCAACCGCGGGGAGATCTCCCGGCGCATCACCCGGACCGCCCACCGGCTCGGGATCGCCACCGTCGCCGTCTACTCCGAGGCCGACGCCGCGTCCCTGCACGTGCGCGAAGCCGACGAGGCCGTCTGCGTCGGCCCCGCCGCCCCCGCCGAGTCCTACCTGAACGTCGACGCGATCCTCTCCGCCGCCAAGGACACCGGCGCCCAGGCCGTCCACCCCGGCTACGGGTTCCTCGCCGAGAACGCCGAGTTCGCGCGCCGCGTCGCCGAAGCCGGGCTCGTGTTCATCGGCCCCACCCCCGAGCAGCTCGAGCAGTTCGGCGACAAGGTCACCGCCCGCGAGGCCGCCACGCTCGCCGGCGTCCCCCTCGCCGCCGGCACCGCCGCCCTCGCCACCCCCGCCGAAGCCGTCGCGGCCGCCGACGCCATCGGCTACCCCGTCATCGTGAAGGCCTCCGCGGGCGGCGGCGGCATCGGCATGCGCGTCGCCGAGGACGCGGCCGCTCTGGCCGAGGTGTTCGCGTCCGTCAAGCGCCTCGCCGCCGACAACTTCGGCGACGACTCGGTATATCTCGAACGCTATGTATTGCATGCCCGGCACGTCGAAGTCCAGGTCTTCGGCGACGGCGCCGGCCGCGTCGTGTCCCTCGCCGACCGCGACTGCACCCTCCAGCGCCGCCACCAGAAGGTCATCGAGGAGGCTCCCGCCCCCGGGCTCCCCGACACCGTCCGCGAGCGGATGCACGCCGCCGCGCGCGCCCTCGCGGGCGAGGCGCGGTACCGCTCCGCCGGCACCGTCGAGTTCATCTACGACGCCGACCGCGAGGAGGCGTCCTTCCTGGAGTTCAACACCCGCCTCCAGGTCGAGCACCCCGTCACCGAGGCCGTCCTCGGGATCGACCTGGTGGAGTGGATGATCCGCGCCGCCGCCGGCGACACCGCGTTCCTCGACGGCCTCCCCGACACCGGGCCCGCCGTCGCCGGCGCCGCCGTCGAGGCCCGCGTCTACGCCGAGGACCCCGCCCGCGACCACCTCCCCAGCGCCGGCCTCCTCACCTGCGTCGACCTCCCCGAGGCCGCGCGCGTCGACACGTGGATCGAACGCGGCCTCGAAGTCCCCGCCATGTACGATCCGATGCTCGCCAAGATCGTCACCACCGGCGCCACCCGCGCCGACGCCTGGGCCGCCCTCGCGGACGCCTTGGCCGACACCAGGATCGAAGGCGTCCACACCAACCTCGGGCAGCTGCGCGCCGCCGCCGCCGACCCCCGCGTCCTCGCCGTCGAGCACGACACCGCCACGGTCGCCACGATCGCGGACGCCTCCCCGCGCATCGACGTCCTCAGCGCCGGCGTCCTCACCACCGTGCAGGACTTCCCGGGCCGCGTCGGGTACTGGCAGGTCGGGGTGCCGCCGTCGGGGCCGATGGACGACCTGTCGTTCCGCCTCGGCAACCGCGCCCTCGGCAACGACGAGGGCGTCCCCGGCCTCGAGTGCACGATCAGCGGCCCCACCCTGCGCTTCGGCGTGCCCGTCACCGTGTGCGTCACCGGCGCACCCGCGCCCGTCACCCTCGACGGCGCCCCCGTCGACCAGTGGGTCCCCGTCGAGGTGCCCGCGGGCGGCGAGCTCGCGGTCGGCCAGATCGCCGACGCCGGGGCCCGCACCTACGTGCTCTTCCAAGGCGGCCTCGACGTCCCGACGTTCCTCGGCTCCGCCTCGACGTTCCCGCCCGGGCGCATCGGCGGCTACACCGGCGACCAGCTCCGCGCCGGCGACCGCCTCGTCCCCGTCCACGCGCCCGGCCCCGCCGCGCCGGTGCCGGTCGAGGACCGGCCCGCGTTCGGCCACGAGTGGACCCTCGCGGTCACCCCCGGCCCGCAGCCGGCCCCGCACTACTTCACATTCGCGGACATGGAGCGGATCTACGACGCCGACTGGTCCGTGCAGGTCCACGCCGGGCGCTCCGGCGTCCGCCTCGACGGCCCCCGCCCCCAGTGGGCCCGCACCGACGGCGGCGAGGCCGGACTCCACCCCTCCAACCTGCACGACAACCCGTACTCGGTCGGCACCGTCAACTTCACCGGCGACACGCCCGCGCTCCTCGGCCCCGACGGCCCCAGCCTCGGCGGCTTCGCGTGCCCGTTCACCGTGACCACCTCGGACCGGTGGAAGCTCGGCCAGCTGCGCCCCGGCGACACCGTGCGGTTCCTGCCCGTCGCCGAGGAGGAGGCCGACCGCCTCCGGGCCACGCCCGTCGCCGCCCCCGTCCCGCTCGTGAACGCCGCCCGCGACGAGGCCACCCTCGCCGAGATCGAGGCCGGCGACGACCGGCCCGCCGTCGCCTACCGGCGCGCCGGCGACGACGCGGTCCTCCTCGAATACGGGCCCATGCACCTCGACCTGGCGCTGCGCATGCGCGTCGGCGCCCTCATGGACGCCCTCGCCGCCGCGAACCCCGCCGGGCTCATCGACACCACGCCCGGGGTGCGCTCCCTCCACCTCCACGTCGACCCCGACGTCCTCCCCATCCGCACCCTCACCGGGCTCCTCACCGAGCTCGAGGCCGACCTGCCCGACACCGGCGACATGGTCGTGCCCTCCCGCGAGGTGCGGATGCCGATCTCCTGGAACGACTCCGTCGTCGACGAGGCCATCGCCCGCTACACCACCAACGTCCGCGACGACGCCCTGTTCAACCCCTCGAACATCGAGTTCATCCGCCGCATCAACGGCCTCGACTCGGTCGAGGACGTCGCCGCGATCGCCACCGCCGCCGAATGGCTCGTCCTCGGCCTCGGGGACGTGTACCTCGGCGCGCCCGCCGCCGTCCCCGTCGACCCCCGCCACCGGCTCGTCACCACCAAGTACAACCCGGCCCGCACCTGGACCGCCGAAGGCACCGTCGGCATCGGCGGCTCCTACATGTGCATCTACGGCATGGACTCCCCGGGCGGCTACCAGCTCGTCGGCCGCACCGCCCCCATCTGGGCCGGCCTGCGCGACCTCGCGTCCTTCAAGGACGGCCTGCCGTGGCTGCTGCGCTTCTTCGACCGCGTCGTCTTCGAGCGCGTCTCCGAGGAGGAGCTCGCCGAGACCCGCCGCGACCTCGCCGCCGGCCGCGCCGAGATCGACATCCGCGACGGCGTCTTCGCCTACGCCGACTACCGGCGCCTCCTCGCCGACAACGCCGACGCGATCGACGCGTTCCGCACCCGCCAGGCCGCCGCGTTCGAAGCCGAGCGGCGCCGCTGGGCCGACGCCGGCGAGTTCGACCGCGACCACACCGAGCCCGCCCCGCACCAGGGGAACGCGATCGAACTCGCCCCCGGCGAGACCCTCGTCGAGGCCCCGATGGCCGCCAGCGTGTGGCGCGTGAACGTCGCCGAGGGCGACACCGTCGCCGCCGGGGACACCGTCGTGGTCCTCGAAGCGATGAAACTGGAGATGCCCGTGGCGTGCACCGCGTCCGGCACGGTGACGCGCGTGCTCGCGCGTCCGGGCGACCAGGCCGCGCCGGGCGCGCCGCTGCTGGTCGTCCGCTAGGCACCGAACGAAGTAGACAGGGGACTGAGTGAACACCGCAGCACGCGTCGAGGCCGCCTACGCCCGCATCGCCGAGGCCGACCGGCCCGAGGTCTGGATCACCTTGCGCGACAAGGCCGACGCCCTGGCCGAGGCCGCCCGCGTCCAGGCTCGCGCCGACGCGGGGGAGGACCTCCCGCTCGCCGGGACGGTCTTCGCGGCCAAGGACAACGTGGACGTCGCGGGCCTGCCCACGACCGCGGCCTGCCCGTCCTTCGCGTACACGCCCGACCGGGACGCCACCGCCGTCGCGCGGCTGCGCGCGGCCGGCGCGGTCTGCCTCGGCAAGACCAACCTCGACCAGTTCGCCACCGGCCTGGTCGGCACCCGCTCCCCGTACGGGCCCGTCCGGGCCGCCGCCGACCCCGAGCGGATCTCCGGCGGCTCCTCCTCGGGCTCGGCGGTCGCGGTCGCCCTCGGCATCGCGGACTTCGCCCTCGGCACCGACACCGCCGGCTCGGGCCGCGTCCCCGCCGCCCTCAACGGCATCGTCGGCGTCAAGGCCAGCCTCGGCCTCGTCCCCGTCGACGGCGTCGTCCCCGCCTGCCCCTCCTACGACTGCCTCACCGTCTTCGCCCCCGACCTCGCCCTCGCCGCCGAGGCGATCCGCATCATGACCGGCCCCAGCGCCCTCGACCCCGCCTCCCGCGCCTGGCCCGCCGACGCGCCCCTCGCCGCCCCGGCCGCGGCGCGCGCCGCGATCCCCCTGGACGCGAACCTGACCGCCCTCGACCCCGAGCTCCGCCCCCTGTGGGACGCCGCCCTCGCCTCCTTCGCGGCCGCCGGCGTCGACCTCGTCCCCATCGACGTGCAGCCGCTCCTGGACGCCGCGCTCCTGCTCTACGAAGGCGCGCTCCTGGCCGAACGCGCCGCCGCGTTCGGCGCCCACATCGACGCCTGGCCCGCCGACGCCGACCCCACGGTCGCCGAGATCGTCAGGGGCGCCGCCAAGTTCAGCGGCGCCGACCTCGTCGCCGACCAGCAGCGCCTGCGCGCCGCCCGCCTCCAGGCCGCCGCGATCCTCACCGGCTTCGACGCGCTCCTGCTCCCCACCGCGCCCCTCCACCCCACGATCGCCGAGGTCCAGGCCGACCCCATCGCCGTCAACGCGGCCATGGGCACCTACACGAACTTCGTGAACCTCCTCGACATGGCCGCCGTCGCCGTCCCCTCCGGAACCGCCGGCACCAAGGGCTTCGGCACCAGCGTCATCGTCCCCGCCTTCCACGACCAGGTCGCGCTCGACCTCGCCGCCCGCGCCGCCGCCGTCCCCGCCCCCCTCGTCGCCCCCGCGGCCGACCTCGTCGTCTTCGGCGCCCACCTCACCGGCATGCCCCTCAACCACCAGCTCACCGACCTCGGCGCCCGCTACGCCGGCGAGGTCGCCACCGCACCCGCCTACCGCATGTACGAACTGCCCACCGCGCCGCCGAAACCCCTCGTCGTCCGCACCGGCGACGGCGCGAGCCTCCCCGGCGAGCGCTGGCTCCTCAGCCCCGCCGCCCTCGGCGCCTTCCTCGCCGCCCTCCCCGCCCCCATGAGCCTCGGCAAGGTCGAACTCGCCGACGGCGCCTGGGCCACCGGCTTCGTCGCCGCCGCGCCCGCCGGACCGGACATCACCGGCGCCGGCGGCTGGCGGGCCCACCGGAGCGGCTGAGCCGTACTACCATCGGTCCGCGCCCACCTCCCCGAAAGGACCGCGGCCGTGACCGACGCCGACCTGCTCTCCATCACCGCCGAGACGGGCGAGACCCCCGACCTGCTCGCCATGCTCCGCCGCGACCCCGACCTCAACCGGGCCGGGATCACCCTCTCGACCGCCGACGGCGCCGGATCGGGCGAGACCCTCGGCGACCTCACCGACACCATCCACGCCGTCGTCGCCAACGACGCGCTCCTGACCGCCGCCACGACCACCATCGGGGTGTGGCTCGGCGCCCGCATCCGGCCCACCCGCATCCGCGTCAGACGCGGCGACGTCGAAGTCGAGGTCGAGACCGTGCGCGCCAAGCGCGCCGACGCGTACGCCCGCGAACTCCTCGACGCCCTCTCCGACCGCGAGGAGTGACCCCGGCTCTGTCGTACGCGGGTGCGAGGATGCGCGCATGGACTTCCCCGAACTCCGCGCCCACCTGACCGCCGAGGCCGCCCGGTTCCGCGCCGCCGCACTCGCGGCCGAGCCCGACGCCGTGGCGCCCACCTGCCCCGAGTGGACCGCGACCGACCTCATCGACCACCTCACCGGCGTCTACGACCACAAGCTCCAGTCGATGCGTCTCCTGCGCGAACCCGCCGGGGCCGACCGGATCAAGCGCACCGGGCCCGCCGCCGAGCGGTTCGACGCCGCGCTGGCCGACCTCCTCGCCGAGTTCGACGACCGCGGGCCCGAGAGCCTGGCGCACACCTGGTACGGGCCCGACCAGACCGTCGGGTTCTGGATCCGGCGCATGGCCCACGAGACCGCGGTGCACCGCGTCGACGCCGAGCTCGCCGCCGGGCGGCCCGTGGGCGCGGTGGACGCCGCGCTCGCCCTCGACGGGATCGAGGAGATGCTCACGGTCATGCTCTCGTGGGGTTCGAAGGCCTACCGGGACTGGACGCTCGACGACATCCAGGCGAACCTCGGCCTCCAGGTCGGGCTCGACGCCGGCGACCGCGCGTGGACGGTGATCGTGAGCGTCGCCGGGATCGACATCGCCGACGACGTCGCCGCGGGATCGGCCGCGACGGTCGCCGGCACGCCCGGCGAGGTCCTGCTGTGGCTGTGGCGGCGCCTGCCCGCCGACGCGCTCGCCGTCACCGGCGACCGCGCCGCCGCGAACGACCTGTACGACCTCGCCGAACGGTTCGCCCAGTGACCGACGAGCAGATCGCGGCCGCCCTGGCCGGCCGCGCCGCGACCCCCTACCCCGGCGAGTGGCAGTCCCCGCCGTTCCGCGACCGCCGCGAGGGCGGCCGCGTGTTCGCCGTCGTCGCGATCGACCCGGGCCTGAGTGAGATCGGCGTCGACCGCGACGGCGGCGGCGTGTACCTCCTGGGCGAGGAGCCGGTCCTGGTGAACGCGAGCGCCGCCGCGTTCACCGCCTGCTCCCAGGTGTACGCCGCGGCCTCGGCCGAAGCCGACCGACTCGAAGCCGCAGCTGAAGCCATCGCCGCCGACGATGACGTTGACGACGATGAGGAGGAGGACCGCGGCGACGCGTTCACCGAGGTCGTCCTCGCCCGCCTCGCCGCCGCCGACCCGGCCGCCGTCGCGGACGAGAACGCGTTCTGGTCCATCGCCGCCGAGGAGCTCGGCTACCGCATCCCCTAGCGGCCCCCGCTCCACCGCCCGCGCCGCCGTCCGGGCGCGCCCGGACGGCGGGTCCGGTCTCAAGCTCGGGCCGGCGCCGCCGCCTCGGCCGGGCGGCGCGCGGTGAGCGCCCGGTCGAGGTCGGCGATGAGGTCCTCGGGGTCCTCGAGGCCGATCGAGAGCCGCACGATGCTGGCGGCCGGCTTCGCGCCGGCCGCGACCGGCCGGTGCGTGAGCGCCGCCGGGTGCTGGATGAGCGAGTCCACCCCGCCCAGCGACACCGCGTGCGTGAACAGGCCCACGGACGCGGTGACCTGCCGGGCCTGCTCGTAGCCGCCGCGCAGGTCGACCGCGATCATCGCGCCGGTGCCGCGCATCTGGGTCCCCAGGAGGCCCTGCGGGTCCCCGTCGAACCCCGGGTAGTGCACGCGCGCGACGCTCGGGTGCGTCCGGAGCCAGGCGGCGACGCGCTGCGCCCCGGCCTGCTGCGCCCGCACCCGCACCGGCAGCGTCGTCAGTCCCCTGTGGAGCAGGTAGGCGCCGAGCGGGTGCAGCAGCCCGCCGGTGACGGCCCGGACCCGCCGCAGCGCGGCCGCCGCCTCCTCGCCGCAGGCGACGACCCCCGCGACCACGTCGCCGTGCCCGCCGAGGTACTTCGTGGCGCTGTGCAGCACCATCGACGCCCCGCAGTCGAGCGGATGCTGGAGCACCGGCGTCGCGAACGTGTTGTCCACCAGCACCGGGACGCGGCCGGCGGCCTCGGCCACCGCGCGGATGTCCACCAGGTCCAGGGTCGGGTTCGCGGGCGTCTCGAGCACCACCAGCGCCGTGTCCGGCCGCACCGCCGCCGCGACCTCGCCCGCGGCGCAGAACGTCGTCTCCGTCCCCAGCAGGCCCGTCGACAGCAAGTGGTCCGTGCCGCCGTAGAGCGGGCGCACCGCCAGCACGTGCCGCCGCCCGGTCTCCGCGGTCGCGGCCAGGATCGCGGCGGTCATCGCGGCCATCCCGGAGGAGAACGCCACCGCCGCCTCGGCGTGCTCGAGCTGCGCCAGCGCCGACTCGAACCGCGCCACGGTCGGGTTCCACAGGCGCGCGTACACCGCGCCGCCCTCGGTCGGGGTCCCGCCGGACGCCATCGACTCGTACGAGAGGCCGCCGGAGTCGATGTCGGGCAGCGGGTTGGTGGAGGAGAGGTCGATCGGGAGGGCGTGCACGCCGAGTCCGGCGAGGTCCTCGCGGCCGGCGTGAACGGCGATCGTGTCGGGTTGCAGCCACGGCGAAGTCATGGCCAGACTCTAGGCAGATCCGCAACCCGCTGCAATACTCGTCGCAGGAACCCGCGCCGAAGGCCCGAACCGGTGCGGATTCAGCGAGAGGAGCGGTCGTGGCGGGGGAGCAGCCGAAGAAAACGCAACAGGTGGCACTCGACGGCACCGACGTGGCGATCCTCGCCGCGCTCGCCGAGGACGGCCGCATGACCAACGCCGCCCTCGCCGCCCGCGCCGGCGTGGCCGAGTCGACCTGCGCGTACCGGCTGCGCGCCCTGCGCGATTCCGGCGTCCTCACCGGCATCCGCGCCCACCTCAGCCCCGAGGCGCTCGGGAGGCCGCTGCACGCGATCATCAAGGTGCGCCTGGGCAGCCACAGCCGCGAGCTCGTGCACACCCTCTACGACCGGCTCACCGGCCTGCCCGGCGTGCTCACGGTCTTCCACGTCGGCGGCGACGACGACTTCCTCCTGCACGTCGCGGTCGCCGGCCCCGAGGCCCTGCGCGACCTCATCCTCGAACACGTCACCGTCCACCCGATGGTCCGCCAGACCGAGACCCAGCTCGTGTTCGAGGTCCGCGAGGGCCGCGGCGTCCTCCCAGCATGACGAGAGGCCGGCGCCCCCGGGCCCCGGCCTCCCCTTCGGCTGCGCGCCTAGACGATGCGGATGGTGTTCCAGCTCATCGCGGGCAGCTCCACGGTGATGGTGCCGTCCGCGACCGTCACGTCCCCGTTCGCGACCGGGACGACGCGGTCCTGGTCGTCGAGGAGGTTCTTCGCCTGCGGGTCGTCGCTGGTGAGCGTGGAGACGGTGACGTCGCCGACCCGGATCGAGGAGGCGTCGATCTCGAGCGTCAGCGGCCGCTCGAGGTCCCGGTTGACGGCGAAGACCGTCACCGAGCCGTCCTCGTTCGCCACCGCGACCGAGTGCAGCGCCGGCACCTCGCCGTACTTCTCCGTCGCGAACCCGGGGGAGGAGGCGTTCACCTCCAGGACCGTGCCGCGCCCGTACCTCGACGCCTCGGCGAACGGGTAGAACGTGGTCTGACGCCAAGCCGGGCCGCCCGGCTCGGTCATGATCGGGGCGATCACGTTCACCAGCTGCGCCAGGCACGCGGCGGTGACCCGGTCGCAGCGGCGCAGCAGCGTGATCATGAGCGAGCCGAACACGACCGCGTCCATGGCCGAGTAGTGGTCCTCCAGCTGGCGCGGGGCGATCGCCCACGGCTCGGGCCGCTCGCCGGTGGGCGCGGTCTGGTACCACACGTTCCACTCGTCGAAGGAGATGTTGATCTTCTTGTCGCTCTTGAGCTTCGCGCCGACGGCGTCGGCGGTGGCGATGACGCCGTCGATGAACAGCTCCATGTCCTGCGCCGAGGCCATGAAGGAGACGACGTCGCCGTCGAGCGGGTGGTAGTAGGCGTGCGCCGAGATGTAGTCCACCGACTCGTAGGTGTGCGTGAGGACCTCGTTCTCCCAGGCGCCGAAGAACGGCATGCCGCGCGAGGAGGAGCCGCACGCGACCAGGTCGAGGTCGTCGGAGCCGTCGATGAACCGCAGCGACCGGGCCACCTGGTCGGCGATGCGCCCGTACTCGGTGGCGGTGCGCTGGCCGATCTGCCAGGGGCCGTCCATCTCGTTGCCGAGGCACCACAGCTTGATCCCGTACGGCTCCTCGTCGCCGTGGGAGCGGCGCAGGTCCGACCAGTAGGTGCCGGAGGGGTGGTTGGCGTACTCGAACAGGTCGAGGGCCTCCTGGAGGCCGCGGGTGCCGAGGTTGACGGCCATGTTCGGCTCGACGCCGACGGTGCGGCAGAACTTCATGAACTCGCCGAGCCCGAACTGGTTGGTCTCGGTGACGCCCCACGCGAGGTCGAGGCGGCGGGGCCGGTCCTCCTTGGGGCCCACGCCGTCCTCCCAGCGGTAGCCGGAGACGAAGTTCCCGCCGGGGTAGCGGACCATGGTCGGTCCCAGTTCGCGGATGAGGTCGAGGACGTCCTCGCGCAGGCCGTCGGCGTTCGCGCGCGGGTGGTCGGGCTCGTAGATGCCGGTGTAGACGCACCGGCCCAGGTGCTCGACGAAGGAGCCGAACAGCCGCTCGGGCACCTCGGCGACGGTGAAGCGCGGGTCGAACCCGATGCGGGCGCGGTGGTGGTCGGCCATGATCCCTCCGGAAGGACGGCGTGGTGAACGGTCAACCGGGCCCGCTGCGGACCCGGTCGCGCTGACGCTACCAGATCCGAGCTTTACCGGTACAGTCCCAGGCGGCGGGTTTTTTCACAGCTCCAGCGACGTCGACGCCCGCGCCACCAGCTCCGGCTGGAACACCACGTTGCGGTGCGTGTGGTCGCGGCCCTCGGCGATCTCGTCGAACAGCAGCTGCGCGGCCGTGCGCCCCAGCTGCGCCCGCGGCTGGCGCACCGACGACAGCGGCACCGCCGCGGCCGCCGCGAAGTCGATGTCGTCGTAGCCGACGATCGCGCACTCCTGCGGCACCTTCACCCCGTGCATCGTCAGCCCCTGGAGCGCCCCGAGCGCCACCAGGTCGTTGGCGCAGAACACGGCCGTGGGCCGGTCCTCGCGCCCGAGCATCTGCTCGACCGCCTCCCGGCCCGCCTGGAAGTTCAGCCCCGGCGTCGCGAAGACCTCCAGCTCCGCACCGGACTCCTCGCACACCTCCCGGCACCCCGCGAGCCGGTCGGCCACCTGCGGGATCGAGGCGGGACCGCCGACGAACGCGATCCTGCGGTGCCCCTGCTCGACCAGGTGCCGCGCGGCCAGGCGCCCGCCGTGCACGTCGTCCACCGCCACCGAGCAGTGCGGGTGGCGCCCCGCGCCGCGGTCGACCAGCACCACCGGGATGTCGTGCCCCGACAGCCGCTCGATCCACGACGCCGACGAGTCGTCCACCGGCGTGATCAGCAGCCCCAGCACCCGCTGCTCCTCCAGCAGCTCCAGATGCCGGCGCTCGCGCCGCACGTCCTCACCGGAGTCGCACACCGTGACCACCCCGCCCGCGGACTCCACCAGCGGCTCCGCGCCGCGCACCACGTCGGTGAAGAACGGGTTCGCCACGTCCAGGACCACGATGGCCACCGTGCGGCTGCGCCCGGCCCGCAGCTGGCGCGCGGAGTCGTTGCGCACGTAGCCGAGTTCGGCGATCGCCGCCAGCACCCGCGCCCGGGTCTCCTCGGCGACCGCCTCGGGCCGGTTGAGCACATTGGAGACCGTGCCGACCGAGACGCCCGCCGCGCGCGCGACGTCCTTCATGCTGGTAGTGGTCATGGTCACCTCAACGAGTCTATCGGGGGGCGGGTGCGCTGGCGGGACGGCAGGGGACTGCCGGGACCGCCGCCGGGTCGGATCGACGCCCGTCGAAGCGACCGCTGATTGAAACGGTTCAACGGCGAACGGCGAGCGTGAGGAGCATATACCGAACCGTGTTCGAATTTCTTGCCGCCCGCGCCTTGACAAGCGCTTGCTTCGCGTTCTAGTTTAGCGAAATCCATTCATGAAACGATTCAAAAACACGGCGTTCACACGCCGCGCCCCGCACCCTTCAGGGAGGAACCCCCGTGACCGCCGCGCCACCAGAGAGCCAGCAGCCGCAGCGCGTGTGCTTCACCCTCCGCGTCCGCCCCGAGCGCCTCGAGGAGTACCGCGAGCGCCACGCCGCGGTCTGGCCCGAGATGCTCCGGGCCCTCGCCGCGACCGGCTGGACGAACTACTCCCTGTTCCTGTCCGAGGACGGCCTCCTCGTCGGCTACCTCGAGACCGCCGACTTCGACGCCGCCCGCGCGGCCATGGCCGCGACCGAGGTCAACGCCCGCTGGCAGGCGTCCATGGCCCCGTTCTTCGAGGGCACCGGCGGGGCGAACGCCGACGAGTCGTTCCACGTCCTCACCGAAGTGTTCAACCTGGAGACCCAACTGGCCGCGGCCGACGCCGCGGCTGAAGGAGCCGGCAAATGACTGACCGCACCCCGTACGCCAAGCAGGTGCTGGCGGCCCAGAGCATCGAGATGCCCTCGTGGGCGTTCGGGAACTCCGGGACCCGCTTCAAGGTCTTCGCCCAGCAGGGCGTCCCGCGCGACCCCTACGAGAAGCTCGCCGACGCCGCCCAGGTCCAGCGGTACACCGGAGCCGCTGGCTCCGTCGCCCTGCACATCCCCTGGGACAAGGTCGAGGACTACGCCGACCTCGCCCGCCACGCCGCCGAATTGAACGTGCGGATCGGCACGATCAACTCGAACACGTTCCAGGACGACGACTACATGCTCGGCAGCGTCTGCCACCCCGACGCGAAGATTCGCCGCAAGGCCGTCGAGCACCTCCTCGAATGCGTCGACATCATGGACGCCACCGGCTCCACCGACCTCAAGCTCTGGTTCGCCGACGGCACCAACTACCCCGGCCAGGACTCCATCGCCGGCCGCCAGGACCGCCTCGCCGAGGTCCTCGCCGAGGTCTACGCGCGCCTCGGCGACCACCAGCGGCTCCTGCTGGAGTACAAGCTGTTCGAGCCGTCGTTCTACACCACCGACGTCCCCGACTGGGGCACCGCCTACGCGCACTGCCTCAAGCTCGGCCCCCGGGCGCAGGTCGTCATCGACACCGGCCACCACGCCCCCGGCACCAACATCGAGTTCATCGTGGCGTTCCTGCTGCGCGAGGGCCGGCTCGGCGGCTTCGACTTCAACTCCCGCTTCTACGCCGACGACGACCTCATGGTCGGCGCCGCCGACCCGTTCCAGCTCTTCCGCATCATGCACGAACTCGCCCTGCGCGAGGTGATCCTCCCCGAGTCCGGCATCGCCTACATGCTCGACCAGTGCCACAACATCGAGCCGAAGATCCCCGGCCAGATC
Source organism: Glycomyces terrestris (assembly GCF_003933745.1). Classification (GTDB taxonomy): domain Bacteria; phylum Actinomycetota; class Actinomycetes; order Mycobacteriales; family Micromonosporaceae; genus Glycomyces; species Glycomyces terrestris. Next base: position 395,127 of record NZ_RSEB01000004.1, on the reverse strand, counting down.
CGCTCGATCATGAACGTCCAGGAGGCCACCGCCAAGGCCCTCCTCGTCGACCGCGACGCCCTCGAAGCCGCCCAGCAGGCCGGCGACGTCCTCGGCGCCAACGCCGTCCTCATGGACGCCTACAACACCGACGTCCGCCCGCTCCTGGCCGAGGTCCGCGCCGAGCAGGGCCTCGACCCCGACCCGCTCGCCGCGTACGCCGCCAGCGGCTACGCCGACCGCATCAAGGCCGACCGCGTCGGCGGCTCCCAGGCCGGATGGGGCGCGTAGATGAGCACTGTGGACGACCTCGTCACCCGCTCGAACCGCCTCGGCGCGGACAAGCGCAACACCAACTTCGCCGGCGGCAACACCTCCGCCAAGGGCACCGGCCCCGACCCGGTCACCGGGGGCGACGTCGACCTGCTGTGGGTCAAGGGCTCCGGCGGCGACCTCGGCACCCTCACCGAGGCCGGCCTCGCCGTCCTGCGCCTGGACCGCCTGCGCGCCATGGCCGACACCTACCCCGGCGTCGACGCCGAGGACGAGATGGTCGCCCGCTTCGACTACTGCCTCCACGGCCGCGGCGGCGCCGCCCCCTCCATCGACACCGCCATGCACGGCCTGGTCGACGCGGCGCACGTCGACCACCTCCACCCCGACTCCGGCATCGCGTTCGCGACCGCCGCCGACGGGCCCGCGCTCACCCGCGAATGCTTCGGCGACCGCGTCGTGTGGGTCCCATGGCGCCGCCCCGGCTTCCAGCTCGGCCTCGACATCGCCGCCGTCAAGGCCGCGAACCCGCAGGCCATCGGCTGCATCCTCGGCGGCCACGGCATCACCGCCTGGGGCGACACCTCCGAGGCGTGCGAAGCGAACTCGCTGGAGATCATCCGCGGCTGCGAGGCCTACCTCGCCGCACACGGCGACCCCGCCCCCTTCGGCGCGACGGTCGACCGGTGGGCCCCGCTCGCGGAGGCCGCCCGCCGCGAGCGCGCCGCCGCCCTCGCGCCCGTCATCCGCGGCCTCGCCTCCACCGACCACCGCCAGGTCGGCCACTTCACCGACAGCCCCGAAGTCCTCGACTTCCTCGCCTCCGAGCGGCTGCCCGAACTCGCGGCCCTGGGCACCTCCTGCCCCGACCACTTCCTGCGCACCAAGGTCCGGCCCCTGGTCCTGGAGACCGGCGCCGGCGACCCCCTCGACGACGTGATCGCCCACCTCACGGAGCGCCACGCCGCCTACCGCGAGGACTACCGCGCCTACTACGAGCGGTACGCCACCGCCGACTCGCCCGCGATCCGCGGCGCCGACCCGGCGATCGTCCTCGTCCCGGGCGTCGGCATGTTCTCCTTCGGCGCCGACAAGCAGACCGCGCGCGTCGCCGGCGAGTTCTACGTCAACGCCATCAACGTGATGCGCGGCGCCGAGGCCGTCTCGACCTACCGGCCGATCGAGGAGTCCGAGAAGTTCCGCATCGAGTACTGGTCCCTCGAGGAGGCCAAGCTCCGCCGCCGGCCCCGGCCCAAGCCGCTCGCCGGGCGGGTCGCGCTCGTGACCGGCGCGGCCGGCGGCATCGGCAGGGCCACGGCCGAGCGCCTCGCCGCCGAGGGCGCCTGCGTGGTCGTCGCCGACCTCGACGCCGACAAGGCGGCCGCCGCGGCCGCCGGGATCGGCGGGCCCGACGTCGCGATCGGCGTCGCCTGCGACGTCACCGACGAACACGCGGTCACCGCCGCCCTGGACGCGGCCGCGCTCGCGTTCGGCGGCGTCGACCTCGTCGTCAACAACGCCGGCCTGTCGCTGTCGAAGCCGCTGCTCGACACCACGGCCGCCGACTGGGACCTCCAGCACGACGTCATGGCGAAGGGCTCGTTCCTCGTCTCGCGCGAGGCCGCGCGGCTCATGATCGCCCAGGGCCTGGGCGGGGACATCGTCTACATCGCGTCGAAGAACTCGGTGTTCGCCGGCCCCAACAACATCGCGTACTCGGCGACCAAGGCCGACCAGGCCCACCAGGTGCGGCTGCTGGCCGCCGAGCTCGGCGAGCACGGCATCCGCGTCAACGGCGTCAACCCCGACGGCGTGGTGCGCGGCTCGGGGATCTTCGCCTCCGGGTGGGGCGCCGAGCGCGCCGCCGTCTACGGCGTCAAGGAGGAGGAGCTCGGCCGGTACTACGCGGGCCGCACCCTCCTCAAGCGCGAGGTCCTCCCGTCCTCCGTCGCCGACGCCGTCTACGCCCTCGTCGGCCCCGACCTCGGCCTCACCACCGGCGTCCACATCCCGGTCGACTCCGGCAACCCGCAGGGATTCCTCAGATGACCCGCACCCGTCGCCCCGCCCAGCCGCTCGCTGCGCTCGCCTCCCCGAACCGGATTGAACGCTGATGACCCGCACCCCGACGCGCCCGCCCGCCGCCCTCCGCCACCCGGCATCGAGGGCGCCCCGCGCCCGCCGCGCACCGGCGCTCGCCGCCCCGGACCGGAGTGAACACTGTGCCTTATATCGCAGCCGTCGACCTCGGCGCGACCTCCGGGCGCGTCATGGCGGCGCACGTCGTCCACGACGGTGACGGGAACCGGATCCGGCTCACCGAGGCCGCCCGGTTCCCGAACCGGGCGGTCCAGGTCCACGGCCGCCTCCACTGGGACGTCCTCGGCCTGTGGGCCGGCGTCCTCGAAGGGCTCCGCGCCGCGAACGCCGCCGCCCCGGACGGGATCGCCTCGATCGGCGTCGACTCCTGGGCCGTCGACTACGGCCTCCTCGACGCCGACGGCCGCCTCCTCGCCAACCCCGTCTGCTACCGCGACGCCCGCAACGCCCCGGCCCGCGACCGGCTCCTCGCCGCCCTCGACCCCGCCGACCTGTTCGCGCGCACCGGCATCCAGCACCAGCCGTTCAACACCGTGTTCCAGCTCGCTGCCGAGGACGAGGCCGCGCTCGACCGCGCCGACCGGCTCCTCCTCATCCCCGACCTCCTCGCCTACTGGCTCTCCGGCGCCACCGCCTGCGAGGCCACGAACGCCTCCACCACCGGCCTGGTCGACCAGGCCACCGGCACCTGGCGCCACGAACTGTGCACCGCCGCAGGCTTCCGCGCCGACCTCCTCGGCGCCATCACCCCCACCGGCACCGTCCTCGGCCCGATCCTCCCCGAGATCGCCCAGGCCACCGGCCTCGCCGCCGACACCCGCGTCATCGCCACCGCCAGCCACGACACGGCCGCCGCCGTCGCCGCCGTCCCCGCCGAAGGCGACCGCGCCGCCTACATCTCCTGCGGCACCTGGTCCCTCGTCGGCACCGAGCGCACCACCCCCATCACCACCCCCGAGGCCCTCGCCGCCGGGTTCACCAACGAGCGCGGCGCCGACGGCACCATCCGGTTCCTGCGCAACGTCGCCGGCCTGTGGCTCCTCAGCGAGTCCGTCGACGCCTGGCGCCGCCAGGGCCTCGACGTCGACCTCGCCGAGCTCCTCGCCGCCGCCGGCCGCGCGGAGCGCCTCCGCTCCGTCGTCGACCCCGACGACCCCCGCTTCGCCGACCCCGGCGACATGCCCGCGCGCATCCGCGACTACTGCGCCGAGACCGGCCAGCCCGTCCCGCAGACCCCCGCCGAGACCGCCGCGTGCATCCTCGACTCCCTCGCCCTCGCGCACCGCCGCGCGATCGAGTCCCTCGAAGCCCTCACCGGCGAACCCGTCGAGACCGTCCACATCGTCGGCGGCGGCTCCCGGAACGAGCTGCTGTGCCGGCTCACCGCCGACGCCACCGGCCGCACCGTCCTCGCCGGACCCGACGAGGCCACCGCCCTCGGCAACGCCCTCGTCCAGGCCCAGGCCCTCGGCCTCATCGGCCCCGGGCCCGCGGCCCGCCGCGCCGCCGCCCGCGCCTCCGCGCAGCCCCGGCGCCACGAACCCCAAGGGGCCCAGGCCTCCTGGCAGCAAGCAACCCAACGCCTGTTGGGGCGAACTCCATAGATCCTGAACGGCCCGCCCCCGCGGGACCCCTCAAAGAAGAAGGAGCAGTCAACGATGATCAGCCACCCTTACCGCCTCCGGCGCCGATCCCTCCTCACCGGCGCCTCCGCGGCCGCCGTGCTCGCCGCCGCGGCGTGCGGCGACGACGGGCCCGCCGGCACCGCCGACGACCCGATCGAGATCAGCTTCGAGTGGTGGGGCGACGAGTCCCGCGCCGAGATCACCCAGCAGGCCGTCGACCTCTTCCAGCAGCGCAACGAGGGCATCAAGGTCCAGACGAACTTCGCGGACTTCCCGACCTACTGGGAGGGCATGACCGGCCGCATGGCCTCGCGCGACCTGCCCGACGTCTTCCAGATGGACTACTCGCGCCTGCGCCAGTTCGGCTCCGGCGGCCTCCTGCTGCCCCTCGAAGGCGTCGTCAAGACCGACGACTTCCGCGAGGGCTTCCTCGACACCGCCAAGCTCGACGGCCAGCTCGTCGCCGTCCCCATCGCCGGCAACACGCTCGGCCTCATCTACCGCGCCGACTGGTTCGAGGCCCACGGCGTCCCCGCCCCCGCCCCCGGCTACAGCTGGGACGACTACAAGTCGGCCATCTCCACCCTCACCCCCGCCCTCGGCGAGGGCAAGTGGGGCGGCGGCGACTGGGCCGGCCAGTACCACTTCATGGAGCTGTGGCTGCGCCAGCAGGGCGGCTCGTTCTACACCGAGGACGGCAAGGCCCTCGCCTTCGACCAGGCCAAGCTCGCCGAATGGTGGACCACCAGCGCCGACCTGTACACGGCCGGCATGGTGCCCCCCGTCGAGACCACCATCGAATGGGTCGAGGGCGGCCTCGTCCAGGACCTCCTCGCCTCCGAGATCGGCTGGGACAACTTCATGCCCGGCTACTCGCCCACCGTCGAGGCCAACGGCGGCACCCTCGCCCTGGCCGCGCCGCCGAGCCTGGACCCGGCCAACCTCGGCCTCTACCTCAAGCCCTCGATGCAGCTGGTCATCTCCGGCGCCACCGAGCAGGCCGAGGCCGCCGCGAAGCTCGTCGACTTCCTCCTCGGCGACGCCGAGGCCATCAAGATCCTCGGCACCAACCGCGGCGTCCCGGCCACCAACACCGGCCTGGAGAACGTCGAGATCGACGCGCCCACCCAGGCCGTCCTCGACTACGAGGCGAGCGTCTCCCAGTACCTGACCACCCCGCCGCCCGCGCCGCCCGCCGCCACCGGCGCCGTCGAGGTCAAGTTCGGCGAGATCTACCAGCAGGTGCAGTACGGCGAGATGACCCCCGCCGAGGCCGCCGAGCTGTTCTTCACCGAGGCCGAGACCCTCCTGGCCGCCGAGCAGTAACGACCAGCGGGCCGCGGGGCGGCCCGGCCGTCCGCACCGGACGAGATCCGCCCCCGCGGCCCGAATCCCACGCCGATAAGGAACCCAACCGTGTCAGCTTCACCCTCCACCGCCGCACCGCCCGCGGCAGACGAGGCCGGAGCCACCGCCGCGAAGGACCAGCGCAAGCGCGGGACGGCCAAGCGCCGCCCGGTCTCGCGCCGCGGCGAGCTGCTCACCGGCTACACCTTCATGATCCCCTGGATCATCGGCTCCCTGGTCTTCACCGTGGGGCCCATGCTGTGGTCGCTGTGGCTCTCGTTCACCGACTACCACCTGATCCTCGGCGGCGACTTCATCGGCTTCGACAACTACACGGCGATGTTCGCGGACCCCATGTTCGGGCGCGCCGTCAAGGTCACGCTCGTGTACGTGCTCCTCGCCGTCCCCTTCAAGCTCGTCGCCTCCCTCGCCGTCGCCATGCTCCTCACCCAGAAGCGCCGCGGCATCGGCTTCTACCGGGCCGCGTTCTACATGCCCTCCCTCATCGCCATGAGCGTCGGCATCGCCATCGTCTGGAAGGCCCTGTTCGCCAAGGGCGGCCCCCAGGACCAGTTCATGTCCTGGTTCGGCTGGGAGGGCGGCGGGTTCATCGGCAACCCCGACGTCTCCATCCTCATGCTCGTCCTCCTCAGCGTCTGGACCTTCGGCGCGCCCATGGTCATCTTCATGGCCGGGCTCCTCCAGGTCCCCGGCGAGCTCTACGAGGCCGCCGAGGTCGACGGCGCCGGCAGGTGGCACCGGTTCGTGCACATCACGATCCCCATGCTCTCCCCGGTCATCTTCTTCAACGTGCTCATGGAGACCGTCCACGCCTTCCAGCTGTTCGGCCCCGCCTTCATCATCGGCGGCACCGCCGGCGGCCCCGCCTGGTCCACGCTCTTCTACACCGTCCGCATCTACGCGCTCGCGTTCGTGGACCTGCGCATGGGCTACGCCTCCGCGTGGGCCTGGATGCTCGTGCTCGCCGTCGGCGTGGTCACGCTCATCATGTTCCGCGCCGCCAAGAACCTCGTCTACTACGCCGGGGAGGACAACCGATGACCGCCGCAACCGACGCCCCGCGCGTCGTCGCCCGCCGCCGGCGCACCGGCGCCGAACGCGCCAAGTCCGTCGCCTGGCACCTCGCGCTCCTGGCCGTCCTCGTCGTCGTCCTCTACCCGGCCTTCTGGGTCCTGACCGCCTCGGTCAAGGAGAACAGCGACATCCTCACCAACCTCTCGCCGATCCCCACCTCGATCACGTGGGAGAACTTCGCGAGCGCCTTCGACGGCATGGCCGGGGTCCCGCTGTGGCGGTTCTTCTGGAACTCCTTCGTGATCGCGGCGCTCTCCGTGGTCGGCATCGTCGCCTCCTGCTCGATCACCGCGTACGCGCTCGGGCGCCTGGAGTTCCCCGGCCGCAAGGCCATGTTCGCGGTCGTCATCGCCACGCTCCTGCTCCCGGGCCAGGTCATGCTCATCCCGCAGTACCTGATCTTCTCCGAGATGGACGTGGTCAACACGATCTTCCCGCTCGTCATCGGGAAGTTCCTCGGCCTGGACGCGTTCTTCGTGTTCATGTACGTCCAGTTCCTGCGCGGCATCCCGCGCGAACTCGACCAGGCCGCGACCATCGACGGCGCCGGGCACGTCCGGATCTTCTTCTCGATCATCCTGCCGCTCCTGCGCCCGGCGATCGTGACCTCCTCGATCTTCACGTTCATCTGGTCCTGGAACGACTTCATGGGCCCGCTGATCTACCTGCACGAGATCGAGAAGTTCCCGCTGCCGCGGCTCCTCCAGTCCTACAACAACACCGAGGCCGTCTCCAACTACGGCGGCATGATGGCCATGACCCTGCTCTCGCTCGTGCCCGTGGTGCTGTTCTTCCTGGTCTTCCAGAAGTTCCTCATCAAGGGCATCGCCACCTCCGGGGTCAAGGGATAGTGGCGACCGCGGCGAGAGCCCGGCGGCAGGCGTTCGGCGAGGGCTTCGCGCTCTTCGCCGAATGCCTGCTGACCGGCGCCTGGTTCGCCCTCGCGGCGCTCCCGGTGGTGACCGTCCCGGCCGCGCTGGCGGCCGCCTCCCGGCACCTGCGCGCCTACACCGCGGGCGAGCCGGCCTCGTGGGGCGTGTTCTGGGCCGACTTCCGGGCGGCCTGGCGCGGCGGCCGGCCGGCCGGCCTGGCGACGACCGGCGCGGCACTGCTGCTGCTCCTCAACCTCGCCGTGCTCGCCCAGGAGGGCGTGCCGGGCCGGGCCGGGTTCGCCCTGGCGACGTTCGCCGTCGCCGACCTGGCGCTCACCGTGCTGCTGCGGGCGGCGGCCGACTGGGAGCCCGGCTCGCGCTGGCGGGACCTGTCCGCGGCCGCCGTGGAGCACACCAGGACCGACGCGGGCGGCACGGGCCTCCTCCTGGGCGGCGTCGCCGTCCTCGCGGCGGCCGCGTGGGCCCTGTGGCTCCTGGCGGTGCCAATGGCCGGGTGCCTGGTGGGCGCGGCGGTGGCGGTGCGCCGGCGGCGGCTCGACAGGGAGGCGGACGCGGGGGAGTAGTCCTCACGGGCGAGGCGGGGCCGCGGGGCGTCCTGCGGGAGAAGGATCGGGATTCCTTCCAGCGACGGGCGTCGATGCTTGCTAGCGTGGGGGGCGAACCACCCCCAGTGGTCCGGCCCTCACGGCCGTCACCGTGAACCCGCACGGAGGCAACATGTCCCAGACCCCGCCCCAGCCCACCGGCAAGACCCGACCCGGGTCGGTCAGCTTCGCCGTGTGGCTCCAGATCCTCCTGGCCGTCTTCTTCGTCGCCCAGACGATCATCGGCTTCATCTACGGGCCCGACGCGCAGGCGGCCGCCGAGGCCGAGCTCGAGGCGCAGGGCTTCAGCACCGCCGACCTGCCCGAGGGCACCACCTTCGAGTCCGGCGGCGCCACCGCGTTCGTCCCGATCGCCTTCGCGGTGCTCCTCATCGTGCTGGCCGTCCTCAACGCCGCGGGCAACCGCGTCGGGCGCATCCTCACCTGGATCGTGCAGCCGCTGGTGCTCATCTGCGGCGGCCTCATCGCGTTCACGCTGTTCTTCGCCGCCGCCTCGCTGGAGGCGGGCCTGGAGGCGACCGGCGAGGGCGAGGGCCTGGACGTCCAGGCCCTGTTCGACGCCGTGTACGGCGCCTACCCGTCGTGGACGGCGGTCGTCGACTACGGCCTGGTCGCCCTCGCGACCCTCGGCTCCCTGCTCGTCATCGTCCTCCTGGCCGTCCCGTCGGCGAACGCGTACTTCCGCAAGGAGGAGCCCGAGAAGTTCATCCCCGGTGCGCCCCCGGCCTAGCCCCGGGCGCACCCCGACACCCGACCCGGGCCGGCCCCAGCAGGCCGGCCCGGGTTGTTTCCCATCACGTTTTCAATAAGAGATATATCGACATCGAGGCGTTCCGCCTCCTCTGAGGACAGGCAGTTCGCAGGCTCGGCAACGAATATCGCCGGGCTGCGCCCGTCAACCGTCAAAAGGGCGCCTCGAATTTCCGCGGTACGCCTGTCGGCCCCTGCGGTTAGAATCGCGGTACACCCACCGAAGCGAATCGAAACGACCACACACCGCTCGTCCGCCGGCGAGCGAGAGGAGACCGACCCAGGGCACCGGGCCGCGACGCGGCCGGCGCCGCCGAGAGGACCGCCTTGAGCAAACCAGCAGTCACAGCGCCGCCCGCCGGCTGGGGGGTGTGGACCTGGCCCAACCTGGTCACCGCCGTGCGCCTACTCGGCATCCCGCTGTTCTGCTACCTGCTCCTGGCGACGCAGTACTACTGGCAGGCCGCCGTGGTCCTCGCCGTCGGCAGCGGCACCGACTGGGTCGACGGGCAGCTGGCCCGCCACCTGAACCAGGTCTCCAGGCTCGGCCGGCTCCTCGACCCCTTCGTGGACCGCCTCTACATCCTCACCGCGCTCCTGGCGCTCACCTACACGGGCCTGCTGCCGTGGCTGTTCACGCTCGCCGCGCTCGCCCGCGAGGCCGTCATGGTCGCCATGGTCATCGTGCTGCGCTGGCACGGCCACGCCCCGCCCCAGGTGCACTTCCTCGGCAAGGCCGCCACGGCGGTCGTGTTCTGCTCGTTCCCGGTCCTCGTCATCGCGGGCCTGGTCCCCGAGGCCGACTTCTGGGCCAAGCCCTTCGGGTGGGCCCTCGCATGGTGGGGCCTGGGCCTGTACTGGCTCGCCGCGATCGTGTACCTGCGCCAGGCCGCCGGGCTCCTCAAGGCCGGCCGCCCGCGCACCGAGATCGCCGCCTGAGCCGTGCCGCGGTCCCACGACCGCAGCCGCGGGCGGCGCTCGATCACGCGGCCCCCGACCCCATGCAGCGGCCGATCGGCCGGGCGATACGGTCATGGTCGTCCGACCCGCCTCCCGGCGGGGTCCTCAGAGGGGAGCACCAGGTGATTCCGGAAGAACTGCGCTACACGGCGGAGCACGAGTGGGTCGAGCAGCGGGACGGGAACGTCGTCCGCATCGGCATCACCGAGTTCGCGCAGAACGCGCTGGGCGACGTCGTATACGTCCAACTTCCGGAGGCGGGCGCCGAGGTTCGGGCCGGTGACGTGGTCGGCGAAGTCGAGTCGACCAAGAGCGTCTCCGACGTGTACGCTCCGTTGACCGGTAGGATTCTAGCGTGCAATGACGAATTGTCGGAATCCCCGGAATTGGTGAACAGCGACCCCTATGCGGCGGGCTGGATGTTCGACATCGAAGTCGAGGATTCCGGCTCGCTCAGTGCTTTGCTCGACGCCGGAGCGTATGCGAAGCTTACGGAGTGACCAGAGGGTCCAGACTTGTAGAAGGTGGCAATCCATGACGCGTTCGAATGACGAGTTCCCTCCGCCGGATGTGACGGCCACGATGAACCTGTCCGCCCTCCAGGAGGGCGGCGAGGTCGACGCGGAGCTCAACTCCGCCCGGTTGGCGGACTCCCTGCCGGCGGGCACCGCGTTGCTGGTGGTCCGCCGCGGGCCGAACGCCGGTGCGCGCTTCCTGCTCAACACCGAGGTGACGACCTCCGGCCGCCACCCTGATTCCGACATCTTCCTCGACGACGTGACGGTCTCGCGGCGCCACGCCGAGTTCCACCGCGACGCGTCCGGTTTCACCGTCCGCGACGTGGGGAGCCTGAACGGCACCTACGTCAACCGGGAGCGCGTGGAGACCGCGGGCCTGGGCAATGGCGACGAGGTGCAGATCGGCAAGTTCCGCTTGGTGTTCATCTCCGGTCCCAAGCCGGCCGCCTGACCGGTGCCGTCCCCCGGCGCGCGCAGCGCGCGCGTCGTCGGCGCAGTAGGCTGAGAGTCTCAGGACCCGCCCGGGCCAGTCCCTGGCGGGTCCTTTCATTAGACGGCGATCCGTTGGAGGCGTTACCGGTGCGGATGATGACCGTAGTCGGGGTCCGCGTGGAACTGCCGAGCAACCAGCCGGTGGTGCTCCTCAAGGAGGTCGACGGGAATCGCTACCTGCCGATCTGGATCGGGACGGTGGAGGCGGCCGCGATCGCCTATCAGCAGCAGGACGTGCAGTTGTCGCGTCCGCTGACGCACGATCTGATCCGGGACGTGCTGGACGCGCTGGACGTGACGCTGACGGCCGTGGAGATCACGGAGCTGCGGGACACGATCTACTTCGCGGAGCTGGTGCTGGACGGGCGGACGCGGGTGTCGTCGCGGTCGTCGGACGCGATCGCGATCGCGCTGCGGACGGAGGCGCCGATCTGGTGCGCCGACGAGGTCCTGGACGAGGCCGGGGTGGTCCTGCCGGACACGCAGGAGGACGAGGTGGAGAAGTTCCGGGAGTTCCTCGAGGAGGTCACGCCCGAGGACTTCGAGGAGAACCGCTGAGGGTCTCGTCCGGGGGCCGGTGCGGTCCCTGCGGCCGGGTGTTTCGCAAGCGTGCGGGGCCCGCGGGCGGCCGAGCTTTTCTCTCGTTCAGCCCATGGTGGAGGGTCGCGGCGTTACGCTCACCCTCGGAGAACACCGGCTGCGCTCGGAGGATGTGCGATGGACGCCCACAGTGAACCTTCGTCGGGACGCCCTGCGGTCCCTCCCAGTCAGATCCGCGGGTGGCGCGGGACGGCGGCGTGCCGGGTCGTGGGGATCACGTACCGGCAGCTGGACTACTGGGCGCGGACGGGGCTGGTGGAGCCGAGCATCCGGCCGGCGTCGGGGTCGGGGTCGAACCGGTTGTACTCGTTCCGGGACATCATCGTGCTGAAGGTGATCAAGCGGCTGCTGGACGCGGGGGTGTCTTTGCAGAACATCCGCAAGGCGGTGGAGGCGCTGCGGTCGCGGGGCGTGAAGGACCTGGCGGAGATCACGCTGATGTCGGACGGGTCGACGGTGTACGAGTGCCGGTCGGCCGGCGAGGTGATCGACCTGCTGCGCGGCGGCCAGGGGGTGTTCGGGATCGCGGTGCGGTCGACGGTGACCGAGGTGATGGGGCGGTTGGCGACGCTGCCGGGGGAGGCGCCGGTGAAGGCGCCGACGCAGCTGCACGGGCCGGAGCGGTTGGAGGAGCGCCACACGACGGGTGTGCCCGGTCGCCGGCGCGGGGTGTCCTGACCTACGATGGCGGCAGAGCCGGAAAACCGGGCGGGAGAGATCGTGGGCCTCATGCGCTACACGGCACCGAAGGGGCAAGTCCCTCGCTTCAAACTCTCAGGTACCAGGACCGTTCGGAACAGGCCGCTCTGAAGCCGCACCGCCGGTGACAGACGAGGGGATGCCAGTGTCGTCCCATGTCACCGGAGGTACCGTGACCGACCGTTCTTCTTTCGCCGCCCGCCACATCGGCACCGATCCCGCGGATCAGGACGCCATGCTCAAGGCGGTCGGGTATCCGAGCCTCGAGGCGCTGATGGACGCGTGCATGCCCGCGCTCATCCGCTCCGCTGATGGCCTGGGGCTGCCGCCGGCGGTGTCGGAGACCGAGGCGCAGGCCGAGCTGCGGGCGCTGGCCGGGTTGAACCGGCCGATGCGGTCGATGATCGGCCTGGGCTACTACGGGACGCACACGCCGGCGGTGATCCGCCGGAACGTGCTGGAGAACCCGTCGTGGTACACGGCGTACACGCCGTACCAGGCGGAGATCAGCCAGGGGCGCCTGGAGGCGCTGCTGAACTTCCAGACGATGGTCGCGGACCTGACGGGGCTGCCGGTGGCGGGCGCGAGCCTGTTGGACGAGGCGACCGCGGCGGCCGAGGCGATGCTGCTGGCGCGCCGGGCGGCGAAGCGCGGGGCGGGCGACGTGTTCGCGGTCGACGCGCGGGTGCTGCCGCAGACGCTCGCGGTGCTGGCGACGCGGGCGGAGCCGGTGGGGATCGACCTGCGGGTGGCCGACCTGTCCGATGGCGTCCCGGAGGGCGCGTTCGGGGTGCTGCTCCAGTACCCGGGGGCCGACGGGTCGGTGCGGGACTGGGGCGCGGTCGTGGAGGCCGCGCACGCGCAGGGGGCGCTGGTGTCGGTCGCGGCCGACCTGCTGGCGCTGACGCTGCTGCGGGCCCCGGGCGAGTTCGGGGCGGACATCGCGGTCGGGTCGACGCAGCGGTTCGGGATGCCGATGGGCTTCGGCGGCCCGCACGCGGGCTACATGGCCGTGCGCGAGTCGTTGCAGCGGCAGTTGCCGGGCCGCCTGGTGGGGGTGTCGCGCGACTCGGGCGACCGGCCCGCGCTGCGTCTGGCGCTTCAGGCGCGCGAGCAGCACATCCGCCGTGAGAAGGCCACGAGCAACATCTGCACCGCGCAGGTGCTGCCGGCGGTGATCGCGTCGTCGTTCGCGGTGTGGCACGGTCCGCGGGGGCTGCGGGCGATCGCCGAGCACGCGGCGGGCCAGGCTGCGCGCTTGGCCGCGTCCCTGACCGGGGCCGGCGTGAGCGTCGCCGGGGACGCGTTCTTCGACACCGTGACCGTGCCCGTGGCGGGCCGCGCGGACGAGGTGGTGGCCGCGGCCGCCGCCGCGGGCGTCAACGTGCGCCGGGTCGACGCGGACACGGTCGCGGTCGCGTGCGACGAGACCACGACCGAGGCCGACCTCGAGGCCGTGTGCGCCGCGTTCGGCGTCCCCCTCGCCGCCCCGGCCGCCGCCGCGGTCCCGGCCGGCCTGGCGCGCGAGTCCGCGTACCTGACCCACCCGGTGTTCACCGCCCACCACTCCGAGACGGCGATGATGCGCTACCTCAAGCGCCTCGCCGACATGGACTACGGGCTCGACCGCGGCATGATCCCGCTGGGGTCGTGCACGATGAAGCTCAACGCGGCCGCCGAGATGGAGCCGATCTCCTGGCCCGCGTTCGCCGACGTCCACCCCCTGGCCCCCGCCGACCAGACCGAGGGCTGGCGGATCCTCATCGAGCAGCTCGAAGGCTGGCTCGCCGACGTGTGCGGGTACGCGGCCGTCTCCGTGCAGCCCAACGCCGGGTCCCAGGGCGAGCTCGCCGGGCTCCTGGCCATCCGCGCCTGGCAGCACGACCGCGGCGAGACCGGCCGCGACGTCTGCCTCATCCCCGCCTCCGCCCACGGCACCAACGCCGCCAGCGCGGTGCTGGCGGGGATGCGGGTCGTGGTGGTGGGGTGCGATGAGGCGGGGAACGTGGACCTCGCTGATCTGGACGCGAAGATCGCGGCGCACGCGGACCGGTTGGCGGCGCTGATGGTGACGTATCCGTCGACGCACGGGGTGTACGAGTCGACGATCGTCGAGGTGTGCGCGCGGGTGCATGACGCGGGCGGTCAGGTGTATGTGGACGGTGCGAATTTGAATGCTTTGCTGGGGTGGGCGAAGCCGGGGCGGTTCGGGGCGGACGTGTCGCATCTGAACCTGCACAAGACGTTCTGCATTCCGCACGGCGGTGGTGGTCCGGGTGTGGGTCCGGTGGCGGTGGCGGCGCATCTGGTGCCGTTCCTGCCGTCGGACCCGTCGGAGGCGGCGGCGGGTCCGGTGGGGCCGGTGTCGCAGGCGCGGTGGGGTTCGGCGGGGATTCTGCAGATTCCGTGGATGTATCTGCGGATGATGGGGTCGGCGGGGGTGACGGCGGCGACGGCGTCGGCGGTGCTGGCGGCGAACTATGTGGCGGCGCGGTTGCGGGATCACTTCCCGGTGCTGTACACGGGTGAGCACGGGCTGGTGGCGCATGAGTGCATCCTGGATCTGCGGGAGCTGTCGCGGGAGTCGGGGGTGACGGTCGAGGATGTGGCGAAGCGGTTGATCGACTACGGGTTCCATGCGCCGACGATGTCGTTCCCGGTGGCGGGGACGCTGATGGTGGAGCCGACGGAGTCGGAGGACCTGGCCGAGCTGGACCGGTTCGTCGATGCGATGGTGGCGATCCGGGAGGAGATCGCTGAGGTCGCGTCGGGTGCGGTCGCGGTGGAGGATTCGGCGCTGCGGGCGGCGCCGCACACGGCGGCGGTGGCGACGGCGGACGAGTGGGGTCGGGTGTATTCGCGGTCGCGGGCGGCGTGGCCTGGCGGGGTGTCGGGGCAGAAGTACTGGCCGCCGGTGGGTCGGATCGACAATGCGTGGGGGGACCGGAACCTGGCGTGCACGTGTCCGCCGGTCGAGGCGTTCGGGGAGTAGCCGGGGACCGTTCGGGGGAGGCCCGCTCACTACTGTGGGCGGGCCTTCGCCGTGCGGGCTTTACACTGGGCGCCGACGATCCCCCAGGAGTGACGCGCATGGTTTTCGGTATTGAGCACAAGGTGAAGTCGCACCGCACCGGTCGGCGGCGCAAGAAGGGCGGTCAGCAGCGGCTGGTGGCGCCGTGGATCGTGATCACGCTGGTGTGCGTGCTGGTGGCGTCGGGGTTGACGTGGGGTTTCGTGGCGTTGCTGCGGTCGGGGTGCTCGGGTGAGGTGTACCGGGTGGCGGTGGCGGCGGCGCCGGGGGTGGCGGGTGCGCTGGGGGATGCGGCGCAGGCGTGGGAGTTGGAGCAGCCCGAGTTGGACGGGCAGTGCATCGGGGTCGAGGTGACCGAGGTGTCGGCGGCGGATGCGTCGTCGGGGATCAGTTCGGGGTGGGACACGATGCGGTTGGGTCCGCGGCCGATCGCGTGGGCGCCGGATGCGCAGGCGTGGGTGTCGCTGGTGTCGTCGGGTGAGGCGACGGCGGGGTATGTGTCGTCGGAGCCGTTGGCGCTGGGTGAGGCGGAGTCGGTGCTGGCGGTGGCGGAGTCGACGGCGACGGAGCTGGGGTGGCTGGGTGGTGAGCCGCCGTCGTGGGAGGACGTGGTGGCGGCGGCCGCGGCGGGGTCGGTCAGTCTGGCGGCGGCGAATCCGCGGTCGTCGACGGAGGGTCTGGTGGCGCTGTTGAACGCGTCGTCGGATGGGGCCGGGGGTTTTTCGCAGGGGGCGGCGGATGCGTATGCGGCGGCGATCGAGGCGGGGTCGTCGGCGGCGGACGGGGATGCGCTGCGGGCGGCGTATGCGGAGGCCGGTGACGCGTCGCAGGTGATGACGTTGCTGGATTACCAGGTGGAGGATTTCAACGAGGGCTCGGATGCGGTCGATCCGCTGGTGCCGGTGGTGCCGAGCGGGGCGGCGGTGTCGGCGGTGGCGTCGTATGTGGTGCTGGGGGGTGCGGGCTGGGTGTCGGCGTCGGATGCGCGGATCGCGGAGATGTTCGGGTCGTATGTGGCGGACGCGGTGGCGTCGGGGGCGTTCGCGGATCCGGATCTGGCGCCGGTGGAGGATGCGGCTGCGGCGTTGGGGCAGACGACGCCGGAGTCGGTGGGTGCGGCGGTGCGGGCGTGGCAGCAGGGCGCGCAGGATCTGAACGTGCTGTTCCTGTTGGACTGGTCGTCGGCGGTGATGGAGGAGACGGTCGAGTACGGGGGTGAGACGGTCGAGGCGGGGATCGCGGCGGTGCGGATGGCGGTGGACATGGTCGGTGAGATGGAGCCGACGTGGCGTGCGGGGTTGTGGGAGTACGGGGTCGGTGCGGGGGGTGAGTCGAACTGGCGGTCGGTGGTGGCGTCGGCGGAGATGTCGGAGGAGGGGAAGTCGGCATTGACGGAGGGGTTGTACGACCTGTCGGAGGAGGCGGTGTACGAGGGGCCGTCGCCGTTGTACGACGCTCTGGTGGCGGCGTACGGGGAGGTGCAGGCGAATGCGGTGGAGGGCGCGGCGAACGTGGTGGTGGTGTTGACGAATTCGGGTGAGGACACCGCGAGTGTGCCGACGGTCGACGAGACGGCGGCGGCGTTGCAGGGCCTTGGCGGTGGTGTGGCGGTATACACGGTCGGGTTCGGGTCGGCGAACGCGGAGAATCTGGGGTTGCTGGCGGAGGCCGGTGGTGGGTCGTTCCTGCCGGCGCCGGCCGATGGGGGGATCCTGGGGGAGATCGCTCCGGCGTGAGGTGTCCCACTCGGGTTCGGGAGGGGGGCTCGGGTTGGGTGACACTGGGGGCATGTCGATCTTGGGTGCCGTGGCGCCGGCGCCGCCGGGGGTGGCGGCGGGGTGCCGTGACCGGTTGGTGGAGGTCGACCGGTTGGAGTGGCGGGTCGGTGACGGCGGTGATCCGGCGGCGCTGGCGGCGGCGTTCTGCGACCGGTTCCGGGTGCCGCATGAGGGCGCCGAGGGTGCGGTGTGCGGGGTGGCGGTGCTGGTGTCGGCGGCGGCCGGCGCGGTGATGGTCGGGGGTGCGACGGGGGCGCCGAGTCCGGTGCCGGCGGTCCCGGACCTCGTCTTGGTCGCGTACGCGCACGGCCCGGCCCGGCCTGCGGTCGAGGCCGGGGGGTTCTCGGTGGGGCCGTGGCGGGCGTCGTGGTCGGGTGCCGATCATGCGAAGGCGGTCGTGGCGGTGCAGGAGGCGATCGGGCGCGGCGAGGTGTACGTGGCGAACGTGGTGGGTCACCGGTCGGCGCCGTGGTCGGGGGATCCGGCGGGTATCGCGGCGGCGGTGGCGGGCATCGAGGGCGCGGCGTGGGGCGGGGTGCTGTCGGGTGCGGGCTGGCTGGTGGCGTCCGGTTCTCCGGAGGCGTTCTTGACGGTCGCGGGGGAGCGGGCGGCGACGTATCCGATCAAGGGGACGGCGCCGGCGACGGCGGCGGGCCGGGCGGCGCTGCTGGGGTCGGTGAAGGAGCGGGCCGAGCACGTCATGATCGTGGATCTTTGCCGCAACGACCTGGCGCGGGTGGCGGTGCCGGGCTCGGTCGAGGTGGAGCGGTTGTTCGCGCTGGCGCGGTGGGACCGGCTGTGGCAGGCGGAGTCGACGGTGGTGTGCCGGATCGCGCCGGGGACGGGGTTGGCGGCGGTGCTGCGGGCGGTGTGCCCGCCGGGGTCGGTGACGGGCACGCCGAAGCTGGCGATGCTCGGCCTGGTGTCGGGGCTGGAGCCGGTGGGCCGGGGTCCGGCGATGGGCGCGTTCGGGTTCGTGCAGGAGGACCGGGTGCGGTTGGGCGTGACGATCCGCACGGTCGCGGTCGACGCCGACCGGGTCCATGTGTGGGCGGGCGGGGGCGTGACGTGGCGGTCGGTGCCGGACGCGGAGGTGGCCGAGGCGGAGGCGAAGGCCGGGGCGGTCATCGCGCGCCTGGCGTCGTTAAGCTCCGGGACGCCTTCCAGATCGCGACGGTGTGGGCTTTGGCGCGTTCGCGGAGCGCGTCGGGCCATTCGGCGCGGTACAGGCGCAGCCGGGGGGTGGGGGAGTCGAGTTCGACGACGCACCCCAGCGCCATGGGCGGGTCGGGGTGGAGCCGCTGGAGCCAGACCGTGCCGGCGTTGCCGTCGTCGCCGCTGACCTGAATGGTCCGATGTTCCAATTGGAACTGTCCTAGGATTTTCGGCTCGCTCATGCCCGAGTCCCTCACCGTGCTCGTCCCCACCGATACGGGCGGCGCGGCGGTTCGTGTCAGCGCATCGCCTGCGGGCCCGCATCAATCTTTCCCACCTGAGCGCAGTCGTGTCAATACCCGGCGCGACACCTGGGCGGGTGAACCGGTGCGTTTCGCCGTCCACAGCGGAGTGCGCGCGGATCGGGGCGCGGGCGGCGTGCGGGTGTGCCAAGCTGGTGCGCATGAGCGACGACGAGGACTTCCGCAGCATCGCCGAGGCGGCCTTCGACCTGGCCCGGGCGGGCGAGACGGAGCGGCTCCTCGCGTTCGTCGCGGGCGGTCTCCCGGTCGACCTGGTGAACGGGTCGGGGGACTCGCTGCTGATGCTCGCGGCCTACCACGGGCATGCCGGGACGGTGCGGGCGCTGGTCGAGGCGGGGGCGGACGTGGACCGGTGCAACGACCGGCAGCAGTCGCCGCTGGCGGGGGCGGTGTTCAAGAACTTCGAGGACGTCACCGCGGTGCTCCTCGGCGCGGGAGCGGACCCGGACGCGGGGACGCCCTCGGCGCGGCAGATCGCCGCGATGTTCGACCGCGACACCTTCGCCTAGACCGCGCGCATCCCCTCGGGCAGGCGCCCCCACGCGTGCAGGTCGGTCAGGTGCTCCTCCAGGCACGCGGCGAACGCCTGCGCGGCCTTGGTGAGCGGGGCCTCCCGCCGCGAGGCCAGCGCGATGGTGCGGGAGGCGCCGGGGGGTGCGAGGGGTGTGGCGCGCAGGCCGGGGTGTCCGGCGGCGATCATGGCGGGCAGGAGGGCGATGCCGAGGCCGGCTTCGACGAGGGAGGCGACGGCGTCGGTGGCGCCGCCGTCGACGCCGGTGCGGGGGGTGAAGCCGGCGGCTTCGCAGGTGGTGATGGTGAGGTCGCGGAGGTCGTAGCCGTGGGCGGGGAGGACGAAGGCCTGTTCTCTGAGTTGGGGGAGGCCGATGTAGGCCTGGCGGGT
This sequence comes from Glycomyces terrestris, assembly GCF_003933745.1. Classification (GTDB taxonomy): domain Bacteria; phylum Actinomycetota; class Actinomycetes; order Mycobacteriales; family Micromonosporaceae; genus Glycomyces; species Glycomyces terrestris. The sequence continues at coordinate 376,003 of NZ_RSEB01000004.1, read as the reverse complement.
GAGGGGCGGGAGGTGGGCGGCGGAGGCGACGACGAGGGCTTCGGCGAGGAGGGGTTGGACGTGGAGGCTGGGGTCGGCGCCGGTGTCGCCGGCGGTGAAGGCGAGGTCGAGGTCGCCGGCGGCGAGGTGGCCGGCGAGGGGGCCGGAGCCGTCTTCGGTGAGGGTGACGGTGACGCCGGGGTGGGCGTCGCGGTAGCGGGTGAGGAGGGGGGCGATGAGCCAGGAGCAGAGGGAGGGGGTGGCGCCGAGGCGGAGGTGGCCGGCGCGGACGGCGAGGACGTCGTCGATGTCGGCGCGGGCGGCGGCGTGGGCGGCGGTGATGCGGCGGGCGTGGGGCAGGAGGGTGTGGCCGGCGTCGGTGAGTTCGATGCGGCCGCGGGAGCGGGTGAGGAGGGCGGCGCCGAGTTCGGTTTCGAGGGCTTGGATCTGTTTGCTCAATGACGGTTGTGTCACACCGAGTTCTTCGGCCGCGTGAGTGAAATGTCGGGTTTGTGCGACGGTGAGGAAGGCTTGGAGCTGCTGCGGGCGCATGTCCATAACGTATCGGCATGGAACGGGGTTCTGCCATGAATTGGACCGGTGAGGCCGGTCGCGTCTAGCATCCGGTCGTGTCTACGGATCTGCAATCGCGCACCGCCGCGCGTCCGGCGAAGCGCGCGCCCAAGCCCACGGGGCCGTGGCGGTCGAACATCGGGCTCAAGATCGCCATGGCGGTCTCGGGCGTCCTCCTCGTCCTGTTCATCATCGTGCACATGGCCGGCAACCTGCACGTGTTCGAGGGCCGCGAGGAGATGAACGCGTACGCGCACGGCCTGCGCACCCTCGGCGAGCCGCTGCTGCCGCACGAAACGGTGCTGTGGGTGCTGCGCGTGGGCCTGATCGTCCTGGCCGCGGTCCACATCTGGTCGGCGGTCGTGCTCACCCGCCGGTCCCTGGCCGCGCGCCCGGTCCGCTACCACTCGCGCAAGCCCGCCAAGGGCGAGTCGCGGCACGCGGTGGCGACCATGCGCTGGGGCGCGGCCGTCCTCGTCCTGTTCGTGGCCTGGCACCTGCTGGACCTGACGTTCCGGACGGTGAACCCGGTCAAGGACGTCCCGGACGCGTACGGGGCCGTGGTGGCCACGTTCAGCCCCGAGCGGTGGCCGGTCACGGTGTTCTACCTGCTGGCGCTGGTGGCCCTCGGGTTCCACCTGCGCCACGGGGTCTGGTCGGCGGTGCAGACGATCGCCGGGCCGGACACGAAGTGGCGCAAGCGCACCCAGGCGGTGGCGCTGGCGGTCGCCCTTGTCGTCGTCGTGGGGTTCGCCATCGTGCCCCTGTCGGTCACGTTCGGACTGGTGAAGTGATATGAGCATCGACTACTACCGCGAGGGCGAGCCCGTCGCGGACACCAAGGCCCCCGCGGGCCCGATCGAGGAGCGGTGGGAGAAGCGGCGCTTCTCCGGTCGCCTGGTCAACCCCGCGAACCGGCGCAAGCTGCGCGTCATCGTCGTCGGCACCGGCCTGGCCGGGGCGTCGGCGGCGGCGACCCTCGGCGAGCTGGGGTACCGGGTCGCGAACTACTGCTTCCAGGACTCGGCGCGGCGGGCGCACTCGATCGCGGCGCAGGGCGGCATCAACGCGGCCAAGAACTACCGCAACGACGGCGACAGCGTGCACCGCCTGTTCTACGACACCGTCAAGGGCGGCGACTTCCGGTCGCGGGAGTCGAACGTGCACCGGCTCGCGGAGGTCTCCACGGAGATCATCGACCAGTGCGTGGCCCAGGGCGTGCCGTTCGCCCGCGAGTACGGGGGCCTGCTCGACAACCGGTCCTTCGGCGGGGCGCAGGTGTCGCGGACGTTCTACGCGCGCGGCCAGACCGGGCAGCAGCTGCTCCTGGGCGCCTACCAGGCGCTCCAGCGGCAGGTGGCGGCCGGGACGGTGGACCTGCACACCCGCCACGAGATGCTCGAGCTCGTCATCGCCGACGGCAAGGCCCGCGGCATCGTCGTCCGCGACCTGGTGACCGGGGAGATCTCCACCGAGATCGCCGACGCGGTCGTCCTGGCGACCGGCGGGTACGGGAACGTGTTCTTCCTGTCGACGAACGCGAAGGGCTGCAACGTGACCGCGTCGTGGCGGGCGCACCGCAAGGGCGCCTACTTCGCGAACCCGTGCTACACGCAGATCCACCCGACGTGCATCCCGCAGTCGGGCGACCACCAGTCGAAGCTGACGCTCATGTCCGAGTCGCTGCGCAACGACGGGCGCGTGTGGGTGCCCAAGGCCAAGGGCGACCAGCGCCACCCGGCCGACATCCCCGAGGACGAGCGCGACTACTACCTGGAGCGCCGCTACCCGGCGTTCGGGAACCTGGTGCCGCGCGACATCGCGTCGCGGGCCGCGAAGGTCGTGTGCGACGAGGGGCACGGCGTGGGCCCGGGGGGCCTGGGCGTCTACCTCGACTTCGCCGACGCGATCGCGCGCCTGGGGAAGCCGGCGGTGGAGGCGAAGTACGGGAACCTGTTCGACATGTACGAGCGGATCACCGGCGAGAACCCGTACGAGCGGCCGATGCGCATCTACCCGGCCGTGCACTACACGATGGGCGGCCTGTGGGTCGACTACGACCTGTCGTCGAACATCCCGGGCCTGTTCGTGACCGGGGAGGCGAACTTCTCCGACCACGGCGCGAACCGGCTGGGCGCCTCGGCGCTCATGCAGGGCCTCTCGGACGGGTACTTCGTGCTGCCGAACACGATCTCGGACTACCTCGCCGACGGGCCCTTCGAGGCCCTCGACGAGACCCACGAGGCCGTCGTGGCCGCCCGCAAGGAGGTCGACGACCGCATCGCGTTCTTCCTGAACAACGACGGCGACCGCACCGTGGACTCCTTCCACCGCGAGCTGGGCAAGATCATGTGGGAGTACTGCGGCATGGAGCGCACCGACGAGGGCCTGCGCAAGGCCATCGGGCTCATCCGCGACCTCAAGGCCGAGTTCTACAAGCGCGTCAAGGTCACCGGGAAGGCCGAGGAGCTCAACCAGCAGCTGGAGAAGGCCGGGCGCGTCGCCGACTTCTTCGAGCTCGGCGAGCTCATGTGCATCGACGCCCTCCACCGCACCGAGTCGTGCGGCGGCCACTTCCGCGCCGAGTCCCAGACCGAGGACGGCGAGGCCAAGCGCGACGACGACCGGTTCTCGTACGTCGCGGCGTGGGAGTACGGCGAGGACGCCCCCGTCCTCCACAAGGAAGCGCTCGTGTTCGAGTACGTCAAGCCCACCCAACGGAGCTACAAGTGAAACTCAAGCTGCGCATCTGGCGCCAGAGCAGCGCCGACGCCAAGGGCCGGATGGTCTCCTACGAACTCGACGACGTCTCCGAGGACGCCTCCTTCCTGGAGATGCTCGACGTCCTCAACGAGCGCCTCATCGCCGAGGGCGACGACCCGGTCGCGTTCGACCACGACTGCCGCGAGGGGATCTGCGGCGCGTGCTCGCTGGTCATCGACGGCCAGCCGCACGGCCCGCAGGCCGCGACCACGACCTGCCAGCTGCACATGCGCAAGTTCAAGGACGGCGACTCGATCGACATCGAGCCGTGGCGCGCCGGCGCGTTCCCGGTCATCAAGGACCTCGTGGTCGACCGGTCCGCGTTCGACCGGATCATCCAGGCCGGCGGGTACATCTCCGCGCCGACCGGGACCGCCCCCGACGCGCACGCCGTCCCCATCCCCAAGCAGGACGCCGACGCCGCGTTCTCGGCCGCCGCGTGCATCGGCTGCGGCGCGTGCGTCGCGGCCTGCCCCAACGGGTCCGGGATGCTGTTCATGGGCGCGAAGGTCGCCCACCTGGGCCTGACCCCGCAGGGGCAGCCCGAGCGCGCCACCCGCGTCCTGGGCATGGTCGCCGCCCACGACGAGGCCGGCTTCGGCGGGTGCACCAACACCGGCGAGTGCGCCGCGGCCTGCCCCAAGGAGATCGGCCTCGACGTCATCGGCCGCCTCAACGCCGACTTCCGCAAGGCCGCCATCCGCGCCGCCTGACGAAGCCGCACAGCGAAGCGGCCCCCGGCTCGCGCCGGGGGCCGCCCGTCTTTCACCTGCCCCGCGTGAGCGGGGAGACCCCAGGGGGAAATCCGCCCCACGTGAGTGGGTCAACGCCGCCCCATGTAAACAACGAACCGCGCGCCCCTTGGTCGCGCCGCTTGACGGTGACCCGCGTCTCTCTTTCCTTGCGGTTGACGCAGCGTCACCCGCTACCGTCGGAACCGACCGACGGAAAGAGCACGATGGACACCTGGACGACCGCCGAACTGGTCCGCCTCACCGGCGTCACCGCGCGCACCCTGCGCCACTACGACGCCATCGGCCTCCTCGCCCCCGCCGACACCGGCGGCCCGGGCGGGCAGCGCCGCTACCGGCGCCCCCAGCTCCTGCGCCTCCAGCAGATCCTCCTGCTCAAACGCCTCGGCCTGCGCCTGGACGTCATCGCCGACATCCTCGCCGGCGGCCTCGACGAACTCGCGGCCCTGCGCCGCCACGCCGCCGACCTCGCCCGCGAGCAGGACCGGATCGCGCGCCTCGCGGCCACCGTCGACGCCACCATCCGACAACTCGAAGGAGCACGCGCCATGGCACCCGAGACCTGGTTCGACGGCCTCGACGACCCCCACCGCGACGACGCCCGCCGCCGCTGGGGCCGCGCCGTCGTCGAACGCGCCTACCAGGCCATGCAGGACATGACCCCCGAGCAGCGCCGCGCCGTCCCCGCCGAGTTCGACCGCATCGCCACCGCGCTCGCCGCCCTCCGGGCCGAGGGCCGCGACCCCGGCGACCCCGCCGTCCAGACCCTCGTCGCCGACCACTACGCGCTCGTCGCCCGCCACTGGGACAGCGAACCCGGCGCGGCCGCCTACCGCGGCCTGGGCGCCCTCTACACCGACGACCCCCGCTTCCGCGACCAGTACGAGCAGCGCGGCGCCGGCTTCACCGCCTACCTGCGCGCCGCCATGGACGCCTACGCCGATACCAGAATCTGATCATATGCGTGTGTATGATGGTGTGCATGACACGGCACAACATCAACATCGACGACGCGGTCTGGCAGATCGCCGCGGCCTCCGGCAACGCCAGCGACTACATCGAGAAGGCCGTCAAGGAGCGGTACCTCCACGAGATCCAGGACGCGGCCGCCGAGGTCGTGGCCGCACTGCCGCCCTCGGCCATCGAGGACTGGACCGCATGGGGCGCCGCGATCGCCGACGACGCCGCCGGGCGCGAGCGGTGACGCCCGCGCCCGGGCAGGTCTACCGCCGCGCCGAGCGGCAGGACGCGCTGGTGGTCGTCCTGTCCTCGCGGGAGGACAACCTGCGCACCGGCTGGGTGACCGTCTGCGCGTACAACCTCACCGACCAGGTCGGCAACCTGCCCTCGGCCCAGCTGCTGCACAGCATCGTGCCCGCACCGGGCTACGTCACCTGGACCCTGCATCAGTCCGTGCCCGCGTCCTATCTCAAGGACCCGGTCGGCGAGGTCGAGACCGCGGCCATCGCGGCGGCCCGCCTCGCCATGGAGGCCCGGTTCGCCGCCTAGCTTGACCTTTGGCGCGAGCCGGGCGCCCTGCCCGGACAGGAGGGAAGCCCTCGCTCGATGATGCCTGCCGTGACACAAAGCATCGCAAAGGCAAGGGCTTCGCTCGTGTCTCCCTGAACCCGGCACCCATTGAGGCACCGGGGCCCTTCGCACCGCCGACCTGCGCGCCGCCATGGACGCCTACGCCGACACCCGCCTGGGCGGCCAGTAGGCTCGCACCCATGCGCGCACCCCAAGGCCTGTACCGGATCTACGCGGCGCGGCTGCGCCGCCGCCTCGACCCCGCGCTCCTGCCCGGCCACGTGGCCGTCGCCATGGACGGCAACCGCCGCTGGGCCCGCGCCCAGGGCTTCGCCGACCCCGGCATCGGCCACCGCTACGGCGCCGAACACCTCGACGACCTCCTCCAGTGGTGCCACGACCTCGGCATCGGCCACGTCACCGTGTACGTCGCCTCCGCCGACAACCTCACCAAGCGCGACAGCGGCGAAGTCGCCCACCTCATGGCCATGGTCGAGCAGATCGTCGCCGAACGGCTCCTGGAACCGGCCAACCCCTGGCGCCTCCACGTCGCCGGCCGCCTCGACACCCTCCCCGACTCGACCGCGCACGCCCTCAAGACCGCCGTCGCGGCCACCGCCGACCGCACCGGCGCCCACCTGACCGTCGCCATCGGCTACGACGGCCAGACCGAGATCGTCGACGCCGTCCGCGCCCACCTCGAAGCCGAGGCCGCCCGCGGCGCCGGCCTCGGCGACGCCGCCGCCCGCCTCACCGCCGCCGACATCGACGCCCGCCGCTACACGCCCGACCTGCCCGAGGCCGACCTCATCATCCGCACCTCCGGCGAACGGCGCCTGTCCAGCTTCCTGCTGTGGCAGTCGGCCGGCGCCGAACTGTACTTCTGCGACGTGTACTGGCCCGGATTCCGCCGCGTCGACTTCCTCCGGGCCCTGCGCGACTACACCCGCCGCCAGCGCGACCGCCGGGCCGGACGCTAAGCGGCCCAGGCGAGGTCGATCTTCTCCTCCGGCGAGGCGGGCATCGAGGCGCGCATGCCGGCCGGGCCGGCCACGACGGCGGTGAACCCGCCGGGGCCGGGCGTGAAGCGGCGATGCGCCCCGGCGGGGACGACGACCGTGTCCCCGGCCTCCAGGACCGCGGCCTCGCCGCCGCACTCGACCTCGACGGTCCCGGCGGTGAGGGTCCAGACCTGGTCGGCGTCGATCAGGTGCAGGGGCCCGGCGGTGCCGGGCTCGGCCTCGACCCGCCACAGCGGGAACGGGGCGCCCCCCAGCGTCGGGGAGGCGAGGGTGGTCATGACCGCCGCGGGGGTGGCGGTGCGGCGGGCGTCGCCGCTGCGGGTGATGCGCACAAGAGACTCCAGTAGGATCGACAACATGGTTACCCATATAGTAAACCAGGTTGTCGATCATGGGTGAGGCGGGCCCCGGGCACGAGCTCCCGCTGCGGCTCTTCGCCGCCTTCCGCGCCGCCGTCGACGCCGTCCACGACGACCTCGCCGCCCACGGCCACCCCGACCTGCGCCCCATGCACGGCTTCGTGTTCCAGGCCATCGGCACCCGCGGCACCACCGCCGTCGAACTCGGCGCCCGCCTCGGCGTCACCAAGCAGGCCGCCGGCAAGACCATCGCCGCCCTCGAGCAGCAGGGCTACGTCGAACGCGCCCCCGACCCCCGCGACGCCCGCCGTAAGGCCGTGCGCCTCACCCCCCGCGGCCGCGACGTCCTCGACCGCTCCGCGCGCACCTTCGCGCGCGTGCGCGCCCAGTGGGCCGAGCAGATCGGCCCCGACCGCCTCGACGCCCTCGAAGCCGACCTCGCCGCACTCGCCCCCGGCGAGGCGTTCCGGCTCGACGCCCCCGGCTGGTTCGGCCCCGACCGCTAGAGCGGGCGCGGCGGCCCCGACCGGCCCGACAGGAACACCCGCACCCCGCCGCCCGCGGCCGCGAACGCCTCCGCGCGGATCCGCGACGGCGACCCCAGGCCGTCCCCCATCGCCACCGACAGCCGCACCGACCCGCCCGGGCCCGGCGGCCGCGCCGCCGCCACCACCCCCGCCAGCGCCGCCACCGAGTTCGCGTTCGCCGCGTCCTCGCTCACCCCGATCGACGGCGCGAACATCCGCGCCGCGAACGACCGCTCCCGCACCGGCGCGTACGCGAAGCAGCCCAGCAGCCCCGCGGCGTCGCACGCCGCCGCCAGCGCGCCGGCGTCCGGCGCCAGCGGCCCCACCTCGTCCACCGGGACCAGCAGCCGCTCGCGGGCCGTCCCCGCCGCGTGCACGGTCCCGGCCGGGACCGCCCCCAGCGCCGCCAGGACCGGCCCGACCTCGGCCGCGGACGGGACGCGGTGGATCGGGCGCCCGGCGTCGAAGAACGGGCCCTCGGCCGGGGTCGTGCCGCCCGTGAACGGCTCCCGCCCGGCCGTCACCAGTCGCCAGTGGTCCCGGTCGTCCCACGACTCCAGCGCCGTCAGGGCCGCGAGCGTGCCGTGCCCGCACGCGGGCAGCTCGCCGGCGGCGGTGAAGAACCGCAGCCGGACCAGCCCGCCGGCCTCGCGCGCGACGAACACCGCGTGCGAGACGCCGGCGTCGGCGGCGACGCGCGCCCGGGCCGCGTCGTCGAACGCGCCGCCCTCGAACGCGCCGCCCTCGACAACGGCCGTCGGCGATCCCGTGCCCGGCTCGCCCCGCCAGCACGCGTCCACCACGACCCCCCGCATCCCGCGGCTCACGGCGCGGCCCCGTCCCGGTGCGCGGCGATGAACCGCTGCGCCGACCGCACCAGCGGCTCGTGCTCCGGCGCCGCGTGCCGGGTGTGCATCCGCTCGCACAGCCCCGCCAGCGCCCCCGCCAGATCCGTCATGAGCGGCCCCCGCTGCCCCTCGTCGGCCAGGGCCATGAGCATCGCCACCCACACCGGGCCGTGGTCGCGGAAGTTCACGTGCAGGTTCCGCTCGCCCTGCCGGTCCGCGGCCACCAGCAGGTAGTGCACCTCGGTCGCGATCCGCCACGCCAGGCCCGGACTGGTGCGCGCGAGCGCCTCGACCGCCGGCTCCGCCGCGTGCAGCGCGACCGCCGCCAGGCCGAGGTCGCAGCGGGCCGACACCGTCGGCGGCGCGCCCCGGCCCGCCGGGTCCGGGCACAGGCGCCGCACCAGCGCCGCGTCCGCGAACGCGCCCATGCCCGCCGCGGCCTGGAGCGCCCCCCGCAGCGTCACCAGGTTCGGGGCCGGCGCCGGGGCCGCGTCCGGGAAGTGCTTGCCGAGCAGGTCCTTCGCGCCCCGGGCGTGCGCGCCCCGGCCCGAGGCCGCGTGCAGGGCCGCGGCCAGGCGCAGGCTGTCGCGCAGCAGCTCGTCCCGGCGGCCCGACGCCAGCAGCATCCGCGCCGCCTGGTCGGCCGCGCCCACCGCCAGGTCCGGGTCGGCCGCGCGCCCGAACACCCGCGCCGCCCGCGCCAGCGCCGCCGCGAGGTCGGCGAACCCCGGCGCGGCCGGGTCGGTCGGATCGGTGTCCTCCAGGCCGTGGAGCGCCGCGTCGGCCTGCACCGCGGCCGTCAGCAGCCGCCCGGCCCGCACCGCGGCCTCGGCGAAGTCCAGGCGCTGGCGGGCCCGCGCGGGCGCGGGCGCCCCGAGCGGGCCGGCGACGCGGTGGCGCTCGGCCTCGGCCGCGAACGCGCCGGCCGCGTCGCCGGCCGCGGCGTGGGCGCCGGCGCGGGCGGCGAGCAGGTCGGCGAAGTCCTCGCGCGCGCCGCGGTCCCCGGGGTGGCGGTCCAGGCGGTCGCGGTACTCGGCCGCCGCGGCCGCGAACGCGGCCTGCGCGCCCGCGGCGTCGCCGGCGGCGGCGAGCCGGACCGCGTCGCGATGGGTCCGCCGGGCAAAACGCCGATTCGGCATACGGACTCCTCAATGGGGGGATCGAGGCGGTAGCGCACCTGGTCGGGACGGACCGGGCACGCCAGGGCCCTTCATCGTAGACGCCTGGTGAGCGGTTGCGGATCAGCCGATCAGTCGATGACGACCATGTCGGGGCCCGGGTGGCCCAGGAACCGGTCGTGCGAGATCTCCCAGCCGTAGGCGCCGGCGTTCGCGAACACCAGCCGGTCGCCGACGCCGATCGCGGCCACGCGCTGGCCGCCGTTGAGGACGTCCCTGGGGGTGCACAGCTCCCCGCACACGCGCACCTCCACATCGGCGAGGACGGCGGCGTCGCGCGGGCCGGGGACGACCGTGAACGGGTGCGCGTAGCCCCACGCGGCCGGGAGCCGGAAGTGGTGGGTGCCGCCGCGCACGATCGCGAACGCCTGCCCCGCGACGGTCTTGACGTCCACGACCTCGGCGGCGTACCAGCCGGCGGCCGCGGCCAGGTAGCGGCCCGGCTCGACCACCAGCTCCACGCCCGCGCCCCGGTACCGGGCCGGGGCCGGCCCGAGCTTGGTCGCGAGCGCGTCGAGGTCGAGGACGGGGCCGCGGGGGTCGGCGCCCAGGCCCCCGCCGACGTTCACGTACCGCAGCGCGAACCGGCCGGCGGCCGCCTGGTGCGACCAGGAGAGGGCGTCGAGGACGTGGGCGGCGTACGCGGCCGCGTCGAGGCAGTTGGAGACGGCGTGCAGGTGGAAGCCGGCCAGGTCCAGGCCGAGGTCGAGGGCGCGCGCGACGGCGGCCGCGATGGCCTGCTCGTCCATGCCGAAGGGCGTGGGCGCGCCGGTCATCTGGTGCGTGCCCGGCAGGGCCCGGCCCCGGTTGACGCGCAGCGCGACCGGTCCCGTGAACCCGTTCGCGGCGAGCAGGTCGAGTTCGCGGATGCTCTCGGCGTGCACGCACAGCGGGACCGGGCTCGCGGCGGCGGCGGCGAGGTCGGCGGGGGTCTTCGCCGGGCCGGAGAACGCCAGGCGCCGCGCGCCCGCCGCGCGCGCGGCGGCCAGTTCGCCGCCGGAGGCGCACTCGACGCCGTCGGCGGCGGCGCACGCCGCGGCCAGGACCGCCGGGTTCGCGCACGCCTTCATCGCGTACAGGACCGTCCACTCCGGCATCGCGGCCCGGACCGCGGCCAGGCGCGCGGTCGCGGCGGCCGGGTCGTACAGCCACGCGCTCGCCGGCGACTCGAGCGCGCCGACCGCCGCGGCGATCTTCTCGGGGATCGGGGTCATGGGCGCGCCAGCGGGTTGTCCACGGCCGCTTCGATCTCGCGTCCGGGTGCGAGGCGCATCGACAGGAGCGCCTTCGTCGGCAGCCGCGGCGCGAGGTAGCAGTCCCGGTCGGCGCGGGGCAGGTCGAGGGAGGCGACGAGGTCGGCCAGGTCGGCCCAGAACGCGGCCGCGTCCAGGCCGGTGTCGCGCTCCAGGGCCGCGGCGAGCGCGGCCAGGTGGTTCTGGAACAGGGTGTACGCGACTTTGGCGCGGACCTGGTCCATCGAGGGGGCGTCGACCGGGCTGCCGGGGGGCAGGGCGACGTCGAACGGGACCGTGGGCAGGTGCAGGCGGGCGCCGCCGAGGTCGCGCGAGATGGCGGCGACCGGCGTCGGGCCGTCCATGGCGGCGAGGCTGTTCTGGAGGTGGGCTTCGAGTCCGATGCCCATGGCGGCCTCCGCGAGCACCGGGGGCACGAACAGGGCCGCGTAGGCGCGCAGCCACGCGCCCGGGTCGCCGTGCCAGTGGGCGTATTCGGCGGCCAGGCTCACGCCGGTCACCGGGGACCGGGCGGCCAGCGCGGTCGCGGGCACGCACACCGTCCCGGCCGGGACGACGGCGGACAGGGGGGCGCGGGCAATGGCCGTGAGGTCGCGGCGGCCCGGGAGCCAGGCCCCGGCGAGGTCGGGGAGGAGCCGGTGCGGGCCGCCGGCGTCGAGGGCGGTCAGGTGGGCGGAGAGGACGGGCGCGAGGAGCGCGGTCGCGGGGGAGATGTCGCGCCGGGTGGAGGTGATGTGGATGCCGAGGGCGAGTTTGAGGAACCCGGGGTGCCGGTGGCCGGCGAGGGTGCGGATCGCGGCGGTCGGCCAGGCGGGCACGGTCGTGTCCAGGAGGCGCAGGCGGCCGGTGGCGAACAGGTCCGCGTGCGCGGGCAGGACCCGGTGCTCGAGCTGCCAGGGGTGGACGGGGACGACGGGGTCGGGCAGGTCGAGGCCGGCGAGCATGGGGTGGGTGCGGAAGTCGGCGCCGGAGCGGTCGAGGACGCCGGCGCGGTCGGCGACCAGGCGGATCGGGATCGGGGCGGGCGTCTCGAGGTCGTAGCGCTCCAGGTCGGCGCGGTCCCAGCCGAGGCGGGTGCGCGCGCACGGGTGCAGCTGGTGGCCGTCGGTCGCGAGGGTCTCCAGCAGCCGCGCCGTCGTGTCCACATCGGATTTGCAGGTGTCGATGAGGTGCGCCAGGGACGGCGCCCCGGCCCGGGCGGCGACGGCCGCGAGGCGCCGGGCGCGGGCGGCGGCGCGGTGGCGGGCGAGGGCGCGGCCGGTGCGCGCCGATTCGAGTTCGGCGGCCAGGTGCGCGGGGACGGGCGCGCCGAGGACCGCTTCGAGGGCCTTGACCGGGTCGTCGTCCTCGGGGGCGCCGTCGAGCGGAGGGTCGGGGTAGGCGAGCTGGTTGAACGGGCCCTCGGGGGCCGGGGCGGGCCCGGTGCGGCGCCCGTTGAGGTCCTCGCGCCAGGCGGCGGCCAGGATCCGGTCGGTGAGGTTCACGCCGCCGCCAGCGGGTTCGGGACCTGCGCCCAGATGTCGTCGGTCGGGCGGTGCGCCAGGCGCATCGCGGTGGTGGCCTTGATCGGCCACGGGTCCCGCAGGACCCGGTCGCGGATCCACGGCTCCAGGTCGAGGTCGCGCACGGCCGCCGCGACGGCCGCCCACCATCGCCCGGGGTCGGTGCCGGACCAGTCGGCGAGCGCCGCGACGATCGCGGTCAGCGTGGTCGGGAGCAGGGCCGCGAGGAGCTTCGTGAGGCGGGCGTCGCGGTCGGGTTCGGGCAGGTCCCCGGCCAAGCCGGGGAAGTCCTCGGGCGGGACGCGCACGCCCCCGAAGTCCCGGTACACCAGGCCCGTCGGCTGGTCCCTGGTGAAGGACGCGAGGGTGTTCTGGCCGTGCGCCTCCAGGGCGACGCCGGTGTGCGCGAACAGCCGCAGCGGCGCCAGCGCGACCGCGGCGAACGCCGCCCACCACGCCTCGGGGTCGTCGCCGGTGAACGCGGCCGCGATGGGCCGGCCGTCGGAGGGGCACGGCTCGGCGAGCGCGGCCAGCGGCACGGCGCGCGGGTGGCCGACGGTGTGCGGGGCGGGGCGGACGATCGCCGCGAGCCCCGGGTCGGGTCCGTCCTCGGTCCGGGCCCACACCGCGGTCTCGGGCAGCAGCGTGATCGCGCACCGGCGGGCCGGGGCCTCCAGGCGCTCCGGCAGGAAGTATCCGTTGTGGATCGCGGCGGCGGAGACGCGGCGCTGCGCGGACGTCAGTTGCAGGTCGACGGCGGTCTTGACGTGCCGGTCGCCGGTGGAGACGGTGCGCAGGCTCATCAGCGGGGCCGCGCCGGGCCAGGTGCGCGCGGGTTCGCCGAGGCCGCGGCGGGCGGCCTGCCACGGGTGGGCCGGCAGGAGCGGCAGGCCGCGGTCGTCGGTGTAGTTCGCGGCCCGGTCGGCGACGTCGAAGCGGCCCAGGTCGAACCGGGGCCGGTGCTCGGGCGCGTACGCGCGGATCTCGTCGTCGGTGAGGTCGCCGCGGGAGCGGGCGAGCGGGTGCACCGGGTGTCCGAGGAGGACGGCCTGCTCGAACCACACCGACGGGTCCGGGTGCGCCGCGGCGGCGGCCGCCCACAGGTCCGTGGGGTGCGGGCGCGCGGCCTCGAGTGCGAGCGCGGTGCCGCGCACCGCGGCGGCGACCTCGCGCGCGAACCGGTCCGCGTGCGGCGATCCGGCGCTGACGGCGGCGGCGATCTCGGCCGCGGTGGCGCCGCGGGCCGGCCCGGGGAGGGGTTCGCGGCCGGCGGCGGCTCGGAGGCGTTCGGCGACGATCGCGTCGGCGCGGGCGGTGGCGTCCATTGCTCGCACTGTACTGGCGAACGGGGCCGGTGTGGAGGGTGCGTTGTCTCACGCCGGCGGTGCGGGGAGCGGTGGTTCAGGCCCTGACGACGGCGTTGCGCTCGCCCGTGCGCGGGGCCGGGACGGCGGCGAGGCGCATCCGCAGCGCCTGGAGGACCGGCAGGTCGTAGACGGCGCCGGCGGCGGCGAGCCACAGGCCGATGTCGGCGGCGGCCTGGGAGACGGCGACGTCGTGGACGGCGGCGGTCTCGCCGGCGCGGGCGGTCTCGGGCAGGGTCGGCCACAGCACCCAGCCTTGGACGTGCGCGTCGGGCAGGGCCGCGTCGAGGGCCGTGACGGCCTCGGGCAGGTTGACCGAGTCGACGTCGGCGCCGTCGCGTCCGATCGGGGCGCACAGGAGCGCGATGCGGTCGCCGCACACGATCGCGTGCGGCACGCGCGTGTCCGCGCCTGCCGGGAGCGCGACGAACAGGCGCGCGGCGGGCAGGTTGGTGAGGACTTCGCGCAGGAGCTTCCCGGTGGGCCGGTCGGCCTTGGGGCGGGTCCCGGCGGGGCCGAACGCGTTGAACTGGCGCAGGGCGCCGCCGACCGAGCGGCGCAGCGCGATCGTGTACCGCAGCCGCTTGACCGTCCAGGCCATGCCGGCGCCGGTGAGGACGTACAGGCCCAGGGCCCAGCCCCACGGCGTCGAGGGGCCGGCGGCGACGATGACGGCGACGGCGAACAGGAACGCGGCGACCAGGCGCCCGGTGGGCGGGGACGGGGCGGCGTCGGGGCGGCGGCGCAGGGCCCGGCTGGTCTGGACGGCCACGATCATCGCGATCGCGATGGTGACCGGGATGGCCAGGATGAGGAACACCCACGAGTCCGAGGCCAGGGCCTGGCCGAGGAAGCCCAGGCCCATGAACACCCACACGGCCGCGGCCGCGGCGCACCAGGCCGCGGCCGTCCACGCCGAGGGCCGGTACACCGGCCGCAGCCGGCGCAGGCGGGCGTGCCAGGGGACGGCCACGAGGGCGCCCTCGGCGGTGAACGCGTGCTGGGCCGGGGCGGGCGCGGGGGCGACGTTCCAGCCGCGGACCTTGCGGTGGGCGGGCTTGGCGGCGGCCTTGCCGTAGCGGCGGGCGGCGCGGCGCCCGAAGCGCAGCAGGTCGTACTCGCGGCGCAGCCCCGGGTGCGAGAGCGTCTCCCAGGCGCCTTGGACGAGGTGGAACTCGGCCTCGTCGCCGCCGCGGTCGGGATGGGTCTCGCGCAGGCGCCGGCGGTAGGCGGCCTGGATCTCGCTGCGTGGTGCCTGCGGGCTCACCCCGAGGACGCGGTAGTGGTCTGGTTCGTTCACCACGGCTCCCGGTCGGTCGTACGGGGACGGGCCTTGCCCGGAGAGGGGGATCGGGCGTCGGACTCGACGGTCATGGAGCCCCCAATCTACCGCCGGTTCGCCCCTTTCGGTGTCGGCAGGTCCCGTTTTCTCAACCTGTCGCGCCCGATACTCGGGCCATCCGCCCGCCTCGCCGCCACAGTGGAGGCCCGTTCCCGTTCCCCGGACCGGCCGGTCGGCCTCGCGTCCTGCGGTTTCACTCCCGCACTGGGCCCTTCGCATGCGCGCGGCCGCGCCGGTGCGCGCCGCGCGCGTCTTTCGCGCATTCGCGGCCGCGGCCCAGAGCGGGCGACATCGGACAGTGCACTGCGCTCCCATTCGCGAATGCCGCCGGGAACGCGGACGGCCCCGCACCCGAAGATGCGGGGCCGTCGCCGCGTCGGTCGGCGGCTGCCGGGTCCGCCGAGCCGCGGCGCGGGCTAGCCCTGCCAGAAGCGGGCCAGGGCCTGCGCGGCCGGGTCGTCGACGTCGGCGAGGGCGTACTCGGAGGCGTCGACGGCGTTCACCCACGGCTCGGCCTCGGCCGACCCGAGGACGTCCAGGTCGACCCACGGGTAGCCGTCGACCGGCTCGGGCACGTCCAGGTCGAGCTCGGGCGGGAACGTCGGCGGGTTGTCGGCCTCGTCGAGCAGCAGGTCCTCGTAGGTGGCCGCGTACGCGGTCTCGTCGCCGCCGGTCTCCTCCTCGCCCGCGTCCTCGTATTCGGCGTCGACCCCGAAGCCCTCCTCGAGGGGCTCGTCGTCACCGTCGTCGCCGTCGTCGAACGCGAACGCCTCGAGGCCGTCCTCGTCGGGAACCTCGCCGGCCTCGAACTCGTCGAACCCGGGGGCCTCCTGGCCGTCGTCGTCGAGGTCGGGGAAGTCCCCGTCGGCCCCGTCGGGGTCGAACTCGTCGAACTCATCCATCGGATTCCTCATCTCCTGGTACGAGGGTGCGGGCCTTGGCGAGGACCTCGTCGAGCTGCTTGACCTTCTGGGCCATGGAGTCGCGGCGCTGCTTGAGCGCGGCCTGCTTCTTGGCCCGGGCGGCCTGGTCGGCCTTCGCGGCGTTCTCGGCCGCGGAGATCCGCGCGTCGAACTCGGCGGCGCGGCGCTCGAGGGCGTCGTCCAGCGTGGAGTTGAACACGAACTCGACCTCGGTGAAGCGGAACCCGATCTCCTCGTTGAGGTTCGCCCTCGCCTCGGCGATGACCCGCTGCACCCACTGCTTCGCGGCCTGCCGGTCGCCCTGGATCTTGCGGCGGTACAGCAGGAACGCCGCCGCCGCCAGGCCGATGCCGACACCCGAGGCCGTGAGCGCGACGCTCGCGACCGAGCCGGCGACGGCCGTCAGGCCGATCATGCCCGCGCCGGCGGTCACGGCCCGCCCGGCCATCATCGCCACGCCCGCCGAGGACGCCATGAGCAGCGCCCCGTCCTGGTTCGCGTCGCGCCGGGCCCGGCCCGAGGCCGCGGCCCGCAGGCCCGCCGAGATCGAGTTGGTGGCCTGCATGAGCTCGTCCTCGGTGAACACCTGCCGCAGGACGCGCTCGGCCAGGAGCACGAACCGCTGGTGCAGCTCACCGGACAGGCGCGCGGCGATGCCCTGGAGGGCGATGTCGACGCGCTGGGGGAGGGACTCGAGGGCGGCCTTGTTCGCCTTCTCCAGCTCGTTGAGGAGGGCCTCCTCGAGCTCCTGGAGGTGCACGCGCAGCCGGCCCTGGACCTCGATCTTCGCGCGCTGGGTCTCCACGCGCAGCGCGAGGTTCGCCTTCTTCGTCTCGGTGCGGCGCGCCGCGAGGGCCTGCTTCTTCTCCTCCTTGAGCCGGTTGGCGGTCTCGGGGTCGGGGTCGTAGGCCTTCATGTCCTCCTGCGCGGCCGCGGCCAGGCGCGAGAACTCGGTGCGCACCGCGCGCACCACGTTCGCCGCGACCAGGGCCTTGCCGGCGGCGCCGACCTTGACCAAGGCCCGCTGCATGCGCCCGATCCCCGACTCCTTCGCCAGCGCCTGCCGGGTGGGGCCCTGGGAGTTGAGGGCGTGCTCGGCGAGCATGGCCGAGACCGGGAAGTGCGGGGCGTTGCGGAAGCGGGGCGCGTGCGCCTCGATCAGCGACCGGTTCTCCTCCAGGACCGTGCGCCAGCCCGGGTACGTGTCGGTCTTGGTGAGCGCGAACACCACGAAGTTGACGCGCTTGGACGCCTCGGTGAGGAAGTCGAGCTCGGTCTTCGCCATCGGACTGGAGGCGTCGGTGACCATGATCAGGCACGTGGCGCGCGCGACCGCTTCGAGCGCGATCTGGGCGTGGTCGGGGTCCAGGCCGCCCGTGCCGGGCGTGTCCACCACCGACATGTGCTTCAGGAGCGCGGACGGGTGGCCCACGAGCATGCGCCGCGGCGGGACCATGCCCGGGGGCATCGTGCCCAGGCGCGTCGCCCAGTTGCGCAGGTCGCCCACGCCCAGCAGCATCGGGTCGGCCGCGCCCGGCTGCCAGGCGCGCACCGACGCCTGCTCGGCCCACGCGAACTCCAGGTACGCCGTCGTCGCCACCTGCGCGTCTACAGGAGACAGACCTGGCATGCCGAGGAGCGCGTTCACCAGCGACGACTTGCCGCGCTTGGTCTCGCCGACGACGACGGCGACGGGCTTGTCGGGCTGCCAGCGGGCGACCTCGTCGACCTCGGCGGCGGCCTTGGCGTCCACGGTCCGCAGCGACGCGTTCCCGGCCTTGGCGGCCTTCGCGCACAGCTTGTGGATGGCCGCGGCCGGGTTCGGCTTCGCGGCGGCCTTCTTCGCGGGCGCCGGGCTCTGGGCGGCCGGCGCGGCGGCGGCGGTGTCGGTCATGCCCGCACCCCCTGGCCCCGGTAGACGGTCACGATCGGGTGGCGCACGATGCGGCCCCGGTCGGTGTACCCGATCTGCTCGGTGCGGGCGATGATGCCCTCGTCGGCCGGGCCGCGCGCGGCCACCGTGGAGCCGGCCTCGTGCACGGCCGGGTCGAACCGCTGCCCGGTCGCGTCCACCGGCGTGACCCCGACCTTCGCGAACGCACCGTCCAGGTGCTGCGCCAGCGCCGGGGAGGTGGCGCGGTCGCGCATCCAGATGCACGTCTCGACCAGCACGGTCCGGTCGGCGGTGTTCTGGGCCGCGCGGGCGGCGTCCTGGAGCTGCCCCACCGGGATCGCCCCGGAGGCCGCGCCGGTGCCGGGCGCGGGCGCGAACGCCGGCGCCTGCAAGGCCGGGGCGGCGGCGGGGGCGGCGATGGACTTGCCGGCGACGAAGGCCACGACCGCGGTGACGAGGACCGCGCCGGCGGCTATGGCCAGGACGCGCGCATCGAACCCGCCGCCGGTGAGGAACACCGCGCCCAGGGCCGCGGCGGCCAGGCCCACGAGGCCCCCCACCAGCGGTCCGCCGAGTCGATTCGTCACTTTGCTCTCCTTACAGGTCGATACCGGCGGTCAGCCGAGTCGTTGGGCCAGCAGATGGAAACCACGATGCACCACGTTCGCCACCCGCGCCTGGGACGGGGTGGCGCCGCCGTTCGCGAAGGCCCGCCAGCGCGCGGCCGCCTCGATCGCGGCGCGGCGCAGCTGCGGGCGGGGCGCGTCCGGCAGGCCCAGGACGACGCCGGCGTCGTCGGTGAGCGCCAGCCGGGCGACCTCGGCCTCCATCGCCTCGGGGAGCGCGACCTGCCCGGTGGTGACCTGCGCGGCCGCCTCCAGCAGCGGGAGCCGGTGGTACTCGGGGCGGGCCACGATCGACTCGACCGCGCCGCGCAGCAGGTCCCGGTCGGCGGCCGGGCCCGACGCGGCGGCCGCGTCCAATCGCCCGAGCGCCCACCCGGCCTTGATGACGTCGGCGCGGACCCCGAAGATCTGGTGCAGCGTGGTGCGCAGGCGCGGGAACCCCGAGGCGGCGAACAGCAGCCGCACGAGCTCGCCGGTCGCCAGGTGCGGGCTGGCCTGGAGGTGCGCGATCGCGAAGTGGATGCCGTACAGGTCGAGGCGCTCGAGCAGGCGCTGCCGCTGGTGCTTGTCGACCGGGCCCTCGGTGGACAGGAACAGGCCCGCGGAGGCGAGCATGAGCGCCCGCTTGTCCTCGGGGAGCCCGGCGAGGGTGCGCAGCGCCTCGCAGTCGGCGGCGGTCAGCAGGCCCGCCTCGGCCGTCTCGGCCAGGAGCCCGACGACGGGGACGACGTCGCACACCGAGCGGCGCAGGACGCTGGCCTGGTCGCCGGCGATCGGCCCGGCCACCGGCCACGGGTCCTGCCCGGGCCCGGGCGCGAGCTTGTCGGCCTTGTTGTACAGGCCCAGCGCGTTCATCGGCGAGGACGACAGCTGCTGGGACGCCTTCGCGAACGCCTCCAGCGCGTCGACGTCGTCGGCGCGGACCTGCTGGGTGAACACGTAGATGATCGCCTCGGCCGACTCGACGGCGGCCTTGGAGTCGTCGTCGACGTCCTCGGCGATCGGGGCGGCGAACAGCATCTCGCGGGCCGCGTCCGAGATGTCGGTGTTCACCGACTGGAGGCCGGGCGTGTCGACCACGGTCAGATCCCGCAGCCGGTCGGACGAGAGCTGCACGTCGATCATCGCGGCCTCGTCGGCCGGGATCGGCAGCGTCGTCGGGATCATGCCGTTCGCGTCGAGCGGGACGGCGTGCTTGGAGCCGTTGCGGGCGACGACGTCGACGCGGTCGGCCGGCCCGTACCGGAACTGGGTCACCACGCGCGTGCACTCCCCGGCCGCGGTCGGGGCGACGCGGCGGCCGATGAGCGCGTTCACGAGGGTGGACTTCCCGGCCTTCAACCGGCCGGCGACCGCGACGCGCAGCGGCTGCCCCAGCCGGCCGGCGACCTCCTCGACCACGGGACGCGACGCGCTGGAGACCTTCCCGGCCAGTTCCTCGCACATGCTCGCCACGCTCGTGGTGAGTTGTCCTGCCACCATGGTCCCCGTGACCGCCCTCTCCTGTAGCCTCGTCGGTCCCGATAGTCCGGGCCTGCGCCGGTCTGCGGCACTTCGGGCCGCCGGACGCCGGTCTGCGGCATCGAAGCTTCCGCAATATCATGAGAGGCGTCGGCGATCCGTCGACAACGAAAGACTACAAACCGCAGCCGCCCGGCCGCCTCCCCCATTCGTGCCACAGCGTTAGGAGCCCCCTTGGCCCCCCCGCCGCCCACCCCCGGACTGGCGCCCCGCGTCGCCTCGACGCCCCGACCGGCCGGGGTCGAGAACCGTGACGATGCACTGCGCGCCATGGCCGGCGCGCTGGCGGGCCCGGGCCTGGTGGTCGTCACCGGCCCGCCCGGGTCCGGCCGCACCCGGCTCCTGGAGCGGCTCGCCCGCGCCTCCAAGCGGCCCGTGCACGCCGGCGGGGGCCTGGCGATGCTCTCGGGCCAGCCCGCGCTCGCGCTCGAACGCGCCACCCGCGCCCGCATGCCCGCCGGCGACCTCCCGCTCCTGGCCGAAGCGGTCTACTCGCGCACCCGCGGGGGCCTGCTCGTCATCGACGACCTCCAGTGGTGCGACGCGGCCACGCTCGCGGTCCTGCCGGTCCTGGCCGAGCGCCTCCCGGTCGCCGCGGCCCTGCGCATCCCCAACCGGCTCGGCGAGGACGCCCTCGCGCGCCTCCTCGACGCCGCCACCGTCGTGCCCGTCCCGGACCTGACCGACGCCGAGGCCGCCGCCCTGGTCGCCGAGTGCGCGCCCGCGCTGCCCCCCGCCCGGGCCGCGGCCCTGGCCGCCCGCGCCGGCGGCAACCCGCTCGCGCTCACCGCGCTCGCCAAGCGCGCCGCCCACGCCGGCGGCGGCGACCCCGACCCCGGCGCGCCCGGCGACCCCGCCTCCGCCGCGGCGGCCGCGATCGCCGACCTGCCCCGGCCCGGGCGCACCGCCCTGGCCGTCCTGGGCCTGCTCGGGCGCCCGGCGCACCCGAGCCTGCTCGGCGAGGGCGCCCCGATCCTCCAGGACGCCGGCCTGGCCGTCCCCGAAGGCCCGTTCCTGCGCCCGGCCTCCCCGTGGATGGCCGAGATCGCCGCGGGCATCCTCGACGCCGAGGCCCGCCGGTCCATGCACGAGCACCTCGCCGACGCCACGACCGGCGTCGAGTCCGCCCGCCACGCCCACGCCGCCGGCCTCGCCGCCCGCGCCCTCGCCGCCGCGCTCGCCGCCGCCGAGGGCGCCTCCCCGCAGACCCGGGCCGAAGCGCTCCTGCTCGCGGCCGAACTCGACGGCGCCCACGCCGTCGCCGCCGCCCGCGCCGCCCTCGAAGCCGGGCGCACCAACGCCGCGCTCGCCGTCCTCGACCGCGCCCCCGACCCGGCCGGGGAGACCGCGATCGTGCGCGCCTGGGCGCTCCTGGCCGTCGGCGAGGCCCCCGCCGCGCGCGCCGCCCTCGCCGAGGCGCCCGCCGGCCCCGAGACCGACCAGCTGCGGCTGCTGTGCGCGCCCGCGCACGAGCGGGACGACCTCGCCGCCGCCGTCCGCGCCTCCTACGACCGGATCGACCACCCCGGGCTCGCCGCCGCGCTCGCCGGCGCCGACCCCGACGCGCTCGCGGCCGCCGAGGCACTGGCGCGCGCGGCGGGGGACGCGACGACCGCAGCCTGGTGCGCGTGGTCGCGCGTGATCGCCCTGGCCGACGCCGCCCGCCTGGTCGAGGCCGAAGCGGTCGCGCACGAGGCCGCCGACCGAGCCGGCGCCGACGGCGCCTACTCGTGGCAGACGCGGTTCCTGGCCGCGGCCGCCTGGTGCCTGGTCCTGTCGGGCACGGGCCTGGACAACGTGATCGCCGCGGCCCAGTCCCTGGCCGACCACGCCCTCCCGGCGGTCGCCGACACGCTCATCGCCGCGTCGATCGCGCTCGCCGAGGCCGACACGGGCGCCCTCGGCGCGGCCCGGGCGCGCCTGTCGCGCCTACACGACGCCCCGGCCGCCCTCGACGGGCTCGTCGCCTGGCTCGAGCACGAGACCGCGTGGCTCGACGGCCAGCCCGGCCCCGAGGCCCCCGACGCCCGGCCGGGCCTGGTCGGCGGGCTCGCGCACATCACCGGCCGGTGGATCGCCTACGACACCGGGACCGAACCGGTCGCGGCCGAGGCCGCGCCGTGGCCCGCGCCGGTCGCCACGACCCTGGCCGCGTGGGACAAGGCCGCCCCGGGCCCGTTCGCGCAGGCCGCGTCCGCGTGGGACGGCCTGGCCGCCCGCGAGCAGGTCCGCTGCCTCCTCGCTTTGGCCGCGCACTCGGGGGAGCCGCAGGCCGCGGTCGCGGCCCTGGAGGCCGCCGAGCGGATCGCCGACGAGCACGGCCTGATCGTCCTGGCCGGGCGGGCCCGCCGGGGCCTGCGCAAGCACGACGTGCGCCGCGACCGCCGCTCGGCGCGCGGCGGCGGGGGCCTGACGGACCGGGAGGCCGAGGTGCTGCGCCACGTCGCCGCCGGGCACCCGTCGCGGCGCATCGCCGAGATCCTGGGGATCACCGCCGAGACCGTGGAGACCCACATCCGCTCGGGGATGCGCAAGCTCGGCGCGAAGACCCGCACCGAAGCGGCCGTGCTGCTGACCGCCGGCACGGCCGAGGGCGGTGGTTCGTGATGGGCGAGCAGGTCCCGCTGCACGTGGTCGCCGCGGCGGGGGAGGCGGAGGCGCTGGTGCGCCGGTGCGCGGCCGCGGGCTGGTCGGCGCACCGCGGGTTCGCGCTGCTGGAGCCGGCGTGGGACCTGGCCGAGCGGCGCCTGGTGTGCCACGGGCAGGTCGGCGACGACCACACCGCCTCGCAGGCCGTGCTCGCGGCCGCGCGCGGGGCCGGGATCATCGCCGTCGCCACCGGGCAGCTGGCGCTGAACCTGGCCGCGGACCTGCGCCGGGTCGGGCCCCTGGGGGTGACGCCGGGGAAGGCCGAGGCCGCCGACGGGCTCGACCTGGACGCCGAGCAGCGCGCGCTCCTGGCGCGCCTGGCGGCCGGGTCGACGATCGCGGCGGCCGCGGAGGCCGAGTTCGTGTCGCTGCGCACCGCCAACCGCCGCATCGCCGCCGCCCGCCAGTCCCTGGGCGTCAAGACGACCCGCGAAGCGGTCATGATCTACATCAAGCACGCCCGCGACTGACACCGCGGCCCCGCCCGGCCCCTCGCTGTCGCTGTCGCGAGTCCGCCGTGGGGGAGGAGCCCGGAAATGTCGGAGGTGACCGGCAGGATGGTCTTCGGCGCGACGGCCGCCTGGCGGCGCCTCTCGCCCTGCCCCGGTGGTTCGTCCGGTGCGGCGGCCGGGCGCGGCCCGGCTGCGGGTGCCGCAGCGGTGCTGCGCAGGTCCGCGGCTGCGCGCAGCCCGAGCTCGGCACCGGCCCGTGCCCGCCCCGGCCGTGTTCGGGCGCGCAGTGCCGAAGCGCACCGCGCCGCCGCGGGCGGCGCGCCGGTGAGCACCGGGCCCCGGCCGCTTCGCGGCCGCGCCGAACCGCACCCACCGGCCCCGCAGCAGTCCCCGCGTTCGCGTCCCCGCTGTACGGGCCCGTGCCACACCCGCGCGGCCCCCGCCGCCCCGGCCGCGATCCGACGCGCCCGACCGCAGACGGGACCGGACACTGGAGACAGACAGACAGACAGACAGACAGACAGACGGCCGGGCCCGGACGCCGCCCCTGCACAGGGTCGGCGTCCGGGCCCGTCGGCTCCGCGGACGCGGCTTACTTGAGCTCGGCGAGGCGCGCTTCGGCCTCCTCGAGCTGGCGGCGCAGGCGCGCGGCCTCCTCGGCGGCCTCGGAGCGGATCTTCTCGACCACCTCCGAGACGACCTCGGCGACCTCGTCGGACCCCGCGGCCTGGCACATCGCCAGCGCGTTCGGGTGCGCGACCTTGGCGCCCTTGACGACCGTGCGGGCCCCGCGCGTGGCCGCCACCGACCACTCGCCGTCCTCATAGGTCAACGTGACGGTCAGCTCGGGGTGCTTGGCCGCGGCGGCCCGCGGCCGGGCCGCCTTCTTCTTCACCGGCTCGACAGCGGCGGCGGCCGGCTTGGGCGTCTCGGGTTCGGTCACGGGTTTCCTCTCGCTCACTACGGGTTTCGGTGTCGGCTCGGGGTCGTCGGGCAGCAGGCCCGGCCCCGCGGGCGCCTGGGTCCGCTGGCGCGGGGCGGCCGCGCGGCGGGCCCCCTCGCCGGGGGCCGGGAGGCGCAGCTCGGCCGCGGAGAACGACAGCTCGTCGGAGCCGAAGGCGACGTGGACGAAGTCGTCCACGCCCGCCGGGTCGAGCGCGACGACCTTGCCGGTGCGGCCGGCGACCTGCCCGGCCGCGTCGGTGAACACCACCTTGGGCTTCTTCCCTTGCGCCAGCACCGATTCGAGATGGGCGATGTCGGCACTCGACAGTGACATCGGGGGCTCCTTCACATGGGTTCGGAGGCCGCCCTTGCGGATGCGGCCCGGTGAACTGGTCTGCATCCTCCAATACCTACCCGCGGGGTCCGACACTGGCCCGCCCCCCGAGTCGCGCGCGCCGCCGCCGCGTGTCGGCGCCCCGCGCTACGGTCGGAGGCGTGGACACCGCACCCGCATACGAGGAGCGGCCCGCGCCGGCCGCGGCCCGGGACTGGTCGCCGTGCCTGTGGGTGCGCCGCGCCCCCGCCGCCGAAGCGGTCCGGATCGTCCCCGACGCCTGCACCGACCTGCTGTGGCGCGCCGGGCGCCTGGAGATCGCCGGCCCCGACACCGGCCCGCGCGCGACCGTCCTCGCCCCGGGGGAGGTGATCGCCGGCGTGCGCCTGCGCCCCGGCGCGGCCCGCGTCCTCCTCGGCCCCGTCCCGGCCACCGCGGTCCGCGACGCGCAGCCGCTCCTGGCCGACCTGCACCCGGGCGACGCCGCCGGCCTCGCCGCGGCCGCCGCAGCCGAGACCGACCCGTGGCGCATCGCCGCGCTCCTGGCCGCCGCGCTCGCCGCCCGCCCCTACGGGCCCGACCCGGTCGCGCTGGCCGCGGCCCGGGCCCTGGACCGGGCCCGGCCCCCGCGCCTGCCGGTCCTGGCGCGCGACCTCGGGTTCTCGGAGCGGCAGCTGCGCCGCCGCGTCGAGGACGCGGCCGGGTACGGGCCCAAGACCCTCGAGCAGGTGCTGCGGTTCCGCCGCGCCACGGCCGCCGCCGGCGCCGAGGGCCGGCCGGCGTGGGCGCGGATCGCGGCCGAGACCGGGTACGCCGACCAGGCGCACCTGTCCCGGCAGGTGCGCCGCTGGTCCGGCCGGCCCCCGACCGCTACACCCGGCCCTCCCACGCCCGCAGCGTCCTGACCGCCCGCACCGTGAACCCGGGCCGGGCCTGCTGCTCGATCCCCGGATGCCAGCGCCGGTAGTGGATCGGCCAGCCCCCGTCCCCGGCCTGCTCGCCGGCGAGGTGCTCGAGCGAGGCCCGCAGCTCCGCGGCGGTGAACCACGCCGCGGCGGCGCTCTCGGGGCCGGGCGCGAAGTCGCACGCGACGTGGTGCTCGCCCGGCGCGTACCCCGCGGGCGCCTCGGCCTCGTCCATCCGGGCCGGGTCCAGCACCACGCAGGTGTCGCGCACCAGGTCCCGCACCCGCGCCGCCGCCCGATCGGCCCAGGCCCGGTCCGGTTCGGACCCCAGGAACGCGATGATCGAGAACGCCTCGTACGGGTGCGTCGCCTCCAACGCGTCGATCCGGGCCCGGGCGAACGCGGCCGCGCCCTCGATCCACGCGTGCTCGACCCCCGCCGCGCGCAGCACCCCCGCGGTCCGGGCGGTCGTGAGCAGACCGCCCCGGTCCTGCGGCGGGGCCTGCACCCACGGCGGGTGCGGATAGGCCGCGATCGACGCCAGCAGGTCCGGCACACCCCCGTCCGCGGCGGTGTGCCGGGCCAGCCAGTCGCACACCCCGGCCCCGGTCGCCTGGTCGAGGACCCCGGCCTCGGCCAGGATCTCGAGCGCGCTCATCGCCGACAGCGGCTGCGCCTGGGGGCCCTTGACGTCCGGTTCGATCGCGAACGCGAACCCGCCGTCCCCGGTGCGGTGCGCCAACACCGCCTCCCGCACCCCCGCGGCCGTCCCCGCCCCCGTCAGCAGCGCCATGCGCCGCTGGTCCACCAGGCCCCCGGTCCGCCACACGAACTGCGCGGCCCGACCGGCCGCCGCCTCCTCCAGAAATCCCATGCCCCCCACGCTAGAGGCCGCCGCCCGCCCCGGTCTTGCACGAATCGGCCACGCTCCCGGGCGCGAATATCGGCTGCGGTTCAGACCCGCGACACGTCCAATTCCCTCCTCCGCCCACCTGCGCCTTTATGCTCCCGTCATGAGAGTCGCACTGGTCACCGAGTCCTTCCCGCCGCAGATCAACGGCGTCGCCCGCTCCGTCGCGCGGGCCGCGGCGCATCTGGCCTCGCGCGGCATCGAACCGGTCGTCATCGCCCCGGCCCCCGGGCCCGGGCCCCGCCCGGTCTTCGACTGGCCCGTCGTCCACGTGCCCTCGGTGCGCCTGCCCGCCTACCGGCACTTCCGCGCCGGACTCGCCACCAAAGCCCTCGACGAGGCCCTCGACGCCCACAAACCCGACGTCGTCCACCTCGCCAGCCCCTTCGGGTACACCGCCCGCGCCGCCGCCTGGGCCGAGCGCCGCGGCGTCCCCGCCGTCGCCGTCTGGCAGACCGACCTGCCCGCCTACACCCGCGCCTACCACCTCACCGCGTTCGAACAGCTCGTGTGGAAGCGCCTGAAGTCCATCCACTCGCGCGCCGCGGTCAACCTCGCGCTCTCCGACTGCACCGCCCGCTCCCTCACCGCCCAGGGCATCGGGTCCGTGGCCGTCCTCCCGCACGGGGTCGACACCGCCCGCTTCCACCCCGACTTCCGCGACCAGACCCTCCACGACGCCCTCACCCCCGACGGGGAGCTCCTCGTCGGCTACGTCGGCCGCCTCGCCCGCGAGAAGCAGCTCCACTGGCTCGCCGGCGTCGCCGCCCTCCCCGGCGTGCGCCTGGTCATCGCCGGCGACGGGCCCCGCCGCCGCGCCCTCGAACGCACCCTGCCGCAGGCGTCGTTCCTCGGCGCCCTCCACGGCGAAGACCTCTCCCGCCTGTACGCCTCCCTCGACCTGTTCGTCCACACCGGACCGTTCGAGACGTTCGGGCAGACCATCCAGGAAGCCCACGCCTCCGGCACCGCCGTCCTCGCCGTCGACGCCGGCGGCGCCGCCGAACTCGTCGACCCCGGCGTCGACGGCACCCACTTCCCCGCCGGCGACCCCGCCGCGCTGGCCGCCCTCGTCGCCGACCTCGCCGGCCGCCGCGACGTCCTGCGCCAATGGGGCCGCCGCGGCCGCCTCAAAGTCCGCGGCCGCACCTGGGAAGCCGAAGGCGACGCGCTCATCGAGCACTACGGGCGGGCACTCGTCCTCGGGCCGGCGCGCCCCGCCCGCCCACCCGTCCCCACGGCTTGACATACGACAGGACCGTCGCACCCAGGTACACCACCGACGACACCACCGGCCCGGCCACCGACTGGTCGTCCAGCACCTGCAACCGGGCCGGGTCCAGCACCGCCGCCGTCGCGGCCAGGCCCGGACGCAGCGCCAACACCGTCGCCGCATACGCCGCCACCGTCGCCACCAGCTTGACCAGCACCCACTTGTACGACGGACCCCACCGGGTCCCCAGCATCAGCACCACGCCCGTCACGAGCGCCACCGCACCCAGCGGGACCGCGAGCGCCGACGCGAGCGCGTCCATCGCCGACCCCGCCGCGAACTGCACCCGCGGATCCGCAGTGGTCACCGCCCGCACCCCCAGCACCAGCAGGCACAGGCTCAACCCGAGCCAGGCGACCGACGACGCGACGTGCGCGATGACGAAGAACCGGTACGACCGGCGGCGAAGCTTGAACATGACCCCACCATCGCGCCCCCGCCCCCACCCGCGCATCAGCGGCGCAGCGTATCCACCCCTACGCCCCACCGCCTAGATCGGCCCGGCCGCCACCGCCGCCGTGTCCCGCCGCGCCCACTTCAACCCCACCAGCGGGAACACCAGCACCGACACCATCGCCGCCCCCACCATCGCCGCCGCCACCGCCTCGTCCACCAGACCCCGCTCCGCCGCCGTCGACGACGCGATCACCACGATCGGCAGCTGCGTCGCCGCGAACGCCCCCAGCGCACCCCGCTCCCCACCGACCAGCGCACCCCGCGCCCCCACCCACGTCACCACACCCCGCACCAGCGCGAACGCCACCAAGAACACCGGAATCAACGCCAACGCCACCGGCGACCCCAGCAACTCGTCCAGATCGAACGCCACCCCCGTGTACACGAAGAACACCGGCACCACCGCCCCGAACCCGATCCCGTCCAACTTCGACCGCACCAGCACCTCCTCCCGCTCGTCCAACGCCGACAGCAGCACCTGCATGCACACCCCCGCCGCGAACGCCCCCAACGCGATGTCCACCCCGATCTCCGCCGCCAACAACACCGCCGCCAACAGCACCAGCACCGACAACCGCACCGCCAACTGCGCACTCGTCCCCAACGTCGCCGACAGCAACCGCGACACCCGCGCCGACCGCGCCAGCGACCCCAACGCCGCCGCCCCCACCGCCAACCCCGCCAACGCGATCACCAGCGTCGTCCGCCCCGAATGCGCCCCCTCCGAGAAGCACAACGCCAACAACGCGATCGGCGCGAACTCACCCACCGCCCCCACCGCCATCAGATGCGGCCCCACCGGACCCGCCAGCAGCCCCGAATCCCGCGCGATCGGCAGAATCGTCCCCAACGCCGTCGAACACAACCCGATCGCCACGATCAACACCGCCGCCCCCGCACCCACCAGCCACAACCCCAGCAGCGCCAACCCGAACGACACCACCCACCCCAGCGACGCCGCCACGATCGGCCGCCCCCGCACCGCCCGGAAATCCACCTCATACCCCGCCAGGAAGAACAGCATCGCCAACCCCAGCTGCGACACCACCTCCAACAACGGCCCCGTCGCCACCAACCCCAGCACCTGCGGCCCGATCACCACCCCCAGCACGATCTCCACCACCACCCCAGGCAGCCGCACCCACCGCTCCAACCGATCCACCAGCAACGGCGCCGCCACCGCCGCCATCGCCAGCACCACCACCTGCACCGACAACCCGTCCCACTCCACGGCCGGAGCCTAAACCCCCCAGACCCCCGCGACCGCCCAAACGGGGCCTAAACCCCCCACCGATCGGGGGAGCAGCGACACTACCGACCAGTAGCATGCGGACGTAGCCTCGAACCATGGCACTGGCACCCGCGATCACCACCCTCCCCAAACCCCGCCTCCGCGGCTGGCTCCACCTCACCGCCTTCCCCCTCGCCCTCCTCGCCGGCCTCGCCCTCACCGCCACCGCCCCCACCCCCGCCGGCCGCACCACCGCCGCCATCTACACCGCCACCTCAGCCGCCCTCTTCGGCATCTCCGCCCTCTACCACCGCACCACCCTCACCGACCGCGCCACCGCCGTCCTCAAACGACTCGACCACGCCAACATCTACCTCATCATCGCCGGCACCTACACCCCCATCGCCGCCCTCGCCCTCCACGGCACCCCCCGCACCGCCCTCCTCACCGCCATCTGGACCGGCGCCGCCCTCGGCGTCGCCTTCCGCATCCTCTGGCACAACGCCCCCCGCTGGCTCTACACCACCCTCTACATCGCCCTCGGCTGGGCCGCCGTCACCGTCACCCCCCAACTCGCCGCCGGCGCCGGCCTCCCCGCCACCATCCTCATCTTCACCGGCGGCATCCTCTACACCATCGGCGGCATCGTCTACGCCCTCAAACGACCCAACCCCTCCCTCCACTGGTTCGGCTTCCACGAGGTCTTCCACGCCCTCACCATCGCCGCCTACACCACCCAGTTCACCGCCGTCGCCCTCGTCCTCCACACCACCTGACCGATACCATGGCCGCACCACCACCCGAGGGGAGCGCCGCCATGAGCGACCGACAAGCCCGAGGCGTCGACCGCGCCATCCAAGAAGCCGAAGCCCGCGGCGAATTCAAGAACCTCCCCGGCGCCGGCAAACCCCTCCCCGGCCTCGACCGCCCCCTCCACGACGACTGGTGGCTCCACCAGCAGGCCACCCGCGACAACCTCGGCCTCGACGCCCTCCCACCCGCCCTGCGCCTCTCCAAGGAACGCGAGACCCTCCCCGAACGACTCGACGCGCTGGCCGACGAGGGGGAGGTGCGCGCCGTGATCGCCGAGCTCAACGAGCGCATCCGCAAGGCTCTGATCGGCCCGGTGGAGGGCCCGCCGCTGCGGTTCGGGCTCATCGACGCCGACGAGGCGGTCGCGGCCTGGCGCTCCCGCCGGTAACCACACCAGACTTGACAGTGTCTAGTTTTCGGTGCATCCTTAACTTGACACTGTCAAGACCGGGTTCGCGCCCGCCACCGGAAAGCACACCCAATGGCCCCCGTCATCACCCTCGCCGCCGCCACCCTCCTCGCCCGCCTCACCGGCCTCCTCGGCGCCGACGCCCTCGACGACTGGCAGCTGTGCCTGCGCATCGGCCTCGCCGCCATGTTCACCCTCACCGGCGCCGTGCACTTCGTCCCCACGTTCCGCGACGACATGATCCGCATGATCCCCCCGCGCCTGCCCGCACCCGCCGCCCTCGTCGCCCTCACCGGCGCCCTCGAACTCGCCGGCGCCGCCGGACTCCTCATCCCCGCCACCGCCACCGCCGCCGCGATCTGCCTCGCCGCCCTCCTCGCCGCCATGTACCCCGCCAACTACTCCGCCGCCCGCCGCGGCGTCCCCCTCGCCGGCAAACCCGCCACCCCCCTCGGCATCCGCACCGCCGAACAGGTCCTCTTCATCGCCCTCTGCGCCCTCGCCGCCCTCTAGACCGGCCCGGGGGTGCAGACGAGAAACGGCCCGGACCCCCACCGGGTCCGGGCCGTGCCCACACCTATAACGCTACCGCGCGCCCCAACGTCAGATACGCGAACCCGAGCAGACCCCGATGCCCCCGCAGCCACCAGGCACGATGCGCATCCGCCTGCTCCCGCACCTCCGCGGCCCGCGCATGACCCGGATTCGCCTGCAACCAGACCTCCTTGTCCGCCAAGAACGCCGACTCGAAGTCGTCCCACTCGTGCCGCTCGACCGACTCGACCCGCAAGGGCCGCAACCCGACCGCGACCGCCGCATCCACCAAATCCGGCAGGAGGAGCCAGTCCCCGGCGCCCGTGCCCGGCCACATCGCCGCCAGCTCCGCCTCCGTCGGCACCCGCTCCCACACCCCGTCGCCGAACAGCAGCCGCCCGCCGGGCTTCACCAGCTTCGCCAGCGCCCCCACCGCGTCCGCGCCCGTCCCGAACGCGTGCGCCGCCCCGATGCACACCACCAGGTCCGCCGGCTCCGTCCAGTCCTCGCCCCGGTACTCCACGAACTCGAGCCGGTCGGCGATCCCGCGCCGCACCGCACCCGCCCGGCCCCGCTCCAGCAGCTCCACGTCCGAGTCGATCCCCACCGCCCTCGCGCCCGGGACCCGCTCGGTCACGCGCTGGATCAGCTCGCCCCACCCGCACCCGATGTCGAGGATCGTCTGCGGCGCGAACGCCGCGCACTCGGCCACCTGCCGGTCGAACCGCCAGTCGGCGATGGGGGAGTTGCAGTAGAGATGGCCGTACCGTGCCGGCCCGTCATGAGCAGTCATCGCCCGGACCGTAGCAGCAGCCGCCCGCCGCCCGCGACACCGGTACCCGCTACCCTCACCGCCATGATCACCGTGCACGCCTACGTCTGGGCCCGACCCGAGCACGCCGACGCCTACCGCGCCGGCCTCACCGCCCTCCAGGAGTCCACCCTCGCCCACGACCCCGGCTGCCTCGCCTACGCCTGCTGGGAGTCCCTCACCGAACCCGGCGCGTTCGTCTGCGTCGAGGAGTGGACCGACCGCGCCGCCCTCGACGCCCACCTCGCCGCACCCCACCACACCGCCGGCTCCGCGGCCCTCGACGCCTACCGCGCCCGCCCCGCCGACGTCCGCGTCTTCGAATCCCGCCCCATCGACCTCTGACGTCGCACCCGGGTGCCACACTCGCACCCATGACCGACGACGCCAAGACGACCCTCAAGCGCTACCTCCAGACCGCCCGCGAATCCCTCCTGTGGAAACTCGACGGCCTGGGGGAGTACGACCTCCGCCGCCCCCTCACCCCCACCGGCACCAACCTCCTCGGCCTCGTCAAGCACGTCGCCTCCACCGACGCCGGCTACTTCGGCGACTGCTTCGACCGCCCCCTGCCCGACCCGCCCGCCTGGTTCCCCCTCATCGAGACCGTCCCCAACATCGAGATGTGGGCCACCCCCGAGGAGACCACCGAGTACATCACCGGCTTCTACCGCCGCGTCTGGGGCCACTCCGACGCCGTCATCGACGACCTCGACCTCGACGCCACCGGCACCGTCCCCTGGTGGCCCGCCGACCGCGCCACCGTCACCCTCCACCAGATCCTCGTCCACATGATCGCCGAGACCAACCGCCACGCCGGCCACGCCGACATCGTCCGCGAGACCATCGACGGCGCCGCCGGCCTCGCCGCGGCCAACCCCAACCTCCCCGGCGAGAACGACATCGACTGGCCCGCCTACCGCGCCCAGATCGAACAGGCCGCCCGCGAAGCGGCCGCATAGCAAACAGGAACGGGGCCCGGCATCCGCCGGGCCCCGAACCAGACAAAACCCCCACGCGCCGGCGCGGGGGAGCAGCACTACTCCCGCGCGCCCCCGGCCCGCGCCTCCGCCGCCAGCGCCCGCTCCCGCCACGACGCCGCCTCACCGCGCACCTCCGCGACCGCGGCCTCCGCCGCCGCCAACCGCGACGCCAGCACCCGCTGATCCGCCACCGCGTCCGCGAACTCCGCCTGCAACCGCGACACCGCCTCCGCGCGCTCCACCGCCGCCGCCGACGCGTGCTCCGCATCCCGCCGCGCCACCGCCAACTCCGCCAGCAGCGACTCCACCCGCGACCGCTCCCCGTCGCGCTCGACCATCACCGCCGACACCCGCGCCTCCGCCCGCTCCAGCGCCGCCTCACCGGCCCGCAGCGCCTCGGCCGCCTCCGCCGCCACCTGGTCGGCCCGCACCCGCGCCGACTCCGCCTCACCGCGCGCCGACGCCGCCGCCCGCTCGGCCTCCGCACGGGCCCCCAGCGCCGCCTCCCGCTCCGCGAACGCCCCCGCCGCCTCCTCACGCGCCTCCGCGGCCGCTTCGAGCGCCGCGTCCCGCTCGGCCACCGCCGCCGCCGCCTCGGCCAGCGCCCGCGACGCCTCCTCCCGGGCCGCCTCGGCCTCCTTCACCGCCGACACCCGCGCCGACACCGCCTCGCGCGCCCGCGCCTCACTCGCCTCCGCGGCCGCCGACACCCGCTCGGCCTCGGCCAGCGCCGCCGCCAGCTCCTCCCGCAGCGCCGCCGCCCGCGACGCCACCTCGTCCCGCTCCGCCCGCGCCGCCGCCACCGCGCTCGCGGCCTCCGACCGGACCTCCGCGATCCGCGCCTCGACCTCCGCCGGATCGGTCTCCGCGCGCAGCGCCTCCGCCAGGGGCGCCAGCGCCGACGTCATCGACTGCTCGATCTGCTCGTACAGCTCCTCGGCCCG
Source organism: Glycomyces terrestris (assembly GCF_003933745.1). Taxonomy (GTDB): domain Bacteria; phylum Actinomycetota; class Actinomycetes; order Mycobacteriales; family Micromonosporaceae; genus Glycomyces; species Glycomyces terrestris. The sequence continues at coordinate 342,398 of NZ_RSEB01000004.1, read as the reverse complement.
CGCCAGCGCGCCCTCGAGCCCGGGCGTGGCGCGGCGCAGCTCGCGCTGGCGCTTGGCCTGGGAGGCGCAGTCGCCGTCGGCGCAGTACAGGCGCGGGCGGCCGCGGCCGGGCTGCTGCGGGATCGGCGTCCCGCACCGCTTGCAGAGCGTCACGAGCTTCGGGCCGGCCTGGGAGGTTCCATCTGTTTTCGTCATGCCCACATCCTAACATTATTTATTTCCGGTATTGATATTTAAATAATCAAAAAACAGGTGTGTCGCCCGCCTGCACATAACTCACGAGAAGTGCCGTTCCCGCAAGTTATGTATCGTCGGGCCCTGCTTCGGCCCACCGGATCGCGGGCCGGGGTTCGTCGGGTCGGTGGCCCTTTCGGCGCGATCGGCCCGCGCTGGCCGTCCGGGGCCGGCGGGCGGGTGCGGGGTTCGGGGATTCGGCTGCCGGGCGGGGTGCGCGCTGCGACGATGGCGGGAGATCGGACGGAAGGAGTCTCTGATGGGTTCGATCCTCAATCCGTACGTGTCGTTCAACGGGAACGCGCGGGAGGCGATGGAGTTCTACCAGTCGGTGCTCGGCGGTGAGCTGAACGTGATGACGTTCGGGGAGTCGGGGGTGCCGGACGCGCCGGCGGAGCAGGTGATGCACGCGCAGCTGACGTCCGCGGCCGGGTACACGGTGATGGCGTCGGACACGCCGCCGGGGATGCCGTACGAGCCGGGGCAGAACATCGCGATCAGCCTCTCGGGCGACGACGGCGACGAGCTGCGCGGGTACTTCGAAGGGCTCGCGGCGGGCGGGTCGGTGAACATCCCCCTGGAGCGGCAGATGTGGGGCGACGAGTTCGGGGCCCTGGTGGACCGGTTCGGGATCGGCTGGATGGTGAACATCTCGAGCGGCCAGTCCCCCGGCGCCTCCCCCGGCGCCTGAAGGCGGGCGCGAGCGCGCGTGAGACGGTGGGCGGGACCTGGGTCCCGCCCACCGTTGCTTGTGGGAATGTCAGCAAGCTGAGGCCGCGGCCCACACGCCAGAACGAGAGGCGGGTGAGGGCCAGCGCGGCGAGGGTGCGGCGGACTAGGCGGGGTTGGGCTGCTCCCCCGGTCGTAGGTGGTCGTCCGAGTCTTTGAACCGCGGGCGCTACCAGTCCAAGGCCGTCGAGGACGGGCCCCCTGCGGGGGTTATCGGCGCTGGTTGCGGGGGTGGTTGCGGGCGGTTCGTTCGTTGCCGAACTTGTAGGCGCCGGTCCAGCGGGCCATGACGAGCTGGGGGTCGCCGCTGTCGATTTCGGCGAGGAACGTGGCGGCGCGGGCGCCGCGGAGGGTGGCGGCCGGGCGGCCGCGGTGGGTGATGACGACGGTGCCGTCGCCGCGCTCGCGCCAGGTGAATCCGGTGGGCGCGCTCATTCGGCGGCCTTCGCGCGGCGGGAGCGGGCGACGAGGACGGCGGCGGCGATGCCGCCGAGGAACCCGAACAGGTGCGCCTGCCAGGACACGAACGGGCTCGTGGGCAGCACGCCCCAGATGAGGGACCCGTAGACGAGGACGATGAGCAGGGCGATGAGGAAGTCGCCGAGCTTGCGCATGAACAGGCCCCGTGCGAGCAGGTATCCGAAGAGGCCGAACACGACGCCGGAGGCGCCGACGGTCACCGAGTGCGCCGGGGAGGTCAGCCACACGCCCAGACCGGAGGCGAGGAGCGAGACGGCCAGCGCGGTCCACATGCCGGCGCGGTCGCGGAGGGCGCAGATGACGCCCATGACGGTGAGGGGGACGGTGTTGGCGGCGAGGTGGGCGGCGTCGGCGTGGAGGAAGGGGGCGATGAGGATGCCGGGGAGGAGGCCGTCGAGGGTGCGGGGGGTGATGCCCCAGGCGATGAGGTGGGCGGGGTGGAGGAGGTCGGCGGCGAGGACGGCCCAGAGGAGGGCGATGAGGGCGCCCCAGAGGGTGAGGGCGCGGCGCAGGGGGTGCGGGGGGCGGTGGGGTGGGGCGGGGAGGGTCATGGGGTTCCTCGTGTGGGTTCGCGGGTGGTGGTGTGAAGGGTAGTCGTTGGGCGGGGTGGCGGGTGTGGGGTGGGGTGTGGGGGTCTGGGTGGTAGGTTCGCGCGGTGGTGCTTAGGCTGTTGAGGTTGGTGGTGCCGGTGGCGGCCGCGGGTGCGGTGCTGCTGGCCGGTTGTGGTGCCGCTGAGGGCGGCGCGGAGGAAGGGGAAGTGGACGTGGTGCAGATCGGTGACGGGGTCGAGGTGTCGGTGTCGGAGGACACGGGTTCGCGGCCGGTGGTGACGGTGCCGGATGCGGCGGCGCCGGCGGGGTTGTTCGTGCACGATGTGGTGGAGGGTTCGGGTGCTGAGGCGGTGGCCGGGGATTCGGTCGCGGTGCAGTACGCGGGGTTCAACTGGTCGGACGGGAAGGAGTTCGACGCGTCGTGGAACCGGGGGGCGCAGCCGTTCTCGGTGTCGCCGTTGGGGTCGGCTCCGGTGATTCAGGGGTGGAATGACGGGTTGATGGGGGCGCAGGTCGGTGACCGGCGTCTGATCGTGATTCCGCCGGAGCTGGGGTATGGTGCGGCGGGTGCGGGCGGGGTGATCGGTCCGAATGAGACGCTGGTGTTCGTGGTCGACGTGGTGTCGATCAACGGGCGTTCGTAGTCTGCTTGTTGCGGCGGGGCCGTCCCTTTTGGGGGCGGCCCCGCTGCGGTGTGTTCAGCCTCCGGCGATGGAGGGGAGGATCTGGATCTCCTTTCCGGCGAGGGGGGTGGCGAGTCCTTGGAGGCGGCGGGATTCGTCGTCGCCGATGTAGACGTTGACGAAGCGTCGGAGTCGGCCTGATTCGTCGCGCAGGCGGCGGGCGAGGCGGGGGTGGGTGGCGGCGACGGCGTCGAGGAGGTCGGCGAGGGTGGCGTCCTCGGGGAGGTCGACGTGGAGGTGGCGGGCGCCGCCGCACTCGGAGGCGAGTGCGGCGGGGATCTTGACGTCGTGGGTCACGGGGTGTCCTTGGCGGGGACGGTCATGGCGCGGACGCAGAGGACGTCGGGCAGGTGGGCGGCGACCTGGTGCCAGTGGCCGTCGTCGGCGGCGGCCCAGACGTCGCCGCAGCGGGTGCCGAAGTACCAGCCGGGGTCGTCGGGGTCGCCGTCGGTGCAGGCGCCGTCGCGCATGACGGTGCCGTAGTAGTCCTCGTCGGGGAGGCCGTGGGACCAGGAGTGCCAGGTGTCGCCGCCGTCGGTGGTGCGCCAGGCGGCGATGCGGGCGCCGGGCGGGGTGCGGTCCATGGATTCGCCGACGGGCCAGGCGGTGACGGTGCCGGCGCGGGTGGGGTGGGCGACCATGGCGAATCCGAAGTTGGAGGGGAGGGTGGCGGAGATGTTGGTCCAGCCGCCGTCGGGTCCGTTGGAGCGGTAGGCGGGGCCGTGGCTTTGGACGAAGAGGGTGCCGTCGGCGTCGCGGGTGACCTTGTGGATGCACTGGCCGGATTCGGGGGCTTCGTCGGGGGCGTAGTCGACGGTGATGCCCTTGGTGATGCCGCGCCAGGTGCGGCCGTCGTCGTCGGTCTGGTAGATGCCGCCGGAGGAGATGGCGACGGTGAGTTTCTCGGGTTCGCCGGGGTGGGTGACGATGGTGTGGACGGCGGGTCCGCCGGCGCCGGAGGCCCAGGTGGTGTGCTGGGGGTGGTCCCAGAGGGCCTGGTTGAAGGTGAACGTCTGGCCGCCGTCGTCGGAGGTCCAGAGGCTGGTGGGTTCGACGCCGGCCCAGACGCGCTGGCCGGGGCCGAAGGCGAGTTGCCAGATGCGTTTGACGGTGTTGGTCTCGGGGCTGTCGGGTTGGTCGAGGCCGGCGGTGTCGGAGAAGTCGAGGGGCCGGTACGGGAGGTCCTGGGGGAAGGACATGGGGGCGTTCTCGGGTTCGTGCCAGGTTTGGGCGTGGTCGTCGGAGCGCCAGATGCTGGGGCCGAAGAAGGTGGAGGCGCCGATGAGGATGCGGCCGGTGGCGGGGTCGCAGGCGGCGGCGTAGATCTCGGCGACGGCGGTGAAGCCGTCGTCGTCGAGTTTGGCGGGGCCGTCGACGGTCCAGTGGACGCGGTCGTCGCTGGTGGCGGTGAAGAGGCCTTTGCGGGTGCCGATGAGGACGAGGTAGGCCATGGCGGGCTCCTTTGCCGTGCGTGTGTGGCTGTCGTCCTCATGGTGACGCCGGGGTGTGACGTTTTCAGGGAGTTCCGGGGTTTCGGGCGGGTTGGAGGTGGTCGCGGATGCGGGCGGCGGTCTGGGCGGGGGTGAGGGCGGTGGTGTCGATGACGGTGGTGGCGTCGGCGAGCCAGGTGTGGAGGGCCTGTTCGTAGGGGTCGCGGTGGTCGAGGCGCCATTGGAGGGCGGTGGGTTCGTCGCGGTCGTGGTGGACGCGGTGGGCGAAGGTGGTGCGGTCGGTGTGGAGGGTGTAGGCGTGCAGGGGGATGCCGTGGTGGTCGAAGCCGTCGGTGAGCTCGGTCCAGATGGGGGCTTCGAGGACGGTCTGCGGGATGACGAGGGTGCCGCCGGCGTAGTCGAGGACGTGGCGGGCGGTGGCGACGGTGAGGGCCCGCCAGGGCGGGAACTCCTTGAAGTCGCGGTGGGGCAGGTCGCCGATGATGCCGCGCAGGAGATGGCCGATGTGTTCGGCGTCGAAGACGCGGGCGGGGAGGGCGTCTTGGAGGACGCGCGCGGTGGTGGTCTTGCCGGCGCCGAACGCGCCGTTGAGCCAGACGATCATTCGGGGGAATGTAGCAGGGCCGGGCCTGTCGCGGGGCGCGCGTTCGTGTTACGTTGCGGACACCCCGGGCGCCGCGGCGCCCTCCCCCGCCCGTCGCTCTTGTGAGGACTTGTGTGATGCGCGCCTCCCGCTTTGCCGTGCTGTTGTCCCCCATCGTGCTGCTGCTGGCGTCGGGCTGCTCGGAGCTGTCCGACGCGCTCGGCGACGCCGCCTCCGACCCGGTGTCGGGGGACGGCACCGGCTCCCAGGTCGGGGCCGAGTTCAGCGACACCGCCCCGTTCACCGTCACTGTGGACGGTGCGGCGCTGGTGGCGGACATCGAGGCGCTCGAGGTCGCGGCCGAGCGCGACGAGGGCTACGACCGGTCCCTGTTCCCGCACTGGCGGGACGACGACGGGAACGGCTGCGACGCCCGCGACGACGTCCTGGTCGCCCAGGACCGGTCGGGTGCGCTCACCGAGGCCGACTGCGGGGAGGCGATGACCGGCGAATGGGTGTCGATGTACGACGCCGAGACCGTCACCGCCTCCGGCGACGTCGACATCGACCACTTCGTGCCGCTGAAGGAGGCGTGGGGGTCCGGGGCGGTCGACTGGACGACCGAGGACCGGCAGTCGTACGCGAACTGGCTGGGCAACGCGTGGCACCTCATCGCGGTCACCGCCTCCTCGAACCGGTCCAAGTCCGACCAGGACCCGGCCGAGTGGATGCCCGAGGACGAGACGGTGTGGTGCGCGTACGTGTGGGCGTGGGTCGAGGTCAAGCGGGAGTGGGCGCTGTCGGTCGACGAGGCCGAGCGGGCCGCGCTGTTGGAGTACGCCGGCGCCTGCTAGCCGAACGCCAGCGGCCGCAGGCCCGCGGCCTCGGCGGCCGCGCGCTCGCCGGGCGCGAACGGGTCCCGGCCGGTGGCCTTGGCGATGAACGCCACCGGGTCCAGGCCGAGCGAGGCGAGGGCGGTCGCCCAGCCGGGCCCCAGGAGCAGGAACGTGACGGTCTGCTGCGCCTCGGGGGTGGTCCAGCGGGGCGCGCCGACGGCGTCGGCGAGGTCGATGCCGTGGACGGCGGCCTCGACGATGCGGGTGGTGAGGAAGTCGTCCAGGGTCATCGGGTCGCCGTGGCGGGTGGTGACGCGCCGGCCGGGGTCCTGTGCGGCGCAGCGGGTGAGGACGCGGTGGCAGGTGGCGTCGAAGTCGGCTGCGACCGCTGCTCCCCCGGCCGCGCCGGCCCGGGCCGCGGTGTCGACGCGGACGACGTTCACCTCCGGTGAGAAGCGCGCGTCGGGCGTGTAGTAGCCGGCGGCGTCCACGGCGGCCGCGGCCGGCTCGGGCGCGTCGAGCATCGCGTCGAGGCGCGCGATCGCCCCGGTGACGTGCGCGGTGAGCGCGGCCGCGTCCCAGGGGACGCACCGGGTGGGGGCGTCCCAGGTCGTGATCTCGGTGAGCGCCAACGACATCCGGGCGGTCTCGGCGGCCAGCGCGGTGAGCGGTGCGGGTGGCATCATGGGGGTCGATCCTAACCGCGCCTTGGAGGTCGTGTTGCCGCATCATCCGCTCGAGGAGTACGCCGCGCTGGTCCGGCCGGTGGTCGACCGGCTGCACGTGGGTGTCCGGTTGGCGTCGCGGCCGGCGGTGCAGGAGCTGTACGCGCCGCTGGGCCTGGTGCCGGGCCTGGAGATGAACCTGGTGTACGCGTTGCTGGCGCGTCCGGTGCCGGAGGCGGTGGTGGCCGAGCGGATGGTGTACCTGCCGTTCGACGCCGCCGAGCAGGAGGCGCGGGGCCTGGTGGAGCGGGCGGAGGGCTGCTGGCGGTTCACGCCGGCGGGCCGGGGGCTGGCCGAAGCGGTGGCGGGGGCGCTGGGGGCGGCCGCGGAGCGGCTGTGGTCGTGGCGGCCGAACCCGGGCTTGGCGGGGCTGGGGGCGGTGGAGGCGGCGCTGCCGTTGGTGGCGCGGCTGGTGGAGGCCGGGCGGGTGTCGGGCGGGCCGGTGTTCGCGGCGTTCGCGCCCTCGTGGGAGCCGGCGGGGACGCCGGGGCCGGGGGCGCTGGTCGCGCGGTTGGAGGCGCTGCGCCACCACCGGGCGGACGCGCACCGGGCGGCCTGGAGGGGTGCGGGGTTGACGGCGGCCGGGATCGAGGCGATGGCGCCCGGGGTGGAGCGGGACGCGATCGAGGCCGAGACGAACCGCCGGGACGCGCCCGTCTACGAGGCGCTGGACGCGCGTGAGCGGCTGGTGCTGCTGGCGGCGCTGGGCGCGCTCGGCGACGGGCTCGACCCGGCCCGGGGGTAGGGTTCGCGGCTATGGACGCTGATTGGGAGGCGCGCTGCGCCGCGCTGTGGGACCGGCTGGACGAGATGGGCCGCGAGGAGTTCGTGCAGGCGATGCGGGACCTGGCCGCCGAGCGGGGACCGGAGGACCCGGTGGGGCTGTTCGAGGTCGCCAGTGCGCACGACTCGACGGGGTTCACCGAGGCCGCGGTCGGCTACTACGAGCGGGCGCTCGCGGCCGGGCTGGGCGGGGTGCGGCGCCGGCGCGTGTCGATCCAGCTGGCGTCGTCGCTGCGCGAGACGGGGAGTCCGGAGCGGGCGCTGGCGGTCATCGCCGAGGAGCGCGAGCGGGGGTCGGACGAGTACGACGGGGCTCTGGCGATGTGCGAGGCGCTGACGCTGGCGAAGCTGGGCCGGGACCGGGAGGGCCTGTCGGTGGCGCTGGTCGCGTTGGCCCCGCATCTGCCGCGGTATCAGCGGTCGACGGTGAACTACGCGCGGGGCCTGGTGGGGCTGGATCCGGTGGACTGACCCGGGCCGGGTGCTCGGGTCCGCTGCGGGGCGGCGGGGCCCGGTTCGTCGTGTGCGGTGGGGGCGGTGCGTCCGGGATGGTGCCGGTCAGAGGCGGCGGGCGGTGTCGACGACGGCGCGGCCGTTCGCGTCGAGGTGGTCGATGAGGCGGTCGGCGGCGTGCCGGTACAGGTCCAGGGCGGCGCGGCAGCCGGCCTCGTGGCCGGCGGGTGCGACGCCGGCGGCGAGGTCCCAGGCGCGGGCCCAGGCGGGGCCTTCGGCGGCGGCGACGTTGTCCCACAGGTCGTTCTCGGATTCGTAGGAGACGCGGCCGGCGGCGGCGAGCGGGGCGGCCAGGCTGAGGGCGAGCAGGAGCCGGTTGGCGGCCGCGGCGCGGGGCCGGGCGAGGGCGAGCATGCCGTGGATCTTGTGGACTTCCTCGGCGAGGCCGACCAGTTCGGCGGCGGCCCACCGGTCGCAGGCGTCGGCGATGGCGTCCCACGTCCAGTCGCGGGCGCGGGCCTGGAGGCCGGCGAGGGCCTCGCCGCTGTCGCGCAGGATGAGGGCGGAGCGCCAGGCGGGGACGGCGGCGCCGGCCTCCCACGGGTGGGTGAAGGCGGCCGCGAGGTCGGCGGGGGTCTTGCGGGTGAGGGTGACCATGCGGCCCTCGACGTGGTGGACGGTGGTGCCGGGGCGGGTGTCGGCGGCGGCGATGAGGTCGATGTCGGAGTGGGGGTGGTCGGTGCCGCGGGCGACCGAGCCGACGAGGGCGACTCCGGCCGCGTCGTCGAGGCCGGCGGTGAAGCGGCGGGCGATGTCGAGGGCGTGCGCGCGGTGGTCCATCGCCGGAGTATGGCCGAGGGCCCGGCGCGGCGTCGAGGCGTTTTCCCCCCTACGGCAGGGACCGGTAGTAGTCGATCTTGCCGAGGAGGTAGTCGCGTTTGGCCGCGAGGTCGTCCATGCGGGCGTCGACGGCCTCCTTGTGGGCCTCCAGGAGCGCGATGCGCTCGGCGACGGTGTGGTCGCCGGCGCGGACCAGGGTCGCGAAGCGGTGCATCTGCTCGACCGGCATGCCGGTGTCGCGCAGGCATTTGAGGACCCCGAGCCATTCGAGGTGGTCGTCGCTGAAGCGGCGCTGGCCGGTGGCGGTGCGGGCGATGTCGCCGATGAGGCCGATGCGCTCGTAGTAGCGCAGCGTGTCCATGGTGAAGCCGGAGCGGCGGGCGCATTCGCCGATCGTGTACGCGGGTGCGGCGGTGGTGTCCACGTCGATCGAGGATACCCGGCCGTGTCCTGCGGGTTTGCGTTGGAGTCCACTCCAGGTCCTAGCGTCGGTGGCGAAGTCTCACGAGAAGAGAGGGGGTCCGCCGTGGAGCGGATCGCATTGGGCCCGGACGGTGTCGGCGTGTCGCGGCTGTGCCTGGGGGCCATGGCGCTGGGCGGGGTGCAGGACGAGGCGACGAGCTTCGCGATCCTGGACCGGTTCCTGGAGCTGGGCGGGAACTTCATCGACACCGCCAACTGCTACATGTTCTGGATCGAGGGCGGCACCGGGGACGAGTCGGAGCTGCTGCTGGGCCGCTGGTTCGCGGCGCGCGGGAACCGCGACGAGGTGGTGCTGGCGACCAAGGCCGGGCGGCGCCCGTCCTTCCCCGGCGGGGGCCTGGAGCACTCCGAGCCGCTCTCGCGCGAGCGGATCGGCGCGGCCCTGGACGAGTCCCTGGCGCGGCTCGGCACCGACCGGGTGGACCTGTTCTGGGCCCACCGCGACGACCGGGAGACGCCGCTGGAGTCGACCGTGGCCGGGTTCGACGACGCGGTGCGGGCCGGGAAGGCCCGCATGGTCGGGGCCTCCAACCACACCGCGTGGCGCGTCGAGCGGGCCCGGTCCGCGGCGGCCGCCGCGGGCGCGGCCGCGTACACCGCGATGCAGAACCGGTACTCGTACCTCAAGCCGCGCCCGGAGGCGGTCCTGCCCGAGGGCGGGCACGTGCACGCCTCCCCCGAGGACCTCGACTACGTGGCCCAGACGCCGGGGACGGCGCTGCTGGCGTACTCCTCGCTCCTGTCCGGCGCGTACGTGAAGAAGCCCCTCGGGGAGCACTACGCGCACCCGGGCACCGACGCGCGCTTGCGGGTCCTGGACGAGGTGTGCGCCGAGACGGGCGCGACCCGCAACCAGGTGGTGCTGGCGTGGCTGGCCGGCCACGACGCGCCGGTCATCCCCCTGGTGGGGGTGTCGTCGGTGGCGCAGCTGGAGGAGGCCGCCGCCGGGGTCGCGCTCAAGCTCGACCCCGAGCAGTGGCGGCGCATGAGCGCGGCGGCCTAGCCGAGGAAGGTGAGCCGGACGGTCCGGTCGGGGTTGTCGCGGTTGGTGTCCACCAGGAGCACCGACTGCCACGTGCCCAGGGCGAGCCGTCCGGACACCACCGGGAGCGTCGCGTGCGGGGCGACCAGGCCCGGCAGGACGTGGTCGCGGCCGTGCCCGATCGAGCCGTGCTGGTGGCGCCACCGGTCGGTGCGCGGCAGGAGCTCCCCGAGGGCGTCCAGGAGGTCCTCGTCGGAGCCGGCGCCGGCCTCGATGACCGCGATCCCGGCGGTCGCGTGCGGCACGAACACGTTCAGCAGGCCCTCGCGGGCGCCGATGGAGGACAGGAAGTCCTCGCACTCGCCGGTGAGGTTGCGGACGGTCTCGCGCCGTCCGGTGTGGACCTCGAGGGTCGTGGTGTGGAACGCCGGGCTCATAGGGGCGATCCTGCCATGCCCCACCGCGACCGGTGGCGGTGAGCCGGGCCTTACCGGGACGCGAACGGTTGCCGGCGGGCCCGCCCGGACGGCCGGACCCGTCGTTTAGGCTGGGGTGCATGGCAGGCAGCGGGGCAGCGGGGAACGCACTGGCGGGCATCGACTGGAGCGACCAGACGGTCGCCGTCGCCCCGGGCGCCGACCCGTACCGCGCCTACCTCGACTCGCTCGGCTCGGCCGAGTCGCGGCGCACCATGCGCGGGTGCCTCGACCGCATCGCCCAGCTCCTGTCCGGCGACCCCGACACCACCGGCGAGGGCCAGCCCTGGCACCTGCTGCGCTACGAGCACACCTCCCGGCTGCGCGCGGCCATGATCGACGCCGGCTGGTCCGGCGCGTACGTCAACAAGCACCTCGCGGCCCTGCGCCGCGTCCTCAAGGAGGCCTGGCGCCTCGACCTCATGGCCGCCGAGGACTACCAGCGCGCCTGCGACCTCCAGCCGGTCAAGGCCCAGCGCCTCCCGGTCGGCCAGCAGGTCGACGCCGACGCGCTCGGCGCGGCCCTGTACGCGTGCGACGCCGACCCCGGCCCCGCCGGCGCCCGCGACGCCGCCGTCCTGGCCACCCTCTACTCCACCGGGTGCCGCCGCAGCGAGATCGCCTCGATGCGCCTGGCCGACTACGACCCGGCCGAGCGCGCCATCCGCATCGTCGGCAAGGGCAACAAGGAGCGCGCCGTCTACGTCACCGAGGCCGCCCAGGCCCGCATCGACCGGTGGATGGCCGTGCGCGGCAACACCCCCGGGGCCCTGTTCTGCCCGATCAACAAGGCCGGGAAGCTGCGCCGCACCGGCAACCAGCTGTCGGGCATGACCGGGCAGGCCATCGCCGACCTGCTCACCAAGCGCCTGGTCGAGGCCGGGCAGCGCCGCCACACCCCGCACGACTTCCGCCGCACGTTCATCGGCGAGCTCCTCGACGCCGGCGTCGACCTGGCCATCACCCAGTCCCTGGTCGGGCACGCCTCCCCCGCCACCACCGCCCGCTACGACCGCCGCCCCGCCCGCCGCTCCCGCGAAGCGGTCGACCGCCTCCAGCTGCCCGAATCGTGATGTCGATTTCTGGCTAGCCGCTGTCGCACCCGGCGGGCACCCTTGAACCCATGGCCGATCTACAGATCCTCGGGAACGAGGAGCAGCTGCAAGCCGCCGTCGCCGGGCGCGACGCCCGCTTCGACGGCTGGGTGTTCCTGGCGGTCACCACTACCGGCATCTACTGCCGGCCCTCGTGCCCCGCGGTCAAACCCAAACGCGAGCACCAGCGGTTCTACGCCTCCGCGGCCGCGGCCCAGGAGGCCGGGTACCGGGCCTGCAAACGCTGCCGGCCCGACGCCTCCCCCGGCTCCCCGGCGTGGGACTGGCGCTCGGACGTGTGCGCCCGCGCCATGCGCCTCATCGGCGAAGGCGTCGTCGACCGCGACGGCGCCGCCGGCCTGGCCCGGCGCCTGGGCTACTCCCTGCGCCAGCTCGAGCGGCTCCTGATCGCCGAAGTCGGCGCCGGACCGGCCGCCCTGGCCCGCGCCCAGCGCGCCCAGGTCGCCCGCACCCTCATCGAGAACACCGACCTGCCCATGGGCCAGGTCGCGTTCGCCGCCGGGTTCGCCTCCATCCGCGCGTTCAACCGCGTCGTCGCCGACGTCTTCGCCTGCTCCCCCACCGAACTGCGCGCCAAGACGAGGACGCGCCCGGCCGGGGGCGGGGCGATCACCCTCCGCCTGGCCTACCGGGAGCCGTTCGAGCCCTCGAACCTGTTCGGGCACCTCGCCGCCGCGGCCGCCCCCGGCGTCGAGGAGTGGCGCGAGGGCGCCTATCGGCGCACCCTGCGCCTGCCCGGCGGCCCTGGCATCGCGGCCCTGCGGCCCGGCCCCGGGTACGTCGAGGCGCGCCTGCGCGTCGCCGACCTGCGCGACGTCACCGCCGCCGTCGCCCGCTGCCGGCGCATGCTCGACCTCGACGCCGACCCCCACGCCCCCGCCGAGGCCCTCGCCGGCGACCCCGTGCTCGCGCCCCTGGTCGCCAAGACCCCCGGCCGGCGCGTCCCCCGCAAGGCCGACGCCGACGAGTACGCGATCCGCGCCGTCATCGGCCAGCAGGTCTCCACCGCGTCGGCCGCGACGATCGCCGCCCGCCTCGCCGACCGGTACGGCGAGCCGGTCGAGGACCCCGAGGGCGGCCTCACCCGCCTGTTCCCCGAACCGGCCGCCCTCGCCGGCGCCGACCCCGCGCACCTGCCGATGCCGGCCTCGCGCAAGCGGACCGTGGCCGCGCTCGCGGCCGCGCTGGCGGCGGGCCGGGTCGAGCTGGGGCCGGGCGCGGACTGGGCCGCGGCCCGCGCGCAGCTGGCCGCGGTCCCGGGCGTGGGGCCGTGGACGGTGGAGATGGTCGCGATGCGGGCCCTGGGCGACCCGGACGCGTTCCCGGTCAAGGACCTGGGCGTGGTCAAGGGCGCCGCGGCGCTCGGCCTCGGGTCGGGGCGGGCCCTGGAGGCGAGGTCGCAGGCGTGGCGGCCGTGGCGGGCGTACGCGGTCCAGTACCTGTGGGCCGGCAGCGAGCACCCGACGAACCGGATACCCGAAGACGAGCAGCGAGAGAAGGCGAGCGCATGATGCGCACCGATGCGAGGCATGTGAAGTTCGAGTCCCCGCTGGGGCTGATGGCCGTCTCGGCGGTCGAGGAGGGGCTGACGTGCGTCCACATGGGCGTCGAGGAGATGAAGGACGCGTGGGGCCCCGAGGGGGACACGCCGGTCCTGGCCGCGGCCCGGGAGCAGCTGGAGGCGTACTTCGACGGCGACCTGAAGGAGTTCGACCTGCCGTTGGCGGCGGCCGGCACGGGCTTCCAGCACCGGGTGTGGGCCGAGCTGGTCCGCATCCCCTACGGCGAGACGTGGTCCTACCTGGACGTGGCGCAGCGCCTGGGGGATCCGAAGGCGGTGCGGGCGGTGGGGCTGGCGAACGGGCGCAACCCGATCGCGATCGTCGTCCCCTGCCACCGGGTGATCGGCTCGAACGGGAAGCTGACCGGGTACGCGGGGGGCCTGTGGCGCAAGGAGTGGCTGCTGGGCCTGGAGCGGGGCGCGCCGGCCCTGTTCGCATAGCGGAGGGGCCCTAGAGGAGGGTGACGGTGAGGGTCACCTCGACGCGGTCGCCGGTGACGACGATCGTCGCCGAGTAGCAGACCTCGTCGGTGCACCCGGCCGGGATGACGCCCGAGGCGGTCCCGGCCGGGGTGGCGCCGGCGATGAGCGGGGCGTCCATGCCGTTGGCGTCGATGAACTCCCCGAACGCGTCGGCGGGCACCGAGACGGTGGCCTCGGCGCGGCCGCCGGGCGCGGGCGGCTGCGCCTGGGTGAGGTCGGCGTCGATGACGTCGGTGCCCTCGGGCAGGTCGAGGTGGACGGCCTCCTCGACCGCGGCCGGCGAGGGCGCGGGGCCGCCTTCGAGCGCCCACGCGACGGCCCACACCGCGCCCAGGAGCCCGGCCAGGACCACCGCGAGCCAGGCGGCGGCGGCCAGGGCGCGGCGCCCGGTCGGTGTCGGCGGGGAGACCATGGCGGCGACCCTACCCGGTGCCGGCGCGTGTGCGCCTCATATACCGGGCGCGGGTGTCACAGGCCGCTGATGACGGCGGGGGCGGTGTCGGCGGCGGCGAGGTAGTCGCGGGCGCGGTCGGTCATCGCGGGGCCCGTCACTGCATGGAGACGTGGACGTGGTTGGTGTGGTCGGAGGCGGGGTCGCCGCCGGCGCCGGAGTAGGAGCGCCAGCCCGAGCCGGCCGACCAGAACTGGCGGTACCAGATGACGTACTCGACGCCGAGGGCGTCGGCGTTGTTGACGTACCAGGCGGCGAGCTGGTCGCCGTACTCCTTGTCGGAGCCTTCGGCGTCGGCGTTCTGGAACCCGGACTCGTCGGCGGCCCAGTCGCAGGCGCGCCCGAGGGGGTGCTCGCCGGAGCCGCCGGAGCGGTAGCAGGAGACGTAGTGGTCGAAGCCGGCCTCGATGGTCTCGTTGTACATGTGGAGGGTGCGGGGGGTGAGGCACCCGGAGGTGGTGGGGTCGTCCTCGGTGCAGCCGCCGCCGTCGCCGCCGTAGCCTTCGGCGGCGGGGGCGCCGCCGTCGGAGCCGGGCCCGGAGGCCTCCTCGGCACGGAGTTCCTCGAGCTGCTCCTCGAGGTCGGTCTGGGCCTGCTCGGCGTCCTCGAGGGCCTGCTCGGCCTCGTCGAGGGTGTCGGCGTGGGCGGCCTGCTCGGCCCGGAGCTGCTCGAGGAGGGCGCCGGCGTCGGCGAGGAGGGCGGCGCGCTCGTTCCCGAGGAACCCGGTGAACGTCATCGCGTCGATGAGGTCCTGGGTGTCCTCGGAGGAGAGGATCGCGTTCGTCTGCTGGAGGTCGCCTTCGGTGTGGAGGTAGAGGGCGTACTCGTCGAGGTCGACCTGGAGCTCGTCGAAGCGGGCCTGGGTGTCGGCGATTTGCGTCTCGAGCTCGGCGGCGCGGGCGTTCGCCTCGTCGACAGCGGCCTGCGCGTCGTTGACGGCGGCGATGGCCTCGGCGAGGTCGGCTTCGAGGGTCTCCTCGTCGGGTTCGGCCGCGGCGGGGGCGGGCACGAGTGCGAGGAGCGCGACGAGCAGGAGCGCGGAGAGGATCTTGTGGCGCACGGGTGGAGGTCAGCCCTTCCGGCGGATCGGGCGCGGCCGGGCCTGGGTTCGGGGTGGCCGCGCGGCGGGTGTCACAGGTCGAGGTCGATCACGAGGGGGGCGTGGTCGGAGGCGCCTTTGCCTTTGCGTTCGTTGCGGTCGACGTAGGCGTCGGTGACGGCGCTCGCGAACGCCGGGTTGGCGAGGGCGAGGTCGATGCGCAGGCCGCGGTTCTTGGGGAAGTCGAGGTTGCGGTAGTCCCAGAACGTGAACGGCTGGTCGTATTTGAGGGGGCGGGGGTGGACGTCGGCGAGGCCGGCGGCGGTGACGGCGGCGAGCGCGTCGCGTTCGTCGGTGGTGATGTGGGTGGTGCCGCCCCATTCCTCGACCGACCAGATGTCGTCGTCGGTGGGGCAGATGTTGTAGTCGCCCATGGCGGCGAAGGGGAGGGGCCCGGCGGCGTCGGCGGCGGCGTCGGCGGCCAGGGCGCGCAGGAACGCGAGCTTGTACTGGAAGTGCGGGTCGGCGACGTCGCGGCCGTTGGGGACGTAGAGGGCCTGGACGCGGACGGGCCCGCACGTGGCGGTGAGGGCGCGCGCTTCGGTCTCGCCGGCGAAGTCGGGCTGGCCGGCGAGGCCCTGGCGGACGTCGGCGAGGCCGACGCACGAGAGGATGGCGACGCCGTTCCAGCGGCCGCCGCCCCAGGCGGCGGTCTCGTAGCCGGCGGCGGTGAACGCGTCGACGGGGACGTCGGCGGTCGCGCACTTGAGTTCCTGGAGGCACACGACGTCGGGGGCGGCCGCGTCGAGCCAGGCGAGGACCCGGTCGAGGCGGGCTTTGAGCGAGTTGATGTTCCAGGTGGCCACGCGCATGCGCCTCACCCTACCCGGCTGCGGTGCGTGACCGGGCGGACCGGGGGTGCGCGGGTGTCGGTCAGGTCGCGGCCGGGGCGCGGGTCGCCGGCGGCGCTGGGGCGGGGGCGGGCTGGTCGCGGCGGGGGCCGACGGCGACGGCGAGGAGCCCGAACGCGAGGGCGGCGGTGAACCCGGGGATGGCCATGCCGGAGTCGTTGACGAGGCCGCCGATGACGGCGACGGTGGTCAGGCCGGTGACCGCGGCGGCGACGGGGGTGGTGCGGATGGGGGCGCGGCGCCGCCAGACGATGACGGCGGCCACGAGCGCGGCGAAGGAGATGAACGCCATGGACTCGTCGACGGTGCCGAGGGCGGCGCGGGCCTTGCGGATGAGGATGAGCTGCGCGGAGCCGTCGAGGACGGAGCCGACGAACCGGCCCAGGTGGGTCTGGTCCTCTTCGGGCCGCAGGTAGTCGAGGACGCCGCCGACGGCGAACACGGTGAACGCGAGGCCGCCGGCGAGCGCGAGGGAGCCCAGGGACAGGCGCCGGCCCCACAGTTTCAGGCAGCACAGGATGCCGGCGGCCACGAGGGTGAGGGTGCCGCCCATGTCGCGTCCGAGCATGGGGGCGCCGACGATGACGACCGCGCACGCCCCGATCGCGAGGGGCCCCCAGACGCGGGTGCGGCCCCGCCAGGGGATGAAGCACACCAGGAGGATGATCGCGGCGGCGAACACCGAGAACGCGTAGTTGCCCAGGCCGGTGAAGCGGGCCCCGGCCTGCGCGGTGTAGCCCATGGGGGTGTGCAGGGGCCAGGTGGCGCCGGAGATCTGGTCGACGGCGATGAGGGCGGCGCAGGCGCCGGCGACGATGAGGACGGGGCGGGCGCCGCGGCGCGTCCACGGCAGGGACACGGCGGCGGTCAGGATCGCGGCGCCGGCGACGATGAGGCCCCAGAACGCGAGCTTGGGGTGGTCGGTGCGCCACCACGGGGGGATGCCGGCGGCGAGGCCGGCGACCGGGACGGTGGAGAACGCGATGAGGAGGGTGCGGACGGTGCGCCGCAGCCGGTCGGGCCCGGTGAGGTAGTAGGCGGCGGCGAGCATGACGGCGACGCCGGTGAACGACAGCGTCCAGTAGAAGTTCGGGGACACGGCGGCGTTCGCGGCCGACGCGGCGGTCTCATCGACGCCGCGGGCGACGGCCGCGGCGGCGGTGTGGCCGGGGTCGGGCCGGACGGCGACCGGGGACCCGGCGACGGCGGCGGGGATGTCGGCGCCGACGACCGCGAGCGCGGTCGCGGTCAGGTCGGTCAGCTGCACGTACCCGTCGCGGCCGGTGGTCGAGGAGGTGAGCTCGCCGGGGGCGATGCCGGGCCCGGTGTAGAGGACGGGGTGCAGGGAGGAGGGGGCGGCGGCGTCGGCGACGCCGGCGACGATGAGCCGCCAGTCCTCGGGCAGGGCCTCGCGGACCTGCCCGACGGCGGCGTCGGCGGCCCGGGCCGCCGCCTCGCGGACGGGGTCGGCGTCGGGGGTGATCGCCCCGGCGTCCTCCACGGGACTGGTCGCGTCGGTGCCGACCTCGGTGTCGTCCTCGCCGAGCTGGTCGTAGTCGGTGGTGGTGTCGGGGGCGCGGTCGTCGGCGTCGCCGACGACGACGCCGGGGTCGACGATGACGACGTCGCACGCGGCCATGGCCTCGGGCAGGGCGTCCAGGCCCGGCGCCCAGTAGGCGATGCGGCCCTCGGTGTCGGCGGCGGCGAGCGCGGCGCCGTCGCCGATGCCGGCCACGCACGACCCCGGGTTCGGTTCGGGGGCCGGCTCGCCGTCCGCTGCCGCGGCGGCGGCGGCCTCCTGCTGCGCTTGGGCGGCCTCGGCGAGCGCGTCGGCGAGGGACCCGAGGCGGGCCCCGTAGTTGAAGGCGCTGTTCGCCTCGATGAACGCGTCCCAGCCCTCCACGGTCCAGCCCGATCCGGTGTCGGCGGGCGCCTCGAGCGCGGACTGGGCCGAGCACTGGGCGTCGCGGGCGGCGACGCCGCCGGCGCGCTCGCCGGCGCCCAGGCTCACCCACCCGGCCTCGGGGCACGTCCAGGAGCCGAGGGTGCGCACGCTCATGGCCGCCGAGGCGCCCTCGTCGGCCAGCGCCCACAGGTTCGGGGTCGCGCCCTCGTCGATGTCGGCCCAGGACAGGCCGGGGATGCCGACGATGACGACGCCGGCGGCCTCGGGGCCCTCGGCGGCGGCGGGCTGCGGGAGGGCCAGCGCCGCGGCCGCGGCGGCCAGGCCGGCGAGGGCCCAGCGCACCCATGAACTGCCCCAGGGCGCTCGTCCGCGGCCCGCCACCTGTGTCATGCCCCGTAGTCTATGGGGTCCTCGCGTCCGTTCCGGCCGCGAGGCGCGGCGCGCCCCGGCGGTGTCGGCCGGGCGCGTTAGGGTGGGCGCATGCGCACCATCGCCACCGCCAATGTCAACGGAGTCCGGGCCGCCGCCAAGAAGGGCCTGGTCGAATGGCTCGCGAACGTCGAAGCGGACGTGGTGCTGCTCCAGGAGGTCCGCGCCGACGACGGCCAGGTGCCCGCCGACGTGGCCGCCGCGGGCGGCTGGCACTGGCTGCTGGCGCCCTCGCTGACGGCCAAGGGCCGCGCGGGCGTGGCGGTCCTCACCCGCCAGGTCCCCGAGGCCACGCGCATCGGGTTCGGGTCGGCCGAGTTCGACGGCGCCGGCCGCTACGCCGAGGCCGACCTGCCCGGGCTGACGGTCGCGTCCCTGTACCTGCCCTCCGGGGAGGCCGAGACGCCCCGCCAGGAGGAGAAGGAGCGGTTCATGGCCGCCTTCGCCGACTACCTGACCGCCGCCGCCGCGAAGGCGCAGGCCGCGGGCCGGGAGCTGCTGGTGTGCGGGGACTGGAACATCGCCCACGCCGAGGCCGACCTGAAGAACTGGCGGGGCAACAAGAAGACCGCCGGGTTCCTGCCCCAGGAGCGGGCCTGGCTGAGCGACCTGTACGGGCCGCGCGGCTTCGTCGACGTCGTCCGCGCCCTCCACCCCGGCGTCGAGGGCCCCTACTCGTGGTGGTCCTACCGGGGCCGCGCCTTCGACAACGACACCGGCTGGCGCATCGACCTGCACGTGGCCACCCCCGGCCTGGCCGCCAAGGCCGCCAAGGCGTGGGTCGACCGCGCCCCCGCCCACGACCAGCGCTGGTCCGACCACGCCCCGGTCCTGGTCACCTACGACCACTAGCCCCCTGTCGCGCCCGCCCGCACCGAGCGGGCACCATTGGTACACGTGAGCCTCATCGACTACCTGCCCGGCACCGACCGGCCCGAGCCCGACGACGTCTACGCCGCGTTCGCCCAATGGGCCGAGGACACCGGGATCGTCCTCTACGAGCACCAGGAGGAGGCGCTCCTGGCGATCTGCACCGGCCAGAACGTCATCGTCGCCACCCCCACCGGGTCGGGGAAGTCGCTCATCGGCGCCGCCGCCCACTTCAACGCCCTCGCCAACCAGCGCACCTCGTTCTACACCGCGCCGATCAAAGCGCTCGTGTCCGAGAAGTTCTTCGAACTGTGCGACCAGTTCGGGCACGAGAACGTGGGCATGCTCACCGGCGACGCCGCCGTCAACCCCGACGCGCCCCTGATCTGCTGCACCGCCGAGATCCTCGCCAACCTCGCCCTGCGCGAGGGCGCGGCCCTGGACTGCGACTCGGTCGTGGCCGACGAGTTCCACTTCTACGCCGAACCCGACCGCGGCTGGGCCTGGCAGGTCCCGCTCCTGGAGCTGCACCGCGCCCAGTTCACCCTCATGTCCGCCACCCTCGGCGACACCGCGTTCTTCGAGCAGGATCTCACCCGCCGCACCGGCCGCGAGACCGCCCTCGTCGCCTCCGCGAACCGGCCCGTCCCCCTCCACTACGAGTACCGCAAGACCCCCCTCCACGAGACCGTCGAGATCCTCGTCAAGTCCGGGCAGGCCCCCGCCTACATCGTGCACTTCACGCAGGCCGCGGCCCTGGAGACCGCGCAGGCGCTGGCGAGCCTGCCCCTGGTCGACAAGGACCGGAAGGCCGCGATCGCGGCCGCCCTGGGCGGGTTCCGGTTCACCACCAAGTTCGGGCAGACCCTCGCCCGGCTCGTGCGCTCGGGCATCGGCGTCCACCACGCCGGCATGCTCCCCAAGTACCGGCGCCTGGTCGAGCGCCTCGCCCAGCAGGGCCTGCTCACGATCATCTGCGGCACCGACACCCTCGGCGTCGGCATCAACGTCCCCATCCGCACCGTCGTCTTCACCGGATTGACGAAGTACGACGGGCGCCGCACCCGCCGCCTGCGCGCCCGCGAGTTCCACCAGATCGCCGGCCGCGCCGGCCGCGCCGGCTTCGACACCGAGGGCTTCGTGGTCTGCCAGGCGCCCGAGCACGTCATCGAGAACGAGAAGGCCCAGGCCAAGTTCGGCCTCGACCCCAAGAAGCGCAAGAAGATGGCGAAGAAGAAGCCCCCCGAGGGCTTCGTCGGCTGGTCCGAGGAGACGTTCCTGGGCCTGTCCGAGGCCCCGCCCGAACCGCTGACCTCGCGCATGCGCATGACGCACGCGATGCTCATCAACCTCCTGGGCCGCGGCGGCGACACGTTCGCGCACGTGCGCACCCTCATCGAGGACTCCCACGCCGACCGCGCCACCCAGTTGAAGATGGCCCGCACCGCCCTCACCATCGCCCGCACCCTCCGCGACGCCGGGATCATCGTCATCGACGGCGGCCGCGTCAAGCTCACCGTCGACCTGCCCGACCACTTCGCGCTCAACCAGCCCCTGGCCCCGTTCGCGCTGGCGGCCCTGGAGCTGCTGGACCCGGCCTCGGACGAGTACGCGATGGACGTCGTCTCGGTGGTGGAGGCGACCCTGGAGGGCCCGGGGCAGATCCTGGCCGCGCAGCGCAACAAGGCCAAGGGCGAGGCGATCGACGCCATGAAGGCCGAGGGCCTGGACTACTACGACCGCATGAACCAGCTCGAGGACACCGAGGTCGACTACCCCAAGCCGCTCGCCGACCTCCTGGAGGAGGCGTTCGGGGCGTACCGGACCAGCCACCCGTGGGCGGCGGACTACCAGCTGGAGCCGAAGTCGATCCTGCGCGAGATCTGGGAGGGGCGGATGAGCTTCGGCGAGTACATCGGCCTGTACGGGCTCCCGCGCGCCGAGGGCCTGCTGCTGCGCTACCTCTCCAGCGCGTACAAGGCCCTGGTGCAGACCCTGCCCGAGGACACCGGCGGCGCCGAGCTCGACGACCTGACCGCGTGGCTGGGCGAGACGATCCGCCAGACCGACTCGTCGCTGATCAACGAGTGGGAGCAGCTGACGAACCCGGCCGAGGACGAGGGGGACCTCGACACGGGCCGGCCGGCGCGGGCGTTCACCGACAACGAGCGGGCGTTCACGATCGCGGTCCGCAACGCCGCGTTCCGCCACGTCGAACTCGCCGCCGCCGACCGGCCCGAGGCGCTCGCGGCCCTGGAGTCGGGCTGGCCGACCGGGAAGTGGGACGCGGCCCTGGAGGCGTACTTCGCGGCCCACGACGACATCGGCACCACCGGCGCGGCCCGGGGCGGGGAGTTCCTCGACATCGCCAAGACCGGGCGGGTGTGGACGGTGCGGCAGGTGATCGACGACCCGGCCGGCGACCGCGACTGGGCGATGGTCTTCACCGTGGACCTGGACGCCTCCGACGAGCACGGCACGGTCGCCATGGCCGTCCAGGACTTCTCCGACCGGACCTGAACCGACCAGCAGGCGGGGGCCGGCCCCCGCCTCGACTCTTGAAAGCGCGCGCCGATGCCCGTCACCGTCACCGACAAGTACGCGATCCCCGACGCCGAGCTGCGCTGGCGCTTCTCGCGCTCCTCGGGGCCGGGCGGGCAGGGCGTGAACACGACCGACTCGCGGGTGGAGCTGGTGTTCGACCTCGCGGGGACGGCCGTGTTCCCGCCCGTGCTCCGCGAGCGGGCCCTCGCGCGCCTCCAGTCGCGGCTGGTCGAGGGCACGATCGTGATCGCGGCCTCGGAGTTCCGCTCCCAGCTGCGCAACCGCGAGGCCGCGGCCGAGCGCCTCGGCGACCTGCTGCGCCGTGCGATCGCCGCGCCCCCGCCCGCCCGCAAGGCCACCAAGCCCTCCAAGGGGCAGAAGCGGCGGCGCCTGGAGGACAAGAAGCGCCGCGGCGAGGTCAAGCGCCTGCGCCGCGACACCGGCGACTAGCGCGGGGCGGCCTCGTCGTCGTCCATGGTGATGACGAGGTTGCCGCGGGCGCGGTGGGAGTACATGCGCGCGACCGCCGCCGGCGTCTCGGCGAGCGGGTAGACGCGGTCGATCACGGGGGTGACGGCCCCGGAGGTGATGAGGCCGGCGACCTCGGCGAGGCGCTCGGGGGTGAAGTTCCCGTCGACGGTCGCGACCCGGGCCCGGCCCAGGGCGCCCAGGAGGGACGCGGCGCCCATCTTCGCCAGGCCCGCGAGGAGGCCGCCGGTGTTGCCGACGCTGTTGGGCAGGTACACGCCGCCGGGGGCCAGGGCCCGCAGGACGCGCCGGGGCCGGTGGTTGAGGACGTTGTCGAGGATCGCGTCGTAGCGTTCGGCGCCGGCGGTGAAGTCCGCGGCCGTGTAGTCGAGGGCCGCGTCGGCGCCGAGGCCGCGCACGAGGTCGAGGTTCGCGGGCCCGCACACCGCGGTGACGTGGGCGCCGCGGTGCTTGGCGATCTGGACGGCGAACGTGCCCACGCCCCCGGAGGCGCCGTTGACCAGCAGCCGCGTGCCCGGCCCGGCCTGCGCGGCGGCGACCGCGGCGCGGGCGGTGAGCCCGGACATGACCGCGCAGGCCGCGTCCGTGAACGACAGGCCCGCGGGCTTGGGCAGGAGCTGGTCGGCGGCGGTGACGGTGTACTCGGCGAACGTCCCGGCCCGGGTGAACCCGGCGCCCCACTTGGTGCCGAACACCGCCTCGCCCTCGGTGAAGGCGGTGACGCCCTCGCCGAGGGCCGCGACGGTCCCGGCGATGTCGGTCCCGCGGATCGCGCCCTTCGCGCGCGCCGAGGCCCGCAGCACGTACGGGACGCCGGCGACGGCGATCCAGTCCGGCGTGTTCACGGTCGTGGCCCGCAACCGGACCAGGACCTCGCCGGGCCCCGGTGCGGGCCGGTCGGTCTCGGTGACGCGGAGGACCTGCTCGGGCGGCCCGAACCGGTCCTGGACGACGGCTTTCATGACGCCTCCTTGGGAAAGGGGTGGAGTCCCCACCGTAGGCGCCGGCCGCGCCCGCCCGCCTCGGCCGACCGGCCGAAGCCCGTCACGATTCCGGCAGGGGCGCACCGAAGACCGGGAAGCCGTCCCCGTCCCACCCGAACGGCTGCACCCGGCAGTGCCGGTCCGGGTTGTCCAGCGGGTCGCCCGCGATCTCCTCGTACGAGCGGGCGTGGAACACCAGCAGGTCCCGCCCGGCCTCGTCGACGGTGAACGCGTTGTGGCCCGGCCCGAAGATCCCATTCGCCGCACTCGTGGCGAACACCGGCTCCGGCCGCTTCGACCACGAGGCGGCGTCGAGCAGGTCCGCGTCCGCATCGGCCCACAGCAGGCCCACGCAGTACTCCGCGCCCGTGCCCGACGCGGAGTAGGCGATGAACACCTTCCCGTTGCGCACCAGCGCGGACGGGCCCTCGTTCACCGCGAACCGGACCGTCTCCCACGGCAGCTCCGGCCGCGACAGCTCCACCGGCTCGCCCGCGATCGTCCACGGGTCCGCCAGCTGAGCCAGGAACAGGCTCGTGTTCGACCCGGCCAGGCCCGGGTCGTGCTGCGCCCAGCACAGGTACTGCCGGCCGCCGTGCGCGAACGTCGTCGCGTCCAGCGAGAACGAGTCGATCGGCGTCGCGATCTGCCCCTTCTCGGTCCACTCCCCCGACACCGGGTCGTCGCCCAGGTGCTCCAGGACGTACATGCGGATCCGCCACACGTCCCCGGTCGCGGTGTCGGCCTCCCCCGCCGCGAAGTACACGTACCAGCCGTCCCCGACCCGGTGCAGCTCCGGCGCCCAGATGTGCGAGCCCATCGCGCCCTCGGGGTGCCTGACCCAGATGGTGGCCTCCGGCGCGTCGCGCAGGCCCGCGAGCGTGTCGGCGCTCCGCAGCACGATCCGGTCGTAGGCCGGGACGGTCCCCGTGAAGTAGTAGCGGCCGCCGTGGCGCAGGATCTGCGGATCGGCGCGCTCGCGAATGAACGGACTCGGATATACAACGTTGTAATCAGTCATGGGGCGAATCCTACAACTCCACCCGCACCGACCCCGCCGGCTCCACCTCCGCCGCCCCACCCGACTGCCCCGCCACCCACGCCGCCAGCAACTCCGCATCCGCACACGCCAGATCGAACGTCACCACCTCCCCGAACGACACCTCCCCCAACCGCACGTCCTCCCGCAACCGCAGCAGCCCCTCCAGACTCCCCGCCGTCCCGTAGTCCACCCGCACCAGCAACCGCGGCCACACCGCCAACTCCACCGTCCCCGCCTCCGCCACCGCAGCCGACACCGCACCCCCGTACGCCCGCACCAGACCCCCGGCCCCCAGCTTCACCCCGCCGAAGTACCGCGACACCACCGCCAGCACCTCCGTCAACCCGCGCCCCCGCAGCACCTCCAGCATCGGCCCGCCCGCCGTCCCCGCCGGCTCCCCGTCATCACTCGACCGCGCCACCCGACCCCCGTCCAGCACATACGCCGTGCAGTGATGCGACGCCCCCCACCACTCCCGCCGATGCGCCCCGATCCGCTCCCGCACCTCCGCCTCCGCACCCACCCGGTACAGCGAACACACGAACCGCGACCGCGACACCACCGACTCCGACGTCCACGACGACACCGCCAGACCACGCACCACGCCACCCCGCCTCACACCACAGCGCCACAACCCGCAACGCCGCACACCACGACGATCAACCCACGACGCCGTGCTCCCACGCCCACGCCGCGATCTCCACCCGATTCCGCGCCGACAACTTCGCCCGCACCGCCTCCAGATGCGTCTTCACCGTCGACACCGACACGAACAACTCCCCCGCGATCTCCGCATTCGTCCGCCCCCGCGCCACCAGCTCCACCACGTCCAACTCACGCTCGGTCAACACCCGCACCGCCGCCGGACCATCCTTCACCGGCTCGCTCAACCGCTCCAGCAACCGCACCGTCACCGACGGCGACACCAGCGACTCCCCACTCGCCGCCGCCCGCACCGCCTCGATCAACAACGTCGGACCCGAATCCTTCAACAAGAACCCCGTCGCACCCGACCGCAACGCCCCGTACACGTACTCGTCCGTGTCGAACGTCGTCACCACCACCACCCGCGGCCCCGACCCGTTCGACCCCGCCAACAGCGTCCGCGTCGCCTCCAGACCGTCCAACCGCGGCATCCGGATGTCGAACAGGCACACATCCGGCTTCAACCGCCGCGCCTCCGCCACCGCCACCACACCGTCCGGAGCGTCCGCCACCACCTCCATGTCCGGCTGCGAATCGATGATGGCCCGGAAACCAGCCCGGACCATCTCCTGATCGTCTGCGATGAGCACTCGGATAACCACGCCCAGAGCCTAACCGCCCCTCAGGCGACCGCACCCGCCAGTTCCGGCTCCCGCACCGACACCCCCGCCCCAACCGGCCCCGCCGACACCGCCGCCTCACGCTCCAGCACCGCCCGCCGACGCGCCTCGCGCTGGCGGATGACGAACGTCGTCGTCACCATCACCAGCCACGTCCCCTCCAGCAGGATCAGCCCCCAGTCCCGCCCGATCACCGCCGCCGTCAGCAGGATCGAGCACGCCGAGATCACCAGCCCCAGCGACGCCGGCTTCGTCGCGTGGATCCGGTGCGTCTGCAGCAGCAGGAAGTTCGTGATGTACAGCAGCGCGCCGAGCACCTGGAGCGCGATACGGATGTCGAAGTCGTGCATTGGAAGGACCCCTTGACGGAACGAAGGCAGGCAGGAACGAACCCGCGCCCCACCACGGGCGCGAGCAGAAGCAACAGAAAAAAGCGGAAAAGGGCGCTACAGGGTCGCGGCCGGACGGCCGCCCGGTCTGCTCCGCGCGCACACCGCCAGCACGTCCCCCCGCCGCTCGCGCATCTGCAACGACCCGCAGACGCACCGCGTCCACACCGTCGCACCGCCGCCGTGGCGCGACACGGTGACCACCGGATCGTCGTCGGGCCAACCGCAGTACGGGCAGCAGGGCATGACCGCGTCCTCCTCGCGAAAGGGAAAAATGCTCGGGAAGCGAGCGCCCACCCGCCGGCACCAGACACCGGCGATCACGCTCACGATCGAGGTTAAGGTCCCATTCGTCCGGGCTACAACACTTCGGCGACGACGGTTTGCGAAACTCATCGTGAAGCGGCGGCTTCACTGAGCCGCCCCAGCGCCAGCCACGCCGAGCAGACAGGAGACACCCGGTGATCGACCTCCGCCGCCTGCACGTCCTGCGGGCCATCGCCCACCACGGCACCGTCTCCGGCGCGGCCAAAGCCCTCCACATGTCCACCTCCGCCGCCTCCCAGCAGATCCGCCTCCTCTCCAAAGACCTCGGCGTCCCCCTCCTCGAACCCGTCGGCCGCGGCGTCCGCCTCTCCTCCGCCGCCCAGATCCTCATCGCCCACATCGACGCCATCGAAGCCATGTGGCGCCTCGCCGAAGCCGAACTCCAGGCCACCGAAGGCGAACCCTCCGGACTCCTGCGCCTGTGCGGCTTCCCCACCGCCATCGCCACCCTCCTCGCCCCCCTCGTCGACACCGCCCGCGACCGCCACCCCAAACTCCAACTGCGCCTGCGCGAAGCCGAGGCCACCGAGAGCTTCGACCTCCTCTTCGCCGGCGAAGCCGACCTCGCGCTGGTGGAGGCCACCCCGGACAACCCGCCGCCCGACGACATCCGCTTCGACTCCCAGACGGTGTTCAACGACCCGTTCGACCTCGTCGTGCCCGCCGGCCACTGGGTGGCCTCGGCCGGCAAGGCCGACCTGCGCGACCTCGAACGCGAACCGTGGATCCTCGGCGTGCCCGGATCGATCCACCGCCGCCACGTGCTCACCGCCTGCTCCAACGCCGGATTCCGACCCACCGTCACCGGCGAGGCCCGCGAATGGCCGGTCATCGCGATCATGGTCCACCACGGGATGGGCGTGGCGCTCGTCCCGCGCCTGGTGGACCTGCCCCACCACCTCGACCTGGTGCGCGTCCCGATCGGCGGCCCGTACACGCCCTACCGGCACTTCCGGGCCGTCACGCTGCGCGGCGGGGCCCGCCGCCCGGCCGTAGCCGCGGTCATGGCGCTCCTGGAGGAGCGCATCCGCGCCGCCGAGGGCATCAACCCGGCCGCCTGAGCGGGCCGGCTTCGAACACGAACGCCCCTATTCGGACACTCGTCTCCGTTACGCTGACCGCATGTCCGATCACGGGAACCACGGTGCGGGCCCCGAGGCCCCCAGGCACCTCCGCGTCACCGGCGGCGCGCTGCTCTCGGGGACGATCGACGTCAAGACCTCCAAGAACGCCTGCGTCGCACTGCTGTGCGCGAGCCTGCTCAACCGCGGCACCACGACCCTGCGCCGCGTCGCCCGCATCGAGGAGGTCAACCGCATCCTGCGGGTCCTGGCGTCCATGGGCGTCCACCACGAGTGGATCGGCCAGGACCTGCGCCTGACCCCGCCCGAGCGCCTCGACCTCACCCGCATCGACGCCGACGCGGCCCGCCGCACCCGCTCGATCATCATGTTCCTCGGCCCGCTCCTGCACGACTACCCCGAGTTCGAGCTGCCCTTCGCCGGCGGCTGCGAACTCGGCGACCGCACCGTCGAACCCCACATGGTGGCCCTGCGCCGCTTCGGCCTCGCCGTCGAGACCTCCGGGGGCGCCTACCGCGCCGCCGTCAAGGACCGCGTCGAACCGCCCGGCACGATCGTGCTGACCGAGCGCGGCGACACCGTCACCGAGAACGCGATCATGGCCGCCGCCCGCTTCCCCGCCGTCACCGTCATCCGCAACGCCTCCTGCAACTACATGGTCCAGGACCTGTGCTTCTTCCTGGAGCACCTGGGCGTGCGCATCGACGGCGCCGGCACCACCACCATCACCGTCCACGGCCGCGAGGACCTCGAGGCCGACGTCGACTACGCGCCCTCCGAGGACCCCATCGAGGCGTGGAGCCTCATCTCCGCCGCGATCGTCACCGAATCCGAGATCACGATCCGCCGCGTCCCCATCGAGTTCACCGAGATCGAACTCGCCGTCGCCGAGGAGATGGGCCTGGAGTACGCCCGCGGCCCCGAGTACCTCGCCGAGAACGGCCGCACCCGCCTCGCCGACCTCACCGTCGGCGCCTCGCGGCTGCGCGCGCCCATGGACAAGATCCACCCGATGCCCTTCCCCGGCCTGAACATCGACAACCTGCCGTTCTTCGCGCTCATCGCCTCCTGCGCGGAGGGCTCGACCATGATCCACGACTGGGTGTACGAGAACCGCGCGATCTACCTCACCGAGCTCAACCGGCTCGGCGCCCGCGTCCGCCTCGTCGACCCCCACCGCATCCAGGTCGAGGGCCCCGTCGCGTGGACCGGCGCCGAGGTCACCTGCCCGCCCGCGCTGCGCCCGGCCGTCGTGCTCCTGCTGGGGATGCTCCGCGCCCGCGGCACCTCCGAACTGCGCCACGTCAACGTCATCAACCGCGGCTACGAGCACCTCGCCGAGCGGCTCCAGCTCCTGGGCGCCGAGATCGAGCCGTTCTGAGCAGGTGCGGCCCCCGCGGCCGTATGTGACACTTCAACGCATGAACATGCCGCCCGATGTGCCGCCGCAGACGTACGCCCTCCTCAGCCTCGTCCAGGCGCACCTGCGGCACCTCGACAAGGTCGAGGGCGAGTACCTCCCGGTCCCCCAGTGGGAGGCCGCGGTCGAGTCGGCCCGCACCGTCGCCGCCGTCAAGGCCCCCGGGGTCGAGGTCACCGCCGAGGACGTGCCCATGATCGTCGGCACCGGCTCCCCCGACCGCCGGCGCCGCCTGTACACGAGCATGCCCGTCGCCGCCGACGTCGCGCTCCTGGCCGACGAGTCCGAAGTGGCCGTGTTCTCCTACAACCGGCGCGGCCGCCTCCAGCCGGCCAACCGCACCGCACTCGACGCCCAGGCCCGCGCCTGGTACCCGCCCGCCAAGACCATCGCGCCCCTGCGCGTCCTCGACGAGGCCGTGTGGGAGCCCGTCGCGGCGGCGACCGGCGACTCCGGCCGCCCCGGCGTCTTCGAGGCCGCCGCCGGCTGGCTCGTCCTGCTCGTCCTCATCGCCTTCCTCGGCGGCACCGCCTACCTGGCGCTCTGGTACTTCCACCTCCTCTGATCCCCCTCGACCGAGACCGCCGGCCGCCCTCTTTCCCCTGTTCAGGCAAGGGAAGGAGGGCGGTCTTCCTTTTTGGTGAGTGCGCGGGCGAAGCCCGTGCTCGTGCTTCGAGACGGGCACTTCCGTTGACTGACAAGAGGTTTTTAAACCTCGGAGCCGATGTATATCTAGATATATGGCATAATGGACGCATGCTGAAGATGGCGATTCTCGGATTCCTGCGGGACTTCCCCCTGCACGGGTACGACTTGAAGAACCGCGTGGCGAGCCTGGCCGGGCACGTGCGGCCGATCGCGGACGGCACGCTGTACCCCACCATCAAGAAACTCGAGGACGCGCAGTGCCTCACCCGGCGCACCGCGCCCGGCTCGGTGGCCGCGCCCCGGCACATGCTCGAGATCACGCAGACCGGCACCGACCAGCTCCGGCGGTGGCTGCGCGACCCCGAGCCGGGGTTCATCACCGACGACAACAAGTGGTACGTGCTCCTCGCGTTCCTCCACCACCTCGAGAACCCGCGCGAGCAGGCGCTCGTGCTCTCCCGCCGCCGCGAGTTCCTCGACCAGCCGGCCCAGCTGTTCTTCGACGCGGCCGGTGCCCCCATCCCGCCCGAACTGCTCGAGTCGCCCTTCCGCAAGGGCCTCATGCAGATCCACCGCTCCACCAACCTCACCGAGATCGACTGGCTCGACCGCCAGATCGCCGAGCTCAACCAGCGGGCCGGCTACGCGGTGCGCCAGCGCGGCGGCGACTGACGTCCCACCGGCCGGAATCGTTGCATGCATCGATGCATGCAAGTGGTAGCGTCCTGCTCGTGACGGGACAGGCGGCGGCCGAACGCGCGTACGCGTACACCAAGCGGCGCATCATCACCGGCGAGCTCCCCGGGGGCGCGCGGCTCAGCGAGGGCCAGATCGGCGAGGAGCTCGAGCTCAGCCGCACCCCGGTGCACGAGGCGTTCCTGCGGCTCGCGGCCGAGCGGCTCATCACGCTGTCCTCCAGGCAGGGCGCGACGGTGAACCCGGTGTCGGTCACCGAGGTCGCCGACCTGGTGGAGACCCGCGGGGTCCTGGAGCGGACCGCGGTGGCGCGCATCGCCGCGCAGGGCCCGAGCCCCGCGGAGGTCGAGGCGGCGCTGGGCACGCCGCTCAAGCGCCAGGAGGCGGCCCTGGCGGCCGGGGACCTGGCCGCGTACGTCGAGGCCGACTGCGACTTCCACGCGGCCGTGGTGGGCCTGTCGGGCAACCCGATCGCGGCGCACTTCTTCGAGCTCCTGCGCGACCGGCAGCTGCGGCTGGCGTTCCTGGTGCTCTCCAGCAGCGGCCTGGTCCTGGACCTGTCGTTCCGCGAGCACCGCGAGATGGCCGCCTGCCTGGGCCGGCACGACGCCGCGGCCTACCACGCGGTCCTGGACCTGCACCTGTCGCGCCACCAGGGTCTGGCGTGAGCGCCGTCGCCCCCGAGGGCGTGGCGGCGCTGCCCGAGCCGCTCGCCGCGGCGCGGACGCGGCCGTGGCGGGTCCTGTTCGCGGTCATGTTCTGCACCAGCTGGGCCGGGAACCAGTTCAGCCCGCTGCTGCTGCTCTACCAGGAGCGCCAGCACTACTCGACGGCCGCGGTGAACGGGTTCCTCGGCGTGTACGTGCTCGGGCTGGTGCCGGCGTTCCTGCTCAGCGGGGCGCTGAGCGACCGGTACGGGCGGCGCCCGGTCATGTTCGCGGGCGTGGCCGCGGCCGTGGCGGCCTCGACGGCGCTGGCGTTCGGGGAGTCGGGGGCGGTGATGATCTGCGTCGGCCGGTTCCTGGCCGGGGTGACGGTGGGGACGGCGACGTGCGTGGGCACGGCGTGGATGAAGGAGCTGTCGCAGTGGCCGCACGACCCGGCCGCGGACACCGGGGCGGGGGCGCGGCGGGCGACGCTGGCGTTCTCGCTCGGGTCGGCGCTCGGCGCGGTCGTCGCCGGGCTCATCGCGCAGTGGGGGCCCTGGCCCGAGCAGCTGCCGTTCCTCATCCACGCGGCGGTGACGCTGCCGTTCGCGTGGCTGGTGCTGCGGGCGCCGGAGACGGCGCGCGTCGGCGTGCCGGGGCGGCTGCGCGAGCGGCTGCGGGTCCCGGCCGCGGGGCACCGGCGGTTCACGCGGGTGGTGCTGGTGAGCGGGCCGTGGGTGTTCGCGGCCTCGGCGATCGGGTACGGGTACCTGCCGGTGCTGCTGGCGGAGGCGACGCGGGGCTGGGGCATCGCGTACGCGACGCTCCTGACGGCGGTGGCGCTGGTGTCCTCGTCCCTCGTGCAGCCCTTGGCGAAGCACGTGGACACGAAGGACAGCGCGCGCGGCACGCTCGCGGGCCTGCTGCTCATCGTGGCCGGGCTGGGCCTGGTGGTGGCCGCGGACGTGCTCCAGTCGTGGCCGCTGGGGATCGCGGCGGCGGCGGTCGCGGGCGCGGGCATGGGGACGGCGATGGTCTCGGGGCTCCTGGAGGTGCAGCGGATCGCGGCCCCGCAGGACCTGGCGGGCCTGACGGGCGTGTACTACGCGGTGTCGTACCTGGGGTTCGCGTCGCCGGCGCTGCTGGCGGCGGTCGCGGCGGGCACCGGGACGGCCGCGGCGGTCGGGCTGCTGGCGGTCGCCGGGCTGGGGATCGGGTGCGCGCTGGTGCTGGCCGTGAACTACCGGCGGCACCTGCCGCGCTGAGCCGGGCCGCCCGGGCCGGCGTGTAGGGTGGCGGCCATGCGTTCGACCATCTCCCCGCCCGTCCGCTAGGGCGGGCATCCGAACTCCGCGACCGGCCGCGGCCGGTCGCGTCTTCCTGGCGTGCCCGCAGACGAGAGACCTTGCTCAGCACTCTCTTCTGGAGGACGCATGTCCACGAGTGGCACGGCCACTGTCATCGAAGCGCGCCCCGCGACCGGCTCGGCCCGGCGCGGGCTCGCGTTCCTCACCGTCACCGGTCTCGCGTGGGGCACCACCGGGGCCGCGGCGGACCTCGTCTACGGCGCCAGCGCGCTCGGCCCGACGGCCGTCTCGTTCTGGCGCCACCTCGGGGGCCTGGTGCTCCTGGGGGCGTTCTGCGCCCTGCGCCGGCGGCCGGCGCGGCGCCCGCTCACGGGCCGCCTCGGGCACCTCGTCGGCGCCGGGCTCGGCATGGCGGTGTTCCAGACCGCGTACTTCGCGTCGGTGGAGGCCACCGGGGTGGCGGTCGCGACGCTGCTGACGCTCGGGTCGGGGCCGGTGCTCACCGCGTTCGGGGCCCGGGTGTGGCTGGGCGAGCGCCTCGGGCGCGGCGGCGTCCTGGCCGTGGCCGGGGCGGTCGCCGGGCTCGCGGTCCTGGTCGGGGCCGACGCGACCGTCGCCCCGGCCGGGGCGGGCCTCGCGGTGCTGTCGGCGGCCGGGTACGCGGTCGTGACGCTCCTGGGCCGCAGCGCCGGACGGCGCGGCGAGGACGCGTTCACGCTCACGCTGTGGTCCTTCGGAGTCGGGGCGCTGGTGCTGCTGGCGCCGGCGGCGTTCGAGGGGCTGCTCCCCCGCGGCGGGAACGAGGCCGCGGCGGCGCTGCTCATCGCGTACCTGGCGGTGTTCACGACGGCGCTGGCGTACCCGCTGTACTTCGCGGGCGCGGCCCGGGTGCGGGCGGCGACGGCGTCGGTGATGATGCTGATCGAGCCGGTGACGGCGGCGGCGCTGGCGGTGTGGGTGCTCGGGGAGCCGCTGACGGGCGCGACGGTCGCCGGGTCGGCGGTCCTGCTGGGGTCGATCACGGCGCTGGCGGTCGCGGAGTCGCGGCGGCCGGCCGCCGGGTAGCGCGGAGGGCCGGGTCCGCGCGGACCCGGCCCTCCTAGAGGTCCTACTGGAGCTTGACCGGCCAGCCGGTCTCGAGCATGAAGATGACGAGGACGCCGAGGATGCAGCGGTACCAGACGAAGATGAAGACCGAGTGCTTGGCGACCCACTTGAGCATCCAGTGGACGGCGCCGAAGCCGACGACGAACGCGATGAGCGTGGCGACGAGCATCTGGGCGCCGGAGGGCACCGAGCCTTCGGTGGCGGGGTCGAAGACGTCGCCGAGGCTGAGGATGCCGGCGCCGAACACGGCCGGGATCGCCAGCAGGAACGAGTAGCGGGCGGCGACGGCGCGGTCGAGGCCGATGAACAGGCCCGCGGTGATGGTGCCGCCGGAGCGGGAGACGCCGGGGATGAGGGCGCCGGCCTGGGCGAAGCCGAGGATGAGGCCGTCCTTCATGCGGAAGTCGTCCCAGGTGCGGGTCTTCTTGCCGACCAGTTCGGCCAGGGCGAGGAGGAGGCCGAAGAAGATGAGGCTGAAGGCGACGAGCCACAGGTTGCGGGCGCCGTCGCGGATGGCGTCCTTGAAGAGGAGGCCGAAGAACACGATCGGGAGGGTCCCGATGATGACGTACCAGCCGAGCCGGTAGTCGGTGCCGCCGCGCTCCTCCTTGTTCCACAGGCCCTTCCACCAGGCCACGAGGATGCGGACGATGTCCTTCCAGAAGTAGATGAGGACCGCCGTCTCGGTGCCCAGCTGGGTGACCGCCGTGAACGACGCCCCCGCGTCCTCCTCGAAGAACAGCGCCGAGGTGAGGCGCAGGTGGGCCGAGGAGGAGATCGGCAGCATCTCGGTCAGGCCCTGGACGACGCCGAGCACGATCGCTTCGAGCCAGGTCATGTCGACCATGCGGGCGCCTCCGTCCGTGCATGGCAGGGGGGAATGTGCATTCGCGCTTCTTTCGTCACATCGACGGTCAGGCGTCGCTTCCGCCGCGTTGCGGCTCCCGGAGCGACTGGGACATCTTGCCAGACGCGCGAGGGTGACCGGCCGGTGTACGCACGGCAGTGAGACCTGCCGTACGGCGGGTCCACTGTGTCGGGTCGAGGGGGTGCGGGGGCGGGTCCGCCGCGGCCGGCCGGCCCGGTCGCATGGCAGGCCCCGGGGCGGTCGGCCGCGGCGCGGCGCCGATACAGGGACTCTACGGCCGCCCGTTCCCGCTTGGGCTCGTTTCTCCCGATTGGGCGGTTCGGCGCGGGCGCGGGCGCGAGGTGGTCGGGCCGTGGACGCGTTCGAGGGCCGGCGGGGGCGCTGATCCCCCGCCGGCCCTCGGACGCGTCAGGTCAGCGGTACCACTTCTGGGCGGCGTTGCCGCTGCATGTGACGATCTGGAGGTCGGTGCCGTCCGCGGGGTTCGCCCACGGCACGTCCAGGCACTTGTTCGCCTGCGGGTTCACGAGGTCGTTCGCGGCCGAGAACACCCATTGCTGGGCGCCGGTGCCGTTGCAGGTCCACAATCGCACCGCGGTGCCGTCGGCGGTGGCGCCATTGGCGACGTCGAGGCACTTGCCGAGGGCGCGCAGGGTCCCGTCGCCGGGCGCGGTCCACTGCTGGGCCGCGGTGCCGTTGCAGGTGTACAGCTGCACGGGGGTGCCGTCGGCGGTGCCGGCGGCCTCCACGTCGAGGCACTTGCCGGCCAGGCCGGTGACCGCCCCGCCCGAGGACGTCGATCCGGAGTAGACGCGCACGTAGTCGATCTTCATCGTCTGCGGGAACTGGGTGGTGCCGTCGGGGTAGCCGGGCCAGTTGCCGCCGACCGCGACGTTCAGGATCATGAAGAACGGGTGGTCGAAGACCCACTCGTTGCCGCCGATGTCCGCGGTGGTCTTCGTCTGGTAGGTGACGCCGTCGACCGACCAGCTGATCGCGGTCGGCGTCCAGTTCACCGCGAAGGTGTGGAAGCCGTTCGCGAAGGGCTGCCCGATCGTGTAGGCCCCGCCGACGCCGGCGCCGCCGGAGTAGCCGGGCCCGTGGAGGGTGCCGTGCACGGTGTTCGGCTCGTAGCCGACGTTCTCCATGATGTCGATCTCGCCCGACTGCGGCCAGCCGACCTGGCCGAGGTCGTCGCCGAGCATCCAGAACGCCGGCCAGATGCCCTGCCCGCGCGGGATCTGGATGCGGGCCTCGAAGGTGCCGTAGGCCTGCTTGAAGGTGCCGTTGGTGAGCAGCCGCGCCGAGGTGTACTGGCAGGCGCCGTACCAGCACTGGTAGTTCGCCGGGTTCTCGCGGCGGGCGGTGATGACCATGTTGCCGGCCCCGTCGTGGGCGGCGTTGCTGGTGGAGTTCGTGTAGTACTGGTGCTCGTTGTTGCCCCAGCCCCCGCCGCCGATGTCGTAGCGCCACTTGGACGCGTCCGGGGCGGTGCCGGCCGCGGCGTTGAACTCGTCGCTCCACGTCAGGGCCTGGGCCTGGACCTGCTCGTGGGCGCGGGGCTCGTCGAGGTCGGCGGCCCCGGCGGTGGTGAGGCCGACGGTGGCGGCGGCCGCGGCCGCGATCGCGGCGCTGGCGACCGCGAGGGCCGCGCGGATGGGTCTGCGGACTCGGGGTGGTCTCACGGAGGCGTCCTCTCGTTCCGTGGTGGAGCGCGCGTCACGGGGGGAACACCATGAGAGAGCGCTCTCTGTAAATGTTCCTGTCTTTTTAACATCGGGATAGATCATTGTCAATAGGGCAAAGCGGGGCGGGGGGCCGGGAGCAGCGCCGGTCCCCCGCCCGCGGGTCAGCCCTTGACGGCGCCGCCGAGGCCGGCGCTGGAGAGGAACAGCCGCTGGAACACCAGGAACAGCGCGATCGGGATGAGCGAGGAGATCGCCAGCGCGGCCAGGAAGACGTCGAGTTCGACGAACTGCTGGAGGGCGGGCAGGCGCACCGACAGGGGTTGGAGGGCCGGGTCCGGCAGGACGAGCATCGGCCACAGGAAGTCCTTCCAGGACGCGATGACGGCGAAGACGGAGACGACGCCGATCACCGGGCGCGACATGGGCAGCACGACCGACCAGAAGAGGCGGTAGGGGCCGGCGCCGTCCACGCGGGCCGCTTCGAAGATCTCCCGGGGGAGGTTGGCGAAGAAGCGCTGCATGAGCAGGACGTTGAAGGCGTTGGCGCCGGCGGGGAGCCACACGGCCCAGAACGTGTTCAGCATGGAGGTGCCGAGGACGGGCGGGTCGAGGATGGTCAGGTAGAGCGGGACGAGCAGGACGACGCTGGGCACGAACAGGGTGGCGAGGACGGCGCCGGAGAGGTAGCGGCCCAGGCGCGGGCGCAGGACGGCGAGGGCGTAGCCGCCGGTGGCGGCGACCAGGAGCTGGACGGCCCAGGAGCCGGCGGCGAGGGCGACGGTGTTGAAGAAGTACTTGTCGATCTCGACGCGGGTCCAGGCCTCGGCGAGGTTGGCGAGGTCGATGCCGTTCGGCCACAGGGCCATGGGTTGGCGCAGGGTGTCCTGGGTGGGGGTGACGGCGGCCTTGGCGAGCCAGAGCATGGGCCCGAGGCCGGCGACGGCGAGGACGGTCAGGAGCAGGCCGTGGAGGATGCGGGTGCTCCAGCGGACGCTGGCGCGCCTGCGGTCGGTGGGGGCCAGGAGGGCCCGGTCGGTGGCGGCGGCCATCAGCTGCTCCAGGATCGGGTGAGGCGGAAGTACAGCATGGAGAAGGCGGCGAGGACGAGGGCGAGCATGAGGCTCAGGGCGGCCGCGGCGCCGTAGTCGCCGCCGAGGGAGTTGGTGAACGCGTACCGGTAGATGAGCAGCAGCAGCGTCAGGGTCCGGTTGGCGGGGCCGCCGTCGGTGAACAGGAACGGCTCCAGGAAGACCTGGGCGGTGCCGATGATCTGGAGGATGAAGGTGATGAGCAGGACGCCGCGCAGTTGCGGGAGCGTGATGTGCCAGAGCTTGCGCCACACGCCGGCGCCGTCGATCTCGGCGGCCTCGTAGAGCGAGGGGTCGACGCCGATGAGGGCGGCGAGGTAGATGACGACGGTGCCGCCGGCGGCGGCCCAGGTCGCCTCGAGGACGAGGGCGGGCATGACGGCGTCCGCGTCTTGGAGCCAGGCGACCGGGCCGAGGCCGAACCAGCCGAGGACGGTGTTGAAGACCCCGTCCTCGCCGGCGTCGTAGAACAGCTTCCACAGCAGGACGGCGACGACGGGCGGGACGACGACCGGCAGGTAGGCGAGGGCCGAGAACAGGCCGCGGAGCCTGCGGACCTCGCTCATGAGGATCGCGGCCACGAGCGGGACGGGGTAGCCGAAGAGGAGGGCCAGGAGCGCGAAGTACCCGGTGTTCTGGACGGCCGTCCACAGCAGCGGGTCGGCGGCGACCTGCTGGAAGTTCGCGAAGCCCACGAAGACGGGGTCGGCGACGAGGTTGGTGCGCTGGAAGCTCATGACGACGGCGCGTCCGATGGGGACCCACGAGAAGACGCCGAAGACGAGGAGCATGGGGGCCAGGAAGACGAGGGTGTGCAGCCCGGCGCGGGCGCGGGCGAGGCGGGCGCCCGGGCGGCCGGGCCGGGCCGCGTGCTGCGGCCCGGCCAGGTCTCCCGTGACACCGGCGGGGCGGGTGTCGGTGGTGGTCATGGTCGGTTGCCTTCGGTTAGGCGGCGGCGTCCATGGCGGCCTGGGCTTCGGCCTGGGCCGTCTCCAGGAGCGCGTCGATGTCGGCGTTCTCGTCGGTGAGGAGGGACTGGACGACGGTGTCGAGGACGCCGTAGACCTCCTGGGTGGCGGTGACCGGCTCGGTCAGCAGCGGCTGGGCGAACACCTGGGAGGTGTAGGGGGCCATCTGCTCGACCGGGACGTTGACGTACTCGGCGATCCAGGTCTGCTGCTCGTCGTAGGTGGCCTGGTCGAACACGGGGAGCTCGGGGGCGCCGACGGGCTGGCCGGTCTCGGCCTTGACCTCGGCGTCGGCGACGGCGGCGGCCTGGTCGGTGAGCTTCTCCATGTAGTAGAAGTCGATCCAGGCGACCGCGGCCTCCTGCTCCTCGGGCTCGGCGCCGGGGCTGACGGCGGCGAGGGTGCCGCCGCCGAGGACGCCGGCGTCGGGCGAGTCGGCGAGCGGGAGGACGGTCAGGCCGTAGTCGTCGGGGTTGAGGCCGTTCTGGGTGAACAGGTTCCCGTAGTTGCCGCCGCCGGAGACGTACATGCCGATGCGGCCGGCCGCGAAGTCCTGGTTGATGGTGGCCCAGTCGTACTGGAGGGTGTCGCCCATCGAGTCGTCCTGCCAGCGCATGGCCTGGAGCAGGCCGAGGGCCTCGCGCATCTGCGGGGTGTCGATGGTGGCGGCGCCGCCGTCCTCGGTGCGGCCGCCGAGGGCGTTGACGACGGTGGTGAGGATCCAGCCGCCGGTGTTGTCGTTGGTCATCACCGCGTAGCCGGCCTCGCCGGTGGCGTCGCTGATGGCCTTGGCGGCGGTCTGGACCTCGGCCCAGGTGGTGGGCGGGGCGTCGGGGTCGAGGCCGGCGGCCGCGAACAGGGTCCGGTTGTAGTGGAGGCCCTGGCCGTAGGCGGCGATCGGGATGGCCCAGAGGTCGCCGTCGGCGTCCTCGCCGGCGGCGGCGATGTTCGGGTTGAACGCGTCGCGGTAGGGCAGTTCGGCGGTGTAGGCGGAGACGTCGGCGATCTGGCCGCGCTCGATGAGGCCGCGCCCGTCGGTGAAGGGGATGGTGAACACGTCGGGGAGGGTGCCGCCGGCGAGCTGGGCGGTGAA
The DNA here is from genome assembly GCF_003933745.1 of Glycomyces terrestris. Lineage (GTDB taxonomy): Bacteria > Actinomycetota > Actinomycetes > Mycobacteriales > Micromonosporaceae > Glycomyces > Glycomyces terrestris. The sequence continues at coordinate 303,633 of NZ_RSEB01000004.1, read as the reverse complement.
GGTCCCGGCGGTCCAGGTGTACTCCTGGGTCTCCACGTCGATGTCGGGGTGGGCGTCCTCGAACTGCGCGACGCGGGCGTTGAAGGCGTCGATGGCCTCCTGTTCGAGCCCGGCGTCGATGGTGACGGTGATGTGGGTCCTGCCGTCGTCGGGCTCGTCCGAGCAGGCGGCGAGGCCGAGCGCGGCGACGCCCAGGGCGGTGAGGGCGGCCGCGGTCCTGGCCGCGGCGGTGCGAGAGGTAAGCATCGTTGCTCCTTGTCGGTTCCGGTTGTGGTGGAGGGGTCGGCGTTTCGTTGGGACGGTGCGGTCAGTTCCGCAGCCACGCGGCGGCGTCGCCGGGCAGGCGGCCGCCGCCGTTCGCGTCGCGGTCGAGCGGGGCGCTGGCGAGCAGCGCCTCGGTGTGGGCGGGCAGGTCCGCGGGGGCGTCGCCGAAGTTGACGACGCAGGTCAGGTCGGCGCCGCGCCGGAAGGCGAGGGTGCCGGGCGCGGCCTCGGTCCAGGCGAAGTCGCCGGTGCGCAGTGCCGGTTCGGTGCGGCGCAGGCGGATCGCGGTGCGGTAGAGGTTGAGGAAGGAGTCGGGGTCGGCCTCCTGGAGGTCGGCGGCGCGGCTGCCCCAGCCGGCGGGCTGGGGCAGCCAGGGGGGAGCGCCGGTGGTGTTGAAGCCGCAGGTGTCGCCGGCGGCGGTCCACGGGAGGGGGACGCGGCAGCCGTCGCGGCCGGGGTCGGTGCCGCCGGAGCGGAAGTGCATGGGGTCCCGGCGGGCGCCTTCGGGGAGGTCCTCGACTTCGGGCAGGCCGAGCTCGTCGCCCTGGTAGACGTAGAGGACGCCGGGGAGGGCGGCGGTGAGGAGGGCGGCGGCGCGGGCGCGGCGGGCGCCGAGGGCGAGGTCGGTGGGGGTGCCGAAGCGCTTGGCGGCGAAGGAGAACGAGGTGTCCTCGCGGCCGTAGCGGGTGACGGGGCGGGTGACGTCGTGGTTGGACAGGACCCAGGTGGGCGGGGCGCCGACGCGGGCGTGGGCGTCGAGGGTGGCGCGGATCGACTCGGCGAGGGCCGCGGCGTCCCAGGGGCGGGTCATGAAGTCGAAGTTGAAGGCCATGTGCATCTCGTCGTCGCGCAGGTAGCGCACGAAGCGGTCGATGTCCTCGAGCCAGACCTCGCCGACCAGGAGGCGGTCGCCGCCGTAGGAGTCGGCGACCTTGCGCCAGCCGCGGTAGACGTCGTGGAGCTCGTCGCGGTCGAGGTGGGGGTGCGTGCCGGGCTCGTGGTGCTCCCCCACCTCGGGCAGGTCGGGGTCCTTGGCGATGAGGGCCGCGGAGTCGATGCGGATGCCGGCGACGCCGCGGTCGTACCAGAAGCGCAGCACCGCTTCGTGCTCGGCGACGACGTCGGGGTGGTTCCAGTTGAGGTCGGGCTGCTCGGGGGTGAACAGGTGCAGGTACCACTGGCCGGGCTCGCCGTCGGGGCCGGCGGTGCGCGTCCAGGTGTCGCCGCCGAAGCTGGAGGTCCAGGCGGTGGGCATGCGGCGGCCGCCGTCCTTGCCGTCGTGGAACCAGAAGCGGCCGCGGGCCGGGTGCCCGGGGGGCGCGGCGAGGGCCTCCTGGAACCAGGCGTGCGCGGAGGAGACGTGGTTGGGGACGACGTCGACGATGGTGCGGATGCCGAGGGCGAGCGCGTCGGCGATGAGGGCCTCGGCGTCGGCGAGGGTGCCGAGGGCGGGGTCGATCTCGCGGTAGTCGGCGACGTCGTAGCCGCCGTCGGCCTGGGGCGAGCGGTACCAGGGGGTGAACCAGAGCGCGTCGACGCCGAGGGCGGCGAGGTAGGGCAGGCGCTCGCGCACGCCGGCGAGGTCGCCGGTGCCGTCGCCGTCGGCGTCCGCGAAGCTGCGCGGGTAGACCTGGTAGATCACCGCGTTCCGCCACCACTCGGGGGCGGGTCCGGGCTGCTGTCGCGCGTGCAATGTGGCTCCGTTCGTGCGTCGGGCGCGGCCTAGGAGGGGGTGGGGGCATGGTGAATGCCCAGCACATGCTAGGTTTAGCGCTATACCTTGGCGGAAGCTTAGCCCGTGGATGTCACACTTGTCAACGGCGGGCCACCGGAATCCGCTTGCTCGACCGGAAGGAGCCCTCTTGGGCGTCACGCTGAAGGACATCGCGGCGGAGGCCGGCGTCAGCCTCATGACCGTGTCCAACGTGGTCAACGGGAAGCAGGCCCGCGTCTCGGCGGCCACCCGCGAGCGCATCATGCGCATCGTCAAGGAGCGCGGGTACGTCCCCAGCGCCTCCGCGCGCAGCCTCGCCGCCCGCTCCTCCCGCCTGGTCGGGCTCCTCGTCCCCGCCGTCGGCGAGTCGAGCCTGACGATCGACCCGCACACCGTCGAGGTCGTCGGCATGCTCGAGCGCGAGCTGCGCCGCCTGGACTACCACCTCATGCTCCGCGGCATCTCCCGCCACGGCGAGATCACCGAGGCCCTGCGCTCGTGGAACCTCGACGGCGCGGTCCTCCTGGGCTTCAACGACGTCGTCATCGACCGCCTCACCGCCGCCGACGTCGGCGGCGTCGCCCTGGTCGCCATGGACTCCTACTCGGAGAACCCGCTCGCGCTCGAGGTCCGCTCCGACGACTTCGGCGGCGCCGAGCTCGCCACCCGCCACCTCGTCGGCCTCGGCCACCGCCGCATCGCCTTCGCCGGCCCCGCGTTCTCGGCCACCGGCGTCGTGCGCCGCCGCTTCGAGGGCTACCGGAAGGTCCTGGCCGAGCACGGCATCGGCTTCGACCCCGACCTCGTATCCGAAGTGGAGACCACGCACGCGGACGGCCTCGCGTACGGGCGGCGCCTGCCGCGGGAGCACCCGGACGTCACCGCCGTGTTCACCACCGCCGACATCCTCGCGATCGGCCTCATCGAGGGCCTGGCGGCCGCGGGCAGGTCGGTGCCCGGGGACGTGTCGGTGGTCGGCTACGACAACGCCGACCTCGCGGCGTACGTGACCCCCAAGCTCACCACCGTGGCCCAGGACCTGCCCGGCAAGGCCGCCGAGGCGGTGCGGCTCATGATGGACCGCCTCGCCGGCAGGGACCGCCCCGCGCAGGCCGTCTCGCTCGACGTGGCCCTCATCGAACGCGGCACCGCCGGCCCCCCGCCGGCCCGCTGACCGGCGGTTACACCTCTTTGGGGTGTCGGATGCCCGACACCTGCCGGTCGGCTTGCGATCAGGGTGCACCTGTGTCCGGAAGGTCGCGCTGCGTGGCCGAAAACGGGGCGGGGGCGGCGGCCGGCGCTGCGTAATCTGAGCCGGTGAACGCAGATTCCTCGTCCGTGAACTGGAAGAAGACCGGTTGGCTCGCCGGCGCCCTCGCCGCCGTCGGGGGCATCGTGGCGCTCCTTGCCAACCTCACCACGATCGCCGGATGGCTCGGCTACGGCCCCGAGGGCGAGGGCGCGTCCGTCGCGGCGCAGTACGTCAGCGACTGCGAGGACGACGGCTACACCCGGGAGCAGTGCCGTGCCTCCCGCGACCTCGACCCCTCGCCCGAGTGGACGGGGAAGCTCTACGAGGAGGGCGGGGACACCCGAGAGCCCACCGGCGACCCGGACCCCGGAGGCGACGGGGACGGGGACGGCGGCACCGACCCGACCGAGGGCCCGGACCCGCGGGAGGTCTACGTCGAGGAGTGCGAGGAGGACGGCAACCCCCAGATCGACTGCGAGTTCTCCTGGGAGTACGACCCGGAGGGCGTCTGGAGGGGCGTCCTCTACACCCCCTACGACGCCTACATCCGCGAATGCGAGGCCGCCGGCCACACGTTCGACGAATGCGACACCTCCTGGCAGCACGACACGAGCACCGAGTGGACCGGGCAGCTCGCCCCCGGCCCGACCGCCTCGGAGTACGACGTGTACGTGCAGGAGTGCCAGGACTACGGCGGCTACACCTGGGAGGAGTGCGACGGCTCCTGGTACCGCGACCCGAACAGTTACTGGACGGGCCAGCTGTACTGAGCGCGTGTCGGACGCCGGTGCCAGGATGGGGGCATGGACGAGACCGTGTACGAGGCCGCCGGCGGGGCCCCGGCGATGCGGGCGCTCGCGCGCGCCTGGCACGCCCGCTGCCTCGAGGACGAACTGACCCGCCACCCCTTCAGCCACCCCGGGCAGCACCCCGACCACCTCGAGCGCCTCGCCGCCTACTGGGGCGAGCAGCTCGGCGGCCCCGCCGTCTACACCGGCCTGTACGGGTCCCACGGCGGGGTGCTGCGGATGCACTCGGGCAACGGCGAGCACGCCGACCTCGACGAGGCCGCGCAGGCGTGCTTCGCGCTGGCGCTCGACGACGCCGGCATCCCGGCCGGCCTGCGGGGGCTGCTGCGGGACTGGTTCCGGTGGGCCGTCGGGCTCATGGCCGCCCACCCGCACGACCCGGGCGCGGGCGGCCTGGAGCCGCCGCTGCCGCGGTGGGGCTGGCACGGGCCGGAGTCCCCTTCGGACCCCGGCCCGGAGCGTTAGGCGAGGGCCGCGCCGTTGCTCGCGATGACCTCGCGGTACCAGTGGGCGCTGCGCTTGAGGGTGCGCCGCTGGGTCTCGTAGTCGACCCGCACCAGCCCGAACCGCTTCGAGTAGCCCTCGGCCCACTCGAAGTTGTCGAGCAGCGACCACACGAAGTAGCCCCGCAGGTCGACGCCGTCCTCGATGGCGCGCCCGGCCGCGCGCATGTAGCCCTCGAGGTAGTCGACGCGGTCGGCGTCGTCGACCGAGCCGTCCGCGGCCACGGCGTCCTCGAAGGACGCCCCCGACTCGGTGATGTAGACCGGCAGCCCGGTGTACTCGGCCGACAGGCGCGTCAGGACCCGGCGCAGGCTCTCGGGGTGGATCTCCCAGCCGAAGCCGGTGACGGCGTGCTGCGGGGGCAGGGCCCGGTTGCCGAGGTGGTCGTCGCCGGGGTCGGCCTCGACGACGAACCGGTGGTAGTGGTTGACGCCCACGAAGTCCAGGGGCTGGGCGATGAGCTCCATGTCGCCGGGCCGGACCGCCGCGAACGCGCCGGTGGGCGCGAAGTGGGCGAGCATGTCCTCGGGGTAGGCGCCGCGGAAGAGCGGGTCGAGGAAGAGGCGGTTGCCGCCGCCGTCCGCGAGGCGCGCGGCCGCGACGTCCTCGGGCCTGTCGGAGGCGGCCTCGATGTCGGTCAGGATGACCGCCGAGCCCACGCGCCCGGGGGCGTGCTCGCGGACGGCGGCCGCGGCCAGGCCGTGGGCGACGTTGAGGTGGTGGGCCGCGCGCAGGGCCGCGGTGCGGTCCTGGCGGCCGGGGGCGTGCACGCCGGAGTGGTAGCCGAGGAAGGCCGCGCACCACGCCTCGTTGATCGGGATCCACTCGTCGACGAGGTCGCCCAGGGCCTGCGCGGTGCGCCGCGCGTAGTCGCCGAAGCACTCGGCGACGGCGCGCTCGGGCCAGCCGCCCTCGTCCTCCAGCGGCTGCGGGAGGTCCCAGTGGTAGAGGGTGACGGCCGAGCGGATGCCCTTGGCGCGCAGGTCGGCCAGCTGCTCGCGGTAGAACGCGACCGCCGCGGGGTTGAGGTCGCCGCGCCCGGCGGGCTGGAGGCGGGACCAGGACACCGAGAGCCGGTAGGCGTTCAGGCCGATGTCGGCGGCGATCGCGAAGTCCTCGCGCCAGCGGTGGTAGTGGTCGCAGGCGACCGCGCCGGTGTCGCCGTTCTTGACCTTCCCGGGGGTGGCCGCGAAGGTGTCCCAGATGGACGGGCCGCGCCCGCCCTCGGCGGCGGCGCCCTCGATCTGGTAGGCGGCGGTCGAGGCGCCCCAGAGGAAGCCGTCGGGGAAGGGACTGGTCATGGTGTGCTCCTTGGGTGGTGTCATTTGTCCACGCCGGTCACGACGATCCCCTGGACGAAGACCCGCTGGGCCGCGAGGAAGATCGCGACGGGCAGGGCCAGCGCCAGGAGCGAGGCGGCGAGGATGAGGTGGGGTTCGGAGTTGTAGACGCCGCTGAAGTAGCTCAGGCCCACGCCGATGGGGACGATGTCGCGGTTGCCGGCGAGGTAGAGCAGCGGTTCGAAGAAGTCGTTCCAGGCGTAGAAGAAGTGGAACAGGCTCACGGCCGTCAGGGCGGGGACGGACTGGGGGACGATGACGCGCAGGAAGGTGCGGATCGGGCCGGCGCCGTCGATGCGGGCGGCCTCCTCCAGTTCCCGGGGGATCGTCAGGAAGTACTGGCGCAGCAGGAACACGTTGAAGGCGTTGGCGAACAGCTGCGGGACGATGAGCGGCAGGTAGGTGCCGACCCAGCCCATCTGGAGGAACACCGCGTACTTGGGCACGAGGGTGACGGCCGGGGGCAGCAGGATCGTCGCCATGAGGAGTCCGAAGAGGACGCCGCGGCCGGGGAAGCGGAAGCGGGCGAAGCCGTAGGCGACGACGGCGGAGGAGACGACGGTCAGGACCATGGTGACGAGGGCGTACATGAGGGTCCAGCCGGTCAGGCGCAGGAACGAGATGGTGTTCCAGGCTTCGGCGAAGTTGCCCCACTGGGGGTTGAGGCCGGTGACCGGTTCGAGGGTGCGCCAGCGGCCGTCCCACTCGATGGGGCCGGCGCCGGGGTCGCCGGGGTCGATGAAGACGCTCGACTCGCGGCCGGGCTCGACGAGGGCGAGCTCGCGGGTGGTGCCGTCGGGCATGGGGACGGCGTAGACGTCGTGGACCTCGCCCTCGTGTTCGAAGGTGAGCGCGGAGACGGGGAGGACGCCGGTGTTCGGGTCGGAGACGCCGTCCTTGTCCTTGAGGGCGGTGGCGGCGCCGTAGCCGAGGGGCATGAGGAACAGGACGGCGAGCAGGAGCGCGCCGAGGGTGGTCGCGAGGGTGAGGGTGATGCCGCGGCGCCTGCGGCGCAGGGCGCGCTCGGCGGGCGGGGCCTCGGCGGCCTCGGGGTGCGCGGCGGTGGCGGTGGCGGTCACGAGCGCTCCGTTCCGTAGTGGACCCAGTGGCGGGAGGTGCCGAAGAGGACGGCGGTGAAGACGGCGACGAGGAGGAAGATGAGCCAGGCCAGGGCGGCGCCGTAGCCCATGTCGCCGAAGACGAACGCCTGCTGGTAGAAGTGCACGAGCAGGAAGCGGCTGGCGCCGCCGGGCCGGCCGGTGGCGCCGAAGAGGACCCACGGGACGACGAAGTACTGGAGGATCGCGACCGAGCCGATCACGAGGTTGTAGAAGATGATCGGGGACAGCAGCGGCAGGGTGACGCTGCGCAGGCGCCGCCACCAGCCGGCGCCGTCGATCTCGGCGGCCTCGTACAGCTCGGTGGGGATGCCCTGGAGGCCGGCGAGGTTGACCATCATGGCGTTGCCGATGCCCCACAGGCCGATGAAGCTGAACGCGAACAGGACCAGGACGGGGTTGTCGAACCAGCGGATGCCGTCGGTGCCGACGGCGTCGATCCCGGTGAGGCCGATGAGCCGGTTGACCCAGCCGGTCTGGGGGTTGAGGACCTGCTGCCAGATGAGGACGCCGGCGACGAGCGGGATCATCGAGGGCGCGTAGAACAGCAGCCGGAAGAACCCGGTGAACTTCAGGTGCTTCGAGTTGAGCAGGAGCGCGAGGCCGAGGGCGGCGACGAGGCTGAGGGGCAGGAACAGCACGGTGAAGCGGAAGGTGGCGGCCAGCGCGGTCCAGGTGTCGGGGTCGGACAGGGCCCGCTCCCAGTTGGAGGTGCCGGCGAAGGTGGTCGCGCCGGGGTCGGTGAGCTGGAAGTCGAGGGTGGAGAAGACGAGGGAGGCGCCGATGGGGACGGCCCAGAAGAGGAGGAAGCCGATGAGCCAGGGGCTGATGAAGGCGTAGCCCCAGCGCGCTTCGCGGCGCTGCATGGGCCCGGCGGGGCGGCGCGCGGGGCGGTCGCCGCGCCGCCGCCGCGCGGGCAGGACCGCGTCGGTGAATCCGGACATGGGTGTGGCCTTTCGGGGGCGTGGTGGGAGGCGGGGGCCGGGCGGGCGGGGTGCCGCCCGCCCGGCGGAGGTGGGGCCCGGGGTGGCGGGCCTCAGGGAGTGCGGCTATTCGGCGGCGTCGAAGACCGCTTGGAGTTCGGCCTGGAGGTTGGCCAGTTCGGTGGGGACGTCGAGTCCGGCCTCCTGGTTGAACCTGGTGGCGTACTCGGCGAGGACGGCCTCGGATTCGAGGAAGTTGGGCATGCCGCCTTCGTGGGAGGGGTTGTCGACGTAGGACATGCCTTCGACGGCGGTGTCCCAGTTGATGTCCTGGCCTTCGAAGTTGGCGGCGCCGACGCGGTCGAAGTAGCCGTCCTGGAGGCTGATGCGGGCGGGCATGCCGCCGTAGGTCTGGGTGAGGGTCTCGGCGGCGTCGCCGATGAGGTAGGTGAGGACTTCGAACGCCTCGTCGGGGTGGGCGGTGTCCTTGGTGATGGAGAACGTGTCGGCGTGGAGCTTGGCGGTGGCGGTGCCGTCGTAGGAGGGGGCGGCGGCGGTGTCCCAGGTGCCTTCGAAGCCGGCCATGCAGCAGGTGGCGTACCACAGGTGGGTGTAGCCCATGGCGAGGTTGCCGGACTCGAACCAGGAGCCGGCGTTGAGCATGTCGGAGTCGCCGTAGGGGCCGTTGGGGATGAAGTGGTCGGTCCACATGCCGTCGTAGTACCACTGCTGGGCCTCGGCCCAGTGGGGCGGGATCTGGGCGTTGCCGTCGGCGTCGACGAGGGAGCCGGCGCCGAAGAGGGTGGACTGGGCGCGGATGTCGGCGAAGACGTTGCCGAAGCCGAACTGGACGATGTTCGCGGGGTCGAAGTCGGGGCTGGTGGCGTCGTTGCCCTCGGCGTCGACGGTGAGCTGCTTGGCGAGCTCGGTCATGGTCGCGATGTCCCAGACGTGCTCGGTGCCGTCGGCGTCGATGTAGGGGGCGCCGTACTCCTGGGGCGGGTAGGGCAGTCCGGCCTCGTCGAACAGGTCGAGGTTGACGTACATGAAGGAGGGGAAGACGGCGAAGGGCAGACCGATCTGGCCCTCCTCCTCGATGCGGTAGAAGTCGACCAGGGCGGGGTCGAAGTCGGTGAGGTCGTACTCGTTCGCCTCGATGTGGGGGGTGAGGTCGAGCCAGGCGCCGGGGAAGGTGGAGCGGCCGCGGATGCCCATGGGGCCGACGATGTCGGGGGCGTCGCCGGTGGCGATCTGGGTGGAGAGGATGTTGGGGGCCTGGTCGGCGTCGACGATCTCGAGGACGAGTTCGATCTCGTCCTGGCTGGCGTTGAACTCCTCGACGACCGCTTCCTGGGCGGGGATGGTGGGGGCGTCGGAACCGGCGCCCATGCCGACGAACCAGCGGATCTCGACCTTGTCGGAGGCGCTGGAGCCGCCGCCGCTGAGGCAGGCGGCCGCGGCGAGCAGGGCGGTGGCGCCGACGGCGGCGGCCTTGGCGGCCGCGGCGCCGCGGGCGCGGCGGGGAGGTGTGATCCTCATGGATGCTCCTTGGTGGGGCCGCCGGAGGACGCCGGCGACCGGGGAGGGATTCGGGAAGGTTCCTTTTCGGAGGGTCAAGGGTCGGGGAGCGCTCTCTGACGGGCGTCGCGGTCCCTGCGCCGCCCGGGACGACCGGGAATCGACGCGCTCCGGTCTGGGGCCCGGAGGTAGGCTGGAGCAGTAGGTCTACGACTTACTGTTAAGACTTAGATTAAGTAGCCCGACCCGTGCCGTCAATCTCCCCGCAATAACGGCATGGTCCCGGACGGGTAACGACACGGACTGGTGGACAGATGGCACGCCCCAAGCGGATGACCACGCGCGACCTCAAGCTCGGCAACCGGACGCGCCTGCTGCGGACGCTGTACTTCGACGGCCCGCTCACCCGCCGCGACCTCGCCCCCGCCACCGACCTGAGCACCGCCACGGTCTCCAACGCGACGGCCGAGCTCATCGCCGAGGGCATCCTCCGCGAGGCCGGGAAGGTCGACTCCGACGGCGGCCGGCCCCACATCCTCCTCGAGGTCGACCCCGGGCACGCCCTGGTCGTCGGCGTCGACGTCGGCGAGACCCACGTCCAGGTCGAGCTCCTCGACCTCGCCCTGACCGCGCGCGCCGCCGCCCGGTACGCCCTCGAGACCGGGCGGCACGACCCGGCCACCGTCATCGAGCACGTCGCCGCCGGCGTCAAGGAGGTGCTCGCCGCCGCCGCGGGCGCGCCCGTCCTCGGCGTCGGGGTCGGGGTGCCCGGCATCGTCGAGTACGGGCCCGGCGGCGTGGTGCACGCCCAGGCGTTCGGCTGGGACGCCGTCCCCTTGGGGCGCATGCTCGCCGAACGCCTCGACCCGCTCCAGGTCCACGTCGAGAACGGCGCGATGACGATGGGCCAGGCCGAGCTGTGGTTCGGCGCGGGCCGGGGCGCGGCGAACGCCATCATCGCCCTCATCGGCTCCGGCGTCGGCTCGTGCGTCGTCGCCGACGGGGCCCTGTACCGCGGCGCCGGCTCCAGCGCCGGCGAATGGGGGCACACCACCATGCGCGTCGACGGGCCCCGCTGCCGCTGCGGCAGCCGCGGCTGCCTGGAGGCGTACGTCGGCGCCGAGGGCATCCTCGACCGGTACCTCGCCGCCGCCGGCGCGGTGGACCTCGCCGGCGGCGAGGAGGCCGCGCTCGCCCGCCTCCTGGACGACCCCTCCCCCGCCGCGCGCGCGGTCGTCGACGAGACCGTCCGCTACCTCGGCGCCGGCCTGGCCGACCTGCTCAACCTGTTCAACCCCGAGCTCATCGTCATCGGCGGCTGGGCCGGCCTCATGCTCGCCGGCCGCCGCCTCGCCGACATCACCGCCGCCACCGGCGAGTACGCGCTCAAGCAGCCGTTCGCCAGCGCCCGCATCGTCCCCGGGCGCCTCGGCCCCGACGCCGTCGCGAAAGGCGCCGCCACCCCGGTCATCTCGCGGTTCCTCGGCGGCGCGTGACAGGTCGCAAGGGCCGCCGGATCACCTTTGACGCGTTCTTGACGGCCGAACCGGCGAAACGCGGGAATGATTAGCAGGTGCCACGTGGACAACTCCGGATCTATCTCGGCGCGGCCCCCGGCGTCGGGAAGACCTTCACCGCGCTCGAGGAGGCCCGCCGCCGCGCGGCGCGCGGCACCGACGTCGTCATCGGCTTCGTCGAGACCCACGGCCGCCGCGCCACCGCCGCGCTGATCGGCGGCCTCGAGACCGTGCCCCGCCGCGCCCTGGAGCACCGCGGGGCGGTCGTCGAGGAGTTCGACGTGGACGCCGTCCTGCGCCGCGCCCCCGCGGTCGCGCTCGTCGACGAGCTCGCGCACACCAACGCCCCCGGCTCGCGCAACGAGAAGCGCTGGCAGGACGTCGACGAGCTCCTCGACGCCGGGATCGACGTGATCTCGACGGTGAACGTGCAGCACCTCGAATCCCTCAGCGACGTCGTCGCCGAGATCACCGGCGTGCCGCAGCGCGAGACCGTCCCCGACGAGGTGGTGCGCCGCGCCGACCAGGTCGAGCTCGCCGACATCACCCCGGAGGCGCTGCGGCGCCGCATGATCCACGGCAACGTGTACCCGCCCGAGAAGGTGGACGCGGCCCTGTCGAACTACTTCCGGCTCGGCAACCTCACCGCGCTGCGCGAGATCGCCCTGCTGTGGCTGGCCGACAAGGTCGAGGACCAGCTCGAGCAGTACCGCGAGGCCCAGCACATCACGAAGGTGTGGGAGTCCAAGGAGCGGGTCGTGGTGGCGCTGTCGGGCGGCGACGAGGGCGACACGCTCATCCGGCGGGCCGCGCGCATCGCCGCGCGCTCGGGCGGCGCCGACCTCAGGGCCGTGCACGTCGCCTCTGGGGACGGGCTCACCAGCGCGACGTCGGCGCGGAACCTCGCCCGCCAGCGCAACCTCGTCGAGGCCCTCGGCGGCTCCTACCACCAGGTCGTGGGCGACTCGATCCCCGACGCGCTGCTGGAGTTCGCGCGCGGCGCGAACGCGACCCAGCTGGTCCTCGGCGCCTCGCGGCGGGGCCGGTTCGCGCAGGCGATCTCCCGCGGCGTCGGGGTGACGACCACGGCCCGGTCGGGGAAGATCGACGTGCACCTGGTCAGCCACGAGCGGGTGGCGTCGGTCAAGCGGAGCCGCACCGGCCGGTACCTGATCGGCGCGGCGCGCCGGCGCCTGGGCATCGGCCTGGCGTTCCTCGGCATCCCCGCGCTCGTGGTGGTGCTCATCCCCTTCCACGAGGAGCTGTCGCTGACGACGATGATCCTCATCGTCCTCACCGCGGTCATGGCGCTGACGCTCACCGGCGGCATGTGGCCGGCCCTGCTGGGCGCGCTCATCGGGTTCTTCCTCCTCAACTACTTCTTCGCGACCCCGTACTACGAGTTGAAGATCCACGACCAGGAGCAGCTGATCGCCCTGGTGATCTTCGTGGCGCTGGCGCTCGGCGGGGCCGCGGTGGTGAACCTGTCGGCCGCGCGGGCGCGGCTGGCGGCGCGGGCCAGCGCCGAGGCGCAGACCCTGGCGACGCTCGCGGGGAACGTGCTGCGGGGCGGGAACCGCCTCGACGACCTGCTGGAGCAGCTGCGGGAGACGTTCGGGCTGGCGTCGGTGACGCTGCTGGAGCGGGCGCAGCCGGGCGCGGGCCCGGACGAGCGGCGCGACCCGAAGGCGTGGCGGGTGGTCGCGCACGCGGGCGCGGCGTGCGGGTCGCCGGGGGCGGCCGAGAACGACCTGCCGATCGACGACGACCTCGCGATGGCGCTGCGCGGGCACACGCTGGAGGCGGCCGACCGGCGCATCGCGCAGGCGTTCGCGATGCACGCCGCGGCGGCCCTGGAGCGCGAGCGGCTGGAGCGGCAGGCCGCGACGGTGCAGCGCCTGACGGACGCGGACAAGCTGCGGACGGCGCTGCTGGCGGCCGTCTCGCACGACCTGCGCACGCCGCTGGCGTCGGCGCGGGTCGCGGTGTCGAGCCTGAAGTCCACCGGGGAGCTGTTCTCGGCGGCCGAGCGCGAGGAGCTGCTGGACTCGGCGGAGCAGTCGCTGGCGCGCTTGACGGGCCTGGTGGACAACCTGCTGGACATGAGCCGGCTCCAGGCGGGGGTGCTCGGGGCCGACCCGGTGCCGATCGCGCTCGACGAGGCGGTGCCGTGGGCGCTCGACGAGATCGGCGACGCCGCGGCCGACGTCAGCCTGGACGTGCGCCCGGACCTGCCGGAGGTCCTGGCCGATCCGGGCCTGCTCCAGCGGATCCTGGTGAACGTCATCGCGAACGCGCTGCGGTACAGCCCCGGGGGCGAGCCGCCGCGGGTGACGGCGGGCATCCACGGCGGCGCGGTGGAGCTGCGGGTGGTCGACCGCGGCCCGGGCGTGCCCGACGAGGACCGCGAGACGATGTTCCGCCCGTTCCAGCGGCTCGGGGACCGGGACAACACGACGGGCGTCGGCCTGGGGCTGGCGCTCTCGCGCGGCCTGGCCGAGGCGATGGGCGGCTCGCTGACCGCGGAGGCGACTCCGGGCGGCGGGCTGACGATGGTGCTGGCGCTGCGGGTCGCGGCGTCCGATGGAGAGGGTGCCGAGTGATCAAGGTCCTGGTGGTGGACGACGAGCCGCAGATCGCGCGGGCGCTGCGGATCAACCTGGCGGCGCACGGCTACGAGGTGACGACTGCGGCCGACGGCGCGCAGGCGCTGCGGGCGGCCGCGGCGGTGGTGCCGGACCTGGTGGTGCTCGACCTGGGCCTGCCGGACATGGACGGCTCGGAGGTGATCGAGGGCCTGCGCGGCTGGTCGAAGGCGCCGATCCTGGTCCTGTCGGGCCGGGCCGCGAGCGCGGAGAAGATCGCGGCGCTCGACGCGGGCGCGGACGACTACGTGACCAAGCCGTTCGACATCGGGGAGCTGCTGGCGCGGGTGCGCGCGGCCACGCGCCGCTCCGGGCCCGGTTCGGACTCGCCGGTGACGGCGATCGGGCCGGTGACGGTGGACCTGGCGGCGCGGGAGGTCCGCCGGGACGGCGAGGAGGTGCGGCTGACGCCGACCGAGTGGCAGCTCCTCGAAGTGCTGCTGCGCAACCCCGGGAAGCTGGTGAGCCAGCGCGAGCTCCTGCACCGCGTCTGGGGCCCCAACTACGACCGGGAGACGAACTACCTGCGCCAGTACATGGCGCAGCTGCGGCGCAAGCTCGAGGCCGACCCGGCGCGGCCGGTGCACCTGCTGACCGAGCCGGGCATGGGGTACCGGTTCCGGCCCTAGCCGGTGCCGAACCTCTGACAGCCGCTCCTCCCCCGGGTTCGTGCCAGGTGCGCGGCGGGGCGTGACGGGAGCGCGGCGCGCACCTAGAGTTGTGGCCGCAGCAGTGGACGCGAGAACGGGAGCGGGACATGGCGACGGAGACCGGGGCGAGGCCTGGCGCGGCGGTAGCACTGTGGACGGCGGCGGTGCTGTTCGCGGCCTTGGCGGTCGCGAAGATCGCGCTGTACGGGGACTTCACCGCGGACTCCGGCGTCGGGTGCGTCTCCCGGCAGAACCCGGACTTCGTGGCCTCGTGCGAGCAGTTCGAGCCGGCCGCCTGGTACCTGCCCTACTGGCTGGCGGTCCTCGGCTACACCGCCTTCGCGGTCCTGTTCGCGGTCGCGGCCGTGCGGGCCGCTCGCGGCGCCGGCCGGCGGTTCGCGCTGGTGGTCGCGGTCCTGGCGGTCGTCCTCGCCGTCGTGCCGGGCGTGTTCGACCTGGGGTGGCGCTTCGCGATCGCGGCCTCCTCGGAGCCCGACCGGTGGGTGGCCGAGTACGTGCGCGACGGGGTGCCGGGCTGGTACGGCCCTGTCGAGGCCGCGGCGCTCGTGGCCGCGGCGCTCGCCGCGGTCGTCGCGGTGCTGGTGCTGCGCAGGCGCGCCTGACATCAGCGGGTTCCGAGGGCCTCGGCGAGTTCGCCGAGGCTCTCGGCGTGCCAGTCGAAGGCGTCGCCGTCGCCGGGCGGGTCGCCGACGGGGCGGCGGACGTAGGCGGTGCGCATCCCGATCGCCTGCGCGCCGCGCAGGTCCCAGGCGTGGGCGGCGACCATGAGCAGGCGCTCGGGCGGGCAGCCGACGGCTTCGACGGCGAGCCGGTAGACCTCGGGCGCGGGCTTGTACGTGCGGGCGTCCTCGGCCGTGAGCGCCTGGTGCCAGCGCAGTCCGGCGTTCGCGGTGAGGTGGAGCAGGGCGGCGCGGCCGGCGTTGGAGAGGGCGAGCACGGGCCGGCGGCGGGCGATGCGCTCGAGGCCGGCGGCGGCGTCGTCCCAGGCGGGGTGGCGGCGGCCGGCGGTGGCGAGGCGGTCGAGGACGGCCGCGTCGGTGATCCCGGCGTGCTCGGCCACGAACTCGGCGGCCTCGCGGTCGAGGACGTCGGTGGTGGCGAAGGGCCGCTCGCCCTTGACGATGCGGTCCTGTTCGCGTTCGATGTGCCGCTGCCACAGTGCGAGGAGCGGGGCGGTGTCGGCGCCGGGGGCGGCCTCCCGGATGGCGGCGGCGAGGCCGCGGGTCTCGTCGACCATGGTGCCCAGGACGTCGAAGACGACGGCTTCGATCGGCGCGTTCATGTGTGCTCCTGTCGCTCGCGGTGCGTCGGGGGCGATGCTATCCGGCGAGGACGGGCCGGACCGAGCCGCGGAGGACGAGGTGGGCGCCGAGGACGGTGTGCGGGGGCGGGCCGCCGTGGCGGGCGTGTTCGAGGGCGAGTCGCACGGCGGTGCGGCCGAGCTCCTCGTGGGGCTGGTAGACGGTGGTGAGGTCGATGTCGGCGGCGGGCGGGAGGTCGTCGAAGCCGATGAGGGAGACGTCGCCGGGGACGGTCAGGCCCCGTTCGAGGAGGGCCTGGCGGGCGCCGGCGGCGATCTGGTCGTTGGCGGCGAAGACGGCGGTGAAGTCGGGGGCGCCGGCCGTGAGGCGCTCCTGCATCATGCGGTAGCCCTCGCGGCGTTCGAAGGTGCCGTCGGCTTCGAGGCCGGGGTCGTGGGGGACGCCGTGCGCGGCCAGGGCGCTGCGGTAGCCCTCGACGCGCGCGTCGGCGGTGGTGAAGCCGGTGCGCCGGCCCAGGTAGAGGATGCGCTTGTGGCCGTTGGAGAGCAGGTGGCTGGTGGCGGCGAACGCGCCGCCGGTGTTGTCGTACTCCACGACGACGGCGGGCGCGTCGGGGCCCAGGGGCGGGCGGCCGCACAGGACGAGGCGCGAGCCGATGGCGGCCAGCGCGTGGGCGTAGCGGCTCATGCGGGCGCGGTACTCGTCGTCGGCGTTGACGTCGCCGGCGAGGATGACGGCCTCGGGGTGCTGCTCGCGCATGAACCGGACCATGGCGAGCTCGCGTTCGGCGTCGCCGCCGCTGGTGCCGATCTGGCACAGGCGCGAGTCCTCGGCGGCCTGGGTCTGGACGCCTTGGGCCACATGGGCGTAGTGCGGGGAGGTCACCGAGTTGACGATGATGGCGATGCTCTTGCGGGTGCTGCCCTGGAGGGCGCGGGCGTGGTGGTTGGCGACGTAGTCGAGCTCGTCGACGGCCTTCATGACCTTGGCGCGGGTGGCGGGGGCGGCCGGGTAGGTGCCCGAGAGGATGCGGGAGACGGTCGCCACCGACACCCCGGCGCGCTCGGCGACCTCGCGGATGGTGGTGCTGCGCTTGCCGGTGCCGCTCGTCTTGCGCGCCAAGCTGACCGCCTTTGTTTCAGGGTTTTCAGGAAACGGTTCCTGAAACGATGATTCCCCGCCGGGCGGCCCGCTGTCAAGTCGGGGGCGGGCGGAGCGGGATCGGCCGGGTCGGGGTGGGCGGTCTGGGAGTTGCATCGTTTTCACTCCGGGTTGCGCGTCGACGCCCGGGACGACGCCGCGTCGCCCGCCCCGGCCGACTGCCATCAGGGCGGCTCCGAGCCCGGCGGGCAAACCGCTATCAACAGGGCGATTCCTCCGTGCCTTGAAGTTGAGATCAAGAAAATTAAGATTCTCGCGTTGACTTCTTGAATATCTCAAGATACAAATGAAGGACGGGAATCGTCGTCGAGGAAGGGCACGGGATGGACTGGCAGGAGCTGACCGATCTGACGCGCGGACAGGAGTTCAAGGTCGAGCGGGTCCGGCTCACCGAGAGCTGGATTGCGATCGAAGGCGAGTTCGAGCCGCCGCAGCTGGCGCAGCTCAGCGCCGAGGACCAGGTGTTCGTCGCCGCGTTCGTCCGGTCCCACGGGTCGATCAAGGAGATGGAGCGGGTCTTCGGCATCAGCTACCCGACGGTCAAGGCCCGGCTCAACCGGATCGCCGACCAGCTCGACTTCGTCGAGACCGAGCCCGTCCCGACCGGAGCGGACGTCATCGAGCGCCTCCGGCAGGGCCGGATCAGCGTCGAGGAGGCGCTCGCGGAACTCGAGAGGTCGAGATGATGCCCCAGCTGGTGACGGCGCGCTGGCGCCGCCGCGACGGCCGCCGGCGGCGGCTGTTCCTCCCCGTGGTGCCGATCGTGCTGCTGCTGTCGCCGCTGCTCGTGTTCACCGTCATCGGCGGGATCGTCGCCTGCCTCATGTACGGCCTGCCGCCCCTGCGAACACTCGCCGGCGTGGGGCGGCTCTTCGGGGCGCTGCCGGGCGCCCGCTTCGAGTTCGAGCAGGGCCGCACGGCCGTGTTCGTCTCCGTCAGATGAAAAGGAAACCAGGAGCCATGAACGAACAGCGACGCCAGATCCTCCAGATGCTGGCCGAAGGCAAGATCACCGCCGACGAGGCCGAGCGCCTCCTCACCGCCGTCGAGACGGTCGAGGAGCCCGACGCGGCCCCGGCCCGCGGCAAGGCGCGGCCGAAGTACCTGCGGCTCATCGTGGACGCGAACGACGAGCACAGCGGCGAGACGAAGGTGAACATCCGCGTCCCCCTCAAGCTGCTGCGCGCCGGCATGCGCCTCGCGGTCTTCGTGCCGCCCCAGGCGCTCGAGCGGGCCAACCAGGAGCTGGTCAAGCAGGGGGTGCCGATCGACCTCACCGAGATCAAGCCGAACCAGCTCGAAGACCTCGTCGACGCCCTCGACGACCTCACCCTGGACGTGGACCAGACCGACACCAAGGTCCGCATCTACTGCGAGTAGCCGTGATCGGCCTGGGCCTGCTGCTCACCCTCTACCCGCCGCCGAGGCGGGCGCCCGCGCCGGCCCCGCCCGAGCGCGCGGACGCGGCGAAGCCGGCCCCCGGCGCCGCACCCCCGCCGCCCGACCGCACCACTTGATCCGCAAGGGAAACCAGGCGGGCCGGCCCGGCGGGGCCAGCCCGCCGCCCGCGTCGGTCCGCGGCGCGGAGGCCGCGGGCGGGGGAAGTGCCCGGCCCGGGCGCGCGCGGCCGGCCTGCGGTACGTTCCGTGGGGTGAGCGAGACTTCCGTATCCGAGGTGGCCCGCTGGTTCGCGGAGGCCGAGGCGGCCGTGGTGCTGACCGGGGCCGGCATCTCCACCGAGTCGGGCATCCCGGACTTCCGCGGGCCGCAGGGGGTCTGGACGAAGAACCCGGCGGCCCAGTTCATGTTCACCTACGACAACTACGTGGCCGAACCCGAGATCCGCCGCAAGGCGTGGGCGGCGCGCCTGGCGAGTCCGGTGTGGACTGCCGAGCCGAACGCGGGGCACCGGGCCCTGGTCGACTACGAGCGGACCGGGCGGCTCCGGGCGGTCCTGACCCAGAACATCGACGGCCTCCACCAGGCCGCCGGCTCGGCGGCGAACCGGGTCGTCGAGCTGCACGGCACGGCCCGGGAGGTCGTGTGCCTCTCCTGCGGCGACCGCAACCCCATGCCCGAGGTGCTGCCGCGGATCGAGGCGGGCGAGGACGACCCGGCCTGCCTGGAGTGCGGCGGCATCCTGAAGTCCGCCACGATCTCCTTCGGGCAGTCGCTCGAACCCGACGTGATCGAGGCGGCGGTGGCCGCGACGCGCGGCGCGGACCTGTTCGCCGCCGTCGGCACCTCCCTCGGCGTCTACCCCGCCGCGGGCCTGTGCGACTACGCGGTCGCCCGCGGCATCCGACTCGTCATCGTCAACGCCGAGCCGACCCCGTACGACGAGGACGCCGACGCCGTGCTGCGCGAGCCGATCGGCGAGGTGCTGCCGCGGCTCGTGGCGGGCGCGTAAGCGAGGCGGCGGCGGGTGGATTCATCCTCGCGGAGTTCGGTCCGACGCCGCTCCCCCGGTGCGGTTCAGGCGCCGTCGCGGACCGCGATCGCGGCGTGGACCCGGGCGTTGCGGTAGGCCCTGAAGGTGCGCTCGTGCGGCCGCGGGTCGGCGGCGAGGAGGTCGCACGCCTCCCGGAAGCGCTCAAGCGCCTCGGGGAACCGGTCCTGGCAGAACAGCGCGGTCCCCAGTTCGTGGACGGCCCGGTACCGGAGCCTGGCGAGGGAGCGGTCGCGCCCGGGGTCGGCGAGGGCGGACAGCGACCGGCGCAGCAGGGCTTCGGCGGCCGCGTCCCTGCCGTTCGCCAGCAGGCACTGGGCGGCGGTGAGGTTGAGGTACTCGCGCTCCCAGGCGTCGTCGGCGCGGGGCCGCTTGCGGGCCTCCTCCAGCAGCGGCAGGGCGAGCGCCACTTCACCGGCGTCATGGAGCATGCCGCCGAGGAGCTGCGCGAACCAGTGCCGCTGGTCGGCGTCGAGGCCGAGGCGGCGCCGCTCGCCGATGAGGCCCTCGAGCAGCGCGGTGAACCGGGCGTGGCCGCCCGCCGCGCGGTGGCGGTCGGCGAGGTCGAGCACGGCGAGCACGTACGGGGCGCCGCCGCCGTCGTGCAGTGACGCCGCCTCCTGCTGCGCGCGTTCGATCCTGCGCGCGGCGCGGGCGCCGCCGATCGGCTGCTCGGCGCGCTGGACCGCGCGCAGGCGGGCCACGAGGACGGGGTCGTCGGGGCCGAGCAGGACGCTCGCCTCCCTGACGGCGGTCCCGAGGTGGTCGCGCAGGTGGCGGGCGTGCGCCCCGGCCGCGTCGAGGGCCTCCGCGTATCGGAGGCGGACCTCGTGGAGCACGGGGTCGAGCCGGGACAGCTGGAGCTCGGCGAGGTTGACGGCGCGGTTCGCGGCGTTGACGCGGCGGCGGGCCGGGACGCGGTGCCCCGGGTCGTCGTCCTCGGCGACGAAGCGCCGCAGCATCGCGGCGGTCTCCTCGTACCGCTCCTGCTCCGTCTTCCCGAACACCCGGCCTCCGCTCCTCAGGGGACCAAGGTATCCCCGGTCGGCGGGACCGGTCCCGCGAGGCCCGGCCGCGCGCGGGGGCACGCCTCATCGACCGCACCGAGCCGAGGCACCGGCTGCGAGGCCCGGCCGCGCGGGGCGCGGCCGGGCCGGCGGTCAGGAGCGGGCGGACGCGGGCGCCGGCACCGGCCGGAGCGCGGGGCCGCTGGAGCGGTCCAGGGCGCCGGACCAGGCGGTGACGGCGAAGGCGAGCGCGGCCATGACCGCGCCGACCCACAGCGGCGAGGTGAAGCCCAGGCCCGCGCCGATGGTCACGCCGCCGACGTACGCGCCGATGGAGATGCCGAGGTTCGCGCCGGAGGAGGCGATGGCCGAGGCGAGCGTCGGCGCGCCCTTCGCCTTGTCGATCGCGCGGGTCATGAAGCCCGGCACCGTGGAGAAGCCCGCGCCGCCCAGGAGCATCAGCGTGACCGCGGCGGCGACCTGGAAGTGCGCGGTGAACGTGAACGCGACCAGCACGACCGTGAGCAGGGCCGTGGTGACCAGCAGCGTCGGCACCTGGGCCCGGTCGGCGAAGCGGCCGCCCAGGAGGTTGCCGACGACCAGGCCGACGCCGAACAGGACGAGCAGGCCGGTGAGCGACCCGGACGAGTACCCCGCGACCTCGGTCATGAGCGGCGCGACGTAGCTGTAGCCCGCGAACAGCGCGCCGATGCTCAAGCCCGCGATGGCGACCGCGAGCCAGACCTGGAGGCGCTTGAACTCGGCGAGCTCGCGACGCAGGCTCGTCTCCTCGGGCCGCGGCTGCTTCGGCACCAGGAACACGATGCCGAGGAGGCTGACCACGCCGAACACGGTGATCATCCAGAACGTCGCGCGCCAGCCGTAGCCCTGGCCGACCCAGGTCCCGAGCGGGGAGCCGACCACGTTGGCGACGGTGAGGCCGGTGAAGACCATCGAGATCGCGCGCGAGCGCTTCGACTCGTCGACGAGGTCGGCGGCGACCACGGAGGCGACGCCGAAGAACGCGCCGTGGCAGACGGCGGCCACGATGCGGCCGGCCATGAGCAGGCCGTAGGTCTCCACGACCGCGGCGATCATGTTGCCGGCGATGAACAGCAGCATGAGGATGACGAGCATGTGCTTGCGCGGCAGGCGGGTCCCCGCGGCGGTGGCGATGGGCCCGCCGACCACGACGCCGAGCGCGTAGCCGGAGATGAGGAGGCCCGCGGTCGGCAGGCTCACCCCCATCTCGTCGGCGATCTCGGGCAGCAGGCCCGAGACCACGAACTCGGTGGTGCCGATACCGAATGCGCTGATCATCAGCGCGAAGAGTGCAAGAGGCATGGCCCTCCGGACTCCTTCTCTTGGAATGCATGGACGTTGGGCGGGCGGCGGCCGGAGCCTCCCGGTAGGACGGGGACGCCTCGCGCCCCGAAGCCATTCTATGCATAAGCATAAGACGCCGATGCATGTATTGCAAGCGCAAGTTATGGAAGTGCATGGTAAAGTTCTCTTGCAGCGCCGCGACACGGCCGGATCGAGGAGGTCGACGACATGCCACTCGTCAGCACGGTGAGCCCGCGCATCGAACTCCCCTCCGCGCTCGAGCGGCACTGGCAGTCGATGCGCCTCCTCCAGGGCCGGATCGACGACGCGGCCGGCCGCGCCCTGAGCGCCGAGCACGGCCTCTCGCTCTCCGAGTACACCGCGCTCGCCGCGCTCCACTACTCCGACGACGACGGGCACCTGCGCCAGCAGATCCTCGCCGACGCCATCCCGCTGAACCAGAGCTCGCTCAGCCGCCTCGTCGGGCGCCTCGAGAAGCTGGGCCTGACGGAGCGGTACGTGTGCCCGAACGACCGCCGCGGCGTCTACACCCAGATCACCGCGGCCGGACGGGCCAAAGTGGAGGAGGCCCGCCCGACCTACCTGCGGGTCCTGCGCGAGCACCTGGGCGAGGCGGCGGAATCCGGCTCCACCGCGGTCGCGCAGCCGCTCGGCCGGACCCTGGCGGAGGACGGCGGGGCCTAGCCCCGCGCGGTCGCGATGCGGCCCAGCAGGTCCCGCGGTGCGGCGACCGTCAGGTCGACCTCGCCCGCGGCCGCCCCGAGCCCCGGCCCGGCGATCCCCGAGACCCGCGCGCCCGCCGCGCGGGCGGCCCGGACGCCCACTTCGGCGTCCTCGACCACCAGGCAGTCCCCGGGCGGCACGCCGAGGCGGCGCGCGGCCGCGAGGTAGCCCTCCGGATCGGGCTTGCCGCGGACGACGTCGTCGGCCGTGACCAGCACGTCGGGCACGCGGAATCCGGTGGCGCGCAGCCGGGTCGAGGCGGTCGGGCGGCTGCCCGAGGTGACGATCGCCCACGGCAGGCCGCGGGAGGTGAGCTCCTCGGTGAGCTCGACGGCCCCGGCGCAGGCGCGCACGCCGGCGAGGTCGGCGGCCTGGACGCGTTCGAGCTCGGCGCCCTCGGCGGCGGGGTCGAGGTGCGGGGTCAGCAGCTGCACGGTCTCGAAGGCGCGCCGGCCCGGCAGCAGCGGGACCACGTCGTCCCAGCGCAGCCGGTGGCGGGCGGCCCAGTCGCGCCACACGCGGTCGATGACCGCCGAGGAGTCGACCAGGACGCCGTCGAGGTCGAACAGGACGGCGCGCGCCGAAGCCGCGGCGTCCACAGTTGATCTGGTCTCCATGGGAGGCTCCTTGCGTCGCGGGACCGCTCCCGGCACGGGGCGTCCGTGCCGGGAGCGGCGGGCGCGGCGGGGGGACTGCCGCGCCCCGGGGGTCGTCACCCGAGGAGCCGGAGCGCCTCGTGCTGGGAGACGGCGCCGCCGGTCTCCAGCTGCCGGACCGCGTTCTCCAGGAACAGCACCCCGTACAGGTAGTGGCCCTGGGCGAGGTCGATCGGGCTGAGCGCGGCGTCGTCGTCCTCGTTGGTGCGCTTCTTGATGTCCGAGAGGCGGCAGGCCGCCTCGCCGAGCAGGTGGAAGGCGTGCCCGAGCAGGTACCGGCTCTCCCAGCCGGGGTCGCCCGCGGTCATCTCGCGGAACGGCTCCAGCGAGCGCATGAGCGGCAGCAGCCCGTGCGCGGCCTCCAGGTAGGACGGGTAGTTCCCGCCCCGGATCGCCACGGTCCAGCCGTCCGCGGTGGACGCCATGTCGAAGCCCTTGCGCAGCCCCGGGTCCCAGACCGTGAAGCTGAAGAGGATCTTCGCCAGGTCGTACGCGGGGTCCCACGGGTCGAGGGTGCCGCGCGGGTCGATGATGCGGTACCCGCCGCCGCCTGCCGCGAGCCGGTCCCCGTCGGTGACCAGGATGTTGCGGGTGTTCAGGTCCCCGTGCACGGGGTGGAACAGGTGGGGCGGGTCGATGCCCGCGGTCAGGGCCGGGTCCTCGATGACCCGCATGGCGAGTTCGAGCGGGTTGCGGCACGAGACGCCGTTGACGGTGATCCGGTCGGCCTCGGTCAGCTCGGCCGGGAGGTACTGGCGCAGCAGCCAGAACCGGCGCGAGAGCCGGTCGCCGTGGATGTCGGCGATCTGCCCGCGGTCGGCGGGCGTGCGCTCGCGCAGGTAGCCGTGGCCGATGAGGTCGCTCAGGATCGCCTTGAGCTCGGTCTCGTACCGCTCCCCGGGCGCCTCGCCGCGCCGCAGCGGCTCGGCGATGTCGCGGTTGGGGTAGAACGGCATCGTGTACGCGGCCCATTCGTCCCCGTAGAACTCCGAGGACAGCTCGGTGTAGACGTCCCGGAGCTCGGGGGCGTCCCGGCGGACCTTCTCGATCTGGCGGATCTTGACGCGGAACGACTCGAGGTCGTGGCCGTCGACCGCGCCGGGGAGGTCGACCAGGAGCTTGACGACCTGGTCGGGGCCGTCGGGCAGCGAGACGCGGACGAGGCGGGCCGGGGAGCCGCCCTCGGTCAGCTCCTCGCTGGCGACCGCGCCCATGCGGTCGACGAGGTCGGCGAGGACGCGCGCTTCGACGTCCTCGATGTCGGTGGCGTCCAGGGGGGCGACGGTCTGTCGGGTGTTCATGCGGCGTCCTCTCTAGGCGGCGACGGGCTGCTTGACGGCCTCGGTGACCGGCAGCGCGGCGCTGTAGTGCTCGATGGCGGCGGCGACCGCGTCCCGCAGGCGCGCGTCCAGGTCGATGCCGCGGCGCTCGGCGCGGTCGCGGGCGGCCTCCTTGATGTCGCGGAAGGCGTCGGTCGCGAACACGTAGTGGCCCGAGATGGGGGCCCGGTCGGTGTCGCTCGCGAGGGTGCCCGGCCGCATCCACTTCTCCCAGGAGCGGGACTCGTAGGACAGGGCCAGGAACCGCTCCAGCTGGACGTTGAGCCCGAGCTCGCGCAGCAGCGCGGCGAGCGCGCGGCTCTCGACCACCCCGAACTCGGGGGCGACGTTGAGCGCGTCGACGCCGGCCCGGTCGAGGTGGCGCAGCTGCTCGCGGGTCAGGTAGTCGCAGTTGTGGGCCTTGAGGGCGACGCCGTGGCGGCGGGTGGCCGCGGCGAGCGCCCGCACGGTGGAGGCGACGGCGAACGGCGCCAGGGTGAGCGCGCCGACGTTGACCGTCTCCAGGACCTTGGTGCCGGTCTGCGCCACGATGAAGACGGGGTCGGGCAGGCCCGCGGCCCGCAGCCGGGCGAGCGCGGCGCCGACCTGCTCCTCGAACTCGGCCGGGTCGTTGGTGTCGGGTCCCTGGTCCTCGAACCCGATCTCGAACATCGGCCGGGCGCCCTGGGAGGCGGCGTACTCGACCGCCCCGGCGTACAGCTCGACGGCGCGGTCGATCGCCGCCTCGACGGGCGCGGTCCCGTCGAGGCCGACGGAGGTGTCGATGTGGAGCAGGTCGAAGCCCTGCCGGATGTCCTCCTCATAGGACAGCGCGGCGGACTTGAGGGCCTCGCTCAGGCTGTAGCGCTGCTGCTTCTCGCGCGGGTTCTGGTAGGGCCCGCCGTGGTCGCGGCAGAGCAGGAGGAGCCCCTCGGGGTCGCGGGAGCGCACGTACTGGGCGAAGGTCTCGGTGCTCCAGCCCTCGACGTAGCCGCCGCCCTGGGACTGGGCCTCGACCTGGCGGCGGCTGGGGATGAGCATGATGGGGCGGCGGTTGCGGTAGGCGACGTCGATCGCGGCGTCGACCGCGTTCTTGGACATGGGGCCCACGCCCAGGCGGGCGGGGACGCGGTTCACGGCAGGGTTGTGCATGGCACCGTCCTCTGTGCTTCGGAGGGTTGCTCGATTCGGCGGGGAGCGCGGCCCGGTTCGGGCGCGCGCCGGCGAGGGCACGGTCGGGGGCGCGGCGGGCACGGCGGTGTGCGCGGCCGCGGCGGGCGGCGGGGAGGGCCCGCGTCAGCGGCAGGCCCAGGCGATGCCCTGGCGGACCAGGCGGGTCGCGTCGGGCGTGTCGAGGTCCTTGGGGTAGTGGCCGACCGAGCAGTAGAAGACGCGGCCCCTCCCCCAGGTGCGGGTCCAGGCGACCGGCATCCGGTAGCCGTCGATCCAGGGCAGGTGCTCGCCGCTGAACACGGTCTCGGCCAGGACGTGGTTGGTGGGGTCGACGTGCATGTAGTACTGCTCGGAGGCGACGTCGAAGTCGGACACTCCGGCGGTGACGGGGTGGTCGGGGTCGGTGATGTGGACCTTGTAGGGGACCTCGACGCCCTCGCCGCCGGGGTGGGAGACGCAGTTGCCGCCCACGAGGTGGTTGTAGCGGAGGCTGGCGCGGAAGGAGGCGCCCATGCCGTGCCAGCCGGCGACGCCGGTGCCGTGCTCGACGGCGTGGAGGAGGCTGTCCTCCTGGCGGACGGTGAGGTTCTCGGTGGGGTGGGCCTGGGTCCAGCCGATGACGACGAGGTCGTAGCCGGTCAGGTCCTGTTCGAGGCGGTAGGGGTCGTTGACGGCGTCGACGGTGATGCCGAGGAGCTCCATCTGGGCCACGGCCCAGTCGGCGACGTCGTAGGGGCGGTGGCCCGGCCAGCCGCCGTAGAGGTAGAACGCGCGTGGCGCCATCGGGTGTTCCTTCGGTTGGTCTGAGCGGTGGGGAGATCAGCCGAGGTTGTGGAAGACCGCAACGGTGGGGTCGTCGGCGAGGAAGTAGCCGGGGGTGCAGTAGCCGATGGTGGCGAAGTCGAGGCGGCCGTCGCCGTTGAAGTCGGCCACCGCGATGCGGGCGGCGGAGTCCCGCGAGACGCGCCGCTTGACCCACAGGCCGGCGGCCGCGTCGATCGCCTTGTAGTAGAAGACGCCCTGCCACGGTTCGGGTCCGCGCAGGGCGACGAGGAACTCGTCCTCGCCGTCGCCGTCGAAGTCGGCGGCGACCACGTGGTGGCCGGGGCCTTCGCCGGCCTCGTTGGGGTCGCCGTAGACGTCGAGGACGGTCCGCTCCCAGGGCCCGGCGCCGGTGTCGGTGTAGACCGCGACGGTGTTGCCGTGGAAGGGTTCGAGCGCGGCGGCGTAGCGGAGCCCTTGCGAGGGCAGCGCTCCCGCGGCGACGCTGCTGCTGCCGGCGAAGCCGGTGCGGTCGCGCTGGCCCTGCTCGCCCGCGCCGATGCGGGTGGCGGTCCAGTCCGCGGCGCGGGCGTCCCAGCCGTAGGCGCTGAGCCCTTCGCGGCTGGCGACGAGGAGCCGTTCGCGGCCGTCGGGGTCGGCGCCGAAGCGGGTGTAGTCGTGGAGGATGCCGAACGAGCCGTCGTCGACGGCGGCGACGGGCCACTCCTCGGCGGTGAGGAGGTCGGCGGGGGGTTCGTAGACGGTGATGTTCGCGGGCTGCTCCATGCCGGCGCGGCCGCCGGCGCCGCCGACGACGGGGAGCGCGAGCAGTTGCAGCCCTTCGGTGCCGGTGTAGTGGCCGAACCGCAGCCGGTGGGCCGAGACGAGCTGTCCGATGCGCCGCCGCTCCCAGTGCCCGCTCGGGGAGCCGGGGTTGCGGAGCCAGGAGACGAGGCCGTCGTCGGGCTTGTGCGCGTACATGCTCTCGCCGTAGTCGTGGCAGACCACGAGGTCGGGGAGGCCGTCGCCGGTGAGGTCGGCGGCGTCGAACGCGACGGGCTGGGTGAGTTCGGCGATGGTGTGCTCGGTCCAGCCGGGGTTGGCGTACCAGCGGACGACGCCTTCGGCCAGCCCGGAGGTCAGGAGTCCGGGGCGTCCGCTGCCGTCGAGGTCGACGGCTTGGATCCAGTACCCGTCGGTGAGTCCGTCGGCGATCACCTCGCGGTCGAATCGCGGCACCCGTACCATCGTCACCTCCATGCATATACCTAATATGCTTGTACATGAAATGCTTACACATGGAATATAGGGGATCGCGTGACCGTGAACAACCGCAGCGTGATGTGACCTAAGCCACATCGAAGTTCCCCTGTGGAGTAGTGGATGCTACTTGGGCAACCGCATGGTTGGCAAGGGCCGCCGTCGATCCGGCTGCCGGCGACGGACGCGGAACGGGCCGGAATCCCCTGCAGTGCAAGGGATTCCGGCCCGAAGGTCGAAGTGGAGGTCAGATGAAGCGCCACAGGTGGTCGGCGGTGCCGTTGTCGTCCCAGAGGACGACCTGGGCGCCGGTGGCGGTCGAGGCGCCGGAGACGCCGAGGACGCGGCCGCCGTTGGCGCACTGGATGCGGAAGGCGTTCCCGCTCCCCCACCGCAGGCGCCAGCGGTGGTCGGCCGTGCCGTTGTCGTCCCACTGCACGGCGCGGGCGCCGTTGGCGGTGGAGGCGTTCTCGACGCCGAGGACCTTGGCGCTGTTGGCGTTGCGCAGCCGGAAGTAGCCGCCGGTGTCGAGTACGGCGGTCCACAGGTGGTCGGCGGTGCCGTTGTCGGTCCACTGGATCACCAGGCCCCCGTTGGCGGTCGACATGTTCTGGACGCCCAGGACGAGGCCGCTGTTGACGTTCTGGATGCGCCGCGCGCCGACGGGGACGAAGCGCCAGCGGTTGTCGGCGGTCCCGTCGTCGGGGGCCTGCACGGCCTGGGCGCCGGCCGAGGTCGAGCCGTTGAGGATGCCGAGGAGCTTGCCGCTGTGGGCGTTGCGGAGCTTGTGGGTGCCGTCGCCCTGGTCGACGGGGGTCCACAGGTGGTCGGCGGTGCCGTTGTCGGCCCACTGGAGGGCCGGGGCGTTGTCGGCCGTGGACATGTCCTGGACGCCGAGGACCTTGCCGCTGTTGCGGTTGCGGAGCTTCAGGGCCGAGCCGGAGACGACGGGCTCCCAGTAGTGGTCGGCGGTGCCCGTGTCGTTCCACTGGAGGGCGAGGCCGCCGTCGGCGGTCGACATGTCCTGGACGCCCAGGACGAGGTTCGAGGCGGCGTTGTAGAGCTTGAAGGCGGGGGCGTCGGTGCTGCCGCCGCCGGTGTTCCAGTAGACGGTGTAGTTGTGGCCGTGGGCGTCCCAGAAGGGGCCGAGGTTCACGGCGGCGCCGTTCGCGGTGGCGGTGAACGCGAGCGAGGAGGTGCTGGTGCGCCGGATCGAGTCGGGGTCGAGCACCGGCAGGGCGCTCAAGGCCGTGGACCCGTAGTTCCCGGAGAGGACGGTGGGGCCGAAGACGGCGGCGGCGACGTTCGCGTTGTCGTTGGCGGGCTCCAGGTCCAGGCTCATCGGCAGGCGGAGGGTGACGGTGTCGCCGGCGGCCCAGGTGCGGGTGAGGGTCGCGTAGGTGCCGGGCGCGGCGGTGACGTTCTGGGCGGCGCCGTTGACGCTCACGGTGGCGCCGGTGGTCCAGGCGGGGATCCGCAGGCGCATCGTCCAGGAGCCGGCGGCGGTGCCGGTGACGGTGAGGGTGGTGGTGTCGCCGACGGGGTAGGTCGTGGTCTGGGTGACGGTGATGCCGCGCTCGGACCAGGTGAGGGTCGAGGGCGTGTAGAGGTTCACCCACAGCGTGGTGCCGTTGTGGAAGTACACCGAGTCCATGAGCTTGGTGAACGTCTCGATGCCGGTGCCCTGGCAGCACCAGAACGAGTTGTAGTCGGTCGACCAGGTGCCGCCGCCCCAGGCCGGGCCGACGCCGCGGCGGCCGCCGGGGTTCAGGGGCGTGAAGTAGGTGATGTGCCCGTGGGCGCTGCCGGGGTCCTGCCAGCCGATGAGGTGGTTGAGGAGGGCGCGCTCGTAGTAGTCGAAGTAGCCGGCGTCCTCGGGGTCGAGCTGCCACAGCTCGCGGGTGAGCTTGAGCATGTTGTAGGTGTTGCAGCCCTCGCACGTGTCGGTGTCGAGGTAGGCGGCGATGGCGTTGGCGGGCCGGAAGTGCTCGGCCTCGGAGTTGCCGCCGATGGCGTAGGTGTGGGCGGCGGTGACGATGGACCAGAAGTTGTCGGCGATGGTGCGGTAGCGGGCCGTGCCGGTGGCCTTGTACTCGCGGGCGGCCCCGATCGCCTTGGGCACCTGGGTGTTCGCGTGGAGGCCGTTGAGCGCGTCCCGGCCGCTCGCGAGCGGGTCGAAGACGGCGGCGTGGTCGAAGCGCTGCGCGGCGGTGAGCCAGCGCGCGGTGCCGGTCTGCTGGTAGAGGTCGGTGAGGACGGCGTTCATGCCGCCGAACTCGCGGCCGAGGACGGTCTGCATCTGGGCGGGGCTGAGGCGGGCGGTGCGGGTGTCGACCCAGCCGGCGAGGGCGAGGAGGACGTC
The DNA here is from genome assembly GCF_003933745.1 of Glycomyces terrestris. Lineage (GTDB taxonomy): Bacteria > Actinomycetota > Actinomycetes > Mycobacteriales > Micromonosporaceae > Glycomyces > Glycomyces terrestris. Next base: position 273,877 of record NZ_RSEB01000004.1, on the reverse strand, counting down.
GCGGGCCTGGGTGTTCTCGTTGAGGCGCCAGACGTCGAGGAGGCCGGCGAGGGTCTTGTGGATGCAGTAGTAGGGGACGTTGCCGTTGGTGAGGGTGCCGTTCTCGAGGGCGGTGAAGTCGGATTCGGGGAAGCCGGAGAGGTAGCCGGCGCTGAAGCCGGCGGCGGCGTTGTTGTTCTGGCACTTGGCGAGTTCGGCGACCATCGTGTTCGCCTTGTCGCGGGCGGCGGTGTCGCCGAGGACGGCCCAGGCCTGGGCCCAGGCGGTGAGGAAGTGGCCCTGGACGTGGGTGCGGAAGGGGAAGGTCGGGGCGTCCCAGCCGCCGTTGGCGGCGGCGCCGCCGGTGGAGAGGCGGTGGTTGGCGCGGAAGTTGTAGAGGAGGCGGTTGACGTCGACGTCGCGGAGGTAGGCGAGGGTGCGGTTCTGGTTGTCGAGCCAGCGGCCCGCGTTCAGCCGGACGCGGCCGAGGGCGAAGGGGTGGGCGAGGGTGCCGATGTCGGCGCGGACGGGGGCGACGGCGGCGTGCCCGGTGCCGGGAGCGGTCACGGCCGCCGCGGCCGCTGCCGCGCCGGCGGCCTGGAAGAGCCGGCGGCGGCTCAGCGGGGAGGAGGGCATAGGATGCTCCAAACTGGAGTAGGTGAACGATCACATCGATACCAATATATTTATCGATAACATGCCTGTCAACCCGCCGCAACCCGCCCGCACCTGGATTTGTTGTCGTCATTGACAAATGGGTCCCGCAGTGATTAACCTGCGGATGCACCCCGCGGCGAGGGGCAGTGAAGCGGCAGTTCTCGGAGGGGAACGCATGATCGAGACGACTACCATCCGCGACGACCAGGGCGTCCTCCTGGTCTCCACGGCCGAGGTCGCGACCACCAGGTCGTCCGCCTACGCCGACCTGCTCGCGGAGCTCCTGGGCCGCAAGGTCCCGGTCGAGCCGCTGCCCGGCGGCTACCGGCTCGACTTCGGCATCGGGGAGGGCCTGCTGAACTTCGGCCCGGAGTCCTTGTCGCTCCTGGTGACCGCCGACGACGGCGCGTCGTTGAGCAACCTGCGCGACGCCCTGGCCGTCCACCTCGAACGGCTCGGGCACCGCGACAAGCTGCGCGTGGTCTGGCGCTAGACGATCAACAGGGCCGCGCCGACCGCGGTCATCGCCAGCGTCCAGATCTCGAACTGGCGCTGCGCGACCCGCTTGACGACGGCCCTGCCGGCGAGCGCGCCGAGCGCCACGGCGGGCAGCAGGCAGGCGGCCAGCAGCAGCGTCGACCAGTCGACGATGCCCAGGCCCACGCTGAAGGGGACCTTGAACAGGTTGACCGCCAGGAAGAACCAGGCCATGGTGCCGAGGAACTGGAGCTTGGTGAACCCGGCGAGGAACAGGTAGAGGACCATGACGGGCCCGGCGGCGTTCGCGAGCATCGTGGCCGCCCCGGCGGCCGTGCCGGTCGCGGCCGAGGCGCCGTGCCGCAGCAGCGGCGGCAGGTCGGGGGTCCCCTCGCGGCCGCGGCGGGCGTAGGTCATGACCAGTTGCAGGGCCAGGAGCGCCAGCAGGATCACGCCGATGAGCGGTCGCACCACCGCGTCGTCGACCGCGTCGAGGACGAGCGCGCCGGCGACGACGCCGAGGACCGTCCACGGCGCCAGGCGCGCGAGGAGGCGCCACTCCACGTGCCGCGAGTAGTAGCGGATCGCGAACAGGTCGCCGAGGATGAGGCACAGCAGCATCGCCCCGGTCGACTCCTTCGCGGGCATCACCGCGGCGAACAGGACGATCGCGATCGAGGAGGTCCCGCTGATCCCGGCCTTCGCGAAGCCGACGAAGAGGGCGCCGAGGGCCAGCGCGCCCCAGGCGAGGGCGTCGGTCGGTAGGGCGGTCATGGTTCCGCATCCTCGCATGTGCGATCATCCGGCCACCGCGAGAAAGGGACCGCATGACATTGACCACCTGGTACTTCGAGATGCGCGACCCGGGCGGGCTGGCCCCGGCGAAGGCCCCGGCCGAGGAGGTCGCGGTCGTGCGCGCCGAGCTCCCGAGCCCCGAGTTCAGCCGCTTCCTGTACGCGGCCGTGGGCGGGCGGTGGAACTGGACCGACCGCCTCCCGTGGTCGGAGGAGCGGTGGCGCGGGCACCTGGAGCGGCCCGGCGTCGAGACGTGGGTGGGGTACGTGCGCGGCACGCCCGCGGGGTTCGCCGAGCTCGACGGCACGGTCCCCGGCGAGGTCGAGCTCGCCTACTTCGGGCTGCTGCCGGACTTCATCGGCCGGGGCCTCGGCGGCCACCTGCTGACCGAGGCGGTCCGGCGGGCTTGGACGCTCGCGGACCGCTGGCCCGGGCTCGATGAGCCCCGGCGGGTCTGGGGCCACACGTGCACCGACGACTCCCCTGTGGCCCTGGGCAACTACGAGCGCCGGGGCTTCCGCGTGTACCGCACCGAGGAGACCTAGGCGCGTCCGTTCAGGCCGGCTTGACCGGTTGGCGCAGCACCGTCTTGAGCCGGGACGGGTCGGTGCGGCGGGGGTCGCTGAGGTAGATCTCGTGGTGGTCGCCGTTGAAGGCGAGGCCGTGCTCGGGCATGTAGGCGTTGTGGAGGCGGTCGAGGACGGGCGCCTCGTCGTCGTATGAGCCGATGTGGAGGATCTGGACGCTGGTCCCCTCGTGCAGGGTGAGGACGCGGAGCGCCGCGAGGGCCGGGTTGCCCTGCTTCTTCGCGGCGTGCGCGACGGCGGTCTCGACCTGGATGTCGGTGATCCACTCGGGGAGGCTGACGAGCATGGTCCAGTCCCAGTCCGCCTTGGCGCGGGTGAGGAAGACGGCGGGGTCGTCGGCGCGCCAGAGCCCTTCGAGGGGGCCGACGGTGAAGTCGCGCCCGAGGGTCTTGGAGGCGAACTTGAGGGCGTACGCGGTCGCGTAGAGGGCTTCGACGGCCTGCGTGTAGGCGGGCGCGGTGTTGGGATCGCCGTGGCCGTCGACGGCGAGGTAGCGCAGTTCGGGGACGTCGACGATGCCGAAGTCCTTCGCGGAGGGGGCGTAGAGGTCCTTGCGGGCCTGCTTGACGTCGTACTTGTCCATGGAGCGCTCCTGCTCGTAGGCGGCGGTCGTGGTCTCGGTCCAGGCGATCTCGGCGGCGAGGAGGGCCTCGCTGTAGTCGAAGACCGCGCGGGCGGCGGTCGGCAGGGGCTCCTGGGCGGCGCGCGCCGCGCGGACCTCGGCGAGGCGTTCGCGCAGGTGCGAGCGGCGCTCGGTCAGGGCGGCGGCGACCTCGGCGTCGGGCAGGCCGGAGCTGTTGGCCATGCCGACGAGCACGCGCGAGCGCACCGGCGCGGGCCGGGCGAGCGCCTCGCGGGTGGCGGCGGCGCACTGGTCGAGCCCGGCGGGCGTGGGGCGGTAGACGACGCGGGACTTGCCCGGGCCGCGCGGCCCGGCCGGTTCGACCAGGCCGCGCTTGGCGAGCCGGTCGACGACGTAGTAGATCGAGGAGAACCCGAGCGCGGTCCACGAGCGCACCCCGCGCTCCTCGATCACGCGCTCGAGCTCGTACCCGTGCCTGGGGGTCTCTGCGAGCAGGCCGAGCACGGTCAGCTCGGCGTCGGTGAGGGCGTCCATCCCTCTATTCTAGCGCTAGAATAAGCAGGCGGTTCGGGGTGATGCGAACGGCGCGCCCGCGGTCGCGGGCGCGCCGTCTCCGGGTGCGTCTAGGCGCGGCGTTCGCGGCCGGCGCGGACGGCGGCGGCGAGCTCGTTCAGGAGGCGCTCGGTCTCGTCCCAGCCGACGCAGGCGTCGGTGACGCTCTGGCCGTAGACGAGGGTCTCGAGCGGGGCGGGCTCCTGGCGGCCCGGTTCGATGAAGGACTCGATCATCAGGCCCGCGATGCCCCGCTCCCCCAGCGCGATCCGGTCGCCGAGCTCGCGGACGACCTCGGCCTGGCGGACGTGGTCCTTGCCGGAGTTGGCGTGGCTGGCGTCCACGACCAGACGCTCGGGCATGCCGTGCTTGGCCAGGAGCGCGAGCGCGTCGCGCACGTCGGCGGGCCCGTAGTTGGGGCCGCCGCGGCCGCCGCGCAGGATGATGTGGCAGTCGGGGTTGCCGCTGGTGGAGACGATGGAGGCGCGGCCGTCCTCGTCGACGCCGAAGAACGTGTGCTCCCCGGCGGCGGAGCGGCAGCCGTCGATCGCGCCGGCGAGGTCGCCGTCGGTGGAGTTCTTGAACCCGATCGGCATCGACAGGCCCGAGGCGAGCTGGCGGTGGACCTGGCTCTCGGTGGTGCGGGCGCCGATGGCGCCCCAGGAGACGGCGTCGGCGATGTGCTGCGGGCTGAGCGGCTCCAGGAACTCGCAGCCGACCGGCAGGCCGGTGTCGAGCACGTCGAGGAGCACCTGGCGGGCCAGGCGCAGGCCGAGCCCGATGTCGTGGGTGCCGTTCAGGTGCGGGTCGTTGATGAGGCCCTTCCAGCCGACGGTGGTGCGGGGCTTCTCGAAGTAGACGCGCATGACCACCAGGAGGTCGTCGGCGAGCGGGGCGGCCGCCGCGGCGAGGCGCTGCGCGTAGTCCTTGGCCGCGGCCGGGTCGTGGACCGAGCAGGGCCCGACGACCAGGAGGAGCCGGTCGTCGTCGCCCGCGAGGACGTCCTTGACGGCGGCGCGGCTGTGCGCCACGAGGGCGGCGCGGTCGGGGCCCAGCGGCAGCTCGCCGCGCAGGACGGCCGGGGCCACGAGCGGCTGGAAGCCGCGGACGCGGAGGTCGCTGGTCTGCGGGGCGGCGGTGTCGGTCGGCGTGCTCATCGAGCGGAAGTCTCCTCTGGTTGCAGAGGCGGGTGGGAATCCACTCGGCATCGACCCGGGCCGGCCCGCCTCAAACGACGAACGGCAGAGACGGGTGTCTCTGCCGCGTGGCTCCGGGTGTCCGTCAGGTCAGCGCAAGTGACCGCGGGCTCCACCCGGAGCCTGCGTAAAGCGCTGATACCAGCGGACGGCGGACATGCGGGAACCGTAGCACACGCTTCCCGCATCCGACGAATCCGGCAGCACGACCGGGCGTGTTCCCCCAGGCAGCGCGGGCGACCGGTGTCGAAGGGCACACCGGTGGTCGGCGGCGACCGGCGGCGGCCGGCGGCGGCCGGCGGCCGCAGCGAGCGGGTCCTCACCGGAGGCGTCCGGGTTCGCGCGACGGGTGCAGGCCGGGGGTCGCCGTCCTTCGCGGGGAGACGCCCAGCGGCAGCCGCGGCGCGGCCTCGCGGGCGGCCGCCGCCGCTCGCCAGGTGAGCGGAGGCGGACCCGCCCCCGGGGCGGGGCCGCCGGTGCGGTTGGGGCGCAACGCGACCGGCCGGGCGAAAGGGACTGCGTTCGGGACCCCCGGCAAATGGGTGCGTTCCTTACAATCCTGAGAGGAACCGCGCACATCCGCGCGGATCGGAACGGACCCCCTTCGACTGGAAGGCTCTCCGGCTTGAGACCACTCACCCGCACCCTCGCGGCGGCCGCCTCGGCCGCCGCGCTCACGCTCACGTTCCTCGCCGTCAACCCGCTCGCGGCGGCGGCGCACCCGCGCGGCATCGACTGGGGCCCCTGCCCCGAGGTCGACCCGGCCGAACCGGTCGAGTGCGCGACCATCGACGTCCCGCTCGACTACTCCCGGCCCTGGCGCGGCACCATCGAGATCGGCCTCGCCAAGCGCGAGGCCGCGAACCCCGACGAGAAGATCGGCACGATCCTCATGGACCCGGGCGGCCCCGGCGGCTCCGGCGTCGGGTCGATCATCGACGGCAGCCCGCTTACCGGCGAGACCGCCGAGCACTTCGACATCGTCGGCTTCGACCCGCGCGGCATCAACACCAGCACGCAGGTGCAGTGCAGCGAGGACGCGCTCATGGACGCGCTCTCGGTGCCCTTCCCCACCGACCAGGAGACGTGGGACGCCCGCGAGGCCGCCAACGCCGCGCTCACCGAGGACTGCCGCGAGCACACCGGCCGCCTCTTCGACCACGTCTCCAACCTGGAGACCGTCGAGGACATGGAGCGCATCCGCCGCGCCCTCGGCGAGGGCAGGCTGAACTACCTCGGCTACTCGTACGGGACCATCATGGGCCAGCAGTACGCCGAGAAGTACCCGCGCCACATCCGCACCATGGTCCTGGACGGCAACATGGACCACAGCCTCGAATCCACATGGGACTTCATGCGGACCGAGACCGCGGCCGTGGAGGAGAACTTCGTGGCCTTCGCCGACTGGTGCGAGTCCGCCCCCGAGTGCGCGCTGCACGGCGAGGACGTCGAGACCGTCTACGCCGGGCTGAAGGCGAAGGCCCGGGCCGGCGAGCTGACCGACCCGTACGAGGGCCTGCCGCTCGACTTCATCGGCCTGGCCGAGAACTTCACCTTCACCGCGAACTACCCGCAGGGCTGGCCCGCGCTCGCCGAGGAGTACGCCGCCATGCGCGACGGCGTCCTGCTGCCCGGCGGCGCCGGACTGCTCCAGGAGGAGGAGCCCGAGCTGTTCGAGTACCTCTACTACCCGGCCTGGTGCCAGGACTGGGGCTGGGAGATCGAGGACTACGACGAGTTCGCGACGCTCCTGGGCAAGCTCGCCGAGGACTCCCCGAACGTGGAGTGGACGCCGTACAACCAGCACGCGCTCACCTGCGTCGGCTCCGGCATCGAGCACACGAACGAGCGCGACGAGCTCGACATCCCCCGCTCGGCGCCCCCGATCGTGTTCATCGGCAACGAGCACGACCCGGCCACGGTCTACCCGTGGACGCTCGCCGCGGCCGACCAGGCCGACGGGCACCTCATCACCTACGAGGGCTACTTCCACACCATCTACGGCGGCTACTCGACCTGCGTCGACGACGCCGTCAACGCGTACTTCGTCGACCGCGAGACTCCGGACGCGGGCCTGAGCTGCCCGAACCTGGACTTCCCGGGCGCGCTGGACGCGTCGTCGGTGCGCGACCGGATCGCGAACGGCGCCTTCTAGAACGCACGCGCGGGGGCGGCCGGACCAGTCGTCCGGCCGCCCCCGCGCGTACTACGATGTGGGACCTGCCGAGCCCGGGGAGAGCCGTGAACGAGACCCACACCGTCGCCAACCAGCCGCCGCCCCTGACGGACCGCAACCCCTACGACGACGACGCGCCGCTGCGCGAGGCCGCCGAGCGCGCCGGCGCCGGCTGGATCGAGGCCGACGCCCGCGCACTCGGGAAGACCCTCGGCTCCGCCGAGGCCGCCCGCTGGGCCGAGGAGGCCCACCGGTACCCGCCGGTCCTGCGCACCCACGACCGGTACGGCAACCGCGTCGACGAGGTCGACTTCCACCCCTCCTGGCACCGGTTCATGGGCCTGGCCGTCGCGCACGGCGCCCACGCGATGCCCTGGGGCGAGCCGAGACCCGGCGCGCACGCCGCCCGCGCCGTGCTCATGTCGCTGCTCGCGCAGGCCGAACCCGGCCACTGCTGCCCCGTCTCGATGACGTACGCCGCCGTCCCCGCGCTGCGGGCCGAGCCCGCGCTCGCGGCCGAGTGGGAGCCGCGGATCACCTCCCGCGCCTACGACTTCGGGCTGCGCCCGGCCGCCGACAAGGCCGGCGTCCTCGTCGGCATGGCCATGACCGAGAAGCAGGGCGGCTCCGACGTCCGCGCCAACACCACCGCCGCGACCCCGACCGCCGACGGCGCCTACGCGCTGCGCGGCCACAAGTGGTTCTGCTCGGCGCCGATGAACGACGCGTTCCTCGTCCTCGCGCAAGCCCCCGGCGGCCTCACCTGCTTCCTGCTGCCGCGGGTCCTGCCGGACGGCACGCGGAACGCGATCCGGTTGCAGCGCTTGAAGGACAAGCTCGGGAACCGCTCGAACGCCTCCGCCGAGATCGAACTCCACGACGCCCTCGCCCACCGCGTCGGCGAGGAGGGCCGCGGCGTCGCCGTCATCATCGGGATGGTCAACCACACCCGCCTCGACTGCGTCATCGCCACCGCCGCCGGGATGCGCCAGTCCGTCGCCGAGGCCGCCTGGCACGCCGCCCACCGCAGCGCCTTCGGCCGGCGACTGGTCGACCAGCCGCTCATGACGCAGGTCCTGGCCGACCTCGCCGTCGAGTCCGAGGCCGCCACCGCCGTCATGATGCGCCTGGCCGCCGCGTACGACGACCCGGGCCAGGGCCCGTTCCGGCGCCTCGCGACCGCCGTCGCCAAGTACTGGGTGTGCAAGCGCGGCCCCGCCCACGCCGCCGAGGCCCTCGAATGCCTGGGCGGCAACGGGTACGTCGAGGAGGCGCCCCTCGCGCGCCGCTACCGCGAGCAGCCGCTCCTGTCGATCTGGGAGGGGTCGGGCAACGTCATCTGCCTCGACGTGCTCCGCGCCCTGGCGACCGCCCCGCAGTCCGCCGAGGCGTTCCTCGCCGAGGTCGAGCCGGCCGCTGCCGCGGACGCGCGCCTGGCCGCGCACGTCGCAGGCGTCAAGCGGGCGCTGGCCGCCGGCGTGGAGCCGGCCGGGGCCCGGCGCCTCACCGAGGACCTCGGGCTCGCCCTCCAGGCGTCGCTGCTCGTCCGCCACTCCCCCGCCGCGGTCGCCGACGCGTTCTGCGCCTCCCGGCTCGGGCCCGACCGGGGGCGGCAGTACGGCGCGACCCCGGTGCCGGACGCCGCGGCGATCGTCGAACGGCACCTGCCGGTGTGAACACGGCGGCGGCCCCGGTCTCGACCGGGGCCGCCGCCGTTCGCGGAGTCACGCGGGAGCGGGGCCCTGGGGCTCGTTCGCCTTGCCGCGCAGCGCCTTGTACGCGAACCGGTAGGCGGCGACCAGCGCGATCCCGGCGGCCAGGCCGATACCCAGGGCCAGCGGGAAGTTCAGGACGCCGTCGCTGGAGGCGCCCCCGGCGAAGACGAGCGGGGCGAACACGAGCACGAAGCCGTAGCCGATCGCCGTCAGGAGGCTGGGCGGCGCGCCCGGGGCCTCCCGCTCGTTGATCGTGCGGCCGAACCACATCGCCGCGATGCCGACGACGACGAGGGCGACCGGCCACGAGTACATGACCGGGACGCCGAGGAACGCGAGTCCGAAGCCGAGGAACACGGCCGCGAAGAAGTGGAGGACGGTGATGATTCTCGCCATGAGCGGCGCCTTTCGAGCAGGGGTGGGACTCCCCCGAATCTACTCAGGAGCACCGACGGGACCGCCCCGCGGGCCGCTAGGCGGACGCGGCGGCCTTGCGGCGCAGGGCGGCCTCGGTGCGGGCGGAGATGTCGCCGCACGCCTCGCAGACCGAGTCGGGGATGAGCCCGGCGCGGATGAGGAGCGCGAACATCTTGCAGCCCAGGCAGAACCCGAACGCCGACTCCAGGGTGGCGGCCACGGCCAGCGCGGCCAGGACGATCCACCCGGCGAGGTCGGCGTCGAAGACGAGGAGCAGCAGCGCCGAGGCGACCGAGAAGACGACGCCGATGCCCTGCGCGAAGCGCTTGGGCGGGCCGGGGACCGGCTTCGCCGCGAACGGCAGGCGGGGCGTGAGCACGCGGGTCACGAACTGGCCCAGGACGCTCAGGGTCGGGCCGGTGGCGACGCGGGCGATGAAGCCGAGGGCGATGACGACCACGAGCCACTCGGCCTGGAGGGCGAGGGCGGCGGCGCTCATGAGGACGACGCCGGCGGCGACGAGGCGGGCGGCGACCTCGTTGACCGGGTTCGGGAAGCGGAAGAGTTCGGGCATGGATCACTCCGTCGGTGTCAGCACGGGCAGCCTGCGAATCCTACATCTTCGCTAGGAAATCTCCCAAAGGCCGTCCGCGATCCGGGACGGGGTCACCGGACCGCCGCGGGGCTGGGCGCGTCGGCGAGGCCGGGCAGGCGGGGGCGCCGGCGCAGGCCGCCCAGGAGCACGCCGCCGACGACGAGGAGGCCGCCGAGGATCTCGGGGACCGTGGCGGTCTCGCCGAGGATGAGCCAGGCGGCGGTCATGCCGGTGACGGGCACGAGCATCGAGAACGGGGCCACGACGCCGGCGGGGTGGCGGGACATGAGCCAGGTCCACAGGCCCGAGCCGAGGATCGTGCCGATGACGACGGTGTAGGCCAGGCCGATCACGGCGCCGAGGGCGCCGGGGTCGGTCCAGGAGGCGAGCGAGTCGAGGATGCGGTCGGGGCCCTCGACGCCGAGGGCGAGCGCGAGCATCGGCAGGGGCGGGACGGTCGACATCCACAGCGTCAGGCGGAGCGGGTCGGCGGCGCGGGCCTGGCGGTTGCAGATGTTCCCGATCGCCCAGCCGAGGGCGCCGGCGAGGGTGAGCAGGAACGGGATGACGCTGGCGTGCTCGGCGCGCTGCCAGCCGACGACGGCGAGGCCGCCGAGGGCGACGAGGACGCCGATGAGCTGGGGGCCGGTCACGCGCTCGCGCAGGAGCGTCGCGCCCAGGAGCATCGTGAACGGCCCGGAGGCCTGGAGGACGAGCGAGGCGAGCCCGGCGGGCATGCCGGCGGCCATGCCCCAGTACAGGAACAGGAACTGGAGGGTGCCGAAGCCGAGTCCGTAGCCGATGAGCCAGCGCAGCGGCACGTCGGGGCGCTTGACGAGGAGCAGGGTGGGGATCGCCAGGAGCGCGAAGCGGAGGGCGACGAGGAACATGGGCGGGAAGTGCTGGAGGGAGGCGTCGATGGCGATGAAGTTCAGGCCCCACATGACGGCGACGGCCATGGCGAGCAGTACGTGGCGAACGGGCATGCGTCCATGATCGGCGCCGCGGCTGTGAAGCACAAATGAAAACTGCTTAAGGCACTGTGTAGCATCGCTTCATGGACGTGCGTCACCTGGAGTTGCTGCGCGAACTGGCCCTGCGGGGCTCCGTCACCGAGGTGGCGCGCGCCACGCACCGGACGCCGTCGGCGGTCTCGCAGCAGCTGAAGGCCGCCCAGCGCGAGTTCGGCATGGTGCTGGCCGAGCCGTCGGGTCGCGGGCTGCGGCTGACCGAGGCGGGGCGGCTGCTGGCCGGGGGCGGCGCGGAAGTCGCGGCCGCGGTCGAGCGGGTGCGGGCCCGGTGGGACGCCTTCCGCGGCGAGCCGTCGGGGACGGTGACGGTCGCGATGCTGCCGAGCGCGGGGGCGTTCCTGCTGCCGGAGGTGCTGCGGGAGCTGGAGGGCACCGCGATCGAGCTGGCGTGCAGCGACATCGACATCGCCGAGGCGGAGTTCGCGGCGCTCGCGGCCGACAACGACATCGTCGTGGCGCACAGCTTCACGGGGGTGCGCCCGGAGGGGACGGCGGCACTGCGGGCGGTGCCGCTGGCGCGCGAGCCGCTCGACGTGGCGTTGGCCCCGGACCATCCGCTGGCGGCGCGGTCGGCCGTGCGCACCGCCGACCTCGTCGACTGCGAGTGGATCGGGGTGCCGAAGGGCTACCCGTTCGACTCGGTGCTCATCTCGATCGAGCAGGCCACCGGGGTCTCACTGCGGGTGTCGCAGCGGATCAGGGACAACCGGCTGGTGGAGTCGCTGGTGGCCGGGAGCCGGCGGGTGGCGGTGCTGCCGCGGTTCACCACGCCGACGGGCGCGGGCCTGGTGCTGCGCGAGATCGAGGACATCCCGACCCGCCGCCACGTGACGGCGATCCTGCGGACCGACCGCGCGGAGCGGCTGGCGGTCGCGCGGGTCCTGGAGGCGTTCCGCCGGGCGGGCGCGCTCGTGGAGGCGCGCTTCGGCTAAGGGGTGCGGTCCGGGTCATCCGGTGGCTCGCACGGCGGAAGACGGCCGCCGTCCGGCCATGCCGCCCGCTCGCCGCTTCGTCGGTCCTACAACCGGGAAGGCCGGGCTGCTGGCGCAGCGACTAGGAGCCGTCGCCGGGTCCCGGTGGCATGACCGCCGCGACGAGGCTGTCCTGGAGCATGTTGAGCCAGGAGTAGACGATGACCGTGGGGACGCGCTCGTCGTCGGGCGGCAGGTCGTAGAGCTTGTCGGCGTCCTCCTCGGTGGCGATCTCCAGCCGCACGGCCAGCGCGAGGCGCAGGTCGTTCAGGGCGCCGAGCCAGCGCCGGCAGTCCTCGGCGTCGAGGCTGAGGACGCCGCCGCCGGGGCCGAGGGCGTCGACGTCGGCGATGAGGGCGCGGGCGTCGTCGCGCTTGCGGGCGCGCAGGTCGTCCTCGGTGAAGCGGCGGAACTCAGCGGAGCGCTCGCGGGCGTCGTCGGCGTCGTCGTAGGCGTCGGGGAGCAGCCGGGCGAGGACGGGGTCGGCGGGCGGCTCGGTCGGGCCGGGCGCGAAGATCGCGGCGACGGGGTCCTCGACGGGCTCGCCGCGGGTGGCGAGGAGGTCGAGAAGCTGGTCGGCGAGGCCGCGGAGGATGCTCGCCTCGGCCTGGCCGAGGCGGACGGCGGCGCCGCCGGGGAACGGTTCGAAGCCCTCCATCAGCGGTCCTGCCTCAGGGTGGCCCACAGGCCGTAGCCGTGCATGGCGTGGACGTCGCGCTCCATCTCCTCGCGGCTGCCGCTGGAGACGACGGCGCGGCCCTTGTGGTGGACGTCGAGCATGAGCTTCTCGGCCATGGCCTCGGTGTACCCGAAGTAGGTGCGGAAGACGTACGACACGTAGCTCATGAGGTTGACCGGGTCGTTGTGCACGATCGTCGTCCACGGCACGTCGGGCGAGGCGGCCTCGCCGGTCGCGGTGTCGGCCGTCTCGGCCGGGGCCCCGGCGCCCCCCAGTCGCGGCAGGATGATCACTCCCCAATGCTGCCATCGGGACGCGGCCCGCGCCGGGCGGGTGGGGCCGGGGGTGACCTAGGGTTTCGGCGGGGCCGCGCACGCCGGCCCCGCGGAGTGGAGGACGCCGTGATCGCACTCGTGCTCGCCCTGGGCAGCTCGCTGGCCTACGGCTGCGCCGACTTCCTGGGCGGTCTCGGCGCGCGCCGGGCGCACGTGCTGCGGACCGTGGTGATCGCGGCCCCGGCGAGCCTGGTCGTGGAGCTGGCGGTGTGGCCGTTCCTGGGGGCCTCGTTCACCGCCGGGAGCGTGGCGTGGGGCGCGGCCTCGGGCGCGGCCTCGGCGGCGGCGTTCCTGCTGCTGTACCGGACGCTGGCGATCGGTCCGATGAACGTCCTGTCGCCGGTGACGGCGCTCGTCTCGGCGGTCCTGCCGGTCGCGGTCGGCCTGGTGCAGGGCGAACGGCTCGGGGCGGCCGGGCTCGCCGGGCTGCCGCTCGCGCTCGCGGCGGTGGTGCTGGTGAGCGCCGGGCCGGGGGCGCGGTCCTCGCGGCCCTCGGCGACGGCGCTGCTGCTCGCGTTCGGCGCGGGGGCCGCGATCGCGCTGCAACTGGTGTTCCTCCACGAGGCGCCCGCCCACAGCGGCGTCGCGCCGCTCATCGTCGGCCGCGCGGTCGCCTCGGCCCTGACGCTCGCAGCCGCGCTCGCACTGCACCGGCGGCTGGGCCCGGAGCGGCCCGCGTACGCGCTCTCGGCGGCGGCCGGGGCCCTCGACTCGCTCGCGAACCTGCTGTTCCTCCTGGCCGCCCGCGGGGGCGACCTCGCCGTCGTCGCCGTCATCGTGGCGCTGTACCCGGCCGCGACGGTGCTGCTGGCCCGGCGGGTCCTCGCGGAGCGGTTGCAGCGCAGCCAACTCGCCGGGCTCGGCGTCGCCGCGGTCGCGGTGTGCCTGCTCGCGGTGGCGTGAATCCGCCGCAGTGCGGTTGAGCCGGTCCGCATCGGGTACCGCGTACACATGCGAGGTTCGAATGCGCTCCGGATCCTGTGCTGGCACGCGGACGGCGCGTGGATGGAGTCCTTCATCCAAGGGCGCCATGTCTACCTGCTGCCCAAGGAGCCCGAGGGCGGACCGTACGGGCTGGGCCGGGCCGGGCGGCCCTGGCCCCGGCACGTCGTCGACGTACCCGCGGAAGCCTTGCGGGACACCGAGGTCGACGTGGTGGTCCTCCAGCGCCCGGAGGAGCTCGCGCTCGCCGAGCGGTGGCTCGGGCGGAAGCCGGGCCGCGACGTCCCCGCCGTCTACGTCGAGCACGGCGCCCCGCCCGGCAGGCCCGCCACCAGCCGCCACCCCCTCGCCGACCGCGACGACATCCCCGTCGTCCACACCAGCGACTTCAACCGGCTCATGTGGGACTGCGGACTCGCACCCACCACAGTGGTCGAACACGGGGCCGCGGACCCGGGCCGGCGGTTCACCGGGGAGCTGCCGCACGCCGTGGCCGTCGTCGACGAGCCGTTCGGGCGCGACGCCGGCACCGACCTCCTCGACGCGCTCCGGGCCGCCGCGCCCATCGACCTGTTCGGCTCCGGCGCCGAGGAGATCCGCTCCTGGCCCGACGGGCGCGGCCACGCGCTCACCGGGAACCCCCCGATCCCCTTGGAGGAGCTGCACACCGCGATGGCCCGCCGCCGCGCCTACGTCCACCCCTCCCGCTGGACCTCCCCCGGGCCGGCGCTCGTCGAGGCGATGCTCCTGGGCCTGCCGGTCGTGGCGGTCGCGACCGGCCCCGCCGCGACCCTCCCGCCGGCGGTCGGCGCCGTCTCCTGCGATCTCGGCGCGCTCGCCGCGCGCCTGGCCGCCCTCACCGCCGACCGCGACCTCGCGGCCGAGGCCGGGGCCGCCGCCCGCGCGCACGCGCTCGCCCACCACGGACTCGATGACTTCCTGAACCGCTGGGACGTGCTGCTGGAGCGCGCCGTGACCTAGGAGGAGACGCGATATGGATTCGGCAGGATCCGACACCTACGAGACGACCGACGGGACGGTGCTGGCGCTGCGGGCGCTCGGCATAGGCGACCTGCTCACCGCCGTCCCGGCGCTGCGGGCCTTGCGGAAGGCGTTCCCGCACAAGCGGATCGTCCTGGCCGCACCCGAGCGGCTGCGGCCGCTGGCCGACCTGGTCGAGGCGGTCGACCTCCTCCACCCCACCCCCGGCGTCGGCGGGCTCGACTGGCACGGCGACGCCCCCGACCTCGCCGTCAACCTCCACGGGAAGGGCCCCGGCAGCGCCTACGACCTGCTCGGCACCGGCCCCGACGAGCTCATCACGCACCGCCACCCCGACCTCCCCGGCGTCACCGGCCCCGCCTGGAGGCCCGAGCTCCACGAGATCGACCGCTGGTGCCGGCTCCTGGAGCAGCGCGGCCTCAGCGCCGACCCCACCGACCTGCTGCTGGCCCCGCCGCCGCGCCCGACCCCGCACGCGGGCACCGTCGTCGTCCACCCGGGCGCGCGGGAGCCGGCGAACCGGTGGCCGGCCGACCGCTTCGCGCGCGTCGCCCGCGCCCTCCAGGACGACGGCCAGGAGATCACCATCACCGGGGACCACAGCGAGATCGCGCTCGCGCGGTCGGTCGCGGCGGCCGCCGGCATCGCGCCGTGGCGGGTCATGGCCGGGCGCACGAACCTCGAGGAGCTCGCCGCGATCGTCGCCTCCGCGCGGCTCGTCCTGTGCGGCGACACCGGAGTGGCGCACCTGGCGACCGCGTTCGGCACGCCCTCAGTCGTCCTGTTCGGACCGATGCCGCCGACGCTGTGGGGCCCGCCGCCGTGGCGGCGGCGCCACCGGGCCCTGTGGGCCGGGCGGCGCGGCGACCCGCACGCGGACAAGCCCGACCCGGGCCTGCTCGAACTCGACTGGGAAGAGGTGCTGGCCCGGTCGCGCGAGACGCTCGCGGTCGCCGAGCGGAAGCTGCGGTAGACGAGGAGAGGCCGCCGGTCCGGATCCCCCCTGGCGCCGGACCGGCGGCCTCTGTCCCCTCGTGAAAGCCTCAGGAAAAAGCCCCGTGCAGCCTTGCTGAAGTTCGGCTACCCGGGCCCCGGCGGACTATGCACGATCGGCGGGGATTTTCTGTGCGCTATTGCGCCGCAGCCTGTTCGGCGTGGAATCGGAACCGGTCGGCGATCGGCGTGCGCACCCGGGCGAGCCCGTCCGGGCGCTCCTGGAGCTCCCACAGGCCCATCGTGAGGCGGTGCGCCTCCCGCGGCTCCACCGAATGCCGGTAGGTCCACTCGTACATGTCGAACAGCGGCCACCAGGTGTACCCGACGACGTCGGTGCCGGCCTCGCGCAGCGCGTGCAGGGCCGCGACCGACTCGTCGAGCCAGGCCAGGCGGGCCTCGACCGGGCCGGTCACGCACGTCTCGGTGAGCATCACCGGCGCGCCGTACCGGGCGGCGGCCTCGCGCAGCAGCTCGACCATGCCGGCGGTGCCGTCGTCCTGGACCGGGCGCGGGTCGGGGAACCCGCCGGAGTGGAACACGCCCGCCTCGAACACCTCGGTCGAGTGCAGCGGGTAGTAGTTGACGCCCACCACGTCCGGGCGCACCGGCGCCTCGGCGAACCACGCGAAGTCCGCGTCGGTCCAGCCGTGGCGGCGCAGGAACGGCGCCAGCGCGTGGTCCTCGCCGACCTTCCCGGTGACCAGGTCCTCCACGAGGAAGACCTGCTCCTTCAGGCGGGCCGCGTGCTCGCGGTGCTCGGGCGCGTCGGTGTCGCCGGTGAAGCGCATCCCGGCGTCCACGTGGACGAACACGGCGCCGTCGAGGACGTCGCCGATGGCGCGCTGGGCGAGGACGAAGCCGCGCCCGAGCTGGCCGACCATGGCGGCCAGGCCCTCGGGGCCGGATAGGTACGGGGGCCAGTAGGCGTACTCCCCCGAGAACAGGGCGTGGATCATCGGCTCGTTCACCGGCGTGTAGTCGGCGACCCCCAGGTGCGCGTAGCGCTCGGCAACGGCCGCGGAGTACTCGGCGACGTGCTTGGGGTAGTCGGGGTGCGCGAACTCCCCCTCCATCCACAGCGGCGTGCCGTAGTGCATGAGGTCGACGACGGGGCGCAGCCCGAGTTCGGCGAAGCGGTCCATGACGCGGTCGAGCCAGGTCCAGTCCCAGCGTCCGCGCGCGGGCTCGATCCGGTGCCAGGGCACGCCCCAGCGCACCAGCTCGGCTCCGGCGTCGGCGGCCAGCGCGAGGTCGGCGTGCCACCGGTCGTAGTGCTCGGTGAGCGCGTACTCGTCGATCGCGCGCTCGCCGGGCCTCGACTGCGGCACGAAGGTGTCCTCGACGCCGACCGCGAAGTGGAGCCTGCCGTCGCGGTGCCATGGGTGGGAGGTCATTTGAGTCCTGTCGTTGCGATGTTCTCGATGAAGCGGCGCTGGATGAGGAGGAACGCGATGACGAGCGGCAGGATCGCGATGAGCGAGCCGGCCATCATCACGCCGTGGGGGACGATGCCGCCGGGCCCGGTGAGGAGGGTCAGGCCGGAGGTGATGGTGCCCATGTCCGCGTCGGTGGTGAACACCAGCGGCCACAGCAGGTCGTTCCAGTTGTTGACGAAGGTGAAGAGCCCGAGGGTGAGCAGGGCCGGGACGGCGTTGGGGAGGACGACCGACCGGAAGACCCGGAACTCGGAGGCGCCGTCGATGCGGGCGGCCGCGTCGACGTCGCGCGGGAGCGAGAGGAAGAACTGGCGCAGGAAGAAGATCCCGAAGGCGTCGGCGGCGCGGGGCGCGATGAGCCCGGCGTAGGTGTTGACCCAGCCGAGGTCGGCGACGAGCTGGTACAACGGGATGAGGGTGGCCTGGAACGGGATCATGAGGGTGGCGATGATCGCGACGAGGAGGACCTTGCGCCCGGCGAAGTCGATGCGGGCCAGGGCGTAGGCGGCGAGCGAGTCGAAGACGAGCGCGAACGCGGTGACGCCGCCGGCGAACAGGAAGCTGTTGGCGACCAGGCGCGCGAACGGGAGCTCGGCGGTGACCTCCTTGACGTTGTCGAGGGTCCAGGCGTCGGGCAGGAGGCTCGGCGGGTAGGCGTTGACCTCGGCGACGGGTTTGAACGCGGTGAGGACGATGATCGCGATGGGCAGCAGGACGACGGCGCTGACGAGGACGAGCGCGATCACCGCGAGGACGGTGCCGGGGCGGAGGCCGCGCGGGCGAGAGCGGCGGGCGGGGGCGCTCATGAGGTCAGGTCCTTTTCCTTGCGGCCGAAGAACAGGAATTGCACGAGGCTGAGCAGCAGGGTCGCGATGAGCAGTACGTACGACAGCGCCGAGGCGAACCCGATGTCGAGCTTGCGGAAGCCGGACTCGTAGATCTCCATGACGAGGGTCTGGGTGTGGCCGTAGGGGCCGCCGCCGGTCATGACGTAGATCTGGTCGAAGGCCTGGAGGGCGGCGATCATCGCGAAGATGAGCACGAACGCCATGGTGTTGGACAGCATGGGGAGCGTGACGTTGCGGAAGCGGGACCACGGTCCGGCGCCGTCCATGCGGGCGGCCTCGTAGAGCGAGGAGGGGATGTCCTGGAGGCCGGCCAGGAAGATCACGAAGTAGAAGCCGAAGAGCTTCCAGACGGCGACGAGGGCGACGGCCGGCATGGCGAGCTCGGGGTCCTCGAGGACGTTGCCGAGCTGGAGGCCGAGGCCGCGGAGCCAGTGGTTGAGGAGGCCGACCTGGGGGTCGATGAGGTAGCTCCAGGCGAAGGCGGCCACGGCGAAGGAGACGACGAACGGCACGAACAGCGCGGTCCGGAAGAAGGACCGGAAGGGCATGTGCGGGCTGTTGAGCAGCAGGGCCAGGGCCAGGGCCGCGATGACGGCGGTGGGCGTGAACAGGACGGTGTACCAGAGGGTGTTCAGGACGGCGTCGCGGATGTCGGGGTCGGTGAAGACCGTGACGTAGTTGTCGAGGCCGATGAACTCCTCGCGGCCGAACCCGCTCGCGTCCATGAAGGACAGGCGCAGGGCGGCGACCATGGGCCAGGCGGTGAACAGGCCGATGACGAGGAGCGCGGGCGCGAGGAAGGCCCAGGCCCTCGCGTTGCGGCCCGCGGGGCTGCCGGTGGCGCGGCGGCGCCCGCCGAGCGGCGCCGGCGGCCGGTACCGGCGGGAGGTCGGATTCGTGGTGGTCATGGCTTCCTCTTCCAGGCGGTCGGGCGGCGGGGCGGGGCGGGGGCGCCGAGGGGCGGCGCCCCCGCCGGCCCGTCATTCGTCGAGCGCTTCCTGGACCTTGGTCTGGGCCTCGGCCAGGAGGGCGTCGATGTCGCCGCCGGCGACGGCCTGCTGGGTGAGTTCGTCGACCGCGCCGAGCACGTCGGTGCTGTTGACGACGCCGGGCAGGAGCGGCTGGCCGGTGCCGGCGATCTCGGTGAGCGAGGCGACGACCGGGTTCTCGGCGACGGCGTCGGCCGGGATGTCGGTGCGCAGCGGCGGCCAGCCCGAGCCGAGCGACCAGGCGACGGAGTTGTCCTCGTTCAGGAAGAAGGAGAAGAACTCCTCGGCGGCGGCCTGCTCGTCGCGCGAGGTGTCGACGGTGACGGCCATGGAGACGCCGATCGCGGAGGCGGCCTGCGCGGCCGGGCCGGCCGGGAGCGCGGCGATGCCGTAGTCGATGCCGTTCTCGGTGGCGATGGAGGCCATCCAGGGCCCGCCGACGGTCATCGCGGCCTTGCCGCCGCTGAAGAGCTCGTCGGCGCCGATGCCGTCGACGCCGGTGGGCGAGATCCGGTCGGCGGCGATGGCCTGGGTCCAGTATTCGAGGGTCGCGGCGTTCTCGGGCGAGTCGATGACGGCGGTGCCGCCGTCGACGACGGCGCCGCCGCCCGCGGCGAACAGGGACGGCCACAGGCCGTTGGCGACGGTGGCGTGGTCGGGCAGGACCACGCCGTACTGCTCGGGCGTGCCGTCGCCGTCCTCGTCGACCGTCAGCTGCCGGGAGACGGCGACCCACTCGTCCCAGGTCTGCGGGAACGCGGTGACGCCGGCGGCGTCGAACAGGGCCTGGTTGTAGTAGACGGCCAGCGGCACGAAGCCGGTGGGCACGCCGTACTTGGCGCCCTCGACCTCGACCATCTCGACGGCGCCGGGGTTGAGGTTCGCGGTGTTGCTCGCCTCGTCGGCGTAGAAGTCGTCGAGTTCGGCGAAGGCGCCGCGGGAGGCGTAGACCGGGAGGCGCTCGGCGGGCATCGCGACGATGTCGGGCCCCTCGCCGGCCGACAGGGCCGTCAGGAGGGTGTCGTCGATGCTGGCCCAGGTCTTGAGCTCGGTGGTGATCTCGACGTCGTCGTGGGCGGCGTTGAAGTCGTCGACGATGCCCTGGAGGACGTCGCCGTCGGCCTCGGTGTAGCCGTGCCAGAAGGTGAGCTCGACGGGGCCGCCGTCGTCGCCCGCGGAGCAGCCGGTCGCGGTGACGGCGAGCGCCGCGCCGACGGCTCCCGCGAGGATTCGCTTGCGTGTCATTTCGGAGTTCCCTCTCAAAGCGAGACTGCGCTGTCTGCGCGTCGTCCAACGCCGAGTCCGAGACCTTCGTTCTACAACGTTGTAACTTCTGGATCGTAAGGACGCGGGCGGCCCGCTGTCAACGCCCCCGGGCCGCGCGGCGCAGTTCTTTCCCGTTTCGTGATCAAGCGGTGGACCAGCGGATACGTCAGAACAGACTAAACCGCTCGGGAACTTATACAACGTTGTAAACGACCGAAGTCGGGTGGGTCGCCGCATCGGGGCGGGTTCCTCACGCGGGCGGGGCGGACTCGCGCTCGACGACGGCGAACGCGGCGGCGCGGGTGCGCGGCTCGGCGTCGGCGCCGCCGGGCGCGATGCGCGAGAGCAGGGTCTCGACGGCGGTGCGGGCGATCCACTCCCGGCCGGGGTCCACGGTGGTGAGCGAGGGGATGGCGTAGGCGGCCTCGTCGAGGTCGTCGAAGCCGAGGACGGCCACGTCCGCGGGCACGCGCAGGCCGGCCTCCTGGAGGACGCGCATCGCGCCGAGGGCGAGGGTGTCGTTGAAGCCGAAGACGGCGTCGAACTCGGCGCCGCGGTCGAGCAGGTCGTGCATGGCGCGGGCGCCGTCGGCGCGGTGCCACAGGGTCGCGCGCGCGACCAGCCGCTCGTCGTACTCGATGCCGTGGGCCGCCAGGGCCTCGCGGTAGCCGCGCAGGCGCAGCCGGGCCGAGCCCATGACCTCGGCCTCGTTCTCGCCGATGACGGCGATGCGGCGCCGCCCGGAGGCGATGAGGTACTCCGTGGCCGCCCGCGCCGCCTCGACGTTCCGCATGGTGACGTGGTCGCAGGGCCAGTCGAAGGTCCGCTCGCCGAGCATGACGACCGGGAGCGGCCCGGCGAGCGCCGCGGCGTCCTCCTGGCCGAGGCCCAGGGGGCTGAGGATGAGGCCGTCGGTGCGGTTGAGGCGCGGACTCTGGAGCAGGGCGAGCTCGCGGGCGCGGTCGCCGCCGGTCTGCTCCACCAGCGTCACCAGCCCGGCTTCCTCGGCCGCGGCGATGACGAAGCTCGCGAGCTCGGCGAAGTAGCTCAGGTTGAGTTCGGGGACGGCGAGCGCGATCGTGTCGGTGCGGCCCGACCGCAGGCTGCGGGCGCTGAGGTTGGGCTTGTAGCCGAGTTCGGCGATGGCCCGCTCGACCTTCTCGCGGGTCGCGGGGCGGATGTGGGGGTAGCCGTTGATGACGTTCGAGACGGTCTTGAACGACACGCCCGCCAGTTCCGCGACGTCGCGCAGGGTCACCGCCATGGCGCCTCCTCCTCAGTCGGCCGGCTCGTCGGCCACGATTCTACAACGATGCAAACTCGGGGAGCCGCAGGTGGACGGCGGTGGCGTCGTCGTGGCGCTTCGACCCGGGGCGCGGGTCGCGGTCGCCGTGCGCGCGCACGAGGTCGAGGGCGGCGCCCACGCCGCGGTCGAAGACGGCCGCGAGCAGCTGCGGCCAGGTGTGCCCGTAGCGGTCCACCAGCCGCGTCAGGCCGTCGGTGCACAGCAGCAGGTCCGCGACGCCGGCGAGGGGCACGGCGCCGGTCCGGGCCCGGGCGGCGGCCTCGGGGTCGGTCGAGGCGACCCAGAAGCCGCCCTCGCGATTGCGCACGCTCGCGACGTACGGCACCGGCCAGCGCCGGATGCCGGCCAGCTCCACGGCGGGGACGCCGGGAAGGGCGGCGAGGCGCCCGTCGGTCTCGACCCGGCACGCGCCGTCCGGGCCGCGCCAGGCGACCGCGCAGTCGCCGAGGACGAGCCATTCGAGGCGGTCGCCGCGGCGGCGCACGAGCGCGGCGGTCGCGCCGGGCGAGACGGGGTTGCCGAGGTCGCAGGTGGACTCGTGGCGGGCGTTGACGGCCGCGATGGCGGCGGCAAGGACGTCGGCGAGGGCGTCAGGCCCGGTGATGCCGTCCGCTATGGACTCGGCCAGGGCCGCGGTGTACCAGGGGACGTCGTGGACGCAGCCGTCGTCGGGGTAGCGGGTGATGCCGTCCAGGACCAGGGCCCAGTCGCCGCCGGTGCGGTAGGCGTCCTCATTGGGCGCCGCGGAGCCGGGGCGCGACTGCGCCCGCGCCTCCCACCCGGCCGCCCTCGCCTCGATCATCGTGCCAGCCTACGGGAGGCCGGCTCGCTTCGTTCACGGCCGCCGCGCGGCCGCGCCCGCGTGCCGGGCGGCCGCCGCGACCGGGTGGGGCCGTGAACAGAACGCGCTCTCCCGTTAAATCTCGATAACGATCGCGTTGCCGAATGGTTGAGAGTTCAAGCATTGGTCACCGCCCCGCACAACGGAATCGATCGCAAGTCCACAAGTGAGTTAGTACGCGCGTTCCAACGCCCAGGTCCGGGGCGGACGGGGTCCGAACCGCGCCTTTGATCGCCCTCGTCGGCATCCGGGCCCGGCGGTCCCATACTTCCGAAAAGACTGCATACTATTGGCCTGCCAAACATCGCAGCCGACGAGCCGTCAGGAGCCCCGTTGACCGACGTCCCCAGTAGAGAACGCTCTCTGACCAGCGACTGCGGCAGCGTGACGGTGACCGTCGCGCCCGGCGCGGCGCCCCGCATCGAACTCACCGCCGCCGCCGAGCGCATGTTCACCCGCGACCTCGCCGAGCTCGTCACCGACACCGCGCGCAAGGCCGCCGAGGCCCTGGACGACGAGCCCGAGGGCCCGCGCGTCGAGGAGGCCGCCGA
Organism: Glycomyces terrestris; assembly: GCF_003933745.1. GTDB lineage: Bacteria > Actinomycetota > Actinomycetes > Mycobacteriales > Micromonosporaceae > Glycomyces > Glycomyces terrestris. Next base: position 250,955 of record NZ_RSEB01000004.1, on the reverse strand, counting down.
GATGCTCGCCGCGTTCGCCGGCGACCTGCGCGAGCGCGGCGTCGGCGCACTCCTGGAGCGCCGCAAGGCGTTCGAGGACGACGACCCCGAGGAGCGGCCCCGGCCCGCCGACCCCGGCCGCGCGAAGCTCGCGCTCGACCCGGCGGCCGTGGCGATGCTCGACGACGTCCTGGAGCTGTGGAAGCGCTCCGAGCGCCTCGCGCCGGGCACCAAGGACGGCGACGAGCACGCCCCCGTCGGGCGCGCCAGGAGCGAGTCCAAACTGGTCACCGTCGAGTCCACACTCGCCTACCCGGTGTCGCAGGTGATCCTCTCCAAGCGCGCCTTGGAGATCGGCGCCAAGGGTCTGTCGCTGGAGCTCACCGAGACCGCCGCCGCGGCGGTCGCCGACCGCGACGCCAAGCAGGGCCCCTACTTCGACGCGCTCGGCCTCCCCTACGCGCCCGGCGAGGCCAAGGAGGTCCTCGACCGCGGCAACGCCCTGAACGCCGAGGGCCTCGCGATCGTCCAGCGGATCAGCGAGAGCCAGGACCGCATCACCCGCATGTTCAAGGACGGAGGCCACTTTGCCTGAGATCGAACCCGCCCGGCTGACCGAGCTCGCCGAGGGCATCGTCGCCGACGTCGCGCCCAAGCTCGAAGAGGCCAGCGCGATCCCGCCGGAGCTGCGCGAGCTCGACCAGATGCTCATGGTCTCCGTGGACCCGTTCCTGGCCGCGTCCCACGCGCTCGCGGTCGGCTACATGATCGAGATGATCCAGGGAGCCGCCGAGTGCTTCAACGCGCTCACCACCGCGCTCACCGAGACCGCCGCGTCCTGGGAGGACGCCGACGGCAGCGCCGAGACGAGCTTCAAATGACCCGCCCCCGCAGCGCATCCGCGAGCCGATAAGGAAGGCCCCCATGGCATACCAGGCACCCGACCCCGAGCAGTTCTCCGGGATGGAAGAGGCGTACGGGTACATGGCGCCGCTCTCCGCGGTCAACATCACGCTGCCGTCCTTCACCTTCGGCGGCCCCTGCGTCAAGCTCTCCCGGATCATCTACCTCAACCAGTGCAACCCCGGGGAGATCCTCAAGGGCGCGGCCACCTGGCTGGTGCTGGCCCAGAAGTTCGACGAGGCCCGCGAGGCGATGCAGTCCCGGATCGACGGCCTCCCCGCCGAGGTGTGGCGGGGCGAGGACCGCGACGCCTACGACAAGCGGGCGCGGCAGATCGTCAACCAGCTGGAGAACATGCACGCCTTCGCGATGCACCTGGGGATCTCGCTGTTCTCGATCGGCCTGATCCTGGCGGTCATGGTGCCGATCATGCTCGCGATCTCCACCGCGCTCATGGCGATGGCGGTGTTCGTGCTCGCCGTCCAGTTCGTACCGATCTCCGGGCAGGCGCTGGCGACCGCGTGGCGGGCCACCGCGATGTCGTTCGCGACCCAGGCGCTGGTGGTGCTCAAGGCGATGGACTCGGCGGCCGGTGCGGCGGGCAAGGCCCTGGCCGCGTTCATCGCCGCGAACATGACCGTCTCGTGGGCCAACATGGCCGCCAACGGGAACATCATCAGCCCCGCGGCCACGATCGGGTCCACCGGGTTCAGCCTCCTCCAGGGCCTGGCGCAGCTCGCGGTCGTGCGGATCATGGCACCGGGCAAGACCCCCGGCAAGGGCGGGCCGCTCGGCGGCCTCACCGACGCGTTCGCCAAGGCCGGACCGGGCCTGCTCGGCGGCGTCGGGGCCCAGGGCGTGTACACGATCGGCAACAACGCCGCCGGGGAGGACGCGGAGAACAAGATGAAGGACGCCGGCGTCGACGTCGGCACCTACGACTTCATCCCCGACTCCTTCGAGGACCAGGCGCGGGCCGGGGACGAGATCGGGAGCTGGCGCCCGGACGGCTCGAAGCCCGAGCCCGAGGCGGAGGCGGCCGCGTGAACCCGGTCGGCCCGGACACCACCCGCGTCAGTATCGTGAACGCGCCCAACTAAATACCACGTATTCATACCCTTTCGGACGATCGCGGCGCCGTACCCACCTACTCGGCCGCGACTGGCACAGATCGGCGACGACCCCATGGCAGCAAGAGAGATCGACACCGAGGCGATCCAGGAGTACAAGGCGCTCATCCAGGAGCAGCTGGACCATCTCGACGAGATCATCCCCCGGCTCAAGAAGGGGCAGGTGCTCGGCCGGCTCCCCGCCTTCGGCCAGCTCGACGCGTCCGCCACCGCGCGGACGAACTACGAGACCTTCCACTCGACCACATGGGACAACCTCCAGAACCTCCGCGTCGCCCTGAGCGGCATGATGGCGACGCTCCAGGACTCGGCCGACCTCTCCGAGGAGTCCGACGACGCCGCGGTCACCGAGTTGAACAGCTACGAGGGCGAGCTCTAGCGTGCGGCGCAGGACGCGCGGCGCCGCCGCCCTCGCCGCCGCGGCCCTGGCCCTCGCGGGCTGCTCGGCCGCCGACCCCGGCGCCGGGCCCGAGGCGCCGGCCGGATCGTACGCCGTCATGGGCGACTGGCTCGGCTGCGAGGTCTTCGGGGACTTCGCCGAGCTCCAGACCCGGTTGGGCGCCACCGGGATCGACGGGGATCTCCAGAGCACCCCGATCGGGGAGGGCATCGACGCCGAGTCCGCCGGATGCGCCGCCCTGCTCGACCTCGCCGTGTTCGAGGACGTCCAGGGCACCTTCGCGTACTCGGCCGCCGGCGACGCGGCCGTCCGCGGCGGCCTGGCCCCCTGGAACGACGAGGCCGAGGCCGAGGCGAACTTCGCCGACCGGGTCGCCCAGCGCCGCGAGAACGCCGCGGGCATCGCCTACACCGGGGAGACCGAGGGCGAGCTCGGCGGCGAGTGGGACAAGAGCCTCTACATCGCCGCCGACACCGAGCAGCGGTACTACCTCGACGCGTACGGGCGCAAGGGCGACTGGGTCGTCTACCTGTCCCTCGACTTCCTGCACGACCCCGGCGTCAGCGCCTACGAGTCGGCGCCCGAGTTCTACCCGGACGCCAGCGCCGAGTCGATGGCCGTGTACCCCTTCACCACCGAGTCGCTCGTCGCCTGGATCACCGGCGAGCACCTCCCCCAGATCCAGACCGAGATCCTCCAGCGAGCCGAGAGCGAGGCGGGCCAGTGACCGAAGCAGCCGAGATCGAGAAGGAAGAGTACGGGAAGATCGAGGAGGGCCAGTCCTCCTCGCAGTTCACCGTCGCGCAGAACGACCTCCTGGTCAAGCCCTCGTGCGAGACCGGCGACTGCACCTGCAAGGTCGAGGAGCCCGCCGAGGCGGCCTGGATCAAGCTCATGTCGGCCGTCCCGCAGGCGTCCCAGATCAACAGCCTCCGCGCCGCCCGCGAGGGCACCATGATGCTCCCCGAGGGGCAGACCATCCAGAGCATGGTCAAGTCGATCCGGCCCCAGCCGGAGGCCGACTACGCCCTCGACACCATCCGCGACGCCTGGAAGGACTTCTACGAGGACTTCCGCGTCGTCGGCCCCAAGCTCGAACAGGGCCTCACCACGCTGTCCTCCGCCTGGAAGGGCGACGACTTCGACGCCTTCGAGGAGCAGGTCGAGACTGTACTGAAGAACTGCAAGACGATCCAGAACGACATCGGCGGCGAGGACGGCGCCGACGGCGTCATCAAGGTGCTCGACACCAAGCAGGCCGAGATCTTCGAGCAGCAGGGCGGCACCGCGTGCGTCTACCCCGCGCCGAAGTTCTTCATGGAGGGCACCAGCTGCGGCTCGCACCGCATCCACATCCGCCCGCCGTTCTTCCGCAACTGCGAGATCCGCGCCAACGACGAGACCAAGGCCGCCCTGGAGCTGGCCGGGTTCGACCCGCAGATCGTCGACGAGGTGAGCGAGGGCCGCCAGCAGACGTACGACATGTGGAACGAGTACGTCACCGCCAACCCCGACTACGAGGAGAACGGCCTCAAGGGGCAGGCGCTGGCCGAGTCGAAGGCCGAGGAGTACGCGAGCCGGCGGCTCGACACGCTCGGCACGCAGGGCTCGAGCCAGCTCGAGGAGGAGGCCGCGCGGGTGAACGAGGAGGTCACCGAGCGCCACTCCAATGTGGAGGCGCAGGTGACCGACATCGCGCCCGAGTCCAAGCCCGGCGAGCAGACGGTGTTCAACGAGGGCCCCGACACCGACTTCCCCGGCCCCGACGGGCTCGACACCGGCGGCGGGGGCGGCATGCCCGACCTCGGCGACCAGGACCTGAGCGGCTACTCCGGCCCCACGGACGTGAAGCCGCTCGGCGACACGGGCGGCCTGAACAGGACCGACGACAGCGGCCTCGACACGGCCGGCGGCCTGAACGGCGCCAACCCGCCCGGCGACTACTCCGGCGGCAGCGGCCTGAACGGCCTCGACGACGAGAACCCGTTCGACACCGGCCAGGACCCCGACGACCTCGGCAGCGCCTCCTACCCCGGCAGCGGCGGCACCCCGCCCGGCGGCCTCGGCGGCGGCTCCGGCCTCGGCTCCTACGGCTCCCCCGACCTCGAGGACGTCAGCGGCGGCCTCGCCGGGGGCGGTGGCGGCGGCCTGACCGGCGCGCCCCCCGGCGGCCTCGGCGGCGGGGGCGGACTCTCGGGCGGCGGCCTCGGCGGCGGCGGCCTCAGCGGGGGCGGGGTCAACAACCTCGTGCCGGCCAACCTCCGCCCGCCCACCAACCTCGGCGGCGGCAGCAGCCTGACCAAGCCCGGCTCGACCGGCAAGACGCCCGGCTACACCTCGATCCGCAACGCGGGCCCCGGCGGCAGCAAGCCGGGCGGGCTCGGCGGCGGACGCGGGCTCTCGGGCACCGGCGCCGGCGGCGGCAAGCCCGGCGGGCTCGGCGGGGGCTCCGGCCTGCGCGCCGGCGGAGGCGGCGGCGCCCCGGGCGGCGCGGGCGGCGGCTCGGGCCTGCGCGGCGGCGGCATGGGCGCCGGCGGAGGCGGGACCGGCGGCGGCTCGGGCATGGGCCGCGGCATGGGCGCCGCGGGCGGGCTCGGCGCGGCGGGCGCCGCTGGCGGTCGCGGCGTCGGCGCGGCCGGCGTCCACGGCGGCATGATGGGCGGCGCCCCCGGCGGCCGCGGTCCCGGCGACGAGCAGGACCACGAGATGAAGTACTGGCTCGCGGAGGAAGAGGACACCTGGGGCGGCGGCCCCGAGGACGAGGACGACGACCCGTACGCGTAGCCCCTGGAGCAGACCGGGGTCGCGGACCGCCACCGTGCAGGCGGACCGGGGCCCCGGTCTTCGTCTGCGCCGCGCGCCCGTGCGCCCGCGATTCGCGACCCGGTCATGCCGATCGCTCCCATGGGGACCGGACCGGGGCCTTTGGCAGTGATGTATTGACAGGTGTGATTTGGCAGGATTAGAATCACCATAGGTATAGCGCTAAACCTATGTCATCCAGCCTCTTCACGTCCCCAAAATCCCTTACAGATCGACGCTTGTCGATCTACTGGGTCGTGCGCGAAACCGCCCCCAATGGATCGGGAATGCGTCTCCCCGAGCAAGGAGCCATCATGAGACTCACGCGCCTCGCCCTCGCGGCGGCGACTGCGGTCGCCGCCGTGGCGGCAGCGCTCGTGCCGGCCGCCGCGGTGCACGCGGCGGACGGCACCAACCTGGCGGCGGGCAAGACGATGACCGCCAGCAGCCACGTCCAGGGCTACACCGCGGGCAGCGCGGCCGACGGGAACCAGGGCACCTACTGGGAGAGCGCCAACGGCGCCTTCCCCCAGTGGCTCCAGGTCGACCTCGGCGCCACCGCCGAGGTGAGCGAGATCGTCCTCGAACTGCCGGCCCTCCCGGCCTGGCAGACCCGGACCCAGACCCTCGAGGTGCGCGGCAGCGCCGACGGGTCGGACTTCACCGTCCTCAAAGCCTCCCAGGGCTACACCTTCAACCCCGACAGCGGCAACACGGTCACGATCGCGGTCCCCGAGACGGACGTGCGGTACGTGCGGCTGGTCGTCACCGCCAACACCGGCTGGCCCGCCGCGCAGGTCGCCGAGTTCGAGGTCTACGGCGAGGCCGGCGCGCCGTCCCAGACGGGCGAGCTGGCCGTGGGCAAGCCGATCACCGCCTCGTCCACCGTGCACACCTACGCGGCCGCGAACGCCAACGACGGCGACGTGACGACGTACTGGGAGGGCGCGAACGGCGCCTACCCGAGCACGCTCACCGTCGCCCTCGGCGCGAACGCCGAACTCGACCGCGTCGTCGTCAAGCTCAACCCCGACCCGGTGTGGTCGCCGCGGACGCAGACGTTCGCGGTGCTGGCGCGCGACGCGGGCGGCGGGGCCTTCACCGAGATCAAGGCGTCGGCGGCGTACGCCTTCGATCCGGCCTCCGGCAACACCGTCACGATCCCCGTCTCGGGCACCTACGGCGAGATCCGGTTGCAGTTCACCGGGAACACCGGCGCCCCCAACGGGCAGGTCGCGGAGTTCCAGGTGTTCGGCGAGGCCGCGCCCGCGCCCGACCTCCAGGTGACCGACCTGTCGTGGAGCCCGGCCGCGCCGGTCGAGACCGACGCGGTGACCCTCTCGGCGCGCGTCGAGAACACCGGCGAGGTCGCCTCCCCCGCCAGCGCCGTGGACCTATACCTCGACGGCGAACTCGCCGGCAGCGCGGCCGTGGGCGGCCTGGCCGCCGGCGCGGCGGCGACGGTGAACGTCCCGATCGGATCCCTCACCGCGGGCGACCACGAGGTGGCGGCCGCCGTCGACCCGAACGCGGCCGTCGTCGAAAGCGACGAGTCGAACAACGAGTACACGCACGCCGAGCCGCTGGCGGTCGGGGCGATCACCACCTCGGACCTGGTGGCCGCCGCGGTCACGTGGACGCCGAGCAGCCCCTCGGCGGGCGACGAGGTCGCGTTCGCGGTGACGATCGGGAACCAGGGCAGCCTGGCCTCGGCGAGCGGCGCGCACGGCGTCACGGCGACGCTGGTGAACAGCGAGACCGGCGCGGTGGTGCGGACCTTCACCGGCTCCTACAGCGGCGTCATTTCCGCGGGCGGCGACTCCGGTCCGATCGGCCTCGGATCGTGGACCGCGGCCGACGGCCAGTACGAGCTCCAGGTCGCGGTCGCCGTGGACGGCAACGAACACGCCGTCAAGCAGGGCAACAACACCGCGACGCGGACGCTCTCGGTGGGCCGCGGCGCGGACCTGCCGTTCACGCTCGACGAGGCCGAACACGCCGCAACCGGCGGCGGGGCGCAGATCCTGGCCCCGAACCGCGAGATCGGCGACCTCGCCGGCGAGGCGAGCGGCCGCCAGGCCGTGGTCCTCGACGGCACCGGCGAGTACGTCGAGTTCACCACCGGGACCGACACGAACACGCTGGTGACCCGGTTCGCGATCCCCGACGCCGCGGGCGGCGGGGGCACCACCGCGACGCTGAACCTGTACGTGGACGGCCGATACCTGCGCCAGATCACGCTCACCTCGAAGTACGCGTGGCTGTACGGGGCCGAGGCGAGCCCGAACAACTCGCCGAGCTCGGGGCCGGCGCGCCACGTCTACGACGAGGCGAACGTGCTGCTGGACCAGGTGATCCCGGCCGGGAGCACGATCCGGTTGCAGAAGGACGCGGCGAACACCGCGGCCTACTACGCGATCGACTTCATCAGCCTCGAGGAGGTCGCGCCGATCGCGAACCCCGACCCGTCGCGGTACGTGCAGCCGGCCGGGTTCACGCACCAGGACGTCCAGAACGCGCTCGACCGGGTGCGCATGGACGCCACCGGGAACCTCAAGGGCGTGTACCTGCCCGCGGGCGACTACGCGACGGCGCAGAAGTTCCAGGTGTACGGCAAGGCCGTCGAGATCATCGGCGCCGGGCCCTGGTACACGCGGTTCTACGCGCCGCAGAACCAGGAGAACACCGACGTGGGCTTCCGGGCGGAGGCGAGCGCGAACGGCTCGGTGTTCTCCGGGTTCGCCTACTTCGGGAACTACACCACCCGCATCGACGGCCCCGGGAAGGTCTTCGACTGGCAGAACGTCTCGGACATGACGATCGACAACACGTGGACCGAGCACCAGGTGTGCATGTTCTGGGGCTCCAACATGGACGGCGTGCGGATCACGGACTCGCGGGCGCGGAACCTGTTCGCCGACGCGGTCAACATGACGAACGGGAGCACGGACAACCTGGTGCGGAACGTGGAGTCGCGCGCCTCGGGCGACGACAGCTTCGCGCTGTTCGCCGCCACCGACGCGGGCGGCGGGCTCCAGTCGGGGAACGTGTACGAGAACCTGACGTCGATCCTCACCTGGCGGGCCGCCGGGCTGGCGGTCTACGGCGGCACCGGGAACACGTTCCGCGACATCCACATCGCCGACACGCTCGTGTACTCGGGGATCACGGTCAGCTCGCTGGACTTCGGCTACCCGATGGACGGGTTCGGGTCCAGCCCGACGACCGACTTCGAGAACATCTCGGTGGTCAGGGCCGGCGGGCACTTCTGGGGCCCGCAGACGTTCCCGGGGATCTGGATCTTCTCGGCGGACAAGGTGTTCCAGGGCATCCGAATCTCTGATGTGGACATCGTGGACCCGACGTACTCGGGGATCATGTTCCAGACCAAGTACACCGGCGGCCAGGCGGAGTTCCCGGTCGCGGACACGGTCTTCACCGACGTGTCGGTCACGGGAGCGCGGCTGAGCGGCGACGAGTTCCAGGCCAAGTCCGGCATCGGCGTCTGGGTGAACGAGATGCCCGAGGCCGGCCAGGGCCCGGCGGTCGGCGAGGCGGTCTTCAACGGCCTCGAACTCAGCGGCAACCACGAGGACATCCGGAACGACACCACGACGTTCGAGCTGATCATCAACTAGCGGAAGGACACCGAAGGCCCCGCCGAGAGGGATCGGCGGGGCCTTCGGCGTTCGCTAGGCGCGCGGGCGCTCCACGACGGCGGTGCCGAAGGGGCCGAGCTCGACCGGCGCTCCGCCGACCTCGACCGCGGCGGGGGCCGGGGTGAAGTTGAGCAGGAACACGTGGTCGGTGGTCCCGTCGGTGCGGACCTGGGCGGTCACGCCGGCCGGGAGGTCGGCGTCGACGGCGCGCTCCACACCGGCCTCGGCGACGAGCGCGCCGTAGAAGTCGGCGAGGAAGTCGGCGCCGGTGCGGGCGGCGATGAAGTACGCCTTCCCCTCGCCGCGGCGGTTGACCGTCAGGGCCGGGCGGCCGGCGTAGAAGTCCGCGCCGTACGCGCCGACGGCCTCGGCGGTCTCGGCGTGGATGAGCTCGCACAGCTCGACGGCCTCGTAGGAGGTCCCGTTCCACTCGATCGCGTTGCGGTCCTCGGGGTAGAGCGCGTCGATCTCCTCGGCCCAGATGCCGAGGGTCTCGCGGAGCGGGCCGGGGAAGCCGCCGAGGAAGGTGCGGTCGTGCTCGTCGACGTAGCCGGTGGCGTAGGTGGCGACGAAGGTGCCGCCGCGCTGGACGAACGCGTCGATCGCCTCGGCCACGCCGGGGCGGAGCATGTAGAGCATGGGGGCGACCAGGACCTTGTAGCGGTCGAGGTGCCCGGGCCGGGCGATGAGCGAGGAGTCGATGACGTCGGTGGGGACGCCCTGCTCCCAGAACGCGCGGTAGTGCGCGATGACGGCGCCCTCGTAGTCCGTGCGCTGCTGGAGCAGGCCCTTCTGCTCGTCCAGGGCCCAGCGCAGGTGCCAGTCGTAGACCACGGCGACGTCGGCGGGGGTGTCGGTGCCGACGACGCCGTCGAGCTGCGCCAGGCGGGCGCCGACCTCGGCGACGTCCTTGAAGACGCGGGTGTGCTCGGTGCCCTGGTGGTCGACGACGGCGCCGTGGAACTTCTCGGAGCCGCCGCGGCCCTTGCGGAACTGGAAGTACTGCACGGTGTCCGAGCCGTGCGCGACGGCCTGGAGGGACTGGAGCAGGTGGACGCCGGGGCGGTGGAGCTTGGCGACGGGCCGCCAGTTCGTGGCCGAGGGCGAGGACTCCATGAGCATGAACGGCTTGCCCTTGAGGCTGCGGGTCAGGTCGTGGAGGAAGGAGGCGCGGGCGCCGCGGTCGGCGTCCTTCGCGGTGCCGGTCCACTCGGGGTAGGAGTCCCAGGAGACGACGTCGAGGACCTGCGCGAGGCGGAAGTAGTCGATGCCCGGGTAGGTGCCCATGAGGTTCGTCGTGCACGGGACGTCGGGCGTGATCGCCTTGAGCGGGGCGGTCTCGTGGAGGTAGAAGTCCACGAACTGCTCGGTGGTGAAGCGCCGCCACTCGAGTTCGAGGCCGTGGATGTCCTGCTCGCCGCGGCCGTGCTCGGAGGGCGACTCGATGTGCGACCAGTCCGCGTAGGTCTTGGCCCAGAACGCGGACCACCAGGCCTCGTTGAGGTCGTCGAGGGAGTCGAAGCGGTCCTGGAGGTAGGCGCGGAAGCGCTCCTGGCACAGGTCGCAGTGGCATTCGCCGCCGTACTCGTTCGACAGGTGCCACACCCCGAGGGCCGGGTGGTCCTTGTAGCGCTCGGCGAGCGCGGTGTTGATCGCGGTGGTCTTCTCGCGGTAGACCGGCGAGGTGAGGCAGTGGTTGTGGCGGCCGCCGTGGCGGTTCCTGGTGCGGTCCCGGTTGACGCGCAGGACCTCGGGGTACGCGCGGCTCATCCAGCCGGGGCGGGCGCCGGTGGGGGTGGCGAGGACGGCGGTGATGTCGTGCTCGGCCATGAGGTCGAGGATCTCGTCGAGCCAGCCGAAGTCGTAGCGGCCCTCTTCGGGTTCGAGTGCGGCCCAGGCGAAGATGCCGACCGAGAGGGTGTTGATCCCGGCGAGGCGGGCGAGGCGCATGTCCTCCCTCCAGGTCGTCTCCTTGGTGGAGCGCCACTGGTCGGGGTTGTAGTCGCCGCCGTGCAGCAGGTGGGGGACGCGTCCGACGACGGGCGCGTGGCGGACGATCGGTCGATTCACGGTTGGGTGCTCCTTGACCTGGTTTGCTTTACCGGTACAAACCTAGGGGTCGGTGGACGGCGTGTCAATGCGGATGCGGTCGGCGCCTCGATTCGAATCGAGGCGCCGACCGCGGAGCCGCGGCCCTGCTAGTCGAGGCCGGGCCGGGGCGCGTCCGCGAACTCGCCGGGGCGCGCGCCGCGGCGGTTCGGCGGCTCGACCTCGGCGGCGTCGAGGAAGGCGCGGGCGAGGACGCGGCCCTCGTCGTCGGCGAGCCAGACGAGGAGGCGGCCGGGCCCGGCGTGGGCGGGGACGGTGAGCCGGGCGGCGGGCGAGAGCCGGAACGGCTCGGCCTTGACCGGCTCGGTGGCGGCCTGGGCCGGCGGGACGGCGGTGCCGACCGGGGTCCCGGCGGGGACCCAGGCGGCCTGGACGGTGCCGGCGGCGGACTCGGGCCCGTGGTGGGAGACGTGCACGTCGAGGCCGAACGGCGCCGCGGGCGGCGCGATGTCGGCGCCCGCGGCGAGCGGGACGAGGTCGAGGACGAGCACGGTGTCGGCGTTGACGTCGGCGGGCACCGCGCCGCCCCAGTCCTTGGGGCGGCGGTCGGCGTCGAGGAGCCCGGCGGCCTCGTGCTCGACGTCGGCGAACTCGGTGTAGACGTACCCGGCGAAGCGGTCGTGGCGGCGCAGCTCCTGGGTCTCCCAGCGCAGGTGCCAGGCGCGTTCGAGGCTGGTGAAGCCCTCGCCGTACTCGCTGTTGACGATCGGCACGCCGGAGCGCGGGAAGGCGGGGTCGCCGTAGAGGGACTTGTCGACGGTGAAGTCCGGTCCGAGGCGCACCGGGAACGCCTCCTGCTCGCCCGAGGCGAGGCGGGCGACCGCGGCCGCCCACTCCCCCAGGTCGGGTTCGTAGTAGTGCCAGTCGAGGAGGTCGGTGCGCACGTGGGACCAGCCGGAGTTCTCCACGATGGGGCGGGTGGCGTCGAGTTCGCGCAGGCGCTCGTAGGCGTGCGCGGCGGCCTCGGCGCGGGCGGCGCTGCCGGGGATGTCCCAGTCGAGGCCCCACTCCTCGTTGTACAGGCCCCAGATGACGATGCTCGGGTGGTTGCCGTCGCGTTCGACCATCGCGGGGAGCTGGGCTTCGAAGGCGGCGGCGGCTTCGGGCGAGTAGCGGCTCGGGCAGGCCGGCTCGGCCCATACGAGCATGCCGGTGCGGTCGGCCTCGTGGAGCCACAGGGGCTCCTCGAACTTCAGGTGCTTGCGGACGAGGTTGTAGCCGAGGCCGCGGGCGAGTTCGAGGTCGCGCAGGAGCGCGGCGGCGTCGGGGGCGGTCAGGCCGGTGTCGGGCCAGTAGCCCTGGTCGAGGACGCCGCGCAGGTAGATCCGCTCGCCGTTGAGGTAGAGCGCTTCGCCGCGGGCCTCGAAGCGGCGCAGGCCGGTCGTGGCGGTGACGGCGTCGGCGGCGTCCCCCTCGCCGGTGCGGACCTCGACGCGGTACAGGTGCGGGTCGGCCGGGCTCCACCGGCGCGGGTCGCGGATCTCGATGCGGCCCTTGGCGACGCCGCGGTCGTCGGCGGTGAGCGCGATGGACTCGCCGGTGTCGGCGGCGGCGGTGACGGCCGCGCCGGCGGGGGCGTCGCCGGCGAGGACGACGGTGACGTCGATGCCGGTGAGCGAGTCGCCGCGCAGGACCACCGACTCGGCGTAGGTGCGGCCGCGCGCCTCCAGCCACACCGTCTGCCAGATCCCGGAGGTGGGCGTGAAGGAGACGCCGTCGTAGTCGTCGCGCGGGATCGAGCGCTGCTTGCCGTGGGCGATGGCGCGCTTGTCGGCGGGGGCGTGGACCTCGACCTCCAGGAGGGCGGGGACGCCGGGGGCGAGGAGGCCGGTGACGTCGAAGTCGAAGGACTCGTAGCCGCCGGTGTGCTCGCCGACCGTGACGCCGTCGACGCGGACGACCGCGCGGTGGTGGACGGCCCCGAAGCTGAGGACGACGCGGGCGCCGGCCCAGGCGGCGGGGGCGGTGACGGTGCGGCGGTACGTGCCGCGCTCGAGCCAGGTCCGCCGCACCCCCGAGGCGCGGCTCTCCCACGCGAACGGGACGGTGATGGGCCCCTCGTAGCCGTCGGCGGCGAAGTCCCAGGCGCCGTTGAGGTTCAGCCAGCGCGCCGACCGGTCGCGGTCGGGCCGGGGGTATTCCGGTCGCGGGGTCGAGGGCTTGGGCGGGAGGGTCATGCGTCAGCCTTTCACGCTGCCGGCGAGGATGCCGTTGATGAAGTGCCGCTGGAGCAGGATGAACAGCACCAGCAGCGGGACGAGTGCGACGGAGCTCGCCGCGAGCAGTTCGCCTGTGACGGTGGCGTAGTCGGCGCCGATCCGGTTGCCGGTGATGTTCTGCGCGAGGGTGGAGAGCACGACCTGGAGGGTCGCCATGCGCTCGGAGCTCGCGGCCACCACGGGCCAGACGAAGTCGTTGTAGATGTTCATGACGGTGAGGACGCCGAGGCCGGCGAGGCCGGGGCGGATGACGGGGACGACGACGCGCCAGAAGAGGGCGAACTCGCCGCAGCCGTCGACGCGGGCGGCGTCGAGGAGCTCGTCGGGGACGGCGGTGATGACCTGGCGCATCCAGAAGATCGCGAACGCGTCGACCGCGCCGGGGAGGATGAGCGCCTGGTAGGTGTTGACCCAGCCGAGGGCCTTCATCTCCAGCAGCAGCGGGATGATGAGCACGATCGTCGGCAGCATGAGGGTGATGAGGACGGCCCCGAAGACGAGGTTCTTGCCGGCCCACTGGTACTTCGCGAAGGCGAAGGCCGCGAGCGGGGCGAAGAACATCGTGGCGGCGCCCTTGCAGAGGAGCACGACGGCGGTGTTGAGGAATCCCTGTCCGATGGGAACGTCCTGGAACATCGCGGTGTAGTTGTCGAGGGTGAAGGTCGTCGGGTCGAAGGTGAGCGGGGACCGGATGATCGCGTCGGCGGGTTTGAACGCCGAGAGCAGCGCCCAGGCGACGGGGAACAGGAACGCGACGAGCAGGAGCGTCAGGAACAGGTGCGAGCCGATGCGGGGCCGGGTGCGTTCGGTGGTGGCGGCCATGGCTAGTCCTTCGCTCGCAGCAGGCGGACGAACAGGAGCGAGAGCGCCATGACGAGGACGACCAGGAGGAAGGAGTTGGCCGCGCCGGTGCCCAGGTCCGCCCGGGTGATGTGGTTGTAGAGGTAGTAGCCCGCGGTGGTGGTCGAGTTGTACGGGCCGCCCTGGGTGACCACGAACGGCTCGGCGAACATCTGGAAGACCGCGAGGGTCTGGAGGACCACGGCGAATCCGAGGGTGCGGCGCAGGAGCGGGACGGTGATGCTCCACAGCCGCCGGGCCTTGGAGGCCCCGTCGAGGTCGGCGGCCTCGTAGATCGAGGCGTTGATCGACTGGAGGCCCGAGAGCAGGATGATCACGATGAACCCGGTGGTCTTCCACAGGAACAACAGCGCGAGCGTGGGCTTGGCCCAGGCGCTGGTGGTGAGCCAGCCGGTCTCGGGGAGTCCGAAGAGGCCGAGGAAGGCGTTGACGGCGCCGTACCGCTGGTCGAACAGGACCACCCAGATCTGGGCGACGGCCACGAGCGGGGTCACGAACGGGACGATGAAGGCGACCCGGTAGAGGCCGCGGAGCCGCAGCTTCGCGTCGTTGAGCAGGACGGCCACGAGGACGCCGACGGCCATCTGGACGGGGACGATGAGCAGCCACAGGACCGCGGAGTTGCCCAGGGAGGACCAGAACGCGGGGTTGGTGAGCAGGTACGCGTAGTTGTCCCAGCCGACCCAGGTGGCGGCGCCGGTGCCGCGCCAGTCGGTGAAGGACAGGCGGGCGGTGAAGAACAGCGGGTAGACGCTGAAGGCGGCGAAGACCGCGGCGAAGGGCAGGACGAACACGTACGGCGCGAGGCGGCGGCGCAGGCGGGGGCCGCGCCCGGCGCGAGGGGCGCGCCGGGCCGCGGGGACGGGGAGGGCCGTCACTGGCGGTCCACCAGGTTCACCTGGATGTCCTCGGTGGACTGGGCGAGGACCTCCTGCGGGGTCATGTCGCCGTCGAGCATCCGCTGGAGGTTGTTGCCGAGGTAGTCGACGGCGCCGGCCCACCACGCGGGGGTGGGGGTGCCGCCGGGGATCTGGGCCCCGGCCTCGGTGGCGACGGTCCACAGGTCCTGGCCGCCGAGCGCGGTGATCCCGCTGTAGAGGGGCTTGGCGGGGTCGGCCGCGGGCGTGTAGCTGGGGATCGAGGTGGCCAGGCCCTCGGGGTAGACCTCGCCGGGGCCCCACACGGCGGTGTAGCCGGCCTCGGTGAACATGAGGAACTCGTAGAACAGCCAGGCGAGGTCGGCGTTGGGGCCGTCCTTGGGGAGCACGAACGAGGAGCCGCCCATGGCGCCGGAGCGGGCGCCGCCGGCGTCCCAGGCGGGCAGCTGGGTGGCGCGCCAGTCGCCGCTGGTGGCGGTGAGGACCTGCTGGGGCGCGAAGGAGAACCAGATGGCCCAGGGGTAGAAGACCTGGTTGCCGTTGTCGAGTTCGGCGATGTCGGTGGGCGTGAGGTACTCGGCGCGGGTGCCGAGGCCCTCCTGGCGGACGGTGTCGAGGAACGTGAGGACGCGCTCGAACTCGGGGGTGTCGAGGCGGAGGTTCCCGTCGGCGTCGGCGATGGAGGTGCCGAGCTGGCTCGCGTACATCTCCAGCTGGAGCTGGCCGAGGAACGCGGACTGCTCCAGGTGGATGGGCGCGGAGCCGGGTACGGCGGCCCGGTAGTCGCGGGCGGCCTGGAGGAGGTCGTCGTAGGTCGCGACGGCGGCGATGTCGATCCCGGCGGCCTCGAGCGCGGTCGCGTTGTAGAACAGCAGGCCGGGGTCGAGGTCGAAGGGGACGCCGTAGACGCCGCCGTTCACGGTGTTGACGTCGAGCTTCTGCTGGGCGATGTCGGCGGTGTAGGGGGCGAGCACGTCGCCGAGGTCCCACAGGTAGTCGGTGAAGCCGCCGACCTTGGCGTCGTCGAGGAAGACGCCGTCGGGCACGTCGGCGCCGGTGATGAGCGTGTTCTGGAGCTTCGCGTCGATGTCGACGGCGACGTGGTTCACCTTGATGCCCGGATAGGCGGCGTTGAACTCGGCGATGGCGCCTTCGAAGATCTCGAAGAGGTCGCCGGAGCGGTCCCAGATCGTGATCTCGCCTTCGGTGCGGTCGGGGGCCTGGAGGCGGCTCGACGGGCCGGCGTCGTCTTCCGAGGCGATGTCGGGGCCGCACGCGGCGAGGGCGGGCGCCGCGGCGGCGAGCCCGGCGGACGCGATGAGGGCGCGTCTCCGGAGGAGATGGCGGTGCATGGAACACTCCCTTGTGTGATTTTCCAACGTGTGCAAAACCTAGCACCCCTTTGCCGACGTTGCAAACGGTAGGATGGGCCGTATGCCGGCAACACTTCGCGACGTCGCCGAACTGGCGCAGGTCTCCGTCCGCACCGTGTCCAATGTCGTGAGCGGGTACGCCCACGTCAGCGAGCGGATGCGCCAGCGCGTGCTGGCCGCCATCGAAGAGCTCGACTACCGCGCCAACCCCGTCGCGCGCACCCTCCGCACCGGCCGCACGGGGATGCTCGCGCTCGTGGTGCCCGAGATCGACGTACCGTACTTCAGCGAGCTGGCCCGGGACGTGATCGACGCGGCCGCCGAGTTCGGCTACCGCGTGATGATCGACCAGACCGGGCACGACCACGAGCGCGAGCGGCGCCTGCTCATGGGCGACGACCGCACGATGCTGTTCGACGGCATCCTGTTCAGCCCGCTCGTCACCAAGGCCGAGCTGCTCGACATGCACCGCTCCGAGCACATGCCGCTGGTGCTGCTGGGCGAGCACGAGTTCGACGGCCGCTTCGACCACGTGGCGATCGACAACGTGCAGGCGGCGCGGGACGCGGTGGCGCACCTGGTGGCAAGCGGGCGGACCCGGATCGCCGCGATCGGGGCGCAGCCGCTGGAGGAGTACGCCACGCCGCTGCTGCGCACCGCGGGATACGAAGCGGCCCTTGAGGAAGCGGGCCTGGAGGCGCGGCCGGAGTACGCGACGCCGGCGCCGCACTACAGCCGCACCGACGGGTACGAGGCGGCGACGGCGCTCATGGCGCTCTCGCCGCGGCCCGACGCGATCTTCTGCTTCTCGGACCTGCTCGCGGTCGGCGCGATGCGCGCGGTCTTCGACGCCGGGCTCAGCGTGCCCGAGGACGTGGCGGTGATCGGGATCGACGACATCGAGGAGGGCCGGTTCGCGCGGCCCTCGCTCTCGACGGTCTCCCTGGACACGCCGTTCATCGCGCGCGAGGCGGTGCGCCGGATCGCCGCGCGCATTGAGGCCCCGGACACCCCGGCCGAGGAGGTCGTGGCCCCGCACCGGCTCGTGGTCCGCGAGAGCACTGCGGGCTGAACCCGGCCGAGCTGCGCCCCCGGCCGCCTGGGCCGGGGGCGTTTTGTCATGGAAACCGCCTCTTGCAACGTAGGCAAATTCCTGGCATGGTGTTTGCAACGTCTGCAAAGCCGCAGGCGCTTCACTCCACAGGAGGCAACCCCCATGACGGTGACAAGACGGTTGGCCGCCGCCGCGCGGCGCTGCGCCGTGCTGCTGGCGGCCGCGGTCCTCGCGGCCGCCGGCGCGCAGGCGCTCGTCGCGACCCCGGCCCAGGCCGCCTACCCGGGCACGGTGCTCTACTCCCCGAACCTCGCCGCGTTCCCGAGCGGCACCGCGGGCTACCCGCGGGCCATCGGCCTGAAGCACGACGGCACCGCCGCCGAGACGATGCTCGCCACGTTCGCCAAGGGCGGGCACGACGCCCCCACGAACCTCCCGATCTACCGCTCCACCAACGGCGGCGCCAGCTGGACCCAGATCAGCACCATCACCTCGAACACGCCCGGCTGGGACCTGGAGGCGCCGACGCTGTTCGAGGTGCCGCGCACCATCACCGGGCTCAACGCCGGGGACCTCCTCGCCGCCGGCACCGCCTGGGACGTCGGGAACTACACCGCGCAGAAGGTCGAGGTCTTCAAGAGCACCGACGGCGGCGTCACCTGGACGTTCCTGTCGAACTGCACCCAGACCTCGGGCCAGCCGAACTCGTGGGGCCACGGCATCTGGGAGCCGACGTTCCTGGTGGCCGACAACGGCACCCTCGCCTGCTTCATCTCCGACGAGCGGCCCTCCAACAGCGCCACCAACAACCAGAAGATCGCGCACTACACCTCGACCAACGGCGGCCAGAGCTGGAGCTCGGGCATCCAGGACGACGTGGTCTTCCCGGCCGACAACCTGCTGCGCCCGGGCATGCAGACCTTCGCCGAGCTCCCCGACGGGCGCTTCGTCATGGCCTACGAGCTGTGCCGCGACGCCACGAACGCCGACCACGCCTGCGAGGTCTACATCAAGTACAGCCACGACGGCCTGAACTGGGGCGCGGCGGGCGACCGCGGCACCCTCGTGCAGACCTCGGACGACCGCGAGCTCCTGCACACCCCGTACATCTCCTGGACGCCCGCGGGCGGTCCGAACGGGACGCTCCTGCTCTCGGGCCAGCGCGTCGTCGCCGGGCCGACCGGGAACAAGACCGTCCTGGCCGAGTCCGGCACCGTCCTGTTCGCGAACCGGAACCTCGGCGCCGGCGACTGGTTCGAGGCCACCACCCCGGTCACGGTGAACCCGACTGGCGGCTACGCCACTGGGGTCCCCTCCTGCCCGGGCTACTCGACGCCGGCGATCCCGCGCGAGAACGGCACGAGCTACCTCTACCTGGCCGCGACCTGGCTGGGCCAGAACAACCAGTGCGAGGTCCGCTTCGGCATCGGCGCCGTCCCCGGCGCCACCGGCGCGATCGTGAACCCGCAGACCGGCAAGTGCCTCGACGTGGACACGAACACCGCCGCGAACGGCAACCGCGCCCAGATCTACGCCTGCGGCATCGCCTCGGGCCAGGACTGGTCGCGCTACGCCGACGGGTCGCTGCGCGCCTTCGGCAAGTGCCTCGACGTCGACGCCCAGGGCACCGCCAACGGCACCCCCGTGCAGCTGTGGGAGTGCAACGGGTCGGGGGCCCAGGTCTGGACTCCGCAGGCGAACGGCTCCCTGCTCAACCCGCAGTCGGGCCGCTGCCTCGACATCTCGGCCGGCGGCACCGCCGACGGCACGAGGCTCCAGATCTACGACTGCAACGGCCTCTGGACCCAGGTCTGGAACCTGCCCGCGTAGCAAGGAGAACGAGCGAGGGCGGGCCGCGGTCGCGGCCCGCCCTCGCTGCTGTTCAGCGGGCGCCGGTCTGGGTCAGGTGCATGCGGGCGTAGCGGCCCCCGGCGGCGAGGAGGTCGGGGTGGGAGCCCTGCTCGACGATGCGGCCCCGTTCGAGGACGACGATGCGGTCGGCCTGGCGGATGGTGGAGAGGCGGTGGGCGACCACGAGGGTGGTGCGCCCGCGCATGAGGCGGCCGAGGGCCTCCTTGACGAGCTCCTCGGCCTCGGGGTCGAGCGCGGAGGTGGCCTCGTCGAGGAGGAGGATGCGCGGGTCGCGCACGAGGGCGCGGGCGATGGCGAGGCGCTGGCGCTGGCCGCCCGAGAGGCGCGCGCCGCGCTCGCCGACGACGGTGTCGAGGCCGTCGGGGAGATGGGTGACGAACTCCCAGGCGTTGGCGTCCTTCAGCGCCGCGACGATGCGGTCCTCGCCGGCCTCGGGCATGCCGTAGCCGACGTTCTCGCGGATCGTCCCCTCGAACAGGACGGACTCCTGCGGCACGACGGAGGCGAAGCGGCGGGCGGTGCGCAGGTCGAGCTCCTGCATGTCGACGCCGTCGAGGAGGATGCGGCCCGAGGTGGGCCGCACGAAGCCGAGCACCAGGTTGAGCAGGGTGGACTTGCCCGAGCCGGAGGAGCCGACGAACGCGGTGGTGGTGCCGGCCGCGATGTCGAGCGAGACGTCCTGCACCGCTTGGGCCTCGGCGCCGGGGTAGCGGTGCGAGACGCGTTCGAGGACGAGGCGGCCCTCGACGGCCGCGACGGCGCGCTTGCCCTCGTTCTGCTCGATGTCGGGGTCCTGGAGGACCTCGGCGATGGACCGCACCGACTCCATGCCGCGCGCGCCGATGGGGATGAGCATGAGCAGGTTCGTCAGGCCCTGCGTCAGGAGCGCGAAGTAGGTCGACAGGAGCACGACCTCGCCGGGGCTGATCGGCAGGAACCCGGTGATGGCGAAGACGGCGGCGAGCCCGAGGCAGGCGACGCCGAGGACCTGCATGGTGACCCAGGAGATCGAGGCGACGTGGCCGTTGAGCATGTCGAGGTGGAGGCCGGCGCGGCGCACGCCGTCGGCGCCGCTGGCGACGCGCGAGACCGCGGTCTGCTCCAGGCCGTGGGCGCGGGTGACGGGGATGAGGGAGGCCATCTCGCCGACGCGGGCGGCGAAGCCCTCCATCTCGCGGCGGAACCGCTCGTTGCGGGCGCGCGAGCGCCGCCGCAGGGCCGCGCGCAGGCCGATGGCGATGGGGACGGTGAGGGCGTAGACCGGCAGGAACTGCGGGACGGCGATGGCGGACATGGTGATCGCGCCGGTGAGGACCATGACCGAGGACAGCAGCGGGTGCGTCATCTGCTGGAGCATCTGCTCGACGTTCTCGACGTCGCGCACCACCTTGTTCTGGACGATCGAGGCGCTGGTGCGGGCGTAGTAGCCGATCGAGAGCGACTGGAGGCGCGAGGCGAGCGCGTTGCGCAGCTCGGCGCCGGTGTCGCGCACGACGGTCATGAAGTTGCGGGTGTAGACGATGTGGTTCGGGTAGTTCTGGACCAGCAGGAGGACGGCGAGCGCGAGCCAGCCGAGGACGGCGCTGACCGAGCCGTCCGCGGAGACGAGGTCGATGATCGCGGCGGTGACGACCGGGAGGAACCACAGCGGGACCTCCTTGGCGGCGAAGGCGGCGAAGGCCGCGGTGAGCCGCCACGGGCGGCGCGCGAGGAGGCGCAGGACCGAGCGCGCCGGGCGGTCGCCGTCGAGGGGGGCGTGGTGGTGTCCGAGCTGGTGGTGGCCGTGATGGGTGGGGCCGGGCGATGCCGCGCTGGGAGCAGTCGCGCTGGTCGCGCTATTCGCGCTTTGAGTAAGCGCTTTCTTGTGCATGGCTCCGATCGTACGGACCGGCCGGCCGGCCGGCAATCGGGTCAGGCCACAGTCACGCGGCGCCTTCGATGTCGATCACGACCTTGACCTCGCCGGAGCCGGCGTGGAACGCCTCCTGGTACTCCGCGAGCGGGACGCGCTTGGTGATGAGCCCCTTGAGGAAGTCCTGATCGGACTCGGCGAGGACCTGCGCGGCCCGCGTGCAGTGCTCCAGGTTGGCGTTGACCGAGCCGACGACGACGTCGTTCTCCAGGACGATGTCGCGGTTCAGGCTCCCGGCGTCGACCGTGACGCGCCGCCCCGCGGGCGAGACCCCGGTCAGGCAGGTGACGCCGAACGCGCCGGTCGCGGCCATCGCGTCGAACACGAGCGCCTCGGCCCCGGTGGCCTCCACGACGATGTCGGGCACGACCGACTCGAGCGCCTTCGCGAAGCCCTCGTAGTGGTAGGTCGCGCCGAGCGCGTGCACGAGCTCGGGCTTGTGGCCGTCCTCGGCGCGGTCGAGGACGTGGACCTCGAGGCCGCGCTGCGCGCCGATGAGGGCGGCGAGGAGCCCGATCGGCCCGGCCCCGGTGACGAGCACGGTCCGCGGGTCGAACCAGGAGCGGCCGCCGACCCTGTCGATCTGCTCCCAGGCCTTGACGAGCACGCTCATCGGCTCCAGCAGGACCCCGACCTCGGCGAGGGAGGGGTCGAGCTTGACGGCGTAGTCGGCCTCGACGGTCCAGACCTCGCTGCCGTAGCCGTGGATCTCCTTGATGCCGCGCTCGGTGTAGCCGCCGTTGCGGCAGTTGTCGAACAGGCCGCGCGCGCACGCGCCGCACGGCTCGGGGTCGGGCCGGCGCACGACGCCGACGACGAGGTCGCCCGGCGCGAACCCGCTGCCCTCGGGGGCTTCGCGGACCCGGCCGAGCGACTCGTGGCCGATGATGAGCCGGTCGGCGCCGGCCGGGGCCCAGCCGTACTCGCCGTCGGCGAGCTCCCGGTCGGTGCCGCACACGCCGAGCGCGACTGCGTCGACGAGCAGCTCGCCCGGCCCGGGCGCCGGCTCGTCCACTTCCTCCAGCGACAGCGAGCCCTTGACGCCGGGCTCGACGGTCAACGCGCGCATGGCGTCCCCTTCCCTCGCGGCTCCGAAACCCCACCAGTATGCGGGCTTCGGGCGGATCTCTCCGGCGCTTCGGGAAGTAGCCGCGCGCGGCCGGGCTAATCGGGCCGCGGCGCGCGGAAGTAGTGGCCCTTGTCGAGGTCGTCGAGGAAGCCGGGCCGCGTCGGGGTCCAGTCGAGCAGGGCGCGGGTGCGCTCGCTCGAAGCGGCGCGGTCGGCGGCGACGAACTGGGCGAGCCAGCCGAAGTGCGCGGGCGCGTCCTCGGGCGCGATCGACGCGGTCGGGACGCCGAGGTGGCGTCCGATGACCGCGGCGAGGTCGCGCACGGGGACGCCCTCGTCGCCGACGACGTGGAGGGTCGAGCCGGCGGGCGCGCGCTCGATCGCGAGGCGCACCAGGACCGCGGCGTCGGCCCGGTGGACGCCGGACCAGCGGTTCGCGCCGTCGCCGACGTAGCCGGCGACGCCGCGCTCGCGGGCGATGTCGACCATCGTGGCGGTGAAGCCGGGGTCGCCCTCGCCGTAGACGATCGGGAAGCGGAAGACCATGGAGCGGACGCCGCGGTCGGCGAGGCCGAGCGCGGCGTCTGCGATGGCGTAGCGCCCGGCCGGCCCGGTCAGGCCCGTGCCGCTCACGTGGCCCTCGTCCTCGCGGGTGGGGCCGCCGTCGGACACGGGGACGCCCGAGGCGATGGCGAAGGGCTTGCCGGTGCCGCCGAGGGCCTCGCCGAGGGCCTCGACGGCGGCGCGGTCGGCGGCGACGGCGTCGTCGAAGCCGCCGGTGAAGGCGATGCCGTGGTCGAAGGCGAGGTGGACGACGGCGTCCGCCGCCTGCGCCTCCTCGCGCAGGACGTCGAGGTCGGCGAGGGAGCCGCGCCGGGCCTGGACGCCGGCGGCGTCGAGGCGGGCGGCCGCGGCGTCGGAGCGGGCGAGGCCGGTCAGGCGGTGGCCCGCGGCGAGGAGTTCGGTGACGGCGGCGGCGCCGATCCAGCCGGAGCCGCCGGTGATGAAGACGCGCATGGGAGACCTTCCGTGGGGACGGCCGGGTGCGGGACCCGGCGTGATGTCAGTGCCTGACATCAACCGTAGCACGGTGATGTCAGGAGCTGACATCGGTAGGATCGTCGCCATGGGACGCTGGGAGCCGAACGCGCGCGGACGCCTTGAGGAGGCCGCCTTGGCGCTGTTCGCCGAACGCGGCTTCGAGCAGGTCACCGTCGCCGAGATCGCCGGGCGCGCCGGCCTGACCGAGCGCACCTTCTACCGGCACTTCGCCGACAAGCGCGAAGTGCTGTTCCCCGACTCCAGTCCGCTCGTCACCGGCTTCGCCGCCGCGATCGAGGCCGCGCCCCCCGCGGCGGAGCCGATGGCGACGGTCGCCGAGGTCCTCGGGACCGTCGCCGAGTTCTTCACGGGCCGGCACGCCTACTCGCGGCAGCGCACCGCCGTCATCGCCGCCAATGCCGAACTGCGCGAACGGGAAGCGGTCAAGCTCGCGTGGCTGGTCGACACGCTCGCTGCGGGCCTGCGCCGACGCGGCGTGGCCGAGCCGGCCGCGAGCCTCGCCGCCGAGGCCGGCGTGGCGGTCTTCAAGGTCGCCCACGCCCAGTGGGTCGCCGAGCCCGAACCGCGCGACCTGGGCGAGCTCATGCGCCGGGCGCTGATCGAGCTCAAGTCGCTGACCGGCGCCGGCTAGACGCCGAGGACCTCGTCGAGGAGCGCGGCGCGGGCGTCCATGTCGCCCAAGGGCAGCGGCTCGGCCAGGTCGGGGGCGAGGCCGGCCACGGCCTCGCGGGCGGCGTCGGTGAAGTGGACGGTGCCGTCGGGGTCGATGCGCTCGACGCCGTCGCCGCGGGCCATCCGCTCGTTGAACGCGACGGCGTCCTCAAGGGACTCCCCGGGCGGGAGGTCGAGTTCGACCGCGCCGCCGGCGATGCGCACCGGGTAGCCGCCCGGGAGGCCGCCGGGCGCGGGCACCGACCAGCGCAGCACGGTCGACTCGGCCGCGGACTCCGGCAGCAGCGCTTCGAGGACGGGCAGCGTGGCGGCGGCGGTGAGGAAGTTCCAGCGCGGGCCCGGGTCGATTGCGGGCGCGCGGTAGGCGGCCGCGTCGTCGCGGCGGCCGTCCTCGCCGAGGTGGACGCGGCAGCGGTCGGCGGGCGCGGGTTCGGCGGCGAGCATGACCGGCGACAGCTGGGAGTGGTGGGCGACGACGCGGACGAGCGGCGGCTCGCCGTCGGGGTCGGCGGCGCGCAGCGCGGCGCGGACGCGGCGCAGGATCATGCCGGCGTTGCCGAGGCCGAGCGTCGGGGCGAGGCCTTCGCGCTCCAGGAGGGGGCCGGTGACGTCGGGAAGGGACAGGTTCGCCACGGGCGCGTCGAGGCCGGTTTCGCGGACCGCGCGCATCACGGTGCGCACCACCGGGATCTGGTAGGGCAGGCGCAGGGCGAGCCCGGCGGCCTCGACGGCCTTCGCGGCCGGGTCGGCGCGGTCGGCCAGCGCCCACGGGCTGCGCAGCGAGGCGCACTGGACGATGAGGTCGGGGCGGAGGCGGTCGAGGAGGGCCGCGACGTCGTCGAGGCGGGTGGCGTCCACGGGGGCGGGTTCGACGAGGCAGTCGGCGGCGCTCGCGATGACGGCGGCGGCCTGCCGCACGGTCGTCTCGGACCGGCTCGCGACGACCAGGCGTCCGACGTGTCCGTTCGCGGCGAGTCCGGCGGCGACCCGCTCGCCCATGTCGCCCAGTCCGATGACCAGCACAGTGCTCATGTCCTTGGATCTTAGGGGAGCGGGCGCGGGCGGGGAGCGGAGTCCGCGAAGCGGCTGCGCCGCTTGCGGTTCAGAGCCGCGCGAGCCACGGGTGGGCGGGATCGGCCAGGCCGAGGGCGCCCCGGAGCCAGGCGCGCTGGGCGGGTTCGAGGACCGGCAGGACGGCGGTGAAGTCGGCCTCGTCCTTGGGGCGCAGGCCTTTCGACTTGTAGAACAGCTGGATGTCGGCGCTGAGGTAGGGCAGTCCGGCCGGGCTGGTGCGGCCGATCCCGGCGAGCGGGCGGCGCAGGCGCGGGTCGCGGCGGGAGACCCAGTCGTCGCCGTCGGCCTCGTCGAGCATGAACTGGAGCGCCCAGGGGGCCGCGGCGCTCGGGCGGCACCAGATGTCGTGCACCGCAAGGGGAAGGATCTCGCCGGGGTGCCAGCGGCGGAGGGTCCCGGGCGGGTCGGCGGCCCACCACTCCCAGTCGGGCAGGGCGCGCTGGACGGCGAGCTGGTCGCGGCGGAGCAGGAGCACGTCGACGTCGCCGTGGGCGCGGAAGGGCGCGCCGACGGCGAGTTCGACGGCGTAGCCGCCGCCAATCCACCAGGGGGCGCCGGCCGGGGCGAGCCGGGCGCGGACGTCGTCGAGGGAGGCGGGAACCCAGGGGCCCAGTGGGTCTGCGTCGGTCATCGCGTCAGGGTACGGCCCCCGGTCCGCGCTGCGGCGCGGCGGTGTTCGCCCGCGGTACCACGAGCGGCCGGGAGCGGTCCCGGACACGGCGGCGGGGCGGGCGGGCCCGGTCTGCTTATATGGGAGTCGGCTTCGGGGGCACCGGCTCAGCCGACCCGCCCCCGTGCAGTCCCCGCTTCTCCCCCGAGGTACTCCGATGGACGAGACGACCGACCCGTTCGCGCGCATCCGGGAGCGGCTGGCCGAGCTGCTGCCGGGGTACCGGCTCGACCCCGAGCCGGTGAGCTCGACCGCGCAGAGCCAGGTGTTCCTCGCCGAGGACCTGCGGCTGCACCGCCGCAAGGTCGCGGTGAAGGTGATGGCCGGGTACCTGTCGATGCACCCGGGCTACCGGGAGCGGTTCCTGCGCGAGATCCAGTTGACGGCGGGCCTGGAGCATCCGAACGTCATGTACGTCATCACCGCGGCCGCGCCCGGGGACGACCTGCTGTTCCTGGTGATGCCGCGGGCCGAGGACGACCTGCGTCGCCGGCTCGACCGCGGCCCGCTGGACCTGGCGCAGACCGTCGACGTGGTCGTGCAGGTCGCGAGGGCGCTCGACTTCGCGCACGACCGCGGCGTGGTGCACCGAGACGTCAAGCCCGGGAACATCCTGTTCGGCCCCGGCGGGCACGTGTACCTGGGCGACTTCGGGGTCGCGAAGGGGCGCGGCGGGAAGGACCTGACGGTGCTCGGCGAGTACATCGGGACGCGCCGGTACACGGCCCCGGAGGTCTTCAACGCCGGTGCGGCGGAGCGGCCGGCCGGGGCGCCGGAGGGGGCCCCGGCGACGGCCCTGGAGCGCGCGGGCGACGTGTACTCGCTCGGCGCGGTCCTCTACCACTGCCTGGCGGGGCGGCGGCCGCTCGACGACCTCGACGACTCGGGGGCCGAGCAGGCGCAGCGCGCGGGCGACATCGGGCCGGTGACGGCGGTGCGGTCGGACCTGCCGGCGGCCGTGGACGCGGTGGTGGCCAAGGCGATGCACGTCGACCCGGCGCAGCGGTACGGCACGTGCGGGGAGCTCGCGCACGATCTGGCGCAGACCGTCGGGGTGACCGAGGCGGGGTCGGCGCTGCCGATCCTGCGGGACATCCAGGAGCGGCTGCGGACCGAGGCGCGGCCCGGGCCCGCGGCCGCCGCGGCGCCGCGCCCGGCGCTGCTCAGCCTGCTGACGGCGCTCGTCGCGCTCGTGCTGCTGGCGGGGGTGCTGCTGTACACGGCGCTCGGCCCGGACGGCGGCGACGGGGCCGGGGAGCTCGCGGCCGGCGAGAGCGCGTCGGAGGAGGGGCCGGAGCCGACGGCGCCGCCGCCGGTCACCGGTGACGAGCAGGTCGAGCGCCGTCCGGTCGAGGGCGAGTGCGCGACGGACGACCCGGACGTGTTCATCGTGGTCGCCTGCGATTCGCCGCTGGCGGCCGAGTACTACTACCGGATCGTCGTGAACCCGGAGGACCCGAACCCGTCGCAGCCCGACCACACCGACGCCGCCTGGCTGGCGTGCGGGGCCGACGGGGTCACCGACTTCGAGTACCACTGGTGGGACACCGCCGACGAGGAGGACGTCCCGTGGGACCCCGAGACCGGGGTCGTGTACTACATCATGTGCTACCAGGAGCTGGAGTAGTCGTCCGCAGTGCTCAGTCCTCGGGGTCGAGGCGGTCGAGGTCGCGGGGGTCCAGGGTGGCGCTCTGGAGGAGGGCGCGGATGAGGTTGTCGTTCAAGGCGTTCCCGAGCGGTTCGCCGAAGACCTCGTCGCGCAGGAGCCCGGCGACGCGGGGCCGGTACTCGGGGTGGGAGAGGCGCTCGCGCACCCCGGCGACGACGCGGGCCGCGGTGCCCTCGTTCCAGTTGCGGTCCCCGGCGAACCGCGAGCGGCGCATGTCGTCGGCGACCTGCCGCCACGCGACCGGCTGGGGGCGCGGGAGGCCGCGCAGGTAGCGCTGGGCGAGCGAGGTGAGGACGAGGCGCTCGACCTCGCTGAGGTCGTGCTTGCCGGGGACGGCGGTCTCGTCGTCGGCGGCGCCGTCGTCGGGGGTGCGCCTGCCGCCGATGAGGCGGATCTCCAGGCAGTGCACGGCCTCGGCGAGGTCGCCGATGTAGACGGGCGTGTAGGAGTGCTCGATGAGGCGCTCGTGGCCGGACAGGAGCATGGTGTCGCCGGGCAGCAGCATCGGGAGGCGGCCCTCGTTGCGGATCGTCCACTCCGAGCCGTGGCAGACCAGGCGGCCGTGGACGCGGCTGATGCGCTTGTCCTTGACGCCCAAGGGGATGTTGACGTTGTCCTCGTCGCGTCCGAAGAGGAGTTCGAAGGGGCGCGGCGGCACCGCCCAGCCCACCTCCTCGCCGAGGGCGAAGACGGTTCCGAGCGGGGCGGGCGGCAGCGGCACCGCGTTCGCGGGGGCCTCGGGGACGCCCGCGGCGAGGCTGCGCACCCAGTCGGGCAGGATCAGCGGCGGGAAGGCGGTCGTGTTCATTCGCGGATGGTCCTCTCGGGGCGGCCCGGGCCTGCGGGCGGTTCGACGCCCCGATTATGGCCGCGGCCCGGCGGGACCCCTCTCGCGCGCCGTCGGCCCCCTGTTCACCCGCCCGTCGCATTGCGGGACCGGTCCCGCCGGACGCGGGATACACCTGGCGCGATCCCCGGCCCGCGCAGGGCCGGCAGCCTACCCCCGCTCCAAGAGGACTTCCATGAACGACCAACCGCGCAAGGGACCGCGCCACGCCACCCCGGACGAGGACTTCCCGACCCGGGTCCGGGCCTACTGGGACCGGGCCCGGGACTCGGTGGGCGAGAACCGGTCCGTGGCCGGCGTCTCGGCCGCCGCCGCCCTCGTCCTCATCATCGCCGTCACCTGGGCGGTCGTCTCCGCCGGCGGCTCCGGCGACGAGGGGACCGAGGAGGCCGGGGCCGACGTCGACCCCACGTCGGCGGCGCCCGAGCCGTCCGTCTCCGTGTCCGTCAGCCCCTCGCCCTCGCCGTCCCCCGTGTACGTCCCGGCCGAGGACGGCGACGGGGGCGGCGGCGGGGGCGGCGGCGGGGACGAGTCCGAGCCGGAGGGCGGCGGAGGCGGCGACGCCTCGGTCCCGTCCGAGGTGTTCGACCTCGGGAACTGGAAGGTGACGCTGCCGGTCGGCGACGACGGCGACCCGACCGAGATCGTCCAGCCCGAGCTTGACGGCTACTCGCATGAGGACTACTTCACCGTCGCCGACTCCGGCGACGCGATCCGGTTCCGCACCCCCGTCAACGGCGTCACCACCGAGAACTCCAGCTACCCGCGCTCCGAGCTGCGCGAGATGGAGCCCGGCGGCGGCGACGAGATCGAGTGGGACGCTTCCTCCGGGGAGCACGCCATGACGCTCCGGGCGGCGTTCACGCACCTGCCCGAGGAGAAGTCCGAGGTCGTCGCGGCCCAGATCCACGGCGGGGACGACGACGTCACCGCGCTCCGCCTCGAAGGGTCGGAGCTGTGGATCACCGACGGCGACGAGACGAACTTCCACCTCGTCACCGACGACTACGAGCTGGGGACGGTCTTCGAGTTCTCGTACGCGGTGAGCGACGGCGAGATCGCGGTGTACTACGACGGCGAGCTCGAGACGACCCTGGAGCACGACGGCTCGGGCTACTTCAAGGCCGGGGCGTACACGCAGGCGAACTGCGAGAACTCCTCGCCGTGCAGCGAGGACAACTACGGCGAGGTCGTCGTCTACGACCTCGCCGTCTCGCACTCGTAGGGAGCGGGGCCGCGGCGGGCACGGGCCGGTATCCGCCGCGGCCCCTCCCGGGGCCGATCCCTTACGGCCCCAGGTCAATCGGCGGTGAAGGTCCACCGCTGCTCGGGGTCGGACGCGTCGCACTCCTGGATCGCGACCGCGTCGCCGGCCTCGGAGTCGGCGTCCTTGAGGACGCTCAGGCACATGCCGCTCGCCCGGGTGCGGATCGCGTACCCGCCGCCGGCCGGCTCCAGTTCCCACAGCTGCGTGTCGCGGGCCTCGCAGCCCGCGAAGCCGACGAGGAGGCCGTCCTCGTCGCCGCCGTAGTCGACGGTCATGCAGGGCGTCGCGTCCTCGAAGTCCATCTCGACCTGGAAGACGCCCTCGTCCTGTTCGTCCCAGGACAGGTCCGGGTACGGGTCGCCGCAGTCGCCGAGCACGAGCACCGAGCGGCCCTCCTCGTTCCCCGGCTCCTCGCCCCAGTCCAGGCACAGCCCGCTGGCCTCCTGGCGCACGGTGTAGCGGCCGTCGGCGGGGAGACCCGCGGGCTCCGCCGCCGGCGCCGGAGCGGACTCGTCCCCGTCCCCGTCCTCGTCCTCCGGGTCGACCGGTATGTAGACCGGCGAGGGCGAGGGCGAGACCGACACGCTGACGACGACGGACGGGCTGGGCTCGGGCTCCGGTTCCGGCGGGGACGGCGGCGGCGAGGCCGCCTCGGACTCCGCCACCGCCGCCCCTCCCCCGTCCCCACCGGAGGTCAGCACCGCCCACCCGACCGCCACGCCGAGCACGAGCGCGCACCCCATCGCCGTCCCGGCCATCGACCGGGACGCCCCGAGCGAGTCCCGCGCCCTGCCGAGGAACTCCCCCATGCGGGTGGGGAGGTCGCCCCGGGGCCCGGGCGGATCAGCCGGCGCCATCGCCTAGCCCTGCTGGACGTCGGTGCGGTGCAGCTGGAACCACTCGACGTAGGTCCGGTACTTCTGGTCGAGCTCGGTCCCGGACCCGAACAGGCGCTCCAGGGCGGTCTTCGCTTCGCCGGGGCCGAAGACCGCTCCGCCGGCGGGCTGCTCGAACGTCCCCAGGAGCTCCTGGGCCGTCCGCATGCGGAGGATCGCCTGGGTGGCCTTGTCGCGCACGACGAGGCCCTCCTCGTGCGCGGCGATGTCCTCAAGGGACAGCTTGCCCGTCCGGTGCATGTCCTCGACGATGCCGTGCGAGGTCTCCAACGCGAACTCATGGAACATGGGGTCGACCGGCGTACTCTGCTGCTCGGTCATGACGGCGTCGCCGTACGGCCACGTCTTCATGACCTCGGCGTAGCCGGGCCCCCATTTCAGCAGTTCGAATCCCTCGCGGACGAGGATCTGCCCGGCCTTGCTCAGGCCCCTGACGAACGGCGCCTCCTGGACGATCTCCTTCGTGATCGCCGCGGCCGAGCGGGTCCAGCTGGCGTGGTGGGCGTCGCGCTGCTGCTCGGTGGTCATGTCCCCCTGGGCGTCCTGGTGGACCCGGTCGAACCCGACGTTGAGGTAGCCGAGCAGCGATCCGGACCGGGCGGCGAGCCCGCTCGCGTCGGCGGTCCCGAGGGACTCGTCGTGCAGTCCGGCGGCGTCGGCCATGATCTCCGCGTAGACGGTCGAGCCCAGTTCGTGTGCCGCCCGCGCGTCGCCCATGACCAGCTCGAAGAACTTCGTCCGGGTGTCGACGTCGAGGTAGAACCCGGGGGCGTCGCCGGTGAAGCCGGTGGGGCCGTTGCCCCGGCCGGCCACGGGCTCCTGGGCGAAGACGTCCAGGTACATCGCGGCGGTGCGACCCATCGCCCGGGCGATCTCCGGGTTCGCCGCCCCGATGGGGGCGTCCTGGAAGCTCAGGTACTGCTGGTTGCCGAGGTCGACGTCGACGCGGCCGTAGCCGTCGGTGAAGAAGGTGTAGGCGCTCGTGCCGAAGGCGTGGGGCCCGGTCTCGTCGGTCATGGTGTCGATGAGGCCGAGGGCCGCGCGCGCCGCCTGGCCGGCGGTGTTCGGGTCGGTCGACGCCGCGGGGATCCAGTCGATGAGCCTGCCGGCGGTCGCGCCGCCGTCGGTCCAGCGGTGGCCGAACAGGCCGCGCAGGACGTACTCGTCGGTGTCGGCCCCGAACGCCGCGTGCTGGATCGTGCCGTCGAGGATGCCCGCGTTGGCGTCGATGTTGCGCGTGCTCGCGTTCAGCAGGGTCATCGCGTCCGCGTCGCCGGGGTCGTTGGCGTGGACGCCGGTTCCGGCGAGCTCCATCGTGAGGGCCGCCGAGAGCGCGGTGCCGGCCTGCATGTCGGCGAGTCCGTGGGCGTCGGCGGCGCGGATCATCTCGGCGAGCGCGGGCAGGTCGGCGTCGGCCGAGACCGGCCGCGGCCCGCCGCTGAGGTGGGAGTCGACCAGCTCGCGCAGACTCGGCGGCAGGAACTGCGGGCCGGTGCCCGCGGTCGCGCCCGGTCCCAGGCCGGGGTTGAGCCGCTGGTCCGACAGGGCGAGCAGGCCCCCGCCGACGGCGGCGAGGACGGCCGCCTGCTGCGTCGCGTCCAGGTCGGTGTGCTTGATGAGGCTGGGGAGCGCGAACAGGTGGTCCTGCTGCGAGGGCACGGGCCCGAGTGCCGGGTCGCCCATCGCGCCGTAGAAGCCGGAGAGGAACCCGCTCTCGCCGGGGGCGAGCGTGCCGCCGCTTCGCTGGAGGTCCCGTGCGCGGACGGCGAGGTCCATGAGCGGTTGGAGGAGTCCCGGGGGCAGGGAGCCGCCGTTGCGGAGCGCCCCGATGAGCTGCTGCGCGAGGGCGCTTCCGGCGCCGGCGTCGAGCGCCTGGGTGCCGAAGGCGTTGTAGGCGAGCCAGGTCGGGACGGCGCCGCCGGCGGCGGTCATGAGGGCCTGGATGTTCGCGGGGGTGGGGCCGGTGCGGAGTTGGGCTCCGGCGGTGGCGGCGTGGCCCTTGAAGGTCTCGTAGACCGCGCCGGCGGCGCTGTCGGTCTGGCGGAGCTTGGCCCAGCCGGCCGCCGCGATCTCGGCGGGGATGCCGGAGGTGACGCCGAAGTCGTTCGCGACGGCGGCGTTCCAGTCCGCGACGAGGGCGGCGATCTCGGTCTTGAAGGTGCGCACGTGCCCGGCGAAGACGCTGGTGACGATGGAGCCGTGGAGGGCGCCCTGCATGGCGGCGCGGCTGGCGGCGATGGACTCGGCGCCTTCGCGGCGGATGGGGTCGGCCACGAGTTCGCTGAACTCGACCGCGGTGCGGGACATGCGGTCGAGGAGGTCGCCGCCGCCGCCGAGGATGCGGGCGCCGGCGGCCTTGAGGGCGGCGGACTCCTGGTCGAGGGCGCCTTCCTCGGCCTTGGTGGTCGGGGGGACGAAGCTGGCTTCGGTCGGGATGGCCATGGCCTGGTCCTTCCTCAGTAGGGCCTGATCGCGGGCGGCGCGACGGGGGGCGCGTCGATGCCGCCGAAGCCGGAGGCGTTGGCGCCGTCGGTGCCGGCGGCCTCGGCGACGGAGGCGGTCGCGGCGCCGCCGACGCTCTCGCCGTGGGCGGCGATGCCCGCGAGTTCGACGGACCAGGTGGAGCCGAAGGCGTCGTAGCCGTCGGCGACCTCGGGTTCGCCGGCGGCGGCCCGGCACCGCTCCACGGTCGACAGGAGGTCGGCCTGGAGGGTGCGGAAGCTCGCCGCGAGGGCGGTGGTGGATTCGGCGGCGGCAGCCGCCTGGTTCGGGTTCGTGCCGAGGAAGTCCATGGAGTCTCCAATGGGGGGTAGGGCTCAGCGGACGACGGGCGCCTCGCGGTGCCCGGTGGCACCGTCGCACGTGCGCGGCGAGACCGGTCCCAGGCGGGGCGTGGCAGGGTTGCGCGCAGTTGTATACGTATATTATGTTTATACGCAGAAAGGTTCCGTTCTTCCCGCCAGGAGGCCCCCGATGACCGAGACCGTCCCGTACGGCATCCCGCTCGAGCGCGAGCACCGCTACGACCCGCCGGCCGCGCTCATGGCCCTGCACCGCGAGGCGCCGCTGCGGCGGCTGCGGTACCACCCCGACGGCGCCCTCGGGTGGATCGTCACCAGCCACCGGCTGGGCCGCCTGGTCCTGGCCGACCGGCGCTTCAAGTCCCGGTTCACCGCCCCGGTCAAGGTGCCGGTCCCGATGCCGGGCCTGGAGGCGCTGGCCGGTGTCGAGGGCGAGATGCCCACGGCGCCGGGGATGTTCATCGACATGGACGGCGCCGAGCACACCCGCCTGCGCCGCAAGCTCACCGGCGCCTTCACCGTGCGCCGGACGCGGCAGCTGGAGCCGCGGATCGGGGAGATCGCGGCGGCGCGGATCGACGCGCTGGAGGCGGCGGGCCCGGGCGCGGACCTCGTGGCCGGGTTCGCGCTGCCCGTCCCGTCCCTGGTAATCTGCGAGCTGCTCGGGGTGCCGTACGAGGACCGGGACCGATTCCTGGCCGACTCGTCGACGCTGCTGACGATGAGCGCCGAGGGCGAGGAGCGGGCGGAGGCGAACCGGCGGCTGTTCGGCTACCTCGCCGGGCTCGCGGCGGCGCGCCGCGCCGAGCCGCAGGACGACCTCCTGTCGGACCTCGCGGCCGACGACGAGCTGTCCGAGGAGGAGGTCGTCGGGATGGCGGTGCTGCTGCTCGTCGCCGGCCACGAGACCACCGCGAAGATGCTCGGGCTCGGGACGATGGCGCTGCTGGAGAACCGCGACCAGTGGGACCTGCTCCGCGAGCGGCCCGAGCTCATCGCGAACGGCGTCGAGGAGCTGCTGCGGTACGTCGGCCTCGTCCACACCGGGATCGTCCGCCAGGCCGGGGAGGACTTCGAGTTCGAAGGCGAGCGGATCCGGGCCGGGGAGTTCATGACCGTCTCGGTGCAGACCGCCAACCGCGACGGCGAGCACTTCGAGTCGCCCGACGTGTTCGACGTGTCCCGCGACGCCAGGGGGCACATGACCTTCGGGCACGGCGTCCACCAGTGCCTCGGCCAGCAGCTCGCCCGGGTCGAGATGCGCATCGCGTTCGAGCACCTGCTCCGGCGCCTGCCCGGGCTGCGGCTGGCCGTCCCGGCCGCGCAGGTGCCGCTGCGGACCGACCAGAACTTCTACGGCGTCTCGGAGCTGCCGGTGACCTGGTAGCCGAAAACCGGTTGGCGCGGCCGCCGCCCGCGCCTAGCGTGGGGCCGGTGAAGACCACGCTTTCAGAGGAGCAGGCCGCGCAGGCGATGCGCGGCCTGCTCGGACCCGTAGATGACTGGACCCGGCTCGCCGAAGGGGAGGTGTCGCAGGCGTTCGCGTTCCGCGCCGACGGGCGCGACCTCGTCCTGCGGATCGCGCCGCGGCGGGAGGGGTTCGACAAGGACGCCTGGGCCGCGGCGAAGCTCGCGGGCACCGGGGTGCCGGTGCCGGAGGTGCTGCACGTCGGGCCCGTCGCCGAGGGCGCGTACTGCTGCGTCTCCGAGCGGCTGGGCGGCGTCCACCTGACCGGGTCGGACGCGGCGCACCAGCGCCGCTGCGCGCCCGCGGTGCGGGCCGTGATCGAGGCGATCGCCGCGGTCGACCTCCAGGGGACCCGGGGGTACGGCTCGGTCGACCCCGCGACGGGGAACGGGACGCAGGAGGACTGGACCGGGCAGCTGCGCGCCCTGCTCCCCGCCGACTGGGACTACCTGGAGGACCGCGCCGACCGCGAGATGGCCGAGGAGCTGACCGCGACCGCGCTGGACATCGCCGCCAGCCTCCCGGTCGAGCGGCGGCTCGTGCACGGGGACCTGAACCCGGGGAACTTCACCGTCGAGGGCGACCGCATCGCGGGCGTCTTCGACTGGGAGACGGTGATGATCGGCGACCCGATGTGGGAGCTCGCGCGGTACGTCCTGTGGGCCCCGGTCATGCCCGGCACCCGCATCCAGGCCGACCACGACCTCGACCGCCTCGCCGGCGCGGGCGTCGAGCAGCGGCTGCGCGCCCTCGTGATCGTCAACGGGCTGTGGGCCCTCGACATCTACCGCGGCATGGCGAACGCGCCCGCGGTGCAGCTCGTGCTCAACCGGCTGCCGTTCTTCCGCGACGAGCCGCTGCCGGTCGACACGGGCCGCGAGGACTACTGGATGCGGCTGGGGAGGCGCCGGTGAGCGCCGCGCTCGCGGAGGCTTGGCGAGCCGCAGCGGCGGACCCGGCGGTGGTCTGACTCGTCCGCTTCGGATCGCGGCCCCGCGGCACGGCGGCCGCACCCTCCGACCGCGACCTGCGGGTGGTCCTCGCACCGACCTCGGACTGCTGCGCTGACCGGTTCTTCAGGGGCGCAGGCGGAAGCCCTGCGGGGTCTCGTGGAAGCCCGCGGCGCGCAGGGCCGGGCCGAGCGGCGAGCCGGGCGCGTAGGCGTCGTTGACGCGCTCGATGTGGAGGGTCCCGGTGCGTCCGGCGCGGACCGCTTCGGCGAGCGCGCCGGCGGCGGCGAGCAGTCGGGGGTCGTCCTCGATGCCGGTCTCGGCCGCGGGCCAGGCGAGGAGGGTCTTCCCGCCGCGTTCGAGGTAGAGGGCGAGTTCGCCGCCGACGAGGACGACGAGGGACCCGGCCTTGCGTCCGGGCCGGTGGCCCGAGGCGGACTCGGGCCACGGCAGGGCCGCGCCGTAGGCGTTGGCAGGGTCGGCGGCGGCGAGGACGACCGCGGACGCGTGGCCGCGGGCGGCGACGGCGCGCAGGCGGTCGACCGCGCCGTCCATCGCGAACTGGGCCGCCCCGAGGCCCTCGACGACGTAGCCGCGGCGGGCCCGCCCGGACTCCTCGAACGCGGACAGGACCCGGTAGACCTTCGCGAAGCCGCCGTCGACGCCTTCGGCCGCGACGGCGCCGCGGGTGACGACGCCGTGCCGGTCGAGGAGCGTGTGGGCGAGCGCGTGGGCGCGGACGGTGGGGTCGGGTTCGGGCGCGGGCAGGAGTGACCAGCGGCCTGCGACGGTGGGGCCGCTCGCCGGGGCCTGCTGGAGGCCGCGCCAGCCGCCGCCGTAGCGGGCGCGCGGGGCCGCGCGCCGGGCGCGGTGGGCGGTGGCGCCGGGGGTGCGCCCGGAGCCGAGGAGGGCCCGCAGGGGCGCGAGCGTGTCGTTGGTGACGCGCCCGGACCAGGCGAGGTCCCACAGGGCGGCGGTGAGGTCGGCGTCGGTCGCGTCGGCGTGGCCGGCCTCGCGGACGCGGTCGGCGAGCTGGCGGAAGAACAGGCCGTAGCCGCCTTCGAGCGCGGCGAGGACGGCGCCGCGCAGGCCCGAGGTGTCGAGCTCCTGCGGCGGCGGCAGGAGCAGCGGGGCGGTCTCGGCGGGGTAGAGCGCGATCCAGCCGTCGTTGCCGGGGAGGGCGCCCGCGCCGGCCCACAGGACCTCGCCCGAGGCGGTGAGCTCGTCGAGCAGGGCCGGGCGGTAGTCCTCGACGCGGCCGGGGAGGACGAGCCGTTCGAGGGCGGAGGCCGGGACGGCGGCCCCTTGGAGCTGCTCGACGGCGCGGGCGAGGCCGTCGGCGCCTTCGAGTCGGGCGTCCTCGCTCTCCTTGCCGCCCAGGTGCTGCCAGCGCGGCAGGAACTCGGCGAGGGCGGCGGGCGGGACGGGTTCGAGCTCCTTGCGGAGGGCGGCGAGGGAGCGGCGGCGCAGGCGGCGCAGGACGTTCGCGTCGCACCATTCGAGGTGGTCGCCGCCGGGCCGGAACTCGCCTTCGACGAGCCGGTCGGGGGCGATGCGGTGGAGGGCGGGCGCGGCGACGGCGGGGCCGAGGCCGAAGCGGGCGGCGGCTTCGGCGGTGGTGAAGGGGCCGTGGGTGCGGGCGTAGCGGGCGAGGAGGTCGCCGAGGGGGTCCTCGACGGGTTCGGTGAAGGCGTCGGGGACGCCGGCGGGGAGGTCGGCGCCGAGGGCGTCGCGGAGGCGGCCGGCGTCTTCGACCGCGGCCCAGTGGGGGCTGCCGGCGATGCGGACGCGGAGGGCGCGGCCGGTGTCGGCGAGGGCCCGCGCCCAGGCGGGGTCGGCGCCGCGGGCGGCGAGTTCGTCGTCGGTGAGGGGGCCGAGGACGCGCAGGAGGTCGGCGACGCTCTCGGGGTCGCGGGCGCGGCGGTCCTCGGTGAGCCACTGGAGTTCGGCCTCGACCTGGGCGAGGACGTCGGGGTCCAGGAGGTCGCGGAGCTCGACCTGGCCGAGGAGGTCGGCGAGGAGGCGGGAGTCGAGGGAGAGGGCGGCGGCGCGGCGTTCGGCGAGCGGGGTGTCGCCTTCGTACATGAACTGGGCGACGTAGCCGAACAGGAGGGAGCGGGCGAAGGGCGAGGGGTCGGCGGTGGTGGTCTCGACGAGGGCGACGTCGCGGGCCTGGAGGTCGGTCATGAGCTCGGTGAGGCCGGGGACGTCGTACACGTCCTGGAGGACTTCGCGGACGGCCTCGAGGATGATCGGGAACGAGGGGTAGCGGCCGGCGACCTCGAGGAGCTGGGAGGAGCGCAGCCGCTGCTGCCACAGGGGCTGGCGCTTCCCGGGCTGGCGGTGCGGGAGGAGGAGGGCGCGGGCGGCGGCTTCGCGGAAGCGGGAGGCGAACAGGGAGGTGCCGGAGACGGCGCGGGTGACGGTGTCGGCGATCGCGGCGGGGTCGAAGAGGAGGTCGTCGGCGGTCAGGGGCGGGGCGTCGGTGTCGGGCAGGCGCAGGACGATGCCGTCGTCGTGGTGCATGAGCTGGGGGTCGAGGCCGTACCGGTCGCGGAGGCGCTCGCCGAGGGCGAGGGCCCAGGGGGCGTGGACCTGGGCGCCGAACGGGGAGTGGAGGACGACGCACCAGTCGCCGGCCTCGTCGCGGAAGCGCTCGATGACGAGGGTGCGGTCGTCGGGGACGCGGCCGGTGGCCTGGCGCTGGTCGGCGAGGTAGGCGATCGCGTTGCGGCAGGCGAACTCGTCGAGGCCGGCGGCGGCGAGGCGCCCGTGCGCGGCGTCGTCGTCCATTGAGGACAGTTCACGGACGAAGGCGCCGAGGCCGCGGCC
This sequence comes from Glycomyces terrestris, assembly GCF_003933745.1. Lineage (GTDB taxonomy): Bacteria > Actinomycetota > Actinomycetes > Mycobacteriales > Micromonosporaceae > Glycomyces > Glycomyces terrestris. Next base: position 212,528 of record NZ_RSEB01000004.1, on the reverse strand, counting down.
GAGTTCGAGGGGGCGGCCGAGGCCGTCGCCGTGCCAGAACGGGAGGCGGCCGGGCACGCCGGGGGCCGGGGAGACCATGACGCGGTCGCGGGTGATCTCCTCGATGCGCCAGGAGGAGGTGCCGAGGGTGAACACGTCGCCGACGCGGGACTCGTAGACCATCTCCTCGTCGAGTTCGCCGACGCGGCCGCCGCCGCGGCGCGAGCCGCCGGCCGGGCCGTGCCCTTGCAGGAACACGCCGAAGAGGCCGCGGTCGGGGATGGTGCCGCCGGAGGTGACGGCGAGGCGCTGGGCGCCGGGGCGGCCGGCGACGGTGCCGGCGGTGCGGTCCCAGACGAGGCGCGGGCGCAGCTCGGCGAACGCGTCGGAGGGGTAGCGGCCGGCGAGCATGTCGAGCACGGCGTCGAAGGCGGCGTCGGGCAGGGTCGCGAACGGGGCGGCGCGGCGGACGAGGCCGAGGAGGTCGGCGACGTCCCATTCGTCCATGGCGGCCATGGCGACGAGCTGCTGGGCGAGGACGTCGAGGGGGTTGGCGGGGACGCGCAGGGCCTCGATGCGGCCCTGGCGCATGCGTTCGGCGACGACCGCGGACTGGATGAGGTCGGAGCGGACCTTCGGGAAGAACACGCCGCGGGAGACGGCGCCGACCTGGTGGCCGGCGCGGCCGACGCGCTGGAGGCCGGAGGCGACCGAGGGCGGGGCCTCGACCTGGACGACGAGGTCGACCGCGCCCATGTCGATGCCGAGTTCGAGGCTGGAGGTGGCGACGACGGCGGGCAGGCGCCCCGCCTTGAGGTCGCCTTCGACCTCGGCGCGCTGCTCCTTGGAGATCGAGCCGTGGTGGGTGCGTGAGAGGAGCGGCGGCGCGCCCGCGGCGGCGCCGGAGCCGCCCATGGTGACGGCCGGGCCGTGGTGCTCGGGGAGCGGGCGGCCGTGGCGGCGCTCGTATTCGATCTCGTTGAGCCGGTTGGAGAGGCGTTCGGCGACGCGGCGGGCGTTGGCGAAGACGATCGTGGAGCGGTGGGCCTCGATGAGGTCGACGATGCGCTCCTCGACGTGCGGCCAGATCGACCCGGTGCGGCGCGCGTCGGAGGCGGTGGGCGCGGCCGGGGCGTCGCCGAGGGCGGACATGTCCTCGACCGGGACGACGACGCGCAGGTCCCAGCGCTTCTCCGAGGGCGGCTGGACGACGGCGACGTCGCGGCGCGGGGACAGGAAGCGGGCGACCTCCTCGACCGGGCGCACGGTGGCCGAGAGGCCGATGCGGCGGGCGGGCCGGTCCAGGCGCGCGTCCAGGCGCTCCAGGGACAGGGCGAGGTGCGCGCCGCGCTTGGTGCCGGCCACGGCGTGGACCTCGTCGAGGATGACGGTCTCGACGCCGGCGAGCGCGTCGCGGGCGTTCGAGGTGAGCATGAGGAACAGGGACTCGGGGGTGGTGATGAGGATGTCCGGGGGCCGGTTGGCGATCGAGCGGCGCTCGTGCTGGGGCGTGTCGCCCGAGCGGATCGCGACGCGCACGTCAGGCTCGGGCAGGCCGAGGCGGCGGGCTTCGGCGCGGATGCCGTCGAGGGGCGCGGCGAGGTTCCGCTCGACGTCGACGCCGAGGGCCTTGAGCGGCGAGAGGTAGAGGACGCGGCAGCGCCGCTTCGGCTCGGCCGGCGGCGGGGAGGCGGCCAGTGCGTCGAGGGCCGACAGGAACGCGGCGAGGGTCTTGCCCGAGCCGGTGGGCGCGACCACGAGGACGTCCCGGTCCTCCCCCAGGGCCTCCCAGGCGCCCTGCTGGGCGGGGGTGGGATCGCCGAACGCGCGCGCGAACCACGACGCGGTGGCCGGCGAGAACCGCGCGAGCGACGGGTGCGGTGCGGCGGCGCGCGGTGTCGGGACCATGCGCTCAATGGTGCCCCGGAGGACCGACACCGGGCCCCGGATCGGGCGACAAGACGCCGTCTCCGCATCGTCAAGAACCCGTAAGGATCGCTGCGGACGATGTCAAGAACGCGTATGGATTCCCTTGAATACCCCCAGGACAGGGCAAATCTTCAGGCGATCGCGCTAGCGTCCGGCACCGGAAAGGAGCTCACGTGACCGCTCAGACCAGCGAGGGCCGGACCGACCGAAAACCGGTTGCCGCCCCTCCACGACACCCCCGCAGGGGCGGGCCGCTGCGCCTGGCCCTCGTCGTCGGCGCCCTCGGCGTCGTCTACGGCGACATCGGCACCAGCCCCATCTACGCCCTCCAGACGATCTTCAACCCCGCCGACCCCCACCCCGTCCCGGTGAGCACCGCGAACGTCTACGGGATCGTGTCGCTGATCTTCTGGTCGGTCACGATCATCGTCACCGTCTTCTACGTCGGCTTCGCGATGCGCGCCGACAACGACGGCGAGGGCGGCATCATGGCCCTCATCACCCTCATCCGCCGCCACGCCGCCGGGCGCGGCCGCAAGACCGCGCTCGTCCTCGCGGCCCTCGGCATCTTCGGCGCGGCCCTGTTCCTCGGCGACTCGATGATCACCCCGGCGATCTCGGTCCTCTCCGCCGTCGAGGGCATCAAGACCGTCAGCACCGGCCTGGAGTCCTTCATCATCCCGGTGACCGCGGTGATCATCATCCTGCTGTTCGCGTTCCAGAAGCACGGCACGCACGTCATCGGCCGCTGGTTCGGGCCGATCATGATCGTCTGGTTCTCCACCCTCGCGCTCCTGGGGATCGGCGGCATCGCCGGCAACCCCGAGATCCTCCGGGCCCTCTCCCCCACATACGCGCTCGACTTCGTGTTCGGGAACTTCGGCACCGCGTTCTTCGCGCTGGCCGCGGTCATCCTGGCGTTCACCGGCGCCGAGGCGCTCTATGCGGACATGGGCCACTTCGGGCGCAAGCCGATCTCGCGGGCCTGGATCCTCATCGTCTTCCCCTCGGTGATGCTCAACTACATGGGCCAGGGCGCGCTCATCCTCCAGGACACCGCGAACGTCTCGGGGTCGTTCTTCCTGCTCGCGCCCGAGGCGCTGCGCATCCCGCTGCTGCTGCTCACCACGGTCGCGACCGTCATCGCCGCGCAGGCGGTCATCTCCGGCGCGTTCTCGGTCGCCGCGCAGGCCTCCGAGCTGGGCTACCTGCCGCGGCTGCGGATCGCGCACACCTCCGAGCACTGGTACGGGCAGATCTACGTGCCGTGGATCAACTGGCTCCTCATGGCGTCGGTGCTGGTGCTGGTGTTCGCGTTCCGCACCTCCGAGGCGCTCGCGTTCGCGTACGGCATGGCGGTGATCGCGACGATCGTGATCGTGGTGCTCCTGTTCCTGTACGTGGCGCGGATGCGCTGGAACGCGCCGCGCTGGCTGCTCGCGACCGGCGGGTCCCTGCTGGTGGCGATCACCGGGACGTTCCTGGCGGCGAGCTCGACGAAGATCGTCCACGGGGCGTGGCTGCCGCTGCTCATCGGCCTCCTCGCGTTCACCGTCATGATCACCTGGCAGAAGGGCCGCGAGGTCGTCACGGGCGAGCGCGAGCGCCGCGAGGGGTCGCTGCGCGAGTTCGTGGACCGGCTCCGCGAGGGCGAGCCGAAGGTCGCGCGCGTGCCCGGGACGGCGGTGTTCCTCGACCGCGGCAAGCACAGCGCGCCGCTGGCGATGCGGTCCAACCTTGAGCAGAACCACGCCCGGCACGCGCAGATCGTGATCCTGTCGGTCGAGACCGAGCCGGTGCCGCGGGTGGCCGAGGCCGAGCGGCTCGAGGTCGACCAGCTCGGCGACGACCGGGACGCGGTCATCCACGTGACCGCCCGCTTCGGCTACATGGAGACCCCGGACGTGCCGCGGGCGCTGGAGGCGATCGAGGCCGAGCAGGCCGAGGGCCGGCGCCTCAACCTCGACCGGGCCACGTACTTCCTCTCCACGATCCAGCTGAAGCCGGGCCGGGCGAAGACGATGGCCACGTGGCGCAAGCACCTGTTCATCGCCACCTCGCACATCACCGCGGACGCGGCCGAGCACTTCCGGCTCCCGCGCGACCGCACGATGATCATCGGCTCGCACATCGAGGTCTGAGACGGTGGCCGGGCGCCCGCACGGGCGCCCGGCCCCGCCAGGGCGCGGCCGCGGACCGGGCCGCGGCGGGGAGGCATTGCGTTCCGGGGCCGCGTCGGCGACAATGGCCCGGACCGACCCCGCACCGCTGCACGCGATAGGCCCCCCATGACCAAGCGACAGTTTCCCAGGCCCAAAGACCTCCTGCCTTTGATACGTTTCAAAACCCCGGACTTCAACGCGAAGCGGCGCCGCCTCGACGCGGCGCTGACCATAGCGGACCTGCGGCGCATCGCGCAGAAGCGCACGCCACGGGCGGCGTTCGACTACACCGAGGGGGCCGCGGAGGGCGAGCTGTCCCTGGCTCGGGCGCGGCAGGCGTTCGAGGACGTGGAGTTCCATCCGGCGATCCTGCGGGACGTCTCGACCGTCGACACCGGCTGGGACGTCCTGGGCAGGCGGTCGGCGCTGCCGTTCGGCATCGCGCCCACCGGGTTCACGCGCATGATGCACACCGAGGGCGAGATCGCCGGGGCCGGCGCGGCCGCCGCGGCGGGCATCCCGTTCGCGCTCTCGACGATGGGCACCACGCCGATCGAGGAGGTCGCGGCCGCGGGCGGGCCCGCGGGTCGGCACTGGTTCCAGCTGTACATGTGGAAGGACCGCGACCGGTCGATGGCGCTGGTCGAGCGGGCCGCGGCGGCCGGGTTCGACACGCTCCTGGTCACCGTGGACGTGCCGGTCGCCGGGGCGCGGCTGCGCGACAAGCGGAACGGGTTCTCGATCCCGCCGGCGCTCACCGCCCGCACCGTGTTCGACATGGCGCGCAAGCCGCACTGGTGGTTCGACCTGCTCACCACCGAGCCGCTGGCGTTCGCGTCCCTGAACCGCTGGTCGGGGACGGTGGCCGAGCTCCTCGACACCATGTTCGACCCGACGGTCGACTACGCCGACCTGGCCTGGATCAAGGAGCAGTGGCCGGGCAAGCTCGTCGTCAAGGGCGTCCAGACCGTCGCCGACGCCCGGCGGTGCGCCGAGGCGGGGGTGGACGCGGTGACGCTCTCCAACCACGGCGGGCGCCAGCTCGACCGGGCCCCCGTCCCCTTCCACCTGCTCCCCCGCGTGGTCAAGGAGGTCGGGAAGGACCTGGAGGTGCACCTGGACACCGGGATCATGTCCGGCGCCGACGTCGTCGCGTCCGTGGCGCTCGGCGCGCGGTACACGATGATCGGCCGCGCCTACCTGTACGGGCTCATGGCCGGGGGCAGGCAGGGCGTCGACCGGGCCGTCGCGATCCTGCGCGAGGAGGTCGAGCGCACGATGCGGCTCCTCGGGGCCGCGACCCTCGAGGAGCTCGAACCCGGACACGTCACGCAGCTCCAGCGGCTGGTGCCGCGGTCCGCTTGATCGCCAGGGACATCACCGCGGCGAGCGCGCACAGCGCTCCCGCGGTGAACCACGCCGGGTCGTAGTTCCCGGTCGCGTCGCGGATGAAGCCCGCGCCCCAGGCGATGAGGGCGGCCCCGAACTGGTGGGAGGCGAGGACCCAGCCGAAGACGACCGCGCCGTCCTCGCCGAAGTGCTCGCGGCACAGGGCGATCGTGGGCGGCACCGTGGCGACCCAGTCGAGGCCGTAGAAGACGATGAAGAACAGCATCGGCGGCCGCACGTCCCCGGCGAACAGCGAGGGGAGCGCGAGGAGCGAGGCGCCGCGCAGCGCGTAGTAGACCGCGAGCAGGTGCCGGGGGTCGAACCGGTCGGTGAGCCAGCCTGAGAAGACGGTGCCGACCATGTCGACGATGCCGATGACGGCCAGGAGCGAGGCGGCCGCCGTCAGGGGCATGCCGTGGTCGTGGGCGGCGGGCACGAAGTGGGCGCCGACGAGGCCGTTGGTGGAGGCGCCGCAGATCGCGAAGGTCGCGGCGAGGAGCCAGAACGCGCGGGAGCCGCTGGCCTGCCACAGGCTGCCGAGGGCGCGCTTGGCCGCGCCGGACTTGGAGACGGCGGGGGCGGTGTAGTCGGGGCCGGCGCCGAAGGGCGCGAGGCCGACGTCCTCGGGCCGGTCGCGCACGACCAGGAGCACCAGCGGGACCATCGCGAGCGCGGTGAGCGAGACCAGGATCGAGGCCGCGCGCCAGCCCGGGCCCTCGACGAGGAGGCCGACCACGGGCAGGAACACGAGCTGCCCGGCGGCGCCGCCGGCGGTGAGGATGCCGCTGACGAGGCCGCGGCGGGCGATGAACCACCGGTTGGTGATCGTGGCGACGAACGCCATCGCCATGGACCCGGTGCCGATGCCGACGATGAAGCCCCAGCACAGGACCAGCTGCCAGGAGGCGGTCATGAACACGGTGGCGCCGCTGCCGAAGGCGATGAGGGCCAAGGCGATCGAGACGACGCGGCGGATGCCGTAGCGCTCCTGGAGGGCCGAGGCGAAGGGCGAGAACAGGCCGTAGAGCAGGATGTTCACCGAGATCGCGGCGGAGATCGTGCCGTGGGACCAGCCGAACTCGTCGTGGAGCGGCTCGATGAAGACGCTCGGGGTGGCGCGGAAGGCGGCCGCGCCGACGAGGGCGACGAAGCTGACGGCGGCGACCCACCAGGCGCGGTGGATCCGGCGGGCGGTGCGGGGCTGCGGCGGTGTGGTTTCCGGGGCTGCGATGGACATGCGTCCAGTTTCGCGGGCGCGCCCGGGACCGGCCAGTGGCCGGGAGGCCAACATGTGCGAGGATCGGGCCATGAGCGTGTTTCGGCATCCCGGACGGCACCGCGTCGCGGTCCTGGTCCGCCACGGCTTCCTGCCGGTCGAGCTGGGCATCCCGCACCGGGTGTTCGGCTCCGCGAAGGCCGGCGGCGAGCCGCTGTACGAGGTGGCGACGTGCGCGGTCGAGCCGGGCGTGGTGCGCACCGACACCGACGTGACGGTGAACGTGGCGCACGGCCCCGAGGCGCTCGCGGAGGCGGACACCGTGGTGGTGCCCTCGGAGCACGAGTCGGACGAGTCGTGGACGGACGGGCGGCTGCCGGGGCCGCTGGCCGAGGCGCTGGCGCTGATCCGGCCGGAGGCGCGGATCGCGTCGATCTGCACCGGCTCGTTCCTGCTCGCGGCCGCGGGCCTGCTCGACGGGCGGCGGGCGACGACCCACTGGGACGCGGCCCAGCGGTTCCGGCGGCTGTTCCCGCAGGTGCGGCTGGAGCCGGACGTGCTGTACACCGAGGACGGCCGGGTGCTCACCTCCGCGGGGGTGGCCTCGGGGTTCGACCTGTGCCTGCACATGACGCGCATGGACTTCGGGGTGGCCGTGGCGAACCGGGTCGCGCGCCGGTCGGTGGTGCCGCCGCACCGGGACGGCGGGCAGGCGCAGTACATCGAGCGGCCGGTGCCGGAGACGGGCGCGGCGGCGACGGGCCGGGCCCGGGCGTGGGCGCTGGAGCGGCTGCACGAGCCGCTGTCGCTGCGCCAGCTCGCGGAGTGCGAGGCGATGAGCGTCCGCACGTTCACGCGCCGGTTCCGCGAGGAGGTCGGCACCTCGCCGCAGCGGTGGCTCCTGCACCAGCGCCTGGAGCGGGCGCGGCACCTGCTGGAGCGCTCGGACGAGCCGATCGACCGCGTGGCGGCCGAGGCCGGGTTCGGCTCGGCCGCCTCGCTGCGGATGCACTTCCAGGCGTCCCTGGGGGTCTCGCCGAGCGCGTACCGGCGGACCTTCGCGGGCTAGCCCATGACGTAGGTGCGGATGCTCTGCGCCGGGAGCTGGGAGCCGAAGGACCCGTTGGTCATCGTCACGGCGCTGTAGGGGGCGAGGGTCTGGCTCGCGGTGGTCAGCCAGGTCGAGAAGGTCCCCGAGCCGGCGCCCTCGACGGTGAAGGGGAGGTACACCGCGGAGGCGTTCTTGTTGACGGCGACGATGACGAGCCTGGAGCCGCTCTTGTACGCGGAGATGTACACGTTGGACTGCGGGTTGGCGGTGGCGGTGACGCGCTGGTGGCCGGGGCGCACGAACTTCGCGAAGTGGGCCATGTTCGCGCCGCGCTTGGAGATCGTGCCGTCCTCGCGCATGGGGCCGTAGCCGCGGCGGATGTACCACCAGATGTAGGCCTGGAAGCGGCCGTCGACGAGGGCGCGGTGGAGGTGCTCGCCGACGTCGAGCGCCTGCGGCCACAGGTCGGCGGAGTCGGTGCTGTTGGGGTAGTAGACCTCGGTCATCCACAGCTCCTTGCCGCCGCCCTTCTGCTGGAACAGCGGGTAGGGGAAGGCGGAGGGCTGGGTGCCGTAGAGGTGGGCGCCGAGGACGTCGAGGTTGGCGAGGGCCGCGGGGTCGTTGAGGATGGGGTCGGAGAGGTTCTTGCGGTACTGGAAGGACTCCGGGGCCATGACGCGGGTGTTGATCGAGCCGGCGTTCTCCTTGAGGAAGCGCACGATCTCGGCCGGGGTCCACGCGGTCCACTCGTGCGCGTAGTCCGGTTCGTTCTGGATCGAGATCGCGTACAGGTTGACCCCGTTGGACTGCATGAACGCGTGGAAGTCGTTCAGGTGCCGGGCGTAGGCGGCGTAGGAGTCGTAGCGCAGGCGCCTGCCGCCGGAGAACGTCTCGACCATGCTCGCGGGCGGGTTCCACGGGGAGGCGATGACCTTGGCGCCCAGGGCGACCGCGCGCTGGGCGGTGGCGACCTCGCGGCTCCAGTTGGCGCGGTCCTCGTGGACGGGGATGCGCAGGATGGAGAAGCCGAGCTGGCCGTCGGCGTTGCCGAAGGCCGTGGTGCGCTGGGCGGCGGTGAGGTCGCTGATCCACACGGTGTGGTTCATGCCGCCGAAGCCCTGGATGGTCTGCTGCCCGATGGAGGGCTGCACGAGGACGGTGGTCTGGGCCGCGGCGGGCGAGGCGAGCAGCGGGGCGGCTGCCGGGAGCGCCCCGAGTGCGAGGAAGGCCCGCCGGTCGAGGGACCGCCGGGTTCGGGGGGTGGGATCGTTCGGACGGGGCGCCATCGCTCCTCCAGGAGGTTCGGAACTCTCGGAAAGTTCCGGTCGGCAATCGGTTGAGTTGAAGCGTAGGATCGCGGCTGTACCCCGTCAAGGCCAGGTCAGGGTCGAACAGTTTCCGATTCACCATCGATAGACATCGATGCAATGACGGTGGGGCGACCGGGGCCGCGATCAGCCGGTACGCCGGACGGCGGCGCTCCGCCGGGTCCCCCGTGGAGCCGGGCGTGGAGCCTTCGGGGAGCGCGGCGCGGCAGGGCGCGCTGCTACGGTGGCTCCATGACCACCGGTGCGGGTCCGCGGCGCTCTCGCGGCGAGATCGAGAGGCTCCCAAGCGGATCGCTGCGGGTGCGGGTCTACGGCGGACGGGACCCGGACACGCGCAAGCGCCGGTACCTCGTGGAGACGGTCCCCTTCGGACCGGGGGCCGAGGCGGAGGCCGAGCGGGTGCGCGAGCGCCTGCTCGCCGAGGCGGCCGAGCGCCGCGGCCTGCCGCCCGGCGCGAATGCTGCGGCGGACGCGCCGGGACCGGCCCGGCAGCTCACCGTCGCCGCCGTCGCGCGGCTCGCGGGGGTGTCGGCGCCGACGGTCTCGAAGGTCCTCAACGGGCGCGCGGGCGTGGCGCCGGAGACGCGCCGGCGCGTCGAGCGGCTGCTGCGCGAGCAGGGCTACCGCCGCCCCGAGAAGGTCGCCCGCGCCGCGAGCGTGGAGGTCGTCTTCTACGGGCTCCAGGGGCATGTGGGCGTCGACCTCATGCGCGGTGTCAAGCGGGTCGCCGCCGGGCACGGCCTCGCCGTCGCGTTCACCGACGCGCTCCAGGAGGAGTCGGTCGGGCGCAACTGGGCGCAGGAGCTCCTGGCCCGCCGCCCCGCCGGGGTCATCGTGTTCCACATGGGGTTCACGCCCGAGCAGCACGCCCTGCTGAGCGCGAGCGGCCTGCCGCTGGTCGCCGTCGATCCGCCGAGCGAGCCGCTGCTCCCGGTGCCGTCGGTGGCCGCCGCCAACCGGCACGGCGCCGTCGCGGCCGCGCAGCACCTGCTCGACCTCGGCCACGACCGCGTCGGCGTGGTCACCGGACCGCTCGAGCGGCTCTGCTCGCGCGAGCGGCTCACCGGCGTGCGCACGGCCCTCGCGGCGGCCGGGGCGAGCCTCGACGAGCAGCTGGTGCGCGCCGGGATGTGGTTCTCGTTCGAGGAGGGCCTGGCGCACGGCCGGGAGCTGCTGCGCCTGGCCGACCCGCCCACGGCCGTGCTGTGCGGCAACGACCTCCAGGCCCTCGGGGTCTACGAGGCGGCCCGGGAAGCGGGGGTCGACATCCCCGGGGAGCTGAGCGTCGTCGGCTTCGACGACATCTCGTACGCGCGCTGGTGCGGGCCGCCGCTGACGACGGTGCGCCAGCCGTTCGCCGAGCTCGGGGCCACCGCGGCGGAGCTGGTGCTCGCGCTCGCCGCCGGGGAGGCGGTGACGCGGACGCGGATCGAGCTGGCCACCTCGCTCACGGTCCGGGCGAGCACCGCTCCCCCGCCGCGCTGAGCGGCCCGCGGCGCGGGGGCCGGGAGCAGCGGCGAGCCGCGAAACGATCGCGGTGCGGCCGGATCGTTTCGCGGCTCTATGCGGTGCGCGGGACGCGCGTCAGCGGGAGGCCTTCTTCTTGACCTCTTTGGCCAGGCGCTCCTTGTTCATGTTGGACGTGCCGCTCATGTTCATGTTGCGCGCCTGCATCTCCAGCTCCTTGCGGCTGGCCTGGCCGGGCTGGTCGCCGAGGTGCTCGGCGCGCGAGACCGCGAAGGCTTCGCCCAGTTCGCGGCGGCGCGCGTCGTCGAGGCGGGTCTTCATGCCGGGGAGGACGGTCGACTCCTCCTCCTGGACGTGGTGGGTCACCGAGTCGATCAGCTCCTGGAGGACGGTGTCGAACTCCGGGGACTCGGGGTCGGTCGCGTTCATGCGGACCAGGAGCTCCTCGGCCTGCTCGTGCTCCTCCTGGCTGTGCGCGACCTCCTTGGTCTCCTGCGCCTCGTCGCGGGCGACCGGGTAGACCTCGGCCTCCTCGGCGCGGCTGTGCGCCGTCAGCAGGGCCGACAGTACGGGCGCCAGCAGGGGGCGCTTCTCAGGATGCCGCTGCATCTCGTCGAACAGCCGCTCCACCTCGCGGTGGTCGGCCATGATCAGGTCCACTACATCGCCGCTCACGTTCCCGGTCCCTTCTGATCTGACGTCGTCTGACCCGGGCGGGTTACCCCGCGACGCGCCGGCCATGCACGGGCCCTACTTGGGCGCGGTGAGCAGGCGTTCGCGCAGCTCTTCGAGGGTGCCCTTGAGCAGGCGGGACACGTGCATCTGGGAGATGCCGATCTCCTCGCCGATCTGCGCCTGGGTCTTCTCCTCGTAGAAGCGCAGCGCGAGGATGCGCTGCTCGCGCTCGGGCAGGTCCTGGATGAGCGGCAGCAGCGCCTCGTGGTTCTCCACCAGCTCGAGCGCGAGGTCCTCGGCGCCGATCGTCTCGCACAGCGGCGCGCGGTCGTCCTGGTAGGCGGGCTCGTCGAGCGAGACCGACCGGAACGCCTGGCGCGCTTCGAGTCCTTCGGCGACCTCGGCCTCGGTGAGGCCCAGGTGCGCGGCGAGGTCGGCGCAGGAGGCGGGCCGGCCCAGCTCCTGCGCGAGGTCGTCGCCGGCCTGGTTGATCGCCAGGCGCAGTTCCTGGAGGCGGCGCGGCACGCGCATCGGCCAGGCCGTGTCGCGGAAGCAGCGCCGCACCTCGCCCATCATGGTCGGCACGGCGTACGAGAGGAAGTCGCTGCCGAGCGAGGGGTCGAAGCGGTCGACGGCGTGGATGAGCCCGACGGAGGCGACCTGGAGCAGGTCCTCCTTGACGATGCCCTTGCCGGAGTACCGCTGGGCGATGTGCTCGGCGAGCGGCAGGTGCCCGGTGATCAGCCGCTCGCGGACCTCGACCCGGCGCGGGTCGTCCTCGTCGAGCGCCGCGAGTTCGTCGAACAGCGGCGCCAGCGCCTTGTAGTCGTCTCGCTCGGTTCTGCCGTGATGAGGTGCCATCGATAGGCCACCGCCCCTGGTAGATCGTCTCCCGAGCGTATAACGGGGTGCGGCCCGGTGTCCGGGACACGAGTCGAATCCCTGCACAGGAGGCGTCCGGTTTACCGCGGCCGCGCCGGGGCACCTCGTACCCATGAGCGAATCGCGCGCACAGAAGCGCTCCTCGGCGACGATGCCGTCGGACGTGACACCCCACGTCGGCAGGTTCGACCGGTTCTCGACCCGGGCCTCGAAGCTCACCGGGCGGCCGGGATATTTCGTCTTCTGCGCCCTGGTGATCCTCCTCTGGGCGCCGACGATCATCTGGTTCGAGAAGATCACCTGGCATCTCATCATCGACACGATCACGACGATCATCACGTTCCTGATGGTGGCGCTGCTCCAGAACAGCGAGGCGCGGAACGAGGCGGCGCTCCAGCACAAGCTGAACGCCGTCGCGGGCGGGCTGGCGGACATCATGGACCACCTGGCGAAGACCTCGGACGCCGAGAACCTCGGCGAGCAGCGCGAGGAGCTGCGCCGGGCGGTGGGCCTGGAGGAGAAGGAGAGCCTCTTACATGAGGCCGTGCCGTTCGGCGACGGCGGCGATGTCGGCCGGGCGGCCGGCCATGATGGTGCGGGCGTGCTCGGTGACGAGTGCGACGGGCCAGTCCCACCAGGCGGCGCGCAGGAGCAGCTCGGCCTCGTCGCCGGTGAAGCGGCGGCGGATCGGCTTGGCGGGGTTGCCGCCGACGATTTCAGGCGGTTTTCAGGACGAGGGCGAGGCCGAGGGCTGCGGCGGCGGGGACGAACGGGTCGCCGTCTGCGGTGCGGCCCAGGGGGACGCCGTTGGCGCGGAGGAGGCGCTCGGCCGCGGGGAGGTCGGTGACGGCGAGGGTGCAGGCGGCGATGCCGGGGAGGGTGCGGGGGCGCTCGCCCGGGAGGCGGTGGGCGAGGGCGGCGGGGGTGGTGAGGACGAGGCGGGCGGCGCCGAGGGTGAAGACGGCGTCGGGGCCGTCGGATTCGGGTGCGGTGCCGAGGTAGCGGCGGTAGCGGTCGGCCGCCGCGTCGAGCCCGTCGGGGGCGGTGCAGACGGTGCAGGCGGTGATCGCGTTGGCGCCGTTGGGGTGCGCGAGGCCGGTCTGGGCGTCGAGGAGGTCGGCGGGGGCGTCCTCGGCGGCGCCGACGCGGCCTTCGGGGACGAGGCCGCCGGGGGCGGCGGGGTCGTGGAGTTTGAGGAACCTGACGTCGGCGAGCACGGTGCCGGCGGCGGTGGCGAGGGGGCGCTGGGCGGTGCGGGCGCCGCTGTTGGGGACGGCGGCGGCGTCGAGGCGGGCGGCGGTCCGCTCGGCGTCGTCGGTGGTGAGGACGAGGATGTGGGCGCCTTCGGCGCGGTCGAGCCGGGCGGCGAGGCCGTCGAGGGTGCGGCCGATGACGGTGCGGGTGGCGGCGAGCTGGTCGTCGGGGACCTGGAGCGGGACGAGGGCGGCTCCGGCGGGCAGGCGGGCCGGGTCGGCGGGGGCGAAGGCGAGGAGTTCGATGAAGCTGCGGGGGAAGTCGGCGTGGGTGTTGCCGGCGCCGACGGGCTCGGGCGCGGCGCCTGGGGCGGGCGGGAGCGCGGGGTAGGCGGGCGGGCCGAGGTGGAAGCCGAGCCGCGCGTAGGCGGCGAGGGCGTCGTCCATGTCGCGGACGAGGAGTCCGATGTGGTGGATGCCGGTGAGGTCGTCCATAGGGGTGTCCTTCAGTCGAGGGCGTCGCCGTAGGCGGTGCGGGTGTAGGCGTTGGCGAGGCGGGTGAAGCCGGCGAGGACCGCGGGGGCTGCGGCGCGGTAGCGCTCGGGCGGCGGCGCGGGGTCGGGTTCGAAGGCGCGGCGCAGGACGTCGGCGAGGAGGTCGGCGCGGTGCTCGGCGGGGAGCGGGGCTTGGAAGGGCTCGGAGGCGAAGAAGCCGTGGGCGACGGCTTGGATGCCGTACCAGGTGTCGTCCGGGTCGGCGCCGGGGCGGAGCAGGCCGTGGTCGGCGAGGGCGGCGAGGTAGTCGCGGTCGGCGGCGCGGCGGGCGGCGGCGAGGCCGGTGCGGGTGCGTTCACCGGCGAGGGCGGCCAGGTCGGGGGCTTCGGCGTCGAAGACGAGGCGCAGGACGGGGCGGCGCGCGGCTTCGAGGAAGTGGTGCCGGAGGTGGCGGTGCGGGGCGGCTTCGACCGGGTCGGCCTCGATGGCGCGAATGGCGGCGCGGAGGATGGCGGCGGCCTCGCGGGCGCCCACGGCCAGGAGCAGGTGGTCGCGGTCGGCCCAGTGGAGGTAGACGGTCCCTTTGCCGACGCCGGCGCGGGCGGCGACCTGGTCGATGCGGATGCGGCGCGTGCCGCCTTCGAGCAGGAGCGCGGCGGCGGCGTCGAGCAGCGCTTCGGCGCGTGCGGCCAGGTCGGCGCGTTGGGTGCGTGCCAATGGGCCCCCTCGACTCGGAATCTCGTGACCAGAATACATTTCTGGTCACGAGTTGTCGAGGGGACTCGTGGCGCCTGAGGGCGGCGCCGATGGGGCCCTAGCGGAAGGGCCGGGCGGCGGCGTCGTCGGCGGGGTGCCTGGGGAGGGCTTCGGCTGCGGGCCCGGGTGCGGGGCCTCAGCGGCGCAAGGGGATTCGGGATCGGGGCTCTCGTCGGGACCGTCGGCGGCCTCGGGCTGGTGCCCGGGGTCCGCTGCGGCGGACCCCGGGTGCAAGCGGGGGCGGTCCCGGTGGGACCGGGGTCAGATGACCTGGCCGTTCGGCGGCTGGAAGGAGTCGCCGGCCGGGGTGGCTTCGGTGTAGGCGGTGTCGAGGAAGCCGTCGGCGTCCGAGTCGACCAGGGCGGCGTCGACCAGGCCGTCGGCGTCGGAGTCGATCTCGACCTCGTCGACCAGGCCGTCGCCGTCGTAGTCGGTGGCGACGACGTCCACGGCGCCGTCGCCGTTCGTGTCGGTGGAGACCTGGTTGACGTAGCCGTCGCCGTCCGAGTCGTAGGAGACCTGGTCGACGATGCCGTCGCCGTTCGTGTCGGACTCGATGGTGTCCACGAGGCCGTCGCCGTCGGTGTCGTAGATGGCGCTCTCGAAGGAGCCGTCGCCGTCGGTGTCGACGAGGATCTCGTCGGAGGCGCCGTCGCCGTCGTAGTCGTAGGCGACCGCGTCGGCCTGGCCGTCGCCGTTCGAGTCGACCAGGGTCATGCCGTCGGCGGTGATGGTGTTGTCGGCGACGCCGTCGCCGTCGAGGTCGAAGACCTCCTCGGTCTCGGCGACGGTGGTGTCGGTGCCGTAGGCCTCGTCCTCGGCGGTGGCGTCGGCGCCGGTCGCGTCGGTCTCGTCGTAGGTGGTCTCGTCGTACTCGCTCATCGGTCTCGTCCTCCGCTTGAAGTGGCTCATCTGCCGGTGATGACGACTCTACGAGGAGCGCGGAGTCCCAGAATCCCCAGAGTGTGCCATCCGTTTCAGGCGGTGCCGGGGCGCCCGGGGGCGCCCCGGGTGCGGGTCAGGCGGTGCCCGTCAGGGTGGCCTTCGCGCCTCAGAGGTCCCCCGCCGGAGACGACGGAGTCGGGTCGGTGGTCGGTTCGCCGACCGTGCCGTCGCAGGTGTGGCCGTTGAGTTGGAACGCGAAGGGCTCGCGGTTGACGCCGGCCCAGGTCCCGTTGAACCCGAAGGAGACCGAGCCACCGGTGGCGATCGTCCGGTTGTAGCTCAAGTTCCCGGCGTTGACCTGCTCGCCGGTGGTGGTGAACGCGGCGTTCCAGCCGTGGGACACGCTCTGGCCCTCGGGCCAGACCCACTCGACGTCCCAGCCGTCGACCGGCTCGCCGAGGTTGCGGACGGTGACGGTCGCCGTGAACCCGCCGGGCCACTGGTGCTCGACGAAGTAGTCGACCTCGCAGCCTTGGGCGGCCTGGGCGCTCGCCGCGCCCGCGAGTCCCGCCGCGAGGGTGGCGAACGAGGCGACGGCGACGGTGGCCAGGCGCAGGCGGGCGCTTCGCAGGGGTTTCTGGTGCACGAGACTCTCCTTGCCGGATGGGGGTGCCCGGGCGCACGGACGTTCGCATCGACGATACTAAATACAGTGGTCGCGTGTCCCCCGCCGCCGCCGCGGGCCCGCCCCTCGGCTGCTCCCCCGTCACGGCTCCAGGTCGGCCGCGCCCTTCCCGGTGGCGACGTCGAAGGGGACGGAGACCTGGTCGTGCGCGATCAGCCACGAGCCGCCGATCCGCCGGAGGCCGAACGTGGCCCGCACCCACATGCCCGGCACGCGGGCGCCGCCGCGCAGCGTCCCGCTCAGGCGCCCGAAGCCGTGCCCGAACGCCACCGCGCCGTCCACGACGACGCGCAGGTCCCTGAACTCGTAGTCCACTACCGCGAACGCGGCGAACACGCGCTCCCAGTTGGCCAGCTTCGCGTCCACGCCGACATGCTGGAGCGGCGGTTCGACGTCGAAGGAGACGACGTCCTCGGTGTAGGCCCGCCTGAGCGCCCCGAGGTCGCGGTCGCGGAGCGCGGTCGCGATCCCCGCCAGCCGGTCCCGGATCGCTGCCTCGTCCACGTCGTGCTGCACGGTCATGGTTCCCGTCCCTTCCGTTCGGTCCTTCGCCCCCTTGACGGGACCGGCCGCCCGGATGTGACAGTCCGGGCCCCGAAGGTGACCCGGAAGACAGGGCCGGGCCCGTCTAGGTGCGGCGCCGGGCGGCCGCGTTCACGGTGCGGCCCAGCGGATGAGGCGGACGGTGGTGATCGCGGGGGTGGGGCGGCCGTCGAGGGCGGTGATCTCGAGGTCGAGGGCGTCGGGCCGGGGTTCGGCCCGGAGGGCTTCGGGCAGGCCGTAGTCGATGTCGTAGGACTCGGTGCCGCCGTCCCAGCGCTCCTCGGCGACGAGGACGCCGCCGAGGCGGACCGCGACGGCGGCCGGAGCGCCGGTGAGGCGGTAGCCGACGCGCAGGCCCTGGCCGCGGTGGTCGGGATCGCTGAGGGTGACGGCCATGCTCGCGGTGGTCGCGCGGGCGCGGCGGCCGTCGCCGTCCACGTGGACCTCGGTGTCGCGGCCGCGGAAGCCGTGGTCGCTCTCGGGCTGCTGCTCCCCGAAGGCGACCTTGTCCACGGTCGTGCGGTCGAGGTTGAGCGAGTCGCGGTCGGCCGCGACCAGGTCCGCTCGGCGGGCCTGCACTCCAGCGGGTTCGGCGACGGGCCAGTAGACGGTGTAGCGGGAGTCGTGGAGGTCGAAGAACGGCGCGAGCTCGACCGCGCCGGCGCTCGTGGCGAGCCGGTAGCGCAGCGGCCCTTCGTGTTCGAGGACCTCGTCTGCCGGGAGGTCGGCGACGATCGGGACGTCCGCGAAGCCGAGGAGCGGGCCGTGGGCGACGTGGCCCATGCGGGAGTCGTCGGCCAGGAGCCCGTCGAGGTGCTCCTCGCCGGCGCGGGCGGCCAGGAGGACCGGGCCGGCGAAGTAGGCCTGCCAGGGCGAGCCGTCCGGGAGCCGTTCGGCGCGCAGCGGCAGCGGGAGTCCGAAGGAGACGGTGTCGCCGGGGCGCCAGGCGCGGTGGAGGAGGACCGCGCCGGGGACCGCTTCGGCCTGCGCCGCTTCGCCGTTGACCGCGAGTGCGGCCAGGCCGCCGCTCCAGCCGGGCACGCGCAGGCGCAGCGTGAGTTCGCGCGGCTCGTCCAGGTCGAACGTGAGGCGCACGGCCTCGTCTGCGGGGAAGGCGGTCTCGATGCGGACGCGGCCGCCGAACTCGGGGGCGTCCAGGACCGCGGGGAGGTAGAGGTTGACCGCGAGCGCGCCCTCGTGCTCGCCGAAGACGAGCTCGCCGTACTTGGCCTGGGCCTCGATCCCGGTGCCGACGCAGCACCACATGCTGGTCTCGGGCTGGGAGTAGACGCGGTAGTGGCGCGGGCGCATCGGGGTGAAGTAGACGAGGCCGCCGTGGTCGGGGTGCTGGGAGGCGAGCTGGTGGTTGTAGACGGCGCGCTCGGCGAAGTCGAGGTGGGCCGGTTCGAGGCGGTCCGCGGCGAGGCGCTGGGTCAGCTTCAGCATGTTGTAGGTGTTGCACGACTCGGGGCCCTCGCGGTCCTCGATGATCGTCGAGAAGTCGTCGGGGGCGTGGAAGTGCTCGCGCACCGAGTTGCCGCCGATGGCGACGGTGCGGCGCTCGACCACGTCGCGCCAGAAGAACCGGGCGGCGTCCCACAGGTCGCGGTCGTCCGTGGCCGCGGCGGTGGCGGCGTAGCCGACGGCCTTGGGGATCTGGGTGTTGGCGTGGCGGCCGGTGAGGTCGTCGCGGCGCTCCAGGAGCGGGTCGAGGATCGCGCGGTGCGAGAAGCGGACGGCCATGTCGGCGTAGTCGCCGCGGCCGGTGGCGGCGGCGAGGTCGGCGTAGGCCTCGTTCATGCCGCCGAACTCGGTGTCGAGCATGGCTTCGAACGCGGCGTCGTCGATGGTCGCGGCGATGTCCAGCCACCAGTCCGCCAGGCGCACCACGACCGCGAGCGCCTGCTCGTGGCCGAGGAGCCGGTGGGCGTCGATGAGGCCGGCGAAGGTCTTGTGGACGTTGTACCAGGGGACCCAGTGGTCGCTGGAGCCGAGCGAGCGGACGCCGGCGCCGCCGCGCAGGCCCTCGAACAGCGCCGCGCCGCCGGGGACGCCGCCGACGTAGCCGGTGCCGAGGGCGTCCTGGGCGCGGGCGAGTTCGGCGACCATGTGGTCCAGTCGCCGCCGCGGCTCCGCTTCGCCGGTCGCGGCCGCGAGGAGGGCGAGCGCGGAGAGGTAGTGGCCGCCGATGTGGCCGTCGAGGCCGGAGTCCTCCCAGTTGCCGTAGCTCGCGGCGCGCGGGGCGAGCCCGGCTTCGCGCAGGAACGGGGCGAGGAGGCGGTCGGGGTCCATGGCCAGGACGTAGTCGAGATCGGTGCGGACGGCGCGCGCGAAGGGGCCGTCGAGCAGCGTGACGCGGGAGAGCGGGAAGGCTTTCATCGAGTCCCTCAGGTGTCGCCCCCGAACAAGGGGTGTGTATCGGTAAACCGGCGGTGTCAATCTACCCGATCCCGCGCGGCGGAGGGGCGCTGCGCCGGGACGGAAATCCCTGACTTTCGTCAGGGGCGGTTCCGGTCTTTCTGGGGAGGCCGGCGGCCCGGCGCGCCAATAGCGTTCATGGGGAACCGACACAGGAACACCGACACAGAAAACGGAGTCCCCCAGTGAAACCCAAGGCCCCCAAGGTGTTCGGCGCGGCGCTCGCCGCGGCGGCGGTGCTCGCGCTGCCGGCCGCCCCCGCGCAGGCGCAGGCCGATGCCGGCCCCGAGGCGTACGACGCCTACCTCACCGACCTCGTCGCGGCCTCCGGCGTGCCGGGCCTGTCGGCGGTCGTCGTGCACGGCGACGAGACGGTCTTCGCCGCCGGGTACGGCGCCGACTCGCACGGCGACCCGGTCACCGAGCACACCCCGATGCGCGTCGCCTCGCTCTCGAAGTCGTTCACGGCCATGGCCGTCATGATCCTGGTCGAGGAGGGCGCGATCGACCTCGACGGCACCGTCGCCGCGCAGCTGCCGGAGTTCGCGATGGCCGACCCGCGCGCCGCGGAGGTGACGGTGCGCCAGCTGCTCGACCAGACCTCCGGGTTCGCCGATACCACGATCGACGTCGTCGAGCTCGAGGACGCGACCTCGCTGGAGGACTACGTCGCCCGGCTCGGCGACGACGCGCTCGCCGCCGACCCGGGAACCGACTGGGCCTACTGCAACGCGAACGCGAACGTCGCCGCGCGCCTGGTCGAGGTCGCCTCCGGGAAGCCGTTCGCGGACTTCATGCGCGAGCGCGTGTTCGGCCCGCTCGGCATGGACGACAGCGCCACCCGCGACGAGGACGTCGAGCCCGGACTCGGCTCGAACTCGCTGTTCGGCCTCTGGATCGCCCGCGAGGAGGCGCACGGCTTCCTCGACGACTCCGGCAGCGGCGGCATCATCACCAGCGCCGACGACATGGGCCGCTGGCTCGCGACCCAGAACGGGCACGGCACGCCGCTCGTCGGCGCGGCGGGTCTGGAGGCGATGCACACCCCGTCGGCGGTGCAGGACTACGGCATGGGCTGGAGCGTCGAGTCCGACGGGACCCTCGCCCACTCGGGGAACCTCATGACCTACAACGCGGCCCAGTGGATCGACCCCGAGACCGGGTACGGGGTCGCGGTGATGAGCACCGGGGCCGGGCTCGCCGACGTCACCTGGGCGGCCATGGAGGGCCTGGCCGCGATCACCGCAGGTGAGGCGCCCGCCGAGCCGGGCCGCGACCGGCAGGTCATCGAACTGGTCCTGGCCGTCGTAGCGCTGGCCGCGCTCGGGCTCGGGGCGCTGGGCGTGGCGCGCTCGCGGCGCTGGGCCGAGCGGCGGGCCGGGCGCCGGGCGTGGGCGACGGCGCTGCGGATGGTCCCGCTGCTGGTCCCGGCGGTGCTGTTCGCGGCCTACCCGGCGGGGGTGTCGTTCATCTCCGGCGGGCGCACGGTCCCGTGGCCGCAGCTGTTCTACTTCGCGCTGCCGCTCACGGTGACGCTCATGGCCGCCGCGGTGGCGGGTCTCGCGGTCGCGGTCGCGCGGCTGGTGCGGCTGCGCTCGGCGGTCCGGTCGGTAGGCTCGGCGGCGTGATCTACGGGGCGGTACTGGCGGCGATCGCGGCGGCGGCCGTGGTGAACGGGTTCGACACGGTTGGGCTGTCGCCGTGGCGGCAGGCGCTGTTCCTGGTCCTGGCGGTGCTCGCGTACCTGCACGGGCGCCGGCTCGCCGGACGGTACGGCGCGCAAATCCTGCTGGCGGCAGGGGCGCTCACCGTGCCGGTCATGGGCGTCGACCGCGGTAACGGCCTCACGGCCTTCCTCGTGCTGGCCGTGTTCGTGATGCTGCCGTGGTTCGGGGGCCGGTACCGCCGCCAGCAGGTCGAGCTGTACCGGGCCGCCGAGGAGCGGGCCTCCCGGCTCGAACGCGAGCGCGAGCTCGTCGCCGAGCGCGTCCAGGCGCAGGAGCGGGCCCGGATCGCGGCCGACCTGCACGACTCGGTCGGGCACGACCTGGCGCTCATCGCACTGCGGGCCGGGGCCCTGGAGCTGGCCCCGGGCCTGCCGGAGGCGAGTCGCGGGGCCGCGGCCGCGCTGCGCGCCAACGCGGTCGAGGCCACGGACCGGCTGCGGCAGGCGCTGGGCCTGCTGCGCGACGAGGCCGCGCCGGTGACGCCGTTCGACGAGCCGGTCCGCGACCTGGTGGCGCGCTCGGCCGCGGCCGGGCTCGACGTCCGGCTGGAGGCGGAGGCCGCCGGGGCCGGGACGGTGGTGGACCGGGCGGTGTACCGGATCGTGCAGGAGGCGCTCACCAACGCCGCCAAGCACGCGCCGGGGAGCGCGGTCGCGGTCCGCGTCGAGCGGTCCGGCGAGGCGGTGCGGGTCGCGGTCGCGAACACGGCCGCGCCGGCGGCGGCCCTGGCCGGGGCGGGCCACCGCTGGCCGCACCGGGAGGCGCCGGGAGCGGCGGGCGGATTGGGTTCGGGGCTGGCGGGCCTGGCCGAGCGGGTGCGCCTGCTCGGGGGCTCCTTCAGTGCCGGGCCGCGGGAGGGCGGGTTCGCCGTGGAGGCCGAGCTGCCGGTGCGGGGGGACCGATGATCAGGGTGCTGCTGGCCGACGACGAGGGCATGATCCGGGCCGGGGTCGCCGCGATCCTGGGCACCGACGAGGGGATCGAGGTGGTGGCCGAGGCGTCGGACGGGGCCGAGGCGGTGGCGCTCGCGCGGGCGCACCGGCCCGACGTGGCGCTCCTCGACATCCGGATGCCGCGGCTCGACGGCCTGGCCGCCGCGGCCGAGATCCGCCGCGCGGTGCCCGGGACGGCGGTGTCGATGCTGACGACGTTCGACGAGGACGAGTACGTGATGCGGGCCCTCGCGGAGGGCGCGAGCGGGTTCCTGCTCAAGGCGGCCGACCCGCGCGAGCTGATCCTCGGGGTGCGGGCGGTCGCCGAGGGCGCCGCGTACCTCTCCCCCAGGATCGCGCACCGGGTGATCGCCAAGATGGGGGCGGCGGGCCTGACGCGGCGCACGCCGGGCCTGGAGCGGGTCGCGGTGCTGACGCCCCGGGAGCGGGAGGTGCTCGGACTGCTCGGTGAGGGCCTGTCGAACAGCGACATCGCGGTGCGGTTGTTCCTCACCGAGGGCACGGTCAAGGGCCACGTGAGCGCTATCCTGACCCGGCTCGGGCTCCAGAACCGGGTCCAGGCGGCGATCCTGGCGTACGAGGCGGGCCTGGTGGCCCGCCCCTAGTCGGGGTTGCAGCGTCGCCGGCGAGTCCAGGTCCGAGTGGAGGTGCGCGCACGTATGGCGGAAGGCCTCCCCGACCCCGGTGTCGGACCCGGCAGGCCGGCAGCGCGACGAGCGGGCGCATCGGCCGGACGGCGGCCGTCAGGCGGCGTCGAACCGCCCAGCGGTCACCCGTAGGTGACAGTTTCACCAGTTTCACGCGTGACAAATGTTGTGCGTGTGATCATGAAACTCAGTCATCAGGGGATGCAATGGCAAATCAACGATCCAAGTCCCGCGCGAAGATGAGCCGGTCCGGGCTCCGCATCGTCGGCGTGGTCCGCCTGTCGCGGGTCACCGACGTGACCACCTCACCCGAACGCCAGAAGGAAGCCATCGAGCGGTGGGCTGCCGAGTGCGGCCACACCATCGTCGGCTGGGCCGAAGACCTCGACGTCTCCGGCTCCACGGACCCCTTCGAGCGCGAGGAACTCGGCCCCTGGCTGCGCGAGCGCGGGTCAGAGTTCGACGGCTTGTGTGCCGCGAAGATCGACCGGTGGGCCCGGTCGATCGTGCACTTCTCGAAGCTTCTCGCCTGGTGCGACGAGCACGAGAAACTCGCCGCCACCGCCGACCGACAGCTCAACACCGCTGAGCCCTCCGGCAAACTCATCGCCTACGTCGCTGCGATCTTCGCGGAGATGGAACTCGACGCGATCTCCGAACGTGTCACCTCCACCCGGGCGAAGCTGCGCCAGCGGGGCCGGTGGGCCGGCGGTGTGGTGCCGTTCGGGTACAAGACGAGTCACGACAGCCAGGGCAAGGCAACCGGGCTCGTCATCGACTCAGAGCGCGCTCCGTGGGCGCGGGGTATGGTCGCGAAACGACTCGAAGGCTGGTCGTTCCAGAAGATCGCCGACTGGCTCAACGAGAACGGCGTCTACGGACTCAAGGGCGCGTTCTGGCTGGGCACCAGCGTCGCGAAGTACCTCGGCGGTCGACACCTCATCGGGCAGGCCGTCCACGACGGGCGCACGGTGGTCGACGAGGCCGGAGAGCCCATCCAGTTCGCCGAACCCTTGATCTCCCTGGCGGACTTCGAGGCGCTCCGACAGGGCTCGGTGGTCCACAACGATCGCGCCGCCAAGAGTCGCACTCCGCGCCCGAGAACGGCGCTGTACCTGCTCAAGGACTTCCTGCGGTGCGGAGCGTGCGGGAACAAGATGTACCGCTTCGCCAGTGCCCAGAAGGGGATCATGTATGTCCGGTACGGGTGCAAGGGCACCATGAATCACTGCCCGCACCCGGCCTCGATCAAACTCGAAGAGCTCGACCAGGCTTTGACCGAGCGGTTCTTGGACGACATCGGCGACCAAGAGGTGTACGAGCGTCGCTTCGTCCCCGCCACCGGATCCGCTGCGCAGTTGGAACGTCTGGAGCACACGATCCGAGACTTGAGGGACGACCGCGACGCCGGATTGTGGGAAGGCGAGGACGACGAGTACCGCCGCCGCATGAAGGCGCTAATCGACAAACGCAGTCGACTCGAAGCCCAACCGACCGAGGAAGCCCGATGGGAGTACGTCCCCACCGGCACCACCTACGCGCAGGCATGGGAGGCCGCCGACATCGCCGAACACCGCGATCTGCTCGCCAGTACCGATTTCAAAGCCCTCGCCTGCCGCCCCGCGATCGACGCTCCGGCCTGGTTCGACTCGATCGGCATGCCATGGTGCCCACCCGCGCCTGCCGCGTCTACGCGGCCTGGAATCCACAAAAAGTGTGACCCCCAGTGGCATTGCGTCGGATCCGACAGCTACCGCTGTCGGATCCGACGCAGGAACGAGCAACGGCTACCAATCCCGCTCAAAGGTGATCTCGTAACCCTTTTTCGACTTGCCATCGCTGACGATAAGCATGTCGCTGAGGAAGCAGGTCACCGAGCCTCTAGCATCACGGCCGATCCAGGTGGGATAGGAGCCGTCGCCGTAGTAGCAGTTGTAAGCGAACAGGTCGAGACTCGTGCCGGGAACGGTGAAGTGAGGTGAGTTGTAGAGGTCCTGACTCCACTCGGTGAAGTCATCGCCGACGTGATCGATAAGTGGCCGCTGCGTGGCGTCGTCCATGAAGCTCCCGAAGCCGCTCTCGACATCGAAACCGTAGAAATCCCCGTCGTCGAGGAGCCTGAGGTCCTGGCCCGGTTCGAGTGCAAACTCCCAGGAGACCGTCGGCTCGCCGGAGATCTCCAACAGATAGCCAGCAGCCGGCCGGTACTCCTCGCCGTCGAGCATCCGCATGATCTGTAGCTCGATCACTCGGTAGGACCCTGGTGGAACGCTGACCATGAACGCCTCCTTCGGGTCCAGCCAGTTCGGGTCGCAGGCGACCACGTTCCCGGTCGGAAAGTTCAAAGTCGCGACCGGAACATGGTCGACCACCATCGGCTGCTGCGAGTCCTTGTGAACCACTGTCGAGCCCTGCGTCATGAGCGCGTCGAGGTACGGACTGCTGTACGGCACCGGCGGATCCCAGGGACGTCTGTCCCCAGGGTTGAACGGAAGGGATTCGGTCACGGGTGTTACAGCGAGCGCCGGGAGGTCTTCGCCTCCGAAGATCGATCCCCAGTTCTCGAAGGAGACCGCCGGGTGGATGAACTGCTCGAACGGCTCGATCTTCGACGTGTGGCCGCTGCTGCCGCTGCGGTGCCGGTGGTAGATCGTGGTTCGACCGTCGAATCCCCGATCGAGGGTCTGCCGCGGGACCTTCGGGCTACCGTCGGCCTCGCCGCTCTCGTACTGCCACTCGGTGAGCTTTCGCTCGAAGAGCTTCCCATCCTCGAGACGAAGGAACACCGCTCGTGAGGCCCTGCGCGCCTCGCCGTCGAACGCCCAACGCGCGAGGTAGTTCTGTCGCCAAGCAATGTCGAGGACGAACCGGGGCCGACCGTTTTCCGCGATGAGCACCGAGTAGGGGAGGCCGTCTTCATCGCGCTGGCGTGCTTCCTCTTGAGAGAGGCTGCCTACCGGTTTGCCAGCGGGTCCGTTCCAGCCTTCGCAGTAGCTCGCAGTCCATATGTGCTTCATGTGCAGCATGTTAAGCCAGAGATCCGACATTCCCTCGTTTGAAGATTGTTGCTCCTGAGGCTCTTGTGGAATACTGGCCCGAGCGGTGTTCCCCCGCCGTTGGCCGAACAGGTCGCACCCCTTGACGAAGGCAGCGAGAACCAATGCGTGACCAGGACTCTTCCAGCGACAGGGCCGCGTTCGACGCGATCGTGCGCCACCAACTCGATGACTTCGAGCTCGGCTTCCCTGATGACCGCAGAATCGAAGTGGGCTCTGAACACGCCCGATTCATCGAAGAGGCCGTCACTGGGATCGAACAGCAGAACCCTTGCAGCGGCTTCGAGCCCCTTAAGAAGATGCTGCTCAGGAAGATCTGGATCCGCGACCGAGACGCCTGACCGATGGCTCGGACTTCAGCGGAGGCGGTCGCAGCGGAACAGTGGCTCGCCGGTGTCGGCGTCGTACCCGTGAGCCCAGGATCTTGGACCGATCCTGAAGAACCGGGGGCGACACTCAATTCAGTCGATCTGGCGCACGACTGGATCGACCAGATGTTCGACGACAAGCATCTGACGGCCCGCGAGCGGATCCGCCTCGGATACGGCTTCGTCGACCTGCTCGACGACTACTGGGCGGCCGTGCAACTTCGCTGGTTCATCAGGCGACAAACCGATCCCGAACTGACCGAGTGGTTCTGGGCGGAATACCGATCCCGTCTCGCCGAGCCGCAGGCCTTGCACGCCCTGACTTACTGCATGTCGGTCGACTGGCTGGAGGATCGCAATACCGCGGCACCGGCCTTCGAAGCGCTCTTGGCCGACGATCTGGAACGCCTGAAGCACCTCGACGGCGAGGCCCGAGAAGCGACGCTCCGCCGGATCTCGCGGATCCTCAGCGCCTCAGGAAACGTGCCGTGGTGCGTCGCAGCTCCGGTCTATCAGGAAGCCTCAGCCGTACCCTCGCTGCACCGCTCGATATTCGGCGCAGTGCTCGGCGCGTTCTTCTCCAGCTTCTACGCCGACCTCGACCCGGCCGAAGCCCACGCGCTCCTTCTCACGCTGGATCTGCCTTCCGGCACGGAGCATCTGGACGAGCTCTCTGCAAACCTCGCGGCCGGATACTGCCATCGCAGCTGTGTCCCTGAATAGCCCGCTCATGTCGAGAAGCAGGTCCCTCGGCCGCGCCTATGCGGCATGATGCCCGCGCTGTCTCTGAACGGCCTCCTTCCCCGAGTTCTCGATGTAAGCCTTGAGCGCGAGCCGGGGATCGGCAGCTGAGCGAGCGATCACGCCCTTGGCCGCCGCCCCGGCCACCAGACGAGAACCGTGCTGCATCAGGCCCCGAAGACATCGGGCGATCGTGGCATTGAGCTTGGGCCCCTCGCATTCGGCTAGCACCGGCACCAAGCCCAATTCCTCGGGCACGCCATCGGGGACTGTGTTCGGTTTCCATCTAGCGGTGTCGAAGAGCGCGAAACGGCGTTCAGTGAGGCCATAGCCGCGACCGATGCCGGCCCCGTACCACTCGCCGTGATGTCTCCCCGGCCCGAGCGCGGCGAGTTCGCCAGCATGAGCGGCGACCCAAGTGGCGAAGCCGAAGTTGTCGCGACCGATGCCGTCGCGGGCATCGGTCTCAGGTACGAGCCAGTGGGTGCGACTCGCGGCCCGAATCCTGACCCGCCGACCATCCGGGCACCTGACAACGCTCACGCCCGGTCCCGCGTGAGATTCGGGTTCGGCGGGTTGGATGACGATGACGGCGTGCGTGCCGTCGACTTTCTCTGCGATGGTCCACCGCTCGGCCAGACGGATCAGCCTCGGCCATATGGGCACTTCAGGATCTTCGCTGAAGTCGGCGGCGGTGGATGAGGTCATAGACCATGACATAGGAGGGGACTCGCCGTCACCCGTGGTCTCAGATGCACTCGATAGTACCCGATGATGAGACAGGAGTTCGGTTCTGTGACGACAGGTAATCGAGTCTGCCGTCAACAACTGGTGTGGGTCTGCAAGGCCCGCGCCAGTCACGAACCATGACCCCCTTGGGGAAATATATATAAGTAATAATGTCGGGCTCGGCCAACGATCCTCAAAATAGCGGTGACCTGCAAAAATGCTGGGTTGCGTTCGGATTCATGGCTCGGGACCCATCACGGGAGTCGCTGCGGGACCCGACTCGGGAGCCGCCGCACCCCGCATAACCGCCATCGCGCACGACACAGGCCTCAGCGATTCGGTGGGGGAATCTCAGCGAGCGGTCGGAGCGAGTCAGGCCGGTCGCCGCAGACACGCCAGACGGGGCCGAGCGGATCGGCGGATCGGGCCGTGACCGTGGTTGCGACCCCCTGAACAGTGCCGAGGAGTTCGAGCCAGGCGTGGAGGTTGTCCTCGCGTCCGGGTTTGGTGAGTTCGATGAGCATCAGCGGGAGCGTCCAGGACATCTTGAGATGCCGCTCGATGAAGGAATTCCAGCGCCGCACTTTCTCGACGAGCCGGTCGATGGTCTCGGTACCGGTGTCGAACTCGAACCAGAACGGGCGCACGAGGCCGGCGATGTCGAGGTCGAATATCCCGTCAGGGCGCAGGGACAGCGCCGTCCACCAACGGTGCTGACTGGTCTCGATCTCCCACTGAATCAGTCGCGTTTCGGGGTGGGCTCGAGTGGAGGCGACCAGGCGGCTGTAGAAGTCGCTTACGCCCTCGCGGTGCGGTCGCTGGGAGGAAAGGAAGACGCCCTCACCGTACTCGCGGGCTTTCGCAGCAGTCGGTGCTCGGCCCGGGTTGGGCACCGCGCGATTCCCGTAGTCGTCCACGCTGCTCTGCTCGTAGGCAGCGACGCGGTCGGCATGGAGCAGACGCAACCCCAGCGGCCCCAGATAATAGCGGTACGCGGCTCTGGTCGAGGGCCGAGATCGGGCGAGGAACCCCCGCTCGAACAGCGTAGAGAGCCGGTCGCGCGCCGCCGACATCGAGGTAAAGAACAACCGGCACAGTTGCTCGAGCGTGAACAGCCTGAACTCCGCCAAAGCGGCAATGATCGCCCGATCCCGTTCGGTCAGTTGATGCGCCGCCGCTTCCAACGACGCTGCCGCGCTCGAGCGCTTTCGCCACGAACTCATCGGCCCACCGCTCTCGCCACGAGGGAAGCACGTTGAACGGCAGCACCGGGCACAGCGCGGTACCGCCTCAGGATTGTCAATGCCGAGCGAATCGTGTCCAAGTCCTTCCCCTCGATCGGAAGAGCGGCCCTAGCGCCAGCCCCCTCGTGATCGCGAGTATTGCTCGAAAACCCCGTCGAACTGAGATTTGTGCGGGTCCGCCACCCGCACAACACCCTCACTGTGAGGGTGTTGTGCGGGGTTGTGAGGGTGGAATATGCCCAAACGACCGTGCCTAGCCGTAATTGGCTCCGGGTCCTGACGAGCCCGAATCTGGTCGGGCCGCCATGGCCCTGTTTCTCGCCCACCATGACGGAGCCTGAGTTAAGCGGGCCGCCGCGCTCCACTACGCGCGGCGCCCGGAGGGGAACCGCTGCTCTGTCGTGGCGCGCAGCGGCCCCTCGGAAGGAAAGTCAAATGCGGCGAGATGTCCTGCGCTTTGCTCGCCGCGCACTGATGCGCTTCGAGTTGTTGGTGGTCGTGCCAACCGTGCTCGATCGCAGCGCTGCGGGCGCGATCGAGATACCACTGGAGCGAGCGCCGCGGGTATTCCGGCGGTGCCGGCACGTCCCATGTCGGTGCCCTGCTGCCAAGGACGAGGCCGAGCAGGTGGCTACTCATGTCGTCGTTCCTGACCGGAACTCATCGAATGCGTGCCGCAGTTCAAGCGGTGCGAGGTCATCTGCGGGCGCAAAAGCGGTCAGCTCGAGTCGGTCGTCTCGGATCATCCCGATACCGACGGGTGCGGGACCAGTTCGGTTCAACCAGATGACCTCGCCGACGAGCGGGCTCGTGATGCTCTCGGCCTCGATCTCCCATTTGCGCCAGGTGAACTGCCCGATGATCATGGCGTCCGTCCGGCAAGACATTCTTCGGTTGCCCGTCCCAAGGTCACGGCATCGAGGTACCGGTGCTCGGGAGTCAAAGCAAGACCGCCGGAACCTGCTACGGCGACGAGCACTTCCGGATAGATGTCGGTGCGGTACACGTAGACCACCGTCTGACCGTTCACCGGATTGGCGCATTTGTGCGGTCGGAACCGCATCCCGCCGAGCTGGAACTGGTCGCGGTTCGAGAGCACCTCGGCCAGCTTCAGCTTGATCTGGACCCGCTCGGTGGCGGTCCAGGCGCCCGCTGGTCCCTGCCAGGTGAGGGTGTGGAGGATGCCGTCGGCATGGCCGAGGAGCGCCAGCACCGGGAAGCCTCGCCCTGTCGAGGTCAACTCACCGTCGCCGACCTCGTCATCCACGTACAGCTCCGTACCAGGAAGGTCCCACCGCTCCACGTATCGCATCCGGTCAGGCACCATGTGGTGCCCTAGCTCGTCCGGCACGGATATCCTGCTACTCCGTCTCGTCACCTACAGCTCCCTCCTCGCTGGTATTCAGCAACCCGGAATCACCCGGCCAAGCCGAGCGGCCGGACAGTGTCCGATCCACTACGACAGGCTATGAAGATCCGCGTGCAGACCGTTGCCATGTGGCAACGGCACTTGTACGCTGAGGCGGACCCTGGAGGTATGCAGCACGTGGCGAACGAACCCATCGGCGAACGCATCATGACCAGGCGCAAACTGCGCGGACTCAGCATCCGCCGGGCCGCCGAACTGGCCGACATGAGCGCGAGTACTTGGAGCCGGATCGAGAACGGCCTCCGCGGCGCCGACAACCTCCAGATCCTCGCCTCGATGAGCATGGTCCTGCGCTGCTCGGTCATGGACCTGATCGGCGACGGGTACGTCTCCCTCACCAGCGATGGCGTCGGACTCGTCGACGACGTCCATGACATCCTCGCGGCCCTCATCGAGACCGCCCTGGAGGACGAGGCGACCGCCGACCCGGCGGCCCTGGACTACCTCAACGCCGAAGCCGACCTGCTCGAAGAGCTCTACCGGAGAGGCGACTTCACCGGCACCGCCGCACGCCTCGCGCCGTTCCTGCGTCGCCTACACGCCACCGCCGTCACGGCAACCGATACGACCATCGCAACGCGAACTCGAGAGTTGACCGTCCAGGCCGCCCACCGCACCATGAACGTCATGCGCTCCACCGGCCAGAGGGCCGACACCTACCTCGCCGGAGAACGCGCCCGCGACGCCGCCGCCGAACTCGACGACCTCAGCCTCAAAGGCATCGCCGCCTTCACCCGCGCCCACGCCGCCCTCAGCTGCGGCAGCATGGAACGCGGCCACAAGTTCGCCGCCGCCGGACTCCGCATGCTCGACGGCAACCTGGACGACAACCGGACCATGGCTGTCGCCGGCCAACTCCACCTGACCTCGGCAATGACGCTCTACGGCCTCAAACGCGAATCCGACGCCGAAACCCACCTCGCCGAAGCCGAAAACCTCGCCGCCCGCACTGGTGACTGCGGCCAGGAACTCGGCTGGTTCGGACCCACCAACCTCGCCTTCTGGATGGTCGCCATGGAAGTCGACCGCGACCCCCGCCAAGCCATCGCCATCGCGAACACCACCAACCCCCGAGCCATCGACGCACCTACCCGCCAAGCCTCGTTCTACCTCGACGCCGCCCGCGCCTGCGCCCGCATCGGCACCCGCGACTCCGACCGCGCCGCCATCCGCATGATCGCCTCCGCCGAACACGTCGCCCCACAACGCATCCGCTTCAACCCCCTCGCCCGAGAAGTCCTCCGCATCGTCGTCCGCCGCACCAAAGAAAACGCCATCGACCCACAACTCCGCGGACTGTGCGAGCGGATCGGAGTCAAGGCATGAAGGTCGTCTACCTCATCATCTGCGGCGCCGGACCCGCCATGCACGCCGTCAAGTTCGTCCAAGCCGCCCACGCCGCAGGCTGGGACTGCCACGTCATCGCCACCCCCACCGGCGCCAATTTCGCCGACCTCGACGCACTCGAAGCCACATCAGGCCACCCCGTCACCACCGAGCACCGCAAACCAGGAACACCCCGACGCGACCGCCCCGACGCCAACGCCGTCGTGATCGCCCCCGCCACCGCGAACACGATCTGCAAACTCGCCGCCGGCATCGCCGACACCTACGCCCTCGACGTCGCCTCCGAACACATCGGCCTCGGCATCCCAACCCTGGTCGTGCCCTTCGCAAACTCCGCACTCACTGGGCGAGCACCTTACAAGCGCGCTATCGCAACGTTGGCAGAGGAGGACGTGATCTTCCTGGAGATTCCCGAACACAAACCCCACCACGGAGGCCCAATCTCCGAACAGTTCCCCTGGCGCGAAGCAATGGCGAAGGCTGCCAAGGTCGCCACCACATGACCTGGGCAGGTACGGATCGGAGTCCGTTCCGGACCACCACTACTCAGGGTCATGCTGTGACGACCGGGGTCAACGAGTGCCCAATGATTTGCCTGGTTTCCGCTAGACTGACCGCAGCCGCCACCCCCGTGGACGGATACCCTTCGTGCCCTCAGCCGACGTCCTCGCCGCCCTGGACCAGACTCGCCACCTCATCACCGGGATCGCGGAGAGCAACGAGTCGGCCGCCGCATGCCGCGGCCAGTTGGCCGCGCCTGGCGTCCAGAGAAGTGCCGATCAGCTCGGCAAAGCCATCGACCGCATCGAGAAAGGTCAGGCTCAACCAATGCGATGGCCCAACGGCTCGAAGCTGCACTTGCGGCCGTCGAGTCGGCACGAAACGGATCCAACGGCGGCGCAGGAGGCGGTATACCGCCGCGTCAATCTTGCCTACACCACCAGGCATAACGCCCGCGACCATACCAGACCCCTGCCATTCATCGGCATCACGACATGAACAGCATCAACGACTTTCGCCCCTGGGCGACTGGGTGATCGCGATGCTTCTGGTCTGTTTGCCTCAGCGCTGCAAAGCATCGACGATCTCATCTGATTCATCTTGGCGTTCCAGTACTAGGGGCGTGCCGTGCGGGAAAAGAAGATTCTCGATCCAGGTACGTTGGACGGCCAGGAGGCATCCAACATTCTTTGAGCACCTCAAGAACACTGGCCTGGGTGGTGAGGCAGCGTGCTCAAGCAAGGCCCGGAAGCTCACGCTTACAAAGCCTCAGGGTTGCAAGCGGAGCTTCATATCGCTTCTAGGCTCTATGATGGTTTCATGTCGTTTCCACAGCCCAATCAGAGGTCCGGGCCGCTCGAGGGCCATGTCAGGAGGGGCCGTGTCTACCGGCCGCAGCTCGCGGCGACTGGCGTGCTTAAAATTGCGGATTGGTTCCGGGAAGACCTGCCGGATCTGCTGTGGCCGGTGCTTGTGCTGTCGGAACTAGGGAATGCAGGGGCTCTCCGATTCGTCCGATGGCAGAAAGCTGTCCAGGAAGACCTTTTGGGGAGGGTAAAGCCGCAAAATCTCGCTGATGGTCTAGATGGTCGGCTTACCGGTCTCGACCGCCTCGCCGCTCAAGATCCAGAAGCGAAGGCAGTTGTAAAGGACAGGGCCGAGGAACATGGCTTGCTATCGGGAACCATCGCGAGAGCTTTGGCTTCCTACCCCCTTCGTCCCGCGAAATGGCTCGTTGATATTGAGATGAGACCTCCGGGCCAGGAGGAGCTTGACCTGCTGGCACGCGCTGTACTCGAAGTACTCAAGGATGGGCACCGTGAATCGCTAATCAAGTGCTTGTACATCTGGAGCGCGGTTCAGGCCGGCACTTTCAGTACGAGTTCTGAGACGATAGAGCTGTTGCATCCTTACCCGAATGACCCACGGACACGCAGTAAAGCAGATTCTGTCGTGAGGTCAATCTGGGGAGCACATAAAATGCTGCTCACCGTCGAGAATGAGGATTACTTCGAACCTGCCATCAAGTGGGCCAGAGTCTTCTGGGGCGCAAACTCGATGACCTCCGGCTGTCTGAGACGTCGGAATTGCAATGCAGAAGGTGAGGTTGAGGAGGACAGCATGGAGGTTCCGACCGAGATTGACCCTGGCGGCGGGGATGCTGCCACAACTGAAGTACCTGACGAAGGCGCTCACCTTCGCCAACGGGCGATGGACCTACTGGCCAGCTATGTAGAAGCGCTTGAGCTATCTCCCGCGCAGCTCTTCGATCGGGAACGCCAGGAGGTTCACTCCGGGCTTGTCTCTCGAACTGGACGCGATGTGATCGCGACGCTCAGTGCCCCAGATTTGTGGTGTATGGAGCACGGCGCCCACATCATAAGAGTGCTTGTGGAGACCCGTATCTACATTCAGTGGATGGCCCAGCAGGACCCGTCGATCTATCGAGCGTTCCAAGAATATGGGGCTGGTAAGGCGAAGCTGTACGCACGAATTGTCGATGAAGTTCCACAGGAGGCAAGAAACGCTGACTTCGAGGAAGCTATTAAAGATCTCGAGAAGCTGAGCCACAACGATGAGGTCCTAGATCATCGAGTGGTCGATACTCGTGACTCCTTTGCAGAGGGCAAGTCCATACGAGCGATGGCCGAGGAGTGTGGGCTTCTGGACTTGTATCGCCAGGCATATTCTATGGCGAGTGGAGTCGCGCACTCCGAATGGTGGTCAATTGAGACTCATGCGATGGAGCGATGCTTGAATGTGCTTCATGCTGGACACCTGATCCCAAGTCTGTCCCTTAACTCCGGCAGGAATGTCGGCCTCGCGAAATCCTGGGTTGAGCAGCTATACGCGCTAATCCGGATAAGCCTGGACATTCTCAACACCGACGAGAACGCAGTGAAGAACGCTTTCGCCTGGCTTGTTGCAGAGGAGGATGAAGGTTCAACCTAACTTCAGGCTGCGTCAGTCTGTCGCTCGCTCACGCGGTCGGGGAAGCCAACATTCCCATGCGTGCGGACCGCTTCGTGTGGCCAGCCACAGTGGGCCACGCCATCGCAGACCGGCGAGGTCCGCTCCGAGCATGCCTACGACACGTCCCTGTCAACCGCCAGCGAGCCCTGGGAAGCCTTGCGCGGATTGAGGTCGATCATGGCGCCCCCACCGTACCCACACTCAAGTGCGTCCCCGCCAGACCGTAGGTGGATTCGCGGAGAAATTCAAGGGCAACGGTCAGCCCTTGACAATCCGCGACCGCCTGAACCCGTACGGGGTATGCATGTGGACCGCCTACCGGCTGACGAGCGCCTCTAGGTGAGAGCGGGGACGTTCTGGCCGCGTCTGATTCTGTGAAGCTCAATGTGTCGCAGAGTCTGGTTCATCATCAGCCATATCCCGCCAGTAGTCGAGATTGGTTCGGGTGCCGAGGGTATGTGGGTGGTCGGGACCGAGAACCCGTTCAAAGTCGGCGAGTAGGTCCTCAAACGCGGTGAGAGCTCCGGCGGCATCTCCGGCCATACCACGCCAAGTAGCGAGATTCCCGCGCGCGATCAGGGTTCCGGGGTGATCGGCGCCGTGGACGCGATGAAGGTCAGAGAGGATTTCTCGATAGGCAGCAGCGGCATATTCCGGTTCTCCGTCTTCGCCCCGCCAGCGGGCGAGATTCCCACGGGCGGTGAGGGTATGAGGGTGATCAGGGCCGAAGACCCGTATGAAATCGGTAAGAAGTTTATCGAATGCTATTGCAGCACCGGCCGCATCTCCTGACTCGCCTTGCCATCGAGCATGATTTGCATGGGCAAGAAGCGTGTCAGGATGGTTGGGACCGAAAACACGCAGGAAGTCTGTGAGGAGGTCCGTGTAAAGGCTGGCCGCAGTCGCAGCGTCCCCTGCTTCGCCGCGCATTTGGGCAAGTTGGGCCCCCGCATTGAGAGTGTGAGGGTGTTTGGGGCCAAGGATTCGATGACAATCGGTGACGAGGTCGGCGTAGAGAGCAGCTGCGGCAGTCGCGTCCCCAGCTTCGCCGCGCCAGCGGGCGAGGTTGTCTCGGACCGTTAGAGTGCCGGGATGGTTGGGGCCGAGAATCCGCAGAAAATCGGGTAGGAGATCTGCGCAAAGGGTGGCCGCGCCGGTGGCGTCCCCAGCTTCGCCACGCCAGCGAGCAATGTTCGCACGAGCGGCGAGGGTGTCGGGGTGGTCGGGGCCGAGGATTCTGAGTCGGTCCGAGAGCAATTCGGCATAGGCGGTAGCCGCGCCGGCGGCGTCCCCAGCTTCGCCACGCCAGCGAGCAATGTTCGCACGAGCGGCGAGGGTGTCGGGGTGGTCGGGGCCGAGGATTCTGAGTCGGTCCGAGAGCAATTCGGCATAGGCGGTAGCCGCGCCGGCGGCGTCCCCAGCTTCGCCACGCCAGCGAGCAATGTTCGCACGAGCGGCGAGGGTGTCGGGGTGGTCGGGGCCGAGGATTCTGAGTCGGTCCGAGAGCAATTCGGCATAGGCGGTAGCCGCGCCGGCGGCGTCCCCAGCTTCGCCACGCCAGCGAGCAATGTTCGCACGAGCGGCGAGGGTGTCGGGGTGGTCGGGGCCGAGGATTCTGAGTCGGTCCGAGAGCAATTCGGCATAGGCGGTAGCCGCGCCGGCGGCGTCCCCAGCTTCGCCGCGACAGCGGGCGATGTGTGCTCGGGTCGTAAGGGTTAGGTGGTGGTTAGGCCCAACCAATCGCAGAAGATCGGAGAGGAGTGCTTCAAATGCGGCAAGAGCCCCCGCAATGTCTCCTGCTTCGCTCTGCATGGTGGCGAGGTTGCCACGAGCGGTAAGAGTGTGGAGATGTTCGTGACCGTTGACCTGAACGAGATCAGTGAGGACCTCCGTGTAGATGACGACGGCACCCGCTGTGTCCCCAGATTGGCCGCGCCAGGTGGCAAGGTTGCCGCGGGCGGCAAGGGTGTGAGGATGGTCTGCGCCGAGGGTGCGCATACAGAGTTCGTGCAGGTGGTCGAAGTGGCGACAGGCTTCGTCCACGAGACCGCTGTCGCCGAGGCTGTGGCCTTGCAGGAACAGGAGCGGGTGGGCTTCTTCTTGGATGAGCGCGGTTTGGGCGTGCTCGCGGAGGTGTGCGACGTTGGCGCGCAATGCTGCACTGCGAGCGGGATCGTTTTCAGGTTCGGGCCAAATCTGATGGAGCGCGGATGCGACGAAGTGGGCGAAAAGACTCCGTTGGTCGTCATTGAGCTGGTCTCGGCGGGTGCGTTGTACCAGAGCGTGCACACGGACGCTGTCGCCATCGTGATTGATTAGATTCAACCGGTGCAGTCGAGCGAGGGCGTCGGTGACCGTTCGGGTGGGCAGTTGCAGTGGTTCCGTGTTGCTGTCGGTCTGGGATTCTGACGTTGCCTCGTCGGGGCGCACAGTGACGGGCATGACGGTGAAGAGGTCAGCGGGAAAACCGTTGGGGTCAAGCAAACTTGCGAGAGCAAGAAGGAACGAGGCGAGCCCGAGGGGTTCGTATTGGTCGGCATGCTCGATGGCGATTGTGAGAGCTGCGGCGACAGTGTGCGGATACTCGTCAGGAAGCAGTTCTGGGCTGAGTTCTTCGAGTTTGAGGGTGCGGTCGGCTAGGAGCGTTCGGTAGATGGTGCAAGTGGCGCCGGGCTGGTCGAGGATATAGACGGCGGCTTGTGTCAGAGCGAGAGGCAGGTAGCCCAGGTCAGCGGCAAGCTCTGCCGCTTCCGCGAGAAGTTCGGGTCGCAGAAGGCGGTCAGTGAGGTAGCGGAGGGCTTGCTCGGGGGTGTAGAGGCCGACGTCGATGCGTTTCCGTGTGGGGGTTTCTAGGGCGGTGTCGCGGCGCCGGGTGGTCACGATTGTGCGGCCGTATCCGTTGGTCGGCGGCCAAAGGCCGCCGAGATCCTTCGGGTCGGTGAGGTCGTCGAGCACGATCAACCACCGCGGCGCATTGGAGCTGTCGAGCCAGTCCAGGAAGGCATTGGCGGCTTGCTTGCTGTCGGCTGCGTCGGCGTCGCAGAACTCGCTGCCTGCTTGTGCATAAGCGGTGGTGATGGACTCGCGGGTGGCGGCGTTGACCCACATCAGGAGGTCGACTTCGCGGTCGTTCCAGCGTTGGCGGGCGTAGTGGGCGGCGATCTGGGTCTTACCGATCCCTCCCATGCCGGAAAGAATCTGGCAGCCCACAGTGGTGCCGCCGGTGGCGAGGGCGTCGGTGAGTTGCCGGTCGACGGGGCGCTCCAGCCGTGCTGTGGCTGACTGAGGGAGTTGGCCGAGGCGGCGAGGCCACGGTGATGACTGGTCGATGCCGGGGGCGCTTTCCTGAGTTTGCGCGACGGCGGTGGAGAAGAGCTCGGTGGTCCAGAAGCGGTGCCAGCGGGGGTAGAGGATCGTGTTCTTAGCGCCGTTGTTCTCGGCCCGGAACCCGAATTGGGCGATGATGTTTCGGCACAGGAGTGCCAGGTAGGGGTGTGCGTCGCGGTCCTCGTTGCCTGGGTGGTCCTTGGGGAGGAGGTCATTGTCGAGGACCCACTCGAAGACGTCGTCGGTGATAAAGGTGAGGTCGGAACCGTTCACCAACGGCCATTCTTGCCCGGAGCCGGCCAGCAGCGCATCTTTGAACATGCGCTGGAGCCGCTCCTCGCCAGGGAACTGCTCGGTGGCGGTGAGGTCGACTGCGGCTTTGATGACTGCGGCGAGTTCGGTCTGCTGGTCCTTCGCAGGCCGGCCCTGCCGAAGCACCCGGTCGCGGAGCGCGATCTCGGCACGGATAGTGAGGCGCGCGGTGACCCACTTTCCGATGGCGCTCTGGGCTTTGTCGATGGCGAGGCCGCCAAGAGCGGCGGCGGCGAGGGGTTCGACCACGATGAAGACTTCCTCCAGGAGCGTGCATATGGAGTGCCCTCACCATACCCAGCCCAGTGCTGGCCGCGTCCCCCGAAATGTCGAACAGGAGACGGGTTTGTGTTGGTCAAGCGGCCCGGCCGGAGCCTGGGGAGTTTTGGTTGTAACCTTGGGTAACCCGACCCGGATTATCTGTCCTGAGACGTTATTGCCTCTGTGTCCAGTTTTAGGTTATCAGCGTGAAGCCCCGCGCGCGCCCGCCGGGCGTTGAAACCGGGCAAGAATCGCCCATGATATGCTGTTGAACTGCGGAAATGCGGTTTGTGAAACTGTCGCCTACGGGCAGGCGGTCGACCGCTCGAGTTCGGCCTCGATCGCCTTGCGGAGCGCGGGGTCGTCGGGCGTGACCGTCGGCGCGAAGCGGGCCACGACGCGGCCGCCGCGGTCGAGGAGGAACTTCTCGAAGTTCCACTGCACCTCGGGGTCGTCGGCGGTGTCGCCCTCGGGCTTGCCGTCGATGCGGGGCCGGCCCTGCACGAGCGCGGTGTAGAGCGGGTGCCGGGTCTCGCCGGCGACGCTGATCTTCGCCATGAGCGGGAAGGTGACCGCGTAGTTGACCGAGCAGAACTCGGCGATCTCCTCGTCGGTGCCCGGCTCCTGGCCCATGAAGTCGTTGGCGGGGAAGCCGACGACGGTGAAGCCGCGGTCCCGGTACTCCTCGTGGGCCCGCTGGAGCCCTTCGTACTGCGGGGTCAGCCCGCATTTGGAGGCGGTGTTGACGACCAGGACGACCTGCCCGAGGTAGTCGGCCAGGCTCGCCTCCCCGCCGTCGTTCCGGTGGAACCCGATCCCGGTCAGGTCGCTCATGCGGTGCCCCTTCTGCGCGGTGTCGCCGTTGCTCCGGCAAACGTACCCGCCCGCGGGCGGGGGCGGGCGGCGTTGCGCCCCGAGTCCATCGACGCGGCGACCCCGGGGAGTGCGGCCGTCCGCACCGCCTGCTCGTCGTTGCCTTCGCGGATCGGCAATTCCACGGTGGACCGGCGCAGGGACGTAGCGGACTCGCGCAGGGACGTAGCCAGCAGCCCGGCGCGGAGAACGCAGCCAGCGGCCCGGCGCGGGAACGCAGCGACCCGGCGCGGGGAACGCAGTCAGCGGCCCGGCGCAGGAAACGCAGCGGACTGGCGCGGGGAACGCAGCGGACTGGCGCGGGGAACGCAGCGGTGCCCCCGGCCGAACGGCCGGGGGCACCGCTCCAGGTCGTCGCAGCGGCCGGCCGCTAGAGGCCGTGCTCGTTGCGGAAGTCCTCGACGGCGCCGGTGGCGCTGTCCTGGGCGTTCTGCACGGAGTCGCCCGCGCCCTGCACGGCGTCCTGCGCGCCCTGCACCGCGTCGCCGGCCTGGCCGGCCATGTCGGGGACGTACTCCTGGTACGCCGCGTCCGTCGCGTCGCCCGCCATCTCGCCGGCCTGGCCCTTGGCCTCCTCGACGGCGCCGGTCACCATGTCCTTCAGCTCGTTGAACTTGTCCAGCAAGCCCATCGGATTACCCCCTCTTCGCTCGGTACGTCCCACTATAGGGGGATGCACTGCACCGGCAAAGTTTCCTGAACGACTGCACAGCAAACACTCGGCCGCGTGTTAGGAATGGGCATGCCTCAGCACCGGAACTACGACGCCGTCATCGTCGGCGGCGGCCACAACGGGCTCGTCGCCGCCGCCTACCTCGCCCGCGCCGGCAGGCGCGTCCTGGTGCTGGAACGCCTGGGCCGCACCGGAGGCGCCGCGATCTCCGCCCCCGCGTTCCCCGGCGTCGACGCGCGGCTCTCGCGCTACTCCTACCTCGTGAGCCTGCTGCCGCGCGCCATCGTCGACGACCTCGGCCTGCGGTTCCGGGTACGCAAACGCCACGTCTCCTCCTACACCCCGACCGAGCGCGGCGGAAGCGCCACCGGGCTCCTCGTCACCCGCGACCAGGCGCGCAACCGCGAGACCTTCGCCCGCCTCACCGGCTCCGACGCCGAATTCGAAGCGTGGCAGGCGTTCTACGGCGCCGCCGCCCGCGTCGCCGAGCGCGTCTTCCCCACCCTCACCGAGCCCCTGCCCGCCAAGGAGGACCTGCGGCGCCGCGTCGGCGACGAGCGGGCCTGGCGCATGTTCTTCGAAGCGCCCCTTGGCGAAGCGATCGAGTCGAGCTTCCAGGACGACCTCGTGCGCGGGGTCGTCCTCACCGACGCCCTCATCGGCACGTTCACCTCCGCGTGGGCCGAGGACCTGCGGCAGAACCGCACCTTCCTGTACCACGTCATCGGCGGCGGCACCGGCGACTGGGACGTGCCGGTCGGCGGCATGGGCGCCTTCACCGACGAGCTCGCCGCCGCGGCGCGGGCCGCCGGCGCCGAGATCCTCACCGGACACGAGGTCACCGGCGTCGACACCGACGGCACGCGGGCCGAGGTCGCCTACGCGGCCGAGGACGGCGCCGGCGCCGTCGAGACCCGGCACGTGCTCGTCAACGCCTCACCGGAGGCGCTGGCCGACCTGCTCGGCGAGCCGGCGCCCGAGCGGGCCGAGGGCGCGCAGCTCAAGGTCAACATGCTGCTGAAGCGCCTGCCGCGGCTGCGCGACACCGGCGTCGACCCGCGCGACGCGTTCGCGGGGACGTTCCACGTCGCCGAGTCGTACGCCGAGCTCGAGGCCGCGTACGCCGAGGCGGCGGCCGGGCGGCTGCCGTCGCGTCCGCCTTCGGAGATCTACTGCCACTCCCTGTCCGACCCGTCGATCCTCGGCGAGGACCTGGTGCGCCGCGGATACCAGACGCTGACGCTGTTCGGCCTCCACACGCCCGCCCGCCTGTTCACCGGAGGCGAAGCGGCCCAACGGGATGCGAAGGCCGCGCTCCTGGAGGCCACGATCGCGCAGCTCGACCGGTTCCTCGCCGAACCGCTGGCCGACTGCCTGGCGACGGACGCGAACGGCGACCCGTGCATCGAGGCGAAGACCCCGGCCGACCTGGAGCGGGACCTGCGGCTGCCGGGCGGCAACATCTTCCACCGGGACCTGTCGTGGCCCTACCGGACCGAGGCGGCGCCTGGCCGCTGGGGCGTGGAGACCGCTCACGCGAACGTGCTCCTCTGCGGCGCGGGCGCGGCGAGAGGCGGCGGCGTCAGCGGCATCCCCGGGCACAACGCGGCCATGGCCGTCCTCGAAGCGTAGGACCAGTCGCGCCGCGGGGAGCGGCGCAGGGCGAACGCGTCACTGGTCGGGGTGGGCAGACTCGGGCCCGCAGCCGGGCCGCACGGAGTCGTTGCGCCGCACAGCGAACGCGTCACCGGTCCGGGGGGCGGCCCCAGGCCGGGAGCCGGACCGCACGGAGCCGTTGCGCCGCACAGCGAACGCGTCAGCGGTGCGAATCGACGGCCCTGGGCCCGCGGCCGGAGCGGCGGGCACCGGTCCCGGGCCCAGCCGCGGCGGGGCGACGTCCTCGACGCGCAGAGCGGATCGAAGTCCGATGAGGACGATGTACTCGCGGACCGTGCCGGCGGCCGCTCAGTCCCCCAGGGCGCGCATCCACAGGACCAGGTGCCAGTCCTGGTCGTTCGCGAGCGGGTCGTCGCGGTGCGCGGCGCGGCCGTCCACGGTGGAGGGCATGACGAACGCGCAGGTGGCGGAGCCGTCGGCGAACTGGTTGGCCATGTTCGCGCGGTGCACGGCCTCGGCGAGCCGATCGGTCTCGGGCGTGCGCAGCTCCGCGGGGAGGCGCTGGAGCGTCGCCGCGGTGAGCGCGGACCAGTGGTGGGGGAAGACGTCGCCCCAGAGCCGCTCGATGCCGAACCAGTAGCCGTCCCAGTGGCGGATCGCGACGCCGTGGAGGCGCGCGTGCGGCTGGGGACCGGAGAAGGCGAGAAGCCACGGCAGGCGCTCGGCGACGGCGTCGCGGAAGACCGGCTCGCCCGTGAGTTCATATGCGGCCGTGAGGAGGTCGATGAGCGGGGCCACGATGGACTGCTCGTAGTTGACCTCGTGGGCGGGCAGCGCCCGGCCGAGGCCGACGAAGTGCCGCGCGGAGGCGATCACGTGGTCGCGCAGCCGCGCGGCCCGGTCCGGCAGCCCGGCCGCGTCGAGGGCCGCCGCGACGGCGACGGTGGTCTCCGACAGGGTGATCGACAGGTGCGCGGCGCCGCCGAGGGCGAAGTTGCGTTCGATGATGCGCGCGGCGCGGTCGAGCGCGGTCGCGGAGCCGGTGAGGCGGTGGCGGTCGTGGAAGAACTGCGCGAGCCAGGGCGCGTCGTACAGGCGCGGGACGCGGCCGACCTGGCTGCCGCGAGTGGGGGTGGCGTCGGCGTCGAGCAGGTGGCGCCACGCGAACTCGGCCCAGCCGGCCAGGAGGGGCTCGACGGCGTCCGGGTCGGTCCAGCCGCGCAGGGCGGCGAGCTGCACCAGCAGGGGCATGGCGAGGCGCTCGGAGCCGTCGGTCCAGTCCTGCCAGCCGTTGGTGGCGTGGGTGGTGCGGGTGCGCACGTCGACGGGGACGAAGGCGTGGGCGAGGAGCCCGGGGCGCTCGCGGGCGACCTGGTGGCGCGCGATGTAGTCGACGCGGCGGCGCACGACGGTCTCGAGCGGGTCGTGGAAGAGGACCTCGGTGCGGGCGCCGCCGATGTCCACGGTGTACACGCCGTGGCGGTCGGCGGTGACCGACCAGCGGCCCTCCCCCGCCGGTGCGACCGCGGCGTCCGGGCTGGCGACCGCGTCGGCCTCGACGGTGATCGCCTGCCCCGTCTCGGCGGCGAAGGCGGAGAAGCGGGCCGGGGCGCGGGTCGCGGCGAGGAAGTCCGCGACGGTGTCGTACCAGCCCAGTTCCCATTCGAGCGCGAGCGAGCCGCCGGGGGCGACGGCGAGTTCGGGCTGGCCGCCGAAGGCGTCGGGGTTGCGGGCGCGGTCGGTGGTCAGGAGCGCGATGTGGCCGCGGACGTTCGAGTACGAGGCGGGGTTGCGCGACTCGATCGAGTAGGCGCGCACGGCGCCTTCGCGCACGATGAGGCCGAGGCCGCGGCCGGTGCCGGACATGGGCTGCGCCAGGGCCCAGGCCCAGGTGCCGCCGGTGAAGAGGTGGGCGTGGACGGCGTGCGCGAGGGCGTCCTCGGCGGTGCCGTAGAGGTCGCCGAACGGGGTCTGGACGCCGAGGCCGGTGACGCGCAGCGCCTCGGCGCCGTCGTTGCGGACGGTGTAGCGCTCGCGCAGCACGTCGCCGTCGCTCCAGCGGCGCACGGTGACGCGCACGTCCGCGCCGAGCGGGTGGACGGCCTCGACGCCGCCCTCGATCACGTGCAGCTCGGCCGGGGCCTGCCAGCGGAAGCCGCCGCGGTCGGTGACCAGGTGCCCTGAGCCCCATTGGTGTTCGATCGAGTGCCAGGCCGA
Organism: Glycomyces terrestris; assembly: GCF_003933745.1. GTDB lineage: Bacteria > Actinomycetota > Actinomycetes > Mycobacteriales > Micromonosporaceae > Glycomyces > Glycomyces terrestris. Next base: position 168,982 of record NZ_RSEB01000004.1, on the reverse strand, counting down.
GGTGGCGGTGTCGAGGAGGAAGCGGCGGGCGGGGTCGGCCGCGTCGGTGAACTGGAGGGGCGCGCCGGTCACGGGGTCGAGGACGGCGTGGCCGCCGCCGAAGGCGAGCCGCTGGGGAGGCTGGGGCACGGGGTGGGCCTTTCACGCGTTGTCGATTCGAATCGACGATAGCACGGCGGCATCGGCCGCGGCCCCGTCCCGAGCGGGCCGGGTCGTGTTTCATGACCCGGGTCGCGTCCGAGTCCCTTTGTGCTCAAGGCGCCGGGTGCTCGGCGAAGCGCCGCCAGATCGCGCGGCCGTCCGCTTCGGAGGGCCCGCCGGCGGCGGAGGGGACGCCGAGCTCGTCGCGGCTGCCGGCGCGGGAACCCGGGTCGTTCGGCAACGCACCGAGCGGGCGAACGGGCCGGATGCGGACCATCCGGGTTCAGAGACACGACCTAGGAGAAGACGGCGGTCGTGGCCCGGCGGTGCAGCTCGCCGGGCGCGATGAGGTGCAGGCCCGGCTCGGTCTCGGACCCGCCGAGCCGTTCGAAGAGGAGGTCGACGGCCTTGCGTGAGACGTCGCGGGCCTGCGCGGAGACGTTGGTGACCGGCGGGTCGAACGCCGCGGCGGCCGCGTCGGAGCACACGCCGACGACGGACACGTCGGCGCCGGGGCGCAGTCCGTGGAGGCGGGTGAGCTGGAGCAGCCACTCGGCGGCCTGCGGGGTGCGGGCGATGAGGCCGAGGCGCTCGCCGCGGTGGGCGAGCAGGCGGGGCGCGGCCGCGTCGACGCCGGCCCAGCCGGGCCGGTCGGGGTGGACGGCGTCGAACGCGAGGCCGCGGGCGGCGGCGCGGTCGCGGCAGGCGTCGTGGAAGGCGCTGAGGAACCAGTACTCGCCGGGGACGACGCCGCCGGTCTCGCCGAGGACGACGGCGTGCGTGTGCCCGGTGTCGGCGAGCTCGTCCACGAGCGCCTCGGCGGCCGCGACGGCGTCGTAGTCGACCGCGTCGAGCCCGGCCCGGTCGGCGGGCGTGCCGATGAGGACGACCGGCAGGTCCAGGGCTGCGGCGGTGGCGATGCGCTCGTCGCGGGCGGCGACGTCCATGAGGATGAACGCGTCGCAGTTCTGGCGCCCGGCCATGCGCTTGAGGCCGTCGGGGCCCTCGTCGGTGGTGATGAGGACGACGTCGTAGTCGCGTTCGCGGGCGGCCTCCACGATCGTGTCGATGTAGGGCACGGTGTCGCGGGGGTCGGCGCGCTCGCCGAGGCGGACCATGAGGGCGATGACGTGGGTCGTGCGCCCGCGCAGCGCCCGCGCGCCCGCGTTCGGCTGGTAGGTGAGCTGCTCGATGGCGGCCATGACCCGCTCGCGGGTCTCGGCGGAGATCGAGCGCTTCCCGCTCATGACGTACGAGACGGTGCTCTGGGAGACGCCCGCCAGTCGCGCCACGTCGTGGCTGGTGGGGGCCGTCCGCCGGGCGCGTCGCTCGCTCATGCGGCCAGCCTAGTGGGCGCCCGAAGCGCGGCCGTGCGGGCTCAGGGGGCGTTGACCTCGGCGAGGACGACCGCCAGCGCCCAGATCACGAACACGTCGAACGCGATGACGAGCAGTGCCCACAGCGGGTAGTAGGGCAGGAAGAAGAACTGGTTGAGCGCCGACACGGCGGCCAGGCCGATGCCGGCGCCGTAGGCCCAGGACCGTCCCATGAGGACGAAGAGGCCGGTGAGGGCGAGCAGGGCGCCGATGACGATGTGGATCCAGCCCCAGCCGGTGGTGTCGATCGCGAAGGTGTAGTCGGCGACGGTGGCGAACAGGCGGTCGTCGGCGACGGCCGCGATGCCTTCGAACAGCTGGAACAGGCCCGCGGTGATCATCAGGGCGCCTGCGGCGACCGCGCCCGCGGTGGCCCAGGCGAGTCTTCCGGCGTCGTCGGACATGGCCGGCTCCTCCCTCGCTCGTCTCGCTCCTGTGTACCCCCGCCCGGTGCGGGCGGGGGCGAAACCGGCGAATCGGCGGTCAGAAGTCGACGTCGACGTAGCGGGGCCGGTAGAGGTGGGCGTCGGCGTAGAGGTCGTCGCCTTCGAAGCTGTTCACGTTGTAGGTGATGAGGAGGGAGTCGCGGTCGCCGAGGTGCGGGTGGGCCTTGGCGTTGTAGGTGAAGACGTTCCCGCCGGTCTCGGGGGTGGTGTAGAGGAGGGTCCGGCCGGTGTAGGGGCCGGAGAGGTCGTCGCTCTGGTACATGACGATCTCGGCGCTGAGCGGCTGGGTGGCGTCGCCGGTGACGAGGGTGAACCGGCCTTGGAAGCGGTGGACGCTGAACTCGTTGGAGACGCCTTCGAGGATGCGGGTGGAGGCGTTCGGGTCGGCGGTCCAGGCGCCGTCGGCGAAGTACTCCCAGGGCGCGGTGGTGAGCGCGCCGGTGGGGACGCGGGCGAGGTGGGCGTACTTCTGGGCCTGGTTGTCCTCGACGCCGAACACGTAGGTGTAGCCGTCCCGGGGGTCCTCGTAGATCGCCGAGCCCCAGTTGACGGTGGACTCGGGGAGGTCGGTGATCGCGGTGAGGGCCATGGTGTCGGCGTCGAAGGTGGCGACGGCGTTGCCGGCGAACGCGAAGTCGAAGACGCCGGTGCCGGTCTTGACGAACTCGAGGAGCATGACCTTGAGGGTGTCGCCTTCGACGGTGCCGTCGCCAAACCAGTACCAGTTCTGGGTCTCGTCGCCGCCGGGGACCTTGACGAGGGATTCGGGGGCGGCCGCGGTGCCGCCGGTGACGGTGGTGAGGTCGCCGTCGTCGTCGACGATGATCGAGTTGTGGAGGAACGGGGAGTCGAGGGGCCGGCTGCGGTCGTCGTGCACCTCGCCCATGAAGGTGTCGGAGTAGAGCCAGGCGGTGGTGCCGTCGGGCAGGGGGACGCTGTAGGCGGAGTCGGCGCCGGTCCAGCGGCCGGCGGTGTCGCCGTAGGTCTCGAAGCGCTCGGTGAGCTCCTCGTTGACGCTCGCGGTGGGGGCGCAGGCGGTGGCGGCCTGGGCGGCGCCGGGGATCGCGGCGGCGGCCAGCGCGGCGAGGGCCGCGGTGGCGAGGGTGGTCGGTCGGCGGGTCATGTGCTGCTCCTTTGCAGTTCGGGAGTGAATCGGGCGAGGACGCGGTCGGCGAAGCGTTCGCCGATGAGGCGCTGGACGTCGGGGCCGGGGTGGAGGTTGTCCGGCAGCGGCGCCGCCGCGGCGTCCTGTCCGCTGTAGAGGGACAGGCCGTCGAGGTAGTGGAGGCGGTGGTCGTCGTCGCGGCGGCGGTCGGCGATGGCGGCGAGTTCGGCGCGGATCACCTGGAGGGAGAGCTTGCCGGCGAGGACGTCGTCCTCGGTGCCGCCGGCGATGGACCACTCCTGGTCGCGGGCGGGGTCTTGGACGGTGGGGCCGGCGCGGGTCTCGACGGGGGCGCACCAGATCGGGGAGACGAGGACGATCGGGGTGTCGGGGTGGCCGTCGCGGATCGTGTCGAGGAAGCCGTCGACGGCGGGTCGGAAGGCGCGCAGGCGCATGGTGTCGCCGTTGACGATGTTGATGCCGATCTTGAGGCTGATGAGGTCGGCGGGGGTGTCGCGGATGGTGCGGGCGGTGAAGGGGTCGAGCATGGCGTTGCCGCTGAAGGCGAGGTTGGTGAGGTGGGCGCCGGCGCGGAGGGCCGCGACGGCGGGCCAGGTGCCGGTGGTGGTGTCGGCGCGGTAGCCGTGGCTGATGGAGCTGCCGTGGTGGACCCAGCGCGGCTGCCGCGTCGGGGCCTGGGGCCGGACGGGTGCGTCGGCGCGGAGTGCGAGGAGTTCGACGGCGTCGTGGTAGGGGAGCCAGAGTTCGAGGTCGCGTTCGGCGCCGGTGGCGAGGCCGGTGAAGCGGGCGGTGGCGTCCGGGCCGGGGACGACGGTGCCGTCGGGCCGGTCGAAGGTGAACACGAAGCGGGAGCCGGCGGGGACGTCGGCGGTGGCGACGACGCGGCCGTGCTCGGTGAGTTCGTAGGTGCCGGGCGGCAGGGGCGAGGCGGGGTCGGGGGCGATGCGGCGGGCCTGGACGTCGAGTTCGATGACGTCGGCGGCGGTGCGCAGGGCGAGGCGGACGCCGGCGCTCTCGGCGCTGGTCTGGACCATGAACCGGTCGGGGATCTGGCGTCGGGCGGCTCGGGGGAGGCGGTGCGGGAGGAGGCCGCGGCCGGTGTCCTCGACTTCGACGGCGCCGCGGACCATGGCCGGTTCGATCGGGTAGGGCTGCAAGGCGTTCATGTGGTCTCGGCGGTGTCGTTCGCGAGGGCGCTGTCGGTGACGGTGCCGTCGGCGTGGACGTCGACGAGCCGGTCGCCGAGGCGCAGGCCGCGCAGGACGGCGCGGGGGTCGAGGTCGGCGATGCAGGCGCGGGAGGTGTCGAGGCCGGTGGAGCCGACCGCGGGGTCGACGCCGAAGAGGGACTCGATGACCAGGGCCGCGTAGGCGCCGGCGGAGGAGCAGGCCCAGTCGATGATGTAGGGCAGCTGCGGGGGCGCTTTGCGGGCGCCGCCGTTGACGGTCGGCATGGCCTCTTCGGTGAAGTGGGCCTGGCCGGGCGGGCCCTGGTTGGCGGAGCGGGCGAGGCCGGGGAGCCAGTCGAGGGCGGCGCGGGGTGCGCCGAGGGCGACGAGGGCGCGGGCGGCGTCGGCGGGCCAGGCGGGGTAGGCACCGTTCCACTGGTGGTCGGGGCGGGGGCTGAAGCTCGCGTCGGGGTCCCATGGGGACAGTGAGCGGAGCCAGGCCTCGGTCCGCAGTTCGCGCTCGAAGAACGCGACCATCTCGCGGCGCACCTCGGGGTCGAGGTCGTCGGCGATGGTGGTGCCGACGACCGAGAAGTCGTAGACGTGGCGAACGGGCACGCGGGTGCCGTCGGGTTGGCGGGCGGCGAAGTGGCCGGTGCCGGGTTCGTAGAGCTCGGTGACGTCGTCGACGAGCGCGCGGGCCTCGTCGGTGAGGGCCGCGGCGGCGTCGGCCTCGCCGCGGGCGGCGAGGATCTGGGCGGCGGTGCGCATGCTCCACACGTTGGCGGCGTTCAGGCTCGCGACTTCGTGGGTGTAGGAGCTGACGCATTCGAGGAGGTTGTCGATCTCGCCGTAGTCGGCGAGGGGCGAGGCGCCGCGGAGCCCCTGCCAGGCGAGCGCCCATTCGCGCAGGTGCTCGGTGACGGGGCGCCCGCCCGGGGCGGCGTCGAGCAGGCCGGTGTCGCCGGTGAAGCGGAGGTAGTCGTGGACGAGGCGGGTCATGGCGTAGTCGTTGACGGAGTACCAGCGGCCGACGGGCCCGCCGGTGAGCGAGGAGGTGCCGAAGTGGGTGTGGACGTCGGAGGCGATCCAGTGCTCGACCTGGCGGCGCATGACGGCGGGATCGAGGAGGGCGTGGGTGAGGGAGCTGAGGCTGTAGTCCCAGATGAAGGTGGTGGTGGCCCAATAGTTGGGCATGAGGGTGTCGTAGCTGCGGCCGAGCACGTTGCCGGCGAAGTCGCGCCGGAACCAGATCGTGCCGAGGACGCCCCACCAGTAGAGGCGGCGCAGGGGTTCGGAGGTGGTCTCGAGGCGGGGCATGTGGCCGGAGAACTCGGTGTTGCCGGGGGTGAAGGCGGCGGCGAGCCGGGCGTTCCAGTCGGTTTCGGCGCGGTGCACGGCGGCGGGGACGTCGGCGGCGATGCGGTCGAAGGCGGCTTCGGCGGCCTCGCGGGTGGGGGCGGTGGTGTGGACGTAGCCGAAGCGGGCGGTGGCGCCGGGGGCGAGGTCGAGGCGGACGGTGACCTCGCCGCCGCGTTCGATGCCGCCGATGCCGAAGTCGTGGCCGCCGGCGGCGGGCGCGATGCGGGAGCGGTGGACTGTGGCGCGGGTGTCGACGCCCTGGACGCTCCAGGCGGTGCCGGCGTCGTTCTGGAAGACGAGGCGGGAGGGGCCGGGGGTGGCGCGGTTGCGCTCCTCGGGGGCGACGGCGTCGAGCCACGCCTCGGCCGAGCGGGTCGCGCCGGCGGCGAGGGTGAGGGTGACGGGGACGGTGCGGTGCTCCTCCCCCGTGTTGGTGATGCTGACGTCGATCGCGACGCCGGTCTCGCCTGGGGCGCAGACGGTGACGGTGGACAGGTCGAGGCCGGGCAGCGTGACGCTGCGGCGGACCCGGTCGGGGCGCCACTCGTGGGTGATGGGGGCGCCGTAGGACTCGACGAGGCGCCCGTCCACGAAGCACGCGGCGGTGCGGGTGAGGCCTTGGGACACCGGCGGGAAGGTGACGGCGCTGACCGCGGTGAGGTCGTGGTCGACGCGGACGGTGCCGAGGTGGTTGGTCAGGCCGCTGGGCGCGATCATGTCGTCGTAGTGGTGCGTCACCGGATCGGCGGCGAGGTCGTCCACTGTGGGTATGTGGCGCATGGGAGCTCCTAGTACTGCCCGAGGGCGAGGCCGCGGGCGAAGAACTTCTGCGTGAACAGGAACAGGACCACGGTGGGCAGCGAGACGAGCAGGCCGCCGGCGAGGACGGTGGACATCTGGGCGCCGCCGTAGGTGCTCTGCATGCCGGCGAGGCTGGTCACGATGGGCCGCACCGTGTCCGACTGGCTGAGGACGAGGCCGAGCAGGAAGTCGTTCCAGATGAACGTGGCCTGGAGGATGAAGATCGCCACGAGCGCGCTCGAGGCCATCGGCAGGTAGACGCGGGCGAAGATCCGCCAGGTCGAGGCGCCGTCGATGACGGCGGCCTCGAACACGTTGTGCGCGATGCCGCTGAAGAAGTTGCGCATCACGAACGCCGAGAACGGGATCGAGATCGCCGTGTACACGATGACCATGCCCGCCCGCGTGTCGAACAGGCCGGTGCGCGAGTACGCGTCGAACAGCGGCAGCAGGATCATCTGGAGCGGGAACACGGTGCCGCCGAAGATGGCGACGAACCAGGCGAAGCCGTGGCGCAGGCGCAGGGCGACGATCGCGAAGCCGGCGGCGGCGCCGACGAGGACGGCGAGCGCGGGCGAGACGACCGCGTACAGGAGGGTGCTCCCGGCGCTCTCGGCCAGGCCCGAGAGCTCCAGGGCCTCCCCGATGTTGGCGAGCAGGGAGAAGTCGGTGGGACGCCACGACTCGGTGGTGGTGAACGCGGCCGGGGACTTCGCGGCGTTGACCAGCAGCAGGTAGACCGGGAGGAGCCAGACCAGGCCGAGGACGGCGAGGACGGCGGTGCGGATCGCTCGTGACATGTCAGACCCCGTGCTTGCTGGAGAGCTGCTGGCGCAGGTAGAGGACGGAGGCGAGGAGGGTGACGACGGTGAGGAACACCGCGATCGCCGAGCCGAGGCCGTACTCGCTGTTCACGAACGTCTCCTTGTACATCGTGAGCGCGAGCGTCTCGGAGTCGCGGCCCGGCCCGCCCTTGGTCATGCCCTGCACGATGTCGAAGGTCTTGAGGGAGGCGACGATCGAGAGGCCGACGACGACGGCGGTGAGCGGGCGGAGCATGGGCCACAGGATGCTGCCGAACAGGCGCGGGCCGCTGGCGCCGTCCATGCGCGCCGCCTCCAGGGGCTCCTTGGGGATCGACTGGAGGCCGATGGTGAACAGGAGGGCGTTGACGCCGACGCCCTGCCACGCGGTCGCGAGGATCATCACGACCGTGTTGAGCGGGGCGTCGACCAGCCAGCGCGGCGTGTCGTGGACCCCGAAGGCGGCGAGCGCCTGGTCGAGGGCGCCGTCGCCGGAGAGGATGAACGACCAGATGACGCCGACGCCGATGCCGGAGAGGGCGTACGGGATGAGGAACGGCAGGCGCAGCCACGTGCCGCCCTTGAGGTTCCAGGTGAGGAGCGCGACCCCAAGCCCGATGCCGACGGGGACGAGGAGCGTCCCGCCGACCCACAGCAGCGTGTTGAGCACGGAGCCGAGGAATTCGGGGTCGTCGAACATCTCGGCGTAGTTCTCCAGGCCGATCCACTCGGGATCGCCGAGGCCGTCGTACTCGGTGAAGCCGAGGAGCACCGTCCACAGCAGCGGCAGGTACAGCAGCACGGCCACGAGGAGGACGCCGGGCGCGATGAACCCGAGGGCCGGCCAGCGGTACTGGTCGCGGCGGGCCCGCGGGCCGGGGGTCGTGTCGGTCATGTCGGCGCTATCCCTGGTCTGCCCAGTAGTCGTCGGCCTCGGCCTGGATGGCCTCCAGGAACGGGAGCGGGTCGCCCGGGTTGGCGATGAACGCGCCGAACTGCTCGAGCGCGACGGTGAGGATCGGCGTGGGCGTGGCCTCGTAGTAGCGGTCGTAGAGCTGGTAGCCGTCGCCGGAGACGGTGGCGCCGAGCTCTTCGAGCATGGGGTCGGCGACGGTGGCCTGCGGGTTGAAGGCGACGTCGCCGCGGGCCTCGCTCCAGGCGGTCTGGGCCTCGGGCGACATCCACCACTCGGAGTAGGTCAGGCCCAGGGTCTTCTGGCTGGAGTTCTCGGCCACGCACAGCGGCCCGGACTCGACGGCGACAGGGGTCTTGTCGAGGTCGCCGTTCACGGCGGGGATGACGAACATGTCGTAGTCCTGGCCCGAGACCATGCCGGCGCCGTCGAGGGAGCCGTTGAAGAACGACCCGAAGTTGATCATGGCGAAGTCGCCCTGCTTGAGGCCCACGGCCGGGTCGACGGTGCTGCCGGCGTCGGAGAACCAGCCGGCCCGCTCCTGCTCGAGCCAGGTGTTCATGATCTCGACGATGGCGGGGTCGGTGTACTTCACCTCGCCGGTGGCGAGTCCGCTGTAGAGCTCGGGGTCGGTGCCGGCGACGAGCTGCTGGAACCACTGGAACGTGAACAGGGTGCTGGTCTGGTAGTAGGGGGTGATGCCGGCGTCGGCGAGCTGCGCGGCGATCGCGTCGAGCTCGGCCCACGTGGTCGGCTCCTGGAGGCCCTGCTCCTCGAAGATGGACTTGTTGTAGTACATGACCCAGTAGGCGATGTTCATCGGCACGCAGTACTGCTCGCCGTCGAAGGTGTAGGACTCGCGCAGGTCGGGCGAGACCCAGCCCTCGTCCACGGCCGTCGTCCAGATGTCGGTGGTCTCGGCGATGAGGCCCTCCTCGACGAGTTCGGCGAGGGAGGGGCCGGTCTGCCAGGTGAACAGGCCGGGACTCTTGTCGGTGCGGAACGACTGCTTGATGAACGCGTCGTACTGGGCGGCGTCGGAGTACCCGGTGGTGTCCAGGGTGATGTCGGCGCCGGACTCGCTGGCGGCGTTGAGCTCGTCGAAGTCGGGCTCCCACGCGGCCTTGTTGGTGTAGAAGTCGAGGGTGCCGGTGGTGGCGCCGTCGTCTTCGCCGCCCCCGCCGCACGAGGCGAGCACCAGGCTCGCGGCGGCGGCCGTGGCGGCGATGAGGGGGATCCTCGGGGATCTCATGTCGAACTCCTTTGTTCTCAAGGGGTCTGGGCTACGCCTCGCCGGTGCGGGTGCCGCGGACGGAGGCCTTCACCGTGCCGAACCGGTCGCTGCGCGAGCGCTCGGTGCGGCGGATGACGTACTCGCCCACGGCGGCCGGGACGATGAACGTCTCGGCGTAGTGGACGGTGTAGGGCGCGAACGCGCCGGTGGGGCTGACGATCTCGACCTCGTCGCCCTCGACGAGGTTGAGGACGTTGACGGTGCCCTCGGTGTCGTGGGCCGCCTCGTCGGCGAACCAGTGGCGGCGGACCTCGATGAACTCGAGCTCGTGGAGGCCGGTGCGCTCCTCCACGACGCCGTCCTCGCTGGAGAGGACTTCGACGCGGTTGACGAGGTTCGCCTCGGTCCACTCGCGATCGCGGTCCCACACGAGGTTCCGCTCGCCGTGGTCGAGGTGGACGGGCCGCGGGACGCCGTCGAGGCCGAGGCGGCCCCAGTCCCACAGCTTGAACGTGAAGATGAACGGGGTCGCGGAGATCTCCAGGACCATCGAGTTCGCGCCCGAGGAGTGGATGGTGCCGGCGGGGATGAGGAAGTGGTCGTGCTTCTTGGCGGGGAAGGCGTTCACGTACTGCTCGGCCTCGAATGGCCGGTCGCCGGACTCGGCGGTCCGCAGGTCCTCCAGCATCGCGTCCCGGTCGACCCCGTCCTTGACCCCGAGGTAGACCACGGCGTCGTCGCCCGCGTCGAGCAGGTAGTACGACTCGTCCTGGGTGTAGTGCATACCGAAGCGGTCCTGGATGTAGTCGGTGAGCGGGTGCACCTGGAGCGAGAGGTTGCCGCCCTCCATCGTGTCGAGGAAGTCGAAGCGGATGGGGAACTCGGCGCCGAAGCGCGCGTAGGTCCGCTCCCCCAGCAGCGCCTGCGGCTGGGTGAAGACGAGGTCGAGGGAGGGGATCTCGACGATCGCGCCCTCTTCGTCCTCCAGGAGGAGCGAGTTCTCCTCGGGCACGCAGTCGAAGCACCACGCGTAGTTCGGCTGCGACGGGTCGAGGTCGAGCTTGCGCTTCATCCACTGGCCGCCCCACACGCCCGGGTCGAAGAACGGGACCACCCGGAACGGGGCGCGCGCGGCGTTCGCGGTCGCGGCGCGGAACGCGTCGCCGGTGATCATTCCGGCCTCGCGCCCGGCGGGCGCGGCGGCGCCGATCGCGTTCGCGTCCAAGACGAAGTCGACCCGGTCGAACAGGGTCCGCTTGTGGCGGTCGGCGGCCCGCCACTCCACGAAGAACCCGCGCTTGTACTTGCGCAGGCGGTCCTCGTCGGGGTTCCCGGCCCGCCAGTTGGGGGCGCCGGCGCGCTGGCGCAGCTGGATCTCCCAGCGGGCCATGTCGGCGAGGACGAGCGCGTAGGGGGCGCCGGTGCGGCGGGCGACGAGGTCGGCGCCCCAGCCGAGGAGGACGAGGGGGCGGTCGTCCCCGTCGGCTTCGACGGCGAGCTTGGCGAGGCGCTCGGGGTCGTAGAACGCGTCCACATCGGCGTGGGAGAGGACGCCGAAGACGCGGTCGTCGGTGAGGTTGTCGGCGAAGCGCGCGTCGATGGCCTCGATCGGGAGCGCGGCGGCGTCCTCGACGTCCACGACCGTCCACTGCGGGAGCGCCTCGCCGATCGCGGCGGCGATCAGGGGCAGGTCCGCGCCGGGGTAGGCGTCGACCACGAGGAGCGGGGACCGGCCGGCGGCGCGTTCGACGGCCGCGTCGGCGGCCGCGGCCCAGGCCCGGGCGCCGGTGAGGACGCGGGCGCCGGCCGGCAGCGGCACGGTCGGCTGCTTCTCGTAGCGGCCGACGGGGTCGGACAGGCTGGTTGGCACGTGCGCTCCTTCAGGAATGGGGGTCGGCGGCGAGGACGGCGAGTCCGCGCAGCACCGAGAGGTCGGGTCGGTCGGGGATGACGATCGTCGGCGCTTCCAGGCTCGACCAGAGGTGTTCGCCGAGGTACGCCTCGATCGGGCCGGCGACCAGGTTCCCGGCGCGCATGATGCCGCCGGTGAGGATGAGGACCTCCGGGTCGTACGCGTGGCAGAGCGACACCGCCGCCGCGCTCCAGGCCAGCACCGCGCGGTCGTAGAGCGGGAAGGCGGTCCGGTCGCCGGCCTCGACGGCGGCGAACAGCTCCTTGACGTCGGCGACGCCGTCGCCGCGGGCGGCGAGGTCGCGGCGCAGCGCCCAGGCGCCGCCGATGGACTCCGCGCACCCGACGTTGCCGCAGTTGCACCGCCCGGCGGCGAGGTCCACGGTGAGGTGGCCGCCGAGGATGCCGGCGTGGTCGTGGGCGCCGCGCAGGACGACGCCGTCCATGACCGCGGCGGTGCCGATGCCGGTGCCGAGCGCCATGAGCACGGCGTTGCGGGCGCCGGGGGCCGAGCCGGTGCTGATCTCGCCGACGAGCGCGGCGCGGGCGTCGTTCTCGACGACCGCGGGGAGGCCGAAGGCGTCGCGGGCCCAGGCGGTGAGGTCGAGGCCGTCGAGGCGGGGGTGCTTGTCGTGGGCTCTGACCATGCGTCCGGCGGCGCGGTCGACCACGCCGGGGACGGCGATGCCGGCGGCGGTCGGGGCGAGGCCCTCGGCGAGGCTCCGGGCGGCCGCGGCCGCGGCCTCGAGGTCGCCCTCGCCGACCGGCACCGTGCCGGTGCGGACGGGGACGCCCCGCTCGAGGACGGCGAGTTTGATCTCGGAGCCGCCGAAGTCGATGCAGAGCTCCATCGCTCGTGTGCCTCCTGGGTGCGCGGGTGGTCGCAAGATCGTCTTCGGACGACCTCGCGGTTGGTAACGTTACCAACATCGGGCGGCGGATGGCAACCCGGCGCGCCGGGGAATCAGGGGGATTCGATCGAGACCGGCAGCTCGACCGTGCGGGCCGGGCCCTCGGCCGAGCCGTCGAGGCGGGAGAACAGCAGCGTGGCGGCCTCGCGGCCGAGCAGCCGCGCGTCGTGGTCGATGATCGTGACCGGCACCGGCATGAGCTCGGAGAGCTCGAAGTCGTCGAAGCTGACCACGGCCGGGCGGGGCCCGGGCACGCCGTCGCGCAGGCGCCGCCCGATCTCACGCATCGCGCCGATCGTGTTGCGGTTGTTCGCGCTGAAGACCGCCGTCGGCGGGTCGGCGAGGTCGAACATGGCCCGGGCGGCGCGGCTGGCGGCGTCCACGTCCTGCTGATCGCGGGCGACGATCGCGGGGTCGACCGGGACGCCGCGCTCGGTCATGGCCCGCTCGTAGCCGCGGTAGCGGCGCTCGCCGGTGAAGACGGAGCTGCGGTTGCCGAGGAACCCGATGCGGGTGTGGCCGGCGTCGAGGAGGGCCGCGGTGCCGCGGTAGGCGCCGCCGACGTCGTCGAGCAGGACCGTGTCCGCGTCCAGGCCCGGCACCCGCCGGGAGGCGAGGACCAGCGGGACCTCGCCGAGGCGCTCGGGCCGCAGGTGCGCGGCGTCGCCGCTGGTCGGGACCAGGATGAGGCCGTCGACCTGGCGGCCGATGAAGTCGCTGACGAGCTGGCGCTCGCGCGCGTCGTCCTCGCCGGTGTTCCCGAGGATGATGCGCCGCCCGTGCTCGGCGGCGACCTCCTCCACGCCGAGCGCGAAGTTCCCGTAGTAGGGGTTGGCGAGGTTGGTGATCGCGACGCCGATGAGCCCGCTGGGTTGGCCCGGGCGCAGGCTGCGGGCGTTCTCGTTCCGGTAGTAGCCGAGCTCGCGGACGGCGGCCATGACGCGCTCCTGCACGTCGGGGCGCACGTTCCGGCCGCCGGCGAGCGTGCGCGAGACGGTCATCGGACTCACCCCGGCGCGACTGGCGACCTCTTTGATCGTCGGCTGCCGCACCCCTCGAACCGTCGACATGCCCGCCCTTCCGCGTGTGGTGCCGCCAATCCTATGCGAACGCCGCCGCCGGGCGCGCCCCGTGGAAGGGGGCTACCTCACCGAGCGGCGACCGCCCGGCGGCCGCCCGAAGCGGCCGGGTACTTTTTCCAATGGACATAATTACCCCGAACGAAGGACCTGCGCATGAGCCGCTTCGCGATCGGCGAGCACGACTTCCTGCTCGACGGCGAGCCCCGCCGCGTGCTCTCGGGCGCGATCCACTACTTCCGCGTCCACCCCGACCACTGGACCGACCGCATCCGCAAGGCGCGGCTGATGGGCCTGAACACCGTCGAGACCTACGTCCCGTGGAACCTCCACGAGCCCCGGCCCGGCGAGTGGACCGAAGCGGGCCGGCTCGACCTGCGCCGCTTCCTCGAAGCCGTGGCCGCCGAGGGCATGCACGCCATCGTGCGCCCCGGCCCCTACATCTGCGCCGAGCTCGACAACGGCGGCCTGCCCGCATGGCTCTTCGCCGACCCCGAGGTGGGCGTGCGCCGCGGCGAGCCGACGTTCCTGGCCGCGATCGCGACCTACCTCGAGCGCGTCTGCGCCGTCGTCGCCCCCCTTCAGATCGACCGCGGCGGCCCCGTGGTCCTCATGCAGGTCGAGAACGAGTACGGCGCCTACGGCGACGACACGGCCTACCTCGAGACCCTCACGGACATGTTCCGCGGCAACGGCATCACCGTCCCGCTGACCACCGTGGACCAGCCCGAGCCGTGGATGCTCAAGCGCGGCTCGGCCCCCGGCCTCCACATGACCGCGTCCTTCGGGTCCCGCTCGGACGCGCGCCTCGACGTGCTCCGCGAGCACCAGCCCACCGGCCCGCTCATGTCCTCGGAGTACTGGGACGGCTGGTTCGACTCCTGGGGCACCCACCACCACACCACCAAGGCCGACGAGGCCGCCGCCGACCTCGACGTGCTCCTGGGCCGCGGCGCCTCGGTCAACCTCTACATGTTCCACGGCGGCACCAACTTCGGGCTCACCAGCGGCGCCAACGACAAGGGCACCTACATGCCCATCACCACCAGCTACGACTACGACGCGCCCCTGGACGAGGCCGGCCGCCCGACCGCCAAGTACTGGGCGTTCCGCGAGGTCCTGGGCCGCTACGCCGAACTGCCCGCCGAGGTCCCCGACCCGGCCGCCCCCGCCCCGACCGGCGAGGCCCCGCTGCGCCGCGCCGCCGCGTTCCTCGACGCCGCCCAGGCCCTCGACGCGCTCGAGACCGCCGAGGTGCCCTCCTTCGCGCAGGCCCGCCACGACGCCGCGTTCCTCCTGCACGAGAAGCACTTCACGGCCGAGGCCGGAGTGCTCACCGTCGGCGAGGTCCGCGACCGCGTCCACGTCGTCGTCGACGGCACGACCGTGGGCGTGCTCTCCCGCGAACTCCACCAGCGCGCCCTCGCGATCCCGCCCGTCGCCTCCTCGCTGCGGCTGCTGGTGGAGAACCAGGGCCGGGTCAACTACGGGCCGCGCCTGGGCGAGGACAAGGGCCTCGTCGGCGGCGTGCGCCTGGACGGGCGCGACCTGACCGGCTGGACGACCCGGGCCCTCGGCGAGGGCGACCTGCTCGCGCTCGCGGGCGAGGCGGACGGGACCGGGCCGGCGCTGCCGGGCCTGGTGTTCGCGCGCGCGGAGTTCGAGGCCGAGGACGCCGCCGACCGGTTCCTCGACACCGCCGCGCTCGGCAAGGGCATCGCCTGGATCAACGGGTTCTGCCTGGGCCGCTACTGGTCCCGTGGCCCGCAGCGGACGCTGTACGTGCCCGGGCCGGTGCTGCGGGCCGGGCGCAACGAGGCGGTGCTGCTCGAACTCGACGGCGCCCCGGAGGCGGTCCTGCGCTTCGTCGCCGCGCCGGAGCTGGGCCCGCTGGAGTTCTAGCCGTAGCGCTCCTCGAGCCAGGCGACGGCGAACGCGACGATGCCGGCGGCGTCGACGAGCACGCTGTCGGCCTGGCCCACCTCGCCGCGCCGGCCGGCGCCGGTGGCGAGGTAGTCCTCGACGATGAGCCGGAAGTAGTCCTCGGGCGGCCCGGTCACCACCGGGTTGCCGGTGTCGAACTCCTCGACGGTGCGCCACTCGGTGCCGTGCGCGGTCGCCAGCGGGTACTCGATGGTGATGCGGCGCTTGCCGGGCAGGTCGGCGAGGTGCTCGGCGTGGTGCAGGAGCGTCATGGTGTCCAGAGGCGCGCCGACCATGAGGACCCGCCCGCCGGCGGCCGTCAGGCGCGCGAGCGGGGAGTCCTCGCCGTACCCGTAGTCGAGGGGGTGGCCGGCGGTGAACTCCTCGGCACGGGCGCCCAGGGCCGCGACGGCGGCGCCGGGGTTGCCGCTGCGCCGCACGCCCTTGCGGGTGCCGATCGTGGCCGCGAGGAGCCCGATGTAGCGGGCGGGCCGGGCCGTCTCGGGGTCGTAGGGCGGCACGTGGTCGCGGAGCGCGTCCAGGACCCGGCCCTCCTCGTCCCACACGTCGGCGCCCACCTCCCAGTCCTGGTAGCTCAGGAGCGTGCCGGCGGGGCCGACGACGTCGAGGATCGCGTCGACGAGCGCGTCCGGGCCGCCGATGACGGCGGCGCCGACGCGGCGGAAGGCCGCGTGCGCCATCACGGCGTCGCCCTCCTCCAGGCCGAGCCGGCGCAGGTCGTCCGCCAGCCGGGACCGGGTCACCGCCGCGTTCTTCGGGGGTCTGCTCATGGCCCGATTCTCACCGATCGCCTTGGGCCGCTCGACATCGGCTCGCCGGCGCGGCGCACGCGGGCCGGGAGGGGTCCCGGGACGATCCGGATATTTTCCGTCCAGGCAGGCCATTCGGCCTGACCCTCGCATCCACCCCGAAAGGATCACCGTGGAGTTCAAGAGGAAGCACCTGGTCCGCCTCGGCGCCGGCGTCGCCGCCGGCCTCGGCGCGGCCGCGCTCGCCTGGACCGGCGCCGGCGCGAACGCCGAGGAGCCGTCGGCCGACGGCGGTTTCGAGGCCCAGGTCGTCGGCGGGCAGCCGGCGGCCGAGGGCCAGTTCCCGTGGCTCGTCAGCGTCGGTGACGAGCGGCCCGGCGAGCCGGCCGCCGAGCACTTCTGCGGCGGCACGGTCATCGCCCCCGACGTGGTGCTCACCGCCGCGCACTGCGTCGAGACGAAGACCGCCGTGAACATCACCGTCCTCGCCGGCTCGGTCGACCTGGAGTCGCCGGACCTGAACGAGGCCGACGTCGCGGAGATCCACCTCGCGCACGACTGGGACGAGCCGGTCGACTTCGCGAACGACTGGGCGCTGCTGCGGCTGGAGGAGGAGCTCGACGTCGAGCCGATCGAGCTCGCGACCGACCCGGCCGTGTACGACACGCTGGAGGCCGCCGGCTGGGGCAACCTGGGCGACGACACCTACCCGACGGTCGCCCACTGGGTCGAGCTCCCGTTCGTGACCGACGCGCAGTGCCAGGCGGCCTACCCCGGTGAGGTCGACGCTCAGACGATGCTGTGCGCCGGCGACCTCGCGAACGGCGGCGTCGACACCTGCGACGGGGACTCCGGCGGCCCGCTCACGGCGGAGGTGAACGGCGAGACCGTGCTCGTGGGCATCACCAGCTGGGGCTACGGGTGCGCCGTCGCCGGGCAGCCGGGCGTGTACGCCGAGGTCGCCGACTTCAACGGCGCGATCGACGACGTCCTGGACGGCTGGGGCGTCTGACGCGGGGCGGGCCGGGAGGGCGCGCCCTCCCGGCCCGGTTCAGCCCAGGGCGACCTGGAGGACGGCGGTGGTCCCGTCCATCTCGGCGAGGTAGGCCACGAAGCCTCCGGCGTCGGGGGCGGGCGCCGACGCGTGGTCGCAGCCGAGGCCGCCGGAGCCGTCGCCGTTCAGCGTCAGGGCGCAGGACGCCTGGTACAGCAGGCCTCCGCCGCCGCCGAGGCCGTCCGGGTCCGTCAGGCTCACGCGGACGCCGCCGTCCTCGAAGGACGCCTCGACCGTCCACAGGCCGTCGTCGCCGGCCACGGTGAACTGCGTGGACTCGGAGAAGGACACCTCGCAGGCGTCCTCGCCGCAGGCGCCGCCGCCGTCCTGGGCCGGGTCGTCCTGGGCGGGGTCGTCGGCTTCGGGTTCCTCGGATTCGGAGGGGCGCGGCGCGGGCGGGGAGGCGGCTTCGGAGGTCGGGGCCGGCTCGGTCGCGGTCTCGGCGGCGGTGCTCGGTTCGGCGTCCGCGGCGGAGTCGCCGTCCGGTTCGGCGCCGCAGGCGGCCGCGACCGCGAGGAGCGCGCCGGTCGCCCCGAGCCGCTTGAGGAATGCTCGCGCATCGATCACTGAAGAATCCTAACCGGTCCGGAATGGACCGGCCGGGACCGGATCGGCGGGCGCACGGAGTCGCGCCTCCGCTACTCCCCCAAGGCGATCGGCGTGACGATGGGGCCGGGGGCCGACGCCCCCGGCCCGGTTCACAGGTTGATCATCGTGCGGCTCGCCCTGCCGGTGTCCTGGAGGGGGCGCAGCGCCAGGCGCATGAGCGCGAGGGCGTTGTCGTCTCCGGCGATGCGGTTGGAGCTCAGCTCGCCGCAGCTCAGGCACTGGTGGACGATCATCCACTCGCCGTCGGGGCGGGTGAAGACCGCGAGCGCCTCCATGCGGCCGCGGCACGGCGACGCGCGGTCGCCGGGGAGGCGGCGGTCGACGTGGAGGCTCGCGAGGCACTGCGGGCAGTGGTTCCGGTGCGCGGTGCCCGGCGCGTGCACGGACACGTCGAGACGGCAGCCGACGCAGCGGAAGTCGTTCGCGCGGTGGCCGTCCCGCTCGTGCAGGACGTCCTTGCGCCGCTGGCCGCGGTGCTCGTGCCGGCGGGTTCGTCGTGGCATCCCGGCCCCCCTCACAGACTGCCGAGCGCTTCGAGCGGGAACGGCGGCTGCGCGAGCGGGCGGACCGCCATGCGCATGAGGATGAGCTGGTTGTCGTCGGCGCACACCGGGTTGGAGGTGAGCTCGTCGCAGCGCACGCAGCGGTGGATGAGCATCCAGTCGCCGGTGCGCAGCACCGCGATGGCGATCGGGCTCATCCGCCCCTCGCAGTCGCTGGGACCGCCTTCGACGTGGTCGGTGACGTGCCGCGAGGCGAGGCAGGACGGGCAGTGGTTGCGCATGGCGCCGTCGGCGGCGAACCTGGTCGCGGTCAGGCCGCACCAAGCGCAGGTGAAGGTGTGGATCTTGAGGGTGTTGCTGGTGTCTGGCACCCGGAGCTCCTTGCTGGAGAAGAACTGCAATGACAGCAAGAGCAGGCCGAGCGGCTCGGTCGGACGGACGCGCGCATCCGGTGCCGCGATCGCGGCGGGATCGTCGGATGCCTAGGCGCGGCGGCGAAGCGCGCTCGGCGCGAAGGGGGGCATAGACACTGCTTTCTAGGGCCGGGGCCCGGTCTCGGGTCCGCGGGGCGCGGACCCGACCACGGTAGGAAACGCGGCCGGGTCCTGTCAACGAATTTATCGGGCCGCCGGCGCGGCGGTTCGACGCAGTCGGCGCCTCGTCCTGGTGCGGCTGCGTCGGTGCGGCCGCAGGGAGGGCGATTACATCGAGTTCGAGATAACTCTTTGAGTGCAGGCAGGGCGCCCCCCGGCGCGGGTCCGGGGGCGCGCCTCGGCGTCAGGACTTGTACGCGAGCCAGCCGCCGTCGACGGGGAGCTCGGCGCCGGTCACGTAGCCGGCCTCGTCGGAGGCGAGGTAGGCGACGGCGGCGGCGACCTCGTCGGGGCGGCCGATGCGGCCGATGAGGGTGGCGTCGCCGGCGCGCACGATGTCGGCCTCGGAGGTGTTCGCCCAGTGCGTGGTCCGGATGGGGCCGGGGGCCACCGAGTTGAAGCGGACGTCGGGGGCGTACTCGACGGCGAGCTGCCGGATGAGGGCGCTCAGCCCGCCCTTGGCGGCGGCGTAGGCGGTGTAGCCGGGGTGCGAGCGGTGGGCGTGGACCGAGGAGACGGCCACGACCGCGCCCTTCGCGGCGCGCAGCGGGTCGATGAGGGCCTTGACGCCGAGGTAGGTGGCCTTGAGTGTGACGTCGAGGGTCAGGGTCCAGTCCGCTTCGGCGAGTTCGTGGGGCGCGCCGTTGACGCTCGCGAACGCGTTGGAGACGAGGACGTCGACGCGGCCGTGGGCGGCGAGGGCGTGCTCGGCCAGGGCCGTCCAGTCGGCGGCGCTGGAGGCGTCGCACCGCCTGAAGTGGACGGTCCCGGCGGTCTCGGCGGCGAGCCGCTCCCCCGCCTCCTCGTCGACGTCCGCGATGTACACCGCCGCGCCCTCGCTCGCGAGGCGGGCCGTGCAGGCCGCGCCGATGCCCTTCGCTCCACCCGTGATGACGGCGACTTTGCCTTCGAATCGGTTCATCGGCCCACGGTATCGTCCGCGTTCCGCAGGGCGGTAACGGGATGCGTCGGCGCGCTCACCCGCCGGCGACGAGGTGCAGGCGCCGGTCGGAGAGGCCGATGGCGACCTGCTGGCCCCAGGTGAGGGTGAGGCGGTCGGACTCGAGGCCGTCGGCGAAGACCACGAGCCGCTCGCTCTCGCAGACCAGCCGCAGCTCCTCCCCCGCGCGCAGGACGCCGTCGGCGAGGTCGGTGCCGGTGGCCGGCGACGCCCAGGCCTCGCGCACGAACCACGACAGGCACGGCTCGTCCGGGTGCGGCAGGCCCTCGCGGGTGGGCTGGCCCGCACCTGGCGGCCGGTGGGCCTTGATGGAGCGGATCCAGCCGGTGGCGCCGGTCCCGGTGCCGACCACGACGCCGGAGGACGACTGGCGCTCCTCGCGGCCGCGGGCGGTGACGAGCCGGTACCGCGCGGACTGGTGCGTGGCGTGTCCGGCGTAGACCTCGTTGAGGCCGTGGATCTCCTGGCCGTCGTCGAGGCGGGCGGCGACCATGGTGAGGCGCCGCAGGTCCGCGGCCCCCGCCGCCGCGGCCCGCAGGACGGGGCCGACGGCGGCGGGGCGGAAGCGGACGAGGACGCCGGCGTTGCGGCCGGGCTCGGGGTCGACGCCGACGATCGGCTGCCCGTCGAGGTACTTCGCGAGGTTGGCGACCAGGCCGTCCTGGCCGACGGCGACCACGACGTCCTCGGGGCCGAACAGGAACCGCGGCAGGTCGGCGCGGTCGACGCGGCCGCGGCGCCAGTCGGCGGGGATCGCCGCGTCCACCGCGGTCAGCGCCCGCTGGAGCGCCTCGTGCCGGGCGGTGGCCTCGTCGAGGTCGCGGCCGCGCTGGCGCAGGAAGTGCTCGGCGGCGGCGCGGGTGCCGTGCCGCACGAGCAGTTCGTCGAGTTCGCTGGGGCGGCTGACGACCACGACGCGCGGGGCGAGGGTCGCGCTCACCGCTGGCCGTCCGCGAACCGGCTCAGGGCCCCGCTGAGGAGGTCGGGGGTGATGGTGAGCTGGTTGATCTGCGGCAGCTGGCCGGCGAGTTCGCGGATGGCGAGGGCCTGGAGGACCTCGGTGGGCAGGTCGCGGTAGGCGGCCATGCGGGCGGCCTCGGCCGCGCCCTCGGCGGCGCCGACGTCACGGATGCGGTCGGCGTGGGCGGCGGCGAGCGTGCGGGACTTCTCCGCTTCGCCTTGGGCCGCTGCGAGTTGCGCGGCGGCGGTGAGCTCGGCCTGGCGCCTGTCGTTGGCGCCCTTCTGTTCCACGAGCTGCTGCTCGCGGCGGGCGAGCTCGATCTGGTTCTGGAGCTCGTTCTCGGCGATGGCGCGCTCCTGCTCGACGGCCTGGGCGCGGCGGGCGTACGTGGCCTTGTCGGCGTCCTGCTGGACGGCCTCGCGGGTGGGCGTCTGGAGCGATCGCTCCATCTCGGGCTCGGGGCGGATGGCGACGACGCGGGCGCTGACGACCTCGACGCCGACCTCGCTCAGGCGGGCGTCGGCCGCGAGCGCGGCGGCGACGGCCTCGCGGACGTCGGTGATGGCGCGGGTGAGGGCGTCGGCGAGGGGGACGCGGACGAGGAGGTCGAGGGCGGGCTGCTGGGCGAGCTCGGTGAGGAGGGTGGCGACCTGGTCGAGGGGGCGGGCGCGGGCCTGGCCGCGGTAGGGGTCGACGGAGAAGTCGAGGCGGGCGGCGGCCAGCGCGGGGTCGGCGATGCGGTAGGTGACGGTGGCCTGGACGGTGACGTCGGCGAAGTCGGCGGTGCGGGCGTGGAACATGAGGGGGAGTTCGCGGTCGTCGACGGGGACTTCGGAGAGGACGGCGACCAGGGGGCGGTACCAGAAGGACTGGCCGGTGCCTTCGCGGCGGGAGCGGCCGTTGTGCTGGTAGCGGATCCAGGTGGTGGGGGTGCCGCGCAGGTGGCGGAGGAACAGGAGTCGGGTGACATCGGCCATCGGGAGGGCCTCCTTTTCTCGTCATGATGACGATAACGACTGTGCTAGGTTTTCGTCAAGGTGGTGATAATGGGTTATCCGGTGTTCGCGGTCACGGTGGATCTGGTGGTGCTGACGGTCCGGGAGGGCGATCTGCACGTGCTGCTGGTGCGGCGCGGGGAGGAGCCGTACGTGGACCGGTGGGCGCTGCCCGGCGGTTTCGTGCGGGAGGACGAGGATCTGGCGGCGGCGGCGCGGCGGGAGCTGGCCGAGGAGACGGGTCTGGACGGGCCGGGCGGGCACTTGGAGCAGCTCGCGAGTTACGGTGCGCCGGACCGGGACCCGCGCGGGCGGGTGGTCACGGTCGCGTATCTGGCGCTGCTGCCGGACCTGCCGGCGCCGGTGGCGGGGACGGACGCGGCCGAGGCGGAGTGGCGGCCGGTGGGCGCGCTGGGATTGGCGTTCGACCACGACCAGATCTTGGAGGACGGGGTCGAGCGGGCGCGGTCCAAACTGGAGTACACGCCGTTGGCGGCGGCGTTCTGCCCGCCGGAGTTCACGATCGCGGCGCTGCGGCAGGTGTACGAGGCGGTGTGGGGGGAGTCGCTGGACCCGCGGAACTTCCATCGCAAGGCGACGTCGACGCCGGGGTTCGTGTCCCCGACCGGGGGTGTGACGGAGGGCGAGCCGGGGCGGCCGGCGCGGTTGTACCGGCGCGGGGACGCGGCCTTGCTCAATCCGCCGCTGCTGCGGCGCAGGGCGGACGGGTAGCCGGGGTCGGCTCGCTTCGGTTGCGGGGCGACGTGTTTCGGTTCGCCGGGGCGGTTGGGGCCGCCGCGTCCGGCCGGGTGCGGTGCGGCGGGACCGGTCCCGGGGGTTCGCTTCTAGCATCGGGGCATGGACTTCTCGCCCGCTCCGCTGCGCCCGTTGGGCGGCCTCGTGCTGCTCGCCGCCTTCGCGACCGCTTCGTGCGGAGCTGAACCGGGCCCCGAACCGGGTTCCGATGCCGGGGCGGACGCCTCGGGCACCGCGAGCGCGTCGGCGGAGGCCGCCCCCACGGAGGAGGCCGCGCCGACCGCGGCGGATGGCACCGACTACGCCGCGTGCGACGACGGCTCGTGCGAGGTCGCGGTGTCCGGTGAGCCGGTGGTGTTCGAGTTCGCGGAGTTCACGGTCGAGGTGACCGTGGCCGGCGACGGCATCGAGCTGGTGAAGGAGGGCGGCGGCGGCACCGGGACCGGCTCGCTCTCGGGCGGGTATTGCGCGACGTACTTGAGCGCCACGGGGATGTCGTCGAGCTGCTACGGGATCGTGGAGGGCGAGCCGCCCGCCGCGGAGGCGCCCGGCAGCGGCGAGGTGCTGCTCGAACTCCTCGACCTCAGTGACGGCACGGCGATCGTGCGGTTCACCGCGGGCTAGCGGGCCCGGCCCGCCGGGGCGCTGTCCCCGCGGTCGATCGCCGCGGCGGTTCGTTCGATCGCGTCGCGCACGAGGCGGCCGTAGGGGTCGTCGGCCAGCGCGGGCGCGTGTGCGCGGGCCGCTTCGATGTGGCGTGCGGCGGCGGTGAAGGCGCCGAGGCGGCGGTGGTCCTCGGCGAGGTTGAGGTGGAGCGAGGGGTAGAGGCCGGCGGCGCGGAGGCCGGGGTGGTGGGCGTCGAGGTGGTCGTCGGTGAGGGCGTCGGCGGCGTCGAGGGCGCGGCGGTTCCAGGTGAGGGCGTCTGCGGGGTCGGGGTGGAGGTCGGCGAGGTGGTGGGCGAGGGTGCACCGGACGAGGGGGTCGCCGTCGGGTCCGGCGGCGTTCCAGATCGCGAGGAGCCGTCGGCGTGCCTCGGGTCCGGCGGCGAGGGCCGCGGCGACGGCGTCCATGGTGGTCTCGGTCATGCGGTGCCTTCGGTCGGTGCGGTCGCGGCGCGTGCGGACGGTCTCGCGGGGGGCGGTGCCCGCCGGTGGGCGGGCACCGCGACGGGTTAGGAGATCTGGTAGGAGCCGGCGCGGTTGCTCCAGCCGATGGTGCCGAGGTTGGCGAGGGCGTCGATCCAGGTGGAGGAGGCGCCGGAGAGCGTCACGGTGTCCCAGAGCTTGATGTCGCACTGGCGGAAGGTGCGGACGGAGCTGGCGCGGTTGTTCCAGCCGGCGGCGTCGAGGTAGTCGACGCTGAACTCGACCGGGGAGTACGCGGCGGTGCAGGTGTGGTCGGTGGCGACGAAGGAGCGGGTGCCGCCGGCCGGGTCGTAGTTGGTGCGGTCGTAGAGGGTGATGAGGGTGGTGTCGGCGAGGACGCCGGCGTCGGCGGAGGCGGCGCGGTCCTCGGCGAAGGCGGCGGCCTGGGTGGCGGCGCAGCTGACCTCGTCGGTCACGAGGTTGACGACGCAGTGGTCGGCGCCGGTCGCGCCTTGGGCGGCGGCGGGGGCGGCCGCGAGGAGGGCGAGGACCGCGGGGAGTGCCAGCAGGGCCGCGATCAGCGTGCGCCCGCGTTTCGCGGCCTTCGGGGTGAGTCGTTCGAGTTCGCTCATGGCGTCAGGATATGGGATCGGCCCGGTCGGACGGGCGGCGGCGGGGGCGAACGCCGGGTTGTGTCCCGCTGTGCCCCATGGGGTTCGGTGGCGGGCGGCGAAGGGGAGGCGGAAGCCGCCGGCTTCAGGGTGCGCGTCGTCGCGGAGGATCACGGCGGTGCCGGAGCGGCCCGAGCGGGGCATCGCGAGGCCCGAGCAGGGCATCGCGAAGGCCGCGGCGGGATCGGCGGCGGCCGACCCCCGGGCGGGCTCGGAGAATCACGAAGGCCGCGGCCGGATCGGCAGCGGCCGGTGCCCGGGCGGGTTCGAGGCATCACGAGGGCCACGGCCGGACCGGCGGCCACCGACGCCCCGGCGGGTTCGGGGCATCCCGAGGGCCGCGGCCGGATCGGCGGGACCGACCCCCGGGTGGGTTCGGGGCGTGGCTGGACATCGCGGGGCGTGGCTGGACATCTCGGCGGCCGACCGCGATGATCGCTGGAGGCCGGGCCGCATCCGCGTCGGCCCGGGAAGCAAAGGAGCACCGACCATGTCACTCGCCCGCGTCCACAACTTCGCCGTCTCGCTCGACGGGTTCGGCACCGGGGAGGGAACGAGCCGCGACGCGTTCTTCGGGCACGCCGGGGAGCGCCTCCACGAGTGGATGTTCACCACCCGCTGGTGGGAGGAGGGCGGCAGCGCCGGCGTCGACGACGCGTTCGTGCGCCAGCACGACCCCGGCATCGGCGCCGAGATCATGGGCGCCGGGAAGTTCGGCTTCCCCGGCTGGCACGAGGACCCGGACTGGAAGGGCCCGTGGGGGTCGAACCCGCCGTTCCACACCCCGGTCTTCGTCCTCACCCACCACAAGCGGCCGTCCATCGAGATGGAGGGCGGCACGACGTTCCACTTCACCGACGCCGCCCCCGCCGACGCGCTCGCCGCCGCCCGCGAGGCCGCCGGCGGCCTCGACGTGCGCATCGGGGGCGGCGCCACCGTCATCCGCGAGTTCCTCCAGGCCGGGCTCGTCGACTTCATGCACGTCGCCGTCGTCCCGATCCTCCTCGGGCGCGGTGTGCGCCTGTGGGACGGCCTCGAAGGGCTCGAACAGGACTTCGCGATCGAGTCCGTCTCCTCCCCTTCGGGCGTCACCCACCTGACGTTCAACAAGCGCCGCGGCTGACGAGTCCAGTGCGGACGGGTGTCCGGCGGTAAGGTGGGGGCGGACCCCCTCGATCGGAAACCGGACACCCTCATGCTCGACCCTTTCACCGACGCTCCCGTTGCACCCCAAGGCGACCGCCCGCCGCAGAACGGCCTCGGCACGGCCTCGCTCGCCATCGGGATGTGCTCGTTCGCGCTCCTCTGGCTGCCGTTCGGCCTCAACGTCGCGTGGATCGGGGCCGCGGTCGCCGTCGTCTTCGGCGCGATCGGCCTCGCCTGGGCCTGCACCGGCCTCGCCACCAACCGCAGCACGGCCGCCGGCGGGTTCTTCAGCGGCCTCGGCACGATCGCCGCGACCGTCGCGATCGTCTGGATCGCCACCGACGAGCGGCCGTACACCACCTACGGGCAGGACGTCGAGACGCCGTCGCCCTCAGTCTCGGAGTCCCCTGTGGACCCGTCCGGGTTCGAGGCCGGCGTCTGGCAGGTCGGGGCGGACATCGCCCCCGGCACGTACGCGACCCAGGGCGGCGACACCGACGCCTACTGCACCGCCGAACGGCGCTCCGGGGAGGAGGTCCTCGGTGAACTCACCGTCGTCGGCCTCTCCCCCGGGCGCATCACCGTCCTGGACACCGACGCCGAGATCGAGTTCGCCGGCAGCTGCTCCTGGCGCCCCGCCGGGCCCGACAACCTCGCCGACGCCGACGGCGAATACGGGGACGGCGTCTGGGAGGCCGGCACCGAGATCCCGCCCAGCGCGTACGCGACGGACGCCTCCGACCTCGACGGCTGCTACGCGTTCCGCCTCTCCGGGTTCACCATGGCCCTCGGGGACGACATCGGCTACGAGTACGTCCCCGGCGGTGAGCAGGGATCGATCACCGTCGAGGAGGGCGACGCCGGCGTCCACTTCATCGGCGGCTGCGTCTGGACGGCCGACTAGACGCCCCGGCGTGGACGGCGGGCGGTTTAATGGCTGGCGTGTCCGTCATCAGCACCCGCGCCCTCAACCGCACCCTCCTCGCCCGCCAGCACCTCGACGAGCGGGCCCCGCTCGCGCCCCTCGACGCGGTCGAGCACCTCGTCGCGATGCAGGGCCAGCACCCCAACAGCCCCTACATCGGACTGTGGACGCGGCTGGCGGCGTTCGCGCACGACGACCTCGCCGCGCTCCTGCGGAACGGGTCGGTGGTGCGGTCGCTGACGCTGCGGCGGACCGTGCACCTCTCCTCGGCGGCCGACTACGCCTGGCTGCGGCCCACCGTGCAGCCCGTCGTCGCGACCGCCCTCAAGTCCCCGTACTACGCCGCCGAGATCGACGGGCTCGACCTCGACGAGCTCACCCGCGCCGGCCGCGCCCTCCTCGCCGGGAAGACCCTGACCCGCAAGGCGTTCGGGAAGCTCCTCGCCGAGCGGTACCCCGGGCGGCACGCCGGCCGGCTCGCCGACGCCGTCGAGGCCGCCACCGCCCTGACGCACGCCCCGCAGAACGGCGCCTGGGGCGGCTGGCGCCATCCCAGCAACGTCGCCGTCAGCCTCGCCGAGGAGCAGACCGGCGTCCCCATGCGCACCGGACGCGACCTGGAGACCCTGATCCGGCGCTACCTCGCCGCGTTCGGGCCCGCGACCGTCATGGACGTCCAGGCGTGGTCGGGCCTGACGAAGCTCCGCGAACCCGTCGAGACCATGCGGCGCACGCTGCGGACCTACCGGAGCGAGGACGGCGCCGAACTGCTCGACCTGCCCGACGGCGCGGTCGCCGACGCCGACCGGCCCGCGCCGGTGCGGTTCCTGCCCGCGTTCGACAACGCCCTCCTCGGGCACCGCGACCGCACCCGCGTCATCAGCGACGAGGACCGCAAGCGCTTCGCGACCGGCGCCTCCGGCGGCATTCCGATGCTCCTCGTCGACGGCTTCGCGGCCGGCACCTGGACGGTCGCCGGCGCGACCCTGACCGCGACCCCCACCCGGCCGCTGAGCGACGACGACGCCGCGGCCGTCCTCGACGAAGGCACCCGCCTCCTCGACTTCATCGCCCCCGGCGACCCCGACGCCGCCTTCGTCCTCGCCGACCCGCTCCTCCCCCGCGAATGAGCCTCGGCGTCCCGATCCGTCCGGGACGCCACGCGGGTGCACCGGCGGCGCGGTCGCGGCGCGTCCTACCGGACAGCAGCACTGAACGGCAGTGCTCCGCACGGAAGGAACCCGTTGATGCGCAAGCAGATCGCAGCCGCACTCGCCGCCGTCGCCGCAGGCGCGGCCCTCGCCCTGGCCGCCGCCGCCCCGGCCGCGGCGACCATCGCCGACGTCGGCGCCGCGCCGCACGCCCCGGCGGACTTCGCCGACATCAGCGTCGACATCGACCTCGACAACGTCGATCCGAGCAACCGCTAGACCGCGGCACCCGCGGGCGCACCCGGAGCCGGGTGCGCCCGCGCTGCTGTACGCTTCCGACGGCCCCGCCGGCGCCTCACGGCCGGGCCCTTCCCCGCCCTTGCGCTGCCCGCCGCAGCCGACGCGAACGAGGTGCCCCATGACGACCGCGACGAGACCGTCCGCACTCGACCGCCGCTCCCTGGCCGCGCTCCTCGCGCTCGCCGCCGCGGCCTTCTGCTACGTGACCGTCGAGACCGCGCCCGTCGGACTCCTCGGCGAGATCGCCCGCGACCTCGACGTCTCCCCCGCCGAAGTGGGCCTCCTCGTCACCGGGTACAGCGTCACCGTCGCCGTCGTCACCCTCCCGCTCGTGCGCCTCGTCGCCCGCGTCCCCCGCCGCCCGCTCCTCCTCGCCCTCATGGCCGTCATGGTGGTCGCCACCGCCGCCTCCGCGGCCGCGACCGCATACGGGACGCTCTTCGCCGCCCGCGTCGCCACCGCGCTGAGCCAAGCCGTGTTCTGGGGCGTCGTCGGCCCTGTCGCCGCCGGGATGTTCCCCGTCCACGTGCGCGGCCGCGTCATGGCCGTCGTCTACACCGGCGGCTCCATCGGCCCCATGCTCGGCGTCCCCGCCGCCACCTGGCTCGGCCAGCGCGCCGGCTGGCAGGCCGCGTTCCTCGCGCTCGCGGCCACCGGCCTCGTCGCGTTCGCCGTGCTCCTGGCGGCGCTGCCGTCGAAGCCGACCCGGAACGAGCACGCCGGGCGCGGGACCGTGCCCGACGCGCGCCGGTTCGCGCTCGTACTCGTCACGACCGTGCTCGCCGTGGCCGGGTTCTTCGCGGTGTACACGTACACGTCGGCGGTGATCACCGCCGTGGCGGGGATGTCGGCGGCGCTGCTCGGGCCGCTGCTGCTGGCGCGCGGCGTGGCCGACTTCGGCGGGATCGCCGCCGGCGGCGTCCTCTCCGACCGGGACCAGCGCCTGGCCGTGACGCTGCCGCTCGCGCTCCTGGCCGCGGTCTTCGCCGGCCTGTGGGCGTTCGGGTCGAGCCCGTGGGTCGCCGGGGGCGTCATCGTCCTGACCGGCCTGTCCATGGGCATGTTCAGTCCCGCGCTCCAGAACCGGGTCATGGAGTTCGCGCCCGGGAGCACGGACACGGCGTCGGCCGCGAACTCGGTGGCGTTCAACGTCGGGATCGCGCTCGGGTCGTCCCTCGGGGGACTCACGCTCGCGCATGCGGGCGCGGACCACATCGCGCTGACCGGGACGGTGTTCGCGGCGGCCGCGGTGGGGACGAGCCTGTTCCTGACCGACCCGGGCCGGTCCCGGCGCGGACCCGAAGCGGGTGGCGCGGCCACATGAGGCCGGCGGGAATTGTGTGGCGCCGCCACATGGTTCTCCCGTCACTGCGTCCATAGCATCTACCGGCATGAATACCGTTGCAGCCGCCGGGTCGGGCGCGCCCGCCCCCGGGAGTGTCCTCTCCGGACGGACGGCGCTGGTGACCGGCGCGGGGTCCGGGATCGGGCGGGCGTGCGCGGTCGCGCTCGCCGCGGCCGGGGCCGCCGTCCACGCCGTCGACGTCGACGCGGCGTCGGCGCACGCGACCGCGCTCGCGGTCGGCGGGAAGGCCCATGTGGTGGACCTCGCCGACGCGGACGCGATCGCCTCGCTGCCCGGCGATGTGGACGTCCTGGTGAACAACGCCGGGTTCCAGCACGTCGCGCCGCTCGAGGCGTTCCCGCTGGAGCGGTTCGAGCGCATGCAGCGGGTCATGGTCACCGCGCCGCTGCTGCTCATGCAGCACTGCCTACCGCACATGCGCCGCGGCGGCTGGGGCCGCATCGTCAACGTCTCCAGCGTCCACGGCCTGCGCGCCAGCGCGAACAAGGCCGGGTACGTCGCGGCGAAGCACGCGCTGGAGGGCCTGAGCAAGGTCGCCGCGGTCGAGGGCGCGCCGCACGGGGTCA
Source organism: Glycomyces terrestris (assembly GCF_003933745.1). Lineage (GTDB taxonomy): Bacteria > Actinomycetota > Actinomycetes > Mycobacteriales > Micromonosporaceae > Glycomyces > Glycomyces terrestris. The sequence goes on along the minus strand of NZ_RSEB01000004.1, from coordinate 139,376 downwards.
CGAGCAACTGCGTGAACCCCGGGTACGTGCGGACCCCGCTGGTGGAGCGCCAGCTCGACGACCTCGCGGCGGCCGGCCCGGGCCGTGAGGAGGCGCTCGCGCACGTGCTGCTGGACCGGACGCCGGTCAAGCGGCTGCTGGAGCCCGAGGAGGTCGCCGCCGCCGTGGTGTGGCTGTGCGGCCCCGGCAGCGGGTTCGTGACCGGGTCCTCCCTGACGCTCGACGGCGGCTGGACCGCCAACTAGCCCCACCCTTCGAAGAGAAACGGGCACGCCCATGACCAGTGACACCGCCCCTGTATCCGCCCCGGTCGAGAAGCGCCGCAACGGCATCGGCCGAATCGTGACCGCGAGTCTGGTCGGCACCACCGTGGAGTGGTACGACTTCTTCCTGTACGGCTCGGCCGCGGCGCTGGTGTTCAACACCGCGTTCTTCCCGGCCGGGGACCCCTTGACGGGGACGCTCATTGCGTTCGCGAGCTACGCGATCGGGTTCCTCGCCCGCCCGCTCGGCGGGCTCGTGTTCGGCCACTTCGGCGACCGGCTCGGCCGCAAGCGCCTGCTGGTGCTCAGCCTGCTGCTCATGGGCGGGGCCACGTTCGCGATGGGCCTGCTGCCGACGTACGCGGCGATCGGCGTCGCCGCGCCGATCCTGCTGACGGCGCTGCGGCTGGTGCAGGGCTTCGCGCTCGGCGGCGAGTGGGGCGGCGCGGTCCTCATCGTGTCCGAGCACGGCGGGGCGCGGCACCGCGGGTTCTGGGCGTCGTGGCCGCAGGCCGGGGCGCCGGGCGGGAACCTGCTCGCGACCGGTGTGCTGGCGCTGCTGGCGGTCGTCCAGACCGAGGAGGCGTTCCTGGCGTGGGGGTGGCGGATCCCGTTCCTGCTGTCGGGGGTCCTGGTCGTCATCGGCCTGTGGATCCGCATCTCGGTGTCGGAGTCGCCGGTGTTCCTGGCCGCGCAGGCGCGGCGGGCCGCGAGCGGGGCGAAGGAGCGGCCGCCGATCGTGGAGGTGTTCCGCACCGGCTGGCGGGAGGTCCTGGGCGCGATCGGGCTGCGGTTCGGCGAGAACGTCTCGTACTACATCCTGACGGCGTTCGTGCTCGTGTACGTGACGGTGCAGCTGGAGCTGCCGCGGAGCCTGGCGCTGAACGCGGTCCTGATCGCCTCGGCGGTGCACTTCGCGACGATCCCGCTGTGGGGCGCCCTGTCCGACCGGATCGGGCGGCGGCCGGTGACGCTCGTCGGCGCGGTCGGCATGGCGGCGTGGGCGTTCGCGTTCTTCGGCCTGGTCGACTCGGGCGAGTTCTGGACGGTGGCGGCGTCGGTGACGGCGGGCCTGCTGTTCCACGGCGCGATGTACGGGCCGCAGGCGGCGTTCGTGTCGGAGCTGTTCGACACCCGGGTGCGGTACTCGGGGGCGGCGATCGGGTCGCAGCTCGCGTCCGTGGTGGCGGGGGCGCTGGCGCCGATCGTCGCGGTGAAGCTCCTGGCGGACTATGAATCGTCGACGCCGGTGTCGGTGTACCTGTGCGCGGCGGCGGTCGTCACCGCGATCACGGCGGCGCTGGTGCGCGAGACGCGGGGCCGCGACCTGACCAGCGACGTCAGGGCGTCGTTACACTCGGACGAGCCCACCCCCCGAACTGAAGGAAGTCCCCGTGTCCGTCGACGACGACGAATCCGGCATCGGCGCGGCCGCCGAGGCGCTGCTGCGGCTGATCGGCCTGATCGCGGCGGACACGTCGGACGAGCGGCTCGCGGCCCCGGCCCGGGACCTGAAGCGGTCCCGGGCCTCGGCCGCGGCCGTCGCCGCGGTCGAGGAGGCCACGGAGGCGGCGCGGCGGATCACGCGGACGCTCGCGCAGCGGCGGCGCCGCGAGGCCGAGCTCGCGGCCCTGTTCGACACCGCCGGGGACCTCGCGGCGCTGCGGAACCTCGACTCGGTGCTGCGCGCCATCGTCCACCGGGCCCGGACCCTGCTCGGCGCGGACCTCTCCTACATCGCCCTCCAGGACCCCGAGGCCGGGGACACGTACATGCGGGTCACGGACGGGTCGGTGTCGGCCGCGTTCCAGCGGCTGCGGCTCGGCATGGGCGAGGGCCTCGGCGGCCTGGTGGCCGAGACGGCGCTGCCGTACGCGAGCACCGACTACCGGGTCGACCCGCGGTTCCGGCACACCGAGCGGATCGACTCGGCGGTGGCCGAGGAGGGCGTGCACGGGATCGTGGGCGTGCCGCTGCGGGTGGGCGAGCAGGTCATCGGGGTGCTGTTCGCGGCGGACCGGGCCCCGCGCGGGTTCGCGCCCGACGACATCGCGATGCTCGTGTCGCTCGCCAACCACGCGGCGGTCGCGATCGAGTCGGTGCGCCAGCTGGAGGGGTCGGCGCAGACGCTGCGGGAGCTGAGCGAGGCCGCGCGCACCTCGGAGCGGCTGAACCGGGCGCTGCGGCGGGCCGCGGACGCGCACGACCGGTTGACGGGCCTGGTGCTCAGCGGCGGCGACGTGGCCGACCTCGCCTCCCAGACCGCGGAGCTGTTCGCCGGCCCGATCGGGATCTACGACGCCGAGGGCGGCGAGCTGGCCCGCGCCGGGGACGGCGAAGTCCGGTTCGTGGCCGAGGGCGTCGAGGGCTCGCAGGCCGGCCGCGGTGCGGTCCTCGCGGACGGGCTGTGGGTGTGCGCGGTCATGGCGGGCCCGGAGCCGCTGGGCAGCATCGTGCTCGGGGGCCGGACCGGGCTCGGGGAGGCCGACCGGCAGCTGTTCGAGCGGACCGCGCTGGTGACCGCGCTGCTGCTGCTCCTGCGCCGGTCCGTGGCCGACGCCGAGGACCGCGTCCGCGGGGAGCTCCTGGACGACCTGCTCACCGACGCGGGCCGGCGCCGCAGCGGCGGGTCGAGCCTGCGGCTGCGGGCCCGCCGGCTCGGCATCGACCTGCACCGGCCGCACGCGGTGTTCGTCCTCGACTGCGACGCCCAGCCGCGCCTGGCCTCGGAGGCGAACCGGCACGCGCGGGCCGAGGGCGGCCTCGCCGGGGGCCGCGACGGCCGCCCGGTCCTGCTGCTGCCCGCGACCGACCCGGGCGCGCAGGCCGCGAAGCTCGCGGCCGCGATCGGGCGGTCGGTCGGGCAGCCGGCCACGGTCGGGGCGTCGGCGCCCGTGGACGACCCCGAGCGGCTCCCGGAGGCGTACGCGGAGGCCGTGCGATGCACCGAGGCCATGCTCACGCTGGGCCGCCGGGGCGAAGGCGCGTGCATGGAGCAGCTCGGCTTCATCGGCGTCCTCCTGGGCGAGTCGGGCACGGACGCGTTCGTGCAGCGCACCATCGGGCCCGTCCTCGACTACGACCGGCGCCGCGGCACCGACCTGGTCGGGACCCTCGAGGCGTACTACGCGGCGGGCGGGCACCTGGCGAAGACGAAGGCCGCGCTGAACGTCCACGTCAACACCGTCTCGCAGCGCCTCGACCGGGTCGCGGCGATCCTCGGGCGCGACTGGAACGCCCCCGCGAGGTCGCTGGAGGTGCAGCTGGCGCTGCGCGTCCACCGGCTCTCCCGCGCGGGGCGCTGACCTTACCTGGCGCGCAGGACGATCGCGTCGCCCTGGCCGCCGCCGCCGCAGAGGCCGGCGGCGCCGACCGCGCCGCTGGGGAGCTGCCGGGCCAGGGTCTGGACGAGGCGGGCGCCGCTGGCGCCGAGCGGGTGGCCGAGCGCGATCGCGCCGCCGTCGCGGTTGACGCGCTCGGGGTCGACCCCGAGTTCGCGGATCGAGGCGAGCGCGACGGCCGCGAACGCCTCGTTGATCTCGATCGTCTCGAGGTCGGCGACCGCGACGCCGGCGCGCGCGGCGGCCGCCTCGATCGCCCGCGCGGGCTGGTGCAGCAGCGAGTTGTCCGGACCGGCCACGGACGCGTAGGAGAGGATCTCGGCCTCCCAGTCGAGGCCGAGGCGTTCGGCGGTCGACCTGGTGGTCATGACGAGGGCGACGGCGCCGTCGTTCATCGGGGAGGAGTTCCCGGCGGTCAGGGCGCCGTCGGCGGTGAACGCGGGGCGCAGCCCGGCGAGGCCGTCGAGCGTGGTGTGCGGGCGGGGGCTCTCGTCGGCGTCGACGGTCCCGGCGCGGGTCGCGACGGGCACGAGCTCCGCCGCCCGGTCCGCGGCCCCCTTGCCGGCCTTGAGCTGCGATTCGAGCGCGTACGCGTCCTGCTCGGCGCGGGAGAGGCCGAGCGCGCGGGCGTGCCGCTCGGTGGACTCGCCCATGGAGACGCCGTCGTAGGCGTCGGTGAGGCCGTCGAACGCGGTGTGGTCGAGCATGGTGACGTCGCCGTACTTGTGGCCGCGGCGCGCGAGCGGGAGCAGGTGCGGGGCGCGGGTCATCGACTCCATGCCCCCGGCGACGGCGAACTCGACGTCGCCGGCGCGCAGGAACCGGTCGGCGATCGCGACCGAGGTCAGGCCGGACAGGCACACCTTGTTCACCGACAGGCTCGGCACGTGCATGGGGACGCCGCCGGCGACGGCGGCCTGCCGGGCCGGGTTCTGGCCGCACCCGGCGGGGAGCACGTGGCCGAGGATCACCTGGCCGACGCGGTCGGGGGCGAGGCCGGCGCGGTCGAGGGCGGCGCCGATCGCGATCCCGCCGAGGGTGGTGGCGGGGACGTCGGCGAGGCCGCCGCCGAAGCGCCCGATCGGGGTGCGCGCGGCGGCGAGGATGACGGTCGTGTCCATGCGCCCGATCCTAGTGAGCGGGACGGCCGCCGGGACATGGTTCGGCAACCCATTTCCGGGCCGGCCGGTGTGTGGGCGGGCGCCACTGCGCCGCGGCCGTGCCGTCGGAAACAATGGCGGGGCGGGTCGACGGTGACCCGCGGCGAAGGAGGCGAGTGCGTGACCGGCGAGGTGCTCTGGCGGCCGCGGCCCGACGCGGCCGAGACGGCGAACATCGGGGCGTTCGCGAGGCGGCTGTCCGCGCTCGCGGGCGCGGACCTGACCGCGTACCCGGACCTGTGGCGGTGCTCGGTCGAGCGGCCCGGCCTGTTCTGGGGCGCGGTGTGGGAGCACTTCGGGCTCGGCGGTCCCGTCCCGGAGGACCGGGTGCTGGCGTCGGCGGCGATGCCGGGCGCGGTGTGGTTCCCCGACGAGCGCCTCAACTACGCGCAGGCCGTGCTCGCGGCGCCGGGCATGGGCGAGGCCGACACGGCCGTCAGGGGCTACTCGGACACGCGCGATCCCGTCGAGTGGACGCTCCGGGAGCTGCGGTCGGCGGTGGCGCGCCTGCGCGGCGGGCTCCTCGCGGCCGGCGTCGGGCGCGGGGACCGGGTGGCGGCGTGGATGCCGAACGCGCCCGAGACGTACGCGCTCATGCTCGCCGCGGCCTCGATCGGCGCGGTGTTCTCCTCGTGCGCCCCCGAGTTCGGGGCGCGGGCCGTGATCGACCGGCTCAAGCAGATCGAGCCCGCGGTCCTGTTCGTCACCGACGGGTACCGGTACGGCGCCAAGACGATCCGCCGCGACCGCGAGATCGCGCAGGTCGTGGACGCGCTGCGGCCCGGCGCGGTGGTCACGTTCCCGTACCTGGGCGAGGGCTTCCAGGCCGGCGAGCGGTGGGAGGACTTCGGGCGGGACGGCGCGCTCGCGTTCGAGCCGGTCCCCTTCGACCATCCGCTGTACATCCTGTACTCCTCGGGCACGACGGGCCTGCCGAAGGCGATCGTGCACGGCCACGGCGGCATCGCCGTCGAGCACGCGAAGATGCTCGGCCTGCACCACGACCTGGGCCCGGGCGACCGGTTCCTCTGGTACACCACGACCGGCTGGATGATGTGGAACTACCTCGCGTCCGCGCCGCTGGTCGGGGCGGCCGTCGTCGCGTTCGACGGCGCGCCGGACCCCGAGGGCCTGTGGCGGCTCGCGGAGGAGTCGGGCGCGACCTACTTCGGGACGAGCGCGCCGTTCCTCATGGCCTGCCGCGACCGCGGCGTCGTCCCCAAGGAGGTCGCGGACCTGTCGCGCCTGCGCGGCATCGGCTCCACGGGCGCGCCGCTGCCGCCGGCCGGGTTCGACTACGTGCGCGAGGCGGTCTCGGCGACGGCGCAGCTCCAGTCGCTCTCGGGCGGCACCGACCTGTGCACGGGGTTCCTCGGCGGCGCCCCCACCGTCCCGGTGTGGCGCGGCGAGCTGTCGTGCCGGTGCCTGGGCGCGGACGTGCGGTCGTTCGACCCGAGCGGGCGCGACGGCGTCGGACGCGAGGGCGAGCTGGTGATCGCCTCCCCGATGCCGTCGATGCCGGTCGGCTTGTGGGGCGACACCGACCGCAAGCGCTACCGGGACACGTACTTCGACACGTATCCGGGGGTCTGGCGGCACGGCGACTGGATCACCGTCACCGAGCGCGGCTCGGCCGTGATCTCCGGGCGCTCGGACGCGACCCTGAACCGCGGCGGCGTGCGCATGGGCACCGCGGAGTTCTACTCGGTCGTCGAGGCCGTCCCCGGTGTCGCCGACTCCCTCGTGGTCCACCTCGACGACGAGGACCGGCTCCTGGTGTTCGTCGCGACGACGGTCCCGTTCGACGCGGCGCTCGAGGCCGCGATCCGGGCCGCGATCCGCACCGAGCTCTCCCCGCGGCACCTGCCGGACGCGATCACCGCCGTCCCGGCGATCCCGCGGACGGTCACCGGCAAGAAGGTCGAGGTCCCCGTCAAGCGGCTCCTCCAAGGCGTCCCGGTCGACCGGGCCGTCGCCCGCGGCGCCCTCGCCGACCCGGCCGCGTTGGACGCCTTCCTGCCGCGGGGGTGAGGGAACCGCGGGCGCGGGCGCGGCGTCCAACCCCCATGAACGCACTCACGACATGGCAGCGGCTCCTCCCGGTCGCGGCGCTGTTCACGCTGGCCGCGTGCGGCCAGGGCGCCGACGCGGGCGGCAGCGGCGACGACACGGCGGCCCCCGCGGCCGAGGACGTGGTCTACCGGGGGTCGATCACGGTGTACCAGGGCGTCGAACGCGACAGCGCCGAGCTGTGCGCGGTCGTCGCCGAGTCGTATCCCCCGCAGTGCAGCGGCCCGCCGGTCGCCGGCTGGGACTGGGATGCGGTCGAGCACGAAGAGGCCCAAGGGGTCCGGTGGGGCACGTACGTCGTCGCCGGGACCTTCGACGGCAAGGCCTTCACCGTCACCGAGGACCCGTTGACGCTCGACGAGATCGACCTCGCCGAGCACCCCGAGCTCCAGTACGCCGAACCCGAGATCGGGGACCCCGCCGAGGAGCTGAGCGGGGCCGAGCTCCAGGCGATCACCGACGAGCTCGTCGACCGGTTCCCGGCCCTCGTCTTCGGCGGCTACCCGGACGAGGCGGCCGGTGTCGCGGTCGTCGACACCCTCCTGGTCAGCCCCGAGCTGGAAGCGTATGCGGCCGAGCACTTCCCCGAGGACGCGGTCGCCTTCGCGCCGGTCCTCAGGCCCGCCGAGTGACGCCGTGACCGAGTCGCCCGAGGCGGTGCCGCTGGCCGGCGGCCGCGTCGCCGCCGGCGTCGCCCGGGTCGGCGACGTCGTGCACCGGCCCGCGGGGGCCGGCTCCGACTTCATGGCGGCGCTGCTCCTCCTGCTCGAGGAGCGCGGCTTCACCGGCGCGCCGAGGTACCTGGGGCGCTCCGCGGGGGCCGATCTGCTGTCGTACCTGCCCGGCGACGTGCCGGCGCGGTTCCAGACCTGGTCGGACGCCCAGGTCGCGGCGGCCGCCGCCCTGCTGCGGGCGATGCACGACGCGACCCGCGGCAGCGCCCTGGCGGGCCGGTTCGACGTCGTCTGCCACCACGACCCGGGCCCGAACAACGCGGTCTTCCGCGACGGCGTGCCGGTGGCGTTCATCGACTTCGCCGAGGCCGCGCCCGGCGGCCGGCTCGAAGACGTCGCCTACCTCGCCTGGACCTGGGCGGTCGCGTCGCAGCGGACCGTGCCGGTGCGCCGCCAGGCGGAGCAGGTGCGCCTCGTCGCCGACGCGTACGGCCTGGAGCCGGCCGAGCGCGCGGTCCTGGTGGACTGCATCCTCGAACGCCAGTCCCGGAACGTGCGCTTCTGGACCGAGTTCCCCGCCCGGGCGGGCGCCGCCGCGGCGACGGCCGCCGAGATCGGTGAGCGGATCGCCTGGAGCAGAAGGGAGCACGCGTTCACGCACGCGCACCGCGAGGTGTTCGACGCGGCCCTGGCCTGACTCCAGGGGTGCGGAGCCCGCCGCCGGGCGTGGCCCGGCCCGGCGCGCGGCCTCTCGAGGCCCGTCATCCTCAAGGGATCGTCTCAGGTGTACGCGCCGGCGCGGGCGGCCGCGGCGGTCGCGGCCGCGGCCCGCGCCGCGGCGGCCTCGTCGAGCGGGTCGCCGCTGACGAGGAACCGGTAGTAGAGCGGGGCCGAGAGCGCGCGGATCACCTCGTCGGCGTCGGTCCCCGCGGGGAGATCGCCGCGGGCGACGGCCTCGTCCACGCACGGGGACCACTCGTCGATGCGCACGCGGTAGAAGCGGTGCAGGGCCGCGGCGGTCTGCGCGTCGGAGGCCGCCGCGGCGATGACGGCCTTGAACAGGGGCCCCTGGCGCGCGTCGGTGAGCGTGGCGAGGATGAGCGAGGCGAGCGCGGCCAGGTCGGCGTCGAGGTCGCCGGTGCGGGCGCGCGGCAGCGACGACTCGGCCATCTCGGCGAGCATGTCGGCGACCAGGCCCGGGACGGTGCCCCAGCGGCGGTAGACGGTGGTCTTGCCGACGCCCGCGCGGCGGGCCACCTCGCCGAGGTCCACACCGCCGATGCCCTTGTCCGCGAAGGCGTCTCCGGCGGCGCGCAGCACGGCCTCGCGGACCCGGGCGGTGCGCCCGCCGGGCCGGGAGGTGCCGGGGGCGCCGGTGACCTCATTCATAACGGGACTCCAGTTGCGTTAAGCGTCGTGTCTGAGCTAGCTTAGACCTCACGTTAATGGAACCACAGTTCCTTTAGAAGGGATCTCCCATGGAACTCCGCCGCCTCGGCCGCTCCGGCCTCCACGTCCCCGCCCTGTCCTTCGGCGCCGGCACCTTCGGCGGCTCCGGCCCGCTGTTCGGGGCCTGGGGCGACACCGGCGCGGCGCAGGCCCGCCGCATGGTCGACATCGCCCTCGACGCCGGGATGTCCATGTTCGACACCGCCGACGTCTACTCCGACGGCGCCTCCGAGGAGGTCCTCGGCGCGGCCGTCAAGGGCCGCCGCGACCGGGTCCTCCTCTCCACCAAGGCCGGCCTCCCGGTCGGCGAGGGCGCCAACGACGCCGGGTCCTCCCGCGTCCACCTCACCCGCGCCGTCGAGGCCGCGCTGCGGCGCCTCGGCACCGACTACATCGACCTGTTCCAGCTGCACGCCTTCGACGCCCGCACCCCGGTCGAGGAGACCCTCGCCGTCCTCGACGACCTGGTGCGGGCCGGGAAGATCCGCTACACCGGCGCCTCGAACTACGCCGGCTGGCAGCTCCAGAAGAGCCTCGACGCCGCCGACCGCCTCGGCCGCCAGCGCTTCGCCGCGCACCAGGTCTACTACTCGCTCGTCGGCCGCGACTACGAGTGGGAGCTCATGCCGCTCGGGATCGACCAGGGGGTGGGGGCGCTGGTGTGGAGCCCGCTCGGCTGGGGGCGGCTGACCGGCAGGATCCGGCGCGGCAGCCCCGTCCCCGAGGGCAGCCGGCTGCACCGGACCGCGCAGTTCGGGCCGCCGGTCGAGGACGAGGCGCTGTACCGGGTCGTCGACGTGCTCGACGAGCTGAGCGCCGAGACCGGGAGGTCGGTGCCACAGATCGCGATCAACTGGCTGCTGCGACGCCCCACGGTGGCCTCGGTCATCGTGGGCGCGCGGGACGAGGAGCAGCTGCGGCAGAACCTGGGCGCCGTCGGGTGGGAGCTCGACGCCGAGCAGGTGGCGCGGCTCGACCGGGCCAGCGCGAAGACGGCGCCGTATCCGTACTACCCGTACGAGCGGCAGGAGGGCTTCGCGCGGCTGAATCCGCCGGCGGTCGCGGCCGCCTAGCGGCGCCGAGGCGGCGGGCCGCGGCGGGCGGCGACCGGGTATCGTGGCGCACCTCGGCGGGCGGGCCGGGGTGCGCGGCGGCAAGGGGGTTCGTATGGCCGGCTTGGAGTTCCGGCTGCTCGGGCCGGTCGAGGCGCGGCACGGCGGGCGGGTGCTGGAGCCGACGACGGCGCAGCAGCGCTGCGTGCTGGCGGCCCTGCTCCTGGACCTCGGGCGGGTGGTGAGCGCGGACCGGTTGACGGCGGCGCTGTGGCCGGCCGAGCCGCCGCGGTCGGCGCAGAACACGCTGCGGGTCTACGTGACGCGGCTGCGGCGCCTCCTCGCCGCGGACCCGTCGGTGCGGTTGGAGACGGTCGGGAGCGGCTGGCGGTTGTCGTGCGCGCGGGACCGGGTGGACCTGTACCGGTTCCGGGACCTGGTCGCCCGGGCCCGCGGGGCGGCGCCCGCGGAGGCGCGCGGGCTGCTCGCGGCGGCGCTGGCGCTGTGGCGGGGCCCGGCGCTGGCCGACCTGCCGGCCGAGCGGTGGCGCGGGGTCCAGTGCGCGGCGCTGGAGGAGGAACGGCTGGCGGCCGTCGAGGACCGGGTGGCGTGCGGTCTGGCGGCCGGGGAGGCGGGTGAAGCGGTCCCGGAGCTGTCCGCGCTGCTGGCCGAGCATCCGACGCGCGAGCGCCTGGCGCTGCTGCTCATGTCCGCGCTGGACGCGGCCGGACGGGGCGCGGAGGCCGTCGAGACGTTCCATCGCACCAGGACCGTGCTGCGCGAGGAGCTGGGCGTCGATCCCGGTCCCGAGTTGCAGCGCGAGTTCCAGCGGCTGCTCGCCGCGCCCGGGGGGCGCCGCGGCGAGCCGGTCCCCCGGCAGCTGCCGGGCGACCTGGCGGCGTTCGCGGGGCGGGCCGACGCGATCGCGCGCCTCGACGAGCTGCTCGAGCGCAGCGGGGGCGCGGCGTTCGCGGTCGCGCTCGACGGGCTCCCCGGGGTGGGCAAGACGACCCTCGCGGTGCGCTGGGCCCACCGGGTCGAGGACCGGTTCCCGGACGGGACGCTGTACGCGAACCTGCGGGGCTTCGGCGCGGCCGGGCCGCGCGATCCGGCGGAGGTCCTCCAGGAGTTCCTGCACGCCTTGGGGGTGCCGGCGGCGCGGGTCCCGACGGGCCTGGACGCGCGCGCCGCGCACTTCCGGAGCGTGCTCGCGGGCCGGCGGCTGCTGCTGGTCCTCGACGACGTCCGGGACGAGGCGCAGGTGCGGCCGCTGCTGCCGAGCGCGCCGGGGTGCGCCGCGGTCCTGACCGGGCGGGCCCCGCTCACGGGTCTGGCCGCGCGCCAAGGCGTCCTGCGGGTCCGGGTCGAGCCGGTGGGGCCGTCCGAGGCGCTCGACCTGCTGGCGCGGCGGCTCGGGGAGCGCGTGCGCGGGGACGCGGCGGCGGAGCGGATCATCGCGGGCTGCGCGGGGCTGCCGCTGGCGCTGTCGATCGTCGCGGCGCGCGCCGACGAGAGCCCGTTCGCGCTCGCCGCGGTCGCGGGGGAACTGGAGACGGCCGCGCTGGACGCGTTCGCGGACCTGGACGCCGACACCGATCTGCGGACGGTGTTCTCGTGGTCGTACGGGGCGCTGGGCCCGGCCGCGGCGCGCCTGTTCCGGCTGCTCGGGCTCCACTGGGGACCGGACTTCACCGTCGAGGCGGCGGCGAGCCTCGCCGCGGTCCCGGTGCCGGAGGCGCGGCGCCTGGTCATGGAGCTGCGGCGGATGCAGCTGCTCGGCGAGGCCGGCCCGGGCCGGTTCGGCTTCCACGACCTGCTCGCCGCGTACGCCGCCGAGTTGGCCGCCGCCGAGGAGTCCGAGGCCGGCCGGCGGGAGGCGCTGCGCCGGCTGCTCGACCACTACCTGCACGGCGCCCGCCGCGGCGCCGACCTCTTGAACCAGTTCCGCGAGCCGGGCGCGATCGGGGAGCCGGCCCCGGGCGCGGTGCCGGTGGCGCACGCGGGCCGGGACGCGGCGATGGCGTGGTTCGACCGGGAGCACCCGGTGCTCACCGCGGCCGTCGCGGCGGCCCGCGACCGCGGCTTCGACTCGCACGCCTGGCTGATCGCGTGGAGCCTCATGCCGTACCTGCGCAAGCAGGGCCTGGGGACGCAGTGGATCGCGACCGCGGCCGCCGGGGTGGCAGCGGCGACCCGGGCGGGCGACGCCGAGGCGCTGGCGATGGCGGTGCAGGGCCTGGCGGCCGCGCACACCTGGTACGGCGACCGCGGCACGGCCCGGCGGCACCTCGCGGAGGCGCTGCGCCGGTACGAGGCGCTGGGGCAGCGGGTCGGGCAGGCGAGCGTCCACTCGGTCATGTGCAAGCTCGCCGCGGGCGAGGAGGACTTCGCGGCGGCGCTGCCGCACGCGGTCGAGTCCCTGCGCCTGTACCGGGAGGCGGGGGCGGCCTGGGGCGAGGCGCGGGCGCTCAACAACGTCGGGTACTGCCTCGCCCGGCTCGGCGAGCTCGGGCCCGCGCTCCGCCGCTGCGAGGAGGCGATCGCGGTGTTCGCGGGGCTCGACGACCCGGCCGGCGCGGCCGGCGCGTGGGAGAGCCTCGGCCTCGTCCACTCCCTGAGCGGGCGGCACGACCGGGCGGCCGAGTGCATGGAGCGGTCGTCCGCCGCGTCGCTCGCGTGCGGCGAGAAGCAGCAGGCGGCGGTCGCCTTGATCGGCCTGGGAGAGAACCGGCTCGCGACCGAGGACCGGGACGCGGCGGCGCGGGCGTGGGAGGCGGCGGTGCGACTCCTCGAGGAGCTCCGCGACCCCGGCGCCGCGGGCGTGCGCGAGCGGCTCGCGGCGCTGCGGGCGGACCGGGAGGCCGCGGTCGGCCGCGGTCCGGGCGGTCGGGCCGCCGGGGAGCGGTAGCCCGCTCCGTGCGGTTCAGGCCCTGAGCACGCGGCCCGGCGGAACCCGCTTGACGGCCCGGCGAGGATGAGGGGATGCGGCCACTCCCCCACGGGTACACGAACGCCACGGTCGGCGACGGCCGGATCGTCGTCAAACGCTACGAGGGCCCCGACGCGGCCGACCGGCTCGAGCGGGAGCGCCGGTTCCTGAACGGGCTCGCGGGCGCCGTGCCGGTGCCGCCGGTGCTCGACGGCGACGGCGAGTCGCTCACGATCGGGTTCGTCGCGGGCGTGCAGGGCCAGGAGCTCGTCGAGGCCGGGCACGCGGCGGCCGTCATGCGCGCCTGCGGCGCCGTCCTGCGCCGCCTCCACGCCCTCCCGGCCCCGGCCGGGACCGTCCTCGTCCACGGCGACTTCGGACCCAACAACGTGCTCGTCGACCCCGCGACGTTCGCGGTGACGGCCGTCCTCGACTGGGAGTTCGCCCGCTACGGCGACCGGATCGCCGACCTCGCCTGGTGCGAGTGGATCATGCGGACGCACCACCCCGCCCGCGCGCGGGAGGTCGAGCACTTCCACGCCGCGTACGGGCTCCCGGTCCCGCCCTGGCTCGAGCGGCGCGACGCCATGGTCGAGCGCTGCCGCGAACTGCGCGACTTCTGCGAACGCTGGCAGCCCGGCGGCGGCGCCGTCCGCCAGTGGGAGCAGCGGGCCGCGGCCACCGCGGCGTGGGGCGAGGACGCGAACGGGCCGGCGCTGTCGTAGCCCCGTGGCATCGTAGGGGCATGTGCCGCAGCATCAAGACCCTGTTCAACTTCGAGCCGCCCGCCACCGACGAGGAGGTCGCCGCCGCCGCGCTGCAATACGTGCGCAAGCTCAGCGGCTCCACCCACCCGTCGAAGGCGAACGAGGAGGCGTTCGACAAGGCCGTGGAGGCCGTCGCCGCCGCGACCCGCGAACTCCTCGACGCGCTCGTGACCACCGCGCCGCCGCGCGACCGCGAGGTCGAGGCCGAGAAGGCCCGTGCGAGGGCCGCCGAGCGCTTCGGCACCGCCTGACGGCGCGGGATCTCATGAGGGAGTACGGCGGCGCCCGGCGCCGCTTCGACGGCGTGAAGGGATGAGCGGTTGGACATCGACTGGTTGGGGGCCGCGCTCGCGCTCGCGGTCGGCATGATCGTGGCGGGCGTCTGGTACGGGAAGGCGTTCCTGGACCTCTGGGCGAGGCTGACCGGGATCGCACCGGCGGACTCGAAGCGGGCGAGCCGCCGGAACATGGCGCAGCTCCTGGTCGCGAACGCCGTGACGGCGCTGGGGCTGGCGGTCGGGACCGCGGTCGCGGAGGAGGCGGTCGGCGGCGGTCCGGTCGGGACGGCGCTGCTCGTCGGCGTCGTCGCGTGGCTGGCGTTCTCGGCGTCGACCCTGCTCCAGCACAACGCGTTCGAGCTGAAACCCGCGAAGCTGACCGTCTTGAACAGCGCGTACCAGCTCGTGCTGTTCCTCGCGATGGCCCTGGTGATCGGGCTGGTCTGAGGCGGCCGGGCGACCGCCGGCACGAGCGGGCCGGGCGGTCGCGGGCGGCCGTCGGCGGTGTGTTCCCATGGCGCAGGCGGATCGAGCGAGGGGGCAGTGTGGAGCAGCGGGTACCGGTCATCGTCCTGACGGGCTATCTGGGAGCGGGCAAGACGACCCTGCTCAACCACCTGCTGTGCCAGCCCGGGGCGCGCGTCGGCGTGATCGTGAACGACTTCGGCGAGGTGAACGTCGACGCGGCACTGGTGACCGGGCAGATCGACGAACCGGTCTCGATCGCGGGCGGCTGCCTGTGCTGCATCGAGGACCTCAGCGGCCTCGACGCGGCCCTTGACAGGCTCACGCACCCGAAGTTCGGGCTCGACGTCGTCATCGTCGAGGCCAGCGGCATCGCCGAGCCGGGCGTCATCGCGAAGATGATCCACTTCAGCGAGGCCGAGCGGGTCCGCGCGGGCGGGGTCGTCGACGTGGTCGACGCCGTCGAGCACTTCAACACCGTCGACCGCACCGACCAGCCGCCGGTCCGGTTCAAGGCTGCCACGCTCGCCGTCATCAACCAGTGCGACCGGCTCCCCGAGGCCGGGGCCGAGGACGCGCTCGCGGCCATCGAGCGGCGCATCCTGGCCGTGAACCCCGACATCCACCTCGTGCGCACCTCGAACGGCCGCGTGGACCCGGCGCTCGTCTACGACACCGCCTCGACCGCCGACCCCGAGGACGAGCTGCCGCTCGCCGCGCTCGCCCGGCAGGCCCACCACGACGCGGCCGACCACGCGCACGCCAGGTCCGTGACCGTGCGGGCCCCGGGCCCGGTCGACCCCGGCGCGCTCCTCGACCTGCTCGAGCACCCGCCGGCGGGCGCGTACCGCATGAAGGGCACCGTCACCGTCGAGACCGGCGGCGGGCGGCGGCGCGGCTTCGTCGTGCACGTCGTCGGCGACCGGATCGACGTCGCCTCCCGCGACGCGACCGGGCCCGGCGAACTGGTCGCGATCGGATCGCACCTCGACGTCGAGGCCGCGCGGCCCCGGATGGAGGCCGCGGTCGCCGTGCCGGAGCGGCGCGATCCGGCCGGGCTCCAGCGGCTGCTCCGCTACCGGCGCTAGGCCGCCCGCGGCGCGGCGGACCCGACCGCCGGTTCCCGCGAGGCGCTTACCGGCGCTTCCAGTTCACGACGGCGCGGGCGACGAGCCCGACCGCGCTGGCGAGCGCGACGAGCCCGAAGGGGAGCGCGAGGAGCCACAGCCCGGCGGACTGGAGGCCCACGTTGAGCACGGTCCCGACGGCGAGGCCGACCCACAGGGCGGCGGTGGTGAGCTTGTAGTGGCCGGTGCCCGGGACGGGCGGGGCGGCGGGCGGCTGGTCGTTCACGGCGGGCTCCTCAGGTTCGTTTCGGATACCTCGACGGTAGGGCGGATCAGGTGCGCGACCAATGCAGTCACCTGGCGATCCGCGGTGGGGCCAGGGCCCGCCGGGGCGGTACAGCCAGCTGGAGCGCCGCCCGGAGCGTGACGCCGGGCACGATCCGGTCACATCGGGGCCGCGGCGGCCGTCAACCGGACGGCAACGCGACACCGAACGAGAAGGACACCGCCATGGAACCCCGCTTCGACCTCTACGCGAGCACTGTCGGCCAGAAGCTCGTCAAGCACCTCAACTCGGCCGTGAAGGCCGCCGAGGGCGCCGGCCTGCCCGCGTCCCTCCCGAACCTGGTGCTGCTGCGCGCCAGCCAGATCAACGGGTGCGGCTTCTGCACCGACATGCACTACAAGGACGCCGTGCACGAGGGCGAGGACCCGGTGCGGCTCAACCTCGTCGCCGCCTGGCGCGAGGCGACCGTGTTCACCGCCGCCGAGCGCGCCGCCCTCGCGCTCGCCGAGGAGGCCACCCGCATCGCCGACGCGCAGACCGGGATCGCCGCGGACGTGTGGCTGGCCGCGCGCCAGGCGTTCACGGACGACGAGCTCGCCGGACTCGTGGGCCTCATCGCGGTCATCAACGCCTACAACCGGCTCAACGTGGTCGCGGGCAGCCCGGCCGGGAGCTACGAGCCGGGCCAGTTCGCCTAGGCGCCGCCGCGGTGCCGCCGGTAGCGGAGCTCCAGGAGCCCGTTGCCGGTGGCCTCGCTGGAGACCAGGTCGAGCCGGTACGACTTCGGCACGCCGTCCCACAGGCGGGTGCCCTCCCCGGCGATGTACGGGAACAGGCTCACCTGGAGCTCGTCGAGCAGGTCGAGCTCCATGAGGGACCGGAACAGGCCCACGCCGCCCATGACGACGATGTAGCCCTCGCCGCCGCGGCGCAGCCGGTCGACCTCCTCGGCCGTGTCGCCCGAGGCGATCGTGGTGTTCGCCCAGTCGGCGCGTTCGAGCGTCGAGGAGAAGACGACCTTGCGCTGGGCGGTGAGGATCGGCGAGAACGGGTGGCGGGCATCGGCCGTCATGGCCGCGGCGATGCTCTCGTACGAGTTGCGGCCCAAGGCGATCGCGTACGCGTTCCGCAGGAAGTCCAGTTGCGACGGCGCGTCGGGGTTGCTGTTCTCGGGCAGGCTGAAGCAGTACTTCCAGAACTCGGTGCCCTCGTCGGCCAGCAGGCCGTCGAGGGAGTAGTTGAACACGGTCGCGATGAGTCGCCGCATGTCGGGGCTCCGTCGTCTCGAGGAAGTGCGGACCCGGCCAGTCTGGCAGAGCCCGCCGACATCCGGGCCGGTACCGAAACCGGCTCGCGACCTGTGTGGATCGGATGGCATGATCGGCGGGTGCTGCTGACGATCACGACCACGGCGCGGCCCGCCACGGACCTGGGCCGGCTCCTGCGCAAGCACCCCGACCGGGTGCAGTCGTTCGAGCAGTCCTTCGGCACCGCATGGGTGTTCTACCCCGAGGCCGGCGAGGACCGGTGCACCGCGGCGCTCCTGCTCGAAGTGGACGCCGCGCGCCTGGCGCGGGCGCACGCGCGCGCCTCCGGGGACGCCACGCTCAAGCAGTACGTGAACGACCGGCCGTACGCGGCCTCCTCGCTCCTCGCCGTCGCGCTCGGCAAGGTCTTCTCGACCGCGCGCAGCGGCGTCAGCGACGAGCGGCCCGAACTCGCCGCGAGCGCGCTGCCACTGGAGGTGGCGCTGCCGGCCGTCCCGTGCAAGGGCGGGCCGGACCTGGTGCGGGACCTGTTCGCGCCCCTCGGCTGGGAGGTCGAGGCCGAGGCGGTGCCCCTGCCGGGCTTCGACGCCGACTCCCGGCACGTGCGGGTGCGCCTGCGCGGGGAGGTGCGGCTCGCCGACGCGCTCAGCCAGCTGTACGTGCTGCTGCCGGTCCTCGACGACGCCAAGCACTACTGGGTCGACATCGGGGAGGTCGACAAGCTCGTGCGCTCGGGCGGCGACTGGCTCGCCGCGCACCCGCGGCGCGGCCTCATCGCCCGCCGCTACCTCGCGCACCGCCGCTCGTACGAGCGGGCCGCGTTCGCCCGGCTCGCCGAGGTCGCCGAAGCCGGCGACGAGGACGAGAGCCCCGTCGAGGAGGAGGCGGGCGAGCCGGGCGAGGGGTCGCTGCCGCTGCACCGCATCAGGATCGGCGCCGTCCTCGACGCGCTCGCGGCCTCCGGCGCGGCCTCCGTGCTCGACCTGGGGTGCGGGTCCGGGAAGCTCCTCGACGCGCTCCTGGACGACCCCCGGTACACGCGGATCACCGGCGCGGACGTCTCCTCGCGCGCGCTCGACCAAGCCGAGCGGGCCCTGCGCCTCGACCGGATGCCCGAGCGGCGGCGGCGGCGCCTCGAACTGATCCAGGGCTCGGTCGTCTACCGCGACAAGCGCTTCGCCGGGTACGACGCGGCCGTCCTCATGGAGGTGATCGAGCACCTCGACCCCGGCCGGCTCCCGGCGATGGAGCGGGTCGTGTTCGGCGCGGCCCGCCCGCGCACCGTGGTCGTGACGACGCCGAACGCCGAGTACAACGCCCGGTACGGCCTCGCCGGGCACGAGCTGCGCCACGCCGACCACCGGTTCGAATGGGACCGGGCGCGGTTCGCCGCGTGGGCCGAGGGCGTCGCGGCGCGCCACGGCTACCGGGTGCGGTTCGAGGGGGTCGGCGCGGCCGACCCCGACGCGGGGGCCCCGACCCAGATGGGAGTGTTCGACCGTGACTGACGACGCGCCGGTGGTGAGCGTCCCCGAACTGTCCCTCGTGCTGCTCGTCGGCGTCTCCGGGTCGGGCAAGTCCACGTTCGCCGCCAGGCACTTCAAGCCGACGCAGGTGGTCTCCTCGGACTACTGCCGGGGCCTGGTCGCCGACGACGAGACCGACCAGAGCGCGACGCCCGAGGCGTTCGCGCTGCTGAACCACATCGTGGGGACGCGGCTGCGGCTCGGCCGGCTCACCGTCGTCGACGCCACGAACGTGCAGGCGCACGCCCGCGCCCAGCTCGTCGACCTCGCCAAGCGCCACAACGTGCTCGTGGACGCGATCGTGCTCGACGTCGAGCCCGAGACGGCCGTGGAGCGGAACCGGGCCCGGGCCGACCGCGACTTCGGCGAGGCCGTGGTGCGCCGCCACCACCGCGACCTCAAGCGCGGCCTGAAGCGGATGGCCAAGGAGGGCTTCCGGCGCGTCCACCGCCTCGAGGGCGCCGCCCGGATCGAGGCCGCGCGCGTGGTCACCGAGAAGTCCTGGAACGACCGCACGGAGGAGACCGGGCCGTTCGACCTCATCGGCGACGTGCACGGCTGCCGGGCCGAACTCGAGGCGCTCCTGGGCGAGCTCGGCTGGGAGATCGCCCGCGACGCGCAGGGCCGGGCCGCCGGCGCGGCGCACCCCGAGGGCCGCACGGCCGTGTTCGTGGGCGACCTGGTCGACCGCGGCCCCGACACGCCCGGCGTGCTGCGGCTGGTCATGGGCATGGTCGAGGCCGGGAACGCGCTGTGCGTGCAGGGCAACCACGAGCACAAGCTCGTCAAGGCCCTCGACGGCCGCAAGGTCCGCGTCGCGCACGGCCTCGCCGAGTCCCTCGAGCAGCTCGGCGCCGAGGACGAGGCGTTCCGCGGGCGGGCCCGCGCGTTCATGGACGGGCTGCGCTCGCACTACCTCCTGGACGGCGGCCGGCTCGTCGTCGCGCACGCCGGCCTGAAGGAGGAGTTCCACGGCCGCGCCTCGGGGAAGGTCCGCTCGTTCGCGCTCTACGGCGACACCACCGGCGAGACCGACGAGTACGGGCTGCCGGTGCGCCTGCCGTGGGCCGAGGACTACCGCGGTGAGGCCGCGGTCGTGTACGGCCACACGCCCGTCCTCGAACCCGAGTGGGTCAACAACACGATCTGCCTCGACACCGGCTGCTGCTTCGGCGGGAAGCTCACCGCGCTGCGCTACCCCGAGCGCGACCTCGTCGCCGTCAAGGCCGAGCGCGAGTGGTACGCGCCGGCCCGGCCGCTCGGGCCCGCGGTGCCCGACCGCGACCCGGCGACCCTCGACGTCACCGACGTGGCCGGGGACCGGCACCTGGCGACCGGCCTCGTCGGCACGGTGAAGGTGACGGCCGAGCACGCCGCGGCGGCCCTGGAGGTCATGAGCCGCTTCGCCGAGGACCCGCGGCGCCTGCTGTACCTGCCGCCGACCATGGCCCCCGTCGACGCCTCCGACGCGGACGGCTACCTGGAGCACCCGGCGCAGGCCTTCGACCAGTACCGCGGGCGCGCCGAGCGGGTCGTGTGCCAGGAGAAGCACATGGGGTCGCGGGCCGTCGCGCTCGTGTGCCGCGACGCCGGGACCGCGCGGCGGCGCTTCGGGCTCGACGCCGCGCCGTGGGGCGCGCTCGTCACCCGCACCGGCCGGGCGTTCTTCCAGGACGAGGCGCTCACCGGCGCGCTCCTCGACCGGGTCGCGGCCGCCGCCGGCGCGGCGGGCCTGTGGGAGCGGCTCGACACCGACTGGATGCTCCTCGACTGCGAACTGCTCCCCTGGTCGGCGAAGGCCCGCGACCTCATCGAGGACCAGTTCGCGGGCGTGGCCGCGGCGGGCCTCGCCGCGCTCCCGGCCGCCGCGGCGGTCCTGGAGGCCGCCGCCGCGCGGGGCCTGGACGTGGCCGCGCTCGCCGAGCGGACCGCCTCGCGGCACGCGAACATCGCCAAGTTCGCCGCGGCGTACCAGCGGTACTGCTGGCCGACCGACGGGCTCGACGGCGTGCGCCTCGCCCCGTTCCAGGTGCTCGCCACCGAGGGCCGCAACCGGGCCGACCACCGGCACGACGAGCACCTCGCCCTCGCCGACGCGCTCGTCGCCGCCGACGGCTCGGGGCTGCTGCTGGAGACGCGGCGCCGCTTCGTCGCCCTCGGCACCGCCGACGAGGCCGCGGCCGTGCAGTGGTGGCTGGACCTGTGCGCGGCCGGCGGCGAGGGCATGGTCGTCAAACCGGTCCTCGAGGACCGCCCGCGCCTCCAGCCTGGCTTGAAGGTGCGGGGTCGGGAGTACCTGCGGATCATCTACGGCGCCGACTACACCGACCCCGAGCGGCTCGCGGGCCTGCGGCAGCGGCGGCTCCAGCACAAGCGGTCCCAGGCGCTGCGCGAGTACGCGCTCGGCGTCGCCGGGCTCGACCTCGTCGCGCAGCGCGCTCCCCTGTGGCAGGTGCACCAGTACGTGTTCGCGGTCCTCGCGCTCGAATCCGAGCCGGTCGACCCGCGGCTGTGAGGAGGGGATGAGGCCGTGACCGCCGACCCGGGCGCGATCGCGCGCGCCAACGAGATCCTGCGCACCGAGGCCGGCTCCGGCGTCCACGGGCTGGCGATCGCGGGCGTCAGCGACCACGACGAGAACGGCGTGTTCGTCGAACCGGCCGAGCACGTGATCGGCCTGGCCGACGCCGTCGACCACCACACGTGGCGCGACCGCCCCGAAGGGCACCGCTCGCAGGCCGGGGACCGCGAGTGCACGCTGTACTCGCTGCGGAAGTTCCTGCGGCTCGCGGTGGCGGGCAACCCGAACCTGCTGCTCATGCTGTACGCGCCCAAGGCATCGGTCTACCGCACGTCGGCGCTCGGCGAGGAGCTGCGGGCGCTCGGGCCCGCGTTCCTCTCCCGCCAGGCCGTGCGGCGGACCGTCGGCTACCTCGACGGGCAGGTCGCGATGCTCCTGGGCCGCGGCCGCCAGAAGGACATGCCGAAGCGGCCCGAGCTCGTCGCGAAGCACGGCTACGACACGAAGTTCGCCTCCCACGCGCTGCGGCTGGGCCTCCAGGGACTGGAGCTGGCCGAGCACGCGCGGCTGACGCTCCCCATGCCCGAGGCCGACCGCGAACGCGTGCTGCGGGTCAAGACCGGCGCCGCCCCCGACCTCGCCTCGGTGCTCGCCGAGATCGAGCGGGTCCGCGACCGCGTCAGCACGCTGCTCGACACCGGCCGCACCCCGCTGCCGGAGGCGCCCGACACGGCCGCGATCTCAGCGTGGTCGGTCGCGGCGCACCGCCGCCACTGGGACTCAGTCCTCCCAGAGTGAGGCGGCGTTGACCGGCGCGAGCGCGAACAGCGCCAGCGCGGTCTCCTCCTCGGTCATGCCGTCGTTGGCGAGCGAGCCGCCGCCGTAGACGACGACCTGGCCGCGCAGCAGGGCGAACCGGACCTCGTCCAGCGCGCCGGGGGCGGCGGCGTTCTCGTCGTTCTTGGTGTGCGAGAACGAGGCGCGGTCCCAGTCGGGCAGCGTGAACCCGGTGTCGCCGCTCGCGTCGGCGTACCACTCGTCGGCGCCCTCCTGGAACGGGTAGACGCCGAAGCTCACGTAGAAGAAGTCGGCGTCGTCGATCCAGAAGAAGCACTCGACGCCGCTGGCGACGGTCGCGAGCGACTCGGGTTCGCTGCCGCCGTCGTCGATGACGGCGACGGCCGTGTCGAGGGCTTCGGTCCGGGCCTCGGCCTCGGTGCGCGCGAAGGCAGGCATGGCCGGGAACGCTTCGCGCACTTGGGCTTCGGTGGGGCAGACGCCGGTGTCGGGGTGGAAGTCGTACGGGAGGGAGTCGAGGTACTCGGCGGCGGTCGCGCCGGGCGCCCGGGTCTCCCAGGGCGGCGGCGGGTCGGCCTGGCAGGCGGCTGCGGCGGCGAGGGCGAAGGCCGCGGCGGTGATCGGCACGAATCGGCGCACGCCTCAGCTTATCGGCGCCCGGCCAGGGCGGCCCCGCGCGGGCGGGGCCGCCTTCGAGTCAGTCGTGGCCGAGCGCCGCGGCGGTCGGGGTGCCGCGGAGTCCGGCGACGGGGCCCTCGTAGAGGACGCGGCCGCCGTGGCGGCCCGCGCCGGGGCCGAGGTCGACGACCCAGTCGGCGCGGCGGATCACGTCGAGGTTGTGCTCGATGACGACCACGGTGTGCCCCTTGTCGACGAGCTGGTCGAGCACGTCGAGGAGGGTGTCGGTGTCGCGCAGGTGGAGTCCGGTGGTGGGCTCGTCGAGGACGTACAGCGACGGCGCGGCGGCGTCGCGGAGCTCCTTGGCGATCTTGACGCGCTGGCACTCGCCGCCCGACAGGGTGGTGAGCGGCTGGCCGAGGCGGAGGTAGCCGAGGCCGACGCGGTCGAGGTCGCGCAGTCCCCTGCGGATCGCGGGGTCGGCGAGCCGGTCGAGCGCGTCGGCGATGGTCAGGTCGTCCACGTCCGCGATGGTGAGCCCGTCGACGCGGTGGCGCAGCGCCTCGTCGCTGAAGCGCCGCCCGCCGCACGACTCGCACACCGTCTCCTGCCCGTCCATGAACGCCAGGTCGGTGTAGACGACCCCGAGGCCCTTGCATTCGGGGCAGCCGCCTTCGGAGTTGGCGCTGAAGAACTTCGCGGGCAGGCCGCTGGCCTTGGCGAAGAGGCGGCGGACGGGGGCGGCGATCCCGGTGTAGGTGACGGGCGTGGAGCGGCGGTTGGCGCCGACGGGCCGCTGGTCGACGGTGATCGCGCCGTGCTGGGCGACGAGTTCGGCCGCGAGGCTCGACTTCCCGGATCCGGCCACGCCGGTGAGGACGGTGAGCACGCCGGTGGGGAGGTCGACGGTGACGTCCCGGAGGTTGTTGCGGGAGGCGTGCGCGACGGTGACCGCGCCGGCGGCCTCGCGGGGCTCGCGCCGCTCGGGGGCGCGGCTCGCGAGGGCCTTCGCGGTCGGGGTGTCGGCGGTGCGCAGCGCGGCGAAGGGGCCCTGGAAGACGACGCGGCCGCCGCCGGCGCCCGCGTCGGGGCCGATCTCCACGATCTGGTCGGCGACGGCCATGACGGCCGGGTCGTGCTCCACGACGAGCACGGTGTTCCCCTTGTCGCGCAGGCGCTTCAGGAGGCCGGTCATGGCGTCGACGTCGTGCGGGTGGAGGCCGACGGTGGGCTCGTCGAAGATGTACAGCATCTCGACGAGGCTGCTGCCGAGGTGCTTGACGGTCTTGATGCGCTGGGACTCGCCGCCGGAGAGGGTGGCGGTGGCCCGGCCGAGGTGGAGGTAGCCCAGGCCGATGGCGTCCATCGCGCGCAGCCGTTCGGTGAGCGCGGCGACGACCGGCGCCACGGCGGGCTCGGTGACGGCGGCGACGAGGCCGGCGAGCTCGGCGACCTCGACGAGGGCGAGCTCGCCGATGGTGCGGCCGCGGACGGTGACGGCCCGGGCCTCGGCGTTCAGGCGCTCGCCGCGGCAGTCGGGGCAGCGGCCCGAGCGGGTGAAGCGGTCGACGGCCCGCTGCTTGTGCTCGGAGAGGGTGTCGGAGGTGCGCAGGTAGATCCGCTCGAACCAGGCCACGAGGCTCTCGAAGCCCTTGGGCGGCTTCGGGTCGAGGCGCTCGGCGTACTCGCCGCCGTACAGGAGCGCGAGGCGCTGGTCCTCGGTCCACTCGCGCACCGGGAGGTCGGTCGGGAAGCAGCCGGCGTCGATGTACTTCGACTGCCAGTAGCCGTCGTCCGCGAAGCCGGGCAGGAGGATCGCGGCCTCGCGCAGGGACCGGTCGGGGTCGAGGAACTTCGCGGTGTCGATCTCGACGGTCTCGCCGAGGCCCGAGCAGGTGGGGCACATGCCGGCGGGGTCGTTGAAGGAGAACCGGTTCGACTCGCCGAGCTGCGGGGTCCCGATGCGGGAGTACAGGAGTCGCAGGTACGTCCAGGTGTCGGTGACGGTGCCGACGGTGGAGCGGGCGTTGCCGCCGAGGCGGCGCTGGTCGATCACGACCACCGGTGAGAGGCCGGTGATCTCGTCGGCCTCGGGCCGGGTCCACTTGGGGAGCCGGTTGCGCAGGAACGGCGGGTAGGTCTCGTTGACCTGGTGCCCGGCCTCGGCGGCGATGGTGTCGAAGACGAGTGAGGACTTGCCGGAGCCGGAGACGCCGGCGAACACGGTGAGGGCCCCGCGCGGCAGGTCGAGGTCGACGGTCTGGAGGTTGTGGGACCTGGCGCCGCGGATGCGGATCATTCGCTCGTTCATGCCTGCGACGGTAGGCCCAGATGCGGCCGGTTCCTGACCGCGATTCGGGGCACACTGGAGGCATGCCCGATGTCACCCGCCGCATGCTCTCGCTCCTGGCGACGCTCCAGACCGGCCGCTCGTTCAGCGGCGGCGAGCTCGCCGCCCGGATCGGCGTCAGCCCGCGCACGCTGCGCCGCGACGTGGACCGCCTGCGCGAGTACGGCTACCCCGTGGAGACCCGGCCGGGGCCGGGCGGCCACTACCGGCTCACCGCGGGGGCCGCGATGCCGCCGCTCATGCTCGAGGACGACGAGGCGGTCGCGGTCCTGCTCGGCCTCGCGGCCCTGGCCGCGACCGGCAGCGCGGCCGAGGGCTCGGTGGACGAGGCCGCGACCCGCGCCTACGGGAAGGTGGAGCAGTACCTGCCCAAGCGGCTGCGGCACCGGATCGCGCGGCTGCGCGCGAGCCTGGACACCGGGGACGTGCCGGCGCCGAGCACCAGCGCCGGGTACCTCGGCGAGCTCGCGGACGCGATCGCGAACCGGCAGGTCGCGGCGTTCGAGTACCGGCGCGCGGACGGGGCCGCGTCGGCGCGGCGGGTCGAACCGCACCGGCAGCTCCACCACCTCCAGCGCTGGTACCTGCTGGCGTGGGACCTCGACCGCGGCGACTGGCGGGTCTTCCGCACCGACCGCATCGACGGGCTCCGCCTGTCCACCAGCCGGTTCGAGCCGCGGGCCGCGCCGCACGCGATGGACTACCTGGTGACCGGGATCAGGCGGAACCGGGAGCCGGTCGTGTTCACCGTCGACGCGCCGCAGGGCCCGGTCGCGGACGCGTTCCGCCACGACACCGTCGAGCTGACGGCGCTGGAGGACGGCCGGACCCGGGTGGCGATGCACCTGGAGTCGTGGGAGTGGCCGCTCGCGACGCTCGCGATCGTGAACGCGGGCTTCACGATCGAGGCGCCCGAGCGGTTCCTGGACGGGTACCGGGCCTTCGCGGCGCGGCTGCGGGACGCGGCCGGGTGAGCGTCAGGCGATCGGCTCGAACCGGGCGGTGAAGTGGCGCAGGGCGTCCGGCTCCTCCACGATGCGGTAGCCGGGGAGGCGGTGGGCGCGTTCGGCGAGGCACCCGCAGACCTCGATGACGTAGTCGATGTGGCTCTGGGTGTAGGTGCGGCGCGGGACGGCGAGGCGGACCAGGTCCATCGGGGCGGCCGCCTCGGCGCCGTCGGGGCGGCGGCCGAACATGACGGTGCCGATCTCGCAGCTGCGGACCCCGCCGAGCTCGTAGAGGGCGACGGCGACGGCCTGGCCGGGGTAGTGGAGCGGGTCGAGGTGCGGCAGGAGCGCGCGGGCGTCGATGTAGACGGCGTGGCCGCCGATCGGGGTGAGGACGGGGACGCCGGCCTGCTGGAGGGCCTCGCCGAGGTAGGCGGTCGAGGTGATCCGGTAGCGGAGGTAGTCGTGCTGGACGACCTCCTTGAGGCCCTGGGCGAGCGCTTCGAGGTCGCGGCCGGCGAGGCCGCCGTAGGTGGGGAAGCCCTCGGTGAGGATGAGGAGGTTGCGGCACTCCTGGGCGAGGGCGGGGTCGTCGAGGGCGAGCCAGCCGCCGATGTTGCCCATCGGGTCCTTCTTGGCGCTCATGGTCATCCCGTCGGCGAGCGCGGCGATGTCGCGGACGATGTCGACGACGTCGCGCCCGCCCTGGCCGGCTTCGCGCTCGCGGATGAACCAGGCGTTCTCGGCGAAGCGGCAGGCGTCGAGGAAGAGGGGCTTGCCGTACCGGTCGCAGAGGGCGCGCACGCCGCGGAGGTTCTCGAGCGAGACGGGCTGCCCGCCGCCGCTGTTGTTGGTGATGGTGACGAAGACGCACGGGACGTCGGCGCCGCCGGCGAGGAGCGCTTCGAGGGCGGCGAGGTCCATGTTGCCCTTGAAGGGGTGGCGGGAGGCGGGGTCCCTGCCTTCGGGGATGACGAGGTCGACGGCGGTGGCGCCGGTGGCCTCGACGTTGGCGCGGGTGGTGTCGAAGTGGGTGTTGTTGGGGACGGTCTTCCCGGGTCCGCCGAGGACGGTGAAGAGGATGCGCTCGGCGGCGCGTCCCTGGTGGACGGGGATGACGTGGGCGAAGTCGAAGAGGTCGCGCACGGCGTCGCGGAAGACGAAGTACGAGGGGGAGCCGGCGTAGGACTCGTCGCCGCGCTGGATCGCGGCCCACTGGTCGCGGCTCATCGCGCCGGTGCCGGAGTCGGTGAGCAGGTCGATGAGGACGTCGTCCGCGTGGAGCTGGAAGAGGTTGTAGGCGGCCGCGGCGAGGCGTTCGCGGCGCTCGGCGGCGGTGGTCATCCGGATCGGCTCGACGGAGTGGATGCGGAAGGGTTCGATGATGGTGCGGAATGCGGGCTCGTCCATGCCCACATGATCGTCCGTCCCGGTCGCGGCGGGAAGGACGGACACGGGCCGGTTCGGGCGCGGCGCGTTACGATCGCCACCTGTTTCGCGAACGCGGCTTACGAATGGAAACCGGTATGGATCGCATGGACTGGCGGCTCCTGGAGGAGTTGCAGGCGGACGCGCGGCTGTCGTTCAACGAGCTGTCGCGGCGGGTGCACCTGTCGGCGCCGGCCGTGGCGGAGCGGGTGCGGCGGTTGGAGTCGGACGGGGTGATCAGCGGCTACCACGCGCACGTGGCGCCCGAGCGGGCCGGGCTGCCGGTGCGGGCGGTGGTGGTCATGGACTGCTACGGGCCCAGCTGCCTGCTGCGGGACCCGGACGTGGCGGGCTGGCCGCAGATCCGGCAGCTGTTCCGGATCACCGGCGACGGCTGCTCGGTGCTGGTGGCGTCGGTGCCGTCGATGGCCGAGTTCGAGGCGTTCATCGACCGGCTCGCGCGGTACGGGCGGCCGAGCAGCAGCATGGTGCTGTCGCAGCCGGTGCCGTGGGCGCCGGTGGCGGCGGCCGCGGTCGAGGGGGCGGGGCGGTGACGCCGGCGGCCCCGGAGCGGGCGGCCGAGGACGCGGCCGCGCGCGGCCTGGCGGTGGCGTTCGTGCCGCGCGACCCCGAGACGGGCGTGCCGCTCGCGCGGGGGCCGCTGGGGGTGAAGACGGTGGTGCTGCGCCACCGGGAGGGGTACGTGTTCGTGCTGGTGCCGTACGAGGACCGGTTCTCGTGGCCGAAGCTGCGGGCGGTGCTCGGGGTGAACAAGGTGAAGCTGCCGACGGCCGAGGAGGCGTTCGCGGCGACCGGGTACCGGCGCGGCACGATCACGCCGCTCGGTGCGGCGCAGGCGTTCCCGGTGCTGGCGGACGCGCGGCTGCGCGGGCGCGAGATCCTCGTGGGCTCCGGCTCGCCGGACTTCGCGGCCCGGGTGGACGCCGACGCGCTCATCCGCGCGTACGGCGCCGACGTCGTGGACCTGGAGCCTTAGGAATCCTCGCCGAGGACGAGGGCGCGGAGGCGCTCGATCGGGAGCTTGGGCTCGCGGTCCTCGGTGAGGAGGCCGTTGGTCTCCTGGAGGGTGTCGGTCAGCTGCGTCCAGCACCAGCCGGCGAGGCCGTCGGGGCGGCCGCGGTGGCCGAGGCAGGCGCGCTGGACGGCGCGGAGGATGTCGCCGGCGCGGCGCTCGAAGTCCTCGGCGCTGCCGGCCTCGGAGTAGCCCCAGGCGTCCGCGGCGGCGGGCCCGGTCGTCCACTTGACGCCGCCGAACTCGGTGAGCAGGACCGGTTCGCCGCGGTCGGCGGTCCCGTCCAGGCGCAGGCGCCGCCCGGCGGGGCCGGTGCCGGCCAGGTAGGCGCGCAGGTCGGCGTCGGGGACGTCGTAGCGGGCGGCGAGGACGGCCCCGTCGGCCTCGTAGTCGTGGACGGTCCACAGGTCGGAGTCGCCCAGTTCCCAGCCGTCGTTGGCGACGACGGGGCGGGTCGGGTCGAGGGCCTTGGTGAGCCGGTAGAGCGCTTCGGCGAAGGCGCGCTGGTCGGGGCGGGTGGCGAGGTGCTGCACGCCCCAGCTCTCGTTGAGCGGGACCCAGGTGACGATCGAGGGGTGGCCGGCGTCGCGGCGGACGGCCTCGGTCCACTCGGCGGCGGTGCGGCGCATCGCGGTCGGCGAGAAGCGGTAGGCGGCGGGCATCTCGCCCCAGACGAGGAGGCCGAGCCGGTCGGCGTGGTAGAGGAAGCGCGGGTCCTCGATCTTCTGGTGCACGCGCACGGCGTTGAAGCCGAGCTCGGCGATGAGCTCGGCCTCGCGGCGCAGGTCGGCTTCGGAGGCGGCGAGGTGGGTGCGCGGCCAGTAGCCCTGGCTCAGGACGGAGCGGAGCACCACGGGCCGGTCGTTGAGCAGGAACGCGCCGCCTTCGGTGCGCACGGAGCGCAGGCCGAGGTAGGAGGCGGCGGCGTCGCCGGTGCGGCCGTCCGTCTCGAGGCTGACCCAGGCGTCGAGGAGGGTGGGCTGCCCGGGGCGCCACAGCAGCTCCTCGTGGTCCTGGCCGTTCGCGAGGCCCGGGAGCGGCACGGTCACGCTCACCTCGGTGTCGGCGGCGTGGACGGCGGCCTCGGCCGTGGTGTCGCCGCAGTCGATGCGGACCCGGACCAGCGCGTCGGCGCGGCGGCTGAGCTCGACGTGCGCGGTGGCGGTGCCGCGGGCGAGGTCGCTCGTCCACGTCAGGTGGGCGAGGTGCAGGGGCGGCACGGACTCCAGCCACACGGGCTGCCAGATGCCGGTGGTGCGGTGGTACCAGATCGCGTGCGGGGACTCGCGCCAGTCCTGCTTGCCGCGGGGCTGGGCGGCGTCGTGGGGGTCGTCCTCGGCGCGGACGACGAGCACGTGCGGCCCCTCCCCCAGCGCGTCGGTGAGGTCGAGGGTGAACGGGGTGTGGCCGCCTTCGTGCGCGCCGACGTCGCGGCCGTCGATCCAGACGCGGGCGCGGTAGTCGACGGCGCCGAAGTGGACGAGGAGGCGGCGGCCGGGGGCGTGGCCGGCGGCGGCCAGGTCGGCGGCGGTGAGTTCGCGGCGGTACCAGACGACGGGGTGGAACCCGGTGGCGCCGATCCCGGAGGCGGGTGACTCGGGCGGGTAGGGGACGGTGATCGTGCGGGGCAGGGCGCGGCCGTCGAACCAGTGCTCGGTGAGGCCGCGGTCCTCGTCGTCGTGGGCGAAGCCCCATGTCCCGCCGAGGTCGAGGAACGACTCCCGCAGCAGCTGCGGGCGCGGACGCGCGACCCGCTGCCGGCCGGCGCGGACCTCGAAGACCGGTGACCGGTCGCTCATACCCGAACCTCCCTCATCCGGGTCTCATTCAACACCGTCCCCGGGAGTGGCCGTCCGTCGCGTCCGGGCGGTCCCGCCGAGGACGGTCTCGACGTGGCGGCCCTCGCTTCCGGCATGGGCGGGCGGGTCCGGGGGTATCTCAGGGGCCCCGGTCCGAGGAGTTCTCGGGAGTCGCGTACGCTTCAGCCCATACATGCAATAATTGCAATGTGTTATTGATTTTGAAAGCGGGTTGCAATGGGTCACGGTCACGACCACGCCGTCGGGCACGCGGGCGGACGCCACGCGTGGCGCCTCCGGGCCGCGCTGGTGCTCGTCGGCGGGTTCTTCGCCGTCGAGCTGGCCGCCGGGCTGGTGTCGGGGTCGCTCGCGCTCCTGTCGGACGCCGGCCACATGGCCGCCGACGTGGTCACCCTCGCGACCGCGCTGGTCGCCACCCGCCTCGCGAGCCGGCCGGACACCACCGGCCGGCGCACCTACGGCTCCTACCGGGCCGAGGTCTTCGCCTCCGGGTTCGCGGTCCTGGTCATGCTCGGCATGTCGGTCTACATCGCCGTGGAGGCGATCGGGCGGATCGGCGCGGCGCCGGGCATCGAGGTCGGGCCCATGCTCGTGGTCGGCGCGCTCGGCCTGGCGGTGAACCTGGCCGCGATGCGGCTCCTGCGGGCCGGGGCCGGCGAGAGCCTGAACGTCAAGGGCGCCTACATGGAGGTGCTCGCGGACACCGTCGGCTCGGTCGGCGTCATCGCGGCGGGCGTCCTCGTCGCGGTCACCGGGAACGCGGTGTGGGACACCGCCGTCGCGCTCGCGATCGGCGTCTTCGTCGTCGTCCGCGCCGTCCCGCTGGGCCGCCAGGTGCTGGCCGTCCTCGCCCAGCACGCCCCGCACGGCGTCGACCCGGCCCGCGTGACCGCCGACCTCGGCGCGATCGAGGGCGTCAGCGACGTCCACGACGTGCACCTGTGGACGCTCACCTCGGGGATGAACGTCGCCACCGCGCACCTGGTCACCGACCCGGGCGCCGACGACCACGCCGTCCTCGACCGGGCGCAGCACCTCATGCGCGACGACCACGGCATCGACCACGCGACCGTGCAGCTGGAGCCGGCGGTGCACGCCGGCTGCGACGAGCCCGGCCGCTGCCCCGCCCCCGGCGAGCGGCCCTAGTCCGGGTCCTGGGCGGTGAACCGGGCCGTCACGTCGGCGACGACGGGGCGGACGACGAGCCACAGCATGGCCGCGAACGCCCACGCCAGGAGCAGGAGCAGCACCTCGGAGGCGAGGACCACGAGCGCCGTCGCGACGATGAGGACCGCGAGGATGCCGAGCGTCGCCTTCCAGGAGAGGAAGAACTCCGCGGCGGCCACGCGGAGCACGTCGCGGAAGCGGAACGAGAAGAACGACGTCACCACCAGCAGGTGGCCCGACCAGACCGCGAGCACGATCATGAGCGCGGCGCACACGGGCCGCAGCAGCCGCCCGCCGGCGACCAGGTCGGCGAAGACGACGTTCACGGCCAGAACCGCCGCCACCGCCAGGACCGGGACCCACCAGGCGAGCGTGTCGCGCAGGTTCAGCCGCAGTCCGCGCAGGAGCGGGCGGGACGGGCTCAGGTCCGGCTCCTTCGCCCACGCCCGCTGCGCGTACAGCGCCGCCGAGAGCGCGGGCGCGACCGGCAGGAGCGCGGCCACGAACAGGACCGCGTTCTCGGGAGCGGGGGTCAGCAGGCTCCAGAACAGCAGCGTCGGGAGGCCTGCGGCGGCCAGGAACAGCCCGAGGACGAGGAAGCGGTAGACCGCGGCGGTCAGCCGCGACAGCGCCCCCGGGCCGATCTCGTCGGCGTGCGGCGTGGTCATGCCGCCGACTCTCTCACTTCCGATTCGGCGAGGAGGACCCGGTCGGCTCCGACGCGGCGGACCGGCCCGGTCATGCGCCGGGGCACCGCGGCGTGCACGTCGGCGCTCGAGCGCGCGACGCGCAGTTCCACCGCGCCCGGCTCGATGATCCGGTCGCCGTCGATCCCGATGAACGAGGCCAGGTCGGCGTGGAGCCGGAACCGGACCTCGGCGCGCTCCCCCGCGGCGAGCGAGACGCGCCGGTAGGCGACGAGCCGGTGCTCGGGCCGGGTCACCTGCGCGACCGGGTCGTGCAGGTAGACCTGGACGACGTCGTCGACGCGGTCCCCGGTCTCGTTCGACAGCGCGACCGCGACCTCGGTGGTGCCGTCGACGGGCCAGTCCCGCTCGTCGGCCTCGACCGGGTGCCAGGTCGCGGCGGCGTACGAGAGGCCGTGACCGAACGGGAACAGCGGCGTCGGGTCGAGGTTGGACACCTCGTTCGCGCGGCCGAGCGGCGGCGCGAGGTAGGTGCCGGGCTGGCCGCCCGGCTCGCGCGGGATGCCGACGGGCAGCCGCCCGCTCGGGTTCACCTCGCCAGCGAGGACTTCGGCGAGCGCCTGCCCGCCGAGCTGGCCGGGGAAGAACGCCTGCACGACGGCGGCGCAGCGGTCGGCCACCGCGCCGAGCGCGTACGGGCGGCCGGTGAGCAGGACGAGGACGACGGGCGTGCCGGTGTCCAGGAGCGCCTCCAGCAGCGCCTGCTGCTCCCCCGGGAGCCGCAGGTCGGGGGCGTCGCAGCCCTCGCCGGAGGTGCCGCGGCCGAACAGGCCGGCGCGGTCGCCGAGGGCGACCACGACCGCGTCCGCGCCGGACGCGGCCTCGACCGCGGCGGCGAAGCCGTCCCGGCCCGGGGCCATGACGTCACAGCCGGGGGCGGTGGCGACGACGGTGCGGCGCGCGGACAGCTCGCCCAGGACCGTGGGGATGTCGATGCCGAGGCCGGTCTCCGGGTGGTGGACGCCGACGTGGGCGGGAAACGAGTAGCAGCCGAGCATGGCCATCGGGTCGTCCGCGAGCGGGCCGACGACGGCCACGCGGGCGTCCGCGGCGAGCGGCAGGACGCCGTCGTTCGCGACGAGGACGACGGCCTCGCGGGCCAGGCGCAGCGCGAGCCGCTGCGACTCGGCGTCGTCGAGGGCGGCGTCGAGCGCGGGGGCCGGGTCGTAGTCGGCCTCGATGAGCCCGAGGTCGATCTTCTGCTCCAGGACCCGCCGCAGCGCGAGGTCGACGAGCGCCTCGTCCACCTCACCGGAGCGCACGGCCTCGATGAGGGGCGCCCCGAAGGCCGCGACGGACGGCAGCTCGACGTCGATGCCGGCCCACAGGGCGCGGGCGGCGGCCTCGGCGTCGGTGCCGGCGACCCGCTGGAGGGTGCGCAGGAACGCGACCGAGAAGTAGTCGGAGACGACGACGCCCTCGAAGCCGAGCGTGCCGCGCAGCAGGTCGGTGAGCAGGCCGCGGTCGCCTGCCGCGGGCATGCCGTCGACCTCGGCGTAGGAGTTCATGACCGAGCGGGCGCGCCCGTGGCGCAGCGCGGTCTCGAACGGCGGCAGGTATATCTCGGCGAGTTCGCGGGGCCCGGCGGAGACGGGCGCGTGGTTGCGTCCGGCGCGCGAACCGGAGTACCCGGCGAAGTGCTTGAGGGTGGCGACGATCCCGGCGTCCTCGAGGCCGGCCACGTAGGAGGCGCCGACGGTCGCGACGAGGTACGGGTCCTCGCCGATGGACTCCTCGACGCGGCCCCAGCGGTAGTCGCGCACGACGTCGAGGACGGGCGCGAGCCCCTGGTGGACGCCGACCGCGCGCATCGAGCGGCCGATGCGCACGGCCATCTCGTGGACGAGGTCGGGGTCGAAGCTCGCGCCCCACGACAGCGGCACCGGGTACGCGGTGGCGCCCCAGGCGGCGAAGCCCGCGAGGCACTCCTCGTGGACCTGCGCCGGGATGCCGAAGCGGTTGGCGGCGGTGATCTGCCGCTGGGCGCGGGCGAGCGAGGCCGCGCCCGGTTCGGGCGCGACCGGGCGCGTCCCGAACGGGCGGGTGAGCTGGCCGAGCCCGCTGGCGATGACGTCGTCGAAGGACGGGGCGTCCTTGCCCATCTCGCTCTGGTGCGGGGCGACGTCGCCGCCGGAGGCGTCGGCGCCGACCCAGAGGCCGACGAGCTGCGCGGCCTTCTCCTCGAGCGTCATCTCGGCCGCGAGGGCCGCGGCGCGCTCGGCCCGGCTGAGCCGGTGGTCGTGCCAGGGCCGCAGCCCCGCCGCGGCGGGCGCGGCGGAGGCGGCGATGTCGGTGGTCATGTCGTGGTTCCCTTTGCTCGGAGGCGCGGACGGGTCCTGCGGTGCGGTCCGCGTCATCCCTTGACCGATCCCAGCATCACGCCGGACACGAAGTAGCGCTGCACGAACGGGTAGACGCACAGGATCGGGATGACGGTGAGGATCATCGTCACGGCCTGGATGTTCGCCGACACCAGCGCGGTCGTGGTCCCGGCGGCGGCCGCGCCCTCGGACGCCGAGGTCGAGGCGCCGGCGATGAGGTTGCGCAGGAACAGCGTCACGGGGAACAGCTCGCTCTTGTCGAGGTAGAGGAACGCGGCGAACCAGTCGTTCCAGTACGCGACCGAGTAGAACAGCACCATCGTGGCGATGACAGCCTTCGACAGGGGCAGCACGATCCGGCCGAAGATGCCGTACCAGCCGAGCCCGTCGATCTGCGCGGCCTCCTCGAGCTCCTTGGGGAGGCTCTCGAAGAAGGACTTCATGACCAGCAGGTTGAACACCGAGATGGCGCCGGGGAGCACGATGGCCCACATGGTGTTCTTCATGCCGAGCCCGGAGATGAGCACGTAGTTGGGGACCAGGCCGCCGTTGAAGAACATGGTGAACACGGCGATGCCGATGAGGGCGCGGCGGCCCTTGAGGTGCTTCTTCGACAGCACGTACGCGTACGTGGTGGTCAGGGTCATGGCGATGGCCGTGCCGACCACGGTGTACAGCACCGAGTTGCCGTAGTTGCGCCAGAAGATGTCGTTCGACATCACCGCGATGTAGGTGTCGATGTTGAAGCCGACGGGCCAGAAGCTCACCTGGCCGGCCTTGATGGACTCGGCCGAGCTGAACGACTGGGCGAGCACCGTGATGAACGGGTAGAGCATCGCCAGGCACAGCAGGACGAGGAGGGTCGCGTTGACGGCGCCGAACAGGCGCGTCCCGGGGGTCTCCTGCCGCCGCGAGCGGCACGCGGGCGCGGAGATCTTCGCTTGCACGTCGGTCACCACAGGCTCGTCCCCGTAATCCGGCGCGAAATCAGGTTCGCGGAAAGCACCATCACGAGGCCGATCACGGCCTGGAACAGGCCGATCGCCGCCGCGTAGCTGAGATTGTTCGACATGAGGCCCACCCGGTAGAGGTAGGTCGAGATGACGTCGGCCGTCTCGTACGTCAGGGGGTTGTAGAGCAGGAAGACCTTCTCGAACCCGACGTTGAGGAACGACCCGATGTTGAGGATGAGGAGCGTGACCATGGTGGGGCGGATGCCCGGGAGGGTCACGTGCCAGGTCTGGCGCCACCGGCCGGCCCCGTCGATCTTCGCGGCCTCGTAGAGGGAGTCGTCGATCGTGGTGAGGGCGGCCAGGTAGAGGATGGTGCCCCAGCCGACGGTCTGCCACGCCTCGGAGCCGACGTAGATGGTGCGGAACCACTCGGGGCGCTGGATGAACGGGATCTGCTCGCCGCCGAACGCGCCGATGATCTGGTTGACCGTGCCCTCGAGGGACAGGAGCTGCATGACCATGCCGACGACGATGACGATCGAGAGGAAGTGCGGCAGGTACGAGATCGACTGGACGATCCGCTTGAAGTGCTGCCGGCGGACCTCGTTCAGCATGAGCGCCAGGACGATCGGGAGCGGGAAGCACACCAGGAGGGTGAGTCCGCCGAGGACCGCGGTGTTGGTGAACACCTTCCAGAACGTCGGGTCGTTGATGAACATCTCGATGTAGCGCAGGCCGACCCACTCGTCGCCGAAGATGCTCCCGCCGGGCCGGAACTTCCGGAAGGCGATGACGTTGCCGACCATCGGCCCGTACCGGAAGATGGCGAAGAAGATCAGCGGGATGAGGGCGAGGCTGTAGAGCTGCCAGTCGCGCCGGAACGCGTCGCGCCAGCTCTGGCGCTGCTTGCGCCGCCGCGGTGGCGACGGCTGCTGCGAGGGCGCGGGTGCGGTCCCGGCGCCCGCCCCGCGGGCCGTGGCCCGCGGGGACTTCTCGTCTTGTGTGAGGGACATCCGTGCTCCCTCCCGTCCGCGCCGGGGCGGCGGCCCCGGCGAGCGGATCAGGAGTTCTCCTCCTCGAAGCGCTCGCGCGCGCCGTTGATCAGGTCGACGTACTGCTGGAGGCCCTGGGCCTCGAGCTCGGCGACGTAGTCGTCCCATTCGGCGATGTCGCGCTCGCCCATGATGAACTTGAGCGTGTTCGTGTCCACCGTGTCCTTGAGCGGGGTGGACAGCAGCGAGGACTGCTCCAGCTCCATCTCGTCGAGGGGCGCGGGCGGGGAGGGCTCGCGCGGCGTGCGGGTGGAGAGGACCGAGTCGATGTACTCGACGAACGCGGCCGCGTTGTAGGACTCCTTGAGCGCCCGCGACTCGGTGGAGTCGGCGAACACCGCGTTGGACCAGCCGAGGTCCTTCTGGATGTCGGTGGGCGCGCCCGGGTTGATGTTGTACGCGTCGAGGCGGTACTCGGGGTTGAGGGTGATGGTGCCGTCGGCGGCCTTGGTGTAGGTCTCGCCCTCGATGCCCCAGCGGATGAGTTCGCGCGCGTCGGGGCTGTAGTAGAGCCAGTCGAGGAACTGGAGGATCGCGAGGAAGTACTCGGAGTCCTTGATCTCGGCGTTGAGCATGAAGCCGTTCCAGAAGTTGCGCGGCTCCACGACCTGGCCGAACGGGCCGCCCGGCGGGGCGATCTGGAGGACCTCGTAGTTGCCTTCGCCGACGGTGGCGTTCAGGGCCTGCGCGAACTCGATCGCGGTGCCGGCGGAGCCGGAGGCGGCGAACACGGTCTCGGCCGCGAACTTCTCGGCCACGGAGCCGCCGCCGCTGCCGTCGTTGGAGGCGGTGAGCGAGTCGGTGTCGATCAGGCCGTCGGCGACGAGGCCGCGGAAGTACTCGACCATCTGCTTGTAGCCGTCGGTGACGGCGGTGTACTCGAGCTTGCCGGAGCCGTCGTCGACCATGCCGTTGCCGAAGCCCCAGCCGGCCCGCGCGCCCCAGGCGTGCGAGGCGAAGTTGAGCAGCGAGGCCGACTCGAAGCCGTCGGCGAGCGGCTTGGAGTCGGGGTACTCGGCCTTGATCTTGACCAGGGCCTCGCGCATCTCGTCCCAGGTCTGGGGGATGCCGCCGGCGACGGTCTCGAAGACGTCCTTGCGGATGACGAGCGTGAAGACCGGGACGGAGACCTCCTGGAGGCCCGGCAGCATGTAGTACTTGCCGTCGGCCTGCTTGAGGTTGTCGATCATCTCGCCGAGGTCCCACTCCTCCACGTACTTCTGGAAGTTGGGCATGTGCTCGACGTAGTCGCTCATGGGCAGGATCGCGCCGGAGGACACGAACGAGCTCTCCTCGCCGGTGTAGACCAGCGGGATGACCGTCGGGGCGTCGCCGGCGGAGAGCAGCAGGTTGCGCTTCTCGGTGGCGTCGCTGAAGGGGATGTTGGTGAGCTCGAACGTGACGTTCGTGCGCTTCTCGATCTCGGTGAAGAACTGCCAAGTGTCCGTGATCGGCAGGTCCGGCCAGTCGGTCCACAGGACCGAGAGGGTGAACGGCTCGGTGGCCTTGAACGGGGTGTCGGCGGCGAAGTCGTCCATCGCGCCGGTGGACTGGGCGTCGAGGTCCACTTCCTCGCCGCCGTCCTCGCCGCTGCAAGCGGCCAGTGCGGCGGCGCTCGTCGCGGCGATCGAGAATCCGATGAGTCCGCGGCGCGAAGCTCTGAGCGGGCTCCGCTCGAACGCGTTCGACATGTGTCTCCTCCTTGAGATCGTCCCTGGGGCACCTCACGGCCGGCGCGGGGGCTGTTATCGCTCAACCGCGTCGACCGAAAGTTTCGGGACTTTTACCGATACTTTCCAGAGCTTAGTTTCACTGGACGGTCGTGTCAATGACCCACTTTCGTAACGCTGGGGGTCAGGAGCGGTAACGAAGCCGAGCCACTAACACGGCCGCGCCGCTGCGTCGGGAGGACGCGGCGGCGCGGCAGTACGGAGAGCGGTCGGGAATCCGAAGCGGGACAGGCGAAGTCGGGCGGCGGTCAGGCGCGGCGGGCCAGGAGCGCGAATCCCGGGGCGGCGGCGGCCGCGAGGGCAGCGCAGATCCACAGCGCCCCGTCGGCGCCGAGGGCGTCGACCAGGGTCGCGATGATCGGGATGCCGGCGGCGGTGCCGATGTAGCGCATGGTGTTGTTCACGCCCGACCCCATGCCGCCGCGGTCGGCGGGGACGCTGTCGATGCTCAGGCGGGTGAGCGCGGGGTTGGCGGCGCCGTAGCCGGCCCCGGCGACCAGGAGTGCGGGGACGGCGTGCCACCAGGACCAG
This sequence comes from Glycomyces terrestris, assembly GCF_003933745.1. Classification (GTDB taxonomy): domain Bacteria; phylum Actinomycetota; class Actinomycetes; order Mycobacteriales; family Micromonosporaceae; genus Glycomyces; species Glycomyces terrestris. The sequence continues at coordinate 100,805 of NZ_RSEB01000004.1, read as the reverse complement.
TGGACGGCGAGGCCGACGAGCAGGGCCGATCCGGCGGCCGCGGTCAGCAGCGCGAGCGCGAGCAGTGCGCCGGCCCCCAGCGCGAACCGCTTGACCTGCAAGGAGACCACGAATGCGGCGGTCGACCAGATGGCGACGACGGCCGCGGTGGCGATCGGGCCCAGGTGGGTCTGGGCCTGGTAGACGGTGGGCAGATAGCTCATCATGCTGATCACCGCGACCCCGGTGACGAGGGCGCCGAGGGAGGCGGTCAGGAAGGCCGGGCGGGCGAACAGGGCCGGGTCGAGCATGGGCTCGCGGCTGCGGACCTGGATGGCGACGAACGCGGTCGAGCCGACCGCGGCGGCGATGAGCAGGGCGATGACGAGGGGGTCGGACCAGCCTTGGCGGCCGAGGGTCAGCCCGGCCATGAGTGCGGCGACGGCGAGGCCGAGGGCGGCGGTACCCGGGAGGTCCGCCCGGCGGGGGCGCTCCGCGCGGGACTCGGGCAGGGCGGTGCGCGCGGCGAGCGCCAGGCCGGCGGCCGCCGCGGCGTAGAGCCAGTAGGGGCCGTTCCACCCGAGGGCGGCCTCGAGGAGGGCGGCGAGGACGGCTCCGGCGCCGACGCCGAGGCCCATCATCGCGCCGTAGGCGGCGGTGGCCCGGCGGCGCTCCTCGGCGCCGGTGAAGACCGCGCCCATGATGCCGAGGCTGGCGGTGAGCAGGGCGGCGCTGGCGGCGCCTTGGACGATGCGGGCGGCGGCGAACACGGGGGTGTTCGGGGCGAGCGCGGCGAGCAGCGTCGCGGCGGCGAAGATCCAGGCGCCGGCGGTGAGGACCCGGCGGCGGCCGTGATTGTCGGCGAGGCTGCCGGAGGCGAGCAGGGGGACGGCGAGGCCGAGGGAGACGGCGTTGATGATCCAGGTCTGGCCGGCGGCGCTCGCGTGGAGCTGGGCGGCGGTCTGGGGGGCGAGGATGAGCGGGGTCGAGTAGTTGAGGATGACCAGCAGGGGGGCCGCGCAGAGGATCGCCAGGACCGCGCGGGTCCCGGCGGGTGCGTGCGGTGCGGCGAGGGTCGTGGACGCCATGGGTGCCTCCTGGGTTCGTTCAGTGAACTCACTGGAGCCTAGCAGCCAGGGTTCAATGACTGAACCGAGGTAGGATGTGGCGATGGCACTCGGCAAGGACTACACGGGCCAGGACTGCTCGCTCTCGCGCGGACTGGAGCTGCTCGGCGAGCGCTGGACGCTGCTGGTGGTGCAGAACGCGCTCTACGGCGTGCGGCGATTCAACGACTTCCAGGTCCGGCTCGACATCCCCAAGGCGGTCCTCTCCGACCGCCTGGCGCGGCTGACCGAGGGCGGAGTGCTCGAGAAGCGGCAGTACCAGCCGTCGCCGCCGCGGTTCGAGTACCTGCTCACCGACGCGGGCGTCGAGCTGTGGCCGGTGATCTACTCGCTGAGCGCGTGGAGCCACCGCAACATCGGCGGGGAGCCTCCGCGGCTCTTCCGCCACGCGTCCTGCGGGAGCGGCCTCCTGCCCTCCAGCGACTGCCCCGAGTGCGGCTCGATCCCGCCCGGCGAGGTCGAGATGTACCCGGGCCCCGGGCCCAAGCGGACCGACCCGGTCAGCCGCGCGATGAACCGCCCGCGGCGCCTCCTCGAACCGGTCGTCCCTGCATGACGGCCGGCCGCGGCTCGAACGGAGTCGCGGCCTGAACCGCCGCGCGGTTCAGGCGGCTCGGATCGCGTCGAGGACCGCCCGCTTGGCGGCGAGGTCGTCGTCGCTCCACGCGCCGGCGATCTCGGCGACGGTCCAGAGCATGGCCCAGGCGCGGACGCGTTCGCGGTCGGCGCCGAGGCCGCCCGCCACGGCGTCGAGGAGCTCGCCGCCGCCCAGGGGACCGTGGAACTGCTGCTTGAAGAGGAAGAACGCGCCGTCGAAGGCGCGTTCGGCGAGGACGGGCTTGGGGTCGATGAGGAGCCAGGGCTCGCGCTGGGCGGTGAGGACGTTGCTCATGTGGTTGTCGCGGTTGGCGATGCCGAGTTCGGGCGGGTCCGCCAGCGCTTCGCAGAGGTCGAGCCCGAGGGCGAGGTCGGCGGCGAGTGCCGGAGTGCGCTCGGCGGTCAGCGCGAACCGCTCCGACCAGTCCTTGAGGAGGCCGGCGGTCGCGGGCAGCGGCGGGAGGCCGGGATCGGGGACGGGGACGCGCCACAGCCGGCGGAAGAGGCCGCAGGCGAGTGCGATGCGTTCGCGCGCGGCCGCCCGCTCGTCCAGGCCCGGGAAGTCGTGCGAGAGGAGCGGGGTGCCGGGCCGGGCGCGTTCGAGGAGCAGCGCGCCGGATGCGGGGTCGTAGTCGAGGAGGCGCACCGCGCCCTCGCCGTCATAGGCGCGCAGCGCGGTCGGTTCGGACCGCGTCTCGTCGTCCACGAGGTCGACTTTGAGGACGGCGGCGGTGCCGTCGGCGCGGTCGAGCGGCAGTACGTAGGCGGTCGAGCCGCCGGGGAACGGGTCGCCGACGGGGTGCAGGTCCCACGCGGAGGTGAGGCGGTCGACCGTGGCGGGGAGGTCTTCGAGCCACCTGCGGCCGCGGTCCCCGTGCCAGTCGAGGACGTTGCGGCGGACGGTGTCCGGGAGCGGTGCGAACGGCATCGCCCCAGTATCGGGAGGCGGGTCGCGCGGCGCCACCGCTTTTAGGCGGGTCAGTGCCGGTTCAGGTCGGCGGCGTGCTCGGGGCCGGGGGGCGCGGGGAGGGGGACCTCGTCGCGGAGGACGGCGATGGTCTTGCGCTCGGACTCGCTGAGCTCGGCGGTGTGCGAGGACTGCACGGTGCGGCCGTCGAAGTCGAAGTGGACGGTCCACACGGGATGGGCGTACTCGTAGGCGACGGCGGTGGCGAGGGTGCCGTCGCGGCGGAACCTCCGGGTGATGCCGTGGAGGAAGTTCCGCCGGTACCACTCCTCGACGATGAGGTCGCCGTCGGGCGTGACCTGGCCGCTGGGGCCGTCGAGGACGCCGTCGCGGAAGCACTGGAACTCGTAGTCGCCGTCGCGCAGGGTCTCGCCGGTGAAGCCGGTGAACCGCTCGGAGCCGTGCCAGTACACCTGGTCGTCGTCGATGCCGATCTCGTCGTCGGGCACCGACAGGGCGACGGGGTCGTAATTCGGTTTCACGCGGCCATCCTAGCTTCCGTCCCAGTTCTTGCGCTTGGTCTTCTTGCCGTCCACGACGTCCCAGCCGCCGGAGCTGCCGTTGACGCCGTCGATCATCTGGGTGCAGTTGGCGCAGCAGGGCATCGGATTCTTGTGGTCGGAGCGGCTCTCGCTGGTGACGCGGGCGTTCTCGACCATGAAGTCGCCGAGGTCGGGGTCGCGGCCCTCGGCGCGGGCGGCCTTGAGGGCCTCGTTCGTGGCGCGGGTCTCCGAGTGCTGGCCGGGGATGCCGTGCATGGTCTGGTCCTCTTCGAGGTCGAAGTCCCAGTTCTTCTTGTCCTGGAAGTTCTGGAAGCGCTCGCGGAGGATCGGGTCGAGGTCGTCGGGGTCGACGCTGTCCTTGACGTTGTGGTTGTAGTAGACGTTCCCGGACTTGCGGTCCCAGACGGCGCTGACGCAGGGCTGGCGGGTCTTCTTGGTCCAGCCGTCGGGGTTGGTCTGGTCGGCGGCGTCGTCGATCTTGTCGCGCACGGCCTGGCGCAGGCGCAGCCGGTCGGCCTCGATGTCGCCGCTGGGCTTCATGTTCGTGGGCGCCTTGGGCTGGAAGTTCGGGTCCTTCTTCGGCGGCTTCTGCTTGGGGCCCTTGCCGCCGCCGCCGCGGTCCTTCTGCTTGGGCGCGCGCCAGGTGTCGGCGTCGTCGAGGACCTTGGTGAGGATCTTCGCGCCGCCGTCGGAGGCGCCGGAGCCGCTGCGTGACCTAGGCATTCATCACCCGGTTGATCGCCATGCCCATCAGCTGGTCGATGATGAGGCCGGTGATGGTCTTGAAGATCGGGATCTGCGCCAGGGACGCCCCGAAGGTGAAGGCGGCCGTGGCGATGGCCTGGGCGATCTGGAACGCGAGGATCGCCAGCTGCACCATCACCTGGATCTTCAGGGCCAGGACGATGCCGGCCATGACGGTGAGGCCGATGTTGAGCTTGTGGGCGGGGTCGCCGGCGTCGGCGAGGTTCGAGGGCGCGGACTCGTGGCCCTCCCACTCGGCCCGGAACGCGTCGATGTGGCCGCCGGAGTTGTTCTCCAGGAGGGTGCGGGCGGCGGCCTGGAGCGACTCAACGCGGCCGGCGATCCGGTCGGCCATGCCGGTCCACTCCCCCGCCAGGTTGAACATGGACTCCTCGTCGGACTCGGGCCACTCGTAGCCGAGCATGCCGAGCAGGCCGATGAGTTCAGAGGGCAGTTGCAGGCCCATGGGCGGACTCCTATGCGGGGGAGGCGGTCGGCCCGGCGCCGATCTCGCCTTGGAACTGGGCGAAGACGGCGGCGATCTCGTCGTCGGTCACCTCGTGGTCGTCGGCCATGTCGCGCAGCGCCTGCGCGAGGCCGGTCAGGTCCTCGATGTTCGCGGTGAAGCACTCGGTCACGGCGTCCAGGCACGCCTGGTGGCCGATGCCGCCGAGGGTGCCGATCATGTCGCCGCCGAAGGCGTCGGCGTACTGCTCGACCGCGGCGGTGAACTGGTCGAGGAGCGCCTGCACCTCGTCGCGGGCGGCGTCGAGCTCGTCCGCCGAGCGGCGGATCGACTCGGGCGTGACGCTGAATCCGGTCACGGTCACCGTCCTCCGTAGAGCCTGGTCATGAGGTCGCCGATGGCGGCGTCCATCGCCTGGAACTGGCGCAGGGACGCCTCCTGCATGCGGGCGGCCTGCTCGTTCACGGCCGCCATGTCGGGGGCGGGGCCGGGGGCCGCGGTGAGCGCCGCGCGCTGGTCGATGGCGTCGTTGACGGCGAGGGTGAGCTGCTCGACGAGCGCTTCGGGGCCGTCCTTGAGGGCGCTGAGGGTCATCTTGATCCGCTCGAAGCGGCCGTCGGTCCCCAGGGTCACCTGGATGCGTCCGCCCGAGGCCTCGGTGAGGATCGGTTCCGTCTGCGCCCCAGGCTGAGCGGCGGCCTGGGCGAGGGCTTCGCGCACCTGCGCGAGCTGTTCGCCGATCCGGTCTTCTCCGAACATTCCGACCTCCCGACGCGACACCATATCAAAGTGTCTTTCATGAATCCGGGCCGCCGTGGGGCCCTTGCGGTCAGCGCGCGTCGAGCTTGCCGAGGACGTGCTCGATCGAGGCGCTCATGGCCTGGAGCCGGGGCAGCGAGCCCTCCTGGACCTCGGCGAGCGAGTCGCCGACGGCCCGCAGGTCCGGGACGCGCTCGTCCGTGCCGACCATGGCCGCGCGCCGGTCGAGCGCCTCGTTCAGCGCCGCCAGCACGTGCTCGGCGATGTAGTCCGAGCCCTCCTTGAACCCCTTGGGGTCCACCTCGATCCGCGCCACGCGGCCGTCGACGCCGAGGGTCACGCGGATGCGGCCCTGCCCGGCCTCGGCCGTCACCGGCGCCGCCTGGTGCGCCTCGGGGGCCGCCGCCGCACTCGCCAGCGCGGCCCGCTCCTCGGCCAGCCGCGCGGCGAACTCGTTCACTCCGGTCATCGAACCTCCCTCGGCGCGTTCGGAACGCACCGATGGTAAGCCCGCGGGTCGGGGCCGGCGCGCGCGAGGGACGGCGGGCCGGGCGGGTCACACCCGCGCCGTGCCGGTGTCGCACCTCGGCGGTACGGTCGCGGGACCGACGCCGAACGGAGTGAGCCTTGACAACCGACGACGCCCTCGACTACTACACGCGGCCGGGCCCCTTCACCGATCCCGGCGCGCACCGGGACGCGCTGCTCGCGCTGCCGCGCGACGTGCCTTCGCTGCTCGAAGCGGTCCAGGGCCTGCTCATCCACGTGCACCTGACGTGGGCGTATGAGGTCGAGCACCGGCCCGAGCACAGCGAGGCCGCGAACGTGCGCCGCGCCGAGGACCTGCTCGGGCGGCTCCTGGCCGACGGCCGGCCGCTGACGGAGCCGCGCCCGCCGCACGAGCGGCTCGGCGGGACCTGCCGGCACTTCACGGTGCTGACGGTGGCCGCGCTGCGCGCCGCCGGCGTGCCGGCGCGGGCGCGGTGCGGCTTCGGCGAGTACTTCCCCGGACCGTCCAGTGAGGACCACTGGGTCGCCGAGTTCTGGCACGCCGAGGAGGTGCGGTGGGTGCTCGCGGACGCCCAGATCGACGCCCGCCAGCGCGAGCTGTTCGGCGCCGACCTGGACACGGCGGACGTGCCGCGGGACGGCTTCGTCGTCGCGGGCGACGCGTGGCGGCGCTGCCGGGCGGGCGAGGATGACCCGGACCGGTTCGGGCTCAACGCGATCGGGGAGTTCGGCGACTGGTGGATCGCCGCGAACCTGATCCGCGACGTGGCGGCGCTGTCGAACGTCGAGATGCTGCCGTGGGACGTGTGGGGCGCGATGCCCGAGCCCGGCGACGAGATCGGCCCCGAGCTGGTCGGGCTCCTCGACCGGCTCGCGGCGCTGACGGCCGATCCGGCGACCGCGGCCGAGGCGCGCGAGTGGTACGGCGACGACCGGCTGCGGGTGCCGGCCGTCGTCCTGAACGCGAACCTCGGGCGCGAGGAGCCCGTGGCGCTGGGCTGAGCGTCAGTCCGCGGTGGGGATCGCGATCGTCTCGACGAAGGTGGCCTCGCCGACGGGTTCGAGGGTGCGGAGCAGGTCGCCGGTGGCGAGGTCCCACACCTGGATCGCGCCGAGCGCGCCGCCGCCGAGGACCAGGGTCCGGTCGGGGTCGCGGAAGTCGAGGGCCATCGAGGACAGTGCGGTCCGCTGGCCTTCGATGCGGCCCAGTTCCTCCCCGGTCTCGGGGTCGGAGACGAGGATCGCGGAGCCGTCGCCGCCGGCGATGAGCGCGGTCCGGTCGCCGTAGTCGATGAACGCGGCGATCCGAACGGCCCCGTCGTGCGCGATCTCGCCGATCGCCTCGCGGTCGTCGAGGCCCCAGACGAGGACGGTGCCGTCGATGTCGCCCGAGGCGACGACGGGGCGGCCGTCGAGCTCGCCGACGGCGAGCATCCGCACGTCCGCGCCGCCGTGACCGGTGAACTCGCCGATGGGCTCGGCGGTGTGCGCGTCCCAGACGCGGATCGCGTCGCCGTTGCCGCCGGAGACGGCCACGAGGCGGTCGCCGAGGCGGGCGAAGCGCACGACGCGGACCTGGTCGCCGTGGCCGGTGAAGGCGGTGATCTCGGTCTGGTCGGTGAGGTCGAGGACCTTCGCGGTGCCGTCGTTGCTCGCGGTGGCGGCGAGGAGGTGCCCGTCGTCGCCGTGGGCCAGGTCGAGGTCGCCGATGACCTCGTCGTGGACGTGCATGTTGACGGTCTCGGCGGCGACGGAGTCCGGGCCGCCGGAGATGTCGACCGCGCGGACGGTGCCGTCGCCGCCGGCGGAGACGGCCAGGAGGGCGTCGCCGTCGGCGGCGATCGCGGTCTCGAAGACGATCTCCTGGCCGCTGTCGTAGTCGTCGACGGCGGCGCCGGTGTCGAGGTCCCAGGCGGTCAGGCTTCCGTCCGCGCTGCCGGAGATCACGATGGCCGCGAACGGGTCCGGCGGGGCCTCGGAGGTCTGGTCGCCGGTCGAGGCGCCGGTGGTCCCCTCGCCGCCGTCGCCGGTGCCGTCGGGGCGCTCGGGCCACCACTGGAGGGCCGCGGCGGTGAGGCCGGCGGCCGCGATGAGGGCGATCGCGATGACGAGGGGCCGCCGGGAGCGTCGGCGCCGCTCCTGGGGCGCGCGGCGTTCGATGAAGGGCTGCGGCTGCTGCGGCGGCGTCTGGGGCAGGGCGATCTTCGGCAGCGGGTGCTCCGGCGAGGCGCCGGCGGCGTCCCGGGCGGGGGTCGGGGCGGAAACGGGGGCGGGGAGGCGTCCCGGGGTGGGGCTGGGGGTCGGAGCCGGACTGGGGGTCGGGGCCGGGCTCGGGGCGGCGAAGGCGGCCGGAGCAGGACCGGGAACGGGCCCCGTGGCCAGAGCGGGTCCCTCAGTCGGAGCGGGGCCGGCGACGGCGAGGCTGCCTTCGGCCACGACGAGTTCGGGCTGTTCGAGGACCGTGGGGTCGATGCCGAGGGCGCGGTGGAGGAGGGTCGCGACCAGGGGCATGCGGGAGGCGCCGCCGACGAGGAACAGGCCGGCGATCCGGTCGCGGCCGAGTCCGGACTGGACGATCGCCGCGGCGGTGAGGGCGACGGCCTGCTCCAGCAGGGGCGCGACGACCTGTTCGAGTTCGCCGCGGGTGAGGTGGGTGGTGCGGTCGAGCAGGGGCACCAGGATGTCGGCGGCGGTCTGGCGGGAGAGCTGCTCCTTGGCGGCGCGGACCTCGTCGAACAGGGCGAGGCGCTGGCGGGCGTCGGCCTCGGTCTCGGGGCGCGCCAGGCGAATCCACTCGGGGTCGGCGGCGAGCTGGCGTCCCAGGTGGTCGACCAGGGCCGCGTCGAGGTCGAGGCCGCCGATGTCGTCGCGGCCCGCGACGGCCAGGACCTCGAAGCCGTCGGGGGCGGCGGCCACGACGCTGACGTCGAAGGTGCCGGCGCCGAAGTCGGCGATGACGACGGCCGAGCCGGGCGCCACCCGGTTCCCGAGGATCGAGGTGAAGTAGGCCGCGGCGGCCACCGGTTCGGCCGCGAGGAGCGGCTCGGGCAACCCGGCGGCGGCCGCGGCCTCGGCGAGGCGGGCGCGGCGCTGCGGGCCCCAGGTGGCGGGGACGGTGAGGCGGACCCGGTCGAGGGAGCCGGCCACGCGCACGGCCTCGTCGCGGACGCGGGCGAGGACGGCGGCGAACAGGTCGATGACGGGGTACTCGCGGCTGCCGAGGAGGACGGTGCCTTCGTCGATGCGGCGCTTGGGGTTCGGTTCGAGCCGCCCGGGGTCGCGCACGCCGGCGCGGAGGGCGTCGCGTCCGGTGACGAGTCCGGTGTCGGCGGCGAAGACCGCTGAGGGCAGCAGCGGCGAGCCGTCGAAGAGCAGGGGCCGCTCGCGGTCGGCGGGGCGGCGGAGGATGGCGACGGTGTGCGACGTGCCGAAGTCGACGCCGAGCTCGATCGGGCCTCGGGCAGGGGGTGAGTACATGGTCACACCGTAGTCCAGCGGCACCATCGGCCCGGGGCGTAACCCCAGCGCAGCGGGCCTGCGAAAGGCGGCATTCCTCCCGATCCGACGGCACCGCCCGACATCGTCCGCAATGGACCGGCAGCCAGGATCGAGCGAGTACGGCTCGCGTGCCGCCCAGGACGCGACCGCATGCACCGCGAGAGTGCCCACGGGCGTCCTCACCGTGCCACTCGTCCACCGCCGCAGCATCGGACGGCGGCACGAGGACGGGCTGGCCGGTACGGACACAGCAGGTCGAGGACGAGTTCAGTGACAGCTCGTGGTTGGCCGAGAGACTCAAGAGGCGCAGACTTAACCGCATAAGCCAGAGCCACAGTACACCAAAGATCCAGATTCGTCAATATCTAAGGTTTCCTTGGAGTGAAGTTGACACCTCGTGGCCTACGGGATTACTTTCGCTTATCGTGAGGCAAGTGCCGGAATGACATCCAGACATCTCGACATATGAGAAAATCACTTGATTTTCGCGCCAGGATTCGAAGATTTCGCTCCGCTCTCTTGACCCGCCAGGACACCCGTGATTCAGTGTCATCACTGACCCGGTTAAGTGTTCTGGAGCACGTTCGGTCGCGCCCCTCGGCGGCGTCCGAGGCGGGTCTCGACACTCCTCGATCCGAAAGCGGAGCAGCAGATGATCCGACGACGAACGATCTTCACCCTCGCCGCGGGCACCGCCTTCGCGGCCACGGCCTGCACCGACGACAGCAGCGGGACCGACGACCCCTCCGACCTCTCGATGGACCAGTTCCCCCGCAACGAGACCCTGTACTCCACCGGCAGCGCCTGGGGCCCGCCGGCCGACTGGAACACCATCACCCCCGGCGAGGCCACCGGCCTCAACGGCCTCGGCTACGAGACCCTGTTCCTGTTCGACCCCAACACCACCGAGCTCACCCCCTGGCTCGCCGAGTCCGGCGAGTGGACCGAGGACCTCGTCTACACCCTCAAGCTCCGGCCCGGCATCACCTGGTCCGACGGCGAGCAGCTCACCGCCGACGACGTCAAGTACACCGCCGAGCTCGGCAAGATCGAGGCGGTGCCCTACGCCAACATCTGGACCTGGCTGGCCTCGGTCGACGTCGTCGACGACCTCACCGTCGCGTTCACCTTCACCGAAGCGCGCCACCAGGAGTGGAACAACTTCCTGTGGGCCGAGCAGATCGTGCCCGAGCACGTGTTCTCCCAGCTGACCGAGGAGGAGCTGCTCACCGGCGCGAACGAGAACCCCGTGGTCTCCGGGCCGTACACCGTCCACAGCTACGACCAGGACCGCCTCGCCTGGGTGCGGCGCGACGACTGGTGGGCCACCGAGGCGCTCGGCCTCGAGGTCGCGCCCCGGTTCATCGTCGACATCGTCAACACCTCCAACGACGTCACCCTCAACCTCATGGCCCAGGGCGAACTCGACATCTCCAACAACTTCCTGCCCGGCATCCAGGACCTCGTCGCGGCCAACCCCGACCTGAGCACCTACTACGACGAGCCGCCGTACATGCTCTCGGCCAACACCGCGATGCTCATCCCCAACACCGCGATCGAGCCGCTGAACGACCCGGAGTTCCGCCGCGCCATGGCCTTCGCCATCGACGGCCCCAAGATCGTCGACTCGGTCTACTCCGGACTCGTGGCCGCGGCCAGCCCCACCGGGCTGCTGCCGATCTGGGAGAAGTACTACGACCAGGCCGTCATCGACGAGGTCGGCTTCTCGTACGACCCGGCCCGGGCCGCCTCGATCCTCGCCGCCGCCGGCTACGAGGACGGCGACGGCGACGGCTTCGTCGAGACCCCCGGCGGCGACCCGATCGCCCTCACGCTCAACGTCCCCACCGGCTGGACCGACTGGGAGGAGGCCGCCCGCAGCATGGCCGCCGACCTGCGGGCCGCGGGCATCAACGTCACCGAGGAGTTCCTCGACGCGGGCGCCGTCGACGACGCCCGCACCAACGGCGACTTCCAGCTCATGCTCAACAACTGGAGCGGCACCAGCCACACCCCCTGGACCCACTACCGGTACCTGTTCCAGCTGCCCGTCCTCGACACCCAGACCACCGCGAACTTCTCGCGCTGGACGAACGAGGAGGCGTGGGCGCTCACCCAGGAGCTCGCCGCCACCGCCGCCGAGGACCCGCGCTACCAGGAGATCCTCTCCGCGCTCCAGCGGCACGCGCTGGTCGACATGCCGGCCGTCCCGATCTGGTACAACGGCGCCTGGTCCCAGGTGAACAACAGCGTCTGGACGAACTGGCCCTCTGAGTCCGGCGACGGCCCGAAGGTGTTCCCGTCCATGTGGAACACCCTCTGGAACATGGGCTCGATCTACATGCTGACCGAGCTCAAGCTCGCCGAGTAGGCCGCGGGGCCGGGCCCGCGCCCGGCCCCCCTTCCGCTAGGAGTCCCCTTGGGCCGCTACTTCCGGCGCAAACTGCTCATCTACGGCCTGACGTTCGTCATCGCCGTCTCGATCAACTTCGCCGTGCCGCGCCTCATGCCCGGCGACCCGGTCGCGCGGATGCTCACCCGCAACTCGGTGGCCAACATCGAGTCGTCCGAGGCCATGCGCGCGTACTTCAACCAGCTCTTCGGGCTCGACGTGCCGCTGTGGCAGCAGTACCTGAACTACTGGGCGGCCCTGTTCCGCGGCGACCTCGGCGTCAGCGTCTTCGCGTTCCCCTCCCCCGTGGCCTCGGTGGTCGCGGACGCGCTCCCGTACACGCTGGCGCTGCTGCTGCCCTCGATCCTCCTCAGCTGGTTCGCCGGGAACGCCCTGGGCGCCATGGCCGCCCGCAACAAGCTCCTCGACAACGGGGCCCTGCCGATCGGGTACGTGCTCACCGCGGTGCCGTACATGTGGCTCGCGATCCTGCTCGCCTGGGTCGGCGGCATCATCCTCGGCTGGTTCCCCGTCGCCGGCGGCTACAGCTTCGCGCTCACCCCGGCCTTCACCTGGACGTTCATCGTGGACCTGCTGCACCACTGGGTGCTGCCGTTCCTGTCGCTGTTCGTCGTCGCCCTGGGCGGCTGGGCGATCGGCATGCGCAACCTCGTCATCTACGAGCTGGAGTCGGACTACTCGAACTACCTCCAGGCGCTCGGCGCCCCGAACCGGCTGGTCCGGCGGTACGCCTTCCGCAATGCGGTCCTGCCCCAGATCACCGGCCTCGCCCTGCAACTGGGCGTGGTCGTCGGCGGCGCCCTGGTCACCGAGGTCGTGTTCGCCTACCCGGGACTGGGCAGCCTCCTGCTCGAAGCCGTCAACAGCCAGGACTTCTTCCTGCTGCAAGGCATCCTGCTGTTCATCGTGATCGGCGTCCTGGTGTTCAACTTCCTGGCCGACATCGTGTACGTCCTGGTCGACCCCCGCACCCGCCTCGGACTCGAAGGAGGCCAGTCATGAGCGCCGAAGTCGTCCTCCAGACCGAACCGGTCGGACGCCGGGGCGAGCACCTGTACTTCGCGCTGCGCAACCCCAAGGTCGCCGGCGGCCTCGCCGTGGTGCTCGCGCTGCTCCTGCTCGGGCTCATCGGGCCATTCTTCCTCTCCGACTCCCCCAACGAGTACGTCGGCCCCAAGTCGGAGGCGCCCTCGGGCGCGCACTGGTTCGGCACCACCTACTTCGGCCAGGACGTGTTCACGCAGTTCGTGCACGGCCTCCGCTCCTCCTACCTGGTCGGCACCCTCGGCGGCGGCATCGCGTTCGTCATCGGCCTCGCCGTCGGCTTCACCGCCGGGTACCGCGGCGGCCTCGTCGACGAGGTCCTCAACATGGTCACCAACGTGGTCCTCGTCCTCCCGGCGCTCGCGGTCCTCATCGTCATCAGCTCCTACCTCGAAGTGCGCGGGGTGGTCGCGCAGGCCGTCATCATCGGGGTGTTCTCGTGGCCGTGGGTGGCGAGAGCCGTTCGCGCGCAGACGTTCACACTCGCCAACCGCGACTACGTGGACCTGGCGCGCCTGACCGGGAAGCGCTCCTGGCGGATCATCGTCCACGAGATCATGCCGAACATGGCCTCGTACCTGCTCATGTCGATGATCCTGCTCTTCGGCGGCGCGATCCTGTTCGCCGCGATGCTCGACTTCATCGGCCTCGGGCCGGCCAACGCCGTCTCGCTCGGCACCATGATGCAGCAGTCGATGGCGTGGAGCTCCCTCCACCTCGGCATGTGGTGGTGGTTCGTGCCGCCCGGCCTGGCGATCACCCTGATCGTCGGGGCCCTGTACATCACCAACGTCGGCCTCGACGAGGTCTTCAACCCCAAGCTGAGGGAGATGTAGCCGTGACGCTCGAAGTGGAGGGCCTGAAGGTCCACTACCGGACCCTCAAGGGCGACGTGCGGGCCCTGGACGGGGTCTCGTTCTCCCTCGCCGACGGCGAGATCGTCGGCCTCGCGGGCGAGTCCGGCTGCGGGAAGACCACCCTCGGCAAGAGCCTCATCCGGCTCGACGGCCGGATGCGCCACGTCGCCGGCACCGCCGTCCTCGACGGCGAGGAGCTGCCGATCGGCGACGACAAGGCGATGAACCCCCGCCGCTGGAGCGCCGTGTCCATCATCCCGCAGTACTCGATGAGCGCGCTCAACCCGACCCGCAGGATCGGGAGGATGATCGCCGAACTGCTGCGCTCGCGCGGGAAGTCCTACCGGGACCACCGGGACGAGCTCGTGCGCCGCCTCGAACTCGTCGGGCTGGAAGCACGTGTGCTCGACAACTACCCGATCGAGCTGTCGGGCGGCATGAAGCAGCGCGTCGTCATGGTCCTGTCGACCCTCCTCGACCCGAGCCTGCTCATCGCCGACGAGGTCACCTCCGCGCTCGACGTCACCAACCAGAAGGCCGTCGCCGAGACCCTGGTCCGCTTCCGCGACATGGGATTCGTCAAGTCGATGATCGTGGTCACCCACGACCTGTCGCTGGTGTACCAGATCGCCGACACCATCATGGTCATGTACGCCGGGCAGATCGTCGAGAAGGCCCCGGCCGAGACGATCATCAAGGCGCCCAGGCACCCCTACACGCGCGCGCTCATCGGCGCACTGCCCGAGGTCGGGCTCGAGTACGGCGACGAGCGGCTCCAGAGCATCCCCGGCAAGCCCCCGCACCTGCTGCACCCGCCGACCGGCTGCCGGTTTCGCGCGCGGTGCCCGCTCGCGGCCGACGAGTGCGCCGCCGAGCCCCCGATCGTGGCCGTCGAAGCGGGCCACGAGGTCTCGTGCTGGAAGGCGGCCGACTGATGCTCGAACTCAGGAACGTGTGGAAGTCCTACCGGGTCGGCACCCTCGGCTCCAAGCGCCTGACCGCCGTCCGCGACGTCAGCATCGACATCGCCCCCGGCGAGGTCCTCTCCGTCGTCGGCGAGTCCGGCAGCGGCAAGACCACGATCGGCAAGATGGTCCTCCAGCTCACCTCCGTCACCCGCGGCTCGATCCTCCTCGACGGCGCGGACGTCACCGCCCGCGGCCACGCCGCCCGCAAGGCGTACTACCGGCGCGTCCAGGGCGTCTTCCAGGACCCGTTCAGCAGCTACAACCCGATCTTCAAGGCGGACAGGATCTTCGAGGCCGTCCGCGAGTCGTACTTCCCCGCGGTCAAGCGCGCCGAGTGGAGCGCCCGCGTCGACGACGTGCTCCAGGGCGTGCGGCTCGACCCGGGGTCCGTCCTCGGCAAATACCCGCACCAGCTCAGCGGCGGCCAGCTCCAGCGGATGCTCATCGCCCGCGCCCTGCTGCTCGACATCCAGGTCCTGGTCGCCGACGAGATCATCAGCATGCTCGACGCCTCCACCCGAATCGACGTCCTCAACCTGCTGGGCGAGCTCAAGGAACGCGGCCTCGGCGTCCTGTTCATCACCCACGACCTCTCGCTGGCGAACTACATCTCCGAGCGCGTCGTCATCATGCGCCACGGCGCGGTCGTGGAGGCGGGCGCGACCGGCAAGGTCTTCACCGACCCGCGGCACCCGTACTCGCGCAACCTCCTCGCGTCGGTGCCGCAACTGCACCGCAAGTGGTCCGACAGCGACGCCGAGCCCGAGGCGCTCGAACCGGACGGCGACCGGGACGTCCCTCCCCCGCCGCTGACGGAGGTCGACGAGCACCACTGGGTCGCAGGCGTCTGAACCGATTGGCGGAAACCGAGAAAAACCGCGGGCGGAACCGGGCATCGGACCCGGTTCCGTTGTGGGGAACCGACAATCGGCGCCCGAAATGCCGGAATGAGCGGTGGGTGGCGGTGCGGATACTGCCTCCATGACTACTTCCACGCACACGTCGGCGGCCGCGGGCCGCATCGCCTGGGTCACCGGACCGCTCGCGGTCGTCCTCGTCGCCGCCGGGATCGCCGTCGGCTACCTGGTGTCGATGGAGCCGGTGCTCAGCCTCGTCATGCACTTCGCCGCCCTGCTGGCGGCCGTCGCGACCGCGCTCTGCGCCGCGGGCCGCGGGCTCCGGCTGGCGGGCTGGGCGCTGGTGCCGGTCTGCTGGGTCCTGTCCTTCTACGACTGGTTCGGCTACGGCTGGGAGGGCTCGTGGTGGGCGTGGCCCGACTACGTGGTCGACCCGATCTTCTACGCGCTCATGGCGATGCCCGCGGCACTGCTCATGGCGGCGGTGTGGCGCGGGCCGGGCTCGCTCCTGGCCGAGGCGGCCGCGCTCGTGCTCCTGGCGACCTCGCTGTGGGTCCTGACCATCTCCATCGGGACCGCGACCGACCCGGCCTCGCCGGCCGGGTGGCTGGCGCTGGTGTTCGCCGCCGCGGCCGTCCTCGTGGGCGTCGCGGCCTGGCGGCGGCCGGCGCGGCGGGTCGCGTACGGGTTCCTGGCACTGCTGCTCGCCCTGATCGCGGCCGGCGGCCCGTGGCTGTTCCACACCGAGGACCCCGACGCGGCCCCGGTCGGCTACCTCGGCGTCGAAACCTTCGTGCCGGCGGTGGTCGCGGCGGCGGCCGTGGCCGCGGGCCTCCAGTTCACGTGGACGGCACTGCGGAAGTCCCGCACGGCGGACTGACGCGTATGGATTCCGTCAAGATCCGCGGCGTCGGGGGCTCCCGGCGGGGTGGCGGGGGCGCGTCCGCCGAGGGCCTCGGCCCGGCGGACGCGCTGGCTGCGCCGGACCGGCCGGCGCGGTCGCGGCGGACGCCGCTCGGGTCGGGACGCGGCGGGCGTGGTGCACAATGCCGTCGTGCTGCATGTTCGAGTCATCGCCCCCGCCGCGCTCAGCGACGAGGTGGTGCGGATCGCCGTCGAGGACGAAGCGGTCGCCAACGTGGTGAAGCTGCCGGGCGTCGCGCGCTCGCCCGAGGGCGACTGCGTCCACTTCGACGTCGCCCGCGAGGGCGCCAACGCCGTCCTGGAGCAGTTGCGCGACCTGGGGTTGAAGGAGCGCGGCAGCATCGCGGTCGAGGAGGTCGACCTGTGGATCTCCGACGCCGCCGAAGAGGCGGTCGAGGCCGCGCCGGGGCACTCCGAAGACGCGGTCGTGTGGGAGGAGCTCGCCGCCCGCACCGCCTCGGAGACGCGCCTGACGTGGTCGTACCTGATGTTCCTCATCCTCGCGGTGCAGATCGCGGCCATCGGGGCGCTGCTGGACCAGCCGATCCTCATCGTGGGCGCGATGGTCCTGGGCCCGGACTTCGGGCCGGTCGCCGCGCTGTGCTTCGGGGTGCTCCAGCGCGACGCGCGCCTGGCGGCGACCGCGGTGCGCACCCTCGTCGCCGGGTTCGCGGCGGCGATCGCGGTGACCCTGTTGTGCGCGTACGCGAGCCGGCTCATCGGCTGGATCGAGCCGTCGATGCTCGACGACCGGCCGCTGACGAGCTTCATCATCCACCCCGACCGCTGGTCGTTCGTGGTCGCGGTGCTGGCCGGGGTGGCCGGGATCCTGTCGATGACGGCGCGGAAGTCCGCGGCGCTGGTCGGCGTCTTCATCTCGGTGACGACGGTGCCCGCGGTCGGCAACCTCGCGGTCGCGATCCCCTTGGAGCACTGGAGCGAAGTGGGCGCGTCGTTCGTGCAGCTCGCGGTGAACCTGGCGGGCATGATCCTGGCCGGCATCGTCACGCTCGCGATCCAGCGCGCGGTGTGGCGGCGGCGTCCGCTCGTCGTGGACGAGATCGACGCCGCCGTGTGAGCACGGGGGCTTGAGAGACCGGGCGCCTTGAGAAGAGCACTTCGGGAAGGGCCTCAATGGCAAAGGCGCTGCGGGGGCCGGGAGCGGTCCCCCGGCCCCGCGGCGGGCTACCAGTCGTGGACGGTGCCGTCGGCCAGGCGGTTGAAGGGCAGGTACGCCTGGACGTACGGGTACTTCCCGGCCTCGTCGAGGTCGAGCTCGACGCCGAGGCCGGGCCGGTCCCCGGGGTGGAGGAGGCCGTCCTGCCAGGTGAAGGACTGCTGGAAGACCTGGTCGGTCCTGGCGCCGTGCCGCATGTACTCCTGGATGCCGAAGTTGTGGACGGACAGTCCCAAGTGGAGGGCGGCGGCCATGCCGACCGGCGAGATGTCGGTGGGGCCGTGCATGCCGGACTTGATCTGGTACTGGGCGGCGTAGTCGAGGACCTTCTTCAGGTGGGAGATGCCGCCGGTGTGGGTGACGGCGCTGCGGACGTAGTCGATGAGCTGTTCGCGGATGATCTGCTGGTAGTCCCACACGGTGTTGAAGATCTCCCCGATCGCCAGCGGGGTCGTGGTGTGGCGGCGGACCAGGCGCAGGGCCTCCTGGTTCTCGGCGGGGGTGACGTCCTCGAGCCAGAACAGGTCGTACGGTTCGAGCGCCTTGCCGAGCTGGGCGGCCTGGACGGGGGTGAGGCGGTGGTGGGCGTCGTGCAGGAGCGGCAGCTCGGGCCCGAACTCGCCGCGGACGGCTTCGAACACGGTCGGGACGTGGCGCAGGTAGGAGCGGGTGTCCCAGTCCTCCTCGGCCGGCAGGCTGCCGCGCTGCGCCGGCTCGTGGTCGTAGCGGACGCCGTCCATGGCCTCGTAGGTGGCGTTGGAGGCGATGCCGTAGATCGACTTCAGGCCCGGGACGCCGGTCTGGACGCGGATCGCCTTGTAGCCCTGGGCCTGGTGGGCGCGGATGGAGTCGAACAGTTCGGGGAGGTCCCGGCCGGAGGCGTGGCCGTAGGCGAGGAGGCCGGTGCGGGAGGCGCCGCCGAGGAGCTGGTAGACCGGCATCCCCGCGGCCTTGCCCTTGAGGTCCCACAGGGCCGTGTCGACGGCGGCGATGGCGGCCATGGTGACCGGGCCGCGGCGCCAGTAGGCGGAGCGGTAGAGGAACTGCCAGGTGTCCTCGATCCGGTGCGCGTCCCGGCCCAGGAGCAGGGGCACGACGTGGTCCTTGAGGTAGGCGACGACGGCGAGTTCGCGGCCGTTCAGCGTGGCGTCCCCCAGGCCCGTGAGCCCGTCGTCGGTGGTCAGCTTCAGGGTCACGAAGTTCCGGTCCGGGCTCGTGACGATCACTTCGGCGCTGTCGATGATCATGCGCACCTCGCTTTCGTTGGAGGCCAAGGCTAGAGCAGGTCGTTCGCGCAGCGCAGCGCGGCGGCGAACGCGTCCGGCGCGGCCCCGGCCGGAGTCTCGACGCGGATCACGGCCGTCTGTCCGGCGCGCAAGGTGATCATGCCCCGGTCGGCCCGGGCGCGCGGATCGACGGTGTCGGCGTGGCAGTGCACGTCGCGGGCGAGGGAGGTCGCGGTGAGCCGCAGCTCGACCGCGCCGTCGGCCGCGGCGGCCTCGACTCGGAGCGGGTTCGGGTCGAGCCGCTGGTCGACGACCTCGGCGCCGTACCGGAAGGCCGGCGCGAAGGCGCCGTCGTCGGCGATGGCCACGATCGCCTCCGCGGCCGGGTCGCCGAACGCGGCGACGTCGGCGGGGACGAACACGGTGGCCGCGCCGCGCGCGGGCACCGCCGCCTCGACGGCGGCCTTGGCGAGCACGGTCCCGTCGAAGGACTCGCGCACCAGCGTGAACGCGCCCTCGTAGTCCTCGCCGGTGTCGTTGACCAGGACGAGCGCGAGCGCGTCGAACTCGGGTCGCAGGCCCTCCCAGGCGTTCGCGAGCGCCTGCTCGGACGGGCGGGGCTGGAGCGTCGCCAGGCGCGGGGCGTACATGTCGCGCAGGGCGTGCCACAGCGGCTTGCGGTGCTCGGCGAAGTCGACCGCGGCCCAGGAGACGACGGGCCAGTTGTCGTTGAGCTGCCACAGGATCGTGCCGGTGTTGTGGGGCGTGAGCGAGCGGAAGTGCTCGACGCCGAAGCGGATCGCGTGCGCCTGGTTCAGCTGCGTGGTCCAGTGCCAGTCCTCGATGGACCGGGGGTCGGGCAGGTGGCCCCGCCAGCCGCGCTGGAGCTTGGCGTTGCCCTGGTTCGCCTTCTGGTGCACCAGCATCTGGTGGCCGAAGGGGTCCAGGGGCTCGTCGTGGACGACGCCGGTGAGCGTGGACCAGGCGGGCGGGGCCTGGAACCCGAACTCGGACACGAAGCGCGGCAGGTAGTCGGCGTAGACGGTGTAGTCGGCGCGGTTCCACACGTCCCAGATGTGCATGGAGCCGTAGCGCTCGTCGTTGGGGTGGCGGTAGTCGCCGAAGGAGTACGGGCTCGCGGGCGAGTACGGCCGGGTCGGGTCCAGTTCGGACAGGACGGCGGGGAGGAGGCCGGTGTAGTAGGCGTCGCCCCAGCCGCGGCCGCCGAGGCGGTGGGCCCAGGACCAGTCGACCGAGCCCCACGTGTTCTCGTTGTTGCCGTTCCACAGGACCAGGGACGGGTGCGGGCTCAGGCGGGTGACGTTCTCGCGGACCTCGGCCTCGATCTCGGAGCGCAGCGGCTCGTCCTCGCTGTAGGCGGCGCAGGCGAACAGGAAGTCCTGCCACATGAGCAGGCCGTGCTCGTCGGCGAGGTCGTAGAGGTCGTCGGACTCGTAGACGCCGCCGCCCCACACGCGGAGGAGGTTGACGTTGGCCTCCAGGGCGTCGGCCACGCGCCGGGCGTACCGGTCGCGGTCGATCTCGGTGAGGAAGGCGTGGTCGGGGATCCAGTTGGCGCCGCGCACGAGGACGCGCTCGCCGTTGACGCGCAGGTCGAACGGGGCGCCGGCGGCGTCGGGGGCGGTGTCGAGGGCGACGGTGCGGAACCCGACGCGGCCCCGCCAGTGCGCCTCGCCCATCTCGACGGCCACGTCGTAGAGGGGCTGGTCGCCGTGGCCGACGGGCCACCAGCGGCGCACGTGCGGGACGTCGGTGACGACGGTGGCCGAGTCGGCGCCGGCGGGGACGGTCGCGGCGGTCTCCAGGGGGCGGCCGTCGGGGCCGGTGACGACGAGGAGGACCTCCACGTCGCCGTCCGCGCCGGCGCGCTCGATGTCGAGGTGCGCGGTGAGGACGCCGTCGTGTCCGCCGTCGGCGTTCTCCACGACGTCGACCAGGGGCCGGACGGCGGCGATGCGCGCGCCGGACCAGGAGTCGAGGCCGATCGGCTTCCAGATCCCGGCACCGGCGACGTCGATGCCCCAGTCCCAGCCGAAGGAGCAGGCCATCTTGCGCAGCTGGTTGTAGTCGTGGTGGTTGGTGCGCGGCAGGGCGCCGTCGCGCTCGGCGCGCGCCGCGGCCTCGGGGACGGGTGCGGCGAACACGACCGCGAGGGTGTTCTCGCCTTCGCGCAGGTGCTCGCGCACGTCCCAGCGGTAGGACCGGAACATGTTCTCGGTGCGGCCCACCTCGGTCCCGTTGAGCTCCACGGTGGCGACGGTGTCGAGGCCGAGCGCGACCAGGTCGTGGCGGTCCGAGCCGTCGTCCGTCCAGGTGAACGTGGTCGCGAACCGCCAGGACGTGTCCCCGATCCACTGCTGCGCGGCCTCGTTGTCGCCGTCGAAGGGGTCGGCGACGAGGCCGGCGCGGCGCAGGTCCAGGTGGGCCTCGCCGGGCACGGTCGCCGGGACGCCGGCGGCCAGCGCCGCGGCGTCGACGGGCGCGTCGGCGGGGAGCGCGGCGGCGGTGAGGGTCCAGCCGTCGTGGAGCGGGCGGAACGTGGCGGGAAGGCGGGTCATCTGGGTCCTTTGCGGTCGTGGATGGGCGGTCGGGGGTCAGGTGCGGGTGACCGGGTTCGCCTGCGCGGCGGGGACGCCGGCTTCGCGCCATTCGCGGGCGTAGTGGTCGTAGCAGGCGCTGCTGTCGATGCCGTCGCGGTCGACGGCGGCGTCGGCGGTGACCTTGCCGGGGCGTTCGGGGTCGGGCGCGGCGGCGGCGAGGAGTTTCGTGTACTCGTGGTGCGGGTCGAGGATGACGGCGTCGGCGGGGCCGCGCTCGACGACGCGGCCGCGGTAGAGGACGGTGATCTCGTCGGAGAAGTGGCGGGCGGTGGCGAGGTCGTGGGTGATGTAGAGGACGGCGAGGTCGTCCTCGCGCTGGAGGCGGCCGAGGAGGTTGAGGACGCCGAGGCGGATCGAGACGTCCAGCATGGACACGGGTTCGTCGGCGATGAGGACCTTGGCGCCGGGGGCGAGGGCGCGGGCGATGGCGACGCGCTGGCGCTGGCCGCCGGAGAGCTCGTGGGGGCGGCGGGGCGCGATGGCGGCGGCGGGGGTGAGGTTGACGCGTTCGAGCATCTCGTGGACGCGCCGCCGGGTCTCGTCGCCGGGGGCGGTGCGGCCGTGGATGCGCAGGGGGCGGGCGAGGTGGTGCTCGATGGAGTGGAAGGGGTTGAGGGAGGCGAAGGGGTCCTGGAAGACCATCTGGACTTCGCGGCGGTAGGCGGCGCGCTCGACGGCGGTGCCGTCGTCGCGGACGACCTCGACGGCGCCGGAGGTGGGGGTCTCCATGCGGGTGAGGATCTTCGCGATGGTGGACTTGCCGGAGCCGGACTCGCCGACGAGGGCGACGGTGCGCCCGGGGGTGAGGTCGAGGCTGACGTGGTCGACCGCGCGCAGGCGGGTGCGCTTGAGGCCGCCCCGGATCGTGTAGTCCTTCACCAGGTCGGTGACGTGCACGCTGGTCATGCTCGCTCCTCGGTCGGGTGGGCGGCGGTCTGGTCGACGCCGGTGCGGATGAAGGCGCCGCGCTCGCCGGAGAGGCTCGGGAAGGAGCCGAGGAGCCGTTTCGTGTACGGGTGCTCGGCGTTGCGGTAGAGGTTGTCGGCGGTGTCGAGTTCGACGATCTCGCCTTCCAGCATGACGGCGATGCGGTCGGCGATCTCGAGCAGGAGCGGGAGGTCGTGGGTGATGAAGACGACGGCGAAGTCGAGTTCGTCGCGCAGGCGCACGATCTCGCGGAGGATGTCGCGCTGGACGACGACGTCGAGGGCGGTGGTGGGCTCGTCCATGATCATGATCTGGGGTTCGAGGAGCATGGCCATGGCGATCATGACGCGCTGGCGCATGCCGCCGGAGAGCTCGTGGGGGTAGGAGCCGAGGCGGCGGGGGTCGACGCCGACGCGGCGCAGGACGTCCTCGGAGCGTTCGCGGATCTCCTTGCGGCCCATGCGGGGGCGGTGGGCGCGGAGGGTGTCGGCGAGCTGGGCGCGGACGGTGCCGACCGGGTTGAGGGCGTTCATGGCGCCCTGGAAGACCATGGAGAGCTTGTCCCAGCGGAAGGCGCGGAGTTCGCGGTCGTCGAGGGCGAGGAGGTCGACGTCCTCGCCGGAGCGGTCGTGGAAGGTGATGCGGCCCGAGGCGATGCGCGCGGGCGGGCGGTGGAGGCGGTTGACGGCGTAGGCGAGGGTGGTCTTGCCGCAGCCGGACTCGCCGGCGAGGCCGAGGATCTCGCCGCGGTGGAGGGTGAGGGCGGCGCCGCGCACGGCGGTCACCGGTTCGTCCACTTCGTACACGACGGTGAGGTCTTCGACGGTGAGCACCGGGGCGGTGGGGGCGGTCGTCATCGGTCGGTCTCCTGGGTGCTGCGGCGGGCGAGCTCGCGCTCGAGGCGGAGGGCGCGGCGGGCGCGCTTGCGGTGCTGGCGCAGGTTCTTGAGCTTGGGGTTGATGACCTCGTCGATGGAGAAGTTGACGAGGGACAGGCCCATGCCGAACAGGGCGATCATGAGGCCCGGGGGCACGAACCACCACCAGGCGCCGAGGGAGAGCGCGAACCCGTTCTGCGCGTAGAAGAGCATGGTGCCGAGGGTGGCGGAGTTGGAGGCGCCGAGGCCGATGTAGGAGAGGCCGGCCTCGCCGAGGATGGCGGCGATGACGGCGAACACGAACTGGGAGGCGATGACCGGCAGCAGGTTCGGGAGGATCTCGACGACGATGACGCGCCAGGGCCGTTCGCCGGAGACCTGGGAGGCGGCCACGTAGTCGCGCTGGCGCACCGAGAGGGTCTGGGCGTGGAGGACGCGGGCGGAGGCGGCCCAGCCGGTGACGGCGAGGACGACGGCGATGGTCCACAGTCCGCGGCTCTCGCGGGGCACGAACCCGGAGATGACGATGACCAGCGGGAGGCCCGGGATGACCAGGAAGACGTTGGTGAACAGGGAGAACGCGTCGTCGAGGAACTTGCCGCGGTAGGCGCCGTAGATCCCGAAGAAGGCCGAGAGCGCGGTGGCGAGGACGCCGACGAGCAGGCCGATCTGGAGGGAGCCGCGGGTGGCGTAGGCGAGCTGCGCGAGCACGTCCTGGCCGGTCTGGGTGGTGCCGAGCCAGAACTCGGCCGAGGGCGGGGTCAGTCCCTGGTCGCGGATCTGCCGCGGGTCGCCGACGAGCAGCGGGCCGAGGAGGCCGAACAGGGTGATGCCGGCGACGAGCACGAGGCCGATGGCGAGCCAGGGGGTCATGGTCGGCAGGAGGGAGCGCCAGCCGGAGCGGGCGGGCCCGGCGGCGGGGGCCGCGGTCACGGTCGCCTCGGCGGCGGGCGCCGGGTCGGCGGGCTTGAGGTTCGTCATGGTCGCCGCTCCTTACGCCCGCGCCCGGGTGCGGGGGTCGATCAGGCCGTAGAGGAGGTCGACCAGGAGGTTCGCGCCCAGTACGGCGAGGGTGATGAACAGGAACACGCCTTGCATGAGGGCGTAGTCGTTGTTGGTGACCGCGCCCAGGAGGCGCCCGCCGATCCCGGGGTAGGAGAAGACCTGCTCGGTGATGACCGAGCCGGAGACGACGAAGCCGAGGGAGATCGCGAAGCCGGCGACCGAGGGGAGCACGGCGTTGCGGGAGGCGTAGGACCGCAGGATCTTCCGCGGCGACAGGCCCTTGGCCTCGGCGGTGAGGATGTAGTCCTCCGAGAGGGTCGAGACCATCATGTTGCGCATGCCCAGGAGCCAGCCGCCGACGGAGGCGAGCACGATGGTGAGCGCCGGCAGGAACCCGTACTGGATGGCCGAGGCGATGAACTCGCCGTTCCAGCCGGGGGTGAGCACGACGTCGTAGCCGCCCTGGAGCGGGAACCAGCCCAGGACGCGGGCGAGCAGGTAGGCGAGGATGAGGGCGAGCCAGAAGTAGGGGACGGCCGCCAGGAGCGTGGTGGAGGGGACGAGCGAGTCCAGCCACGTGCCGGGCCGCCACCCCACGATCGCCCCGAGCAGGACGCCGAGGACCGCCGCGAGGATCGTGGCGATCCCGACCAGCACCACCGTCCACGGCAGCGACGTGAGGATCACGTCGGAGACCTGGGCCGGGTAGTAGCTGACCGAGACGCCGAGGTCGCCCCTGGCGAGGTTCTTCAGGTAGTCCCAGTACTGGATCCACAGGGGATCGGACGAGTCGCCCCCGAGGAGGAGCGCGTACGCCTTGCGGGTCTCCGGGGTGACCGTCTCGCCGCGCTGCTGGAGCTTGGCCAGCAGGATGTCGACGGGGTTGCCCGGGAGCATTCGCGGGATGGCGAAGTTCAGCGTCAGCGCCGCCCACAGGGCCACGGCGTAGAAGCTCAGTTTGCGCAGGAAGTAGTTCACGGTGTCTCGACTCCTCCTCGGGGGCGGCCGCTAGCCCTGGGGCTCGAGGCGCTTGAAGATCTCGGCGCAGTCCCAGGCGGACCAGACCGCCGGGAACGCGTAGAGGTCCTCGTCCGAGGGCCAGCCGGTGAACTCGGCGGTGTTCCACACGCTGGTGGTGCCGCCGGTCATGATCGGCACGTACGGCATGTCCTCCCAGATCGCGGCCTGGATGGTGTCGAAGTGGGGCTGGCGGGCGGCCGGGTCGTCGAGCGGCAGCGAGGAGAGCGAGGCGAGGGCCGCGTCCACGTCGGGGTCGCTGAAGCGGGCGTAGTTGTTGCCGGCGGACTCGCCGACCTGCGTGGTGGCGGTGGAGACGAAGAAGTAGTTGTACAGGTAGTAGGGGTCGGCGGTCGGTCCCTGCCACAGCGAGTCGATCGCGAGCTGGAACTCGCCCTTGAGGCGCTTGTCGGTCCACTCGTTCCAGGAGGACTGGGCGGCGGTGATCTCGATGCCGGCCTCCTTCGCCTGGGAGGCGATGGTGTCGACGGCGGTGATGTAGTCGGTCCAGCCGGTCACGACCTCGACGGTGAGCGAGAGGCGCTCGCCGTCCTTCTCGTAGATCCCGTCGGCGCCCGGGGTCCAGCCGGCGGCCTCCAGGGTCTGCACGGCGGTGTCGGTCTGCGCGGTCTGGGGGGCCACGGGCTCCTCGATGGACGCGGAGACGAACTGGTCCTGGCTCGGGGTCAGGGTGAAGACCGGGGAGACCTCGTTGGCGGTGTCCATGAACGCGAGCGAGTTCAGCTGGTCGCGGTCGATCGCGTAGTAGAGGGCCTTGCGCACGGCCGGGTCGGTCTGCGGTCCGGTGCAGCCGAGGTCGGGGTTGGAGCAGGTGCCGAGGACCATCTGGTTCTGCCACTGCGTGTACGCGTGGTAGTTCGGGAAGTTCTCGTGCGTGTTCTGGATGTCCGGGATGGGCCCGGTCTGCCAGTCGACGGTGCCGGCCGCGATCGCGTCGGCGCCGGCCTGGTTGCCGGAGAGCGACAGGTAGCGGATCTGCTTGATCTTCGGCTCGCCGCCCCAGTAGTCGGGGTTCGCGGCGAGGGTGTACGCCTGCGGCTTGAACTCCTCCAACGTGAACGCGCCGGTGCCCACGGGCTCCTCGACGACGTCGGCGGTCGGGTCGATGTCGGCCCACAGGTGCTCGGGCACGATCGGGGTGCTCAGCAGGTCGGGGGCCTTGGTGTACATCGGGGTCGCGAAGGTGAGGGTCACGTGCGTGTCGTCGACGGCCGCGGCGGTGCCGTCGTAGCCGCCGCCGTTGATCGCGGGCGTGGCCTTGAGCATGTCGAAGGTGAAGACCACGTCGTCGGCGGTGAACGCCTCGCCGTCGCTCCACGTGACGCCCTCGCGCAGCGTCACCGAGAGGACCGTGCCGTCCTCGTTCCAGGACTGCTCGGTGCCCAGCAGCGGCACCGGGTCCTGGACCTGGGCCTTGTTGAAGAAGAAGAGGGATTCGAAGATCGTCCCCATGCCGCCGATCTTGGTGGGCGAGAAGGGGTTGAAGTTGAGCTGGTAGTCGCCGGCCTGACCGGTGTAGACCACGAGGGTGTCGCTGGCGGAGGAGCCGCCGGAGCCCCCTGAGCAGCCGGTGAGCGCCAGGCCGAGCACGGCCGCGCCTGCGAGGGCGGCCGCGGCGCGGCGCCGCAGTCCGTTCTTGGGTGACATCGTCGTCCTTTCGGGTCCGGGGCGCCGTCGCCCGCGGAACTGGAGGGGATGACGCCCGCTCGGGCGTCCGGCCAATTATTAACCTGTTAAATTTAAGGTGTCAAGAATAAGATCCGATGAACTTCCGAGGAGGCCGCCGCATGCGCCACCGGGGCGGAGCCCGCGCCAGCGCGGCCCGACGCGTCCTCGACCTCCTGCGCACCGAGGGCACGATCAGCCGCGTCGAGCTCGCCGAGCGGACCGGCCTGACCGCCGCGACCATCACCAACACCGTGCGCCCGCTCATCGCCGACGGGCTGGTGCGCGAGATCGGCCGCGACCCGCAGCCCGGCCGCGGCCAGCCGCGGCGACTCCTGCAACTCGTCCCCGACGCCTGGCACGCGATCGGCGTCCAGGTCGACCGCACCACCACCACGATCGAGGTCCTCGACTTCGCCGGGGGCCGCGTCGCGGCCGCGAGCCTGCCCGGCACCGGCGGCGACGGTCCAGAGGAGACGGTCAGGGCGCTGGCCGGGCACGTGGACGCGCTGCTCGACCGCGCCGGAGTCCCGCGCGCGCGGGTCCTGGGCGCGGGGCTGGTGACGCACGGGCCGCAGGACCTGGAGCGGGGCGTGCTGCTCACCGCGCAGCCGGGCCCCGACTGGCTCGAGTACCCGCTCACCGGGGCGCTCGCCGCGCGGCTGGGGCTGCCGGTGCTGCTGGAGAACGACGCGACCGCCGCGGCCGTCGGCGAGCTGTGGGCCGGCGAGCCGCGCACCGACACGTTCGGGCTCGTCTACATGTCCGCCGGGATCGGCGGCGGGGTGATCGTCGACGGCGAGGTCTACCGCGGCCGGGCCTCGAACGCCGTCGAGATCGGGCACGTGGCCCTGGCCGGCGGCAGCACGCCGTGCGTGTGCGGGGGCGCGGGCTGCGCCCAGGCCGAGGCCGCCCCGCAGGCGGTGGTCGCGCGGGCGCTCGCCGACCCCGGCCTCGCCGAGCGCTTCGCGTTGAGCGGGGCGCGGGACGGGGCGCTGGCGGACTTCGACCGGATCGCGCGGGCCTGGCGCGACGGCGACCGCGAGGCCGCCGCGATGCTCGAACGGTCGGCGCGCTGGATCGGCCAGGCCGCGGTTACGCTGGTCAACCTGTTCGACCTCGACACCGTCGTCCTCGCGGGTCCGGCGTTCACGGTCGCCGGGACGCTGTACCGCGACCACGTCGCCGCCGAGCTCGAACGGCTGGCGCTCGGCCGCGCGCTCAGCCGCCCCAAGGTGCTCGTGTCCTCGGACGCCGCGTCGGCCGCGGCGCTCGGCGGCGCGCTGCACGTCTTGCGCACCATGCACATCGGGGCGCCGCCGCGCGGCGGCGCCCCGCGGACGTCCCGGCCTCTCATCGAAGGAGCTCTGTGAACACTCGAACCTGGACCGTGCTGCGCCGCGACGGCGTGTCGATCGTCCTCGCGCACCCCGAGGCGGGCCTGCCCGCGGTGCTGCACTGGGGCGCCGACCTCGGCGATCTCACGGACGCCGACCTCGCGGCCCTCGACCGGGCCACGGCCCGCCAGACCGCGCCCGGCACGCTCGACGCGGCCTGGCGGGTGCCGCTCGTCCCGCAGGAGTCCGACGGCTGGGCCGGGCGGCCCGGCCTGCTCGCGACCCGCGACGGGCGGCCGGTGTTCCCGCGCTGGACGAGCGCCGTCGAGCACGAGGACGGGCACGGGCTGCGTCTGGCGGCGACCGACGCCGACAGCGGGCTGGTGCTGCGCACGAGCCTGGAGATCGGCGCGGGCGGACTCGTGCTCCTCGACCACGAGATCGAGCACGTGGGCGAGGGCGTCCTGGAGGTGGCGTGGCTGGAGGCGGCCCTGCCGGTGCCCAAGAGCGCGGACCACCTCACCCAGTTCACCGGGCGCTGGGCGCGGGAGAAGGCGCCGTTGACGGCGCCGATGCCGCGCGGCACGACCGTCCGCGAGACCCGCCGCGGTCGCGGCGGCCACGACTCGCCTTGGGTCACACTGGCTTCCGAGGGGGCGCCGCGCGACCGCGACGGCGGCGTGTGGGCCGTGCACCTGGGCTGGAGCGCCGACGTGCGCCACCGCACCGACCGCCTCACCGAGCACGTGTCCCTCCTCGGCGCCGGCGAACTGGTGCGCCCCGGCGAGATCCGGCTCGCGCCGGGCGAGGCGTACCGGACGCCGACCGCGTACTTCTCGTGGTCCGACACCGGCCTCGACGGCGTCGCCGACCGCTTCCACACCTGGATGCGCGCGCGGCCGCAGCATCCGGGCACGCCGCGCCCGCTCGTGCTCAACACCTGGGAGGCCGTCTACTTCGACCACGACCCGGCCCGGCTCGAAGCCCTCGCCCGCAAGGCCGCCGCGGTCGGCGTCGAGCGGTTCGTCCTCGACGACGGCTGGTTCCACCTGCGCCGCGACGACACCGCCGGGCTCGGGGACTGGGAGGTCGACCCGGCCGTGTGGCCCGACGGGCTCGGGCCGCTCGCCGACCTCGTGCACGGCCTCGGCATGCAGTTCGGGCTTTGGTTCGAGCCCGAGATGGTCAACCTCGACTCGGACCTCGCCCGGGCCCACCCGGACTGGCTCCTCGCCAACCCCGCGTCGGTGCCCGCGCCGGAGGGCCTGTCGTTTCGCACCCAGTACGTGCTCGACCTCGCCCACCCCGGCGCGTGGGAGCACCTGCGGTCGCGGATGTCGGCCCTGGTGGGGGCCTTGGGGATCGACTTCGTCAAGTGGGACCACAACCGCGACCTGGTCGAGGCCGTCCACGAGGGCCGGCCCGGCACGCACGAGCAGACCCTGGCGGCCTACCGGCTCATCGCGCGGCTCAAGGCCGACCACCCCGGCCTGGAGATCGAGTCGTGCTCCTCGGGCGGCGCCCGCACCGACCTCGGCATCCTCCAGTACACCGACCGCGTCTGGGCCTCGGACTCCAACGACCCGGTCGAGCGCCAGGAGATCCAGCGCTGGACCGAGCTCGTCCTCCCGCCCGAGCTCATCGGGGCGCACGTCGGCCCCTCCCCCGCCCACTCCTCCGGGCGGGCCACGCCGCTGTCCTACCGGATCGCGACCTCGCTCCAGGGCTCGGCGGGCTTCGAGTGGGACCTGCTCGCCTGCGACGAGGAGGAGACCGCCCGGATCACCGCGTTCGCCGCGCTCTACAAGGAGCTGCGAGGCCTGCTCCACACCGGCGCGGTCGTCCACCCCGAGACCGTGGACCCGGCGCTGCGCGTGCGCGGCGTGGTCGCGCCCGACCGGTCCGAGGCCGTGTACACCGTGTGCACGACCGCCTCGCTGGAGGACGCGCTCACCGAGCGGCTCCGCCTCGACGGCCTCGATCCCGAACGGCGCTACCGGGTGCGGGTGCGCGAGGAGATCGGCGCGGCCCAGCGCGGGTGGGTGCACCCGCAGTGGCTCGACGGCGGCGAGACGGTCCTGCCCGGCCGGGTCCTCACCGGGATCGGCCTCCAGCTGCCGACGCTGTGGCCGGTGCAGGCGCTCATGCTGCACGCGACCGCGGTCTGACGCGGCCGGGGCCGCCCGGGCGCCGGGCGGCCCCGCCGCTTTCGCCCGATGACCGGACGGGCGACTCCAGTAAGGTGATACCGGCCCGTTCGCCCCGAGTAAGGAGTCCGCATTGCGCTCGTTCGGCGCCGACACGCGCCTGCCCACGCTGGCGGTCGTGCTCGACATCATCCGCGAGCGCGGCGCCGTCAGCCGCGTCGAGTTGGCCGACGCCACGGGCATGACGCCGGCGACCATGACGCACGCGGTCCGCAAGCTCACCGGGCTCGGGCTCGTCCACGAGGTCGGCACCGTCCCGGCGAACCGCGGGACCCCGCGGCGGCTCATCGGCATCAAGGCCGACGCCTGCTACATGGTCGGCGTCCAGCTCGACCAGTTCTCGGCCGTGGCGGTCGTGGTCGACCTGGCCGGGCGGGTCGTGGTCCGCCACGACATGCCCGGGTCTGGCAGGCGGCCGCTGGCCGAGGTCGTGGCCGACCTCGCCGGGCACGTGCGGGTGATGCTCAAGGACGCGGCCGTGCCGCGCGAGAAGGTCCTCGGGATCGGGCTGGCCACGTACGGGCCGCAGGACCGCGAGGCGGGCGTCGTCATCACGCCGCACCCGACCCCGGAGTGGACCGGGTACCCGCTGGCCGCGACCCTGGCCGAGGCGACCGGGCTGCCGGTGGCGCTGGAGAACGACGCGACGGCGGCGGGCCTGGGCGTGCAGACCCTCGGCGGCTCGGGGTCGAGCTTCGCCGTGGTGTTCATGTCCGGCGGCATCGGCGGCGGCGTCATCCTCGACGGGCACCCGTACCGGGGCGTGACCTCGAACGGCGTCGAACTGGGCCACATCTCGGTCGACGCGTTCGGGGAGGACTGCGCGTGCGGGAACCGCGGCTGCCTCGACCCGATCGCGGGGCCGCGCCCGGTCGTCGAACGGGCCCTGGAGGACCCGGCGCTCGCCGCGCGGCTCGGCCTGGGCGCGGACACGCTCACCGACTTCAACCTGATCGGCCGCGCCGCCCGCGAAGGCGACGCCGCGGCCGCCGCGCTCATCGCCGACTCCGCGCAGCGGCTCGCGGTCGCCGTGGTCACGCTGGTGAACATGTTCGACGTGGGCCGGGTCGTGCTCGCCGGGCACGCGTTCTCGGAGTCGGGCCAGGCGTACCGGGACGTCCTCCACGAGTGGCTCAACCGCTCGGTGTTCATGCGGCACGTGCACACCGTCGAGGTCGAGCTCGCCGGGGACGTCTCCCAGGCCGCGGCGCTCGGCGGCGCGGCCGTGGTCCTGCGCGACCTCCTGGAGTCGCCGAACCCCGTGCTGCGCACCGGCGCCTGACGCCCGCGCGCTTCGGCTCCCGCGTCCCGCGGCCTCGGCTAGAGTGGGTCCGATCCGAGCTGGAGGAGCGGTCGATGGCGTCTCGCCGGAAGAAGCCCCGTCACCCGATCGGGGCGCACGTGCCCGTCGCGGGCGGACTGGTGAAGAAGGGCGTGGCCGAGGGCGACGCGATCGGGGCCGAGACGATCCAGATCTTCGCCGGCTCCCCGCGCGGCTGGGCGCCGCCGCGCGTCGACGAGGACGCGGCCCTGGCGTTCCGGGAGGCGTGCGGCGAGCGCGGCTGGCCGGTGTTCGTCCACGCCGCGTACCTGATCAACCTGGCGTCGCCGGTCCCGGAGACCGTGGACCGCTCGGTGGAGAACCTGCGGGCGGCGATGACGGCCTCCCACCTGCTCGGCGCGGAGGCCGTGGTCGTGCACGCCGGCTCCTCGATCGACGGCGACCGCGCGGGCGCGCTCAAGCGCCTCGGGCCGGTGTACCGCCGCGTCCTCGACGGCCTGCCGCCGATGCGGCTCCTCGTGGAGCCGACCGCGGGCGCGAAGAACGCGATGGCCTCCACGTTCCAGAGCACGGGCGAGTACCTCGACGCGGTGGGCGTCGACGGCGTCGGCCTGTGCCTGGACACCTGCCACCTGCACGCCGCGGGCGAGGCGCTGGCCGACCCCGAGCGGCTCGACGCGTCGCTGCGCGCCCTCACGGCCGCGATCGGCCCCGGCCGGATCGGCCTGGTGCACTTCAACGACAGCAAGGACGCGCGCGATTCGCGCCGCGACCGGCACGAGAAGCTCGGCGACGGCGTGCTCGGCCGCGAGGGCCTCGGCGCGGTCGTGGCGACGCCGCTGCTGCAAGGCGTGCCGCTGGTGATCGAGACGCCCACGCGCGAGCACGACGTCGCCTACGCCAAGGCCCTCGAACAGCGGTGAGCTGGCCGAAGCGGCCGCGTGACCGGCGATCCGGTCGCGGCCGGGGCGGGTCAGCGGGCCGGGAGGATCGTGCCGGCGACCTCGCCGAAGCCGATGCGGGCGCCGTGCGGGCCGGGCGCGGTGGCGGTGATCGCGACGTGGTCGCCGTCGCGGAGGAAGGTGCGCTCCTCGCCTTTGACGGTGATCGGTTCCGTTCCGCCCCAGGTGAGTTCGATGAACGCGCCGCGCTGGTGCTTCGCCGGGCCGGAGACGGTGCCGGAGGCGAAGAGGTCGCCGGTGCGGGTCGAGGCGCCGTTGACGGTGAGGTGGGCGAGCATCTGCGCCGGGGACCAGTACATTTCGCGGTAGGGCGGGCGCGAGACCTGCTCGCCGTTCCACTCCACCGCGAGGTCGACGTCCAGGCCCCAGTCCGCGCCGCCGCGCAGGTACGGCAGCGGCGCCGGGATCTGGCCCGGGAGCGGGACTCGGGCCGCCTCGAGCGCGGCCAGCGGAACCACCCACGGGGACACCGAGGTCGCGAAGCTCTTGCCGAGGTGGGGGCCGAGCGGCACGTACTCCCAGGCCTGGAGGTCGCGGGCGGACCAGTCGTTGACGAGGACGGCGCCGAAGACGTGCTCGGCGAAGTCGCCGACGCCGATCCGCTCCCCCAGGGCCGAGCCGGTGCCGACGACGAAGCCGAGTTCGGCCTCGATGTCGAGCCGGCGGCTGGGGCCGTACGTCGGGGCGGCCTCGCCGGGGTCCTTGCGCTGGCCGCAGGGCCGCACGATCCCGGTGCCGGAGACGACGACGGTGCCGGCGCGGCCGTGGTAGCCGACCGGCAGGTGCCGCCAGTTCGGCATGAGGGGCTCGGCGCCGGGCCGGAAGAGGCGGCCGAGGTTCGCGGCGTGGTGCTCGGAGGCGTAGAAGTC
The DNA here is from genome assembly GCF_003933745.1 of Glycomyces terrestris. Classification (GTDB taxonomy): domain Bacteria; phylum Actinomycetota; class Actinomycetes; order Mycobacteriales; family Micromonosporaceae; genus Glycomyces; species Glycomyces terrestris. Next base: position 67,399 of record NZ_RSEB01000004.1, on the reverse strand, counting down.
GACGTAGTCGCCGACCTCGAACGGCAGGTGCAGGCGGACCTCGCGCAGCGGGTGCAGGGCCTGCTTGGGGACGGGACCGGCGACGGCGTCGCGGATGCGCTCGCGCGCCTCGTCCCAGCGCCGCCGGCCCTGGGCCATGAACGGGTTCAGGGTCGGGGCGGCGAAGACCGGGTCGAGCAGCAGGAGCGAGAGGTCGACGACGGTGTCGCCGAGGCGCACGCCAACCCGCCGCGATCCGTCCTGTGTGGAGAAGACGCCGTAGGGCAGGTTGTCGGGCCCGAACGGCGAGCCGTCCGGGATCTCGATGGCGGTCATGCGGTGTGGTCCTCGCGGTCGTGGGAGGTGCGGTCGTGGGGGGCGCGGTCGTCGGGGGTGCTCGGGTCGAGCGCGGTGCGGTCGGGGTCGCCGGGGTCGGGGGCGCTGAGGAGGCCGAGGCCGATGAGCTCGTCGAGGGGCTCGGTGACGCTGCACGTGCCGAAGGAGGTGAACGCGGCCCGGGCGGCCGCGGTGCGGGCGTCCCCGAGGGCGTCGACGCGGTCGGCGATGCGGTCCTCGTCGCGGTCGGCGAGGAGGGCGCGGGCGTCGGTCTCGGTGCCGCCGTTCAGGATCGCGTCGGTCGCGAGCAGCAGGTTGAGGAAGCCGTGCTGTTCGAACCCGGTCTCGGGGTCGGTGTTGCGCACGGCGTGGTGGAGCCCGGCGGTGGCCTTGAACGGGACGCCGGCGGCGACCGCGGCGGCGAGCGAGGCGGCGAGTTCGTCCTCGCCGGGGTGGAGTTCGGCGCGCACGCCGCCGGTGCGGAACTTGGCGCGGCGGCGGCCGGCGATCGCGGCGATCACCTTGTCGCGCCTGGCGTCCCGCGGGATCTCCACGTACACGTCGAGCGCGGGCGCGTCCTCCACGGCGGCGTCGAGGTCGGCGAGGAACGCGTCCGGTTCGGTGCCTTCGGGGACGGCGACCTCGATCGAGCGGACCTCGACGGGCAGGAACGCGGCGGTCGCCAGGGCCGCGGGCACGCCCGCGGGCCCGTCGGGGAACGTCACGGACACCGGCAGGGCCGGTTCGCCGGCCGGCAGGAGCGGCCCGAGCCGCGGCACCGCCGCGGCCGGGACCACCAGCGGGCCGACGAGCCCGGCGTACCAGACGCGCCGCCGCCCGCCGTACGCGCGCACCGCGAGGGCGAGCGGGGCGTTCCCGGGCGGGAAGACCGCGGCGTCGTCGAAGAGTCCGGCGGCGAGCCCCGGGATCACGGGCGCGGCCCCCGGCCCGCCCAGGTCCAGGCGTAGCCGGGGTCCTCGCTGGCCGCGGCGCCCTCGCCGAGTTCGAGCGGCCGGAACGTGTCGACCATGACCGCGAGCTCGTCGAAGAACTCCGCGCCGAGCGAGCGCTCCATCGCGCCGGGCTGCGGGCCGTGGCTGTGGCCGCCGGGGTGGAGGCTGATGGAGCCCTGGCCGATCCCCGAGCCCTTGCGGGCCTCGTAGTCGCCGCCGCAGTAGAACATCACCTCGTCACTGTCCACGTTGGAGTGGTAGTACGGGACGGGGACGGCGAGCGGGTGGTAGTCCACTTTGCGCGGCACGAAGTTGCAGATGACGAAGTTCTGCCCCTCGAACACCTGGTGGGCGGGCGGGGGCTGGTGGACGCGGCCGGTGATCGGCTCGAAGTCGGCGATGTTGAAGGTGTACGGGTACAGGCAGCCGTCCCAGCCGACCGCGTCGAACGGGTGGGTCGCGTACACGTACCGGGTGCCGGTGATCCCGCGCGAGCCGCGGTGCTTCACCAGCACTTCGACATCCTCGCCGTCCTCGATGAGGGGTTCGGTCGGGCCGTGGAGGTCCCGCTCGCAGAACGGGGCGTGCTCCAGGAGCTGGCCGTACCGCGACAGGTACCGCTTGGCGGGCGTGATGTGCGAGTTCGCCTCGATCACATACAGCCGCAGCGGTTCCGACCCGGTGGGGAGCCAGCGGTGGGTGGTGGCGCGCGGCAGGACCACGTAGTCGCCTTGGCGGGCGTCGAGGGCGCCGAACACGGTCTCGACGGTGGCCGAGCCGGACTCGACGTAGACGCACTCGTCGCCGACCGCGTTGCGGTACAGCGGGGACGCCTCACCGGCGGCCACATAGGAGAGTCGCACGTCGGCGTTGCCGAGGACGAGCCGGCGGCCGGTGACCGCGTCGACGGCCTTCCAGTCGGGCGCGGTCAGGTCGTGCAGCTTGAAGTGCCGGGGCTTGAGCGGCCGGTGCTCCTCGGTCGCCTGCCCCGGCACGTCCCAGGGGGACGCGTCGACGATCGCCGACGGCACGCCGGAGTGGTAGAGCAGCGAGGAGTCGGAGGAGAAGCCCTCCTCGCCCATGAGCTCCTCGCGGTAGAGCTCCCCCGAGGGGGTCCGGTGCTGGGTGTGCCGCTTCGGCGGCACGCTGCCCACACGGCGGTAGTACGCCACGGTGATCGCCTCCGAGCCCTAGAAGTTGCCGCGCTTGGCCTGCTCGCGCTCGATGGCCTCGAACAGCGCCTTGAAGTTGCCGATGCCGAAGCCGAGGGAGCCGTGGCGCTCGATGAACTCGAAGAAGACCGTGGGGCGGTCGCCGATCGGCTTGGTGAAGATCTGGAGCAGGTAGCCGTCCTCGTCGCGGTCGACGAGGATGCCGCGCGACTGGAGCTCCTCGATCGGCACCCGGACTTCGCCGATGCGGGCGCGCAGCTCGGGGTCCTGGTAGTAGGAGTCAGGGGTGGCGAGGAACTCGATGCCCTTGGCGCGCAGCGAGTCCACGGTGCGGATGATGTCGTTCGTGGCGAGCGCGAGGTGTTGCACGCCCGGCGCGCGGTAGAACTCGAGGTACTCGTCGATCTGGGACTTCTTCTTGCCGATCGCGGGCTCGTTCAGCGGGAACTTGACGCGGCGGTTGCCGCTGGCGACCACTTTGCTCATGAGCGCGGAGTACTCGGTGGCGATGTCCTCGCCCACGAACTCGGCCATGTTGGTGAAGCCCATGATCCGGTTGTAGAAGTCGACCCACTGGTCCATCGCGCCGAGCTCGACGTTGCCGACGACGTGGTCGAGGGCCTGGAAGAGGCGCTTGGGCTCGGTGTCGGGCTTGACGTACCCGGAGGTGCGGGCGACGTAGCCGGGGAGGTAGGGGCCGTCGTACTGCGAGCGGTCGACGAGGGTGTGGACGGTCTCGCCGTACGTGGCGATCGCGGCGAGGCGGACGGTGCCGTGCTCGTCCGAGAGGTCGTGCGGTGCTTGGACGACGGTGGCGCCCTGGGCCTGCGCGTGCTTGACGCAGGCGTCCACGTCGGGCACCTCGAGGGCGACGTCCACGACGCCGTCGCCGTGGCGGCGCTGGTGGTCGAGCAGGGGGCTGTCGGGGTCGACGCCGCCCTTGAACACGAAGCGGACGGCGCCCGAGCGCAGGACGTACGCCTGGTGGTCGCGGTTGCCGGTCTCGGGCCCGGAGTAGGCGACGAGCTCCATGCCGAAGACGACCTGGAAGAGCAGCGCGGCCTGGGTGGCGTTGCCGACGGACCAGACGACGGCGTCCCAGCCGGTGACCGGGAACGGGTCGGACGCGGCGTCGTACTCGACGAGGCCGACGAGCTGCCGCAGCTGCTCGAGGTCGAGGTCGGCCAAGCGCTCCTGGCTCGTCAGGGTCTGGTCGATGGTCATCGGGTCCTCCTGTGCGCGTCGCAGCGGGATACGAGTAGACGCCTAGGACACCGCAAGCGCGAACCGTTGGCAATAGTGACCGTTTCGCCTGGCGCTTGTGCCCACCTGCTGCCAGTGTTTCGGGCCGGAGGCTGTACAGATTGCCCAGTGGGCGCGGCGGGCGCGGTCCGCCGGGTCCGCTAGGGCTCGCGCTCGATCCGGTCGGTGAGCTTCGCCGAGAGGCGGCCGAGTTCGGCGAACTCCTCGGGGGTGAGGGCGTCCACGACGAGGCGGCGGACGGCGACGACGTGCTTGGGCGCGGCGGCCTCGATGACGGCGCGGCCGTGCGCGGAGATCGCGACGTACGCGCCGCGGCCGTCCTCGGCGCACTCCTCGCGGGTGACGAGGTCGCGCTTGATCATGCGGCGGATCTGGTGGGAGAGGCGGCTCTGCTCCCAGTCGATCTCCTTAGCGAGGTCCTGGAACCGCACGCGGCCCTCGGGGACGTCGGTGAGCGCCACGAGGACCTCGAAGTCGGCGGCCGAGAGGCCCGAGTGCGACTGGAGGTCCGCGGCCAGGCGGGCGGACAGCTTCAGGTGCAGGCGCACGAACGCGCGCCACGAGCGCTGCTCGTCGTCGCTCAGCCACGGGACCGGTTCGGCGTCGTTCACGCCGCCGATCCTATCTCTAGTTGACGCGTCATGGATCTCCGCTTCCAGGTCGTGCGGCCTCGTTCCGGCGGCGGCCTATATGATTGACGTGTCAACCAAAGGAGGCGCCGATGACGGAGCGGAAGGGCCGCACCGCGCTCACCCGGACCGAGCTCGACAGCTGGCGGGTCTTCATCGAGACCACCGAGGACCTGCGGTCGGCGCTGGCCGGGCGGCTCCAGTCCGACAGCGGGATCTCGACCGGGGACTACCGGGTGCTGCTGGAGCTGAGCGAGGCCCCGGGTCGGCGCATGCGCTCCTCGCAGCTGGCCGACGCGATCTGCTGGGAGCGCAGCCGCCTCTCGCACCACTTGGGCCGCATGGAGAAGCGGGGCCTGATCAGGCGCGAGGCGGCCGCGGGCGACAACCGCGGCGCCGAGGCCGTGCTCACCGAGGAGGGCCGCGACGCTCTGCGGCGCTCGAGCGTGCCGCACTTCCACGCCATCCGCGAGCTGTTCCTCGACGCGCTCACCCCCGAGCAGCTCGCCGCCGCCCGGGACGTCGCCGAGACGCTCCGCGACCACCTCGCCGCTCTCGGGCGCGCGCCGGGCCGGGGCTGAATCAGTGCCGCTCGGGCACGGCGAGCTCGGCCTCCAGCCAGTTGAGGAGCTGCGGCGTCGGCTGGTCGACGGCGTCGGCGAACTCGGGGTGCTTCTTGACGAAGCGGGCCACGTACGGGCACACCGGCACGATCCGCCGGCCGGCCGCGCGGGCGTCGTGCAGCGCCTGCTCGACCAGGACCGGGGCCAGGCCCTGCCGGGCGAAGGCCCGGTCGACCTCGGTGTGGTAGAAGATCCGCTGCTCGCCGCGGTCGCGGTAGGCGGTCAGGCCGGCGCGGACGCCGCCGACCGCGATCTCGTAGCGCCGCTCGGCGTCGACGCGCCGCACGACCGGACCGTCGGAATCGGGGGCGCGGTCGGGTTCGGGGGCGCCGTCGGATTCGGGGGCGCGTTCGCGGGCGGGCGGGTTGCGCCGGGGCATGATGACCGCGTTCGGCAGCGGCGGCGCCGGCAGGCGGCGGCCGGGGTAGCCCTCCACCTCGCCGAAGCGGTCGCTCGCGGCCTCCCAGTCCTCGCGGGCCCGCACGATCTCGTCGTGGGTGCGGGCGATGAAGTTCCACCACATGACGATCTCCTCCTCGAACGGCGGGCCGCCGAGCAGGATCGCGCGGGCGGGTCCGTCCGAGTCGTTCACGACGGTCAGGGCCGCGGCGCCGGTCGGGGCGTAGCCGAGCTCGGCGGGGCCGATCGCGGTGCCGCCCAAGCGGACCTCGCCGGCGTCGACGAGCAGGCCGTGCTCGAAGGCCGGGTCGACGTCGAGCGTGAGGGCCGCGTGCGGCTCGAGGTCGATCTGGGCGCCCAGCAGCGGCGTGAAGGTGTGCACCGGCGAGGCGGCGCCCGCGAGCGAGCCGAGGAAGACCCGGATCTCGGCCCCGTCGACGCGCACCGGCTCGGGCACGTGGTGCTGGAAGTCGCGCGGGGCGCGCCGGTGCTCCTCGGGCAGCGCGACCCACAGCTGGACGCCGTGGAGTACCGCGGTGTTCGGCGTGGAGACCTCGGAGTGGGCGATGCCGCGGCCGCCGGTCATCAGGTTCATCTCGCCGGGGCGGATGAGCGCGTGGCTGCCGAGGCTGTCGCGGTGCTCGATCTCGCCCGCGAAGAGCCAGCTGACGGTCTGGAGACCGGTGTGCGGGTGGGGCGGCACGTCCATGCCGCCGGCGGCCGGAACCTCGACCGGGCCGTAGTGGTCGGCGAAGCACCAGGCGCCGATGAGGGTCCGGGCCCGCTGCGGCAGAGTGCGGCGCACCAGCAGCGCCCGCGGGCCGCCCAGGGGCACCTCGCGCGCCGCGAGGACCTCGACGCCGGCCGCACCGCCGCCGGGCGTCCCGCACCGCACCGCCTCGGGGGCCGATTCCGCGTTGCTCACCTGGACCACCTGCAATCCGAACTAGTTGTCATGTCATCTATATACTCACGAGCATAGCCCTACGATCATGACGGGCCACCACTTCCACGGTGGGCGTTTCGAAGGAGGCACATCGTGAGCACTGAGCGGTCACCGCGGATCTACATCGACCGGCAGACCCCGGAGCCGTTCCGGGCGCTGCGCGAGACCGCGAAGGCGGTGCGTGAGGCCGCGGCCGCCGCCGGGCTCGACCGCCTCCTCGTCGAGCTGGTGAACCTCCGCGTCTCGCAGCTCAACCGCTGCGCGTACTGCCTCGACGTGCACACCGAGGCCGCGCTCAAGGCCGGCGAGTCGCCACGGCGGCTCGGGGTCCTGGCGGCCTGGCGCGACACCGGCCTGTTCTCCCCCGCCGAGCGCGCGGCGCTCGCGCTGGCCGAGGCGGTGACCTCGCCCGCGGACGAGGAGGCGCAGGAGGAGGCGTACTCGGCCGCGCGGGGCGCGCTCACCGAGGACCAGATCTCCGCGGTGATCTGGACGGCGATCGCGATCAACGCGTTCAACCGTGTCTCGGTGCTGAGCAAGCACCCCGTGCGGCCAGACTGAGTCCCGAGCGCGGCGACGGTGGCGCCCGTCGCAGCGGCCACCCGAATAGTTGACGCGTCATGCACCGCGTCCTATGATTGACACGTCAATCAGTTCCCGGCCCGGCGGCCGGCGATCGAGGAGAGCACCGTGAACGGCATCGAGTTCGGCATCGACAGCTTCGGCGACCTGCCCCTGGACGGCGACGGCGAGGTCACCACCTACGCCCAGGCCATCCGCGCCACCGTCGACGAGGCGGTGCTCGCCGACGAGGTCGGCATCGACGTGGTCGCCCTCGGCGAGCACCACCGGCCCGAGTTCGCGATCTCCTCCCCCGAGACCGTCCTCGCGGGCATCGCGACGCGGACGAACCGCATCCGCCTCTCCTCCGGCGTGACCGTGCTCAGCTCCGACGACCCTGTGCGGGTCTTCCAGCGGTTCGCCACGGTCGACGCCCTCTCGAACGGGCGCGCCGAGATCATCCTCGGGCGCGGCTCGTTCACCGAGTCGTTCCCGCTGTTCGGCTACGACCTGGCCGACTACGACGCCCTGTTCGAGGAGAAGATCGACCTGTTCCACAAGCTCCTCGACGAGCGGCCGGTGACCTGGAAGGGCACCCAGCGCGCGGCCCTGATCGACCAGGACGTCTTCCCCAAGACCGAGTCCGGCCGCCTGCCCACCTGGGTCGGGGTGGGCGGCAGCCCGCAGTCGGTGGTCCGCACCGCCAAGTACGGGTTCCGGCTCATGCTCGCCGTCATCGGCGGCCCGGCCGAGCGCTTCGCACCCTACGTCGACCTGTACCGGCGCGCGACCGACCAGCTCGGTACCACCGCCTACCCGGTCGGGCTCCACTCGCCGGGCTTCGTCGCCGACACCGACGAGGAGGCCAAGGAGCTGTTCTACCCGGGGTACAAGGTGGTCCGCGACCGCATCGGCAAGCTCCGCGGCTGGCAGCCGCTGCGCCGCGAGGAGTTCGACGCGGAGGTCGAGCACGGCTCGCTCTACATCGGATCGCCCGAGACGGTGGCCCGCCGGGTCGCCGCCGCGATCCGCGCGCTCGACGTCGGCCGCTTCGACCTCATCTACTCCGCGGGCGGGGCCATGGCGGCCGACGCGCGCCTGCGGGCCGTGGAACTCTACGGCGCCAAGGTCATCCCGATGCTCCGCGACATGCTCTCGGACGGCGCCCGATGAGCCGCCCGGAGACGGTCGGCATCCTCGGGGCGGGCAAGGTCGGCACCGTCCTCGCCCGCCTCGCGGTCGCCGCCGGGTACCGGACCCTCATCGCGGGGTCGGGCGACCCCGAGAGGATCGCCCTCACCGTCGAGGTCCTCACGCCCGGCGCGGTCGCGGTGGCACCGGCCGAGGCCGCGCGCGAGGCCGACATCGCGGTCCTGGCGCTGCCGCTGGGCAGGCACCGCACGATCCCGGCCGGGCTGGGCGACGCGCTCGTGATCGACGCGATGAACCACTGGTGGGAGGTCGACGGCCCGCGCGAGCGCATTCTGGACCCGGGCACGACCTCCAGCGAGGCCGTGCGGTCGTTCCTCGGCACGCCGCGCCTGGTGAAGGCGTTCAATCACATGGGCTACCACGACCTCGAAGCCGAGTCCCGGCCCGCGGGCGCGCCGGGCCGCAAGGCGATCGCCGTCGCCGGTGACGACGCGGCCGACGTCGCGGCCGCGGCCGCCCTGGTCGACGCCCTCGGCTTCGACCCGGTCCCCGTCGGCCCGCTCGCCGCGGGCGCGCGGATGGAGCCGGGCACCCCGGTCTTCGGCGCGAATGTGGACGCCGCACGGCTGCGCGAGCTGCTGGAGACCGCCCCGGCCGCCTAATCCGGTGCGCTGTGACGCTGTTCCTGGGGCCTTGTCTGGGTTACTCTGAAAAGCTACTCGTTCAGTGCTTTCGGGAGGGTGTCCCATGCGCATCAGCGACATCTTGCGGTCCAAGGGATCGACCGTGGTGACCATCCGACCGGAGGACTCCGTGCGGGTCCTGCTGGCCCGCCTCGCCGAGCACAACGTGGGCGCGCTCGTGGTGAGCGCCGACGGCTCCACCGTCGAAGGCATCGTCTCGGAACGGGACGTGGCGCGGGGCCTGCACGCCGACCCCGACGTGCTCGACGCCCCCGTCTCGCGGATCATGACGCCCGAAGTCCACACTCGCGTCCTCGACGACTCCATCGAGGACCTCATGGTCCTCATGACCGAACGCCGCATCCGCCACGTCCCGGTCGTCACCGCCGACGGCGCCCTCACCGGCATCGTGAGCATCGGCGACGTCGTCAAGAACCGCATCGGCCAACTCGAATTCGAGAAGCGCCAACTCGAGGGCTACATCTCAGGAGTCACCTGACCACCCCCGCACATGCAAGGTAAGTACATCACCCAGGGGGCCAAATTTGGTTGCCCCCTGGGTTCTATTGCCCTCTCTGTGAGACCACCGTGTCAGCCCTCGCTACTGTCGGCCAGCTCCGGACTGTCTCCCGCATCCTGACCCTCCGGCCCAACCCCATCGAAAGCTCATCCCCCTAGTACGGGCTGGTATGCCACGAGAACCTCGGTGAGCTCGCTGGGAAGATCATTGCCGAGTCCATCGGCTATCGACGATTCACCCAGTTTGACCCCCATACTTGGAGGAGCACGCCGCGTCTAAACGTGTCGGTGGCCGACGGGCCCCCAAGTCGACATGAACAGCCTGGTCGCGCTCTCTCGTTTACTTCGACAACCGCAACGGCGAACCCCGCCTTCACACCCAACTCGCGGTCGCGAACCGGGTCCAGGTCGCCGGGGACGGGAGTTGGCGACCGTAGACGCGCGACCGCACCGCTCCATCATCGTGACCGCCGCAGCGGTCTACGACTCGGCATACGAATCCATCAAAACCAGCACGATCCAGTATCGGTATCGACGTGGCCTGCACTGAAACCAACCCGCTGCTACCGTAGTGAGCAGTTCTCGCCGTGCGAAGGGGTACAAGCCATGACTGGTGTCGAGTTGATCCTCACGGCCCTGGCAGCGGGCGCTGCCGCAGGGGCTGGCCTGGGCGCGAAAGAAGCGGTATCCACGCTAATCACTGACACATACCAGGGCCTGAAGACCTTGCTAAGAACGAAACTTGGCGATCGCCTCGAAGCCAACGCAGTGATCGACGCAGACCACACTGAGGCTGAGACCCTCCGATCCACACTCGCCTTTGCTCTCATCGAATCGGGTGCCGCCGACGATCAGACAATTCTTGAGAAGGCCAGGGAACTATTGGCGCAGCTGGAGGAGCCAGCCGGGAAGTACGTCGTGGACAATCGGGGAGCCAAGGGAATCCTCATTGGCGACCACAGCAACCAGACCAACCACTTCAACTGACCTCCTCACGCCGGAGCATGCTGTGCCGACCCCTGACACATTCGAGCCTCATTACAATTCAGACATGGCTGCGTTCGGCCACTTCGACAACCGGTCCTCACAAGGGCTCCTGCACGGTGACCACGCTAGGCAGTACAATCTGTTCGAGCAACGCGTCCCGCAACGGCGCCCCAAGGCAGCGTTTCCGCACATGGTCGGGATCGTTCCAACAATGGTCACCGCACGGCTTGACCGAGATATTGATCGCAAGCTCGCTGCGATGTTGCCAAAACCCGGCGCCAGACGCTCGCAACCACGATATGTCCTTTCAGGCATGGGTGGAGTGGGCAAGACCCAGATGGCAGCGGCACTTGCAAACCGACTTTGGAGATCGCGAAAGGTGGACTTGCTGGTCTGGGTGACGGCCGAGACCCGCAAATCGATTCTGAGTGCTCTTGCCCAGGCTAATGCTGATATCACAGGCATGGAATCCCACGACCCCGAACAGGGCGCCCGCCAGTTCCTCGCCTGGCTCGCCACGCCCTCGACAAGGCTACGCTGGCTGATCGTATTCGACGACCTCGCTAAGGCTAGTGACCTGCAGGGTCTATGGCCGCCTGAATCCAAGCGCGGAGCCACCGTAGTCACCACCCGACGTCGCGACCTCCAAGTTCCGGCCGACCAACACGTCATCATTGACAGCTTTAGCGTAGATGAAGCCAATGCCTTTCTCTCACAACGGCTCGGGGCCAATCCCGAGCGGCTCATCGGTGCAGCTGAACTCGCAGCAGACTTGGGTTACCTGCCGTTCGCGCTCGCACAGGCCGCTGCCTTCATCGCAAACGACCATATCGGCACCCTTAGCGGTCGTGCCTTGGGCGGAGAGGACCGCTTCCACCTAATGTCCTGTGAGGACTATCGCCGCGCGCTCGCAGATCGACAAAACCGACTCGCTGACCTTCTCCCAAGTCCAGACACCTCGACCGACGACTACAACCGCAGTCTCGCTACGACCTGGTCGATATCGATTGATTTGGCAAACACCTATTACCCCGAGGGCGCAGCTGAGCTCCTTCTGCAGATAGCAAGCGTACTTGACCCCAACGGGATCCCGTCTAAACTCTTCACGAGTCAAGTAGTCCGAACCTGGCTTAATCTACAGTCATCCACACCCGTGACCGACGTTGCAATTGAATCCCTCCTAAAACAGTTGCATGGGCTTAATCTGCTCGACTTCGACAGAGGCCAAGTTCGCCTTCATGCTCTTGCCCAACACGCAATTCGCGACCAACTGACAAACGAACAGCTTGCCAAGGCTGCCCGGACTGCTGCCGACGGGCTTCTGGAGACATGGCCTAGGACAGGTTTCATAAACGGTTCGGTCTTGCAGACGAATGTTCTCGCACTTTTCGGCCATGCTAAATCTGCCCTGATTTCTGATCGCGCACACCCAATCCTATTCCATGCCGCACTAGGTTATCGGGAACGTGACCCTGCTTCTGCCTCCCAGAGATATCAACAATCGCTCGCTCGCGACTGCCAGGAACTGCTCGGCCCTGACCATCCTGATACTCTCACTGCTCGCCGCGAACACTTGAACGCCACTGGTATCGCCGGCGAAGCCAATACAGCTGCACAAGGCTATACAACATTGATTCAGGATTACCTCAGGGTGCTGGGCGCCAACCACGCCGACACGCTTGAAGCACAGCACTACCTGGGCTTCTGGACGGCTGAAACTGGGAATCTTGCCACCGCCATCGAAATCTTGGAACACGTCACCAAAGCCCGCCAGCGCGTCCTCGGTCCTGACCACACCGATACACTCGATTCTCGCCGATGCCTAGCGGACGTGCGTGGGAGAGCTGGCAAGACCGAAGCAGCCATTGCAGAGTTCGACGCCGTCCTATCCGACCAGCAGCGCGTCTTCGGCCCTGACCACCCCAACACACTTCAGTTGCGTCACCACCTCGCACAGCTGCACGGAAGAGCAGGAAATCCGGAAGAGGCCATCGCAGAGTTCGAGTCCATCCTGTCCGACCAGCAGCGCGTCTTTGGCCCAGACCATCCCGACACCCTTGACACCCTCCATAATCTCGCACATCTACGCGAAAGAACCGGAGATACGAAGGGGGCCATTACTGAAATCGAGACTGTCCTGGCCGGAGAGCAGTATGTCCTCGGCCCCGACCACCCCGATACGCTTCGGACAAGTCGCTGCCTCGCTGATCTGCGAGGAAAATCCGGAGATACAATTAGCGCCATCGCCGAAATCGAAGCCGTACTATCCGATCAGCAACGCGTCTTCGGCCCCAACCACCCCGATGTATTCCGCACACGTCACAACCTCGCGCATTTGCGAGCGAACGCAGGAAATGTGCCCGGCGCCATTGCTGAGTTCGAATCTGTCCTTTCCGACCAGCAGCGCATCCTCGGACCCGACCATCATGGCACGCTTGAAACCCGTCACTGCTTGGCGGAACTGCGCGTGGTGGCTAAGGACGCGCCAGGCGCCGTTGTCGAGTTCCAGGCCGTCGTGGCAGATAAACAACGTATGTTGGGCCCCGACCACCCCGACGTTCTTCACACTCGCCATAATCTCGCCGATCTGCGCGTTTGGGCCGAGGATTCGCTTGGCGCCATTGCCGAGTTCGAAGCTGTCCTTTCCGACCAGCAGCGCGTGCTAGGGCCCGACCACCCCAGCACGCTAGAGACTCGTCATTGCCTCGCGAAGCATCGCGCCGAAATTGGAGATACAGAAGGCGCCGTAGCAGAGTTCGAGGCCAATCTGTCCGATCAGCAACGCGTCTTTGGCCCTGACCACACTGACACTCTCGACACTCGCCACAACCTTGCACACCTGCGCGGAAGGAATGGAGATATTCAAGGCACTATTTCCGAGCTTGAAGGCATCGTGGCGGATCAACAACGTGTACTCGGCCCTGACCACCCCGAGACCCTCAAGACCCGTCGTTGCCTCGCCAACAGCAGGGCCTCAAGTGGAAACTTGAATGCCGCCAAGGTCGCGCTCCTGCAGCTCAAGAACCAGTGCCGCCAAGCTCTCGGCCCTCGGCACTCGATCACGCTCAGCGTTCAGCAGAGCCTGGATTACCTTCTGAAGCACCAGGCTCGTAGGAAGAAGCGGCGCCGCTTACAGCTTATTGGCCGGACAGTATGGGACAGAAAATATCCCGGTTAATGATCCCCCGGTGGCGGTCTTCTGCCCAAGCTGTGACCAGTTATATTCAGATATGATCAGCAAGCCTCTCAAGGCAGAAACGGCGGTTCGGAATGCGGTTCGGTTTCAGCCGTTCAGTGAGGCTGTTTCAACCTGACTGAGTTTGGTGCTGTGCAGTCGATGTCGTGATTCAGTCACAGGTCCTGGTCTTGGGTAAACGATGTCCCGCAAGGTGATCTTTGGTTGCGGTTGCGGGTATTCTCGCCTGATCGCCTGTTCCCGGCTGCGAGGCGACCCGGAACCCCTCCCACTTCGGTTGAGCGAATCTGGGGCAGACCCAGTCGATCGGAGACGCCGATGCCTCTGCGCCCCTTCATCCTCGCCACCGCTACTGCGGAGCCGGGGGTTGTAGAGTGGCACCTCCGCGGCGAGAGGGTGCACGGTGAGCGATTCGGTGATGGGCGAGCGGGAGCTGCGGGAACTGCTCCAGGAGCGGCATCCGGACTTGGCGGGGCTCGAGCTCAAGGCCGTGGACGGCGGCTGGGACAACCAGATGTGGCGGCTCGGGGCCGATCTGGCGGTGCGGCTGCCGCGGTCGGAGCGGGCGCCTGCGCTGCTGGAGCGGGAGTACCGGCTGGTGCCGGAGCTGGCGTCGCGGTTGCCGCTGCCGGTGCCGGTGCCCGTGCGGTTGAGCGGGCCGTCCGAGCGGTTTCCGCGCACGTGGCTGGTGACGACGTGGGTGCACGGCACTCCGGCGGACGTCGAGCCGGTCGCCGATCCGGCGGCGGGGGTGGCGCTGGCGTCGTTCCTGCGCGCACTGCACGTGGAGGGACCGGCGGGGCATCCCGCGAACGACGGTCGCGGTGCGCCGCTGGCGGCGATGAGCGCGCACCTGGAGGAGGCGCTCGGGCGGCTGCCTCAAGTGGACGGCGAGCGCGCCCGCACGGTGTGGAAGGACGCGCTCGCGGCGCCCGATCACGAGGGGCCCGGGGTGTGGCTGCACGGGGACCTGCACCCGGCGAACGTGGTCGTGGAGGCCGGCGGGCTGGCGGGCGTGGTCGACTTCGGGGATCTGTTCGTGGGCGATCCGGCGGTCGATCTGGCGGCGGCGTGGATCTTGCTGCCGGACGGCGCGGCCGAGGCGTGCCTCGACGCGTACGGGGCCGACGAGCCGGTGGTGCGGCGCGCCAGGGGGCGGGCGCTGGCGAAGACGGTGGCGCTGCTGGAGATCGGGATCGCGGGCGAGCAGGGCCGGGTCGGCGGGAAGCCGACGTGGATGCCCGCCGCCGAGGCGGCGCTGGCGCGGATCCTGGCGTGATCAGCGCAGGCCGGGGTCGGGGATGCGGACGCCGGCGGCGCGGAGGCGGGCTTCGAAGAGGGCGGACAGGCGCGCCATGGCCGGGGTCGGCTCGTCGCCGTGGCGGGCGATGAGCGAGTAGCGGACGGCGGTGTCGGTGCGGGCCTGCATGCCGGTGACGGTCTTGAGCAGCGCGGGGTCGGCGAGGTAGCGGTCGGCGGCGTCGGCGGCGAGCCGGTCGATGCGCGGGTCGTGGGGGTCCCAGGTCGCGGCTTCGGCGACGCGCCGGGCGAGTTCGAGGAGGCTCGGGTCTTCGAGGGCGTGCTCGAACTGGTCGAGGTAGTCGTCGAAGCCGTCGGGGACGAGGGCGCGCGCGAGCACCCATCCGTCCCTGGTGGATTCGACCTCCGCCGGGGTGTAGCCGAGGTCGCGCATCCGGTCGAGCATCGCGGCGGCGCGGTCCGGGAGGAGGGCGCGGTCGCCGTCGGCGAGGCGGTGCAGCATGGCGCGGCGGGCGGTGAGTTCGGCGATCTGCTCGTCGAGCCGCTGCTCGACGCCGGTCAGGGCGGTCTTGAGGAGCGCGGGGTCGGCGTCGAGGAGGGGGCCGATCTCGGCGAGGGGCACGCCGGCGGCGGCGAGGCTGCGGACGCGGACCAGGCGGAGCAGGTCGCCGGAGCCGTACCGGCGGTAGCCGGAGGCGTCGCGCTCGGGCTCGGCGACCAGGCCGAGCTTGTGGTAGTGGCGGACCGTCTTGATCGTGACGCCGGCGAACGCGGCCGCCTGGCCGATCGTGACTCCGTTGCGCATGGGATCCATCCTGCCTGGGCGTCGGCCGCGCCGGGCCCGGTCGGCCCGGCGCGGCGGCGGGCTAGGCGGCGCCGAAGACGGTCTCGAGCAGGCGCTGCTGCGCGCCTTTGAAGGCCGCGGCCACGGTGAGGTTCGCGTCGTCGACGCAGTTCAAGGCCGCGGTCAGGGTCTTGGACCCGTCGGGGGCGGCGTACATGAGGGCCGCGTGGCCGACCGAGGCGCCGTTGTGGGAGATGACGGTGGCGCCGTCGGCGGTGGTCAGCACGAACACGCCGAGTCCGTAGTCCATGCCGGGGATGCCGGTGGGGCGCGGGGTGAACATCTCCTCGCGCAGCTCGGCCGGGAGGAGGTCGCCGCCGGTGAGCGCGGCGATGAACGTGCGGAGGTCCGCGGTCGTGGAGATCATGTCGCCGCCGGCGGAGACCCAGGAGGGGTTCTGGCGGGTGACGTCGACCGTGTCCTCCCCGTTCCGGTAGTACGCGCGGGCGTGGGGCTCGGCGATCTCCGCGTCGGTCGGGACGACGGTGTGCGCCATGCCGAGCGGGGCGAGGACGAGGCGCTCCAGCTCCGCTTGGACGCTGCGGCCGGTGACCCGCTCGATGAGCAGGCGGGCGAGGACGTAGTTCGTGTTCGAGTAGCTCCAGCCCTCACCGGGCGCGAAGCGCGGGGGCCTGGCGAGCGCGAGCTCGGCCAGCTCCTGCGGCCGGTAGGACTTGAACCGGTCGTCCAGCCATGCCTCCCCGCCGGGACCGTACGGGACGGGCACGCCGAGCACGATCGAGCCGTCCTCGTAGACCTCGCCGGTGAAGTTGAACAGGCCGCTGGTCTGCTGGAGCAGCATGCGCACGGTGATCCGCGCGTCGACGCCGAACTCGGGCAGGTGCGCGGCGACCGGGTCGTCGAGGCCGAGCCGGCCTTCGGCGACGAGCTGGAGCACCATCGTCGCGGTGAAGGTCTTGGTGTTGCTGCCGATCCGGATGTGGCCGTCGACCGGCGGCTTCGCGTCGGCGCCGAGGGCGGCGGCGCCGGCGCTGCCGGTCCACTCGCCGTGCGCGTCGGTGACGCGGGCGGTGACCCCGATGATGCCGGAGTCGATGATCGACTCGATGGTCTGCTGGAGGTGCTTGGCGTCCATGGCGGTTCGCTCCTTCTGGTTCCGTCGGCGTCCTGCCGACGCGTGAACCTTCCACCTTGACCTCGGGTCAAGGTCAACCATGACGTGCGCCACAGGGCTCGGACCGGGAGGTGCTGGGGCGGGAGGCGGGCCGGCGTTCCTACACTCGACGGGGCCCCCGGGCCCCGGCCGCCGGGCGTCCGAGCCCGCGCGCCGATCAGCGAACCTGAAGGGACCGTTCATGACCGACATCATCAGCGTGCTGGAGCAGCAGGAGCGGGACCTCGTCTTCGACGCCTTCGACCACGCGGACGCGTGGCGGCTCGGCTCGCGGCTCGCCGCCATGGCCTCCGAGGCGGGGCACCCGGTCGGCATCGACATCCGCCGTCCCGGCCTGATCCTGTTCCGCGCGGCCCTGCCCGGGAGCACACCGGACCAGGAGTCGTGGATCGCCCGCAAGTCCGCGGTGGTGCTGCGGCTCGAGTCGAGCAGCGCGCTCGCCAAGGAGCGGCATCAGGCCAAGGGCGTCGACGCCGCGGCCACGGGGTGGCTCGACGCGGCCGACTACGCGGTGACGGGCGGGTCGTTCCCGGTCCGCGTCCGCGGCATCGGTGTCGTCGCGGCCGTCACCGTCTCGGGATTGTCCTCGATGGACGATCATGAGCTCGTGGTCGCGGGCATCCGCGCGCACCTGGGTCGGTGAGGCGGACGGACCAGGCGGCGAGGACCGGTGCGATCTCCGCGGCCGCGAGCTGCCCCGGGCCGTCGCCGACGGCCCGGAGCCGGGCGGGCTACGCGGACGGCGTGAGGATTCGGGCGCTCGCGTAGCCGTCCGGGTCGGTGGTCGAGGGGGTGTCGAAGACGCGGGCGGCCGGGGACGCAGGCGTCGCCGGGGTCCAGCCGGGGTCGCCGGTGCGGGCGAAGCGGGTCGCGGCGCCGTGGATTTCGGCGGCGAGCGGTTGCGGCGGGGCGTCCCCCGCGATGCGGGCGACGCTGGCGGCGGCGAGGTGGTCGAAGAAGAACGGCACGTCGAGGCAGTGGATCGCCGCGTCGTACACCGGTGAGCGCCAAGCGAACCGGTACAGCCAGGTGCCGGTCGCGCCGCCGCGGTCGCGGGCGGCGAGGAGCGCGGGCACGCCGGCGCGGAAGGCCCGGTCGGTGGCGTACCGGGCGAGGACGGCCTTGGTGCCGCGGCGGCGCGCGTCCCGGTTGGCGGCCAGCCAGGCGCGGCGGGTCCTCCCGGTGAGGCCGATCCGGCCGAGCACGAGCCAGGGCGGGAGGTAGCGCAGGAGCCGGTGCGCGTCCTTGAGCGCGGGGGCGAGCTCGTCGTCGCAGGTGCCGACCACGAGCGGGACGGCCGCCCCGCGTCCGGCGGCGATCATCTCGGGCACCGGCCGCGGGAGGAGGTCCCCGTCGACGAGCGGCCCGTACGGCAGGCCCTCGGCGAGCGCGGCGGTGACGGCGGCGGCGACGTTCCCGGAGTGGCGGCCGACCTCCTTGCGCTGGATCTTCAGCAGCTTCGACTCGGGGACGGCCAGCAGCGCCTCGCGGGTGGGCGGGACGCCGACCTGGTCGGTGATGCGCCGCGCGAACGCCTCGGCGCGGGCCATGGAGCCGTACGCGGGCGCGGGCGAGAGCGCCCAGGCGCGCGAGAACAGGCCGTTGGCGCGGGGCATGGCGAGCAGGGCGAGGACGGCGGCGCCGCCGGCGGACTGGCCGGCGACGGTGACGCGGGCGGGGTCGCCGCCGAACGCGGCGATGTTGTCCTGCACCCAGGTCAGGGCCGCGAGCCAGTCGAGGGCGCCGCGGTTGGCGGGGGCGCCGTCGATCCAGCCGAAACCGTCGAAGCCGAGCCGGTAGGAGAGGTTCGCGGTGACGACGCCGTCGCGGCAGAACGCGTCCCCGTCGTACCACGGGCAGGCCGGCGACCCGGCGGTGAAGCCGCCGCCGTGGATCCACACCAGGACCGGCAGGCGTGCGTCCGGGCCGGGGTCGGGGGTGAAGACGTCGATGTTCAGGGTCGAGTCGCCGGGGACGGCGGCCTCGGGGATGAGCGCGGGCGTGCCGCCCTTGCGGTAGGGCGTGGCGCCGCGTTCGAGCGCGTCGCGCACGCCGTCCCAGGGGGCCTTCGGCACCGGCGGGGCGTAGCGGCGCTCGCCGACGGGCGGTTCGGCGAAGGGGATGCCGAGGAAGGCCGCGCTGGCGCCGGGCGCGCCCGGCTCGCCCCGCCAGCGCCCGCGCAGCAGCCCGGCCCGCGTCTTGACCTCCGCGTAGCGCTCGGCCGGCTCCCCCATGATCGACCTCCAGGTGTGCCCGGCCGCGGCCGGGACGGTGCCCAGTAGGGTACCGGCGCCGGGGCCGCCGCGTGCCGGTTCGCGGTGCGTGCGATGAGTTTCGGGGCCGGGTCTCGTCTGCATGTGCGAACCGACCACCGCCCGCTTGGAGCATGCACATGACCGCGACCTACACCTGGGACGTCTTCGCCACCCTCGACGGCTTCGGCTCGTACGGGCCGGACGGGGACTGGGGCGGCTACTGGGGCAAGCAGGGTCCGGAGTTCCTGGACCGGCGGCTGGAGGTGAACCGGGAGGAGCAGCGGATGGTGCTGGGGGCGAACACGTTCCGGTTGTTCGCGAAGCTGCTGGGGCCGATCCGCGACCTCGACCCGGTGAACTCGCGGATGCGGGGCACGCCGACGACCGTGGTGTCGAACTCGCTGACCGAGACCCTCGGCTGGCCGGACGCGACGGTCGCCGCTGGCGACGCCGTCGAGGTCGTGGCCCGGCTGAAGGAGGAGTCGGCGGTGCCGCTGCGCTCGCACGGGAGCCTGTCGCTGAACCGGTCGCTGCTGGCGGCCGGGCTCGTGGACTTCGTGCAGGTCACGGTGTTCCCCGTGATCAGCGGGAGGACCGGGGCGTTCCCGGTGTTCGCGGGCGCCGCGGACTTCGATCTCGACCTGGTGGGTCACCGCACGATGGACGGCCGCACCCAGGAGCTGGTGTACCGGCCGTCCCTGCACGGCTGAGCGGGGCGCGGCCGGGGCCCGGTGGGGGTCGCGGCCGCGTCCGCTGCTTCCGGCGTTCGGCCGGGCGCGGTTCAGTCGTGCCCGGGTCCGGCTTCGCGGGGGCGGCTCGCCGCGGCGGCGACCTGGCCGGCGAGGAGGCGGCGCTTCGCTTCGAGGGCGGCGATCTCCTCCTCGAGGCGGGAGAGGCCGTCGCCGAGGACGGCGCGGGAGTGGTCGCAGTGGCGGATGCCGTCCGCGACCGAGCACGGCAGGATCTCGCGGATCGCCTTGGTGGACAGCCCGGAGTCGAGGAGTTCGCGGATGCGCTCGACGACGGCCGGGGCGTCGTCGCCGTACGTGCGGTAGCCGTTGGCGTCGCGGTCGGGCACGAGCAGCTCCTGCTCCTCGTAGTAGCGCAGCAGGCGGGCGCTCACGCCCGTGCGTCGCGACAGCTCACCGATCAGCACCATGACCTCCGACACAAACGTTGGACCTTCACATCGATGTGAAGCCATAACGTCGCGGGCATGGAGAACATTTCACTCACCACCAAGGTCGTCGGCTCCGGCCCCGGCATCGTCCTCGCGCACGGTGCGGGCGGCGGGATCGAGGCGAACTTCGGCAGCCTGATCCCGCTGCTCGCCGAGGGCCACACCGTCACCGGCTCCGACTACCCCGCCGACGACACGCCCCTGGAACTCGACGCGCTCGCCGACGCGCTCGTGGCCGCGGCCGCCACCGAGCGGTTCACGCTCATCGGCTACTCGCTCGGCACGGCGGTCGCCGTCCGGGCGGCCGCCCGCCACCCGGAGCGGGTCGCGGGCCTCGTGCTCGCCGCCGGACTCGTGCGGCCCGACAACCGGCTGCGGCTCGCGCTCGACCTGTGGGCGGCGCTCCTGGCCGCGGGCGACCGCGACGCCTTCGCGCGCTTCACGCTCGGCACGGCCTTCAGCCCCGCGTACACGAACGCCCTGCCAGCCCCGGCGTTCGCCGCGACCGTCGCGGAGATCGCCGCGTCGGTGCCCGGCGGCGCGGCCGCGCAGGCGGCGCTGGTCGGGCGGGTCGACACGGGCGCGGACCTCGCGGGCCTCGCCGTGCCGACCCTCGTGGTCGAGGCGAGCGAGGACCTGCTGGTCGATCCGGCGAACCACCGGGCCCTCGCCGAGGCCATCCCGGGCGCCGAGCACGTCAGGATCGAGGCCGGGCACGTCTTCATGGCCGAGCGGCCCGAGGACTGGCACCGCGCGGTCCTGGACTTCCTGGACCGCCACGGGCTCTAGACGCGGAGGCGCAGGCCGTCCACTGGAGACGGCCTGCGCGGCGGGGCCGAAGCGGCCCGCGGGGCCGGTGGTCGCGACGCGCCTTGCGGCCCTTCGGGTCCGGCTAGGGCTGGAGGAGGACCTTGACGGCGCGGCGCTCGTCCATCGCCTTGTAGCCCTCGGCGACCTCGGCGAGCGGGAGCGTGAGGTCGAAGACCTTGCCGGGCTCGATCTCGCGCCGCCAGATGAGGTCGATGAGGTGCGGCAGGTACTTGCGGACGGGGGCGGGGCCGCCGTGGAGGTGGGTGCCGGAGAAGAACAGCTCCTCGCCGGGGAGGCTGACGCCGTGGGCGACGCCGACGTAGCCGACGTGCCCGCCGGCGCGGGTGGAGCGGATCGCCTGCATCATCGACTCCTGGGTGCCGACGGCCTCGATCACGGAGTGCGCGCCGAGGCCGCCGGTGAGCTCCTTGACGCGGGCGACGCCCTCCTCCCCGCGTTCGGTGACGATGTCGCTGGCGCCGAACTCGATCGCGAGCTTCTGGCGGTCGGCGTGGCGGGACATGGCGATGATCCGCTCGGCGCCCATCTGCTTCGCGGAGAGGATGCCGAGGAGGCCGACCGCGCCGTCGCCGACGACCGCGACCGTCCTGCCGGGCCCGGCCTGGGCGGCGTCGGCGGCGTACCAGCCGGTGCCCAGGACGTCGGAGGCGGCCAGCAGGTGCGGGACGAGGTCGGGGTCGGGCTGCCCGGGCGTGGCGACGAGGGTGCCGTCGGCGTGCGGGACGCGCGTCAGCTCGGCCTGCGCGGTGCCCATGAACTCGCGGTGCACGCAGTGGGACTGGTACCCGGCGCGGCAGATCTCGCAGGTGTTGTCGGAGGTCGCGAAGGAGCCGACAACGAAGTCGCCGACCTTGATGTCGCGCACGTCCGCGCCGACCTGCTCGACGACGCCGGCGTACTCGTGGCCCATCGGGCGCGGTTCGTCCACGGACTCGATGCCGCGGTAGGGCCACAGGTCGGACCCGCAGATGCAGGTCGCGGCCAGGCGGACGACCGCGTCGGTGGGCGCGGTGAGGGCGGCGTCGGGCCGCTCTTCGAGGCGGATGTCGCCGGGGGCGTGGATGACGGTGCCGAACATGATGCTCTCCCTGGTCTCGGCCGCGGGCCGGTCTCGGTCCTGCCGGGTCGGCCGCGCCGACCCGCACGTCTTCGATCAAAGCGCGCCTCCGCGCCCGGTGGAACGCACTGTCGAGGGGTGTACTGCCAGGGCACCCCTCGGACGCGCCGGGCGGCGTAGCGTCGAAGCGTGGACTACCGGGACGAGGTGCGCGAGTTCCTGACCTCGCGCCGCGCGCGACTGACCCCCGAGCGGGCGGGCCTGCCCGCCGGCGCGAACCGCCGCGTGCCGGGGCTGCGCCGCGCCGAGGTCGCGGTCCTGGCGAACGTGAGCGTCGAGTACTACGCGCGCCTTGAGCGCGGCGGGATCGCGGGTGCCTCCGACATCGTCCTGGACGCCCTCGCGAAGGCCCTCCAACTCGACGAGGCCGAGCGGTCCTACCTGTTCGACCTCGCGAAGGCGGCCGGGCGCGCCCCGCAGGCCCGCCCGCGGCGGCGCGGCGCGAAGAACTGGACGCCGCGGCAGAGCCTGGTGCAGCTGCTCGACACGATCGGCGCGCCCGCGATCATCCGCAACGGCCGCCTCGACATCCTCGCCGCCAACCGGCTCGGGCGGGCCTTCTACGCCGACGTGTACGAAGGCGCCGAGCAGCTCCCGAACTTCGCGCGGTTCTGCTACCTCGACACCGAGCGCTCGCAGCGGTTCTACCCCGACTGGCAGCTCGCCGCCGACATCAACGTCGCGATGCTCCGCGCCGAGGCCGGCCGCGACCCGCACGACAAGGGGCTCCAGGACCTCGTCGGGGAGCTCTCGACCCGCTCCGAGGAGTTCCGGACCCGGTGGGCCGCAAGGAACGTCCGCATCCACGGCACCGGGCGCAAGCACGTGTGCCACCCGGTCGTCGGCGACCTCGACATGGTCTACGAGGAGCTCGAGTTCACCGCCGACCCCGGCCTGGTCCTCCTGGTGTACACCGCCGAGCCCGCCTCGCCCTCCTTCGAGCGCCTCCAGCTCCTCGCGAGCTGGACCGGCGCGGACGAGCCCGCCGAGCCGCCGCGGCGCACCGCCGAGCGCTGACGCCGCGGCGCGTCGGTCAGCTCCCCGCGAGACGGCGCAGCCGCACCGCCAGCGCGGGGATCATCACCGCCGCGGGGACGAGGTGGAGGACGAGGAGCGCGGCGATCGTGGGTCCGCTGCCTCCGGAGAGGAGCGGCGGGACGAGCGAGACCGCGGTGAGGGCCAGGGCCGTCTGGACGAAGCGCTCGGCGGGGCGGGCGCTCCAGCGGAGCAGGGCCCCGGCGAGGGCGAGGCCGACGAGGCAGCAGCAGCCGGTGACGACGGCGAAGCCGGGCAGCGGGATCGTCTCGCCGCCGGCCGGGATCGCGAAGTCGGCGCCGGCGGCGCGGGCGAGCGCGGCGGTGAGGACGGTGGCCGCGACCGCCGCGGGGACGGCGAGGAGGCCGGCAGCGGCGAGTCGGCGGGCGCGGCGGGGCGCCGCGGTGCGGGACGCGTTCACGGGATCGGCTCCTTACGCCGCGAGGCGTTCGGGCAGGCCGAAGCGCGCGAACCGGTCGGCGTGGAAGGTGGTGATCTCGGCGACGGCGCCGCCGGCGACGCGCAGGACGTCGAGCGTCAGCGGCAGGTAGTCCCCCGTGGCGGTGTCCTTGCTGTAGAAGCCGATCGCGGGCTGCCGGTTCGCGGAGGTGCGGACGGCGCGCAGGGGCTCCATGTCGCCGAAGCCGCTCTCGGTCCAGTCGCGCACGACCGCGTCGCGTCCGATGTGGAGTCCGGGGGTGGGCGGCATGGAGCAGCGCACGTCCTCGCGCAGGAGCGCGGCGACGCCTTGGACGTCGGTGGCGACGCAGGATTCGGTGTAGCGGCGCACGAGTTCGCGCGTCTCGGGGTCCTCGGCGCCGCCGGTCCAGTCCTGGCGTTCGGCGGGGAGGTGCTCGCGCATGCCGGCGCGGGCGCGCTGGAGGGCGCTGTTCACGGCGTTGACGGTGACGCCGAGGAGGTCGGCGGTGTCCTTGGCGCGCCAGCCGAGCACGTCGCGCAGAATGAGCACGGCGCGCGGGCGGGGCGCGAGGTGCTGGACGGCGACGACGTAGGCGAGCTCGATGGTCTCGCGGGCGACGGCGAGCGCCTCCGGTTCGTCGGCGCCGACCGCGGGGAGTTCGTCGAGGAGCCGGTCCGGGTAGGGCTGGAGCCACAGGACCTCGCCGCCGGCGGCGGGCTTGGGGCGGTGCTTGGCGAGCAGGTCGAGGCAGGCGTTGGTGGCGATCCGGTAGAGCCAGGCCCGGAACGTGGACCTGCCTTCGTAGGTCTCGCGGCGGCGCCAGGCGCTCAGGAGCGCGTCCTGCACGGCGTCCTCGGCGTCCTCGAACGACCCGAGCATCCGGTAGCAGTGCACGTGCAGCTCCCGCCGGTGCCGTTCGGCGAGGCCGGCGAAGGTCTGCTCGTCCACCTCCCCCAGGTCGCTGACGCCCAGTTCCTCCAGCAGCGTGTCGGTGCGCATCGCCTCGTCCTTCCCTCTCGTCGATCGTTGTCACCGGTATGACGGTCAGGGGCCGGAAAACTCATCATTCCCGGCTCGGGCGCAGGTCGGGGGGCCGGGGACGGCGCCGTGCCGACCGCCGGGCCCTGCACTAGGGTTCGTGCCGGAAAGGGGTGGGTCGTGGACGAGGTGACCGACGGGCGGATCGCGGCGGCGTTCCGGCCGGTGCTGGAGCTGACGGAGGAGTGCGAGCGGCTGGGGGCGGTGCTGGAGCGCCTGGAGGACGCGGCCGATCCGGCCGGGATCGCGGAGCGGGAGGCGGCCGGAGAGCGGTTCGCGAGCCTGAACGAGGAGATCTGCCGCAGCACCGCGGCGGCCCTGAAGTCGCTGGGGCTGTGGCAGGGGGCGGCGATGATCGACGCGGGCCTGGCGATCCCGAACGAGGTCTGGGAGGACCTGGTCGTGCGGTACCCGCCGTTCCCGCCGGCGGTGCCGGACCTGGAGCTCAGGCCGCGCCGGAGCTGGCGGGCCTGAGCCCGGGTCAGCGGAGCGGGTCGCGGGCGAAGGCGCGCATGCCGTCGGCGAAGGCGGTCTCGGCGCGGAAGCCGAGGGCGTCGGCGGCGAGGTCGGGGGCGGCGACGACGTGCCGGACGTCGCCGAGGCGGTACTCGCCGGTGACGACCGGTTCGGGTGCGCCGGGGTGGGCGGCGGCGAGGGCGCGGGCCATGTCGGCGATGCTGTGCGGTTCGCCGCTGGCGATGTTGCAGGCGCCCTCCCAGGGGCTGTCGAGGGCGAGGAGGTTGGCGCGGGCGACGTCGTGGACGTGGACGAAGTCGCGGACCTGGGCGCCGTCCTCGAACACGCGCGGGGCGGTTCCGTGTTCGAGGGCGCTGCGGAAGATGCTCGCGACGCCGGCGTAGGGGGTGTCGCGGGGCATGCGGGGACCGTAGACGTTGTGGTAGCGCAGGGCGCAGACGCGGGCGCCCGATTCGCGCCCGTACAGGGACGCGAGGTGCTCGGTGTGGACCTTGGTGGCGGCGTAGACGTTCCGGGGGTCGAGCGGGGCGTCCTCGGTGACCGGGGCCCAGGCGAGGGCGGTGCCGCAGCGGTGGCAGCGGGGTTCGAAGCGGCCCGCGTCGAGGTCGGCGCGTCGGCGCGGGGCGGCGCGGACGTCGCCGTGGTCGGGGCACCGGTAGCGGCCCTCGCCGTAGACGACCATGGAGGAGGCGACGACGAGGCGGCCGGTGAAGCCGCGGCGCCACAGGGCCCGCAGGAGCGCCGCGGTGCCGGCGTCGTTGTCGGCGACGTAGCCGGTCACGTCGTCGAAGTCGACGCCGAGGCCGACGCGGGCGGCCTGGTGGCAGACGGCGTCGACGCCCGCGACCGCGCGGTCGACGGCGTCCTCGTCGTTGAGGTCGCCGACGACGAGGTCGACCGCGTCCGGCAGGTCGGGGGCCTCGGGGTGGGCGGCGAGGGAGTCGAGGACGACGACGTCGTCGCCGCGGGCGGCGAGCCGGTCGACGACGGCCCCGCCGATGAAGCCGGCGCCGCCGGTGACGAGTACGCGCATGGTTCGGTCCTTTCTGGAGTTCACCACTGCACGCGGAGCGCGGCGGCGAGGACGAGGGCGGCGGCCAGTTGGAGCCCGAGCCACGCCCGGGGGCGGGTGAGGGCGGCCCCGGCCAGGAGCACGAGCGGCATGAACGGCTGCCAGATCCGCTCCACTTCGGAGGAGGACAGGCCGGAGAGGTCCGCGGCGGCCACGGCCGCCAGGCACGAGCCGACCACGATCCACATGCGGCGGTCGCGCAGGCGCGCCAGCGCGACCGCGAGGGCCGGGCCGAGCGCGAGCGCGAACACCGCGAGGTTCGCGAGCAGGAAGTACCAGTAGCCGCGGGCGGCGGCCACTCCGGCGGCGTACCGCTCGCGGGTCGCCGCGAGGCCGTCGAGCCACCAGTAGCCCCACAGGAGCGGCAGGAGCACCACCGCGGCGGCGAGCGCGCCGCCGCCGAGGAGGACGCCCCAGCGGCGGCGGCGGACGGCGACGGCGAGCAGCGGGACCGCCAGGAGCGCGGCCGAGAACGAGAGCATCAGGGCCGCGCCGGCGAGGAGGCCGCCCGCGGCGGTCAGCGCCGCGGCCCGGACGCCGGTGCGGCCGGTCGCCAGCACGAGGCAGGCGAGGGCCGCGAGCGCGGCGCCGGCGAAGACGAGGTCGGCGTTGTTCTGCCAGAACGCGGCCGGCGCGATGACGAGGAACGGCGCGGCCCGGCGGGCCTGGCGTTCACCGGCGACCTCGCGGCCGATCGCCAGGGCCGCGGCGACCGCGGCGGCGACGCCGAGCTTGACGACGGCGTTCTGGAACACGAGTCCTTCGAGCCCGAGCTGCTCGGCGGCCCAGAGGCACAGGACCAGGCCGGGCGGGTGGGACTGGAGGTGGACGGGGAACTCGCCGGTGAGCTGGACGGCGGTGTAGGTCTCCAGGAAGGCCCCGGGTCCGCCGGCCGCGTCGACGAGCGCGGTGTGGCGCGCGTAGTGGTGGTCGAGGTCGGTCCAGGTGCGCGGGTGGGAGTGCGCGAGCGCCATCGCCGCGCTGAAGGCGGCACCCGCGACGGCGGTGGCGACCGCCGCGTACCGCCAGCGCCACCGTTCGCAGATCCGCGGCAGGTACCCGATGGTCAAGGCGCCCACCGCGACGGGGGCGAGGAGCCCGGGGTGGAGGTGCCATTCCCAGGAGCCGTACAGCGGCATGGCGTCGAGTTTGAGGTCGGCGGCCGCGGTGGCGAGCTTGTGCTGCCCGAGGAGCCACGCGAGGGCCAGGAGCAGTGCCCAGGCGGCGAGGACGGCGGCGGCCTGGAGCGCCGGGCGGCGGTCCGTCACGCGCGGGCTCCACTGGGGAGGGTCACGGTGAAACGGCAGCCGTCCCCGTGGTTGGCGACGGTGACGGTGCCGCCGTGGGCTTCGACGAGGCCGCGGCTGATGGCGAGGCCGAGGCCGCCGCCGCGGTCGTCGCGGCCGCGGGCCTGGTCGCCGCGGAAGGCGATGTCGAACACGCGGGGCAGGTCGGCCTCGGGGATGCCGCCGCACGCGTCGGTGACGTGCACGACCGCGCCGCCGGCGGTCGCGGCGGCCTCGACGGCGACCGCGCGGCCCGGCGGCGTGTGCCGGATCGCGTTGTCGATGAGGTTGTCGAGGGCGCGGCAGAACTCGCGGGCGGCGACGTCGATCGGCGGGAGCGGCGCGACCCGCTCGACCAGGGTGACGCCCTTGACCTCGGCGGCGGCGCCGGCGCCGGCGAGGGCGTCGGCGAGGGCGTCGCAGACCTCGACCTTCTCGCGGCCGAGCCGCAGGGAGCCGCTGTTGATGCGGGAGAGCTCGAACAGGTCGTCGACGAGCGCGGTGAGGCGTTCGGCGTCGGTGCGGATCTGGGAGTGGTACCGCTTGACGGCCGCGTCGTCGTCCACGACGGCGTCGTCGAGGGCCTCGGCCATGGCGCGGATGGTGGCGAGGGGCGCGCGCAGGTCGTGGGAGACCCAGGCGATGAGTTCGCGGCGCGAGGCTTCGAGGGCGCGCTCGCGGCGGCGGGACTCCTCGAGGCGGCGGGAGACGTCGGCGAGTTCGCCCGCGAGCGCGGCCAGTTCGCCCGGGCCGGTCACGGGCGGGGCGATCGCGGCGGCGATGCGGCCGTCGCCGCCGACCATGGTGCGCGCGTAGGCGCCGACCTGCTGGGCGCCCGCGCCGATGTCGTCGCCGAGCTGCCAGGCGGCGCCGAAGGCGACCCCGGAGGCGACGATGAGGACGACGAAGAGGAGGACGAGGTCGTGGAAGGAGATGAACATGGCGAGCGCTGCGGTGACGACGCCGGTGGCGGCGACCAGGACCGAGGAGAGGGCGACGGTCATGGTCTGGACGCGGGCGGGCCGGCTGCGCAGGCGGCGCAGGACGAGGCCGCCGGCGACGCCCGCGGCCGAGGAGGCGACCCCGGCGACGGCGACGAGGATCGCGATGTCCCTGGGCGGGAAGTCGAACGCGACGGCGAGGACGGTGGCCGCGGCGAGGGCGACGGCGAGGATCACGAGGGAGCCTGCGAGGCGGCGCGGGTGGGCCATCACGGCTCCCACCGGTAGCCGACGCCGCGCACGGTCGTCAGGTGGCGGGGCGCGGAGGCGTCGGTCTCGACCTTCTCGCGCAGCCGCCGCACGTGGACGGTCACGGTGGACGTGTCGCCGATGCTCCAGCCCCACACGGTCTCCAGGAGCTCCTCGCGGCGGAAGGCGCGGCCGGGGTGGGTCATGAAGCACACGAGGAGGTCGTACTCCTTGGTGGTGAGCGTGATCGGCTCGCCCTTGCGGCGCACGGTGTGGGCGCGGGTGTCGATCTCGACGTCGCCGCCGGTGAGGAGCGCGGCGGGGGCGGGCGGGGCCGAGGCGCGGCGCAGGACGGCCCGGACGCGGGCGGCGAGCTCGCCCGGGGAGAACGGCTTGGTGACGTAGTCGTCGGCGCCGAGGTCGAGGCCGGCGATGCGGTCGTTCTCCTCGCCGCGGGCGGTCAGCATGACGACGGGGATCGCGGTGGCCTCGCGCAGGCGCCGGCAGACCTCGAAGCCGTCCATGCCGGGCATCATCAGGTCGAGGACGACGAGGTCGGGGAGGGTCGCGAGGGCCTGGCGGAGCCCGGACTCGCCGTCGGGCGCGTAGTCGACGTCGTAGCCGTCGCGGCGCAGGTACCGGGCGACGACCTCGGCGAGCGCGGGGTCGTCGTCGACGACCAGGACGCGCGCGTCGGCTTCGGAGCTCATGGCCCAACGATGCCCGATCGCGCGCGCCCGCGTCACCCGACCGGCCGAGACTTTCGCATACCGTAAGAATCCTCCGCCGCTGCGGCGCCGGTTTCCTCCGTAGCATCGGACGCATGCAGCGGACCCATCTCCTCGTCATGGCGAAGGCCCCGGTCCCGGGCCGGTCCAAGACCCGCCTCTCGCCGCCGCTCACGCCCGCGGAGGCCGCCTCGGTGGCCGAGGCCGCGCTCGCCGACACCCTCGAGGCGGTCGCGGCGTGCGGCGCGGACCGGCGGATCCTCGCGCTCGAGGGCGAGCCGGGACCGTGGCTGCCGGAGGGGTTCACGGTCGTCCCGCAGGTCCAGGGCGGGTTCGGGGAGCGGCTGGCCGCGGCCTGGGCGGTCGCTGGCGGGCCGGGCCTCCAGATCGGCATGGACACCCCGCAGGTGACGCCGGGCCTGCTCGACGCGGCGCTGGGCGTCGTGCTCGACGGCGCGGACGCGGCGCTGGGCCTCGCCGAGGACGGCGGCTGGTGGGCGCTGGGCCTGGCCCGGCCGCACCCGGACGCGTTCCGGGGCGTGCCGATGAGCCGCGGCGACACCGGTCTGCTGCAACGGAAGCGGTTGGAGGCACTCGGACTGGCGGTGGCGGACCTGCCGGTGCTGCGCGACGTCAACGACATCGGGGACGCCCGCGCCGTGGCCGCCCTCGCCCCGGAGACGCGCACGGCGCGCCGCGTGCGCGAGCTGTCGGAGCCGGCCGCCGTGGACGTGGTGCTGCCGGTGCTCGACGAGCGGGAGGCGATCCCGTGGGTCCTGTCGCGCATGCCCGCGGGCTACCGCCCGATCGTGGTCGACAACGGCTCCGCGGACGGGTCGGGCGAGGTGGCCGCCCGGCTGGGCGCCCGGGTCGTGACGGAGGCGCGCCGCGGCTTCGGCGCGGCGTGTCACGCCGGGCTCGCCGCCGCCACCGCGCCGGTGGTGGCCTTCATGGACTGCGACGCGACCCTCGACCCGGCCGACCTGCCGCGGGTGTGCGCGCCGGTCCTGGCCGGCGAGGCCGACCTGGTGCTCGGCGCGCGCGACGCCGAGGCGGGCGCGCAGCCGCTGCGCAACCGCCTCGCCAACCGGTACCTCGCGCGCCAGGTGCGGCGCCGCTGCGGCGCGGACGTGACCGACCTCGGGCCGATGCGCGCCGCCCGGCGCGAGGCGCTGCTCGGCCTCGGGATCGCCGACCGCCGCTCCGGGTGGCCGCTGGAGATGGTGCTGCGCGCCGGACGGGAGGGCTGGCGGATCGCCGAGCTGCCCGTCCCCTACCGCCTGCGCACCGGCAAGAGCAAGGTCACCGGCACGATCGGCGGGACCCTCCGGGCCGTCAAGGACATGCGGGCCCAGTTGGCGCGCTTCGAACGAGGATGAAGGAGCAGGCAGTGCAGACGTCACCGCGAGCGGACGTCGGCGTGTTCGGCGGCTCGGGGTTCTACGCCCTCGCCGACGGCGCCGAGACCTGGGAGGCCGACACGCCGTGGGGGCCGCCCTCGGCGCCGGTCACCATCGCCGACGTCGGGGGCGTCCGGGTGGCGTTCCTCCCCCGGCACGGCGTCGACCACCGGTACCCGCCGCACCGGGTCAACTACCGGGCCAATGTGGACGCCATGCGCAGCCTCGGGGTGCGGGCCCTGGTCTCGCCGTTCGCGGCCGGATCGCTGCGGCCCGAGATCAGGCCCGGCGAGTTCGTCGTCTGCGACCAGCTCGTCGACCGCACCTGGGGCCGCCCCTCCACGTTCTACGACGCCTTCGACGACGGTCCGGTGCACGTGCCGTTCGCCGAGCCGTACGATCCGCGCCTGCGCCGCGTCCTGCTCGACGCCGCGGCCGAGACCGGCGTGACCGCGCACGACGGCGGCACGGTCGTGGTCGTCAACGGGCCCCGCTTCTCCACCCGCGCCGAATCGCGCTGGCACCGCGAATCCGGTTGGCACGTCGTCAACATGACGCAGTCGCCCGAGGCGCCCCTCGCCATGGAGGCCGGCATCCCGTTCGCGGGGATCGCGCTCGTGACCGACTACGACGCCGGACTCGACGAGGACCCCGACGTCCCGCCCGTGACCGACGCGGCGGTCTTCGCGGTGTTCGAGGCGAACCTCCACAAGGTGCGCGAACTCCTGCACGCCGCGGTCCCGCGGCTCGCCCAGGTCACCGGACCAGCGGGAACGTAAGCGAAATGTAAGGACATTCCGTTGATCGCGGACGGCCCCCCGCCGTAGCGTCAGCCCCATGAGCGACAAGCGAACCCGCTTCGAGACCCTGGCGGTGCACGGCGGCGAGCCGCGGCCCGCCGCGGACGGCTCGGTGGTCTTCCCCCTCTACCAGGGGACCGTCTTCGAGGCCGGCTCCGGCGGCGACGCGCCCTACATCCGGTTGGGCACCAACCCGACCCAGCGGCACCTCGAAGCCCGGCTCGCGGCCCTCGAAGGCGCCGAGTCCGCCGTCGCCACCGGCTCGGGCATGGCCGCCATCACCGCCGCGCTCCACAGTGTCCTCGGCAGCGGCGGCCACCTCATCGCCGCGGGCGCGTTCTACGGCGGGACCCACCGGTTCCTCGCCGAGCACGCCGCCCGCCTGGGCTGGGACTTCGACCTGGTCGACCCCGGCGACGCGGCCGCGTGGCGCCGGGCCCTGCGCCCGCGCACGAGGGCGTTCCTGACCGAGACGATCACCAACCCCACCATCCGGGTCGGCGACCTCGTCGGCGCCGCCCGCTTCGCCCGCGAGCACGGCCTCACCTCCGTCATCGACAACACGCTGGCGACGCCGGTGGTCTTCCGGCCGCACACCGTCGGCTTCGACCTGGTGTGCCACTCCGCGACCAAGGCGCTCAACGGCCACTCCGACCTCGCCGCCGGCGTGGTGACCGGCACGCGCGAGCGCCTCGAGCGGGTCCGGTCGGTCCAGCGGGCCTACGGGTCCGCGCTCGACCCGCACGCGGCGTTCCTGCTCTCCCGCGGACTGAAGACGCTCGCGCTGCGGGTCCGGCAGCAGAACGCGAACGCGCAGGCCGTAGCCGAACTCCTCGCCGGGCACGAGGCGGTCGCGCAGGTGCGGTACCCGGGTCTGGCCGCGCACCCGGACCACGGGCGGGCCGCGGCCTGGTTCGACGGGTTCGGATCGGTCCTCACGTTCCGCGCCGCCGGCGGCGGCCCCGCCGCCGAGGTCGTGGTCAAGGCGCTGCGGCTGCCGTACGACGCCTCGAGCCTCGGCGGCGTCGAGTCGCTGGTGACGCGCCTCGGACCGCACGGCCTGGTGCGGTTCTCGGCCGGGATCGAGGCCCCCGCCGACCTGGTCGAGGACTTCGCGCAGGCGCTCGACGGCGCCCGCTGAGGCGGGCGGGCGCGAAGTTTAGCGGATCGTAAGCGCCGGCAGCGGTTC
The DNA here is from genome assembly GCF_003933745.1 of Glycomyces terrestris. GTDB lineage: Bacteria > Actinomycetota > Actinomycetes > Mycobacteriales > Micromonosporaceae > Glycomyces > Glycomyces terrestris. The sequence continues at coordinate 34,743 of NZ_RSEB01000004.1, read as the reverse complement.
CGCAGGGCGAGAAGCGCGATCATGGGGTCATGGACACCGTGCACCCCGCTCCGCCGCGCGCCTGGGCCGCGGCCGGGCTCGTCGCCGCGCTCGCCGGCCTCGCCGTCGGGCATCTGGCCGCCGCGCTCACCGCACCGCGCGCCGCGCCGCTGTCGGCGCTGGCCGACACCGTGATCGCGATCGTGCCCCTGGAGGTCTCGCACTGGTTCATCGAACTGGTGGGGACGCTCGACAAGCCCCTGCTCATCCTGGGACTGGGCATCGGCGTCGCCGCCGTGGGCGCGGGGACCGGGGTGCTGTGGCGGACACGGCCGTGGCTCGCCCGGGCCGCGGTCGCGGCGCTCGGCCTGGTCGGGGCCGCGGCGGCCGTGGCGCTGCCGGGGCTGGGCGCGGCGGCGGCCGGGCCGTCGCTGCTGGCCGCGGCGGTCGCGCTCGGCGGGATCGAGTGGTGGGACCGCCGGTTCGGGGCCCGCGAGGCCGAAGGGCGGCGCCGGTTCCTGGCCGTCGCGGGCGGCGTCGGCGCCGCCGCGCTCGCCGGCTCGTGGTGGGCGGGCCGCGTGGGCCCGGCCGGGGTCGAGGCCGACCGGGAGGCGGTGGCGCTCCCCGAGGCGGACGCGCCCGCGGTCGAACCGGGGCCGGTGGCGGACTTCGAGGTGGACGGCCTGGCGCCGTACCGGACGCCGAACGGCGAGTTCTACCGCATCGACACCGCGATCACCGTCCCCCGGATCGATGTGGACGCCTGGCGCCTGCGCGTGCACGGCATGGTCGACCGCGAGCGCACCTACACGTTCGACGACCTGCTCGGCCGCGAGCTCATCGAACGCGACATCACGCTGTGCTGCGTGTCGAACCAGGTCGGCGGCGACCTCATCGGCAACGCCCGGTGGCTCGGCGTCTCGCTCGCCGACCTCCTCGCCGAGGCCGGCGTGGACCCGGCCGCGGACCAGCTCGTCTCCCGCTCCAGCGACGGCTGGACCGCCGGGTCGCCGACCGAGCTCGTCTTCGACGGCCGCGACGCCATGATCGCCGTCGGCATGAACGGGGAGCCGCTGCCGGTCGACCACGGCTGGCCGGCCCGCCTGGTGATCCCCGGCCTGTACGGGTACGTGTCGGCCACGAAGTGGCTCACCGAGCTCGAGCTGACCACGTTCGACGCCTACGACGCGTACTGGATCACCCGCGGCTGGTCGACGCCGCGGCCGATCAAGACGCAGTCGCGCATCGACACGCCGCGGTCGAAGGCCGACGCGGGCGCGGTCGTCGTGGCCGGCGTCGCGTGGGCGCAGCACCGCGGCGTCTCGGCGGTCGAGCTCCAGGTCGACGGCGGCGAGTGGCGGCCGTGCGACCTCTCGGACGTCGCCACCGGCGACACCTGGCGGCAGTGGAAGTACGAGTGGGACGCGCCGTCCGGCGACCACACGCTGACCGTGCGCGCCACCGACGGCGAGGGCGAGGTCCAGACCAGCGAGGTCCGGGGCGTCGTCCCCGACGGGGCCACCGGCCTGCACACCGTGCGGGTCACGGTCGCGTAGGCGGCTCCGCGGCCAGGTCGGTCAGGCGGCGCACCAGCAGCGCGGCCTCCTCGGGGTCGGTGCGGATGCCGAAGACGTCGTCGAGGAGCTTCGGCACCTCGTGCGGCTCGACGGCCTGCTTCGCGGGGGCCGCGCCGGGGCGCTCGGTGGTCCAGGTGAGCGCGTCGAGCGTGTCGTACCGGTCGGTGCGCAGCCGCTGCACGTACGGGCGGATGGCGAACGGCGAGCGGTCGTTCGAGGCCACGTAGTGGTTGCCGACCGCGTAGTCGACGGCGTACTGCGGGTTCTCGGTGAAGACCTGCCGCACCTGCCAGGCGTCCTCGCCGTCGCGCTGGTGCACGGCCCAGCCCGGGGAGCCGTGCGTGATCTCCTGCCAGCGCAGCAGGTACGGCCAGGGGCCGGCGTCGCTGGTGGCGCCGTCGACGAGGTCGATGGGCTCCAAGGGGCTGTGGCCGAAGCCGACGTCGACGAGGCGGCGGGTCCCGTCGAGGTCGACCAGGAGCATCGCGTGGGTGGCGGGGCGCGGGCGGTGCTGGTCGGCGCCGAGCTGCACCCGGCCGGAGACGGCGGTGAAGTCGAAGCCGAGCTTCTCGAGGACCGCGGCGAACAGGGTGACGTGCTCGAAGCAGTAGCCGCCGCGGCCGCGGCGGATCAGCTTGTCCTGCAAGGAGGGCAGGTCGAGTCTGACCTTGCGGTACAGGAAGCTGTCGAGGGTGTCCCACCTGACGTTCAGCACGTGCGCGCGCTGGAGGGCGCGCAGGGTCGCCAGCGTCGGGGCCCGGTCGCCCTCGTAGTGCAGGAAGGCGAGATAGGCGTCGAGATCGAGTTCCTCACTGTTCCACATGTGCCTGGCAACGCCGTTGCCGCGGAGCGCATTCCGTCGTGTCGCCCGGATCGCACCGGCCCGGGCTGAGGCGTGCTGGTCGGGTTCGGGGTCGCGGGTCGGGTCCACCGGGGCGGCGGCGTCCGGCGAGACCGGTGCGGTTCGGGAGGGGGCGCGGCGCGAGGGGGAACGTCTGAGGCGCATGGCGTTAGACTGCCGCGATGAGCCCCTCCCAAGCAGGCGCCGGCACTGAGACGCCGGACGGACCGTTGACGATCGCGCAGCTCGCGGCCTTGGCCGGGGTCTCCACGGCGACGGTGTCGAAGGTGGTGAACGGCCGCTCGGACGTGTCGGCGGCGACCCGGGACCAGATCGAGGAGCTCATCCGGACGCGGGGCTACCGCAGGCAGCGGCGCCCGGCGAAGTCCGCGGCGCTCATCGACGTGCTCTTCCACGAGCTGCGCAGCTCGTACGTCATGGAGATCCTGAACGGCATCCGCGAGGTCGCGCGGGCGCACCGGATCGGTGTGGTGGTCTCGGAACTGGCGGGGCGGCGCGTGCCGGGCGGGGACTGGATCGAGGACGTCCTGGCGCGCCGCCCGCTCGGGGTCGTCTCGGTGTACGCGGGGCTGGCGCCCGACCAGTGCGACCGGCTGTACAGCCGCGACGTGCCGCTGGTGCAGCTGGACCCGACCGGCGACCCCGAGCACGACGCGCCGTCGGTGGGGGCCGGGAACTGGAGCGGGGGCCTCAGCGCCGCCAGGCATCTGGCCGCGCTGGGGCACCGCCGCATCGGCGTGGTGAGCGGGCCGGAGAACATGGAGGCGGCGCGGGCACGGCTGGACGGCTTCCGGTCGGCCCTGGACCTGGCGGGCGTGGAGGCCGATCCGGGGCTCGTGCGGCCCGGCGACTTCAGCATCGAGACGGGCCGCGTCCACGCCCTGGACCTGCTGCGGCTGGACGAGCCGCCGACGGCGGTCTTCGCGTGCAACGACTCGTCGGCGGTCGGGGTCTACCACGCCGCCGCGCAGCTGGGCGTGCGCATTCCGGAGGACCTCAGCGTGGTCGGCTTCGACGACCTGCCGATGGCGAAGTGGATGATCCCGCCGCTGACCACGGTCCGGCAGCCGCTCAAGGAGATGGGCGCGGCCGCGGCGCGCATGATCGTCCGGCTCGCGGAGGGCGGGGCGCTGCCGCAGCAGCGGGTGGAGCTCGCCACCGAGCTCGTGGTGCGCGACAGCACCGCTCCCCCGAGGGGGCGCTGAGCGCGGGTGCGGTCGGGACCGGCGATGGCGGGCCTCCCGGCTCAGACATACTTGCTCCCATGTCACGCACCGACGACGTCGTCAACGGCATCAGGCACATGATCCTCAGCGGCGAGCTGAGCCCCGGCGAGCGGCTGCCCGTCGAGAAGGACCTCGCCGAGCGGCTCGGGGTCTCGCGCGGGTCGCTGCGCGAAGGGGTCCGGGCGCTGTCGATCCTGGGCGTGCTCGACACCCGGCAGGGGGACGGCACGTACGTGACCGGGCTCGACGTCTCCCGGCTGCTGGCGCCGATGGGGTTCGTGGTCGAGCTCCAGGGCGAGGGCCAGGCGCGGCACGTCCACGCCATCCGGCGCCTGCTGGAGACCGAGGCGGTGCGCCTCGCGGCCTCCCGCATCCCGGACGAGGCCGTGGCGGAGGCGCGGGCGCTGCTGGACGAGGCCGCGGCGCTGCTCGACACCGCCCCGGACGAGCACGAGCGGATCATCGAGATCGACATCGCGTTCCACCGCATCATCGCCTCCCACACCGGCAACCCGGTGCTGGCCGGGATGATCGAGGCCCTGGCGGGCCGCACGGTGCGCGAGCGGCTGTGGCGGAGCCTGCGGGAGGCCGGCGCGGACCGGCGCACCCATGAGGAGCACCTGGCGATCTGGCGGGCGCTGCGCGACCGGGACCCGGACGTGGCGCGGGTGCGGATGGCGAACCATCTGCTGGGCGTGGAGGAGTCACTGTTGGATCTGGGCGACGAGGCGCCGCCGGTCGGCGCGGCGGATTGAGGTCCGACGCCTCATTCATTCGATCTTTCCGCGGAGCGAGCGGAACTTTTTTGACGGGTTGTTACGTTTGAACGGCACGTATCCGACATACCTCGCTTGACAGCGGCACGATGAACCATCGATGATCGCAAACATCTGATTTTCGAGCACAGGAGTGACCGTCGATCCGTCCCCACGCGCCACGAGTTTGTTTATTCAAACATCCATATTTAATGATGTCCGGTGCGCCGGGTCCCGCGGCCCCTCCCGGACGTCCGTCCGCCGCCGTCCCGCGCGAGGTTGAGAGGAAGACCGATGACCAACGCCGACATCGAGTTCGAATGGCACCGTCCCGGACTGCACCTGCGGTTCGCGCACGGGGACGGGCCGGTGCGGCTCGTGCGCCTCGCCACCGGCCCGGAGGCGCGCTCGGCGGTCGTGCCGTGCCCGATCGTCGAGCTGCACACCGCGGGCCGCAACCGCGAGCACAACACCCAGATCTACGTGCGGTCGGTCGCGGGGGTGCGGCTGCGGTACGCGGGCCACGAGTCGGACGGGGACGAGCTGCGCGTCCGACAGCGCGAGGAGGCGTCCGGGATCGAGGTCGTCAGCGTCTTCCGGGCGGCGGGCCCGGGCCTCCAGATCACGCAGACGGTGCGGAACACGGGGTCGCGCGACCTCATGCTCACGATGGTCGCGTCAGCGGTCGTCTCGGTCGCGGGGACCGGGTACGACGTGCTGTGGGGCCGCAGCGAGTGGCTCGGCGAGAACCGGTGGGAGCAGCGGCCGCTCACCGAGCTCCTGCCGGACCTGGCGTTCGGGCGGTTCGGCTTCACCGGGCGCGGGCACTTCGCGGTGACGAGCCACGGCTCGTGGTCCAGCGGCGAGGTCCTGCCCACGGGCGTGCTCGCCGCCGCGGAGGGCCCGTCGGTGGCGTGGCAGGTCGAGACGAGCGCGGGCTGGCACTGGGAGCTGTCGCGCGGGGCCGACTCGGTGACCCTCGGCGTGCTCGGCCCGACCGACCTGGAGCACCAGTTCGTGGAGCGGCTGGCGCCGGGCGGTGAGTTCACGAGCGTGCCCGCGGGCCTGGTGGTGGCCGACGGGGGCCGGGACGCGGCGTTCGCGGCGCTGACGGGCTACCGGCGGGCGATCCGGGTGCCGCGCACGGCCGACGGGCGGCTGCCGGTCGTCTACAACGACTACATGAACACGCTCATGGGCGACCCGTCTACCGAGAAGCTGCTGCCGCTCATCGAGTCCGCGGCGGCGGCCGGCGCGGAGTGCTTTTGCATCGACGCGGGCTGGTTCGCGGGGCCGGAGGGCTGGTGGGCGGGCGCGGGCGAGTGGCGCGAGGGCCCCGACCGGTTCACCGGCGGGCTCCTGGCGGTCACCGACGCGATCCACCGCGCGGGGATGCGGCCGGGGCTGTGGCTGGAGCCGGAGGGCGTCGGCGTCAAGTCGCCGGTGGCCGCGCGGCTGCCGGACGAGGCGTTCTTCTGCCGGTATGGCGAGCGCGTCGTGGAGGGGAACCACTACCAGCTCGACCTGCGGCACCCGGCGGCGCGCGCGCACCTGGACGAGACCGTGGACCGGCTGGTGGAGGAGTTCGGCGTCGGGTACTTCAAGCTCGACTACAACGTCAACATCGGGGCGGGCACGGACGTCGGCGTCGCGGCGCCCGGCGCCGGGCTGCTGGGGCACACCCGCGCGCTGCGGGACTGGCTGCTCGACGTGCAGGAGCGGCATCCGCGGCTGCTGATCGAGAGCTGCTCGTCGGGGGCGATGCGGATGGACTACCACCTGCTGTCGGCCGTCCACCTCCAGTCCACGAGCGACCAGCAGGACTACCGGATGTACCCGGCCGTCGCGGCCGCGGCGCCCGCGAGCGTCCTGCCCGAGCAGGCCGGGAATTGGGCCTACCCGGCCGCGGATATGACGCCCGAGGAGACCGCGTTCGCGATGGTCTCGGGCGTCATGGGACGCATGTACCTCTCGGGGTTCCTGCACGAGCTCGGCGCGGAGCAGACGGCCCTGGTCCACGAGGCGGTGGCGCTCCACCGGGAGCGGCGCGGCGGCATCGCGGCCGCGCACCCGGTGTGGCCGCTGGGCCTGCCGGGGTGGAACGACGAGGTGATCGCGCTGCTCCTGGAGGCCGACGGCGGCTCGCTGCTGGCGGTCTGGTCGCGCGGCGACGCGGCCGAGCTCGCCCTGCCGGACCTGCGCGGGCGCGCGGTGCGGCAGGTGTACCCGGCCTCGCTGCCGAAGTGGACGGTCCGGGAGCGCGACGGCGTCCCGGTCCTCGACGTCCCTCCGGGGACCTGCGCCCGCGTCTTCGACGTCACCCCTCACTGATCCGCACTGCACCGATTGACGAAGGAATCTTGATGTCCGAGTGGCCCCAGCCGATCTTGTTCGGCGCCGCCTACTACTACGAGTACCAGCCCGACGTCCTGGACGGCTTCGACACCGAGCGCGCGAAGCGCCGCCTCGAGGAGGACCTCGACCTCATGGCCGAGGCCGGGTTCTCCGTGATCCGGGTCGGCGAGTCGGTCTGGAGCACGTGGGAGCCGGAGAACGGGCGCTTCGACCTCGACTGGCTCCAGCCGGTCCTGGACGGGGCCCTGGAGCACGGCATCGGCGTGATCCTCGGGACCCCGACGTACGCGGTGCCGCCGTGGCTGGCGCGCCTGTACCCCGAGATCGCCGGCGAACACCGCACAGGGCAGCGGATCGCCTGGGGCGGACGCCAGGAGGTCGACTACACCCACCCGGCCTTCCGCTTCCACGCCGAACGCGTCATCCGGAAGATCCTCGACCGCTACGCCGACCACCCCGCGGTGATCGGCTTCCAGGTCGACAACGAGCCCGGGCTCCAGCTGTTCCACAACGAGGGCGTGTTCCAGCGCTTCACCGACCACCTCCGACACGCATACGGGGACGTGGCGACGCTGAACCGCGAATGGGGCCTGGTCTACTGGTCCCACCGGCTCTCCACCTGGGCCGACCTGTGGCGCCCCGACGGGAACGCGCAACCGCAGTACGAGCAGGCGTGGCGGCGCTTCCAGACCGAGCTGACCACCGAGTTCATCGCCTGGCAGGCCGACATCGCACGCGAGTACGCCCGCGACGACCAGTTCGTGACCACCTGCATCTCCTACGGCCGGCCCGGCATCGACGAGCGCGCCGTGGCCGAGCGCATGTCGATCACCGCCGGGAACCCGTACTACCGCATGCAGGACGGCTTCGCGCTGGGGCAGGAGCCGGTCGGCGGGCACTGGTCGCAGCCTGGGGTGGCGGCGCTGTACCGGGCGGCCGACGCGATGTACGGCTCGCGCCAGGAGCCGTTCCTGGTCACCGAGACGAACGCCCAGGCCATCGGCGAGTCCTGGCACAACATGCCCGCGTACGAGGGGCAGTGGCGGCAGGCCGCGTGGGCGCTGGTCTCGCGCGGGGCCAGGATGATCGAGTACTGGCACTGGCAGAGCCTGCACTACGGCACCGAGACGTACTGGGGCGGCATCCTCCCCCACAGCCAGCGCCCCGGCCGCGTCTACCGCGAACTCGCGCAGCTCGGCGCCGAACTGCGGAAGGCCGGCCCCGTGCTCGACGGGCTGGTCCCCCACGCCGACGTGGCCGTCCTGTACTCCAAGGAGAGCGAGTGGGCCCTCGCGGCGCAGCCGGCCCTGGCGAAGCCGGACGGCGGCCCCGACCGCGACTCCTTCCACTCGATCGCCGCACCGTTCTACAAGGGCGCCTTCGACGCCGGACTCCAAGCCCGCATCATCCACACCGAGCAACTGGGCTCACCCGAGGACGCGGCCACGCAGTACCCGGTGCTCGTGGCAGCCGGAATCTACACCGCCGACGACGACCTCCTGGACTGGCTCGACCAGTACGCCGCCGCAGGCGGACACCTCGTCCTCGGCCCGCGCACCGCCTACGCCGACCAAGAGGCCCGGGCCCGCCTCGAAGTCAAACCCGCACGCCTCGCCGAAGCGGCCGGAGTCTGGTACGACGAGTTCGCGAACCTCGCCGAAGCAATCCCCGTCCACGCCGTCGAAGGCTCCGGTCTGGAGCTGGGCGCGGACGCGGCGGGCGTGCACTGGGCCGACGGCCTGATCCTCGACGGCGCGCAGGCGCTGGCCGAATACTGGCACCCGCACTACGGCCGCTTCCCGGCGGCGACGACGAAGGAGCACGGTCGCGGCCGGGTGACCTGTGTCGGCACAATCCCGAACGACGCCTTCGGCTCGGCCCTCTTCACCTGGATCGCCCCCGCGGGCGCCTGGCGCCCCGAGCATCAGACCGTGACGGCCACCAGCGCCACCACGCCCGCGGGCGACACGATCCGCTTCGTGCACAACTGGTCCTGGGACCAGACGGAGGTGCCCCTCCCGGCCGCGGCGGTCGACCTCCTCGACGACACGACCTACGACCAGGGCGCCGCACTCCCCTTGGGCCCCTGGGACGTGAAGATCCTCCGCGAAACCCGCTGAAGACCTAAGCGTGTATACCGTCCCAAACCCCCACCCACCCAGAGGGGAACCGTAGGCACGATCCTTGCCGACGGGTCCGACAGAACACCGGGCGCACGGCGCCCGTGTCCCTCGAAAGAGGACACGGGCGCCTTGCTCTGTTCAGTTCGGTCCGGCCGCGAGACGGGTGGAGGTCGGCGGCTCGCTTTCCTGGAGGGGGTGGGGCGGTCGGGGAAGGCGATGCGGATTGCGAACGCGGTTCGGTGTCGAATCCGGTGCGGGGGCGGCGTCCGCCGTCAGCCGGATGGCAGGGGGGCGGGCCGCCTCGTCGTCTTGACCCCGAGGCGGCCCGCCGGAGCGGGGACCGTGTTACTGAGCGGCGTCCCATGCCTCCTGGTAGATCTCGACGTACCGTTCGGCGCCGAGGTCGGTGAGGTTCTGTTGGAACTCGGCCCAGTCCTCGTCGCTGTCGATGTCGCGCACGCCGGTGACGAACTCGGCGCTGGCCTGGACGACGAAGTTCTCCACATTGGTCTGGATCGTGGCGAGCTCGGTCGCGGTCTCGCCGGTCACGGCGACCTCCCAGTACGGGAAGCGCTCGTCGGACTCGTGGCCCTCGTAGAGCTGCGTGGCCTCGAAGAGGCGGCGCTCGTAGCCTTCGGGCGTGTAGACGTCCGTGTCGGTGACCTGGCTGTTGCGGAACTCGGCGTCGCTGAAGAACTGGGCGATCGGGCCCCAGGAGTTGTTCAGTCCCTCGCCCTCGGGCGGGGTGAGGGTCTTGAAGCTCGGCTCCAGGGTCTCGTCGAGGGCGACCTCGCCCGCCTCGGGCCGGGCCCAGTTGACGCCCTCGACGCCGAACTCTCCCTGGAGGTGGCCCTCGTAGGACACCATGTAGTCGAGGATCTGCATGAGCTTCTGCTGCTTGGCCTCGCTGGAGCGGTTGGTGATGACGAAGGTCGCGCCCGGGGCCGCGCCCGCGCCGCCGGCGCTCCAGAACGTGTCGCTGCCGGCGGGGCCGGTCAGCGGCGGGACCGCGTCGTACTGCGTGTAGCGGCCGTCCTCGTGGTCGTTGGTGACGAACCACGGGTGCATGACGGCGACCGAGCCGAGGATGACGCCGTCGGCGCTGTTGCCCTTGGCGTTGAGCGCCTCGCCGTTCTGCGTGAAGGCGCCCTCGTCGATCAGGCCGTCCTCGTACAGGGAGGCGACGTACGAGATCGCCTCGCGCCATTCGTCACGCGTCGGTTGCAGGGTCACGGTGCCGTCGACGGCGCCGAGGGCGGCCGGGGTGACGCCCTCCGCGTTCGAGTACATCTCCGCGGTGTAGACGAACGGGTTCATCAGGTACGACAGGAGCGAGCTCCCGCCCGCTGCGGAGAGGGGGATCTCGTCGGCCTGGCCGTTGCCGTTGGGGTCCTCGTTCTTGAAGGCCTCCAGCACGGTCCGCAGCTCGTCGGGCGTGGTGGGCTGCTCCAGGCCGAGCGTGTCGAGCCAGGCGGAGTTCATCCACAGCTTCGACGGGTACGAGCAGTGGTAACAGTCGTTCCACGCCGGGATGCCCCAGATCTTCCCGTCCGGGGCGGTCGCGAGCTCCTTGAAGCCGGGCTCCTTCTCGAACGCGGCGGTGAGGTGCGGGGTGTCCTCGCCGATGAGGTCGTCGAGGGGCACGATCACGCCCTGGCCGCCGAGCTTCACCAGCTCCTCGGCGGAGAACTGGTCGACCCACGGGATGAGCATGTACGCGTCGGGGTAGTCGCCGCTGGCGAGGGAGATCTGCCGCTTCTCGGCCGCCGCGGCGCCGTCCCAGGTGGTGGTCTCGAAGTCGAGTTCGACGTCGAACTTCTCCTCGAGGACCTTGGTGAAGGCGTTCTCCTCCAGGTCCACGTCGGTGCCCTGGGGGGCGAAGATGGTGATCACGTCGTCCGGAGTGGTCTCCGGGCCGGAGGAGCACGCGGCGAACGCGGTCGCCGCGACGGCCAGGGCCGCACCGGCCGCTGCCGCTCGAAGGACTCTGCTGGTCATCGTTGACTGCCTTTCGAAGAGGAGTTGGGTGGAGGAGGGGCGCGCCGCGGGTCGGCCGGCCGCGGCGGGGTCGGCGGCTCAGCCCTTGACGGAGCCGAGCATCACGCCCTTGGTGAAGTGGCGTGCGACGAACGGGTAGACGAGGAGGACGGGCACGGTCGACACGACGATGAGGGAGAACTTCATCAGGTCGGCCAGCTGCTCGGCCGCCATCTGGTCGGCGAGGTTGGTGCCGCCGGTGTTGTTGACGATCAGGACGTTCCGCAGCACCAGCTGGAGGGGGTAGAGCTCCTCGCTGCGCAGGTAGATCAGGGCGGAGAAGTACGAGTTCCACTGGCCGATGCCGTACATGAGGGCGATGACGGCCAGGAGCGGCTTCGACAGCGGCAGCACCACCGACCACAGGTAGCGCAGGTCGGAGGCGCCGTCGAGCTGCGCGGCCTCGTACAGCTCCCCCGGGATCGAGGTGCGGAAGTACGTCATGGCGATGAGCACCTGCCAGGCGCCGATCGCGGCGGGCAGGATGATCGCCCAGCGGGTGTCGAGCAGGCCGAGGGCCCGCACGACCATGTAGGTGGGGATGAGGCCGCCGGAGAACAGCATCGTGAACAGGACGCCGCCGATGAGCACCTTGCGGCCCACCAGCTCCGCGCGCGAGAGCGGGTAGGCGATCATCACGGTGAGGGCGAGGCTCACGAGCGTCCCGACGACGGCGTAGAAGATCGAGTTGCCGAAGCCGGTGAGGATCGCGTCGCTGGTGAGGACCGCCTCGTAGCCGATGAGCGAGAAGTCGACCGGCCACAGGAACACCCGGCCGCCCGAGACCGCCGCCGGGCTCGAGAACGAGCTCGCGACGATGTTGACGAGCGGGACCAGCACGATGAGCAGGAACGTCGACAGCAGGACGTACACGCCGGCCATGAAGACGCGGTCGACGCGGGTGTCCTGGACGGTGGTGGAGCGGCGCTTGGGCTTGCGGGCCTTGGGTTCCGGCTCGGCGCCGGGCGCCGGGCGGGTCGCGGTCTCGAGGGTCATTGCAGGGGCTCCCTTCACCACAGTCCGTTGCCCGTGACGCGCTTGGCGACCTGGTTCACGACCAGCAGCAGGATGAGGTTGATGACGGAGTTGAACAGCCCGACCGCGGTCGCGAGGCTGAAGTCGGCGTTGAGCAGGCCGATCTTGTACGTGTAGGTCGCGATGATCTCGGAGGTCGAGAGGTTCAGCGGGTTCTGGAGCAGGAACGCCTTCTCGAAGCCGACCGCCATGATGTTGCCGACGCTCAGGACCATGACGACCACGACCGTGGGCGCGATGCCGGGCAGGTCGACGTGCCAGATCTTGCGCAGGCGCGAGGCGCCGTCGAGGCGGGCGGCCTCGTACAGGCTCGGGTCGATGCCCGCCAGCGCGGCCATGTAGATGATCGCGGAGTAGCCGGCGGTCTGCCAGACGTCGCTCCAGACGTAGACGCTGCGGAACGCGTCCGGGTCGGCCAGGAGGTTCGCGTTCATCCCGAAGAAGCCGAGGACGTCGGCCATGAAGCCGATCCGCGGGGAGAAGATCAGGATGAGCATGGAGACGACGATGACCGTGGAGATGAAGTGGGGCGCGTAGGTGACCATCTGGACCGTGCGCTTGAAGAAGCGGGCGCGGACCTCGTTGAGGGCGAGGGCGAGGATGATCGGGACGGGGAACCCGGCGAGGAAGCCGTAGAGGCTGAGCATCAGCGTGTTGCGGATGAGGTCCCAGGCGACGGGGTTGGCGAAGAAGCGTTCGAAGTGGTCGAACCCGGCCCACGGCGAGCCCCAGATGCCCTGGACGACGTTGTAGTCCTTGAAGGCGATGACGTTGTTGGCCATGGGGATGTAGTGGAAGACCACGAAGTAGGCGACCGGGAGGACCAGCAGGACGTACAGCTGCCAGTGGCGGCGGAGGTTGCGCCTGCGGGTGCGGCGGCGGCGTTCGCGGAGGGCGGCCCGCGGCGGGGCTGCGGCGGCGGTCACCGCGGTGGTCCTTGCGTCCGGTGCGCCGCGCGGCGGCGCTCCCCGTTCCAGATGCTCACGCCCGCTCCTTTGCGTTCGGTTCCAGGAATGTTGTTCACGCTAGGACCGCGCGCTCGTCGCCGTCAACACTTGAAGCGGTTAAACATCAGATTTTTTTACCGGTAAAGGTCGCTCACGGGTGACTGAGGCTGAAGTTTTCGCGGTTTTGTCCTGTGATTTCTGAGTCGTCGATCGCATTGATCGAACCTTTCGACGCGCAGCGCACGGTCACATCGAAATCGATCTATTTACATGTGATGGCGCCGTCGCTACCCTGAGAGCACCCTCCGCAACTTTCGAGGAGACTTCCGAACGTTTCGAAGACGAGGTTCCCCATGCAGACATCCCATCGGAGGCGGACGGCGGTGCTCGCGGTCGCCTTCGCGTTCGCGGCGGCCGCGCTGAGCCCGGCCGCCGAACCGTCGCCCTCCCCGGCGCAGGCCGACAACCCGATCATCCAGACCATCTACACCGCCGACCCCGCCCCGCTGGTCCACAACGGACGGGTGTACCTGTACACCGGGCACGACGAGGACGGCTCGACCTGGTTCACCATGCGCGAGTGGCGGGTCTGGTCGTCCGAGGACATGGTCAACTGGACCGACCACGGCTCGCCGCTGAACATCGACACCTTCAGCTGGGCGCGCCAGGACGCCTGGGCCGGCCAGGCGGTGGAGCGCAACGGGAAGTTCTACTGGTACGTCCCGGTCGTCAACGACGCGACCGGGCGGATGGCGATCGGCGTGGCCGTCGCCGACAACCCGACCGGCCCGTTCCGGGACGCGCTCGGGCGGCCGCTGGTCGAGAACGGCGAGATCGACCCCTCGGTGTTCATCGACACCGACGGCCAGGCGTACCTGTACTGGGGCAACCCGAACCTGTGGTACGTCAAGCTCAACGCCGACATGACCTCGTACTCGGGCGGCGTCAACCGCATCCCGCTGACCACGCAGGGGTTCGGGGTCCGGCCGGGCGGGACGGACCGGCCGACGCTCTACGAGGAGGGGCCGTGGGTGTACAAGCGCGGCTCGCTGTACTACATGGTCTTCGCGGCGCAGTGCTGCTCGGAGCACATCGCGTACTCGACCGCGCCGGGGCCGACCGGGCCGTGGACGTACCGCGGGACGGTGATGCCGACGCAGGGGTCGAGCTTCACGAACCACCCGGGGGTGATCGACTACAAGGGATCGTCGTACTTCTTCTACCACAACGGCGCGCTGCCGGGCGGCGGCGGCTTCACCAGGTCGGTGGCCGTCGAGCGGTTCACGTACAACGCCGACGGGACGATCCCGATCATCAACATGACCACGGCCGGACCGCCGCAGGTCGGGACGCTCAACCCGTTCACGCGCCAGGAGGCCGAGACGATCGCGTGGGCGAACGGGGTGGAGACCGAGCGCTCCTCCGAGGGCGGCATGAACGTCGGCTGGATCGAGAACGGCGACTGGATCAAGGTCGAGGGCGCGGCCTTCGGGTCCGGGGCGCGGACGTTCACCGCGCGGGTGGCCTCGGCGACCGCGGGCGGGCGGATCGAGGTGCGGCTCGACGGGCCCAACGGGCCGCTCGTGGGCACCTGCACCGTCCCGGGCACCGGCGGATGGCAGGTCTGGACGAACGTGTCGTGCCCGGTGAGCGGCGCGACCGGGACGCGGGACCTGCACCTGAAGTTCACCGGCGGCGGCGGTTACCTGTTCAACGTGAACTCATGGCAGTTCACCGCCTAGCGGCGCAACGGAACGGGCCTCCCGCGAGGGAGGCCCGTCCTCTCAGTGCCGGCGTCGAGGACGCGCCGGCCGGTCGGTCAGACGAAGGTCCACTTCTGGGCGGCCGAGCCGTTGCAGCTCGCCAGGACCACGCCGGTGCCGTTGGCGGTGCCGCCGTTGGTCGTCGCCAGGCACAGGCCCGAGGCGACGCCGGTGATCGAGCCGTCGGCGTTCACGTTCCACTGCTGGTTGGCGCCGCTGTGGCAGTCCCAGATGATCACCCGCGTGCCGGGTGCGGTGGCGGCGCCCTCGGCGTCGAGGCACTTGCCGCCGTAGACGGTCAGCTGCCGCGAGGCGGTGCGGGTCCACTGCTGGTTCGAACCGGTGTGGCAGTCCCACAGCTGGGTGGTGGCGCCGTTCGCGGTGGACTGGGCCGAGACGTCGAGGCAGCGGTTCGCGGCGTTGTTGCGGACCTGGTCGGTCTCGGCGGGCGGGGTCGAGGAGAACTGGCTGATGAAGTTCCAGACCTCGTTCTTGACCCAGCTGCGGGCGCCGCTCTCGCAGCCGGTGCAGCCGTCGACCGGGCCCTGCTGGTGGCCGCCGTCGAACGCGGCCCAGCGGACCGGGTAGCCGGCGCGGCACGAGTAGTTGGTGGTGATGTGGGTGCCGCTGCCGGAGGCCGGCTCGCGCGGGCTCTGCTGGGCGCAGCCGTTGTTGGCCACGAACCGGTCGCGCATCGCGCGGGCGTTCGGCATGCTGTCGGTGACGCCCTGGATGCCGAAGTAGGCCACGGCGCCCGAGCCGCCGCTGCACCCGCTGACCGGGCCCGGGACGGCGATGGCGATGACCGCGCGGAACACGTTCGGGCGGGCGCAGGCGAGCGCGTAGCTCATCGCGCCGCCGTAGCTGAAGCCCAGGGAGAACCGCTGCGACTCGTCGAC
Organism: Glycomyces terrestris; assembly: GCF_003933745.1. GTDB lineage: Bacteria > Actinomycetota > Actinomycetes > Mycobacteriales > Micromonosporaceae > Glycomyces > Glycomyces terrestris. Next base: position 19,185 of record NZ_RSEB01000004.1, on the reverse strand, counting down.
GCAGAGGTCGGCCTCGATGCGGCGGATCATGTCGTCGAAGAACACGACGTCGATGCCGTTCGAGTTGGCCCAGGCGTTGTTCTGGCCCTGCGGGGCCACGAAGATCGCCGAGCCGCCCGAGAGGGCGTCGAGGCCGTAGTGGGCGTAGACGGCGCCGTCGCTGCCGCCGGAGGCGACGTCGTTGGCGGTGCCGCCCCACCAGTGGTTGCCGAAGATCAGCTTGTGGGGCTTGTTGCGGTCGTAGCCGGCGGGGATCTTGAGGATGAAGGAGCGGTTCTGGCCGCTGCTCTGGATGGTGTGGGTGCCGCTGGTGAGCGTGGGGGCCTTGCCGCACCCCGAGCTCGCCGTCGCGCTCACGTCGGCCGCGGCGGGGGCCGCGGGCGCCTCGGCGGCCTGCGCCGTCGCGGCGCCGGCCAGCGCCAGGACGGCCGCCGCCGCGAGACAGGCGAACGCGGATCTGAATCTCGACATCGGAAGCTACTCCTTGAGGTCAGGCTCGGTGGAGACTGCACTGTGGACCGGCGCCGCATGAGAGGTCCATGAAGGAGGATGCGGCCCACCGAAGTCTGGAATCGCTCCCAGAACGGGTCGGGGGAACGGGCCGTGCAACGCCTTGAATATCGACGTCAGTCTATATAGATTGGATGTATGCCGTCAAGACCCGAGTGTTATCCGAAGTTCGCCCCTGAATGTCCTTGCCGTCCAGGCACAGACATCAGATCTTTGCGGCCTGCGTCAGCGCGCGAGGCGGTCCGGATCGCCCTCGGCGCCGCGCCGCACCAGCCAGGCCTCGGTGATGTGGGCGAACATCGCCGCGGCCGCGCCCTCGGCGTCGCCGGCCGCGATGCGCTCGCAGACGCGCCGGTGCCCGCGGTTCGACGCCTCGCACAGCGCCCGCTCGGTGCGGCCCATGTACCTGGCGGTGTTGATGACCTGGCTCTCGAGCGAGCGCACGACGGCGCGGGCGATGCGGTTGCCGGAGGCGCGCATGACGGCGTCGTGGAAGGCCCGGTCGTGCTCGTGGTAGGACTCCGGGTCGTCCACCAGCGCGTCCATGCGGTCGACGAGGTCCCGCATGCGGTCGAGCGCGTCCCGGTCGGCGGTGCGGGCGGCCACGTGCGCCATGTCGGCCTCCAGGAGGCGGCGGGTGACGACGAGGTCGTCGAGCACGCCGAGGGTCCCGTCCTCGTCGATGGTCGCGGCCAGCACCTGCTCGTCGAGCAGGTTCCAGGAGGTCGGCGGGAGCACCTGGGTGCCCGAGCCCTGCCGGATCTGGACCAGGCCCTTCTCCTGGAGCACCTTGACGGCCTCGCGGACCACGGTGCGGCTCACCGAGAACGCGTCGCACAGGGCGTGCTCGGCCGGGAGGGCGGCGCCGGAGGGGTAGTCGCCGCGGACGATGCGCTGGACGAGCTCGGCGGTGACGGCCTTGGCGAGGTTGGCGGGGCGGCGGGACCAGGCGGGGGGCGCCGGGTCGGCGCCAGGTCGCTGCACTGTCGTCATCGGACCTCCGTCTGCCCCGGGCGCCGGTCGGGCGCGGTTCGCGGCCGAGTATACGTCACTCCATTGACGTAAGACGTCATACGAGTTATGTTTACGAGCGACCTTCGCGCCGGGCCCCCGGCCACCCCCACGGAGAGTGATCTGCAATGAAGCGACGAGCACTGTGGTCGACCGCCCTCATCGCGCCGCTGGCGCTGTACGGCTGCGGCAGCGCCGCGGCCCCGGACTCCGGCTCGGAGGGCGGCGACGGGACGCTCGTGGTCTGGGACTGGAAGTCCGGGGACGCGACCGCCGCCTCCTACATCGAGGCCGCGAAGGCCGACTTCGCCGAGCGGCACCCCGACGTCGAGGTCGAGTTCGTGGCCCAGCCCTTCGACCAGTACTACAACCTGCTGGGGACCGCGATCCAGTCCGGCGAGGGACCCGACGTCATGCTCTTCAACGGCGGCGGCCAGCTGCGCGACCGCGCCGACGCCCTGCTGCCGCTGGACGACCTCCTCGCCGAGGACATGGACCGGCTCGCCGGCTGGGAGGCGTTCACCGCCGACGGGCAGGTCTACGCCGCGCCGGTCACCCTCCAGGGCCACCCGCTGTACTACAACAAGGCGCTGTACGAGGAGGCCGGGCTCGACCCGGAGGCGCCGGCCGCCACGTGGGAGGAGTTCCTCGCCGACTGCGCCGCCATCACCGAGGCCACCGGCGCCGACTGCTTCGCCATGGGCAACAAGGAGGGCTACGGCATCCAGTTCTTCCTGTCCGGGATCGGGCCGGGCGTGCTCAGCCCCGAGGAGTACGACGCGTGGATCGCCGGGGACCGCGACTGGACCTCGCCGGGCGTCCGGCGGGTCTTCGAGCTGTGGGTCGAGGCCGAGCAGGCCGGGCTCAACAACGACGGCGTCAACTCCACCGCGATGTTCAACGACGAGTTCGCGCTCTTCGACGCCGGGGAGGCCGCCCACGTCGTCGGCCTGATGTCGGACGTGGGGCACTGGAAGGAGTTCGGGGAGTTCATCGGCGCGGAGAACGTCGGCGTCATGCCGGCCCCGGTCGCCGCCGCGGGCGCCGCGCCGGCCCTGCCGTACGACGGCGGCATCGGGTACGGCGTCGCCGAGTGGACCGCCGATCCGGAGCTCGCCGCCGACCTCGTCCGGTCGCTCACCTCCACCGCCGCGCTGGAGGCGTTCTACGCCGACGCCGGCGCGATCGCCGCCGACACCACCATCGACGCCTCCGGGGCCGGGCCGGCCGCGGCCGCGATCGTCGCCCAGATCCCGACCGGGAAGCCGGCGCTGCACGTCGCGCTGTCGGCCGAGACCCTCGAGCTCATGGGGCGGCTGTCCCAGGAGCTCCTGAGCGGCTCGACCACAGTGGACGAGGCGCTGGGCGAACTCGCCGCGAGCGACCAGGCGAGCTGAGACATGCCGATCGGAACGCCGCCGACCTCCGTCAGGCCCGCCGCGGCGGGCCCCGCCGGGGAGACTGCACGCGCGGCGGCACCCCGAACGGTGCGGGGGCCTCGGCGCGGGAACCTGCGATTCCCCCGCGCCGAACGCCTCGCCCCTTACGTCCTCGTCGCGCCCGCGGTCCTCGTCATCGCCGGGCTGCGGCTGTACCCGCTCGCGCTGGGCGTCAACTTCTCGTTCACCGGCGACGGCGACCGCAACGGCCAGAACGTCGGATGGGACAACTACCGGACCCTGTTCGGCGACCCGCTGTTCGCCGAGGCCATGCGGAACACGGGCCTGCTCGTGCTGCTGCTCCCCGTGGCGGTGGCGATCCCGGGGCTCCTGGCGACCTTCATCTACCTGCGGGTGCCCGGGCACCGGCTCTACCGGAGCGTCTACTTCTTCCCCGCGGTGCTCTCCCCGGTCATCATCGGCGCGATCTTCAACCTCCTGCTCGCCTACGACGGCCCGGCGAACGCCCTCCTCGGGGCCGTCGGGCTCGGGCCGGTCGACTGGCTCGGCGACCCCGATGTGGCGATCTACGCCGTCGTCGGCGTCCACGTCTGGGCGACGTTCGGGATGGCCCTGGTCGTGTTCCTCGCCGGGTTCGCCACCCTGGACACCTCGCTCATCGACGCCGCCCGCGTCGACGGCGCCTCGCTGCCGCTGGTGATCCGGCACGTGATCGTCCCCGGGCTCGCCCGCACGATCCAGTTCGTCGTCGTCACCACCATGATCGGGATGCTCACCTCGATGTTCGGGCTCCTGTACGTCATGACCGGCGGCGGCCCGGAGGGCTCGACGTACCTGCCGGAGTACTACATCTGGTTCCAGCAGGGCCAGATGAGCCGCCCCGCGCTCGCCTCCGCCGCGTCCACAGTGCTCTTCGTCGTGATGCTCGCGGTCGGGCTCGCCCAGCTCGCGATCCTGCGGCGCTCCGGGAGGGAGGACTGATGGCCCCGCTCCGCGCCGGCCGCTGGCTCGTCGCCCTGCCGATGGCCGCCCTCGCGGCCGCCACGGTGTACCCGCTGGTGTTCACCGCGAACGTCGCCATGAAGACCCGCCACGAGTACGTCCTCGACCGCTTCTCCCCCGCCGAGGCGCTGCGCTGGGACGCGTTCGCCACCGCGTGGGGCAGCGCCGACATGGGCCGCTACCTCGCGAACTCGCTCATCGTCGTGGCCGGCTCGGTGGCGCTCCTGCTGCTGTTCGGTTCGATGGCCGGATTCGCGTTGAGCCAGTTGCGGTTCCGCGGCTCCCGGGTGCTGTTCCTGGGCTGCCTTGCGGCCCTGTTCATCCCCTTCCAGGTGATCATGGTCCCGCTCGCGCGCACCATGGGGCAGGCCGGGCTCGTCGACACCTACCCCGGGCTGATCCTCGCCTACACCGCGCAGTTCCTGCCGTTCACGGTCTTCCTCATGACCAGCTACTACAGCGGCATCCCGGGCGAGATCACCGACGCCGCCCGCATCGACGGGAACTCGACGTACGGGGTGTACGCGCGGATCATGCTGCCGCTGGGGCGCCCCGCGCTCCTGTCGGTGGGCATCCTGGACGCGCTGTTCTGCTGGAACGACGTCCTCATCGCCCTGCTGCTCATGCCCTCGCCCGAGCACCGCACCCTCATGACCGGCGTCACCGCGCTCCGCGGCCAGTACTCCGCGGACATCCCGACGTTCGCCGGCGGCGTCCTCATCGCCGCCGTCCCCGTCCTGCTGCTCTACCTGTTCTTCCAGCGCCAGATCGCCTCCGGCGTCACCGCCGGCTCCACGAAGGGATGACATGCGGATCACCGGCTACCGCACGCTGACGACGGTCCAGGAGTGGGCGCGGCCCGTCGGGGACGCCAACGGCGTCTTCGCCGACGGCGTCACCGTCCTCCCGATCGTCCTGGTGGACACCGACGAAGGCGCCACCGGCGTCGGGCTCGGCTCGCACGCCGGGATCGCCGACGTCTTCTCCGCCATCGACGGCGAGGACCCGCGGAGCACCGCCGCGCTGTACGACCGGATGCTCCGGTCGGCGTTCAAGGCCGGCCACGCCGGGGCCGTGTTCGGGACGATCGGCGCGCTCGACACCGCGCTGTGGGACCTCAAGGCGCAGTTCGCGGACGAGCCGCTGTGGCGGCTCCTCGGCGGCCGCGACCGGGTCGTGCCGGCCTACGCGTCCGGGCTCGACATCGGCCTCGGGGACGAGGAGCTCGCCGCGGCCTACGGCGTCTACGCCGGGCGCGGCCTGCGCGCGGCCAAGCTCAAGGGCGGCCTCGACGTCGAGGCCGACCGTCGCCGGCTGACCCTGGTGCGGGACGTGCTCGCCGACGCCGGCGGCGGGGCCCGGCCGGGCCTCATGCTCGACGCGAACGAGACCTGGAGCCGCAAGCAGGCCGTGCGGCACGTGCGCGAACTCGAGCGCACCCTCGACCTCGCGTGGATCGAGGAGCCGGTGCGCCGCTGGGACGCCGAGGGCCTGGCCGTCGTCCAGCGGGGCGTGCGCGCGGCCGTCGCGACCGGCGAGAACCTCACCGGTCTGGAGCAGTTCCGCCCGCTCCTGCACGCCGGGGCCGTGGACATCGTCCAGACCGCCGCCGTCCACGGCGTCACGCACTTCCTGCGCGTGGCCGCGCTCGCGCACGCCCACGACCTGCCGGTCAGCCCGATCGGGAACGTCCCGGTCGGGCTGCTGCACGCCGCGACCGCCGTGCCGAACCACCTCGTCAGCGAGCTCCAGGACCTGTGGCCGCCGGTCGGCGTCACCGCCGACCTCGACATCGAGGACGGCGCGTTCGTCCTCGGCGACGCCCCCGGCCTGGGCCTGAAGGTCTGCGAGCAGGCCGTCGCCGACCTCGGCCTGCGGCCCGGCCCGCCCGACCCCGCCGGCCCCGGCGTGCGCCCGGCCCGCGCCGGACTCCGCCTGCACGCCACCGAGACCGATCCCGCCACCGACCGATCCCGCACCCGCCCGGAGCCGTTCGAGACCGAGGCGGCGAACGCCGCCGGACGGGTGCCCGCCGACCCCTGACCCGCCTCATCGAATCGAGAAAGGACTCGACATGCGGCACTCACCCCCCGGGCGCCTGCGCGCCCTCGCGGCGGCCCTCCTCATCGCGGCCGCCGGCGCCCTCGCCGGACTGGGCGCGTCCCCGGCACACGCGCAGGCCCAGTACCAGATCCACGTCTCCCCCACCGGCAGCGACAGCGGCGCCGGCACCGCGGCCCAGCCGCTCCGGACCCTCCCCGAGGCGCAGCGGCGCGCCCGCCAGGCCGCCGCCGCGGGCGACGGCGACGTCGCCGTCATCCTCCTCGACGGCACCTACCGGCTGACGGCGCCGCTGCGGTTCGACGCCGCCGACTCCGGGCGGAACGGCCACACCGTCACCTGGCGGGCCGCCGACGGCGCCGCCCCCGTCGTCACCGGCGCCCAGGCCGTCACCGGCTGGGTGCTCGACGACGCCGCGACCGGGATCTACCGGGCCGACGTCGGCACCGGCTTCGACACCCGGCAGCTCTATGTGGACGGCGTCCTCGCCCGGCGCGCCGAGATGAGCCTGGCCCCCAGCGACATCACGCTGACCGCGAGCGGGTTCACCATCCGCAACTCGAGCCTGAACTGGCTCTCGACCCTGCCCGACCAGCGCCGGATCGAGCTGCGCGCGAACCTGACGTGGACCACCCGGATCACGCCCGTGGACTCGATCTCCGGGACCACGGTGACGATGCGCCAGCCCGCGTGGAACAACAACACGTACGGGTGGGACACCGTCCAGAACCCGTTCGTGGGCCCGCGGTTCTTCCTCGCGAACGCGAAGCGCTTCCTCGACCAGCCCGGCGAGTGGTACCTCGACGCGGGCGCCGGACGGCTCTACTACAAGCCGCTCCAGGGCCAGAACCTCGCGAACGCGCGCGTCGAGATGCCGCGGCTGGAGTCGCTCGTGCAGGTCGGCGGCACGTACGCCCAGCCGGTGCACGACCTCCGCTTCGAGGGGCTCACCTTCACCGGCACCTCGTGGCTGCACCCCAACTCCTCCGACGGGTACGCGAACCAGCAGACCGGCACGTTCATGACCGGCGTCCAGGCGCACCGGCCGTCCGACGCGTTCACCAGCTGCTCCCGCGGCTGCCGCGGCTTCGAGGGCTCGCGCAACGGCTGGTCGCAGACCCCCGGGGCCGTCCAGGTCTCGGCCGCCGAACGAATCGTGTTCCAGGACAACACGTTCCGGAACCTCGGCTCGATCGCGCTCGGCATCGGCAACGACGCCAACGCGCACGGCACCGGCACCGGCCTGGGCGCGCACGACATCGACGTCCTCGGCAACACCTTCACCGAGAGCGCCGGGGGCGCGATCGCCGTCGGCGGGGTGCGGCCCGACGCGCACCACCCCTCCGACACGCGGATGATCAACCGCGACATCACGATCGCGGACAACAGCATCTACAGCACGGCGCTCGACTACCTCGACAACGACGCGATCCTCGCCACCTACGCCACCCGGCTCACGATCGACCACAACTACATCGCCGACATGCCCTACAGCGGCATCGGCGTCGGGTACGGCTGGGGCGCCAACGACCCCGGCGGCAGCCAGGAGTACCGCGACCGCGGGCTCTACGACTTCCAGCCGGTCTACAGCACGCCGACGACGCTCACCGACGTGCGCATCACCGGCAACCACCTCGTCGACACCGTGAACACGCTGTGGGACGCCGGGTGCATCTACACGCTCTCGGCCCAGCCGAACAGCACCGTGAGCGGGAACTTCTGCGACCGCACCGGCCAGCTCGGCATGTACTTCGACGAGGGCTCCCGGTACCTCACCGTGACCGGGAACGTCATGATGAACACCGCCGGGCAGTGGGCCCACGCGAACATCGCCGGCGGGCACAACACCGGGAACCTGACGCTGACCGGGAACTACTCCACCAGCTCCCAGATCACCGGCATCCCGGACGGCCAGCGCGGCAACGTGGTCCGCAACAACACCGTGTTCTCCGCGAGCAGCGTCCCGGCCGGGGCCGCGGCGATCATGGAGGCCGCCGGCCCGGACGGCGGCGGTCCCGCGCCGGCCACCGGGGCGCTGCGGTCGGCGGCGTCGAACCGGTGCCTGGACGTGCCGAACCAGTCCACGACGAACGGGACGCAGCTCCAGATCTGGGACTGCTGGACCGGCGCGAACCAGCAGTGGACCGCAACGGCCGCAGGCGAACTCACCGTGTACTCGGGGACGACCCGCAAGTGCCTGGACGCCTCGGGCGGCGGCAGCGCGAACGGCACCCAGGTGATCATCTGGACCTGCCACGGCGGGGCGAACCAGCGCTGGAACCGGAACGCGGACGGGACGATCACGAACGCGGCGTCGGGGCTGTGCCTCGACGTGTCCGGGGCGGCCACGGTGAACGGCACGAAGATCGTGCTGTGGTCGTGCAACGGCGGCGCGAACCAGCGGTGGACGCTGGGCTGATCCGGCGCGCCCGCCGCCGCGGCTCGTCGTGAGCCGCGGCGGCGGGCGCGTTCAGTCTATGGTGGACAGTTCGGGGGCGGCGAGGGCGCGCCGCAGGTCGGCCGCGAGCGGGATGCCGGCGGCCTCGGCGAGCGCGAGGGCCTGCTGCCGGTGGCGGCGGGCGCGGGCGGGGCGGTCGGCGGCGCGGGCGAGGCCCTCGAGGCAGTGGACCTGGCCGTGGCGGTCGTCGGTGGAGCGGTAGATCTCCAGGGCGCGGCGGAAGCGGTCGGCCGCGGCGGCGAGGTCGCCGCGGGCGGCGGCGGTCTCGGCGAGGCCGCGGAGCGCGTCGGCCTCCCCGGCGATGTCGCCGATGGCGCGGGAGCCGTCGAGGGCGCGCCGGTGGAGGCGTTCGGAGCGGTCGAGGCGTCCGGCGCGCAGCGCGGTGTCGGCGAGGCCGCGCCAGGCGTTGGCGGCGCCGCGCCGGTTGCCGGTGCGGCGGCAGAGCGCGAGGGACCGCCGGTAGTGGGCGCGCGCGTCGTCGAGGCGGCCGCGGGCGGCGGCGACGTCGCCGAGGGCGCGCAGGCCGTAGGCTTCGCCGACGCGGTTGCCGATGCCGCGGCAGATGGCGGCGACGGCGGCGGCGTGGGTGGCGGCCTCGGTGTGGCGGCCGAGGGACATGGCGATCTCGGCGAGGCCCCAGAGGGTCTCGGCTTCGCCGGTGCGGTTGCCGAGGTCGCGGTGGATCCGGAGGGCGGCCCGGTAGCGGCGGGCGGCGGTCGGGTAGTCGTGGTTGGAGGCGGTCTGGGCGAGGCCGCGGAGGGCGTCGGCCTCGCCGGCGCGGTCGCCGGTCAGGCGGCGCAGGCGCAGCGCCTCCTCGAATCCCGCGGTGGCGGTGCGGAACCGGCCGGTGAGGCGGTCGATCTCGGCGAGGCCGGCGAGGGCGTCGGCCTCCCAGGCGAGGTTCCCGGTGCGGTGGGCGAGGCGCAGGAGCTGGCGGTTGCAGATGCGGGCGTCGCCGTAGTGGCCGAGGAGGCGCAGGCGCCGGTTGAGGAGCCGCGCGAGGTCGGCGACGGCGTCGTCGTGGCCGCCGAGGTGGAGGCAGGCGAGGAGTTCGTCGCGCTCGGCTTCGAGCCAGGCGTTCGCGGGGTCGGCGAGGCGGTCGCGGTAGTGGCGGAGGAGGCGGCCGATCGCGGCGCGCTGGCGGCTGGCGGGGTCCTCGCGGTGGGCGAGGTCGGTGGCGTAGGCGCGGACGGTGTCGTGGAACTCGTAGGGGCCGTCGCCGCGGCGCAGGAGGAGGCTCTCGTCGTAGAGGCGGGCGAGGGCGGCGGGGACGTCGGGCACGGCGCCGGCGGCGAGCGCGGCGGCGCCGGCGGGGGTGATGCGGTGTCCGGGGTGGACGGCGAGGAGGCGGAAGAGGCGCTGGGCGGGGGCGGGGAGGCCGTCGTAGGAGAGGGCGAGGGCGGGGCCGCTGTGCTCGTGCGGCGGGATGCGGCGGAGGCGCTCGACGTGGTCGGCGAGGTCCCAGTCGGGTTTGCCGGCGAGTTGGCGTCCGAGGGCGGCGAGGTCGAGGGGCAGGTGGCGGCAGAGGTCGACGAGGGCGGCGGCCTCGCGGGGGGCGCGGTCGAGGCGGCCGGTGGGGTCGTGGCGGCGGAGCAGGTCGAGGGCGGCCTCGAGGTCGACGGCGTCGAGGTGGAGCCGGTCGGCGTCGAGGTCGGCGAGGCGGCGGCGGCTGGTGATCAGGGCGGTGGCGCCGGGGCCGCGGGGCAGGAGGGGGCGCAGCTGGGCGGCGTCGGCGGCGTTGTCGAGGACGAGGAGGGCGCGGCGGGGGGCGAGTTCGGCGTGGAGGAGGGCGGCGCGGGCGGCGGGCGTGAGGGCGTCGATGCGGCGGCCGGGCACGCCGAGGTGGCGCAGGAAGCCGCGGACGACGGCGTCGGGGGCGGCGGGCGGGTCGAGGGGGTCGTGGCCGCGCAGGTCGGCGTACAGGTGGGTGCCGTCGGTGCGGCCGGCGTCGGCGAGGTCGCGGGCGGCCTGGTGGACGAGTTCGGTCTTGCCGATGCCGGGCATGCCTTCGACGGCGACGACGGCGGCCCGTCCGGCCGCGTGGGCGGCGGCGACGAGGGCGCCGATGCGGTCGCGTTCGGCGCGGCGCCCGGTGAAGTGGGCGGTGGGGGCGGGGACGGCGTCGCGGGTGGCGACGATGAGGGCGCGGTTGGCGCGGTCGAGGACGCGGCGGCAGGCCTGGTCGAGCGCTTGCAGCCCGTCGGGTCCGAGGCCGAGGACGCGGGCGATGTCGAGGACGGTGCCGGGGTCCATGCGGGTGCGGCCGTTCTGGAAGTAGCCGTGGAGCGCGGACAGGGACGGGGGCTCCTCCGGCGCGGAGCGCTGCCGGTGGAGGTCGCGGATGCCGGCGCGGATGGCCCGGAATGGGGTGCCGCCGGCCGCGGCGCGCAGTTCGCGCAGGTATCCGGCCAGGTCGTCGAGGACCTGGAACGTTCGCGGGTCGCTTGGCGGCTGGGGCACGGCACCTCCTCTGTGGGAACGGTAGCCCGGCCCGGCGACACTCCCGCGCGCCGCCGTTCGGTTTCGTTCGGGAACGGCACGGGCGCCGGGGGCGCGGGCACGATCAGGGGGCCGGAGCGCGCGTTCCCTTTCACGTTCCGGCGGAAAGGAACAGAGATGAGGATTCGCGACTGGGCCTAGCAGGTGCCCGGACACCGCGGGGTCTCCGGCCGGTCATGCGAGGGTGCGACGCCGGCCGGGGGCCCCGGTCCTATCTCCCGGCGAGGTGCGCGTCCCGCGTGGTGCGCAGGGCGGTGCGGTACTGGCCGGGGCTGGTGCCGGTGGCCTTCGCGAACTGGGCGTAGAAGCTGCTGCCCGATCCGAATCCGGCCGCGTAGCCGACCGCCGAGCAGTCGAGGTCGGTGGTGGCGAGGAGCCGCTGGGCCTCGGCGACGCGCCGGCGCAGCAGGAAGTCGCCGATCGTCATCTCCCAGGTGCGGCGGAACACGGTCATGGCGTACTCGGTGTTCAGGTGGGCGACGGCGGCGACGTCCGCGGCGGAGATCGGGTCGCGGAACCGCTCCATGATGAACGCGGCCATCTCGAGGGGGCGCGAGTCCGGGCCGCGGCCGGCGGCCGGGTTCCGGGCGGCGGACAGGGTCCGGCGCATGAGGGCGTGGACCTCCAGGAGCGCGGTGGCCGCGTCGCCGCGGAGGAGGTCGGCCTCCCAGCGCCGCCACACCCCGGTGGCGTCCACGTCGGCGGGCAGGGGGGCGAGGGCCGGCCGGCCTTCGAGGAGCGGGCGCAGGTCGGGCGCGGGCAGGTCCCAGGTGAGCACCGTCGAGAGCGGCACGTGCACCCAGCAGACCTGGGCGGGCTCGCCCTCGGGCTCGAGCAGCCGGTGCGGCAGGCTGGCCCAGAACAGGGCCGCCCGGCCCTGCTCGACGCGCAGGCGCCGCTCCCCCATCAGGTACTCGATGGCGCCGCTGGTGACGACGTTCAGCTCGATGTCGTCGTGGCTGTGGGCGCGGGGCATCGCCGGGGCGCTCCCGCGCGCGACCCAGATCCGGGCGTTCGCCAGCTCGGCTACCGCTTCGTGGTTCACGAGGGGCGATCGTATCCGAGCGAAGGATCCCGGAAGAACCGCCAAGCGGGCAGGATTCGCGGGCGGGCGGCGGGGCCTACGGTGGTCGCATGACGACTTCTGCGAGAAAGCACGCCGCACAGCGCCCGCCGATGGGCTGGAACAGCTGGGACTGCTTCGGCGGTTCGGTGACCGAGGACGAGGTGGTCGCCAACGCCGAGTTCATGGCCGCCGAGCTCAAGCCGTTCGGCTGGGACACCGTGGTCGTCGACATCCAGTGGTACGAGCCGGACCCGGGCCGGCACGCGTACAACGCGGTCGCCGACCCGGTGCTCGACGCGTGGGGGCGCCAGCTCCCGGCGCCGAACCGGTTCCCGTCCGCGTCGGACGGCTCGTTCAAGGCGCTCGCCGACCGCGTGCACGCGCTCGGCCTGCGGTTCGGCGTGCACATGATGCGCGGCATCCCGAAGAAGGCCGTCGAGCTCGACCTCCCGGTCCTCGGCGGCGGCACGACGGCGGCGCAGATCGCCGACCGCGCCAACGCGTGCGAATGGAACCCGGACAACTACGGGATCGACCACACCGCGCCCGGCGCGCAGGCGTACTACGACTCCCAGGTGGCGCAGTTCGCCGAGTGGGGCGTGGACTTCGTCAAGCTCGACGACGTGCTCCACCCGCCGACCCAGAGCACCGACATCGCCGCGTACTCGCGCGCGATCGACAAGTGCGGGCGCCCGATCGTGCTCAGCCTCTCGCCGGGCAAGGCGCTGTCCTTCGCGCATCTCGAGCACCTGCGCGAGCACGCGGAGATGTGGCGCATCTCCGACGACCTGTGGGACGACTGGAGCGCCCTGCACGAGATGTTCCAGCGCGCGGCGCGCTGGGCGCCGCACCAGGTGCCGGGCGCGTGGGGCGACGCCGACATGCTGCCGCTGGGGCGCATCGGCATCCGGGCCCACGTCGGCCAGGACCGGGTCTCGCGCCTGACGCTCGAGGAGCAGCGGACGATGATGACGCTCTGGTGCATGATGCGCTCGCCGCTCATGTTCGGCGGGCACCTCCCGGACACGCCGGCGGACACGCTCGAACTGCTGCGCAACCGCGAGGTCCTGGCGGTGCTCGGCAACCGGGGCAGCCGCGAGCTCGTCCGCGACCACTCGCTGGCGGTCTGGAAGGCCGACCTGGACGAGGGCGCGGCGGTCGCGGTGTTCTGGCTCGGCGACGAGGACGCCGACGTCGACCTGCACCTGGCCGACGTCGGCGAGGCGGGCGCCGCGGGCGCGCGCGACCTGTGGCAGGGCGCCGACGTCCCGGTCGAGGACGGCCGGATCCGGCTGCGGGTGCCGGCCCACGGCGCCCGGCTCCTGCGCCTGGGCTAGACCGCCGGTCACCCGGCCCGCTGCTCGCGCGCGAGTTCGAGGACGAGCGCCTCGCCGGGCGCGAGCAGCGGCAGCTGGACGCCGACGTCGGCGATCACCGAGCCGGGCAGCCGCAGGCCGTGCGCGAGCCACGGCGGGGGCGCCTCGTCGAGCCCGCGCGGCACCGCGAGCTCGGGCACCGGCGCGATCCGGTAGCGGGCCTCGGGGTCGAGGCCCGGGATGCGGAGCGCGGTCGCCAGGGCGCGGTCCCCGGTGGCGTGGCGGGCGACGCGCACGACCGCGCGGTCGCGGTCGCCGCTGACCACGGACGTGGCGGTCGCGCCGTCGTCGCCGGTGTCGGGGTGCCCGACCGTCCCGGTGTGGAGGAGGCCGCGCAGGCGGCGGTAGCAGGCGATCCCCTCGCGGAGCCGGTCGAGTTCGGCGGGCGTGCACGAGGTGACGTCCCATTCGACGCCCGCGGACCCGAACAGCGCCGTGGCGATCCGGAAGTCGAGGCTCGCCGCCCGGCGCGTGGTGTGGGCGGTCGGCGGGCCGATGTGCGAGCCGATGAGTTCGAGCGGCAGCAGCAGCTCGGTCCAGCGCTGGATCGCGAGCCGCTCGACCGGGTCGTTGGTGTCGGAGGCCCACACCCGGTCGGTGCGTTCGAGGATGCCGAGGTCGACGCGGGCGCCGCCGGAGGCGCACGACTCGATCTCCAGCGCGGGGTGGCGGGCCCGCAGCCGGTCCAGGAGCCGGTACACGGCCTCGGTGTGCCGGTGGACGTTCGCGCGGCCGTCGTGCACGGCCTCGATGAGGTCGCGGTTCTGGTCCCATTTGAGGTAGTCGAGCGAGTATTCGGCGACGAGCGCCGAGATCGACTCGAGCAGGTACCGGAACGCCTCGGGGTTGGTGAGGTCGAGCACGTACTGGCCGCGCCATTCGCGGGCGGCGGCCGGCTGGAGCAGCCAGTCGGGGTGCTCGCGGGCGAGGTCGGAGTCGGGGTTGACCATCTCGGGCTCGAACCAGAGGCCGAACTCCATGCCGAGGGAGCGGACGGTGCGCACGATCGGGTGCAGGCCCTGCGGCCAGACCGCGGGGTCGACGGTCCAGTCGCCGAGTCCGGCGCGGTCGTCGCGGCGGCCGCGGAACCAGCCGTCGTCGAGCACGAACCGCTCGACGCCGATCCCGGCGGCCGTGCGCGCCAGCGCCTCCAGGCGGCCGAGGTCGTGTTGGAAGTAGACGGCCTCCCACGTGTTGAGGACCACCGGGCGGGGGCCGCGCGGGTGCGAGGGCCGGGCGCGCAGCGAACGGTGGAAACGCTCCCCTAGACCGTCGAGGCCGCCGTCGCTCCAGACGAACACGGCGTCGGGGGCGCGGAAGGACTCGCCGGGGGCGAGCTCGATCTCGCCGGGGCGCAGGAGCGGCCCGGCCCCGAGGAGGGTGCGCGCCTCGGGGAGGGCGTCGTGGCGGTAGACGGCGTCGCCGCTCCACGCGAGGTGGACCGCCCACAGCTCCCCGGCGGCGGCGTCGAACCCGGGGGTGCCCAGGACGAGGGCGAAGGGCGAGTCGTGGCCGGTGCGCCCGCGGCGGGTCTCGCGGACGCGGCTGCCCTGGGCGAGCGGGCCGCGCTGCGGGACGCGCTCGCGGGTCCAGCGGCCGGTGAAGTCGAGGACCTCCGCGGCCCGGTCGTCGACGGGCATGACGGCTTCGAGCGCGGCGAGCGCGAGCGGCTCGTCGGCGGTGTTGACGAGCTCGTGCGACACGCGCAGGACGCCGGCGTCGTCGAGGCGCAGTTCGCTGCGGAGGAGGAGTCCGGGGGCCTCGGCGCGCACGTGGAGCGTGCCGGTCTCGGCGTCGGTCTCGAAGTCGGCGTCGGCGACGGTCCAGCGCGGGTACTCGGCCCGGCCGGCGCGGTGCGCGGCGAAGCCGGGGCGGCCCTCCCAGCCGTCGGGTTCGCCGGGGACGAGGGTGAGGGGCCAGGGGGCGTCGAGGGCGCTGGGCGAGACCGAGCGCATCCGGGCCCGGTGCAGCTGCTCGAAGTCCGAGTGGCCGAGGTCGCCGAGATCGCGGCCCCAGTGCAGGACCTCGGGGAGGCCGCGCTCGGGGAGGTGGACGACCACGGACACGCCTCCGGCCCAGAGCATGCGGGTCTTCCCGCCGGCGCGGGGGCCGGGGTCCCCGACCGGCTCGGGGTCGGGCCGCCGGAAGTGCGGGGCTTCGGCGACGGCGGCGCTCGGGTCGTTCATGGGGTCTCCTCGTCGGACTGGGGCGGTGCGGGGCCGTCCAAGTATCGGCAACGCTCCCGCCTTTGTCAACGGAGGAAACGAACGGGGTTCAGAACCGGAGGAAGTCGCGGATCGCGAGGACGGCCCCGGCCCGGGCCCACTCGTCGAACTCGAACGGCTGGATGTCGAGGGGCAGGGGCGCGCCGGGCGGGTCGCGGTGGAGCGCGATCGCCGCGTCGAGCTCGTCGCGCGCCAGCTCGGTCACCGCGATGCCGTCGCCGGTGATGACGATCCGCTCGGGGTCGATGGTGTTCGCCAGCGTCGCGGTGAGGAGGCCGAGCGCGTGGCCGGCCTCGCGGAACGCCTGGCGGGCGGCGGGGTCGCCGCCGCGGGCGAGCGCGACGACCTGCCCGTAGTCGAGGCCGGGCGTGCGCAGCGCGCCGACGATCGCCGAGTTGGGGACGTACGCGGCCAGGCAGCCGCGGTGGCCGCGCTCGCATCGGGGCCCGGAGGGGTCGACGGGCAGGTGCTCGAGGCGGCCGGCCCTGCCGCCGGCGCCCGTCACGAGCTTGCCGTCGACGACGATGCCGACGCCGATCCCGGCGCCGACGCTGATGAGGACCATGGACTCGTACCCGGCGCCGACGCCGAACCAGTGCTCGGCCGCGGTCAGGGCGCGCATGTCGTTCTCGGCGGTGGCGGGGATGCCGAGGCGCTCGCTGACGAGGTCGGCCAGGGGGACCCCGCTCCAGCCGAGGAAGGGCGACTCCCGGACGACCTGGCTGCCGCCGGCCGCCACCACGTCGCCGGCGACGCCGACGCCGGCCGCGGTGATGCCGGGGTGCTCGGCCGCGAGGCGGTCGTAGGCGCCGCCGATCTGCGCGACGACGTCCTCGGGGCGTGTGGAGGACAGCGGCTCGTCGTACTCGGCGAGGGCGCGCGCGGCGAGGTCGGTGACGACGGCGAAGACGCGGTCGCCGGTCAGCTTCACGCCGAGGAACCGGGCGCCTTCGGGGCGGAGGTGGAGGACCTCGCTGGGCCGGCCGGTGGCGCCGCGCAGCTCGACCGCGCCGTCGGTGATCAGGCCCTCCGCCAGGAGCGCCCGCGTGACCCTGGTGAGGCTCGCTCGGGACAGGCCGAGGTCGCGGGCGATCTCGGCGCGCGACTTGGGGCCGTGGATGAGCAGTTCGCGCAGGGTGCTGCGCTCCAGCCCGGTGAGCGCGGCCCGCGGCGGGCGGCCCTCGGCCGACGGGGTCTTGTCCATGGCGATCTCCTCGGTTTGTTCACCGTTCACGGTATCCGGACCGGCCCGCACTGATGTCTGCCCCCATACGGGCGTTTCATCGCGATTCTGGGCCACCGTTTGGAAACGAAGTTGGTTTCATGTGTTGACAAAGTTGCGCGGTTCTGCGTACGGTACATCGCACCAGGTCAGGTATCCACATCCCTCGATGCAGCTGATCTGCCCCACGCTCCATCCCTTCGCAACGACGAGGTCAGCGACATGGCTACTCCCTCCGATCGGGCGCCCTTCAAGCGCCGTTCACTGTTCAAGGCCGCCGGGCTCGGCGCCGCCGGGGCCGCGGGCCTCCCGGTCATCGCCGCCTGCTCCGACATCGAGTCCAACAACGGCAGCACGCAGGCCACGACCGGCTACGACTTCCTCCCGACCCACGAGGAGTGGCCGCTGCCGGTCGAGCCCGACCTGGTCGGCGAACCGCCGCACCACCCCTCCGGCTTCACCTCCTACCCCGAGCCGGTCCAGGCCATCACCGACCTGCCCTCGGGCAGCGGCACCTACGAGCTGACCGTGCCGTGCTGGGGCCCCGCCCCCGCCAAGGACGACCCGTACTTCTCGGCCGTGTACGAGGCCTGGGGCGGCACGAAGCTCGAACTGCGCCAAGGCGACGGCATGACCTACGGCGACACGGCCGTGCAGTGGGTCAAGGCCGACGAGTACGGCCACGGCATCCAGCTGTTCAACTACATGACCGGCTCCTTCAGCAACTTCCAGGAGACCGTGGTCAACAGCTTCTACGACCTCACCGACATCGTGCGGGGCGACATCTCCGAGCGCTGGCCGCTGCTGGCCGCGATCCCGTCGGAGGCCTGGGGGTACGCGGTGTGGCAGAAGGACCCCGACGACCCCGAGACCGCCGGCATCTACGCCATCCCCATGAACTACAGCGGCGGCCAGGGCAACGGCATCCTCGCCCGCGTCGACCTCCTGGAGGCCGAGGGCCTCGCGATGCCGACCACGGTCGAGGAGTTCCTCGAGGTCGCCCGCGCCTGGTCCGACGACGCCGCCGGCCGGTGGGCCACCACCGGCCTCGACTGGTTCATCGGCCAGTGGTTCGGCCTCGGCGGCACCGACGGCTGGAACTGGGACCCGGACCAGAAGAAGATGGTCAACAACATCGAGCGTCCCGAGTTCACCGAGCTCATGGAGTTCCGCCGCACCCTGTGGGACGAGAAGCTCATCCACCCCGACGCCCCCACCGGCACGCTCGACGCCGCCGCGATGCAGGAGGCCGGGCAGGTCATGTTCACGCAGGACAACCTCGTCCGCTGGAACGACTTCAACCTCAAGGTCAAGCGCGGCGAGGTGGAGGGCCGGGTCGCCCCGCTCCCGCCGCTGGCCGCGAAGGGCCGCACGCCCACCGTCGCGATGGCCTCCGGCAGCGGCGGCTGGACCTTCCTCAACAAGAGCCTCTCCAGGGAGCAGGTCGAGGAGATCCTCGACATCGCGAACTGGTGCGCCTCGCCGTACGGCACCAAGGAGTACGAGCTCCTCAACTACGGCGTCGAGGGCGAGCACTTCGAGCTCGGCTCCGACGGCACCCCCGTCTACACCACGCTGGGCAGCGAGGTCGTCCAGGGCCCCGTGCACTACAAGGCGCTGGCCTGCCAGGTGCAGACGTTCCTCACCGGCGACCCCGACATGGTCGCCGAGCGGTTCGCGTACGACGCCTCCATCCAGGAGTACCGCATGGAGAACCCCTTCGAGGGCGTCCGGATCGAGCCCCCGGCCGAGGCCAAGGCCGCCGGCTCGACCCTGTGGGACCAGCAGCAGGACATCGCCTACGGGCGCGCCGAACTCTCGTCGATCCCGGACATGGTCGAGACGTACATGAACAACGGCGGCGAGGCCGCCCGCCAGTACTACACCGACGCGTACAAGGCCCTCCACGGCGAATAGGACGCGCGCTGCGGCCGGGCGGGCCCTCCCGACGCGGAGGCCGCCCGGCCGCCCACCGGCACCCTGGATCTACGACGACTGGAATCCCAAACGATGGCAACACTCCAGAGCACCGCGCCACCGGACACCGAGCGGCCCGCGAACCGCCCCATCGTCAGGCGCAAGCGGACCGTGCTCCAGCGGCTGCGGCACGACTGGCCCCTGCTGCTGCTGGCGCTCCCCGTGGTCGCCCACCTCTCGGTGTTCCATTACTGGCCCACGGCCTGGAACATCATCGCGTTCATGGACTACAGCCCCTACCGGCCGTTCTGGGAGAACCCGTTCGTGGGCTTCGCGTGGTTCGAGCGGCTCTTCGCCGACCCGTACTTCGCCC
This sequence comes from Glycomyces terrestris, assembly GCF_003933745.1. GTDB lineage: Bacteria > Actinomycetota > Actinomycetes > Mycobacteriales > Micromonosporaceae > Glycomyces > Glycomyces terrestris. The sequence goes on along the minus strand of NZ_RSEB01000004.1, from coordinate 65 downwards.
CCGCGCTGGTGAACACGCTCAAGTTCGCCGCGCTCAACCTGCTGTGCATGTTCCCGCTGTCGGTC
>NZ_RSEB01000003.1 GCF_003933745.1 Glycomyces terrestris | reverse complement strand
CCGCACCCCGCACCCCGCACCCCGCACCCCGCACCCCGCACCCCGCACCCCGCACCCCGCACCGAATGAGCGAACCGGTCCGGGCGGCCATCGGCAAGTGCGAGAGGAGAAATTTCGCGCGGACCCCCTCCGGGGGCCCCTCCCCCTCCCCCGTGCCCACCCTCCGCCTACCTGCACACCATTGGTCAAGCTCTGTGTCGTTCTTCCGTCCCCCGGCGGCCTGGCCTTGGCCGCCGGGGGAGGTCCTGGTTCGTTGTCGGACTCGGTTATTCGGTGAGGACCGGGCCGGCTCGGGAGACCGCTCGGGCCGGGCCGAGCGCCTGCGGGATGCCGGTCGGGGTCTCGTTGACGTAGACGGTCACCTCGAGGCCGTCCACCTCGCAGCGGACGAAGTCGGCCGCAGCGCGTTCCACCATCGCCTGCGCGGCGGCGCACGCCTCGCCTTCGCCGAGGAGCACCCGGGCCGCCCCGGCGAGCGCCGCGGCGTCAGCCGCACCTTGGGCCCGGTGGCGGGCCGCGCTCGCCTGGCCGACCGCCGTGAACGCCAGCGCGGTCGCCACCAGCGCCACCGCCACTCCCGCCGCGAGCACCGTCGCCGAGCCCCGTTCGGCACGGGCACCAGCTCCGGTGCCCGTACCGGCGCGGCCTGCCTCGACTCCGGCTTCGGCTTCGGCTTCGGCTTCGGCTTCGGCTTCGGCTTCGGCTTCGGCTTCGGCTTCGGCGATTGTGTGCCCGCTGAAGCCGCGGTCGGCGACTTCGGCGTGTTCGCTCGGTCTCCGCTTCGCCTTCCGTGCGCGGCTCATCGGTCCAGTCCCGGTTCGAGCGGGGCGACCGCCGTCGCGGTGATGGTCAGCGGCGGGGTCAGGTGTCCGAGCGGGCGGGCCGGGGCCGTGACCACGGCTCGGGCCACGTCGCCGTCCTCCGAGACGGCGACCGAGGCGCCGTCGGGGAGGTACGGGTCCGCGACCGCCTGCGCGTCCTCGCCGCGGGCCGCGGCGATCGCGGCGGTGTTGGCCGCGTCGATCGCCCTGACCTTCAACCCGACCGCCGACACCGCCCACAGGCCGAGCGCGAGGACCGCGACCACCGCGGGGAGCGCCGCGGCCATCTCGGCCGTCACGAACCCCCGCTGGCCCGGGTCGTCGCGCGCCCGGTGCCGCAGGTTGGGCGGGCGGCCCCGTTCGCGTGTCGAGGGTTTCCGGCGGCAGCGGACTCCTCCGCGTCGCGGGCTCACACCAGCGCCCGTTCGATCAGGGACTGGAGTGCGCTCTGGACCGCGCCGGAGGTGAGGACGTCCATCAGGACGCCGGCGAAGGCGACCGCGGCCAGGGTGCCGAGCGCGTACTCGGCGGTGCTCATGCCGCTCTCGCCGCGCATCTTGGAGGCGAACTTCCCGCCCCAGCCGGGTTTCGCGGTGGCGCGCATGCGGCCGGGGCGCCATTCGTCGGGTTCGCCGGGGCCGGGGCGCCGGTAGCGGGTGGCCGGGCGGTCGTCGGGGACTTGCGGTGCTTCGGCGGTGATGGGCGTGCGGGCGCGGTTGCTGCCGGGGCACCAGGCCGGGGCGTTCGCCGCGGTCGCGGTGAGGCGGACGGTGGGTTCCTCGTGGTGCTCCGGTTCGTGTTGGGGCGCTCGGCATCTGGGGGCGCCGCAGGTGGCGGTGCGGCAGGTCGGGCGGCGGGTGGATTCGGTTCGGCCGGTGGCGCGGTTGTCGGCCGGGCGGCCGGGCGCGGGGCGGCGGCGGGTCGGGAGGGCGATGGTGGTGTCGGTGTCGGGTCGCATTGCGGTTCCTCTCTTCGGTGTGTTCGGTTTCCGGTGTGGTTCAGAGGCCGGGGGCCAGGGTCTCGGCGACGACGCCGAGGACCACGGGGCCGATGCCGGCGATGACGAATGCGGGCAGGAAGCACAGGCACAGCGGGCCCACGAGGGCGACCGCGGCGCGGCCGGCGCGTTCGTCGGTTCTGGTGCGCTGTTCGGCGCGGAGGGAGGCGGCGAGCTGTTCGAGTCCTCCCGCGATGGCGGCGCCGGTGTCGCCGGAGCGGTCGAGTTGGCGGGCGAGGCGGTCGGCGCCGGGGAGCCGTCCCAGTTCGGGGAGGGCTTCGGCGGCGGTGGCGCCGAGGTGGATGGCGCTCGCGAAGCGGCTCAGACGGTCCCCGATGTCGGTCTCGTCGGTGTCGGCGACGGCGAAGGCGGCCTGCGGGAACGGAGCGCCGGATCGCAGTCCCGCGGCGATCAGGTCGAGGGTCCAGGGCCAGTGCGGGGCGAGGCGGTCGGCGGCGGCCCGTTCCTTGCGGTCGGGGTCGGGGTGCAGAAGCCGGGCGGTGAGCCACCAGGTGGCGAAGCCCGCGAGGATGCCGGTGGGACCGCCGACGATGACGGCCGCGGCGGTGCCCGCGAGCGGGCCGATGAGTCGTCGCAGCATCACGCGCCTCCGATGCCGACGGAGTTGATGAGCGCGCCCGTCCAGGCGGCTCCTGCGGCCTGGAGGCCCATTGCGGTGGCGGCGGCGGCCATGCCGAGCGGGTTCGCGAGGAGGAACGCGAGCGTGTCGGCGCCGAGCAGTTCGCCGAAGCCGATGCCGGCCAGGGGGAGTGCGATGAGGAGCGCGGCGGAGGCGCGGATCGACGCGGTCTGGGCGTGGGCCCGGGCGGCGGCCTGGTCGGTCTCGCGGAGGTGTTCGGCGAGGCGGCGGCAGAGTTCGGCCGCGGGGGCGCCGAGGTCGGCGGCGATGGTGAGGGCGGCGCGGAGGCGGGCCGCGGTGGCGGCGGCCTCGGCGGGCCAGTCGGGTTCGGCGGTGGCGACGGCGCGGACCGGGTCGGTGCCCGCGGCGAGGTCGGCGGCGAGTGCGGCGACGGTGTCGGCGGCGGTGCGTTCGGCCTCGCGGCGGTGCTTGCGGCGCAGGGCCCGGTGCCAGGCGGTGACTGCGGCCGCGGTGTAGAGGGCGGCGATCGCCGCGGCGGTGGCGGCGGCGAGCGGGCCGAGGCCGCCTTGGTGCCGGTATCCGGCGAACCAGGCCGCGAGCAGGGCGGCGGCGAGGGCGGTGCAGGCGGCGGCGGTCTTCGGTCGGTGGGTGATCAGGGCGTTGGCGATGTCGGTCATGCGGTGCGCTCCCTCAGTAGGCGTTCGAGGATGCCGGCGGACGGTCCGGGACCGTGCCGGGTCCAGGCGGCGGCGACGGTGAGCCCGGCGGGGCCGGGGCTGGTTTCGATGACGGCGATCTCGGTCGCCTGGCGGCCCGAGCTCGTGCGTTTCAGGTGGACGACGACGCGGAGGGCCGCGACCAGTTGCGCGTGGAGGCCGGCGCGGGGCAGGCCGTGCGGGAGGGCGAGCGCTTCGAGGCGGGCGGGCACGTCGGCGGCGGCGTTGCAGTGGAGCGTGCCGGCGCCGCCTTCGTGGCCGGTGTTGAGCGCGCCCAGGAGCTCGACGACCTCGGCGCCGCGGCACTCGCCGACGACGATGCGGTCGGGGCGCATGCGCAGGGCCTGGCGGACGAGGGCCGCGAGGTCGACCGCGCCGGCGCCTTCGACGTTCGCCGGGCGGGATTCGAGCGTGAGCGCGTGCGGGTGGTCGAGGGCGAGCTCGGCGGCGTCCTCGACCACGACGATGCGTTCCTCCTTCGGCGCGTGGGAGAGGAGCGTCGCGAGCAGGGTCGTCTTGCCGGAGCCGGTGCCGCCGGTCACCAGGAACGGGATCTTCGCGGTGACGACGCGCAGGAGGAGGTCGGCCATGTCGGCGGTGAGCGTGTCGGCCTCGACCAGTTGCGTGAGGGTGAACGCCTTGGACCGGTGGGTGCGGAAGGAGAGGTAGGGCCCGGCGGTGGCGATCGGCGGGAGGACGGCGTGGAACCTGGTGCCGTCCGGGAGGCGCACGTCGGCGTACGGGCTGCCGGCGTCGAGCCGCCGCCCGGCCGCGGCGGCGAGGCGGCAGGCGAGGGAGCGGACCGCGTCGGCGCGTCCGAGGCGGACGTCGGTGGGGCGCAGGCCGTCGCCGCGGTCGGCCCAGACGCCGTTGGCGCCGTTGACGACGACGTCGGTGACCGTCGGGTCGTCCAGGAGCGGCTGGAGCGGGCCGGCGCCGATGAGGTCGCCGCTCAGGGCCTCGGAGAGGCGCAAGAGCGAGGTCTGGTCGGGCGGGGCGGCGCCGGAGGCGCGCAGGGCCCGGACGATGTCGGCGGTGGCGGCGTCGCGGCGGCCGGGCCGGGACTGGGCGGCGAGCTGGCGCCGGACCTTGTCGAGCAGTTCGAGGCTCATCGGGCGGCTCCGGTGCGGCCGGCGAGGGCGAGGTCGCGGCGGGGGCGCTCGCGGCTGAGTTCGGCGGTGAGGTCGTGGATGCCGCGGGCGAGGCGGCCGCGCGGGACGCGGCCCTGGCGGAGGAGGGCCGGGAGGCGCCGGTCGGTGGGGAGCGCGCCCCAGACGGGCGGTTCGGTCCAATGGGCTTCGAGGGGGCCGTCCCAGGTGACGCCGGCGGGGCGGGGTCGGGCGTCGCCGCGGAGGACGACGCCCAGGTGCGGGTTGTAGAGGCCGTAGGCGGCGGTGACGCTGCGGGCGGCCTCCCAGGAGCGGTCGCCCGGTCCGATCGCGACGGCGATGGAGCGGGCGGCGGTGGCGGCGCGGACGCCCGCGTCGGTGCGGGCCCGGGGCAGGTCGACGACCACGAGGTCGGCGGCCAGGCGGGCGGCGCGCAGGACCTGGTCGAACGCGTCGGCGGGGATGTCGGCGGGGTTGCGGGGGTCGGGGCCGACGAGGTGGAGGCCGCCGCGGCGGGGCAGGCCGTCGAGGAGCCGCTCGGGTTCGAGGAGGCCGGTGCCGCCGGTGAGGGAGGGCCAGCGCCAGCCGGGCTGGGCGGCGAGGCCGGCGGCGGCGTCGATGCCGCCGCCGGTGTGGTCGAGGTCGATGAGGACGGTGCGCCGGCCGGCGCGGGCGGCGCCGGTGGCGGCGGCGAGCGCGAGGGTGGAGGCGCCGGCGCCGCCGTGCCCGGCGACGGTGGCGAGGACGGGGGCGGGCTCGGTGTCGAGCGCGGTGCGGGTGAAGAGGTCGAGGAGCCAGTCGTCGGCGCCGGGGAGGGCGATGACGCTGCCGGCGCGCATCTGGATGGCGAGGGGCCAGAGCATGGAGGCGTCGGTGGAGTCGGCGCCGAGCCAGGCCATGGTGGTGCAGAGGATGAGGTGTTCGCGGGTGGGGAAGTCGAGGGCGATGCATTCGGGGGCGAGGTCGGGTCCGACGAGGACGAGCGGGGCGGTCTGCCATATGGGTTCGGCGTCGAGGGCGTGGTCGACGCGGCGGAGGGGGTGTCCAGCCGCGGCGGCGAGCCGGGTGACGTCCTCGGCGAGGCGGTCGTCGGCGGTGACGAGGAGGGATTCGGCCGCGGGTGCGGCGGTGGCGGTGGTGCGGTCGAGTGTCGCGGCCATGATTGCTCCTACGCTTCGTGGTGTTCGCGTGACTTGGAGCAACCTTGCGGGGTGCGGGGGCGGGTTGTCGAGAAAAAGTTCTGGGGCCTGTGGATAACTCGCGGAGGCGCTGGTGGCGGGCCTGTGGAAAACTTCGCGAGGGCGGTTCGCGTCGGAGATGCGGCGAGGGACCGTCCCATCGGGACGGTCCCTCGTGCGCGTTCGCGTCGCCTATTCGGGGCGGATGCCCCAGACGCCGAACCAGGCCTCGCTGGGCGAGAGCTCGATGAGGTCCTCGCCGGTGGCGAGGGCGTTCGGCGGGCAGGTGGTCGGCTCGATGGCGACGGAGGCGCGCTTGCGGTCGCCTTCGAGGCCGTCGGAGGTGTAGATGTGCACCCAGCCGAAGGACTCGTCCATCCAGACGGTGACGGCCTGGCCGGAGACGGGGTCGGCGAGGCGGACCTCGGCCTTGCCGTCCGAGCCGCGCTTGAGGTCGCCGTAGGCGTCGTCGATGACGAGGTCCTTGAGGACGGTCGGCTCGTCGAAGTCGGCCGGGCCGGAGCCGACGGGGATGCGCTGCTTGTCGAGCTTGAGCTTCTTGCCGGCCGGGACGTGCAGGGTGGCCTCGTCGATCCGCTCGAGGGAGCCGGGGATGAGGTACGAGTGGGTGCCCAGGCCGAAGGGGGCGGTCTTCGTGCCGGGGTTGGAGACGGTGTGGGCGGCGCGGAGGCCGCCGGGCCCGACGGACCAGCGGGTGCGCAGCTGGAGCGTCCAGGGGTAGCCGAGGCGCGCCGGGAGGCGGCATTCGAGGGTGACGGAGGTGTCGGTGACCTCGACGGCGGACCATTCGGCCCACGCGACGAACCCGTGGAGGGAGGTGTTCGTCTCGATCTCGTTGACCGGGAGCTGGTAGTCGGTGCCGCCGAAGGCGTACTTGCCGTCGCGGATGCGGTTGGGCCAGGGGGCCAGGACGTGGCCGGACCAGCCGGGGGCGAGTTCCTCGTCGCCGTAGGTCATGACCACCGGTCGTCCGCGGTAGGTGTACGAGCGCACGCCGCCGCCGACAGCGACGATGGTGGCCTCGTGGTCGTTGTAGGCGATCACCCATTGCTCGCCGGACAGCGCCATAGGGGTTACCTCCATGTCGTTATCGATGGGCTGGATGTGCTTTGACGTTAGCTCATGTCGGATGACCTGCGGCACGCATGTCGATGTGGGCGAGATCGCAGGAAACCGTTGAAACCAACAAGACCCATTATTGAAACCCTCCCATCAAAAGCGGCAAACTTGGACAAATAACTAAGCTCACGATGGTTGTCTCATATTTTGCGCCACTTCCGTACCGGCATTCAGGATCACCCCCGCCCCGCGGGCACTTCCGTCGCGGACGGCCTTGAGGCACCATTTCCAGATAACTACGAACCGTCGCCTCCCGGAAGCCCCCGGTCGGCAACCACAGGGACAACACACTCAGGAGTACAACGATGTCTGAGTTCAAGCCCGGCCTCGAGGGCGTCATCGCCTTCGAAACCGAGATCGCCGAGCCTGACAAGGAGGGTGGTTCGCTTCGCTACCGCGGGGTGGATATCCAGGACCTGGTAGCGCAGAGCACCTACGGCGACGTATGGGGCCTCCTCGTCGACGGGAAGTTCGGGAGCGGCCTGCCCGCCGCCGAGCCCGTGCCCGTCCCGGTCTCCTCCGGCGACACCCGCGTCGACGCCCAGGCCGCGGTCGCCATGCTCGCCCCCTACTGGGGTCTCAAGCCGCTGCTGGACATCGACGACGAGACCGCCCGGGACGATCTCGCCCGAGTGTCCGTCACCACGCTGTCGTTCATCGCCCAGTCCGCGCGCGGCTCCGGCCGCCCGGCCGTGCCGCAGTCGGAGATCGACAAGGCCGAGACCATCACCGAGCGGTTCATGCGCCGCTGGCGCGGCGAGCCCGACCCGGCCCACGTCAAGGCCGTCGACACCTACCTGATGTCGGCCGCCGAGCACGGCATGAACGCCTCCACCTTCACCTCCCGCGTGGTCGCCTCCACCGGCGCCGACGCCGCCGCCGCGATCTCCTCCGGCATCGGCGCGCTCTCCGGCCCGCTCCACGGCGGCGCCCCCTCCCGCGTGCTCCACATGATCGAGGGCGTCGAGAAGTCCGGCGACGCCGCCGGCTACGTCAAGAACCTGCTCGACTCCGGCGAGCGCCTCATGGGCTTCGGCCACCGCGTCTACCGCGCCGAGGACCCGCGCTCGCGCGTGCTCCGCGCCGCCGCGAAGGAACTGGGCGCCCCCCGCTACGAGGTCGCCGAGGCCCTGGAGTCCGCGGCCCTGGCCGAGCTGCGCGCCCGCAAGCCCGACCGCGTCCTCGCCACCAACGTCGAGTTCTGGTCCGCGGTCCTCCTCGACTTCGCCGAGGTCCCGCCGGAGCTGTTCACGCCGATCTTCACCTGCGCCCGCGTGGCCGGCTGGAGCGCCCACATCCTCGAGCAGAAGAAGCTCGGCCGGATCGTGCGCCCCTCCGCGACCTACGTCGGCCCCGGCCCCCGCGGCCTCGACGAGGTCGAGGGCTGGCAGTAGCCACCGCTCGTCAGCGGCCCGCGCCCGGAAGGGCGCGGGCCGCTTCGCGTCCGCCCCTCGGCGGCCCCGCCCGGCGGGCGCGCCCGGGATAGGATCGGCGCGGAACCCGCCCCACCTGAACGAGACGACGCATGCCCTCCCCCCGGCCGCTCCACCTGCGCCGCCGCGACCTCCTGGTCGGCGGCCTCGCCGGGCTGGCCGTCACCGCCGCGGCCGCCGAGAGCACCCGCGCGGTCTGGGACGCCGCCGCCGGCGCGGCCTTCCCCGAGCCGCCCCGCACCGGCCCCGTCCACCTCCAGATCGGCGCCCACGCCGACGACTGCCTCTACTTCGTGAACCCGCGCGTCGCCCGCGTCCTCGCTGACGGCGCGAACCTGTGCACCGTCGTCCTCACCGCGGGCGAGGCCGACGGGCGCAACACCTGGGACACCGCGGCACCCGTCGACTACGCCGGGTACGCCGCCGCGCGGGCCAACGGCCTGCGCCGCGCCTACGCGCAGATGGCCCTCGGCGACCCCGACGCCCCCTGGGACCGCACGTGCGCGACCCTCGAGTCCGGGCAGGACGTCGAACTGTGCGTCCTGCGCGACCGCCCCGAAGTGCACCTCGTGCTCTGTTCGCTGTGGACGAACCTCGGGCGCGTCACCGGCGACTTCACGCGCCTCCTCGCGTTGTGGGAGGGCCGCCTCGACGCCTCCGCGGTCCTCGCGCCCGCCGGCTCCCCCCTCACCTCCGAGTCCACCGTGGACCGCGCGACCGTGCGGGCCAGCCTCGTCGAGCTGCTCGAACGCTACGCGCCCGCCGCCGTCAACACCCTCGACCCCGACCCGGACCCCGTCGTCGGCGAACGGCTCGGCGCCGAGCAGGACGGCTACTCCGACCACATCGACCACACCGCCGCCGCCCTCTTCGCCTGGGACGCCGTCACCGCCTGGGGCGGCGCGGCCGCCGTCGAGTCGTGGCGCGGCTACTACAACCGCCGCTGGCCCGGCAACCTCGGCCCCGCCGACCTCGAGGCCAAGGGCGCCGCCCTCGACGCGTACGCGTGGGCCGACGGCGCCGGCTGCGACCACGCGGCCGGCTGCGGCGACCGCCTCATCGTCGGCCCCGGAGCCGGCCTCACCTACGGGCACGCCACCCACCCCCGCTACACGCAGGCGATCGCCCCCGTCCCCCGCGACGGGCGGCACCTGCCCGTCACCGTCCGCGGCGGCCGCGCCCAGGCCCTCGGCGGCGCCGGCTGGGAAGACCTCGGCGGCCCCCACTTGCTCCCCTCGCTCACCCGCGCCGGCGACCGCCTCTACGGCATCGGCCCCGCCTTCACCGCCGACCCCGGCGCGCACGCGCGCGACCTCCACTGCCTCGACCTCGCCACCGGCGCCTGGGAGAACCTCGGCAACCCCGGCGGGACCGGCGCGCCCGCCCGCACCGCCGGGCAGCCCGCGGCCGCCGACGACGGCGCCACCGCGATCGTGTGCCTCCGCCGCCCCCAGGGGCTCGCCGTCCGGGTCCGCGCCGGCGGCGCCTGGAGCGACTGGACCGACCTCGACGGCCCCGCCGTCCACGAGGCCCCCGCCGCGTTCGGCGCCGACGGCGCCTTCACCGTCGTCGCCGCCACCCCCGGCAACACCGCCGCCTGGGAAGGCGACGGCACCACCTGGACCCGCCGCGACCTCGACCTCCCCGGACCCGGCGGCGCCGTCCACATCCCCGCCGGCGCCGTCACCGCCGCCCTGGCCCCCGACGGTCGCGCCGTCATCGCCTCCCGCGCCGCCGGCGGCAGCGACGTCGTCCTCCACTACGGACGCGGCGGCGACTGGACCGGGACGCTCGTCCCCCTCGAAGGCGGCATCCTCGCCCCCGCGCTCGCCATCGGCCCGGACGGCACGCTCGCCGTCGCCTGCGACGACGGCACCGGCGCCCCCGCCGTCCTCGTCCTCCCCCTCGCCGACCTCGACCACGGCGCGCCGTACGCGCTCCTGTCGCGGCCGTGGACCCGCGGCGACGTCACCGTCCTCAAGCGGCCCGCCGCCGCGTTCGACGCCGACGGGACCCTCCGGCTGTGGGCGGTCGGCGCCGACGGCGCGCTGCACACCGCGCAGGCCGGACCGGGCGCGCCCCCGCCCCCCGGGTGGGAGCCCGCGGCCTGACCTGCCGGTCCGCCCGTCCCAGCCAGCGGCCGGGCCGGGCCCGCGCGATCACGCCCCGCAGGCCCGGGTTTACAGTGAGGCCCAGGACCGACCCAGATGGGAGCCTTACCGTGACCGACCAGATCACCATCCCCGCAGAGCTGCTGCCCGCCGACGGGCGCTTCGGATCCGGCCCCTCCAAGGTGCCGTCCGAGGCGATCAGCGCGCTGTCCGGTCTCGGCAGGTCCGTCATGGGCACCTCCCACCGCCAGAAGGCCGTCAAGTCGCAGGTCGGGCGCCTGCGCGCCGGGCTCGCCGAGTTCTTCTCGCTGCCCGACGGGTACGAGGTCGTCCTCGGCGTCGGCGGCGCGACCGCGTTCTGGGAGGTCGCCGTGTTCGGCCTCGTCGACGACCGCGCCCAGGCCGCGAGCTTCGGCGAGTTCGGCTCCAAGTTCGCGAAGGCGATCAAGATCGCCCCGCACCTCGGCGACCCGACCATCGTCACCGCCGAGCCCGGGACCGCCGCGTACCTGTCGTACGAGGAGGGCGTGGACGTCTACGCGACCCCGCACAACGAGACCTCCACCGGCGTGGCCGTCGACGTCAAGCGCGTCGTGCACGAGGGCGCGCTCATGCTCCACGACGCGACCTCCGCCGCCGCGGGCCTGCCGGTCGACCTCGCCGAGACCGACTGCTACTACTTCGCGCCGCAGAAGGGCCTCGCCTCGGACGGCGGCCTGTGGATCGCGATCCTCAGCCCCGCCGCGATCGAGCGCGCCGAGCGCATCGCCGCCTCCGGCCGGTACATCCCGGCGTTCCTCGACCTGAAGACCGCGATCGACAACTCCCGCAAGGAGCAGACGTACAACACGCCGGCCGTGGCCACCGTGGTGCTCGCCGCCGAGCAGGTCGACGCGCTCAACGCCGCCGGCGGTCTCGACGCGGCCGCCAAGCGCTGCGCCGAATCGGCCGGGACGATCTACTCGTGGGCCGACGCGAGCGCGTTCGCCACTCCGTTCGTGACCGACCCCTCCCTTCGCTCGAACGTGGTCGCCACGGTCGACTTCGAGGGCGTCGACGCCGCGGCGATCGCGAAGGTGCTGCGCGCCAACGGCGTCGTCGACACCGAGCCGTACCGCAAGCTGGGCCGCAACCAGCTGCGCATCGCCACCTACCCGGCGGTGGACCCGGCCGACGCGGCCAAGCTCACCGAGGCGATCGACTACGTGGCGGCGAAGCTCGGTTAGCGCTGCCGCAGGCTTCGGCCGGCCGGGCGGTCCGGCACCCGCATGCCGTGCCGCCCGGCCGATCACGACCGTACCGGCGGCCACCGACAAGAACGGCCGCCGGTCCCGCGAAGGCATGAATCCGCGCACCGGACAGGGCCGGGCCGCACCGCGGCCCGGCCCTCGGCGCGTCAGAAGCCGAGTCGGCCGTAGTCGCCGAACGCCGCCTCGACGTCGTCGATGTCGATCCCGTAGCGCGACAGGTGGTACTCGTGGCTGCGGCGCATCCCGGGCCGGGCGAGCACCTGCTCGAGGTTCCCCTCCTCCTTCGCGGTCCACTCCAGATCGAGCCGCTCGAACAGCTTCGGCATGTAGCCGTACGGGTCGGCCGTCAGCGAGTGGTACGGGACGTCCACGAACCGCTCCCGGCGCGCTCCCGAGCGCACCGCGCGGGCCTTCGCGACGCCCTTCCCGAAGATGTCCAGCCATTCGGGACCCAGCGCCGCGGGGTCGTACGAGCGGTGGTGCAGGGCCCGCCCGGTCTCCACAAGGGAGCACCACGAGCCCATGACCGTCGACGGGTCGCGGTGCATCCACACCACCGTGGCGTCGCCGAACACCTTGAGCAGCACGTCCAGGTTGAACAGGTGGAACGGCGACTTGAGCACCCACCGGCACTCCGGCTGGTTCCACTGGAGCACCTGGAGCACCCGCTTCAGGTGCTCGTAGTCCTCGGTGTAGTCGCGCTCGTCCACCCAGCGGCGGTACGCCGGCATCGTCGCGCGCGTCAGGAACTGGTAGCCGTGCGGCAGCGCGAACACGCACTCCTCGGGCTGGAGCGCGTTCATCGGGTGGATGAGGTCCCACACCGGGGACGCCTTGCTCGCCAGGGACGCCATCGTCTGCGCGTCCTTGATGAGCTTGTCGCGCAGCTTCGGGTCGATGTCGCCCCGCTGCGTGTTCATGAGCTCCCACATGAGCGGCGCCCGGTTGCCCTCCGGCTGGATCAGGACCTTGTGGGTGAGCGTCGTCGCGGTGCGCGGCAGCCCCACCACGACGATGGGCCGCCGGACCGGGGACGCCGCGATCTCCGGGTGCTCGGCGATGAGCCGCTCGACGCGGAGGTGGTTGGTCATGCGGCGGGTGAGGTCGTCGACGAAGCCCTGCCAGCCGATGAGCGACAGCGAGTCGAGCCTGGCGATCTGGCGCATCAGGAACCGGTAGGAGTCGATGAACGCGGGGGCGGCCGAGGCGTCGCTCCCCGCCTGCTGCTCGGCGCGGCGGACCATGCCGTCGAAGACCCGGTCGACCCCCCTCCGCTGGCGGCGGACGCGCGGGGCGCCCATCGTGTTGACGGCGGTGAGCCAGTGAGCGGTGCGGCGCATGGGGTCCTCCTCAAGGGGTGCGAACACGAGGAGTTTTTCATGCCGTGCGCGCGGTTCGCGTTCAGCTACATTGAAAGCGTGAGCGAAGCCCCCGACCTCCGGCTGCTGCCGCAGCTCATCGAGCACCAGCGGGTGCGCACGACCCCGGTCAAGGCCAACGACTTCTCGATGCCGCTCGAGACCCCGAGCGCCGGCTCGGCGTCCGCGCAGCGCCTCACGTTCGACGACGGCTCGCACCTGTTCGCGAAGTTCGCCGAGGGCCGCGCCCCCGGCTACCTCGCCGCCGAGGCGAACGGGCTGCGCTGGCTCGGCGAGGCGACCGCGGCCGCGGTGCCGCTGCTGCACGCCGACGACGCGATGCTCGTCGAGCCGTGGATCGAGCCGGCCGCGCCGACCCGCGAGCACGCGGCCGGGCTCGGGCGCGAGCTGGCCCTCATGCACGCCGCCGGGGCCGACCGGTTCGGCGCGCCCTGGCGCGGCTACATCGGCGAGACCTTCATGGACAACGACCCGGCCGGGGGGACGTGGGCCGAGTGGTACGCGGCCCGCCGGATCGCGCCGTACCTGAAGCCCTCGCGCGACAACGGGGCCCTGAGCGCGGCGGACGCCGCCGCGGTCGAGCGCCTCGCCTCCCGCCTCGACCGGCTCGCCGGGCCTGAGGAGCCGCCCGCGCGCGTCCACGGCGACCTGTGGTGGGGGAACGTCCTGTGGGGGGCCGAGCGGGCCTGGCTCATCGACCCGGCCGCGCACGGCGGGCACCGCGAGACCGACCTGGCGAACCTGCGCCTGTGGGGCGGGACGCCGCTGCTGGAGACGATCCTCGCCGCGTACGACGAGGCCGCGCCGCTCGCCGACGGCTGGGAGGAGCGGGTGCCGCTGCACCAGGTGTTCCCGCTCCTGGTCCACACGACGCTCTTCGGCGCCGCCTACCGCTCTCAACTCATGGGACTCGTGTCTCACTTTACGAAACTGTCATAGTGGGGGACTACGCTCGAACCATGCCTGCACCGAACCCCGCACCCGGCGCCCCCGCGGCGCGCGCCCAAGGCGCCCTGCGGGACCGGCACGGGCGCGTCGCCACCGACCTCCGCGTCTCGCTCACCGACCGGTGCAACCTGCGCTGCACCTACTGCATGCCCGAGGCCGGGCTCCCGTGGCTGCCCAAGCCCACGCTCCTGACCGACGAGGAGGTCGCGCGCCTGGTCCGCATCGCCGTCGAGGACCTCGGCGTGCGCGAAGTGCGCTTCACCGGCGGCGAGCCGCTCCTGCGCCCGGGCCTGGTCGACATCGTGCGGGCCGCCGCGGCCCTCGCGCCGCGGCCCGAGATCTCCCTGACCACCAACGCGATCGGCCTCGACCGGCTCGCCGGGGCGCTCGTGGACGCCGGGCTCGACCGCGTCAACGTCTCCCTCGACACGCTCCGGGCCGACACGTTCAAGGAGCTCGCCAAGCGCGACCGCCTGGAGGCGACGCTGCGGGGCATCGAGGGCGCGGCCGCCGCCGGACTCGCCCCCGTCAAGATCAACACCGTGCTCATGCGCGGCGTCAACGACGGCGAGGCGCCCGCGCTGCTGCGCTTCGCGCTCGAGCACGGCTACGAGCTGCGGTTCATCGAGCAGATGCCGCTCGACGCCGCCGGCGTGTGGCGCCGCGACGAGATGGTCACCGCGGCCGAGATCCTCGACGCGCTCCGCGCCGAGTTCGACCTCGAGCCCGACCCCGCGCACCGCGGCTCGGCCCCGGCCGAGACCTGGCTGGTCGACGGCGGGCCGGCGAAGGTGGGCGTCATCGGCTCGGTCACGCGCCCCTTCTGCGGCGACTGCGACCGCACCCGCCTCACCGCGGACGGGCAGGTCCGCAACTGCCTGTTCGCGCGCGGCGAGACCGACCTGCGCGGGCTCCTGCGCGAGGGCGCCTCGGACGCGGAGGTCGCCGAGCGGTGGCGGGAGGCGATGTGGGGCAAGCTCCCCGGACACGGCATCGACGACCCGTCGTTCCTCCAGCCGGCCCGCCCGATGTCGGCGATCGGAGGCTGAGGGTGGTCACGGTGCGGTACTTCGCGGGCGCGAAGGCGGCCGCGGGGCGCGGCGAGGAGCAGGTGAGCGCCGCCGACGTGCGCGAGCTCAAGGCGGTCCTGGCGCAGCGGCACGGCCCGGCGTTCGGGAAGGTGCTGTCGGCCTCGACGCTGCTGGTCGACGGCCTGGCCGCGAAGGACCCCGAGACGGCGCTCCCCGCGGGGGTCACGGTCGAGGTGCTGCCGCCGTTCGCGGGCGGCTGAGTCCGGTCGGGCCGCGGGCCGGATCGGGCGCGGAAGCGCGGTGCGCGCGACGGCTCAGCGGGAGTGCCGGGTCGGCGCGGTGAGGCGGGCCCGGGTGAGGAGCCCCGGCGAACACCGCGGTAGCGCAGGGCGAGCGGCGGGTGCGCGTGGCGTTCGCGGCCGGAACGTGAAAGCGGATTTTCCGGATTTGTCCCGCGGCGAGTCCCCTTTCCATGACCGTATGCCACTGGTGCGACACGGGCTGCTGTTGCGAGTCGGGGTCGTGTCCGGCGGGCGGTGGCGGGGCGGGGTCGGGAGCCGCTGGCTCGGGCGCGTCGCCTGTCTGCGAGGATGCATGTGTGCGCCGTCCGGATGAACGAAAGCAGCCGCAGGTGGCGTCGCCGCTGTTCGAGCTCTCGGCCGACATGCGGACCACCGCCGAGCGGCGCCGCCGCTCGCACCGGCCCCACTCCCGATACGTCCGCGAAGCCGTGCCCATGCCCGAGCCGGCGTTGACGACGC
Source organism: Glycomyces terrestris (assembly GCF_003933745.1). GTDB lineage: Bacteria > Actinomycetota > Actinomycetes > Mycobacteriales > Micromonosporaceae > Glycomyces > Glycomyces terrestris. The sequence continues at coordinate 880,767 of NZ_RSEB01000003.1, read as the reverse complement.
GGACGCCCGACCCGTGGCTGGAGTCCGCGCCGCTGCTCACCGGCATGGACGAGGTGGGTGCGGGCCTGCTCGACTCGCTCGACGCGATGCAGCGCGTCGCCGCCTCCGCCGGGCGCGGGCCGCTGCTCATCAACGCCTCCCCCGGCACCGGGAAGACGCACCTGCTCATCCGCCGCACCGCCTACCTGGTGCAGGAGCTGGGCGTGCCCGCGCGGCAGTGCCTGGTGCTGGCCGCGTCCACCGCGGGGGCCGCGCGCATCCGCCGCGAGCTGGGGACGCTGCTGGGCCGCGAGGCCGCCGCGATCACCGTCGCCGAGTTCGACGACTTCGCCGCCGCGTCCCCGCCCGAGCTCGGGCACCTGTTCATCGACGACCTGCCGCGCATGCCGATGCGCCTGTTCCGCCAGCTCGTCGAGCACCGCGGCCCGGAGGCGGACGTGACCGCGACCGGCGACCCGGACTCGGCGCTGTGCGCCGGCGACCCGGCCGCGTTCGCGGCGTTCGCGGAGCAGTTCCCGCAGGCGCACGTGATGCGCCTGTCGCGCAACCACCGCAGCCCCGCCGCCGTCCTCGTCGCCGCCTCGCAGGTGATCGAGCCGATCAGCCGCGTCCCGGGCCGCCTCGTGCAGCCCGAGCGCCCGGCCCTCGAAGGCTCGGGCATCGGCCGCTACTTCGCCGTGGACGCCGACGACGAGAAGCGCTTCGTGGAGGTCCTCACCGACCGGCTCGCCGAACTCGGGGTCGGCCCCGACGAGCTCGCGGTCATCGGCCCCGACGGCATGTCGGTCGCCGAGGCCGCCGACGGCGAGTACCGGGTGGTGTGCCTCACGGGCGTGACCGCCGAGGAGTGGCCGAACACGGCCGCGGCCCGCCGCGAGCTGTACGTCGCCCTCGGCCGCACCCGCGACCTCGCCTACGTCTCCCACACCGGTGCCGGATCGCCGCTCCTGGCCGATGTGGACCAGGGCCTGTTCAGTCCATTCGGGATGGTCCCGCAGGTGCGCTCGGGCCCTGAGCAGCCGCGCCTGCTGTAGCGGCGGGGCCGACCACGCGGAGTTCCCGCGCGGACACGGAGGCATGGGACACAATAGGCGGGTAACCGCCGTCTCACGCTGGGAGTCCCGATGGAGCACACCGAAGAGGACACCGTTCCTCTGCACCGGCCGGATGCTCCCGCCTGGTCCCCGTTCGCGCCCCCGGAAGTGAACGCGCAGTTCGCGGCCGGTCCCGAGACCGTCCACAACCCCCGCACCTCCGACCACGTGCCGAGCGCGCCCCCGCCTCCCGCGACGCCGATGCCCGCCGGGCCGCAGGCCGCGGGGACGCCGGCCGCGGGCGGCTGGCCGACGCCGCCGGCGCAGGGCCCGACCGGGTCGCTGCCGGTGCCCGCGTTCCCCGACCACGCCGGCGCCCTGGAGCGCCTCGGGGTCACCGCCGACGACTTCGCGTCCCGCCGGGTCGTGCCGCCGCGCCCGCCGGTCGCCGAGACCGGCCTGCGCGGGGCCCTGCACCGGCTCTCGTTCGGCATGGTCGCCCTCCCGCCCGGCCCGCGCGAGCGCGCCCGCCAGCGCGCGGTCGAGACCGTGCGCCGCAACTTCGGGGGCCTGCGCCAGATCACCGTCGTGAACCCGAAGGGCGGGGCGGGCAAGACCGTCGCGGTCCTCATGCTCGCGATGACGTTCGGCCGCCACCGCGGCGGGTACGTGCTCGCGTGGGACAACAACGAGACGCAGGGGACGCTGGGCATGCGCGCCCAGCAGGACTTCCATGTGCGCACCGTCCGGGACCTGCTGCGCGACCTCGACCACTTCAAGGGCCCGACGGGCCGGATCGGGGACCTGTCGCAGTACGTGCGCGCGCAGGGCGGGGCGATGTTCGACGTGCTCGCCTCGGACGAGTCGGCGACGGCCGGGGAGATGCTGACGGCGCAGGCGTTCGGCGACCTGCGCGAGGCGGTGTCGCGGTTCTACAAGCTGATCGTGGTCGACACGGGGAACAACGTGCGGGCCGCGAACTGGCAGGCGGCGATCGACGCGACCGACCAGCTGGTGGTGACGATGTCGGCGCGCAACGACTCGGCGGAGACCGCGGCGAGGATGCTCGACCACCTGGAGCAGACCGGGCGGCGGGACCTGGTGCGCGGCGCGGTGTCGGTGGTGTCGATGCCGGCCCACCGCAAGGACGTGGACCTGCCGGCGGTGCAGCGGCACTTCGCGGCCCGGACCCGGGCGGTGCTGCTGGCGCCGTACGAGAAGCTGCTGGACTCGGGCGAGCCGATCCGCTACGACTCGTTGAGCAAGGCCTCGTCCGCGGCCTGGCTGCGGATCGGCGCGGCGGTGGCCGAGGGCCTGTAGGAGGCCAGGAGGTCGACCAGGCCGGCGGCGGCGTCGGCGAGGCGGGCCTCGTTCTCGTCGGCGTGGCCGGTGACGAGCGCGCCCTGCACGAACACGAGGGCGGTGCGGGCGAGGCGGGCGGGGTCGGCCGCGGGGTCGAGTTCCCCTTGGGCGACGGCGCGGGCGAGGACGGCGGCGAGGTCGTGTTCGAGGTCGTCCCAGGCGTCCTGGACGCGGCGCACGGTGGCGGGGTCGTCGGCGAGCTCGACGGCGGCGCGCACGATGAAGCCGCCCTCCTTGGAGTGGCGGACGACGACGTCGAGGAGGTCCCCGATCGCGTCGAGGGCGCCTGTCGCGGTCTGCTCGTCGCCGGTGCCGGGGTCGACGGCGCGGCGGGTGATGGCGCGCAGCTCGGGTTCGGTGTCGTCCCTATATCGCTGGAGCGCGGTGATGTACAGCTGGTGCTTGGAGCCGAACGCGGCGTAGAGCCCGGCGCGGTTCATGCCGGTGGCGGCCACGAGGTCCGACATGGAGGTCGCGGAGAACCCCCGGTCCAGGAACACCCGTGTCGCAGCGCGAAGGACTCTGTCCAAATCGGCGTTCTTATTTCTGCTCACGTTAGGCACCGTATCGACACCCGGTGCTACGGGTCAACAACCGGAAGGCGGGAGTTGACTCACGAGGCGCGAGTGAACGGTCGCACTGCGGAGCCGCTCGGCTTGACACTGCTCGCGGGCACCGGCGAGAATGGGGCCCAAACTGAACAGGCGCCAGGCGGGGGAAGTCCGGTGAAAGGCCGGCGCTGACCCGCAACGGTAGTCGCGGTCGTCTTGGACGACAACCGGGGACCCTTCTCGATCGATCCCGGTCCACCCGCGTGAGCCCGAATGCCCGCCGCGCCCCGGAAATGTCAACGCCTGTCGTGGTCTACAGGCGCTTGCGGCGCCGCCGCCTGCCCGAAGACCCAACTCGCTCAAGGAAAGGTCAGGCAATGCGCCACCTTGCCGGCCGCCTGCTCACCGCAGCGGCCCTGCCCGTCACCCTGCTCACCGTGGCCTCGCCCGCCCACGCCCAGTCGTCCGAGCCGTTCGCCGAGCCCGCGGCGGCGGCCTCCTCCTGGCTGGTCGCGCAGTCCGACGGGACCGCCTGGAACCAGGACCCGTCGACGTCCCTGGACGCGGTCCTCGCGCTCCTCGCCGCCGGCGTCGGCGGCGACCAGGTCGAGACGACCCTGGGCTGGCTGAACGACCCGGCCGTCCTCGACCCGTACGTGAACACCGCGGCCGACGGCGCTGCCGGGTTCAACGCCGGCTCGGCCGGGAAGGTCATGTACACGGTCGCGACCGCCGGGGGCGACCCGACGGGCTTCGGCGGCATCCGCCTCGCCGAGGAGGTCGCTGCGGCGCAGACCGCGAACGGCACCTACGGGGACGGGACCGCCGGGTCCACGGCGTGGGCGGTGCTCGGCCTCTCGCGCACGGACACGCCCGCGGGCGAGACGGCCGCGGCCGGGTTCGCGGCGGTGCAGTGCCCCGACGGCGGGTTCAACTACGCGGACGTCGACGGCGGCGACGACTGCGTCTCCGACCCGGACACGACCGGTCTCGCGGTCTCGGCGCTGGTGACGCTCGGGGAGCCGGCCGCGGCGACCCTGGAGTCGGCGGTGGCGTGGCTGGAGTCGGCGCAGACCGAGGACGGCGGGTTCGACGGCGGCTTCGGCGCGAACGCGAACTCGACGGCGATGGCCGCGCAGGCCCTGCTCGCGGCGGACCGCACGGAGGCGGCCGAGCGGGCCGTGGCGTTCCTGCTGACGCTCCAGTTCGACTGCGCGGGCGCGGCGCCGGGCGCGTTCATGTACACGGACCCGGAGGACCCGGAGTTCGGCGAGGCGACGCGCCTGCTGGCGACCGCCCAGGCGATCGTGCCGGTCGCGGGCCAGGACCTGGCGACGCTCGACGGCTCGGGCGCCGAGCCCGGGGTGGCGGCGAACCCGTGCGAGTCCGCCGTCGCGGACGACGACGCCACCGCCGCCGGTGAGGACGGGTCGGGTTCGACCTCGTGGCTGCCGTGGGCGATCGTGGCCGCGGTCGTCGTCATCGGCGCCCTGATCCTCGCGTTCGCCCTCCGCGCCCGCCGCAGCGGCGCTGACGCGAACGGCTCCGCGGAGGCGGCCCCGGTCGCCGACGCGCCCGAGACGCCGGCCGCGGGCGGCGAGTCCACTGCGGACGAGCCGCAGGCCGACAAAGGCAAGGACAAGTAGTCCCGGCCGTGCCCCAGAACGAACAGCGCGCAGGCAGCGCCCGCCGGACCGGCGGGCGCTGCCTGCGCGCTGTCGCACCCTCGCGGCACCCTTGGTTCCGGGGGCGCCGCGATCGGACACACCCGACCTCGGGGGCCAACACCGGGCCAGAACGTCACACCCCGGAGGGACCCTTGGTATCGGGGGCCCGGGAACGCGACACGCACGCCCTCGGGGGACGCACCCCGCTTCAACGGGTGCTGGCCGGCGTTGTGGCCGTGGCGCTCGGGGTGGCTGGCGCGATTCTCGCCGCGGGTTCGCCTGCGGCCGCGCAGAATCCGTGCACCGGGGTGACCGTGGTGGTCGACTTCGGAGCGCTCGGGACCGAGCCGGAGACCGGGTGTGCGGCCGGGCCGGCCGACGGGCTCGACGCCCTGGTGCAGGCCGGGTTCTCGGTGACGGAGGTGGCGTCGATCCGCGGCATGGTGTGCCGCATCGACGAGCTGCCCGAGACCGACTGCGGCGCCTCGCCCCCCGCCGACGCGTACTGGTCCTACTGGCACGCGAACGCCGGCGACGAGGAGTGGACCTACTCGATCGTGGGCGGCGCCGACGCCTCGCCCGACCCGGGCGACATCGAGGGCTGGGTGTTCGGGGACGGCTCCGAGCCGCCCGCGGTCGCGCCGATCGACGCCGTCGCGCCCGCCGCTCCCGAGGAGGAGTCCGGTGGCCGGTTCGAGTACACGTGGATCGTCGCCGTCGCGGCGCTCGCCGTCATCGGCGGGCTCGCGGCGTGGCGGCTCCGACGCGACCGGCGCGCGTGACCGTGCCGGCCGCGACCGTCGTCCGCCCGCTGCGCCGCCGCACCGCCCACCCCGTGGCGTGGTGGGGCTGGGCGCTGCTCCTCGCGACCGCCGCCGGGCGGACCGCGAACCCGTGGCTGCTGCTGCTCATCGCGGCCGTCGCCGGGCTCGTGGTGGCGTTCTGCCGCGGCGACGAGCCCTGGTCGGGCGCGTACCGGGTGTTCCTCTACATCGGATTGAGCGCGGTCGCGGTTCGCATGGCGTTCTACGTCGTCTTCGGCGGCTCGGACGGGCCCACCGTCCTGTTCACGCTCCCGTCCGTGACACTCCCGGAGTGGGCCGCCGGGTTCAGGCTCGGCGGGAACGTCACCGCCGAAGGCGCCCTCGCGGCCCTCTACGACGGGATGCGGCTGGCGACGCTCCTGGTGTGCGTGGGCGCGGCGAACGCGCTCGCGAGCCCGCGCCGGCTCCTGCGCTCCGTGCCGGCCGCGCTGTACGAGGTGAGCGTCGCGGTCGTCGTCGCCCTGTCCGTGGCGCCCCAGCTCGTCGCGGGCGTCGGCCGGGTGCGGCGGGCGAGGGCGCTGCGCGGCAACACGAGCCGCAGCCCCGCGAACCTCATGCGCACCGTCGTCGCGCCCGTCCTGCACGACGCGCTCGACCGGTCCCTGCACCTCGCGGCCGCCATGGCCTCGCGCGGGTACGGGCGTGCCGCGGGCGTCCCGGCGCGGGACCGCCGCGCCACCGGTACCGCACTCCTGATCGGCCTGTTCGGCCTCTGCGCGGGCGCGTACGCGCTCCTCGGCACCACCACGCCCGCGCCGCTCGCGTGGGCGGTGCTCGCGGCCGGCGCCGCCGCCGCGGTCTTCGGCATCGCCTACGCGTCCAAGCGGGTCCCGCACACCAGGTACCGGCCGGACCGGTTCGGGCCCAAGGACTGGGCCGTCGTCGCCTCCGGCGCGGCCGCGGTCGCCGGCACCGCCGCCGCCCTCGCGCTCGAACCCGCGGCGCTGTGGCCCGCGACCTCGCCGCTCCACGCGCCGCCGCTCCCGCTGACCGCCGCGGCCGGCGTCCTCGCCGCCGCCGCGCCCGCGGTCCTCGTCCCCTCGGCGCCGGGCGGCACCGCAGACCGGAACGGCACCGCGCCGCCCGCGCACCCGGAACCGACGCCACCGCAGGAGCACGGCACGACGCGATCGCGCAGCACCCCGCGAGCGGACGGCGCCGCCCCGCCGACCCGGCATCCCGCGCCGCCCCGGGGCGGCCGCGCTGCGCCGCACGGGGACGCCCCGCCGGAGGGGCCTCGATGACCAGCAGCGACACCACGGCAAGGGAGGGCACCCGATGATCAGCGACGCCATCGCGTTCGAGCACGTCACCTTCGCCTACGAGGGCGCACCCGTCCTCGACGACGTGACCTTCGCGCTCCCCGAAGGCGAGTTCTGCCTCCTCGTCGGCCCCACGGGCGCGGGCAAGTCGACGCTCCTCAAGGCCGTCAACGGGCTCGTGCCCCGCTTCACCGGCGGCGACATGCGCGGGCGCATCACCGTCGCCGGCCGCGACGTGCGCGGCGCGACCCCCGCCGACCTCGCCGAGGTCGTCGGTTACGTCGGCCAGGACCCGCTCGCCGGGTTCGTGACCGACGAGGTCGAGCTCGAACTCGCATACACCGCCGAGCAGCTCGGAGTCGCTCCCGCGGCGATGCGCAAGCGCGTCACCGAGATCGTGGACCTCCTCGGCCTCGCCGACGTGCGCGGCCGGGCCCTCGCGCAGCTGTCCTCAGGGCAGCGGCAGCGGGTCGCGATCGGCGCGGCCCTCGTCGCCGGGCCGACCGCGCTCGTCCTCGACGAGCCGACCTCGGCGCTCGACCCGACCGCGGCCGACGAGGTCCTCTCGGCCCTGCACCGGCTCGTGCACGACCTCGGGATCACCGTCCTCCTCGCGGAGCACCGGCTCGAACGCGTCGTCCAATACGCAGATTCCGCCCTCCTTCTCAACGACGGCAAGGTCACCGCCGGTCCACTCGGCGAGATCCTCGCCCGATCGCCGGTCGCGCCCCCGGTGGTGGGGCTCGGACGGCTCGCCGGCTGGCCCGGCCCGCCCGTGACGATCCGCGAGGCCCGCCGCCACGCGGCCCCGCTCCGCGAACGCCTCGCCGAGCGTGCCGAAACCGTAGCTCCGGGCACCGACAATCCGCGGCCGCCGCAGGCCGGGCCGCCGCTCCTCGAAGCGCGCGGCGTCACCGTCGACTACCCCGGTGTGCGCGCCGTCGCCGGGATCGACCTCGTCGCCGCCCGCGGCGAGCGCATCGCCCTCATGGGCCGCAACGGCTCCGGGAAGTCGAGCCTCCTGTGGGCGCTCCAGGGCACCGGGAGGCGCTCGGGCGGCGCGGTCGCCGTCGGCGGCGCCGACCCGGCCGCGCGCCGCCCCGGGGAGCGGCGCACCCTCGCCGGGCTCGTCCCGGCCGAGGCCGGCGACCTCCTGTACGCCGAGACCGTCGCCGCCGAGTGCGCCGGCGCCGACGAGGACGGCCGCGCCCCGAAGGGCGCCTGCGCGAAGATCCTCGACGACCTCGTGGACGACGTCGACCCGCGCGCCCACCCGCGGGACCTCTCCGAAGGGCAGCGGCTCGCCCTCGCGCTCGCCGTGACCCTCACGGCCGCACCGCCGCTGCTGCTGCTCGACGAGCCGACGCGCGGCCTCGACTACCCCGGCAAGGCCGCGCTCGCCGCCCGCCTGAAGGCGCTCGCCGGGGCGGGCCACTGCGTGGTCGTGTCCACGCACGACGTCGAGTTCTGCGCCGAGTTCGCCTCGCGCGTGATCGTCCTGTCGGACGGGGAGGTCGTGGCGGACGGCCCGGCGCGGCAGATCACGGCCGCCTCGCCGATGTTCGCGCCGCAGGTCGAGAAGATCCTGCCGGGCTGGTCGACGGTGGCCGAGGTCGCGGCGGCGCTGGAGTCCGGCGATGGCTGAGGCGCGCCCGGCCGTGCGCCGCCGCGCGGCGCTCGCGCTCGTCCTCGCCGCCGGGTTCGGACTGGTCGCGATGTCGTGGCCGCTGCTCGCGGCCCCCGGCGGGGCGCTCACCGAGACCACTTCGGGCCCTTGGCTGTTCGCGCTGCTGCTGCCGCTGGTGACGGCCACCGTGGTGGTCCAGTTGAGCGCCGGGGGCCTGGACGCGCGGGCGGTGGCGATGCTCGGCGTCCTGTCGGCGGTGGTGGCGGCGGTGCGGCCGTTCGGGGCGGGCGCGGCCGGCGTGGAGACGGTGTTCTTCCTGATCGTGCTGGCGGGCAGGGTGTTCGGCGCGGGCTTCGGGTTCCTGCTGGGCTGCACGGGCCTGTTCGCGTCGGCGCTGCTCACGGGCGGCGTGGGGCCGTGGATGCCGTACCAGATGTTCGCGGCCGCCTTCGTGGGCCTGGGCGCGGGCCTGCTGCCGCGCACGCCGGACACGCGGGCGGGCCGGGCCGGGGAGGTCGCGCTCCTCGCCGGGTACGGCGTCGTCGCGTCGCTCGCCTACGGGCTCTTGATGAACCTGTCGTTCTGGCCGTTCGCGCTCACGCAGGGCGGCCTCGCGTACGTGCCCGGCGGCGGCCTGGACGAGAACCTGCCGCGCCTGGTCGCGTACTCGGTCGCGACCTCGCTGGGCTGGGACGTCGGCCGGGCGGCGACCACCGCGGTCCTGCTCGTGCTCACCGGCCCGCTGCTGCTGCGGGTCCTGCGCCGGGCCGCGCGCCGCGCGAACTGGTCCTAGGCGTCGAGGACGGCGACCAGGCCGCGCAGGCCGGCCGCGATCTCGTCGGGCCCGGGGGCGTCCCCGGGGTAGGACATCCACTGCATGACCACGCCCGAGACGAGGGCGAGCTGGACGGCACCGACGGTGCGGATCGTCTCGGCGTCGATGGTCTCCTCGATCTCGCCGGTGGCGAGCGCGGCCATGGCCGCGGTCGCGCCGGGCTGGCCCTGCGCGTAGAGCGCGGCGAGCTCGGGCGAGCGCTGGGCCTGCATGAACAGCTCGAAGCTCGCCATCCACATGGTGCGGTTCTGCTCGACGTGCTCGTGCAGCAGGCGCCAGACGGCCGCGAACCGCTTGGGGCCCTTGGGTTCGTCGAGGCGCGAGAGCTGGGCCTGGAGCCCGGCGTCCCAGTCCTCGAGGGCCTTGAACAGCGCCTCCTGGAGGAGCGCCTCGCGCGAGCCGTAGTGGTAGCCGATCGCGGCCATGCTGACGCCGGCCGCGGTGGCGATGTCGCGCACGGTCGTCCGGTCGTAGCCCTTCTCGAGCAGGCACTGCTTGGCGCCCTCGAGGAGTGATTCGCGGTTCCCCATGCGGGCCATCGTAGCAGTGGCCTGGGCATACGCCTTGAACGAACGCCTTGCGCAGAATTCTGAGGCGATCGCATTGCGCGTTTGCCCAAATCCTTGGTACGGTTTCCCGGCGGACGAACCCCGTTCCGCAGGAGACCGAAAGCGAGCACCCCATGCCACTTCCCAAGACCGCCAGGGCGATCGCCGCGGGCGTCGCCGCGGCCGGCCTCGCCGCCGCCGCCGTCGCGTTCGGCGCCGGCACCGCGAGCGCCGCGCCCGCCCCCACCCTCGTCGAGACCGACCTCGGTGCGCTGCAAGGCGCCACGGACGGCGCGGTCCGCTCCTGGCTCGGCGTCCCCTACGCCGCCCCGCCCGAAGGCGACCTCCGCTGGGCGTCGCCGCAGCCCGCCGCCGCGTGGGACGGCGTGCGCGAGGCCGTCGAGTTCGGCGCCGCCTGCTCGCAGGGCGTCGCGAACATGCCGGCCGCCCCGAGTGAGGAGGAGGACTGCCTCTACCTGAACGTGTACGCGCCCGACACCGGCGCGGACGACCTGCCGGTCATGGTCTGGTTCCACGGCGGCGGGAACTCCTACGGCGCCGGGAGCCAGTACGACCCGTCGCAGCTGGTCGCCGAGGGCCGCACCGTGGTCGTCACCGTCAACTACCGGCAGGGCCTGTTCGGGAGCATGGCCAACCCCGCGCTCGACGAGGGCGGGGAGGCGACCTCCGGGAACTACGGCCTGGAGGACCAGCAGGCCGCGCTCCGCTGGGTGCGCGCGAACGCCGCGGCGTTCGGCGGCGACGACGGGAACGTCACGGTCTTCGGCGAGTCGGGCGGCGGCTACGACGTCTGCGCCCACCTGACCTCCCCGACCTCGGCGGGCCTGTTCGACAAGGCGATCGTGCAGTCCGCGCCGTGCTCCTCCGACTGGGCGCCCTCGCGCGAGGAGGGCCGGGCGCGGGACACCGCCGTCGCCGAGACGCTGTGCCCGGGCCTGGAGGACCTCGCCGCGGTCGAGTCCTGCCTGCGCGGCCTCGCACCGGAGGCCTTGAACGACGCGGTCGCCGGCCTGTTCGAGGTGCAGCCGGTCGAGGGCGGCCCGGTCATGCCGGTCGCCACGGCCGACGCGATCGCGGCCGGGGACGTCGCCGACGTGCCGGTCCTCATCGGGATCAACCGCGACGAGGAGCAGCTCATGACCGGCGGCCAGGAGGTCCTCACCGGCGAGCGGATCACCGAGGCGGACTACCTCACGGCCCTGGAGGCCTTCGGCGGTGACGCGGCCGCGGTCGCCGCCGAGTACCCGGTCGCCGAGTACGAGAACCCGGCGAAGGCCCTGGCCGCGGTGCAGACCGACGCGCACTGGGCGACCGCGCTCTCCGCGACGGCCGCGGCGCTCGGCGAGCACACCGACGCGTTCGTGTACGAGCTCGCGGCGACGGACACGCCCTGGTTCGGGACCTTCGCGCGCCCCGAGTGGGCGGTCGACTCGTACCACATGGTCGACGTGGCCTACCTCTTCGAGCCGGACTTCTACGAGCCCCGCACGCCGCGGCAGGAGGCCGTGGCCGACGCGATGGCGAAGGCGTGGACGACGTTCGCGCGCACCGGCGACCCGGACGGCCGCGGCCGCTGGACCGCTGGCGAGTGCTCGGCCCGCGCCTTCACGGACGCGGGCGTGCGCCGCACCGACTTCGCCGAGGTGCACCGCCTCGAGTTCTGGGCGGGCCTCGGCTACTAGCCGCCCGCGCGGGGCCCGGAGCCGAGCGCTCCGGGCCCCGCACCATGCATACGTGACCCTGGTCACGATCGGTCACGTCGGGAGGGGCCGCCGGTTCACCCGGACGACAGCACTCGAGAGAACCGGAGCAGACCCATGACCATCGCCTACGTCACCGTCACGATCATCGCCGCCCTCTGGACCGGGTTCTCGGCGTACTCGATCTGGGCCGAGGCCCCCTACGTCGTCGACCCGCTGCGCCACTACGGCGTCCCCGAGCGCTGGTGGTTCGCGCTCGGCCTCGCCAAGGCCGCCGGCGCCGCGGGCCTCCTCGCCGGCCTCGCCGTCCCCGCGATCGGGACCGCCGCCGGGATCGGCCTGGTCCTGTACTTCCTCGGCGCGGTCGCCACCGTGCTCCGCGCCCGCTCGTACGGGACCCTGTTCGCGCCGCTCATGTACCTGGTCCCGGCCGCGGCCGCGCTCACCCTCGGCCTCCTCGCCTAGGGCGCGACCAACACAGGGGCGCAGAGGGAAAGGGCCCGCGCGAGGCGCGGGCCCTTCCGGTCTCCCTTCAGTTCGGGCCTACCGGGTCCACTGCTCCGCGAAGGAGACGCCGACCTTCGGGCTGCCGATGAGGGCCAGCGGGGTGAAGAACCCGATCTGCCCGAGCACCCCGATGAGGACGACGATCTCCTTTTCGGAGAGGTGCTTGCGGGCCTCGTCGACGAGTTCGTCGCTGACGCGCTCCCCGGTCGGGTTCGGCGTGTGCACGGCCTCGGCCAGCGCGAGCGCCGCCCGCTCGGCGTCGGTGAACAGCGGCGAGGTGCGCCAGGTGGCGACCGCGCCGAGCCGTTCGGGGGTGTCCTCGGCGGCCTCCAGCTGGCGGCTGGTGAAGTAGGCGCTGCCGAGGAGCTGCCCGACGCGCAGCAGGACGAGGCTGACGAGGGTGCCGGGGAGGACGCCCTCCGCGTTCACCTTGTTGACGGCGGCCGCGATCTCGTTGACGACGGGCAGGTACTGGGCGGGGTTCTCGATGCGGGGCGTGATGCCCATGGCGGTGCTCCTTCGGTGTGGTTCGCTTGCACCCCTCTGACGGACGCCGGGCCGCCGATGTGACCACAGTGCCTGCGATGCGCGTCACAGGAGGGTGCGGACGACGGCCGCGAAGTCCTCCGCGAGCGGGTGCCCGGGCCGCCAGGCGAGGACGACGCGCAGGGGCTCGGCGTCGGCGAGCGGCACCCACGCGAGGCCGGGCCGGGCGTAGTAGGCGGCCGTGGACGCGGGCGCGAAGCACACCGCGGCGCCGGCGGCGACCTGGTCGAGCATCTCCTCGACGTTGTCGTTCTTGGGCCCCCACACCGGTTCGGACCCGTCGGGGCGGGGGTTCACGGCCCACCAGTCGACCCACGCGCGCGGCGCCGCGTCCGTCCACATGAGCGGCTCGGCGGCGGTGTCGGCGAGGGTGACGCGGTCCTTCGCGGCGAGGCGGTGCCCGGCGGGCATGCCGACGACGCGCGGCTCGGTGTGGACGAGCAGGGACTCGCAGCCGTCGAGGTCGGCCGGGAGCCACACGAACGCGGCGTCCACGGCCCCCTCGCGCAGGGCCGCGGCCTCGCCGCCCCAGTCGAACCGCTTGGGCACCACCCGGACCGCGGGCCGCAGGCGCGCGAACTCGGCGCGGGCGCGGGTGGTGAGCTCCCCGGCGCCGCTGGCCTCGAACCCGACGCGGAGGACGCCGCCGGCGCGGTGGCGCTCCGCGGCCGCGGCCACCCGGTCGGCGGCGGCGAGGGCCTCAGCGGCGGCGCGCAGGACGTCCGCCCCGGCCGCGGTCGGCTCGACGCCGGCGGGCGTGCGGTCGAACAGGCGCACCCCGAGTTCGGTCTCGAGGCGCTTGAGCGCGTAGGAGAGCGCGGGCTGGCTGACGTACAGCGCCCGCGCCGCCCGACCGAGGTTGCGGTGCTCGGCGATCGCCGCCAGGTACCGCAGCTGCCGCAGCTCCATCCCGCGATCATAAGCCGCGTTTATGGGGCGGTCGAAGACCGGTATTGGACGCCCAAGGGCCCCAAGGGGATAAATGAGGGAGCACCGACGGAAGGAAACCCATGAGCACCCAGCCCACCCGCACCGCCGCAGGCCGCGTCTGGCTCGTCACCGGCAGCAGCGCCGGCTTCGGCCGCGCGATCACCGAGGCCGCGGTCGCCGCCGGCGACACGGTCGTGGCGACCGCCCGCCGCCCCGAGGCCCTCGACGACCTCGCCGCGGCCCACCCCGGCCGGGTCGTCCCGGTCCAGCTGGACGTGACCGACCCGGACCGCGTCCAAGCGGTCGTCGCCGAGGCCCTCCTCTGGTACGGCCGCATCGACGTCCTGGTGAACAACGCCGGCCGCGGCCACCTCGGCGCGGTCGAGGAGACCACCGACGCCGAGCTCCGCTCCCTCATGGACCTGCACGTGTTCGGGCCCGCGAACCTGGTCCGGGCGGCCCTCCCGCACATGCGGGCCCGCCGCTCGGGCGCGATCGTGCAGCTCTCCAGCATGGGCGGGCGCACCTCGTTCCCCGGGGTGGGCGCGTACTCGGCGACGAAGTTCGCCCTGGAGGGCTTGAGCGTCGCGCTCGCGGCCGAGGTGCGGCCGCACGGCGTCGACGTGCTCATCGTCGAGCCGAGCGCGTTCCGCACGAGCTTCGCGGGGGGCGTGCACTCAGAGTCGGCGCCGGTCGCGGGCTACGAGGAGACGGTGGGCCCGTTCCGGGCGTCGTTCGCGGCGTCGGACGGGAACCAGCCGGGCGACCCGGCGAAGGCGGCCGCGGCGATCCTGGAGGCGCTCGCGGCCGAGGAGGTCCCGCTGCGGCTCGCGCTCGGCGGGACCGCGGTCGACCGGATCCGGGAGTCGCTGAAGGAGCAGGAGGCGGAGCTCGACGCGTGGGAGCACGTGTCGCGGGCGACGGACTTCGACCGCTAGCAGCCGCTGCACCGGCGGGGCAGGACCGGGCCGGCCGCGGGGCCCGGCCCGGTCCCGCCGCTATCCGATGAGGGCGCCGGCGCCGAGGAGCGCCTTCAGGTCGGCGGAGAGCTCGATCGAGGGCCGCACCCGCCAGGCGTCGCCGAGCGCGTACAGGGTCGTCTTGGGCCCGTTGGCGAGCTGGACCCGCACCTGGGCCTCGCCGCGGTGGGTCTTGAACGTGTCGGAGAGCTTCTCGATGAGCGCGGGGTTGACCGAGGCGGCCCGGAGCGCGAGCGTGATCGGCGCCGAGTTCGACTCGGGCCCGGTCGAGGTGTCGAGGACGGCGAGGTCCTGGGCGATGAGCTGGGCGGTGCCGTCGCGGCGGTCGAGCTTGCCCTTGACGCAGCAGACGAGGTCGTCGGCGAGCGATTCGGAGACGAGCTCGTACGTGTTCGGGAAGAACCGCACCTCGATCGAGCCGGCGAGGTCCTCCAGGGTGGCCGAGGCCCACAGCTTGCCCTGCTTGGTGACGCGCTTGGCGACGTTCTGGAGGATGCCGGCGACGCGCACGTTCGCGCCGTCGGGGACGTCCTCGCCGTGGAGGGCCGCGATGGGCCGGTCGGCGTTGGAGGACAGGAGCCGCTCGAACCCGTTGAGCGGGTGGTCGGAGACGTACAGGCCGAGCATCTCGCGCTCGAACGCGAGCTTGTCGCGCCGGTCCCATTCGTCGTCGGCGATGGTGAGGTCGACGCCGAGCGTGTCGGTGGTCTCGGCCATCATGCCGCCGAACAGGTCGAACTGGCCGCGGGCCTCCTCCTTCTTGATGGAGACCATGGCGTCGATGGCCTTCTCGTGGACTTCGGCGAGACCGCGGCGGGCGTGCCCGAGGGAGTCGAACGCGCCGGCCTTGATGAGCGACTCCACGGTCCGCTTGTTGCACACGGCCGCGGGGACCTTCTGGAGAAAGTCCTTGAAGTCGGCGTAGGCGCCCTTCTCCTCGCGGGCCTCGATGATGCCGGCGACGACGTTCGCGCCGACGTTGCGGACGGCCCCGAGCCCGTACCTGATGTCCTTGCCGACCGGGTGGAACATGTGCCGGGACTCGTTGACGTCCGGGGGCATGACGGTGATGCCCATGCGGCGGCACTCGGAGAGGTACACGGCGGCCTTGTCCTTGGAGTCGCCGACGGAGGTGAGGAGCGCGGCCATGTACTCGGCGGGGTAGTTCGCCTTCAGGTACGCGGTCCAGTACCCGACGAGGGCGTACCCGGCGGCGTGCGACTTGTTGAACGCGTAGCCGGCGAAGGGGAGCATGATGTCCCACAGGGTCTTGATGGACTCCTTGGAGAACCCGTTCGACTGCATGCCGGCCTCGAACGCCGCGAACTGCTTCTCCAGGACGTCGAGCTTCTTCTTGCCCATGGCCTTGCGGAGCATGTCCGCCTGGCCCATCGTGAACCCGGCGAGCTTCTGCGCGATGCGCATGATCTGCTCCTGGTAGACGATGAGGCCGTACGTCTCGGCGAGGATCTCCTCGAGGGCGTCGGCGAGCTCGGGGTGGAGCGGGACGACGTCCTGGCGCTTGTTCTTGCGGTCGGCGTAGTTGTTGTGCGAGTTCGCGGCCATCGGGCCGGGCCGGTAGAGGGCGTTGACGGCGATGATGTCGTTGAACTCGGTGGGCTGCATGCGCTTGAGGAGCTCGCGCATGGCGCCGCCGTCGAGCTGGAACACGCCGAGGCTGTCGCCGCGGGAGAGGAGCTCGTACGTCTTGGCGTCGTCGGTGGCGAGCGTGTCGAGGTCGAGGTCGATGCCCCGGTTGATCTTGATGGCCTCGATGGCGTCGCCGATGACGGTGAGGTTCCGCAGGCCCAGGAAGTCCATCTTGAGCAGGCCGATGTCCTCGCAGGACGGGTAGTCCCACCCGGTGATGATCGACCCGTCGGGCCTGGCCCACATGGGGATGCAGTCGACGAGGGGCTGCGAGGAGAGGATGACCGCGCAGGCGTGCACGCCCGCATTGCGGATCAGGCCCTCCAGGCCGAGCGCCGTGTCGAAGATCGTGCGGACCTCGGTGTCGTTCTCGATGAGGCTGCGGACCTCGCCGGCCTCCTTGTACCGCGGGTGCTCGGGGTCCATGATCCCCGAGAGGGGGATGTCGGTGGCGGCGACGGGCGGCGGGAGCGCCTTGGTGATGCGCTCGGCGATCGAGAAGCCGGGCTGGCCGTGGTGGATGCGCGCGGCGTCCTTGATCGCGGCCTTGGTCTTGATGGTGCCGAACGTGATGACCTGGGCGACGAACTCCTTGCCGTACTTCTCGGTGGCGTAGGTGATCATCTCGCCGCGGCGGCGGTCGTCGAAGTCGATGTCGATGTCGGGCATCGAGACGCGCTCGGGGTTGAGGAACCGCTCGAACAGGAGGCCGTGCTCGATCGGGTCGATGTTCGTGATCTTCATGGCGTACGCGACGAGCGAGCCGGCGGCCGAGCCGCGGCCGGGGCCGACGTAGATCCCGATGGAGCGGGCGTGCGCGATGAGGTCGGCGACGACGAGGAAGTACGAGGGGTAGCCGGCGTTGATGATGACGTTCAGCTCGAGCTCGGCCCGCTCCAGGTACTCCGCGGGCACGTCCTGGCCCGGGAACCGCTCCTTGAGGCCGACCGCGACCTGCTCGCGCAGCCACGTCCCCTGGTCGTGGCCCTCGGGGACCTGGATGACCGGCATCCGGTCCTGGACGGCGAAGATCTCGTCGTAGGACGACACCATGTCGGCGACGAGGAGCGTGTTCGCGCAGCCCTCCTGCCACAGGTCGTCGCTGCGCAGCCCGTACATCTGGTCGGCCGAGCGCAGGAAGTAGCCGTCGCCGTCGAGCTTGAACCGCTTCGGGTCGTCGAGGGTGGTGCCGGACTGGACGCACAGGAGCGCCTCGTGCGTGTCCTTCTGGTCGGCGGTGACGATGTGGGAGTCGTTCGTGACCAGCGGCGGCAGGTTGAGGCGCTTCGCGAGGTCGTACAGCTCGTCCTTGACGCGCTGCTCGATGCCGATCCCGTGGTCCATGACCTCCAGGAAGTAGTTCTCGGCGCCGAAGATGTCGCGGTAGTCGGCGGCGGCCTGCATCGCCTCGTCGATCTGGCCGAGCCGCAGCCGGGTCTGGACCTCGCCGGAGGGGCAGCCGGTGGTGGCGACGATCCCGGCCGCGTGCTGCGCGATGAGTTCCCGGTCCATGCGCGGTTTGTAGTAGTAGCCCTCGAACGACGCGAGGCTGGAGAGGCGGAACAGGTTCCGCAGGCCCGCGGAGTCCTTCGCGAGCATCGTCATGTGCGTGTACGCGCCGCCGCCGGAGATGTCGTCGGGCCGCTGGCCCGGCTCGCCCCAGAACACGGGCTTCTTGTGGAACCGGTCGTGCGGGGCCAGGTACGCCTCGATGCCGAGGATCGGCTTGATCCCGGACTTCTTCGCCTGCTGGTAGAACGCGTACCCGCCGTACATGTTGCCGTGGTCGGTGAGCGCGATCGCGGGCTGCCCGAGCCGCTCCGCCTCCGCGAACAGGGGTTTGAGTTTCGCGGCCCCGTCGAGCATCGAGTACTCGCTGTGCACGTGCAGGTGGACGTACTGGTTCGACACGCTTCGCTCCCGCTTGACCTGTGGTTTTGTCCTCGTGGCCGCCGGCCGCGCGCCCCCGCGGACGGCCCGCCCCAGACCCTCTAGCCTAGCCTCCCTCCGGGCCCGGCCGCGCCGCCTCCGCGGCCCCGATGGGGTCCGTCCCACCCCCGACGGGGGCCGTCGCTCAGGCCCCGGCGGCCGCGGCGAAGGCCGCCCTGGTGGCCTTGTCGAGCGGGAAGAACAGCTCCACGGCGAGTTCGGACACGGTCACGTCGCGCGGCGCGCCGAACGTCGCGATCGTGGTGAACATCGACAGGTCCCCGTGCCGACTGCGCACCCGCAGCGGCAGCGCGATCGGGCTCGGCGAGGTCCCGTCCCAGCCGCCGTCGTCGGGCGCGACCGGCTCGTATCCGAGCACTTCTTCGATGAGCCCGGCCACCGCCGGGTGGTCGTCGACGGCGAGCTGCGCCCGCAGCCGGTCGAGGAAGTACTGCCGCACCTCCCCGAAGTTCCGCAGCCGCGGCGCGAGCCCCCGCGGGTGCAGCGCGACCCGCGCGAGGTTCACGCGGCCGCTCAGCAGCTCCGGGTCGACGTCCTCCATGAGGAGGCCGGCCCCGCCGTTGAAGTCGAGGAGGGTCCCGAACCGGTCGACCACCACCGCCGGCAGCGGGTCGTGGTGCTCCAGGATCCATCCGACCGCCTCCCGCGCCACCGCGAGCCGCTCGTCCCAGTAGTCGGTCTCGGCCCACGCGGGTGCGAACCCGGCCGCGACCAGGAGCGCGTTCCGTTCGCGCAGCGGCACGTCGAGCGCTTCGGCGAGGCGCAGCACCATCTGGCGGCTGGGCTCGGCGCGGCCGGTCTCGATGCGCGAGAGGTGCCTCGCGGACACCCCGGTCTGCACCGACAGGTCGAACTGGCTGAGGCGGCGGCGCTCGCGCCACTGGCGCAGCAGCCCGCCGAACGCGGGGAGGGTCTGGACGGTCACGGCGCAACCGTAGCCGCGCCCGCGGCGCCCGGCCATGACCTCAGAGGTCATTGCGGGCCGGACCCGCCGGGTCCAGCATTGGCGTCGAACCGGGACGACCCGAGTCCCGCCGGACCCCCTTGTGGAGGAACCCATGAGCACGACCGCCCCCACCGCCACCGCCGCCCGGACCCGGCTGCGCTCGGTCCTGCGCCAGGACGCCCTCGCCTGCGCCGGCTTCGGCCTCCTCATGACCGCCGGGTTCGCCCTGGTCGACTCGCTCCTGGGCCTCGGCCCGGCCTGGGCGGTGCCGTTCGGCGTGTACCTGCTCGGCTGCGCAGCCGTCCTGGCGCTCGTCGCCGGCCACCCGGACCTGGTGCGCGGCCAGGTCGTCGCCGTCGTGGTCAACAACGCCCTGGCCGCGATCGCCCTCGCGGTCCTGCCTTTCACGGGCCTCGTGGACCTGACGGTCGCGGGCTACATCGTCCTGCTGGGCGGCGCGGCACTGGTCGCGCTGTTCACGGTCCTGGAGGCCGCGGGCGTGAAGCACCTCTGACCACACCGGACGGCAAGGGGGCGGCGCGAAGGCGCCGCCCCCAAGTCCGGCTATCACATGTTTCCGCAACCCACCAAACCATCCACATCCACAATTTTCTTCACATTTGAGTTATCCACAGCCCGAAAAAGAATTGTTGCCTGTATCGACGTCTTCACGGACAGTTGACGTATGAACATGACACAGGCGAGAATCAGCATCAGCGGCCCCAACGACCTCCTCACCACCGTCCCGCTGCTCCTGGGCTTCCATCCGGAGCACAGCCTCGTGGTGGTCGGCCTCGTCGACCGCCGCCTCCAGTGCACCTTCCGGGTCGACCTCCCCGGCTCCGCCGACCATCTCGAGCACCTCCCGGACCTCACCGGGCAGCTCAGCCTCAACGGCTGCGACGAGTGCGTGGTCATCGGCTACGGCGAGCAGGAGGTCGCCGAGGCGTCGATCGAACGCGCGGCCTCCCGCTTCTTCAACGCCGGAGTGAAGCCGCTCGACAAGCTCCGCGTTTTCGAGGGCCGCTGGTTCAGCCTCACCTGCGACAAGCCCTGCTGCCCGGCCGAGGGCCTGCCGGTCCCGGAGTCCTCCCCGGCCTCCTGCGAAGTCGCGGTCGCGGGCTGCCACGCCGCGGCCGACCGCGCGGCGGTCGCCGACCAGCTCGCCCCGGCCCCGCCGGGCCGCCGCGCCGCGGTCGAACGGGCGGTCGCGGCGGTGCTCGCCGCCGAGGCCGACCTCGACTGGGCGGCCCAGCGGTCCCAGGACCTCCACGCGATCGACCACTGGCTCGGCACGACCGCGCTCCCCGGCCCGGACGACATCGCCGCGATCGGACTCGCCTTGGGCGACTTGGACATCCGCGACTACGCCCTGCGCCGCATCAGCACCGGCCGGTTCGAGGCGAACCGGATCGACCTGTGGCTCTGGGTGGCCCGCCACATGGCCGACGACCTCCTGGCCCCGGCGGCCACGGTCGCGGGCTTCGCGGCCTACCGCTTCGGCAACGGCGTCCTCGCGCTCGAAGCCTTCGACACGGCCCTGAGGGCGAGCCCGAACTACCGGCTCGCCCAACTGCTCCGGGCCGCCCTCCAGGCCGGCTACCCGCCGGCCGCCCTCACGAACATCGGCACCGCCGACCTGGAGGCCGCCGAACGAGAGGAATAGGACCGCACGCCGACGCCCGGCCTCCCCCGCCACCGAGCCCGATCACACGGCCCAAGCCGCCGAACCGGGCTCCCAGACCCCGACTGCGGCTGAACCCGGTTCCGCAGTTCAGGCCGAGCCCGAACCGCAACCGCAACCGCAACCGCAACCGACCCAACAGAAGGGAACCGAATGACCGCACGAACGCGCCGAAGACGCGCCCGAACCGCTCCGGCCACCGGCCACCGCGCGCCGGACCTGGTCGCTAGGCTGGGTGCATGGGTGAACTCCCGAGCGATTTCGCCGCGATCCTCCTGGTCGGCGGCAAGGCCCGGCGATTCGCCGGATGCGCGAAGAGCGAACTGTCCGTCGCGGGCACCACGATCCTCGAACGGGCCCTGGCGGCCTGCGCGGGCGCGGCCGCCCGCGTGGTCGTGGGCACGAGGCCCGCCGACGCCGCGCCCCTACCCGAAGGGGCGGTCCAGGTCCTCGAGGACCCGCCGGGTTCGGGCCCGGCGCGGTCGGTGAGGACCGGTCTGGAACTGGTTCCGGAGGACTGCACCCGCGTGGCGGTCCTGGCCGGGGACCTCCCGTTCCTGTCGCCGGAGGCGCTGCGCCTCCTCGTCGACACCGCGGACGCGGCGGGGCCCGAGGCCGGAGCGGTCTTCTGCGACAACGCCGGCCGCCGGCAGTGGCTGTGCGGCGTCTGGCCGACGGACCGGCTGCGCCGCAACGCGGCCGAGGTCGAACCGGGAGCCCCCGCGCGGCTCCTGTTCACCGGGATCGAGGTCGAGACCGTGACCTGGGAGGACGCGAGTCCGCCCCCATGGTTCGACTGCGACACCCCGGAAGACCTCGACCAGGCCCGCACCTGGGCCGCGGAGCTGAAATAGCGGCACCGACGCCCACCTGACGAACCGCGACGCCTGGCCTATCCGGGATGCGCGTCGCGCGATCGCCGAGTGGCGCCCGCTGCAACCAGGGCGGTCAACGACGACCGCCGGCCACCGCCAAAGCGGCGGCCCTCACGACCATGCAGGCAATTCGACTTCGGGCGGGTGGGGCTGGGGGGTGGGGGGGGAGGGGCCCTTCGAAGACGCGAGTCAAGCCCGAACACCTCGACCTCGAAACCGGGGAAGCCGGACGGGGTCGAACTGAGAACTGAGAACCGAGCCCGGAAGCCCGGAAGCCCGCAAGCCCGGAAGCCCGGAAGCCCGGAAGCCCGGAAGCCCGGAAGCCCGGAAGCCCGGAAGCCCGGAAGCCCGGAAGCCCGGAAGCCCGGAAGCCCGGAAGCCCGGAAGCCCGGAAGCCCGGAAGCCCGGAAGCCCGGAAGCCCGGAAGCCCGGAAGCCCGGAAGCCCGGAAGCCCGGAAGCCCGGAAGCCCGGAAGCCCGGAAGCCCGGAAGCCCGGAAGCCCGGAAGCCCGGAAGCCCGGAAGCCCGGAAGCCCGGAAGCCCGGAAGCCCGGAAGCCCGGAAGCCCGGAAGCCCGGAAGCCCGGAAGCCCGGAAGCCCGGAAGCCCGGAAGCCCGGAAGCCCGGAAGCCCGGAAGCCCGGAAGCCCGGAAGCCCGGAAGCCCGGAAGCCCGGAAGCCCGGAAGCCCGGAAGCCCGGAAGCCCGGCGGACGGTACCCCAGGCCGCCTGGCGGCGGCCCGGGGTCTAGACGACGTCGAAGCGGTTGTCGAGGGCGCCGGTCTGGAAGAACGTGATCGCGGCAAGCGCGATCAGGAAGACCGCGAAGCCGATCCAGTGGAGCTGGCGCCGCTCGCGCGGCGCGAACGTGAGGATCGCGCCGCAGATCAGGCCGCCCACGAGGCCGCCGACGTGGCCGGCGAGGCTGAAGCCCATGAAGATCGTGAGCACCAGGTTGAGGCCGAGCAGCACGTAGATACCCTGGTTGTCGCGCCGGAGCTTGCGGTTCACCATGATGAGGAGCCCGAACAGGCCGTAGACGGCGCCGGAGGCGCCGGCCGTGAACGAGTCGTAGGAGAACAGGTACACCGCGACCGACCCGGCGAGGCCGGAGAGGAAGTAGGCCGCGAGGAACCGCGCGGGGCCCAGGTCGCGCTCCAGGATGCGGCCGAGCATCCACAGCACCACCATGTTGAACAGCAGGTGGATGGCGCCGAAGTGCAGGAACATGGCCGTGATCATGCGGAAGTACCCGCCCGCGGCCACGACCGGCGCGGTGATCGACGCGCCGAAGACCGACACGGTGACCTCGGTGGAGTACCCGGGGAGGAACCCGATCTCGGCGCCGAGCCAGTGCAGCGGCGTCATCGCGGAGCCCGTGACGGCCTGGATGGTGCCGCCCGCGACGAGCTCTGAGACGATCGCCAGTACGAACACGGCGACGTTCGCGCCGATGAGGACCTTCGTGACGGTCCCCGCGGCGCCCGCGCGGGCGCCGCCGCCGAACGATGAGCGCGTCTTGCGCATCGTCCGGCGGCCCTCGGCCACGCAGTCGGGGCATTGGAAGCCCACGGGCGCGTCGATCCGGCAGTCGGCGCAGATCGGCTTGTCGCAGCGCACGCAGCGCAGGTACGTCTGGCGGTTCCGGTGGCGATAGCAGACCGGGGCAGACTGCTCTTCGCTCATCGAGGCGGTGTTACTTCTCGATGACGACGGAGTTGATGACGACCTCGTTCACGGGGCGGTCCATCGGGCCGGTCGGGGTCTTGCCGATCCGGTCGACGACGGCCTTGGAGTCCTCGTCGGTCACCTTGCCGAAGATGGTGTGGCGGAAGTTCAGGTGCGGGGTGGGGCCCAGCGTGATGAAGAACTGCGAGCCGTTGGTGCCGGGCCCGGCGTTCGCCATCGCGAGGAGGTAGGGCTCGCCGAAGTGGAGGTCGGGGTGGAACTCGTCGGCGAACTTGTAGCCGGGGCCGCCGCGGCCGGTGCCGGTCGGGTCGCCGCCCTGGATCATGAAGCCGTCGATGACCCGGTGGAAGATCACACCGTCGTAGTACGGTCCCGAGCCGGGCTGGCCGGTCTCCGGGTCGGTGTACTCCTTGGTGCCCTCGGCCAGGCCCACGAAGTTCGCCACCGTCTTGGGCGCGTGGTTGTCGAGGAGCTCGATGATGATGTCGCCGGCATTGGTCTTCAGCGTCGCCTTGGTCATGGCGTCCATGGTGCCAGACGGCCGAGGTTCGTCCAACTTTCTCCCCCGTTTCCCTCGACGGGTGTCACAGCCCGGTGCACGATGAGTTGTACAGGCACCTAGAGGAGGCATTCACGATGGGCTTCAGCCGACGTTCCACGACTCCCGCCCGGGAGGCAGTGGACCATTTCAAGCACGGTGTGACCTCGTTCAAGGACGCGGGGGTCGCGGCGGCGCGGGGTACGAAGGAGGCCGCGGCGCCGCGGGTCAACGTCGTCCTCGCGAAGGTAGGGCTCCGCAAGCCCCCGGCCCCGAAGTGGCCGTGGGTCGCGGGCGCGATCGGCGCGGGACTGGCGATCGGCGGGGCCGTCGCCTACCTGTGGTACCGGCAGCGCAGTGAGTCGATCGGCGAGCAGCTCCTCGCCGACGAACTGCTCGACGACACCGAGCTCGACGATCGCGCGCTCCAGGAGGAGCTGGTCGACAGCGTCAGCCGCTAGCGCGGCGATCCGGGGGGACGCCGCTCCGGCGAAGGAGCACAAGTGAAGAATCCGGCCGGACGCCGGCCGGTGGCGCCACAGCCGCCGGGCGGGACCGGCGGCCGGGTGATCGGGGATCCGTGC
This sequence comes from Glycomyces terrestris, assembly GCF_003933745.1. GTDB lineage: Bacteria > Actinomycetota > Actinomycetes > Mycobacteriales > Micromonosporaceae > Glycomyces > Glycomyces terrestris. Next base: position 856,462 of record NZ_RSEB01000003.1, on the reverse strand, counting down.
GGGCACGGGTCCCCGCACCCGTTCCAGGGGAAAGACGCCTGGGAAAGGGCAACGCCGGACCGGTGCCTCGCCCTCGGGGGGGAGTGGGCGAGTCCACCGATCCGGCGTCAGGGGGCGGGATAACGGCTACCGCCGCGGCAGGGCCGCGGCCACGCAACCGATTGTGGCTCCCGCCTCGCGTTCTGGGAAGAGCGGTGCGGTGGCGGTTATGCGCCATGGCGTATAACCGCCATCCACTCTCGACGGAACGTCAGATGATCGTCACGGAACGTGCGGCGGCTAGGCGCGGGCGGACTCCACGGCCTTCGCGAGGCGGCGCACGCCCTCGTCGATCCGGTCGGCCTTCACCGCGGAGTACGCCAGGCGCAGGCAGGACTCGCCGCCCTCGAGCACGAAGTCGGTGCCCTTGACGACCTGGACGCCCTCGTCGGCGGCCGCGGCGGCGACCTTCGCGCAGTCGACGCCCGCGCCGAGGTCGACCCACAGGAAGTAGCCGCCGTCGGGGACGACGAACTCGGCGTTCGGCAGGTGCGCGCGCAGGGACGCGGCGAGCTGGTCGACGCGCTCCTCCAAGGCGGCCTTCACGGTCGCGATCGAGCGGTCCAGCGCGCCCGAGGCCGCGAACTGGTAGATCGTGGCCTGCGCGAACATGTTCGGCGCGATGTACGTGTTGGTGGCCGCGGCCGCGATGCGGGCGATCAGGTCGGCGGGGCCGACCAGGTAGCCGGTGCGCAGGCCCGGGCAGACGGTCTTGGAGAACGAGGACGCGTACACGACGCGGCCCTCGGTGTCCTGCTCGAGCATGGTCGGGAACTGCTCGCCGCGGAAGCGGATGTCGAGGTACGGGTCGTCCTCGAAGATCGTGAAGTCGTACTCGCCGGCGAGCTGGAGCAGGCGGGTGCGCTTCTCGCCCGAGAGCGTGACGCCCGCGGGGTTCTGGAAGTTCGGGATGATGTGCGCGAGCGTGGGCCGCACGCCGCCCTTGAGCAGGGCTTCGAGCTCGTCGACGTCGATGCCGTCGGCGTGGAGGCGCACCGGGTGCAGCCGGCCGCGGCGCTCGCGCAGGCCCAGGAGCGTCCGGTCGTAGGTGGGCCGTTCGACGATCACCGGCGAGTCGGGCCGCACGAGCGCGTCGAACAGGAACGCGTCGGCCTGCATCGAGCCGTTGGTGACCAGCACGTTCTCGGGGTTCACGCCGTGCTTCGCGGCGATCCACTCGCGCAGCGCGGGGTAGCCCACGGACGTGCCGTAGCCGGTGGTCCCGGCCGGGTCGGCGTCGAGGGCGGCCACGGCCGCGGCCTTGAGGCCCTCGGTGTCGACGATGTCGAGCGACGGGGCGCCCCGGGAGAAAGAGATGACGTCGGTGTTCGGCATGCCACCAGCGTAAGCGGCCCGCGGGGCGGACGTCGAGCGGCATTGGCCCCGGTCGCGGCGCGTCCCACCCGGCGGCACCGGGAGGGAGTGCCGGTCAGGGCCGGGCAGGGCGCGGCAGGGGCGGGCGGCGGCGCGGTCCGCGCCGCCGGGCGCGCCGCGCGCGATACGGTGCAGGGGAAGGCTGAGACAGCACAGCACCTGCGGCCCGCCGCTCCCCGCGCGGGCCGGGGTAGGAGGAGGACGAATGACGTCGCTCGACCGCAAGCGGGCCCCCTGGCCCTACGATTTCCTTCCCCCGCTCCCGTCGTTCACGGTCGTCTCGGACGACGTCGCCGACGGCGAGACCCTCCCGGCCGCGCAGGTCGCCGGGCAGGACGTGTCCCCGCACCTGGCGTGGTCCGGGTTCCCCGCGGAGACCGCCGCGTTCGCGGTGACCTGCTTCGACCCGGACGCGCCGACCGGTTCGGGCTGGTGGCACTGGATGCTGCTGGGCCTGGACGCGTCGGTCACGGAACTGGCGACGGGCGCGTCCGCCGCGCCGCCGCTCGGCACGATCCAGCTGCGCAACGACTCCGGCGGGGTCGGCTACGCCGGCGCCGCGCCGCCGCCCGGCGACCCCGAGCACCGGTACCTGTTCGCCGTGCACGCCTTGAAGGACCAGGTCGCGGTCGACCCGGCGTCGTCGATGGCGATCGGGGCGTTCCACTTGACGTTCAACGCGATCGCCCGCGCCGTCATCGCCCCGGTGTACCGCAATGCCTGAGGCCGTCGTCCTCGCCGCCGCCCGCACGCCGCTCGGGCGGCGCCGCGGCGCGCTCGCCGGCGTCCACCCCGTCGACCTGGCCGCGCACGCGATGAACGCGGCCCTCGAGCGGTCCGGGCTCGGGCCCGACGCCGTCGACGACGTCGTCCTCGGCTGCGTCTCGCAGGTCGGCGAGCAGTCCTGGAACGCCGCCCGGAACGCGGTGCTCGCCGCGGGCTGGCCCGACGCGATCCCCGGGACCACCGTCGACCGGCAGTGCGGTTCGAGCCAGCAGGCGGTCGCGTTCGCGGCCGCGGCGGTCCTCGCCGGGCACGCCGACGTGGTCGTCGCCGGAGGCGTGGAGTCGATGAGCCGCGTCCCGATGGGGTCGAGCCTCGGCGCCGACGCCGGCGTCCCGTACGGGCCGGTGGTGCGCGAACGCTATGCGGCGCAGGTCGACACGACCGCGGCGATGCCGTTCGACCAGGGCGTGGCGGCCGAGCGGGTCGCCGCGAAGTACGGGATCGGGCGCGAGGCCATGGACGCGTTCGCGCTCGCCAGCCACGAGAAGGCGGCCGCGGCGACCGACAAGGGCGCGTTCGCGGCCGAGATCGCCCCCGTCCGGACCCCGGACGGCCTCGTCGAGGTCGACGAGGGCATCCGGCGGGACACGAGCCTGGAGCGACTCGCCGGGCTCAAGCCGGTGTTCGTCGCGGACGGGTCGGTGACGGCCGGGTCGTCGTCGCAGATCTCGGACGGGGCGGCCGCGCTGGTCATCACCACCGACGAGCACGCGCGGCGGCTCGGGGCGCGGCCGATCGCGCGGATCGCGGCGGCGTGCGCGGTCGGGTCGGACCCGGTGCTCATGCTCGACGGGCCGATCCCGGCGACCGCGAAGATCCTGCGGCGCACCGGACTCGACCTCGACGAGATCGACGTGTTCGAGGTGAACGAGGCGTTCTCGGCGATCCCGCTCGCGTGGCTCGCCGAGACCGGCGCGGACGAGGAGCGGCTCAACCCGAACGGCGGCGCGATCGCCCTCGGGCACCCGCTGGGCGCCTCGGGCGCGCGGCTGGCCGCGACGATGCTCCACCACATGCGGGAGGCCGGGCTGCGGCGCGGCCTCCAGGTGATGTGCGAGGGCGGCGGCATGGCGAACGCGACCGTGTTCGAACTGCTGTAAGGCGGTCCGGAGTGCCGGGAGCGCGGACCGGAGGCCGGGTCGACCGGCGGATCGGCAGCGGTCCCGGTGCATCCGCCTTGAGGGACCCCTGGCGGCGCGTGCGCGCCGGGGGTCCGACTCGTGCTCCGGCCGCGCGGGGCGGCGCGTGCGGGCGCTCAGGGGCGGGTCAGCGCCACTTCGAGAGGACGAGCAGGGCCGCGACCATGCAGGAGAAGCCGACCGCGAGGTTCCAGTAGCCCCAGGCCGCCACCGGGTACGCCATGCCGGAGAGGTAGAACAGCGTGAGCCATCCGATGCCGATCACGATGAGGGCGACGGCGGTGACGGGGACCCATGTGGGGCTCGGCTCGTAGGCCTCGCCCGAGGTCGTGCTCTTCCCGGTGCCCGAGCTCGAGTAGACCTTCTTCTTGCGCATGCGTGACTTCGGCATCGACGACTCTCCAACTGAGGGACATGTCCGGCCCCCAGGGTACCGTCCGCCGGTGACGCGCCGTCCGCGCGGCATCGCGTAGCTCACACACCGGGGCCGGACTGCATGATCCGGGGCCGCCACGGCGTGTAAGGGGTATCGGGCGATCCGGGGCCGCGGCTCCGGGCCCCGTCCCGCCCGGGCTCCGGGCCGGGGCGCTGGGCTGCCCGTTCGGGCGATACTCGCCCTCGCGGGACAACCCTAGGATGGCCTCGCGCGTTATGGTTACAACAGCGCCCGCATGTTCAGCACACGGGCACGATCGAGGGGAATTTCCAGGTGAGCGATCAGGACTGGTCCCCCTTTGCGGACGAGCCGCCGGCTCGCCCGCACCCGCCGCAGGGGCCGCCTTCCAGTCCTCAGGGCGCTCCCGCCGCCGGCCGCCGGCCGCACCCGGGACCGCCCCCGCAGGCGCGCGCACCGCAGGGCCCCGCCGGCCCGCCGACGCAGCCGAGCCCGCCCCGCCCGCCGGGTCCGGGCCGCGCGAGCGTCCCGAACGGCACGGCGAAGGTGCCCGGGTCCGCCCCGTACGGCGCGGGCATGCCGCCCGCCGAGCCGGCCGAGCCCGACTTCGACGCCACGACCGCGCTGCGCCCCCCGAAGCTCGCCAAGGCCCCGCTCGTGCCCGAGCCGGACGGCACCGCGATCCTCCCGGTGATCCCCGCCGACGACGTCCCGGCCCCGCCCGGCGCCGAGAGCGAGGTCCGCAAGAAGCGCACCGTGAAGCGCCACCGCGGCGAGGGCGGCGTGCGCGCCACCGTGCGCGGCCTCGGGGAAGCGCTCATCACGCTCGGCGCGGTCGTGCTCCTGTACGCGGGGTACGAGGTCTTCGGCGTCTCCGGTGAGATCAACAACGAGCAGCAGACCCTCTCCACCGACCTCGACACCATGTGGGAGGCCGAGGAGGAGGGCGACGACGGCAACCCGGTCCCCGAGCTCGGCGACGCGTTCGCGCGCATGTGGGCCCCGGACATCCGGGCCGAGTCGTGGACGCTCGTCGAGGGCACCGAGCCGGCCGACATCGAGTACGCGCCCGGCCGCTACCTGGACGGCGCGATGCCGGGCGAGCAGGGCAACTTCACGCTCGCCGGCCACAACGTGCCCGCGATCTTCCAGAAGATCCGCGACCTCCAGCCCGGCGACAAGGTCGTCATCGAGACCAAGGACTACTTCTACGTGTACGAGGTGCAGGAGCACGTCGTCGTCGACGAGACCCAGGTCGAGATCACCGCGCCCGTCCCCGGCGAGCCCGGCGCCGAGCCCGGCGACGAGGACTACTGGCTGACGCTGTTCACCTGCCATCCCCTGTGGGACAACTACGAGCGGTACGTCGTGTACAGCCAGCTGGTGGAGACCATCGAACGCGACCCCGCCGGCGACCTGCCGGCCGCGGCGATCGACGCGGAGGCCTGACGTGTACTCGTGGATCTGGAGCAAGCTCCCGTTCGGCCTGCCCGGCAAGATCATCGGCTCGCTCGCGCTCGGCGCCGGCGCGTTCGCGCTGCTGTGGTTCGTGCTGTTCCCGGCGGTGCGCCCGCACATGCCGTGGAGCAACGTCGACCCTGCCGGCGGCGTGAACGTCGAGCAGCCCGAGGGCGACGGCGCCTCGCCGACGTGCACGCCCGGCGTCGACTGCCACGACACCCAGTTCGACCCCGACCAGTGGGAGACCGCCGAGTCTCCGACCGCGGAGGACGAGGGGTGACCCGCGGGGCCGCGCCGTGACCGGGGGCGTCCTGGTGGTGGACTTCCGCGACTCGTTCGTCCACACCATCGTCTCCTACCTGCGGGCCCTCGGGGCCCGCGTCGACGTGCGCCGCTCCGACCGCACCGACGTGGCCGAGGCCGAGCGGCTCCGGCCCGCCGGGCTGCTGCTCTCGCCCGGGCCCGGCCGGCCTGACGAGGCCAAGCTCGGCCACGACCTCCTCGACCGGTTCGCGGGCGAGGTCCCGATCCTCGGGGTGTGCCTGGGGCACCAGGTGATCGCCGAGCACTGGGGCGCGGTCGTCTCGCGGGCCGCCGAACTGCGGCACGGCGAGACCTCCCCGATCCGCCACGACGGCGCGGGCGTCTTCGCCGGGCTCGCGAACCCGTTCACCGCCACCAGGTACCACTCGCTGGCCGTCGAACCCGACAGCGTCCGCGACCCGCTGCGGGTGACCGCGACCAGCGACGACGGGACCGTCATGGGGCTGCGGCACCGCGGCGTCGACGTCGAGGGCGTCCAGTTCCACCCCGAGTCGATCCTCACCGAGGACGGCAGCGCCCTCCTCGCCAACTGGCTGCGGCGCGTCGCGGCCCCCGGGGGCGCGTGAAGGCGCGCGGGCCCGGCGTCGAGTGTGGATGCCGCGGTAGCGGACCGTCGTCGCCTAGGCTGGGGGCGCAGGGGTGCGGCCGGGCCGCGCCCGTCCACGTCCGGGGGGACCGCGCATGACCGAAGAGGACTGGCATCCTCGCCGCCGGGGCACCGGCTCCCCGCTCGCCGGGATCCTCCTGCTGCTCGTCGGGGCCTGGCAGGTGTTCATCGGGTACGCGGTGGCGAGCGGCGACTCGTACCTGTTCGCCGGCGGCGGCTACTGGTACCGCGCCGACAACACCGGCTGGGGCTGGGTCAACCTCGCGATCGGCTTGGCCGCCATCGGGATCGGGTTCCTGCAACTGGGGGCGGTGCGGCCGCGGCGACTCGAGCGGCTGCGCCGCGGCGGGTACGCGGGGCTGCTGGTCGCGGTGGTGTCGGCCATGAACCAGTTCTTCCTCGCGCCGCAGTACCCCCTCTGGGCGACCCTTGTCATCGCCGTCGACGTGTTCGTCATCTGGGCGCTCGCCACCGGTCCGGGCGCGGGCCGCGAGCCCGGCGCCGCGGGCGACTAATCCCCGCGAACCGCCCCACGGCCGCATCAGGTCTGAGACGGTGGAGGGATGGGTGGACGCTCGATCGTCAAAGCCGCCAAGCGATACGCCGCGGAGAGCCGCGGCGACACCGCGGCGGCTCTCACATATTACTCAGTGCTCTCGCTGTTCCCCGCGATCCTCGTGGGCACCAGCCTCATCGGCCTCCTCGACGAGGACGCGACCGCGTCGCTCCTCGAGGGCGCCGGGACGCTCCTGCCGAGCGACTCGATGTCGATCATCGAGGACGCCGTCGCGCGGCTCCAGATGAACCCGGCGCGGGCCGGGCTCGTGGCGCTGTTCGGCCTCGTCGCGGCCCTGTGGGCGGCCTCGAACTACGTGGCCGCGTTCTCGCGGGCCCTCAACGCGGTCAACGGGACCGAGGAGACCCGCAAGTGGTGGACGGTGCTCATCGTGCGGCTCGTGCTCACCGTCGTCGTCGGCGCGCTCACCGCGGTGTGCGCGGTCGTGGCGGCCGCCGGCGGGTCCGTGGCGCGCGTGATCGGACGGGCCGTGCACGCCGACGACGCGGCGGTCGCGGTGTGGACGTGGGTGAAGTGGCCCGCGATCACGGTGCTCGTCATCGTGATCGTGGCGCTCCTGTACTGGCTCGCCCCGGCGAAGCGGTCCCGGTTCGGGCGCCGCGCGCCCGGCGCGGCGCTCGCGGTGGTGCTGTGGCTGGCGGCCTCGGCCGGGTTCGGGCTGTACGCGGCCACGTTCGGGAACTACGACAAGACGTACGGCCCGCTCGGTGGCGTGATCGTGTTCCTGGTGTGGCTGTGGATCACGAACGCGGCCCTGGTGTTCGGCTTCGAGTACAACGCGACCGGCGACCCCGCGACGGACACGGCCGGGACGGCCGAGGGCGAGGCGACGGAGCCGAGCGCCGCTGAGCGCTGAAGGCCGTATGCCGTCGCTAACCCCCGCCCTCCCAGAAGGGGGACCGTAGGCACGAGCATTGCCGAAGGGTCCGACAAGAACCGGGGGCCCGGGCCGGAATGTCACCCGAAAAGGGGACACGGGCTCGGGCCGGGTCAGGCGCTTCCCTTGGGCTGCACCAGGCCCGACTCGTAGGCGAACACCACCAGGCCCGCGCGGTCGCGGACCGCGAGCTTCATCATCGCCCGGTGCACGTGGGTCTTCGCCGTGGCGGGGCTGATGAACAGGCGCTCGGCGATCTCCGTGTTCGTCAGGCCGCGCGCCACCAGCGCGACGATCTCGGTCTCGCGGGAGGTGAGCCCGTCGACTTGCCCGGCGAGGCGCGAGGGCGGGTGCGCGACGTACTCGGCGACGAGCTTCGCGGCGATCTGGGGCGACAGGAGCGTCTCGCCGGCGGCGGCCGCGCGCACGCAGCGCAGCAGCTCCTCCGGCTCGGTGTCCTTGACGAGGTACCCGGCGGCGCCGGCGCGCAGGGCGTCGAACACGTACGCGTCGAAGGAGTAGTTGGTGAGCATGACGACGCGCACCCCGGCGAGCCGGTCGTCGGCGGCGATGGCGCGCACCGCGCCGATGCCGTCGCCGCCGGGCATCTCGACGTCGAGGAGGGCGACGTCGGGGAGGGTGTCGGCGGCGAGGCGCACGGCGGTGGGGCCGTCGGCGGCCTCGGCGACCACGGTCATGTCGTCCTCGGCGTCGATGAGCGCCCGGAACCCGCCGCGCATGAGCGGCTGGTCGTCGGCGAGCAGCACCCTGATCAACGCGACTCCTCCAGTTCGGGCTCGGCCGCGGCGGCGGGCCTGGCAGCGCGGCCGGGCGCCGCGGCATCGGCTTCGGCGGCATCGGCTTCGGCGGTGCCGGTTGCCGCGGTGCCGGTTGCCGCGGTGTCGTCGGGGAGGGACGCGCGGACGGTGAAACCGTACTCGCCGGGTCCGACGTGGAGCGTGCCGCCGAGCGCGTCGACGCGTTCGCGCATGCCGGTGAGGCCGCGGCCGGGCACGACCCGGCCGGGCGTGCCGTTGTCGGCGACCTCGACGACGACCGCGCCGTCCTCGCGGGCGACGCGCACCCGCACCGCGTCGCCGGAGGAGTGGCGGACCGCGTTCGTGAGCGCCTCCTGGACGATCCGGTACGCCGCGTGGTCGACCTCGGCGTCGAGCGCCACGGGGCAGTCGGCGCCGCAGTCGATCGCGCAGTCGACCTCGACGGTGAAGCCGAGGCCCCGGTAGCGGTCGGCGAGGTCCTCGACGCGGGCCAGGCGGTGGCCGTCGTCGTCGCGGAGCATCGTGAGGGTCTCGCGCAGCTCCCGGGTCGCGTCCTTCGCGGCCTCCTCCACCGCCACCAGCGCGGAGGGCGGCTCGTCGCCGCGCTTGCGCGCCAAGTGGATCGCGACGCCGGCCTGGACGCGGATGACGGAGATCGAGTGGGTGAGGGAGTCGTGGAGCTCGCGGGCGATGCGGACGCGCTCGTCGGCGGCCTTGCGCTTGACGGCCTCCTCGCGCACGTGCTCGGCCTCGGCCATGTACGCGTCCCGCTGGCGGCGGGACAGGCCGGAGATGAGGGCGACGTGGAGCCAGCCGATGACCAGGAGGGTGCGCTCGACGACCTGGCCGTTCACCTCCCAGCCCGCGTTGTGGAGGTTGCCGAGGGCGGTGACGGCCGAGAGGGCGAACACCGTAGAGACGCTGAGGGCCCGGTAGCCGGTGTACATGGCGACGGCGATGGCGACGAGGGCCGGGACGACCGCGAGGGGGCCGACGCCGAGGGGCCCGGAGGCGAGGACCGAGCCGACGCTGACGACGAGGACGAGCCGGGGGTGGCGCCGCCACAGCGGGAACACCAGGGGGCCCAGCATGAGCGGGAGCCAGCCCCAGGTCGGCATGCCGTCGCGGACGTCCTTGATGAGGCCGGCGGCGAGGGTGTCGGCGAGCATGACGCCGGTGACGACGAGGTCGAGCCGGCGGCCGGAGAGGATCTCGGGGCGCGCGCCGGCCGTCCGGGGCTCGGGGTGCTGAGACATGTGCTCGATTCTAGGGCGGCCCGGGACCTGCGGCGTCGGCTCGCGGTGCAGCTCGGGCGTACCCCGCAGGGTGTACGCCGCTGGGTGCGGTGCTGCGCGGGGGGAGGCCGCGATTGCCGTCTCGGGGCGGACGCGGCGGGGCGCGGCGGCGGGGAGTCTGGAGTGGTGCGGCGGCCGCTGGGCCGCCCGGAGGCTTCAACCGAGGAGGCGCCCCCATGTCCCCCGCAGTCAGGCATGTCGTCCCTGTCGATCCCAAGCTGGCCGACGGCGTCGTGGCCGAGGTGTACCGGCAGGTGAGGAGCGAGCTGGGCGTGCTGGGCCCGGCGGTCACGATGTTCTCGCCGGCGCCGGAGCTGCTCGCGCCGGTGTGGTCGCTGCTGCGCGAGTCGCTGCTGGTCGGCGGCCCGGAGGAGCGGAAGGCGAAGGAGGTGGTGGCGACCGTGGTCGCGGTGCGGAACGGCTGCCGGTTCTGCACGGACGCGCATGCGACGCTGCTGCACGCGGCCGGGGAGCCGGACCTGGCGGAGGGGCTGCGGTCGGGGGTGGCGCCGCCGGAGTGGGCGGCGCTGGCGGACTGGGCGGCGGAGCCGTCGGTGTCGGGGCCGTTCGCGGCGGAGGCCGCGCCGCGGTTCCTGGGCACGGTCCTGGTGTTCGAGCTGATCACGCGTCTGGTGAAGGCGCTGGCGGAGAACGAGTCGCCGAGTCCGGTGCTGACGACGCGGCTGGGCCGGTCGGTGGGGTCGCGGCTGCTGCGGCAGTCGATGGCCGCGGACCTGGAGCCGGGGGCGAGTCTGGCGCTGCTGGAGGAGCGGCCGGACTGGGCCGCGGCGATGACGGTGCGGGAGCCGGCGTGGGCGGCGGGGTCGCCGGTGGGCCGGGCGTACGGGACGGTGCGGTCGATGGCCGCGTACGGGTCGATGCTGCTGTCGGACGCGGCCGCGGACGCGGTGGAGCGGACGGTGGGCCGGCGGGGCGCGGAGGTCGGGGAGTCGCTGCCGGAGCTGGTGGGCGGGGCGGGCCTGCCGCGGGAGGCGGGGCTGGGGGCGCGGCTGGCGGTGGCGGCGGCGCTCGCGCCCGGCGCCGTCACGGAGTCCGATGTGGACTCGTGGCGGGGCGGGGTGTTCACCGACCACTGCGTGGTCCACCTGCTGACGTACGGCGCGATGACCGCCGTGGACGCCGTCCAAGACGAGATCGAAACGAGGAATGTCGATGCTTAAGTTCTATCGGGTGTGGGTCGGGCTGCTGCACGCCCTGATCGGGATCCAGTTCTTCCTGGCCGGGTACGGCGCGCTCGGCACGGGCTCGCCCGACGAGTCGTTCGCCTTCCACATCATGAACGGGCGCGTGATCGCCGTCGTGGCGCTGCTGGGCATCCTGTTCGCGGCCCTGTCGCGGTCGGGGAAGAAGCTCACCGGCCTCGCCGCGGGCGTGTTCGGCCTGGTCGTGCTCCAGTCGCTCATCGCCCTGGTGAGCGTCGCCGGCACCGTGCCGGGGCAGTTCATCTTCGGGTTCCACGCGATCAACGCCCTCATGATCATGGGCGTGGCCGAGGCGTCGGGGCGGCTGGCCAAGCGCCTCGTCGAGGAGCGCAGGGGCGCCGCGGCGGCGGTGCCCGCCGCCGCGTGACGGCCGAGACTTGACAGGAGACCGGGGCCCGCGGCGCGATGCGCCGCGGGCCCGACCCGTTTGGCGGCGCGGCCCGGCGGTGGGATGCTCGGGTGATGGGAACCAGGGTGTGGCGGCGGCGGTGCGCGCGGGTGCTGCTGGTGGACGAGGACGACCGGGTGCTGCTGTTCCACAGCCGCGACTACATGGGCCCGGGCGTGGAGTACTACGTGACGCCCGGCGGCGGCCTCGACGAGGGCGAGTCCCTGGAGGACGGCGCGGTCCGCGAGGTGTTCGAGGAGACCGGGCTGCGGCTCACCGGGGACCTGGGTCCGGTCGTGGCCGAGACCGCCGGCGTCTGGTCCGACGGCCCCGGCCTGGTGATCGAGTCCGAGGACGCGTACTTCTTCGTGCGGGTGCCGCACTTCGAGCCGGCCCGGGACGGGCTCGAGGCGATCGAGCGGCGCGAGTTCACGGCCGCGCGGTGGCTGAGCGCCGCCGAGGTCGCCGAGGTCGACGCGCTGGTGTTCCCCGCGGGCCCCTCGGCCCTGCTGAGGGGCCTCCTGGACGGAGCGAGACCCGCTGCGCCGCTTCGCATCCCATGGGGCGCTTGGACGTGGGACACCGATAGGGGCTGGACGACTACCGAGCGTGCCCCCATACTTGACCGGTGAGCGCGACGAACGAACCCACCCGAATCGACCGGTACGGCGCGCGGTGCATCGTGATCGACGAACAGGACGCGGTCCTGTTCATCGGCCGGTCCGCGACCGCGGAACGCCCCGCCCGCTGGTTCCTCCCCGGCGGCGGCATCGACCCCGGCGAGACCCCCCTCGACGCCGCCGTGCGCGAGCTGTTCGAGGAGACCGGCCTGCGCGTCGACCCCGGCGACGTGGCCGGCCCGGTGGCCCGGCGCTCCTTCAGCCGCGCCCGCGACGGCGCGGTCTTCACCCAGGACAACTACCTGTTCTTCATCCGCGTCGAGCGGTTCCAGCCGCGCGTCTCCGGCGGCGACCCGTACGAGCTCGACCTCGAGTTCCGGTGGATCGGCGTCGACGAGCTCGCCGCCGCCGAGGGCCACGACGCCCCGTTCGACCCGCTCCTGCACCTCATCAAGCGGCTCATCGCCGGCGACGTCCCCGCCGCGCCCCTGCGCCTCGTCCCCGCCGGCAGCCGCACCGCCGACACGTCGGTGAGCTGACGCCGTGATCCCCGAAGGCGACTACCGCACCTCCGCCCGCATCCTCGTCCTCGCCCCCGACGACACCGTCCTCCACGTCGGCGGCAACCGCTGCCGCGAGGGCGTCGAGCGCTGGTTCACCCCCGGCGGCGGCGTCGAGGACGGCGAGGACCTCGCCGCCGAACCGGTCGACCTCGGCGGCTCCTACGGGCCCTGGTTCGTCGCCTGACGCGACGGCGCCCCCGCCCGGTCCGGGCGGGGGCGCTTGGCGTCGCTCAGACCTCGTGCTCGGCGCGGTCGCCCGACCAGTCGGTGTGGAAGGTGCCCTCGCGGTCGACGCGCTTGTACGTGTGCGCGCCGAAGAAGTCCCGCTGGCCCTGGATGAGGGCCGCCGGGAGGCGCCGCGAGCGCAGGCCGTCGTAGTACGCCAGCGCCGAGGAGAAGCCCGGGGTCGGGATGCCGGCGAGGGCGGCGGTGGCGACGACGCGGCGCCAGGCGTCCTGGGCGTCGGTGACGATCTTGGTGAACTCGGGCGCGGCCAGGAGCGTCGGGAGCTCGGGGTCGGAGCGCCAGGCCTCGGTGATGCGGTCGAGGAAGCGGGCGCGGATGATGCAGCCGGCGCGCCACAGGGCCGAGCAGGAGCCGAGGTCGATGCCCCAGTCGTACTCGGCGGAGGCGGCGGCGATCTGGTCGAAGCCCTGGGCGTAGGCGACGATCTTGGAGGCGTAGAGGGCTTGGCGGACGTCCTCGACGAAGGTCTCGGGGAAGTCGGTCTTGGCGCTGGGCCCGGTGAGGAGGTCGACGGCGCCTTCGCGCTGCTTCACGCCGGAGGAGAGGGCGCGGGCGAAGGTGGCCTCGGCGATGCCGGTGACGGGGACGCCGAGGTCGAGGGCGTTCTGGACGGTCCAGCGTCCGGTGCCCTTCTGGCCGGCCTGGTCGACGATGACGTCGACGAGGGGCTTGCCGGTGGCGGCGTCGGTGTGGCCGAGGACCTCGGCGGTGACCTCGATGAGGTAGGAGTCGAGGTCGCCGGCGTTCCAAACGGCGAAGATCTTGGCGAGGTCGGCGGGTTCGATGCCGACGCCGCGGCGCAGGAGGTCGTAGGCCTCGCCGATGAGCTGCATGTCGGAGTACTCGATGCCGTTGTGCACCATCTTGACGAAGTGGCCGGCGCCGTCGGGGCCGAGGCGGGTGCAGCAGGGGGTGCCGTCGGGGGCCTTGGCGGCGATGGCCTCGAGGATGGGGCCGAGGGACTCGTAGGACTCCTCGGAGCCGCCGGGCATGATCGCGGGGCCGAGGAGGGCGCCCTCCTCGCCGCCGGAGACGCCGGTGCCGACGAAGTGGAGGCCCCGGTCGCGGAGGGCGGCCTCGCGGCGGCGGGTGTTCTCGAAGTGGGCGTTGCCGCCGTCGATGATCATGTCGCCGGGTTCCATGAGGGCGGCGAGCTGGTCGATGACGGCGTCGGTGGCGGGGCCGGCCTGGACCATGATCATGGCCTTGCGGGGGCGCTTGAGGGAGGCGACGAAGTCGGCCAGCTCCTCGGAGGGCACGAACGCTCCCTCGTCGCCGTGCGCGTCGATCAGCTCGGTGGTCTTGGCGTACGTGCGGTTGTAGACGGCGACGGTGAAGCCGTGCCGGGCGAAGTTCCTGGCGAGGTTCGAGCCCATCACGGCCAGCCCGACCACGCCGATGTCGGCGGTGCTCATGCCTGTCTCCCTACGTTGCGAAAGAGGTGTGCGCCCCGATTCTCGCCGGTCGGCCCGGCGGCGGGCGCACCACCGCCGATCGTATCCACGCAGCGGGACGTGCGCGCGCGGTCGGGCGCGGCGGTGACGCGCGACCCGGACCAGTCGGTACTTTTCGGGTGAGGCTCTAGGCTGTGGGGATGCAGTACTACGAATCCGTCCTCGGCCTCATCGGCGACACCCCGCTGGTGAAGCTGGGCGCCGTCACCGACGGCGCGCCGGCGACCGTCCTGGCCAAGGTCGAGTATCTGAACCCGGGCGGGTCCATCAAGGACCGGATCGCCCAGCGCATGATCGACGAGGCCGAGGCGTCGGGGGCGCTGCGGCCGGGCGGCACGATCGTGGAGCCGACGTCGGGGAACACCGGTGTGGGCCTGGCGATGGTGGCGCAGCAGCGCGGCTACAAGTGCGTGTTCGTGTGCCCGGACAAGGTGTCCGAGGACAAGCGGAACGTGCTGAAGGCGTACGGCGCGGAGGTCGTGGTGTGCCCGACGGCGGTGGACCCGGAGGACCCGCGCTCGTACTACAAGGTGTCGGACCGGCTCATCGACGAGATCGAGGGCGCGTGGAAGCCGGACCAGTACTCGAACCCGGCGAACCCGGCGTCGCACTACGCGCAGACGGGCCCGGAGATCTGGGAGCAGACCGACGGGCGGATCACGCACCTGGTGGCGGGGGTCGGCACGGGCGGGACGATCACCGGGATCGGCCGGTACCTCAAGGAGGTGTCGGGCGGGCGGGTGCAGGTCGTGGGCGCGGACCCGGAGGGGTCGGTGTACTCGGGCGGCACGGGCCGGCCGTACCTGGTCGAGGGCGTGGGCGAGGACTTCTGGCCGGCGAACTACGACCGGGGGCTGGCCGACCGGATCGTGGAGGTCACCGACGCGGAGTCGTTCGCGATGACGCGGCGCCTGGCCCGCGAGGAGGGCCTGCTCGTGGGCGGGTCGGCGGGGATGGCCGTGGTGGGCGCGGTGGCGGTCGCGAAGGAGGCGTCGCCCGAGGACGTGATCGTGGTGATCCTGCCGGACGGCGGCCGGGGCTACCTGTCGAAGATCTTCAACGACTCGTGGATGACCGAGTACGGGTTCCTGGGGGCGTCCGGCGAGACGACCGTGGGCGAGGTGCTGGCAGGCAAGGACGGGGACCTCCCGGAGCTCGTGCACGTGCACCCGCAGGACACGGTGCGCGAGGCGATCGACATCATGCGGCAGTTCGGGGTGAGCCAGATGCCGGTGCTCAAGGCGGAGCCGCCGGTGACGTCGGGCGAGGTCGCGGGCGCGGTCGCCGAGCGGGACCTGATGGACGCGCTGTTCGGGGGGAAGGCGACGCTGCACGACCCGATCGAGCGGCACATCGGGGAGCCGCTGCCGACGATCGGCTCGGGCGAGCAGGTGGAGCGGGCGGTGGCCGCGCTCCAGGACCGGGACGCGCTCATGGTGTTCGCCGAGGGCAAGCCGGTCGGGGTGGTGACCCGGCAGGACCTGCTGAGCTACGTGGAGCGCTGATTCCGGCGTTCCGTTGACGGGCGCGCCGCCTCCCCCTAATATAAGTAGCAACTTATACAAGGAGGCGACATGCCCGATCCTCAGAACCCGATCGAGGCCGCCGGACTGGTGGCCCGCGAGATCCGCTCCGGCGAGCGCGGGGGCGCCGCGACGAAGGTGCTCGTCGCGCGCCGCCGCTACCGCGCCGACCAGGCCGACGTGTGGGACGCGCTCACCAGCGCCGAGCGGCTGCCGCGCTGGTTCCTGCCGGTGGCCGGCGACCTCGAGGTCGGCGGCCGGTACCAGTTCGACGGCAACGCCGGCGGGCTCGTCGAGCGCTGCGACGCCCCCGACTCCCTGGCGGTGACCTGGGAGTTCGGCGGCCAGGTGTCGTGGCTGGAGGTGAACCTGAGCAAGGCCGAGGGCGGGACCGTCCTCGAGCTCGTGCACGAGGCGCCGGTCGACCCGGAGATGTGGCGCCAGTACGGGCCGGGCGCGGTCGGCATCGGCTGGGACGGCAGCCTGTACGGCCTCGGCGTCTACCTCGAGACCGGGACGCCGCTCGACGGCGCGGAGTTCGAGGCGTGGATGACCGGCCCGGGCGGGATCGAGTTCGCGCGCGCCACCGGCGGCGACTGGGCGAAGGCCGCGGTCGCGGCCGGCGATGACCCGGCGGCGGCCGACGCGGCCCTCGAAGCGGTCGTGGCGTTCTACACCGTCGCGCCGCCGGAGGAGCCGGAGGCGTGAGCGACGCCGTCTTCGACGCGCTCGGCGACCCGGTGCGCCGCCGGATCATGGAGCTCCTCGCCGAGGGCGAGGCGTCCGCCGGCACGGTGTCCGCGATCCTGAAGGAGCTGCCCGCGGGCGGCCGGGGGCGCGGCGGCCTCTCGCAGCCGGCGGTCTCCCAGCACCTCAAGGCGCTCCGGGAGGCCGGCCTGGTGTCGGTGCGGGCGGAGGGGACGCGGCGGATCTACGCCGTCGACGAGGCCGGGCTCGCGGCGGTGCGGGCGTGGCTGGCGCGCTTCGAGGACGCGTTCGCCGGGCCGCTCGGGGCCCTGGAGACCGAGCTCGCGCGCGGGAAGCGCGAGCGGCGGCTGCGCGGCGGGGCCCGCGAGGAGCGGCGGGGGCGCGGGGCGGCGTAGGCGCACGGCGAACGGTAAGGAGTCCGACTCGTTCGGTTGCGGGGCTTGCGGAAGCGGCCCGCAATCCGGGCGAGTCGGATTTTTCTGCGGGCCGGGCCCTTGACAACGGCCGCGCCGGCCGACACGATGAAGGAGATACATTTAGGAATCTTTAAATATATGGAGGTCCCTTGCGACGCCTACGCACCGCGGCGGTCATCGCCGCCGCCACCCTCGCCGCGGCGGGCGCCGCCGCGATCCCGGTCGCCTTCGCCGGGAGCGCCTCGGCCGTCGCCGCCTGCGAAGGCGCGCCCTGGCGGTCCAGCGCCGTGTACGTCGGCGGCGACCGCGTCAGCCACCAGGACCGCGAGTACCGCGCCAAGTGGTGGACCACCGGCGAGACCCCCGGCACCACCGGCCAGTGGGGCGTCTGGGAGGACCTCGGCGCCTGCGACGGCGCCGAGCCGCCCACCAGCGAGGAGCCGACCGGCGGCCCCGGCCAGGGCGGCAACCACCTCACCGGCTACTGGCACAACTTCGACAACGGCTCCGGCGTCATGGAGCTGAGCGCCGTCCCCGCGACGTACGACATCATCGCCGTGGCCTTCGCCGAGTCCACCGCCACGCCCGGCCAGGTCGACTTCGCCCTCGACTCCAGCCTCACGAACGCCGGGTACACCGAGGCCGAGTTCAAGGCCGACATCGACGCGATCCAGGCCCAGGGCCGCAAGGTCGTCGTCTCGGTCGGCGGCGAGCGCGGGAACGTCACGATCAACAGCGCGGCCACCTCGGCGGCGTTCGCGGACTCCGTGGTCGCCCTCATGACCGAGTTCGGCTTCGACGGCGTCGACATCGACCTCGAGCACGGCATCGACGCCGGCGCGATCGAGACCGCGCTCCGCTCCATCGACTCGCGGCGGCCCGGCTTCACCTACACGATGGCGCCGCAGACGATCGACTTCCAGTCCACCTCGGCCGGGTACTACCGGCTCGCCGTGAACACCAAGGACCTCCTCACCATCGTCAACATGCAGTACTACAACTCCGGCACGATGCTCGGCTGCGACGGGAAGGTGTACGCCCAGGGCGACATCGACTTCCTCACCGCCCAGGCGTGCATCCAGCTCCAGGCCGGGCTCGCCCCGAGCCAGGTCGGCCTCGGCCTCCCGGCCGTGCCGAGCGCCGCGGGCTCGGGCTACGTGAACCCGACGATGGTCAACGACGCGATCACCTGCCTGGAGACGCGCCAGCGATGCGGCGACTTCGTCCCGTCGCAGGCCTACCCGGGGATCGGCGGGGCCATGACCTGGTCGATCAACTGGGACCGCACGAACGGCTACCACTTCGCGAACACCGTCGGCGGCTGATCCGCTCCCCCTCCCGCGGCAGGACCGGCCCCGCTCGTCGAGCGGGGCCGGTCCTCGCGTCCGCGGTGGGTCAGTAGCGGGGCGGCTTGCGGCCCGCGACGGGCCGGTCGGTGGTGCGGCGCTGGAGGGTCGAGAGGTGCTCGTCGGCGCGCAGCTCCTCGTCGGTGGGGACCATGACGACGGTGAAGACGAGGAACAGCAGCACGACCGCGGTGAGGGTCGCCATCGGGAAGACCAGGTCGGCGGCCTCGACGCCGCTCGGCTCGGCCGCGGCGGCGCCGTCGGTGCGGACGCCGAACATCGCGGTGTAGTGCATGAGGTTCACCGCGAGCGCCATGACGGCCGCGGCCAGCCACATCGTGGAGGCGCGCTGGAGCCGCCACGAGAGCCACAGCGCGGTGGTCGCGGCGGCGATCGCGATCGCGACGGAGGCGGCCACGGACCCGCGGCCGTAGGCGAGGTCGACGTCGGCGCTGACGGCGGCCATGCCGGTGTAGTGCATGGCGGCCACGCCGAGGCCGGTGAGCGTCCCGGCGGCCGCGAGCCGGGCCGGCGAGTAGCGGCCCAGGCCGATCGCGAAGAGGCCGCAGGCGACGACGGCGACGGCGATCAGGGCGCTGAGCGCGGTCGTCCAGGGGTCGTAGAGGAGGCGCGCGTCGCGGACGGCGAAGCCGAGCATCGCGACGAAGTGCATGACCCAGATGCCGGTGCCGCCGATGGCGAACGCGGCGAGCAGGAGCCACAGCGCGCGGCGGGCGGGCCGGGCGTGGCGGCGGGCGTGCTTCGCGAGGAGGAGGCCGAGGGCCGAGCCGGTCATCGAGACGAGGAACGCGACGGGAAGGGTCGCGTACCCGTGGGAGAAGTGTTCGATCATCGTGCTTCCGAGGGGGTACCGATCGGTAGGGGGGAGCTGATCGTAACTCCGGAAAGGACCTTGCATGGGACGCCGGAAATCGCACGGATGCGCGGTTTCGCCTGGCTTGCAGGCGTTCCGGCGCCGTACGAACCGGGCCGAATCCGCACATGGCCGACACGGGCGGTCCGCGGAATGCGCCGTGCGGCGCGGAGAAATGGCCGTCCGCACCGAACCGGACAACCGTTGTGAGGCGCCGCAAAGTGCTCGCATGGCAACGGGCGCAACAGGAGCGGCCGCCGACCTCCAGGGGTCGGCGGCCGCTGCGGCGGCGGCGCCGCTGCGTGACGGTGCTACGTGGCGCTGCTACGTGACGGTGAGGTGCCGGCGGCGGCCCACGGTGAGGACCGGCTGGCGGGTGGCCTCGTAGAAGTCGTTGCCCTTGTCGTCGACGACGATGAACGCCGGGAAGTCCTCGACCTCGATCTTCCAGACGGCCTCCATGCCGAGCTCGGGGTACTCCAGGACCTCCATGGCCTTGATGTTCTCCTGCGCGAGCTTCGCGGCGGGCCCGCCGATCGAGCCGAGGTAGAAGCCGCCGTGCGCCTTGCACGCGTCGGTGACGCGCTGCGAGCGGTTCCCCTTGGCGAGCATGACGAACGAGCCGCCCGCGGCCTGGAACTGGTCGACGTAGGAGTCCATGCGCCCGGCCGTGGTGGGCCCGAAGGACCCGGAGGCGTAGCCCTCGGGGGTCTTCGCGGGGCCGGCGTAGTAGACGGCGTGGTCCTTGAGGTACTGCGGCATCGGCTCGCCCGCGTCGAGGCGCTCCTTGATCTTGGCGTGCGCGATGTCGCGGGCGACGACGAGCGTCCCGGTCAGGGACACGCGGGTCTTCACCGGGTACCGGGAGAGCTCGGCGCGGATCTCGGACATCGGCCGGTTCAGGTCGATGCGGACCACGTCGTCCTCGAGGTCGTCCTCGCGGACCTCCGGCACGTACCGGCTCGGGTCGCGCTCGAGCTGCTCCAGGAACACGCCCTCGGCCGTGATCTTGGCCATGGCCTGGCGGTCGGCCGAGCAGGACACGGCGATCGCGACGGGCAGGGACGCGCCGTGGCGCGGGAGCCGGACCACGCGCACGTCGTGGCAGAAGTACTTGCCGCCGAACTGGGCGCCGATCCCGAACTGGCGGGTGAGTTCGAGGACCTCCTGCTCGAGGGCGAGGTCGCGGAAGCCGTGCCCGGACGGGGAGCCCTCGGTCGGCAGCGCGTCGAGGTACTTGGTGGAGGCGTACTTCGCGGTCTTGAGCGCGTACTCGGCGCTGGTGCCGCCGATGACGATCGCCAGGTGGTAGGGCGGGCACGCGGCGGTGCCGATCTGGCGGAGCTTCTCCTCCAGGAAGCGCATCATCGCGTTCGGGTTGAGGATCGCCTTCGTCTCCTGGAACAGGAACGACTTGTTCGCCGAGCCGCCGCCCTTGGCGATGAACTGGAACTTGTACGCGTCGCCGCCGTCGGCGTACAGGTCGATCTGCGCGGGCAGGTTCGAGCCGGTGTTCTTCTCGTCCCACATCGTCAGCGGGGCCATCTGGCTGTAGCGCAGGTTGAGGTCGCGGTAGGCCTGCCACACGCCGCGCGAGAGGTGCTCGGCGTCGCGCCCGTCGGTGAGGACGTGCTGCCCGCGCTTGCCCATGACGATCGCGGTGCCGGTGTCCTGGCACATGGGCAGGACCATGCCGGAGGCGATGTTCGCGTTCTTGAGCAGGTCCATCGCCACGAACCGGTCGTTGCCGCTGGCCTCGGGGTCGTCGAGGATCGAGCGGAGCTGGGCGAGGTGCGCGGGGCGCAGGAAGTGCGAGATGTCCTTCACCGCTTCGGCGGCGAGCTGCGTGAGGACCTCGGGCTCCACGGTGAGGAACCGCCGTCCGGCGGCCTCGACCGTGCTCACCCCGTCCGTCGTGAGCAGGCGGTACTCGGTGGTGTCCGGGCCGATGGGAAGCAGGTCCGTGTAGTGGAACTCCGATGTCACGCGTTCAAACTTAGCGCGGCCGCCTGCGCGGTCCGGGCGCGGCGCGGGCCCGCCGCGAACGGGACGCGGGCGCCGTTTCGGTGCGGTGTCGGGCTGCGGGCTGTCGCACCCGGCAGGTAGCGTCACACCCAGGCGGAGCGGCCCCGGCCGCACCGCCTGTAAGCAGGTACGATTGCCAGGTTGCCCACTGGGCAGCGCGCAAGTGATTCCTCCTGCTGCGGAGAGACCGCAGCCGATTGAGACCGAAGGAGGTGGATCGATCTTGCGTCACTATGAACTCATGGTGATCCTCGAACCGAACATCGAGGAGGCACAGGTCGGCCCGACGCTGGAGAAGTTCCTCAAGGGCGTCAAGGACGCCGGAGGGGCCGTCGACAAGATCGACGTCTGGGGCCGTCGCCGTCTGGCATACGAGATCAACAAGAGCAACGAGGGCGTCTACGCCGTCGTCGACCTGCAGTCCGAGCCCGGTCCCGTCGCTGAGATGGACCGCCAGCTGCGGCTCAACGAGTCGGTGCTGCGGACCAAGGTGCTGCGACCGGAGCTTCGGTAACCCGACCCTGCAACTGCGAGACCGTCAAGGAGATAGGTCATGGCAGGAGAGACAGTCATCACGGTTATCGGCAACCTCGTCGACGACCCCGAGCTGCGTTACACGCCGTCCGGTGCCGCCGTCGCGAAGTTCCGTATCGCATCGACCCCGCGCACGTTCGACCGCGAGTCGAACCAGTGGAAGGACGGTGAGGCCCTGTTCCTCACCTGCAGCGTCTGGCGCCAGTACGCCGAGAACGTCGCCGAGTCGCTTTCACGCGGTACCCGCGTGATCGTGCAGGGCCGGCTCAAGCAGCGCAGCTACGAGACCCGCGAGGGCGAGAAGCGCACTGTGTTCGAGCTCGACGTCGAGGAAGTGGGCCCCGCGCTGCGGTTCTCCACCGCGAAGCTCAACCGGTCCGGCTCGTCCGGCGGCGGAGGCGGCGGCGGTCGCTCCTTCGGGGGCGGCGGCGGTGCCGGCGCCGGCGGTTCGATGCCCGACGACCCTTGGGCCTCGGCAGCCCCGGCCGGCGGCGGCGCCGGATCCGGCGGCTTCGACGAGGACCCGCCGTTCTAACCGGAGCCCGCCCTCGCCGGCGGCATCCGGAACACGATCTCGAGTAAGAGGCAAGACAACTCATGGCGAACCCGAAATCGGCTCCCCTGCGGAAGCCGAAGAAGAAGCCCAACCCGCTTGAAAAAGAGGGCATCACCTACGTCGACTACAAGGACACGGCGCTGCTGCGGAAGTTCATCTCCGACCGCGGCAAGATCCGTGCCCGCCGTGTGACCGGCGTGACCACCCAGCAGCAGCGCCAGATCGCCGCGGCCGTCAAGAACGCCCGCGAGATGGCCCTGCTCCCGTACACCAGCCAGACCCGCTAAGGAAGGAGCGCAACATGAAGATCATCCTGACTCATGAGGTGCCCAACCTCGGTTCGGCCGGCGACGTCGTCGAGGTCAAGCCCGGCTACGGCCGGAACTACCTGCTGCCGCAGGGCCTCGCGATCGCGTGGACCAAGGGCGGTCAGAAGGAGGTCGACGCGATCCAGCGCGCGCGTGCCTCCCGCCAGATCCACGACCTCGACAAGGCCCGCTCGGTGGCGGACCAGCTGAAGCAGACGGACGCCCACATCGTCGCCCGCACCGGCGACGGCGACCGCCTGTTCGGCTCCATCACCGCGGCCGACATCGTCAAGGCCGTCGACGAGGCCGGCGGCCCGAAGATCGACCGCCGCCGCGTCGAGCTCGCCTCGACCATCAAGTCGGTCGGCACCTACGACGTCACGGTCAAGCTGCACCCGGAGGTGACCGCGAAGTTCAAGCTCCAGGTCACCCCGGCCAAGCGCCGCAAGAAGTAGGCACGGCACGTCGAAGGCCCGCGACCTCCCCGGTCGCGGGCCTTCGTCATGTCCGTCCACACCTTCGAGTGAACCCGTCGCGCCCGACTCGCCGGTTTCGCCCCGCTTTGCCCACTCGTGTTCGAACCCCTTGCCGCCCTGCCCCTTCCACACCCGACCACCGCCGTCGCCCCCGTGTGGGAGGTTGGTGCTTTTCGACTCCTTGGTCTTTTCACCGGTTGTGGTGAAGGTGGGTTCGGGCGGGTACCCGGGGCCGCCCGTACGGCCGCCGCGCGGCGGCGCCGCGCCGGCGGCCCGTCCCGGCCAGTCCAGCCGCTCAGATCACCCAGCCGGCCGTCCGCAGGATCACCGTCACCAGGCCCGCCCCCAGGATCGCCGCGGCCGACCCCGCCACGCCGGCGCGCCATCCCGCGCGCGGGAGGCGCAGCAGGACGGCCACGAGGAGGCTCGCGGTGAGCGCCGAGAGCGTCCACGCCCAACCGCCCGAGACGGCCGCGCCAATGCGGTCGGCGAAGGAGCAGCCGGTCTCGGCGCACGTCGCGTCCACCGGCGGCTGCGACAGCACCCAGGTGAGGTAGACGAGCGCGGGCACCGCGTACCAGGCGAGCGTCACGAGCAGCGTGGGGGTGAACGCGCGCTCGCCCGGGCGGTCGTCGCCCTCGGGGTCGAGCCGGGGCCTGCGCTCGGGGCGCTGCGGAGCGGTCATGAGCCGGTCTCTCTTCTGATCCGTGCCGGGGTCGCCCCCCATGCTAGTGCCAAGTTGGCACGAACGGATTTTCATCCACAGGCAGTGGATGACGTCGCCGCAGCTCCGCACCATGAACGGAGCCTCGCTCACCTCTTTGTCCACAGGTTGTCCACAGGCCCGCCCCCGGTTATCCACAGGTTATCCACAGCCTTGTCCACAGGTTGTCCACAGGGGCGTTTGCAACCGTGCGCGGCGCGACATAGCGTCGTTGACACCGCCCTTCTGTCGTATGCGGGCGGTACTGTCTCCATGAACGCACGGTGACCGAGGGGGTGGACGGCATGACGGACGTGTCGACTGACGGCGTCTTCTCGCGCCGCGCCAACGGCACGAACGGGTCCTATTTCGACGCCCCGCCGGAGGACCCGTTCGGCGGCGGCGCCGCCCGCACCTACGAGCGCACCCCGCCCCAGGACCTCCAGGCCGAGATGTCGGTCCTCGGCGGCATGCTCATGAGCAAGGACGCGATCGCCGACGTCATCGAGGTCCTCGGCCCCGGCGACTTCTACAAGCCCTCCCACGGCATGATCTTCGACGCCGTCATCGAGAAGTTCGGCAACGGCGAGCCCGCCGACGCCGTCACGATCGCCGCGGCCCTCGCCGACACCGGCGACCTCGCCAAGATCGGCGGCGGCCCCTACCTCCACGACCTCCTCAACGCCGTGCCCACGGCCGCGAACGCCGGCTACTACGCGAAGATCGTGAAGGAGAAGGCGATCCTGCGCCGCCTCATCGAGGCCGGCACCAAGGTCGTCCAGTACGGCTACGGCGGCGGCCAGGGCGGGCGCGACATCGACGACCTCGTCGACCTCGCCCAGCAGGCCGTCTACGAGGTCACCGACAACCGCCAGAGCGAGGACTTCGCGGTCCTGTCCGACCTCCTCCAGCCCGCCATGGACGAGATCGAGGCGATCGGCGCCAACCAGGGCGTCATGACCGGCATCCCCACCGGCTTCGCCGACCTCGACCGGCTGCTGTCCGGCCTCCAGGCCGGCCAGCTCATCATCGTCGCTGGGCGTCCCGGTGCCGGAAAGTCAACGGCCGCAATGGACTTCATGCGGCACGCCTCGCTCCACCACCGCCACGCCGCGGCCCTGTTCTCCCTTGAGATGAGCAAGCTCGAGATCGTGATGCGCCTGCTCAGCGCGGAGACGCGCGTCCCGATGCACGTCCTGCGCTCGGGCGACCTCTCCGACGACGACTGGACCCGCCTGGCCAAGCGCATGGGCGACATCTCCGAGGCGCCGCTGTTCGTCGACGACACCGCGTCGATGACGATGATGGAGATCCGGGCCAAGGCCAGGCGCCTGAAGCAGCGCCACGACCTCAAGCTCATCGTCGTCGACTACCTCCAGCTCATGACCTCGCCGAAGAAGGTCGAGTCGCGCCAGCAGGAGGTCTCCGAGATCTCCCGCGGGCTCAAGCTCCTCGCGAAGGAGGTGCAGTGCCCAGTGATCGCGGTCGCCCAGCTCAACCGCGGACCGGAGCAGCGCACCGACAAGCGCCCGCAGCTGTCCGACCTCCGCGAGTCCGGCTCGCTGGAGCAGGACGCCGACGTCGTCATCCTCCTGCACCGCGAGGACTACTACGACAAGGAGTCGCCGCGCGCCGGCGAGGCCGACTTCATCGTCGCCAAGCACCGCAACGGCGCCACGGACACGATCACCGTGGCGGCCCAGCTGCACCTGTCGCGCTTCGTCGACATGGCCGTCTGACCGGCCGCGCGGTTCAGCGCCACCATTCGACGGCGAGCGAGGGACCGGGGCCGGTCTCGTGCTCGAGCTCGTCGACCGCCTCGTCGTCGAGCCCGGCGAACAGGGTGCCGTGGGCGGCGCCCGAGATCGCGTCGCGCAGCGGGAGCCACCAGCCGAGGAGCACCACCGGGTAGAGCAGGTACCCGAAGCGCGTCGAGGGCATGAGCAGGAACGCGGTCGAGAGCCCGGCGGCGCACCACAGGGCGGCCGACGCGGCGGACGCCGGGGGCCGCGTCCACAGCAGGACCGCGATCACGACGGCGGCGAGGCCCAGGAGCGCGGGGGCGATGAGGTCGCCGCCCGGCACGTGCTGCGCGATGAGGAACCCGGGCAGCGGGGACTGCGCGGGCGAGGTGACGACGCCGTGGCCGAGACCGAACGCGATGACGTTGTCGAAGAACCCGCGGGCGTCGACCAGGAGCACCGGGAGCATCGAGACGGCGACCGGGAGCGCGAAGCCGGCGAGGTAGGGGCGCAGGCCGCCCTTGCGCCACATGAGGAACGCGATGACGACGGCGGCGGGCCAGGCGAACAGCTTGAGGGCCGCGGCGGCGCCGACCGCGAGGCCGGCGGCGAGCGCGCGGTCGCGGTGGGCGAAGGCGAGCGCGAGGACGATGAGGGCGACGACGGGCATGTCGTCGCCGCCGGTCGCGAACGTCAACGCGCACACGGGGAACACGAACGTGGCCTGGAAGGCGCGCAGGAGCGGGCCCTTGCCGGCGCCGAGGTCGCCGGGGCGGCCGCGCAGGAGGTTGACGGCGGCGGCCGCGCAGGCGGCGGCGGTGAGCAGGAACCAGACGCGGGCGTCGGTCCACCAGTGCTCGCCGAAGGCGGCGGCGGGGAGGCCGAAGACGGCCATGCCGGGCTGGTACGGGTTGTAGCCGAGGAGGGGCTCGGGGAGGGCGGCGATGGCGTCGGCGTGCAGGTAGGGGCTGCCGGTGTCGAGGAGGCGGGCGCCGGAGGACTCGACGACGAGGACCTCTTCCTGGGCGCGGCCGGCGGTGCCGTTGGCGCGGTCGACGGCCATGAACGCCAAGGGCATCGCGGTGACGGCGACGGCCGCGCCGGCGGCGACGAAGGCGCGCCCGCGCCAGACCGCGCCGGTCTGGGTGAGGAGCACGGCGGCGCAGATCGCGGCCGGCAGGTAGCCGCCGAACGCGACGGCGCCCCACTGGGCGTGCGGTTCGAGGGTGGTCCACAGCGCGGTGGCGCCCGCGAAGAGCGCGGCGACGGCGTAGAAGGTGAGGTCGATGAAGATCGGACGGTTCGACACCCGCCCAGCGTACGGGGACGGGTCTCGCGCCGCTGGACGGCAGGCACCGGCCCTCGCGGGGCCGGGATCGCGGGCCCCCGGTTGTTAAGGGTGCCACGGTGGTCCGACATCGGTGCGGGTTGGTTCGAACGCAGGCTCGTGCGCTGTCCTGGCGGGTTCGGTGGGCCCCCGGTCGCAAGAGTGCCAGCGGGGTCCGACAGTTTCGGGTTGCCGAGGCGGCGTTCGGCGGTGGTGGGGCGGGGCCGCGACGGGGTTCAGCGGAGGGGGATGCGGGCCCAGACTTCCTGGGTGCCGTCGCCGAGGGTGCGGGCGCCCCAGTCGCTGGACAGTTTGGACACTATGAACATGCCGCGTCCGTGGGCGGAGTCGAGGTTGACCGCGCAGACGTGCGGGTGGGTGCGGGAGCCGCCGTCGATGACGCGGACCTCGACGTCGGCGGGGCCGAGCACGTACGTGACGCAGACCTCGTTGCCGGGGAGCGGGCGGGCGTGGCGGACGGCGTTGGAGACGAGCTCGGTCGCGCACACGAGGAGGTCGTCGCGGGCCTCGTCGGGGAGGTCGGGGAGGGCGTCGCGGAGCCACCGGCGGACCTGGCTGGGGGCCCCGGACTGGTGGGGGACGCGCAGCCGCTCTGGCGCCGGTATCGCAGCTGGCATCGCGGTCCCCTTCCCTACTCGGTTCCGGTCGGAGCTATACAGCAACCTACCTTTTCGAATGGCGCGACGCCAGCATTACCGGCGGACCCTGAGTCCGTCTTGGGCCGGTTCGGGGGTCAGCCGGTGAGGGTCTGCCGGATGGCGGCCGGGCGGTCGGTGAAGATCAGGTCGACCTCCAGGCCGGCCATGCGGTGCGCGGTGTCGGCGTCGTTGACGGTCCAGGTGTACACCTCGTACCCGGCCTCGTGGCTGCGTTCGACGAATTCGGGGGTCGAATCGATGTAGTCGACGCGGGAGCTGAGGACCTGGACGCCCTCCGGGGGGCGCCGGAAGGGGTATTCGAAGATCCAGACCAGGGGTGTGCTGGTGTCGAGGCCGCGCCAGGTCTTGAGCGCGGCGCGCGAGAACGACATGACCGTGACGTCGAGGCCGGGCCAGCGCCGGAGGGTCTCCCAGAGCCGCAGTTCGAGCCGGGGCCCGAACTTGCAGGGGTGCTTGGCCTCGATGAGGAGCTTGATGTCCTTGCCGGAGTCGACGACGAGGGAGAAGAGGTCCTCGATCGTGGGGATGCGCTCGGCTTCGGGGTTGCCGGCGCAGGCGGGGTAGCGGTGGGCGAAGTCGAACGCCCGCAGCTGGGCGAGTGTGAGGTCTGCCACGGCGCCTTTGCCGTTGGAGGTGCGCTTGACGGTGCGGTCGTGGTGGAGGACGAGGTGCCCGTCGGCGGTGAGGCGGATGTCGAACTCGAACGCGTCGGCGCCCTCCACGATCGCCTGCCGGAACGCGGCGATGGAGTGCTCCGGGAGGTATTCGTTCGCGCCGCGGTGGGCGGCGATCAGCGGCTGGGACACCCCTCGACGATAGTCGCTCGGTACGACGTCCGTGCCGCACAGCGGTGTCCGGTTCGCGTGGCGGCGGTGAACACGTCCGGTTCGGCGTGAACGGGCGGTGTCCGGCTCGGGATCGGGTGGTGGCGGTCCGGGGGCTGGTGCCGCAGAGCGGCTCGGCCTGGTGGTAAGCGGTGAGGGCACGGCCTCGACGGCCGCCCCCGCCGGCAGGTTCCGGAGCCGTCAGCGCTCGGGATCGGTGGTGGCGGGGAGCGGGTCCCGGAGCCGTCCCTGGCTCGGGATTGGGTGGTGGCGGGTGACGGGTGGGAGGATGGGGTCGTGCATTACGAGGAGGGGGCCTACCGGGACCTGGGGTGGGCGAAGATCGACGTCGGGCGGCCGGCCCGGACGGGGACGGCCGAGGCCGTGTATGCGGCGGGGAAGACCCCGGAGCAGGTCGTGGGCGCGCTGAAGGCCCTGCGCGAGGCGCACCCGGGCCGGGTGGCGGTCGCGACCCGCTGCGACGCGGCGTGCGAGGCGGCCGTGCGGGAGGCGTTCGGCGCCGAGGTCCTGGTCGAGGCGGGCGTGTGCGCGGTCGGGGAGTTCCCGGCCCCGGAGGCCGGGCCGCTCGCGGTCGTGTGCGCCGGGACCTCGGACCTGCCGGTGGCGCGCGAAGCCGAGATCACGGCCCGCGCGAACGGCATCGACGCCCGCCTGACCGCCGACGTGGGGGTGGCCGGACTCCACCGGCTCCTCGACAAGCTGCCTGAGCTGCGGGAGGCGGCGTGCGTGATCGTCGTGGCGGGCATGGACGGGGCGCTGCCGAGCGTCCTGGCCGGGCTCGTCGCCGCGCCGGTGGTGGCGGTGCCGACCTCGGTCGGGTACGGGGCCGCGTTCGGCGGGCTCGCGCCGCTGCTGACGATGCTGAACTCCTGCTCACCGGGGGTGACCGTGGTGAACATCGACAACGGCTTCGGGGCGGCGATGGCCGCGGCCCGGATCCTGAACGTGAAAGCGGAACGATGACGATCGCGTGGCTCGACTGCTCGGCGGGCGCCAGCGGCGACATGGTCCTCGGCGCCCTCGCCGACGCGGGCGTGCCCCTCGAAGTGATGCAGGCGGCCGTCGACACCCTCGACACCGAGCCGATCCGGTTGCGCGCCAAGCGGACCGCGCGCCACGGCCTGGCGGGGACGAAGGTCGACGTCGAGGTGCCGGAGTCGCGGCATGACCGCCGCTGGCGGTCGATCCGCGCCATGCTCGAGGGCGCCGACCTCGACGAGGCCGCTCGGGCGCTCGCGCTGGGGGCGTTCTCGCGGCTGGCGGCGGCCGAGGCCGCGGCGCACGGCATCGACGAGGAGGAGGTGCACTTCCACGAGGTGGGGGCGCTCGACTCGATCGCCGACATCGTGGGCGCGGCCGCGGGCCTGGCCTCGCTGGGCGTCACGCGCCTGACCGCGTCCACGGTGACCGTCGGCGGCGGCACCACGCGCGGCTCGCACGGGTCGATCCCGCTGCCGGCCCCGGCGGTGCTGCGGGTGCTCGCCGACGCGGGCGCGCCCGTGGTGGGCGCGGTGCCGTACGAAGCGTGCACGCCGACCGGCGCGGCGATCATCGCAGCCGCAGCTGACGCGTACGGGCCCCTGCCGGAGATGGTCGTGGAGCGCGTCGGCGTCGGCGCGGGCGGACGCGACCCGCAGGAGCGGGCGAACCTGCTGCGGCTCGTCATCGGCCACGAGGTCGCGGCCCCGAAGCGGTCGGGCCACGTCCACCGCAGCTCCGGCGAGGCGGCCGGGCACGGCCATGCGCATGATCACGGGCACGCCGAGGAGCACAACCACTCGCACGGGTCCGACCACGGCGAGAGACACGGGCACGCAGATGGGCCCGACCACAGCGAGGAGCACGGCCACCCGCACGGGCCCGAGCAGGCGGAAGGCCGGGCGCACACCCGGGACCACCACCACCAAGACCTCCCTCACGATCACCAACACCCCGAACACCGAGCGCACGATCTCCACCAAGACCACAGCGACGTCCACACTGGGCCCGGACCCCAAGGCCACCATCACGACCACCACCCCGAGCATCGAGCGCACGACCACCGCCAAGACCACAACGACGACCACGCCGAACCGGGACCCCAAGGCCGCCAACACCACTCGAACTCCGGCCACCAGCACGGCCCTCACCAGGACCACCACCATGCCGGTCCCGCATCGGAGACCGGGCCGCGGCAGGGCGGCCGTCCGGTGGTCATCGAGACGAACGTCGACGACCTCGACCCGCGGCTGTGGCCCTCGGCCCTCGCCGCGCTCCTCGACGCGGGGGCCTCGGACGCGTGGCTCACCCCGATCCTCATGAAGAAGGGCCGCCCCGCGCACACGGTCCACGTCCTGTGCCGGGCCGAGGCGGTCGACGCGGTGCGGTCGGCGCTGGTGCGGCACACGACCACGATCGGCATGCGCTCCTACGAGATCGACAAGTACGCGCTCGAACGCCGCTACACGCGGGTCGATGTGGACGGTCAGGCGGTCGGGGTGAAGATCGCACTGGAGCACGGCGAGATCGTGAACGCCTCGGTCGAGTACGAGGACGCCGCGGCCGCCGCGGCCGTGCTCGGGCGGCCGCTCAAAGTGGTCGTAGCGCAGGCCACGGCCCTTGCGGCGCAGGAGTATCCGCGTTGACGCGTCCATGGGGCCGGGGCGATATCCTGCCCGCATGATCGATTTCGAGAACGGTTCGGTTTTCAAGCTCAAGCAGTCCGACGACCCCGGCTTCCGCGACGAGGTCCAGCCCCTGCTGGTCGACGGCGAGGAGGTCGTCCTGACGTACGAGGGCGTCCGCGACTTCATCGTGTTCACGAACAAGCGCGTCATCGCCGTCAACGTCCAGGGCATCACCGGACGCAAGAAGGACTACGCCTCCTTGCCGTTCAACAAGATCCAGGCGTTCTCGATCGAGACCGACGGCCTGGCCGACAACGACGGCGAGCTGGACCTGTGGTTCAGCGGCCTCGGCAAGGTCCGGTTCGAGTTCAAGGAGAACGTCGACCTGCCCGCCATCGCCAAGCACATCGCCGCCAGCTCCCTCTGACGCCCGTGACGACGTGAGCGGCGGCGCCGGTCCGGACCCCGTGGTGCCTACGGAATCGGCCGGACCGGCGCCGCCTGCCCTGGTGCCGCGGCGGGGCGGGGGTCGGCGGCTACTCCTGGTGCCCGCCCGCGCCGCTCGCTCCCGGTGGGGAGCCGCCTGTCAGCCGTGGGAGTGCGCCGGCGCGGGGACCGCGCCGATCTCCTCGCCCTCGCCGAGGACCACGAACTGGCCCATCATCCCCGTGTCCTCGTGGGCGAGGATGTGGCAGTGGTACATGTACGGCAGGTTCGGGTCGGTGTAGTCGGCGAACCGCATGGCCAGCCGGTACTTGCGCTTCGGCACGAGCTGCACGGTGTCCTTCCAGCCGCGCAGGCGCTCCGGCGGCTCGTCGCCGTCGACGGAGACGACCTGGAACTGGACGTCGTGCACGTGGAAGTTGTGCATGTAGCCGTCCGCGTTGCTCACCTCCCACACCTCGACGGTGCCTTCGCGCACGCCGAAGTCGATGCGGCCCGCGTCCATCGACTCGCCGTTGATCTGGCTGAAGCCCGAGAGGGAGAACGAGCGCTCCTCGACGGCGTCGGCCGGGTCGAGGTCGGGCGCGGCGCCCATCGCCTCGGGGATCGCGGTGTCGTCGGCCAGGGTGCCGGCGGCCCGGAACTCGATGATGTCGAGCAGGTCCTCGGCGCCGTTGACGCGCCCGAGCGGGCCCTCGTAGCCCTCGTCGGCCGGGTGGGAGCGGAGCACGGCGGTCTCGCCGGGCTCGAACGCGACCACGATCTCGACCCGCTCGCCCGGGGAGAGCTGGATCCGGTCGGTCTCCCACGCGGAGGGGAGGAGGCCGCCGTCGGTGGCGACGAGGGAGAACGGGCGGCCGTCGGCGAACCCGAAGTTGTAGAGGCGCGAGACGGAGCCGTTGAGCAGGCGCAGCCGCACGAGGCGGGTCGTGACGTCGAAGTAGGGGCCGAGGGTCCCGTTGACCATGATGTGGTCGCCGAGGACGCCCTGCATGCTCATGAACGGGCTCTTGTCGTCGAACTGGTTGTCGTCGTGGAACTTCCGGTCCTGGACGATGAGGGGCACGTCGTCGACGCCGTACGTCTTGGGGAGCGGGAGCGCCTCGGACTCCTCGTCGTCGACGATGAACATCCCGGCGAGGCCGCGGTAGACGTGGTTCCCGGTGCGCCCGTGCGGGTGCGGGTGGTACCAGAGGGTCGCCGCCGGCTGATTGATAGTCCACTGGGGAGTCCAGTCGCCGCCGGGCTCGACCTCCTGGTGGGGCCCGCCGTCCATGACCGCGGGCAGGTGCATGCCGTGCCAGTGGAGGGAGGTGCCCTCGTCGAGCCCGTTGTACACCGAGAACGCGACCTCCTGGCCGCGCTTGGCGCGGATGGTCGGGCCCAGGAAGTTCCCGTTGATCCCCCAGGTCGCGGTCTCGCGGCCGGCCTTGAGGGGGGTCGTCCCGGCCTTGATCTCCAGGTTGAAGACGCGCGCGCCCGAGGGGTCCTCCTCGGCCTCGGCGAGCGGGGGGATCGCGAGGGGGGTGTCGAAGTCGACCTTGCCGGCGGTGTCGGTCTTCGCGTCGGCCCACAGGTAGCCGACGGTCCCGACGCCGCCGAGGGCGATCGCGCCCACGCCGCCGCCGACACCGATGAGGGTCCACTTCAGTGCTCTACGCCGCTTCATGGACGCAATGGTCGTTCCCGGGCCG
Organism: Glycomyces terrestris; assembly: GCF_003933745.1. Taxonomy (GTDB): domain Bacteria; phylum Actinomycetota; class Actinomycetes; order Mycobacteriales; family Micromonosporaceae; genus Glycomyces; species Glycomyces terrestris. Next base: position 823,509 of record NZ_RSEB01000003.1, on the reverse strand, counting down.
CGCCGCGGCATCGGGCCGGAGAAGGCATTGCGCGTACACCCCCAGGGCTACGCGCGGACCCGGCGTCAACCCCCGGTTGCGGTGCCGCCGGGGCCGGGAGCACCCGGGCGCGCCGATTCGGCGGGCGCGGGGCGGGTCTACTCCTCGGTGAGGTAGCCGCGGAGGTGGGCGGCGTTCACGGCGGCGGCGCGGCCGGCGACCTCGAGCTTCGCCATGGCCCGCGAGAGGTGCACGCTCACGGTCTTCTCCGAGATGAACAGCTCGGCGCCGATCTGCCGGTTCGTCAGGCCGCGCGCCACCAGGCGCAGCACCGCGAGCTCCCTGGGCGTCAACGGGGTCGAGGACGGCATCGCCGTGTCGAGGCGGGCCCGCTCGGCGAGCGCGCACAGCTCCTCGCGCAGCGGCTGCGCGCCGAGCGCGATCGCGGTGCGCTTGGCCGCGACCAGGACCTCGGCGGCCTGCGCGCGGGCGTCGGCGCCGGGGGCGGCGAGGAGCGCCTCGGCCAGGCGCCAGCGCGCGTACGCCTGCCGGTAGGGCTCGGCCCAGTCGCGGGCGGGCGCGACGGGGATCGCGCCGGTCTCGGCGGCGTCGAGCCGCGCGGGCGCTGTCGGCGGGGCCGCCGCGGTCTCGGCGCGGTCGGCGGCGCCGCGGTAGTCGAAGGCGTCGGCGGCGCGCCGCCACAGGGCCGGGTCGCCGTCGCCGTCGAGGCGGGAGGCCTCGGCTTCGAGCTGGGCGGCCCAGGCGAGGCCTTCGGGGCCGAGCGTGCCGGAGAGCGGCTGGCCGTGTTCGAGGAAGTAGCGGCCGCGTTCGGCGAGGCGCTCGCCGGCGGCGACGGCGTCCTTCGCTCCGGCGGTGTCGCCGTCGCGGCGGCGCCGGTGGGCGAGGTCGGCGGCGGCGCCGATGCCGGCGGCGCACACGGACACGCCCGCGAGGTGGTAGCCCTTCATGCCGGCCATCCACTCGGTGGCGCGCTCGACGCGGCGGAGCGCGTCGGCGGGGCGGCCGCGCCAGCGGTCGAGCTCGGCGCCGCAGAGGGCGGTGAGGGCGAGGACCTGGCCGTCGATCTGCCAGCGGTCGGCGAGGTAGTCGAGGCGGCGGTCGGCGGTCTCGAAGCGGCCGCGGGCGACGTCGACGAGGAGGACGGCGGCGGCGAGGCGGGTGAGGACGACGCCGGGCATGACGCTGGAGGCGATCTCGCCGTTCGCGTCGACCTCGTCCCAGCGGCCGAGCATGTAGTTGCAGATGACCTGGCGGACGGCGATCTCGAGGCCGAAGGCGCTCCACTTGTCGCCGGTGCACAGGGCGCGCTCCATGCCGCGGTCGAAGTGCGCCAGGGCCTCGGCGAGGCGGGCGTGCTCGACCAGGACCAGGCCCATGTTGAAGTGGGCGCGCAGTTCGACCTCGTACCAGCCGAGGCCGCGCACGAGGTCGAGGGCCTCCTCGCTGCGGGCGATGGTGTCGTCGGTGGAGAGGCCGCCGAAGCGGAACGCGGCCATGCTCATGGTGAGGATCGCGTCGGCCTTCGCGGCGCGGGCGCCGCCGTGCTCGTCCTCGGCGCCGGAGTCGATGACGGCGTCGGCGGTCGCGATCGCCTGGGCGGCCCACTCGGAGGCCTCCTTGTGGCGGCGGTTGGACCAGGTGGCGCGGGCGACGACGGCCTGCGCCCAGGCCTTGACGGCGCGGGGCTCCTCGTCCTTGACGAGTTCCCATGCCTCCCAGGCGACCTTGTAGGCCTCGGCTTCGTTGCCCTCGACGGTGAGGAGGTGCTTGGCGTACTTGCGGCGCGCGGAGGCGCCGGCGACGCGGTCGCCGGCGGCGTCGGCCAGGCGGACGGCGGCGGCGGAGTACGACTGGGCGCGCTTGACCTCGCCGGAGGCTTCGGCGCCGATCGCGGCCCGGAGGGTGAGGCGCAGTTCGGTGACGCCTTCGGGGCGCTGGGCCTCGGGGACGCGCTCGAACAGGGACAGGGCCCGTTCGAGGTGGAGGAGGGCTTCGGCGGGGGCGGCGAGTTCGAAGGCCTCGTCGGCGGCGCGCACGGACGCGGTGAGGGCGCAGCGGAGGTCGCCGGACTCGTAGGCGTGGTGGGCGAGCTCGGCCGCGGCGCCCTTGCCGTCGTCGCCGGCGAGGGACTCGGCGATCTTCTGGTGGTAGCGGATGCGTTCGCCGGGAAGGAGGTCGGAGTAGACGGCCTCGCCGAGGAGGGCGTGGCGGAACGCGTACGTGTCGGCGCTCTTCTGCGCGATGATGCCGTGCGAGATGGCGGCGCGCAGGGCCTCGTCGAGTTCGCGCTCGTGGCGCAGGCCGGTCTCGTCGAGCATCGACCAGGCGGCGGCGTTCAGGCGGGCGTACGTGAAGCGGCGGCCGAGGACGGAGGCGAGGCGGACGACGCCGCGGGCGGCGTCGGGGAGGCGTTCGAGGCGGGCGAGGAGGACTTCGGCGAGTTCGAACGTGACGGTGTGGGTCTCGGCGGCGGCGAGCTCCTCGGCGAGGAACGCGTTCCCCTCGGAGGCCGCGGCGATCTTGGAGACGGAGACCTCGTCGAGGCCGGCGTTGAGCTCGCGCACGAAGTCGGCGGCGTGCTGGGAGTCGAACGGGTCGATCTGGAGGCGCTGGACGGCGGGGAGTCGCACGAGCTCGGCGAGGAGGGGCCGCAGGGGGTGGCCGCGGTGGACGGCGTCGGCGCGGTAGGAACCGAGGATGAGGAGGCGCTGGCCGGTGAGGCGGGAGGTGAGGAAGGCGAGGAGGTCGCGGCTGGAGCGGTCGGCCCAGTGGAGGTCTTCGAGGGTGAGGACGACGGTGCGGGTGGCCGAGAGGTCGGCGAGCGCGGCGTGGAAGGCCTCGAAGAGGCCGAGGCGGCCCAGGTCGCCGTCGGCCGTGCCGGGGTGGCCGGGGAGGAGGGGCCGCAGGCCGGGGTGGGCGGCGACGAGGTCGGGCTCGTCGCGGGCGAGGGCGCCGACGATCTCGGCGAAGGGGAGGTAGGGGAGGGCCGAGTCGGCCGTGTCGAGGCAGTGGCCGGTGACGGTGAGGACACCGTCACCGGCGCTGTCGTTGAACTCGTGGAGGAGCCTGGTCTTGCCGACTCCGGCGTCCCCGGAGACGAGGACGGTGGCCGGCCTGCCGTTCGCCGCGTCCGCGAGCGCGTCGCGCAGCGCGGCGAGCTCGGCGTCGCGGGCGAAGAGCGGGAGGTCGGAACCTAGGCGCGGCATGTCTGCAATCATGACATGCCCTTAGGACACGGCGGTCCGGTCGCTTTCGCGGGAGGCGGCGTCCTCCTCGCGGTGCTCGTCGGCGTGGCGCAGGCCCAGGGCCCGGGCGACGCGGTCGGCGACGCCGGCGTGGCGCACGTGGGAGCCGCCGCGGCGGGTCTCCTTCGCGGCCTTGATGAGCCGGCGGGCCTGGCGCTCGTTCTCGGCCTCCCGGCGGAGCTCCTCGGCGCGGGCGTAGTGGAGGTAGTGCAGGTCGAAGTCGTTCATCGTCGTTCCTTCGGTGTCGTCGGCCGGCGTTTCCGGCCTGACACCAATACTCGTGCTGAGGCCCGGGGGCGGGCATCGGGCGTCCGCGTCGCGTCCGCCCGCACCGGCCTTAGTTCCGGGCCTCAGCGCCCTCAGGGCCCTTACTCGCGGCCCGGGGGCCTTACCCGGGCGAGCCGGGACGGCCGCCAGACGGCCTTCCCGATGTCGACGGTGAGGGCCGGGACCAGGAGCGAGCGGACGATGACGGTGTCGAGGAGCACCCCGAACGCGACGACGAACGCGATCTGCGCGAGGAACAGGATCGGCAGGACCGCGAGGGCCGAGAACGTGGCGGCGAGGACGACGCCGGCGGAGGTGATGACCCCGCCGGTGGCGACCAGGCCGCGCAGCGTCCCGGCCTTCGTGCCGAGCCGCGCGGACTCCTCGCGAACGCGGGTCATGAGGAAGATGTTGTAGTCGATGCCGAGGGCCACCAGGAACACGAATCCGAAGAGGACGACCGTGGGGTCGGCGCCGGGGAATCCGAAGAGGTGGTTGAAGACCAGGGCCGAGACGCCCATGGTCGCGCCGAAGGAGAGGACGACGGTGGCGGTGAGCAGGAGCGGCGCCACGATGGAGCGCAGCAGGAGCATGAGCACCAGGAGGATCACGGCGAGGACGATCGGGATGATGACGGCCCGGTCGCGCTCGGAGGTCTCCAGGGTGTCGAGCTGGATCGCGGTGGGGCCGCCCACGAGCGCGTCGGCGCCGTCGACGGCGTGCACCGCCTCCCGCAACCGCTCCACAGTGGCCACGGCGGCGTCGGAGTCGGGGGCGTCCTCCAGGACGGCCTCGATCTCGACCAGGCCGTCGGCGGTGCGCACCCGGCCCGACTCGTCAAGGGCGGGAGCGGCTTCCGCGACGCCGTCGACGTCGGCGGCGGCGAGGACCTCGTCGAGCGCCGACGCGTTCGCGATGATCACCGCGGGCGCGCCGGAGCCGCCCGGGAAGTGCTCGGCGAGGACCTCCTGGCCCGCGACCGAGTCCACGTCGGTGAGGAACACCTCGGTCTGCGCGGTGCCGTCCGCCTTGAGCTGCACCGTGAACGCGGCCGCGATCGCCAGGGCCGCGGCCGTCGTCGCCCACACGACGCGGGGGCGGCGGGCGACGAGGGCGGCGACGTTCGACCACAGGCGCGAGCGGCGCGGCCCGGCCGTGCCGATGCGGCGCGGCCAGAACGCGGCCCGCCCGAAGATCGCGAGCACGGCCGGCAGGAACGTGACCGCGGCGAGGAACGCCGCGCCGATCCCGATGGCCGCCACCGGACCCAGGCCCTGGTTCGACTCGAGCCGGCTGAACAGCAGGCACAGCACGCCGAGGACGACGGTGCCCGCGGAGGCCGCGATCGGCTCGATCGTGCCGCGCAGCGCCCTGCGGACCCCGGTGAAGCGGTCGGCGCCCGCGTCGAGCTCCTCGCGGAACCGGGCCACCAGGAGGAGCGCGTAGTCGGTGGCGGCGCCGAAGACGAGGATGAACAGGATGCCCTGGCTCTGGCCGTTCAGGTCGATCGCGCCCGCGTCGGCGAGCGCGTACACGGCGGCGCTGGCGGCCGCGAGCGCGAACCCGCACGACAGGAGCACGAGGACCGGCAGGAGCGGGGAGCGGTAGACGAGGACCAGGATCACCGCGACGACCGCGGCGGCCACGAGGAGCAGGAGCCCGTCGACGCCGGCGAACGCCTCGCCGAGGTCGGCGCCGAGCGCGGCCTGGCCGGTGACGAGCACGTCGAGGCCGTCGGGGCGGTCCTCGGCGAGGACCGAGCGGATCTCGGCCACGGCCTCGGCCTCGTCGGCGCCCGCGTCGATGAGGACGACCAGCTGGGCGGCCTCGCCGTCCTCGGAGGGCTGCGGCGGGATCGGCGGCCCGGCGTTGAAGTCGAGTGCGGCGAGCTCGCCGCTCGCGGCCTGGAGGTAGGCGAGGTCGTCCTCGGCGAGCCCGCCGGCGCGCTCGGCGACGACGATCGCGACCGCGGCCCCGGTGTCGTCGAAGGCGGCGCGCAGCTCGTTCACCTCGGTGGACTCCGCCGAGGACGGCAGGAACGCCGAGCCGTCGTTACTGGCGACCTCGCTGAGCTTCCCGGCGAACGGCCCCGCGAACGCGCCGAGGGCGAGCCAGGCGAGCGCCAGGAGCGCCGGCAGGAGCCAGCGCAGTCGGCGGACGGGTCGCGGTCGTTCGGGGGCCATGCGGGGTCTCCTCGCGTCCAGACGGTGTTTCCATCGAAGAATATTTCGATGGTCGAAATAGTAAGATACAGGTCGACCACCGACCAGGACAGGACCTCGCCTATGACGCACGACACCGACGGTGCGGACGCCCCCACGGACCGGGACCTCACCCGGCTCCTCCAGAACCTCACCGTCGAGTCCGACCGCTACGCCGAGCGCTTCGGCGCCGCCCACGGGCTGCACCGCACCGACGTCAACGCGCTCGCGGTGATCATGGACGCGGCCCGCCGCGGCGAGCCGATGTCCCCCGGGGCGCTCGCGAAGGAGCTGGGCCTGAGCCCTTCTGCCACGACCGCGCTCATCGACCGGCTCCAGGCCCTCGGCCACGTCGAGCGCTCGCGCCCCGCCGGCGACCGCCGCCGCGTCGCGCTCGAGGTGCCCGAGGCCGCGGTCGAGGCGAACCGGCACCTGTTCGTGCCGCTCGGGATCGCGTTCGCGCGCTCATGGGCCGGGTTCACGCCCGAGGAGCGGGCGGTCGTGGCCCGCTTCCTCGAGGTGAGCACCGAGGCGATGCGCGAGGTCAGCGCCGAATGGGAGTCCCCTCAGGGCAGCGACCAGCGCCGCCGGTAGGCCTCGTCGGGGTCGAAGCGGCCGGCCTGGCGCTCGTGGTTGAACCCGCGGCCCGGGCGGGTGTCGTTGCCCGTGCCGGCCGTCCACTGCCAGTTGCCCCAGTTGTTCGCCTCGTCGAGGTCGACCAGGTGCGCCGCGAAGTGGGCCGCGCCGTCGCGCCAGTCGAGGCCGAGGGTCTTGACCAGGTATCCGGCGGTGATGAGCCGGGCCCGGTTGTGCATCCAGCCTTCGGCGAGGAGCTGGCGCATCCCGGCGTCGACGATGCCGATGCCGGTGGTGCCGTGCTTCCACGCCTCCAGCGCCGTCATGTCGGTCTCCCAGACGTCGTTCGCGCCGCTGCGGTACGCGGTGTCGGTGAGGGCCGGGAACGCGGCGAGGACCTGGAGGTGGAAGTCGCGCCAGCACAGCTGCCGCACCATCGCCTCGGGCAGGCGCGGGTCGGCGGCCAGCTCGCGCGCGGAGAGGCAGCCGAGGGCGAGGTAGGGGCTCAGGCGGGAGGTGCGGTCCCCGGCGAGGTCGTCGTGGCGGTCGGCGTAGTCGCCCGAGGCCGGGGCCCACTCGTCGAGGCGGGCGAGCCCGGCCCGCTCGCCGCCCGGCGGCAGGTCCGCGGCGGTCGGCTCGGCGGGCGCGAGCGCGTGCGAGTCGGGGAGGTCGGGGACGCGCAGGCGCTCGGGCTCGGGCGCGGTCTCGCGCCAGCGGGCCTGCGACCAGGCGCGCCAGTAGGGGGTGAAGACCTTGTAGTGGTCGCCGCCGCCGCTGGGCAGGAGCCGGCCGGGCTCGACGACGGCCGGACCGGGGGCGACCCGGAGTTCGGCGTCCCCGCCGAGGCGTTCGAGCACGCTGGCGGCGAACCGGCCGGCGTCGGAGGCGCACACGACGAGGTCGGCGCCGGTCGCCTCGCGCACCTCCGCGACCTGCGCCGCGGTGTCCCCGGCGCGGACCACCAGGCCGCCGCCGAGCGCCTCGAGCGAGTCGCGCAGGTCGTCAAGGGCCGCAAGGAGGAAGGCGCGCTGGTTCTCGTTCGTGCGGCGGCCGGGGTCCTCGACGTACAGCGGCACCACCCGGTCGGCCGCGCGGCAGGCCGCGGCCAGGGCCGGGTTGTCGTGGACGCGCAGGTCGCGCGTGAACAGCAGGACGGCGGTCCGGGTCATGGCGGCTCCCACGGTGCGGCCGCCCGGGCGGGCGGCCCCGGCAGCCTAGCCGCCGGGGGCGCCCGCGGCGCGGAGGCGCGTCAGCGGGCGCGCGGCGGCTCGACCTCGGTCTGCGCCTTGGCGGCGCCGACCGGGCAGGAGAGGCCGTTCGGGCCGTGGTTGCAGTAGCCGTTCGGATTGTGGTGCAGGTACTGCTGGTGGTAGTCCTCGGCGAGCCAGTAGGCCCCGGCGGGCCGGATCGCGGTGGTGATCGGTCCGAGCCCGGCGGCGCGCACGACCGGCTCGAACGCCTCCCTGCTCGCCTCCGCGGCGGCCTGCTGCTCGGGCGTCGTCGTGTAGACGACCGACCGGTACTGTGTGCCGATGTCGTTGCCCTGGCGCATGCCCTGGGTCGGGTCGTGGTTCTCCCAGAAGACCTTGAGCAGGTCGTCGAAGCCGACCTTCGCGGGCTCGTAGACGACCCTGACGACCTCGGCGTGGCCGGTCAGCCCGGTGCAGATCTCCTCGTAGGAGGGCTTCTCGGTGCTCCCGCCCATGTAGCCGACGCTCGTCGTCCACACGCCGGGGACGCGCCAGAACAGCCGCTCGGCGCCCCAGAAGCAGCCCATGCCGAAGTAGGCGATCGCGGCGCCGGGACCGGGGGTGCCTTCGATGGGGTGCTTGAGCACCGGGTGCATGGTGGTCATCCCGCAAGTCTGTCACGCGCGGACATCCAGTGCCATGCGTCGGGCGGGGCCGCTACGGTGTGCGGATGGTTTCAAAGATCAACCAGGTCACGTTCGACGCCCGCGACGGCTACACCCTGTCGAAGTTCTGGGCCGAGGTCACCGGCTACACCGAGCACCCGAAGTACCCCAACAGCCCCGAGGACGAGGAGAACTTCATCGGCCCCGGCGGCGAGCACCCCGGGCTCCTCTTCATCAACGTCCCGGAGGGCAAGGAGATCAAGAACCGGCTCCACCTCGACATCTCCCCGGACACCACCCGCGACGAGGAGGTCGACCGGCTCCTCGCCCTGGGCGCGACGGTCTACGAGGACCACCGCAAGCCCGACGGCACCGGCTGGGTGACCATGCGCGACCCCGAGGGCAACGAGTTCTGCGTCGAGCGCTCCGACGCCGAGCGCGCCGCGGCCGAGGCCGCGAAGGGCGAGGCGTCCTAGGGGACCGGAAGGCTCCTCGACAAAGCGACGACCGCGGGCGCCCCTGCCGCGTGCCCGTCCCGTGAGGGCCGGTGGCGCGCGCGGGGGCGCCCGCGGTGCGAAGTCTGTGGGCGTTCCTGCCTGAAGGGCCCGCTTCGAGGCGCCTCGCCTGCTCGGAGCCGTTCCTTCACGGCGGCACCGCCGTGCGGCGGTGCTACTTCTCGGCGATCGCGTCGATCTCGCCGTCGCCGTCGGCGTCCACGCCGACCGTGTCGTACTTGCCGTCGCCGTCGTGGTCGACCAGCACGTGGTCGATGACGCCGTCGCCGTCCTTGTCGACCGCGAGGAGGTCCGCGGTGCCGTCGCCGTCGACGTCCACGTGGTACTCGACGGAGCCGTCCTCGTTGCGGCGCACGCCGACCGTCTCGTCGACACCGTCGCCGGTGATGTCCATCTGGTGCACTTCGTCGAAGCCCATGAGGCATCTCCTAAATACGGAAGTGGTAAGTGTCGTCTGCACGATAGCGCGCCTATCCATGGCCAGTGGTACTCGCGTCGGCTAGCTTAGGGACATGCATGACGGTCACGGGTTCTCGACACTCGCCATCCACGCCGGTCAGGAGCCGGATCCGCTGACGGGAGCGGTCGTTCCGCCGATCTACGCGACCTCCACGTACAAGCAGGACGGGGTCGGCGGCCTGCGGGGCGGCTACGAGTACTCCCGGTCGGGCAACCCCACCCGCACGGCGCTCGAGACCTGCCTGGCCGCGATCGAGGGCGGCACCCGCGGCTTCGCGTTCGCCTCCGGCCTCGCCGCCGAGGACACCGTCCTGCGCGCGCTGCTCGCCCCCGGCGACCACGTCATCATCCCGAACGACGCCTACGGCGGCACGTTCCGCCTGTTCGACAAGGTCGCCGCCCGCTGGGGCCTGAAGTACACGGCCGCGAACCTCACCGACCTCGCGGCGCTCGCCGCGGTCATGTGCGAGGGCACCAAGCTGGTGTGGATCGAGACGCCCACCAACCCGCTGCTCAACATCGCCGACATCGAGCAGATCGCCGAGACCGCGCACCGCCGCGGCGCGCTCGTCGTCGTCGACAACACCTTCGCGAGCCCCTACCTCCAGCAGCCGCTCGCGCTCGGCGCCGACGTCGTCGTCCACTCCACCACCAAGTACATCGGCGGGCACTCCGACGTCGTCGGCGGCGCGGTCGTCGTCCGCGACGAGGCCCTCGCCGAGTCGATCGCGTTCCACCACAACGCGATGGGCGCCGTCGCCGGCCCCTTCGACGCGTTCCTGACCCTGCGCGGCGTCAAGACGCTCGGCGTCCGCATGGACCGCCACTGCGACAACGCCGAACGCGTCGCCGAGTTCCTCTCCGGGCACGCCAAGGTCGCCGAGGTGCGCTACCCCGGCCTCGCCGAGCACCCCGGACACGACGTCGCCGGCAAGCAGATGAAGCGCTACGGCGGCATGGTCTCCTTCCGGCACAAGGACGGCGAGCAGGCCGCACTCGACCTGTGCGCCCGCACCGAGGTGTTCACGCTCGGGGAGTCCCTCGGCGGCGTCGAATCCCTCATCGAGCACCCGGGGCGGATGACCCACGCCTCGGTCGCCGGCAGCGACCTCGAGGTCCCCGCGGACCTCGTGCGCCTGTCGGTCGGCATCGAAGACGCCGACGACCTCCTGGCCGACCTGCGCCAGGCGCTCGGCTGACCCGATCGTCCTCCCGTCGAAACCCCAGTCCCCCGCGAGAAAGGACGATCAGTGAGCTGGTCGGGAACCACCGCGCAGCAGATAGCGAAGGCGGTCCGGCGCGGCGACGCGGACGCGGCGTTCGTCGTCGACCACCACCTGCGCCGCATCGAGGACCACCGCGAGATCGACGGCGCCCTCACCAGCGTCCGCAAGATCGAGTCCCTCGCCGAGGCCGCGGCCGTCGACGAGATCGAGAACCGCGACGCCCTCCCCGCCGCGGGCGTCCCCGTCGCGGTGTGCGAGCAGCTGCCGGTCACCGGGCACGCTCCGCGGCTCGGCTCGAACGCCGCCGTCCTCCCGATCGCCGACACCGACCACCGTGCGGTGCAGCGCATCCGCGGTGCCGGCGCGGTCGTCGTCGCCTTCGGACGCTCCTCAGAGCTCGGCCTCTGGCCCGCCACCGACGACGACGGCAACGTCCCGGCCAACCCCTGGCGCCCCGACCGCGGCGTCGGCGGCCCCTCCGGCGGCACCGCCCTCGCGGTCGCCACCGGCGCGGCCCCCATCGGCATCGGCCTCGACGGCCCCGGCTCCGCCGGCGGCGTCCGCACCGCCGCCGCGGCCTGCGGCATCGTCGCCTACAGCCCCGAGCACGTCCCCGCCGACATCAACACCGACCCCGAGCACTGGCTCGGCGGCCACGTCGGCGTCATGGCGACCACAGTGGACGACGCGGCGCTCGCGTACGCGGCGCTCACCCACCGCGCCCCGCGCTCGACGGGCGACCCCGGGCGCCTGCGCATCGCGGCCACCAACATCGCCCCGCTCCCGGCCCGCGTCGACGACGACGCCACGAAGTGGCTGCTCAAGGCCGTCCGGTCCCTCACCGACCTCGGCCACGACACCTTCCGCGCCAGGCCGCGCTTCGGCGCGCGCCTCACGCCGGCCTCGTCGGGCGCGTGGAGCTGCGCCGCGTACCTGCGCAGCCTCAAGTGCGGCCCCGACGGACTCCAGCGGCGCACCAAGCGCCTGGTGTCCGTGGGCGAGCGCACCTACCTGCGGGGCCTGTTCGGCGGCGTCCTCGGCGACGGCAACCGCGTCCGCCGCCACCTCGAGGACTGGTTCGACCTGGAGGACTACGACGTCCTCATCACCCCGGGCCTGCCCGCGGCCCCGCCCGCCGCGAAGGAGTGGTCGCTGGAGCCGCTGCGCTCCAACGTCGCCCACCTCGCCTCGGCCGCCGCGTTCACGGCCCCGTTCAGCCTCGCCGGCCTCCCGGCGCTGGTCGTCCCGGTCGGCATGCGCTCCGACGGCGCACCGGCTACGGTCCAACTCGTCGGCCCGCCCGGCTCCACCGGCCGCCTCTTCGACGTCGCGGCCCAGCTGATCGCCAAACTCCGCCCGCGCCGCTACGCGCCGGGCCTGAGCTGGGACTGACGCCCGGGCCGGGCCGCGGTGCGGCCCGGCCCGAACCGCGTCGCCCCGGCCGATCTCAGTCGAACCGCACGGCCATGTCGGCGAGCATCCGCGCGGCGGCCGCCTTGAGCGGCGGCAGCAGGTCGCGCCGCGCCGAGTCGAGATCGGTGCGGCTGGCATGCGAAGAGACGTTCACGGCCGCGACCGCCCTCCCCGACTGGTCCCGAATCGGCACCGCGATCGCCCGCAGCCCCTCCTCCAGCTCCTGGTCCACGAACGCCCACCCCTGCGCCCGGACCCGGTCCAACTCGGCGCGGAGCAGATCCTCGTCGGTGATCGTGTGCGGGGTGAACACGGTCTTCTCGGACGAGGCGAGCACCGCGTCCAACCGCTCGGCGTCCAAGTCCGCCAGCAGCACCCGGCCCATCGAAGTGCTCACCGCGGGGAAGCGGGTGCCGATGTTGATCGAGACGCGCATGATCCGCCGCGTCGCGACCCTCGCGACGTAGACGATGTCGCCCTGGTCGAGCACCGCGACCGACGCCGACTCCTGCACCTCGGCGACCAGGCGTTCCAGGTGCGGCTGCGCGACCTCCGGCAGGGACAGGCTCGACAGGTACGCGAACCCGAGTTCGAGCACCCGCGGTGTGAGCGCGAAGTGGCGGCCGTCGAACCGCACGTACCCGAGCTCGGTGAGCGTCAAGAGGAACCGCCGCGATGCGGCACGCGTCAGCCCGGTCGCCTTCGCGACCTCGCTCAGCGTCATGGCCTCCCGCTCGGCCGAGAACGACCGGATGACCGCGAGCCCGCGCGCCAGCGTCCGCACGAAGTCGGAGCTGCGCGGTCTCGGCGCCGCCTCATCGCGGTCCTGCATGCCCTCAGCCTAGCCGCGCACCCGGCCGGCGCGCGCGACCGAGCGCCCCGCCCGCCTCCTGGGCCCGATCCGACTGCGAGCCAAGGACCTCACCGCCCGCCGGCCTCCCCCTCGTCGACGAACGCGACGAGCGCCCGATTGAACCAGTCCGGCCGCTCCGCGGTCACCATGTGCTTGGCGCCCTCGGCGAGGAGCATGCGCGAATCCGGGATGCGCTCATCGAGGAACGCCGCATCGGCCGGCGTCGTCACCTCATCGGCGGTGCCGCCCACGATGAGCGCGGGCGCCGCGATCCGCTCCACGTCACCCCGCTGGTCCATGCCGCCCAGGGCCTCGCAGCACGCGGCATACCCCTCGTCGTCGCAGGCGTCGAACCGCTCCCGGAACGCCTCGACCGTGTCCGGCTGCGACTCGCGGAACGCGGCCGAGAACCAGCGGCCCATCGCGGCCTCACTGATCGACTCGGTTCCGTCGGCCCGCACGTTCGCAGCACGTTCACGCCAACTATCCACGGTCCCGACCTTCGCCGCGGCCGAGACGAGCACCAACCGATCGACCCGCTCAGGATGCGCAACCGCCAACCGCATCGCGACCCCACCCCCGAGCGACACCCCGGCGACGTGCGCCCGCTCGATCCCGAGGTGGTCCAGCAGGTCGATCACATCTCCGACAAGCTCGTCCAACGCGAGGGCACCGTCCCCCTCATACGGCGTACGACCATGCCCCCGAGCATCGAAACGAACCAACCGAAACCGGGCGCTCAAGGGCGTCACCTGCGGCTGCCACATCTCGAGCGTGGCCCCGAGCGAGTTGAGCAGAACGAGCGGCGTGCCTTCGCCATCGATCTCGTGAACGGGGATCATCCTCAGTCCTCCCGGAGTCTGCATGCCGTCAAGTCGCTCTCCGGCCCCACAAGGCCGCGGACCCGGAAGTCCGAAAGAGTCTCCCACCCAGCGCACCACAAACCCACCGAGCAAGGCAATTCTTCAGACAACCGGGCAGCAGGCGTGACACCGGCAGCAAGAGCGGAGCCCGCGCCCCGGCGGGAAAGCCGACCTCCACCGAGCCCCCAGACCGAAGTGCCCGACCGCCAGCCCCCAAATGCCTCCCGACACCCGCCGCATCCTCGCCCAACTCCTCCCCAGCAAAACCCCAGCTCACCAACGTGACCCCGGTCTCGCGCCCCACCCTGGGACCCCCGCCGAACACTGTGTAAACTAGTCCCGGTTCCAAGGTCTACGACCTCTGGAACGCCACTCAAGGGGCTTTGGCGCAGTTGGTAGCGCGTTTCCATGGCATGGAAAAGGTCAGGGGTTCGAATCCCCTAAGCTCCACCATGATCTACCAGGCAAAACAGGTCACAAGGTTATCCCTTGTGGCCTTTTCGCTACCCAATTTGCTACCTATCGGGTGGCGTATCCGCAGGTCAGACCCCGGATTCTTGTTACCTAACGCGCCAAGCTGTCCACTGTCGAAGAGGTCATCCAGGGCTTCGGCTCCGGCCGTGATGACCGGCCGGAGCTGGTGGCGGTAGACCGTTCTCGTGGTACTGGTCCGCTGGTGGCCGACGAGGTCGGCGATCAGTTCCTCTCGCACGCCCGCGTACGCCATGAGCGACACGAAGGTGTGCCGGAACTCCCGAGGCGTCCAGGTGCCCTCGATCTTGGCATCCTTGACCGCCTTGCGCAGGTCACGCGGACGTTGGCTGCGTCGCGCACGGTGCCGACCCCGGTGGCGAACACGTAGTGCTCGGGCCGGATGGCCCGCCCGGCGTCCTCGGCGTCGATCTCGGCTGAGACGCGGACGGCGGTCAGGACCGTCACCACCTGGCGCGGCAGCGCGATGGTCCGCCGCGACTTGGGCGTCTTGGTCTCTCCCTTGGTGCGCACTGAGCGCCACACCTCGACGTGCGGGGCTATGGTCTCGCGGTGTCGCTCGCCGCAGGTGCAGAGCTGCCCGGCAACCGGGTTCAGGTGGGTATTCCGCCACCTCAGCGGCCGTGCCTCCTCGGTACGGACACCGGTGAAGACCGACAACGCGATGTAGCCGTGAAGCCAGGATCCGCGGCTGACCTTGAGCACGGCGTGCGCCTGCTCGATAGTCATGGACTTGGACGGGCGGCCCTCCTGCCCTTCGGGCGGGTCGACCAGCTCGGCGACGTTCCGCATGACCTTGCCGCGCGCCTCGGCGAACCGGATGATCCGCCGCAGCAGGCTAAGCAGCAGCTTCACGGTCGACGTGGCATGATCCTTGGCGAGAGCGAGGACCTTGTCCGCGCGATCCAGGGGCGTGGAACACTCGTCCTGGAACGCGACGGCGCCGAGGCCCCCGACCCGGTCGAGGTCAACCCCGGCGAGGCCATCCTCACCCAACTCGAGGGGTTGCAGGCCGAGATCAACGACCTGTCCGAGCGGGTTGCTCAGCTGGAGAGCCAGCGGACTCAAGAGCCATGACGCGTTTCTTGATCCCGCGCACCTGAACTCGCATCGCCTCAATCCGCTCAATGATCTCCGTCGCTTGGGTGTTCGAAATCTGTGCCATCATGGGACCAAGGTCCCAGGCGGGACAGAAGTTGCCCAGACGTTCCAAGTTGCCTCGTTGACGTTGGCAACTAGGCAACCGCACGATGGAGGCATGAGGTCATTGTTTGCCGAGACGCTGCGCCGCCTCCTTCAGGAACGGGGCTGGTCACAGAACCAGCTTGCTGCCGCGATCCCGTGCAACAAGGGCCACCTGTCGAAGCTCATCAACGGCCGGCAGAAACCGTCCGAGGGCGTTGCTCAACGCTGTGACGAGCTACTGAACGCCCGGGGCGATCTCATCGGAGCCGCACACCTCGATATCGCCGCCGCGCGGGATCTTCGGCCCAACGAGACGGTCGAACTTCTGGAGCGCATCCGTGCGACCGACACCAGCAGCACCACCATTGAAGCCCTCCGGTCCACGGTCGAGGACCTCTGTTGCCAGTACGCCACCACCGACCCGACCCAGCTTCGCGCCGAGGGCCACAGGTGGCTCCGCGAGGTCGCTCGAATGATCAAGCAACCCATTGGGCTGCAAGCTCATAGGGAGCTGCTAGTCAACGCTGGGTGGCTCGCACTACTCATCGGTTGCCTTGAGTACGACCTCGGTATGCGAGCATCGGCCGAGGCAACCCGCATCATGGCGTCGAACCTCGGCGTCGAGGCCGGAGCGCCCGAGATCCACGGTTGGGCCCTCGAAATGAAGGCGTGGATCGCTCTGACCCAGGGGCGCTATCCCGATGTTCTCAACGCGGTTGCCGAGGGCCGCCACCTCGCGGCAGGACACAACTTCGCCGTCCAACTCATCGGGCAGGAGGCCAAGGCGCTCGGTCGACTCGGGGACGTCCAGGGTGTCCGCAGGGCCCTAGACGAGGGCGCGGAGATCCTTGAGCGCTTCGAGGCTCCCTCACGGTCAGATAACCACTTCGCGATCGACCTTCCGAAGTGGCAGTTCTACGCCATGGACGCGTACTCGCAGGCACAGGA
Organism: Glycomyces terrestris; assembly: GCF_003933745.1. GTDB lineage: Bacteria > Actinomycetota > Actinomycetes > Mycobacteriales > Micromonosporaceae > Glycomyces > Glycomyces terrestris. The sequence goes on along the minus strand of NZ_RSEB01000003.1, from coordinate 807,411 downwards.
CTACGACCTCGCGACTCAGTACGCAGGCGAAGTGATCAAGTTCGGGACCACGCCGAACGGCATTGAGATCTCGCCGATGAGGAACCAGGAGGCCCGCCTGGTCCTCGCGATCACGGCCGCTCGGAAAGGCGAGCTTGACCAGGCAATCGAGCAGGCGGACCGAGTCTTCGACTCCGAGCGGAAGTCTTTGCCGTCCCTGCTCATGGTCGCAGGCGAACTGTCCGGCGAACTCCAGCAGCGATTCCCGGAAGAGAGCGCCACCAAGGACTTTCAGGAACGTCTCCGCGCCCTCGCTGGGTAGGTCTCCGTGTAGGTGGCAGCCAAAGGTTCGACTGCCACCCGATGTCTACTGCCAGGGACCGCCGCCTCCTCCTGTCATTCCAAGACAACCAAGGCCGCAAAGCACCAGCACCGCAACACCAATGAGTATTGCGGTTACGTTGATATCCGAATCTCGATCGAACAAGAGACACCGCCTAACGGGGTGGACGGGCTTTCACCGACATTCGGACCAACCGAAGCATCAGTGGAATCTGAGACTAGCCGAACGGCGCTCATGAACCTGGTAGCCCCGGCTTGTGTTCAAACTTTCTCTACTGGATCAAGGGCGCGCTTCGCGCGCCTGGCGCACGCCGCTCGCCCGGGGCGTGCGGCCTCCGGCCGTTCCGCGGGCGGCGGCGCCAACGAGACGAACCAGACGAAGTACGGCCGACACGGGCAGGACTCCGATCCAGGTGGGCGCAGGGGCGCCAGGGCAGCGACAGAGGGATCGGGGCGAGCGTCGCGATCCGACACCACCGCCTGTGGTCGACGCGCGAGACTCCGGCTCCGTTCTTGCCCAGGCCGAATGAACGGCGTCCGGGTCTCTTGGGATCGAGACCGTGGCGGTCGGCGGCACCATCGCAGGAGCAGAGAGGGCTACTTGCCGCCGCAAGCGTCGGCTGCGGCAAGGTGGCGAGCCGTCCCACCTATGCAGAAGGAATTCGCATGGCCGTCATTCAACCTCATATTTCGTAATATGTTTGTACACCGCAATTGGCGTAATAGCGCCACCTGGTGCAGTTGGAGCCTCGGTCATTCCGAAGTCTCCCATATAGTTTCCAACTCCCTGTACAATCTTGGCGAGAGCACCGCGGTCGATCCGTTCTCCGGTATACAGGTTCTGGATAGGATCGGAGATGGCGGTCACATCTGCGACATCGGTGTCAGCATACCGGCTGATGTAAGCCACAGTTGTCCACAGTTGAGGCTTATATCCGTGACGAATCGCGAAGGACCCTCCATCGTCGCGGAAGTAGCGCGGGTCCAGTGTGCCGACGAAGCCGCAGTTCGGGAGATCCGACCCATGTGGCTCGATACGGATACTGACACCTTCAGGCGATAGCTCTTCAAGAGCAGCGATGATTGTTAGAGTATCGCCGCTTGCGAACTTGTCGGCCAAACTCTTGGGCCTGGGCCCCTTCTTAGATGAGCTATCAGAATTGAAGTATGGATAGATCTTTTGAAATGATTGCAGGACCTTGCGGTAGTCGATCATCGTCGTCGGTCCCGTAACTCTGATCAGTTTGCCCGGCGGCGCTAGCTCCTGAATGGTTGTATTCCAGACTTCAGCCCCGGTAAGTTCGTCAGTGATATCACGCAGGAAACCTACGGATTCGAGAGCCAACTCCAGAACCTGGTAGTGGAGGGAGTCTAGATCCTGTGACCTAGTTTCACTTTCCTGGCCGCTTCGGGCTTCGTATTCAGCCGAGGCGATGTACCTCAGACCCAGCTTGAACTTGCCGGAGTTTCTGACGGTCTGGACCGCGTTGGGAAGGCCATCGAAGAGGTACGCGAGCAGAGACTGTGTGCGCGCCGCATCGATGTACGCGAACTCATGGGCAGCCTCGGGAAGCTCGTCATCGTGCTCTGACGTGGATGCTGTTGCCATGCATGGAGCTTAAGCCCGTGATATGGCTTGCGAAGCCCGTAGTGGTCAGCGATTCGGATCGAGCATGGTAGCCGTTCGGACAGATCCCTAGTCCAAGCCGCATCCAATCGATACATCTAGGAGACCTAGACGTCTAGTTCTATGGCATGGAAAAGGTCAGGGGTTCGAATCCCCTAAGCTCCACAGACTCGGATATCGAGCAGAAGAGCGGTCATCGTGGTGATGGCCGCTCTTTGCTGTTCCAGGAGTGATTGCGGATGGGAAGTCTCTGGGCTGATGCGGGCGGGCTCGTGGGGAGCCCGCCCGGTTGGTTCGGGATATTCGAGTTGGACTTGGGTTGGGGTGCTAGCGCTGGAGGGTCAGGAGGCCCGGGCGGTAGGGGAGGAGGCCGTAGTCCATGCCGTCGGAGCTGGGGTCGCGGCCCTGGTAGAGGAATTGCAGGTTGCAGGGGTCGATGGTCTTGGTCTGGTCGGGGTTGGTGCGCACCAGGTCGCCGTGGCTGATGTCGTTGGTCCACGTGGCACCGCTGTTGGCCTTGCCGGCGAAGGGGTTGCTCTCCGTCGCGGCCTGCGGCGTCCAGGTGCCGTTCAGGCTGGTGGCCGTGAACGAGCGGAAGTAGCGGCCCTGCCTGCCCATGGCCTCGACGATCATGAGGTACTGGTTCTGGCCCTGGACCTTGTAGACCTCGACGGCCTCGAACAGGTTCTCCCTCGTGTCGCTCATGACGAGCTGGTAGCTCGTGCCGAAGCTGCTCGGGAAGTTCCCGAGGGGCATGCTGCAGCGGTAGATCTGGCCCTCGTCGTTCGCGAAGAACAGGTACATGTTCTGGTCGTCGGCGATGAGGGTCTGGTCGATGGGGTTGTTCACGGGGATCTGCCCGTTGAAGAGCTCCTGGTGCGGGCCCCAGCTGTTGGGGTCGGCGGGGTTGGTCGACGTGCGGTAGGAGAACTTGTACGGCCAGCCCCACTGGTAGGCGATCACCCAGATGTTCTTCGGGGCGAAGTAGATCAGCGTCGGGGCCACCGGGTTGAAGCTCGTCACCCTGGTCTGGGCGGCCGAGGCCATGTCGGACCAGTTGGTGAACGGGCTGAAGACCACCGAGTTCCAGGCGTCTCCGGTGTCGTGCGTCGTCGCGTAGACGAGGTACTGGCCGTTGTGGCGGACGGCGGTGAAGTCCTTGAGCGAGACCTGCCCGTTCTTCGGCTGCGCGAGCGGGCCCGTCGAGGTCCAGCGGTACGTCGACGGGAGCCCGCAGGCGGCGCCACCGCCGACGAGGGCGAGCTGCCACTGCTGGTTGGCGCCGCCCCAGTCGCTGTACTGCACGACGCTCGCGCCGTCGTTGGCCGCCGCGCCCTGGACCTCGACCGCCTTGTTGCTGTTGCGGTTGATCAGGCGGACGTAGCCGCCGGCGGAGTCGGCCAGCCGGAACTGCTGGTTGGCGCCGCCGTGGTCGGTCCACTGGTGGATGGCGGCACCGTCGGCGGTCGACCAGCCGGAGACGTCGAGCATCTTGCCCGAGTGCCGCGCCCTGATCCGGTAGTAGCCGCCGCCGGCGTCCACGAACTGGAACTGCTGGTTGTTGGAGTTCGTGCGGGTCCACTGTTGCAGCAGGGCCCCGTCGGCGGTGGACGCACCGCTGACGTCCAGGACCTTGCCGCTGCTGCGGTTCACCAGCACATACCAGGCGGCGGTGTCGACGGTGGCGGCTGCCGCGGTGAACGGGCTGAGTACGGTCGCGGCGGCGGCCCCGGCGAGCACGCCGGCTCCGCCGAGGAGCATCCGCCTGCGGCTCTTGGGGTTTTCCATCCAGGCCATGGTGGCCTCCTTCGTTGAGATTCTTCGGGTCATGGGGATGCGGGATCGTTGCTATGGAGGGGACCGGGGGGTCGCGGACCGGCGTTCGGTCGGATCGCAGCGCGTTGAGCGGTCGTATCGGCGATCGCGATCACGGGACCACTGCGACTCGCGCCTGAAGCCGCGGTCACCGTCTGGTCCACTGCTGGTTGGCCTGTCCGGCGCCGCAGGTCCAGAGCTGGACCTTCGTGCCGTTGCCGGTGCCCCAGCCCGAGGCGTCCAGGCACAGGCCGGACTGCACGCCGGTGATGGTGCCGTTGGCGTTGAGGTTCCACTGCTGGTTGGCCTGCCCGTTGCAGTCCCAGATGATCACCGCGGTGCCGTTGCCGGTGCCCCGACCTTGGGCGTCCAGACACTTGTTGCCGTACACCACGAGCTGCTTGCCCGCGGTGTAGGTCCACCGCTGGTTGGAGCCGCCCCAGCAGTCCCACAGCTGCACGCCGGTGCCGTTGGCGGTGCCGAGCCCGGTGACCTCGAGGCAGCGGCCGGACTGGGCGCCCACGATCTCGGTGCTGTTCCCCGGCGTCCCGATGCTGCCGGGCACGGACTGCAACGCGGCGTACCAGACCGCGGCCATCTTGTCGTATCCGGCGGCGGTCGGGTGGACGCCGTCGTCCAGGTCGGCGGCGGTGAGGGCGCTGTGCATGTCGACCAGGTGCACGTTCTTGCCGGCGTCGACCTTGGCCTGCACGATGCCGGGGATCGCCGCGTTGAAGCGGTTCACCGCCGCGTCCCCCTCGCTCCACCCCAGCGGCGTGATCTGGGCGACGAACACCTCGGCGTTCGGCGCCGTGGTGGTGATCCGGTCGATGAGTGCGGACAGCCGGTTCGGGGCGCCGGCGACGTCGTGGTTCTGGAGGATGTCGTTGGTGCCGATGTGCAGCAGCACGGTCTGCGGCTGGTAGGTGTTCAGCCAGTTGACGATGTTCGCGTGGATCTGGTCGATGCGCCAGCCCGGGTGGCCCTCGTGGTCGTGGTCGCCGAGGCTCCCCGGCCCGTTGAACTGCGAGCCGACGAAGTCGGTGGTGTACCCGCCGCCGGCGAGGCGCTGCCACAGGCCGATCCGGTAGCCGCCCGGGGTGGCGGTGCCCTCGGTGATGGAGTCGCCCAGCGGCATGACCCGCACCCCGCCGTTCGACTCCGCGCTGGCGGTGTCGAACGGCGCCGCCACCAGGCCCATCATGAGACCGAGCGCCACGATCGGTCCGAGCCACCTTGCTGTTCGCATCCCTTGCCCCTTGCATTCGTAGGGTCATTTCCGTTTCAGGTGGCCGGAGGGATCCGGGCTCGGCCCCCGTACCGAGCCCGCCCGTCACCTCGAGAGATCCGAGCCGAGCCTGCGTCTTGCCGCGGACCCGGCCGATGCGGTAGTTATCGCTCACATGGCGCAGGTCGGCTTCGAAACATTTGACGATTTCGACATCTCGAACTATAGAGATGCATCTATGTCTAGTCAATGACTCGGCCGAAGTTTGTTGGCACGGCCGGTTCAAGTCGCTGCCCAATGTGCCGCCTTCGCCGTCGTTATCCTTGGGCTGCAACTGATCTCCGGCGATGATCGTGCCTGATCCCGACGGACGGGCATCGGTTCAACGTGGAGGCGAGCGGGTCACCTCTGGTGGCGGGGGTCTGATGCGGGGGTGTCGTACAGGGGCGGGCAGCCGCGGGTGGGGGCGTCGGGGCGGTGTTCGAAGTGCCAGGGCTCGTTGCGGTAGACGCGGCACAGGCCGTACGCGGCGCCGTGGGCCTCGAGCCAGGCCTGGGCGTCGGCGGGGCCGAGGTCGATCGCGTCGCCCGAGACGTGGGAGGACGTCTCGGGGGTGGAGACCCAGCGGGCGGCGGCTTCGGGGGAGCCGTGTTCGGCGACCGCTTCGCGCAGGAGCCGGCGCTGGTAGGCGGGGGTGCGCCAGCCGCTGTTGACGGTGAACGCGATGCCGTCGGCGGCGGCGTCCGTCGCGGCGCGGCGCAGGGCCGCGAGGAAGGGCGGGTCGAGGTTGGCGACGCCGGGGACGTCGTCGTCGAAGACGCTGGTGCCGTAGGGAATCGCACCGTCGTCGAGGCCGAGGCCGCCGCGGTCGCGGATGCGCAGGAGGCGGTAGCCGAGGGCGCGGGCGAGCGGGGCCAGGAGCGGGAGGAGGGTGGCGGCGGCCCGGCGGCGGAGGCGGGGCGCCAGGGGGACTGCGGTGGTTCGGGTCATAGCTCCAGTGAAGGGGCGGCGCTGTTGTGAGCCCGTATGCGGATTTCGATATGCGGGCGATATGCCCGGACTCGTAGCATTGGGCGCATGCGTGTACTGGTCGTCGAGGACGAGCCCTTCATGGCCGAGGCCATCCGCGACGGGTTGCGGCTGGAGGCCATCGCGGCCGACGTGGCGGGGGACGGTGACACCGCGCTCGAACTCCTGTCGGTGAACTCGTACGACATCGCCGTCCTCGACCGGGACATCCCGGGGCCGAGCGGGGACGAGGTCGCCCAGAGCATCGTCGCGTCCGGGAGCGGGATCCCCATCCTGATGCTGACCGCCGCCGACCGGCTCGACGACAAGGAGAGCGGGTTCGGGCTCGGCGCCGACGACTACCTGACGAAGCCGTTCGAGCTGCGGGAGCTCGTGCTGCGCCTGCGGGCGCTCGACCGGCGGCGCGCGCACAGCCGGCCGCCGGTGCGCGAGATCGCCGGGCTGCGGCTCGACCCGTTCCGCCGCGAGGTGTTCCGGGACGGCAGGTACGTGGCGCTCACCAGGAAGCAGTTCGCGGTCCTGGAGGTGCTCGTCGCGGCGGAAGGCGGGGTCGTCAGCGCCGAGGAGCTGCTGGAGCGGGCGTGGGACGAGCACGCCGACCCGTTCACGAACGCGGTTCGCATCACGGTGTCCGCGCTGCGCAAGCGCCTCGGCGAGCCGTGGGTGATCGCCACGGTCCCCGGCGTCGGCTACCGGATCGAGGAGGAGGCCGGTGCGTAGGCCGGGCATGAGCGTCCGCCTGAAGCTGACGCTCAGCTACGCGGGCCTGCTCATGATCGCGGGGGTGCTGCTGCTCGCCGCCATCTGGCTGTTCCTGCTGCGGTACGCGCCGGCCGAGGCGATCAGCCTCCGCGGCGAGCTCGACGAGAACGGGAGGCACGGCCCGGGGTACTTCATCCCCGGCCGGCTCGACCTGTGGCGGGCGTTCGCGCCGAAGGCGGCCGTGCTCGCGGTGTTCCTGCTGGCGCTCGGGCTCGGCGGGGGCTGGGTCCTGGCCGGGCGGATGCTCGCGCCGGTCGCGCAGATCACGGAGGCGACGCGGCTGGTCGCCGAAGGCTCGCTCTCGCACCGGATCCGGCTGCCCGGGCGGGCCGACGAGTACCGGGAGCTCGCCGACGCGTTCGACGCGATGCTCGCGCGGCTCGAAGCGCACGTCGCCGAGCAGCGGCGCTTCGCCGCCAACGCCTCCCACGAGCTGCGGACCCCGCTCGCGATCACGCAGACGATGCTGGAGGTCGCCCGCAACGATCCCCGGCAGGAGGTCGGCGAGCTCGTGGAGCGGCTCTACCTCGTGAACGCGCGCGCGATCGACCTCACCGAGGCGCTCCTGCTGCTCAGCCGCGCCGACCAGCGGTCGTTCACGCACGAGCCCGTCGACCTGTCGCTGCTCGCCGAGGAGGCCGCCGAGACGCTGCTGCCGCTCGCGGAGCAGCGCGGGGTCGAGATCCGGACCGCCGGGGACGTCGCGACGGCCTCCGGTTCCTACGCGCTGCTGCTCCAAGTGGCCGTGAACCTCATGCACAACGCGATCGTCCACAACCTCGCCGAGGGCGGGACCGTGGACGTCGCGACCGGCGCCGGGCCGGAGACCGTGACGCTCGTCGTGGAGAACACCGGCGCGAGGCTCACGCCGCAGCTGCTCGCGACCCTCACCGAGCCGTTCGAGCGCGGCACCCGCCGCATCCGCGCCGACCACGCGGGGGTCGGGCTCGGGCTGGCGATCGTGAAGAGCATCGTGCACGCGCACGACGGGTCCCTGCTGCTCGAAGCGCGCCCGGAGGGCGGGCTCCGCGTCACCGTGGCGCTGCCGGCCCCGTCGTGAGGTCGCGGAGGAACCGGGACGAGTGTCCTGTCTGGACGGTGTAGCCGCGGGCGCGGTAGAACGCGTGCGCGCCGGCCCGGCGGTCGTTGCTGGTGACCTCAATGCGGACGCAGCCGCGCTCGAGCGCGAAGGCTTCGGCGGCCTCGACCAGGCGGGTGCCGATCCCGTTGCCGCGCACGGTGTCCGACACGACGAGCGCCACGATCCGGCCCCACGCGCCGGGGCGCTCGAAGTACGGGCAGACGTGGACCGCGACCAGGCCGGCGACGCCGTCGGGAACGCCGGTCGGCGCCGGGTCCACGGCCGCCGCGTACGCCGCGCTCGACGGGTCGTTCGTCCACGCCTCGATCCGCTCGGCCGTCGCCGCCGGGCCGGCCTGCGGGTAGCCGAGCTGGGCCAGGAGCGCGTCGACCGCCGCCGCGTCGGCCGGGCGCAGGGCCCGGATCAGCACTCCGGCTCCTCGGTGATCGGGAAGTCGAAGCGGGTGCGCGGGTGCGGTTCGTCCCGCAGCGTGTAGTGCCACCATTCGCACTGGTACGCCTGGAAGCCGCAGTCCTCCATGAGCGAGCGCAGCAGCCGCCGGTTCGCGGCCGCGGCCTCGGGGACGCCGGCCGCGCCGTGGTGCGAGACGGGGTCCATCAGGTCGTAGCCGCCGCCCATGTCGGCGAGGTCGCCGGTGTCGAGGCGGCACAGCGTCAGGTCGACGGTGCCGCCGCGGCTGTGGCCCGACTCGGCGGCGATGTAGCCGCGCGCGACCAGCTCGGACCGGTCGAGGTTCGGGTGGTGCCGGGCCTTGGTGCGGCCGTCCTCCGGTTGCGCGGTCCAGCGCAGGAAGCGGTCGACGGCGCGCTGCGGCCGGTAGGCGTCCCACAGGTGCAGGCCGAAGCCGTGCGCGGCGGCCTTCTCCTGGACGTGCTCCAGGGCCGCGCACAGGGCCAGGGTGCCGACGATGCGGCCGGTCAGGTAGCCGTCGACGGGCGCGCCGGTGAAGTTGTCGGCGGTGGCGTACTTGGCGTCCCAGCGTACGCCGGGGACGTGCTCGTCCACGAAGACGAAGCCGTGCGGGAAAGTCAACGCTGCTCCAGGGCCAGTGCGATCGTCCGGTCCAACACTGCGGCGAGCGGGAGGCCCGCGGCCTTCATCATTCTCGGGTAGCGGCTGTACGAGGTGAGGCCCGGCATCGTGTTGACCTCGTTGAGGACCGCGCGCCCGTCCGGGGTGAGGAACAGGTCGACGCGCGCGAGGCCGCCGCAGCCGAGGGCGCGGTAGACGCGCATCGCGGTCTCGCGGACCAGGTCGCGGGCGTCGTCCGGGATGTCGGCGGGCACGATGAACGTCGAGTTCTCCGATCCGGTCTCGGGCGCGTCCTCCTGGTGGATGCGGAAGAAGCCGTGGGAGAGCGCGACCCGGTCGAGCTCCCCCGTGAGCAGGTCGCCGCCGCGGCCGAGGACCGCGCAGCCGATCTCGCTGCCGGCGACGGCCGCCTCGACCAGGACCTTCGTGTCGTACTCGCGCGCGGTCGCGAGGGCCGCGGGGAGCTCCTCCTTCCGCTCGACCTTGGTGACGCCGAAGGAGGAGCCGGAGCGGGCCGGCTTCACGAACACCGGGTACGCGAGGTCGTCGGGGTCGATGTCGCCCTCGCCGTAGGAGGTCCGGAAGTCGGGGACGGCGACGCCGGCGTTCGCGGCGACGGCGTACGCGAGGGACTTGTCCATGCACACCGCCGAGCTCTGCACGTCGCAGCCGACGTACGGCAGGCCCGCGAGCTCCAGGAGTCCCTGGACCGCGCCGTCCTCGCCGAGGCGGCCGTGCAGGACCGGGAGCACCGCGTCGAGGCGGATCGACTCGTACTTGCCGTCGTCGAGGACGAGCAGGCCGGGCGCGGCGCGGTCCGGGGACAGCACGACGGGCCGGTGGTCGCCGTCCTCCCAGTCGGGCCCGGGCCCGTCGCAGAGCCGCCACGCGCCGGCCTTCGTGATGCCGATGTAGTAGGGCCGGTAGCGGTCCGGGTCGAGGCTGCGCGCGACCTCCTGCGCGGACTTGACGGACACGGGGTGCTCCTCGCAGGCGCCTCCGAAGAGGACGCCGAGGTGGAGCTTCGCGTGCGGTTCGGTCATCGCCGGGTTCCCTTCTCGAAGTCGAGGCAGCCGGCGATCGACTGCTCGACGGTGTCGCGCAGCGCGCGGTCGGTGTAGTACGCGGTGTGCGGGCTGATGATCGTGTTCGGCAGCTCCTGGAGGCGGAGCAGCGTCTTGTCCTCGATCGGTTCGCGGCGGCGGTCGGTGTAGAAGACGCCCTCCTCGCCCTCCACGACGTCGAGGGCCGCGCCGCCGAGGCGGCCGCTCTCCAGCGCCGGGACGAGCGCCTCGGTGTCGATGAGCGGCCCGCGCCCGGTGTTGACGACGACCGCGCCGGGACGGAGCCGCTCGATGCGGTGCCGGTCGAGGAGGTGGTGCGTGCCGGCGTTGAGCGGCGTGTGGAGGGTGACGACGTCGCTGCCGCGCAGCAGGTCGTCGAGGGGGACGCGGTCGACGCCGTCGGACCGGCCGCCCGCCGGGCGGCTGTCGTGGGCGAGGATGCGGCAGCCGAAGCCCTTGAGCCGCTCGATGACCGCCGAGCCGATGCGGCCGGTGCCGACGACGCCCACGGTGAGGTCGCGCAGCTCCCGGCCGCGGGTCTCGTGCAGCCGGTAGTCGTGGGCCTCGGCGCGCAGGAGCACCGGTTTCGCGTGCCGCAGCGCCATGAGGATGAGCATGAGCGTGTAGTCGGCGACCGAGCCGGGCGAGTAGGCGATGTTCCCGACGGTGATGCCGACGCTCTCGGCGTACTTCACGTTGATGTGGTTGACGCCGATGCTGCGCGTCGACACGTACGCGACGCCCGCGCGGCTGAGCGCGAGCAGCGTCGCGCTCGTGACCCGGGACTTGTGGCCGACGCTGATGCACCGGTTGCCCAGGGCGAGTTCGATGTTGCCCTCCGAGACCGGGGCCTCGGCGATCGTGGGGCGCACGTTGAAGCGCGGCGCCAGCTCCGCGAAGAGGGCGGCCTCGTCGCGTCCGCACCCGTACACGGTGATGCCGGCGGGCGGCCCGTCCGGTGCGCCGCGGCCCGCGTCCGCCGCGGGTTCGGGCCCGCGGCCCGGGTCTGTCGATCGGCCTGTGTCTGCCATGGTGCCCAGTGAAGCCGCGGCGCTGTTGTCGCGGCGTATGGGCTTTTCCATATGCCGGCGATAAGCTCCGGGCGCGAACATATCGCCGGCGTATCGGGAAGCGCATACGCCCGCGCAACGCCCCGCGGTCTTCACTGGGCGGCATGTGCTGCAACGAGAAGACGCATGAGCGGCCCCGCGGGGCCGCGGCATGATCCCCCTGCGCCTCGACGAGATCGCCGCGGTCACCGGCGGGACGGTCAAGGGCGACGGGGACGTGCGGGTGACCGCCCCGGCCGTGCTCGACGGCCGCGAGGCCGAACCGGGCGGCCTGTTCGTCGCGTTCGCGGGCGAGCGGGTCGACGGCCACGACTTCGCCGCGCAGGCCGGGGAGGCGGGCGCGGTCGCGGTCCTCGGGTCGCGGCCGACCGCGCTGCCGACCGTGGTGGTCGCCGACGCGCAGGCCGCGCTCCAGGCGCTCGCGGCCGAGGTCGTGCGCCGGCTGCGCCACCGGCTCACGGCCGTGGGGGTGACCGGGTCGCAGGGGAAGACGAGCACGAAGGACCTGATCGGGGCGGTGCTGGCGAGCGCCGGGCCGACGATCGCGGCGCACGGCTCGGCGAACAACGAACTGGGCGTGCCGGTCACGATGCTCCGGGCCGACGAGGACACGCGGTTCCTCGCCCTGGAGATGGGCGCGCGCCGCATCGGCGACATCGCCGCGCTCGCGCGGCTCTGCGCGCCCGACGCGGGCGTGGTGCTCAACGTCGGGCTCGCGCACCTGACGTACTTCGGGTCGCGGCAGGGCATCGCGCAGGCGAAGGGCGAACTCGTGGCGGGCCTCGCGCCGGGCGGCACGGCGGTCCTCAACGCCGACGACCCGGCCGTGGTCGCGATGCGCGCGCTCACGGACGGCCCGGTGCTGACGTTCGGCGCGGCCGAGCACGCCGACGTGCGCGTCACCGGCCTGGAACTGGACCGGCTCGGCCGGCCGTCCTTCACACTGCGGGCCGCCGGGGCCGCGGCGCGGGTCGCGCTGCCGCTCATCGGCGCGCACCAGGCGCACAACGCGGCCGCCGCCGCCGCGGCCGGGCTCGCGGTCGGCGTACCCCTCGACGCGGCCGCGGCGGCACTGGAGACGGCGTCGCTGTCGAAGTGGCGCATGGAGTTGCGCGACCTGCCCGGGGGCGGGGTGCTGCTCAACGACAGCTACAACTCGAATCCGGACTCGGCCCGCGCCGCGCTGGACGCGCTCGCGGTGGTCGAGGGCGGGCGCCGCATCGCGGTCATCGGCGGGATGCTCGAACTCGGCGGCGAGAGCGACGCGGAGCATCTCGCGATCGGCGCGTACGCCGCCGCGCGGGCCGACGTGGTGGTCGCGGTCGGCGAGGAGGCCCGGCCGGTCGCCGCGGGGGCCGGGGAGCGCGGGATCGCCTTGGGCGGCAACGACGCCGCGGCCGCGTGGCTGCGCGGCCGGGTCGAGGACGGCGACGTGGTGCTCGTCAAGGGCTCGCGTGCGGCGCGCCTCGACGAGGTGGCCGACGCGCTCCTGCGGCAGGGCGGCTGAGCGGTGCCGGAACCGGTCGCTCGGGGTTCCCCGCGCGATCGCGGCCGACGGGGACGCCCGGGTGCTCGCGCGCCCGGGCGTCCCTGTCTTCGCTCCCTGGGTCTACGCGTAGGTCTCGAACTCGGTGATCTTGGGTGTGCCTGAGGCCGTGAGGATCACGAAGTTGACCTTCGTCAGGGAGGTGGCGGTGAAGGTGATCGTGCCCGCTCCCGTGCCGGAGGCGAGGACCGCTCCGGTGTCGTTGTTGACCAGCTGCCAGTCGTCGATGTTCCCGACAGAGCCGGCGGCCTCCCGGATCACGACCGTGTCGATCGTCTTGGCGGAGCTCCACTTCACCGAGACGCGGCCGGTGGTGCCGCTCGGGGACCACAGGGTCGAGGCGCTGCCGTCGATGACGTTGCCGTAGCTGGTGCCGCTGGCCTTCGAGGAGCCGTCGGCGCCCGCGCCGAGGCTGAGGTTGACGCCGGTGGTCGGCGGCGGCGAGGTCGGCGGGTCCGTGGTCGGGGTGGTCGGCGGGTTGCCGGTCGGGGTCGGGGACGGCGACTGGACGGAGCAGCTGCCGTCGGAGGTCTTCAGGCCCTTGTTCGCGCCCGCGGTCGCGGCCACCACCGACGGGACGCAGTTCGCGTTGTCGAGGCTGAACGAGTAGGGGATGGAGACCGAGGTGGTGGAGACCGGGTTCGGTCCGGCCGGGTGGTTGTCGGTGCCGGGGGACGACCAGGTCACGTTGTCGTAGACGTTGCCGTTGACCTCCCAGTAGCCCATCTCGTCGGTGTAGAAGGTGCCGAGGACGTCCTTGGAGTCCTCGAAGTAGTTGTTGTCCACCTGGATCCTGCCGCCGACGCGGGAGTTGATGCCCGACTCGACGACGCCGACGAAGTGGTTGTTGTAGCTGTGCGCGGTGCCGCCGCGCAGCAGCGGGATGCGCGAGTTCAGGTTCTGGTACAGGTTGTGGTGGAACGTGATGAAGCTGTTCGACACGTCGCTCTCGCTGGAGCCGATGAGGCCGCCGCGCTCGGAGTTGCGCATGATGCTGTAGGACAGCGTCACGTACTTGGTGTCGTTCTTCATGTCGAACAGGCCGTCGAAGCCCTCCGCCTCGCCGCCGGAGGCCTCCAGGGTGAGGTGGTCGGCCCAGACGTTGCGGACCCCGGACTCCATGCCGATCGCGTCGCCGCCGTTGGAGGTCGGCGAGCCGGACTTCTTCACGTTCCTGACGGTGAAGTTCTGGAGGATGATGTTGCTCGACTCGCGGATGTGGATGCCGATCTGGTCGAAGACGGCTCCGGAGCCGACGCCGACGATCGTCACGTTGCTGACGCCCTTGAGGTCGATGAGGGTCGAGCCGACGTCGCAGCTGCTGCCGGAGACGTCGGCGGTGTTGCCGTGGTTGATGGTGCCCTCGACCTGGATGACGATCGGGGTGCTGGCGGAGGCCCGGTTGCACAGGGCCTGGTTGATCTGGGTGCCCGTGGTGGCCCGGACGACGGCGCCGCCGGCGCCGCCGGTCGTGCCGCCGTTCTGCGCGGCGTAGCCGTTCGCGGCGTTCGCCTGGGCCGTCGCGGTGTTCATCGAGAGCGCCACGCCGGCGACGGCCACGGCCATCGCGGCGGCGACTGTCCCGACTCTGAGTGCTAGCGATCGTCTCATCGCCGGCTCCTAAGGGGTAGGAATTGACATGTTTCAATGAGTCTAGGGAAAGCCCTTTCCGAAAATCAAGGATTTTGGGCAACCGATTGCACAATCTCGGGGATCTCTCGGCCGCACGGCCCTGACCTGCGGCTGCACCGGACCGGCGGTTAGGCGCGGCCGTCACGGGTACCTCCTGCGTCCCAGGGCCCCGCCGCCGCGGGGCCGCAGCCACGTGAGGGGGAACGGCACCATGGGCAAGCCGGCGCAGCAGCAGCAACCGCCCGGGCGGACCGACGAGATGCGGCCGCGGCCGCGGGACTCGATGGAGGGCTACGAGGGCCGCGGGCTCCTGAAGGACCGCAAGGCGCTCGTCACCGGCGGCGACTCCGGGATCGGGCGGGCCGTGGCGGTCGCGTTCGCGAAGGAGGGCGCCGACGTCGCGATCGCGTACCTGTCGGAGCACGACGACGCGGAGCAGACCGCGAAGCTCGTCGAGGCCGAGGGGCGCAAGTGCGCGCTGCTCCCGGGCGACCTCGGGTCGGCCGAGCAGTGCCAGAAGGCCGTGGACGGCACCGTCGAGGCGCTCGGCGGGATCGACCTGCTGGTGAACAACATCGCGACCCAGCAGCCGGTGGACCGGCCCGAGGAGATCACCGACGAGCAGTGGGTGCGCACGTTCGACGTGAACATTCACAGCTACTTCCGGGTGACGGCGGCGGCGCTCGCGCACCTCGGCGAGGGCGACTCGATCATCAACACCGCGTCGGTGAACGGCCTGCGCGGCAACAAGACCCTCATCGACTACTCGGCGACGAAGGGCGCGGTCATCGCCTGGACGTACTCGATGGCGCAGGCGCTCGCGGACCGGAAGATCCGCGTCAACTGCGTCGCGCCCGGTCCGGTGTGGACGCCGCTGATCCCCTCGACGCTCCCGGAGGAGCACGTCGAGAAGTTCGGCGAGCAGACCCCGATGGGGCGCACGGCCGAGCCCGACGAGATCGCGCCGTCATTCGTGTTCTTCGCGTCGAACCGGCTCTCGTCGTACTACAGCGGCGAGGTGCTCGCCCCGCTCGGCGGCGAGACGATGCCGGGCTGACCGGTCTTTCGAGACGACCGGCGGCGGCGCCTCTGGTGGCGCGCCGCCGCCGGTCCCTGTGCTTGCGCCGCGCAGCGGCCGGGGACGCCGTCCGCGTCCGGATCGAAGCGGGGTCCAAGGGGCCCAAGGGCTCAGCCCAGGCGCCCCAGGGCCTCCTCCGCGGACGCGGCGTGGTCGTCCATCGCGGCCCACGGGTCGGACTTGCGGACGAGGCGGCGGCGGACGCGGTCGGTCGAGTAGCGGTCCGGCGTCGAGCGGCCGAGCTCGTCCCAGTCGAGCGGGGTGGCGACGGCCGCGCCGGCGCGGGCGCGCAGCGAGTACGGGGCGACGAACGTCTGCCCGAAGCCGTTCCGGTTGACGTCCAGGAAGATCCGGTCGCCGCGCCGGTTCTTGCGCTGCGCGGTGGTGAGCAGGTCCGGGTCCTCGGCGGCGAGCCGGTCGGCGATCGCGAGCGCGAGTTCGCGCGCGGTCGCGAAGTCGGCGGTGCGGTCGAGCGGGGCCGCCACGTGGTAGCCGCGGCCGCCGGTGGCCTGCGTGAACGGGGTCAGGCCGATCTCGGTGTAGACGTCGCGCAGGCGGCGGGCGACCTTGTGGAGGACGGCGGTGTCGGTGCCGTCGGGCGGGTCGATGTCGATGACGAGCCGGTCGGGGCGCTCGAGGTCGTCGAGGGTGGAGAGCCACACGTGGAACTCGACGGTGGCCTGGTTCGCGAGGTAGACGAGGGTGGCGGCGTCGTCGCAGAGGACGTAGTCGACGGTGCCGGAGTCGCCGCGGCCCTCGACCGCGGTGGTGCGGATCCAGTCGGGGAAGTAGTCGGAGGCGTCCTTCTGGAAGAAGCCGCCCTCGCCGATCCCGTCGGGGAAGCGCCGCATGGTGAGCGGGCGGCCGGCCAGGTGCGGGACCATGGCGTCGGCGACGGCGCGGTAGTGGTCGATGACGTCGCCCTTGGTCACGTGGTCGGCGGGGAAGAGCTCCTTGTCGAGCCGGGAGACGGTGATGTCGCGGCCCTCGACCGTAACTGACGGCATGCGGGTGACCCCTTTCTCTCGCCGGGGTGTACCCGCAGGTCGCAGCGGTAAACGGCCGCGACACTGGGCCTAGGCGGACTCCTTCTCGGCGAGCGCGGCGAGCTGGTCGGCGACGGCGCCCCAGCCCTCGTGGAAGCCGAGCTCCTCGTGCCGGTCGCGGGCGGCGCGGTCGCCGTGGCGCACCAGGGCGCGGTACTCGGTGCCCTCGGGCGCGTCGGCGAGCGTGATCTCCGCGGTGAGGGCGACCGGCTGCGGGTCGGCGGGGCGCCAGGCGCTGTCGAGGGCGTTGGTGAAGACGATGCGCTCGCCCTCCTCCACGACCAGGAACACGGCGTCCATGTGCGGGACGTAGGTCTCGCCGTCCTCGCTCATGCTGGTGACCATGGGGCCCCCGGGCGCGGCCTCGAAGCGCTCGACGCGCATGACCATGGGGGCCGGGAGCCACCACTGCTCGAAGCGGGCCGGGTCGGTCCAGGCGCGCCAGACGACGTCGCGCGGGGCGCGGATGACGCGTTCGACGACGAGGTCGAGTTCGGGATTCATTGCTGCTCCTCGGGATCGGTGACGAACTGCTCCAGCCGGTCGGTGCGCGCCTCCCAGACCCGCCGCTGCTCGGCGAGCCAGTCGTCGACGAGCGCGAGCCGTTCGCGCCGGAGCGCGCAGGTGCGCACCCGGCCGGCCTTCGCGGTGCGGATGAGGCCGTTCGCCTCCAGGGTCCGCACGTGCTTCATGAAGGAGGGAAGGGTCATCGGGAACCCGCGGGCGAGGTCGCCGACGCTCATCGGCCCGCGCCCGAGGCGGCGGACCACCTCGCGACGGGTGGGGTCGGCGAGCGCGGTGAACACGCCGTCGAGCGCCTCCGAATAGTGTGCCATAAGGCTAAGTATTGCGCGGCCGGACACTAAGCGCAAGGGCTCAGTGTTGCTTATTTCGTGCGCCCGGCCCGGGCGGTCTCGCGGCCCGGCCGGGTCGCCACCCGCAGCACGTCCGCGGGCAGGTGACGGCCGGGCCCGCACCGGAGTGGTCCGATATGCGGGCGGCCGCACCCCCGACCGGGGGTGCGGTCGTGCGCTTTTCAGGCGGCGGCGGGGACGGGGCGCTCGCTCGGCCCGGTGTAGGCCGAGAGCGGCCGGATGAGCGCGTTCGCGTCGAGCTGCTCGATGATGTGCGCGGTCCAGCCGGTGACGCGCGACATGACGAACAGCGGCGTGAACATGGGGATGTCGAAGCCCATGAGGTAGTACGCGGGCCCGGCCGGGAAGTCGAGGTTCGGGTGGATGCCCTTGGCCTCCAGCATGGCCCGCTCCAGCTCCTCGTACATCCGCACCCACTTCCGCCCGCCGGTGAGGGCCGCCATGTCGACGAGCGCGGCCTTCATGGTCGGCACGCGCGAGTCGGCGTCCTTGTAGACGCGGTGCCCGAAGCCCATGACCTTCTCCTTGGCGGCCAGGCGCGCCCGCAGCCAGTCGCCGGCCCGGTCGGGGTCGGCGATCTCGAGCATCATCTTCATGACGGCCTCGTTCGCGCCGCCGTGGAGCGGGCCCTTGAGCGCCCCGACCGCGGCCGTCACGGCCGAGTACATGTCGGAGAGGGTGGAGGCGACGACGCGGGCGGTGAAGGTCGAGGCGTTGAAGGAGTGCTCGGCGTACAGGATCATCGAGACCTCGAAGCAGCGCAGCACCTCCGGGGCCGGGACCTCGCCGAAGCACATGTGGAAGAAGTTCGCCGACCAGCCCAGGCCGGGGTCGGGCGCGATGCGCGCCAGGCCGCGGCGGCGCCGGTGGGCGTGCGCGATCACGGTGGGGAGCTTCGCGAACAGCGCCTCGGCCTTCGCCTGGTTCGACGCGCGCCGGTTGTCGTCCTCGCTCGGGTCCTCCGCGCCGAGGCAGGACACGGCGGTGCGCAGCAGGTCCATCGGGTGGCAGTTGTCGGGGACGCGGTCGACGACGCCGATCGTCGAGCGGGTCACCTCCCGCTGGGCGCGCTCGCGGGCGGTGAAGGCGGCCAGGGCCGCGGCGTCGGGGAGCTCGCCGTACCAGATGAGGTGCGCGACCTCCTCGAACGAGCGGGACGCGGCCAGCTGCTGCACCGGGTAGCCCCGGTAGGTCAGCGAGAGGGTCTCGGGGACGACCTCCGAGATCGCGGTGGTGTCCGCGACGACTCCGGCCAGGCCCTTGCGGATGTCGGCGCTCATGCGTCCCTCCCGTGCTCGCCTGGAACGGCGAAGTCGAACAGCTCCTGGTCGAACTCGTTGTACGAGGCGTAGTCGACCAGGTCGTACAGCCGGGCGCGGGTCTGCATCCGGCCGAGCAGGGACGCCTGCGTCCCTTCGGTCTTCAAGGCCGCGAACAGCTCGTCGACCGCGCCCATCGCGGCCCGCAGGCTCGAGACGGGCCAGATGACGACGTTGTAGCCCAGGTCCTCGAGCTGCCGGGCGGTGAGGTTCGGGGAGGTCCCGAACTCGGTCATGTTCGCCAGCAGCGGGACGTCGACCGCCGCGCGGAAGGCCGCGAACTCGGCCTCGTCGCGCAGCGCCTCCGGGAACACCAGGTCCGCCCCGGCGTCCACATAGGCTTTCGCGCGGTCGATCGCGGCGTCCAGGCCCTCGATCGCGCGCGCGTCGGTGCGCGCGCACACGACGAAGTCCGGGTCGGTGCGGGCCTTGACGGCGGCGGCGACGCGGCGGACCATCTCGGCCGCCGGCACCACCGACTTCCCGTCCAGGTGCCCGCAGCGCTTCGGGTTCACCTGGTCCTCCAGGTGGCAGCCGGCGAGCCCGGCGTCCTCGAAGGACCGGATCGTGCGGGCCACGTTCGACACCTCGCCGAACCCGGTGTCCGCGTCGACGAGCGTCGGCAGGTCCGTGGCGCGCGCGATCTGCCCGCCCCGGCCCGCGACCTCCGTCAGCGTCGTCAACCCGATGTCCGGCAGCGCCAGGTCCGCGGCGAGCGCCGCCCCGGAGACGTACACGCCGTCGAACCCGTGGTCGGCGACCGCCTTCGCGGCCAAGGGCGAGAACGCGCCCGGCAGCCGCAGCAGGCGGCCCGAGGCGAGCCCGTCGCGCAGGCGGCGCCGCTTCTCGGCGGGAGTCGGCATCAGAACAGCCCCTTCGCGGTCGGTTCGGCCAGCGCCCCCGCGGGCGCGGCCAGGTGCAGGGCCCGCACGCCGGTCGCGTCGAGCGACTCCAGGCGGCAGGCCAGGTCCAGGAACCGGTCCTGCTCGGCCGCGGCGATCACGCCGTCGGCGAGGGTCCGGAACTTCGCGATGTACTGCTCGCGGCCGAACGGGCGCGCCCCGGCCGGGTGCGCGTCGGCGACCGCGAGCTCGTCGGCGACCACGGTGCCGTCGTCGAGGACGATCTCGACGCGGCCGCCGAAGGCCCGCTTCGCGGGGTCGGGGTCGTGGTAGCGGGCGGTCCACTCGGGGTCCTCGACGGTGCGGACCTTCCGCCACAGCGCCACGGTCGAAGGCCGGTGCGCGCGTTCGGGAGTGTAGGACCGCTCGTGGTGCCAGGCGCGGTCCTCCAGGGCCACCGCGAAGATGTACATGATCGAGTGGTCGAGGGTCTCGCGGCTCGCGTCCGGGTCGGTCTTCTGCAGGTCCCCCGCGCCCGAGCCGATCACGTGGTGCGTGTGGTGGCTGGTGCGGATGACGACCTCGCGCACCCGCGACAGGTCGCCGACCCGCGGCGCCATGCGGCGGGCCAGGTCGATGAGCGCCTGCGACTGGTACTCCGCGGAGTGCTCCTTGGTGTACGTGTCGAGGACGGCCCGCTTGGGCTCCCCGCGGCCGGGCAGCGGCACCTCGTACACCGCCTCGGGCCCGGAGAGGAGCCGCGCGATGACGCCGTCCTCGCCCTCGTAGATCGGGGACGGGGCGCCCTCGCCGCGCATCGCCCGGTCGACGGCCTCGACGGCGGCCTTGCCCGCGAACGCCGGCGCGTACGCCTTCCAGGACGAGATCGCGCCCTTGCGGGACTGCCGGGTCGCGGTCGTGGTGTGCAGCGCCTGCCCGATCGCCTGGTAGACGACGTCCACGGGCAGGTCCATGAGCGCGCCGATGCCGGCCGCGGCCGAGGGGCCGAGGTGCGCGATGTGGTCGATCCGGTGCTCGTGCAGGCAGATCCCGCGCACCAGGTCCACCTGGACCTCGTACGCGGCCGCGATGCCGCGCACCAGGGCGCGGCCGTCGAGGCCGCGGTGCTGGGCGACCGCGAGCACGGGCGGGATGTTGTCGCCGGGGTGCGAGTAGTCGGCGGCGAGGAACGTGTCGTGGAAGTCGAGCTCGCGCACGGCGACGCCGTTCGCCCACGCGGCCCACTCCGGCGAGGACCGCACCGGCGCGGCCGCCCCGTGCTGTGCCACTCCGAAGACGGCCGCGCCGGGCGAGTAGGGGTGCGCGAGCGCCTGGGCCCGCGCGGCCGCCACCGGGCCGCGCGCCAGGGACGCGGCGGCGACGGCGGCGTTGTCGATGACGCGGTTGCCGATCATCTCGGCGACGTCGCGCTCCACCGGCACCGGGTCCACCGCGGCGGCGGCGAGCTTCCAGGCGAGCTGCGCCTCGCGGGGCAGGTCCTCGCGGGAGGCGTGGGCGCGGACGCGGTGGGTGATCACTCAGGGCTCCTGGCAGTGCGGCGGACGGGTATGTTTCACAGTATGTACACCCCGGAGACCCGTTGAAACAGCTGTAAATGTGGTTTCTTGTGGAATTTTCCGGGCCGGTTTGTGAACTCTGTGAAAGGCCGTGGTCATGGCGTTGAGGAAGGCGAAGGCCGGGCTGCGGCTGCGCCGGTTCCGGGAGGAGCAGGGGCTGACGCAGGCCGCGCTGGCGCAGGCGCTCGGGATCTCGACGAGCTACGTCAACCAGATGGAGTCGAACCAGCGGCCGATCACCGGGCCGGTGCTGCTGCGGCTCGCCGAGGTGTACGACGTGGACGTGCAGCGGTTCTCGGCCTCCGAGAGCGACCGGTTGACGGCGCAGCTGCGGGACGCCCTGGCCGACACCGCGCACGCCGACCGGGTCTCGGACGCCGAGGCGCGCGAGCTGGCCGAGTCGATGCCGGAGCTGGCGCGGTACGTCGTGGACCTGCACCGGCGCCACCGGCACCTGCTCGAACGCAACGCGGCGATGAGCGCGACCCTCGACGACGGCGGCTCCCCGACCGCGCACGAGGAGGTCCGGGACCTGTTCTACGCCAAGCGGAACCACGTGGCCGCGCTCGACGAGGCCGCCGAGCGCATGTACGAGGGCGCGGGCCTGGAGGGCGCGCTCGAACGCGGCGACCTCGCCGGCGGCCTCGCGCGGCTGCTGCGGGACGAATACGGGACGGTGGTCACCGACCTCGAAGCGGGCGAGGCGAACCGGGTGAAGCGCCGCTTCGACCCCGAGGCGCGGGTGCTGCGCGTCTCGCCGCTCCTGAGCCCCGGACAGCGGGCGTTCCAGCTCGCCACGCACCTGGCGCTGGCGGCATGCGACGACCTGATCCGGGCCGAGGTCGACGCGGCGGACCTCTCGGGCGACGAGGCGCGCGGGCTGGCGCGCATCGGCCTGGCGAACTACTTCGCCGGCGCCCTCATCCTCCCCTATGGACCGTTCCTGCGCGCGGCCGAGGAGCTGCGCTACGACATCGACCTCCTCGGGCGGCGCTTCCGCGTCGGCTTCGAGACGGTCGCGCACCGGCTCTCGACGCTCCAGCGGCCCGGCGCGCGCGGCGTCCCGTTCTTCTTCGTGCGCGTCGACCGGGCCGGGAACATCTCGAAGCGCCAGTCCGCCACCGACTTCCACTTCTCGCGCGTCGGCGGCACCTGCCCGCTGTGGGACGTCTACGAGGCGTTCGCGAACCCCGGCGAGATCCGCACCCAGCTCGCGCAGATGCCCGACGGCCGCTCCTACCTGTGGGTCGCCCGCACCGTGACGCGCCGGTACGGGGGCTTCGGGACGCCCGCGAAGACGTTCGCGATCGGCCTCGGCTGCGACCTCCACCATGCGCACCGCCTCGTGTACGCCGACGGCCTCGACCTCCAGAACCCGGCGATGCTCACCCCGATCGGGCCCGGCTGCAAGGTGTGCGACCGCAAGGGCTGCCCGCAGCGGGCGTTCCCGGCGATCGGCGCGCCGCTGGAGGTCACCGACCGGCACAGCCGGTTCACGCCCTACCCCTCGGCGGGCTGACGCCGCTCAGACTTCGATCTGGGAGCCCATGATGATGGTGCGCTCGCGGGGGAGCCGGAAGTGGTCGGCGGCGTCGGCGGTGATGCGGGAGGTCGCGATGAACAGGTGCTTGCGCCACTTGGCCATCGTGGGCTGCGCGCCGGGGCGCAGCTGGATCGTGGAGAGGAAGTAGGTGGCGTCCTCGACGTGGAGCCGGCCGCCGTGGCGGGTGCGGTCGAGGAGGGCGAGGGCGCGGGGCACGTCCTGGACCTCCATGTAGCCGAAGCGGACCTGGACGTAGACGATGCCGTCGTCGGCGAAGCCGAGGAAGTCCTCGCTGATGCGCTCGTCGTCGGCGATGCGCGGGACCGGTTTCGTCTCGATCGAGGCGATCACGATCTGCTGGTGCCGCACGTGGTTGTGCTCCATGTTGGCGCGCAGGGCGAGCGGGGTGGTGAGCTTGCCGCGGTTGAGGAACACGGCGGTGCCGGGCACGCACTTGGTCTTCGGGAGCTCGGCGCGCAGCTGCTTGACGCAGGCGCGGAGCGGGCCCTCGCGGCGTTCGCGCTCGGCGGTGACGATCGCGCGGCCCTTCTGCCAGGTGACCATGACGGTGAACGCGGCGACGCCGATGAGCAGCGGCAGCCAGGCGCCGTGGACGAGCTTGGTGAAGTTCGCGGCCAGGAAGAGGAGGTCGAAGCCGAGGAGGAGCGCGCCGCCGGCGGCGACGACCCATACCGGGAGGTTCCAGCGGTGCTTGGCGATGTAGAGGAACAGCAGGGTCATGATCGCGATCGTGCCCATGACGGCCATGCCGTAGGCGTACGCGAGGGCGTGCGAGGAGCGGAACGCGAACACGAGGGTGAGCACGGAGACCATGAGGAGCCAGTTGATCCACGGGACGTAGATCTGGCCGTACTGCTCGGCGGAGGTGTGGTCGATGCGCAGGCGCGGGAGGTAGCCGAGGCGGGAGGCCTGCGCGGCGACGGAGTACGCGCCGGTGATGACGGCCTGGGCGGCGATCACGGTGGCGCACGTGGCGAGGAGCAGCAGCGGGAGGCGGGCCCAGCCGGGGGCGAGGAGGAAGAAGGGGCCGCTGACGGCCGCGCCGTCCTCGAGGACCATCGCGCCCTGGCCCATGTAGTTGAGGAGGCAGGCGGGGAAGACGAGGATGAGCCAGGCCTTGGTGATGGCGGGGCGCCCGAAGTGGCCCATGTCGGCGTAGAGGGCCTCGGCGCCGGTGACGCACAGGACGATCGCGGCGAGCGCGAAGAACGCGATGTGGAAGTGGCCGAAGAGGAAGTCGGCGGCGTAGACCGGCGAGAGGGCCTTGAGGATCTCGGGGTGGCCGCTGATCCCGCGGATGCCGAGGAGGGCGAGGACGCAGAACCAGACGATCATGACCGGCCCGAACGCGCGCCCGACGGCGGCGGTGCCGCGGCGCTGCACGGTGAACAGCACGACGATGATCACGGCGGTGACGGGGACGACGAGCCCTTCGAGGTGCGGTTCGACGACGCCGATGCCCTCGACGGCGGAGAGGACGGAGATCGCGGGCGTGATCATCGAGTCGCCGAGGAACAGGGAGGCGCCGAAGATCCCGAGCGCGGCGAGCGCGAGCGCGGTCGTGCGGCCGCGGCCCTGCTTCCAGCGGTGGAGGAGGGTGATGAGGGCCATGATGCCGCCCTCGCCGTCGTTGTCGACGCGCATCGCGAGGAGGACGTAGGTGACGGTGACGATGATCGTCATCGACCAGAACATGAGGGAGATGACGCCGTAGATGCTCGCCTCCTGGACCGGCACCGGGTGCGGGTCGGCGGGGTTGAACACCGTCTGGAGGGCGTAGATGGGGCTGGTGCCGATGTCGCCGAAGACGATGCCGAGGGCGCCCACGACGAGCGCGAGGCGCGTGGCGCTGCGGAGGCCGGGCCCCTCGGGGGGCTCGGCGGCGGTGGCGGGTCCGGGCTGACCCGCGGTGCCGGCGGCGGCGGTCACTGCGAACACTCCTACTTGAGAACGGGCGGCCGGACCGGCGGGCGGGCACCCGCGGACCGTTCCGACCGATGCACGATACCTCGCGGACACGCTCCGTCGACCTGGAGCGCGAGACGCGGCACGCGTGAACGGCGGCGCTCGTTGCCCGGGATCACAGCCCCGGCGGCGGGCACGGCGAGGACCGCCTTCACCGCCGGGAAAGGGCCCCCGGTTTCCAGGCTAGGCTCGAGTTCCTGAAGCGGAGCTGAAGCGACCTGAGGGGAAGCTGAAGGCAGCTTTGGGCCCCCGATATCGAACGTAGTCGGGGACACCTGAAGCCGAGCTGAAGCAACCTGAAGCGAAGCTGAAGCCACCGCTGGGCCCCCGGTCTCGAAGGTAGACGGGGACACCTGAAGCGGAGCTGAAGGCGGCTTTGGGTCCCCGGTCTCGAACGTACTGCGGGAGACCTGAAAAGGAGCTGAAGCCGGTTGACAAAGTTTGGCGACGCAACTTAGTCTGGCCGTCCGCGCCATCACCGAGGGAGCCTCCTTGAGCCGTCCGACCGTGTCAGCAGCCGAGTACCCCGTCGTCTCCGGCTTCCACCCCGATCCCACGGTCTGCCGGGTCGGGGACGACTACTACCTCGCCCACTCCAGCTTCGAGTACTTCCCCGGGGCGCCGATCTTCCACAGCCGCGACCTCGTGTCGTGGCGGCAGATCGGGAACATCCTCGACCGGCGCGGCCAGTTCCTGCGCGGCGACGGCCGGCCCTCCGGCGGCATCTACGGCTCGACCCTGCGCCACCACGAGGGCCGCTTCTACTTCGTCACCACGAACGTGGGCGACGCCGGGTCGGGCCAGACCATCGTCTCCGCCGAGGACCCCGCGGGAACCTGGAGCGACCCCGTCTTCGTGCCCGAGGCGGTCGGCATCGACCCCGACCTCGCCTGGGACGAGGACGGCACCTGCTACCTCAGCTGGACGGGCACCGTCGGCGGCGACGACGCCGCCGGGAACGGCGTCTGGCAGGGACGCCTCGACATGAAGACCGGCGGCTTCGAGGCGCCGCCGTACCGCGTGTGGCAGGGCTCCGGGCTCGCGTATCCCGAAGCGCCGCACATGTACCGGGTCGACAGCCACTGGTACCTGCTGCTCGCCGAGGGCGGCACCGAGCGCGGCCACTCCGTGACGATCGCCCGCGCCGAGCGCCCCGAGGGCCCCTGGGAGCCGTGCCCGCGCAACCCCGTCCTCAGCCACCGCTCGACCCCGCACCCGGTGCAGAACACCGGCCATGCCGACCTCGTCCAGACCGCCTCCGGTGAATGGGCCGCGGTTTACCTCGCGGTCCGACCGGGCGGGTTCACGCCCTCGTTCCACGTGCTCGGCCGCGAGACGTTCCTCGCCGGCGTCGACTGGGTCGACGGCTGGCCCGTGTTCGACGAGTCCCGCTACGAGTTCGCGCCCGACGACACCGCGTTCGAGGACGACTTCACCGCCCCCGCGCTCGGCCTGCGCTGGGTCGCGCCCGCGAGCGAACCGGAGAAGATCGCGACGCCGCGCCCCGGCGGCGGCCTCTACCTGCGCGACCCGGGCGACCGCTCCCCCGGGCTGCTGTGCGCCCGCGTCAAGGACCTCCGCTGGGAGGCCGAGGCGGTCTTCGCCGGCTCGGGCCGCTTCGAGGTCCGCATCGACGACCGGCACCGCTACGGCCTGGTCTACGAGGACGGCACCGTGCGCGCCGAGGCCCGCATCGGCGGCGTCGCGGCCGAACTCGGCGCAGTCGCGGCGGACGGCGACGCCGTGCTGCGCATCAGCGCGGTCGAGTGCGAGGCCGAGACCATGACCGCATACGGCCCCGACGACATCGTGCTCGCCGTCGGCGACGACGTGCTCGCGCGGCTCGACGGCCGCTACCTCTCGACCGAGGTCGCGACCGGCTTCACCGGCCGGATGCTCGGGGTGGGCGCGGCAGGCGGCGACTCGCTGCTGCGCCGGTTCGCCTACCGGCCCGCTTAGGGGGCCGCGGCCTCCGGAGGCCGCGGCCCCAGTAATCCTCGCGGCCCGAGTGGCCCTCGCGTCCGAGTGCCCGCGGCCCCAGTAATCCTCGCGGCCCGAGTGGCCCTCGCGTCCGAGTGCCCGCGGCCCCAGTGGACCTCGCGGCCCCAGTCCTCGTGGCCTAGTGCTCGCGGCCCCAGTGCTCCTCGGCCCTAGACCTCGCGGCCCTAGCGCTCGCGGCCCCAGTGCTCCTCGGCCCTAGTCCTCGCGGCCCTAGCGCTCGCGACCAAATCCTCGCGCCCTCTCTCGCGGCCTAGTGCTCACGGTCCTTGCCGTGGTCCCTGCCTTTGTCCTCGTGCGAGAGGTCGCGGACCACGACGACCGGGCACGGCGCGTGCGAGACGCAGTACTGGCTGACCGAGCCGACCAGCGTCCCCACGAACCCGCCGTGCCCGCGCGACCCCACGACCAGCAGCGACGCGCCCTCGGCGGCGTCGATGAGGACCCGCGCCGGGTGCCCGGCGACCGTGTTCTGCTCGATGGCGACGCCGGGCTCGTTCCCGGCGACCTGGTCGACCGCGCGCGCCAGGGCCTCGCGCGCGGCGGACTCGAACTCCTCGTTGCCCGGCATCGCCAGCACCATCCCGGTGCCGTACGCGGCCGGCACCTCCCACGCGTGGACCGCCTCCAGTCCGGCTCCGGTGAGCGCCGCTTCGCGCAGCGCCCACTCCAGGGCCCGCAGCGACGCCGCCGAGCCGTCCACGCCGACGACGATCCGCTCCGGCCTGCTCTCCGAGACGTCCATGTCCGCTCCTTCCGTACAGTGCCCGCGGGGACTGCGGGAACACGGCAGGGATACCCGGCGCGGCCCGCCGCGAATCCGGCCCGCTCCCCCGGCGGGGCGCGATCGGCGCGAATCGCGGCCCGGGCGCCCGGACCGGAGTTATATTCAGGCCCGATGCCCGCCGGCACCCGAGCACGCGGGCAGGACCTGCGAGGATCCCATGGCGCACGACACCGCGACCGAAGCGCGTCCCGCGGCGAAACTCGCGTTCTGGACGCTCACGTCGATGGTGGTCGGCTCCATGGTCGGCGCCGGCGTCTTCTCCCTCCCCGCCCGCTTCGCGCAGCAGACCGGCGTCGCCGGCGCGCTCGTCGCCTGGGCCATCGCCGGCACCGGCATGCTCATGCTCGCGTTCGTGTTCCAGCAGCTCGCCGTCCGCCGCCCCGACCTCGACGCCGGCGTGTACGCGTACGCGAAGGCCGGCTTCGGCGAGTACCCGGGCTTCTTCTCCGCGTTCGGGTACTGGGCCAGCGCCTGCGTCGGCAACGTGACCTACTGGGTCCTCATCATGTCCACGGTCGGCGCGCTCGTGCCCGCGCTCGGCGAAGGCGACACCGTCCTCGCCCTCGCGCTGTCGTCCGCGGGCCTGTGGGGGTTCTTCCTCCTCATCAAGCAGGGCGTGAAGGAGGCCGCGGCGATCAACCGGATCGTCACGGTCGCCAAGCTCATCCCCATCGCCGTGTTCGTGGTCCTGGCGCTGTTCTTCCTCGACCCGGCCGCGTTCGCCGCGAACTGGGGCGGCGCCGACTACGCCGGGTCCCTGTTCAGCCAGGTCAAGGGCACGATGCTCGCGACCGTGTTCGTGTTCCTCGGCGTCGAGGGCGCGAGCGTGTACTCCCGGCACGCGAAGCGCCGCGAGGACGTCGGCCGCGCGACCGTGACCGGGTTCCTGTCGGTGTTCGCAGTGTTCGCGTCGGTCACGATCGTGTCCTACGGGATCATGCCGATGGACGAGATCGCCGAGCTGCGCCAGCCGTCGATGGCCGGCGTCCTGGAGCACGCGGTCGGCACCTGGGGCATGGTGTTCGTCAGCGCCGGCCTCATCGTCTCGGTCCTGGGCGCGTACCTGGCGTGGACGCTCATGGCCGCAGAGGTCCTGTTCGTGGCCGCGAAGGACCGGGACATGCCGCGCTTCCTGGCCCGCTCCACCGGGGCGGACGTGCCGGTGCCGGCGCTCGCGCTCTCGACCGCGCTCAGCCAGGTCGTGCTGGTCGTCACCTACTTCTCCGAGGACGCGTTCAACTTCGCGCTCGACCTCACCAGCGCGCTCACGCTCATCCCGTTCCTCCTCGCCGCCCTGTTCGCGGTGAAGGTCGCGGCCGGACGGGACCGGGACGCGGTGGGCGCCAGGGCGGGCGGGGCGCTCCCGATCGCGCTGCTCGCGGTCGTGTACACGGCGTTCCTGCTGTTCGCGGCGGGCCTGAAGTTCGTGCTCGTCTCGTTCATCGTGTACGCCCCGGCCACGATCCTGTTCGTCATGACCCGCCGCGAGCAGGGCCGGCGCCTGTTCAGCCCCGGCGAGGCGGTGCTCCTGGCCGTCTCGGTGGCGGGCGCCGCGCTCGGGGTCACCGCGCTCGCACTCGACTGGATCAGCATCTGAACAAGCTTGGGGGAGAAGCGATGAGCGAGGAGTACGGCGTCCATTCCGAGGTGGGCCGCCTGCGCAAGGTCCTGGTGTGCCGCCCGGGCCTGGCCCACCGGCGGCTGACGCCGACGAACGCCGACGGGCTGCTGTTCGACGACGTCATGTGGGTGGAGAACGCGCAGCGCGACCACGCCGACTTCGTGGCCGCGATGCGCGGGCGCGGCGTCGAGGTGGTGGAGCTGCACGACGTGCTCGCCGCGACCGTGGCGGACCCGGCGGCGCGCTCGTGGCTGCTCGACCGCAAGATCACCGCGAACGAAGTGGGGCTGGGTCTGATCGAGCCGACCCGCACGTTCCTGGAGTCGCTCTCGCCCGCGGACCTGGCCGAGTTCCTCATCGGCGGCATGTCGACCGCGGACCTGCCGGAGGACCTGCGCCCGGCGTACCTGGCGCTGGCGCGCGAGTCGACGGGCGCGCGCGAGTACCTGATGCCGCCGCTGCCGAACACGCTGTACACGCGGGACACGACGTGCTGGCTGTACGGCGGGCTCACGCTCAATCCGCTGTACTGGCCGGCGCGGCACGACGAGACGCTGCTGATGAAGGCGGTGTACACGTTCCATCCGGACTTCACGGGGTCGACGGTGTGGTGGGGCGACCCGGACGAGAGCTGGGGGCAGGCGACGTTCGAGGGCGGCGACATCATGCCGGTGGGGAACGGCGTGGTGCTCATGGGCATGAGCGAGCGCACCTCCCGGCAGGCGATCACGCAGGTGGCGCGGGCCCTGTTCGCGCGGGGCGCGGCCGAGCGGGTGATCGTGGCGGGCATGCCGAAGCTCAGGTCGGCGATGCACCTGGACACGGTCTTCACGTTCGCCGACCGCGACGTGGTCACCCTGTACCCGAAGATCATGGACGCGGTGCACACGTTCTCGCTGCACCCGGCCGACCGGGAGCCGGGCCTCGACCTCGTCGACCACGGTTCGGCGCCGTTCACCGAGGTGGTCGCGGAGGCGCTGGGCCTGCCGGGGCTGCGGGTCATCGAGACCGGCGGCGACGTGTACGCCTCCGAACGGCAGCAGTGGGACTCGGGGAACAACGCGGTGGCGCTGGAGCCGGGCGTGGTCATGACGTACGACCGGAACACGCAGACGAACACGCTGCTGCGCAAGGCCGGGATCGAGGTCCTGACGATCGTGGGCGCCGAGCTCGGCCGCGGCCGCGGCGGCGGCCACTGCATGACCTGCCCGATCATCCGCGACCCCGTGGACTTCTGAGGCGGGCCGGGTGACCGCGGCCACGCGGTGGCCCGCTCGGTCACATCCGCGGCCAGGATTGCGTCATACCGGTGACCGCACACAAGGAGGGACCGGAGATGACCGACGACCAGTGGCTCGCGCGACGTTTCGAGGAGGACCGCCCCCGGCTGGAGTCGGTCGCGTTCCGGATGCTCGGCTCCTCCGGGGAGGCCGAGGACGCCGTGCAGGAGGCGTGGTTCCGCTTGGCGGCCAGTGACGCCGACCGGATCGAGAACCTCTCCGGGTGGCTGACGACCGTGGTGGGCCGGGTGTGCCTGGACCAGCTGCGGCGCCGCAAGTCGCGGGCCGAGCTGCCGATGCCGGAGTCCGGGGCGGAGCCGGCGGCGCTGCCGACCCTCGCGGGCGCGCCGGTCGACCCGGAGTCGTCGGCGGTCATGGCCGACTCGGTGGGCCTGGCGCTGCTGGTGGTCCTGGAGACGCTGGAGCCGGCGGAGCGGCTCGCGTTCGTGCTGCACGACATGTTCGGGGTGCCGTTCGACGAGATCGCGCAGATCGTGGACCGCACGCCCGTGGCGGCGCGGAAGCTCGCGAGCCGGGCCCGGGCGCGGGTGCGCGGCACGGGCGAGCCGGAGCGGCGGGACGTGGCGCGGCAGCGCGCGGTGGTCGAGGCGTTCATGTCGGCGGCGCGCGAAGGCGACTTCGACGCGCTCGTGTCGGTGCTCGACCCTGACGTCACGCTGCGGACGGACGCGGCCGAGGTGGGCACGATCCTGCGCGGCGCGGCCACGATCGCGGGCGGCGCGGTCACGTTCGCGGCCATGGCGACCCAGGCGCAGCTGGTGCTCGTCGACGGGCGCATCGGCGCGGTCTCCTCGATCCCGGACATGCCGCTGCCGACGCGGGTGCTCGTCTTCACCGTCGAGGACGGCCGGATCACGGCGATGGAGGGCATCACGGACGCGGCCCGGATTCGCGGGATGGAGCTGACGCTCCTCGACGCGTGAGGGTCTCAGCTCAGCTCAGCTCAGCTCAGCTCAGCTCAGCTCAGCTCAGCTCCCAGGATCGTGCCATCTCTCGATTCTCGATCGGTATCTATTGATTTTCGATAGAAACCGATCGAGAATCGATGCATGAACGCATTCCTCATCTTCATGCTCCGGCTGGCCCTCGCGGCCGCCTTCCTCGCCGGCCTCTTCGGCCAGGTCCTCGTGGTGCCGAACTCGCTCGCCGAGGACGTCACCGCCGCGTACGGCGACTCGATGGCCACCGTGGTCGTCCCCGCCGCGATCGCGGGCATCGCCTGCGTGCAGGTCGTGCTCGTCGCCACCTGGCGGCTCCTCGGCATGATCCAGGGCGACGCCATCTTCAGCGAGCGGGCCTTCGGCTGGGTCGACGTGGTCGTCTGGGCGACCGCCGCCGCGACCCTGCTCTCCCTGCTCACCGCCGCCTACATCTTCGTGTACGGCAGCGGGGCCGACGAGATGCGGCTCCTCGGCGACATCGGCGCGCTCGTCGCGTGCGCGGGCGGCGGCGCGGCCTTCGCGATGTTCACCCTGATCATGAAGGGCCTGCTGCGCAAGGCGACCGAGCTGCGGACCGAGATGGCCGAGGTCATCTGATGGCCATCGCGGTCGACCTCGACGTGCTGCTCGCCGAGCGCGGCATGTCGGTGGGCGAGTTCGCCGAGGCGGTCGGCATCAGCCCCGCGAACGTCGCGGTCCTCAAGAACGGCCGCGCGAAGGCGGTGCGGTTCTCGACCCTGGAGGCGATCTGCCGGGTCCTCGAATGCCAGCCCGGGGACGTCCTCCGCTGGGTCCCCGACGAGCAGCAGTAAGGAAAGGCGAACGGCGGCACCGGTTTCCGGTGCCGCCGTCGTCGTCTTCGCGCGGCGGCCGCGTCAGGCCGCCGCACCCGCCTAGTGCCCGAACCGGTCCGAGTCCGCGGCCGCCGCCTCGCCGCGGTCGAGGGCGGTGAGCGCGTCGATGTCGGCCGGGTCCAGCTCGAAGCCGAACACGTCGAGGTTCTGCTCCAGCCGCTCGGTGTTCGCGGACTTCACCGCGACCGCCAGGCCCAGCTCGAGGTGCCAGCGCAGCACGATCTGCACCGGCGTCTTCCCGTACTTCTCGGCCAGCGCGACCACGAGCGGGTCCTTGCGGACCTCGCCGCCCTCGCCGCCGATCGGCGACCACGACTGGGTGACGATGCCCTTGGCGTCGCCGTGCTCGCGCGAGGCGTCGCGGGTCGTGTACGGGCTCAGCTGGATCTGGTTGACGTCGGGCACGACCCCGGTGGCGTCGATGATCCGGTCGAGGTGGGCGGGCTTGAAGTTGGAGGTGCCGATCGCCTTGACGCGCCCGGACTCGAGGAGCCGGACCAGGCCCTGCCAGGCCTCGGTGTACTTGCCGTGCTGCGGGTTCGGCCAGTGGATGAGGAGCAGGTCGAGGTAGTCGAGCCCGAGGAGGTCGAGGCGGCGCTCGGCGGCCTCGGCCGCGAGCTCGACGCCGTGCCATTCGCGGTTGAACTTGGTGGTGACGAACAGGTCCTCGCGGGCGACGCCGGAGGCCTTGAGCCCCAGGCCGACGCCGCGCTCGTTGCGGTAGTTCTCGGCGGTGTCGACCAGCCGGTAGCCGAGGCCGATCGCCTCGGCGACCACCCGCTCGGCCTCCGCGTCGTCCATCGGCCAGGTGCCCAGGCCCAGGCGCGGCATGTCGGCGCCGTGGAGGAGGCGGACGGTCGGTGCAGTGGGAGCCATCGGTGGAGTCCCTCTCTCATCGGATGCGATTCGGCGTCCTACGCTACCCCGCGTCCCGCACCGCGGCAGGCTTTGTACCGGTGCAATGATTTCTTTGTACTGGCATGTATCGTTCCGATCATGGGTACGAATCAGAACGCCGTGCTGCGCGTCCCCGCGGCCTCCCCCGCCGACGCGCTCGCCCACTTCACCGGCCTCATGGCCTACAGCACCGACGTGTCCGACGTGCACGCCGCCATGGACGCCGGGGAGCCCGGCTTCACGCTGGTGGACTC
The DNA here is from genome assembly GCF_003933745.1 of Glycomyces terrestris. Classification (GTDB taxonomy): domain Bacteria; phylum Actinomycetota; class Actinomycetes; order Mycobacteriales; family Micromonosporaceae; genus Glycomyces; species Glycomyces terrestris. The sequence goes on along the minus strand of NZ_RSEB01000003.1, from coordinate 774,264 downwards.
GCGCGGCGCGGCCGCCTGGTCGCAGGGCCGCGTCCCCGGCGCCGTGCACCTGCCGACCGACGAGATCGCCTCCCGCGCAAGCGAACTGGTGGACCCGTCGCAGCTCGTGGTGGTGTACTGCTGGGGCCCGGGCTGCAACGGCGCGTACCGCGCCGCCGTCGAGTTCGCCCGGCTCGGCTACCGGGTGAAGTACATGATGGGCGGCTTCGAGTACTGGGCCCGCGAAGGACTCCCGGTCGAGACCGACGCCGGCGTCGAACGCGGCAGGCCCGACCCGCTCACCGCCCCGTCGAGCGGCGTCTCCTGCGCCTGCTGACCGCGGCGCGCGCGCCGGATCGGCCGCGACCCGCCGGTGCACCGGGGCCGTCCGCTCGAGCGATTTCCTCGAGCTCCCCGCCCGGCACCACCACGCGATCGCGGCCGGCCGCCTCCCCGACATCCATCGCGATCCGTTCGACCGCTTCCTCATCGCGCAGGCCCGGTGCGACAACGCCGCGATCATGACCCGGGACTCGGTGATACCGAAGTACGACGTCGAGGTGTTCGCGGTCTGAATCCCACGGCGGCGTTCGCGCTCGTGGGCTGCTGACGCAGGTGCGGGGACCGGCCGCTGCGGCCGGTCCCCGCCTCCGCTCTGGGGTTGCGGCGCTAGTAGCCGCCCTCGAGGACGCCGGTCGCGCCGTCCTCGGCCGTGGCCGTGATCGTGAACGCGTCGTCCTCGCCGCTGCGCGGACCCCCGTTGGGGTCGAACTGGCCCGCGAGCGTGTACTCGGCGCCGGCGGGCACGACCGCGCCCTCCTTCAGGGTCCAGCGCAGGATCGTGACGCCGTCCTCGCTGGTGACGACCGCCTCGGTGAAGAGGTTGTCGTCGGTGGTCCACGAGTCGAGGTGGGTCAGGCCCTCGCCCTCGGCGAGGCGCAGTTCGACCTCGAGCCCGGTCAGGGCCCTGTCGCTGGAGAAGACGACGGACGACTGGGTCCAGTACTCGGTGTTGTTCGGGTCGATCACGCCGGCGGCGTCCAGCCACTCCGGGGCCTCGGGGCCGCCTTCGGGGGTCTCCTCGTCGGTGCCGGTCTCGGCGGCGGTGGTGCCGGTGTCGGAGGGCCCGCCGGAGGGGGACTCGCCGCCGGTCGTCCCGCCGTCCCCGGCGGGGGTCTGCGACTGGGTGCCGGGCCCGCCCGCGGGGGGCGCGGAGTCCGAGTCGGCGGAGGGCCCCAGGCCCAGCATCTGTCCGAACAGGACGACGGCGCCGACGAGGAGGACGGCCGCGCCGGTGGCGAGCGCCAGGTGCGGCATGAGGCGGCGGCGGGCGGCCGGGGCCGCGGCGCCGCGCGGCTCGCGCATGCCGTCGGCGATGCGGGTCCACATGCGGTCGGCGTCGGGTTCGAACTCCTCGGCGGTGACCCGGAGCCGGTCGGGCAGCTCGTCGTTCACGGCCCGGCCTCCTTCCTGATCTCGGCCCGCGCGGACCCGTCCCCGGCGGCGCCGAGGAGGCGCCGCAGTTCGGCGAGGCCCTTCGAGGTCTGGCTCTTGACGGTGCCGATCGAGATGCCGAGGGCGTCGGCGGTCTCGCGCTCGGACAGGTCGAGGGAGTGGCGCAGGATGACGCAGGCGCGCCGGCGCAGCGGCAGCCGGTCGAGCGCGGCGCGCACGTCGAGGACGGCGGCCGTGTCGGGGCCCTCGGCGGCCTCCGTCGGGCGCTGCCAGAAGAGGGTGTTGCGGCGGCGCTCGCGCACGGCGGCCCGGATGCGGGCCTTGGCGAGGTTCGCGACGATCCCGCGCGCGTACGCGATCTGCGAGCGGGCCCGGCGGGCCTGGTCCCATTGGCGCCACACGGCGAGCATGGCGTCGGCGGCGATGTCCTCGGCCGCGGCGCGCTCGCCGATGAGCATCCACGCGAAGCGCGCCAGCTCGGCGTGGTGCCGCTCGAAGAAGGCGCGGAAGGCGTCTTCCTCCAGCTTGGCGGGGACGTCCAAGGGGGGCCTTCCGGTCGCGGTGCGGGGAGGCGATTCTAGCAGCAAGACCGTGACCCCCTCACGTTCCGTTGCACGACAGGCGCAGGCACCCCCGGTGCCCGCGCCTGTCGATCTCCCATGGCAGGAAGCCCATCCGCTGGAACCGGAGTCGTTACGGGCCCGCCATGGCGGGGGTGAGGATGAAAGTCGGTGAGGACATCGGGGTCCTTCCCTCCGGTAGCTGTGCGGTGCGGCGGAGCCGGGTTGCCGCACCGTCTCCCAGTTGCCGCGGGCACGCCGAAGGTTGCCCCGGATCAGAAGATTCTTCGAAGAAGTTCTCTGGGGCGGCGTCGTCGCAGGTGGGGGGCTTACGCCACGGGGACGCCCGGGGTGAGCCCGGCGAAGAGGCGGTCGAAGACGGCGGCGCGGTCGAAGCGCATCGCGTACTTGCGGGCCCGCTCGGCCCGCGCCGCGCGCTCCTCGGCGCCCATGGACACGGCCGCGTCGATGGCCGCGGCGAGCGCCTCGCGGTCGGCGGGCGGCACCTCGATCGCGTTGTCGCCCACCGCTTCGGGGATGCCGCCGGTGCGGGTGGTGATGACGGGGCCGCCGCCGGCGAGCATCTTCTCGACCAGGGCGATGCCGAACGTCTCCACGAACTCGGGGCGGGGCTTCGACGGCAGCGCGTACGCCGCGCAGCCGTTCATGAGCAGGGGCTTCTCCTCGTCACCGACGTCGGAGAGGAACAGGACCCGCTCGTCGCCCTCGGCGAACACCTTCGTCTCCGCGAGGGCCGGGCCGGTGCCGGCGATGACGAGCCGGTGGGTCTTGTAGGCGAGGGAGTCGCGGTGCGCGGCGATGAGGTCGTCGGCGCCCTTGGCGGCGGCCACGCGCGAGAGGAACAGGACGTACTTGTCGCGTTCGAGGCCGCGCGCGGCCAGGGCCGCGTCCACGGCGGCGCGCCGCTCGGGGGTGGCGTCGATGCCGGTGTAGAGGCCGGCGTCGACGGCGGGGTACGAGACCTGGACGCGCGCGGCGACCTGGGCGGCGAAGCGGGTGCCGCAGGCGCGGTCGACCTGCTCGGCCTCCTCGACGATGAGGTCCTTGGTGTACTGGGAGACCGCCACGCACCGGTCGTTCGCGAGGTAGGTCGTGAACAGGGCCGCGGCGGCCCCGAACTCGCCGCGCGCGAGGCAGCCGCGCACGACGTTCGTGATGTCGGAGCCGACCGCCTCGGCGACGGTGACGACGTCCGGGTCGAGCCCGGCGGCGCGCGCGGACCGGAGCGCGTCCACGACCGCGTTCGCGTGCGGCGACAGGTACATCGACATGCACACCGTCGGCACGCCGTCGGTGAACAGCTCGAACAGGCGGCCGGTCATGCCGAGGAGGTGGCGGCCGTCGGGGAGGCGGTAGTCCCCGACGGGCCCGGGCCGCTCGACGGTGATCCCCTCGGAGTACGGGAGGAGCTCGTCGAGCGGTTTGAGCGGCAGCCCCGCCGCCTGGAGCGCGTCGATCGGCCAGGTCACGATGCGCACGTCGTCGAAGCCGCGCGTGAGCGCGACCTCCGCGAGGCCGCGGGCCTCGGTGGCGTGGCCGCAGATGACCGGGTCGGCGCGGACGACGATGATGAGGCGGCGGGACTGCTGGGTCACGGTAGGAACTCCTGGAAGCGGGCCCCGGCGTCCCGAGCGAGGTCGGTGCGGTCGGAGGCGGACGGCGGGCGCGTCTTCGTCGCCCAGTCGGACGGTTCGGCTCCGAGCTCGATCTCCAGCCTCCCGCCGCCGTGCAGCTGGTTGCCGGTGATGAAGCTCTGGTCCAGCGGCTTCCCGTTGAAGCGCGCGGACTGGACGTACTGCGGGGGGTACCCGCGGGCGTCCTCCCCGATGCCCGCCTCGACATGGCCGGTGGTGACCACTTCGAAGTCGTTGCCGCCGAAGCGGAGCTGCGCTTCGGCGAAGGCGGGCGCGTTGACGAGGAACAGGTTCTGGCCGGCGACGGGGAACAGGCCCAGCGACGCCCACACGTACCACGACGACAGGGCCCCGGAGTCGTCGTTGCCCGGGAGCCCGCCGCGGCCGGTCCCGAACTGGTAGGACAGGGCCGCGTGCACGATCTCGGCGGTCCGGTCCGGCCGGCCCGCGTAGTGGTAGGCCCAGGGGGCCTCCATGTCCGGCTCGTTGTTCAGGCCCTCGAACCGGTCGAGGTCGAGGCCGATCGCGAACTCGGTCCCAAACGGCGGCGTCCCCAGCTGCACGACCGGGTCGGCGCCGAACCCGAAGAACCGGTCGAGGATCGACGTGAACTCCTTGTCGCCGCCGGCGAGCTCGATGCGCGAGGCCATGTCGTGCAGCAGCCGGAACGAGTAGTTCCAGCGGCCGCCCTCGTAGAAGGAGGAGTCGCGCAGCAGCCCGTCGGGGCCGAACGCGTTGATCCAGTGGCGGGACTTCGCCTCCAGCTCGTCGGCGAGCCGCAGGTCCCCCAGGCCGCGCGCGATGATCGCGGTGCACCAGTAGCCGGTGGCGAGGTCGAGGGTGTGGCTGATCGGGTGGACGATCCCGCGCTCGGTGTAGTCCTCGCCGTAGCCGCGGCGCAGGTCGTCCTGCATGTGGACGAGCGCCCAATCCCATTCGGGCCCTTCGAGACCGAGCTGGAAGCCGTCGGCGAGGACGGTGTGCGCGAGCGCGGAGGCCTGCCGGAAGAACCGGTCCGAGCCGCGCGCCATCCGGTACCCGATCGGGAGGTTCCCCTCCTCCTCGGCGATCCGGACGATCGCCTCCATCATGTCCGCGCCCTTCGCCGGATTCAAGGCGGTGAGCAGCGGGAACTGGGTCTTGTACATGTCCCACATGGTCGCGATGTCGAACACGAACGGGCCCTTGGAAGGCCAGAACGGGCTCTCGTCCTGCGCGAAGCACGGCTTGATCAGCGAGTGGTACAGGCTCGTCGCGAACACCTGCCGACGCTCACCCGTCCCGCCCTGGACCTCGACCTGGGAGAAGTAGTCCGACCACGCCTCCCGCGTGTCGGCGAGCGCCTGGTCGAACCCGGCCTCGCCCGGCAGGGCCTGCTCGAGGTTCCTCCTCGCCTGCTCCGTGCCGCGCATGGAGAAGCCCATGCGGATCTCCACGACCTGCCCGGCCCGGGTCGGGCCCATGAACATGAGGCCGAACGGGCGCAGCGTCGTGCGCCGGATGTAGTCGAAGTCGAGCCTGGTCCCGCCGTCGACGCGCCGCCGGTCGTACCAGACGAGCTGGCGCCAGCCCGGCGCGTCGGTGTCGATGTAGACCGAGAGCGGGATGCCCTCCATGACCACGGTCCCCTGCGCGCACCCCTGGCCCAGGCTCTCGATGCCGGCCCGCAGCGGCACCGTGGTGCCGTGCTCGATCGCGAGCCCGCCGTACGAGAAGTCGAGGACCACTCGCGACGAGGACGACTCGGGGAACGTGTACCGGTGCACGGCCGTCTTCGCGCCCACGGTGAGCTCGCACCTGATGCCGTTCTCCAGCGTCGCCGCGTAGTAGCCCGGCGAGGCCTCCTCTTCCTCCAGCTTCCAGCGGTTCCCGAGCGCGTCGAGCGGCTCGATCATCGGCGTGACGCGGAAGTAGTTGTAGTACTTGCGGATCGCGCCCGTGCCGGACTGCTGGAAGTGGGTGAAGCCGCTGGCGAGGTAGTCGTCGTACATGGGCGTGGGGGCGCCCTCGGTCGAGATCCCGTACAGGCCGTAGCCCGTCGGGTAGGCGCCCGAGCACGCGCACGCGGAGACCATCCCGAGCGGGTAGCACGCGCCCGGATGGGTGTTCCCGACCTGGGCCTTCGGCCACCACCAACTGGCGGCCAGCCCCTGCGCCGCGGGCAGATCGGTCGCCGCCGTACCGATGAACGGGTCCACGCTGTCCAAGATGCGACTGAGATTAGAGCTCATTCGTCACATCCTCGTTACGGCAGCGTGAACGCGCAAGCGTTCGCGCGCACTACGTCTAGAATCCCCCGCTGCGCCACCCGAAATACAAGCAATAGACACCTTCGCGCCCCGGCACCCAGGCCGACCGCTCACACGCGCTGCATCAAGTGCCGGAGCGCCAACGGCCCGCGAGACACCGCCCGCAGGCCTTCGGGTCGCAGTCGCTCCGCGGCCAGCGCCGCCTGGAGCCGCCCGCGCTCGGTCAGGCCCGGGTCGCCCGGGACGCGCTCCTTCTCGCCGTGCTGCACCACGAACACCGTCGTCATCGCCGCAGCGTACCGGCCCGGGTAAGGCAGGCCCCACCTCTTATTCGGCGGTGTGCGTCAGTGTGGCGCAACCGGATCGGAAATACCGTCGTTCCCATGAGCACTGCCCCGGTCATCACCCGCCCCCAGGCCCGCCACGCGGCCGCCCGGTCCGCCGCCGCCCGCGCCGCCGACGCCGGGCTCGCCCTCACCAGCGGCGGCCGCCGCTGGCACCGCCCGCTCCTCGTCCTCGGGATCGCCTGCGGCGTCATCGCCCTCGCCTCGCTCGTCGCGATGCCCTTCGACGACCGCGAGATCCTCGGCGAGGACGTCTGGGTCAAGTCCTTCAAGTTCGGCTTCTCCTTCTTCACCTACTGCCTCACCCTCGCCTGGCTCCTGTCGCATATGACGAAGCTGCGCCGCACCGGCTGGGTCTTCGGCACCGTGTTCGCCGTGATCAGCGCCGCCGAGGTCGGCGTCATCGTGGCCGCGGCCGCGATGGGCACCTACAGTCACTTCAACGCCTCCGACGACCCGTTCAACCAGGTCGTGCAGATGGCGTTCCAGTTCGTGCCCGTCATGTTCCTCGCGAACCTGGTGATCGCGGTCCTGGTCCTGTTCCAGCGCATCGGCGACCGCGCCGTCACCGCCGTGATCCGCTGGGGCCTGCTCCTGTCGAGCCTCGGCATGTTCGCCGCGTTCTTCATCGTCACCATCGGCGGCCAGGGCGAGCGCACCCAGTTGGACGCCAACGGGAACGAGGTCCCGCTCAACGCCGGCCACGGCGTCGGCGACCTCGACGGCAACGGCATGTTCCTCACCGGCTGGTCCACCACCGGCGGCGACATGCGGGTCGCGCACTTCATCGGCCTGCACGGCATCCAGGTCCTCATCGGCCTCGCGATGCTCCTCGGCCTCCTCGCCGCCCGCCGCCTGTGGCTGCGCGACGACCGGGTCCGCGCCGCGATCGTCCGCTGGAGCGCCGTCGGCTACCTCGGGGTCTTCGCGACCGCCGGCTGGCAGGCCGTCCGCGGCCAGGCGTTCACCGCCCCCGACGCCGCCAGCCTCGCCGCGTACGCCGCCTCCGTCCTCGTCGCCGCCGCGGGCATCGCGCTCACCGCCGCCCGGGCCCGCAAGCGGGCCGACGCGATCGAGCCCGCAATCCGATAGCGCTTGCAACCTGGGATCGCACCGGGCCGGGACCGCCGCTAGGCTGGTCCCGGCCCTGAACCGTCCCCGGAAGGCAGCACCACATGGAACCCTTGCGGCCCAAGCGCCTCAACCCCGGCGACACCGTCGCCGTCGCGGCCCTGTCGGGCCCGTGCCTGCCGCAGTGGCGGTCCGAGCTCGACTCGGGCGTCGCGGCCTTGGAAGGCATGGGGTTCCGGGTGCAGGTCACGCCCCTGGTCGCGGCGGGCGGCAACCGCTTCTGGCGCGCCGCGCCGCCCGAGGCCCAGGCCGCCGAGCTGAACGCGCTGCTGAACGACCCGGAGGTGCGCGCGATCGTCGCGTTCACCGGCGGGAACGCCACCACGGCCTACCTCGACCGCATCGACTACGACGCGATCCGCCGCGACCCGAAGCCGCTCCTCGGCTACAGCGACCTCTCCGCGCTCCACCTGGCGTTCCACTCGCAGACCGGCCTGGTCGGCATGCACACCGACCTCGCGAGCGGCATCGGCGACGGCGCCTGGCCCGACGCGACCCCCGAGCGCCGCCGCGTCGTCCGCGACCTCCTGCGCGGTCTCCTCACCGGCGAGCTCGCGGAGGTGTCGCTTCCGGCCGAGAACGCCTGGGAGACCTGGAGACCGGGCCGGGCGACCGGCCGGCTCGTCGGCGGCCTGCTCGACCGGCTCATCAACGTGCAGGCGTCGCCGTACCGGCTCGCGCCCGAGACCTGGGACGGCGCGGTCTTCTTCTGGGAGGACGTGGGCCGCAACCTCGGGCACGTGTGGAACCAGCTGCACGTCCTGCGCATGTGCGGCGTGTTCGACCGGGTCGGGGCGATGGTCGTCGGCATCCCGCTCGACGTCGACCTCCCGGCCGGGTCCGAGTTCCACCCCGTCTTGGTGCGCGACGTGGTGCTCGACGTGCTCGCCGACTACGACTTCCCGGTCCTCGCCGGAGTCGACTTCGGACATACCGGCCCCAATCTGCCGATGCCGATCGGCGCCTTGGCCTCCGTGGATGCCACGGCCCGCGAGCTGCGGCTCCTGGAGCCGGTCGTCGCCTAGACGTTTCTTGCACGAACGGGTTGCGGTCGCAATTACGGCACCCTGAGTGGTTGCTTTCTTGTGGACCTTCGGGCACGGTTGGTAGACATGAGGATCCGAACCGGCGGCCCCGCAGACGCAGACGAGATCATGCAACTGAAGAACGCCTCCTGGCGCGCTGCCTACGCGGGCATCGTCGCCGACGAGGTGCTGGCCGGCCTCTCCGACGAGCCTTCGGACGGCTTCGTGCGCGGCCTCTCCCACCGGCGCGCGCACGCCATCACCCTGGTAGCGGAGAAGGGCCCCAACGTGATCGGCTTCGCGACGGTGGGCTGGGACCGCCGCGAGTCGACCGAGGAGGAGGCCGGGCCCGGCGTCCCCGGGGAGGTGTGGGCGATCTACGTCCACCCTGACCACTGGGGCCGCGGGGCCGGCCGCGCGCTCATGCGCGAAGCCCAGAAGTGGCTCACCGAGGAGGGCATGCTCCCGATCCGGGTGTGGGAGCTGGTCGGCAACCAGGTGGGCCGCCGCTTCTACGAGCGGTACGGCTTCACGCCGGACGGCGAACGCGACGAGTTCGAACTCGCGGGCCGGGCCTACCCGATCGAGCGGCTGGCCCTCCCGAAGGACGCGACCGGGCAGTAGTGCGCGGGTGGCGGCCGCGAGCGCATGTCGCGGCGGCGAGCGACCGGCCCCATGGAAGGACGGGGCCGGGCGGTAGCGCGCGGGTGACGACCGCGAGCGCATACCGCAGAGGCCGACGGCCGGCCCTACGTAGGACGCGGCCGGGCGGTAGCGCGCGGGTGACGACCGCGAACGCACGTCTCAGAAGCCACCGGTCGGTCCTTGAGGAAGACACGACCGGAAAGTAGGGCGGAGCGCTCAGCGAGCGCCGGACGGGTTCCGGCCCGTGCGGCGAAGCCGCCGGTGCGGCACCGGCGGCCTGGGCCGAAGTAAGTGGCCTCGGCCCGAGGGCCGCCCCTTACCGGACGACGTCGAAGACCTGCTTCTGGATGCCGTTGCGGTAGACCTCGTGCTCGGCGAGGTCGAGCTGCACGGCGTCCTTGTCGGCGTCGCTGAACAGGCGCTTCCCGGCGCCGAGGAGCTTGGGGAAGACCAGCAGGTGGTAACGGTCGACGAGCCCGGCGTCGGCGAGCGCGTGCCCGAGGGTGGCGCTGCCGTGCACGGACAGGGGCCCGCCCTCGGTCTCCTTGAGCGCGGCGACCTCGTCGAGGGAGCGCAGGATGGTGGCCGGCCAGCGCTCGTCCTGCTCCTTCAGGGTGGTGGAGACGACGTAGCGCGGCTTCGAGTTGTAGCCGGCGAACTCCTCGGTCATCTTCGGCCACACCGGCGCGAACGCCTCGTAGGAGACGCGCCCGAGCAGCAGCGCCCCGGCCTCCTCCTGCTCGCGGTCCTTGATCTCGTACGCCTCGGGCAGGAACTCGATGTCCTTGAAGGTCCAGCCGGTGTTCCGGTACCCGGGCTCGCCGCCGGGGGCCTCCATGACGCCGTCGAGGGAGACGAACGCGGTGACGATGATCTGGCGCATGACGTGGCCTTTCAGTTCAGCAGTGGCTTGTCGTCAACTATGACGACGACCCCCGACAGGATTCATCGCAACCCTGAAATCCGCTTCAGGTTCACGGCAGCCGGAGCCGGGCCAGGACCGGGGCGTGGTCGCTGCCGTCCTTCTCCAGGACCTCCCAGTCGAGGACGGCGACGCCCTCCTCGGCGACGACGTGGTCGAGCGTGACGGCCGGGATCTTCACGAGCCCGTCCAGGTACCCCTCGGTCGGCTGCCAGGTCGGCTGGAGCCCGTCGCCCATGGCCTCGGCGGCGTCGACGTAGCCGTCGGCGAGGAGGCCGCGCATGTTGTCGTGGTCGAGGGTCGCGTTGAAGTCCCCGACGAGCACCCACGGCGCGCCGCCGTCAGGCCGCGGCAGGTCCTCGAAGTCCTCCTCCCACAACGGGATCCGCTCGGGCGACGCGGGCGCGGCGGTGTGCACGGCCATGAACCGCAGCGCCTCGCCGCCGAGGTCGACCTCGGCCCCGATCTGGTAGAAGATCCCGTCCCGCCCGACCGTCTCGATCCGCGCGAGCGGGTGCGCGGAGTACACGCCGGTCCCAACCGCCAGCTCGTCGGGCTCCAGGATCGCGTGCGGCAGCAGCTCCTCCAGGCCCAGCTCGGCGAGCCGCTCGGCCGCGCCCGGCGTGAGCTCCTGGACGCTCAGCAGGTCCGGCCGCCGCTCCTCGACGAGTGCGACGACCTTCTCCAGATCCGTCTGCCCCACATAGAGGTTCACGGACATGACGGTGAACTCCGCCCCGCCCGCCGCGACCGGCTCGTCCACCACGACCCGCGGCACCAGCACCACCCCGAGCGCCACCACCGCCGCGCCGGTCACCGCGAGCGCGGCCCAATGCCGAACGGCCGCTTGCACACCCGCCGCCACCAGCGCGGCGACCGCGAAGTACGGCACGAACGCCACGGTCGTCACCAGCAGCCACCCGGTCTCCAGCCCCAGCAGCCGCACCAGCGTGTACGCGGCGACCCCCGCGGTCCCGGTCCACGACAGCGCCCGCAGCCACCGGGCCCGCCACCACGGCCGCCGCGGCGCCTCCGCGTGCGCTTCGGCCCCTGTCGCCACGTCAGCATCAGTCATGCGCCCGAAGCCTAACGGCCACCGTCCACAACCGGCGCCGCCCCAGTGCGCAACCGCGACAAACCCATGCAGTTGCGCGTTTCACATATAATGAGTAACGCTCGTGTCGCACAGTGCGAATGGAGGACCCATGTTCGGAGAGGACGCGATCGCCCAGCAACTGGCCGACGCCCGAGCGACCTTGAGCAGCGCCGTCAAATCCCCTGAGTCCCACCAGATCGACCCCGTCACGGTCGAAGGCGCCGACGGCCTCATCCGCCTCACCCTCAGCCCCGCCGGCCGCGTCGACGAGCTCGAGATGGACGGCCGCGCCATGCACTTCGGCTCCCAGGCCCTCACCGCCGAGATCAAGCGCATGATCAACGAGGCCCTCGACCAGCGCGCCGAAGCCCTCGGCACCGACGAGCCCGTCCCCGACCTCGAGGCCATGAACGAGACCGTCGCCGAGATCCAGGACCGCTCGATCCGCCAGTTCCAGGCCATGAGCGCCTCCATCAGCGAAGTGATGGCCAAGATCCACGGAGGACGGTGAGATGCCGGACATCCAGCTCGACTTCGAGTCCATGCGCCAGGCCGCAGACCAGCTCGACGCCGCCAAGGACGAGGTCCAGGCCCTTCTGGACCAGTTCACCGGCGCGCTGGAGCAGTTCGCGGACGCCTTCGGCGGCGACGAGATCGGCATGCTGGTGGGCATCGCGCATCAGGCGTGCACCGACGCCCTCACCGGCTGCTTCTCCACGAACATCGAGGACCTGGCCGACTACGCGCAGTGCATCCGCGACATGGCCGACGACCACGAGACCGGAGACGCCGAGATCGCGAAGATCTTCACCGACCTCCAAGGCGAAATCGAACGCTGACCGCACCCCAACCCCTGTCAAGGAGGTCCCCCCTTGGGCCTGCAACTGCCGTCTGAACTCGTCGGCCTGCTGGGCATGCTCGGGTACGACTGGCCGGAATCCGACGAGGAGTCGATCTTCAACCTCGCCGGTGAATGGACCGGCATGGCGGACCAGATCACCGGCAAGATCGAGAACCTCGAAGCCGCCGCGCGGACGCTCGTCGAGAACAACGTCGGCCGCGAGATCGACGCGTTCCGCGACGAATGGGAGGACGCGGAGTCGGCCGTCCGGAACCTCGCCGACGCGACCGAGCCGAGCAACATCATCAACATCGGCCTCACCATCGCGGCCGGCGTGATCCTGGCGCTGAAGGTCCAGGTGATCGTGCAGCTCGTGCTGCTCGCGTTCCAGATCGCCCAGGCGATCGCGACCGCCGTCGTCACCTTCGGCGCGTCGCTCGCCCAGATCCCGATCTTCAAGATCATCAGCGGCATCATCATCGACCAGCTCATCGGCATGGCGATCGAGATGGTGCTCAATGGCTAGGAAACGCGTCCGCGCCAACCGCGCCGCCTCCGAAGCCGGCAGCGGCCTGATCTCCCGCATCCTGAAGCGGGCCGACATCTTCCGGTTCGGCAAGGGCCGGTCTCCCGACGTCCCGGGCACCTCCCGGACCCCCGACTACCCGAACTCGATCGACGCCGACCGCGCGAAGCTCAATCAGCAGCTCCGGGAGCGCTACGACCGGATCATGGACAAGGACGGCCCCGACTACCAGACGAACCGCGAGCGCGGCCCGGTCCTGTCGGGCATCCTCGACCGCAAGACCGGCAAGGTCCACTTCGGTCAGAACCACGCCGACCCGCCGGACGACCTCCACCCGTCGATCCAGGCGCGTCTGGACGCCCGCAACGCCGACATCGAGAGCGGTCGCGTGCCGACTCCGGAGTTCCTGAACAAGCCGGGGTCGCACTCCGAGGTCTACGCGTGGAACGAGGCGCTGAAGGACCGGCCCGACGCGAAGCCGGAGGATCTCATCGTGGATAACATCAGACTCAAGGGCTCCAAGAAGGGCGAGTTCATCGAGTGCTGCGCGAACTGCAGCAGCATCGTAGAGGGGATCGACGGATGGGACAGGAAGAGCTGACGGACACCTCGGCGATGCCGAGGGTGCCCGACGACGACCTGGACGTGGACGGCGATCAGCGCTTCTCCTACGAGGGCCGGCGCTTCACCGGGATCGGCTTCGAGGAGAACCGGGGCGGCGGCCGGGACGAGATCGCCTACCGCGACGGCTACCAGCACGGTCCCGCTCGCACGATCGCCGCGGACGGGACGGTCCTCGTCGAGGACTGGTACTGCAAGGCGTTCCGCCACGGCGTGTCGCGGCAGTTCCGACCCGACGGCAGCCTGGCGGCCGCCGTCGCCTACGACGGCGGCACCGTCGTCTGGCGCGTCGCGTTCGACGGCGGCGTCGCCACGGAGCAGTGGGCGCTGCCTTCCGATGCGCCCGAGCAGGAGTCGATCGCCAAGACGCGGACGGTCTACGACCTCCCACCGGTGCCGGGACCGTCGGCGGCCGCCTCGCTCGGCGTCCACTAACCGGGCCGAGGTGGACTCGAGTCGTCCCGACACGGAGCTGATGCGATCGGTTCTGGAGAAGCTCAGCGCGCTTGAGGCGGCGGCAGCACGGAGCGGTGGGGGCGTCGTCATCGAAATCGAGCCGGAGCCGCTGGTGCTGCCGCCGCTCCCAGGAGGCATGCGCGAGGTGTTCGGATCGCTGCGATCGATCGGCGGGAACCTCCTCCGGTTCGACCGCCCGGCGGTCGTCGCCTCGGCGGAGCGCTTGGACGCGAGGCCCCGGAGGGAAGGCGACCCGTTCGCCGACGCGGCGGTGATCGGCACCCTACGGTTCGCACTCCCCGAGTTCATCGCGTTCGCCGAATGGGAGGACGTGGTTCACGTCGACCTCCTCGACGGCTCGGTCTTCTACTGCGATTCGGACGAGTACCTGTTCCGTTACGAGAACCCGGGAGAGGGGCCGCCGTTCGAACGGCTCACGGGGAGCGTCGCCGAGTTCTTCGACGAGTTCGTCCTGGGGTGGCGCTACGCCGAACTCGTCGCGCGGGCGGTGGGCGAGGAGCACGCGCTAGTGCTCGGGACGCCCGCGGTCGTCCGCGACCGCTGGCTCGAACTACTGCTGGCGGCCGGGCTGGTCTAGTCGCAGCTCGGGTCGAGCAGGTCCAGGCGGGGGCGGATCGCCGCTGGTAGGGCTTGCAGGTCCGGGGTGGTGTGGGGTGCGAGGAGTTCGGCGAGGGCGTTCAGGGCCCGGTGGAGGTCCGGGGGCGTCAGGGTCGCGGGGTGGGTGGCCTCGATGCCTTGCGGCGGTTCGGCTTCGGCGTTCTCGGCGGTGACCGCGCCGAACGCGGGATAGGGGAGGCCGAGGGCGGCGGCGTGGAGCTGCCAGAGGTGGTCGCGGGCCTCGGTGAGGGAGCGGAGCGCACGCCAGGGGTGGGCGCGATAGGCGTGGCGGGCGGCGTCGCCGAGGGCGATCCAGGCGAGGAACGCCCATTCGCGGCGGGTGGCGGCGTCGGGGGTCCAGCGGGCCGGGTCGAGGGGCGCGGCGAGGCGGCCGGTCTTGTCGACGGTGGCGGTGGACTGCGGGGGCAGGCCGGCGCGGGCCGCGGCGTCGAAGACGACGAGGCTGAGCTGGCGGCCGTCCCGGTAGACGCAGACGAGGTGGACGAGGTCGCCGAGCCGCTGGCGCAAGGTGGCCGCGACCGGGGCGAAGCCGCTGATCGCGGTGAGCGCCTCGCCGATGCGCGGGTCGTCCTCGGCCAAGTCGGTCACGCCGATCCCCGCGTCGACGTCGGAGAGCTCGTCGCCCGCGCCGCGGCCGAGGGAGCCGCCGAGTTCGACCCATTCGATCCAGTCGACGGCGAGGGCCCATGCGTCGAGGGCGGCGGCGAGCCGCTGCGGGCCGGTGCTCATCGGGTGCTCCCTTCCGGTTGACCCGCAACGGTACCGGGGTCAGGAGCGCGGGGTCCAGCCCTCGGGCGGGTCCTCGCCGACGCGGCCGTCGACGGCTTCGCGGAGGAGGTCGCAGTGGCCGGTGTGGCGGCCGTACTCCTCGATGAGGTCGCAGACGACGCGGCGGACGCTGAAGTGGCCGCGGCCGGGCCACTCCCAGTGGGCGGGCTGGTCGAGGCCGCCGTCGGCGGTGATCGCGGCGAGGCGCTCGCGGGAGCGCGCGACCGCCGCGTCCCACAGCCCGTACAGGTACTCGGGGCTGTCGTCGGCCGCGGAGGCGAACTCCCACGCGTCGCTGTCGTCGAGCGGCGCCGAGACCCAGGGCTCGCCCGGGCTCTCGCCGCGCATCTTCCAGGCGAAGGTGACGTCCTCGACGCGCGCGAGGTGCTTGAGCAGGCCCCCGATGGTGAGCGCGGAGGCGCCGACGCGGGCGTTCAGGCCGGCGGCGTCGAGGCCGTCGGCCTTCCAGCGGAAGGTCGTGCGCAGCCGTTCGAGCATCGCCAGGAGGTGTTCGGACTCGGTTCCCGCCAGCGGCGGTTCCCACGGAGTGTCGGTCATGCCGGTCACGGTAGCGCCGGGGACCGACATCCGCGGGCTTACAGCGAGTTCGCGAGGCTGACGACCTCGACGTCCATCGACGAGTTCGCCGGGAAGTCGATCGTGGACGGGGCGACGCCGGCGGCGACGAGGTGCGAGCCGAGGGCCGCGACCATGGCGCCGTTGTCGGTGCACAGCTTCGGCCGCGGGTAGCGCAGCGTCAGGCCGGCCGCCTCGGCGCGCTCGGTCGCGAGGCCGCGCAGGCGCGAGTTGGCCGCGACGCCGCCGCCGAGGAGGATCGTCTCGACGCCGTGCTCCTTCGCGGCCAGGATCGCCTTGCGGGTGAGGACGTCGCACACGGCCTCCTGGAACGCGGCCGCGACGTCGTTCACGGGCACGTCCTCGCCGTCGGCGCGGCGCGCCTCGATCCAGCGCGCGACCGCGGTCTTGAGCCCCGAGAACGAGAAGTCGTAGCGGTGCTTCTCCATGTCCTTCGCGGCCGAGAGCCCGCGCGGGAACTCGACGAACGCCCGGTCGCCCTCCTTCGCGGCCCGGTCGATGTACGGCCCGCCGGGGAACGGCAGCCCGAGCAGGCGCGCGACCTTGTCGAACGCCTCGCCCGCGGCGTCGTCGATGCTGGCGCCCAGCTGCGTGACCTTCCCGGCGAGGTCCTCGACCATCATGATCGTGGAGTGCCCGCCGGACACGAGGAGCCCGATCGCGGGCTCGGGGATCGGCCCGTTCTCGAGCGTGTCGACCGCGATGTGCGCGCTCAGGTGGTTGACGCCGTAGATCGGCACGCCGGTGGCGATCGAGTACGCCTTCGCGGCGCCGACGCCGACCATGAGCGCCCCGGCCAGGCCCGGGCCGGCGGTGACGGCGATGCCGTCGAGGTCGGCGAGGGTCACGCCGGCGTCGTCCAGGGCCCGCTGCACCGTCGGCACCATCGCCTCCAGGTGCGCGCGCGAGGCGACCTCGGGGACGACGCCGCCGAAGCGCGCGTGCTCCTCGACCGAGGACGCGACGGCGTCGGCGAGCAGCTCGTGCCCACGCACGATCCCGACGCCGGTCTCGTCGCAGGAGGTCTCGATGCCGAGTACCACAGGTTCGTTCTTCACAGGTCCATCCTCATCACCGCGGCATCGGTGCCGGTGTGCTGGTAGTAGTTCTTGCGCACGCCGATGCCGTAGAAACCGTAGCCGTCGTACAGCCGCTGGGCCGGGACGTTGTCGACCGCGACCTCCAGGAACACCGACTTCGCGCCGCCCGCGCGGGCCCGCGCGATCAGGTCGTCCATGAGCATCCGGGCGACGCCGCGGCGCCGGTACGCCTCGTCGACGGCGATGTTGTTGATCCACGCCTCCGCGTCGGCGAACGCGGCGCCCGCGTACCCGGCGATCCGGTCGCCCGCGGCGCGGTCGAACACGGCCCGGTAGTCGTGCCCGGCCGCGAGCTCGGACCACAGCACGCCCTCGCTCCACGCCTCGGGCCCGAAGATCGCGGCCTCCATCCGCGCCAGCGCGGACAGGTGCCACCAGCGCACCCGCTCGATCCTCAAGTCACCGTTCATCACGTCAAGCTGTACCACGCCGGGCCGGGGCCCGGCCGCCGCGTCCGCGCGCGTCACTTCCCGCCGGCGGCCTGCGCGTCGGGGCGGCGCAGGTACAGGGGCGTCAGCTGCTCGGACGGCGCGCCCGCGAGCAGCCGCGGCGCGGCGAGCTCGACGAGCTTCACCAGGTCCGGGTAGACCGGTTCGGTCTCGGCCTGGACCGCGAGCTGGTCGGCGTACATCGACGCGCCCTCGCCGATCGCGTAGTCCGCGCCGGTCTCGGGGAGGTCGGCGGGCTTGCCGACCTGCGGTTCGCCTTCGCGGACCCCGTCCTCGTAGACGGCCCAGTAGACCTCCTTGCGGCGCGCGTCGGTGGCGACGAGCGCCCGGCCGCGCGTGTTCCCGCCGATCCCGTCGAGCGAGCACACCCCGTACACCGGGACGCCCGCGCCGTCGGCGAACGCCGCGGCCGTGACCATCCCGACCCGCAGGCCGGTGAACGGGCCGGGGCCGACGCCGGCGACGACCGCGTCGACGTCCTTCGCGGTGCGGCCCGCATCCTGAAGGCACGCCTCGATGAACGGGCCGAGCTTCTCCACGTGCCCGCGCGAGTCGATCTCGCGCCGGAACGAGGTCAGGAACAGCTCGTCGTCTTCGAGGTCGACGAGCGCGGCCTGGACGGCGCTGGTGGAGGTGTCGAGGGCGAGGACTCTCATGCGGCCGAGACCACCGGCAGGTCGAGGGACGCGAGCCGCGCGGCCCAGTCGCCGCCGCGCGCGTGCAGGACCGCCTCGCGGACCTCGTCCGCGCGGCGCTCGATCGCGATCTCCAGGTGCGACTCCGCGAGCCGCTCGGCCAGGCCCGCGCCCCACTCGACGACGGTGACCGCAGCCTCCACGTCGGTGTCCAGGTCGAGGTCGTCGAGCTCGTCGAGGGTCTCCAGCCGGTACGCGTCGACGTGCACGAGCGGGACGCCGGCGGCGCCGGCGCGGTGCGTGCGCGCGATCACGAAGGTGGGGCTGGTGATGCGCCCCTCGACGCCGAGCCCGGCGCCGATGCCCTGCGTCAGGGCCGTCTTCCCGGCCCCGAGCGGGCCGGTGAGGATCACGAGGTCGCCGGGGCGCAGGACCGCGGCCAGGCGCAGCCCGAACTCGTGGGTGTCTCCGGCTGTCTGGAGCGTCAGCCTCACGTCTCACTCCTCTTCTGCGGCCGGCGGCACGCCGGCGCCCGTGTCTGACTCGGCCTTCGTCTACGGAAGGTGGCGCGAGAACGGCTTCCAGCTGCGGCGGCGCTCAGGGCCGGCCTCCGGGCCGGCGGTCCCCGGGCGCAGCGAACCGTCACCGATCTCGGCCGCGACTTTGTCGATCATCTCCAACAACAGTTGTGAGATTTCACCAGGGTACTCCAGCTGCGGCGAGTGCCCCGCCTCGGCTATGAGCTCCAATCGCGACCCCGGCAGCGCCTCCGCGAGCCGCCGCGAGTGCGCCGGCGGCGTCAACGGGTCCCCGTCGCCGACCGCCACCAGGATCGGCAGGCCCTTGAACTGCGGGAGCACCGCCGTCGCGTCGTGGTCGAGGATAGCGCGCGCGTACCCCACGATCGACTGGATCGACACGCGCCGGTTCATGCGCTCGACCAGCGTCACGATCGACCCGGGCGGGTTCGGGGCCCGGAACGCGGCCTTGCGCGTCAGCAGCCACCCGAGGTCCCCGGCGAGGAGCCGCGAGCGGTCGATGAGGTCCGGCGTCCAGCCCGCCACCTGCTGGAGCATCGGCAGCACGGTGCGCCTCAGCCGCCGCAGCGCCCGCATCGGCTTCGTCTCCACCGTGTCGAGCCCGGCCGCGCTCGTCGACAGGAACGCCACGCCCTTGACCCGCTCCCGGAACTCCTCCGGGAACAGGCGCGCGTACGCCATCACCGTCATGCCGCCCATCGAGTGCCCGGCGAGCACCAGCGGCCCCTCTGGCGCCACCGCGTCGAGCACGTCCCGCAGGATCTCGGCCAGGTCGTCGATCGAGTACTCGGTGCGCACCAGGCCGCCCGAGCGGCCGTGCCCGGGCTGGTCGTACAGGACCGCGCGCAGGCGCAGACCGCCCCGCACCGCGTCCGCGATCGCCTTGCGCTGGAAGTAGAACGTGCCCATGTCCTGCATGTAGCCGTGGATGAGCACCACCGTCAGGTCCGCGTCCTCCGGGCCCGCCGTCTCCACGTGCACCGACGCGCCGTCGCGGGTCTCGACGGTCCGCACCGAGTTCACCGGCGGCATCTCGAACGGCTCGTGCGCGTACGGGTCGGCCGAGGACGCGCGGGTGCGCCGCGCCAGGTACGCCGGCACGCCGTACGCCAGCGCCGCGCCCACCGCGATGCCGCCGGTGATCCCGCCCGCCAGCGTCCAGCCGCGCGCCCGCCGCGAACCGCGGCCCGATTGCCTCTCAGTCATGCGACCTCACTGCCACTCAAGGGGTCTCAGGGGTCCCGGGCGCCGATGCCCGGGCCGACGGCGCTACTCCAGGCCCCGGTTCCACAGCCGGGGGATGCGGGCCCCGAGGCCCGTCAGCACGTCGTTCGGGATCGTCCCGGCCCACGCGGCCCACTCGTCCGCGTCCGGGTGCTGCTCCCCCGCGCCGATGAGCACGACCGGCTCGCCCGTCTTCACGGCGTCGTCGCCGCAGTCGACCACGAACTGGTCCATGCAGATCCGCCCGATCACGCGCCGCCGCTTCCCCGCCAGGTACACCTCGGCCCGGTTCGACGCCGCCCGCGGCACGCCGTCCGCGTAGCCGAGCGGCACCAGCGCCACGGTCGTGTCCCGCTCCAGGACGTGCGTGTGGCCGTAGGAGATCCCCGACCCGGCCGGGAGCCGCTTGACGCTCATCACCTGCGACCGCACCTCGAGCACCGGCACCAGGTCCACCGGGACGTCCGGGACCGGGTTGTACCCGTACAGCGCGATCCCCGGCCGCACCAGGTCGAAGCGGGTCTCCGGGTCGGCGATGAGCGCGGCCGAGTTCGCCAGGTGCCGCACCTCCGGCTCCAGGCCCGCCGCCGCCACCGCCGCGAGGAACCGCGCGAACGACGCCTTCTGCGCCGCGTTCGCCGGGTGCCCGACCTCGTCGGCGCACGCCAGGTGGCTCCACGCGCCGACCACCGCGACCGACCCCGCGGCCTGGAACTTCGCCGCCGCCTCGGCGGCCTGCTCCCACTCGTGCTCGGCCACGCCGCCGCGCGACATGCCCGTGTCGCCCTTGAGATGGATCCGCGCCGGCGACCCCGCCGCCTCGCCCGCCGCGGCCGCGGCCTCCAGCTGCGCCAGCGACGACACCCCGAGGTCGATCCCGGCGCCCACGACCTCCGCGAGACCCGGCTGCTCCGGCGCGAAGAAGAACGCCATCACCGGCGCCGACCCCAGGCCCGGCGCCTGCCGCAGCTGCCACGCCTCCTTGAGCGTCACCACGCCGAGCCGCTCCGCCCCGGCCTCGACGGCGACCCGCGCGGCCGGCACCATGCCGTGCCCGTACGCGTCGGCCTTGACCATCGCCATCATCGGGACGCCCGCGACGCGCGCGAGCGCCTCGACGTTGTGCGCGAGCCGCCGCCAGTCCGCGCTGGCCTTCGCCAGGCCGGACATGCCGCCGTGCACCGGCTCGGTCAGGATGCGGTAGTTGTCCATCGCCACGGCTCAAGGGTACGTGGCTCCGGGACCGGGCCGCCGCAACGCACCCGGACCGCGCATCCCGGGCGAAACGGGAGGCGCGGTCCGGTGCGCCGCGGTCTAGGCGGCCTCGGCGCGGACGAGGCGCGCGGCCTCGACGAGCCCCGCGAGCGCCGGCAGGACCTCCTCGTAGCGCCTGGTCTTCAGCCCGCAGTCGGGGTTGGCCCACACCCGGTCGGGCCCGAGCGCGGCCACGGCGAGGCGCAGCGCCGCGGCCATCTCGGCGGCGTCCGGCACGCGCGGGGAGTGGATGTCCCACACGCCCGGCCCGACCGCGCTCCGGTAGGCGGCGCCGTCGAGGTCGGCGAGGACCTCCATCTTCGAGCGGGACGCCTCGATCGAGGTGACGTCGGCGTCGAGCGCGGCGATCGCGTCGATGACCTCCCCGAACTCGGAGTAGCAGAGGTGGGTGTGGATCGCGGTGTCCGGCCGCACTCCGGCGGTCGCGATCCGGAACGCCCGCGTCGCCCACGCCCGGTAGGCGGCGCGCCCGGCCGCCCGCACCGGCAGCAGCTCGCGCAGCGCGGGCTCGTCGACCTGGATGATCGCCGTCCCGGCCGCCTCGAGGTCGGCCACCTCGTCGCGCAGGGCGAGCGCCACCTGGTCGGCGGTGTCGGCGAGCGGCTGGTCGTCGCGCACGAACGACCACGCCAGGATCGTCACCGGCCCGGTGAGCATCCCCTTCACCGGCTTCGCGGTGAGCGACTGCGCGTACGAGGTCCACGGCACCGTCATCGGCGCGGTCCGGGCCACGTCGCCGAACAGGATCGGGGGCCGCACGCAGCGCGAGCCGTACGACTGCACCCACCCGGCCGCGGTCGTCGCGAAGCCGGTGAGCTGCTCGGCGAAGTACTGCACCATGTCGTTGCGCTCGGGCTCGCCGTGGACGAGGACGTCGAGGCCGAGCCGCTCCTGCTCCGCGATGACGGCCGCGACCTCGGCCCGCATGCGGGCGCGGTAGTCGGCGTCGATCATGAGGCCCTGCCGGTGGGCGGCGCGGGCCTGGCGCAGCTCCGCGGTCTGCGGGAACGAGCCGATCGTGGTCGTCGGCAGCGGCGGCAGCGGCACCCGCTCGGCCTGCGCGGCGCGGCGCTCGGCGTAGGGCGCCCGGCGGTCCGCGTCCGCGCCGAGGCCGGCGAGCCGGGACCGCACCGACGCGTCCCGCCAGGCGTCCGGGGCCGCCGGGCGCGCGTCGCGCGGCCCGTCCGGGTCGGCGAGCGCGGCGATCTCGGCGAGCTTCTGGCGCGCGAACGCGAGCCGCGCGGCCAGCTCCGGCGCGAGGTCGGTCTCGGCGGCGAGGTCGACCGGGACGTGCAGCAGCGAGGAGGACGAGGCGACCCCGACCCGGTCGGTCAGGGCCCGGACCCGCTCGACGTCCCGGGCGGCCGCCGCCAGGTCGGTGCGCCAGATGTTGCGCCCGTCGACCACCCCGGCGACCACGAATGTTTCACGTGAAACATCCAGTGCCTCAAGTGCATCGAGATCCGCCCGGCCGCGCACCAGGTCGAGGGCGATCCCCTCGACCCCGGCCTCCAGGAGCACCGGCAGCGACTCCCCGAACGGGCCGTACCCGCCGGCCACCAGGATCTCCGCGGTGCCGACGAGCCGCCGGTACGCCGCCGCGACGGCCGCGAGCTCCTCCGGGGTGCGGTCGGCCGCGAGCGCGGGCTCGTCCAGCTGGATCAACCCGGCCCCCGCCCGGCCCAGCGCGGTGAGGATCTCGGCGTACACCTCCACGAGGTCGCCGATGCGGTCGAGCGGCCGGAAGCCCTCCGGCGCGCCGTCCGCGGGCTTCGCCAGCAGCAGGAACGAGACGGGCCCGACGAGCACCGGCCGGGCGTCCAGACCGCGCTCGCGCGCCTCCAGGAACTCGGCGACGGCCTTCCCCGGCCGGGCGGCGAACGCGGTCGAGGGGCCGATCTCGGGCACGAGGTAGTGGTAGTTCGTGTCGAACCACTTCGTCATCTCGAGCGGCGCGGCCGCGGCGTCCCCGCGGGCGGCGGCGAAGTAGGAGGCGAGCTCGTCGTCGCGCCGGTGCCGCGGGGCGACGGCGTCCACCGCGAACGCGGTGTCGAGCACGTGATCGTAGTAGGAGAAGACGCCGGTCGGGACCGAGTCGAGCACGGACAGGTCGCCGAGCATCTCGGCGCGGACGGCGGCGCCGGCCCGCTCGAGCCCGGCGGCGTCGAGCCGGCCGGACCAGTGGGCCTCGAGCGCGCGCTTGAGCTCCCGGTTCGATCCGATGCGCGGGTAGCCGAGCGCGGTGGAGCGCACGGCGGTGCGGTTGTTCATGTGTCAGTTCCCTCGAACATGCGACAGCGGGGCCGCGCGCGGTCGCGCGCGGGACGCGGGCAGGTATTCGGACTCGGGGGCGCTCCGTCGCCGGCGCCTAGTCCCCGCCGCTTCCCAGGCCCTCGCGGACCCAGTGCTCTTGGCGGGTTTCGTTCCCCCTCACCGCTGCGGGGCAGTTCTGGACTCGCACCAGATTCCCTCTTGGCCGCGGCGAGTCCTCGCCGCGGAACCAGCGTCGAGAGCGATGGTACGGCCGCGGACGCGCGCCCCGGGCCCCTCGGCCAGAGTGTGAGAACCGGTGCGGGCGGCCCGGAAGCGCCGAGTAAGGTCCGAGCCGGGCCGGGCCGGGACCGCGGCCCGGGCCGCGACGCGAGGAGGAAACGATGGGCAAGCAGACCGCAGTCGTCACGGGAGCGAGCAGCGGCATCGGGGCGGCCGCCGCCCGGGGCCTGGCCGAGGCCGGCTTCGACGTGGTCCTCGGCGCCCGCCGGGCCGACCGGCTCGCGGAGGTCGCGGCCGAGTGCGGCGGGACGGCGCTGGCGCTGGACGTGACCGACGAGGCGTCGGTGGCCGCGTTCGCCGACCAGGTCGAGCGGTGCGACGTGCTCGTCAACAACGCGGGCGGCGCGTTCGGCCTCGACTCGGTGGCCGGCGCGGACCTGGAGCTGTGGCAGCGCATGTACGACGTGAACGTGCTCGGCACGGCCCGGATCACCAAGGCGCTCCTGCCGAAGCTCGTCGACTCGGGCGACGGGCAGGTCATCGTGATCGGCTCGATCGCGGGCCACCAGCCGTACCCGGGCGGGGGCGGCTACAACGCGGCCAAGCACGCCGAGGCGGCGGTCACGCGGGTGCTCCGCATGGAGCTGCTCGGCCAGCCGGTGCGGGTGTGCGAGATCGACCCGGGAATGGTCGAGACCGAGTTCAGCCTGGTGCGCTTCGAGGGCGACCGGGAGCGCGCCGACGCCGTCTACGCCGGCATGACGCCGCTGGTCGCGGCCGACATCGCCGACGCGGTCACGTGGGTCGCCACCCGGCCCTCGCACGTGAACATCGACCAGCTCACCATCACCCCGCGCGACCAGGCCGGGGCCCAGCTCGTCCACCGCCGCAAGTAGACCGGTCGGCCGGCGGCGAAGCCGCCGGCCGTTCGCGGCGGTTATCCACAGGCGGAGAACTCGCGCTGGACACCTGGCGGCACTCGGTGCCAGTGTTGACCCATGCGCCATCACGACAGGCTCCGCAGCACCCGCCCGGCCACCGGCCGCAGCGCGGCGACCGCTGCGCGGCTGCGCGCGGCGCGAGTTATCCACAGGCCGGAAATTCGTTCTCGACACTCCACCCCGGACGGTGTCACGGTTGAGACAAAAAAGCCATCTGGCCCTGCGGGATGGCGGCGATATGAAGGGGAATCGCGAACGTCGCCATACCGAGACCGCGCGCGGGAAGCCACCCGCCCGGCGGTCCACGCAGGACCGCCAGTCACAGGCGCGGGCGGCCGGGAACACCATCCCGGCCGCCCGCAACCCTCGATGTCGCCCCGGGATCACGCAGTGAGCGTGAACTCCGGAGAGGTCCACTGCTCCCAGTGCGCCGGGTCGCTCTCGTCGCCGAGGGCTTTGAGCACCCTCACGGTGAGGGTCCACCGGCCCGCCTCCAGCGCTCCCGGGCGCTGGGCGATGAGGTCCTCCAGGTGGATGCCCATCGCGTCGTCGGGCCCGGGCGAGCGCGGCAGGAACGCCTCGGGCTCCCAGTCGACGACCTCCCCCGTCTCGGCGTTCGCCGCCGAGACCTCCATGGCCGCCGGCTGGTGCCCCAGGTAGAGGAGGGCCGCGAGGTCAGGGCCGTCGGCGAGGCTGAACGACTCGTCGGCGGCGAGGTCGCGGTACTCGAACTCGTGCGTCTCCGGGTCCTGGGCGACGATCGCGGCGAGCTTCGGCAGCTCGGGGTGCTCCAGGATCGGGATCGCCAGGTAGTCGCCGTGGTAGCCCGAGTAGGCGGCCGTGAGCGACTCGCCGCCGGCGTCGGGGCGGGCGGTGATGCGGCCGCCGAAGACGCTGCCGAGCGGCAGGTCGGCGCTGGGCTCGACCGTGACCTCGACGGTGGCGGTCTGGCCCGGGTGGAGGCGGATCTCCTTGGGCTCGAACGTGACGGCGGGTTCGGCGGCGTGGAAGCCGGGGTCCCGGTCGTCGCCGGTGGTCGCGATCGTGGACCGGTGCGTGAGCGTGTAGTCGCGCACGGCCTCGTCGCGCGAGGTGAGCGTGAGCTCGAAGGTGCGCGGTCCCGTGCCGTGGCCGGTGTTGACCCCGGTGGGGTGCAGGCAGGCGCGGGCGTCGAGGGCGTCGACGATGTCGACGACGCCGGTGCCCTGCCGGTGGGCCGCTTCGAGTTCGCCGAGGTCGGGGTTGTCGCCCCACGGGACCGGCTTGGCGGCGTTCGCGAGCCGGGTGCGGACCTCGCGGGGCGCGAGGCGCGGTTCGGCGTCGAGGAGCAGGGCCGCGGCGCCGGCGACGTGCGGCGAGGACATCGAGGTGCCCGAGAGCGAGGCGTAGGAGCCGTCGGCGACGGGCACGGTGGACCAGACGCCGCCGCCGGGGGCGGCCAGGTCCGGCTTGAACGTCAGGTCGGGGGCCGGGCCGTAGGCGGTGAACCCGGAGGCGAGGCCGCCGCGCGGCAGGTCGACGAGGACGGTCTCGCCGGTGAACTCGAGGACCGGGGCCTCGCCGATCGAGACGAGGTCGTGCAGGTCCTTCCCGTCGGCGTCGGTGACCGCGATGACCGGCACGGCCGGGTCCTCGACGCCGCCGCCGCCGAAGGGCCCGGGGCGGTCGTTGTAGACGACGACGCTCGTCGCGCCCTCGGCGACGGCCCGCCGGTACTTCTCGTCGAAGGTGCAGGTGCCGCGCACGACCAGGGCGGCCTTCCCGGCGACGTCGCTCTCGGAGGCGTCGTCGGCGCAGGCGCGGCCGAGCCACGCGAGCGGGTCGGTCGCGGTGCCGGCCTCGGGGTCGGGGGACGCGTCGATGGGGCGGTAGCCGATGCGGCGGTCGAGCGCGGGCACGTACGCGGCGTCCATGCGCTGGGCCGGATTGTCGGTGGAGGCCACGGCGATCACGTCCTCGCCGACGCCGGGCGCCGAACCGGAGTACACGCCGTGCTCGCCGTCGTTGCCCATGGAGGCGACGACCACGACGCCCTCCTCGGTGAGCCGGTCGGCGGCCTTCGCCGTCGGGTAGCCGGGCCACTGGAACGACTGCCCGAGCGAGAGGTTGACGACGTCCATGCCGTCGTCGAGCGCGGCCTCCAGGGCCTGCATGATCACCTCGGCGCTGGTGGAGCCCTCGCAGCCGAAGACCTTGTACGCGCCGAAGGTCGCGTCGGGGGCGACGCCGGTGACCTCGCCGTCGGCGCCGACGATGCCGGCGACGTGGGTGCCGTGGCCCCCGCAGTCGGCCGGGTCGTCGTCCGGGCTCGGCTCGCTCAACTCGGGGTCGTCGGAGTCGAAGTCGTCGCCGACGAAGTCGGCGCCGTACGCGACCCGGCAGCCGGAGCCGAAGCAGCCGCCGAGATCGGGGTGGGTGTAGTCGATGCCGGTGTCGATGACGCCGACCTTGACGCCCTCGCCGGTGACGCCGCGCCCGTGCGCGACGTCGGCGCGGGTGGTCTGGATCGCCTGCGCCAGTTCGGGAACCGGCCCATCGTCGGCGACGGCGGCGGGGCCGGTGAACACCACGTCGGACCAGACGCGCTCGACGTGCCCGAACTGCGCGAGGCGGCGCGCGGTCGCCGGGTCGGCCTCGACGGAGACGCCGTTCCAGATCCGCTCGAAGTCGTGGCGCACCTCGAAGTCGAGGCCGGGGGCGGCGTCGAGCACGGAGGCGTCGGCGCCTTCGGCGAACTCGACGAGCCACACCCGCGCGTCGCCCGCCTCCGGTTCCGCCTGCGCCGCAGGGGCGGCGAGGGCCAGGAGCGGCAGGGCGGCCGCGGCCGCGAGGGGCCGCCGCCAGGAGGGCGGGACGGTTCGGAGCGTGCGGTGGCCCGGCATCAGGGGTCCCTTCGTCTCGCGCCCGCCGGGGGTTCGCGGAGGCGCCCGGGAACCCCCGGCGGGCAGATATGGCAGGACCTCGATCGTGGGCCATCGGGCGGGCCGAACCGCGCATTTGCCGCGCCGCCCGGCCGCGTGTCGGCGCTTCAGTACCCGAGGAGGCGGGCGAGCGCGAGGCCGCCGAGGCCGGCGGCGAGCCCGCCCGCGAGGTTCACGGCGATGTTGAGGACGGCGTGCCTCCAGCGGCCCTGCTCGACGAGGACGAGGGTCTCCCACGAGAGCGTCGAGAACGTGGTGAGGGCGCCGCAGAAGCCGGTGGCGAGGAGCGCCGACCAGGCCGGGTCGGCGACGGCGGCGGCGAGGAACACGGCGAGGCCGGACCCGGCGGTGTTGACCGCGAGCGTGCCCCAGGGGAGGTGCCGGCCGAGGTAGTGGGCGGCCACGAGGTCGGTGAGGAACCGGGCGGGCGCGCCGACGGCCGCGCCGGCGGCGATGAGGAGGAGCGTCACCGGCGGCCCGCCAGGACGCGGCGGGTGGCGGCCATGCCGAGGGCGGCGGCCCCGAGCGCGGCCGCGATCGTGGTGAACGCGTACACGACCGCGAGCGGCGCCTCGCCCGCGTCGACGGCGCGGCCGATGCCGACGATGTAGGTGGAGAAGGTGGTGAAGCCGCCGAGGACGCCGACGCCGAGGAAGGGCCGCAGGAGCCGCAGGCCCGGCGCGGCCTCGGTGACGACGGTCATGAGCACGCCGATGAGGAGCCCGCCGAGGGCGTTGGCGAGGAACGTGGCCAGGTCGAAGCGGCCGGGTGCGGCGGGGAGGAGGACGAGGAGCCCGGCGCGGGCCAGGGCCCCGGCGGCGCCGCCGAGCGCGACGGCGGCCAGGGCGGAGGCGGGGACGGCGCGGAGCGCGTCCCACAGGGGCGGGCGGTGTGGTCCGGTCACGCCGTGAATCTAACCGCCCCGGCCGCGGCGGTCCGTATGCGATCCCTCACCGGGACTTGCGCCCGAATTGCGAATGACGCTACCGTTGACGGGCTATGAGTTACACGGTCACCAACCAGTTCCTGACACGCAGGCGTCATCTCGACTTCTGCCGCGTGTCGACCGTGCTCTGTCGCTAGTTCCGCCGATCCCACCGGCCGGCTCGCCGACGTACTCGTATCTCCCCGCTGGGTCCGAGCCCGACCCGCACTCCTTACCGCCGGCACGGTCCGCGCCGCCGCGCGCCCCCGTGCCTGCGCCAGCCTTCACAAGAGGTAGTTCCCATGGCAAGTGCTCCCGAGAACACGGCCGACACGGCCGTGGAGGAGAATTCGAAGTCCAAGCGCCGCAAGCGGTTCCCGTTCGCCGCGCAACTGCTCGTCGGCCTCGTGGTCGGCCTCGTCCTCGGCTGGGCCGCCCGCGAGTGGTCCGTCGCGTGGCTCGGCACCACCTTGGAGACGGTCGGCACGCTGTTCGTGCAGCTGCTGTTCCTGATCGTGCCGTTCCTGGTGTTCACCGCGATCGTCGCGTCGATCGCGAACCTGCGCAACCTCGCGAACGCGGGCCGGCTGGTCGCCAAGACCCTCGGCTGGTTCGCGGTCACGTCGCTCATCGCGGTGGTGATCGGCATCGCCATCGGCCTGGCGACGAACCCGGGCCGGGGCGTCGAGCTCTCCGGCGCGGCCGCCGCGCCCGAGACGCAGGGGTCGTGGACCGACTTCCTGACCGGCATCATCCCCACGAACGTCGTGGACGCGTTCGTGAACGTCAACGTCCTCCAGATCGTGTTCGTCGCGATCGTGGCGGGCGCGGCGGCCGCGAAGATCGGCGACAAGGCCGAGCCGTTCCTCAAGTTCAACGCCTCCGCGCTGGCACTGGTCCAGAAGGCCCTGTGGTGGGTGATCCGCCTGGCGCCCGTCGGCACCGCGGCCCTGATCGGGAAGTCGGTGTACGCGTACGGCTGGGACCTGCTCGAGCCGCTCGCGGTGTTCAGCGTCGACATCTACGCGGGCGCGCTCATCGTGATGCTCGTCGTCTACCCGGTGCTGCTGCGCGTGTTCGGGAAGGTCTCGCCGGTCCGGTTCTACCGGAAGGCGTGGCCGGCGATCCAGTTCGCGTTCGTGTCCCGCTCCTCGGTCGGCACGCTGCCGCTGGCGCAGAAGACCGTGACCGACCGGCTCGGCGTGGACCGCGACTACGCGTCGTTCGCGTCGCCGTTCGGCGCGACGACCAAGATGGACGGCTGCGCCGCGATCTACCCGGCCATCGCCGCGATCTTCGTGGCGCAGGTGTACGGCGTGGACCTGGCGGTGCAGGACTACCTGCTCATCGTGTTCGTGTCGGTCATCGGCTCGGCGGCGACGGCGGGCCTGACCGGTGCGACCGTGATGCTGACGCTGACGCTGTCGACCCTGGGCCTGCCGCTCGAGGGCGTGGGCCTGCTGCTGGCGATCGACCCGATCATGGACATGATCCGCACGGCCACGAACGTGGCCGGGCAGATGGTGGTGCCGGTGATCGTGGCGAAGTCCGAGGACCTCCTCGACCGCGAGGTGTACGACGCGGCCCCGCAGCCGCTGGACGAGGAGTCCGCGTTCGGCGGGGACGCCGAGGGCTCCCGCAAGGGGGAGCCGGCGCTCGCGCCGGCGTGATCCGAGCTTTGTTCCTCTCCTGAGAAGCGGGGGCCGGTCCGGGAGGGCCGGCCCCCGTTCCTATGCGCGGGCGTCGATGTACTGCTCGAGGCCGTCGAGGACGCGCTGGAGGCCGAACTCGAAGTAGTCCTCGAGCAGCTGCTCGGAGGCGAAGGACGCGGTGGTGACGGCCGCGAGGTGGGGGAAGCGGGCGCCGGCGGCGGGGTCGGCGAGGAAGCTGAAGAACTCGGCGGAGGAGCCGGCGCCGCCGGTCTCGGGGCGGGCGGCCCCGAGGGCGAAGCAGTCGACGGTGAGGACGGCCATGAGGCCGAGGTCGGCGGGGAGGCCGAGGGCGCCGAGGCGGCCGAGGACGTGGTCGACCCAGCCGGCCTCGCCGGGGCCCATGGTGCGGGCGGAGGTGCCGACGGTGATCGCCCACGGGTGGGCGCGGAACAGGCCGATGACGGTCCGTCCCCAGTGGAGGAGGACGTCGCGCCAGGTGTCGGCGTCGGGCAGGTCGGGGGGCCCGTCCATGAGGGAGTCGTACATGAGGATGACGAGCTCGTCCTTGCCGGGGACGTGCCGGTAGAGGGACATGACGCCGGAGCCCAGGCGGTCGGCCAGGTGCTTCATCGAGACCTTGTGCAGCCCTTCGGCGTCGGCGATGGCGACGGCCTCGGCGACGATGCGCTCGCGGGTGAGCCCGGAGGGGCGGCCGCGGCCCGGCCGCGACCGGTCGCCCCACAGCAGTTCGTACTCGCCCTGTCCCAACAGAAGCACCCCCTCAGCTCCGGCCTCGCGCCTGGCAAGCCTAGGGCCCCTGAGGGTCCCGGGTGCACGCACCAGGCTTGCGTATGATGTACGCTGAAAAGCGTATCCCATACGCATCGATCGGACCCCACCGCGATCGGAGAGACCAGTGACCCAGACCCTCGCCCAGTCCGAACCCCAGCGCCCGCCCGAGCGCGAGAAGCCGAAGTGGTACCGCCGGCCCTGGATCGTCCCGCTCTTCGCGGTCGCCGGCCTGTTCGTCGCCGCGCGCCTGCCGTTCTACCTCACCTTCGACACCGGCGACTCGCTCGTCGAACTCCAGTCGGCCTTCCCCGAGACCCACTACCTCATGCTCACCGGGCACATCCTGTTCGGCTCGATCGCGCTCGTCACCTGCTCCATGCAGGTGTGGACCTGGCTGCGGCTCAAGCACCCCCGCGTCCACCGGGTCTCCGGGCGCCTCTACGTCTTCGCGGGCGTCGTGCCCTCGGGGATCTTCGCGCTCGTCGTCTCGGTCATGTCGACGGTCGGGAACGACGGCAAGATCGGCAACGTGCTGCTCTCGCTCCTGTGGTTCGGCACCACGTTCTCCGGGTTCCTCGCGGCCCGCCGCCACGACTTCCAGGCCCACCGCCGCTGGATGATCCGCAGCTTCGCCCTGTGCTGGTCCATCGTCGTCAACCGGGTGTGGATCGCGCTGCTGCTGGTGATCCTGCTGCCGTTCCGGGAGAGCTACTACGGCGGCGACACCGAGGCGCTCATCGCGGACGTCGCGGTCGCCTCGATCTGGCTCAGCTGGATCGTCAACCTCATGATCGCCCAGTGGTGGCTCGACCGCAGGCCCAAGCGCCGCCGCGGCGCCAGGCCTGCCACCAAAGTCGCAGCCGCCGCCTGACGGATGCCACCTTCGGGGCGGCCCGGGTTCCACCCGCGGTCGCCCCGCCGCGCCCCGAAAGTCCATGCCGCAGCAGGATTCGCACCGCCTCCCTCCACGCGATGCTGGACGGCATGGACACCACCTCCGCCACCGTATCCGCGGCCCCCGACACCCGGCCGGCCGCGGCGAAGCGGCTGCCGCTCCTCGACGTCCTCCGCGGCGCCGCGATCCTCGGCACCCTCGGCACCAACATCTGGCTCTTCGCCTCCGCCCACGGCGAGGCCGGGCCCCTGCTCGGCTTCGGCATCACCGAAGGCGGCTTCTTCGGCTCCGCCTTCCAGCTCCTCGCCAACGGCAAGTTCCTCTCCATGCTCACCGTCCTCTTCGGCGTCGGGCTCGCGATCCAGTTCCGGTCGGTCGAGAAGCGCGGCCGCCGCTGGCCCGGCCGCTACCACTGGCGGGCCCTGTTCCTCTTCGCCGAAGGCACCGTCCACTTCGTCCTGCTGTTCGCATGGGACGTGCTCATGGGGTACGCCGTCACCGCGATCACCGTCGCCTGGCTCCTCAAGCGCTCCGAACGCGCCCAGCGCGCCGTCATGTGGACCGCGCTCGGTCTGCACCTGGCCGTCGTCGCCCTCGTCACCGCCGGGTCGGCCCTCGGCGGCGTCGCGCCCGAGCCGAACCCGGAGGTCCAGGCGCTGTACGCGTCCGGGACCTGGCTCGAGCAGGTCCAGTTCCGGCTCAACCACGCCCTCGTCTTCCGCGTCGAGCCGATCATCACGTTCCCGCTGCTGGTCTTCCTGTTCCTGCTCGGCGTCCGGCTGTTCCGCGCCGGCGCGTTCGGCGCCGACGACACCGGGCGGCGCATCCGGGCCCGCCTCATGGCCTGGGGTCTCGGCCTGGGCCTGCCGCTGAACGCCGTGGCGCTGCTCCTGCCCGACGAGGTCCTCTACCTCGAGCGGTACGTGATCGCGCCGGTCGTCATGCTCGGCTACATCGGCCTCATCGGCTACCTCGTCGAGCACCTGCGCCGCGGCCCGGTCATGGCCTCGCTCGAGTCCCTGGGCCGCACCGCCCTGAGCGGCTACATCCTCCAGAACCTGCTCGCCTCGGCGCTCTGCTACGGCTGGGGCCTCGGCCTCGCCGCGAAGTACGGCGACCAGGCGTGGTTCGCGCCCGCCCTGTGGCTCGGCATCGGCGCGTTCCTCCTCGCCGGGTCCTGGCTGTGGCTGCGCCGCTTCAGCACCGGCCCGGCCGAGGCGCTCCAGAAGGCCGTCCTCCGCTAGGGCGCGGAGCAGAAGGAGGTGCGGGCCGGTTCGAGATCGGCCCGCACCCCGTCCTCACCCGGCGGCGACCGCCTCGCGGTCGCGCACCGCGCGGCGGCGCACCAGCATCGCCAAGGGCCACAGGGCGATGACCGCGATGATCCCGTACACGGTCCACGCGACGGGCCCGCCGACGAGCCCCGACAGGTCGCCGCCCGAGAGCTGGAGCGACATGCGCGCCTGCCGCTCGGCCATCGGGCCGAGGATCACGCCGACGATCATCGGCAGCATCGGGATCCCGAAGCGCCGCATGCCGAGCCCGAGCAGGCCCAGCGCCAGGAGCACGTACAGCTCGAACGCCTGGCCGCTGGTCGCGTAGGCGCCCATCGACGCGAAGAACAGGATGCCCGCGAACAGGTACGGCTTGGGGATGCGCAGCAGCTTCACCCACACCGGGATGAGCGGCATGTTCAGCACCAGCAGCATCGCGTTGCCCACGAATAGGCCCGCGATGAGCGTCCACACCAGCGCCGACTCCTGCTCGAACAGGAGCGGGCCCGGCTGGATGCCGTACGTCTGGAACGCCGCGAGCATGACGGCCGCGGTCGCGTTGCACGGCAGGCCGAGCGCGAGCATCGGCACGAGCGTGCCCGCGGCCGAGGCGTTGTTCGCCGCCTCCGGGCCCGCGACGCCCTCGATCGCGCCGTTCCCGAACTCGCTCTTGTGCTTCGAGAGCCGCCGCTCGGTCACGTACGACAGGAATGTCGGCACCTCGGCGCCGCCGGCCGGGACCGCCCCGAACGGGAACCCGAGCGCCGAGCCGCGCAGCCACGGCCCCCACGAGCGGCGCCAGTCGCCGCGGCCCATCCACACCCGGCCGACCGGGACGATCTCGTCCTTGCCGTTGCGGCGGCGGGCCGCCGTCCACAGGGCCTCGCCCACGGCGAACGCGCCGACCGCGACCACGACGATGTCGATCCCGTTGGCCAGCTCCGGCATCCCGTAGGTGAGCCGCTGCTGGCCGGTGACCGCGTCGATGCCGATCGTCCCGATGACGAGGCCGACGAGGAGCGACGCGAAGCCGCGGATGCGCGAGGAACCGAGGACCGACGCGGTCGCCACGAGCGCGAGCACCATGATCGCGAAGTACTCGGGCGCGCCGAGGCCGATCGCGAAGTCGACGGTGATCGGGGTGACGAACACGAGCGCGACCGTCGCGATCGTGCCGGCCACGAACGAGCCGATGGCCGCGGTCGCGAGGGCCTGCCCGCCGCGCCCGTTCTTGGCCATCTTGAAGCCCTCGAGGACGGTGACGACCGAGGACGACTGGCCGGGCGTGTTCAGCAGGATCGCGGTGGTCGAGCCGCCGTACATGCCGCCGTAGAAGATCCCGCCGAACATGATGAACGCCTGCGTCGGCTCCATCCCGTACGTGATCGGCAGCAGCAGCGCGATCGCCATCGCGGTGCCCAGGCCCGGGAGCATCCCGACCGCGGTGCCGATCGTGACGCCGATGAGGGCGATGAGGAGGTTCCCGGGGGTGAGGATCGCGGCAAAGCCGTCGAGGAGCGAGTTGAGGTTGTCCACGCCCGCCCCCCTACAGGATGCCCTGGAGCACGCCGGCCGGCAGGCCGAGGCCCAGGCCGATCGCGAACCCGTAGAACGTGGCCAGGCCGAGCACCACGGCGGCCGCGAGCGTCAGGAAGTAGCGGCGCGAGCCGAGGACGATCGCCGCGCCCCAGAACAGGAGCGAACCGGAGATGACCCAGCCGAGCCAGTCGATGAGGAGCGCGTTCGCGACGAACACCGCGCACAGGAGCGCGACGGTCCTGACGTCGAACCGCTCGCCGGCGTGCGCGCCCCCGTCCTCGCCGTGGCCGCCGCGCAGTGCGTCGATCGCGTAGAAGGCGGCGACGGCGAACAGCAGCACGCCGAGGATGATCGGGACCGGCTTGGGGCCGATCGGGTCGTTCGACGCGGAGAACCCGCCCAGGCGGGCGGCGTCGACGATGACGAGGACGCCGAGGACCGCGAGGAAGGCGCACACCCACAGCTGCGCGAGGTCCCGCTTCGGGACCGCGGCGGCCGCGTCGCCGTCCGCCGCGGCGGCGTCCTCGGCGGCGCCGTTCGCGGTCGCCTCGTGCTCGGCGCCCGTCATGCCAGGCCCAGTTCCTGGAGCGTGGCCGCCACGGTCGCGTCCTGGTCGGCGAGGAAGTCGCCGAAGTCGCTGCCGGTCATGAACGCGTCGGTCCAGCCCTGCTTCTCCAGCTCGTCCTGCCACGCCCCGGAGTCGTGCATCGCGGTGAGCGCGTCGGTCCACTTCCGCACGTCCGCGTCGCCGATCCCGGGCGGGGCCACCCAGCCGCGCCAGTTCGTGAACACCAGGTCGATCCCGGACTCGGTGAACGTCGGCGCGTCCGGGACGACGTCCACGCGCGCCTCCCCGGAGGTCGCGAGGACGCGCAGCTGCCCGGCCTCGATCTGGTCGATGAACTCGCCGACGCCGCTGGCGCCGAACGCGACCTTCTCGCCCAGCAGCGCGGGCAGGAGCTCCCCGCCGCCGTCGTAGGACACGTAGTTCACCTGCGTCGGGTCGATGCCGACGGCGTTCGCGAGCCGCATCGGCAGCAGGTGGTCGGGGCCGCCGGGGGAGGAGCCGCCGCCGACGGTGACGCCGTCGAGGTCGCCGGCCCAGGCCGCGACCAGGTCGTCGATCGTCTGGTACGGCGAGGCGGTGGGCACGACGATGGCGCCGGACTCCTCGACGAGCTTCGCGAGCGGCGTGGTGCCGGTCAGCTTCGCCTCGGAGTTCTGCGTGTAGGAGGCGCCCACGACGCCCAGGCCCATCTGCATGGCGAGGTCGCCGTTGCCCTCCTCGCTCACGGTCCGCTGGAGGCCGACGGTACCGCCGGCGCCCTCGAGGTTGAACACCTCGACCGCGCGGGCGATCTCCTCGTCCTCCATGATCCGGGCGATGGAGCGGGCGGTCGTGTCGTAGCCGCCGCCGGGGCTGTTCGGCACCATGATGCGCAGACCGGTGAGGGGTCCGCCGCCCGAGCCGTCCTCGGCGGTGAGTCCGCACGCCGAGGCCGCCGCGAGCGCCGGGACGGCCGCCGCAGCGCTGAGGAGGCTCCTCCGGTGAATTTTCATCGTCGTTGCTCTTTCATTTCGAGGGTGGTGTGAGAGACGATGGTCACCCCGGCGCGGCCCCTGCGTCAGCCTTGTGTCCGTATCGATCATTGAGTTCATTGTGTTCAGGCCCTCACTTCGCCGTCCGACCCTCGCCGGGCAGCTGCTCGCGTACCAGCTCGCCGTCGTCCTCATCGTGCTCGCGGTCATCGCCGGGCTCTCCCTCGCCCAGTCCCGCGCGGTGTTCACCAGCGAGCAGGGGCGGCGCGTCACGCAGCTGGCCGAGTCCCTCGCCACCACCGACCTCGTGCGCGACCGGCTGCCGCAGCCGGCGCCGTCGCAGACGCTCGCGCCGAAGATCCTCGGCGACCTGGAGCGCTGGCAGGTGTCGTCGGTGACGATCGCCGACGCCGAGGGCAAGGTCGTCGCCTCCACGAACCCGCTGCTCATCGGCACGTACCTGCCGGTCGCCGCGGGCGTCCTCGACGGCCGCGGCTGGCGCGGCGAGATCGAGCTCGGCGGGCGCACCGAGCTGGTGGCGCAGGCGCCGGTGCTCAGCGAGGCGAGGGACGAGATCGGCGTGCAGCTCGGCGTGGCCGTCGTCGGCCAGGAGGTGCCCTCGCTCGGGGAGCTGCTGGTCGAGGCCGTGCCGACGCTGCTGCTGTACCTGGGGGTGGCGAGCGCGCTCGGGGTCGCGGGCTCGTGGCTGCTGGCGCGGCGGATCAAGCGGCAGACGTTCGGGATGGAGCCGCGCGAGATCGCGGGGCTCGCCGAGCACCGGGAGGCGATGCTGTACGGGATCGCCGAGGGCGTGGTCGCGCTGGACGACCAGCACCGGGTGACGCTCGTGAACGACGTGGCGCGGCGGCTCCTCGACCTGCCGGACGGCGCGGTCGGGCGCACGCTCGGCGACCTGGAGCTGACGGGCCGGCTGCGGGACGTCCTGTCCGGGACGGTGACCGGTTCCGACCAGGTCGTGCTCCAGGGGAACCGGGTCCTGGTGGTGAACCGGATGCCGGTGGAGAAGGACGGCCGGGCGCTGGGGGCGGTGGCGACGCTGCGGGACCGCACCGAGCTCGCGCAGCTGGAGCGCGACCTGGGCTCGTTCCGGTCGACGGCGGAGGCGCTGCGGGCGCAGGCGCACGAGTTCGACAACAAGCTGCACACGATCTCGGGGCTGATCCAGATCGGCGAGCAGGACGAGGTGGTGCGGTACATCGACGCGCTCAACCGGCACCGGCAGTCCCTGGACCTGTCGATCGGGGAGCCGATCCGGGACAAGGCGATCGCGGCGCTGCTCATGGCGAAGTCGGCGCAGGCCTCGGAGCGGCAGGTGCGGCTCGAGGTCGCGGCGGGGAGCGCGCTCGGGCCGCTCGAGCCGGAGGACTCGGCCGACGTCGGCACGGTCCTGGGGAACCTGGTCGACAACGCGGTGGACGCGGCGGCGGGGGCGCGGGCGCCGCTGCCGGTCGCGGCGGAGGCGTGGGTGTCGGTCGACATCCGCGAGGACGCGGGGGCCGTGCGGATCACGGTGACCGATTCGGGCCCGGGCGTGCCGCCGGAGACGGCCGAGGAGGTGTTCGCGCACGGGTTCACGACGAAGGCCGCGGCGGGGGAGCACGGGATCGGGCTGGCGCTCACGAGGCTGGTGTGCGAGCATCACGGCGGCGGCGTGCACGTGGCGAACACCGCCGACGGGGCGCGGTTCACGGCGGTGCTGCCCCTGCTCGCCGGGTCCGCCGCGACCACTCCCGCATTCACGGCCGAGGAGCCGACATGATCGATGTGCTGGTCGTCGACGACGACTTCCGGCTGGTGAACATCCACCGCGGCTTCGTCGAGCGCACCCCCGGGTTCCGGGCGGTCGCGTCGGCGCGCAGCGGCGAGGAGACCCTCGCGGCCCTTGCGGAGCACCGGCCGGATCTGGTGCTCCTCGACCTGTACCTGCCGGACGTGTTCGGCCTGGACCTGGTGCGGCGCATGCGCGCCGAGGGCCACGAGACGGACGTCATGGTCATCTCGGCGGCCCGCGAGGCGGACGCGGTGCGCGCGGCGGTGCGGCTCGGCGTGGTGTCGTACCTGTTGAAGCCGTTCAGCTTCGACGAGTTCCAGGAGCGGTTGCGGCAGTACGCGGACCGGCGGGCGGGCCTGGCGATGGCGATGCGCGACCAGGCGGACGTCGACCGGGCGTTCGAGCGGACGGCGTCGGCGCCGGCGATGCCGAAGGGCTTCAGCGCCGAGACCGCGCAGCTGGTCGAGACGACGCTGCGGGAGGCCGGGGGGTCGCTGTCGGCCGCTGAGTGCGCCGAGCGGATCGGCGTCTCGCGGGTGAGCGCCCGCCGCTACCTGGAGCAGCTGGCCGAGCGGGGCCGGGCCGAGGTGGCGCTGAAGTACGCGGGCCGGGGCCGCCCCGAGCGCCGCTACACCTGGCGCTAGGGCCGATTCACCGGCGCTCGCGTGTGAAGGCCGCTTCGACCGCGTCGAGGTTCGCGGTCCACCAGCGCAGGAGCCGTTCGTCGGAGAAGAAGACGCGGTCGCTTGCCGTGCGGTCCAGGTAGTAGTGGTATTTCAAGTGCCACACGGAGGTCAGCAGTCGCCACCAGCGGCGCCGGGCGGCGTCGGCGAGGGCTTCGGGCCCGATGCCGGCGACGGTCCGGTACCCGGCGACGAGTGCGGCGATGTTGTCGAGGTCGATGCGCCCGTCGGGGAGCGCGAACTGGTAGGTGGCGGCGCGCACGATCTCTTCGCCGTACGGGTTGGGGCGCACGCGGTCCCAGTCCAGGACGGCGGCGATGCGGTCGCCGCGCCAGAGCAGGTTCCAGTTCTGGCAGTCGCCGTGCGTCCAGCCGGCCGGCCCGGCGGGCGGGTCCTCGGAGGGCCGCAGGTGCTCGTGGGCGGCGATGAGGTCGAGGCGGCTGCGCAGCAGGGGTTCGGCGGCGCGGTCGAACGCGTCGGGTTCGGCGCGGGCGGCGATCTGGTCGAGGTAGTCGCCGATGCGGTCGTGCGCGGTCGCGACCGTGGGCGGCGGTTCGGTGCTCGGACCGGTCTCGGGGAGCAGGCCGGGGCGGGCCAGCGCGGCGTGGATCCGGCCGATGACCGCGCCCATGTGGAAGGAGATGTCGGCGTCCATGTCGGGTCCGAGGAGGTGGGTGCCGTCGATCCAGGGGGTGAGGTAGTAGCCGTGTCCGCCGATCTCGACGACGGTGGTGCCGTCGGCGGCGGGGACCGCCGCGGCGACGGGGACGCCGTCGGCGGCGGCCGAGGCCATGATCGCGAGGCTGCGCCGGGCCGAGTCGGGGTCGAGCGCGTCGAGTTCTTTGAGCGCGAATGGGCCGGCGTCGGTGTCGAGGCGCCAGTTGCGGTTCAGCAGCCCGTCGGGCAGGTACCGGCAGGCGGTGACGGTGCCGAGGCGGTAGGCGCGGGCGATCGGGTCGAGTCCGGCGCGGGGGCGGGGTTCGGGTGGGGCCACCGCGAAAGGCTACCGGTGGGGGCCTGTCGGCGCATCGGCGTTTCGGTTCGGGAGGGCGGAGGAGTGTTCGGGGCGGCGGACGGGCGATGAATGGGCAACGGCCGGGCGGGGGCCCGGCCGTTGAGGCCGCCCGTGCCGGATGGTCTGCGGCCGAGCGGGTGGTGTGGTGGAGTCTAGGGGAATCGAACCCCTAACCCCCGCCTTGCAAAGGCGGTGCTCTGCCAATTGAGCTAAGACCCCTGGAGGGCCGGCGGTGAGACCGGTCCGTTCGAGTATCCCCGCCGCGCACGCGGCAACAGCGAGGATACCCGCAGCGCAGTGAGTTGGCTAACGCGATTCGCTAGCGCACGTCCTCCGCGGAGGTGGTGGCCTCGTGCCACAGGGTGCGGTCGTCGTTGATCGACTTGACCTTCTTCGCGACCACGAACGCGACCGTCGCCACGCCGGCGACGATCAAGATCTTCTTCCACATGGACCCAGGCCCCCTATATCAGAGATTGCCGCGTACAGCAATGCCGCGGTCGGCATCGCGCGATGCGCCTCAGCATAGCGAACTGCGGCGCGCCGGGCCGCCGGGCCGGGGCCCGCACGCTCAATACCGGATCCCGGGCGTGTCGGCCGCGGGGTCGAAGAACGTCTTCGCGGCGGCGAGGGCCCGCTCGTCGCGCAGGACCTGCCCGGGCCGCGAACCGGAGCCGAGGAGCACGCCGCGCCACTCCATGCCCATGTACTCGGCGGACAGGCGCAGCGTCCCGGCGAGCGGGGCGGCGACGTCGGGCTCCTCGTCGCCCTGGACGGTGACGCCCCAAAGCCGCCGCCCGCCCATGCGGGCCCGGAAGTCGAGGCCGGGCACCCGCAGCCACCCGGACCAGTGGTCGAGGTAGTTCTTGACCGAGCCGCTCACCGAGTACCAGTACAGCGGGGAGGCGATGACGAGGTCGGTGGCAGCGAGCGTGGCGTCCTGGACGGTCCGCTCGGCGCCCGCCGCGACCGGGGTGGCGCCGTCGCCGACGTGGCGGCGGTCGGTGAACGGCGGCAGGTCGAGCTCGGCGAGGCGCAGCCACCGCTGCTCGGCCTCCGGTTCGAGGTGCTCGGCGGCGGCGCGGGCGAGGGTCTCGGTGTTGCCGCCGGTGCGGGAGCTGCCGAGGAGGAACAGGAAGGAGCGGGGCGAGTCGGCCATGGTCGGTGCGCTTTCGGGCAAGGGGGACGGTCACCAGGTGCAAGGCCGCGGCGGCCCCCGCGTATTCCGGGCAAGAAAAAACCCGCCGGTGGCCGGCGGGTGTTGGTGGGCGTACCAAGACTCGAACTTGGGACCTTCGAGTTATCAGCTCGACGCTCTAACCACCTGAGCTATACGCCCTTGCAGGTTGTGCGGCCGCTTCTCGGCGGCGCTGAGAAAGATTACCCCACGATCGTTCCGGACGCGAATCAGGGCCCCTCCCGGAAGGGACGGGCATCACTGGCCCCGAACGGAACGCCGGAGCGCCCGCGGCCACCAGGCCGCGGGCGCTCCGGCGGAGGCTTGCTAGTCGCGCTCGGCGAGGGTCACCTCGACGCCGCCGACGAGGTCGGCGCACACGTTGTAGATGAACGAGCCCAGGGTCGCCAGGGCGGTGAACAGGACCATGTTCACGACGCCGAGCAGGGCCGCGGCCCCGATGACGCCCTTCGCGGTGATCCGGAAGCCCTCCGCGGCCGCGCCCGAGTCCGCGTTCGTGCCCATGAGCATCTGGAGCATGTCGTTCACGGTGTCGAACACGCCCATCGCGTCGAGCGCGATGTACAGGACGGTGGTCGCCACGACCATGACGATGAACAGCACGATCGACACGGCGAACGCGAACTTCATCACCGACCACGGGTCGATCCGCTTGAGCCGCAGGCGGGCCCGGCGCGGTCCGCGCGCCGCGGCCTGGCTGACGGCCGCGCGGGCGGCGCGCACCGCGTCGGCGACGCGCGCCGACGAGGCGACGCCCGCGGCCTGCTGGGCCGCGGTGTTGCCCGTGGGCCCCGTCGGGATCGGGATCGCCTCCGGCGTGACCGGCGGCGGCGTCATCCCCGGAGGGCGCCGCAGCGTCAGCGTCTGGTCCTGCGCGGGCGCAGGGGCCGGAGCCGGGTCCGACGCGGTGTCGGCTTTCGGCTCGCTCGCTTCGGACGGCTCGGAGGGCAGCTCCGGCACGTCGTCCTCGCGCTCGGTCTCCGCTGCGGTGGCCTTCGCGTCGGTCATCTACTCGTCCTGCCCCTCATCGGGTTCCGGTTCCTCGGCGCTCCTGGTGATCGCGAGCAGCGACACTTCCTCGGGCAGGTCGATCAGCTTGACGCCCTGGGTGTTGCGGTCCGATGTCTGCCGGACCGGCTTCACAGGAGTCCTGATGACCCCTCCCTCCGAAGTGATCGCGAACAGCTCGTCGTCGGGCGTCACCGACAGCGCCCCGACCAGGTCGCCGCGCCGTTCCGTGATCTTAGCCGTCAGGACGCCCTTGCCGCCGCGGCCCTGCTGCGGATACGCGTCGACCGGAGTCCGCTTCGCGTAGCCGCGGCTCGTGGCCACGAGGATGTCCATATTATCGCGGAGCACGATCATGGTCAGCAGTTCGTCGTCCCCGACGAACCGCATCCCGATCACGCCGCTCGTCGCCCGGCCCATCGGGCGCAGCGCGTCGTCGGTGGCCTGGAACCGGATCGACTGGGCCTTGCGCGACACCAGCAGCAGGTCGTCCTCGGGCTCGATGAGCGCCGCCCCGACC
This sequence comes from Glycomyces terrestris, assembly GCF_003933745.1. Taxonomy (GTDB): domain Bacteria; phylum Actinomycetota; class Actinomycetes; order Mycobacteriales; family Micromonosporaceae; genus Glycomyces; species Glycomyces terrestris. The sequence continues at coordinate 732,346 of NZ_RSEB01000003.1, read as the reverse complement.
AGCTCGTCGCCGTCGCGCAGGTTGATGCCGATGAGGCCGCCCGTGCGCGGGGAGTCGAAGTCGGTGAGCTTCGACTTCTTCACCAGGCCGTTGCGGGTCGCGAGCACCAGGTACGGCGTGACCTCGTAGTGGGCCAGCTGGATGACCTGCGCGATCGTCTCATCCGGACCGAACGCCAGGATGTTCGCCACATGCTGGCCGCGGGCCGTGCGGCTCGCCTCCGGCAGCTCGTACGCCTTCGCGCGGTACACGCGGCCCTTGTTCGTGAAGAACAGGATCCAGTCGTGGGTGGTGCACACGAAGAAGTGGCTGACGATGTCGTCCTGCTTGAGCTGCGCGCCCTGGACGCCCTTGCCGCCGCGCTTCTGCGAGCGGAACGAGTCGGTCTTGGTGCGCTTGACGTACCCGCCGCGCGTGATGGTGACCACCACGTCCTCGCGGGCGATGAGGTCCTCCATGGACACCTCGCCGGCGTCCGGGAGGATCTGCGTGCGGCGCTCGTCGCCCCAGCGGTCGACCACGGCGGCGAGCTCGTCGCGCACGATCGCCCGCTGGCGCTCGGGCTTGGCGAGGATGTCCTCGAGGTCGGCGATCTTCGTCTCGATCTCGGCGAGCTCGTCGACGATCCGCTGCCGCTCCAGGGCGGCGAGGCGGCGCAGCTGCATGTCGAGGATCGCGGTCGCCTGGATCTCGTCGACGTCGAGCAGGCTCATCAGGCCCTGCTTCGACTCCTCGGCCGAGGGCGAGCGGCGGATGAGCGCGATCGTCTCGTCCAGCAGGTCGAGGGCCTTCGCGAGGCCGCGCAGGATGTGGGCCCGCTCCTCGGCCTTGCGCAGCCGGTACCGGGTGCGCCGCTGGATCACTTCGATCTGGTGCGCCACGTAGTAGCGCACGAACTGCGCGATGTTCAGCGTCCGCGGCACCCCGTCGACGAGCGCGAGCATGTTCGCGCCGAACGTCTCCTGGAGCTGCGTGTGCTTGTACAGGTTGTTGAGCACGACCTTCGGGACGGCGTCGCGCTTGAGGACGATCACCAGGCGCATGCCGGTGCGGCCGGAGGACTCGTCGCGGATGTCGGCGATCCCGCCGAGCTTGCCCTCCTTGACGAGGTCGGCGATGCGCTCGGCCAGGTTGTCGGGGTTGACCTGGTACGGCAGCTCGGTCACGACCAGGCAGGGGCGGCCCTTGGAGTCCTCCTCGACCTCGATGACCGCGCGCATCTTGATGGAGCCGCGGCCGGTCCGGTAGGCGTCCTCGATGGCGGCCCGGCCCAGGATCGTGGCGCCGGTCGGGAAGTCGGGGCCGGTGATGATCCCGAGGATCGCCTCGAGGGCCTCCTCCTCGGTCGACTCCGGGTGGTCCAGGCACCAGTTGACGGCGGCGGCGACCTCGCGCAGGTTGTGCGGCGGGATCTTCGTGGCCATGCCGACGGCGATGCCCTCGGAGCCGTTCATGAGCAGGTTCGGGATGCGGCTGGGGAGGATCGTCGGCTCGGTGGTCTTGCCGTCGTAGTTCGGCTCGAAGTCCACCGACTCCTCGTCGATGTCCCGCAGCATCTCCATCGCCAGCGGGTCGAGGCGGCACTCGGTGTACCGCATCGCGGCGGCCGGGTCGTTGCCCGGGGAGCCGAAGTTGCCCTGGCCGTCGATGAGGGGGTAGCGCAGGCTCCAGTCCTGCGCCATGCGCACGAGGGAGTCGTAGATCGCGCCGTCGCCGTGCGGGTGGTACTGGCCCATGACGTCGCCGATGACGCGGGAGCACTTGACGTACCCGCGGTCGGCGCGGTACCCGCCGTCGTACATGCCGTAGAGGATCTTGCGGTGGACCGGCTTGAGGCCGTCGCGCACGTCGGGCAGCGCCCGCCCGACGATGACGCTCATCGCGTAGTCGAGGTACGACCGCGACATCTCCACTTCGATGCCGATCGGTTCGATCCGGCCGTGGCCCTCCGGGATCTCGAGCTGGTCTTGGTTGTTCTCAGGCACCAGTGCTTCCTTGCTGTGTCAGACGAAGTCGTATCGGGCCGAAACCGTTAGATGTCCAGGAACCGGACGTCCTTGGCGTTCTCCTGGATGAAGCGGCGGCGGCTCTCCACGTCCTCACCCATCAGGACGCTGAAGAGCTCGTCGGCGGTTGCCGCGTCGTCGAGCTGAACCTGGAGGAGGTTGCGCTGCGAGGGGTCCATGGTCGTCTCCCACAGCTCGGTGTAGTTCATCTCACCGAGGCCCTTGTAGCGCTGGACGCCGTCGGAGCGGCGCGGGTCGGACTTGCCGGAGGCGATGCCCGCCTCGATGATCCGGTCGCGCTCGGCGTCGGAGTAGGCGTAGTCGACCAGGTCGCCCTTCTTGTTCCACTTGATCTTGTACAGCGGTGGCTGGCTCATGTAGACGTGGCCGAGCTCGATGAGCGGGCGCATGAACCGGAACAGGAGCGTCAGCAGCAGCGTGTTGATGTGGTGGCCGTCGACGTCGGCGTCCGACATCAGGATGACCTTGTGGTAGCGGAGCTTCTCGGCGTCGAACTCCTCGTGGATGCCGGTGCCCAGGGCGGTGATCATGCCCTGGACCTCGTTGTTCTTGAGGATCTTGTCGAGGCGGGCCTTCTCCACGTTGAGGATCTTGCCGCGGATGGGCATGATCGCCTGCGTGCGCGGGTTGCGGCCCTGCTTGGCCGAGCCGCCGGCCGAGTCGCCCTCGACCACGAAGATCTCGCACTCCTCCGGGTTCGTCGACTGGCAGTCGGCGAGCTTGCCGGGCATCGAGGAGGTCTCGAGGAGGCTCTTGCGGCGGGCCAGCTTGCGGGCCTGGGCCGCGGCCTTGCGGGCGTTCGCCGCGCTGGAGGCCTTCTGGACGATGATCCGCGCTTCCTTCGGGTGGCGGTCGAGCCAGTCGGGCAGCCACTCGTTGCAGACGCGCTGCACGAAGCCCTTGATCTCGGTGTTGCCGAGCTTGGTCTTGGTCTGGCCCTCGAACTGCGGCTCGCGCAGCTTCACGGAGATGATCGCGGCCAGGCCCTCGCGGATGTCCTCGCCGGAGAGGCGGTCCTTCTCGGACTTGATGATCTTCTTGTCGAGCCCGTACTTGTTGACGGCGTTGGTGAGCGCGGACCGGAAGCCCTCCTCGTGGGTGCCGCCCTCGTGGGTGTTGATCGTGTTCGCGAACGTGTACACCGACTCGCCGTACGACTCGTTCCACTGCATCGCGATCTCGACGGTGTGGAACTCCTTCTCGTCCTCGGCCGTGAACTGCACCACCGTGGGGTGGATCGGGTTCTTCGAGGCGTTGAGGTGGCGCACGAAGTCGGCGATGCCCTCCTCGTACTTGAAGGTGACCTGGCGGACGTTCCCCTCCTCGTCGAGGTGCTCGGGGCGCTCGTCGCGGAGGGTGATCGACAGGCCCTTGTTGAGGAAGGCCATCTCCTGGAGGCGGCGGTAGATCGTCTTGTAGTCGAACTCGAGGGTCTCGAAGATGTCGCCGTCGGGCCAGAAGCTGACGACCGTGCCGGTCTCGTCGGTGGGCTCGCCCTTCTCGAGCGGGCCCGGCTGGGCGTGCTTGTAGTCCTGGCGCCAGTGGAAGCCGTCGCGCTTGATCTCGACGGTGACGCGGGTCGAGAGCGCGTTCACGACCGAGACGCCGACGCCGTGGAGGCCGCCGGAGACCGCGTACGTCTGGGAGTCGAACTTGCCGCCGGCGTGCAGGACGGTGAGGGCGACCTCGACGCCGGGCTTGCCGAGCTTGGGGTGGATGTCGACCGGGAAGCCGCGGCCGTCGTCGCGGACGCTCACGCCGCCGTCGTCGGTGAGGGTGACGAGGATGTCGGAGGCGTAGCCGGCCATGGCCTCGTCGACCGAGTTGTCGACGACCTCCTGGATGAGGTGGTGGAGGCCGCGCTCGCCGGTGGAGCCGATGTACATGCCCGGGCGCTTCCGGACGGCCTCGAGACCTTCGAGGACCTGCAGCGAACTGGCGCTGTACTCGTCCTGCTGCTTCGCCGCCACCGGCAACTCCTTCTGTCGTTCACGCATCGTAGTGAGAAAGCTAGTCCATGGTTGTGACACTTTTCAGCCGTCTGGCCTCGGCGCTGCCGGATTGTCTGGTCCGGTGCCGGGGTGCGGGGCCCGCCGCGGCGGGTCGGCCATGGGGACGGCCGGACGCTGGGAGCGCCGGCCGGTGTGCATTCGTCAAGTCTACTGCGACTCGGCTTGCGATCCGGTGTCTGCGCGCCTCATTGTCGCCGCAGTCGCACTGGGAGCCGCGGACATGAACCCCCCTACGGACCTAGGGGTGTCCCGCTTCAGAACGTGTCACGAGAGCCATTAAACCGCACTCGCCTGGGGCCGTAGGAACGAGTCGGCTGCTTGGGTCCGGTGATCTTCAGGCGCTTGACCACGTTGGGGCCCAGGGCGGCGGCGATCTTGCCGTGGATCTGGCGCGAGAACAGCCGCAGCTGCGTGGCCCAGGCGGTGGACTCGGCGACGACGAGGAGCTCGCCGTTCTCGAGCTGCTCGGGCCGGCAGTGGCTCGCGATGTCGGGGCCGACGATGGCCTCCCAGCGGCCGAAGACCGAGGCGTCGGCCACCTTGCGGGTCCAGCCGTTCTTGCGGACGATCTGCGGCAGGAGCGCGCCGAGCGTCTCGGGGTCGCGCTTGTCGGGCCCGGGCCCGGACCACTCCTTGCGGAAGCGCGGGTCGTCGCTCTTGCCGCGGCGGCGCGGGCGGGGTCGGTAGTCGAAGCCGTTAGAGGACACGTTTGACCTCGCCTTCCCACACGTCGTAGCGGGCGCCGGCGAGCCGGTCGGGCACGTCCCCGGCCACGGCGCAGGTGATGAGCGCCTGCGGGGCGGCCTCGGCGTACTCGGCGAGGCGCTCGCGGCGCACGGCGTCGAGCTCGGCGAACACGTCGTCGAGGATGAGGATCGGGGCGGTGCCGTCGGCGCGCAGGAGTTCGAAGGCGCCGAGGCGGAGCGCGAGCGCGACCGACCAGGTCTCGCCGTGCGAGGCGTAGCCCTTGACGGGGAGGTCGCCGAGGACGAGGTCGAGGTCGTCGCGGTGGGGCCCGACGAGGGTGGAGCCGCGCTCGACCTCCTTGGCGCGGGCGGCGGCGAGCGCGGCGGCGAGGCGAGCGCCGAGGACGTCGCGGTCGGCGGTGAGGCCGTCGCCGAGCTCGGACTCGTACGTGAGGGCCACTTCGGCGCGGCCGTCGGCGATGCGCGAGTGCGCCTTGGCGACGGGTTCGGCGAGGTCCTCGAGGAGGGCGAGGCGCCCGGCCATGAGCTCGGCGCCGTGGGTCGCGAGGTGGGCGTCCCAGGCGTCGAGGGTGGCCATCTCGGCGCCGCCGGGGCCGCGGCCGCCAGTCTTCTTCGCGAGGTACGCGGTGCGCAGGAGGGTGTTGCGCTGCTTGAGGACCCGGTCGTAGTCGGCGCGCACGCCGGCGAAGCGCGGGTAGCGGGAGCACAGGAGCTCGTCGAGGTAGCGGCGGCGGGCCGAGGGCTCGCCGCGCACGAGCGCGAGGTCCTCGGGGGCGAACGCGACGGCCTTGAGGGCGCCGATGATCTCGCGGGGGCGCTTGAGGTCGGTGCGGTTGAGGCGGGCCTTGTTCGACTTGCCGGGGACGATCGCCAGCTCGGCGAGGAGGCGCCGGGAGTCGTGGAGGATCTCGGCGCGGACCACGGCCTGCTCGCAGCCCTGCCGGACCAGGGGCGCGTCGGAGGAGACGCGGTGGGAGCGGAGGTTGGCCAGGTAGACCAGGGACTCGACCAGGTTGGTCTTGCCGTGTCCGTTGGGGCCCACCAGGATCGAGGGCCCCTCGTCGAACATGACTTGGGCGTGCGCGTAGGACCGGAAGTCTGTCAGTTGCAGCTGTCGTACACGCACGCCTCTATGATGCCGCCTTGCTCCGGGGCGCTGCTGGCGAGCCCCGGTCGATGTTCGGTCGGACTGCGCGGGTGCCGGAACGCGGTTCCGGCCCCTGCGGCCGCGCTACTCGGACTTGACGGCGTGGCCGCCGAACTGGTTCCGCAGGGCCGCGACGGCCTTCATCGCCGGGGAGTCCTCCTGGCGCGAGGTGAAGCGGGCGAACAGCGACTCGGTGATGGCCGGGAGCGGGACGCGCAGGCGGATGCCCTCGTCCACGGTCCAGCGGCCTTCGCCGGAGTCCTCGACGTAGCCCTTGATGTGCGCGAGCTCGGGGTCGGCCTCGAGGGCGCGGTCCATGAGGTCGAGCAGCCAGGAGCGGATGACGGTGCCCTCGCGCCACGACTTGAAGATCGCGGGCACGTTGTCGACGTACTCGCTGGCCTGGAGCAGCTCGTAGCCCTCCGCGTAGGCCTGCATCATGGCGTACTCGATGCCGTTGTGCACCATCTTGGCGTAGTGGCCCGCGCCGACCCCGCCGGCGTGCACGAAGCCGTGCTCGCCCTCGGGCTTGAGCGCGTCGAAGACCGGCTGGAGCCGCTGCACGTCGGCTTCGGCGCCGCCGACCATGAGCGCGTAGCCCTCGGTCAGGCCCCACACGCCGCCGGAGACGCCCGCGTCGATGTAGCCGATGCCGTGGAGGCCCAGGGCCTGCGCGTTCACGGCGTCGTCGGTGAAGCGCGAGTTGCCGCCGTCGACGACGATGTCGCCCTCGCCGAGCAGCTCGGCCAGTTCGGCCACGGTGGACCGGGTGGCCTCGCCGGCGGGGACCATGACCCACACGGCGCGCGGGGCCTCCAGGGCCTCGACCAGCTCGGCGAGGGAGCCGACGTCGGCGACCTCGGGGTTGCGGTCGTAGCCGACGACCTGGTGTCCAGCCTTTTCGAGCCGCAACTTCATGTTGCCGCCCATCTTGCCGAGCCCGATCATGCCGAGTTGCATGTCGCGCCCCCTTTCACACGAAAGCGTTCCGCGGTGTTCGCGCCAGGGTCGTTCACGTCGTTGTGCGGTCAGGCGTCCCAGCGCAATGGTTGCAGCATGTACAGGTACCCGTCGTGGTTTGTGTCGGAATCCTCATCTTCGGGCGCGGGCTGCCCGGTCATCACGACGGGCTTCCCGAGCTCGTTCATCTTGAACGCGGTGTAGGGCGCGTCGACCGCGGAGAGCCCGTCGAGCAGGTACGTCGGGTTGAACGCGATCTTGCCCGGCTCGCCGTCGAGCGCGCAGTCCATCGCCTCGGAGGCCTTCGCGTCCTCGGCGCCGCCGGCCTCGACCACGAGGCCGTCCTCGTCGAAGGAGAGGCGGATCGGGGAGTTGCGGTCGCCGACGAGGGCGACGCGGCGGGCGACCTCGATGAGCTCGGAGGTCTTGACCTTCAGCGTGGTCGCGTACGAGGTGGCGAGGAGGCTGCGCAGCGGCGGCAGCTGGCCGTCGAGGACGCGGGAGGTGGTCTGGCGGCCGCCGGCGGTGAAGCCGATCATGCCGGGCGCGCCCTCGGTGCCGGTGGGGACGGCGATCGTCACCGGGCCGGAGAGGGAGCCGAAGGTGCGGGCGGTGTCGGCGAGGGCCTTGGCGGGCACCAGGACCGTGACGGCCACGTCGGAGGCGCCGGGCTCCCAGGACGAGTCGCGGATGGCCATGCGGTAGCGGTCGGTGGCGAGCATCCCGATGCCGCCGCCGGAGAGCTCGATCTGGACGCCGGTCATCGTCGGCAGGGTCTCGTCCTTGCCGGCGGCGACGGCGGTCTGGGCGACGGCCTTCGCGAACTCGTCGGCGTCGATCGTGCCGATCGCCTCGGGCATCTGCGGCAGCGAGGGGTAGTCCTCCAGGGGCATGGTCGGCAGGGTGAACCGCGCCGACCCGCAGGTGAGTTCGGCGTGGGGGCCGTCGACGACGAAGTCGACCGGCTTGTTGGGGAGGGCCTTGACGATCTCGGCGAGGAGCTTGCCCGAGACCAGCGCGGTCCCGGCCGACTCCCCGGTGACCTCGACGGTGACCCGGGTGGAGATCTCGTAGTCGAAGCCGGAGATGGTCAGGGTGCCCTCGTCGACCGACAGGCGGGCGCCCGCGAGGACGGGCACCGACGGGCGGGCCGGGAGGCTCTTCGCGGTCCAGGACACCGCGTCGGCGAAGGTGTCTCGATCGACTTGGAACTTCATGGGTTGCTCCTTCGCAGCGTTGCTCGGTTGTTCACAGCGCTATTACTAATGGTTTCTCTATAGATATAACTGTCGTCGTAGTAGTCGGTGCTGTGGAAACTGTGGAAAACCCGCCTTTCCGCAGCTAGCCCCGGCCACGGGCCTGTGGACGGCCTGTGGAGAACCTGTGGATGAATCAGGAGCTTATCCACAGGCTCCGACACCCGCCGAGTTTTCCACATCTCATCCACAGCCCTGTCCACAGCTTTTCCACAGGTTATGCACAGGGTTCTCCACAGCCTCAAAGCGAATCAGAATCGCACTCCCGCCTGTTTTCCACACTCCGTCCACAGGCTTTCCACAGATTCCGGGGCTTTTCCACAGCTTTTCCACAACCTTGTCCACAGGCCCGCTCATTCGTCGGTGTGTTTCAAACGGTTCGTCAATTCCGCGATCTGGTTGTAGAGCGCCCGCCGCTCAGCCATCTGCTTTCGGATCTTCTTGTTCGCGTGCATGACCGTGGTGTGGTCGCGGCCGCCGAACGCCTGCCCGATCCGGGGCAGCGACATGTCGGTCAGCTCCCGGCACAGGTACATGGCGACCTGGCGGGCGTTCACGAGGATCCGCGAGCGCGAGTTCCCCTTGAGGTCGGCCGAGGCGACGCCGAAGTAGTCGGCGGTGGCCTGCATGATCTGGTCGACGGTGACCTCGGTGGTGTTGCCGCCCTCGGGGATGAAGTCGTGCAGCACCTCCTCGGCCAGGCCCAGGTCGACCGGCTTCTTGTTCAGGCTCGCGTACGCGGTGACGCGGATGAGCGCGCCCTCGAGCTCGCGGATCGAGTGGTGGATCTGGGTGGCGATGAACTCGACGGCGTCGGTGGGGACGTTGAGCTCGTCCTGCACGGCCTTCTTGCGCAGGATCGCGATGCGCGTCTCCAGGTCCGGCGGCTGGATGTCGGCGAGCAGGCCCCATTCGAAGCGGGTGCGGAGCCGGTCCTCGAGGGTCTGGAGCTGCTTCGGCGAGCGGTCGGAGGAGATCACCAGCTGCTTGTTGGCGTTGTGGAGCGCGTTGAAGGTGTGGAAGAACTCCTCCTGCGTGCGCTCGCGGTCCATGAGGAACTGGATGTCGTCGATGAGGAGGATGTCGACGTCGCGGTAGCGGCGCTGGAACGCCTGCTGGCGCCGGTCCGACAGCGAGTTGATGAAGTCGTTCGTGAACTCCTCGGTCGTCACGTACCGCACGGACTGGGCGGTGCCGAGGTCGTGCGCGTAGTGGCCGACGGCGTGGAGGAGGTGGGTCTTGCCGAGCCCGGAGCCGCCGTAGATGAAGAGCGGGTTGTACGCCTTCGCGGGGGCCTCGGCGACGGCGAACGCGGCCGCGTGCGCGAACCGGTTGGAGGAGCCGATGACGAAGGTGTCGAAGTTGTAGCGCGGGTTGAGGCGGCCGACGCCGTCGACGGCCTTGGCGGGCGCGGCCTGGTGGGCCTTGGTGAGGTGGCCGCGGCGCTCGGGGTCCGGGTCGTCGGAGGGCGGGGGCGCGACCGGCGGCGCGGCCCCGTTGTCCTTGTGCCCGTCGGCGCGGCGGGCGGCGGTCTCGGAGAGGACCCGTTCGAGCTCGGCGCCGTCGGCCGGGGGCTCGGGGGCGCGGTCCTCCCAGCGGGGGGCCTCGGCCTCGGCGGGCCGGTTCGGCTGGTGCGGGATCGCGGCGGGCCGCTCGGGCTCGGGCGCGGGCGGCGCCTCGGCGGCCTCGCCGGCGCGGAACGCGGCGGTGTCGAACAGGCTCGGCGGGTTCTGGGCCGGCACGGTCCGCGGGGCGGGCGGCTCGGGGTCCTCGAACCGGGGGCGCTCGAACACGATCGTGGCGTCGGCGGCGTGGTCGTCGACGGCCTTGCCGTTGACGGGGGCCGGCGGCGGCTCGGGGGCGGGGGCCGGCTCGGCCTGCTTCTCCTGGAGGGTGACCGCGATCTGCGTCGGCTGGCCCAGGTGCCGGGAGAGGGCCTCGCTGATCGGAACGCGGAGCTTGGACTCGAAGGCCGAGCGGGCGAACTTGTCGGGGGCGGCCACGATGAACGTGCCGGGCATCGACAGCACCGGCTGGGACAGGCGCATCCACGCCGCCTGCTGGCGGGTGAGCGACGACGCCTCAGCCAGCTCGGCGGTCACCGCCGACCAGACTGCCGACAGATCTTGGTCGGTCACGTTCGCCATCCCTTTGTGCTCGTCTTCTGTCCCCGAACGGTCGGTTTCGCGAAGTTCGGAGGCCGCTACCGGTAGGCTCCGATGCAGGCGTTCCGCACCGCCGCACCCGGTTCCCCTGGTGCCGCCCGCGGCGCGTTCCAGCAAGTTTTCCACAGGTTATCCACAGGGCTTCAGCTGCCCTGTGCACATGCGCCGCTTGTGACAATGTTTCCTGAATCACGGTCATGACCTGCTGTTTCTTGCGACTCCCGCCACGATGCCGTTCCGGCGCCGCAGAAGTCGTCCACCATCCGGGCGAAGTTATCCACAGGCTGCTCGGACCGGTCGCGCGAGCTCCGGCGACGCCTTCCGGGGCCCTCCGGGAAGGACGGTGGGGCCGGCCGCGGCGGGCGGGCGCGGCGCGCCACCGGGTTGGCGACCGCGCCGGTGCGGCGAGTAACATGAGGTGGTTGCCCGTCGACCCAGAGGGGCATGCCACACCCGCCGTCAGCGGCTGGGGCCTCCGGTGAAAGCCCTGCTAGGCTGTTCTCCGCGTCCCCGTAGCCCCGAACCGGGGCTGGGCCCCGAGGGCCCGGCGCAGTGGCAATTTGATTCGTAATGGGAGACATCCGTCGTGAGCAAGCGCACCTACCAGCCGAACAACCGCCGTCGCAAGCGCACCCACGGCTTCCGGCTGCGCATGCGCACCCGCGCCGGCCGCGCCATCATCAACGCGCGCCGCAACAAGGGTCGCAAGCAGCTGACCGTCTGAGCGCTTGCCTCCGGACCCCTGCGCGAGGCGGGCCACGGCCCGCCCGCGGGGGACCCCGATGAGGACGTGATCCAGTGCTACCAGCCGACGCGCGCATCCGCAGCAGCCGGGACTTCGGTGCCGTGCTCAAGCGCGGCCGCCGCGCGGCCCGCGGCGGCGTCGTCGTGCACTGGGCCCCGGCGAGCGCCGACCAGCGCGCAGGCGAGAGCACAGAAGAACACCAGACGACACCGTCCGGAGCCGGAGCGAACAGCTCGGCGCGGGCGGGTTTCGTCGTCTCCAAGGCCGTCGGCAACGCCGTCGTCCGCAACAAGGTGAAGCGCCGCCTGCGGCACGCGGCCGCCGCGGAACTGCCGCACTGGCCGCCCGGCACCGACGTGGTCGTGCGGGCCACGCCCAAGGCCGCCGAGCGCGACTACGACGAGCTCCACCGCGACCTGGCCGAGGCCGTCAAGGCGGCCCGCAGCCCCAGGAGCGGGCGCCCGCGCGAGCAGCGGGGCCGGCCATGACCGTCCCCGCCGTGGGACCGGCGCCCCTCGACCGCTCGCACCCCGCCCCCGAACACCTCCTGGACGCGGCGCCGTGCGAGTCGCCTTCCGCGCAGTGCTCCGGTTCGCCTTCGGCACCATGCTCGTGTTCGCCATCGGCGCTGCACGAATGTTCGCCCTCGGCGCCGTGTGGTTGTTCGCCTTCGGCGCCACATGGTTGTTCGCCTTCGGCACCGTGTAGTTGTTCGCCTTCGGCACTGCACTCCTGTTCGCCCTCGGCGAAATGCGTTGAGCGCGAGGCGCAGTCCGTCCTGGTCCGGGTGGTCGCGGCACCGGTCGTCGCGTACCGTCGGTGGATAAGCCCGGCCCTTCCGGCCCGCTGCCGCTTCTACCCCAGTTGCAGCGCATATACCCTTGAGGCGCTGTCCGAGCACGGTGCCGTCCGTGGCATATGGTTGAGCCTGCGACGGCTGGGACGGTGCCACCCCTTTCATCCGGGGGGTTTCGACCCCGTGCCCCCCTCGGCACCGATGAGCACGTGATGATTTCGAAGAGCGAGATGACTGGAGTCCGCAAGTGATGGAGTGGGCCTACGACGGCGTGTCCTGGGTGCTGCTGCGGTGGCACGACCTCTGGTCGAACGTCTTCGACGGGAACCAGGCATTGGCGACCGACTGGGCATGGGTCCTCGCCATCGTCGGCGTCGTCATCACGCTCCGCGTCATCCTCTTCCCCTTGTTCGTCAAGCAGATCCAGTCGCAGCGCGCCATGCAGAAGCTCGCCCCCGAGATCAAGGCGCTCCAAGAGCGCTACAAGGGCGACCGCGAGACGCTCCAGAAAGAGATGATGGAGCTGTATCGGAAGGAGAAGGCGAACCCGCTCATGGGCTGCCTTCCCATCCTGATCCAGATGCCCGTCTTCCTGGCGCTGTTCCACGTGCTGCGCCGCCCCGACCCCGACCAGACGATGCACCACACGCTCTACGGCTGGACCGAGAGCAACTGGGACACCTACGTCGACGCGAAGCTCTTCGGCGCCCCGTTCTGGAGCACCTTCCTGACGCCGGCCGACCAGCTGGCCAAGGTCGACGCCTCCGCGCTCGACGTGAAGCTCGTCGCCGGCGTCCTCGGCGCGGCGATGATCCTGACGACCTTCCTCACCACTCGGCAGATGATCCTCAAGACCGGCTGGAACGAGGACCCGAACCAGCGGATGATCCAGAAGGTGATGCTCTACGGCATCCCGGTCATCATGATCTTCTCCGCGGGCGCGTTCCCGATCGGCGTGGTCATCTACTGGACCGTCAACAACCTGTTCTCGCTGGCACAGCAGCAGTTCGTGCTGCACAAGTACCCGCCGCCCGCGCAGAACAACGCGAACGCGAAGCCGCCGAAGCCCGGCTCGAAGGCCCACGAGAAGATGCTCGAGGAGCAGCGCGAGGCCGAGCAGCGCCGCAAGGAGCTGGCCCCCAAGCCGGGCCAGAAGCCGAAGCAGTCCGGCCAGACCCCGAAGGCGAAGCCGGAGTCGGGCGTCAACGGCGCGAGCGTCAACGGCGCGAACGCCGCCAAGGGCGGCCCCGGCGCGGGCAAGAACCTCTCACGGGCCGAGCGCATCGCGCGGGCTAAGAAGGTCAGCGGCGCGCAGCAGACCTCCAAGAAGAAAAAAGGCTAGGGGGACGGTCCGGGGCGGCGCAGGCGCCACCGGATCAGCCACAATGGTGCAAACTAGGCTTATAACGAGCGATAGGACGAGTTGGCAATTATGGGAGCAACGGTGCGGGAGGACGAGGTGGCCTCCGAAGACGACCTCTTTGAGCAGAGCGAAGTGGCGGCCGACTACATGGAGGGCCTCCTGGACATCCTCGACCTCGACGGGGACATCGACGAACTCGTCGTCGGCGACCGCCCCCAGGTCGAGATCGTCGGGGAGGACCTCGGCGGCCTCGTCGGCCCCAAGGGCCAGACCCTCGAAGCCCTCCAGGAACTGTGCCGCCTCGCGGTGTACCGCAAGACCGGGGACCACTCGCGGCTGATGCTCGACATCGGGGGCTACCGCGCCGGGCGCCGCAAGAAGCTCGCCGAGCTGGCCGAGAAGACCGCCAAGCGCGTCATCGAGACCGGCAGCGTCGTCAAGCTGGACCCGATGAGCGCCTTCGAACGCAAGTGCGTCCACGATGTCATCAACGCGACCGACGGCGTGCAGAGCGAGTCCGAGGGCGCCGAGCCGCGCCGCCGGGTGGTCGTGAAGCCGGCGGATGACGAGTAGCGCAGGAGACCGGAACGCATGAGCGAAGAGCCGGAAGGCTCTGAACCCGCCGAGGCCAATGTTTCACGTGAAACATTGGCCTCTGTGTTCGGAGCGGATGACGAGCGGATCGCCCTGGCCGAGGGGTACGTCGGCCTGCTGTCGACCATCGGGATCGAGCGCGGCCTCATCGGGCCGCGGGAGGTGCCGCGGCTGTGGGGCCGGCATGTGCTCGGCAGCGCCGTGGTCGAGGAGCTGATCCCGGCGGACGCCGACGTGATCGACGTGGGCTCCGGCGGCGGGCTGCCGGGCATCCCGCTGGCGATCGCCCGCCCGGACCTCTGGGTGACCCTGGTCGAGCCGATGCAGCGCCGCGTGGACTTCCTCGACGAGGTGATCGCGGCACTCGGCCTCCGGAACGTGGAGGTGCTGCGGGCCCGTGCCGAGGAGGTGGACCCGAAGGGGAAGGCCGACGTCGTCGTCTCCAGAGCGGTTGCGCCCCTGGGGAAGCTGGCCGGCTGGTGCCTGCCGCTGGCCCGGGTCGGCGGGCTGATGCTCGCCGTCAAGGGCCAGAGCGCGGGCGAGGAGATCGCGCGCGACGCGAAGCTCGTCCGGCGCCTCGGCGGCGGGCCGGCCGCAATCGAGGTGTGCGGCGAGTCGAAGCTGAGCGACCCCGTGTTCCCGGTCCCCGCAACGGTAGTGGTGATCGAGCGGGTGCGCTAGGCCGCCGGGGCAACGCGTCCCGAGAATTCATCAAGCGAATACCGAAGTGCCGCAACAAGTGCCGCGATGCCGACCGCATCGCGGCACTTCGCATTCGGCGTTGCGCGCCCGATTCGGATAACCTATGCCGAGTAAGTTACTCCGAGCAGGGCGATGTTTCACGTGAAACATTCGGCCCGTAGTCTGTGGCGGTGAACGTGCGCGACCCCCTTCCCCCCGAAGATCGTGAACACAGCTCCCTTGGCGGCGATACCCCGGCTGAACGGCGTATCCGGAACCTCCTCGATGCGGCCGTGAGCGAGGAGGCGCCGCCCGCGCGACGCCACCGCTATCGAGAAACCTCTCCCGAATCGGGTGGCGCAGCCCCGGCCTACGGGCAGACTGGGTCAGAATCGGTTGCGAGGCAGTCCGGCGCGGGCGCCGGTGCGGCGGACCGGCTGGACAGCAGCGGTGAACGGGGGGACGGGATGACGAGGACTTCGCGCGGCAGGGCCGGACGGCACTTGGCGCCCGACGAGGCGCCGAGCGGCAACGGGCGGAAGGCCGCCGTGAAGCCGGTGCCGCAGCAGTCGGCGCCGCCGGAGAAGAGCGAGCTCGACGACGACCTGCCGCTGGCGCGCGAGGCGCAGCGCGCGGTCCGGGTCCTCAACCCCTCGGGCTCGGTGACGATGCCGCGGCCCACCCGCCGCCGCGTGTTCGCCGTCGCCAACCAGAAGGGCGGCGTCGGCAAGACCACGAGCACCGTGAACCTCGCGGTCGCCTTGGCGCTGCACGGCAACCGCGTCATGGTCATCGACCTCGACCCGCAGGGGAACGCCTCCACCGGTCTCGGCGTCGAGCACGGCGCCGGCACCCCGAGCGTGTACGAGGCCCTCGTCGAGGGCATGTCGCTCGACGAGATCGCGACCCCGGTCGACGGCATCCCCTCGCTCTACTGCGTGCCGGCCACGATCGACCTCGCCGGCGCCGAGGTCGAACTCGTCAACGTGGTGGCCCGCGAAGGGCGCCTGGAGAAGAGCATCGACACCTTCAGCGGCGAGCTCGACTACATCTTCATCGACTGCCCGCCCTCGCTCGGCCTCCTCACGGTCAACGCGCTCGTCGCCGCCGAAGAGGTGCTCATCCCGATCCAGTGCGAGTACTACGCGCTGGAGGGACTCGGGCAGCTGCTGCGGAACATCGAGCTCATCAAGGCGCACCTGAACGCGCGCCTGCGCGTCTCGACCATCCTGCTCACCATGTACGACAAGCGGACCAAGCTCGCCGATCAGGTGGAGCAGGAGGTGCGCGGGCACTTCAGCGAGATCGTGCTCGACGCGGTGGTCCCGCGGAGCGTCCGCGTCTCCGAAGCGCCCGGCTACGGGCAGTCGATCATGACGTACGACCCCGGCTCGCGGGGTGCGGCGAGCTATTTCGAAGCGGCCGAGGAGATCGCCCTGCGGGGCGCCAAGCTCTCCCGGCGCGGGAAGAACCAGAAGGGCGGGAACTAGTCGATGGCTGCGGCGAAGCGCGGAGGGCTCGGTCGCGGACTGGGCGCGCTCATCCCGACCGGTCTGGCCGAGAGCACGACGACGGAGGCGGACGACCCCGCCCCAGCGCCGGCTCCGGTGGCGGCACCCCGCCAGGCGGCTCCGGTCGAGCGCGATGTTTCACGTGAAACATCGACTCCCGACCCCGAGCCGGTTCCGGATGTTTCACGTGAAACATCGGCCGGCCCGGACCTCGTGCCGGTCCCGGGAGCGAGCTTCCAGCTGATCCCGATCGCCGACATCGGCACCAACCCGAAACAGCCGCGGCAGTTCTTCGACGACGAGCACCTCCTCGAACTCCAGACCTCCCTCACCGAAGTCGGGATGCTACAGCCGATCGCGGTGCGCGAGCGCACCGCCGACGAGCCCCGTGAGGACGGCGCCCGCTTCGAACTCGTCATGGGGGAGCGCCGCCTGCGCGCCGCCACCGCACTCGGCTGGGAGACCGTCCCGGCGATCGTGCGCCGCACCGCCGACGAGGAGATGCTCCGCGAGGCGCTCCTGGAGAACATCCACCGGGTGCAGCTGAACCCGCTCGAAGAGGGCGCGGCCTACGCGCAGCTCCTCGAGGAGTTCAACGTGACGCAGGAGGAGCTCTCCAAGAAGATCGGCCGCAGCCGCCCGCAGATCTCGAACATGATCCGCCTCCTCGGCCTGCCGCCCACGGTCCAGACGAAGGTCGCCGCCGGCGTCCTCACCGCGGGCCACGCCCGGGCGCTCCTCGGCCTCGACAGCCCTGATTCGCAGGAGCACATCGCCGAGCGGATCATCAGCGAGGGCCTGTCGGTGCGGAGCACCGAGGAACTCGTGACGGCCAACCGCCTGGAGGAGAAGCCGGAACTCGACGAGCCGCGCCCACGCGACGGGCGCGCCGCGAAGGACCGCATCAAGGCGCCCGGTCTGGAGGAGCTGAAGGAGCGCCTGTCGGACCACTTCGAGACGCAGGTGTCGATCTCGTGGGGCCGCAAGAAGGGCAAGATCGTCATCGAGTTCGGGTCGCTCGCCGACCTCGACCGGATCGTCGAGCAGATCGGCGTCGAGTAGCGGTCCGCTCGAACCGGCACCGTCGGCGCCTCAAGAGACGAACGAAGGGGCGGGATGTTTCACGTGAAACATCCCGCCCCTTGCTCAGTTCCGAATGCGGCTAGGAGAGCTCCCGCCACATGATGATATCGTCCCGGTAGTCGTCATCGGCCATGCGCACGGCGCGCGGCAGACGACCGACCTCAGTGAATCCGTGTCGGCGATAGAAGGCGTCGGCGCCGGTGCCCGAGCGGACCTTGAGGCTGAGCGCCTCCAGCTTCAGCTCTTCGCGGGCAACGTGGTCGACGGCCGCCAGCAGCTTGCCCCCCAGACCGCCGCCCTGCCGGGCGGGGTCGACCTGGACGTGGCGCATGGTCCGCCACCCGTGTCGCGGCGGGCTGTCGTTTGATGTGAGAACACACCAAGCGACAATGGCGGCTCCTTCCTGTAGAGCGACCAGCGTGTCAGTCCGGTCGATCACTCGCGCGAGAATGGAAACGGTGTGAGGGCGGACCTCGTCGATGTTGACCGGCGGGACGAACCCGACGGAACCGCCGGCGTTCGTCACTCTCACCCAGAGGTGGCTGAGTTCGTCAACGAGCGCGGCGGTGACCGGCGGGTCCACCAGGACGGCGATCTCGCCCGAATCGGGCGTCGCCTCCGGCGTGGAACTATCAGTCACTGTTGCTTGCACGCCTTCCAGCTTGCCCTATCGACCGGCCCTCCCGACAGGGCCTTCCCGCCATATGGGCGCACGTCACGTGTGCCCGCGAATCACCTTGTCGCGCACCGATTCGCCTGGTTCGCGGACTATGTTCGCTCCACTGTCGGGAGTCCGGACTGCCTTCTTCGAGTTAACCCAGTTGAAATCTGCCAAAAGGTGGATTCCGGTGGTTTCCACTCTCGCCATCATGGGGTATTTTTCGATGGTGGCAGCTGCGAGTACCCCCGGCCCGAATTCGAAGCCCGACTTGACGAACACCCGACCCCCGACCCCGCGCGCCGGCGGGGTGCGGCCGAACCTGCCGGCCTTCGTGGACTGGCCCGCTTTCCCCTTCGAGGGCGAGCTCCGCATCAAGTCGCTCCAGGAGCCGGTCGAGGCCGAGCCCCCGCGGCGCGGCGACCGCCAGGAGCAGTGCGCGGCCTGCCACACTCCCGACTCGGTGTACCTGTGGTCGAACGAACGCTGGCGCCTGAAGAGCCCGCCGGCTCCGAGCGGTCTTCCGGTGGTGGTGATCCTGGAGCCGCGCGCGCACCTCGACCTCGGTGACCTGTCGACGATGCACGCCGCCGAGCTCGGCGTGCTCACGGTCCGCCTGGAGCGGGCGATCCGGTCCCTGGAGTCCGTCGCCCAGGTCCACGTGAACCGCTGGGGCGACGGCACCGCCCACCTCCAGCAGTGGTTCCTGGCCCGCCCGCACGGCTACCTCCAGCTGCGCGGCCCGTTCATGACGATGTGGGACGAGATCCTCCCGCCGGTCGAGGAGCACGAGTGGCAGATGAACCTCGAATACATCGCCGCCTGGCTCAGCGACGACTGACCTGCTCCGCCCGCCCCGCAGCCCTGCTCGCAGGGACGTGAACGATCGCACCCGGAAGGGTGAGGCGACACGCCGGGAAGCTGTCGGACCCGCGAGATATTTTTGTATCCAGGGGTCCCTTAGGGGGATATTTCGGGAATATCCGCTTTCACGTTCCCAATGGGACGCAATGTCGGTAGGGCGCGGCCACGGGAGACGACTCAGGGCGCCGATGTTTCACGTGAAACATCGGCGCCCTTCGTGTTGCTCGTCGGCCGGGGCCGCCTCGGGTCAGGACCGGGCGAGGGCCTGGCGGACCATGGTCGCCAGGACTTCGCCGAAGTCGAGGCCGGCCGCCTCGATCGCCATCGGCAGGAGGGACGTCTCGGTGGTGCCGGGGGCGACGTTCGCCTCCAGCACCTGGATGCCGCCGGCGTCGTCGACCATGAGGTCGATGCGGGACATGTCGCCGAGGCCGAGCGTGCGGTGGGCCGCCAGGGCCAGTTCGGCCGTGCGGGCCGCCACCGCGTCGCTGAGGGCCGCCGGGACCGTCCAGCGGGTCGCACCGGGGTTGTACCGGGCCGCGTAGTCGTAGTCGCCGTGGAGCGGCGCGATCTCGACCGGCGGCAGGGCCACCGGGCCCTCGCCCAGGTCGACCACGCCGACCGCGATGTCGCGGCCCTCGACGAACGACTCGATGAGCGCGGTGTCGCTGTAGGAGAAGCAGCCCATCATCGCCGACGGGAAGTCGTCCTCCTTGTGCACCGCGTGCACGCCGAGACCCGACCCGCCCGAGTTCGGCTTGACGACCAGTGGCAGGCCCATCTTCGCGGCGATCCGGTCGAGGAGCTTGCGGGCCCCGAAGTCCGAGAACGCCTGGCGCGGCATCGACGTCCAGTCCGGCGTCGGGATGCCGGCCGTCCGCAGCAGGTCCTTGGCCGTGATCTTGTTCCACGCCCGCCGCGCGCCCGTCGAGCCGGTGCCCACGATCGGGAGGCCGATGAGTTCGAGCACCGCCTGGAGCGAGCCGTCCTCGCCCGGCTGGCCGTGCACGAGCGGCAGCACCACGTCGGGCGGGAACTCCTGGAGCGCGGGCAGCAGCTCGCCGTCGAGGTCGCGCACGTCGCAGGCCATGCCCTGGCGCTGGAGCGCGTCGGCGGCGCGGCGGCCCGACTTCAGCGAGACCTCGTGCTCGTACGACATGCCCCCGGCCAGGATCAGGACCCGGATGTCCGAGGCTGCGGCGCCCTCCTTCATGCGGCCCCTCCCGCGAACGTGTCGCGCAGCTCGATGTCGCTCGCGACGACGCCCGCCAGGCGTCGCACGCCCTCGCGGATGACCTCGGCGGTCTGGGTCGAGAAGTTCAAGCGCATCTCCCTGCGGCCGTTGCCGTCGGCGTAGAAACCGGTGCCCGGGACGTACGCCACCCGCTCCTGGAGCGCGCGGGGGAGCATCGCCTTCGAGTCGAGCCCCTCCGGCAGCGTGGCCCAGATGAACAGGCCGCCGCCGGGGACGGTCCACGTCATCCCCTCGGGCATGTAGTCGCCGAGCGCCGCCAGGAGCGCGTCCCGGCGGTCCCGGTAGAGCGTGTTGAAGACCTTCACCTGCTGGCGCCACTCCATCTCGGTGAGGAACCGGAGGGTGGCCTCCTGGGTGAGCCCGGACGGGCACAGGATCGACGCCTCGATCGCCAGGAGCAGCTTGTCGCGCACCGCGGGCGGGGCCAGGACCCAGCCGAGGCGCAGGCCCGCGGCGAAGATCTTCGAGACCGTGCCGAGGTAGATGACGCCCCGCTCGGCGCGGGCGCGCAGCGGCGCCGGCGGCGTGCCGTCGAAGCTGATCATCGAGTACGGGTCGTCCTCGATGATGAGGAGCCCGTGCCGCTCGCAGATCGCGAGGATCTCCTCGCGGCGCCCCTCGGTCATGGTGACGCCGGCCGGGTTCTGGTACGTCGGGATCGTGTACAGGAACTTCGCGCGGCGCCCCTCGCGCTCGAGCGCGGCCAGGCCCTCCTCGAGGCCGGCGGGCACGAGCCCGTCGTCGTCCATCGGGAGGTGGCGGACGTCGGCCTGCGCGGCCTGGAAGGCGCCGAGCGCGCCGACGTACGTGGGCCCTTCGGCGAGCACGATGTCGCCCGGGTCGAGGAAGGTGCGGGCGAGCAGGTCCAAGCCCTGCTGCGCGCCGGTGGTCAGGACGAGGTCGTCGGCCGAGGCGCGGATGCCCGAGAGCTCCAGGGCCCCGCAGAGCGCCTCGCGGAGCGCGACGCTGCCCTGGCCGGGGCAGTAGCCGAGCGCTTCGGCGCCGACCTGGGAGAGCAGGCGGGTGAACATCTCGCCGAGTTCGTCCATGGGGAGCGCGGCCGTGTACGGGTTCCCTCCGGCGAGGGAGACGACCTCCGGGCGCGAGGCGACCGAGAACAGTGCGCGGATCTCCGACTGTGCCATCCCGTGAACCCGGGATGCGTAGCGACCGGTGTAATCGTCGAGTGTTGTACCGGACACGCGGAGACCTCCTCTGATGGTCCTCGTCGCCCGCGAACGGTGGTCGCGGGTCGGGCGCTGCGTCGTGCGGGCTCCGGCTCGCGAGCGAGGGGCCCTGCCGGCCAAGCCTACGGCTCCGGGCCGGCCCTGCGGGCGAGCGGGCGGCGGTGCCGCCGGCTCGCGCACGATGATCGAACCACTCTACTAGCACAGGGGCCGCTCGCAGCGCGTGTTTTCCGTCATGTGGACCCCTCGCCCGCGTAGGCTGGACGGGTGCATCGGCGCATGGTCAACCTCACACTCGACTCCTTGGACGAAGTTCCGAGGCGGTGCCGCGCCTGCGTGTTCTGGGAGCTGTCGCCCCTGTGCGCCGAGGCGGCCCGCGACGTGGGCGAGCCCGCGATCGAGAAGGAGGCGTGGCTGTCGCACACGCTCCTCGAATGGGGCGGCTGCGGGCGGATCGCGTACGAGGGCGACGCGGTCGCCGGGTTCATCACGTACGCGTCCCCGAAGTTCGTGCCGCGCTCGATGGAGTTCCCGTCGGGCCCGGTCTCCCCTGACGCGGCCCTGCTCATGACCGCCTACGTCGCCCCGGCGTACGCGGGGTCGGGCCTGGGCCGGCAGCTGGTGCAGACCGTCGCCGCGGACGTGGCGCGGCGGGGGATCTACGCGCTCGAGGCGTTCGGCGACGCGCGCGGCGAGGCCGGCGCGTGCCTGGTGCCCGCCGACTTCTACCGCTCGGTCGGGTTCAAGACGGTGCGCTTCGACCCGCGCTACCCGCGGCTGCGCCTGGAGCTGCGCGCCGCCATCGACCGGAGCGTGGAGGCCGAGGAGACCATGGAGCCGAGCGACTCGGTGGAGTGGTTCAAGCTCGACGACGTCGAGTTGGAGCAGTTCTTCGGCGAGCCGACCACGAGCCGCTCCCGGATCGACCGGCCCGGGACGCAGCGCGGCGGCGACGTCTTCGACTGACGGACGAGCAGGGAAGGGCCCGGCGAACACGCCGGGCCCTTCCCGCTGTCGGTCTACTGGCCGAGGAACTTGCGGATGGCCGCCTTGGGCTGGGCGCCGATGAGCTGGTCCGCCGGCTGGCCGTCCTTGAACAGGATCATGGTCGGCACGCTCATCACGCCGTACTTGCGGGTGATCTCCGGGTTCGCGTCGGTGTCGAGCTTGCGGATCTCGATCGAGTCGATCTCGGCCGCGAGCTCCTCGAGCACGGGTGCGACCTTCTTGCAGGGACCGCACCACTCGGCCCAGAAGTCGACCAGCACGGGCTTGTCGGCTTCCAGCACCTCGTTCTGGAACTGCTCGTCGTTGACGGCTTTGATGGCGCCCATGGGCATCCTCCTGTGTGTGTGAAGAAGGGAGAGTCGGTCAGGCCGCGACCGCGGCGTCCTCGAGTGCGGCGATGTAGCGCTCGGCGTCGAGCGCGGCGGCGCAGCCGGTGCCGGCGGCCGTGACCGCCTGCTGGTAGGTGTGGTCGACGAGGTCGCCCGCGGCGAACACGCCCTCCAGGTTGGTGCGCGTCGACGGGGCGGCCACCTTGACGTAGCCGGACTCGTCGAGCTCCACCTGGCCCTTGAACAGCTCCGAGCGCGGGTCGTGGCCGATCGCGATGAACAGGCCGGTCGCGGGGAGCGTGCGGGCCTCGCCGGTGACGGTGTCGACCAGGTCGACGCTGGCGACCTTGCCGCCCTCGCCGTTGATCTGCTTCACCGCGGAGTTCCAGGCGACCTCGATCTTCGGGTTGGCGAGCGCGCGCTCGGCCATGATCTTGGAGGCGCGGAACTCGTCGCGGCGGTGCACGATGGTGACCTTCGAGGCGAACTTGGTGAGGAACGTGGCCTCCTCCATCGCCGAGTCGCCGCCGCCGACCACCGCGATGTGCTGGTCGCGGAAGAAGAAGCCGTCGCAGGTGGCGCACGCGGAGACGCCGCGGCCCATGAGCTCCTGCTCGCCCGGGACGTTCAGCGGCCGGTACGCGGAGCCGGTCGCGAGGATCACCGACTTCGCGAGGTGCTCCTCGTCGCCGACCCACACCTTCTTGATCTCGCCGGTGAGGTCGACGCGGGTGACGTCGTCGGAGACGAGCTCGGCGCCGAAGCGCTCGGCCTGCTTGCGCCACTGGTCCATGAGCTCGGGGCCCATGATGCCCTCGGGGAAGCCGGGGAAGTTCTCGACCTCGGTGGTCTGCATGAGGGCGCCGCCGAACTGGAAGCCCTCGAACACCAGCGGCTTCATGTTGGCGCGCGCGGTGTACAGCGCGGCGGTGTACCCGGCCGGGCCCGAGCCGATGATGATGACGTCGCGGATTTCGCTCACCGGGTTCGCTCCTGTGGTGGTTCGAGGCGTCAGGGACGGCTCCCCTGATGCTGACAGCTTCAACGCCATCCTATTGACCCGAAATTCCAGGGAGCGCCGCCGTGTCGGGCTTGTGACAGGCGCATTCCCCGATCGTGGGGAAGCTCACGCGCCGTTCGCTCAGGGCTGGACCGCGAGGGCCTCGATGATGCCGTCGGCGCACGCCGGGCTGAGCGCGACGGCGATCTCGCCCTGCTCGGAGACGAGCAGGACCATGATCGCGGGCGCGGACTCGTACCGGGCGAAGTCGACCGCGACGAGGAGGCTCTGGTACTCCTCGCTGATCGCCTCCTCGCAGGCGCGCCAGAACTCGCCGCCGGCGGCCACCGCGGCGAGCTCGTCGGGGACCTCGCCGGCGCGGGTGTGGTCGCCGAGGCCGCGCAGGGCCGCGAGGAGGTCGGCGGAGCCGCTGTAGTCGGTGCCGGACGCGAACGACTCGACGTCGGTGACGCCGACCTCGGCGTCGGTGCCGCCCTGCTCGGGCTCCTCGGCGAGGGAGTCCTCGGTGGCGCCGGGCGCGGCGCCTTCGTCGGCGCCGTCGGCGGAGTCGTGGTCCTCGCCGGTGCGCGGCGCGTCCTCGGCGTACATCTCGGCCGAGCCGGCCTCGTCGCCTTGGGGCGCGAGGGTCTGGAGGCCGACCGCGACCGCGCCGACGGTGACCAGGACGGCGGCCGCGCCGCTGGCGATCGCGTACCGGACCCGCTTGGGGCGCAGGCGTTCGGCGAGCGTGGCGAGGAAGCCGTCCCGGGCGGGGGCGGCGGCTGCGCCGCGGAGGGTGTCGGCGGCCGGGAGGGTCTGGAGGACGCGGTCGAGCCGCTGCGCGACCTCCTCGGGGAGGTCGCCGTAGCCGTCGGAGGCGTGCCGCAGCAGTCGCGCGGTCTCGGCCTCGGCCCCGGTCTCGCCGGGCGTCTGCCCGATCATCGGCCCCCCTCCTCTCGGCTGGTCGGGTGTCCCGCTCCAGGTTCGACGCCGCGCTGGCCCGGCGGGTTCCCGGCCAGGGCCGCGCCCGCGCTCGGGTCGAACTCGGGCAGGCTGGCGGCGAGGCGCTTGCGGGCCCGGGAGGCCCGCGACTTGACGGTGCCGGGCCGGACCTTGAGGATGGCGGCGACCTCCTCGACGGGGTACCCGAGCATGTCGATGTACACGAGGACGGCCCGGTGCTCGAACGGCAGCTCCGCGAGCGCGCGGTGGACGGCGATGCGCAGCGCCGCCTGCTGCGGGTCCGCGGACGCGGGGGCGGCCGGGACCGGTTCGCGCCCGTCCTCGGGGAGGGGCACGGTGGGGCGGCGACCGGCCGCGCGGATGCGGTCGAGGCAGGCGTTGACGACGATGCGGTGCAGCCAGGTGGTGACGGCCGAGCCGCCCCGGAAGGTGCCGGCCGCCTGGTAGGCCTTGATCATCGCGTCCTGGAGGGCCTCGGCGGCGTCCTCGGGGTCGGCGAGGGTGCGGACCGCGACCGCCCAGAGGCGGCCGCGGTGGCGGCGGAACAGCTCCCCGAACGCGTCGCGGTCGCCGCCGACGTGGCGGCGGAGCAGCTCGGCGTCGCCCACGCCGTCCATCGGGCCGGCGGGCGCGCCGTCGGGTCCGGGTCCGGGCGTGAGGGGGGCGGGCACGGTCGGCCTACCGGACGAACACGTTGATGTCGGAGATCGTGAGCTTGTAGCCGCCGGAGGAGGCGGGGAGCTCGGTCACCCAGACGACGATGTAGCGGGCGGACTGGCCGCCGGCCTGGAGTTCGATGTTCGTGTCGGCGTCGGCGACGGGCGCGGCGAGCTCGGTGAAGCCGTCGACGATCGCTTGGTCGCCCTCGGAGGAGTCGCCGGGGTCCTCGTCGCCGGCGAGGAGGCCGACGGTGGCGCCCGCGCTGGTCATCTGGACCCGGACGGACGCGACCTCCTGGGCCTCGCCGAGGTCGATGAGGATGCCCATGCCGGGCTTGAGGTTCCCGAAGCCGGGGTCGTTGTAGTACGTGTTCGTGGACCAGCCGGTGGAGGCGTTGCCGTCGATGACGGCCTCGACGCCCTCGCCCTGGTCGCGGTCGCCGTCCGGCGGGTCGACGACGCGGATGTCGTCGGCGGTGATCTCGGCCTCGGTGGGGGCGGCGACGTCGGGCTCCTCGGCTTCGGAGCCGTCGCCGCCGGTGTCCTCGCCGGTGATCTGGTCCTCGGCGCCGGCGGGGTCGTCGCCGCCGCCGAAGACGAGGGCGCTGCCGACGACGCCGGCGAAGATGACCGCGGCGATGACGGCCGCGACGACCGCGAGGCGCTTCATGCCCAGGGGCGGGGCGGCGGCGTCGCCGGTGAAGCGGCGGCCGAGGTTGATCGAGCCGAGGATGCTCGTGGCCTGCGCGGGCGCCGGGTCGGCGCCGCCGGTCTCGGTGAGGCGGCGCAGTTCGACGGCGAGCTCGGCGGCCGAGGGCGGGGTCTGGGCGTGGTCGAGGAGGTCGGCGGTGAGCTGGGAGAGCCGGGCGGGGACGCCGGGGACGACCTTGGCGGCGTCGAGGACGCGGCCCCATTCGTCGGTGGCGGCGTCGGGCAGGCCGGTGTTCTCGGCGGGCACGACCCGCGGCCAGGTGCCGGTGAGGCAGGCGTACAGGGTCGCGCCGAGCGCGCGCACGTCCTCGACCTGGGTGTTCCCGGGTTCGTTGCGGGGCTCGGTGACCATGACCCGGTCGTCCTCGGAGAGGAGGATGGAGCCGGGCTGGAGGTCGGCGTGGGTGACGCCGCCGTCGTGGAGGGCGGCGACCGCGTCGGCGACCGAGGCGACGAGTTCGAGCGCGTGGGCGCTCTCGAGCGTCTGCTGCTCCAGGACCCCGCGCAGGGAGGAGCCGTTGACCCATTCGCGCACCACGTAGGCGAAGCGACCCTCGTCGACCGCGTCGTACACGTCGACCATGGAGTCGACGTGGGCGCGGGACGCCGCCACCGCGGCGGTCATGGTCGGCGCCGCGTCCTCGCCGCCGGGGGAGCGCAGGACGACCGCGACGGAGCGGTGGAGGAGGACATCGACGCCCCGCCACAGCTGGCGGTGGCCGTTCGTGCCTCCGACGTGCTCTTCGAGGCGGTACCGCTCGGCGAGCAGGTCGCCCACGGACGGCACTTCGGCGGAACTCATGGTGCGGGGTCCTCCCCTCTCAGACCGGCCCCGCGGAGGGGCCGTGCCGGCCGGTCGGGTTGTTCAGGCGTACGGGCGGTGCGGCGTGGTGCGGGGTCGTCGGTCGTGCAGCGGTCGTGCGGTGAGCCGAGGCCATAGTGCACGTATGGATCGTACTTGTCTCATCGTCGCAGCCTTGCGCGCACCGTTGCCTGGAGCGACGTCATTTCAGTGACGCGGAATACCAGGCAGGCGGCGAGATACACGCCCAGCAGGGCGATCCCGAGCACGAACGACGCGCCCAGCTGGCCCAGTTTGGAATCCGACACATCGGGCCACACCAGCCAGCCGCCGTACGCGGCCGCGCCGGCGAGGGCCGCGGCGGCGGTGGTGCGCACCAGGCCGCTCGCGGTCCGGCGCATCCCGAGGAGCCCGACCCGCTTGCGCAGCAGGCTCATCGAGAGCAGCAGCGAGACGAGGTAGGACACGCCGTTCGCGGCGAGGAGCCCGACGACGACCCATTCGAGGGGGAGGAACGCGAACGCGAGGAGGTACCCGCCGATGCGGATCGCGATGACCGGCAGGTTGAACAGGCCCACGGTCTTCGTGTCGGTCTGGGCGTAGAACGCGTAGATCTGGAGCTGGCTGATCGAGAACGGCAGCAGCACGATCCCGACCATGAGGAGCGCCTGCCCGGTGGCGACGGCCATCGTGTGGTCGTAGGCGCCCCACTGGAAGATCGCCATCGCGACCGGCTCGTGGAGGGCGACGAACACGGCCGCGATCGGCACGAGGAGGAAGGACGCCAGCCGGATGCCGCTGGAGAGGTGGTCGGTGAGCTCGGCCCAGCGGCGGTCGTCGGCGGCGCGGGTCATGCGCGGCATGAGCGCGGTGATGACGGAGACGGCGACGATGCCGTGCGCCATCATCATCATGAGGTACGCGTTGTTGTAGACGGTGGTGCCGGGCACGAACGGGCCGCCCTCGACCGCGTCGCCGGCGGCGGCGTTCGCGACCTTGATGACGGCCATCACCGCGATCTGGTTGGCGACGACGAACAGGAGCGTCCACGCGGCCATGCGGCGGATCTCGCGCAGCGGCAGGGCCCGGAAGTCGAAGCGCAGCCGCCACCTGAACCCGGCCCGGCGCAGGGCCGGGGCGAGGCACAGCACCTGGATGAGGACGCCCGCGGTGGTGCCGCCGCCGAGCAGGACGACCATCCCGGTCGTCACCTGGTCGGCGTCGGCGAACAGCTCGCCGCCCGGGCCGGGGACGGCGTCGCGGGTGTAGACGAGGAAGAACACCGCGCCGACGGTGATGACGACGAGGTTGTTGATGATCGGCACCCACATGGGGGCGCCGAAGTGCTCGCGGGAGTTGAGGACGCCGGAGAGGATCGCGAACAGCCCGTACAGGAGCAGGGCCGGGAGCATGAGGTAGGAGAACTCGGTGACGAGCGCGTACTGCGCGGGCTCGGCCATGGCGCGGGCGATGAGCGGGGCGCCGAGGGTGACGAGGAGCGCGGCGGCGCCGAGGACGAGGGCCGCGAGGGTGAGCAGGCGCTGCGCGAAGGCGTCGCCGCCGTCGGCGTCGTTCTTGTGGGCCTTGACGAACAGGGGCATGATGATGCTCGCGAACACGCCCCCGAGGACGAGCTCGTAGATCATCTGGGGGAAGTACTGCGCGGTCGTGTACGAGTTGCCGAGGAGTCCGGCGCCGATGGCCGCGGAGATGACGACGGTGCGCCCGAACCCGGTGATGCGCGAGACGAGGGACCCGGCGCCCATGAGGAGGCTGGAGCGGACCACGTTCTTGCCCTGGGGCTGCGGGGCGGCCGGGGCGGGGGCGGCGGGCGGCGGGGGCGGTCCGGCGGGGGTGTAGCCGTTGCCGGTGGCCGGGCGCCAGGACTGGGGGTTCGCGTGGGGGTGGGGGCCCAGGGCGGGGCCAGACGGCGAGTATTCCGGGCCAGGTCCCGGTCTCGCGCTAGGTTCGGCCATTCTCGCACTCTCCGCTAAGCTTGCCCGGCGATGTCTGACAACAGTAGCGGTAAGGAAATCACGGTCCCGCCGATAGCCGATGAGCTGGGTCGGGTGTTCGAGCGGGAGGGCCACGAGCTGCACCTGGTCGGCGGCCCGGTCCGCGACGCGGTGCTGCGGCGGCGCGTGAGCGACCTCGACTTCACCACCGACGCCCGCCCGGAGGCGACCGAGGCGATCCTGCGCGCCCACTGCTCCACGGTGTGGACCACCGGCGCCGACTTCGGCACCATCGGGGGCCTGTTCCGGGGCGAGCAGGTCGAGGTGACGACCTTCCGCGCCGACGCCTACGACCGCGTCAGCCGCAACCCGGTCGTCCGCTACGGCGACCGCCTCGAGGACGACCTCGAGCGCCGCGACTTCACCGTGAACGCCATGGCCGTGTCGCTGCCCGGCCACGAGTTCGCCGACCCGTTCGGCGGCATCGCCGACATCGCCCGCCGCACGATCCGCACCCCCGCGTCCCCGGAGTCCTCCTTCGCCGACGACCCGCTGCGGATGCTGCGGGCCGCGCGCTTCGCCGCGCAGCTCGGCTTCGACGTCGACCCGGGCACGCTCGCGGCGATGCGCGACATGGCGCCCGAGCTGTCCCGGATCACCGCCGAGCGCGTCCGCGACGAGTTCGTGAAGCTCATGCTCGCCCCCGACCCGGTCGTGGGCCTGCGCCTCCTCGTCGACACCGGCCTGGCCGAGCGGTTCCTGCCCGAGCTGCCCGCGCTGCGCATGGAGATCGACGAGCACGCCCAGCACAAGGACGTCTACGAGCACTCGCTCCAGGTGCTGCGCAACGCGATCGCGCACGAGACCGACGGCCCCGACCTCATCGGCCGGCTCGCGGCCCTGCTGCACGACATCGGGAAGCCGGAGACGAAGGACGTCACGCCCGGCGGCGGCGTCACCTTCCACCACCACGACGTGGCCGGGGCCCGCCTGGCCCGCCGCCGCATGCGCGAGCTCAAGTTCCCCAAGGCCGACGTGCAGGCCGTCTCGCTCCTGATCTCGCTCCACCTGCGCTTCTACGGGTACGAGGACTCGGAGGAGGGCGGCTGGACCGACTCGGCGGTGCGCCGCTACGTCACCGACGCCGGGGCGCAGCTCGACCGGCTGCACGTCCTGGTCCGCTCCGACTGCACCACCCGCAACCGCCGCAAGGCCGAGCGGCTGCGCCGCGACTACGACGCGTTCGAGGAGCGGATCGCGCGCATCCGGGCCGAGGAGGACCTGCGGGCGGTCCGCCCCGACCTCGACGGCAACGCGATCATGGCGCTGCTGGGCCTGCCGCCCGGCCCCGAGGTGGGCCGGGCCTGGGCGTACCTCAAGGAGCTGCGGCTGGAGCGGGGGCCGCTGTCCCGCGAGGAGGCGGAGTCGGAGCTGTGGGCTTGGGCCGCAAGGGAAGGGATCGCACCGCGTCCAGACGCGGGATGAGGACCTCCTGCACCACCAGCGCGCACATGACCGCGACGGCGAGCCAGCGCGAGGCGGCGGCGGCCAGGAACAGGCCCTCGGGGATGCCCCGGCCGTCCTCGGCGGAGACCTGGAGCATCTTGCCGTAGAACGAGAAGAAGTAGAACAGCTCCGCGGCCTGCCACACCAGGAAGAAGCCCCACTTGGGGCGGGCGAGGACGGCGAGCGGCAGCAGCCACAGCACGTACTGCTGCGACCAGACCTTGCCGAACAGCAGGAAGGTCGCCACCACGAGGAAGCACAGCTGCGCGAGCCGCGGCACGATGTCCTCATTGGACGGCGCGCTGAGGCCGAACGCGCCGCCGGCGGTCTTGCGCTGGGCGAAGAACCCGAGCGCGGCGATCCCGATGCACGACAGGGCGAAGCACACCAGGTAGAGGTCGTTGACGAACTCGGAGTCCCACAGGGCCTCCCAGCCGGTGACGCCGCGGAGCACGTACCAGCCGGTGCCCCAGTCGACGGGCCGCTCGGAGTTGAGTTCGAAGAACCGCATCCACGACTCGGGCCACCAGTACGCGACGGGCCCGTTGCAGGCGGCCCACACGATCGCGGCGGTCGCGGTCGCCTGGAGCGCGGGCAGGAGCCGGCGCTGCCGCAGGGCGAGCACGAGCAGCGGGCCGATGAACAGGAGCGCGTAGAACTTCGCGGCGACGGCGAGGCCGAGGAAGAGGCCGGCCATGACCGGGCGGCTCCGCTGCCAGTACAGGAAGAACGGCATGGCGAGGGCGACGGCGAACAGGTCCCAGTTGACGGTGGCGGTCACCAGGACCACGGGCGCGGCCGCGAGCATCATGGCGTCCCAGGGCCGGGAGGGCCGGGAGTGGACGAGCGCGGGGTCCGGGTCGGGGCCGGGGAGGTCGGTGCGGCGGTTGTCGGTGCGGATCCGGTGCAGGACGGCGATGGCGGCGGCGCCGCAGATGAAGAGCACGATCGCGTTGAGGTGCCAGAAGATCGGGCCGCCGTCGGTGCCGGCGACGGCGCCGACGCGGTAGGCGATCTGGCCGAGGACGCCCATGAACCAGCCGGTCAGTACCGGGTATTCGACCGGGTGGTCGCGGTAGGGGACCGCGCCCTCGTTGAGCCGCTCGGCGCCCCACAGGGCGCGGATGTCGGTGTAGCAGGCGCTGGTGTACTGCTGCCAGTCCACCCAGCCGCCCGCGGAGCAGGGGTACTTCTGGAGCCAGTTGACCGCGAACGCGATCAGGCCGGTGAGGAGGATGACGCGGATGGGGATCCAGTACCGGCGCCGGGGCGGGTCGACCGCGTGGTCCCCGAAGGGCCCGCCGATGAAGGCGGAGGCGAGCCGGGCGACGCGGTCGGTGCGGGTGGGGGCGGCCGGGGGCTGCCCGGCGGGTCGCTCGCGCTCGGAGGGGGGCGGCGACATCGGCTCATCAGCGGAAGACGGCGGCATGGGCCTTATTGTGGCCCATGCCGCCGTCGTGCGGTCAGCGGTGCGGTCCGGCGACCGGGCGGGAGCGGGTCCCGCGCCGGTCGCCGGCCTCAATCGTTCTGGCCCGGGTTCCCGGTCTCCGAGGACTCCTCGGTGGGGGTCTCGGTCTCCTCGCTGCAGTGCGGCGGCGGGAAGAGCGTGTCGCACTCGTCCTCGGCGGTGGACTCGTCGCCGGTCGGCTCGTCCGTCGGCTGGCCGGTGTCGTCCGGGTCCTCCTCGCCGGGCTGGCAGGTCTCGCCGTCCCAGGTGCCGCCGTCGGCTTCGCAGTCCTCCTGGGCCTGCTCGTCCTGCTGGCCGGCGCAGAGCGGGTCGTCGGCCTTGGCGGCGCAGAAGGCGCCGCCTTCGAGCGGGCCGCCGGCCTTCTCGATGTCCCAGGAGGTGACGTTGCCGGCGTTCTCGTCCTTGCCTTCCCACTCCTCCTCGTCCCAGTCCTCGGCGTCGAGGATGCGCTCCATGGCGGTGAACCACACCGGGTAGGCGGTGTTGGAGCCGAAGACGTTCTCCTTGTTGCCGTCGATGTCGGCGATCGGGTCGGACTCGGAGGTGAGGTTCCCGACCCAGGCGGCGATCGAGAGCTGCGGGATCGCGCCGACGTACCAGGCGTGGGCGTTGTACGAGTCGGGGTAGTCGTTCCCATCCTCGTCCTTGCCGCCGGCCTCCCAGGTCCCGGTCTTGCCGAAGTAGTCGCGGCCGAGGTCCTCGCCGGAGGACGACTCGCCGGAGATCTCCGAGCCGATCCACTGGAGGTTCTGCGCCGTCGTGGTCTGGATGACCTGGTCGGACTCGAGCTCGCGGATCGGCTGGACGACCTCGCCCTTGTACTTGACCTCGGCGATGAAGTGGGACTCGTTGTAGAGGCCGTCGTTCGCGATGGTCGCGTAGATCGAGGACATGTCGCGCACGCTCGTCGGGTACTGGCCGAACGAGATGTGGTTGTAGAACGGGTCGGTGTCGCCCTTGCCGCCGATCTCACAGGGGGTGGGCGTCTCGGCGTAGAGGAAGTAGCCCTCGGTGTTGACGATCGGGTTGCAGTCCTCGTCGACCTGGATGCCGGCGTACACGTCCCAGTTGCCGGAGGCGTCGGTGATCGCCTCGCCCGTCTCGGGGTTCACCGCGGTGCCGTGCTGGGTGTAGGTGCCGTCGTCGTGCATCACGTAGTTGACGGAGGTGTTCCAGTCCTTGCCCGTGTCGTCCTGGAGCAGGCGGGCCTGGTTCATGACCGACAGGCCCATGCGGTCGGCGGTGTCGAGGATGGTGCTGGCGCCGTACTGCTCGGAGATCGAGTACATCGGCGTGTTCTTCGACTGGCGGATCGCCTCGGTCAGCGTCATCTCGACCTTCGAGTTCTGGCTGCCGTTGCGGAGGGTGCAGTTCGGGTAGTCGCCGCCGCCGATGCAGGCGTCCTCGAGCTTGAGGGACTCGAACTCGCGCGGCGAGGAGCCGTTGAACCAGGAGTTGATCGAGTCGCCCTCCTCGAGGGCGGTCGCGGCGGTGACCATCTTGAACGTCGAGGACGGCGGGTGCGGGGACTCCGCGCCGGCCTTGTCGACGCCGAAGCCGTCGTCGCCGCCGTAGTAGCCGACGATCGCGCCGGTCTCGGGGTCGATCGCGACCATCGCGGTCATCATGTACTCGTCGTACTCGTACAGGGCGGCCTGGTCGTTGTCGTTCACGAACTGGGCGTAGCCCTCGTCGGTGAGGTCGCGCTCGGCCTGGTTGACGTCGGTGACCGGATTGCCGTCCTCGTCGATCGGCTGGCCCTCGTCGTTGGTCTTCACCGCGATGTCGCCGCGGGAGCCGGTGCTGCGCAGGGAGGCCTGGATCTCCGGGTCGATGGTGAGCGTGATGGAGTAGCCGCCGTCCTTGCCGCTCTCCTCTTCGCCCTTGAGCATCTCCCTGGTGATGCCGTAGCGGTCGAGGAGCTCGTCGAAGACGTAGCCGTCCTGCTCGTTGATGATGAAGCCGACGTCGGTGTTGCCGCCCCAGGAGCCGCTGGCGTTGAACTCCGTGGCGGCGGAGGCGATGATGTCCTCGTACGTGAACGCGTCGCGGTCGGACTGCTTCATCTGGCCGGTCTCGACCAGGGCGTCCATCGTGAACTCCCAGCGGGCCTTGGCGGCCCCCTCGTCGTACGCGTCGGTGTAGTACGGGTCGTAGTAGCCGTTGGGCGACTTCACCTGCATGACGATGTAGGCGGCCTGGCCGTAGGTCAGGTCCTTCAGCGGCACGTCGAAGTAGTTCTTCGCCGCCGCCTCGATGCCGTACGCGCCGCGGCCGAAGTACGCCATGTTCAGGTACGCCGTGATGATGTCGGTCTTGGAGTACTCGGACTCCATCTTGATCGCGAGCGCGGCCTCGCGGGCCTTGCGGTCGTAGGAGATGACGTCGCGGGCGTCCATGTACATGCCGGCGTACTGCTGGGTGATGGTCGAGGCGCCCTGCGTGTCGCCGCCGGTGAGGTTGTTGACGAGCGCGCCCATGGTGCGGATGTAGTCGACGCCGCCGTGCTCCCAGAACTTGCGGTCCTCGAGGGCCACCAGGGCGTCGGTGACGGTCTCGGGCGCTTCGCCGGGGTCGATCTGGAGGCGGAGCGTGTCGCCGTAGGCGCCGGCCTGGGTGGTGCCGTCGGAGTAGTAGAACGCCGAGGACTCGCCCTTGCGGAAGACGTCTCGCAGCTCCGGGGTGTTCTGGAGGAAGTAGGTGGCGACGACCGTGACGGACGCCACGAAGATGATCCCCAGGGCGATGACGGCGGCGAGCATCTTGCGGCCCAGCCGTTTTCGCTTCTTCTTGCCGTTCTCGAGGTCGTCCTTGTTCAGGGGCCCCCTGCCGGCGCGGCGGCTGCCCCCGGCGCGGCCGGTGCGCTCGTCCGCGTCGTCGAGGTTGATGGGCCGGGCGCTCCCGACCGAGGCCGAGCCCACGGAGGCGGACCCGACGGAGGCGCGGCCCGCGCCGCCCGGGGAGGCCGATCCGGCTGCGCCTGATCCGACCGCGGCCGATCCGACCGAGGCCGAGCCCACGGACGCGCGGCCGGAGCCGCCGACGGACGCCGAGCCCGCGGGCCGGGCGCCGCCCACCGAGGCGGAGCCGGAGGGGCGGGCGCCGCCGACGGACGCGGAGCCGCGCCCGACCGGGGCCTGCCCGCCGGGCGGCGTGCCGTACTGGCCCCGGGCCGGTCCCTGCGGTCGCTGCTGGGGCCCCGGCGCCGAGCCGTAGCCGCCCCGCGGTGACTGCGGCGGCTGCTGCTGCGGCTGCTGGCGGCCCTGCTGCGGTCCGCCGCCCCACCCGTAATCGGGCTCGCGCGAGCCGCCGCCGGAGGCGCTCCCGTAGGCGCGTCCCTGCCCGGAGGCGCGGCCCTGCGGCCGTCCGTCTTCGGGCGGCGGGGCGGGGCGGTAACCGTAGTCGCTCATGCTCAACCATCCACGTGCTGTGTAACCCCAGCCGGGGCTTGCCGGTCGGCCCGGAGCCCGCCCGGGCGTCCCGAGGGGGTCGCGCCCGGCGGTCCGGCTTTCGCAAAGGTCTACTTCCGGCATGTGGGGTGGCCGGTCGTCTCGCAGTTTCGCACATCGAATCTGAGAGGACTCTGCTAGATCGCGTCGTGCGCCCGAGCCTATCCGATGCGCGGGCCTGTAACCAGGGCGAGGACTCCCGGCTTGACGTGATTTGGGCCTGCGGTTATGGTTAGCCTGATGTATCGGGCCGATACATCGCGCAGTTAGATCGCCGTGTGAAAGGAGGGACGAGGTGCTGGAGCTGGCGATTCTGGGGCTCTTGCACGAGTCCCCGATGCACGGCTATGAACTGCGGAAACGCCTCCTGGCCCTGCTGGGGGCCATCCGGGCGGCCTTCAGCTACGGCTCGCTGTACCCCACGCTCAAGCGGATGCGCCTGCGCGGCCTCATCGTCGAGGAGGTCCCGGCCGGGGACGCCGACGCGAAGGGCGCCGGCGCGCGCGCGGCCGGGGAGAAGCCCCTGCTGAGCGGCCGCAGGGCCCGGAAGGTCTACCGGCTCACACCCGAGGGCAAAGAGCACTTCGCGCAGCTCATGGCCGACGCGGGCCCCGAGTCGGCCGACGAGGCCCTGTTCGGGGTGCACTTCGCCTTCTTCTCCCGCACCGATCCGGCCACCCGGCTGCGGATCCTGGAGGCGCGCCGCCGCCGCGTGGAGGAGCGCCGCGAGCGCATCCGCGAGGCGCTGGCCCGCACCGCCGAGCGGCTCGACGCCTACGGGCTCGAGCTCCAGCGCCACGGCTTGGAGACCGCCGAGCGCGAGGTGCGGTGGCTGAACGAGCTCATCGCCTCCGAGGAGGGCCGCGGGCCCCGGAAGCCACAGGACTTCGGCGATCCCGTCGCCGGAACGGAGGGGCCGCGCGCCCTTCCGGAACAGGGAACACCCGATCCGGCTGCGAGTGCCGGAGACCCAAATAAACAAGGCAAAGGAGGCATGCGCGATGGGTAAGCTGCGCGTAGCCATTGTCGGCGTGGGGAACTGCGCCTCTTCGCTGGTCCAAGGCGTCGAGTACTACCGGGACGCCGCGCCCGAGGACCGGGTCCCCGGCCTCATGCACGTCCAGTTCGGCGACTACCACGTGCGCGACATCGAGTTCGTCGCCGCGTTCGACGTCGACGCGAAGAAGGTCGGCCAGGACCTCGCCAGTGCGATCAACGCCTCGGAGAACAACACCATCCAGTTCGCCGAGGTGCCCCCGACCGGCGTGCCCGTCCTGCGCGGCCCGACCCACGACGGCCTGGGCCAGTACTACACCGAGATGGTCACCGAGTCCTCCGAGGAGCCCGTCGACGTCGTCGCGGCCCTCAAGGAGGCGCGGGCCGACGTGGTCGTGTGCTACCTGCCGGTGGGTTCGGAGCAGGCCGCGAAGTTCTACGCGCAGGCCGCGATCGACGCCGGCTGCGCCTTCGTGAACGCCCTGCCGGTGTTCATCGCCTCCGACCCCGAGTGGGCCCAGAAGTTCGTCGACGCCGGCCTCCCGATCGTCGGCGACGACATCAAGTCCCAGGTCGGCGCCACCATCGTGCACCGCGTCCTGGCGAAGCTGTTCGAGGACCGGGGCGTGCGACTCGACCGCACGTACCAGCTGAACTTCGGCGGCAACATGGACTTCATGAACATGCTCGAGCGCACCCGCCTGAAGTCCAAGAAGATCTCCAAGACGCAGGCGGTCACCTCGCAGATCCCGCACGAGATGCTCGGCGCCGACGTCCACATCGGCCCCTCGGACCACGTGCCGTGGCTGACCGACCGCAAGTGGGCGTACATCCGCCTGGAGGGCACCACCTTCGGCGACGTGCCGCTGAACGCGGAGCTCAAGCTCGAGGTGTGGGACTCCCCGAACTCGGCGGGCGTCATCATCGACGCGGTGCGCGCCGCGAAGATCGCCATGGACCGCGGCCTGGGCGGCCCGGTCGAGTCCGCGTCCTCGTACTTCATGAAGTCGCCGGCCAAGCAGTTCTCCGACGAGGAGGCCCGCCTCTCCGTCGAGGCCTTCATCGCCGGCGAGTAGCGCCGGCGCCGTTCGCGCCGACGGGGGGCTCCGATCTGAACATCGGGGTCCCCCTTGGCACTCACGGGAGATATCCTCGGACAATGCGCACCGACCGGCACGTCCGCAACCTCGCCGGCAACCGCCGCTTCCGGCGCCTCCTGGCGGTGCGCCTCACCTCCCAGGCCGCCGACGGCATGTTCCAGGCGTCGCTGGCGCTCTCGGTGTTCTTCAACCCCGCGCTCGGCCAAGGGAACGACCCCTTCAAATACGCCGCCGCCGTCGCGCTCCTCCTCGGCCCCTACTCGCTCCTCGGCCCCTACGTCGGCACCGTGCTCGACCGCTTCAGCCGCCGCGACCTCATCCGCGGCGCGAACCTGGCGCGCGCGGCCCTCATGGTCGTCATCTGCCTGACGCTCACCGGCGGCCCCGGCTGGGTGTGGATCCTGTGCGCCATGGTCGTCCTGGCCGCCAACCGGTTCGTGCTCGCCGGCCTCGGCGCCACCCACCCGCAGGTCGTCCCCGCCGAGGACCTGGTGACCGCGAACAGCCTCGCCACCACCCTCGGCGCCCTCGCGTACGGGCTCGGCCTGGCCACCACCGGCGTCGCGAAGCTCGCCGACTCCGACGTCTCCTACGCGATGCTCGCCTTCGCCGCCGGCCTCGGCTACCTCGCCTCCGCCCTCGTCATGTGGGCCTGCTTCACCCGGAACGCCCTGGGCCCCACCGACGACGAGACGCCCGCGGGCGGCCTGTGGCGCGGCGTCGCCGCCACCACCGCCGGCATGATCGCCGGCTTCAAGTACCTCGGCCGCCGCCGCGGCCCCGCCCTCGCCATGGCCGTCCAAGGGCTGCACCGGTTCCTGTACGGCATCGTGTTCATCGTCGCCGTCGCCCTGTTCATGGGCCGCTTCTGGGACCCCGAGGCCGACCCGGACCGCACCGGCACCATCACCTGGCTCCTCGTCCTCGCGGTCCTCGGGAACGTCGGCGTGCTCACCGCCGCCGTCGTCACCCCGCGCGCGACCCGCGTCTGGGGGCCGCGCACCTGGATCACGGTCCTCATCGCCCTGTGCGCCGTCATCGCCGCCGCGCTCGCCGGCACCATGGTCCCGATCGGCTTCGCCGTCGCCGTCCTCCTGGTGAACATCGCCTCCCAGGGCCTGAAGATCACCGTCGACACGAGCATCCAACGCGGCGTCGAGGACGCCTACCGCGGCCGCGTGTTCTCCCTGAACGACACCGTCTACAACGTCGGCTACCTCGCGGGCCTGTTCACCGCCGCGCTCCTCGTCCCGCCCGACGGCTACGCGCCCGGCGTCCTCGCGGGCGTCGCCGCCTCCTACGCCCTGATCTGCGTCGGATACGCCTACCTCGCGCGAGACGCCGCCCCGTACGATGCTGAGTCATGGAGCCCAGCCGCCCCGCATCCGGGACCCCAGCCGAGACAGAGCACGAGCCGGTAGCCTCCAGCCCCTTCCGCAGCACGCCCCCCTGGGAGCGCGGCAGCGGCTGGAAGCGCGGCCTCGCCGGCCTCGGCGCCGTGCTCCTCACCGCCGGATCGATCGCCGGCGTCGCCTGGCTCGCCTTCCGCGACGGCGACGGCGAAGGCGGCGACACCGGCGAGGTGATCGCCGAGCGCTGCAACGTGACCGAGGCCGACGACGTCGGCGCCGGCGCCGACCCGCTCCAGGCCGCGGCCCCGCCCGAGCGGTCCCTCGCGGTGATCCAGACGAACTACGGCGAGATCGCCGTCATGCTCTGGGGCGACCTCGCCCCCTGCGGCGTCGACGCGTTCACGTACCTCTCGGAGACCGGGTTCTACGCCAACCACGAGTGCGACCGGCTCACCACCCAGGCCGTCGACCCGACCGCGATCCTGCACTGCGGCAGCCCCGGCCGCGCCGGCCAGGAGGACGGCGACGACTCCTACGGCCCCGGTTGGCGCTTCCAGGCCGAGACCGGCATGGCCGGGAACGACGTCGCCGACGTCCTCGCGCTCGTCACCGACGACAGGGGCCGCGCGGGCTCGGCGTTCGCGCTCGTGCGCGGCGCGGCCGTCCCCACCGCGGGCGTGAGCGTCATCGGCGGGATCGTCGACGGCTACGAGGTCCTCGACCAGATCGCGGCGCTCTCCGAGACCGTCGAGTCCGACGGGCCCCCGCCCGTGCCCGTCGAGATCTGGGGCGTCACCGTCGCCGAGCTCACCGACCTCCCCAGCGGCTCGGACACGGTCGGCGAACCCTCGCCCACCGCGACCGGCGCCCCGAGCGGCCTGCCGTCCTCGACCGCGACCCCCACCGGCACCGCCACCCCCACGGGCGCGGGCACGCCGACGACGCCGACCGAGAGCGTCTCCACGCGGGGCCGCGACTAAGGCGGACCGGTCAGTCGTCGTTGTCCTTGCCGGGGCTGTTGCGCTTGGCGTACTTGTCGACGTACTCCTGGCCCGTCAAGCGCCGGATCGCGTCCATGACCTCGTCGGTGACCGCGCGGATCACCACCCGGTCGTTCTCCATGCCCTTGTAGCGGGTGAAGTCGAGCGGCTTGCCCACGCGCACGCCCACCGGCGCCACGCGCGGCCGCGACTCCCCGATCGGCAGCACCTTCTCGGTGCCGATGAGCCCGACCGGCACCACCGGCGCCCCCGACGCCAGCGCCAGCCGCGCCACCCCGGGCTTGCCCCGGTACAGGCGCCCGTCGGGCGAGCGCGTGCCCTCCGGGAAGATCGCGAACACCCGGCCCTCCTCCAAGACCTCCAGGGACGGCTCCAGGGACGCGGCGCTCTTGCGCCCGCCCGA
The DNA here is from genome assembly GCF_003933745.1 of Glycomyces terrestris. Lineage (GTDB taxonomy): Bacteria > Actinomycetota > Actinomycetes > Mycobacteriales > Micromonosporaceae > Glycomyces > Glycomyces terrestris. The sequence continues at coordinate 692,633 of NZ_RSEB01000003.1, read as the reverse complement.
GCGGTCCACGGCCACCTGGCCGAGGGCCTTGACGGTGGAGGAGATGAGCTTGCCCTTGAGGCCCGCGCCGGTGAAGTACTCGATCTTCGCCATGGTCGCGATGTGCCGCTTGGTGGTCAGGCCCAGGAAGTAGTGGTCGGCCACGGAGAGGTGGTTCGACGCCAGGATCACCGGCCCGGTCTCGGGGATGTTCTCTTTCCCGTCGATCCAGGGCCTGTAGATCAGTTTGATGGTCGGCGCGGCCGTCCATTGCAGCGTCTTGTACAGCACCGTGTTCAGCTCTCCAGTGGTCTCACCCTTGGGACGGGTCGGCACAATTATGGCTCGCGAACCGCCGAAGGCGAAACCCGCGAGCCGTCGGATCCCAGAAGACCACAGCGGCCCCGCCAGGAAGGCAGGGCCGAGTCTATGGCATTGCGTATCGCTACAAGTACTGTCCCGGCGGGTGGTCGCGGTCGTCACCGCGGGCCGCGCGCTCGGCCATCACGGCCCTCAGCTGCGGCGGGAGCTCCCCGCCGGCCGGCAGCGCCTTGACCTCGCCGCCGCGCATCTGGTCGAGCTGGAGCCGCGCGGCCATCTGCTGCGCGACGAGCGCGGCCTGGATGCCGTGGAAGAGCCCCTCCAGCCAGCCCACCAGCTGGGCCTGCGCGATGCGCAGCTCGGCCTCGGTGGGGACCTCGTCCTGCCCGAACGGCAGCGACAGGCGCTCGAGCTCGTCGCGGAGCTCGGGGGCGAGCCCGGACTCGAGTTCGGCGATGGAGCGGGCGTGGATGTCGCGCAGGCGCTGGCGGCCCTTCTCATCGAGCTCGGCGGCGCGCACCTCTTCGAGGAGCTGCTTGATCATCGAGCCGACGCGCATGACCTTGGCCGGCTCGTGCACCATGCGGGACGGGTCGCTCTCGTACTCGGCGTCGTCGCCGCCGGCGGCCTTGGCGGTGGCGACCGGGTTCCCGTCGGCGTCGACGATGAGCAGGTCGTCCTCGTTCTCGTCGCGGTCAGGCTCGGTGTTCGCTTCGCTCATGGTCGGTGTGACCCCGCAGTCGTGTCGTTGGTTCTGCTTCCTTGCTTGAGCCTAACGCGGGAACCTCCGGGGGTGTTCCCGCTCGCCATCCCGGCCCCGGATAGCGAAAGAGCCCGGCGGTGGAAACCTCCGGGCTCTTGATCGTGCGCGAGGGGGGACTTGAACCCCCACGTCCTTGCGGACACTGGCACCTGAAGCCAGCGCGTCTGCCATTCCGCCACTCGCGCGAGTAGGGACTTGCAACGCGACGATAGTACCCTGCGGCGCGACCGGGCCTCAACGGGGTATTGGCCGCGTTGAGGCCGGCGCCACTACAGGAGGGTGCGGACCCGGCCGACGGGTTCGCCGCCGCCGAGGACCTCGGGCCAGGTGAGCGCGTCGATCTCGGGCTTGGCCGCGAGCGGTACCTCCCAGCCGGCCATGGTGGCGAGGGCCCGGAGCGCGACGGGCATGGAGGCGCGCCCGGCGCCGTCGTCGATCTTGACGGCGGCCGCGCCGACGCCGGGGACGGCCACGACGTGGAAGCCCTCGGCGCCGCCCTTGGCGAGCAGGCCGGGGACGGCGGTCATGGACCGGTTGTCGGGCCCGTTGGTGCCGTCGATCAGGTGCGGGTGGGCGCGCATGGCGTCGGCGACGCGCCGCTCCGGGGTCCCTTCGGGCGCTTCGACGAAGCGGGCGAAGGCGCGGGCGATGCCGTGGAGCGAGACGGCGAGGACGGGCGCGCCGCAGCCGTCGACGCCCACGTGCTCGACGGCGTCCCCGGTGAGCTCCTCGACCGTGGCGGTGACGAGCTCCTGGAGCGGGTGCTCGGGGTCGCGGTAGGCGGCGAGGTCCCAGCCGGCGGCGGCGCACGCGGCGAGCATCCCGGAGTGCTTGCCGGAGCAGTTCATGTACACGCGCTTGGGCTCGGGGCCGTCGAGGGCGACGACCGCGTTGCGGGCGTCCGGGTTGCCGGGCAGGTCGGGCGGGCACTGGAGGTGCTCCTCGCCGAGGCCGGCGCCGGCGAGGACGGACCGGACCCGTTCGAGGTGGAACGGTTCGCCGCGGTGGCTGGCGGCGGCGATGGCGAGGTCGGCCTCGGAGCCGGGCTCCCAGCCGGCGCGGAGCATCGCGAGCGCCTGCATCGGCTTGTTGGAGGAGCGGGGGAACACCGGCGAGCCGGTGTCGCCGATCGAGGCGACGAGGTTCCCCGCGGGGTCGGTCACGGCGACGCTGCCCCGGTGGAAGCTCTCTGCGAATCCGGACCTGACGACTTGTGCGACGGGTTCGCCGCCGCGGTACGAAGCACTCATACTGCGAGGCTAGCCGGGCGGCTAGAGGCTCGCGGCCTGATCGCCCGTGATGAGGCGCACGTCCGGGTCGGCGACGGCCGAGCGCTTGACCACGGCGAGCGCGATCTGGCCCAGCTCGTAGTGCTGCACGGCCGAGCCGATGTGGCCGACCTCCTTGCCGTCCAAGGAGACCGGGGTGCCGTGCGCGGGCGGGTGCTCGTCGGTGCCGTCGAGGTGGAGCATGACGAGGCGCCGCGGCGACTGTCCCAAGTGGTGCACCTTCGCGACGGTCTCCTGGCCGCGGTAGCAGCCCTTGTCGAGGTGGACGGCGGCGGCGAGCCAGTGCGCGACCTCGTGCGGCACGGTCTTCTCGTCGGTGTCGATCCCGAAGCGGGGCAGGCCGGCGGCGATCCGGAGGGCGTCCCACGCCCAGGTGCCGGCGAGGGCGATCCGGTGCGGGCCTTCGAGGTGGCGGCCGAGGTCGGCGCGCGGGAGCAGCCGGTCGTAGGTGCCGGGCCGGAGGGCGTCGGTGCGGCGGCTCCAGCCGGCGTCCTCGGGGGCGCCGGGGTGGACGGCGGTGGGCACGGCGAGGAGGTCCTTGGACGCGAACTTGGCGACGGGCACCGGCTGGCGCTCGGGCGCGCGGGCGAGCGGGTGGTCGGACTCGTCCTCGGCGGCGACGAGGCCGGTGGTGGTGACCAGGGCCCACTCGGCGGTCTCGTCCTTGATCTCGACCTCGGTGCGGAACTTCATGAGCTCCAGGTACTTCAGCAGCGCCTCGCCGCGGCCGGGCTCGGTGTCGAGCCAGGTGGTGGCGCCGTCGTCGTAGACGTTCGCGTGGTGCTCGACGCGCCCGGTCGGGGAGAGGATGAGCGTCTCGGTGCCCTCGTGCGGCTTCAGGCTCGTCAGGTGCTGGGTGGAGAGCGAGTGCAGCCAGGTGAGGCGGGCCTCGCCGGTGACCGAGATGACGTCGCGGTCGGACCGGTCGAACAGGGCCCCGGACTCGAACGCGGCCTTCTGCTCCTTGAGCGGCCCGCCGTAGTGCCAGGCGGTGCGGCCGTCGGCGGTGGCGACGGCGCCGGGGGCGTGCAGGAGCGGGGACGGTGCGATCGTGGTCATGCGTGCTTCTCCAGGCATTCCGAGCAGGTGCCGAACAGGGCGACGTGGCCGACGTCCATGACGAATCCGGTGGCGTCGGCGACCTCCTTGCGGGCGTTGGCGAACAGGGAGGGGTCGACTTCGGTGATCCGGCCGCAGCGGTGGCACACCAGGTGGGCGTGGCCGCGGTCGCCGGACAGGTGGTAGGTGGGGGCGCCGTGGGAGAGGTGGGTGTGGGAGACGAGCTGGAGCTCTTCGAGGAGGTCGAGGGTGCGGTAGACGGTGGTGATGTTCACGCCTTCGACCTGGCCGCGGATGCGCTCGTGGATGCGCTCGGGGGTCGCGTGCCCGAGCGCGCGGACCGCCTCCAGGACCAGCTGCCGCTGCGCGGTCATGCGCAGGCCCCTGGAGCGCAGCACCGCCGCCAGTTCGGTCTCGGCCTCGGCTTCGGTGGGCATGACTGCATGGTACTGCGCCGGGCGCTCGTCGGATCGCGCCGCCGCGGGGAGCACAATGAGCGCATGGCACTAGTAACCGCAGTACTGCACCGCGGCGTCGTCGACTCCGACGCGCCGCTCCTGTGCGCCGACGACCTCGGGGTCCTCCGGGGCGACGGCGTCTTCGAGACGATCAACGTCCGCGGCGGGGCCGCGTTCCTGCTCTCCGAGCACCTCGACCGCATGGCGAACTCGGCGCGCCGGATGGAGTTCGAGCTGCCGCCGAAGGCCGAGCTGGCCGAGCTGGCCGAGCAGGCGCTGGTCGCGTGGCGCGAGCGGGCCGAGGGCGAGGGCGCGCTGCGCCTGGTCGCCACCCGCGGCCGCGAGGCCGGCGGCCCGCCGACGGTCTACGCCACGGTCGACCCCGTTCCGCGCGAGCGCATCCTGCCGCGCCGCGACGGGCTGCGGATCGCCACGGCGACCCTGGGGGTGAATGCCGATGCGCGGGGCGACGCCCCGTGGCTTCTAGGCGGGGTCAAGGCGCTGTCGTACGCGTCGATGATGGCGGTCACCCGCTGGGCGAAGGCGCAGGGCGCCGACGACGCCCTGTGGGTCTCGGCCGACGGCTTCGCCCTGGAGGGGCCGACGTCCTCGCTGCTGTGGCTGGAGGGCGACACGATCTGCACGACGCCGACCTCGGCCGGCATCCTCCCGGGGACGACGAGCGCGTACCTGCTGGAGCAGGCCCCGAAGGCGGGCCTGAAGACCGCGGAGAAGCTGATCGCGGTGGGGGACTTGAAGAACGCGGAGGCGGCGTGGCTCAGCTCGTCCGTGCGAGGTGTGGCCTTCATCACTCAGATCGACGGGGAGTCGGTCGCTCAGCGCCCGGACATCACGGCTGAGCTGGACAAACTCGCCGGATTCGAGGTGCCTTCGTAACGGTTGGGCATCGTTTCCCAGGTTCTTCCCAGGCTCGCCACAGGCTCCGCTCAGAGACGGTCCTCATAGTAATGAGTGTTCCGGTCACGCCGACAAGCCGAACGGACGGACATGGGCAGTCTTCCGGGAGGCACGGAACAATCCGGGGGCACAAAGCCGGTAAGGGCAATCGGGCACAGCCCTACCGGTGCCAATGAAAAGTGGAGCTCCTCCACTTTATCGGGGCCGCAGCGAATGGGCAAGCGCTGCGGCCCCATTAACGAGTAACGGGAAAGACACGAAACCGTATCGGCCGCAATCGCTGTGCGCGGCCGCAGTGCGCGTCCCAATGGGCCCCCGGCCCGTCCCGCCAGCGCAGACGCCGCCCCCCATTCAGGCGAGGACCTTCCCCGGATTGAGGATGCCGAGCGGGTCGAGCGCCGCTTTCAGCCGCCGCTGCACCGCCAGATTCACCGGGTCGACCTCTCTGGCGAGCCAGTCGCGCTTGAGCATTCCGACCCCGTGCTCACCGGTGATGGTGCCGCCCATGGCGAGTGCCATCTCCAGGATCTCGTCGAACGCGGCCCGGCCCGCCGCCAGGGACGCGGGGTCCTCGGGGTGCACGATGATGTTCGGGTGCAGGTTCCCGTCCCCGGCGTGCGCGATGACGCCGATGGCGACGCCGTGCCGCGCGGCGGCGGCCTGCACGCCGTCGAGCGCCTCGGCCAGGCGGGCGCGCGGGACCGCGACGTCGTCGACGAGGACGGTCCCGAGCTTCTCCATGGCGTGGTAGGCGTTCCGGCGCGATTCGAGGAGCGCGTCGGCCTCCTCGGCGTCGGTCGCCCGGTACACCTCGGTCGCCCCGGCCCCGGCGCACAGCGCCTCGATCGCGATGAGCTCGGCCTCGGGGTCGGTGTCGGCGGCGACGAGCAGGAGCGCGGCCGCCTCGGTCGGGAGTCCCATGGGCCGCAGGGCTTCCAGGGCCCGGAGGTGGACGTTGTCGATGAGTTCGAGCAGGCTCGGCTGCTTCCCGGCGGCCATGATCGCGGTGACGGCGCGCCCGGCGTCGGCGGTCGTGGCGAAGACCGCGGCGAGCGTGAGCCGCTGCGCGGGGACCGGCGAGAGCTTCACGGTGGCCTCGGTGATGATGCCGAGCGTCCCCTCGGAGCCGCAGAAGAGCCGCACCAGGTCGTACCCGGCGACGCCCTTCGCGGTGCGGCGCCCGCACCGCATGACCTCGCCGGAGGCGAGCACCACTTCGAGGCCGAGCACGTACTCGGGCGTGGTGCCGTACTTGACGCAGCACATGCCGCCGGCGGCGGTGGCGATGTTCCCGCCGATCGTGGAGATCTGCCACGACCCGGGGTCGGGGCTGTACCGCAGCCCGGACTCCTTGGCGGCCTGGGAGATCGCGGCGTTCAGGACGCCGGGCTGCACCACCGCGAGCCGGTCGACCGGGTCGACCTCGAGGATCCGGTCCATGCCGGAGACGTCGAGCAGGAGCGCCCCGTCGACGGCCGTGGCCGCGCCCGCGAGGCCCGTGCGGGCCCCCTGCGGGACGACGGGGACGGCGAGCTCCGCGCAGACCGCGACGGCGGCGCTGACCTCCGCGGTCGAGCGGGCCCGCACCAGCGCGGCCGCCCGCCCGGCCGGCACCAGCCCGGCGTGGTCCACCGAGTGCGCGGCCAGGACGTCCGGGTCGGTCGCGGGCTCCAGGCCCGCCGCCAGGAGGGCGGAGATCAGTTCGCTCATGCCCCGATTGTCGCTCACCGGTCCGCGCCCCCGCCCCGCGGAGCAGCGCGGATCCTATAGGAAGTGCGGGGTGCGGGGGCGGGTCTAGGCGTACGGGTCGGTGTCGACGATGCCGCGCACGATCTCGGCGAGCGCCTCGACGCGTTCGACGCCCTCCTCGTGGGAGGCCGAGCCGCCGGTGAGGATCGCGATCTCGATGGGGGCGTCGGTGTCGCCGGCGATGACGCCGATGGAGTTGACGACCCACTCGCCGCCCATGGCGTCGCGCGTGTCCCAGCCGTTCTTCATCCACACGGTCTCGCCGTCGGCGGCGGCCGCGGACACGCCCCACTCCTGGAAGCCGGCGAGGTCGCCCATGAGCGAGCGCGCGTACTCGGTCTGCTCGGCGTCGAGGACGCCCGCGTCCTCGAACAGCGCGATCTCGAGCACCCGCAGCTGGTCGACCGCGGTCGTCTGGGTCTTGCCCCACTGCTCGGTCTCGTTCGGGTTGGTGTTCGCCAGCCCGAAGTCGATGTGCGCCTGGCGGATCGCGTCGTGCCCGTCGTCCCAGGTGCCGCCGTAGAGGACGTCGTTCGTCGCGTCGTTGTCCGATTCGCGGATCATCTTGTCGGCGCTGTCGAGGAGCCAGCCGGGGACCTGGTCGAGGGTCCCGTACTCCTCGAGCATCATCGCGAGGATCTCGACCTTCACCACCGAGGCGGTGTCGTACTGGGTCTCGCCGTCGTAGTCGAGCTGGAACTCGCCGTCGTCCACGGCGACCGCCGCGTAGAAGTTCTCGTCGTCCTCTGCTTCCAGGTACGCGGCGACGGCCTCGTCGAGCGCGGTCTGGAGCTGGGCCTGCGCGGCCTCGCGCAGCTCCTCCTCCGAGGGCTGGAGGGAGGAGCTCGACAGGTCGTCGGCCTGGGAGCCGGGGAGGCTCTCGTCGGAGGACCCGCCGGAGCCGCCGTCGTCCCGGCCGGAGCCCACGATGAAGATCACGGCCGCCACGACCACGGCGAGGCCGGGGACGGCGAGGTAGGGCCAGAGCCGCCGCGAGGCGGCGTGTTTGGAGGTCACTGCTGGGAACCTGACTCTTCGAGACGCGGGGGGTGTGGATGAATTGCTGCGGCCCACGCTAAAGCAGCCGCCGAAGCGACCACAAGCAGGGTCATTCGAGAGTTCCGTAACGGTTGCGCATCGGTGCGTGCGCGCCCGCGCGGACTCCGGTCCCCCGGCGCCGGGCCTTCAATCGTCCCTCGCAACTCGCGCCCCGGCCAGCGTCCCTCGTCACGCCCGCCCCGCGGGAACGGGACGGGGCATGACGAAGCGCCCGCTGCGGGAGCGGGCGCTGCGTGCGGATCGCGCTGTTCGGATGTGTCTCAGGCGGGCCGTGAGGCACTGGTCCGGGCGTTCGGAGTGGGACCTGGGGAGGAAATGACCATCAACGAGTGCCCGGGCCGCAGTGCCTCACGGAGACTCCACCGTGCCGCGCCTCGACTGCCCTGGGAGCAGCGCCGTCGCAGGACTCGCCTTCGACGGCTCCGGCCGCCGCGGGCGGCGGACCGGATCGGGGCCGGTGAAACACCGGGCCGCCCGCTGCCGTTCGCGGCGGTTCCGCACCCGCCCGCTCGGCACCCACGCCGGCGCCTGCGCGCCGTGGAGCTGCCGGGACGGGGCGTGCGCGGGACCTGCCGCGGCGGCCGACTGCGGCGCCGGGGCCTGGAGGACGGCGGCCGTCATGCCGTCGCCCGCTGCTTGAGGAGGGTGCGCGTCACGGCGGCGGCCACGCCGACCAGGCAGATGATCGCGACCAGGGCCAGGAGGCCGTTCGCGCCGTCGGCGACGGCCTTCGGGTCGACCGCCACGACATCCTCCTCCGCGGCCGGGTCGAAGCCCGCGCCGTCGTCGAGGCCGGGCTCGCCGAACGCGTTCACGTCGTCCTCGACGGGCGCCTCGGCCTCGTCCTCGGCGGGCGCCTCCGCGTCCGGGCCCTGCTGGGCCGCGGCGTCGTCGCCGGCGGGCGCGCCGTCGGCGCTCGTGTCGCCGCCCTCGTCCCCGTCGGGCGCGGGCAGCTCGTGCTCGTCGGGCCCGGAGCCGGACTCGTGCTCGCCCGGCTGATCGTCGGCCTGCGCCTCGACCACGTGCACCTGGGCCGAGTCGTACTCGGCGAACAGGCCGTGGCACTGCGGGACCATCGCGACCTCGGCCGACCGGTTCATCTCGAACACCTGGGTCGAGCCGTCGGAGATGTCGTAGACCTCGTCGCCCACGTGCAGTTCCGCGTTGGCGCCCAAGCGGTTCGTGTACCGCACCTGGGAGCCCTCCTCGACCGTCAGCTCCGAGGCGTCGGGGATCGAGGAGGCCGACAGCAGGCCGAGCGTGCCGCAGTCGCCGCTGAAGACGATCTCGCTGCCGGTGCCCGCCTCGGGCTCCTCGGCCGTGGCCATGCTCATCCCGGCCGCCCCGCCCGCCGCCAGCACCGCCGCTGCCGAGAGCGCCGCCAGGCGCGAGCGCCGGCGCTGCGCGCGCCGGTCCATGGCCTCCTGGATCGCCGGGGCCACCCGGCCGTCGTTCACCGGGTACGGCAGTGGGGGACGCGTCTGAGCCCGGGACTGCTGACCGAGCTTCGTGGTGTGTCTTCCCATGCCTGCGTCTCTCCAACCGCGATTCCGTCGTGGGTACCGACCCGATCCACCGCGGGAATCAGGTCTCAACCCCGTTCAACGAACCGGCGGCCGAAAGGTGACGGCCCGGCCCCCATCCGATTCGCGCACGGTCCTCATGCGCTCGACCACCGGAACGCGACCGTCCGTAGGATGTGCCCTGAGACAGCACCGAGCCGAGACCGCGGGAACCCCATGGCGATCACCGAGCGCGACTCCACCGAGCCCGACGACGGCGACGGGCGCGAGCCCCAGGCCGCCGCGCCGACCACGGCCGGGACCGGCACTCGGCCCGGGCCGGACGCCGACCCCGCACACGAGGCGCCGTCCGGCACCGATCCCGAACGGCCGCCGACCGAACCCGGGAAGCAGCAGACCGGCCCCGACGCCGCCGCCGAGGACGAGGACGCCCCCGAGGACCACGAGCGCTGGCGGCGCTTCGCCGCCGGAGCGACCCCCGCCCCCGCGGCGGCCCCGCCCGGCCGGTTGCGCCGCGCCGGCCGCCTGGCCGCCCGCGCCGCCCGCTCCGAGTGGACCCTCGCCGCGCTGTTCAGCGCCCTCCTCGCCGTCGCCATGACCTGGCCCCTCGCCAAGAACCTCACCACTGCCATCCCCCACGACCTCGGCGACCCGCTCCTCCAGGCGTACACGCTCGCCTGGCTCGGCGAGTCGCTGCGCGGCGACCCGCAGGGCATCTGGACCACCAACAGCTTCTGGCCCAACCCCGACTCGTTCCTGTTCACCGACACCCTCTTCGGCTACGCCCCCGCCGCCCTCCTCGCCGTCGACGGCCCCAGCAACCTCGCCGTCTACAACGTCCTCTTCATCGCCACCTTCGCCCTCGCCTTCCTCGGCGGCTACGCCCTGCTGCGCCAGCTCGGCGCCCGCGTCGCCGGCTCCGCCGTCGGCGCCGCCGCCTTCGCCTACGCCCCTTGGAAACTCGCCCACCTCGGGCACCTGAACGTCCTCTCCTCCGGCGCCATCGCCCTCTCCCTGGCGATGCTCGCCCGCGGCCACGGCTGGTCCCTGCGCGGCGGCTTCAGACCCGAGCGCCAGCGCCCCGGCTGGATCCTCGCGGGCTGGCTGGTCGCCCTGTGGCAGTTCTCGATCGGCGTCGCGCTCGGCCTCACGTTCGTGTACCTCATGCTCGCGATCGCCGTCGTCGTCGGCCTCACCTGGCTCGTGAAGCGGCCCGCGCTCACCTGGCGCACCGTCGCCGCCGACGGCGCCGGCGGCACCGTGTTCAGCCTCGGCGTCCTGTGGATCGCCGACCGCCACGCCTCGGTCGCGCAGGCGTACCCGGAGACGGTGCGCAGCTGGGACTACGTGCAGTTCTTCAGCCCCAGCTGGCAGAGCTTCATCATCGCGCCCGAGGAGTCGCGCCTGTGGGGCGCGGCGCACGAGGCCGCCCGCGCCGAACTGACGTGGCCGCCCGAGCAGACGCTCCTGGTCGGCTTCACCGTCCTCGCGCTCGCCGTCGCCGGCCTCATCTGGTCCTCCTGGTCGCGCTGGCAGCGGGCCTGGATCGCGCTCGGCATCGCCGTGTTCACCGCGCTCGCCATGGGCCCCAACTTCCTCGACGACGGCCGCTGGGCGTGGGGGCTGCTGTACGAGTACGCGCCGGGCTTCGACGCGGTGCGCACCACCGGCCGCATGGTCCTCTACATCTCGCTGCTGCTGGCGGTCCTGGCCGCGGGCACGCTCACCCGCCTGGCCGACGACGCGGACGCCGTCGCGCACGAGTCCCGCGTGGACAAGCGATTCGAGGAGAAGGCGCCGCGCCGCGTGCACGCGCTCCTGTTCGCGCCGCTGGTGTTCGTGCTCTGGGAGGGCCTGATGGTCCCCGAGCTGCACGCGCCCGACCCGGCCCCGCTCGACGTGTCCTCACTGGACGGTCCGGTGATGTTCCTGCCCTCGGACGGGCGCGACACGCGCGTCCAGTTCTGGACCGTGGACGGCTTCCCGGAGATGGTCAACGGCAGCGCCGCGTTCACCCCGGCCGGCACCTCCGAGCTGCGGGACCTGTCGAAGTCGTTCCCGAGCGAGGACGCGATCGCGGGCCTGCGCGAGGCGGGTGTCGAGACCGTCGTGGTCGTCCCCGGCTGGCTCCCCGGCAGCGACTGGGCGGGCCTGGACACCGAGGCCGAGCCGTTCGGCGTCGAGGTCGAGCGCACCGATGACGCGATCGTCTACGACCTCAACCCGTAAGGGCCGCATCAGGACGGCCCGATCGGGGTGAGGAACGCCAGCGACCCGATCGCGTCGAGGCGCGGCGGCGAGTGCAGCGGCGAGGCCGTCACGTCGAAGGTGCGGTGCACGCCGCGGTGCTCGATGCGCATGAGGCTGCGTTCGAGCGCGTCGGTCTGGAGCGCCTGCACGGGCGCGAGCCGCGCCAGCTCGGCGTCGACGAGCGGGTGCGCGCCGGCCGTGAAGTCCAGGAACCGCAGGCCGGTGTCGAGGAAGCGGGGCATGTGGTGCTCGACGTCGGCGCGCAGGCCCAGCAGGTGCCGGGCGGCGCGCGAGACCGCGACGACCCTGGTGTCGGCGGCCAGCAGCATGCAGGCGTCGGCGCTCGCTGAGACCGCGGCACGCCAGGTGGCCAGTGCCGGGTCGAGCCTCCTGCCATCGGGCCCGGGCGCGGAGGCCCGGAGCGGGATGACCAGTTCGAGTTGCGTCAATTGGGCGTCCCGGGGGTAGTGGTTACGCTCAGTCTGTCCACGTTAACAGAGAAAAGTTGATCTCTGTCCCCGGCGCGTCTACGCTCAGGCCATGAGTGCTGATGCCGCGCCCGCGTACGGAGTCGATTCGGAGGTGGGCCGCCTTCGCAGCGTCATGCTCCACCGCCCCGCCGGGGAGCTGCGCCGCCTGACGCCGCGCAACAACGGCGCCCTCCTCTTCGACGGCGTCCCGTGGGTCGAGCGCGCCCAGGAGGAGCACGACCGCTTCGCCGGGGTCCTCCTCGAACACGGCGTCGAGGTCCTGTACCTCAGTGTGCTGCTTCGCGAATGCCTCGAACTCGACGAGGCCCGCGAGGCGGTCACGGTCGGCGTCGCCGCCGACCCGCGCCTGGGCCAGACCCTCGGCCGCGAACTCGCCGCCTACCTCTCCGGTCTGGACCCCGAGCGGCTCGCCGCCGTCCTCGTCGAGGGCCTCACGAAGGAGGAGTTCGGGCCGTCGAGCAGCCTGCGGCACCGCATGATGCGCGCCACGGAGTTCGTGGTCGACCCGCTGCCGAACACCATGTTCACCCGCGACTCCTCGGTGTGGATCGGCGACGCCGTCGCCGTCACCAGCCTCGCGATGCCGGCCCGCCGCCGCGAGACGACCCTGACGGGCATCATCTACCACCACCACCCGCGCTTCGCCGACGTGCCGAAGCTCTACGACCCGTCCCTGGAGCACCTCGAGGGCGGCGACGTCCTCGCGCTCGCCCCCGGCGTCCTCGCGGTCGGCGTCGGCGAGCGCACCACGCCCGCCGGGGTGGAGCGCTTGGCGCGCAAGGTGTTCGAGCGCGGCACGATCCACACGGTCCTCGCCGTCCCGATCGCGCAGCGCCGCGCCACGATGCACCTGGACACGGTGTGCACGATGGTCGACCGCGACCGCATGGTCATCTACGCGCCGGCCGCCCAGCGCCTGGAGTCGTACACGATCACCCCGGACGGCGACCGCATCGCGATCGAGGGCCCGCGCCGCTTCCTCGACGCCGCCGCCGACGCCATCGGCGTCCCCGAGATCGAGATCATCCACACCGGCGAGCGCGACGTCGTCACCGCCGAGCGCGAGCAGTGGGACGACGGCAACAACACCCTCGCCCTCGCCCCCGGCGTGGCGGTCGCCTACGAGCGCAACACGGTCACCAACGGCCGCCTCGAACGCGCCGGCATCAAGGTCCTCACGATCCCCGGCTCCGAACTCGGCTCCGGCCGCGGCGGCCCCCGCTGCATGTCCTGCCCCACAAGCCGAGAACGCCTCACCGTCTAGCGGCGCTGCGAGGGCTTCGGATAACACTGCGGGTTCCGCAGCCGGTCGCCCCGGCTGCGATCCGACTGGGGTCGGTACTGCAGGACGCAGGTACCAGACTCGGCGGCGGACGAGGAACGTGTGGGCGTTCGCACCGAGCCAGCACACCAGCATGTGCACTGTCGTGGAGGCATCGTTCGTGCTGGCGAACCAGTAGACGATGACACCGAGGTATGCGGCCATGGAAGTGAAGTTCTCCCAGCTCGGACGCCGCACAGCAGCGATCAGGAACGTGATCGGTGTTCCGAGGCCGAGCGTGTAGAACGGGCTCAGTGCCCAGATGATCGAACTGATGAGCACTCCTGTACTCGGCTTCTGCCATGCACGGCGGGCGGAGGGCCCGGCAGGAGGCGGTATCCGCACCGAATGATCCAGGGAAGACGTCGGCTGCGCCGGGTCGAGGTCTGCGGTGGGAGTCGGCGTCAGCCGATCATGCGAAGCGCTGAGCGGTCGGCGGAGGCAGGGATCGAGGACCTCGTTGCGGGCCGCTGTGAGCAGGAGGATGGCGAGCGCCGTGGCGGCGAGCGCGACGGCGGCCACGACAGCCTGTCCGGGGCTGAGGGACCTATCGGCCGACGTGGTCTCCGGTTGGTCCGCAGGTGAGAAGATCGCGATCAGGGCATAGAGGATCGGGCACCAGACGCCGAAGGCGATCGCAGCCGTGCGCCAGCGGGGATCGGCGGTCTTCGAGTAGGCGTGAAGGAATGCGATCCATGCGAAGGCGCTGACAGTGAACCCGGCAACGTAGTAGTACCACCTCAGTGGCCGTGCGTTCGGGGCTGACTGCACCGCCCGAGGATGCGGAGCCGGAGGCTGCACCCGAGGCGGCGTCGAGTAGAAGCCAGGGGCGGAGGCGGGGGCTGCGGCAATCGACTTTTGGATCGGCGATGTGAGGGCGGCATCCAAGCGAATTGCCGACATCGAGACCGGCTCCACTTCCTGGGTCTCGAGGTCATAGGTGAAGAGGGCGATCTTCTGCTCGTCTGCGAACAGCCGAGCGTCTCTCGTGAAACCCGAAGCCGCGTAGAACAGCCGCGCGGTGTTCGCCGGAGCAGCGCCGTTCAGGCGTTGGATGTCCGGCCGCGTCACGGTCTTGTTCCAGTGTTTCACCTGGGCTACGGCGGCAGCGGCTTCGACGTCGATGCCGCCGTCGGCACCGGCGCTGGTGGTTTTCGCGTCTTTGAATCCGAGGTGGCGCATGTGGTCCGCTGCGAACTGCTCCGCAACGGGCCAGTCATCTCTGTTGAACATGGGCACGAGGAGCTTCCTGGTGCGAGGGGAGGGCGGAACCCATCCGACAGCGTGTGAGCGGTCGACTCCGGATGGAAGCTAAAGACTAACTGCCTGTTGTGGACGCGAAATCACCCGTACGGCTTGGGAATCGGTGTTGTCGGCTATCCGACTCGGGCTGTTCTTCACATCGAGGGCGATGCGGCAGAAGGCCGCGACCCCGAGCGGGGTCGCGGCCTTCGCGGCAGTGTCTAGATGTTCGCGGCGATGTCGCGGCGGAAGTAGCCGCCTTCGAGCTTGATGCCCTCGGTGATCGCGTACGCCTCCTGGCGGGCCTGGGCGACGGACTTGCCGGTGCCCACGCAGCCGAGGACCCGGCCGCCGGTGGCGATCAGCTGGCCGGAGGCGTCGAGGGCCGTGCCGGCGTGGAGGACGCCCTCGGCGTCGGCGCCGTACAGCGGGCGGCCGGTGACCGGCGTGCCCGGGTAGCCCTCGTTCGCGACCACGACGCACACGGCCGCGCCCTCGCGCCACCACAGCGAGCCGAAGTCGGCGAGCTTGCCGGTCGCGGCCGCGTACAGCAGCTGCCCGAGCGGCGTCTCCAGCAGCGCCAGCACCGCCTGGATCTCCGGGTCGCCGAAGCGCGCGTTGAACTCGACGACCTTGAGGCCCTTCGAGGTCAGCGCGAGACCGCAGTACAGGGTCCCGACGAACGGGATGCCGCGCCCGGCCAGCTCGGCCAGGGTCGGCTTCGCGACGCGCTCCATGACCTCGGCGACCAGGTCGTCCGGGGCCCACGGCAGCGGCGTGTACGCGCCCATCCCGCCGGTGTTCGGGCCGGTCCCGCCCTCGCCGATGCGCTTGAAGTCCTGCGCGGGCAGCATCGGCTTCGCGCTGGTGCCGTCGGCGATCACGAACAGGGAGACCTCGGGCCCGTCGAGGTACTCCTCGATGACCACGCGCTCGCAGTCGAGCGCGTGCGCGAGCGCCTGCTCGCGGTCCTCGGTGACGACGACGCCCTTGCCGGCGGCGAGGCCGTCGTCCTTGACGACGTAGGGCGCGCCGAACTCGTCGAGCGCGGCCTCGGCCTCCTCGCGGGTGCGGCAGACGCGCGCGGCGGCGGTCGGCACGCCCGCGGCGGCCATGACCTCCTTCGCGAACGCCTTCGACCCCTCGATCCGGGCGGCCTCGCCGCCGGGACCGTACACGGGGATGCCCTTCGCCCGGACCGCGTCCGCGACGCCGGCCACGAGCGGGGCCTCCGGGCCCACGATCACGAGGTCGGCGGCGGAGGTCACGGCCAGGGAGGCCACCGCGGCGGGGTCGGTCTGGTTCACCGGCACGCACTCGCCGAGCGCGGCCATGCCGGGGTTCCCCGGAGCGCAGATGAGCTTGGTGACGGATTCGTCCGCGGCCAGGGCCGCCGCGAGGGCGTGCTCGCGGCCGCCGGAGCCGATCAGGAGTACTCGCACAGGGCCAGTTTACGGGGCGGATACGTGCTGGTTAACCGCCACGCCGAGTGGTTCCGCTTACTGGAACCCCGAGTCCCCCTCGCGGGCGATCCCCTCTTCGGGGGACACGGGCCTCGCGAGGGCATGTTCCTGTCGGACCCGCGCGGGAGGATCGCACCTCATACTTCCCCGGGGTGGGTGGGGGTTCGGGATGGAACACCTCCTACCCCATCCACCCGCCCTCCGGGCGGAGCGCGCCCGCGGCGCTCGCGCCGAATGCCAGCGCCAAGCGCGCGGCGCCCAGGCGCGAGCGCCCTGCGGGCGCCGCGCTCCGGCCGCAGCATGCACGCGTGCGCGAAATCGGCGCGGCCGGGATGTGGGCGAGGCCCTGACCAGGAACACCGTCTGTACAGGCCTGTACAGACGGTGTCATCATTGCCCCGTGACTGCGAATGTGCTCGCCGAGCGTTATGCCTCCGCCCCTATGCGCAACATCTGGGACCCCGTCGGCAAGATCAAGGCCGAGCGGCGGCTCTGGCTCGCCGTGCTCCAAGCGCAGCACGACCTGGGCGTCACCGTCCCCGACGGCGTCGTCGCCGCCTACGAGCGCGTCCTCGACCAGGTCGACCTCGCCTCGATCGCCGAGCGCGAGCGCGTCACCAAGCACGACGTCAAGGCCCGCATCGAGGAGTTCTCCGACCTCGCCGGCCACCAGCACATCCACAAGGGCATGACCAGCCGCGACCTCACCGAGAACGTCGAGCAGATGCAGGTCCGCCAGTCCCTCGAACTCGTCCGCGACCGCATCGTCGCCGCCCTCGTGCGCCTCGCCGCCCGCGCCGAGCAGTACCGCGACCTCGTCATGGCCGGCCGCAGCCACAACGTCCCCGCCCAGGCCACCACCCTCGGCAAGCGTTTCGCGACCTGGGCCGAGGAGCTCCTCGCCGCCCACGACCGCATCGAGGACCTCCTGCGCCGCTACCCCCTCCGCGGCATCAAGGGCCCGGTCGGCACCGCCCAGGACATGCTCGACCTCTTCGACGGCGACACCGCCAAGCTCGCCGAACTCGAGCGCCGCATCGCCGGCCACCTCGGCTTCGAGCGCGTCATGGACTCCGTCGGCCAGGTCTACCCGCGCTCCCTCGACTACGAGGTCGGCACCGCCCTCGTCCAAGCCGTCGCCGCGCCCTCCTCGGCCGCGCTCACCATCCGCCTCATGGCCGGCGCCGAGCTCGCCACCGAGGGCTTCATGCCCGGCCAGGTCGGCTCCTCCGCCATGCCGCACAAGATGAACACCCGCTCCTCCGAGCGCGTGAACGGCCTCGCCGTCGTCGCCCGCGGCTACGCCTCCATGCTCGGCGAGCTCGCCGGCGACCAGTGGAACGAAGGCGACGTCTCCTGCTCGGTGGTCCGCCGCGTCGCCCTCCCCGACCTCTTCTACGCCGTCGACGGCCTCTATGAGACATTCCTCACGATTCTCGACAACTTCGGGGCCTACCCGGCCGTCATCGGCGCCGAACTCGACCGCTACCTCCCCTTCCTGACGTCCACAAAGGTCCTCATGGAGGCCGTCAAGCAGGGCGCCGGCCGCGAAGACGCCCACGAGGCCATCAAGGAGCACGCCGTCGCCGTCGCCCGCGCCATGCGCGAGGAGGGCCAGCGCGGCAACGACCTCTTCGACCGCCTCGCCGCCGACCCCCGCCTGCCCCTCGACCGCGCCGGCCTCGACGCGCTCGTCGCGAATACGGGTGAATTCACCGGCGCCGCAGGCGATCAGGTCGACCGTGTCGCCGAAAGGGTGGCCGAAGCGGCGAAAGCGCACCCCGAGGCGGCCGCCTACCGGCCCGCCGGCATCCTCTGATCGGCTGTGACCTGGCACCGACCCCGTTACGCGGCGCTGGCCCAGGTCACCGCCGGTGAATATGCTGGTCCTGTTGTCCCGTCCATGTGACCGACAGGAGTGCGACCGTGGCCCGTGTAGTGGTCGACGTGATGCTGAAGTCCGAAATCCTCGACCCCCAGGGCGAGGCCGTCCTCGGGGCGCTGCCCCGCCTCGGCGTCACCGACGTGGCGTCGGTGAGGATCGGCAAGCGCGTCGAGATCGAATTCGACGAGAACGCCCAGAACGTCGAGGAGCAGTCGCGCGTCATCGCCGACCAGCTCCTGGCCAACCCCGTCATCGAGAGCTTCACCGTGTCCGTGGAGCGCGACCCGGTCGAGGCGGCATGAGCGCGCGCATCGGGATCGTCACGTTCCCCGGCTCGCTCGACGACCGGGACGCCGCCCGCGCGGTGTACCTGGGCGGCGCCGAGCCGGTGGCGCTGTGGCACGACGACACCCAGATCCACAGCGTGGACGGCGTCTGGCTGCCCGGCGGGTTCTCCTACGGCGACGCGCTGCGCTGCGGCGCCATCGCCCGCTTCAGCCAGGTGATGGACACCGTGAAGGCCGCCGCCGCCCAGGGGATGCCCGTCCTCGGCGTCTGCAACGGCTTCCAGGTCCTGTGCGAGTCGCACCTGCTGCCCGGCGCCCTCGTGCGCAACGCGCACCTGCGCTACCGCAACCGCCCCGCGCGCCTGCGCGTGGAGACCGCCCGCACCGCGTGGACCTCCGCGTTCGCGCCCGAGGCCGAGGTCGTCTTCCCCGCCAAGCACGGCGAGGGCCGGTACGTCGCCGACGAGGCGACCCTCGACCAGCTCGAAGCGAGCGGCCGGGTCGTCTTCCGGTACCTCGACAACCCGAACGGCTCGATGCGCGACATCGCCGGGGTCGCGAACGAGGCCGGCAACGTCGTCGGCCTCATGCCCCACCCCGAGCACGCCGTCGAGGCGCTCACCGGGCCGTCCACCGACGGCCTCGGGATCGTCGCCTCGGTCCTGGCCCACCTCAGCGAGGGAGCGAGACGATGAGCCAATACGTCGCCGTGGACACCGTCGGCGTCGCCGAGGCGACCCCCGACGAGAAGCAGCCCTGGGCCGAGCTTGGCCTGAAAGAGGACGAGTACCAGCGGATCCGCGAGATCCTCGGCCGCCGCCCCACCCAGTCCGAGCTCGCCATGTACTCGATCATGTGGTCCGAGCACTGCTCGTACAAGTCGAGCAGGGTGCACCTGCGCCAGTTCAACGAGAAGAACCCGCGCACCCCGCGCCTGCTGGCCGGGATCGGCGAGAACGCCGGCGTCGTCGCCATCGACGACAACATCGCCGTCACGTTCAAGGTCGAGTCGCACAACCACCCGTCGTACGTCGAGCCCAAGCAGGGCGCGGCCACCGGCGTCGGCGGCATCATCCGCGACATCATCGCGATGGGCGCCCGCCCGATCGCCGTCATGGACTCGCTCCGCTTCGGCGCCATCGACCACCCCGACACCGCCCGGGTCCTCCCGGGCGTCGTCGACGGCATCGGCCACTACGGCAACTGCGTGGGCCTGCCGAACATCGGCGGCGAGACCTACTTCGACCCGTGCTACCAGGGCAACCCGCTCGTCAACGCGCTCAGCGTCGGCGTCCTGCCCCGCTCGCGCCTCCAGTCGATGCAGGCCTCCGGCACCGGCAACATCGTGATCCTCCTCGGCGCCAAGACCGGCCGCGACGGCATCGGCGGCGTGTCCGTCCTCGCCTCCGCGACCTTCTCGGAGTCCGGCGAGGACGACGCCCGCCCGTCCGTCCAGGTCGGCGACCCGTTCACCGAGAAGCTCCTCATCGAGGTGTGCCTCGAACTGTTCGACGCCGGCCTCGTCGTCGGCGTCCAGGACCTCGGCGGCGCGGGCCTCACCTGCGCCCTGAGCGAGACCGCGGCCGCCGGCGACGGCGGCATGCACGTCGACCTCGAACTGGTCCCCCTGCGCGCCAAGGGCATGGAGCCGCACGACATCCTCGCCTCCGAGTCGCAGGAGCGCATGCTCCTCATCGTCGACCCGGCGAAGGCCGAGGAAGTCCTCGCCCGCGCCCACCGCTGGGGCCTGCTCGCCACCGCGATCGGCACCGTCACCGACTCCGGCCGCCTCGTCGTGGACTTCCACGGCCAGACCGTGGTCGACGTCCCGCCGAAGTCGCTCGCCGACGAGGGCCCGGTCTACAACCGGCCCATCGCCGAACCGAACGACCTGGGCCTCATCGCGGTCGACCGCGCCGAGACCCTCCCGCGCCCGACCACCGCCGAGGAGATCCGCCAGACCGTCCTCGACATGGCCGCCAGCCCGAACCTGTGCGACAAGTCGTGGATCACCGAGCAGTACGACTCCTCGGTGTTCGGCAACACCGTCCTCGGCACCCCGCACGACGCGGGCGTCGTCCGGCTCGACGAGCGCACCGGCGTCGGCATCGCGATCTCCCTCGACGGCAACGGCCGCTTCGCGCGGCTCGACCCGTACCTCGGGGCGCAGCTCGCCCTCGCCGAGGCGTACCGGAACGTCGCCGTCACCGGCGCCACCCCGATCGCCGTCTCCGACTGCCTGAACTTCGGGTCCCCCGAGGACCCGCACGTGATGTGGCAGTTCGAACGGGCCGTCACCGGGATCGCGGACGGCTGCCAGAAGCTCGGCATCCCCGTCACCGGCGGCAACGTCTCGTTCTACAACCAGACCGGCCGCGAAGCGATCCACCCGACGCCCGTCATCGGCGTGCTCGGCGTCATCGACGACGTGGCCCGCCGCATCCCGCTCGGCCTGGGCCGCACCGGCGACACGATCGCCCTCCTCGGCACCACGCACGAGGAGCTCTCGGGCTCGGAGTGGGCCTCGGTCAAGCACGGCCACCTCGGCGGCGTGCCGCCGAAGGTCGACCTCGACCACGAGATGAAGCTCGCCGACCTGCTCTCGCGCCTCGCCGAGACCGAGCAGCTGGCCGCCGCGCACGACCTCTCGCAGGGCGGGCTCGCCCAGGCGCTGGTCGAGGCGATCAGCTTCTCGGGCATGGGCGCGCAGATCCTCCTGCCGGAGGGCGCCGACCCGTTCACGTACCTGTTCTCGGAGTCGTCCGGGCGGGTGCTCGTGGTGATCCCGCGCGGCCAGGAACTCGCGGTGCGCACCGCCTGCGAGTCCCGCGGCCTGCCGATCACGCCGCTGGGCGTGGCCGACGCGAACACCGACGGCCTCCACCTCCGCGACCACTTCGACATCACCCGGGACGAGATCGACGCCGCCTTCAAGGGCCGCATCGGCGCCCGCCTCGGCGAGTAACGACACACCGCACGACCACGACCGCCCCGGCGCTGCGCGCCGGGGCGGTCGTGTTGCGGCGCATGCGAACGGGCCAGGCATCGCCTGGGAAAGGGCCCCCGGTTTCCACGGTAGCGGGGCGTACCTGAAGGGGAGCTGAAGCGGCGCACGCGAAAGGCCCGGGTATCGGCCGGGGAAGGGCCCCCGGTTTCCACGGTAGCGGGATGTACCTGAAGGGGAGCTGAAGCGGCGCACGCGAAAGGCGCAGGTCCCGGCTGGGAAAGGGCCCCCGGTTGCAACGCTAGCCGGGGGTTCCTGAAGCGGAGCTGAAGCCGCTATACCTCTTCTTCTTCTGCTGCTTCTTCTGCGCCGGCTTCGTCGCCGAGGGGCTCGCCGTGGGGGCCGGTCAGGGGAAGGACCGCGGTGAGGTCGGCGCGCTGGCCGGAGGCGGAGACGCGGCCCGTGGCCACGGCGTCGGCGAAGGCGGTGCGGCCGGCCGCGAGTTCGACGAACACGAGCGGTTGACATTCGATGACGTTGGGCGGCGTGCCCCGCCGGTGGCGCGGGCCCTCGACGCACTGGACCGCCCCGTACGGCGGCACCCGCACCTCCACCGAGTGACCAGGGGCTTTGGCGGCCAGGGCGCGCAGCAGCTCCCGCACCGCCGCCTTCAAGGTGTCCTTGTCCGGCACCTCGTCGTTGTCGATCGCCGCGATGGCGTCGGCCACAGCGTCCACGGAGAGACCTCCCGGTCACGTTAGACTGCCCGTTACGGCACGTTGCCGAACGGCGATGATCGCCGCCGACTGATCGCCCGCGGCACCGTCCGCACCCCGGTCCCGTAACCGAAATGAGACCAGGCATAGTGGCGACGACGGCCCGCTTCCGTGGGTTCGTCGTGCCTGCCCGCTGCGGACCGCCGCGGGCCGGCGTAGGAAGCACATGCCCAGGAGGGGATGTAGATGACCGGAGCGGCCGAACCGAGCGGGACCCAGAGTAACGTCCCGCCGTCCCGGCGCAGGCGAGGGGTCGGCCTGGGTTCGCGCCTGGCCGGACTCGCCGCGACGGCCGGCGTCCTGCTGCTCGGCGTCCTCGCGTTCCCGCAGGCCGCGGCGGCCCAGCAGGGCGAGTTCTCGGCGCAGATCAACAGCCAGAACCCGATGATCGACATCGGCGGCTCCCCGGCCTCCGTCTCCGTCACCCTCACCGCCTGGCACCAGGACCCGATGGGCAAGGACGCCGACGTCTCGGCCGAGCTCAACGGCCTCGACGACTACGCCTACCTCACCGTCCAGGACGGCGGCGGCTGCACCATCACCGGCGACGCCTCGGTCAAGTGCGAGGACGTCCCCGGCGGCCAGCAGCGCACCATCACCTTCCTCGTGAACCCCTACCCCGACTCCGACCTCCCCGAGGGCGAGCAGGAGATGGGCGAGTTCAAGGTCAAGTACAACGGCGGCGACACCTCCACCAACGTCACCGTCATCGGCCACGCCCAGAACGCCGTCACCCAGATCACCGGCACCGTCACCTCGAACGGCGAGCCCGTCGAGGGCGCGAAGGTCGTCCTCTCCGACGGCGAGGGCGAGGAGCACGAGACCGAGACCGGCGGCGACGGCGCCTTCACGATCACCGGCGACGGCAACCCGATCGCCCCCGGCGACATGACCATGACGATCACCAAGGAGGGCTTCGAGGAGAAGACGGAGGAGCTCACGGTCGAGTCCGGCGAGTTCAACCTCAACGTCTCCCTCGCGCAGGCCGAGGTCGAGGAGACCACCTCCGCCGCGGCCTCCAGCGCGCCCCCCGCGAGCGAGGAGCCCTCGGAGACCGACGAGCCCGAAGAGGCCGGCATCTCCGGCACGCTGCTGACCCTCATCATCATCGGCGCCCTGCTCGTCGTCGGCGGCATCGTCGGCATCGTCTTCCTGCTGCGCGGCGGCAAGGACAAGGAAGAGGACGACGGCGAGTCCTTCGCCCCCGACGGCCCGCCCGAGCACACGCCCACCGCCGCCCAGGTCGGCACGCCCGGCGTCTACCAGGCCGGGCCCGCGCCCGGCTCCGACGCGCCCACGATGATCCACCCCGGCGGCCTCGTCGACCCCGCCGCGGCGACCCAGTTCGGACCCGCTTACGGCGGCAACGACTCCACGCAGGTCATGCCGCAGTCCGGCTTCGGCGCCCCGCCTCCGGCCGGGCCGGTCGGCCCCGACGGGACCACGATCCTCCCGGTCGTGAAGACCCCCGGCGGCCCCGGCTCCTCCGACGCGACCCAGATCATGCCGCAGGCGAACCTGTCGAACCAGCCGCCCGCGGCCCCGCACGGCTCCTTCGGCGCCGACGCCACCCGCCCGCACCCGTCGCCGACCGGCGCGTTCGGCGCCGACCCGGCCGCGACCCGCCCCCACCCGGGCCCGACGCCGACCGGCTCGTTCTCCGACGCCGGCCGGCCGTCGCCGAGCCCGTACGGGGACCTCGGCGCGACCCGCCCGCACCCGGCCCCGACCCCGCCGCCCCCCGGCGGCATGTTCGAGCCGCAGAACCCGGGCCTGGTGCCGCCGCCGTCCGAGCCGCGCTACGGCGGCCCGAGCGCGCCGCAGGGCCAGCAGAGCCAGCCGCAGTACGGCCCCGGCTCGCCCGGGTTCGGCGGCCCGAGCCAGCCCGGCCAGGGCTACGGCGCCCACGGTTCGCCGAGCGCGCCCCAGGAGCCCGCGGGCTACCAGAGCCAGCCGATGCGCCGCGACCCGTACGCGCCGCCGACCGAGCAGCCGGGCGGCACCCGCCCGATGCCGCAGTACGGCGACCCGTCCCAGCCGCAGGCGCCGTACGGCGCCCAGCCGGACGCCGACCCCGACGACCCCGACTCGCGCCGCACCGAGCGCCGCGGCTGGGGCGAGTGGGACGACCGCCCGCGCTCCTGGTGACCTTGCGGGCGGGGTGACGTCCGGCGCTCATGGTGACCGATGGGCGGGGCGACCGCCCGGCGCCGCCTTCCAGTGCGCCGCCCGGTGATACCGGCCTCGCTGGGCGGAAATGCGCTGAGTTTCACCGTGTCGGGGAGGGGCACGGCACACACCCGCGCTCGTTGGACGGTGGCGACTTCCCGCAGGTCCGATAGACTGACAGAGGTCGCGCAGATGAACGCGTGGTGCTCTCACCGGGCCACGGCGGACCTTGCGAGGCATACCTTTGCTCAGCCAACTGAGGAGTTGCAGTGGCCCGAGGTGACGGTCGACTCACCACGGAACTCGATCCCGACAATCCCGGTCCTCGCGACGCCTGCGGCGTCGTCGGCATCTGGGCCCCCGGGGAAGAGGTCTCGAAACTCACCTACTTCGGGCTCTACGCGTTGCAGCACCGCGGCCAGGAGGCAGCGGGCATCGCCGTCTCCGACGGCGCTCGCACGGTCGTCTACAAGGACCTCGGCCTCGTCGCCCAGGTCTTCGACGAGTCCACCCTCGCGCCCCTCCAGGGCCACCTGGCCATCGGCCACGCCCGGTACTCCACCACCGGCGCCCCCACCTGGGAGAACTCCCAGCCCACGATCCGCTCCACCTCCACGGGCACCGCGATCGCCTTGGCGCACAACGGGAACCTCGTGAACACCGCCGACCTCCTGAAGGAGGTCGACCGCCTCGGCCTCGACATGGGCGGCACCACCTCCGACACGCACCTCATCACCGCGCTCCTCGCGGCCCGCCCCGACGAGTCCGTCGCCGCGGCCGCCGAGCGGGTCCTCCCGCAGCTGCGCGGCGCGTTCTGCCTCGTCTTCATGGACGAGAACACGCTCTACGCCGCCCGCGACCCGCAGGGCGTGCACCCGCTCGTCCTCGGCCGCCTCGCCTCCGGCTGGGCCGTCGCCTCCGAGACCGCGGCCCTCGACACCATCGGCGCCCACTTCGTGCGCGAGGTCGAGCCCGGCGAGCTCATCACGATCGACGAGCACGGCCTGCGCTCGGTCCGCTTCGCGAACCCCGAGCCCAAGGGCTGCCTGTTCGAGTACGTCTACCTCGCCCGCCCCGACACCAAGCTCGCCGGGCGGAACGTCTACGCCACCCGCGTCGAGATCGGCCGCACCCTCGCCAAGGAGCACCCGGTCGAGGCCGACCTCGTCATCGGCGTCCCCGAGTCGGGCATCCCGGCCGCGATCGGCTTCGCCGAGCAGTCGGGCATCCCGTACGGGCAGGGCTTCACGAAGAACCAGTACGTGGGCCGCACCTTCATCCAGCCCTCGCAGTCCCTGCGCCAGCTCGGCATCCGCCTCAAGCTCAACCCGCTCGTGGACCAGATCAAGGGCAAGCGCCTCGTCGTCGTCGACGACACGATCGTCCGCGGCAACACCCAGCGCGCCCTCGTGCGGATGCTCCGCGAAGCGGGCGCCGTCGAGGTCCACATCCGCATCTCGGCGCCGCCGGTGGAGTGGCCGTGCTTCTACGGCATCGACTTCGCCACCCGCGCCGAGCTCATCGCCGGCTCGCTCGACGTCGACGGCATCCGCGCCCAGATCGGCGCCGACTCCCTCGGCTACGTCTCGATGGACGGCCTGGTCCGCGCCACCGAGCAGCCCGCGTCCCGCCTCTGCATGGCCTGCTTCGACGGGAACTACCCGATCGAGCTGCCCGCCGCCGACCTCATCGGCAAGCACCTGATGGAACCGCAGCCCCAGTCTGCCGCGTCTCATTCACCCACTGCACGGTCCTCAGCGACCCAGTCGAAGCGATCCACCGAAGCGAGCACGCAAGTGCGGGAAGGGACCACAGCGTGAGCAGCGGCACCACCACTCAGAAGACGATCTCCTACCAGTCCGCGGGCGTCGACATCGACGCCGGGGACCGGGCCGTCGAGGCGCTCAAGCCCTCGATCAAGAAGACGATCCGGCCCGAGGTCGTGGGCGGTATCGGCGGGTTCGCCGGCCTGTTCGCGCTCGACACCGAGAAGTACAGGAAGCCGCTGCTGGCCTCCTCCACCGACGGCGTCGGCACCAAGCTCGTGATCGCGCAGAAGCTCGACATCCACGACACGGTCGGCATCGACCTCGTCGCCATGGTCGTCGACGACCTCGTGGTGTGCGGCGCCGAGCCGCTGTTCCTCCTGGACTACATCGCCACCGGCCAGGTCGTGCCGGAGAAGATCGCCGACATCGGGGCGGGCATCGCCGACGGCTGCCGCTACGCCGGCTGCTCCCTCATCGGCGGCGAGATCGCCGAGCACCCGGGCGTCATGAAGCCCGACGACTACGACATCTCGGCGACGGGCGTGGGCGTCGTCGAGGCCGACCAGCTGCTCGGCCCCGAGCGCGTCAAGGCCGGCGACATCGCGATCGCCATGCGCGCCTCCGGCCTCCACTCGAACGGCTTCTCGCTGGTGCGCGAGGCCCTGTTCGGCGTGGGCAAGCTCGACCTGGGCACCGTGGTGCCCGAGTTCGGGAACCAGCGCACCCTCGGCGAGGAGCTGCTGACCCCCACCCACATCTACGCGAAGGACTGCCTCGAGCTCGCGAAGGAGTGCGACGTGCACGCCTTCGCGCACATCACCGGCGGCGGGCTCGCGGGCAACCTGGTCCGGTCCCTCCCCGAGGGCCTCCAGATCGAGGTGGACCGCGGCACCTGGACCCCGAACCCGGTGTTCGACATGGTGCAGCGCACCGGCGGCATCGGCATCGAGGAGATGGAGCGCACGTTCAACATGGGCGTGGGCATGGTCGCGATCGTCGCGCCCGACCAGGTCGACCGCTCGCTCGCGGTGCTCACCGCCCGCCACGTCGAGGCGTGGACGATCGGCGAGGTCACCGAGGGCGGCGCCGGCGTCAAGCTCGCGGGCGACTATCTGACGGCTGGCTAGGGATCCCGGGGGCCGCCTGCGGCCCCCCGCTCTCGGCCGCCTCCGCGGCCAGGGCCGCTTCCAGGGCCGCGTCCTGGCGCTTCTTCGCGCGGATGCTGAGCCCCAGCCAGACCAGGCCGATCACCGGCAGCACGGCCGCGAGCACGAGCGCCTGCTCCAGCGGCAGGTTCGGGGTGATCGCCACGCCGATGAGCAGGATCGTCGCGATGAGGATGGTCTTGCGAGTGGCCGGCTCGAACACCATGAGCGGCCCGATCGGCACGTTGTGCCAGTCGACGCGCTTGGCGGAGCGGATGATCAGGATGCCCAGGAGGAACCCGGCGATCGAGTCGGTGAGCCAGTGCTGGCCGCTGTAGAGCTGGCCGAGGAACACCATGCTCGGCGGCGCGATGAGCAGCGTCAGCCGCAGCCACTTCGGCAGCAGCCCGCCCACGAGCATCACGATGAGGCCGAACAGCAGGATCGAGTTCACCGCGTGCCCCGAGGGGTACGCGGTCGCGGGCGCGACCCCGCCGCCGCCTTCGAGGTAGTACGTGAACAGCATCGGCCCGTCGGGGGAGACCTCCGCGAGCCGCAGCGGGTGCTGCGAGAGCGGCCGGCCCAGCCAGTGCTTCATGCCCAGGATGATCGCCAGCGTCATGAACGAGAGCACGAACATGAGCATCGGCCGGATGCTCCGCGAGCGCAGCGCGCACCACACCGAGAACGCCAGGCCGACCGAGGCGCCGGCCTCGCCCTCGCCGACCATCGCGATCGTGCGCCCGAAGTCCCACAGCCACTGGATCTTGTGCTCCACGGTCCACATCCGCACCTCGTGGTCGAGGGTCACCAGCGGGGAGGGGAACATGAGGAGGACGGTGATGACGAGGAACACCGCGAACATGATGATGTCCGGCCACCAGCTCTTGGGCCGCTCGCCGAACGGCTCCCAATCGAACCAGCCGACCGGAATGTAACGGCGCAGCGGCGTCACCAGCTGCTTCACTACGGACTTGTCGCTGACTGTTACACCTCGGTCCGTTATGTTCGCGCTCCGGCGCGGGGTCGTAGACCGGTTCGATTCAGAAGACATATACGGATGTTCGCCGGTCAAAGTGAATTTTGAGCACGCCACACCCGAACTGGACCGAATTTGTTATCAGGTCGGTATATATGGTGTGGTTTGCGACGCAACATCGATGAGCTGCATCGACACTCAGCGATACCGGTCACGTTCCCCACACGGGTCGTAGGACGAAGGTCCCGGCGGGCCCGGGGCCGCGGGACGATGACCGGGCGGGCGCGGGGGCCTACGCTCGGTCCCCGGCGGGTCCGCCGCGGACCCGTTGGAGCTGAAGGGGATTCGCATGTCGAGGATCGAAGGCGCCCGCCTGCCGGTGTGCCGCACCTGCGGGGTCCAGTACGGCGCGGCCCGCGAGGACTGCCCGATCTGCCTGGACGAGCGGCAGTACCTCCCGGCGGACGGTCAGCAGTGGACGACCCTGCACGACCTCCGTGTCGCCGGTCACCGCGGGCGGATCGAGGAGGAGGGCCCGGGCGTGATCGGCGTCGGCGCGGCCCCGTCGTTCGCGGTCGGCCAGCGCGCCTTGCTGATCCGCTCCCCGCACGGGAACGTGCTGTGGGACTGCTTCGGCTACCTGGACGACGACCTGGTCCGCGAGGTCGAGTCGCTCGGCGGTGTGAGCGCGGTCGCGGTGAGCCATCCGCACTTCTACGGCGCGATGACGGAGTGGGGCCGGGTCTTCGGCGCGCCCGTCTACGTGCACGAGGCCGACCGCGAGTGGGTGGGCCGGCCCGATCCGGTGGTCGAGTTCTGGTCGGGTGAGACCCGGGCCATCGCGCCGGACCTCACGCTCGTGAACGCGGGCACGCATTTCGAGGGCGGTTCGGTGCTGCACTGGAGCGGCGACCCGGACGGGCGCGGGGCGCTGTTCAGCGGCGACATCTTCGGCGTGGTGGCCGACACCCGCTGGCTCACGTTCATGTACTCGTTCCCGAACTACATCCCGGAGCGGCCGCGCACGATCCGGCGCGCGATCGCGCTGATGGAGCGGTTCGCGTTCGACCGGGTGTACGGCGCGTTCTGGGGCCGGGTGGTGGTGGCGGACGGCAGCGCGGCGCTGCGCCGCTCCGCCGAACGCTACCTGCGCTTCGCCCTTGACGACGGCCCGGTCGACGGTTCGGCCGAGGGCACGGTCGGCGGCCCGGTGGACGGCTCCATCGGCGGCTCCGTGGGCGGCTCGCTCGGCGGTCCGGCGGGCGGCGCTGCCGGCGAGGGCGGCGCCGCGTCCGGTCCCGGCGACGCCCTCGGCGACGGCTCCTGAGCCGCGCTCCCGGTTTCCCTACGCCGCAGCGGGAAGCGGGTACTTCACGCCGGTGAGCTGCTCGGAGACGTCCCACAGTCGGCGGGCCGTGTCGGTGTCGTACGCCTGCGGCACGAACTTGACGACGGCCGGGGCGCCCTTGCGCTCGCCCCTGCCGTCGGGGCCGATGTACTGGCCCCCTTCGGCTTTCGGTTCGGTGGCGGCGTAGAGCTGGGGGAGCGCGCCGGCGGCGGCGGACTGGGTGGTGAGCGGCACGACCATCCGGCCGACGACGCGGATCAGGGTGCTGGTGCTGCGCAGCAGCCCGGTGGCGGAGAGCCCCGGGTGCGCGATGAGGCTCTTGGCGCCGCTCCCGGCGGCGCGGAAGCGGCGTTCGAGTTCGAGTCCGAAGAGGGCGTTCGCGAACTTGGACTGGCCGTAGTAGCGCACGGGCGTGTAGCCGCGTTCGCCGCTGAGGTCGTCGAAGTGGATGCGGCCGTGCCCGTGTGCGAGCGAGGAGACGGTGACCACGCGCGGGTCGTCGCCGCCGAGCCGGTCGAGGAGGAGGCCGGTGAGCGCGAAGTGCCCGAGGTGGTTGGTGGCGAACTGGGATTCGTGGCCCTGCGGGCTGAGCGAGCGCGGCGGGGCCATGATGCCGGCGTTGTTGACGAGCACGTCGAGGCGGCCCTCGAAGGCGTCGGCGAAGGCGCGCACCGAGTCGAGGTCGGCGAGGTCGAGCGTGCGCACGTCGAGGTCGGCGCCGGGCACCTCGTCGGCGATGGCCGCGGCGGCGGCCTTGCCCGCGGCGGCGTTGCGCACGGCCATGACGACCTTCGCGCCGCGCCTCGCCACGGCCTTGCTGGTCTCCAGGCCGAGGCCCGAGTTCGCCCCGGTGACGAGGAAGACCCGCCCGGTCTGGTCGGGGATGTCGGCGGTGCTCCATGTGCGGCCCATGTCGGCTCCTTGCGGTCGGTAAAATGAACCTGGCTTCATTTTTATCATGAACCATGATTCAGGTTATGGCAAATCCGCAGGACCGCCTATGATGCTTCGCGGGGAGAGGAGACCGGATGCCCGAGGCACGGCCGATGCGCGCCGACGCCGCGCGGAACCGCGCGAAGATCATGGAGGCCGCGAACCGCCAGATCATGGCCCGCGGACCCGAGGTGCCGATGGAGTCCATCGCCGAGGACGCCGGCGTGGCCGTCGGCACCCTCTACCGGCACTTCCCCACCAAGCAGGACCTGGTCGTGGCCGTCCTGGAGCAGTGCTTCGGCGCGCTGCGGGAGGCGGCCGAGGCCGCCGGGGACCGCGTCGAGGCCGGCGCGAGCGCCATCGTCGAGTTCACGGCCTTCGCGCGGATCGTGATGGAGGAGGCCGCGAGCAACCTCGCCATGAAGGCCGCCGCCCGCTCGCTCGGCGCGGACTACCACGAGGACGAGGACCGCCGCCGCGGCGAGGCCGCGATGCAGCGCCTCATCGACGCGGCCAAGGCCGAGGGCACGGTCCGGCCCGACCTCAGCCTCGAGGACTGCCAGCTGTTCTTCGTCACCGTGCCGGTGGACCAGCCGCCTGCGGTCCGCGAGCGCTGGTTCGACCTCATGATCGACGGCTTCCGCGCGGGCGCGGCCCGCCCGGCCCCATCAGCGGCTCAGTAGGTCAAGGGCCCCTTGAGGACCGAGAGCGCCGTGATCCGGTCGCCCTCCCAGGTCAGCGAGGGGTCGTCCTTCGTCAGGCGGCCCCAGAGCATGAGCAGCAGGTTTCCGGCGGTGCCGTGGACGTCGGCCACCGGGTCGCCCGGCCCGTAGATCCACCACTCGCCGCTGTCGGAGGCGTTGAACTTCACGCAGGCGTCCGGCGGCCAGGCCTTGCCGACCCCGACCATCTTGGGGGCCAGCACATCGAGGACCTCGGAGACGCCCGCGCCGGCCAGGTCCGGGTCCAGCGGGGCCGGGTCGCCGACGGCCTGCTGCGCGTCCCATCGGTGCAGCATCGTCTCGACCGCGATCGACCGCTGCCAGTACCCGGCGTTCGGCGGCGTGAAGTGCCCCCAGGCCGGAGTCTCGGGATCGACGTCGAGGGACATCACCAGCAGCTCCGCGGTCCCTTCGAGCCAGCGGAGCAGTTCGCCGCGGTCCTGGGGCGCCAGCGGCGGCGCGCCGTCCGGGGGCGTGTCGCCCCCGGTCCACTCGGCGACGCACGCGGCGGTGAACAGGTTCGAGTGCCCCACCGCGCGCGCCAGCCCGGCGAGGTCGATCGGCTCCGCGAACTCCTCCCGGTACGCGATCGACGCCCCCAGGTCGCCCGAGGCGACGCACTCGCGGAACGCGTCCATCTCGCGTCGAAAACACCGCAGATATGAAGCACCGTCCATGTCCCAAGCCTATCGGCGAGCTGTCACCGCCCAGGAACGGGAGCGCCGGACAGGACCGGGCCCCGCCCGTCATTCGACGGGTGCGGGCACCCAGGTGATCGAGCCGGGGATCTCGCCTGTCGTGGCGGAGGCGGTCACGGCACCTCGCACCGAGCGGGAGTGCACCCGAGGCACTGGACGAGCGCATCGGACGGCCCTGGCGGCTCGCACCCATGCGCGATCGCGCCCAAGGTGCTCGGGCCGCAGTATCCCCACCCTGTCGCCCAACTCGAAGGCAGGCCCTTGACCAGGCATTCTGCGAAGTTATCCACAAGTATGAAGTTCACATTCGACACTCACTGGCCCATTCTGTTGTAGTGGATAGCAAAAACGCCATCCGGTATCGGCGGGATGGCGGCGACAGAGGGGGATTCGCGAACGTCGCCATACCGAGGCCCGAGCGCGGGAAGCCGCCCGCGCTCGGGTCCCCGCCGGTACCACCGCTCCGCGGAGCGTGCGGGCGGCCGCCCTGACGAGGACGGCCGCCCGCAACAAATCGAGACCACCACAAACCAAGACCGCAGAACCAAGACCACAAGACAAGGCCAGTCCGAGCCGATTGGAGCTAACAGCTAACCGGATTCTCGACAACGCGTCGAGCAGGCCGAACAGGTCAAACAGGGTGAGCAGTGAATGGTCGGGCCCCGAGACGGTCACCGACCGCGGCGGCCCATGGATGAACAGATGAAGGGATGAACGGCCCTCAGTGCTTTTGTCAACCTCTACCCTTGGCGGTGCCAAGTCTTATGTGGAACTTTCGCTCCTACCCATGAACACCAAGGGCCGAGCGAGTTCGCTCGGCCCTTTCTTGATTTCTGGGTATCTAACCCGGCAGCGCCGAGGAGGGCACGGAAGTCCTTGAGCGCGAGGTCGAAGACGGGCGAGTCCTCGCCGAGCTTGGAATCCCGCAGGTGGAAGCCGTCTTCGGAGCAATGGGCCACCTCAACGCAGGAGGAGGTGTTCGTGGAGCCGCTGCGGGAGCTCTTCCGCCAGGCGCGGCGAAGTTCGACGCAGTTCGACTGGTTGGTGCCACCGCTGCGAGTGCTCTTACGCCAGGAGGTCACGGCAGTATTCATTGAGGAACTCCTTCAACGGTATCCCGATTTGCCACATGGCCTGACCGGCCTCATGGTACAGGGAGACCAGGTGCTCCTCCTCGATGCACCAGCTCCGGTTGGGGAATCCCTCCGAGTAAACGAAGACCGGGAGATTGACCTCCGCGCCGCCGCCTTGATAGACGTCGATCGGCGTGCTTCGAGCTGGATGAAACTGGTTGATGACTCGAATTTCGATATTGGCGAGCGAGTCTTGTCCGAGCATGTCGCTGACCAGTTCCCGGCGCACTGCCTCGGGCAGTGATTGAAGGTGGTAAATCGCGCTGTCGCCGATCAGGTACTGGATTTGCGGCCCCGGCTCGCGGGCTCGAAGTAGGGTTCGACGGCCCTCCTTGAAGGTCCAGCCTTGCTCGGCCACGAGGTCGGTCAGCTTCTCGGCGACCTTGAGAACTAGGAAGTGGTAGGCCCGAGTCTGGAGCGGACCTGGGATGAGGAAGGGCTCGTACTTGAAGATGATTCCGGCATTCTGCTCGGCCTTGGCGAGGGCGATCGCGTGGAGTCGGGGGTGGGCTTCCAGGACACGGTGGTCGTTGCCCTCCAGGATGAGTTCCAGGTAGAACTTCAGCTCGGCGTCCAGGCCGTAGACCTCGGCGACCTTGGCGATCGCCCCGTAGGGCGGGTGGTGGGTGCCCCGCTCCCAGTTGTAGATCGTGTTCGGGGTGACACCCAGGGCTAGGGCCGCGCCCTTCTGGGTGACGCCGGCTGCATCCCTCGCATCTCGCATCAGGATCGCGACTAGCCATTTCATGAGCTTCAATCGGATCATCCCCGAACCTCCGATAACCGCGCTTAGTGGGACTCCATGATGGCATGTCCTGAACTTGAGCGAAATACCAGTAAATAAGGGCCACAAAGGTTTTACTCCAAAACTTTGGCCCCCAAAATTTGTGGGTCGGTGGTTGGGGCTAAGCAACTGCTAGCACGCGCCGTCTTGTTTTCCCAGCTCAACGGCCATACCTTCGAATCAAGCGCAACGGCCTTGAAGCCCGAGCCGCTTGATGGGGGCATCGGAGTGCCGTGGCCGAAGGTGGGTTCGACCGGCACTCCGATGCGATTCCATCGGATATCCGACAGTTCCCTGACCGAGTCCGAAATGGAGGAAGACCGATGGGCAAGGCGAGACTGAGCGTCGCGGACCTGGCCGCGTTGGAGCGCGGGCGGTTCAGTGACGGGCGCAGGAGCTACACCGTCCGGGCCTCCGGGCCGGTGTCGCCGGATTCGTTCCAGGTCTACATGACCGACAATGCGGCCGACATCGTGCTGATCGTCTCGGGCCTGACCTCCGGCTGCCTTCACGCCACCTGGGGCGAGGAGTGGCGGTCGGCTCCGGAGCGGGCGCGGGAGTGGTTGCGGGCGTGGGCGTTCCATGTCTTCCACAACGGCGACCAGTCGGTGCCGGCGCGGCCCGCGCCCCGGCGTGAACGGCACTGCGATGGGTGACGGCGACGACTGGCTGGGCGACTTCACCCGGGGCCCGGCGGTGTTCTCCTTGTACCGCTTGGGGATTCGCTCGGGCGGGCACCCCCTGGGTCCGGCGGAGTACCGGATCGACTGCAACGACGGCGCGGGCCCGCGCGTCATCTGCCGCTACTTCGACGAGCCCGAGGCGGTGCCGGAGTGGTTCGGCGCGTGGCGGAACGACGAGTGGTGCCCCTGGATCCTGGAGCGGGCCAAGGCGCTCGTGGCGAACCCCCGCAACACCTGACTTTCATCCTCCCTATGGCCCGGTCGGGGGTTGGTGGGCCCCCGACCGGGCGCTTCCCCCCATGGGGGACTGCGCCGGTCGCGGTTCGCCGCCCGGGTAGGGCGCAGGCCGGGCTCAGCGCCACCTCGCCGCGGCCCGGCCCGCGAATCCATGATGCGCCACCGCATGCGCAGCGTTGCGCCGAAACGCCGCCATCCGCGCGCGTTCACTCGCGCGACACCACCTGTCTCAGCACGAGTTCACGCGCGGCGGCGCCGCCTGCCTCAGCGCGTTCACGCGCTACGGCGCCGCCTGCCTCAGCGCGTTCACGCGCTACGGCGCCGCTGTCTCAGCGCGCGATCACGCGCTGCGATGCCGCCTGCCTCAGCGTGTTCACGCGTTGCGACGCCGCCATCCGCGCGCGTTCACTCGCTGCGACACCGCCTGTCTCAGCGCGCGTACACCGGTTCGCCCATCCACCAATTGCCGGGCGCGTCCGGGTCGGTGCTCGACCAGTACTCGACGATCGCGGCGACGAACTCCTCCTCAGTGAGGGTGCCGTCGCCGTCGAGGTCGAGGTGCTTGAACGCGGTGGCGATGTCCTCGTCGCTCAGGCCCGGGAAGTGGGAGCGGGAGAAGGACTTGAACTCCTCGCGGCTGACGTCTCCGGAGGCGTCGGCGTCGGCGATGGCGTGAAAGGTGCGGGCCAGTTGGCCGACAGTGGCCTCAGCCGCCTCCGGGTCCTCCGCGAGGGTGCGGGTCGAGGCCACGAACGTCGCCTTGTCGATCGCGTCGATGCCCTCGGGCAGGTGCGGGCGGTGCAGGCCGTTCCAGATGGCCAAGTAGGCGTTGATGATCCAGGACTCCTCGGGGGAGCCGGGCGCGTGCCCGAGTTCGGCGGCGGCCCGCTTGCCGAGCAGGACGTGGTCGTCCTCACTGAGCAGGCCGTCGCCGTCGGCGTCGAGGTGGTCGAAGCCGTGGGCGATCTTCGCGGTCAGCATGTCCTCGGTCATGTCACTCCATGGGTGCTCGGGGATCGGTCCGAAGCAGCATCGCAGTCCCGAGCGCCCGCAGCGGGTATCACGCGCCGGGCCGCGCCCCGCGAGCGGCGCGGCCGTCCCCCTCAGGGACGGCGGGTCACGTTCCCGCCGCTAGCCCTTGACGATCCGCAGGCCGGCCACGCCGCCGTCGACCGGGAGGCAGACGCCGGTGACGGCCCGGTTGGCCGGGTCGGCGAGGAACACGATGGCGGCGGCGACCTCCTCGGGCGAGACGAGCCGGCCCGTGGGCTGGCGCGCCTCGAGGCGGGCGCGCTCGGCGGCCGGGTCCTCGGCCTGGTCGAGGAGGCGCTGCACCCACGGGGTGTCGGCGGTGCCGGGGCTGACGCAGTTGACCCGGATGCCTTCGGCCACATGGTCGGCGGCCATCGCGAGGGTCAGGGAGTGCACGGCCCCCTTCGACGCCGAGTACAGCGCGCGCTTGACGAGCCCGGCCGTGGCGGCGATCGAGGAGGTGTTGACGATCGCCGGGGACGGCGACTCGCGCAGGTGCGGCAGGCAGGCGCGGGAGAGGCGCACCATGCCCATGAGGTTCACGTCCAGGACCCGGAACCACTGCTTGTCGGAGTTCTCCTCGACGGTGCCGACCGCGCCGATCCCGGCGTTGTTGACGAGCACGTCGACCCCGCCGAAGCGCTCGACGACGGCCGCGACCGCTTGGCGCACTTGGTAGTCGTCGGCCACGTCGCAGGTGCGGGACCAGTGGTCGGGGCTGGGGTTGACGTCGAGGACCGCCACGTTCGCGCCGCGCTCGGCGAACGCGGCCGCGGCGGCCGCGCCGATGCCGGAGGCGCCGCCGGAGACCGCCACGGTGAGGCCTTCGAATCCGCTCATGCGTCTGCTCTCCATTCAGGACCGTTCGGGTAGGCGAAGCGATGGAGGCTCTCCCGCTTCATCTCGGCGGAGAACCCGGGGGCGGTCGGGGCCAGGTAGCGGCCGTCCGCGATGACCGCGGGCGCCGCGAAGTGCTCGTGCAGGTGGTCGACGTACTCGATGACGCGGTCCTCCATGGAGGCGCTCACCGAGGTGTAGTCGAACATCGAGAGGTGGCAGACGAGTTCGCACAGGCCCACGCCGCCGGCGTGCGGGCATACCGGGGTCCCGAACTTGGCGGCGAGGAGGAGGACGGCGAGGTTCTCGTTGACGCCGGCCACGCGGGCGGCGTCGAGTTGCAGGAAGTCGATCGCGCCGGCCTGGAGGAGCTGCTTGAACATGACGCGGTTGTGCACGTGCTCGCCGGTGGCGATCTTGACGGGCGCGAGGCGCTCGCGGATCGCGGCGTGGCCGAGGACGTCGTCGGGGCTGGTGGGCTCCTCGACCCACCACGGGTCGAACTCGGCGAGGGCCTTGACCCACTCCACGGCCTGGTCGACGTCCCAGCGCTGGTTCGCGTCGACGGCGATGCGGATGTGCGGGCCGACGGCGGCGCGGGCGGCGGCGAAGCGGCGCCGGTCGTCCTCGAGGTCGGCGCCGACCTTCAGCTTGATCTGCCGGTAGCCCTGGGCGACCGCTTTGCGGGCGAGGCGCACGACCTTCTCGTCCGAGTACCCGAGCCAGCCCGGGGAGGTGGTGTAGGCGGGGTAGCCGTGCCGCTCGACCTCGGCGACGCGCTCGGCCTTGCCGGGTTCGGCGGCGCGCAGGATCTCCAGGGCCGCTTCGGGAGTGAGGGCGTCGGAGAGGTAGCGCCAGTCGACGCAGGAGACGACCTCCTCGGGGGTGAGCGAGGAGAGGTACTTCCACAGCGGCAGGCCGGCGCGGCGGGAGGCGAGGTCCCAGGCGGCGTTGACCAGGGCCGCGGCCGCGAGGTGCATGACGCCCTTCTCGGGGCCGAGCCAGCGGATCTGGGAGTCGCGGGTGAGGCGCAGGTAGAGGTCGCCGAGGTCGGCGGGGGTGTGGACGTCGAAGCCGACGACCCATTCGCTGAGCGTCTCGATCGCGGCGCAGCACAGGTCGTTGCCGCGTCCGATGGTGAAGGTGAACCCGTGGCCCTCGCGGCCGTCGTCGGCGTGGAGGACCACGTAGGCGGCGGAGTAGTCGGGGTCGGGGTTCATCGCGTCCGAGCCGTCGAGGCTGCGCGAGGTGGGGAAGCGGACGTCGACCACGTCCACGGCGGTGATGGTCACCGCGCACCCCGGTCGGTGTCGGGATGCGCGTCGGGGCCGCTCACGCCTGCACCGTCGGATTCTTCGTGGCGCCCAGGCCCTCGATGCCGACCTCGACCGTGTCGCCGGCCTTGAGGTAGGGGAAGCGGCCGGAGAGGGCGACGCCCTCGGGGGTGCCGGTGAGGAGCAGGTCGCCGGCGTCGAAGGCCATGAACTGCGACATGTGGTGGATGATCTGCGCGACCGAGAAGATCATGTCCTTCGAAGTCGAATCCTGGCGCGGCTCGCCGTTCACCTTGGACCACAGGCGGAGTCCCTGGACGTCGTCGATCTCGTCGGGGGTGACGAGCCAGGGGCCGAGCGGGGTGAAGGTGGGGCAGGCCTTGCCCTTGGAGAACTGGCCGCCGGAGCGCTCGATCTGGAACTCGCGCTCGGAGAGGTCGTTGGCGACGACGAACCCGGCGATCACGTCGAGGGCCGCCTCCTCGGACTCCAGATAGGACGCGGGCTTGGCGAAGACGACGCCGAGCTCGACCTCCCAGTCGGTGCGGGTGGAGCCGCGGGGGATCTGGACGTCGTCGTGCGGGCCCACGATCGTGTTGGGGTGCTTGTAGAACACGACCGGCTCGGCGGGCGGCTCGGCGCCGGACTCGGCGCAGTGCGCGGCGTAGTTCATGCCGATGCACACGATCGCGTTCGGCTTGGCGATCGGCGGGGCGATCCGCTCGCCCGCGATGTCGATCTCGGGGAACCCGGCGGTGGTCCTGACGCCGCCGCGGGCGAGGAAGTCGCCGTCGATGTCGCCGATGGGACCGGAGAGGTCGTAGTACTTGCCCTCGTGGAGCGCCACGGGGGTCTCGTAGCCGGGCTGTCCGATGCGGAGGTACTTCATTGCGCTCCTAGCTGGTAGACGCGGGCGGCCGTGCCGCCGAGGATGTCGGGGTCGGGGCGGCCGAGGACCTCGGTGAGGGCGTCCTTGACCTGCGTGTAGGTGGCGGCGAGTTCGCAGACGGGCCAGTCGGAGCCGAACATGAGGCGGTCGGGGCCGAACAGTTCGAGCGCGGCCTGCACGAACGGGCGCAGGTCGGCGGGCTGCCAGCGCTCCCAGTCGGCCTCGGTGACGAGCCCGGAGAGCTTCGCGACCGCGTTGGGGCGCTTGGCGAGCGGGGTGACGGCCTCGCGCCAGGCGCGGAGTCCGGCGTCCCCGTCGCGCACCTGGGGCTTGCCGAGGTGGTCGAGGACGAAGGTGAGCTCGGGGACGGCGGCGGCCGCTTCGGCGGCGGCGGCGAGCTGGTCGACGCGGACGACGAGGTCGAAGGTGGGCACGTGCTGGCTCACGGTCTTCAGGGCCTGGACGACCTCGGGCCGGGCGAGGAACCCGGGGTCGGGGCGGCCCTGGACCTGGTCGCGCACGCCCACGAGGTAGCGGGCGCGGGGGTGGTTCGCGTAGCGGGCCAGGGTGGCGCCGAGTCCGGGGTCGGTGAGGTCGGCGAAGCCGACGACGCCGGCGATCTCGTCGGTGGCGCCCGCGAGGTGCAGGAACTCGACGGTCTCGGAGGGGTGGCCCCAGTCGGCCTCGACCAGGACGGTGCGGTCGACGCCGGCGGCCTTGAGGTTGGCGCGCAGGTCGGCCACGCCGTAGTCGCGCCGGATGGGCGCGAACTCGGGCTTGCTTGCGAGCCACGGGTAGTCGGAAGTCCAGACGTGGTGGTGCGCATCGATGACGAGCGGGGTCGTCATGGGACGGGTGCCTCCTCGGCCAGCAGTCCGGCGCGCTTGAGGTCGTGCCACAGCGCGCCCGGGATGGGATAGGCGTACATCGCGAGGGCGTCGTCGACCTCTTCGGGGTTGCGCGCGCCGACGAGGATCGACGCGACCGCGGGGTGGGCGGCGGTGAACTGGAGCGCGGCGGCGCGCAGGGGGGTGTCGTGGCGCTCGCAGACGGCCGCGATCGCCTGAGCCTTGGCGACCATGCGGGGGTCGGCGGCGGCGTAGTTGAAGGTGGCGCCGGGTTTGGGGTCGGCGAGGATGCCGGAGTTGAAGACGCCGGCGGCGATGACCGAGACGCCGCGTTCGCGGCAGAGGGGGTAGAGGCGGTCGAGCGCGGACTGGTCGAGGAGGGTGTAGCGGCCGGCGATGAGGGCGGTGTCGAAGTCGGCGCGCTCGATGAGGTCGGCGGCGGCGTCGGTGGAGTTCATGCCGATGCCGATCGCGCCGATGCGCCCGCCGGCCTTGAGTTCGGCGAGGGCGCGGTAGGTGCCTTCGAGGGCGGCGTCCCGGTGGTCGTCGGCGTCGTGGATGAGGCCGATCTCGACGCGGTCGGCGCCGAGGCGTTCGAGGGAGCCGTGGTAGGAGTCGTGGGCGGCGCGGTAGGAGAAGTCGAACTCGGCGCGCTTGCCGTTGGGCTCGGCCCACAGGTCCCACTGGCCCTCGTGGTCGACGAGGACGCGGCCGAGCTTGGTGGAGAGGGTGTAGTCGGCGCGGTCACGGGGGGCGAGGGCGTTGCCGAGCCGGGTCTCGGAGAGTCCGGCGCCGTAGTGGGGCGCGGTGTCGAAGTGGCGGATGCCGCCGGCCCACGCGGTGTCGACGGTGGCGGTCGCGGTCACCGGGTCGACGGGGGTGAAGAGCCCGCCGAGCGGGGCGCACCCGAGGCCGACGGCCGTGACGGTGACGTCGGTGGAACCCAGCCGCCGAACCGGCAGCGCGGACTGGTGAGCGCTCACGGGGTCTCCAATGACATATGGGGGTGTTTCTCCGGGTTGGTCCGCGTCCGGACGTCCCTCGGGACACTATCCTATAGGATTATCGGCATGACAGCGAGAGCTACCGGCGCCGGATCGCGAACTCCGGCGGAAGACGCGGCGGCCGGGAGGCGGCCGGGCGGTGAAGCCCGGGCGGCGGGGGGCGCGAAGCGCACGCTGGCCGACGACGCGTACGCGGAGCTGAAGGCGCGGATCATCCGCTCGGAGCTCGCGCCGGGGGCGAAGCTGAGCATCGACGGGATGGCGAAGGAGCTCGCGTTCTCGCAGACGCCGATCCGGGAGGCGTTGGCGCGCTTGGAGTCCGAGGGGCTGCTGGCGCGGCGGCCGTTGAGCGGGTACACGGTGGAGCCGCTGCTGTCGGCCGCGGAGTTCGCGGACCTGTTCGACCTGCGGATGATGCTGGAGCCGCTCGCGGCCCGGCGGGCGGCCGAGCGGGAGTCGGAGCTGGACGCGCGGGGGGCGGTCGCGGCGACGGGGTCGGCGGCGTTCGAGGAGGCGGCCGCGCTGCTGGACGCGGCGCGCACGCCGGAGCCGGGCGCGGACAAGCTCGCGTTCACCGAGGCGGACCGGCGGTTCCACGACACGGTGGCGGCGCTGAGCGGGAGCGTGCAGATCGCGCGCGCGATCCGGCGGCTCGACGCCCACCTGCATCTTCACCGGGCGTACATCGCGCCGGAGTCGATCGGGGAGACCGAGGCCGAGCACCTCGCGGTCGCGGAGGCTATCATTGCTCGGAAACCGCTTGCCGCTGAAACGGCGATGCGCCGCCACCTGGAACGATCCCGGGTCAGGCACGCCGCCGCCTTCACCGCCGCCAACGCCGAGGCCACCGCGAAACCCAAGCGCGCCAAGGCGAGCCGCTGACCCGATCCGGCCCTTGACCGAGGCCGGCCCGCGACGCGACCCGGCCGCACCCGGCCGCTCGCCGAGGCGACCACCGACTGCGGCCGGCGGCCCCGTTCCGGGGCCTGCCGACCGGGCGAGCGGGTACAACCGAACGACGACAACCGACGACACCGCCGACCGGGCACCGCCCGGGCGGCGCCGAAGAGAAGAGGTGACCGCGCGATGAAGCGCGTAGCGCTGTTCATCACCTGCGTCAACGACGCGCTCTTCCCCGAGACGCCCAAAGCGGTCGTCGCGATCCTCGAGCGGCTCGGCTACGAGGTCGACTTCCCCGCCGCGCAGACCTGCTGCGGCCAGATGCACGCCAACTCCGGCTACAAGCGGGACGCCGCGAGACTCGCCCGCTCCTTCGAGCAGGTCTTCGGCGGCTACGACGCGATCGTCACCCCCTCCGGCTCCTGCGCCGCCATGGCCCGCGATCAGTACCCCCACCTCACCGGTTCGGCGATCGGGCAGCGCGTGCACGAACTCTCCGAGTTCCTCATCGACGTCGCCGGCGTCGAGGACGTCGGCGCGCACTTCCCCCACACCGTCACCTACCACCCCACCTGCCACGGCACCCGCGCACTCGGCCTGGGCGACAAGCCCCTCCGGCTCCTGCGCGCCGTCGGCGGCATCGAACTCGTCGACCTTCCCGCCGCCGACCAGTGCTGCGGCTTCGGCGGCACCTTCGCGCTCAAGAACGCCGAGGTCTCCTCCGCGATGCTCGCCGACAAGTGCGCCAACGCCGCCGCCACCGGCGCCGAGTACCTCGCCGCCGCCGACAACTCGTGCCTCACCCACATCGGCGGCGGCGTCAACCGCCTCGAACGCACCGGCGCCGCCCGCGGCCCCCGCCCCATCCACTACGCCGAGATCCTCGCGAGCACCGCATGAGCACCGACATCGTCCCGGCCGCCTCCCTCATCCCCGCCGACGCGCCGTTCCCCAAGGCCGCCAAGGTCGCCCTCGGCATGCCGCAGCTGCGCGCCAACCTCGCCCACGCCACCGGCACCATCCGCGGCAAGCGCGCCAAGGTCGCCGCCGAACTCGACGACTGGGAGCAGCTGCGCGACACCGCCGCCGCGATCAAGGCGACCGTGCAGCGTCGCCTCCCCGAACTCGCCGTCGAGTTCGAGAAGCACGCCACCGCCGCCGGCGCCACCGTCCACTGGGCCCGCGACGCCAAGGAGGCCAACGAGATCGCCGCGCGGCTCGTGCGCGAGGCCGGCGCCGACGAGGTCGTCAAGGTCAAGTCGATGGCCACCCAGGAGATCGAGCTCAACGAGCACTTCGAAGCCCAGGGCCTCAAGGCGTTCGAGACCGACCTCGCCGAGCTCATCGTGCAGCTCGCCGAGGACCGGCCGAGCCACATCCTCGTGCCCGCGATCCACTACAACCGCACCCAGATCCGCGACATCTTCGACCAGCGGATGGGCGACGCCCCCGCCGGGCTCACCGACGACCCCGCCGCGCTGGCGGAGGCCGCGCGGCTGCACCTGCGGCGGCGGTTCCTGTCGGCGAAGGTCGCGGTCTCGGGGGCGAACTTCGCGGTGGCCGAGACCGGGTCGCTCGTCGTGGTCGAGTCGGAGGGCAACGGGCGCATGTGCCTGACGATGCCCGAGACGCTCATCAGCATCGTGGGAATCGAGAAGCTCCTGCCGTCCTTCGCGGACCTGGAGGTGTTCATGCAGCTGCTGCCGCGGTCCTCGACCGGGGAGCGGATGAACCCGTACACCTCGGTGTGGACCGGGGCGCGCGAGGGCGACGGGCCGCGGGACGTGCACGTGATCCTCCTCGACAACGGCCGCACGACCGTGCTCGCCGACGAGACCGGCCGCCAGGCGCTCTCGTGCATCCGCTGCTCGGCCTGCCTGAACGTGTGCCCGGTGTACGAGCGCACCGGTGGGCACGCGTACGGGCACGTCTACCCGGGGCCGATCGGCGCGATCCTGGCCCCGCAGCTGGAGCCGGGTCGGCACGACGACCTGCCGTACGCGTCGAGCCTGTGCGGGGCCTGCTACGAGGTGTGCCCCGTCAAGATCAACATCCCCGAGGTGCTGGTGCACCTGCGCCAGCAGGGCCCGCACGAGGCGGGGGAGCGGGCGGCGATGGGCGCGGCCGAGGCGGTCATGTCCCGCCCGCGCCTGTGGCGGGCCGCTCTGCGGGCGGCCCGGATCGGGTCGATGCCGTGGCGGCGCAAGGGCTTCCTGGGACGACTGCCGTTCCCGGGTTCGAAGTGGACGGTGAGCCGGGACCTGCCGGTGCCGCCGAAGGAGTCGTTCCGCGACTGGTGGAAGGAGCGCGAGCGATGAGCGCACGGCGCAGCGGACCGGCCGGCGCCCCGGGCGGAGGGCCGGGCAGCGCCCGCGACGAGATCCTGGCGAGGATGCGCACCGCGCTGGAGGGCGCCTCGCCCGCGCCGGCGGTGCCGCGCGAGTACCGGCGGGCCCTCGACGCCGGGACCGACGTCGTGGCGATGCTCGTGGACCGGCTCGTGGACTACAAGGCGAACGTGCACCGCGGCGCGGCCGCGATCGAGGACGCCCTCGCGGGCGCGCGGCGGGTGGCGGTCCCGGCGGACCTGCCGGCCGAGTGGCGGCGCGGCGGCGCGGAATTCGTGGAGGACCGCGGGCTGACGGTCGAGGAGCTCGACGGGGTCGACGCCGTGCTCACCGGTTGCGCTGCGGCCGTGGCGGTCTCGGGGACGATCATGCTCGACGCGGGCGAGGTCCAGGGCCGGCGCGCGCTCACGCTCGTGCCCGACCACCATGTGGTGGTGGTGCGCCGGGACCAGATCTGGGGCCACCTCGCCGAGGCGCTGCCGCACCTGGACCCGAGGGCCCCGCAGACCTGGATCTCGGGCCCGTCGGCGACGAGCGACATCGAGCTCCAGCGCGTCGAGGGCGTCCACGGCCCGCGCCGGCTCGACGTGGTGATCCTGGACTGAACCCGCGCCGCCCGGAGGGCGGGTGGGCGGGCTCCCCGTATTGCCATCCCGAACCCCCACCCTCCCTGGGGAAGAATAAGGTGCCATCCTCCCGCCCGGGTCC
Organism: Glycomyces terrestris; assembly: GCF_003933745.1. Lineage (GTDB taxonomy): Bacteria > Actinomycetota > Actinomycetes > Mycobacteriales > Micromonosporaceae > Glycomyces > Glycomyces terrestris. The sequence goes on along the minus strand of NZ_RSEB01000003.1, from coordinate 648,416 downwards.
GACAAGAACGGCCCCCGAATGCCCACTTGTCACCCGATCAGGCGAGCGGAGGCGAGTGCCCCGCCGGTTCGCCGCCGAGCGCGGCGGTGGTGCGGCCGGTTCGGCCTAGCGGCCGATCGCGGGGCGGCGGGAGCGGCGCACGCGTTCGCGGCCGAGGAGCCAGAGGGCCTGGACGCCGTCGGTCCAGGTGATCTTCTTGCCCTCCTCGCGGCTGCGCGCGGTGTACGAGATCGGCACCTCGTAGGGCCGCACGCCCATCTTGAGGAGCTTCGCCGTCAGCTCGGCCTCCATCCCGAACCCGCCCGAGCGGATGTTCAGGTCGAGGTACATCTGGCGCGGCAGCAGCTTGTAGCAGGTCTCGAGGTCGGAGATGTACGAGTTGAACAGGATGTTCGCGGCAAGCGTGATCCCCTTGTTGCCCATCACGTACCAGAACGAATAGGCCGAGTGGGAGCCGAACGACCGCGAACCGTACACGACCTCGGCCTTGCCCTCCATGACCGGCACGAGCAGGCGGGGGAGGTCGGCGGCGTCGTACTCGCCGTCGGCGTCGAAGACCACGATGTGGTCCCCGTTGGCGGCCTTCGCGGCGGTGCGGATCGCGGCGCCCTTGCCGCGGTTGCGGTCGTGGCGGATCAGCCGGATCCGCGCATTGTCCTCAAAGGATTGAAGGACCTCCCAGGACCGGTCCCGCGAGCCGTCGTCGACCACGACGATCTCCGTCTCACCGGGGAAGTCCACCGCGAGCAGCTCTTTCAACGTCCCAGCTGCGAGGCGTTCCTCATTGAATACCGGGACGAGTACCGACAACAGCATCCGCTGCTCCATCCCCGCGCGTTCGAACACGATTGGATAACCATAACGCGAGCCCTCCGCAGCGCCGCCCGCCGGACCGGGTCGTGTTGAATAGAGCGGTGCTGCTCGTCCTGTGGCTCCTGGCCCTGCTCCCGGCGCTCGCCTACGCCCTGCGGCCCCGCGAAGGGGCGGTCCTCGCCCCCGCCCGCCTGGCCCTCATCCGCGCATCGATCCTGCTGGGCGCGTTCGCGATCGCCGTCGTCGAGGCCGCCTCGGCGTTCACCGCGCTCACCGCGGGCACCGTCGTCGCCGCCTGGATCGGCGCGACCCTCGCCACCGCCGCCGCGGTCGTCGTCAGGTGCGTCAAGGACGTCGACCCCGACGGGCTCCGCGTCCAGTCCCTCGACGTCCTCCGCGAGGAGCTGCGCTCCCGCCGCGGCGCCACCCGCCGCACCTGGAGGCGCACCAAGAGCGCCGCCGCCGCGGCCCCCGCCTGGCAGTGGGCCCTCGGCTGCGTCATCGCGATCCTCGCCGTCAGCGCCGCCGTCCTCGCCGTCGCCTCCTCCCCCAACAACTTCGACTCCCTGACCTACCACCTCCCGCGCATCGAGCACTGGGTCCAGCACGCCTCCGTCGCCGTCTACGCCACCGAGATCCACCGCCAGGTCGACCTCGGCCCCGGCGCCGAATACCTCCTCACCCACCTCCGGCTCGTCTCCGGCGGCGACGGCGCCTACAACCTCCTCCAGTACCTCGCCGGCGTCGGCGCGCTCCTCGCCGCCTCCCGCATCGCGGCCCAGCTCGGCGGCGGCCCCCTCGCCCAGCTCGCCACCGTCTTCCTCCTCGCCACCACCCCCGAGATCCTCCTCCAGGCCACCTCCACCCAGGTCGACCTCGTGAACGCCGCCTGGGTCGCCGCCCTCGCCACCGTCGTCCTCGACGAGTTCACCCGCCCGGGCGACGCCCACGGCGCCGCGCTCCGCGCCGCCGCCCCCGGCACCGACGCCCTCTACCTCGGGCTCGCCCTCGGCCTCATCGCCGTCACCAAGACCACCGGGCTCCTCGCCGCCGCCCCGCTCCTCCTCATCTGGGGCATCGGCCGGCTCGTGCGCGACGGCCAGCGCCGCCGCCCCTGCCTGTGCGGACGCAGCCCCGCCCGCTGCTCGCGCGCCGACGCCTCCCGCGCCTGGGCCTCCCGCGGCCGCACCGTCCTCGCCTCGCTCGCCGTCATCGCCCTCATGCTCGCCGTCGCCGGGCCCTTCCTCGCCCGCATGCAGGAGGCGTTCGGCAGTCCCCTCGGCCCGCCCATGCTCCGCGACTCCATCGGCGTCCAGACCGCCGACCCGCGCCTGCTCCTCGTCAACGCCCTGCACATCGCCCACACCGGGCTCGACACGCCGCTGTTCTTCCTCTCCGACGCCACCGCCGCCGCGATCAACGGCCTCGCGCACGCCCTCGGCGTCGACCCGGACGACCCGCGGATCACGTTCATGACCACCGAGTTCCCGGTGCCCGCCTGGTACCCCGACGAGGACCGGGCCGCGTTCCCCCTCACCGGCCTCGCCTCCCTCGCCGGCCTCGCCTGGTTCGCGGTCAAGGGCCCGGGGCTGCGCCGCGCCTACGCCGGGGCGCTCGCGTTCGCGTTCCTCGCCGTCGCCTGCACCGTCGCCTGGCAGCCGTGGATCAACCGGCTCGTCGTCTTCCTCGTCGTCCTCGGCGCCCCCGCCGCCGGGGTCCTCGCGGCCGCGCTCGTCAAGGGCATCGCCACCTCCGCGCGCGACAAGCGGCGCCGCCGCGCCGCGATCTCGGTGATCTCCGCGGTCGCCGTCCTCGCCTCGATCGCCGGGCTCCTCACCGTCGCGTACGGCTACCCGCGGCGGCTCACCGGCGCCTGGTCGGTCTTCAGCCTCACCGACATGGAGGAGCGGTTCGTGCGCCGCCTCGAATGGCTCCCCCAGTACGAGGCCGCCGCCGCTGCCGTGAACGCCGTCGAACCCGAGCACGTCGGCCTCGTGCAGAGCAACGACTCGTGGGAGTACCCGTGGTGGATCCTCCTGCCCGACGCCGACATCCACCCCCTCGCCTCCGTCGTCCCCGGTCGCCCCGGCGCCGACCCCGCCGACATGGACGCCATCGTCTGCGCCGAGGACCTCGACCAGTGCGCCGACCTCGTGCCGCCCGGCTGGGAGTACACCGAGCTCGGCACAGTGGCATACGCCGTGCCCCCCGAGCCTGAGTGACGGTCGCGGCCCAGGCCGGTTAGCCTGGGCGCATGCTGCTCAGCGATCGCGACATCCTCGACGCCGTCAAGTCGGGCCGGCTCGGCATCGACCCGTTCGACGAGGAGCTCGTGCAGCCCTCCAGCATCGACGTGCGCCTCGACCGCCGCTTCCGGGTCTTCAACAACCAGAAGTACACCCACATCGACCCCTCCCAGCAGCAGGACGAGCTCACCTCGCCCGTCGAGGTCGGCGGCGACGAGCCGTTCGTCCTCCACCCGAGCGAGTTCGTGCTCGCCTCCACGCTCGAGGTCATCACCCTCCCCGACGACCTCGCCGCGCGCCTCGAAGGCAAGTCCAGCCTCGGCCGCCTCGGCCTGCTCACCCACTCCACCGCCGGGTTCATCGACCCGGGCTTCTCCGGGCACGTCACGCTCGAGCTCTCCAACGTCGCGAACCTGCCGATCACGCTGTGGCCGGGCATGAAGATCGGGCAGCTGTGCCTCTTCGGGCTCTCCAGCCCCGCCGAGAAGCCGTACGGGCAGGGCGCGAACTTCTCCCGCTACCAGGACCAGCGCGGCCCCACGCCCTCGAAGTCGTGGATGCACTGGCGCACCTGGCCCACGTAGGGGACCGCGCGGCTCAGCGGCGGGCCTGCGCGCCCGGCTCACTGGGAACCGGGCAACCGGCCCAGCGGGAAACTCACGGTGAACCGGGCACCCGGGCTGTAAGGGATCAGCGCGGTCGGCCCACGGGCGAACCGGGCACCCGGCCCAGCGAGGGACAGCGACCGGCTCATCGGGAAACCCGGCCTGGGCGAGAAACCGGGCCCCGACCGGGCGAAACGCGGCCTTATTACACCAGTGTCGGCCGCCAATCGAGCGAATCGCCTGAACAAGGCCGCTATCCGGCTTACGGTCGGGGTATGAACTTCACGCAGAGCTTCCAGAACATGATGGACAGCGTCGTCGCGTTCGTGCCGCGTGCGCTGGCATTCCTCGCCATTCTCGTCATCGGTTGGTTCATCTCCAAGTGGATCGGCCGCCTCGTCGGGAAACTGCTCAACAAGGTCGGCCTCGACCGGGTCGGCGAACGCTCCGGGCTGCGCCGGTACACCGGCAAGTTCGAGCTGAGCGACCTGCTCGGCAAGGTCGTCTACTACATGCTGCTGCTGTTCACGTTGCAGCTCGCGTTCGGGGCGTTCGGGACCAACCCGGTGTCGACGCTGCTCAACCAGATCGTCGGCTGGCTGCCGATGCTGTTCGTCGCACTCGTCATCGTCGTGGTCGCCTTCGCGATCGCGAACGCGGTGTTCAACATCGTCTCGGGCACGCTCGAGAACACCAACTACGGGAAGACCGTGGCGCGCATCTGCCAGGTCGCGATCATCTTCTTCGGCGCGGTCGCCGCGTTCGGGCAGGTCGGCATCGCCACCACCGTGACGACGCCGATCATGTGGACCGTCCTCGCGATCATCGCGGGCGTCACGATCGTGGGCGTCGGCGGCGGGCTCGTCTCGCCGATGCGCGAGCGCTGGGAGCGGATGCTCTCGGGCGCCGAGGCCGAGGCCGGGCGCATGAAGGAGAACATGCAGGAGCCGCGCTCGAAGGACGCGACGTCGTCGATGTCGCAGACGTACACCTCGGAGCGGTACGGCGCCGCGACGAACACGCAGGTCCGCGAGCCTATGCCGCCCACCGGGGCGCCCGCGGCGGGCGCGCCCGCCATGGGGGAGACCGGCGCGATGGGCGAGGGCACCCAGGGCCGCATCGAACCGGAACGCTAGCGTCACGCCGGGAGTCCATGTGTCCGGTCTCCCGACCCGCGCTGCTCGACCGCAACGGCCGCGTCCCGTGCACGGGGGACGCGGCCGAAGCGCGTCCGGGGGACGGGTCCGCTGCTGACGGCCGCTCGGTGCGCCCGTCTCCGGGCCGGCACCCGTGCGCCGCGGGCGTTCGTCTCCGACCGGGCGCCCCCGCTGCCGCACACCCCCGTCGCGTCCTGGGGCGGTGGCCTCCCGGGAAAGTGGGCTTTTGCTCCATGCTCGCGGGAGTACGCCCGAGTAACCTCATCTGAGTGGAAAAGCAAACGGCAGATGCACGAGGCGGGTCCAAGCGACGCCGCGAGATCCTCGACGTCGCGGTCAAGCTGCTGGCCAAGCACGGCTACCACGGCGTCTCGATGGACGACATCGGCGCGGCCGCCTCCATCACCGGGCCGGCCCTCTACCACCATTTCAAGGGCGGCAAGGAGCAGATGCTCGCCGACGCCCTCATCCCCGTCTCCGAGCGCCTCCTCTCGGGCGGCCGCCACTGGGCGTCGGTGCACTCCGAGGACCCGCAGGCCGCGCTCGAAGCGCTCGTCGACTTCCATTTGGAGGTCGTCATCGACTCGCCCGAGATCGTCATCCTGCACCTCCACGAGCTCGACCGGCTGCCCGAGGAGCCGCGGCGGCAGGTGCGCAAGCTTCAGCGCGTCTACGTCGAGGAGTGGGTGGGCGTCCTGTGCCGGCTGCGGGACGGCCTCAAGCCGGAGCAGGCCCGCGTGCTCGCGCACGGCGCGTTCGGCCTCATGAACTCCACGCCGTACCTCTCCCTCGGCCAGGAGGTCAGCGCCGACGAGACCGCCGCCCTCCTCCGCGCCGCCGCCTTGAGAGCCCTCGACCCCGGCTGACCGACCCGCTCTCGGACCCGGCTCGGCCGCTCCGCGCCGCCCTGAGAGTCCTCGACCCCGGCTGACCGACCCGCTCTCGGACCCGGCTCGGCCGCTCCGCGCCGCCGCCCTGGCTCGACCCGCTCCCTGAATCGGCGGCCTGGCCGCCCGATCCGGCCGCCTCCCGGCCCGCCCCTCCCGCTCACTCGTCTGGGCGACAACGGGGCCTTCGGGGGCCGTTTCTGTCGGACCCGGGCGGGAGGATGGCACCTTATTCTTCCCCAGGGAGGGTGGGGGTTCGGGATGGCAATACGGGGAGCCCGCCCACCCGCCCTCCGGGCGGCGCAGGGCGTCCCGTCATTCGGGAGCGCGGGTTAGCATGGGCGGGTAAGCGGTCCAACGACGGACGGAGTCGGCGATGCATCAGCCCGAACGGGTCTCGCTCAGAGAGGTCGCCCCGCGCGACGGGCTCCAGAACGAGCCCCCCGTGCCCGCCGCCGACAAGATCCGCCTCATCGACGCGCTCGCGCGCACCGGCCTCTCCCGCATCGAAGCCGTCAGCTTCGTGAGCCCCAAGGCCGTCCCGCAGATGGCCGACGCCGCCGAGGTCTGGGCCGCCGTCGAGAAGCACCCCGGCATCCGTTACTCCGCGCTCGCCCCCAACCGCCGCGGCGTCGAGCGCGCCCTCGACGCCGGCTTCACCGCCGTCGAAGTCGTCGTCTCCGCCTCCGAGACCCACAACAAGGCCAACATCGGCCGCAGCGTCGCCGAATCCCTCGCCGAGCTCCCCGACATCTGCGCGCTCGCCAAGGAGCGCCTCGCCGCGATCGAGGTCATCATCGCCACCAGCTTCGGCTGCCCCTTCGAAGGCGACATCGCGCCCGCGAAGGTCGCCCGCATCGTCGAGGCCGCCCAGGAGGCCGGAGCCGGACGCGTGGCCTTCGGCGACACCACCGGCATGGGCACCCCCCGGCGCGTCACCGAACTCCTCGACGCCGTCCAGCCCTCGGCCGGCCCCGACCTGCCGATGCTCATGCACTTCCACGACACCCGCGGCACCGCCCTCGCGAACCTCCTCACCGCGCTCGACCGCGGCATCACCGAGTTCGACGCCAGCGTCGGCGGCATCGGCGGCTGCCCCTTCGCCCCCGGCGCCTCCGGCAACGTCGCCACCGAGGAAGTCGTGCACATGCTCCACGACATGGGCGTCGACACCGGCGTCGACCTCGACGCCCTCATCCGCACCGCCGAACTCGCGCAGGAGATCGTCGGCCGGCCCCTCGAATCCGGGGTCCTCCGCGCCGGACCCAGAACCAGCCTGACACCCCGGCCTTAAGCCCAGCTGAAGCCGCCTGAAGCTCCCTTCAGGAACCGGTCCGGCCGAAGCCCGCCGGACCGACCGCGGCCGGTGCGCCGCCCCACCGTCCCACCGCGCCGACACATCGCATCCCGCCGATGAACCCTTGCCGCCCAGGGCAAAGCGAAGGCCCTGGGGTCTCGAACCTCCCCAGGGCCTCCTTCGGACACCGCCACAGGACGGCCGGTGCCCGCGCCGGGTAAAACCTCCGAATACCCGGACGACTCATCGTGACATCGGAACCGCAAAGCGCGCACCGCACCCGGGCGAACCTCACGTCACAGTTCGCTAACACTAGGTGTCGCGCGGCACATGCTCGGCGAACTTCCACGCCGCCAGCACCGCCACCACCACCAAGAGCCCGAACACGCCCCGCCACCCGTACAGCGGCAGCGCCAGCAGCGCGAACACCCCCGCCGCGATCCCGACCAGCAGCGACGCCGCCGACAAGGCCACCGACGCCGAACCGTCCCCGACCTCCACCGCCGCCAGCACCCGGCCCGACACCGCCACCACGGCCCCCGCCGCGGCCCCCAGCAGCCCCGCCGCCGCCACCGCGAACAGGAAACCCGGCGCCAGCGCCACCGCCAGTGCCAACAACGCGACAGCGCCGGCGCCGACCGCACCCACCGCGCGAGCCCTCCCCAACGGGCCCGACCGCGGCACGGTGCTCACCGCAGCCGTGAAACCGATCGCGAAGGCGCCCAACGGCCACAGCCGCGAACCCGCCCCCGCCGCGAACCCCGCCGACACGTCGGCCGCGAGGAACGCCGTCACCGCCCCCGCCGCGAACGCCACGGCCTGCGCGAACGCCGCCCACAGCGCCGTCGCCCAGCGCCGGGGTGCAGGACGGCGCCCGGCAGTCGCCGCGGCGCCCTGGGTCTCCATCGAAACGGTCATGCCGACGACGCTAAGCGCGCGCCCGCCCCCGCGCCCCAGTCGAACGACCGGTCCCGGCGACCGGTCCCCCGGCCCGGTCATACCAGTCGTTCCACCAGGTCAGACCCGGCCCCGCCCACCCCAGTCGAATGACAGATGCAGCCCGCCCGGTCCCCTGGATACGCTGGAGACGTCCCCGGTCGTCCTGAGGATGGAGTCGCCGTGTCGCCTGCTTCCGGCCCCGCCCCGCAGTCCCTGCGCGAGACCCGGGACGACGCCGCCCCGGACTACGGCGAATCCCCGGCCCCCGCCCAGCGCGCCGTCCTCTACGGCCGCGACCGCGAACTCGACACCGTCCAAGCCCTCCTCGACGGCGCCCGCGTCGGCCACGGCGGCGCCCTCGTCGTCCGCGGCGAACCCGGCATCGGCAAGTCCGCCATCGTCGACGCCGTCATCCCCCGCGCCGCCGGCTTCACCGTCCTGCGCACCCTCGGCGTCGAAGCCGAGCACACCTGGTCCTACGCCGGACTCCAGATGCTGCTCCACCCCCTCCTCCACCGCCTCGACCGCCTCCCCGCCGCCCAGGCCGACGCCCTCCGCACCGCCCTCGGCATGGCCGACGGCACCGGCCGCGCCCACTCCCTCCAGGTCGGCCTCGCCCTCCTCAACCTCCTCGTGGACGCCTCCGCCAAGCAGCCCGTGTACGTCGTCATCGACGACGCCCACTGGCTCGACCGCGACTCCACGAACGCCCTCCTCTTCGCCGCCCGCCGCCTCTCCACCGAGTCCATCGGCATGGTCCTCGTCGTCCGCGACGGCTTCGCCCCCGACTTCCCCGCCCCCGGCATCCCCGAACTCACCCTCGGCCCCCTCGACCTCGACTCCTCCCAGGCCATCCTCGACATGCGCGCCGACGAGATCCCCTTCACCAGCCGCGACTGGATCCTGCGCATGGCCGAAGGCAACCCCCTGGCGCTCCTCGAGCTCCCCGCCGCCGACAACGAGGAGTCGCTGCTGCGCGCCGACACCTCCAACAGCCGCTACTCCACCACCTCGCGCATCAAGCAGGCGTTCACCGAGCGCATCATCGCCCTCCCCGAGTCGACGCGCACCATCATGCTGCTCGCCGCCGCCGAGGAGACCGGCGAGACCGCCGTCATCGCCGAAGCCGCCGCCCGCATGGGCTCCAGCCTCGCCGACCTCGAACCCGCCGAAGTGGACGACCTCCTCCGCTACCACCGCGGCCGCATCGAGTTCGTCCACCCCCTGATCCGCTCCACCGCATACCACTCCGCGCCGCGCGCCCGCCGCATCGAAGCCCACCGCGCGCTCTCCGAGGCGTTCGGCGACGACGACATCCGGGCCGCCCGACACCTCGCCGCCGCCACCACCGGCCTCGACGAGAAGGCCGCCGCCGCCCTCGAGGCCATCGCCTCCTACGAGGCCGAACGCGGCGGCTGCGTCGCCGAGATGGCCGCCCTCGAACGCGCCGCCAGCTTCACCCCCGACCACGAGCGACGCGCCCGCCGCCTCGTCGAGGCCGCCCAATGCGCTTACGCCGCAGGCATGACCGGCAAGGCCGTCGAACTCGCCGAGGCCGCCGAACGCCTCACCGACGACCACGTCCTCCTCGCCCGCACCGCCCTCATCCGCGCCACCGTCCTCTCCTGGGCCGGCCACTCCAAGGGCTTCGACGTCTGGATGGAGTCCGCCGAGCACTACGCCGCCACCGGCCACGAGAACACCGGCTACCCCCTCCTCCGCGGCGTCTGGAACGCTTGGGAGACAGGCGACTTCGCGAAGGTCAAGTACGCCTCCGGCCTCGCCTCCAAGTACGGCGGCTCCAACAACGCCTGGGTGCGCCGCCTCGCCCGCGCCGCCGCCGGCCTCAACCGCCAGCCCGACGACACCGCCGGCGAAGCCGTCGACGCCCTCCGCTCCCTCTACGACTACTACCAGCCCCTCCACGAGGACTTCCAGGCGTTCGACCAGGTCCTGGCCGCGCGCTGGCGGTTCCTCGCCGGGGACGTGCCGGCCGCGTACCAGGCGGCGTCGGAGCAGGTGCGCTGGTGCCGTGAGCGGGGCGCGATGAGCCCCCTGGTGCAGGCGCTCCTCGTGCAGGCCCAGACGCAGTTCCACTATGGACGGTACGCGGACGCGCAGGCGTCCGCGACGAGCGCGATCGAGCTCGCCCACGAGCAGAACGACCGCCGCGCCCTCATGCAGGGCCGCATCTGGGTGCTGCTGCCGATCGCGGCGATCCGCGGCGAGGAGCGGCGCTGCCGCGAACTCGTGGCGGCCGCGATCGAGGACGCCCCCGAGGACTCCGTGATCCCCGCCGACACGGCGCTCGGCCTGCTCGAACTCGGGCTGGGACGGTACGAGGCCGCGTTCGACCGGCTGCTGCGCATCGCCGAGGGCGTGACCCCGATGGAGGTCCTGACGCAGGTGCCGACCCTGGTCGAGGCCGCGTTCCGGGCCGGGCGGCTCGCCGAGGTCAAGGAGGCCTTCGACTGGTTCGCCGACTGGGCCGACGCGACCGGCCGCTCCTACTGGGAGGCGCTCGTCGAACGCTGCCGGGCGCTCATGGCGACCGAGGCCGAGGCCGGCACGCACTTCGCGCGGGCCGTGGAGCTGCACCGCGCCGACGACATCGACCCGTTCGAGCGGGCCCGCACCGAGCTCGTCTACGGCGAGTGGCTGCGCCGGGTGCGCCGCATCAACGAGGCCCGCGCCCACCTGCGCGAGGCCACCGAGGTCTTCGAGCGCCTGGGCGCGGTCCCGTGGACCCAGCGGGCCCAGGGGGAACTGCGCGCCGCGGGCGACTCGACCGCCGTCCAGGCCAAGCCCGACCTCGCCGAACTGCTGACCCCGCAGGAGCTCCAGGTCGTGCGCCTCGCCGCCGACGGCCTCACCAACCGCCAGATCGGCGAGCAGCTGTTCGTCAGCCCCCGCACGGTCGGCTACCACCTGTACAACGCCTACCCGAAGCTCGGCGTCTCCTCCCGCACGGAACTCGCCAAGCTCGACCTCTAAGCAGCGCAACGCGACCCGGCCCGCAGCGCGGACCGGGCCGCGTCGTTCACGCCGCCGGGGCCGGGGCCCGCCACGGGCGGGTCGTCGCCTGGAGCGCGGCGCCCGCGAGGAGCAGGAACGCCACCGTCCAGGCCGAGAGCCGGTAGCCGTCCACCGCCGTCGCGCCGAGGCCCCAGGCGAGCGCGGCCAGGACCGGGCCGAGCGAGGTGCCGATCGTGCGGGTCGTCGCCATGAACGCGCCCGCCGTCCCCGACTGCTCCGCGGGGGCCGACGACAGCAGGTAGGTGTTCATGGGGCTGTTGAAGATCCCGAACGCCGAGCCCAGCAGCCCGATCCGCACCCCGAGGTCGACCAGGCCCGTCGAGGCGTCCACGAACAGCAGCGGCACGATTCCCGCGATCACCAGGCCCGCGCCCGCCAGCGACACCCGGCCCGGCCCGAACCGGTCGGCGAGCCAGCCCGCGAGCGGCGTCATGAGCGCCACCCCGCCGATGAACGTGAGCATCACCGTCGACACCAGCTCCGGGCGCACCCGCTGCACGTCCGTGAGCAGGAACGGCAGCGAGAAGTTCAGCAGGCCCGTCACCCCCGACAGCAGCGTCAGGCTCAGCAGCGCCCCGGCCACCTGCGGCGACCGCAGCAGGCCCACCGTCGCCGCCGACGTCGGCTGCCGCACCCACACCGCCGCCAGCGCCGCGCTCGCCGCCAGCGCGCCCAGCGAGATCCACGGCGCCGTGTCGACGTACTCGAAGGCGAGCAGGAACGCGGCGATCGCGCCGCCCGAGGTGAGCGTGTCCACCAGCAGCGGCCGGTCCGGGCGCGGCAGCCCGGTCCCGTTGGAGGGCACCGAGACCGCCAGCCACGCCAGCGAGGCCGCGGCCATCGCCGCGAGCACCCAGAACAGGCCCTGCCATTCGAACGCGGCCATCACGAACCCGCCCGCGCCGACCATCCCCATGCCGCCCACCGTCATGAGCAGTGCGATCGCCGACATCGCCCGGCCGCGCTGCTGCGCCGACGCCGAGGTGACGATGATCCGGCCCGTCATCCCGAACAGGATCCCGCCGAGCAGGCCGGCGAACGCCCGCGCGGCCAGCAGGGTGCCGAACGAGGGCGCGAGCGCGGCCGCCACGGAGCCGACCAGCAAGGCGGCCATGGAGAACACGGACACGGCCCGCAGGTCGGCCCGGTCGGCGAGCCGGCCCGCCGCGATCGCCACCGCGCCCATGGGGAGGGCGTAGGCGAGGAGCACCCACGCCGTCGCCGCCTCGGTCACGGCGAACTCGGTGCGGATCGCGGGCAGCGCCACCGCGAGGCTCGACATGCCGCCCGCCACCACGAGCTGCGCGAATCCGACGGCGCCGATCGCCGCCCAATCGGTCCTGGTCGCGGCCTCAGGGGCCGCCGTCTCTGCAATCATGGCCGCCACGCTACGAACGGACCGACCGGGCCCGCATCCGTCGACCGACCGGCCGCCCCGACCGGTCGCCCGCCTCCTTCCGTCACCTGCGGATACAGTCGCCGCCCAGTCGGTCGACAGATGTCGCCCACGTCGGTCCGTCCGTACCTTCGGACCCGAACCGCACCGACTGCGAAGGAACCGAACATGAGCGACAAACTGCGTCTCGGCGTCATCATCGGCTCGACCCGCGAAGGCCGCTGGGCGCCCGCCCCCGCGAACTGGATCGCCGGGGTCGCCCGCGGGCACGGCGGCTTCGACGTCGACGTCATCGACCTGCTCGACGCCGACCTGCCCCAGCACCTCGCCGAGCACGACATGTGGTCCACGGACGCCGACCGGTCCGCGCCCGTCGCGGCCCTCGCCGAGCGCCTCGACCGCGCCGACGCGTTCGTGGTCGTCTCGGGCGAGTACAACATGTCGATCCCGGCGTCCCTCAAGCACGCGATCGACTACTACATGAACGAGTGGGCCGCGAAGCCCGTCGCGATGATCACCTACGGCGGCAAGCTCTCCGGCGGCCAGAACGCGGCCCAGCACCTGCGCCAGATCTTCCCCGAGCTGCGCACCCTGACGATCCGCAACTCGATCTCGTTCCCGCGCTTCTACCAGCACTTCGACGAGCGCGGCGAGTTCACCAAGTTCGAGGAGAACGAGCCGGCCGCGAAGACGCTCCTCGACGAGCTCCACTGGTGGGGCCGGGCCCTCGCGAACGCGCGCGCCGCGAGCCCCATGCCGAGCCCGTTCTAGCCGGGCGCGGGCCGGCCCCAGCCGGCCGGGCCGGATCCGGGGCGAACCGGACGGGCGGCGGTACCGTTGGAGCCGTGCTGTACGGACGCGACACGGAGACCGCCGCCCTCGCCGACCGCCTCGCCCGCGCCCGCGAGGGCCGCGGGTCGGCGCTCGTGGTGCGCGGCGAGGCCGGCATCGGCAAGTCGAGCCTGGTGGCGGCGGCCGCCGAGACCGCCGCGGACTTCACCGTGCTGCGCTGCACCGGCGTCGAATCCGAGCACTCCTGGTCCTTCGCGGGCCTCCAGGCGCTCCTGCTGCCGCTCGCCGGGCACCTCGAGGCCGTCCCCGAGCACCACGCGTGCGTCCTCTCCCGCACCCTCGGCCTCTCGCCCGCGCCCGACAAGGCCGCGCCCCCCGGCGACCTGCGCTTCACCGTCGGCCTCGCGGCCCTGAGCCTCCTCGGCGCCGCGGCCGCGAAGCGCCCCGTGCTGTGCATCGTGGACGACGCCCACTGGCTCGACCCCGACTCCGCGGCCGTCCTCCTCTTCATCGCGAAGCGCCTCACCGCCGAGCCCGTCGCGATGCTCCTCACCGTGCGGGAGGGCTACGCGCCCCCGTTCCCCACCCCCGGCCTCGACGAGATGCCGCTGGGGCCCTTGGACGACGCCGCCGCCGGGGCGCTCCTCTCCGACCGGCTCGGCACCCTCCCGCTCGACGCGCGCGGCCGCGTCCTCCGCTCCGCCGAGGGCAACCCGCTCGCCCTCCTCGAACTCCCCGCCGCCGAGGCCGAGACCCGCCTCGCCGCCGACTGGACCGGCGCCCGCTCCACCACCACCCGCCTCAAGCAGGTCTTCGGCGACCGCATCGGCGGCCTCCCCGAGACCACCCGCACCCTCCTGCTGCTCATCGCCGCCGACGACACCGCCGACACCGCGCTCGTCCTCGACGCCGCCGCCAAACTCGGCGCCCAGCTCACCGACCTCGCCCCCGCCGAGGCCGACGACCTCGTGCGCTTCCAGGGCGGCCGCTTCACGTTCGGCCACCCCCTCATCCGGTCCGCCGCCTACCAGGGCGCGCCCGTGTACCGGCGGCTCGAAGCGCACCGCGTCCTCGCCGACGTCATGGAACCGGACGACCACCGCCGGCCCTTCCACCTCGCCGCGGCCGCCACCGGCCCCGACGAGGCCATCGCCGCCGCCCTCGAAGCCTCCGCGGAATGCGCCTCCACCTGCGGCGGCCTCGGCGTCGAGTACGCGACCTTCGAACGCGCCGCCGCCTTCACCCCCGAAGGCCCCGAACGCGGCCGCCGCCTCCTCCGCGCCGCCGAAGCCGCCGCCGCGGCCGGCCACGGCCCCAAGGCGTGGGAGCTCTACGGCCACATCACACGGTCCACAGAGGACCGCGCGATCCTGGCCCGCGCCACCCTCGTCGCCGCCGGCGTCGCCGCCTGGAACAACGACGTCCGCGGCTCCTACCGCCTCTACATGGAGGCCGCCGACCACTACACGGCCGCCCAGCCCGAGGCCGCCGGCTACCCGCTGTTCCGCGCCGTCGAACTCGCCTGGCAGACCGGGGACTTCTCCCGCGCCGAGGTCGCCGCCGAGCACGCCGAACGCCTCCGCATCGACCACTCGCCGTGGGTCAGGGACCTCGCCACCGCCACCGCCGGCCTCAACCGCTCCTGCGCCGTCTCGGTCGCCGACGGGGTCGCCGCGCTCCGCCGCCTCATCGACATCCACGTCGGCTTCGGCGACGCCGTCTCCGCCGAGGACCGCGCCATGGTCGCCTGGTGGCAGACCCTCCTCGGCGACATCGCCGCCGCCGAGCACACCGCCGCCACCGCCGTCCGCCTCGCCCGCCAGACCGGCGCCGCCGGCGCCCTCCCGCGCCTGCTCATGATGAACGCCGTCACCGAGTTCCACCGCGGCCGCTGGAAGGACGCCGAAGCGCTCGCCGAGAACCTCATCGACCTCGCCGTCGAGATCGGCCAGCTCATCGGCACCGTCAAGGCCCGCGCCTACGTCCTCGCCCCGATCGCGGCCCTCCGCGGCGACCGCGAACGCGTCGCCGAACTCGCCGACACCATGCGCGAACTCGCGCCCGCCGACACCGCCGTCAAGATCGACGTCGCCGAAGGGCTCCTCGACTTCTCCCTGGGCCGCAACGAGGAAGCGCTCGACCGCCTCATGGCCGGCTTCGACTCGACCGGGCCCGCCGACATCATCCAGTTCGTCCCCGACACCGTCGAGGCGGCCGTGCGCGCCGGCGAACCCGACCGGGTCACGGCCCTGTTCGCCTGGTACACGCAGTGGGCCGAGGCCACCGGCGAGACCCACTCCGCGGCGCTCGTCGCCCGCCTCCGCGGCCTCCTCGCCCCCGACGACGCCGCCGGCGCCCACTTCGAGCGCGCCGCCGAACTCCACCGCGACGCCGACGGCTTCCCGTTCGAGACCGCCCGCACCGACCTCCTCCTGGGCGAATGGCTCCGCCGCGCCCGCCGCGTCACGGAGGCGAAAAGCCGCCTGCGTTCGGCCGCAGCGGTGTTCGAACGCCTCGGCGCCGAGCCGTGGACCGAACGGGCCCGGCGCGAACTCCGCGCCGCGGGCGACGCCGGCCCCGTCGAGGCCGCCCCCGACCTCGCCGGGAGGCTCACTCCCCAAGAGCTCCAAGTGGTCCGCCTCGCCGCCGCGGGCCTGAGCAACCGCGAGATCGGCGAGCAGCTCTACCTCAGCCCCCGCACCGCCGGGTACCACCTGTACAAGGCGTACCCGAAGCTCGGCGTGGCCTCCCGCACCGAACTCGCCAAGCTGGGCCTGTAGACGCCGCTGCACCCGCGAAAATCCCGCCTGCATTGAGGACTGCGCGCGGGGCGCGCGCCTGGCATCCTGTTCTGAAGAGAAAGGCTGCCCATGCTCATCGCTTACGCCGTCATCGCCGTCGTGGCCGGACTCATCGCCACCTTCATCGCGGTACCGATCTCCATGAACCGCAAGCGGAAACAGCGCGGCGACGCGCGGGCGCACGGCGCGTTCGCGATCACGGCCGTCAGCGTGCTCACGGTCGCGTCGTTCGCGATCGCGGTGGTGTCCTACATGAACCAGGCGAGCACGGGCGTGTGGTCGGGCCTCGTCGCCTTCCTCGCGCTGTGGATCGCCTTGGTGGCCATGACCGCTCGCGGCCTCCCGGCCGCGCGGCCCGTGGTCTACGACGGCGCGGTCCCGTACGGCGTCACGCCCTCCCAGTCGGCCGGCCCGGAACCGGCCGGCCCGCGGCGCTCGTCACCGCTGGAGATCGCCGCCCAGATCGCCGGCATCCTCAGCCTGGTCGTCTCGATCGTCGCCCTGGTCCTGACCAAGTAGCGGTCCGGAAGGGCGCGCCCCTGCCGACGCGGAGCCGAGGCCGGCGGTCGCACGATGCGGCGCGCTGCTCGGCCGGAGTCCGTGCGGCTCGGCGAGACCGCCGGTGGCGATCCGGCCGGGCTCAGCAGCTGCCGCCACCGCCGTCGCCGCCGCCTCCGCCACCGGAGTCGCCGCCGCCACCCCAGCCGCCGCCCGAGTCACCGCCGACCCAACCCCAGCTCCAGCCGCTGGAAGAACTGGAGGTGGAAGAGGAGGAGGTGCCGGAGGAGCTGGAAGCGGTGGAGCCCGAATCGCAGTCGGCGCCGGAGCCGCTCTGGGAGGAGCCGCCGTCACCGACGTAGGTCGCGGTGTAGGCGCCGCCGCCGTCGTAGGTCGAGCGGTCCCGCTTGGGCGACTTGTCCTTGCGGGCCTTCGCGTTCCCGAAGAGGATCGCGATGAACAGCACGATGACCGCGATCGCGCCGACCACCAGGAAGCCGTTGAACTGTGAACCGCTCATGCACCGAGTGTAAGAACCGCCGTCCACAGGGCAGGGTCCGAGCCGCGCAGGCCCCAGGGGTGGGCCCCCGGTTGTCAAAGGTGCCAGAGGGGTCCGACAATCCCGCGAGGCCGGGCCGGCGATCCCGCGTGGCCCCGAAGCCCGGCACCACGAGAGCTGCACCAGCGCAGCCCAGGATCTTCGCCGGAAGGCTCGCCGAGTACAGCGCCGGAGTGCAACCGCGACCGGCCCCGGGCCCGCGCAGCTTAGAATCAGCCCCCGACGACCCGCGCGCAGACCCGGGCCACCTCCACCGGCCCGAGCACACCAGTCCGGTCGTCAGCCCCGGCGCGCCCATGTGCGGGCCGCGGCGCGCTTCGCGTCGTTGATCGTCTCCACCTCGACCACCTCGATCCGGTGCCGCTCCGACACCGAGCCCTTCGGCACGATCGCCGTCTTGAACCCCAGCCGGGCCGCCTCGCTGACCCGCCGGTCCGCGTTCACCGTCCGGCGCACCTGCCCCGTCAGGCTCACCTCGCCGATCGCCACCAGGTCCGCGCTCACCGCGATCTCCTGCTCCGCGCTCACCAGCGCCAGCGCCAGCGCCAGATCCGAAGCGGGCTCGCGCACGCGGATGCCGCCGATCGTCGTCGCGTACACCTCGCGGTCGAGCAGCCGCATCCCGCCGCGGCGCGTGAGCACCGCCAGCACCATGTTCAACCGCGCCTGGTCGAGCCCCGAGACCGTGTGGCGCGGGATCGCGCCGTCCTTCACCGACTTCCCCAGCAGCGCCTGCACCTCCACCGGCACCGCCCGGCGGCCCTCCATCGTCACCGTGACGCACGTGCCCGGCGTCGGCTCGGTCGGGGCGTCGTCGAGGAACAGCCCCGACGGGTCGGCGAGCGAGACGATGCCGTCCTCGGTCATCTCGAAGCAGCCCACCTCGTCCGAGGGCCCGAAGCGGTTCTTGACGCCGCGCAGCAGCCGCAGCATCGAATGCCGGTCGCCCTCGAAGTGGACGACGGTGTCCACCAGGTGCTCCAGGGCGCGCGGCCCCGCGATGTTGCCGTCCTTCGTGACATGCCCGACGAGGATCACGGCCATGTTGCGCGCCTTGGCCTCCTGCGTGATCGCGGTGGCAACCGCCTTCACCTGCGTGACGCCGCCGGGGACCCCGTCGGTGTCGGGGGCGAGCACCGTCTGGACCGAGTCGAGCACGAGCAGGCCCGGCTTCACGTCCTCGATGTGCCCGAGCACCGCGCCGAGATCGGTCTCGGCCGCCAGGTACAGCTCCTCGGAGAGGCACCCGGTGCGGTCGGCGCGGCGGCGCACCTGGGCCGCCGACTCCTCGCCGGTGGCGACGAGCGCGCGCCCGTACCCGGCCTCCCCGAACCGGTGCGCGACCTCCAGGAGCAGCGTCGACTTGCCGACGCCCGGCTCGCCCGAGATGAGGGTCACGCCGCCGGGGACGATGCCGCCGCCCATGACGCGGTCGAACTCGCCCACCCCGGTCGGCAGGCTCGCGGCCTGCTCGGCGGAGACCGTGCCGATCCGCAACGCCGGCATCGCGGGCCGGCGCGCGCCCGTGGCGGCCGGGCCGGGGCCCGCGGCCTGGCGCGGCGGCGCGGCGGTCTCCTCCATGGAGCCCCACTCGCCGCACTCGGGGCACTGGCCGACCCATTTGGGGACGCGGGCCCCGCATGCCCCGCAGGCGTAGGCGATTCGCTGGCTCTTCGGCATGGCGCCAGCTTACGGGCCGGGACCGACAGCGCGGCCCGACACGGTCGGCGGCCCGGACGGACAAGTGGGCGAAAGGGGTTTGCCGCGCTGTCTAGACTGGCGGCATGAACGCAGCGGAGCCCCGCAACGGCTCACCGGCACTCTCGCTCGAACCGGCCCCCGCGCCGGCCCGGTCGCGCGGCGGCGCGGTCTTCTTCGACCTGGACAAGACGATCATCGCGAAGGCGTCCAGCCTCGCGTTCTCGCGCCCCCTCTACCAGGGCGGCCTGCTCGCCCGCCGCGACGTCCTCAAGGTCGGCTACTCGCACCTGCTGTTCCGCCTGGGCGGGTCGGCCGACGAGGCGCAGATGGCGCGCACCCGCGACTCGGTCGCCGAGCTCTCGCGCGGCTGGCCCGCGCACGAGGTGAAGGCGATCGTCGAGGAGACCCTCGACGAGCTCATCGCGCCCGCGGTGTACGCGGAGGCGGCCGCGCTCATCGAGGCGCACCGCTCCGCGGGCCGCGCGGTGGTGCTGGTGAGCGCCTCGGGCGAGGAGATGGTCGCGCCGATCGGGCGCATGCTCGGGGCGACGGACGTGATCGCGTCCCGTATGGTCGTGGGCCCTGACGGGCGCTACACCGGCGAGATCGAGTTCTACGCGGCCGGGCCCGCGAAGGCCGAGGCGATGCGGGCGTTCGCGGCCGAGCGCGGCATCGACCTCGCGGCGTCGTTCGCGTACTCCGACTCGATCACCGACGAGCCGATGCTCCGCGCCGTGGGCTTCCCGCGCGCGGTGAACCCCGACCGCGGGCTGCGGCGGCTCGCGCAGGAGGAGGGGTGGCCGCAGCTGACGTTCCGGCGGCCCGTCGCGCTGCGCCCGCAGCTGTCCAAGCCCAACCGGCTCAAGGTCGCGGCCGCCGGCGTCGGTGTTGCCGCTGTGGCCTACGTGGTGTGGCGAGTGTGGAGGGAACGGCGTCTCCGGACCGCTTGAGCAGCGCTTTCCGCAGATGGGTAGCCTCAGCGGGATGGAACGCAAACAACCGGCCCGACTGGCCGATGTCGCCCGAGCCGCCGGCGTCTCGGTGGCCACCGCCTCCCGCGTGCTCAACGGCTCCCCGCACCGGGTGAGCGACCAGCTGAGCGAGCGGGTGCGCGAGGCGGCGCGCCGGTTGCGGTACGCCCCGAACGTCGGCGCGCAGGTGCTCGCGCGGGCGACGTCCCAGACCGTGGCCCTGCTCCTGCACGACGTGACCGACCCGTACTTCGGGCAGATCGCGGGCGGCGTGCTCGCCGAGGCCGCGCGCCGGAACGTGCGGGTCCTCATCGCCGACACCGGCATCGACCCCGACTCCGAGGTGCAGCACCTCGACTCGCTGCGCGGCTACCGGCCGCGCGCGGTCATCGTGGCCGGGTCGCGGACCACCGACACGGCCGCCGAGCAGCGGCTCTCCGAGCACCTCTCGGACCTGCTCGAACTGGGCGCGACCGTGGTGTCGGTGGGGCAGCCGGGCCTGCCGGGGCGGGTCGTGCGGCCCGCGAACCGGGAGGGCGCGGCCGCGCTGGCGCGGTTCCTGTCCGAGCTGGGGCACCGGCGGTTCGCGGTGGTGGCCGGCCCCGAGCAGCTCCAGGTGGTGCGCGAGCGGCGCGAGGGGTTCCTGTCGGCGCTGCCCGAGGACGCCGAGGTCGTGCACGTCCCCGCCGAGTTCACCCGCGACGGCGGCTACCAGGCCGGGCGGCGGCTCCTCGAGGGCGAGCGGCTCCCGACCGCGGTGTTCGTGACCTCCGACGTGCAGGCCACGGGCCTGTGCACGGCCCTGCGCGAGGGCGGGGTGAGCATCCCCGACCAGGTGTCGGTGGCCGGGTTCGACGACATCCCGATCGTGCGCGACCTCACCCCGTCGCTCACGACCGTGGCGCTCCCGCTCCACGACATGGGCGTGCAGGCCCTGGAGGCGGCCCTGGTCGAGGACGACGAGTACCCCCAGGAGCTGTCGGTCGACGCCGAGCTCATCGAGCGCGACTCGACGGCGCGCCCGCGGGCCTGACGCGGCGCATTCCGCGGCGATTGCGGGGCGGGACCGGGCGGTCCCGCCCTTCGCCTTGTCCCGAATGTGGGTTTTCTCAACTTCATGTAACCGAGTGGAAACACCAGTGGCCTGCTTTTCGGGCCGGTGCGCGCTAACATCATGAATCAGAGCTGTTCTATATATTGGGACGTCGATCGATCGACGGGGGTGAATCCGCTCTCGCCGTGAAATCGGCAACCGCTTAAACATAGGGAGATTTAGATAGATCTCCTGGTAGTGCGGCTTCAACTGAATAGCCGGTCCTGCGGCCTGCGAACCGATCAAGTGCCGGCGGTGGCCCCGCTGGCAGTGCAGGCGTAATCTCGGCTGTGGATCCGAACCGAACCGTGGTGCAGTCCGATTCGCGATCCAACGGAACCGAAAGCCTTTGCGAGCCGGAAGCGTCGTCGTTACCGCCCGGCCACACCGCAGAGGCATATTCAGGGTTGGAACTGGATTAATGGGCAGTGCGGCCGACATCCGGTTCCGACTGGAACCAATCCGGAAGGAACACGATCATGGTGCGAGTCACCGTCGAGGCCGAGACGCCCGTCTCGCCGGTCAGCGGCGAAACGCTCTCCAAGTCCGACGCGGAGCGCATCGCGGGTGTCCTCAAAGCACTCGCCGATCCGAACCGCCTCCAGCTCATCAGCCTCATCCAGGCTGCCCCCGAGCAGGAGGCCTGCGTCGCCGAACTGACCGAGCCCCTCGGGCTCTCCCAGCCGACCGTCTCCCACCACCTGCGCATCCTCGCCGAGGCGGGGGTCGTCCAGCGCGACAAGCGCGGGGTGTGGGCCTACTTCCGCCTCGTCCCCGAGACGATGCGGATCGTCGCCGACCTGCTGACGCCGCCGAAGCGGC
Organism: Glycomyces terrestris; assembly: GCF_003933745.1. Lineage (GTDB taxonomy): Bacteria > Actinomycetota > Actinomycetes > Mycobacteriales > Micromonosporaceae > Glycomyces > Glycomyces terrestris. The sequence continues at coordinate 626,803 of NZ_RSEB01000003.1, read as the reverse complement.
GCCCGCGCCGCCGGTGACCCGCGGACGCCGCCGCCTCCCGGAGCCGGACCGGAACCGACCGGCCCCGGGACGGCTGCGGACGTCCCGCCTGAACTGCGATGACACCGCGTCCCTAGTCGATAACTGAAAAACGCGACCTCGACTGCGCTTGCGCCAGGTCATACACTCGTCACATGGCAGGCGTACACCGCAGACGAGGGCGCCTCTCGAAAGAGGGCCGCCGCCTCCTCGGAGGCGCGGCGCTGCTCGCCGTCTTCGCGCCGGTCACCGCCTACACCCTGAACGCCGCCATCGCCCACGTCCAGTCCTGCGGGACGGAGGTGGACCTCCAGGTCGCGGCCGCACCCGAGATGGCCGCCGTCCTCGACGAGTTCATCGCCGCCGGCGGCGGCGCCCCCTCCCGCGGCTCCGACGTGTGCGCCGACATCACCGTCGTGCCCGTGGCAGGCGACGACGTCGGGGACGCCGGCGCCGACGTGTGGATCCCCGAGACCGGCCTGTGGCGCAACCTCCCCGGCACCGGCCTCGCCGCCGAATGGGAGGTCCTCCAGGAGTCCACCGCCTCCAGCGCCGTCGGCCTCGCCCTCCCCGAGGGCCAGAGCACCGACCAGGTCCTCCCCGACGAGACCGACGTGTCCCTCCAGGACCCGCGGCAGCACGCGGCCAGCCTCATGTGGATCATCGTCTTCGGCGTCGACGAGCACACCGTCGAAGGCGGCGACGGTCTGTCCGTCATGTCCGCCCCCGAGGTCGCCGCCCACAACGGCGCCGGCGGCGAGACCCTCCAGGCCCCGGCCGGCGCCGCCCAGGTCGCCCAGTTCGAGTACCCGATGCTCGTGCGCGCCGGCCTCGGCGAGGACGAGCGCGAAGCGGCCCAGAACCTCCTGCGCTCCTACGGCAGCACCATGTACGGCGAGATCCTCGCCCGGCACGGCCTCACGCCCGGCCTCCCGCAGACCGCGCCGTCCTCGCCCGACGTGATCGCGGCGGCCCTGCGCAGCTGGGACGAGCGCTAAGCGGCCTTCGCCATCGCCTGGTTGAGCACGTCGTTGAACACCTGCCAGGCCTCCTCGGAGCGGAAGTCCAGCGCGTCCACGGTCGCCCACGCGTGGAAGGCGCCGTCCTCGGTCGTCGTGAACACGCTCAGCGAGCCGCGCCAGCGCCCGAACTCCTGGGTGCGCTCGGCGACCCCGATGTCCCCGTTCTGGAACGCCTGGAGCGGCTGGTACGGCAGCGCCTCCCGCAACGCCTCCCGGGTCGCCTCGGCGCAGCCCCCGCCGCAGTCCTCCCAGCCCACCGTGAACGTCGTCTCGCCGTCGTCGGCGACGCACACCGCCGACTGCGCGTCCTCGCTGCACGAGAAGCCCCCGGGCACCCGGAACGCGAACGGCCAGCCCGCGAACGCGATCGTCTGGGTGCGCGCGTCCTCGGCGAACAGGGTCCCGCCGACGCGCTCCTCCCCGGCGTCCTCCTCCCACTGCGGGATCTCGTCGCCGGGCCGCTCCTCCTCGCCGCCCTCGGAGGGCGCCTCGGTCACGTCGCCGACCGCGGACGAGTCCGGGGTCTCGGCGGTCGACCCGTCCGGCTCGTCCCCGCCGCCGGACATGAGGGCCCACACGCCGACGACGAGCGCGAGGATGACCACGACCGAGCCGATCCCGACCAGGATCGGCACCAGCTGCGAGCGCTTCTTCGGCGGCGCGATGATCACCACCGGCGGCGACATCTGCGGGGGCGGCGACATCGGACCGGACGGCGAGGCGGGGGCGGCCGACCGCTGCGCGGCGGCCAGCTGGTGGGCCGCGCGCTGGGCGGCGGCCGCGGGCCCGACCGGGAGCGGCCCGGTCGCCGGGCCGAGCGTCAGGAGCCGGTCCATGATCCGGTCGGCGCCGCGCAGCCGCGGGTCGTGCAGGACGACCACGTACGGCTGCTCGGCCTCGAGGTCGGCCACGAGGATCGGGGCGTCCTCCGGGCCGGCCGTCGCGTACGCCCAGGCCACGGTGTCCGAGAGGAGGCCGCGGCGGGCCGGGTCCTTGGAGGAGGTGGCGCCGAGCGTGAGGATCTGGACGGGCCGGCCGCCGTCGTCCAGGCCCTCGCACAGCTCGTAGGCCCCTTCGACGCGCATGGTCGCGACATCGTTGTACGGCCCGACCGTGCGACTCATCGAAGCCCCCTCAACCTGCGATACGCCGTGCGCTGTCCGGGCCTGCGAGCCGTGAGAAGCGCGGAATTACCACTAAGTATGGCCCGGGCCCGCACCCCGCGCGACACCTGTCCGAACCCCGCCGCGGCCGCGGCCCGCCGGTCCCGGTCGCGCGGCCGAACCGCCTCGGCCCGATGACCGAGGCGGGCCCGAACGCGAGCCGGATACGCTGGCGGCGTGACGAACTTCCTCAGCCAGGGCCTGGCGACGGCCTCCGCCACGACCGACATCCCCGACGCCGAGGGCCAAGGCGACCTCGTGCAGTGGGTGATCGGACTCATCGACAAGCTCGGCGAGGTCGGGGTCGGCATCGCCTTGATGATCGAGTCCGTGTTCCCCCCTATCCCCTCCGAGCTGATCCTGCCGGTGGCCGGGTACCTCGCCTTCGACGGCAAGATGAACTTCTGGCTGGCGATGTTCTTCGCCGCGCTGGGTTCGATGGCCGGGGCGTACATCCTCTACTACGTCGGCTACGCGTTCGGGCGCGAGCGCACCCGGTGGCTGTTCGAGAAGCTGCCGCTCCTGGAGCTCAAGGACTTCGAGCGCGCCGAGAAGGTGTTCGCCAGGTGGGGCGGGATCGCGGTCCTGGCCGGGCGCTGCCTTCCCCTGGTGCGCAGCGCGATCTCGGTCCCGGCCGGGATCGAGAAGATGCCGTTCTGGAAGTTCACCGGCTACACCCTCGTCGGCTCGGTGATCTGGAACGGCATCTGGATCGGGCTCGGCTACGGGTTCGGTCCGACGATCCGGCCCGTCATCGAGGAGTACTCCGGGCTCCTCAGCAACATCGTCATCGTCGTCATCGGCGGCCTGTTCGTGTGGTTCGTCGTCGCCCGCATCGTCAAGATCATCCGCAGGAAGCGCGGAGGCGGCGAGGACCAGAACGGCGGCGCCGGGCACACCGACACCATGATCCTGCCCCGCGTCCGGTAGCCGAGATCACAGCTTTCCCGTTGCGGCCCTTCGCCTTCCGGCGGAGGGCCGCTTCGCTGCCCGGGGCGCCGTGAGACTCGGGCATATGCGTCATCCTCACATTGCGGGGGCGCAACGTCGCATCTTTTTCGAATTTCTTCGCGTCTGGGCGTAACCGCGCCCCCGCCTCTCCAGTTAGTCAGGGTGGCCGCACGCGATGCGGCCGGGCCGGAGTGTCACCGGCCCATCGGACAGCGAGCGCGGTCCCCGATCCGCCGGCGATCCAGCCGGTGCGGTCGCGGCTGGGGGTCGCATGTGCAGGCGCTGCCTCGGCGTGCGCCGCCATCAGCCGCTTGTCGACCACGGACAATTCAGCGATCTTGTACCGCCCGGCGGTCCGGTCCGCGCTGCTTCCCCAGCCGACGACCGGTCCAGGACGGTACGAAGAAAGGCAAATGAAGCAGATGAAGATGCGCACTGTGCGTACGGCGGGCCTCGTCGGAGGCCTCGCCACGGGGGCTCTGCTGCTCGCGGGGACGGCCGCTCAGGCCGCCGACGTCGACGACAACGCCGAGAAGGGCGCGGGCGACCTCGTCACGGCGGCGCCGGACGCCCTCGGGGCGCTCCCGGTGAACCCGGACTCGCTCACCGGTGTGGCCGGCGGCGTCACCGACAAGGTGCCCGGCCTCAGCGCCGTCGAAGCGGTCCCCGGCCTCAACATGCTGGTGCCCTCGGGCCCCGACGCCGAGGCGAAGACCGAGAACCCGAACAAGGGCGGCCAGGACCAGGCGCCGCAGGGCGGCCCGCTCGACGGCCTGCCCGTCGGCGACCTGCTCGGCGGCCTCGGCGGCGGCCTCCCGGTCCCGCTGCCCTTCTAGGGCGCTCGAACCCGGCCGGAGCGCCCGCCGCGCCCGGCCGACACGGACGACGGGTCCGTCCGGGCCAGGGCCGGACGCGGACAGGCGAACGCGACGAGGCGGTGCACCGCCGAGTCCGCGCGAGCGTGCCCGCCGCCAGGCCCTGCCGGACGGACCGCCGACCGCACAACTCTCCCGGTTTCAATGACACCCCGTTCTCAGGCGAGACCCAGCTCGCCTTCCACGAACGCGCACAAGCCATTGGAGCCACGGAGCTTCACGGGGGACGTGATGGAACAGCAACAACCATTTCCCTGAAAGGTGAACTTCGTGCACAACTCATGGGCTCGCAAGACCGCGCAGACCGGACTCGTCGCAGTCGGGGCGGTCCTCGTCGCCGGCGCCGGCACCGCTCACGCCACCGGGCCTGACACGACCTCCCAGGACAACGTCGGAGCGGTCTCCGGCAACCAGGTCGTCGCGCCGATCCAGGTTCCCGTCAACATCTGCGGCGTCGCCGCGGCCGTCCTCGGCACCGCCGACGCCGGCTGCGAGGGCGGCTCGGAGGCCGACTTCGACGGCGCGGGCAACCTGACCAGCCAGAACAACACCGGTCTGGGCAACGGCAACCAGGCGTTCGCCCCCATCCAGGCCCCGGTCGACGTGAGCGGCATCGCCGCCGCGGTCGGCGGGCACGCCTGGGCCGGCTCCGACGGCGGCTCCACCGCGACGGTCGAGTCGGGCCGGGTGGCCGAGTCGGGCGGGAACACCACGACCCAGCGCAACTTCGGCGCGCTGTCGGGCAACCAGCTGCTCGCGCCGATCCAGGCGCCGATCAACGCCTGCGGCAACGCGATCGCCGTCGGCGGCTCGGCCGACGCCCACTGCGACGGCGGCGCCGACGCCGACTACAGCGGCGCCGGCCACCTGACCACGCAGGACAACGTGGGCCTCGGCAACGGCAACCAGGTGTTCGCGCCGATCCAGGCCCCGGTCAACGTGTGCGGCAACGCCATCGCGATCCTCGGCGTCGCCACCGCCTCGTGCGACGGCGGCTCCGAGGCCGAGATCCCCGGCGACGACAAGCACGACAAGCACGACAGCCACAAGGAGCTCGCCACCGCCGAAGCCGCGGACATGGACCTCAACGAAGAGGCCCTCCCCGTCCCCGGCCTCGACACCGTCGGCGGCGTCGTCAGCGGCGCCCCGGTGGTCGGCGGCCTCGCCGGCGGCCTGGTCGGCAACACCACCTCCGAAGGTGTTGCGGACACGGCCTCCGACGCGCTCTCCGGCGTGACCGAGCTCGCCGGCGCGGGCGTCCTCTAAGGACCCCGGTCCGGGACCCGCGCCGCTCGCACCCGGTGCGGGAACCCGAGCGAATCGAACACACGACTCGCGCCGCGGCCTTCGGGCCGCGGCGCGAAGCACTGCCCGCGGTCAGCCCAGGACGGTCTTCAGGCGGGCTTCGAGCGCCTCGTTCATCGCGGTGAAGCCGCGCTCGGTGTCGGCGAACGTCGCCCCCAGCAGCGGCACCAGGATCCCGGTGAACCGCTCCCCGTGGGTGAGGACGGTCGAGCCGTCCTGCTGCGGTTCGAGCACGAAGTAGTGCTCGCCGTCGAGGAGGCCGCCGGGGCCGAGCTTCCCGAGCCACCGGATCTGCCGGGCCGGCGAGACGCGCAGCACGCGCGGCCTGAACGCCATCTGCTTCCCGCTGCCCTGCGTGAGGACCACGTCGAGGCGCTCGTCCTCGGCGAGGAGGCCCGAGACCGCGGTGATGAACGGGTTCCACTCCCCGTAGGCCGGGAAGTCGGTGAGGACGCCCCACACCTCGTTCGCGCGCGCGTCCAGGTGCGCGGTCGTCTCGATCCGGTGCTCCTTGCTCCCGGCCCAGATGGCGTACGCGGTGGCGGCGGCCACGATGGCGGCCGCGATGACCAGGATGATCACTGTCCCAGACTCCAGAATTGAATGTCGCCGTCGGTGTCGCCGGTGACGGCGTACTGTAGGCCGCCGACGACGACGCTCACGAGCTTCGTGGGCGTGCCGTCCGGCGGAACGAACTCGGTCGCCTCACCGGTGGCGAGGCCGATCGCGCGGGCCTCGTCGGTGTCGGTCAGGCACAGCAGCGCCGTCTCGTCGGCGGTGTCCACCATCTCGAAGTGGTAGTTGTCGTCGGTGTCCTCGTACGGGACCGACGCCGTGGTCTGCATCTGCTGGTCCAGGTCCCAGAAGTGCAGGTACCGGTCGCTGCCGTACAGCATCGCGTACGGCGTGCCCCAGTAGTAGACGACGCCGAACGCCTCCGTCGTCACCCCGGCCATGTCCTCGGCCGTCAGCCCCAGCCCCCACGGCTCGCCGGTGGCGCCGTCGAGCACGTCGACCTGCTGCTCGGAGGTCACCGTGGCGACGTGCATCGACAGGCCGTCGCCCGAGGAGAACAACCGCGGGAACGCGTACCCGTCCGGCAGCGGCCACCGGCCCAGCGACTCCTGGGCCTCGAGGTCGTACAGCTCGAACTCGTCGTTGTTGTAGACCCCGTACACGGGGACGCCGTCCACGGACCCGGCCCGCTGCCCCTGCACGAGGTCCTCCAGGACCATCCCGGGTGCGCCCACGTCCGCGAAGTCCCGGGTCGCGGGCGTCCACAGGTACGGGGTGTACCCGTCGCCGACGACGACGATGTAGTCGAGGCCGTCCTCCGACGGCGTCGCCCACATCGCGTGGACGCCGCCGATGTCGAGGTCGTCCCACTCCTGCACGAGGCTCCCGGAGGTGAGGTCCCACTGGCGGACCACGCCGTCCTCGCCCGCGGAGAACAGCATCGGGTCGGGCGTCTCGGCCGCGACCAGGGTCCGGACCCGGTCGATGCCGTGCGCGTCCGCGATCTCGGCCAGGAGCGTGCCCTCCTCGGCCGGCGTCCAGTTCGGCGTGAACGACGTCGCGGCCACCACGTCGCCGCCGCTCGGCCCGTCCTCCCCGCCCGTACCGTCGTCGCGGTTGAAGTACCAGGCGAGCCCGGCGACGATGAGCAGGTCCACGGCGATGAACCCCGCCAGCAGGCGCCTGCCGGTCTTCTTGCGGCGCAACCGGTCCGCTTCCGTCTCGGGCGGCTCGGGCTCGTCCCCGGAGACCGACAGCGGCGGCGTGGCCGGCTGGGCCGTGCGCGGCGGCAGCGCCTGCCGCGGCGGCGTGTCCTGCTGCGGGGCCCGGTACGGCGCGTGCTGCTCGGTGCGCGGCGAGAACACGAGACCGGGCGCGGCCTGCGGCGTCACCGGGGCCGGCGCGGTCGGCACCGGCGCCGCGGGCGTCACCGCCCGCGCGAACTGGAGCGTCGCGGCCTCCGACTCCATCCACAGGACCGAGCCCTCCGCGACCACGACCTCCGGCTGGTCCAGGACCGTCGGCGCCACCCCGAGCTCGCGGTGGAGCATCGTCGCGACCAGCGGCATGCGGCTCGCGCCGCCCACCAGGAACAGGCCCGCGCTGTCGGCCAGGCTCAGGCCCGCCGCGCGGATCACCGCGAGCGTCACCCGGATCGTCTGCTCCAGGTGCGGGCGCGCGATCTGCTCCAGCTCGGTGCGCGTCAGGTGCGCCTCCACGTCGATCAGCGGGATCGCGATGTCCGACTGCTGGTGGCGCGACAGGCGCTCCTTCGCGCCGCGCACCTCCTCCTGGAACTCCCGGAAGTAGCGGCGCTCCTCGACCGTCGCCGGGTTCAGCAGCCGCTTCCAGCCCTCCCGGTCCCCGTACACGCCGCCCAGGTGCTCGATGAGGGCCGCGTCGATGTCCAGGCCGCCCAGGTCGCTCCGGCCGTCCAGCGCCACCGTCTCGAACCCGGTCTCGGTGCGGCGCACCACGCTCGCGTCGAACGTGCCCGCGCCCAGGTCGTACACCACGATCGACGAGCCGACCGCCGTGCGGTGCTTGAGCGCCTCCGCGTAGTACGTCGCCGCCGCCACCGGCTCCGGCACCAGCCGCACCCGGCCCAGCCCCGACCGCGCGGCCGCGTCCTCCATCACCTGGCGGCGGGCCGGGCCCCACTCGGCCGGGACGGTGAGCGTCACCTGCCCCGGCACGCCCACCACGCGCCGGCACTCCTCGGCGACCGCGTCCAGGACCGCCGCGATGAGGGCCGGCACCGGGAACTCGCGCTCGCCCAGCAGCGTCGACGGCAGGTCGATGAGCCGCTTCGGGTTCGGCTCGAACCGCTCCGGGTGCCGCCGGCCCGCGTGCAGGGCGTCGCGCCCCACCAGCAGGCCCCCGTCCGCGTCGGCGCACACCGCCGACGGCATCAGCGGCGCGCCGTCGAACAGCAGCGGGCGCACGCTCCCGTCGGCGCGGCGGACCACCGCGATGGTGTGCGAAGTGCCGAAGTCGACGCCGAGTGACGTTCCTTGGGGGCCGGGGCTCATGACGAGAATCGTAACGAACCGAACGAACACGCATCGTCCAGCGCGGTCACCAGTGCGGCCGGCCCCGCGGCGAGCGGGCGCGCCCGCCCAGCGGCCCGGCCGTGTCGCACCCCGGTGTCATCGTTGAAACGGGGGGCCACCCAATGCCCGATTCGTCCCGGACGCTCCGCTCACATTTTCCGCCCGTCCCGCGGGAACCCGCTTGAATTTGTCTGGTCGCCCGTCGTAATGTCTGGGGGACCAGCCACCGACCGATCGGACCCGAATGAGCGCTCCCGCCTACCTCGACCCGACCCGGCCCGTCGCCGAACGCGTCGACGCCATCCTCGCCCTCATGACCGACGAGCAGAAACTCGCCTGCCTCAACGGCATCCCCGAGACCGTCCTCGCCGACGGCCACACCCTCCCGGCCCTGAGCAACCAGTTCAACGAGGTCCTCCACGGCTCCGGCCACCACGCCGACGCCACCCTCTTCCCCCAGGCCATCGGCCTCGGCGCCACCTGGGACACCGAGCTCATGGAGCAGATCGGCGACGTCGTCTCCCACGAGACCCGCGCCCGCGACACCGACGTCTACGCCGGCTTCGGCCCCGTCGCCGACATCCGCTCCAACCCCCTCGCCGGCCGCTTCGAGGAAGGCTTCGGCGAGGACCCCCTCCACGCCGCCGCCATGGTCACCGCCTACGCCTGGGGCCTTCGCGGACGCCACCCCCACTACGTCCGCGTCCTCACCCAGATGAAGCACTACCTCGGCTACAACCACGAATGGCACCGCTCGCAGAGCTCCGCCTCCATGAGCGTGCGCGCCCTCCGCGAGTACCAGGAGGTCCCCTACCGCAAGCCCGTCGCCGCCGGCGCCGTCCACGGCGCCATGACCTCCTACAACCTCGTCAACGGCGTCCCCTCCATCGTCGCCCCCATCATGGACGAGCTCCGCGCCGAACGCGAGGACGGCCGCTTCTTCTTCCTCCCCGACGGCTGGGACGGCGTCAACCTCCACACCACCAAGGCCACCCCCTGGGACACCTGGGAGACCCACGGCGACCACCCCTACCCGCAGGCCCTCGCCGCCGAAGAGGGCCGCGACATCGACACCGACGAGATCGGCGTCTACGCCTCCGCCCTCTTCCTCCTCGCCGGCCAGACCAACTTCCACGACGGCTCCGACCTCCCGTTCGTGCCCAACGCCGCCGAAGCCGTCCGCCGCGGCGTCCTCGGCGTCACCATGGAGCACGTCGACCGCACCGTCCGCGACTGGCTCGACTTCCTCGTCCGCACCGGCAAACTCGACGGCGACGCCTGCCCCTGGAACCGCATCGAGGCCGACCCGCACCCCCAGGACCGCCCCGAGGCGACCGCGCTCGCCCTCCAGGCCGCCCGCGAGCAGCTCGTGCTCCTCAAGAACGACGGCGCCGCCCTGCCGCTCGCCGACACCGCGACGATCGCCGTCCTCGGCCCGCTCGCCGACCTCAACCTGCGCGACTACTACAGCCCGCTCGTGCCCGCCGAACGCCGCGTCACGCCCCTCCAGGCGATCCGCGAACGCCTCGGCGACGTCGCCTTCCACAGCGGCAACGACACGATCGCGTGGCAGGCCGGCGGCAAGTACGTGACCCTCGCCGACGACGGCGCGCTCGCCGCCCGCGCGGCGGACCTCGGCGACACCGAGGTCTTCGAGGTGTGGGACTGGGCGCACGAGCAGCACATGTTCCGCCACAAGGCGACCGGCAAGTTCGCGATGGCGAACCTGCTGGAGCGCAACGACGGCCCCGCGACCTTCACGAACCAGGCCGGTGCCTCCGGTTCGGGCGGGCCGGTCCTGGTCGCGAACGACACCGAGATGGAGGACGCGAACGCCTGGTTCACCCACCAGAACCTCCACTACGTGCGCGGCGAGGAGGGCGTGCGGCTGTTCGGCGTGAACCACGTCGCGGGCGACGCCGACGGGCCGTACCACGTGCGCCTCGCCGAGGACGGCTCGCTGCCGCTCGCCAAGGGCCCCTTCGCGCCCGTGCTCACCGAGACGCTCGTCGAGGACGGCCCCGCGGCGGCCGCCGCGGTCGCGGCCGACGCCGACTGGGCCGTCGTCTTCGTCGGCAACCACCCGCTGGTGAACGCCCGCGAATGCTTCGACCGCCCCGGCCTCGACCTCGCGCCGCGCCAGGCCGACCTCGTGCGCGAGGTCGCCGCCGCCAAGCCCGGTCGCACCGTCGTGGTCGTCGTCTCCGCCTACCCGCTCGCGATCGGCGCGATCGCCGACGACCCGAACGTCGCCGCGATCCTCTACACCTCCCACGCCGGCCAGGCCGCCGGGACCGCGATCGCGGAGGCCCTCGTCGGCGACTACGCGCCCGCGGGGCGCCTGACCTCGACATGGCTGCCCGACACCTCGTCGCTGCCGCAGGCCGGCCCGCGCTCCGAGCCGTACCGCGTCGCCGACATCGACATGCTCGAGTACGACGTCATCGCCGCGGGCCTCACCTACCGGTACTCGCGGGCGGACGCCGTGTTCCCGTTCGGCCACGGCCTGACGTACACCGAGTTCACGTACGGGCCCTTGGAGATCCCGAGCGCGTTCGCGGCCGGCGAGCGGGTCGTCGCGGCGATCGACGTCACCAACGCGGGCGACCGCGCCTCCGACGAGGTGGTGCTCCTCTTCGCGAGCGCGACCGAGTCCGCGTACGGCGACCGCGTCCCCGCCCGGCAGCTCGCGGGCTTCACGCGCGCGAAGGCGATCGCGCCGGGGGAGACGCGCCGCGTGGAGATCGAGGTCGACCCGCAGGACCTGTTCGTGTGGGACGTGGTGAGCGGCAAGCGGATCGTGGAGACCGGCACGTACGTGTTCACGGCCGGGAGCGACGCCGCGGGCCCGCGGGCCGAGGCCCGCATCGAGGGCGAGACCATCGCGGCGCTCGACCTGTCCGCGGGCGCGAACGTGTGGGAGAAGGCCACCATCGCGCACGACCTCACCTACTGGGAGGTCTCGAAGCTGCACACCGCGGCCCGCCAGGGCGGCTACCACTCGACGGCCTCCCGCCGCCCGGGTGCGCATGTCGGCTTCACGAGGACGGACCTGAACGGCGCGAAGCGGATCGAGCTGCGCACCGCGACCACCACCGCCGACTGGGCCGACCTCGCCGACCCGGTCATCGAGGTCCGCGCCGCTGCCCCCGACGGCAAGCTCCTCGCCGAGGTCCAGGTCCCCGCGACCGGCGGCCTTCAGTCCTTCACGGACACCGGTGCCGACCTCGAAGGGGCCGAGGGCGTCCAGGACCTGTACCTGGTGTTCCGCGCCGGAGGCGTCTACATCGACACGATCCGCCTTACGCGCTGACCAGGCATTCCGCGAAGTTATCCACAAGTACGATGTTCACATTCGACACTCGCTGGGCCCTTCTGTTGTAGTGGATAGCAAAAACGCCATCCGGTATCGGCGGGATGGCGGCGACAGAGGGGGATTCGCGAACGTCGCCATACCGAGGCCCGAGCGCGGGAAGCCGCCCGCGCACCGGGTCCCCGCCGGTACCACCGCTCCGCGGAGCATGCGGGCGGCCGCCCTGACGAGGACGGCCGCCCGCAACAACACAAGAACCAGCACCGAAACCCGCCCCGTCCAACGCCGACCGACCGATCGAGGGCCCGGCACTCGGCCCGACCGCAGTTCGTTCCTCGGCCTGACCTGCACGGCCCCGGGCTCAGTTCCAACCGAGTCCCGGAACCGGGTCCGAGCGGCCCGACACCAGCCGGGCCCGGGCCGAGGACCGACTCCTTCAGTCGTCGTGCCGGGTTCCGGCGCTTCGGATCAGTCGTGGTGCTCGGTGGCCACGACCCGGCCGCCGGCGGTGTGGAAGACCACGAACTCGCCCTTCTCCAAGGGCCCCACCGGCACCGTGGTGCCGAGGCGGCCGCTGGTGTAGGCGATCATCTCGTCGATGTGCTCGCCGTGCCCGCAGATCACCGCGGGCTTCCCCGACTCGATGATCTCGTCGAGGCGGGCCGTGGCCTGGGCGGGCTTGCTCGTGCCGAGGGTGAACTCGGGGAGCCCGGTGACCGCGACGCCTTCGGCGGCGCAGTAGGGCAGGAGCGTCTCGAGGCAGCGGGCGCTCGTGGAGCTGTACGCGACCCCGGGCGGGAACGCCGCCAGGAGCACTTCGAGCTGCTGGGCGCGTTCGCGGCCGCGCTGGTTCAGGGGCCGGAGCTCGTCCTGGTCGAACCAGTCGGCCTTCGACATGGCGATGGCGTGGCGCACGAACACGATCGGGACCGTCTCGCGGGCGATCTCCCGGGAGAAGTCCTCCAGGACGGGCTGGTCGCGCTCGTAGGTGAGCCGTTCGGAGACCCGGTCCAGCGGGATCCATTCGAGGTCGTCGACCTCGCGGGGGTCCACGGCCTCGTCGACGGCCTCCTCGGCCGCCGGGGTGGCGCACCAGTAGTCGACGCGCTTGAGCTTGCCCTCCTTGTCGTAGAAGGAGGGCGCGAGGGGCCGGCCGAGCACGGGCTTGATGCCGGTCTCCTCGAAGACCTCCCGCTGGGCGGCGGCGAGCAGGTGCTCGCCGCGCTTGAGCTTGCCCTTGGGGAAGGTCCAGTCGCCGTACTTGGGCCGGTGGATGAGGGCCAGCTCGGGCCCGTCCTCGCCCGGGCGCCACAGCACGGCGCCGGCGGCGAAGATCTCGGGTTGCATCAACGGTGCTCCTGCATGAGTTGTTCCTGGAGGTCCACGCCGCCCCGCTGGCGGGACCAGAGCCCGAGGGGGCCCAGTTTCCAGGTCCGGGTGCCGTCGTCCATGCCGCGGTCCAGTAGCGAAGTCAGCTGCGCGCGATGGGCATCGCCGTGGACCCGCACCAGCACCTCGACGCGTCGGTCGAGGTTGCGGTGCATGAGGTCTGCGCTGCCCAACCATACTTCCGGGTCGCCGCCGTTCTCGAACACGTACACCCGGGAGTGTTCGAGGAAACGGCCGAGCACGCTGCGGACCCGGATGTTCTCCGAGAGCCCGGGCACGCCCGGCCGCAGCACGCAGATGCCGCGCAGGAGCAGGTCGACCTTGACGCCGGCCTGGGACGCCCGGTAGAGCGCGTCGACGATGCCCTCGTCGGTGAGCGAGTTGCACTTGAACCGCAGCCGCGCGGGCAGGCCCGCCTTGTGGTTGTCGATCTCGCGCTGGATGCGTTCGAGGAGGCCGGGCCGCAGCGAGTGCGGGGCGGCGAGGAGCCGGTGGTAGTCCTCGTCGCGCGAGTACCCGGTGAGGTGGTTGAACACGGCGTTGACGTCCTCGCCGACCTCGGGGTCGGTGGTGAGGAGCCCGAAGTCCTCGTAGAGGCGGGCGGTCGTGGGGTGGTAGTTCCCGGTGCCGACGTGCGTGTACCGCAGCAGGGTCCCGTCGGCCTCCTGCCGCACCACCAGCGACAGCTTGCAGTGGGTCTTGAGCCCGACGATGCCGTACATGACGTGGCAGCCGGCCTGTTCGAGCTTCTGCGCCCAGTCGATGTTCGCCTGCTCGTCGAAGCGGGCCTTGATCTCGACGACCACGACGACCTGCTTGCCGGCGTCGGCGGCCTTGATGAGCGCGTCGACGATCGGGGACTTGCCGGAGGTGCGGTAGAGGGTCTGCTTGATCGCCAGGACCTTCGGGTCGACCGCGGCCTCCTCGATGAGGCGCTCGACGGAGGCGGTGAACGAGTCGTAGGGGTGGTGGACGAGGACGTCGCGGTCGCGCATCACCGCGAACAGGTCCGACTCGGGCGGGAGGACCTTCTCGGAGGGCCGGAACCGCGGGTACTTCAGGTCGGCCCGGTCGATGTTCGCGATCGCGTCGAGCCCGGCGAGGTCGAGCGGCCCGGGGAGCCGGTAGACGACCTCCTCGTCGACGCCGAGTTCGGCGGTGAGCCGGTCGAGGACGCGCGGGTCGATGGTGTCCTCGACCTCGAGCCGCACGACGGGCCCGAAGCGGCGGCGCAGCAGCTCCCGCTCCAGGGTCTGGAGGAGGTTCTCGGTGATGTCCTCGTCGATCTCGAGGTCCTGGTTGCGGGTGACGCGGAACGTGTGGTGGGCGAGGACGTCCATGCCGGGGAACAGCTGCGCGAGGTTCGCGGCGATGACGTCCTCGAGGGGCGCGAAGCGGCCGGGGGCGACGGCGATGAACCGGGGCAGCAGCGGCGGGACCTTCACGCGCGCGAACCGGGTGGTGCCGTTGCGGGGGTCCCGGACCTGGACGGCGAGGTTGAGGGACTGCCCGGAGATGTACGGGAAGGGGTGCGCGGGGTCGACGACGAGCGGGGTGAGCACGGGGTAGACGCGGGTGCGGAACAGCTCCTGCATGCGGGCGCGCTCGACGTCCTCGAGGTCGGCCCAGCGGACGATCGCGATGTCCTCCTTGGCGAGGAGCGGCGCGATCTCGTCCCGGAAGTACTCGGCGTGCTCGATGCTCAACTGGTGCGCGAGCCCCGCGATGCGGTGCAGGAGCGCGTCGGGGGAGCGGCCGGAGGAGGTGCGCACGGGCAGGCCGGTCGCGAGGCGGCGCATGAGCCCGGCGACGCGGACCATGAAGAACTCGTCGAGGTTGTTCGAGAAGATCGAGAGGAACCGGACCCGTTCGAGCAGGGGCAGCTCAGGCGACTGCGCCAGGCGCAGCACGCGGCCGTTGAACCGCAGCCAGCTCTCCTCGCGGTCGAGGAACCGGTCGGGTGGCAAACCGGCGTCAACGAGGGGAACAGGGTCACTATTCGTCATACATCACAAGGTTAACGAAGAAAATGAACCCACGGTGAACGCGCTTTGAAATCCGCTCATGATCACGGGATCACACACGGTGACCAAAAAGGATCACCGGGGTCCTGGAGCCGCTCCGCCACACCGCCGCCCCACCGGTCCCGGTGGGCCCGGGCCGCGGCCGCGAAGGTGTCCGCCAGGTGGCGCGGGGCGGTCGGCGTCTGCGCATGTTCCGCACTGGGCGGGGTATTCCCCGGCCGCTGAGCAAGGGAAGCGCCGCGCCGAGCCAAAGGGGGAGCGATGGCAGACCGGAACACGACATACGACGCCAGTGAGCAGGAGACCTTCGGGTGGGTCGACGACGAGGAGCAGAACGAGGAGGGCCTCGAGGAGGACATCCTCGACGCGCGCGACTACCGGGAGGCCGACCGCTTCGGGATGACCCCGGAGGAGGAGCGCCGCGGCTCGCCCCTGGCCGACCAGCTCGCCGCCGAGGTCCCGGAGGACCAGGGCGACCCGCGCGAGCCGGGCCCGGGCGACCCGGTGCCCGACGAGCCCGACCCGTTCGACCCCGTCGGACCGAACGACCCCGACCCGAACCGCCCGCTCCCGGACGAGCCGGCGCCGCCGCAGCCGTGGTGACGCCCGACGGCCGTCCCTGGTGAAAGCGGGCGGCCCATGAGCGAGGAAACCTCACGAGAGGAAAGCCTCGCGAGAGAGACGGGGAGCAGCCTCGTGAGAGCGGAAGCCTCGCGAGGGAGGTCCTGAACGGGCCTACGAGGAGCGGACCGCCGAGGAGTCTTGAGAGCCGAAAAGGGGGGCCACGCCAAGCCGCGTGGCCCCCTTTTCGGCCCCGCGCAAGCGGGACCGAGCCGATTTGGACGCTCATGGAGTCCGTGAAACGAAAGAACCCCCAGGTGAACCTGGGGGTTTTCGCTGCGGTCCCGACGGGATTTGAACCCGCGACCTCCGCCTTGACAGGGCGGCGAGCACTCCTAGCTGCTCCACGGGACCTCGGTGAACTCGATCGAGTTCGTCAAGGTCGCAAGACCTGTTCATTTATACCAGCCGGGTCCGTGTGACCGGCACCGCGTCTGGGTCGTACCCCCAACGGGATTCGAACCCGTGTTACCGCCTTGAAAGGGCGGCGTCCTAGGCCACTAGACGATGGGGGCGCACGTTGATCCTGGCAGGCGACAAGGACTGTCGCATTCCATTTTCTCCGGCTCACCACCGCGGAATTCCGCTTGGGCTCGACAAGCATACGCGACAGCGGAGACGCCGCAGCAGGCGGGTGGCCGTTGAGACCGCCGTCTCATGTGCGGCCGGTTCGCGGCCGGTCGACAGGCGGCCGGGACGGGGCGAACGCTGCACGTCGAGCGCGGGAAGAACAGTCGGCAGCCGGGGCTGGACGGCGCGAGCACCGTACGTCGGCGCCGGCCGGCGGCCGCGCGCTGCCGGCGGCCCCCGTGCGGGCGGCCTTGCTGGGCCAGGAGCAAGATCCGCGTCGACGGCTTCACCCGCGGCCCCGCGCGGGACGACGGCTTCGCTCGCGCTCCCTGCGCGGGCGGTCTTGCTAGCGTTGGTCCATGGAGTTCGCCTATCTGGGACCGCGCGGGACCTTCACCGAAGCCGCGCTCCGCCGGCTGCCCGCCGCAAAGGGCGCGACCACGGTGCCGATGGCCTCGATCGTGGAGGTCCTCGAAGCGGTCCGCCGCGGCGAGGTCGACGCCGGGTTCGTGCCGATCGAGAACTCTCAGGAGGGCACGGTCACGCTCACCGTGGACGAGCTCGTCGGCGGCGACCCGCTCGTCATCGCCGGAGAGGTCGTCCTCCCGGTCACGTTCGTGCTCGCCTCCGCGAAGCCCGCCGCCGAGATCGCCACCGTGGCCTCGCACCCGCACGCCATCGCGCAGACCCGCGGGTTCCTGCGCCGCGAACTCCCGAACGCCGTCGTCCACCAGGCGCTCTCCACCGCGCAGGCCGCCCAGCGCGTGGTCGACGGCGAGTTCGACGCCGCCGTGTGCGCGCCCTTCACCGCCGAGGCGGTCGGACTTCCGGTGCAGGCGTTTGACATCGGCGACAACTCGGGCGCGGAGACCCGCTTCGTGCACGTGGTGCGCCCGGCGGCTCCGCCGGAGCCGAGCGGGAACGACATCACGTCGCTCGTCGTCTACATCGACCACGACCGGGTGGGCGCGCTCCTGGCCGTCCTCACCGAGCTCGCGATCCGCGGGATCAACCTGACCCGCATCGAGTCCCGCCCGACCGGCGAGGGCCTGGGCCGGTACGCGTTCTTCCTCGACTGCACCGGGCACCTGGCCGACGCGCGCATGGGCGAGGCGCTGACGGGCCTGCGCCGCATCTGCGCCGACGTCCGCTACCTGGGGTCCTACCCGCGCGACCACTCCGACCGGCCCGTGCCGCCGCCGGAGGGGCTGAGCGACGGCGACTTCGCCGACGCGGCGGCCTGGCTGGAGCGGCTCCGCAGCGGCGGAGCGGCCTGAACGACCGCGGCCGGGCGGGTGAGACCGCTGGGGGACGGCGTGGAACCCGCGGGGTGCCGCGCCGCCCTACGCTGAGGGCATGTCCTCTCTTGTCGAAGCGCTCGCGCTGCTCGCCCAACGACCGGCCGTGACCGCACCGGCGGCTACCTCGACCTGGGCCTCGCGGGTGCGGTCCTCTACGAACTCGCCCTCGCGGGGCGCATCGACGAGGACGGCCGGAAGGTCCGCGTGCTCGATCCGAGCCCGACCGGCGACCCGGTCGTCGACGGCAGGCTCACGGCGCTCGCGGCCGACAAGCCGCGCTCACCGCGGGCCGCGGTCGAACGGACCGCGAAGGGGCTCAAGCAGGTCGTGCTCGACGACCTCACCGCGCGCGGGGTCCTGCGGCGTGAGCGCGGCAAGGTGATGGGGCTGTTCCCCGTCAACCGGTACCTGCCGCAGCATCCGGAGGCGCTGGCCGACGCCCGCACCCGCCTGGCCTCGGCCGCGCGCACCGGCCGCGCGTTCGACGACCGCACCAAGGCGCTGCTGGCGCTCGTGTGCGGCGTGCGACTTGAGAAGGTCGTCTTCCCGGACCGGAAGACGCGACCGGATCGGAAGCAGCGCAAGGCCTTCGCCGAGGACCATTGGGTGGGGGCCGCGACCCGCAAGGCGGTCGGCAACCGCGAGGGCGCGAACGCCGCCGCAGCCTCCGGCGGGTCCTGACGGGGCCGCGGGGCCGAATCGGCGAGGTGCGCGGTGGTCGCCTCTGGCGCGTGCGAGGTGCGCGGGCGGTATCGGGCGAGCTTGCCCAGGCCGCCGTTCGCAGACGTGGAGCGGTCGTGAGCGGGCACGTGGAGGTCGCCGTTCGGGCGCGTGCGAGTCGCGTGCAGGGCGGTCTCGGGCGGGCTTCGCTTGGTCCTGGGTGCGGCCCGGGCCGCGGCGTGGTTAGCTTGAGGCATGTCTGAAACATCTGCTTCGCATCCGGCCGAGGAGCCTCCGCCGGTCCCGGAGCCGCCGCTGCCGCCGGTTCCGCCGGAGCCGGAGCCCCCGCCGCCTCCGAACGCGCCCGGCCAGCGCCGGGGGAAGCGGTTCCCGAACCAGGTGAGGATCAGCGACCCCGAGCGGATGAAGGCGCTGGCGCATCCGGCCCGCATGGCGGTGTTCGACTTCCTGGGGACCCGCCGCGTGCAGGGCTTCGACGGCGCGACCGCGACCGAGATCTCCGAGGTCGCGGGCATGACGCCGAGCGCGATGAGCTACCACCTGCGCACCCTCGCGCGGGCGGGGTTCATCGAGGAGGCCCCGAGCCGGGGTGACGCCCGGGAGCGGGTGTGGCGGTTGGCGATCGACAGCTTCTCGATCTCGGCGGACGAGAACGCCACGCCGGCGGACCGGGTCATCGAGCGCACGATGGGTCAGATGTTCACCGACCGGCAGGAGGAGAACTACGAGCGCTGGCTCGACGTGCGGCTCGACGCGAGCCGCGAGCTTCGCGACGCGGCGGTGACGTCGCAGGGGCGGCTGCGGCTGACCCTGGAGGAGTCGAAGGAGTTCATCCAGCGGTTCCACGACCTCGAGGGCGAGTACGCCGAGCTGTCCCGGGGGCGCTCGGAGAAGGGCCCCGACGCGGACGACGGCACGGTCGTCTTCAACTACCTCTTCCGGGTCTTCCCGCAGACCTGATGGGGGTCGGACGGGCGGCGGGCGCCGCCCGTCCCGGGGCGCCGCTCCAGAAGCGTGAAAGAACTTCTTCAAAAAATCTGAAAAACCTCTTTCGCATCCAAGTGTGAAAGTGTATCTTCGAAATATGTCTTTCACATCCTTCGCCGACGGGACCCGCTGGTCCGACGTCTACACCGCCGCCACCTGCGCGTTCCTCGCCGGAACCGCGATGTTCACGGCCGACTTCGCCCTCACCCTCCGCCTCCAGACGGACGGGTACGGCGGCTTCGCCATCGCCGCCCTCATCATCTGCGCGACCCTTCCGCTGGTCGTGCTCTCCCCGCTCACCGGCCGCATGGCCGACCGCTTCGACAGCCGCGCGCTCATGGCGTCCTCCGGCCTCCTCCAGGCCGCGTCGATCGTCGCGATGGCGTTCACCGACAACCTGATCGCGCTCTACGCCCTCGTCATCCTGAACGCCTGCGGGACCGCGGTCAACCAGCCGGTCGTGAGCGCGCTCGTGCCGCTCATGACCCGCCGCGAGGACCTCCCGCACGCGGTCGCGATGGTCCAGACCGGCACCCTCGTCGGCCTCGCGGCCGGCCCGGCCGCCGCCGGGTTCGTCATCGGCGCCCACTCGGCCGCCGCGGCCCTCATGCTCGCCGCGGGCTGCGCCCTCCTGCGCGTCCTGTTCTGCCTCGACATCCGCACCCGCCGCGGCGGCATCCGCCGCGACCTCGCCGCGAAGGCCGCGGCCGCCGGGACCGCGTGGCGGCTGCGCGGGGACCGGCTGCTCACCGCCATGGTCTTCGGCCTCAGCGCCGTGATCGCCGCGATGTGCGCCGTGAACGTCCTCAGCGTCTTCCTCGTCCGCGAGGTGTACGGCGCGAGCGAGGGCATGTACGGCCTCATCAAGGCCTGCTGGACGCTCGGCATGGTCGCCGGCGCCTGGATCGCGGCCGCCGTGATCCGCCGCCTCGACCGCGACGTGCAGCTCGCGTGGCTGCTCATGGCATGCCTCGCCGGGGTCGGCCTGGTGTGCTTCGGGCAGGGCCTGCCGATGTTCACCGTGCTGCTCATGGTGCCGCTCAACCTGATCGGCGGGATCTTCAACGCCGGCGAGAACTCGGCGCTCGGCATCGCGGTCGCCCGGCGCGTCCCGGAGGCCTTCCGGGGCCGCGCGAACGCCGCGGTGAACGGCCGCGTCAACGGCGCGACCCTCCTCGGGTTCCTCCTCGGCGGCGCGATGTCCGCGGTCATGGACGTCCAGACCGCGTTCCTCGCGGTCGGCCTCGTCTCGATCCTGATCGTCCTCGCCTGCCTCCCGCTCATCCGCCGCGCGGCCCGCGCTGATGAGAGCGGCGCAGACGAGAGCGGCGCCGGCGGGAACGGGACTGCGGGGAGCGGCACCGGCGCCGCCGCGTCGGCTCCCGCCGCGAAGCGCACGCTCGCCGGAGCGGCGGCGTTACCGCCGAGCCCGCCCCGCGGCTGGTGAACCCCGGCCGCGGGAGGCGAAGCCCGCGGCCTGGAGGGAAGCCTTAGGCCGGGAGAGAACTTCTTCAACCGGGAAACCGAGGCCGGAGGCGCAGTGCGCCTCCGGCCTTCGCCGTCGCGCGCGTAGTAGGGGTAGAGGCCATCCCAAACCCCCACCCACCCATGAGGGGACCGTAGGCGCCAGGTTTGCCGAAGGGTCCGACAGTTCACGGCCCCAGCACCCGCCCCGGCCCGGAATTCACCCGACCGAGTGAGCGAGGTGATCACGTAGCAAGCGGGCGGGGCGGGGCGGGGCGACGGCCACTGCGGGAAGCCAAGCGGGCAATCCGGCGACCACTATGGAATGAAAGCGAGGCAGACCGAGGCCACTGCGGGAAGTGAAACAGGGCGATCCGGCGACCGCCCCTCCTCGGCATGGGCCCCGCGGCCTCCCTTCGAACCGCCGATCAGGCCGGGTAGGCGCGGATCTCCGCGGCCTTCACCGCCGCCCACACCTCTTGGCCCGGTTCGAGCCCGAGCTGGGCCGCCGCGGCCGGGGTGACGTCGGCCGCCGCCCGGATCGGGCCGTCGAGCCGCACCCGCAGGTGGTCCCCGTGCCGGTGCACCCCGGCCACGACCGCCCGCCACGTGTTCCGCGGGCTCCCGTCCGGCTCGCTGCGGAACAGCGCCACCGCGCTCGGCGGGAACGCCGCGAACGAATCCCCCTCCAGCGCCTCCGAGGTCGCCAGCACCGCGCCCGACGCCAGCCGCACCGTCCGCCCCGAAGCCGTGCCCCGGTACAGGTTCAAGCCGACCAGGCGCGCGATGTAGTCCGTGCGCGGCCGCGCCGTCACCGACTCGCCGTCGCCCTCCTGGACCGCCCGGCCCTCCTCCACGACCACGAGCCGGTCGGCGAGCATGAGCGCGTCCACCGGATCGTGCGTCACCAGCACCGCCGGGCCCGCGAGCCCCGCGAGGTGCCGGTGCAGCTCCACCCGCGTGTCCAGCCGGGTCCGCGCGTCGAGGGCCGCGAGCGGCTCGTCCAGGAGCAGCAGCGCCGGCTCCGCGGCCAGCGCCCGCGCGAGCGCCACCCGCTGCGCCTGCCCGCCCGACAGCTGGCCCGGGCGCCGCTTCCCGAAGTCCCCCAAGCCGACGCGGCCGAGCCAGTCCGCGGCGAGCGCGCGCGCCTCGGCCCGGCCGAGGCCGCGGCGGCGCGGGCCGAATGCGACGTTGTCGACCGCGCTCAGATGCGGGAACAGCAGGTAGTCCTGGAAGACGACGCCGATGCGGCGGTGCTCGGGCGGCACCCAGCGGCCGCCGCCGCGCGGCCGGTCGAGGACGGCGCCGTCGAGCGCGATGTGCCCGTCGGTGAGGTCCTCGAGTCCCGCGAGGGCCCGCAGGGCCGTGGTCTTCCCGGCGCCGTTGGGGCCCAGCAGTGCCACGGTCTCGCCGGGGGCGACCTGGAGGCGCAGGTCGAGGCGGAACGCGCCGCGGTCGACCACCAGGTGCGCGTCCAGGCCGTGTGCGATCGGGGCGCTCATGCCACGGTCGTCCATCGTTCGCGCAGCGACGCCAGGACCGCCACCGAGACCGCCAGGAGGATCAGGCTGAGCACGATCGCGGCCTCCAGATCGGATTGCAGCGCAAGGTAGACGGCGAGCGGCATGGTCTGGGTGCGGCCGGGGAAGTTGCCCGCGAACGTGATGGTCGCGCCGAACTCGCCGAGGGCGCGCGCCCAGCACAGGACCGCGCCGGCGAGGACGCCGGGGGCGATCATCGGGAGCGTCACGCGGGTGAACACGGTCCAGCGGCCGGCGCCGAGCGTCGCGGCGGCCTCTTCGAAGCGCACGTCGGCGCCGCGGAGGGCGCCTTCGACGGCGACGATGAGGAACGGCATGGACACGAACGTCATCGCGAGGACGACCGCGGTGGTGGAGAACGGGATCGTGACGTCGAAGCGCTCGTGCAGCCAGGAGCCGATCAGGCCGCTGCGGCCGAAGACGAGGAGGAGCGCGACGCCGCCGACGACGGGCGGGAGCACGAGCGGGACCGTCACGAGCGCGCGCAGGAGGCTGCGGCCGGGGAAGTCGCCGCGGGCGAGGAGCCAGGCGATCGGGACGCCGAACAGGAGCGACAGGGCCGTGGCGAGGGTGGCGGTGACGAGGGAGAGGCGGAGCGCGTCGAGCATCGCGGGTTCGGCGAGGCGGGCGGGGAGCTCGGTCCAGGGGGCGCGGGCGAGGAGGCCGGCGAGCGGGAGGATGAGGAACGCGAGCCCGACGACCGCGGGCGCCAGGAGCGCGGCCGGGACTCGGCGGCGCTGGCGGGTTCGCTTGGCGGGCATGGCGTTCCTCATCGTACGGCGGTCCCGGTCAGGGGCGCTGGAATCCGGCGGTCTCGAGGACGGTCCAGGCGTCGTCGCCGAGGACGTACGCGGTGAACGCGGCGGCGAGGTCGGGTTCGGGGGCGTCGGCGAGGGCGGCGATGGGGTAGGTGTTGACGGCGGTGGCGGATTCGGGGAACTCGACGGCGTCGACCTCGTCCTGGGCGGCGATGGCGTCGGTGCGGTAGACGAGGGCGGCGTCGACTTCGCCGAGGGTGAGCTTCTGGAGGGTGGACTTGACGTCGGCCTCGTAGGTGACGGGGGTGAGGTCGGCGCCGGAGGCGTCGACGGCGGTCTGGGCGGCGGCGCCGCAGGGGACTTCGGGGGCGCAGGCGGCGAAGTCGAGGCCGGCGAGGTCGGGGAGGGCGGTGACGCCGTCGGGGTTGCCTTCGGGCACGGCGATCACGAGCTGGTTGAGGGCGAACGGCCGGGGATCTGCGGCGGCGCCGGTTTCGATGACCTTGTCCATGTGCTTCTGGTCGGCGGAGGCGAACACGTCGGCGGGGGCGCCTTCGGTGATCTGGGCGGCGAGGTCGGAGGAGGCGGCGAAGTTGAACTCGACGGTGACGCCGTCGTGCTCGGCCTCGAACCGGTCGCCGATCTCGGTGAACGCCTCGGTGAGGGAGGCGGCGGCGAACACGGTGAGGGTGGCCGTCTCGGCGCCGTCGTCGCCGCTGCCGCCGCAGGCGGCGAGGGTGGCGAGCGCGGTGAGGGCCGTTGCGGCGGTGAGGGCGAGGGCGGGTCTGGCGCGCATGAGGGTCTCCGTGGTTCGGCGCTACCGTTCGACGACAACGTTGGTGGACTTGACGACCGCGGTCGCGAGGGAGCCGACTTCGAGGCCGAGCTCGTCGACGGCTTCGCGGCTCATGAGCGAGACGACCCGGAACGGCCCCACCTGGAGGTCGACCTGGGCCATGACCTGGTCCTTGACGATCGCGGTGACGATGCCCCGCAGCCGGTTGCGCGCCGAAGAGCTGCCGGTGCCGTCGGGCGCGGCGGCCCGGTCGCGCGCGAACGCCGCCAGGTCGGCCCCGGTGATCACCCGGTGCCCGTGCCCGTCGCGCTCAGCGGCGAGCCGCCCGGCGTCGATCCAGCGGCGGACCGTGTCCGCGGAGACCCCGAGCAGCTCGGCGGCCTCCCCGATGCGAAACGTCGTCACCCGTCAAGCATAGCCTTGCGAATGCGACACTAGTACCGATGATCGCTCGCATTTGCGAAGTCATTCCCGTGCATCCCTCGCGTCTGCGGCGCACATGCGATGTCGGACCCCTGTGGCACGGTCGTTGAACCGGGGGCCCGCAGATTGGGCGGCACGCCCGGCGAAACAGCGGCTTGGTGTGCCCTCGAAACGCCCGGCGAAGGGTCGCCCCGCCTGGGCAGTCTGGCCGGACGGGCGCCTGACCAGTCAGCCCCAGCCGAGTTCGTGGAGGCGCTCCTCCTCGATGCCGAAGTGGTGGGCGATCTCGTGGACCACCGTCACCGCGACCTCCTCGACGACCTCTTCGGGCGTCGAGCACATGCGCAGGGTCGGGCCGCGGTAGATCGTGATCGTGTCGGGCAGGACCCCGCCGTACTCCCAGCCGCGGTCGGTCAGGGCCGTGCCCTGGTACAGCCCGAGGAGTTCCCGGTCGGCGCCCTCGGGCTCCTCGTCGACCAGGATCACGACGTTGTCCAGCATCGCCATCAGCTCCTGCGGCACCGAGTCGAGCGCGTCGGCGACCGCCGCCTCGAAGTCCGCCTCGTCCATATCTACCGCCACACGCCCACAATATGCGCTGGGGAGCCCGCGGGCCCGGCCGGTAATCTGTGGACGTGATTGATCTGCGAGCACTGCGAGAGCACCCTGACGCCTATCGCGACAGCCAGCGCAAGAGGGGCGCGTCCCCCGACGCCGTCGACGCCCTCCTCTCCGCCGACGCCGACCACCGCAGTGCCCTCCAGTCCTTCGAGTCGCTCCGCGCCGAGCAGAAGGGGCTGGGCAAGAAGATCGCCGGCGCCGCAGCCGACGAGAAGCAGGCCCTGCTCGAGCGCACCAAGACGCTCGCGGCCGAGGTCAAGGAGGCCGAGGCGCGGGTGACCGCGACGGCCGCGGCGTTCGACGCGGCCGGGAAGGCCATCCCGAACCTGGTCGCCGAGGGCGCGCCCGCCGGCGGCGAGGACGACTACATCGTGCTGCGCGAGGTCGGCGAGCGCCCCGAGTTCGAGGACCCGAAGGACCACCTCGAGCTCGGGACCGCGCTCGGCCTGCTCGACACCGAGCGGGGCGCGAAGGTCTCCGGCTCGCGCTTCTACTACCTGACCGGCGACGGCGCGCTGCTCCAGCTCGCGATGCTCAACCTCGCGATGCAGCAGGCGGTCGAGACCGGGTTCATGCCGATGATTCCGCCGGTCCTGGTGCGCCCGGACGCCATGGAGGGCACCGGTTTCCTCGGCGAGCACGCCGACGAGATCTACTACCTCGAGCGCGACGAGCAGTACCTGGTCGGGACCTCGGAGGTGCCGCTGGCGGCGTACCACTCGGGCGAGAACCTCGGCGAGCTGACGCGGCCGCGCCGGTACGCGGGCTGGTCGTCGTGCTTCCGCCGCGAGGCGGGCTCGTACGGGAAGGACACTCGGGGGATCATCCGGGTGCACCAGTTCGACAAGGTCGAGATGTTCTCGTACTGCCGGCCGGAGGACGCGGAGGCCGAGCACGAGCAGCTGCTGTCCTATGAGGAGCAGATGCTTCAGAAGATGGAGCTGCCGTACCGGGTCATCGACGTCGCCGCGGGCGACCTGGGGACCTCGGCGGCCCGGAAGTTCGACTGCGAGGCGTGGGTGCCGACGCAGGGCCGGTACCGGGAGCTGACCTCGACCTCGAACTGCACGACGTTCCAGGCGCGCCGCCTGAACGTGAAGTACCGCGACGAGCAGGGCCGCAACGCGGTCGCCGCGACCCTGAACGGGACGCTGGCGACGACGCGGTGGATCGTGGCGATCCTGGAGAACCACCAGCTCCCGGACGGGACGGTGCGGGTGCCGAAGGCGCTCCAGCCGTTCCTCGGCAAGGAAGTCCTGGAGCCGAAGAAGTAGCGCCGCAAGCGAAGCGGCCCGCCGGTCTGTCGCCGGCGGGCCGCTTGCGGTTCGAAGGCAGGAGTCGAGCCGCAGAGGGCCATGTCGCGGGCCCCCGGTTCCAAACCTTGGCACAGGGGTCCGACATTCGGGGCCGGGGCCGGTTTTCGGGCAGGGGCGGAGCCGCGGGAAGCCGCGCACTAGGCCCCCGGTTCAACACCCTGACACGAGGGTGCGACATTCGGCGGTCACGGCCTTCGCGGTTCGCTTCGGTTCGCGGGCAGGGGCCGAGCCTGGGAGCGGCGTTCCGCGGGCCCCCGGTTCAACACCTGACACGGGGGTCCGACATTCCGGAGCCGGCTACCCGTCGAGCTGGTCTTCGAGCCAGGCCTTCAGGACGTGGGCGTGGTTGACCTCGGTGTCCTTGGCGGCGTACAGGAGCGTGACGGGGCCTTGGCGGGCGGCGGCGAGGAGGGGTTCGGCGCGCTCGGGGTGGCCGTCGAGTTCGCTGCGGTAGCGGCCGGTGAACTCCTCGAAGCGGTCGGCCATGTGCCCGAACCAGATGCGCAGGTTGTGGGAGGGCGCCGCGTCCTGGGCCCACTCGACCCCCGCGAGGTCCTCCTTGCTCACGCCGCGCGGCCACAGCCGGTCGACCAGGAACACCGTCCCGGCCCGCTGCGGGTCCCGGCGGTAGTCGTAGACGCGTTCGATCGTGATGTCGGCCATGTACGCACGGTATGCCTCCGCGCCCCCCGATGGGTGGGTTTGGTGCGATTGCAGCTTTCATGAGGCCGGCCACGTGAGTTCAGCCGCTCGACACCCCGCCGTTCACCGCGGAAGGGCTACCGTTGAAGCGTGTCCCCCGCCGCGTTGAGAGAGCAGCCCCCGAAGCTCGTCGCCGTCGACCTGGACGGCACCGTCGTCGACTACCACCACGAGCAGCTCACCACGCCCTCCCCGGCCGTCGTCGCGGCGGTCGCGAAGGTCCGGGAGGCCGGCGTGCCCGTCGCGGTCGTCACCGGCCGGGCCCTGTGGGGCACCGTCCGCACCGCCGCCGACCTCGGCCTGGACGACGGGTTCGCGTCCGCGAACCACGGCGCCGCCGAGTACGACCTGGCGCTCGGCGAGGTCTCGCACGAAGCGGTCGTCGACACGCGCGCCGCGATCGAGGCGTTCCTCGCCGCCGACCCCGCGGTCGAGTTCGCCGTCGCGCACGGCCTCGACGGCTGGTGGCACACCAAGGGCTTCAAACGCGACTTCCACGCCAAATGGGCCGGGGTCATCGACCTCGACGACATCCTGGAGCGGCCCGCCGCCCGGATCGTCGCCCGCGTCGCCTCCGACAACCGGTACGGGAGCGCGAGCCGCTGCCCCCACGCGCTGCGCCTCGCGCAGGGCGCCGGGCTCGACCCGCTCGCGTATCACGTGGAGGTCGGCTACAACGGCTGGGTCGACATCGGCCCGCCCGGCGTCAGCAAGGCCACCGGCATCGCCCGCATCGCCGAGCGCTACGGCGTATCATCGGCCGACACCGTGGTCTTCGGCGACGCCCACAACGACCTGACCATGTTCGCGTGGGCCGGACACGCCGTCGCGATGGGACAGGCCGACCCCGACGTGCGCGCGGCCGCGGACGAGGTCGCGCCCTCGGTGTGGGAGGACGGCGTCGCGAAGGTGCTGGCCCGCTGGTTCCCCTGAGCCGGACGGGCGTACGACGAACGAGATTCGCGGCAGCGGGTCGAGACTACCGAGGAGGACGCATGATCCAACTGGCCCGGCTCCCCAGACTCGTCGCCACGGACCTCGACGGGACGGTCGTGCGCTCCGACGAGACCGTGTCCCCCCGGACCATGGCCGCGCTCAAGCGCCTCGCCGCCTCCGGGGTCATCCTCGTCGGCGCCACCGGCCGCGGCCCGCGCCTGCTCGACCTGTGCCGCAACGACGTCCCGTCCGCCGACTTCCTCGTCATGGCCCAGGGCGCGTTCGTGTACGAGTGCCGGTACGACGACACCGTCGTCGAGCTCGCCGACCGGTCCGTGGACGGCGCGGTCCTCCGCGAGGCCCTGCGGCTCATCGAGGCCGAGGTCGGGCCGCTGCGGGCGATCGCCGAGCCCGCCGACCCCGACCGGGCCCTCACCGGCGACCCGATGCCCGACTGGCCGTGGACGGCCGTGCGGCTCGAGACCGCGCCCCGGGACGTCGCGTTCAGCGGCCCGATGGTCAAGGGCTACTTCGTGTCCGACAGCTTCACCGGGCCCGAGCTCCTCGTCGCCGCCCAGGACGTCGTCGACCCCGACCTCGTCACCGTCACCGAGTCTGGCGTCGGCATGCTCGAGGTCTGCCCCGTCGGCGTCACCAAGGCCGCCGGGATCCAGGTCGTGCTCGACAAGTTCGGCATCGACTGGTCCGACGTGCTCGTCTTCGGCGATGCCACGAACGACCTGTCGATGATCAAGGCCGCCGGGCACTCCGTGGCGATGCCGAACGGGCACCCGTGGGTGCAGTCCGCCGCGAGCGAGATCGCGCCCGCCGGCAACAACGACGACGGCGTCGCCCAGTACATCGAGGAGCTCCTCGACCTCCAGTAGGCGCGCGGCGGGGACTGTCGGATCTAGGACACGGCGGTCCCCGGCCGTTGCGCCCCAGCGCGAACCGACCTAGGCTCCTTTGTGGTGGGGACCACACGATGGCCGAATCGTGTTCGCGCACAGGAGATGTCGCATGTCCGATGCTGAAGTCCTCCCCTACGGGATGCCCTACGAGCGCCAGACCCGCTACGACCCGCCCGCCGCGCTCCTGGAGCTCCAGGACCGGCCGATCCGGCCCATCAGGTACTACCCCGACGGCGTCGAGGGGTGGCTCGTCACCGGCCACGCCGCCGGCCGCAAGGTCCTCGCCGACCCGCGGTTCGTCACCGGCGAGCGCTTCACCCGCTCCCCGACCGAGCTCCCGCACGTGTTCGTGTCCATCACCGACCAGGTGCCGCCCGGGTTCTTCCTCTTCTTCGACCCGCCCGAGCACACCCGGCTGCGCCGCAAGGTCACCGGCGTGTTCACCGTCAAGCGCATGAAGGAGCTCGAACCGCGCGTCGCCGACATCGTCGACGAGCGGATCGCCGCCCTCCGGGCCGCCGGGCCCGGCGCCGACCTCGTCAGGGAGTTCGCGCTCCCCGTGCCCTCGCTCGTCATCTGCGAGATGCTCGGCGTCCCCTACGCCGACCGCGCCGCGTTCCAGGGGAACTCGGCGAACATGCTCGACCTGTCCCTGTCCGTCGAGGACCGCAACAAGGCGATGGCCGAGATCTTCGGGTACCTCATCGACCTCGTGCCCGCCAAGCGCGCGAACCCCGGCGACGACATGGTCTCCGCGTTCGCCGCCGACCCCGACCTCCACGACGTCGAGGCCGCCGGGATGGCGCTCATCCTCCTCGTCGCCGGCCACGAGACCACCGCGAACATGCTCGCCCTCGGCACCATGACCCTCCTCGAGCACCCGGCGCAGCTCGAACGGCTCCGCGCCGAGCCCGGCCTCATGCCCGGCGCCGTCGAGGAGCTCCTGCGCTACCTCACCGTCGCCCACAACGGCGTCATGCGGATCGCGAAGGAGGACGCCGAGATCGACGGGCACCGCATCACCGCCGGCCAGCACGTCACCGTCGCCCTCCACGCCGCCAACCGCGACCCCGGCAGGTACGAGCGCCCGGACGCGCTCGACCTCGGCCGCGACGCCCAGGGCCACATGGCGTTCGGGCACGGCGTCCACCAGTGCGTCGGCCAGCAGCTCGCCCGCGTCGAGATGCGCATCGGCTTCGCGAAGCTCCTGGAGGCGTTCCCCGGGCTCCGGCTCGCCGTGCCCTCCGACCAGATCCCCATGCGCAGCGACATGGCCGTCTACGGGGTCCACACCCTCCCGGTCGAGTGGTGAGCCGCCGCATGGCGCACCACCGCCCGGCGAGGCGCGCCGCGGCGGACCCGTCGGCGGTCCGCGCCGTCGCCCGCGGACCGTCCCCCAAGCAGAGCACGGGGGTCCGACACGGAGCGCCGCCGTGAGGATCGAGGCCGACCGGCAGGCGTGCACGAGCTCGGGCATGTGCGCGCTCACCGCCCCCGACTGGTTCGACCAGGACGAGGCCGACGGCCGCGTCCTCGTCACCGAACCCGAAGCGCCCGACGGCGAACCGGCGGTCACCGCCGCCGCGGAGCTGTGCCCCGCCGGCGTCATCGCCCTCCGCTGACCCGGCCCGCCCGACCGCGCCCGGGCGGGCCCTCCAGACGCGCGGCCGGGACCGCCGGCCACCAGAGCGGTCCCGGTCGCGCCCCCGCGCCCCTAGCGCACGTCCCACACCGGCTCGTCCGACTCCACGACCTCGCCGTCCTGCCCGAACACCACGAACCGGTCGAAGCCGCGCGTGAACCACCGGTCGTGCGTCACCGCGATCACCGTGCCCTCGAACGACTTCAGGCCCTCCTCGAGCGCCTCCGCGCTCGCCAGGTCCAGGTTGTCGGTCGGCTCGTCCAGCAGCAGGCACGTCGCGCCCGACAGCTCCAGCAGCAGCACCATGAACCGGGCCTGCTGGCCGCCCGACAGCGTCGCGAAGTCCTGCTCGGACTGGAGCGCGAGCTCGTAGCGCGACAGGGCGCTCATCGCCCGCGAGCGCTCCAGCGACGGCCGGTCCCGGTCGCCGTCCCACAGGATCTCCCGCAGCGAGCGGCCCGCGAACTCCGGATGCTCGTGCGTCTGCGAGAAGTGCCCCGGCCGCACCCGGGCGCCCAGGCGGGCCGTGCCCTCGTGCCGCACCGGGTCGAGTCGGCGCTCCGGGGCGACGCCCGCCTCCGGGTCGGTGCCGCCCTGCGCGAGCAGCCGCAGGAAGTGCGACTTCCCGGTGCCGTTGGCGCCCAGGACCGCGACCCGGTCGCCGTACCAGACCTCCAGGTCGAACGGGAACGTCAGGTCCTCCAGCTCCAGCCGCTCGCACACCACGGCCCGCCGGCCGGTGCGCCCGCCCTCCAGCTTCACGCGGATGTCCTGCTCGCGCGGGGGCAGCGGCGGCGGCCCGGCCTCCTCGAACTTCCGCAGCCGCGTCTGCGCGGCCCGGTACCGGGAGGCCATGCCGTCGTTGTACGCGGCCTTCGCCTTGTACATGAGCATGAGCTCGCGCAGCTTCTGGTGCTCCTCGTCCCAGCGGCGGCGCAGCTCCTCGAACCGCTCGTGCCGCGAGGACCGCGCCTCGTGCCAGGACGCGAACCCGCCGCCGTGCGTCCACGCCGTGCCCGCCTCCAGGGTCACGATCCGGTCGGCGGCGTTCGCGAGGACCTCCCGGTCGTGCGAGACGAACAGGATCGACTTCTCCGACTCGCGGATCGCCTGCTCCAGTTCGCGCTTGGCGGGGACGTCGAGGAAGTTGTCCGGCTCGTCGAGGACCAGGACCTCGTCGCGGCCGCGCAGCAGCAGGTGGAGCGCGAACCGCTTCTGCTCGCCGCCCGAGAGGGTCCGCAGCGGCCGCTGCTCGACCTCCGTCCACGGCCGCCCGAGGACCGCGACCGCGACGGTGTCGCACACGACCTCGAACTCGTAGCCGCCGGCCTCGCCCCAGTCGGCGAGGGCCTGCGCGTACGCGAGCTGGTCGCGCTCGCTGCCGCCGCCGGCCGCGATCCGGGCCTCGGCCCGGCGCCGCCGCTCCCACACCGCGCGCAGCCGCGGCGGCCCCAGTTCGGCCGCGAGGTCGCCCAGGGGCCGCTCGCCCTCGCGCATGCCCACGAGCTGGCGCATGACGCCGAGCCCGCCCGAATGCGAGACGGTTCCCGCCTCCGGGGTGAGGTCGCCGGTGACGATCCGCAGTAGGGTCGTCTTCCCGGTGCCGTTCGCGCCGATGAGGGCCACCTTGGCGCCCTCGCCGATGCGGAACGACACGTCCGAGAACAGGGTCCGCCCGTCCCCGAGCACGTACCGCACGCCTGCCAGGTCCACGAATCCCATCCCGCGATTGTGGACGGGCCCGGGAGCGCCCGTCAAAGCGTTTGCGGCGCCAGCTCCAGGAAGCGCTCCAGGTGCTCCTCGGCGCGGCGGTCGAGGGCCGCGTAGTGCGCGGCGCGGGCGTCGCCGGTGAGGGCCTCGCCCTTCGTGAAGTTCCCGTCGGCGTCGACGATCTGCGGCTCGCCCTCGGTGTCGTACAGGACCGCGACCGCCGCGTCGGTGATCCCGTTGTAGAACGAGATCCCCTCCCGCAGCACCCGTTCGAGCGTCTCCTGCATCCACGCCGCGAACTCGTCGCCCTCGGCCGCGCCCGCCAGGCCGAGCCACAGCATGCGCTTCCCGGCGAGCCGCGGCTTGCTGCGCCCGTACCCGAAGCCGTAGTTCCACACGCGGTCCACCCAGCCCTTGAGGAGCGCCGGCGCGGAGTTCCAGTAGACGGGGAACACGGGGACGATCACGTCCGCGGCGAGCACGCGCGCCATGTGCGCCCGCACCTCCGCGGAGTACACCTTGTCGCGGTCGTCCCAGTCGGGCTGGTCGGCCTCGGTCATGCGCGGGTCGAAGCCCTCGGCGCGCAGGTCGAGGAGGTCGACCTCGTACCCGGCCTCCTTGAGGCGGGCGGCGACCACGTCGCCGACGTGCGCGGTGAGGGAGTCGGCCCGGTGGTGCGAGACGACGACGAGGGCGGTCGGAGCGGCGTTCATGCTGGCCTCCAAGTGAAGTGGTGGGTTCGCAGTGGTGCGTTGGAACCAGTACAGCCCCCAGGGCGTGGACGCGCGATGGGCGAAGCGCTCCGATCGATGCGCGAGCGTCTACCATGGGGGCATGGACCCGCTCAGTGAACTCCTCGGCGGCATCCGCGCCGAGGGCGCGATCCTCGGGGACGCGATCCTCAAGGCCCCCTGGGTGGTCCGGTTCGACGACCGGGCCCCGCTCACCATGATCACCGTCGCGCGCGGCGGCGGCGTGCTCCTCCTCGCCGACGGCAGCGAAGTGCCCGTCAAGGAGGGCCAGACCGCGGTCGTGCGCGGCGACGAGCCCTTCCGCATGGCCGACAGCGCCGCGTCCGTCGAGCGCCCGCACCTCGACTACTGGCTCACCTGCTTCGACCTCCAGGCGTGCGGGCCGGAGACCCCCGGCGCCCCCTTCGGCGGCGAGGGCGAGGCGACCGACCTGTTCGTGGGCGCCTACCGGGCCTCGGGCCGCCGCCACGAGCGGCTCACCCGGGCGCTGCCGCCCGCGCTCGTCGTCGACGACGGCTCCGACGTGTGCGCCTGGCTCGACGCGTCCGCCATGGACCTCGCCTCCCGCAAGCCCGGCACGCAGGCGTTCATCGACCGCCTCTGCGACTGGGGCCTCGTCTGCACGCTCCGCACCTGGTTCGACCAGCAGGGGGAGCAGGCGCCGGCGTGGTACCGGGGCTTCGCCGACCCGGTGGCCGGGCCCGCCCTGGAGGCCATCCACAGCCGGCCCGCCGCGCCGTGGACGGTGGCGGGGCTCGCGACCGAGGCCGGGGTGTCGCGGGCGCTGCTCGCCAAGCGGTTCAACGAGATCATGGGCGAGCCGCCGCTGACGTACCTGACGAAGCGGCGCATGGAGCTCGCCGAGGAGCTCCTCGCCGACCCCGACCTCACCGTCGCGCAGGTCGCCCGGAGCGTGGGCTACGCCGACCAGTTCGGGTTCAGCAACGCGTTCAAGCGCCGCAAGGGCGCGAGCCCCACCGCGTACCGGGCGAAGGCCGCGGTCTGAAGCGCCGCGGCGGCGCGGCCGGTCAGCGGTCGGCGCGGGCCCACCAGTGGGCGCCGAGTCCGGCCGGGTCGGTGAGGCGGGCGGCCTCGCCCGCCTTCACGAGCGCCGCCGCGTACGCGACGGGGTCGCGGTAGGCGAGGTCGAGCGGCGGGCGGTGGGCGCGGACGCCGAGGGCCCGCAGGGCGTCGCGCTGGCGTTCGAGGCGGTCGGCGCCGAGGGCGTCGACCGCGACGTGGGCGGTGAGGTCGCGGGTGCCGTCGGGGACGGGCGCGGCTCCGCGGCCGTCCTTGAACCCGGTGAGGGTGCCGCCCGCGGGCCGGTCGGCCGCGGTGTGCCCGTAGTCGACCGCGAGGAGCGTGCCGCGGTCGAGCCGGTCGGCGAGGCCGCGCCAGGCGGCGTCGCGGGGGCGGCCGATCTCCGCGCGCTCCCCGGGCGCGCTGACGGGCCACCACCGGTCGAGCCAGTCGTCGTCGGCGGGGTCGAGCCGGTCGCCGGGCCGGGTCGCGCCGCCGGGCCCGACCTCCTCGTAGCGGCGGACGCCGGCGTCGTCGACGACGGCGACGTCGCAGGGGACGTTGTCGAGCAGTTCGCACGCGACGAGGAGCCCCGTCACGCGGGCGGGCGGCTCGGGGAGCCAGGCGATCCGCTCGGGCAGGCCGGCGGGCCGCGGGCGCAGTTCGACGCCGGTGAGCGCGACCCGGTCGGGGAGGAGCGCGGCGAGGTGGGCGAGGAGGTCGCCGCCGCCCGCGCCGACGTCCACGACCGCGAACCCGGCGGGCCGGCCGAGGCGGGCGTCCACCGCGTCCGCGAGGACCGCGACCGCTTCCGCGAACGCGCGCGTCTGCGCGCTGGTCGCGAAATGGTGGGCCGGGAGTTCGCGCCGGTAGAAGCCGCCGGGCCCGTAGAGGGCGCGCGCCATCGCGGCCCCCCACCGCTCGTACGCGCCCATGCCCCCGACCTTAGGGCCCGACTCATCACCCGGACGGCCCGCGTCCGGCCCGCCCTTCCGTTGCCGGATGAGCCGGTCACGGGGCCGCCCGGCGCTCTGCGAGGCACACTGGGACCCGGATGCGGCCTCGCCCGGGCTCTGACACCGACCCGGGGTCCCAGTGAGAATCGCCACTCGGGGGCTCCCGGGCTGGCGCTCCCGTTTCTGAGACGCACAATTAACGCGTAAGCAACGACCGGTACCTTCCGAAGGACTGGATCTGCCACATGGATCAGCAGCGCAGCGGCGCGCCGCAGCGGCCCGCCTCACGGCTCGCCGTCGGCGTCGTCTCCGCGGGCCGGGTCGGCTCCGTCGTCGGGGCGGCCCTGACCCGCGCCGGCCACCGCGTGGTGGCCGCGTCCGCCGTATCCGACGCCTCGCTCGCGCGCGCCGCCCGGCACCTGCCCGGCGCCGAGATCCTCCCTCCCCCCGATGTCGCGGCCGCCGCCGAGCTGGTGCTCGTGGCCGTCCCCGACGACGCGATCGTCCCGCTCGTCGCCTCCCTCCCCGCGCGGCCCGGCCAGATCTGGGTCCACACGTCCGGCGCGCTCGGCGTCGAGGCGCTGCGGCCCGCGCGCGACGCCGGGGCGCTCACGGTCGCGCTCGCGCCCGCGATGACGTTCACCGGCCGCGACGAGGACCTGGAGCGCCTGAACGGGATCTCGTGGGCGGTCACCGGCGAGGCCGAGGCCCGCTTCGTGGGCGAGGCCCTGGTCCTGGAGATGGGCGGCGACCCCGAGCACGTCGACGAGGCCGACCGGGCCCGCTACCACGCCGCGCTCGTGTACGCCGCGAACCACCTCATGACCCTCGTGAACGACGCCGCCGACCAGCTGCGGGCCGTCGGGGTCGCGAACCCCGAGCGGCTCATGGCACCGCTGGTGTCCGCGTCGCTCGACAACGCGCTGCGCCACGGCGACGCGGCCTTGACCGGCCCGGTGTCGCGCGGCGACGCGGGCACGGTCGCCCGGCACCTCGCGGCGCTGGAGGGCACCGGCATCGCCGAGACGTACCGGGCCATGGCCCGGCGCACCGCCGAGCGCGCCCTCGACTCCGGCCGCCTGAAGAGCGCCGACGCCGAGGGCCTGCTCGACGTGCTCGCCCACCCCGACGAGAAGGAGGCGCCGTGACGGTCGTCGTCCACACGAAAACCGAGCTGGCGAAGGCCCGCGCCGCCCTGCCCGGGCGCGTCGCCGTCGTCCCCACCATGGGCGCCCTCCACGACGGGCACCGCGCGAACTTCAAGCGCGCCAAGGAGATCGCCGACTCGGTGATCGTCACCGTGTTCGTGAACCCGCTCCAGTTCCGCCCGAACGAGGACCTCGACAAGTACCCGCGGACCCTCGACGCCGACCTCGCGATGTGCGAGGCCGAGGGCGTCGACCTGGTGTTCGCGCCGAGCGTCAACGAGATGTACCCGGACGGGCGCGAGGGCCTGACCACCGTGCACGCCGGCCCCGACGGGGAGATCCTCGAAGGCGCCTCCCGGCCCGGGTTCTTCACCGGCGTCCTCACCGTCGTCTCGAAGCTGTTCCACCTGACGCGGCCCGACGCGGCCTGCTTCGGGGAGAAGGACTTCCAGCAGCTCGCCATGGTGCGGCGGATGGTGCGCGACCTCGACCTCGGCATCGACGTCGAAGCGGTCCCGACCGACCGCGAGGACGACGGCCTGGCCCGCTCCAGCCGCAACGTGTTCCTGTCCGAGGCCGAGCGCGCCGCCGCGCTCGCCATCCCCCGCGCGATCGAGGCCGCCCAGGCCTCGCCCGACCCGCTCGCCGCCGCCGGCGCGATCCTGGAGGCCGAGCCCGGCCTGGACGTCGACTACGTCGCCGTCCGGGCGAACGACCTCGGCGAGGCCCCCGACCGGGGCCCGGCGAGGCTCCTCATCGCCGCGAAGGCGGGCACCACCCGCCTGATCGACAACGCGCCCGTCAGCATTGGAGACCCCCGATGATCCGCACCATGTTCAAGTCGAAGATCCACCGCGCCACCGTCACCCAGGCCGACCTGCACTACGTCGGGTCGGTCACCGTGGACGCGGACCTGCTCGACGCCGCCGACATCCTCGACGGCGAGCAGGTCGCGATCGTCGACATCACCAACGGCGCCCGCCTCGAGACGTACACGATCGCCGGCGAGCGCGGCACCGGCGTCATCGGCATCAACGGCGCCGCCGCCCGCCTCGTCTCCCCCGGGGACCTTGTGATCCTCATCTCGTACGCGCAGATGGAGGACGCCGAGGCGCGCGCCTTCACGCCGACGGTCGTCCACGTGAACGAGCGCAACGAGATCGTCGAGGTCAACGCCGACAAGGCGCACCCCGCGCCCGGGACCGCCGGCAACGTGGTGGCGTCGCCACTAGCCGGGCGGTAAGTTACAGACTCATGAGCGAAGAACCCAAGCACGAGACCGCGGACAAGGTCAACGGCGAGGGCAAGGCCGACAAGCCCGAGCCCGCCGACGACCTGAAGACCACCCACCACACCCTCGGCGACCTCGCGTACACGGCCACCACCGGGCGCATCGTCCTGCACGAGGAGGTCACCGAGGACGACAAGTTCAACGGCCGCAAACCCAAGGCCGAGGTCTCCATCACCTACTACACCGTCGACGACGCCGACGTGACGCAGCGGCCGGTCACCTTCGCGTTCAACGGCGGCCCCGGATCGTCCTCGATCTGGCTGCACATGGGCCTGCTCGGCCCGCGCCGCGTCGACTCCGGCGACGCCGGGAACCTCACCCCGCCCCCCTACGGCCTGCTCGACAACGACGAGACCCTCCTGCGCCACACCGACCTGGTGTTCATCGACCCGATCTCCACCGGCTGGTCGCGCGCGGTCGAGGGCGGCAACCCCCGCGACTACCACGGCTTCACCAAGGACATCGAGTCCGTCAGCGAGATCATCCGGCTGTGGACCACCCGGAACAACCGCTGGCTCTCCCCGAAGTTCCTCATCGGCGAGTCCTACGGCGGCACCCGGGGCGCCGGCATCGCCGAGTACCTCCTCACCCGGTTCGGCCTGGCGCTCAACGGCGTCATGTTCATCGCCCCGGCGTTCAACATGGAGACGCTGTACCACACCAGCCGCTCCGAGCTGCCCGACCCGCTGTTCCTGCCGCTGTACGCCGCCACCGCGCACTACCACGGCCTCCACCCCGACCGCGAGCTCGACGACCTCGTCGCCGAGGCCCGCGGCTACGCCGACGAGTTCCGGGCGATCCTCGCCAAGGGCCAGAACCTCGACCCCGAGGTCCGCGCCGCCGCCGTCGCCAAGGTCGCCTCGCTCACCGGCGTCTCCGAGGACTACGTCGACCGCGCCAACCTGCGGCTGGAGCACACCCGCTTCTACGCGGAGCTGCTGCGCCACAAGCGCCTCGTCACCGGCCGCCTCGACACCCGCTTCACCGGCCCCGCGGACCACTACACGTACGAGCGCATGCCGTACGACCCGTTCCTGGTCGGCACCGACGGGCCGTACACGGCCGCGCTCCAGTACTACCTGCGCGCCGAGCTGGAGTACGAGAACGACCACGTGTACGAGCGGCTCTCCCGCGCAGTGCACCCGTGGTCGTACAAGGAGTTCGAGGGCGAGGCCGTCGACGTCATCGGCAAGCTCGGCAACGCCATGCGCCTGAACCCGCACATGAAGGTCCACGTCGCCATGGGCCGCTACGACGGCGGCGTGCCCGTCGAGGCCATCGAGTACACGCTCGACCACCTCGAGATCCCGCTCGAGGCCCGCGCGGCCATCGAGACGAAGACGTACCCGGCCGGCCACATGATGTACGTCCACGAGGAGTCGCGGATCCAGCAGTCGGCCGACCTCGCCGACTTCGTCCAGCGCGCCTCGGCCCGGGGCTGACCGCCCCCGTGACCGCCGCGAACCCGGGCCCGGCCTGCACCGCACTCCGCGGCGCGGGCCGGGTCCGGCCCGCCGCCCCGGCGTGTGACGCGGTCGTCACGAACGCTGGCGCAGCGGCGCGTGCAGCGGGCACAGTTGATCCGAACCGCGCGCCGGTCGGCGCGCACACCGAGCCGGCACCCGGGCGACCGGGGCGACGCTAGAAGGGCGACGCACGTGCCACCCGTGTTCACCGGACCCGAGGCCGGGGCGCTCCCGCACCTGCCGCGCCTGCCGCGGCGCCTGCGCGCCGAAGCCCCCTCCTGGACCGAGACCACCGACGTGTGCGTCATCGGCTCCGGCGTCGCCGGCCTCACCTGCGCGCTCAACCTGCGCCGCGCCGGCTTCCACGTCACCGTCGTCACCAAGGTCCACATCGACGACGGCTCCACCCGGTGGGCCCAGGGCGGCGTCGCCGCCGTGCTCGACCCGCTCGACAGCCCCGCCGCGCACGCCCGCGACACCCAGATCGCCGGCGTCGGCCTCTGCGACCCCGCCGCGGTCGAGGTCACCGTCACCGAAGGCCCCCAGCGCATCGCGGACCTCATCCACCTCGGCACCGAGTTCGACCGCGACCCCGACGGGTCGCTTCAGCTCACCCGCGAAGGCGGCCACCGCGCCCGCCGCATCGTGCACGCCGGCGGCGACGCCACCGGGGCCGAGATCCAGCGGGCCCTCCACAGCGCGGTCCTGCGCGACCCGTGGATCCGCATCATCGAGAACGCCATGGTCCTCGACCTGCTCACCGACGCCCGCGGCCACGCGGCCGGGGTCAGCCTCCACGTCCTCGGCGAAGGCGTCGAGTACGGCGTGGGCGGCGTCGAGGCCCGCGCGGTCGTGCTCGCCACCGGCGGCCTCGGCCAGATCTTCCAGTCGACCACCAACCCCTCCGTGTCGATCGGCGACGGGGTGGCGCTCGCGCTGCGGGCCGGCGCGACGGTGACCGACCTCGAGTTCGTCCAGTTCCACCCGACGTCCCTGTACGTGCCCGGGACCCCCGGCCTCGGCGGCGGCTCCGCGACCGGGGGCACCGAACTGGACCCCGACCGTATCCGGGAGGACCGACAGTCCACGGCGGCCGCGGTGCGGATCGGCGGCGACCAGCAGCCGCTCATCTCCGAGGCCCTCCGCGGCGAAGGCGCCCACCTGCGCGACTTCTCCGGCGACCGGTTCATGGTCGGCCTCCACGAGCTCGCCGAGCTCGCGCCCCGCGACGTCGTCGCCAAGGCCATCACCACCCGGATGATCGCCGAGGGGAGGCCGCACATGTGGCTCGACGCCCGCCACCTCGGCCGCGACATGCTCGAGCACCGGTTCCCGACGATCACCGCGACCTGCCGGGCCCTCGGCGTCGACCCCGTCGCCGACCTCATCCCCGTCGCCCCCGCCGCCCACTACTCCTCCGGCGGCGTGCGCACCGACCTCCACGGCCGCACCAGCGTCCCGGGCCTGTACGCCGCCGGCGAGGCCGCGTGCACCGGCCTCCACGGCGCGAACCGGCTCGCCTCCAACTCCCTCCTCGAGGCGCTCGTGTTCGCGCAGCGCATCGCCGACGACCTCGCCGAGCACAAGCCGAGCCCCGGCCCGCCCGAGCTGCCTGGCGGCGAGGGCACCGTGTGCTCCACGACCTCCCGCGCGCCCCTCCAGGAGGCCATGACCGCCGGCGCGGGCGTCCTCCGCTCCGAGGAGTCGCTGGAGGCCACCGCTGCGTCGCTGACGGCCTTGGGGGACAATGTGTCCGGCCGTCCTCGACCGGCC
The DNA here is from genome assembly GCF_003933745.1 of Glycomyces terrestris. Classification (GTDB taxonomy): domain Bacteria; phylum Actinomycetota; class Actinomycetes; order Mycobacteriales; family Micromonosporaceae; genus Glycomyces; species Glycomyces terrestris. The sequence goes on along the minus strand of NZ_RSEB01000003.1, from coordinate 586,289 downwards.
ACATGGGAGGCCACGAACCTCCTCACCGTCGCGGCCGCCGTCACCGCCGCCGCGCACCGGCGCCGCGAGACCCGGGGCAGCCACTGGCGCGAGGACCACCCCGAGGCCGCCGACGCCTGGCTCGGCCACCTGTGCCTCTCCATCAGCTCCGACGGGGAGCTCGACACCACCTGGGAGCCCATCGCATGAGCAGATTCGCCGAAGCGCCCGGCGGCGCCGGACTGGACGAGCGCCTGCTCGCCTGCCGCCTCGACCCCGAGGACGTGTACGTCGCCGTCCAGGACTACCTGGACGAGGACCTCTCGCACGCGCGCCGCGACGTCACCTCCGAGTCGATCTTCGGGCCCGAGCACACCTCGACCGTGGCCGTCACCGCCCGCGCCGACGGGCTCCTCGCCGGCCTCCCGGTCGCCCACGCGGTCTTCCACGCCATGCCCGGCGACGTGCGCTTCGAGTACCTCGCGCGGGAGGGCTCGCGCATCCGCGCCGGCCAGGTCCTCGCCCGCGTCACCGGGCCCACCAGGTCCCTCCTCGCCGCCGAGCGCACCGCCCTGAACCTGCTGTGCCGCATGTGCGGGGTCGCCACCCACACCCGCCGCTTCGCCGACGTCCTCGCCGACTGGCACACCACCGTCCTCGACACCCGCAAGACCACGCCCGGCCTGCGCGCCTTCGAGAAGTACGCGGTGCGCGCCGGCGGCGGCGACAACAAGCGCATGGGCCTGTACGACGTCGCCATGATCAAGGACAACCACAAGGAGGCCGCGGGCTCGATCAGCGAGGCGTTCGCCGCCGTCCGCTCCGCCGAGCCCGACGTCGACATCCAGGTCGAGGTCGAGACCCTCGAGGAGGCCCTCGAAGCGGTCGCCGCCGGCGCCGTGTTCCTCCTGTGCGACAACATGAGCCCCAAGGAGCTCGCCGAGGTCGTCGAGACCGTCGGCGAGCGCGCCGAGCTCGAGGCGACCGGGACGATCACCCTCGACACCGCCGTCGAGTACGCCGCCACCGGCGTCGACTACATCTCGGTCGGGGCGCTCACCCACTCCTCGCCCATTCTCGACATCGGCCTGGACTTCGAGGAGTAGACCGTGCTGCTGTGCGTCGACATCGGGAACACGAACACGGTGCTGGCGGTGTTCGAGGGCGAGACCCTCAAGCACTCCTGGCGCATCCGCACCGACCCGCACGCCACCGCCGACGAGCTGGGCCTGACCTTCCGGGCCCTCCTCGACGGCGGCGGCGTCGACCTCTCGGGCATCGCCCTGTCCTCCACCGTGCCCCAGCAGGGCGCGGAGGTCGCGAAGATGGTGCAGCGGTACTACCCGCACGCCGTCCTCGTCCAGATCGCGCCCGGCGTGAAGACCGGGGTGCGCCTGAGCATCGACAACCCGCGCGAGGCCGGGCCCGACCGCATCGCGAACACGTACGCGGCCTACCACCTGTACGGCGGCCCGTGCATCACCGTCGACTTCGGGACCTCGACGAACATCGACGTGATCTCCGAGACCGGCGACTTCCTCGGCGGGGCGTTCGCGCCCGGCATCGAGATCTCCATCGACGCGCTCGCCTCCCGGGCCGCGAACCTGCTCAAGATCCCGCTCGTGAAGCCGCGCAGCGTGATCGGCAAGAACACCGTGGAATGCCTCCAGTCCGGCATGGTGTACGGCACCGCGGCTCAAGTGGACGGCCTGGTGCGGCGCATCACCGCCGAGCTCGGCACCGACCCGACCGCGGTCGTCGCCACCGGGGGCCTCGCGCCGGTCGTCATCGAGCAGTGCGAGACCGTCACCCACTACGAGCCGAACCTGACCCTGCACGGCCTGCGGATGATCTGGGACCGGAACGCCTGAGCGAGTGCGGCCGGCGTGAGCGCGGCATGCGCCCCGCGTGAGCGCCGGTCCGTAGGTTGGGCTCATGGCACAGCAGACGAACCCGACCCCGCTGCGGCGCATCGCCGCCGCGGTCGCCCGCACCGCCGCCGCCGGCTCGCTGGCGGCGCTCGCGGTGGCCGCCTTCGCGGTCCCCGCCCAGGCCAGCACCGACTGGACCTTCGCCGACGGCACCGACAGCGTCCGGATCACCGGCGACCCCGACTTCACCCCGCCGTACAGCGTGCGGATCACCGACGACCCCGACTTCACCCCCCCGTACAGCGTGCGCATCACCGGCGACCCCGACTTCACCCCGCCGTACGCGAGCGTGCGCATCACCGGCGACCCGGAGTTCACCCCGCCGTACAGCGTCCGGATCACCGGCGACGGAGTGGACAACCGCGACTACAGCGTGCGCATCACCGGCGACGACACCGACAACCGCGAGTTCAGCGTCCGGATCACCGGCGCCGACAACCGGGAATTCAGCGTCCGCATCACCGGCGACCTCCTGGCCAAGGACGCCGGCCTCGACAACCGCGACATGAGCGTCCGCATCACGGGCGCGGACAACCGGGACTTCTAAGACTCGTCCGCGGCGCGCGCGGAGGGGCCGAATCTCCGCACGCGCCAGGGTGGGGCGCGGGAACCAGGGCGCCCGGCGATGAGCCGGGCGCCCTGAGCCGCGCCCGGGGGACTACTCGGCGAGCAGGGCCCGGATCTCGGCCGCGCGCGGATCGCCGAGCGCCGTCGCGAGCGCCAGCGCCCGCTCCAGTGCCGCCGCGGCCTCGCCCCGGCGCCCGAGCGCGCGCAGCGACCGGCCGAGCGCCGTCAGGCTCACCGACTCGTACCAGCGGTCGCCGATCTCGGCGAACACCGCCGACGCGTCGCGCAGCCACGCCGCCGCGGCCTCGTGCTCCCCGCGCAGCCCGTGCGCGAACCCGATCGCCTCCATCGCGCGGCCCTCGCCGCGGCGGTGCCCGAGCCCGCGCAGCAGGTCGAGCGAGCGGGTCGCGGCCTCGACCGCCTCGCCCGCGCGGCCGGCGTCGATATAGGACCGGGCCAGGTTGAACAGCGACACCGCCAGGTCGCCCGCGTCCCCGGACGCCTCGTCGAGCGCGGCGCAGCGGCGCAGGTGGTCGATCGCCTCCTCGTGCCGGCCCATGCTGCGGAAGACCATCCCGAGGTTGTTCAGCACCGTCGCCTGCCCCGCGGCGCTCCCCAGCTCCCGATAGAGCTCCAGGGCCTCCCGCTGGGACGCGATGGACTCCTCGAAGCGGCCGAGGTGGCGCAGGCTCGCCGCCATGGTGAGCATCTCGGCCTCGCCGAACCGGTCGCCCGCGCGCCGCGCCGCCGCGAGGCCCGCCGCGCCGAGCGCGGCGATCTCCGGCCAGGCCCGGCACCGGTCGAGGTGGGCCCACAGCAGGTGGACGAGCCGCCAGCAGTGCCGGTCGAGGCCCGCGTCCGCAGCCGCCCCGACGGCCGCGATGAGGTTGTCGTGCTCGGTCTCGAACCAGTCCAGGGCCTGCTGGGCGTCCGCGAACGCGGGCGCGCCCGCCCCGGGCGCGCCGAGGGACGGGTCGACCGAGGTCGGCTGGAGATGCGCCCGCGCCGCGAGCCCGGCGGCGGTGTACCAGTCGAGTAGGCGCTCCAGGGTCTTCGGGGCGGTGCCGGCCGCGGCGGCTAGCTCGGCGGCGTACACGCGCAGCAGGTCGTGGAGCTCGTACCGGCCCGGGCGCGGGCGCCGCAGCAGATTCTGGTCCACGAGGGACTCCAGGAGGCGCTGGGCGTCGTGCGCGTCGGTCCCGGCGAGCGCCGCGGCGGCCGCGGTCCCGACCGACGGGCCCGGCGCCGTCCCCAGCGCCCGGAACATCGCCGCCTCCGCGTCCGGCAGTGCCCGGTACGACCACGAGAACACCTTGCGCACGTCGTCGGCGCCGTCGTCGAGCGCGTCGAGCCGCGAGCCGCCGTCCCGGGCCTCCTCCACGAGCGCCGGGAGCGGCACGCCGGTGTCGCGCACCCGCTCGGCCGCGAGCGCGACCGCGAGCGGCAGGTGCCCGCACAGCCCCGCGAGCTCGGCGATCGCCCCGGCGTGCCCGGCGACGGCCTCGGGGCCGAGGACGCCGCCGAGGAGCGCGGCCGACTCCTCGGGCGTGAACGGCTCGAGGTCGACCAGGTGCGCGCCCTCGCGGCGGCGCAGGCTCCGCAGCCGGTTGCGGCTGGTGACCAGGACCAGGCTGCCCTCGCCGGGCAGGAGCGGGCGCACCTGGGCGGCGTCGCGCACGTCGTCCAGGAGCATGAGGACGCGCCGGCCCGCGAGCGCGGTCCGCAGCGTCGCCGAGCGGCCGTCCGTGTCCGGCGGGATCCGCTCGGGCGGGACGCCGAGCGACAGCAGCACGGTCATGAGCGCCGCGTCCGCCGACGGCTCGCCCGGCCAGTGCCCGCCGAGGTTGAGGTGCAGGTGCCCGTCCGGGAACCGGTCGGCGACCCGGTGCGCCCAGTGGACGGCGAGCGTGGTCTTCCCGACCCCGGCCGGGCCGGAGACGACCGCGACCGGGACCGGCGGGCGGCCCGGTTCCCCTGCGCCGTCGAGGAACCGGTCGAGGTCGGCGAGGACGGCGGCGCGGCCGGTGAACGCGGCGACGTCCGCGGCGAGCTGCCGCGGCGCGGGCGCCGCGACCGCGCCGGGGACCGGCGCGGCGGGCGCGGGCGCGGCCCGGAGCACGGCCAGGTGGGCGCGCTGGAGCTCGTCGCCGGGGTCGACGCCGAGCCGGTCGGCCAGGAGCGTCCTGATCCGCTGGTACGCGGCGAGCGCCTCCGCCTGGCGGCCGGAGCGGTGGAGCGCGAGGATGAGCCGCGACCACAGGAACTCCCGCAGCGGGTGCCGGGCCGTGAGCTCGCTCAGCTCGCCCACCAGCTCGGCGTGGCCGCCGGTCTCCAGCACCAGGTCGGCGCGGCGCTCGACGACGCGCAGCCGCTCCTCGACGAGCGCCGGGACGTGCGCGAGCGCGAGCGCCTCGGCCTCGACGTCGACCAGCGGGTCGCCGCGCCACAGCGCGAGCGCCGCGTCGAGCCGCTCGAGTTCGGCGGCCCCGCCCCCGCGTTCGGCCGCGAGGGCCCGGAACCGGTGCACGTCGACCGCCTCGGGCGGCACGTTCAGGGCGTACTCCCCGGCCGCGGCGCGCACGGCCCCGGCGCCGATCGCCTGGCGGAGCCGGTTGACGACGGCGTGGAGGCGGTGCCGCGCGGACGGCGTGTCCTCGCCCCACAGCTGCCGGGCGAGCACGCTGCTGCGCACCGGCCGCCCCGCCGCGAGCGCGAGCGCGGCCAGGACGGCGCGCTGCCGGCCCCCGGCGACCGGCACGGGCGCCCCGGCGGCGGTGACCTGGAACGGGCCCAGCAGGCCGATCCGCAGCGGCCCGGCCGCGCGCGGCGCGGCGGCGGGCGGCACGGTCTCGTCGGGCTCAGTCATGTGCGGCAACTCGCAGGGTCGGGAGAGGCGCCGGTCCGCAGTGGAGGGACCGGTCGCGCCGGACGGCGCACCCGCGGTGCCCCGGCCCCCCGGCCGGTCGTCCGGCGCCCACCCTAGCGAGTCCCGGCCACAGTGACCAGTCCGCGCGGCGTCTCAGGCGGCCGGGCCGGCCACGGGCCCGTGGGCGAGGTGGACGCTGCGGGCGCCGCCGCGCATCCGGATGCGCCGCGCCAGCGCCACCGCGTGCTTGACGTCGGTGGCGAGGAACAGGACCGTGGGCCCGGACCCGGAGACGTGCGCGGCGAGCGCGCCCTCCTCGAGGCCGCCGTGCATGAGCGAGGCGAGCTGCGGGCGCAGGCTCACCGCCGCGGCCTCCATGTCGTTGACCAGCAGCCGAGCCAGCGCGTCCGCGTCGGCGCCCTGCTCGAACGCCGTGACGATCGGGCCGACGTCGGAGGAGTACCGCCCGATGCCGTCCTCGCGGAGCCGGTCGACCTCCTTGTAGCACTCGGGGGTCGAGATCTGCGTGTCCGTCGTGGCGACCACCCAGTTCCACGACCCCTTGGCCTGCACCGGGGTCAGCTCCTCGCCGCGGCCGGTGCCGATCGCGGTGCCGCCCTTGAGGCAGAACGGCACGTCGGAGCCGAGGCCCGCGGCGAGGCGGTGCAGCTCGGCGTCGCCGATCGCCACCTCCCACAGGCGCGCGCACGCGACGAGCGCGCCTGCCGCGTCCGCGGAGCCCCCCGCGAGGCCCCCGGCGACGGGGATGCGCTTGTTCAGGTGCAGCTTCACGGCCGGTTTGATCCCGGCGTAGAGGGCGACGAGCTTCGCGGCCTTGTGCGCGAGGTTCCCCTCGTCCGTCGGCAGCTCCCCGGCGCCCTCCCCGGAGATCGTGATCTCGATCCCGGGCTCCTCGCGCGGCTCGGCGGTGACGGTGTCGTGCAGCGAGATCGCCTGGTACACCGTGGACAGGGCGTGGTAGCCGTCGGCGCGGGCGTCGCCCACCCCCAGGTGCGGGTTGATCTTGGCGGGGACGTCCACGGAAACGCCGACCGGCGGTGCGGCGGGAGCGGTCTGTCCGGTCATTCAGGTCTCCTCAGGTCCGACTGGTCCCGCCCAGCGCCTCCTTGGCGTCGGCGAGGGCGATGAACTCCGCTATGTCCAACGATTCACCCCGCCTGGTGGGTTCGATCCCCGACCGGTCGAGCACCGCGTCGACGTCCTCGCCCGCCCACGCCTTGAGGGACTGGCGCAGCATCTTGCGCCGCTGACCGAACGCCGCGTCCACCGCGCCGAAGACCTCGACGCGGTTCGCGTCGGGGCTCTCGATGCGCTCGAACGCGACGAGGGCGCTGGCGACGTTCGGGACGGGCCAGAACACGTTCGCCGACACCGACCCGGCGCGCTTGGCCTTCGCGTACCAGGCCATCTTCACGCTGGGGGCGCCGTAGATCTTGGAGCCGGGCTGGGCGGTGAGCCGGTCGCCGACCTCGGCCTGGACCATGACGAGTCCCTTGCGGAGGGTCGGGAAGTGCTCGAGGGCGTGCAGGACGACTGGCACGGCCACGTTGTAGGGCAGGTTCGCGACGAGCGCCGTGGGCGGCTCGGGGAGCTGCGCGGGGTCGATGCGGGCGGCGTCGGTCTCGACGACGACGAGCCGCTCGTGCTCCTCCGGCGCGCGGTGCGCGACCGTGGTCGGCAGCGCGAGCGCGAGCTTCGGGTCGATCTCGACCGCGATGACCTTCCGCGCGATCTCGATGAGCGCCAGGGTGAGCGAGCCGAGGCCCGGGCCGACCTCCATGACGACGTCGTCGGCGTCGAGCTTCGCGGCGGCGGCGATGCGCCGGACCGTGTTGGCGTCGACGACGAAGTTCTGGCCCCACTTCTTGGTGGGGGTGATCCCGAGGCCCCGCGAGAGGGCCCGGATGTCGCCCGAGGTCAGCAGGCGCGCCATCAGCCCTGGCCCCCGGCGAGGAGCGGTTCGAGGACGATGCCCGGGTAGTCGTTCTCGATGGTCTGGATGCGGTACTTGTTCGGCAGGGCCACCAGGAACGCGCCGTCGCGCGGGCGCGAGAACACCTCGACGCCGGGCGCGGTGCGCAGCCGCGCCGCCCCTTCGGCGTCCGTGAGGCGCGCGAGCTGGTACGGGAGGTGGTCGATCGTGGCGGGCACGTCGAACTCGGCCTGGAGCCGCGCCGTGGTCACCTCGAACTGGAGCGGGCCGACCGCGGCGAGCACCGGCGTGGCGTCGCCGCGCCGCTCGGAGTAGAGGACCTGCACGACGCCCTCGGCGTCGAGCTGCGCGATGCCGCGCCGGAACCGCTTCGCCTTCGACGTGTCGTGCATCTGGAGCGCCCCGAAGTGCTCGGGCGCGAACGCCGGCAGCGGCGGGTACTCGACGGCCTTGCCCGCGTAGATCGTGTCGCCCACGGACAGGCCGGTGGCGTTCACGAGGCCCACGATGTCGCCGGGCCACGCCTCGTCGACGGTGTCGCGGGCCGACCCGAACAGGGTCTGCGCGTACTTCGTCGACATGGTGCGACCGCCCTGGGCCTGCGTCACCTGCATGCCGCGCTCGAACCGGCCCGAGCAGACCCGGATGAACGCGAGCTGGTCGCGGTGCGAGGCGTTCATGTTCGCCTGCGACTTGAACACGAACCCGGAGAAGCCGGACTCGAGGTCGCGCGGCTCGCCCTTGGCGTCCTCGCGCGGGAACGGCGACGGCGCGATGTCCACCAGCAGGTCGAGCAGCTGCCCGACGCCGAAGTGGACGAGCGCGGCCCCGAACAGCGTCGGCGTGGTCTGCCCGGACTCGAACGTCTTCTGGTCGAAGTCGGCGTCGACCTCGCTGAGGAGTTCGGACTCCTCGCGGGCGCGCTCGTAGTCGGGCCCGAACCGCTCCAGGGCCTCGTCCTCGCCGAGGACCTCGGCGATCGCGGACTGCTGCCCGCCGGGGGACCGCTCGTACCGGACCATGCCGGGCACCTGCGGCCCGGCCTCGCGGCGGCCTTCTTTCCATTCCCCGCTGCGCCGCCCGTCCGGCTCACTTCGTTCGCCGCTGCGCCGCCCGTCCCGCTCACTTCGTTCGCCGAACCCGATGCGCTCGATGACGCCGCGGAACTCGCCGCCGACGCCCACGGGCCAGGTCACCGGCGTCGGCTTGATGCCGATGCGCGTCTCGATCTCCTCGATGAGCTCGAGGGCGTCCTTCGCGGGCCGGTCCCACTTGTTGATGAAGGTGATCACCGGGATGCGCCGGGCCCGGCACACCTCGAACAGCTTCAGCGTCTGCGGCTCGAGGCCCTTCGCGGCGTCCAGGAGCATGACGGCGGCGTCGACCGCGGTCAGCACCCGGTAGGTGTCCTCGGAGAAGTCGGCGTGGCCGGGCGTGTCGAGGAGGTTGACGACGCAGCCGCGGTACTCGAACTGGAGCGCCGCCGACGTGATCGAGATGCCGCGGTCCTGCTCCATGGACATCCAGTCGGAGACCACGCCCTTGCGGTCGCCCTTGCCGTGGACGGCGCCGGCCGCCGAGATGGCGCGGCCGTGCAGCGCCAGCGCCTCGGTGATCGTCGACTTGCCGGCGTCGGGGTGGGAGATCACCGCGAACGTGCGGCGGCGCGCGGCCTCCGCCGAGATGTGGCTGGACATGGATTCCTCAAGAGTTCGAATGTGCTTCGGGCCCGACCCTCAACGATAGCCGTGGCGAACGACACGGCCCGCCCGCGCTGCGGGGCCGGCCCGCGGCCGTCGCCGCCCGGCGGCGCCTGCGGCCGCTACCCGGCGAGCTCGGCCTTGACGATGCCCGCGACGACTTTTCCGTCGGCGCGGCCGGCCGTCTTCGGGCCGATCGCCTTCATGACCTTGCCCATGTCCTTCGGGCCCGAGAACCCGCCCTCGGTGATCGCCTCGCGCACCAGTTGAGTGACTTCCGCCTCAGTGAGCTCGCTCGGCAGGTACCGCTTGATGACGGCCTCCTCGGCGAGCTCGTTCGCCGCCGCGTCCTCGCGGCCTCCGGCGCGGAACGCCTCCGCGGCCTCGCGCCGCTGCTTCGCCTGCTTGACCAGCACTTTCACCACTTCGGCGTCGTCGAGTTCGCGCGCGGACTTGCCGGCGACCTCTTCGTTCCGAATTGCGGTGATGATCATGCGGAGCGTGCCCAGTGTCAGCTTGTCCTGTGCCTTGAGGGCGGCTCGCATATCGGTTTCCAACTGGGTCTTTAGCTCGCTCATATCTCGACAATCTACCGTTGGGGGTATGAAGATCAGCCGTGGACTTGCCGCAGCAGCCGGGATCGGGGTCGGCGCGGGGGCGCTGGCGCTCGCCTACGCGTCCCTTTACGAACGCGTCCAGTACACGCTCAGGCACTTCGCCGTGCCGGCGCTTCCCGAGGGAGCCGAGCCTATCCGGGTCCTGCACATCTCGGACCTGCACATGACGCCCGGGCAGGTTCGCAAGGCCCACTGGGTCGCGTCCCTGTCGGCGCTCGACCCGGACCTGGTGCTCCTCACCGGCGACAACCTCGCCCATCCGGGCGCGGTCGACCTGGTCGCCAAGACGCTCCGGCCCCTCCTCAAGGCCCCGGGCGCGTTCGTGTTCGGCTCGAACGACTACTACGCGCCGGTGTTCAAGAACCCGCTCACGTACTTCAACAAGAACCACGAGCACAAGTACGGCGAGCCGCTGCCCACCGAGGAGCTGCGCAAGGTCCTCACCGACGGCGGCTGGCTCGACCTGAACAACGCCGCGGCCGACAAGGTGGTCGCGGGCATGAACGTCCACTTCGCCGGCGTCGACGACCCGCACTTCGACCTCGACGACTACGACCTCATCGCCGGGCGCGTCCCCTCCAGCGCCGACCTGTCGATCGGCCTCACCCACTCGCCCGAGCCGCGCGTCCTCGACGCCTTCGAGGCCGACGGCTACGACTTCGTCGCCGCCGGCCACACCCACGGCGGCCAGGTCTGCGTCCCCGGCTACGGGGCCCTGGTCACCAACTGCGGCATCGACCGCGAGCGCGTCAAGGGCCTGCACCCGTGGGAGGACATGTGGCTGCACGTGTCCGCCGGCCTGGGCACGAGCCCGTACGCGCCGGTGCGCTTCGCGTGCGCCCCGGAGGCCAGCCTCCTGACCTTCGTCCCGAAGGCCTTCTAGCCGCGGGCGCGGGGCCCGGGTGTGACCGGGCCCCGCGCCCCCGACCCCGTTCGACGGCTCCCGCCGCGTTCGGGTAGCATTTCCAATCGACGCGTTCGCCCAGCGTGCGCGCGAAAACAGAACATCGGGTTGTGGCGCAGCTTGGTAGCGCACCTCGTTCGGGACGAGGGGGTCGCAGGTTCAAATCCTGTCAACCCGACCAAAACTCGCAGGTCAGGAGTATTAACTCCTGGCCTGCGGTGCTGTCACCGTAGTCTCCGCTTGGCTTTCGCTTGTCTTGACGTTCCGGACTTTCACTACGCGGCCGCCCTCGACGATGAGCATGTACTCGGCGTCGCCTTCCTGGATGCAAAGAACTTGGTCGAAGGTTCTGGAGGTCCCGGCAGGCGCGAATGCCGAAGTCGGCCACGATCTTGCGGAGCTGGTCCCCGAGAGCCGAGTCTTGCTGAGCATTGTCAGGGATTTCCCTGAACGCAGATGCCTCGACGGCGGAGAACGCCATCTTTATCGCGCATGGGGCATCGCAAGGCCGATCACGCCGCTATCGCCGACTTTGACGAAGTAGCAGTCGCCGATCCGCCCTTGCTGGCCCGTGACCTTCTGGTACTTCCCCGCGGAGATCATCGTCTCGACCTCGACCTCGGTCACCGGCGGCTCGATGTCGATCCTCTCGATACGTAGATGTCCCCGCTCACGGTCCGCTCTCGTCTTGATGAACAGGTGCTTCGAAGTCTATTCGATTCAGGTGGACCGACAGATCGGTGCGGCCGACGGGCCATCGCCCACCCCAAGATTCGATACTTGGCAAGTCGCGAGATCGCTGGAGGTTTGCGTTGGTGTCGCTTCGCAGATGATCAGTTGGGAAAGGAGCGTTCGGTATGTCATGGCGACTTCCTGCGCCGCCGCCGTGAGGTCCTGGTGCTCCCAGATGCGGAGGACTGTCCACCCTTCTTCGCGAAGTCGCGCGGTGGTCTGAGCGTCTCTTTCCATGTTTCGCTCGATCTTGGCATGCCAAAAGGCAGGATTTGTCTTCGGTCGTGAACCGTGCTCCGGGCAGCCGTGCCAGAAGCAGCCGTCGAGGAACACCGCAAGCCTGACGCGGCTGAAGACCAGATCTGCCGTGCGACGAAAGCTGGGGATGGGGTGGGCGGAGACCCGGTACCGCAGGCCGAGGGCATGGACGGCGCGTCTGAGCCGAAGCTCAGGCTTTGTGTCCCGGGCTCGATTCGCTCGCATCTTGGCGCGAGCGGCCTCGCTCGAAGCCCACGATTCGACCTGGCGTTCCATGCCTCCACCGTACTTGGCACCTCTGACTGCCTCGTCCTCGTTCTACCCCTTACCCTCTTGGAGTCTCACGAGCTCCAGAAACTCTCGTCCGACGGCCTTGCCGAAGACGGGAGGTACCGCGTTGCCGATCAATCGACCAACGGTGTTCATGCTCGGGCGCTCCGTCGGCGGCACGAATCTGTAGGTACGAGGAAAGCCTTGGAGCATCGCGGCCTCCCGAAGAGTAAGCGACCGATCTTGCGCCGGATGACCGAATCGCCCTGTTCCGAGGTTGTAGGCCTGTGTGGTGATCGTGGGAGAGGGAGCATCCCACAACATCCTCCCGTAGAACGCCTGGAAGCTTGACCCGCTGGATTTCTTGTGGCAAGGCGCAACCAGCTCTTCCGGCCAGTCGCGCCACGTCCCACCAGGCTTGGACGCCTTGATCCGCCGCAGATTGATGGGGGAGAGCTGTCGCGCCGTGTGGAGGACATCGTTAGGATCTGACTCTCCGCTCTGCAGAGGGGGCAGCTTCTCAATGGTGTCCCTGACGGTTCTGAACTTCTTCTTCGAGCCTCGAGGGAGACTGATGAAACCGATGCGAGAGGCTACAAGTACCAACCTGCGGCGCTCTTGCGGTAGTCCGAACTCGGGTCCGTAGAGAATTCCGAAGTCGACTTCGTAGCCGAGCTCAATGAGTGTTTCGACGAACCTCGTGAACACTGGCATGCGCTTGAGGCGTGAGACGTTCTCCATGGTGACGAAGTGAGGAACTGTGTCTTTGATGAGTCTACCGAAATGTGACAGAAGGTCCCAGTTTTCCTCGTTGCTTGTATCAGCTCCGCGCCGGTGACTCGAGAACGGTTGGCATGGTGCGCATCCAGCAAGTAGCCGGTACTCAGCGTCACCCCATAGTTGCTGTAGGTCCTCGCCTGTCAGCTTGGCTACATCTTTGAGAAGGTACTTCGCCTTCAAGTTCCGTTCGAACGGGTATCGGCATGCTGGATCCAGATCGACACCAGCGGCAACGCGAACGCCTGCTTGCTTAAGGCCAAGCGAGAGCCCTCCTGCGCCACAGAACAGGTCGACCGCAACAACGGGAGATTCAAGGGACCGCATCGTCTAATCTTATCGGCTTCCTCACGGCTCGTCGACGGTCCAGGCTCAACAATTCGTGGGTGTTCTCGAAGTCACCTTGGACAGAGTCGTTGCGGCACTTATGGATCGTGATATGAGCCTTGCACAAGAACAAGGTGGCAGTGGCCTCGCTGCTGGCCCCGTTGACTCAAGGGCTGGCCGTGTCACCTGGCGACCAGGCTCGCCTTGATGGGAAGCGACGGCAGGGGCGACACGAGGATAACGCTACTGACGGCCACATGCGACTCTTCCGGCTGAGCCCCAGCCAGATCCTGGTGGACCACTGCGGGTAGAGGCTGGCCTTCCGGGCCCTGATAGGGCGGTTCCTCACTTCAACAGGAGTCTCCGCCTCCCTGGCGGCGCGCTGAACCATCGACAGAATCGCTGATGTGATCTACTGTTCGCACGCGTAGCCTAACGCTCCGCAAGTCCCGGACGCCACGAAGGCGTTGCTGGCAGCTAGAATCTCGGAACACCCCCAGTCCGGTTGACGAAGGACAGCAGCATGCCGCTAGAAGTCAACAAACACGTCGAGCGGATACGTGGTTATCAGCCGTTCGATGCCGACACCGCTGAGATGGTCTACGAGCTGCACGCCGACTGGTCGGGACCGCAGTTTCCCGTGGCGACGCTCGAGTACCTGCTTAGGGCCATCGAGAAGCCGGCCACGAAGACCATCGTCCTCACGGGCGACGCCGGACACGGCAAGACCAGCCTGTGCGCCAACCTCCTGGCCAAGTTGCGGCCCGAGGCTGAGTCGAACGCAGACGCCCGAAAGGGAGTCCGCCGTGATCTGTCCGAGTACGGGGATGCCAGCCGCCCCATCGGACGGTCCCATAGCGGGCGCGAGCTTTACATCCTCAAGGACCTCAGCGAACTGAATCCCCAGGAAGGTGCCCGGAAGCTCGTCGAGCTGCTCGATCCTCCCGACGGCGGCATCGCGATCATCTGCGCGAACGAGGGCCAACTACGGAAGTGCGTAGCCGAGGACGACAATCCTGATCGCGGAGGCACCGGGCGCGCCAAGATCCTGGTTAGAGTCCTAACTGACGGGGTGGCCCGAGGTCAGGTCAGCGACCCCGAGGGCGCAGTCGTCGTCATCAACCTCAATTATCAGTCGGTAGCTGCCGACAGCGGCAGCGGTGGGCTCATTCCGTGGATCTTGAAGCAGTGGACGTCGCAGCAATCTTCGCGTTGGAAGTCCTGCGACACTTGTGATGCACGAAAGATCTGCCCGATCCTTGCCAACCGTGAAGCACTAGGCGATCCTGCTCGCGGGCCTCATCGCCGGGAGGCGGTCCGGGCCGTGTTCGCCGCGGCCGAGCAGACTGGGGCCGTAGTCACGACCCGTCAGGCACTTTCGGTGACCAGTTATATGCTCACGGGCGGCCTTTCCTGCGAGGACGTCCATGCCAAGTACCGGTGGTCTCCCTCGAACCGGTTCTGGCAGGCTCCTCACCTGTACCATCAGGCGCTCTTCGGCGACCAGCTGGGCCAGCAAGATCGTCATCGGGTCCCCACCTTTTTCGCCCTACGAAAGCTGGACCCGGGCAAGGTCTCCCGCCGCCAGGTCGACGATCGACTGGACCCGGACACGGCCGGGGACTTCCCTCCCGCGGACGCCAACAGCTATCTGCAGAAGGTCCGTACGAATCGGGACGCCCAGAAGCAGGCCGAACAGTTGCGTAGCTTGTACACGTTCTTGCGACGAGCTGACTTCTTCAACAGCGAGGACAAGACCGACCGATTCGCTCGCATGGGTCTGCAAGCCGGCGACGATTTCATCCTTGCCCAGGACATGAACCGGGACCCAGCAGATACCAGGGTGCGGGACCGCTTCCTCAAGGGACTCGAGGCCGTCCAGGGCATCCACCGGGCGGGAAGCAACCCCGACTTCTTCATCCTGGATCCCGCCTTCTTCACCCACCGCTCACGTGCGGCCGTGATCTCCCGGCGAGTGTCCGGCAGGGGTGTTGAGGTCGTTGACCAGGTCACCCAGTGGCAGAGGGAAAGCAACGCGGGTGCCGTTCCAGAGATGCAGGACGCTGTCGAGTGGCTCAACCGGGCGATCTACATCCGTATTCCGGCTGTCGAGCCAGACAAGGACGCGGTCTCGGTGGAAGCGGACCTTTTGCGCTTCGAGCTGCTGACACGGTGGGCTGCAGGCCTACGCAGCGAAGTCCAGCACGAGGCAGAGATCCGCGGCCTGAGTGGGGCCTTGGCGGAGCTGACAGATTCCTCGAGCAGGGAGAACGATATTCAGGTGCTCGTAGGCGATGTCATGAGGAAGCTCACGATCGATACAGGCGACAGGATCAGGTCGGTGCGCGCATGATTGTTGACCGTCCCAAGGCAGAGGTGGTCCTCAAGCTTTTCGGGGTGAATACCGAACGTCAGGGTCGCGGCTTCTACATCTCACTCGAGATGCTCGCGATCGCCCGCGGCGTCTACCTGGCGCATCAAGCGGACCCAGAGCGATTCGCAGAGCTCCTGGACGACGGAGCCAGGGTCGCCTTCAAGCGAACCTCGCACGACCTGGTCCGACGGATCGCGACCAAAGCTCCTGTCGTCGAGGGGGATGAAGAACTCGGCAAGGCCGTCGAGCTGGATTCACCTGAGACGATGGAGACTCTCCACGCCCTGTTCTCGTCCCTGCTGGTCGAGATTCCCGGGCGCCGTGGGCAGCCCAGCTGGTTCGGCGTGCACATCTATCCGTTCATCGGTGAGCTCATCCACTACGACGCAGTTGAACGGCCTATCCTGAAGATCGATGCCTCATCCAGAAGCACCGACAAGAAGCGCAAGCAGGCGGCCAAGGTCGCGGCTGGCATCAAGGCCCCGAGCATCGAGCGCTACCTCTTCCGGGATGGCGGCATCTGGGCCTACAAGGCACTGCGCACCGACACCGACCTTGAACGCAAGGAAGCGACCAGGAAAGGTCTGCACGACCTCGTGCAGGACAGCGATACTCCACTGGGCAACCTTGCCAAGGCTCTTAGCGCGCACGACTTCGACTACGACGACGTGCCCATGGAAAGCACAGACACGGAGATCCAGCTGCACGACGATCTCAGCCCCTGGCCTGAACTGCTGAGGGAAGGGGTCCGGAACATCGTCGCTCGGACGGCGACGGTACCCAGGGCCAAACGAACCGAGAGTCTCATGCACTGGGTGCCTTACTGCCTGGCACGCCACCAGCTGCGACTCGCGCGTCGGAAGCTCGGGGCTGAGGACGCTGAGTCGATCCTGATGGACTTCGGCAACCAGCCGACTACTCTGCGCAGAGAGTCGCAGAAGGCCCTTGCCAGTTTTCGCAACGACATCGGCAACGCCATCAGTCTCCAGACCCAGCAAATGATCGACGCAATCCGAGCCGAAGGCAACGAAGCAAGGCTGCGCCGCTACGAGAAGTTCGCCAAGGAAGGCACCAAGGCGGCCGAATCCCCTCGACTATTCTTCACCGAGACCCTCGCTGCGGTGGGAGCACTGAACGCGACTACGGGGCGCCGGCACTTCACCATGAAGCCTCCGATGCTTGAGAGCTTGGTTGCCGCCACTGTCTCGCAGGAGACCGAGATGGAGTTCGACCAATTCTGCGTGCTGCTCCGTGAGAAGTACGGGCTGATTGTGGAGAACAAGGTCGCGGCTGTAAGTCCGTTGGCCCGAGTAGTTGACTCGTCGGTCCTTGACCACAACGGCAAGGCGTTCCGGGAGAAGCTGGCCGCGATTGGTCTGCTCACTCAATATTCAGATGCCACCAGCATGGTTCGAGGGGAGCCCCGGTGACAGACAGCAGCATCCGAGCGCTCGGCCGCTTCGTCGCTGACGAAGCACTCCGTAAAGTCAAAGCTATCAGCGGGGCCCATGCCGTCCTGCGCGTCAGCGGATTCGACCAGCCGACCGTGGCTGAAGCCCTTCGTCACATGGAACACAGGCTTGCGGAGTTGCCCGGCTATGTCGTCAAGGTTGGCACCTCGGAGCCAATCGAGGGCGTTCCTGATGAATACTTGCTGGCTCCCCAGGAACAGCTGACCAAGTGGCGAAACTCTGGACAGGGCTCGGCAGTGCTGCTCTTCGAGTGGGGGCAATCTCCGGACGCGCAGGGCCTGGCAGCCATGAATGCCCTAGATGACGCCACGATCCTTGGTAGCCACAAGGACACCTCCAGCGAGAGCGGGTTCGACAGGTTCCTAGACGAAGCCTGGCGGGAAGCGGGTAGCCCCGGAACTGTTCCGGCTCTGATGTCCAATTTCCTTCCGCAGATCTGGCGAGTCGTCACCGAGGTCGAGCCGCGATCTTTGCACCGCTGGGCGACATTCCTGGTCGAGACGGCACAGAAGGTCGCTGCAACTCAGATCCACACTCCTGGCCTGGTATATCCCGAGATCTCTGCCGCTTTGCCTGCTCTCGAGCTCTTCCCGGACCGAGACCTGTTTCTCAAGCCCACCGCACTGCCCGCCCGGATCCAGAAGAACGTCGCGGTCAGCGCGTTCAAACAGCCCAACGGTAAGGAGATCAGCGAGGACGACCTCATAGAGCGGATTGCCGCGACCGAGTTCAGCGAGGATTCCCTGCGCCACATCGGTACCGACGCCGAGACTGCGAAATCGCGCATGCAAAGCCTCGTGCTGAACCTCAACCGCAGCGGCTCTTCGCAGGATCCTCGCGCACTGCGTCGCCTGCAGGACCTGACGCTCTGGCTGGAAGTCTTCGGGCAGAAGTCCAAGAAGATCGGGCTGGGCCAACAGGTCCGGCAGGAGATCGAGAGGAAGGACGCCGAGCGGGTCGACGAGTTCGACTCCCTGGCGATCGAAGACGCACTAGACCGTGGAGATCAGGAATCCGCACAGCGCTTCCTCGACGAGGCTCCCGTCGGCGGAGCCGAACTGTTGTCTAAGCGGTTGCGCCGCAAAGTCGAGAAGCTCGCCTTCCCGGACTCGCAGTCCGTCCCTGACCCGATCCGTGCCCTGCTGAGAGAGCTCACCTTCTTCTCCGACGAGGAGGAAGGCTCCGTTGTTGTTAGTCTTGAAGGTAATCAGGAATCAGGGAGGTGGAGCCGCTGGCTATTCGCATTCCTGTACGCACGCACTCTGCGAGACATTCAGGACTCCACCGGTCTTCGATTGACCCTCGAGGTAAAGGACTACCTCCTTGACCTGACAAAGCCGCCTCTGCCGGAGGAAAATGAGCCATTCGACCCGAACACCGAGTGGGCTGCGCTGCGCTTCCTGGTCGAGATGGACGGCGGCACGCAGCGACGGTTTCGCTGGGAGCCTCTGGGAATCCCCGGCCAGATCGCCCTGGCGGCTCTCATCCAAGGCTGGCGCAACCCTCCTGGCCATGCCAGTAATCTGACCTTCGACTCCTTCCTCGAGAAATTCAACGACCCCCGCCAGTGGAACACCGCCGAGCCTGCGCATACTCTCGAATCACATTTCGCGGCTCAGCTCGAACGCCTCAAGCTAGAGCAATTTGAGCGGTTCGCTGGCGGCCTTGACGCCGAGAGCATCAACGCGTATGTCCGCGAATGGGAAGGCGTACTGCGCGAAGCGCGCACCACGCTAGTTCCCGAAAACGCTCCGAACCTTGACCTTGCTGCCGTCGTCCTGTCCGATGTCGTCGAACTGGCCGATCACCGCATGATGATGCTGGCTACGCACCCGCTAAAGCTGCGCTGGCTGGCAAAGAACTACGAGGAGATCGCCGAAAGCATCAAGACCGCCCTCAACAAGGAAGGCGGCCTTAGTCTCAACCAGGAGAACGAAGACCTCTTCTTCGACGCCATCGGCCGTATCTCCCCACATGGGACCCCAGCGGTACTCGTCGGACCCGGCGGCACGATCGCCATCCCGATGCGTGAATCGGCCGGCCACGAAGAGTACGCGCCGGTCCGTGTCGGCGGCAACGAGTCCAAGGAATGGCTCTCCAGCGTCGATGAAACGGCGATTGACGAGATGGTCCGGGTCATCACCGACTACCTCACGACCTACCCCCACAAGCTTGACGGCCTCCGCGTGCTGCTCCTGGATCGCAACGGTGACCCTGTCCTGCCGATGCGAGTGGCCAAGCAGGTAAGGTCCAAGAACCCTCGTCTGAAGGTTGACCTAGTCGTGCTGGCTCCTCAGCACACCCATCACGAGATCATCCAGGGCTTTGACCTTCACTTCGCTGGCGCGGAGATCTCCGAGGACACCTTCCTTCCAGATGTCCAACTCATTCTGCAGGCGTGGGAACCCGACCAAGAGGCAGACCTGTCCGGCCTTGCGGACACCATCGACGTGGCCCTAGCACCGGCTCTCTTCGGCACACAGACCAGCATCAAGGAGAGCACCAAGAAGGAGTCCTTGTCAGGCTCATTCAACCCATGGAAGCACCCCGCTTCCCACAACCTGGCTCAGACCAGTGAGAACGTCGTGAGAGCGCTGCTGCCTGAAACCGCTGACGAGACCCTTGAATCTTGGTCGACCTTGTGCGTGCGGTACGACCGCCGCTCTCCGGTCTCCCGGGAGAGCGTCGACGGCATCGACTACTTCGAGATGCAGGTGCAGTTCGACCAGCACCAAGCCTTGTTCGCCACCCTGCACGATGTAGCCCATTGGGTCGTCACTCTCGACAGCTTCATCGGTCGGGAACAGATCGATGCTCTCCACAACCGCCCTGACGTCATCCTCGTCAGGCCCAACGTCGGCAAGAACGAGTCCTACACCCTAATCGTCAGCTCGCAGACTGGTCGGCAGTTCGTCGTCCAACGCCTGCAGCGCCGCCTGGAGCAGATTCATGTCGCCACCGCGGAGGATGCAGAAGATATCGCGACGCGGTTCTACGAGGTCGGTCGCAACGTCGCTCCTGGCGCCGTGCTGCGCTCCCTCGGCATCGGCACCACGGTCAACGAGGTCGTCGGACTGGTCGCCACACGGTATGTCATCGACCAGCAGTTCCCCGTCGCCACCAAGGGTCCCAGCCTGGTCACATGGATCAGCTTTGATGAGCACCACCGTTGGTTCGGCCGCGGGCACAAGACTAGAGCTGATCTGGGACGATTCGTGCTGACCGTCCAGGATGACGGCATTATTCGGCTGGATGTCCTGGTCGCCGAATCGAAGTTCCGCCAAGTATTTGACATCGGTTCGGCTGAGGAGCAGCTCAACCGCACAACCGACCTCTGTGTCGACGCCTTCCGATCAGACGGCGAGACGCGCCATGACCGTCCATTCTGGCTTGACGAACTTGCGGCCGCGATTGCTCAGACCAGCGGACATGCCATGCATCCACAAGACCTTCCGTCTCGAGTTTTCGTCGGGACGGAAGATCATCAGCAGCTTCAGGCGAAGGTCCTTGACGCTCTGCGCTCTGAGCAGGTCCAGCTCGGACAGGTCACCGGCGTCGCGGTTGCCATCGCAGCGGAGGAGGATAAGGCGGCTCCCGAGGTTGGAAGCCTTGGCAGACATGCTCTGGTGAGATTGAACAAGCACGAGCTTCTCAACCTCATCACCGCCCTGCGTGCCAACCTCGACCCTGTCAGCGCCAACCCTGTCGTCGTCGCTGCAGGCCTGGATGAAATCAAGGGAGTCGCCGGCGAAGCCGACCTGCTGAGTTCAAGAGGGAAGTCGGCCGGACTCCCGCCTTCGGGAAGTTCAACGACACCTGGCTCAGGCGCCGAAGTGACAGTCGATTCTGCCGAGTCGGAATCGCCGGCAACGCGTCCCTCCGACCCAAGGGCAGATCATACTCCACTTACGGCTGGACATGTGGGGCTTGCCGAGGAAGAGCTGCGGGATCGATACAACAAGGTCCTCAATGTATTCGCCCGACACAAGGTCGATGTAGTCGCTCCGGAATCCGAAATGTGGAAGGAAGGGCCAGGTTTCTACATATTCAGGTTCATCCCAAGTCCGGGTGTCACGGTGGATAAGCTCATCAACCGGCGGGACGAGATCTTCCTGGCCTTGGAACTTCCCTCCGGGTTCAACATCCTCACACGTAAGGACCGTGGCGCCGTTCTCTTCGAAATCCCTAAGATCGACGACGAGAAGTTCGGAATCGACGCCAAGAATTTGTGGCGTCAGTGCCAGGTCGATCCCCTGAGGCTCATCGCGCCCTTGGGTGCAGATATCGAAGGCAACCCGGTCACGGTTGACCTGTCTTCTGCGGACTCACCGCACTTGTTGGTGGCGGGAACCACCGGATCAGGGAAGTCGGTAGCCCTGGATACGATTCTTAAGGGCCTTGTCCGGTACGACAAGAGCGCGCTGAGACTCCGTCTCGTTGACCCCAAGGGTACCGAGCTAGTTGACTTCGAGGACGATCCTCATCTTGACGGCGTGATCGGTATGGATGCAGCCGACGCCATCGAGATTCTCGAGGAGACCGTCGAAGAGATGGCCATGCGCTACAAGGACATGAAGGCGATACGCACGCGAAAGCTCGTCGAGTACAACTCGAAGGTTGGCAAAACTGATCAAAAGCCTTGGATTGTCATCGTTTTGGATGAGTATGCCGACCTCACAAGCGATCCTGACGAGAAGAAGCAAATTGAGTCGTTGCTTAAGCGCCTTACGCAGAAGGCTCGCGCTGCCGGAATCCACGTAATAGCAGCCACGCAACGCCCAAGCGCCGATGTCATCTCGACGACAATCCGCTCCAATTTTCCCGCTCAACTCGCCCTTCGGGTAAAGAGCTCAACTGACAGTCGCATCATTCTGGATGAAACAGGTGCCGAAGCTCTTGCTGGGCAGGGCGACGCTTTTCTCCACACCGCCAAGGGCACGGTTCGGCTTCAGGTGGCATACGACGGTGGCTGACAAGCTGCGATCCTCGACCTTGGTCTACTGAACTTAGGTGGTTGGCATGGCTGCGTCTCTTCGGCATTGAGCGCACGTTCCGATTCCACCAGCAGACCCGGGCTGGGGCCGTCACGCAGGTCCGCTCTCCTGCTGGATCGTCATTGCCGCCTCATTCAGCTGCGTTTTCGCCTGGTCTCTCGCCGCCGATCTCGTGCGCCGCCGTGCCGGAGTCGTCCACGATGTGGAGGTAGCGCTCAGTGGTGAGGATGCTGGCATGCCCCAGCTGGTCCTTCCATGATGTCCATTAGGGTCGCGCCGCGGTTGATGAGCCACGAGGCGTGGGCATGGCGCGACAGGTGCACCCGGATGTCCACCGGCAGATCAGCGGCGGCGAGGGCGGGTCGGATGACCTTCTTGCGGAACCATCGACTTGGGATATGTCCGTCGGTGTCTCAACGGCGCTGCCTGCGCGGCTGGTCCCCGACGCCCGACGCTTGCGGTGGTACACCGCCGTTGCCCCTTGCAGTGCTGGAAGCGGCACCCCCCGGCAGTGTAGGCGCGCATGGTGCAGTGGCGGTACGTCTAGCCCTTCTCGTTGAGTTTGGCCCGGTCCAAGCCAGTCGGCGCGGGTTCGATGACACCGGGCTCGGTGGCCTCAGGGATGTACCAGGACAGAAGGTCTTCCTATTTCAGGTTGTGGGTGGCGATGTGGTCCTTGATTCCCTTGGTCAGGCCCTCGCGAATGCGGAGGACTCGCTGCTCGTGGTCCTTAGGCGGCTTAGGAAACACCCGCCCTGCGGGTGGAACCGCCGGTTGACTTGGACGGCGGCCCGCGATACGCGGATGCGGTGCTGCTTGGGCTCAAAGTCCTTGACCACAGCTCGGTGATCTCGTCCCACCGCATGCCGGTCTCGATGGCGACTTCGACCAGGAGCTTCCAGATGTCGTGGCGAGACGCCGCCCGCGACGCGGGCGCCGCACCCGCCGCGGAGGGGGAGCTGGGCTGCGGCCCGTGCCTCGATCGAGGCGGCGTCGGCTGCGGGTGGCGGCTGAAGCGGCGGGGTAGAGGAAAGTTCACCCTGAAGTCGGGCGCCTGGGGCAATGCCGCGAGCTGCGGATCTGCTTAGTGTTCTAGGCATGGACATCTCAGTGCCGCAGGCGCTCCCCTGGCGCCGAGCTCCCCGCGTGATCGCGGCGGGCCTGTGGGACGGGCGCACCTGGCTCTCCCTCGTACACTTGGTGACCGGGTCGGTGGTGGGCACGCTGGGCGGGATCGTCATCGGCGTGCTGTTCGCCATGGGCGCAGCGGGACTCGTGACGATCGTGATCCCCGCGGTCGCCCTCGCCGCGATCCTGTTCACCAGCGCCGCGCTCACCGCCGTGCAGCGGTCGAGGCACAGCGCGTTCCTCGGGACCCGTTGGCCCGCAGACCATTCGCCGCCGGTCACGTTCACGTGGGGGTCGCTCCTCGCGGTCGTGGGCAGCGCGAAGACGTGGCGGCACTTCTCGTACCACGTCATCGCCGGGTTCTACGGCTCCTTCGCGGCGGTGATCGCCGTGACCGCGTGGACGATCGCGCCGGCCATGATGGCCGCGCCGCTGCTCGGTCTCGGTTCGGGCCTGGGCGTCCGGCACTGGGCGCTGCTGCTCGGCGGCGTCGTGCTCCTGCTGGCGGCGCCCTGGATCACGCGGGGCCTGGCCGAGCTCGACGCGCTCATCGCGCGGCAGCTCCTGGTGGGCACCACCAGGGCCCAGCAGCTGGAGCTGCGCGTCACCGACCTCACCGAGAGCCGCGACTCCACTGTGGATGCGGCGGACGCGGAGCGGCGGCGCATCGAGCGGGACCTGCACGACGGCGCGCAGCAGCGGCTCACCTCCCTCGCCATGAACCTCGGGATCGCCCGCGCCACCCTCACCGACCTGCCCGAGGACGCCAAGCGTGCGCTCGCCGACGCCCACGAGGAGTCGAAGCAGGTCCTCACCGAACTGCGCGACCTCGTGCGCGGCCTGCACCCGGCCGTCCTCGAGGACCGCGGCCTCGACGCCGCGCTCTCCGCGGTCGCCGCGCGGTCGCCGATCCCGGTGCGGCTCAAGGTGGTCATGGAGCGGCGCGTGCCCCGCGACGTCGAGGCGGTCGCGTACTTCGTAATCTCCGAGGCGCTCACGAACACCGCCCGGCACTCCGGCGCCGAGCACGCCGCCGTCGACGTGACCCTCGCCCAGGACGACGAAGGCGCCGACGTGCTGCGCCTGCGCGTGGTCGACGACGGCCGCGGCGGCGCCGACCCCGAGTCCGGGACGGGCCTGCGCGGCCTGGCCGACCGGGTCCGCTCGGTCGACGGCCGGTTCACCCTGACCAGCCCGCTCGGCGGGCCCACCACCATCGAAGCGGAGCTGCCATGCGCGTCGTGATCGCCGAAGACTCGGTCCTCCTCCGCGAGGGCCTCGCCAGGCTCATGGAGGTCGGCGGCATCGAGGTCGTCGACACCGTCGGCGACGCCGAGGCCCTGCTGCGCTCGGTCGAGCGCGACTGCCCCGACCTCGTCGTGGCCGACGTGCGGATGCCGCCGGACCAGAGCGACGAAGGCGTGCGCGCCGCACTCGTCCTGCGCCGCCGCTACCCGGACCTCGCGATCCTCATGCTCTCCCAGTACGTCGAGGAGCGCTACGCCGTCGAACTCCTCACCGGCCAGATGCGCGGCATCGGGTACCTGCTCAAGGACCGCGTGGCCGACGTCGAGGAGTTCCTCGACTCGCTGCGCCGCGTCGCGGACGGCGGCACCGCCCTCGACCCCGAGGTCATCTCCCAGCTGCTGGTCCGCCGCGACGGCGACGAGCTCGACCGGCTCACGCCCCGCGAACGAGAGGTCCTGTCGCACATGGCCGAAGGCCGCTCGAACGCCGGGATCGCGGGGGTCCTGTTCCTCTCCGAAGGCGCCGTCAGCAAGCACATCAACTCGATCTTCGCGAAGCTCGGGCTCCCGCCCACCGACAGCGGCAACCGCCGCGTCCTCGCCATTCTCAAGTTCCTGCAAGGAAACGCAAAGGACCGGTCATGATCGACACCCCCGTCAAGCCCGCCACCGCCGACACGCCCGACGAACCGGCCTACCCCGCCCGCAAGGCGTGGTGGATCGTCGGCGGCGCCGTCACCGGCGCGGCCCTGCTCACCGGCCTCCTCGCCTTCGGCTCCTGGGCCTGGATGATCTCCTCTTCCGAAGAGGACGCCACCCGCACCGAGGAGTTCGACCGCGCCGTGGCCGCCGCCGAGGTCCGCGCCGAGGTCGGCGACCTCCGCTTCGAGGCCGCGGCCGGCACCGCCCTCGAGTTCCGCCTCAAGACGCAGTGGCTCGGCGCCGCGCCCGACACCAGCGAGGAGTGGGACGGCGACCGCTTCAGCGCCGAAGGCGAATGCGACCAGGGCCGCTTCCTCGGCCTCGACGTCGACCAGTGCGAGACCGACTACACCCTCGGCCTCCCGGCCGGCGCCGACGCGACCGCCGAGACCGGCGTGGGCGACGTCAGCCTCGACGGCCTCGACGGCGCGGTCGACATCGACACCGGCATCGGAGACGTCACCGGCGAAGGGCTCCGCACCACCGACACCACCGTGGTGACCGGCGTCGGCGACGTGACCCTGGAGTTCGCGCAGGTCCTCGGCGACATCTCCGTCGAGGCCGGCACCGGCGACGTCGTGCTCACCGTCCCCGACGACGGCACCGTCTACGAGGTCCTCCACGACGGCGGCATCGGCGACCAGCACATCGAGATCGCCACCGACCCGACCGCCGACGCCGACTACACGATCACCGTCGCCAGCGGCGTCGGCAGCCTCACCATCCAGTACGGGTCCTGAACCACCGCGACCGGAAACCCCGCCGCCCGCGACCGAACCGGTCGCGGGCGGCGCCGTCCCGCGCCTACCGGCCGAGCACCTCGGCGGCGTCCTCGCGCCCGAGCGCCGCACCGCGGTCGTACTCCTCCTGGAACGCCTTGTCGCCCAACGCCTCACGCGCCCGCTCCTCGGTGCGCAGCGCCGTGTCGTAGCCGCGGCCGTCGTCCGCGCCCAGCATTCCGCGCCCGAAGCCGAGCCTGCGGGCCGCAAGGGCCGCATCGCCTTCCGCGAGCGCGGCCGCGGCCGAGATCCGGGAGGCCATCGCGAGGTCCGCGACCGCCGCGCCTTCGAGGAACCGGGGGTCCAGGCCCGCGATCGCGCCGGCTCGGCCCTCGCCGCGGAGCACGGTCAGCAGGTCCCTGCACGCCGCGGAGAGCACGCGCATCCGCTCCGCGAGGCCGGGCGCGCCGTCGAGGGAGCGCTCGGCGGCGGGCAGCTCCGCGAGCGCCTCGTCGTAGCGCCCCTCGCTGATGAGGACCGGCACCCGGAACCAGCGCACGTACGCGAGGCTGTTCGGCTCCCGGGCGGCCTCGGCGAGCGCGATGCCGCGGTCGAGCGCCTGCCAGGCCCGTTCGATCGAGCCGTTCGCGGCGTAGCGCCACGAGAGTTCGGCGTACGCCTCGCTCGCGTCGCCGCGGGTGCCGAGCTCGTCGAGGAGCCGGGCCGCCTCCTCGGCCGCCCGCTCGGCCGCCTCCAGATCACCGTGCCAGCCGGAGCGTTCGCCCTGGATGCGCAGGGCCGAGGCGAGGCCCCAGCGCTCGCCGAGCTCGGCGAACACGGCTTGGGCGCGGTCGACCGGCGCGGCGCCCTCGACGCCGCTGAGGACGCTCCCGGCGGCGGCCGAGATCAGCAGCGCCGTCCCGAGCTCCCAGCCGTCCAGCCCGCGCTCGTCGGCCGGCGGCGCGTCCGGCAGGAACGCGGGCCCCATCGACACGAGGAACCGGGCCGGGCCCGCCGCGATCCCGCTGCCCATCGCGACGCCTTCGCGGATCGCGGCCTCCCCGGCCGCGTACCCGTCCTGCTCGGTGGCGACGATCCCTTCGAGGATGCGGGCCGCGGCCTGAAGCGGCTCGGGGATCTCGGCCGGGACGGCGAGCACCGCGTTCGTCCAGTGCCGGAACTCGGTGTGGCTGCCGAGCAGGTGCCAGTACCAGAACATGGCCGCCACCATGCGCAGACCGGTCTCGATGTCCGCGGTCGCCGCGGCGCGGCCGATGACGGTGACGAGGTTGCCGTGCTCGGCGGTCAGGCGCGCCATCGCCTCGATCTGGGCGGCGGTGCGCAGTTCGGCGTCGGCGGCCTCCGCCAACTCCAGGCAGTGCTTCGCCATCGCGTCGGCCACGGTCTCGGCGTCGCCGCTCTCCTCAAGGCGCGCAACGGCATAGGAGCGGATCGTCTCGAGCATCCGGTAGCGCTCGCCGTCGCGGTCGACCAGCGACTTGTCGACGAGCCCGGCGAGCGCGTCGAGGTCCTCGACCCGCTCCAGCGCGAGTCCCGCCGGGTAGACGGACATGCGCATCGCCAGGGACTTCTCGGCGTCCGAGAGGAGCTCCCAGCTCCAGGCGATGACGGCGCTGAGGGTGCGGTGGCGGGCGGGCGCGGTGCGGTCGGAGCCGGCCAGGAGCGCGAACCGGTCGTCGAGGCGGGCCGCGATCTGGGCCGCGTCCAGGGCCCGCATGCGCGCCGCGGCGAGTTCGACGGCGAGGGGGAGGCCGTCGAGGCGGCGGCAGATCTCCACGACCGCTTCGGTGTTCGACGCGTCGAGTTTGAACCCGGGCCGCACCGCGGCGGCCCGCTCGACGAACAGGCGCACCGCGGGGCTCGACGCGGGGTCCTCGTCGGAGACCGCCAGCGGCGGGATCGGGAACAGCCGCTCGCCGCCGATCGCGATCGCCTCCCGGCTGGTGGTGATCACGCGCAGGCCGGGGCAGGCACCGAGGAGGCGCGCGGCGAGGTCGGCGACGCCGTCGAGCTGGTGCTCGCAGTTGTCGAGGACGAGGAGCGCGCGCTGGTCGGCGAAGTACTCCTCGAGGCGGGACTCGGCGTCGTGCAGGGAGGGCGCGAGGAGGCCGGCCTCGCGGGCCCCGATGGCGCGCAGCACGGCCGGGGCCACGTCGGTGCCGTCGGTGGTGGAGGCGAGCTCCACGAACCACACGCCGTCCGGTGCGGACCCGCTCGCGGCGATGCGGGCGGCGGTCTCGGTCGCGAGGCGGGTCTTCCCGGCTCCGCCCGGGCCGGTGACGGTCACCAGCCGGGCCTCCTCGACCGCGTTCACGAGCGCGGCGAGGTCGTCCTCGCGGCCGACGAAACTCGTCAACTGGGACTTCAGGTTCGAGCGCCGCACCGGCCGCTCCGCGGGGGCGGCGCTCTGGCGCAGGATCTGGAGGTGCAGGTCGGCGAGCTCGCTCGACGGGTCCGCGCCGAGCTCGTCGGCGAGGCGTTCGCGGGTCTGCTCGTACACGTCGAGGGCTTCGGCGGGGCGTCCGGTCGCGTAGAGCGCTCGCATGTGGAGGGCCTGCCAGCGCTCGTCGAGCGCGTGGGCGGCGGCGAGCGGTTCGAGTTCGGCGAGCACGTCGGTGCCGGTGGCGACCTCGAGGGCGAGGCGGTCGCGGGTGGTCTCGGTGCGCAGGCGTTCGAGGCGCACGGCCTCGTTCTGCGCGAACCGGTAGTCGAGCAGGTCGGCGAGCGCGGGGCCGCGCCACAGCGACTCGGCCTCGCGCAGCGTGGCGAGATCGCCGCCGCGCCGGCCGGCCTCCGCGAGGCGCTCGAACCTGACGAGGTCCACGTCGCCGGGCTTGACGTCGAGCCGGTACCCGGCCGCGCCGCGCGTCACCTTGTCCGCGCCGATCGCCCGCCTCACCCGGGACACCAACGCCTGCAACGCGTTCGACGACGTCGCATCGTCCTCCCAGATCGCGTCGATCAGCGCGTCGGCCGACACCTCGCGGCCCGCCTCGAACGCCAGCCTCGCCACGAGCGCCCGCAGCCGCGCCCCGGCGAGCTCGACCGGCTGGTCCTTGTCATCGCGGATGTCGAATGGTCCGAGCAGGAGTACACGCATGCCGGCAAGTCTGCCCTGCCTCCGCCCTCGCGGGTGAAGTCGGCCCGGGCGCTCTTGACGATCCGTTGACGCCACCGCACGTGAACGCCATCACATATCACCCGATCGGGGACAACGGACCGGAAACTGTCGGTCCCCGCCGATAGGTTTCGGACCAGCAACTGAATACCGCGCCGAACCTCCGGGCGACGCGCGACAACTGAAGGACGGCGCGATGACGACGACCACGACATCCGACAGCACCCGCAACCACACCCGGCCCACCAGCGCCGCGGCGACCACCACCGGCCCGCCCGGCCCCGAGATGATGGCCGAAGCACTCCCGTTCGACACGGTCCCCGCCGAGGTCCTCCGCGACCACTTCACCAGGTGGCTGGTCGAATCCCTCACCCGCTCCGCACTCCAAGCCGCCGCGGCGGCAGCGATCGCGGCCGAGGCGAACCCACCCGAAGCCGAAACCCCGGCACCGGCAGGAAAGCCGCCCTCCGCCGCGGCCGAGCGGCACCTCGGGGGCGGCCCCGACGACAGGCAGACACCGGCCGCAGCGGCTTTGCGGCCGCCCGGCCCGGAACACGGTGACACCGGCCAGGCGCCGCCCGCGGTCCACCTTGCGACAACCGAGCCTTCGCCCGCCATCGCCGAATCGCCAACGCCACCCTTGGCTGAACGAAAACCGAAGCGGCCCAAGTCGAAGAACCGGCCTTCAGGGCGAAAGCGCGAAGGCCCGCTCGCTGACGCGATGGACCCGCCCCCGCCGGCACCGATCAGCGGCCCGTCTCGGAACACGGGGCCTTTCGAAACGGAGGCGTCAGCATCCTCGGGACCGCCGTGGCTCGAACCGGCGCGAGAAGCCGGGCTCGCCTCCGAAGAAGCCCGGCCCTCCTCCGACGAGTCGCCGCCTTCTCGGCCGCAGTATGTGCGGATCGGGGACCGGTCGGTGTGGCTGACCAAGCCGATGCTGCGCTCGCGCGGCTGGACCGAGGCCGCGATCCGCGACTTCCTTCCCGGACCTGAAGCGCTGAAACCGAATCCGCGATTCGCGGTGTCGGGCGCGCCGATGCCGGTTTGGAGGCCCCGGACGGTGGCCCGAGCCGAAGCGGACCCGAAATGGCGCGAATGGCTCGACCGCTCGCTCCACCGCAGGCAGACCACCCTCGAAGCGCTGGCGGCCACCGACGACCTCGAATTCCGCAGCCGCCTCGAACTCGCAGACCAGGCGATCCGAGACTGCTCCGCACCGCCGACGCTTCTCGACGAACTCGATTCTGCGGCTGCGACCGTGGCCGGAACTGGAAGCGAGATCGGGGTCTGCGCTGGCGATGACGATGCTGCGACCTCGCAGCTGTCCGGAGGTCGGTTCACTGTTGACTGAGAGGAGGGTTGAAACCGGAGGAATCGGGAAATCGGGGACTTGGCCGTGGGCCGGATCTTAGGTTGGACTTCGGTCGGCGCTCGAGCGGATTTGGTTCACGGTGTGTGCAGCGGCGAGTGTGAAGAAGGGCTTGAGATGGGTGATTTCGCGTTCGCGGGGAAGACCTTCGTGATCCGGTTGGACAACGGGGTCGTACTCCACAACATATTCGGAGCCGAGGGCAACAAGCTCCAGTACGCGGAGATCGACGGCGCCACGGAGAGCGCCTCCGGGACCGTCGATCTGCACGTCGCCGAGGTGACACCCCGGGTCTACCTGCTCGGGTGGAACGAGGTCTCCGGCACCGCGGTCACCCACGTCATGAACTTCCACAACCACACGATCACCGGCTTCTGGTCGTTCGAGGACCACGGCGGCCGGATCGGTGAAGTTCACTCCGGGACCTTCGAAGAACTCGGCTGACGCGCCCGGCCCCCTCGGTCTGGTCCAGCCAGACCCGACCGCGGTCGCCCGGTCGGGAGGAGCCAGGACGACCTTCGGCCCGCCGGCCCCGAGGTGGGGTCAGCGGAGGGTTCAGTTGGTTTCAGGGAGGACAGTCGGTGCTCGGTCGAGGCCGACCCGGTCACCGGTGGGATGGGCCCGAGGCCGCTTCGAGGATCGTGGCCACCAGTCGTTCGCGGACTTCGATCGCCCCGGCTTCGTCGGTGGCGGCTTCGATACCCGGTTCCCAGGTGCAGGCAACGTTGAGGGCCGCGACCCGGCCGGTTTCCATGATGGTGCGGACCGCTTGAAGAAGGGTCGGCTCGTCGGGTCCGTCGGCCGCCGGATAGCGGAGGCCGGGCAGTACGCCCGGGTCGAGGGTGTCCAGGTCGAGGTTGAGGAGGATCGGGCCATCCGGGAGGTCGTCTGCGGACAGGTCTGCCAGTTCGCGGCGGCGCACCTGCGCGGTCTCAAGGAAGTCGGCTTCGGCCTGGTCCAGGTCGCGGGCGTCGACCAGCAGAACGCGGTCTTGGGCCGGCGGGCGCAGCCCGAGCGGCGCCGCGACGAGGTCGGCGCGGTAGCCGAGGAGGAACTGCAACGCCATGCCGCCCAGGTAACCCGATTCCGTCGTCTCGAGCGTCTGGATGTCTCCGTGCGCGTCGATCCACACGATCGCCGGGTCGATGCCCGCGCGCTGGAGTCCCGCGGCCATCCCGATCGAGACCGTGCAGTCGCCCGACACGACGGTTAGCGTCCCGCTGCCGCTGCCGCTGCCGCTGCCGCTGCCGCTGCCGCTGCCGCTGCCGGCGTGCGCGGCGACGGTCTCGGCGACGTGGTCGTAGAGGCCCACGAGCCGCGCCCACACCTCGCCTACGGGCAGGTCTGCGACCACCTCCTGGACTTCGGCACCGGCCGGGAGCGGGATGCCGAGGTCGGGGTGGTGTCGATCGAGGTGGTACGGCACGTGAAGGAGGGTCATGCGCTTCAGGCTAGCGTCGAATCCGAACGGCCGCTGCACGAAACGGTCATGACCGAGTCGGCCGCCGTGAGCGGGGTCCGAGCCCCGGTCAGGCGAGTTTGAAGCCGGCCGCCACGGCGAGTTCGCCGGCTATCTCGACCGCCTGGTCCGCGGTGATCAGGGCGCCCTTGAGGCTCATCAGACCGGTGATGCCGCCGAGCTCGGCGCGGCGGAAGTCGCAGCCCTTCGCGTTGGACACGCGGGAGAAGTCGGCGCCGGGGAACGAGCATTCGATGAAGACCGCCTTCGAGAAGTCGCCGAGGAAGGTCGCGTTCGTGAAGCGGCAGCGCTCGAACACCACCGGGCCCTTGGCGGTGCCGATCGAGATGCCCGCGAAGTCGGCCCGGGAATCCGCGACGTAGAGGTCCTGCACCAGCGAGAACTGGGCCTGCCAGCCCACGAGCTGGCTCTCGGTGATCTCGACGCGGCGAGCGGTCGCCTCCTCCCAGCGGGCGTTCGACAGCACCGAGTGGTCCACGACCACATCCACGACCTCGAACGGCGACAGGACCGCGCCCGACAGGTCCGAGTTCCGGACCGCCGAGGACTCCAGGCTTCCGTCGCCGTGCGCGCCGGTCCAGTCGGCGCCTTCGATGAGCAGCTCGCTCCATTCGACGTCGAAGTCGAGGTCGTCCTCCAGCGGCCGCAACCGCTCATCCTCCACCAGCGGCCTGCGCATGGACAGCTTCTCGTCGATCTTCCTGAACTTCACCCGGGTCCTCCTCGCTCGACCCCGGCAGGCTACGCCACCCCTCCGACAATGCGGCCCCAGACCGAGCAGACGCGCTGCCCTCCAGGACCGCAGCCGCGTTCGGACTGGGTG
Organism: Glycomyces terrestris; assembly: GCF_003933745.1. Lineage (GTDB taxonomy): Bacteria > Actinomycetota > Actinomycetes > Mycobacteriales > Micromonosporaceae > Glycomyces > Glycomyces terrestris. The sequence continues at coordinate 553,957 of NZ_RSEB01000003.1, read as the reverse complement.
GCACCGGCGCATAAGGTGCAGGAGACGCGGACCAGAGACCGATCGGGATGCATTGGTGCAGAACATGAGTGATCAAATCCCGGCGTGGGCGCACGAGCGCGCCGAAGTGCGGCCGCACGATCCGCAGTGGGCCGTCCGCGCCGCCGCCGAGCGGGCGGTGCTCGCGCCGATCCTCGCTCCCTGCCTGGTCGAGGGCATCGAGCACGTCGGATCGACCTCGGTGCCGGGCCTCGCCGCCAAGCCGATCGTGGACCTCGCGGTGACCGTGCGGGACCTTGACCTCGCCGCCGCCGAGGTCGGACCGGACCTCGCCGCCGCCGGCTGGCATTTCGTGCCGCCGGACCTCGACGGCCGCCCCTGGCGCCGCTTCTTCGTCAAGCCCGACGCCACCGGCCGCCACCGCGAAGCCCACCTGCACCTCATCGCGGCCGGGCACCCCCGCTGGAGCGAGCAGATCCGGTTCCGCGACGCCCTGCGGTGCGACGGCGCGCTCGCGCGGCGCTACGGGGACCTGAAGCGCCTCCTCGCCGAGCAGCACGGCGACGACCGCGAGGCGTACACCGCGGGGAAGGCCGCCTTCATCGAGGAGGCCGTCGCCGCGACCCGGGAGTGACCGGCCGGGGGTGGGCACGGCGAAGGGCCGGCTGATGCATGTCGGCGCATCCGCCGGCCCGTTCACGTCGCTCGCGGTTCCCGCAGAGCCGCAGCGCATTCGGTTCGCGAGTGCGCGCGGCGGCCCGCCCCCGGTCAGAAGTCGGCCGGGGCCAGTATCGGGCTGCCGACCTTGCCCATGAGGTCGTTCACCGGGTGGTTCCGCTCGCTCCCGAGGAAGAAGCCGAAGATCGCCCGCCGCCACTCGTCGGGCGAGATGCGGTTGTCGTGGTCGGCGTCGAGGAACTCGAACAGCCGGTGGCTCTCCACGTAGTCGACGCCGTTCCAGTTGCGCATGAGCTGCACGAACTCGCCGGAGCTGATGAGGCCGTCGCCGTCCTCGTCGGTGATCGCGAAGTACGCGTCGGCGACGTAGGCGAGCTTCGCGGCCGCCGCGATGCGGTCGGCGAGCATGTTGCGGGCGAGCGCGGACCGCAGCTCCCGGCGGGAGACGCGGGCGTCGTCGTCCTCGGCGGCCGGGGCGATGAAGTCGGTCCACAGGCGGAGGGTGGCCTCCCGGAGCTCGAGGCCCATCGGGCTCTCGACGGGGACGCCGCGGGCGCCCAGGACGCGGTCGGCGGCCTCGCGGAGGTTCTCCTCGGTGATGTAGTCGTTGCCGTCGACGTCGAGGGTGTCGAACCAGCGGTCGAACTTGTCCCGGCGGACCTTGCCGATCGGCGCGACCCGCCTGGTCCTCACCGCGACCGCGATCGCCGCGCCGGCCGCCACGGCGGTGGCGGCGGCCCCGATGGCGACGGCCTTCTGCTTGTTCCTTCGCTTCATGGATCGGTCCTTCCCGTTCGGTTCCCTGTCCAGGTCGGATCGTTCCACGACGAGCGCGCCCGGGGACTGAAACCGCCGATCCCGGGAGAAGTCGGCCCGCCGCCGCGCCGCCCGCGCGAGGCCCAGATCATAATTGAACGTGTTCAAGACCTGGGGTAGCCTTGGTGTACAAGGAGGTACCCCATGAAGATCGTCATCCCCGGCGGCACCGGCAACCTCGGTGCCGTCCTCGAACGCGGCCTGCTCGCCGCGGGCCACCGCATCACCGTGCTCACCCGCAACCCGACCGCCCCGCACCACCTCCACTGGGACGGCCGCACCCTCGGACCCTGGACCGAGGCCCTCGAAGGCGCCGACGCGGTCGTCAACCTGGCCGGCCGGGCCGTCCACATCCGCGAGGACGCCGCCTACCGCGACGAGGTCATGGCCTCCCGGGTCGACTCGACCCGCGTCATCGGCGAGGCCCTGGCCGCCGCCGAGCACCCGCCGGCCGTGTGGCTCCAGGCCTCGACCGCGACGATCTACGCCCACACCTTCGACCGCGCCAACGACGAGGAGACCGGCGTCATCGGCGGCGCCGAGCCCGGCGTCCCCGCCCGCTGGTCCTACAGCATCGACATCGCGCGGGCCTGGGAGCGCGCCCTCGACGAAGCCCAGACGCCCCGCACCCGCAAGGTCGCGATGCGCACCGCGATCGTCATGAACCCCGACCGCGGCTCGGCCTTCGACGCGTTCTGCCGCATGGCCCGGCTCGGCATCGGCGGGCCGGTCGCCGGAGGCCGCCAGTTCGTGTCCTGGATCCACGAGGAGGACTTCGCGCGCGCCGTCCTGTTCCTCATCGAACGCGACGACCTCGCCGGGCCCGTCAACCTCGCCGCCCCGCACCCGCTGCGCCAGCGCGACTTCATGCGCATCCTGCGCCGCGCCATGGGCGTCCGGTTCGCGGTCCCCGCGACCGGGTGGATGGCCGAGATCGGCGCGCTCGTCCTCCGCAGCGACACCGAGGTCCTGCTCAAGAGCCGCCGCGTCGTGCCCGCCCGGCTCGAGGCCGCCGGCTTCGAGTTCCGCCACCCCGCCTGGGAGGCCGCGGCCGCGGCGCTGGTCGCCGCCAAGCGCGAACCCGAGCGCGCGTTCGCGGCCTAGGCCCGCGACCGCAGGCGGCGGTCCTCGACGAACCCGGCGGCGGCCATCAGCGCCGCCACGCCCGCGGCCGACCAGCACACCGCGCTGAACGAGACCTCGTGCGCCAGCACCGAACCGAGCCCGGCGCCCGCGAGGTACACGGCCCAGACGCCCGCCTGGAGCCGGGCCGACCGCAGGTCCTCGCGGCTCCCGGAGAGATTGACCGACAGCGCGATCAGCGTCCCCGTGAGCACCGTCGTCGTCACCCCGGCCAGGCCGATGCGGGCGGCGTGGATGCTCTGGACGCCCATCGCGACCGCCGCCAGGCCGATCGCGGGCTCCGCGCTCCCCGCGAGCCCCGCCGACGCCAGCAGCACCACCTCGGCCACGAGCAGCACCGGGACGCCGAAACTGGTGAGCACGTGCCGCCGCGTGGCCAGCGACGCGGCCACCGCGCCCAGCGCGAACCCGGCGAGCGACCACAGCGGCCCGACCGCCGACAGCCCGTCGCCGCGGCCCGTCACCTCCCCGGACACGGCCACCGCCAGCAGCACCGCGTTCCCGGTCTGGTTGGCGACGAACTGCTGCCCGAGGGCGAGGAACCCGGCCCCGTCGACCGCACCGGCGAGCGCGGTGAGGACGAGCGCCGTCCACGCGTGCGCGGAGGCGCGGTCGATCGGGGCGGGCATCAGCTTCGCGTGCTCCTTCGCGCGTACGTCAGGGCCACCACCGCGCCGCCGACCGCGAGCAGCGCGACCGCGACGAACAGCAGCGGCCGCATCGACGCGCCCGTGGTCGCCAGGTCGTCCGAGCCGTGCCCGTCACCGTGCGAACCGTCCGAGCCGCCCGTCCGGTCGCCGTTCGAGGGGCCCTCGGAGCCGCCGCCCGTGCTGTCCCCGGTCGAGGGGCCCTCGGAGCCGCCGCTCGGGCCGTCCCCGGACGGGGTCTCCGATTGGATCGAGTTGGTGACGTCGGACGGGGTCGTCGAGGCCGGGGTCGTCTGGTCGCCGTCTTCGCAGGCGAGCGTGCTGCCGAACGGCGCGTGGTGGATCTCCCCGCCGTTGGCGCGCACGGTGCCGTGGCTGGCGTTCTTCGCGATGATCTGGCCCTCCACGTTCGACGGGCTCAGGTCCGTGTAGTCGGCGTCCGGCGCGAGGACGCTCCCTTCGAGGGAGTCGCCGCCGGTGAGCGTCAGGCGCGTGGTCTCGCCGAAGTTCCACAGGATGTACGGCGCGCCGAGGATGCCGCCCGCGCCCGGCTGGTTCTTGACGAACCAGTCCATCTCGCCGCCGGTCCCGGACGTGTCCACGTTGATCAGCAGCGGGCCGCTCTCGGTCGGCTGGAGCAGGTACACCAGCTCCGACAGGTCGTTCAGGTCCTCGCCGGTGACGTTGAGGACGTTCGTCCGGTTCGGGTCCATGCCCTGGATCGAGATCCGCTGGTTCGGCTGGACCCCGCCCTTGGGGACGGTCTGGAGTCCCTCGTCGACCATGCGGACCTCGTTCGCCTCGCACACGGCCAGGGCCGCGGCGTTCGCCCGCAGCTCGGCGAAGGCCGCGCCGAAGTCGATCGGGGCCTGCGCGACCGCGTCCGCCGGCTCCTTCGAGTTCAGCTCGATCCGCGGCGTCGAGTTGTACGCCCCGCCGGCGGGCACGACCTGCGTGTTCACGCTCGCGTTGTTCTGGTCGGTGGTGAGGACCGAGACCCCCGAGGTGTCGCCGATCTTGACGTAGCCGCCGCTGAGGACCTTCGCCACCGAGCCGGGCTCGCCGCCGCCGAAGTCGACCTCGCCGCCGACGACGAGCGCGCTCGGCACGGTGTCGCCGGGCGCCGTGTAGCTGCCGACCGGGTGGATCATGACGTTGTAGTAGCCGTCGAGGACGAGGTCGCCGCCGGTGGCGACGGGCCCCTCGGACTCGGTCGAGGCGAGCACGGTCCGGTCCTCGACGAACGAGTTGAAGCCGAGCGCGGGCGCGAGCGGGTCGTAGCTCACCGCGGCGGCGTGCGCGGCCGGGCCGGTGCCGGCGGTGTTGCAGGCGATGGCCGTCGCGGCCGCGGCAGCGACGAGCCCGGCGGCGCCGGCCAGGGTCAGGCGCCGGGCCCGGCGCGCGCTGGCGGTTCGGTGTTGCACGTGTGTCCCCCTGAGGTGCTCGGATGTTCACTCGGTCCGGGGGTGACCGCGGTCGAGCCTAACCCGCGGGGGGCGTCCCGGGAGGGGATCGAAACGCGGAGCCGGGACGGCGGCTACGCAACGGCCGCGCGGTGGCGGTCCGGATGCTCCCGGTTCAACGCCCGCACACGAGTTCGCAATGCGATCGTCACCTATTGCGTTGCTTTGTGTGAAGAAAGCCACAACACTAACCGGATGGTTGCTCACGGAGGGTGTGCTTCCTATGCTGAACGTGTACATCGCACTCCATCCGGGCGCCGGTTCCCAATGGCGCCAAGCCGATTCGGCTCACCGTGCGAATCGGACCACCGCACGCCCCGTCGCAGCGCCGCACGGATTCCCACGTTCCCCGACCGTCCAAAGACGATCGAGACCCGTTCGCGCCGGAAGCCGGCGGGACCGCCGACGCCGCCGCGGACGCACGCGGCCCCGGCCGGTCTCGGTCCTCAGTGCCACCCCACACCGATCTGGAGAACCGCCATGTCCGCCACCCTCCTGCTCGTCACCGAACTCCCCGTCGCCGCCGACCGGCGCGACGAGGCCGCCGCCGCGTGGAGCGAGCACCTCGCCGCCACCCCCGGCAAGGACCGGATCCTCTACCGCTGCCTGGAGGCCGACACCCTCCTCGAACTGCGGGTCCTCGACGGACTCGACGCGATCGAGGCGACCGCGCCCGACGCCGACCCGCTGTGGACCGCCGTCGGCCCGTACGCCGCCGGGGACTTCCGGCGCCAGGTCGTGCGGTTCGTGGAGGCCCCCAAGGAGCCCGGCACGGACCTGCCGCAGACCCCGTACGTGCAGCTGCGCTACGTCGAGGTCAAGCCCCCGGCGTACGAGGCGTACCGCGCCTGGCGCGAGGAGACCATCTTCGCGGTGGTCCGCGAGTCCGAGCAGGTCGAGTCGTTCAGCGCGTACCACACCGCGGTGAGCACCCAGCCCGGCGTGCTGTTCGTCTCCGGCTTCTCCTGCCCCGTCGAGGAGTACCTGGCGCCGTTCACCGACACCCGCTACAAGGAGATCGTCGCCCAGGCCGGCGACCGCTACATCACCGGCGGCCCCGGCGGGCTCTACACCCGCTGCTACGAGCGGGTCTGAGCCGTGGCCGGCACCGTCCTGGACCTCAGCGTCAGCACCCAGGGACCGGCGTATCCGCCCAGCGAGATCATGGACAAGGACGGCAACTTCGTCACCATCGGCCGCATCAACCGCGCCGCCGACGACGGGACCGTCACGCCCGCTTGGGGATCGGCGCTGGTCGCCGCCGACAGCCCGCTGCCGCCGTTCGGCGAGCTCGCCCCGTACCGCATCCTGCGCGAGCTCACCGCCGACGACGACGGCATGGAGCTGTACACGCTGCCGCTGCCGCTGCCGTGCAGCAACTACCCGATGCTGTTCGCCCCCGAGCAGCGTCCCGACGCGCACGAGGTCGTGCGCCCGAGCTACCCGCTGCACGAGGTCCCGATCCCGGACCTGCGCGCGGCCGACGGCCCCCGCCGCCGCGACCCGATCACCCTGGGGCAGTGGCGCAGGGCCCGGGGCCAGCTCGAGGTGACGACGACCGGCGACGGCCGCGCCGCGGTCTTCGAGTTCTGGTTCACCGGGCTCATCCCCGACAGCGTCTACACGGTGATGTCGCTGCGGCAGCGGGACCTCGACCCGGCCGGCCCCACCAGGCCCGGGCCGCTCGGCGTCCCGAACGTCTTCATCGCCGACGCGGGCGGCGCGGCCCACTACCGCGCCGAGCTGCCCGACCCGTTCCCTGACCCCGGCCTGCCCGGCGCGAACCGCGTCGTGAACGTCGTGGTGCTGTGGATGAGCTACCAGCAGAACTACGGCGGCGCGATCGGCCACTTCGGACTCGGCGCGGACATCCACGCCCAGTTGAAGCTGACCGGCCCCTCGTTCCAGGAGTTCCGCACCCGCGCATAGCGACCGGCCCCGGCTCCGGCCGGGGCCGCGACCGATTCGAGGTGACCGCGCATGGCCCCCCGTCCGGCGCTACTCGGCCGGCGTCCTCGCCACGGCCGCGATGCTGGCGCGCCCCAGCGTGTTCAGCGAGTCCCGCAGGGCGTCCACAGTGGTCACCTCGGGGCGGTACTCCTCGTACAGGAGCCGCCGCTGCTGCGGGACCACGAACGGCCAGGACGCGATCGCGATGAGCTCGATGAGGAGCGCCGCGAGCATCGCCGGGTCGTCCCCGCCGATCGCCTTGCGCAGCGCGGTCAGCTTGACCTCGTAGAACGCCCGCCGCTCCTCCGCCCACGGCAGGGCCGCCCGCCCGTACGTCAGGCCCTCCCAGGCCAGCAGGCGCACGATGCTCTGGTCGCGGCGGTGGAAGTCGAAGACCCGGCCCACGTACTCGTCCAGCTCCTCGCGGTCCGAGGGGAGCGGCACCTCCTCGGCGAGGCGCCGGTGCGCCTCGCGCATGACCTCGCCGAACAGGTTCTCCTTGCTCTTGAAGTACGCGTAGAGGCGCTGCTTGTTGCAGCCGGCCCGGTCGGCGATGCGGTCCACGCGGGCGCCGGCCGGACCGAAGAGGGTGAACTCCTCGTACGCGGCGCGCAGCAGCGCGTCGCGCGTGCGCTGGGCGGTCGGGCGGGCCGTGGAACCTGTGGGCATCGCGGAAGTGTACCGCGCGCCGATCAGTCCGTGACCTGGGAGTTGGGCCGCCCCGGCCGCTCCTGGAGATCGACGACGACCATTCCGGGCCGCCGATCCGGCGGCCCCACCCGCGACGCCGCCCGTGCGGCGCGCCCGACCCGAACGGAGCACCATGTCCACACCGCAGCACCCTGAGGTCGCGCTCGTCAGCGGCGCCACCGGCGGCGTCGGCGGCGCCGTCTCCGCCCGCCTCGCCCGCGACGGCGCGCACGTCGTCATGCTGGGCCGCGACCAGGCCCGGCTCGACGCCGCCCGCGAGCGCCTCGCCGCCGGCCTCGCCCCCGAAGCGGCCGAGCGGCTCAGCACCCGGCGCCTCGACATCAACGACACCGCCGACACCGACGCCGGCGTCGCCGCCGTCCTCGCCGAGCGCGGCCGGATCGACATCCTCGTGCACGCCGCCGGGGACGGCCCCGTCGGGCCGCTCGCGCAGGCCACCGACGCGGCCTGGGAGGCCACCGTCAACGGCAAGCTCCTCGGCGCGATGCGCCTGACCCGCGCCGTCGCCCCCGGCATGGCCGCGCGCGGCGCGGGCCGGATCGTGTTCGTCAACGGCGTCTTCCGCCTCGAGCCGAGCCCGCTGCTCGTCGTGAACGCCGTCGTCAACGCCGGCCTCGGCGGCCTCGCCAAGGCCGTCTCGAAGGACCTGGGCCCCAAGGGCATCCGCGTGAACACCGTCGACCCGGGCGCCACCGACACCGGCCTGTGGACGGAGATCCTCGACGACATGGGCGCGCTGCTCGACCTCCCGCCGGACGACCTCCAGAAGGAGGTCCTCGCGGGCGTCCCGCTCGGGCGGCTCGTCGACCCCGCCGAGGTCGCCGCCGCCGTCGCCTACCTCGTCTCCGCGGAGGCCGCGATGGTCAACGGCGCGTTCCTGACCGTCGACGGCGGCGCGCGGGCCTCGGGGTGACCGCATGAGCGTCCGAGCCCTGCCCGCCGCCGCGGCCGAGCGCACCGCCGTCCCGTGGGCGGCCGCCGCCACCGCGTCGGTCGCCACCTGCCTCGCCGTCGCCTCGGTGTACCTGACGCAGCCGATCTTCCCGGAGATCGCCGCGCACTTCGGCGTCGCCGACCAGGACGCCCGGTTCGCGTTCACCGCCGCGAGCCTCGCCTACGCCCTGTCGTTCTTCCTGTTCGGGCCGCTCACCGACCGGCTCCCGCTGCGCGCCATGGGCTCCGCCGGGGCCGCCGGCCTCGCGGTGCTGCTGGCCCTGGCGGTCTTCGCGCCCGGCTTCGGGCTCTTCGTGGCGCTGCTGTCGGTCGCCGGGATCGTCGCCGCGGCGGTGCCCTCGGCGATGATCGCGCTCATGCCGCGCCTGGCCCCGCCGGAGATGAAGGGCATGTTCTTCGGCCTCGTCATCGGCGCGTCGGTCGCCGGGATCACGTTGGGGCGCTCCATGACCGGCGTCGTCGCGGACGCCGCCGACTGGCGCACCGCGGTCCTCGGCGCCGCCGCGCTCAACCTCCTGTCCGCCGGCGCGGCCCTGACGCTGCCGAACCTGGCCGCGCCCGCGGCCGCCGGCCCGGCGGCGAAGGCGTACGCGGCGGTGCTCGGGCTGTTCCGCGGCGCGGCCACCGTGCGCCTCCTCGCGCTCGGGACGTGCCTGTTCTTCGGCTACCTCGGGGTGGCGACGTTCCTGACCTACCGGCTCCAGCAGGAGCCCTTCGGGTTCGACGCCGCCTCGATCGGCCTGGTCAACCTGGCCGGGCTCGTCGGCGTCGTCGGCGCGCCCCTCGCGGGGCGGCTCGTGCCGCGCATCGGCGCGCCCGCCGTCGTCCTCTCCGGGCTCGCCGCGGTGCTCGCCGGGATCGCGCTCCTCGGCCTCGCCGCCCACCCGGCGGTCGTCACGGCCGGGGTGCTCGCCCTGTTCGCCGGGGTGTTCGCCTGCCAGCCCGCGGTCCTGGTGCTGCTGGCCGCCGCCGCCCCGCCCGGCAGCCAGGGCGGGGCCTCGTCGCTGTACATGCTCGTCTGCCTGCTCGCCGGCGCCGCCGCGAGCGCCGCGCTCGGTCCGGTGTGGACCTTCGCGGGCTGGACGGGCGTCGTCGCCACCGGGGCGGCGGCGGTCGCCGCGGCAGGGCTGCTCGCGGCCGCCGCCCGCCGTCCCCGGTCCGTTTCCGCATAACCGCAAGGAGATCGAGATGCCGTTCATCACCGTCACCACCTGGCCGAACCAGACCGACGAGCAGTGCCAGAAGCTCATCGAGGCGCTCACCGCGACCACCCACGAGGTCACCGGCGCGCCCCTGGACAAGATCACCGTGGTCGTGCACGAGATCCCGCAGGCCCGCTGGGGCGAGGCGGGCGTCATGGCGACGAACCCCGACTTCCCCGAGCTGAGCCGGCGCCGCTGAGCTCTTAGGATGGTGTCCATGGAGAACCGCTTCGAACGCGGCATCGGGATCCTGCGGCGGCTCGCCGGAGACGAGGACCCGCCCGTGGTCCACGGCTACGACGACATCGCCCCGGACCTGGGCCGGATGACCGTGGAGTTCCCGTACGGGGACGTCTACCACCGCTCGGACCTCGACCTCCGGGAGCGCCAGCTGGCGACGATCGGGGCGCTCACCGCGCTCGGTCACGCCCTGCCGCAGCTGAAGTTCCACGTCAACGGGGCCCTCAACATCGGGCTGGGCCGGCGCGAGATCGTCGAGGCGATCATGCACCTGGTGCCCTACACCGGATTCCCGAAGGTGCTCAACGCGATCGGCGCGACGCGCGAGGTCTTCGAGGCCCGCGACGACGACGAGCCCGGGTTCGCCGACGCCGAGGTCGAGCCGGAGGGCTCGCGCTACGACCGGGGCTGGAAGGCCCTGGCCGAGATCGACGGCCACGCGGGCGAGGCGGTGATCGCGAGCCTCGAGTCGATCGCGCCGGACCTGGGCCGCTACATCATCGAGTTCGCCTTCGGGGACGTGTACGTGCGCAAGGGCCTCGACCTGCGCTCGCGCGAGATCGTGACCGTCGCCGCCTGCACGGCGCTCGGGAGCGCGCTGCCGCAGTTGAAGGTCCACGTGCACGGGCTGCTCAACGTCGGCGGCACCCGCGAGGAGGTGGTGGAGACGATCATCCAGATGGCGGTGTACGCGGGGTTCCCGGCGGCGCTGAACGCGATGAGCGCCGCGCGCGAGGTGTTCGAGGCCCGCGGGCTCCTGGACGGGCCCGCCTGACCCGGCCGAGCGACGCACGGGCGAGGCCCCGCCTGGCGGCGGGGCCTCGCCCGTTTTCCGTCCCCCACCGGCGGGGCCGGAGTGGAGTGCGCGGCCGATGTGACGCAAGCGCCGATTCGGACCACAGTGGTGGTTGCGTTGCGAGAGGAGCGCGCCACTTGCGGTGATCACCGGGCCGCGAGTCCCCAACGGACCGAATTGCACATCGCGAATGGGGTAAATGCCCTCATTGGAGCTCGTATTCATGGCATTGCAGTACGACGGCAACAGTCGGTTCAGGTCCCGCACACGATCCGGAAATGATTCTGTCATATTTTGAGTTGCTTTGTGTGAGTTGATTCACAACACTAACTGGATGGTTGCTCACAGAGCGTGCCCTGCATATCCTGAATGAGTACACCGCAATTCCCAATGGCGCCAACTCTTCCGGACCTTCCGAGGCCCCAGTGGACCGATCCGGAGTCCGCATCGCCGTCGCAGTGTCGCGCGGAATCCCGTTCACAGCCACTCCTTAGCGGATGGACAAGCGAATGCCGAATTCCAGCAGAACCCTCATCGTCGTCGGCGTCAGGTTTCAGGGCTTCAGCTCCGAACACCCCGACGTCCTCACCATCAGCCAGCTCCTCGAAGACCTCCAGTCGGGCCTCTACGGCGAGGCCGGCGAGGAGATCTCGCTCCGCCCGGGCCAGGGCGTCACCGCCGCCGACTGGGACCGGCTGCACGCCGTCGTCCGCCGCGTCGGCGTCGCGCACCGGATGCTCCTGGAGCCGCACGCCACCGAGCCCCTCGGCACCGACGAGGTCCACAAGCGACAGGAGTCGAACGCGCTGATCGCCGCGCTGCGCAGCACCGGGCCGGGCGTGTACCGGGCCGCCCTGCGCATCCACAACGACAACGAGCTCCTGCTCGACCACCAGACCGGGCAGCACGTCCAGGGCATGGTCGTGGTCGAGGCGGCCCGGCAGATGTTCCTCGCCGTGACCGAGCGGTACTACGTCGACCCCGAGCGGCGCGGCGGCTACTACTTCGTCATCGACTCGATGCGCACCTCGTTCGAGAACTTCCTGTTCCCGCTCGCCGCGGAGATCGAGTACCAGGTCACGCGCGCCGACGTCGGCGACCCGACCCGGCTCTCCTTCACCGCCGAGATCGGCGTGCACCAGGCCGGGCGCCGCTGCGCGCTCACCGAGGTCGCGTTCACCGCGTTCGAGTCCGAGCTCATCGAGGGCAAGGAGCACCGCCGCGCGGCCCACGCCGTGACGCACGAGTCGCGCCTCGGCGCCGAAGTGGGGGCCGGTGTCTGAGCACGAGGGCGTCGACGCCGCCTTCTTCGACGTCGACGAGACCCTCATCTCCGTCAAGAGCATGTTCCGGTTCCTCGAGTTCTACCTGGACTCGCGCGGCGAACCGGCCGGCGCCTACCGGGTCATCCGGGACCGCCTCGGCGACCTCGCCGCCTCCGGCGTCCCCCGCGAGGAGGTCAACCGGGCCTACTACCGCTGCTACGCGGGCGAGTCCGCCGAGCGGCTCGCCGCCGCCGGGCACGCCTGGCTCAAGGCGGAGCTCGCCGAGCCCGGGTTCCTCGTCGACGGCGTCGTCGCCGAGCACGAGGAGCTGCGCCGCGCCGGCGTCCCCACCGTCCTCGTGTCCGGCTCGTTCTACGCCTGCCTGGACCCGATCGGGGCGCTGCTGGGCGCCAGCGAGGTGCACGGCGCGCCGGTGATCGTGCGCCGCGGCCGCCTCACCGGCGAGATCGACCACCCCGTGATCGGGGAGGGCAAGGCGCACGTCGTGCGGGCCGTCACCCGGCTCCGCGGCCTCGACCCCGCCCGCTGCGTCGCCTACGGCGACCACGCCAGCGACCTGCCGATGCTCGACGCCGTCGGCACCGCCGTGGTCGTCGGCGCCGACCCCGAGCTGCGACGCCGCGCCGACCACCGGGGCTGGCGCGTCCTCGACCCCGCCGCCGCCGCGGCCTGACCACGAGTTCTTCGGACCCCGACCGAAACCCGCTGCTCCCCACCGGGAGTGCTGACCCTGACTGAGGTGACCTCACATGTCCACCCGCACCGCCGCGCCGCCGACCCGCATCGGGATCGTCGGCACCGGCTCCCACCTGCCCGCGACCGTCGTCGGCAACGACGAGGTCGGCGCCCGCGCCGGCGTCGAGGAGGAATGGATCGTCCGCAAGACCGGTGTGCGCACCCGCCGCTACGCCGCCGCGCACGAAGCGACCTCCGACCTCGCCGCCGCCGCCGCGCAGGCCGCCCTCGACGACGCCGGCATCCTGCCCGGGCAGCTCGAGCAGATCATCGTCGCCACGTCGACGCCCGACCACCCGCAGCCCGCGACCGCCGCGATCGTGCAGCACCGGCTCGGCGCCGACGGCGTCCCCGCCTACGACGTGAACGCCGTGTGCTCGGGCTTCCTGTTCGCGCTCGACGCCGCCGCCGCCCGGCTCCGCGACGGCTACGCGCTCGTCGTCGGCGCCGACGTGTACTCGCGGATCATCGACCCGGCCGACCGCCGCACCGCCGTGCTCTTCGGCGACGGCGCCGGCGCCGTCGTCCTCGGCCCCGTCGCCGAGGACCACGGCCTGGTCGCCACCAGCCTGCGCACCCACGGCATGCACCACCGCATGATCGAGGTCCCCAACGGCGGCAGCCGCACGCCCTCGCGCGACGTGCCGCCGGACGACCCCGGCCAGTACTTCACCATGGACGGCCGGGCGGTGCGCGAGTTCGTCACCGAGCAGCTCCCCTTGGCCGTCAAGGAGATCCTGCGCAAGGCCGACGCCACCGAGGAGGAGGTGCGGCACTTCATCCCGCACCAGGCGAACGGGCGGATGCTCCGCGACATCGAGCCGAGCCTGGGCCTCACCCGGGCCCGCCACCACCTGGTCGTCGACGAGTTCGGGAACACCGGCGCCGCCTCCGTCCCGATCGCGCTCGACTACGCCAACCGCGCCGGCCACCTGCGGCCCGGGGACGGCGTCCTCCTGGCCGCGTTCGGGGGCGGCATGTCCATCGGCAGCGCCCTCATCAAGTGGGGCGGCGCCCTCACCCCGTGACCGCGCCGGGAGCGCCGCGGACGGCCTCTGCCGCGGCGCCCCCGGCGCACGCTTGCGTTCGAGCGCGCTCGAACGCCTAGCGCCAGCGACGAACCGACACCGACCGAGACGGAGTGCGACGCACATGAACGACGACCTTCGACACGGCGGCACCGCGTCCCGGGCCCGCCGCCTCCTGGCCGCCCCGGCGGTCGCCGCGGTCCTCGCCGCGACCGCGTGCAGCGGCGGACCCGAGCCCGCCGGCACCGACGGCTCGCTCCAGGGGCCCGGCGAGGCGGCCTGGGACGGCCTCTCGTCCCCGGTGGGCATGGCGTTCGACGCCGACGGCGCCCTCTACATCGCGAACTGGTCCGGCGGCACCATCGAGCGCTTCACGCCCGACGGCGAGCGCAGCACCTTCGCGAGCGACCTGAACGGGCCCTCCGGGCTCGCGATCAGCGACGACGGCGTCGTCTACGCCGCCTCCTACAGCGGCGACGTCGTGTGGCGCTTCAGCGAGGACGGCGAACCCGAGGTCTTCGTCGAGGGGCTCGCGACCCCGGCCGGGCTGTCCTTCAACGCCGCCGGCGAACTCCTCATCGCCAACCGGCAGACCGACGAGATCCTCGCCGCCGACGCCGAGGGCAACACCCGGACCGTCGCCACCGGGCTCCAGACCCCGGTCGGCGCCGTCGAACTCGACAACGGCGACCTCATGGTCAGCAACATCAACGGCGGCGTCTCGCACGTCGCGGCCGGCTCGACCGCGGCCGAGCACGTGAACACCGAGCTTGCCAGCCCCGGACCCGGCATCGCGCCCGCGGGCGGCGACGCCGTCTACGTCGTGGACTACGGCGGCTCGACCGTCGAGATGATCGAACCGGACGGGACCCGCACCACCGTCGCCGACGGCTTCGCGAGCCCCACCGGGATCACCGTCGCCCCGGACGGGCGCCTCGCCGTCTGCGACTGGGGCACCAGCTCGGTGTACTTCATCGACCCCGTCCACTGACGGGGCCGGCCTACAGGTACTGGCCGACCTGCTGCTGCGGGACCTGCGGCTCCGTGCGGTTCGGGTCGGTGCCGGCGCGGCGCGCGTACAGCTCCGCGAGCGTCATCGGCTCGCGGACCTGCTCGCCGCCGAGCCAGTCGCTCGACTCCAGCGGCGACAGCTCGCCGACCTCGATCTGCGCCAGGCACCGGCCCGGGCGGACCACGGCCGGGTGCAGCCGGTCGAGGCGCTCGTTCGTGGTGATCGCGACCATGATCTCCCGGCCCTGGCCGAGCAGGCCGTCCGTCAGGTTCAGCAGGCGCGCGAGCGACTGGCCCGACGCCTCCTTCGCCTCGCCGCGGATGAGCTCGTCGCAGTCCTCCAGGACCATGAGCCGCCAGTGCTCGCGCCGCGGCTCGCCCGGCGTCAGGTCGGTGTCGAGCGCGAGGTCCATCTCCGACCCGATGATGACCTCCATCAGGTACGACGGGTCCGCGAAGAACGCCTCCGGGTCGAGGACGGTGTCCACCTGGCACCACGGCGCCCACTCGCGCGCCAGCGCCCGCAGCGCCGTCGTCTTGCCGGTGCCGGGAGGGCCGTGGAAGAGCACGAGGCGGCCGGTCACGTCCGAGGACTGCGTCGCCATGAGCTTCCCGAGCGCCGACCCGGCGCTGGACGAGTAGTTCCGCTCGATCTCGGGCCAGCGCGGGGCGCTGATCGACCGGGTGGAGCGGAACGGGCCGCGCGCCGACCGGTACCAGAAGCCCATGTCGACCTTGTCCTCGCCGACCTCCTCGACCGAGCCGGTGCGGTCGGTGACGTAGGCGGCGATCTCCTCGGCGCGCTCGCGCGTCTCGGCGGTCACCACCGCCTGGCCCGAGCCGTCCCGCCACCGCTGCGTGCGGAGCGTCCAGCCCTCGCCGGTCACGAGCTGAAGGAACGAGGTCCCCGAGATCGACCGGATGAGCGACCCGCCCTCGGGGATCAGGTCCACGTCGTCCGCGACCATGTCGAGCGCCCGCACCACCGCGTGCGGCTGCGCGCCGCTCACGTAGGCGTCGAGCGCCATGAGGTTCAGCACGTTGGACGGGTCGTCCGAGCCGTCCAACGTGAAGTGCATGTTGCCCAGCACTCCGCCGCCTCCCTGGAGCAGGTTCATGATCTCACCGCGTCTTTCGATGATTCCCATCGCGATCCACCATAGAAAATACGACCCCGCCCTCGACGCTGCGACTGGTCGGGCCTCGCGGACGGCGCACCGTGATCGTGCCTTATGACCCCGACACCGCGGGTCGGCGCATGCCCGGGCCGGGGAGTCGCCGGAGATATCTGACCCCACCCGGTGGGGCGTGAGCTGGAACAATCAGCCATGCTGGGTTACGTGACCGCATCGACCGAGACCAGCCAAAACACCGCCGACACCATACCTGGCGGCGGTCGCGGTCCCCGAACCGGGCTGCGCGCGGCGCACCCCGGCCGGGGCCTGCGGGTCCTCGCCGTCGCGGCCGCGGCGACGGCCGGGCTGCTCGCCGCGGTCATCGCGCTCGACCTCGGCGGCGCCGTCGACGTCGCGGCCCTCCCCGGGCTCGCCGCCGCCGACCCCGCCGTCACCTGGGCCGCCGGCCTCCTCAAGTACGCGTACGACCTCGCGATGCTCGCCGCGGTCGGCTGCACCATCGCCGCCGCGTGCTTCCTGCCCGGCCGCGAAGGGGACCGGTCGCGGCTCGCCGCCCAGTCCTGGCGGTGGCTGCGCGTCGGCGCCGCCGCCTCCGGCGTGTGGGCGCTCACGGCCGCGATCAGCCTTCCGGTGGACTTCGCGAACACGTTCGCGCGACCCCTGTCCGAGGTCACCGTCCCGGGCGTGTGGTCCTACATCGCCCAGTACGAGCAGGGCCGCGCCCTCGGCCTGACCGTGCTCCTCGCCGGCGCCGCCGCGCTCGTCGCCGCCCGCGCGCTCACCGTCCCCGGCGCGGCCTGCGCCGCCGCGCTCGCGCTCGCCGCCTCCCTCCCGCCCGTGTTCACCGGGCACTCGGCCTCGAACGGCAACCACCAGATCGCCGTCGACGGGCTCCTCATCCACGTCGTCGCCGCCGCGTTCTGGGCCGGCGGCCTCTTCGCGCTGTTCATCGCCCGCAAGGACCCCGCGGTCGCGGCCCGCCGCTACTCCTTCGCGGCCGCGTTCGCCTACCCGGCGGTCGCCGCCTCCGGGCTCGTCGTCTTCATCGCGAACGTCGCCTTCACCGACCTGTGGGAGTCCGCGTACGGGCGCATCGCGCTCGCGAAGCTCGCCGTCCTCGCCGCCGGCGGCGTCCTCGGCTGGGCCCACCGCCGCCGCGCCCTCCCCGCGGTCGAGCACGGCGACCGGGGCGCGTTCAACCGGCTCGCCGCCGTCGAGCTCGGCCTCATGGCGGTCGCGTTCGGCCTCGCCTCCTCCCTCTCGGTCACCCCGCCCCCGGCCGAGGAGCTCCCCGACCCGAACACGGCCCTCCTCGGGTTCCCCACGCCCGAGCCGGTCTCCTTGGCGCGCATCCTCACCGACTGGTACCCGTCGGTCCTGTTCTGCACGGCCGCGCTCGCGATGGCCGGGTTCTACATCGCCGGCGTGGTGCGGCTGCGCCGCCGCGGCGACGCCTGGCCCTGGTACCGGACCGCCCTGTGGTGCGCGGGCTGGGCCGTCGTCGTCCTCACCACCTCGACCGGCCTCGGCAAGTACGGCATGGTCCTGTTCAGCGCCCACATGGTGCAGCACATGGCGCTCAACATGCTCGCCCCGATCCTGCTGGTCCTGGCCGCGCCGGTGACCCTCGCGCTGCGCGCCCTCAAGCCCGACCGGGCCGGCGGGCCCCGCGAGTGGCTCCTGGCCGCCATCCACAGCCGCTGGTCCCGCTTCGTGTCGCGTCCGCTCATCGCCCTCCTCATCTACCTGACGAGCCTGTACCTCATGTACTTCACCGGGATGTTCGAGTGGGCCATGCGGAGCCACTTCGGGCACCTGTTCATGACCGCGCACTTCCTCGCCGCCGGCAGCCTCTTCTTCTGGGTCGTCATCGGCCCCGACCCGAAGCCGCGGCCCCTCTCCTACCCCGCCAAGGTCCTCCTCTACTTCATCTCGATCGTCTTCCACGCGATCTTCGGCGTGACCCTGATGATGGGCACCGGCCTCATCGCCGAGGGCTGGTACACCCAGATCGCGATCCCGTGGGTCGGCGACCTCCTCGCCGACCAGCGCGCCGGCGGCGGCATCGCCTGGGGCTTCGGCGAGATCCCCAGCCTCATCATCATCATCGTCCTCATCGGACAATGGGCCCGCTCCGAGGAGCGCGAGGGCCGGCGCCTCGACCGGATCGCCGAACGCGCCAGCGCCAGCGGCCGGCCGGAGGACGACCCCCACGAGGTGTACAACGCCTACCTTGCCAGCCTCGACCAGGAGCGCCCTCCCTCGAAATAGGGAGATCAAGCCCCCCGAAAGCAGGGGAAATCCGACCCTCGATTCAGGTCGAACGACAGATGCGACCTCGATCCCGGCTCCGTACGGTTGGCCCATGAGCGAACCGAGCCACGACATCGAGACCACCGCATTCGAGACCGTCGCCGTCCACGCGGCCGAACCCCGGCCCGCCCACGGAGGATCGGTCGTCCACCCCCTCTACCAGGGCACCGTCTTCGAGACCGTCCCCGGCGAGTCGTACGACGAACTCCAGTACATCCGCCTGAACACCAACCCGTCCCAGGTGCACCTGCACCGCAAGCTCGCCGCCCTCGAAGGCGCCGAGGCCGCGGTCGCCACCGCCTCCGGCATGGCCGCCATCACCACCACCCTCCTCGCGACCCTCGAGGCGGGCGACCACGTCATCGCCGCCGGCTCCTTCTACGGCGGCACCCACCACTTCCTCACCGAGCAGGCCCCGCGCCTGGGCTGGAAGGTCGACTTCGTCGGCCCTGACGACCGCGACGCCTGGACCGAGGCCCTGCGGCCCCAGACGAAGGCGTTCATCGTCGAGACCATCAGCAACCCGCTCGCGCGCGTCGCCGACCTCGCGGGCATCGCCGCCTTCAGCCGCGAGCACGGCCTCACCAGCATCATCGACAACACGTTCGCCACCCCGGTCGTCTTCCGGCCCCACACCGTCGGCTTCGACCTGGTCTGCCACTCGGCGACGAAGGCCCTCAACGGCCACTCCGACCTCGTCGCCGGCGTCGTCACCGGCACGGAGGCGAACATCGGGAAGATCCGCCACGTCCTCAACCTCTACGGCGGCAGCCTCGACCCGCACGCCGGATTCCTCCTCGCCCGCGGCCTCAAGACCCTCGCGCTCCGGGTGCGCCAGCAGGGCGCGACCTCGCTCGCGCTGGCCCGGTTCCTGGAGGGGCACCAGGGCATCGCGCAGGTCAACCACCCGGGCCTGGAGTCCCACCCGGACCACGCCCGGGCCACGGACCTGTTCGACGGGTACGGCTCGGTGTTCTCCTTCCGACCCGCCGGCGGCGTCGAGGCGGCCGCGGCCCTGTTCAAGGGGGTCCGGATCCCGTACATCGCGCCGAGCCTCGGCGGCGTGGAGTCGCTCATGACCCGCCCGGCCGCCACGAGCCACGCCGGCATGAGCCCCGAAGAACGCGCCGCCGAGGGCATCCACGACGACCTCATCCGCTTCTCCACCGGCATCGAGGCCGCCCACGACCTCATCGCCGACTTCGCACGGGCCCTGGGCGACTGACAAAGGCCCCAGCAACCGGGAGCGAGCGCCGCCGCAGGTGCCGGGCCCGGGTGCCGGGCCGCGACAAGGCGCGTCGAAGAGCGAGCGGAAGGGGCAACAGCAGGGGCATGGAGAGGTACGCGGGGAGGACGACCGGTACGGGGGAAGCGCGGAGAGAGCGCGGGCTAGGACGAGCGACAGGGGAAGGTGAGTGAGGAGCGTGGGAAAGACGAGCCGTGGAGGAGCGCGACGAGGAGCAGTGGGGGAATGACGAGCGCTAGGCGGGAGCGCGGAGGGAGAAGCGCAGGCAAAGACCAGCGATAGCGGGCGGAGAGGCGCGGGCGGGAGGGGGAGGGGGCCCGAAAGGGGAATGCGAGAGGGGCGAGCGGGCGGGAGGGGGAGGGGCCCCCAAAAGGGAATGCGAGAGGGGCGCATTCGCGAAGTCAGGTCTGGCAGGCGCCGCCTAGGGAAACGGGCCGCGGAGGGGAAGGGGCTGGATGCGGGATCGGAGAGGAGGGGAGGGAGGGGAGGGGGCCGGGGGCGGCAGGAGCGGAGGTGAACAAAGGAGGTGCGGTCGGCGGGTGGCTGGCTTCGGGGGCTGATCTGTCCTAGGGTGGGCCCATTGCGCCGTGGACCCGCGAAGGGGGCAGTGCCATGGGACCGTCCGACCGGATGCTGCTCATCGAGTTGACCGAGCGTCTCAAGCAGCTCGGCGAGGCCGTCGAGGGCCTGCGCGAGACGCAGGCGGGCATCGAGCGGCGGCTCGACGCGATCGAGGCCGCCGCGAGCGCGGATCGCAAGGCCGCCAAGCTGACCGCCCGCACCGTGTACGCCCAGGTCGAAGACCTCATGGCCCTGTACCGCTTGACGGGCCCCGGCGGGCCGCTGCCGCGGATGCGCGGCTGGGCGGCCGGACCCGAGCTCACGCGGTTCCTCGCCGAGGAGGCCGCGGCGCGAGGCGGCGCCCGGGTGCTCGAATGCGGCTCCGGGACGAGCACGGTGGTCCTCGCGCTCATCGCCCGCTCGATCGGCTCCGGCCAGGTGATCGCCCTGGAGCACGACCCGCACTACGCGGCGCAGACGCGCGCGGAACTCGATTCGCGGGGCCTCGGCGGCTGGGGCCGGGTGATCGACGCGCCATTGACCGATGTGGACCTCGGCGGCGAGACCTGGCGCTGGTACGACCCGAAGCTGGTTCCCGGCAACGAGATCGACATGCTGCTGGTCGACGGTCCGCCCGGCGCGACGGGCCCGCAGGCCCGCTACCCGGCGCTGCCGCTCCTGGCCGAGCGCCTCGCCGAGGACGCCCTGGTCGTCCTCGACGACGCCGACCGCCCCGACGAGCGCGCCATCGCCGCCCGCTGGGCCGAGGCCCACCCCGACTTCACGGCCCGGCACCTCGACCACGAGCGCGGCACCCTGGTCCTGCGCCGCAACACGCCCCAGGACTAGGGGCCCCTCCGGCTCGCGGCTCGCGGCCGGTTCCCGACGGCCCAGCCGGCGTCGCGGATGCGGCTCCCGGCTCCCGGCTCCCGGCTCCCGGCTCCCGGCTCCCGGCTCCCGGCTCCCGGCTCCTCATACCTAAGGCCGTATACCATCCCAAACCCCCACCCACCCAGAGGGGGACGACATTCTGGGGCCAAGCATTGCCGCCCGGTCCGACAAGAATCGTGGCCTGGAGCACCCGAGTGCGCAAAATGCGCCCGAAAGAGTGATCCGGTACCGTTGACGGCATGGACCTCAACGCGGACCTGGGGGAAGGTTTCGGCCGCTGGGAGCTCACCGACGACGCCGCGCTGCTGCGGATCGTCACGAGCGCGAATGTCGCCTGCGGCTTCCACGCCGGCGATCCCGCCACCCTCCAGCGCGTCTGCGAGCTCGCCGCCGCCGCCGGGGTGCGAATCGGGGCGCAGGTGTCCTATCGGGACCTCGCCGGATTCGGGCGCCGCGAGATGGACGTGCCGGCGCGCGAACTCGCCGCCGAGGTCGCCTACCAGATCGGGGCGCTGCGGGTCTTCGCCGAAGCCGCGGGCTCGCCCGTCGCGTATGTGAAACCCCATGGCGCCCTTTACCATCGGGCCGGACGCGATCCGGTCCAGGCCGCCGCCGTCGTCGAGGGCGCGCGCCTCGCCGGCGTCGGGGTCGTCCTGACGCAGCGGGGGAGCGAACTCGACCGCGCCGCCGCGGGGGCCGGGCTGCGGGTCGCGGGCGAGGCGTTCGCCGACCGCGGCTACCTGGGCGATGGGCACCTGGTGCCGCGCGGCGCCCCCGGCGCGCTGCTCGCGCCGGAGGCCGCGGTCGCGCAAGCGGTCGACCTGGCGCTGCACGGCGAGGTCACGGCGATCGACGGGAGCCGCACCCCGGTTGCGGCCGAGTCGATCTGCGTGCACGGCGACGGTCCGGACGCGGTCGCGGTCGCCGCGTCGATCCGGGCCGCATTCAACGAACGAGGCATCGACGTGGAGGCTTTCTCGTGAGCACCGGAAGAACGACCGCCGCCCCCCGGCTCAGGCCCCTCCCGGCCGGCCCGAGGGGCATCCTCATCGACTGCGGCACGACGGCCGCGGCCCGCGCCTGCTACCGCTCGCTCCAGAGCCGCCGCATGTCGGGCCTGCTGGAGGCCGAAGACCTCGTCCCGGGCGCGACCACCGTCCTCGTCGACGGGATCGACGAGCCCGAGCTCCTCGCCGCCGAACTCCCCGGCTGGCCCCTGGCCGACGAGCCCGAGGCCGCGGGTGACGCGGTCGAGATCCCCGTCTGCTACGACGGCCCCGACCTCGAAGCCGTCGCGGCCCTGTGGGGCGTGCGCCCCGACGACGTCGCCGACATCCACTCCGGCATCGAGTACGAGGCGGCGTTCTGCGGCTTCTCGCCCGGGTTCGCCTACCTCGAGGGCCTGCCCGAGCGCTACCACGCGCCGCGCCGCGAGAGCCCTCGGACGACGGTCCCGGCCGGCTCGGTCGGCATCGCCGGCCCCTACACCGGCGTCTACCCGCGCACGAGCCCCGGCGGCTGGCAGCTCATCGCGACGATGACGAACCCCGGCCGGCTGTGGAACGAGCACCGCGAGCCCGCGGCGCTCCTTGTCCCCGGCACTCGGGTGCGCTTCGCGGCGGTGCGCGTATGAGCCACATCGAGATCCTGCGCGCGGGCGTCCTCACGACCTGCCAGGACGCCGGCCGGCCCGGCTGGGGCCACCTCGCGGTGCCGCCCTCCGGCGCGGCCGACCACCCCTCCTGGCGGCTCGCGAACCAGCTCGCGGGCAACCCCACCGGGGCCTGCGCGCTGGAGACGACCCTGAACGGCTGCACCGTGAAAGCGCACCGGAACGTCACCGTCGTGGTCGGCGGCGCGCCCTGCGCCGTCACCGTCGACGGGCGGCCCGAGTCCTGGGGCCAGCCCGTGAAGCTCAAGGCCGGCTCGGTGCTCGACGCCGGGCCCGCCGAGGTCGGCGTGCGGTCCTACCTCGCGTTCTCCGGTGGGCTGCACCCGAAGTCGAGCCTCGGCTCGCACTCGACGTGCCTGCTGTCGGGACTGGGCCCGGCCCCCCTCAAGGACGGCGACACGATCCCGCTCGGCCCGAGCCCGGCCCACCCGCCGCTGCCGACCCAGTGGCCCACGCCGTGGGCGGGCATCGGCGGCGAGATCGTCATGAAGCTCCACCTGGGCCCGCGCCTGGAGTGGTTCCGGCCCGAGGCGGTCGCGGAGCTGACCCGCGGCGTGTGGACGGTCTCCGAGCACTCCAACCGGATCGGGCTGCGGCTCGAAGGTCCAGTGCTCAAGCGCACCGACCCGGCCAAGGAGCTGCCGAGCGAGGGCATCGCGGCCGGCGCGCTCCAGGTCCCCTCGAACGGCCAGCCGATCCTGTTCGGCGCCGACCACCCCACGACCGGCGGCTACCCCGTGGTCGGCGTCGTCGGCCCCGAGGCCCAGGCCGCCGCCGCGCAGGCCCGCCCCGGCACCCGCATCAGGTTCGTGCCGATCCCCATGCCGCACTGGAGCAGACGACTCTGAGCCGGACGCGGGCGGCCCGCCGCCCGCACCCGGCCCTCCCGGTCCGGAGCCCCGGCACTGCGCTCCGCGCCAACTTGCGGCAAGCGTTTGCTTCAGCTACCGTTCAAGCACCCCGCCAGGCCCGGCCACCCGGCCGCCGACTCCCCGTGGAGAAACCATGACGACCGGTCCTGCCCCGCGCCCCGACGACCTCCGCGCCCCCGCGCCCCTGTTCACCGACCCGGTCTTCGACGGGCCCACCGACCCCACGGTCGTGCACGACCCCGAGACGGGACTGTGGCACCTCTTCTACACCCAGCGCCGCGCCAACCAGCCCGACGCGGGCGTCGCCTGGGTCCACGGCACCGACATCGGCCACGCCACGAGCCCCGACGGTCGCGAGTGGACCTACGCCGGCACCGCCGCCGGACCCGACTGCGACAACCACGACACCTGGTGGGCCCCGGAGGTCCTGCGCCACGAGGGCCGCTGGCACATGTACGTCACCTACCTCGAGGGCGTCCGCGAGGACTGGACCGGTCCCGCCGAGATCCGCCACTACACCTCCGGCGACCTCGCGACCTGGCAGTACCAGTCCACGGTCGACACCGACTCGGAGCGCGCCATCGACGCGACCGTGCACCGGCTCCCGGACGGCCGGTGGCGCATGTGGTTCAAGGACGAGCAGCGCGAGAGCCGCATCTACGCCGCCGACTCGGACGACCTCTACGCCTGGACCCCGGCCGGCCCGGCCGTCACCGGCCAGGCCCAGGAGGGCCCCACGGTCTTCGCGCTCGGCGGCGTCTACTGGATGGTCACCGACGGCTGGTCGGGCCTGCTCGTCCACCGCTCCACCGACCTCGAGCACTGGCACGCCCAGCCGGTCCCGCTCCTCGCCGGCCCCGGCCGCCGCGCGTTCGACGAGGCCCTCGGGCACCACGCCATGGCCCTCACCCAGGGCCCGGACGAGGCGTTCCTCTACTACTTCACGCACCCCGGCGGCGGGCGCCGCTCCACCGTCCAGGTCGCCCGGCTCCACGTGCGCGACGGCTGGCTGCGGTGCGACCGCGACGAGCCCTTCGACTACCTCCCCGACCCGGCCAAGGCGGACCCGCTGCGCGGCGGAACCGTCCGAACCGGTGCGAAGGGCGACGAAGCGAACTCCTGACTCACGGTGAACAAGGTTGCCGAATCCCCTGGTGGAGCGGCACTTGCAGGGGACCCCAAAGTGGCGTCTCCGGTCTATGCTGGAGCTCGAACCGAGTCCATTGAGACCCCCCGGAGGCGGCATGTTCGGAGAGGAAGCCATCGCCCAGCAGCTGGCGGAAGCCCGCTCAGCGCTCGATGAAGTCAAGAAGCAGCAGCAGGACCAGCAGGTCCCGCCCATCACCGCGGAGGCGGCGGACGGCCGCATCGAGGTCGTCCTCGGCGCGAACGGCCGCGTCGAGAAGGTCCGCTTCTCCGAGGAGCGGGTCCTCAAGGAGGGCACCGAATACCTCGAACTGGAGCTCGCGAAGGCCGTGAACGCCGCGCTCGACGCCCGCGCCGAGGCGCTCGCGGCCGACGTGCCCACGCCCGACCTGGAGGCGATCGGCGCGGCCGTCGCCCAGATCCAGGAGCAGGGCGTGCGGCAGATGCGGGAGATGACCGCGCACATCAGCACCGTCATGGCGAAGCTCCAGGGAGGCGGGTCGTGAAGATCGACATCAACCCCGACTCCATCCGCGAGGGCGCGCAGCAGCTCGACGCCGCGACCGAGATGGTGCAGGGCCTGTTCGACCAGTTCAAGTCCTCAGTGGACGGACTGGCGGACTCGTTCGGCGGCGACATGATCGGCAGCCTGCTCGACCTGGCGCACCAGGTCTGCATGGAGGCCATCACCGAGTGCATCTCGACGAACATCGAGGACCTCGTCGACTACGCCAACACCCTGCGGCAGTTCGCCGAGGACCACGAGTCCAACGACGCCGAGATCGAGCGGCTCTTCCGCGAGCTCCTCGACGCGCTCGGCCGCTAGCGCCCCGCGCCCCGGTCCCGCATCCCCCTTCCCCGCTCTCCCGCTCCCCCAACGGCCGCCGGCACCGGCCCGCATCAACTCCTTCATAACGCTCCGTACCCCGGGCACTGCGAAGTGTCCCCTCCCCTTCGAAGGAGCCCCCATGGGCTTGCAACTGCCCTCCGAGCTGAGAAGCCTCCTCAGCATGCTCGGCTACGACTGGCCCGAGCCCGACGAGGAGAAGCTCTACAACCTCGGCGACACCTGGACGAGCCTCGCCGACCAGATCACCGGCGCGATCGACAAGCTCGAGGCCGCCGCCAAGACCGTCATCGACAACAACACCGGCAAGGACATCGACGCGTTCAAGTCCGAATGGGAGGACGGCGAGTCCGCGGTCCGGAACATCGCGGACATCGGCGAGCCGTCCAACATCATCAGCATCGGCCTCATGATCGCGGCCGGCGTCGTCCTGGCGCTCAAGATGCAGATGATCGTCCAGCTGGTGACGCTCGCGATCCAGATCGCGCAGGCGATCGCGACCGCCGTGGCGACGTTCGGGGCGTCCCTGGCGCAGATCCCGATCTTCAAGATGATCACCTCCAAGCTCATCGACATGCTCCTGGACATGGCGATCGAGGCGGTGCTCAATGGCTAGGATGCGCACCCGCGCCGCCCGCAAGACCACCGCCAAGGGCGCGAAGATCATCTCCGGGCTCATCAGCAACACCCGCTTCTTCCGCACCGGCAAGGGCGGCGGCAACTGGGTCAACAAGGCCGTCAAGAGCACCGCGCAGAAGGCCACCCGCTCGCGGTGGCGGGCGCGGGTCGGCAACGCCCTGAACAACGACTACAAGGGCACGTTCTTCAAGCAGCACCCGAAGCTCAAGGGCAAGGTGGTCGTCCACCACGCCGTCGAGCAGCAGGTCCTGCGCCGCTACCCGGGCCGCTTCAGCGCCGCCGAGATGCACTCGCTCCAGAACCTGCGCGGCATCCCCAAGGGGCAGGTGAACAGCCGCGTCCACCTGAGCCAGATCCGCAAGGAGTGGAACCAGTTCTACAAGGACTACCCGAACGCGACCCGGCAGCAGATCCTCGACCACGCGACGAGGATCGACCTCAAGCTGGGCACGAACTTCAACCCGCCCGTCCCTTAAGTTAGGATTCGCCCATGAGCTACTACCTCCTGGAGCCCGAAGTCGCCGGCGAGCTCGGCGAGGACACGGTCATGGACACCTCGGTGCACCCGCCCGTCGTGTCCCGGCTCCAGTACGTGATCCAGGACTGGCTCGGCGACGAGATCCTGGAGTCCACCCCCTGCTTCGTCGTCACGGAGCACCTGGCCGGCCTCATCGGCGCGGCGGGCCTGTCCGGCTACCGCCTCGCCGACGCCGAGGTCGTCCTCGGCGAGGACGCCGAGGAGCTCGCCGAAGGACCGATCGACCTGCCGAAGTGGCAGTGGCTCCAGCTGACCGGCACCGAGCGCTCCGACGACTTCGGCGCCTCCGCCAACGGCAGCCTCGTCGTCTCCGAGCGCGCCCTCGAGGTCCTGCGCCAGGGGACGCTGAACAACTGCGACGTCACGCCGCTGTAGACGCGCGCGCAGCGGGGCGGCCGGATCGTCCGGCCGCCCCGTTCCGCTTGTCCGCGAACGCCTTCGGGCTCAGTCGAGCTGGACGTCCGGGTCCGAGTCGATGCCCGTCACCGAGCCGTCGCTGCGGTCGTACAGGTGCAGGCGCGGCTCGTCCGCCGCGGCGGTGAGCTTCGGGTACACGTCCTTGAGGACCTCCTCGGGGAACAGGACCGCGATCCCGTGCCGCGAGTACAGCGGCTCGCCGCCGGCGCGGCCGAGCTCGAGGATCTCGGCCTGCGGGGCGCGGGACCGCGCGTCGCGCACGAAGTCCTGGAGCCGCTGGTCGAGCTCGCCGAGCCGCACGGGCCGCTCGTCGTCGAGGACCTGCTGATAGCGAGCCTCGGCCTGCGCGGGGCTCGGCACGCGCGGCTCGTGCCAGAACAAGAGTTCGATCATGGCGGCCTCTCTCCCTGTCGGTGCCGGGCCCTACTCGCCCTCGAAGGTGATGACACCATGGAGGACCTTACCGTCGCTGGTCGTCATCGTGTTGCCAGGCTGGTTGAGCCACTCGTCGATCGCCCGCTGCTGCGGGGTGCGCTTGGCGCTGCCGCTCTTCGTCTCCACCCCGTACCACTTGCCGTTCCGCTTCACGAACCCGTCGTAGTAGCGGGGCGTCCCCGCCGGGATGTCGAACGGCCCCTTGTTCGGGCCCGACTTGATCTCGCCGGTGAGCGGCTTCGTGGTGGCCGCGGCCGGACCCCGGTAGGCGTGGTCCTCGTAGCGGTCCTTGATCCGGTCGATCACGCGCCGCTCGGCGCCCGCGCCGTCCTGCTGGCGGCCGTCGGAGCCGGCGTACTTGCCGTCCGGGGTGCGGTAGTGGCCGTCGGGGCCCTTGGTGGCGTTCGCGGGCCGCGCCTTCTTCGCCTGCGCGGTGCGCGAGCGCATCTCCGCGCCCACCTTGCCCTTCGGCGGCGTGTAGACGCGCCGCTTCTTCGCGGCGGGCCCGTCCCCGTGGCTGCGGCGGGGGCTGTCGCCGCCACCGCCGCCGCGGGGGCGCTTGCGGCGGTGGAGCCCGGTCAGCGAGACGAGGACGCCGAGCACGAGGGCGGTCCTGACGGCGGTCGCGATCGCGGTGCGCATGGCCGACACCTCACAGGTCCAGCAGGTCGCGGAGGGCGGAGATCGAGGTGACCAGGCCCATGAGCCAGCCGAAGATCCTCCCCACCCAGTTCACGACCGCGACGGCGAGCTGCGCCGCCACGACCGGGGTCGCCAGGCCGACCGAGAACACGACCTCCGCGAGCCACACCACGACCTTCGCGATGCAGTCGGCGACGAAGCCGCGCACGAACTCCCGCACCATCGTCACCAGCGTCCCGGCGCCGCGCGTCGCGGACGCCATCGCCAGCGCCGTGCCCCCGAAGCCGCCCGTGACGTCGACGTTCTCGGCGGCCATCGCCCGGTAGGCGTCGGCCGCGTCGTCCTGCCAGCTCGGCAGGTCCCGGTCCAGGAAGGACTGGAGCTCCTCCCCGATCGCGAACAGCTCGTTCGCGATGTTGTCCCACGTCATCGCGAGCGTCTCGACGGTCTGGGGGTCGCCGGCGAGCCAGTCGAGCGCGTCCTTGAGCGGCTGGACCTGTTCGATCGCCCACTCGATCCCCATCGACAGGAGGGTGCTGAACGGGTCGATGACGGTGGAGGCCGCGTTGAGCGCGGCGCCCAGCCCGGCGATGGAGCCGTCGATCCAGGAGCCGCTCTCGATGGCCTGGCTGAGGTCCTGGTAGTCCTCGTAGAAGCCGAACCCGGTGCCGCCGTCGCGGTACCCGGCCTGGCCGGGCTTGATCTGCCCGGCGTTCGCGATGAGGTCGTTCACGGCGCCGCCTCACAGTCCGGGTTCGAGGTGCTTGAAGTCGTCGGCGGTGAGCGAGTCGGTCTCCTCGTACGCGTTGGCGCACTCGTCGATCGCGTCGGCGAGGAGCCCGTAGTTCTCGGCGATCGTGCGCACGCCCTCGTCCTGGTTCCGGTGCCGCTCTTCGAGGATCGGCGGGAGCATCGCGCAGAGCTGCCCGTACGCGTCGTCCGACATGGCGATGTGGGAGCTGGCGTTCAGGACGGCGGTGAACCGCTCCTGGAGGGCGCGCAGGTGGTTCGCGTGCGTCCACAGCTCCTGGACGTCGACCTGCACGCCGCTCACGGCCGCTCCTCCTCGCCGGCCGCGTACCCGGCCAGGAGGGCCCGGCCGGTGGCGGAGTCGGCGCCGACGGTGTCGCGCACGACCTCGGCGGCGGCTTCGGCGAGCTTGCGCTTGGCGTTCCGGTACGCCTCCACGACCGCCCGCGAGGTGTGCTCGGCGGCCTGGCGCGTGATGCGGTCGCTGCACTTGACGTCGAGCAGGTTCCCGGTGTGGTCGATCGTCACGTCCACGATGCGGTTGTCGTCCGCGGCGGTGATCCGCAGGGCCTGGAGGCCCAGGGCGGCGGCCTGCGTCTCGGCGGCGCGCTGCTCGGCCCGCGCCTTCCACGCCTCGAGCCGGGCCCGGGCGCCCTCCACGTCCATCAAGGGGTTGTCCACGGCTGCTCCGTTCCGATTGGCGGTCGGCCGGAGTCCCGGCGGGCCGTTCGGTGGTTCACCTTCGGACTATATGGAACGTTCGCTCACGTCGGGGTACGCGACGGTGACGCAGCGCGGTCACCGGGGCGCGTGGCCGCTCCCGGTGCTGGATTGACTGCGATCCCGGCTCGGATGCGGGAGCCGGAGCGTCAGAACAGGCCGGAGAAGGCCGCCACGACGAACAGGACGAGGACGACGAGCACGCCGATCGCGATGTAGAGGAACAGCTCGGGCGAGACGATGACGATGACGAGGCAGGCCGCGGCGGCGATAGCGATGGCGACGCCGGCGATCTTCCACCGGTTCGAGCGGGCCTCGGCGCTCTCGCGCAGCTGCTGGTTGGCCTTGGACAGCGACTGCGGGCGCATCACCTGCGTCGGCTCCATGGACGCCTCCTGGTACCCGGGCGGCGGGAGCTGCTGGAGGTCGGAGATGAGCACGTCGAGCTCGGAGTACACGCGGGCGCGCATGGCGGCGTCCACCCGGTCCTGGTACTCGCCGACGTCCAGGCGGCCCTCTTCCACCGCCTGACGCAGGCGCTCCATGACGACCTGCCGGTCGCTCTCCGAGGCGCGCATCTGATCGCGGTCCATACTCGGCCACACCTCCCATGTCGGATGCTCCGTCTAGGATGCCAGGGCCCGGCAACACGCGGCCACGCCTGCACGGCCAATCTAAGGGACGGCGCGTCCGCGGCGGCTCCTCTTCCCGAACGCGCCCGAAACTGGGACGATGGGCCGGTGAGCGAACAGCTGATCGTCGGTGTCGGCGCCGGCACCGAAGCGGCCGACATGGTGCTCAACATCGGGCCGCAGCACCCGTCGACCCACGGCGTGCTCCGCCTGCGGCTACGCGTCGACGGCGAGCGCGTCACCGAGTGCGAGCCGATCGTCGGGTACATGCACCGCGGCGCCGAGAAGCTGTACGAGGTGCGCGACTTCCGGCAGATCATGCTGCTCGCGAACCGGCACGACTGGCTCTCGGCGTTCTCCTCCGAGCTCGGGGTCGCGCTGGCGGCCGAGCGGCTCGCGGGCATCGAGGTGCCGCACCGGGCGGTGCTGCTGCGGATGGCGCTCGCGGAGCTGAACCGCATCCTCAACCACCTCATGTTCATCGGCTCGTATCCGCTCGAGATCGGCGCGATCACCCCGATGTTCTACGCGTTCACCGAGCGCGAGCGCCTCCAGGCCGTCATGGAGGAGGCCAGCGGCGGGCGCATCCACTACATGTACAACTGCGTGGGCGGCCTGAAGCAGGACGTGCCGGACGGCTGGGAGGACCGCGCCCGCCGGGCCGTGGACGAGGTCGAGCACGGCATGGTCCGGCTCGACAAGCTGCTGCGGCACAACGAGATCTTCGCGGCCCGCACCAAGGGCGTCGGCGTCCTCGACGCCGCGGCGGCCGCCGCGTACGGCGTCTCCGGGCCCGTCGCCCGCGCCTCCGGCCTCGACTTCGACCTGCGCCGCGACGAGCCGTACCTCGACTACGGGCGCCTCGAGGTGCCGGTCGTGACCCGCACCGAAGGCGACTGCTACGCCCGCTTCATGTGCCTGTTCGACCAGGTCGCCGCCTCGATCGAACTCGCCAGGCAGTGCCTGGCCGCGGCGGTGAACGCGCCCGGCCCGGTGAACGTGAAGCTCCCGAAGATCTTCAGGCCGCCGGCGGGCGAGACCTACGTGTGGACCGAGAACCCGCTGGGCGCCAACGGCTACTACCTCGTCTCTCGCGGCGAGAAGACCCCGTACCGGCTCAAGCTCCGCACCGCCTCGTACGCGAACGTGCAGGCCCTGGCCACCCTCATGACCGGGTGCCTCATCCCGGACATGATCGCGATCCTCGGCTCCATGTTCTTCGTCGTCGGCGACATCGACAAGTAACGCGCAGCCGCCGGTGGTCTCGTGGACCAGGAACGGCTCGGCCTCCACCGGCTCGGTCCACGACGACAGCGCCTCCCCGCCCGGGCACGGGACCGCGCCGTACCGCCACGCCGCCGTCGCCCCCGGCGGCGGGTCGGGCGCGAAGGACGCGGGCCCGCCTTCGAGGGGCCGGCACCCGGTGACGGCCTGGACGAGGACCGGCTCCGACCAGCGCCCGCCCGGCGGGTCCGGCTGCTCGGCCGAGACCCGCAGACTGATGTAACCGTCGGCGTCGCCCGACCAGACCGCCGCGGACGCGTCAGGGGACGCCTCGAGCCCGAACCGCGCCGCGAGCGCCTCGACCTGCTCCACTGTGGCGCCCGAGACCTGGAGGTCGCGCGAGAGCGACGCGCCCGCCCGCACCGGGGTCACCTCGCACGGCTCGGACTCCAGCGGCCCGGCCGCGAGCACCGCCGCGCCCGTCACCGCCGCCGCGGCCTCGCCGAGCAGCGCGTCCATCACCGCCCGCGCCTCGGGCGCGGCGACCTGCTCCCGCACCGTCGCGCGCGAACCCGCGAACGCGGCCGCCAGCAGCAGGACCGCCCACACCGCGACCGCGACGCGCAGGCGCCGGCGCCACCGCGCCGAGACGTTCGAGAACACGAGCCCAAGTCTGCCCTACCCGATCCGCGAGACACCCGTCACAATCAGCGATCGGCTGTCACACTCTTGAACCATGCCCCGTCCTCCCGACATGAACGAACCCGATGCGACCGCCGGCCGCCACCCGGCGACCGGCCGCGCGCTGGCCCGCTTCGAGGAGCTGCGCCCGCGCCTCGTCGGTGTCGCGTACGGCCTCCTCGGGTCCGTCGCCGAAGCCGAGGACGTCGTCCAGGACGCCTGGCTCCGGTTGCAGCGCAGCGACATCGACGCGATCGAGGACCTCACCGGCTGGCTCGTGACCACCACGTCCCGGCTCGCCCTCGACGTGCTCAGGTCCGCCCGGGTCCGCCGCGAGGCGTACGTCGGGCCGTGGCTGCCCGAACCGGTCGAGACCGCCCCCGACCCGGCCGACTCCGTGAGCCTCGCCGACTCCCTGTCCTGGGCGATGC
Organism: Glycomyces terrestris; assembly: GCF_003933745.1. Lineage (GTDB taxonomy): Bacteria > Actinomycetota > Actinomycetes > Mycobacteriales > Micromonosporaceae > Glycomyces > Glycomyces terrestris. The sequence goes on along the minus strand of NZ_RSEB01000003.1, from coordinate 521,525 downwards.
TCGTCGTCCTCGAGACCCTCACCCCCGCCGAGCGGGCCGCGTTCGTCCTCCACGACGTCTTCGGCCTCACCTTCGAGGAGGTCGGCGCCGCGCTCGGGCGCAGTCCCGCCGCCTGCCGCAAGCTCGCCAGCCGCGCCCGCGAGCACGTCGAGCGCCGCCAGCCCCGTTTCGACGTCGACCCCGCCGAGCACCGCCACGTCGTCGAGGCGTTCTCCCGCGCGGTCGTCTCCGGCGACATCGACGGGCTCACCGCGCTCCTCGACCCCGAGGCCGTCCTCACCTCCGACGGCGGCGGCGTCGTCCGCGCCGCCCGCAACCCCATCCGCGGCGCCGACAGGGTCGCCCGGTTCCTCGCCGGCGTCACCGCCAGGTACGAGCAGTTCGAGCACCGCCTCACCTCCGTCAACGGCGGCCCCGCCCTCCTCACCGTCATCGGCGGCGAAGTCGGCGGCATCACCCTCCTCGGCATCGCCGACGGCCGCATCGTCGCCGTCGACATGGTCCGCAACCCCGACAAGCTCACCGGAATCCACGAAGTCCACCGGCCCCGATAGAAGGGAACACCCATGGAAGCCCGACTCGCCTTCACCGACACCGAGTTCGCCAAGGCGTACTACAAGAACATGCTCGCCAACGAGAAGCTCTTCCACACCGCGAGCACCGTCCCCCACGCGACGATGGAGCTCGTGAAGCTCCGCGCCAGCCAGATCAACGGCTGCGGGTTCTGCACCGACATGCACTACAAGGACGCCGTGCACGCCGGCGAGGACCCCGAGCGGCTCAACCTCGTCACCGTCTGGCGCGAGGCGCCCGCCTTCGACGACGCCGAGCGGGCCGCGCTCGCGCTCGCCGAGGAGTCGGCGCGCCTGGCCGACAACCCGCACGGCGTCAGCGACGAGACCTGGGAGGCCGTGCGCAAGCACTACGACGACGAGCAGATCGCGGCCCTGGTCGCCATGTGCGCCCAGATCAACGCCTGGAACCGCGTCAACGTCATCCTGCGCACCCCGGCCGGGTTCTACGACCCGGAGACCAAGGCCGTCCGCTACCGCGAACTCGCCAAGTAGCGGCGGGCCGCTCGGCCCGCGAAGCAAGGACCGCGGGCCGAGCGACCCGAGGAGACCGGGACGGGAAGGGCCCCGCGCGAGCGGTGGGCCCCTCGGTGTCGTCATGAGAAGGTGGCCCGGCGGGAGACCCCCGCGCGAGCGGCGACCCCACTCGTGCCGAGACCGGCCGGGCGCCGCGCCCGGCAATGAAAAAGGGCCCGCACACGCGAACGTGTTCGGGCCCTTCCGGACTGGGTTACGAGCTGAATCGCCCCGGTCGGTCTAGCGGCTCACGGCGAGCTTGGTCTCGTTGACGCCGCGGGCGGCCTCGATCTCGCCGGTGGCGTCGCCGTAGCGCGAGAGCGCCCGGAGCGTCCACTTGCCGGGGGCGGCGAAGAAGCGGAACTGGCCGCCCTCGCCGGTGACGACCTCGGCGGTGAACTCGCCGGTGCCGTCGAGGAGGCGCACGTACGCGCCCTGGACGAGTTCACCCTCGTCGTTGACGACGGTGCCGCTGAGGACCGTCTCCTTCTCGAGGTCGACCGACGCCGGCAGGGCCAGGTCCTGGTCGGGTGCAGCGCAGCTGTCAGACATGGTGCTTCCTTTCCGTTCCGTCGCCGGTCACTTGGTGCCGGGCTCGTCGCCGAGCGCGATCGGGACGCCCACGAGCGACCCGTACTCGGTCCAGGAGCCGTCGTAGTTCTTGACGTCCTCGTAGCCGAGGAGCTCGCGGAGCGCGAACCAGGTGTGGCTGGAGCGCTCGCCGATGCGGCAGTACGCGATCGTCGACTTGGTCTCGTCGAGGCCGGCCTCGCCGACGTAGAGCTCGCGGAGCTCCTCCTCGGACTTGAAGGTGCCGTCCTCGTTCGCGGCCTTCGACCACGGGACGCTCAGCGCGGTCGGGATGTGGCCGGCGCGCTGCGACTGCTCCTGCGGGAGGTGGGCCGGGGCCAGGAGGCGGCCGGCGTACTCGTCGGGGGAGCGCACGTCGATGAGGTTCTTGACGCCGATGGCCGCCTCGACCTCGTCGCGCTTGGCGCGCAGGTCCCAGTTGAGCGGCTTGGCGACGTAGTTCGTCGGCTCGCGCTTGACGACCTCGGTGGTGACGTCGCGGGCGTCGAGCTCCCACTTCTTGCGGCCGCCGTCGAGGAGCTTCACGCTCTCGTGGCCGTACAGCTTGAAGTACCAGTACGCGTAGGCCGCGAACCAGTTGTTGTTGCCGCCGTAGAGGACGACGGTGTCGTCGTTGGCGATCCCGCGCTCCGAGAGCAGCTGCGAGAACTGCTCCTGGTTGACGAAGTCGCGGCGGACCGGGTCCTGGAGGTCGTCCTTCCAGTCGATCTTGACGGCGCCCTTGATGTGGCCGCTGTCGTAGGCCGAGGTGTCCTCGTCGACTTCGACGAACACGACTCCGGGGGTGTCGAGGTTCTCTTCCGCCCAGTCGGCGGTGACCAGCACGTCTTCACGGGCCATGGGTGTTCTCTCCTGAACGCTGAATTGGAATGGCTTGGTATCGACTGTTCCGAGTTCGAGAGGGCCCGGCGGTGCGGAGGCGCCGTGTTCCCACGGCTGGGCGAGCAGGGAGATCCAGGGGATCGTCGGTCCTGGAATCGAGACCGGTTCCGGTCGCGCCGGCGGACGGCACGGGGGAGTGGAACCTGTGGAAGCAAGCCTTGCTCTGATCTGCACTTGGTCGTGCTGCGCACGCTGGGCCGCAATGCGGCGACTGCCGTTCGGCCTCCGGGGCCGGGCGAGTCGCCTAAGGCATTCGACAGAGCGTGGCCGCGATCATGCAGTAGTCGATCGCGCGCCGCTTGGTGAGCATCGGCTTGCGCATGGCCAGAACGCTAGCAGACTTCCCGGGCCGAATCCACACCCGTTCTCGCGATCTGGACTGCGGACCCCACCGAACGCGATCGGGCGGTGACCGCTCAGGTGAGGACGACGTCCTCGGCGGTGCCCGAGATCGCGACCACGTCCCCCTCGAACGCGATCTCCGCGAGCGTGATCCCGTACGGCAGTTCGGGGATCTCGACCGACGAGGTCAACTGGGACGCGAACTCGTCGACGAGCGGCTGGATCGACGCGGGCAGGCCCTGCGTGACCGACTCCACCGCGTCGGGCGTGAAGCTGATCGCGCCCTCGCCGACGGCGATCTGCCCGCTGGCCTCCAGGTCCACCGAGATCCCGCCGATCTCCTCGGTCGCCGAGAGCGTGGCGGTGCCGTCCTCGTCGATCTGGAGGTCCCAGCCGGTCTGCTCGGCCAGGAGCGCCTCGACCGAGTCGATCGCGATCTCGCCGGAGACGTCGAGGGTGCGCGCGACCGCGTCGCCCCCGTCGCTGAGCTCGCGCCAGTCGGCGTCCACGTCGTGCGCGGTCATGGCGAGCTCGGGGAACACCAGGCCGTTCGCGCCCACGTCCCGGAGGGTGATGTCGATCTGCTCGAAGTCGCCGGTCCACGCCTGCGTCGCGAACGGCCAGCCGTGGATCGTCACGTCGGGGCGCTGGTCGGAGTAGGCGCCGTGGTCGGCGGCGGTGGCCGCGACCTCGGTCGCGATGCGCCGCTCGGCGACCGCGTTCGCGACCCGGTCCCCGAGGGCGAGGAGGGCGGCGGCGACGACGAGGGTGATCAGGATGCGGCGGAGGATCTTCACCAGGGGGCTCCAGGGAGTCTCGGGGTGTGCGGCGCGAGGGGTGCGTCAGTCGATCATGTAGTAGGCGCTCAAGAGGTACACGACGGGGCCCGTGACCGCGAACGCCAGGAGCGGCCCGGCGGCGCTGACCACCGGGTTCGGGGCGGCGCCGGCGCCGTCGATCCGCCGCGACGCCGACATGTACCCGCACGCGAGGTCCGACAGGACCGCGATGAGCGCGATGAGGAGGCCGCCGATCGCGGCGTGCCGCGGGTCGGGGCCCTCGATGACGAGCCCGGCGTACGCGGCCGACGCGGTGCCGCACATGGTGCCGATGACGATCCCGAACGCACCGCGGGTGACCTGCCGGTTGATGCGCGGGTCGGGCATGACGAGGTCCACGGCGCGGGCGGCGAGGACCGCGGTCCCGGCCGCGACGACCGCCGAGTACATCGCGGGCGGCGCCGACCCCAGGCGCGACAGGGCGATGTAGCACGCGTACCCGCACACGGCGAGGCACAGCACCATCGTGAACCCGAGGCTCTCGGTGACCCCGTCGTGGGTGCGGCGCGCCAGCTGCCCGGCGACCGCGGCCGCGAACGCGAGCGCGAGGAGGACGGTGACCGGCAGGAGCGACACCGGCTGCCAGGTGACGGCGACCCAGTCGGCGGCGATCGCGAGCCCGGACGCGACCGCGACGGTCAGCCACGCGCCCTCGATGCGGCGCACCCACGTCACGAGCACGACCGCGGCGATCTGGAGGACGGCGATCCCGGCGGCGTAGACGGGCCGCTCCATCTGGGCGCCGAGCACGAGCCCGGCGCTGACGACGATGACGACGGCGAGCGCGGGCAGGCGGTGGAGGAGGTGCGGGGCGGGGGGCGGGAGCGTGTGGTCCTCGCGGCCGTCGGGGCCGACGGCCCGGTACGCGCCGGTGTCCGCGCGGCGGCGCGGGGCGGCGGCCTCGGCGGCGGCGCGGCGCACCTCGGCGCGGCTCGGCTCCTCGGGGCGGTCCGGGCCCAGGGCCTCGGCGGGAGGGGCCGCCTCCGGCGGCTCGTAGCCCCAGGTCTCGTTGGGTCGGCTGTACGACACGGTCCCAGCCTACGGCAAGGCCCTTGTGCACCGTTCACCTTCGAAGGGCCGCAAAGCGGGTGTCGGCGCGACCACCCGCGGGGGTGACGGACCGGGGCGGCCTGTGAGCGGCGCGTGTCGCCGGAGTGAACGGCGGTTTGCGGCGGCCTTGCGGCGCGCCGTCCCGCATCGTGAGGTTGCACCGTCGTGACGCTGGTCATTTGCCAGGTGACCGTTTACACTTTGACAGGACTCCACCTACCGCATGTAAGCCCGCCCGTCGCCGAAGCCGGGAAGAGCGATAGTCGCGTGTGCTCACCTACCAGCGGAGGACTGCCTTGGAAATCCTGATCCTCACATCCAACCCCGTGCCGGAGTCCCCCGAGTCGATCCTGCCGTCCCTGGAGCTGCTGCCGCATCGCGCGCGGTACGCCGGCCGGGACGTGCGGGCGCTGCTGAGCGGGCCGAGCCCCGACGCGGTGATGGTCGACGCCCGGTCCGACCTCGCCGACGCCCGCGCCACGTGCCGCGTCCTCCAGGCCACCGGCCTGACCGTCCCGCTCCTCGCGATCGTCACCGAGGCCGGCCTGGCCGCGCTCCAGGCGGACTGGGGCGTCGACGACTTCCTGCTCGCCTCGTCCGGCCCGGCGGAGGTCGAGGCGCGCCTGCGGCTGACCACCGGGAAGCCGAACGCGGCCACGGCCGCCGGGCCCGCGGTGATCCGCGCCGGCGACCTCACCGTCGACCCCGACACGTACGCCGCGAAGCTCAAGGGCGCCCCGCTCGACCTGACCTACAAGGAGTTCGAGCTGCTGCGGTTCCTCGCCCAGCACCCCGGGCGCGTGTTCACCCGCGAGCAGCTGCTGCGGGAGGTGTGGGGCTACGACTACTTCGGCGGCACCCGCACCGTCGACGTCCACGTGCGGCGCCTGCGCGCCAAGCTCGGCTCGGAGTACGAGTCGATGATCGGCACCGTGCGGCAGGTCGGCTACAAGTTCGTGGCGCCCCCGCCGGAGAACCTTCGCGAGTCCGAGCCGGCCCCCGAGCGGGTCGACGCGTAACGGACCGGGCGCATTCACGGCCCGTTCACGACAGCGACGGGAGAGGCGGTTCCGCACAGCGGGGCCGCCTTTTCCGTCTGTGTCCGAAGTTGACACTGGGACGAGAGTTTCCCCTGGTCTTGGATTCGCTTCCTGATCCCTTGCGGCCGTGCGCAATTCCGTCCATTCGGAGGAGTGGTCTCCCGGAGTCGTGCCAAACAGGGGGAATATCGATTGTACCGACCTCGCGAGAATGGTCCTAACCGGACAAATGCCGCAACTCTGAGTACCCATGTTGTGGCGCAGGGTGGATAGAATTGAGACCGCTTTGGACTCAAACCCTCGTCCCCCTTGGAGTGTGACCCCGTGTCCGATCGCTCCGTCGACCCCGATGCCCTCGCCGAGTTCCGCGAGGTCGCCCAGGGCCGCTTGGACTACCTCGAAACGCTGATCGAACGGCTGCGGCACGGCAACGAACTCGGCGTGGAGCCCGGTTTCGGCCTCCTCGACTCGGGCCAGACCGCCCGCGAGATGTACCGCGAATTCCACCGCCAGACCTGGTCCAACCTCCAGGACCTCCGAGCCGACCTGGCCGGCATCATCGCCACCGTCGACGGCGTCGCGCAGCGCGCCGTCGAGACCGATGACGCCTCGGCCACCGACCTGTCGCGAACGGAGGCGTGAACGACATGCCCGACACCCAGACCAGCGGCGACACCGGCCGCGACGACGACGAGCGCGACGACGAGCGCGACGAAGACGACGACCAGCGCGACGACGACGACCGCGAGGACGGCGACGACCGCGACGAGGACGACCGCGACGACGACGAAGAAGAAGAGGACGACGAGGACGGCGACGACGAAGACGAGGAGGAGGACGACGACGAGGACGGGCGCCACGGCAGCCGCGGTCCCCGCGAGGACTACGAGAGCGCCCGCCCCGACGACTCCACCGTCGTCGAGTACCAGCGCCGCGACGCCGACGCCCTCTTCCTCTCCGGCCAGCCCTGCACCCGGGCCGACTGCCAGAACGTCTACAACGAGGCCGAGGCGGCCTGGATCAAGCTCGTCTCGGCCATCCCCATCGCCGGCCAGGTCCAGATGCTGACGGTCGAGACCAAGGGCACGCCGGCGCCGAGCCAGCAGGCGATCCGCAACCTCGTGGCCGAGGTCCGCCCCGACGACCCGGACAAGTACGCGCTGCGGATGGTCTCGGAGCACTGGCAGACGTTCAAGAACGACTTCGACACCGACCCCGCCAACGGGATCGCGCCGATGCTCAAGTCCGCGCTCCGCACCCTCTCGGAGACCTGGAAGGGCGCCGACTTCGACGCCTTCGCCGAGCAGGTCGAGATCGTGCTCACCAACTGCGCCTCGGTGTGCGACGACATCGGCGACGCCACCACCGGCGCCGTCGGGCTGCTGGAGCAGAAGGCCGACGAGTTCTACGGCCTCCAGGGCGGCGACTCCGGCGAGCTGCCGTACCCCGCGCCGCAGTACTGGATCCCGGACCCGTCCACGATGTACACCGAACCGTACATCCACGTGCGGCCCCCGTTCCGCTCCGGCGAGTGCGACGTCTCGGCCGGCTGCGACCACGACGGCGGCATCATCGGGGCGCTGCTCGAACTCGGCGGCTTCGACAAGGAGTACGTGCACGAGGTCAACGACTACGTCGAGAACCAGACCGAGTACTACATGCGCAAGCACAAGAACGACGAGCCGCCGATCACACAGGAGCAGGCCGCGGCGTGGGCGCGGGCCGACGCCAACGAGAACATGAGCTCCGACGTGAACGTGGGCGTCGAGGACTACGAAGGGCGCTCCCGGGTCGCGAACGAGGACGTCGTGAACCGCTGGGAGAACGCGGAGGAGTCCGCCTCCACGTTCCAGCCCGAGGCGTACCCGTCGAGTCCGTCGACGTTCCGCGACTCCTCGGACATGCTCGCCGACTCCTACGGCGGCCTCGACGCCGGCTCCGGCGGCCTCGACGCGGGCGGCTCGTCGCTCGACGGGGCCGGCGGTGGCGGCGGCGCGGGCGGCCTGGAGCCGCCCGGCGGGGTCTCCGGCGGTCTGGCCTCCGGCGGGGCCGGTTCCGCGACGCTCGGCTCCGGCGGGTCCTTCCCGGTCGGCTCGGCCTCCGCGACCGGCCTCGGCGCGGCCGGCAACACGGCCGCCGGCATGGGCGGCTCCGGCGGCGGCATGGGCATGGGCGGCATGATGGGCGGCGGCATGGGCGGCGCCCGCGGCATGGGCGGCGAGGACGGTCCCGAAGGCGAGCACAAGGACTGGCTCGAAGAGGACGAGGAGATCTGGGGCATCATCCGCAACGCGGAGGACGACCCGTACGCCTAGCGCCTCCACCGCGCCACAGCGCGAAGCGGCGCCCCGGGGCTTCCGGCCCTGGGGCGCCGTTCACTCGTTCGGGGGAGATCCGGGCCCGCGCCCGCCCGCGGGGCGCCGAAGCGTCGGACCCGGGCGGGAGGATGGCCGCAGGCTCCCCAGGGCGGGTGGGGTGGGTGGATCTCGGCGGTGTCAGCGACCTGGGCGGCCGCCGTCCGGCCGATGTGCTTGGCGGCCTCCCCGATCCGGCGCCGGGATCTGGGGCCCCTCCACCGTGCGAGCGGCGCATCGACCCGGACATCGACCCGCCGGGGGCGCTGGGTCCGCTAGGCGCCGTCGAGGACGGGCCAGCCGCGGCTCCACTCGATCGCCTCGATGCCGAGGTCGAAGTGCCCGTCTTCGTGGTAGGAGTGGTACGCCATGAGCCCGTTGTGGATCGACTGGCCGCCGGTCGCGACGTAGTCGCCGTGCGCGCCCAGGACGAGCGTGCCGCCGCCCTCGGTGAGCGCCACGCCGTCCCGGTCGGTGAACGGCCCGGTCGGCGACGTCGAGCGGCCGACCCGGATGCTGTACGTCGAGTCGGCGCCCGCGCAGCAGCGGTCCCACGAGGTGAAGAGGTAGTAGTAGCGGCCGTGCTTGACGAGCGCGGGCGCCTCGACGCCGGCGCCGCCGCGCCCCGCGACGTGGACCGGGACCGCGCCCTCCGCCACCGTCCCCGCGGGCCAGTCGAGTTCGAGCATGTAGATGCCGCTCCACCAGGACCCGTACGCGAGGTAGTGCCGGCCGCCGGCCTGGAGGACCGTCGGGTCGATCGCGTTGTACGGGTCGCCCTGCTCCGACTCCCAGACCGGGCCGCGGTCGACCCACCCGTAGTCGGGGTCGGTCGGGTCGAGCGTCGTGTTGGTCGCCAGGCCGATGACCGAGCGCTGGCTCCCGAACGTGGAGGCCGAGTAGTAGAGCAGGAAGCGGCCGTCGTCCTCGACGATCTCCGGCGCCCACAGGTTGTCGACGCCGGGCACGGCCTCCGTCAGCCACGCGGGCTTGACGTCCCACACGGTGTCCACATAGGTCCAGGTGGCGCCGCCGTCGAGCGAGGTGCGGATCGTGATGTTGCCGTCGCCGAGCGGGCCCCACCCGGTCGCGAAGACGTACCAGGGCTCGCCCTCCTCGCAGGGGGCGTACAGGCCCGGGTCGTGCGCGCCGAGGTCGCCGCCGAGCGCGCCGGGGGCCGCGGCGTCGCACGCCCGGTCCCCGCGCCCCGGGCCGTCCCCGCCGCGTCCCGGCTCGGCGAGCGCCGGCGACCCGGCCGCGATCAGCGCGGCGACGGTCAGCACCGTCGCCGCGAGGGGAGGTATGCGCTTTCTTCTCATTGCGGACCACCTGAAATCGAGGAATTGAGGAGATTCGATGTTAACGTGCGCACCCGCTCGGGTCAATCGCCCGCCCCCGGGCACGCGACAGGGCGCCCGCCGCGAACCGCGGCGGACGCCCCTACTCGTTCATACCCTCAAGCGCGCAAGCGCACTCAGGCCGCGATGCTCACCACCGTCGAGGCGATCGCCTCGCCGTCGGCCGCGTACTCCAGGCTCCCGAGGTAGCGCGAGCCCGCCGCGAGGTCCGCCCACGACAGCGTCAGCGAGTACGGCCCCGCGGTCGCCACATCCTGCTCGGCCGGGGACACCGCGAGGTTCCCCTCGTCCGAGCCCGGCACGACCCAGGTGTGCAGCTTGACGTCGACCGAGGACGTCGAGCCCGCGTAGAAGTCCACGAAGACCACATACGTCTCACCGCCCTCCAGCGTCACCGTCTCGTTCGAGCTGCCCGTCGCCGAGTCGGCCACGTGCGTGAGCGTCTCACCCTCCTTGACGTACACGAACACGTCCAGGTCGGTGCTCGGCGGCAGGTCGCCGTCGAACGTCGCGAACCGCACGAACTCGGCGTCCGCCGGCGTCGTCACCTCGAAGGAGGCCACGTGCTCGTTCTCCGCCGGAGCGCCCACCGGGAACGACGAGCCGTCCGCGCCCGACAGCGTCGCGGTCGAGACCTCCGACGCCACCAGGCCCGACACGGTCACGCCCAGCGTCCCGTCGAAGCCCGACACACCCGACAGCTCCTCCGAACCGGAAGCGCCCGTGAAGACCACCTCGTCCGCGGCGGACAGCTGCGACGGCTTCACCACGATCGGCGAGCGCACCTCGTGCACCGTGCGGTGGCCCTTCTTCTCCACCCAGGTGATGTCGCCGAACGCCCACGTGCCGAACGCCGCGTCGGTGCGGGTGATCGTCAGCGTGTACGACGCCGACGCGCCCGGCTCGAGCGTCAGCCGCGACTGGTCGACCTCGACCTCGAAGCCCGCGGGGGCGGTGATCTCCGCCTTGTACGTCGACTTCTTGTCCGAGACGTTCGTGACCGTGCGGGTCACCTCGTACACGCCGGTCAGGTCCGCGACCGTGACCGACGGGTAGTTCAGCTGCGACGGCTCGATCGACCCGGCCTCGTCGCACAGCGACTGGATCTTGTACGCCTCGGGCGTGCCGCACGCGTACTGGATCCAGTCGAGGTTGTCCGACTCGTACACCAGGCCCGGATCGAACATCTCCGGCGCGTCGACGTGCCCCGCGCCGTAGTCGAACGGCGTCGCGTCCTCGGCCCCCCGCTGGATCGGGTCGCCCTCCAGGTCCGTCTGGTACGAGGTCGTCATGATCGCCGACTTGATCGCCATCGGCGACCAGTCCGGGTGCGCCGCGGCCATCAGCGCCGCCAGGCCCGCGATGTGCGGGCTCGACATCGAGGTACCCGAGATGGCGCCGAAGTCGTTGCCGTTGTGGTTCTCCGGCGTCATGCCCGCCAGCACGTCGACGCCCGGCGCCGTGATGTCCGGCTTCAGCAGGTTCTGCTCCGCCGACAGCGCCGGACCGTTCGAGGAGAACGACGCCATCGTCGGCGCGTTCTGCTCGAAGTACTCCGACGTCTCGACCTCGACCCGCGGCCGGCTCTTCGAGTCGACCCACTCCTCGAGCGCCAGGCCGTCCTCGTAGTTCACGTGCACCACGGGGATCTTCTGCGCCGAGACCGAGTTGGCCACGCCGCGCTCCGACGCGTCGCGCACGATCAGCGCCACACCGCCCGCGGCCGCCACCGTGTTGGCGTTGGCCGTGAACGTGTTCGCGCGGACGCAGAGGATCGCGAACCCGGCGGTCTTCGCCGGGTCGAGCGTCCCCGCGTCGCATTCCGCGGCCGAGGCCGGGTCGGCGTCGGCGAACGCGGCGTCCACCGCCAGCTTCACCTTCCACTCGGCCTCGCCCACGAGCCCGGACGCGGCGATCTCCTGCCGGCCGTACTCGAGCTCGGTGCGGTACGTGTGGTCGTGCGACGACGCCGCGACCGTGGTCACCCACGGCTCCTGGTGGTCGACCGTCGAGGTCGGGCCGTTGTTGCCGGCGCTGGCCGCGACGAACACGCCCGCGGCGGCGGCGTTGCGGAACGCCCACGACGTCGAGTTCAGGAACTCCGCGGTGCCGATCGAGCCGATCGAGAAGTTGATGACGTCGACACCGTCCTCGACCGCGTCGTTGATGGCGGCGAGGATGTCGGCGCCGGAGCAGCCGGCCCCGGGCCAGCAGACCTTGTAGGCGGCGACGCGCGCGGCGGGGGCCAGACCGGAGATCGTCCCGATCCGCTCGCCGTCGATCTCCACCCGGGTCTTGTAGTTGCCCGCGGCGGTCGTGGCCGTGTGCGTGCCGTGGCCGTCAGCGTCGCGCGGGGAGGCGTAGCTGTCCCCGGCGATGCCGCGCGAGTCGTACCAGCGCGCGCCGATGAGCTTGTTGTTGCACTCGATGTTCGCGGCCGGGTCGGGGTCGGAGCCGGTGACGCACTCGCCCTTCCACTTCTCGTCGATCACGTCCTGGTCCGGGCGCGGCTCCGACAGCGGGGCCAGGGCCGGGTTCTCCGGCCAGACGCCGGAGTCGATGACGCCGACGATCACGCCTTCGCCCGCGTCCCTGGGCGAGCCGAACTCCTCCTCCCAGACGCCGTCGTGCCCGGCGAGGCCCATGAAGTCGGTGGTGTCGACCGCCGAGCCCGTGGGCTCGTAGATCACGTCGGGGACCACCGAGAGGACGTCGCCGCTCTGGGCGAGCGCCTCGGCCTCGGCCGCGGTGAGGTGCGCGGAGAAGCCGCTGAAGACCGTGTCGTACTCGTTGACCGCGGCGATGTCGTGCTCGGCGAGGACCTCGGCGCGCTCGTCGGCGAGGAACGCGGTGTACTCCTCGACCTCGGCGGCCTCGAAGTCGATCGTGTCGCCGGCGGCGGGCGCCGTCGCCTCGAGGCCGGAGACGCCGCCGTCATAGGTCGCGACGGGATCGGCCGCGAGCTGGACGACGTAGTAGCCGTCCTCGTACTCGATGGGAGCGGCGATCCCCTTGTCGTACAGCGGAACGGTGTCGAGCAGCGGCGGCTCGGCCGCGGCCGGGGCCGCCGCGGCAGTGGTGAGCGCGGCGACCACGACGGGGACGGCGGCGGCCGCCGCGGCGGCCCTGGTCCTCGCTCTGATGCGCCTCGACGCGCGTGGTGATGGGTGCGGGTACGGAGTTCCCATGCGATGAGCTCCTTCTCAAGGGGGTGCGCACCGCGGAGGGTGACTGATCCTCCACTGCAAGGTCACTTGCCGTGGCCGCGGCGCACGGAAAAGAGCCTATTGCGAGGAAGGTTCGGTGTAAACCCTCGTATGAGGAGAATGCCGGTATCCGGCATGACTGTTATGAGGCCGTTACATCGAAGGTTTCCACCGCTGGTCATTCAGTGAATTCCGCGTTTCGGCGGGAGCGGTCTACCAGCGCCACCACAGGAATCGGCGCTCGTGGCGGAACGTCACGGAACTCGCCTTCGCCTTTCCGGAGAAGGTGAAGCGAATGCCCGAATGTCCCTTGTAGGGGGCGTGATTCGATAGCGAACTCGCCATGACGTCCGTATTGTCGTCGGTCGCGTAGGCGTCCTTGGGGAGGACGACCTCGAGGGAGGAGGCGACGAGGTTGAGCTCGATGTCGACGGTGCCGGAGCGGATGACGGCGTGGCGGCAGTCGAGCTTCACGGAGCTGGCCTTGGCGTCGACGACGAGCTTCGGCGGGACGACCCAGTCGCCCTTGCGTTCCAGGGCGGAGGCCTTCGGGGCGAGGCGCATCTCGGTGGGCGCGCCGGCGGGCGCGGGGGCCGCGGCGGGCGGGACGGCGAGGGCGCCGGTGGGCTCGGGCAGGTCGGCGAGGAGGCGCTCGACCTCGGCGTAGGTGCGGGCCTCGTACGCCTTCCCGGAGCGCTCGGCGAACTCGTCGAGGTCGAGGCGGCCCTCTTCGGTGGCGGCGTGGAGGCGGGCGATGACGGCCTCGCGCTCGGCGTTCGAGATGCGCAGGTTCGGGTCGGAGGGGTTCATGCGCGCGGGGCCTGTTCAAGCGGTGCCATGGCTTCTCATCTTCTCGTCGGGCCGGGGTTGAGCCGCCGCGGCCGGCGCACCAGGCCGCCGTTGCACCATTCGTGGTAGTCGAACAGGTCGGGTTGGCGGATCAGCGCTTTGGTGTTGGCTGCCCACAGTCCAACATACTGGTCCCTTGACTCGGACGCGGCCTCCAGCAGGCGGTCGACGTGCTTGCGCGGGTGGACGCGGAACTTGGTGCGGACCGCGTCGCCGGCGTAGATGTAGAGGACGTGCAGCGCGAAGGACCGCTTCGGGCAGGTCGGGTCCCCGGCGAGCTCCAGCCAGGTGTCGGCGAGCTCGTCGGTGGCGAGGGTGAGGTCCCACTGGCGCCCTTCGGGAGCGGTCGAGTACGGGTCGAGCGCCCACGCCTTGATCTCCTGCGGCGTGGGTTCCGCCGGGCGCGCGAACCCGCTGAAGGTCCCCTCGGCCACGTGCGCTCCCCGTCGTACTCGAACATCGCTCGCAACGATCCTAGCCCGCCCGCGCCCGAACGCAGGTCCGCGATTTCACCCGCTGGACCCGGCCCGTCCCACCCCCGCTCAGCACCGGGCCCCTCCTGGGGGGCCTCCCCCTCCCCCTCCCCCCACCCACCCCGCTTCCACCCACCCGCCCGTCGCCCAGCCCACCCTGCTTCCACGCCTTTCGCCCACCCACTCTGACGGCTGCGACCGTGGCGCCTTCCCGGTCCGTCTCAGTGCGCGCCTGACCGCCGCTATCGCTTGAGCGCCATGGACACCGCCTCGATTCGCGCGTCGATGTCGTGCAGCTCGTTGGCGCTCGGCTCCCATCCCTTGGCGAGCAGGAGGTCGCGCAGCTTGACCAGCCACGGGCGCGGGTGCTCCATGACGTCCGAGGCGGTCAGGACCTCGACGTCCCAGCCGAGATTCTGGAGCAGGTGGTGGCGGCGCCGGTCGCCCGTCTCGGCCGCGAGGCCAAGATGGGCGGCCATGCCGTCGGACTCGACCCCGACCCGCCACCGCTCCCAGCCGAGGTCGAGGAAGCGCGATCTGCCGTTCGGCGCGCGCGTCCGCAGCTGCGGGACCGGCGCGGGCAGGCCCGCGTCCGCGATGAGGCAGCGCGTCCACGACTCCATCGGCGACTCGGCGCGCGGGTCCGCGGCGAGCAGTGTCGCGTTCGCGCGCCGCAGCCGGTCGCCGTGCAGCGGTTCGAGGGCGTCCGCGAGGCGCTGGACTTCGACACCGGCGCGCAGGATCTGGTCGGCGGCCGCGACCGCCTCGAGCCGCGGGAGGTCGGCCGCGCAGTCGACCAGGGTCCGGGCGAGTGTCGTCACCGGGAGCCCGTCGACCACCGTGACCTCCGCCAGCGGCGGGTCCGAGGAGCTCTCGACCGGCCACTCGCGCTGGTCGGCCCCGGGCGGCAGGACGTCGAAGCCGTGGATCCAGGCCGCCGTGCGGCCGGTCGCGACCTGGCTGAAGTCGGATTCGAAGACCGTCTCGAAGCGCAGGAGCAGGTCTTCGCAGGGCTCGAGCGGGTCGCTCCCCGAGAACGGATCGGTCAGTGTCGCCGAAGCGGTGCGGTACGTCGAAATCTGTGTCATACGTCAACGGTCGCCGAAGCGTCACGGAGCGTCAACAAATGATTTCCGGCCTGTGGATAACTTTCTGAGCGCGCGCGATTGGGGCGATCCTGGACCCTGATTTCGAATGCCCGCAAGACGCCGGGAGGGAAGGCGACCCCCTGGTGAGCGGGTTGAGGACTGGGCGCGGAGGCAGACCGTCTCCGGGTGGGAAGCGGTCACGCCGGGCGACTGCAATTGCTAGCAGGAGCGCCCCGGCCTTCTCGCTGAAGATGAAACCAGGTGCGGCCCGCGAACGCGGGCCGCACCTGGTCAAGCTGTCCCTGCCTTCCGGGCCGAACTAATACTCGACGTGGCAGAGCTTCCAAGCGCCTTCTTCCTCCACGGCGGTGAACGTGTAGCCGGTGGAGAGGTCATCGGCCGAGTCCGGGGCGAGGTCGTCCATGGTCCAGCCGACCCACACCTTGGTCTCGCCGTTCTCTTCCTTGGACATGCTCCAGAGCAGGAAGCCGTAGTTCCCGCCGGTGTAGTCGAGTTCCCAGTCGACGTCGAACTGCATGTCGCTGCTCGGCTCGGCGCAGACGACCGACTGGAGGGCCGCGTCGTCGTCGGTGTCGGCCGCGATGCGGTAGGTGATCGCCGCGCCCTCGGGGGTGTTCGCGTCGAACGAGTCCGAGTTGACCGGGGTGCCCCAGCCTTCCAGGGTGCTGCCGGAGTCGCCGCCATCCTCCCCGCCGTCCTCGGACGGCTCCTCGGCGGGCTCGTCGGACTGCTCGGGCTCCTCGGCGGACTCGCTGGTCTCGTTGCCGCCGCCGTCGGCCTGCGGGTCGGCGTCGTCCTCGGTGAGCTTGGGGATGAGGAGGACCGCGGCGACGCCGAGGACGACCACGAGGCCGACCACGATGCCGAGGATCAGGAAGAGGTTGCCGCCCTGCTTGGCCGGCGGGATCGGCGGCGGGAGCACCGAGCCGGGCGCGGTCGGGTATCCGGGCTGCACGCCGACCGGCGGCGGCCCGGGCTGGGTGTACTGGGGCGGCTGCTGCATCTGCGGCTGGGAGTAGCCGGGCTGCTGCTGGTAGTAGTTCGTGGGAGGCGGAGGCGTGTTGTACCCCTGCGAGTAGGGGTCGCTGGGCTGCTGCGGCTCGGGCTGCAGCTGGTACTGCGGGTTCTCGCCGCCGGGGGGCGGATACGTCATAGCTCTAACACGCCTCGTCTGCTCAGGGGCTTGGGCCGGACACGGGGATGGGTTCCACCGGTGCCTCCGATCGTACAGCCCCGAAGCGAGATTGTGGCACCCGCGAATGCGCAGGTCGCGGGGTTGACTGGGCGGTAACTTCGCGGCGGGCGGGCGGCAACCGCGCACCGGTGCCCGTCGCACACCCTGTGCGACCGCCGTTCGCGTTGGAGGACTACGCTTTATGCCCGGCCCTCTGCGTCCGGCCCCGGCCGGGGCCCCGCACGGCGCCGTACCGAGAAGTTCAGGCAGCACAGAAGACCGCTTCTACCCGAGGTTCAACGTATGGCGAACGCAGACGCAATGGGGCTCTGGACGCTCAGGTTCTCCTCCGTCCTCGCTCCGGTCCCCGTAGTGGAACTGCTCGAGATCAACCGGTTCTGGGGCTACGGCCTCCTCGGCCCCGCCATCGCCGCCACCTGGGCCACGGGCCTGTGGCAGCGCCGCCGCCAGCTCGCCCGCGTCGGGCCCGCCGCGCCGTCCGGTCCGCAAGCGCGGCACGGGTTCTGGGACGCGGGCGAGGCTCATGAGGCGGACGGTCACGCCGAGCGGCGCGACCGCGCGATGACGAACCTGGTGGCGTCCATCAAGGACGAGTCGGTCGACGCGGACGTGCGCGTCCAGCTCATCCAGGACCTCGTCGACCTCGGCGGCGAGGCGATGGCGCTGCGGCTCGCGCCCGTCACCGTCGCCTCCGAAGTGGACGTCGAGGTGCGGCTCGAGGCCGCGGAGCACATGAGCCGCTTCAACCTCGGCGACGCCGTGCAGGCCCTGGAGGCGATCGCCACCGACCCGGCCGTCGGCGACAAGTACCGGCTCGACGCGGCCAGCGCGCTCGCCGACAGTGCCGCCCGGCCCGCCGCGATCGCGCTCATGCAGCTGGTCACCGACGACGGGGTGAGCGAGTACGTGCGGCACTCGGCGGCGAACGCGCTGCGCCGCGTGAACCGGCCCGCGGCGGCGATGGCGTTGCGGCACTTGGCGAACGCGCCGCTGGTGACGGCGCGGCTGCGGATCATCTGCGCGGAGCAGCTCGCCGACGACAACCTCGAGGACGCCCGGGACGCGCTGTGGCGGCTGGTGAAGGGCGTCGAGTCCGTGATGGACCACCATCTGGGGATCGACGCGGCCGAGGCGATGCACGGGATCGACCCGGAGGCGGGCGTGGAGGCGTACTCGGTGCTCGCGGTCGACTCGTGCTTCCACTGGTCGGGGCGGATCGAGGCCGCGTACCGGCTGGGGCGGCTCGGGGTCGGCGACGGGTTCGACCTGCTCAGCGACTTCGCGTGCGCGGAGGGCGTGGAGGACGTGTACGGGCTGGCGGCGCTCGACCGGTTGTTCCAGTTGGAGATCGAGTCGGGGACGCTGGACGCCGAGGAGTGACCTAGGCGGGTCGCACGGCGGTGTAGACGGTGTCGATGCCGAGGTGGTGGAGGTCGCGGCGGCGCCCGAGCCAGTCGGGGCCCTCGGGGTCGAGGAGGCGCGTCCACGTGTCGCGGTCCTCGGCGGTGAGGTAGCGCTCGAACCAGCCGACTTTCGTCTCCAGGGCCGCGATCGCGTGGTCGAGGTCGGGGCCGGTGAGCGGGGCGGTCTTGGCGACGAGTTCGTTGCGCGTCTCGACGCCGGTGAGGCCGGCGTGCTCGAGCGCGAGGTTCCAGCCGTAGGGGAGCGGGGTGCCGCCGTGCGCGGCGAGTTCGTCGGCGAGGCGCCGGGCGCCGGCCTCGATGAGGCGCAGTTCGAGGCCGGGGCGGCCGATGCCGAGGTTCGCGGGGAGGAACTGGGGCGCGGTGCCGCCTTCGCCGATCGCGAGGCGCCCGCCGGGGGCCAGGAGCGCCGCCAGGCGGTCCAGGGCCGCCTGGGGGTCGGCGGCGTGGTGGATGACGTGGCCGGCCCAGATGAAGTCGGCGGGGCCGTCGACGGCGGCGGCGAGCGCGTCCGGGTCGTCGACGGAGGCGAGGGCGGTGCGGACGGGGGTGCCGCGTTCGGCGGCGCGTTCGCGGACGAGGTCGAGCATCGCCGGTTCGGCGTCGACGGCGGTGACGCGCAGGCCCGGGATCGTCTCGGCGAGCGCGAACGCCATGCTCGCGGCCCCGCAGCCGATGTCGGCGGCGACCCGGGCGCCGGGGTCGGCGAGGGCGGCGGCGAGGCGCCGGTACCGGGGCGTCTCGGCGTCGGCCTGCTCGCGGAACCGGGGTGCGGCCTCGGCGAAGTCGAACGCCGCCTGCTCGTCGCCGCCGTGGTGGTGCCCGTGCGATGCCATGCGGGCCAACCTATCACCGCGGGCGGGCGCTCGCGGGCACGCGGGGAGGGCGGCCGCGTGCGGCGGCCGCCCTCGGGCGCGAGTCGGGTTCAGGCCGCGGAGAGGCGGTCCTGGACGCGGGTGACCTCGGCGTCGGCGAGCGCCGAGCGGACGGGGCCGTGCGGGTGGTCGGCCTCGGTCAGCGAGGCGAGGAGGCCGCGGGACAGGCCGGCCTGGGTGAGCGCGAAGCCGCGCAGGATCAGCGGGAGCAGCAGGGCCATGACGAGGCCGCCGGCGACCGAGAGGGCCGAGACGGCGAGGTAGGAGTCGCCCCAGCCGAGCCAGCGGGTCGCGTACTCGATGCCGTCGTCGCCGCCGGCGCGGTGGATCGCCCAGGCGTACAGAGGGTACGCGAGGGACGCGACGGTCGCGGCCCACCAGGACAGCGCGACGGTGAAGCCGGCGACGGCGAGCGGGAAGTTGACCAGGCCCCACAGGAGGTTCAGCCACGACTGGCCGTCGGTGAGCGGCGTCAGGAACCGGCGCAGCGCCGAGGAGCCCTCGGGGGCGCGGCGGTAGCGGGGCGGGGCCACGGGCCGGCCGAGGACCGATTCGAGCTGGAACCGGCCCGCCGCGGCCAGGCCCCGCATGGCCAGCAGGGTCGCGGCGAGGATCGGCACGCCCACCCAGACGACCGCGGTGCCGACGCCGGCGGCGAAGCCGGTCACGGTGATCACGAACGCCGGGAGCGCGATGGGGAACGAGGAGAGCAGGTACGCGGAGTCGGCGCCGAGCTGCTTGACGATCTGTTTCATGCTGTCAATACTCGTCCCCGCGGGACCCGTCTTCGAGCCTGCGAGCAGGCATTTCGCCGGTAGGGACAGCCTTACCCGGCCGGTCGGGCCCGCCCCGCGCCCGGGGGGCCGCGGGGAGGTGCGGCCCGGGTCGTTGACCTCGACACCGGGCCGCCATGTGCCACATAGTGGCCGCTTCGCCCTGCGGTAGCCGTTGAGTCTGCTGCTAGCACAGTGCTCTACCGTTGAGCTACCACCGCATGTGGTGCGGCGGGAAGGATTCGAACCTTCAACTCCTGTGTCCCAGAGGACTACTCGCCGGACGCGCGGCGTGGCGAATGCTGATACTGGAGCGAGAGTCTGAGTCTTCGCGGTACGCCTCTACCGATTGGGCCACCCTCCGGCTGGTCTGGCCGGAGGGGAGGGACTCGAACCCCCAACACAACCGCGTGCTGCTACGACTGAATCTCAGTTTCAGCGTGGTTCGGCGCTTGCGCGCCACCCCTGTCGCTCAAAACAGGGGGGTCTGTGTCAGTCGCCGAGCAGGTACCCGAAGACCTTCGCGCCCATCTGCTCGTCGACGACCTCGGTGCCGTTCGCCTCCTCGCGCGCGAACTTCACCGCGATCACGAGCTTCTCCAGGCGGTCCGAGAGCTGCGCGACCCGCTTCGCGGGCGCCGAGCCGGAGAACTTCACCGTGGTCCAGTAGCCGACCGGGATGTCCTCGTAGTACACCTCGACCTGCGCCGGGTGCTCCTCGGTCGCCTCGGCCTTCACGTGGTTGCGCGGGACCTTCTTGGTGCGGACCGTCCGCACCGGGTCGGTCGCGAAGCAGTCCGCGGCCTCGTTGAACGTCCACGACTCCGCGGCGTCCAGGACCGGCAGGCCCTTCACGAACGCCTGGAGGTCCGCGAGCTGCTTCTCGAGGAACAGCAGGTACGTGACGGGGACGTCGGCCAGGAGGACCTCGCCGTCGACCTTGACGTCGGCGGTCGCGACCGCGTTCGTGCGGTCCTTCGTCGCGGTCACGTCGAACAGGCGCGTCATCGCCGCGGAGACCTCGCGCAGCTGCTCCTCGACCCGCCGCTGCACCTTCGTGGACTCCGGCGGCAGCTGCTCGCCCTCCTCGTCCTTCGGCTGGTAGGTCCGGGAGATGCCCGACAGCAGCGGCGCCTTCGCGAGCTCGCGCCCGGCGTCCCCGAGCGCGCGGGCGGCCTTCGCCTTGACGCTCTTCTCGATCGCGATGATCTGGTTCAACTTGGTCACGGAGCAACCCTCACTTTCGCGCCCCACCATAAGGTGCCCGCGCCACAGTGGGCAACGGGATTCGAGTCAGCGGTCGCACCAGCGCGCCGACCGCGCCGGGCCGAGGAAGCACAGGATCAGGATCGACAGGATGATCCCCGTGCAGTCGAACTGGAAGGTGAACGACCGCCCCGACTCGACGTGGGCCGGCATCGACGCCGAGTACAGCACCATCTGCCACGTCACCTGGAACGCGATCGCGACCGCCTCCACGACGATCGCGCCGTGCCGGGCCGACCGGCTGCGCCGCATGATCCGCACCGCGAACAGGGACCGCAGCGCGGCGAACAGGAGCGCCTGCGCCGAGAACAGGAGCAGCACCAGCGGCACCCAGTCCGCCAGGCCCGGGACGAGCGCCGCGAACACGTCCCGGTTCGCGGTCAGCGAGTACGCGGTGGCGACCCCGGCGATCAGGCCCAGGCCCACCTGCACCCACATGAGGACCACCGCGGCCGTCGTCAGGCCCGGACGGCGCGGCGGCTGCGCCCAAGCGTACGGATACTGCGGCGGGTACGCCGGGTACACGGGGTACTGCGGGGGCGGCTCGGCCATGGGTCGGCTCTCCGGAGGGGTGAGGCGGGGATGGCACTCAGTGTAAGCGCGCGCCACGGACCGCGGTGTCCCCGAAAAACCCGCCCCGCCACCGTCGGCACGGTTTTCAACCCGCGTGTTTCGGGGTACTAGGGTGGGCGCGGTCCGCACGGCATCGAACGCCCGCGGCACCCCGCGGCAGGTTGGAGACGCGACATGATCATGCGGCTGGCCCAGTCGCTCGGATACGAGGTCGTCGAGGTCGACGACGGCGACGGCACCCTGGCCGTCGGCGGGCACGACGGCGCCAGCGCCCTCCGCGTCGGGTGGCGGCCTCTCATCGTCGAGGGCTACACCGGCTCCGGGTCCATCGACCGGTTCGCGATCCGCACCCGCGACGCCCGCCACCGCGAGAGCCTCCGCGACATGCGCGAACGCCTCCGCGGACCCGACCGCGACGCCGACCCCGTCGCCCTCGCCGCCCCCATCCTCCGCCTCCTCCAGCCCGGCGCGTACGGCGTCCGGCGCTGGCCCGACGCGAACGTGCACATCGAGCCGTTCGGCGAGAACCGCTCCGCGTGGTGGTACCCGTACGAGGCCATCGGCACCGAGGGCACCGCCGTCATCCCCACCGACCACTGGCCGCCGCTCGACGACGCCACCGTCGGCGAGTACGCCGACGAGATCCGGCGCGGCCGCCGGCCCCTCGCCGTCCTCCTGCGCTCCGAGCCCCCCGGCGACGAGCAGGACTGCGCCGCGTTCCTCATCGACGGCCACCACAAGCTCGCGGCCTACCGCCGCACCGACACCGCCCCGCACTTCCTCGACATCGCCCGCCTCGCCGACCGCCGCCCCTGCGAACCCGAGGACCTGCGCGCCGTCATCGGCGGCGACGGGAAACTCGAGCAGTCCGCCGCGAACCTGATGCAGTACCTGGAGCACGCCGGACGCTGAACGCCGCGTCTACACGCCCGTAGTGAACGCCCCGTTCACTTCCCAGGGTGCCACGGGCCCATCGGGACCCCGCCGGGACGGTCCAGGGCCGCGAACAGCGCCGCCGTCTCCGCGTCCGCGCCGACGCCGCCCTCGACCTCCTCGAGGTAGTCCTCCATGAACAGGCGCAGCGCCTCCCCGTCGACCCGCTCGCCGAGCCGCAGCTCCGGGGCGGCGTGCAGGACCAGCAGGAGCATCCCGTGGACGCGCCGCTCAGGGCCCCCGATGCCCGGCTGGAAGTACGGGACGTCGAGGACCTCCGCGCCCGCGGCCTCGTAGAACGCCAGGCGCCGGCGCGGGTCGCCGTGCGCCTCGTCCGCGGGCGCGTCCGGGTCCTCGATCTCCGCCACCACCAGGCACGGGTCCCGGCGCGCGGCCCAGGCCCCGACGGCCTCCCGCAGCAGCCGCCCGCCGATCCCGCCGCCGCGCGCCGCGGGCCCGACCGCGAGGTACGTCAGCAGTTGGACGCGCGACTCCGCCGACCACTCCCCGAACGCCGCCGCGACCGGCGCGCCCGCCTCGTCCACCACCGCGAACAGGTTCGCCGAACCGTCCTCGAGCGCCGCGGCGAGCACGTCCTCCGCGTCCAGCTCCTCGGGCGGGAACGACGGCACCAGCAACTCCCGGTACACCGCCCTGAACAACCCGTCCGGACTCGTCCGCTC
The DNA here is from genome assembly GCF_003933745.1 of Glycomyces terrestris. Lineage (GTDB taxonomy): Bacteria > Actinomycetota > Actinomycetes > Mycobacteriales > Micromonosporaceae > Glycomyces > Glycomyces terrestris. The sequence continues at coordinate 498,625 of NZ_RSEB01000003.1, read as the reverse complement.
CACCGTCGTGAACCCCATGCCGCCCTCCCGCACCGCCAGTGTTCCACCGGGCGCGGCCCCCGGGACCCGAATCGGCGACGGGGTGCGTCCCCGGCAGCTTCCGGTTGAGCCGAGTGGGTCCCGTCCAATAGGGTGGTCCCATGCGCAAGGGTCTGTTCCGCCGCACCATCAGGCGCGCCCGCACGGCCCGCCCGTCCGGCCCCGCCATCGTCGGCGACGCCGCCGGCAAGCGCTACCGCGTCGTCCCCGTCGACGACCCCGAGACCGCGAAATACGCCGACCCGCCCCGCAAATGGCCCCGCGTCGGCGCCATGGCCGGCGCCTGGGCCATCGTCCTCGCCCTCGGCGCCTGGGCCGCCCCGAGCATCGCCGCCAGCGGCAGCGAGGAGAACCAGGACCCGCGCGACCAGGCCGCGACGGACGCGGAAGGGGCCGCCTGGAGCTACCTTCGCTACGGCTCCAACGAAGACCTCGACCGCGCCGAAGCCGCGCTCTGCGAAGACGCCTCCCCGGAACTCGCCCCGGGGGACTTGGACGCGATCCGCGAGTCGTATGCCGACGAGCTCGGCGGCATCACCGACATCGACCTCCAAACCGGTGACCCCGTACCCGCCAGCGACGGAATATCCATCACGGGCACCGTCTCCTACATCTACCAAGGCACCCAGCGGCACGAGGAATTCGTCGTCACCGTGCAGGAGAACGACGGCACCTACTGCGTCTCCGACGCCACCCAGCCCGAAGAGGAAGAACCCGGCTCCACCGGCTCAGACGGGTCAGAAGGCTCCACCGGCAACATCATCGACCCCGAGTCCCTCGCCTCCGAGTTCCTGACCTACATCGTCGGCACCCGGAACCCGCAGGCCGCCAGCGAGATCCAATGCAACCCGTTCTCCGGCATCACGCCGGAGGAACTCGACGCCGCCATCGACGACTGGGCCGCCACCAACGGCCCCACCACGGGATGGGTCAGCGTCGACCCCGCCGAGTCCGCCGACGACTCCACCGCCGCGTTCGCGGCCGAGGTGACGCTCCAAGGGGAACTGAACCAGGAGACCTTCTCGTTCGAACTCACCGTCGAGGACGACTGCGTGGCCTCGCTCGGAGGCGGCGACGGCCTCATGGACGCTGACGACTGATGTGAGTTCTCGCGGACGCCGGCCAGACTCGCGTGACTGCGGGTCCGGCCACCGGTTCGCTCACCACTCCAGCCAGATCCGCGGGAGGGCCGCTTTCGCGTTCCCGGCAGCGATGTCGTCGCGTCACTCGCGGACCGGAGCGTTCACTACGGGATGCGGGTCGCCGCTCTCCGCGCCGAGGGCCGCGAGGAGACGCAGCCCGTCCTCGGCGGGGCTACCAGGGGCCGCGGAGAGCACGATCAGCTCCATGCTCGGCTCATCAGGGAGCGCGAAGTTCTCCTGGTGGAGGTCCAGCGCTCCCACCAGCGGGTGCCGGTACGACTTGCGCCCGTGCGTCCGCGCCCGCACGTCCGCACGGGCCCAAAGGCGGCGGAAACGTTCACTGCCCATCGCCAGCTCGCCGATGAGGGAAGCCAGCCGCGGATCCTCCGGAAACCTCCCGGCGGCCAGGCGCAGATGCCCGACCACGTCGAGCGTGCACTGCTCCCAACCCGCGTACAGGCCCCGCTCGGACTCCTCGAGGAAGAGGTGCCGGGCGGTGTTCAGGCCCCGGAGCGGCCGACTGTAGAGCAGCCCGGCGAGGCGGTTCCCCGCGAGCACGTCCAAGCGGTGGTCCATGATCAGCGCGGGCGCGTCGGCGACCAGGTCGAGGACCCGCAGCAGCTCCGGCCGGACCCGCCCGTTCGGCGCCTTCGCGCGGCGGCGCTGCCGGGCGAGCCGGTGCAGGTGTCCCCGCTCGGTCTCGTCGAGGCCGAGGACGCGGGCGAGCGCGTCGAGGACCTGCTCGGAAGGCTGCGTTGCGCGGCCCTGCTCCAAGCGCACGTAGTAGTCGACACTCACCCCGGACAGGTGCGCGACCTCCTCGCGGCGCAGGCCCTCGACCCGGCGGCGCCGGTCGGTGGGGATGCCGGCGCTGGCCGGGTCGATCCGGGAGCGCCGGGTCCGCAGGAAGCTCGCGAGGTCGTCCAGGCCCGAAGTCATGCCCCAAGTATGACCGCGGCGGCGGCCGCGAGGGTGGTCCTGCCGTTACCAGGAAGTCCCGTCCGACGGAAGCAGCGCCCCTGAACAGCGGCGGTTGCGGTGCCCAGTATGGAAGGCACCCGATCAGAAGGAGTTCACATGAAGACGCTCATCGTCTACGCGCACCCCGAGCCCAAGTCCCTCAACGGCTCCCTGAAAGACCTCGCAGTGTCCGTATTGGAGTCCGCAGGGCACGACGTCCGGGTGAGCGACCTGTACGCGATGAACTGGAAGGCCGTCGTGGACGCCGCGGACTTCGGTCCCCACGCCTCGAGTCCCCTGAACGTCGCCCTGAACTCGGGCTGGGCGTTCGACGCCGGGGAGCTCACCCTCGACGTCCGCGCCGAGCAGGAGAAGCTGCTGTGGGCGGACACGATCGTCTTCCAGTTCCCGCTGTGGTGGTACGCGATGCCCGCGATCCTCAAAGGCTGGGTGGACCGGGTGTTCACCTACCACTTCGCGTACGGCGTCGGCGAGCACAGCGACGTCAAGTACGGCGAGCGCTTCGGTGAGGGCACCCTCGCCGGTAGGAAGGCGCTGCTGTCGGTGACCGCGGGCGGACCGGAGTCGCACTACGCCGCCCGCGGCATCAACGGCCCCATCGACGACCTGCTGTTCCCGATCCAGCACGGCATCCTCTACTACCCGGGCATCGAGGTCCTGCCGCCGTTCGTGCTGTACGGCACCGACCGCATGACCGAGGACGACTACGCGGACGTCGCCAAGGCATGGGAGCAGCGCCTCCTCACCATCGAGTCGACCGAGCCGATCCCGTACCGGCGGCAGAACTTCGGCGACTACGAGATCCCCTCGCTGCACCTGAAGGAAGGGCTGGAACCTGCCGGCCGCAGCGGATTCGGACTGCACGTAGACGGCTGACCCGCGGTCGCCTTCCAGGGACGCTCACCGGTCCGGCCGGCTCATCGCACTGTCGGCCGGACCGGTGGTGAACCGCAGAGGCGAACGAAGCCCGTCAGCCGAGCGGGGCGCCCATCTGCTGCATGAACGCCACCGGGTCCACCGCGCCCGCCGGGCTGCGGTCGGCGTTCAGGTGGGTCTCGTAGTGCAGGTGGGGGCCGCTGGAGCGGCCCGAGGAGCCGACGTAGCCGAGGATCTGGCCCGCCTGGACCACGTCGCCCTCCTTCACCAGCGGCGCGGACCCGAAGTGGCAGTAGCGGGTCAGGTAGTCGCCGGCGTGGAGGATGTTGACGTACCATCCGCAGCCGGCCACCTCCGGCGAGCCGTCGACGTCGCACGAGTACGGCTGCCCGTGCAGGCTCGCGTTGCACTCCGAGGTGATCACGGTCCCGCTCGAGGCCGCCACCACGGTCGCGCCGCGCGGCGCGCCGATGTCGACGCCGTTGTGCGTCGGGCGCTCCGGAGTCTGGAACCCCGACCACACCGGCCCGGCCACAGGGGACATCCAGCCCGCCGCCGACAGCTCACCGGGCTGCGCACACGTGCCCAGCTGAGTGCTCACCGCCGACACGTTCGCGCCGCCGCCGGTCAGCGTGTTCACGATCTCCGTCGCGAGCGGCTCGTGCTTCGCGTACGCGTCCGGGAACGCCGAGATCTGCACCCGCTGCGCCGCCACGGTCAGCGGCAGCGTCTCCCAGTCGTCGATCTTGACGAGCTTCTCGTAGAACTTCGTGGAGGCGTACACCGGGTCGGTGACCTGGTCCGGCGTCCCCCAACCGGAAGACGGCCGCTGCTGGAACAGGCCCAGCGAGTCGTGGTCGTTGTCCTCGCCCAAGTGCCCGAGGTTCGTCAGCCGCGACTCCTGCATCGCGGTGGCGACCGCGATCACCCAGCCGCGCACCGGTACTTCGAGGTCCTGCCCGACCGCGATGATGACCGCGGCGTTCCCGATCTGCTCGGAGCTGTACGGGCCGATCTCGGGGAACTCCGAGTCCGGGTCGATCACCACGTTCGTACCGCAGCCCGCGAGCACGACGTTGCCGTCCTCCTCGTCCGACTGGTCCGACAGGAGCTGCACGATCGACACGACCGCGCCCAGGCAGCAGACGCTCAGGACCGCGAGCGTCCACACCAGCGGCCTGAGCCGCTTCGGCACCCGCGGCGCCGCGGGGTCGTCCGCGCGCTCCTTCGACGCCGCTTCACTGCTGACGATGCTCATGACTGCTCCCAGTCGATCGCCGAAACGAGCCAGCCGTTCTCGGTCCAGTTGTTGGCGCCCTCGAGCATCGTCAGCGTCAGCGTCCCCGTGTCGAGCGGGATGCTCACCTTTGACCCGTCGGCGGCGGGCTCGCCGCTGATCTCCTCGGCCGGCACCGTCTCGGGGTCGACGCCGGTCATCGCCTCGGCCGTCTCGGCGGTCATGTACGGCTCGATCGAATCGAACCAGGCCGCCTGCCCGGAGCCGCCCGGGTTGAGCCAGGCCGCGGTGAACTCGACCGCCCGGTCGACCGCCTCCTGCGGCAGCTCCTCCTCGGCGTAGCAGTCGTCGCCGGTGCAGTCCTCGGTCGCGAACCCGTCGTCCTCGGTGAACGCCTCAGAGGACGCGGCGCCGTCCGTGCCGTCGACGCCGTTCGTGCCGTCGAGCGGGGTCTCCTGCCGCCGGTTCGCGAGCGCGATCACGCCCAGCACCAGCACGAGGATGATGACGACGATCCCGTAGCGGGAGAAGATGATCCGGAGGGCGCGGTTCATCCGTCATTCCCTTCTCGAAGGCCGGTAGACCTCTCCACCACCGGAACCGGTGGACGTGCTGGAGCCCGCGCCGCTCGTGGAGCCGACGGGCTTGTCCGGTGTCGTCTGCTGCTCCGGCAGCGAGTCGCCCTTCCCAGCGCGCAGGGGGCGCACGGTGTCGGAGGACTCCTCGGGGCGGGCGTCGTCGCGGCGCATCCGGGCCCGCTCCTGCTCGCGTTCGCGCTCGGCGCTGCGCTCGGAGTCGCCGCCGCGCCGGCCGAGGAACGCGTCCGCCGGGCCGCTGCCGCCGACCAGGCCCGCGATCCGCCTGCCGGGTCTGAGGAGCAGCCAGGCGGCGACGCCCAGGAGTCCGATCATGACCACCTGCAGCCACACGGGCATGGCCGTCTGGAGGATGCGGCTCGACGCCCAGATGTAGATGACCGCCGCGAGCGAGAAGATCGCGACGTTGATGATCGCGCCCAGGACGGTGTTCACCAGGCGCTTGAACGGGCCGCCCGCCGGGCGGAGCAGGGCGATGGTGCCGATGATCGGCAGCGCCACGATCGCGAACCGCACGATCATGAAGCCCAGGATGATGAGGATCGACGCGGTGAGGTCGAACAGCGAGAAGAAGATCGCCGTCAGCAGCGCGAGCAGGCCGGTGCCGGTGCGCTCCCAGGCGCGCTGGCCGCTGATGTTCGCGTACGCCTCCGGGTCCTCGGTCTGGATCTGCGCGACCAGGCTCTGCCAGAGCTCCTGCTTCTCCTCGATGAGCCGGTTGCGGACCGTCGCGGAGTCCTCGGCCTCCTCGTTCTCCTGCCAGGACATCGCCTGCGCGGCGAAGAGCGCCGGCCCGTACTTGTAGGCCGTGTTCGACTCGGTGACGACCGGGTTGCCCTCGCCGTCCTCGACGACCTCGCCGTTCCGCTCCTGGAACGTGACCTCCTCACTCTGGCCGAGCATGGTGCGCAGCCAGTTCTGGTACAGGACCTGCCCGGAGACAGTGTCGGAGGCGGTGACCGCGGCGGAGCGGGTGTCGATGCAGAAGTCCGGGTTGGCCTCGTTGTCCTCCTTGAGGTCCTCGTACTCCTGCTGCGTCAGGCCGTCGATCCGCACGCAGCCGTCGGCGGTGTCGTCGCTGATGAGCACCGTGCTCAAGTCCATGCCGATCGTCAGCGCCTGGTCGGTGTACTCGGCGGCCTTGACCGGCCAGCGCACCACCGCCGTGACGAGCACGAGGATGAGCACCGCCCACGCCACGGTGGTGACGGCGTTGTTCATGTCGGCCTGGCGCGAGCGCCACAGCAGGTACAGGCCGATGAGGCCGACCGTGACCGCGCCGAAGACCGTGAAGATCTGGCGGTAGAGCACCTCGGTGCCCTGCTCCATGAAGCGGTTGGACCAGCCCCACATGGTGTCCGGCTCCCACGCGGCCTGCCGCATCGAGTTCGCGGCCCCGACCGTGGCGACCGACAGGTTGAACTCCATGTTCGCCAAGGCGTTCGCGGTGTCGGCGCCGTTCGGGATCGAGACGGAGTCCACGCACTGGCCGCCGACGCTCATCTGCTGGGAGCCGTACATCGGCAGCTGGTAGCCCGCGTAGCCGTACCTGCTGTAGGTGCCGATGCCCTCGCTCTGGTCGAGCTGGCTCGGTTCGGCGAACCAGCCGGCCATGCCGGAGTCGGGCGAGGCGGGTTGGGGTGCCGCCTCGCACTGGAGCTCCTGCGCCTCGGGCAGTTCCTCGACGCATTGCGACCAGGCCGTGTGCCACTCGTAGTCCGAGCAGCCCTCGTCTCCCTGTGCCCCGGCCGCGCTCGGCGTCAAGACCAGCGCGCCCAGGGCCGCGGCCAGGACCAGGAGCATCCGGGCGGCGCGGCCGCCCAGGCGGGCTAGGTGGCGGGGGGCGGGAGGGGCGAGGTCGTGGGCGGAGGGGTCGGTCACTGGTCCTCCCCGGGCGTGGTGTTCAGGTGGTCGAGCAGGCCGCGGACCCAGCTGAAGTCGGCGCGGATGCGCTGGACGCGGCCGTCGACGTCGCGCATGACGAACTCGCGGTAGGGGAGCTTCCGCGTCTCGGACGCGTCCACTTCGGACAGGGACGCGAGCACGGACTCGTAGCCGACGCCGGTGGGCACGCGCAGCAGCTTCAGCGCCTCCTCGGCGATCTGCGCGTCCTCCGCGATGCGGCCCACGAACACGGTCGAGACCAGGTTCTGGACGTCGAGCCCGAGGATGTCCTTCGGGTTCTGCGAGGCCACCAGCGCCGCCAGGTTCCACTTGCGCGAGTCGCGGGCCAGCCGCACCAGGAACGACCGCCCGGACTTCCAGCCCTCCATGAAGTGGGCCTCGTCGAGGCCGACGAGCTTGCGGCGGTGCATGTCGCCGCCATAGGCGCGGCGGACGGCGAGCCGGTGCGCGGTGTGGAGCATCGGCAGCGCGAGCGCCTCCTCCGCGGACCAGTACTCGCGCTCGATGCCGAGGTCAGGCAGGCGCAGCCCGGACATGGTGATCACCGTGAGCGCCGTGTCGTCCTCCAGGACCCCCTTGTCGGGGTTGCCGAAGAACAGCTTCGCGAGCGGCATCTCCGCGGTGTCGAGCAGGAGCGCCGCGAGCTCGGCGCCGTCGCCGGTGACGTGGTCCTCGGCTTCCTGGAGGGACTCGACGAGGTCCTCCAGCGCGGAGTCCTCCTCGGCCGGGACGTGTCGGGCGGCGTGGCGCAGCAGGCGGGCCGTGCTCGCCTCGCGCTGGACCTGCGGCGGCAGGAGCATCGCGCAGATGTCCTGGACGAGCATGCGCCGCTCGGAGCGGGCGTTGGAGACGGCGATGTCGTACTCGCGCTGCCCGTCAGGCGTGTCGGCGTAGTGCTCGCGGCGCGGGGACGGGATGAGCGCGTACGGCGCGAGCGTCCCGTACTCCGAGCCGGTCAGGTTGAGCACGCGCGAGAACGGCTTGAGCTCGGGCATCTCGCAGAGCTTCGCGAGCGGCCCCGACGGGTCGAGGAGCGTGACCTGGACGCCGCGCCGGGCGGCGAGGTAGCCGATGGCGCCCATCAGGGTCGACTTGCCGCCGCCGGGCTCGGCGACGAACACCGACAGGCCCGACTTCTCGCGGACCTCGGTGGCGAAGTGCAGGTCGAGGAAGACCGGGCTGCGAGAGGTGCCGGCGGTGCGGCCGATGAGGTCGCCGCGGCGGTCGCCGACGACGGAGGCGGCCTGCGGCAGGGCCGCGGCCATGAGCTTGACGGGCATGCGGCGCACGTACCCGGTTTGGGCGACCGGTTCGCCGGGGATGAACTCGCGGGCGAGCCAGTCCTGGTTCTTTGGGTGCTGGAGGCTGATCCGCATGTCCCGCTGGTACATCTGCATGAGCGTGCGGGCGCGCTCCAGGCACTCCTCCTTCGTGTCCGCGGTGACGGCGAGGCGGTGCCAGCCGTGGGCGCGGGCCGCGTCGATCGGCAGGCCGGTGGTCATCTCGTCGCCGACGCCGAGGGCGCGCTCGGCGAGGCGCTGGAGCTCCGGCGGGGCGTCCATCGCGTGCTCGTCGTAGTCGCGCTGCTGGGAGCGGATGAGGCGGAGCCGGTGGTCGAGGTCGCGGAAGGCCTCGCCGGCGCCGAGGATGTCGATGCGGCTCGACAGCTCGACCGGCCACGGGCAGCGCTCGTGGAAGTGCAGCCACGGCTCGTGGCGCTGCGGGATCTCGAGCTCCTCCATGCGCCCCACGGTGAGGACCGCGGTGTGCTTCTCCTCGCCGGTGAGCCGGTTGACGAGCTTGACGGTGGACCCGTACGGGCTGCGATAGCGCTCGATCGACTCGGTCAGGGCGAGGACGTCGCCGGGCTCCCAGTCCTGGTTCGAGCCCGAGAGCAGGCGCGGCGGCTCCATGCCGAGGGCCACCGACCGGTAGACGAGCCACTCGAGCTCCTCGGTGGTGGCGCGGCGGGCGCGCACGCCGAAGGAGCCGAGGACCTCGTCGAACTGGAGGCTGCGCTTCTCGATCTTCTCGCGCTCGGAGAGCTTGGTGCCGCGGCCGAACATGCGGCCGACCTTCTCGCCGAGCTGGTCGAACGCGCCGCGGCGCGAGAACGTGATGCCGAGGAACGTCTCCCCTTCGGCGTGGGAGAGCTGCTGGAGGTGGCGCTGCGCGGCCACGAGGTGGTCGGCCCAGCTGGTGCCGCCCGGGACGGTGCGCAGCGGCCGCGCGGTGTGGCGGTCGACGGTGCGAGCCCACTGGTCGGCCGGGAACGGCCGGGTGGTGCGGCGCAGGTGGACGCGCATGCCCGCGAGGCCGGCGTACTGCTCGGCGACCGCGATGATGAGCGCCTCGCGCTCGAGGTCGGGCCGGAAGGACCAGCGGACGCCCGGCAGCTTGTACCAGGCGGTGACCGACGCGGGCGTGAACGTCACGTGCCCGGCGATCTCGGTGAGGCTCAGTTCCCGGAGCGGCTGGCGCTCCTTCTGCGCCCCGATCGGCTTGACGCGGACCGGCTTGGCGTCGCCGGACGGCACCGGCACCGCCTCGGCGCGCGACTGCCGCACCGGCACGAGGTCCTGCCCGGGAGGCCGTTGTGTACTGGTTTGCGCCGCCTGACGGCGACCTGTGGAAACACTCCCGCGACCCTGGTCAGGAGCCTGTGGATAACTCGGCCCCTGCTGTGGATAACTTCCGTTGCGCTGTGGATGACCCTGTGGATTCCCGCTGGTGGGAGCCTGTGGGTAACGCTGTGGATACCCCTGTGGATAACTCGGCTGATTCTGTGGATAACTCTGGGGATAACCCTGTGGACGAGCGGTGGAGGGAGGGGTCATCGACGCAGGTGGCGACGCGTGTCGCAGTGACTCCACTGGGGACGGCTGGCTCGGCCGGGTCGGCTCGCCCTGCGGGAGCGGCTGCGACGGCCCGCTCCGGGCCGGCGCGGACTCCGTCCGCACGGGACCGCCCGCCGGCTCCGCCCGGCCGGGCCCCCTCGCGGGCTCCGCGCGGAACACCGCGTCCGCGAGGGCGGTGGCGTCGTCGCCGAGGTCGCCGGACGACCGCTCCCGGTCCCGCACGGGCGCGGGGGGGCGGGGGGCGGAGAACTTGGCGACTGGCTGACGGCGGTCCTCGCCGCTCATAGGCGCTCCTCGGTTCGGACGGGCTCCACGAGCGTGGGCCGCAGGCGGATCGAACGGGTCGTGAACGCCGGGATCCGGACCTCGTGGCCGTTGCCCCGCGTGTGCTTCCAGTCGGTGAGCAGCGTGCGGATGACGGTGGTCGCGGGCCGGTCGGCGTCGACGTAGCGGAAGATCAGCGAGGTCGCGACGAGGGCGAGGGAGATCTCGATGGCGGGGAAGAGGTCGACGTCGCCGGTGAAGGCCCAGCGCACGAACATGAACAGGGCCAGGAGCGCGGCGAACGCCCCGTACTGGCCGTACGGGAGGTGGACGGGGAGCGTGTATCCGGGAGGGCCGAGGTACAGCAGGCGGGCACGGTAGATGTCGTCGTCGGTGCGCAAGCGCATGGGCGTCCTCCGTCCGGCCTCACTACTCAGGGGCGATGTGGGGGCTTGCTAGTCCTCTTGGCTGAACAGCACGTCGACCAGGCCGCCGCCGACGGCCACCAGGACCACCGCGCCGGCGATGAAGGCGATGCCGATGATGGCGATCGTCGACGAGGTGAGGACCCGGCTGACCTCGCCCTTGTTGGCGCGGGCGATGAAGATGAGGCCGAGGATCGCCAGGAGGATCGGGGCGATCTTCGACAGGAAGAACCCGATGATCCCCTGCGTGTTGATCTCGGCGCCGGCCTGGGCGTGCGCGGCCACCGTCCAGAGTGTCTCTCTCACAGTCATCAGTCCCATCCTTCCGTCACACGAGCCACTAGAATCTCACGTAACGCAATTTTCACTCATGTTTCTTGTCTCCCAACCCATTGCGGGGTCTGCCCTCATCATATGCCGCACCCCTGACGGAACGCACCTTCGTCGGGCCGAAGAGCGACCGTGAGGCCGGACATGAAGAACTGAAACAGATAAGCCGGGCGATATCAATCCGATGGCCGTGATCACTGCGTGTCGGCAATCCGACACTAAACTAGGAGCGCGCGGTGACCTACGATCAAGCCGCACAATAGAGCCCGTCAGCCCTGCACCGCCCGCCGCACGCAGCGCCAGCCCGACCACGCGGAGACCACCATGGACTACATCGACGACATCGCCGGCCGGCTCACCGCCGCCGGCGTCGCCTTCGCCGTCGCCGGTCTCGCCGTCGCCGCGCTCTCGGCCGCCGCCCTCGGCGGCGTCCGCGCCTCCGAGAAGTGGCCCTCCGCGCCCGTGCCGCGCCTCGGCCGGCCCGCCGTCATGGCCGGCGCGCTCGTCGGCCTCGTCGTCTTCGCGCTCGCCGCCGGACTCCTCTCCCTGGCGCAGTTCGCCACCGGTTCGAACGCGAACCTGCGGGTACTCCTCGCCGTGGGCGTGGACCTCCTCGCCCTCGCCGCCGGACTGTGGCTCGTCAGCTTCATTGCGGGCAAGGTCGAGATGCGCACCCTGATCGCCGTGCCCGACCACCACCACGCGACGCCGCCGCCGATCCCGGTCTCCGGCGACCCGACCCGCTACCAGATCCCCGACTACACGGAGACGCCCGTGGAACCCGACCCGCAGGACCAGCCGCACCACTACGCGCCCGAACCGCGCCACCCGCAGGCCCCCTACGCCCCCGACACGTCCGCGACCGGGAGCCTCCCCGCCTCCCGCCCGAACGTCCCCACCATCCCCACCGACACCCGGCCCGGCTGGGTCTTCCAGGACAAGGGCACCGGCGCGTTCTACGCCGCCGTCGCCCAGAGCCGCGGCGGTATCAGCCTCCTCGCCCTCGACGACTTCACCGTCGCCCGCACCGCCTCCCTCGTCGGCCCGCTCGAACTCGTCGGCTCCGTCGAGGCCACCGTGTGGCCGCTCGAGAACGGCGCGAACACGCAGTAGCGGCAGGGCCGGCGCCGCCCGATCCGGCACGAAACGGCACGGTCACCGACCGCGCGGTTCGCTATCCTCGGAGTGACCTCCAGCGAAGCGAGCCGCGACTGTGAACGACGCCGACCAGGTCTTCACCGACCTCGACGAGCACGTGACGCTACGCGTGCGCGAAGGCCGCATCACCGTCGAGGTCTCTCCCGCCGGCTTCCGCCAGAGCCCGAGCACCATCGCGAACCTCGTCGTCGAACTCGCCGCGCGGACGCCCCGCCCCGGCGCCGAGTCCGACCGGGCCCTCGCCGCCGGCATCGACGCCGTCACCGGCCTCCAGCAGGCCGCCGCGACCGGCGGCTTCGAGGACTTCGCCGCCGTCATGCGCGGCCGCCTCGGCATCGAGGCCCCCCAGCACACCCTCAGCCGCGACCCCGAGTTCGACCGCGCCATCGCCAACCGGCTCGACGGCGTCCTCAACTCGATGCGCGCCGCGCAGGCCGCCCGCGCCGAACCCGCCCGCGACGTCCTCACCGCCGAGGCCGCCAGCGACGAGGGCGACCTCACCGTCACCTCCACCTCCGAGCGCGCCGTCGCCGCCGTCTGGATCGGACCCGACGCGCGCGGCCGCGGCGTCGAGGGCCTCAGCGCGGCCCTCACCTCCCTCATCGCCCGCGCCCGCGAGGAGGTCGGGCGACTCGCCGAGGAGCGCGCCCGCGCCGGCCTCCCCGACGAAGTGGCGAAGACGATCGACAATGCCCCCGACGACGCCGAACGCGCCGGCGCTGCCACGACCCGGATCGTCGACCGCATCGCCCAGGCCAACGAGACCCTCCAGAGGAAGGCAGGACGCGCATGACCCGGATCTTCGACCCCGAGTTCGTCCGCCGGCTCGGCGAGGGCATCGACGGCAAGGTCGTCCCCGTCCTCGAGTCCACCAACGAGGACCTCCCGGCCCTCAGCGAGATCGACCGCAGCCTCTACACCACCGTCACGCTCCCCATGGCCGCCGCGTACTCCGCCGCCACCGCCACCGTCACCGAGTCCATGGCCGGCGCCGCCGAGTGCTTCCGGCAGCTGCGGGACGCCCTCGACGCGTGCGCCCAGGACATGACCGACACCGACGACGCCTGCGCCAAGGCGTTCGGCGGCAACTGAGGGAGCCGCCGCATGTCCACCGGGAAGAGCCTCTACGACGCGGGGGAGGAGATGTCGCCGTACTACAACGGCGTCATCAAGTCCTGCGCCGTCGCCATCGCGCCGCCCGCCGTCGTCTTCGGCCTCGCCGTCCAGGCCATGGCCACCGGCATCTACCTCAACCAGTGCAACCCCGGCGACATCCTCAAGGCCGCCGGCGCCTGGGTCTCCCTCGCCGAGAAGAACATCGAGGCCGCCGACGCCCTCCAAGCCGAGGTCGACACCGTCAACGACGGGAACTGGAAGGGCGACGACGCCGACGCCTTCCGCGAGGCCGCCGGGAACGTCAAGGCCCAGCTCCAGCAGCTCGCCGTCACCGCCTTCCTCATCGGCGCCCAGCTCCTCGCCTTCTCGGTCATGCTCACCGTCTACTGGCTGTTCCTCACCGCCTGCACGATCGTCATGGACGCGTTCCTCGCCGCCTACCTCGCCGCCCTCGCCGGCGTCCTCACCGCCCCCGGCGCGCCCGCGATCATGGCCAGCGCCCAGACCGTCGCCACCAGCCTCGTCGCGTCCATGAAGAGCATCGAGTCCTACCTCATCGCCGTCTCCACCGGCTGCGCGACCCTCACCGGCGGCCTCACCGCGTTCACCGTCGGGTTCCAGCAGGTCCAGGGCAACCCCGTCGACCCGCTCGACATCGCCGGCGCCGGACTCGCCAACATGCTCGAAGGCCTCCTCGTGTACGGCGTCAACGTCGCCACCATGACCCCCGGCGGCCGCCACGCCAGCGTCGCCAACGCCATGCACGTCTTCCAGGGCGTCTCCTCGATCTTCCCGGTGTACAAGGGCGACGGCGAGACCGGCGCGCTCTTCGACGGCGGCGGCCCCGCCCTCGGCATCCCCGACTCGCTCCTCAACCTGTGGGAAGACCACGCCCCCGACCGGTTCACGAACCCCGAGTCGGTCGAATGGCGGTGACGCCCCGGCGCCGCGCGCTCGTCCTCGCCGCCTTCGCCGCCGTCCCGCTCCTCGCCCTCGCGATCACCGCCGTCAGATATACGGCGTTCCGGGCCGCGGCCGACGGCTCCGGAACGCACGGGACCGCCGTGGTCGAGCGGGCGCACGTCTCCGGCGGCGGCGACGAGGTCTGCACCGGCGCCTTCACCCCCGACGGCGGCGGCCCCGCGACCGAGGTCGACATCGAGGTCGACGGCCCCTGCACCGAAGGCGAGCGCCTCGACGCGTTCCTCGTCGAACCGGCCGCCCTGTACGCCGGCTGGGGCCGGCCGACCGCGTGGACGGCCGGGACCGGCACGGGCGAGCACCTCGCCCCGGTGATCGTCGTGTTCGTCTTCCTCGTGCTCCCCGTCCTGCTCGCCGCCCTGGTCTTCCGCCGGCGCCGCCCCCGGTAGGCGCCTTCGCGGTGCTGTCGTGAAGCCCTCGCAGTTGGTACGGTGAAGAGGTCACGCCACCCGTTCCCCTCGCGAGGTGAAGACCGATGAGCGACAACGAGTCCACCTCAGCACTCGACGCCGCGGGGGCCGGCCGGCCCGGCTGCTCCCACCCCGACTGCGGCAACGCGACCGCCCACCCCGCCGAACGGCACTGGCAGCAGGTCATGGCCGCCGTCCCGGTCGAGGGGCAGTCGCACCGCCCGAAGGCGACGGCGACGTCGTACCCGACCGGGGCCGACTTCCGCGCCGCGCTCGCCGCCGTCCGGCCCGACGACGCCGACGCCCACTCGCTCCAGCACCTGCGCACCGCCTGGACCGACGAGGTCTCCGGCCGCCTCGCCGACTGGCCCGAACGCATCCGCTCCCACCTCGCCGACCTCGCCGAAGGCTGGTCCGGCGCCGGCTTCGACGCCTTCGAAGCCGCCTGCGACCAGACCCGCGGCCTCGTCGAAGACCTCATCGACGACGTCGACGCCACCGCCGCGAGCCTCCAGGCCGCCGAGGACGCCCTCCACCTGATCCAGGGCGGCGGCGCCGGCGAGATCCCCTACCCCGCGGCGCAGTTCTGGATCGACGGCGACTGGCACAGCTGGGTGTCCGTCCACATCCGGCCCGCCTGGTGGCACGGCGACTGCATCCGCTACACCTGCCAGGACGCCGAGCACGTCCTCGCCCTCGCCGGCGCCGAGCCCGCGCTCGCCACCGAGATCATCGACTACATCGACGAGCGCATCCTCCACCACATCGACCGGTACGCCAGGCCCGACGCCGTCGAACGCGACGGCCTCGACCCCGCACAGGGCCTCACCGTCGAGGAGGCCAAGGACCTCGCCGTCGCCGACGCCACCGAGCACTACGCCACCCTCGTCGAGCAGAGCTGGGGCGCCTACGCGGCCCGCCACACCGCCGTCGACGACGACCTCGTCCGCCGCAACGCCGACACCGAAGCCGAGCTCCGCTCGCTCCGCACCGTCCGCAGCGACAAGGACTACCCGGCCGCCGCCGACCCCGCGTACATGGACCTCGAACCCCCGCCCCTCGACCAGCCCACCGGCACCGAGACGCCCCGGGCCGCGGAC
This sequence comes from Glycomyces terrestris, assembly GCF_003933745.1. Taxonomy (GTDB): domain Bacteria; phylum Actinomycetota; class Actinomycetes; order Mycobacteriales; family Micromonosporaceae; genus Glycomyces; species Glycomyces terrestris. The sequence goes on along the minus strand of NZ_RSEB01000003.1, from coordinate 483,207 downwards.
GAGCCGTCCCTCCAGCCGCCGACCTTGAGCGAGGACGCGGCCGAGGAGGACCGACCGAGCGGCGACGCGGCCGCACCCAGCGCGGTGCCGGCAGCGGTCGGCACCGCCGCGGCCACGAGCGCGATCATCGCCGACCCGTGGACCGCGCCCGCGGCGACCGGCGCCGCCCGGTCGACGGACGAGGCCGACCTGGCCGAGGACGGGAACCTGTGGGGCGTCGTCGACGAAGACGACGATCCTTACGCCTAGGAGATAAGGAGTCCCGCATGCCCGCCCGCGCCTTCGACCCCGCCGCGCTCGAGCGCCACCGCCAGTTCCTCGGCGACCTCATCGACGAGCTCGAGAACGACATCCTCCCGTCCCTCCGCGACGGCGCCTTGAGGAAAGCCCCCGCTTTCGGCACCGCTCCCGGTGCCACCGCTGAGTACGCCGACTTCCACGCCACCACCTGGCGCAACCTCCAATACCTCCGCGCCACCCTCCACGGCCTCCGCGCCCGCCTCCAGTCCGCCATCGACAACGACGGCACCATCGACCCCGACACCGCCACGGAAATCCTCCGCCTCACCGACGGAGACGACCTCTACACCTGATCGAACCGGAGCGGTTTGCCGACGTCTTTCCCAGCCATCAGAAAGTGCTTGTCGTGCTGCCGATTTCAGCTGCACCGGGGCCCTGAACTCGGGACCTGTACGTGTTGCGAGCTCCTGCTAACCTGAAATCGAGCCATAACCCACCCAGCCAGACATCTACCGTCTCCCGGAGGAAACCCTGATGGCCGAGCAACGGAAGTTCGATCCCGAAGCCGCACGGGAATTCCAGAGGGCTGTGCGCGAGCAGATCCTTGACCCCCTCGAAGACACCCTCATGCCCATGTTCAAGGACGAGAAAATCCTCAACCGCGAGCCCCGGTTCGGCCAGCTGCAGTCCGCTCAGCAGGCCAAGACCAAGTACGCGGAATACCACTCCGCCACCTGGCAGGCCCTCGAGCAGCTGCGCAGCAACTCCTACGGCATGCTCCAGAAGCTCGACGAGTCGATCGAGGCGAACGACGCCTCGGAAGACGCGAACGTCTCCGAGATGCGGTCCTACGAGGGTGAGCTCTAGCGCCTGCCCCTCCAGGCCGAGCTGAACAGCAGAAGGAAGTTTGAATCGCATGAAGTTTGCAAACGGACGCCTGGTCGCCCTCGGCGGCGCGGTGCTCCTCCTCGCATCCGGCTGCAACGCCCTTTCCGGCGGCGACAGCAGCGGCGACGGCACCGACGGCGGAACGACCGATCCGCTCGCCGAGGAGATGCGATCCTGGCCCGGCGGCTGCGACGTTCTCGACAACCTTCAGCCGATCGTCGACTACATGCAGATCCAGGAGATCGACGGCGGCGCGCTCAATAACAATGCCTGGGGCGAAGGCATGGACGGCGAAGCGCTGACCTGCAACGGACTCGTCACCGTGAAGAGCTTCGAGCTCGCAGACGGGACCATCAGCGAGAATGACGGCGAGCTCTGGGGCGGGATCGTGCCCTGGGAGAACGAGGATCAAGCCAAGGCCAGCTATACACAGCGCACCGTCGATGACATCGAGGGTTTGAAGGAGCAGGACTCCACTCTCCAGGTCATCGAGGAGATTCCACTGGGAGACGAGTGGGATGAAGGCAAGCTCATCGTCATGGACCGAGAGTTCGAGTGGGCCCTGACCCTCATCGGTCGTCAAGGTCAGTGGCTGTTTTACGCCGAGGTGAACTACAACCACGACACCGGCGAAGAGCTCTACAACGAGAACTCGGACATCCTGCCCGGTTCGGAAGAAGACTATGCGTATCCGTTTGATGATGCGGCGCTTCAACAATGGTTGGTCGAGGAATATGCCCCGTCGGTCAACCAAATGATTAATGACCGGATCGGTCAGGAGTAGCGAGATGGGCGACAACGTCGACTACGGCGAGTACGAAGCCGATACGTACACCAACATGGACACCGGCGATGCCATGGACACGACCCGGTTCCAGCAGAACTTCACCGGGAACCGCGGTTGTGGTAACGGCGACTGCCAGAACAAGGAGAATCCGGGCGAGCAGCCCTGGATCGAACTCATGTCGGCGATCCCTCAAGCCGGGCAGACCGCCAACATCAAGCCAAAGCCTTCCGGAATGTCCACTCCAGGTGGACAGCAGGTGAGCGCGATTGTTCAACAGCTTCGTGGAGCGGACGGCGACAACTACGCCATCGGAGCGGTGAAGGACGGTTGGCAGACCTTCAACAACGAGTTCTCCAACTTTGAGGCACGCCTGCAAGAAGCAGTCGAGGCACTCAGCATGGAGTGGACCGGCGACGACTTCGACGCGTTCTCCGAGCAGATCGACATCGTCAAGCGGAACATCGCTGAAGTCACCGAGAAGATCACCGGCGAGAACGGGATCCTGCCGCTGCTCGGCAACACGCAGTCCTCGATCTACGAACTCCAGGGTGGCGACTCGGGCGAGGTCCCCTATCCCGCCCCCCTGATCTGGGTCGACGACGGCGGCTGGTTCGACTCCGCCGAGTTCCACATCCGGCCCGCGTTCTGGGACGGGGACTGCGAGAAGGTCGGCGACGTCTGCGCGAACGAGAGCGGCAACAAGATCATGGAGATGGCCGGCCTCGAAACCGGCTACCAGGACGAGGTCCAGTCGTTCGTCGAAGACCGCACGAACTACTACTACCAGTACTACAACAGCGAAGCGAACGGCTACCAACCTGGCAGCTTCTCCCAGGAGCAGGCCCGCCAGATGGCCCAGGCGGACGCCGAGGGCCAGATCAACCAAGACGTCGGCGACATCAACGAGAACTACCAGCAGCGCCTGAACAACGTCAACGACGACATTGTCGGCCGCCGCGACTACGCCAACGGCGAGGTCGCGAGCTTCAACCCGGAGAAGCCCGCCACGCAGCAGACGAACCTCGGCGACGGCGGTCAGCCCCCGGTCGGGTACGACCCGCCCGGCGGCGGTGGCGGCGGCAGCATGCCGAAGGCGCCCGGCGGCATGGACTCCATGAACCCGCCGGAGATGCCCGGCACCGACAAGCCCCCGACGCCCTCGTTCGACCCCCCGCCGAACCCGAGCGACCCGAACCTCCCCGGCGGGAACGACCCCGGTGGGTTGGACGACAACCCGTGGTCTCCCACCACGCCTGACCCGGACGACATGCCTTCGGGTGGTCTGGCCGGCGGTGGCGGCGGTGGCCTCGGAGGAGGCGGCCTCGGAGGCGGCGGTATCGGCGGCGGGCCCGGTGGTGGCATGGGTGGCGGTGCTGGCGGCCTGGGGGCCGGCGGCGGCGTTCCCGGAGGCCTCGGAGCCGGCGGTGTCGGCGGCATGATGGCCGGTGGTGGCGGCATGGGGCGCGGTGGCGCCGGTGCCGGCGCGGGTGGTCGCGGTGCCGGTGGGCGCGGGCCGGGCGGCATGGGCCGCGGTGGTGGCATGGCCGGCGGCATGATGGGTGCCGGCGGCGGTCGTCCCGGCGGGGCCATGGGTGAGGACGGTCAGGAGACCGGCACCTGGCTCACCGAGGACGACGACGTGTGGGGCATCGGGAACGAGAACGACGACCCGTACGCGTAGCGGACGCTGAACCGGGCCGGCGGCGAGAGCCGCCGGCCCGGTTTTTCCATGCGCGGAGTCGGCCCGGTTCTAGATTGCGCGGAGTTGGCCCGGCTCTTCATCGCGCGGAGTCTGACCCGTTGTCCACTGCCGAGTCAGCCCGGTTCATTGCGCCGAGTCGGCCCGGTCCTCAATCCGTGGTGAAGGAGCCCGCGTAGTGGGCGAGTTCCCAGCCTTCGGGGTCCGGGGTCATCTCGATCTCGGCCGCCGCTTCGATTGCGGCCGTAGCGTTCTCGGCGAGTCGGACGGTGCGGTTCGTCTCGGCCAGGTCGATCTCGGTGTGCTCGCCGGTCAGGACCTCCGGCGGCCCCGGGATCGCCAGGTGGATCTCGTGCTCCCCGGGCTGGAGACGGTATTCGTTCACGCCCCAGAGCGCCGGGACGGGTTCGCCGTCGATGCGGACGACCGGAGCCGGGACCCAGGGCCGCGACTCCGGGGGATAGGACTCGCCGAACCGATTGCGGCGCTTGGCCGCCGCCTCGGTCTCCGCGGCCTCGTCGACCGGGCGCCTCGGGTCGTACTGGTGCGGGCCGACGAGGCGGGTCGGGACGGGTTCGCCGAGTCGCCAGCGGCGGCGGAGCGGAGCGCGGGAACCGCGGCCGAAGTCGACGGCGTGCGGGACCTGCACGTACGTGAGGATGAGGCGGAGCGCGGCCATGTCGGCGTCGGCCTGCGGGGGCGAGGGGTCGCGCGGGTCGATCGGGCGCCAGGAGCCGTTCGGGAACGCCGTGGGGCGGTGGACGGCGAAGCGGGTGCGGCCGGCGAGGCGGCGCTCGGCGTGGTCGAGGACGAGGCGTTCGGCGCCGCGGGCGAGCCAGTGCCCGGCGGCGGCGCCGACGGCGGCCGCGGCGGCCGCGAGGAGGAGCCCGGGGGTCCGGGCGACCGGGGCGTCGGCCAGGGGCAGCACGAGGGCCCCGAACCCGGCGACCGCGCCGATCATGGTGGCGTACATGGTGAAGCGGCGGCCGAGCCGGAGCGGGGCGGCGCCCGTGGGGATGAGGTGCAGGTCGCGGAGCACACCGGCGGGGCCGAGGCGCTGGCGCGTGAAGGCGGTGAGGCGGACCGTGCCGCCCGGCGCGAGGTCGACGGGCCAATACCCCGCGGAGGCGCCGGACTGGTATTCGACCAGGTGAGGACCGGGGTCGAGCATGATGTCGGCGGTCCCGAAGCCGGTGGCCGCGGGCGCGCCGTCGATGAGGAGGACCGGCGTGAACGGCCGCGTGCCGGGGACGTCCTCGATGTGGCCCAAGAGGTCCGACTCGAAGACGAGGAAGCCGCTGCCCGATCCCCGTCGCGGGGAGGCGAACAGCGAGGGCACGTCGCGGAGGCGGAGCCGGCCGCGGCGGAGGCTGCGGCCCGCGGCGTAGTACTCGTGCGGGTGGAGGGCGTGCTCGGCGAGCGGGTGGCGGGCGATCTCGTACGGGGCCGCGTAGGCCGGGCCGAGGGCGCGCAGCCACGCCCAATTCACTGGAGCGCCTGCTGGGCGAGGCGGGTGCCGTTGACGATCTCCGTGCGGTGGTCCTTGATGAAGTCGAGGAAGGGCCGGATCCGCTGGAGGATCGCGGCGACGGTCGAGACGACCTTCCCGGCGGCGGCCGAGATCCGCAGGACCTGCGCGATGGACCGCAACGCGCTCATGACCATCGACGCGATCCGTGCGACCCCGGTGGCGACGGCCGTGGCGATCGTGGCCCCGAACGTCGCGACGCTCGCGGCCACCTGCGGGAGGAGCGTCGAGAGCATCCACGAGACGCCCTTGGCGATGAGGTCCACGATGTCCTGCCGCAGCATCTTCGCGAGCTCGGCCATCTCCGTGAGCAGCGCGTTCATGCCGACCGCGGCGAAGCCCATGACCGAGACGGTCTGCCCCATCTCCCCGACGCTCATGCGGGCCGCGTCGCCGTCGGCGCCGACCCAGTCGGCGAGCGCCGCCTCCCCGGTCTCGGTGATGTAGTCGCCGGCCTGCCGGCAGCCGTCGGCGACCCGCACCCACATCTCGGCCGACTTCCGCATCCGCGACTCGTTGCCGGACACGAGGCCCACCAGGTCCTCCAGCGGCTGGAACAGCTGGATGAGGAAGTCGATGAGGGTCCCCGCGAGCCACTGGACGGGATCGAACTTCGGATCGGTCACGCACTCCACGAACGCCTCGTACTGCTTCGCCATGTCCATGACCGCGCCGATGTCGCCCGCGAGGCCGGTGACCGCATTCGCGATCCCGTCCCAGTCGTTCCAGCCCTCGATCTTCAACACGTTGCCGACCGTGTTCAGGCCCGCCGTGATCGGCGCGGTCGCGCTCTGGAGCATGTTCATGCCCGAGTTCGAGTGCTGCGCACGGGCGTTGTACAGCAGGTTCCCGTCCGAGTCGCGGCCGCTCACGCGCGTGTCGGCTCCGACGGCGTCGCCGGCCCGGTTGCGGCGGACGTCGTTGCCGCTGCCGGACAGGAACGCGTTCGCCCACTGGTGCAGGCCGGTGTGCGCCTCGTCGGCGCCCGCGCCGCGGGACCCCTTGCCCGCCAAGGCGTCGTACGCGTCCGTGACGCCGGGCGTCCAGTCGTTCACCGCCGCCTGCTCCGGCAGCGGCCCGTCGTTCCAGGTCGGCTCCCGCACGTCGCTCATCGGCCGAGCTCCGCGGCGATCCGCGCGAGGTCGGCGGCGATGCCGTCGTCGGCGTCCTGGTGGGCGTCGGCGCACTCCTCGAGTCGCGCGCACAGGCCCTCGATCCCGGCCTTCGCGTCCTCCAGGCACGGGTGGAACACCAGCTCCGACACGCCGAAGTAGAGCCCGGCGAACGGGAGGCCGCCCAGGCCCCACGTCCACCAGTCGGGGTCGGACTCGCGGGCGTAGTCGGCGACCGCCTGCACCTCGTCCGCGGTCGGCTTGAGCTGGGCGGCCGCGTCGCGCAGCCGCTGGGGGTCGACGTCGATCCATGGCATGGGGCATCACTCCGGGGGGTACCAGTGCCGGTCGGTCTTCGCGGGACGGCGCCTCGGGCGGGGGCCGAACCGTCCGAATCCACAGCATAGTGACAGCCCGCCACCCCTCGGCCCCGCCGCGTGCGCGGGCCGCGCCGCGTCCGGGACGCCCTGGCCGCGATGCGATAGCGTGGAACGACGGCGCCCACCCCGCGCCGCCCGCCCTACACGCCCAGAGGAGCGCGAATGTCGGATCAGCACGGCTCTGACATCACCCAGTACGGGACCCCCGAAGCGCCCGGCGACTTCCGGCGCGCCGTCAACTCGACCCCGGTCGTCGGCTCCGCCACTAGCCTCGCCGAGAACATCTACGGCACCATCGCCGGCGACGACCGCCTCTCCTCCGCCGCCGGCATCCCCGCGGACATCGCCGGCATCGCCATGCAGGGCCTGCTCGCCGTCCGCGACCCCATCTACGCGCTCGTCAACGCCGGCCTCGGCTTCCTCATCGAGCTCATCGACCCGCTCCAGGAGCTCATGGACGCCGTCGCGGGCGACAAGGACGAGATGGCCCGCCAAGGCGAGGTCTGGGGCCAGGTCGGCGACGCGCTCGGCGCCCTCAGCGGCGAGACCGGCGACGCCGTCCGCGCCAACCTCACCGGCTGGTCCGGCCAGGCCGCCGACGCCGCGTACAACCAGCTCACCGCCATCGAGGCCGCGATCATGGCCGCGTCGCAGGAGGCCCTGAGCGTCAAGACGCTCCTCGGCTGGGCGCAGGCCCTCTCCGAGGCGATCGAGGGCTGCATCCGCTCGATCGTCGCCGAGCTCCTGTCGTGGCTCGTCACCCGCGGCCTCATCGCGCTGGCGAACAGCGCCTGGACGTTCGGCGCGTCCGTGGCGACGTTCATCCTCGGCGCCGCCGCCAAGGGCTTCTCGATGTTCATGCGCGCCATGCAGTGGGTGCAGAAGAGCGTCAAGGTGTTCTCCCGGCTCGCCACGGTCATGCTCAAGTTCCTCGGCAAGAACCCCTTCCGCGGCATCAACCCCACGAACGGGTTCGAGCTCGCCGGCAAGGGCCTGTGGCTCGGCGTGCTCAAGAACGTCGGCGTCAAGGCCGGCACCGGCCTGCTCCAGGGCCGCGGCACCGCCCAGGCCACCGCGAAGGGCGCGGCGTCGAACGCGCTGTCCAGCGCCATGTACGGCTCCGGCGGCACCACCGGCGCGCCCGTCACCGTCGACCTCGCCGAACTGGAGACGACCGCGGGCAGCTTCGACGGCCTCGCGACGAACGCCGGGGCCATCCAGAACGTCGCCCAGGAGGCCTCGGTCGCCCAGATGACCTGGGGCCTGACCGGCGCGTTCGGGTTCGAGGAGGCCTACCGCGACAACACCGAGGGCCTCGCCGAGGCGATCACCGCGGTCGAGAGCGCGCTCGGCGGCTCGGCGATCCAGCTGCGCGGCACCGCCGCCGACTACCAGGCGTCCGACGACGAGGCCGCGGCCGAGCTCAACCGGATCCTCCAGGGACTCGAGCGCTGACCCATGGCGAACCGGCCGCGACTCGACCTCACGCGCGACGCCCCGCGCGTCCTCCAGCACTGGCTGCGCCCCGACGAGCGGCTCATCGAGGCCGCCCCCGTGTGGGGCCTGCCCGCGCTGGACGGCATCCCGAAGCCGCCCTTGACGGGCGACCAGCTCGGGAGGCGGACGCTCAAGGTCGTGGGGCTGACGCTGCTGTGGATCGTCGGCTCCGTGGTCGTGCTCATCGTGCTGGTGCTCCTCGCCGACGGCCTCGGCGGCGGCGGAGGCGAGAGCGGGGGCACCCGCACCAAGGGGCCCGCGGTCGTCCTGCACGGCAAGGGGTCCGGGTCGGTCGCGGGGCGGCTCGTCACGCCGGCGCTGCGGCGGCGCGGCTGGTGGGTGTTCACCAACCGGCGGGTCGCGTTCGTGGCCCCGACCGGGCCGAGCCACGCGAAGTTCTGGAGCGGCTCGGGGCCGGAGACCGAACTCGACGGGCCGGTGCCCGTGGCGACCGTGGTCGAGGTCGGCGACACCGCCTACACGTACGAAGGCGACGTGGACCGGGTGCGGCACACCAGGATCCTGCGGCGGCGCAAGCCCGCCGGACTGTACAAGCGGGTGCGGTTCGCCGACGGCTCCGGGATCGACTTCCGGCGCCGCCACCAGTGAGCCGGCCGCGGTCGAACCCGAGGCGTGCCCGTCACCGCCGGTAGCGGCCCCTCGCTAGCATCGTGGGACGCCGCCCGGAACCACCGGGCGCGCACGCCCGGGAGGAGAGCGCTATGCCGGAAGATCCGGCCGAGGACATGCGGCGCAAGGCGAAGGAGATCGAGCGCCTCGCCGTGGAGCTCGCAGGCGAGGCCGTCAGCGAGGACGGCGCGGTCCGCGTGGTGACCGGCGCGGCCGGCAACATCAGGGAGCTGGACCTGCGCATGAGCGCGTACCAGATGTCCGGCGTCGAGCTCGGCGAGCTCATCGTCCAGACCATCCGCGCCGCCGACCGCCGCACGCAGGCCGAGCTCGCGCAGCGCGTCGGCGCGATCATGGGCACCCCCCTGTCCCCCGAGGACCTCGATCCGGGCCTCGCCCCCGTCGACGCCGAGGAGCCCCGATGACCGACCGCCCCAGGGACCCCGAGGCGATGATGCGCCGCCTCGAGCGGATGCAGGCCGAGGCCGAGTCGATGCTCGCCAAGTTCAACGAGCTCAGCGAGCAGCTCGGCGCCGACGCCGTCGAGGTCCGCTCCGAGGACGGCCGCATCCGCGTCAAGCTCGACGCCGAAGGCAAGGTCGCCGAGATCGGGATCGACGAGCAGGCGATGCGCATGCGCCAGTCCCTCGCCCCCACCATCATGGCGCTGGTCCAGGAGGCCACCGCCACCCACGCCCTGAAGATGGCGCAGATGGCCCAGTCCCTCGTCGGCGACAAGATCGACGTCATGGGCCTGGCCGCCCGCGACATGCCCGACGGCATGCGCGACAGGGCCCGCGACAACCTCGACCGCTAGGACGGCGCCCTGCGGCGGTCCGGCGCCGCAGGGTCACCGCCCGGTTGCCGGAAACCGGTATGTTGCTCGCATGGGAATGAAAGACCGCCTCGAGCAGATGAAGCAGCGCGCCCAGGACGCCGGGAAGATGGTCGTCGACGTCGGCGTCGAGAGCGCCCGCGAGAAGCGCGACGCCGCCACCGGGTTCGCCAAGGGCAAGGTCGACGCCGCCACCGGCTTCGCCGTCCAGAAGCGCGACGCCGCCGTCGACCTGGCCGCCAACACCAAGTCCGCCTTCAAGGAAGGCGACTTCGAAGAGCTCCTCGCCCGCCTCCCGCTGCCCGCCCAGCCCGTCCAGGAGGAATGGCAGTGGAGCCTCGCGAAGCTCATCACCGCCGGCAACAAGCCCCCGACCGGCACCGGGATGCTCCTGGGGCTCCTCGACAACTTCGGGACGATCGACATCGGCCCCAAGGAGGTCGGCTTCGACGGCGGCACCGCCAAGTGGCACAAGGTGAAGGCGATCCGCACCCGCTCCCTCGACGGCATCCTCCAGAAGCTCTCGACCGACACGTTCACCGAGACGATCGAGAACCTGCTGCCGCCCGTCCCCGGCCGCGGCTGGGTCTCCGAGAAGGCCACCTCCGCGATCTTCACCCTGTGGGCCATGGTCGCCGACCTCGCCATCCGCGACCCCGAGGCCGGCCGCCGCCAGGTCGTGTGCGAGATCGAGTACAAGGGCTGGATCTTCACCAAGGAGGCCGCGACCGGGTACTTCACCGGCCCCGTCATGGCGCTCCTGCCGAACCTCGACCGGATCTTCCGCGAGGAGGCCGCCAGCCGCGGCATCGTCGTCGAGCAGGCCGAGGACACCGCGATCGAGACCGCCGAGGCCCGCGTGGCGTGGCTGCGCGAGAAGCACGCCGCGATCGCCGCCAGGCGCGCCGAGGCCCAGAAGGCGATCGAATACTAGGAGGGGACGGTGCGCGGGGCGACCCGCGCACCGCTCACGACTGCTTCGGGTGCGTCTCGCCGGGGTAGCGCAGCCCGATCGCGGACCGCACCTCGTCGAGGATCTCCATGACCTCGATCGTGCTCTGCGGCGGCACCAGCGTCGACTCCAGCCGGCCCTGCCGCAGCGCGCGGTGCACCTCGAGGGCCTCGTGCACGTAGCCGTGGCCCACGTACGGCGCCTCGAACTCCCGCGGCGCCTCGTCGTACCGCACCAGCGTGTACCCGCTCGGCCGGTACGCGTACTCGCGCAGCTCGATCCGGCCCTCGGTCCCGGCGATCACGACCTCGTTCGCGGGACCGCCGCGATAGGAGCACGACAGCTGCGCGACCGCCTTCGGGTACTTCAGCGTGATCGCGGTCTGCGCGTCGACGCCGGTCACCTCGTCCATGACGGCCACGGCCGACACCGACTCGGGGACCCCGAGCGCCAAGTGCGCCAACGTCACCGGGTACACGCCGAGGTCGAGGAGGGCCCCGCCGGCGAGCTCCGGGTTCCGCAGCCGGTGCGACGGGGGGATGTCGCCGGCGAACGAGAAGTTCCCGTTCACGGACACGACCTCGCCGATCATGCCCTCCTTGATGGCCCGGCGCATCTCCCGGATCGCCGGGTTGCAGCGGGTCCACATGGCCTCCATGAGGAACCGCTGGTGCTCGCGGGCGACGTCGAACATGGTCCGGGCCTGGGCGGCGTTGTACGCGAACGCCTTCTCGCACAGCACGTGCTTGCCGGCCTCCAGCAGCTGGAGCGTCGGCAGGTAGTGATGGGAGTGCGGCGTGGCGACGTAGACGATGTCCACCTCGTCGCTGGCCGCGAGCGCCTGGACGGAGTCCAGGGCGTGAGGGATGTCGTACTTCTTGGCGAACGCGGCGGCGCGCTCCGCCGATCGAGAGGCCACAGCGGTGACGCGGCAATCGTCGAGGAGGGCAAGATCTTCCACAAAGGTCGATGCGATTCCGCCGGTCGCCAGGATTCCCCATCGGATCGGTTCAACCATGGACGTAAGCACACCACAACTTCCGGCGATCGTCAACACGAGGGTGAGCGGTACTATCTGCGTCAACCGGGCCATTCTCCCGCCCGTCGGTGACCCTCCGTGACCGCGTCCCGGCGCACCGGTGGAGGGTGTGACGATTCCCCCACCGGGGAACCGACCGGGCCGTGGCACTATGGCGAAATGCAGACGACCCGAATCAAAGGCGGCATCGCGATCGCGCTGGCCGCAGCGGCCGGCGGGGTCCTGTCGCTCGGACTCGCCGCCCCCGCCGCCGCGCACGCCGCGCTCACCGGGACCGACCCCGAGGACGGCGCGATCCTCGCGGAGGCCCCCGCCGAGGTGTCGGCGACGTTCTCGGAGGTCCTCGACGGGCCCTCCACCGAGATCGCCGTGACCGACCCGACCGGCGCGGTCGTCGACGTCGCCGACCCGGTGTTCGACGGCGACACGTTCACGCAGCCGATGCTGTACACCGCGCCCGGCGCCTACACGGTCGCGTTCCGGGTGATCTCCGAGGACGGCCACCGCGTCGACGACGCCGTGTCGTTCACCGTCGAGTCGATCCCCGAGGGGCTCTACGCCCCCGGCTCCGGGCCGGCCGCCGAGCCCACGGGCGCGACGGGCGGCGCCGCGACCAGCGAGGCCCCCGCACCGTCCACTGAGGAATCCACAGTCGCTGCGGCGGAGGAGGACTCGAACGCCGGCGCCGCCCTCGCGGCGATCCTGCTCGGCCTGCTCATCGTCGTCGTCGGCGGCGTGGTCCTGGTGAAGGCCCTGGGCCGCAAGAAGGGCGACGCCGCCGAGCGCTGACCGGGGCGCTCAGGGGCAGTTGACCCACTCGTCGGTGCCGTCGTCGAAGTGCTGGTGCTTCCAGATCGGCAGGCGCGCCTTCACCTCGTCGACCAGGTCGGCGCACGCCTCGAACGCCTCCTTGCGGTGCTCGGCGGCGACGGCCGCCACGAGCGCCGGGTCGCCGATCGCGAGGTCGCCGACCCGGTGCGAGACGACGACGCCGCGCACCCCGGGCCGGGCCGCGATCTCCTCGGCGATCCGCCGCAGCTCCTCGCCCGCGGACGGGTGCCCCTCGTAGGACAGCGAGAGGACGCCGCGGCCGTGGTCGTGGTTGCGGACCACCCCCGCGAAGGAGACGACCGCGCCGGCTTCGGCGGCGGCGACCGCCCGCTCGTGCTCGGCGACGTCGAGCGGGGCGTCGAGGACGCGGGCGCGGATCACGGCTGGACTCCTGGGACGGTGGCGAGGTCGACGACGCGCCCGGCCGGCGCCTCGTCGTCGGGCGGGATCACGGCGAACCCGGCGGCGCCCGCGAGGCCGCGGAGCATCGCCGAACCGTGGTGGGCGAGCCGCCGCCCGGCCGGGTCGACCAGCGCGAGGTGCGTGAACGAGCCGCGGCCCGGCACGTCCTCGGCGAGCTCGACCGAGCGCAGCGGCGGCAGCGGCAGGCCGCGCAGGCCCGCCAGGAGCGGCGCGACGACGGTGACGACCGCGATCACGGCCGACTGCGGGTTCCCGGGGAGCCCGGCGACGAACCTGCCGTCGGCCGTGCGCGCCAGCAGCATCGGGAACCCGGGCCGAACGGCCACGGTGTTGAGCACGTACTCGGCGCCGATCTCGGCGAGCGCGGCGTGCAGGTGGTCGACGGGCCCGACCATGGTGCCGCCGGTGGTGCACACCAGGTCGGCGCCGGCGAGCGCTTCGCGCAGGGCCGCGACGTGCGCCTCCAGGGTGTCCTCGACGGGGCCGATGCTCGGCCCGGCGTCGGCGCCGGCGGCCGCCAGCAGGTGCGGGACCATCGGGCCGAGCGCGTCGCGGATGCGGCCCTGTCCGGAGACGCCGCTGGTGAGGAGCTCGTCGCCGAAGACGACGACGCGGGCCCGCGGCCGGCCGTGGGCCGGGAGCGTCAGGTGGCCCGCGGCGGCGGCGAGGCCGATCACGGGCGGGGTGACGGGGGTGCCGGCGGGCAGCAGCTCCTCGCCGCGGCGGGCCTCCTCGCCGGCCTCGCGCCATTCGCGCGCGTGGGGGCCTGTGACGAAGCCGTCCGCGACGGTGCCGTGCTCGAGCCGGATGACGCCGTCGGCGCCCTCGGGCACCTGCGCGCCGGTCGCGATCTTCACGGCCGCACCCGGTTCGAGGGGGCCGGGCACGTGCCCGGCGAGGACCTCGCCGCCGGTGCGCCACGGGCCGGGCCCGGCCACGGCCCAGCCGTCGACCGCGGAGGTCGGGAACGCCGGCAGGTCCGACACGGCGACCAGGGGCGCGGCCAGCGCCGACCCGGCGGCCTCGTCGAACGGCAGCTCGGCGGGGGCCGGCTTCGCGTCGTAGCCTGCGGCCCAAGCGGTCTCGCGGGCCTCGGTCCAGCTGATCGTGTCGCTCATGCGTTCCTCTCGTGGTCGCCGTCGTGGAGCTGCGACACCGCGTGCTCGACGAACGCGGGCGTCAGCACGGCGAGGCCGTCCTTCGCGGCGCCGCGCGAACCGGCGAGGTTCACGATGAGGGTCCGGGCCGCGACCCCCGCGATGCCCCGCGACAGGGCCGCGTGCGGGGTCTTCGCGAGGCCGGCCGCGCGGATCGCCTCGGCGATCCCGGGGACCTCGAAGTCGACGACCCGGCTGGTCTGCTCCGGGGTCAGGTCGAGCGTGGTCAGGCCGGTGCCGCCGGAGGTGACCACGAGGTCGGCGCCGGCGGCGATGGCCTCGCGGAGCGCCCGGCCCACTTCGGCGCCGTCGTGGACGACGACCGGTCCGGTCACGTCGAAGCCGTGCGAGCGGAAGCCCTCGGCGAGGATCGGCCCCGACTCGTCCTCGTAAACCCCGTCGGCGGCCCGGTTCGAGGCGACGACGACGGTGACCTTCACCTGTGCCACGTGCCGGTCTTCCCTCCGAGCTTCTCCTCCACCTTGACGTCGGCTATGACGGCGGCGGGGTCGACGGCCTTGACCATGTCGACCAGGGTCAGGGCCGCGACGGACACGGCCGTGAGGGCCTCCATCTCGACGCCGGTGCGGTCGGCGGTCGTGACGCGGGCGGCGATGTCGACGCCGTCGTCGGTCACGGTGAGCTCGACCTGCACGCCGCTGATCGCGATCGGGTGGCACAGCGGCACCAGGTCCGGGGTGCGCTTCGCGGCCATGATCCCGGCGATGCGGGCGGTGGCGAGGGCGTCGCCCTTGGCGAGGGAGTTCGCGCGCAGCGCCGCGACCACCTCGGGCGTGGTGACGAGGCGGCCGGTGGCCAGGGCCGAGCGCTGGGACACGTCCTTGCCGGACACGTCGACCATCCGGGCCGCGCCGGTGGAGTCCACGTGGGTCAGGTCTGCCATGCAGCGAAGTCTAGCCGCGCGGGCCGACGCCGCCCGCTGCTTGAGACGGCGGCGCGGTCAGTCCCGGTCGCCCGTCCAGAACGCGAGGTTGACGAGGATGGAGGCGATGAGCGGCCCGAGGACGAGGATGAGCGGGAAGACCGCCTCGAAGCGGGAGGTCAGGCCCAGGCCCGGGAGCGGGCCGATGAGCATCGGGAGCTCCGTCCCGGCCTCGTAGTCGCCCAGGACCGTGATCTCCTCGGTCCCCGATGCCGTCTCGACGGTCGCGGGGGACCGCATCGCGGTCCCGTCGGTGCACCAGGTGCCGACGCAGTTCGGCGCCTCGCCGTCGTCGAGGACGGTCACGGTGCGGTACTCGCCCCAGAACAGGTACGAGACGCACCAGACGACGACGGCGGCGCAGACGCCGAACCAGGCGAGGAGGGCGAGGCCGGCGGCGGCGCGCGGGAGGGACACGGGGGCTCCAAGGGGGTCAGAGGGTCGCACGGGGTTGCGGGGGTCAGCGTACGCGGCCACTCCCCGGTCCGGCCGCGGACGCCCCGCCGCGGGCCTGTATTAGCGTCGGGTGCGTGATCGAATGGCTCTACCTGGCCGCGCAGGCCGCCGCGCTGGCGATGGGCGCCTGGTTCTTCGTGGAGACGGCCCGCTCGCGGCAGGTGTCGCGCCGCCACTTCGCGGGCGTCGCGGTCCTCGAGGCGTTCCTGCTCGCGCAGCTCGTCGCCGGGATCGCGATCGTCCCGGGCGAACCGGGCGGCGGCAAGGGCCTGTTCTTCTCGTACCTGGTCACCGCGATGCTGGTGCCGGTCGCGGCGGCGTTCTGGGGGTCGATCGACCGCAGCCGCTGGGGGATCGGGACGGTGGCGGCCTCCGGGGTCGTCGTCGCGGCGCTGCTGCTGCGCGTCCACCAGATCTGGGAGTACCAGATCCATGTCGGCTGAACCCCAGGCGGCGCCGCCGCGGACCCTCGCCGACGGCTTCGGCCGCCTCATCGTGCTCGTGTACATCGTGTTCGCGGTCTCGGCCGGCGCCCGCGCGGGCTACCAGGTCGCGACCAAGTTCGGCGAGGCCCCGCTCAGCTTCTCCCTCAGCGCGGTCGCCGCGCTCATCTACCTCGTGGCGGCGGTCGCGATCGTCCGCGGCGCGTCCCGCACCGCCCTCGCGGCGGTCGGCGTCGAACTCGCCGGCGTGCTCGCCGTGGGCGCCTTGAGCTTCGCGGACCCCGCCTGGTTCCCCGAGCCGTCCGTGTGGTCCCACTTCGGCTCCGGCTACGGCTACGTCCCGCTCGTCCTCCCGGCCGTGGGCCTGGTCTACCTCCTCAAGCGCCGCAAGGACGCCTGACCCGCTCAGCTGAAGAAGCCGAGGCAGCCGACGACGAGCGTCGAGCCGCAGAGGACGAGGCCGAGGCGGAAGTTCCGCTCGAGCTTCGCGTGCTCGTCGCCGATGCGGGGCCGGGAGGCGACGCCGATCGTGAGCCAGCCCAGGCAGAACGCCGCGAGCGGGGCCGCGATGAGGATCGCGGCGAGACCGGCGATCCCGAGGGGCCCGTCGGCGCGCACGAACCGGAGGACGGCGAGCTGCACGAACACGCACGCGAGCGCGAACACGCCGTAGACGAGGCCGTTGCGCTCGTCGGCGCGCCAGCGCGGCAGCCACGGGGCCCGGTGGGCGAGGTAGCGGGCGTCCTCGAGTTCGGCGGCGGCGGTGCCCAGGTCGTGCTCGGCGGCGGCGAGCTCGGCGTGCGGGTCGCCGAGGGGCGCGGGGGGCGCGGCGCGCTGCGGGGGCGCGGTGCGGGCCTGGCGGGCGAGGTCGTCGACGGCGGTGCGCTGGGCGGCGGCCTGCTCGGCGATCCGCTGCGTCCGCTGGCCGAGGGTCTCGGCGGCGGTGGCGGTGCGGGCGGCGGCCTCGTCGGCGGTGCGGCGGGCCTCGTCGAGGCGGCGGAGCTGGGCGAGGTAGTCGTCGAAGGCGCTCACTGGCGGGTCCTCTCGATCGCGGGGCCCTCGCCGCTGCGCTGCGGGCCGGGCGCGTGGCCTTCGGGGCGGGTGAAGGGGACGACGAGGCGGCCGCCGGCGGTGTCGGCGTGCCGGTCGACCAGGAGCGCGCGGCCGGGCCGGGGGCTCCAGTGCTGGAACTGGGGTCCGAAGTGGCCCATGATCTCGCTGCCGGGGAGGTTGAGGACGAGGGCGCAGGCGACGTCCTCGCGGCCGGCGGTGCCGCCGATGTCGTCGGTGAAGCGGCGGAAGTTCCGCCACCAGCCGAGGACGTGGACGCCGCGGGCCGGCCCGGTGCGCAGCAGGTCGCGCAGGGCCTTCTGGCCCTTGGCGTCGAGGGCGGCGGCGTCGAGGCCCCACGCGGCGAGGACGGTGCCGTCGGGGATCTCGGCGAGCGCCGCGGCGAACGCGTCGGGCGCGAGCCGCGCGGCGGCGTGCCGGAGGTCGGCGTGGCCGGTGAAGTCGGCGCCCCACACCTGGGTGCCGTTGCCCGCCAGGGCTTCGGCGGCCGCTTCGAGGGCTTCGCCGCCGGCGTGGTCGGAGCCGAGGACGGCGAGGTTGCGGCCGGGCCGCCGGTCGAGGTCGACGCCCGCGGCGGCGAGGTGGAGGGACACTTCGCGGCCGAGGAGCGCGCGGCCGGGCCGGCGCTCCCCGGGCAGGGTCTCGGCGAGGTGGACGGGCCGGTAGCCGTAGAAGACGCGGGGCGCGCCGACGCCGGCGTGGGCGCGGCCGAGCTGCTCGCGCAGCCGCAGCATGACGTCGGGGTCGGTGTCGGGGAAGCGGGCGACGCGGTCGGCGCCGGCGGTGCCGCCCTCGGGGTTGACGACGACCTGCCCGAGCGAGATCCGCGCGGCGGCGTCGTTGTTGGGCTCCAGGACGGTGCGCGCGCCGGGGAGGGCGATGCGCATCGGGAACTGCCCGAAGATCGAGTCCTTCTTGGCCCACAGCGCCTCGATGCCGGAGATCGTCTGGGACGCGAGCACGAGGTGGACGCCGTAGGAGCGGCCCTTGCGGGCGAGGTTCTCCAGCAGCGCCACGGCTTCGGAGGCGACCCGGTCGTTCCCGGCGAGGAGGACCTGGAACTCGTCGGCGACGCACACGATCCGCGGGTACGCCTCGTGCCGGCGCAGGCCCGAGAAGGACGCGGTGCCGTAGCGCTTCATGACGTTCGAGCGGCGCGTCATCTCCTCGTTCAAGGTGGTGAGGACCGCGAGGCCGTACTCGCGGTCGGACTCGACGCCGACGGCGCGCGCGTGCGGGATGAAGCTCGGGTCGCGCTCGGTCGGGATGAACTCGGTGAACGACACCCCCTCCTTGAAGTCGAGGAGGAACAGCGCCAGGTCCGAAGGGGCGTACCGGGACGCGAGCCCGTAGAGGACGTCGAGGAGGAACACGGTCTTGCCGCCGCCGGTGCGGCCGCCGACGAGCCAGTGCGGGGTGGCGTCGTCGAAGCGCAGCCGCACCTCCCCGGCCGCATCGCGTCCGATGAGGACTTCGAGGCCGCGGGCGGGGTCCCCGGACTCGGGGGCGGCCGGGATGAGGTCGGCGAACGTGAGGGTCGCGGCGGCCCGGGCGCGCTCGGCGAGCCGCGCGGCCTCACCGGCCACGAAGGACGGGTCGGGGGCGTCGGGCCAGGCCACGGGCGCGGCGAGGCGGTCGCCGCGGCCGAACGGGGCCGCGGGCGGATTGGTGACCTCCACGTGCTCGCCGACGGCGTGCATGACGGCGGCCTGCGGGAGCTCGGGCAGCCCGCAGCCGAGGACGGTGACGCCGTGGGCGAGCCCGGACCGGGCGACCGCGTCGATCCGCTCCACGAGGGCGCGCGGCGCGTCCCCGAGGGACGCCACGACCAGGAGCATCCGGTCGGTGCGCTTCCCCGCGATGTGCTCGGCCACTTGGGATTCGGCGAGCGCGACGGCGTCGGCGGCGGCGCGCGCGTCGGTCGCGACCGCCTCGACGACGCCCGCGTCGGCGAGGGGCCGCAGCGGCGCGAAGGAGGCGCCGAGGGTCGCGGTGTCAATGCCGACCACGCGCAGGCCGTTCGGTTCGCGGGTCGCGACCGCGTGCAGGACCGCGGTGCGCACCAGCGCCGCGACGCCTTCGACGCGCGCGTCCACGGAGGTCGCGAGGTGCCCGTGGGCGCCGAACGGGACCAGCAGCGGGATCGAGCGGCCCTCGTGCAGGACGATCCGGCCCGCTTGGAGCAGTTCGGGATCGGTGCGCAGCTGCTGCGCGGAGGCGGCCGCGGCGTCGGCGACCTGGCGCTCGGCGTCCAGCAGCGCGGGGTCCACAGGGGTCTGGAAGGCGGCGTCGCCGAGCCGCTGGGCCGCGAGGCCGGCCCGCGCGGCGGCCGCGTCGCAGGCGGCGGCCGCGTTCGCCAGCGCAGTCTGGAAACCGGGCACCGGGCCTCCCCTTCAAGCGGGTTCGGGACCGCTCCGGGCGCGCCCGGACGGCGGCTGTACAACCGGTCACACCTTATCGCGGACCGGCGCGGCGCGGCCGCTCGCGCGGCGGCCCGGCCCGGCGCCGCCGCGAACGCCCCCGCGGCGGGGCGCGAACGTCCGCTTTGCGCAGCCTTCCCCCGCTGGGACGCGTGCATTACCCTAGAAGCAAGCCCGATCTCGCTGACCCGCGAGTGCCCTGACCCGCCACCCGCGCGTGCGGATCGCCCCGCGCGCACGGCCCACCGAACCGTCGACGCGACCCGAGCGCCGCCCCGCGGCGCCCCCGGACCGTCCCCGGATTCGCCGAGAAGGACCCATGCCCCATGAGTGAGTTCCTGGACATCGCCCTCTCCTTCCCTCCGGTCGTGTTCTCCTTCGGCCTCATCGTCGTGGTCCTGTACTGGCTCGCCGTGGTCGTCGGCGCCCTCGACGTGGACGCGGTGGACGGCGGGGCCGACCCCGAGGTCGAGGCCGGCGGGTTCTGGGGCGCGTTCGGCTTCGGCGCCGTCCCGGTCACCGTCGTCCTGTCCCTGTGGATCACCCTCGGCTGGATCGTCACCGTCCTCGGCACCACCTGGGTGCGCAGCGCCGACGTGTTCATCCCCGCGGCCGCCTCCGGCATCGCCGTGCTCGTCGCCGGCCTCGGCGTCGGCATGCTCGGCGCGAAGCTCCTCACCCGCCCGCTCTCGCGCCTGTTCGACGACGCGCCCGCCACCGGCCACGCCGACCTCGTCGGGAAGATCGGCGTCGTGCGCACCGGCACCGTCACCCTCGACTCCGGGCAGGCCGAGGTCATCGACGAGGAGGGCGCGGTGATCCTCATCAACGTGCGCCGCTCCCCGCACGAGCCCGAGGGCATCGACGACAGCCTGTTCGCGCGCCACTCCAAGGTCGTCGTCTTCGACTACGACGCCGCCGACCAGGTGTTCCTCGTCGTCCCCGTCGCGCTCCCGCCGGGCCTCGAGGTCGTCGAGGCCTAGACCCCCGGATCGTGCCGGAGGGAATTCCGCGGACCCCGCAACCGGCAGGGCTTGGTTATCGTGTTTTCACGCCCGTCACTCACGATCCCCCTCTGAAGTCTCGTTAGGAACCACCGAATGGACGCCTCCAACTCGGCTACCCTGATCACGCTCGTGGTCGCCGCGCTCATCTTCCTGGGCCTGCTGCTCATGATCATCCGGCTCTACCGGAAGGTCGCCCCCGGGCAGGCGCTCGTCGTCACCAAGCTCCGCACCCGCAAGGTCTCGTTCACCTCCGCGCTGGTCCTCCCGATCATCCACCGCGCCGAGTACATGGACATCTCGGTCAAGACCATCGAGATCAACCGCGCGGGCAAGGACGGCCTGATCTGCCAGGACAACATCCGCGCCGACATCTCGATCACGTTCTTCGTGCGCGTCAACGCGACCGCCGACGACGTCATCAACGTCGCCGGCGCCATCGGCACCAAGCGCGCCTCCGACCAGGAGACCCTCCAGGAGCTGTTCAACGCCAAGTTCTCCGAGGCCGTCAAGACCGTCGGCAAGCAGCTCGACTTCACCGACCTGTACACGAACCGCGACGAGTTCCGCGACCGCATCCTCAACGTGATCGGCACCGACCTCAACGGCTACTCCCTCGAGGACGCCGCGATCGACTACCTCGAGCAGACCCCGGTCGAGCACCTCGACCCGCAGAACATCCTCGACGCCCAGGGCATCCGCAAGATCACCGAGCTGACCGCCCGCGAGTCGGTGACCACGAACGAGCACCGCCGCAACGAGGAGAAGGAGATCAAGCGCCAGGACGTGGAGGCCCGCGAGGCCGTCCTCGAACTCGAGCGCCGCCAGACCGAGGCCGAGATCCGCCAGCAGCGCGAGATCGAGACCCTCCGCGCCCGCGAGTCCGCCGAGGTCCAGAAGGTCCAGGCCGAGGAGCGCCTCAAGAGCGAGACCGCGCGCATCAAGACCGAGGAGGCCACCGGCATCCAGCACGAGAACCGCCTCCGCGAGATCGCCGTCGCCGAGAAGAACCGCGAGCGCGTCCTCGCCGTCGAGACCGAGCGCATCGAGAAGGACCGCGTCCTCGAGGTCGTCGCCCGCGAGCGCGAGGAGGAGCTCGCCCGCATCGCCGCCAACAAGGAGCTCGAGGCGCAGAAGCGCGAGATCGCCGACGTCATCCGCGAGCGCATCGCCGTCGAGAAGACCGTCGCCGAGCAGGAGGAGGGCATCAAGCGCCTGCGCGCCACCGAGGAGGCCGAGCGCGAGCGCCAGCGCGTCATCATCCTCGCCGAGGCCGAGGCGCAGGAGAACCTCGTCAAGGACATCAAGGCCGCCGAGGCTGCCGAGGTCGCCGCCAAGCACCTCGCCCGCCAGCGCCTCACCGAGGCCGAGGCCGCCCAGCAGGCCGCCGAGCTCGAGGCCCGCGCCAAGATGCGCCAGGCCGAGGGCGACCAGGCCCTCGCCGCCGCCCCGGGCCTCGCCGAGGTCCAGGTCCGCGAGGCCGAGGCCGACGCGATCGAGAAGGGCGGGCTCGCCGAGGCGAAGGCCGCCGAGGCGAAGGGCAAGGCCGAGGCCGAGGCCCAGGCCGCCATCGGCAGGGCCGAGGCGTCCGCGACCGCCGCGAAGGGCACCGCCGAGGCGAACGCCCTGCGCGAGAAGCTCCTCGCCGAGTCCGCCGGCCTCACCGAGAAGGCCGTCGCGATGGACGCGCTCTCGAACGCCTCCCGCGAGCACGAGGAGTACCGCCTCCGCCTGGAGGCCGAGAAGGAGCTGCGCGCCATGGAGATCGAAGCGCGCCGGTCCATCGCCGAGCAGCAGGCCGGGGTCATCTCCGCGGGCCTGTCGAACGCCGACATCTCCCTGGTCGGCGGCGACACCCAGTTCTTCGACCGGGTCGTCGGCGCCATCGGCTACGGCAAGGCCGTCGACGGCTTCGTCGCCCACTCCGACGTCGCCCAGACCGCGGTCGCGGCCTGGGGCAACGGCTCCACGTCGTTCGCGGAGGACCTCAAGGGCGTCCTCGCCGGGATCGGCACCGAGGACGTCAAGAACCTCACCGTCTCCGCCGCGCTCCTCAAGCTCATCCAGGGCGGCGGCGACGAAGGCTCCCTCAGCGGCCTCCTGACCAAGGCCCGCGAACTCGGCGTCGCCGAGCGCCCCGCGGTCGAGGTCGCCGCCCGTTAGTCCGCAGCCCGCCGCGGGCCCCGCCACCCCAGGGGCCCGCGGCGGGCCGCGGCGGCCGCCCGACCGCCGCACCCGAGCCCGCCGCCGACGCCGCCCCCGCGTCCGCACCCGAGTCCCGCTCCGCCGGAACGCCGCATCCGATCCCAACGCTCCCAGGGGAACCCATGGCCGAAGAGACCACCGCCGCGCCCGAGCAGGCCCCCGCCGCCCCGCTCGACTCCTCCCTCGACGGCGGCACCTACGAGGTCCTCTCCTCCCGCCTCGCCGGCTACGCCGCCGAACTCGCCGACCGCGCCGAGGCCCTGAACGCCGCCCGCACCGGCGCGTTCGGCTCCACCGAGCTCACCCTCCTGGGCACCACGCGCATCCGCACCGCGAACAACTGCGTCCCCCGCGACATCGCCCGCGTCGGCGACCGGCTCCTCTTCGGCTACAACGTCCACATGGGACTCAAGTCGCAGACCGGCGTCGCCGACGTCTTCGCCCTCCACGACTTCGGGCGCGAGAGCGGGAACTTCGAGTTCACCGAGGTCGCCGAGCCCGGCCACCTCCTCGACGACCCGAAGTTCACCGCGGACTTCACCGAGATCTACCGCTACTACCGCTCCGCCGAGCTCCTCCAGGTCCGCGAGGTCGACACCCGCCTCCTCGCCGTCTTCAAGATCGGCGAGCAGCTCGCCGACCAGCGCGTGCTGCGCTGGCAGCTCCGCCCCGACGGCACCGCCGACTACATCGACGCCCGCGGCGAGGCCGACGCGGTCTGGCCCGAGCCGTACGACTTCGAGTGGATCCAGACCACCCGCGAGCACCACGTCACCGGCCGCCACCCGCACGTCTCGATCGAGGACGAGATCTTCGTCGAGTGCGTCAACGGCGACCTCACCGTCAAGATCGAGGACAACACCGACTCCGGCGAGGGCCTCTACTCCGAGCCCGTGGCCGAGCCCCTCCAGTCCCTCGCCGACGCCGAGATCGCCTACGCGCGCATCGGGCCCCTGATCCTCCTGCGCATCCTCCCGTACAAGGAGACCGTCGCCCGCCACCTCGTCTACAACACCCGCACCGCCACGGTGGTGCGCGCCGACGCGATCGGCGCCGCCTGCCGCCGCCTGCCCGAGGACCACGGCCTCATCTTCCCCGGCGGCTACTACCTCAACGAGGGCAGGCTCAAGACCTTCGACCACGACAGCGCCGGCCTGCGCTTCAAGAAGGTCATCCGCTCGCCCAACGGCGAGGACGTCCTCTACGTCTTCTACGACCAGGCCGAGGGCCGCTCGCTCCTGCTGCCGTACAACGTGATCCGCAAGGAGGTCGCGGCGCCCATGAGCGTCCACGGCTACGCGGTCTTCGACGACGGCACCCTCGTCGCCTTCCGCGCCAGCGGCGACGAGGCCACCCGCGTCCACCCCATGCAGGTGTGGGCCACCCCGTTCTGCTCCGAGTCCCATGCAGCCGAAACCGAGTCGGGTGACACCCCGATCCACCGCATCGGCAACGCCGAGGCCGTCCGCGCCGTCTCCGACGCGCTCTCGGTGGCCCGCATGGTCCGCGAGATGCAGCCCGCGCAGGCCGTCTTCGAAGCGCTCATCGCCGCCGCCGTCCGCTGCCTCGACGACTACCCCTGGCTCGGCGACGAGGGCCTCCACGGCCTCGACGAGACCCTCAAGCAGGTCAGGGACACCGCCGAGGCCGTCCTCGACGAGTACGCCACGGTCGCCGAGCTCACCGCCGAAGCCGAGCAGGCCCTCGAACAGGCCCGGACCGACACGGTCAAGCTCCTGCGCCGCGCCCGCGGCGAGACCCCCAAGACCGCGGAGGAGTGGGTCGGGCTCCTCACCGAGCTCCGCGGCGCCTCCGGGCACCTCGTGACCCTCCGCGAGACCCGCTACATCGACCTCGGCGGCATCGACGCCCTCGCCGCCGACGTCGCCGAGTCGCTCGCTGCCACCGGCCGCCGCGCCGTCGCGTTCCTGGAGCGAGACGACGCGTTCACCGCCTACCACGAGCAGATCGCCGACCTCGAACGCAAGGCCGAGGCCATCGCCACGGTCGCCGAGGCGAACCCCGTCCTCGACGACCTCGACGCCCGCCAGCAGGGCCTCGAGACGCTCACCGAGGTCGTCGCGAACCTCGACATCGGCGACGCCGTCGTGCGCACCGCGATCCTCGGGCGCGTCTCCGAAGTCCTCGCCGCCGTCAACCGCGCCCGCGCCGCCCTCGCCGCGCGCCGCCGCGAACTCGCCGTCGGCGAGGGCAGGGCCGAGTTCGCCGCCGAGTTCGCGCTCCTCGGCCAGTCCGTCACCGCCGCGATCAGCGCCGCCGACACCCCCGCCGCCTGCGACGAGCAGCTCGGCCGCCTCCTGCTCGCCATCGAGAACCTCGAGACCCGCTTCGCCGACTTCGACGAGTTCCTCGCTCAGCTCGCCGACAAGCGCACCGACGTCTACGAGGCGTTCTCCTCCCGCAAGCAGCACCTCCTCGACGAGGCCGCCCGCCGCGCCGAGCAGCTCGCCGCCTCCGCCGACCGCATCCTCGAAGCCGTCGCCCGCCGCACCCAGGCACTGTCCTCACTGGACGAGGTCAACACCTACTTCGCGACCGACCCGATGGTCGAGCGCCTCCGCAAGGTCGTCGGCGAGCTCCGCGGCCTCGACGACACCGTGCGCGCCGAGGAGATCGAGGGCCGCATCGCCGCCGCCCGCGCCGAGGCCGGCCGCGCCCTGACCGACCGCATCGACCTCTTCGACGGCGACGCCGTCAAGTTCGGCGAGCACCGCATCCCGGTCAACACCCAGCCCCTGGACCTGACGCTCGTCCCCAGCGGCGACGCGCTCGCGTTCTCCCTCACCGGCACCGACTACCGGCACGTCGTGGACGACCCCGGCTTCGCCGAGACCAAGCCGTACTGGCAGCAGTTCCTGCCCTCGGAGAACGCGGACGTCTACCGGTCCGAGCACCTGGCCGCGGCCCTCCTCGCCGAGCACGGCGCCGCGAAGCTCCTCGCCGAGGCGGACCTGCCGAAGTTCGTCGCCGCGGCCGCCGCAGAACGCTACGACGAGGGCTACGAGCGCGGCGTCCACGACGCCGACGCCGCCGCGATCCTCGCCGAGGCGCTGCGTCTCCACCAGCGCGCCGGCCTGCTCCGCTACCCCGCCGCCGAGCGGGCCCTCGCGCGCCTGTTCTGGCACGCGGCCGGCGGCGACGCCGAAGGCAAGGAGCGCCAGGCGGCCTGGAGCGCCCAGGCCCGCTCGCTCGCGCGCGCCCGCGACACCTTCGGCCGCGCCGACGTCATGGCCGGACTCGTCGCCGACCTGGAGGCCGCCCTCGGCGGCTTCCTCGCCGCCGCCCCCGCCCTGCGCACCGAGGCGTTCGCCCCCGACACCGGCCTCGCCGCCGAGTACCTCGCCGAGCAGCTCGCCTCCGGCACCGCCTTCGCCGCCTCCGGCCGGGCCCGCGCCCTCCTCGCGGCCTTCGCGAACCACGTCGGACCCGCCGCCCGGGCTGCCCTGGACGACGACCTCGCCGCCCTCGGCGACCTCGTCCTCAAGTGGGGCCTGGCGTGGAACTGGCTCGACGCGTTCATCGCGCAAGCCGACACCGACCGCTTCGACCGCGCCGACCTCCCCGAGGCCCTCGCGCTCCTGACCGCCCCCGGCGACGCCGCCGACCTCGACGCCGAGCTCACCGCCGCCGTCCCCGGGCTCCTCGGCACCCACGCGCGCATCGAGAACCGCGTCCTGACCCTCCGCCTGGACGAGTTCCTGGCGCGCACCGGGCGCTTCCGCCGCACCGTGCTCCCCGGCTACCGCGCCTACCAGCGCCGCCGCGCCGACCTCATCGAGCGCCACCGCCGCACGCTCCGCATCGAGGAGTTCAAGCCCAAGACGATGGCCGGGTTCGTGCGCAACCAGCTCATCGACGACGTGTACCTGCCGCTCATCGGCGCGAACCTCGCCAAGCAGGTCGGCGCGGGCTCAGGCGAGGGCCGGCGCACCGACCAGTCGGGCATGCTCATGCTCATCTCCCCGCCCGGCTACGGCAAGACGACCCTCATGGAGTACGTCGCCGACCGGCTCGGGATGCTCCTGGTCAAGGTCAACGGCCCCGCGCTCGGGCACGAGACCGTCTCGGTCGACCCGGCCGACGCGCCGAACGCGACCGCCCGCGCCGAGGTCCAGAAGATCAACTTCGCGCTCGAATGCGGCTCCAACGTCCTGCTCTACCTCGACGACATCCAGCACACCAACCCCGAGCTGCTCCAGAAGTTCATCTCGCTGTGCGACGCCCAGCGGAAGATGGAGGGCGTCTGGAACGGCCGCACCCGCACGTACGACCTGCGCGGCAAGCGGTTCGCGGTGTGCATGGCCGGCAACCCGTACACCGAGGCCGGCCAGAAGTTCCGCATCCCCGACATGCTCGCCAACCGCGCCGACGTGTGGAACCTCGGCGACGTCCTCTCCGGACGCGACCAGGTCTTCGCCCAGTCGTACATCGAGAACGCGCTCACCTCGAACCAGGTGACCGCCCCGCTCGCCGGGCGCGGCCGCGCCGACGTGCAGCTGCTCCTCCGCCTCGCCGCCGGGGACCCGACCGCAGCCCCCGAGGGCCTCGCGCACCCGTACTCGGCGGGCGAGCTCGACCAGGTCCTGTCGGTCCTGCGCAAGCTCCTGCGCATCCAGGAGACCGTGCTGCGCAACAACCTCGCGTACATCGCGTCGGCGGCGACCGACGACGCCGCGCGCACCGAGCCGCCGTTCCTGCTCCAGGGCTCGTACCGGAACATGAACCGGCTCGCCGAGCGCGTCGTCCCGGTCATGAACGACGAGGAGCTGGAAGCGGTGATCGACGACCACTACGCGGGCGAGGCGCAGACGCTCGCCTCCGGCGCGGAGTCGAACCTGCTCAAACTCGGCGAGCTGCGCGGGCGCCTCACGCCCGAGCGCGAGGCGCGCTGGGCGGCCGTCAAGGACGCGTTCCGGCGCGAGCAGACCCTGGGCGGCGGCGGCGACGATCCAATGTCGAGGGCGGTCGGCGCCATCACGCTGCTCTCGGACCGCGTCGCCGGGATCGAGGCGGCCCTCCAGCGAAGAGGCGGCGTCCGCGGGGAATAAAGGCTCGCCGCTGGGCCGCGCCGACCCGGACACCCGGTACGCTTTCGAACAAGAGCCTGGCCCTCTGGCCCGCAGTGCCCCGCAGCCGCAGAATCACGAATAAGGGAGGTCCCCGTGCCGACGAAGACGGGAGATAAGGTCCGGATCATCGTCTTGGGCACCGGCCCCGACGCCGACACCGCCCGCGCGATCGCCGAGTCCGACGCCGATGTCGCGCTCGCCAAACAGTTCACCAAGACGGTGACCCACCTGGTCGTCGACGACACCGTCAAGCCCACCGAGGCGCGCCTGAAGAAGGCCGAGGAGGCCGGCGTCCCGGTCCTCACCGTCGCCGAGTTCCGCGCCCTACTCGTCGCCGGAGCCGAGGACGAAGACGCGGCCGAAGAGGCCGCCGCCGAGGAGGCCGAGGCCCCCGCGGCCGCGGCCGACGAGACCCCCGCGGCCGTCGAGGAGCCCGCGGTCGAGGTCGCGGCCGAGCCCGAGGCCGAGACCGCCGCCGCGACCGCGGACGTCGAGCCCGAGCCCGCCGCCGCTGCCGACCCCGAGCCGGTCACCGCGCCCGCCGAGGAGCCCGTCGAGGAGCTCGAGCCGGTCGCCGAGTCCGAGAAGCCCTCGGAGGCGGCGCCCACCGACGCCGCGACCACCGCGCCGGTGGCCGAGGCCATCGACGAGCCCGAGGAGGCGGCGGCCGACCCCGAGAAGGCCGTCCCGTCCCAGGCCGAGGCGCCCGCGATCGAGACGACCGACGCCGGGTCCGAGAAGGCCAAGCCCGGCCTCCTCGCCAAGATCAAGTCGATCTTCGGCCTCACCGGCGCCCGCAAGTAGCGCCCGGAACTGGAAAGCCCCGAGCCCGCCGGGCTCGGGGCTTTACGCTTGCCCGGAATTCGCCCGCGGGTTCGCTGAGGGCGAACGCCGTAAGTTCACCGTTAAAACTTGAGCCGTCTAGACTCAACTTGGCGGCCCGGCATCCGGCCGCCGAGGCCGCTCGGACCCGGCATCCGAGCCGCCCCCACGAGCGAACCAGCGAGAGGAAGGCAGACCGCAGTGGACGTCAACCGCCTGACCACCAAGAGCCGCGAGGTGATCTCCCAGGCCGCGCGCACCGCAGCCGCGAACGGCAACCCCGCCGTCGAGCCCTGGCACCTCCTCGACGCGCTCCTCACCGTCGACGGCTCCACCGCGCCCGGACTCCTCCAGCTCGTCGGCGTCACCCCCGGCACCGTCTCGGCCGAGACCGAGCGCCGCATCGACGAGCTCCCGTCCGCCTCCGGCCCGTCCGTCTCCGAGCCGTCCATGGCCCGGGAGTCCCTGCGCGCCATCAACGCCGCCGACAAGATCGCCTCCGACTACGGCGACGAGTACGTCTCCACCGAGCACCTCCTCGCCGGCCTCGCCCAGGCCGGCGGCGAGACCGGCCGCCACCTCACCGAGCTCGGCGCCACCGACAAGAAGCTCATCAGCGCCTTCCCCACCCTGCGCGGCGGCGACCGCAAGATCTCCTCCTCCGACCCCGAGCAGGGCTACAAGGCGCTCGAGAAGTACGGCGTCGACCTCACCGAGACCGCCCGCTCCGGCAAGGTCGACCCGGTCATCGGCCGCGACACCGAGATCCGCCGCGTCATCCAGGTCCTGTCCCGCCGCACCAAGAACAACCCGGTCCTCATCGGCGAGCCCGGCGTCGGCAAGACCGCCATCGTCGAGGGCCTCGCGCAGCGCATCGTCGCCGGCGACGTCCCCGAGTCGCTGCGCGACCGCCGCGTCATCCTCCTCGACCTCGCCAGCATGATCGCCGGCGCCCAGTACCGCGGCCAGTTCGAGGAGCGCTTCAAGTCCGTCATGGAGGAGATCAAGTCCTCCGACGGCGAGATCATCCCGTTCATCGACGAGCTCCACACTATGGTCGGCGCCGGCAAGTCCGAGGGCTCCCTCGACGCCGGCAACATGCTCAAGCCGGCCCTGGCCCGCGGCGAGCTCCACATGATCGGCGCCACCACCCTCAACGAGTACCGCGAGCACATCGAGAAGGACGCCGCCCTCGAACGCCGCTTCCAGCAGGTGTACGTGGGCGAGCCGTCCATCGAGGACACCGTCGCGATCCTGCGCGGCCTCAAGGAGCGCTACGAGGTCCACCACGGCGTCCGCATCACCGACTCCGCCCTCGTCGCCGCCGCCCAGCTCTCGGCCCGGTACATCCCCGACCGCCAGCTCCCCGACAAGGCCATCGACCTCGTCGACGAGGCCGCGTCCCGCCTGCGCATCGAGATCGACTCGCGCCCCGAGGAGATCGACACCATCGAGCGCGCCGTGCGCCGCCTCGAGATCGAGGAGACCGCCCTCCAGAACGAGCGGGACGACCCGGCCTCCGCCGAGCGCCTCGCCCACCTCCAGCGCGAGCTCGCCGACGAGCGCGAGCGCCTCGCCGCCCTCTCCCGCCAGTGGGAGTCCGAGAAGGGCCGCATCGGCAAGGTCTCCGAGCTGAAGGAGGAGCTCGACGACCTCAAGACCCAGGCCGAGCGCGCTGAGCGCGAGTACGACCTGGAGAAGGCCGCGCAGCTGCGCTACGGCCGCATCCCCGAACTCGAGCAGCAGCTCCAGGAGGCCGAGGCCGAGCTCGCCACCGCCGACACCGACCCGGCCCACCAGCCGATGCTCAAGGAGGAGATCGACGCCGACGAGATCGCCGACGTCGTCTCGTCCTGGACCGGCATCCCCGCCGGGCGCCTCCAGGAGTCCGAGACCCACAAGCTCCTCCACGCCGAGGACGTCCTCGGCGAGCGCGTCGTCGGCCAGCTCGAAGCGGTCACCGTCGTCTCCGACGCCCTCCGCCGCGCCCGGGCCGGCCTCTCCGACCCGAACCGGCCCACCGGCTCGTTCATCTTCGCCGGGCCCACCGGCGTCGGCAAGACCGAGCTCGCGAAGGCCCTGGCCGAGTTCATGTTCGACGACGACCGCGCCATGATCCGCATCGACATGGGCGAGTACACCGAGCAGCACTCGGTCGCCCGCCTCATCGGCGCCCCGCCCGGCTACGTCGGCTACGAGGAGGGCGGCCAGCTCACCGAACCGGTCCGCCGCCGCCCGTACTCCGTCGTCCTGCTCGACGAGGTCGAGAAGGCCCACCCGCGGGTCTTCGACACGCTCCTCCAGGTCCTCGACGACGGCCGCCTCACCGACGGCCAGGGCCGCACCGTCGACTTCCGCAACGTCATCCTCATCATGACCTCGAACCTCGGCTCCTCGGCCCTGGTCGACCCGCTCCTGGAGGAGACCGCCAAGCGCGACCAGGTCCTCGCCGCGATCCGCAACCACTTCAAGCCCGAGTTCCTCAACCGGCTCGACGAGATCGTCATCTTCCACGCCCTCGAGCACGACCACCTGAAGGAGATCGTCACCGTCCAGCTCGGCCACCTCGAGCGCCGCATGGAGGCCCGGCGCCTGCGCCTCGACGTGAACGACGCCGCCAAGTCCTGGCTCGCCGACCGCGGCTTCGACCCCGTCTACGGCGCCCGGCCGCTGCGCCGCCTCATCCAGTCCTCCATCGGCGACCCGCTCTCCCGCGAGCTCCTCGAAGGCAAGATCACCGACGGCGACACCGTCAAGGTCGGCACCACCGACCTCGGCGACAAGCTCACGGTGACCAAGGGCTGAGCCGCACGCGCCTCCGCGAGGTCCGCGGCACCGCCGAGGAACTCGCCCTTGACGTGCCCGGCGAGCTCGCCCACGGTCATGCCCTGGCGCTGCGCGATCGGCTTGAGTCCTGCGAAGCGACGACCGCCACCGGCCCGCCGGTGTCCAGCCCGGGCGCCGCGCTGGAACGCCCCGGCGGCGAGACGAGCTCTCGCCGCCGGGGCACGGCCATCCCGCGGCCCGACGACCCGGTCACTGACCGTGGCCGCCGGGCCGCGGCGTTCCTACCATTGGCCCGGTGACCGAAACCCCGACGCGCGTGCGGCGCCTCCGCCTCGACCGGCTCGACCTCGTCAGCCTAGGCGTCCTCGCCGCCGGGCTGCTGTGCTGGGCCACCGGGGCGCTCCCGAACGGCGACGCCCTCGCGAGCCTCGGGCGCGTCGCGCCGCTCGTGCTGTTCCTCGGCACCGTCATGGTCATGGTCGCGATCGTGCAGGCGTCCCAGCTGTTCGACGTGGCCGCGCTCGGCCTCGCCCGCGCCGGGCGCGGCAGCCACGCCGCGCTGTTCGCCTGCTGCGTCCTCCTCGCCTCCGCGACCACCGTCTTCCTCAACCTCGACACCACGATCGTCCTGCTCACCCCGGTCATGCTCGCCCTCGCCGCCGCCACCCGCGCCCCCGCGCTCGCGCTCGCCATGACGACCGTCTGGCTCGCGAACACCGCGAGCCTCCTCCTGCCCGTCTCGAACCTGACGAACCTCCTCGCCGCCGACCGCATCGGCCTCGACCCCCTCGCGTTCGCCGCCCGCATGTGGGCCCCGCAGCTCGCCGTCCTCGCCGTCACCGCCCTCTGCCTCTGGCTCGGGTTCTGGCGGCGCCGCCACCGCGAACGCGACCGCTACCTCGTCCCCGCCCGGTCGCCGCGCATCGCCGACCGCCGCCTCTTCTGGACCGCCGCCGCGGTCTGCGCCGGGTTCGTCGCCGCCGTCGTCGCGGACGTCCCGATCCAGCTCGTCTCCACCGCCGCGGCCGCCGTCCTCGTCGCCCACTGCCTGCGCCGCCGCCGCGACCTCCTGTCCTGGGACCTCATCCCGTGGCGGCTCCTCGTCCTCACCGCCGGCCTGTTCCTGGTCGTGCCCGCGCTCATGCGCCACGGCGGCGACGCCCTCGTCTCGGCCCTCGCCGGCACCGGCGCGGGGGACGCGGGCGTGTTCCGCGCGGGCCTCACCGGTGCCGGCCTGTCGAACCTCGTCAACAACCTGCCCGCCTACGCCGCCGTCGAATCGGTGATCCCGCCGGGCCGCGAGGACGCGCTCCTCGCCGCCCTCATCGGCACCAACGTCGGCCCGCTGGTCCTGCCGTGGGCCTCCATGGCGACGCTGCTCTGGTTCGACCTCGTCACCGGCCGCCGCCCCGGGGTGCCCGCCGACCAGCGCCTCCGCGTGCCGATCGGCCGGTTCACCGCCGCCGGCGCCGTCCTCGCCGTCACCGCCACGGCCGCGGGCCTGGCCGCCCTCGTCTGGCTGTGATCACGCACCGATCCGGATTGCAATACCACTATGGAATGAAAGTTCGCGATTCGGCCGTATAAGGCAGCATCATTGGTCATAGTGCTCCCATGGCCTTCACTGGTAGCGCAGGCGCCACTCCGCGCCTGACCCGCCGCACCGTCCTCACCGGAGCGGCCGCCCTCGTCGCCGGAGCCGCGGGGGTCCCGGCGCGGCCCGCCCGCGCCGCCGGGAACCCGCAGGTCTGCGCCGCCGCGGCCGGCTGGACCGGCCGGGACGGCGAGCTCCTCGTGCTCACCGCCGAACCCGACGCCGGCCACGCCCTCCGCGTCCTCGAACCCGTCGAGAGCGCGGAGACCGTCACCGGCGTCCTCGGGCCGCCGCTCCCGCTGCCGCTGCCCGCCGACTTCACGCCCCACTCGATGGCCGCGGCCGGCGCGATCCTGTGGGTCACCGGCGCGAGGGAACTCGCGCCCGACCGCGCCCGGCCCGCGCTCGTGCGCGTCCGGGACGGCGTCGGCGCGTACGTCGACCTGCCCGTCCCCGAGGCCATCCGCTCCGGCATCGCCACCGCCGCCACCCCGCTCGGCAACGGCCTCGCCGTCGCGATCGAAGGCGGCCCCGACGAGCACCTGGCCGTCCTCTCCCGCAGCCACCTCGCCGTCAGCGCCGACGGCGGCCGCACCTGGACCGAGCAGCCGCTCGCCTCCGGCCTCGGCGAGGGCTACGGCACCGTCCTCGCCGAGACCGACCGCGGCCTCTTCGCGGCCGTCGCCGACGGCGCCGGCACCCAGTTCGCCTACACCGGCCGCCTCACCGAGTCCGCGTCCCCCGCGCTCGTCCTCGCCCCCGCGGGGACGGTCGCGGGCGCGGGCCGACCGATGGCCGCCGTCGCCGGCGACGCGCACGTCAGCCTCTACTCCGACCGGGACGGCACGATCACCGAGACCCGCTTCGCCGACGGCGGGACCGAGACCGGGCCCGGCGGCGCGGCCCGCGACTGCGCCTGCCTCGGCCAGGTCCTCGCCGTCCCCGGGCGGCCCGGGCTGCGACTCGAGACCGACGGCACCACCATCCACATCAGAGGGCACCGGTAGCGCGGAGGAGGACCCATGGCATTCCCCAGCAGCAGCAAGGCGTTCGCCAGGTCGAGCTGCGAGCTCCCCGACATCACCCGCGACTGGCTCTACGACACCTCCTGGAAGATGCGCTACCGCACCGCCTTCAGCGACACCGGGTACGGCGTGCACCCCTCGGTCACCTCCTTCACGATGCACGAGGAGACGCACACCCAGGCCGGCCGCGTCATGCGCGACCTCCACGCCCTCGGGCAGGCGCACGCGCGCAGCGACGGCCCGTGGGGCTACCAGTGGACCGGCGTCGCCGGCGCGAAGGTCTGCAAGCCCGGCTACCACCGCTACGGCGCCGCCATCGACTTCACCCGGTTCGACTGGGGCTCAGGCCATTACGTGGACACGGCCAAGCACGGGCGCGAGCGCCGCCGCTACCTCAGGCGCCGCTACCTCGCCGTGATTGCGGTCTGCCGCAAGCACTTCGGCACCGTCCTCCACTGCCACAACGACCCGGACGGCTCCCACTGGAACCACATCCACGTCGACCGCGGCCGCCGCGCCGTCGCCGCCGACTGGGACTACCAGACCGACACCACGATCATCCAGTGGGCCGCAAGGGATCTCGCGGGCATCACGGACATGGCGATCGACGGCGACTTCGGCCCGCAGACCACGCGCGGCTTCCAGGCCCTGCGCGAGGCGTTCGGCGCCGAGCGGATCGACCCCACCGCGTCCTCGGCGAACTACCTCGCCTGGCTCGACCTCATCGCCCGACACGGCATGGCCGACAAGGACGCCGGGACCTACCGGGCCGGCTGACGAAGGAGGACCACATGACGCGCACCAGGACCCGCGCCGCGGTCGCCGGGGCCGCCCTGGCCCTGCTCGCCACCGCCGCCTGCGACCCCGCCGCCGACCGCGACGAGGCCGACGACGCCGTCTTCTACGGCCTCGGCGACGACCACCGCCTCTACCGCTGGGAGCCCGGCGCCGACCCCGGCGAGGCGCCCGCCGCCGAACCCGTGCTCGACCTCTCCGGCGTGTGGGACGCCGAAGGCGACGTCGGCACCGTCCTGCGCGCCACCCTCACCATCGACCCCCGCCAGCGCACCGCGGCCTGGATCGAGGGCGCCTCCCCGAACGCGTCCCTGAAGTTCGGCGACCTCGAGACCGGCGAGATCACCACCGCCGCCGCGTACCCCCTCGACCACGCCTGCATCGACCCGACCTGGCTCGCCGACGGCTCCGCGCTCCTCGTCCACCGCGGCGCCGTCTGGGGCGCGGAGTCCGGCGCGGCCATCGGCGACACCACCCCGATGCCCGTGCAGGCGTGGGGCGAGGCCGAGTGGTTCTCGCCCGAGGCCGGCCAGCTGCCGACCACTGTGGACCTGCAACCGGTGGGATGCCGCCTGCGCTGGTACACCGCCGAGGACGGCACGGCCCAGGCGCTCTACCACAACCTCGACGTCTCGGAGCTCTACCGGATCGACGCCGAGGGCACGGTCCTGGAGACCATCCGGGTCGGCGGCCTCACCGGCGCCGAGCCGCTCGTGATCGGCCTGGTCGGCGTCGACCCGACCGGCCGCTACGCGTGCGTCGTCGACGACTACGGCCCCTACGGCGCCTTCAAGGGCGGCTTCACGCCCCACGCCGAAGCGGGCACGCGCGTGATCGACCTGCACACCGGCGAGGCCGCGAGCTCCGGCTCCACGTCGTCCTGCACGACGCTCCAGGCCGACGGGTACGTCTCGCGCGACGGCGGCACCGCGTCCTTCGTCGACTACGACGGCGGCGTCGAGTGGTCCCTCGAACTCCCGGACCAGATCAAGGAGTCGCCGGTCCTCTTCGCCTTCGCGGAGCAGGGCTGACGCGGACCACTCCCGCGCCGTTCACGCCGCGGGCTCGCCCGTACGTCGTCGCGGGCCCGCTCTGGCCGGGCCCTCCAGCCCCGGTCCACTCGGCCCGCCCGGCCCCGCCGCCCGGCCGCCGCGGGACCTGGCCTGCCGCACGGCAGCGCGGCATACGATGCAGTCCGTGAACACTCTCGCCGCGATCCGCCGCCACCCCCTCAAGTCCGCCGCCGCCGAGCACCTGACCGAGACCGCGATCGGCACGCGTGGCCTGGACGGCGACCGCACGTGGGCGTGCTTCGACGCCGACGGCACGATCGGCACCGGCAAGCAGCCGCGCCTGTGGGGCGCGCTCCTCGACGTCACGGCCGTTTACCTTGCGGGCCAAGGGGAATCGGAGGTCCAGCTGACCGTGCCGGGCGGCGCGCCCGTCACCGCCGGCACCCCGGAGGCCGACGCGGCGCTCTCCGCCTGGCTCGGCCGCCCGGTCCGCCTCACCCGGACCGCTCCGGCGCAGGTCAAGCGCCACCACTGGTGGCCCGACGAGCCGGGCATGATCCCCGAGTGGGCCGCCGACGCCGAGCCCGGCGGCGAGGACGTCCAGCCGGTCCGCGGCGCCGCCGACGGCCGCTTCTTCGACTTCGGGCCGCTCCACCTCGTCACCACCGGCGCCCTGGCGCGGCTCGCGGCCGAGCACGGCGCGGCGGTCGACCCGAGCCGCTTCCGCCCCAACCTGATCCTCGACCTCCCCGCCGACCCCGCACCGGGGCAGCGGATCACGATCGGCGACGACGTGGTCCTGGAGGCCGCGCTCCCGACCCCGCGCTGCATCATCCCGTCGATCGCCCACGGCCCCGACGCTCCCGCGGACCCGGGCCTGCTCAAGACCCTCGCCGCGAACCACCGCATCGACGTCCCCGGCTACGGCCGCGCCACCTGCTTCGGCTTCTACGCCGACGTCATCGCCACCGGCACCGTGCGCACCGGCGACCGCGTCGAGCTCTCCTGACGCCGCCCGCGAGGCGCCGCTCTAGTTGTACGCGGTGGTGTAGTACCGCGCCTTGTAGAACTCCGCGCCCGTCCGGGTCCGGTCGGTGGACTGCGAGAACACGACCGTGGGGCTGCCCCAGTCGCGCGAGCCGGCATTGTCGCCGCGCACGTAGAAGTGCTCGCCGCCCGCCATCTTCACGTACGCCTTGATGCGCGTCGTGGTGTGCAGCGTCGTCTTCGCGAGGGTCGTCTTGTTGACCGAGTACACCCCGTACGAGTCCGAGACCTGGAGCAGCGACGAGTTCGAGAAGTCCGCCTGGAGGTCGTGGCCGAGGCCCGAGAGGGCGACCTTCTTGCTGTGCGCCTTGAGGCGGACGTTCCGGTACGTCCCGCTCACGGTGTACGCCTGGACGACCTTGTTCCCGCAGGCCCACAGCAGATTGTTGTTCGGGTCCCAGACGACCCCGTGCGCGCCGGGCAGCGACACGGTCTGCACCTTGGCGAGCGTCGACGGATCGGAGACCTTGGTGGGGCCGTACACTGTCAGGTATCCGTCGGACGAAGCCGCCACGAACGCGCCGACGTTCGGGATGCGCTCCAGCGCATGCGGATTGCCACCGGGGGTGGCGCTCCACAGCACGTCGTTGAGCTCCTGGTGCTTCTCGTCGGTGATGTTCCAGACCCCGACCCTGCCGCCCGAGGCGGCCGCGAGGCCGATCGCCCCGAACTGCGCCGTGTCCCGGATGCGGCAGTCGGACAGGTTCGACCAGCCGCCCGTGCCGGGGCTCCAGGTCTTGTATGCGTTCGCGTCGGTGAACGCCTTGTTCTTGTCGAACACGAACACCTTGTTCGCGACCTGCTCGGTCACCATCACCTTGAAGTTCGCGGTGTCCGCCGCCGCGATCCCGGCGCCGAGCGCCCCGGCGCCGACCAGCGGCGCCCCGATCGCGATCGCCCGCAGCACGTTCCGTCTCTTCACGACATGACTCCTCAAGGGGGGTAGGGAGCGTCCGGGCCCGGTCGGGGTCCCGAACCGAACCCAGTGTGCCCCACCGGCACCAGCCCCCGGCACCCGTTGTTCACCCTCGCCGAGCCGCAGGCCCACTACACTGCGGCCATGAACGCTCTCCAGCGCCTCCTCTTCGGCACCGGCCGCCTCCCCGACGACCTCCGCGACACCCTCCGCGCCGAAGGCCTCCTCATCCTCGTCGAAGGCGCCCCGGGCTCGGTCACCTACCGCAACCTCAAGACCCCCGGCCGCCGCGCCAACTGGAAGCGCAACCCCACCGCCGCCGCCATCGCCCTCACCGACGAGCGCTTCCTCATCACCGCCCGCCGCTTCAAGCACATCGACGTCCCCGTCCGCGACCTCGCCCGCTACGACGTCAGAATCTCCGCCCCCAAGCCCGACCAGCTCCTCGCCGAATACGACCTGAGCACCACCAACCCCGAATGGCAGGGCCAGGTGGAACTCCGCCTCCACACCGACCAGGCCCCCCGAATCACCCGAACCCTCACCCAACTCCAGCAGTAGCGGCGGACTCGAGGTCGCACCGCGGATTGCCCGTCAATCAGGTTGAACGCCAATCGGAATGCCGGTCGGAGAACGCCAGATCCCAGTCGCCCGCGTCTATCCGCACGGCGATCTCGCGCAGTCGGTCCTTCTCATCGCGGTGATCGGCGAAATACGCCTCCGGAAGCGACATGCACGCGTTCATGAGGTCCCCCGGATACATGTCGCCCTCGGCCAAGGGATCGCGCTCGAGCTCGTCGATGGCAAAAGGAACAGTCCATTCGAGAGCCACCTGCTGTCCGATGAGCAGACGAAGCTCCTCGACGGTGAGCGCCTCGGCGGGCTTGGTGTAGGCCGCGTACGCGTTGCGGACCAGCCGGGTCGCATCGGAACCCGGTTCCGGCCACCGGTCGCCGGTGAGCTCTTCGAGCGATTCGCGGTAGTCCGCCCTCTTCATGTCGTTCCATTCCTAGTCTGGATAGCCTGTCGCCGCGGTCAGGAGCGGGGTACGAAACCTTCCGAGTAGTCGAGCATGTTACTCGCCTGTGAGAGCAGGTCCTGATAGGCCGCTTTGTCCTCGTCGCTCGTGCGCGGGTCGTCGAGCTTCCGTTTCGCCTTGTTGATGATGTTCATCAGTGCGTTCTGCGCGTCCCGGACTTCGTGGACGTGGTCCCATGGAGTGCCGTCGCTCTTGGTGGCGACGATCTCGCCGTTCAATTCTCTGCGGGCCGCGTCGAGGTCCTTGTACTGGAGGTGCTCCTTCACGTTGTCGATTCGGTTCTCGAGTCGATCGAGATCCGGATCGCGCTCTGTGGTGGTCGAGGTGTCGGTGTCGTCGGGGCTGGTGCTGTCACCGGAGCTCTGTGAGCCGTCGGCTCGACCTGTCTCGGCCTCCGTCTCGGCGATGTCGTGGACCTCGGCCATCTGGGACGAGGCGTTCTTGCCCTGGAAGTTCAGGCGTTCCTGTCGTTCCTCGGAGTCCTTGGGGCGGCCGGTGAGCGGGTCGATGTCGCCGCCGTTCCCGTCGGGACTGTCGGGGCCGTCACCGCCCTTCCGCGCCAGCAGGAAGCCGGCGCCGAGGAGCAGGAGCAGTCGCAAAGCCTGACGCATCGCGCTCACACCCCCAGGAGGATCTTGAGATTGGCGAACGACTGCACCAGCGCCATCCCGTAGCCCATGATGATGCCCGCCCACTTCACCACGGCCGCCACGATCTGCGCCGCGATCACCGGGATCGTGACCACGAAGATCGCCTCGACCGCCCACACGATGACGTGACCGACCAGTTCGGCGATCAGGTCGCGCACCAGCTCGTGCGTGATCTGGACCAGGCTTCCGGCGCCCTCGGTCGCGGCGGCCATCGCTTCGGCCGTCGCCGCCAGCGCGGAGGCCGAGGTGACGTTGTGCGCCATGAGCGCCTTGTAGGCGTCGGCGGCCGCGCCGGTCCAGGTCGGCATGTCCGAATCCAGGTGCACCGTGAGCTGCTCGACGATCGCCTGGAGCTCGCCGGACATGTTGCTCCACGTCTGCGCGTGCGCCATGACCACGTCGGCCTTGCCGGTGACCTCCTGCAGCATCTCGCGCAGCGGCTCGAAGTACTCCATCGCCCATCCCAAGCCCGCCGACAGCAGCGCGCTGAACGGGTCGAGCACCGACCCGACGACCTCGAGCGCGAAGCCGCCGCCGGCGAGGAGGTCGTCCACCCAGCCTTCGGACTTGAACGCGTCGATCATCCCGTGATAGGAGTCCAGCGGGCCGGCCCCGGTGTACCACTTGTTGGTCGACTGGACGGGCGCGATGAGGGAGTCGTCGGACATCCTCAGCCTCCCAACCGGTCCTGGAGTTCGGCGAACGCCGACTGGGACTCCGAGTCGCTCGCCTCGTAGTCGTCGGCGGCGGCGCGGAGCGCGTTGGCTGCGATGGTGAAGTTCTCGGCGAGGTACGCCGTGATCTCGTCCTGCTTCTGGTGCCGCTCTTCGAGGCAGCCGGAGATCCAGCCGCACAGCGTCCCGTACGCCTCGTCGTCCTGCTCGATGTACGCACTCGCGTTCATGACCGCGTCGAAGCGCTCCTTGAGCGCCTCGAGGTTGCGGGCGTGCTGCCGCAGCTCCTCGGGCTCGACGTTGAATCCGGTTCCCATGGCGCTCAGCCCTCCTCGCCGGACTGGGGCATGAGCTGCGACCGCACGCGATCCGCGATCGCCTGCCCGGCAGCCGAGTCCGACCCGAGCGTCTCGGAGATGATCTGCGCCGACGCCTCCGCCATCTGCGCCCGCGCGGCCGCGACCGCCGCGAGGATCGCCCGGCCGGTGTACTCGGTGTCGATCCGGCGGGTGCGCTCGCTGAGCTGCACGTCGACCATGTTGCCGCTGGAGTCGACGGTGACCCGGACGAGCCCGTCCGGGTCGGCTCCGACCGCCTTCAGCTCGCCGAACCGGGTGCTCATCTCCTGCGTGTCGGCGGCGAGCCGATCGATCCTGCCCTTCCACGCTTCGAGGTGCTGCCGGGACGCTTCCGGGTCGGGGATTCCCATGGTGACCACTGCTCCTCATTCACTTAGCGGCACAAGGGGTCATGTGCCGATCACGATCCGAGAGTCTAGCGCCCGGCAGCCACCGGCGGGGTCCACGATCGCAGGCGCCGCGGCCGCGGCTGTGGACCCCGTTGGGCTACAGCCAGCCCCAGCAGATCGTGAAGGAGAGTTCCGGGAAGTCGGGGACCTCTTCGTAGGCCCAGCCCCAGCCGTTGCACCAGCTCTCGCCGTCGACGAGTTCGTTGGCGCGGCCGGTGACGTAGACGTTGCCGTCGCCGCAGTCGGAGACGAACTCGAAGTAGGTGTAGTCGGAGTTCATGGACATGCAGTTGTCGACCTCGGCGTAGCCGGCGTCGCCGCTGGCGTACATCATCTGGAGGCACAGTGTGGTGTCCAGATAGGTCTGTCCGGTGGAGTAGCCGACGCCGTAGATGTAGTAGGTCGAGTCGGTGCAGGCGTCGATGCTGGACTGGTCTTCGAGCCGTTCGATGACCTTGAACGCGCCGTCCTGGCAGTCGATGACGTTCCACGCGGTGCCGGGGGTGGAGGAGCCGTAGACGCAGTCGCCGACCTGGGCGTGGTACGCGTCGTCGCCCTCCATCACGTTGTAGCTCAAGCACAGCACGCGGGCGGCGCCGGTGGAGGAGACCGCGAGGTCGGCGGTGGGCAGGCCGTCGCACGCCGTGAGGTCGGAAGCGCCCTCGACGATCTCGATCGTCTCGAAGGCGCCGGTCCCGCAGACCGCCGTCTCCAGGTCCGGGGTGGTCTCGTCGCCGTAATTGGAGAAGCAGTCCCCGACCGCCGCATCCGCGACCGGGTCCGCGACGGCGGTGTCCGTGGCGGTGTCGGTCGGATCGGAGCCGGAGGTCCCGCCCGAGTCCCCGCCCGAGCCGCCGTCGGTGTCCGAGGCGGTGACGTCGGGCGCGTCGGGGCGGTCGAGCGTGATCACGAGGCCGGTGACGCCCAGGCCGATGACCAGCACGATGCCGAGGGCGATCCCGATCCAGCCGGCGGCGGGAATCCCCGAGGACGGCGGAGGGACGGGCGCGTACTGCGGCGGCATGCCGGGGTACCCGGGCGGGTAGGCGTTGCCCGCGTAGGGGTTCGCGGCCGGATACGGCCCCGGCGGAAGCGGGGGCCCCGGTGGCGGGTACCCGATGCTGTGGGTCGTCTCGGGGCCGGGCGTGTAGCCCAGAGGGGCGGGCGCGGCGTTGGGACCCTGGTTCGCGGGCGTGCCTGCATTGGGGTCGTAGGCGGAGTAGGGGTCCATGGAGCGATTCTGGCAGGCCGCCGCAACCGCTCCGAACGCCCCGCTGCCGCCCGGCCCATACAATTGGTCCCCTCCCGACCCCAGGAGTCCCCATGGCCAGCACCCCAGCCGACCGGCGCAGGCTTCGCGAGCACGCGTTGAAGCGCGATCTCGCTGCGGCGCTCGACCGGGCGAGGCG
Organism: Glycomyces terrestris; assembly: GCF_003933745.1. Classification (GTDB taxonomy): domain Bacteria; phylum Actinomycetota; class Actinomycetes; order Mycobacteriales; family Micromonosporaceae; genus Glycomyces; species Glycomyces terrestris. The sequence goes on along the minus strand of NZ_RSEB01000003.1, from coordinate 441,058 downwards.
CAAGCGGAGGATGTCCCCAAGCTGGACCCTGATTCAGGACCCTTGACCGGCACGAAAATGCAGCATTAATGCTGAAGCAGTTTGCGGAGGCTTTCCAGGCTCAGTCGCTGGGATGGGTCGGCTACCGATCCCCGTTGAGGCAGCACACCTTCACGTCGGAGAAGGACCCTGACGTCACCCCGATCAGTTCCTACCCAATGGAAACCCGGAGAGATGCGGCCGTTGTGCTGGAGCACGCGGTGTGCATTGGTGATCTCCGTGGTGCTGAGATGGAGCCCCAACTCGCGAGGGTTCCGGCCAAGCAGGCGCCCCAGATCGCCGTAGGAGGTCCAAGCTCCATGCGGGAGGCGGCTGAGGACCATCTTCAGCTGCGACTTCCAGTCGTCTGAAAGATCGGTCGGTTGGTCGTTCGCGGAGTTCAGCATCGAACGGAGCTGCGAAAGGGTCATACCGCTGCGAAGGTGGGACCAGACGTCCCATCCAGGGTGATTTCCGCCGGCCACAGCGACCGCCGCCCCGGAAGGCGATTCGAAGAGCTGCCCATCGTCGAGTTCGATGGTGCCGTTAGGGCCGACCTTGGCATCGAAGGTCACTCCTTTTTTGGCGCGGTGCCACCGAAGTTCATCGCCTTCGTTCAGTAGCCCTGCCGTAACCAGGGGCTGAAGGGCCCCATGCTCGGTTGTGCCCGAGGGCTGGGCGGGTGCCTCAGCAGCGAGGGCAGCAACCTTGGCCTTGTCCAAGCCAAGGAGACGTTTCAACACCGAGTCCACCGAGTCTTCTAGTGGGACCGCATGTTTTTGAATGTATTGGTACAGGTCCTCCGAGATTTCGACTGAGACCATGGTCATCCAATCTGGCAGAGACTATCAGGTGATAGGAGTACTGTATAGTTACATGCTACACGAGATCGCTGCTCTGCTCAGGATCTTGGGCTCGGCACCTGGCTCGAGGGGGCTTGACGGTCTCGCCTCGAGAGGTGCTACTATCTGTCAGATAATTGGCTGGGAGGTCCTCCGACGACCTCAGGCCCGGATGCCGCGCCACTGCCTAGCTTGGAAGTCCGGTCGCGGCGCGGCACCCTGCCTACGAGCCATAACACGTAGACAGAAAGGATCCTAGATGCTGTCACATCAGCAGCTGACCTCATCCCGAAGCGAGGACGCCAAGCGGATCGCAGCAATCGCGGCGATCGTGATCGTTGCCGGAAGCGTCGCCGCTTTCGTTGCGTTGCCGTCGATCCTGCTGATCGGCTGGCTCGGCCTGCGCTAGCTGGAGGCTTGACGAGCTGGTGTCAGGCATCTGAATCCCAGCGTTCGACGTAGGTAAGGACAGCTAGATACACAGAGAAGCCGGGTCTCAGACCCGGCTTCTCTTTATGGCGCGCCCCGAGGGATTCGAACCCCCAACCTTCTGATCCGTAGTCAGATGCTCTATCCGTTGAGCTAGGGGCGCTTGCCTGGCTTTGATCTGTTCGATCAGGCCGGGCATAACCTTACCTGGCTCTGGATCGCTCCTGCAACCGGGTTCGATGGTGTGTGCTGGGTCATTCGTCCCGTCCCACTCGAACCAAGGAGCCGCCGATTAACAGTCGGCTGGTCTGCCAATCGAGCCGTCAGCAGTTGTCCAGGACGACCTTCGCCAGGTGGCGCCAGGCCTCGGGCAGGTCCTCGCTGCGGTGCTCTGAGCGGGCGGCGGCCCAGACCGCGGCCTCAGCCTCCGGGACCTCGTCGCCCAGCAGGTAGCGGGCGACGAAGTCGGCGCGGTTGTCGCGGCCGGGGAAGAAGTAGCCGCCGGCGGCGAAGAGGGCCACGTAGGCGCGGTGGAGGCCGGTGGTGAGGGTCTCGGCCAGGTCCCAGGGGTCGGCGGCGTCGCCCAGGCGCTTGGCGAGGTCGTCGGCCTCGGCGGCGACGGCCTCGCGGGAGGCGTCGGCGAGGGCCTGCGGGAACTCGGTCACCTCGGCGCGGGCCTTCGAGCCGAGCTCGGAGTCGTCGGCGAGGAGGGTGCCCTCGGAGAACGCGCCGATGACGCGGAGCGCCTCCGACGACGGGTGCTCCCAGCCCTCGCCGCGGTCGAGCTGGGCGAGCAGGTCCTGGAAGCGCGCCACCGTGAGGTGCGTCGCCTCCGGGCTGGCCTCCGCGGGGACCTCGGCGGTCTCCCAGACGCACACGAGCTCGGCCTCCTCGCCGAAACCGGAGAGGGCCGGGCCGTGCGCGTAGGCGAACGCGAGGCGCTCGTCGTCGTTGATGTCGGCGAGGACGTCGGTGGAGAGCCTGAGGACCGCGTTCGGAAGGGACATGCCGCAATTGTGGCTGTTCCTCGCAACCGCGTCCACCCGGTCCGCGAAGCCGCGGCCTCGTGATTCCGGCCATTGGGGCGGGCGGTTCTGGGGAGCACTCGTGCCGCCTCCTGCCGCTAGCATGAGCGAATGTCAACACCCACCGGGGACCTCACGCCGACCGAGATCGCCGACTGGCGCGCCCACTCCCAGCGGCTCTGGGGCGAGCGGCTCGCGACGCCCCTCGACGCGTTCCGGCACCTGGGCGCCGTCCAGTCGCAGGAGTACCACCCCTCGAAGCTCACGCCCGCCATGCGGGCCGTCCCCGACGGCGACGGCCTCGCGTTCGCCGGGCAGGGGGCCGTCGACGCGCTCCTCGAACAGGGCGCGGTCGTACGCACCCACGTGCTGCGCACCACCTGGCACACCGTGCCCGTCGAGGACCTGCGCATGATGCTCGCGGCCACCACCCACCGCGTCCAGCAGGTCGCGGGCACCCAGTACCGCAGCCTCGGCCTCGACCAGGCCGAACTCGGGCGCGGGGACGACCTCCTCGAAGCGGCCACGGCAGGCGGGAAGCACCTGACGCGCGAGGAGGCCAGCGAGGCGCTCGCGGCCGGCGGGGTCGCCGAGCCCACCGGGCAGCGCCTCATCCACCTGCTGTTCCACGCCGAGCTCGAAGGCCGCATCTGCTCGGGCGTGCCGCGGGACGGGAAGCAGACGTACGCGAACTTCGACGAGCGCATCCCCGCCGGCGAGATCGACCGCGACGCCGCGGTCCTCGAACTCGCGCGCCGCTTCTTCACCTCGCGCGGACCCGCGACCGTCAAGGACTTCACCCGCTGGGGCACGCTCAAGGTCGCCGACGCGAAGGCCGCGGTCGACGAGCTCAAGACCGACGGGACCGGCCTGAAGGAGCTGCGCGTCGACGGCCGCGTCCTCTACCACACCGGCGAGCGCCCCGAGCCCCGCGACGGCGGGCCGGTGGTCGACTTCGTGCAGGGCTTCGACGAGATGCTGTGCTCCTACACCGACACGAAGGACTGGGTCCTCCACCACTCGGTGCCCCGGTCCCTGTTCCCCGACCGGCCCCGGTTCAACTCCGCGATCCTCCTCGACGGCCAGGTCATCGGCAACTGGAAGGCCACCCCGAAGCGCGACAAGGTGGTCATCGAGACCTGGCGCGTCCGCGGGTTCACCGCCGCCGAGATCGCGGCCCTGCGCCGCGGCGCCGACCGGCTCCGGGCCTGGTACGGGAAGCCGGAGATGGAACTCGGCCTCGACCACGCCTAGCGCGATCGAGGCCGAGCGGGGTCGTCCCTAGAGGCGCGCGAGCGCCTCGGCGAACGGGGTGAGGCCCATCGAACCGAGGTTCAGGGCGTCGGTGTGGAACTGCTTGAGGCTGAACTCGGCGCCCTTGCGCGCCTTGTAGTCCTCGCGGGCCTGCATCCACAGGCGCTCCCCGACCTTGTACGACGGGGCCTGGCCGGCCCAGCCGAGGTAGCGGTTGCGCTCGAAGGACAGCATGTCGTCCTCGATGGTGCGGGTGTGGGCCTTCATGAACTCGAACATCTTCTCGCCGTCCCACTCCTCGCCCGGCCGCCAGCCGAACGGGTTGTCCTCGGGGATCGCGAACTCGCAGTGGAGGCCGATGTCGACGATGACGCGGGCGGCGCGAAACGCCTGCGCGTCGAGCATGCCGAGGCGGCCGCCCGGGTCGTCCTCGTAGTAGCCGAGCTCGTCCATGAGCCGCTCGGAGTACAGCGCCCAGCCCTCGCCGTGGCCCGAGCACCACATCATCTGGCGCTGGAAGCGGTTGAGCAGCTCCACGCGGGCCATGGTCTGGCCGACCTGGAGGTGGTGGCCGGGGACTCCCTCGTGGTAGACCGTGGACTTCTCGCGCCACTTGCCGAACAGCTTCTGGCCCTCCGGCACGGACCACCACATCGCGCCCGGACGCGAGAAGTCCTCGCTCGGGCCGGTGTAGTAGATCGCCCCGTCCTCGGTCGGCGCGATCTTGCAGTCGATCTTGCGGATCTGCGCGGGGATGTCGAAGTGCTTGTCCGCGAGGTCGGCGATCGTGGAGTCGGCCAGCTCCTGCATCCAGTCGCGGAACAGCTCCTTGTCCGTGAAGTTCTCGTTCGGGTCCTGGTCGAGGAAGGCCACGACCTCGTCGATCGACGCGCCCGGCTTGATCCGCTCGGCGGTCGCGCGCATGTCCTCCTCGATGCGGGCCAGCTCCTGCCAGCCCCACGCGTACGTCTCCTCGAGGTCGATCTCCGCGCCGATGAAGTAGCGGGACGCGCGCGAGTAGCGGTCGCGGCCGACCGCGTCCTTCTCGGGCGCCTGCGGGGCCAGCTCCTCGCGCAGGAACAGCGCGAACTTCGTCGCCGCCGCCCGCGCCCAGTTCGCGCCGTTGCTCAACGCGATGCGCAGCGGCCCGGTCTTGATCGGCTCGCCGTCGATCGTCACGGAGTTCGCCAGACCGGCCCAGAAGTCGGTGTCCTTGCCCTTGGCGCCGTTCCAGTTGTCGCAGTGGACGGCCACCTCGAGCACCTGCCGCTTCGCGGCCACGCGGCCCGCGGCGGCCTCGGCGCGCAGCGTCTCGGTGAACTGCTCGAACGCGGCCGGGACGGCGGCCAGGCGGGCCGCGATGTTCTCGGCCGCGACCTTCCCGTCCTTCGGCATCAGGTCGAAGATCTGGCGCACGCCGTGCACGGGGGACGCCAGCACGTTCAGGTCCAGGTACGCGTCGCCGGCCTCGTGGCGCTCCAACTGGAGGCGCAGCCGCTCCAGGATGGCGTCCTTGGCGACGCGCTCGCGCTCGTCGGCCGGCTCGGCGGCCTCCAGGTCGGCGATCGCCTGGCGGTTGAGCGCGGCCTGCGCTTCGAGCCCCGCGGGCGAGAGGTCGTCGATCTCATGGTCGTGGCCGGAGACGCCCATGGAGGTGGCGAACAGCGGACTGAGGGCGATGGCGTCCTCGACGTACTTGTCGGCGATCTGATCGATTCTTCTCATGAAGTGGACTGTACGCGAGGCAAGCGGCCGACCGCGACCTCACTTTCGACCGCTTCGATCCAGCCTCCGGCCCTGCCCAGGTCCAGCAGCGCGCCGTGCGCGAGCGGCACGCGCTCCGTCTCCCCGGGCTCGGGCGGCCAGGCCGCGCGGAGCGCGCGGGCCCGGTCGAACCAGTCGGCGACCGCCTCCGGGCGCCGGGCGTGCTCCTCGAGGTGGAGGCGGGCGGCGCCCAGCTCGGCGCCGAGGTCGTCGAGCGCCGCCGCGAGCATCTCGCGGTTCCCCTCGACCATCCCCGCGAACAGCTGCGTCGGGCTCGCCGCGACGCGGGTGCCGTCCCGGAACGACCCGGCCGCGAGCGACCGCGACAGCGGGTCGTCGGCGGTGAGGACGAGCGCGGCGGCGACCAGGTGCTCGAGGTGGGAGATCCGGGCCGCGGCGCGGTCGTGGTCGGCGGCGGTGGCCGGGACGACGCGCGCGCCGATCGAGGTCCACAGGCGCGCGAGCAGCAGCCAGTCGTCCAGCGCAGTCCCGTCCTCGAGGCACAGGACCCAGACGCGGTCGCGGAACAGGCCCGGCTCGGCGCTGGAGAACCCGGCGGTCTCCTTGCCGGCCATGGGATGTCCGCCGACGAAGCGCGGATGCGCGGCGAAGGCCGCGGCGGCCGCGCCCTTGACGGAGGCGACGTCGGTGACCAGGCCGCGGTAGCGGCCGGCCGGGAACGTCTCGGCGGCGACTGCGGCGAGGCGTCCCATGGGCGCGGCGACGACCGCCACGTCAGTGTCGAGCAGGTCGGCCGGGTCGGCGGCGACGGGCACGTGCGCGGCGGCGGCCGCGCGGGTCGCGGGGTCGGGGTCGTGGCCGATCACGTCGTGGCCGGCCTCGGCGAGGGCGAGCGCGGCGGAGCCGCCGATGAGGCCGAGCCCGGCGACCGCGACGCGCATCAGAGGTAGAGCCCCGTGCCGTCGTTGTCGACGCGCTTGGCCGCGACGGCATGGATGTCGCGTTCGCGCAGGAGGATGTAGGTGCGGCCCTGGATCTCGACCTCGGCCTTGTCCTCGGGGTCGAAGAGGACGCGGTCGCCGTTCTCGACGGAGCGGACGAGCGGTCCGACGCCCACGGCCTCGGCCCAGTGCAGGCGCCGGCCCATCTGGGCGGTGGCGGGGATGACGATCCCGGCGGCCGAGCGGCGCTCGGAGTCGGCGTCCTCCCGGACGAGGAGGCGGTCGTGCAGCAGGCGCACGGGGAGGCCGGTCGTCGAGTCCAACGGAGTATCGGTCACAGCGCCCCACCCTACCGCCAGTCGGGGCCCGGCCCGCACCGCGAGCGGCGGGACTCACGCCCGGAACGTCCCGTCCCCGAGCCCGGGTGTGTCGGCATCGGGGGACCCCGCTTCAAGACTGCCCGAGGCCGCCGACACTTCGGTGTCCGCAGATTCGGAAGCGGCGCGCGAGAGTAAGCCGGAGGAAACATGAGGCGGCCGGGCCGGTCCGCCCCCCGCGGGCTCGTGTGTCGCGCCGCTGGGCCCCCGGCACAAGGGTGCCCGGCGGGTGCGACAACGTGAGGTCGGTGCCGCCTGCGGGCCCGGTCTCGGTGGTGCTGGCTGGATGGGGATGGTCGCACCGAACCGGTACGGTACGTGGTGACGTTGCACCCGCGTCTTTGGGAGAGACCGTGAGCCGATTCCGCCGTACGACCGCCCGGGCCAGACAGCTGTGGGTCGGCATGCGGGTCAACCCGGTCGCCGAGCGGGCGCTCGCCGGGCCCGACGACGTCCCCGAGGTCGACGCAGGCGGCGACGTGCCCCCCGAGGACCTCGCCCCCGCCGACGCCGAGCACCCCGAGCGCCGCTACGTCCCGACCGGCCTCATCGTCGGCGCGGCGTGGTCGTGGCGGCTGCTCATCATCGGGGCGCTCCTGGCCGTGGTCCTGTACCTGCTCAGCCAGGTCACCATGGTCGTCATCCCGGTCGTCATCTCCTTCCTGCTCGCCGCCATGCTCGAGCCCGTCGCGGGCTGGCTGATCCGCCACGGCTGGAACAAGTCCCTCGCGTCGATCCTCGTGGTCGTCGCCGGCCTCGCCGCCGTCGGCGCGATCATCACGTTCGTCATCCAGCAGTTCATCGTCGGCATCCCCGACTTCTACGCCTCGATCGTCACCGGCCTGCGCGACGCCCAGGACTGGCTCGAGTCCGGCCCGTGGGGCCTCGACGGCGCCGACGTCGCCGAGGTCCTCGCCGAGATCCAGGGCAACATCACCAACTGGTACAGCGAGAACCAGCAGACCATCGTCCAGACCGGACTCGACGTCGCCGGGTCCACCGCCTCCGGCCTCGGCAACTTCGTCACCGGCCTGTTCCTGGTCCTGTTCACCACCTACTTCTTCATCCGCGACGGCCGCCGCATCTGGACCTTCCTCACCGGCTGGCTCCCGCGCCCGGCGACCGAGTCGATGCGGTACGCCGGCGGCGCCGGCTGGTCGACGCTCGTCCAGTACATGCGCACCATCGTGGTCGTCGCCGCCGTGGACGCGATCTTCATCGGCCTCGGCCTGTGGCTGCTCGACATCCCGCTGTGGCTGCCGCTCACCACCCTCGTGTTCCTCGGCGCGTTCATCCCGATCATCGGCGCCACCGTCTCGGGCGCGGTCGCCGTCGTCGTCGCGCTCGTCGGCACCGAGAACGGACTCGTCAACGCGCTCATCGTCCTCGGCATCGTCCTGGCCGTGCAGCAGCTCGAGTCGAACCTGCTCCAGCCGTTCCTCATGAGCCGCGCCGTCAAGCTCCACCCCCTCGCGATCGTCCTCGCCGTCACCGCGGGCGGCTTCGTGTGGGGCATCATCGGCGCGCTCGTCGCCGTGCCGCTCCTGGCGATCGTCAACGGCACGGTGCGCGCCCTCAACCGCTTCAAGGAGGCCCGCCGCGAAGCGCAGGCCCGCGGGCTCGGCGACGGCGACGCGACCATAGCGGCCGCGCACGCCGGCGGCGACCCGATCGACAGCGGCCGGCAGGCGGCCAAGGAGGCATGAGCGCCGACACCGAAGCCCTGAAGATCCTCGACGCCGCCGTCGCCGCCACCCCCGGCGGCGCCTCCCGCGAAGGGCAGCGCGAGATGTGCGCGGCCGTCGCCACCGCCGTCGACTCCGGGAAGCACCTGCTCGTGCAGGCCGGCACCGGCACCGGCAAGTCCCTCGCGTACCTGTGCGCGGCGCTCGCCACCGGCAAGACCGTCGTCGTCTCGACCGCGACGCTCGCCCTCCAGCACCAGCTCGTCGCCGTCGACCTGCCGCGCCTCGTGGAGGCCGTCGCGCCCGTCCTCGGCCGCAAGCCGTCCTTCGCGCTCCTCAAGGGACGCCACAACTACCTCTGCAAGCGCAAGATCGCGGGCGACGAGGAGGAGGACGAGGGCATGCTCGAAGGCACCGAGCAGCTCAAGTGGGCCGGCCAGCAGGCGTCCTTCGCGAAGCAGGTCCAGCGCCTGTTCGACTGGGCGAACGACACCGACACCGGCGACCGCGACGACCTCGACCCGGGCGTGAGCGACCGCGCCTGGAAGCAGGGCTCGACCACCTCCAGCGAGTGCCCCGGCGCGAAGGACTGCGCGCAGGGCCCCGACTGCTTCGCCGAGCTCGCGCGGGCCCGCGCCCACGAGGCCGACATCGTCGTCACCAACCACGCGCTCCTGTCGATCGACATGATGAACGAGCGCTCGGTCCTGCCCGAGCACCAGGTCCTCATCATCGACGAGGCCCACGAGCTCGTCGACCGCGTCACGAACGCCGCCCGCGCCGAACTCCACCCGGCCCGGCTGCGCTGGCTCGCGCAGCGCGGCCGCCGGCTCATCGACACCGATGTCGCCGACCAGATCCGCGAGGCCGCCGACTCGCTCGAGAACGCCCTGAACATGGCGGGGGAGCAGCGCTTCTCCGGCGACCTGCCCGCGCCGCTGTCCGAGGCGCTCAACCTCATCAACGCCGCCTGCGTCAAGGCCACGACCCATCTGGCCGCGCTCGACGCCGAGACGAAGAAGCAGCTGAGCGCCCAGCAGCTCAAAGCCGGCCTGGTCGAGGCGATCGAGACCGCGGGCCGGTGCGTCGGCCCCGCGGGGGACGACGTCATCTGGGCGGAACCGAACGGCCCCACGCTCGTCGCCGCGCCGCTCTCGGTCGGCGGGCTTCTCTCGGCGATGCTGTACGAGGACCGCACCGTGATCGCGGCGTCCGCGACGCTGACGCTCGGCGGGAAGTTCGACACCGTCGCCCGCAGCATCGGCCTGCCCGCCGACGGGCACGGCTGGACCTCCCTCGACGTCGGCTCGCCGTTCGACTACGCCAAGCAGGGCATCCTCTACGTCGCGGCGTCGCTGCCGCGCCCGACCGCCTCCGGGCTCTCCGACGAGGCCGGGAAGGAGCTGCTGCGCCTGGTCGAGGCCAGCCGCGGCGCGACCCTCGGCCTGTTCTCCTCGAAGCGGGCGGCCGAGGCCGCGGCGGAGCTGCTGCGCGCCAAGACCGACTACTCGATCCTGCTCCAGGGCGAGGAGACGCTCGGGTCGCTGGTGAAGCGGTTCAAGGAGGAGGACTCGACGTGCCTCCTGGGGGTCATGAGCCTGTGGCAGGGCGTCGACGTGCCGGGCATGACGTGCCGGCTCGTGGTCGTCGACCGCATCCCGTTCCCGCGCCCGACCGAGCCGCTGACGGCCGCCCGGTCCGAGGCCGCCGACGCGGCCGGCCGCTCCGGCTTCGCCGAGGTGTCGGTCCCGGCCGCGGCGATCCGGCTCGCGCAGGGCGCGGGGCGGCTCATCCGCCGCACCACCGACCGCGGCGTGGTCGCGATCCTCGACTCGCGGCTCCAGACGAACCGCTCGTACGGGAAGTTCATGCGGGACTCGCTGCCGCCGTTCTGGTACACGACGAAGTCCGACTCGGTCGTCGGCGCGCTCGGGCGGCTCGCGGACTCCGCGAACTGAGCCGCCGGACCGGATTAAACTCCGCGATCCGGGGAACCCCGGCGGACTGCCCGGAAGCGGCGACGGTGTCCGCTTCGAGGACGCCGAATACATCGAAGGTGAACGCTAGATGAATTCAAGTGAAACCTTTGCATAACCGCAGCTTGGAGCGGTTTCGTGGAATCACGCACAGCCGCCTTCGCAATCTTGTCTCGCGTTCACCTGGATGTTAACTTCGGCGTGACGATTTCCAGCCGTCCCCACGCCCGATCGGTACAGTGAGGACAGTCAAAGCGACCGAAAGCAGGGGTGCCCGGTGCGGTTCTCGCTGAAGCCTCAGGACGACGCGTTCTACGCCTTCTTCAACGACGCTGCGGACAACATCCGCCGCGGGGTCGGGATCCTCGCCGAACTGGGCGACGACCAGCCCGACTTCCAGAAGATCTCCGAGCGCCTCGTCGACGTCGAGCACGACAACGACCAGCTGACGCACCGCCTGTTCAACAAGGTCAACTCCACGTTCGTGACCCCGATGGACCGCACGGACATGTACCACCTGGCGGGCAAGCTCGACGACATCCTCGACCACATCGAGGCCGCCGCGAACCTCGTCTACCTCTACGGCCTCTCCGACCTCCCGGCCCTGCCGCGCGAGATGATCGAGCAGATCACCGTCCTCGGCCAGCAGGCCGACCTCCTCGTCGAGTTCATGCCCAAGCTCAAGGGCCTGAACGCCTCCATGCAGGACTTCTGGGTCGAGTGCAACCGCCTCGAGAACGACGGCGACCGCGCCTACCGCATGCTCCTGGTGCGCCTGTACTCCGGCGAGTACGAGGCCCTGACCGTCATGAAGCTCAAGGAGGTCGGCGACGAGCTCGAGGCCGCCTGCGACTCCTTCGAGTCGGTCTCCAACGTCGTCGAGTCCGTCTACGTCAAGGAATCCTGAGCGTGGACAGCGTCCTCATCGCGGTGTACCTGTGCATCGCCGCGGCACTGCTCTTCGGGTACACCAACGGCTTCCACGACTCCGCGAACGCGATCGCGACCTCCATCTCGACCCGGGCCCTCAAACCCCGGGTCGCGCTCGGCATGGCCGCGGTCGGCAACTTCGTCGGCGCGCACCTGGGCGCGAAGGTCGCCAAGACCGTCGCCGAGGGCCTCGTGGTCCTCCCCACCGGCATCGACGGCCTCCTCATCGTGATGGCCGGCCTCCTCGGCGCCATCACCTGGAACTTCATCACCTGGTACTTCGGCCTCCCGACCTCCTCCTCCCACTCCCTGTTCGGCGGCATCGTCGGCGCGACCATGGCCGGGTGCCTGGTCATCACCGGCAGCCTGAACGGCTGGGTGCTGTGGAGCGGCATCGTCGACAAGATCGTGCTCCCCACGATCGTCTCCCCGGTCGTCGGCTTCGCCCTCGGCTTCCTCGTCATGATCGCCGTGTACTGGATCTTCAAGAACGGCCGCCCCGACAAGCTCAACCGCGGCTTCCGCCACGCGCAGACCGTCTCGGCCGCCGCGATGGCCCTCGGCCACGGCATGCAGGACGCCGCCAAGATCATCGGCGTCATCGTCCTCGCCCTCTACGTCGGCGGCATCCAGGACAGCGCCACGCACATCCCGCAGTGGGTCTACTGGGTCTCCGCCGCCGTCATGGCCGCGGGCACCTACGCCGGCGGCTGGCGCATCATCAAGACCATGGGCCGGCGCATCATCGACCTCGGCCCGCCCCAGGGCTTCGCGGCCGAGACCGTCGCCTCCTCGGTGCTGTACGCGAACACGTGGCTGCTCGGCGCGCCGATCTCCACCACGCACACCATCACCTCCGCGATCATGGGCGTCGGCTCCACCGGCGGCAAGCGCGCCGTCCGCTGGGGCGTGGCCCGGTCGATCGTCATCGCGTGGATCATCACGTTCCCGATCGCGGCACTCGTGGGCGCCCTGTTCTACCTGCCCATCCAGTTCCTCGGGTAACTCCCGCAGCACGCGGCCCGGCCCTCGCGGCCGGGCCGCGTCCGTTTCCGCCGTTGCCCACTGGCGCGGGCCGCGATTGGTCTAGCGTGAGTGCTATGTCCATCCAGCGCTTCGGGAAGTGGGACTTCCGCGCGGTCGACTCGGCGTCGGCCTCCCGCGCCCTCGACCGCCTCAAGGAGCAGGGCGCTCCCGCCGAACCCGAGCGCGCCGCCGTCGTGGTCCTGCTGCGCGAGGCCCCGCTGCGCGTGTTCCTGCTGCGCCACGCCGCGAAGGAGCCCTTCGGCCTCCCGGCCATCGGCCGCGCCGACCTGCCGGGCGCCACCGCGCGCGAGCGCTGGGCCCACCTCGACGTCGACACCGCCTACGAGCGCTCCGGCACCGGCCCCCGCGGCTCGCTGTACGGCTTCCCCGGCGGGCGGCACAAGCCCGACGACCCCGACGTCGCCATGACCGGCGTGCGGGCCGTCGAGGAGGAGACCGGCGCGATGGTCGCCCTCCAGCGCGCCTGGGCCCGCTGGGTCACGCCCGAGTACGAGCCCGTCCGCTTCGACACCTGGATCTACGTCGCGACCCTCGCCGAGGGCTTCCAGCCGCGCATCCGCGTGCGCGAACCCGAGTACGCCACCTGGATCGGCCCCGAGCAGGCCGTGTGCCAGTACGGCGGCCAGATGTCGATGCCCGAGGCCACCACGCTCGCCGAGCTCTCGCGCTACTCCACCGTCGGCGAGGTCTTCGCAGCCGCCGAGCAGCGCGAGATGTCGCCGATCCTGCCGCGCGTCAGCCTCCGCGAGGGCGAGGCGCGGCTGGTCCTGCCCGGCGAAGAGGACTACCCCGCCGGGGCGCTCTCCCGCGCCTGATCAGCGCAGCCGCCTGGACCACTGCACGTCGGTGCGCACGACCTCGAATCCCTGCTTGCGGTACAGGGCCACGGCCTTCGTGTTCGACTCGTCCGCGTACAGGTCCACCTGCCGGATGCCGTGGGCCGCAAGGTGGGCGAGTCCCGCGAGCGTGAGGGTGCGGCCGAGGCCGGTGCCCTGGGCTCGCGGGTCGACGCCGAGGACGTACACCTCGCCGACGCCGCCCTCGACCTTCGTCCAGTGGAAGCCGAGCATCCCGTCCGCGTCCTCGGCGACCAGGAGCCCGTCCGGGTCGAACCAGGACTCCTCCTGGCGCGCACGCAGGTCCGCCGCGGTCCAGCGGCCCTGCTCGGGGTGGTCGGCGAACGCCGCGGCGTTCACGCGCAGCCACTCCGCCTCGTCCCGCCCGGTCCTGAAGGGCCGCAGGCGGACCCCGTCGGCGAGCGTCGCCGCGGCGGCGTCCCCGGTCGGCCAGTTCCGGCTCGCGCCCTCCGGCCACGCTGCGGGCCAGGGGAAGCCGGTGAGCTCCCGCGAGAACTGGTACAGCACCCGCGCCCGGTCGAACCCGTGCGCGGCGGCGAACCGCTGCGCGGCCGGCAGGTCGCCGTGCGCCCACACCCGCAGTTCGCGCGCGACCGGCCCGATCCAGTCGAGGACCCCGTCGAGGAGCCGCCCGCCCACGCCGCGGTTCCGGTGGTCCGGATCGACCGCCAGCTCGGCCTCGGCGACGTCTCCGACGACCTCCGCGCCGGCGTACGCGATCACCGAGTCGTTCAGGGGCACAACGAAATGCCTGCGGTGCTTGTCAGGATGCTTCGACATCGCGAGGGTGGTCTGCTCGTTGAAGGGGGCGATGCCGTCGACCGCCTCGCAGCGGCCCGCCATGGTAACGATTCTGTGAATATCCCGACCCGGAAGTGAAGCATGTTGCGCCATGGGGTTACTCTATTCCTGGACTCAGCACCGTGCCGGGGTGCTGAGTCCTTTTCCGTGTCCAGGGCCGGTGCGGCCGGGACGCGAGCGGCGGTGGCGGAGAAGGTGGGATTCGAACCCACGGTGGGCTTTGACACCCACGGCGGTTTTCAAGACCGCTGCACTAGTCCACTATGCGACTTCTCCAGCGCCCCTCAGGGCAAGCGCCAATCTATCAAACGCGGCGCGCCGCGAAACCGCTGCTAGCAGCGATCGCTCTGGACGCAGCAGGTCGAGCAGGTGCGCCCGCCCTCGATCGTGAGCGCGAGGCAGCAGGTGCGGCGCCGGTACAGGAGCCGCCCGGCCTCGTCGGTGGAGACGTCGACCAGGTGCGCGACGTCGAACGCGTCGAGCAGGGTCTTCGCGAGGACCTCGTCGGGGTCCGGCACGACCGGCGCCATCGCCGCGACCGCGTACGACAGGCCCGAGGCCAGCGAGCCCAGGAGCGTGCGGCGCCCGACCCGGACCCGGGCCAGGAACGCGTCCAGGACCGGCCCGAGGTGGCCCTCGAACACGGTGGCGCGCAAGCGGTCCAGCAGCACGCCCTCATTCGGCACGACCTCGACGTCCGGGTGGCCGGCGCACGGGTCGTGGGGGAGCGCCAGGAACCGCGGGCGGACCTGGCGCACCGAGAACATCGGGGCCTCGTCGCTGATCGCGAAGACCGTGTTCGCCGCGTCCATCACCGGGACGCGGCGGGCGGCGACGTAGCCCAGCACCGCGGGCGCGAGGGTCCAGTAGCAGTAGGTCTTCCACGCCAGGGCCGCGTTCGCGTGGGCGGAGCCGCCCCACAGCGCCGCGGCGGCGGCCATGAGCTCCTCGACGCGCTCGCCGGACGCGAGGTCGACGGCGGGGAACGCGACGGCGCTCGGCGCGCGGTCGCCGTACAGCCAAGCGCGGATGCCGGCGATCGGGTGGGGGCTGACCTCGTGCTCGACCCGCGCGGCGACCGCGCGCAGGGCGCGCATCGGGTGCGGGGCGGGGACCGGGCGGTCGGCGAATGCGGGCGCGCCCGGGAGGGCCTCCGCGATCGCGAGCCGCATAGGGTACCCCTCTCAGGTAAGGACTGGCTAACCTTACCTGATGTTGCAAGCGCAGTGTCAATAAACCGACAGGCGCGGCGCGGCGACGGGGCGTAGACGGGCGAGGTGCCGCGAAGGTGAGCGTCGCCGAGTGGGATGAGTTTCACAGCACCTCGCCCTGTCCCTGCGATCATGCACCCGGCTCGCGGCGACGCGTCGCACACGGCGTGCGATCGGCGCAGCCCCGCCCGGTCCCGTCCCGCTGCGCGCCTCCCCGGCTCTGGCACTCTGGTGCGCATGTCGCACACCGAGGCCCCCCTCCTCTCCCGCCGCGCGGTCGGCCGCGAGGTCGTCATCGTGCTCGCCCTCTCGCTCGGGGCGTCGGCGGTCTGGTCGATCGTCAGCATCGTCGGCACCCTCACCGAGCCCGGCGGCCTCGCCGACTCGGTCCAGTCCATGAACTCGGCGCGCGCCGAGGCCGAGCGGCCCTGGTACGACCTCGCGCAGCAGCTCGTGAGCCTCACGCTGGCGATGGCCCCGGTCGCGCTGGCGCTGCACGTCCTCAGCCTCGACCGCGGGAACCCGTTCCGGCTCATCGGCCTCGACCCCCGCCGGCCCGCCTTCGACCTCCTCGGCGGCGCGGCCCTCGCGGCCTGCATCGGCATCCCCGGCCTGGCCCTCTACTTCACCGCCCGCGCCCTCGGCCTGAACGCGACCATCGCCGCCGCGAACCTGAACGACGTGTGGTGGGCCGTCCCGGTCCTCGTCCTCGCCGCCCTCAAGAACGCGATCCTGGAGGAGGTCATCGGCGTCGGCTACCTCGTCACCCGCCTGCGCCAGCTCGCCTGGCGCCCGGCCGCGATCATCGCCGCCCACGCCCTCCTGCGCGGCACCTACCACCTGTACCAGGGCTTCGGCGGCTTCATCGGCAACGCCGTCATGGGCGCGGTCTTCGCGCTCTGCTTCCTGAAGTGGAAGCGCACCGGCCCGCTGGTGGTCGCCCACACCCTCCTCGACATCGCCGCGTTCGTCGGATACCTCCTGGTCGCGCCCCACGTGAGCTGGCTCTGACCGACCCGAACCCGCTTGGCCCCCCGTGCCGCCTACCGGTATGCTCGATGCTCGTACGTCTGACGTGCGGCTCCTGGAGGATTCGCATAGTGGCCTAGTGCGCCCGCCTGCTAAGCGGGTTTCGGGTGATACCCGATCGCGGGTTCAAATCCCGCATCCTCCGCCACACACCGCACGCAGACGCGATCCACCTGCGGGGGCACTGTTTTCGGACAGTGCCCCCGCAGTCGTCTCCACGGGTTCTCGATACGGACGGAGCCATCCGCGACTACCGCCTCTGGGCGAGGCGGAGCGCGCGAAGCGGGCGCACTCCCCGCAGGGGCTACCGGTTCTCGCCGGCTTCCAGGTCGGCGAGTTCGGCCAGGGCCTCGTCGGCCCAGGCGATCGCGGCGCGGGCGGCGTGTTCTCCGGCGGCGATCGTCAGCAGCCAGTAGCGGGTTCGGGTGGCGTCCGCGGGGTCCGCGGCCCGTTCGGCCTCGACCTCGGCGCGGGCGGCGGCGAGGTCGGCCAGTTGCCGCTCGCTCCGCTCCTTCGCGGCCTGGACCAGGGCGGCGCAGGCCCGGGGGCCGAGCAGGTCGCCGAAGAACAGGCGCAGCAGCACGCCGTTGCGGGGCCGGGCCGCCACCGGTGGCTCGCTGAGCATGTCGAGCAGGTGCTCGCGGCCCGCGTCGGTCAGGGAGTGCAGGGCCGAGCCGGTCCGCTCCCCCGGGGTCACCTCGATGAGCCCGGCCTCGCGCAGCCGGGCCAGGGCCGGATAGATCTGCCCGAAGCTCTCGCTCCAGAAGGCGCTGAGGCGTTCGTGGACAAGTTCCCGGATCGCGTACCCGGTCGTGGGGCGAATGCTGAGGACGGCGAGGACGGCGAGTTCCGTCTGCGAGTTGGCCATGCCCCTCAATATATCTGACAGATACAGTTGAGGTATCTTCCAGATATGAGCACCCTCGAGTTCGCGGCCGCCCTCGCCGCCGCGATGTTCGTCCTCGTCGCCGCCTTCCAGGTCGCGCTCGCCGCGGGCGCGCCGTGGGGCAGGGCCGCCTACGGGGGCCGGAACGTGCATCTGCCCACCGGATTCCGGGTGGCGAGCGGGATCGCGGCAGGGGCCATGGTCCTGTTGGCCCTCACGGTCTTGCGCCGGGCGCGGATGATCAGCTGGTCCCCGCTGCCCGACGCGGCACTGCCCGTTGCGGGGTGGGTGGTCGTCGCCTTCCTCGCCCTCAGTGTGGCGGCCAACCTGATCTCGACCAGTGCGGTGGAGCGCGCGATCTGGGCCCCGGTCGCGGCCGTCGCACTCGCGGCCACGGTGGCGGTCAACCTCCTCGCCCCGGAGTGAGGGTCGTCCTCGACCGGTCAGTGGAGGATCGTCGTGGCTCCGTAGTAGACGTTGCCGTGGTCGAGCTCGACGACCTTGACGACGGTGCGGGAGTTGGGGGCGTGGACGATGAGGCCGTTGCCGATGTACATGCCCATGTGGGATAGGTCGTTGTAGTAGACGAGGTCGCCGGGTTGGAGTTCCTCGCGGCTGATGCTCGCGGTCGAGTCGTACTGGGCCGCGGCGTTGTGCGGGAGCTCGATGCCGATCTGGGCGTAGGCGCGGAGGACGAGGCCGGAGCAGTCGTAGGTGTCGGGACCGGCCGTGCCCCAGACATACTGCTTGCCGACCTGGTCGAGGGCGAAGGAGACCACGGCGTACTCGTCGTCGGTCATGTGCGGCAGGTCGTAGTCAGCGATCTCGTCGCCCGCGGCGGCCTGCCACTCCTCGTCGAGGTCGTCCATGCGGGCGTTGAGCTCCTCCTGCTGCCGTTCGAGGTCGGCCTCCTGCTCGTCGAGGTCGGTCTGGAGGTCGGCCAGGAGGTCGAGCTGGACGGTGTACTCCTCGGAGGCGGTCCTGAGCTCGTCCAGCAGCGCGAAGTTGTAGAGGTTCGCGGCGTTGAGCCGGTCGAGGCGCTCCACGAACGCGTCGGGGGAGCCCGATTCGAGGAGGAGCGCCGCGTCGCCGATGCCCTGTTCGACGTGGGTCGCGGTCATGTAGTCGGCGAGCTGCTCGCGGAGTGCGCGCAGCTCGGCCTCGGCCGCGTCGAGGGACTCCTGGGTCTGGGCGACCATCTCGCGGTTGTCCTGCGCTTCCTGTGCGAGCTGGTTGTACGCCTCGACGGCCGCGGTCAGGTCCTGCTCGGTCTCCTCGATCTCGTCGTTGATCTCCGAGGTGTCCCGCTGGGCCCAGCCGGGGGACGAGGCGACCGCGGAGGCGAGGAGGCCGCCCACGACGGCGACGGACGTCCATTTGCGACGGAACGGTGACGGCTTCACGAGCAGGGTGCTCCTTCGGGGGAGGACGGACGGGCGGGGGGTCTCAGCCGCCGATGGGCCGGACCGACGCGAGGGTGGAGCGGAGGCGCGCCGCGTCGAGTTCGCCACAGCTGTACAGGACGCCGTCGACGAGCAGGCCCGGCGCGGCGGAGACGGCGTGCTGGACTGCGAGCCCGCGGCCCTCGCGGCCGGTGAGGTCGATCTCGGTGACCACGACGTCGAACTCGGCCGACAGGCGGAGCAGGGCCTCGCGCGCCCGGTCGCAGCGGTCGGAACGCGGCTCGGTGAGCAGGGTCATCGCGGTCACCGGCCGACGCCGTCCGGGTGCGGTCGATCCATCAACGCAGGACTCCTTCGCATTTGTCTACTAAGCAACATAGTAGATAAATGCGGGACGCGCCACCCGGCCCCGTCGCCGGGGCGTCAGACCTGGCAGCAGGCGAAGCCGACCGCGGTCAGGATCGGCCCGGCGAGGATCAGGAGCGGCGCCGCGACGGCGGCGAGGTTGCCGCCCAGGATGGTCCCGACACCCGCGGGACCGGGGGCGGCCGGGGCGTCGATCAGGCGCTCGATGCGGGCGACGGTGTCGCCGCCGCTGACCGCCAGCGCTTCGGCGGGGGCCTGAGCGGCCGCGACGTTGAGCAGGCTGCGGGCGAGGGTGCCGCGGCTGGCGCTGCGCGCCGCGGCGTCGTCGGCGGCGAGTTCGACGAGGTGGCCGACGCGCTCGGGCAGGCGCGCGAACAGCGGGAACCAGCCGAAGGCCCGCTTTCCCGTCTGCGCCAAGGCGATCAGCAGGTGGTGGCGGCCGGCGAGGTGCGCCCGCTCGTGCGCGAGCACCGCGTCGAGCTGCGGCCGGTCGAGCAGTGCCAGCGTGCCGGAGGTGACGGCGACCAGGCCGCCCTTGCCGGGGATGCAGTACGCGCCGGGGCGCGCGGACGCGATCACGACCGCGCCGAGGCCGCCGTCCCACGGGGCGCTCGCGAGCGCGCGGCGCAGCCGGGCCCGCTCGACCGCGGTCGAGCGGGCGACCAGCGCTCCGGCCGTGACGGCCCGCAGCGGGACGGCCCAGCTCAGGCCGAGCGCGGCGGCGCCGATGAGCGTGCCGCCGACGGGGCCGTGGAGCTCCCGGAGCGCGGCGAAGCAGTGCTCGGCGGCGTGCGCGGCGCCTTCGCGGAACACCTCGGCCGGCATCACGATCGCCGCCCCGGCGAGGACGAGCGCGAGGACGAAGGAGAGCGCGAGCGCGAACCAGGTGGTGATCGCCAGGCGCGGGGAGGCGACGGCCCAGCGGGCCCGGTCCAGCAGCCGCGGGCCGAGCAGCCCGAGCGCCGCGGCGTACGCGAGGAGGAGCGCCGCCGCGATCATCGCGAGCCCTCCTGGGCGTCGAGCACTTCGCGCAGGCGGGCGAGTTCCTCGGGGCCGATCTTGCCGATGAAGCGCAGCAGGGTGGCGCTGCGGTCGGAGGAGGATTCGAGCACGGCGGCCATGGCCTCGGCGTCGAACTCCTCTCGCGACTGCGCGGGCCGGTACGCCCAGGCCCGGCCGGCGCGTTCGCGGGTCACGGTCCCCTTGCGGTGCAGGTTGTCCAGCACGGTCATCACGGTGGTGTAGGCCGGTGCCGGCTCGCGGTCGAGGGCGCCGAGGACGTCGCGGACCGTGGCCTGGCCCGGCGCCGACCACAGGACCTCCATGATCGCGGCCTCCAGCTCGCCGAGTCTGGGCATCGGGACCTCCTTCTCGGCCTGAACCCTACGCCCGCGGCCGCCGGGCCCGGGCGGCGCCGATGGCCGCCTTTGGGATGCGGAGCCACCCCGGGCTTGGCGGGCGACCGCACCCGGACGCCGCCCCCTACTACTAGCCATGTTAGTAGTATCACGGGAAGCGCCCGCTGCGGTTCCGACCTGCGGCGGGAGTGCGGACACCGGCCGCCGGCCTGGGAATATCAGGGCGGGCGCATCGGTTGTACCGGCTTGCCAGATACCCCCATGGGGTATATGGTCAGGTCGATTGCCAACCATATGGAAGGAGCCTCCAGTGAGCGAGCACCACGCCCACGGTGACGACGCGAGGCACCGAGCCCCCGCCGGCGGCGACGCCCACGCCGGCCGCGAACCCCATGCCGCGCATGAGGAGCAGGCCGATCACGCCGACCACGGCGGGCATCCCGATCATGCCGGGCACGGCGGCGGTGCCGGGCACGATGCGCACGGCGGCCACGAACACCAAGCCGCGCGTGAGGAACACGCCGATCACACCGAGCACGCCGACCATTCCGGTCATGCCGGGCACGATGCGCACAGCGGCCGCGACCACGGCGCCCACGCCGCTGCGCCGAGCGCGCCCGGCGACCACGCCGCGCACTCCGCCCACGGCGGCCATGACGCCCACGCCGGGCACGGCGGCCACGACAAGCACGCCGGGCACGACCCCGAGGCGTTCCGCCGCAAGTTCTGGCTCAGCCTGGTCCTGACGGTCCCGCTCGTCGCCACGAGCCACATGATCATGGACTGGTTCGGGTACACACTGGACTTCCCCGGGATGGGCCTCGTCGGGCCCGTCCTCGGCACGGCCGTCTTCCTCTACGGCGGCTGGCCGTTCCTCGTCGGCGGCGTGCGCGAGATCCGCGACCGCGCCCCCGGCATGATGCTCCTCATCGCCACCGCCATCTCTGTCGCGTACCTCGCCTCCCTCGCAACGAGTCTCGGCTACTTCGACCTCGAGTTCTGGTGGGAGCTCGGCGCCCTCGTCACGATCATGCTGCTCGGCCACTGGCAGGAGATGAAGGCCATCGGCCAGGCCCGCGGGGCCCTCGCCGCGCTCGCGGCGCTGCTGCCCGACGAGGCCGAGCGCGTGCGCGAGGACGGGACCGTCGAGACCGTGCCCGCCGGCGGACTCGGCGTCGGCGACGTGGTCCTGGTCCGCTCCGGCGCCCGCGTGCCGGCCGACGGCGAGGTCGTCGACGGTGCGGCCGAGATGGACGAGTCGATGATCACCGGCGAGTCGCGGCCCGTGCCGCGCGGCCCCGGCGAGCGGGTCGTGGCCGGCACCGTCGCCACCGACTCCGCGATCCGCGTGCGCATCGACGCGGTCGGCGACGACACCGCCCTCGCCGGCATCCAGCGACTCGTCTCGCAGGCGCAGGAGTCGCGCGGCCGGGGCCAGGTCCTCGCCGACCGGTTCGCGGCGCTGCTGTTCTACATCGCCATGGGCGCCGGCGTGCTCACCTTCGCGGTGTGGTCGCTCCTCGGCGACGTCACCTCCGGCGTCGTCCGCACCGTCACCGTCCTCGTGATCGCCTGCCCGCACGCGCTCGGACTGGCGATCCCGCTGGTCATATCGATCACCACGGCCGTCTCGGCCAAGGCCGGCATCCTCGTGAAGGACCGCCTCGCGATCGAGCGGATGCGCACTGTGGACGCCGTGCTGTTCGACAAGACCGGCACCCTGACCAAGGGCGAGCACACCGTCGCCGGCATCGCCGGGGCCGCCGGCCGCGACGCCGACGAGGTGCTGCACCTCGCCGCTGCCGTCGAGTCCGACTCCGAGCACCCGCTCGCCCGCGCGATCGTGGCCCACCACGGCCGCGCGCACGGCGAAGGCGCGCACGCGAGCGACTTCCGCTCGCGCACCGGCCGCGGCGTCGAGGCCACTGTAGACGGCAAGCGGTACGCGGTCGGCGGGCCCGCGCTGCTCCGGGAGCTCGGCATCGAAGCGCCCGAGGACCTCGCGGCCGACATCGGCGCCTGGTCGGGCCGCGGCGCGACCGTCCTCCACCTCATCGCCCTCGACGGCTCGGCTGAGGACACAGGCCCCGCCGTGCTCGGCGCGATCGCCCTCGAAGACGAGGTCCGGCCCGAGGCGAAGCAGGCCGTCGCCGATCTGAAGGCCCAAGGCGTGCAGAAGATCGCGATGATCACCGGCGACGCCCGCGCCGTGGCCGAAGCGGTCGCGGCCGACCTCGGCTTCACTGCCGACGACGAGGTCTTCGCCGAAGTCCTGCCCGCCGACAAGGACCGCGCCGTCGCCGACCTCCAGGCCCGCGGCCTGCGGGTGGCGATGGTCGGCGACGGCGTCAACGACGCGCCCGCGCTCGCGCGGGCCGACGTGGGCATCGCGATCGGCGCGGGCACCGACGTGGCGATCGAGTCCGCCGGGGTGGTCCTGGCGTCCTCGGACCCGCGCGGCGTCGGCGGCGTCCGCCGCCTCTCGAAGGCCAGCTACCGCAAGATGATCGAGAACCTCGGCTGGGCCGCCGGGTACAACATCGCCGCGATCCCGCTCGCGGCCGGCGTCCTCGCCGGCGTCGGGATCACCCTCAGCCCCGCGGTCGGCGCGGTGCTGATGTCGGCCTCCACCATCGTGGTCGCCCTCAACGCGCAGCTCCTGCGCCGCGTGCGCCTGACGCCGCGCGACTAGGAGACGCGCCCCCGGACGCGGGGCCGCAGGCCTCCACCGCCTGCGGCCCCCGCCACCCCAGGCGCCCCCGCGTCGCCGCCAGCAGCACGAGCGCGAGCACCGAGAACGCCGCGAGCTGCACCACCTCGTACGGGAAGCTGTTCTCCACGCCGGGGAACAGCACCGGCAGCAGCGTCACGTTGAAGAACGTGTGCGCCACGACCGCCACGGGCCCGCTCCCGGACGTGCTGTTGTACAGCCACGTGAACAGGAACGCGATCGCCACGGTGAACCCGAGGAACACCAGGTACGGGCCGACGGTCGCCGCGAGGTCGCCCCCGGCGTGGTTGTAGCCCTCGATCAGGAACAGCGGCAGGTGCCACAGCCCCCACAGCACCCCGAGCACGAGCGTGCCGAGCACCGGCCCGAACCGCTCCTGGAGGCGCGGCGTCGCGAAGTTGCGCCAGCCCGGCTCCTCTCCGAGCGGCCCGCCGACGACCAGCACGAGCGCGAACCCCGCCAGCCACGGGCCGACCTCCGAGAGGTCCGGATCGAACGCCGCCGCCGCGCCCGGCAGCGGCAGCACGCACAGCATCAGGAACGCCGGCAGGCCGAGCGCGATCACCGCGTACCAGCGCCAGCCCACCCGCCAGCGCACCAGGTCCCGCACCAGCGCCCGCGTGCCCGCCCGGCCCTCGACGGCCGCGGTGACGAGGAACGCCGCCGCGAACGGGCCGATGAACGGCGCGGCGAACATCCACGGCACCAACGGAAGCCGCAGCACCAGGATGCACACGAACTCGTACGCGAACGACGGCGCGAACGACAGGACGAAGAAGCTCAGCAGCGGCCGCGCCGCGACCAGGCGGGCGAGCGGGCCGCGGCGCGGCGGGGACGGGGTCAGGGCCATCGGGGCCTCCTCACGGATCGGTTGCGTCCAGCCTGCGTTCGCGCAGGCCCCTTCCGACATCGGCCGTCGGAGGGACCGCCCGGACGGAAGATCCGTCTTTCGGCAGAGGCCGCGCCTCGCCCCTCCTCGGTACGGTTCGCGGCATGGTCGTGAGAACGCAAGTCAAGCAGGCATTCGGCGCGGGAGCCGCGGCCGCGGTCGTCATCGGAGGCGCGGTCGGCCTCGCCTGGGCGCCGTGGACCGCGGTCCTGCCCGCCGTGGCGGCGGCGGTCGCGCTCGCCGCCCCCGGCGCACGCGCGGGCCGGTACCGCCGGACCGGCACGGCCGCCCTCGCGGCCGCCGCGGTCTCGCTGCTGTGCACGCTCCTGCACCGGGTCCCGGTCACCGGGGCCGCCGGGTTCTGGCTCCTGCTGGAGCTCGCCGCGCTCGCCGGACTGGCCGCGTCGGCCGTGCGCCACGCGCCCGCCCGGCGCGCGGCCCTCGCCGGAGCACTGGCCGCGGCCGCGCTCGGCGCGCAGCCGCTGCGGATGCTGCTCGGCACCTCCGCCACCTGGACCGAATACGTCTTCTTCACCGGCGCATGGACACTCGTCGCCCTGGGCGCGGTCGCGACCGGCCTCGCCCGGCGGCTGGCCGCGCGGCGCCGGGAGCGGACGCGCGCCGAGATGCGCAGGCGCGAACGCCTCGCCCTCGCCGGGGACCTGCACGACCTGGTCGCGCACGACGTCACCGGCATCGTGCTCGACGCGCAGGCGACGCGCGCCGAAGGCGACCCCGCGCAGGCGCCCGAGGCGCTCGCGCGCATCGAGCGCGCCGGCCTGGAGGCGCTGGCGGCCATGGACCGCACGGTCGGGATGCTCCGCGGCGGCGAGTCGCCCGGTGCCCGCACGTACGGGGTGGCCGACGTGCCGGAGCTGGTCGACCGGTTCGCCGCCGCCGCAAGGGCGCCGGTGGTCCTCGAACTCGATCCGGACCTGCCGGGCCGGGTGCCGCGCGAGGCCGCCGACGCGGTCTACCGGCTGGTCGCCGAGGCGCTCACGAACGTGCGCAGGCACGCCCCGCACGCCGGCGGCGTCGAGGTCGCGCTCACCGCTCACGATGCGGCGCTGGAGATCCGCATCCTCAGTGCGGGCGGGCGCGAATCCCCCCGGCCCCGCCTGCCGCGCCTGAAGGGCCACGGCGGCACGGGACTCCTCGCCCTGACCGCCCGGTTCGAAGCGCTCGGCGGGGAGCTGCGCGCCGGGCCCGGCGACGGCGGCTGGCTCGTCGCGGCGACGCTGCCGCTCCTGCGGGAGGCCGCGTGACGATCCGGGTCCTCATCGCCGACGACCAGGACGGCGTCCGCCGCGGCCTGCGCCGCCTCATCGACGCCCAGCCCGACATGGCCGTCGTCGCCGAGGCCGCCGACGGCGCCCGGGCGGTGGCGCTCGCCCGCTCGGTCCGGCCCGACGTGGCCCTGGTCGACATCCGGATGCCGCGCCTCGACGGCCTCGACGTGACGCGCCTGCTGGCCGCCGACGCCGACCCGGTGCGGGTCGTCGTCGTGACCACCTTCGACCACGACGAGTACGTGCACGCCGCCCTCCAGGCCGGCGCGTGCGGCTTCATCCTCAAGCGCTCCGGCCCGGCGCTCCTCGCCGAGGCCGTCCGCGCCGCCGTCGCGGGCGAGTCCCTGATCAGCCCGGCCGTCACGGTCCGCCTCCTCAAGCACCTCGCGCCGGCCGGCACCGCCGCGGCCCCGAACCCGCTCACCGTGCGCGAGACCGAGCTCGCCCGCCTCGTCGCCCGCGGCCTGTCGAACGCCGACATCGCGGCCGAGCTGTTCATCTCGGTCGGCACCGTCAAGACGCACGTCGCCAGCATCCAGGCCAAGCTCGGCACCGCGAACCGCGTCGGCATCGCGGCCTGGTGCTGGCGGACCGGCCGCGCTGATCCTTGAGGCCACGCCGACCCAAGACCATGCCGTCCCCTGAGATCATTTGACAAATTCATTTTTCAATTGAATACTGGGGGCATGAGCGACGCGATCACCTTCGTGGACGACCCCGAGCGGGTCATGGCCGCGCTCTCCCCGCTGCGCCGCCGGCTCCTCCGCGAGCTGCGCGAACCGGCCTCGGCGACCCAGCTCGCGGCCGCGCTCGACCTGCCCCGGCAGCGGGTGAACTACCACCTGCGCGCGATGGAGGCGGCCGAGCTCGTGGAGCTGGTCGAGGAGCGCCGCCGCCGCGGCTTCGTCGAGCGGCTCTTCCGGGCCAAGCCGGGCGCGTTCGTCGTCGACCCCGCCGTGCTCGGCCACGAGCCCGCGTCCGACGAGGGCGCCGCGCGCCTCCAGGACCGGTTCGCCGCCGGGCACCTCGTCGGGGTCGCCGCCGCCACCGTGCGGGACGTGGCGCGCATGCAGGCCCGGGCCGAGGAGCAGGGCAAGCGCCTGCTCACCTTCACGATCGAGGCCGACCTGCGCTTTGCGAGCGCCGCGGACGTGCACCGCTTCGCCGAGGACCTCGCCGCGGCCGTCCACCGCGCCGCCGAGGCGTACGACAGCCCGGGGGGCCGCCCCTACCGCCTCGTGGTCGGCGGCCACCCTTCGCCTTCCACCGCAACCGAACAGGAGCCGAACGATGACTGACGACAGCACGCCGACGACGCCGCGGATCGAGGTCGTCGTGGCGGCCCCCGCCGACGAGGTGTGGCACGCGCTGCGCGACCGGGACGCCCTCCGGCAGTGGCACGGCTGGGACAGCGGCGGCGACACCGCCGCGCTCGACGCCGAGATCGACTCGATCTACTTCACCGACGTCCACGAGGACCCCGCGCGCCGCCTCCTCACCGCCAACGGCGGCGACCGGTTCGCCGTCGAACCGCACGCCGACGGCGCCCGCGTCGTCCTCACCCGCGCCCCGCTCTCGGGCGACGCCGACTGGGACGCCTACTACGACGAGGTGACCGAAGGCTGGATCACCTTCCTGCACCAGCTCCGGTTCGCGCTCGAGCGCCCCCGCGGCGCCGCGCGCCGCACGCTCTTCTTCAGCGCCCCCGCCACGCCCCGCCGCGCCGTCCTCGCGCGGCTCGGCCTCGACGGCCAGGACGCCCCGCCCGGCGCGCCCTACGCCGCCCCGGCGATGGACCTCGCCGGCGACGTCTGGTTCCGCTCCCCGCGGCAGCTCGGCGTCACCGTCGACGCCTGGGGCCCGGGCCTGCTGGCGGTCGCCGGCGCGCCCGGCTCCGACACGGCCATGGCCGTCCTGAGCACCTTCGGCCTCCCCGACGCCGAGTTCAAGGCCCTGGAGCAGCGCTGGACCGACTGGTGGCACGACCGCGACTGAATCTCGGATACAGCTTGACATCCAGATACCGACCTGTATCCTGAATCGCGTGAACCGGGAGACCACCGCGCCGGCCGGGAGGCTGACGCGCAGGGAGAGCCAGGAGGCGACGCGCCAGCGGCTCGTCGCGGCCGCGATCGAGCTGTACGCGCGGGCCGGCGTCGCCGGGACGTCGCTGAACGCCGTCGCGGAGCACGCGGGCTTCAGCCGCGGCGCCGTGCACGGCAACTACGCCGGCAAGGACGAGCTGGCCGCGGCCGTCGCCGCCTCGGTGGCCGGGGCGCTCGCGCCGCAGCTCGCCGCGGTCCTCGCGGCGCCCGCGCCCAGCGGCGAGCGGCTGGCCGCGTACATCCGCACCTTCCTGGAGTTCTGTGCGCGGCAGCCGGACTCGGCCCGCGCGCTCATCGCGGTCGTCGAGCACTTCGGGCGGCGCGACCCGCAGTACTACGGCGACCGCGCCGCCGCCTCGCTCGGCGACCTCGTCGCGCTGTTCGAGGACGGCCAGCGCCGCGGCGAGATGCGCGACTTCGACCCGCGGACCATGGCGTTCGCGGTGCGCACCGTGCTCGACAGCGCGGCCGCGCGGCTCAGCGCGTCCCAGGACGACGCCGCCCGCACGACCGCGGAGATCACGGCCCTGTTCGCGGCCGCCACGCGCAGCGAGGCCGCGGCGTGAGCCGCACCTACCGCGCCACGGTCCGCGGCCGCTTCGAGGACCTCACCGCGGCGCAACGGGAGCGGCTGCGCGCCGAGCAGGGCGACCACGACATGTTCGCCTCCCGCTTCACCCCGGAGGGCACCTTCACGTACGCGCCCGAACTGGTCGGCTACCAGTTCCGGTACCTCATCGAAGCCGAGGAGGCGAGCCCCGAGGACGCCGACCTCGCCGCGCACCTCGAGGCCGAGCAGCGAGCCGGGGACGACCTGCGCGATCGGGGCCTCAGCGGCCGGATCGTCGACGTCGGCCTAGTGTGCGTGGAGGACCTGAAGCTCAGGGCCGCGCGACGGCGGCGCTGAATCCACCACTGTTCCACGACCACAGATTGCGAGCTGATCCCCATGACCCAGTACTTCCTCACGCTGCCGCACGACGCGGCCGAAGAGCCGACCATGGAGTCGATGCAGGAGATGGACCCCGCCGAGCTCGAGGCCGTGATGGCCGCCGTCGGCAAGTTCAACACCGACCTGGTCGAGGCCGGCGCGTTCGTCACCGCCGGCGGGCTCCACCCGCCGTCGACCGCGGTCACCGTCGACGCCACCGGCGCGACCCCGACCCGCACGCCCGGCCCGTTCACGGAGGCCGCCGAGTACGTGGGCGGCTTCTGGATCATCGAAGCGCCGGACCAGGAGCGGGCCCTCGCGTGGGCCGAGCAGGCCTCGGCAGCGCTCGGCTCCCGCATCGAGGTCCGCGCCCTCCAGGAGAACCCCGAGTAGTGGTTCCAGGGGCGCCGCCCTCGGGCGGCGCCCCTGCCTCCCTGCGCCCCTTCGCGAACGCGCGGCGGACTGTCCCGGGTTCGTTGGAGGCTCGCCCGCTGCGCGCCCCTGCCCGCTTGACGCGGCGGCAAAGCATTGGCAAACTTCGATATGTTGACTGGGAGCGCTTCCGCTCCCGGTTGGAATCGCAATCGAAGGGCAAGCCGATGCAGGGACGAAGACGACGACTGGCCGCGATCGGCGCGGCCGTCGCGGCGCTCGGAGCGAGCGCCGTGACCATCGCGGCCGCGCAGGGCGCGAACGCGGCCGAAGGCTGCGAGGTCGAGTACACGGTGGTGAACAGCTGGGGCTCGGGCTTCCAGGCCAGCGTCAGCATCACCGCGGGCGAGGCGATCGACGGCTGGACCGTCGAATGGGACTTCACCGGCGCTGTCTCCGGCATCAGCGCCTGGAACGTCACCGGGCAGAGCCTGAGCGGATCGCATTTCGAGGCGTCCGACGCGGGCTGGAACGGCGCCGTCGCCGCCGGGCAGACCCGGGAGGTCTTCGGCTTCACCGCCAACGGCACCGCGGGCGCGATCGAGAACGCCGCGATCAACGGCGTCGAATGCGACGGCGGCGGCAGCCAGGAGCCGACGACCGACCCCGAGCCCACCGACCCCGACCCGACCGACCCGCCCGCCGGCACCCCGGTCGAGCGGCACGGGAAGCTCAGCGTGTGCGGCAACAACATGTGCAATGAGGACGGCCAGGAGATCCAGCTCCGCGGCGTCTCCAGCATGTGGCTGCACTGGCAGACCCAGCCGTACGCCCAGAACCTCTCCGCCCTGGAGTGGATGCGCGACAACTGGAACATCGAGGTCTTCCGCGTCGCCATGGGCGTCGAGCCCGCGGGCGCGTACCTCGACGACCCGAACCGGTGGAAGTCCGAGGTCGA
This sequence comes from Glycomyces terrestris, assembly GCF_003933745.1. Lineage (GTDB taxonomy): Bacteria > Actinomycetota > Actinomycetes > Mycobacteriales > Micromonosporaceae > Glycomyces > Glycomyces terrestris. Next base: position 411,623 of record NZ_RSEB01000003.1, on the reverse strand, counting down.
GACCGTCATCCAGAACGCGGCCGAGGCCGGCGTCTACGTGATCGTCGACTTCCATGCGCACCAGGCGCACCAGCACCAGTCGGAGGCGGTCGCGTTCTTCACCGACCTCGCCGACCGCTACGGCCACCTGCCGAACGTCATCTGGGAGCCGTACAACGAGCCCGAGCAGGTCTCCTGGAGCACGGTGAAGGCGTACCACCAGGCCGTCGTCGCCGCGATCCGCGCGCAGGACCCCGACAACCTCGTCGTCCTCGGCACCCCGACCTGGTCCCAGGACGTCGACGTCGCGGCCGCCAGCCCGGTGTCCGGCACGAACCTGATGTACACGCTGCACTTCTACTCGTGCACGCACACGCAGTGGAACCGCGACAAGGCGAACACCGCGCTGAACGCGGGCCTGGCCCTGTTCGTCACCGAATGGGGCGCGAGCGCCGCCGACGGCGGCCTCGACGGGCGCGTCTGCCTCGACGAGGCCCAGCGCTGGGTCGACTGGATGGCCGCCAACAAGATCTCGTGGACCGCTTGGAAACTGGACGTCGGCAACGACTCCACGAACCTGCTGTCCGCGGGCGCGCCGGTCACCGGGGGCTGGAGCAACCACCTCCACGGCCACGCGCCCTTCGTGATCGCCAACCTGCCGTAGCCGCACGGCGCGGCCGCCGACCGCGAGGCCGGTGGCCGCGCCTCAGCGGGCGTCGAGGTCGATCGCCTCGGCCGCCCGCGAGAGCTTGGAGTCGAAGCGGCTGAGGAGGCGCAGCAGCGGGCCCGACTTCAGGAGCGCGTTGCGCGCCTTGATCGCGAAGCCGGTGGCGGGGGCGATGAAGTCGAGGCCCGGGGCGGCGATGGCCTGGTTCGCTTCCGCGTAGGGGCGCATGCGGCGCTCGTACGCGGTGAGGGCCGCCTCGGGCTCGTCGCGGGCCGCGAGCTCCTCGGCGAGGACGTACGCGCCGACGAGGGCCAGGCTGGTGCCCTGCCCGGACATCGGTGAGGGGCAGTAGCCGGCGTCGCCGAGGAGCACCACGCGCCCCTTCGACCAGGTGGGCATGCGGATCTGGGTGACCGAGTCGAAGTAGAAGTCGTCCGTGTCCTCGAAGTCGGCGAGGATGCGGTCGGTCTCCCAGCCCGTCCCGGCGAACACCTCGCGCAGGTGGGCGCGCTGCTCGGCGGGGGAGCGGCGGTCGATGTCCGTCTCGGTTCCGGTGCGGTGCAACAGGAGCGCCTTGGCGCCCGCGGCCCGCGGGGTGTGGTAGAGCGCCGCGACGCGGCCGGGGGTGTTGAACAGGACCGCCTCGCGGTCGAGGCCGAGGCGGTTCGGGACGGTTGCGATGCTCACGTACGACTGGAGGAAGCGCCGGAACGGGCGCTCGGGGCCGAAGGCCAGGGCGCGCGTGTGGGAGTGGAGGCCGTCCGCGCCCACCACGAGGTCGAAGTCCTCGGCCGCGCCCGAGGCGAACTCGACCGCGACGCGGTCGCCGCGGTCCTCCAGGGCCGTGATCGAGTCGCCGTAGCGGTACTCGGCGTCGGGGGCCGCCTCGTGGAGGAGGGTGACCAGGTCGCCGCGGAGGATCTCGAGGTCGCGGTCCTCGGGCGCGATGAGGCCGGTGCCGAGCGCGGCGCGGGTGCGCCCGTCGGCGCCGACCATCCTGGCCCCGGCGATCTCGGTCCCGGCCGCGCGCACGCCGTCGAGGACGCCCATCCGCTCGGCCACGTCGACCGCCTTGCCGCGGAGGTCGATCGCGTAGCCGCCGGTGCGGCGGGCCGGGGCCTTCTCGAGGACGACGGCGCGGACGCCCCGGCGCCCCAGCCAGTGGGCGAGCGCGGGTCCCGCGATGCTCGCGCCGGAGACGAGGACGTTCTTCACCGCGGTCATGGGGCAGCTCGCTTTCCGAAGCCGTGTTCGAGGAGGGTCAGGGCCTGGTCCACGAACGTGAAAGGGGGAGTGGCGAATCCGGAGTGGCACCAGTGGCGCATCGCGCCGACGACGGCCCCCACGAACGCGTGGACGAACACCTCGGTGCCGAAGGCGTCGCCGCTGGCGGGCCCGACGGCCGCCGCGATCGCGCGGGACTTCTCGTAGGAGTGGAGGAGGTACGCGGCCTCGATCGCGGGGGTCCGGTAGATGAGGGCGACGCGGCGCCGGATCAGGCGCAGCTGCGCCTCGTCCATCGCCGCGAACGCGGCCCGGAAGGTGCCGCGCAGCATCCCGATCGGGTCGGCGACGGCGAACTCCGCCGCGAGCGGGCTGACCGGGAACTCGTCCGCCTCGTCCCAGATGACCAGCATCTCCTTGGTTCCGAAGTAGCGGTAGACGGTCCGCGGCGACACCTCCGCCGCGGCGGCGACCGCCTCGATGGCGACCGCGTCGAAGCCCTGCTCCTCGAACAGGTCGAGGGCCGCCTCCTGGATGCGGTGCATCGCGGCGAGCTTCTTGCGGTGCTTCAGGTCCATGCGGCAAGTATAGGCAGTCACTGCCACAAGGCAGTGACTGCCCCCTAATTATCCAAGCGGATGATCCAATCAAACAAATGGATGATTATGTGCTACAGTGCTGGCGTGGAACCGAAGACGAACCGGCGGCCGGCCCCCGAGGAGCGCGTCCGCGACGCCGAGCGCACCAAGGCGAAGCTCCTCGACGCGGCCCTGACCGAGTTCGCCGCCAACGGCTACCAGGGCGCCCGCGTCAGCGCCATCGCCGCGCGCGCCGGCGTCAACAAGCAGCTGGTGAGCTACTACTTCGGCGGCAAGGAGGGCCTGTACCGCGCGATCCAGCGCGAGTGGCTCGACGCCGAGCGGGAGCACGACGCCCCCGACGTGCCGCCCGAGGAGCTCATGCGCTGGTACCTGCGCAAGAACCTCGCCGACCCCCGGATCGTGCGCCTGGTGCTGTGGCAGTCGCTGGCCGACGACGAGCCGGAGGAGGAGTCCTCCGCCGACATCGAGGCCGAGCAGGAGCGCATGCGCGCCCGCCAGGCGCAGGGCGACTTCGCGCCCGACCTCGACCTGGCCGCGGTCCAGCTCGCCATGATGGGCATGGTCCTCGCCCCCGCCGTCTTCCGCCGCACCGCACGCCACCTCTTCGGCGTCGACGTCGGCGAACCCGAGTTCGAAACCCGCTACGGCGACACCCTGTCGCGCATCCTCGCGCGGCTGGCCGCAGCACCGGAACACCACCCGAAAGGAAACCCGCCATGACCGTCCTGGTCACCGGCGCGCGAGGCACCCTCGCCCGCCACGTCATCGCGCAGCTCGTCCTCGCCGGCGTCCCCGTCCGCGCGGCCAGCCGCGTCCCCGGCGCGACGGAGCTGCCGGGCGGCGCGCTGGCCGCCCGCGTCGACTTCACCGCCCCCGAGACCCTCGCCCCCGCCCTCGACGGCGTGGAGAAGGTCTTCATGTACGCCGCGCACGAAGGGATCGAGCACTTCATCGCCGCCGCGGAGGCGGCCGGCGTCAAGCACGTCGTGCTGCTGTCCTCGGCGTCCGCCGCCGGCGACGAGTCGAACCCGATCGCGGCCTCGCACCTCGCCGCCGAGCGCCCGCTCGAGGCCTCGAACCTGGCGTGGACCTTCGTGCGCCCGGCCATGTTCGCCACCAACTCGCTGTGGTGGGCCGACTCGATCCGCGCCGAGGGCCTCGTGCGCGTCCCCTACCCGGACGCGCAGGTGAACCCGATCCACGAGCGCGACATCGCCGAGGTGGCGCTCACCGCGCTCCTCGACGCCGGCCACGAGTACCAGAAGTACATCGTGGACGGTCCGGCGCACATGTCGCAGCGCGAGCAGGTCGCGACGATCGGCCGGGCCATCGGGCGCGAGATCGCGGTCGAGGAGCTGCCGCGGCACGTCGCCGAGCAGTTCATGCCGGCCGCGCTCCTCGACATGCTCGCCGGCGGCGAGGCCCTCGCGTGGGGCCCCACGTCGGAGGCCGTGACCGGCCGCCCCGCCCGCACGTTCGCGCAGTGGGCCGCCGAGCACGCCGACGACTTCCGCTGAGCGTCAATCCGATCCGGAGCGCGCCCGGTTCAGCCGGGCCGCCTGCCTGAGCAGGTGGCCCATCTCGGCCGAGCTGGGCGCGCTCCGCGCCGCCCGCGCGTACAGCCGCGCGGCCTCAGCCGCGTTCCCGGCCCGCTCGTGCAGGTACGCGGCGACCGCGTCGCGGCGCGGCAGCGCCGGGTCGAGCGCCTCGACCAGCCGCAGCCCGGCCAGCGGGCCGTCGACGTGCCCGACCGCGACCGCGCGGTTCAGGGCCACCACCGGGTGGGCGGGGTCGAGCCGCACGAGTTCGTCGTACCACTCGAGGATCTGCGGCCAGTCGGTCTCCTCCGCGCACGCCGCGTCGTCGTGGAGCGCCGCGATCGCGGCCTGCGCCTGGTACTCCCCGAGCCGGTCGTGCGCGAGCGCGCCCTGGAGGACCGCCACGCCCTCGGCGATCATCGCGGTGTCCCAGCGGGACCGGTCCTGGTCCGCGAGGGGCACGAGGTCCCCGGCGGCGTCGGTGCGGGCGTCACGCCTCGCGTGGTGCAGGAGCATGAGCGCGAGCAGGCCGGCGGCCTCGGGGTCGTCCGGCACGGACGCCACGAGCTGGCGCGCCAGGCGGATCGCCTCCGCGGCCAGGTCGGTGCCGCCGCGCTCGTCCGCGACGGCCGCTGACATGAAGCCCTGGTCGAACATCAGGTAGAGCACCCGCAGCACGGCGCGCACGTCCCCGGGCCGCTCGAACCGCTCGCCCGCGAGGGTCCGCTTGGCGCGTGAGATGCGCTGCGCCATCGTCGACTCGGGCACCAGGAACGCGCGCGCGATCTGCGAGGTGGTGAGCCCGCCGACGGCGCGCAGCGTCAGCGCGATCGCCGAGGCGGGCGTGAGCGCCGGGTGGCAGCAGCGGCTCAGCAGGAGCAGCGTGTCGTCGGCCTGCTCGGCCGGGCCGGGCGCGGGCTCGCGGTGGACGTGCACCTCGCGCATCGCCCGCGCCGAGGCCGAGCGGCGGGCGTCGAGGAACCGGCGCCACGCCACGGTGACGAGCCAGCCCTTCGGGTCGTCGGGCGCGGCCGCGTCCCAGCGGCGCACGGCCTCGACGAGCGCGTCCTGGACGGCGTCCTCGGCCGCCGCGAAGTCGGCTCCGCGGCGGACGAGGACCCCCAGGACCTGCGGCGTCAGATCCCGCAGCAGGTGTGCATCGAACATCGGACCCTCGACTACTCGACGACCGGCGGGTGCGTCAGGAAGGGCCGGACCTCGATCCACTCGTGGAGCGGCTTGCCGTCCTTGCCGGGGGCCGAGGACAGGTGCGCCGCGGCCTCGTAGGCGCGCTCCTTGGAGTCGACGTCGATGATCATCCAGCCGGCGATGACGTCCTTGGTCTCGGCGAACGGGCCGTCGGTGACCGGGGCCCGGCCTTCGCCGCCGTAGCGCACGAACTCGCCCTCGAACGCGAGGGCCTGCGCGTCGACGAACTCGCCGCGCTCGCGCAGCTCGTCCGCGACCCGGCCCATGAACGCGATGTGCTCGGAGATCTCCTCCGGCGTCCAGTCGTCCATGAGGGAGACCGCGTTCGGGTGCGGCTTCGGTCCGCCGCGGTAGTGCTTGAGCAACAGGTACTTGGCCATGACTGCCATCCTCCGTCTCAGGCGCCGTCCCTCGGCGCCGACACCCCTGGGACGGAGCCCGAGACGGGTTCTCGACATCCCCGGGGAAGATTCTCGCGGATTTTCTCCGCGGCTGCGAGACGGGTGGTGCGCGGCGGCGCGCCGGAGACGCGGGCCGCAGCGGAGGTGGTGCGAAGACACAGAACGGCGGCGCGGAATGCGCCGCCGTCCCGGTTCGCTTAGAGCACGCGGATGTTCGCGGCCTGCGGGCCCTTCTGGCCCTGCTCGATCTCGAACTCGACGTGCTGGTTCTCTTCAAGGTCACGGCGACCGGTGCCCTGGATCGCGGAGAAGTGCGCGAACACGTCCGCAGAGCCGTCGTCGGGGGCGATGAAGCCGAAGCCCTTGTCGCCGTTGAACCATTTCACAGTGCCGGTGGCCATGTGTTCCTCCTGTTGTTCGGCGGGCCGCCGGGGCGGCCCTTATTCCGCGCCGATGACTCCGGCGCGAAAGCTGTTGGGGGTGTCGGGGGGCATGCGGCGACCGGCCGCGGTTTCGACACCGCGTGCCACAGGGTGATCCGACTGGAGTCGGACCGCTGGATCGATGAGATGGTTCGCCTGATTCGTCGAAGGTTGAGAAACGCCGCTCGGACATCGCACGGCGGCGTTGAGAAGCTCTGCCCGACCATACACCAACTCAGCGGCGCGTCACCCGGTGCAGCACCTCGCGTCCGCGCTCGGGCAGTTCGGCGGCCGCCGAGAGCAGTGTGTCCCGGGCCTCTTCGAGCTGCTCCAGGGCCTTGCGGTACCCGTGGGCGCGGCTGCGCCGGTCGTACGCGATCTTGATCGCCACCACCGCGACGGCCGCGACGCCCGCGGCGGCGACCGCCACCACGACCGGGCGGATCCCGCGCCGCGGCTCCCGTTCCCACTCCTCCGCGTCGAGCAGCTCCTTCCCGTGCAGCTCACCGACATCGGCACCCTCGTTCGCGAGGTCCGACATGCGGATCGCGTCGGTCTCCGTCGCCGGCTCGGCGGCCTCCGGGGCCGCGTCCTTCTGTTTCGCCATGTTCGCCTCCTCCTCGATGCGCCAGGATTCCCCGGCCGCCGAGCAGGGAAACCTTCCCGTTCGAATCCGGATGACGACGACATCGGGATGTTCACATATCCTGAGATCGACCGCTGGAGAAGGAGCGACTATGGCGAGACTCACACGAGCCCAGCAGCAGGCGCGCACCCGCGCGGCGGTCCTCGACGCCGCGCGCGCGGAGTTCGTCGAGCACGGGTACGCCGCCGCGAAGGTCGACCGGATCGCCGAGCGGGCTGAGCTCACGCGCGGCGCCGTCTACTCGAACTTCCCGGGCAAGCGCGCCCTCTACCTGGCCGTCCTCGTCGCCGTGGCCGAGCGCGCCCCGGTCGCCGAGGCCGCCGCGGCCCCCGCCTCCGCGCAGGACGCCCTCGAGCGCTTCGCCCGCGCCTGGCTCGAGCGCCTCCCCCTCGCCGGCGACACCGCCGCGGGCGGCCGGCTCCAGCTCCGCTCCCTCGCCGGCGTCGTGGACGACGAACCGGGGCGCGCCGTCCTGACCCAGCTCGCCCGCCTCGAGTCCCTCCTGCTCGCCCTCGGCCTCGAGACCGTCGCCCCCGGACGCCGGGTCCGCCTCGCCGAGCTCGCGCTCACCCTCCTCACCGGCTCCGGCCTCCTCGCCGAACTCGCCCCCGGCTTCGGGGACCCCTTCGACCGCGCCCGCGCCTGCGGCCACCTCGCGGCCCTCGACCTCCACGACGCCTGGAAGCCGCCGCGCCTCCCGTTCGCGCCGCCCGCCGCGGCGGCCGCGGACCCGCTCGACGCGCCGGACGGGCTCGTGGACCTCCTCGGCGCCGGCCCCGTCGACCTCGCCGCCGACGGCCTCGTGGCCGTCCTCGGCACCGGGCGCCTCACCGCCGCCGAGGACGCCGTCAGGGCCGCCGCGCCCGGCGAACGCGTCACCGTCGCGATCACCGTCCCCGACCTCGCCGAGACCGGGAACCTGGTGCGGCTCAAGGTGATCGACCTCGCCGCGTGCCTTCGGGCGGTGTTCCCCGCCGCCGCCTGGCGGCGCCTGCGCATCGTCGTCGGCGACGGCGCGCTTGCCGCCGCCCTCGGCGTCGAGGACCTCGGCGACCACACCGAGGCGGCCCTGCGCGTCCGCGGCGGCGCCGCGACCGCCCGCAGCCTCGGCTTCGGCGCCGCCCACGCGGTCGCCCGCGCCGAAGCCTGAGCGTCCTCCACGCCCCGCGCCGCGGCGGCCACGCCGGCACCGCCCGCCTCGCGGCCGAGCGCTTCCTCGTCCGCAACCCCGGAACCCCTCGACCATGCGCACCGCCGCCGGTGCGGGCGAGCCTGATCGGCCGCGAGGCGCGCCTCGGCCTCCACCCGGCCGGATCGAAGCACTCGACTCCAGATGTTTAAGACATCCACATGATCACATCATCGAAGATTAGACGGTGACGATCGCGCCAGTGTCCTCGTGAACTGGGCTTTCGCCTTGCAGCTGAACGAATTGCGGCATTGGCGGGCCGACGATACTCTTGACGCGTCTTGACGTTCCCTTGACGGGAAACAACACAACTCCTGTTCATCTGGACGTAACTTTGGTGAACTTTGTGTGAAGAGTGTCACCGAAGGCGAACCTCGCGGGCGACCGCGGGCGTCTCCAGATGAGCGCAATCCCCGACTTGAAAGGTGGTCGAACGTTGCCCTCAGTGTTCGAAGACCCCGAAGGCTATATGCGGGACTTCCAGACCCGCATGGCCTCCATGGTGGAGCGCGCCTCCTCCCTCGGCGACGCCATGGCCGGCGCCTCCGCCACCGCGGCCTCCCCCGACGGCGAGGTCGAGGTGACCGTCGGCGTGGGCGGCGCCCTCCAGGAACTCCGCCTGGGCCCCGGCATCAGGCAGATGTCCGCGGTCTCGCTCGCCGAGATGATCAAGGCCGTCTACCGCCAGGCCGCCGACAGCGCCGGCCGCAACGCCACCGGCGCCCTCGCCGAGGTGTTCGGCGAGGACAACGAGCTGGTCCGCCAGGCGCGCGCCCGCTCCGAAGGGCAGGAGTGACCCGTGGGCGAAGGCTTCAACGTCCCCGACCCCGCCGCGTTCGAGACGCACGTGGACAACATCGACTCCAAGGTGATCGGCCCCGTCGCACAGGCGTACGCCGCCGCCGAGGCCAAGGGCTCGGGCTCCATGCTCGACTTCGGAATCATCAACGCGCCGTTCGCGCTCGGCGCCATGGCACTCGCCGCGATCGCCACGAACCTCATCGAGACCGCGCGCGAGGCCGCCCAGGAGACCACGGCCCGCGTCAAGGCCACGTGCGACGCCTATGTGGAGTGCGACTCCTCGGTCGCCGAGACCTTCAACACGTACATCAGGAGCGGCAACTAGTGAACGACCTCATCGTCAACGACACCGCCGACGCTCCGCCGATGGGCGAGCTCGACGGCGCCCGCGCCCTCGCGAGCGCCCAGGACCTCATGAACTCCGACACCGGGCTCGAGTACGCGATGAACGGCACGGTCGCCGCGCTCGACCTCCTCGCGTTCGTCGCGAACCCCTTCAAGGAGTTCCTGATGGCCGGCGTCGGGTTCCTCGTGGAGCACGTCGACTTCCTCAGGGAGCCTTTGGAGTGGGTCGCCGGGGACCCGGGCGCGATCAACGCCACCAAGGACACCTGGAACAACATCGCCGGGGTCCTCGACCAGGCCGGCGCCGACCTCCAGGCCGAGGTCGAGTCCCTCTCGGAGTGGCAGGGCGACGCCGCCGAGGCCTACCGCCTCCTCGCCGCCGACTTCGGCAGCGCCATCCAGGGCGCGGGCACCGCCTCGAGCATCATGGGCAACTACATGATGGTCATGGGCATCTGGACCGCCGTCACCCGCGGGCTCATTTTGGAGCTCATCTGCGACTTCGTGTCGCGCGCCATCATGTACGCCCTCGCGGCCCTGGCCTCCTCGTGGATCACGCTCGGCGGCTCGTTCGCGGCGATGATCGGCGGCATCGTGGTCGACGCGATGAACGTCGGCGCGAAGATCATGAAGCACCTGACCAAGCTCGGCGACGCGATGCAGATGCTCTCGACCCGCTTCACGAAGCTGAACGAGATCGTCGGCGACCTCGGCCGCGTCCTCTCGAAGTTCGGCGCCCACAAGCAGATCGACCTCGGCTTCGGCGCGCTCGGCAAGGGCACGGGCCTGAAGTTCGACCAGCTCTCCAGCGCCATCAAGAACGACCTGCCGTTCCCCGGCAACGGGTTCCGCTCGAACTACCAGGGCGACAACGCGAAGGACATCTTCGACGCGATGGGCAACCTGTGGGGCTCGGGCAAGCTCAACGTCCCCGGCATGACCGGCGCCTACAACCTCGACGTCTTCGGCAAGGGGGCGCTCGGCGACATGCTCACCGGCTACCCGATGACCGGCCTCAAGAGCCTGCTGGGCGGCGTGCCGGGTGCGGTGCAGGACGGCGGGTGAGCGCTCTTGAGGCTAGCGCCGTCGAGTTCGTGGTCGTGATCGGCGGGATCGTGCTGTGGCTGGCGGGCGTGTTCGCGGTGTTCTACCGCGGGTTCGCCGTCCCGGGGGTGAAGCTCGACGAGCTCAAGTTCGAGGTCGCCGAGCGCCGCGGGCTGTTCTCGCAGCTGCCCCCCGACGATCTGCCGCGGACTCAGGCCGAGCTTCGGGAGCGTGTGGTGCGCAATGAAGTCGGCGCTCTCGCCTCCTCCACGGGGGAGGAGCGCCGCTTCATCATCTGGGAGGCGTGGAAGGGCGATCCCGCTTTCAAGGCCGAGGTGAACCAGCGGATGCGCGACCACTACCCGCCGCGCCACACGTACGTCGCGCTGCTGCTGGGCGGCGCGTGGTCGGCGGTGTTCCTGATCGCCGCGCCGCTGCGGGACGCGCTCGTCCCCGATCAGGTCGAGGCCCTGGCGGCGGTGTGGCTCCTGGTCGCTCCGCTGTGGATCGCCTTCGGGGCCTTGCTGGTCCTCGAAGGACTCGCGGCCGCGCGGCGGCGGTCGCGGCGCAAGACGATGTGAAACCGGAACGCAGGCGAGGGAAGACCGTCATGCCTACTACCACTTCTGTTAACCCGCAACGCAATAGCATTGTCAGACCACCTCGCGGGGGAGCGGGCGCCGCTCCCGCCGGGCCGCGCGAGCACAAGGAGAGCAAGTGAGCGAGACCCCCGAGCAGCCCGAGCAGCCCGAGCAGTCCGAGGAGTTCGACCTCGCGGCCTTCATGGCGGACTTCGAGAAGCGCATGTCCTCGCTCCGCGGCGAGGCCATGCCGGTCCGGCACCTGGTCGACGCGACCAGCGTCCGGATCGTCTCGGAAGGCGGCGAGGTGGCGGTGACCGCGAACATCGCGGGCGCACTCGTCGACGTCGAGTTCCTCCCGGCCGCCGCGTCGCTGACGCCGGTCGAGCAGGCCGCCCTGGTCATCGAGACGTACGAGACGGCCGCCGACGCCGCGCGCGACCGCACCCACGACATCGTCGCCGGCTTCGTGAACCAGTCCGCGCGCACCCGCGAGCTCGCGCGCCGGCTCATCGAGGAGGCCCGGGAGCGCCAGGCCGACCCCGGGCAGTAGGACGCGACCACGAAGGCCGCCAGGCGCGTCCGCGCCCGGCGGCCTCGCGCGTTCAGTCGCGCAGGAGCGGCAGCAGCCGGTCGCCCTGCCGCTTGATCTCCGGCAGGTACGGGGTGTCGGAGAGGACGAAGTGCGTGATGCCGAGTTCGCGGTACCGCCGCAGGGACTTCGCGACGTCCTCGGCCGAGCCGACGAGCCACGTGGTGCCCGCGCCGCCGCCTCCGAACCGGCCCGGCGCGGTGTAGAGGTTGTCGTCGAGGACCTCGCCGCGCGCGGCGAGGTCGAGGAGGCGCTGCTGCCCCACCGCGGTGCGGCGGCGGGCGTCGCGCAGGTACTCCTGGTTCCCGGCGGCCATGGTCGCCACCTTCGCCTCGGCGTCGGCCCACGCCTGCTCGGTCGTGTCGCGCACGAACGTGGTGATGCGCAGCCCGAACTCGAGCGGCGGGTGCTCGCGGCCCACCTCCTCGCTGAGCTTCCGCAGCCGCTCGATGCGCTCGCGCACGCCGTCGAGGGGCTCGCCCCAGAACAGCTGCACGTCGGCCTCGGCGGCCGCGACCCGCTCGGCGGCCTCGGACGCGCCGCCGAAGTACAGCCGCGGGTGCCGCCGCTCGCCCTCGGCCACCGGCCGGAGCTCCAGGGCCGAGTCGGTGACGGCGAAGTGCTCGCCCCGGAAGGTCACGCGCTCCTCGGTCCAGAGCCGGCGCGTGATCTGCATGAACTCCCTCGTGCGGGCGTAGCGGTGGGCCTGGTCGCCCTCGCTGTCGCCGTACGCGGCCAGGTCGTCCTGCCCGGACACGATGTTCACCAGGACGCGGCCGCCGGTGAGGTGGTCGAGGGTGGCCGCGGCGGAGGCGAAGTGCGCGGGCCGCCAGTAGCCGGGGCGGATCGCGATGAGCGGCTTGAACGTCGTGGTGCGGGCCGCGAGCGCGGTCGCGACGGTGAACGTGTCGGGCCGCCCCCAGCTGGTGCCGAGGAGCGCGCCGCCCCAGCCGTGCGCCTCCAGGGCCTCGGCGTGGCTCGTCAGGGTCTCCAGGCTGTTGTGGCCCTCGACGGCGTCGTCGCCGCGGTGGCCGGGGCGGGCCTGGTTCGGGATGTACCAGAGGTATTCGGCGCTCATGTCGCTCCTCGCACCGCACGACCGCGGCTCGTAATCTATTTATCCTATCGATGTAGTATAGATTGCGGGCCGACTACCATCCACCCCATGAGCGGGCCCGTTCCGCGACCCCCCGACCGAAAGGGCACTCCCATGACCCACGGCGCCTTCGAGACCACCCACGCCGCCGCCCGGGACCGCTACGACCGCATGGCCTACCGGCGCGCTGGGCGCAGCGGCCTCGACCTGCCCGCGCTCTCCCTCGGGCTGTGGCAGAAGTTCGGCACCGACTACGCGTACGAGACCCAGCGCGAGATCATCCTGCACGCCTTCGACCTCGGCATCACCCACTTCGACAACGCCGACCGCTACGGGCCGCCGCACCGCGCCGCCCAGCAGGTCTTCGGCCGCGTCCTCGCCCGCGACCTCGCGCCCTACCGCGACGAGCTCGTGCTCTCCACCAAGGCCGGCAACCCGATCGGCCCCAGCCCGTACCTCCGCGGCGGGTCGCGCAAGTCGCTCCTGAACTCCCTCGACCACAGCCTCCGCGACCTCGGCACCGACTACGTGGACGTGTTCTACCACCACCGCGCGGACCCGTCCACGCCCCTGGAGGAGACCGCGAGCGCCCTCGCCGACGCCGTCCGCCAAGGCAAGGCCCTCTACGCCGGCGTCTCCAACTACACCCCCGAGCAGGCCCACGCCATCGCCGAACTCCTTCGCGTCCAACGCGTCCCGCTCCTGGTCCACCAGCCGCGGTACTCGGTCTTCGACCGCACCCCCGAACTGAGCGGCCTGCTCGACACCGCCGCCGCCGACGGCTTCGGGCTCGTCGTCTACTCCCCGCTCGCCCAAGGGCTCCTGACCGACAAGTACCTCCAGGGCATCCCGGCCGGCGCCCGCGCCGAGAACAGCGCCTTCCTCTCGCCCGACGCCATCGACGCCGTGTACCGCGAACGCGCCGCCGCCCTGAACGCGCTCGCGCAGGGCCGCGGCCAGTCGCTCGCGCAGCTCGCCCTCCAGTGGGTGCTGCGCCGCCCCGAGGTCACCTCCGCGCTCATCGGCGCCTCATCCACGTGGCAGCTCGACCACAACGTCAAGGCCCTCGACTTCCCGCCGCTCACCGACGACGAGCTCAAGCTCATCGACGAGCACGGCGTCCACGGCACCGGCCTGAACCGCTGAACCGGCGGGCCCGTTCCCTCCCGAAGTGAGCACGGCCTCAATGGAGTCTCGCCCTTGATCGACTTCGGCGGGCGTGCGAGGATGCGGTGGCGAGACCCCTGTTCCCCTCCCCCGGAAGGACTCGTCCCGTGCGACGCGTATCCCGCCTGGTCGTCCCCCTCAACGCCGCCATGCAGACCACCATGCGGCGCCAGACCGCCGACGTGGACGGCTTCTTCGACCGGCTGGTCCGCCAGGCCGAGGCCGCCTCCGGCGGCACCGCCGCCGGCGACGAGCGGTTCGTGGAGGACTTCCGCTTCCTCCTCCGCCAGGTCGCGAAGGTCCGCACGATCTCGCCGCTCGGCTGGACCGGCTTCACCTCGGACCTCAAGGGCCGCATGACGAACCGCTTCCGGGTGCGCCGCCTCGTCGCCGAGAGCCCGGAGATCCTGGACGAGCCGATCGAACGGCCGATCATCGTCACCGGCATGCCCCGCACCGCGACCACCCTGGCGCACAAGATCCTCGCCTACCCCGAGGGCAACCGGGCGCCCCTCATGTGGGAGCTCCAGGCCACCGACCGCGCCGACATGGACGAGAAGGTCCGCCGCCACCGCATCAAGGTCGCCCGCCAGGCCGCCCGCTTCGGGCACTTCTTCTCGCCGGTGCTCCCCGACATCCACCCGATGGAGCCGGAGTCGCCCGAGGAGTGCGTCTTCGCGCTCCCGCACGGCCGCAACCACCTCGTGACGTTCCGGATGCCGGGCTACCGCCGGTGGCTCGACGAGCACGACTTCCTCCCGGACTACCAGTACTACAAGCAGGTGCTCCAGGTCCTCCAGTTCGGCGCGCCGCGCCGCCGCTGGGTCCTCAAGTCCCCCTACCACCTCGAGCACCTCGGCGTCCTCATGCGGGTCTTCCCGGACGCGCAGATCGTGTGGACGCACCGCGACCCGAACACCGTCATGGGCTCCTGGTGCTCGCTCATGGAGACCGGCGTCGCCATCTGCAACCGCGAGTACGACCCGCACCAGATCGGCCAGGACTGGCTCGAGATGCTCTCCCGCATGGTCGAGATCGGCCGCGACGTGCGCACCACCCTCGCCCGCGACCGGGTCGTCGACGTCTCCTACCACCAGCTCACCGCCAACCCCTACGACGAGCTTCCCGGCGTCTTCAAGCGCCTCGGCATGGACTTCACACCGCGCGACGAGCAGAACCTGCACGACGTCCTCGCCCGCCCCGGCATGAAGCGCGGCCACGAGTACAGCCTCGCCCACTACGGCCTCGACCCGGACATGCTCGACAAGGCCTTCGGCGACTACGTCCGCATGGTGCACGCCATGCGCTGACCGCCGCGTCGGCCCGCGCCGTCGGCGCCGGCCGCTATGGTCGGAGCGGCAGTACCCGAGGACCCGAAGGCGGCAGCCGATGTCGATCCCCGAGACCTTCGAACCGGCCCTGCGCGGCAGGACCCTCGCGCCGCCCGGCTCCGGCATCGTCCTCGCCGAGTGGGAGGCCGAGGGCGCCGCCGACGGCGAGCGCCTGGAGCAGGCCCCGCTCCACCGCCACGGCGAGGACGAGGCCTGGTACGTCCTCGAAGGCGTCCTCGGCGTGCGCATCGGCGACGAGGAGGTCGAGGTGCCGGCCGGCGGCGCCGCGATCGTCCCGGGCGGCACCGCCCACACCTACTGGAACCCCCGCCCCGAGCCCGCCCGGTACCTCCTCGTGATGGGCCCCAAGACGAACGCGCTCATCAACGCGATCCACGCCGCCGCCGACCGCGGCCCGGACGCGATGCGGCGCCTCTTCGAGGAGCACGACGCCGAACTCCTCGCCTGACCGTCAGGCCGTGTACGCCGGCCACTTCCCGGGGTTCAGGTGGTAGGCCACGAGCGCGTTCGCGTGCCCGTGCCCGAGCCCGTGCTCGGCCTTCAGCCAGTCCACGAGCGCCTTGTGCCCGCTCACCCCGCTGCCCTCGATCAGCTCCAGCCAGGCGGCGATCGGCCGCCCGTACCGCTCCTCGATCGACGGGAAGTACGAGACCGGACCCTTGGACTCCGCGGCCATGATGCTCCTCCTAGTGCGCGATGTGCTCTCGCCCGGGTAGACGACGCGGCCGCCGCGGATTCATCGCGCCGCCGCCGGGTGCGAGTCGAACGCATGCGCGAGTCGGCCCGCAGGTCAGGAGCGGCGACACGCCGCGCGGTTGAGACTCGGACGCGGGGGGAGCCCGTAACGTTCCCGCTCGTGACCGGTTCCATCAACCGCCTGATCGGGCGTTCGCTCAGCACGGCACGGGCCTCCAACGTCGCGGACATCCTTGAGTGGGGGCAGTACCACGACTCGCGGCTGGCGCCGCACGTCCTCGCGCGCCTCGCGTACCCGAACGACCCCGACGCCCTCCTCGACGCCCGCGGCAACAGGGCCCGCCTCGACAGAGCCGTCCTCGACCTCGAAGCGGTCTGCGCGCTCGGCGCCGCCCTCGGGTACAAGGCCGCCACCGCCGAGCAGCGCGCGAACGCGCTCGCCCTGTTCGACCTCGCGCACCGCCGCCTCGGCGACCGGATGCCCAAGCAGTACCGCGAACTCCACGTCATGACCGCGTACCTGCTGGGCCGCGGCGACCGCGTCCAGCAGCTCGAACGCTCCTACCGCGGCCGCTCCGACGTCCTGGGGCGCGCCCTCCACTGCCAGGACGCCCACCCCGGCCGCGGCGGCGACGCCGCCACCTACCTGCGGCGCTTCAAGGCGTTCGCCGGCTGGCCCGAGCTCGACTGCGACGGCCTGAGCATCGACCGGCTCCGCACCGCCCCCGTGCCCGCCGTCGAGGACGGGCCCCTGATCTCGGTCGTCATGACCTGCTTCCAGCCCGACGCGAGACTCCTCAGCGCCGTCCGGTCGGTCGCCGCGCAGTCGTGGCAGCGGTGGGAGCTCCTCCTCGTCGACGACGGCTCCGGTCCCGCCTACGAGGACGTGCTCCTCCAGGCCGCCGGGATCGACCCGCGCGTCAGACTCCTCGTCCAGCCCGAGAACGCCGGCACGTACCAGGCCCGCAACCGCGCGATGGCCGTCGCCGCGGGGGAGTTCATCACCGGGCTCGACTCCGACGACTGGGCCCACCCGCGCCGCCTCGAACGCCAGGTGCGGCCGCTCCTCGACCGGCCCGAGCTGGTCATGACCGAGTCGTTCAGCATCGCCGTCAACGAGGACCTCTCGCTCGTCATCGACCCCCAGGTCGCCGTCCTCGCCGCGCGGTCGACGCCGATCATGATCCGCGCCCGCGAGGTCATGGGCCGCATCGGCTTCCACGACGAGGTCCGCCGCACCGCCGACTCCGAGTACCGGCTCCGCGTCAAGGCCGCGTTCGGCCGCAAGGCCGCCCTCCGCCTCAAGGACGCGGGCCCGCTCACGCTGGTCCGCCACGCCGACGACACGCTCTCGGCCGGCGAGGTCTCGCGCCACTGGATGTCCGCCGGCCGCTTCGCCTACCACTCCGGGTTCGTCCAGTGGCACCGGCGGATCGCCAAGGAGGGCGCCTCGCCGTTCCTCGCCTCCGTGCCGCGGCCCCGGCCCTTCCCGATCAGCCAGGACATCGTGCGCGGCAAGGCCGAGAGCGAGGCGATCGCGTACGAGCGGATCTACGCCGCCGACTGGAGCCGCCTCGACAAGCGCCGCCGCGCCATGCTCGACGACGCCGCCCGGCGCACCGCCCGCGGCGCGGCCGTCGGCCTCCTCCACTGCCCCGAATGGGTGGACGTCAGGGGCAGGCCCGCCCTCATCGACGAACTCGTCCTCAAGTCCGCCGCCGAGCACGGCTTCGACTTCATCGACCTGGAGGAGCGGCACACCGCGCCGGTGGTCGTCCCCACCGCGGCCTACGCCGAACTCCTGCGCTTCGAGCACCCCGGCCTCGCCGAGCAGCGCCTGCGCGTCCAGTCCGCCGAACCCGCCCCCGGCGACGCGCCCCTGCCCGCCCCTAAGGCCCCGAAGTCCGAGCGCCGCTGGAAGCAGCGGCTCCGCGCCGCCGCCGCCGGCCTCGTCACGACCGCGGTCCGGCGCCGCCGCCGCACCGCGTTCGCCGCCGCCGCGGCCGTCGCGGTCCTCGCCGCCGCCTGGGCCGCCGGCTCGGCCGCCGGGGCCGCGGCCGCCGCGCTGTGCCTGGCCGCCGGCGCCGTGCACCTCGCCCTGCGGCGCGTCCACGACCGGCTCCGCTCCGCCGCCGTCAAGCCCGAGCGCGCCAAGGCCTCCCGCTCGGGCCTGCCCGAGTCGAAGCGGCGGCTGCTGGAGCAGTGGGAGCTGCGGCTCCTCCACGGCTGGTCCCAGTCCGCGCACGCCGCGCTCACCGCGATCGCCGAGAACGAGGACGGCCACTACGAGAGCCAGGTCCGCGCGCTCGCGGCCCTGTGCGCGCACCGCGCGGCCGTCGCCGCCCGGACCCCGCGCAAACTCGACCTCGACGTCGTCATCGTGTCCACATTGAACCTCCGCGGCGGCACGACCTCCGCGAACGAGGCCGAGATCCTCGCCTACCGCGACGCCGGCCTCAAGGTCGGGCTCGTCCACCACCCGGTCAAGGACCGCGCCATGGGCCGGCCCGTCGACCCCCGCCTCCTCGACCTCGTCGACGGCGAGCAGGTCGTCCGCGTCGACCCCGAGGACACCGTCCGCTGCGACCTCGCCATCGTGCGGTTCCCCGTCGCCCTCGAACGGCTCATGGAGGACCGGCCCCGGATCGACGCCGACCGGACCGTGCTCCTGGTGAACCAGACCCCGTTCGAGGAGTACGGCCTCGCGGGCGGCTACGGCACCGCCTGGAGCGTGCGCGACGTGCACCGCAACGTCACCGCCTGGCTCGGCCGCCACACCTGGTACCCGATCGGCCCCGCCGTGCGCGACACGCTGCGCGCCCACCACGCCGCCGAACTCGACGGCGTCGACCTCGCCGAGGACTTCTGGTACGAGACCATCGACGTCGCGCAGTGGACGCCCCCGGCGCCGCGCGAGCGCGCCCCCGGCGAGCCGTTCCGGCTCGGCCGCCACAGCCGCGACCACGTCACCAAGTTCCCGAACATGGCCGCCCGCCTGCGCGCCGCCTACCCGGACGCCGACGACGTCGAAGTGCACCTCCTCGGCGGGCACGACGCCCTGCGCCGCATCCTCGGCGAGATCCCGCCGCGCTGGACCTCGCACCGCTTCGGCGCGATGTCCGCCGCAGAGTTCCTCTGGAGCGTCGACGCGTACTCGTACTTCATCGACGAGAACCTCGTGGAGGCGTTCGGCCGGGCCCCCCTGGAGGCCATGGCCGCCGGCGTCCCGTGCATCCTGCCGCCGGCCTTCGCCGAGCTGTTCGCCGACGGCGCCCTCTACTGCGAGCCCGACGGCGTCGCCGCCCACGTGCGCCGCCTCGCCGACGACCCCGCCTACCGGGCCGAGCGCGCCGCGGCCGGGCGGCGCGTCGTCCACGAGCGGTTCTCACCCGAGGCCCTGCTGCGCCGCGTCGCAAGCCTCGGCGTCGACGTCCCCGCCCGCCCGGCCGTGCCCGGCCCCGCCGCACCGATCCGCACGCCGAGCCTTGGAGGCGCCCGATGAACCTGCCCCTGCTCGCCGCAGGCCCGGTCCTCCTCGTCCTCGCCGTCCTCTGCTGCCGCACCGCCGTGCGGATCGCCAAGCTGCGCAAGGACGTCGCCGCCCGGCAGGGCACCGTCGCCCTGCTGCACCGGCTCGCCCGGAGCCCCGGACCCGGCGCGGAGGCCGCCGCCGTCCAGCGCATGCGCCGCGTCGAGGAGGGCCTCGCCGGCGGCTTCCCCGGGTCCGCTGTGGACGACGCCCGCAAGGTCGCCGCCGCCCGCGAACTCCCCGTCGCCGACCGGCTCGCGCTCATCAGGTCGGTCGCCGCATGGCAGCGCCTCGACGAGCAGGCGTCCGCCAGGCCCGCCCGCGCCGAGTTCGACGTCCTCGTGATCTCCCACTTCGGCCTGCCCGGCGGCACCACCTCCGCGAACGAGGCCGAGATCAAGTCCTGGCACGAGCATGGCCTCAAGCTCGGCCTGCTCCACCACCCCGTGTACGCGTGGGGCCCGAACGCGCCGATCCACCCGCGCATCCAGGCGCTCGTCGACGCCGGCGCCGCGACCCTCGTCGACCGCGACGCCGAGGTCGAGTGCGCGCTCGCGCTCGTGCGCCTCCCGATCGTGATGACCACGCCGCTCGAACGGCGCCCCGCCGTCACGGCCGCCCGCACCGCCGTCCTCGTCAACCAGACGCCCTACCGGTTCTACGGCGACACGGGCCCCCGCGAGCACGCCTGGGACATCGCCACGGTCGCGCGGAACGTCGAGGAGTGGCTCGGCCGGCCCACCTGGTTCGCGGGCGGCCCCCTCGTCCTCGCCGCCCTGCGCCGCCACCACGCCGCCGAGATCGCCGCGCTCGACCTCGCCGCCGAGCCGTGGACCGAGACGATCGACGTCGCCGACTGGCGCCTCCCCGCGCGCCGCGCGGGCGACGGCCGCATCCGCATCGGCCGCCACTCCCGCGACCACGAGCTCAAATGGCCCGAGGACCCGGCCGTGCTGCTCCAGTGCTACCCGGACGCCGACCCGTTCGACGTCCACGTCCTCGGCGGCGCCGCCGCGCCCGCCCGCGTCCTCGACCGGCTGCCCGCCAACTGGACCGTGCACGAGTTCAACGTCATGACCGCCCGCGAGTTCCTGTCCCGCATCGACCTCATGGTCTACTTCATCGCCTCCGACGGCCTCGAGGCCTTCGGCCGCGCGCCGCTCGAGGCGATGGCCGCCGGCGTCCCGGTGATCATGGACCCGCGCTTCGAGCCCACCTTCGGGCCCGCCGCGGTCTATTGCGCCCCGGCCGACGTCGCCGCGACCGCGACGCGCCTCGCGACCGACCCGGTCGCGTACGCCGCGCAGCAGGCCGCCGCCTGGGACCACCTCGAACGGCACTGCTCGCCGCGGGCGCTCATGGAGCGGCTCTCGCGCTGCGCCCCGGTCGGAAGCCCGCGGCAGCGGACCTCCTCGCCGGAGCCCTCAGGCGATCGTCATCGAGTTCCAGCCGGAGTCGACGACCGGGGATGAGCCGTAGCCGCCGAGGCCGTCGCCCTTGAACAGGTACAGCAGGTTCGCGGCGCGCTCGCGCCCGAGCCAGTCGGCGTGGCCGTCGCCGTCGAAGTCGCCGACGGCCGCCGCCGACTCCATGACGTCCCAGCCGCAGTCGAACAGGACCGGCGGCGCGAAGCCCTCGCTGCCGGGGCCGGCGTAGAAGTACATGCACTCGTCCGACTCGCGCACCGCGACGACGTCGGCGTGCCCGTCCTCGTTCATGTCCCCGACCGCGGTCAGCTCCCTGACCCGGTCGAAGTCGGCGCCGATCGCGGTGCGGCGGCCGTGCGTGCCGGTCCCGGTGCCCGGGTAGAGCCACAGCGTCCCGGTGCCCGCCTCGACGGCGAGGAGGTCGCGCAGGCCGTCCCCGTCGTAGTCGTGCCCCGCCGCGATCGCGGTCATGACCTCCCAGCCGCGGCCGATCCGCACCGGCGGGTCGAAGCCGGCGCCGTTGCCGGCGTAGAAGTTCAGGGCCCCGGTCGCGGCCATGCGGCCGACGAGGTCGGCCCGCCCGTCCCCGTTCAGGTCGCCCGCGGTCTCGATGAGGTCGAGGCCGCCCCAGTCCCGGGCGACGACGGCGCGGGGCCCGAAGCCGCCCGCGCCGTCCCCCGGCCACAGCTCCAGCGCGCCGGTCTCGTCGCGGCGGGCCACCACGTCGTCGAGGCCGTCCCCGTCGTAGTCGTAGTTCCCGGCGGCCACGAGCCCCGTCGGAGGCGCCTGCGCCGCAGCGGGAGCGGCCAGGAGCGCGGCGGCGGCGAGGACGGCGCCCGCGGCGGCGAGGCACCGCGCCGCGCCGCGATTCAGGTGGTTCATGCTGGCTTCCTCCGAAGTCGGGCCCGAGCTGCCCCGGTGCCCACGGAACGCCATCGTCCACATGGAGCGCCGGCCGCGGCGGCCGTTCCCCCGAATTGCCGCCAAACGGGTGCGGAACCGCAGAACATCGCTAAGCTCCGATTCGTGTTCCCGACCTTCCTGCGCCGCCACCGGCTCGCTCTCGTCGCCGCCGCGGCGCCGCTGGCGGTCCTGGCCGCCACGGCCGTGACCGCCGCCGCGCCGGCCGAGTGGGCCGCGCCGCCCGCCGTCGAGGTCCAGGAGCAGGACGGCGCCAACCTCAACTTCCGGCGCGTCGCGATCACCAGTCCCGGCGCGACGATCGACCTCCTCGGCCAGTCCGAGCCGCTCGGCACGGGCGCGTTCGCGGGCGAGGTCGACCTCGCCCGGCAGCCGGGCGAGCAGGCGATGACGACCGCGAACCTCGTGTTCGCGATGGCCGGGGAGCCGCAGGTCGCCTTCGGGCAGGTCGCGGTCTCGCTGCGCCCCGAGAGCCTCGGCTCCTACCAGTACGACCCGGCCGACCAGTCGCTCGTGTTCAGGACCGGCCTGGAGTTCCGGGCCGAGCGCGTGCCCGGCGTCGGCGTGCGCGGCGAGCCCGTCTTCCTCTACACCGGCCCGCTCCGCCTGCTGCCCACCGAGACCGTGGACCCGCCTGTGTTCCCGCCCGAGGGGCAGACGTTCGCGCTGCCGAGCGCGGTGCCGCTGTGGGAGGGCGCCGACGGCGTCACCAGCTCCGAGCCCGTCGGCCTGCTCGCGGCCTTCGACGTGACGGTCACCCATCCCGCATAGCCTCGGCGAAAGGATCCGGCCATGAGTTCGACCGCGCGCCAGCGCCTCGCGGTGATCGCCTCCGGGGTCCTCTCCGCGCTCATCGCCGGCATCCCGTCGTTCGCGCAGGAATCCGGGGACGCCGCGCCGGTGCTCGACTTCGCGGCCGCGACGTGCGGCGCCGCGGGCGACCTGGAGGCGGAGTTCCTGCTGACCGAACCGCTCGACGCGCCGGCCGGGGACGCCTGGACGGTCGCGGACGTGCGCGTCGAGGCCGCCTCCGGTCCGCTGCCCGCGACCGCCGTCTCCGGGACCCTGCTGCCCGGCGCCGAGGTCCCCGCGCCCGGCGAGGGCTCGCTGTCCGGCACGGCGCCGGTGCCCGCGAGCGGCGGCCGGGTCGCCTTCGCCGCCGACCTCGAACGCGGCGGCGAGCAGACCACAGTGGAGGGATCGGCGGTCCTGGAGCCGTGCGGGCCCGCCGTCCCGGACGAGGAGCTCGAGGTCCCCGGCCGCGTGTGGGGCCCCTACGGCGGCAAGCGGACCATCCCCACGCACGTGTCGCCGGCCGGCGGCCAGACCACGCACCCGAGCGTGCTCCACTTCCCGGACGGCTGGAACGGGTACGAGTTCTGGATGGCCCACACCCCGTACCCCGGCAGCAACTCCGCGCACGAGGACCCGAACATCGCCGCCTCCCACGACGGCGTCAACTGGGTCGTCCCGGCCGGCCTGTCGAACCCGATCGACGACCAGCCGGGCCTGCCCGGGCCCTACAACTCCGACACCGACCTGGCGATGGGGCCGGGGAACACGATGTACGTGTTCTGGCGGGTGGTCATCCCCGAGCTGACCCAGGAGCGCATCAAGTACGCGACCTCGACCGACGGCGTCAACTGGTCCGCGCCGGCGGAGGCGCTGCGCAGCTCCATGAAGGTGCGCCGGCCGCTGTCCCCGGCGTTCCTGTACGAGGACGGCCGCTGGGTCATGTGGGCGGTCAACATCACCCGCTCTCCGAACCGCGTCGAGTACACCGTCGGCGGCGCGACTCCGGCGAAGGCCGACTGGGGCACGCCGGTCGCGGTCGCCGTGGGCGGCATGCAGCGCGAGAAGGAGCCGTGGCACCTCTCGGTGCACAAGGACGGCGACGAGTACATCGGCCTGCTCAACGACACGGTCATCGGCTCCACCGGCCGCGACGGCGACCTGCTCTTCCTCGCGGGCGAGACCCCGACCGCGTTCGCCAACTCCGCCAAGTCGACCGTCCCGCGCACCAAGCCGTTCCAGCACGACCACCTCTACCGCGCCACGATGATCGTCTCCTCGGAGTACGGCAGGCCCGGCTACCGCATGTGGTACTCGGCCCGCCTCGCCCTGAACCCGGACGTCTGGAACGTCCAGGACACGTTCCTCCACGGCGCCGCGGTCCACGGCGCCCCATGAGGCTCAGGCCCGGAACGCCGACCGCACCAGCTCCCCGACCGCGACGGTGAGGTCCCGGATCGGCACGGCCCCGGGGCCGAACTCGGTGCTCGGGTACTCGCCCTGCGTGGTGGCGGGCCAGATCTGGACGATGAGCTCGAGGTTGCTGTCCGCTGCCATGCACTCCGCATAGGGCGCGGGAAGCCGGACGTGGTCGACGCAGACGCCGTGCTCGAATCCCTCGACCGAGTCGGCTTCCAGGTCCCAGTCCGGAGAGCCGGACTGCGGGTCGAGGAAGCCGTCGTATCCGAGCGGCTCGGATTCGTCGAACACCTTGATGTCCAGTGTCAGTCGCTGCCCGGTCAAGCCGTCGGAGCCGGGGTCCCATTCGAGTTCGCAGACGTACGAGGCGTACGAGCCCTCGGGACCGGAGATCCGGGGCTTGGGCGGGGCCGGCTCGGGGGAGTCCAGAACCTCCTGCATCGCGGACGGGTCGCCCAGGCAGACCTCGTTCCAGGAGGAGGGCGCCGCGGCCTGGTAGTCCGGGGCGGACAGGAGCGGGAGTGCGACGGCCAGGGTCGCGGCGATCAGCACGAGTGCGGCGACGACCGCCAGCAGCATGCGGCGCGAGCCGAAGCGCGGCTTTCGAGCCCGCGGGCCGTACTCAGAGACTGGATTCATGGTGGAAGCTCTCGGTGTCCACTTCATCGGAACCGGGCGGCGCCGGAATCGCGATCTCCCGCATGCTCCAGTTGCCCCGGAGCGCCTCGATCGCGCTGTAGATCTCCTCGTCGGCCTGCATGATCGCGGTCTCGGTGGAGGCGAGATTCCTGCTCATCGAACTGACGAGGGTGTTGGAGTCGGACGCCTCGAGTTGGGCGTCGATCTGGCTGAAGGCGTAGATGCTCGATACCAGCGAACCCGCGCCGCTGGAGGCTGCTCCGGCGATCGCGGCTGCGGCGCCCGCGGCGGCGACGACGCCGAACCCTGCGGCGGCGATGCCGAGGATGCCGATGACCAGGTTCACCTCCAGCGCCTTCTGCGTGTCCTTGTACGCGGCGATCATCTGGTCGGCCATCTTCAGCGCCTCCGCCATCAGGGACTGCACCGCGGCGTTGGCCTGGAGGGCCGCCGCCTCCAGTGAAGAGCAGGCGTTGATGGTCGAGGCGAACAGCTCGGCTTGGCGGGCCTGCGCGGGCGAATAGGCGGAGAAGTACTCCTCGAACGCCTCGGCCGCGTCGCCGTACCAGTTCCCGATGTTGCTGAGGATGTTCCCGGGAGCACCTTCGATACCCACCATGTCGGCGGCGGTCGACTCGAAGAGCGCGGCCGCGTCGTGGAAGGGCGCGGAGTCGATGCCGACCAGTCGCCTGCACCGGTCGGGCAGGTCCTCGAGCACCGCCGCGTCGCTGCTGATGATGACGCCCTCCTGCCCGGAGGTGATCTCGTCGTAGATCAGTTGGAACCAGGTGCCGACGAGCGGGATCGCCTGGACGCCGACCCTGGCCCAGAACTCGTCGATGGTCTGTTCCAGTGCTTTCATCTCGTGGAGTTTGGACGCGAGGTCGTAGAGGTCCTGATCGAGCTGCTCGAGGCTGTACGGGTTGCCTGCCAAGATCGGCGCCTTTCTTCGATCCGTGGTGAGGTCAGTCTCTGGGAACGGGGCCCCCGCCTGATGCGGGGTAGGTCGGCGACGCCGCAGGCGTCGATTCGGCGCCGTCCGGGTAGTTCTCGGACACGAAGGCGTCGAAGTCCGATCGGGTCTCGTCGTCGGTGCCCGCGTAGCTCTCGGCCACCTCGATGAGCGTCGCGGCCGCCGACTCGATGTGCTGGCTGCTGAGCGCGAAGGCGTATTGGACGTCGTCTCGCAGCGCGGTGAGCGCGGACCCGGAGCGGAGTGCCCCCTGGCCGCCGAAGACGGTGCCGCCCGCCGGTGCGGGATCCAGATCGTATGAGTTCGAGCCGTCGACGCTGGAGGAGAAACCGCTGTACAACTCCGCCAGTGGACGCAGGTCCTTCTGGGCCACTTCGAAAAGCTCGTAGAGGTCGGCGGCGAACTGGCCGCCTTCGCCGGGGGAATCGGGCATGCCGAAGACTCCTGAGGTCACAGGGGATGGGCGCGTCGTTGCGGGGTTACCAGAGGTTACTACGGATTTGTCGACGATGCGGTACTTGGTTCCGGTGCAGCGCAACGGCCGCCGGTGTGTGAGGGCGGCCCTTCGCCGTGCCTCGGTTCAGCCTTTGACGGCTCCGATCATGGCGGGGGCGGGTTGAGCCAGGGGGCACCGGTATTCGGTAACTGCAATACGCGGCCTCCGAAGCGCCTGCGATCGACTAGAGACCGTTTTCTGACGGGTCTTTGATTCGAAGGCTGTGCAGTGGACCCCGCTGACCGCAGGGCCCCGACCGGGGCCGGTCGGGTCCCGGCGGGGCCCCGACCATCAGCGGCGTGTCAGCGCGCTGTCAGCATCCGCGCGCAGAGTTCAGGCACGGACGAACACCGCCCCGCCCGCGCCGCGGACGGGGAATCGCGTCCGACGCCGAACCGCCGCGGCCTATCGTCGAACCAGGACGCCGCGGCCGCCACCCGCCTACGCAAGGAGCCGAGATGACCGTCGAACTCACCGCCCAGGACAAGTCCACCATCCGCACCGCCGCCTTCGGCGCCGTCACCCTCATGTCCTACGCGGGCATCGCGGGCTCGGCCCACAAGGTCGCCACCGGCGGGAGCCACGCCCTCACCGCCGCCACCGGCGCGGTCGGCCACGTCCTCGCCGAGAAGAAGCGCGACTTCAAGCTCCAGGCCAGGTCGTCCGCGGCCCTCGCCGACCAGGTCCTCCCCGCCCTCACCGCGTCGGTGCGGCTCCTGCGCGAGCAGGACCCGTCCGAGGCCGAGAACTTCCGCCGCACGATCGCCGTCGCCCTCGACGCCGCCAGCCGCGCCCACAAGGGCGAACCCAGCCCGACCATGGCCGAGATGGCACGCAAGATCACCGCGGCCCTGGACGCGGCCTGACCCGGAGGCCCCGGCCGCGTTTGCGGCGGGGCCGCCGCGCCTACCCTCCCGCGATGAGCGGCACGCGACTGTCACCGAACGCCATCACCGTCACCGCGCCCGACCCCCGGGCGCTCGCCGACTTCTACGCCCGACTCCTGGGCGCCGAGGTCGCCGTGAGCGATCCGCCGCGCGAGCACGAACCCGACGCGGCCGGCTGGGCGCAGGTCCGCACCGGCGGCCTCACCCTGAACTTCGAGTACGAGCGCCACTGGCAGGCCCCGGTGTGGCCCGCCGAGCCCGGCCGCCCGCACGCCACCCAGCACCTCGACATCCACGTCGACGACCTCGACGTCGCGGTCGCCCACGCCGTCGAGCAGGGCGCCCGCCTCGCCGACTTCCAGCCGCAGGAGGACGTGCGGGTCCTCTTCGACCCGGCCGGGCACCCCTTCTGCCTCTTCCTCTGAGCCCTGCCGCGGGCGGCCGCTGAGCCCCGCCGCGAGTGGCCGTCGAGCCCTGCCGCCGAGCGGCCGCTGAGCACTGCCGCCGAGCGGCCGTGCGGGCCGCCGCGCCGCGATAGCATCGCCAGATGGCGGCGGGAGCGGACGGGACCGGGTTCGCGCTGCCGGCCGCCCTCGCCGCGCTCCTCGGGATCGCGACCGTCGCCGTCCTGTGGCGCCTCTACCTCCGCGCGACCCGGGCCGACGCCCCCGACGCAGCCGCCGCGCGCCTCGCGAAGGCGCTCATGGTCGCCGGGGCCGCGGTCGCGCTCGCCGGCGCCGCCCTCGTGCTCGCCGACCCCTACGGGACCGCCGGGGCCGCGACCGTCGCCGCCGTCGCCGGCGGGCCCGCGCTCAACCTCGCCGGGAACGCCGCGTTCACCCGCGCCGCCACCGGCCGCACCCCCGCGTCCCGGATCGCCGCGATCAGCGCGCTCGCGGTCATCGCCCTCATCGGGCCCGTCCTCCCCGCGGTCGTGCTCGCCGCGCTCGCGTTCGCGGTCCTGCTGCTCCTCGCGATCAGGAGCTGGTTCCGGTTCCCGTCGCTGAGCGTGCGGGAGTGAGCCGTGCGCGTCCTCGCCCTCGCCGCCCTGCTCCTCGCCGTCCTCGCCCACGGCATCGCCGCCGGTCTCGGCACCGGTGCGCCCCACGGGTTCTCAGGCGCCGACTGCTTCCACGTCGACGCGGCCGGCGGCATCGGCGACTGCCGGGACGCCCCCGCCCCCGCGCCGACCGCGGCCGTCGCGGCCGCGAACTGGACCTGGTGGGGCCCCGCCGCCGCGCCCGTCGCGCTCGGCCTCCTGGCCCTCTGCCTGTGGCGGCGGCTCAGAACGAGGTCCGCCGCATCATGACCGCGTCGCCGAGCCGCTCGAACCCGAACGACCGGTACAGGCCCTCCCCGGCCTCGGTCGCGGTGAGCTCCAGGATGCGGACGTCGCGCGCCTCGTACCAGTCCATGAGCGCGTCCATGCACGCGCGCCCGAACCCGCGCCGGCGCCAGCGCGGATCGGTCACCACGTTGATGACGAGGCCGAACCGGCCGCTGCGGTTCCGCGGCGACGGGAGCCGCTCGTCGACGAGCCCGACCGCGCACGCCGCCAGCGCCCCCGACCCGTCCGGGGCGTCGACCGCCGGGATGACCATGGACGGCTCCGGCTCGGCCAGGCGGCGCGCGATGACCGCGGCGGTGTCGGCGTGCCAGCCGTTGTCCGCGGTGTCCATCCACTGCGAGAGCATGATGCCGCGCAGCCGCACGATCTCGTCGATGTCGCCGGGGCCGGCGAAGCGGATCTCGGTCATGGCGCGAGTCTAGGCCGCGGCCGCGCGCGACGTGAAACGGTTTCGGCGGGTTCCGTTGGCGCCCAAACCGTGCCATCATGGGCCCTATGCCCCGCCGCCCCGAGGACCTCTCCCCCGAGCAGCTCCGCTTCGTCCCCCAGAAGCCCGTGCGGTGGCTGTCGCCGCGCACGCTCGTCGACACGAGCATGCGGTTCGGGCTCGCGCGGGTCTTCGGCGGGTACGTCGACAAGCGCGAGATCATCGGCGGCCGGCCGCAGCCGGTGTACGACCACTCCGGGACCGACGAGCTGTGGATCGACTACGTCGCCGACATCGGCGACGGCTTCAACGCGACCTACTCGATCGCGTACCTCATGGCCCAGAACGAGCTCGAGGTCGGCGGCGAGCGCCTGCCGCGCGGCTCGGTCCTCGTCATGGGCGGCGACGAGGTCTACCCGGCGGGGGACTGGGTCGAGTACGAGCAGCGCATGAAGGGCCCGTACGAGGCCGCGAACCCCGGGAACCCCGTGGCGCTGTACGCGATCCCCGGCAACCACGACTGGTTCGACGGCCTCACCGCCTTCGCGCGCCAGTTCACCGAGGGCCGCACCATCGGCGGCTACCGCACCTTCCAGAAGCGCTCCTACTTCGCGCTCAACCTGCCGCACCGCTGGTGGCTGTTCGCCCTCGACGTGCAGTTCGACACCCACCTCGACCAGAACCAGATCGAGTACTTCCGCCGCGCCGCCGAGCAGATGCAGCCCGGCGACCAGGTCATCCTGTGCATCGCGCAGCCCTCCTGGCTGTGGACGGCCGAGGACCCGCGGTCCTTCGACCGCATCGACCACTTCATCCGCGACGTCATCGCCGCCCGCGGCGGCCTCGTGCCGCTCATCCTCACCGGCGACCGCCACCACTACGCGCACTACGCGGAGGTGGACGGCGTGCGCCACCTCGTCGGCGCCGGCGGCGGCGGCGCGTACCTCTCGCCGACCCACACCCTGCCCGAGGAGCTCACCGCCCCGCGGCGCTCGGTGCCCGAACCCGATGCGCCCGAACGGGAGTACCGCCTCACCCAGACCTACCCGTCGAAGGCCAAGTCGCTCAGCTACGCCCTCGGGATCTTCGCCCGGCTGCCGTGGCTGAACAAGGGCTTCGTCGTCCTCATGGCCGTCGTCGGCCTCATCGCGACCGTCTCCATCCTCGAGGGCACCGGCACGTTCGTGGCCGTCACCGCCGTGCTCATCGGCGCCGGCGTCGGCTTCGCCCACCCGGGCCAGGGCAGCCGCACCACCAGGCACTACCTGCTCGGCGCCGTCCACGGGCTCGCCCAGACCGCCCTCGCGTGGGGCGGGTCCCTGCTCGTCAAGCAGGCCGACGACGTCTCCTGGATCACCTACCTGCTGTACCTGCCGATCATCGGCCTCGCCGGGACCTGGCTCGTGGGCCTCTACCTCGTCGTCGCCAACCGCTTGGGCGTCAACGCGAACGAGCTGTTCGCCGGCATGTCCGTCATCGACCAGAAGTGCTTCCTGCGCATCCGCGTGGACCGCAGCGGCGCCACCGTCTACGCGATCGGCCTCGACCGCGTCGGCCGCCACTGGGCCGCCGATCCCGAAGGCGCCGAGACCGACTCGTGGATCAAGCCCGCAGAGCCGCTCAAGCCCCGCCTCATCGAACCCGGATTCCCCGCGGCCCACCCCGCCCCCGCGGAGGCGATCATCCCGCGCCAGAGCGCGGTGCGCCGCTTCATGAGCCAGGCGGGCGCCTGGTTCACCGGCCGCTGAGCCGCTACCGCGCCCGCGGCTCCGGCGGCGTCTCCAGCACCGCGTCCGGGCCGTGCCCGCCGCGGCCCATGAGCCGGTGCAGCGCCGGGCTGCACACCGCCAGCACCACCGCCGCCAGGAGCGCGAGCCCGGCGAGGAGGTAGAAGAACGCCTGCTCGCCGACCTTCGGCACCAGGAACGCGTACGCCTGCCCGCCCAGCGGCGTCCCCACCGCCGGGCCCAGGAACCACACGCCCATGAGCTGCCCCTTGAGCGCGGCCGGCGCCAGCTGCGTCGTCACCGACAGGCCGACCGGCGAGACGCACAGCTCGCCCCACGTCAGCAGCAGGTACACCACGGCCATCCAGCCGAGCGCCACCAGCACGCCCCCGTCCGCGCGGCCCTGGAGCCAGCCCAGGAGCACCCACGACAGGCCCGTCAGTCCCACGCCGAGCGCGAACTTGTACGCCGTCCCGAAGCCCTCGCCGGCCTTGAGCCAGATCGCGCCGAAGATCGGGGAGAACACCAGGATCGCGATCGAGTTGAAGTTCTGCACCCCGCCCGCCGGCAGATGGAAGCCCCACGAGTCGAGGTCCACCGAGTTCGCCGCGAACGCCGTCAGGATCGAGCCCATCTGGAGGTACAGCATCCAGAACACGACGGCCGCCACGAACAGGCCCACGTACGCGCGCAGGCCCGCCTTCTCGGCCGCCGTGACGTCCTTCGCCTCCCCGAAGATGTACACGAAGTACCAGACCGCGGCCGCGATCGACAGGATCGTCACCACCGTCGGCACGGTCGCGAGCGTCAGCGTCCCCGTCGCCGCCCAAACCGCGATCGCGACCGCCGCGACCACCAGCGAGACGACGACGATGCGGACGACCTTGCCGCGCTCCTCCGGCGCCAGCGGCCGCGAGGGCCCGATGCCGGCGTTCGTCAGCCGCGGCCACCCGCGCACGTACCACAGCAGGCCCAGCGCCATCCCGACCGCGGCCGCGCCGAAGCCCAGGTGCCACCGGTCCTCGCCCGCCAGGTACGGCGTCACCAGGATGCCGAGGAACGCGCCCAGGTTGATGCCCATGTAGAACACCGAGAACCCGGAGTCGCGCCGCGCGTCCGAGTCCCCGTCGTACAGCCGCCCCACCATCACCGAGATGTTCGGCTTCAGCAGGCCCGAGCCGAGCACCACCAGGAACAGGCCGAAGAACACCAGCCCCGGCCCCTCGACCGGGATCGCCATCGAGATGTGGCCGAACATGATGACGACGCCGCCGATGAGGACCGCGCGCCGCGCGCCCAGCACCCGGTCGGCGAGCCACCCGCCCGGCAGCGACGTCAGGTACACCGCGCCCGAGTACAGCGAGGCGATCGGCACCGCGACCGTGTCCTCCAGCCCGAGCCCGTTCTGGAGCACGCTCGCGGTCAGGAACGTCAGCAGGATGCCCTGGAGCCCGTAGAAGCTGAACCGCTCCCACATCTCGGTGCCGAACAGCACGGCCAGGCCGCGCGGATGCCCGAAGAACGTCTTCTCTCGGCCGGCCGCTGCGGGGTGCTCGCGATGGGACATCTCCGGCCCTCCCTGTCTCTCGGCGATCCGCCGCCTGTACCCGGCGCCGCGCGCGCCGACACCTGCCGCAGACGCTAATGCGTCCGCCCGCCCGCGGCGGGCGAATCGGACAACCGGGCGTCCCCGAACGGATGCGCTGCGGTCGTTTGTCTGATATGCACGGTTGGCTGGTCTACGATCCGCCCTATGAGCGACGATCCTTACTGGAACTCCGGGCAGTCCGAGGAGCCCTCGGGCCGCTTCTCCGGCGGCGACCCCCTCGTCACCGACGCCTTCGAGGGCTGGTGGCACGCCTCCTTCGACGTCGTCCAGCGCTCGTGGCGCACCGTCGGCCTGATCCTGCTCATCGGCGTGGTCCTGCCCCGCTGGGTCCTCGGCGCCTACAACAACAACGTGCGCGCCCCGAAGCAGGACATCGTCGTCACCGACTGGGGCGCGTTCGCGCGCGAGTACTCCCCGGGCGCGCTGGCCGGGTTCATCGGCCTGGTGCTCACGCTCGCGGTCCTGTACGTCTCCGGCTCGGCGGTCCTGGCCGCGGTCCGCACGGCGGCGGCCGAGGCGGCCGGGGGCTTCCTCAGCCTCGGGGAGGCGTTCTCGTTCGGGTTCAAGCGCGGCGGCAGGTTCTTCCTGTGGCTGCTGCTCGCCTGGGTCACGATCGCGGTCGGCCTGGTGCTGTGTGTGCTGCCGGGCCTGTGGGCGGTGTTCGCGCTCAGCCTCATGGCCCCGGCCGCGGTCTTCGAGGCGCACCGCAGCCCGTACGCGCGCTCGGTCCAGCTGACGCACTCGGCGTTCTGGCCCGCGCTCGGGCGGCTCGTCATCGTGGTGCTCGTCGCGGTCGCCGCGAACCTCGTCATCGCGCTGGTCGGGCTGCTGCTCGCGGGCCTGTGGCACGCGGTCTTCGCGGGCTGGCTCGCCGCGGTCCTCACGATCGTCACCGAGGCGGTGATGGCGCTGCTGCTCCTGGCGCCGATGATCTGGATCCTGTCGGCGGCGCTGTGCACGTACGCGTGGCTGCGCGGGCGCACCGAGTCGGTCTCGGCGACCTCGCTCTCGGCCGAGGCGTCGGGCGCGGCGGCCCCGGGCGGGTACACCGGCCCGGGCGAGCCCGGCCACCCGGGATCGCCCTCCCCGACGCCCTGATCCCGTCCCGCGGCGCGGCGGCGTTCGGCGCCGCGGGGGCTGTTCGCGGCGCCCGGCCGCGCCCTCGCCGGGCCCCGTCCGGGCGGGCGCGCGCTCCACCACTGGTTTCGTGCCCCGGATTGGCACTCTCAAGGCGAGAGTGCTATACCTGATTTGGCACTCGCCGCTGGGGAGTGCTAACGCTAAGGACAGCGATGAGGTGGACGGGCCCTGGGCCCACCGTCGCGGGAATGCCGCCTCACCGTCGACAACGAACGTTATCCGAAAGGAAGCCATCTGCAATGGCGAAGATGATCGCATTCGACGAGGAGGCTCGCCGCGGGCTCGAGCGGGGCATGAACACCCTCGCGGAGGCCGTCAAGGTGACCCTCGGCCCCAAGGGCCGCAACGTGGTGCTGGACAAGAAGTGGGGCGCCCCCACGATCACCAACGACGGCGTGTCCGTCGCCAAGGAGATCGAGCTCGAGGACCCCTACGAGAAGATCGGCGCCGAGCTCGTCAAGGAGGTCGCCAAGAAGACCGACGACGTCGCGGGCGACGGCACCACCACCGCCACCGTCCTCGCGCAGGCCCTCGTCAAGGAAGGCCTCCGCGCGGTCGCCGCCGGCGCCAACCCGATCGCCATCAAGAAGGGCATCGAGAAGGCCGTCGCGGCCGTCGTCGAGCACCTCCAGGCGTCGGCCACCGAGGTCGACACCGAGGAGCAGATCGCCAACACCGCCTCCATCTCGGCCGGCGACGCCACGGTCGGCGCCATCATCGCCGAGGCCATGGAGAAGGTCGGCAAGGAAGGCGTCATCACCGTCGAGGAGTCGAACACCTTCGGCCTCGACCTCGAGCTCACCGAGGGCATGCGCTTCGACAAGGGCTACCTGTCCGGTTACTTCGTGACCGACCAGGACCGCATGGAGGCCGTGCTCGAGGAGCCCTACATCCTCATCGCGAACCAGAAGATCTCCGCGATCAAGGACCTGCTCCCGACGCTCGAGAAGGTCACCCAGACCTCGAAGCCGCTCCTCATCATCGCCGAGGACGTGGACGGCGAGGCCCTCCCGACCCTCGTGGTGAACCGCATCCGCGGCATCTTCAAGTCGGCCGCGGTCAAGGCCCCCGGCTTCGGCGACCGCCGCAAGGCCATGCTCGGCGACATCGCCATCCTCACCGGCGGCCAGGTCATCTCGGAAGAGGTGGGCCTCAAGCTCGAGAACGCCGACCTGTCCCTGCTGGGCCAGGCCCGCAAGGTCGTCATCACCAAGGACGACACCATCATCGTCGACGGCGCTGGCGACGAGGACGCGATCCAGGGCCGGATCAACCAGATCCGCGCCGAGATCGAGAACTCCGACTCCGACTACGACCGCGAGAAGCTCCAGGAGCGCCTGGCGCGCCTGGCCGGCGGCGTGGCCGTCATCAAGGTCGGCGCGGCCACCGAGGTCGAGCTGAAGGAGCGCAAGCACCGCGTCGAGGACGCCGTGCGCAACGCCAAGGCGGCCGTGGAAGAGGGCATCCTCCCCGGCGGCGGCACCGCGCTCGTCCAGGCCGACTCGGCCTTCGAGAAGGTCGAGGCCGAGGGCGACGAGGCCACCGGTGTGGAGATCGTCCGCCGCTCGCTCGGCGCGCCGCTCCGCGCGATCGCCGAGAACGCCGGCCTCGAGGGCGGCGTCGTGGTGGAGAAGGTCAAGGGCCTGCCCAAGGGCCAGGGCCTGAACGCCGCCACCGGCGAGTACGTCGACATGCTGGCCGCCGGCATCCCGGACCCGGCCAAGGTCACCCGCTCGGCGCTCCAGAACGCCGCGTCGATCGCCGCCCTGTTCCTGACCACCGAGGCCGTCGTCGCCGACGCCCCGGAGAAGGAAGGCGCCGGCGCCGCCGGCGGCGGCATGGGCGACATGGGCGGCATGATGTAGCAAGCGCCCCTTCGGGAGTGCTCGCTCAGGCCGACTGAGTACCGCGAGGGAGGACCGCTCACTGTAAAGTGAGTGGTTCTCCCTTTCTCTGTACTGGCTGCCAGTGCAGACGGCGCAGCCGCTGCGCAAGCGGCATACCGCCCCAACCGGGGGCGGTATGCCGCGACGACCCCGCCGCGATGCCCGAAATGTTTGGGCCCCAGCCGATTCAGGCCTCTTCACACCGTGTGCGCCGCGGGCTACCCTGTCTCCGTGCCCCCCACACGCCTCAATGACCGCCCCGACCACCGGCTCGCCGCCCTCGCGTTCATGACCGGCGTGCTCGCCGTGCTCGTCTTCACCTGCTACGTCGGTGGCACCGCCACCGAGGGCCGCATCGCCGCACCCGACCCCTTCCCCGCCCTCCCCGCCGCCGAACCGCCCGCCTACCGCGAGGACGGCGACCTCCTCCTCGTCTGCACCGCCGACGCCGAGGACTTCACCGAGCGCAACGAGGGCGTCGTCTACAACGAGCGCATCGCCAACGAGCGCCTCCAGGAGGACTGCCTCGCCGACGGCTACCGCGACCTGCCCGCCGCGATCGCCGCCGCCGCCCCCGGCGCCCGCATCCAGGTCCTCCCGGGCCACTACGCCGTGGACGCCGCGATCGTCCTGGAGACCCCCGGCCTCCAGATCGAGGGCCTCGGCGACAGCCCCGACGACGTCCAGATCTCGGCCCGCTTCACCGCCGACACCGTCCTCACCGCCCACGCCGCCTCCGGCCTCTACCTCAAGGGGATCGCCTTCGGCCAGGCCCGCGGCGCCGCCCTGCGCCTCACCGCCGTCGAGAGCGCCGCCCTCGTCGAGGTCGGCGCCTTCCAGAGCGACGGCGCCGGCCTCCACATCGCCGACTCCACCGGCGTCGCCCTCACCGACTGCACGGCCGAGACCGCCGACACCGCGGGCATCCTCGTCGAGAACTCGAACGCCGCCGTCACCGGCTGCGAGGCGACCGGCAACACCGCCGGCCTCGAGATCCGCGGCACCGCCACCACCGCCACCGCCACCGCGAACCGCCTGCACGGCAACACCACCGGACTCGTCGTCGCCGACACCGGCCCCACCGCCGAGGTCACCGCCGCCGACAACGTCCTGTACGGCAACAACACCGACCACTACCACCGACTCGGCACCGCCGCCTGCGAAGGCGACCCCGCCGACCGCGACTGGGCCGACGGCGTCCTCTGCCCCGACCGCGCCTACCCCTCCGGCGTCGGCGTCCTCGTCGCCGACGGCACCGGCACCGCCGTCACCGGCAACCGCATCTGGGACCAGCAGACCGCCGCCGTCGCCGCCTGGGGCACCCCCGGCCAGGACACCGGCCTCGGCGGCGACCGCAACACCTTCAGCGGCAACGTCTTCGGCGAACGCGAGGACGGCGCCCGCCACCGCAACCGCCTCGACCTGTGGTGGGACGGCACCGGCGTCGGCAACTGCTTCGACGAGCCGGGCGCCTACCGCACCGCGCCCTCCGTCCTCCCGCCCTGCGGCGCCGACGCCGCCCGCGTCGCCGGCGACCCGCTCCGCTCCCTCAAGGCCTGGCAGTGCGGCCTCCAGGACACCGCCGACCTGCCCGCGACCTGCGACTGGCTCGGCGCCCGCTTCACCGACCGCCTCGAGTTCCAGGCCGCCGTCGCCTTCGCCGCCGCCCTGCTCTTCCTCGCCGGCGCCGGCTGGCTCGGCGCCGCCCGCTCCCCGAATCCGCCGCGCGCCGGCGCGATGACCTTCTCCGCCATCGCGACCGGTTGCGGCGCACTGCTGTTCGTCCTCGCCGTGTGGTCCGGCCGGGCCGACTACGAAGCGCTCGCGGTGGCCCTGTGGGGCTGCGGCTGGCTCCTCGCCGGCCGCTCCTGGTTCCGCGCCGGCGTGCGCTTCCTCGGCGGCTTCACCGCGATCGTCGGCGGCCTCGCCGTCCTCGACGCCGTCGACCGCGGCGTCGCGACCCTCGCCCCCATGCCCGTCTCCCCGGCCTGGCTGTGGATCGCGCTGCTGCCCTTGTGGACCCTGTTCGCGCTCGCCGCGGCCTTCGGGCCCCGCCGCGCCGAGGCGGAGCCCCCGCAGGTCGAACGCACTCCCGTGACCGCCCCGGCGAGCGACCGGTGGGACTGGTGACGCCGGGCTTCGCAGACCGCGCGCCCGCCCGATCGCGTACTGTTGCCCCATGACTTGGACCTGGAAGCTCGAAGACGCCGAAGGCAACACGCTCGAAACCCCCGACAGCGACCTGGGCAGCCAGGGCGACGCCGAGTCCTGGCTGGGCGAGCGCTGGCGCGAGTTCGCCGACCAGGGCGCTTCCACCGCGGTCCTCCTCGAGGACGGCAAGACCGTCTACCGCATGGACCTCACCCCCGCCGAGGAGTAGCCCGGCGGCCGGGCCGCCGGCCGCCCCGGACCCCGTTCGCCTCGCGGGCGAAGCCGCGCGGGATCGAGGACGCCGCCGACCGGGCCGACGGCACCGCCTCCGCCGAGACGCCGCCTCCGCAGCGAGCCCGTCCCGACTGTCCGCACCCCGCCGGAGCACTCGCGGCCGGGGCGGCGGCGAACCGACATGTCCGACCCCGGGGCCCGAAGGCGAGCGTCGCCGACCGGGCCCCGCCCGTAATAGGCTGGGCCGCGTGACCGAAGCAGGCACCCTCACACTGACCGCCACCCGCGCCCGCGCCGCGCTCGACGCGCGGCGCGGCATCGTCCGCCTCCACCCCGAGGCCCTCACCGCCCTGGGCCTGCGCCCCGGCGACGCCGTCGGGATCACGGGGCGGCGCGCGACCGCCGCGATCGTCCTCGAAGCCGACCGGTACGCCTCCCGGCGCGCCCTCTACGCCGACGACCTCACCCTCGGCAACATCGGCGCCCGCGACGGCGACCCCGTGCGGCTCGCGCCCGTGGAGCTCACCGCCGCCGACCGGGTCGTCCTGTCCGGCCCGGCCTCCGCGGTCGCGGTCGTCGACCCCGACACGCTGCGCCTCGCACTCCTGTCGAAGGTCGTCTGCGAGGGCGACGACGTGTCGCTCCTGCCGATCGAGCTCGGCTCCGCCGCCCGCGACGCCGTCACGGCCACCCGCCGCACCTTGAACAACACCCTCGGCATGGGCTGGACCACCATGGTGCTCAACGTGGTCGAGGCCAGCCCCGCCCGCGGCGCGATGATCACCTCCGACACCCGCGTCGAGTGGGTCGGCGCGACCCGCGCCGCCGCCGACGCCCCCCTCCCCGCCGGCCGCGAGCGCATGCCCGCCTCCTACGGCGGCAGCGCCGCCGCCGTCCGCCCGCGGGCCGAGACCCGCGCGCCGCTCGCCGAACCCCGTGCGCCCGAAGCGGTCCCGGGCGTCGCGCCGATCCCCTACGACGAGCTCGCGGGCGCGAAGATCCCCGCCGAGGAACTGCGCGAACTCCTCGACCTCGGCTTCAACCACCGCGAGGTCCTCAAGGTCGTCGGCACCGACATGGCCCTCGGCGTCCTCGTCTCGGGCCCCTCGGGCGCCGGGAAGGCCACCGTCGTCCGCTCGGTCGCCGCGGCGGTCGGCGCGGGCGTCAGCGAGGTCTCCGGCTCCGACCTGGCCGCCCTCGAGGCGAACGCCGCCGCCGACCGGCTCCGCGCCGCCGTCGCCGCGCTCCCCGTCCCGGGCGTGCTCCTCGTCCGCGGGGTCGAGCACCTGGCCCCGGCCGGGCGCCGGACCCCGCTGGGCACCATGTTCTCCCGCCTCGTCGAGGAGGTCCTCGCCGAACCGGGCGAGCACGCCGTGGTGTGCACCACCGCGCGCACCGAGGACGTCGACGCCGCGCTCCGCTCGCGCCTGGAGCACGAGGTCGTCGTCCCCATGCCCGACGCCGAGGCCCGCCGCGACCTCCTCGTCTACTTCACCCGCTCGATGAAGGTCGCCGAGGACGTGAAGCTCGAGTCCGTGGCGCACCGCGCCCCCGGCTACGTCGCCTCCGACCTCGCCGTCATGGTCCGCGAGGCCGGGGTGCGGGCCGCGCTGCGCGCCAAGGACGGCGGGGCCACCGCGCTCCAGCCGGCCGACTTCGACGGCGCCCTGGAGTCGGTGCGGCCCACCAGCCTCGGCGGCGACGCCGTCGAGCTCGGCGGGCTCACCCTCGCCGACGTCGGCGGCATGGAGGACCTGAAGCAGACCCTCACCGAGACGGTGCTGTGGCCGCTCACCTACCCGGACGCGTTCACCCGCCTCGGGATCGAGGCCCCGCGCGGCATCCTCCTGTACGGCCCGCCCGGGTGCGGCAAGACCTACATCGTGCGCGCGGTCGCGGGGGAGGGGCACGCGAACGTCATGAGCGTCAAGGGCTCCGAGCTGCTGAACAAGTGGGTCGGCGAGTCGGAGAAGAACGTGCGCGACCTGTTCCGCCGCGCCCGCCAGGCCAGTCCGACCCTGATGTTCTTCGACGAGCTCGACGCCCTCGCGCCGGTGCGCGGCGCCGGCACGGACGGCGGCACGGCCGACCGCGTCGTGGCGGCCCTGCTCACCGAGCTCGACGGCGCCGAGGCCCTGCACGACGTCGTCGTCGTGGGCGCCACCAACCGGCCCGACATGATCGACCCCGCGCTGCTGCGCCCCGGCCGGCTCGAGCGCCTCGTCTACGTGCCGCCGCCGGACGCGCGCGGGCGCGCGGACATCCTGCGCGCCAACGCGAAGAACGTGCCGTTCGCCGACGACGTGGACCTCGCCGCGGTCGCCGACGAGCTGTGGCTGTACTCGGCCGCCGACTGCGCCGCGCTCGTGCGCGAGGCCGCGCTCACCGCCATGCGCGAGTCGCTCGACGCCAGCGTCGTCACCGCCGCCCACGTCGAGCAGGCGATGGAGCGCGTACGCCCCAGCCTC
Source organism: Glycomyces terrestris (assembly GCF_003933745.1). Lineage (GTDB taxonomy): Bacteria > Actinomycetota > Actinomycetes > Mycobacteriales > Micromonosporaceae > Glycomyces > Glycomyces terrestris. Next base: position 371,999 of record NZ_RSEB01000003.1, on the reverse strand, counting down.
GACCCCGAGCAGCTCGAGTACCTGGAGAACTACGCGCACAATCGCGAGGGCTAGACCGCGAACCCTGAACGGCCGCACCGGCACCGGTGCGGCCGTTCGGCGTCTCCGAGAGCACCCGCCAAAATTCGAGAGCACTGCTCTTGCATTGGCGCCGCGAATGTGAGATCGTTGTTCTCAACAGAGAGCACCGCTCTCTATCTGAGAAGGGAACTCCCGTGACCGACCACGTCATCCTCGGCAAGGGCCAGATCGGCTCCACCGTCGCCGCGATCCTCGCCGGGCGCGGCGAGCGCGTCCGCGTCCTCAGCCGCTCCGGCGGCCCCAGCACGCCCGGCATCGAGCACGTCAAGGTCGACGCCCGCGACGCCGCCGCCCTCACCGCCGCCACGAAGGGCGCCGACGTCATCTACAACTGCGCCAACCCCGCCGGCTACCACCAGTGGGCCGACGAGTGGCCGCCCATGTTCGCCGCGATCCTCGCCGCCGCCAAGGCCCACGGCGCCGGCCTCGTCAACACCGGCAACCTCTACGTGTACGGCCCCGTCACCGCGCCCATGACCGAGCGCACCCCGCTGCGCTCCCCGGGGCACAAGGGCCGCATCCGCATCAAGATGTGGGAGGACGCGATGGCCCTCCACGCCGCCGGCGACCTCCGCTTCACCGAGGCCCGCGGCTCCGACTACTTCGGGCCCGGCGCCCTCGCCGACGCCATGCTCGGCGAGCGCATCGTCCGTCCCGTCGTCGAAGGCAAGGGCGTCACCGTCCTCGGCGACCCCGACGCGCCGCACTCCTTCACCTACATCCCCGACGTCGCCCGCGCCCTCATCCGCCTCGGCGGCGACGACCGCGCCTGGGGCCGCCCCTGGCACGTCCCCACCGCTCCGGCCGCCTCCCAGCGCGACATGGTCGACGCCATGGCCCGCCTGCTCGGCCGCGGCCCCGTCCGCGTCTCCCGCATGCCCTGGTGGGTCCTCATCCGCGTCGTCGGCCTCGCCCAGCCCGCCATGAAGGGCATGGCCGAGACCCGCCACCAGTGGGACGGCCCGTACGTCATGGAGTCGCACGACTTCACCGACACCTTCGGCGACGAGCCCACGCCGACCGACACCGCCCTCGCCGAGACCCTCGACTGGTGGCGGGCGCGACTCGCCTGAGCGGAAGATTTGGCGCACAGTTCACTCCGGCGGGAGCAACCCTCGGCGCGCTCCGAGCGTTACCCCCACACAGCCGCCCGCAGAAAGTGAGCCCATGAGCCCGAAGCCGCTAGCCGCCCTGCGCCGCCGCCTGCGCGCCGCCGCACCCGGAGGCAAGGAGTTCCTGCACGTCATCGCCACCCGCCACGGCATCGGCGTCTTCGACGAGCAGTGGTTCGCGTACCGCCAGCTGATGATGGAGCACCTGACGGTCGCCTCCCTCGACGCCCAGGAGGACCGCGACTTCGTGTGGGTCGTCGCCGTCGACCGCGACATGCCCCCGCAGGCCCGCAAGCGCCTCGACGCCCTCGCCGAGAGCCGCCCGTACCTGCGCGTCGCCGAGACCGAGCTCAAGCGCGACTTCGTCCCCGACCTCGCCGCCTGGGCCGCGGCGGAGGCCAAGGCCCGCAGGAAGGGCTGGGTCCTCACCACCCGCCTCGACGACGACGACGCGATCCACCGCGGCCTGGTCGCCCGGCTCCACCGGGAGGCCGCGGCCTACCTCGCCGAGGGGCACGGCGAGCCGGCGATCCTCTCGCCCGTCCTCGGCTGCAACTGGGTCCCGGCGCAGGCCACGGGCCACCGCGCCTACCACCACAGCCCCTCGATCGGCCTGAGCCTGCTCGAACCGGCCGCGGACCCGCGCACGGTCTACCGCAACAACCACCGCACCCTCGCGCAGGCCCTCGCCCCCTGGGGCTACAACGTGCGCCACCTCGACGGCGAGACCATGTGGTGGCTCTACGCCCACACCGGCCTGTCCCACATGCAGAGCGAGGGCAGCGACCGCATGGACAAGGTCACCGGCCACCGGCGCGCGTTCGAGCTCGACGCGGCCCGCCTGGCCCCGTTCGGCGTCACCGCCGCCGGGGCCAGGGCGATCCGCGAGACGCCCGAGCCCGAGGTGAACGAGAGCCTCTTCGAGCTCAACCGCCGCGGCCTCGACCTCGAGGACGAGATCCACGCCCTGCGCGAGGCCGCCCGCGCCGGCGACGAGGCCGCGCGCGAGCGGATCGCCGAACTCCACGCCGAACGCCGCCGCATCCACGAAGGACTCGTCCACTAGCCGAGCCGCTTCCAGCCGAGCCGCCGCTAACCGAGCCGCTTCTGGAACACCGTCTCGTGCCCGGCCAGCCGGTACCCGACGGCCTCGTTGATCGCGATCATGTGCGTGTTCGACTCGGCGTTCCCGGTCCACACGTAGCGCATCCACGGCCGCATCGACTGGAGCCGCCGCTGGTTCGCGATCTTCAGGATCGTGCCGAGCCGGTGGCCGCGGAAGCGCGGGTCGACGATCGTGTCGCCCTGGAGGCAGTGCCGCTCGTCCCCGGCGCGGACGTGGATCTCGGTGAGCCCGGCGACCTCGCCGCTCTCCTTGTGCACCACCGCGCTCTGGATGTTCAGGACGCCCCGCAGGAGCCGCTGGCGCTCCCACAGGCGGACGGTGTCGGCCGTGATGCGGCCCTCCTGGAGGTCCCAGTCGCCCAGCGGCATGTCGGTGTACATGCGCGCGTGCAGGTACGCGACGCCGTCGATGAGGTGCGCCGGCGGTTCGCCGTGGAAGACGGCCAGTTCGAAGCCCTCCGCCTTCGCCCAGCTCTCCTCCCACAGCCGGTCGAGGTCCTCGTCGAGGACGGTCGCGAGCTCGCACACCCGCACCGCGGCCTCCAGGGACCGCTTGTAGCCCTTGTCGATCAGGAACGGCCCGCCGTCGCCGCGCACGTCGGGGGAGTCCTCGTGCGGGACCGCGAGCCAGGTCGAGATCGTGGTGCGCCCCTCCTCGGCCGCGCGCTCCTCGGCGTGCCGCAGCAGGGCCGAGCCGACGCCGTGGCGCCGCGACTCGGGCCGCACGCCGATCTCGAAGTTCGCGAGGTGCGTGTTGTCGCGGTCGGAGAGGTGCAGGCCGAGGTAGCCGAGGACCGCGCCGTCGCACACGGCCGCCCAGCGTTCGCGGCGGACGTCGGGGTCGGGGACGACGAGTCCCGCGAGCGCGCCGAGCGGGTTCCAGGGGCTCAGCCCCGTGAAGTCGTGGGCCTGCACCGATTCCTGTGCGGTGAGCCAGGACTCGACGAGCGCCTGATTCGAGGGGTCCACCCGGACGATGTCGAAATGCGTCATGGGCCGAGCCTGGCAGAGGGGTGCGACGCGGGCAAGCGCATTGCGCCCGTTGCGTGGAGCGGGTTTGGGGGAGGCGGCTTCCGGGAAGTCATCGACCGGGGGCAGCATGGTCGGGAGACCGCAGTTCCTGACACCGGCTGGCGCTGCTCGACACGTTCTAGCCCCAGGACTCGCAGTCAACCGGGTGAGTGGCGACAGGACTGCTGCGGCCTCCCGCACCAAGAATTCTTGCTCATTCAGTGAATACGGTCAAGACCCGAACTTCGCTTCTTTTTGTCGGGTACCCGACACATCACTTCACATCGGTCACTCAGAGTGATAATTTCAGGAGTTCGGAAAGCGTTTTATTTGTCCGCGTTCCGAACTCCCACCCTCCACTCACGATTGCAGGAGTCCCGCTTCTTTCGCTGCCTTCAGGGACGGCTTCACGGTGTGCGTCGGCCCGACCAGCGACGACACGGCGTCCAGGGTCTTCAGTCCCTCGCCGGTGTTGTAGATGACCGTCTCCGCCTCCGGATCGAGCTGACCCGACTCCAAGAGCTTACGGAGCGTAGCGACGACGACCCCGCCGGCCGTTTCAGCGAACACGCCCGTGGTCGCGGCGAGAAGCTTCACGCCGTCCCGGATCTCGTCGTCGGAGACCTTCGCCATCCCGCCGCCCGTGGAGCGGCACGCCTCGATCGCGTACGGGCCCGCCGCGGGGTCGCCGATGTTCAGGCTCTTCGCGATCCCGGTCGGCTTCACCGGGGTGATCACGTCGGTGCCGGCGTCGAACGCGTCGGCGATCGGGCTGCACCCGGCCGACTGGGCCCCGAACACCCGGACCTTGCCCGGCTCGGTCAGGCCGATCTCGGCGGCCTCCTCGAACGCCTTGTGGATCTTGGTGAGCAGCTCGCCCGAGGCCATCGGCACCACGACCTGCTCCGGCAGCCGCCAGCCCAGCTGCTCGGCCACCTCGTACCCGAGGGTCTTCGAGCCCTCCGCGTAGTACGGGCGGATGTTCACGTTGACGAACGCGGTCGACTCGAACTCGTCGGTCTCGGTCAGCTCCGAGCACAGCCGGTTCACGTCGTCGTAGGAGCCCTGCACGGCCACGAGCGTGCCGCCGTAGATCGCCGACTGCACGACCTTGCCCGGCTCCAGGTCCGAGGGGATGAACACGATCGACGGGACGCCGGCCCGGGCGGCGTGCGCCGCGACCGAGTTCGCCAGGTTCCCCGTGGACGCGCACGCGAACCGGTCGAAGCCGAGCTTCACGGCCGCCGACACCGCGGTCGACACGACCCGGTCCTTGAACGAGTGGGTCGGGTTCGCGCTGTCGTCCTTGACCCATAGCTTGCGCATCCCCAGGGCCTTCGCCAGGTGGGTCGCGTCGATGAGCGGGGTCAGGCCGGGGTTCAGGCTCACCCGGTCCTCCGGGTGGACGCCGACCGGCAGCAGCGGCGCGTACCGCCAGATGTTCTGCGGGCCCGCCTCGATCCGCTCCCGCGTCACCTTCGCCAGCTCCTCGAGGTCGTAGTCGACTTCGAGGGGCCCGAAACACTGCCAACAGGCGTGCTGGGCGACCAGGTCGTAGGTGGCGTTGCAGTTGCGGCAGACCAGGCCCTTGGCGGGGCTGTCGGCGAACAGGGCATTCGACATGCGAGAAGGCTCCTCCCTCATCTTTCCCGCCGGAGCGGGCCGGATTTGGCACCTGCCGAGCACGTCGGTGGTTGCCGCAGCGTCGCAGGGCCGGACCCCTCAGCTGCTCTGGATGAAGTACGAGCCGAATGCTACGGGTGTGCCACGTGCATCGGCAACAGCAGTTCCAACTTCCGAGACGCGATCGCGATCACCGCGCCCCGCCCCGGGCCGCGCGAACCCGCAGGTCCGCCCCGGCGTCCCGGCCGCGGCCCGACCGGGCCCTGTCGGCGATCCGTCAGCTACCGCGCCGCGCGCGTCGCCGCCCACACCGCGCGCGCGTCCGCGGTGCCCGCCACGTCGTGCACCCGCACGCCCCACGCCCCGGCCTCGAACGCCAGGACCGACGTCGCCAGCGTCGCCGCCTCCCGCTGCCCCACCGGGCGCGGCTTCCCGCTCTCGTCGGCCAGGAGCGACCCCAGGTACGACTTGCGGGAGGACCCGAACAGCACCGGGTACCCCAGCGCCACGAACTCGTCCAGGTGCGCCGACAGCCGCCAGTTGTGCTCGGCCGACTTCGCGAACCCCAGACCCGGGTCCAGGATGAGCTTCTCGCGGTCCACGCCGCTGTCCAGCGCCGCCTCGACCCGGTCCTCGAGCTCGGCCTTGACGTCGGCCACCACGTTCTCGTACCGCGCCAGGCGCTGCATGTCCGCCGAGTGCCCGCGCCAGTGCATGAGCACCCACCGCACGCCCGTGTCCGCCACGACCCGCGCCATGTCCGGGTCCGCGAGGCCGCCCGACACGTCGTTCACGACGCTCGCGCCCGCCTCGATCGCCGCGGCCGCCACCGCGGCCCGCGTCGTGTCGATCGAGACCGCCAGGCCCCGTTCGGCGAGCGCCGCGATCACGTCGACCACGCGCGCGGTCTCGGTCGCCGCGTCCACCCGCTCGGCCCCCGGCCGGGTCGACTCGCCGCCGACGTCGATGAGGTCCGCGCCCTCGGCGCCCATCTGCTCGCCGTGCGCGACCGCGTCGCCGAAGTCCAGGTACCGCCCGCCGTCCGAGAAGGAGTCGGGGGTGACGTTGAGGACCCCCATGATCTGCGGGCGGGCCGGGGCGAGGTGCGGTGTGGTCACGGCATCGACGTTACCCGCGCCCGGCGCGCGATCGCCTCACATCAAGCCAGGTCCGTGAGGTCGAGCACGTGCCACACCAACAGGTCCGCGGTGCCCGTCGACCACCACACGCTGCGCGCGTCCGCGCCCGTCTGCCCGGCGCTCGACGCCACCAGGTACGCCTCGCCCGCTTCGAGGTCGAACAGCGTCACCACCGCGGCGTCGCCCGCGCCCGCGCCGCGCTCCACGAGCGGCTCGAACCGGTCGATGAGCCCCACGTCGGGGGACACCGCGGACGTGAACCCCTCGGCCACCGTCACCCGGTCCGTCCCGTCAGGACGGATCAGGTCGGTCCGGGCCCCGTCGTCGGCGGTCACGATCAGCCGGCACCACGTCGCCGAGCACAGCGTCAGCTCCTCGGCCCCGGAGAAGACCTTCACGCCCGCACCGGTGTCGGTGCGCACCAGCTGCGCCCCGCCGAGCGAGTCGGACCCGGCGCTCGCCAGCCACGGCCACGCCGCCGCCTGCCACGCGCCCAGGTGCCCGGTCACCGCGACCTCGCCCCCGCCGACCGGGATCGACCGGTGCTCGGTCACCAGCGCCTCCCCGCGCGCGGTCGAGAGCCAGTGCAGCCCTTCGGCGGCGAACTGGAGGTCGTACGCCGACCCGGAGGCGATCACGTCCCCGGTGTCGGCCGTCAGCACCGCAGCCTCGCCCGGCCGCCCGTCCGCGCCGCGCGGCGCCGTCCACAGCTGCGACACGACCCGGCCCTGCTCGTCGGGCACGGACGCGATCCACGCCAGCCGCTCGTCGGTCGCGGCGGCCGCCACGACGCCCGGCACCCCGCCGGGCTCGGCCACCACCGTCACCGCGGCGTCGCCGGCCTCGTCGAGCTCGACGTACAGCAGGCTCCCGGCCTCGTCGGTGCCGAGCGCCGAGTCCTCGTCGAGGACCCGCAGCGGCGTCCACGCCCGGCCGTCGACCACCCCGGGCCAGTCGACCGGCTCGGCGTCCCACGTCTCCCACACGGTCGGCTGCGCCGGCGGGGCCGCGAGCGTCTCGGGGCGGTCGGGGGACGGCCACGCGAGCCAGGCGACGGCGAGGGCCGCCGCCCCGGCGAGGGTGAGCCGCTGCGCGGTGTCCAAGGGCGCTAGTCGCGCTCGCGGGACTTGTACAGGTAGAGCAGGCCCGCGCCCACGCCCGCGGCCGTGGCGGCGGGCAGCGCGAGCTTCGCGGCGCGGCGCCCGCGCCGGTAGTCGAGGACCGGCCAGCCGTGGTGGCGGGCCTGGCGGGCCAGGCGCGTGTCCGGGTTGACCGCGATCGCGCGCCCGACCTTGCGCAGCATCGGCAGGTCGTTCGCGGAGTCGGAGTACGCGGTGCACAGCGCCAGGTCGAGGCCGCGCTCGGCCGCGAGCTGGGCGATCCCGTCGGCCTTCGCGGGGCCGTGCATGAGGTCGCCGACGAGCCGGCCGGTGTAGCAGCCGTTCTCGATCTCGGCGATCGTGCCGAGCGCGCCCGTGAGCCCCAGGCGCGAGGCGAGGACCCCGGCGAGCTCGACCGGGCTGGCGGTCACGAGCCACACCTCCTGGCCGGTCTCGAGGTGCCGCTCGGCGAGCCGGCGCACCGGCGCGAGGATGCGCGGGGAGATGTCGCGGTCGACGACCTCCTCGCACAGCGCCCGCATCTCGTCGACGGGGAACCCGGCGACCAGTTCGAGCGCGGAGGACTTGATCTGCGAGATGTGCCCGTGGTGCTCGACGCCCTGGAACTTGAAGCGGGCCTGCTTCCACGCGAAGCCGAGGATGTCGCGCCCGGACAGGACGCCGTGGCGGGCGAGCGCCCGCGCGAGGTAGTACGTGGAGGCGCCGTGCATGAGGGTGTTGTCGACGTCGAAGAAGGCCGCGGAGGGGATCTGGGCGAGCTCGTCCTCGCCGGGCGCGGCGGGCTCGACGACGACGGAGTGGGCGTTGGACTGCGTGCGAGCGACGCCGCCGCCCCGCACGGACGGACGGGGAGTGGCGGAGGCGCTGGAGGAAGCCTCGATCTCAGACACCCTAAAAGCCTACAAGCCCAAGGCAGACGCCCTGTAACGCGAGGACGCGAGCCCGGTGAATTTCCAGTGTGGCCTTGTTCATGTCTCGTCCCGGCCGCGCCGGATGGCCGCACCTGGCCCGAAATGCGCCGTTGCTCCCCGCAGCGGCCGCGGACGCGGACCGGGGCGCCCCGTGAGGCGCCCCGGTCCCGCTCCGCACCCTGCCTTCGCCGCCGCGGCGCGGGCCGCGGCGGGTGATCAATCGAACAGGTCCGAGATGATCCCGGTGAGTTCGCCGAGGACGTCGTCCTCGGTCTCGGCGTTCGGCGACTGCCCGTCGTCGGCCGGGCTGCTCGCCCCGCCGCTCGCCGGGTCGGACGCCGGCGTGCCCTCGTCGGCCGGGTCGGGCTCACCCGTGGTGGCGTCCGCGTCCTCCCCGCCCGCGGTCGGCTCGCCGCCGCCCGGGTCGGCCTCGGCCTCCTCGCCGGTGCCGGTGCCGGTGCTGGCGCCGGAGTCGGCCGGCTCGGTCGCGTCGACGGCGTTCTGCGCGCACGAGCCCGGGATCGGACCGAGCTCGTCCGCCTCGCCGCCCGCGTCGGTGCAGTCGAGCGCGCCGCGCAGCTCCACCGAGCGCAGCGCCGCGGCCTCCAGGACCGACACCAGCTCCGCGCCGGCGTCCTTCGCCTCACCCTCGAGCCCTTCGACGAGGTCCTCGAGCACCCAGCGGTGCTCGTTCGCGAACAGGTCGAGGTAGTCCAGCGGCGCGGCGTCGCCGTTCGCGACCGCCAGCTCGCCGAGGAGCGCGCTCGCGCTCTTCAGCTCCGCGGCCGCGTCGCCCAGCGCCTTCGCGGCCGCCGCGTCGTCGTCGGACACGAGCGCGGCCTCCTGGATGCGCGTGCGCGCGAACTCCAGGAACAGCTGCGCCCGTCCGAGGTCGTTGCCCGCCAAGGCGAGCTGCGCCCGCTCGGTGGAGCGCTTGACCTCGTACAGCGTCTCGCCGGGGAGGGCGTCGCCCGAGGCCGCGGAGACCCCGGAGATCGCGACGGTGCCGGTGAGGAGGGCCGCGACGATCGCGATGCGCCGGCCGCCGCGGGGGCGGCGCGGGAACATCTCGTCGCGGACGGGCGCCCTGTTCGTGTCGGGCACGGCCGCGCTGGCGCGGTGCCTGGCGGTGACGCCGATGCCCTCTTCCTCGGCCACGGCCATGAGCCGCCTGCGGGTGGCGTCCTGCCAGTCCCGCGACGGCCTGGTCGCGTTGAAGAGCTGGTCGCCCAGCCCGCCCAGCCGCTCGGTGACGCCGACGAGTTCGGCGAACGCTTCTGCTGACGCACCCGATGGGTCCGCGCTGCGGCGCGAGTGAGGGAGGGTGGGACCGCCGGAGTCAAGCAGCCGCGCGAATTCCTCCGCGCGACGGCGCTCCATAGGGTTCAATGTCACCGGGCACACCCCCTCTCACTGCATGGATCCTGCTCCTGTACTGAGAACAACGCACGAGTAGCCCCTGAGGTTACGGTTCGCCGCGAAGCTTGCGTTTCGGACCACATCGTCCTCGTCGCAGCGGGGCCTCGCGGCGGTATCGGGCCGGTAAAGGACCCTGACCTGGCAGTTCCGGTCCGCCGTGAGGAGGCGGGCCGTCGATTACAAGCTCGCGGGCCGAAGCCCTTGGGAACGGGTTCTGTCGGTTTCCCGACCGCGCTCGCGGCGCGGTGCGGGACGGGGTCGGCGGGGATCGGACGGCCGCTCAGCCGCGGAAGCCGTCGGGCAGCAGCCGGGCGAGCGTGCGCACGGCCCGGTACTGGAGGGCCTTGACCGCGCCCTCGTTCTTGCCCATGGTGCGGGCCGTCTCGGCGACGGTGAAGCCCTGGAGGAAGCGCAGCACGATGCACTCCTGCTGGTCGGGGTTGAGCTTCTTGACCGCCGTCAGCAGCGTCGCGTTCGTGAGCTTCTCCAGCGCAGCGGTCTCGGGGGACGTGGCGGGGTCGGTCTCCTGCTGGTCGGCGCCGAGGACGTCCGGCTTGACGATCTCGAGGCGGTACCGGCCGGACTTGAAGTGGTCGACCACGAGGTTCCGCGCGATGGTCACCAGCCACGCGCCGAACGCCCTGCCCTGCCAGCTGAAGCTGGAGATCCGCCGCAGCGCCCGCAGGAACGTCTCGGACGCGAGGTCCTCGGCGAGCTGGGCGTTGTTCACGCGGAAGTAGATGTAGCGGTAGACCGTGTCGCTGTAGCGGTCGTAGATCTCCCCGAAGGCGCCCGGCTCGCCGGCCTGGGCGCGCGCCACCAGGTCGGCGACCTCGTCGCCGTCGACCTGGTCCTCGTGGTGGTCGCCGCCGCGCGGCTCGGCCGCGGCGCCGCCGGCCGCGCCGGGTCCGGCGCCCCGGCCGGGCCGCACCTGGTGCTGCTCGGCGGTGCCGGTGTCGAGGGACAGGACCGTCCACACGGCCTGCTTCAGGCGCTCGAAGGTCGGGCCGGGGAGCCGGGTCAGGGCGTCGGCGATCGAACCGGAGCGGAGGACGGGGGCGATGTCTGCTGTGAGCACTGCCGAGTCATGGCTTGCGACAGCCAAGGTCGGTGCAATACCGGGCACTAGTGGCCTCCTCGTGTGAGGGGTCGTCGGGCCGAGTCATGCGATCGGGTCCCGCAGGGACTGACCCGCCTGAGTCTAGAAATCGGCGGGGTCGGCGACGCGTATTTGCGATCGGCGTGTCGCGCTCGGTGACGGGTGCGGAGGGGACGATGTCGGCGCGCGCCCGAGGCGCCGGCGTACCCTTCGTTGCGGGGGCGGAATCCCACCATTACCTCCCCAAACGTTCGGTGGTCCGCGGCCGCGGACCGGTTGTGCCTCAATAGTGAGCGAGGAATGACGGAGGGTGTCGCACAAGCTGTGCGATCCCGTCCGGCTTTTCATTTCGACGGAGGGAGCAGGGTGAACAGGCTGACGCTGCTGACTACAAGGGATTGCCACCTGTGCGGCGAGGCGCGCGCCGCGCTCGACCTCGTGAAGGAGCGGACCGGCGAGGAGTGGTCCGAGATCGACGTCGCCGGCGACGCCGCGTTGGCGCGCGACTACGGCGACCGCCTGCCCGTGCTCCTCCTCGACGGGCGCGAGCACGGCTACTGGGACGTCGACGTCCCGCGGCTCCTCCGCGACCTCGCCAAGTGACGACACACCGAGAAATCTCCGAAATACCGGGCTACTCCGGTCAATTAGGGCAGAATTCTGGCGGACGGCGGCTCGCCGGGACGTTCGCAATTCGGTACAGCCGGGCTCGGCCCGGTGTTACGGGGGTGTACCGCGCGGCGCCCGCGAGCCGCCGAGTCCCGTTCACCCCGCCGACGCCTCCCCGACACCCCGCCCCGCCCCGGGCCGCGCGACGTTAGCGCTGCCTGTGCGACCTCCCACCCCCGGCGCGTCCTAAGCTGAGTGGCGCGCCGGTGAACGACGGCGCGGAAGCGGACCTGGAGCTCCAGCATTGACGACCACCGGTGAAGGCACTGACCAGCGGGCCGCCGCCCCGCCGGCCGCGGCCGGCGACCTGCCGGCCGCCGTGGTCAGGCGCCTGCCCGAATACCTCCGCGCCCTCGGCACCCTCTCCGAGTCCGGCGTCGACACCGTCTCCTCCGAGACCCTCGCCGCCGCCACCGGCGTGAACTCGGCCATGCTCCGCAAGGACCTCTCCCAGCTCGGCGCCTCCGGCATGCGCGGCGTCGGCTACAACGTCGCCGGCCTCGCCGCCCACATCGCCGCTGTGCTCGGACTCACCAAGGACTCCCGCGTCGCCATCATCGGCCTCGGCCACCTGGGGCAGGCCCTGGCCAGGTACCCCGGCTTCTCCGAACGCGGGTTCGACATCGTTGGCCTCTTCGACGCCGACCCGGGCATCATTGGGAGGGATCTCGACGGCCTGCGGGTGCGCGACGTGGCGCTCCTCGCCGCGGCCGTGCGTGACGAAGGCATCAACATAGGGGTGATCGCCACACCCGGCGCGGCCGCCCAACACGTGGCCGACCTTCTCGTAGATGCTGGTGTCACAAGCATTCTCAACTTCGCGCCGTGCGTGCTCGCCGTCCCTCCCGGGGTGGCGGTCCGCAAGGTGGACCTGGCCGTCGAGCTGCAGATCCTCTCATTCCACGAGCACCACAAGTCGCTCGGCAGGTCGGAGACCCAGATCAACAAGAGACGGGAACGGTGAAGTGAACCTCCTGGTTGTCGGCATCTCGCACCGCAGCGCAGCGGTCGAGACCCTGGAACGGCTCGCGGTCGGGCCCGAGGCCGCCGCCGACCTCGCGCGCGCCCTCCTGCGCGGCGGCGAGGTCCGCGAGGCCGTCGTCCTCTCCACCTGCAACCGCGTCGAGGTCTACGCCGTCGCCGCCAGCTTCCACGGCGGGCTCGCCGCCGTCGTCGACGAGCTCCACCGCGTCTGGGGCCTCACCGAGACCCAGGCCGACCTCGACTTCGCCTCCTGCGGCTACGTGCGCCACGGCGCCGACGCCGTCGCCCACGCCTTCCGCGTCGCCGCCGGCCTCGACTCCATGGTCGCCGGCGAGCCCCAGATCCTCGGCCAGCTCCGCGACGCCTACGACACCGCCCGCGAGGCCGACCAGGTCGGCCGCCACCTGCACGAGCTCTTCCAGCAGGCCCTGCGCGTCGGGAAGCGCATCCACGCCGAGACCGACGTCGACGCCGCCGCCCCCTCCATCGTCACCGCCGCCCTCGACCTCGCCGAGCGCGCCCTCGCCGTCCACGGCTTCCAGAACGGCCTCACCGAGACCCGCGCCGCCGTCGTCGGCGCCGGCTCCATGGGCTCGCTCGCCACCGCGACCCTCGCCCGCTCCGGCGTGGCCTCCCTCGCCGTCGCCAACCGCGACCGCGCCAAGGCCGAGCGCCTCGCCGCCGTCTGGGACGCGACCGCCGCCGACTACGGCGACCTCGCCGGCCTCGCCGCCGACGCCGACCTCCTCGTCTGCGCCACCTCCTCGCCCGAGCCGGTCCTGCGCGCCGCCCACCTCGCCGGGCGCACCCGCCCGCTCGTCGTCTGCGACCTCGCCCTCCCCAAGGACGTCGCCGAGGAGGTCGCGCTCCTGCCCGGCGTCACCGTCGTCGACATCGCCGAGATCCAGAAGGCCGACGCCGCCGGCGCCGCCGCCGACACCCTCGCCGAGGTCGAGCGCCTCCTCGCCGAGGAGATCGAGGCCTACAACGAGAGCCTCCGCGCCGACGCCGTCACCCCCACCGTCGCCGCCCTCCGCTCTGCCGCCGCCGACATCGTCGAGGCCGAGCTCGCCCGCGTCGCCCGCCGCGGCGACTTCACCGACGACCAGCGCGCCGAGGTCGCCCGCACCGTCCACCGCGTCGTGCAGCGCCTCCTCCACGAGCCCACCGTCCGCGTCCGCGAGCTCGCCGGCCAGCCCGGCGCCCCCGACTACGCGCGCGCCCTGCGCGACCTCTTCGCCCTCGACGCCGCGGTCCTCGCCGCCGCCCAGGGCGACCACCTCGCCGAGGCCCTGAAGGTCAGCCCCGCGACGGCCCCCGTGGCCGACGCGCTCGCCCCCTCGCCCGCCTCGACGTCCGAAACCGCAGCGACTGCACCGGCCGGGAAGACGCCGCCGCCGCAGTCTTGAGAAGGGAACCAAGCCCGTGATCCGAGTCGGGACCAGGGGATCGAAGCTCGCGCTGGCGCAGAGCGGCATGATCGCGGACGCGATCGCACGCCTGACGGGCGAGCGCGTCGAACTCGTGGAGATCAAGACCACAGGGGACGGGACCACGGTCCCGGTCGCGGAGCTCGGGGTCGGCGTCTTCGTCAACCAGCTCCGCGAAGCCCTCGACCGCGAGGAGATCGACATCGCGGTCCACTCGTACAAGGACCTGCCGACCGCGCAGCCCGAGCACCTCGTCATCGCCGTCCCGCCGCGCGAGGACCCGCGCGACGTCCTCGTCGCCGCCGACGGCCGCACCCTCGCCGACCTGGGCCCCGGCGCCCGCATCGGCACCGGGTCGCCCCGGCGCATCGCGCAGCTGAACGCCCTGGGGCGCGGCTTCGAGTGCGTGCCGATCCGCGGCAACGTCGACACCCGCGTCGGCCGGGTCGGCAAGGACCTCGACGGAGTGATCCTCGCGGCCGCCGGCCTCAAGCGGGTCGGCCGCCAGGCGGAGGTGACGGAATACCTGGACCCGTTGGTGATGCTTCCCGCTCCCGCACAAGGGGCATTGGCGGTCGAATGCCGCAAAGCCGACATGACATCTGGGCTGATCTCAAGTAAGCTCAACGACCGGTACTCGCAGGCCGCCGTCGCCGCCGAACGCGCACTTCTGCAACGACTCGAAGCCGGGTGCAGCGCTCCCGTCGCCGCGCTCGCCGACGTCGCCGAAGGCGCCGATCCCGGAGAAGTCGACCTGTATCTGCGCGGAGCCGTCGGCTCCGTGGACGGCTCCGTCATCGAACGGCTCTCGACCACCGCCACGCTCACCGACGCGGGCGGCCCTGAGCTGGCCGAGCAGGCCGCGGCCGCGGGGAGGTCGCTCGCCGAGGACCTGCTCGAAGCGGGTGCCGAGCAACTATTGAAGTAGACGCCAAGCTCAGACGATTGTTGATGGAGAGAACATGACCAGTGCCCGTAAGCCGGTGGGCCGCGTGCGTTTCGTCGGAACCGGCCCAGGCGATCCGGGACTGCTGACCAAGCGCGCCCTCGACGCGATCCGCGAGGCCGACCGCGTCTACTACGACCGGTCGCTGCCGCAGTCGCTCATCGAGGCCGCGAAGGAGATCAACGGGGACGAGACCCGCATCAAGCTGATCGAGTCCTCCCCGTCCGACCAGGGCAAGCTCATGGCCGCCGCCGCGCGCGAGGGCGAGAACATCGCCCGCCTCATCGTCGGCGACGCCTACCCGAACCGCCTGGCGAAGGCCGAGATCAAGGCCGCCTCCGCCGAGCAGGCCCGCTTCGAGGTCATCCCAGGCATGAGCCACGCCCAGGCCGTCGCGGTCTACGCCGGCATGCCCCCGGGCGAGATCCGCACCGTCATCGACATCGACGACATCGCCTCCGTCGAGCCGCTCGTCATCGCCGACGCGATCAAGCGCGGCTCCCTCACCGTCACCGCCGACGTCTCCGACCTCTCCTCCCTGCGCGACATCCTCCTCGCGGGCGGCGTCTCCGGCGAGACCGCGGTCGCCGTCACCGGCGACGCGACCGGCGAGACCGAGTACACCACCACCTCCTCGGTCGACACGTTCGTCGAGGCCGCCCTCGGCTACGCCGGGCAGGTCGTCCTCACCATCGGCCCCGGCGTCGACGACCGCCACGAGCTCGCCTGGTGGGAGGGCCGCCCGCTGTACGGCTGGAAGGTCCTCATCCCGCGCACCAAGGAGCAGGCCGGCGTCATGTCCGAGCGCCTGCGCGCCTACGGCGCCATCCCCTGCGAGGTCCCGACCATCGCCGTCGAGCCGCCCCGCACCCCCGCCCAGATGGAGCGGGCCATCAAGGGCCTCGTCGACGGCCGCTACGCCTGGATCGTGTTCACCAGCCAGAACTCCGTGAAGGCCATCTGGGAGAAGTTCAAGGAGCACGGCCTCGACGCCCGCGCCTTCGGCGGCCTGCGCATCGCCTGCATCGGCGAGGCCACCGCGAACGCGGTGCGCGAGTTCGGCATCGAGCCCGAGCTCCTCCCGACCGGGCAGCAGTCCTCCGAGGGCCTCCTCGAGGTCTTCCCGCCGCACGACCCGATCCTCGACATGGTCGGCCGCGTGCTCCTGCCCCGCGCCGACATCGCCACCGAGACGCTCGTCCAGGGCCTGTCGGAGCGCGGCTGGGAGGTCGACGACGTCACCGCCTACCGCACCGTGCGCGCCTCGCCGCCCGCCGCCGACATCCGCGACGCCATCAAGTCCGGCGGCTTCGACGCGGTCCTGTTCACCTCGTCCTCCACGGTGCGCAACCTCGTCGGCATCGCCGGCAAGCCGCACCAGCGCACCGTCGTCGCGTGCATCGGCCCGGCCACCGCGGACACCGCGACCGAGTTCGGCCTGCGCGTGGACGCCAAGCCCGAGAACGCCTCGGTGCCCGACCTGATCGAAGCGCTCGCCGAGTACGCCACGGAGCTCAAGCAGCGCCTGGCCGAGGGCCCGATCAAGACCCGCCGCGGCCAGAAGGTCCAGGGCCCCACGGCCCTCCGATTCCGCTAGCAACCGAAGGCCAGAGGAGGCCGCAGTGCCGAACAGCTCCGACTACCCCGTGATCCGGCCCCGGAGGCTGCGCCGCACTGCGGCCCTGCGCCGTCTCGTCGCCGAGACCCGCGTCCACCCGAGCGACCTCGTCCTCCCCGTGTTCGTCAAGGAGGGCCTGACCGAACCGGTCGAGATCGCCACCATGCCGGGCGTGCACCAGCACTCCGTGGACTCCGTCCGCAAGCTCGCGGTCGAGGCCGCCCGGGCCGGCCTCGGCGGCCTCATGCCCTTCGCCGTCCCCGCCGTCCGCGACGCGATCGGCTCGGCCGCCACCGACCCCGACGGCATCCTCAACGTCACCACCCGGGCGATCAAGGAGGAGATCGGCGACGACCTCGTCGTCATCCCCGACCTCTGCCTCGACGAGTTCACCGACCACGGCCACTGCGGCGTCCTGCGCCCCGACGGCTCGGTCGACAACGACGCCACCCTCGACCGCTACGCCGAGATGGGCCTCGCCCTCGCCGACGCCGGCGCCGACCTCCTCGGCGCCTCCGGGATGATGGACGGCCAGATCGGCTTCGTCCGCGCCGCCCTCGACGCGGCCGGCAAGACCGACACCGGCCTCCTCGCCTACGCCGCCAAGTACGCCAGCGCCTTCTACGGCCCGTTCCGCGACGCGGTCGAATCGCAGCTCCAGGGCGACCGCCGCACCTACCAGCAGGACACCGCGAACGCCGCCGAGGCGCTTCTCGAGATCGACCTCGACATCGAGCAGGGCGCCGACATCGTCATGGTCAAGCCCGCGCTCCCGTACCTCGACATCGTCAAGGCCGCGGCCGAGCGCAGCCCGGTCCCGGTGGCGGCCTACCACATCAGCGGCGAGTACGCCCAGATCGTGGCCGCCGCCGAACGCGGCTGGATCGACCGGGACGCCGCGTTCCTGGAGGCCCTGACGAGCATCAAGCGCGCGGGCGCGGGGATCATCGCCACCTACGCAGCGATGGAAGCGGCCGCCCTCCTCCGCTAAGCCGAGCTCCGGGAACTCGGTGATGCGCTGCTGTTCAAGCTGAGGGAAGATCTCGGCGGCCGCGACAAAGTCCTTGTCGTCGTGCAGCACTACGAGCTTCATCTGAATTGCGATCGCCGCGACCAGGTAGTCGGCGACGCTGAACATGTTGTGCATGGAGTGGCGTGCGAGATCGCTGCCCATGCCGCGAACGTAGTCCCAGGTCATCGGCGGTACCGCGACCCATCCGTATGCTTCGATTAGATCGGCTTGCTGGTCTTCGTATTCGCGCTTTCGCGCGATCTTCATCGTTTCGCGAAGCACGGGTTCACAGATGCCCACTTGGCCTTGCGCTACAACAGCTTCCCACTCCGGGTCGACTTGGCGTCGAATGATGCGCACCAGGGCGCTAGTGTCGGCGAGATACTTCACTCGTCGTCATCCAGGGCGTCGAAGTCCAACAAGCCTTCCTGGGCTCGTCTCTGCATCCGCCTGAGGGCCTCCATCCGCTTTACGGAGTCAGATTCGAGGCTTAGCGCGAGGGCCTTGTTGACGGCTTCCTTCTTCGTCGTGGAATGGGTCGCCGTCATGACTCGGGCGAGAAGCTCGTCGTCAATGTCGATCAGGGTCTTGGTCATGGTCACCTCCCGGATATCTATCTCATCGAGTATATCCGATCTGGCCGCCTGTAGGGCGCCCAGAGTGCACGGCGCGTCTGCCGCGCACCCGAACGGCCTAGTTGTTGTCCTCGCGAAGACGATCTTCTTGGGCGCCGAGGGTTTCCTGGATTGAGCGCATGTGCTCCTCGCGGGCTTCCTGGGTCGCCGCGAGAATTTCGTCGGTCGTGAGACCGGCTCGCTTGGCCAAGCGTTCAGCTCTGACCTCCGGTTCGAGGGCGGCGTTGACCATCACCGGTTCGGGGTGGAGGCGGATGCCGAAGTCGTGCTCCACCTTGTCGGCGACTTCGGCGGCGAGGGCGAGGAGTTCGGCCGCCGTGGCGCCGCCGCGGTTGGTCAGGGCCAGGGTGTGCTTCGTCGAGAGGCTGACGTTTCCCCTCCGGTAGCCCTTCTCGAAGCCCGCCGCGCCGATCAGCCACGCCGCGGAGACCTTCACCTGGCCGTCGGAAGTCCCCCAGTGCGGGGGTTCACCACCGGCCTTCTCAGTGAGTTCGTGAAAGACATGGGCGCCCATGACCGGGTTCGTGAAGAACGAACCCGCGCTCCATGAGTCGTGGTCGGCCTCGTCGAGGACCATGCCTTTGCTCCGGCGCAGTTCGATCACCGCTTCGCGGACTTCCGTCAGCAGGGCGCTCGTACCGACGTTGGCGTTCAAGCGTTTCGCGAGCTCGGCGTAGGCGATCGGCTTCGAAAGCGGGCCCATCTCTCTGAGCAAGAAGTCGACGCTCATCACGAAGTAGCGGTCATTGTGCTTGAAGGCGCTCTGGCGGTACCCGAAACGGCATTCCTCGGGGGTCCAGTCGCGGATCTCGTTCGTCTGGCGGTCCCATACCCGGACCGATTCGATCGTCTGGGCGACCTCCTGGCCGTAGGCGCCGACGTTCTGGATCGGGGTCGCGCCGACGGAACCAGGGATACCGCTGAGGCACTCCACTCCCGCGCGCTCGTGCTCGACGGTCCAGGCGACGAACTCGTCCCAGTTCTGGCCGGCCTGGACTCGGACGCGCTTCTTGCGGTCGACCACTTCGATGCCGCCGCCCCGCAGCACCACGACCGTGCCGTCGAAGCCCCCGTCGCCGATCACGACGTTGCTCCCGCCCGCGAGCACCAGCGTCGGCCCCTGCGCCGCGCGCAGGACCTCCACCGCCTCCTCGGACGACCCGACCTCGACGAGCTCCCGCGCGGGCCCGCCCAGGCGCAGCGTCGTGTACGCGCTGAGCGTGTTCCGGTCGTTCCCGCTGGGCGATGGACTGGCGTGTGTCACATCCGGAAGCCTAAACTTTTCGCAGGCTACGAGGAACGGCGGTCACCATGGCTAAGCTGCGCATCACCGACTACCTCACCGAACTGAAGACGGAGGCCGCGGGCCTGCGCTCGGTCTGCGAGCCCGGCGTGCTCGACCGCGTCGCCCCCTCCCGGCCCGACACCACCGTCGCCGGCATCCTCCTCGAACTCGCCCGCCTCTACCGCTGGACCGTCGACGCCCTCTTCGCCGCCCCCGCCGAAGACCGCGACGTCCCCCAGCCGCCCCCGCCCGCCGCCGCCGGCCAGGCCGTCCTCGACGCCTACGACCAGGCCCTCGCCGCCGTCCTCGACGCCGTCGAGGCCCGCGGCCCCGAGTCCCCCGCCTGGACCTGGGCCCCTGTGGAGTGGCGCGCCGAGTTCTGGCACCGCCGCGTCGCCGTCGCCACCGGGCTCGCCCGCTGGGACCTCCAGATGGCCGTCGGCGCCACCGCGCCCGTCCCCGCCGCCCTCGCCGCCGAGGCCGTCACCGAGGCCTTCGAGGCGTTCATCCCCTCCGGGGCCCGCCGCGGCGCCCACCCGCACGCGAACGGCCTCGTCCAGCTGTTCGCCCAGGACGCCGACGCCACCTGGTTCGTGCGCCTGCGCGAAGGCCGGGTCGCGCTCCTCGACCAGCCCGACGCCCGCACCGAGCTCCAGGCCCGCGCGGCCGGCTCGGCCTCCGACATCGCGCTGGCGCTGTGGGGCCGGCTGCCGTTCGGGATCTGCGACGTCGTCGGCGACGAGCGCCTGCTCCAGGCCCTGCGGGTCGAGTAACGGTTCGGTAAAGGCCCCTGATAATCCGGACAAACGTTCGGGGCCGACTTGGCAAAGGCTTCCCCGCGAGGTTAGGCTCACACCACGCTCCGCGGTGCTCGCACCGCGCTGCGCGCGTCCCAGCGCGGGGACACCATGGTGATTCCCGGGCAGGCGCTGACAACCGCCTTTTACCACGGATCGTCTGGCACGTGCCTGCCAGTGAAAGGGAACATCATGGCGACAGTGACGTACGCGGGCGCCACCCGCATCTACCCGGGCACCGAGAAGCCCGCGGTGGACAAGCTGAACATCGAGATCCAGGACGGCGAATTCCTCGTCCTCGTCGGCCCCTCGGGCTGCGGGAAGTCCACCTCCCTCCGGATGCTCGCCGGCCTCGAAGAGGTCGACGAGGGCTCGATCTTCATCAACGACACCGACGTGTCGAACCTCCCCCCGAAGTCCCGCGACATCGCGATGGTCTTCCAGAACTACGCGCTCTACCCGCACATGTCCGTCTTCGACAACATGGCGTTCGCCCTCAAGCTGCGCCGCATGCCGAAGGCCGAGATCAAGCAGCGCGTGGAGGACGCCGCCAAGCTCCTCGACCTCACCGACTACCTCGGCCGCAAGCCGAAGGCCCTCTCGGGCGGTCAGCGCCAGCGCGTCGCCATGGGCCGCGCGATCGTGCGCGAGCCCCAGGTGTTCCTCATGGACGAGCCGCTGTCGAACCTCGACGCCAAGCTCCGCGTCCAGACCCGTTCGCAGATCGCCTCGCTCCAGAAGCGCCTCGGCATCACCACCGTGTACGTCACCCACGACCAGATCGAGGCCATGACCATGGGCCACCGGATCGCGGTCATGAAGGACGGCCTGCTCCAGCAGTGCGACACGCCCCGCACCCTCTACGAGAAGCCGGGCAACACCTTCGTCGCGGGCTTCATCGGCTCGCCGGCGATGAACATCAAGACCGTGTCCCTCACCGAGGCCGGCGCGCTCTTCGGCGACGTGACCCTCCCGCTCTCGCGCGAGGTCCGCGACGCCGCCACCCAGCAGGGCGGCGACCAGCAGGTCACCATCGGCATCCGCCCCGAGCACTGCAAGCTCGGCGCGGAGGGCTCGGGCGGCATCCCGATCGAGGTCGACCTCGTCGAGGAGCTCGGCTCGGAGGCGTACGTCTACGGCCACGCCGCGTACAACGGCTCCTCGGAGCGGTTCGTCGTGCGCACGGAGTCGGCCAACGTGCCGCGCCTGGCCGACACCGTGTACGTAGTGCCCGAGCCGGGCCACGAGCACGTGTTCCACGCCGCGACCGGCGAGCGCCTCAACTAAGCGCCCACCCGAACCGGACGAACGGAGGGCCGCGCACTGGCTGCGCGGCCCTTTTCTCTGCCCGTAACGCAGCGGCAACTGAGCGAGAGCTACCGTTGTCGTATGGCCGCCCTCACCCCCAGTAGGCCGCGAGTGGAAGGCGCCGACGAGTTCACGGTCGGTACCCGGTTCCACCGCGCCCTCGACGACGGCCGCATCGAGTGCACGGTCTGCCCGCGGGCCTGCCGCCTGCGCGAGGGCCAGCGCGGCCTGTGCTTCGTGCGGGCCCGCCACGGCGACCAGATCGTCCTCACCTCGTACGGCCGCTCCTCCGGGTTCTGCGTCGACCCGGTCGAGAAGAAGCCGCTCAACCACTTCCTGCCCGGCACGCCCGTGCTCTCCTTCGGCACCGCCGGGTGCAACCTCGCGTGCCGGTTCTGCCAGAACTGGGACATCTCCAAGTCGCGTGAGATCGACACCCTCTCCTCGCAAGCGGATGCCGTGACGCTCGCCGCCACCGCGAAGCGCCTGGGCTGCAAGTCGATCGCGTTCACCTACAATGACCCGACGGTGTTCCTGGAGTACGCGGCCGACTGCGCCGACGCCGCCCGCGAGGCGGGCCTGAAGGCGGTCGCGGTGTCGGCCGGGTACATCACCGCCCCGGCCCGCCGGGAGCTGTACTCCCATATGGACGCCGCGAACATCGACCTGAAGGCGTTCACCGAGGAGTTCTACGAGAAGATCGCCTTCGCTTCACTGAGGACGGTCCTCGACACACTCGAATACCTGGTGCACGAGACCGACGTGTGGACCGAGATCACGACGCTCCTGATCCCGGGCCACAACGACTCGGACGCGGAGATCGCGGCCGAGGCCGAGTGGATCGCGGCGCACCTGGGCCCCGAAGTGCCGCTGCACTTCACGGCCTTCCACCCGGACTTCAAGATGCGGGACGTGCCGCCCACGCCCCCGTCCACCCTCCGGCGCGCGCGCCGGATCGCGCTCGACGCGGGCCTGAAGTACGTGTACACGGGGAACGTGCACGACCCGGACGGCCAGACGACCAGCTGCGCCGACTGTGGCGAAGCCCTCATCGTGCGTGATTGGTACCGCATTGACCGATATGCAGTGTCGGATAGCGGACAGTGCGGACGTTGCGGGGCGCGCGTTCCCGGAGTTTTCGAGGGACCGGCGGGAGACTGGGGTCCCAGGCGGCAACCGATCCGCATCGCCGCACCGTCAGTAAGTCAGCCATAACCCACCACGCGAACCCACCACCGGAAGACCTGCGATGCCTTCGACGAAATCCGAAACCGTGCGGCCCCCGGCCGTCGCCGGCCGCTTCTACCCGGCCGACCCCGGCCGGCTGCGCCGCGACGTCCAGCGCCTCATCGACGAGGCCGGCCCCGTGAACGAACCGCTCGCGGCAGCCTACATCGTGCCCCACGCCGGATACCGCTACTCCGGGCCCGTGGCGGCCCAGGTGTACGCGCGCCTCGCCGCCCACCGCGGCCGCGTCAGGCGCGTCGTCCTCGTCGGGCCCTCCCACCACTACCCGCTCCGCGGCCACGCCGCGGCGCCCTACACCGGCTGGGAGACCCCGCTCGGGCAGGTCCGCGCCGCCGCCACGCACGTCGTCGGCTCCTCCCGCCTCCCGCACGAGGCCGAGCACTCCCTCGAGGTCCAGCTGCCGTTCCTCCAGGTCGCCCTCGGCGACGACATCGAGGTCACGCCCGTCGCCTGCGGCATGAGCCAGACCCCGGACACCGCGCGCGTCATCGCGGCCCTCATCGAGGAGGCCGGCGAGGACTCGGTCCTCCTCTGCTCCACCGACCTGTCGCACTACCACGACCAGGCCACCGCCGAACGCATCGACGCCGCCACCGCCGAGGCGATCAAGAGCCTGCGCCCCCGCGAGATCGCCCCGCAGCACGCCTGCGGCGTCTTCGCCCTGCGCGGCACCGTCGCCTGGGCCGACGCGACCGGCCGCCGCCCCCGCGAACTCGCGCGCGCGACCTCCGCCGACACCGCCGGGACCCCCGACCGCGTCGTCGGCTACCCCGCCTTCGCCATCGACTTCCCGGCCGTCACCGAGTAGCCGCGCACCGCCCCCGGCCGCGGGCGCTGTGACCTGCGCTCGCGGGGGCGAAACTCGCACGACCGCCGCCGGACGCGGCGTTTACCCTGTAAGACGTGACCGAGCACGAGCAAGACAGCACTGAGACCGGCGACGACCTTCCCGAGCAGATGAAGATCCGGCGCGAGAAGCGTGCCGCCCTCCTCGCGGAAGGCAAGGAGCCGTACGCGCTCGGCTACCCGCGCACCCACACGCTCGCCGAGCTGCGCGAGCAGTTCGCGCACCTGGCCGACGGCGAGTCCTCGGGCGTCGTCGTCTCCACCACCGGACGGGTGATCTTCGTGCGCCTGGCCGGGAAGCTCGCCTTCGCCCGCCTGCGCGACGGCGACGGCACCGAGTTCCAGGTGATGCTCTCCCAGGGCAAGGTCGGCGAGGAGGCCCTCGCCGAGTGGAAGCGGCTGGCCGATATCGGCGACCACATCGGCGTGACCGGCGAGGTCGTCTCGTCCAAGCGCGGCGAGCTGTCGGTCATGGCCGACTCCTTCCAGATCACCGGCAAGGCCCTGCGCCCGCTCCCGGTGGCGCACAAGGCGCTCGCCGAGGAGACCCGGGTCCGCCAGCGCTACGTCGACCTCATCGTGCGGCCCGAGGCCCGCGCGACCGTGCGCAACCGCGCCAAGGTCGTCAAGTCGCTGCGCGACCAGCTCGACGGCGAGGGCTTCGTCGAGGTCGAGACCCCGATGATGCAGGTCCAGCCCGGCGGCGCCACCGCGCGGCCGTTCGTGACGCACATGAACGCGTACGACCTCGACCTGTACCTGCGCATCGCCCCGGAGCTCTATTTGAAACGGTGCGTGGTCGGCGGGATCGACCGCGTATTCGAGATCAACCGCAACTTCCGGAACGAGGGCGCCGACTCGTCGCATTCGCCGGAGTTCGCGATGCTCGAGGCCTATCGCTCGTACGGCGACTACCGCACGATCGGGGCGCTCACGAAGTCGCTCATTCAAGGCG
Organism: Glycomyces terrestris; assembly: GCF_003933745.1. GTDB lineage: Bacteria > Actinomycetota > Actinomycetes > Mycobacteriales > Micromonosporaceae > Glycomyces > Glycomyces terrestris. Next base: position 347,625 of record NZ_RSEB01000003.1, on the reverse strand, counting down.
CGGCCCGTTCGGTGTTCGGCTCCGAGATCGTCGAACTCGCCGACGGCTCGACCTACGACCTCGGCGGCGACTGGGCCGAGATCACCCTCTTCGGGTCCCTTTCCGAAGCGCTCGGAGAAACCGTGACCGTCGACACGCCCTACGAGACGCTGCGCGCGTACGCGGACAAAGTCGAACTCGGCGTCGACCCGAAGTGGGGCCCCGGGAAACTGGCCGAGGAATTGTTCGAGCACCTCGTCGTCGACGGCCTCCACGCCCCGACGTTCGTCCTCGACTACCCCGAGGAGACCTCCCCGCTCGTGCGCGGCCACCGCACCACCGCGGGCCTGACCGAGAAATGGGACCTGTACGTGCGCGGCTTCGAGCTCGCGACCGGCTATTCCGAGCTCATCGACCCGGTGATCCAGCGCGAGCGCATGGAGGCCCAGGCCAGGCAGGCCGCGAAGGGCGACGACGAGGCCATGGGCGTCGACGAGGACTTCCTGCGCGCGATGGAGTACGGCATGCCCCCGCTGTGCGGCATGGGCATGGGAATCGACCGGCTCCTTATGGCGCTCACCGGACTCGGCATCCGCGAGACCATCCTCTTCCCGCTGGTGAAACCCGAATAGCAAAGCAAAGGGACCGCATCGGGACCCGCCCGGCGCCACTCGCGCCGACCGCGGATTAACCCGATGCGGTCCCTTTTCCACGCCCGCCCCGCGCCATTCCGCAAGACCGCAGAGCGCACCGAATGCCATCCCGTGAGCTGGACGGTAGCGATCCATTCACAGATCTTTCGCTCCACCCTCTTTCCTTTCTCATAGGGACTCGTATATGCTCTGGCACTAAGAAGCGCAAATAGGCACTGTTGGGCCGGTCCGAGGGGAATATGCCATGGCGAAGAAGACACAGGTCATCCTGATCGACGATATCGACGGCAGCACCGCTGAGGAGACCGTCAAATTCGCCATCGACGGCCAGGCCTACGAGATTGACCTCTCCGCCGCGCACGCCAAAGAACTGCGCGACGCCCTGGAGAAATTCCAGGAGGCGGGCACCCGCTTGGGCCGGTACTCGCTCGGCACCCCCCGCGGCCCCGTCCGCGGCACCGCGGCCGCCCCGCGCCGCCAGTCCGTGGACCGCGAGCAGAACAAGGCCATCCGCGAGTGGGCCGCCCGCTCCGGCAAGAACGTGTCGCCCCGCGGCCGCATTCCGCAGGCCATCGTCGAGGAGTACAACGCCGCGCACAACTAGTCCGGCGCCCGATCTCCGCCCGCTCCCCGTCCTCGGGGAGCGGGCGTTTCCGCGCTTCCGGGAAGCGCCCGCGGGCGCGCCGCCGATTGGAACGGGGCGGCGCGGGTATTGCGCTCAGAGCGAACCTGTTATCACCAGGAATGGCCGAGGGTGCACGCTTGTTGTCACCCACGTGGCACCCGCCGTCCGCGGACCCGGGGGATAAGGTGTACCCACAGGGTTTTGCAAGCCACGACCAGTAACGACGACGAAGTAGCGGCGGACGCGAGGAGCAGAAGCGCATGTTTGAACGGTTTACGGACCGTGCCCGACGCGTGGTCGTCCTGGCTCAAGAAGAGGCCAGGATGCTCAACCACAACTACATCGGCACGGAGCACATCCTGCTCGGCCTCATCCACGAGGGCGAGGGCGTGGCGGCGAAGGCCCTGGAGAGTCTGGGGATCTCCCTGGAAGGCGTGCGCCAGCAGGTCGAGGAGATCATCGGCCAGGGGCAGCAGGCCCCTTCCGGGCACATTCCCTTCACCCCCCGGGCGAAGAAGGTCCTGGAGCTGAGCCTGCGCGAAGCGCTCCAGCTGGGCCACAACTACATCGGCACCGAGCACATCCTGCTCGGCCTCATCCGAGAGGGCGAGGGCGTCGCCGCCCAGGTCCTCATCAAGCTCGGCGCCGACCTCAACCGGGTCCGCCAGCAAGTCCTCCAGCTGCTCTCCGGCTACCAGGGCAAGGAGCCCGCGGGCGCGACCGCCGGCGGCACCTCCCAGGAGGCCCAGCAGTCCGGGTCGCTCGTGCTGGACCAGTTCGGCCGCAACCTGACCCAGGCCGCGCGCGACGGCAAGCTGGACCCCGTCATCGGGCGCCAGCGCGAGATCGAGCGCGTCATGCAGGTCCTGTCGCGCCGCACCAAGAACAACCCGGTGCTCATCGGCGAGCCCGGCGTCGGCAAGACCGCCGCCGTCGAGGGCCTCGCGCAGGCGATCACCAAGGGCGAGGTCCCCGAGACCCTCAAGGACAAGCAGCTGTACACGCTCGACCTCGGCGCGCTCGTCGCCGGGTCGCGGTACCGCGGCGACTTCGAGGAGCGCCTGAAGAAGGTCCTCAAGGAGATCAAGACCCGCGGCGACATCATCCTGTTCATCGACGAGATCCACACCCTCGTCGGCGCGGGCGCGGCCGAGGGCGCGATCGACGCGGCCTCGATCCTGAAGCCGATGCTCGCCCGCGGCGAGCTCCAGACCATCGGCGCGACCACCCTCGACGAGTACCGCAAGTACCTCGAGAAGGACGCCGCCCTGGAGCGCCGCTTCCAGCCGATCCAGGTGGCCGAGCCGTCCCTGGCGCACACCATCGAGATCCTCAAGGGCCTGCGCGACCGCTACGAGGCCCACCACCGCGTCTCCATCACGGACGGCGCCCTGGTGCAGGCCGCGACGCTCGCCGACCGCTACATCTCCGACCGGTTCCTGCCGGACAAGGCGATCGACCTCATCGACGAGGCGGGCGCGCGCATGCGAATCCGCCGGATGACCGCACCGCCGGACCTGCGCGAGATCGACGAGGAGATCGCCGAGACCCGCCGCCAGAAGGAGTCCGCGATCGACGCGCAGGACTTCGAGGCCGCCGCGCGCCTGCGCGACACCGAGAAGCGCCTGCACGAGAAGCGCGCCAAGCGCGAGCAGGAGTGGAAGGCCGGCGACCTCGACCAGGTCACCGAGGTCGACGAGGAGATGATCTCCGAGGTCCTCGCGAACTGGACGGGCATCCCCGTCTACAAGCTGACCGAGGAGGAGACCTCCCGCCTGCTCAAGATGGAGGAGGAGCTCCACAAGCGGATCATCGGGCAGGAGGACGCCGTCAAGGCCGTCTCCAAGGCCATCCGCCGCACCCGCGCCGGGCTCAAGGACCCCAAGCGGCCCTCCGGCTCGTTCATCTTCGCCGGCCCCTCGGGCGTCGGCAAGACCGAGCTGGCGAAGGCGCTCGCGGAGTTCCTGTTCGGCTCCGAGGACGCCCTCATCCAGCTCGACATGTCCGAGTTCCACGACCGGTACACGGTGTCGCGCCTCGTCGGCGCGCCTCCCGGCTACGTCGGCTACGACGAGGGCGGGCAGCTCACCGAGAAGGTCCGCCGCAAGCCGTTCTCCGTGGTCCTGTTCGACGAGATCGAGAAGGCCCACCCGGACGTGTTCAACACGCTCCTCCAGATCCTGGAGGACGGCCGCCTGACCGACGGCCAGGGCCGCATCGTCGACTTCAAGAACACGGTGCTGATCCTGACCACGAACCTCGGCACGAGGGACGTCGGCAAGGCCGTGTCGCTGGGCTTCCAGGCCGACTCGTCCGAGACCGGCGACTACGAGCGCATGAAGGAGAAGGTCAACGAGGAGCTGAAGAACCACTTCCGCCCCGAGTTCCTGAACCGCATCGACGACACGATCGTGTTCCCGAAGCACACGCAGGAGGCGATCGTCGCGATCGTCGACCTCATGGTCAAGCGCATCGAGGACCAGCTCGCCAACCGCGACATGGCCCTGGAGCTGACCGACAACGCGAAGCTGTACCTCGGGCACAAGGGCTACGACCCCGTCCTGGGCGCGCGGCCGCTGCGCCGCACGATCCAGCGCGAGATCGAGGACACGCTCTCGGAGAAGATCCTCTTCAACGAGTTCGTGCCCGGCCAGATCGTCATCGTCGACGTCGACGGCGACCCGAAGGACATCGAGAAGACGAACCTCACGTTCCGCGGCGCCGACAAGCCCGCGGGCATCCCGGACACGCCCCCGGCCGAACTGGCCGGCGAGCGCGCCCCTAAGAGCCCGGGGGCCGGGACCGGCACCATGCCGCCCAAGAGCCCGGGAGCGGGCCCGCGCGGCGGCATGGCCGGCGAGGGCGGCGCGTAAGCGCCGACAGGCAGCGCAAGCGGGGCGGGACCCAACGGTCCCGCCCCGCTCCGCGTATGCCCGGCCGGGTGGGTCGATGCGACCGAGTCCCGGCTGCGATACGCAGCAGGCGCACCACTACCGCGTCCAGCAGGATGTTCCCGGGGGGCTTGGGCGCGCGGCAGGCCCGGTTCGCCGGCGGTCGCAGCGGGGGCTTTCAAGCGGCCGGTTCCGGCCAGCGCTTCCGCCAGCGAGATCCGAGGCAAAGAAAAAGCCGGGTTCGAAAACCCGGCGAGTGGCGGAGGATAGGGGATTCGAACCCCTGAGAGCTTTCACTCAACACGCTTTCCAAGCGTGCGCACTAGGCCACTATGCGAATCCTCCGCCGAGTACCTTACCCGACGCCCCGAACGCGCTCCAACCGGGTTGATCGAGGTGACCTGCGTTGCACCGGGACCGCTGCGGGCGCTCCCCGTTCGGCGCGGAGAGGCGGATGCGGTAGACTTTCGCCCGTCTCCCATGCGGCGTCATCGCGTGAACCTCCCCAGGGCCGGAAGGCAGCAAGGATAAGCGGGCTCTGTCGGGTGCGTGGGAGACCCAGCCGCCTTAGCTCAGTCGGCAGAGCGTGTTACTCGTAATAACAAGGTCGTCGGTTCGATTCCGACAGGCGGCTCGACAGCAGGAAGACCCCGGCGCAAGCCGGGGTCTTCCGCGTTTCCAGGGTCAGGCCGCCGGGAGGGTGACGGTGACCGTGAGGCCGCCCTCGGGGCGGGGGACCGCGGTCGCTTCGCCGCCGTGGGCCTGGGCGACGGCGCGGACGATCGAGAGGCCGAGGCCGGCGCCCTTCGAAGCGGTGGCGAGGCGCTCGGTGCCGAGGCGGCGGAACGGCTCGAACAGGCCCGGGGCCTCGAACGCGGGGATGACCGGGCCGGAGTTCGACACCTCCAGGACCGCGCGGCCGTCCTCGGTGCGGGTGGCGACCTCGACCCAGCCGTCCTCGGGCGCGTTGTAGCGGACGGCGTTCTCGACCAGGTTCTGGACCAGGCGCTCGAGCAGGACCGGCTCGCCTCGGACCGGCGCCTCCCCGCAGGAGGTGGCGACCGCGACGCCGGGCGCGGGCGTCTGGGCCGCGACGTGCTCGGCGATGTCCGCGAGGTCGACGTAGGAGCGCTCGCCCAGCTCCCGGTCGGAGCGCATGAGCAGCAGCAGGCCGTCGATGAGGCGCTCGTGGCGGGCGTTCACCTCCAGGAGCGTCTCGCCGAGCTGCCGCGTGTCCGCCGAGGCGCCCTGCCGGTTGACCGCGACCTCCAGGAGCGCGCGCGTCACCGTCAGCGGGGTGCGCAGCTCGTGGGAGGCGTTGGACAGGAACGAGCGCTGGCCGTCGAAGGAGTGGTCGAGGCGCTCGAGCATCCGGTTGAACGTCTCCGCGAGCTCCCGCAGCTCGTCCTGCGGGCCCTCGACGCGGATGCGCTCGTGCAGGCCCTGCCCGGCCGCGGGGGCCTCCGCGATGCGCGCGGCCGTGTCCGTGATCTGCGTCAGCGGCCGGAGCATCCGGCCCGCGACGAACCAGCCGAGCGCCACCGTCGCGAGGCCGACCAGCGCGAGCGAGAGCCCGCCCTGGGTGGCGATCACGTACAGGGCGTCCTCCCAGACCTCCCCGGCGACCACGAACTTCACGTCCTGCGCGTACCGCTCCGGGTCCTGGCCCGGCTCCGGCAGCGGGATGTCCGTCGACGAGTAGCCCGTGATCGTGGTGCGGGCCTCGCCCGGCTCGGGCAGGTGCTCGCGCACCAGGCTGTACGTCAGGAGCAGCAGGAGGACGCCGGCGACGACGAACAGGCCGCCGTACACCAGGGTCAGGCGCGCGCGCAGTGTGAGCCTCATCGGATCCGGTACCCCACTCCAGGTTCGGTGAGGACCACGGGCGGGTCCCCGAGCTTGCGGCGCAGCTTCAGGATCGTCATCCGCACCGCCTGCGTGAACGGGTCGGTGTGCTCGTCCCACGCCTTCTCCAGCAGCTGCTCGGCCGACACCGGCGCGCCCTCGGCCCGCAGGAGCTCGGCCAGGACTGCGAACTCCTTGCGGGACAACGGGATGTACCGGCCGTCGCGGAACACCTGGTGCAGGTGGACGTCGAGGGTGATCCCGGCCCGCTCCAGGACCGGCGGTGCGGCGGGCCGGGCCCGCCGGCCCAGGGCCGAGACGCGGGCGGCGAGCTCCCGGAACGCGAACGGCTTCGGCAGGTAGTCGTCGGCGCCCAGCGACAGCCCGGCGACCCGGTCGTCGACGTCGGCGGCCGCGGTCAGCATGAGCACCCGCGTCCCCCCGCCGGCCGCCGCGATCTCCCGGCACACCTGGTCGCCGTGCACGACCGGCAGGTCCCGGTCCAGGACCACCACGTCGTAGTCGTTCACGCCGACCCGCTCCAGGGCCGCGCCGCCGTCGAGTGCGACGTCCACCGCGTGCGCGTCGCCGCGCAGCCACTCCGCGACCGCGTCCGCGAGCAGCGGCTCGTCCTCGACCACCAGGATCCTCATGCCCCCATCTTCGCCCGCCCGGTGTTGCCGCGGCATTGCCGTTCCGGATGACGGCCGCGCAACGCCCCGGGCGGTGTACTGGCGGCGCGGCCGGGGCGAACCGGCCCCCGGCCGCGCCAACAGCGAAAGGCGAACACCATGAGGCGATACCTGATCGCACTCCTCCTGGGCCTCGCGGCCCTCTCCGCCGCCGCGTGCGGCGACGACGGCGGCGACGGGGGCGTGGCCTCCGTCGACGGCGACGCGACCGCCTCCGAGGACACCGGCGGCGACGACGCCGGCAGCGAAGACGCCTTCGAGCAGGCCCTCGCCTACTCCGAGTGCATGCGCGACAACGGCGTCCCCGAGTTCCCCGACCCCGAGCAGAACGAGGGCGGCGGCATCAGCCTCGGCCTGAACGAGGACGTCGACCCCGAGTCCGAGGAGTTCAAGGCCGCCGAAGAGGCCTGCGAGGACCAGCGCCCCCAGCCCAACGGCGGCGAGGACCTCGACCCCGAGGTGTACGAGGCGCTCCTGGCGTACTCCGAGTGCATGCGCGAGAACGGCGTCCCCGGCTTCCCCGACCCCGAACCCAACGGCGGCATCATGATGAACAGCGACGAACTCGGCGTCGACCCCCAGGGCGAGGAGATGCAGGCCGCCCAGGAGGCCTGCCAGGACCTCGCGCCCCAGGGCCCCGGCGGGCCCCAGAACGACAGCGAGGACGAGTGATGGCGCGCCGCCGCGGCAAGGGCCGCGCCGGGAAGGCCGTCGCCGGCGCCGCCATCGCGCTGGCCGCCGCGGGCGCCGTCGCCGCCGCCCTCGGCGTCGACCTCCGCTCGTACTTCCGGGAATCCGAGGCCGAGGCCACCGCGGAGACCCCCGCGACCGCCGAGATCCGGCAGACGACGCTCACCGAGACCGTGTCCGTCGCCGGCGACCTCGGCTACGGCGACGCCCTCGACCTCGGTTGCCTCCTCAACGGCACGATCACCGGCCTGCCGGCCGCGGGCGACGTCCTCGAACGCGGCGACGTCCTCTACGACGTCGACGACACGCCCGTGATCCTCATGTACGGCGCGCTCCCCGCGTACCGGCCCCTCGCGGCCGGCACCGAGGGCGCCGACGTCGAGCAGTTCGAGGAGAACCTCGCGGCCCTCGGCTACGACGGGTTCACCGTCGACGACGAGTACACCGACGCGACCGCCGCGGCCGTCGAGGAGTGGCAGGACGACCTCGGCCTCGAGGAGACCGGCGCGGTCGAGCTCGGCCGGGTCGTGTTCACGCCCGCCGCGGTCCGCGTCGACACCGTCGACGTCCAGCTCGGCGCGAACGCGCAGGCCGCCGGCGGCGCCGTCCTCACCTACACCGGCCTCGACAAGGTCGTCACCGTCGAGGTCGAACTCGACTACCAGGAGCTCGTGGTCGTCGGCGACCCCGTCACCATCACCCTCCCCGACGGCACCGAGGCGACCGGCACCGTCACCGGCTCCGAGACCGCCGTCTCCGAGGACACCGGCCAGGGCGGCGACACCGAGACCACCACCTACCTCGAGGTCACCGTCGCCGCCGACGACGCCGCCGTGTTCGACAGCCTCGACCAGGCCAGTGTGGACGTCGGCTTCGCCGGCGACAGCGCCGCCGACGTCCTCGCCGTCCCCGTCGAGGCCCTCCTCGGCCTCGCCGAAGGCGGCTACGGCGTCGAACTCGTCGACGGCGACGCCACCGAGGTCGTCGCGGTCGACACCGGCCTCTTCGCCGACGGCTACGTCGAGATCAGCGGCGAGGGCCTCGAAGCGGGCCAGTCCGTGGTGGTGCCCTCATGACCGTCCTCGCCGAGCCCCGCACCGACCCGCCGCGGACGGGCCCCCGGCCGGTCGTCGAACTCGAGGACGTCTCGAAGACCTACCCCGGCGGCGTCCGGGCCCTCCGCGGCGTCACCCTGCGGATCGACGCCGGCGAGATGTGCGCGATCGTCGGCCCCTCCGGCTCGGGCAAGTCCACGATGCTCCACCTCATCGGGACCCTCGACCGGCCCAGCGAGGGCACCGTCCGCATCGACGGCTTCGACGTCGCGCGCCTGCGCGACAAGCAGCTCTCGGCCCTGCGCGCCACCAGGATCGGGTTCGTCTTCCAGCAGTTCCACCTCGCGGTCGGCCAGCAGGTCCTCGACAACGTCGCCGACGGCCTGCTCTACTCCGGCCGGCGCGGCCCCGAACGGCGCGCCCGCGCCGCCGCGGCCCTCGACCGCGTCGGCCTCGGCCACCGCCTCGACCACCTCCCCAACGAGCTCTCCGGCGGCGAGCGCCAGCGCGTCGCGGTCGCCCGCGCCATCGTGGGCGAACCGGCCGTCCTCCTCGCCGACGAGCCCACCGGCAACCTCGACTCGGTCTCCGGGGCCGGCGTCATGGCGCTCCTGCACGAACTGCACGAGGCCGGCACCACCGTCGTGGTCATCACCCACGACCAGGACATCGCCCGCTCCCTGCCCCGCCAGGTCGCCATGCGCGACGGGGAGGTGGTCTGAATGGCAACGGCTGCAACGGGAACAGGGGGTCCGCCGCCCGGCGCCCCGCCGCCGCCCGGCGGGCCCCCGCCCGCGGCGTCCCCCGCGCCGGACGCCCGGCCGTTGCGGCCCGCCCGCATGCACGCCGGCGACGTCCTCCGCGTCGGCGCCACCGGCCTGCGCACCCGGCCCCTGCGCGCCTGGCTCTCCGCGCTCGGCATCGCGATCGGCATCGCCGCCATGATCAGCGTCGTCGGCATCTCCTCCTCCAGCCGCGCCGAGCTCGACCGGCAGCTCGCCGCCCTCGGCACCAACCTCCTCACGGTGCAGCCGGGCACGTCGATGCTGTCCGGCGAGGAGGGCGTCCTGCCGTTCGAGGCGACCGCGATGGTCGACCGGATCGCGCCCGTCTACACGGTGGCCGCGACCGGCGCCGTCCCCGACACGAACGTGTACCGCTCCGACCACATCCCCGAGGGCCGCTCGGGCGGCATGAACGTGCTCGCCGCCGAGCTCGACCTCCTGGAGACCGTGGGCGGCGACCTCGCCCACGGCGCCTGGCTGAACGCGGCGACCGCCCGCTACCCGGCCGTCGTCCTCGGCGCCTCCGCGGCCGAGCAGCTCGGCATCTCCTCGGTCGGCGAGGGCGTCGAGGTGTACGTGGGCGGCCGCTGGTTCACCGTCGTCGGCATCCTCGAACCCGTCGCGCTCGCCCCCGAACTCGACCTCGCGGTCCTGGTCGGCTGGGAGGCCGCGGCCGCGTACCTCGGCTTCGACGGGCACCCGACCACGGTGTACGCGCGCGCCGAGGAGGCGTACGTGGAGGAGGTCGCGAGCGTGCTCGCCGGGACGGCGAACCCGGAGGCGCCCGACGAGGTCGAGGTGTCGCGCCCGTCGGACGCGCTGGCGGCGAAGAACGCGGTGGACACGGCGTTCACGGGGATGCTGCTGGGCCTGGGCGGCGTGGCGCTGCTCGTCGGCGGGGTCGGGGTGGCGAACACGATGGTCATCTCGGTCCTGGAGCGGCGCAGCGAGATCGGGCTGCGGCGGTCGCTGGGGGCGACGAAGGGCCAGATCCGGGTGCAGTTCCTGGCGGAGTCGCTGCTGCTGAGCGCCCTCGGGGGCGTGGGCGGGGTGCTGCTGGGGACGGCGGTGACCGCGGTGTTCGCGGCGGTGCGGGAGTGGCCGGCGGTCGTCCCGTACTGGGCGAGCGCCGGGGGCGTGGCGGCGACGCTCGTCATCGGCGCGGTCGCGGGCCTGTACCCGGCGGTGCGGGCTTCGCGCCTGTCGCCGACGGAGGCGCTCACGGCGCAGTAGCGGCGGCCGCGGCGCCCGCCCCCTGGTCAGGGGCGGGCGCCGCGGCGCATCGCTCGTCGTGAATGGCCGGACACGCATGCGGACAGTGACGATGCGCATTCGATTTACCATCGCAACAAGCGGTTCCGTTAAAACATGAGGAACACTATGGACCTTGCGGTGCATCGTCGGTAGGCTTCGGACGCGTATCGGAAATCACCTTTGAGGATGACTGACTATGAATGCAGCCGAAGCACAACCGATGTCCGCGTATGACCGCATCGGCGGCGCGCCCGCGGTCACCGAGGCCGTCGAGCGCCTCTACCGGCGCCTGCTCGCCGACGACGAGCTCGCCGGGTTCTTCGCGGACACCGACCTCGCGCAGCTCAAGCGCCACCAGGTCGCCCTGATCTCCCAGGTCCTCGACGGCCCCAAGGCCTACGAGGGCCGCGAGCTCGCCGAGGCCCACCGGCACATGGACATCTCCGTCGGCCAGTACAAGGCCGTCGGCGCCCACCTCACCGCGGTCCTCGAGGAGCTCGACGTGCCGCGCGACATCATCGACACCGTCGGCCAGGTCCTCGAGTCCGTCGCCCCCGACGTCATCGGGGCGGACGACTAGGCGCATGATCGACGCCGACCGGTTGAAGAAGAACTGGAGCCTGGTCGCCGCCCACGGCGAGCAGGTCCCGCTGTACTTCTACTCGACGCTGTTCCTCACCCACCCCGAGACCCGCGACCTGTTCCCCATGAACATGGCCGCGCAGCGCGACAAGCTCGTCAACGCGCTCGGGGCCGTGGTCAGCAACGTCGACACCATCGACGAGGTCGTCCCCACCCTCCAGGCGCTCGGCCGCGACCACCGCAAGTTCGGGGCCCTGCGCGGCCACTACCCGGCCGTCGGCGAGGCCCTGCTCGCCACCCTCGAGCACTTCAGCGGCCCGCACTGGACGCCGGCGATCGCCGCCGACTGGGCCGAGGCGTACGGCCTCGTCTCCGCGACCATGGCCGACGCCGCCGACGCGGCCGCCCACTACACCCCGGCCTGGTGGGACGCCGAGGTCGTCGCGCACGACCGCCGCGACCTCGAGACCGCCGTCCTCACCCTCGCCCCCGGCACCCGCCTCGACTACCTGCCCGGCCAGTCCGTCTCGCTGTGCACCAACCTGCGGCCGCGGGTCTGGCGCCAGTACACGCCGGCGAACGCCCCGCGCGCCGACGGCACCTTCGACCTCCACGTCCGCGCCGTCGACGGCGGCGAGGTCTCCAGCGCCCTCGTCTCCCTCGTCCGGCCCGGCGACACCCTCCGGGTCGGCCCGGCCACCGGCACCGGGCTCACCCTGCGCCCCGGCCGCGGCCCGGTCGCCATGATCGCGGGCGGCACCGGCGTCGCCCCGATGAAGGCGCTCGTCGAGCAGCTGGCCGCCGCCCCCCGCCCGACCAGCCTGTACTGGGGCTCGCGCACCCCCGCGGGCCTCTACTGCCTCGACCAGCTGCGCGCCCTCGCGGCCGCGTACGACTGGCTCGACCTGGTGCCGTGCGTCGACGAGGACATGTTCGGCTCCGGCATCCGCATCGGCTCCCCCGCGGAGCTGGCCGTGGCGCACGGCCGCTGCGCCGGCGCCGACGTCTACGTGTGCGGCCCGCCCGGCATGGTGGAGTCGGCCAGGAAGCACCTGGCCGCCTCCGGCGTCCGGTCCGAGGCCGTGCACTTCGAGCCCACGGGCGAGTGAGAGAGGACGTTCCATCATGTACAGCTACCGGTCGTCGGGACCCAAGGTCACCGTCGGGCAGGTCAACAACGCCAGGTTCTCCCTGACGAGCCTGACCCGCCGCGGCTACCAGCCCGACGAGGTCCACCGCTTCCTCGAACGCGTGGCCGACGAACTCGCCAGCCGCGACCAGCGCGAGGCCGCCCTGCGGACCGACGCGGAGAAGCTGAAGGAGGCGCTGCGGTCCTGGCAGTCGCAGCAGAACTCCCAGCGCCTCCAGTCGTCCGCGCCCGCCACCCCCACCTCCACCGCCGTCAACCTCGTCTCCCAGGCGCAGCAGCAGGCCGAGAGCTACGTCAACCAGGCGCAGCACTACTCGCGGCAGATCATCGCCCAGGCCCGCTCGCAGGCGTCCGAACTCATGCGACAGACCCAGGAGCGCGCCCGCGAGGAGGCCGACCGGGCCGTCGCCGAGTACCGCCGCGACCACGACGGGCGCCGCGACCGCGAGGCCGAGGACCGCATCCGGCAGCTCGCGCGCGCCCGAAGCTTCCTCGAAGCCGTCGAGGTCGCCGAGGAGCAGCTGCGCCTCACCCGCGAGGGCCTCGAATACGAGGTCGCGAAACTCCAGCGCGAGGCCTGACGGCGCGGCGCCGCCCGCCCCCGTCCGGGAGCGGGCGCCGCGGTCGCCTAGAGGTACCGGTCGATGATCGGCGCCAGCCGGTCCGCGATCTTCGCGTGCCCCGAATCGCTCGGGTGCACGCTGTCGACCAGGTCGGACGCATCCGGCAGCCAGCCGGTCGTGTCGACGAAGTGGACTCGCGAGTCCCCGGCGCCCACCCGCGCGTTCACCGCGTTCTGCGTCTCGGGGCTGTAGCGGCCCCGGAACGTCTCCATCGCGAAAATGTGCGCGTTCGGGTACGCCTGGCGGACGCGTTCGAGCATCACGATGTAGTGCTGCTGGAACGCGGTCGTCGAGACGCCGTGCCCGACGTCGTTGGTGCCCAGGTTGATCACGACGGCCGTCGCCTGGTGGCGGGAGAAGTCCCAGTCGTCACCGGTGGACGCGTTCGAGGTGCGCCGGAACCAGTCCATCATGCCCCAGCACCCGTCCGAGGTGCTGACAAGGCACGCGCCGCCCTGCGCGACCTGGGCGTGGCCGGCGTTCAGGTCGTCGCCGACGAGGTAGCCGTAGGCGGTGAAGGGCCGGTTCCCGTTGGGCTGGCCCACGGTGATCGAGTCGCCGATGAACTCGATGAAGTTCGCCGGCCGCGCGATCGGCGCGGTGGCGCCGCCCGCGGCGAGGATGAGGCCGCCGAACGCGGGGTCGCCGGTGTAGGAGCCGGCGCGCTCGCGGAAGCCGATGCGGATCGTGTGCGTCCCGGAGGGGAGCCCGGACCTGATGGCTACGTTCCCCGAGACGGCGCGCAGCCAGGTCTCGGCGCCGCCGTCGATGGAGTAGTACAGGTCGATGGCGCCGCGCAGGCGCACGCCGATCGAGGAGCCGGTGAAGGCCGACTCGACGTAGCCGCCGGCCCAGCCCATCGTGTAGTACGAGGCATTCGCGGTGTTCCAGCGGCCGTAGTACTGGAGGTTGGGGTCGGTGAGGGAGCCGTTCCCGGCGGTGCCGGCGCCTTCGACGGGGACGAGCTTCCAGTGCTGCGTCTCCTCGCCGATGCGGTCGTACTGCGAGACGCGGCCGCCGACGGCGGTCGAGCGCTCCCAGTTGTCGAGGGCCTTGCCGGAGTTGCGGTTCACGAGTTCGACGGAGCCGTCGGACTGGGTGTTCACCTGCCACTGCTGGTTGGTGCCGCCGTTGTCGGTCCACTGCACGACGTCGGCGCCGTTCGCGGCGGACTTCGCGTAGACGTCGAGTACCTGATTCGAGTGCCGGGCCTGGATCCGGTAGTAGCCGCCGCCGGAGTCGACGAAGCGGAACTGCTGGTTCGCTGCGGTGGAGGGGGCGGCGAGGACGGCGAGCGCGCCGGTGGAGGTCGAGCCGTTCTGGACGCTGACGGCGAGGCCGGAGTAGTCGTTGACGATCCGGTACCAGGTGTTCGTCTCGACCGCGGCGGCCGGCGCCTGGCCGGCGACGGTGAACCCGGCCGCGGCGCAGACGGCGACCGCGGCGGCGGCCAGCCACCGGGCGAGCCGCGCGCGGCGGGTCGGAGCGGGGGTACGCACGGGGGGACTCCTAAGATTGAAACGTTTAAATTTATTGCAGTTCTAGGAGGATACCGCTTTCATGTCCTCCGGGCCACTCCGAACCCACAGGAATCCCCCCAAGGCCCCCGCGCCGCACGTGCCCGGCTCGGACGCCGGACCGCAGTCTAAGCACCCGCTCAGCGGCCCCGGCCGCAGCCCGAACGGCCGGCGGCACCTGATGGTCCCGCCCGCGCCGCGGCCGCCCGTCCGCAGAGCGGCCTCCGCCCCGCGCCCCGCCCGCCCTGTGCCCGCCGCACCAAGAGCACCGGTCAGCCGCAGAACGTCGGACCCAGGCCGTACCCTGGCTTCAGGCGCGCCGCGAACCGGCGCCGCCGGGGAGTGGAACCAGCAGGAGGACGACGTGGCACTCGCGCTCTACCGCAAATACCGGCCGCAGACCTTCGCCGAAGTCGTGGGCCAGGAGCACGTCACCGAACCGCTCATCAACGCCATCCGCGCCGGCCGCCTCAACCACGCCTACCTCTTCTCCGGTCCCCGCGGCTGCGGCAAGACCTCCTCGGCCCGCATCCTCGCCCGCTCCCTCAACTGCGCCCAGGGCCCCACCCCCGAGCCCTGCGGCGAATGCCGATCCTGCCGCGCGCTCGCGGCCGACGGCCACGGCTCGGTCGACGTCATCGAGATCGACGCGGCCAGCCACGGCGGCGTCGACGACGCCCGCGAGCTGCGCGAACGCGCCGTATTCGCGCCCGTCGACTCCCGCTTCAAGATCTACATCATCGACGAAGCGCACATGGTCACCGCGGCGGGCTTCAACGCGCTCCTCAAGCTCGTCGAAGAGCCCCCGGACTACGTGCTGTTCATCTTCGCCACCACCGAGCCGGACAAGGTCCTCCCGACCATCCGCTCGCGCACCCACCACTACCCGTTCCGCCTCATCCCGCCCCCCGCGATGCGCGAACTGTGCCGCAAGCTGTGCGACGAGGAGGGCGCGGTCGTCGCCGACGACGTCCTGCCGCTCGTCGTACGCGCCGGCGGCGGCTCCGCCCGCGACACGCTCTCCGTCCTCGACCAGCTCATCGCCGGCGCCGGGCCCGAAGGCGTCACGTACGAGCGCGCCGCCGGGCTCCTCGGCGTCACCGACGCCGGGCTCCTCGACGAGATGTGCGAGGCGTTCGCGGCGGCCGACGGCGCCGCCGTCATGGAGGTCGTCGAACGCGTCGTCGAAGGCGGCCACGACCCCCGGCGCTTCGCAGGCGACCTGCTCGAGCGCCTCCGCGACCTCATCGTCCTCACCCAGGTGCCCGACGCCGGCTCCAACGGCCTCGTCGACGCCCCCGCCGACCAGCTCGCCAAGATGACCAGCCAGGCCACCCGCATGGGCACCTCGACCCTCACGCGCATGGCCGAGGTCGTCGCCGCGGGCCTCGCCGGCATGCGCGGCGCCACCGCCCCGCGCCTCCTCCTCGAACTCGCCTGCGTCCGCGCGATCCTCCCCGGCTCCGACGAGTCGATGGCCGGCCTCATGCAGCGCCTCGAGACCCTCGAACAGCGCGCCGCCGGAGCGGCCCTCGCCGCCCCCGCCCGACCTGCCGCCCCGGCCCGGCCCGCCGCGCCTCATGCCGACCCCGCCGCCGTCCGCCCCGCGCCGGCCGCGCCCGCGGCTCCCCCAGCCCCGGAACCGCAGCCCGCCGCCGACGTCCCGCCATGGGAGGACGCGGCCCCGGCCGCCCCGCCGGTCCCGGAACCCGCTGCCTCACAAGACGAACCGCCCGCCGAGGACTGGTCCGAGCCCGCGCCCGCCCCGGTCTACGAACCCGAAGTGGAGCCCGCCGCCGCGGCGGGCGGCACCTCGGCCGCGTCGATCCGCCGCCAGTGGGACCGGATCATGATGGCCGTCAAGGACCGCAAGCGCACCACCGCGGCCCTGCTCCAGGACGCCACGATCGCCGACGCGGTCGACGGCGAGGTGGTGCTCGCCTTCAAGCACGCCTTCCACGCCGAGAACCTCCAGAAGGAGCCCGCGTACGGCATCGTCGTCGGCGTCCTCGGCGAGGTCCTCGGCGGCACCTGGAAGATCCGCTGCGAGGTCGGGGAGGCCGGGAGCCTCCCAAAAGCGGCGACGGGAACGGCGCCGGCGGCCCCGGCGCCTAGGTCGGCCGCGCCCCGCAGCGCCCCGCCCGCCCGCCCCGCCGC
Organism: Glycomyces terrestris; assembly: GCF_003933745.1. Lineage (GTDB taxonomy): Bacteria > Actinomycetota > Actinomycetes > Mycobacteriales > Micromonosporaceae > Glycomyces > Glycomyces terrestris. The sequence goes on along the minus strand of NZ_RSEB01000003.1, from coordinate 331,127 downwards.
CCCCGGCCGCCAGGCCCCGCCCCCCGCTGCCGAAGCGGTCGAGGAGCCCCCGCCGGAAGACGACTACGACGAGCCCAGCCCCGACGACCCGGTCGCCCCGGGCGGCTTCGGCACCAGCGAGGAGCAGGCCGTCAAACTCCTGACCAACGCCTTCGGCGCCAAGCAGATCGCCTGACCCATGCCGGTTATCCACAAGCGCCTGACCTGCGAAGACGCTCGCATCCACCGAGTTATCCACAGGCGGGAAATCAATGCTTGGCAACAGTTGCCCGACATGTGATTGTTGATAGCAAAAACGACTTCTCGCCGGTGGAGGTGGAGAGCGGGAAGTCGGACCGGTCAGGAGTTCGCAGGACCGGCGGTAATTGAGGGAAACCCCGGGGACCGCCCCCGAAGACCGCGCGAGGATGCATCCTCGCGCGGCTCCTGCGAACCACACTCGCGAGGTGAGAACGCGGGTGCCGCCGGCAGCCAGCCGGCGCACCCGCACACCTTGGACGACGCGAATCCGCCCGCCCGACCAGCGGCCGACGGCACGCCGCGGCGCACGACCTAACTAGCGGCCACCGGCAGTGCGCAGTGGCCCGCCGGCCCGGCGGACGCACCCGCAAGCGCCTACCGGCACTGCGCAGTTGGGCCAGCCCAGCGGTCGCACCGCACACCTTGGACGCGAATCTCCGGCCAGGCCAGCGGCTGAGGGCACACCGCGACGCTCGACCTGACTCGCGCGCCCGCAGCGCCTGCCGGCAGTGCGCAGTGGGGGCGGCCCAGCGGTCGCACCGCACACCTTGGACGCGAATCCCCGGCCAGGCCAGCGGCTGAGGGCACACCGCGGCGCACGACCTATCTTGCGCAAACCGCACGACCTCTCTCTTGCTCCTACCGGCAGCGCGCTGTGGCCGCCGGCCTGGTGGGCGTGCTCGGGAGTCGGGCGTCGGCCGGGGCGGTTAGGCTGGCTCCAGACCAGGAGATCAGGAGCCGGAGGAAGTGATGGACATGTTCCCAGGCGGAGACATGCAGAAGCTGTTGCAGCAGGCGCAGCAGATGCAGACCGACATGCTGAAGGCCCAGGCCGAGCTCGCCGAGACTGAGGTCAGCGCCTCGGCTGGCGGGGGGCTCGTCACCGCCACGGTCACCGGCGACGGTGAGCTCAAGGCCATCAAGATCGACCCGCAGGCCGTCGACCCCGACGACGTCGAGACCCTCGAGGACCTCGTCATCGCGGCCGTTCAGGCCGCCAACGACAATGCGAAGCGGCTCGCCGCCGAGAAGATGGGCCCGCTCGGCGACGCCCTCGGCGGCATAACCGGCGGCCTCGGCCTCCCCGGCATGTAGCCCGACCGCCCCGCCGCGGCCCCGGCCCCCCGGGCGCCGCGGCTGCGGCGTTCCACCGACACCAACACGCACCAGCGACACGCGGAATCACAGAGGAGAATCCTTGTACGACGGGGCTTTGGGCGACCTCATCGAGGAGCTCGGGCAGCTGCCCGGTATCGGCCCGAAGAGCGCGCAGCGGCTGGCGTTCCACCTGCTCGCGTCGGAGAGCGCCGACGTCGAGCGGCTCACTTCGGCGCTTGAGCGCGTCAAGGCGCAGGTGCGGTTCTGCGAGGTGTGCGGGAACGTCACCGAGGCCGAGCAGTGCGGCATCTGCCGGGACCCGCGGCGGTCGGAGGCGCTCATCTGCGTCGTCGAGGAGCCCAAGGACGTCCTCGCGATCGAGCGCACCGGCGAGTTCCGCGGCCGGTACCACGTGCTCGGCGGGGCCATCAACCCGCTGGAGGGCATCGGCCCCGACGACCTGCGGATCCGCCAGCTCATGGTGCGGCTCCAGGCCGGCGAGACCACCGAGCTCATCCTCGCCACCGACCCGAACACCGAGGGCGAGGCCACCGCCACCTACCTGGCGATGCTGCTGAAGCCCATGGGGCTCAAGGTGACCAGGCTGGCGAGCGGGCTCCCGGTGGGCGGGGACCTGGAGTACGCCGACGAGGTGACCCTCGGCCGGGCCTTCTCGGGCCGCCGGGACATGGACTGAGTGGACGATCCGGCCCCGGCGCGGCGCCCCCGCGAGTCGTCGGGCGGGCCGCCCCGGGCGCTCCGCGCCCGCGCCTGGGTGTTTCTGAAAGCCGTTGGGGCCCAACGGTTTTCACTTCCAGGCGATTAGTACGGTTTCGGTAACAATAACCGGCGGAACGGTCACGATCACATAACGCTTAACAGTGGTGTAACTCACCGTGTCCTAGTCTGTGTGGTACCTCCGAATACCCACAACGACCGACGGGTGAGACAACCTATGCGCATGTCCCCAACCCCAGTGAGGCGCGCCCTCGCCGCAGCGGCGGGCGCCGCCATGGCAGTGGGCCTGTTCACTGCCTGCGGATCCGACGGCGACACCGGCGGCGACGCCGACACCGCCGAGGACTTCGACTTCTCCTGCCCGGAGCGGACCGACGGGGAGCCCCAGATCGACGAGGCGGCCAACGAGTCGCAGCCGTTCGTCTTCGGCACCCCCGGCGACCCGACCAGCCTGGACCCGATCCTCGCCTCCGACGGCGAGACCTTCCGCGTCAACCGGCAGGTCTTCGACACGCTCCTGGACGCCGACTGCACCGACACCGTGCCGGGCCTCGCCGAGTCCTTCGAGCAGAACCCCGAGGGCACCGAGTGGACCTTCCACCTGCGTGAGGGCGTGACCTTCCACGACGGCACCCCGCTCGACGGCGCCGCGGTCTGCAAGAACTTCGACCGGTGGGCGAACTTCAAGGGCGGCTTCCAGTCCCCGAACTTCACCTACTACTACTCCTCGGTCTTCGGCGGCTTCGCCGAGAACGACCCGGCCATGGGCATCGAGACCGAGTCGATCTTCGAGGGCTGCACCGCCGACGGGCTCGACGCGACGATCAAGATCAGCCACTACACGTCCAGCTTCCCGGGCGCGTTCACGCTGGAGTCGCTCTCGATCATCAGCCCGGCCTCGATCGACGCCGTCGCCGATGTGACCATCCCCGCCGCCGACTCGCCGCTGCCGGAGTACACCCAGACCGTCGGCACGCTCGCCGGCACCGGCCCCTACATGCTCCAGGACTGGAACCACAGCGAGCAAGAGGTCACCCTCGTCCGCAACGACAACTACTGGGGCGAGCCCGCCAAGGTCAAGACCCTGATCTTCAAGACGATCTCGGACGAGACCGCCCGCCGCCAGGCCCTCGAGGCCGGCGACATCCACGGCTACGACCTCGCCGCCCCCGCGGACGCCCAGGCGCTCCTCGACGGCGGCTACCAGGTCCCGATCCGCGGCGTCTTCAACCTGCTGTACCTCGCGTACACCCAGGGCCACACCCCGCTCGAGAACCACACCGTCCGCGAGGCGCTCTCCTACGCCGTCGACCGCCAGCGCATCGTCGACTCGGTGCTCCCCGCCGGCGGCATGGTCGCGACCCAGTTCATGCCCCCGAGCCTGCCGGGCTACTCGGACGACGTCGCGACCTACGACTACGACACCGAGAAGGCCAAGGAGCTCCTCGCCGAGGCCGGCGCGGAGGACCTGACCCTCACGTTCTGCTACCCGACCGACGTGACCCGGCCGTACATGCCGGCGCCGAAGGACATCTTCGACATCATCGCCTCCGACCTCGAGGCCGCGGGCGTCACCGTCGAGGCCCGTCCGATCACCTGGGTCGAGTACATCCCGACCACGCGCAGCGGCGAGTGCCCGCTGTACCTGCTCGGCTGGACCGGCGACTTCGCCGACCCGTACAACTTCCTGGGCACCTGGTTCGCGGCCCCCTCCACCGAGTGGGGCTTCGACAACGCCGAGGTCTTCGACTCGATCGCCGCGGCGAACACCGAGCCTGACGAGGCCACCCGCGAGGAGCTGTGGAAGACCGCGAACGAGGCCGTGATGGAGGAGCTCCCGGGTCTGCCGATCTCGTCTTCGCCGCCGTCGATCGCGTTCGCGCCGAACGTGTACCCGCCGGACGTCTCCCCGCTGACGCGGGAGGACTTCTCGCAGGTCTCCTTCACCACCGGTTCCTGACCGAACGACACCTAGCGGAACATGCTGCGCTACACCGTCAAGCGCCTCCTGCAGCTGTCCGTGGCGCTCTTGGGACTCTCGCTGCTGCTGTTCGCGTGGTTCAAAGCCCTCCCGGGCGGACCCGAGAACCAGCTGCTCCCCGAGAACGCCACGGCACAGCAGCGGGAGGCGCTGCGGGCCGCCCTGGGGCTCGACGAGCCCATCTGGGTCCAGTACGCCGACTTCCTCGGACGGGTCGTCCGCCTCGACTTCGGCAGTTCGCTGTCGAGCGGGCGGCCCGTCGCCACGGAACTCGCCGACCGGCTGCCCGCCACCATCGAACTGTCCTTGGCCGCCATGCTCATCGCCGTCGGCGTGGGCATCCCGCTGGGCTACCTCGCGGCGAAGCGCCGCGGGTCGTGGCTCGACTTCGCGGCCGTCTCCGGCTCGCTCCTGGGCACGTGCATCCCGATCTTCTTCCTGGCCGCCATGCTGAAAGTGGTGTTCGCGCAGGAGCTCGGGTGGCTGCCGACGACGTTCCGGCTCTCGGCCGGCACCGAGTACACGGACGTCACGGGCCTGCGGGTCCTCGACGGGCTCATCACCGGCGAGTTCGACGTCGCCTGGGACGCGGTCCTGCACCTGGTGCTGCCCGCGATCGCGCTGTCGTCGATCCCGCTCGCGGTCATCGTGCGGATCACCCGCGCGAGCGTGCTCGACGTCGTCGGCGAGGACTACGTGCGCACCGCCGACGCGAAGGGCCTCAAGCCGTCGGTGATCCGCGGCCGCCACGTCATGCGGAACGCGATGCTGCCGATCGCGACGATCATCGGCCTGCTCCTGGGCAGCCTGTTCGCGGGCGCGGTCCTGACCGAGTCCGTGTTCTCCTTCGGCGGCATCGGCTCCTTCGTCTACCAGGCGACGACCGAGCGCGACTACCCGGCGCTCATGGGCTTCATCCTGGTGATCGCCGTGTTCTACGTCGTCATCAACCTGCTGGTGGACCTGTCGTACGGTCTGCTCGACCCGAGAGTGCGGGTGCGCAAATGACGACCGCGAGAATCGAGAAGCTCGACCGGCTCATCGAGGCGAGCGTGTCGGCGCGCGAGGCGCAGACCGGTTCGCTGCTGCGCCAGTCGTTCCGGCGGCTCAAGCGCTCCCCGATGGCCGTCACCGGCGCCGTCATCGTCGGCCTGTTCGTCGTCGTCGCGGTCCTGGGGCCGGTCATCGCCCCGTACGACCCGACCGCGCAGACCTGGGGCAAGGAGGTGTTCCTCAACCGGAACATCTTCCCGGGGCCGCGCGCGGAGAACTGGTTCGGCCTGGACCACCTGGGCCGGGACATGTTCTCCCGCATGATCGTCGGGGCCCGGCAGACGCTGCTGGTCGGCGTCGTGGCGACGCTCATCGGGTTCGTCGCCGGCGCCGTGATCGGCGGCGTGGCCGCCGCCGCGGGCACCTTCGGGGGCCGCTGGGGCGAGCGCGTCGAGGCCGTCATCATGCGCGCGGTGGACGTGGCGCTCGCGATCCCGATGCTGCTGCTGGCGCTCAGCGTCGCGGCGCTGCTCGGCCCGTCGCTGAGCACGGTCATGATCGCGGTGGGCGTCGCGCAGATCCCGATCTTCGCGCGGCTGCTGCGCGGTTCGATGCTGGCGCAGGCGCACTCGGACTACGTGCTGGCCGCGGTCTCCCTGGGTGTCCCCAAGGGACGGATCGTGGTCTCGCACATCCTGCCGAACTCGTTGGGCCCGGTCATCGTGCAGGCCACGCTCGTGCTCGCGACCGCGATCATCGAGGCCGCGGCGCTGTCGTACCTGGGCCTGGGGAACCCCGACCCGGGGAGCCCCGAGTGGGGGACGATGCTCGCCGACGCGCAGCGGTTCCTCTCGGGCGCACCGCAGCTCGCGATCTATCCGGCGGTGGGCATCATCGTCACCGCCCTCGGCTTCACCCTCCTCGGCGAGGCCATGCGCGAATCGCTCGACCCGAGGCTGAGGAGGCAGGAGTAGTGGCACTGCTCGAAGTAGAGGACCTGCGGGTCGCGTTCGGCAACGCGACCGCGGTGGACGGCGTCTCGTTCTCCGTGGAGGAGGGCCGGATCGTCGGCCTGGTCGGCGAGTCCGGCTGCGGCAAGTCCGTCACCAGCCTCGCCGTCATGGGCCTGCTGCCGAAGGGCCGGGGCGGCAGGCGCGCCAAGGCCCCCGAGCCGGTCCAGGCCGCGGCCGCGGAGCCCGCGCCGGGCGCCGTCAAGGCTGCCGCGGCCGCGCCGCAGGCGGTGCCGGCCGGGGGCGGGCGCCGCAGCCGCGGCGGCGCCGACGTCAGCGGCCGGGCCGTGTTCGACGGCACCGACCTGCTGGCGCTCACGCCGGCCGCGATGCGCCGCCGCCGCGGCAAGGACCTCGCCATGGTCTTCCAGGACCCGCTGTCGAGCCTGAACCCGGTGGTGCCGATCGGCAGGCAGATCACCGAGGTCCTGGAGCGGCACCGGGGTCTCAAGGGCGCCAAGGCGAACCAGGAGGCCGCGAGCCTGCTGGACCGCGTCGGCATCCCGGACCCGGTGCGGCGGCTCAAGGAGTACCCGCACCAGCTCTCGGGCGGCATGCGCCAGCGCGTGCTCATCGCGATCGCGGTCGCGTGCGCGCCGCGCCTGCTCATCGCCGACGAGCCGACGACCGCGCTCGACGTGACGATCCAGGCGCAGATCCTGGAGCTGCTCAAGGACCTGGTGGAGGACGAGGGCACCGCGCTGCTCATGATCACGCACGACCTCGGGGTCGTGGCGGGCATGTGCGACGAGGTGAACGTGCTCTACTCGGGGCGGGTGGTCGAGTCGGCGCCGGTGCGCGAGCTGTTCGCGCGGCCGACGCACCCGTACACGGTCGGGCTGCTCGGGTCGATCCCGAAGCTGGACCTGCCGATCCACGAGCCGCTGACGCCGATCCGCGGTTCGATCGCCGACGTCATCCGCTGGAAGGACGGCTGCGCGTTCGCGCCGCGCTGCGACCGCGTCGCCGAGGCGTGCGTCGACGGCGAGCCGCCGCTGATCGGGTCCGCGCACGCCCACCGCTGCGTCAGGGCCGAGGAGGTCGCATGAGCACCGAGCCCGAAGACGTGACGCCCCAGGGCGATGCGGTCATCCCGGCCCAGCGCGTCGAGGAGCCCGACCTCCCCGCCGCCGGGCCCGCCCTGCTCGAGGTCGAGGACCTGAAGGTGCACTTCCCGATCCGCCGCGGCGTGGTCGTGGAGCGCACCGTCGGGCACGTCCGGGCCGTGGACGGCGTGAGCCTGAGCGTGACGCAGGGCGGCACGTACGGCCTGGTCGGCGAGTCCGGTTGCGGCAAGACCACCTTCGGGCGGGCCGTGCTGCGCCTGGAGGAGCCGACGGCCGGCCGCGTGACGCTCGGCGGGGACGACGTGACGGCGCTCAAGGGCGAGCGGCTGCGGCGGTTCCGCTCCCGCATGCAGATGGTCTTCCAGGACCCGCTCGGCTCGCTCAACCCGCGCCACAACGTGGACATGCTCCTGGCGGAGCCGCTCAAGGTCCACGGCGTCGGCTCGAAGGAGGAGCGGCGCCGGCTCGCGGTCGAGACCCTGGACGCGGTGGGCCTGCCGAAGACCGTGCTGGAGCGGTTCCCGCACGAGTTCTCGGGCGGCCAGCGGCAGCGCCTCGGGATCGCCCGCGCGCTCATGCTGCGCCCGGACCTGATCGTGTGCGACGAGCCGGTGTCCGCGCTCGACGTCTCGATCCAGGCGCAGGTCATGAACCTCCTCGACGAGATCCAGGGCGAGTTCGGTTTGACCTACCTGGTGATCGCGCACGACCTCGCGGTGGTGCGGCACCTGTCGGACCGGGTCGGGGTCATGTACCTCGGCCGGCTCGTGGAGGAGGCCGACTCCGAGACGATCTACGAGCACCCCCGCCACCCGTACACGAAGGCGCTGCTCTCCGCGGTGCCGCAACCGGATCCGGAGAAGGAGGCCGCCCGCGAGCGCATCATCCTCAAGGGCGACCTGCCGTCCCCGGCGAACCCGCCCTCGGGCTGCCGCTTCCGCACCCGCTGCCCGTGGGCGCAGGACGTCTGCGCGGAGCAGGAGCCGGAGTGGCGCGAGGCGGCCCCGGGCCACAAGGTGGCGTGCCACTTCGACCTCTGACCGGACGGCGAAGGCGCGGAAGGCGAACGCCTTCCGCGCCTTCGGTGTTCACGCGTCCGCGATGTCGGCCGGCGCTCCGGTCTGGCGGCGTCCCGCCGGCGGCCGCGGACCGGGGGTCAGGCCGGGCCGGTCGCGGGGATGCCCTCGATGCGGCCGCGGTAGGGGTGCGGGCGCTTCCAGTACTCCTCCCATTTGAGGAGGCTCGCCAAGTGGGGCGGCAGGTCGGGGCGGTACTCGTAGGTCACGTTCGGGTTCGCCGGGACGGTGAGCAGGAACCGCCAGAACGCCTCAGTCGCCGACCGGACCTCGGCGATCGGGTACGTGCTCGGGGGGACCTGGTCGGCGTGGAGGTTCCTGAACACGGCCTCGCGGCTGTTCATCGCGATGTCGAACTCGTTGCCCTCGAAGCCCGCGTCCGCGTCCCTGCCGGAGGCGGCGTCGTCGACCGCGCGCAGCGCGTCCAGGCAGGCGGTGAAGGAGAGGTCCACGTCCCAGGACAGCCACATGCCGAGGGCGGCGTATCGCTTCCGGTCGCCGACCTCGTACTTGGTGGAGCCGTCCGCGTCGCGGTAGAAACGGATGTCCATCAACCCTCGAATTCCTCTACTGGTCCGCGACCCGTGCCGGGTAGCCGTGTCCGATCTTACCGGTGTCGGGGTCCCAGCCGCCCTTGATCTTCACGCCGTCGAACTCGCCCTCCCAGCGCGGGACGCCCTGGTCGTCGATGAACTTGCGGCCGTTCTTGAACGCCTCCGTGGTGGCCCGGTCCACCTTCTGCGGCGACCAGTCGTCGGGGAAGAACGTGTTGACGGTGCCGTTCTTCTTCGGCACGAAGGGAGGCGGAGGACTCGGATTCTGGAACTCCGGCCGTGCCTCGTACACGCCGTTGGTGTGCCGCGAGACCGGCGGATCGATCCGGCGCCCCGGGTAGTCGTTGCCGCCGGGGCGGTGGTGGTATCCGCTGCCCCGGTAGCCGCCCTCCCTGGCACTCCATTTGAGCTCGCCCCGCTGCTGGTGGCGCAGTGAGGCGCCGCTCATCCGGTTGGGGCCGCCCTTGCGCTTGCGGTTCTTCTTCAGGAAGTCGAGGGCCGCGCGGATCAGCGGGTTGGCGCCGCCGCTGCGTCTGCTGTTCGGACCGGGCATCTACGCCTCCAGGAGCTTGAAGATCGCCTCTTGGAAGAGGTTGCTCACGATGGTGCGGGCGAGCTGCTGGAAGATCGGGATCTGGACGAGGGAGGCGCCGAAGGTGACCGCGGCCTGGGCGATCGCCATGGCGATCTGGACGGCGAGGATGATCAGCTGGACGATGACCATGATCTTGAGGCACAGGACGATGACCGCGCAGATCATCAGCCCGACGCCGGCGATCATGGCGCCGATCGCGCCGTCCTCGATGACCTTGCGGGGGCTCTCCTCGCCCTCCCACCAGGTCTTGAACGCGTCGATGTCCTTGCCGACCTGGTCGGCCCACGCGCTCGCGGAGGCCGCGGCGGCCTCGGCCCCGACGTTGCCCAGGTCGCCGCTGAAGTCCATCCACGACTGGCCGAAGCTCATCAGGTTCGTCTCGTCCGACTGCGGCCAGTCGAAGCCGAGGATGCCGAGCAGGCTGACGAGCTCGGACGGGAGCGTCATGCCCATCAGGCACCGCCGCCGAGGTCGGAGTTGAGCTGCGTGAAGATCTGCGCGATGGCGCTGTCGGCGTCGAGGTGCTGCTTGGCGAAGTCGCGCACGTCGAAGCCGGCGTCGGCGATCTCCTGGGCCGCTTCCTGGAAGCACTCCTTGGCCCATTCGAAGACCTCGGTGTGCGCCTGCTGGATGAGGCCGCCGATCTCGTCGGCGCCGCAGGCCTCGGTGACGCCTTCGATGCTCGACGCGAAGCCCTCGACGGCCGCGAAGAAGCTCTCGGCGACCGCTTCCATGGCCTGGCCGGCGCCGTCGAGGGCGTCCGGGTCGATGTGGAGGCTCGACATCACTCGACGCCCTTCGCCTGGGCGGCGGCCTGGACGATCCTGGTGTGGGAGGCGGCGAGGGTGTTCATGAACGAGGAGAGCTGCTGCACCGACTGCTGCTGGATCTCCTCGACCTTCTCCGACAGGGCGTCCAGGTCGATGGCGCCGGGGACGCCGGCCTGTTCGCGGGCGGCGTCGAGGGCGGCGTTGACGCCGTTGGTGATCTCCTCGCTCAGGTACTCCTTGCTGAGCCGCACCGCCCGCGGGTCGACGATGTCGACGGTCACCTTGCCGGCCAGCGTCGCCGAGACGCTGATCATGCCGTCGGCCGCGCGGACCTCGACGGCCTGCGCGCCGGCGTCCTCCTGCGCCTGCCGTCCGTCGCGGACGATGTCCATGGCCTTCGCCAGCGCGTCGGCGATGCCGCTCTCGGGTGTCGTGTTCAAGGGAGCCCCCGGGTCCTGGGATGTACTGGAGCCCATTGAAGTTAGCAAACCGCTGCAAGTCGTGGCGTCCTCGCGCGGCGCCCCTGGGGTCACTCCAGTGAGCCCGCTTTCACCTTGCCGCCCTGCATGACCAGCTTCAGGTGCGTCTCGGGGTCGGTGAGGACGGCGAGGTCGGCGAGGGGGTCGCCGTCGACGACGAGGAGGTCGGCGGCGGCGCCCGGGACGACCTGGCCGAGGCGGCCCTCCTCGCCGAGGAGGCGGGCGGCGGTGACGGTGGCGGAGCGGAGGACGTCGGCGGCGGGGATGACGGCGCCGCGGATCGTGAACTCCTGCAACTGGTGCCGGCGCATCCCGCCGAGGAGGTCGGAGCCGTAGCAGATCGCGACGCCGGCGTCGTTGGCGAGGCGGAGGGCTTCGAGGCCGGCGTCGAGGACGAGTTCGTTCTTGGCGAGATTGCCCGCGGAGAGCCCGTACTCGGCGCCTTCGAGGGCCATGCGGCGGTAGGTCACCAAGGTGGGCACCAGGAACGCGCCGTGCTCCAGGAACAGCTCCACACTGGACTCGTCGATGAGGTTGCCGTGCTCGATGGAGCGCACGCCGGCCGCGAGTCCGCGGTTGACGGCCCGGGCCGTGTAGGCGTGCCCGGCGACGTAGCGGTTGGCGGCCTCGGCCTCCTCGACGATCGCGCGGATCTCCGCGAGGGAGAACTGGGTGGAGTCGATGCGGTCGGTGGGGGAGGCGACGCCGCCGGAGAGCATGATCTTGACGTGGTGGGCGCCGGTGCGCAGCTGCTCGCGGGCGGCCTTGCGGACGCCGTCGACGCCGTCGCAGACGAGGCCGAGGTCGGGGCAGCACCGGTGGTCGTCGCGGACGGTGCGCCCGCGGGGGCGCATGTCGACGTGGCCGCCGGTCTGCGAGAGGGCCTTGCCGCCGAAGTGGAGCCGCGGCCCGTCGATGAGCCCTTCGGCGAGGGCGTCGTGGAGGCCGAAGTCGGCGCCGCCGGGGTCGCGTACGGTGGTGAAGCCGCGGTGGAGCATCGCGCGCAGTTCGATCGCGGCCGTGACGGCGACGTACGCGGGGGAGTGGTCGCCGAGGCCGGCGAGGTCCGCGGTGTGGGCGTTGACGTGCACGTGGCAGTCGATGAGGCCGGGCATGAGGGTCTTCCCGCCCAGGTCCACGGTCCGCGCGTCGGGCGCGTCGACGTCGGCGCCGACGGCCGCGATCTCCCCGTCGCGCACCAGGACCCGCTGTCCGGGGACGAGCGCCCCGGCGGCGGTGTCGAGGACGGCGGCGCCGGTGAACAGCACGGTCTCGGTCATCGGCGTCTCCAGTCGTCTCGCGCCCCGGCGCTTGCCGGTCGGCTAGTGCCGCGTACCAATATGCCGGACGGCCCGGTACCGTCGGACGCGGGCCCGGCGATGAGTTCCCGCGCTCCGGGTCGTCTGCACTGCGAACCCCGCGGCGCATGAGAGAGAGTGAGCGACATGTCCTACCCCGAACCCCGCTACTTCGGCGACGGCGAGATGAGCGCGTCCTTCCGGGCGGCCTCGGCCCCGCCCGACCTGCGGTTCCCGAACGGCGGCTCCGCCGGCTACCTGGCGACCGGCGCGACCACGAACGGCCAGTTCGGGCTGTACCAGTGGAACATGAGCGGGGCCCGCTCCGGGCCGGACCCGCACTTCCACCGCACCATCTCCGAGTCCTTCTACATCCTGTCGGGGACGATCCGGATCTTCAACGGCGCCAAGTGGGTCGACCACGAGCCGGGCGACTTCGTGCACGTCCCCGAGGGCGGCGTCCACGGCTTCCGCAACGAGTCCGGCGAGCCCGCCTCGATGCTGCTCATGTTCCACCCGGGCGCGCCTCGCGAGGAGTACTTCGAGGGCCTGCTCACCCTCGGCGAGCTCGACGACGAGGAGCGCAAGGCGTTCTTCGCCCGGCACGACAACTTCTGGATCGAGGAGGCGTAGACGGCGACGGGGCCGGGCGCTGCCGCCCGGCCCCGTTCCGCTCGTTCGCGCTAGAGGTTCTCGATGACCTCGCGCATGAGGCGGGCGGTCTCGCTCGGGGTCTTCCCGACCTTGACGCCGGCGGCCTCGAGGGCCGCCTGCTTCGACTCGGCGGTGCCGGCCGAGCCCGAGATGATGGCGCCGGCGTGGCCCATCGTCTTGCCCTCGGGCGCGGTGAAGCCCGCGATGTAGCCGACGACCGGCTTCGTCACGTGGTTCTTGATGTACTCGGCCGCGCGCTCCTCGGCGTCGCCGCCGATCTCGCCGATCATGACGATCGCCTTGGTCTCCGGGTCCTCCTCGAACGCCTTGAGGCAGTCGATGTGGGTGGTCCCGATGACCGGGTCGCCGCCGATGCCGACGGAGGTCGAGAAGCCGATGTCGCGCAGCTCGTACATGAGCTGGTAGGTCAGCGTGCCCGACTTGGAGACGAGGCCGATGGGGCCGGCGCCGGTGATGTCGGCGGGGGTGATGCCGGCGTTCGACTTGCCGGGGGAGGCGATGCCGGGGCAGTTCGGGCCCACGATGCGGGTCTTGTTGCCCTTGGACTCGGCGTGGTTCCAGAACGCCACCGAGTCGTGCACCGGGATGCCCTCGGTGATGACGATGACGAGCTCGATCTCGGCGTCGATCGCCTCGACCACGGCGGCCTTGGAGAAGGCCGGGGGCACGAACACGACGGAGGTGTTCGCGCCGGTCTCGGCCATGGCCTCCTGCACGGAGGCGAACACCGGGAGGCTGACGCCGTCGACGTCGACCTTGGTGCCGGCCTTGCGCGGGTTCACGCCGCCGACGATCTCGGTGCCGGCCTTGAGCATGCGGCGGGTGTGCTTCATGCCCTCGGAGCCGGTCATGCCCTGGACGATGACCTTGCTGTTCTCGTTGAGGAAGATAGCCATTGCCTAGGCCCCCTTGTTCGCGAGCTCGGCGGCCTTGTCGGCTGCGGCGTCCATGGTCTCGACCACGGTGATGAGCGGGTGGTTCGCGTCGGCGAGGATCTGGCGTCCGGCCTCGGCGTTGTTGCCGTCGATGCGGGCGACGAGCGGCTTGGTGACGTCCTCGCCGCGGTCGGCGAGCGTCTGGAGGGCGCCGAGGATGCCGCGGGCGACCTCGTCGCAGGCGGTGATGCCGCCGAAGATGTTCACGAACACGGACTTGACCTGCGGGTCCGACAGGACCACTTCGAGGCCGTTCGCCATGACCGCGGCGGAGGCGCCGCCGCCGATGTCGAGGAAGTTCGCGGGCTTGACGCCGCCGTGGTTGTCCCCGGCGTACGACACGACGTCGAGGGTGGACATGACGAGGCCGGCGCCGTTGCCGATGATGCCGACGGAGCCGTCGAGCTTCACGTAGTTGAGGCCGGAGTCCTTGGCGCGCTGCTCGAGCGGGTCGACGGCGGCCTTGTCCTCGAACTCGGCGTTCTCGGGGTGGCGGAAGTCCGCGTTCTCGTCGAGGGTGACCTTCGCGTCGAGCGCGAGGACCCTGCCCTCGGGCGTGCGGACGAGCGGGTTGACCTCGACGAGGGTGGCGTCCTCGGCGACGAAGGCGCCCCAGAGCTTGACGAACACGTCCACGAGCTGGTCGCGGAGGTCCTCGGGGAAGCCGGCCTTGGTCACGATGCCGTCGGCGATCTCCGGGGTGACGCCGACGCCGGCGTCGATCGGGAGCTTCACGACCTTCTCGGGGGCGGTGTGGGCGACCTCTTCGATCTCCATGCCGCCCGCGGTCGACGCGATGCACAGGAAGGTGCGGTTCGCGCGGTCGAGCAGGTACGAGAAGTAGTACTCCTCGTCGATGTCGGCGGTCACGGTGAGCATGACCTTCTCGACGGTGTGGCCCTTGATGTCCATGCCGAGGATGTTGGTCGCGTGGGTGTTCACCTCGTCGACGGTGTCGGCGAGCTTGACGCCGCCGGCCTTCCCGCGTCCGCCGACCTTCACCTGCGCTTTGACGACCACCCGGTCGCCGAGGCGCTCAGCGAGCTCCACGGCCTCCTGTGTGGTGGTGGCGACGCCGCCGTCCAGAACCGGCACTCCGTGCCGGGCGAACAGTGCGCGGCCCTGGTATTCGTACAGATCCACTGTAGAGTCCGCTCCACTAGCTAGTCTTCTTTGACCGGACGGCCTGGCGCCTCCCCGCCCGGGCCCGGTGCGGGCCGCGGCCTCGGCGAACCGGGTCCGGTCAGGCGGAGGAGAGTGTCAGGTGCCCGTTATCGCAGGGTAACCCCGCGCGAGGCGCCGGGCCGGGCGGCGGGCGGCAGGTGTGACGAGGTCGAGGATTTCACGGTCACATGCGGGGGACGGTGAGGCGGAGCGGCCCGGCGGGGCCGCGGCGGGGAGTCCGCGGGGGAAAGAGGCGGGGACCGGACGCACCCCTCAGGCGTCCGGTCCCCTCAGCGGGAACCAAGCCCACCCCTCAAAGGCTTGATTCCCTTAGGCACGATGCCCTATCGCCACCCCTCAATCGACAGGGCATCGGCAGCTTGTGGCACAGCTCAATAACCCGGCGCTTGCGGAAGTGAACCCCCGATGAAGCGGCTGCGTTATCGTCCGGCGGCCTTTCGGCCGACTGCTGATGCGTCTTCGGCGGCTTCGCTTCCGCGTCTGACACTTATAAGAACGAGGGCCGCGGGGGCCGGTTACGGTCTCCCCAAAGAATTTTTTGCGGCGGACGTTTCCGCTGGCAGCGGCCGTTCACACGGCCGCGCGGCTGCCCTGATCGGGTGAGGGCACATGGCCGCGGACCCATTCGGCGATCGCCTGCGTGGAAGCGCCGGGGCCGAATATCTGCGCCACTCCGGCTTCGCGCAACTGCGCGGCGTCCTCGTCGGGAATGATGCCGCCGCCGAATACGACGATGTCGCGGGCGTCGTGCTCGTCGAGCAGTTTCAGCACTCGCGGGAACAGCGTCATGTGGGCGCCGGAGAGGATGCTCAGGCCGATCGCGTCGGCGTCCTCGGCGAGGGCGGTGGCGACGACCTGCTCGGGGGAGTTGTGGAGGCCGGTGTAGACGACCTCCATGCCCGCGTCCCGCAGCGCGCGCGCCACGACCTTCGCTCCGCGGTCGTGGCCGTCGAGCCCGACCTTCGCCACCACCACGCGTATCGGCGCGCCGGATGCAGACATGGGTGTACCTCCTCGTACGGAGGCCGCGGCGCCTGCGTCGCTCGTGGCGATCGTCGGCGCCGCGGCCAGTTCATACGAGTGAGCTTAGTCGCGACCGTTGCGGGTTGGAAGTCCTACTGGCCGTAGCCCTGCGGCGGCTGCTGGCCCGGCTGCCCGTACCCGGGCGGGGGCGGCGGGTAGCCGCCGGGCTGCTGCGGCTGGCCCGGGTGGGCCTGCGGCTGGCCGTAGCCCTGCTGGGGCTGCTGCTGGTACGCGCCGGGCTGCTGGCCGTAGCCGGGCGGCGGGTAGCCGCCGGGGACCGCGGCCTGCGGGCCCTTGATGTACGCCTTCGCCTGCTCGTCCTTGAGGTAGATGAGGCTCGCGTAGCCGAGCGCGCCGGCCATGACCAGGCTCTGGAGCAGCAGGATCGCGCCGAGGCCGCCGAACAGCGCGAACGCGCCGAACGAGGTGAGCACCGACAGGATCGAGAAGCCGGCGCCGATCATGACCAGGATGATGCCGGTCAGGCGCAGGCCGGCGGAGGTGATCTTCCCCTGCGGCAGGGCCCAGCCGTACCAGCCCCAGGCGGCGGCGAACAGGATGCCGAACACGGCGCTGCCCACGTAGAAGCCGCCGAAGGTGGCGAAGACGACGATGTTGCCGAGGAGGCTCACGCCCGCGGCGATGAGCACCATCAGGCCGATGCGCTTGATGCCCTCGGGCGCGGCGCCGGCGGGGCCGGTGGCCTGGGGCTGCGGGAAGCCCGCCTGCGGCGGGGGCGGCGGGTAGCCGCCGGGCTGCTGCGGCTGGCCGTACGGCTGCTGGCCGGTCTGCGGGAGCTGGCCGGACCCGAGCGGGCCGGGCGGCGGGGGCGGCGGCGTGCCCGCGGGCTGGAAGCCGGTCTGCGAGCCGCCGGACTGCGGCATGACGGTGGTCTCGGCGTACGGCGCGCCCGGCGGGTCGGCCGGGCCGGTCGGGTTCCCGAGCGGGGAGGGCGGCGGAGGAGGGGTGCCCTGCGGGGCGTCGCTGCGCGAGATCTTCATGGTGCGGTCGAGGCCGGACTCGTCCCCCGCGGGGGCCGGGGGCGGCGTCGGGGCGCCGGCGCCGGGCTTCAGCTTGAAGGTGCCGCCGTCCTCGTCGTCGGGTCGGTCGTTCTCTGGGGGAGTCATGACATCCACTCTCCATGCCGGATCGGTTGTGACTGCTCTCCACCTCACCTTACCGACCGTCACGGCAGAGCGGGGTATGCCGTCCGAAACCGCCCAGGTGCGCATGCGCCCCAACGGCTTCCGCCACCCGACCCGGTGGGCGGCAACCGCTTGGCGCGCGACCGCCCGCGCTAGGCGAAATGCCGGACCAGCACGGCCCGGTACGTCGGCGCCGCGGCCTCGTAGCGCTCCCGCCCGGCCGGGGTGAGCATGAGGAAGTTCGCCCGGCGGTCGAAGTCGCAGGTGGCGCGGGTGACCAGGCCGTCCTTCTCGAGGCGCGTGACGGTGCGCGAGAGGGCGCTCTGGCTGAGGTACATCTCGGCCTCGAGCTCCTTCATCTTCGCCTTGCCGCCGGCGCCCTTGCAGCTGCGCGACAGGATCTTGAGCACCTCGAACTCGCTCAGGCCCAGGTCGTGCCCGTCCTGGAGCTCGTTCTCGAGCTCGCACGATGTGTTGTGGTACACGCGGAGTGTTTCAGACCACTTCGCGCACACGTCTTCGCCTACGACAGCCTCCATGACCAGGAGATTACCATGTCAAGACATTTAATGTCCACGCATTTGATGTGTTGACATCCAATGCACGTGCATGTAAGTTCGTCTGCATGACGATCACCGACACGAATCCGCAGGCCACCACCACTTCGAAGCCTGTCGATCCCCCCTCACACACCCCGAGCCGCTGGGGGCCAAAGCTCTGGGCCGTCCTCTTCGTGGCCGGCCTCGCGATGTTCCTCGACGCCCTCGACGTCTCCATGGTCGGCGTCGCGCTCCCGTCGATCGGCGCCGAACTCGGCCTCGAGACCGCCTCGCTCCAGTGGATCGTCAACGGCTACATCCTCGGCTACGGCGGCCTCCTCCTCCTCGGCGGACGCATGTCCGACCTGCTCGGGCGCCGCCAGGTCTTCCTGACCGCGCTCGTCGTCTTCGGCGTCGCCTCCCTCGTCGGCGGCCTCGTCGAACACGAGGGCCTGCTCATCGCCTCCCGCATCGTCAAGGGCGTCGCCGCCGCCTTCACCGCCCCGGCCGCCCTGTCGATCATCACCACCACCTTCAAGGAAGGCCACGACCGCAACAAGGCCCTGTCGATCTTCACGGTCTTCGGCGCCACCGGGTACGCCTCCGGCCTCATCGCCTCCGGCCTGCTCACCAGCGTCGACTGGCGCCTGACGTTCTACGCGCCTGTCGTCGTGGTCGCCGCCGTCCTCATCGCCGCGTTCTTCGTGGTGCCCAAGAACGGCGAGCGCGAGAAGGGCCACATCGACTTCCTCGGCTCCGCGACCCTCACCGGCGGCATGCTCGCCGCGGTCTACACCATCGTCACGGTCCCCGAGACCGGCTTCACGCCGGTCGTCACCGCCACCACCGCGGCCGCGGTCGTCCTCCTCGGCGCGTTCTTCGTCATCGAGAACAAGGTCGCCCACCCGCTGGTGCGCCTGAGCATCTTCAAGGTCAAGTCGATCGTCCGCGCCAACCTGGCCGCGCTCGCGATCTTCGGCTCCTACATCAGCTTCCAGACGATCGTGTCCCTGTACCTCCAGAACACGCTCCAGTGGGAGCCGATCCAGATGGCGCTCGCGCTGGCCCCGGCCGGCATCATCGTCGCCATCCTCTCGCCGATCGCCGGCAAGTTCATCGACCGCTACGGCACCAAGTCGATGATCATCGCCTCCATGGCCGCGTTCGTCCTCGGCTACCTCTGGTTCATCCTGCGCGGCGGCTCGGCCCAGCCGAACTACTTCGCGGACTACCTGCCCGCGTTCCTGCTGCTCGGCCTCGGCTTCGCGATCGGCTTCTCGTCGGTCATGGTCCAGGCCACCGAGGGCATCGCCGACGACGAGCAGGGCCTGGCCTCCGGCCTGGTCCAGACCTCCGGCCAGATCGGCGGCGCGGTCGTCCTCGCGGTCGTCACCGGCCTGATCTCCGGCGGCGCCGCCACCTCGATCGCCCAGTACCGCCCCGGCCTCTACCTCGTGACCGTCGTCGCCGCCGTCGGCCTCCTCGCCAGCGCCACCGCGCTGCTGGGGCGCCGCGCCGCCGTCGAGGCCGCCTGACCCGCACACACCCGCAAGGACACCCGCACGACAGGGCCCGCCGTCCCCCGGACGGCGGGCCCTGCCGCGTCCCCGGTTCAGACCGCGGTCAGGACCGGCCGCAGCCGGCCCCCTTCGAGGGCGAACGTCGCGTGCGCGCGGGAGGCCGCGGCCGGGTCGCCCGTGGCCATGAGCAGGCCGGGCGCCCACTCGTCGACGAGCGCGCGCATGAGGTCGAGGACTTCGGCGGCCTCGTCCGCGTCGAGCGCCCCGGTCGGCTCGTCGGCCACGACCAGGTCGGGCCGGGACGCGAACGCCCGCGCTACCGCGGCCCGCTGCTGGTGCACCGCCGCGAGGTCGCCGGGACGGCGCCGGAGGAACCGCGCGACGCCGGTGCGCTCGGCGAGGTGCCGCAGCCAGTCGCGGTCCTCCGCGGCGCCGGCGAGGCGCAGCGGCATCGCCAGGTTCTCCTCCACCGTGAGCGACGGCAGCAGGTTGTACGACTGGAACACGAAGCCGATCCGGCCCTGCCGGAGCAGGGTCCGCTTGGCCTCGCCGAGCCCGGTCACGCGCCGGTCGGCGATGCGGACCTCGCCGCCGGTGGGGTCGTCGAGCGCGGCCGCGCAGTGCACGAGCGTGGACTTGCCGGAGCCCGGCGCGCCCATGACGGCGATGAACGCGCCGCCGGGGACGTCGAGGCTGACGCGGTCGAGGACGGTGTGCGCCCCGTCGTACGTCTTGGTGACCTCCCGCAGCGCGAGCGCCGGTGCGAGGGCCACGGGTCTGGGGGGTGCGGCGAGGATGACGGTCATCGGGTGTGCCTCCGGGTTTCCTGTATGACTGCACGCTATGGCGATTCGCGTCCCGTTCCAATGAGGTCAGCTGCCGGGTCCGGGGTGGGGACAGCCTGAGTCGGGCGGGTACAGCCAGCGGTAGTACCCGGTTCGGGGCCCGGGTACAGCTGGCTGTAGCGACGCGGCCGCCCCGCGCGGGTACGTTTCCAAGCGGAGCTTGGCAGAGGTACAGGCAAGCGGAGCTTGGTGGAGGTATGGCCGAGCGGAGCTCGGTGGAGGTATGGCCGAGCGAGCTTGGCTGCGGTACGGGCAAGCGAAGCTTGGTGGAGGTATGGCCAAGCGGAAGCTCGGCAGAGGTTTGGCCGAGCGATGCCCGAGCAGCGAAAACGGCCGGGCGGACGCCCGGCGCACCGCCGGGCGGGAGGCTCGGCGCGAACGGTTCGGCCGAGCGGATTTGGAGGGACGGCATGGCCGCAGGCAGGCGCGGGCGCGTGCGAGCGTGGTTCGACGCCCAGCTGCGCCCCGACGGCGACGGGCGCGGGCTCGGCCCGGTGCTCATGGCGTCGCTGCGCGCCTCCGGGTACGGCGCGGTCGGCGCCGGCTTCGGCATCCTCGCGCTCTACACGATCCCGGTCGTCGCCTTCGCCGGCCTCCTCGCGCTCCTGGGCGCCGGCCGGTTCCTCGTGCACCCCGTCATGCAGTGGGTCCGCATCCTCGCCGGGCTCGAGCGCCGCCGCCTCCAGCGCCTCGGCCACGAGGTCGAGACCCCGTACGCCGGCCCCGACGCCGAACCGCCCCGCACGCTGAAGGAGCTGCGCGCCGACCCGACCGCGCGCCGCGACCTCGCGTGGGTCTTCCTCCACGGCACCTTCGGCCTCATCCTCGGCGCCGTCCTCATCAACATGCCGTTCGTGGCGGTCCGCGACGTCACGTACCCGATCTGGTGGGCGTTCGCGCCCGACTCGGAGCGGCAGATCCTCTCCGGGCTCCTCGACGCCGACTCCCCGACCTCCGCGGCCCTCGGCTTCGCCACCGGCATCGCCGTCTTCGCCCTCTGGCTCCTGTTCGGGCCCAAGCTCCTCGAACTCCAGTCCCGGCCCGGCCTCCATTTCCTCGGCCCCGACCCCGAGATCGACCTGTCCGAGCGCGTCGCCCGCCTGACCGCGACCCGCGCGGCCGCCCTCGACGCGCACGCCGTCGAGCTGCGCCGCATCGAACGGGCGCTCCACGACGGCGCCCAGAACCGGATCGTGGCCGTCGCCGTCCTCGTCGGCGCCGCCAAGCGCGAGGTCCCGCGCGACCCCGACCGCGCCGTCGAGATCCTTGGCCGCGCCCAGGACACCGTCGAGGACGCGCTCGCCGAACTGCGCGCCGTCGTCCGCTCGATCCTCCCGCCCGTCCTGGAGGACCGCGGGCTCGCCGGGGCGCTGAACGCGCTCGCCTCCGACTGCGCCGTGCCGTGCACCGTGGACGTGGACGTCCCCGGCCGGTGCCCGGCGAGCGTCGAGGCCACCGCCTACTTCGTCGTCGCCGAGTCGCTCACCAACGTGGCCAAGCACTCCCGCGCGAAGGGCGCGTCGGTCGAGGTGCGGCGGCGGGGGAATACGCTCACCGTGACCGTCGCCGACGACGGCCGCGGCGGCGCGGACGCCGCCGCCGGCTCCGGCCTCGCGGGCATCACGCGCCGCGTCGAGGCCCTCGACGGGACGACGACCGTCGCCAGCCCGCCCGGCGGGCCGACCGAGATCAGAGTGGAGCTGCCGTGCGGATCGTGATCGCCGAGGACGACACCCTCCTGCGGGAGGGCCTCAACCTGGTGCTGCAAGGGGAGGGCTTCGAAGTCGTGGCCTCCGTGGGCGACCCGGCCGCGTTCCTCGCCGCCGTCGAGGAGCACCGCCCCGACGTCGCCGTCGTCGACGTGCGCATGCCGCCCACCCACACCGACGAGGGCATCAAGGCCGCCGTCGCGGCCCGCCGCGCCCACCCGGGCCTCGCGGTCCTCGTCCTCTCCGCGTACGTGGAGCAGTCGTTCGCGACCGACCTCCTCGCCGACGGCGCCCGCAGCGTCGGCTACCTGCTCAAGGAGCGCGTCGGCCGCGTCGACGCGTTCGTGGAGGCCCTCCACCGCGTCGCCGGCGGCGGCACCGCGATCGACCCCGAGGTGGTCGCGCAGCTGTTCGCGCAGCGCCGCGCCGACGACCCCGTCGAGCGGCTGACGCCCCGCGAGAAGGAGGTCCTGTCGGTCATGGCCGAGGGCCTGGGCAACGGTGCGATCGCGCAGCGGCTGTTCATCACCGAGAACGCCGTCCACAAGCACATCCGGAACATCTTCCTCAAGTTCGGGCTCACCCCGGACGACCGCCTCGACCGCCGCGTCGCCGCCGTCCTCCACTACCTCGAGCGCGCCTGAGCGCCGCGGGCGCGTCCGACGAGCCCGGAGCGCTCGACCGCGCTCCGGCCCGCTGCGGACCGGCGCCCGCTACCCGTCCTCCTTGAGCGACTTCCACATCCCGCGCCGCTCGGCCTTCGCGAGGCGCTCGGCCTTGCGCAGCGTGTCGCCGATCGTCAGCTCCTGGTGGCGCATGATGTACGTGTGCGCCATGCCCTCGGCCACGGCGAGCACCGCGTAGTTCATGCCGTTCTCCATGACCACGTGCGCGAGCAGCCGGTCGTACTGGTCGTACATCGGGTCGCCCGGGTCGGTGAACAGCGTGACCGTGCGGCCTTCGAGCCTGGTCTTGGCGTAGACCTTCGCCTCGGCGCCCCAGTCCTCCTCGTCGCGGAACCCGCCCGACTCGGGGGAGTTGATGCCCATGATCCGCACCCGGATCTTCTCGCCGTCGACGTAGGCGCGGAACGTGTCCCCGTCCACGACCTCCTCGACGTCCACCGTGGCGTAGAAGTCGCCCGGACCCTCCATGCGCTGCCTCCTCCGGGCCCGGCCCCGGCGGCCGGACGTCCCGGACCCATCCTCGCATTCGCCCGCCCGTCATGGGAACCGTGCTCGCCGTGCCCCCTTGTGACAGACTGGGCGGCGTGGAGCGACGACCGAACCGACGCCCTGGCAGAGCAGGGTCCGCGCAGCGCGACACCGTGCGCCTCGACCACTCCACGCCGCGCCAGCGCGAGTCCGACCGCGAGACCGAGGTCCTCGACCCCGGGCCCCGGGCCCGCCCCAAGCGCCCGCGCGCGCTCCTCGCCTCCGCGCTCGCGACCACGATCTGGTGCGCCACAACGGTGTTCACGCCGATCCTGGTGTGCGTCATCCTCGGCTGGTGGCAGGCCGGCGCGCAGGGGCCGGTGTCCGTGGTCGCCGCCGCGGCCGGCACCGCGTGGCTCGCCGGGCACGGCGTCCCGGTCGACATCGGACCGCTCCACCTGAGCGTCGCCCCGCTCGCGCTCACCGTGCTCATCGCCTGGCGCCTCGCGAAGGCCGCCGCCGGGACCACGCGCGCGATCGGCGGGCGGGACGCCGCCGCCGTCCGGGCCGCCGCCGGGCTGGTCACGATCCTCTACACCGGACTCGTCGCCGCGGCGGTCGCGCTCTGCTCCCGCGGGCCGTTCGACGCCGACATGCTCCCCGCGCTCCTGCACGCCGTCCCGCTCGTCGCCGCCTCGGCCGCGTACGGCTCGGCCCGCGAGGCCGGGGTCCTGCCGTGGGCCACCGCGTCGGTGTGGCTGCGCCGCGGCCTGCGCACCGGGTTCATCACCGCGGGCGCGCTGCTCGCGTTCGGGGCCGCCGCCACGGGCGCCGCGTTCGCCGTGCGCGGGCCCGTCGTCGCCGACACGCTGGCCCTGTACGGGAACGCGTCGTGGATCGTGGCGCTGCTCAGCCTCCTGTTCCTGCCGAACCTCGCCGTGTGGGCGGCCGCGTACCTCGCCGGCCCCGGGTTCGCCGTCGGCTCCGGCACGGCCGTGCAGACCGAGCTGGTCGAGCTCGGGCCGCTCCCGGCGTTCCCGGTGTTCGCGGCCGTCCCGAACGTGCCCCTCCCGGACTACGCGACGGTCCTGGTCGGCCTGCCGCTCATGCTCGCGGCCGTGTTCGGCGTGGTCCTCACGTACCGGTCCCCGGACCAGCGGCTTCCGCGCGTCACCACCGCGGCGGTCCTCGCCGCCGCCACCGCGGCCCTGACGCTCGGGCTCCTGGCCTACCTCTCGGGCGGCGCCGCCGGGCGGGACCTCCTCGCCGACCTCGGCCCCGACCCGCTCGCGGTCGCCGGGGTCTCCGGCGTGCAGTTCCTCATCGGCCTCGTCGGGGCCGCGCTCATCGCGCGGCTGTTCGCCGTCCACCGCCGCGCCGCCGAGGCCGAGCTGGTGCGCAGAGACACGGTGGTCATCCCCGAACCGGCGCCGAGCCGGGACGACGCGTTACCGTGTCACCCGTGACCGCCAAACTCGTCGTGCTCGTGTCGGGCTCCGGCTCGAACCTCCAGGCCCTCCTCGACGCCTGCGCCGACCCCGCCTACGGGGCCGAGGTCGTCGCCGTCGGCGCCGACCGCGACGGCACGTACGGCGCCGAGCGCGCCGCGAAGGCCGGCGTCCCGACCTTCGTGCACAAGGTCAAGGACTACGCGACCCGCGACGAGTGGGACGCGGCCCTGACCGCCGAGGTCGCCTCCTACGAGCCCGACCTCGTCGTCTCCGCCGGGTTCCTCAAGCTGTGCGGGCCGCGCTTCCTCGACGCGTTCCCGGGCCGCTACGTCAACACGCACAACTCGCTGCTGCCGGCGTTCCCGGGCATGAACGGGCCCGGCGAGGCCCTCGCCGCTGGCGTCAAGATCGCGGGCGCGACCCTGTTCATCTGCGACTCCGGCGTCGACACCGGCCCGATCGTGGCCCAGTGCGCCGTCCCGGTCGAGGACGACGACACCGTCGAGACCCTGACCGAGCGCATCAAGGAGGCCGAGCGGGCCCAGCTCGTCGAGTCGGTCGGCCGCATGGTCCGCGACGGCTGGAAGGTCGAGGGCCGCCGGGTCGTCCTCGGCTAGCATCGCCGCATGCAGGCACCCCTCGCCGTCAACGCCCTCGAGGCGACCACCCTCGCCGTCGCGTTCGCGCTGCTGCCCTTGGCGTTCGGCGTCGCGTGGGCGCTCGCGGCCCGGCGCGTGCGCCGCGGCCGCCCCCGCCGCGAAGCCTGGCTCCACTCGCTCGCCGAGGTCG
Source organism: Glycomyces terrestris (assembly GCF_003933745.1). Taxonomy (GTDB): domain Bacteria; phylum Actinomycetota; class Actinomycetes; order Mycobacteriales; family Micromonosporaceae; genus Glycomyces; species Glycomyces terrestris. The sequence continues at coordinate 306,258 of NZ_RSEB01000003.1, read as the reverse complement.
GCGCGGTCGCTGGCTCGGTCCCGCTCCTGTTCCTCGGCCTCACCTCGCGGGAGGGCCCGAACGCGGTCCAGCTGGTCCCGTTCGTCGACCTCGCCGACCTGGCCGGGGCCTCCCCGCGCACCGTCGTCGAGCAGCTGGCGGGGAACCTGCTCGTGTTCGCCGCCGCCGGGTTCTTCCTCCCGGTGCGGCTGCGCATCGGGCTCGGCGCGGTCGCGCTCGGGGCCGCCGCGGCCGCCGTCGCGCTCGAAGCGCTCCAGTTCGCGTTCCTGACCGGCCGGGTCGTGTCCGTCGACGACGCGCTCATGAACGCGGTCGGCGCGGTCCTGGCGGCCCTCGCTTCCCGGCCGTGGTGGCGACGCTCACGCGCGGTCGCCGGGCCGGAGCCCGGTCCGGCCGTGTTAGGCTCGGCCGGTCGCGACTGGCGAGTGACGTCCTTTCGAGGCTTCCCGTGGCACGGACCGGGCAGCTCGTTGTTGAGGGGGAGCCTTCAGAGGACGCCACGGGTGGAGTACCACCAGGGAGCGGCACTGCTGAACCTGTTACTGCGGTCGAACGCCTGGGCCGCAGTCATCATTCGATCAGGAGCAGTGCATTCATGTCCGAGCGCAAGCTCATCAAGCGGGCCCTCATCTCGGTCTTCGAAAAGACCGGTGTCGTCGACCTCGCCCGCGACCTCCACGCCGCCGGCGTCGAGCTCGTCTCCACCGGGTCCACCGCGGCCCGCATCGCCGAGGCCGGCGTCCCCGTCACCAAGGTCGAGGACCTGACCGGGTTCCCCGAGATCCTCGACGACCGCGTCAAGACCCTGCACCCGAAGGTCCACGCCGGGATGCTCGCCGACGTCCGCCGCGAGTCCCACCGCGCGCAGCTCGCCGAGCTCGGCATCGAGGCGTTCGACCTCCTCGTGAGCAACCTGTACCCGTTCCAGCAGACCATCGCCGCCGGCGCGGGCTTCGACGACGTCGTCGAGAAGATCGACGTCGGCGGGCCCTCGATGGTCCGCGGCGCCGCGAAGAACCACGCGAACGTCGCGGTCGTCGTCGACCCGGCCGACTACTCGTGGATCCGCGACGCCGCCAAGGAGGGCACCACCGCCGAGCAGCGGCTCCGCTTGGCCGCCAAGGCGTTCGCGCACCTCGCGACCTACGACTCGGCCGTCGCGACCTGGCTCGCCGAGCAGGCCGGGGAGGGCCTCGGCGACTTCCTCGCCCTGCCCGCCGCGAAGCTCGCGGACCTGCGCTACGGCGAGAACCCGCACCAGGACGCGGCCGTGTACGCCGTCCCGGGCGCGCCCGGCCTCGCGCAGGCCGAGCAGCTCCACGGCAAGGCCATGAGCTTCAACAACTACACCGACGCCGACGCCGCCTGGCGCGCCGCGCACGACTTCGACGCGCCCGCCGTCGCGATCATCAAGCACGCCAACCCGTGCGGGATCGCCACCGGCGCCACGATCGCCGAGGCCCACCGCAAGGCCCACGCCTGCGACCCGCTGAGCGCCTTCGGCGGCGTCATCGCCGCGAACGCCGAGGTCGACGCCGAGGCCGCCGCGCAGATCGCCGAGATCTTCACCGAGGTCGTCGTCGCCCCCTTGTTCACCGACGAGGCGGTCGCGATCCTGTCCGCGAAGAAGAACCTGCGGCTCCTGCGCGCCCCCGCGTGGACCCCGGCCGGCATCGAGCTCAAGCCGATTTCCGGCGGCGTGCTCGCCCAGCGGCCCGACCGCGTCGACGCCGACGGCGACTCGCCCGCGAACTGGACCCTCGCCACCGGCGAGCCCGCCGACGCGGCCACCCTCGCCGACCTCGAGTTCGCCTGGCGCGCCGTGCGCTCGGTGAAGTCGAACGCGATCCTCCTCGCCTCCGGCGGCGCCTCCGTGGGCGTCGGCATGGGCCAGGTCAACCGCGTGGACTCCGCGAAGCTCGCGGTGGAGCGCGCCGGCGCCGAGCGTGCCGCCGGGTCCGTCGCGTCCTCCGACGCGTTCTTCCCCTTCCCCGACGGCCTCCAGATCCTCATCGACGCCGGCGTCAAGGCCGTCGTCCAGCCGGGCGGTTCCGTCCGCGACGAGGAAGTGATCGCCGCCGCCAAGGAAGCGGGCGTCACGATGTATCTGACCGGAACGCGCCACTTCACCCATTAACGGGCCGCTGACGGGCGCTCTAGCTGTGAGAACTCACAGCCGGGGCGCCCGCTTCCGGTTGGGCATGTATGGCCGATCCACGATATGTTGTTGTCATGATGCAGATGCTCTGTCCGAAATGTCAGAATCCGATGCACCAGTACGAGCGCAACGGCGTCGTTGTCGAGCAGTGCTCCGAATGCAAGGGCATTTTCCTCGACCGCGGTGAACTCGAGCACCTGATGAACTTCGAGGCCAAGTTCCACGCCGGCCCGCCCGCCGCGGCCGCCCCGGTCGGCCCGCCCCCGCGCGAGCCGCGCTATGACGACCGGCGCCACGACGACCGCCGCTACGACGACCGGCGCCGCGACGACCACTACGACGACCGCCGCCACCACGGCGACGACTACCACTACAAGAAGAAGAAGCGCAAGAGCGTCTTCGAGGACCTCTTCGACTTCTAGGCCGACTGCCGGCGGCCACCGCGCAACGAGCCGCCGGGCATCGCCCGGCGGCTAAAGTCGTTCGCTGCGCTCGGCCCGCGCGAGCTCGGCGCGATAGCTCGGATCGTCGGCGAGCTTCGGGTCCGCCTTCGCCCGCTCGATGAGCAGGTCGCGATAGCCGTAGCACACCGCGTATCGGACCGCCTCCGTCTTCGTGCGGCCTTCCGCCATAAGCCAGTTCAGCGCCCGTTCCGACCCGGCATCGAGGCGCACCTTGAGTCTGCCCATGCCGCAAGCGTATTGCAGCGTGTAACCGACTGCTTCCCGCGCCGAGGGGGAAGACCGCGCGCGGGGTCCACGGGATCGGGGCGCCCGCCAGGGTCTCGAACGTCCACGCGCCCGGCGTCGGGTGCGTGTAGAGCGTGAACGACTCGACGCGGAACTTCGCCTCGAACTTCGCGAGCGACGCGAAGGCGCGGTCGAGCGCCTCGGTGCTCACGTTGTGGGCGATCGTGATGTGCGGGTGGTACGGGAAGGTGCGCTCGCGCGCGGCCGGGCCGCGGCGGATCGCCGACTCCAGCTGCTCGCAGACGGCGATGCCGTCGACCACCGCCACGAACACCACCTCGGTCACCGGCCGGAACGAGCCGGTGCCGCGCAGGTGCAGGTCGAACGGCGGGCAGGCCGCGGCCACCGAGCCCAGGTGCTCCCCGAACGCCGGCAGCGCGGACCGCGGCATCTCGGTGGGCCCCAGCAGGGTCAGGTGCGCGGGCACGATCCCGCCGAGCGGGTCGCCGGAGGCGATCCGGGCCCGGTCGAGGAGGTCGCCCCAGGGCGCGGGCACCGGGATGGCGACGCCCACGGTCACGGTCGGCGGCTTCCCGGCGGGTCCCGCCGCGCCCGCATCCACTAAAGGGCCACCGGCGGGAAGAAGCCGATCTTCTTGTACGCCTTCGCGAGCGTGCGCGCCGCGACGTGCCGCGCCTTCTCCGCCCCCTTCGCCAGGACCCGGTCGAGCTCGGCCTTGTCGGCCAGGTACTCCTTGGTGCGGGCGGCGATCGGGCCGAGCGAGTCGGCGACGACCTCCGCCAGGTCGCCCTTGAAGTCCCCGTAGCCGCGCCCGGCGTACTCCGCCTCGAGCTTCTCCAGGGTCGTGTTCCCCAGGGCCGCGTAGATGTTCATCAGGTTCGATACGCCCGGCTTGGCCTCGGGGTCGTAGCGGACCTCGGCGTCGGAGTCGGTGACGGCGCTCTTGATCTTCTTGCGCATCTGGTTCGGCTCGTCGAGCAGGTACAGGCACCCGCGCGGGCTGGCCGAGGACTTCGACATCTTCTTCGCGGGCTCGGCGAGGTCCTTGATCGTCGCGGTCTCCTTGACGATGAACGCGTCGGGGACCGTGAACGTCTGCCCGTACGCGGTGTTGAACCGGATCGCGAGGTCGCGGGTGAGCTCGAGGTGCTGGCGCTGGTCCTCGCCGACCGGGACCTGGTCGGTCTGGTACAGCAGGATGTCGGCGGCCTGGAGGATCGGGTAGGTGAACAGCCCGACCGTTGTGCGTTCTTGTTTGGCGGACTTGTCCTTGAACTGGGTCATGCGGCTGGCCTCGCCGAAGCCGGTCTCGGCGCCCATGATCCAGGCGAGCATCGGGTGCTCGGGGACCTGGGACTGCACGAACAGCGCGGACCGCTCGGGGTCGACGCCGAGGGCCATGAGCTGCGCGGCGCTCACCCGCGAGCGCTCGTGCAATACCTTCGGCTCGTGATCGACGGTGATCGCGTGGAGGTCGACGACCATGTAGAAGGCGTCCGCGGTGTCCTGGAGGGCCACCCACTGCCGCAGCGCGCCCAGGTAGTTCCCGAGGTGGAACGAGTCCGAGGTGGGCTGGATCCCGGAGAGGACGCGGGGCTTGCGGTCGGCAGTGGTCATGGACCGATTCTGACATCCGGGCCGAGAGAGCGACCACCGGGTATTGCGGCCCGGCCGATCCTGATGTTTAATTGTGTTGGATCTTGATCGGAAGACGGGATCGGAAGGAGAGCCGCCGATGCTGGCCCAGCAGCGACAGAGCCGGATCGCCGAACGCGTGCACCGGACCGGGGCGGTCCGCGTGGCCGAGCTGGTCGAGGAGTTCGGCGTCTCGGACATGACCATCCGCCGCGACCTCGAGACCCTCGCCGAGCGCGGCCTGGTCGCCAAGGTCCACGGCGGCGCCACCGCGGTCGACTTCGGCTCGACCTCCGAGCCCGGCTTCGCCGTCAAGCAGGTCCGCCAGGAGGCCGAGAAGCAGGCCATCGCCGACGCCGCCGCGACCCTCGTCGGCCCCGGCCAGGCCATCGCCCTCTCCGCCGGGACCACCACCTGGACGCTCGCGCACCGCCTCACCGACGTCCCCGACCTCACCGTCGTCACCAACTCGGTCCCCGTCGCCGACGTCTTCTACCGGGCCGGGCGGCCCGACCAGACCGTCATCCTCACCGGCGGCGTCCGCACCCCCTCCGACGCGCTCGTCGGCCCCTTCGCCGTCGCCTCCCTCGAGAAGGTCAACGTCGACACCGTCTTCCTCGGCGTCCACGGCATGTCCGAGCGGGCCGGGTTCACCACCCCGAACCTCCTCGAGGCCGAGACCGTGTCCACGCTGGCCTCCAAGGGGCGGCGCCTCGTGGTCGTCGCCGACCACACCAAGTTCGACGTCGTCGGCATCGCCACGATCGCGTCCCTCGGCGACGCCGACGTCGTCGTCACCGACTCCCTCCTCGACGAGGAGGCCCGCCGGACCCTCGGCGAGCACGTCGACCAGGTCGTGCTCGCCCCCGTCCCGGCCGCGGAGCCGCACGGCCCCGCCAGGCGGGCCCCCGCCCGCCCCGCCCCGAACCCGACCGAAGACGCCGCCAGCCGAACCGAGAAGAGACCATGAGCGCGTTCCACATGGAGACCGGCGGCCTCGCCGACGGCCGCCAGATCCACTACTTCAACACCGCGCCCGGCGCCGGCCGCGCCTCGTTCGCCGACAAGCGCGACCTCGGCGGCCGCGTCAGCGCCGGGGAGATCCGGTACGACGTGCTCCGCGACGAGTGGGTGGCCGTCTCGGCCGGGCGGTCCGACCGCCCCACCCTGCCCGTCGCCTGCCCGCTGTGCCCCTCCGACGGCGAGGAGCTGACCGAGATCCCCGCCCCCGGCTACGAGGTCGCGGTCTTCGAGAACCGCTTCCCCTCCTTCGGCGGCTTCGGCGAGCCCGGCCCGCTCCCGCCCGCCGAGGTCACCGGCATGGAGAACGCGGCCCCGGCCTCGGGCCGGTGCGAGGTCGTCTGCTTCTCCGACGACCACGACTCGTCCCTGGCCGACCTGAGCCCCGAGCGGGTCGCGCTCATCGTGCGGGCCCTGGCCCAGCGCACCGCCGACCTCTCCGCGCGCGGCGACGTCGCCCAGGTCTTCTGCTTCGAGAACCGCGGCGTCGAGATCGGCGTGACCCTCCACCACCCGCACGGGCAGATCTACGGCTACCCGTACGTCACCCCGCAGACCCGCAAGCACCTCGACGCCAACAAGCGCCACCGCGCCGCCACCGGCCGCGACCTGTTCGACGACATCCTCGAGTCCGAGCGCGGCGGCCCCCGCGTCATCGCCGAGAACGAGCACTGGATCGCGTTCACGCCGTACGCCGCCCGCTGGCCCTTCGAGGTCCACCTCTACCCGGACCGCCGGTTCGCCGACCTCGCCGAGCTGCCCGAGGAGTACATCGACTCCTTCGCGCCGCTCTACCTGGAGGTCCTCAAGCGCTGCGACAACGCCTACCCTGGCGAGCAGATGCCGTACATGGCCGGCTGGCACCAGGCGCCCGTCGGCGAGGGCCGCGAGTTCGGGCGCCTGCGCCTCGAACTCGTCTCGATCCGCCGCGGCCCGGGCAAAGTGAAGTTCCTGGCCTCCTCGGAGTCCGTCATGGGCGGATGGGTCCACGACCTCGGACCCGAGACCTCGGCCGCGCTCTTGCAGAAGGACAGCCCGAAGGGGGCACTGTGAAATACCTCGTGACCGGCGGCGCCGGCTACATCGGATCGATCGTCGCCACGATGCTGCTCGAGGCGGGCCACGACGTGGTCGTCCTCGACGACTGCTCGACCGGCGCCGCCGAGCGCGTCCCCGCGGGCGCGACCCTCGTGCGCAGGCCCGTCCAGGAGGTCGCCGAGGTCCTCGACGGCTCCTTCGACGGCGTCCTCCACTTCGCCGGCCTCATCGCCGCCGGCGAGTCCATGGAGAAGCCCGAGATCTACTGGGAGGCCAACACCAACGGCACGTTCGCCCTCCTCGCCGCCATGCGCGAGGCCGGCGTGCGCACCCTCGTGTTCTCCTCCACCGCCGCCGTCTACGGCAACCCGCTCGAAGTGCCCATCAAGGAGGACGCCGTCAAGGCCCCCACCTCCACGTACGGCGCCACGAAGCTCTCCAGCGACATGGCCATCCAGTCCGAGGCCACCGCCCACGGGCTCGCCGCGGTCTCCCTGCGCTACTTCAACGTCGTCGGCGCCTACCGCGACCGCGCCGGCGTGTGGCACGGCGAGAACCACGAGCCGGAGACCCACATCATCCCGATCGCATTCGACGCCGCCTCCGGGCGCCGCGAGTCCTTCGCGATCTTCGGCGACGACTACCCGACCCCCGACGGCACCTGCGTCCGCGACTACATCCACGTCGCCGACCTCGCCGAGGCCCACCTCCTCGCCCTCGGCGCCGCCGCGCCCGGCGAGCACAAGATCTACAACCTCGGCAACGGCAACGGCTTCTCCAACAAGGAGGTCGTGGCCGTCGTCAAGGAGGTCACCGGGACGGACTTCCCCGTCCTGGTCGGCCCCCGGCGCGCCGGCGACCCCGCCGAGCTCGTCGCCTCCTCCGAGCGCGCCAGGACCGAACTCGGCTGGAAGCCCAGCCGCGACGGCCTCGACCGCATGGTCGCCGACGCCTGGGAGTACTACCGGCACGCCCGCCGGTAGCCGCCCCCACCCGCCCATCACCCGAACCGGAAACGCCACGACATGACGAACACACCTGACCCGCACGCCGCCGAGCTCGCCCGGACCGCCGCGGCCGCCTTCCGCGACGCCTTCGGCGCCGAACCCGAAGGCGTGTGGGCCGCGCCCGGCCGCGTCAACCTCATCGGCGAGCACACCGACTACAACGACGGCTTCGTGATGCCCTTCGCGCTGCCGTTCTACGCCGTCGCCGCCGCCGCGAAGTCCGACGAGTGGGCCTTCCACTCCACCTTCGGCGAGGGCGAGACGGTGCGCGCCGCCGCCCTCGCCGGCCCCGCGGAGGGCCCCGTCGCGGGCTGGGCCGGCTACCTCGCCGGCGTCGCGTGGGCGCTCAACGAGTCCGGCTACCCGGTCGGCCCCGTCCGCATCGCCCTGCACTCGGACGTCCCGGTCGGCGGGGGCCTGTCCTCCTCGGCCGCCCTCGAGTGCGCGGCCCTCATCGCGCTCGCCGACCTGTACGGCCACGAGATCGACCGCGCCGAGGCCGCCCGCATCGCGCAGAAGGCCGAGAACGAGTACGTCGGCGCGCCCACCGGCGTGCTCGACCAGTCGGCCTCGCTCCTGTGCGAGGAGGGCCGCGTCATGTTCATGGACTGCCGCGACTTCTCCCGCGAGCAGGTCCCCTTCGACCTCGCCGCCGACGGCCTGACCATGCTCGTCGTCGACACGCGGGCCCCGCACCGGCACGCCGACGGCGAGTACGCGGCCCGCCGCGCCGACTGCGAGGAGGCCGCCCGCCAGCTCGGCGTCGGCCACCTGCGGGACGCGCCCAAGCACGCGCAGCTCGACGACGAGCGCCTCAACCGCCGCATGCGGCACATCCTCACCGAGAACGAGCGCGTCCTCGCCACCGCGGCCCTGCTCAAGGAGGGCCGCACCGCCGCGATCGGCGAGCTCCTCACCGCCTCGCACACCTCGCTGCGCTACGACTACGAGGTCTCCTCGGTCGAACTCGACTCCGCCGTGGACGCCGCCCTCGGCGCGGGCGCCCTCGGGGCCCGCATGACCGGCGGCGGCTTCGGCGGCTCCGCGATCGCCCTCGTCGAGGCGTCCTCGGCCGCGAAGGTCGAGGCCGCCGTGGTCGACGCCGCCGCCCAGGCCGGGCTCCCGGCGCCGCGCGTGTTCACCGCCCGCGCCGCCCAAGGCGCCCACCGGGTCTCCTAGCGCCCGCGATGTGACAGCGGCAGCGGGACCGGCGGCGCAGTAGCGTCACCGGTCCCGCACTCTGGAATACTCCGCGGCATGGATCTCGTGCACCTCGTGCTGCGCTACCTCCACCTGCTCGGCTTCGCCGCGGTCTTCGGCGGCTGGCTCGTGTCGTGGCTGTCGCGCAAGTTCGACTTCAACACCGCGATGCTCTACGGCATCGCCGTCCAGCTCGCCACCGGCATCGTCCTCGCGGGCCTGGCCAGCGTCGAACCGGACGCGAACCACGCGAAGATCGGCGTCAAGTCCGTCCTCGCCCTCCTCCTCGCCGTCATGATCGCCGTCCCCGTGTGGAAGAAGCGCGACCGCGTCGCCGCGGGCCACTTCTGGGCCACCGGCGCCCTCATCGCCGTCACCGCGGGCGTCGCCGTCTTCTGGTGACGCCGGACCCGCCCCGGCGCGGTCCCCGGGGCCGCGCCGGGACGCAATGCCGCCGTAGTAGGGGCGAAACACCTGATCATTCCTGGTCTCAGTCATAGGATGTTTCGGTAACGAAATCATCAAGGAGCGTGTCAGAGGCCAACGTGTGCGGCCATGATTAGGCGGGTATCGACGTACCCCCGTGGATTGTCAAAGGAGACCGTAATGGCTGTCAAGCCGTTCAAGCTGGCCTTGGCGGGCCTTTCCGCCGTCGGCCTCGCCGCCCTCGCCGCATGCGGCGAGGCACCGTCCGACTCGAACGGCGGCGACAACGCCGACGCGTCGTTCAGCGCCTGCATGGTGACCGACTCGGGCGGCATCGACGACAAGTCGTTCAACGAGTCCGCCTGGGCCGGCATGGAGGCCGCGCAGGCGGAGAACTCCGACATCGAGGTGAGCTACAAGGAGTCGTCCAACACCGACGACTACGACCCGAACCTCCAGGCCTCGGTCGACGACGGCTGCGACTTCATCGTCGGCGTCGGCGGCCTCATGACCGAGAACGTGAACACCGCCGCCGAGGCCAACCCCGGCGTGCCGTTCGCGACCGTCGACGGCTTCTCCGAGGTCGCCAACGTCTCCTCGATCCAGTTCGACACCGCCCAGTCGGCGTTCCTCGCCGGCTACGTGGCCGCCTCGCAGACCCAGTCCGGGACCGTCGCCACCTGGGGCGGCATGCAGATCCCGCCGGTGACCATCTTCATGGACGGCTTCGCCGAGGGCATCGAGAAGCACAACGCCGACAAGGGCACCGACGTGCAGCTGCTCGGCTGGGACGTCGCCTCCCAGTCCGGCACCTTCCTCAACTCCTTCGAGGACGCCGCCGCCGGCAAGTCCACCTCGGACACGTTCATCTCGCAGGGCGCCGACATCCTCTTCCCGGTCGCCGGCCCCGCCGGCATCGGCGCGCTGACCGCCGCCCAGGAGAACGAGGGCGTCAACGCCATCTGGGTCGACACCGACGGCTTCGAGTCCACCGACTACGGCTCGGTCATCATCACCTCCGCCGAGAAGGCCCTCGACGTCGCCGTCCGCGACGCGGTCCTGACCGCCTACGAGAACGCGAACGACGACGACGACGCGAACGACGCCTCGGCCACCTCGTACGTGGGCACGCTCGCGAACGAGGGCGTCGCGCTGGCGCCGTTCCACGACTTCGAGTCCGCGGTCTCCGACGAGACCAAGGCCGAGATCGACGCGCTGACGCAGCAGATCATCGACGGCACGCTCGTCGTCGAGTCCGCCGCCAGCCCCGTCGCCTCGTAACCGGGCGGAACGAAGCACAGAGGACACGAATTTGCGACTCGAACTGAAGGGCCTGACGAAGAAGTTCGGCTCGTTCACCGCCGACGACGACATCGACCTGGTGGTCGAGCCCGGCCAGATCCACGCGATCCTCGGTGAGAACGGCGCGGGCAAGTCGACGCTCATGAACATGCTCTACGGGATCCTCACGCCCACCAGCGGGGAGATCCTCATCGACGGGGAGCCGGTCTCCTTCTCGGGCCCCGGCGACGCGATCGCCGCCGGGATCGGGATGGTGCACCAGCACTTCAAACTCGTCGGGCCCTTCAGCGTCGCGGACAACGTGCAGCTCGGCCGGGAGCACACCCGAGGTCTGGGGGTGCTCTCGGCCGCGGCCGCGCGCAAGGCCGTCCTCGACGTCTCCGAGCAGTACGGGCTGCGGCTCGACCCCGACGCGGTCTGCGAGGACCTGCCCGTGGGCGTCCAGCAGCGCGTCGAGATCGTCAAGGCCCTGTCCGGGCCGAAGACGGAGCTGCTCATCCTCGACGAGCCGACGGCGGTGCTCACGCCCGCCGAGATCACCGAGCTGCTCCAGATCATCCGCAACCTCGCGAAGTCCGGCACGTCGATCCTGTTCATCTCCCACAAGCTCAAAGAGGTCCAGGCCGTGGCCGACACCGTCACGGTGATCCGGCGCGGCAAGGTCGTCGCCGAGCTCGAACCGTCCGCGTCGGAGGCCGAGATGGCCTCCGCGATGGTCGGGCGCGCCGTCTCGCTGCGGGTCGACAAGACCCCGGCCGACCCCGGCGAGCCCCGCCTCGAGGTCAAGGACCTCACGGTCGTCTCCGACGCCGGCGTCAAGGTCCTCGACGGCCTCGAACTCACCGTGCACGCCGGCGAGATCGTCGGCCTCGCCGGCGTCGAGGGCAACGGCCAGACCGAGCTCGCCCGCGCGATCCTCGGCCTCGTCAAGCCCGACTCCGGCCACATCTCGATCGACGGCCGCGACGTCCACGGCCGCGGCCCCGCCCGGCGCATCGCCGACGGCCTCGGCTACATCCCCGAGGACCGCGGCCGCGACGGCCTCGTCGCCGAGTTCTCGGTCGCCGAGAACATCGTCCTCAACCAGTACAAGGACGAGCCGTACTCCAAGGGCGGCGTCGTCGACGCGGGCGCGGTGCGCCGCCGCGCCGTCGACTCGATCGCCGAGTTCGACATCCGCACCCAGTCGCCCGAGGAGAGCGCCTCGTCGCTGTCGGGCGGCAACCAGCAGAAGGTCATCATCGCCCGCGAGTTCTCCCGGCCCCGCCGGTTCCTCGTCGCGGCGCAGCCGACCCGCGGCGTCGACGTCGGCGCCACCGAGTTCATCCACTCCCGCCTCGTCGCCGAGCGCGACACCGGCACCGGGGTCCTCCTCATCTCGTCCGAACTGGACGAGATCTACGCCCTGGCCGACCGCATCGCCGTGATCTACAACGGCCGCATCGTCGGCGAGGTCGCCCCCGACACGCCCCGCGAGGTCATCGGCCGCCTCATGGTCGGCGCCTCCGCCGCCACCGAACCCGCCCGCGACGACGCCGATGGAGGTGACCGTTGAGCACGCAGACCGAGACCCCGGCCGCCGGCAAGCCCGAGGCGGACCAGTCCCCCGAACCCAAGCCCAATTTCATGCGCCTCTTCGGCCGCTACCTGACCGAGGCCAACTCGGTCATGGTCACGATCTACTCCCTGCTCCTGGCCTTCCTCATCGGCGCGGTCCTCCTCATCGTCTCCGACGAGTACACCCGCTCGACGTTCTCGTACTTCTTCGCCCGGCCCCAGGACGCCTGGTACGCCTCCCGCGACCTCGTCGTCGAGTCCTACACCGCCCTGTTCGAGGGCGCGATCCTCAACTTCAACACCCTCGAGCAGTACCAGGCCGGCCAGGCCGAGTTCGGGAACCTGCTGCGGCCGCTGTCGGAGACCCTGACGTACGCGACCCCGCTCATCTTCACCGGCCTCGCCGTCGGCCTCGCGTTCCGCGCCGGCCTGTTCAACATCGGCGCCCAGGGCCAGCTGATCTTCGGCATGATGGGCGCGCTCATCGTCGGCTTCAGCCTCGACCTGCCGATCTGGCTGCACCTGCCCCTCGCGATCATCGCGGGCGGCGTCGCCGGCGGCCTCCTCGGCGCCGTCCCCGGCGTCCTCAAGGCCAGCACCGGCGCGCACGAGGTCATCTCCTCGATCATGCTGAACAACATCGCCGCCCTGTTCCTGGTGTGGGCGCTCGGCACCGCGTTCCTCCACTCCGAGACCAAGCCCGACCTGGTGTCCAAGCCGGTCGACGACTCGGCGGTCCTCCCGACGCTCCTGTCCTCGCTCAACCCGTCGCTGCGCGTCAACCTCGCGCTCGTCATCGGCATCGCCGCCGCGGTCTTCACCTGGTGGCTGCTGTCGAAGTCCACGTTCGGGTTCCGCATCCGCGCCGTCGGCTTCAACGAGCACGCGGCCGCGACCGCTGGCATGCGCATCGGCTCGACCTACACCACCACGATGACCGCCGCGGGCGCCCTCGCCGGCCTCGGCGGCGCGGCCCTCGCACTCGGCGTCTCCTCCGGCGGCATCACCACGAACACCGCCCTCGACTACGGGTTCTCAGGCATCACGGTGGCGCTGCTCGGCCGCGCCAACCCCGGCGGCATCGTCGCCTCGGCGCTCCTGTTCGGCGCCCTCAAGGCCGGCGCGCTCTCGGCGCAGCCGGACGTCCCGGTCGACATCTCGACCCTGCTCCAGGCCACCATCGTGCTGTTCATCGCCGCACCGGCCCTCGTCAAGGCGATCCTGCACCTGCGCACCCCGCGCGGCGGCCTGGTCACCCTCGAAGCGAAAGGCTGGTGAGCCCCATGGCAGTGGACACCGCGCCCGCGCCCGCGCTGGTCGACGACCGCGCCCGGGCCCGCCACCCGAAGGCCGGCGCCACCTACGCCGTCCTCGGGCTCCTGCTCGTCCTCGCCGCCGTCGCCTGGCTCGGCGGCCGCACCACCGTGATCGCGGTCGACCGGACCCTGACGGACGCCCGCTGGGCCGCGCCCACGCTCGCCGCCGTCGTCGTCCTCGGCGCCGTCTGCGCCGCCGCCGGCGCGTGGATGATCGCCGGCCTGCCGCAGCGCCGCTTCAAGCTCGCGTCGACCGCGGCCGTGGCCGCGTTCGTGCTCGCCCTGCTGTTCTGGGCCTACTCGCAGGAGGGCACGGTCTTCCGGGCCGAGTCCATCCTCGCCGGGGCCCTGTTCCTGTCGATGCCGTACATCTTCGGCGCGCTCTCGGGCGTCGTCTGCGAGCGCTCGGGCGTCATCAACATCGGCATCGAGGGCCAGTTCCTCATGGGCGCCTTCACCGGCGTGCTCATCGCGAACATCACCGGCAGCGTCTACGCCGGCCTCGCGGGCGCCATGATCGCCGGCTCGCTCTCGACGATGCTCCTCGCGCTCCTGGCCACCAGGTACCAGGTGAACCAGGTCGTCGTCGGCGTCATCCTCAACCTGCTCGCGCTCGGCTTCACCAGCTTCATGTACGACCAGCTGAAGAAGGCCGAGGGCTTCAACGACGCGTTCTCGATGCCCGTGATCACCTGGGGCCCGCTCGCGGACATCCCCGTGCTCGGCCCGGTCCTGTTCCAGCAGAAGCTGTTCGTGTACGTCGGCCTCGCCATGGTCGTCGTCGTGTGGTTCCTGCTGTACCGGACCCGCTGGGGCCTGCGGACCCGCGCGGTCGGCGAGCACCCGGCGGCCGCGGACTCCATGGGCGTCGACGTCAACCGCCTCCGCTACTGGAACGTGGTGGCCGCGGGCCTCCTCGCCGGCTTCGGCGGCGCCTGGTTCACGCTCGGGAACTCCCTGGCGTTCAACAAGAACATGACGGCCGGGCTCGGCTTCGTCGCGCTCGCGGTCATGATCGTGGGCCGCTGGAACCCGCTCGGCGTCCTCGCCGGCGCGCTCATCTTCGGCTTCACGACGCAGATCGCGCGCGACCTGTCGGCGGCCGGCTCGTCGGTGCCCGGCGAGTTCCTCCAGATGCTCCCGTACGCGGTCACGCTCGTGGTCGTGGCGGGCCTGATCGGCAAGGCCCGGGCCCCCAAGGCCGACGGCGTGCCCTACAACCCGGGGGACAAGTGACGACCGTCGACTGGGAGGCCCTGCGCGCGACCGCGCGCGAGGCGATGCGCCACGCGTACGTCCCGTACTCGAAGTACCCGGTCGGGGTCGCCGGCCTCGTGGACGACGGCCGGATCGTCTCCGGCTGCAACGTCGAGAACGCCTCGTACGGCCTGACGCTGTGCGCCGAGTGCGGCATGGTCTCGCAGCTCGCCGCCACCGGCGGCGGCCGCCTGGTCGCGATCGCGTGCGTCGACGGCGCGGGGGAGCCCCTCACCCCCTGCGGGCGCTGCCGCCAGCTCCTGTTCGAGCACGGCGGCCCGGACTGCCTCGTGGACGAGCGGCCGGAGCCGACCACCGTCGGGGCCCTGCTGCCCGGCGCGTTCGGCCCGGACCACTTGTCCGCCAACTGAATCGGACCCCTCGGCATCGGGGCGGCCCGGCGGGCCGCCCCGATGCCGTTCGGGTTTCCACCATCGGAACTAGTGAGGGACAACGAATGATCACCGCTGTGGACGTCATCCGCACCAAACGGGACGGCGGCGAGCTCTCGACCGCGCAGATCGACTGGGTCATCGACGCCTACACGAAGGGCGACGTCGCGGACGAGCAGATGTCGGCCCTCGCGATGGCGATCTTCCTGAACGGCGCGCTCCCGCGCGAGATCGCCGACTGGACCGCCGCGATGATCCGCTCGGGGATCACCCTCGACCTCGCCGCGGTCGGCAAGCAGTGCGTCGACAAGCACTCCACCGGCGGCGTCGGCGACAAGATCACGCTCCCGCTCGCCCCGCTCGTGGCCGCGTTCGGCGTCGCCGTCCCGCAGCTGTCGGGCCGCGGCCTCGGCCACACCGGCGGCACCCTCGACAAGCTCGAGTCGATCCCGGGCTTCCAGGTCGACCTGACCGAGGACCGGGTCGTGGCGCAGCTCAAGGAGATCGGCGCGGTCATCTGCGCGGCCACCGGCGACCTCGCCCCCGCCGACAAGAAGCTGTACGCCCTCCGCGACATCACCTCCACTGTGGAGTCGATTCCGCTGATCGCGTCCTCCATCATGTGCAAGAAGATCGCCGAGGGCGCCGACGCGATCGTCCTCGACGTCAAGGTCGGCTCCGGCGCCTTCATGAAGGACTTCGCACGTGCGAAGGAGCTCGCCGAGACCATGGTCCGCCTCGGCACCGACCACGGCACCGACACCCGCGCGCTCCTCACCGACATGTCGATCCCGCTGGGCCGCACCGCCGGGAACGCCCTCGAAGTGCGCGAATCGGTCGAGGTCCTCGCCGGCGGCGGCCCCGCCGACGTCGTCGAGCTCACGGTGGCCCTCGCCGAGGAGATGCTCGCCGCCGCCGGGCAGCCCGACGCCGACCCGGCCGCCGCGCTCCAGGACGGCCGCGCGATGGACAAGTGGCGCGCCATGATCGGCGCCCAAGGCGGCGACCCCGACGCCCCGCTTCCGACCGCCCGCGAGACCGAGGAGGTCACCGCCGACGCCGACGGGCACGTCACCGAGATGGACGCCTACGCCGTCGGCGTCGCCGCCTGGCGCCTCGGCGCCGGCCGCGAGCGCCAGGGCCAGCCCGTCCAGTTCGGCGCGGGCGTCGAGATCCTGAAGACCGTCGGCGAGCCCGTCAAGGCCGGCGAACCGGTCTTCCGCCTCCACACCGACACCCCCGACCGCTTCGCCGCCGCGAAGGAGTCCCTCGCGGGCCGGTGGAGCGTGGGCGACGCCCCGGTCGAGCGCGGCCCGATCGTCCTCGACCGCGTCACCGCATGACCTGAGCCGGCGGAAGGGCGGCCCGCGGTGCGGGCCGCCCTTCCGCGTCCCGGCGGTGCAACCGGTTTCGGAGACGAGGCGTGTACTCCAAGTCGGACCCCCACGACTCCCCCCAATGCCTCCAACTGAACAGGAGCCCCATTGCACTCCGAACCCCGCACCTCGGGGCGATCGGCCGCGCGGATCGCGGCGCTCGCCCTGGCGGCCCCGGTCGCGGCGGTCGCCTTCGCGGCCCCCGCGGCCGCAGCTGAGATCCCCGGGCTCGACGACGTCTGGTACGGCCATTCGGTCGGCGGCCCCGCGGCCGGCGGGACCGAGTCGGCCATGGTCGAGATCGAGCTCCGCCCCGCCGCCGGCCACGAAGGCGAGTCCCACGAGGTCGGCTACGAACTCAGGTTCGACGACGCCGCGGTCCCCTTCACGATCACCCCCGGAGACGGGTGCGCCGTGGACGGCACGGTCCTCACCTGCACGGACCCGAGCGTCGAGGGCTACACGTACTTCGACTTCGACGTCTCCGCGCCCGCCGACGCGGTCGTGGGCGAGGTCTACCCGTACACCTTCACCATCACGGTCGACGGCATCGTGGCGCACGCCGACGCCGACCAGGAGATGCCGGTCCACGCCCCCGACTCGACCGAGCCCGATCCGCACCACCCGTTCCTCCACGGCGACCCGGCGCCCGTCACCGGCGCCGCGCCCGGCTCGACCGTGACGGTCGCACCGGTCTTCCGCCAGGAGCGCGACCTGTCCGGCGACGCGGCCGCGGTCGTCGCCGAGTTCTCCGACTCCTTCTCCCGCATGGGACTCCGCCAGCGGGGCGCCGCGGCCGTCGCCGACTACGACAACTGCCGCCCGGTCGAGCACGACCAGGTCCGCGGCGGCGTCGAGTGCGTCATCACCGGTTTCACCGGGGCGACCGGCTCGGTGCTCTCGTTCACCCGGCCGATCGGGTACGCGGTCGACGCGGACGCGCTCGGGCCGTTCGAGGTCTGCGGCTGCGTCTACTCCGTCCGCACGATCGACGAGGCGACCCTCGCCGCGGACTTCGGCGACCTCACCTGGGACCCGCAGTCCGAGAACCTGCTCGGCATCACGACCGGCGGCGCCTGGACGGAACCGGCCGACCCCGAGCTCGCGGCGTGGGAGGGCGTCATCTCCGTCGCCACCTCCGCGAACCCCTTCGACCTCCAGATCCCCAGCGGGGACATCGAAGGCGCGGTCGGGAAGACCGACACGGTGACCGTGCCGGTGACCAACAACGGGCCCGCGACGATCTACAACCGCGAGGACGACTACGGGTCCGCCTCGATCCGGGTGCAGCTGCCCGACGGGACCTCGCTCGACTCGATCGACTCCGACGGCGGCGGCGACTGGTCCTGCCTCGACCCCGAGTCGCTGCCCGCCGAGTACGAGCGCAGCGAGACCGTCCTCGACCGCTTCGACCTGTACTGCTTCCTGATGACGCCGCTCGCGGCCGGCGAGACCGTCGACTTCACGTTCACCGTCGACCTCACCGGCGACGGGTACGACCTCGGCTACGCCGAAGTCGTCGGGCACACGACCGGCGTCGGCGGCGCGAGCCTCGAAGCCGACTTCATGGACAACGTCGGCGCGCTCCAGAACATGGCGCAGGTGGTCGAGTTCCCGCGCAACGACTTCGACGAGGACGGCGTCGAGGACCTCATCGCCGTCCGCAAGTCCGACGGCGCGCTCGTCCTCTACCGCGGCACCGAGTCCGAGACCCTCGGCTCCGGCACCGTCGTCTCGGCCGGCTGGGGCCACCTGGACGTCGTCATGGCCGGCGACGTGACCAGCGACGGCCACTCCGACCTGCTGGCCCGCGACACGAGGACCGGCGTCCTCTACACCTACCCCGGCGACGGCGCCGGAGGCTTCACCGCCCGGGTCCAGTCGGGCTCCGGCTGGGGGCCGATCGAGGTGTTCACCGCCGCCGACACCGACGGCAACGGCACCGTCGACATCGTCGCCACCCGCAGGCACGACGGCCGCCTCTTCGAATACTCCGGCAGCGGGAACGGCCGGTTCGCGCTCGTCGGCACCTGGGGCGACGGCAACCAGTGGATCGACGCCATGACGAACCTCGGGGACGTCGACGCCGACGGCATCGACGACCTCGTGTACCGCATGGCCCCCGACCAGGAGTACTGGGTGTTCCTCTCCACCCGCGACGCGCCCGTCGAGTACGAGCGCTGGTTCGGCAGCCTGGACTCGGACCGCCGGTACGGGCAGATCGTCGGCATCGGCGACATGGGCGGGAACGGCAGCATCGAGCTCGCGCTCACCGACGCCCGCACCGGGGCGCTCTACCGGGCCTCGATCACCGCACTGGGCACCGTGTACGACTACGTCACCCTGGCCGACTCCGGCTGGGGCGGGATGCGCCTCCCCGAGGTCGACGCGCACCGCGAGTACGACTTCGACCAGAACGGCACCACCGACCTCCTCGCCCGCAACGCCTCCACCGGGACGACCTACCTGTACCCGGGCGCGCTCGGGGGCGGGTTCGGCCCCAGGATCTCCTGGGGCTCGGAGTTCAGCGGCATGAACCTGGTCGAGGCCGCGGGCGACCTCACCGGGGACAACCTCCCCGACGTCCTCGCCCGGACCTCCGCCGGCGTCCTGTACACCTACCCCGGCGACGGGTTCGGCGGCCACGGCGAGCGCGTCAAGACCGGCACCGGATGGAACGCCATGAGCGCCATCGTCTCCGGACACGACTTCAACGGCGACGGCCGCGTCGACATCGTGGCCCGCGAGGCCGCGACCGGCGTCCTGTGGCTGTACCCGGGCGACGCCGACGGCACGGTCGGCTCCCGGGTCAAGATCGGGACCGGCTGGAACGCGATGAAGGAGATCACCTCACCGGGCGACCTCGACCACGACGGGATCGCGGACGTGATCGCGGTGCGCAACTCCGACAACTGCATGTACTTCTACGGCGGCAAGGCCACCGGCGGCGTGAAGAACGGCGTGCAGGTCGGCTGCGGTTGGGGCGGCATGAACGCCGTGACCGCCGCGGGCGACTTCGACGGCGACGGGCACGCCGACCTCGTCGCCCGCCGCAAGTCCGACGGCCGCCTGTTCCTGTACCGGGGCGACGGCAAGGGCGACTTCACGTCGGCGGTGCAGATCGGCTCCGGCTGGAACGCGTTCAACCTCATCGCGTGATCCCGCCCGCGTGAACGGCGGCGGCCCGGACCGGGCCGCCGCCGTTCACGCCCCACTCGTACAACCGATATCTGAAACAATGCGTCTAGTCCACGTCGGACTCCTCGACACCCCACCCGAACCCCGCCCAATTGAACAAGGAGCTCAATGAACCCCGATTCCCCCGGGCGCGTCGCCACGCGCCTGCTGGCGGGCGCCGCGATCGGCCTCACGGCCGCGGCCGCGCTCGCCGCCCCAGCCGCGGCCCAGGAGGACGGGCAGCCGTTCCTCCACGGCGACGTCACCGTCACGGGCGTGACGCCCGGCACCACCGCGGTCGCGACCCCGACCTTCTTCCAAGAGGACGACCTCCCCGCCGACACCGCGGCGATCGTCGTCGAGTTCGGCGACTCGATCCCGCGGCGGGCCGCGAACCTGCCCGCGGGCGACGTGGTAGCCGACTACGACAACTGCTTCGACCCCTCCTCGGCCGTCATCGACGGCACGGTCTGCCTCATCACCGACTTCGTGAACCAGCCCGGGACGGCGCTGACCCTCAGCGGCCCGGTCTCGTACACGGTCTCGTCCGCCGCGCCCGGCCCGATCGACGTCTGCGACTGCACCTACAAGGTGCACACCGTCGACAGCGCCACGTTCGCCGAGCGGTACGGCGACTGGACCTGGGACCCGGAGTCCGAGCAGCTGCTCGGACTCACGACCGCCGCGTCCTGGACCGAGCCCGAGGACCCGGCCGCCGCGGCGCAGGCCGGCCACATCGCCGTCGTCACCTCGCAGAAGCTGTACGACCTCCAGGTCGGCAACGGCGGCGTCTACACCGGCGGCACCCTCACCTACACGAACCGCGGCCCCGCCACCGGGTTCGACATGTCCCTCGACGACCGCGGCTCCTACGTGATCCGCGCGCGCATCCCCGACGGCATGGAGCTCCAGGGCGTCTCGGACGCCTACGGCGTCTTCGACTGCGTCGACGAGTCCGAGCTCGCGGCCGAGTACGCGAACGCCACCGACACGCTCCTCGACCGGTTCGACGTGGTCTGCTACGTCGACACCGTCGACGTCAGCTCCGTGATGCCCTTCAGCATCGACGTCGAGACCGTCGCCGGCTCGGGCGTCCAGGGCGGCGTCGAGATCGCCCCCGCCCACGACAGCCCCTACCTCGACACGCTGGACTCGAACCTCGCGAACAACTACGTCGAGTTCCACAACCCGCTCCCGCCGCTCGAACCCGCCTACCAGGACTACAGCGGCGACGGCGTCGACGACCTCGTCGCGGTCCGCAAGTCCGACGGCGCGCTCGTCCTCTACCGCGGCACCACCGCCGGGACCCTCGGCACCGCCAGCACCATGGCGACCGGCTGGGGCCACATGGACGTCGCCATGGCCGGCGACGTGAACCAGGACGGCCACGCCGACCTCGTCGCGCGCGACACCCGCACCGGCAGCCTGTACACCTACCCGGGCAACGGGAACGGCGGCCTCGGCACCCGGATCGCGGCCGGCAGCGGCTGGAACAAGATGGGCGTCTTCACCACCCTCGACGACGACGGCGACTGGGTCCCCGACCTCATCGCCACCCGCGAGTCCACCGGCGGACTGTACGTCTACCACGGCAACGGCGACGGCACCTTCGGCGCGCCCGAGACCTACCTCAACGCCGGATGGAACTACGTCGACCTGCTCGTCAACCTCGGCGACATCGACGGGGACACGTGGGAGGACATCATGTACCGGGTCGGCTCGACCCAGGAGTTCTTCGTGTACCCCAGCGCCAGCGGCGAGGAGATCGCCCTCGACCACTCGCTCGGCGACGCGAACTGGGACCGCGACTACAGCCAGATCACCCCGCTCGGCGACCTGAACCAGGACGGCTACCAGGAGCTCGCGCTCGTCGACTCCCGCACCGGCGCCCTCTACCGCAAGACCGTGTACGAGAGCGGGTACATGTCCGACGGGCAGTCGATCGGCTCCGGCTGGGGCAAGATGCGCCTCGCCGGGCTCGTCTCCGACCGCACGTACGACCTCGACGAGGACGGCGGCACCGACGTCGTCGCCCGCCGCAACTCGGACGACACCGCGTACATCTACTTCGGGAACGGCACCGGGGGCTTCACCGAGAGCTGGAGCTGGGGGGACTTCGGCGGCGTGAACCTGCTCGAGACCGCCGGCGACATCGACGGCGACGGCCTCGCGGACGTCCTCGCCCGCATCACCTCCACCGGTGAGCTGTACGTCGTCCCCGGCCAGGGCTTCGGCGGCTACGACGATCCGTACAAGATCGGGTCCGGATGGAACGCCATGAGCGCCATCGTCTCCGGGCACGACTTCAGCGGCGACGGCAGGGTCGACGTCCTCGCCCGCGAGAAGTCCACCGGCACCCTGTGGATGTTCCCCGGCCGCGGCGACGGCGCCCTCGGCGCGAAGGTCAAGATCGGCACCGGCTGGAACTCCTTCAAGGAGATCACCTCGCCGGGCGACCTCGACCACGACGGGATCGCGGATGTGATCGCGGTGCGCAACTCCGACAACTGCATGTACTTCTACGGCGGCAAGGCCGGCGGCGGCGTGAAGAACGGCGTCAAGGTCGGCTGCGGCTGGGGCGGCATGAACGCCGTCACCGCTGTCGGCGACTTCAACGGCGACGGGCACGCCGACCTCGTGGCCCGCCGCAAGTCCGACGGCTACCTGTTCCTGTACCCGGGCGACGGCAGGGGCGACCTCACCTCCGCCACCCGGATCGGCACCGGCTGGAACGGCATGGACCTCATCGCCTGACGGTCGGCACGACCTTGAACGGGCGGCGGCCTCCGGTCGCCGCCCGTTCGCATGCCTGGTCACGGCGTGCGCGAACCGCGGCACAAGACCACGGCACACAACCACGGCACGACGGCACCGCGGCACGACGTGCCCCGACCCCCTGGGAGGGCGAACCCGGCTCCCGCCGACCGCATGCCGCGCCGGACCGCGGGTACCCTCCGGCCCGCGCCGCGACGCGACGGGGGCCCGCGCGGCGCGGGGGACCGTGCTGTGAAGGGGGACGTGCGATGGAACTCGTCAACGAGATGATCAAGAACTACCCGGCCGACCTCGACGGGATCGACCAGGAGAAGCTCGCGCGCTGCATCCGCGAGTGCCTCAGCTGCGCCCAGGCGTGCACCGCCTGCGCAGACGCCTGCCTCGGCGAGGAGGACGTCGCCGCCCTCGTCAACTGCGTCCGCACCAACCTCGACTGCGCGGACATCTGCTTCGCCACCGGCCAGGTCCTCTCCCGCCACACCGGCTACGACGCCGCGATCACCCGCGGGATGCTCGAAGTCTGCGCGACCGCGTGCCGCGCCTGCGCCGAGCTCTGCGAAGGCCACGCCGCCATGGAGCACTGCGCCCAGTGCGCCCAGGAGTGCCGCATCTGCGAGCAGGTCTGCCGCGAGCTCCTCGCCACCCTCGGCTGAGGCGCGCCTCCCGATCCCCAAGCCGCACTGCGTGTCCGACGCGCGCCGCCCGGCGCCGGTACCGTCGGACGGAGACCCCTGCGCGGGGCCGCGCCCCGCGCCTCCGACCGGCTGGAAGGCACGCCATGCACGACGACGACATCGAACTGCCGCCGGGCACCGACACGACCGTCCCCGCCACCGCGCGCGTCTACGACGCGCTGCTGGGCGGCTCCACCAACCTCGCGGTCGACCGGGCCGCCGCCGACGTGTTCGCGCAGCACGTCCCGCAGGCCCGCGAGTGCGCGAAGCTCAACCGCAGCGCCCTGATCCGCGGCGTCGAGTACCTGGTGGGGACCGCCGGGATGGACCAGATCCTCGACATCGGGTGCGGCCTGCCGTCCGCGCAGAACACGCACCAGGTCGCGGCCGGGATCAACCCGGACGCGAAGGTCGTCTACGTCGACCACGACCCGATGGTCGTCGCCCACGCGGAGCTCATGCTGGCCGGGAACGACGCCGCGATCGTCATCCAGGCCGACCTGACCGACCCCGACGACATCCTGTCGCGCACCGAGATCCGCGCGTTCCTCGACTTCGACCGGCCGGTCGCGCTGCTCCTGGTCGGGATGATCATGCAGATCAGCGACGAGCAGCGCCCGAACGACATCATCGCGGCCCTCATGGCGGCCCTGCCCTCCGGCAGCCACCTGCTGCTGACGGCCTGGCCCGACACGGGCGAGCCGGCGCAGGCGGCCCTGTCGGCGGCGTGCATCGAGACCCTCGGGAACGGCTGGATGCGCCCGGTCCCGGTGCTGGAGAGCCACTTCCTCGGCATGGACATGGTCGCGCCGGGCCTGGAGTACATCCCGCGCTGGTACCCCGGCGAGCCCGGTCGCCCGGTGCGGGCGGCGGCCGAGCTCGAGCCGTACGAGCGCACCCAGATGGCCGGGATCGCCCGCAAGCCGTGAACGCGGCGGGGGCCCGCGCCGGACGGCGCGGGCCCCCTGCGCGTCCCGGGGAGGTCGCTAGCCGAGGAACCCGGTGTTCAGGAGCAGGTTCGGGCTGCCGTTGACGCCGGAGACGGCGTCGGGGACGGCGCCGCCGGTGAGGGCGGCGGCGACGTCGCCGGGGGCGGCCTCGGGGTGGGACTCGAGGTAGAGCGCGGCGACGCCGGCGACGTGCGGGGTCGCCATGGAGGTGCCGGAGATGGTGCGCTCGGCGTCGTCGCCGCCGATCCAGGCGGAGGTGATGCCGACGCCGGGGGCGAGGAGGTCGACGCAGTCGCCGAAGTTGGAGAAGGACGCGGCGGCGTCGCCGTCGTCGGTGGCGCCCACGGTGATCGCGGAGGGCGCGGAGGCCGGGGAGACGCCGCAGGCGTCCTGGCCCTCGTTGCCGGCGGCGATCGCGAAGGTCACGCCGGCGTCGACGGCGGCGGCGACGGCGTCGTTCAGGGCCTGGCTGAAGGACCCGCCGAGGCTCATGTTGGCGACGGCGGGGCCGGTGGCGTGCTCGGCGACCCAGTCGACGCCGGCGATGATCGCCGAGTACGAGCCCGAGCCGTTGTCGTCGAGGACGCGGACGGCGCGGACGGTGACGTCCTTGGCGAGGCCGTACGTGCTGCCGGCGATGGTGCCGGCGACGTGGGTGCCGTGGCCGTGGCCGTCGGCGGGGTCGGCGTCGTCGTCGATGAAGTCGTAGCCTTCGCCTACGCGCCCTTGGAACTCGGCGTGGGTGGCGTTCAGGCCGGTGTCGAGGACGAACGCCTCGACGCCGGCGCCGGTCTGCGTGTACTCGTAGGCGGCGTCGAGGGGGAGCGCGTCCTGGTCGACGCGGTCGAGGCCCCACGAGGGCGGGTCGGTCTGGACTTCGCTGGCGTGCGCGACCTGGTCCTGCTCGACGTACGCGACGTCGGGGTCGGCCGCGAGCTCGAGGGCCTCGGCCTCGGTGAGCTCGGCGACGTAGCCGTTGAGGGTGTCGAGGGTGTGCGCGATCTCGACGTCGACGCCGAGGTCGTCGGCGAGGGCGGTGAGGCCCTCGGCCCGCTCGTCGAGGACGACGATGTAGGAGCCGTCGATCGCGTCGGGGGAGTCGGCGCCGATGATGGCGGCCGCGGGCGCTTCGGCGTTCGCGTACGAGGTGGCGGCGATGGCGGACCCGCCTGCGGCGACCGCCGCGGCGGCGATGGCCGCGGCGGTGCGCGCGTGTCGGCGCCGGGGCTTGCTGATTCCTGCCGTTGACAAGGGGACTCCTTCGGTCGTGCCCGGGCGCGGTGCTTGGGCCGCGGTCCGGGGAGGGGGGTCGGGTGGGGCCCGGTGCTCTGGGGGGAGCGGGGGCGGGGGCCGGCGGCGTGCGCGGACCGGGCCCCCTCGGCCCGGTCCGCGGCGCCCGTCCGGGCGCTGCGGCCGCGGGACGGGCCGTCAGACCCTGGCAGTGAGCCTAAACGAGAGAACAAATCGTGTAAAGGGTTCGTACCGGATGTATGGATCAGTGAATGACCAACTCCCGCCAACTGTCCGAAACAGACGAACGGGCCGAGGCGCTGCGCTTGGGGCGCAGGGCCTCGGCCCGTGCGGGTGAGCGGCGGGGGCCGCTCACCGGATCAGAGGTACGTGTAGAGCAGCCGGTTGGGGCTGCCGGAGCCGGGGCTGGTCACGACGCCGGTGGTGGCGTTGGAGGTGATCCAGCTCGACACCGCGGAGGGCGACGCGCTCGGGTTGGCCTGGAGGTAGAGGGCGGCGACGCCCGCGACGTGCGGGGAGGCCATCGAGGTGCCGGAGATGGTGTTGGTGGCCGAGGTCGAGGTGTGCCACGCGGAGGTGATCGACGAGCCGGGCGCGAACACGTCGAGGCACGAGCCGAAGTTGGAGTAGCTGGCGCGCGCGTCGGTGGAGGTGGTGGCGCCGACGGTGATGGCCGTCGGGGTGGAGGCGGGGGAGCGGTTGCAGGCGTTGGTGGACTCGTTGCCGGCGGCGACCACGAAGGTGACGCCGGAGGAGACCGCCTGGGTGACCGCGTTGTTCAGGGACGCGGAGTAGCCGCCGCCGAGGCTCATGTTCGCGACGGCGGGCTTGATCGCGTTGGTGCGGACCCAGTTGATGCCGTTGATGACGCCGGCGGTGGTGCCGGAGCCGGCGTTGTCGAGGACGCGCACGCCGTGGAGCGTGACGCCCTTGGCGACGCCGTGGATCGTCCCGCCGACGGTGCCGGCGACGTGGGTGCCGTGGCCGTTGCCGTCCTGCGGGGTCGAGTCGTTCGAGATGAAGTCGTAGCCGTTGCCGACGCGGCCGCTGAACTGCGAGTGGGAGGCGTTGATGCCGGTGTCGATGATGTAGGCGTGCACGCCCGCACCGGTGTAGTTGTAGGTGTAGGTGCCCGACAGCGGCCGGTTGCGCTGGTCGATGCGGTCGAGGCCCCAGGTGGCGCCGGACTGCGTGGCCTGGGTGGTGAACGCGGCGTTCTGCTCGACGAACGCGACGCCGTCCTGCGCGGCGATCTCCCGGGCTTCGAGCTCGGTGGACTCGACGAGGAACGCGTCGACGCCGCGGTAGGTCTCGACGACGTCGGCGCCGCCGCCTTCGACGCTCTTGACCTGGGTCGAGAACGAGGCGTCGTCCTCGAGGACGACGATGTACTCGCCGGCGATGGCGCCGGCGGCGTCCTCGCCGAGGATCGTGCCGTACTGCGGCTCGGCTTCGGCGGCGGTGGCGGTGAACGCGAGCGCGGTGAGCGCCGCGGCGGTGAGCGCCGCTGCGGCGCTCATTCGCTTCCTGATGGGTGTCATGGACTTTCGATCCCTTCGGGTGGTCCCGGCGCGTCCGGTGCCGGGACGGGATGGGTGGGACTGCGGGTGCGGGGACCGGATCCGGGCCGGCGGGGGGCCGCCGGCCCGAGTCTCGGGGCGGGCGCCGGGGGGCCCGGTCGCGCAGCGGGGTGGCGGACGGTGCGACGGCTCCAGGTCGCGGTGTCCGGGTGCTGCGGCCGACGGGGAGGGCCCGTCCGGCGCCCGCTATTCAGTTGTCGGGGGGAATCAGAGCTCGAGGGTCCAGCTGTTCAGGGTCCCGGTGTCCCCGGCGTACGCGTCGACGATGCGCAGGGTCCAGGTCCCGGCGGCGGTCTCGTTCGCCAGGTTCACCGTGTAGGTCGCGATGACGTTGTCGGCCGAGTCGCCGCTGGAGGCGGTCTTGAGCGTGTAGGCGGTGCCGTCGGGGGCGATCAGGGAGATCGCGAGGTCGCCGCGCCAGGTGTGGGTGATGTTCACGGCCACGGTGCTGTTGGAGCGGGCGGTGCCGTCGCAGGCGACCGCGAGGGTCGAGTTGACGGTGGCGCGGTCGGCGATCGCGGTGCGGGTCGAGTTCGTGGCGGCGCAGTCGCTCGGCTCGCCGCCGCCGTCGCCGGTCCCGGTGTACAGCAGCAGGTTCGGGCTGCCCTGGGTGTCGGAGACGCGGCCCTCGCCGGCGTTGCCGGTGACCCAGGCGGCGACCTGGTCGGTGGTGGCGCTCGGGTTGAGCCCCAGGTAGACCGCGACGGCGCCCGCGACGTGCGGGGAGGCCATCGAGGTGCCGGAGATGGTGTTCGTGGCGGTGGCCGAGGTGTGCCAGGCGGAGGTGATGTCCACGCCGGGGGCGAACACGTCGACGCACGAGCCGAAGTTGGAGAAGTACGCGCGGGTGTCGGTGTCGTCGCTGGCGGCCACGGTGATCGCGGACGGCGCGGACGCGGGGGAGACGTTGCAGGCGTTCTGGTCCTCGTTGCCGGCGGCGACGGCGAAGGTGACGCCGGCGTCGACGGCGGCCTCGACCGCGTTGTTCAGCGACGCGGAGTAGCCGCCGCCCAGGCTCATGTTCGCCACGGCCGGCTTGATCGCGTTGGTGCGCACCCAGTTGATGCCGTTGACGACGCCGGCGGTGGTGCCGGAGCCGGCGTTGTCGAGGACGCGGACGCCGTGCAGGGTCGCGTTCTTCGCCACCCCGTACGTGGTGCCGGCGACGGTGCCGGCGACGTGGGTGCCGTGCCCGTTGCCGTCCTGCGGCGTCGAGTCGTTCTGGATGAAGTCGTAGCCGTTGCCGACGCGGCCGGTGAACTCGCTGTGGGAGGCGTTGATGCCGGTGTCCACGATGTACGCGTGGACGCCCGAGCCGGTGCCGAGGTACTCGTAGTCGCCGTCGAGCGGGAGGTCGAGCTGGTCGATGCGGTCGAGGCCCCAGGTGGCGCCGGGCTGGACGGCGGCGGCGGTGACGACCGCGTTCTGCTCGACGAACGCGACGCCGTCCTGCGCGGCGATCGCCCGCGCCTCGGACTCGGTGGACTCGATGAGGAAGGAGTCGACGCCGCGGTAGGTCTCGACGACGTCGGCGCCGCCGTCCTCGACGTCCTCGACCTGCGCCGAGAAGGAGGCGTCGTCCTCGAGGACGACGAGGTACTCGCCGGGGATGGCGTCGGGGGAGGCGGCCCCCAGGATCTCGCCGAGGGGTTCGGCGTGGGCGGCCAGGCCGCCGAAGGCGATGGAGCCGACCGCCGCGGCGCCGGCGATGGCGGCGGCGGATATTCGGCGGACGGAACGGTGCGAGACGGTCATCGGGGGGTACTCCCTCTCGGTTCAGTTGTTCACCACGCGAAGCGAAGAGATGGGACGCATCCGCGCGGAAGACACAGTTCGGTGGAACCGGCCCTTTCGGGCTTTCAAACCGAGGTTAGGGAAGTCACAACATAAAGTGAAGACCCTGGAAGACCCCCATAAATCAGTGAATGAAGAGTCGGTTACCAACCGGTATGGGAGCGTTCGAAACTGATAGGATCTTTGGCTCCGTTATGGAGCCGTGACCGTCCGCGGCCCCGCGCCCCGTCCCGTGCCGACCGGGAAGCAGCAAGGGCCGCAACGGAACCCGCGCCTACTCGGCGAGCTCCATCCACCGCTCCTCGATCTCGTCGCGCTCGGCCTCGAGCGCGGTCAGCCGCCCCTGGAGCTCGGCGAGCTTCGCCGGGTCGGTGGCGAACGCCGCCATCTCCCCGTGCACCCCCGCGATCTTCTCCTCGGTCCGCTCCAGCCGCCGCTCCAGTTTGGACAGCTCCTTCTGGACGGCCCGGTCGACGGCCCCCGACGGCTTCGCCGCCTGCGGTGCGGCCGCGGGCGACTCGCCCGCACGCGCTCCGGCCGCGCCCTTGCCCGTGCCGGCCTTCACCGCCTCGCCGCGCCGCTCCAGGTACTCCTCGACCCCGCGCGGCAGCATCCGCAGCCGCCGGTCGCCCAGCAGCGCCCACGTCTCGTCCGCGACCCGCTCGGTGAAGTACCGGTCGTGGCTGACCACCACCATCGTCCCCGCCCAGTCGTCGAGCAGGTCCTCCAGCTGCGTCAGCGTCTCGATGTCGAGGTCGTTCGTGGGCTCGTCGAGGAACAGCACGTTCGGCTCGGCCATGAGCAGCCGCGCCAGCTGGAGCCGCCGCCGCTGCCCGCCCGAGAGGTCCCGCACGAGCGTGCGCTGGCGGCCGCCGACGAACCCGAGCCGCTCGGCCAGCTGCCCGGCGCTCATCTCCTTCTTCCCGAACTGGACCCGCTTGGCGACCAGCTCGATCGCCTCGAGCACCCGCCAGGACCCGTCGAGGTCCTCCATGTGCTGGGTCAGCCACGCGAGCTTGACGGTGCGCCCGACCTTGACGCGGCCCGCCGCCGGCTGCCGCTCGCCCGCGCCGTCCCAGTCCGCGGCCTCGGCGAGGGTCCGCAGCAGCGAGGTCTTCCCGGCCCCGTTGACGCCGAGGAGCCCGATCCGCTTGCCCGGGCCCAGGATCCAGTCGAGGTGCTCCAGGAGCGTCTGGTCGCCGGCCTTGACGGTGACGTCCTGGGCCTCGAACACGGTCTTGCCCAGCCGCCCGGTCGCGAACGACACCAGCTCGGCGGTGTCGCGCGGCGGCGGCTCGTTCGCGACGAGCTCGTTCGCGGCGTCCACCCGGAACTTCGCCTTCGACGTGCGCGCCTTCGGTCCCCGGCGCAGCCACGCCAGCTCCTTGCGCATGAGGTTCTGGCGCTTCTCCTCGGCGACGTTCGCCTGCCGCTCCCGCTCGGCCCGCGCGAGCACGTACGCCGAGTACCCGCCGTCGTACTCGAACACGCTGCCGCGCTGCACGTCCCAGATGCGGTCGCAGATCTCGTCGAGGAACCACCGGTCGTGGGTGACGACCACGATCGCCGCCCGCGTCCCGTTCAGGTGCCCGGCCAGCCACGCGATGCCCTCGATGTCGAGGTGGTTCGTGGGCTCGTCGAGCAGCAGCAGGTCGGCGTCGGCGGTGAGCACCCGCGCCAGATCGGCGCGCCGCCGCTCCCCGCCCGACAGGACCCCGATCCGCGAGTCGAGCCCCTCCGGCAGCACGGGCGCGTCGAGGCCCCCGAACAGGCCGGTGAGGATCTCGCGGACCCGCGGGGACGACGCCCACTCGTGCGCGTCCGCGCCCTGGAACAGCGCCTCCCGCACCGTCGCGGCGTCGTCGAGGCCGTCGGTCTGGCCCAGCACCGCGACGCGGGTGCCGCCGGTGTGCACGACGCGCCCCGAGTCGGGCTCGTCGGCGCGCGCGATGAGGCGCAGCAGCGTCGACTTCCCGTCGCCGTTGCGGCCGACGACGCCGACGCGCTGGGAGGCGGCGATGCCGAGGGAGACCGCATCGAGGACCACCTGGTCGGGGTAGGCCTTCGAGACGGTTTCGAGATTGACGAGATTGGGCGCTGACACGAGGATCAAGCCTACCCGGGCCCGCGGTGGCACTCGATCGGGTGACATGAGGGCCGCGGGGGCCGGTTTTCGTCGGTCCCGAGCGGGAGGATCGCACCTTATTCTTCCCCCGGGCGGGTGGGGGTTCGGGATGGCAGTACACGGAGCCCGCCCACCCGCCCTGCGGGCGGCGCACGCCCCGCGGCGCCGCTGACCCTGCTATGGTGTCATCGAACAGTCATCATGACGTCATGAATGGATTCATATGGCACCCCCAGTGACCAGCGGCCCCGCCTCCGACCGGTACGAGTCCGCCCGCGCCGTCCTCGCCGTCGTCCGCCTCCTGCCCCGCATCAGCCGCCCCCGCACCGCCCTCTTCGCCGCCACCACCGTCCTCACCGCCGCCCTTCCCCTCGCCATGACCGTCGCCACCGGCCTCCTCATCGGCGCCGTCCCCGCCGCCGCCCAAGCCGGCCCCGGCTCCCCCGAAGCCCGCACCGCCTACCTCCTCCTCGCCGCCGGTGCCACCGCCCTCCTCCTCGGCCGCCTCGTCTCCCACCTCCACGACGCCGTCGCCTTCAACCTCGGCCGCGACCTCGAACTCCTCCTCCAAGACCGCCTCCTCGCCGCCGTCGCCCGCCCCGTCGGCATCGCCCACCTCGAAGACGACCACGTCCTCGCCCTCCTGCGCATCGCCCGCCAACTCGGCGCCGACTTCATCCGCCCCGAACGCGCCATCCGCGGCCTCGCCGCCATCGCCCCCGAATTCCTCTCCGCCGCAGGCGCCTCCGCCGTCCTCGCCCACTTCAACCCCTGGCTCGGCCTCGCCTGGCTCCTCGCCTGGCCCGCGATCTTCATCGCCATGCAGGCCGACTACACCCGCGTCGGCAAGACCGCCTACATGCGCTCCACCGAGATGCGCGAGACCGAGTACCTCCGCGACCTCGCCATCACCGCCGCCCCCGCCAAGGAGATCCGCGTCTGGGGCCTCATGGACTGGCTCCTCGACCGCTACGACCGGCAGTGGCACGACCGCATGGACCACGCCGCCCGCCACCAGCGCCTCCGCCCCGCCACCGCCGTCGGCGTCATCGGCACCCTCCTCGCCCTCACCGCCGCCACCGCCTTCGCCCTCGCCGACGCCGGCCTCACCGGCGCCGTCGGCTTCGCCGCCCTCGCCGTCTACCTCGTCGCCCTCACCACCATGTTCAACTTCTCCGCCTTCGACGACACCGCCGCCTTCCTCAGCCTCGGCGCCCTCCCCGTCCCCAAAGTCCTCGCCCTCGAACACGAACTCGCCGAAGGGAACCCCACCCCCACCGCCGAACTCCCCGCCACCGCCCCCGCCGAGACCATCCGCTTCGAGCAGGTCGACTTCGCCTACCCCGGCGCCGACCGCCCCGTCATCGCCGGCCTCGACCTCGAGATCCAAGCCGGCACCTCCCTCGCCGTCGTCGGCCACAACGGCGCCGGCAAGACCAGCCTCGTCAAACTCCTCGCCGGCCTCTACGAACCCACCGGCGGCCGCATCACCGCCGACGGCACCGACCTCGCCGCCGTCGACCCCGCCGCCTGGCGCACCCGCCTCTCCGCCCTCTTCCAGGACTTCACCCGCTACCAGCTCACCGTCCGCGACAACATCGCCTTCGGCGCGCCCCACCTCGCCGCCGACACCGACCGCATCTGGAAGGCCTGCGAGCCCATGGGCATCCGCGCCCTCGTCGAATCCCTCCCGAACGGACTCGACACCGTCCTCTCCAGCGAGTACGGCGGCGGCACCGACCTCTCCGGCGGCCAGTGGCAGCGGATCGCGCTGGCCCGGGCCCTGTTCGCCGTCCAGGCCGGCGCGAAGGTCCTCATCCTCGACGAGCCGGCCGCGGCCCTCGACGTGCGCGCCGAGGCCGAGCTGTACGAGCAGTTCCTCGACATCACCGCGGGCCTGACCACGATCGTGATCTCGCACCGGTTCTCGACGGTGCGCCGCGCCGACCGCATCGTCGTCCTCGACGGCGGCCGCGTCGTCGAGGACGGCTCCCACGACGACCTCATGGCCCTCGGCGGCCGCTACGCCGAGGCGTTCACCCTCCAGGCCGACCGCCTCGCCCGAACCTCCCAGGAGCAGCAGTGATCCACCGCCTCGCGAACGGCCTGCGCGGCCTGAAGTACGCCCTCGCCGTCGGCTTCCGCGCCCACCCGAAGGCCACCGCCGTCCAGATCGTCCTCGGCGTCGCCCAGGCCGTGCTCATGCCGGCCACCGTGTACCTCACCAAGGTCCTCATCGACGCCGTCCAGACCGGGGACGCCCGCGCGGCGTGGACCGCCGCGGGCGGGCTCGCGCTCGGCGTCGCCCTCATCTGGACCGTCGTCTTCGTCTACGTCAAGCTCGTGTTCCTCGTCCTCGACCACACCGCGCGCGCCTCGGACCGCGAGGTCATGGAGCTCATGGGCACCCCGCCGGGCCTCGACCACCACGAGCGGCCCGGGCACCTCGACCAGGTGCAGCGCATCCGCGAGGACCGGTGGCTGCTCGCGGGCGGCGTCAACTGGCTCGCGCAGTGCCTGCGCGCGCTCGTGACGATCGGCGTCGGCGGCGCCCTCCTCGCCGCCGTCCACCCGCTCCTCCTCGTGTTCCCGCTCGTCTCCCTGGGCGCCATGGCGATCGCGAAGCGTGCCGGGGACATCGAGGTCGAGGTGCAGGAGGCCACGAGCGAACCGGAGCGGCGCCGCCGCCACCTGTTCGAGGTCGCCACGCTCGCCGAGTCCGGGAAGGAGCTGCGCGTCTTCGGCTCCGCCGCCGAGATCGGCCGCCGCCACCACGAGGCCGGCGCCGCGGTCGTCGCCGAGCGCAACCGGGGCCAGTGGCGGGCCGCCCGCATGGCCACCGGCGAGGGCGTCCTCTCCGCCGCGGGCATGGCCGCCGGGATCGGCATCGTCCTCTACCTGGCGATCCGCGGGCAGGCGACCGCGGGCGACGTCGTCCTCCTCGTCTCCCTCATCGGCATGGTCGCCGGCGCCGCGGGCGGCATCGCGATCCAGTCGGCGCTCCTGGTCCGCACCGGGAAGCTCGGCACCCGCCTGCTGTGGCTGCGCGCGTACGCGAAGCAGTCCAGCGGGCCCGCCGTGCCGCTCCCGGTCCCCGACCGGCTCGAGTCCGGCATCCGACTCGACGGCGTCTCCTTCGCCTACCCCGAGTCCGAACGGGCCTCCCTCGACGGCGTCACGCTCACCCTCCCCGCCGGGAAGGTCGTCGCGCTCGTCGGCGAGAACGGCGCCGGCAAGACCACCCTCGTCAAACTCCTGTCCGGTTTCTACCAGCCGACGTCCGGGAGCATCACCGTCGACGGCACCTCTTTGAGCGAGTTCGAGACCGACGAGTGGCGGTCGCGCATCGGCGCGACCTACCAGGACTTCACCCGCTTCGAGTTCACCGCCCGCGAGACCGTCGGCATCGGCGACCTGCACGGCGGCTATGACGACGCGACCGTTCGCGCCGCCATGACCCGCGCCGGCGCCGAGGACGTCATCGACGACCTCCCGCGCGGCCTCGACACCCGCCTCGGCGCCCGCTGGGACGACGGCACCGACCTCTCCGGCGGCCAGTGGCAGAAACTCGCCATCGGCCGGGGCCGCATGCGCCCCGATCCGCTCCTCGTCGTCTTCGACGAGCCGACCGCCGCCCTCGACCCGCAGACCGAGCACGCCCTCTTCGAGCGCTTCGCCGACGAGGTCCGCGCCGGCCGGGCCCGCGGCACCGTGACCGTCCTCGTCTCGCACCGCTTCTCCACCGTCTCCATGGCCGACCTCATCGTCGTCCTCGACGGCGGCCGCATCGCCGAGGCAGGCACCCACGACGAGCTCATGGCCCGCGCCGGCGCGTACGCCGAGCTCTACACCCTCCAGTCCTCCGCCTACCGCTGAGCACCGCCGCCGCGGGGCCATAGAATGCGGGTCCCGGCCCCACCCGGCCGGGACCCCGCCACCCCGAACCGGAAGCGCCCCAATGGAACACGAGACCACGGACCCGGACGCCACCCCGAACGGCGCCCCGCGCGCCACCGCGCCCGGCGCCGACCTGCGCTTCGACGCCGCGGGCACAGACGCCCCTGCCGCGGGCCCAGGCTCCGCCGCGTCCGGCAATGAGCTGAGAATGGACGCAACCGCCCTCAACGGCGACCTGGAGGCTGCGTCCGGGGTTGACCTGCGCATCGACGCCCCGGGCGCAAACGCCCGTGCCGCCGACCCACGCCTCGCCGCCGACCCGGGCTCCGCCGCGTCCGGGGTTGACCTGCGCATCGACGCCCCGGGCGCAAACGCCCGTGCCGCCGACCCACGCCTCGCCGCCGGCCCGGAGACCGCGCCAAGCACCGGCGCAACCGCCCACAGTGGTGACCCGCGCCCCGAATCCCTCGGAGGCACCGGCAGCCCGGATTCGGGCACGCCGCGCGACGACGTACTCCACACCACCGATGAACCCGACTCCGCCCCACCGGGGGGCGACCTGCGCATCACCGTCGAACCCGGCATCCCGCGCCCGCGCGGCGACCAGGACCAGCCCGGCGAACGGCCCGCGGCAGCGCCCGGCGCCTGCCCGCACCGCGTGCGCGTCCGCGACCTCACCCCCGGCGGCCGCGTCCTCTACATGACCGGCCTCGCCGCGGTGACCACCGCCGCGATCACGCAGCTCCTCGCGCTGTTCCTCGGCGGCTTCCTCCTCTCGATCGGCGCCGAGATCGGCGGCCTCGTCCCCGTCGCCACCGGCGGCCTCCTCGTCCTCGGCACCATGCTCGGCATGATCGGCGTCTTCGCCCTCGTCGGCACCTGGCGCCGCCTCCACCGCCCCGAAGCCCCCATCCCATGGCTCACCGCCGCCGGCACCCTTCTCACCCTCACCGCCGCCGTCCTCATCGGACTCTGGGTGGAGGTCCCCTCCCTCGCCGTCCTCGCCCTCCCCACCGCCGCGATCACCGCCCACCTCCTCCACCTCCGAACCGCCCTCGCCCCCAGGGACAACTGCGACACCGACCCGAACCTCCCGCCCCGCGCCCGCACCTGGCTCGCCCGACCTTGACGACCTGCGGCGGCAGTGCCTAGAATCCCGCCGCCCCGCCGCCCCGCCGCCCCGCCGCCCCGCCGCCCCGCCGCCCCGCCGCCCCGCCGCCCCGCCGCCCCGCCGCCCCGCCGCCGGGACCTCGCCCTTCACACGATCGAGCGCCCCAGCGAGCTCCCGCCCGCCGCCGGTTCGCCGCGCCGCGGATGCAGCCGGACCGCCGGCCGCCCCAGTCGCGCCAGGCCCGGGAACAGCGCGAGCACGTCGTACGGCCGCGGCGGCGTCGTCAGGCTCATCGCTCCGGCGCGTCCTCGGGCAGCCGCACCGTGGCCGGCTCGTCGGCCAGATTGAACACCGGCGGATGCGACCAGTCCGCGACCTGCGAGAAGTCCAGCGTCGCGGCGCTGATGTCGGGCCGGTCGAACACCACCGCCGTGCCCGCGAAGCGGGCGCCGCGGAAGTCCAGGAGCGGCTTCGCGCCCAGCACCGGCGACGAGCAGACCGTCTTCGCGAAATGCACCTGCCCGCCCGCGAACAGCGCGCCGTCGAACGACACGTCCCGCGTGAAGTGCGCCGAACTGAAATCGAGCACGCCCGCAGCCACGGTCGTCTCCGTGAGCAGCACCGGGCCCGCGAACCGCGTCTCCGCGAACCGCAGCCGCGCCCCGAGGAACCGCGCCCGGTTGAAGTCCACCGGGCCCTCGAACCGCACCCGCGAGAAGTCGATCGTGCCCGCCGTGAACCGCCCGAACGCGAACGAGACCCGGCCCAGGAACAGGGCGTCGTTCAGATTGCCGCCGTCCAGGTTCGTCCCGGTGAAGTCGAAGTCGTGCTCATGCCAGGTGCGGCCCGGGACCGGGGCGCGGCGCAGCCGCTCGCCCACCACGTTCAGGACCGAGTGCCGGATCAGCCGCTCCTCCAGGACCGGCCGGAACCGCCGCGGATTGTTCGCCGCCTCCCGCTCGTGCCGGAACGGCGGCGTCTCGTACGGCATCCGCACATACGCGCACAGCACGTTGATGCACGTCTGGCGGCCCGCGTCCCAGTCGTCGGCGAGCGCCGCCATCGCGTACACGCCCGCGAGCCGGTTCGCCGCGCGCTGCGACGACAACTGCTCCGCCGCCGACGCGAACCGCTCGTTGAACAGCTTCGTCGACTCGCGGATCTCCGTCGCCTCCGTGATCCGCTGCTTGCGGTACGACACCGTGAGCGCGATGACACCGCCGATGCCCGCGATCGCATACAGCGACAGCCGGATCACCTCGAGCGTGGTGCGGTCGTTCGGGTCCGGGCTCAGCGGCGACGTCAAGTCGGAGGTGAGCAGCCACAACAGCCCCGACAGGAGCAGCACCGCGACCACCACCATCAGCAGCACGTGCAGCGACAGCGGAAAGGTGGGGCGCTCACCGCCGCCGCGCTTGAGCACGGTGCGGAAGGCGCTCAGGGGTTCACGAGGCCTCGACACCGTTCGGTTGTACCAGACGCATGCGACATCTCACCGGGCCGAGACCGCACCGAACCGGCCTTGACCAGCGCCGACGGCGTCCCGCCCGAACGCGCGCCGGTACGCGGCCGGCGTCGTCCCCAACCGGTCCCGGAACCGCCGCCGCAGGTTCAGCGCCGACGACAGGCCCACCCGCACCGCGATGCTCTCCACCGGCAGGTCCGTGTCCTCCAGCAGCGCCTGCGCCGCCGCGATCCGCTGCGACAGCAGCCACTGGCCCGGGCTCGTGCCCAACTGCTCGTCGAACCGCCGCGCGAGCGTCCGCGCCGACATGCGCCCCCGCTCCGCCAGGTCCTCCACGCTCAACGGCTCGTGCAGCCGCTCCGCCGCCCACTCCAGGACCGCCCCCAGCGACTCCGTCGGCTCGTCCACCGGCTCGACCGCGTACTGCCGCTGCCCACCCTCCCGGTGCGGCGGCATCACCATGTGCCGCGCGATCCGCGACGCCAGCCCCGCCCCGTGGTCCGAACGCACCAGGTGCAGGCACAGGTCGATCCCCGCCGCGGTCCCCGCGCTGGTGGCGATGTCGCCCTCGTCCACGTACAGCGCGTCCGCGTCGACGTCCACCCCCGGATACCGCGCCGCCAGCTCCGCCGCGTACCGCCAGTGCGTCGTCGCCCGCCGCCCCTCCAGCAGCCCCGCCTCCGCGAGCAGGAACGCCCCGGTGCAGATCGCCACCATGCGCGCCCCGCGCGCGTGCGCGGCCCGCACCGCCCCGAGCAGCGCCTCGCTCGACGGCACGTCCTTCTGCGACCAGGCGGGGATCAGCACCGTGTCCGCGGTCTCGAGCGCCTCCAGCCCCACGGTCACCGCCAGCGCCCACCCGGTCTTCGTCGGCACGATCCCCGGGTGCTCGGTGCACACCGTGAACTCGTACCGGCTCGGCAGCCGCGGCCGGTCCAGCCCGAACACCTCGGCGGCGCTGGCGAGCTCGAACTCGGCCTGCGGGGGTTGCACGAGGGCGGCGACGCGATGAAGACTCATGGCATGAAAGTACCCCAAGATGACGATCCTGTCACTGGTCCGCGCCTCCGGCACCCGGGAGGATCGAGTCATGCACGGGACTATGAACAAGGCGCGCAACGACATCCAGGCCGTCCAAGTCGACGCGGTCAAACCCGTCGAGGTCGCCCCGGGAGTCATCCGCCGCCGCCTCCCGGGCCCCGGCCGCGCCGACGGCTGGCTCTACGACCTGGTACCCGGGATCGAGTGGCCTGAATCCGACCTCCACGAGGGCCTCGCCCGCAGCTACTACGTCCTCTTCGGCGAGATCACCGACGAGCACCGCGAACTCGGCCCGGGCAGCTACCTCGTCCTCGCCCCCGGTGACCCCTTCCGCCCCCGCACCACCACCGGAGCCCGCCTCATCGGCACCAGCACCCCAGCCTGACCCGCCTCCGGCGGGCAGCATCTGGGCCCGACCGACCCCAGGGCGCCGGCACCTCCCCGCTCGACCTGCTCCCTGGCGCCGGCACCACCCACGGCTGACCGCCTCTGCGCCTCTCCGATCGAGGTCGGGCCGGCCGAAGCGGGTCGGGTGTGTCGGGCGGGGTTCGTATCCTCGGAGGCATGGAACTGGAGTTCAGCGGCGAGGTCTGGCACTGGCGGGGGCCGGCGCCCTGGTACTTCGTGACCGTTCCCGAAGACGGCTGCCGCGAGCTGGCGGCGGCCTCGGCGGTGGTCAGCTACGGGTGGGGCATGGTCCCCGTGACGGCCCGCATGGGCGGAGTCTCCTGGGAGACCTCGTTGTGGCCCAAGGACGGGCGCTACATCGTCCCGCTGAAAGCGGCCGTCCGGAGGCGGGCCGGCGGCGTCGACGAAGGCGACACCGTCACCGTCCGGCTGTCAGTCGAGATCGACTGACCCGACGGCGCGGCCCGATCGGTCAGTTTTGGTCGGGTCGGGTTCGGTGCTTGTTCTTGGTTGTTGCGGGCGGCCGTCCTCGTCAGGGCGGCCGCCCGCATGCTCCGCGGAGCGGTGGTACCGGCGGGGACCCGGTGCGCGGGCGGCTTCCCGCGCTCGGGCCTCGGTATGGCGACGTTCGCGAATCCCCTCTGTCGCCGCCATCCCGCCGATACCGGATGACGTTTTTGCTATCCACTACAACAGAAGGGCCCAGCAAGTGTCGAATGTGAACATCGTACTTGTGGATAACTCTGTGGGTATCGGTGTTTTCGCTGCTTGCGCTGGTTGTGGATAACCCTGGGGATGCCCGTGGGGGCGGGCCGCGATGCGGCCCGCCCCCACGGGTTTCTTGCTGCTGTTCGGTCGCCGGCGCCGCCTCATCGGTCCCATTGGTGTTGGGACCCTTGGTGAGCGGGTGCCTTTTGGGCGCCCGCTTGGATTCGTGCGCGTCGGAGCCGGTTCTTCGGCTCGGGTCGGCGACCTCGCCGGGGCTCGCGCCCCGGCGACGGTTCAGGCGCGGTTGTAGGCGCTGGCGACCGCGCGCATCGTCGCGAGGACGATGTTCGGGTGGACGCCCGCGCCCCAGACGGTGCGGCCGTCGATCGCACACTCCACATAGGAGGCCGCCTGGGCGTGCTGGCCGGCCGACAGGGCGTGCTCGGCGTAGTCGAGGACCTCGACGTGGACGCCGACCGTGGCCAGGGCGTCGGTGAAGGCCGAGAGCGGGCCGTTGCCGTTGCCGGTGACCTTCTGCTCCACGCCGTCCAGGACGATCGTGGC
This sequence comes from Glycomyces terrestris, assembly GCF_003933745.1. GTDB lineage: Bacteria > Actinomycetota > Actinomycetes > Mycobacteriales > Micromonosporaceae > Glycomyces > Glycomyces terrestris. The sequence goes on along the minus strand of NZ_RSEB01000003.1, from coordinate 266,344 downwards.
GTCCAGCGTCAGCTTCTCGTCGGCGTACGTCGTGTTGTGGTCCTCCACGACCAGGCGCGTGCGCGGCTGGTACTCCGGGTGGTACTCGCTGCGGAAGACCTCGTGGATCTCCTCGGTCGAGATCTCCTTGCCGGACGCGTCGGTGCGCCGCTGGATCGCCTGGCTGAACTCGATCTGCATGCGCCGCGGCAGGTCGAAGCCGAACTCGCTCTGCATGACGTACGCGACGCCGCCCTTCCCGGACTGCGAGTTCACGCGGATGACCGCCTCGTAGGTGCGGCCGACGTCCTTCGGGTCGATCGGCAGGTACGGGACGCCCCAGGTGAAGTCGTCGACCGGGACGCCCGCCGCGTCCGCGTCGGCCTCCAGGTGCGTGAAGCCCTTCTTGATCGCGTCCTGGTGCGAACCGGAGAACGCGGTGTACACCAGGTCGCCCGCGTACGGGTGCCGCTCGTGGACCGGCAGCTGGTTGCAGTACTCGACGGCGCGCTTGATCTCGTCGATGTTGGAGAAGTCGATCTCCGGGTCGACGCCCTGGCTGAACAGGTTCAGGCCCAGCGTCACCAGGCATACGTTGCCGGTGCGCTCGCCGTTGCCGAACAGGCAGCCCTCGACGCGGTCGGCGCCGGCCTGGACGGCGAGCTCCGCCGCGGCCACGCCGGTGCCCCGGTCGTTGTGGGGGTGGACCGACAGGATCAGCGACTCGCGGTTCGGCAGGTTGCGGTGCATCCACTCGATCGAGTCGGCGTACACGTTCGGGGTGGCCATCTCCACGGTCGCCGGCAGGTTCACGATCAGCGGCCAGTCCGGCGTCGGCTGGATGACCTCGGCGACCTTCGCGCACACCTCGACCGCGTAGTCGAGCTCGGTGCCCGTGTACGACTCGGGGGAGTACTCGTAGCGGATCGCCGTGTCAGGGGTGTGGATCTCCCGGTACTTCAGGCACAGCCGCGCGCCCTGCGTCGCGATGTCGGTGATGCCGTCCTTGTCCAGGCCGAACACGACGCGGCGCTGGAGCACCGACGTCGAGTTGTAGAAGTGGACGATCGCCTGCTTCGCGCCGCGCAGGCTCTCGAAGGTCCGCTCGATCAGGTGCTCGCGGCACTGCGTCAGGACCTGGATCGTGACGTCCTCGGGGATGAGGTCCTGCTCGATCAGCATCCGCACGAAGTCGAAGTCGGTCTGCGACGCCGACGGGAACCCGACCTCGATCTCCTTGTAGCCCATGGAGACCAGCAGCTGGAACATCTTCTTCTTGCGGTCGGGGGTCATCGGGTCGATGAGCGCCTGGTTGCCGTCGCGCAGGTCGACCGCGCACCAGACCGGCGCCTTGTCGATCACCCGGTCGGGCCAGGTGCGGTCGGGCAGGGCGACCTTGAACTGGGAGTGGTACGGCTGGTAGCGCTTCGCACGCTCGGCGAAGGGCGCGGCCGAGCTGCGGGAAGAATCGGATGTCACGGATGCTCCTGGGAAATGACGCTGGTGGTCTGAGTCTTGGGGACTGATCCAGCCGGCATGCGAGAACCCGCGGCGAGGGAGCCGACCTAGTTGGCCCCGCCGCGGCAGATAAGGAGCATCGAGTACCGCATGACCCCGCGAGCGTACACCGCGGAACCCGCGCCGGTCGATCCCGATGCCCGGATCGTGGGACGGCGCGGCGCGGTGGACGCGCCGCCGTCCGGAACCCGACAGCCGCCCGGGCGGCGCGCCGCTACGGCCGGATGAGCAGCTCGTCGACCGCGAGGCGCACGCGCGCCGCCCGGTCCGGGCCCGCCACCGACTCCGGCAGCGCGGCCGGGTCGCCCGCGACGCCGATCGCCGCCACCGTGGTCGGCACCAGCGGCGCCGCCAGGTCGAACTCCGCGGCCAGCGCCGCGGCGTCGAAGCCGCCCATCTGCCGGACCGTCAGGCCCTCGGCGGCGGCCTGGAACGTCAGGTGCGCCATGGCCTGGCCGAGGTCGTACATGGCGTGCGAGAGCGGGCCCTTCGCGTTCGCGTCGGTGCGGACGGCGACGAGCAGCGCCGAGGCGTGCGAGGCCCAGTCGCGGTTGCCGGGGTTGAGGCAGTCGAGGACGCGCTTGAACTCGCCGGTGTCGCGGCGCGCGAGCAGGAACCGCCACGGCTGCGTGTTGCCGGCGCTCGGGGCCCAGCGGGCGGCCTCGAGGAGCGCGGCGGCCTGGGCGTCGCTCAGGTCGACGCCGGGGGCGAAGGCCCGGGTGGAGTGTCGGGTGGCCAGCAGCGGGTGGATGGGGACCGCGGTCGTGGCGTGGCGGTCGGTGGGTGTGTTCATGCGCGCTCCTTCAGTGGCAGCGGGGCCCGCTGCCGGCGGGTGCCCCGGGGGCGGCCGGTCCGGGCGGGTCGGCGTCGTCGCCACCGTTCATGGTGCCACGCTCGGCAGTCGAAACCGCACGTCCTGTCGCTTTCCTTACTCTCCGGTCGTCCCTTCGGGGGACGGCGCCGCGGTCGCCGGCGGCGTCGCCGAGGGCGTCCCGGCCGGTGCGGTCGCGGACGCGGCCGGCGTGGGGGTCGGCTCGGGGGGCGCCTCGGCGCCGAGCGGCTCCTCGTCGACGACGTCGCCGGGGAGCTCGACGGTCGCGGCGGCCGCGGCGGGCTCGCGCGCGAGTTCGAGGGTGCCGAACGCGGCGCTCTCGACCGCGAGGATCGTGCCGGCCTGGTCGAGGCACCACTCGCCCGGCGGGATCGGCGGGTCGACGACGACCGTGTTCGGGGTGAGCGTGAAGCAGTCGCCGTCCTGCGCGACCGAGAACGGCAGGTGCCGGTCGAGGAGCTGCGGCAGCCATTCGACGAACGGCCGCTGCACGTGCGGGTCGTACTCGCGCGGGACCTCGCCGGTGATCCCGGCGAGCTTGACGCAGCGGCCGGCCGCGCACTGGAAGAACCCGCCGGTCGTCCACGCGACGGACACGTCGACGGTGCCGCCGAGCGCCCAGTCGGGGACGTCGACGCGCCAGGTGCCGTCCTCGGCGGCCCACACGGTGACCGTGCCGCCCTGCGACCACGTGTACTCGGCGGTGAAGGCGGTGTCCAGGGCCCGGGCGGCGCGCCCGATCAGGGTCGCCTGGGCGCTGTGGCGCCGCGGCGCCTCCTCGGGGCGGTCCTCGGCGGTCGCGGTCCCGCATCCCGCGAGCGCCAGCAGCGCGGTGACCGTGAGCGCCGCCACCGTCCGGTTCGTCCTTCTCGTTCCCACCGGCCGATTCTCTGTCCCGGCACCCGGAACGACCTGGCGACACACCGGTAGGCGCAGCTAAGGTGACATGGCCGCCCCCCAGTGGGCGCCGTGAATACCACGCGAGACATGAGCGAGTGAGGTGAAACCCGTGGCGCTAGTCGTGCAGAAGTACGGCGGATCATCGGTCGAGAATGCCGAGCGCGTCAAGCGCGTCGCTGAGCGAGTGGTGGCCACGCGAAAGCGCGGCGACGACGTGGTCGTCGTCGTCTCCGCCATGGGTGACACCACCGACGAGCTGCTCGACCTCGCCGCCCAGGTCTCCCCCGTCCCCGAGCCGCGCGAGCTCGACATGCTCCTGACCGCCGGCGAGCGCATCTCGATGTCGCTGCTGGCCATGGCGATCAACGACCTCGGCTTCCAGGCCAGGTCCTTCACCGGCTCGCAGGCGGGGATGCTCACCACGGCCGTCCACGGCGGGGCCCGCATCATCGACGTCACGCCGGGGCGCATCCGCGCGGCCCTCGACGAGGGCTACATCACGATCGTCGCCGGGTTCCAGGGCGTCAGCCCCGACACGAAGGACATCACGACCCTCGGCCGCGGCGGCTCGGACATGACCGCGGTCGCGCTGGCCGCCGCGCTCGAGGCCGACGTCTGCGAGATCTACTCGGACGTGGATGGCGTGTTCTCCGCCGACCCGCGGATCGTGCCCAACGCGAAGAAGCTCGACGCCATCACCTTCGAGGAGATGCTCGAGATGGCCGCGTCCGGCGCGAAGATCCTGTACCTGCGCAGCGTGGAGTACGCCCGCCGCTACGGCATCCCGCTGCACGTCCGCTCGTCGTACTCGAACAAGACCGGCACGATCGTGTCGGGTTACATGGAGGAGCTTCCCGTGGAGCAAGCACTCATCAGCGGCGTCGCACACGACCGCTCCGAAGCCAAGATCACCGTCACCCGCGTGCCCGACAAGCCGGGCGCGGCGGCCTCGATCTTCCAGGTCATCGCCGACGCCGAGGTCGACATCGACATGATCGTGCAGAACGTGTCGACCGCGGGGAACGGCCACACCGACATCTCCTTCACCCTCCCCAAGGAGTCCGGGCCGAAGGCCACCGGGGAGCTCAAGCGCCACCAGGAGGCGATCGGGTTCGAGAAGCTCATCTACGACGAGCACATCGGCAAGATCTCCCTGGTCGGCGCCGGGATGCGCTCGCACCCGGGTGTGACGGCGAACTTCTGCCAGGCGCTCGCGGACGCGGGCGTGAACATCGAGATCATCTCCACCTCGGAGATCCGGATCTCGGTGGTGTGCCGGGACACCGACCTGGACGCGGCGGTGCGGGCGGTGCACGACAAGTTCGAGCTCGGCGGTTCGGAAGAGGCCGTCGTCTACGCGGGGACGGGGCGGTAGCCGTGGGACGCAAGCTGAACGTCGCGATCGTCGGCGCCACGGGCGTCGTCGGGTCGATCATGCGCCGGCTCATCGCCGAGGAGCGCGGGAACTGGGGCGAGGTGCGGCTGATCGCGTCGCCGCGGTCGGCCGGGAAGCAGCTGGACGTCGGCGACGAGGTGCTGACGGTGCAGGCGATCTCGGCGGAGGCGTTCGACGGGATCGACATCGCGCACTTCGACCTGCCCGACGAGGTCAGCGCGGAGTGGGTGCCGGTGGCGGCCGCGAAGGGCGTCGTCGTGATCGACAAGTCCGGGCACTTCCGGATGGACCCGGAGGTGCCGCTGGTGTGCCGGGAGGCGAATCCGGGGGAGGCCGCGAACCGGCCGAAGGGCATCATCGCGAACGCGAACTGCACGACGCTGGCGCTCATCCCGACGCTCGCGGCCCTGAACGAGGAGTTCGGGCTGGTGTCGATGTCGGTGGCGTCGTACCAGGCGGCCTCGGGCTCGGGCAAGGACGGGCTGGAGGCGCTGTACGCGCAGTTGCAGAAGGTCGCGGGCGTCGAGGGCGTCGGGACCATGGGCAGCGACCTGCGGCTGGTGCTCGGCGAGGAGTTCAACGCGCCGTTCGGGGCGCCGCTGGCGCTGAACGTGGTGCCGAAGGTCGGCGGCTGGAAGGACGACGGCTGGACGAGCGAGGAGCTGAAGGTCCGCAACGAGTCCCGCAAGATCCTGGGGCTCCCGGACCTGAAGGTCGCCTCTACGTGCGTGCGCGTGCCGGTCGCGGTCGGGCACTCGCAGGTCGTGCACGCGACGTTCGAGCGCGAGGTCACGGTCGCGGACGCGCACCGGGTGCTGGGCGCGGCCGACGGCGTCACGCTCGTCGACGACCCGGCGAACGGCGTGTTCCCGATGCCGGTCGACTCGGTCGGCAGGAGCGGCACGCAGGTCGGGCGCATCCGGCAGTCGATCGACTTCCCGAACTCGCTGGAGTTCTTCGTGGTCGCCGACAACCTCATGAAGGGCGCGGCCCTGAACTCGATCGAGACCGCGGACCTGGTCCGGCGCGAACTCGAAGCGGCCCAGTAGGGGTCGGACACCGCGGATCGGCGACCCCGCCCGAGGGGCAGCCGGGACTGACGGCAGCGGCCCGTGGCGAAGGCCACGGGCCGCTGTGTCGCGCGGTGGGTGTTATGCGTCGCGCTTCTTGAAGAGGATCCAGGCCGCGCTGAGGATGAGGGCGGCGAAGAGGGCGAAGACGCCGCCGGAGGCCCAGCGGGAGAACAGGTCGAAGTCGGGCGCGCCGGGTCCGAAGTCGGGGGCGGCGAGCTCCATGAGGCGGGCGCCGTCGGTGAACGGCAGGAACTTCACGACCGGGACGAGCCAGTCGAGCTGCGGGATGTTCGAGAGGCCGAAGATCATGTTCTCGATGATGAGCGGCATCAGGAAGATGACCACGAGCGCCGAGGGCACGCCCCGGAACAGCAGGCCCAGGCCGAAGCCGACGAGGACGTACAGCAGCACGTACAGGACGTACCCGATGAGGGCGGTCCCGAGCGGGTCCTCGAACAGGCCGGGCGCCTCGCCCCACACGACGTAGACGACGCCGAGGTTGATCGCCATCTGCACGATCGTCACGGCGAGCGTCGTCGTGAGGACCACGGCGAGCTTGGCGAGGATGAGCCGGTTGCGCTGCGGCAGCGACGTCAGGGTCGGCTGGATGGTGCCGTGCCGGTACTCGTGGCCGCACGCGAAGATCCCGATGATCGCCATGAACACGGCCAGGAACGGCAGTCCGAACCCGGCTGCGCCGTTGAGCGCGATCCACAGCACCTCGGTGCTGATCGGGTCGTTGCGGCCCGCGACCCCGAGGAGGACCGCGACGCCGGTGGTGACGAGCAGGCCCATCCCGATGAGCCAGTACGTGGAGCGGAGCGTGAGCAGACGCGTCCACTCGAAGCGCAGTGCGTCGAGCATCAGAGGGCCTCTCCTTCGGGGGCGGCCGGTCCGCCGGCGCGCACGGGTTCCTTGGCGACGAACTCCTCGGAGGCGCCGGTCGCGGACATGAACGCCTCCTCCAGGGAGGCCCGGCGGGTCGACAGCTCGTGGAGCTCGACCCCGGTCGTGAACGCGAGGTGCCCGACCTTCCCGATCTCGAGCCCGGAGACGACGAGCGCGCCGTCCTCGGCCTTCACCTCGCCGCCCTCGGCCTCGAGCGCGGCGGTGAACCCGGCGGTGTCGGGGCCGCGCACGACGACCTGCGACTGCGTGAACTCGCGGACGAACGTGTCGACGTCGCCGTTGAAGATCATGGTGCCGCGGCCGATGACGACCAGCTCGTCGGCCATGAGCTGCATCTCCGACAGCAGGTGGCTCGACACGAAGATGGTGCGGCCCTCGGCGGCGAGCGTCTTGAGGACGTCGCGCATCCAGTGGATGCCGTGCGGGTCGAGGCCGTTCGTGGGCTCGTCGAGCAGGAGGATCCGCGGGTCGCCCAGGAGCGCCTGCGCGAGCCCGAGGCGCTGCGCCATGCCGAGCGAGTACCCCTTCGGCTTCTTGCGCTTGACGTCGCCGAGGCCGACGAACTCCATGACCTCGTCGACGCGCCGGTCGGGGATGCGGTTCCCGGCCGCGAGCATCCGCAGGTGGTTGCGGGCCGACCGGGTGGGGTGGAACGGCTTGGCCTCCAGGAGCGCCCCGACCTCGTTTATGGGGCGGCGGATCGTGCCGAACCGCTTCCCGTCGAACAGGGTCTCGCCCTCGCCGTGGTCGAGGCCGAGCATGAGGCGCATGGTGGTGGACTTCCCGGACCCGTTCGGGCCGAGGAATCCGGTGACGACGCCGGGCCGGACGTCGAACGAGAGGTGGTCTACGGCGACCGTCTTCCGGTACCGCTTGTACAGACCCTTCGCGGTGATCATTGGGCTCCCATCGGGGATCGCGGGTCAGGGACGGCCTCAGTCTATGAGCGACAGCGCCCTCCGCACATGGGCGCGAGGACCGATTCCGGGGTCGTTCCCGAGGAGGAGGCGCCCCTCCGGCGCAGTACCGGAGTACTACTCGCGGCCCGGCCCGCGCCCGCCCCGGCGCACCCGCCCCGCCCGCCCCGGCCACCCGCCGGACGCGCCGCCCGCCCCGATCGCGAGCCCTTGACACGCGGCCCTCGGCGCGCTAAGCGAACCGCCCCGTTGTCTAGACTTGACGCGTGAGCCTGCGACTGTACGACACCGGCACCCGATCGATCCGCGAATTCCAGCCCCGGAATCCCGGCCGCGTCGGCGTATACCTGTGCGGCCTCACCGTCCAGGGCCCCCCGCACCTCGGCCACCTCCGCGGCGGCGTCGCCTACGACGTGCTCATCCGCTGGCTCCGCCGCGACGGCTACCAGGTCACGTACGTGCGCAACGTCACCGACATCGACGACAAGATCCTCGTGCGCGGCGAGGAGCAGGGCCGCCCCTGGTGGGCCATCGCCTACGAGAACGAGCGCCGCCTCGCCCGCGACTACGCCGCCCTGAACGTCGCGCCCCCCACGTACGAGCCGCGCGCCACCGGCCACATCACCGAGATGATCGACCTCATCGCCGAGCTCGTCGACCGCGGCCACGCCTACGCCACCCCCGCCGGCGACGTGTGGTTCTCCGTCTCCTCCTGGCCCGCGTACGGCGAGCTCTCCCACCGCCGCCCCGAGGACATGCTCGCCAGCGCCGAGCCCGGCGGCGGCAAGCGCGACTCCCGCGACTTCGGCCTGTGGAAGGCCCACAAGCCCGGCGAGCCCGAGGACGCCGCGTGGACGTCCCCGTGGGGGCGCGGCCGGCCCGGCTGGCACATCGAGTGCTCCGCGATGGCCCGCCGCTACCTCGGCGACGCGTTCGACATCCACGGCGGCGCCACCGACCTCATGTTCCCGCACCACGAGAACGAGCTCGCGCAGTCGCGCGGGGCCGGGCTCGGGTTCGCGAACTTCTGGGTCCACGGCGGCCTGCTCAACCTCGCCGGCACGAAGATGAGCAAGTCCCTGGGGAACACGCTCAGCGTCGAATCCTTGGGGGAGAAGGGCTTCGGTCCCGCGGACCTGCGCTACTACCTGACGACGGGCCACTACCGGTCGCCGCTGGAGTTCTCCGAGGACCTGCTGCGGGAGGCGCAGTCGGCGTGGGAGCGGCTGTCGAACCTCGTGCGCCGCGCGGTGGAGGCGCTCGGCGCGGAGGCCGTCATCGGCGGGTCCCTGCCGCCGGAGTTCACGGCCGCGATGGACGACGACCTGAACACGCCCGCGGCCGTGGCCGTGATCCACGACATGGCCCGCGAGGGCAACGCCGCGCTGGACGCGGGTGACGACGCGGCCGCGGCCCGCGCCGCGTCCGGCGTCCGAGCTATGCTCGACCAGCTCGGCCTCGACCCGCTCGACCCGCACTGGGACGACCCGGGGGACGCGAAGCTCACCGGCGCGGTCGACGCGCTCGTGAAGCTCGCACTCGAACAGCGCGCCGAGGCCAGGGCCCGCAAGGACTACGCGGCTGCCGACCGCATCCGCGACGACCTCGCGCACGCCGGCATCACCGTCAAGGACACCCCTCGCGGTCCCGTGTGGACCGTGGACTAGGCGATCGCCTGTCCGCAGACGACGACCGACACCACTGGGGAACTTGAACCGATGAGCACCAAGGGCGGGCACCCGAACCGTCGCAAGACCAGCAAGGCCGGCCCGCAGAAGGGCTCGGGGGGCCAGAAGAAGGGCCTCGCGGGCAAGGGCCGCACCCTGAAGGCCGCCGACCGCCCGTGGCACAAGGAGTACACCGGCGACGACAAGCCCCAGAAGACGCAGCGGAAGCAGGCCGCCGAGCGCGCCAAGGCCGCCTCGGAGGGGCGCACGACGAACATCGGGAAGTCGCGGCCCCGCACGCAGGCGCGGCGCGCCGACGAGCCCGAGATGATCCTGGGCCGCAACCCGGTCCTGGAGGCGCTGCGCGCGAAGGTCCCCGCGACGGCCCTGTACGTGGCGTTCGGCACCGAGCTCGACGACCGGGTCGCCGAGTCGGTGCGCCTGGCCGGGAACCGCGACCTGCCGATCAAGGAGCTGGCCCGCCGCGACCTCGACCGGCGCACGAACAACGCCCTCCACCAGGGCATCGGCCTCCAGATCGAGCCGTACGAGTACGCGGAGTTCGAGGACCTCCTCGAGATCGCCCAGACCTCCGGCACCGCGCCGCTGCTGGTCGCGCTCGACGGCGTCACCGACCCGCGGAACCTGGGGGCGATCATCCGCTCCACGGCCGCGTTCGGCGGGCACGGGCTCATCATCCCGTCCAAGCGCGCCGCGTCCGTGACGGCCGTCGCCTGGCGCACGTCCGCGGGCGCCGCCGCGCGGCTGCCCGTCGCGAAGGTCGTCAACCTGACGCGGACCATCCAGGCGTGCCAGCAGGCCGGGTTCATGACCGTGGCCCTGGACGGCGGCGGGGACGTCGACGTGTTCGACCTGCCGGTCGCCGCCGACCCGCTGCTCATCGTCGTCGGCGACGAGGGCAAGGGCGTGTCCCGGCTGGTCGCCGAGACGTGCGACCACCGCGCGGGCATCCCGATCTCCGGCGAGGTCGAGTCGCTGAACGCCTCGGTCGCGGCCTCGATCGCGCTCGCCGAGGTCCAGCGCCAGCGCCGCTGACCCGCGACCGGGACGCGCCCCGCCCGCGGCGGCGCGGCCCGGGCCCGCCGCGGGGCGCCTCCGGGCCGTCCGACCGGCCCGCCACCACGGGTGGTCCCGTGGCCACCGGACTCGCCCCGCCGCACTAATCTGGAACGATCCCGCACGCCCTAGCCCCCGGAGCTGCACCCGTATGCCGGCCGATTACCTGCTCAGCGTCGACCTCGGTACCTCGCACACCGTGGCCGTGGTGGTGTGGCCCGACGGCCGCACGCGCCCGCTCCTGTTCGACGGCTCGCCGGTGATGCCCTCGGCGGTCTTCCTCGACCCGGCGGGGACGCTGCACACCGGGAAGGACGCGGAGCGGCTGGCGCTGACCGCGCCCGAGCGGTTCGAGCCGAACCCGAAGCAGCGGATCTCGGACCGCACGATCCTGCTGGGGGACCGGGAGATCCCGGTGACGGCGGCGTTCGCGGCGATCCTGTCGCGGGTGGCGCGGGCGGCGATCGAGTCGGTCGGGCACCTGCCGAACGCGGTCCTGACGTGCCCGGCGGCGTGGTCGGAGCAGCGGCGCGCGGCCCTGCACGACGCGGCCGCGCAGGCGGGGTACCGGCCGGTGCAGATCCTCACCGAGCCGGTGGCGGCGGCGCACTACTACACGTCGCGCCTGTCGCACCGGGTCGCGCCCGGGCAGCCGCTCGCGGTGTTCGACTTCGGGGGCGGGACGCTCGACATCGCGGTCCTGGAGCGGCGACCGGACGGCTCGTTCGGGGTGCTCGCGGACGGCGGCCTGCCGGACCTGGGCGGGCTCGACTTCGACGCGGCGCTGGTCGCGCACATCGGCGAGACGGTGCGGCAGCGCGAGCCGGAGATCTGGAAGCGGCTGGAGCAGCCCAGCGGCGCCAGCGAACTGCGCAACCGGCGGGAGCTGTGGGAGGAGGTGCGCGGCGCGAAGGAGATGCTGTCGCGCTCCTCGGTGGCGCCGGTGACGGTGCCGGACATGGCGCAGTCGCTGCACCTGACCCGCGGTGAGCTGGATCAGATCTCGCGGCCGCTCCTGTCGCGGGCGGTCGGCGAGACGCAGCGGGTCCTGGCGCTGACGGGCCGGCGCCCGGAGCAGTTGGCGGGCCTGTTCCTGGTGGGCGGCTCGTCGCGGATGCCCATGGTGGCCAAGATGCTCCATGAAGGACTCGGGATCGCGCCGACGGTCCTCGAGCAGCCCGAGCTGCCGGTCTCGGAGGGCGCGGCGCTCGCGCTCACCTCGGCCGCGCCGGTGACGCCGCCCGCGCCGATGCCCTCGTCGCCGCCGCAGCTGACGGCCCCGTCGCTGGGGCTGCCGCCGGTGACGCCCGGCTCGGACCAGACGATCCCGCTGCGCCGCGGCGGGGACGACAAGGCGCCGGAGCCGCCGCGGCGCGGCACCGAGTACAAGGCCCGCCGCATCCCTCCGAAGTGGATCGCGATCGGGGTGGCCGCCGTCGTGCTCGTCGCCGCCGCCGCGGTCGGCGTGTGGTGGTTCACGAACCCGTACAAGCAGCGGCCGTTCGCCGAGGAGCTGCGCGAGGTCGGGGCCGCGCAGGCCCTGGACGGCGAGGTCGACGACGGGATCTACGAGGTCCGGTCGGTCGGCGACCGGTCCGCGATGTTCTACACGACGTCCTCGTCGGACCCGTCCGGGCAGGAGCTGCACGTCCGCGCCGTCGACAACCGGTCCGGCGAGCTCCTGTGGGACGCCGAGCAGGTCCTCCCCGGGGACGGCTGGAACCCCGTCTTCTTCGTCTCGGAGGAGCTCATCGCGTTCTCCCAGGAGGTCGAGGCGGGCGCCGAGTACAAGTTCGTCTTCCTCGACTGGGAGACGGGGAGGGTGCGGAACACGGTCACCTCGTGGGCGCGCGACGCGGCCCGCTCCGGCGACCTCCTCGTGATCGGCCCGGTCGGCGGCGACGCGTTCGAGGTGTACGACGCCGCGGGCGAGCAGCAGTCGTCGTGGGCGTTCGACGAGGGCGTGACGGTCGCGAACTGGAACCTGGTCGGCACCCCCGACGACATCGCGTCCCCGACCGCGCGCGCGAACGGCGACGGCCGCCTGTGGGCCGTCACCAGCAACGGCGTCACCCACGTGTACGACCTGGAGTCCGGGGAGGCGGTGTCCTCCAAGGAGATCGAGACCGTCGAGGACCTGTACTACGCGTGGGACGGGCTCCTGTACGTCGCGGTCGACAAGGAGACCGGGTACGACCTGAACGTGTACGACGTCGAGGACCTGTCGCAGGTGCAGAGCATCGAGATCCAGTCCGGGGAGGTCCCGCCGGAGGCCGTCACCGTGTGCGGCGAGACCCTGGTGTGCGTGGGCGACCTGGTGCCGGAGACGACGAACGCGTACCACTGGCACGTGTACGACGCCGATGCGAAGGAGATCGCGCACGACTTCGACGACCGCGAGTACGGGTGGATCGAGCCGCTCGGGAACCGGATCATGGCCGAGTACTACGCGGGCGACGACGTGCGCACCCAGCTGTACGACCAGGACTTCGAGACGGTGAACAACAACCTCGAGGTCACCTTCGACCCGATCGACGGCGGCAGCGCCCTCACCTGGCCGGCCCGGTCGACGTTCGGGACCGCGGTCGGGAACGTCATCGGCCTCGGCCGCGACGGCTCCCGCGCCGACCTGCGCATCGACCTCGAGGTGTACGCGTGCGCGGCCACCGACAGCCGCCTCGCCTGCCTCACCCCGGCCGGGTCGCAGATCTACTCCTTCCGGGACGAGTAGCCCGAACCGGCCCGGCGGGGTGCAACCCTTCCGGGCCCGGGGAGCGCCTTGGACTCGGGCGGGCCGACCGGCCCGCCCGAGTCTTCCGCAGAGGACCTCCACATGCGACGACCCGACTTCATCGGAACGGCGGCCGCCTCCGCGGCCGCGGCGGTGCTCGCCGGTTCCGTGTTCACCGGCGGCACCGCGGTGCACGCCGAGCCCCCGGCGTCCGCCGGCGACCCGGCCGCCACCGCGGTCATCCTCCCGACCGGCGACCGCGTCACCGTGCTCCCCAACGGCACCACCGCGATCGACCCGGCCGCGGGCCGCGAGGACGCCGCGTTCCTCACCCCGCCCTCGCCGAGCGGCGACCTCGTCGTCGTCCCGACCGACCGCGTCGCGGCGATCCAGGCCGGCGACGAGGACCCGCGCCGCTACAACGTCTCGGAGCTCCTGCGCGCCGGCGAGACCGACGCCGCGGCCGCCCGCGAGTCCGAACTGGACGAGCGCGAGTACGCCGGCCTCGTCCCCGCCTCCGCCGCGACCGCCGCGGCCGCGGCGGACGCCGAGACCCGGCGGCTCGACCTCACCCTGCTCAACCGCCACGGCAAGGCCCCCGACGGCTCCTGGGTGCTCTGGGCCGACCAGGACTCCGAGGCGTTCGACTTCATCCCGGTCGACGAGTACGGGCACGGCGCCGCCGACCTCCCGCCCGGGGACTACGTCGTCGTCTCGGGCTTCTGGTCCGATCCCACCGACACCGCGCGCGGCCAGCACGTCTTCGGCATGACCGCGGTGACGATCGGCGAGGAGCCCGTGTCGCTCGTCCTCGACGGCGCCGCCGCCGCGCCCGTCGCCGTCGCGGTCGAGCAGGAGGACGCGCAGCTGCTCACCGGCGCCATCAGCATCGACGCCCGCAGCGAGGACAACTACCTCGGGTACGGCACGTTCGCCGGGCCCCGCATCGACGCGTACCTGCTGCCCGAGCCCGACCTCCCCGGGTTCGAGCTCGGCTTCCTCTACCAGCCGGTCCTCGCCTCCCCCGCCGGAGCGGACGACCCGTACGCCTACCACCTCGCCTTCCACGACCCCGCCGGCTTCCCCGCCGACCCCGCGTACGCGGTGGACGACGACGACCTCGCCGAGGTCGAGACCGAATACCGCCACCTCGGCACCCCCGGCGCCGGCCAGACCTGCGACTACGGCGACTACACCGGCCGCCAGATCGGGATGGGCTTCTGCCTCCTGGTCGACACGGCCGTCCCCTCCGAGCGGACCGTGTACTACACCGCCGGCCCCGAGATCCACTGGGACAGCAGCCTCCAGGCCGGCGAGCTCGACGCTGAGGGCTTCCTCCTCGACGGCTTCGTCAATGCCCAGGAGGCCGTGTTCGCCCCCGGCGAGACCGAGCGGGTCATGCCGCGCGGCGGCCTCTCCGCCGCCGTCTCGTACGCCGTCCGCGCCGACGAGGACGGCGGCCAGGTGCTCGGCGCCGCCCTCGGCCTCGTCGGCGGCGGCAACGACGAGGTCCTGATCCTCGTGGGCGCCAAGGGGAACGCCACCCTCAGTCGCGACGGCGAGACCATCGCCGCCGCCGAGGGCATGGACTTCTACTGGGAGAACCTCCTCGCGGCGCTCCCCGCCGGCGACGCCGGCCGCTACACGATCACCGCCGAGACCACCGCGCCCTCGACCGTGAACCGGTTCGGCACCAGCGCCACCGCCGCATGGACCTTCGACTCGGCCCCCGTCGCCGCCGGCGGGGTCGAGGAGATCCCGCTCCCGGTCGTGCAGCTCGCCTCCGACGACATCGAGGGCGGCTACGCGCCCAGGCGCGGCTGCCAGGAGCTCACCCTCACCCTCGCCGCCAACGAGGACGGGCCCGTCGTCCACGCCGTCGACATGACCTTCGAGGTCTCCTACGACGACGGCGCCACCTGGACGTCCGTCGACCTCGACCGCGACGGCGACACCGCCGCGGCCGCGCTCGTCCACCCGCGCGGCGCCAGGTGGGTCTCGGTCCGCATGACCGCCGTCGACGACCGCGGCACCGAGGTCGAGCACACCGCCATCCGCGCCTACGGTCTCAGGTGACCCCTTGCGCCGCACCGTGAACCGCGGCGCCTGAGCGAGCGGCCCGCCGCCATCGACCCGGCGGGCCGCTTCACCCCCCGCACCACGACTTCGAGTCCCCGCCCAGCAGCGCCCACGCGAACGCCGCCGGCACCAGGCTCAGCACCAGCGGCAGCAGCCACGACCCGCCCTGCGCCAGCAGCACTCCCGCGGCGGCGAGCAGCGCGAGGCCGTACGCGACCGCGAGCCCGGCCGTCCCGATCCGCCCCCACTCGCGGCGCCGCGTCAACGCGAGGTTCAACGCGCCGTGGACGAGTGCCGCCGCCAGCAGCGCCGGCGCCGCCCAGGGCGGGGCCATCCCCAGCCCGCTCGCCCGCAGCGCCTGCGCGCTGAACCACAGCGCCAGCACCACGACCGCCCACAGCAGCACCAGTTCCGCGACCACCAGGAACGGCGGCTCCGCCCGGTCCCCGATGCGCGGGCTGTGCCGCGGCGCGTCCCGGTCGCACCAGCGCTGCGTCGGCGCCGCCACCACCAGCACCAGCAGCAGCGCGAACACCGCCGCGCCCGCCATCCCCGCCCCGACGTTCAGCGCCACCCCCGTCAGCAGCGCCGTCACCAGCACCACCGCGCAGAGCAGGAGCACCACCCGGCGCGCCCAGTCCCGGCCCGTCCACAGCTTCACCGCCAGCAGCCCGACCGCGGCCGCCGAGCCCAGGAACACCAGCGGCTCAAGGAAGGCCAGGAGCCGCAGCGGATCGGGCGCGAGCGTCGACACCTGGAACGCCGTGAGCGCCGCCGACACCGCCGTCATCCACGCCAGGCCCGCGACCAGCAGCCACAGCAGCGCCACCGCGACCGCCACGGGCGCGGGCGCCCGCGGCCTCGCCGCCGCCGGTCCGGCGGGCGTCTCCGCGCCGTCCATGCCATGCCTCCGCGCTCGGGTCGACTGCCTCAGAGCCTAGGGGACCCCCGAACCCGGAGGCGCCGCAAGACCGCTGCACGAGTGCCCGGGAAGCGCCGCCGCGAATCCCGGGAATCGGCGCCCGCCCGGTGCACGCAGCCGCGACGCCGAACCGAATACGGACCGAACGGGGTCCGGAAAACAATGTGGACGAGGCCGTATCCGTGCAAGACTGACCATCGTTAAAGGGGCGAAAGCGTCCTTACCCAATCGAAAGGGACAAAGCATGAAGGTTTCGCGCACTGTCGCAGCCATCCTCGCCGGTGCCGCGGCGTCCGCCGCCATCGCCGCGCCGTCGTTCGCCGCGGACATCACCGACGCCCAGGACGCGCTCGCGCCCGTCACCCAGGACGCCGGCACGATCCTGAACGCCGTGACCTCCGAGGCCGGCCTCAAGTGGGGCATGGGCACCGAGGGCAACATGGACCACGAGGACGGCGACGGGGGCAACGACGCCGACGACTTCGGCAGCGCCTACGGTGACGCGGTCTTCCACGACAAGCAGTCGGCCCTGGTCGCCTCCTACGGCGCCCCGCTCGTGCACGTCGACTTCCGCTGCGTCGACGCCATGGGCGGCATCGGCGGCTACGGCAACGGCGTGCTCGGCAACTCGGCCAAGTGCAACCTGGACGACGTCACCCAGGTCGACGACTCCAACGGCCTCATCGGCTAACACCGTCGCCAGATCCTTGCGCATCTGGTGGTGGTGACAGACGGGCGGCCGGTCCCCGCGGGGACCGGCCGCCCGTCGGCCGTTCCGGGGGTCTCGGCACGCGATGCCGGTCGGCTAGAATCGATCCGTCTCGCTGGGAGGTCGGCGCAGACCGGCCGCTGTAGCTTTAACGGTAGAGCAACTGTCTTGTAAACAGTAGGTTGCGGGTTCGAATCCTGTCAGCGGCTCCGAACACGGGCCCCACCGCAGGTGGCGGCCCCGAGAGACGAAGCGACGGCCGGGCCTCCGCCCGGCCGTCGCCCATTCGTCGCCCCCTCAGTCCTCCACCGTCACCGCTCCCGACACCAGGCCCGCCGCCGCCTCTGCGGCCAGCGCCTCGGCCCGGCGGCCGGCCTCGGCCAGGTCCGCCCGCACCGCTTCGAGGCGCGCGAACGCGTCGCCGCGGCGCTGCTGGTCGGCCAGCGCCAGGCGCGGGATCTTCACCGACAGGATGCGGCGCTTGGCGCCCGTCGCGGTGCGCTTCGAGGCGGCCGGGAGCCGGGCCGCGAGGACCGCGGCGATCCAGCCGAGGTCGACGGCGGGCTCGCAGCGGATCGTCCACTGCGTCTCCGACGCCTCCCCGCTCAGACCGATGCGCACCGGCGGTTCGCCGACCGGGTCGACGATCACGCACCGCACCCCGCCCTCCGCGCCGCCGCCGGGGGCGACGACGAGGTGGCCGTCGCGTTCGAGGTCGCCGAGGCTCGTCTCGGGGGCCGACAGCTCGGGGCCCGAGCCGAACCGGGGCAGCGGCCGCTCGGCGATCTCGCCGAGGCGGGCGCTCAGGTGCGCGACCGCGTCGGCGAGGTCCTCGGCGCCGCCCGCCGCGCTCGCGAGGTAGACCGCGGGGGAGACGTCGACGTCCTCGTCCCACAGCCGCATGAGCGGGACCGTGACCGCGTCGGCGGTGGCGATCGGGGCGTCGGGGGCGGCGGTGAAGTGCCGCCAGGTCTCGGCGAAGCCGCGGCCGTTGGCGACCAGGAGCTGGCTCGTCTCGCCGCGCGGGGCGAGGATCCAGATGTGCGCCTTGGCCTCCGGGTGGTCCACGACGGCGCGGAGCGCGCCCCAGCGCAGGAGTTCGGAGCGGATGCGCCGACCGGAGCGGCGGTGCGCGACCTGCGCGGGCATGCGCACGACCGCGTGCCCGCCGGGGGCCAGGAGGGCCGCGCAGTGGAGCGCCCACGCCAGCTCCGGTTCCGTGCGCGGCGGGGTCCCGTAGGCGAGGCGGGGGTCGTCGCCGTCGGGGAGGCGGTCGTGGCCCCAGTCCTTGACGTTGAACGGCGGGTCGCACACGACCAGGTCGTAGCGGTCGGCGGGTAGGGAGGCGAGGAGCGAGTCCCCCACCCGCGCGACGACGTCGGCGCGTTCGGCGCCGCCGCCGCGAAGCTTGCCGTCGAGGAGGCGCAGGCGCCGCTCGGCGATCGCGGCGCGCGCGGGCGAGAGGTCCTGCCCGGCGAGCACCCGGCACGGGCCGAGCTGCGCGGCGACCGCGGCGAGGAGGTCGCCCTCGTCGCATGCCGGGTCGTGCACCGCCTTGCCCGCGCGGTCGGCGAAGCGCTCGCCGCTCACGGCGGCGGCGATGTCGGCGAGCGGCGCGATGCCCGGCGGCACCCCGGTGCCCGCGGCCTCGCGGGCGCGCTCGATGAAGAACTCGAACAGGTCGGAGGCGGGCATCTCGGCGGCGAGGGCCCGCACCTCGGCGACGAGGTCCGGGTCGGGGGCGGGGGCGAGGGGGCCGCGGGGCTCGCCGTCGAAGGCCGCGGCCACGGCCTCCAGTGCGGCCTCGGCCGTCGGGTGGGCGCCGGAGAGGCGGAACCAGAGCCGGTCGGCGCCGGTGACGTGGAGGGAGCGGCCGTGGGACTCGGCCCAGGTCTCCAAGGCGGACAAGGAGAAGCGGGGGCGGCGGGCGGAGTCGTCGACGGGGGCGGGGAAGTCGGGCTCTCGGCGGCGCCAGTTGCTGACGGCGTTGCGCCCGACCGCGGCAAGGCGGGCGAGGTCGGTCAGCGTGATGGTCTCGCCTGGGCCGGCGTCACGGGTGGTCATGCGGGCTCCTGTCTTGATTTATCGAATCGTAACCCACCCCGCGTTGCGGAGGCTCGACACAGTCTACTATTCTCGTGAAGTAACTTCACAAGCTTCTAACAACGAACAGAACCACACGGAAGGTTTCCCATGAACATCGAATTCCCCGAGATCTCGAAGCGCCTCCTCGCCGCCGGCGGCGCCGCCCTCATCGCCCTCGCGGCCCTGTCGGCGTGCAGCGCCGGGGAAGACGCCTCCGGCGGCGACACCGGCGCCGAGGAGACCCAGGTCGAAGAGGCCGCCGAAGGCGGAGCGGAGGAGGCCCCCGCGGGCGGCGACGGCACCAGCCCCGAGTCCCCGCTCCCGGCCGGCTCCACCGTCGAGATCACCGACTGGTCCCTCACCGGCAGCGCCGTCGAGCTCGACGCGACCGACGCCGTCATGGGCGCCAACGAGTTCAACACCGAGCCGGCCGCCGGCAACCAGTTCGCGCTCGTCACGATCGACGGCACCTACAACGGCGCCGAGACCGGCACCCTGTGGCTCGACGCGACCTTCGGCATCTGGGCCGACGGCACCTTCTACGACAGCGTCGACTGCCTCAACGTCGTCGAGAACAACATCATGGACACCGCCGAGGTCTCGCCGGGCTCCTCCGCCTCCGGCTCCTCCTGCGTCGAGATCCCGACCGGCGCCGAGACCTACCTCCTCTACTTCGAGGACGTCTGGTCGCTCGACGGCACCAAGCACTTCGTCGAGATCGGCTAGTGCCGACCCCCTCGGCCCGACCGGCCGAGGCCCCGGGACCGGAGGGCGCGGAGACCATTGGGCGGAACCCGCGCCCTCCTCATCCCGGACGTCCCCGACGGGACGCACCCGCATCGCACGTCCCCGGCCGGTTCCGAACCGCGTCGCGAACCGAACGGACGCAACGGGAACCGCGCTGAGCGCACCGCGCCGATCCCGTTCCTTGACCGAATTGCAACCATCGTGATCCTGGTCATGGGCACTGGCCCACGTTCTCGTGAAAGCCCTCCGACCGCAGGTCAGCGCGCTGCCGAGCCCGTGCGTGACGACACCTGCCACGTCGGTAGTCGACGGCCCCGCATATGTTCACGTCGAACTCAGGTGCACCGTCCGACCCGATGAGCGGTGCCGCACAGAAAGCAGCCAATGAACACGACATTCGGACCCATCCGCCGCCTGCTCGCCGTCGGCGGCATCGGCCTCGCCGGCGCCTTCGCCCTGACCGGCTGCGGCATCCTCGAAGACGCCGGCTCGGACACCACGGACAGCACCGAGGTCAGCGGCGACCAGGTCGACGCGGCCGCCGAGGCCGCCGCCGGCGACTGCCTCCCCTACGAGGTCCTCAGCGACGACCCGGCCGTCTTCGAGGTCGACTGCGCCGACCCGACCGCGTTCTGGTCCATCACCAACATCGTCGCCGACCCCGGCATCACCGCCTCCGGCGGCGACATCGCCGACACCCAGGCGATCCACGACACCTGCGGCGAAGAGGTCGGCGCGTACCTGCCCGGCAAGCCGTGGACCGACTGGAACATGATCTACGACATGACCACCGGCAACGTGGACTACCTCTTCTGCATCGAGGCCCTCGCCCAGCCGAACGCCGAGGGCAAGACCCCGGTCACCCCCGACACCGGCTCCTGCATGTCCAGCGCGGACACCGAGTGGTACCAGGTCGACTGCGCCGACGCGGCCGCCGACACCACCGTCACCGAGGCGATCACGTTCGAGACCGCCGACTGGGCCGCCCCCGACGTCGAAGGCGCCATCGCCAACTGCACCACCAGCTACTACGAGCTGAGCGACCAGTTCGGCCGCACCACCGGCGTCCTCTGCATCGAGTAGGACCCGCCGCGCGGACCCGAGCCGCGCGCGACGCCGGGCCCCGGGGCACCTCCCGCCCCGGGGCCTTCCGCGTCCCCGCGCGCGCCGCCGCCGCGTCGCCCCCCGCCCGTACACTGCCGCCATGGACCCTGCCCGCATCCTGACCGCCCTCGCCGACCTCGCCCCGGTCAACAAGGTCGCGGCCCCCGACACCGACGAGGTCGGGCCCAAGGCCGCCTGGGGCGGCAGCCTCACCACCGTCCCCGGCGCCGCCGAACTCGCCGCCCACGACGAGCTCCACCGCGACGAGCGGCTCCTGCGGCAGGGCTGGGGCGTCGTCATGGGCGTCCACCGCGTCGACGGCCGCCGCAGGCGCCTCGCCATCCCCCTCGTCACCCGGCCCGTGCGCCTCGAGGTCGCCCAGACCGAGCCGTTCGACCACAAGATCGTCCCCGCCGGCGACCTCGCCTTCCACCCCAGGCTCGCCGGCACCGAGCACGCCCGGCGCCTCGCCGCCGTCCTCGCCCCCGAACGCACCGGCGGCGACCTCGCCGACCCCGCCTGGCTCCTCGCCGCCGCCACCGCCGCCGGGTACGCCGTCAAGGCCGTCGCCCACCGCGCCGACCCCGAAGACACCCGACCGGTCGTGCTCGCCCGATCCGTCGTCTACCTCGCCGGGCCCCGCGTCGAATCCGGCCCCATCGGCCAGAGCCTCCACGACTGGGCCGAGCGCCCCGGCCTCGAATCGACCGCCCTCGCCGCCGTCTACGGGACCGCCGCCCCCGCCCCCGGCCCCGACGCCGCCGAGGTCCGCTCCCCGCTGCCCCTCGGCCCCGAACAGGCCGCCGCCGTCCGCAGCGCCCGCACCGCCCCCGTCACCGTCGTCGCCGGCGCGCCCGGCTGCGGCAAGAGCCACACGCTCGCCGCCATCGCCCTCGACGCCGTCGCGAACGGCCGGTCCGTCCTCATCGCCACCCAGTCCGTGTACGCCGCCGACGTCCTCGCCGGGCTCCTCGACCGCCACCCCGGACCCGAGCCGATGATGTTCGGCGACACCGAACGGCGCGGCAGCGGCGCCGTCGCCACCCGCGACGCCGTCCCCAGGAAGGACGCCGAGGCCGCCCGCCGCGCCGGCGCCGACGCCATCGACCTCCTCCGCCGCGTCGAACGCGCCGTCGAGACCCGCCTCGACCTGGAGCGCCGCCGGCTCCGCGCCCTCGACGCCCCCGTGTTCCTCCTCGACGACTTCCCCGGCCTGCGCGACGCCGACCTCGACGCCGTCGCCGCGGCCGCCGCCGCGACCCGCGGCAGCGGCGGCTGGCCCTGGACCCGCTGGCGCCGCCGCCGCGCCCGCCGCACCCTCCAGCGCCTCACCGGCGCCGCCGCCGACTCCGCCGCGCTCCAGCAGTGCCTCGAGATCGCCCGCGACGTGCAGGCCATGGCCCGGCTCGCCGCCGAAGGCGGCCCCCGCCTCGAACCCCTGTGGCGCAGCCTCGAACAGGCCGACCGCGACGCCGCCCAGGCCCTCGGCGCCGCCCTGCGCGCCGAGGCCGCCTCCGCCGAGCGCCGCTCCGGCAGGGCCGACCGGGCCCTCGGCGAACTCCGCACCGCCCAGTACCGCGGCGACCAGGCCCAGCGGCGCGCCGTCCTCGAACACGTCGACACCGCCGCCCTCCTGCGCGCCGTCCCCCTCTGGATCGGCACCATCGCCGACGCCGAAGCGGTCCTGCCCGCCCGCGCCGGCGCCTTCGACCTCGTCATCGTCGACGAGGCCAGCCACGTCAACCAGCTCCGCGCCGCCCCCGTCCTCGCCCGCGCCCGCCGCGCCGTCGTCGCCGGCGACCCGCGCCAGCTCAAGTTCGTGTCCTTCGCCTCCGACGCCCGACTCCGCGACGTCCTCGACCGCCACGGGCTGCAAGCCCTCGAGGCCCGCCTCGACACCGGCCGCGTCAGCCTCTACGACCTCGCCTGCGGGGCCGGGCCCGTCGTCGAGCTCACCGAGCACCACCGCAGCGTCCCCCACCTCATCGGCTTCTCCGCCGCCAAGTTCTACGGCGGGCGCGTCCGGCCCGCCACCGCCCACCCGCGCGTCCAGGAGACCGACGCCATCACCGTCCACCGCGTCGACGCCCCCGCCGCCGACGCCCAGGGCGTCGTCGCCGCCGAGGTCGACCGCGCCCTCGCCCTCCTCGCCGACCTCGTCGCGAACGGCGACCGCGGCCTCGCCGTCCTCTCGCCCTTCCGCGCCCAGGCCGAGGCCATCGAGGCGGCCGTCATGCGCCGCTTCGACCTCGAGGCCATCCGCGCCCACCGCATCCGCACCGGCACCGTCCACGCCTTCCAGGGCAGCGAGTCCGAGACCGTCATCGCCTCCCTCGGCGTCGCCCCCGGCGACCCCGCCGGCCGCAAGCGGTTCCTCGCCGGCGCGAACCTGTTCAACGTCATGGTCACCCGCGCCCGCGAGCACCTCCACGTCGTCACCGCCCTCGACGCGCCCGGCGGCCTCGTCGGCGAGTTCCTCGACTACGCCGACCGCGCCCCCGCCGCCCTCCCCGGCGACGGACCCGAAGGCGAATGGCGCACCAAGCTCGCCGGGGCCCTCGCCGGCGCCGACGCCGCCGTCAGGCACGGCTACCCCGTGGGCCACTGGAAGATCGACCTCGTCGTCGGCGAAGGCGACGCCGCGTTCGGCGTCCTCTGCGACGTCCACCCCGACGGGCCCCGCGCCCACCTCGAACGCCACCGCGCCCTCCGCCGCGCCGGCTGGCGCCTGGTCGACGCGTTCCCCTCGACGTACGCCGACGACGCGGCCCGCGCCGCCGTCGCCGTCCTCGCCGAACTGCGCCCCTGAACCCCGCCCCTGAACCCCCGCTAGGGGATGAACACGCAGTACTCGCGCAGGTGGTGCTCGAACGTCGGGCTGATCTCGATCACGAGCATCACCTCGCCGAGGCTCGCGAACGGCCCCGACCGCTCCACCCACTCCAGGATCTGCCGCGCGCTCCGCTCCGTGACCCCCGGCAGCGACGTGAGCACGTGCAGCGGCGCGTGGTTCACGTCCACCAGCCCGCCGTCGTCGAACTGCCGCGGCAGGTCCGGCCGGCCGATCGCGAGCCGCTTCGCCAGCATCGGGTCCGCCTCCGCCGTGCGCCGGGCCTGCTCGCGCAGCTTCCGCGCCCGGTCGAGGACCTCGGCGTTCGACAGGTGCGCGACCGGCACCTGCGGGCGCGGCCCCGCCGGGAACACCGCGGGCCGGATCACCAGCAGGTGCGCGGCTCCGCCGATCGCCGCGATGCCCCACGACGAGTAGATGAGCACGTCGCCCCACAGCGGGACCTTGTCGGCGTACGTGCCCATCACCAGGCACGAGGACGCCAGCAGCGCCGAGTGCACGATGAGCGCCGCCAGCACGAGGTTGTCGCGGCGCCGGGCGAGCGCGATCGCGAGCATCACCGGCGTCGCGTACCCGCACGTGAGGACCGGCGAGAGCGCCCACAGGTAGGTGGCGGCGCGGCCGGCGCGGTGCGCGCTCAGCCGCTTCTTCTCGTCGACGGGCGGGGCATAGGGACCGGGGGCGGTCATCGAGGAGGACTCCCAGGCGAGGCGGAGGGCGGCGTCGGCCACCCGGGTCCCGCCTGGGGCGGCGCGGACCAGGCCCGAAGCAGCCGTTCGGCTTCGATGGTATCGGCATCCGCGGGGCCGAGCGCCGCCGCCATCTCCGGCACCAGCACCGCCAGGCGCCGGTGCGCCTCCGGCCCCGAGCCCACGGCCGCGAGCATGTCGACCTCCACGCGCCGCGAGCGCAGCACCGGCCGCGCGCGCTCGCCCAGGAGCCGCCGCTGCCGCTCGATCACGCTCGACAGGCCCGCCAGGGCGCTGGCCGCGTTCCCCAGGGCCGCAAGGCACTGCGCGGCCCGCACCTGGCAGTGCAGGGCGAGCGCCGGGTCGGGGGTCTCGTAGTCCTTGGCGAGCGACCGGAACGCGGTGAGCGCGGTGCTGTAGTCGGCGGCGGCGTACGCGAGGTCGGCCTCGGCGAGCCGCTCGGTGCCGCGGTCGGCGGTGGGGCGCGGCGAGATCGCGGCCGCCTCGGCCGCGACCCGCGCGGGCGCGAGCGGCGCCCGGAACGGCCAGGTGGGGTCGCCGCAGTCGCGCGTCGGCGCCTTGGAGGCGGGCGCGGCCGCGAGGAGCTCGGCGAGGCGCAGGTAGACGGCCGCGGCGTCGGAGCCGCGGTCGGCGGGCTCCTTCGACAGCAGCCGCGAGACGAGGCCGTCGAGTTCGGCGGGCATGTCGGGGCGCCTGCGGCGCACCGGGTCCGGGAGCTCCTTCAGGTGCGCGGTCTGCACCTCGTAGGCGGAGCCGCGGTCGGCGAAGAGGCGCTCGCCGGTCGACATCTCGTACAGGAGCGCCCCGAGCGCGTACAGGTCGGCGGCCGGTCCGGCCGGCTGGGCCCGGATCTGCTCGGGCGCCATGTAGTTGAGCGTCCCGGGCTTGTCGCCGGTGGCGGTGAGGCGGGCGGCGTCGAGGTCGAGGACGGCGGCGATGCCGAAGTCGACGACGTGCACGAGCCCGGCGGGCCCGACGATGATGTTGGCGGGCTTGAGGTCCCGGTGGATGACCTGCTTGGCGTGCGCGGCCTCCAGGACGGAGGCGAGCTGGGCGCCGACGGCGAGCGTCCAGTCCGCGGGGAGCGGGCCGGCCTCGTCGAGGAGGTCCCGCAGGTTGAGGCCGGGCAGGTACGCCATGGCGAGGAAGAGCTCGCCGGAGGCGTCGTCGAGGCCGGCGTCGAAGATGGCCGGGACGCCGGGGTGCCCGATCTGGGCGGTGACGCGGGCCTCGCGGCGGAAGCGGGCGGCGGCCTCGTACCGCTGGGGTCCGTCGAGGAGGTCGGGTTTGACGAGCTTGACGGCGATCTCGCGGTCGAGCTGCTGGTCGACCGCCTGCCAGACGCGGCCCATCCCGCCCGCGCCGATCGGGCGGACCAGCTGGTACCGGCCCGCGACGACTTGGAGACTGCTCACCTTGTAAGGATGCCCGGTCGCGGCGTCCGCGCGAAGGCCGGACCCCGTGGGGGCCCGGCCGCCGCGCCGGCGCTGCAAGACCCCCCTGGTGCGGCGCCGGTGTGCGCCGCGGTCTTCCGCGACATGGGCCGCGACGCACTCGGGATACCGGCGCCCGGCGCCGCCGCCGTTGCCGTTCGTGACGCGGGTCTCGTTGGGAGAGTTGTACTCGGAAGTAGCTTCCAGTGCCGCGAGGTTCGAACACGTGTCGAATGGCAGCTGTCACAAGGCGGTCGAATCGGTCCTCCGGACACTTTCGACACGCGACTCCAGCGAAGAAACTCCTGCGTAACACAGGTATAGAACCCGTCCAGTTTCCGCGGCCCACGTTGACTCCGGCCTGTGGTGGACGCTACAGTTCTTCACAACCACCCCCACCGAGTGAACGCGCACTCACCCCCACAGGTGAACCCCAAAGTGGTAGGGAGCCCCATGCCGACGGTGACCTCTGATCCCCGGACCCTTCGTATGCGCACCGCGGACGGCCTCAACGCGCTCGGCATACCGGCGCCGCCCGCGCAGCTCCCGCTCCCGTTCCCCGAGGGCCGGATGCCCCGGCTGCGCCCCCGCGGCCACGTCGAGGCCCGCGCCGCGATCCTGAACGTCGTCCAGGCCCGCGTGTTCGACATGCCCGAGGAGCTCGCGATGCGCTGGCTCCTGGACGCGCACGTCCTCGACCACCTCGCCCCCGACGAGTGGGGCTTCATCGCCTGCGGCAGGGGCGACCGCGGCCGCTACGCCGACCAGCTCGAGAGCCTGTACACCGTCGCGTGGCTCCTCGGCCTCGTCGACCACCTCGACCCGGCCGTGCCCTGCTCCGAGGAGCTCCCCGAGCTCCTGCCGGACCTGCGCCGCCCCGAGTCCTTCGGGACCTGGCGCGACCGCCAGCTCACCCCCACCCGGGACCCGGCCGTCGTCGCCGAGATGCTCGACCTCTACTACTGCCTGGACTGGCAGTGCGACCAGGCGCGGCGCGCCGGCCAGCCCCTGCCGCGCGGCGTCGACGACAACCTGGTGTGGCACCGGCGCTGGGCCCTGGAGTGGGCCGTGGTCTTCGACAACGAGCGCCCCGTCCACTGGGACGAGGTCCGGCTGTGAGGCGCGCCCGCGAACGCGCCTGACTATATTCATGGGATGAATCAGAAGACGCTCTCCCACGACGACCTGCGCGCGGCCCCCAAGGTCGTGCTCCACGAGCACCTCGACGGCGGCGTGCGCCCGCAGACGCTCATCGAGATCGCCGACGAGATCGGCCACGAGCTGCCCGCCACCGAGGCCGGCGCGCTCGCCGACTGGTTCTTCGAGTCCGCCGACTCCGGCACCCTCGCCCGCTACCTGGAGACCTTCGACCACACGATCGCCGTGTCCCAGAAAGCCGACCACTGCTTCCGCATCGCCTCCGAGGCCGCCCAGGACCTCGCCGCCGACGGCGTCGTCTACGCCGAGCTCCGCTACGCCCCCGAGCAGCAGCTGCGCGGCGGCCTCGCCCTGGAGGAGGTCGTCGAGGCCACCCTCGCCGGGTTCGCGGAGGGCGAGCGCCTCGCCGCGGCGGCCGGGCACCGGATCACCGCCCGCACCATCCTGTGCGGGATGCGCCACGCCGACCGCACCCTCGAGGTCGCCAAGCTCGCGACCGCCTACCGCGACAAGGGCGTCGTCGGCTTCGACATCGCCGGCGGCGAGATCGGCAACCCGGCCGAGGCGCACCTGCCGGCCTTCGAGTACCTGCGCCGCGAGAACATGCCGTTCACCATCCACGCCGGCGAGTCGGTCGGCCCCGAGTCGATCTGGGGCGCGGTCTCGGTGTGCGGCGCGAACCGCATCGGCCACGGCGTGCAGCTCATCAAGGACATCGACCTGAGCGGGGACGAGGCGAAGCTCTCCCACCTCGCGCACTACATCCGCGACCGCCGCATCGCCCTCGAGGTCTGCCCGTCCTCGAACCTCCAGACCGAGGGCGCCGAGTCGATCGAGACGCACCCGATCAAGGACCTGTACGACCTCGGCTTCCGCGTCACCGTCAACAACGACAACCGCCTCATGAGCCGCACCCACACCTCCCGCGAGTTCCAGCTCCTGTCCGAGACGTTCGGCTGGGGCTGGGCCGAGGTCAAGCGCTGCACCGAGAACGCCGTCAAGGCCGCCTTCCTGCACCAGCCCGAGCGCCGCCGCCTCCTGGAGGAGGTCGTCCGACCGGCGTACGCGGCGCTGGAGGCGTCCGCATAGGAACCCTGAGTAAGCTCGGGACCATGCACGTTTACACCGCCCCCGTCGTCGTCCCGCTCGCGGGCGACCCGATCCGGGAGGGCGCGGTCGGGGTCGACGGCGGGCGGATCGCCTACGTCGGCCCCGCCGACGGCGCCCCCGAGGCCGACGAGACCACCGCCTTCGACGGCGTCATGACGCCCGGCCTGGTCAACGCCCACACCCACTTGTGCTACACCGCGTTCGCCGACATGTACGGCAACGAAAAAGAGTTCTTCGAGTGGATCCAGGAGTTCGCCCGGCGCAACCCCGAGACCGCCGACGAGGTGTGGAAGGCGTCCGTGCAGGAGGGCATCGACGAGTCCCTGCGCCACGGCGTCACCGCCGTCGCCGACGTCGTCACTCCCGCCGCCGGCTTCGCGCCGCTCCTCGCCTCCGACCTCGCCGGCGTCGCCTACTGGGAGGCGTGCTTCATCGACGACGCCGCCTGGGAGGTCCGCCGCACCGCCTGGCGCGAGGTCGTCACCGACACCCGCGCGGTCAACAACTCCGACGTCGCCGTCGGCATCAGCCCCCACACGCTCTACACGCTCGGCACGAACGTCGGCAAGGGCCTCGCCGAGCTCGCGCGCACCCTCGACATCCGCCTCCACCCCCACCTCGCCGAGACCATGCACGAGGACATGTTCGTGCGCCGCGGCTCCGGGCCGTTCGCGTTCATGAACCGCCGCGCCGGCCTCGCCCTCGAACTCGCCGACGGCGGCGCCGGGCACTCCCCGGCCGCCCAGATGGACAAGGTCGGCTGGCTCGGCGCCGACTCGCACGTCGCCCACGGCGTCCACCTCGACAAGACCGACCGGGAGCTCCTGCGCGCCAAGGGCACCGCCGTCGCGCTCTGCGCCCGCTCGAACGCCCGCCTCGAAGCCGGCGAGCCGCCCGTCGCGGCCCTGCGCGCCGAGGGCAACACCGTCGCGATCGGCACCGACTCGCGCGCCTCGGCCCCCGACCTCGACGTCGCCGCCGAATGGCCCGTCCTCCGCAAGCTCGCCCTCGCCCAGGGCGACGGCGGCGAGGGCCTGAACGAGTGGCTGGTCCGCGCCGCCACCGAAGGCGGCGCCAAGGCCCTCGGCCGCGACGACATCGGCGTCCTCAAGGAGGGCGCCCGCGCCGACCTCGCCGTCTTCGCCGTGGACACCGATGACCCCTACGCCGCCCTCGTCTCGGGCGCCGCCGGCAACTGCACCGCCACCGTGCTCAAGGGCCGTCTCACAGAGCGGTAGGAACCGTCCCAGGAGATAACACTTCGATCTCGACGCTTGCCGGACGGCCGGTCCGTCCGCGATGCTGAACGAGGCCCGTGTCGTTCACCGGGCCGTCAGCCTCGATTCACCGGAGAGGTCCCCGCCTCTCCGTGTATCCCCTGGAGAAGGCGGGGCGCGCACGGCGCGCCCCGCCGCCGCCCTCCCGCCCCCCGTTGCGGGAGTTGTAGGCCTAAACCGGCCTCAACCTCGGGATTCGGGCCCATCGTGACGACTCGTCCGCCTGCTGTGACCGCGCCCACCTGCTAGTTATCGGATGGGTTACGCGCGATAACGGTTCGGTTTCATAGATCGACATCACAGCCTCCATGCGTCAAGCTCATCCTGTAGCGCAGACCGCACTCGGGGGATCTCTCAGCGTCATCCCAGACTGAGCCGCGGCACTCCTGCGCCGGTCCCGACGACGACGAGGAGGCGCAGTGACCGCAGCACCGGCCGCTCCGGCTCCGACTGCCCCCCAAGCAGTTCCGACGGGACCCAGCGAAGCTCCCTCTCCGGGCGAGCGCGCGGCCGTTCCCTGCTCCCTCATGGCCGCACGCGACGCGTGAACCCCTGCGCGCGCCCGATATAACCCCTTGATCCGCCGGGGCCCACACCGACAGGGCTCCGGCGGATTTTCTCTGCGGGGTGTGCGAGGCTGTGGTGGTGATCGAGGCGAACGAAGCGAATACCCCGCGTAAAGAGCCCGGCCGGATCGCGGCGATGTTCGACCGCGTCGCGCCGAACTACGACCGCGCCAACACCGTCATGGTCGCCGGTCAGGACAAGCGCTGGCGCCGCGCCGTGCGCGAGGCCCTGAGCCTCCAGCCGGGCGAGCGCTGCCTCGACCTCGGCGCGGGCACCGGCGTCTCCACCGCGGAGCTCGCCAAGTCCGGCGCCGACGTCGTCGGGGTGGACTTCTCCCTCGGGATGCTCAAGGCGCACAAGGACCGCCAGGTTCCGCTCGTGAACGCCGACGCGCTCCACCTGCCGTTCGCCGACAACGCCTTCAACGCCGTCACCGGCTCCTTCTTCATCCGGAACGTCGCCGACCTCGACGGATGCCTGGCCGAGATCCTGCGCGTGCTCGCCCCCGGCGGCCGCATGGTCCTGTGCGAGGTCTCCACGCCCGTGTGGAAGCCGTACCGCAAGGCGCACGGCGTGTTCGTCAAGCACGTCCTCCCGAAGGTCGCCGGCCGCGTCGGCTCCGACGCCGACGCGTACCGCTACCTCTCCGAGTCGACCCTCGAATGGCCCGACCAGCCGGCCTTCGCCGACCGGATCGTCAAGGCCGGCTTCAGGAAGGTCGCCTGGCGCAACCTCGCCGGCGGCGCCGTCGCCATGCACCGCGGCTTCAAGTAGGCCGCGCCGGAACGCGAAGCGCCGCCCGCGCCGCGGTGGGCGGCGCGGGCGGCGCGTGCGGGCCGGGGATGACGATCACCTGCCCGCGGTCTCCTATGCCAGCTGGAACGAGCGCTTCGAGAGGCCGAACCAGTAGCCGTCGATCACCGTCTCGGCGGGCTGCTCCTGGTCGGAGGCGGCGCCGTAGGTGACGAACAGCGGGATGTAGTGGTCGACCGTGGGGTGCGCGTACGGCATCCCCGGGGCCTGCGAGCGGTAGCGGGCGAGCTCGTCGATGTCGCCGCGCGCCAGGGCCTCAGCGGCCCAGACGTCGAAGTCGGCCGACCACCCGGGCACCCGCTCGGGGTGCTGGAAGTCGACGAACGGCAGCCCGTGGGTCATGAAGCCGGAGCCGATCACGAGGTAGCCCTCCTCGCGCAGCGGCCGCAGGCGCCTCCCGAGGTCCAGGAGGCGGTCGGGGTCGTGCGTGGGGATCGACAGCTGGAGGACCGGGACGTCGGCGTGCGGGTACATGACCTTGAGCGGCACCCAGGCGCCGTGGTCGAGGCCGCGGCTCGCGTGCCGGTGCAGCGGTTCGGTGTCGGGCATCGCGGCGGCGACCCGGTCCGCCATCGCGGTCGCGTCGGGCGTCGCGTACGCCATCCGGTAGAACCGCTCGGGGAAGCCGCCGAAGTCGTACACGAGCGGGGTGCCCGGGTCGGGGCTGGAGATCATGAGCGGCGCGGCCTCCCAGTGGGCCGAGACGATGAGGACGCCCCTGGGCCGCGGGAGCCCCTGCGCCCAGGCGAAGAGCCGGTCCATCCAGTCGGCCTCGTCGAACAGCGGCGGGGCGCCGTGGCTCAGGTAGAGCGCCGGGAGGGCCCCGTCGGCGGGCGTCCAGTCGCGGCGCTCGGCCGCGCGGGGCGCGGTCGTCTCGAGGAAGGCGTCGAACGCGGCGCCGGGACGGGTGGGCATCGGGACTCCAGTCTCTTGAACCTTCAATGAAAAGGATACTCGGGTTGCTTGATGTATCAAGTAGTGAAGTTAAGCTTGGGGCATGAGTGATGAGGCGCCGTGGCTCGACGACGAGGAGATGGCGGCCTGGCTGCCGCTGATCGGCCTGGTCATGCGCCTGCCCGGCGCGCTCGACCAGTCCCTGCGCCGGGACGTGGGCCTGAGCCACTTCGAGTACGGGGTCCTGGTCGTGCTCGAGCACGCCGAGGACCAGACGATGCGCATGAGCGACCTCGCCTACCTGTGCAACGGCTCGCTCTCGCGGCTGTCCCACGTGGCGCGCCGCCTCGAGAAGGACGGCCTGCTGCGCCGCTCCGCCTGCCCCACCGACGGCCGCTCGACGCTCGCCGCGCTCACCGACGGCGGCCGCGAGGTGCTCAAGCGGGCCGCCCCCGGGCACGTGCGGACCGTGCGCTCGCTCATCTTCGACGAGCTCTCGCGCGAGGAGGCCAAGGTCCTGGGCGACCTCGCCAAGCGCATCGTCGCCCGCATCCAGGCCGCCTGAGGACGTGCGGTCCCGGTGCGCCGCGGTGCCGAGCGCGCGCCCGCCCGGGTACCGGCCCGAGTACGACGCCGCCTGAGTACGACGCAGCCCGGCCGGCTCCCGCAGGTGCCCTTGGGAGTCCGACCGGGCTGTTCGCGCGGCTTACGCGGAGGCGATGGCGGCGCGGCCGGCCTTGAGGGCCGCGGCGGTCTCGACGACGCGCTCGGCCTGGGCGCCCGCGGCGGCCAGGGTCGTCTCGTCGATGTCCGAGCCGTTCCAGTGCGACACGCCGTACGGCGAGGCGTTGGCGAACAGGATCTCGTTCGAGTAGCCGGGGGCCACGACGATGCCGCCGAAGTGGTGGAACGAGTTGTACAGGGCCAGCAGGGTGGACTCGTTGCCGCCGTGCTTGCCGGAGGCCGAGGCGAAGCCCGAGTAGACCTTGCCGGCGAGCTTGCCCTGGAACCACAGGCCGCCGAGGGTGTCGAGGAACTGCTTGAGCTGGGAGGCGATGTTGCCGAAGCGGGTCGGGGAGCCGACGATGACGGCGTCCGCCCAGTCGACGTCCTCCGGGGTGGCCTCGGGGATCGAGGCGATCTCGGCGACGTTCGCGGCCCAGGCCGGGTTCGAGTCGATCGCGGCCTGCGGGGCCAGCTCGGTGACGCGGCGCAGGCGCACCTCGGCGCCGGCCTTTTCCGCGGACGCGGCGATCTGGCGGGCCAGCGCGGTGACGTTGCCGGTGGCCGAGTAGAAGATCACGGAGACCTTGACGGGTTCGACGCTCATGTTCAGCCTCTTCCAGGAAAATTTGAAGTAGTTCAGATTTGAATTACCCATCGACCATAGCGGTACCCCCGGCAAAGTTCAAATTTGAACGATGTGGCGCTCGCCACGTGTCGCCCCATTTGCGCATCGCCCCGGCTCGGGAGTGATCGC
Organism: Glycomyces terrestris; assembly: GCF_003933745.1. Classification (GTDB taxonomy): domain Bacteria; phylum Actinomycetota; class Actinomycetes; order Mycobacteriales; family Micromonosporaceae; genus Glycomyces; species Glycomyces terrestris. Next base: position 233,406 of record NZ_RSEB01000003.1, on the reverse strand, counting down.
GACCCCTGTTCGTGTTACGAGAGTGTTTCCAGGCATCGACAGTTATATGGGTCATCAACTGTCGGCTTTATCACTCTCGCGCGTCCCGTCACGGCTGCCGCTCCCAGCGCTCCCGCAACTCTGGTTCAAGTACGCCCGTACGGCTCGTGACCTCGAATAATGACAACTTAGGCCGACCTAAGTGACAGGGCGTAGATATCGAAGTTCTAGACTTGCCGCAAACGCTTGTGAAGAGCTTCACAAGCGGGTCGGTCGTGTAAATGATCACCACCCCATTCGCCTGAGAGGACGCCCGTGACCACTCACGCAGCCCCGGATGCCGATGTCATCGTCGTCGGCGCCGGGCCCGGTGGTTCGGCCGCAGCCCACCACCTGGCCGCCCGGGGCCTCGACGTACTGCTGCTCGAGAAGACCCGCTTCCCGCGCGAGAAGGTCTGCGGCGACGGCCTGACGCCGCGCGCGGTCGCGCAGCTGCTCAAGATGGGCGTCGACACCTCCGAGTCCGCCGGCTGGATCCGCAACCGCGGCCTGCGCGTCGTCGCCGACGACATCGCCATCGAGCTCGACTGGCCCGCCCTCCAGGACTTCCCCGACTACGGCCTCACCCGCACCCGGTACGACTTCGACCAGCTCCTGGCCGACCGGGCCGTCGACGCCGGCGCGAAGCTCCTCACCGGCGTCAAGGTCACCGCCCCCCTCTTCGACCTCGCCGGCCGCGTCCGCGGCGTCAGCGCGGTGCGCGACGGCGGCGAGCCGGCCGAGTTCAGGGCGCCCCTCGTGATCGCCGCCGACGGCGTCTCCGGCCGCCTCGCGCTCTCCCTCGGCCTCAAGCGGAACGAGCGGCGCCCCATGGGCGTCGCGGTCCGCCAGTACTACAAGTCGGCGGCCAAGCACGACGACGAGTACCTTGAGTCCTGGCTCTCCCTGCGCACCGCCGCCGAGCCCGACGTCCTCCAGCCCGGCTACGGCTGGATCTTCGGCCTCGGCGACGGCCGCGTCAACGCCGGCCTCGGCGTCCTCAACTCCTCCGACGGCTACGGCAGGACGGACTACCGCGCGCTCCTGCGCGACTGGCTCGCCAACACCCCCGCGGAGTGGGGCCTGGCCGACGAGGCCAACGCCGACGGGCCCGTGCGCGGCGCCGCGCTCCCCATGGGCTTCAACCGGACCCCGCACTACAGCCGCGGCCTCATGCTCGTCGGCGACTCCGGCGGCATGGTCAACCCCTTCAACGGCGAGGGCATCGCCTACGCGATCGAGGCCGGCGAGGTCGCCGCCGAGGTCGCCGCCGCCGCGATGCGGGCCCCGAGCGTCCCCCGGCGCGAGGCGCTGCTGCGGGCGTACGCCGACCGGATGGACGACCTGTGGGGCTCCTACTACCGGATGGGCGGGATCTTCGTCCACCTCATCGGCCGGCCCGCCGTCATGAAGCTGTGCACCGAGCACGGCCTGAAGCGTCCCGCGCTCATGCGCGTCGTACTGAAACTGCTCGCGAACCTCACCGACCGGCCCGGGCGCGACGCCGCCGACCGGATCGTCAACGGGATGCGGTTCGTCACTCCGACTCTGGGAAGGAGGCTCTGAGGATGGAAGTCTACGTACCGGTCGTCATCATGCTCGCGATCGGAGGCGGCTTCGGCGTCGTCTCGGTGATCGCCTCGCGGATCGCCGGCCCCCGCCGCCGCAACCGCGCCAAGGAAGACCCGTACGAGTGCGGCATCGAGCCCGCGCCGACCACGTCGAGCCCCACCAAGTTCCCGGTGAAGTTCTACCTCACCGCCATGCTGTTCATCGTCTTCGACATCGAGATCATCTTCCTCGTGCCGTGGGCGGTCCACCACGACGTGCTCGGGATCTTCGGGTTCTGGGCCGTCCTCATGTTCATCGCCGCGCTGTTCGTCGCCTACGCCTACGAATGGCGCCGCGGCGGACTGGACTGGGACTGAGGCTCCACCATGGGTGTAGAAGAGAAACTCCCGCAAGGCATCATCCTCACCACCGTCGAGGCGCTGGTGAACTGGACCCGCCGGGCCTCGATGTGGCCGGCCACGTTCGGTCTCGCCTGCTGCGCCATCGAGATGATGGCGACCGGCGCGGCCCGCTACGACACGGGCCGCTTCGGCATGGAGGTCTTCCGGGCCTCCCCGCGCCAGGCCGACCTCATGATCGTCGCCGGGCGCGTCAGCCAGAAGATGGCGCCGGTCCTGCGCCAGATCTACGACCAGATGGCCGAGCCCAAGTGGGTCCTGTCGATGGGCGTGTGCGCGACCTCCGGCGGCATGTTCAACAACTACGCGATCGTCCAGGGCGTCGACCACGTCGTCCCGGTCGACATGTACCTCCCCGGCTGCCCGCCCCGCCCCGAGATGCTCCTCGACGCGATCCTCAAGCTCCACGAGAAGGTCCAGCACGAGCCCCTCGGCGAGAAGCGCCGCCAGGCCCTCGCCGACCTCCCCGAGCCGGTCGTCAAGCCCGGCGCGATGCCCTCCTCCTACCGCTTCGACAAGCAGCGCAAGAAGGAGTGGACCGAGGCCGTCAAGGCCGGCACCGAGGAGCAGCTGCGCATCCGGAAGGCGGTGGCGAAGCGATGACCGACGACGCGACCGGCACCGGCCGGGACCGCCCCGACGGCGTCCAGCCCGTGGGCATGCAGACCCGCAAGGGCCTCTTCGGCACCGAGGGCACCGGCGACACCTCCGGCTTCGGCGGCCTCGTCCAGGCCGCCCCCACCGCGGGCGAGATCGTCTCCACCCCCGAGCCGCTCGGCGGCTACTTCGACGAGGTCGTCGGCGCCCTGCGCGAACTCCTCGGCGAGGACGTCACCCGCGCGGTCGTCGTCGACCGCGGCGAGCTCACGATCTACATCGCGCCCGACCGCACCGAGGCGGTCTGCAAGGCGATGCGCGACGACGAGGGCCTCCGCTTCGAGCTCTGCAACTCGGTGTCCGGAGTGGACTACCCGGACCAGCGCAACCGGCTCCACGTCGTCTACCACCTGACGTCGATGACCTACCGCCGCCGCGTCCGCCTCGAGACCGCCGTCGGCCTCGACAACCCGGTCGTCCACTCGGTGACCTCGGTGTACCCGACCGCCGACTGGCAGGAGCGCGAGGCGTACGACATGTTCGGCGTGGTCTTCGAGGGCCACCCGCACCTGACCCGCATCCTCATGCCCGACGACTGGGAGGGCCACCCGCAGCGGAAGGACTACCCGCTCGGCGGCATCGACATCGAGTACAAGGGCGCGCACATACCTCCGCCGGACGAGCGAAGGAGCTACAAGTGACGCCGAATGCCCCCCGGGGGGTGCGGGGCGGCGGAGCCCCCCGCGAACAGCAGCCGGGCCCGCCCGACGAGCGGAGGTCGTACAAGTGACCACTACAGACCACTCCACGGACGCCTACGCGGCCGAGCGCGACACCACCGAGGGCCGCGTCTACACCGTCACCGGCGGCGACTGGGACGAGCTCGTCTCCTCCGTCGACCCGGTCAACGAAGAGCGCCTCATCATCAACCTCGGCCCGCAGCACCCGTCCACGCACGGCGTGCTCCGCCTCGTGTGCGAACTCGAGGGCGAGACGGTCCGCTCCGTGCGCCCCATCGTCGGCTACCTGCACACCGGCATCGAGAAGAACATGGAGTACCGGACCTGGGTCCAGGGCACCACGTTCGTCACCCGCGCCGACTACCTCGCGCCGATCTTCAACGAGACCGCGTACTGCCTCGCCGTCGAGCGGCTCCTCGGGATCGAGGTGCCGAAGCGCGCCGACGTCATCCGCGTGATCATGATGGAGCTCAACCGCATCAGCTCCCACCTGGTGGCCCTCGCGACCACCGGCATGGAGCTCGGCGCGCTCTCGATGATGATCTACGGCTTCCGCGACCGCGAGAAGATCCTCGACATCTTCGAGGCCGTCTGCGGCCTGCGCATGAACATGGCCTACGTCCGCCCCGGCGGCCTCGCCCAGGACCTGCCCCCGAACGGGGTGCAGATGATCCGCGACTTCGTCGAGTACATGCCGAAGGGCCTCGACGACTACGAGGGCCTCCTCACCGGCAACGCCATCTGGCAGGAGCGCACCCAGGGCGTCGGCTACCTCGACGTCTCCGGCTGCCTCGCCCTCGGCGTCACCGGCCCCGTCCTGCGCTCCGCGGGCCTCCCGTGGGACCTGCGCAAGACCCAGCCGTACTGCGGCTACGACGAGTACGACTTCGAGGTCCCCACCCACAACGGCGCCGACGCCTGGGCCCGGTACCTCGTCCGCCTCGAGGAGATCCGCCAGAGCCTGCGCATCATCGCCCAGGGCCTCGACAAGCTCGAGCCCGGCCCGGTCATGGTCGAGGACAAGAAGATCGCCTGGCCCGCCCAGCTCGCCCTCGGCGGCGACGGCATGGGCAACAGCCTCAACCACATCCGGCACATCATGAGCCAGTCGATGGAGGCGCTGATCCACCACTTCAAGCTCGTCACCGAGGGCTTCCGGGTCCCGGCCGGGCAGGTGTACGCCGCCATCGAGGCCCCGCGCGGCGAACTGGGCGTCCACGCCGTCTCCGACGGCGGCACCCGGCCGTTCCGCGTCCATCTCAGAGAGCCCTCCTTCGTCAACCTCCAGGCCATCCCGGCGCTCGCCGAGGGCGGCCTGCTCGCTGACGTCATCGCGGGCGGGGCCTCGCTCGACCCGGTCATGGGAGGCTGCGACAGGTGAACTACCCCGAGAAGATCCGCGAGCAGGCCGAGGCCATCCTCGTCCGCTACCCCGAGGGCCGCGAGCGCTCGGCGCTCCTGCCGCTGCTCCACCTGGTGCAGTCGCACGACGGCTACGTCTCCGAGGACGGCATCGCGTTCTGCGCCGACGTCCTCGGCATCACCAAGGCCCAGGTGCAGGCGGTCTCGACCTTCTACACCATGTACAAGCGCGAACCGGCCGGCGACTGGCTCGTCTCGGTGTGCACCAACACCCTCTGCCAGGCCAAGGGCGGGCAGAAGGTCTTCGACGCGCTCAGCGACGAACTCGACGTCGGCCACGACGAGACCACCGTGGACGGCAAGATCACGCTCGAGCACGCCGAGTGCCTCGCCGCGTGCGACTACGCCCCCGTCGTCACCGTCAACTACGAGTTCTACGACGACATGGACGAGGCCAAGGCCCTCGACCTCGTCAACGAGCTCCGCGAAGGCCGCCGCCCCATCCCCAGCCGCGGCGCCCCCCTGTGCACCCTCCGCGAGATCTCCGTGCAGCTCGCCGGGTTCGAGGAGGAGCGCACCGCCGGACTCGAGGGCAACGCCCAAGGGGACGCCACGCTCGCCGGGGCCCGCCTCGCCGCCGAGGCCGGCATCGCCGCGCCCGCGTACGACCCCGACGCCCCCCTCCTGTCCAGAGAACCCGAGGAAGCGAAGTGAGCGTTACCGTGCCCGGTCCCCGGCGTCCCCGCGAAGCCGTCCTCGACAAGCTCAAGCCCGTCGTCACCAAGCGCTGGCTCTCGCCCGGCGCCTGGCGCCTCGACGTCTACGAGCAGCTCGACGGCTACAAGGCGCTCCGCAAGGCGCTGGGCCACACCCAGGCCGACCTCATCGAGTTCATGAAGGAGTCCGGCCACCGCGGCCGCGGCGGCGCCGGCTTCCCCGTCGGCATGAAGTGGCAGTTCGTGCCCGACGACGGCCAGGAGCACTACCTGGTCGTCAACGCCGACGAAGGCGAGCCGGGCACCTGCAAGGACCTGCCGCTCATGATGAACGACCCGCACGCGGTCATCGAGGGCATCATCATCGCCTCCTACGCCATCAAGGCCTCGCGGGCCTTCGTGTACGTCCGCGGCGAGGCCATCCACGCCGCCCGGCGCCTGCGCAACGCCGTCCGCGAGGCCAAGGAGGCCGGCTACCTCGGCGAGGACATCCTCGGCTCCAGCTTCGACCTCGAGGTCGTCATCCACTCCGGCGCCGGCGCCTACATCTGCGGCGAGGAGACCGCCCTCCTCGACTCGCTCGAAGGCAAGCGCGGCCAGCCGCGCCTGCGCCCGCCCTTCCCCGCCACGCACGGGCTCTACAACAAGCCCACCTGCATCAACAACGTCGGCACCATCGCCGCCGTCCCGCACATCGTGCTCGGCGGCGCCCAGTGGTGGAAGGACCTCGGCTCCGAGAACGCCGCGGGCACGATGATCTACTCCCTGTCCGGCCGCGTCAAGCGCCCCGGCCAGTACGAGTGCGCCATGGGCACCACCCTCCGCGAGCTCATCGAGCTCGCCGGCGGCATGACCGAGGGCCACGAGCTCAAGTTCTTCACCCCCGGCGGGTCCTCCACCCCGATGCTCTCGGCCGACTCCATCGACGTCCCGCTCGACTTCGACAACGTCGCCAAGGCCGGGTCCATCCTCGGCACCACCGCGGTCATGATCTTCTCCGACCAGGACTGCCCCGTCGTCGCCTGCTGGCGCTGGCTGAAGTTCTACCAGCACGAGTCCTGCGGCAAGTGCACCCCGTGCCGCGAGGGCAACTACTGGATGGTCCGCGTCTACGAGCGGATCCTCTCCGGCAGGGGCGAGCTCGCCGACCTCAAGCTGCTGGAGAGCGCCTGCAAGAACCTGCTCGGCCGCTCCTTCTGCGGCCTCGGCGACGGCGCCACCTCCTGCGTCACCTCCTCCCTGAAGTTCTTCCGGCAGGACTACCTCGACTACATCGAGGGCCACAAGCAGCCCCTGTTCGACAGGCCCTCCAACGACGCCGAGAAGATCGGAGCCCACTGACATGACCGATCAAGTCACGTTCACCATCGACGGCGTCGAGGTCACCGTCCCCAAGGGCACCTTGATCATCCGGGCCGCCGAGCAGCTCGGCATCGAGATCCCCCGCTTCTGCGACCACCCGCTCCTCGAACCCGCCGGGGCCTGCCGCCAGTGCCTCGTCGACGTCCCCGACATGGGCAACGGGCGCGGCATGCCCAAGCCCGCCGCCTCCTGCACGACCACCGCCATGGAGGGCATGGTCGTCAAGACCCAGCACACCAGCGAGGTCGCCAAGGAGGCCCAGGAGGGGATCATGGAGTTCCTCCTGATCAACCACCCCCTGGACTGCCCCGTCTGCGACAAGGGCGGCGAGTGCCCCCTCCAGAACCAGGCGATGAGCACCGGCCGCACCGAGACCCGCATGGAGCCGGGGGACAAGCGCCGCTACAAGAAGGCGCTCCCGATCTCCTCCCAGGTCCTCCTCGACCGCGAGCGCTGCGTCCTGTGCGCGCGCTGCACCCGCTTCTCCGACCAGGTCGCCGGCGACCCCTTCATCGAGCTGATGGAGCGCTCCGCCCTCGAGCAGGTCGGCGTCTACGAGGACGAGCCGTTCGAGTCCTACTTCTCGGGCAACACCGTCCAGATCTGCCCGGTCGGCGCCCTCACCGGCTCCCAGTACCGGTTCCGCTCCCGCCCGTTCGACCTCGTGTCCTCCTCCAGCGTGTGCGAGCACTGCTCGGCCGGGTGCGCGCAGCGCTCCGACCACCGCCGCGGCAAGGTCCTGCGCCGCCTCGCCGGGGACGACCCGGCCGTGAACGAGGAGTGGAACTGCGACAAGGGCCGCTGGGCGATGTCCTACGTCGACGCGGCCGACCGCATCACCAAGCCGCTCGTCCGCGAGGCCGACGGGTCCCTGCGCGAGGCGTCGTGGCCCGAGGCCTTGCGCCGCGCCGCCGCCGGACTCGGCGCCGCCGGCGAGAACGCCTCCGGGCGCGTCGGCGTCCTCACCGGCGGCCGGCTCACCGTCGAGGACGCCTACGCGTACTCCAAGTTCGCGCGGGTCGCCCTCGCCACCAACGACATCGACTTCCGCTCCCGCCCGCACTCGACCGAGGAGTCCGAGTTCCTCGCGCACGCCGTCGCCGGGGTGTACCCCTCCAGCGGCGCGGTCACCTACGAGGACCTCGAGCACGCCCCCGTCGTCGTCGCCGCCGGCCTCGAGGTCGAGGAGGAGTGCCCGATCGCGTTCCTGCGCCTGCGCAAGGCCGTCCGCAACCGGGGCCAGCGCGTCCACGTGGTCGCCCCGTTCGCGACCCGCGGCACCCGCAAGCTGAACGCGAACCTGATCCAGTCCCTGCCCGGCGAGGAGGCCGAGCTCCTCGACGAGTGGACGCGCGGCGGCTACGTCCGCGACGCCCTCGCCGAGGACGGCGCGGTCCTCCTCCTCGGCGAGCGCCTCGCCACCGTCGAGGGCGCGTTCTCCGCCGCGGTGCGCCTCGCCCGCGCCACCGGCGCCCGCCTGGCGTGGATCCCGCGCCGCGCCGGCGACCGCGGCGCCGTCGAGGCCGGCTGCCTCCCCGGGCTCCTGCCCGGCGGCGGCCTCGCCTCCTACGCCGCCGACCGCGACCAGCTCGCCGAGTACTGGGGCGTCGAGTCCCTGCCCGGCGCGGACGGGCGCGGCGCCTGGCAGATCCTCCAGGCCGCGGCCGACGGCGAGATCGACGGCCTCCTCGTCGGCGGCGTCGACCCGTACGACTTCGCGGACGCGCCCGCGGTCGAGGCCGCCCTGTACGCGGCCCGCTTCGTCGTCTCCCTGGAGATCCGCCACTCCGCGGTCACCCGCGTGGCCGACGTGATCCTCCCGGTCGCGCCCGTCACCGGCAAGGCCGGGGCGTACTTCGACTGGGAGGGCCGCCTGCGGACCTTCGACACGGTCGTCGAGTCCGACCTCATGAGCGACCACGCCGTGCTCGACGCGCTCGCGGACGCCATGGGGGTCAAGCTCGGCCTGGCCGACACGCGGACCGTGCGGGCCGAACTCGCCGGGCTCCCCGACCCGATCACCCGCCAGCCCGCCCCCGACTGGGCCGCCGACCGGCCGGCGCGCGCGCATGAAGACGGCAAGGCGGTGCTCGCCACCTGGCGGCAGCTGCTCGACGGCGGCTCCCTCCAGGAGAACAACCCGCACCTCGCCGGCTGCGCCCCCGACCCGGTGGTGCGCCTGAGCGCGGCGACCGCGAAGGCGATCGGCGCGACCGAGGGCGCGGGCGTGACCGTCTCGACCGCGATCGGCGGGATCACGCTGCCGCTCAAGGTCACCGACATGCCCGAGGGCACGGTCTGGCTGCCGCAGAACGCGCCCGGTCGCGGGATCTACCGCCACCTGGGCGCGGGCTCGGGCGACGTGGTCCAGATCCGCGCCTACCCGAACGTGCCCCGCCCGGCCGAAGGAGAGCAAGTGGAGGCGGTCAACTCATGAACGACCCCGTCTGGCTGATGCTGGTCAAGGGCGTGCTCGTCTTCGTCGTCCTGGTCCTGCTGGTGCTGTTCACCATCTGGTACGAGCGCCGCGTCGTCGCGATCATGCAGGTGCGGCCCGGCCCGAACCGCAACGGGCCCTTCGGCCTCCTCCAGTCCCTCGCGGACGGCCTGAAGCTGGCGTTCAAGGAGGACACGATGCCGCGCACCGCGGACCGCGTCGTGTTCATCGCGGCGCCGGTCATCGCGGTCGCGTGCGCGTTCACCGCGTTCTCGGTGGTCCCCTTCGGGCCCGAGGTCAACGTGTTCGGCATCGAGACCGAGCTCCAGCTCACCGACTTCGAGGTGAGCGTCCTGGTCATCCTCGCCTGCTCGGCGCTCGGCGTGTACGGGATCGTGTTGGCGGGCTGGGCCTCCGGCTCGGCGTACTCGCTCCTGGGCGCGCTCCGCGCCGCCGCGCAGGTGATCTCGTACGAGATCGCGCTCGGCCTCGCGGTCCTGGCAGTGTTCTTCCAGTCGCGGCTGATGTCGACCGGCGCGATCGTCGAGGCGCAGGCCGAGGGCCTGCCGCTGTCGCTCGGCGGCGCCGAGTTCACCCTCCCGGGCTGGTACTTCCTGGTCCTGGCCCCGAGCTTCGTCATCTTCGTGATCGCGATGGTCGGCGAGACGAACCGGGCCCCGTTCGACCTCCCCGAGGCCGAATCGGAGCTCGTCGCCGGCTTCGCGACCGAGTACTCGTCGCTGAAGTACGCCTCGTTCTTCCTGGCCGAGTACGTGAACATGGTGACGATGTCGGCCCTGGCCGTGACGCTGTTCCTCGGCGGCTGGGCCGCGCCGTTCCCGGACTCCTGGTGGCCGGGCGCGAACGAGGGCTTCATGCCGCTCGTGTGGTTCTTCGGGAAGGTCCTGGCGTTCCTGTTCTTCTACGTGTGGCTGCGCGGCACGCTCCCGCGCCTGCGCTACGACCAGTTCATGAACCTGGGCTGGAAGGTCCTCGTCCCGGTCTCCCTGGTGTGGCTCATGGTCCTGGCGGCCATGAACATCGGCCTGGACACCGGCAACGACCTGCCGACCCGGATCGCGTTCGCGGGCGGCGCGGCGATCGTCGTCATGGCCCTGATCTTCTTCTGGCCCAGCCGCAAGCCCTACGAGGACCCGGCCGAGCCCGACACGGGCCTGGGCGGCTTCCCGGTGCCGCCGCTGGACCTCGCGGTCCCGCCGAACCCGCGCTCGCTCAAGCAGCTCGAACCGGCGAACACTTCCGCAGTGCCGATCAACGGCTCGCGCTCCACCGACGAGAAAGAGGAGGGGTAATGTCCGGTTTCGCCAAGGGCTTCGGCGTCACCTTCTCGCACATGTTCAAGCCGAAGGTGACCGTCGAGTACCCGGAGAAGCCCTCCAAGCTCGAGCCGCGCTACCACGGCCGCCACGTGCTCAACCGGCACCCGGACGGCCTGGAGAAGTGCATCGGCTGCGAGCTGTGCGCCTGGGCCTGCCCGGCCGACGCGATCTACGTCGAGGGCGCGGAGAACACCGAGGCCGAGCGGTTCTCGCCCGGCGAGCGGTACGCGAAGACCTACCAGATCAACTACGCGCGCTGCATCTTCTGCGGCCTGTGCATCGAGGCCTGCCCGACCCGCTCGCTCACCATGAGCAACGAGTACGAGCTGGCCCGCGACGACCGCCGCGACCTCATCTTCACCAAGGAGGAGCTGCTCGCGCCCCTCCTGGAGGGCATGGAGCAGCCGCCGCACCCGATGCGCCTGGGCGACAGCGAGAAGGCGTACTACGAGTCGGGCCCGGTCAACCCGGGCGCGAGCGAGGGGGCCGAGTTCTCCCTGACGGAGATGCTCGCGAGGAAGAACGGGGGCCGGCAGTGACCGATCTCGCCCAGGCCGCCGTCCTGGCCCAGTCCGGCTCCGCCGGCGAGGCCGTCTTCTTCTGGATCCTCGCGCCGGTCGCCGTCGCCGGCGCCCTCGGACTCGTCCTGTCCCGGCAGGCGATCCACGCGGCGCTCTCGCTCGCGGTCACCATGATGTGCCTGGCGGTCTTCTACATCATGCAGCACGCGCCGTTCCTCGGCTTCGTGCAGATCATGGTCTACACCGGCGCGATCATGATGCTGTTCCTGTTCGTGCTCATGCTGTTCGGGCGCGACTCCAAGGACTCGATGTTCGAGACCCTCAGGGGCCAGCGGCTCTTCGCGGTCCTCCTCGGCGTCGGCATGGCCGCGCTGCTGTCCTCCGGCCTCGCCCGCGCCGTCTCCGGCCTGGTCGTCGCCGAGCCCGCCGGGCCGGCCGGCCAGGGGAACGTCGAGCGGATCGCCGAGGCCCTGTTCTCGACGTACCTGTTCCCGTTCGAGATCGTCTCCGGCGTCCTCACCGTCGCCGCGGTCGGCGCGCTCATGTTCGCGCACGTCGCCAAGAAGGGCGGCCACCGCGGCCAGCGGGAGCACAGCCGCGAGCGGTTCCGGCCCGGGAACTACCCCGGACCCAAGCCCGGGCCCGGCGTGTTCGCCACCTCGGACTCGACCGCGACGCCCGCGCTGCGGCCCGACGGCTCCATCGAGCCGGCCTCGCTGTCCGAGTACGTCCCGCCGCGCCAGCTCACCCCCGCTGAGGCGGCCCCGAAGCACACGGAAGGGCGGGACTCGTGAATCCCGAGTACTACCTGATCCTCGCCGCGGCCCTGTTCTGCATCGGCGCAGTCGGCGTCCTGGTGCGGCGCAACTCGATCGTCGTGTTCATGTGCGTCGAGCTCATGCTCAACGCCGGGAACCTGACGCTGGTGACCTTCGCGCGCACCACCGGCACCGTCGACGGGCAGGTCATGGCGTTCTTCGTCATGGCCGTCGCGGCCGCCGAGGTCGTGGTCGGCCTGGCGATCATCATGGCGATCTACCGGTCCCGGCGCTCCGCCTCCGTCGACGACGCCAACCTCCTGAAGGCCTAGAGGGGACACTGTGGACGAAATCTCGTACGCGCCCGCGGAGGGGCTGCTGTCCTTCACCTGGGCGCTCATCGCCCTGCCCGCCCTCGGCGCCGCCGTCCTCCTGCTCGCCGGCCGCCGCGCCGACAGGTGGGGCCACTGGCTCGGCGTCATCACCATCGGCGCCGCCTTCGCGCTCGCCCTCGCCCTCTTCGGCTCCCTTGCGGGCCTTGAGGACAAGAGCGCGTTCCTCGACCTGTTCACGATCGTGTCCGTCGGGGGCCTCGACATCGAGGCGAGCCTCCTCCTCGACCCGCTGAGCGCGGTCTTCTGCCTGCTCATCACCGGCGTCGGCTTCCTCATCCACGTCTACGCGGTCGGGTACATGTCCCACGACCCCGAGCGCCGGAAGTTCTTCGCCTACTTCAACCTGTTTGCCGCCGCGATGCTCGTCCTCGTGCTCGGCGGCAACTACTTCATGACGTTCGTCGGCTGGGAGGGGGTGGGCCTCGCCTCCTACCTCCTCATCGCGTTCTGGCAGCTCAAGCCCGCCGCCGCGACCGCCGGCAAGAAGGCGTTCCTCACCAACCGGGTCGCCGACGTCGGGTTCCTCCTCGCGATGTTCCTCATGCTCGGCACGCTCGGCACCCTCGACTTCGCGGGCGTCTTCAGCGGGGCCTCCGAACTCTCGACCACGACGAGCCTCGCGCTCGGCCTGCTGCTCCTCGCCGCCGCGTGCGGCAAGTCGGGCCAGTGGCCGTTCCAGACCTGGCTCCCGGACGCGATGGAGGGCCCGACCCCGGTGTCGGCGCTCATCCACGCGGCCACCATGGTCACCGCGGGCGTCTACCTCATCGCCCGCTCGAACGCGATCTTCAGCCTGAACCCGGACGTGCAGACCGCCGTCGTCGTCGTGGGCGCCCTGACGCTCCTGTTCGGCTCGATCGTCGGCTGCGCCAAGGACGACATCAAGCGCGTCCTCGCCTGGTCCACCGTCTCCCAGATCGGCTACATGTTCCTCGCCGTCGGCCTCGGCGGCGGCGCGTTCGCGCTCGGCATCATCCACCTGCTCGCCCACGGCTTCTTCAAGGCCGGCCTGTTCCTCGGCTCCGGCTCGGTCATGCACGCCATGAACGACCAGACCGACATCCGCCGCTTCGGCGGCCTGTGGCGGACGATGCCGCTCACGTACGCGACGTTCGCCGCCGGCTGGCTCGCGATCATCGGCCTGTTCCCGTTCTCCGGCTACTTCACCAAGGACCCGATCATCGCCGCCGCCTTCGCCCGCGAAGGCTGGCAGGGCTGGGTCGTCGGCGGCGCCGCCCTCCTCGGCGCGGCGCTCACCGCGTTCTACATGACCCGCCTGTTCGTCCTCACCTTCCACGGCCCCAAGCGGTGGACCGAGGACGTGCACCCGCACGAGTCCCCGGCGATCATGACCGGCCCGCTCGTCCTCCTCGGACTCGGCTCGCTCGCCGCCGGCGGCCTCATGGCCTCGCCGGTCACCGAGTGGCTCACGCCCGTCTTCGGCGAGCACCACGAGGCCCACGGCCACCTGACGCACCTCCAGGTCACCGTCGCGACCACCGCCGCCGTCGTCCTCGGCGCGGCGCTCGCCTGGCTCCTGTTCCGCGGCGGCACCGACGAAGTGCCGCGCGCCGCCGCCTGGCCGATCCGCGCCGCCCGCGCCGACCTCGGCGGCGAGGCCGTCAACCGCGGCCTGTTCGAGCGGCCCAGCCGCCTCGCGGCCAGCGCCTCGGTCGCCATGGACGGCCGCGTCGTCGACGGCGCCGTGAACGGCCTCTCGGCCGCGATCGGCGGCTCCTCGCGGCGCCTGCTGACGCTCCAGACCGGTTTCGTCCGCTCCTATGCCCTGTCCATTCTGTCCGGGGCGGTCATCGTGGTGGCCGCGCTCATGGTGGTGGTCACCCAATGAACGAACTCCCGCTGCTGTCGGCCCTGGTCGCCGTGCCCCTGGTCGGGGCGGTCGCGACCGCGTCGATCAAGCGCGAGAACGCGGACGCGGCCCGCTGGACCGCGCTCGGCTTCGCGGCCGCGGTCGCGGTGCTCGCCGCGCTCGTGGCGGTCGGCTTCGACTACGCCGACGACGCGCCCTGGCTCCAGTTCACCGAGTCCTACACCTGGATCGCGGCCTGGGACCTGAACCTGTCCTGGGGCATCGACGGGATCGCGCTGCTGCTGGTGGTCCTGACCGCGGGGCTCACGCCGATCGCGATGCTCGCGGCCTGGCGGGACCTGGACGCGGTGACGCGCAGCGTCCCGGCGTTCTTCGCGCTCGTGCTCGCGCTCGAGGCGGCCATGCTCGCGACGTTCCTCGCCTCGAACGTGCTCCTGTTCTACTTCTTCTTCGAAGCGATGCTCGTGCCGATGTACTTCCTCATCGGCTCCTACGGCTCCGGCCCGAAGAAGCAGTACGCCGCGGTGAAGTTCTTCCTGTACTCGCTGCTGGGCGGGCTGCTCATGCTCGTCGCCGTGATCGCCCTGTGGGTGAACAACGGCGGCGTGTTCGACTGGCAGACCCTCGTGGACGCCGAGCCGATGGCCGCCGGGACGCTCCAGAACTGGCTGTTCCTCGGGTTCTTCATCGCGTTCGCGATCAAGGCCCCGTTCTTCCCGTTCCACACCTGGCTCCCGGACGCGGGCGGGGCGGCCCCGGCCGCGGTCGCGGCGCTCCTGGTCGGCGTCATGGACAAGATCGGCACGTTCGCGATCCTGCGGTACTGCCTCCCGCTGTTCCCGGACGCGACGCGGACGTTCGCGCCGTGGGTGATCGGCATGTCCGTCATCGGCGTCGTCTACGCGGCGTTCGTGGCGATCGGCCAGACCGACCTCAAGCGCCTGGTCGCGTACACCTCGATCGCGCACTTCGGCTTCATCGGCCTGGGGATCTTCGCGTTCACGTCCGAGTCGGCGACGGGCGCGGTCCTCTACATGTTCAACCACGGGCTCGCCACGGGCCTGCTGTTCATCGTCGTGGGCTTCCTGACGCTGCGGCGCGGCTCGGCGCAGATCAAGGACTACGGCGGGGCCGCGAAGACCCTGCCGCTGCTCGCCGGGATCTTCCTGTTCGCGGGCCTCGCGTCGCTGTCCCTGCCGGGCACGGCGCCGTTCATCTCCGAGTTCCTGGTCCTGTTCGGCGCGTTCACCGAGAACGAGCCGGTCGCGGTCGTCGCGGCGCTCGGGATCATCCTCGCCGCCGCGTACGTGCTCTGGATGTACCAGCGCACCATGCAGGGCGACCGGAACCCGGCGCTCGACGAGGTGCCCGCGATGAAGCGCGACCTGACGCTGCGCGAGAAGGCGCTCGTGGCGCCGCTGGTGATCGCGATCCTCGGGTTCGGGTTCTACCCGCAGCCGCTCATCGACGCGGTCGCTCCGGCCGTGGACCACACGCTCGGGTTCGTCGCCGACGAGCCCGCCGACCTTCCCCTGGGGGCCACCAATGAATGAGTCCACAGCGGTCACGATCGACTGGGCCGGCCTGGCCCCGATGGTCGTCGTGTTCGTCGCGGCGTTCGTCGGGCTCCTGGTGGAGGCCGCGGTCCCGAAGGCCCGGCGGCTGCCGGTCCAGGTCGTCCTCGCGGTGGCGGCCCTCGCGGGCGCGTTCGTCGCGGTCGTCCTGAACGCCGACAAGAGCGGTCCGGTGTTCTCCCTGGGCGGCACCGCGATCGGCTCGGTCATCGTGGACGGTCCAGGCCTGTTCCTCCAGGGCACCATCGCGATCCTGTCGATCGTGGCGGTCCTGCTGCTGGCCGAGCGCCGCACCGTCAAGGGCGGCGACTTCGTCGCGGAGGCCGCGGTCGTGGCCGACTCGGCGGCGGACGTGGAGCAGCGCCGCGAGGACGGCGCGACGGAGATCTTCCCGCTGACGCTGTTCGCGGTGACCGGCATGATGATGTTCGTGACCGCCGGCGACCTGCTCACGATGTTCGTCGCCCTGGAGATGCTGAGCCTGCCGCTCTACCTCCTGTGCGGCCTCGCGAAGCGCCGCCGCCTCATCAGCCAGGAGGCCGCGCTCAAGTACTTCCTGCTGGGCGCGTTCGCGTCCGCGTTCTACGTGTACGGCATGGCGATGCTGTACGGCTTCGCGGGGACGGTCGACCTCGCCGGGATCAACCAGGCGGGCGTCAGCTCCGGCCAGCCGCGCATGTTCCTGTACATCGGCGTCGCGATGATCGCGGTCGCGCTGCTGTTCAAGGCCGCGGCGGTGCCGTTCCACATGTGGACCCCGGACGTCTACACGGGCGCGCCGACGCCGGTGACGGCCCTGATGGCCGCGTGCGTGAAGGTGGCGGCCTTCGGCGGCCTGCTGCGCGTGTTCAACGTCGGCCTCTCGTCCTCGGCGTGGGACTGGCACCTGATCCTCACCGTGATCGCGGTGGCGACGATGATCGGCGGCGCGATCTTCGCGGTCACGCAGCGGAACATCAAGCGGCTCCTCGCGTACAGCTCGATCGCGAACGCGGGCTACCTGCTCATCGGCGTGATCGCGCTCGGCGAGGCCGTCGGGCAGACCATGTTCTACCTGGCCGCCTACGGCTTCACGGTGATCGCGGCCTTCGCGGTCGTCTCGCTGGTGCGCGACGGCGACGAGGAGGCCACCCACCTGGCGCGCTGGGCGGGCCTGGGCAAGAAGTCCCCGGGCACCGCGGTGATCTTCACGATCCTCATGCTCGCCCTCGCCGGGCTCCCGTTCACCAGCGGCTTCACCGCGAAGTTCTCGCTGTTCGCGGCGGCCCTCCAGGCCGACGAGCTCGGCCTGGTGATCGTCGGCGTCGTCTCCTCGGCGATCCTGGCGTTCCCGTACCTGCGGGTCGTCGTCCTGCTGTGGCTCAACGAGCCCGCGCCCGACGCGCCCACGGTCAACCTGCCCAGCCCGATGGCGGGCACCGTGGTCGCCGCCGGGGTCGCCGCGACCCTCGTCCTCGGCGTGGCCCCGGGCTTCCTCCTCGACATCGTGGCCCAGGCCGGGACCTTCCTGAACACCTGACGCACAAAAAGAGGCCGCGGGGAACCCCGCGGCCTCTCCTTGTGCGCTCGGTCAGGCGGTGAACGCCGAGGTGTCGAGTTCGAAGTCGAACGGTGCGGGGATCTGGACGTGCTTGCCGAACTGGACCGTGGTGTGGGTCAGGTACCCGCGCTCCGACGGGTCGGAGTACACCGTCAGCTCCCGCTGCTTCATGTCGAAGAGCAGGTAGACCGGGACCGTACGACCGTAGATGTCGAGCTTGACGGTGAGGTCGTTGCCGCGGGTCGAGGGGGAGGTGAACTCGCCGACCATGGCGAGCGATTCGCCCGGGGCGAACGGTGTGTCGTTCTGCGCCATATCGAGGTTCACTACATAGAGGTCCGGCCCAAGCGCTCCGTGCGACGTCGGGAAGATGAACTTGAACGGCGCTTCTCGGGCCGAGTACCCCTCCGGCGCGTGGCTCCGGAGCTGTTCGAGCACGGATTCCATCGGCTTGGCGTACGTCCACCTCGACCACGGCGACACGACGATGTTCCCCCCGAAGACTTCGACATTGTGGTTGGGAGCGTCCATCTCATCCGCGATGGTCAGAAGCTCACGGAACTCCCGTTCCGCACCATCGTAGTCGGTTGCGTCGTTCGTCTCTCGTGCGAGGGTCATGACCATCGTGCCTCCTCGATCACCGTGTGTTCTCGTATATACGAGCACGATCGATTATGCCAGGTCGGCGGGCACCGGTGTCAGGCGTCGCGTTCGAGCATGTAGTCGCAGATGTCGCCCAGGGCGCTGCGGGCGGGTCCCTCGGGGAGGGACGCGGCGAGGGCCCGGGCCCGGGCCTGGTACTGGCGCAGGGTCTCCTTGGCCCGCTCCAGGGCCTCGGAGCCGCGCAGGAGCGCGAGGGTCTCCTCCAGGTCCTCCTCCGCGACGGGGCCGGCCACGAGCTCGCGCAGGCGCGCGCCGGCCGGGTCGTCGTCGGCGAGGGCGTACAGGACCGGGAGGGTCGGGACGCCTTCGAGGAGGTCGGTGCCGGGGGTCTTGCCGGAGGCGTCCGAGGCGATGTCGATGATGTCGTCGGCGATCTGGAACGCCACGCCGATGACCTCGCCGTACTCCTCGGCGATCGCGGTGACCGCCTTGTCGGCGCCGCTGAACCAGGCCCCGAACTTCGCGCACGTGGCGATGAGCGACCCGGTCTTCTCCGACAGGATCTCCAGGTGCCATTCGACGGCGTCGATGCCCTCGGGCCGGGGCATGGTCTCGTTGATCTGGCCGCGCACGAGCCGCGCGAACGTCGCGGCCTGGAGCCGCACCGCCTCGGTGCCGAGCTCGGCCATGATCTGCGCGGCCTGGCTGAACAGGTAGTCGCCGGTGAGGATCGCGACGGAGTTGTCCCAGCGGGCGTTCGCGCTCGGGGCGCCGCGGCGCACGAGGGCCTCGTCCATGACGTCGTCGTGGTAGAGCGTCGCCAGGTGGGTCAGCTCGAGCGCGACGGCCGCCTCCAGGATGTTCGGGCGGCTCGGGTCGCCCAGGTGCGCGCACGTGAGCGTCAGCATCGGCCGGAAGCGCTTCCCGCCGGCCCGGATCAGGTGGGACCCGGACTGGCGCAGCAGCGGCTGCTCCGTGTCGACGGCCTTGAGCAGCCGCTCCTCGACGAGGTCGAGCGAGGCGCGCATCGCTTCGGCGAACGCCTCGTCGGTAAAGGTCAGCGCGGTCTGCGCACGTCGGGTGGTCACCACAGCCTCACCTTATCGTGTGACGGTGTCGGACGAGACGGGGCGGGAACGGGGAGTCGTCCGCGCCGCAACGAGGAACGTCAATGCCGGGGCCGCGCGAAGACCGTGCTGCCGGCGACGATGAACAGCGCCGACGCCGCCATCGCGGCCGAGACGGCGATCCAGCCCGCGCCCCACCCGAAGTGGTCGGCCACCAGCCCGAAGCCGATCGGCCCCACGGCCCCGCCGAGGAAGATCCCGGTCTGCGTCACCGACGTCGCCACCGCGGGCGCGTCCGGGTACCGCCGGGTCACCGCGTGGTTCATGAGGCCCGGCCAAGCCCAGCCGAGCGCGTACGCCGCGACGGTGCCCAGCGGCAGCAGCCACGGCTGCTCGAACAGGAACGTGGCCACGCCCGCGGCCCCGCCGGCGAGCATGAGCGTGATGACGAGGAACTCGCGGGCGTTCCCGCGGTCGCCGACCGCGCCGAACGCGGTGCGCCCGATGACGCCGGCGATGCCGCCGATCGTCAGGTTCAGCCCCGCCCAGCTCTCGGACCCGCCGATGTCCACCGTGTACGTGGTGAGGAACGACCCGATCGGCGTCGCCGCGGTCGCCCCCAGGAACGTCGCGACCGCGAACACGAGCAGCTGCCGGTCGAACGCCTTCGCGCCGGGAACCTTCGGGCGCGTCGCGGGCCGCCCGAGCCCCGCGAGCGGGACGAGCGCCGCCAGCACCAGGGCCGCGCCGAAGACGAACGCCCACCGCCAGCCGAGCGTCAGGGCCACCGCGGGCACGCTGAGGCCGCCGAGCATGATGCACAGCGGCACCGACGCCTGCTTGGCCCCGAACAGGAGCCCGCGCCGGTTCGCGGGCGCCCACTCGCTCAGGACCACGTTCGACGCGAGCTGCCCGAGCCCGTTCGCGGGCGCGCACAGCACCAGGAACGCCGCCAGCGCGAGCGGATGGTGCGCGGCCGCCGCGATCAGCAGCAGCGCGAGCGCCGACAGCCCGACGGCGACCCTGGCGGTGACGAGCGCCCCGAACCGGTCGACGAGCCGTCCGGAGGGGACCGTGGTGAGCGCCGAGACCGCGAAGTACAGGCCCGAGACGAGCCCGATCCCGCTGACGCCCATGCGCAGCTCGGCGGCGATCTGCACGGCGAGGCCGCCGAAGAGGAACAGCGGCAGGACGGCCGCGACCTGCACGCTCATGGCGGCCGCGATCGTCGTGGAGGTCTTGGGTCGGGCGGGGTCCCGGACGGCGGTGGGCACGTCGGCAACCGTACTCCAAGCGCCCGGATTCGCGCTCACAACGCGGGATTCGGCCCGTGCGTTCACGAAGACGAGTGATCGGCCTTGACTCGCGCACGCAGCGTGTGCGACGGTTGAACCCGGCGTGATCAGCCGGTACAGGTCGGGATCGACCGCGGATCGCCTTGCCCCGCAACGGCTTTCGAGCCCTGCGGCGGGAATGCGAAACGCGGCGGCCCTGGTGGGAGGGAGCCGCCGCGTTTCGTTTATTCGAATGTTCCGCGGCTTCGACGAGGAAGTTTGGTGGGGACTCGACGCCGCCGCCGCGGTTTGTCCGCGGCCGGCCGGAGCCGGTTCGCGAACGGTGCTGACACCTCGATACTGCCCTGTATGCGACCGGAACGCAACCGGCTGTTGTTTATATAGTTAGATCACGGCCGACCTGGCGGGCGCCCGCGCGGCGCCGCAGCCGTCAGGTCCTGGGTGTGCAATTGGAGCGGCGGCATGGTGGACCGGCAGCGACCAGGGATCTCGTCCGAGCGCGACGGCGACGCGGACGACGCGCCCGCGCGCGCCGAACCGACGAAGCTCATCCAGAGCGTCCAGCGGGCACTGCGCATCATGGAGCTCGTCGGCCGCCACGCCGACGGCGTCTCGGCCCCGCGCATCGCGTTCGAGTGCGGCCTCAACCGCGCCACCGCCTACAACCTCCTGCGCACCCTCGTCTACGAGGGCTACCTGCGCCGCGACGGCGAGGGCCGCTACTCGCTCGGCCTGGAGGTCTCCGACCGCTACTCCGAGCTCACGCGCGCCATCGCCGGCCCCAAGACCTGCGGCGACTACATGCGCCGCCTCTCCGCCGAGACCGGCTACTCGACGTTCGTGGCCCGCTTCGTGGAGGACCGCCCCGCGGTCACCGAGGTCATCGAAGGCAACCGCAGCCCGCACGTGGAGGACCTCATCGTCGGCTTCGACGACGGCGCCCACGCCACGGCGCTCGGCAAGGCGCTCCTCGCGACCCTCCCGCCGCACGACCGGGCCCGCTTCCTCAAGGCCGCCGGGATGCGCCGCTTCACCGGCCGCACCCTCATCGAGCCCGACGCCTTCGAGCACGACCTCGCCGTCTACGGCGAGTCCGGCGTCTACGCCGAGCTCGGCCAGTTCAAGGAGGACGTCGCCTGCGCGGGCGTCGTCGTCCGCCGCGACGGCAGCCCCGCCGAACGCGTCGTCTTCGCCGTCGCCATGCCGCTCACCGACATCCGCGAGCGCTGGGAGCCCATGAGCGCGCGCCTGCGCGAGGCCGCCGCCGAACTCCAGCCCCTCGTGTGAGCACGACGGCCGGGCCCGAACGGGCCCGGCCGTCCTCAGTTCGCCTGCGCTACAGCACGGTCCACGTGTCGCCCGCGTGCAGGAGCCGGTCGAGGGCCTCCTTGCGGTCGACGCCGGCGCTGGCCTCGTCGACCTGGGAGCGGACGCCCTTGTCGTACGTGGGGCGCTTGACGCTGCGGAAGACGCCGATCGGGGTGTGGTCGAGGGCCACGCCCGAGAGGCGCGAGAGCGCGAACGCGTACGCCGGGTCGTCGACGTCGGCCTTGTGGACCACGACCTCGGACTCGTCGACCTCGGCCGCGTCCTTGACCTGGAGCCCGTACCCGGACTGCACGACGACCTTGTCGCCGAACCGGATCGGCTCGCCGTCGCGGAGGCGGATGAGCGACTCGTCGCGGGTGTCGGGGTTCTTGAGGACCTCGAACGCGCCGTCGTTGAAGATCGGGCAGTTCTGGTAGATCTCGACGAACGCCGAGCCCTCGTGCTCGGCCGCGGCCCGCAGCACCTCGTGCAGGTGCGCGCGGTCGGAGTCGAGCGTGCGGGCCACGAACGTGGCCTCCGAGCCGAGCGCCAGCGAGAGCGGGTTGAACGGCGCGTCGACCGAGCCGACCGGGCTCGACTTCGTCAGCTTGCCCGGCTCCGAGGTGGGGGAGTACTGGCCCTTCGTGAGGCCGTAGATCCGGTTGTTGAACAGCAGGATCTTCAGGTTCACGTTGCGGCGCAGCGCGTGGATGAGGTGGTTGCCGCCGATCGACAGCGCGTCGCCGTCGCCGGTGACGACCCACACCGACAGGTCCGGGCGCGACACGGCGAGGCCGGTGGCGATCGCCGGGGCGCGGCCGTGGATCGAGTGGAGGCCGTACGTGTTCAGGTAGTACGGGAACCGCGAGGAGCAGCCGATGCCGGAGACGAACGCGATGTTCTCGCGTTCCAGGCCCAGCTCGGGCAGGAACGACTGGACCGCGGCGAGGATCGCGTAGTCGCCGCAGCCGGGGCACCAGCGCACCTCCTGGCTCGACTTGAAGTCCTTGGCCTTCAGCTTGGGGGCGTCCAGCTTCACCGCATCAGCCATTCTTGATGACCTCCTCGAGGGCGTCCGTCAGTTCGTTGGAGGTGAACGGCAGCCCGCGCACCTTGTTGTAGCCGACCACGTCGGTCCCGGGGAAGCCGCCGCGCAGCAGCAGGGCGAGCTGCCCGAGGTTCATCTCGGGCACCACGACCTTGTCGTACCGCTCCAGCACGCGGCCGGTGTTGCGCGGCATCGGGTTCAGGTACCGCAGGTGCGCGCGGGCGATGGAGACGCCCTTCTCGCGCAGGGCCCTGACGGCCGCGCCGATGGGGCCCCACGTGGAGCCCCAGCCGAGCACGAGCACGTTCGCGTCGCCGGTCGGGTCGTCCACTTCGAGGTCGGGGACCTCGACGCCGGCGATCTTCGCGGCGCGGGTGCGCACCATGTGGTCGTGGTTGACCGGGTCGTACGAGATGTCGCCGGTGCCGTCGGCCTTCTCGATGCCGCCGATGCGGTGCTGGAGGCCGGGCGTGCCGGGCACGGCCCACGGGCGCGCGAGCGTCTCGGGGTCGCGCTGGAACGGCAGGAAGATCTCCTCGCCCTTCGCGTCCACGGCGTTCATCTCGGTCGCGAACTCCACCGACAGGTCGGGCAGGTCGGACAGCTCCGGCAGCTTCCACGGCTCGGCGCCGTTGGCGATGTAGCCGTCGGAGAGGACCATGACCGGGGTCCGGTAGGTGAGCGCGATCCGGGCCGCCTCGAGCATGATGTCGAAGCAGTCGGACGGGGACTGCGGCGCGAGGACCGCGATCGGGGCCTCGCCGTGGCGGCCGAACATGGCCATCACGAGGTCGGCCTGCTCGGTCTTGGTCGGCATGCCGGTCGAGGGGCCGGCGCGCTGGACGTCGACGACGACGAGCGGCAGCTCCAGGGACACCGCGAGCGAGATCGTCTCGGACTTGAGCGCGATGCCCGGGCCCGAGGAGGTGGTGACGCCGAGGGCCCCGCCGTAGGACGCGCCGAGCGCCGCGCCGACGGCGGCGATCTCGTCCTCGGCCTGGACCGTGGTGACGCCGAACCGCTTGTGCTTGGACAGCTCGTGGAGGATGTCGCTGGCGGGGGTGATCGGGTACGCGCCCAGGAACACCGGCAGGCCCGACGCGACGCCGGAGGCGGTGATGCCCCACGCGAGCGCGGTGTTCCCGGTGATGTTCCGGTAGGTGCCCGCGGCGAGCTTCGCCGGCGGGATCTCGAAGCGGACGGCGAACGCCTCGGCGGTCTCGCCGTAGTTCCACCCGGCCTTGAGCGCGGCGATGTTCGCCTCGGCGATGGCCGGCTTCGACTTGAACTTGGCGCGCAGGAAGTCCTCGGTGGCCTCGGTGGGCCGCGAGTACATCCAGGAGACGAGGCCGAGCGCGAACATGTTCTTGGACCGCTCGGCGTCCTTCTTCGACACGTCGAAGTCGGCGAGCGCGGCGATCGTGAGGCTCGCGAGGGCCACCGGGTGCACCTGGTAGTCGTCGAGCGATCCGTCCTCCAGCGGGTTGTCGTCGTACCCGACCTTGGTCAGGTTCCGCTTGGTGAACTCGTCGGTGTTGACGACGATGGTGCCGCCGGACTTGAGGTCGCGCAGGTTCGCCTTGAGCGCGGCCGGGTTCATCGCGATGAGCACCTCGGGCTGGTCGCCGGGGGTGAGGATGTCGGTGTCCGCGAAGTGGATCTGGAAGCTCGACACGCCCGGGAGGGTGCCGGCGGGGGCCCGGATCTCGGCGGGGTAGTTCGGGAGGGTCGACAGGTCGTTGCCGAGCTTGGCGGTCTCCGCCGTGAAGCGGTCACCGGTGAGCTGCATCCCGTCGCCGGAGTCCCCTGCGAAGCGGATGACGACCCGGTCGAGCTGCCGGACGGTGTTCACCTAGTTCTCCTCTTGCGGGTTCTGGGGCGCGCAGGGACTGCGGCTTGATCGGGCCGGCCGGGCCGCGCCTTCCGGCGGGTCCTGCCATGGTCTTACTTGCGATGCTACGCGGGCGCGCGGCGGCGGTGCCAACCCAGCGCGGCGGGCGCGATGTAGGCGACACCACTAGGTGCGCTTTCTCTCACTGTATGGGACCGGCGGCCCGGATGGGTGACACAGACCTCCGGTTTCGGCTGTCCGGGGCCGCATCTGCGCCGATCCGGCCGTCCCGGATGCTGGACGCGCGACACGCCGGAGGGGCGGCCGCGCGGCTCCGTCAGGACGTCGTGGTGCCGTCCGTGGCGCCGTCGGAGGACGGCGTCTCGGCGGGCGTGGAGGCGGTCTCGCTCGGGTCGGCCGTGGGCTCGCCGGTGGCGCCGTCCTCGACGGGCGCGAACGCCTGCTCCTCGGCGTCCCACGCGTACGCGGCGGTCCACGCCTCCCCGGTGGCGGCGTCGAGGCCCTCGACCGCGACGGTGCCGTCCGCGACGGCGGTGACGGCGGTCGGCTCGTGGGCGCCGTCGGGCTGCCACACCCAGCCGAAGGACGCCAGGACGGGTTCGCCGTCCTCGTCCTCGGCGGCGGCGAACGCGGCCACGCCGGTCTGCCCGCCGCAGGTGAGCGCCAGGACGGTGTCGGTCTCGCCGTCGCCGTCCGCGTCGCCTTCGGCCGCGAACGCGATCGTCCAGCCGGTGTCGCCGGTGATCTCCCAGGACTCGAAGTCGGCGTCCTGGAGGCCCGGCGCGCACGCCTCGGCCCACGCGCCCGCGAACGGCCCCTCGATGAGGAGCGCCTCGATGTCGTCGGCGGGCGGCGAGGGCGTGAACGTGGTGGCGGTGTCGCCGTCGCTCTCGTCGCGGGTGGGGCTGCCGGGGAGCCCGGTCGGGCCCTCGTCGGACTCGCCCGCGGACACCGAGCTCTCCGGCGTCTCGGCCGCGTCGGGCTCGCCCTTGAGCGGCCCGAGGGTCTGCGCGACGGCGAAGCCGCCCGCGGTCACGGCGGTGCACGCGCCGACGACGGCGGCGAGCGACACGAGGCGGCGGCGGCGCAGCGCGGCCGGGCCGCGCATGATCAGCTCGTCGACGGGCGGGGGCGGGAACTGCGCGGAGGACTGCGCCTTGAGGTCGTCGAACGCCGCCTTGACCGTCTCGTGCTCGCGATCGGAACTCATGAACGGTCCTCCTTCACGGAAGCTCGGCGGTTCGCGGCGCGGGGCACGCGGGGCGCGCCGGTGACGGCGCGGCGGATGCGGATCGGCATGGTGTCGGGGTCGGTCTCGGCCGCGCGGGCCGCCGCGGCCTTCGGGGCGGTCCGCAGGACCGCGGTGTCGTTCGGGTCGGTGAGGATCGCGGCGAGCTCCTTGCGGCCGCGGTGCAGCCAGGACTTCACGGTGCCCTCGCGGGCGCCGGTCTCCTTCGCGATCGCGCTGATCGTCATGTCGGCCATGTAGTGCATGACGAGCGCCTGGCGCCGCTTGGCCGGGACCTGCTTCAGGGCGGCGACGAGCGCCACGTGGTCGGGGCTCGCGGCCGGGGCGGCCTCCGGGGCCTGCGACTTCTGGAGGAACCTGCGCGCCACCTGGTTCCGGCGGTGCCGGCTCGTGGCGAGGTTCCACGCGACGCGGCGCACCCACGCGACCGGCTCCTCGTACCCGCCGACCTTGTCCCAGCGCTGCCAGGCCCGCAGGAACGCCTCCTGCACGAGGTCCTGGGCCTCGGTGGCGTCACCGAGGTACGCGCACACCTGGGCGGCGAGCTCCGAGAAGTGGCTCTCGTAGAGGTCGGTGAACTCCGCCTCCGTTCGCACATCGGCTCCTGCGCAGGTAGGGGAAACAAGGGCGTTCAACGGGCCCTGAAGCTCGTGCCCGGCGGCAACCATTGTCGCTTTCGCGAAGCCGGAGACACGAGGGGGGGTCGCCATGTCGACAATACTGTCGGCGGCCCGATCACGGGGTCCCCGAAGGACGTCCTGCGCCCATCCGCCCACGACCAGGGCGAATTCGGCCTCGACCGCGGCGGGGTCGCGGAGCGGCGGTGCGCCGGCAGCGGTCACGGGCGGTGCCCCCTCTCCTGTGTCAGCTCGATCTGCGGGTGTACGGGACCAACACGTGTGTGAGTGCCGCTCGGTTGCGGCGCGCGGGGCACCGATCCGCGGCGACCGCGCGTCGTCCGCGCGCCGCTCCGGCCCCGAAACCCGCGCGCACGGGTATCGCGGGACCCCTTCGCGGCATTAGGGTGTCGATATGGACACCTCGCGCCTGGGCGACTACGCGGCCTTCGGGGTGCTGCTGCTGGCCGGCTTCGCGTTCGTGGCGGCGGCGATGGCCGCGAACGCCCTCCTGCGCCCGAGCGCCCCCTCCCGCGCCAAGGGCTCGGCGTACGAGTGCGGCGTGGACCCCGTCGGCGGCGACTGGGCCCAGGTCCACATCCGCTTCTACGTGTACGCGTTCCTGTTCGTGCTCTTCGCGGTCGAGGCCGTGTTCCTGTTCCCGTGGGCCGCGGTCTTCCGCGCGTTCGGCGCCACCGCCGCGGCCGAGATGGGCCTGTTCGTCGGCGTCCTCGCCCTCGGCCTCGCCTACGCCTGGCGGAAGGGGGTCCTGCGGTGGCGGTGAGGCTCCCGTTCCCCGCGCGGCCCGGCCCCGGA
Organism: Glycomyces terrestris; assembly: GCF_003933745.1. Lineage (GTDB taxonomy): Bacteria > Actinomycetota > Actinomycetes > Mycobacteriales > Micromonosporaceae > Glycomyces > Glycomyces terrestris. Next base: position 206,390 of record NZ_RSEB01000003.1, on the reverse strand, counting down.
CACGGCGCATCCGCCGGCGTCGTCGGCGAGCCGATCCGGTTCGTCCTCAACTGGGGCCGCCGGTACTCCCTGTGGGTCTTCAACTTCGGGCTCGCCTGCTGCGCGATCGAGTTCATCGCCGCGTCGATGAGCCGCCACGACTTCATGCGCCTCGGCGTCATCCCGTTCGCGCACTCGCCGCGCCAGGCCGACCTCATGGTCGTCTCCGGCACCGTCACCGACAAGATGGCGCCCGCGGTCAAGCGCCTCTACGACCAGATGCCCGAACCGAAGTACGTCATCTCCTTCGGCGCCTGCTCGAACTCCGGCGGCCCCTACTGGGACTCCTACTGCGTCACCAAGGGCGTCGACCAGCTCATCCCCGTTGACGTCTACGTCCCCGGCTGCCCGCCGCGCCCCGAGGCGCTCCTGCACGGCATCGGGCAGCTCCAGCGCCAGATCGCCGCCGAGCCGCTCCGGCGCCCGCGGGCCGGACAGGCGGCAAAGCGGCCGAGCCTGCGCCCGCCCCTGCGGAGGCCCGAATGACCGGCGAGCCGCCCTGGACCGACCGCGTCCGCGACGCCCTCGGCGTCGCGGAGGCCCGCGCGGACGGCGCCCGCGCCGTCGCCGACGTCGCCCCCGAGCGCTGGCCCGACGCCGTGCGCACCTGCCGCGACGTCCTCGGCTGCGACTTCTTCGACTGGCTCTCGGCCGTCGACGAGGGCCCCGAGGGCTTCCGGATCGTGGCCCACCTCTGGTCGGTCGCCGGCCGCCGCGGGGTCCTCCTGCGCACGCTCACCGCCGCGGCCGTCCCCTCGGTGACCGGCCTCTACCCGGGCGCGGACTGGCACGAGCGCGAGACGCACGAGATGTTCTCCGTCGACTTCCCCGGCCACCCCGGCCTCCGGCCGCTCCTCCTCGCCCCCGAGTTCGAGGGCCACCCGCTCCGCAAGGACTTCGTGCTCGCCTCCCGCGTCGTCAAGCCCTGGCCGGGCGCGAAGGAGCCCGGCGAGGGGCACGGCGCCGCCCGCAAGCGCGCCCCCAAGCGGCCGCCCGGCGTCCCCGACGACTGGATGGACCCCGATGCTGCTTGAGATCGCCGTCAAGACCGCGGCGGTCCTCGCCGCCTTCCTGGTGCTGCCGCTCGTGGTCGGCCAGACCGAGCACAAGCTCATGGCCCACATGCAGGGCCGGCTCGGGCCGATGCACGCCGGCGGCTTCCACGGCTGGGCCCAGCTCATCGCCGACGGCGTCAAGTTCGCGCAGAAGGAGGACCTGGTCCCGGACGCGGCCGACAAGCCCGTCTTCAAGCTCGCGCCCGCCGTCGCGCTCCTGCCCTACCTGCTCGTCCTCCTCTTCATCCCGCTCGGCCCCGGCGACCTCGTCGGCTCCGCCCTCGACATGGGCCTGTTCGTGGTCGTCGCGCTCGTCGGCGTCGGCGTCCTCGCGGTCCTCATGGCCGGCTGGTCCTCCGCGAACAAGTACACGCTCGTGGGCGCCCTGCGCGGCGCCGCCCAGCTCATGGCCTACGAGCTCCCGCTCGTCCTCGCGGCCGCGTCGGTCGCCGTCGCCGCCGGCACGCTGAGCCTGCCCGCGATCGTGACCGCCTGGAACCCCTGGTGGCTCCTGTGGCAGGCCCCGGCCGCGCTCGTGTTCTTCACCGCGGGCCTGGCCGAGATCCGCCGGCCCCCGTTCGACGCGCCCGTCGCCGACTCCGAGCTCGTCTTCGGCTACCTCACCGAGTACGCCGGGCTCCGCTTCGCGCTGCTGCTCCTCGCCGAGTACGTCGGCATCGTCGTGGTCGCCGCGCTCACCGCGGTCCTCTTCCTCGGCGGCTGGCGCGGCCCCGGCCCCGACTCGCTCGGCTGGCTGTGGACGCTCCTGAAGACCGGCGCGCTCGCCGCGGTCGTCATCTGGCTCCGCGTCGCCTGGCCCCGCCTGCGCGTCGACCAGATCCAGGCCCTGTGCTGGAAGGGCCTCGTCCCGATCGCCCTCGCCCAGCTCGTCCTCACCACCGCGGTCGTGCTCGCCCTGTGAACGGCGACGACGCCGGCGCCGCATCCGCGGCGCCGGCGTCGTGAGACTCGGGGAGCGGCGCTAGGCTGCCTTCGCGGCCGCCGTCTTCGCGGGCTTGGACTCCGACTTCGACTCGGTCTTCGACTCGCTCGGCTTCGCGCCGTTCTTCGACCCGTTCGAGCTCAGCGACGACGAGTCGGTGGAGCGCGAGTCGGTGCGGTAGAAGCCGCTGCCCTTGAAGGTCACGCCGACGTTCCCGAAGACCTTCCGGAGCGCGCCCTTGGCCTCGCAGCTCGGGCAGTCGGTCAGTCTGGCTTCGGAGAACGACTGGTGTTTGTCGAACTCGTAACCGCACTCCTTGCAGCGGTATTCGTAGACAGGCACGTCCAACCTCCAGGACTTCACACGGGACCCGATCGACATTAGCAGTCAACGCCCGAGACTGCTAATTCCATCCGCCCCGCGGGTGCGCCGCCGGACACGCCCGCCCGCGCCCTACCGCAGCGACACGAACCCCTTCGACGGCGTGATGACGCCCGTCACGGGCCGGTCGTGCGGCTCGGCCGGGACCTCGACCCCGAACTCGCCGTCGCGCAGGAGCGCCACCACCGGCACCCCGGGCCCGACCCGCGCCAGCGCCCGGTCGTACGAGCCCCCGCCGCGGCCCAGCCTCATCCCGTCATGTGAGACGGCGAGGCCGGGGACGATCACCGCCGCGGCGTCCTCGATCCGCGGCGGCCCGCCCGCCTGCTCTGGCTCCGGCCGCCCCGGTTCCTCCTGGGCCGTTTCGCCGCTCACCCGCTCCCACGCGAGGTCGTTGTCCGGCAACAGCACCGGCACGATCACCCGGTAGACCACCGCGAGCCGTTCGGGCAGTTCGGGTTCGAGCGCCGAGCCCGGCTCGGCCCCGAAGGGCCGGTACGCCGCGACCGTGGCGCCCTCGTCGACGGCCTCGATCAGGAAGTCCCGCAACGACTTCCACGTCGCCACGTCGGCGGCCGCGCGGGCCGCCCCGGGCATCGCGGTGCGCGCCTCCAGCAGCGCCCGGCGCGCCGCCCGCTTCGACTCATGCATGCCAAATCCCTCCGTTGTCAAGGCTCACCTGGAAGGATTCCCCCGAAAAGGCGATTGCAGTCGTCCTTTCGGCCAGACTGCCGGAAAACCAGATGCCATGTCGTGTCCAGTCGGTAGCTCTAGGTAGTCTTCTAGGGAGTGAACTTGAGGGGGCTTCGGTGTCGCTGCGCTCACGGCTCACCACGGCGTTCCTCGTCGTCGTGCTCGGGCCGGTCCTGGTGGGGGCCGTCTTCGTCGCTGCCGTCATGTCCCACCTGGCGGACTCCCGCGGGGAGGCGCTGGCGAGCTCGGCGGTGACGACGGTCGACTCGACCCTCGGCACGATCTGCGAGCGCATCCAGGCCTCGGCCGCGGTGGTGGCACTCAGCCACAGTAGCGGCGGCACGGCCGACGCGCTGGAGATGGCGCAGCTCGTCGTCGACCGCCGCGTCGTCGACGGCGTCGTCTTCACCGGCCTCCAGGACGCCGGGAACGTCGCCACGCCCGACGTCGGCGCGGAGGCGCCCGACGGCGCCTGGGTCGACTGCGGCGAGGCCGCCGCGTACGCCGGCGCGGGCCCGATCGTCGCGCTCGGCGCGCAGGCCGAGGTCCAGAACGCCGACGGCACCGTCTCCGTGTTCTCCGCGTTCCGCGTCGTCGACCGCGGCTTCCTCGACCGGATCGCGAACGTCGCCGACGCCGACCTGGTCCTGCGCGACGGCCGCCCCGAGCCGCTGCGCGTCGGCGACGTCGACGCGGGCCGCTGGGACGCCACCGACGCGTTCCTGCCGCTGAGCATCGGCACGGTCGCCACGAACGTCACCCCCATGTACTGGACGCTCGCCGCGATGGTCGCCGTCTCTGCGCTGTGCGCGATGGGCCTGGCCGCCTGGCTCGCCCGCTCCACCACCCGGCCCCTCCACGAGCTGTCCGCCGCGGCCGAGCGCGTCTCCGAGGGCGACCTCGACGTGCGCGTCCCCGTCCACGGCCGCGACGAGGTCGCCCACCTCGCGCTCGCGTTCAACCGCATGACCGCCCAGACGCAGGCGTACGTGAACGCCCTGACCGCCTCCCGCGACCAGATGCGCGGCCAGCTCGGCCGCCTCGGCCAGACGCTCACCGCCACGCTCGACCTCGACCGCATCCTGGAGGTCATCCTCGACACCGCGATGGTCACCGCCGGCGCGGAGGCCGGCGTCGTCATGCTCGTCGACGTGGACGACGCCGACCAGCTGCGCCAGCGGGCCGGCGAAGGCGACCTCGGCATCGACCAGCCCGCCGCGATCCGCCTCGGCGAGGGCATCATCGGCTCGATCGCCGCGAGCGGCGTGCCCGCGCACGGGCGCATCGCCGACGGCGTCTTCAACGGCCGCCGCCGCGCCGAGACCGAGCCGGACGCCCGCACGATCGTCGCGGTGCCCTTCGAGGGCCGCGCCCCCGCCGAGACCGACGACGCGGGCGCCCCCCGCACCGAGTCCGGCGTCCTCGGCGTCCTCGTCCTCTACAACCGCATCGCGGGCGAGGACTTCGAGCCCGGCGACGTCGACACGCTCCGCACCTTCGCCGGGCAGGCGTCGGTCGCGGTCGAGAACGTCCTCCTGCACCGCCAGGCCCAGCGCCTGAGCCTGACCGACCCGCTCACGGGCCTGTGGAACTACCGGTTCATGCAGACGTCGCTGCGCCGCGAGGCCGAGCGGTCCCGCCGCTACCAGCGGCCCTCCGCGCTCCTGGCGATCGACCTCGACCGCTTCAAGGCTGTGAACGACACCTACGGGCACCCGGTCGGCGACCAGGTCCTCATCGAGCTCGCCCGCCGCGTCACCGGCCAGATCCGCGAGGTCGACCTCGCGTTCCGCCACGGCGGCGAGGAGTTCATGGTGCTGCTGCCCGAGACCGACGCCGCCGGGGCCGCCGCGGTCGCCGAGCGCCTCGGCCGCTCCGTCGCCGCCCGCCCCTTCAAGGTGAACGACGCCTCCGGCGGGCGCGAACTCCGCGTGACCGTCTCGATCGGCGTCGCCGTCCTCGGCGAGCACGCCGACACCGCGAACGAGATCCTCGCCGCCGCCGACGAGGCCCTGTACGCCGCCAAGGCCGCCGGCCGGGACACCTGGCGGGTCGCCGTCGTCTGAGGCGCGGCCGACCGGGCGGGCTGCGCCCGCAGGGGGCCGCCGGCCCGGGAGCGCGGGACGTTCACGTTCTGTTCTCCAGGGTGGCCGAGACCTGACGGAGCGTGCCCACGATACCCTCGCCATATGTCTGATACCGCGCCCCGCGCCACGAAAGCAGTCATTCCCGTGGCGGGTAACGCCACCCGCTTCCTGCCGGTCACCAAGGCCGTCCCCAAGGAGCTCCTCCCCATCGTCGACAAGCCCGTCCTCCAGTACATCGTGGAGGAGGCCGCCGCCGCCGGGCTCGACGACGTCACCCTCATCACCGCGCGCGGCAAGGGCCCCATCGTCGACTACTTCGACACCCGCCCCGACCTCGAGGACGCCCTCGCCGAGAAGGGCAAGGACGACCTCATCGACGTCGTCAAGGCCCCCGAGCGCATCGCCGAGATCCACACCATCCGCCAGGGCCGCCCCAAGGGCCTCGGCCACGCCGTCGGCCGCGCCGCCGCCCACGTCGGCGACGAGCCCTTCGCCGTCCTCCTCGGCGACGAGTTCTACGAGGTCGACGACAAGCTCCTGCCGCGCATGATCGACCTCCAGGCCGAGACCGGCGGCATCGTCCTGGCCCTGCTCGAAGTCCCCGAGGAGGAGGTCTCCCGGTACGGCGTCGCCTCCGTCGAGGCCACCGACACGCCCGACGTCGTCGCCGTCACCGGCCTCGTCGAGAAGCCCGCCCGCGAGGACGCGCCGTCCAACCTCATCCTCATCGGACGCTACGTCCTGCCCGGCGCGATCTTCCCCGTGCTCGACCGGACCAAGCCCGGCAGCGGCGGCGAGATCCAACTCACCGACGCCATGGACGCCATGCGCGCCAACGGAACCCCTGTACACGCCGTCATCCTCCGCGGCCGCCGCTACGACACCGGCCAGCCCGTCGAGTACCTCCAGACCCTGATCGAGCTCGCCACCCAGCGCCACGACTTGCCCGGCTTCAACGCCTGGCTGCGCGAATTCAGTGCGACACTGGACTGACTGCACCGCCGCCAGGCGGCGCAGGTGAGCAACTGACCGACGGGGGGATGAGGAGCGATGGGGACCGGCGACGCGACGCCATTGGCCGACTTCCTGTCGAAGGCGCTGGCGCTCGTCCGACCCCTGCCCCCGGTCGACATCGACATGACCCAGTCGACCGGGTCGGTCCTCGCCGAGAACGCGGTCAACCCCGGGCCGCTGCCCGCCTTCGACTACGCCGCGATCGACGGCTACGCGTGCAGCGCCGACGACATCGCCGGCGCCAGCCCCGAGCGGGGCGTCGGCCTGAAGGTCCTCGGCGACCTCGCCGCCTCCTCGTGGCGGCCGGTGCGGCTCGTCGCCGGCACCTGCTTCTCCGTCGCCGCCGGGGCCGCGCTCCCGGTCGGCGCGGACATCGTCGTGCCCCTGGCGTGGACCGACGAGGGCATGGCCACGGTCGACGTCCGGCAGGTGCCGCGCCGCGGACACGGCGTGCGCCGCATGGGCTCCGAGCGCGCCGCCGGCGAGATCCTGGCCCACGAGGGCCGCCGCGTCACGCCTCAGCTCGTCGGCCTCCTCGCCGCCGCCGGCATCGCCGACGTCGTCGTGCGCCCCACCCCGCGCGTCGTCGTCATCGCCACCGGCGACGAGCTCGTCGACACCGGCCGGCCCTCCCAGCCCGGCCAGCTCATCGACGTCAACTCCCACCTCGTCACCGCCGCCGCCTCCGAGGCCGGCGCGCACGCGTACCGGGTCGGGATCTGCGACGACGAGCCCGACGCGCTCCGCTCCGTCCTCGACGACCAGATCCTCCGCGCCGACCTCGTCATCACCACCGGCGGCACCGGCACGGGCCCCGGCGACATGGTCCGCCGCACCTTCTCCCGCGACGGCGCGGTGGACTTCACCCCGATCGCCGTCTACCTCTGCGAGACCATGGGGTTCGGCACGATCGGGCCCGAGGAGGTCCCCGTCGTGTGCCTGCCCGGCGACCCCGTCGCCGCCACCATCGCGTTCGAGGTGATCGCGCGGCCGCTCATCCAGCGGCTCGCGGGCGCCGAGCCCGTTTTCCGGCCCAGCGTGCGCGCCAACCTGACCGAGCCCGTATCCTCACCGAGCGGGCTCAGGGAGTTCCGGCCCGTCCGCGTCGCCGAGCGCCGCGGCGGCGGCTACACCGTCGCCCCGCTCGGCTCGAGCTCCTACACGCTCTCCGGACTCGCCGAGGCCACCGGCCTGATGACGATCGGCGAGAACGCGACCCGGGTGCCCGCCGGGTCCACGGTGGACGTGCTCCTGCTGGACAGGAACCGATGAGACACGTTGATACCAGAGCGGACGGCCCCCGATGACCGTCCCACTACCGCAGCTGGACCGAGACCGATGACCCTTTCCAACCCCGGATGGCCGGTGCGCCTCGAGCACGGTTCGGTGAGCGTGCGGCCCTTCCGCCGCTCCGACGCGAACCGCTGGTCGGAACTGCGCCGGGCCAACGAAGCCTGGCTCGCCCCTTGGGAACCCGGCACCGGCACCACCTGGCACGAAGCCCATTCCCCGGCCGCGTTCCGCGCCATGCTCCGCGGCCTCAAGCGCTCGATCAAGGACGGCACCAGCTGGCCCCTCGCGGTCTGCTGGGAGGGGACGCTCGTCGGCGGCCTCACCGTCGGCAACATCGTGCGCCGCGCCTTCGGCTCCGCGTACGCCGGCTACTGGATCGACCGCGGCCACGCCGGGAAGAACATCACCGCCACCGCGCTCGCCCTCGTCGTCGACCACGCCCTGACGGTCGGCCGCCTCCACCGCATCGAGGTGAACATCCGGCCCGAGAACGGCCCCTCGAACCGCGTCGCCGAGAAGCTCGGCCTGCGCCGCGAAGGGCTCCACAAGCGGTATCTCTACATCGACGGCGACTGGCGCGACCACTACGGGTACGCCGTCACCGCCGAGGAGATCGCGTCCGAGCGCATGATCGACCGCATGGAGCGCCTCCGGCGCGCCGAGGCGGAGCGGCCGGCGTCCTCGGGCCCGGCCGCGTAGCCTCCGGTCCCCTCGGCCCGGCCCGCTAGTCCCTGGCGGTCAGGATGATCGGGCCGTCCTCGGTGATCGCCACCGTGTGCTCCATGTGCGCGCCGCGGGAGCCGTCGGCGCTGCGCAGGGTCCACCCGTCCGGGTCGTAGACGATCTCGTCGGTCGTCTGGAGGAACCACGGCTCGATCGCGATGACCAGGCCCGGCTTGAGCTTCATGCCCCGGCCCGGGCGGCCGTCGTTCGGCACGTGCGGGTCGCCGTGCATGGTGCGGCCCACGCCGTGCCCGCCGAACTGCGTGTTCACGCTCAGGCCGTCGCCGCGCGCCACGGTCGCGATCGCGTGTCCGATGTCGCCGATCTTGTTCCCGGCCCGCGCCGCCCCGATCCCGGCCTCGAGCGCCCGCGTCGTGGTGTCGATGAGGTGCAGGTCCTGCTCGCGCGCCTCGCCGACCACGATCGACAGCGCCGAGTCCGCGACCCAGCCGTCGACCTCGGCCGCGAAGTCGAAGCTGACCAGGTCGCCGTCCTTGAGCCTGTAGTCGTAGGGCAGGCCGTGCAGGACCGCGTCGTTCACGGAGGTGCACAGGACCTTCCCGAACGGGCTGCCGCCGAACGACGGGTGGTAGTCGACGTAGCAGGAGACCGCGCCCGCCTCCTTGATGCGGCGGGCGACGAGGTCGTCGAGTTCGAGCAGGTTCATGCCGACCTCGGCGACCCGCTCGAGCTCGGCGAGGGTCGCGGCCACGAAGCGGCCCGCGGGGCGCATCGCCTCGATCTCGGCGGGGGAGTACAGCTCGATCATGGACGGCCTCTCAGACGGTTCCGGTATTTGTATACCGGTACTATAATACCGGTATGATCCGACCGCCGCTGCGGCCCGACGAGCACGACCGGGGCCGCGCCCTCGGCCGGGCGCTGCGCACGGCCCGCGGCTCCCGCAGCCTCCTCGACGTCGCCGCCGAGGCCGGCATCTCCCCGGAGACGCTGCGCAAGATCGAGACCGGCCGCATCGCCACACCGGCGTTCTTCACCATCATGGCCCTCTGCGGCGTCCTCGGCGTCGCCCCCGAGCAACTCGCCGAAGACGCGGGCGCGGAACATCCGATGACAGGTTGACGGTGCCAATACACGGGCCGCGAGCTGCGCCGAGGGCCCAGGTCACCCCCGGTGCGCAATGCCGACGGCCCGCCGCCCGCCCGGGTTAGGCTCTCGCCGTGGATGCCGCGACCCAACTCCCGACCGTGGGCATGATCGGCGCCGGCCAGCTGGCCCGCATGACCCATCAGGCCGCCATCGCCCTCGGCCAGAGCCTCAAGGTGCTCGCCGGCGACCCGGCCGAGAGCGCCGCCGCCGTCGCCACCGCGACCGTCCTCGGCGACTACCGCGACCTCGCGGACCTCCGCGCCTTCGCCGAGGGCTGCACCGTGGTCACCTTCGACCACGAGCACGTCCCCCAGGACGCCCTGCACGCGCTCGCCGCCGACGGCGTCGACGTCCAGCCCCGCCCCGAGGCCCTCCTGTACGCCCAGGACAAGCAGGCCATGCGCACCCGGCTCACCGAGCTCGGCCTCCCGCAGCCCCGCTGGGCCCCCGTCGCCTCCCTCGCCGACGTCGAGGCGTTCGGCCTCCCCTGCGTCCTCAAGGCCGCCACCGGCGGCTACGACGGCAAGGGCGTCTGGATGGTCGACACCCCCGCCGACGCCGAGCCCGTCCTCGCCTCCGGCATCCGCCTCATCGCCGAGGAGCGCATGGGCCTCCAGCGCGAACTCGCGATCCAGATCGCCCGCTCCCCGCGCGGCGAGACCGCGGCCTACCCCGTGGTCGAGACCGTCCAGACCGGCGGCATCTGCACCGAGGTCATCGCCCCCGCCCCGGACCTCGACGACGCGACCGCCGCCGAGGCGAAGCGCATCGCCGAGACCGTCGCCACCGCACTCGGCGTCTGCGGGATGCTAGCCGTCGAGCTCTTCCAGACCGCCGGCGGCCTGTTCGTCAACGAGCTCGCCATGCGCGCCCACAACTCCGGCCACTGGACCATCGAAGGCGCCGAGACCAGCCAGTTCGAGCAGCACCTGCGCGCCGTCCTCGACTACCCGCTCGGCTCCACCGCGACCGTCGCGCCCTGCACGGTCATGGCGAACGTCCTCGGCGGCGCCCCCGGCGGCCCCCGCCTCGACGAGCGCCTCCAGCACCTCCTCGCCGAGGACCCCGGCGCGCACGTGCACCTCTACGGCAAGGCGGTCCGCCCGGGCCGCAAGATCGGGCACGTCACCGTCCGCGGCGACGACCCCGGCCTCCTGCGGCGCCGCGCCCTGCGGGCCGCCCACTGGCTCCAGGAAGGCGAGTAGATGGCAGACCAGAAGCCCCGCGTCGGCGTGATCATGGGGTCCGACTCCGACTGGCCCACCATGGAGCCCGCGACCCTCGCCCTCGCCGAGTTCGACATCCCCTACGAGGTCCGCGTCGTCTCCGCGCACCGCACCCCGCACGGGATGCTCGCCTACGCCGACTCCGCCGCCTCCCGCGGCCTCCAGGTCGTCATCGCCGGCGCCGGCGGCGCCGCCCACCTCCCCGGCATGGTCGCCTCCGCGACCACGCTCCCCGTCATCGGCGTCCCCGTGCCCTTCAAGCACCTCGACGGCATGGACTCCCTCATGTCCATCGTCCAGATGCCCGCCGGCATCCCCGTCGCCACCGTCTCCATCGCCGGCGCCCGCAACGCCGGCCTCCTCGCCGTCCGCATCCTCGGCGCCGCCGACGAGGCCCTCCGCGAGCGCATCGCCAACTTCCAGGTCGACCTCGAACGCATGGTCACCGAGAAGGACGCCAACCTCCGCCACCGCCTCGCCCACCCCGAATAGCGTCGCCGGCGCGCGGTGTGTCGCGTATGCGACACCTGCGTGCCCCCGGGCGCGGCCGCCTCGTTCTTCCGGGTGACACCCTCCCCGGATTCGCAGCGGAGACAACGAGACCGGCTCATCGTGCCGAGGTGCCGGGAGGTGCCCGAGCACACCGCCCGGGGCGTCATCCGTACGGCGAAGGGAGCCTGAGCTGAAGGCGTACACCGCGATAGTCGGTCCGAAGGACGGGGAGTGGTTCCCGGTGGAGGTTCCCGAGGTGCCGGGGGTGTTCACCCAGGGCCGCGATCTCGTCGAAGTCGAGGAGACGGCCCGGGAGGCAATCGCGCTCATGACCGGCACCCCGATCGCCGAGATCGCCATCCGCATCGAAGACCACCGCTACCGGATCGCCTGAGGCCGGAAGCGAATTCGGTTGCCCCGCCGCACTGCGGCCCCTAGCCTCGGGGCGTGTCGAATTCTCAGCTGCACCCGACCGGCGGATACGAGCACGTGACGATCGTCGAGGGCGGGCGCCTCGCGTTCCTCGCCGGGCAGTGCCCCGTGGACGCCGAGGAGCGGGTCGTCGGGGTCGGGGACCTCGAACGGCAGATCGAGCAGGTCGCCGCCAATTGCCTCGCCGCGCTGGCCGCGGCCGGGGCCCGCCCGGCGGACGTCGTGCGGTCCGTCGTCTACGTCGTCAGCGGCGAGAGCGGCGTCGTCGGCGGCGCCTGGCACCGCCTCGCCGAGCACCCCGAGCTCGGCCCGGCCTTCAAGGCCGCCAGCACGGTCACCGGCGTCACCTGCCTCGGCTACGCCGACCAGCTCATCGAGGTCGACCTCACCGCGAAGCTGGACTAGGCCGGGCCGCTCGCGACCGCTTAGACCTCCGAGCAGAGGAGGGCGGCGTGGGACTCGCCGATCCTGGTCGCCACCAGGGTCGCCTCCCCGGCGCCGTTGAGCTTGAGCTGCCTGCGGAGCGCGGCCGGGTCGAGGCCGGTGCCGCGCTGCTTGATCGTGAGGCGGCCGATGCCGCGCTCGGCCAGGAGCGCCTTGAGCTTCTTGGGGTGCAGCGGCCAGACCTCCTCGACCCTCCAGGCCCGCGCGAACGGCGTCGCCGTCAGCCGGTCGCCGTAGAGGTACGCGATCCGCTCGCTCGCCGTGTGCGCCTCCAGGTCCCGGGCCAGTTCGGCCACCAGGCCGGCCCGGATGACCGCGCCGTCCGGCTCGTACAGGTACTCCGCGACCGCGCCGGTCTCGGCCCGCTCCTCGCCGCTGCCGGTCAGCTCGTGCCACTCGCCGGCCTTGAGCAGGCTCGCCCGGCGCGGCACCTCGGCCGCGTCGCCGAGCCACAGGCACGCCTCGACCACGTCCCGGTCCACCGACACCCACTCCGCCTCGGCCCCCGCCGGGATCCACTCGTGCCCGATGCCGGGCCCGAGCTTGACCGCCGCGAAGCGCGCCCCGGCGAGGCGGTCCAGGAGGGCGTCCAGGGGCGGGGAGTAGTCCGCCGGGTCGAACCGCCGGCCCGCGCCCGAGCGCCGCGCCGGGTCGGCGAACACCGCCTCCGCGAGGGGCGCCTCCAGCGCGTCCCCGACCCGCACGTCGACCCGCAGCCCCGTCGCCGCCGCGTTCGCCCTCGCGTACGCCGCGGTCGCGTCGCTCAGGTCCACGGCCGCGACCGCCAGCCCCGCCTCGGCGAACGCGAGCGCCTCGGTCCCCAGGCCGCAGCACAGGTCGGTGACCTCGTGCGCGGCCGCCGCGAACCGGGCCGCGCGCCGCCGCGCCACCGGCCACCGCGTCGCCTGCTCCAGGCCCGCCCGCGTGAAGTACAGCCGCTCCGCGAGGTCGCCGAACTTGCCGCGGGCGTGCCGGCGGAGGTCCGCGAGCGTCAGCGCCGCCGCGGCGAGGGCCGGGTCGACGCCCGCCTTGCGGAGAGCGAGCGGCGCGCGGTCGCCGTCGCGCTCCAGGGCCTCGGCGGCGGTGCGCTGGAGGCCGGGGTCCGCGGTGAGGGAGTCGAGCAGGCTGGGTTCCACGCGACCCATGATCCCCCACGGGCCGCGCCCGCGTGCCGCGGGATATGACGTCGCAGACCCGCGGTTGACGCCCCGACCTGCACGAACTAACCTCTGCCTTAGCACTCGCAAGGCGAGATTGCTAAGCGCTATGATCGCATTGGCACTCTCTCCGTGAGAGTGCCAGCCACGGGCCGGTGCCTCGGCACCCGCGACGACGAGACCCGCGCTGTCGTGGCGGACAACCGTACTGAACACGTCAGGTTTGGAGAAACCAAGTGAGCAAGGCTGCCATCAAGCCGCTGGGCGACCGCATCGTTGTCCAGGCGAACGAGGCCGAGACCACCACCGCCTCGGGCCTCGTCATCCCCGACACCGCCAAGGAGAAGCCGCAGGAGGGCACCGTTCTGGCCGTCGGCCCGGGCGCCTTCGACGACAAGGGCAACCGCCTCCCGATCGATGTCAAGGTCGGCGACGTGGTCATCTACTCGAAGTACGGCGGCACCGAGGTCAAGTACGCCGGCGAGGAGTACCTGGTCCTGTCCTCGCGCGACGTCCTCGCGGTCGTCGAGCAGTAGCCAACGCGTCGGGCCCTCGCCCGCCCGCGGACGGCCTGCCGGCCGCACCGTGAGCGAGGGCCCGTTCGTGTCCTAGGAAGGGAAACCATGCCGAAGATTCTCAACTTCGCCGAGGACGCGCGGCAGAACCTGCTGCACGGCATCGACCAGCTCGCCGACACCGTCAAGGTCACGCTCGGCCCGAAGGGCCGCAACGTGGTCCTCCAGCGCTCGTTCGGCGCGCCGCTCATCACCAACGACGGCGTGACCATCGCCAAGGAGATCGAGCTCGCCGACCCGTACGCCAACCTCGGCGCGCAGCTGGTGAAGGAGGTCGCGACCAAGACGAACGACGTCGCGGGCGACGGCACCACCACCGCGACCGTGCTGGCCCAGAAGATGAGCCGCGCGGGCATCAAGGCGGTCACGGCCGGGGCCAACCCGATCGCGATCCGCAAGGGCATCGAGGCCGCGGCGAACGCCGTGTCCGAGGAGCTGCTCCGCCAGGCCATCGAGATCTCCGACCACGAGCACATCGCGCAGGTCGCGGCCGTCTCGGCGCAGGACCCGGAGATCGGCGAGCTCATCGCCAAGGCCATGGACGCGGTCGGCGCCGAGGGCGTCATCTCCGTCGAGGACGGCTCGACGCTGGAGACCGTGCTCGAGATCACCGAGGGCATGCAGTTCGACAAGGGCTTCATCTCCCCGAACTTCATCACCGACCAGGACTCGCGCACCACGGTCTTCGAGGACCCCTACATCCTCATCACCAACGCGAAGGTCTCCTCGATCGAGGAGCTCCTGCCGGTGCTGGAGAAGGTCGTCGAGACCTCCAAGCCGCTCCTGATCATCGCCGAGGACGTCGAGGGCCAGGCCCTCGCGACCCTGACGGTGAACGCCCTGCGCGGCACCCTGCGCGTGTGCGCCGTCAAGGCCCCCGCGTTCGGCGACCGCCGCAAGGCGATCCTGGGCGACATCGCGACCCTCACCGGCGCCGAGGTCGTCTCCTCGGAGATCGGCCTCGACCTGAAGGCCGCCGACCTGTCGCACCTGGGCCGCGCGCGCCGCGTCACCGTCTCGAAGGACGCCACCACGATCGTGGACGGCGCCGGCGAGAAGGAGGCCGTGGACGCCCGCATCGCGCAGATCAAGCAGCAGGCCTCGACCACCGAGTCCTCCTGGGACCGCGAGAAGCTCGAGGAGCGCCTCGCGAAGCTCTCCGGCGGCGTCGCCGTCATCCAGGTCGGCGCGGCCACCGAGGTCGAGCTGAAGGAGCGCAAGCACCGCATCGAGGACGCCGTCAACGCGACCAAGGCCGCGGTCGAGGAGGGCATCGTCGCCGGCGGCGGCGCCGCCCTCGTCCACGCGATCACCGTCCTGGAGAAGGTCGAGCTCGACGACCCCGAGGCCCGCGTCGGCCTCAAGATCGTCGAGTCCGCGCTCTCCGAGCCGCTGCGCCGCATCGCCGTCAACGCCGGCGAGTCGGGCGACGTGGTCGTCAACAACGTCGCCGGCAAGGGCTGGCGCGAGGGCTGGAACGCCGCCACCGACGTCTACGAGGACCTGGTCTCGGCCGGCATCCTCGACCCGGTGAAGGTCACCCGCAACGCGCTGCTCAACGCCGCCTCGATCGTGGGCCTCGCGCTCACCACCGAGGTGACGATCGTGGACAAGCCGGAGGAAGAGGAGGAGGCCGGCCACGGCCACTCGCACTCCCACGGCGGCCACGGCCACTCCCACTAGGCCCGGTCCACCGGAGCACCTGGGCGACAAGCGAACACGAGGAGGGCCGCCGACATCGTCGGCGGCCCTCCGGCGTCCCCACCTGCGCTCGCGGCCCGCGGGAGAACCCCAAGTGTCAACATCCCGACAGTTTGTCGCGGAGCTGTCGGGAAACCGATAGAGTTCAAGTGCCTTCGCGGCCTTTGGGGATCGGAGCCGCGAAGGCACTTTTGCGCCGGAAAACGGCCGGTTCACCTGCCCCGCCCGGGAGCACCGCCCCCTCGGCTACGCCGCCCCTTCTTCTCCCTGCCGCACCCGCAGCTCCCGCATCCGGTTGAGCGCCGCGGCCACCTCGAACCGGCGCGGGATCGCGAAGTCCGCGTCCCTGATCCGCAGCAGCTCCGCCTCCCCGTCGGCCTCCAGCGCCGCGTCGAGCCGGTCGAGCGCCTCGGCCACCGTCGCCTGCCCGTCGATCCAGCCGCGCCGCACGGCCGCCTCGAGCGCGAGCCCGATCCCGGCGGTCATCGACGGATCGGTGATCTGCTCGACGGCCCGCACGTCGATCTCGGACTCCCCGAACCGCAGCCCGTCGGTGCCGCCCGCGCGGATCTTCTGCCTCCCGCGCGACTCCGACGACACCGACCGCGCGTCGACCACGCGCGCCCGCGGCATCCGGAACCCGCCGGCCTCGACCTTCCGCCCGGTCGGCTTGGCGGCCAGGGCCTTCGCGCGCGCGGTCACGTCCTCGGGCACGTACGCGTCCATGAGCACGACCCGGTCGGCGACGTCCATGTAGTCGCCCGAACCGCCCATGACGAGCATGACGGCGACGCCGTGGTCGTCGGCCATCGACCGCACGAGGTCGACCAGCGGCGTGAGCGGCTCGCGGTCCTTCGCGACGAGTTCCTGCATCCGCGCGTCGCGGATCATGAGGTTCGTCGCGGCGGTGTCCTCGTCGATGAGCAGCACCCGCGCGCCCGCTTCGAGCGACTCGACGACCGCGGCCGCCTGCGAGGTCGAGCCGGAGGCGTTCTCGGTCGAGAAGTGCCGCGTGTCGTCCCCGGACGGCAGGTGGTCGACGAAGGCGTGGACGTCGACGCCGGTGACGGCCCGCCCGTCCTCGGCGCGGATCTTGACGGCGGTGCGGTCGGCGACGACGAACTCCCTGCCGTCGCCGGGCACGTGGTCCCACACCCCGGCCTCCAGGGCCCGCAGCAGGGTCGACTTGCCGTGGAAGCCTCCGCCGACGATGAGCGTGACGCCGGGCCCGATCCCCATGCCGCGCACCGTGCCCGCGTGCGGGAGCTCGACCTCGACCGCGAGCGCGTCGGGGGAGCGGAACGGCACCCCGGACTCCAGCGGCCGGTCGTCCACTCCGGACCTGCGGGCGAGCATCGCGCCGTCGGCGACGAACGCCACCAGCCCCTGCGCGGCAACCGCTTCCCGCAGGGCCGCAACGTCATCGGCGTGCCGCATCCACCGCTCCGCCTCCTCCTCGCCCACCGCGAGCGCGTCGTCGGCGGCGTCGGGCAGGTCCTCGCACAGCAGCCGCGCGGCCTGGCGCCCGGCGATGCGCCGCCCGTGCCCCGGCAGCTGCGCGCCGAGCCGGAACACGACCGCGCCGTCCGCGCCGACCTCGCACGAGGCCCGGCGCAGGATCTCCTGGCCGCCCGCGTCGATCCGCAGGTCCCTTGTCGGGCAGGCCTTCCGGAACCGCTTCGCGAGGAGCACCGCGAGGGCCCGGCGCCGCTCCGGCGTGGCGTGCCATGCGGGCACGAGGTCGGCGGCGTCGGCGTCGAAGCGGAGCGCGACGCGGCTCGGCGGCGCGAACGGATCCGATTGCACCTGCGAAATGTCGAGAATCGCCGGACCTGTCCACCATTTGCCACGCAAGGATTTATATCGGCCGTAACTCGTACCTTCCAGGGCCGTTAGTTCGTTAGACAGGTCATGGCGAGGTGGATGTGAACGATGATCACCAAAATCGCGGGACTCGGCCCGGTGCTGTCGTCCGCCTCTTCGCTGTGTCATGCCCCCAGTTTCCCATCAGGGTCGAGGCTTTCGCGTCAGCGAACCCGAACACCAAGCGTCCACGCCTCCTCCCGGAAACCTCGAAAAGTCACTCGAAAAATTCGCGCGAATCCGCGTCATGGCGGCGGACCGCCTGCGTGCTGGATCTAGAGAGACACGCACGGCCTACCGCACCGAAAGGTAGAACAAAGTGAGAACCGTACTGGTCTGTGTTAAGACTCCTCAAGCCGGACAGAAGATCTCGGCCTGCGCGACCCGCATGGGCCTGGCGCAGGCGGTCAAGTCGGTCGAGGGATCGCCCGAGCTGTTCCTCGAGCTCGGCCGCCGCCAGGTGGACGTGGTGCTCGTGGACGTGGCGCTCGCCGCCCCGGACCCGGTCAAGTTCGTCAAGACCGTCCGCGCCCGCTCGCCCCGCACCGGGGTCCTGCTGTCCGGCGCGGCGGACCCCCGTACCGCCGCGATGGTGGTGGCCGCGGGCGCCCGGGGCGTGATCCGCACGCCGTCCAACAACTCGGACGACCTCCTGGTCGCGCTCGCCCAGGCGATCATGTTCGCCTCCCCGAGCCTCCAGCGCGTCACCGAGACCGTCCCCCGGCAGCGCTCGACCCTCCAGGGGATGAAGCTGACCGAGCGCGAGCTCCAGGTCCTGCGGGGCATGAGCGAGGGCAAGTCGAACGCCGAGATCGGCCGCGACCTGTTCGTCTCGGAGGACACCGTCAAGACCCACGCGCGCCGCATGTTCCGCAAGCTCGGCGCGCGCGACCGGGCCCACGCCGTGGCGGAGGCGTTCCGCTCGGGGCTCGTCTGCTGAACCGTCCACACCGGACCGACGCGGGTCCCCGCCTGGCAGGACGGGAGGCCGCCCGGTCCGCGGCGCCGCCGCTTCAGCGGTCGGCGAGCGCCAGCAGGACCTCGTCGCCTCCCGGAGTGGCGACGAGCTGAAGACCGACCGGCAGGTCCTCGACCTCGCCGGCGGGCAGGGCCAGCCCGGGCGCCCCGGACAGCCCTGCGATGCACGTCAAGCGCACGATGGCCTCGCGATCCGGCTCCGCTCCGATGAGCGGCGCGGGGCCGGGCGCGGCGGGGATCGCGAGCGCGGTGCCCTCGGGGAGCCGGTCCCTGACGAGCGCCACCACGCCGCTGCGGACCCGCTGCGCCCCGGTGACATCGGCCCCGGTGAGCTTGGACGCGTTCGCGAAGCGCGCCTTGACGCCGGGTCCGAACTCGGGCCGGGACGCCTCGATCCACGCGCCGTGCGCCTGCCACGCCTCCCACGCCTGGAGCGCGGCGTAGGCCCGGCGCGCCGACTCGAGCGGCGTGACGCCGCTCGCGCCCGTGGCGCTCTCGTGCTCGAGCCCGAAGTGCGGGTCGTCGAAGAACGGGGCCGTGTCCACGTCGAGGCCGAGCGATTCGACCGCGGGCAGGAGGGCGTCGCGGGTCGCGTCGGGGACCTCGTCCCAGATGTCGCGCGGCGCGAGGAGCCGCGTGATCGGCGCGTGCGCCTCCTCGGGCTCGTCGAGGAGCGCCTCCATGGCCAGGCGCAGCGTGCGCGCGTCGCGCGTGAGGACCCCGGCGGTGTCGAAGGTGGGCGCGAGGGGCACGGCCCCGGCGAGGCTGACCCGCCCGTGCGTGGGCCGCAGCCCGAACAGGCCGCAGTAGGACGCCGGGACCCGGATGGACCCGCCGGTGTCGGTGCCGAGTCCGATGTCCGCCAGGCCGAGTGCGACGGCGGAGGCCGAGCCGGAGGACGAGCCGCCGGGCACGCGCCCGGGCGCGGCCGGGTTCTCGGGGACGCCGTAGTGGACGTTCGAGCCGTTCAGGCTCCACGCGAGTTCGTCGGTGACGGTCTTGCCGACGACGCGCGCCCCGGCGGCGCGGAGCCGCGCGACGGCCTCGGCGTCGGCCTCCGCGGGCGCGTGCGTCTCCAGCCAGCGCGGGTTCCCCGCGCCCGTCGGCGTGCCGGCGAGGTCGAACAGGTCCTTGACGGCCAGCCGCAGGCCCGCGAGCGGGCCGGGGCAGCCGGCGTCGTCGACGAGGGCGATGAACGGGTCGGCCACCTCAGTCGGCCTGGCCGTGCGTCTTCAGCCAGCAGTCCGAGAACCCGCGGGCGTAGTCCCAGGTCACGTAGTGCGCCGGGTCGGGGTCGAAGGCCGGCTCGTGGACCTGCGCGCAGTTGGCCTCCAGGAGGCCGCGGAGGTTGGCCATGAGCAGGCCCCAGGTGAAGTAGTGCGGTTCGTCGCAGTCGGCGCAGTCGACGACGACCCCCCGGAAGCCCTGCGGTTGCAGCACCTTCTCGAACATCTCCAGTTCGTGGAGGTCTTCGAGGAGGTCGGCGCGGTCGTCGTCGTCCAGCTCGGGTTCGAACGGCGCGAGCGCCTCCGCGTGGTCGGGATCGTCGGCGAACGGGTCGCGAGGCTCCTCATACACGGTTCCAGCCTAACGCCCCGAGCCGACGGCGCCAGGTGAGCGCGGGTGCGCGGCGCATGACTCCCGGATGCGTGCCAGGGTCGCAATCGGGTGCTGACACGGCGTGCGCCGCTGGTTAGCATGGGCCGCAGACAACCCCGACGGATGCGAGGAGACGGCAGATGAGCGACGACAGCTTCGGCGAGAACGTGGAGGAGATCTTCGACGACGTGGTGGACGGCGCGGCCGACATCGTCACCGACATCGACGCCACCGAGGTGTGGGAGGACGTGAGCGACGTCGCGGGCGACGCCTGGGACGCGGTCTCGGACAGCGACGTGGTCGACAGCATCTCCGAGGAGGCGGGCGAGCTCTTCGAGTAGCCCCGCTGCGGAACGCACCCTGACGCACTCATGACGGCCCGGAGGCGCCCCGCCTCCGGGCCGCTCCGGTCCCCGCCGGTCCGGCCCCGCGCTCCGCGCTCGTTCCGTCCGGTCATCGGACGACCTGGTCCGGGCCGTGAATCACACCCCACGGGGACGTGTGCGACGCGGGGCGACGCACGTTACGGCACTACCATTGGTCCATGGCGTTCTCAGGGGATTTCGGAATTCAAGGGCTCGAAGGCGCTGCCGGCGAGCGTGTCGGGGGCACCACGGTGCCCATGGGCTCGGCCGGCGCCATCCCGCTCGGCCTCACCTATGACGACGTGCTGCTGCTGCCCGGCGAGTCCGAGGTGGTTCCCGCGGAGGTCGACACCTCCTCCCAGCTCACCCGCAACATCCGCATCTCGGTGCCGCTCCTGACCGCGCCGATGGACACCGTCACCGAGGCCCGCATGGCGATCGCCATGGCCCGGCTCGGCGGCCTCGGCATCCTGCACCGCAACCTCCCCGCGGAGGAGCAGGCCCAGCAGGTGGACCTCGTCAAGCGCTCCGAGTCCGGCATGGTCGCCGACCCGGTCACGTGCTCGCCGGAGGACACCCTCGACCAGGTCGACAAGCTCTGCGGCAAGTACCGCATCTCCGGCCTCCCGGTCACCGACGAGAAGGGCAAGCTCGTCGGCATCATCACCAACCGCGACATGCGCTTCGAGACCGACCACTCCGTCAAGGTCGCCAGCGTCATGACCAGGGAGAACCTGGTCACCGCGCCCGAGGGCGTCTCCAACGAGGAGGCCCTCGAACTGCTCAAGCGCCACAAGATCGAGAAGCTCCCGATCGTCGACGCCGACTTCTACCTGCGCGGCCTCATCACCGTCAAGGACTTCGCCAAGCGCGAGGAGTTCCCGAACGCGTCGAAGGACGACTCCGGGCGCCTGCGCGTCGGCGGCGCGATCGGCGTCGGCGAGGACCAGTACGCGCGCGCCGGGCAGCTCGTCGAGGCCGGGGTCGACCTCCTCGTCGTCGACTCCTCGCACGGGCACTCCCGCGGCGTGCTCGACATGATCGCGCTCATCGCCAAGGACTTCGGCCACAAGGTCGACATCGTCGGCGGCAACATCGTCACCGCGGGCGCCGCCCAGGCGCTCATCGACGCGGGCGTCGACGGCATCAAGGTCGGCGTCGGCCCCGGCGCGATCTGCACCACCCGCGTCGTCGCGGGCGTGGGCGCGCCGCAGGTCTCGGCGATCATGGACACCGTCCGCGTCGCCCGCGAGCGCGGCGTCCCGGTCATCGCCGACGGCGGCATCCAGTACTCCGGCGACATCGCCAAGGCCATCGTCGCGGGCGCGTCGACGGTCATGATGGGACAGCTGTTCGCCGGCTGCGCCGAGAGCCCCGGCGAGCTGATCTACATGAACGGCAAGCAGTTCAAGTCCTACCGCGGCATGGGCTCCCTGGGCGCCATGCAGTCCCGCGGCCAGGCCAAGTCCTACTCCAAGGACCGCTACTTCCAGGACGCGGTCGACTCCAACGACAAGCTCGTCCCCGAGGGCGTCGAGGGCCAGGTCCCCTATCGCGGGACCCTCGCACAGGTGGTCTACCAGCTGGTCGGCGGTCTGCGCATCGCGATGGGCTACACCGGGGCCGGTACCATCGAGGGGATGCATGAACGCGGGCGTCTGGTCCGGATCACCGCTGCGGGCCTCAAGGAGAGCCACCCGCACGACATCCAGATGACCGTGGAAGCGCCCAACTACCACACGCGGTAGTCGGGCCCGGTAGGAGGAGAGACTGTGCGGGAATTGGTCGAGATCGGCCCCGGCAAGATCGTGGCGCGCGGCTGGCGGCTGTCCGAAGTGGCGCTCGTGCCGACCCGGCGCACCAGGGACATCGACGATGTCTCCACCGAATGGCAGCTCGACGCCTACCGGTTCGAGATCCCGGCCGTGGCGCACCCGTCCGACGCGACGATGAGCCCGGCGTCCGTGATCGAGATGGGCCGCCTCGGCGGCCTCGGCGTCCTGAACGGCGAGGGCCTGTGGTGCCGCTACGTCGACCCGACGTCGCTGCTCAAGGAGCTCGCGGACACGCCCGCGGAGAACGCGATCGAGCGCCTCCAGGAGATCTACGCCGAACCGGTGAAGCCCGAGCTCATCGCCGAGCGGATCGCGGAGGTCCGCGCCGGCGGGATCACCACGGCGATCCGCTTCAGCCCGCAGCACACGGCCGAGCTCGCGCCGCTCGCGGTCGAGGCCGGCGTGGACCTGCTGGTCATCCAGGGCACCATCGTCTCGGCGGAGCACGTCTCCTCCGGCGGCGACGTGCTGAACCTGAAGCAGTTCATCGCGGACCTCGACATCCCGGTCGTCGTCGGCGGGGCCACGAACTACAAGACCGCCATGCACCTGATGCGCACCGGCGCGGCGGGCGTCATCGTCGGGGTCGGCTCCGACGACTGGTCGACCACCGACACCGTGCTCGGCATCGACGTGCCGATGGCCTCCGCGATCGTCGAGGCCGCCGCGGCCCGCCGCGACTACCTCGACGAGACCGGCGGGCGCTACGTGCACCTCATCGCCGACGGCGAGATCACCAACTCGGGAGCGATCGCGAAGGCCGTCGCCTGCGGCGCCGACGCGGTCATGCTCGGCTCGATCCTCGCCGACGCGGCCGAGTCCCCGGCCGCCGGCGCCTGGTGGCACTCCGCCGCGTCCCACCCGAAGCTGCCCCGCGGCCGCTTCCGCCCGGGCGACTCCGGCGACATCGAGGTCCCCGACCTCGAGGCCATCCTCTACGGCCCGTCGAACTCCTCGGACGGCTCCCAGAACCTCTTCGGGGGCCTGCGCCGCGCCATGGCCAAGACCGGCTACACCTCCGTCAAGGAGTTCCAGAAGGCCAGCCTGGTCACCGCCTAGCACCGACCCGACCCGGGGCCCGGGCGCGCACGCCGCGCCCGGGCCCCGGCGCGTTCACCCGTTCGGGCCCCGGTCGGCGATATCGGAGGAGGCCGCCGTCCCCTGCACGGGGGGTTTGCGGCGCTCCGGGCGGTCCCGGGGGCGGAAACGGGACTTGCACACAGGCAGCTGTCAGCTAGGCCACGTATCCTTGCCAGCGTGAAGCGCAAGATTGGCCCCGTTCCCACAAGGAGTGGGGAACAACACAACCCCGATTCGGCGTTGGTGCTGCTGTGACCTGCCCGTTCTGTTCCGTGCCCACCGTCCCGGGCGCGCGCTACTGCCACAACTGCGGCGCGCCCCTGTCGCCCGAGGCGACCGCGCCGCAGACCGAGCGGCGCTACGTCACGGTGCTCTTCGGGGACCTCTCGGACTTCACGACCTGGTCGGAGAGCCTGGACCCGGAACGGGTCTCGTCCGTGACCGACCGGCTGCTCGCCGAGTGCGTCTCCGCCGTCAACGAGTTCGGCGGGCACGTCGACAAGCTCACCGGGGACGGCATCATGGCCGTGTTCGGCGCCCCCCTCTCGCACGAGGACGACGCCGAGCGCGCGGTCCGCGCCGCCCAGGCCATGCAGAAGCGCGTCCGCCGCCTCCTCAAGGCCGAGTCCGGCGGGGGCCTGCCGATCGGCCTGCGCATCGGCCTGCGCTCCGGCCTCGTGGTCGCCGGCATGCAGGCGAACCTCGAGTACACCGTCATCGGCGACACCGTGAACACCGCCGCGCGCATCTGCGCGATCGCCTCCGTCGGCACCATCTGGGCCGGCGAGGAGACCATGCGCGCCACCAAGCACGCCGCCGCCTGGCGCCGGCTCACCCCCGTGCGCCTCAAGGGCAAGCGCGAGCCCGTCGAGGTGTTCCAGCTCCTGGGCCTGGAGGACGAGCCCGGCACGCGCGCCAGCCTCGGCGACACCGCGCCGTTCATCGGCCGCGACGCCGAGATCGGGCGCGTCACCGGCCGCCTCGAAGCCGTCATCGACCGCGGCGAGCCGCTGGTGCTCATCCACACCGCCGAGGCCGGCATGGGCAAGACCCGCTTCGGCCGCGAGGTGCGCACCCTCGCCACCGAGCGCGGCGCCCGCGTGCTCACCGTGCGCGTCGCCCCCTACGGCGAGGGCCGCCGCTTCGGGCCCCTCGCCGACCTCGTGCGCAAGGCCGCCGGCCTGCGCTTCGACGACGACCGCGCCACCGCCGAGGCGAAGATCCGCCGCATCGCCGACGGCCACCCCGACCACGGCGAGTGCCGCCTGAACATCACGGTGCTCCTCGGCCTCCTCGGCCACGGCCGCCCCGGCGCGGCCGACCGGGTCGGCGGGTTCACCGGGCAGCAGTCCGACGCGTACACGATCCCCGAGGCCGTCGCAGAGCTCCTCACGCACATGGCGACGCACGGCCCGCTCGTGCTCATCATCGACGACCTGCACACCGCCTCGCTCGACGGCATCGACGCGCTCGGCGTGGCCCTCGCCAAGATCCACGGGCCCGTCCTCGTCCTGCTGTACGGCCGCCCGGAGCTCACCCGCTCCTCCGGCGTGCTCACCCGCATCTCCGAGGCCGAGGTCCACCCGCTGCCGCCGCTCGCCGGCGCCGACGCCGCCCGCCTGCTCCGCGAGTTCCTCGGCGGCGGCCGCCTCCCGAAGCCCGACGAGGACCGCCTCCTCGGCTTCGCCCAGGGCAACCCGTACTACCTCGCCGAGCTCGTCACCCTCCTCACCGAGCAGGGCCTGCTGTCCGGCACCGGCGACCAGTGGCGCCTCGCCGCGGGCTCGCTCACCGGCAAGGTCCTCTCGCGGGACCTCGCGCAGGTCCTCGGCGCCCGCATCGACGCCCTCAGCCCCGCGGCCCGCGCGCTCCTGCGCGCCGCCTCGATCTTCGGCGACGCCGTCCCGCCCGAGGCCACGCAGCTGCTCGAGAAGGAGGTCCCCGGCGAGTTCGACCCCGCGCTCCAGGAGCTCCTCGACCGCCGCATGCTGCGCCGCCGCTCCTACGGCGGCTACCGCTTCGTGACCCCGCTGCTGCGCCAGGCCGCGTACGCGCCCATCGGGAAGGCGGACGCCGCGCACGCGCACGCCGAGATCGCCCGCTGGGCCGCCGACACCGAGCTGGAGGGCCAGAGCGCCGACGACCTCGTCGTCTTCCACGCCGAGCAGGCCGTCACCCTCGCCCGCGAGGTCGAGATCGAGGCGATCGACGAGGTCTGGAACGTCCTCCCGCTCGCGGTCGACGCCGTCCGCAAGCAGGCCGACCGCGCCATGGACGCCTCCGAGCCCGAGCGCGCCGTCGCCCTCCTCAACGGCGTCGAGCGCATCGCGACGCTCTCCAACGACGACCGCCTCCTGCGCGGCCGGGCCCTCACCCGCCTCGGCCGCACCGTCGAGGCCGAGGCCGAGATCGAGGGCCTCGCGATCGACATCGGCCTCATCCCCGACGAGGACCACGCGCACGGCGACGACGACCACCCGTCCCCGCGCCTGTTCGGCGACGACTTCCCGGAGGACGCCTCCGAGCTCGTCGCGCAGCTGCTCCTGCTCCGCGGGCGCCTGCACCGCTACAAGGGCGAGCTCGCCGAGGCCCGCGGGGCCTGGACGGCCGCGCTGGCGCTGTCGCGCCGCGAGGGCCTGGCCGGGCCCCGCTGCGACGCCCAGTGCCGCATCGGCCTCCTCGACTTCCTCGCCGGGCACCTGTCCGAGGCCGAGGCCCGCTTCCTCGACGCCTACGACGTCGCGGTCGGCGTCGGCGACGACAAGCGCCTCGCCTGGGCCCTCCAGCACCGCGCCTGGGTCCTGGTGGCCCGCGGCGACTTCGAGGGCGCCGACGAGGTCCTGCGCGAGGCCGCGAAGGCCTTCGCGCGCCAGATGGACCTGGTCGGCCGCGCCTGGGTCCGCGGCGTGTCCGCGTTCGCGCTCCTCATGGCCGGCCGCTTCACCGAGGCCAAGCGCCTCTCGGACGTGTTCATGCCCATCGGCGAGCGCTCGGGCGACGTGTTCGCCGTGGGACTCCTGCGCGCCATCGGCGCCGCCGCCCAGATCGGCCTCGGCCGCCCCGAAGGCGCCGACGCCTTGGCGCGCAAGTCCTTCCGCGACTTCGAGCGCATCGACGACGACTGGGGCCGCGGCTTCGCGAAGTACGTGCGGGCCCTCGCGGCCCGCTCGATCGGCGCGCTCGACCACGCGCTCGACCTCGCCGCCGGGGCCGAGGAGTACGGCGCGAAGACCGGGCACCCGCTGCTGATCTCCCTGGCGCACAACCTCAGAGGCCGCTGCGCCCTCGAGGCCGGCGACCCGGCGACCGCGGAGGCCGCGGCCGAGGAGGCGCTCGCGCTCGTCACCGACGACGTCCTCGAACCCGGCCGCGCCGCGAACACCGCGCTCCTGGCCGACGTGCACGCCGCCAAGGGCGACCGCGCCGAGGCGCTGCGGCTGCTGGAGGCCCTCGCGGCCCACTACGACGAGCCGTCCCTGGGCCGGCCGCGCCGGGCCATCGTGGCCCGCTACGCGCGCCTGCTCGACGAGGACGGCCGCCCCGGCGAGGCCGCGACGTGGGCCCGGATCACGCTGAAGTCCTTCGGCGAGGATCCGGAGGCCACGGCGTGGGCCGCGCACTACCTCGACGAGTCGCACCCCCTCGGCGCCCCGCTCGGCGCGGGCGCGGACGGCACGGCGGCGGAGGCGTGAGCGGGGGACGCGGCGGGCGGACGGGCACTCCCGCGGAGGCCGCCGGAATGCCCGTCCTCCCGCGCGCTACACGGGGGATGCGTTCACTATGCGCCACCGGGGCTTCGCCCTCGGGAAGCGACATATCATCCGTTCGGCCAGTTATCGCTGGCTTTTCGTCTAGGGGTATACAGAATCGAGGGCGCGTTGCCGTAACGTTATTCGTCAAAGGTCCCATGACTCGGATCCCCCAGGCCCGGGTCATCGCACCAGCGGCGAGCACCCCGGCGCCGACCGCGCACGACCTGAACCATGCAATACCCATTTCGGCGGGCCCGCCTGCCGAGAACGGAGGCTGCTTCCAGTGGACACCATGTCGTCCTACGGTGCTCCAACCGGTCCGCTCTCCCCTCAGGGCTCCGCGACCGCGACGTTCTCCCCGCCGCGGGCGCGCGCCGAATTCGACCCCGAAGCCCTCCTCCACGGCATCGAGCGGCTCACCGGCTTCAGCGAGATCGACCGCGGCGCCTACTCGACCGTCTACAGCGCCACGCGCTTCGACGACGGCGCCGAGGTCGCCGTGAAGATCGAGGCCCGCCCCCTCACCGACGACGCCTCCCGCGAGCGGTTCCGCCACGAGGTCCAGACCGCCGGGCGCCTCTCCGACCACCCGTGCGTCGTCAAGATGCTCTCCGCCGGCCTCACCCACCAGGCGAACCCCTACGTCGTCATGGAGCGCTGCCGCGGGTCCGTCGCCGACCTGCTCGACCGCCACACGACCATCCCGCCGCACCGCACGATCGAGATCGGCATCCGCATCGCCGACGCCCTCGCCGCGGCCCACGAGGCCGGGATCGTCCACCGCGACATCAAGCCCGCGAACCTCCTCATCGACCACCACGGCCACGCCGTGCTCGCCGACTTCGGGCTCTCCAGCCTCATCCCCGCCCCCCGCCCGGGCGAGCGGTTCTCGATGATGGCCACCCCCGCCTACGCGCCCCTGGAGGTCTTCCAGATGCGCGAGGTCGGCCCCAGCGCCGACGTCTACTCGCTCGCGGCCACCCTGTACGCGATGCTCAGCGGCAACCCGCCGCGCTTCCCCGCCGACGGGGTCCTCGACATCAACGAGGTTGCGGCCCTGTTCGACCAGCCGATCCCGGCGATCCCCGGCATATCGCCCCTGCTGCTCGAGATGCTGCGCACGGCGCTCATCAACAACCCCGAGGGGCGCCCGACCGCGGTCGAGTTCCGCGAGTTCCTCGCGAGCATCCCCGAGGCGTCCACCGGGATCATCCCGCGCGTCACCGACGAGCCGCCGCACGCGCCCTCGCCCGCCTCCCCAGGGCTCTACGGCGCCTACGCGTCGCCGCCGACCGAGTTCCGCGAGCCCGCGGCCCCCGCGCCCGGCTACGCCGAGCTGGGCGGCCTGCCGGACTCGCCGCAGACCCTCCGCCTCGCCCCGGCCAAGCGCCGCGGCCGCGGACCGGACCCGGAGGCCGCGAACCCCGCGCCGCCGCGCCGCGCCGCCGCGCCCGCCCCCGCTGGCCCCGCGCGCCTCCCCAGCCCGCCCGTGAGCCCCCCGGTGAGCCCGGCCGCGGCCGGGACGCCCTCGGGCGGCCTCGCGAGCGAGACGGCCCGCTGGGAGTCCTTCGGCAGCGGCGGCCACGACCGCAACGACCGCGACTCGCGCCTGCCGGTCCCCGTGCCGCGCAACGAGACCGGCCTGACCCGCCGCGAGCGCCGCCTGAAGGAGGGCGACACCGGCTCGGGCCTGGGCCGCCTCATCGGCATGGGCGCGGTCGGCCTCGCCATCCTCGCCCTGCTCGTCGTCGGCGGCGTGTGGCTCTTCGGCGGCGGCGACGAGCCGACCGA
Organism: Glycomyces terrestris; assembly: GCF_003933745.1. Classification (GTDB taxonomy): domain Bacteria; phylum Actinomycetota; class Actinomycetes; order Mycobacteriales; family Micromonosporaceae; genus Glycomyces; species Glycomyces terrestris. The sequence continues at coordinate 177,762 of NZ_RSEB01000003.1, read as the reverse complement.
CCTGGCCGCGCAGTCCATGGTCGACGACTACGCCCCCGAGTGCACGCTCGCCGTCGAGGGCGCCGGCTGCGTCACCGAGCCGGCCTGCTTCGACGCCGCGTTCGCCGCCGCCGACTGCGACGCCCCCCACGCGTGGGAGGCGTACGCGACCGGCCCGCTCCCCGAGGGGGTCGCCGACGTCGAGGCCGCCCGCGCCGACGCCACCGTGGCGGCCGCGTGCGTGAACGGCCAGGCCGACGGCGGGCCGCTCTCGCAGCTCGTCTCCAGCGACGCGGTCGACTGGACCACGGACGTCCACCTCCCCGGCGACGGCACGTTCCTGTGCGTCGCGCAGCTGGGCGATGGCACCGAGGCCACCGGTTCGACGTTCGCGAGGGCCGGCTAGCCGAGCGAAGCGCGCCGCCCCGGGGCGGCGCGAACGGACGAGGAAGGGCCCGGTGCATGCGCACCGGGCCCTTTCGGCCGCAGGCGGGAGACGTCCTGCGGCCCGGGATCAGAACTCCTCGTCGAGGTCGACCTTGCCCTCCACGGCCACTTGGTAGGCGGTCGGCCGGCGCTCGAAGAAGTTCGTCAGCTCCTGCACGTCCTGGAGCGCCATGAACGGGAACGGGTTCTCCGAGCCCCACTTCTTCGGCATGCCGAGGCGCACGAGGCGCTGGTCGGCGGCGTACTCCAGGTACGACTTCATGTCCTTGACGGTCATGCCCGGCATGCCCTCGCCGATGAGGTCCTCGGCGAACTGGAGCTCGGCCTCGACGGCCTCCTCCAGCATGTCGGTGACCTGCTGCCGCATCTGCTCGTCGAACAGCTCGGGCTCCTCCTGGCGGACCACGTCGACGACGCTGAACGCGAAGTTCATGTGGCAGGACTCGTCGCGGAACACCCAGTTGGTGCCGGTCGCGAGGCCGTCGAGGAGGCCGCGGCTGCGCAGCCAGTACACGTACGCGAAGGCGCCGTAGAAGAACAGGCCCTCGATGCACGCGGCGAAGCAGATGAGGTTGAGCAGGAACTTGCGGCGGTCCTCGCCGGTCTTGAGCTCCTGCATGTCGAAGACCTCGTCGATCCACTTGAAGCAGAAGTCGGCCTTCCGCTTGATCGACGGGATGTTGTTGACCGCGTCGAACGCCTTGGCGCGCTCGTCGGGGTCGGGCAGGTACGTGTCGAGCAGCGTCAGGTAGAACTGCACGTGCACGGCCTCCTCGAAGAGCTGGCGCGAGAGGTAGAGGCGCCCTTCGGGGGAGTTGACGTGCTGGTACAGGTTGAGCACCAGGTTGTTCGCGACGATCGTGTCGCCGGTGGCGAAGAACGCCACGAGCCGGTGGATGAGGTGCTGCTCCTGCGGCGTGAACTTCGCGAGGTCGGTCAGGTCCGAGGCGAGGTCGACCTCCTCCACGGTCCACGTGTTCTTGATGGCGGCCCGGTACTGGTCGTAGAAGTCCGGGTACTTCATCGGTCGCAGGGTCAGGTTCATGCCCGGGTCGAGCAGCATGGGCGGGTCCTCTCGCTTATGGGTTCGCTTGGGGTGCAGGGCAGTTCGAAGTCATGGGGGAGGGGCGGCCCGGGCGGGCCGCCCCTCGCCGGGTCCTACTGGCAGGCCTCGCAGCTCTCCGGGTTCTCCAGGGAGCACGCGATGTCGGCCGGGATGACCTCCAGCTCGGCCGGCTGCGCCACTGCCGCGGGCTGGGCGCTGACGGTGGTCTGGTTGATGCGCGTCGCGGGGCGGCTGCGCAGGTAGTACGTGGTCTTGAGGCCCTGCTGCCACGCGTAGCGGTACATCGACGAGAGCTTGCCGATGGTCGGGCTGGCCTGGAACAGGTTCAGCGACTGGGCCTGGTCGATGAACGGCGTGCGGGCCGCCGCGAGGTCGATCAGGGCGCGCTGGGGGAGCTCCCAGGCGGTGCGGTACCGCTCCTGGAGGTCGGCCGGGATCTCGGCGATGCCCTGCACGGACCCCTCGGCGACGACGATCGCCTGGCGGACCTGCTCGCTCCAGATGCCGCGCTCCTTGAGCTCGGCGATCAGGTGGCGGTTGACCTGGAGGAACTCGCCGGAGAGCGTCTCGCGCTTGAACACGTTGGAGACGACCGGCTCGATGCACTCGGCGCAGCCGGCGATCGACGCGATCGTGGCGGTCGGCGCGATCGCGATCATGAGCGAGTTGCGCAGGCCGTGCTCGGCGATGCGGCCGCGCACGGCGTCCCAGCGCTCGGTGAGCGTGATCCGCGCGTTCGGGTAGTGGTCGATGTGGAGCACGCCCTCGGCGGCGCGGGTCTCGGCGAAGTTCGGGTGCGCCCCGAGCTGCTCGGCGAGGCCGGTGGAGGTCTCGAACGCCACCAGGGCGATCCGCTCGGCGATCGCGGTCGAGAGCGCGAGCGCCTCCTCGGAGTCGAAGGCGAGCTTCAGCTTGAAGAACACGTCGGCGAGGCCCATGCAGCCCAGGCCGACCGGGCGCCACTTGCGGTTGGCCTTCTCGGCCTCGGCGGTCGGGTAGAAGCCGAGGTCGATGGTGCGGTCGAGGAACTTGACGGCGCTGCGCACGGTCGTCTCGAGCCGCTCGAAGTCGAAGCCCTCGGGCGTGCAGTGCTCGGCGAGGTTGACGGAGCCGAGGTTGCACACGGCGGTCTCGGAGTCGTTGGTGACCTCGAGGATCTCGGTGCACAGGTTCGAGAGGTGGATGACGTTCTCTTTGCGCGCGGTCTGGTTCGAGGTCCGGTTCGCGGTGTCGGAGAAGGTCATCCAGCCGTTGCCGGTCTGGGCGAGGGTCCGCATCATGCGGCCGTACAGCTCGCGGGCCGGGATCGTCTTGCGGGCCTTCCCGGCGGCCTCGGCGGCGCGGTACGCCCGGTCGAACTCGTCGCCCCACAGGTCCACGAGCTCGGGGGTCTCCTTGGGGTCGAACAGGGACCACTCGGCGTCGGCCTCGACGCGGCGCATGAACTCGTCGGGGATCCAGTTGGCGAGGTTGAGGTTGTGGGTGCGGCGCTCCACGTCGCCGGTGTTGTCGCGCAGCTCGAGGAACTCCTCGATGTCGGCGTGCCAGGTGGCGAGGTACACGCACGCGGCGCCCTTGCGGCGCCCGCCCTGGTTCACGGCGGCGACGGACGAGTCGAGGGTCCGCAGCCACGGCACGATGCCGTTCGAGTGGCCGTTGGTGCCGCGGATGAGCGAGCCGCGCGAGCGCACGCGCGACCAGGCGATGCCGATGCCGCCGGCGTACTTGGAGAGGCGCGCGACCTGGCTGTAGCGCTCGTAGATCGAGTCGAGCTCGTCCTTGGGGGAGTCGAGCAGGAAGCACGAGGACAGCTGGGCGCGGCGGGTGCCGGAGTTGAACAGCGTGGGCGAGGAGGGCAGGTACGCCAGGGCCGACATGAGCCGGTAGAGTTCGGCGGCCTCCTCGACGGACTGGCTCAGCCCGCACGCGACGCGGAGCATGAAGTACTGGGGGCGCTCGAGCACGGTGCGGTGCTCGGGGTGGCGCAGCAGGTACCGGTCGTAGACGGTGCGCAGGCCGAAGTACTCGAAGCGGTCGTCGGCGGCGTCGTCGACGACGGCGTCCAGGGCCTCCGCGTTGGCCTCCACGAACGCGACGAGGTCGTCGGCGAGGAGTCCGTTGTCGCGGCTGGCCGCGATCGAGGTGGTGAACGAGGTGACGCCCTCGCCCGCGGTCTCCTCCGCGATGTGCTCGGCGAGGAGCCGGGCCGCGAGCTTGGAGTAGGTGGGCTCGGAGGCGACGCTCGACGAGGTGATCTCGACGGCGCGCTCGCGCAGCGCGGTCTCGGTTGCGCCGGGCCACAGGCCGGCCTCGATCTGGGCGATGACCTTCTCGGCGTCCACGTCGGGCAGTCCGGCGGCGTGCGCGCGGATGCGCTCGGCGATCCGGGCGGCGGGGCCTGGCTCGGGTCCGCGCTGCTGCGGAGCGGTGGTGGTGGCGGATGGCGTGGTGGCGAGCCCGGTCATCTCTGCGTCCCCTCGTGACGTGCGGTCTGGCGGCACGGCGGCGCCGCCCTCCCCACGCGGTGGGAGTGGAGTACGACAGCACCGACCTGACAGAGGGGAATCATACATGTTGTGGTCGGACCGTGGGGGCTCCCCAAGATGATGTGTTTCGTCGGTGATTCAGGGCGCGAAACCGCAGCGTGTCCGCTAGGCTCGGAGGTTTCGGCGGAGTCAGACTATGCCCGCCGCCCCGCCCTCGCGGGCCGGAATCGCGGGACCGCGCGAAGGTGTGATCTCCACCGGCGGAACTGCGTTCGACCCCCGCGGCCGGGACTGGTAGCATCGTGCAGTCCGCTCCGGCGGGCGCGCCTCCGTAGCTCAGTGGATAGAGCACTGGTTTCCGGGACCAGGTGTCGCAGGTTCGAATCCTGCCGGGGGCACTCTACGTCAGCCCAGCTAGAGGGCACATTTCCGTTCAAACCACGAGGCGATCACGCCTGCCCCCAGGTGGCCATGAGCCAGAAGGGGGGCTTACGCGACACCGTGTAGACCCTCTCGGCTACTTGTAACCACAGCGCAGCCTCTGGAAGAGGGCGGCTCCTCCTTCCGCGTAGAGCGGCTTCGGTCGAACGGATGATCTCGTGTGCCAAGCGTTCCGCCGCGGGGCGTGGTTTGAGGAGAGGTAGACCTGCCGAGACCTAGCCTGATCCCATGATCGAATTTCTTAGCGGACTTGATTACGGGAGTGTTCCGGCGTGGCTGACCGCTGGAACTGTTGGCATTGCGGCGGCGACCTTCATCATCGCCCAACGCGACCGGATCCTGAAGCCCCCTCGTGGCTCGTCGCTTTGAGGGCGGCATATGACAGACGACGGTGACCCGCGGGAAGTACGCCAACCGGGACGTTTCATCAGTTAGACAGCTCCTTCGCGGAGGCAGTCCCGAGGTTCAATCGCTCCTGCCGCGGGCGGGGCCGTAGCCCCCTTCGGCATTTTCGGTTCGCTCCTCGGCGCCTTCGGAAGGACGGCCGCGGCCACCGCTGAGGAGGTCGCGAGCGCACCGCAGACCCAGAACTCCAGTGCGTACTCGGAGGACTGACGCCCGGAGGCGCCTGCGGCCAGCGCAGTCAGCGCGGCCAGGCCGAGTGAACCGCCGACTTGGCGGGAGACGTTCAGGATGCCGGAGAGCATCCCCGCATCGTCGGGACTCGCCCCGGCGGTGGCGGTCATCGTGATTGGTGCGGAGCACAGGCCCATGCCGCCGGTGATGAGTATTCCGGGCAGGATGATGCCGGTGATCAGGTCGTTTTCCGGTGTGACCGTGGCCTGCCAGCCGAAGCCCGTCGCCGAGACCAGTGCGCCCGTGATCAGCAGGGGACGCGTGCCGATCCGGGTGACCAGCTGCGGCGTGGCCTTGGAGGCGACGATGATGGCGAGGGTGTGCGGCAGGAATGCCAGGCCCGCCTGGAGCGCGCTGAGGTGCAGCTCCTGCTGCATGTAGAGCGAAAGGAAGTACCAGACCGCGAACCCTGCCGCGCCCAGGAGGAGCTGCATGAGGAGGGCACCCGACATCGAGCGGGACTGCAAGGCGGACAGTGGCATCAGCGGCACCCGAGCGAACCTGGCCTGCACCAGGACAAACACGGCCAGCGCGAGCACGCCTGCGGTCACCGGCAGCAGCGCGTGCGGCGATCCCCAGCCGTGCCCCGACCCGTTCAGCACCCCGAACTCCAGCGCCAAGAGCCCGAAGGTCACCGTGATCGCGCCGATGAGATCGAGCCTGCGGGCCCGAAGGTCGCGGGTTTCGGTAAGGAGGCGCAGGGCGGCGACGATGGCGACCGCTCCGATCGGCACGTTGATCAACAGGATCGCGCGCCATGACAGGTGGTCGGTGAGGACGCCGCCGATGAGCGACCCGGCTGCGCCGCCGACCGCTCCGACCGCCGCCCAGGTGGCGATTGCCCTGGCGCGCTGCGGGCCGTCGGGGATCGAGGTGATCAGGATGGTCAGTGTGGCCGGGGAGACGATGGCCGCGCCGAGCCCTTGCAGCGCACGCGCGGCGATCAGCGTTCCGGGTGTGATGGCGAGCCCGCCGATGAGACTGGCGGCGGCGAATGCGGTCAGGCCCGCGACGAAGACGCGTCGGCGTCCGTAGAGATCGGCGGCTCGGCCTCCCAGGAGCAGGAAGCCAGCGAAGGTGAGCAGGTAGGCGTTGACCACCCATTGCAGCCCTTGGGGATCGAGGCGGAGCTCCGACTGCATGGCGGGCAGCGCGACGTTCACGATCGACACGTCGAGCACCATGATGAACTGCGCGAGGCAGACGAGCGCAATGGTCGATCGGATTGAGATGGGCGCGGGAGTGTTCGGCTGGGAGTTCGGGGTGTCGCGGACGGTCGTCACGGTTTGCTGTCGCTTCTCTGCTGGGAAAGGGGACGTGACCGTCCACCGATCCGTGGACGGTCACGTTCTTGGAATTCAGACGGCTGCGACGGCGTCGATTTCGACGAGGAAGCCCGGCCCGAGGCCGGCGACGACGTGGACGGTGATGGCCGGCGGCGGGTCGGCCCGGTTCCACACTTCCTGGAACGCGGCCACGCCCTCGTCGAACGAGTGGCCGTCGGCCACGGCGATCCGCCAGTGCACGATGTCCGCCAGGCTCGCCCCTTCGCTCTCAAGGATGGTCGCGAGGTTGCGGAATGCCTGAAGGGACTGCTCCCCGACGGTGGGGCCCACAAGCTTGCCTTCGGAGTCGACGCCGTTCTGCCCGCCGATGTAGATCGTCTTCGCGGGTTGCTCGACCACGACGGCCTGGCTGAACGCCGGACTCCGATGCAGTCCGGCGGGGTTGATGTGCCGTGCGACCACGGTTGCCTCCTCGACTGATGTAACCACTTAAACTGGTGTTGACTGAGAAACCGATTATAGTGGTTACATGAGAGCAAGTACGACGGGGCGGCTGCTGCACGATCCGAAGGGTGGATCGTTCTGGTTCGATGCCGGGGCGGTCTGCCTGGACTTCGCCCACGCGGGCGGCGAAGGCCAGTACGCAGTCTTCGAAATCCTCCACGAACCGGGCGACCTGGGCGATTGGGTGGCACAGCCGCCGTTGAACGCAGTGGTCACGGTGCCCGTGACGGCCCGTGAGCTGACTGCGGGCAAGGCTCTGCGCCAGGCGATTTGGGATGCAGCGCATGCGCGCGCGGCGGACCGCCCGCTCCCCGAGAAGGCGGTAGCGGTTCTCAACCGGGCGGCCGCCGCCCCGCCGTTGGCCCCCAGGCTCACCGGGGACGGCATCGCCTCTGAATGGGCAGCGCCCGTGCGGGCGTCGCAGGCGCTGTCGACGCTGGCACGGGAGATGATCGCGCTGCTGTCCGGGCCGCTGGCCGAGCGCATCCGCGAGTGCGCGAGCGACAACTGCCCGATGGTGTTCGTTGACTCTTCGCGCCCAGGCACACGACGCTGGTGCTCGATGGAACGGTGCGGCAACCGCAACAAGCTCCGGGCCTACCGCGCCCGAGAAGCCATGGGTTCGTGACGGACCCGCAGAGCACGTCGGGGACGCCGGAGTTCAGCGGCCTTTAATTGCGGTCGTCGGCGACGCGGAGGAGACCGGTGAAATCTGACCGCCACGGATTCGCGCTCCTGACCGAACGCCGCGCTTCAGGTTGAGCTCGAGAGTGGTTGAGGCTCATGGGATCGTGCCTGCGTGACGGTGTGATCAGCGCGGCGGACGAGACGATGGTGCACCTGTGCAGCGGGTTGAGTCCGCGCCTGTTCGCCAAGCTCGTCCGCCAGCTCCGAGCTGAGGGAGCCGACCCCGCGCTCAAGGGCCGCCCTTGGGGTCTGGGCTTTGCTGAACGGGTGCTGCTGGTCACGGCCTACTGGCGCACCAACCTCACGATGCGCCAGCTCGCGGTCCTGTTCGGGACTTCAAAGTCCGCCGCCGACCGCATCATCGACGACCTGGGACCGAAGCTGGCACTGCGGCCCCGCAAACGCTTCGCTCCCGAGACCGTCCTCATCGTCGATGGCACCCTGGTCCCCGCCGAAGAACTACCGCTACTCCACCAGCCACCAGGTCGTCAGTGGATGTTCCGGTGGGAGCAGTCGTGCGCTTTGCAACGAGGCCAGTCGCTGCCTCCCGTCGCGGATTGGTCGAGTCGTGTCAGAATGGCCCGCATGCCTTCAGACCACGAGAACGCCGCCGGACTCGTCGACCAGACGCCGACCGCCGACTACGACGGCTTCGCCGAGGCATTCGCCGCCGAGAACGAATCCAGCCTCCTCAACGCCTACTACGCGCGGCCCGCGATCCTGGATCTGGCCGGGGATGTGGCCGGGCGACGGATCCTCGACGTCGGCTGCGGTGCCGGACCCATTTTTGAGGAGCTCCGTGACCGGGGCGCCATCGTCACCGGCGTCGACCCCAGCATCAAGATGCTCGAGCTGGCCAGGCGGCGGCTCGGCGAGGACGCCGCACTCCAGCAGGCAGACCTCAACGATCCCCTACCATTCCCCGACGACGCGTTCGACGATGTCGTCGCATGCCTGGTCCTGCACTACCTGGAGGACTGGACGGCACCGCTCGCCGAATTGCGGCGCGTGCTGGTGTCGGGCGGGCGGCTCATCGTGGCCGTCCACCACCCCTTCGTCTACAAGTTGTCCTATCCCGACCGGAACTACTTCTCGACCCACGAGTACGGCTTGGAGTGCGATTTCAGCGGCCAGAGCGTCTTGCTGTCGCAATGGCACCGGCCGCTGCAGGCGGTCACCGGGGCATTCATCGAAGCCGGGTTCCGGATTGCGGTCGTCAGCGAGCCGCCCCCGGCGCCCGGAGCCCACGAGAAGTTCCCCGACGATGTCAAGACGCCCGACTCGGCGTTCCTGTGCTTCCTTTTCCTCGTCCTGGAAGCGCCCTGATCACCGCCCCGGAAGATGTTGGGGCGCATGCAATCATGCGTGCGTGACACGGGTGATCAGTGCAGCGGACAAGGCGATGATCGAGACGTTCAGCGGCCTGACTGCGCGGCAGTTCGCCAAGCTCGTTCGGCAACTGCGCGCCGAGGGCGCCGATCCCACGCTCAAGGGCCGCCCCTGGGGTCTCGCATTCGAGGACCAGGTCCTGTTGGTGACCACCTACTGGCGCACGAACCTGACCATGCGCCAGATCGCGGCACTGTTCGGCACGTCGAAGTCCGCTGCCGACCGCATCATCGACGACCTCGCCCCAAACTCGCGCTTCGTCAACGGCAGCGCTTCGCACCCGAGACGATCCTCATCGTCGATGGCACTCTGATTCCCACCCGTGACCACGCGGTGGCCGCGAAGTCGAAGAATTACCGGTACTCGACCAATCATCAGGTCGTCATTCACGCTGATACCCAGCTCGTGGTTGCCGTCGGCATCCCGCTGCCGGGCAACCGCAACGACTCGAAGGCATTCGGCGAGTCCGGCATCGACCACGCCACCCGCACCGCGACCGTGATCGCCGACGGCGGCTACCCCGGCACCCGAGCGATCATCCCGCACCGGCGCCAGAAGAAGGACGAGCCGCTGGTGGAGTGGAAGGAAGCCCACAATGCCTCCCATCGCCACGTCCGCGCACGCATCGAGCACACCTTCGCGAAACTGAAAGTCTGGAAAGTGCTTCGCGATTGCCGCCTCCGCGGCGATGGATCCGCCGAAGCCATGGCTGACGGGTTCTACGGACCAGCACAGTCCAGGAAATCTCAGCTTGCTCGCGAGCCCGTGGTGGACAGCGGAACTCGGGTCTATCTGTGACGATGGAAAGGTTGGCCGAGCCCGAAAGGATGCCATCGTGTTCTGGAGGAGGAAAGCACCGCTGCGGTACTTCCTGTATATCTCAGACGCCAAGCTCGACATGCTTTTCGAGCAGATCGACCCAGCGCAGCGCCGGCGAGTGAGCATGGAGCTCGGTTTGGACTTGAAACTCGCCAGCGTCGTCCTGCGCCAGGGTGATCCGCCGCGCACTGCGCGGCTGGCGAAACTCCGCATCGTAGAGCGCTACATCGACCGGCACCACCAGGTCGGCACAGGGGTGCAGCCGGGGGCGGCATTTTTCCGAGGGTCGATGCCGATGCGCTGGGGGTGGCTCAGCAACGGATACGAGCCCGAGAGTCCGACGAACGGGTTTGACACCGTCTTCTTTCGGGGGCAGGACGCCAACGGCATTGTGATGCTCGCCGGGTCCCGCCGCCACGTGCTCGGCGAAGAGCCTACAGAAGAGAACCAGAGGCTGGTCGCGTATTCAGCCACCCCCAACATCATGGCGGTGATCGCGGAAAACCTCTCAGCACGACCTGACCTCGCCGAAGACTGGCGCCTACTCCGAGCGGATGCCGACATCGGCAACGAAGCTGCGATGGCAGTGCTCGGCCATCCCGAAGACGGGCTGCATGACGCCACCCGCATCAGGCTCAGCGGACCATCACAGGACCTCGAATACCTCGCCGTGCCACTCATCCAAGGCGAGGTTCCCAATGATGCACAGCCTTCTCGCCACACCCGTGCCATCTTGGCCACCCCACTCTACGTGGCAGTCGCCGCTGAAATGTCCCGCAGACGACCACGTCGGCCACCGCGTCCATGACACCTGCCCTTGGCATCTGGGCCCCGACCTCCATCCCCGGCTTCGTCGATCGACGAGCACCCGACCGGCCAGCCTGGCGACGGCGTCGCGGTCGCGATGCTCGGCATTGCCCGCCTGAACAACCTTGCCCGCACCGTCTGACCGAGAGCGGGTCGACGACAGCACCACCATCGATAGCGGGACATCCTCTAGGTGTCGCAGGTTCGAATCCTGCCGGGGGCACCACGCAGAACCTCGACGCCATCCGCATCGCGGGTGGCGTTTTCGCTGTCTCCGCCGTGCTGCGAAAGCTGGTGCGGACCGCGGCTGCATGCGCTCTGAAAGTTCCGGAAGTTCGGTCGGCGGGTCGGGTGATCCTTTCGCGGGTCAACGATGGCGGATTTCGAGGCTTTTCGTGCGAGTCTGGGCGTGAGCTGTGGGTTCACAGGTCGTTTCGGGTCAAGTGACCTTGAAAAGTTCCGATAGTTTTCCGAAACTTATTGACACGTTCCTATGTCCGGTCCACGATGGTGTCTACCGAGAGATAGATGTCTCTCGATGCGGCTCGGGTGTTCTGCACGAGCCGCTCGACACCCTTCCGAGGAGTCAGGATGAAGTACAACCCGCCCCCAAGCATCTTCAGCCGCAGGAATCTGCTGCTCGGCGGCGCAGGCGCGCTCGCGCTCGGGGCCTCCGGGCTGGTCATGCCGAGCGCCGCGCAGGCGCAGCAGGTCATCACCACCAACCAGGAGGGCACCCACAACGGGTACTACTACTCCTTCTGGACCGACACCCAGGGCCGGGCCTCGATGACCCTCGGCGCGGGCGGGAACTACAGCAGCTCCTGGAACGGCGCCAACAACTGGGTCGGCGGCAAGGGCTGGGCCAACGGCGGCCGCCGGATCGTCGACTACAGCGGCTGGGTCAACCACGGCAGCAACGGCTACCTGGCCCTCTACGGCTGGACGTCGAACCCGCTGGTCGAGTACTACATCGTCGAATCGCACGGCCCGTACAACCCCAGCAGCGGCGCCTCGCACCGCGGCAACGCCACCATCAACGGCGGCAACTACTGGCTCGGCCAGTCCACGCGCTACAACGCCCCGTCGGTCGAGGGCACCAGGACCTTCAACCAGTACTGGAGCGTCCGCCAGGGCGCCCGCAGCTCGGGCACCATCGACACCGGCGCCCACTTCGACGCCTGGGCCCGCGCCGGCATGAACCTGGGCGCCTTCAGCTACTACATGATCATGGCGACCGAGGGCTACCAGTCCACCGGCAGCTCCAACATCACCGTCGGCTCCACCGGCGGCGGTGGCGGCGGTGGCGGCGGCGCCTGCACCGCGACGCTGTCGGCCGGGCAGCGCTGGAGCGACCGGTACAACCTCAACGTGACCGTCTCCGGCAAGTCCGACTGGCGCACCACGCTGAACATCCCCTCGCCCGCGAAGGTCATCGCGACCTGGAACTGCAACGCGTCCTACCCGACCGCGCAGCAGCTCGTCGCGACCCCGAACGGCGCCGGGAACACGTTCGGCCTCACCATCCAGGCCAACGGCAACTGGAACTGGCCGACCGTCGCGTGCAGTTAGGCACGCCCGGTCCGGCCGGCGCGGGGGCCCCGGCCACCCAACCGCCGGGTCCCCCGCGGCGACCGCCCGCACTCTCCCCGCGGGCGGTCGCCGCGCTCGCCGTTCCCCACTGGAGCGTGCGCGGCATAGGATCGGCGCATGCGATCGAGACACCCCCTGACCGGCGCCGCCCTCGCCGCCTGCGCGCTCCTGGCCGCCTGCTCGGGCGGCGCCGACGACCTCCCCCCGGCCGACGAGGCGCTGCCCAGCGCGGCCGCCGCGATGGCCGCGGCCGAGTCCGTCCACTTCGAACTCACCGTGGACGGCGACGTCGAGGGGCTCGCGGTCGAGCGCGCCGACGGGGTCGTCACCGCGGACGGCGAGGCCGAGGGCGCCGGCGTGATCACCGCGCTCGGCATGGACCTCGAGATCGACTACACGATCGTCGGCGACAGCGCCTACGTCAAGGGCGCCACCGGCGGCTACCAGGAGATCCCCGTCGGCGACGAGATGCTCCCGTACGACCCCACCGTGCTCCTCGACCCCGACCGCGGCGTCGCCGCGCTCTTGGACGCCGTCGAGTCCGCCACCCCCGAGGACGCCGAGACGATCGACGGCGTCGCGACCTACCGGTACGAGGTCGTGTTCGACCCGGCCGCGTTCGCCGAGTTCCTGCCCGCCGCCGGCGACTGGAACACCGCCACCGTCTGGTTCGACCAGGAGCGCCTCCGCGTCGTCAGGGCCGAGTTCGCCCAGGGCGACGCCACGGTCGCCCTCGCCTTCGACGACTACGACGAACCGGTCGAGATCGTTGCCCCGCAGTAGGGAGCGCCGGCGCCTCGCGCTCGGGGCCGCCGGGGCGGCCGTCCTCCTCGGCTCCATCGACGCGTACGTCCTCGTGAGCGTCCTCGTCGACATGATCGACGAACTCGACATCCCCGTGAACCACCTCGAACGCGCCACGCCCCTGGTCACCGGGTACCTCCTCGGCTACATCGCCGGGATGCCGCTCCTCGGGCGCGTCTCCGACCGGTTCGGGCGCCGCCCCGTCATCCACGCCTGCCTGGCCGCCTTCGCGATCGGCTCCGTCGTCAGCGCCCTCGCCCAGGACCTGGCCCCGCTCGTTGCCGGCCGCGCCCTCCAGGGCCTCGCCGGCGGCGCGCTCCTGCCGGTCACGATGGCGCTCGCCGCCGACCTCTTCGCCGCCCGCCGCCGCGCCGCCGTCCTCGGCTGGGTCGGCGCGGCCCAGGAGCTCGGCGCCGTCCTCGGACCCCTCGCGGGCGCGGGGATCGCGGCGCTCGTCGGCTGGCGCGGCATCTTCTGGGTCAACGTCCCGCTCGCGGTCCTCGCCATGGCGGCCGTCCACGTCGCGCTCCCCGCGGCGGCGCCGCGCCGGGACGCCCGCATCGACGTCATCGGCGGCGCCCTCCTCGCGGTCGCCCTGGGGCTGTTCACGATCGGCCTGTACAACCCCGAGCCGGAGGACGCGGTGCTCCCGGCGTGGGGGCTCCCGGCCATCGCGGGCGGCCTCGCCGTCCTCGCCCTCTTCGCGGTGCAGCAGCGCGTCGCGAAGGTCCGCCTCCTCGACCCCGCCGGGGTGCGCCGCGTCCCGTACGCGGCCTGCCTCGCCGCGAGCGCCGCGGCGGGCGCGGTCCTCATGGTCACCCTCGTCGACACGCAGTTGCTCGCCCAGACCCTCCTCGGCCTCGACTCGGCCGGCGGCGCGCTCCTGCTCACGTGGTTCCTCGCGGGCCTGCCGATCGGCGCGGTCGCGGGCGGCGCCCTCGCCTCCCGCTGCGGCGAGCGCCTCCCCTCGATCGCCGGGTTCGCCACGGCCGCAGGGGCGTACGCGTGGATCGCCGCCACCGTCCCCGACGTCGGCCCCGGCCTCACCGTCGCCGGCCTCGCCCTCGGCCTCACCGTCGCCCCGCTCTCCTCGGCGGCCCTGCGCGCCGTCCCCGCCGACCGCCACGGCACCGCCGCCGCGTTCGCGGTCGTCGCCCGCATGATGGGCATGCTCATCGGCGTCGCGGCCCTCACCGCCTGGAGCCTCCACCGCTTCCAGGAGTCCACGGCCGACCTCGACACCCCGCTCCCGTTCGGCGTCTCCGAGGCCGAGTTCCTCGAACGCCAGGCGGTCTACCTCGACGCCCTCGACCGCGCCCTCGCCGCCCAGTACGCCGACGTGTTCACCGCCGCCGCGGCCATCTGCCTCGCCGGGGCCGCCGCCTCGGCCGCGCTGCCGGGGCGGCCGGACGTGACGCGGGCCGTCGAGGCGGGCTGAGGGCGCCTCCGGCCGGATAGGGTGGCGGCATGGCGGATCTTTCTGTGGTCGAGAACGGCGACGAGCAGCGGTACGAGCTGCGGGACGACTCGGGGGCCGTGCTCGGCTACCTCGAGTACCTCGAGCGCGAGGAGTTCATGGTGCTGCCGCACACCGAGGTCGACCGGTCGCTGCGCGGCCAGGGCTGGGGCGACCGCCTGGTGCGCCACGCCCTCGACGACCTGCGGGCCAAGGGCGCGAAGGCGTACCCCACCTGCCCGTTCGTGGACCGGTGGATGCAGCGGCACGAGGAGTACGAGGACCTCCGCTACCGGCCTTCCTAGCCGGGCCGCACGACTTCCGAAGGGGCGCTAGGCCGCTCTGCCGCGGAGTGTTCACCTGCGCGCAAGGTCCGGGTTCAACTGCCGTTCATCTGCCGATGAAGCATCGACGGTATGCGTCCCCCGGTTGCCCTCGCCCGGCCGACTCGATGCCGTGTCGCGCCCGCCCCCGCAGTGAGCGGGGGCCGCTGATGCTGTCCGCGCTCATCCTGCTGCGCCACGTCGCCGACGGCCCCGACGACCGGCTCACCGACGCCCAGTCCCGGCGGGCCTGGGCGCTCGCCGACTTCCTCCAGCTGTACAACCCCACGACGCTGCTGTCCGGCCCCGGCCGCGCCTGCGCCGACACGCTCGCGCCGCTCGCGAGCCGCCTCGCCCTCCAGGGCGCCGTCGCCGCCGACCTCGCCGCGGACGCCCCCAAGCTCACGCCCGCGCACGCCGCGGTCTGGCTCGGCGCCCGCGCCCTGCGCGCCCTCCCCGACCCGCGCCGCACCGCCGTCGTCTGCGCCGAGGCCCCCGTGCTCGCCGCGCTCCTCGTCGCCGTCGCCGCGCTCGACGGCCACGACCTCGCCGCCCACACCCAGGAGCCCGCCGACGAGCTGCCGCCCGGCGGCGGCTGGGTCCTGCACCGCGACGACGGGCGGCTCGTGGACGTGAAGCCGCTGAGCGTGCGGTAAATCGATTGCAGGCCCAGGTCAAGCCCCGGTAGGGTCGACGGTTCGCCTTTCAGGCACCTCCGGCCGCGCCCCGCGCGCGAGCCACGCACCGTCTGACAAATCCACCGGGGAGACTCCTGTGTCAGAAGCCGAACTCCAGACCGAGATCGCCCACCACGAGCGCGCCCGCGCCTGCATGGCCGCCATGCGCGACCTCACCGAGGCCATCCACCGCACCTACGCCGGCGAATTCGACGAGTCCGGGAAGAACCTGGGCATCGGCGACGTCGGCTCGGACCAGCACTTCGGCTGGGCCATGGCCAACTACACCGTGCCGCGCCTCGCCGACCTCAGCGACCGCGACATCGCCCTGTTCTTCGGCCGCATCTGGATGGACGACGGCGAGGACTTCCACATCGGCCGCCGCCACATCCGCGACGAGCGCAACGACCCGCTCGTCCTCGACTGGCGCGCCCCCCTCGCCGAGCAGTACTACCGCGCCTCCGCCCACGACCGCCGCGACGTCGCCAAGCGCCGCCGCTTCGGCTTCCAGGGCGCGCGCCTCACCGGCTTCGAGGACGAGAACCTCGTCCTCGGCGAAGAGGTCGCCTCCGACATCCTCACCGCCGAGATCGAGCGCCCCCGCACCGGGCCCATGCGCGACATCGTCGCCACCATCCAGCCCGACCAGGACGAGCTCATCCGCCGCGAGGCCGCCGTCAACCTGTGCGTCCAGGGCGCCCCCGGCACCGGCAAGACCGCCGTCGGCCTCCACCGCGCCGCCTGGCTCCTCTACAACTACACCGGGAAGCTCACCAAGTCCGGCGTCCTCATCGTCGGCCCCAACGAAGGCTTCCTCTCCTACATCTCCGGCGTCCTCCCCACCCTCGGCGAGACCTCCGTCTGGCAGACCACCGTCCAGCAGCTCACCGGCGCCCACACCGCCACCGCCGCCGACACCCACGAGGCCGCGCTCGTCAAGCACGACGAGCGCATCGCCCTCGTCTGCGAACGCGCCGTCTGGGGGCACGTCGGCACCGTCCCCGCCGCCCTCGCCGCCGCCGGCGCCGCCCCCGAGGAGGGCCTGCTCATCGCCGACGGCGGCTGGCGCTGGCGCCTCGGCCTGACCTACCTCGAAGAGGCGCTCGCGAACGCCCGCAAGCACTCCCGCACCTACACCGCCGGACGCAAGGCCCTCGAGGACGCGATCGTGCAGGGCGTGCGCCGCCAGGCCGAGATCCGCTCCGGCCACTCCCCGGACGCCAAGTGGGGGACCGGGATCAAGCGCACCCCGGCCGTCCGGTCGTTCCTGGACGCCCTGTGGCCCAAGCTCAACGCCAAGACCGTCCTCAAGAAGCTCTACGGCGACCCGGCGTTCCGCGCCGACGCGACCGCCGGCATCCTCACCGAGGCCGAGGCCGCGCTCCTCACCGGCAGGCCCGCCAGGCCCACCGCGGCCGACCTCCTCGTCTCCGACGAGCTCGAGTCGCACCTGAACCTGCGCGACCCCTCGGCCTCCTTCGGCCACATCGTGATCGACGAGGCCCAGGACCTGTCCCCGATGCAGTGCCGGGTCATCGCCCGCCGCTCCGGGAAGGGCTCGGTCACCGTCCTCGGCGACCTCGCCCAGGGCACCACCCCGTGGGCCGCGGCCTCCTGGGAGGACCAGATGCGGCACCTCGGCAAGGACGCCGTCGAGCACACCGAGCTCACCACCGGGTTCCGCGTGCCGGCCGTCATCATCGAACTCGCCAACCGGGTCCTCCCGCACCTGCGCGTCGGCGTCGCCCCCGCCCGCTCGATCCGCTCCGACGGCTCCCTCGACGTCGTCCCCGCCGCCGACCTCGACTCCGGCGTCCGCGACGCGGTCGCCAAGGCGCTCGACGAGGAGGGACTCGTCGGCGTCATCGCCGCCGACGAGCGCGCCGCGGCGCTCGCCCCCCTCCTGGCCGGCCTCGACCGGGTCGAACTCGTCGCCGCCAGCCTCGCCAAGGGCCTCGAGTTCGACCACGTCGTGGTCGTCGAACCGGTCGAGATCGTCGAGGCGCCTGCCACCGGCGGCGCCACCGTCGAGGGCGTCGGCCTCCGGCACCTGTACGTCGCGCTCACCCGCGCCGTCTCGCGGCTCACCGTCGTCCACTCGCGCCCCCTCCCCGCCGAGATGAACGCCTGAGCCGGCCGGCGTGAACAGGGGGAGGCCGGGTGCGGCCTCCCCCGCAAACTTCATACCGATTCGATCACAATCGGCGGACGCCGCGGCGAACGCGGAGAATGTCGGTGAAACCGCCGATATCCGCGCCTCCCTTCCGGAATCGCCCCGCGCCCCCGCCCACCTGCGCGTCCGCGTCCCGGCCGCCTCCATTCTGCCCCCAATGGACGGTCAATGAGGACAGTTCGGGCGCAGTGGCATCCCGTGCTCATATTCGCCTAGAGCCGCGTGAACCGGCTCGTTCCCGGCGCCCGAGCGCACGAGCACCACGAGGAGAGGGATGCAGCGAGCACGACGACCCCGAACCGGCGCCATCGGCCTCGGCGCCGCCCTGGTCATGACCGCCACCGCCTGCGGCACCGGAGCGGACCCCGGCGACCGCGGCTTCCAGGACTGCGCGGCCGACCCCGTCGCCTGCAACTCCGGCCAGCGCGCCGACGGCGGCGAGATCACCTGGGGCATCGACGGCTCCTGGACCGGCTGGAACCCCAACCAGAGCGCCGAGTACACCGTCTACACCCTCCAGGTCACCGCCCCCTACTGGCCCGCGATCGGCCAGTTCGACCAGCACGCCGACTTCGTCGTCAACGACGCGATCCTCGCCGCCGAGCCCGAACTCGTCAACGAGCACCCCATGCAGGTCGAGTACACCCTCAACCCCGACGCCAACTGGGGCGACGGCAACCCCATCGGCCTCGACGACTTCGTCTACAACTGGTACGCCCGCTCCGGGGACCCCGACCGCTGCGACGGCTGCACCCCCGCCGCCGCCACCGCCGCCGAGGTCGCCTCCATCGAGCAGGGCGCCACCGCCGACAAGATCGTCATCACCTACACCGATGCGTACGCCTCCTCCGAATGGAAGTACGAGCCCGTCCTCTCCAACCCCGCCCACATCGCCGACGAGCAGGGCCTCGACTGGCGCGACGACCCCGCCGACATGGGCGCGGCCGAAGCCCACTTCTCCGCCACCGTCCCCACCTGGTCCGCCGGGCCCTTCATCATCGAGGACGCGAAGGTCGGCGAGTACGCCGTCTTCGCCCCGAACGAGGACTGGGCCGGCTCCACCGAGGTCACCCTGGACAAGCTCACCCTCAGGTCCTTCGACTCCCTCGAGTCGATCATCACCGAGATCCGCCAGGGCAACGTCGACGGCGCCAGCCCCGGCAACGTCAGCGCCGAGAACGTCGTCCAGCTCGCCGGCGAGGAGGGCATCCACTTCAACGTCGACCGCGGCCCCCTCTGGCACCACATCGACATCAACGTGAACAACGAGTTCCTCGCCGACCCCGCCCTCCGCACCGCCGTCTTCCAGGCCATCGACGTCGAGGAGATCATCGCCCGCACCTACGCCAACGTCCAGTCCGACGCCGCCCGCAAACTCAACCACCTCTACCGCAACGACGCGCCCGGCTTCCAGGACCACCTCACCTCCACCGGGCAGGGCGCCGGCGACATGGAACTCGCCCGCGACACCCTCGACGCGGCCGGCTACACCTGGGAGGAAGGCCTCCTCCACACCCCCGGCGGCGAGCAGGTCGCCTTCAACTACCGCTACGCCGACGGCTCCGACGACCGCCAGACCATGGCCGACCTCGTCGCCTTCAACCTCGCCGACATCGGCATCGAGGTCGAGCTCAAGCCCTTCCCCGCCGCCGAGCTCGGCCCCACCCTCGACGAGTCGGACTTCGACATGGTCGCCTTCGGGTGGACCTCCCAGCCGGTCATCGTCAACTCCGCGCGCCAGTTCTGGGACTCCGAGGCCCCCACCAACTACGGCCGCCTCGACGACCCCGAACTCGACGCCCTCATCGACAGCCTCGCCCTCGAACCCGACCCCGACAAGGCCGCCGCCATCGGCGACCAGATCGCCGAACGCGTCGTCCAGAACGCCTACCAGCTCCCGCTCGTGAACACCCCCGTCGCCGTCATCGCCACCCCCGAACTCGTCAACGTCCGCGACAACTGGGCCTCCCAGCAGCGCGCCCTCTACAACGTCGCCGAATGGGGACTCAGAGCCGAATGACCCTCGCGACCAGGGCCGGCGCCTCGCGCACCGGCCCTGCCGACTTGCGTGGAACTCCCCGAAATCGGGCCGACAAGGTGCAACGATGTTCCAGTCGCGCCCGCCGGGGCGCGGCCACAAGGGAGAGTAGGGGGAGTGGTCATATGCGACCTGCAAGGGCGACCGCACTGGCCGTGGCCGGCGCGGCGGCACTCGCGGCAGGGGCGCTCGGCGCCTGCGGCGGCAGCGACGGCGGCAGCGGCGACAGCGACGTCACCTGGGCGATCAGCTCGGGCTGGGAATCGTGGAACCCGAACACGAGCGACGGCAACAACAGCTACCTTAACCAGGTGCTGACCCCCGCCGCCGCGTCCTTCGGCGACTTCAACCCGGACGGCGACTTCGTCCACAACGACGCGGTCCTCGCCAAGCTCCCCGAGCTCACCTCCGAGGCCCCGCTCACGGTCGCCTACACCCTCAACGAGAACGCCCAGTGGTCCGACGGCGAGCCGATCCGCGCCGAGGACTTCATCTACATCTGGTACCAGATGTCGGGCAACGCCGAGTTCTGCAACCAGGAGCAGTGCGCGCCCGCCACCACCGACTGGGGCGCGAACGTCGCCTCCATCACCGAGGCCGACGGCGTCGTCACCGTCACCTACATCGACGGCTACCTCAACCCCGAGTGGCAGTTCGCGTTCCCGAACCTCATGCCCAGCCACATCGTCGAGGCGAACGGCTTCGAGGACTGGCAGAGCGACCCGGCGGTCATGGGCGCGAGCGCCGACTGGCTCGGCACCACCGCGCCGACCTGGTCGGCCGGGCCGTACACGCCCACCGACGCCGCCGTGGGCGACTACATCATCTACGAGCCCAACGAGAACTACCAGGGCAGCGCGGACCCCGGGCTCGACAAGCTGACCCTGCGGGTCGTCGAGGGCACCGACGCGATCGTCACCGCGCTGCGCAACGGCGAGATCGACGGCTCCTGGCCCAGCGAGTTCAGCCAGGAGGCGCTCGACGAGCTCGACGGCAACGACGCCGTCTCCGTCAACGTCTACGAGGGCAACGTCTGGCTCCACATCGACGCGAACACCAACAACGCGTTCCTGTCCGACCAGGTGCTGCGCCAGGCCGTGTTCACCGCCATCGACAACGAGGAGCTCATCGAGCGCGCCTACCCCGACACCGAGGTCGCGGCCCGCACGAACCACTTCTTCGGCCAGAACAGCCAGTTCCACGAGGACTTCCTGAGCCAGACCGACCCGCAGCAGGGCTCGGGCGACGCCGACGCCGCGAACGCCGCGCTCGCCGCGGCCGGGTACACCACCGGCGACACGCTCATGACGCCCGACGGCGAGCCGGTCACGCTGACGTTCCGCTACGGCGACGGGGACGCGACCCGCACGCTCATCGCCGAGGTCGTCCAGTCGCAGCTCGCGGAGATCGGCATCGACGTGACGCTGACGTCGATCCCGGACGGCCAGCTGGGCCCGGTCCTCTCCGAGGCCGACTTCGACCTGGTCATCTTCGGCTGGTCCGGCACGCCCGCGTTCACCACCGCGCCGTTCCAGTACTTCGGCTCGGACTCGGGCTCGAACTTCGGCTCGTACTCGCTCGACGGGCTCGACGAGGCGATCGCACGGGTCACCTCGACCACCTCCCTCGAGGAGGCGGCCGGGTTCGCGAACGACGTCGAGGCCCTCGTCATGCCGGCCGCGTTCACGCTGCCGCTGCTCGACGAGCCGCAGTCCACGATCTACAACCAGGACCTGCTCGCCGGCGTGACCCCGAACGGCAACAGCCAGTCCGGTCCGCTGTGGGACGTCCAGAACTGGAAGCCCGCGTAGGCGAACCGCCGCGCGCGAGGGGGGCCGTCCGACTGCGGGCGGCCCCCCGCCGCACATATCGGTCGGGTAACAATGGTCCGCCAAATCCGTACCGACTCGTTCCCTTCGGTCGGTCGACATGGCAGCGTTTGTGCCAGTACTGCCGAGGCGGCCGTCCGCCCCCTCCGCGGCCCGGCCGGCGACGGCGCCTCCCCGGGACCCGCGAACGGGCGCTCCTCCTCGGCCGACCCAATGGAGGAGACACAGCACATGGCTCTTACCCGTAGAGCACTCGGCGGACTGACCATCGGCGGGTCGTCCGCGCTCATGCTGGCGGCCTGCGGCGGCGACGAAGAGGACGGCGGCGGCGGACCCAGCGGCGAACTGACCTGGGCGATCGCGTACCCGTGGGAGGCCTGGAACGAGAACACGAGCACCGGCAACAACTCCGCCGGCCACCTCGCGATGGCCCCGATGGTGTCGGCCGGCAGCGGCGGCTACGACTTCGACCCCGAGGGCAACGTCTTCTACGACGACGCCATCTTCGAGGGCGAGCCGGAGCTCATCAGCGAGGCCCCGATGCAGATCCAGGTGACCCTCAAGGAGGGCGCCCAGTGGTCGGACGGCAAGCCGATCCGCCTGGAGGACTTCATTTTCCAGTGGTACTCGCTGTCGGGCAACCCCGAGCACGCCAACCAGGAGAAGGCCCTCCCGGCCACCACCGCCTGGGGCTCGACCGTGGCCTCCATCGAGGAGCCCGAGCCCGGCGTCATCGTCTTCACGTTCGCCGAGGGCAACGTGGACCCGGAGTGGAAGTTCACCGGCGGCGTCTACCTCCCCAGCCACTACGCCGAGGAGGAGGGCGGCTTCACCGCCTGGCAGACCGACCCCGAGGTCATGGGCGACGCCATCACCTGGTTCAACGAGAACCTGTGGACGGTCGTCTCCGGGCCGTACAAGCCGGTCGACAACAAGCTCGGCGAGTACATCGTCTACGAGCCCAACGAGAAGTACCAGGGCTCGAAGAAGGCGAAGTTCACGAAGCTCACGATGAGGCCGGTGACGGGCATCGAGGCCGAGGTGACCGAGCTGCGGCAGGGCACCATCGCCGGCTGCTGGCCGAACGACTTCTCGCTGGAGATCCTCCAGGAGCTCGACGAGAACCCCGAGGAGTGGAAGTACGAGACGTACGCGGGCGCGACCTGGTCGCACTTCGACATCAACGTCCGCAACGGCTTCCTCGCCGACGTCGAGCTGCGCAAGGCCGTGTTCACCGCGGTCAACATCGGCGAGATCAAGGAGCGGGCCTTCCCCGGCACCGAGGTGCCGTGGCTGGGCAACCACTTCTTCACCGAGGAGAGCCCCTACTACCAGGACTACCTCACCCCGGCGAACTACGGCCTCGGCGACCTCGACGCCGCCAAGGCGATCCTCACCGCGGCCGGGTACACCTGGAACGGCGACGGGAAGCTGGAGAAGGACGGCGAGCAGGTCGTCTTCAACTTCCGCTTCGCGACCTCGAACGAGATCCGCAAGCTCACCGGCGAGGTCATCCAGGCCCAGCTCGAGCCGCTCGGCATCGACCTGGAGCTCAAGGGCTTCGGCGACGAGGACTTCGCTGGCACGCTCTCCAGCGCCGACTTCGACATGATCGTGTTCTCGTGGGTCGGCTCCCCGGCGTTCACCACCGGTCCCAACCAGTACTTCGCGACGGACTCGGCCTCGAACTACGGCGGCTACGACGACCCGGTCATCAACGAGCTGCTCCCGAAGGTGCGCGGCACGTTCGACATGGACGAGGCCGCCGACTTCGCGAACCAGATCAGCGCCCAGGCGGTCGCGCAGGCGTACACCCTGCCGCTGTACTCCAGCCCGCTGTCGGTCATCTGGAACGCGAAGCTCATCGAGCTCACCGACCCGGTGAACCCGGCCAGCCAGGCCGGCCCGACCTGGAACGTGCGGGAGTGGCAGGCCCCGTGACCCGGGCCGGGTGCGGGCAGTGGTGAACGCGACTCGAATTCGACTCTGCATCGCGGCGCCGATTCACTGCGTTCCGTCCCGATAATTCACTGAATTCCCCCGTGGGGCCGATGCCACATCGGCCCCACGGTCCATTCAGACCACACGGAGCAGGGCGCAAAGTCACGAATACATCACGAATAAACTCCAGTTGGGCCCTCCGCCGTGTCAATCCGCTCACGTCTGTGCCAGTGTTTGTCACAACACCGCCGAGGGCAGCACGCCTTCCCCCAACCCGTTCGTCCGGACGCGAGGCATCGGCGCTTTCGCGGCCAGCCGGAGGCCCCCTCGGCATCGATATCTGGAGGAGAAACACTCATGGCTCTGACTCGTAGAGCTCTCGGCGGCCTGTCCCTCGGCGGCGGCGCTGCCCTCACCCTCGCCGCCTGCGGCGGCAACGACGGCGAAGACGGCGGCTCGGGCAAGACCGAGATCGTCTGGGCGGTCTCCTCCGCGTGGGCCTCCTGGAACGAGAACACGCAGGCGGGCAACAACTCCTACGGCCACCAGGCCATGACCCCGATGGCCGCCGGCTCCGGCGACTTCGACGCCGAAGCGGTGTTCCACTACGACGACGCGATCTTCGCGCAGGCCCCCGAGCTCGTCTCGGAAGCGCCGATGCAGATCAAGTACGTCCTCAACGAGAACGCCCAGTGGTCCGACGGCCAGCCGGTCCGCGTCGAGGACTTCATCTTCCAGTGGTACTCGATGTCCGGCAAGCCGGAGCACGCCAACCAGGAGAAGGCCCTGCCCGCCTCGATCGACTGGGGCTCGCAGATCGCCTCGATCGAGCAGGCCGAGGACGGCTCCATCCTCGTGACGTACGTCGACGGCTACTCCGACCCCGAGTGGCAGTTCGCCAGCACCATCTACCTCCCCAGCCACGTCGCCGAGGCCAAGGGCTTCGCGGACTGGCAGACCGACCCCGAGGTCATGGGCGACGCGATCCAGTACTTCGAGACCACCACCCCCACCGCGGACGGCGAGGGCCTCATCGGCACCGGCCCGTTCAAGGTCGTCGACGCCAAGCTCGGCGAGTACATCGTGTACGAGATCAACGAGAACTACCAGGGCTCGATCAAGCCCACCATCGAGAAGCTCACCCTCCGCGTCATCGAGGGCACCGAGGCCATCGTCACCGAGATGCGCCAGGGCACCATCGACGGCGCCTGGCCGAGCGAGTTCTCGGAGGAGCAGAACGCGCTCCTCGCCGAGGACCCGAACATGAGCATCGAGACCTACACCGGCTCG
Source organism: Glycomyces terrestris (assembly GCF_003933745.1). Classification (GTDB taxonomy): domain Bacteria; phylum Actinomycetota; class Actinomycetes; order Mycobacteriales; family Micromonosporaceae; genus Glycomyces; species Glycomyces terrestris. The sequence goes on along the minus strand of NZ_RSEB01000003.1, from coordinate 153,091 downwards.
ATCTGGATCCACTTCGACTCGAACGTCCAGAACGAGTTCCTCGCCGACGTCGAGCTGCGCAAGGCCGTGTTCACCGCGATCAACTGCCAGGACATCTGCGACAAGAACTACCCGGAGACGGGCGTCCCGCAGAAGCTCAACCACTTCTTCTCGAACGAGAACAAGTACTTCGTCGACCACATCGGCCCGACGGGCCAGGGCTCGGGCGACATCGCCAAGGCCGCCGAGATCCTGACCGCCGCCGGCTACACCGGCGCGGCCGAGGGCCAGACCCTGACGACCCCCGACGGCAAGGCCGTGACCTTCAACGTCCGCTACGGCGAGACGAACCCGGTCCGCAAGCTCGCCGCCGAGCTCGCCCAGGCGCAGCTGGCCCAGATCGGCATCGCGCTCGAGCTCGTCGCGATCCCGGACGGCGAGCTGGGCAACGTCCTGGCCGAGGCCGACTTCGACCTGATCATCTTCGGCTGGTCCGGTTCGGCCGCGTTCACCGTGCAGCCCTCGCAGTACTTCGAGACCGGCTCGGGCTCGAACTACGGCAAGTACTCCAACCCGGTCGCCGACGAGGCGATCGCGAAGGTCCGCTCGACCTTCGACCTGGACGAGGCCGCGCAGTTCGCGAACGACGTCGACGCGATCGTGGTCCCGGACGCCTACACGCTGCCCGTCTTCGACGAGCCGCAGGCGATCTACTGGAACCCGCAGGTCCTGGAGGGCCCGCTGGCCAACGGCTACTCGCAGTCCGGCCCGCTCTTCAACGTCCGCGAGTGGAAGATCAAGTAAGGGTTCGCTGAGCCCTGGCGGCGGAGCCCTCCTCGGGGGCTCCGCCGCTCGTCTGGTTTCTGGCGCGAATCCGGCCGGGTGGCCCCCCGGTGACGGAGCGCCCCGGGCGGACCTCGCCGGCGCTGCGCCGCCGGCGGCACCGCCGCCCTCCCGCACCCCGCGACCCGAACTCCTCCAACACCCGCGACCGCGCCCGCCGGGCCGACCCGTTCCACTGTCGCGACGGGTTTTCCCAGGCAGGCTGTGAAAATCCCACCTTTCGCAGCCATTCAGGGAATGAACATCACGGGAACATAACGAACGAAGCTCATTCCTGGTTCGGCCGCTGGAAACCCGCGTTTCCCGTGGAAGGCTGTACCTCGCGTCACCCGACCGCCGCCCCGGCCCTGCTCGCAAGGCACGACCGGAACACGGAGCCTCCACCGGCCCCAGGCGGCGACTCGGCCCGGCAGGCACACCGCCCCCCACGGTGCCCTCCCCGCCGTCCGGTCCGGCGGCGCACACCCACGAGAGGAACCATGAAGCGACACCACATGGCGGCCGTCGCCGCCTTCGCCTGCACCACCCTGGCCTTGGCGGGCTGCGGTGGCGGGAGTGCGGCCTCGTCCAGCCTGGACGACTGCATCACCGACGCCGCGACCTGCAACTCGGGTCAGCGCGCGGACGGCGGCGAGATCACGTGGGCCATCGACGCCGGATGGAGCAGCTGGAACCAGAACACGGCGGACGGCAACAACGCGTACGTGAGCGTGGCGCTCGCCGGCATGTGGCCGTACACCGGCCAGTTCGACCAGAACGGCGAGTTCATCGTCAACGAGGGCCTCTTCGCCGCCGAGCCCGAGCTCGTGAGCGAGAGCCCGGTGACCGTCGAGTACACCCTCAAGGAGGGCGCGAACTGGGGCGACGGCACCGAGATCAGCGTCGACGACTTCATCTACCACTGGTACGCCCGCTCGGGGAACGAGGACCTGTGCGCCGGCTGCACCCCGGCCAACACCACCTACGGCTCCCAGGTCGCCTCCATCGAAGGCGACGGCGGCACGGTCACCGTCACGTACGTCGAGTCCTACCACTCCGCCGAGTGGAAGTTCGAGGAAGTCCTCTCCCTCCCCTCCCACATCGCCGACGAGCAGGGCTTCGACTGGCGGAACGACCCCGCGGACATGGCCGCGGCCGAGGCGTACTTCTCCGAGACCGCCCCCACCTGGACCACCGGCCCCTACAAGGTCGCCGACGCCGCCATGGGCGAGTACGTCATCTACGAGCCGAACGAGGACTGGGCCGGCGACACCGAGGTCACCCTCGACAAGCTCACCTTCCGCGTCATCGAGGGCCTGGAGAACATCGTCACCTCGCTGCGCAACGGCGAGATCGACGGCGCCTCGCCGTTCTCGGCCACCTCCGAGGCCATCTCCCAGCTCGAGACCGCCGACGGCGTCTCCTACTCGGTCGCCGGCGGCCCCAACTGGGAGCACATCGACCTCAACACCCGCAACGAGTTCCTCTCCGACATCGAGCTGCGCACGGCCGTGTTCCAGGCGATCGACCTGGAGAACATCATCGACCGCACCTACGCGTTCGTGCAGTCCGACATCGAGCGGAAGAACAACCACCTCTTCCGCAACGGCTCGGAGTACTACCAGGACTTCCTGACCGCGACCGGCCAGGGCACCGGCGACATCGAGATGGCCAAGGCGACCCTCGAGGCCGCCGACTACACGTGGGACGGCGACGGGAACCTCCTCACCCCCGACGGCGAGGAGGTCGAGCTCGACTTCCGCTACCTCGAGACCCGCGAGTCCCGCAAGATCACCGGCGAGCTCACCGCGGCCACCCTCTCCGACCTCGGCATCCAGGTCGAGCTGCGCGCCATCCCGGCCGACGGCCTCGGCGAGGTCCTCGCCGAGGGCGACTTCGACATGATCAACTTCGGCTGGAGCTCCGACCCGCTGTTCGTCGGCTCCGCGGCCCAGTACTGGAACTCCGAGTCCGGCTCGAACTACGGCCACCTCGAAGACCCGGACCTGGACGCGCTCATCGAGGAGATCAACGGCACCCTGGACATGGACGAGGCCGCCGCGCGCGCCAACGAGGCCGTGAAGCGCGTCATCGAGGACGCCTACGTCCTCCCGATCGTGGACGCACCCGTGATGGTGATGGTCTCCGATAGGTTGGTCAACGTCCGGGACAATTGGGCTTCCCAGCAACGAGCCGCCTACAACATTGCAGAGTGGGGTGTAGCAGACAGTGAGGCATAGACTGCCTGACACCCCCCGTATCTCTGCAAAGGCTTGCAGAATGGGGTGTGGCTGACACTGAGGAGTAGTTACCCGCAAGTCGCCCACTCCTGACCGGCGGTCCGGCGCGCAGCAGGCAGCGCGCCGGCCGCCCGGCGGGAAGCAGTGATCCAAAGAGAGTGCCAATCGCTCACAGGCAGGGCCCGCGAGAACCCGGGGCCGCAGAATGGGGAGTCAGTGAGCCCAGTGAAGGGCCGCGCGGGAGCGCGGCGGGGCCGGTCGGCAGGCGGACCGGTCCACAGCAGAGAAACCGTTAACGAGGCATTATGGTTGTATTCATAATCCGGCGCACCCTGATGATGATCCCGGTGCTGCTGGGGGCCACCATCCTGTGTTTCGCCCTGGTCGACTTGTCGAACGACCCGGTGCAGGACAGGGTCTTCGAGCTCGAGCAGTCCACCGGCGAGCCGGTACCCCAGTCGACCATCGACGCCCTCGAGGCGCAGTGGTACTACGACCGATCCGTTCCCGAGCGCTACTGGATCTGGCTCACCGGCTTCGGTGACACCAACGGCGACATCGGCCTCCTCCAGGGCAAGTGGGGCCCCTCCATCGAGGGCACCGCCCTGCCCATCGGCGACGAGATCTCCTCGCGCTTCTGGATCACCCTCCGGCTGGTCCTGTTCGCCACCATCGCGTCCATCGCCATCGCCATTCTCGCCGGTGTCGTCAGCGCGGTCAAACAGTATTCGAGGACCGACTACGTCCTGACGTTCCTCGGCTTCCTGTTCCTGGCCATGCCGGTCTTCTGGCTCGGCTCCCTCTTCAAGGAGGGCGCCGTCCAGCTCAACAAGATCATCGGCTCCACCGTCTTCCAGACCTACGGGTCCGGGACCACGGGCTTCCAGGGCAACGGCTGGGAGGTCTTCGTCGACTCCCTGCCCTACCTCATCGTGCCCACCCTGGTGCTCATGCTCGGCGGCTACGCCGCGATCTCGCGCTACCAGCGCGCCAGCATGCTCGAGGTCATGAACTCCGACTACGTGCGCCTCGCCCGGGCCAAGGGCGTCCGCAACGGCACCGTCATGCGGCGCCACGCCCTGCGGACCGCGCTCATCCCGGTCGCCACCTTCGCCCCCCTCGCCCTCTCCGGGGCCATGGGCGGCGCGATGGTCACCGAGACCATCTTCGGCTGGCGGGGCCTGGGCGTGTACTCGCTCGAGGCGATCAACGCCGGCGACACCTTCGCCGTCATGGCCTACGTGCTCATCTCCGGCATCGTCGTCCTGGTCGGCGTCCTGGTCTCCGACATCCTGTACGGCGTGCTCGACCCGAGGATCCGCTATGAGTAACACCGCTGCCCCGCGCCTCGACGCCGAGGCCATCAACACCAAGGAACGCGGCCAGTGGGAGATGGTGGCCCGCCGCTTCTTCCGGCACCGCGCCGCCGTCATCAGCCTCGTGATCTTCCTGGTCATCGTGCTGTTCGCGTACGTCGGGCCCTTCCTGTGGAAGTGGGACTACAAGATCCACTCGGAGATCCCGTCCTGGGCCGCCCCGAGCCTCGACCACCCGTTCGGCACCGACAAGGCCGGGCGCGACATGCTCGGCGCGATGATGCAGGCGACCAAGCAGTCCCTGAACGTCGCGCTCGTCGTGGCCATCGGCTCCACCGTCATCGGCGCGCTCTACGGCGCCGTCGCCGGGTTCTACCGCGGCTGGGTCGACTCCATCCTGATGCGCTTCCTCGACATCATGTTCGTGATCCCGTTCCTGGTGATCACCGGTGCGCTCGCCGGCGCCATCGACACCTCGGTGCGCTGGTACCACATGGCCATCATCCTCGCCGTGTTCGGCTGGACCTCGATCGCGCGCGCCGTGCGCGCCGAGGTGCTGTCCCTGCGCGAGAAGGAGTTCATCGAGGCCGCGCGCAGCGCGGGCGGCTCCGACTGGCACATCATCACCAAGCACCTGATCCCGAACACGATGAGCGTCATCATCGTGTCCGTGACCCTCCAGATCGCCTTCGCCATCCTCTCCGAGACGACCCTGTCGTTCCTCGGCCTGGGCATCCAGAGCCCCGACACCTCGCTCGGCCTCCTCATCGACGCCGCCGGCGCGTCGGCGTTCAACGAGCACTGGTACCTGTTCTACATCCCGGGCGTCATGATCATCCTCATCGCGCTGACGATCAACTTCATCGGCGACGGCCTGCGCGACGCGATGGACCCGCGACAGACGATGGTGAGGCGATAGGCATGTCGAACATCTCGGTCACCACCAACGGGGACAAGTCCCGGGCCGTCGGCGCGAAGGGCGACACCGTCCTGTCCGTCAAGGACCTGGCCGTCTCCTTCCCGACCGACGACGGGCTCGTCCACGCCGTCCGCGGCGTCTCCTACGAGCTCCGCCGCGGCCAGAGCCTCGGCATCGTCGGCGAGTCGGGCTCGGGCAAGTCGGTCACCTCGATGGCGATCATGGGCCTGCTGCCCAAGACCGCCCAGATCAGCGGCTCCGCCAAGCTCGAGGGCGACGAGCTCCTCGGCCTCGGCGACGCCGAGCTGTCCCGCATCCGCGGCAAGAAGATCTCGATGATCTTCCAGGACCCGCTCACGAGCCTCAACCCGGTCTACACCGTCGGGTTCCAGCTCGCCGAGGCGATCCGCACGCACTACTCGGACATCTCCAAGGCCGAGGCGCGCAAGCGCTGCATCGACCTGCTCGACTCGGTCGGCATCCCGAACCCGCAGCAGCGGGTCGACGCCTACCCGCACGAGCTGTCCGGCGGCATGCGCCAGCGCGTCGTCATCGCCATCGCCATGGCCAACAACCCGGACGTCATCATCGCCGACGAGCCCACCACGGCCCTCGACGTGACCGTCCAGGCCCAGGTCCTCGAGGCCCTGGAGAAGGCCCGCGAAGAGGTCAACGCCGCGCTGATCCTCATCACGCACGACCTCGGCGTCATCGCCGGGCACACCGACGAGGTCCTGGTCATGTACGCCGGGCGCCCCGTCGAGCACGGCTCGGTCGACGAGATCTTCTACCAGCCGCGCATGCCCTACACGCTGGGCCTGATCGGCTCGCTCCCGCGCATGGACGAGAGCCGCGAGCACCGGCTCACGCCCATCCACGGGACGCCGCCGTCGATGCTCAACCTGGCCCCGGGCTGCCCGTTCCGTCCGCGCTGCCCCATGCACCAGGACATCTGCGCCGAGGTCGAGCCGGACCTGCTGCCCATCAACGGCTCCGGCCACGTGGCCGCCTGCCACTTCTCGGACCGCCTCGAGGGCAAGGCCCCCGACGACGTCTTCGCGCCCGTCGCGACCGACCTGTCGGTCGAAGCGGAGGTCGAAGCCGCCGAGGCCGAGGCCGCCGCGCTCCACGAGGAGGAGGACAAGTGAACGCCATGCTCGACACTCCGCAGACCGCGGCGAGCCCGGTCATCGCCGGGAAGAACCTGGTCAAGGAGTTCCCCGTGCGCTCCAAGGGGATCCTGCGGCGCAAGGTCGGCGCGGTCCACGCCGTCTCGGGCGTGAGCCTGGAGATCGGCGCGAACGAGACCCTTGCCCTCGTCGGCGAGTCCGGCTGCGGCAAGTCCACCACGGCCCGGCTCATGATGAACCTCATCACGCCGACGTCCGGCGAGGTCCTCTACGAGGGCAAGGACCTGACGAAGCTGTCGCGCAACCAGATGCGGCCCATGCGCAGGGACATCCAGCTGGTGTTCCAGGACCCGATGGCCTCGCTCGACCCGCGCATGACGGTCTTCGAGATCATCGCCGAGCCGCTGCGCGTGCACGGCCTGTTCAAGAACGGCGGCCGCGACCGGGTCAACAGCCTGATCGAGATCGTCGGCCTGAACCCCGAGCACCGCAACCGGTACCCGCACGAGTTCTCGGGCGGCCAGCGCCAGCGCATCGGCATCGCCCGCGCGCTCGCGCTCCAGCCGCGCGTGCTCATGCTGGACGAGCCGGTGTCGGCCCTGGACGTGTCGATCCAGGCCGGCGTCATCAACCTGCTCGAGGACCTCCAGGACGAGCTGGGGCTGTCGTACCTGTTCGTGTCGCACGACCTGTCGGTGGTGCGGCACATCGCCGACAAGGTGGCGGTCATGTACCTCGGCAAGATCGTGGAGGAGGGGACCACCGACCAGCTCTTCGCCGGCCCGGCCCACCCGTACACGCAGGCCCTCATGTCCGCGATCCCGCTGCCGGACCCGCGCAAGGAGCGGACCCGCGAGCGGATCGTCCTCCAGGGCGACGTGCCCAGCCCGTCGAACCCGCCGTCGGGCTGCCGGTTCCGCACGCGCTGCCCGCTGTTCAAGGAGCTGTCGGCCGACGACCAGCGCAAGTGCATCGAGGTCGAGCCGCTCCTGCGCTCCGACCACGACGGCCTGACCCGCGCGGCCTGCCACTTCGCCAGGAAGAAGCAGCTCGTCTAGTTCCGGACGTGCGACAGGGCCGCCCCGCATCGCGCGGGGCGGCCCTTTCCGTTCACTGCTCGGCGTCGCGTCCTAGTGGCTCCAGTAGTCGCTCAGGCAGCCGACGTGCGCGAAGCCCCAGGTGTCGTCCACGTCGACGGCGACCCAGATGTTCGACCAGGTCCCGCAGGTCGTGTGCTTGCCCCCGGTGGTGAACGGGACGCACCAGGTCCCGTCGGCCCACTCCCCGGCCGGGATCTCGCCGAGCACGGTCGAGTTCGCGTAGGGGATCTCCCGGACCTTGGTGTCCTGCGTGAAGGCGAGCTGGCAGACGACGCTCTCGGACGCGTCCGCCGGCACGATCCGGTCGGTCTCGGCCGCCCCGGCGGAGGCGGGCGCGGCCCACCCCGCCCCGATCATCAGGGCCATGGCCGAAGCCGCTAGAACTCTTCGCATTTCGCCACCTTTGCTGTGAGTTGAAATGAACACGCCGCCCCATGGTGGCAGGAGGCGCTCAACCACCGATCCGAAATGGACGGAAGACGGTCTGTCAGGTATCCGATAGACCTCCCCACCCCAATCCGACGCCGCCCCCTCGCTGATGAGTGCTTCGGGACCGCCTTCCTCTCTCTTGTGGCTTGTGTTGCGGTAGTTCAGTTGTGTCAGGTTGTGGGGCGGGCGACGTCACTCTGAGGGGTGAATGTGAGTCCTAAGGAGACTTCAGGGTGGTGCGGCGCGTCCGCTCTGAGTGCGTTTGAAAGCCCAAGTGGGGCCGGGTTCGATGCCGCGCTGCTGTCGCCGATTGTGGGACCTTGTGGACGGTGGTGCGTGAAGGGGCCGTTCTATCACCTGGGAAAACAGACCCAGTGTCGGGATGCTGACACTTGGCGGTCTTCGCAGGTAGAAGCGGTATACCCCTAAACTCGCGGAATCCACGGGTGCCGCGGAGCCGATAGCGTGGCAGCATACGGGCCCGAGTGGTGGAATCTGGTAGACACAGTCGGCTTAAAACCGGCCGTCGGGAGACTTGCGGGTTCAAGTCCCGTCTCGGGCACGAGCCAGCGCGTCGGACTTGGGAGGCAACGGGATCGGACGGGGTGGGACCGTCCGGTCCCGGAGTGTCGTTTGTCGCATTCGCGAGCATCTCCGGGCGAACCTCCCGAACGGGTGATCGCACCGGGCTCCTGCGGAGGTGGTCACGCTCCGCCACCGCATGAGGGCTGAGCTGCCGAAGCGCCACTGTGAACGGCCTGTTTCCCCCTTGCAGCAGAATGCATCGGCAGGTTGACGGCGCAGGGCCGCCGTGCTATCCAGAGAACTGAGCGCTGATACCATTCTGTCGAGTCAGCCGGTGGGGGCGATGCCTTCTCTTCTGCTGCAATGACTTTGTCACTTCCCGGTATCGCGGAAGCCGATAGGCCAGTGTCGTGAGGATGGCGATGCCCGAAACACCTCGGTCCACAACTCATAGCTTTCAACCCTCCGGGCCTGCGCCCCAAGGCTTCACCGGCGAAGAGGCCGGCGCCCCGGTGGAACTCAAACCCCGCTTGACGCGTCTCGCACTGCTGCCGCTCGCTGCGGTCGCGGTGCTCGGCGCGGGCGTCGCGGCGATGTTCGCCGCGACCGGCTCCGACCGTCCTTCCTGGATGGTCCCGGCGGTGCTCGGCTCCGCCCTCGTCCTCGCCGCGGTCGTCGCGTACTTCGCGATGAGCGCCGCCTCGAAGGCGGAGGCCGACCTCAGCCGCCAGGTCCAGGCCGTGCGCCGCTCCACTGTGGAGACGCATTACAAGGTCTGGCAGATCCTCGACGACCTCCAGCGCGAGCTCCCGCAGGACCAGCGCTGGTCGGTCCCCCTGCCGAACCCCGGCGCCGGGGCGGCCTCGACCGAGGAGGCCCTGCGCCTGCTCGCCTCCGAGGCCCGCCACCTGCGCGCCGCCGCCGAGGCGGTCGCGGCCCGCGGCGTGCGCCCGGTCGCCCCCCAGGCCCCCGCCCAGCCGCCCGTGCCGGCCGGCGCCCCGGTCCCGCAGCCGACGGCCGCCACCGGCCCGATCGACGCGGTCGACGTCCACTCGCGCGTCGGCATCTTCGTGAACCTGGCCCGCCGCCTCCAGTCGCTCGTCCACCGGGAGATCGAGCAGCTGGACGAGCTGGAGAACCAGGTCGAGGACCCGGACCTGCTCAAGGGCCTGTTCTCGGTCGACCACCTGGCGACGCGCATCCGCCGCCACGCCGAGAACCTCGCGGTCCTCGGCGGGGCGACCTCGCACCGCCAGTGGTCGCGCCCGGTCAACGTGTACGAGGCCCTGCGCTCCGCGGTCGCGGAGGTGGAGCAGTACGCGCGCGTGAAGCTGGTGCGCCCCATCGAGGGCACGCTCAAGGGCCACGCGGTCGCCGACATCATCCACCTGGTGGCCGAGCTGGTCGAGAACGCGACGACGTTCTCGGCGCCGGGCACGCAGGTGCTCATCCGGGTCCAGCGCGTGCGCACGGGCCTGGCGGTCGAGGTCGAGGACCGCGGCCTGGGCATGGAGAACCACGAGCGCAACCGCTACAACACGATGCTCGCGACTCCGGACCGGGTCGACCTGGACGAGCTGCTCGCGGACGGCCGCATCGGCCTGTACGTCGTCTCGTCCCTGGCGCGCCGCCACGCGCTCACGGTCCAGTTGCAGTCGAACATCTTCGGCGGCACCCAGGCGATCCTGGTGGTGCCCGAGGAGCTGCTCGGCGAGGACACGCCGCCGCCGAAGGAGCCGACCCGGGAGCTGCCGGCCGCGAGCCCGCAGATGCCGGTGCGCCAGCCGGGCGCCCAGACGCCCCCGCAGCTGCCGTCGGTGCAGCTGCGCCCGCTGCCCTCGGCGGGCAACGCCCCGTACGGGATGCCGCAGCCGCGCATGGACGCCCCGGCGCCGTCGTACACGCCCGTCTCGGTCGACACCGGCGCCCTGCCGGTGACCGCGGAGATGCAGGCGATCGAGTCCCCCCGCGCGAACGGCCACGGCGGCCCCCCGGCCGCGGGCCCGGACGGGCGGCCCGCCCTGCCCAAGCGCAGCAAGCAGACGCACCTCGCGCCGCAGCTGCGGGACGCCCCGGTCCCGTCGTCGCGCGGTTCCGAGCAGGGCCACGACCCCGGCCTCATGGCGGCGTTCCAGCAGGGCCAGCAGCGCGCGGACGCCGGTCCGCAGATCCCCACCGAATCCGTTTCTTCTCCGTACAGGAATGAGGAGTTCTAATGGCAGGCGACGAGGCAGGCGCGCACACGGATCTCAGCTGGCTGCTGGCGGGCCTCATCAGGAAGGTCCCGCACACCCGCAGCGCGCTGCTGCTGTCCTCGGACGGCATCAAGAAGGCGTTCCACGGCATGGGCACCGACCAGGCCGACCAGCTGTCGGCGATCGCGTCGGGCATGTTCTCCCTGGCCCGCTCCGCGGGCGCCCAGTTCGGCTCGGCCGGCGGGGTGCGGCAGGTGGTGGCGGAGCTGGACGACACGCTGCTGTTCGTCTCGACCGCCGGGCAGGGCGCGGTCCTGGCCGTGGCGGCCGGGAGGGAGGCGGACGCGGGCGTCCTCGGCTACGAGATGTCCATCCTGGTCAAGAGCGTGCGGCCGTACCTGGAGACACCGGTCCGGAGACCGAGCGGCGAAATGGTGAGCTGATGGGCGACTTCGAGCACCGGCCACTGCTCGACGAGGACGCGGGACCGCTGGTCCGGCCGTACACCGTCAGCAACGGGCGCACCGCCCCGACGGCGAAGCTGGACCTGCTCTCGCTGGTCCGCTCCACCGGGCAGCTGCGTCCCTCGCAGCTGGAGGCCGAGCACGCCGAAGCGCTGATCCTCTGCCGGGAGCCCATCTCGGTCGCGGAGGTCTCGGCCCACCTGCGGCTCCCCGCCATGGTCATCAAGGTGCTGCTGTCCGACCTCGTCGACTGCGGCGCCGTCACCGCCCACGCACCCGATCCCGCCGTCGATCCCACCGACAAAACCGTATTGGAGGCACTCCTCAATGGCCTACAACGGCGACTCTGACCGAGCGCCCGCACAACAACCAGCCCTGCCCACCGCCATCAAGCTGCTCGTCGCCGGGGGCTTCGGGGTCGGCAAGACCACCTTCGTCGGCGCGGTCTCCGAGATCGAGCCGCTGAGCACCGAGGAGACCATCACCACCGCGTCGATCGGCACCGACGACCTCACCGGCGTGGGGGACAAGACGACCACCACGGTCGCCCTGGACTTCGGCCGGATCACCCTGGACCCGCAGCACATCCTGTACCTGTTCGGCACCCCCGGGCAGGACCGGTTCTGGTTCATGTGGAACGAGCTGTCGGACGGGGCCTTCGGCGCGGTCGTGCTCGCGGACACGCGGCGGCTGGAGGACTGCTTCCCGGCGCTCGACTTCTTCGAGCGGCGCGGCACCTCCTTCATCGTGGCGGTGAACGAGTTCGACTCCGGGTACCACTACGAGCCGGAGGAAGTCAGGGCCGCACTGGACCTCAAACCGAATATCCCGATCGTCTGCTGCGACGCACGCGATCCACGTTCCGCAACCTTGGTGCTGGTCACCTTGACCAAGCACCTGATGTCGGCCGCTGCATCGAGCGTCCGGTAAAGGAGCCAGCAATGTCCATGCCCGAGAACGAGTTCCGTCTCACGATCACGCCCGACGACCCGCGCGCGCCCGAACGGGTCAAACGCCTGCGCCAGCTGGGGATCGGCGACCTGCCGGACCCCGAGTTCGACCAGCTCGCGAAGGAGCTCACCGAGCTCACCGGCGCGCCCTACGCGATGGTGAACTTCATCGACGAGGACCGGCAGTACTTCGCCGGCCTCGCCGCCCCGGAGGCCGAAGCCGGGAACCAGGCCATCGCGGGCGCGGGCGAGGCGGTCGAGGTCGGCCGCGAGATGGACCGCGACCACGGCTACTGCCCGCACGTCGTGGTCCGCGGCAAGGCGCTCGTGCTCGGCGACGTGTGCGACTACCCGCGCTTCGCGGGGAACCCCGTGGTCGACAAGATCGGCATCCGCTCCTACCTGGGCGCGCCGCTCATCGACGACGACGGGAACACGCTCGGCACCGTGTGCGTGGTCGACACCGAGACCCACGACTGGGGCCGGCCGGGCCTGGACATCATCAAGGGCATGGCGGCCAAGGTGATGGAGCGCATCCGCGAGCGCAACGAGGGCCGCGACCCGTACGGCGGCGAGAACCCGCTCCAGGGGTGAGATGCAAAGAGGAGGCGGTATCCGCCTCCTCTTCCGCGTTCCGATCCGGCCGATCCCTCCGGATGGTGCGCTCTAGTGCACCGCCACCGCGCCGCCGTTCGCCGCGATGCGCTCGGACCACTGGCCCCTGGTCCGTCCCATCGCGGCCTCGGCGAGCCGCAGGCGCTGCACGTCCGACGTCCCCGCGGGCGCGAAGATGTGGTACGCGTCCCGCAGGAACCGCTCCACCGGCCGCTCGGTCGTCAGGCCGATCGCCGCGTGGATCTCCATCGCCTCGCGCGCCGAGTCGAGCGCCGACTCGACGTTGACGAGCTTGGCGTTCATCAGCTCGATGTCGCACGGCTCGCCCCGGTCGAGCAGGTGGGCCGCGTGGTAGGCGGTGATGCGGGCCGTCATCAGCCGCGAGGTGATCTGCCCGATCTTCTGCTTCACGTTGTCGAGCTCCGCGATCGGCTTGCCGTACAGCTCCCGCTCCGAGGCGTACTCGACGGTGGCGTCGAGGATCGCCTGGTGGATGCCGAGCGAGACCGCGGTGAGGTTGGCGCGCCCGTACAGGATCGACGACGAGTAGGCGACCGCGAGGCCGTCCCCCTCGTCGCCCAGCCGGTTCGCGGCGGGCACCCGGCAGTTCTCGAACAGGACCTCGCCGAAGCTGAAGCCGTGCAGGCCCATCGTGGACTGCTGCGGCGCCAGCGCGAACCCGGGCCGGTCCGCCTCGACGAGGAACGCCGTGAGCCCCTTGGGGCCCAGGCCGGTCCGCACGACCACGCCGTGCAGGTCGCCGACATGGCTGTTGCCGACGAACACCTTGTGGCCGTTGAGGATGTAGTCGTCGCCGTCGCGCACGGCCCTGGCGCGCATGCCGAGGACGTGCCCGCCGGAGGCGGTCTCGGTGACGGCGATGGTGGGGAGGCAGGTGCCGTCCGCGACCCTGGGCAGCCAGGTCTTCTTCTGCTCGTCGGAGCCGAAGTGGAGGATCTTGGCGACACCGAGCTGGGAGGCCTGGACCATGGCGCCCATGGCGCCGGAGACCCGGGCGAGCTCTTCGATGATCACGGTCTTTGCCAGGTGGCCCATGCCCATGCCGCCGTACTCGGTGGGAATGGTGACGCCGAGCCAGCCCTGCGCGGCGATGAGCCGGGACAACTCGTGGTGGACGGTCTTCCGGGATTCCATCTCGGGGATGAGCGGGCGGACCTCGCGTTCGGCGAAGTCCCGGACCCGGGCTCTGAGGGTGTCATGCTGTTCGGTCATGAAATAGCCGGTCGTCAACGGGTAACCCCCCTGTGGGCGTGCGCTCGTCGATGTCCGCACATGGTGCGGTGGTCCCCACCAAGTGACAAGCTGTATATGCGAAATGTTCTCGCAGTGACTGTAGCAACCGTTATCGCATGGGGCAAGGTTCGGCAAAGTGGACGTACGGTGGTTACGTGCCGGTAACGAACCGTTGCGGCCCAAGGAAACCGGTTCCTCCCAGCATCCGGGAGCAAGGGGGCGCGAACGGTCACGGCGTGCTACGTTGCCCGGTCTTCGCCGAGGCGTTATGCTGCGTTGACTCGCGGGCAATCGTCCCATGATTGGATCAGGCCGGGCCCGCGTCCGCCCCGCCCATCGCACCCCACCCCGTACGGAGAGCCATGTTCAACTTCAAACGCCGCGCCGTCGCGGCCGGCGCCGCGCTCGCGCTCGCGGCGACGACGATCGCGGTCGGCGCCTGGTCGTTCGGCCCGGGCCACGGCAGCGGCCACGGCAGCGAGGTCGACCTCCAGCTGCTGGCGATCAACGACTTCCACGGCAACATCGAGGCCGCCTCGAGCCTGACCTGGCCCGGCCACACCGCGCCCGTCGGCGGCGCCGAGTACCTCGCCACCCACCTCGACCTCGCCCGCGAGGGCGAGCGCTACTCGACGACGGTGGCCGCCGGCGACCTCATCGGCGCCAGCCCGTTCCTGTCCGCGGTCTTCGACGACGAGCCCACCATCGAGTCCCTCAACGCCATGGGCGTCGAGGTCTCCGCCGTCGGCAACCACGAGTTCGACGCCGGCTTCGAGGAGCTCAACCGCATCATCGAGGGCGACGAGGACTTCGAGGGCGCCGACTTCCCGTACCTCGGCGCGAACGTCGTCGACGAGGTCACCGGCAGGCCCGTCCTCGACCCGTACTGGGTCAAGGACTTCGGCCGCGGCGTCAGGGTCGGCTTCATCGGCATGACCCTCGAGGGCACCGGCGACATCGTCTCCAAGTCCGGCATCGAGGGCCTGGTGTTCAAGGACGAGGTCGAGACCGCGAACAAGTACGCCCGCGAGCTCAAGCGCCAGGGCGTCAACGCGATCGTGGTGCTCCTCCACGAGGGCGGCGTCCCCGTCACCGGGGACACCGGCCACGACTGCGAGTCCGCCGCCGGCACCGCGACCGGCATGTCCGGCCCGATCGTCGACATCGCCGAGACCATGACCCCGCTCGTCGACGTCATCGTCTCCGGCCACACCCACCAGGAGTACGTCTGCTCCGTGGACGACCCGGCCGGGAACCCGCGCCTGGTCACCTCCGCGTCCAACTACGGCCGCGTGTTCACCGAGATCGACGCGACGTACAGCAAGCGCACCAAGGACATCGTGCGCTCGACCGTGGTCGGCTCCAACACCGTCGTCACCCGCGACGTCGCCGCCGACGAGGACCAGACCGCGATCCTGGAGGAGTACGGCCCGCTCGCGGCCGAGGCCGGGGGCCGCGTCGTCGGCCACCTCGCCGAGGACATCAAGCGCGGCCAGACCCGCGCCGAGGAGTTCCCGCTCGGGAGCCTCATCGCCGACGCGCAGCTGTGGAACACCGCCGGCGCCGACACCGGCGGGGCCGAGATCGCGTTCATGAACCCCGGCGGCGTCAGGGCCGACCTGCTGTACGCGGAGGGGACGCCGGGGGAGGCCACGTACGCCGAGGTGTTCACCGTGCAGCCCTTCGCGAACTACGTCGTCACCCTCGACCTGACCGGCGCCCAGATCCTCCAGGCGCTCCAGCAGCAGCTGCCGAGCGCGAACCGCTCGACGACCCTGGTCCTCCAGGTCTCCGAGGGCTTCACGTACACGTGGGACAAGACGAAGACCGGCACCGACCAGATCGTCGCCGACTCCCTCGCCCTCCACGGGGAGCCGATCGTCGCCGACCAGGTCTACCGGGTCACCGTGAACTCGTTCCTGGCCGACGGCGGCGACTCCTTCTCCGCCTTCGCCGCCGGCGAGAACCGCCTCTTCGGCGAGCTCGACGTGGACGCGTTCGAGGACTACATCGCCGAGTTCGGCACCGCCGAGTCCCCGCTGGAGGCGCCGGAGCTCGGCCGGATCACCGTCCTGTCGTAGTTCCTGAGTAGATTCACATCCGGCGGGGGCCGCGAGGCCCCCGCCGGATGTCGTCATCGGGGCGGGAACCGGATAGGCTGGTACCACCCTGAAACATTCACGGAGGACCTCAGGTCATGGCAATGCAGAGCAGGAACTCATCCCTTCGCAGCATGGCGAAGGCCCAGTACAACGAGCAGCAGCACATGGGCGCCGCCTACGGCCCCTACGGCCAGATGACGCAGGCGCCCCGCGCCGAGGCCATGACGATCGACGACGTCATCGTGCGCACCGTCGCCCTCGTCGGCGCGACGTTCGTCGCCGCGCTCCTCACCTATGGGATGGTCGGCAGCGGCGACGCCTCCTCCGTGGGCACGGCCGGGATGCTCATGGCCCTCGGCGGCCTGGTGAGCATCGTCGTCATCATCTTCTCGATCTTCAAGCCGGTCACGAACCCCTTCGTGGCCTTCGCGTACGGCATCGGGCAGGGCCTCGTCCTCGGCGGGTTCAGCGCGATCATGGAGGCGCAGTTCCCGGGCATCGTCGTGAACGCCCTCGTCGCGACCATCCTCGTGTTCTTCGGCATGCTGGCGCTGTACAAGTTCCGCATCCTCAAGAACTCCCCGGTGTTCACCAAGGTCATCGTCGGCGCCGGCTTCGGCATCGCGGGCCTGCTCCTGGTGAACTTCGTCGCGAGCCTGTTCGGCGTCAACCTCGGCCTGTTCGCCGCCCCCGGCGGCGACCCGACCACCCTCCAGTGGATCATCGCGATCGCGCTCACCCTGTGGGCCGCGTTCTCCTTCATCCTCGACTTCGACATGATCGAGTGGTCCGCGCAGAACGGCGCCCCCAAGAAGTACGCGTGGGCCGGCGCCTTCGGCCTCACCGCGGGCCTCATCTTCCTGTACTGGAACCTGCTCCGCCTCCTCTCCTACTTCCAGGGCGAGTAGCGGACTTGAGCTCCGGACTCGAGCGGGCGATCGGGCGCGTCGTCGAAGGCACGCGCCACTGGTCGCCCGCTCGCTGGCGTTCCGGGGCCGACGCGATGCACGGACTCGTGCAGGCCCTCGCCGACCTCGCCGCCGACGTCGAAGGCCGCGAGCGGCGGCCCGTGCCGCGCCTCCCGAACGACCTCAGCCTGCCCGACCAGCTCCAGGTCGTCGGCCTCGACCTCATCGAACTCGAACCGCTCCGGGCGGAGGACGAGGCGCGCGCCGCGGCCGCGCTCGCCGCGGCCCGGGCCGCCCTGTTCTAGTCGATCCACCCCGACATCAGCAGCGCCGCGTCGTCGAGCGCGTCCACCACGTTGTCCGACTCCCAGCGCAGCACGTTGCGGCGCGTGCGGGTCGCCCGGTCCTCGATCGCGCCCAGGCGCCGGTCCAGCCGCTGCGTCGCCCCGCTCAGGTCCACGCCCCGCGGCGGCGCCGCGTTCCGCGCCAGCGCCGCCAGCCGCAGGTACGCCGCGTCGAGCGCGTCCGCGAAGTCGTCCACGCCCGCCAGGCCCGGGACCTCCTCGTCGCGGCCGATCGTCGCGTTCACCGCCACCAGGGCCCGCGCGGCCCGCGAGAGCGCGGCCTCGGCGCCGAGCACGTCCGCCGAGAGCGGCCCCGGGCCCGCGACCGGCTCGGCCTTCGCCTGGTCGGCCGCCTGCGTGAGCGCGGCCCGGCGGGCCCGGACCTGGTCGATCGCGGCGTGCATCGTCCGGCGGTCGTAGTCGGCCGGGTGCGCCTGCCGGTCGAGGACGAGCCGGGCGTAGTCGCGGTAGGCGTCCACGAGGTCGCCGAGGAGGTCGCCGAGGCGGCGGGTCTGCCAGGTCGGGACCAGGACGTAGAAGCCGATGGCGAGCGCCGCGCCGGTGAGCGTGCACGCGCCCCGGTCGACGGCGGCGAGCACCGGGTTCTCGCCGGTGAGGTCGATCTGGAACACGGTGAACCCGGAGACGGCCGCGGCGAACACGAGCATCGACACCGGCCGCGTCAGGTACGCGACGAGCGCGAACGCGAGGATCGTGAGGCTGATCCACACCTGGCCCTGCGGGATGAGGAGCCCGAGGAGCGAGGCGATGAGGACCCCGCCGGTGGTGCCGACGGCGCGGGTGGTGCCGCGGGTGAGCGTCCCGGAGAAGTCGGCCTGGAGCACCAGCCACGCGGTGAGCGGGATCCAGTAGCCGTGCCCGGTGGGCCAGACGAGGCCGATGGTCATGGCGAGGGCGATGACGCCGGCGCGGCGGAGCGCGTGGTGGATGACGGGGTCGCGGCGGTGGAGGCGGGCGCGGAGCTGCCCGATCGCCTGGCGGGCGGTCGAGGTGGCGTGCGCGAGCGCGGGGTCGGCGACGACGGCGTCGCCGCCGGCGGTGATCCGCTCGGCGAAGCCGCCGGTGTCGTGGAGGGTGCGCAGGAGCCCGCCGATCTCGGTGGGCATCGTCCCGGTCGAGGTCGCGATCGGGTTCTGCGACAGGCCGGCGAGGAGGTCGTCCCAGTCGAGTTCGGCGGGGCGCCGGGCGGTGATGCGCCCGGCGAAGTGGGTGAGGAGCCGGGCGGCCATCTCCAGGGCCTCGGAGTAGAACGCGACGGTGTCGCGGTCCTGGGCGTCGGCGCGGGCGCGCGCGGAGGCGGTGCGGCCGATCGCGGCGGAGACGGCGTAGATCTGGCGGCGGGCCTCGAGGATCGCGGCCGGGAGGGCCCGGCGGCGGTCGAGTTCGCGGGCGGCCTCGTGGAGGGCCTCGGTGTCGAAGGGCGCGTTCGGGTTCGACGCGAGCGTCTCGGCCTCGGCGGCGAGCGCGAGCCACGCGTCGGCGAGGGTGCGGCGGTCCTCGGCCCACCGGAAGTACGGGGGCAGGAGCGCCATGAGCGCCTGGAGGACGCCGCCGGCGAGGACCGCGGCGGCCGCGAGGAGCACGGTGGTGCCGGTGGTGATGTGCTCGGCGAGGAAGAACATGATGCCGGAGACGGTGAACGTGACGCCCGCGATGTGCGTCACCGAGCCGACGAACGTGAGCGTGAACGCGTACGCGGCCGCGGCGGCGACGAGGGCGACCGGGTTCGCGATCGCGCCGAGGGCCACCCCGAGGGCCCCGGCGAGGCCGACGAGGAGCGGCAGCGAGGGCCCGGTGCGGGTGCCGGGGGTGAGGAGCGCGACGCCGCCGAGCCAGGCGCCCATGGCCGCGGCCTGGCCCCAGCCCGGGTGGCCCAGGAGCGCGACGGCGGCCATGGCGACGGCGATGCCGCAGGCCGCGCGCACCGCCAGCACCGGCGCGGCCTCGCCGGGGGTCCACGACCTGAGGTCGTCGCCGACCCGGCGGAACGACTCGTCGACGCCCGGGTTGTTGAGCACGTCAAAAGGGTAGCCGCGCCTGCGGGTGTGAGGCCGAGTACCGGTTACGCTGGTGGCATGCGACAAACGGTGCTGGTGGTCGACTTCGGGGCCCAATACGCGCAGCTCATCGCGCGCCGAGTCCGGGAGGCCCACGTCTACTCGGAGATCGTCCCCTCCTCCATGCCCGCGGAGGAGATGCTCGCGAAGGAGCCCGCGGCGATCATCCTGTCCGGGGGTCCGTCGAGCGTGTACGCCGAGGGCGCCCCGCAGGTCGACGCGGCCCTGTTCGCGGCCGGGGTGCCGGTGCTGGGGATCTGCTACGGCTTCCAGGCCATGGCGAAGGCCCTGGGCGGCACGGTCGCCAAGACGGGCCGGTCGGAGTACGGCGGGACCGAGCTCGACGTGCTGTGCCCGTCGAAGCTCCTCGACGGGCTGCCCGAGCACCAGTCGGTGTGGATGAGCCACGGCGACTCGGTGACCGAGGCCCCCGCGGGCTTCTCGGTCGTGGCCACGAGCGCGGGCGCGCCGGTGGCGGCGTTCGAGAACCTCGAGTCGCGGCTCGCGGGCGTCCAGTACCACCCGGAGGTCGCGCACACCCCGCACGGCCAGGCCGTCATCCGGCACTTCCTGCACGACATCGCCGGGATCAAGCCGAACTGGACGAACTCGGCGATCATCGACGAGCAGGTCGAGGCGATCCGCGCGCAGGTCGGCGACAAGCGGGTCCTGTGCGCCCTCTCGGGCGGCGTGGACTCCTCGGTCGCGGCGGCGCTCGTGCACAAGGCCGTCGGCGACCAGCTCACGTGCGTGTTCGTGGACCACGGACTGCTGCGCGCCGGCGAGGCCGAGCAGGTCGAGAAGGACTACGCGCAGCTCACCGGCATCGACGTGCGCACCGTGGACGTCTCGGAGCAGTTCCTCACCGCGCTCAAGGGCGTGACGGACCCCGAGGAGAAGCGCAAGATCATCGGCCGCGAGTTCATCCGCACCTTCGAGGCGGCCGCGCGCGGCATCGCCGAGGAGCAGGGCATCGACTTCCTCGTCCAGGGCACGCTGTACCCGGACGTGGTCGAGTCCGGCGGCGGCACCGGCACCGCGAACATCAAGAGCCACCACAACGTGGGCGGCCTGCCCGACGACCTCCAGTTCGACCTGGTCGAGCCGCTGCGGACCCTGTTCAAGGACGAGGTCCGCGCGATCGGCCTGGAGCTGGGCCTGCCCGAGGCGATGGTGTGGCGCCACCCGTTCCCCGGCCCCGGCCTCGGCATCCGCATCGTCGGCGAGGTCACCAGGGAGCGCCTCGACATCCTCAAGGCCGCCGACGCGATCGCGCGCGCCGAGCTCACCGCGGCCGGCCTCGACCGGTCCGTGTGGCAGTTCCCGGTCGTGCTCCTCGCGGACGTGCGCTCGGTGGGCGTGCAGGGCGACGGCCGCACCTACGGGCACCCGGTGGTGCTGCGCCCGGTCTCGTCCGAGGACGCCATGACCGCCGACTGGTCGCGCCTGCCGTACGAGCTGCTCGCGAAGATCTCCACCCGGATCACGAACGAGGTCGCCGACATCAACCGCGTCGTGCTCGACGTCACCTCGAAGCCGCCGGGCACCATCGAATGGGAGTAGCCTCTCCCCGCCCGCCGCTCGCAAGCTTCGCCGACCGCACGTGAACACGCCGTACAGTTGAGGGATGCAATTCCGGATAGCTGCGTACGGGGAGGTACGTGACGAGAACGGCCGGGTCCTGCTGACGCGCCGGAAGCGCGCGGGGAGGGATGCGGGGCCCTGGCACCTGCCGGGCGGGGTCATCGACCACGGGGAGCCCCCGAAGCGGGCCGCCGGGCGGCTCGTGGGGGAGCACACCGGGTACGAGGTGGCGGTCGGGGGGCCGCTCGAGGCCGTCGCGGTCGCCCGCCGCGGCGTCCACACGAACGCGATCGTCTACAGCGCCCGCGTCACCGGCGGACCCGACCCGGACTTCCCCGGGGACGCCGCCGAGTGGGTCGACCCGGCCCGCGCCGCGGCCGAGCCGCACTCGCCGTTCGTCTCGGCGGCCCTCGGGCTCGCCGACGACCGGCTCGCCGGGCGCGTCGACAAGGCCCCGCAGGAGGCGCGGCCGGTCCCGCCCGCGAAGGCGAAGAAGGGCCGGCGCCGCCGCGGCCAGCGCTTCGGCGCGTACGGGGTCGTCGCCGACGGCGGCGGCCGCATCCTGCTCGCCCGCATCGCCGAGGGCTACCCCGGCGGCGGCACCTGGCACCTGCCCGGCGGCGGCGTCGACTTCGGGGAGTCCCCGGAGGCCGCGGTCGCCCGCGAGATCTACGAGGAGACCGGCCAGGAGGCCCTGGTCGGGACCCTGCTCAACGTCACGTCGTTCCGGCACCGCCGCGCGATCGGCCCCGAGGGGTACCCGCTCGACTGGCACGGGGTGCGGGCGATCTACTCGGCGACGGTGCCCGACCCGTCCGCCGCCCAGGTCGTGGAGGCCGCGGGCGGCTCCACCAGCGAGTCGCGCTGGTGGGACGCGGACGCGCTCGACGACCTGCCGCTGTCGGCGGCCGTCGAGGACGCGCTCCAGGTCGTGGACCTGAAGAACCTCGCCGCCCAGGCGTAGCCGCCGCTAGCGCCAGCGGGCGATCACCGTCTCGCCGGCCCGGACCGCCTCCCCGGGGACCACGGCCGCCTCGGCCGCGCCCGCGGGCAGGTACACGTCGGTGCGGGACCCGAACCGGATGAGGCCGTAGCGCTCGCCCTTCGCGAGGGACGCGCCGGGCTTGGTGCGGTTGACGATGCGGCGCAGCACGGCCCCGGTCCGCTGGGCGACGACGACGCGCCCGCGCGGGGTGGCGACCACCGTGTAGCAGGCGGCGTTGTGCTCGGCCTCGGGGGTGCCCACCTTGGCGTACCCGCCCTTCTCGGTGAACACGTCGACGACCTCCCCGGCGACCGGCGAGCGGTTGATGTGCACGTCCGTGAGGGACAGGTAGGCGGCGATGCGGAGCCATTCGGCGCCGGCCGCGCCGGTGGCGGCGCCGAAGCGCTCGTCGACGACGGTCTCGACGGCCATGATGCGGCCGTCGGAGGCGGCGATGACGGCCTCGGGCTCGTCGTCCTCGCCGCGCAGGTCGGCGTCGCGCTGGGGGTCGCGGAAGAACGCGGCGACCGGGACGGCCGCGAGCGCGGGCAGGACCCACGCCTTCGAGGAGGGCCGGGCCTGCTTCGCGGCCCAGGCGGCGCCGAGGAGGAGGCCGGCGGCGATGACGCCGTTCGAGTCGAGGTGCAGGTTCGGGGTGAGGGCGACCGAGGAGGCGCGCCAGGCGGGGGCGAGGTCCTCGGCGGGCGCGATCGCGCGCGGCTCGCCCTCGTGCTTGGAGGCGGAGCCGATGCGGAGCTTGTGGATGCGCACGGGCGGGAGGGAGCGCACGATCAGGTCGGTGCCGATGCCGTAGTCGGCGACCAGTTCGGCGATCTCCTCGCGCGCGGGGGCGGTGAGGGTGGCGGCGAAGGAGAGGACCCCGCCGGGCTCGACCTTCTCGCGCAGGAGCGCGATCCGGTCGATGAACGCCTCGGCCTCGACGGTGACGGGGTCGGCGAGCATGACGTCCTCGGCCGGCTCGGCCTCTTCGAGGTCGGCGACGGCGGTGACGTTGCCGGCGGTCCAGGAGCCCTCGGCGGCGAGCGCCGCGCGGAGGTCCTCAATGGAGTGCGCGTCGGCGACGACGGTGAGGCGGTCGGCGGGCATGAGCGCCTCGAGCGCGGCCGTCAGCACCGGGTTCCCCCAGGGCGCGCCCACGACCAGCCCGGTCTTGGGGCCCCTCCGCCGGGCGAATTCGTCGGTGATGCCGCGAGCGGCGGCTTTCGAGATCGGCATGACTCCGACTATAGAGCGCGCCGCGGGGCGGTCCGGCCCGCGCTCGCGTGTTGCGGGAGTGCGGCACGCGGCCCTTGCCCCGGTTTGGGCTCGTACTTTCGGAGGATTCTCCACATCGTTCGGTGGAGCGCCCGCGCCGCCGCGGCGGGGGCGCTCGTTCCCCACATGACAGGGGCCTCGCACTCTCGAATCCACTCCCAGGAGGACCGAATCACGATGAGACTCAGAACGATCCGCACCCCGCTCGCCGCCGCCGCGGCGCTCGCCGCCGTCCTCGCGGGAGGGCCGGCGCTCGCGCAGGAGGAGCCCGAGCCGATCACGGGCGACCCCACGGCCGAACCGGGCCTGGAGCTGCGCGGCCGCCTCGACGGGGAGCGGTTCGACGTGTGGGCCAACATCCTCGGGCTCACGCCGCACGGCTCCGAGGAGACGTACACGGTGTACTGCATCGACATCCGCACCCCGCTCGACACCGAGAGCCCGTACGCCGAGGGCGACTGGGAGGAGTCGGGCGTCGCGAACCTCGAGTCGGTGCGCTGGGTGCTGTTCAACGGCTACCCGAACGCCGGCGCCGAGGAGCTCATCGAGGCCGCCGGCGGCGAGGTGAACCCCGAGTGGACCGACGAGGAGGTCGTCGAGGTCGCCTACGCGGGCACGCAGGCCGCGGTCTGGCACTTCACCGACGACTGGGAGCTGCTGGCCGACAACCCGGTCAAGGGCGGCAACGAGGGCGAGGACGAGGCGGTCCTCAAGGTGTACGAGCACCTGACCGAGGAGCCCGGGCGCGTGCCCGACCCGTCCGAGTTCGTCGTCGACCTCGAAGGCGAGGAGGACGCGGGCTACGAGGACGGCCGGTTCGGCCCGTACACGATCCGCTCGAACGCCGGGCCCGTCGAGCTCGAAGCCGACGGCGGCCGCCTCGAAGAGGCCGACGGCGACATCGTCGAGTCCCTTGAGGACGGCGAGGAGTTCTGGATCGTCCTCGACGAGGGCGGCAGCGAGATCACCGTCAAGGGCACCGCCGCGTACGACCTCCCGGTGGGCCGGGTCTTCCTGGCGACCACCGAGTCCTCGCTCTCCGGCGACGCGGCCAACCGGGTGATCTCCGGCGACTCGCAGCAGCTCATCCTCGCCGAGCCGCGCGAGGGCGCCGTCCCCGCCGAGTGGCGCTTCGCCCTCGACGCCCCCACCGACCGGCCCTCCGAGTCCGGCGGCGCGCAGCTGCCGAAGACCGGGGCCGGCCTGACCGCCGCGTTCGCGGGCGGCCTGGCGCTCCTGATCGCGGGCCTCACCGCGACCGTGTTCGCCAAGCGCCGCAGCGCTTCGCACTAGACCGCAAGGACGCGGGCGGGCCCCGGCCCGCCCGCTGCCGCCGGAGCGTTCCGGACCACGTCGACCCGGTCCGGACCCGGGCGCGCTCCAGCGGCTCTCA
Organism: Glycomyces terrestris; assembly: GCF_003933745.1. Lineage (GTDB taxonomy): Bacteria > Actinomycetota > Actinomycetes > Mycobacteriales > Micromonosporaceae > Glycomyces > Glycomyces terrestris. The sequence continues at coordinate 128,484 of NZ_RSEB01000003.1, read as the reverse complement.
TCTCGGCCCGGCGCATGGTGCGGCCGGAGCCGCGGGCAAGCGATCCGCCCGCGGCTCCGGCCACTCGCGCCCCAGCAGTCGCCCCGCGTCACCGTCCCCACTGCACAGCGTGAGTCGATACCGAATCGTTATAGTGGCGCGCCTCATCGAGGTCGCGCCGCTTTCGTTGCCCCGCAAAGGGACCCCAGTTCAGCGTCCCGCACGCCCCGCGTGCAACCGGCGGGCGGCCGCTAACGTGTCGGAGGAAGATTCAACGCGTCAATCCCTCGGAAAAGCAAAGGGACTTCTACGAATGATGAGCAAAGCCCTGAAAGGGACGGTCGCTGCGGCAGCGGGCGTCATGCTCGGACTCAGCGGCGTCGCCGCGGCCCAAGCGCAGGACGAGGAACCCACCCCGTCGGGAGCGTCCGGGACCGTCGTCGAGGAGCCCGGCATCCGCCTCAACGGCGACAGCCAGGACCCCACGGCCGTCATGCTCGGCCTCGACCTCGGTGACGGGGAGACCCGCACCGTCTACTGCATCCAGATCACGGTCGGCCTCGAAGAGGAGCTGATCCACGAGGAGCGCCCCTGGGAGGACATCCCCGTCGAGGACCTCCCGCTCGTGCTCGGCGTCCTCCTGAACGGCTACGACGGCACCAACGCCGCCGAGCTCCTCGAGGCCGCCGGCGTCGCCGGCGAGACCATCGACCCGTTCACCCAGGAGCAGATCGCCTACGCCGGCACCCAGGCCGCCATCTGGGAGCTCACCGACGGCTGGGCCATCACCGCCTCCGACCCCACCGAGGGTGAGGCCGGCGTCGACACCGCGGTCCTCGCGGTCCACGACTACCTGCTCGCGAACTCCGAGCCCGTCGAGGAGCCCGACTTCGAGCCCTACTTCGAGGTCGACGACGCCGACGCCGTCACCGACGGCACCAAGGTCGGCCCCTTCACCGTGGCCACCAACTTCGACTCGCTGACCTTCGCGCAGCCCGAGGGCGCGACCGTCATCGACGAGAACGGCGACGAGGTCACCGAGTTCACCGACGGCCAGACCTTCTACGTCCAGTTCGACGAGGCCGTCTCCAGCAGCGTCACGCTCCTGACCGACACGATCACCTGGACCACCCCCGCCGGCCGCACCTTCGTGCCGGTCGACGCCGAGGGCGCCGACGTCGAGGGCCAGCGCCTCATCCTCGCCGAGGAGTTCGCCTCCGAGTACGCCGCCGAGATCGAGTTCGAGATCGTCGTCGAGGAGGTCCCCTCCGAGTCGCCCAAGCCGCAGCTCCCCGTCACCGGCTCCAGCCTGACCTACGTCGCCACCATCGGCGGCGCGGTCCTGGCCGCCGGCGTCGTCGCGATGGTGCTCATGCGCCGCCGCGCCGCCCGCGCCGACTGGGGCTCGGACAGCTAGACGCCACCGCACGCAGTGCGATGACGGCCACACGCCCGCTGGCTGGACCGGCGGGCGTGTGGCATACTTGCGGCGTGACTCAGAGCGCGCGATTTTACTTTTACTACGGCACGGATCTCCCGAGCCGTAGGTCGCGCTGAACTCAGACCTACAGCCCCGGGCGGATCGCCCGGGGCTTTTTTCACGCTCAGGGCCGACCGCCCGGACCGAGACCGAGATCCGAATCCGCTCGCAAGGAGACCCTGATGAAGACCGAAGTGACCACCGACGAGCTCGAAGCCCTGCGCACCGAGATCAACGCGCTCGACGACGAGCTCATCCGCCTCTGGCAGCGCCGCGCCGCCGTCTCCAAGCGCATCGGCGAGATCCGCATGGCCAACGGCGGCACCCGCCTCGTCCTCGACCGCGAGCGCGCCATCCTCGAGAAGTACCGCACCGCCCTCGGCGAGGACGGCGTCCAGATCGCCATGCTCGTCCTCCGCGCCGGCCGCGGACCGCTCTAGCGAAGCGCCGCCGGGCCCGGGCGGGCCGCCGGAGCGGCGTCCGAGCCGCGGCGGACCGCCGCGCACGGGGCCCCCGAAAGAGTGATGCCGCGCCGGAGGAGTGTCGTACCCGGCGCGGCATAATTGACGGCGATGAACGACCTCCTGACCGGCCTCAACGAACCGCAGCGCCAAGCCGTCGAACACGCCGGGTCCCCGCTGCTCATCGTCGCGGGCGCGGGCTCGGGCAAGACCCGCGTCCTCACCCACCGCATCGCCTACCTCCTCAGCGAGCGCGGCGCCCACCCCGGCGAGATCCTCGCGATCACCTTCACGAACAAGGCCGCCGCCGAGATGCGCGAACGGGTCGACGGCCTCATCGGCCCCCGCTCCCGCGCCATGTGGGTCCTCACCTTCCACTCCGCGTGCCTGCGCATCCTCCGCCGCGAGGCCCACCGCCTCGGCTGGAAGCCCAGCTTCACGATCTACGACACCGACGACGCCCGCCGGCTCCTCACCCAGATCGTCAAGGACCTCGGCCTCGACTCCAAGAAGCACTCCCCGCGCTGGCTCGCCGCCGAGATCTCCCGGCTCAAGAACGAGCTCATCGGCCCCGACCAGGCCGCCTCCGCCGCCGACGACGCCCGCGCCACGCTCGTCGCCGACGTCTACGCCCAGTACGACGAGCGCCTCCGCCTCGCCCAGGCCGTCGACTTCGACGACATCATCGGCTCCACCGTGCACCTCTTCCGGGCCTTCCCCGAGGTCGCCAAGTCCTACCGGATGCGGTTCCGGCACGTCATGGTCGACGAGTACCAGGACACCAACCACGCCCAGTACACGCTCGTGCGCGAACTCGTCGGCACCGGCGACGACAAGTCCGAGCTGTGCGTCGTCGGCGACGCCGACCAGTCCATCTACGCGTTCCGCGGCGCCACCATCCGCAACATCATCGAGTTCGAGCGCGACTTCCCCGACGCGAAGACGATCCTCCTCGAGCAGAACTACCGCTCCACCCAGACGATCCTCGACGCCGCCAACGGCGTCATCCGCAACAACACCGAGCGCGGCCGCGAGAAGCGCCTCTGGAGCGACGAGGGCCCCGGCGGCCGCATCCTCGGCCACACCGGCGACAACGAGCACGACGAGGCCGCCTGGGTCGCCGGCCGCATCGACGAGCTCGTCGACGCCAAGGAGACCAGCTTCGGCGACACCGCGATCTTCTACCGCACCAACGCCCAGTCCCGCGCGTTCGAAGAGGTGTTCGTCCGCCGCGGCATCCCCTACAAGGTCGTCGGCGGCGTCCGCTTCTACGAGCGCAAGGAGGTCCGCGACATGCTCGCCTACCTCAAGCTCACCGCGAACCCCGACGACACCGTCTCCGCCATGCGCGTCGTCAACACGCCCAAGCGCGGCGTCGGCGACCGCGCCGTCGCCGAGATCGAGGCCCTCGCCGCCCGGCTGCGGATCTCCTTCCCCGCCGCCCTCCACCGCGCCGACGAGGCCCCCGGGCTCTCCGGGCGGGCCCGGCCCGGCATCAGGCGGTTCTGCGAGATCATCGACGCCGCGACCGAGCTCGCGCGCACCGCGCCGCCCGAGGAGGTCCTCGACAGGCTCATCACCGACACCGGGTACCTCGACGGCCTCGAGCAGTCCAAGGACCCGCAGGACGAGGGCCGCATCGAGAACCTCCAGGAGCTCGTCGCCGTCGCCCACGAGTTCACCGAGTCCGTCGTGCGCGGCACCGTCGACGACGACGAGCAGGACCTCGCCGCCGACGTCCCGTCCTTCCTCGAGCACGTCGCCCTCGTCTCCGACGCCGACTCGATCCCCGACCCCGACGCGCAGGAGGGCGGCGTCGTCACGCTCATGACCCTCCACACCGCCAAGGGCCTCGAGTTCGACACGGTGTTCCTCACCGGCCTCGACGACGGCCTCTTCCCGCACGAGCGGTCCATGAGCAAGCCCGGCGACCTCGAAGAGGAGCGGCGCCTCGCGTACGTGGGCCTCACCCGCGCCCGCAAGCACCTCCACCTCACCCGCGCCGGCACCCGGAACGTCTTCGGGCAGCCCGAGTACTACGCCGCCAGCCGGTTCCTCGCCGAGATCCCCGGCGAGCTCATCGAATGGTCCGAGTCGGCCCCGCCGCCGCGCGTCGTCAAGTCGAAGGCGCCCTCCTTCGGGCAGCCCATCGTCATGCGCGACTCCGGCGACGTGCCCGTCCTCGACGTCGGCGACCGCGTCACCCACGACAAGTACGGCCTCGGCCGCGTCGTCGAACTCAAGGGCTCGGGCCCGCGCGCCCAGGCGCGCATCGACTTCGGCGACGGCGAACCGAAATGGGTCATCCTCAGGCTCGCGCCGGTCACCAAGCTGTAGGCGGCGCCCCGCGGGGGCGCCGGGCACCGCTAGCGCAGGTCCAGGCCCGCCTCGGACAGGTACCCGAGCGGCTCCACCGGCTGCCCGTCCACATGCACCTCGAAGTGGACGTGGGAGCCGAACGAGAAGCCCGTGTTCCCCGCGTCGGCGATGTGCGCCCCCGCGTCGACCCAGTCGCCCGGGGCGACGTTCAGCGCCGAGTTGTGCGCGTAGTACGTCTCGACGCCGTCCCCGTGGTCGATGACCACGAGGTTCCCGAAGCCGGACTCCCAGCCCGCGTGCTTGACCGTGCCCGGGTACGCGGCGTACACCGGGTCGCCGGTCTCGGCGTCGAAGTCGACCCCGTTGTGGTTGCGGCCCCAGCGCTGGCCGAACAGGGACGTGATGGTGATCTGGTCGAGCATCGGCCGCCACCGGATCTGCGCGTCCTGCCCCGTCACCGGGGTGGTGCGCTCCGACTGCGCGGGCGCCTCCGCGGCGGCCGCCGCGGCGCCCGCCGGGGACGCGGTCGCGCCCTCCGATCCGCCCGAGGCGACCGTCTCGGGGACGCTCGCCTCCGCGGCGAGGGCGGCGATGTCGTCGACCGCGCGCGACGGGGCGGGCTCCTCGCCGGACGGCAGCCCGGCGGCGGTCGCCATCGCGACGATCGAGGCGCCGGCGACGGCCGAGCCGACGACGGCGGTGTAGCGGCGCTGGGTCCCCGCCAGCAGCGGGGAGAGCTCTGCGGCCCACGAGGCGCGGTGCTGGCCCCTCGTGCGGTGCGGCCGGGCGGCGTGCCGCTTGATCGGAGCGGCGACCGGTCCGGTGTCGGACAACGAGACTCCCGGGTCAGTGGCTGACTCATCGGACGGGGCGTCGGACCGCGGACTCGCGCGGGCTCCGGGGGGCCGTCCGTGAGCTTGGCAACCGGCCCACGGTAACGCCGCGGACGCCTGGCGGGGGAGATTCGTCACCGCCCGGCGTGTCGCGACGATCAGGACGATCCCGAACGGTAGTGGTCAGGCGGCCCCGGCCTCGCCGTCGAGGGCCTCCTTCGACTCGGTGAAGATCCGCACGATCTCGGGCCGCACCTCGGCGCGCTCGCTCAGCGGCCGGGCCCAGTCGACCCGGATCGCGACCTCGGTCTCGCCGACGGCCGCGGCGAAGTCGGCGCCCTCGCCGTCGAAGCCGGTCATGCGGGCCGCGTGCGCCCGCGGCTGCCCGCCGGCGCCGCGGCAGATCACGAGCGTGTCGTCCGCGTGGTCGTGGTTCATGTGGTGGCAGATCGCGGCCACGACCTTCGGCTCGAACGGGTTCCGCCCGAGGTTCGCGCCGAGTTCGGCCAGGACCGCGCCGTTGTGGTCGTAGGCGAGCAGGACCTCGGCCACGAGCGCGTCCTTCGCGTCCCCGGGCAGGTCGACCGCGTCCAGGCGGGCGCGGTACTCGTCCTTGAACGCCTTCGGGCTCGGGATGTCCGCGAAGTCGTAGAACGAGGCGCCCTCGCCGTCGAAGCCGTAGTTGCGCCGCGCGGCCTTCCCGAAGGCCTGGCCGCCCGAGAGGTCGCCGAGATAGCGCGTGTAGGCGTGCGCGATGTACCCGGCCGGCGCGGCCGCCGACGCGCGGATGCGGTCCACATAGGCGCGCGTCGAGGGGAGCGGTTCGAGCCCCGAGCGCCATTTCGGTCCCATGAGGAAGCGCAAGTCCGATTCGAGCGATTCGCGGCGTGCGAGTTCGGGGAAGAGGAACGGCCCGGCCACCGGATCGCCGGCGAGCCGCTCGCCCGCGGCCTCGATCGCCTCGTACACGAAGAACTGCTGCCCGTGCCAGCGGGTGTAATCGGCGACGGACAGGGAACCATCGAAGAGGCGGTCGAACAGGCCCGGCTCGCGATCGCCGTCCGCTCCGGCGGCGGGGTCGAGCCCCTGGTGGCGCGACCACGATGCCTCGCGGATCCGGGCCGAGAACGACAGCGCGGAGGCGGTGTCAGCAGACATTGGCGTCATTCCTTCATCGAGGTGTGATCGTCAGCGAGAGTAAGGCGAGCCTAACCTACATGCGTCATACGTGTCACGGGCAGCGAACGGCCGACCCGTCAGCGAGTCCGGTCGGGCCATCGGAGACAATGGCCACCGGCCCTACCGACACGTAAGGCTGAACCAGAAAGAGCGCGAGAATCACGGTCGCAAGCCTTCCCTAGTGCGATCCGACTGTGGCACCATGGGCTCAACTGGTCCCCTTGACTGAACGTACCCACCACTCACGGGAGGCCCTGTGAAACCGGCCAGAATTCTGAAGAGACTCGGCGCCGCCGTCGCCACGGGCCTCATCTTGTTGGGCTTGATCGCCGGCACCGCGTCCGCGGCCGGCGGCAGCTCAGGCGAGGTCGGCTCTGCGAACGGCGGTGGCAGCTCCGGCGAAGTCGGCTCCGTCTCCGCCCACGGCGGCAGCTCGGGCGAGGTCGGATCGCCCGACAGCGGTCAGACGACCGTGTTCCCCGCCTCCTCCGGCGAGGTGGCGTGACGACCGCCGCCTCGGCGGCGTCCTGACAGGAGCCGGGCAGTGACGAGGACGCGCTTCGCGGCACTGTACCGGGTCCTGCCCTGGATCATCACCAGCCTCGTGCTGGCGTTCGGGGCCGGATCACTGCTGTGGTACGGCCCCCCGGACGACTTCCCGATCCTCAAGCTGCTCATCTTCGTCCCCGCGTTCTGGGTCTCGCAGACCCTGCTGATCCAGCACCACGCGCGCGGACTGCGGATCTCCTTCAACCTCACCGACGTCCCCCTCGTCGTCGCCCTGATGTACCTCGACCCGTTCTGGGTCATCGCCGCGCGCTGCGCGGTCTCGATCGTCCACTACATGGGCCGGTACCTCCGCGAGGACATCGGCGTGCTCAAACCGCTGTTCAACGTCGGGCTCACCACCTCCGGCACCGCGGTCGCCGTCATCTTCGTGCAGGTCGTCGGCGTCGGCGACCCCGTCGACCCCTACACCTGGATGGTCCTGCTCGGCGCCATCGTCACCGTCGGCGTCGTCACCACCGTGCTCATCTCGGCGCTCCTGTGGTCGCTGTCCGGATGGGACAGCGTCGCCAAGGCGTGGATCGCCTTCTTCGTGACGCTCATCGGGCCCCTGCTCGCCGCCTGCATCGGCGTCCTCTTCGTGGTCCTCCTCGACGCGACCCCGTGGTCGGCCCTGCTCATCGGCCTCGTCGTCGTCGGATTCGTGTACCTCGCGCGCAGCTACATGGCGCTGCGGCGGCAGCGGCAGGTGCTGCGCGAGCTCAACGACTTCACCCAGCTCGTCGTCGACTCGGTCAGCTCGAACCGGCTCATCGACGCGATGCTCGGGCGCCTGCGCGACATCCTCACCGCCGAGTCGGCGACCGTGTGGGTGCCCAAGTCCGGCCGCTACCCGGAGATCAGGCTCACCTCCAGACTGGACGACGCCGGGCTCACCGACCTCGACCCGATCCCCAGCGCCCTCCAGGAGGGCGTCATGGCCTCGGGCGAAGGCGTGCTGCTCAGCTCCAAGAACGGCACCAAGGCCCAGCAGGCCGCCCTCGAGGAGGCCGGCCTGCGCGGCGCGATGCTCGTCCCGCTCCGCTCCGGCGACGAGGTCTACGGCTGCCTGTCCGTGGCCGACCGCATCGGCGGCGAGATCTCCCACTTCGACCCCGTCGACCTCCAGCTCATGGAGACCATCGCCGCGAACGTCGGCATCGCCGTCCAGAACGAGCGCCTCCTCGACCAGCTCCGCTACGACGCCTACCACGACCCGCTCACCGGGCTGCCGAGCCGCCGCCGCTCGCTCGAAGCGCTCCAGGAGGCGCTGTCGATCACCGTCCCGAACGAGGTCGTGGCGGTGTTCATGTTCGACGTGGACGCGCTCCACGAGATCAACGACGCGCTCGGCCACGAGGCCGGCGACACCGCGCTCCGCGAGTTCGCGCGCCGGCTCAAGGAGCAGGCCCCGGCCGCGTCGTTCATCGGCCGCATCGACTCCGACGAGTTCATCCTCCAGACCCGGCTCGCCTCCACGGAGGCCGCCGTCGAGACCGCGCGGCGCATCCGCGCGGGCATCCAGGGCCCCTTCGAGGTCGGCGGCGTCTCCGTGAGCCTCTCGGGGGCCGTCGGGGTCGTCACCCACCCCGACTTCGCGGCCGACGCCGACGAGCTGCTCAAACGCGCCGACGGCGCCACCAGGCAGGCGAAGGACGCCGCCGACGGCGTCCAGCTCTACCACGCCGGGCTCGAATCCGAGAGCCTGCGGCGCATCGGCCTCGCCGCCGACCTGCGCCGGGCCCTCGACCGGGGCCGGCTCGAAGTCCACTTCCAGCCGAAGGTCCGGCTCGACCGGGCCCTCGACGCGGGCGGGGCCGTCGTCGGCGCCGAGGCGCTGGTGCGCTGGCCGCACCCGACGTACGGGACCGTCGCGCCCGAGGAGTTCATCCCGATCGCCGCGTCCACCGGGCAGCTCGGGCAGCTCACCGAGACCGTCCTCGACGAGGCGCTGCGCCGCTCGGCCGAATGGGCCGGGGAGGACGGGCCGCTGCCGATGTCGGTCAACCTGTCGCCGCGCACCCTCGCCGACGCCGGGTTCCCCGACCGGGTCGCCGAGCTCCTCGAGCGGCACGGGGTGCCCGCCGAGCGGCTCACGTTCGAGATCACCGAGGACGACGTCGTCTCCGGCGAGCCGCGCCTCACCCCGGCCCTCGACCGGCTCCACGAGATGGGGGTGCGGCTGTCGGTCGACGACTTCGGCGCCGGGTACTCCTCGCTCGCGTACCTGCGGCGGCTGCCGGTGCAGGAGATCAAGATCGACCTGCGGTTCGTGCAGGGCATGGCGACCGACGACGACGACCGGGCGATCGTCGAGGCCGTCCTGGGCCTCGCCCGGCACTTCGCGATCGACGTCGTCGCCGAGGGCATCGAGTCGCACCAGACCGTCGAGCAGCTCCGGGAGCTCCACTGCGAGGCCGGGCAGGGGTACTACTTCTCGCGCCCGCTGCCGCCCGACCGGTTCGCCGCGTGGCTCGACGGGCAGGGCTGGACCCGCGGCCAGGCGCGCCTGCGGGTGGTCTGAACCGGGACTGTGGCCCGCACCGCAAGGCGGGCCCCGGTTCGGCACACCGGGCGCCGTCATGTACTCTTGTCAAGGCCGCGAGGGAAGCCTCGCGAACGCCCCCTTAGCTCAGTCGGCAGAGCGTCTCCATGGTAAGGAGAAGGTCTACGGTTCGATTCCGTAAGGGGGCTCGGAAACACCTCGAAGCGAAAGCGGACTGGTGTTGTACTGCTCACCCAGAGCCAATCTGGCGGCAGTGAGCACACGGCGGTGTAGCTCAGTGGTAGAGCAAACGACTCATAATCGTTGTGTCGGCAGTTCGATCCTGCCCATCGCTACTTTTGGCAATCCGCGACCACTGCGTTACGCTGGTCGCCGTTTTTGTTTTGCAAGGCGAGCCCGCCGAGCGGCGGGCTCCGTTAGAGGAAGGCACTCACCGTGGCCAAGGCTACTGACGTCCGCCCCAAGATCACCATGGCGTGCGTGGAGTGCAAGGAGCGCAACTACATCACGAAGAAGAACCGGCGGAACAACCCCGACCGGCTCGAGCTCAAGAAGTACTGCCCGCGCTGCAAGACCTCGCAGGTCCACAAAGAGACCCGCTAGTCTTCCCCGCTCCCGGTACATGCTCAACACTTCGTATGTGGGCCGGTCCTTGCCGACCACCGAACCGGTGGCGGTCACCGCCGAGTCGGTGACCCGCTTCGCCGAGGCCCTCGGCCTCGCCGACACCGGGCTGGTTCCGCCTACCTACCTGATCTCGCTGACGCTGCCCGCGGCGGACCGGCTCATCGACGACCCCGACTTCGGGCTCGACTGGAGCCGCGTCCTCCACCGCGAGCAGCGTTTCGCGTACCACCGGGAGCTCCGCGCCGGCGCCGAGGTGACCTGCGCCGTCACCGTCGAGTCGATCAAGACCGTCGCCGGGAGCGACCTCCTGTCGCTCCGCACCGAGGTCCGCGACGCCGAGGGCCTCGCCGCCGAGGTGTGGACGACCCTGTTCGTGGCGGGAGACGCCCAGTGATGCAGCCCGAGCTCGAAGCCGGCGCCGTCGTCTTCTCCACCTCCTACCCCGTCGCGCGCGCGGACCTCCAGCGGTACGCCGACGCCTCCGGGGACCACAACCCGATCCACCTCGACGAGGCCGCCGCGAAGGCCGCCGGGCTCCCCGACGTCATCGCCCACGGCATGTACACGATGGGCCTCGTCTCCCGCGCGATCCTCGAATGGCTCGCCGCCGCGGGCGTCGACGCCCGCATGACCGAGTTCTCCGCGCGCTTCGCGAAGCCCGTGGTCGTGCCCGCCGGCGGCACCGCCGTCGAGATCGAGGGCAAGGTCCGCAGGGTCGAGGGCGACACCGTCGAGATCGCGGTCACCGCGACCAGCGCCGGCGAGCGGGTGCTGGCACCCGCCCGCGCGACCCTGGTCGTGCGGTAGCCCGCGGACGCGTCGTCCACAGCCCTGTGGATAACTCCGCGTAGTCGAAGAACCCCTTGCCGCTCTTGCGGCCGATCTCGCCCGCGGCGACCAGGCGGCGCAGCAGCGCCGGCGGGAAGAACTGCGGGTCGGCGGTGTCGTCGTAGATGTTCTCCGTCGCGTGCGTGATCACGTCGATCCCGGTGAGGTCGGCGGTCGCGAGCGGGCCCATCGGGTGGCCGAAGCCGAGGCGGCAGGCCGTGTCGAGGTCCTCGGCGGAGATGACGCCGTTCTCGACCAGGCGCGCGGCCTCGTTCACGAGCGCGCAGATCAGGCGGGTGGTCGCGAAGCCCGCGACGTCCCGGTTGACGACCACGCAGGTCTTCCCGGCGGCCTCGGCGAAGGCCCGGGCGGCCGCGAGGGCCTCGTCGCCGGTGTGGATGCCGCGCACGAGCTCGCACAGCTGCATCATCGGGACCGGCGAGAAGAAGTGGGTGCCGACGACCCGCTCGGGGTGCGTCGCGGCCGCGGCGATCTCCGTGATCGGGATCGCCGAGGTGTTCGTGGCGAGGACCGTCTCGGGGGCGACGACCGCCGAGAGCCTCCGGAAGACCTCCTGCTTGACCGGGAGGCGCTCGAAGACCGCTTCGACGGCGATCGAGGCGCCCGCGGCGGCCTCGATGTCGGTCGAGACGGTGATCCGCGCGAGCGCCGCGTCGGCGGCCGCCGCGGTGGTCTTCTCCTTGGCGACGAAGCGGTCGAGGGAGGAGCGGATCGCCGCCAGCGCCCGGTCGAGCGCCCCCTCGTCCGTGTCGATCAGCGTGACGTCGGAACCGCCGAGGCTTGTGACCTGTGCGATCCCGGAACCCATGAGTCCCGAACCGATTACCGCGACTTGTGTCATGGGGGGAGGCTATATGGTCGGGGGTATGGCGGTCAATCTCACCAGGATCTACACCAAGACGGGCGACGACGGCACGACCGGGCTCGCCGACTTCACCCGCGTCCCCAAGACCCATGTGCGGCTCGCCGCGTACGGCGACGTGGACGAGGCGAACGCGGTCGTCGGCGCGGCGCTCGCGCTCCAGACGGGGGAGATCGGGGAGCGGGAGGCGGCGATCCTCCTCGCGGTCCAGAACGACCTCTTCGACGTCGGGGCGGACCTGTCGACGCCGGTGGCGCCGGACCCGAAGCACCCGCCGCTGCGCATCGACGAGTCCTATGTGACCCGTCTGGAGGGCTGGATCGACGAATGCAACGCCGACCTGGAGAGCCTGCGGTCGTTCATCCTGCGGGGCGGGACGCCGGGGGCGGCGCTGCTGCACCAGGCGTGCACGGTGGCGCGGCGGGCCGAGCGGTCGGTGTGGGCGCTCCTGGAGGCCGAGCCGGAGATCACGCACGCGGTGCCCGTGACCTACCTGAACCGGCTGTCTGACCTGCTATTCGTCTTGGCGCGCAAGGCGAATCCGGGCGGCGACGTGCTGTGGAGGCCGCGGGCGTCGCAGGAGTTACCGAGCGGGCGCTCGCGCCGCGTTGTGAAATCGTTACGGCTCCGGGACGGGGGCCGCGCTTGACGAGAGCGATAACACGGGTAAGGATATGAGCGGTAACATGCGTACTCGCAAATATCCACAACTCTCTGATTCACCCCGCATTCTGAAAGGTGACCCCCGCCGTGAAAAGAAGGACCTTTGCCGGCATCGGTGCCGGTGTCTTCCTCCTCCCCCTCGCCGCCGCCTGCGGCAACGGTGACGACTCCGGCGACGGGGGCGGCGACGGCCTCGTGGTCGGCTTCGCCCAGGTCGGCGCCGAATCCGCGTGGCGCACCGCCAACTCCGAGTCCGTGCAGGCCGCCGCCGAGGCGGACGACCGCATCGCCGAGCTCAAGTTCGTGGACGCGCAGCAGGACCAGGAGAAGCAGATCGAGGCGGTCCGCAACTTCATCACCCAGCAGGTCGACGTCATCGTCCTGGCACCGGTGGTCGAGACCGGCTGGACCGACGTGCTCCAGGAGGCCGCGGACGCCGGCATCCCCGTGGTGCTGGCCGACCGCGGCATCGAGGCGGCCGACGAGGACCTGTACGTGACGCGCCTCGGCTCCGACTTCGCCGAGGAGGGCCGCAAGGCCGGCCAGTGGACGGTCGACACGTTCGCCGCCGACCCCGACGGCGTCACCCGCATCCTGGAGCTCCAGGGCACCACCGGCTCCGCGCCGGCGAACGACCGCAAGGCCGGGTTCTTCGAGGTGCTCGACGGCGAGGGCCTGGCCTACGAGCTCGTCGACTCCCAGTCGGGCAACTTCACCGCCGAAGAGGGCAAGGCGGTCATGGAGACCTTCATCACGACCCACGGTCTCGAAGGCATCGACCTGCTGTACGCCCACAACGACGAGATGGGCCTCGGCGCGATCCAGGCGATCGAGGAGGCCGGCTACGCGCCCGGCACCGACATCCAGATCATCATCGTCGACGGCTCCAAGGCCGGGTTCCAGGCCGGCGTCGACGGCAAGCTCAACTACATCGTCGAGTGCAACCCGGTCTTCGGCGAGCAGCTCATGGACGTCGTGGTCGCGGTGTCCGAAGGCGACGAGGTCGAGAAGTTCACGCCGGTCGAGGAGGGCGTCTTCGACGCCTCCCAGTTCGAGGCCGAGCTCCCGAACCGCCAGTTCTAGCCCCAGAACCGGATCCACCGCCCGGGCCCGAGGCCCGGGCGGCGGAGCCGCTTCCACCCTCAACCGAAGGACGGGAACATGTCCGACGCTGCCCTGGTCCGCATGACCGGCATCGTGAAGGACTTCACCGGCGTCCGCGCCCTCGACGGCGTCGACTTCACCCTCAGGCCCGGCGAGATCCACGCCGTCATGGGGGAGAACGGCGCCGGGAAGTCCACCTTGATCAAAGTGCTCACCGGCGTGCACGGCCACGACGCCGGCGAGATCCTCCTCGACGGCGAGCCGGTCCGCTTCTCCAGCCCCAAGGCCGCCCAGGCCGCCGGCATCTCCACGGTCTACCAGGAGGTCAACCTCACCGACAACCTGTCGGTGGCCGAGAACCTCCTCGCCGGGCGCGAACCGCGCCTCGGGCCGTTCATCAACTTCCGCGCGATGCGCCGCCGCGCCAAGGAGCTCCTGGACGACATCGGGATCGACCTGAACGTCGCCGCGCCGCTCTCGTCCTACTCGATCGCGATGCAGCAGCTCGTCGCCATCGCCCGCGCCGTCGACATCGAGGCGAAGGTCCTCATCCTCGACGAGCCCACCTCCTCGCTCGACCGCGACGAGGTCGAGGTCCTCCTCGGGGTCATGCGCCGCCTCGCCGCCAAGGGCACCGCGATGGTGTTCATCTCGCACTTCCTCGACCAGGTCTACGAGATCTCCGACCGGATGACGGTGCTGCGCAACGGCCGGCTCGTCGGCGAGTGGGCCACCGCGGACCTGGGCCAGAACGAGCTCATCGGCCACATGCTCGGGCGCGAGGCCGCGGCCCTCGAGCAGATCGAGCGGGCCGCCTCCGCGCACCGCGTCGAGGACGAGGAGCCGCTCCTCCAGGCCGAGGGCCTGGGCCGCAAGGGCTCCATCGCCCCGTACGACCTCACGATCCGCCGCGGCGAGGTCGTCGGCCTCGCCGGGCTCCTCGGGTCCGGGCGCACCGAGACCGCCCGGCTCATCGCCGGCGCCGACCGCGCCGACTCCGGGACCCTCCGGTTCGAGGGCCGGAAGGTCGGCGGGCACAACCCGCGCACCGCCGCCGCCCGCGGCATCGCGTTCTGCCCCGAGAACCGCAAGACCGAGGGCCTCGTCGGGGACCTCACCGTCGCCGAGAACATGATCCTGGCGATGCAGGCCTCCCGCGGCTGGGCCCGGTCCATCCCGGTCGCCAGGCGCGACAAGCTCGTCGCCTCGTTCATCGAGAAGCTCGGCATCCGGCCCGCGGACCCCGACATGCCCGTGAAGAACCTCTCCGGCGGCAACCAGCAGAAGGTCCTGCTCGCCCGCTGGATGCTCATCGAGCCGAAGCTCCTCATCCTCGACGAGCCCACCCGCGGCATCGACGTCGGCGCCAAGGCCGACATCCAGCGCCTCGTCGCCGAACTCTCCGCCGACGGCATGTCGGTCCTGTTCGTCTCCGCCGAACTCGACGAGGTCACCCGCCTGTCCGACCGGATCGCCGTCCTGCGCGACCGGGAACTCATCAGCGTGCTCCAAGACGAGGCCGACATGACCAGCGAACGCATCGTGGACACCATCGTGGCGGGAGGGCGCGAGTCGTGAGCCCGTACGCCAAGCGCCTCATGTGGCCGGTGGTCATCCTCCTGGCCCTGGTCGCCGTGAACATCGCCGCCACCGGCGTCGACTTCATCGTCCCGAGCGTCAACGACGACGGCCGCCTCGGCGGCGCGTTCGTGAACATCCTGCGCCGCTCCGTGCCGCTCCTGCTCATCGCCCTCGGCATGACGCTCGTCATCGCCACCAAGGGCATCGACCTGTCCGTCGGCGCCGTCTACGCCATCGGCGCGGCCATCGCCTGCCAGACGATCATGGACTCCTCCGACCAGGGCGCCGCCGGCACCGTGCTCACCGCGATTGCCCTCGCCCTCGTCGTCACCGCCGTCATCGGCGCCTGGAACGGCGTCATGGTCGCCGCCTTCGGCATCCAGCCGATCGTCGCCACGCTCATCCTCATGATCGCCGGGCGCGGCATCGCCCAGCTCATCACCGGCGGCCAGATCCCCAAGGTCGAGGACACCAGCCCGTTCACCGAACTCGGGCGCGGCGCGTTCCTGACGATCCCGATCCCCATCTGGATCGCGGCCCTCGCGCTCACCGCGCTCGCGCTGCTCACCCGCCGCACCGCCCTGGGCATGCTGCTCGAATCCGTCGGCGGCAACCCCGAGGCCAGCCGCCTCGCCGGCATCCGCTCCAAGGGGATCACCGTCCTGGTGTACCTCGTGTGCGGCCTGTGCGCCGGCCTCGCCGGCCTCATCGGCGCCTCCAACCTCGGCAGCGCCGACGCCAACAACGGCGGCCTGTGGATCGAGCTCGACGCCATCCTCGCCGTCGTCATCGGCGGCACCGCGCTCCTCGGCGGCCGGTTCTTCCTGCTCGGCACCACCATCGGCGTCGTCATCATCGGCACGCTCGAGGACACCATCATCAACGTCGGCCTCTCCAGCCAGTGGCAGTTCACCGCGAAGGCCATCGTCGTCTTCGTCGTCGCCCTGCTCCAGAGCCCCGGGTTCCGGGCCTGGATCCTGAAGCCGTTCAAGCGAACGCCGCAGGCCCGGGTCGAGGCCCCGGCTCCGGCGAAGGCCGAGGAGGCCGCGAAATGACCGTGCAGACGCTCACCGAGCGCCCCTCGCGCTCCACCCTCTTCGACGGGCTCACCAGGTACATCCCCATCGGCGCCACCGTGGCGCTGCTGGCGGCCCTGTACCTCGGCGGCGTCGCGAACTACCCGAACTTCGACAACCCGCAGGTCGTCGCCAAGCTGTTCATCGACAACGCCCCGCTCCTGGTCATCGCCGTCGGCATGACCTTCGTGATCCTCTCGGGCGGCATCGACCTGTCCGTCGGCTCGGTCATGGCGTTCTCGACCATGGCCTGCGCGTGGCTCACCGTCGAGGCCGGGATCGGCGCGCCCCTCGCGCTCGTCCTCGTGCTCGCCTTCGGCACCGCCTGGGGCCTGCTCATCGGCGCCGTCATCCACTACTTCGACGTGCAGCCGTTCATCGCGACCCTGGTGGGCCTCTTCCTGTTCCGCGGGCTCACGCTCCAGATCTCCGACACCGACGTGTCCATGCGCGAGGTCGAGTTCTTCCAGTGGGGCATGACGCACGTGGACTTCGGGGAGATCCGCGACGGCGGCTTCTGGCTCCCGTACCTGTCGTTCGTGGCCTTCGCCGTCGTCGTCATCGCGTTCGTCGTCCTGCACTACACCCGGTTCGGGCGCGGCGTGTACGCCGTCGGCGGCTCCGAGTCCTCCGCGCTCCTCATGGGCCTCCCGGTGGCGCGGACCAAGATCGGCGTGTACGCCGTCAGCGGCTTCTGCGCCGCCCTCGCCGGCGTCCTCGCCGCCTTCGCGACCAAGAGCGCCAACCCGCTCGCGAACGTCGGCGCCGAACTCGACGCCATCGCCGCCGTCGTCATCGGCGGGACCCTGCTCACCGGCGGGGCCGGATTCGTCCTCGGCACCGTCGCCGGCGTCATGGTCTGGGGCATGCTCAACACGCTCATCGCCTTCCAGGGGAACCTGTCCTCCTGGTGGGCGCGGATCGTCATGGGCGTCCTCCTGCTCGCGTTCATCCTCCTCCAGCGCGTCCTCGCCCGCTCCGGCGAGAAGCGCCGGACCTAGACACCACTCTTCGCACCAGAGGGGCCGTTCACCAGTGTGAACGGCCCCTCGCCTTATACGGCTTGCCGGAGGTCTTCGACAAGATGTAGCATGAGTGCTATCAACGAACGGAAACCTGCAACGGAGCCACCCATGGGACACCCCCGACCGCACGACGGGCCCGCCATCGCGGTCGCCGACCTGCGCATGCGCTACGGCGACAAGGACGTGCTCACCGGCCTCGACCTCGAGATCGAGCCCGGCGGCGTCACAGCGCTGCTCGGACCCAACGGCGCCGGCAAGACCACCACCATCGAGATCCTCGAAGGCTTCCGCGGCCGCTCCGGCGGCCGGGTCAGCGTCCTCGGCGTCGACCCCGCCCACGGCGACGAGCGCTGGCGGGCCCGGCTCGGCGTCGTCCTCCAGGAATGGCGCGACAACGGCAAGTGGAAGGTGCGCGACATCGTCGCCCACTTCGCCGAGTACTACAAGCCGTACACCGACCCCTGGAACGCCGACGACCTCCTCGACCTCGTCGGCCTCACCGCCCAGGGCGGGCAGCGCGTCCGCACCCTCTCCGGCGGGCAGCGCCGCCGCCTCGACGTCGCCCTCGGCATCATCGGCCGCCCCGCCCTGCTGTTCCTCGACGAGCCCACCACCGGCTTCGACCCGCACGCCCGCCGCGAGTTCCACGAGCTCATCCACCGGCTCACCGACCTCGACGGCACCACGATCCTGCTCACCACCCACGACCTCGACGAAGCCGAGAAGCTCGCCGAGCGCATCCTCATCCTCGCCGGCGGCCGCATCATCGCCGACGGCTCGCCCGACCAGCTCGCCCGCGCCGCCTCCACCACCGCCGAGGTCAAGTGGATCCAGGACGGGCGGCTCCAGATCCACGCCACCGAGGACGCCACCGACTTCGTCCGCAAGCTCCTCGCCACCGACGACGGCGCCGTCACCGACCTCGAAGTCCACCGCGCCAGCCTCGAGGACGCCTACCTCGAACTCGTCGCGCAGTTCGAGGCCGGCGAGGCCGCCGCCGCCGTCGACACTTTTCAGGAGGCCACCCGATGAACACCACCGTCCACGAGTACCGGACCGGATGGAAGCGGGCCCTCATCGAGACCAAGATCTCGCTGACCACCCCGGGCGACCTCATGGGCTTCGTCATGCCCACCGCGATCGCCATCGTCGTGCTCCTGTTCATGCAGGGCGCCGAGTTCGAAGGCGCACCGGTCTCCCTGGGCGCCATGAACATGCCGAGCCTCATCGGCATGAACATCGTCTTCGGCGGCATCACCGCCATGGTCGGGGCCCTCGCCATGGACCGCACCACCGGCACGCTCCTGCGCGCCAAGTCCATGCCCGGCGGCATGACCGGGTACCTCGTCGGCCACCTCGTCTCGACCGCCATGTTCATCGCCGTCACCGTGATCGCGCTCCTCGCGGTCGGCCTGCCGCTGTTCGACGGCCTCGAGTTCGGCACCCCCGACCGGTGGCTCATGTTCCTCGCCGTCCTCGTGACCGGCATCGTCGCCGCGCTCCCCATCGGGGCCGTCCTCGGCGCGCTCCTGGACAACCCGCGCAACATGGGCCTCGTCGTCTTCCCGATCATGGGCCTCGTCGCGGTCTCCGGGATCTTCTACCCGATCACCGCGCTCCCCGGCTGGCTCCAGGCCGTCGGGCAGGTCTTCCCGGTGTACTGGATGGGCCTCGGCATGCGGCACGCCCTGCTCCCGGACGCCGCGGCCGCCGTGGAGGTCGGCGGCTCATGGCGAACGGCTACCATGTTCGCCGTGCTCGCGCTCTGGGCCGTGGCCTCGATGGCCCTGGCCCCCAGGCTGCTCCGGCGGATGTCGCGGCGCGAGTCGGGGTCGGCGGTCGCCGCGAGGCGCGCCGACATGCAGAGGGACTGGTGAGCGGGCGATGGCCGGGGACGAGGTCTACAACCGGATCGCGATGCTGCGGGCCGAGCGGGGCGTCTCGCGCCGCCAGCTCGCGGAGGCCCTCGGCGTCCACTACCAGACCGTCGGCTACCTCGAGCGCGGCGAGTACAGCCCCAGCCTGAACCTGGCGCTCCGGCTCGCCGAGTACTTCGAGGTGCCCGTCGAAGTCGTCTTCTCCACCAAGCCGTTCCCGCGCCTGGGCGCGGACTGAAGCACGGCCGCGCCCCGGCGCGGCCTCCTGAGAGCCCCTCTCGCGCCAGCGCGCGCTCGACGAAGGGCCGACCCGCCCCGCGCGCCGGAGACACCCCGGCCCCAGGCCGTCCGGCGCGCGGGGCCCTACTGTTCACCCGCGGGCCACCCGGGATTCGACCCCGCCTGAGAGCGTGAGGTGTCAATCGACCCCCGAGTCTGTGGAGACCAGAGTGCACATCGACCGACGGCGGCTCCTGGCCGCCGGGGCCGGGAGCGCGATCGTGCTGGGCACGCCCGGCATCTCGTACGCGTCCTCCCGCCCCCAGCTCACCCACGGCGTCCAGTCCGGCGACGTCACCGAACGCGGCGCGGTCCTGTGGACCCGGGCCGACCGCGGCTCGCGCATGCGCGTCGAGCTCGCCACCCGCCCCGACTTCAAGCACGCCGTCGACCTGCGCGGCCCCGCGCTCACCGAGGCGGGCGACTTCACCGGGAAGCTGCGCCTGAGCGGCCTCAAGCCCGGGAAGACGTACCACTACCGGGTCCGCGCCGACGGCGACCGCGACTCCGAGCCCCTCGAAGGCTCCTTCACCACCGCCGCCGACGAGCCGCGCGACCTCGTGTTCCAGTGGTCGGGCGACCTCGCCGGGCAGGGCTGGGGGATCAACCCCGAGTTCGGCGGGTACCGGATCTTCCAGGCCATGGCCGACGCCGAGCCCGACTTCTTCCTGTGCTCGGGCGACTTCGTGTACGCCGACGGGCCGCTGGTCGAGACCGTCGCGCTGCCGGACGGGAGCACCTGGCGCAACACGGTCATCGAGGAGAAGCTCAAGGTCGCCGAGACCCTCGACGAGTACCGGGGCCAGTTCAAGTACAACCTGCTCGACGACAACCTGCGCGCGTACCTCGCGCGGGTGCCGATGGTGAACCAGTGGGACGACCACGAGGTCGTCAACAACTGGTACCCGGGGGAGATCCTCGACCTGCCGCAGTACACCGAGAAGAACGTCGACGTGCTCGCCGCCCGCGCGCGCCAGGCCTTCGCCGAGTACACGCCCGGCGGGTTCGACGCCGAGGGCCGGATCTACCGCAAGATCGGGTACGGGCCGCTGCTCGACCTGTTCGTGCTCGACATGCGCACCTACAAGAGCGCCAACCCCGACGCGGACGGCCCCACCGGGCAGGTCCTCGGCGAGCGGCAGCTCGCGTGGCTCAAGCGCGAACTGCGCCGCTCCAAGGCGACGTGGAAGGCGATCGCGGCCGACCTGCCGATCGGGCTCCTCGTCGGCGACGGCGCCGGCGCGTGGGAGGGCATCGCCGAGGGCACCGGGACCGGCCCGATGGGCCGCGAGACCGAGATCGCCGACCTCCTTTCGTACTGCAAGCGCGAAGGGGTCGCGAACATGGTGTGGCTGACCGCGGACGTGCACTACACGGCCGCGCACCACTACAGCCCCGACCGGGCCGTGTTCCAGGACTTCGACCCGTTCTGGGAGTTCGTGTCCGGGCCGCTGAACGCGGGCGGCTTCGGCCCCAACCGGCTCGACCCGACCTTCGGGCCGGAGGCGGTCTTCGTCAAGGCCCCGCCCGCCGCGAACACCTCCCCGGCCGCGGGCTACCAGTTCTTCGGCGAGGTGCGCATCGACGCCGAGACGGAGGTGCTCACCGTGGCGCTCAAGGACATCGACGGCGAAGCGCAGTTCTCCCAGTCGGTCGAACCGGTCGCCTAGGACGCGGACGCCCGCCCCGGTCCGCGGGGCGGGCGCTCAGTCGCCCGTGCTGTAGAAGGCCGCCCCGGGCGGGGCGGCCTCGAGCCAGCTGAGGAATCCGGTCACGGCCGAGGTCGTCATCGCGAGCTCGACCTCGCCGGAGGAGTTCTTGCAGCGGAGGATGGCGACCTCCGGGGGGAAGATCTGGGCCTCCGGGCCGGCCGGGACGCGCCGGTCGGCGATCTGGAGGTCCTGGCGCGAGAGCGCGTAGCGCGGCCCGAGCGCCAGGGAGAACATGCGGTACCAGCGGAGCGTGCCGCGCTCGTAGACCGCGAAGCCGGGGGCCCAGCCGCGGCCCTCCATGTGCTTGGAGAGGCGGGCGGCCATGGCGACCGAGCCCGAGCGGGACAGGATCGAGCGGCGGACGTACGTCAGCACCAGGAACACCGCGACGGCCGCCGCCAGAGCGGCGACGATCAGCAGTGCCTTCAGCATGGCTATGCCGATGCGGGGGCGACCGCTTCGGCGGTCTCGGCGAGGACGGTGACGCCTTCGGTGGTGACCGACAGGAAGCCGCCTTCGATCCTCCAGGCGAGCTCGCCGCCGTCGACCGGCTGGACGCGGACGGTGGAGTCGACGCGCAGCTCGCCCAGGAGCGGCTGGTGACCGGGCAGGACGCCCAGTTCGCCTTCGGTGGTGCGGGCGTAGACGGCCTTGGCCGCGCCGGACCACACCTTCGAGTCGACTGCCACGACTTCGACGTTCAGTTGCCCTGCCACAACGCTCCTTCAGCCAGACTCCGGGATGGTTACGGGAAGTCTAAACGGCTGGACCTGCGGGCGTCCATGCGGCCAAGGGCGCATCGCGAGGTGATCAGCAGCACGACGAAGGCCCCCGGCAGTGCCGAGGGCCCCGAGGTTCCGACCGGAGGGTCACACGCGCGCGCGGCGGGCGAGGCGCTCCGGGTCCATGATGATGACGCTCTTGCCGTCCAGGCGCAGCCAGCCGCGGCCGGCGAAGTCGGCGAGGGCCTTGTTCACGGTCTCGCGGGAGGCGCCGACGAGCTGGGCCAGCTCCTCCTGGGTGAGGTCGTGGGTGACGCGCAGGACGCCGCCGTCGCGGGTGCCGAAGCGGCTCGCCATGTGCAGCAGGGCCTTGGCAACGCGGCCGGGCACGTCGGTGAAGATGAGGTCCGCCATCGAGTCGTTGGTCCGTCGCAGCCGGCGCGCTATCACCCTGAGCAGCTGCTCGGCGATCTCGGGGCGGTTCGCGAGCCACGGCCGCAGCGCGGTCTTGGACAGGCGGGCCAGGCGGGTGTCGGTGAGAGCGGTGGCGGTGGCGGTGCGGGGTCCGGGGTCGAAGAGCGCGAGCTCGCCGACCATGTCGGACGGGCCCATGACCGCGATCAGGTTCTGGCGGCCGTCGGCGGAGCGGCGACCGAGCTTCACCTTGCCGGACATGACGATGTAGAGACTGTCGCCCGGCTCGTTCTCGGTGAAGACGGTCTGGCCCTTGTTGACGTCGATGTACTCCATCTCTTTGATGAGCGACTCGACAGCTTCCGGGTCGACCCCCTTGAAGAGGGCGGCTCTCGCCAATACGTCTTCCATGTCCGTTCGCACCTTTCTTCAACGCACCGCTAGTGCAAGTCTGAGTCTATGCCTCTTGTCCGCATTGCGGGAGCGAGACCCCCGTAAATCCACATGCGCACCCTGCCGCCGGAATCGACATTCGTATCCGGATGAATGCGTTCCGTCCGTTCCCGGCGTCACCAGGTGAGACTCGCCTCGCCGTCTCAGCAGGGGAAAGCTTCCGAACCACGGAATGCGTCGACGACGACCGATACAGCCTACCCGCATTGTGACGTCAGGCCCAACCTCAGGCAAGGCCGAGAATCCCCAAGATCGCACACCTCAGGTGCACGAACCCGTGTCGACGGGTCCGTCCGCGGTGCGGCCCGCGTCGAGGACGCCCGCGGACTCGTCCATGGTGAGCGCGTAGCCGGTCTCCGGGTCGTCGACGGCGGCCGCGAAGATCACGCCGATCACCTCGCCGTCGGGGTTGAGGAGCGGGCCGCCGGAGTTGCCGCCGATGATGTGGGCGTACAGCTGGTAGACCTCGCGGGTGACGGTGCCGTCGTCGTAGATGTCGGGGCCGGTGACGATGCGCGCCTCGCGGACGCGCGCCGCGGTCGCCGTGTACGGGCCGCCGCCGGGGTAGCCGAGGGCGATCGCGTCGTCGCCGGAGGCCGCGGTGGCCGACTCGAGCGGCAGCGGGTCGGCGTCGAGGTCGGGCACGTGGAGGATCGCGAGGTCCTTCTCCGGCTCGAACACGACGACCTCGGCGTCGAGGAGGTCGCCGTCGGACTCGACGCGGACGTCGTCGGTCCCGGCGACCACGTGCGCGTTGGTGACCACGAGGCCGTCCTCGTACACGAAGCTGGAGCCCTCGATCTGGCGGTCGCAGGAGGCGGCCGTGCCGTGGACCTTGAGGACGGACTCCTCGGCGTTCACGACGACGTCGGAGGCGGCCAGCTCGGGGTCGGGCGGCTCGACGTCGCGGACCTGGGTCGGGTCGATGCCGTAGAAGACGTTCGGCATCCCCGAGGTGTTCAGCTCCTCGCGGAGTCGGTCGTAGACGCCGCGGACCGCCTCGGGCATGTGGTCGTCGATGCCGCCGACGATCGAGGAGTGGCGGACCGCGGCCGAGATCGCCGGGAGCGGCAGGCTCGCCAGCGGCGCGGCCGCCATCCAGGTGACGAGCAGGACCGCGGCCACGGAGATGACCGGGCCGAAGAAGCGGTCGACCCGCCTGGAGCCGTTGGACTTCAGCTTCTTGCGGAGGCGGTAGCCGAGCGCGGTCATGAGGGCCTGGCCGCCGAGGGCGAGCGCGAAGACGAGGACGAGGGCGACGACGAGCTTCGCGATCGGCTCGCGGTAGAAGTCGGCGGCCCAGGGGGCGACGTTGATGCCGAGGACGGCGCCGCCGAGGAAGCCGAGGAAGGTGGCGGCCGAGAGGATGAACCCCTGCCGGTAGCCGTTGATCGCGAACAGGAGCGCCAGCAGCACGATGACGACGTCGACCAGGAGACCCGCGCCGTTCGCGCTCATCGCCACCCCCGCACTCGGTTGAAAGCCGCTAGCGCCCTTCGAGTTCCATCATGCGGCCGCGGTCCCAGGGGCGGGACCAGCCGCCCAGGTCCAGTAGCCACGACAGTACCCCGGCGGTGAACCCCCAAATCAGGGGTACGCCTGTGACCTGGAACCCGGGGCCGCTGCGGCCGGACGGGTAGGCGACGGTGCCGCGGGAGGCCGGGTCGGCGAGGACCGGCAGCGGCACCTGGTGGGCGGCGGCGACCTCGGACTCGGCCTGCGGGGCGACGGTGTGCGGGCGCCGCCACAGGGCGAGCACGGGCGTGACCGCGAAGCCGGACACGGGGATCCACAGGGGCGGGAGGGCCGCGCCGACGGCGACGGAGGCGGGGTCGACCGCGAGCTCCTCGGCGGCCTCGCGCAGGGCGGTGGCGGCCGCGTCGGCGTCGCCGGGGTCGGCCGCGCCGCCGGGGAACGCGACCTCGCCGGGATGGTGGCGCAGGGTCGCGGCGCGCTGCTGGAGCAGGACCGAGGGGCCGCCGTCGCTCTCGCACAGCAGGACCAGGACCGCGGCGGACCGGGCGCGCTCCTCGGCGTACGGGCGCAGGTGGCCTTCGATGACGCGCTCGGCGGTGGGCCCCTCGGCTTCGGCGGCGGCCTTGAGGAGCGGGCCCCACCAGGAGGGGTGGTCCCCGCTCACGCGAGCTCCAGTCCGAACGCGGCCTCGGCGGCCTCGGTGAGGCTCGCGGTCGTCACGCCCGGCTCGACGATGAGCTGCGCGACGGTGCCGTCCGGGCGCACCAGCGCGATGCCGGGCAGGGCCGGGACGCCGATGCCGACGCGGACCCGCTCGTCGGGGTCGGCCACGGACGGGAAGGTCATGCCGAAGTCGTCGGCGAACCAGCGGCCGGCGTCGTCGGTGTCGGCGGTGTCGACCCCGAGGACGTCCACCTGGGCGCCGTTGGCCTGGAAGAACGCCTCGATCTCGGGGGCCTCGGCCTGGCACGGGACGCACCAGCTGGCCCACAGGACGACCACGAGCGGCTTCCCGGCGGCGCCGACGGGGGTCGCCGCGCCGTCGCCGAGGCAGTCGAGTTCGAGGTCGCCGACGCCGTCGAGGGGGGCGGTGCCGGGGGTGCAGGCGA
Organism: Glycomyces terrestris; assembly: GCF_003933745.1. Classification (GTDB taxonomy): domain Bacteria; phylum Actinomycetota; class Actinomycetes; order Mycobacteriales; family Micromonosporaceae; genus Glycomyces; species Glycomyces terrestris. The sequence continues at coordinate 103,352 of NZ_RSEB01000003.1, read as the reverse complement.
CGGACCAGGTCGGCGCCGCGGCGTCGCGCGGGGTCTCGGTCTCGGCGGCGGAGGGGCCGCAGGCCGACAGGAGCAGGAGCGGGAGGACCGCGAGGAGCCGCTTCACGCGCCCACCGCGCGCTCGATACCGGCGAGCCGGATGAGCTCGTCCACGTTGTCGCCCTTGAGGAGCTTCGCGGCCTCGGCCGGGTCGGTGGGGCCCTCGCCGTAGGACGGGCAGTGGGCCGCGAGCGTGCACGCGCCGCACGCGGGCTTGCGGGCGATGCAGACGCGGCGGCCGTGGAAGATGATCCGGTGGGAGAACATGGTCCACTCGCGGGGCTCGATGAGCTTCTGGAGCTGGAACTCGAGCTTCACCGGGTCCTTGCCGTCGACGAGCCCCAGCCGGTTGGTGATCCGGATCATGTGGGTGTCGACGGTGATGCCGGGGACGCCGAAGGCGTTGCCGCGGATGACGTTCGCGGTCTTGCGGCCGATCCCGGGGAGCTTCACGAGCTCGTCCATGCCCTGCGGGAGGGCGCCGCCGTGGTCGGCGACGAGGGCCTTGCCGAGGCCGATGATCGAGCGGGCCTTGTTGCGGTAGAACCCGGTCGGCCGGATGATCTCCTCGACCTCCTCGGGGTTCGCGTCGGCGTAGTCGGCCGCGTCGCGGTACTTCGCGAACAGGGCCGGGGTGGTGAGGTTGACGCGGACGTCGGTGCACTGGGCCGAGAGGATCGTGGCGACGGCCAGTTCGAGCGGGTTCGAGTAGTCGAGCTCGCAGTGGGCGTCGGGGTGGGCCGCGGCGAGGAGCCGGTCGACGGTGCGGGCCCGGCGCTTCTTGGCCAGTTCGCTCTCTTTGCCCTTCTTGGCGTCGGCGGCGGTCACCCCGCCATGGTACGCGGGCGGTCGGCGAAGCGCCTGCGGCCTCGCAGCAGCAGCGCGCCGAGTCCCAGCAGGCCGCCGCCCGCGGCGGTGGCCGCAGCGCTCCACACCGCCGGCACCGGTTCGGGGGCCTCGGTGACCGAGACGTCGGCGGCGACGGCCGCGCCCGCGTCGACGACGCCCGCGCCGAGGTCGGCGCCCCCCGGGGCCGCGGTCGCGACGAGGGCCCGGCGCACCTGCGCCGCGGACCACTCGGGGTGCGCGGAGCGGACCAGGGCCGCCGCGCCGGAGACGATCGCGGAGGCGAACGAGGTGCCGGTGACGGTCTTGTGCCCGCCGCGGGCGTCGGCGGCGGTGAGCTCGGCGCCCGGCGCGGCCAGGTCGGTGCCCTCGCCGGCGACCGCGGTGTCCCAGCGCTCCCCGTCGCGGTCGGTGCCGGTGACCGCGAGGACGGTGCCGATGCGGGCGGGGAACCACACCTCTTCCTCTGCGCCGCCGCGCTCCTGGTTCCCGGTGCAGGCGACCACGACCACGTCGTGGTGCTCGGCGTAGGCGATCGCCTCCGCGAACGGGGTCGAGTCGTAGTGGCCGCCGAGGGACAGGTTGATCACGTCGGCGCCGTTGTCGACGGCCCAGCGGACGGCCGCGCCGACCATCGCCGAGTCGTGGTAGCGGTTCTCGTCGTCGAGGACGCGGACCGGCAGGATCTCGGCCTCGGGGGCGACGCCCGGGACGCCCCCGCCGGGGCGGCCCGCGATGAGGCTCGCGACGGCGGTGCCGTGGCCGACCGGGTCGGCCTGGCCGAAGGCCCGCTCGTAGACCGGGTCCTCGTCCGAGCCGAAGGCGAGGAGCCGCGGCTCGGCGCCGGGGTCGGCGTCGACGTAGCTGCGGCCGGGGAGGACCGCGCCGGCGAGGTCGGGGTGGTCGGCGTCGACGCCGGAGTCGATCACGGCGACGACGACCCCCGCGCCGGCCGCGGTGGCCCAGGCCGGCGGCGCCCCGGCCGCGGCGACGTGCCACGGGACCGGCGAGGCGGCCCCGGCGGGCGCGGACAGCAAGAGCGCCAACAGCGTCGAGCAGACGCAGGCCATCACGTATCGAGCAGCGCGGTTCCCCATCAGAGCCGGATCGTTACACAGCGGCAGGCCCACAGCGTGGGAATGACACGCGTTCGCCTTTATGATTTCGTTATTGTCAGCCTACTGAACGAAGCTTGACAACGCCCTCGCGTTACGGTGACCATCGCGAGGGGACGCCGCGTTCGCTCGACACCGCCCCATCCAAGACCGGTAGGGGGGAAGGGCTGAGTGGGATCGATGTGGGAACCGAGTAACGAGATCGAGCACCGCCTCAGAGAAGCGCTGCGAGCCGAGGACCAGGACGGATACTTCCGCATCCTGGCGCAGATCGAACTCGTGCTCCCACTGTCCTATGAGGGGGTCAACGGCACGGGCGCGGACACGTGGGCCACGTGGACCACGGACGACCGCACCCACATCCTCGCCTTCACCTCCGAGTCGGCGCTCCAGGTGTGCCTGCGCGACAACGCCGGATCGTCGCGGCGCGTGACGTTCCAGTCGCTCGCCGAGGCGTGGCCCGACGAGGAGTGGTGGCTCGCGGTCAACCCCGGCCTCCCGATCGAGGGCTACCTGCCGGCGTGGTTCGTCTCCCAGGTCGCCCAGGGCATGACGACCGTGCCGTCCGATCCGGCCCCGGCTCCCGCCGAGCCGTACCGCGACGACCGCTTCGCGTCCGCGACCCGCACCGACCCGTTCAACGAGGGCCAGGACCCGTTCGCGAACCCGCTCGCGCCGCCGCCCGCGGCCGCGCCGCGCGAGAGCTTCATGCCCCCGCCGCCGCCCGTCCCCGACGTGCCGCCCGCGCCGCGCCGCTCCTCGGACCTGAACGGGTCCTCCGGGAAGTCGACCATCGCCGGCACCACGCAGGCGGGCCTGCCGCTGCGGCAGCCGCCGCGCGAGGACGCCGAGCCGGAGGGCTTCAGCGGCCGGTTCCAGTCCCAGCCGCAGGACTTCACGTCCCAGCCCCAGGGCTTCGGCTCGCAGCCGCAGGGCTTCGGGTCCCAGCCGCGGAGCTTCTCGCAGCCGCAGGGCTTCGGGTCGCAGCCGCAAGGCTTCGGCTCCCCGCCGCCGGCCATGGACTCGCCGCAGCAGAGCTACGGCCCCTCGCAGCCGCAGGGGTTCGCGACCTCCCAGCCGCAGTCGTTCCCGGCCGAGCCGAACTGGCCCTCGCCGCAGGACCAGTGGCCCGACGCGCCGGACTGGCTCCGCGACCAGCAGCCGGACCCGACGACGCTGCCGACCCGCGAGCCCGCGCCCGCCGCGTACCCGGAGTCGTTCTCCTCCGGCGACGCGTTCGGCACGCCCGCCTCGCACGAGGAGCCGCCGCGCACCGCCGAGTCGTTCGCGTCGATGTCGAGCGCGTTCGGCCGCCGCGGGGCCGCCGAGCCCGAGCCCGTGCGGGCCCGGCCCGCCGCGCAGCCGGTCGAGCTCGCCGGCGAGGACGCCGAGCCGCTCCTGGCCGACGCCGCCTCGAAGGGCGACACCGCCGGCTTCCTCCAGACCCTGCTGTGCGCCAGCGTGATCCTGCCGATCGGCGACCCCGAGGCCGCGCACCTGCGGGTGGGCGACCCGGCGTTCCGCTGGGCCAGCGACGTCGTCGACGGCAACATCGGGATCACGGTGTACACCACCGAGGCCCGCATGGCCGAGCGCGCCGGCGCGGACACCCCGCACACGACCGTCCCGTTCGGGTGGCTCATCCAGCACTGGCCGAGCCCCGACTACGCGCTCTACGTCAACCCCGGCACCGAGGTCGGCGCGAACATGTCCGGCCCCGAGATCGAGCCGCTGCTGAAGTGGGCCGAGGCGAAGGACCTGCTCGTGTTCGCGCGCGAGATGGAGCAGCGCCAGGCCGCCGCCGCGCGCGCGGCCTCGCCCGCGCACCGCGTGCAGCCGATCCAGTGGCAGAAGACGATCCCGCACCACCAGGTGCCGTTCTACCTCGAGCGCGGCTACGACCGCGTCGGCGGCTTCGTGCACCCGGTCGAGGCCGTGGACCACCTGCGCACGCCCGCGCAGCTGTACCTCGCGCTCGGGCTCATCCGCTCGAGCGAGGACTTCAGCCCCACCGACGACTCGGTGCACGTGCTCCGCTGGATCGGCTACCGCACCGACCTGTACCCGGTCGCGCTGGGCGGGAACGACTTCGCGACCGCGCAGTCGCGCGGCGGCACCGTCGTCGAGCCCGGCCCGTTCCGCGGCGACGGCTTCGCGCCCTCGGAGTCGCCCGACGAGCGCATCCCCGAGCACAAGGTCGACTCGGTGCGGCTCCCGCACGGCGCGAAGATCCTCCGGATCGACTCGCGCGGCGAGGTCGCCGAGATCGCCGTGTACGACTCCGACACGCGCGAGTGGACCCCGGTCGACGGCGCGTTCGGCACTCCCGCCGCGATCGAGGCGCCCGCCGTCCCGGCGCTGCCGTCCGCGCCGCAGGCCGACGGCCCGCCCCCGGCCGGCCCGATGGGCGAGGCGTTCGGCTACGGCGCCGCCGGCGGCTACGACAGCGCGCTCGGGGACGCCTGGGGCGACGCCGACGGCCACTACGACCTGGTGCGGCCCGCGCCCGAGGACCGGGCGGCGTCCGTCCTCGACCACCGCACCGGCGAATGGAAGGACGCCTGATGCGCGACGGATACATCGCCCGCTGGAAGGGCGCCGAGTACGACTCCAGCCCCGACGGGGCCCACGTGCGGCTCTACTCGCCGACCGGCGGCGACGGCTTCGTGCAGGTCGCCGAGGGGCGCTACCGCCGCGGCGTGCCGATCGGCGAGCTCGAGGACTTCTTCTACGTGCGCACGGTGTGCACCTGGCGCGGGGAGCCGTTCCTGCTGCTGGGCGCCTCCGGCGACTGGTACCGGCTGGAGTACCGGGGCGGGCGCGCCGACACGGCGCGCGCGCTCGGCCTGGAGCCGTACGACAACGGGGTGTACCAGATCTGGGCCCCGGCCGAAGAGGTCACCGACATCAGCGAGCAGTACCTCTAGCAGCGCGCGCGAAGGCCCCGGTCCGCCCGGACCGGGGCCTTCGCCGTGGCCGGCGTCTGGACGCGGTGCATCGACTTGTGTAAATCTGTGTAGAGACCGCTTTCAAATGGGACCGTGATTGCTGTATGCTTCACAAGACTGTATGAAAGCGCTTGCCTAAACGTCTGGAGCAGATCCCTATGGCAGAGAGAATCACCGTCGGCATCGCCCTCAACGGGGTGACCGGGCGCATGGGCTACCGCCAGCACCTGGTGCGGTCGCTCCTGGCCATCCGCGAGCAGGGCGGCGTCCCCCGGGCCGACGGCGGCGTCATCTGGCCCGAGCTCACCCTGGTCGGCCGCAGCGCCGACAAGCTCGCCGCGGTCGCGGAGCGGCACGGCCTCGACAGGTACACGACCAGCCTCGACGAGGCCCTGAACGACGAGTCGGTCGACGTCTACTTCGACGCGCTCACCACGCAGCACCGCCTCGCCGCCGTCAACGCCGCCGTCAAGGCCGGCAAGCACGTGTACACCGAGAAGCCGATCGCGACCAGCCTGGAGGACGCCCTCTCCCTGGCCCGCACCGCCCGCGACGCCGGCGTCAAGAACGGCGCCGTCGCCGACAAGCTCTACCTGCCGGGCCTGCGCAAGCTCAAGCGCCTGGTCGACGCCCGCTTCTTCGGCCGGGTCCTGTCCGTGCGCGGCGAGTTCGGCTACTGGGTCTTCGAGGGCGACTGGCAGGAGGCCCAGCGCCCCTCCTGGAACTACCGCGCCGAGGACGGCGGCGGCATGGTCCTCGACATGTTCCCCCACTGGTCCTACCTGCTCGAAGGCACGTTCGGCTCCCCGATCGCGTCGGTCACCGCGCAGGTCGTCACCCACATCCCCGAGCGCTTCGACGAGCACGGCCGGCCCTACACCGCGACCGCCGACGACGCCGCCTACGCGATCTTCGAGCTCGCCGACGGCACCATCGTCCAGATGAACTCCTCCTGGGCCACCCGCGTCGACCGCGAGGAGCTCGTCGAGTTCCACGTCGACGGCACCGAGGGCTCCGCGATCGCCGGCCTGCGCAAGGCCCGCGCCCAGCACCGCGTCCACACCCCCAAGCCGGTCTGGAACCCCGACATCGACCAGCCGATCCCCTTCCGGCAGCAGTGGCACGAGGTGCCCGACAACGAGGTGTTCGACAACGGCTTCAAGCTCCAGTGGGAGGAGTTCCTCCGCCACGTGGTGGACGACGAGCCGTGGCACCACGACTTCCTGGCCGCCGCCCGCGGCGTGCAGCTCGCCGAGGCCGGCTACCGCTCGGCCCGCGAAGGCCGCCGCATCGAGCTTGAGGAGCTGGTCCTGTGACCCGCGAGTTCACGTCCCGCGTCATCTACTCCGCCGCGCACGTCGTCGCCGACCCGCTCGCCGACAACGGGCCCGGCCGCCCCGCCGCGGTCGACTGGGACGCCACCATCGGCTTCCGGCGCCACCTGTGGGACCTCGGCCTCGGCGTCGCCGACGCCATGGACACCGCCCAGCGCGGCATGGGCCTCGACTGGGAGGCCACCAAGCAGCTCATCCGCCGCTCCGCGGAGGCCGCCGGGCCCGACGACCTCCTCGCGTGCGGCGTCGGCACCGACCAGCTCGGCGCCGGGCCCGCCGCGATCGACGACATCCGCGCGGCCTACCTGGAGCAGCTCGCCGTCGTCGAGGACGCCGGCGCGGGCACGATCCTCATGTGCTCCCGGGCCCTCGCCGCGAGCGCGAAGGGCGCCGACGAGTACAAGGCGCTGTACGCGGAGCTCCTCGGCGAGGTGAGCGGCAAGGCGATCCTGCACTGGCTCGGCCCGATGTTCGACCCGGCGCTCGAGGGCTACTGGGGCTCCTCGGACCTCGAGGCGGCCGCGGACGTGTTCGTGGAGATCATCGCCGAGAACGCGTCCAAGGTGGACGGAATCAAGATGAGCCTCCTCGACGCCGAGGCCGAGATCGCCCTGCGCCGCAGGCTCCCCGAGGGCGTGCGCTGCTACACCGGCGACGACTTCAACTACCCGCGGCTCATCGCCGGGGACGAGTTCGGGCACTCCGACGCGCTCCTGGGGATCTTCGACCCGCTCGCGCCCCTCGCCTCGCAGGCCGCCAAGCGCCTCGACGAGGGCGACGTGGCCGGCTTCCACGCGCTCCTCGACCCGACGGTGCCCTTGGCGCGCAAGGTGTTCGAGGCGCCGACGTTCAACTACAAGACCGGCGTGGTGTTCCTGGCGTGGCTCTCGGGCTACCAGGACCACTTCAAGATGGTCGGCGGCCTGGAGTCAGCGCGCTCGATCGCGCACCTCGGCCAGATCGTGGACCTCGCGCTCGAAGTGCGGCTCTTCCCCGACGAGCACCTCGCGATCGACCGCTTCAACGCCCTGCTCAAGACCGCGGGCCAGCCGCCGAGGACGCTCGCATGAGCGCGCGGTTCGCGTTCAACCACGCGACGGCGAAGTTCTGGGACCAGCGCGAAGCGGTCGAGGCGTGCGCGCGCGCCGGGGCCGGCATCGGCCTGTGGCGCGAGCCCGTGCAGGAGATGGGCGTCGCGGCCACCGCGAAGCTCGTCCGGGACGCCGGCGTCGCGGTCACCAGCCTGTGCCGGGCCGGGTTCTTCACCGACCCGACCCCGGCGGCGCTGGAGGACAACCGGAGGGCGATCGACGAGGCCGCCGCGGTCGGCGCCCCGGTCCTCGTCCTCGTCTCCGGGGGCATCCCCGACGGCGGCACGATCGACTCCGCGCGCGACGGCGTGCGGCAGGCCCTCGCCGAACTCGCCCCGTACGCCCGCGAGCGCGGCGTCACGCTCGCGATCGAGCCGCTGCACCCGATGTTCGCCTCCGACCGCTGTGTCGTGACCACCTTGAACGAGGCGCTCGACCTCGCCGCGCCGTTCGCCCCCGAGGCGGTCGGCGTCGTGGTCGACACCTACCACGTCTGGTGGGACCCGCAGGTGTGGCAGGGCATCGCGCGGGCCGGGCGCGAAGGCCGCATCGCGTCCTTCCAGTTCGCCGACTGGGTCACCCCGCTCCCCGCGGGCGTCCTCACCGGCCGCGGCCAGCTCGGCGACGGCTGCGTCGACTTCAAGCGCTACCTCGCCGAAGTGGACGCCACCGGGTTCACCGGCCCGATCGAGGTGGAGCTCTTCAACGACGCCCTCTGGGCCCGCCCGGGAGCCGAGGTGTTCGCGGAGACGAAGGCCGCCTTCGAGCGCGTCACCGCTTGAGCCGTCGGCGGGCGCACCGGCCGGTGCGCCCGCCGGCGTTCAGTCGGCGAAGGCGTCGCGGCCGTTCAAGGGGCGGTCGAGGTCCTTCCCGGTGGCCCGGCGGTGGCCCGCGTACTCGGCGAACACCACCACGTTCTCGGTGTAGTCGCCGGTGCGGCGGTCGAACTCGCCGCCGCACGTGATCAGGCGCAGCACCGGCTCGGGCTCGACGCCGAAGACGTCCTCGTACGGCAGGCGCCGCTTCGGGAACGACTCCACGGCCGTGACCTCGTAGGACACGATGAGGCCGTCCTCGCGGGTCACCTCGATCGCGTCGCCCTCCTCGAGGCGCCGCACGGCGAAGAACACGGCCGGGCCGCTCCGCTCGGTGTCCACGTGGCCCATCAGGACCGCCGGCCCGAACTCGCCCGGCGCCGGGCCCGGCTCGAACCAGCCGGCCTCGTGCGGCCGCCACATCCGCGGCACCTCGAAGTCGCCCCGGTAGTCCAGGCCCAGCGGCGCGAGCGGGGCGTGGACGCCGATCCGGTCGATGTCGACGCGCGTCGGCGCCGAGCGGTCGAGCCAGTCCCCGCCCGCGGGGTCGGCGACCGCGAACGGGTCGTCCCGGAACGGGTTCCCGAACTCGGGCCAGTGGAGCGAGGGCACCGGCGTGACGCTCCCGATCATCAGACCGAGGCCCCCGGCGAGCAGGAACGAGAGCACGACGGCCGCCACCGGCCGGAACGCGGGTTCCGGCCGGTGGACCGGCCTGTCGTCGGCGCCCATCTAGGCGGCCGGGACGCCGCCGCGGCGCTTGAGCAGCCACATGCCCGCGGCCGCCGCGAGCACGAGGCCCGCGCCCGACCACAGCGCGACCGACGCCGCGTCCGAGGCGGTCGAGCCGCCGCCGGTCGCCGGGGCCGCCCCCGAGGTCACCGTGAACTTCGCCGACGCGGTGTCCGAGCCGCACGTGACCGCCACCGTGTACGAGCCCGGCTTCATCTCGTCGGTCACCGTGAACGTCCCGGTCGCGTTGTTGTTGTTCTTCGGCAGCTTGAAGCTGACGTTCGTGCCCTCGATGTCGCCGGTCGCGTCCTGGTCGCAGTTCGAGGCCAGGACGCCGACGAGGGTCCCCTTCGTCCCCGTCGTCGGCGAGAGCGTGACGGTGATGGCCGCCTGCGCCGGAGCGGCGCCGGACAGCACGAGCGCGGCGCTGAGCGCGATCGCCGCGAGCATCCCCCGGACGGGCTGCGTCATTCGCATGGGCACGGTTCCTCCCGATCGTCACCGGGACCGGCCCGGCGGCGTGACGTGTCAAGAGCTCACGGTAACGGCTGCGGCCGATGGTCCAAGGCCGTTCATCGGAAAACGGGAGCGCCCCGCGCCAGTCGGGAATCGGACAGTCCGATCCGCCGGACCGCTTGTCGGGGCTGGAAAACCGCGCCCGCTTCTGCCACGATGAGGACATGAGGCTTCCCGGGAGCGGACTGGTCAGCGGTCTCGCCGCGACCGCGCGCACCGCCGCGCGCCGCGCCGTCACCCGCCAGTACCCCGAGCACGAGCCCGAGCTGCCCGAGCGCACCCGCGGCGTCATCGCCCTCCACGAGGGCAACTGCACCTCCTGCATGCTGTGCGCCCGCGAATGCCCCGACTGGTGCATCTACATCGACTCCCACAAGGAGACCGTCGAGGCCGAAGGCGCCGCCCGGCCCCGCCAGGTCAACGTCCTCGACCGCTTCGACATCGACTTCTCCCTGTGCATGTACTGCGGGATCTGCGTCGACGTCTGCCCCTTCGACGCCCTCTTCTGGGCCCCCGACTTCGCCTATGCCGAAGGCGACATCCGCGACCTCCTCCACGACAAGGCGCACCTGGGGGAGTGGCTCGGCCACGTGCCGCCCGCCGCGCTCCCGCAGGAGGAGGACGCGTGACGCTCGCCGACGCGCTGCTCGCCGCGTTCGGGCTCCTCGCGCTCGGCGCCGCGCTCGCCGTCGTCACCACCGACCGGATCGTGCGCGCCGGCCTGTGGCTCGCCGTCGCGTTCGCCGGGATCGCCGGGGCCGCGCTCGTGCTCGCCGCCGAGTTCCTCGCGTGGGTCCTCGTCCTCGTCTACGTCGGCGCGATCGTCGTGCTCCTGCTGTTCGCGACCATGCTCACGAAGGCGCCCACCGACCCGTCCGACGACCTCGACCGCGCGCGCTGGCCCGGGGCCGTCGTCGCGGGCGGGGTCGGGCTCGGCCTCGCAGCCGTCATGGTCGGCGCGTTCGGCTGGACGAAGGCCGAAGCGCGGGGCGACGGCGGCGCGGCGACCATGGGCGAGGCGGTCTTCGCCGAATGGGTGCTGCCGTTCGAGGTGCTCTCGCTGCTCCTGCTGGCCGCGCTCGTCGGCGCCGTCACGGTCTCGACGAGGTCACGATGACCGCCGATCTTGAAACGGATGTTTCCTAGCCGGGCGGTAAGCTAGCGGGCATGACCTCACCGATCTTCGCTCTCGCCGACGAGTACATCACCTCGTACGCGCAGCTCGACCCCATGTTCGCCGGCGCCGTCGGCATCAAGGGCGACTTCGGCGTCGCCACCGACTTCGGCCCCGACGCCGTCGAGCAGCGCGCGAAGCTCGACCGCGACACCCTCGCCCGCCTCGCCGCCCTCGAGTCCACCGGCCCCGCCGACGACCTCGCCAGGCTCCACATGGCCGAGCGCCTCCAGGTCGCCGTCGACCGCCACGACGCGGGCGAATGGCGCCGGGCCCTGCGCGTCCCCTACGGCCTCCTCCAGAGCCTCGTCGGCTACATCGACCTCGCGCCGCGCGAGACCGAAGGCGACTGGCGCCTCAACGCCGCCCGCATGCGCGCGATCCCCGAGATGCTCGCGACCTGGCGCCAGACCCTGAACGCCGGCATCGAGACCGGTCAGACGGTCGCCGTCCGCCAGGCTCTCGAAGGCGCCAAGCAGGCCCGCCGCACCGCCGAGTCCCGCGTCTTCGACAAGCACCTCCAGGCCTACGGCGACGGCCCGCAGGCCGCCGACCTCCGCGAGGCCGCCGACGCCGCGTACGCCGCCTTCGCGGCCGCCGCCGACTACCTCGAGCAGACCTACGCCCCCCGCGCCGCCCCCACCGACGGCGTCGGCGAGGAGCGCTACCTCCTCGCCGCCCGCTCCACCCTCGGCGCCGTCCTCGACCCGCGCGACGCCTACGCGTGGGCCTGGGACGAGCTGCACCGCATCGAAGCCGAGATGGAGGCCGAGGCCGAGCGCCTCCTCCCAGGCGCCGGGCTCGACGCCGTCATCGCGCACCTCGACGCGACCGAGGCGCTCGACACCGCCGAGGAGTACCTCGCCTGGCTCCAGGACAGGCACCGCGGCGCCCTCGAAGCCTTGAACGGCGTCCACTTCGACATCGACCCGCGGCTGATGGACCTCGACGTGCAGCTCGTGCACGGCTCCTCGGCCGGATCGGCCTACTACACCGGCCCCAGCGAGGACCTCACCCGCCCGGGCCGCACCTGGTGGCCCGTCGCCGACCGCGAGCGCTTCCGCGTCTGGGGCGAGCTGACCACCGTCTTCCACGAAGGCGTCCCCGGCCACCACCTCCAGATCGGCCAGTCCAAGGTCGCCGGCGACGGCCTCTCGCGCTTCGCGAAGGTCCTCGGCACCGTCTCCGGCCACGCCGAGGGCTGGGCCCTGTACGCCGAGCGCCTCTGCGACGACCTCGGCTGGTTCACCGAGCCGGGCACCCGCCTCGGCATGCTCAAGGGCTCCGCGCTCCGCGCCGCCCGCGTCGTCATCGACGTCGGCTGGCACCTCGGCTACCCGCTGCCCGCGGCCGAGGCGAAGCGGCACGGCGAGCGGTGGGACTTCGACACCGCCCTCGACGTCCTCACCACCCGCGGCCGCATCGCCGAGCACCGCGCCCACCCCGAGATCGTCCGCTACGCGGGCTGGCCGGGCCAGGCCATCTGCTACAAGCTCGGCGAACGGGCCTGGGTCGCCGCCCGCGACGAGGCGAAGGCCGCCGCCGGCGCCGGCTTCGACCTCAAGGCCTGGCACACCGCGGCCCTGAACCTGGGCCCGATCGGCCTCGACAACCTCGCCGCCGTCCTCAGGGGCGAGTGATGGCGACCCCGATCTTCGCGCTCGCCGACGAGTACATCGACGCGTCCGCGCGCCTGAACCCGATGTGGGCCGGGGCCGTGGGCGTCACGGGCGACTTCGGCACCGCCACCGACTTCGGGCCCGACGCCGAGGCCGAGCGCGCCCGGCTCAACCGCGACACGCTCGCGAGGCTGCGCGCGCTCGACCCGACCGGGCCGGACGACGACCTCGCGAAGCGCCACATGGAGGAGCGCCTCGCGGTGCTCGTCGACCGCCACGAGGCCGGCGAGTGGCGCCGGTCCCTTCAGGTGCCGTTCGGGATCTTCCAGAGCCTCGTCGGCTACGTCGACGTCGCCCCGCGGTCGGGCGAGGACGACTGGGCGCTCAACGCCGCCCGGATGCGCGCGATCCCCGAGATGCTCGGCACCTGGCGCCAGGCCATGGACGCCGGGATCGAGGCGGGCCAGACCGCGTCCGCCCGCCAGGCCGCCGAGGGCGCCAAGCAGGCCCGCCGCACCGCCGAGTCCCGCGTCTTCGACAAGCACCTCCAGGCCTACGGCGAGGGCCCGCTCGCAGCGGAGCTGCGCGCGGCCGCCGACGCCGCGTACGCCGGGTACGCCGACGCCGCGGCCTACCTCGAGCAGCGGTACCTGCCGCACGCCGACCCGGCCGACGGCGTCGGCGAGGAGCGGTACCTGCTCGCGGCCCGGTACACGCTCGGCTCGCGCCTCGACCCGCGCGACGCGTACGAATGGGGCTGGGAGGAGCTGCACCGCATCGAGGAGGAGATGGCCGCCGAGGCCGCGAAGATCCTCCCCGGCGCGAGCCTCGACGAGGTCACCGAGCACCTGAACGCGACCAGGTCGCTCGACACGCACGAGGCGTTCCTCGCCTGGCTCCAGGAGAAGCACCGCGGGGCGCTCGAAGCGCTCGACGGCGTCCACTTCGACATCCACCCGCGGCTGATGGACCTCGACGTGCAGCTCGTGCACGGCTCCTCCTCCGGCGCGCCGTACTACACCGGCCCCAGCGAGGACCTGACGCGGCCGGGCCGCACCTGGTGGCCCGTGTCCGACGGCGAGCGGTTCGGGACCTGGGACGAGCTGACGACCGTGTTCCACGAGGGCGTCCCCGGCCACCACCTCCAGGTCGGCCAGACCCGGGTCGCGGGGGACCGGCTCTCGCGCTTCACGCGGCTGTTCGGTTCGGTCTCAGGGCATTCGGAGGGCTGGGCGCTGTACGCCGAGCGGCTCTGCGACGAGCTCGGCTGGTTCACCGAGACCGGCTCGCGCCTGGGGATGCTCGGCGGCTCGGCGATGCGCGCCGCCCGCGTCGTCATCGACATCGGCTGGCACCTCGGCTACCCGCTGCCGGACGCCGAGGCCGAGCGGCACGGCAGGGAGTGGAGCTTCGACACCGCGCTCGACGTGCTCACCACCCGCGGCCGTGTCCCGGCCCACCGGGCCCGGCCCGAGATCGTGCGCTACCAGGGCTGGCCGGCGCAGGCGATCTGCTACAAGCTCGGCGAGCGCGCCTGGGTCGCGGCCCGCGACGAGGCGAAGGCCGCCGCCGGCGCCGGCTTCGACCTCAAGGCCTGGCACACCGCGGCGCTCGACCTCGGCCCGATGGGCCTGGACAACCTCGCGGCCGTGCTGCGGAAGTGAGCGCGGACGACGGCGGGCGCCCCCGGGGGCGCCCGCCGTCGTCCGCTTCGGCTACTGCCAGCGCTCGGCCAGGTCGGTCGCCGCGGCGTCGATCTGCTCGCCGAGCTGGCGAAGGTGCTCCTTCTCGAGGTCGGCCAGGCTCGCGGTGAGCCGGTCGGCCCGGTCGGCGCCCGGGAGGCGCAGGAGCCAGTTGCGGGCGACCACGGTCTGCCGGTACTCGACGAGGAGCCGGCCGAGTTCGGCGACGGGCTCGACGATCTCCGCGGCGGCGCGGCCGAGCGCGGGCTCGACGGCCTCGGCGAGGAAGTGCGTCTCGCGGGCCGCGATGCGCGTCTGGTCGCGGGCGGCCACGAGGTCGGTCGCGTGGCTCAGCTTCGCGTACGTGTCGAGCAGGTGGACCTTCGACCTGGTGAGGACCCCCATGAGCGAGGACGCGGGCTTGTCGCCGTCGCGGGTGAACTTGGCGTGCTCGGCGAACATGCGGACCTGGCCCAGGAGGGCCGCGACCCACATCTGGGAGTGGACGCGCTCGATCTGCTGGTACGACTCGTGGACCTCGTCGTCAAGGGCGCCATACCATTTCGGGTACTCGGCGGCGGTGAGGCCGAGCTGGTCGAAGCGGTCGGCGAGGTGGACGCGGAGCCGTTCGAGGTCCTCGGTGTGCTTCAGGGCCGCCAGGAGCTGGTCGAGCTGCGGGCCCCCGCGCGGGGTCTCGGTGAAGAGGTGCTCGTAGCCGCGGATCACGGTGCGCAGGCGGTGGATGGCGGCGCGCACCGCCCCGGCGGAGCCGGGCGCGTAGCGTTCGGCGGCGGCGATCGCGCGGTTGAGCGCGTCGACCTGGTCCGAGATGTAGTGCTGGATGACGGCGCCCGCCCGTGTGGACGCGGTCATGGGCTCGGTCGCGGCTTGCATGGACGCCGCTGCGGCTGCTGACATGGCTCCTCCCCCCGGAAGACCTGCTGCTCTGAGTATTCCAGCGGGTACCCGGGAGGAGGAGCCGAAAGCGGCGATTTCTCGACGATCGTTCAGGTTCCGTCCACGCGGACGTCACCTGGGGTGCTCACCCGGGCGTCAGCCGGGGATGCAGTCCATCGTCGGCATCGTCGTCAGGCTGCCCGTGACGTTGAACCCGAAGGTCGCCGTCCCGTTCGCGCCGATGGTGCCGTTCCAGGCGGCCGGCCCTGCCATCTGCATGTCGCCCATCTTGGAGATGGTCGAACTCCAGTTGTCCCTGATCGTGATGCCCGAGTTCGCGGGCCACATCCAGTGGATCATCCAGTTGCTCACCGGCGTGGTGCCGTTGTTCTTCACCGTGACGTTCACCGTCGCGCCGCCGTTCCAGGACGAGACCGAGGCCGTGGCGGAGCAGGCCCCGGTGGGGTTGCCCGTCGGGTCCTCGCTGGTCGGGTCCTCGCTCGTCGGCGGGTCGACGACGCCGCCGTCGTTGCCGGGCAGGTTCGCGCCCGGGCGGACGCCGGTCACCTCGCCGTTGCCGCCGTCGAAGACGACGTCGGAGCACGCGTAGAAGTTCTCGTTCGAGTCCGAGCGCACCCAGTGGGTGAAGATGATGTGGTAGCCGCTGCGCTGCGGCAGCGTCATGTTGGCGTAGTAGTAGTGGTCGTTGGTGCCGACGCTGCCGTTCGAGGGCGGGTTCGAGATCGTCTGGAACTTCTCGATGTCGTCCCAGCCGATCGGCTGCGACGGGTCCCACCCGGGCTTGGTGATGTACAGGTCGAAGCGGCCGGGGTGGTGGGCCCAGTTGTTGTAGCGCCACTCGACGGTGTCGCCGGCGGTCACGTGGGTCCGGGGCCAGTTGCCCGGGTCGTTGAAGGGCTCGAAGTTGTACGGGCCCTTGCCGTTGCCGTCGCACAGCCGGCCGTCGGGGATGTACCCGACGGTCTGGCCCGCGCCGTTCGAGTCGAGGTTCCCGAACCAGTTGTAGAACGGGGTCGGGCCGACCTGGTCGAACGCGGCCTGGCACGCCTCGTTGTACGGGTCGAGCGCGCCGTTGCCGCTGAGCGCGTCGAAGTAGCAGAAGTACTGGCGGGAGCCCGGGAACACGGTGGCGCCGTGGGCCTCTGCCTCGTCTCTGCTGAAGAGGGTCGAGATGGTCAGGGCCGCGACGGCGGCCAGGACCATCGACATGACGACGGCGATGCGGCGGCGTCTGCCGCCGAGCGCCGCCGTGGCGGTGGTGGACATGGAGTAACTCCTCTGCCGGTCATGGAGCGCTCCCAACCAGGCCTTGCGAGCCCGCGCGCGATCTTGTGGACTGCTGCTGACGCGTATTGCGATATTCGAGTGTATCTATATTGAGGCGCGAAGCGCAATCGCCCCCTGCCGGACCCTTCGCGCCCCTGGCGCGACGCGGGTCCGCGGATAGGATGGGGTCCATGGACATCGGAGACACCGCCCCGGCATTCACGCTGCTCGATGAGACCGGCAGGCCCCGCAGCCTCGACGACCTCGTCGCCGACGGGCCGGTGGTGCTGTTCTTCTACCCGCTCGCGATGTCGGCGGGCTGCACCGCCGAGGCGTGCCACTTCCGCGACCTCGCCGCCGAGTTCAAGGCCCTCGGCGCGACCCCGGTCGGCATCTCCCACGACGCCGTCGACCGCCAGGCCGAGTTCGCCGCCAAGCACTCCCTGGGGTACCCGCTGCTGTCCGACCCGGACGGCGCGGTCGCCGAGCGGTTCGGCGTGCGCCGCAGGATCGCCGTCATCGCGACCAAGCGCAAGTCCTTCGTCATCGGCGCCGGCCGCGAGGTCATCGGCGTCGTCAAGAGCGAGCTGAACATGAACGCCCACGCGGACAAGGCCCTGGAGATCCTGCGCGCCAAATGAGCAAGAGGCGGCCCGGAGGCCGCCTCTGCGATGCCGTTGCGCGGGTCCGAGCCGGCGCGTCAGGCTCTGCTCACAAGCTCGCACCCGAGTTTCAAGTTCACAAGCGCGGCTGCGCCCAGATTCGGCGCGCCGGAGCCAGTGCCTCAGAGGCTGCTCGCGGGCTCGCGCCGTTGCTTCAGATTCCGCTCGTGAGCCCGGGGCTGCACTTCAGAAGCTGCTCGCAAGCCCGCGCCTCCGCCTCAGAGGCTGCTCGCAAGCCCGCGCCTCCGCCTCAGATTCCGCTCGCAAGCTCGCGGAATGCCTTGCCGCGATGCGAGATCGCGTTCTTCTCGGCCGCGCTGAGCTCGGCGCTGGTGAGCTCGTACCCTTCCGGGACGAACAGCGGGTCGTAGCCGAAGCCGTTGGCGCCCTTCGGTTCGCGGATGACGCGGCCGGGCATCTCGCCGTGGACGACGAGCTCGCGGCCGTCGGGCCACACGATTGCGGCGGCGCACACGAACTTGGCGCCGCGCAGTTCGTCGGCGACGTCGGCGAGCTGGTCGAGGAGCAGGGCGTTGTTCGCCGCGTCGTCCTTGGCGCTCCCGGCCCAGCGGGCCGAGAGGACGCCGGGCATGCCGTTCAGGGCGTCCACGGCGAGGCCGGAGTCGTCGGCGATCGTCGGGAGGCCGGTGTGCTTGACGCCGTCGCGGGCCTTGAGGAGGGCGTTGCCGGCGAAGGTCAGCTCGGTCTCGGGCGTCTCGGGGTAGTCGTCTACGGCGTCGAGGCCGACGAGCTCGACGTGCGGCGCGGCCTCGGCGAGGATCTGGCGCAGCTCGTCCACCTTGCCCGCGTTGCGGGTCGCCAGGAGCACCCTCATGAGCTCAGCAGGGTCCGGGCCTGGAGGCCGGCGAGTTCCTTGCAGCCCTTGAGGGCCAGGTCCAGGAGCTGGTCGAGCTCGGTGCGGTTGAATACCGCCTCCTCGCCGGTGCCCTGCACCTCGACGAAGTCGCCCTCGCCGGTGCAGACGACGTTCATGTCGACCGACGCGGCGACGTCCTCCTCGTAGGGGAGGTCGAGGACGGGGACGCCGTTGACGACGCCGACGCTGATCGCCGACACCGAGGTGGTGAGGATCTTGTCGGGCTTGCGGGCGAGTTTCTGCTCCTTGAGCCAGTCGACCGCGTCGTGGAGCGCGACGTACGCGCCGGTGATCGAGGCGGTGCGGGTGCCGCCGTCGGCCTGGAGGACGTCGCAGTCGAGGGTGATCGTGTTCTCGCCGAGGGCCTTGAAGTCGACGCAGGCGCGCAGGCTGCGGCCGATGAGGCGCGAGATCTCGTGCGTGCGGCCGCCGATCTTGCCGCGGATCGCCTCGCGGTCGGAGCGCGAGTGCGTGGAGCGCGGGAGCATCGAGTATTCGGCGGTCACCCACCCCTCGCCGGAGCCGCGGCGCCACCGGGGCACGCCCGGGGTCACCGTCGCGGTGCAGAGCACGCGGGTGCGGCCGAATTCGACGAGGACCGACCCTTCCGGGTGGTCGGTCCAGGAGCGGGTGAACTTCACGGGGCGCAGCTCGTCGGCCGCGCGCTTGTCAGGTCGAGTCATCCCCACCAGCCTACGGCAGCGTACAGGCGTGTGACACACTAGTTGCTGCTCAAATGAGAGCATCGGCACGCAGGTCGACCGGCCCCCATCCCCGGTCGCCCCAGGCGGCCCAGCGAGCGCGGCGACCACACCAAACGTCCGCCGCGTCCCGCTTCGCGCGAGTGGCGGAACTGGCAGACGCGCAGGATTTAGGTTCCTGTGTCCTCGGACGTGTGGGTTCAAGTCCCACCTCGCGCACTATCCAGGCTTGGTGGACCTGGCCCAGCGGGTCGTCGCCGGATGGAGCAGCAGCATCAGCTCCAGCGCCGTGAGCGCCAGCATGGCCGTCCCCAACACGGCCCCCATGGTCCCCACCCACCCGAAGCTCCCCAGGATCGCCGTCTCAGCGAGCGCGGCGGCGACTGCCGACCCGGTGAGCGCACGGGCGCAGCTGGACTCGGACGTCAAGGTCACGAACGCCGCGAAGTACAGGAGCGGAACCGCCGGCGTCAGCAGCCCGAGGAGGAAGGTCACGGGCCAGCGCTCCATCACCATGCTCAGCAAGATCCAGTCCGCGTTCGAAAGGCCTCGCAGCAGGCTGATCACCGCGTGCATCGCTGCCAAGACCGTCAGCGCCGAGACCGCCGCAGGCGGCGACAGCGGACCCGGCGGGTCGGCGTCGTCGGAAGTCATGACGTTCCGAGGCGTGTCACCCGCCCCCAGCCGCCCGGGAAGGAGACCGGGGCAGCCTGGACGTCCCCGAAAGGCGCGATGGCATCAGTCGTCTCGGTGGCGGACTCCTCGGGCTCCTTGACGATGCAGTCTTTCGTGCTGTCGTTCTCGGGAGTGACGCCGCCGAGCGGAGGTCCGCACACCGGTTCGCCTTCGGGGCTGACGCACGCTACTTGAGCATGGATGATCGCCTGTCCGAGGAGGTTGGAATACCAGACGTTGACGCCGTCGGGCCGGGTCGCCTGGATGTCGGAGATGTTGCCGTCGGCGTCGTCGCGTTCCCCGTGCACCTCCCATCCGAGCGAGGCCCAGTGCGCTTTCAGCACCGAGAAGTACTCTCTGGTCACCAGGTCGGAGCCGATGGTGTGCTCAGGAAACTTATAGTTGATCTCGTATGATTCACGTCCCTCCACAGGGCAGTCGAGTTTGAGCGTGGTGCGGGTCTGAAAGCCCGGGAAGTCGGGCAGCCCTTCGATGGTCTCGGCGACAGCTTCGTCCATGCGGATGAAGGCTTCGCCGAGGTCGAACTCGAGTTCGGGCAGTTCCTGCGACATGCTTGAGCATCCTCCGATGATTATGGCTGTCAGCGCGGCGACGCATGCCGTCAGCGCTCTACCCCAGCTCGACGGTTGCGTCACGTGGCTTCCTTTCCATTGCCGGTGAAGATCAGTGCCATGTTGATCCTGGCGGGGTTGTTCGCATCCCAATAGTTCGAGTGGATTTCGATCGGGTCCGACCCCATAGCATCACTGTCGAAGGTGTTGCCGCCGAAGCCGTCCCAGTCAACACCCGTTTGCCGGCCGTCCCAGTTGACGCCGGTGTCCGTCGGGTCGGCACCGAGCCTGCCGCTTTCGGCCGCCGCGTGGATGATGTCGCCCGGAGCGGTCGTGGCGTAGAAGTCCTCGGGATCGATGCCGAGTTCGCTGGCCTGATCGACGGTCATTCCAGGGCTGGCGACCGCGACGATCTGGTCGGTGGCCAGCCCGTGCTCGCTTGCGGCTTGGCCGATGACCGTGGTCCCGTAGGAATGGCCTACCACCGTGGTCGTGTTTTCCTCAGGATCGCGGTTGGTCGATTCGAGACCGCTCATGAAAGAGGCCAGCGGCGCTGAAGCGTCTTCGGCGTAGGACAGGCTCGGAGAATTCGCGAGGGGATGGTTCGGTGCGTCGTAATCCATCCACACCAAGACCGCCGTCTCACCGCTTCCGGGGACTTGAGACGCGTCCAGCGCCATCGTTTCCGCACGGGCGAGGTCATTGCCGCTGGCGCCATCGAGGTCGCCGCCAGTTCCAGGCACATACACCACGGTGTTGTCGGCAGTGTCGGGGTTGCCGACCGCCACGATGGCCTTGCCGTCTTCAGCCGAGTCGTATCCGAGCAGGAAGTACTCCTGGCCCGTTCGCGCCTGACCGGAGATCGCATCCTGCAGGTTCACGAGTTCGTCCCTGGTGGCGCGCTCGTCCTCGAGCGCTGCAAGCCGATCCCTCAGATGCTCGAGTTCCTCGGCGCTCTCGCCGGGGTCACCGGAGGCGACGATCTCACTCCAGTTCCCCTCGATCTCGGCGATGCGCTCCTGGACATCGGCGATGTCCTGGTCGAGCGTGGGGCTGTAGCGGTCGAGCTCGGCTTCGAGGAGACTGCGGTTGGCGGCGTCCCTGGTGTCGGTCGGGACGCCGTCGAGGCCGGCGATGAGGGCTGGGTCGCCTTCGAGGATGCCGAGGCGTTCGGCTTCGCTGAGACCGTTCCACCACTCGTTGATCCGCTCGGGCGAGGCGCCCGCGTCGATGAGGTCCTGGAGCTCGTCCGCCTCGTCGGCGGCTTCGTGGACGAGGCCGAGGCGCTCGGATTCGCTGAAGGTCTCGGCCCAGACGCCGATCGCGGCCTTGAGCGCCTCGTCGGCTTCAGCCGCTCGCTCCAGGGCGGCCGAGATCCGGGAGCTCAGACCCTCGGCGTACGAGACGTTGTCGGTGCCGCGGGAGGTGTCGGGGATGACCGAGCCGGCCTCGGTCAGAGCGACGCGCTCGCGGTCGATCTCGGCGACGACCTCGTTCAGATCAGCCTGGGCGCCTTTGAACTCCTCGACTGCGACGGCGATGGCCACGGAGACGCGCCGAGCCGCCGAGGCGCGTTCGTCAAGGGCGAGCACGAGGTCGCGGATCTTGTCGCGAGCCGCTTCGCTGGACGGGCCCTCCCAGTGGTCGGTGCCGAATGCGGAGTCGTCCTTGCTCTTGAGGCCGACGAGCGACACGGCCTGGTCGTCCAGCGTCGCGTACAGGTTCATCCAGGTTTCAGCGACCGCTTCGAGCGCGGCGAAGTCCGCCTTCCGCAGGAGGCTGTAGGTGATCGGCACGGTCATACCGCCACGCGTTCGCCGCGCGGCAGCTGCGCGGACGGGTCGGGACCGGGGCGTTCCGGAGCCGGCGCGGTGCGGCCGTCGGGGAAGTAGGCGTCGGTGTACTGGCCGAATGCGGAGGAGACGTCGCCGTCGACCTCCTGGCTGGTCTCCGCGCAGACGGCCGCGTTCATCGCCAGCTCCTCGATGTCGGCGCGGTGCACGGCGATGCAGTCGCCCTCCCAGGCCCTGGAGGCCTCGATGCACTCGCTGATGCCGGTGAACCCCGCCGCCTCGACGGTGCCGTCGAGCTTGGCGGTGTCGTCGGCGACCAGCTTCATCGATTCGTAGATCGCCTCTGAGACGGCGAAGAGGGCCTGCGCGCCCGCGCGCACGTGTTCGGGCGAGATGCTGAACTCGCTCATGGGGATCTCCTGGGGCTTGAACCGGGCGTGTCGCCTGCAAGAGCACCGGGCGGGAATTGGCCTCGCCGTTGAGGCACGGCCGGTGCGGGAACGGCTACCAAGGGTCAGCTCATGATGCCATATTCGGGCAACATGTTGTGATCCGCTCGGTTTGTCGACTCTGCCCGGTCTGGGAGGCGCCTCGATTGGGTTGGCGTGCTTGCGGCTTCGCTCGTGCCGTACCGATTGGTGAGGGCGGGCAACCCTTCGAGTGGCTCCGGGCGTATGAGGACTGACGCTGCGGGGGAGCGGGGCGGTTGCATGATCGTCTGAAATGGAATGAATCGCTCAAGTACCTACCGTGGTGCGAGCATTGTTCGATAGTGTCCTTCGAGTCCAGTGGCAAGTGCTACCGAGAGGTGTTCTCTATGTCCGCAGTCAAGCGCACCGCCGTCGCCGCCGTCGCGGCCGCCGCGGTGTTCCTTCCGGCCACCGCCGCGTCCGCGCAGGGGACCGAGATCCCCGAGGAGGGCTGGGAGTACTCCGAGCAGTGGGACTTCGTCAGGGACGAGTTCACCGCGGAGGCCCAGGCCGACACCGAGGCCCTCCTCGCCGAGCACTTCGAGGACCGGACCTTCACGAGCGGCCTGGAGTCGGTGCGGCTCCAGAACTACTTCATCGACGGCGTCAACGAGACGCCCGTGCAGCGCAAGTTCCGGGCCGACTTCTACGTGGAGGAGACCGGCGAGGGCTTCGAGACCGCGCTCTACCTGCCCGGCGGGGTCACCCCCGGGATCCAGGACGTGTCGGACGGCGGGGAGTTCGACATGCACTACCTCCTCCACTGCCGCGAGAGCGACACGAAGTGCAAGGAGCGCACGCTCGCCGACGGCACCGTGGTCGCCTACACCACCGACGGGACCTACGTCGAGGCCGCGGCCTTCTTCCCCGACGGCTCCGCCGGCTGGACCTGGTGGGGCGAGGGCGAAGACGGCTCGCTGCCGTCCGCGAAGGACATCGCCGCGTTCGTGGCCGACTTCGACACCGAGCCGGTCTGGCACGCCCTCGAGAACGACTAAGCGCCAGTGAGACCACGGCCCCCGCTCCTCCCGGCGGGGGCCGTGCTCATCGCGGCAGGCGGGACCGCACCGCCAGGGCCGCGCAGGCGACGACCGCGAGGCCGCCGAGGAGGGTGGGGAGGCCGAGGGGCTCGCCGAGGAGGAGTGCCGACCATGCGATCGTCATGACCGGCTGCACCAGCTGCACCTGGCTCACCTGCGCCATCGGGCCGAGCGCCAGGCCGCGGTACCAGGCGAAGAACCCGAGGTACATGCTCACCGCCGCCAGGTACGCGAACGCGCCCCACTGGACCGGCGTGGCCGACACCGGCTCCTGGACGAGCGCGTACGCGGTCGCCGCCGTCATCACCGGGGCGCCGAGGACGAGGGCCCACGAGATCGTCTGCCAGGCGCCGAGTTCGCGCGCGAGGAGGCCGCCCTCGGTGTAGCCGACCGCGGCCGCCGCGACGGCCGCGAACAGCAGCAGGTCGGGCCAGCCGAGGCGCCCGAAGCCCCCGTTTCCCAAGGCCGCGAACGCGACCGCGGCCACGGCGCCCGCGCCGGCCGCGAGCCAGAAGCGCCGCGGCGGATGCTCGCGGGTGCGCAGGACGGTGGTCGCCGCGGTCGCCGCCGGCAGCAGCGCGACCACGACCGCGCCGTGGCTCGCCGACGTGTGCTCCAACGCGAACGAGGTCAGCAGGCCGAACCCGGCGACGACGCCGGCGGCCACGAACACGAGCCGCCGCCACTGCGCGCGGGTGGGGAGCCGCTGGCGCGTGAGGGCGAGCGCCCCGGCCGCGAGCACCGCCGCGATGACCGCCCGGCCCGCGCCGATGAACAGCGGCGACATGCCCTCGACCGCGATCCTCGTGAACGGCAGCGTGAACGAGAACGCCGCCACGCCCAGCAGGCCCCACCACAGCCCCGCCCGGGACCGCGATAGCGGTGGCGCCTCCAGGACGATAGCGCTACTGTTGTCTCTCATGTTCAACGATAGCAGTGCGCGGATCGCGGCGGCCCTCCGCGAACGCATCGACCAAGCCCCGCCCGGCACGCGACTGCCCTCGACCCGGGAACTCGTCGCCGAGTTCACCGCCAGCCCCGTCACCGTCCAGAAGGCCCTCCGCGCCCTCGCCGCCCAGGGGCTCCTCGAGAGCCGCCCCGGCGTCGGCACCTTCACCCGGGCCGTCCGCACCGCCAGGCCCAGCGACTACCGCTGGCAGACCGCCGCCCTCGGCGCCCCGCCCGCCCGCGTCCCGCGCCTGCCGACCGCGCTCAAGACCGCCCCGAACGACGTCATCGCGCTCCACTCCGGCTACCCCGACCGCGAACTGCTCCCCGAACGCCTGGTGCGCGCCGCGTTCACGCGCGCCGCCCGCGGCGACATGGCCATGAGCCGCCCGCCCGCCGCCGGCCTCCCCGAACTCCAGCACTGGTTCGCCGCCGAACTCGGCGACGCCGCCCCCGCCGGCACCGCCCCGCCCGCGCCGAGCGACGTCATCGTCGTCCCCGGCAGCCAGACCGGCCTCAGCTCGCTGTTCCGCGTCCTCGTCGGCCCCGGCCGGCCCCTCCTGGTCGAGTCGCCCACCTTCTGGGGCGCGATCGTCGCCGCCGCGAGGGAGCACGTCGACCTCGTCCCCATCCCCGTCGGCCCCGACGGGCCCGACCCCGAGGTCCTCGCCGACGCCTTCGACCGCACCGGCGCCCGCGCCTTCTACGCCCAGCCGAACTTCGCGAACCCCACCGGCGTCCGCTGGACCACCGGCCTCGCCGACCGCGTCCTCGACGTCGTCCGCGCCCACGGCGCCTTCCTCATCGAGGACGACTGGGCCCACGAGTTCGGCATCACCGCCGAAGCCCGGCCCGTCGCCGCCCGCGACGACGGCGGCCACGTCGTCTACGTCCGCTCGCTCACCAAGAGCGTCTCCACCGCCGTCCGCGTCGCCGCCGTCATCGCCCGCGGCCCCGCCCGCGACCGCATCCTCGCCGACGCCCAGGCCGAGTCCATGTACGTCAGCGGCCTCCTCCAGGCCGTCGCCGCCGACGTCGTCACCCAGCCCGCCTGGCGCACCCACCTCAAAGGACTGCGCCACCAGCTCGCAGCCCGCCGCGACCTCATGGTCGCGAGCCTCGCCGAGCACGCCCCCCAGGCCCATCTCGAGGCGATCCCCCAAGGGGGCCTGAACCTCTGGGCCCGCCTGCCCGACGACACCGACCTGCCCGCGCTCGCCCGCGCCTGCGAGGACGCCGGCGTCCTCGTCGTCCCCGGCGACGAATGGTTCCCCGCCGAGCCGACCGGCGCCTACCTGCGGCTCAACTACTCCGGCCCCAACCCGGGCGCGTTCCCCGACGCCGCCCGCATCATCGGCCGCGCCCTCGGGGCCGATTGAGGCCGCCCCGCAGACCCCCGTTCACCTTCCGTTCGCCTTGCGGCCCACTGGATCGCGGAGGTTCGGGGCATGAGATCCGTCAACGAGGTGGACCGGGTCGCGGCCCTGGCGCTGGCCGTGCAGCGGTCCGCGATGCTGCCGCTGGAGGAGCAGGCCGCGCTCCTCGACACGTACCGCCGCGCCCGCGAGCGGGTCCTGCGGCACGGGAGCGAGGACGACGTCCGGCGCCTCGCCGGCATCGACGGGGCGGTCGGGCCCGAGCGGGCCCTGAGCCGGCCCTGAGCCCCACCCGGCCGGGACGCCGCCGAAGGCCGCGGCGATGCCGCGGCCTGAGCGGTCGGATCCGGCTGCCCGGCGCGCGGGCCCGCGCGGCCTAGTCGTCGAGGCCGAGCTGCTTCTTCAGGCGCGCGACGTGGCCGGTGGCCTTCACGTTGTACTGGGCCGACTCGATCTTCCCGGTCTCGTCGATGACGAACGTCGACCGGATGACGCCGGTGATGGTGCGCCCGTAGTTCTTCTTCTCGCCCCACGCGCCGTACTCCTCGAGCACCTTGTGCTCGGGGTCGGACAGCAGCGGGAACGTCAGGCCGTCGCGCTCGACGAACTTCGCGAGCTCCTCGGGCTCGTCGGGCGAGATGCCCAGCACCGCGTACCCGGCGGCCTGGAGGCTCGCGAGGCTGTCGCGGAAGTCGCAGGCCTCCTTCGTGCAGCCGGGGGTCATGGCCCGCGGGTACGCGTAGAGGATCACCTTGCGGCCCTGGAGGCTCGACAGGGTCATCGTGTCGCCGGTGTCCGTGGCGAGCGTGAAATCCGGTGCCGTCTCACCGGCCTGAAGTCGTACGTTCACAGGTGGCAACCCTACCTTCCGTCCCTGACAATCGCCTGGGAGCACGCTTGACGCTCGCTGTCCGGCGCGCGCGTCCCACCAGGCGGGGTCCAGGTTGACGATTCCGCCGCACTATTGCAAAATAATTGCAATAGCCCGAAGGTGGGTTGTTGATTCCAGCGTGGGCGCCTTGCATCCGGCAGGGCGGCCGCCAAAAAATCCCCCCGGACACATAAGGAAGGCGCTTGTGGACGACCTCGCGCTGCACATCCCGACCGACGTCATCGACGGGCCCACGTCGCTCGGCTTCGCCCTGCTCGCGGTCCTCGGCGTCGGCTGGTGCACCGTCGCCGCCCGGCGCGGCCTCGACGAGCGGCTCGTCCCGCTCGCCGGCCTCGCCACCGCGTTCATCTTCGCGGCCCAGATGCTCAACTTCCCGATCGCCGCCGGCGTCTCCGGGCACCTCCTCGGCGGCGCCCTCGCCGCCGCGCTCCTCGGTCCCTGGCTCGGGGCGCTGTGCGTCACCGTCGTCATCGCCATCCAGGCGCTCCTGTTCGCCGACGGCGCCGTCACCGCCCTCGGCCTGAACGTCGTCAACATGGCCCTCATCGCCACCTTCACCGCGTCCGGCGTCCTCGCCCTCGCGCTCAAGGTCCTCCCGCGCACCCGCTGGGGCCTCGGTGCCGCCGTCTTCGCCGCCGCGATCGTCAGCGTCGTCGCCGCCTCCGCCGGGTTCGTCCTCCAGTTCTGGCTCGGCGGCGAAGCGGTCGGCCAGTCCCTCGGCGCCATGACCGCCGCGATCCTCGGCACCCACGTCCTCGTCGGCATCGGCGAGGCCGTCATCACCGCCGGCGCCGTCACCGCGGTCGCCGTCGCCCGCCCCGACCTCGTCCACGCCCTCCGCGGCACCCCGCTCGCCCGGCCCGCGACCACCCTGAAGGACGCCGCATGAAGAAGCTCCTGATCGCCGGCACCGTCGTCACCCTCGTCCTCGCCGGGTTCGTCTCCCTGTTCGCCTCCGCCTCGCCCGACGGCCTCGAATCGGTGCTCCTCACCGGCTGCGAGACGACCGACGGCGAGATCACCGGCGGCTCCTGCGTCCTCCAGGCGGCCGGCGAGCACGAGATCGGCGGCGTCTTCGCCGACTACGGCATCGCCTTCCTCGACAACGAGATCCTCGGCGCGTCCCTCGCCGGCGTCCTCGGCGTCCTCCTCACCCTCGGCGTCGCCACCGGCCTCTTCCGGCTCCTCGCCCGCGGGAAGCAGCCCGCGCCGACCGACGACGCGCGCGCGTGAGCGCCCCCGGACGCACAAAGGAGCAGGCGTGAACGCCGTCGACGGCCTCCACCGCCCCGGCGACTCGCCGCTCCACCGGCTCCGGCCCCAGGTGAAGATCGTCGGCCTCGTCGCCTTCACCTGCGCGATCGCCGCCACCCCGCGGGAAGCGGTGTGGGCCTTCGGCGTCCACGCCCTCCTCCTCGCGGCCCTCTTCGCGGTCGCGCGCGTCCCCGCCGGCTGGGTCCTCACCCGCAGCCTCGTCGAGTCCCCGTTCCTCGTCCTCGCCCTCGCGTTCCCGTTCATGGTCGAAGGCCCCGCCGTCCACCTCGGCGTCCTCACCGTCTCCGAACCGGGACTGTGGGCCGGCTGGAACCTCCTCGCGAAGGCCACCCTCGGCGTGTGGGCCGCGCTCCTCCTCGCCGCCACCACGCCCGTCGCCGGCGTCCTCGCCGGACTCTCCCGGCTCAGATTCCCCGAGATCCTGCTCCAGATCACCGCGTTCGCGATCCGCTACGCCCACCTCACCGTCGCCGAGGTCACCCAGATGCGCCTCGCGCGCCTCGCCCGCGGCGACGACCCCCGCTTCCTGTGGCAGGCCGGCGCCCTCGCCCGCAGCCTCGGCACCGTCTTCATCCGCTCCTTCGAACGCGGCGAACGCGTCTGGCAGGCCATGGCCGCCCGCGGCTACACCGGCCGGCTCCCCCTCGAGATCGGCCCCGCGCCCGCCAGCGCCCGCCAGTGGACCGCCGCCATGGCCGTCCCCGCGGCCGCCGCCGCGCTCGCCGCCTGGACGGCGGCCGCCCTGTGAACGCCCTCGAGATCCGCGGCCTCACGCACGCCTACCCCGACGGCCACCAGGCCCTGAACGGCGTCGACCTCACCGTCGCGGCCGGGGAGCGCGTCGCGATCCTCGGCCCCAACGGCGCCGGCAAGACCACGCTCATGCTCCACCTCGCCGGGCTCCTCACCGCGACCGCGGGCACCGTCGCCGTCGGCGGCACGCTCGTGGAGAAGAAGACCCTCGCCGAGATCCGCCGCCGCGTCGGCATCGTCTTCCAGAGCCCCGACGACCAGCTGTTCATGCCCACCGTCGCCGACGACGTCGGCTTCGGCCCCGCGAACCTCGGCCTGCGCGGCCCCGAGCTCGCCGCCCGCGTCGCCCAGGCCCTCGCCGACGTCGACCTCGCCGACCTCGCCGACCGGCCCCCGCACCACCTCTCGGTCGGCCAGCAGCGCCGCGCCGCGCTCGCCGGCGTCCTCGCGATGCGGCCCGACATCGTCGTCTGCGACGAGCCCTCCGCGAACCTCGACCCCGCCAGCCGCCGCGACCTCGCCGCGATCCTCCACCGCACCGCGCCGACGCTCCTGCTCGTCACCCACGACCTGCCGTACGCGCTCCAGCTGTGCGACCGGGCGGTCGTCCTCGACGCCGGGCGGGTCGCGGCCGACGGCCCGACCGCCGCGATCCTCGCCGACACCGCGCTCCTGGAACGCCACCGGCTCGAACTGCCCTTCGGCTTCTCCCTGGAGACCGCCCTCGCCGCGCTCCGCCGCTGAGGGCACGGCGAAGGGGCGCAGCCGGAACCGGCCGCGCCCCTTCTCGCCGCGGTTCAGGCCGCGTCGATCGCGGCCTGAACCAGGTCGGCGAACTGCGCGTTGTCCTCGACGACCTCGCCGTCGATCTTCGCGGTCGGCGTGCCCGTCACGCCGCCGTCGCCGGTGGCCCACGCCGTGCCGTCCTGGACCCAGCCCTTGTACGTCTCGTCCTCCACGCACGACTGCCAGGTCGCGTCCAGCCCGACCTCGTCGGTGCCGATCGCGATCAGCTCCGCGTCCGTCAGGCCCGTCGTGTTCTCCGCGGGCTGGTGCTCGTACAGCGCCGCCGTGTAGTCGAGGAACTGCTGCTGGCCCGCGTCGGCGGCGCACACCGCGGCCGCGGCCGCCCGCGTCGAGTACTGGGTACCGGCCGAGAGCCGGTCGAGGATCGTGATCGGGTGGTAGTTCACGGTGACCGAGCCCTGGTCGACCCACGACTGGATGCTCGCCGCGTACGCCGACTCGAACTGGTTGCACGCCGGGCACATGTAGTCGATGAACAGGTCGACCTCGACCGGCCCGTCGCCGACCCGCACCCCGAACGTGTCGGTGACGGCCGCGGCCGGCTCGTTCACGTCGTAGTCGTCGCCGCGGCCGTTGTACCAGATGCCGACCCCCAGGAGGCCCCCGATCAGCACCACCGCGGCGCCGATCGAGACCCACAGGAGGATCTTGCGGCGCCTGGCCTCGGCGGCCTGCTGCTTCCGCAGGGCCTCGGCGGCCTTCCTGCGCTCGGTCTTCCGCTCTGATGCGCCCATGTGCCTCGCTCAGCCTTTCTCAGGTCCAACACTCGATTCACGAAGCGGTTTCGAGTACGCTCAGCGGCGATGACGTACCGTCTGCGCACTCCACGCCGCTCCTCCGCCCGGAGTCCCCGCACCGCCCGGCATGGTGCGGCCCCCCGGCGGCGGCGCGCCGCCCGCCTCGCCTGGTCGTCGCTCGCGGCGGCCCTCATCGGAGTCCTGTGGGCCTCGGCGGCCTCGGCCCACGCGGCCGCCACCGAGACCAGCCCTGCGTCAGGAGCGGTCCTGGACGCGGCCCCGAGCGAAGTCGTCGTCGAGTTCAACGAGCCAGTCACCCCCGTAGACGCGGGCACCGGCGTCGTGGCTCCCGATGGTGACCGAGCCGACACCGACGTCGTCCGCAGCGAGGACGGCACCACCGTCACCATCGCCGTCGACGCCGACCAGGAGGGCACCTACCTCGTCGGCTACCGCGTCGTCTCCGACGACGGCCACCCCGTCTCCGGCACCTTCACCTACTCCGTGGTCACCCAGACCGAGGCCCCGAGTGCGGAGGCGCTCACCGCCGCCGGCACCGACCCGCTCGTCCAGGCCCTCCTGTACGGCAACCGCTGGTTCGGCTACGCCGCCTTGGCACTCGCGCTCGGCGCCGGCGTCCTCCTCGTCGCGGGGGCCCGGCCCCGCGAGGCCGCCGCGAAACTCGTCGCCCTCGGCCTCGCCGTCGTCGCCATGACCGCCGTCCTCGGCCTCCCGCTCCAGACCGCGTACGAGACCGGCACGACGGTCACCGACCTCGACGCCGCCGGACTCCAGTCCGTGATGCAGTCGAACATCGGCCTCGCCGCGCTCCTGCGGCTCCTCCTCGTGCTCCTCGCGCTCCCGCTCATGCGCGCCCTCGTCACCGGCGAGGGCGCCTCGGGCCGGGCCGTCGTCGCCGGACTCGCCGGCGTCGGGCTCGCCCTCGGCGCGACCTGGCCGCTCGCCGGGCACCCCATGGCCGCCGACCCGGTCGTCGTCGCGTTCATCGCCGACTGGGTCCACCTGGTGACCGCGCTCGCGTGGGGCGGCGGCGTGTTCGCGCTGCTGATCCTGGCCTGCCGCAAGGACGCCGAGATCCCCGACCGCGCCGCCGAGGTGTGGATCGCGCTGGTGCCGTGGCTCCTCGCGAACCTGATCGTCGCCGGGATCGCGTCGTCGCTGCTGCACATCGACTCGGTCGAGGCGCTCACGCAGACCCGGTACGGGCGCCTCGTGCTGCTCAAGGCCGGCGTGCTCGTGGTGATCGTCGCGATCGGCCTGCTCACGCGGCGCGCGCTGGTGCGCGGCGCCGAGGGCCGCCGGCGCCTGCGGCTCATGGCCGGCGCGGAGACCGTGTTCCTCGCGGTCGTGCTCGGCGCGGTCGCGGTGCTCGTGCAGGCCGTCCCGGCGAAGACCGCGCTGCTGGAGGCCGAGACGTCCGCGAGCGCCTCGACGGAGACGGCGACGCTCGTGACCACGGAGGTGTACACGGCCCAGCTCGTGCTCGAGCCGGGCCGCCCGGGCGCCAACAGCGTGCGCATCCTCGCCGACGACCTCGGCGGGGCCGCGTTCGAGGCCGTCGAGTGGGAGGCGTCGTACGGCCTCGAAGGCGAGGAGCCCGAGGAGCTGCGCCTCATCGAGCTGCGCACCGGCATCCTCGCGGGCGAGGTGAACCTCGGCGAGGCGGGCCGGTGGGTCTTCACGTTCACGCTGATCGACGCCGCGGGGGCGACGGCGACGGCCGAGGCCGCAGTGGACGTGTCCTTACCAGGGGCCGAACGCGGCCTCGGTGTTGCGCCACAGGCGCTCGCACCAGGCGGCGAGGTCCCGTTCGAGGTGCTCGGCGAGGAACCGGGCGGTGTAGTTCGTCAGGGCCGGGTGGTTCCGGTGCCCGCGCACGGGGATCGGGGCCATGAACGGCGCGTCGGTCTCGACCAGGACCAGTTCGGGCGGCGCGACCGCGGCGGCGTCGCGCAGGTGCTGGGCGTTCTTGAAGGTGACGTTCCCGGCGAAGCTCATGAAGAACCCGCGCCGTGCGCACTCCTTCGCGAACGCGGCGTCGCCGGAGAAGCAGTGCAGCACCACGCGGTCGGGGGCGCCGTCGGCGTCGAGGATCGACAGGACGTCCTCGTGCGCGTCCCGGTCGTGGATGACGAGGGCCTTGCCGCGGCGCTTCGCGATCTCGATGTGGGCGCGGAAGGAGCGCTGCTGCGCGGCCCGGCCGGCCTCGTCGGTGCGGAAGTAGTCGAGGCCGGTCTCGCCGAGCGCGGCCACGCGCGGGAGCGCGGCGGTCGCGTCGATCTCGGCGAGGGCCGCGTCGAGGTCGCTCAGGCGCGGGGCGTCGTTGGGGTGCAGGGCGGCGGCGGCCAGGACGCGCGGGTCGGCGGCCGCGAGCGCGGCGGCCCAGCGCGAGGACGCGGTGTCGGTGCCGACCTGGACGACGCGCGCGACCCCCGCGGCCTCGGCCTCGTCGAGGCGCGCGAGGACCTCGGGCGCGTCGGGTGCGGGCACGGGCGGCTCCTCGTCGGCGCCGAACGTGTCGACGAGGTCGAGGTGGGTGTGGCTGTCGGCGATGGGGAACGGGAGCGGCTCGGGCGCCGGCGCGGGTTCGGATCGGTACACGGGTCAACCATGCCACGGCCCGCGCGCCCGCCGGCCGGGGATCGCGGCGCAACCGAACGGAGGCGCGGTTTCGGGTTGAGCGGGACCGCGGCGCCGGGCGAATCGCGGTGGGCCGCCGGCCGGTACCCGATCGGTCCGCGCCGATCGGCCGCGCCAGCACCGGCCGGAACCCGGCCGGCCGCGCCCGCGCCGGCCCGGCCGCCCCGCATCCGATCGGAGGCGCCGGCTGTCCACGCCCGCGAAACCTCCCCACACCCGATCGGGTGACATTGCGGCTCTGACCCCCGATTCTTGTCGGACCCCTCGGCAATGCTGGGCGCTACGGTCCCCTCGACGGGTGGGTGGGGGTTGTGGACGGCTCACGCGTCCAAGCGACCGCCGTCGATATCTCCGGCCCGCGAACTGCGCCGTGGAGGCCCCGTAACACCTTCTTCACTTCGCGGACATGCGCGCCTGACAGGCCGCGCTTACGTTGGCGGGCAGCCCGGTCCACGGCCGTGAACCGACAGTCACGAACCTTCCTAGGCGACACCGCCGTCGCACCAGCGCAGACGAATCGAGCCGCACATGACCCGCGACCTCGCGTCCCGCCGCAACCGCGCCGCAGCGCTCCAGCAACGCCGCCCCGCCGTCCCGGCCGAATCGACGCACCTCCAGACCCACACCGTCGAATGGCAGGGCGAGCGGTTCCCCGGCGCCGCCTACGCCGACGGGGCCGCCTGGGAGCTGTTCTCCGCGCTCCCGCGCCCCGACTTCCTCCCCAACACCCGCCCCGGCAGCGAATACCCGTATCGGCACTTCGTGCACGCCAGCGAGGTCCTGCGCGACGGCGTCCCGGTCACCGTCGCCGACGAGCACGCCCTGACCGTGCCCCTCGCGCCCGGCATCGACCTCGACTACGTCCGCCGCCTCACCCAGACCCCGCACCTCGAACCGGCCGCGCGGACCCTCCTCGACCGGGTCCGCCGCTCCGCGCCGCTCGCCCCCGGCGACCTCATGGAGCGGCCCGTCACCGCCGCGCAGATCGCCCGCCTCATGGAGACCGCGGCCGTCCCCGGCGGGTTCTGCTACCGCCGCAGGGACACCGCGCACCTGCGCACTCCCGCCGCCCGCTCGGTCCTCGGCGGCGAGTCCGAGCACGGCGAGGCGTGGGTGTTCGCGCTCCGCTGGGCCGTCGCCGACCCCGCTGACTACCAGGCGCCCGTCGCCCCCGACTACGAGGGCCTGACCGCGATGCCGTCTTCCGACCGCCGCGGCGCGCCCGTCCTCGGCACCGGGTTCGCGATCTCCTCCGCGCACCTGCTGCCCGAGCACGTCACCGCCGACCTCACCGACCTGCCGCTGCCCGAGGGCGCGTCCCTCCTGGGCTACAACGACAGCGGGGCCGAAGCCGAGCTGTTCCGGTACGGCGGCCAGCAGTGGACGCCCGTGCACGCCGGCGCCGTGCCGGTCCCCGGCGTCGAGACCGGCCGCGCCCACCAGGTGCGCCGCGTCCTGCGCGAGGCCGCCCGCGCCGTCTGGAACGGCATCCCCGGGTCCCTCGTGGACGCCGACGACGAATGGGCCCGCTTCCGGCTCTCGCGCCCCAGCCCCGACGTCCTCTCGCGCACCGGCGCCGAGGCCGTCCGCCGCGGGATCTACGAGAAGTGGGTCAGCCGCGCGGAGCTCGCGCCCGCGGTCTGAGGCTCGAACGCGCAGCGGCCCCCGGCGTTCGCCGGGGGCCGCTGCGTCTGCGTCTAGGAGTTCAGCCGCTCGATCTCCTCGTCGACGATCGACGGGTCGAGCTTCGCGAACACCGGCACCGGCTTGTCCAGGGGCGTGCCCGGCACGAGCGGCACCGACTCCCACTTGGGGACGTCCGAGTAGTCGCCGGTGAGGATCGGGTACGGGCCGTCGGTCGCGCCGCCCTCGTCGAGGTCGGCGACCTCCTCGATGCGCGGCATCGGCGCGAACACGCCCTCGCCGCCGAGGAGCTCGTGCACCTTCTGCGAGGAGTGCGGCAGGAACGGGCTCATCACCGTCTTCAGGTCCGAGACGGCCTGGAGGACGGTGAACAGGACCGTTCCCTGGCGCTTCGGGTCCTCCTTCATCTTCCACGGCGCGGTGTCCGCGAGGTACTTGTTCGCCGCGGCGACGGTCTTCATCGCCTCGCCGATCGCGGCCCGGACCTTGTTCTGCCCGATGAGGTCCCCGACCGCGTCGAAGGACGCCCGGGTCGCCTCCAGGAGGTCCCGGTCGACCCGCTCCAGCTCGCCCGGTTCCGGGACGGCGCCGAAGTTCTTGGCGGCCATCGCGATCGACCGGTTCACCAGGTTGCCCCAGCCGGCGACGAGCTCGTCGTTGTTGCGGCGCAGGAACTCCGCCCACGTGAAGTCCGAGTCCTGGTTCTCCGGGCCGGCCGCGCAGATGTAGTACCGCAGCGCGTCGGGGGAGTACCGCTCCAGGAAGTCCCGCACGTAGATCACCACGCGCCGCGACGACGAGAACTGCCTGCCCTCCATCGTCAGGAACTCCGAGGAGACGACCTCGGTCGGCAGGTTCAGCCTGCCGAGCCCGCCCGGCTCGCCGCCCTTCGCGCCCTCGCCGTTCGCGCCCAGGAGCATCGCCGGCCAGATCTCGGAGTGGAAGACGATGTTGTCCTTGCCCATGAAGTAGTACGAGACCGCCTCCGGGTCCCGCCACCACCGCTGCCACGCGTCCGGGTCGCCCGAGCGGCGCGCCCACTCGATCGTCGCCGACAGGTACCCGATGACCGCGTCGAACCACACGTACAGGCGCTTGTCCCTGCGGTCCGCCCAGCCGTCCAGCGGGATCGGCACGCCCCAGTCGAGGTCGCGCGAGATCGGGCGCGGCTGGAGGTCGTCGAGGAGGTTCTTGGTGAACCGCACGACGTTCGTGCGCCAGCCGGTGCGCGTGTCGAGCCACGCGTTCAGCGCGTCGGCGAACGCCGGCAGGTCGAGGAAGAAGTGGTCCTCCTCCACGAACTTCGGGGTCTCCCCGTTGATCCGCGACTTCGGGTCGATGAGGTCGGTCGGGTCGAGCTGGCGCCCGCAGTTGTCGCACTGGTCGCCCCGCGCCGAGTCGAACCCGCAGTGCGGGCACGTGCCCTCGATGTAGCGGTCCGGGAGCGTGCGGCCCGTCGACGGGCTGATCGCCCCGAGCGTCTTCTGCTGGAGGATGTAGCCGTTGCCGTAGAGCGTCGAGAACAGCTCCTGCACGGTCTTGTAGTGGTTCCCGGTCGTGGTGCGCGTGAACAGGTCGTACGACAGGCCCAGGGCGTCCAGGTCCTCGACGATGATCCGGTTGTACTTCGCCGCGGCCTCCGCGGGCTTGAGGCCCTCCGAGTCGGCCTGCACCAGGATCGGGGTGCCGTGCTCGTCGGTCCCCGAGACCATGAGCACGTCGTGACCGCGCATTCGCATGTAGCGGGCGAAGACGTCGGCGGGAACCCCGAATCCTGCTACATGTCCGATGTGCCGGGGGCCGTTGGCGTAAGGCCAGGCCAGCGCGGTCAGTACGTGAGTCATGCGCCCTATGGTATCCGTCCCAGAATCCGGGCAGCCGCC
This sequence comes from Glycomyces terrestris, assembly GCF_003933745.1. GTDB lineage: Bacteria > Actinomycetota > Actinomycetes > Mycobacteriales > Micromonosporaceae > Glycomyces > Glycomyces terrestris. The sequence goes on along the minus strand of NZ_RSEB01000003.1, from coordinate 67,491 downwards.
GTCCGCGCGTGTCGACCGCCAGGTCACGGCCGGTGACCGTCCCGCCGGCCGACGCCGACACACCTGTCCCTGCGCGATTGCGCCCGGCTTCGGCGATTCGGTGATGCAATAACCGGTATGTCTGGAACACACCGCGCGGCAGATCCCCAGCCCCAGCCCGCCGGCTACGAGCCCGGGAACCCGCCCGAGGTCCCGGCGGCCTACGGGGCCGTCGAGCACCCCGAGCCCATCGGCCCCGTCGACTGGCACCCCGCCGCACCGGCCCCCGCCGAGCGGGACGCCGACTGGGATCCGGCCGACGACGACCGGCCCCGCACCGTCTCCCAGCGCAGCCCCCTCGGCTCCCAGGCCGAGGGCATGGCCGCGATCCGCGCCGTGTGGGAACGCGCCGCCGAGACCGAGAAGCGCCGCCCCGCCCGCCCCGGCCGGCCCCAGCGCCGCCGCGAGCCCAAGCGCCTCGGGCCCGCGCTCCTCGGCGTCCTCGTCTGCGCCTGCCTCCTCATGTTCTTCGCGTGGGCCGCCGCCCCCGCGCTGTGGATCAGCATCGGCCACGCCGAGCACGGCACCGTCACCGTCACCTCCTGCCAGGAGGGCTTCGCGCCCGCGTGCACCGGCGTGTTCACCGCCGCCTCCGACGGCTGGACGAAGGCGCTCTCGCTCACCGGCGAGGTCAGCGCCGCCGACGTCGGCGCCGACCTGCCCGCCCGCGCCACCGGCCCCGACGCCCACAGCGCCTACGTCGGCGGCGCCGGCGGCCTCCTGCTGCGCTGGGCCCCCGCCCTGGTCCTGTTCATGACCACCGCGTTCGCGCTCGTCGGCGCCTCCGGCGCCACCCGCCTCTACGAAGGACGGTCCGGCGCGATCGGCCTGTGCTGGGTCTTCGCCGGCGCCGTCCTCGCCGCCGCGCTCGCGTTCGCGTGGTGACCGCGCGCCGCACTCCCCGTCCGTCCCCTTCCCGTAGCAGCCGGTGCATGATCGCCCCGGGCGGCGCGCCTGCGCACCGCACGAGCTGTAATCGCCCCCACCCGGGCGGACTGCGTCAGCAGCCCCGCCCCCGCGCGTCGTAGAGTTGGGGCGCCCCCGGAACTCCGCCTGCAGCGGCGCGTTCGCCGCGCCCAACTGAATTGACCGTTCCTTCCCCGTTGCGGGGCTCCTCGGGAGACAGCGTGAGTGATTCTTCGAAACCGGTGGCGCAGACCTGGTTCGGACCCATCACCGCCGTGCAGCGGCGCGCCATGTTCGCGCTCGTGCCGGTGGCGGTCGCGTTCGGCCTCGTCGTCGGACTGGCGTTCCTGCCGGTGACCAGCGGCATCGGCGGCCTGGCCAAGGTCGGGTCCGAGGCCGTCCTCGACCTGCCCGACGAGCTCGTGCTGCCGCCGGCCCCCGAGTCGTCCACCCTGTACGCCGACGACGGCGAGACCGTCATCGCCACCTTCGGCGACCAGTACCGCGTCCAGCTCGAGTACGACCAGATCCCCGACTCCGTCATCGAGGCGCTCGTCGCCACCGAGGACTCGAACTTCTTCGAGCACAACGGCGTCGACCCCGAAGGCGTCATGCGCGCCCTGGTCACCAACATCGCCGACGGCGGCACCTCCGAGGGCGCCTCGACGATCACCATGCAGTACGTGCGCCAGGTGCTGTCCTACACCGCGACCACCCCCGAGGAGGTCGCGGCCGCCAGCGAGGTCACCATCGACCGCAAGGTCAAGGAGATGGGCTACGCCCTCGCCCTCGAAGAGGAGATGTCGAAAGAGGACATCCTCACGAACTACCTGAACACCGTGTACTTCGGCAACGGCGCGTACGGGATCGGCGCGGCCGCCCAGGTCTACTACGGGAAGGTCCCCGCGGACCTGACGACCGCCGAGTCCGCGATGCTCGTCGGCCTCGTGCAGTCCCCGAGCCAGTACGACCCGATCAACGGCTCCTCCGAGGCCGCGCTGGCCCGCCGCGACCACGTGATCGGCCGCATGGTCGACGTCGGCTACCTCACCTCCGACGAGGGGGAGGCCGCGGAGGCCGAGGGCCTGAACCTGAACCCGCAGGAGGCGAACAACACCTCCGGCGGCGCGATCGACTCCGAGTACGGCTTCTTCGTCGACTACTTCGAGAAGTGGTGGGAGCAGCAGGAGGACTTCGGGGAGACCGAGGAGATCCGCAAGGCGCGCCTGTACCGGGGCGGGTACGAGATCACGTCGACGCTGAACGTGGAGCTCCAGGACGCCGCGCAGGAGGCGGTGGAGAACCAGCTCCAGACCGGGTCGGAGTTCGCGCTCGGGTCCGTGGTCGTCGAGCCGGGGACCGGCGCGATCCAGGTGATGGCCGTGAACCGCATCTACTCCAACGACGTGTCGGAGAACGGCCCGAACTCGGCGGGCGAGGAGTACGGCAAGGGCACGTACCCGAGGACCACGAACCCGCTGCTGAGCGGCAACTCGGCGGTGGCCGGGTACCAGGCGGGGTCCTCGTTCAAGATGTTCACGATGCTCGCGGCCCTCGAGGCCGGGATGCCGCTGGACACGACGATCTACTCGCCGTACCAGTACACGTCGCAGTACCCGATCTCGGGCGAGAACTCGTGCGGCGGCTACTGGTGCCCGAAGAACGCCTCGCCCTCCGAGGTCGGCGACTACAACATGTGGACCGGGTTCGGCGAGTCGGTGAACACGTACTTCGTGCAGCTGGAGGAGCGCGTCGGCGCCGACAAGGTCATCGAGATGGCCAAGCGCCTCGGCATCCGGTTCCACAACTCGAAGGACCTGAGCCTGACCTCGGAGGAGTCCGCGGAGGGCTTCGGCACGTTCACGCTCGGCGTCACGCAGAACACGCCGCTGGAGATGGCGGCCGCGTACGCGACGCTGCCGGCCGACGGCGTGTACTGCCCGCCGGTGCCGGTGACGAGCGCGCAGACGATCACCGGCGGGACGATCACGTTCACGTCCGGGTGCGAGCAGGTTATCGACGAGGAGGTGGCGCGCGCCGCGGTCGACGCGGCCCGCTGCCCGACCGGCGACGGGGCCCGCACCGGGAACTGCACGTGGGGCACGGCCGAGCAGGTCGGCGCGGCCGTGGACGGCCCGGTCGCGGGCAAGACCGGCACCACCGACGACAACTCCACGAACTGGTTCGTGGGCTTCACCCCGAACGCGGCCGCCGCCGCGTTCGTCGCCGACCCCGACAGCCCCCAGCACGTGGTGGGCTCCGCGAACCTCGGCAAGCCCGCGAACGCGATCGCGGACATCCTCGCGGCCCAGTGGGAGATCAACGGCGAGGGCGACTTCACGCCGCCGGAGGATCTGGTGCACTAGCGGGGGTCCGCTGGGCCCGGCCGGGGTTCCGGCGCGCACCGGCCAGGCCCTAGACTCGGCCCGGTGAGCGCCACCGCAGTCCGGCCCGAGCAGCCGCCCGCCGCCTGGCGGCCGACGCCGCTCCCCGGCCCCCTCCCCGCCGTCCGGGCGCGCCTCCAGAGCACGCTTCCGGACGACTCCCGCCGCGCCCTCTGGGTGACCCTCGCGGTCACCGGGATCGCCGCGGTCCTGCGCCTGATCGGCTTGAACCACCCCAAGGGCCTGATCTTCGACGAGGTCTACTACGCGCAGGACGCTCACTCGATGCTGACGTACGGCGTCGAGTGGGACCCGGGCACGACGGGGTCGGCGTACGTGGCGCACCCGCCGTTCGGCAAGTGGCTCATCAGCCTCGGGGAGCTCGCGTTCGGCTACGACGAGGTCGGCTGGCGCATCGCCGCGGCCGCCGCCGGGATCACCGGCGTCGCGATCCTCGTCCGCCTCATGCGCCGCCTCACCGGGTCGACGCTCCTGGGCGGCACCGCCGGGCTCCTGCTCGCGGTCGAGGGCAGCCACTTCGTGCTCTCGCGGACCTCGCTGCTCGACATCTTCCTCGCGACGCTCCTGCTCGGCGCCATGTACTGCGTCGTGCGCGACCGCGACTGGCGGCGCGCCGGCTGGCTCGCGGCCCTCGACGGCGGCCTCGACGCGCGCCGCCGCCGGCCCCGGCTCGGCCTGCCGCGGTGGCGGATCGCGTGCGCGGTCCTCCTCGGACTCGCCATGGCCACCAAGTGGTCCGCGCTGTGGTACATCATCGCCGCGATCGTCCTGTTCATCGTCTGGGACTGGCGCCTGCGCGCCGACGCGGGCGCCCGCAAGCCCTTCCGCGACACCGTCATCTACGAGTTCGGCCAGAACCTGTGGTTCGGGCTCCTCGCCGTCGGCGTGTACGTCGCGTCGTGGACCGGCTGGTTCCTCAACGACACCGGCTCCTACCGGCACTGGCTCGCCGACCAGGGCAGGAGCGAGCCGCCGGTGATCGGCGCGCTCGTGAACTGGTGGGAGTACCACCTGAGCGTCCTCCAGTTCCACGAAGGGCTCTCCTCCGAGCACGCCTACCAGTCGTGGCCGTGGGAGTGGCTGTTCAACCTGCGGCCCGTCGTCTTCTACTGGAGCGGCGACGTCGACTGCGGCGCCGCCGACTGCGCCTCCGAAGTCCTGCTCCTCGGCACGCCCCTGCTGTGGTGGACGTTCGTGCCCGCCACGCTCGTGCTCCTGCTGTGGGCGGTCGCGAAGCGCGACTGGCGGGCCTGGTTCCTCCTCACCGGCCTCGGCGCGGGCATCCTCCCGTGGTTCTTCTACCCCGAGCGGACGATGTTCTTCTTCTACACCGCCCCGGCCGTCCCCTTCTTCATCGGCGCCGTCACCTGGACGCTCGGCCTCATCGCCGGCCGCCACCGCCGCGGCGGCCTCGCGACCGGCTCACCCGAGCGCCGCCTCACCGGCGCGCTCATCGCCGGCGCCTTCGTCGCCGTCGTCGTCCTCTGCTTCGCGTACTTCTGGCCGATCTACACCGGCGAGGCCCTCCCGCGCGACGAGTGGCAGGCCCGCATGTGGCTCGACTCCTGGATCTAGGGGAGTTACCCGGCCCACACAACGCCCGCGCAGACCCCTCCCGGCGCCGTGCTAATCTTGTCGCCGCAAGGGGCTTTGGCGCAGTTGGTAGCGCGTCTCGTTCGCAATGAGAAGGTCAGGGGTTCGAATCCCCTAAGCTCCACAGACGACGAGGGCCGGTCTCCCGCAGGGGAGGCCGGCCCTTCGGCGTTCCTAGGCGGAGACGGGGAGGCGGCGGAGGTCCTCGACGACCGTGGCGTACGGGAGGTCGGGGAGGTCCTCGCCGGCGAAGAAGCGGGTCATGAGGTCGACCAGCTGGGCCGGGCGCTCGAGGTGGATGAGGTGGTCGGCGCGGGCGAACTCGACGTACCAGCTCTCGGGGCACGTGAACGCGAGGTCGCGGCACAGCGCCGGCGGGGTGAGGTGGTCGTGCTCGCCGGTGGTGAACAGCATCGGGACGGCCGGCGGGACCGACGGGTCGATGAGCTGGCGCGACAGCAGCCGGTGGGTGTTCGCGATGAACTTCGCGAGGTCGTTCTCGTCGGCCGAGCCGAAGCGCATCGACATGATGCGGCGCACCACGGCCTTCCCGGCGATGTCGGGCTCGGGGCTCATGAGCGCCTCGATCGCGGCCGGGCCGAAGCGCTCGCGCGGGCCCGACTCGGCCAGGGCCACGGCCGCGCGCATCATCGGCCGCGACTCCGGCGGGATGCCGCCCATGGTGCCGGCCAGGACCAAGCGCCCCACGCGGTCCGGGTGGGTCTGCGCGAGCCGGTAGCCCACGGAGGAGCCGTACGAGCCGGCGAAGACGTGGGCGCGCTCGATCCCGAGGTCGTCGAGGAGGCGCACGAGCGCCTCCACCGGCACGTCCGGGCCGACGTACGGCGGCAGGAGGTCGGCCTCGCCCCAGCCCGGCAGGTCCGGGCACAGCACGTCGGCCGCGGCGAGCATCCCCTGCTCGACCCGGCCCCAGTCCTCCTTGCGGTGCAGCGCACCGCCGATGAGCACCACCGGGTCCAGGCGCGGCGCCTCGGCGAACGTCATCCGCGACCAGTACGTGTAGCCCGCCCAGCGGTGCTTGCGGACGTGCGGGGGGAAGGTCGTGCGCGGCATGGAGGCTCCCGTTCCAGATGCGCGGCGCGGGCGCCGCGGGTACGGGAGACCACCTTAATGTCCTAAATGCGAATTACCGGTATTTTGTGGCGCGGCTGCGGGCATGTCCTCCGATCAGGTGGCGCCTCAGGCCGCCACGCCCTTCCACGCCGCCCACAGCCCCGCGTACACCCCGCCCGCCGCGAGCAGGTCCGCGTGCGGGCCCTCCTCGGCGATCCGGCCGTCCTGGACGACCGCGATCCGGTCCGCGGACTCGGCCGCCTGGAGCTGGTGCGCGATCGCGATCACCGTGCGGCCGTGCAGGGCCGCCGCGAGCGACGCCTCCACGTTCCCGGCGCTGCCCGGGTCGATGCCCGCCGTCGCCTCGTCGAGGATCACCACGTCCGGGTCGGCGAGGATGACGCGCGCGAGCGCGAGCTGCTGCGCCTCAGCGAGGTTCAGCTCGTGGAACTCCTCGCCGAGCATCGTGTCCAGGCCCTCGGGCAGGTCGGCCACCCAGCGGGCGTCGACCGCCGCGAGCGCGTCGAGCAGCGCCCCGTCGCCGTCCTCCGGCCCCCTCGGCGACGCCTGCGAGCCGTCGGTGTGCAGAGCCAGGTTCAGGTTCTCGCGCAGCGTCGCGGTGAACACGTAGTGCTCCTGGGTCACCAGGATCACCTTGCGGCGCAGGACCTCCAGCGGGATGTCGGCCACCGGCACGCCGCCGAGGGTCACCGCACCCGACCGGGGCCGGTCGATCCCCGCCACCAGGCGCGCGATCGTGGACTTCCCGGCGCCCGAGGGGCCGACGACCACGAGCCGCTCGCCGCGCCGCGGGTGCAGGCTGAGCCGGTGCAGGACGTCGGGCCCGTCGCCGTACCCGAACACCACGTCGTCCAGGCGCACCTCGGCGCCCTCGGGCCGGGCCTCGCGCACCTCGTCGGGCATGAGGTGCACGCCCTCGACGCGCGCCATCGCGGCCCCGCCCATCTGGAACTCGCTGAGCGACATCATGGACCGGAACACCGGCCCGTCGAGCCGCAGCGCCAGCATCGCGACCGCCACGACCTGCCCGACCGTGACCCACCCCTCCAGGTACCACAGGCCGCCGACGACCGTGACGACCACGGCCGGGGTCAGGAACGTCAGGTCCGTGGCCGGGAAGAACCAGGTCTGGAGCCGGATGATCCCCTTGAGGCGGTCCATGTGGGTCGCGGCGCGCGCGTAGCCCTCGTCGCGGCGCTCGCCCTGCATCCGGTACGCGGCCACGGTGGTCGCGCCCGACGCCGACGCCGTCGCGGTCTCCGCGATCTCGCTCATCGCCGCCCGCTCGCTGAGGAACACCGGGCTCGCCAGGCGCAGGTACCGGCGCCCGGCGACGTACAGCATCGGCATGCCCGCGAGGAACAGGAGCCCGAGCCGCACGTCGACCACGAACGCCGCCACGATGATCACGGCGCCCTCGATCATCGCGACCGCGACCTCGGGCGCGGTCTTGCGCAGCAGCTCCGCGACCGCGCCGACGTCGCCGGAGGTGCGGGTCGCGAGGTCGCCGGTGCCGGCGCGCTCCACGGTGCCCAGCGGCAGGCGCAGGACCCGGTCGATGAAGGACTCGCGCAGGCGCGCGGCGGCGCGCTCGCCGAGCCGGTACCCGAGCCGGCGGCCGGTGCGCATGAGGACCAGCTGGAGCACGACGCACGCGACGATCGCCCCGCAGACCACGTCGACGCGGGCCGCGGTCCAGCCCGTGCCGATGCCGTCGATGACGGCGCCGAGCATCACCGGCAGGGCCGCGCCGGCGCCCGCGGCGGCGACGTACAGGAGCAGGACCGCCGCGAACGAGCGGCGGTCGGCCGCGACCAGGCGCTTGATCGCCCCGGTCATCGCGGCCCGGTCGGCGACCGGGAGGCGGGCGTGGTCGAGGGCGCTCATCGGGACTCCTGCCTGGACGTGAGGGAGCGGTACTCGCCGTGCTCGGACAGCTCGGCGTGCGTGCCGACGGCGCGGACCTTGCCGTCGACGAGCCACGCCACCCGGTCGGCGCGCGCCAGCCACAGCGGCGACGCGGACACGACCGCGGTGGTGCGCCCCGCGCGGGCGGCGGCCACGCGCTCGGCGATGAGGTTCTCGGTGTGGGCGTCCACGGCGCTGGTCGGCTCGACCGCGATGAGGACCTCGGCGTCGGCGGCGAGGGCCCGCGCGAGGCGCAGGCGCTGCCGCTGGCCGCCGGAGAGGTTCCGGCCGCCGTTCGTGATCTCGCCGTCGAGCGTGGACCCGAGGCTGGAGAGGACGTCGGCGGCGCCGGCGGCCTCGAGGGCGGCGAGCGCCCGCTCCGGCCCGACCCGGAGGGTCTCGCCGAGGGACTGCGCGAACAGGTAGTCCTCGCGCAGGAGCAGGACGCGCTCGCGGACCTCGTCGAGCGCGAGCGCGTCGAGGCGCGTCCCGCCCCACTCGGCGTCGGACTCGCGGTAGCGGGCCAGGCGCTCCGCGGCGGCCTCGGCGGGCTTCGCCTCGGCGCTGACGACGACGGTGAGCCGCCCCGGCTCGATCGCGAGCCCGGACTCGGGGTCGCGCAGCGGCCCGGCCGCGCCGCGCCCGGCGCCCTCGTCGGCGATGTCGCTGCGGGTGCCGAAGAACGCGGTGAGCCGCCGGGAGGAGACCTGGGCGGCGATGACGGCCTGCGCCATCCCGATCATCGCGCCGGAGTGCTGGGCGACGAGCGCGGTCACGCCGAACGCGGCGGACAGCTCCCCGATGGTGATCGCCCCGTTCAGCGCCAGGCGCGCGCCGACCCACGTGACGGCGGCGATGAGCGCCAGCGGCAGGCTGGTGCGCAGGCCCTGGACCCACGAGTCGGCGCTGGCGACGCCGTACCCGGCGTCGCGCAGGTCCGCGGAGGCCCGCCGGTAGCGGCGCGAGAACTGCTCCTCGCCGCCCACGCCGCGGAGCACGCGCAGGCCGCCGACGACGTCGGACGCCTGCCCGGTGAGGGTCGCGACCGAGGCCCGGTAGGCGATCTGGTGGTGCTGGAGGCGGCTGAGCACGGGGCCGACGACGAAGCCGATGACGAGGACCCCGCCGAGTGCGACGAGCCCGAGCGCCGGGCTCGCGTCCCACAGCAGGACCGCGCCGACGGCCATCATGACCACGCCCATCCAGCCGAACCCGAGCTGGAAGATGAACGACCCCGTCTTGTGGGCGTCCTGTGTGGACAGGTTCACCATCTCGCCGGCGGAGACCGCGCCCCGCACGCCCGTGCCTGCCCGGTTCAGGTGGTCGGTCAGGTTCTCCACCGTCCGCACCCGCGCCCGCGACTCCGCCATGAACAGCGCCCGGTACCCCGCCACGAACACCCACGACGACGCGATCGCCACCGCGCCCAGGACCAGCCCCCACGGCAGCAGCGGCGCTGCCGAGCCCGCGAGCATCACCTCGTCGATGATCCGCGCGATCGTCCACGGCAGCAGCACCCACGCCGCGCCCGAGACGCTCAGCAGCACGAACCCGAGCGCGACCGGCCCGGTCTGCTCCTTCGCGATGTGCAGCAGGTACCGCCACGGATCGGCGGGGACGTCGGCGGCGGACAGCCTCGGGGGGCGCAGCGGGTTGGGCTTCACAACTCTCAAACGTAAGCGGCGCGCTTGCCGCGCGGCAAGGCGATATGCGCCGTGGGCCGGTGTGATCCGCAGCCCACCCGCCCGCGCCCTACCGCTGCACCCTGACCAGGGCCTCCGCCGCCGCGTGCAGCCCCGCCGTGAACCGCGGATTCCGGCTCATCACCGGCTCGGCGCGCGCGATCGCCCGCCACGCGTCGTCCTTGTACGTCTCGTCCCCGGTCGCCTCGTACGCCTCCAGCAGCGCGGCCGCCGCCAGCGCCCAGCCCGACGCCGTCGGCCCGTCGTGCACGTCCGCCGGACGCGACACCAGCTCCTCCGCGTCGGCGGCCGTGTCGAAGAACCCGCCGAGCCCGTCCCCGAACCGCGCCCGCACCTGCTCCAGCAGCGCCTGCGCGCGACCCGTCCACGCCCCGCCCAGGCGCAGGAACCCGAGCGCGACCGCCGCGTAGTCCTCCAGGATGCCCGGCGCCGCCGACACCTGCCCGCCCAGCGAGGCCCGCGCCAGCCGCCCGTCCGCACCGAGGTGCCGCTCCGCCAGGAACGCCGCCGCCCGCTCGGCCGCCAGCAGCGCGTCCCGGCGCCCCGTCCGCGACGAGTACTCCGCGAGCGCGGCGATCGCCAGCCCGTTCCAGGCCGCCACCACCTTGTCGTCCCGCGCCGGCTGGGGACGCTTGCGCCGCGCCTCCGCGAGCCGGTGCCGGACCGCCGCGAACCGCGCCCCGTCCTCCGGGTCCCGCGGCAGCTCCAGCACGTTCGCGCCGTGCTCGAAGTTCGGGCGCCCCGGATCGACCCCGAACGCCGCCGCGGCCCACGCCGCGTCCCCGCCCAGGACCTCCTCCAGCTCCGCGAACGTCCACACGTACGTCGCGCCCTCCACGCCCTCCGTGTCCGCGTCGAACGCCGCCGCGAACGCGCCCTCCGCGGTCGAGAAGCGCTCCAGCAGGAACGCCGCCGTCTCGTCCGCGACCCGCGCGAACAGCTCGCCCTCCCCGGCCAGCCGCGCGTACAGCCACAGCAGCTCCGCGTTGTCGTACAGCATCTTCTCGAAGTGCGGCACCGTCCACGACGCGTCCACGCTGTACCGCGCGAACCCGCCCTCCAGCTGGTCGCGGATCCCGCCCCGCGCCATCCGCTCCGCGCTCAGCCTCACGTGGTCGAGCAGCCGCGCGTCCCCCGTGCGCACGTACGCGTCGCACAGGAACCGCAGCGTCGGCACACTCGGGAACTTCGGCGCCGACCCGAACCCGCCGTGCACGGCGTCGGCCGACGCGAGGACCGCCTCGGCGGCCCGGTCGAGCATCGCCTCCCGGATCGGCGGCGCCGGCGGGCACGGCCCGTCCAGCGGGCACGCCACCGTCACGTCCGCGAACGCCGGACCGCCCGCCGCGCTCGCCTCCACGATCGCCGCCCCCTGGTGCCGCAGCTCCTCCCGCTGATCCGTCCACGCCGCGTGCACCGCGTCGAGCAGCCGCAGGAAGTGCGCCTTCGGGAAGTACATGCCCGCGAAGAACGGCGTCCCGTCCGGGAACGCGAACACCGTCATCGGCCACCCGCCCTGACCCGTGATCGCCATCGTCGCCTGCATGTACACCGCGTCCAGGTCCGGGCGCTCCTCCCGGTCGACCTTCACCGGCACGAACCGGTCGTTGATCGCGGCCGCCACCGTCCGGTCCTCGAACGACTCGTGCGCCATCACATGGCACCAGTGGCACGTCGAGTACCCGATCGAGACGAGCAGCGGCACGTCCCGCGCGGCCGCGTCCGCCAGGGCCGCCGGCCCCCACTGGCGCCACGCCACCGGGTTCCCGGCGTGCTGGCGGAGGTACGGGGACAGGGCGCCGGCCAACTCGTTCACCCCCCGAGCATCGCACACCGGCCGCGCCCGGACCGGAGGGTCCGCGGTAGGGCAGGCGCTACCGCCGTCCGGGTGCTGGCGGGGGGAGCGATTCGGGTGTCCGCGTCACTGCTTCCGGGCCCGGAAATCGCGAGGCTATATGGCATGGTTTCTTTTGCCCCCGCAGCCAACCGGACCGCCGCGACGGTCCCCAGTGGATTCACCGGATTCGGCAACGCCGCCATGGCCGCCGGCGTCGTCGCCATGCTGGTCCTCCACGCGACCTCCGGCCTCAACCCGCTCTACAAGGTCATCAGCATCCACCTGTACACCCCGCTCGGCTGGCTCCTGCCCGTCGCGCTCGGCCTGTTCTCCCTCGGCGCCAGCGCGTACGCCCTCCAGGCCCGCGCCGCCGGCGCCCCCAAGTGGCTCTCCTGGTCGCTGTTCGCGTGGGCCGCCGCCATCGCCGTCGTCGCCATCGTCCCCTCCGACCGCGACGGCGTCACCGACTTCTCCGCGCACCACTACGTGCACCGCTACGCCGCGTTCGTCGCCTTCTGCACCATGGCGATCCTCGGCATCGCGTTCGGGCGCTGGCTGCGCCGCACCGAGCCCGAGCGGGCCCGCCGCGCGCGCACCGTCATCGGCTGCTCGTGGTTCTCCGTCGTGGTCCTGGCGCTCACGTCGCTGCCGTACGTCATCGAGTGGTGGGGCGTGGAGCGCCCGGCCTGGCTGGAGATGGGCGGCCTCCTCCAGCGCCTGACGATCGCCTCGGGCATCGTCGCCCTCGTCGTCATCGGCGGCTACCTCCGGACCCGCTCAGTAGAACCCCTCGGCCTCGGAGTACGCCCAGGCGTCGCACGGGGTCCCGTACTTGCCCTGGATGTAGCCGAGGCCCCATTTGATCTGGGTGACCGGGTTGGTGCGCCAGTCGTCCCCCTCGCTGGCCATCTTGGAGCCGGGGTAGGACTGCGGGATGCCGTAGGCGCCGATCGAGTTCTCGGCGAGCTCGTTCCAGCCGGACTCCTTGTCCCACAAGAGCTCCAGGCAGGCGAACTGCTCCAGGTCGAAGCCGGCCTCCAAGGTGAGCGCGCAGCCGGTGGCCTTGTTCCCGGAGAACTCGCCGCAGCTCGCCGGAACGTCGACTGACGTCGGATTGGTGTTCATCGCGGCCTCTTCGGCGGCCTGGTCGGCGTCCTCCTGGGCGTCGTCCAGGCCCTGCGCCTTGTCCGCCGCGTACTCGGCGACCGCCCCGGCCTTGACCGTGACGTCGGCCCCGGCGGTGGCGGCGATGTAGTCGAGGTGGTGCGAGCGGGCCTCGTCGTAGGCGTCCTGCGCCTCGGCCTGCTGCTCGGCGGCGGCGTTGCTCGGGTGGTCGGCGTCCTCGTCGGCGGGCCGGTCGGTCGCGGCGACCACGGCGATGACGGCGCCGAGGGCGAGCACGAGGACCGCGGCGATCCGGGCGGCGTGGCGGGTCAGTCTCGGGATCAAGGCGGGGCTCCTGGGGGAGGGAGGAGAAGGAGGGGGACGGAGCGGGGCGGGCGCTCGCGCGCCCGCCCCGGTCACGTGCTCGCTAGTACCAGCCGACTTCCTCGGAGTGGTTCCACGCCTCGCAGGGCGTGCCGTAGCGGCCCTCGATGTAGCCGAGGCCCCACTTGATCTGGGTGACCGGGTTGGTCTCCCAGTCGGACCCGGCGGACTCCATCTTCGGGCCGGGCAGGGCCTGCGGGATGCCGTAGGCGCCGATCGAGTTCTCGGCCAGGTGGTTCCAGCCGGACTCGCGGTCCCACAGGGCCACCAGGCAGCCGACCTGCTCGAGGTCGAAGCCGGCGTCGAGCGCCATCGCGCAGCCAGTGGCCTTGTTCCCCGAGTACTCCTCGCAGCTCGCCGGGATGTCGACCGACGTCGGGTTCGCGTTCGCCGCGGCGGCGGCCTCGGCCTCCTCGGCGGCCTGGTCGGCCTCCTCCTGGGCGCTGTCCAGGCCCGCGGCCTTGTCGAGCGCGTAGTCGCCGACGGCCTCGGCCTTGACGGTGACGTCGGCGCCGGCGGTCTCGGCGATGTAGTTGACGTGCAGGTAGCGGACTTCCTCGTACGCCTCTTCGGCTTCGGCCTGCTGGTCGGCCGCGGCCTGGCTGGGATGCTGGGCGTCCTGCTCGGCTGGGTCGTCGGTCACGGCGTTGACGGCTATGACGGCCCCCAGTGCGAGGACGAGCACGGCGGCGACCTTCGCGCCGTAGCGGGTCAGCAGTGGGATCATGCGCTCTACTCCTGTGTCCCGGGCGTCTGTCCACAGACGCCCGGGACACAGCATGCCAGAGCTGGCCGGTCAGCCTTCCAGCAGGTTGGTGACCATTTCCGCGATCTCCGAACGCTCACTGCGCGTAAGCGTCACGTGCGCGAAGAGTGGGTGGCCCTTGAGCACGTCGATGACGCTGGCGACCCCGTCGAAGCGCCCCACCCGCAGGTTGTCGCGCTGCGCGACGTCGTGGGTGAGGACCACTTTGGAGCCCTGCCCGATGCGGGAGAGCACCGTCAGGAGCACGCCGCGCTCGAGCGACTGCGCCTCGTCGACGATGACGAACGCGTCGTGGAGGCTGCGGCCGCGGATGTGCGTCAGCGGCAGGACCTCGAGCATCCCGCGCTCGAGCACCTCGTTGATGACGTTGTCGTCGGTGACCGCCCCGAGGGTGTCGAACACCGCCTGGCCCCACGGGCTCATCTTCTCGCCCTCGGTGCCCGGCAGGTAGCCCAGCTGCTGCCCGCCGACCGCGTACAGCGGCCGGAACACGATGACCTTCTTGTACAGCTCGCGCTCGAGCGTCTGCTCGAGCCCGGCGCACAGCGCCATCGCGGACTTGCCGGTGCCGGCCTTGCCGCCGAGCGACACGATCCCGATCTCGGGGTCCAGCAGCAGGTCGATCGCGACGCGCTGCTCGGCCGAGCGGCCGTGGATGCCGAAGGCCTCGCGGCCCCGGACGAGGCGGATCTGCTTGTCGACCGTGACGCGGCCCAGGGCCTTCGAGCTGGTGCCGTTGAGCACCAGGCCCGTGTGGCACGGCAGCTCCACGTCGTGGGGGAGGTCGACGTCGCCGCCGTCGAACAGGGCGTCGATGACCTCGTCGGCCACCGACACCTCGGCCATGCCCGACCAGGTCGGGTCGACGGCCTGGCCGTGCCGGTACTCCTCGGTGGGGATGCCGACCGCGGACGCCTTGACGCGCAGCGGCATGTCCTTGGTGACCAGGACGGCGTCGGCGCCCTCGAGCCCGAGGGCCCGGGTGACGGCGATGATGCGGGAGTCGTTCGTGTCCACCGCGAACCCGGCCGGCAGGCCGGAGGTGTCGACGTGGTTGAGCTCGACCCGGATGGAACCGCCGTGGTCCCCGATGTCGATGGGCTGATCGAGACGACCGTGCTTGATGCGCAGTTCGTCGAGGCGCCTGAGGCACTCCCGGGCGAACCAGCCCAGCTCGGGGTGGTGGCGTTTGGCCTCCAGCTCGCTGACGACGACGAGCGGGATGACCACGTGGTGTTCGTCGAACCGTGAGAACGCTCCTGGGTCTGACAGCAGAACCGAAGTGTCGAGGACGTAAGTGCGTTGCACAGGCACGGTCGCCTCCCGGGTGTCGATGTGTGGGGGCTGCCTCGGTGAGGCTCGCGAACCGCAATCGGCTCAGCCCTGTTGGTACTCACACTGTAGTTGGGAGGTACGTCACTCCGCCACCATTAAATGCATCGAAAGCAACACTGGTTGTCACTGGGCAGTCGGGAATCCGACAAACCAGACACGCCGGGTTGCGACATCATCACGGAAAGTGGACGGATTCTCCGCGAGAATGGGCTCGTGTCCACCGTGAGCGTCGCCGAACTCAAGTCCGCCATCGCCGCCGCCCTCCAGCAGGTCCGCGACGGCCAGGCGGCCATCACCGCCGCCAGCCAGAACATCGAAGCGGCCCAGGGCGGCCTGACCGCGGTCACCGCCGGGTCGGGCCACGACGCGGTCGCCACCGCGCAGGCCGCGCTCGCGCAGGCCGCCGCGGAGCTGGAGCAGTCCCTGGCCGCGACCTTCGCCGCCGCCGAGCAGGCCGAGGCGTACGCCGCGACCCTCTAGAACGGAGACCCCTGTGGACGTCGCCGCCCTCGCCGGGAGCCTCAAGGCCCTGGCCGCCGACCTCCCGTTCCCCGCGTTCGACACCGCCGACGCCCGCTTCGAGGCCGCGCAGGCCGAGCTGCGGGAGGCCGCGCGCGAGTCGAACGCCGAGGTCGGGCTCCACAAGCTCGGCGCCGCGCGCGAACGCCTCGACGCGGCCCGCACCCGCCTCGGCGAGGCCGTCGACGCGATCGACGACTACCTCGCCGCGATCGGCGCCGGCGCCGGTCCCGCCCCGGCTGCTGCGGCCCCGGCCCGCGGCGCCCCGTCCGCCGCGCCGGCCCCGGTCGACCCGCGGCAGTGGTGGACCGACCGCGTCAACGAGCTGTGCGACCGCAGCGGCGACGCCGAACCCGAGCGGGTCCCGCCGACCCGCCTGTTCAACGAGCTGCTCAAGGCCGCCGGCGAGGGGAACGCCGACGCGTACTGCAAGCGCCTGCGCGACGCCGGGCCCGAGACCGGCGTGAAACTCCCCGGCCTCGCCTGGCCGCTGGTGCGCAGCCTCGCCGCGGAGCACTTGGGCCGCAACCCGAACGCGAGCGACGTTCCGGTCCTGCGGGACAAGTGCGTCGCGAAGGTCCGCGCCCTCGTGCCGAAGGCCGAGCCGCTCCACGTCGCCGAGGCGCTCGCCTCCGCGTGCACGCTCGGGGTCGGCACCGGCGACGACGCGGCCCGCACCGCCGCGATCGGGCCCGTGCTCGTCGCCGCGATGCACCGGCTGCCGCGGCAGGGCCCGAAGGACGAGCACGACCGGACCGAGCGGAGGGCCAGGACATGAGCAGCTGGCGCAGACGACTGGTGGCGGCGATGGGCGACGAGCTCGCCCGCGCCCGCGGCGAGGCGCGCCTCCTCGCCGAGCGCACCGCCGAGCGGGCCGAGCGCGAACGCGCGCGCGCCGAGCAGGTCATCGGCGACGCGAGCCGCAAGCAGACGCAGCTGCGGAACATCCACGAGAAGATGATCGCCACGCTGGAGGCGCGCAAGGCCGCGGCCGTCGAAGGCGGCCACCGCGCCGCGCTCGCCGCGGCCGCCGTCGCGGCCCCGGCCGCGGCGGGAGCACTGTGGAGCGAATGGAAACCGGAGTCGGGTCTCGGCCGGGGGGCGGCGCCGCTCGTGCGGGTCGGCCGCATCGCCGACAGCGCCGCGCCGCGTCGGGGGCCCTCCCTCCCCCCCACCCCACCCACCACCGCCACCACCGTTGACATGCCGGCGACCGCCTCGACCGGGCGCGCTCCGGTCGAGAGTGGCGATGACCTCGCGGTCGAGGGGATCGCCCCCGGCGCCGCGACTGCATCAGCCGGCTCGTCCAGTGTGGCAGGAGGGTACGACAATTCAGGACCCACAGTGACGGAGACCTCACTCCCTGCGTTGATCCCGCTGCTCGACCGCTCGCACCTGCGCATCGACTCCGATGCGGCCCATGCGCTTCCGGGTCTCCTGCTGCGCGCCGTCGGGGCCGTGCCCGCCGGGCTGCTGCGGCTTCACGTGTACGACCCCGAGCACCTCGGCGGGTCGCTCTCGGCGTTCGCCGCGCTCGGGAAGGCCGGGCTCCTCTCCTTCGTCGGGCCCTCCGGCCTCCGCGAAGCACTCGACGAGCTCGTCGAGACCGTGCGCCGCGTCAACGCCGACGTGCTCGCCGGCGAGCACGAGTCGCTCGCCGCGCTCGCCGCCGCCACCGGGCGGCGGCCCGAGCCCTGGCGCGTCCTCGTCCTCCTCAACGCCGACCTCGCCGCCTGGCCCGCCCACGACCAGGCCCAGCTCGCCCGGCTGCGCCGCACCGGCGTCGCCGCCGGCGTCCACCTCGTCATCGTCGGCGACGACGCCGACGGCCCCTGCGACCTCCCGCGCCTCACCGCCACGACCGCCACCGCGATCCTGGGCGCGCCGCTCGAACTCGACCCGCCGCCGCCCGCGGCCGTCGTCACCAAGGCCGCCAAGCTCATCGCCGAGAAGCACCGCGCCGGCCGGGAGCCCGCGCGCCTGGTCGACCTGCTCCCGCAGCGGCTCTGGCAGGCCTCCTCCGCCGCCGGGCTCCAGGCCGCCATCGGCGAGACCGCCGCCGGCGACGTCGCCCGGATCTCGCTCGGCGACAACCCGCCCCACGCCCTCGTCGGCGGGCCCTCCGGCTCCGGCAAGACCAACCTCCTCTACGCCTGGATCGCCGGCCTCGCCTCCAGCTACAGCCCCGACGAGCTCGCGCTGTACCTCCTCGACTTCAAGGAAGGCGTCTCCTTCGCGCGCTTCGCCGCCGGCCGCCGCGACCCCACCTGGCTCCCGCACGTGCGCCTCGTCGGCGTCAACATCAACGACGACCGCGAGTTCGGCCTCGCCCTCCTGCGCCACCTCAAGGACGAGCTGCGCCGCCGCGCCGAGGCCGCCAAGGCCCACGAGGCCACCAAGCTCGAAGAGCTCCGCGCCGCCGACCCCGGCGGGCACTGGCCCCGCATCGTCGCCGTCGTCGACGAGTTCCAGGTCCTCCTCGAAGCCCGCGACGCCGTCACCGACGAAGCCGTACAGCTCCTCGAAGACCTCGCCCGCCGCGGCCGCAGCCAGGGCATCCACCTCGTCCTCGCCTCCCAGGACGTCGCCGGCATCGAGGCCCTGTGGGGCCGCCCCAGCCTCGTCGCCCAGTTCACGCTGCGCATCGCCCTCCCCAAGGCCCGCAGGGTCCTCGCCGAGAACAACCACGCCGCCGACACCGTCCCCCGCTTCCACGCCGTCGTCAACGACGAGTCCGGGCACGCCGGCGCCGACCGCGTCGTCGCCGTCCCCAACGCCGGCCACGCCGACGCCTGGGAACCCCTCCAGCAGCGCCTCTGGGAAGCCCGGCCGCCCCGGAACGAACCGCCCGCGCTCTTCGACGGCGACCACGTCCCCGACCTCACCGCCGCCGTCCCCGCGCCCGAGACCGCGCTCCTGGGCCAGACCATCGACGTCGCCTCCCGCGGCGCCGAACTCGCCCTCCACCGCGCCCCCGGCCGCAACCTCGCCGTCCTCGGCACCCGCACCGCCGAAGCCGCCGACATCCTCGCCGCCGCCGCCCTCACCGCCGCCCGCGGCGCCTCCGAACGCGGCCAGCGCATCGGCGTCGACCTGTGCTGCCTCGAACCCGACGCCGCCGCCTCCGCGCTCGCGCTCGCCTCGGCCCTGGAGACCGAAGGCGCCGACGTCGACTGGCACGACGACCTCGACTCCGCGTGCAAGGACTGGGAGGCCCGCTGCGACGGCATGCTGCGCCTCAACCTGATCCACGCCGTCGACGCCGGCTCCGCGCGGCTCGACGCCGCCGGCACGGCCCGCCTGCGCGCCATGCTCATCGACGGCCCCGAACGCCACCTCCACACCCTCGGCTGGTGGCGGTCCGTGCCGCGCCTGCGCGAAGACCTCGGCGGGTTCTCGGCCCGGTTCGACGCCGTCGACGCCTGGCTCGCGCTCGACGTGCAGGGCCCCGAGCTCGCCCCGCTCTCGCCCGCCAGCGGCGGCCCCGCCTGGTATCCGCGCGTGCGCCGCGGCCTCTACTTCGACCGCGCCCGGCACCGGGTCCCGCAGGTCGTCATCCCGTACCGGACGACCGCGCTGCTGCCGAACCCGTCGGCCGTGCTCGACCTGCCCTGAGGAGCGCCATGACCGACAGCGCCACCACCGACCGCACCGGCCGCGCCGCCGAAGCCCGCGCGCCCGAGTCCCGCGCCGGCGGGTACGCCGAGGCCGTCGCCGCGTACCTGAAGGACCGCGCCGACGCCGACGCCGAGATCCGGGCCGCCGACGCCGCCTACCGCGACGAGACCGCGAAGCTCGCCGCCGCCGTCGCCGCCGCGCGGACCGCCCGCGACGACGCCAACCGGTCCTCTGTGGAGGCCGCGACGCTGGTGGCCGAGACCGACAAGGCCGTCGCGATCCTGTGGCGGTCCCTCGGCGACTTCGTCGGCCACCGCCGCACCGGGCCCACGCCGCCCGCGGGGGAGCCGGACCCCGAGCCGGACGCCGAGCGCGTGCGGACGCGCCTGGAGCGCTCGGGGCGGCTGCTCGCGCTCGCCCGGCAGGGTGAACTCCCCATCGAGGCGCCCCGCCACACCGAGGCCACCGCGGCCGGGATCGGGGCCGCGACCGGGGCGCTCGCCGTCGCGGTCGCGCTCGCGGTGCTGCGCGCCGACGACACCGCGGTCCGGCAGGCGTTCGCGACGCTGACCCTGTTCCTCGGGGTCGCGACCGGCCCGATCGTGCTCGGGGTGTGGCTGTCGTGGCAGTACCGGGTGCGGCCGCGGCCGGGCCAGACGCTCGCGTGCGTGGGGGCGGCGGTGTTCGCGGTGAGCGCGCTCGCGGGGTTCTTCCTGCGCGGGCTGTGACGTCCCGGCCGTCCTTGCGCGGCCTGAATCCGCTCTGCTTGACTCGATGGGGTACACCTGGAGCGTTCCTGAAACGTGAGGAGGCCCGTGCATGGCCGCCATCGACGACACCGGCTCGTGGCAGTACGGCCCGCTGCCGTCCACTGACGACGCCCCGGCCTGGATCTACGGGATCGTCCCCGACGGCTGGATCGCCGGGATGCCGGACGTCACCGTCGACCGCGACGAGATGATCATCATCTGCCCGCTGCCGACCCCGGACCACCCGGCCGACGCCACCGAGTCCGACCGGGCCGCGACCGAGGAGGGCCGCATCTCGCGGTTCCGGGAGGCCACGCGCGACATGCGGGTCCAGATCGCGCAGCAGCTCCAGTACCGCTATCACCGGCAGGCGTCGTGGGGCGCGCGCTGCGGGTCGACCACGATGGTGTTCACGCACCAGTCGCTGCCGGTCACGACCCGGCTGCGCCAGCCCGAGCGGCTCGTCCTCGACACGCTCGTCGGCTCCGGCGTGGCCGCGTCCCGCCAGGACGCGCTCGCGTGGTGCGTGCGCCTGGTCGAGCAGCACGCCGAGGACTGGCTCAAGGAACTGCGCGAGGCCATGCTCAGCGTCGACGAGCTGCGCCGCCGCGGCCCCGCGGTCTGAGCGCGAGCGGACGAGGGCGGAGGCGCGGCGCGCCTCCGCCCTTTCGCGTGCTCAGCGGACCAGAACCTGTTCAGCGGAGCAGCGCGTGCTCAGCGGAGCAGGAAGTACACCAGCACGATCGCCAGCACGACCACGATCGCGACCGCGAAGGCGACGACCCCGGTCCTGCGGCCCGGCTGCGGTTCCGGTTCGCGGTGCGCCATCGGCCCTCCAACGGTTCGTGCTGCCACTTGGAGTGCATCTTCACCCAAGACGCGCCGCTGTGGGCGGATTCACCGCAAAACGCGACGACACGGGCGGGTAACCGTCCCGCGACCGCGATCTAACGCGCTCGTTCCATGCTCGAAACCGAGCGCATTAGTTGAGAGCAACGGTCAAATTCCAGCACCGATGATCGATGCTGCGCGGTGGCGCAGAAAGTGCAAGTAGTTGTGATCGTAGCGAGCTTGAATGCGCAAGCGCAGGGTGCCCGGAGGCGGAGCGCCTGCTCAGCGTCCGCTCAATCACGCACGAGTGCCTGCGCGCTCGCGCCGGTTCCCGTAGCGTCCGAAGGACCGGCCCCGGCCGGAGCGCCCGCGTCCGTGCCCAGAAGCCGACCGAAGGAGCCACCGTGAGCATCGAAGTCGCCGCCGCCGCACCCGCGGCAGAGACCGCCGCCGACAACCCCGCAGTCGGACTCACCGACCCGCCGACCCGCCACCACCGCCTCCTCGCGTGGGTCGGCGAGATCGCCGAGCTGACCGACCCCGACCAGATCGTGTGGTGCGACGGCAGCCGGGCCGAATGGGAGCGGCTGACCGCCGAGCTCGTCGCCTTCGGGACCCTCGTCCCGGTCCCCGCCAAGCCCGACTCGTTCCTCGCCCGCACCGACCCCGGCGACGTCGCCCGCGTCGAGGAGCGCACCTTCATCTGCTCCGAGGACCCCGAGGACGCCGGCCCCACCAACAACTGGACCGCCCCCGACTACATGCGCGAGACCATGACCGGCCTCTACCGCGGCTCCATGCGCGGGCGCACCATGTACGTCGTCCCCTTCTGCATGGGCTCCCTCGACGCCGAGCAGCCCATGTTCGGCGTCGAGCTCACCGACTCCGCCTACGTCGCCGCGTCCATGCACATCATGACCCGCATGGGCGCCGAGGTCCTCGCGAAGATGGGGCAGAGCGCCGACTTCGTCAAGTGCCTCCACTCCGTCGGCGCGCCCCTCGCCCCCGGCCAGAGCGACGTCCCCTGGCCCTGCAACGGCACCAAGTACATCTCCCACTTCCCGCAGGACCGCGAGATCTGGTCCTACGGCTCCGGCTACGGCGGCAACTCCCTCCTCGGGAAGAAGTGCTACGCCCTGCGCATCGCCTCCGCCATGGGCCGCGACGAGGGCTGGATGGCCGAGCACATGCTCATCCTCCGCCTCACCAGCCCCGAAGGGAAGGTCTACCACGTGACCGGCGCGTTCCCCAGCGCCTGCGGCAAGACCAACCTCGCCATGCTCGAACCCACCATCCCCGGCTGGAAGGTCGAGACCCTCGGCGACGACATCGCCTGGCTCCGCTTCGGCGAGGACGGCCGCCTGTGGGCCTCCAACCCCGAGTACGGCTTCTTCGGCGTCGCGCCCGGCACCGACTACCACACCAACCCGAACGCCATGCGCACCATCGCGAAGGGCCACACCCTGTTCACCAACGTCGCCCTCACCGACGACGGCGACGTCTGGTGGGAGGGCATGGGCGAGGCCCCCGACCACCTGGTCGACTGGAAGGGCCGCGACTGGACCCCCGCCTCCGAGGAGCCCTCCAGCCACCCCAACAGCCGCTTCTGCACGCCGATCAAGCAGTGCCCGGTCCTCGCGCCCCAGTACGACGACCCGCGCGGCGTCCCGATCGACGCGATCCTCTTCGGTGGCCGCCGCGCCACCACCATCCCGCTCGTCACCCAGGCCCGCGACTGGGTCCACGGCGTGTACATGGGCGCCACCCTCTCCTCCGAGACCACCGCCGCCGCCACCGGCGAGGTCGGCGTCGTCCGCCGCGACCCGATGGCCATGCTGCCGTTCATCGGCTACAACGCCGCCGACTACTTCGGCCACTGGATCGAGATGGGCAAGTCCGCCACCGACGAGGCCCTCATGCCGCAGGTGTTCTACGTCAACTGGTTCCGCCGCGGCGACGACGGCCGCTTCCTGTGGCCCGGCTTCGGCGAGAACTCCCGCGTCCTCAAATGGGTCGTCGAACGCCTCGAAGGCCGCGCCGCCGCCGTCGAGACCCCCATCGGGTACGTCCCGACGCCCGACGCGATCGACACCGACGGCCTCGGCCTCACCGCCGACGACCTCGCCGCCGCGCTCGCCGTCGACCCCGCCGAATGGGCCGAGGAGGTCCCGCTCGTCGAAAGCTGGTTCGCCCGCTTCGGCGACCGCCTCCCCACCGTCCTGTGGGCCGAGCTCGACGCCCTCAAGCAGCGCCTCGACGCAAGGTAGCCGCCCGCCGCCGGCGGCGACCCGGGCCGGGGCCCCCGAGGCCCCGGCCCGGTGAAGCGTGCGAGCCGCGAAAACGCGGAGCCTACAATTGCCGGTTGTGGCGATCTCGAACCTGCTTTACCGGATATACGAGCGTCGGCTCGCGCGCGAGCTGACCGGCCAGCCCCTGCCCAGGCACATCGGCGTCATGGTCGACGGCAACCGCCGCTGGGCCCGCGACATGGGCCTCACCGACCCCAACGACGGCCACCGCGCCGGCGCCAAGCACATCGAGCGCTTCCTCGGCTGGTGCGACGAACTCGGCGTCGAGCACGTGACCATCTGGCTCCTCTCCACCGAGAACCTCACCCGGCCCAAGGAGCAGCTCGACCCCCTCCTCGACATCATCGACGAGCTCGCCGGCGAACTCGCCGACGACGACCAGCCCTGGCAGCTCCGCATGGTCGGCGCCCTCGACCTCCTCCCCGAAGACCACCAGGCCGCCCTCAAACGCGCCCAGCAGCGCACCGCCGAGAAACGCGGCATGCAGGTCAACCTCGCCGTCTGCTACGGCGGCCAGCGCGAGATCGCCGACGCCGTCCGCTCCTTCATGCTCGAACAGGCCGCCGCCGGCGCCAGCCTCGAACAGGCCGCCGAGGCCCTCGACGCCGACTCCATCGCCCGCCACCTCTACATGACCGGCCAGCCCGACCCCGACCTCGTCATCCGCACCTCCGGCGAGCAGCGCATCTCCGGCTTCCTGCTCTGGCAGTCTGCGTACTCCGAGTTCTACTTCTGCGACTCCAACTGGCCCGACTTCCGCCGCGTCGACTTCCTCCGCGCCGTCCGCTCCTTCGCCACCCGCGACCGCCGCTACGGCAAGTGACCCGCTGAAGGAAAACCCCGACCGGTGGGACGCCGCGGGGCCGTCGACGGCGACGCGCTCGCCGTCCCCGCCGCGAAAACTGTGAACCAGAACTCCACCACCGCGTGCGTCACCCCCGGCCCGGTCCTCGTGTATCCAGTGCGGACCCCCAAGCCGCCGTACGTAGCGAGGAGCCCCTATGACGCCCACCCGCGACAGCTCTGCTCCACCAGGAGAGGGAAGCGCCGCGGCGCAGCTGCTGCCCATGCGCGCCAGCCTCGAGTTCGACGACTTCTACGCCGCCAACGTCCGCTCCGTCACCGCCCAGATCTACGCCTACACCGGCGACCGGGCCGAGGCCGAGGACCTGGTGGCCGAGGCGTTCTGCCGGGCGCTCGCGCGCTGGCGGAAGGTCCGCGAGTACGAGAACCCCACCGCGTGGGTGCGCCGCGTCGCCTGGAACCTGGCGACCAGTCACCTGCGCCGCCGCAGCGTCGTGCAGCGCTTCCTCAACCGGCAGCGCGAGACCCACGAGCAGGCCCCGGACGGCGACCGCGTCGACCTCCAGCGCGCGCTCGCCGGCATCGGCGCGCACCACCGCAAGGCCGTGATCCTCCGGTACATGGCGGGACTCACCGTCGCCGAGATCGCCGAGCAGGAAGGCGTCGCCGAAGCCACCGTCCGCTCCTGGCTCACCAGGGGGAAGGCCGCGCTCGCCGGCCGACTCACCGTGCAAGACGATATGGAGCAGCGATGAGCACGCCAGACGAGAACCTCTTCGAAGAGGCCTTCGCGGAGTTCGCGCACACCGCCGAGCTCATGGTCGACCCCGTCGACTCCGCCGTGATCCACGGCCGGGTGCGCCGGCGCCGGGCCACGAAGGGCGCCCTGGCGGCCGCGCTCGCCGCCCTCATCGTGGCCGTGCCCGCCGCCTGGTGGCTCCAGGAGTCCAACGGCGACGAGGTCGACCCGTCCCCGGCCGAGGAGACCACCGACGAGACGACCTCCCGGGAGACCACGCCCGCCGAGGACGGCGGCGCCGGGTCGAACAGCGTCCCCGAAGGCCAGGAGACCGGCCTCGACCAGCCGGTCCTCCCGACGTTCGGCGACCTCGTCGGCGCCGAGATCGAGCTGCCCGAGTTCTTCCCCGGCGAGGGGAGCCTGAACGACATCTGCCCGACCGGGCCCGCGACGATCAGCGACGCGGCGGGCGCCGGGTACGGCGACGGGAGCGTCCGGCTCCTCAAGCTGGTGCAGACGACGCTCGAGGAGGGCGGCCCGGTCGAGGCGGTCGCGCTCTTCGGCTGCGCCCCCGGCGACGGGATGCTCACCCAGGCGGTGTCCGTCGCCGGCGACGGGGACGGCGGCTGGGAGGTCACCGAGGAGATCGCGCTCGGCACCTTGGACTCGTTCCCGCTGATCGACATCGCGCCGGCCGCCGTCACCGGGGTGCTCCTGCTCGTCCCCGAGCCCCACGGCACCGACCACCAGGGGCCGCTCGACTACGAGATCTTCCGGTACCGCACCGGCGCCGAGCTCGAGGACGTCACCGACTCGGCCTACAAGTGGGGGATCGCCGACCTCGCCGTCGAGGTCGAGAAGACCGACAACGGGGACGGCACGTGGACGGCCGCGGTCACGATCACGAACACCGGCGACCACGAGTCCCAGGGGTTCGCGCTCACGGCGTGCGCCGATGCGGCGCTCACCGTCGAGGAGGTCGACGGCCTGCCCGGCTGCACCGAGGACTACCGGGTCGTCGAGGAGTACGCCGCGCTGGAGGCGGGGGAGTCCGTGACCGAGGAGTGGACGGTCGATCCGGCGCCGTTCGACGAGTGGAGCGGCGACGCCCAGGCGGGCGGCGCGTACCTCGAGGTGCGGGTCCGGACGCCCATGTACGGCGTGGACGGGTTCGCCTTCGACTACGACGGCTCGAACGACTACGGGAACATGTCGCTCATCGTCGACGACGTCACCTGACGGGGCGGGCGGCGGGCCGGGGCGCATCGCCCCGGCCCGCCGCCCGAACGGTTTATTTGACCGCCACGCCCGCGCGCTCGAAGTCCTCCAGGGCCTTCGCCTTCGTCTCCTCCGCGACCGCGGCCGTGTAGTCGAGGAGCACCGTCGTCGTGAAGCCCTCGGCGGCCGCGTCGAGCGCGGTCGCGCGCACGCAGTGGTCGGTGGCGATCCCGACGACGTCGACCGCGTCCACGTCGCGGGTGCGCAGCCACTCCGTCAGGCCCGTCTCGCCCGAGGAGCCCTCGAAGCCCGAGTACGCGGCCTCGTACGCGCCCTTGTCGAACACGGCCTCGGCGAGCGTGTGGTCGAAGTCGGGGTGGAACGCCGACCCGGCGGTGCCGACCACGCAGTGCGGCGGCCACGAGTCGCGGAAGTCCGGTTCGGCCGAGAAGTGCAGGCCCGGGTCGATGTGCCAGTCCCGGGTGGCGACCACGTGGTCCCACCGGCCCGGGGCGGCCTTGATGAGTTCCGTGACGGCCGCCGCGACCGCGGCGCCGCCCGCGACGGGCAGCGACCCGCCTTCACAGAAGTCGTTCTGGACGTCTACCACGATCAGTGCCCGGCTCATGTCACCGATCCTAGTGACGCCGCCGCGGCAGCGGTAGTCCAGGCGGCGAAAAGCCCGCCGGCGCGGCGCCGGCGGGCTTTTCAGTGGTCCGGGGCTAGTGGCCCTTGACCTCCTTGACCAGGTGTCCCCACTTCTCGTCGAAGACGGGGCGCTCCGAGCGGATGCGCGGGAGGCGGTCGAAGTTCCGCAGCGGCGGCGGGCAGCTGGTCGCCCACTCGAGCGAGCCGCCGTAGCCCCACGGGTCGTTCGTCTCGACCACGCGCCCGGCCTTCCAGGACTTGAACAGGTTCCAGATGAACGGCAGCGTCGACAGGCCGAGCACGAACGCGCCGATCGTCGAGATCATGTTCAGCGTCGTGAAGCCGTCGGACTGGAGGTAGTCGGCGTACCGGCGGGGCATGCCCTCGGCGCCGAGCCAGTGCTGCACCAGGAACGTGGTGTGGAAGCCGATGAACGTCAGCCAGAAGTGGACCTTCGCGAGGCGCTCGTCGTACATGCGCCCGGCGACCTTCGGGAACCAGAAGTACACGCCGGCGTAGACCGCGAACACGATCGTGCCGAACAGCACGTAGTGGAAGTGCGCGACCACGAAGTAGGAGTCGGAGACGTGGAAGTCCACCGGCGGGCTGGCGAGCAGGACGCCCGAGAGGCCGCCGAGGAGGAACGTGACCAGGAAGCCGATGCTGAACAGCATCGGGGCCTCGAAGGTCAGCTGGCCCTTCCACATCGTGCCGATCCAGTTGAAGAACTTGACGCCGGTCGGGACCGCGATCAGGAACGTCATGAGCGAGAAGAACGGCAGCATGACCGCGCCGGTCGCGTACATGTGGTGCGCCCACACGGCCATCGACAGGCCCGCGATCGCGAGCGTCGCCGCGACCAGGGTCTTGTAGCCGAAGATCGGCTTGCGGCTGAACACCGGGAAGATCTCGGAGACGATGCCGAAGAACGGCAGCGCCACGATGTACACCTCGGGGTGGCCGAAGAACCAGAACAGGTGCTGCCACAGGATCGCGCCGCCGGTCTCCGAGTCGAAGACGTGCGCGCCGAGCTGGCGGTCGGCCATGACGGCGAGGAGCGCGGCGAACAGGATCGGGAAGACCAGGATCATCAGCAGGCTGGTGATCAGGATGTTCCACGTGAAGATCGGCATCCGGAACATGAGCATGCCCGGCGCGCGCATCGTCACGATCGTGGTGATCATGTTGACCGCGCCGAGGATCGTGCCCGCACCGGAGATGCCCAGGCCCACGAACCACATGTCCGCGCCGATCCCGGGGGAGTTCACGGCGTTCGACAGCGGCTGGTACGCGAACCAGCCGAAGGACGCCGCGCCGCCCGGGGTGATGAAGCCGGCGACCGCGAGGGTCGAGCCGAGCAGGTACAGCCAGTACGCGAACGCGTTCAGGCGCGGGAACGCGACGTCCGGCGCGCCGATCTGCAAGGGCACCAGGTAGTTGCCGAACGCGAACACGATCGGGGTCGCGAACATCAGCAGCATGATGGTGCCGTGCATCGTGAACAGCTGGTTGAACTGCTCGGAGGACACGATCTGGAGGCCGGGTTGGAACAGCTCGGCGCGGATCAGCAGGGCCAGGATGCCGCCGATCGCGAAGAACGCGAACGACGTCACGAAATAGAGCAGGCCGATCTGCTTGGCGTCGGTCGTGCGGAGCGTGCGGGCGAGCCAGGAGCCCTTCGGCTCACGGCGCACCGGCCAGGGACGCGCGACGATCGGCGTTGGCTCAAGCTTGGGCTCAACCGTGGTCACCTGTGGGCCTCCAGATTCATTTCCAGGTAGCGAACGCAGCATAGCCCCGCGAAACGCCGCCGACGCGGAGGGGCGCAGCCCCAGCGGCGTGGCGGAGCGTGACCGGGCGATGGGCGTTCCGTGGTTGTCGCAGGTCGAATACGCGGCGGATCACTGCGGCGGATTCCCCCGCGCGGGCCCGCGATGGGTGCGGCCCGGCGCGGGTGAGCAATCTCCTACGGGCCCTAGATCCCGCGGGCGTCGGGCTCGAGCGCCGCGTACACCCGCTTCACCAGCAGGGCGGTCTCGTAGCCGACCTGGCCGAGGTCGCAGCCGGCGTTCGCCAGGACCGCGAGCTGGGCCCGGTCGCCGACGGCCATGAGCAGCAGCACGCCCTCGTCCATGTCGATGACGGACTGGCGGATGCGGCCCGCGTCGAGGACCTTGGCCGCCCCCGTCGTCAGGCTCGCGAGCCCGGAGGTGATGGCGGCGAGCTGGTCGGCCCGGTCGGTCGACAGCCCCCGGGAGGCGGCGATGGCCAGCCCGTCGACGGACACCGTGAGCGCCTCGGAGACGTCCGGGACCTTCTCCACGAAGGAGGTCAGGAGCCAGTCGAGTTCACCGACGTTCTTGTCCTTGCTATCCATCTCGCTGCTTTCTATTGGCGTTGTTCGTGCGCGGCGGCCGCCGCGATGCCGGAGGCGAAACCGGCGAGCCGGTCCCGGATCTCCGCCGGGTCGAGATCGGCGCCGCCGCCCGGCCGGGCGCTGGGGACGGAGCCGGGGAGCAGTCGGGACCCCGGCGCGCGACGGGGCAGTTCGGCGCCGTTGGTCCTGCCGGAGTGTTCGAGTGCTCGGTTCACCTTCCTGAAGGTAACATCCAGCGTCTCGGGAGCGGGGCCCGCAGGGGCCTGCGCCGCCTTCCCTCCGTTGAGTGTTCCACCAGCTACGGGACGTGGCTCGGGCGACGGGCCGGCCTTGCGCGGGCGCGGCACGATCGGCTCCACGGCGCTCGGCGCGGCCGTCTCCGCGCCCGTCCCGGTCACCGGCAGGTTCGCGGCGCGGGCCGACAGCGCCAGCCGCGCGGCCGAGCCCTGGTCCGGCGACAGGCCCACCGGGTCCTCCGCGTGCGCGCTCGCCGGGATGCGCACCAGCGCCAGCGTGCCCTTGCCCATCGTGGAGTGCAGCTGGACGCTCACCGAGTGCTCGGCGGCGAGCCGCCCGACCACCAGGAGGCCCATGGTCGCGGTCAGCTCCGAGTTCAGCTGGGTCGGCTCCGCCAGGCGGCGGTTGATCGCGGCCATCGGCTCGGGCGCGAGGCCGATGCCGTCGTCGGCGATCGAGATGACGATCTCCGAACCCGAACGGCGCGTGGTCACCCGCACCGACTGCGTCGGCGGCGAGTACGCGGCCGCGTTGTCGAGCAGCTCCGCGAGGATGCGCACCAGGTCCCCGGCGGGCTTCGTCTCGAGGCGGGCCGAGACCTGGTTCTCGACCACGACGCGGCCGGCGTCCTCGATCTCGGCCACCGCGTCGCGGATGATCGTGTCGAGGTTCGCCGGGTGGTTGTAGCGGCGCTGCGGGTCCCCGCCCGCGAGCAGGAGCAGGTTCTCCTCGTTGCGGCGCATGCGGGCCAGCAGGTGGTAGACGCTGCGCCACTCCTCCGGGACCGCGTGGTCCGGGGACTGCTCCACCAGCGACTCCATGACCTGCTGCTGGCGGCGGATGAGGCTCTGGCCGCGGCGGGCGAGCGTCTTCATCATCGCCTCGACGTCGATGCGCAGCAGCGCCTGGTTCGCCGTCTGGCGCAGCGCCTGGTGGTGGGCGGCGCTGAACGCCTCCGCGAGGCTGTCGAGCTCGTCGGCGTACCGCGAGTCGGTCGACATGACGGTCTGGCGCTTCGCGGTCTGGAGCAGCCGGTCCACCTCGTCCGCGTTGGCCGCCTGGGACACCGCGGCCACGGTCTTCGGCAGCGTGTCGTACGCGGCGGTCAGGGTCGCCTCGCGGACGCCGTCGACGCGGAGGCTGATGCGCCGCGCCAGCATCGCCGCCGAGATGATCGACGTCAGCGCCAGCACGATCACCAGCGCGAACGTCGTCAGCAGGGTCCGCGAGGACGCGTCCCGGATCGCCTCGACGTCGTCCTGCATCGCGTCCAGGACCGACTGCTGGGTCTTGTCGAGGGCCGCGACGATCGCGCCCTGCGCGTCCGAGAAGTCCTCGGGGCTGATCGTCGGGACGTTCCCACGCACGTACACCCCGAGGGCCTCCTGCGCGGTCTCGATCGGCTCGGCGTCCATGGCCTCCTTGTAGACCGCGCTCGTGCCGGCCGACGCGTTCGCCTGGAACTCGGTGATCTGCCTGTCGAAGTTCCCCGACATGTACGCGGCGTTCGACAGCTCGGCGCGCCCGACCACGACCGCCTGCGCCTCCGCGAGGCCCACCAGGTCGGTCGAGACGGTGAACTGGATCTCCGCGGCGATCCGGCTGGCCTGCATGAGGGCCGCGAGCGAGTCGAGGTGCGCGGCGACCTCGGCGTCGTCGACCAGGCGCGGCAGGATCGCGGCGATCGCCACGATCTTGTTCGCCACGTCCCGGTAGACGAGGTAGGCGTCGGCGACGTCCTCGTCCTCGAAGGTCGCCTCGCCCGAGGCGAGCCGGTCGAAGGCCGCGCGGGCCGAGTCCAGCTCGCCGGCCTTCGCGAACAGGGACTCCAGGTCGTCCTCGAGGTCGGGGAAGCGCGCGGTCACCCCAGGGGTGTGCTCCTCGAGCCGGTCGAACGCGAAGTCGGTCTCGCGGCGGGCCACCGCGGAGTCGAACATGCCGCCGCCGCCGTCGATGACCGACTGCACCAGCGGGCCCGCCTCCAGGCGGTGCGCCTCGAGGGCGTCGTTCAAGTCGGCAGAGAGCCCCGCGAGCACCTCGGCGTCCGTCGCGTTCTGGTACTCGTCCCAGACGCTGACCGTCTGGAACAGCCC
The DNA here is from genome assembly GCF_003933745.1 of Glycomyces terrestris. Taxonomy (GTDB): domain Bacteria; phylum Actinomycetota; class Actinomycetes; order Mycobacteriales; family Micromonosporaceae; genus Glycomyces; species Glycomyces terrestris. The sequence goes on along the minus strand of NZ_RSEB01000003.1, from coordinate 36,274 downwards.
GAGCACCAGCATCCCCATGAGCGCCGCCGCGATCGGCAGCATCAACTGCATCCGGATGGGGAGGCGACTGGTGCGCTGCCGGGCTTTACGGGACATCTCGGGGGGCGTCCTTTCCTGGGGGCGACGAACCGCGCTGCGGCGTGCTGGACACCATCTTCGCTTGTCGTCACAGTGGCTGTTGAGGCGGGGCTCACCCCACGAGCGGCCGCGCCGAAGGGTACCGGTATAGCCGTTTTCGTGCACGAAGAGCCAGCGACGCGGCGAACAGCACCGGTCCGACGCGGCCGGTGTACATCGCGATCGTCAGCAGCCACTTGGAGGGCTCGGACAGGTCGTAGGTGATGCCGGTGGACTGGCCCATGGTCGCGAACGCGCTGGTCACCTCGAACATGATCGAGGTGATGTCGATGTCGGGCTCGAAGCGCTGCATGAGGAACACGCCGAACGCGTTGCAGGCGACGTACACGAGGGCGACGGTGAGCGCCTCGCGGATGACGGGCGGGTCGATGCGGCGGCGGAACGCGGTCACGTCCGGCTCGCCGCGCACCTCCGCCCAGATCACCAGGAGCAGCAGGAAGAAGGTGGTGACCTTGATGCCGCCGGCGGTCGAGGCGGAGCCGCCGCCGATGAACGCGAGGATGATCGAGGCGAGCAGCGAGTCCTCGCGCATCGCGCCGATGTCGATCGAGTTGAACCCGCTGGCGCGGACCATCGCCGACTGGAAGAACGCCGGCAGGATCCGGTCGTACCAGGCCCACTGGCCGAACGTCGCCGGGTTCGACCACTCGATGACGAGGTAGGCGCCCCAGCCGAGGACGATGAGGAGCCCCGAGCCGATGAGGGTGAGCTTGGTGTGGACCGACCACTGGCGCCGGCCCCAGTGGCGGCGGGTCACCTCGTAGATCACGGGCATGCCGAGGCTGCCGAGGATCGAGGCGAGCGCGACCGGCACGCAGATCCACGGGTCGGTCGCGAAGCCCATGAGCGAGTCGGTGAACAGCGCGAAGCCCGCGTTGTTGAACGAGCTCACCGAGTGGAACACGCCGTACCAGACGGCGGCGCCGAGGTCGTAGTCCAGGGCCGAGAAGCGGAGCGCGAGCGCGAGCGCGGCGACGGCCTCGACGATGAGCGAGAACACGATGGTGCGCAGCAGGATCGCCTTGAAGTCGCCGAGGTTGAGGGCCTGGCTGACCTCCATGCGGGTGGCGAGCTTGGTGCGCAGCCCGAGCTTGTGGGTGACGAGCAGGGCCATGAGGACCGCGCTCGTCATGATCCCGAAGCCGCCGATCTGGAACAGCAGCATGATGACGAACTGCCCGAACCAGGACCAGTGGACGGGCGTGTCGAGCACCGCCAGGCCCGTCACCGACACCGCGGAGGTGGAGGTGAACAGCGCGTCCGTGAAGCGCGTCGCCCGCGAGCCGACGTGCGCGACCGGGAGCATGAGGAGCAGCGTCCCCGCGAGGATGACCGCCACGAACAGGAGGGGGATGAGGCGGCCGGGGTGGCGGAAGAACGCCTTGACCTGCTGGATCATGTGGTGGACGCGAACGCCTCGACCTTGGTCGTGGCCCCGGAGACGATGAGGGTGTCCCCTTCGGAGACCACGGTGTCGGGGGTGGCGTACGTGAAGTCCTCGCCGGGCTGCTTGACGCCGACGACGGTGACGCCGTACTTCGAGCGCAGGCGCGACTCGCCGAGCGTCTTCCCGATCGCCTCGGTGGGGGCCTTGGTCTTCACGATCGCGAAGCCGTCGTCGAACTCGATGAAGTCGAGCATGCGCCCGCTCACCAGGTGCGCGACCCGCTCGCCCATCGCCCACTCCGGATAGACGACGTGGTGGGCGCCGGTGCGGTGGAGGATCTGGCCGTGCTTGGCGTTGATGGCCTTCGCCCAGATCTCGCGGACGCCGGCCTCCTCGCAGGCGAGGACGGTGAGGACGCTCGCCTCGATGTCGGTGCCGATCGCGACCACGACGTGGTCGAACTCGCCGATGCCGAGCTGGACCAGGACCGCGGACTCGGTCGAGTCGGCCTGCACGACGTGCGTGAGGGTCTCGGAGGCGCGCTGGACGATCTCGGGCCGCTCGTCGATCGCGAGGACCTCGTGGCCCAGCCGTGTGAGCGACTCGGCGACGGCGGACCCGAAGCGGCCCAGGCCGATCACCGCGATGGTCTCTTCGGGGAGGTTCTCGCCCCGGCCGAACAGGTTCATCGGCTCGTCTCCCGGCGTGGATCAGGTGCTGACACGAAGTCTGATTCTGCCACCCGTCCGCACCCCGCGGGCGCCGCGGCCGCCCGGCGGCCGGACAGGAATGAGGAGGGCGGTCGATAACCCCTCATGACCGCCCCCCTCGAACACCCCTAACACTCTCCAAGGATGGAGGAGTCTCCAATCCTACTCCGCCAGCACGGCCCGGAGGAAGTCCTGAGTGCGGGCTTCTTGCGGCTCGGAGAACATCGCCTCGGGCGGGCCCTGCTCGACGATCCGGCCGCCGTCGAACATCATCACGCGGTCGGAGACGTCGCGGGCGAAGCCCATCTCGTGCGTCACGCACAGCATCGTGATGCTCGTGGAGCCGGCGACGTCGCGCAGGACCGCGAGGACGTCCGCGACGAGCTCGGGGTCGAGGGCGCTGGTGACCTCGTCGAGGAGGAGGACGTCCGGGTCCATCGCGAGCGCGCGGGCGATCGCCACGCGCTGCTGCTGGCCGCCGGACAGCCGCGAGGGGTACTCGCCGGTCTTCTCGGCGAGGCCGACCAGGTCGAGGAGGTCGAGCGCCTTCGCCTCGGCCTCCTCCTTGGAGCGGCCGGCGACGTGGACCTGCGCCTCGGTGACGTTGCGGAGCACCTTCATGTTCGGGAACAGGTTGAACTGCTGGAAGACCATGCCGACGCGGGAGCGGCGGCGGCGCAGCCACTGCTCGTTCGCGGGCACGAGCCGCCCGCGCTTCTCCATGTGCGAGTACGGCTCCCCTTCGAGCCAGACGACGCCGCCGTCGCGCTCGGGGTCGGCCTTCGGCGTCACCCGCTCGAGCGTCATGAGCAGCCTGAGGATCGTGGTCTTGCCCGAGCCGGAGGGCCCGATGAGCGTCACGCGCTCGCCGGGGTCGACCCGGAAGCTCAGCTCGTCGAGGACCTTGAGGTCCCCGAAGGACTTGTCGACGCGGTCGAACTCGATCAGCGGCTCAGTAGTGGGACTTGGCAAGGCGAATCTCCAATCTCCGCATCGCGACCGCCACGGGGTAGGAGGCGGCGAGGAACAGCAGGCCGGCGATGGTGTACCCCTCGACCGCCCCGGTGTAGTGCTGGCCCTGGAAGGCCCGGGCCTCGGCGATCATCTCCATGACGCCGATGACGAACAGGGTCGGCACCTCCTTGAACATGGCGATGATCCAGTTGCCGACGGCGGCCGCGGAGCGGCGCGCCATCTGGGGGAGGACCACCGCGCCCCAGACCCGGCGGGTCGGGAGGTTGAGCGCCGTCGCGGCCTCCCACTGGCCCTTGGGGATCGCGTCGATCCCGGCCCGGTAGGTCTCGGAGGTGTAGGACGCGTAGTGCACGCCGAGGACGGCCGAGCCGACCGCGAACGCGCTCCAGTCGGGGTTGACGTACAGGCTCGTCGCCGTCCAGACGATGAGCACCTGCACCAGCAGCGGGGTGTTCCGGATGAACTGGAAGGCCCCGCTCAGGGGCCTGCGCAGCCAGGCGGGCCCGTTGCGCTCGCCGACGGCGACGAGCAGGCCCAGGACGACCGCGATCACGCCGGCCACCAGGGTGACCTGGAGGACCACGAGGAAGCCGTCCCACATGGCCGGGAAGATCTCCCGGACCGTCGCGTTGCTCCAGCCGGTCTGCACTACCGCGCACCCCCCGCCGCCACGGCCGGCGCGAGCCGGCCCTTCGCGGGCCGCGCGTCGACGCCGAGGCCGCGCTTGGCCCGGCGCTCCAGCGCCCGCATGCCGGTCCAGATGAGCCAGGCGAGGACGAAGTAGATCACCAGCACCACCGCGTAGTGCAGCAGCCGGTCCTGCCCGGGCTGCTTGCCGATGAGCCCGGCCAGCCACGTGATGTCGAGGATGCCGATGACCGACACCAGGGCCGAGGCCTTGAGCAGCATGATCGCGAACGCGCACAGCGAGGGGATCATCTCGGGCCACGCCTGGGGCAGGACGACCAGCCGCATCCGCTGGAGCGGGGTCAGGTTCAGGGCCACGGACGCCTCGAGCTGCCCCTGCGGGACCGCGGCGATCGCGCCGCGCACCACCTCGGAGCAGTAGGCGCCGTAGTTGAGGCCGAGGGCGATGACGCCGGCGGCGATGAGGTGGTCGAACTGGACGCCCAGCACGACCGGCATCGCGTACGCGAACCAGAACAGCTGCACCACCACCGAGGAGCCGCGGAAGAACTCCACGAACACCCGCGCCGGGGCGCGCACCGCCAGACGCCGCGAGGCCGTCATGAGCCCGAGCGCGAACGCGAGGACGAGCGCCAGCGCCGCGGAGGCGGCCGTGACCCCGACGGTGACCAGCAGCGGCTCGCCGTACCGGGGGAGCGATTCGATGACCGCTTCGAAGTCCATGGACCCTCCCTACTGGTAGGTGTCCGGGCAGAGCTCCTCGGCCGTGACGCCGTCGGGGAGGTTCTCCTCGACGGTGTAGCCGTACGGGCCGGTGAGCTCCTCCCACGTCGCGGGGTCGGCGATGAGCCGCTCCAGTTCGCCGTTGACCGCGTCGCGGAAGTCGGCGTCGCCCGGCTGGAACACGGCCGCGCCGGCGCCGATGATGTCCTCGCCGGTCTCGGGGTCGACGAGCCAGAACCCGTCGGTGACCTCCAGCTCGGGGTCGGCCTCGGCCGCGAGGCGCAGGTTCGCGCTGGTGAGCGCGATCGCGTCGCAGCGGCCGGCCTTGAGCTCCAGGATGAGCGAGTCGAGGTTGGCCTGCACGTTGATGCGGTCCTCGCCGAAGACCGCGTCGGCGATCTCCTGCTCGCTGGTGCCGTTCATGACGCCGACGACGCCGTCGCCCTCGGCCATGGTGTTGAAGTCGGTGTGGCCGCCGGGGTTCCCGGCCAGGGTCATGAGCGCGTCGGGCATGACGTACTCGGGGTTCGCGAAGGCCACGGCCTCGCACCGCTCGGGCGTGACGTACATGCCGGCGATGACCATGTCGTGGTTGGTGCCCAGGCCGGTGATGAGCGAGTCCCACTCGGTGAGCTTCCACTCGATCTGGTCGGGCTTGATCCCGAGCCGGTCGAGCAGGTAGAGCTGGGTGTCCACCGACGAGCCGGTGACGGCGCCGTCGTCGCCGGTGTAGGCGTAGGGGGCCTCGTCGGCGTAGGCGACGCGGATGGTCCCGCCGCCCTGGGCCTCCTCCAGCAGGCCCCCGCCCCCGCCGCCGTCGGTCCGCGAGCAGGCCCCGAGGGCGAGGGCCGCGGCCCCGGCGGAGCCGCCGAGGAGCAGCCGGCGGCGGTTGAGATGCAGTTCGTTCGACACGTGTCGCCTCCTGAGTCGGTCGGGGTGTCTTGCCGACCCTAACGTTCTATTGTAAGTTTGTCGACAATCAGATTATCGACGTTCGGTAACGAAAGCGCAAGCCGCCCGGAGCGGCCCGCGGCACCGCCCGCCCGCCCGGCGCAACCGGGTCCCGACACCGAACGTGGTGTACGGGTCGGCAGTAAGATGCTGCCCAGAAGCGACAGAGGGAGAACGGGACGACGTGGCGACTCGCAGCAGCGGACTGAGCGGGCTCGAAGGCGGCCGCCAAGTGGGGCGGCTCGCCCCCGTGCGCCGCGCCTCGACGGTGGACCTCATCGCCGAGCGCCTCCGCGAAGCGGTCGTCGACGGCTCCCTGCCGCCCGGCACCGTCCTCGGCGAGGCCGAACTCGCCTACCAGCTCGGCGTCAGCCGCGGCCCCCTCCGCGAGGCCATGCAGCGCCTCACCGCCGAAGGACTCCTGGTCATCCCGCGCCGCCGCGGCCTCGCCGTGCGCACCATGACCCCCGAGGACGTGCGCGACATCCACTGGCTCCGCGCCCGCATCGAGCCCGAGCTCGGCCGCCGCATCCTCACCCTCCCCGCCGCCGAGCGCCGCACCGTCCTCGCCGAACTCGGCGCCGAGGTCAAGCGCATGCAGCGCGCCCTCAAGAAGGACGACGCCCGCGCCCTCGGCGACGCCTACCTCGACTTCCACCGCGTCCTCGCCGCCTGGGGCGGGTCCCTGCGCCTCGCCCGCATGCTCGGCACCCTCCTCATCGAGACGCGCCTGTGCACCTTCTCGATGTTCGAGCACTTCGAGGTCCACCGCGACCTCGTCGCCGAGCACGTCGGCTTCGTCGAGGCGCTGGCGGCCGAGGACGGCGAGCGCTTCGAGGCCCTCGTCCAGGTCCACCTGGAGGCCGAGGTGCGGCGGCTCCTCGCCGAGCCCGAGGACGCCACAGAGGACGAATCGGACCGGCTGCTGGCCGAGACCCCGGGCGAGCCGCAGCCGCTCGACCGCCTCGACCTCCCCGAGGGGCTCTGAGAACCCCTGCCGCGCAGCACGTGTCGTACGGGGTAAATTTCCCGACTTGGCATGTTCCGTCGGTGGACTGTGCGTTATGCAACCGATATAACTGAGGCTCCCCAGTCCGGACACAATTCGAGACGGAGCCCGAAATGTCCCTCCCCCGGCGAATCACCGCAATGGCGGCGGCCCTGGCCGCCGCCGTCGTGTCGGTCCTGGCGCTGACCAGCGGCGCCGCCCAAGCCCAGACCTTCGAGTACGTGGCCCTCGGCGACTCGTACGCCTCCGGCGTCGGCACCCGCTCGTACCTCGACGACGGCAGCGGGTGCTCGCGCTCCGCGGCCGCCTACCCGTCCCTGCTCGCCGAGGAGCTCGGCGCCGACCTCGAGTTCGCCGCCTGCGGCGGCGCGAAGACCGGCGACGTCCTGAACGACCAGCTCGGCGCGCTCTCGGCCTCCACCGACCTCGTGACGATCACCGTGGGCGGCAACGACACCGGCTGGGCCGGGGTCGTGCAGCGGTGCGCCTACCCGTACCCGTGGACCTGCGACGCGCAGATCGACGCCGCCGAGGCGTACATCCGCAACCAGCTGCCCGCCCGGCTCCACGCCGTCTACGACGCCGTCGAGGCCGCCGCCCCGAACGCGCAGGTCGTCGTCCTCGGCTACCCGCGCCTGTTCAACGGCGAGGAGTGCAACGCCATCACCCGCATCAGCCCCGGCGAGCAGTCGCAGCTCAACGCCGCGGCCGACCTCCTCGCCAGCGTCATCGGCACCGTCGCGGCGAGCCACGACTTCGACTACATCGACGTGCGCTCCGCCTTCCACGGCCACGCCGTCTGCGACGACACCGAGTGGCTCAACGGCATCTCGTACCCGATCAGCGAGTCCTACCACCCCAACACCGCCGGCCAGCGCGACGGCTACTTCCGCCTGCTCGACGCGCTCGTGTGACCCGGACGCGCGGAGGGCCCCGGCGGCATCCGCCGGGGCCCTCCGCGCATGCTCGGGGGTCAGACCTCGCCGCACGCCTTCCAGACGCCGTCTTCCTTCACGAAGTCCATGGTGTCGGGCTCGTTCTCGACCGGCTCGGACGTCCAGCCGGTGATCGACAGCCCGTCGTCGCCGAACTCGGGCACCGGCGAGTTGTAGCTGACGGTGTAGTCGACCGTCGCGGTGTCGCCGTTCTCGGTGGAGCCGGTGATCTCGTACGAGAAGTTCACGTCGATGTCGATCGGGGGCACGTCCGACATGCCCTGCTCCTCCATCATGGAGCTGTAGTCGAACTCGTCGGCCATGCCCTCCATCTCGGCGAGCATGTCGTCGCACAGGAACGGCTTGAAGTCCTCGATGACGCCCTCGACCGCGGCGGTGTCGCCGGAGTACGCGGCCTCGAACATGTCGCCCATGAGCGGGAGCGCCTTGTTGGCGACGTCCTCGGGGGAGTCGGAGGCGCTCGGCGCGCCCGCGCCGCCCCACGGCTTGAGCACCACGAGGACGATCGCGAGGATCAGGACGACCGCGCCGCCGGCGATGCCGAGGATCAGCGGGGTCTTCGACTTCGGGGCCGGCGGCAGCGGCGCGCCGTAGCCCGGCTGGGCGCCGTACCCGGGCTGCTGCCCGTAGCCCGGCTGCTGCCCGTATCCGGGCTGCTGGGGCTGCTGGCCGTACCCCGGCTGCTGCCCGTAGCCCGGCTGGGCGCCGTATCCGGGCTGCTGCCCGTAGCCCGGTTGCTGGCCGTACCCGGGCTGCTGGGGCTGCTGGCCGTACCCCGGCTGCTGCCCGTAGGGCGGTTGCTGATTGGGGTCGAACCCCGGCTGCTGCGGCGGGTAGGCCATGACGCTTCCTCGTTTTGTCGGGAGTGTGTCGCGCCAGGCTAACACGGGTGGGCCACCCCTGAATCCCCAGAAAACGCCAAAGCCGCCGCGGACCCTACGGTCCGCGGCGGCCTCAGGCGTCACTGGGCGTCAGCCGCCCTCCTGGGCGGTCTCCTCGCCCGTGTCGTAGCGCGTCGCCTCGCTGTCGTCGATCGTCAGCTGCTTCCGCGCCTCCCACGGGTCCAGGTCGGTGCCCGGGGGCACCAGCGAGAGCATCGTGTCCGGCACCGACACCGCCGCCACCCCCTGGTAGCCGAGGAGGTTCTGCGTCGAGTCCGTCTGGCCCTCGTCGACGATCCCGTACTGGAAGCCCAGGCTGTCGATCAGGTACGTGTTGCCCTGGACGGTCGCGCCCTCGTCGGTGCGCGCGTCGGCGAGCACGGCCCGGCCCGGCGCCAGCACCGTCTGCGCGGCGAGGTTGTCGACGCTGGAGTGGATGTCGCCGTCGGGGGTGAACTCGACCGACTCGGCCGCGCTCGTCAGCGTCTGCGGCGCCGAGTCGTACAGGGCGATCTCGATCTTCGTGTTGCCCTCCTCCTGCGCCTGCGGGTCGTACACCGCGCACAGCGCCGGCCGCTCGCCCTCGGGGTTCCACACCGCGTCCTTGAGGACGTCGGTCAGGAAGATGTCCGAGCCGTACGTCGCCTGCGCGCCGATCTCGTCGCGCACCTGCGGGGTCACGGTCACCGGCTCGCCGTACTCCGACTGGAGCAGCTCCATCTGGACCTCGGTGATCGGTGCGAACTCGTCGCCGTTGTCAGCGGTCTGGAGCAGCACGTAGAACGCGCCCGCGATCTCCAGCGGCTGCCCGTAGACCACGGTCGCCCCGGACTCGGTCTTGACGTCCTCGGTCGAGGTCGAGGTGAAGTACTGCTCGATGTCGACCTGCACCGGTGCGCCGTCCTTGATCGTCGTCATGACGTTCGCGTTGACCGGCACCGCCTGGTTCTCGTTCAGGCCCAGCGAGTTGAGCACGCTCAGGTCGTCGATCCGGTACTTGCGGTCGTTCCACAGCAGGTAGTACCGCTCCTCGCCCGCCTCGGCGTCCTCGGCGACCTTCGCGAGCACCCACTGCTCCTCGCCGAGCCACGACGTCGGCTCCGCCATGTCCTCGATCACCAGCTGCGTCAGCTGGAACGCGTCGGTGCTGCCGACCTCGCGCGGCATCGAGCACGCGTTCCAGTCCTGGTCCTGGAGGAGCTCCTCCTTCGTCGGCGGCTGCGCGGGCACGTCGGTCAGGCCGACCATGAAGCCGCGCGGGATGTCCTTGAGCGACGTCGCCTTCAGCGACTGCACCGGCGGGTCGCCCTGGTAGGGCTGGAGCAGCAGCAGCGCCGACGTGAAGTTCGTGACCGGCCACAGCTTCGCCTCGTTGCCCTCGCTCGGGTCCTTGCCGTCCGCGGTCGTGTACACGTACAGCGCGCTGGTGCCCTTGACCTGGATGATGTGGTTCAGCTGCGGCAGGTCGTTGCCCTTGCCGAACAGCGTCGCCACGGCGAAGCCGCCGAACACCAGCGCCAGCACCATGACCGACACGAAGATCGACAGGCCGATGCGCCGCAGCGGCCGCTCGATCGAGTCGGGGTTGGCCAGCACCAGCGCCTGGTTCATCCGCGAGGTGATGAACTTGTGGGCGTCCACCTGCTCGCGGCGGGAACGCATCTGGGGCATCGGAATTCGCCTCTCGGATCGTGGGGGAGTCGGGGCTAGCCCCGCAGCGACAGCGCGATGTCGTACAGGTTGCAGACCCAGCCGACCAGCGGCAGGATCGACACGATGAGCAGCGCCTCGATGATGTCGAGGCTGCGGCCCCAGGTGGGCGCGATCTTCTTGCCGGCCACGGCCAGGCCGTAGACCATCGCGATGAGCGTCAGCAGCGTGAGCGCGCCGAGGATCACGGTGAGGCGCAGCAGGATGTTGCCCTCGCTCGCCACGAAGATCGCGGCGAGGGTCGCGGCCAGGCCGCCCATGCCGCCGGTGAGCATCACGATGCGCGCCGGGCGGTCCTCGATCGTGCGGGCGCGGCTGAGCAGCACCAGCGACAGGATCGTGGAGAGGATCAGGCCCGGGAGCGTCCCCGAGAACGCCAGCGCGATCGCCGACACCAGGCCGGTGACCGCCGCGAACGAGTACAGCGCCTCCAGGTAGTTCCCGGCGTGCTCGGAGAGCTTCAGGATCCGCTTGCCGTCGATGGCCTCGGTGTCGCCCTCCTTCAGCTCCTCGGTCGTCGTCGGGAGCGTCGGGGTCGGCACCATCGCCATCGTGAGCGCCAGGCGCGGCGCGCCCGGCAGGATCGCCAGCGCCAGCGGCGCCGCGATGCCCGCGGCCGTCGCGGCCGTGCCCTGCGGGATCACCATCATCAGCGCCGTCGAGACGCCCAGGACCACGGCTCCGAGGATCGTCACGATGAACACCGGCGCCGAGGCCATGTCGCCCACGGCCACCATCGCCAGCACGCTGAACAGCAGGATCGCCGAGGCCGCGATGAGCACGTGCGGCCCGGCCAGGTCGAACAGGCCCCGCTGCCCGGCGGCGATGAGCAGGCCGCCCACGCCGGAGTACAGGACGGCGGTGACGCCGAAGTAGGTGGCGGCGCGCGAGTCGCCGACGGCGCGCGAGAGCAGCGCCGAGGCGCCGACCAGGACCAGCGCCACCGACAGGGCCACGATCGCGCTCGCGAGGTGGGCGGTCAGCAGCAGCGCGATCGCGCCGACGCCGAGGGCGGCGGTGCCGACGCCGACGCTGAAGCGCTTCGTCGCGAGGTAGTCCCAGCGGTTGCCGCGCTGCTCGGTCGCGGTGGCGACCGCGTCGATGATGTCGTCGAACACGATCTCGGGCTTGGCCGCGTCCGCCGGGTTCAGGTACAGCATCTCGCCGTCGCTGATCGACAGCTGCGAGCACGAGTGCCCGGTGTCGATCGCGTCCTCGCCGAGGCGCGACAGGATCCAGCCGCCGTTGTCTCCCGCCTCGTCGATGTAGTACTCGCCGGCCTGGTGCAGGATCGTGGGCAGCAGGTCGGAGAGGGGGATGTCAGAGGGCAGTGCGAGGTCGATCCTGGTGCGTGGACTGACGATCGTCACCCTGGAGAGAGTGGCCGACTTGGTGCTCACCGCGCGAACCTCCGGGTCGGGTCGGAATCGGGGGGACTGTAAAAGGATAAATCCCGCATGCAACGGCGGGTGTACCGGCCGAGTGGCGATGCGGTTCTACCCTGTTAGTGCGATACTCGACAGAGCGCACTTATATCTTTTATACGGCAGCGCCCAAGTTACGGCTAGCAGCGTCGCCGTGGCACGCGCATCCCCCGGTGAGTACAAGGACCCTCTGTGACGACCAAACTCTTCCGCAGGCCGCCGCGCAAGCGCGGGCCCCAGGCCCCCCGCGGCGACATCCTCCTGGAGTCGCCGCCGGACATGCCCGATCCGCAGCCGAAGAACATCTCGCAGTATCTGATGATCCTGCCGATGCTCGCCGGCGCCGCCGCCATGGCCATGATGATGATGAGCCGGTCCACCGGCGGCAGCGGCGGCAACAACACGATGCGCATCGCCATGGGCGCGATGATGGGCATCTCCATGGTCGGCATGATGGCCACCAACCTGGGCGGCAACCGGGCCCAGAAGAAGGCCGAGTTCAACGCCGACCGGCGCGACTACATGCGCTACCTCAACCAGGTGCGGCGCCGCGCCCGGAAGGGCGCCGAGCGCCAGTGGCGCGCGGCCCGGTGGCGCCACCCCGACCCGAAGGCCCTGTGGTCGCTGGTGGGCTCGCGCCGCATGTGGGAGCGCCGCGCGAAGGACGACGACGCGCTCGACGTGCGCGTGGGCATCGGCAAGCAGCGCATGACGATGAAGCTGGTGCCGCCGGAGACGAAGCCGGTCGAGGACCTGGAGCCGATGACGTCGATGGCGCTGCGCCGCTTCGTCGCCGCCCACTCGAACGTCATCGACATCCCCCGGTCGATGAAGTACACCGAGGCCGCGCGGCTGGTCCTGCGCGGCGAGCGCGCCACCGTCATGGACAACCTGCGGGCCCAGCTGTGCCAGCTCGCGGTGCTCCACTCGCCCGACGACGTGCTCATCGCGGTCGTCGCGGACAACGAGCGGATGCCCGAGTGGCACTGGATGAAGTGGCTGCCGCACCTCCAGCACCCGTCCGCGGAGGACGGCGCCGGACCGGTCCGCATGTTCTACAACACCACCACGCAGCTGGAGAACTCCCTGCGCGAGCAGCTGTCGAGCCGCGGCGCGTGGTCGCCCGGCGCGACGGCCGGCGACAACCAGGCGCACCTGGTCGTCATCCTCGACGGCGGCGAGGTCGACCCGACCGGCATCATCGCCGCCGACGGCATGGCCGGCGTCACCGTCTTCGACTTCTCCGGCTACCTGCCGCGCAAGCCCGGACCGCAGATCAAGCTCTACGACGTCACCGCGGAGGAGATCTACACGGACCAGGCCGGCCGGCGCCGCGTGCTCGGCAAGCCCGACGGCCTCTCCTACAACCAGGCCGAGGGCATCGCGCGCTCGCTGGCGCCGTGGCGGCTCACGCTCAAGGGCGCGACGGGCGCGACCGAGTCCGGCGACGAGGACGCCTCGCCGATGGCGAACCCGTCGAGCCTGCCGGAGATGCTCGGCTTCAACGACGCCGCGGCGCTCGACCCGGCCGTGCACTGGCGCGAGAAGCCGATCAAGGACTACCTGAAGGTCCCGATCGGGCCCGGCCCGGACGGCGCGATCGTCGACATCGACTTCAAGGAGTCCGCGGTCGGCGGCATGGGCCCGCACGGGCTCCTCATCGGCGCCACCGGTTCCGGCAAGTCCGAGGTGCTCCGCACCATCGTCGGCTCGCTCATCGCCACGCACTCCTCGGAGGAGCTCAACTTCATCCTCGTCGACTTCAAGGGCGGCGCGACCTTCGCGGCCCTCGACGAGCTGCCGCACGTCTCGGCGGTCATCACCAACCTCGCCGACGAGATCGAGCTGGTCGACCGCATGGCCGACGCGCTCGAGGGCGAGCTGGTGCGCCGCCAGGAGGTGCTGCGCGCGACGGGCAACTTCACCAACCGGTGGGAGTACGAGAAGGCGCGCAAGGCCGGGCAGCCGCTCGACCCGATGCCGACCCTGCTCATCATCGCCGACGAGTTCTCCGAGATGCTCGTCGCGAAGCCCGAGTTCATCAACCTGTTCCTCCAGATCGGCCGCATCGGCCGCTCGATCGGCGTGCACATGCTGCTCGCCTCGCAGCGGCTCGAGGAGGGCAAGCTCAAGGGCCTCGACACGTTCCTGTCCTACCGGGTCGCGCTGCGCACCTTCTCCGCGCAGGAGTCGCGCACCGTCATCGGCTCGGGCGCCGCGTACGAGCTGCCGCAGGCCCCCGGCCACGGCTACCTCCAGGTCGGCACCCAGGACCTGGTGCGCTTCCGCGCCGCGTACGTCGGCGGCACCTACAAGCCGCCGAAGCGCGTCGCCTCGCGCGCCGAGCGCATCGCGGCCGTCCAGCACAAGGTGCAGCGGTTCCTGCCCGGCTTCGTGGAGCTCCCGCCGGAGCCCGAGGTCGAGGAGGAGCCCGAGGAAGAAGTGGTGGAGCCGGAGGCCGAGGACGAGAACGAGAAGCTCTCCGAACTCGAGGTCATGGTGAACAACTGCATCGGGATGGGCCGCCCGGCCCACCAGGTGTGGCTGCCGCCGCTGGCCGAGCCGCCGACCCTCGACCAGCTGCTCCCGCCGCTGGAGGCCGACCCGGTCCGGGGCCTCCAGCCGAAGGGGTTCTCGCTCAACGGGAAGCTCCACGCCGTCCTCGGCGAGGAGGACCGCCCGTTCGAGCAGAAGCGCAGCCCGTTCATCGTCGACCTCTCCGGCGCGCAGGGCACCGTCGCGATCGCCGGCGGGGCCCAGTCGGGCAAGTCGACGATGCTCCGGTCCATGATCGGCTCGCTCGCGCTCCTGCACACGCCGCGGGAAGTGCAGTTCTACTGCCTCGACTTCGGCGGCGGCACGCTCCGCGGCATCGAGGACCTCCCGCACGTCGCGGGCGTCTTCGGCCGGCAGGAGGAGGAGGGCGTGCGGCGCACGATCCAGGAGGTCACGACCATCCTGGACGAGCGCGAGGCGTTCTTCACCGCCAACAAGATCGACGGCATGGGCTCGTACCGCCGCATGAAGGAGCAGGGCCGGTTCCAGGAGGACCCGTACGGCGACGTGTTCCTGGTGATCGACAACTGGATGACGCTCCGCGAGGACTTCGAGCCGTTCGTGGACCAGGTCCGCGCCATCGGCAACCGCGGCCTGGCGTACGGCGTCCACGTCATGGTCACCTGCACCCGCTGGGGCGACATCCGCATGAACATGCGCGACATGTTCGGCCTGAAGCTGGAGCTGAAGCTCTCGGACAACATGGAGTCCGAGATCGACCGCAAGGCGGCGGCGAACGTGCCGAAGAACCGCCCCGGCCGCGGCCTCTCGCTCTCGAAGCTGCACATCCTGGCGGCCGTCCCCCGCATCGACTCGATCCGGGACGGCGACGACCTCCAGCCCGGCGTCGAGGACTTCGTGAAGAAGGTCAAGCAGGCGTGGCGCGGCCAGCCGTGCCCGCCGGTGCGCCTGCTGCCCAAGCAGCTGCACGTGGCCGACTTCCTCAAGGCGGTCGACCGCTCCAAGCCCGGCATCCCGATCGGCCTCAACGAGGCCGGCCTCAAGCCGGTGTACCTGGACTTCGCGAACGAGCCGCACATGCTCATCTTCGGCGACTCGGAGTCGGGCAAGACGAACCTGCTGCGCCACATCGCGCGGCAGATCCAGGCGACCTACCAGCCCACCGAGGCGAAGGTCATCATGGCCGACTACCGGCGCGGCATGCTCGAGGAGATCCAGAAGCCCACGCTGCTGGACTACGCCATGTCGGGCAAGCACTTCGAGGGTTCGGTCAAGAACCTGCGGGGGCCGATCGAGAAGCGCCTCCCCGGCGACGACGTGACGCCCGCGCAGCTGCGCGACCGCTCCTGGTGGACCGGCCCGGACCTGTACCTGATCGTCGACGACTACGAGATGGTCGCCCAGCGGACGAACCCGCTGACGGCCATCCAGGAGCTCATTCCGGTCGGCCGCGACATCGGCTTCCACGTGATCATCGCCCGCCGCGCCTCCGGTGCGACGCGCGCCATGCTGGACCCGATCGTCGGCCAGATCAAGTCGCTCGAATCCCCCGGCCTGCTCCTGAGCGGCAAGCGGGAGGAAGGCGCGATCTTCGGCAAGCTCCGCCCCAGCCCGCAGCCTCCGGGCCGCGGCACCCTGGTGCGCCGCAAGGACGGCGAGCAGCTCATCCAGACGACGCTGCTCCCGCCGAACGGCCAGGCGTAGCCACCGCCCGCAGGGCCGCCCTCCGATGCAACCGGAGGGCGGCCCTGCGGCGTACTACGCTCGTATCGGCGCGAATCCCCCTCGCGCTCCAGGACACCAAGGGCCCGAATGAAACCACTGCTCACGCCCCCCGGCATCGCCCCTGCGCCGCTCGCGGCCCGGGGCCGGGCGGCGTGGCCGCCGCCCGGCGTCCGCGCGCTCCAGGCGCTCCTGCTCGCCGAGGCCGCGGCCGTGGTCGCCGTCTGGCTGTGGTCCTGGCGCGGCGTCCAGGCGTACGCGTGGCCCGGCGTCGACAGCGGCCTGACCGAGCGCGGCCTCGCCTACCTCCTGGTCCTCGCGCCCGCCGTCCCGGTGAACGCCCTCGCCGCGATCTGGCTCGGCCGCGGCGGCCGCCGCGCCCGCCTCTACCTCGCCGCCGCCGGCGCCCTCGCCCTCGTCCAAGGGCTCCTCCTGCTGACGCCCGCGGCGATGCCGGTCCGCGAGGCCATGACCGACGGGGCCGCCGCCGTCGGCACCGCGTTCCTCACCGCCACGGCCCCGATCCTGTTCGCCGGAGCCGCCCTCGCCGCCACCGCGAAGGCGCGCGCCTGGCTCGGCCGCGAACCCGCCCGCCCGCGCGGCCGCATCGCCGGCGTCGAGACCGCCGTGTGGTCCCTCGCGCTCCTCCTCGCCGCCGGCACCGGCGCCGAGGTGCACCGGTGGTCCCTGGCGGCCGCCGAACCGGGCGAGCCCCGCGGCGAGTACACCGAGGCCGGCACCTGGCAGCGCCTCGAGGACGCCGTCGCCGAGACCACCGGCGCGCTCCCCGCGTTCTCCGGGTTCGCGACCCGCACCCTCGACGTCGCCGCGTGCGGCTACCGCACCCCCGCCGGGCTCGCCACCTACCGGTACACGCTCACCTACGAGCTGCGCACCGCCGACTTCCCCGCCTACGAGGCGGCCGTCCGGGCCCGCTGGGCCGAAGGCGACTACGAGCTGACCTACGACGGGGCGACCTTCGAGGGCGTGCGCCGCATCACCGCCGAGCGCGCCGACGAGATCGCCCTCGGCTACACCGGCGGCGACGCCCCGGCCCTCACCCTCGCCAGCGGCTGCGTCGAACGCGTCGGCGAACCGGAGTGCATACGGGCCCAAGGGGAGCCGACGACCGACGTGATCCGCGGCATCGCCTGCCGGGAGTGACTCACAGGCCCGAGTAGTCGGCCCCGCCGCCCCCGCCCGGCACGCCCTCGGGGAAGTACGCGTCCACGAGGTCCCCGGGCCCGCCCGGCGCGATTCCGCCCGCCGGGGGCACGTACTCGATCTCGCCCGGCGCGCTGCGCGCCACACACCCCGACTGGACCACCAGGCCGACGACGCCGGAGACCCGGTACCAGAGGTTCAGGCCGTCCCCGGTCAGCGCCTCCACGTTCCGGTCCACGCGGCCGCTCGCCAGCGCCGTCTCCTCGTTGCGGTGCACGTCGAGCCCGTCGGCCTCCCACCGGCCGCGCAGGGCGTCCGCGTACGTCTCGCGCACCAGCGGCTCGCCCCACAGCGGCTCGGCGAACATGTACGCGATCTCGACCCTGACGTGCTCGCCCCCGTGGTCGCACGGCACCTCGTGCCAGGTGCGGGAGGCGAAGCCGGGGAAGTCGGGCAGCGCTGCGACCGCCTCGGCCGCGGCGGCCTCCATCGGGGCGTACACGTCGGCCTGGCTGCGGCGCGGCGGTTCGGGTTCGGTCATGGAGCATCCTGCGAGCACTAGGAGGGCGGCGAGCGCGGTCCTCACCGCACGCCGCTGGTCTGGCCGGTGACGATATAGGCCATGTTGTCGCGGGCGGCGTTGCGGGGATGCCCGTTGTCGCCGTCCCAGTAGGAGGAGTGGTTGTCCGCGTTGTCCTTCCACAGCTCCTCGATCCCGTCGGCGTCGCGCGTCGCGTCGGACCGGAACGTGCGGCCGCCGAACGCGTCCGAGACGGGGTCGGTGCCGTGGACCAGGTCGTCGTGGTCGGACGCGAAGTACCCGACCGCGCCCCCGATGAGCCCGCCGAGTGGGCCGCCGAGCAGCCCGCCGGCGCCGCCGCCCGCGATCGCCCCGATCGCGTCCTCGCGGGCCCAGCCGATGATGTCCTCCTCGTTCCTGGTGGCCCACACCCGGTCCGGGTCGATTCCCAGGTCCGAGGCGGTGTCCACGCCGACGCCGGGGGAGCCGACGAACACCAGGCCGTCCACGTCCAGGCCGGCGTCGCGCGCCGCGATCCCCACGGTCGTCGAGCCGTACGAGTGGCCCGTCACCGTCACGCGCGACGCGCCGTCCTCGTCGGTGGCGCGCAGCCCGGACGCGAACGAGGAGAGGTTCTTCGCCGCGCCCTCGGCGTACGCCGCGTCCATCGCGTGCGGCACCACCTCGTCGGGGGCGTCGTACCCGAGCCACATCACCGACGCGGTCGACGCGCCCGGGTCGGCCCAGTACGCGTCGGCGGCCATGAGCCCGGCCCGGTCGATGCTTCCGCCGGCGTTCCCGAGGTCGGCCCCGGTGCCCGGCACCAGCACCGAGACGTTGTCGGCGGTGTCCGGGTTCCCGATCGCCACGATCGCCCTCCCGTCCTCCGCGGAGGAGTAGCCGAGCAGGTAGTGGTCGAGCGCGGGCCCGCCGGCCCCGATCTGGTACGGCTCGCTCACCTTGTCCCGCAACCGCTCCAGGTCCTCCCGGGTGCCGCGCAGGCCCTCGAGGCGCCGCTGGAGCCCCTCGTTTCCCGGATCGGCCGCGAGCCGGTCCTCGACGGCCTCGATCTCGCGTTCGCGGCGGTGCAGCTCCCCGTCGAGGAGGGTCCGGTTCGCGGTGTCCCTGACGTCTGCGGGGATGCCGTCGACCTGCGCGAGCAGCTCCGGCCGCGCCTCCAGCAGGCCCTGCTGCTCGAACGGCGACAGCCCGTCCCACCACGCGTTCACCTCGGCGGGGCCCGCGTCCCGGTCGAGCAGGTCCTGGAAGTCGTCCGCGAGCGCGACCCCGGCCGCCAGCTCCGCCCGCTCCCTGGCGTCGGTCGTGCCCGCGATCGCGGCGACCGCCGCGTGCAGCGTCTCGTCGGCCTCGCCGACGGCGTCGAGGACCGCCTCGATCCGCTGCTCGAGCGCGAGCGCGTCCGCGGCCGACTCGGCCGCCACGACCCCGTCGCCGTCCACCGTCGCTCCCGCCGGGAGCGACGCGAGCAGCTCCGCGAGCTCCTCCTGGCCGCGCTTGAAGACCGCCACCGCGTCCTCGATCGCCGCCGCGATGCGCCGGCACTCGCCGGCCCGCTCCACGGCGTCGTCCCCGATGAGCTTCACCCGCGACCGCACCTCGTCGGCGACCGTCCCGGTCCACTCGGCCTCCCCGATCCGCCGGCGCCGCAGCTCGTCGAGCTCGGCCTCCCGCTCCTCGAGCCGCCCGGCCTGCGCCCGCCACTGCTCCCCGACGGCCTCCAGCGGCCCCAAGTCCGCCTCGCGCAACGCGCTGTACGACACCCCCATCGCCTACTCCGGCGCCGGCGTCGTCCGCGAACCCGGATCGACCGGGAACACCTCGGGATCGGCGTACTGCGCGAACACCTCCGCGGTCACGGCGTCCAGCTCCACATGCTGCACCGCGTACACCGCCAGGAACTGCCCCAGCTCCTCCACACGGCCCCGCAGGCCGGGCACGACCGCGCCCTCCCACCGCTCGACGGCCTGCACCACTTCGCCGACCCCGCCGAACACCCCGGTGTCCACGGCATCGGCCAGGCCCCGGCCCTCGCGCGCCACCTGCCTGAAGTCCTCGTACAGCCCGTCCGAGGCCGCGAACATGGCGACACCGCCCTGCTTGAGCTCCTCGGGATCAAGTGAGAGGTCAGTCATGCCGTCCCCCAAGGGAACGGCGACGGGCAGGGCGGGGCGGGACCGGTGGGGCGCTCACGGGGGGTCCAATCTCTCGTGTGCCGATCAACACACAGCGTACAAATCCCAGGCAAACGGCCGATAGTGGCGACGCACGGAACGTCCCGTCCGTGATCGGATTGTTATGTTCACCCCGTGAACCTCCGTGTCTCGCAGGCCCGAAACAGGTCCGGTATGTTGTGGGGCAGAGCGGACAGCGCTGTAACGACCGGCACACGGAAGGGGTCCAACCCTATGGCCATACCTCTCACGCCAACCCCCGCCGAACCCCGAACCCCACACCGCGCCCTCCGCACCGCCCTCGGCGCCGGCCTCACCGCCCTGGCCGCCGCCGCGGCGCTGGCCGCGACCCCCGGGGCGGCGCTGGCCCAGGACACGACGCTCAACGACGAGAACGCCTGGGCGACCGACCTGATCCAGGCGCCCGCCGCCTGGGGGACCACGCAGGGCGAAGGCGTCACCGTTGCCGTACTGGATACCGGGATCGCCGAGCACCCGTTCTTCGAGGGCAAGGACATCCTGCCCGGGTACACGGCCTACTCAGATGAGCAGGACGCGTGGAACGACGCGGACGGCCACGGTTCCGCGGTCGCCGCCGCAGTGCTCCTCGCCGCGCCCAGAGCGACGATCATGCCGGTCCGGATGGATACAGGGGCCGACACCGACGGCCTTGGCGGTGCGATGGGTGAGACGGACGTCGAGGCCGTGAAGTGGGCGGTGGACAACGGCGCCGATGTGCTCGTTATCCCTTGGCATATTGACGGAAACGTGACCGGCGATCCCATCGAGATCATGCAGTATGCGATCGACAAGGGAGTGGTCGTAGTCGCCTCGGCGGGGAACGACCCCAGTGAGCCGGTCTTGTACCCGGCCTCGACACCGGGTGTCATCGCGGTGACCGGCGCGGACACCAACGGCGAATTCCTTTCGGAGTCCTCCAGCACTGGACCTGAGGTGGTGCTCTCCGCCCCGGCCGACGAGATGACGGTGCCGAAGCCGATTCTCGGAGCCCTTGCGGAAGACACCGACATCTACGCCACGGTCATCGGCGGCACGTCGATGGGCTCCGGGTTCGTCGGCGGTGTAGCGGCACTGACTTGGGCCGCCCATCCCGATCTCGATGCGAGCAACGTCATCCAGCGCCTCATCCAAACCGCTGGCGACGCCAGTGGAACCCGTGGCGACGAAGTGGGATACGGCCTCGTCAACGCCGACCAGGCCGTTCACGCCGAAGGCATCGAACCGGTCGAGGAGAACCCGCTCGGATATCCCATGGGCGAAGCCGGAGCCAGCGGCGCCACCCCCGACGACACCCAGTCCGCTGAGGAGGGTGGCGAAGAGCCCGGTGCCGCTTCAGGCGGCCCCTCGGCGGCAGCGGAAGGCAACAAGGAGTCGAACCTCTCGGCCATCATCGTCGTAGCCGCGGCGGTCGTCCTCGTCGGTGCTGCGATCGCCGTGTGGATCGTGCTCCGCGGGCGCGGTCGAAAGGCCGCCGCCGCGCAGCAGGGCGAGTTCACTCCGCCCGGCGGCCCGGGCCAGGGCGCGTTGCAGCAGCCGGCGCCGGCGCAGCAGACGTACGTTCCCCAAGGAGGCCAGAACTACGGCGGTCCCCCTCCGGGACAGCAGGGCTTCAGCAGCCCGCCGCAGGGGTTCAATCCGCCCGGCAACCCGGGGGAGCAGAGCCCCTGGAGACCGAGCGAGCCGAACCAGCGCTAACCAGAGCCCAAGGGCTGCAACCGAACTTCGGTTGCAGCCCTTCGTCTTACCTCAGAAAGAGAGATGAGGGCGGGCGGCCAGTGCCGCCCACCCTCATCGTCGTCTCAGTGTCGATCAGTCCTCGTCGTCGAGTTCCTCTTCGCGGACCCGGTTGCGGCCCCACTCGACGTCGTCCTCCCGCAGCCAGGTCTCCCTGGTGTAGGTCTCGTCGTCGTCATCGTCGTAGTAGCCCGAGCGGGTGCCGCCGCGCCCGCCGGCGCCGCTGCGGCTGCCGGGAGCGCCAGCGCGGTTGCCGCCGTTCAGACCGCCGCGGCCGCCGGTGCCCGAGCCGGAGCGGCCCGTCCCGGAGGAGGCGCCGGAGCGAGCGGGGCTCGTGCCGCCGGTTCCGCGACCGGGCGCGTTGCCCGCACCGCCGGTCGGCGTGGCGCCGCGAGCCGGACCGAAGAGGCCCGCGCCCGCGCCGGTGAGGGCCGCGCCGCCCAGGCCGGTGCCGCCGCCACCGCCCATGCCGGGCACGTAGCCGCTGCCGCCGCCGGTGGGCGTGTAGCCACTGGCGAGACCACCGGCGAGGTCGCTGTCGACGTCGTCGTACGAACCGGGCACCCAGCCGTCGGTCACCGGATCGAGGTCGTCATCGGTGCCCACGAGGCCGTCGGCTCCGGCGGAGTCGCCGGAGGTGTGGCCGGGCGCGTTCGGCACATCGCCGGCGTTGTTCAGCCCGTTGTCGGCGAACACACCGCCGGTCGGCGCCTGGTACGTCGTGTTGCCAGGCATGTCGCTCGGCGGAGGAGGCGGAGGCTCGGAGAAGTCCTTCTCTCGCACCATCGCGTACTGGTCGCCGAGATCGGCGACGATCTGCGCCATCGCCTCATGGCGCTGGTCGACGTACTGCTCGTACTGCTGCTCGTACTGAGTCTTCTTGGTCTCGTACTCCGGCTTGGTCTTGTCGATGTTGTTGCTCTCGAGCCACTCGTCGTAGGTCTCGGTCGACGTCGGGTAGAGATCGGCGTTCTGGGCGTTGTCCTGAGCGGTCTTCAGGAAACCGGCCAGGTTGGGCATGAGCTGCTCACCGGCGTGCTTCATGCCCTCCTCCGACTCGATGCTGTACTGCTCGACGATCGACATGCGGCCCTGGAACTCGTCCGCCGCGGCGCCCGTCCACTGGGTGCGGAGCGTCGTGACATGCACGGCCATCTCCTCGCGGGCGGCCTTCATGCCGCTCGCTGCGGAGGTCCAGATCGAACCGGCCTGCTCGACGGCCCAGTCGTCGCCTTGCTGGAGAAACTCCCACAGCTGCTCGTGGGTGTACGTGCTCTTGTAGTAGTCCTTGCCTTTGCCCTTGGCAACCATGGCGGGCTCCTTCCTCGGGGTTCAGGTCGTCTGCTGCCGCAGGGCTACAGGATCTCGGGTTCGTCGTCGGACGCCGGCGTCTCACCAGTGCCGGGAGCATCGGTCTCGGTACGGTCGTTGTCGTCGCGCACGTCCTCGACGTCGCTCGTCGAGATGCCGTTGCCGCGCGAGTCGAACTCGCTCTGCACGCTGGCGACGCTCGCGTTGACCTCGCCATCCGACTCCAGGTAGCCGGTCTTGATCTCCTCGCTGATCACGCGCCCCGTGTCGAGGCCGTGGAACACGCGGTCGATCTGCTCGGCGCGACCCGGGTAGAACACCGTGCGGTACGCCTCGGCGAGCTCGATCGCGTCGTCGAAGCCGCCGAACGGCACGTTGACGGTGTCCACGGTCCGGAAGCTGCTGCCGCTCAGCAGCTCGGGGTTGGCGCCCTCCCGCAGGCGGACCACCGAACCGCCCATGACCTGGCTGCGGTAGATCTCGAGGTCGTCGAGGGTCAGGCCCATCTTCGAGATGAACTCGTCGAAGGACTCCTCGGTCATCTGGAACCGGGTACCGCTGGAGTCAGTGACGGTGTAGGAGCCGTCCCTGTTCTGGACCGCACCGCCGCCCATGTCCTCAGGAAGCAACGTCATCACCTCGGTGAAAGAGAATTCGTCAGGGGGTATGGTCGGGCCGCTCGCGGACCTCGGCGCGCTGCGGTGGGCACGCGGCTGCTCGATCTGTGCTCATACCAGCATACCGATGCGGTGCAATCCGGACGCCATCGGCGGCACGGCATGGCACGAACAGGGG
This sequence comes from Glycomyces terrestris, assembly GCF_003933745.1. Taxonomy (GTDB): domain Bacteria; phylum Actinomycetota; class Actinomycetes; order Mycobacteriales; family Micromonosporaceae; genus Glycomyces; species Glycomyces terrestris. The sequence continues at coordinate 12,786 of NZ_RSEB01000003.1, read as the reverse complement.
AGATCTGGACACAAGGGAGCCCGCCTCCGGGCCGCAACCAGGAGCAAGGCCCCGTTCGCCCCCGTTCGCCGACCGCTGCCACACCCTCCCCAGGACATGACAGGACATCCCTTTCGACCCGACTACCCGGGACTCTGCCCTGGTTGCCCCGTACGCCCGAGGTGGCACTAAGTGGGGATACACGGGCCCCGTCACTACTAGTAAACTCGGAGACGCACCGCCAGCCCGGTGAGTTTGCACGGACGGGTTATGGTGACTGCGGAATCGATGAAAAACTCACTGGGATACCCCTGACGGCCTAGAGCCCTAGCGCCTCAGCCCCGGTCAATTACCTGGAGGTGACATATGCCCGGTGTGGCAATGGATCCGGAAACAGTCGCGAAGGCTGCTGCCGACACTGTTGAAGCCAAGCTCTCGGTCGACAACAACCTCGACCGGTTGAAGAACCTGTGTGACGACCTCGCCGCGACCTGGACCGGTCAGGGCGCTGCTGCGTTCACCACCACCATGGGTACGTGGGACGCCAAGGCCGCCAAGCTCCTCGACGCGCTGCAGGACATCGCGGACGCCCTCGACTCGTCCGCCGCCGCTCAGGCCGAGATGGACGCCGAGTCCAACTCCGAGTTCTCCGCCTTCGACGGCGAGCTCTAGCAGCTTCCCCCCTATCACGGAAAGAGGTGAACCATGTCCGGGCGTATTGCAATGGACTACGCGGAGCTCGAAGCAGCTTCGCAGCAGATCGCCACTGAGTCCGGCGAGATGACCAGCACTCTCGCGGACCTCCGCTCCCAGCTCGAGGCCCTCGACTGGGAAGGTGACGACAAGGCGACCTACGAGGAAGCCAAGGCCCAGTGGGACCAGGCGTTCGAAGAGATCAACGCCATCCTCGAGGCCGTCGGCCGCGCGGTCAACAACGCCAAGGAGCGCTACGCCGCGACCGAGGCCGCCAACGCCGGTCGCTTCGGCGGCTAGCACCTCGTCGACTCAGACGACTCGAAGCCCGGGATGATCCGCAAGGATCACCCGGGCTTCTCCATGTCCCGGGCAGGGCGCGAGCGGACCGCGTGCCGAACCGGGCGCGAGACGACCGCGTCGACCCCGCGCAGCCCGAACGCCGGAGGGGCGGGACCGATCGGTCCCGCCCCTCCGGCGTCCACGTGAATTCGCCGCCGCTCGCCGCCGCAAGGCTGAGCGGCCCGCGGCCACCGCCTCCGCAGCGCGGCTCAGTCGCCTTCGACGACCGCCGCCGCCCGCTCGGGCCTCCGCGTCCCCGGCTTCCAGCCGCGCTTGCGGCCCTTCGGGATGATCGTCCGCAAGACCAGGACCAGCGCGACCAGCACGATCGCGCCGCCCACGCTCGCCCAGGCCACCGCCTTCTCGAACGCGAGCGGGTCGTAGTCCACGTTCACGGCCGCGATCGACGACGGCTCCGCCTCCGGCGTCGCGCCCGGCGCCTCACTCTCGACCGGATCGTCGAACGACGTCGCCGTCGGGTCCTCGCCCGGCTCCAGCGGCGTCGAGATCGCCTTGCCCACGTTCAGGACGCCGTGGCCCTGGTAGATGTTGAAGTCGTTCGGCGGGTGGATCGCGGTCCCGGTCAACCGGTGCTCGATCCACGCCGGCGAGACGTCCTCCCCGAACTCCGCCTTGAGCAGCGCCGCCGCCCCCGCCACGTACGGCGCCGCGAAACTCGTGCCCTCCTGCTTGCCGAGCCAGCCGCCGCCCGGCAGCGGGACCGTCACGTCCTGGCCCGGTGCGATCAGGTCGATGTTCGACCCGTAGTTCGTGCTCGTGTAGAAGTTCCCCATCGGGTTGTGCGCGCCGACCGCGATGACCTCCGGGTAGTTCGCCGGATAGAACTTCGCCTTCTCCGGGTCGTTCACCACCGCCGGGTCGTCCATGTTCAGGTTCTCGTTCCCGGTCGCGGCCACGATCACCACGTTCGCCGCGATCGCGTTCGCGACCGCCTCCTTCAAGAACTCCGTGTCCGGCAGCGCGATCGACACGTTGATGACGTCGGCGCCGTTCGCGACCGCGTCGTCGATCAGGTTCGCCACCAGCCGCGACCGGTCCGCGTCCGCGCCCTCGTTCCCCACGAAGGCCCGCAGCGGCAGGATGTCCGCCCCCGGCGCGACCCCCACGAACTGCTCCCCCTGCGCGGTGCCCGCCGCGATCGCCGCGACCGCGGTACCGTGACCGTAGGCGTCGCACGTGCCGTCGCCCGCCGGATCCCAAGCGTCCCAGCCCGACTTCACCCGGGAACCGAAGAGGCTGTCCAGCCCGGCCTCGACACCCGAGTCGATGACCGCGATCGTCACCGGATCGCCGTTCTCGAACCGGCCGTCGTTGAACCGGTGCGCCTCCTCGAGCCCGATGAAGTCGCCCGCCCAGTCCCGCGCGGTCAGCGAATCGGAGCTGCCCGCTCCGGTCTCGCACGGGGAGACGTCGTCCCCCTGCGCCACAGGGGTGGTGAACTCCGCATGCGCAGGGGAAGTCGCCAGCAGCACCGATCCGGCCGTCGCCATCGCGACCGCTGCGGAATAGAGAGGAATACGCGGGAGGAATCGCACCCGCTCAGTCTAACGCCGCAGCGCCAAAGGGCCGGTGCGCCGTATACCGGGCCGAAACACCGCAAGGGCGGGCCACCGAGAGGTGGACTCGTCCGCTTACGATAGGTACGACCACTCACCTTCATGATGGAGACGTCGCCAATGACGATGCTTCAGGGGCAGCAGCAAGCACGCGGCACCGCGTCCGTGCAGGCCCAGCAGCAAGGCGGCCCGATCGCCGGCGAGTCGGTCGTGTTCACGACCCGCTCCTCGGGACGGCTCGGGCCGCTCACCGTCGCCCAGCTCATCGCCGTCGAGCTCGCGCTCACGATCGCGCTGGCGAGCCTGGCGCTCGGGACGATCGCGCTCGCCGCCGGCGGCGGCGTCGCGCTCATCGTGCTGGTCGTCGTCTTCTGGCGCAAGGGCGACTACTGGTGGTACCAGACGTGGCCGCTCAAGTCGCGCATGCGCCGGCGCATCCGCGCGCTCGACCCCGAGCAGCTCACCGAGGTTCTCCACCGGATCGCGCCCGACCTGGGCATCACCGGCGTCGAGGACCGCGACGAGAACGTCGGCATCGGCCACGACAACGGCGGCTGGTTCACCGTCATCGAGATCGGCTCCACCGACGAGGGCACCAAGGCCGTCCCGCTCGAACGCCTCGAGCGCCTCTTCGACGAGACCTCCGTCCCCGTCTCCGCCGTGCAGCTCGTCGGCCACACCACCCCGGTCGGCCTCGCCGCCTACGACAACAGCCCCGCCTCGCGCTCGTACCGCGAGCTCCTCGGCGACTACCCCGCCGTCGTCCACCACAAGGCGTGGCTCGCCGTGCGCCTCGGCGCCCGCGACGCCCGCGAGGCCACCGCCGAGCGCGGCGGCGAGGTCGACGGCGTCTACAAGGCGCTCGCCTCGACCGCCCAGCGCGTGAGCAAGCTCCTCGGCAACGTCGGCGTCCCCAACCGCATCCTCGACGCCGAGGGCGTGCGCGAAGCGGTCCAGCAGTCCCTCGGCGTGGCCTTCGCCCCCGTCCCGGGCGAGCGGACCGCCGAGGAGTGGAACCACTGGTACGCCGACGGCCTCCGCCACGTCGCCTACCGGGTCACCAAGTGGCCCACCGACGCCGTCGCCCTGCACCGCACCGTGGACGCCCTCTCCGGCGTCCCCGCCGCGTTCGTGACCGTCTCGACCGTGGTCACCGCGAGCGCGAACGGCAAGGTCAACCCCGACGGCCGCATCACCGGACGCCAGCTCGCCGTGGACGCCATCGTGCGCCTCGCGCTCGACCAGGCGTCGTGGGAGTCGGCCCAGAACCAGCTGCTCAACGTCGCCGACCAGCTCGGCGTCCGCCTGCAGCGCCTCGACGGCGAGCACGGGCCCGCCGCGTACGCATCCGCCCCGACCGGAGGAGGACCCCGATGACCGACCGCGGCAACGTCTACGGCGGCGGCACTTACCAGGGGGGCTCGTACCAGGGCGGGAACTACCGCGCCGGCGGCGGGCGCCACTCGGACGACGAGGACGCCGACCAGCGCCCGGTGGACGACGACAACGGCGGCACGCTCAACATGCCGCGCCCGGGCCAGCAGTCCCCGGCGTCCCCGCAGCAGCCGTCCGCGGGCCCGCCCGCGCGCCCGCAGTCCCCGGCGTACGGCCAGCAGCCCGGCCAGACCGGGCAGACCGGCGCCGTCTACGGCCAGCCGGCCGGCCGCCAGCCGGGACAGACGGGCCAGACCGGCGCGGTCTACGGCGCCCGCCAGGGCCAGCAGCCGCCGCAGTCCCCGCAGGCCCCGCAGGCGCCGCAGCCGCCGAGCGCCCGCGGCGGAGCCCAGCCCCCGCGTCCGGCCCAGCCGCCCCAGTCCCCGCAGGGGCAGCCACAGCAGCCCCAGTACCAGACACCACGCCCGCCGGAGATGCGCCCGCCGCAGCCCCCCGGGCCGCAGGGCCAGCCCCCGCAGGCGTCCTCGCCGCCGCAGTACCAGCAGCGGCCGGTCGCGCCCCCGCCCGCGACGCCGCCGCAGGGCCAGCCGTCGCAGCAGCAGCGCCCGCAGCAGCCGCAGTACCAGCCGCCGCAATCGCAGCCGCAGTCGCAGCCGGCGCCGCAGCCGCAGACGCCGACCTCGCAGCAGCAGCGCCCGGCCCAGCCGCCCGCGGCCGCGCCGGTGTCCGCCGCGCCCGTCTCGGCCCAGCCGGTGTCCGGGCAGCCCGTCTCCGGCAGCCCGATCTCGGGCGGCCCCGTTTCCGGCGGCCCCGTCTCGGGCCAGCCGTACTCGGCGCAGCCCGCCAGCGCGCAGCCGTACTCCGGCATGCCCTACTCGGGCGCGGCCCCGATCACCGGCGGCCCGATCAGCTCCCTGCCGACCTCGGCGGGCCTGTTCGGCGTCTCCCAGGTCTCGGCCGGTCCGACCGAGGGCACCGTCTACGGCCTCCCGGTCACCGACCGCGCGGTCGAGACCGCAAGGGACGCGGGCAAGCCGATCGAGCCGGTCAAGTCGGTGCCGCAGTTCCCGACCGCCCGGGCCCTGGAGCTCATGACGTCCGCGAGCCCGCCCGCCGGCCTCGTGATCGGCCGCGACGCCGAGCAGATCCCGGTCGTGGCGCCGTTCTTCCGGCCCGAGGAGACCCGCATCAACCTCATCGGCGGCGTGTACCTCGCGCGCCTGCTCGTGTTCCGCGCGCTGGCGATCGGCACCCGCGTCGCGGTCTGCACGACCCGCCCGCAGGAGTGGAACGGCCTCGGCGAGACCGCGACCGGCCGCAACGACCGCCTCGCGGTGCTGCACGGCGACCAGCCGGTCACCGTCGAGGCGAGCCAGCACTCCCCGGCGCTGTACGTCTACGACGTCGGCGAGCGCGGCTCGCAGACCAAGCCGGTCCTCGGCCCCTGGCGCACGCAGCTGACGGTGCTCCCGCGCCTGACGAACTACGCCGACAGCCTCACCGGCGACGCCCACATGACGGTCCTCCAGCGGCTCACCGCCGAAGAGGCCCAGATCGCCCGCTCGGCGATCCGGGTCAACCAGGAGGTCCTCCAGTGGCTCCAGATGCTGCACGACGACATGATCGCCATGCTCCGGAAGGGCCAGAAGGAGCGTTACCTCTGGTGCGCCCCGACCTCCATCGAGGCGCAGATGTTCGGCGCCCCGATGCGCACGTACTAGCGCCAGACCGGTCGCCACGCCGTCGGCCCTCCCGAGGGACACCCGATCCGGGAGGGCCTTTCGCCTCGGAGGCGAACCGGCATCGGATTCCGTCCGAAGCTCGGCCGGGTCCTCACCTGGCAGCCTCAACAGCGATCGGCCCTTTCACTCGAACGAGTGAAAGGGCCGGTTCCGTCTCGGCAGACGGAACCGGCCCTGAGTTCTTGTCGGACCCGAACGGTATTTTTGAACCAGGGGTCCCTTTTATGTCCGATTTGCGGAGACTCGCCGCGGCGCTCCGAGACGCTCCCGAATCGCCGGCCCCGTATCCGAGCCCGGCCCCGAACGGCGCGCCCGCTAGCTCGCGTCGCGCCAGTTCTCCAGGTACGCCTCGGCCAGCTGCGTGGTCATCTCGGTCAGCGCCGCCTCGTCGACCCCGGCCTCCTTCGCCACCGACAGCCGCAGCACCAGGTAGACGTTGTCGTCCTGGAGGTGCAGCTGGTAGTTCGAAGTCCCGTCGGTCACGATCCGCGCCACTGCCGCCGACTGGTCGCCGACCGCCGGCGCCGGGTCGACCGGCGTCCACAGCTCCGCCAGGTCGCCGAGCTCGCCCGTGCCCAGCTCGTAGTTGACGCTGGCCTTCGCGTCGGAGTCGAACACGGTCCCGTCGACCTCGAGCAGCGCGGCCGCCTGGTCCGGCTCGCCGTACGTCACGGTGCACAGCTGCACCCACCCGCGGCTCTTCTGCTCGGCCTCGGCCGCCTCGGTCGGGTCCGCGCCGTTCACCGCGGACTCGAGCGGCCCGGCGTCGACCAGCGAGCACGGCGCGTCGGTGCCCTCGTACGTGAGCCCCGCACCGGCCGCGTCACCGGTGCTCTCCTCCGTGTCGCGGTTCATGAACCACCACACGCCGCCGCCCACGAGCGCGACCGCCACGACGGCCGCCACGATCTTCGGCCACGGGCTCGACTTGCGGGCCCGGCTGCGCACCTTCTGGAAGTCCGAGCGCCGCCGCGGCTCCTTCGGCATGTAGCCGAGCTTCCCGATCGCGGTCGTCTCTGCGCCGCCGCCCCACTCGTCCTTCGCGCGGTCGTCGACGAACGCGGTCTCCTCGAACGGCTGGTCCTGGCGCTCCTGCGAGGCCTGCCCGCCCGGGCTCGGCCGGTACTCCCGGCCGGGCGCCGCCGGACGCGACCCGGTCACCGGCCCGCTCGGACGGCGCGACTCGTACCCGCCCGGCTGCGCCTCATAGCCCCCCTGCTGCGGCTCGTAGCCGCCGTGCTGCGGGGAGAACTGCTGCTGCGGGGACTGGTACTGCCCGGCCTGCGGACCGCGGCCCGCCATGGGCCCGCCCGCGATCGGCCCGCCGGCCGCCGACCCGCCCGCCCGCGGCGCGCCGGCCTGCGGCGCCGGCCGCCCGGCCTGGGGCGCGGGACGCCCCGCCTGCGGCCGCTGCTGCCCGTAGCCGCCGCGCTGCTGAGGGCGCTCCGGAGTCGGCTGCCCGCCCTGGTGGCGGCCCTGATCACCTTGCGCGGCGTACGGCTCGCCCGAACCCTGCGGCCGACCCGCGCGGGGACGCCACTGGCCGGAGCCCGACCGCCGCCCGTCGTCGGGCTGCTCGTCGTATGCCGGGCCAAAGGGTGGTGTGGCGCTCACGATGATCCTCCGCGAATGGATGCGGCGTGTCGACTTGACGCCGCGGTAGTCACGGTCAGCTTAGAGGGAGCCCCCTAATTCCCCGCCCGGGGGAGTGATTCCAGGAGACCCGACGACAGGCCCTCCGCCAACGCCTCGACGTCCCCGCCCTCCGGCGGCGCGCCCGTGACGAACACGTTCAGGCTCAGCGTGGTGTTCGCCTCCTGCGCGTGCAGGCGCACCTCGGTCTCCTCGCCCGCGGCGATCACCGCGGACGCCGCCTGCTCGCCGACCCCGCCCACCTCGGCGGTCTCGTGCCCCTCGGACGCCTCGAACTCGAGCACCCCGGCGTACGCCGCCCGCGCCTTCGACGCGTCCTCGTACACCTGCACGGTCGCGAACAGGGTCACGAGCCGGTACGCGTCGGCCCCGGCGTACTCCGCCGAATAGGTGCAGTCGAACGTCCGCACCTGCTCCTCCGAGGACTCCTCGGGGCTGCGCGCCTGCTCGGTGTCGGCCCACGGCGTCAGCAGCTCGGGGTCGACGACGCGCTCGCAGAGGTCGCCGATCTCGCCGGCCTCGACGAGCGGCTTCTCGTCGCCGATGCCCGAGCTCCAGAAGAGCACGGTGCCGCCCCCGAGGAGCAGGACCGCGACCACCGCGAGGACCCATCCGACGCTCGTGAGCTGCCGGAACAGGTCGGCACCGCGATGCCGCCCCTGGTAGGTGGCCGGTTTCCCGTCCGCCCGGGGCTCCTCGGACCGGTCCGAGTCGATCACCTGGAGTGCGATGGCTCTGTCCTTCGTCTGGAGGCTGCTGGTGGCGCGCCACTCGACAGCTTATCGAGTACATGGGACACGGGCCACGCTCGAATCGTGCCAACCACGAGGAGTCGTGTGTTCTCACCCGATCGTGACGGCTCCCACTGAGAGGGAGGGCACCGGGTTGTCCACCTGTTCGGCGAATGACACAGAGTGTGCGATACTCGACCTTGTCGTACCGCACATATCTACGGACGGTGCGACCCGCAGATGTCCTGTCCGCGCCCCTCACGACGGCGACGGACTTGACGACTCGGCTGGGGGCAGAGGTGTTTCCCCAGTGGGAGTTGAACTTTTCAGTGCGGCCCGAACGGCAGGGGACAGCGCCGGAACAAGGCTCGCGAGCCTGCTGGGCGACGCGAGCCGGACGCCGGCCCCCGCCCGGTCGGGAGGACCGCACTCTGATGCCGCGCCCGTGCGGCAGCGGACGCAAACCGCGTCACGCGCCCGGGCAGCGGCTGGAATGGAGATTTATTCGTATGCGCGAGAATGAGCCGCGCGAACAGGTGCCCGCGATCGCGGTGACCTTCATGGCTCCTCAAAAACCCAAGAGCGACGAACCGGCGTCCGAGACGCCCCGCAGCGACCGGCCCCGCGCCACCGCAGCGACCGCCGCGATGTTCGCACCCCCGCCCAAGACCGCCCCGAAGGCGGCCGAGCAGCGGTCCGAGCGCTCCCGGTCCGACTCCCGCGACCAGCAGGACGACGCCCCGGAGCGCGGCCAGGACGCCGAGCCGCGCCGCCAGGCGAAGAAGACCCAGGCCAAGAAGGCCCAGCCCCAGCAGGAGCAGCAGCCGTCGCGCAAGCGCACCCGCAACCGCGGCGAGCGCTCCGACAAGCCCGCCGACAAGGGCCCCGAGGACAAGGCCGCCGAGCGCGAGCCGAAGGCCGAGGAGCCCGTCGCCGAGGACTTCGACGACGACTACGACGACGATGACGACTCCGAGGCCGGCCGCCGCAGGCGCGGCCGCCGGGGCCGCCGCGGCCGCGGCCGCGGCAAGGGCGTCGACGGTGTCGAGGGCGGCGCCGACGACGAGGACGACGACGAGGACGAGTCGCACGCCGACACCGACGAGGACGACGAGGACTCGGGCGCCGACGGCCCCGAGGTCACCCGCCGCCGGCGTCGCCGCCGCCGCAGGGCCGGCTCCGAGGACTCCGACCGCTCGCGGCCGGACGAGTCCGACGACGACGCCGAAGTGGTCGTCAAGGTCCGCAGCCCGCAGCGCCGCACCTCCTCGAACGAGGAAGTGCGCGGCGTCTCCGGCTCCACGCGCCTCGAGGCGAAGCGTCAGCGCCGCCGCGACGGCCGCAAGTCCGGCCGCGGCCGCGTCCAGGTCGTCAGCGAGGCCGAGTTCCTCGCCCGCCGCGAAGCGGTCGAGCGCCAGATGGTCGTCCGCGTCCGCGGCGGCCGCGCCCAGGCCGCCGTCCTCGAGGACGGCATCCTCGCCGAGCACTACGTCTCCAAGTCTGGGGCCCAGGGCCTGGTCGGGAACGTCTACCTCGGCAAGGTCCAGAACGTGCTCCCGAGCATGGAGGCCGCCTTCGTCGACATCGGCCGCGGCCGCAACGCGGTGCTCTACGCCGGCGAGGTCAACTGGGACGCGACCGGCCTGGCCGGCAAGGCCCGCTCGATCGAGCAGGCCCTCAAGCCCGGCGACTCCGTGCTCGTCCAGGTCACCAAGGACCCGGTCGGCCACAAGGGCGCCCGTCTGACCAGCCACGTCGCCCTCTCGGGCCGCCACCTGGTCTACGTCCCCGGCGGCAACGCCTCGGGGATCTCCCGCAAGCTCCCCGACCGCGAGCGCACCCGCCTGCGCGCGGCCCTGAAGAAGCTCGTCCCCGAGAGCGCGGGCGTCATCGTGCGCACCGCCGCCGAGGGCGCCGGGCCCGAGGAGCTCGCCCGCGACATCTCCCGCCTCCAGATCGAGTGGGAGGAGATCCAGGCCAAGGCGAAGAAGGGCAACGCGCCGAGCGTGCTGCACTCCGAGCCCGACGTGCTGATCCGCGTCGTCCGCGACGTCTTCAACGAGGACTTCAAGGAGCTCGTCGTCGAAGGCGACGAGGCGTACGACGAGATCCACAAGTACCTGGAGTCGGTCTCGCCCGAGCTGCTGCCGCGGCTCAAGCGCCACACCGGCACGAAGGACGTCTTCGCCGAGATGCGCGTCGACGAGCAGCTCCTCAAGGCGCTCGACCGCAAGGTCTACCTGCCCTCGGGCGGCTCGCTCGTCATCGACCGCACCGAGGCGATGACCGTGATCGACGTGAACACCGGTCGCTTCACCGGCGAGGGCGGCAACCTCGAGGAGACCGTCACCAGGAACAACCTGGAGGCGGCCGAGGAGATCGTGCGCCAGCTGCGCCTGCGCGACATCGGCGGCATCATCGTGATCGACTTCATCGACATGGTCCTGGAGTCCAACCGCGACCTGGTGCTCCGCCGCCTGACCGAGTGCCTGGGGCGCGACCGCACCAAGCACCAGGTCACCGAGGTCACCTCGCTCGGCCTGGTCCAGATGACCCGCAAGCGGGTCGGCCAGGGCCTCATCGAGGCCTTCTCCGAGCCCTGCGACCACTGCAAGGGCCGCGGCGTCATGATCCACACGGACGAGATCCTGGGGAACGGGCGCAAGAAGGGCAACGGCGGCGGCGGCAACGGCGGCCAGCACCAGCACCAGGCCCAGCAGAACCAGAACCAGGGTCAGGGCCAGAACGGCGGCAAGAAGAAGAAGGACAAGTCCAAGTCCGGCCAGCAGCAACAGCAGCAGGCCAAGAAGCAGGACAAGTCCGAGCCGCAGGCCAAGTCCGCCGCCGGCGCGACCGCGAAGATCGCGGCCGCCTCCGAGCACGGGCACGAGGACGGCCACGACGAGTTCGTCGAGGTCGAGATCGTGGACGAGACCTCGTCCGAGCCGATCGCCGAGGCCACCGAACCCGACGCGCCGCTCGTGGTCGAGACCGAGACCACCGACGCCGCGGCCGCGACCGAGGAGGCCGTCCCCGCGGACGCCGACGAGGTCCTGGCCGAGGCGGAGGACGGGCCCGAGGACGACGAGCCCGCCCGCGAGGCGGCGCAGGACCCGGCCGAGGGCGCGACCGACGACACCGAGACTTCCGAACCCCGCGCCGCGGCCCAGGCCCCGGCCGAAGGCGAGGAGACCGGCTGACGGACCGGGCAGGCGCCGCGGACTGTGACGTTCGCGGCGTCCGCCTGATCCCGATGCCGGAACCAGCGGGTACATGACGTACCCTAGTGAGCGGCCTATAGAGCCCTCAGCTTTTCGTCCCTGCTCACGCGGGGACGAGCGCGGAGCTCGATCGGCGGGCCAGCCCAGGCGACGTTCGCGAAGCCGGCGTTGGCACGGTGCACGACACCGCGAAACTGACAGACACCGTTCCCCTGCGGGGAACTGACAGCTATGTCCCCGCATCGGGGAGGACCCAAGGAGACCGCGTCGACATGTACGCAATCGTCAAGACTGGCGGAAAGCAGTACAAGGTCGCCGAGGGCGACGTCCTCGAAGTCGAGAAGCTTCAGGGCGAGTCCGGCGACACGCTTACGCTGCCTGCGGTGTTGCTCGTCGACGAAGGCACTGTGGTCACCGACGCCTCTGGCGTCACGGTGAGCGGTGAACTTCTCGAGCACACCAAGGGCCCGAAGATCAAGATCCACAAGTACAAGAACAAGACCGGCTACCACAAGCGCCAGGGTCACCGCCAGCCGCTGACCCGTGTGCGTATCACCGGCATCACCAAGTAAGGGGTTGAACGATGGCACACAAGAAGGGCGCATCCAGCTCCCGCAACGGGCGTGACTCCAACTCCAAGCGACTTGGCGTCAAGCGCTTCGGCGGCCAGCACGTCAGCGCCGGCGAGATCCTCATCCGTCAGCGCGGCACCAAGTACCACCCGGGCGACCTCGTCGGCCGCGGCGGCGACGACACCCTCTTCGCCCTCGCCGAGGGTGAAGTGCTGTTCTCGCAGAAGCGCGGCCGCAAGCTGGTCAACATCGTCCCGACCTCCACCGAGGTCGCGGCCTAAGACCAGAGCGACAACGCTCGAAAAGCATGAAGGGGCCGGGCCCGTCGAAAGACGGGCCCGGCCCCTTTCGCGTACCTGCCGACGGCGAGCACGTCTTCCGTCTTCGCCCCCGCGGGGTGGCCATGTCTCCTCGCCTTCCTCCCTACCGGCGGCGCGCATGCCGCCTTCCGTCTTCCTCGCCCCGCCAGTGGGCATGTCACCCCTCCCCTCTCCCTTGAACGGCGGTCGTCTCTCCCCGCCCTCCCTCCTCGCTCTTGCACTCCCCTCCCTTTGGGCGCCGCTTCCGTGGACCCCTTCTCGTCTCCATCCCCTCTGCGCACCGAACGACACCATCCGTTCACAGCGCCGACCCCGGAATGTCGTACCCCTCCCGTAGGTTCGAACCCGGGAACCCCCGAGGGGCCGCGAATCGCCCGCGGCGTCGACGGCAACCGCGGCCGGCTTCGAGCCGGTCTCGCTGTGCCGCATCGGCAATGCGGCAGGTCAGCGCGGTCCCGAGCGGAAAGGGACCCCCCTGTTTCGTGCGCTCAAAACCCCGTGTATATTTGTCTTTGCCCGCGGGGGAACGGAACGGCTGAGCCGGTCCGGAGATCACGGAGG
>NZ_RSEB01000002.1 GCF_003933745.1 Glycomyces terrestris | reverse complement strand
GATCGTCGGCAGCCAGGGCGAGTCCTTCGGCACCGCCGCGGGCTTGTTCAAGGGCGTCATCGGGCTGATCCTCATCCTCGTCGCCAACAAGATCGCGCACCGCCTCGGAGAGCAAGGGATCTACCAGAAGTCATGACCGCCTCCACCACACCCGCGCGCCTCCACGGTGGCAAGCGCCGCAACAAGAACCGGCCCATCTGGGACGAGGAGCCCTCGCTCGCCGGCAAAGCGGTCAAGGCCCTGTTCCTGATCTGCTACGCCGCCGCGATCGTCCTGCCGATCTGGGCGGTCCTGGCCACCAGCTTCGCCAGCGAAGAGGCCCTGGGTCGCGCCGGCGGGTCCCTGCTGATCCTGCCCACCGACGTGTCCGTGCAGGCCTACCGTGAGATCTTCTCCGGCGGCGCGCTCACCGACTCGCTGCTGCTGACCCTCACCCTCACCCTCGTCGGCACCGCCATCAGCGTGGCCCTGACCATCTGCGGCGCCTACGCGCTCTCGCGGACCGGGTCGCTGCTGCACCGCCCGATCCTGTGGCTGATCCTGCTGACGTTCCTGTTCGGACCGGGCATGTACCCCTCGTTCCTGGTGGTGCAGCAGCTCGGCCTGTTCAACTCGTACTGGTCGCTGATCCTGCCCGGCGCGGTCGGCACCTTCAACATCATCATCCTCAGGGCGTTCTTCATGAACTCGATCCCCGGCGAGCTCCTCGACGCCGCCAAGATGGACGGCGCCGGCGAGTTCCGCACCCTGTTCACGATCGTGCTGCCGATGTCGAAGGCGATCCTCGCCGTCATCGCCCTGTTCTACGCCGTGGGCTACTGGAACATGTACTTCCAGGCCGTCCTCTACACCCCGGGCCTGGAGACCCAGCCCATCCAGGTCGTCCTCCAGCGCATGCTCATGTCCACCCAGGGGCTCCCCGAAGGCGCCCAGGCCGCCGCCCAGTACCAGGCCCAAGGTGAATCCGCCCCGACCGCCGCGCTCAAGATGGCCGTCGTCGTCTGCACCATCATCCCCATCGTCATCATGTACCCGTTCATCCAGAAGCACTTCACGAAGGCCGTCATCACCGGCGCCGTGAAGGGATAAGCCCGCGGTCGGTGAGGGTCCGCGAGGGGGAGGGCGTCCGGGCCGGATCCGGGCCCGGACGCCCGCATTCGTTCGATTCACGAGTCGGCCTCCGATTGTCGGCAGCACGGGCCCTCCGGAAGACACCCGGGAACTCGTCGATCCGGAGGGGCTCCCGTCGTCGCTCACACCCGCCGCAGCGCTGCCTCTGAACCGGACTAAACCTGGCGCAGGGATACGATCTCCCACGGCCGCATGCCGATCTGGAGGTGCAATCGCCCCTCGGCATCGGCTTTGAGCGTCTCCTGCGGCACCTCGCGGGCGACGGCACGCAGCGCACCCAACTCCTCGCGGGAGGGCGGCTCGGGTTCACCGATGGAGCGCCAGGCCGCAAGGGCGTCGCCGCGGAACGGCCCGACGGTCTCTACCGTCAGCAGGCACTCGGGATCGAGGCCGGAGAGGTCGATCTCGAGTATCCGAGGCCCGCCGGTGGCGAGCGTTTCGTCCGCGACCTCCCGTCCCGGCTCGGACACCGGAACCGAGGTGGTCACCTCATCGGGGTAGTGGTAGGCAAGGCAGGAAATCTTGCCGTTGGTGGAATCGCGGGTGATCACGGCGCCGTCGACGCGGGCGAGCAGCTCGTCGCCGAGGGTGTGCAGCAGGCGGTACGCGTGAAAGCTCGGCTTCACGATCCCCTGGTGGTTGATCATGCCGAAGCCGCCGTGGAAGACGGTGGCGCCGGCGCCCGGCTCCTCGAACACATCGGTGAAGGTCCAGTAGGACAGTGAGTCGACGAGACCGATGGTCTCCAGGTTCGACTTCACGATGAAGGTCGCGGCCTGCGGAAAGTCGTGAGTGTGGTCGCGTGGGAACGGCGATGAGTTCCATTCGGTCAGGTGGATCTCCGCCTCGGGAAAGGGGCCGGCGTCGACGATGCGACGCAGGGCGGCAAGATCGTCCGCAGCGGCGCTGGCGTGCCGGCTGAATGTCATGCCTCTGCCATCGCCGTCGAGGACCCAGGCCAAGGGGTACGGGTGGCAGGAGACGAAGTCGACCGGGAGACCTTCCTTGGCGCAGTGGTCGAGGAAGTGCTCGATCCACACCGGTCGCCATTCGAGTGCCTCGGCATCCTCCGGCCGCTCGAGGACGGCGAAAGCGGTGCCGTCCTCAGTCTCGCCCTCGTTGCGGGCGTCGGGCACGAAGTTCGAGGTGGCGGGCCCGCCGACGCGGAGTTCCGGGTCGAGCTCCTTCAGCGCCTTCACGGTCGCGGCGTACAACCGGTAGTACTCCGTGCGCGTGCCCCGGAAGAACGCGTCGAAGTTCGGCTCGTTCCAGACCCCGAAGTACCAGCTTCGGACCTCCCGTGGCCCGTAGCGCGCCCGCCAGTGTTCGACGGTGACGGTGATGAGCGCAGCCCATGCGGTGAGATCGGTCGGGGGCGAGCCGTGCCCGCCCCACCAGAAGACGGTGGACTTCTCCCGCGCGAGGTCGCCTGGGGAGAACCCGAACTCGACAAACGGCCGCACCCGGGCCTCCAGAAGGCGGTCGAAGACCTCATCGATGTACTGGAAGTTGTACACCGGACCGTCTTCGGCCATGCGGTATACGAACATGTCGTCATGGAACAGGCCGTGGAAGTTCACGTAGCGGAAGCCGCATTCGCCCGCGACGGTGCGCAAATGCTCCTGCCAGTTGGCGCGCAGACCCTCGGCTGCTCGGCCGGCTCCGACGACCTGGCTCCAGTGATGGTGGAGCGGCTCGCCGGCCGCGCGGGAATCGGCTTCGACTCGGACAGGGCGTGAGGGGCGCCAGGTTGCGGTCATACGCCGAGACTAGGAACGGATCCGCACGGCTCACTGGTCGATTATCACCCAGTTGTGGTTGATTATCATCACCCGACCGAAGCCAGGTCGACTGAGACCTTCCCCCGAGTGGACGGCTGCGGCCGTCTGTGGTTGGTTTTCAAAGTGCGTGACGTGACTGTGTGCCTCGACGCCCCGCCGAAGGTGGTGAACGCGGGGTTCGCCATTCACGGGCTCAACAGCCCGGACGACCGGTTCCGGCTGCCCGACCTGTGGCAGTTCCACCTCTATCAATACGACGCCGACCTGGAAGTGGACGGTACCCGGCACCGTATCGCGCCAGGCCGCGTCAGTCTCATCCTCGCCGACACTGACGTGCATTTCCGCTACCGAGGGCGATCCGAGCACCTCTACGCGCATCTGCGGCCCTCGACGCAGGGGACGCCTCACACGCTGCCGCTCGTCCAGGAGGCCGGCGACGCTGCTTCAGCCCTCGCCGAGTCGCTGCGGCGCGCCGTCGCGGCCCTCAGCGACTCCCCTGCCCAGGCCGCCGCTGAAGTCTGGACCGCACTGTGGCGCACCGTTCGACTCCGCCCAGCCGAGTTCCAAGGCGGAAGCCATCCGGCCCTTGCCGCTGCCTTCGCATACATCGAGCAGCAGCTCCCGCGACCGCTTTCGGTTCCTGAGATAGCCGCCGCCGCGAAGGTGTCGCACAACCATCTGACGAGACTGTTCCGAGCCGAGACGGGTATGACAGTGGTCGCCTACGTCCGCCACCGCCGGCTCGCCCGCGCCGAACACCTCCTGCGCGAGTCCACACTCTCGATTCCAGCCGTGGCCGCCTCCATCGGCATCCCGAACCTCCAGGCGTTCAACAAGGCTTGTCGCCAAGAGCTCGGTGCTCCACCCCGCGCCATCCGTCAGGCCGGTTCGAGACCGACCATGTAGCCGACCGACTGTTCGATATTTGTCAGTCAAATTTAATGGTCTGAGCCTCCGCACACCCCTTCTCGTACAGCATGTTGCACTGAACACCCACGTATGCCATGCTATCGGAAGCATCGACATGTCTGATGACTTGTCGCTTGAGTAGGAAATCGGCCGAGACGGCATCCCCACGGCCCGCCGCGAGCAGCTCCCCCGATCGACCGTGGGCACGGGCGAACGAATCCGTTCGTACATATCCATGTATGTACATAGTTCGAATAGTGCTGAGCCCCGGACATCCCGGTCCGGAGTCGCAGCAAGCGGCCCAGGACCCGATGCCGACCATCCAGAGAAAGCATGAGGAGCGCCATGACAGGCACCGCACATGGAAGACGAAGAAGGATCTCCCTGATCGTCGCAGCCGTCGCCGCCTTGGCGGCCGGGCTCGGAGTCATCCTGCCTCAGGTCGCCTCCGCCTCAGGCGGTTGCGAGGTCGACTACCAAGTCAGAAGCGAGTGGCCCGGCGGTTTCATCGCCGATGTGGCCGTCACCAATCACGGCGCTGCCCTGGACGGTTGGAATCTCCAGTGGTCGTTCCCGTCCGGCCAGACCGTCGTCCAGGCATGGAACGCGGATGTCACCGTTTCCGGAGGCACCGCCACCGCCAAGAACGTCAGCTACAACCGCGAACTCGCCTCCGGCGCCGCGGTGTCGTTCGGTTTCGCGGGCTCGTTCGGCGCGCGCAACGACCTCCCGACCGCGTTCACCCTCAACGGCGCCACCTGCACCATCCCTTCAGAAGAGCCGACCGAGACACCGCCCGGGAACCTGACGCCGATGGAGACCGTGGCCGCGATGCAGCCGGGCTTCAACCTCGGCAACTCGCTCGATGCGATCCCCGACGAGACCTCCTGGGGCAACTATCCGATCAACCAGGCGCTCGTCGCCGACGTCAAGGACGAGGGGTTCAACAGCCTCCGCCTTCCGGTGACCTGGAACGAGCACCAGGGCGAGGGGCCCGACTACGCCATCGACCCTGCATACCTCGACCGCGTCGAGGAAGTGGTGAACTGGGCGATTGAAGAAGGCCTCTACGTGCTGCTCAACGTCCACCACGACTCGTGGATCTGGTTGGCCGACATGAAGACCAACAGGGAAGAGATCCTCGCCCGCAACGAGGCGCTGTGGACCGCAATCGCCGAGCGCTTCCGTGACTACCCTCCGACCCTCCTGTTCGAGAGCATCAACGAGCCTCAGTTCTACGACGCCACCGACGCCGAGAAGTACGGCTACCTCGACGAGCTCAACAAGCAGTTCCACGAGATCGTTCGCGGCACCGGCGGCGGCAACGCCGACCGGGTGCTGGTCTTGCCGACGCTGCACACCAGCGGAGATCAGACCCCCGTCGACGAATTGGCGCAGACGTTCACGGACCTGGGCGACCCGAACGTCGCCGCCACGATCCACTTCTACGGGTACTGGCCCTTCGCGATGAACCTCGCCGGGGGGACCAACTTCGACCAAGTGGTCATCGACGGCATCCACGACGCGTTCGACAACGTCTACGACGCCTTCGTGGCCAACGACATCCCGGTCATCATCGGGGAGTACAGCCTGCTGGGCGGCAATGTCGAAGGCAAGGTCGAACGCGGCGAGATCCTCAAGTTCCTGGAATACGCCGGCTACTACGCCAGGGAGAAGAACCTCACGACCATGCTGTGGGACTGCGTTCCCGGCTACGACCGCGACAACCTTCAGTTCCGGGACCCGGAGTACTGGGGGATGTACCAGGCTGCCTGGACCACCCGCTCGGGCACCGCCTCAACCGACCAGGTGTTCTTCGAGCGCGCCGGCCAAATCGCAGACGAAACCGTCACGCTGAACCCGAACGGCCTCGAGTTCGAGGGCTTGCGGCACGGCGACACCCGGCTCACCGAAGGCGTCGACTACACCCGCTCCGGGAACGAGCTCACCCTGAAGGCATCGCTGCTGACCGAGCTGCTGGGCAACCGCCAGTACGGCAAGCGCGCCGACCTGCACGCCGACTTCTCGGCGGGCCAACCGTGGCGGATCAGCCTGATCAGCTACGACACCCCGACGATCGCCAACGCCACCGGCGCCGCGAACACGTTCGCGATCCCGACCGAGTTCAAGGGCGACCAGATGAAGACCATGCAGGCGGTCTACACCGATGACGGTAGCAACGCCGGGCCGATCGACTGGACCTCCTACAAGGAATGGGGAGTGGCGTTCAAGCCGGACTACGCGGCGAACCAGCTCGTACTCGGCGACGCCTTCTTCAAAGACGTCCAGGACAACCGACAGGTCAAGCTCACGCTCTACTTCTGGAGCGGGGCGACCTTGACCTACTATGTCACCGAATCCGGCGGCACCGTCATCGGTACTACCGGCTAACGCACAGCCCCGCATCGGCACACCACCGGTCCGGGCTGCAACAGGCATCGGGTCGCGTCGCCGCGGCCCTGCATAGTGATGGGGCCGCCGACGCGGGTCGTGTCGGCGGCCCCATCAGTATGCTGGCTACAGCGCGGAGCCGGTGACGCTAGTGCCGTTCTTGGTGATCTCGTAGTCGATCTCGCCGGCGCCCCAGAAGTGGAACGTCAACGTGACGGTCTGCCCGTCGTTGAGCGCGTTGAGCAGCTCGGGCTTGAGGATGATGGTCCCCGCCGCATAGTCGGGGTTGAAGGTGGTCCAGTACTCCTTGAACGAGTTCCAGCCTCCAGGCTCGGTCGGGGTTCCGTCGGCGTACACGGATTCCATGGTGGAGAGCTGGTCCCCGGTGAACTCCGCCGGGATCACGAACGACTCCGTCGTTCCGGTCGCGTCCGCCAGAACGGGCTTGTCGTAGGTGATCACATGGATCTGCCACGGCATGCCGTCCGAGAACCGGGCCTCGATGGTGCTGTTCACACCATAGGTGCGATCTCCCGCCAAGCGCGTGAGCGCGGCGGGCGTGAGCGTGAGCGTGTCGCCCGAGACGGTGTAGTCATCGCCTTCGGCCAGGGGTGAATCACCGTGCCACAGTCCCTCGAACTCGAGGCCGTTGCGGTCCAACGTGAGCGACTCGGCTTCGATCACGGCGTCCTTCTCGAGGTAGATCGAGTCGAACGAGGCGGTGCCGGAGCGAGTGGTCCAGCCTGACTCGAAGTAGTCGAAGATGTGCTGGTCGCGCCACTCGAGGGTGTTGCGGTTGAGGAACTGGCCGGCGTCCCAGATCTGCATGGTGATGCCCTTGTCGCGGGCCTGGAACTCGACTTCCTCGTAGTACTTCAGCAGCTCGCCGTGCTGGTGGACGCCGGGCCGGGTGTGGTCGTAGTTGAGGACCCCCCATTCGCCGATGATCACCGGGATGTCGTTGGCGACGAACGTGTCGTGGGCGCGGGTGAAGGTGCCGACGATGTCGGCCTCCACGTCCTCGTTGTACTTGGTGTACCCGGCGACGTTGACGCTGAAGGGCCAGAATCCGTAGAAGTGAATGGTCGCGGCGAGCATGTCGTCGTCGAGCTCGTCGATCGTGGTCTTGAGTACATCTATGCGAGCCTGGTCGCCGTTGGTGTGGAGGCTGGGAAGGACCAGGAGCCGGTCCTCGTTCTCGCCTCCCGAGCTGCGGACGATCTCGTGGAAGAGGCGGTTGAGCTCGTCGTTGTAGGCGTCCCCTTCCTCGTGCGTGGTGCCGGCGAACTGCGGTTCGTTGTTGCTCTCCAGCACGAGCAGTTCGGGGTAGTCCTTGAAGTGCTCGGCGAGCTGGGTCCAGACCGCGTCGAACTTCGCCACGACGCCGTCGTGGTCGGTCGGCATGTCGTCGATCCACATCCAGGAGTCGTGGTGCAGGTTGAGCAGAACGTAGAGGTCGCGCTCGATCGCCCAGTCCACGACTTGGGTGACGCGGTCGAGCCGGGCCGAGTCGATGGTGTAGTACGGTGCCTCGCCGATGTAGTCGGTCCAGGTGACGGGGAGGCGGATGGACTTGTAGCCGGCGGCCTTGACCGTGTCGAGGAGCTCCTCTGTGATCAGCGGGTTGCCCCAGGAGGTCTCCTCGGGGATCGCGTCGAGCGTGTTGCCGACGTTCCAGCCGGGCTCCATGGCGGCGACCGTTTCGATGGCGGTCAGTTCCGAGGGACCGCTGACCGTGAACTCGCAGGTGGTGCCGTTGAGCTTGAACGAGGTCGGGGCCTCGTTCGACTCGGTCCACGATCCGGCGAATCCGAAGGAGACCGACTCGCCGGTGCCGATCTTCTTGTTGTAGCTCAGGTTCTTCGCGGTGACGTCCGCGCCCTTGGTCTTGACGTTGGCGGCCCAATCGTTGGTGACGCCTTGCCCGGAGGGGAAGGACCACTTCAGTTTCCAGCCTTTGACCGGTTCGCCGAGGTTCGTCACGACGACGTCGCCGATGAATCCGCCGGTCCACTCGGACTTGACGGTGTAGTCGACGCGGCAGCCGGGGCCTGAGGCCGCATTGGCGCCGACGATGCCCGCGGCGCCAGCGGCGACGAGCGCGAGGAGTGTGGCGCAGACGGCTGCGACACGCAGCCGGAATCTGCCTTGCCTGGTGAGTGTCATGTCGGTTCTCTCTCTGCCGGGTTGAGGAGGCCTTAGCGGGGTGAGCACTCCCCGGTCACTGCCGAGGGAGACTCGCGGCCTCTACCAGGCGAGACTAAGTTTTGTCGCACAACTTTGTCAATAGATAAATCCAGAATTATGGATTTTCTGCTGTTTTGCGAGGTAACGCCCTCAAGGGCGGTATACGACGGTGCCGCGAGGTGCTGAGCGTCGACCCGGAGACCCGATTTCGTCGATGATACATCACTCCAATTCCACTGACGCTCGCCATGTTTGCCCGTAATACACCTTTTGTCATGTCTACAGGTCATACAAATTTAAGCTGACGCGCGGGTGCGCCGATGCGAGAACAGGCCGACAAGCCAATCGGTACAGGAGACTGGCGCGATCGATCGCACCGACAGAGCGCTCGGGCGATGACCATGAGCGTTCACACCCATGCGCGACACTCTCGCACATCAGTCACTCGAAACCGTGGCTCTACTGCGGTGCGCTTGAACTTCGCTCGGCCCCAGGGGGAGGACTCCCAGGGGGCTGGGAGCGCGACGGGTAGGTGCTGCGGTCCGCCCTCCGTACGAGTCTGGGGACTCACACCTCTGCTTTAGCTGCCTCGTGATTGCAGTGCCCATCGCCCGCCTTCGCGCCAAACACGTGGTTGGACCGCAAATGCCAATGGAGCCCGAGCTGCTCATGTTCGACATAGCGTCCGAGCTTGAACGCGGGCATCCGCGCACGCGCCAGCTCGTTCCAAAGAGTGAGGATCATGGCGGTGAGCGCGTGGCCATCCTCGCTCAGGATGTTCGACTCAAGCACTGTGCCGCCCATCGGCACGACCGCATCCGCGACGCTGCCGAGATCCGACTCCGCGCTGCGAAGTTCGGTGCCACCGTGGAGGACCGTAACCGCTTGAGGATGACCGTGCGGGTTCCCGGCGAGGCCGAAGGTCCTGCACCGCAGCGGCTCGCGCCGGTGACCGACCTCCACGCCCGCCGCCGCCGGTTGACGGAGTAGCCGGTGCCGCGCACGCTGGTGCGCGCCCCCGCGCACGACCGGACCCGCTCGCTCGGCTGGCTCGCGGTCGCCTGGATCGAGTTCTGCGTGCGCCACGGCCCCGGCGACGTCCAGGGCGAACCCGTCGTCCACGGCGACGAAATACACCGGGTTCATCGTCAACGCCTACGGGCTCGATGCGACCGGCCGGCGCCTCTACGACTCCGCGTTCCTCTCCCGGCCCAATGGCTGCGACAAGAGCGGCCTGGCCGCGCGCCTCGCGCTGTTCGAGGCCCTCGGCCCGGCACGGTTCGAAGGCGGCGAGGTCTTCACCGATCCCTGGGCCCTCAGGTCGAGTACCACCACCCGCGAGGCGATCTGATGGCCCCCTTCTTGGCCCCTCGCCCCTGGAACCGGGCCCCGAGAATCGCCGCTATTTCCGCCGTCAGGATAGCAAAAAGGCCCTGTCACCAGGGCCTTCTTGTCTGTGCGCGAGGGGGGACTTGAACCCCCACGTCCGTTAAAGGACACTAGCACCTCAAGCTAGCGCGTCTGCCATTCCGCCACCCGCGCGTGCACAGAGAGAGTGTATATGGAGTTTGTTTTGGCTGCCAGTTGGGCCTTTTGGCTTGCCCCGGCACGAGACGAAACTTTACACGACTGATCTGAGGGTTGCGCAAGGGGGGTTCGCGGTCGGGGCGGGGGGCGGGCGGCGGCTACGCTTGGGGGCATGACCGTGACCGCGCCTCGACTCCCCGACGCGGCGCTGGCGCATTGGGATCTGGGCCAGATCTACCAGATGCAGCGGGTGCAGACCGGGTTGATGAACCGGTCCTGGCGGGTGGACACGTCGAGCGGTTCGTACCTGCTCAAGCTGTTCCGGGACGTGACCGGACCCGAGCTCCAGTTCCAGTTCCACGTCCTCCAGACGCTCGGCGCGTCCGGGGTGCCGGTGGTGCTGCCGGTGTTCAGCCGGGACGGGCGGTCGACGATCTTCCTGGAAGGCGAGGAGTTCGGCGTCTTCCCGTGGGTCGGCGGGCGGCACCGGTCGGGGCTGTCGATGTCGCGGGACGCGTGCCGGGACCTAGGGTCGGTGATCGGGCGGCTGCACCGCACGCTGCACTCGTCGATCCCGGCCGACCGGGCGCCGAAGCTGGAGAATCCGCCGACGACCGAGGCCGCGTTGCAGAAGGTCGACCGGCTGCTGGAGCTGGTGGCGGCCGGGCGCGGGGACAAGACCGGGTTCGAGGCCACCGCGGAGCAGACGCTGCGGTTGAAGCGGGGCCTGCTGGTGCGGCTCGGGGACCGGCGGCCGCCGGACCTGGCGCCGCAGTACACCGGCTACACGCACGGGGACCTGCACCCGCACAACGTGCTGCACGGGCCCGACGACCGGATCTCGGCGATCCTGGACTGGGACCGGCTGGTCGTGTCCTCGTACGCGCGGGAGATGGCGCGGGCGGCGGTGTTCTACTTCACGTACGGCGACGAGCGGGGCCTGGACTGCGACCGGATCCGGGCGTTCGCCGGCGGGTACCGGAGCGTGTTCGACGTCGGGGAGCCGGAGATCGGGCTCGCGACGCACCAGCTGTGGTGGGACCGGCTGACCGACAACTGGGTCATCGAGTGGCACTACGTGCGCCACAACTCGGCCTGCGACCACCTGCTGCCGGGGCAGACCGGCCTGGTCAAGTGGTGGACGATCCACTACTCGCAGGTCGAGCAGTCGCTCATGGGCCGCTGAATTCACGGTGGCGGGGCGGTATCGCTTCTGTCACAATGGCTCGCATGACTGAACTGCCCCTCATCCACCTCCAGGGAAGTCCCTACCGGCAAGGCGTGCAGCACGGCGAGCAGCTGCGGGAGCAGATCGCCTCCAACGTGGCCGTGTACCGGTCGCGGATGCTCACGTCGGGGATCAAGGAGGCGGAGCTCGCAGAGCGGTCGCGGCGGTACCTCGGGGTGTTCACCAGGGAGGACTCGCTGTACCGGGCGATCATGGACGGCATCGCCGAAGGCTCGGGGCAGAACCTGCTCGACATCGCGCTGCTGAACGCCAGGTACGAGCTGCTCTACAGCGCCTGGAGCGAGTTCGGGCGGCCGACCGCGGACGGCATCCGGTCGGAGTGCACGTCGTTCGGCGGGGCCGACGGGGTGTTCGCCGCTGGCGGGACGCACCTGGGGCAGAACTGGGACTGGTTCACCGGGGTCGAGGGCGCGCTGCTCCAGTGGAAGCAGGGCGAGACGACCGTGGTGGGATTCACTGAGGCGGGCGTCGCAGGGGCCAAGATCGGGATCAACTCGGCCGGGATCGGGCTGTGCGTCAACGGACTCGGGGCGAGCGCGGACGACTGGAAGATCGACTCCGTGCCGTTCCATCTGCGCACCTGGCGGATCCTCCAGTCGACGACGCTCGCGGAGGCCGTCGGCCACGCCACCGCGCCGCGGCCCGCGTGCTCGGCGAACTTCTTCGTGGGGAGCGCGGCCTCGGGGGTCGCGACCGTGGAGACCTCGCCGCTGGGGTCGCGGGTGATCTACCAGGACGGCACCGCTCCCCTGGTGCACGCCAACCACTTCCGCGATCCTGAGGCGCTCGGGGTCTACCAGAGCTGGCTCGAGACGGGCCGCGTGTCGACCTACCACCGCTGCGAGCGGATGGAGCACCTGCTCGGCAAGGAGTCGCCGGTGTCGACCGAGCAGCTGCACGCCGCGATGCGGGACCACGAGGGCGGTCCGCTGGGGCTGTGCCGCCACCCGGTCGAGACCGATCCGGAGGAGCTGCGCACGCACACGGCGTTCGCGGCCCACCTGGAGCTCGACGCGCTCCGGTTCTCCTACACGTGGGGCCCGCCCTGCGAGTCGGAGTTCACCACCGTCGCGCTGTAGGCCCGGCGCACGCCGGCGCCGAGGAGGACCGCGCCGAGGGTGACGACGATCCACGGCGCGGGCTCGAAGATCAGGCCCGCGACGACGGACCAGGCGCCGATCCCCCAGGCGACGAACATCGGCGGGGTGACGCCGCGGCGGTCGAGCCACAGCACGGTCAGGCCCAGGAGCAGGAGCGGGACGCCGAAGCTGCCGATGGTCAGCCAGAAGCCGCCCGCGGCCGCCGGCATGTCGGTGATGGTGCCTCCGGGCAGCCACAGGTCGCCGCCGGCCCACGCGGCGGCGTGCGCCGGCGCGACGAGCGCGAAGCCGAGGACGAGGTGCCCGGCGCCCAGCAGGGTCAAGGTCCAACCGGCCCACTTGATCATGCGATCCTCCGATCTTTACGGAACTGATAGTTCCAATACTGTCGGTTCTCTATCCTAGGGACATGGCCGAACCGAAGCAGAACGTGGGTCGCCCTCGCGACGCGCAGATCGACGGCGCCATCGTGCGCGCCACGCGTGAGCTGCTGTCCGAGCGCGGCTACGCGAAACTCACGATGGACGGGGTCGCCTCGCGGGCCGGGATCGGCAAGGCCGCGATCTACCGGCGGTTCTCCACGAAGCAGGAGATGATCTTCGCGGCCACCGTGCACGACATGAAGGAGCAGCCGCCGCCGGACTCGGGCTCGCTGCGCGGCGACCTCGCGGCCGTCTGCCGCACCATCGCGGCCCAGCTCGGGTCCGCGCCGCCCGACGTGCTGCACGGGCTGCTCGCCGACATCCACGCCGACAAGGAGCTCGGCGCCCGGTTCGCCGGGTCGTTCATCGGACGCGAGCAGTACGTGCTCGGCGAGGTCGTCGACCGGGCCCTGGCCCGCGGCGAGCTCGCGGCGCGCCCGGACATCCGCAAGGTGCACGCGCTCCTCATCGGGCCGGTGTTCTTCTGGCTGCTCATCCTCATCGGGGACCGCGAGCAGGTCGAGGCGCTGTCGGCGACGGTGGCGGACTCGGTGGCGGACGCGCTGACGAAGGGCGTCTGAAGCGGGGCTAGCGCGGCGTCGGCTGCGACAGCTCCCAGCAGGCCACGGCCGTCGCGGCCGCGACGTTGAGCGAGTCGACGCCCGCGTGCATCGGGATCACGACGGTGCGGTCGCAGGCGTCGAGCGCGGCCGCGGTCAGCCCCGGGCCCTCGGCGCCGAACAGGAGCGCGGGGCGCTCGCGCTCGGCGGCGGTGACCTCGCCGATGTCGATCGCGCCGCGCGAGGGGCTCAGGCCGTGCAGGGTGAAGCCCGCCTCGCGCACCTGCGCCAGGCCCGCGGGCCACGGTTCGAGGTAGGCGTACGGCACCGCGAACACCTCCCCCATCGAGACGCGCACGCTGCGCCGGTACAGCGGGTCGGCGCAGTCGGGGGCGAGCAGGACCCCGTCGAAGCCGAGACCCGCGGCGACGCGGAACACGGCGCCGATGTTGGTGTGGTTGTTCAGGCCTTCGAGGACGACGAGGCGCCGCACCGTCGCCAGGAGGTCCGCCGGGGCCGGGAGCGGCTTGCGGTGGAAGGAGGCGAGGGCGCCGCGGTGGACGTGGAACCCGGTGACCGATTCGAGGACGTCGGGCCCGGCGGTGTAGCAGGGCGCGTCCCCGGCGAGGTGCGCGAGCTGGTCGGCGCGCTTGGCGTCGATGAGCATCGAGCGCATCCGGTAGCCGGCGCGCAGGGCGCGGCCGATGACCTGGTGGCCTTCGGCGATGAACAGGCCGTGGGGCTGCTCGAAGCGGGTGCGCAGCGCCAGGTCCGTGAGCGCCCGGTAGTCGCCCAGGCGGTCGTCGGCGGGGTCGTCGATCTCGATTACGTGGTCGGGCACCCGGTGATTCTCCCCTACGGCACGGGAAACGCCCCCGGGCGGCCGTCGGGCCGTCCGGGGGCGTCACGTGGTGCGGGCTAGGCCGGGGCGGGCGGCAGCTGGCCCGGCTCCTTGCCCTCGCCGATGTCCTGGACCTCGCGGGCGGCCTGCTGGGCCTCCTCGAGGGCCTTGAGCGCGGAGTCGTCGAGTTCGAGGGCGCTCGTGTCGACCTCGACCTCTTCCTCCTCGCGCGGGCCGGACGCGTCGCCGCCGCCGAAGGCGTTCCCGATGCCGCCGAGGGCCTTGGTGAGCTCGGCGGGGACGACCCAGACCTTGTTGGCGGTGCCCTGGGCGATCGTGGGCAGCGTCTGGAGGTACTGGTAGGTCAGGAGGCGGTCGGTGGGCTTGGCGTTGTGGATGGCCGCGAAGACCGTCTGGATGGCCTTGGCCTCACCGTCGGCGCGGAGCACGGCGGCGTCGCGCTCGCCCTTGGCACGCAGGACGGCGGACTGCTGCTCGCCCTCGGCCATGAGGATCGAGGAGCGCTTGGTGCCCTCGGCGTTCAGGATGGCGGCGCGGCGGTCGCGCTCGGCGCGCATCTGCTTCTCCATGGCGTCGCGGATGCTCAGCGGCGGCTCGATGGAGCGCAGCTCGACGCGGGTGACCTTGAGGCCCCACTTGTCGGTGGCCTTGTCGAGCTCGGCGGCGAGG
Organism: Glycomyces terrestris; assembly: GCF_003933745.1. GTDB lineage: Bacteria > Actinomycetota > Actinomycetes > Mycobacteriales > Micromonosporaceae > Glycomyces > Glycomyces terrestris. The sequence goes on along the minus strand of NZ_RSEB01000002.1, from coordinate 961,872 downwards.
CGGGCGTTGATCTCCTCGCGGCTGGTGAGCGTCTTCTCCAGGTCCATGGAGCCGACGACGTTGCGCAGCGTGGTGGTGGTGAGCTGCTCGACGCCGGCGAGGTAGTCGTCGATGTTGTACACGGCCGCGGTGGGCTGCGTGATGATGTAGTAGAGCACGGTGTCGATCTGGACGCCGAGGTTGTCGGCGGTGATCACCGGCTGGGGCGGGAAGTTGACGACGCGCTCGCGGAGGTCCACTTTGGCGCGGACGGAGTCCACGAAGGGCACCAGGAGGCGCGGCCCGGGTTCGAGGGTGCGGCGGTAGCGGCCGAGGCGCTCGATGATGTAGTTCCACTGCTGCGGCACGATCTTGATCGAGCGGAAGAGCACGATGATCAAGAAGACGGCGACGATCAGCAGGAGTATGCCGACGGGTTCCATGGTTTCTCAGCCTCCAGTGGTCTGGCGGATCGGCGGGCTATGGGCAGAGGGTACTTAACGACTGCTTCCACACGATGACCGTCGCGCCCTTGATCTCGACGACGGTGACGGTGTCGCCGGGTTCGAGGAGCTGGTCGGGCTCGAGCGGGAAGGCGGTCCAGTTGTCGCCGGCGATCTCGACGAGGCCGCCGCGGACGTCGACCTTCTCGATGACGCGGGCCTCGGCGCCCTCGATGGCGCGGGTGCCGAAGGGGCGGTGGGTCTTGTCGGCGCCGCTGTCGGATTCGAGGGCCTGCTTGAGGAAGGGGCGCAGGCCGAAGATCGAGGCGACGGAGCCGGCGCCGAAGAGCACGGCCTGGAGCCAGAGGGGTGCGCCGAGCGCGGCTCCGACGCCGGCGAGCACGGCTCCGACGGCGACCATGGCGAGGACCAGGGTGCCGGTGAAGAGTTCGACCGCGCCGAGGATCACGGCGACGATGATCCAGATGAAAACGTCGTCCACCCGCTAAGCATGTCATGCGGGCGGGACCTGCGGGGAAACCGGTCGGGCCCGCGGACGGCGCGGCCTGCTTGCGGTGCAGGCGACGCCGGGCGCGGGCCCGGTCGGGTTCAGCGGTTGCGGTGCTTCTCGGGGGCCGGGGGCCGGCGCGCCGGGCAGCAGCCCTCGACGGTCGGGTCCCAGACCGGGAGCTTGCCGAGGCGGCGCAGCGGCGCGCCCTGGACGCGCTCGGCGACGAGGTCGCGGAACATGCCCACGAGGTCGGCGTCGACGGTCGGCGTCCCGGCCCGCAGGTAGCGCAGGCCGAGCTCGGCCGCGGTGTCCTTGGCCTCGTTGTCGAGGTCCCACAGCACCTCGATGTGGTCGGAGAGGAAGCCGACGGGGCTGACCACGACGGTGTCGACGCCTTCGGCGGCGAGCGTCTTGAGGTGGTCGTTCACGTCGGGTTCGAGCCACGGCATCGAGGGCGGGCCCGAGCGGGACTGCCAGACGACGTCGAAGGGCCCGGTCCAGCCGGCGCGCTCGGCGACGAGCGCGGCGGCCTCGGCGACCTGGTCGGAGTAGCGGGCGCCCTCGGGGCCCGAGCACTCCTCCATGACGTCGGGGATGGAGTGCGCGGTGAAGACGACGCGGGTGTGCGACCGGTCCTCGATCTGGTCGAGGGAGTCCCGGAGCCGGCGGGCGAACCCGCCGACGAAGCCCGGGTGGTCGAAGAAGTGGCGGATCTTGTCGATCTGCGGCGCGGTCTCGCCGACGGCGGCGCGGGCGGCGTTGATGTCCTCGACGTACTGGCGGCACGAGGAGTACGAGCCGTACGCGCTGGTGCACAGCGCGAGGGCCTTCTTGACGCCGTCGCCGGTCATCTGGGTGACGGCGTCGACCAGCATCGGCGGCCAGTTCCGGTTGCCCCAGTAGATCGGCAGGTCGATGCCGCTCTTGCGGAACTCCTGGCGGAGGGCCTCGATGACCTCGCGGCACCACTGGTTGATCGGCGAGATGCCGCCGAAGTGGTAGTAGTGCTCGGCGACCTCGGCGAGGCGCTCCTCGGGGATGCCGCGGCCGCGGGTGACGTTGCGCAGGAACGGCAGCACGTCCCCGGGGCCCTCGGGGCCGCCGAAGGAGACGAGCAGGACGGCGTCGTAGCCGTTGTTCTCGGTGGTCATGCCGCCTCCGCTACTGCTCGGTGCGCTCGACTCCGACGGCGTGGAAGCCGCCGTCGACGTGGACGATCTCGCCGCTGGTGGCCGGGAACAGGTCGGACAGGAGCGCCGCGCACGCCTTGGCGACGGGTTCGGAGTCGGTCAGGGACCAGCCGAGCGGAGCCCGCTTGGTCCAGGCCTCCTCGAACGCCTCGAAGCCGGGGATGGACTTGGCGGCCATGGTCCGCTGCGGACCGGCGGACACGAGGTTCACGCGGATGCCCTTGGGGCCCAGGTCGCGGGCGAGGTAGCGGTTGACGGCCTCGAGGCCGGCCTTGGCCACGCCCATCCAGTCGTAGACGGGCCAGGCCTGCTGGGCGTCGAAGTCGAGGCCGACGATGGAGCCTCCGTTCTCCATCAGCGGCAGCGCGGCGACGGCCAGCGACTTGTAGGAGAAGGTCGAGACCTCGACGGCCTTGGCGACGTCCTCCCACGTGGTGTTCAGGAAGTTCCCGCCGAGCGCGCCGGGCGGGGCGAAGGCGATGGCGTGCAGGACGCCGTCGATGCCGTCCACGTGCTCGCGGACCTTGTCCGCGAGGCCGGCCAGCTGCTCGGGGTCGGTCGCGTCGAGCTCGACGACCGGGGCGGGCTTGGGGAGCTTCTTCGCGATGCGCTCGACCAGGGAGAGGCGCCCGAAACCGGTGAGGACCACGTCGGCGCCCTGCTCCTGCGCGTACTTGGCCACGCCGAAGCCGAGGGACTGCTCGGTGATGACACCGGTGATGAGCAGCCGCTTGCCGTCCAAGATTCCAGACATTGAGTTCCTCCGTTATTCCTGCTTGAAAACTGTCGCGGGCCTAGTGGCCCATGCCCAGGCCGCCGTCGACGGGGATGACCGCGCCGTTGACGTAGGCGGCGCTGTCGCCGGCGAGCCAGGTGACGGCCCCGGCGATCTCGTCGCCGGTCGCGAAGCGCTTGGCGGGGATCGAGTCGAGGTACGCCTGCCGCTGGGCCTCGGGGAGCGCGTCGGTCATGTCGGTCTGGACGAAGCCGGGGGCGACGACGTTCGCGGTGATGTTGCGCGAGCCGAGCTCCCGGGTGATGGAGCGGGCCAGGCCGACCAGGCCGGCCTTGGACGCGGCGTAGTTGGTCTGCCCGGCGTTGCCGTACAGGCCCACGACCGAGGAGATGAAGATCATGCGGCCGAACTTGGCGCGGAGCATCTTCGAGGAGGCGCGCTTGGCGACCCGCCAGGCGCCCTTGAGGTTGGTGTCGACGACGCGCTCGAACTGCTCCTCGCTCATGCGCAGCAGCAGCGTGTCGTCGGTGATGCCGGCGTTGGCGACGACGACCTCGACGGGGCCGAACTTGTCCTCGACTTCGGTGAAGGCGGCGTCGACCGAGGCGGTGTCGGTGATGTCGCACTGGACGCCGAAGAGGCCGTCGGGGGCGCCGGAGCCGCGGTGGGTGACGGCGACGTTGTCGCCCTGGGCCGCGAACGCCTTGGCGATCGCCAGGCCGATGCCGCGGTTGCCTCCGGTGACCAGGACCGTGCGCGCCATTGTCCGAACTCCCTCATGTTCTTTGTATGAAGCCACCGACGATCGTAGCGACGAGCCACTTCAGGGGCGAAGGGGCCTTCACGCACCGTGTGGTGCCGGACTCAGGTGAGGCGGGAGGTCCAGGCGAGCGAGAGGCCGGCGGCGGCGAACAGGAGGACGAGCGCGGTGCCGATGAACCACTGCGAGACGTCCTCGGCGATGGTGCGGTAGCCCAGGGAGGAGCCCATGTCCTCGTAGACGGCGCGCAGCTGCTCGGCGGTGACGGCCTCGTAGTAGTCGCCGCCGGTGGCCTCGGCGAGGCCGGCGAGGGCCTCGCGGTCGACGGGGACGGAGACGAGCTCCTCGTCGAGTTCGATGACGCCCTCGTCGGTGCCGAAGGCGACGGTGGACACCGGGATCTCGGCCGCGGCGGCGGCCTCGCCGGCCTCCTCGACGGTGCGCCCGGCGGTGCGGTAGCCGTCGGAGAGCAGGAGGACGCGCGCGGGCGCGAGCTGCCCGGACTCGTCGGGCATGACCTGCTGGACGGCCTGGAGGGACGCGAAGACGGCGTCGCCGGTGGCGGTGGCCTCGGCGAGGGTGAGGCCGTTGATCGCGGTGGTGACCTCGGCGCGGTTCTTGGTGGGGGGCACGACGACCGAGGCGTAGCCGGCGAAGGAGACGAGGCCGACGTTGTACTGCTCGGGCAGCTCGGCGACGAAGTCGGCGGCGGCGGTCTTGGCGGCGTCGATGCGGGTGGGGTCGACGTCGGTGGCCATCATCGAGAGGGACACGTCGATGGCGAGGATGATCGTGGCCCGCTCCTGGGGCTCCTCGACGTCGACCGCGGGGCGGGTCATGCCGCCGACGAGGACGGCGAGGCTGACGACGAGCAGGCCCGCGGGCAGGTGGCGGCGCCAGCCGGGGACGCGCGGCACGAGTTTGGCCAGGAGCGAGGCGTTGGCGAACCTGACGGCGACCCGCTGGCGGGCGAACTGGGCCCAGACGTAGACCCCGGCGAGGATCGCGACGGGGACGAGCGCCAGCAGCCAAGCGGGTTCGAGCAGGCGGATCAACGGTTCTCCTTGCGGGTCAGCGGTAAGCGGCGAGGTGGCGGCGCTCGGCGACGAACGCGGCGATGTCGCGCAGCCAGTCCGAGCCGGTCGACAGGCGCAGGTGGGCGGCGCCGCCCGAGCGGATGCCCGCGGCGATGCGGGCGCGCTGCTCGGCGGCGGCCGCGGCGTAGCGGGCCCGGAAGCGGGCGTTGCCGGTCTGGATCTCCACGGTCTGGCCGGTCTCGGGGTCGATGAGGTCGAGGACGCCGACGTCGGGGAGCGCGAGCTCGGCGGGGTCGAGGACCTCGACGCACAGGACCTGCTGGCGCACGGCCAGGCGGCGCAGCTCGCGCGGCCAGTCGCTCGGGTGCTCCTCGTCCTCGAGGAAGTCCGAGACGACGATCGCGAGGCCACGGCGGCGGGCGTGGCGGCGGGTCTTGTCGATGAGTTCGGCCAGGTTGCTGCGCACAGGTACGGCGCCGTGGCCGCCCTCGCCGCGCGGGAGGCCCGTGACGGCGCGCAGGAGCGAGCGGGCGCCGCCGCGGCCGGGCCGGGGCGGGATGGCCTTCGCGGGGCCGCCTTCGGTGACGACGGCGCCGATGCGGTTGCCGCCGCGGCCGGCGAGGTAGGCGAACGCGGCGACGGCGCCTTCGGCGAGGTCGCGCTTGAGCATGCCGACGGTGCCGAAGTCGAGGCTCGGCGAGAGGTCGACCGCGAGCCAGGTCTCGAGTTCGCGGTCGGCGATCGTGGTGCGCACGTGCGGGACCGTGGTGCGGGCGGTGACCGGCCAGTCCATGCGGCGCACGTCGTCCCCGGCGCGGTACTCGCGGGCCTCGCCGGGCTCGGAGCCGGCGCCGGGGAGCAGTCCCAGGTAGTCGCCGTGGAGGAGCCCGTCGAGGCGGCGGGTGACGAGCAGCTGGAGGCGGTCGAGGGCGCGCAGGTCGGCGGTGTTCACGCGGCTACCAGGCCCCCGGCTGGGGCGGCTGCTGGTAGGCCGGTTCGGCGGGGCGCGGGGCGGCGTCCTGGCGGGGCGTCACGGTGGGGGCCGGGACGGCCTGGAGGAGCTGCACGACGAGGCGGTCGGCGGTGATGCCGTCGGCCATGGCGTCGTAGGAGAGCACGAGCCGGTGGCGGAGGACGTCGGGCGCGATGTCGTCGAGGTCCTGCGGGAGCGCGTAGTCGCGGCCGCGCAGGAGCGCGATGGCGCGGGTGGCGCGGATGAGGCCGAGCGAGGCGCGGGGGCTGGCCCCGTACTGGATGTGCCGGGCGATGGCGCCCAGGCCCGCGGCGGCGGGGTTGCGGGTGGCCATGACGATGCGCACGGCGTAGTCGACCAGGGCGTTGTGGATGAAGACGCCGTCGGCGGCCTGCTGGAGGCGCAGGAGGTCGGCGGTGTCGAGGACCTTGTCGGGCACGGGAGTGTCGACGCCCATGCGGAAGACGATCTCGCGCTCCTCGGCGTCGGTGGGGTAGCCGACGTTGATCTTGAACAGGAAGCGGTCGCGCTGGGCCTCGGGGAGCGGGTAGACGCCCTCCTGCTCGATCGGGTTCTGGGTGGCCATGACCAGGAACGGCTTGGGGAGGACGTGGGTCTGGCCGCCGATGGAGATGCGCTGCTCGGCCATGACCTCGAGCATCGCGGACTGGACCTTCGCGGGGGCGCGGTTGATCTCGTCGGCGAGCACGAAGTTGGTGTAGACCGGGCCGAGCTCGACGTCGAAGGACTCCGAGGACTGCCGGTAGATGCGGGTGCCGACGATGTCGGCGGGCACCAGGTCGGGGGTGAACTGGATGCGGTTGAACTCGGCGCCGACGACCTTGGCCATGGTCTCGACCGCGAGGGTCTTCGCGACGCCGGGCACGCCCTCGATGAGGCAGTGGCCGCGCGCGAGGAGGGCCGCGAACATGCGCTCGACCAGGGCGTCCTGGCCGACGATGACCTTCTTGATCTCGAACAGGGCCTTCTCCAGCAGGGCGGCGTTCTCGGCCGGCGTCGGCAGTCCGTTCGACCCCGATCCCTCGGGTGATCCCATATCGGCTCCAGTCTCGGTGGCGCGGTTCGGTCCGGTGCTGTCGATGGTAGTGCGCCGGTTCGAGGGCCGCAGGGGCCCGGAGGGACCCGTTTCGGGCTTTCGCACCGCCTTTTGTCGGGAACCCGACAGTTCACCCCGAACCCCTTGGGGCGCAGCAGGTCTAGACTGCCAGCGCCGCGGCGCGGCAAACCCCCAGGGGGTTTTTGCCCTGGAGCGTGACACGCCGCGCCGATTCAATCCGTTGCTGCGAAATGTCGGAGCGCTATGCTTTCTCCAACCCGCACGACTTCCCCCGTGGTCGTGCGGGTCTTCTTTTTCTCCGCGCGCGGTGACGGCTCGCGTACGGAACCCGGGCCGGACCGCAACTAGAATCACGCTCATGCCCCGCCGTCGCCAGGCCCTCCTCCTTCCCGGACGCAACTACAGCGTCCAGGGCCCGCTGCTGATGTACACCCACGTGGCGCTCCAATCGCGCGGGGCGCACACGTACCCGATCCAGTGGACGGACGTCGACCGGCTCGCGGCCGACCACCAGACCATGGTCGAGGGCGTGTGCGAGCAGACTGAGGCCGTGCTCGACCGGGTCCACAACGACGACCCGCCGCTCCTGGTCGGCAAGTCCCTCGGCACGGCCGCGGCCCTGCTCGCGGCCCACCACGGTCTCCCGGCCATCTGGTTCACGCCGTTCCTCCAGCACTACCCGATCGTCAAGGCCCTGCGCCGCGCCACCGCGCCGTTCCTGCTCATCGGCGGCACCGCCGATCCGGCCTGGAACGAGGCGCTCGCGCGGGAGCTGCCCGGCGAGGTGTGCGAGATCCGCGGCGCCGACCACGGCATGTTCCTGCGCGGGCGGCCGCTCGTGGACTCGGCGCACGCGCTCGCGGACGTGATCGAGGCGGTCGAGGCGTTCATCGACACAGCCGTGTGGCCTCGCCACGGCTGAGGCCGATGACGCACAATCGCACTGTGTCCGACCGAGCTTCCGAGACCGCCGCGCCCGGCGGCGAGCGCCCGCCCGTGTGCTCCTCGCGCGGCTGCCGCCGCGAGGCCGCCTGGATGCTGCTGTGGCGCAATCCGCGCATCCACGGGGCCGACCGCGTCAAGCGCTGGGCCGCCTGCGAGGAGCACCTGCCGGTGCTGCGCGACTTCCTCACCGCGCGCGGATTCCCGTGCGAGGCGCGACGAGTGGAATGATCGAGGCATGAGTCCGAAAGCGATCCCGGTGTGGGACCTGTGGCCCGGCGAGCTCACATGGCAGCCGATGTCCCCGCGGCTGCGCACGGTGTGGGTGCTGCGGAGCCTGATCAACGTCTTCCTCCTGGCGGTCGCGGCGGCCGTGCCGCTGACGATCTGGCTCGGCTGGGAGGGGCCGCTGTGGGCCCTCGGCGGATACGCGGTGCTCGCGGGCCTGCGCGCGTGGACGGTGTCGCGGACGGTCGCCACGTGGGGCTTCGCCGAGCGCGAGGAGGACCTGCTGGTGCGCCACGGGCTGCTGACGCGGCGGCTGAGCATCGTCCCCTACGGTCGCATTCAGCTCATCGACCTCTCCGCCGGGCCCATCGAGCGCATGTTCGGGCTGACCACGCTCCAGGTGCGCACCGCGGCCCTCGGTTCGACCACCGAGGTGCCCGGGCTCGACCCGGCCGCCGCCTCGGCGCTGCGCGACCGGCTCGCCGTCCGGGCCGCCGAGGTGCGGGAGGGCCTGTGAGCGACGAGCCCGCTCCCCCGCTGGCCGAGGCGCCGTACGGGCCCGCGCCGGCCGATCCGGCGCCGAGCGCGCCGCCCGCGGGCGTGCAGCGCCAGCGCCTGCACCCGCTCACGCCGCTCCTGGAGAGCTTCCGGTTCCTGACCGCGGCCGTCGCCGCCGCGGGCATCCAGGCGTTCACGTCGCGGAACTTCCTGTTCGCGATCTACATCGCGCTCGGCGCGGCCGTGGTCGGCGGGATCGCGAGCCTCATCGCGCTCCAGTACCGCGGCTTCGTCATCTGGGGCCGCGAGCTGCACATCTACGGTGGCGTGTTCACCCGCAGCCACCGCACGGTGCCGCTGGACCGGCTCCAGTCGGTGGACCTGGCGCGGCCGATCCGGGCGCGCCTGTTCGGCTTGGCGCAGTTGAACATCGAGGTCGCCGGGGGCGACGGCACGGACGCGAAGCTGGCGTACCTCAAGGCCGACCGGGCGCTGGAGCTGCGCGCCGAGCTGCTGGCGATCGCGGGCCGCCCGGCGGCGGCGCCGCAGGAGCCGGCCGGGGCCGACGAGGCGGTGCCGGAGCGGGACGCGGGCCTGCTGGTGCCGCAGGTGACCGTCAAGCGCCTGGCGCTCGCCTCGCTGCTGGAGGCGCTGCCGGTGCAGATCACGGCCGTCGCGGTGTTCGGGACGGCGTTCGCGGTGACGGGCTCGATCTTCGGGTTCAGCACCGTGGCGACCACGCTGTGGGTGGGCTTCTTCGCGCCGGCGCTGCTGGGGTACCTCCAGTCGACGGTCGCGATGGTGAACCGGTTCCTGCGCAACGGCCGCTTCAGGATCGGGCGCGACGGCCCGAACCTGCTCGTGCAGCGGGGGCTGACGGACACCAGCCACGAGACGGTGCCGGTGGACCGGGTGACGGGCGTGAGCTTCGACGAGCCGGTGCTGTGGCGGTCGCGGCGGTGGCGGCGGGTCGAGGTGTGGACGGCGGCGGTGGCGCAGCAGAGCGCGTCCGCGGTCAAGTCGGTGACGGCGCTGCCGGTGGGCGGGCCGGAGGAGGTCGCGGTGGTGGCCGCCGCGGCGGTGCCGGACCTGCCGAGCGTGTTCGAGACGGCGCGGCCGCCGGCGCGGGCGCGGTGGCGGATGCCGCTGCGCTGGAAGCGGACCGGGGCGGCGCTGACGGACCGGGCGTTCGTGGTGCGGCACGGCCTATGGGTGAACACGCATGTGGCGCTGCCGTACGCGCGGATCCAGTCGGTGAAGGTGACGCAGGGCCGGGTGCAGCGGATGCAGGGGCTGGCGACGGTGCGGGCGCTGGCCGCGGGCGGGCTCGGGCACGACGCGGTGGCGCTGCACCGGGACGCGCGGGAGGCGGTGGCGATGGCCGCCGAGCTGCGGGAGCGGGCGGACGCCGCGGCCGCCCTGGAGCGGCCGCGGCTGTCGTGACGCCGCCTAGAGGCGGGAGGCGTCGATGTTCGAGGCGAGGATGCCGCGGGCGCCCAGGTCGTAGAGGGCGTCCATGACGCGGTGCAGGTCGGCGCGCTCGGTCATCGACTGGACGGCGACCCACCCTTCCCGATGCAGCGGCGAGACCGTCGGGGACTCGATGCCGGGGGTGAGCTCGACGGCCGCTTCGAGGAGTTCGGCGCGCACGTCGTAGGCGAGCATGACGTAGGAGCGGGCGACGAGGACGCCGCGCAGGCGCCGCAGCAGCTGCTCCACCGCGCGCTCGGGCGCCTGCCCGGCGTCGGCCGCGGTCTTGCGGACGATGACGGCCTCGGAGTGCATGATCGGGTCGCCGAAGACGGCGAGTCCGGCCTGCTTGAGGGTGGTGCCGGTCTCGACGACGTCGGCGATGGCGTCGGCGACGCCGAGGGCGATCGCGTTCTCCACGGCGCCGGCGAGCTTGACGATCTCGGTCTTGACGCCGTGGGCCTCGAGGTCGCGGCGGACCACGCCCGGGTAGGAGGTGGCGATGCGCTTCCCGTCGAGGCCGGCCACGGAGTCGACGTCGCCGGGGCGGGCCGCGTAGCGGAACGTGGAGCGGCCGAAGCCGAGCGCGAGGACCTCGTCGACCTCGGCACCGGAGTTGACGGCGAGGTCGCGGCCGGTGATGCCGAGGTCGAGGTCGCCGGAGGCGACGTAGGTGGCGATGTCGCCGGGGCGCAGGTAGAAGAACTCGACGCCGTTGTCGGCGTCGAGGGACTGGAGGTCGCGGCTGGACCGGCGCTGCCGGTAGCCGGCCTCGGTGAGGATGTCGGTGGCGCCCTGGGAGAGCGCGCCCTTGTTCGGCACGGCGATGCGGAGCATGCGGATGGGCCTTTCTAGAGGTACCGGTAGACGTCTTCGACGCTGATGCCGCGGGCGACCATCATCACCTGGAGGTGGTAGAGGAGCTGGGAGATCTCCTCGGCCGCGGCCTCGTCCGACTCGTACTCGGCGGCCATCCAGACCTCGGCCGCCTCTTCGACGATCTTCTTGCCGATGGCATGGACGCCGGCGTCGAGGGCGGCGACGGTGCCGGAGCCCTCGGGGCGGGTGACTGCTTTCTCGGAAAGTTCGGCGTAGAGCTGCTCGAAGGTCTTCACATCCGTGAATGCTACGCGGCGGGGGCGGCGGTTCCGCGGCCGACGCGGCGCGGCGACCGGACTGCGGGACGGCGGAGACCGAGATCACGGCGGGGGCAGATCCGGAGGATTCGGGCCTAGACATTAATTGGGTCGTATGATCTAATTTAAACATCGAGATTCATCGAATGAATGTCGACGATTGGATCCGTGTGTCACGAGAAAGGCGCTCGCCCATGCGACGCAGATCGCTCCTCACCGCCGCGCTGGCCGCTCCCCTGGCCACCGCGGGCGCCGTCGGCGCTTTGCAATCCCCCGCCCAGGCCGCCAACTGGTCCTCCTCGGACCGCTGGGGCAGCTGGCAGACCGGGGCCTACACGCTCTACAACAACGTCTGGGGCTCCGGCTACGGGCCGCAGTCGATCTGGGCGAACTCCGCCAGCAACTGGGGCGTGTGGGCGAACCACCCGAACACCGGCGGCATCAAGTCCTACCCGAACGTGTCGTACACGCTGGGGCGCAACGTCTCCAACATGGGGAACGTGTCCAGCAACCTGAACGTCACGGTGCCGACCGGGTCGGGCCTGGCCTACAACACCGCGTACGACGTGTGGGGCAACGGCCACGCGCACGAGATCATGATCTGGACCCAGTGGTACGGCCCGGTCGGGCCGATCGGCGGCCACCAGACCACCGTCAACCTCGGCGGCCGCAACTGGCGCTACCACCAGGGCTCGAACGGGGCCAACCCCGTCTACAGCTTCCTGGCGGAGAGCCAGTTCACCAGCGGGTCGGTGAACATCACCGCGATCTGCCAGTGGCTGGTGAACACCGGCCGGATGCCGAACGTGCGGATCGACCAGATCCAGCTGGGCTGGGAGATCACCTCCTCGGCCGGCGGCCGCGACTTCCGCGTCAACAGCTACTCGCTGAGCACGTAAGGGGTGTGATGAGGGCCTCCCGCCGGCGGCGGGAGGCCCTTTCGTGTTGCGGCTCAGGCGTTGCGGCTCAGGCGGAGCGCTTCCGCTTCTCGCGGAAGGCCCGCTGGCGGCAGGCCGGTGAGCAGAACTTGGCGGGCCGGCCGGTGCCCGCGTGGGCGATCGGGCCGCCGCAGACCGGACAGCCGCCTTCCGTTACGACGGTTTCGTCACGCGGCTCGCTCCCGACCGGTGTTTCGTTACGATTCTCAGGGTTCCGTTCCGTGCGGAGACCGTCCCAGACGACCTCTGCGAGGCGGCGGGCGCGGTCGCGCGAGCCGGTGGCGGCGGCCATGCCGACGCAGCACGAGAGCAGGGCGCGCACGTCCTCGAGGTCGAGGTCGCCGCGGACGGCCCCGGAGTCCTGGACGCGCCGCAGCAGGACCGCGAGCGGGGAGTCGATGACGCAGGAGCCGGCGGCCTTGGTGGGCTCCATCCAGTCGCCGCGCCCGGCCAGGGCCTCGCAGATCGCGCGGTTGGCGAGGGCCTGGTCGGCGAGGAACCCCAGGTAGGCGAAGAAGGCGGCCTCGGGGTCGGGGTGGCGGACCATCTCGGCGCCGTAGTCGCCGAGGGCGGCCAGGCGCCGGTCCAGGACGGTGGCGAGGAGGGCGTCCTTGGTGGGGAAGTGCCGGTAGACGGTGCCCGCGCCCACGCCCGCGGCGGCGGCGATCTCTCCGAGGGAGACCGCGGTGCCGCCCTCGCCGAAGAGCCGGTCGGCGGTCTCCAGGACCTTCCGCCGGTTGCGCTGGGCGTCGGCGCGCTCGGCCCGCTTCGCCGTCGTGTGCACGGTGCCCCCTCTCGTGCCCGCAAATAAACGGGTGTAGTGTTCCGTTTCAGTAACCGGGTCGCCGCCTCCGATGCTAGTCGGCGGCCCCAGGAACGGAAGGACCTCGTCATGCCCTCTCCCGATCGGACCATCCTCGTGACCGGCGCGACCGGACGCCAGGGCGGGGCCGTCGCGGCCCGCCTCCTCGCCGACGGCTGGGTCGTGCGGGCCCTCACCCGGGACGCGTCGAGCCCGAAGGCCAAGGCGCTCAAGGAGTCCGGAGCCGACGTCGTCGAGGGCGACCTCGGCGACCGCGACTCGCTCGACCGGGCGGCCGCGGGCGTCTGGGGCGTCTTCAGCGTCCACGCGGGCTCCTACGAGGGCGGGCCGTACGGCCACGACCTCGACCACGAGCGGCGCAGCGCCGCGAACCTCGCCGCGGCGGCGCGGGCCGCGGGCGCGGCGCACCTGGTGCACTCCTCGTCGGTCGGCGTCGGCGGGCCGCTGGAGCCGCACATGGACACGCTCCAGCGCAAGGCCGAGGCCGAGCGCGAGATCCGCGAGAGCGGCGTGCCGTACACGATCCTGCGCCCGACCTCGTTCATGGAGAACACCTTCGACTCGTTCCGGGAGCTCCAGGACGGCGCGCTGGTCTCGCTCCTGCACGCCGACACGTACGAGCCGCACATCGCCGCCGACGACATCGCGGCCTTCGCCGCCATCGCGTTCGCCGACCCCGAGGCGCACGCCGGCCGGGCGTACGAGCTCGCGGGCGACGATCTCACGCAGCTGGAGAAGGCCGCGATCATCTCCCGCGTCACCGGCCGCGACGTGCCGTACGTGGGCGTCGACGCCGCGCAGGTGGCCGCCGGGAGCCCCTCAACGGCGAAGACCCTGGGCCTGATCAACGAGCACCGCATCGAGGTCGACATTGCGGCGCTGCGCCGCATCCACCCGGGCCTGCTCACCTTCGAGCAGTGGATGACCGGGGTCGGCAAGCCGCTGGTGGACGCGTACTTCGCGCGGCTCGACGCCGCGGCCGGCGCCACCGCGGGCTAGGTCAGGCGCTGGGCGAGGTGGACGGTCACCTGCTCGCCGGCAGCGGACTTGCCGATGGCCTTGCAGAGCGCGGCCCGCACGGGGAGCCAGTGCGGGCCCTGCCCCGAGGGCATCAGGGTCGCGGCGAACTCGTGGCCGTCCATCGTCCCGGTGACCTTGACGGCCTTGCGGGTGCCGAGCAGATCGGCCGAGTCCGGCACGGTGAGGTAGGTCGGGAAGGAGCCGTCCTTCTCGATCGGCGCGGTGAACGTGTGGTCGAGGTCCTGCGGCATGCCGCCTCCTTGGATCGGTGGGTGCCCGTTGAGACGACGCGGGCCGCACGGATTCATCGCGCCGGCCGATGCCCGTGCCCGCCCAGGCAAGGGGCATCGGCGGCCCTCCTCCCCCGCGGGAGGAAGGAGCGCCAGCGCGTCCCCGCACGCCTAACGGCCGGGCGGGGCCTCGCCACCGCCCCGGCTCGCATGTCGGGCCGTCCCGGCGCGTCGCGCCGTTCGCCTGCCGCAGGGGCGGCGCGGCTCCGGTACGCTCGGTCCGGGCCCCCTCCCCGCTCGAAAGGCCGCCGCATGCGCCCGCTCCACCGCCTGCATCCGACGCTGGCGAGCCTCGCGCTCGCCGCCGTCCTCGCCCTCACCAACGCCCGGTACGACTACCACCGCGACGAGCTGTACTTCCTCATGCTCGAACCCGCCTGGGGCTACGTCGACCAGGGCCCGCTCACCCCGCTGCTCGGGCACCTCTCGATCGCGGCCTTCGGCAACACCCTGTGGGCGTTCCGGTTCCCCTCGATCCTGTGCCTGGTCGGCGTGCTCTGGCTCGCCGCCCTCATCACCCGCGAACTCGGCGGCGGCAAGGCCGCGCAGGCGCTCTGCGTCTGGGGGCTCGCCTTCGCCGGGGTCGCGCTCGCGTTCGGCCACACCCTCGCCACCGCCACTGTGGACCTCGTGGTATGGACCGCGGTGCTGCTCTTCGCGATCCGGGCCCTCATGCGCGACCCGCGCTGGTGGCTCGCGGTCGGCGCGGTGGCGGGCGTCGGCCTGTACAACAAGCACCTGGTCGTGCTGCTGTTCCTCGGCCTCGGGGCCGCGCTCCTCGCCGCGGGCCCGCGCCAGGCCCTGGCGTCGAAGTGGCTGTGGGCCGGCGCCGCGCTCGCGCTCGTGATCGGCTCGCCGAACCTGGTCTACCAGGCGACGCACGGCTGGCCGCAGCTGGAGATGGCCACGGCGATCCGCGAGACCGACGGCGAGGAGAACCGGATCCTGCTGCTGCCGTTCCAGTTCCTGCTCCTGGGCGTGTTCCTGGTGCCGGTGTGGTTCGCCGGGATCTGGGGCCTCGTCCGCCGGCCCGAATGGCGGCCGGTGCGGGCCCTCGCGGTCGCCTACCCGGTGCTGCTGGCGGTCGTCCTGGCGACCGGCGGCCAGTTCTACTACACGATGGGCCTGGTCGTCGCGTTCTACGCGATCGGGTGCGTCCCGGCCGCCGCGTGGGCGCGCGGCAGCGCGCGGCGCGGCCTGCTCGTGGGCGCGGTCGCGCTCAACACCGCCGCCTCGGCGGTGGTGGCGCTCCCGCTCATCCCCGTCGCGGCCATCGGCGACACGCCCGTCCCGGCCATGAACAGCACGGTGCCCGACCAGATCGGCTGGCAGTCCTACGCCCGCCAAGTGGAGGCCGTCTTCGCGTCGCTGCCGCCCGAGGAGGCGGCGCACACGGTCACCATCACCGCCAACTACGGCGAGGCCGGCGCCCTCGACAGGTACGCAACCCAGAGCGGTCCGGTCTACAGCGGCCACAACGAGCTCCACGCGTACGGCCCGCCGCCGGAGACGGCCACGACCGTGATCACCGTCGGGCTCCCGCTGGAGCGCGTCGCCGGCTTCTTCGAGGAGTGCACCGCAGTCGGCGAGCTGGACAACCACGTCGGGGTCGACAACGAGGAGCAGGGCGCGACCATCGGCGTCTGCCGCGGCCCGGACCGGCCGTGGTCGGAGCTGTGGCCCGAGTTCCAGCACTACTCGTAAGACGCACGACGGCCGCGCCCGCACGGGGGCGCGGCCGTCGTGCGTCTTGGTTCAGTCGAGCGAGCGGATCGCCAGGGCCGCGCCGAGGGCGGCCACGACCGCCTCGTAGCCCTTGTCCTCAGTGGAGTCGGCGAAGCCGGCGCGGGCCACGGCCTGCTCCTGGTTGTCGACCGTGAGGACGCCGTGGGCGACCGGGGTCGACTCGTCGAGCGCCACCCGGGTCAGGCCCTCGGTGACCGACTTGCAGACGTAGTCGAAGTGGGCGGTGCCGCCGCGGATGACGGTGCCGAGGGCGACCACGGCGTCGTACCGGCGGGCGAGCGCCTGCGCGGCGATCGGGAGCTCGACGGCCCCCGCGACGTGCAGGACCTTCACCTCCGCGGCCTTCGCGTCCGCGGCGGCGTCGAGGGCGCGCTTGAGCAGCTGCCCCACGACGGCGGCGTTCCAGTCCGTGGCGACGATCCCGAGCGTGAGCCCGGTGGCGTCGGGGACCTTGACTTCGGGTGCTCCGTGTCCGGCCATGGCTATGCGGCTTCCATTGCGGGCGCGAGCCGGGGCAGGTCCGCGAGGAGGTGCCCCATGCGGTCGCGCTTGGTGGTCAGGTAGGCGATGTTGTCGGGCGTCGCGTAGGTCGGCAGCGCCACGCGCTCGACGACCGTGAGGCCGTGCCCCTCGATCCCGGCGCGCTTGTCCGGGTTGTTGGTCAGCAGCCGCATCGACTTGACGCCGAGGTCGTCCAGGATCTGCGCGCCGATGCCCCAGTCGCGGGCGTCGGCGGGCAGGCCCAGCTCGAGGTTCGCGTCCACGGTGTCGCGGCCCTGGTCCTGGAGCTGGTACGCCTGGAGCTTGTGCACCAGGCCGATGCCGCGGCCCTCGTGGCCCCGCATGTAGAGGACGACGCCGCGGCCCTCGGCCTCGACCGCGCGCAGCGCGGCCTGGAGCTGCGGACCGCAGTCGCAGCGCAGCGAGCCGAAGGCGTCGCCGGTGAGGCACTCGGAGTGGACGCGGACGAGGACGTCCTCGCCGTCGCCGATGTCGCCCTTGACGAGCGCGACGTGCTCGTTCCCGTCGAAGACGGCGCGGTAGCCGACGGCGGTGAACTCCCCCGCCTCGAGCGGGAGGCGGGCCTCGGCGAGGCGCTTGACGTGCACCTCGTTGCGCTGGCGCCACTCCACGAGGTCGTTGACGGTGATGAGGACGAGGTCGTGCCGGTCGGCGAAGGCGCGCAGCTCGGGCAGGCGCATCATCGAGCCGTCGTCGTTGACCATCTCGGAGATCGCGGCGACCGGCTGCTTGCCCGCGAGGCGGGCGAGGTCGACGGCGGCCTCGGTGTGGCCGCGGCGCACGAGCACGCCGCCGTCCTTGGCGCGCAGCGGGACCACGTGGCCGGGCCGGTTCAGGTCGGTCGCCAGGGTCGCGGGGTCGCCGAGGACGCGGATGGTCTGGGCGCGGTCGGCGGCCGAGATGCCGGTGGTGACGCCCTTGCGGGCGTCGACCGAGACCGCGAACGCGGTGCCCTTGTAGTCCTGGTTGGTGTGGTGCGCGGGCGGCAGGTCGAGCCGGTCGGCGGTGTCGGAGGGCATGGCGACGCAGATGTAGCCGCCGGTGTAGCGCACGGTGAAGGCCAGGAGCTCGGTCGTGGCGTCCTCCGCGGCGAAGACGATGTCGCCCTCGTTCTCGCGGTCGGTGTCGTCGGCGACGATCACGGGGCGGCCCGCCGCCATCGCGGCGACGGCGTCTTCGATGGAGTCCAGGTGGATCTCGTTCACAGCGTGCTCCCGGTGCTCTGCAGCAGTTTCTCGACGTGCTTGGCGACGACGTCGGTCTCGATGTGGACCGGGTCGCCGACCTGCTTGCGGCCCAACGTGGTCGCTTCCAGGGTGGTGGGGATGAGGCCGACGGTGAACTCGTCGCCGTCGATGGCCGCCACGGTCAGGGAAGTGCCGTCCACGGTGATGGAGCCCTTCTCGACCACGTACCTCGCGAGGCCGGGCGGGAGGCGGAAGGTGACCTCCTCCCATTCGGCGGCGGGGGTGCGGGCGACGACGTGGGCGACGCCGTCGACGTGGCCCTGCACGAGGTGCCCGCCGAGGCGGGTGGTGAGGGTGGCGGCGCGCTCGAGGTTGACCCGGTCGCCCTCGCGGAGGTCGCCGATGGCGGTGCGGCGGTAGGTCTCGGCCATGACGTCGGCGGTGAAGACGTCGCCGTCGACCTGCACGACCGTGAGGCAGACGCCGTTGACGCTGATCGAGTCGCCGAGTCCGGCGTCCGAGGTGACGAGCGGGCCGCGCACGGCCAGGAACGCTTCACTGGCCTTGACGACTTCGCCGAGCTCTTCGACGATTCCGGTGAACACGGGTGGGACCCCCTACCTGCTGCGACTATGTGTACGGCACGCAGGCGGGGACAGGAGAACAGCTCGCAGGGTCCACTGACGGACTCCCGCGTTGCGTCTGCTCCCATCCGGACTTTGACCGTCGGTCCTGGATTCTCACCAGGTCAACCGTCCGCTGGTTGCGGACGGGTCGCGGACTCGCGGCCCTGGGGCCGCTCACCGCCGGCTCGGAATTTCACCGACCCCGCTGACGCGCGTTTGCTACAAGGAATTGTGCCACGGGCTTATTCCGACGCGGTCCCGACTGTGACGCACCCTACTGACGGGTCGGCCCGTCAGTGCTCGTTCGTCCAGAACACGGGCCGGCGTCCGGTCCGGCCGGGCGCGCGGCCCTCGGGGTAGGCGACGTAGTTCCCCGAGTGGGACTTGGCGACGCTCTTGAGGGCGGTGGCCTCGGCGACGGCCTCGTAGGCGTCGCTGAAGCGGCGCTGGGTGGAGAGGGCGACGCCGATCGAGAGCGTGGGCAGGCGCGAGCGGGTCATGCGCCGCGAGGTGCGGTCGGCGTGCTCGATGTAGCCGCGCTCGGCGTCCTCGGGGTCGCACAGCTGGCGGACGCGGCGCGCGAAGTGGTCGTTGAGGAAGCCGGTGACGGCCTCGGCGTGCTCGGGGACGCACAGGATGGTGAAGTCGTCGCCGCCGACGTGCCCGAGGAAGACCGGGGCGGCGCCGGCGTCGCCGGCCGCGGCGTACACGCACTCGGCGAGGGCCCGGATGAACTCGTCGCCGCGCACGAAGCCGTACACGTCGTTGACCGCCTTGAACTGGTCGATGTCGATGTAGCACAAGGCGAACGGGTCGCCGCGCTTGATCCAGGACTGGAGCTCGCGGAGGATGCGGTCGTTGCCGGGCATGCCGGTGAGCGGGGAGGACTCGCGGACCTCGCGGTGGCGGCGGATCGCGGAGTCGATGCGGGCCGAGACCTCGGCGGGGTCGAAGGGCTTGGCGATGTAGTCGTCGGCTCCGGCCTTGAGCCCCGCGATCTTGTCCGCCGAGGAGGGCTGGGCGCCGAGCAGGATGATCGGCAGGCTCGCGGTGGCCGGGTCGGCGCGCAGCTGCCTGGTGAGGGCGAGGCCGTCGATGAACGGCAGGTCGGCTTCCAGCAGGACGATGCCGGGGCGGCGCAGGGCGATGCCGGCGAGGGCTTGGTAGCCGTCGCGGGCGAGCGCGGTGTCGAAGCCGTCGGCTCGCAGCCGAGCGGCGAGGAACTCCGCGATCTCGGCGTCGGCGTCGGCGATGAGGACCAGGTCAGGGGTGGTGGGGGCCATGCGCGGCTCAATGGGGTGAGCGCGCCGCGTCGGCGCGGGCGCGCAGGCGCCGGGCCGCCTCGGCGGGGTCGTCCGCGCCGTAGACCGCGGTGCCGGCGACGAACGCGTCGGCTCCGGCCTCGGCGGCGGCCGCGACGGTGTCGTCGGCGATGCCGCCGTCGACTTCGATGCGCAGCTCCAGGTGGCCGGCGTCCGCGTGGGCGCGGGCGGTGCGGACCTTGTCGAGCATGGCGGGGAGGAACTGCTGGCCGCCGAACCCGGCCTTGATCGTCATGATCAGGAGCGTGTCGAAGGCGGGGAGGAGGTCCAGGTAGTCCTCGACCGGGGTGTCGCGGTCGATGGCGAGGCCGGCCTTGGACCCTGCCGCGCGCAAGTCCTTGGCGAGGGCGACGGGGTCGTCGCTGGCCTCGGCGTGGAAGGTGACGTTGTAGGCGCCCAGTTCGGCGTAGCCGACGGCCCAGCGGGCCGGGTCCTCGATCATGAGGTGGCAGTCGAGCGGGATGCCGGTGGCGGCCTTGAGGGACTTGACGATCGGCGGGCCGAGCGTGAGGTTGGGGACGAAGTGGTTGTCCATCACGTCCACGTGGAGCCAGTCCACCGCGCCCTCGACCGCGTCGGCCGCCTCGGCGAGGCGGGCGAAGTCGGCCGCCAGGAGGCTCGGTGCGATGACGGTGTCGGCCTGCGCCGCTTGGAACTGTGCCACACGGACAGTGTAGGTCGCGAAACCGCGACGCAGGCCGGACACCGGGTGCCTTCTGTGGCTCAGGTCAGCTTTCGGCGACCCCGCCACCGCGAAGGGGCCCTAGCAGGGCGCGTCGAAGTCGGCCGCGGGGCCGGAGGCGACGAACCCGAACAGCTCCTTCGTCTGGCCCGCCGCGACGTTGGCGTTCCAGCCGACGTCCCTGGCGGTGACCGTGTTGCCCGAGGTCGTGAGCTGCGTGTTCCAGCTCGACTGGATCGACTGGGAGCCGGGCCAGGTCCACGAGAGGGTCCAGCCGTTGATCGCTTCGTCGGTGGTGATCGAGACCTTGCCCTGCCAGCCGTTGTTCCACGTCGAGACGGGGTCGATGTGGATGGTGCAGTCGCCGCCGGGGCCGCCGGTGGTCGGGTCGTCCGAGGTGGGCGCGTCGGAGGTCACCGGGTCGGTCGGCTCGACCTGGCCGGGCCAGCCGGAGCCGGCGTTGTTGGCGAGCTGGTAGGCCAGGTCGGGGATGAACTGGCCGGCCGCGCCGGCGCAGCCGTCGGCCTCGCCGGGGAGCTTGACCCACAGGTAGGCGTCGATGCCCGCGACGCCGGTGGACGTGGTCGGGAACTTGCCGATGGCGCGTCCGGGCGGGTCGCACCAGTCGTTCGGGTTCGGCGGGGTCAGCGGGCCGTTGCCGTTGCGGCTGGTGTCGATCACGGCGGTCTTGCCGGAGCCGACGATGCCGCGCACCTGGTTGGCCCAGGAGGTGGACTCCTCGGTGGTGCGGTAGTTGGAGACGTTGAGCGAGAAGCCGTCCGCATGCTGGAGGCCCGCGGCCTGGAGTCGCGAGGCGGCGACGCTGGGGGTGAGCCAGGCCGAGTTCCCGGCGTCGATGTAGACCTTGACGGCGGGGTCGGCGGCGTTGAGCTTCTGGGCCGCGTAGGAGAGCGAGGCGTTGATCTGGGCCCGCTCGGTCGAGCCGTAGCAGTCGTGCGCGATCACGTCGGGTTCGAGGACGATGTACGCGGGGCCGTCGATCTGGGCGGCGATCTGGTCGATCCAGCCGCGGTAGACCTCGTGGCTGGACGCGCCGCCGCCGGAGGCGCCGCCGCAGTCGCGGTTGGGGATGTTGTAGACGACCATGATCGGGGCCGCGCCCGCGGCCGCCGCGCCGTCGACCACGGCCGAGACCTGGGACGAGATGCCGCCGGTCGGGTTGGTCTGGGTGAACCAGGTGCCCGCCGGGGTCTCGGCGATCCGGTCGCGGATCATGTTGGCGCGCGAGTCGTTCGGGTTCTGGGCGACCCACCGGGCCGCCGCCGTGTTCGGGTTCGTCCACAGTGCCTGCGCCTGCGCGGAGACGTCCTGCGCGCCCGCGTTGGGACTGAGGAGGAAGCCCGCGCTGAGCGCGGCGACCGCTGCGGTGGCCGCTCCCGCGACGATCGCCGCGAGGCGAGTTCGTCGTTTCATCTGGTGCTCCTTGGGGTCTAGGTGCCGGTAGCCCGGAGAACATTCACTTATGTCAATGTATGGTAGCGGTCCCAAACATCGGACTTCTCGCACCCCACCCGTCGAAAGGGCAGCACGAACCCGCGACCGCGGTCGAACTGGGCGGTTACCGGTTGCCGGTCTTGCGCAGCAGCGCCATGAACATCGCGTCGGTGCCGTGCCGGTGCGGCCACAGCTGCACGAAGTCGCCGCGCGCCGCGTCGGGGACCCGGCCGAGCAGCCACTCGGGCCGCACGAGCTCCGCTCCCCCGGCCTTGAGCACCGACTCCACGGCCTCCGAGGTCTCGTCGAGCACCGGCGAGCACGTCACGTACGCGACGAGCCCGCCCTTGCGCGCCAACCGGAGTCCGGACGCCAGGAGCTCGCGCTGGAGCGGCACGAGCGCGTCGAGGTCGGACCGCTGCTTGCGCCAGCGCGCCTCCGGGCGGCGGCGCAGCGCGCCGAGGCCCGAGCACGGGGCGTCCACGAGGACGCGGTCGGCGGTGTCCGGCTCGCCGAACAGGCGCCCGTCGCCGGTGTGGACGGTGACGGGCAGTCCCCTGGCGGCCTTGGCGACGAGTTCGGCGCGGTGGGGCTGGACCTCGACGGCGTCGAGGCGGGCGCCGCGCTGGGCGGCGAGGGCGCCGAGGAGGCCGGTCTTGCCGCCGGGTCCGGCGCACAGGTCGATCCAGGACTCGTCGCGCCCGTCGAGGGGCGCTTCGGCGAGGGCGACGGCGACGAGCTGGCTGCCCTCGTCCTGGACGTGGGCGAGGCCGGTGGCGACGGACTTGATGCGGCCGGGGTCGCCGCCGGGCAGGTAGACCGCGTACGGCGAGAACCGCCCGTGGAGGCCGCCGCGGGTCTCGCGGGAGAGGTCGCCCTTGGTGATGCGGCCGGGCTTGGCGCACAGGTGGACCGGGGGCGCGACGTTGTCGGCCGCGAGCGCGGGCGCGAGCTCGTCGGCGCCGTGCTCGGTGCCGCCGAGGACGGCCTCGAACTCGCGGGCGATCCACTCGGGGTGGGCGTGGCGCAGGGACAGGTCGTGGAGGCGGTCGCCGGTGGCGAGGTCGGCGCACCACTGGTCGAGGTCCTTGGCGGCGACCTTGCGGAGGACGGCGTTGGTGAGGCCGGAGACGCGGGGGCTGACGGCGGCCTTGACGAGGCTGACGGTGGTGGCGACGGCGGCGTGCGGCGGGATGCGCATGTACAGCAGCTGGTAGGCGCCGAGGCAGAGGGCGTCGAGGAGGTCCTGCTGGAGTTCGCGCACGTCGCGGCCGGAGGCGGCGGCGAGGATCGCTTCGAGGGTGCCGAGGCTGCGCAGGGTGCCGTAGGTGAGCTCGGTGATGAGCCCGGCGTCGCGGCCGGTGTGGCCGGTCTCGTTGATCATGCGGGGCAGCACGATGTTGGCGTAGGCGTTGTCGGCGGTGACGGCGCGGATCGCGTCGAAGGCGATGCGGCGCGGGTTGACGGTGGGGCGCGGGGCCTCGTCGTCGCGGCGGCGGGTGCGCTTGTCGCTCATGCGAACCTCGGGGCGGTCTGGAGGCCGCGGCCCCAGGCGGCGGCGTCCATGGGCTTCTTGCCGGCGGGCTGGACCTGTCCGAGGAGGACGGGGTCGGTGGCGGTGCCGACGTGCACCTGGTGCTTGGCGAGGGCGACCTCGCCGGGGGCGAGGTCGGGGCCGTCGGGGTCGGGGGTGACGGGGCCGAGGCGCAGGCGCTGCCCGTCGTGGTCGGTCCAGGCGCCGGGGGCGGGGGTGACGGCGCGGATGCGGCGGTCGACGGCGAAGGCGGGGTCGCTCCAGCGGACGCGGGCGTCGTCGACGGTGATCTTGGGGGCGTAGGAGACGCCGTCCTCGGGCTGGGGCTGCCCGGTGAGGGCGCCGGCTTCGAGGCCGTCGACGACGTCGAGGGTGAGGCGGGCGCCGGCGGTGGCGAGGCGGTCGAGGAGGTCGCCCGCGGTGTCGGTGGGGGCGACGGGCTCGGTGAGGCGGCCGTAGACGGGGCCGGTGTCGAGGCCCTCTTCGAGCTGGAAGACGCAGGCGCCGGTGAGCTCGTCGCCGTTGAGGACGGCGTGCTGGACGGGGGCGGCGCCGCGCCAGGCGGGCAGGAGGGAGAAGTGGAGGTTGATCCAGCCCAGGCGGGGGACGGCGAGCGCGGCGGGCGGGACGAGCGCGCCGTAGGCGACGACGGGGACGAGGTCGACGTCGAGGTCGCGGAGGCGGTCGAGGAATGCGGGCTCGCGGGGCTTGGCGGGGGTGAGGACCTCGACGCCGTGCTCGTCGGCCCAGGCGGCGACGGGCGAGCGGGAGACCTTGCGGCCGCGGCCGGTGCGGGCGTCGGGCCTGGTGAGGACGGCGACGACCTCGTGGCGGGAGCCGTGGAGGGCCGCGAGGGTCGGCAGTGCGACCTCCGGGGTCCCGGCGAAGACGATCCTCATCGCTTGAAGAACACACCCTTGGAGTCGTGGGGGGTGACTTTGACTTTGACGTCTTCGTTGTACCAGTCCTGGGACTGGATCTCGGCCAGCGCGGCCTTGCGGCGCTCCGAGTCGAGGCGGTCGATGAAGATGATGCCGTCGAGGTGGTCGGTCTCGTGCTGGAGGCAGCGGGCCATGAGGCCGGTGCCGACGATCTGGAGGGGGTCGCCGTACTCGTTGAAGCCCTTGGCGACGACGTTCTGGCGGCGGACGGTGTCGAAGTACAGGCCGGGCAGGGAGAGGCAGCCTTCGGGGCCGTCCTGCTCCTCCTCGTCGGGGAACTCGAGGACGGGGTTGACGATGTGCCCGATGACGTCGTCGACGTCGAAGGAGAAGACGCGCTTGCTGACGCCCAGCTGGGGGGCGGCGAGGCCGGCGCCGCCCTCGTCGCGCATGGTGTCGAGCAGGTCCTTCACGAGGTTCCGCAGTTCCTTGTCAAAGGTGTCGACTTCCTCGGCGGCGGTGCGCAGGACCGGGTCGCCGAAGATGCGGATGGGCTGGATCGACAATGTGCTGACCTTCCGGAGCGTGTACTGGCCGTGATCCAGTGTCCCATTCTCCCGGCGTGCGCTGTGCGGGGTCGGCGGGCCGTGTGGCGCGTCTCGGCCGGGGCGGCCCCGGTGCGGGCCCGGTGGTGAGCAGGAGGCCCGCGACGAGGCCGGCGGCGATGCACACGGCGAGCACGGCCGCCGGGAGGGGGACCTCGGCGTGGAGGAGTCCCACGGCTCAGGCCCGGCCGGCCCGGACGGGGATGTCGCGGAGGGCGGCGACGGTGGCGGCGATCAGGATCGCGATGACGGCGAGGCCGATGGCGGCCCAGGCGGCGACCATGCCGGCGCCGCCGGAGAAGCCGAACTCGAGGGCGAGGACGCCGGCGTAGTGGCCGGCGGCGGCGACGAGGACGATCGCGCTGAACCAGTGGCTGCCGCCGAAGCGGAGGGCCGCGGCGCCGATGAGGGCGCCGGTGAAGAAGTAGATCGGCGTGATGAGCAGGTAGCGGGCGCCGGCGGCGAGGTCGGCGGTCCAGGAGCCGGCGGGTTCGCCGAACGCGGCGAGGAGGGCGTGCTCGGCGGCGAACCCGGTGGTGACGGCGGCGGCGGTGCCGGCGGTGGCGAGGGCGCCGAAGACGAGGTAGGCGGTGGTGATCTCGCGGCGGGTGACGCCGTTGGCGAGCGTGCCGGGCAGGCCCTGGTAGAGCATGATGCCGGCGGTGCAGGCGACGAACCACTGGAAGACGGTGGCGGTGATCGGCCACAGGCCGGTCTCGATGACGTCGGCGAGGACGACGGAGAGGGCCGGGGTGAGGACGATCCAGGCGAGGAGGACCCAGCGGAGCCAGCGGACGGAGCCGAGGAAGAGTCCGGCGCCGAAGCGGTAGCGGCGCTTGGCGAGTGCGGTGGACATGGTCAGGCCTTCTTTGCGCGCAGGGGGATGTCGATGAGGATGCGGTAGGCGGCGGCCGCGAGGGCGGCGGCGGTGGCGAGCAGCAGGGCGATGATGAGGCCGCGGCCCCAGTCGCCGATGAGGCCGCCGAGGAACCCGGCCCAGCCGGGCCCGACCGGCTTGGTGTCGTAGAGGGCGTTGTCGAGGCTGAAGACGACCGGGAGGACCGGGACGAGGAGGAGCCAGCCGGCGCTCTCCCAGCGGTAGGAGGCGGCGCCGACGAGGGCGCCGGCGGCGAAGTACACGAGGTACAGCAGCGGGTAGTGGGCGCCGAAGGCGGCGGTCTCGGCGGCCGAGCCGATCGGGGCGATGGCGTCGTTCGCGTCGATGCCGTGGGACCAGCCCATGGCGGCGTAGGAGGCGCGTTCGGCCAGGAGCCCGGCGCAGGCGATCGCGCCGAGGGCGAGCGACCACAGGACGCCGAAGAGGCCCATGGAGACGGCGAGTTCGCGGCGGGTCAGGCCGGTGGCGATCATGTTGGGCACCAGGACGAACAGGAAGCCGCCGCTGACGAACGCGGTGAACCACTTGCCGGCGTTGGCGGCGTAGTACCAGGCCGAGATCGTGATGTCGTTCCACTGTGCGACCGCGAACGGGAGCGCGAAGGCCAGGACGAGCGCGGCGGCGATCCAGTACTTGAAGAACTTCAGGGCCTCGGTGGTGAAGCCGGCGCCGAGGGCGTACCGGCGGGTGGGCAGGCGCAGGTTGGCGAGGGCGGTCATGTCACGCGGCCTTTCGTTCCGGGTCGGTGAGGTGGATGAAGAGGTCCTGGAGGCCGACGGGGCCGATCTCGATCCCGGCGGCGGCCGCGCGCTCGCGGGTCGGCGCGTCGAGGGCGTCGGCGACGGTGATGCTCTTGGTGCCGCCGAGGCGCTGCTCGGCGAGGGCCGCGAGGCCGAGGGCGTCGACGGCGTCGGCGGGGCCGGTGAGGGTGGCGCCCATGCCCTGGAACGCCTCGATGTCGGCGTGGCGCAGGAGGCGTCCCCGGTCGACGATGACGACCTCTTCGAGGTAGTTGGCGACCTCGTCGATGAGGTGGGTGGAGAGGATCACGGTGTGCGGGCGGTCCATGTACTCGGCGAGGAGCTCCTTGTAGAACGCGTCCCGGGTGGGGGCGTCCATGCCGAGGTGGACCTCGTCGAACATGGTGAGCTCGGCGCGGGCGGCGAGGCCGGTGACGGCGGCGAGGACCGACCGCTTGCCGCGGGAGAGGTCGCGGACCTTCTTCTTGAGCGGCAGGTCGAAGCGCTCGGCGAGCTTGAGGGCGTACTCGGTGTCGAAGGAGGGCCGGATCTGGCCGGCCTCGATGACGGCCTTGACCGAGTCGGAGTCGTCGAAGTCGCCGCCTTCGCGGATGAGGGCGACGCGCGAGACGATCGGGGCGTTCTCCCACACCGGCTCGCCGCCGACGAGGACGTCGCCGGCGGTGGGCTTGCGGAAGGCGGCCAGCAGGCTGAGGAGGCTGGTCTTGCCGGCGCCGTTGCGGCCGAGCAGGCCGTAGATCTTGCCGGCCTCGAGGTCGAGGTCGATGTCGGCGAGGGCGTCCTCGCTGCCGTATCGCAGGGACACGCCGCGGAGGTTGACGGTGAAGCTCATTGCAGGGCGCCTTCCTGGGCTCGGAGGTAGTCGATGATGTCGGTCAGGGGGATGCCGGCCTGGCGGGCCTCGCGGACGAGGGGGGCGAGGACGCGTTCGAAGAAGCGCTCGCGGAAGTCGGCCGCGAGGCGGTCGCGGGCGTCGTCGGCGACGTACATGCCGACGCCCCGCTGCTTGTAGAGGATGCCCTCGTCGACCAGCTCCCGGAACGCCTTCTGGGCGGTGGCCGGGTTGATCTGGTAGAACGCGGCGTACTGGTTGGTCGACATGACCTTGCCTCCAGGTTCGAGCGATCCGTTCATGATCTCGGCCTTGATCTGGTCGGCGATCTGCCGATAGATCGGCGTGCCGTCATCGAACATCTCGCCTCCTTACGTGTGTGGGTACGGGTTCGTCGGTTCAGAGGTTCATTACTTGACTAATGAACCATAGCACGAATGAACCCGGGGCGGGAGGCCCCGGGTCGAGTGGGTTCGCTAGACGAGGCCGCCTTCGTAGGCGGCGATGACGGCCTGGGTGCGGTCGCGCACCCCGAGCTTGGTGTAGACGCTGCTCAGGTGGGTCTTGACGGTCTCGCGGCCGAGGAACAGCTCGGCGGCGATCTCGGCGTTCGACAGGCCGCGGGCGGCGAGGGTGAGCACCTCCCGCTCGCGGTCGGAGAGGTCCGCGATGCCCTTGGGCGCGTTCCGCTTCGGGAGCGCGGCGGCGAGGCGGCGCACGGCCTCGGGGAACAGCAGCGCGTCGGTGCGGGCGACGAGGCGGACGGCCGCGAGGAGGTCTTCGAGGCGGGTGCGCTTGAGGAGGAACCCGTCCGCGCCGGCCCGCAGGGCCTGCCACACGTAGTCGTCGTTGTCGAAGGTGGTGACGACGAGGATCTTCGGCGGGGCGTCGAGTTCGGCGGTGATGCGGGCGGTGGCCTCGATGCCGTCGACCTTCGGCATCCGCACGTCCATGAGCATCACGTCGGCCCTGCCGGAGCGGGCGATGGCGAGCGCGTCGATCCCGTCGGCGCCCTCGGCCACGACTTCGAGGTCGGGCTCGGCGCCGATGACGGCGGCGAACCCGGAGCGGATGAGGTCCTCGTCGTCGACGAGCGCGATGCGCAGCGGCGCGGTCATGCGGTCCCTTTCGGCAGTGCGGCGCGGACGGTCCAGGTGCCGGCGGCCCCGTCCGCCGGCGCGGTCCAGTCGGCCGCGGCGGTGCCGCCGAGGACGGCGGCGCGCTCGGCGATGCCGATGAGGCCGCGCCCGCCCGGGCGGGGCCGGGGCCGGCGCGCGGCGGGGCTCGCGACCGCGACGGCGACCTCGTCGCCGATGTCGAGTTCGACGACCGCGCGCGGCTCGTCGGCGTGGCGCAGGACGTTCGTGAGCGCCTCCTGGACGATCCGGTAGGTCTCGCGGGAGGTCAGGCGGCCCACGGCGTCCCGGTCGCCGGTGACGCGCAGCTCGACCGCGACGCCGCACTCGGCGGCGAGCGCTTCGAGGTCGGCGAGGTCCTTCTGGGGGCCGCGGGCGCCGTCGCGGTCCTCGCGGAGCGCGCCGATGACGGCGTCGAGCTCGGCGAGGGCCCCGCGGGCGGTCTCCGCGACGGCGGCCATGGCGCGCGAGGCGAACTCGGGATCGGCGGCGATGAGCCGGGAGGCGGCGTCGGACTGGACCACGACCACCGAGAGGGCGTGCCCGACCGAGTCGTGCAGTTCGCGCGCGATGCGGTTGCGCGCGGCCAGGCGGGCGGTCTCGGCGCGGGAGGCGGCGAGCCGGTCGGCCGCGCCCTGCCCGAGCAGGTGCGGCGCGAGGGCCTTCATGCCGGCGCCGGCGGCGGCGACGAGGTAGACCAGGGCCGCGAGGATGAGCGGGCCGGTGAGCAGGCCCCAGTCGGCGATCGGACCGGTGTAGATCCCCGTCGCCCCGCGGCCGAGGGCCACGAGCACGCCGTTGAGGACCAGGTAGACGGTGAACGGCACGAGCGCGAGCGTGATGCCGCTGAGGGCGCCGCCGACGACCGCGTGCAGGGTGAACCAGGAGCCGGTGCGCCAGCGCGCGTTCCAGGAGTCGTCGTCGGCGGGCGAGGTGAACTCGGCGCCGAGGAGCCGCCTGGCGGCCGTGCGCTCGATCTCGCGGTCGGGCAGCAGCAGCGAGACGGCCGCCACCAGCGGGATCACCGAGACGAACACCGCCGGGTGGAGCGCGCCCCCGAACCCCGACTCCGGATGGAACCAGTTGTAGCCGATCGCGCCGACCAGCATGAACGGCATCATCAGGGCGCCGCCGAGGATGAGCCAGACCCAGCCGCGGTAGGTGGCCCCGGACCGGAGCGGGGCGAGGAGGCGCATGGGGCCATTGTGCCAGCGGACGTTCACGGTCCCAGCGTGCCGGGCGCGGGCGGGCCGCGCCTCCCCCGCGGGCGCGGGCCCGGTCCCCCGCGCGGGGGACCGGTTCGGCGCCCTACCTGCCCTCGTAGGCGTCCTTGAGGCCCTGGAGGTCGATCTTCTTCATGCCGTACATGGCCTTGACGGCGCGCTCGGCGGCGGCCTTGTCGGGCCCGCCGACGTACTTTTCGGCCTCGGTCGACCAGACCTGCCAGTTCACGCCCCACCGGTCGGCGATCCAGCCGCACTCGATCTCCTTGCCGCCGTTCGCGAGGAACGCCTCCCAGAGGCGGTCGATCTCGGCCTGGTCCTCGCAGTTGACGAGCAGGGACATGGCGTGGTCGTGCTTGGCGGAGGCGTCGCCGTTGATCCCGGTGAACTGCTGCCCGGCGAGCTCGAAGTTGACGACCATGGCCGTCCCGGGCTCGCCGTGCGCGTCCTCGACGTAGGGGATGCTCCCGGTGATCCTCGCGTCGTCGAACAGGGAGGTGTAGAACTCGGCGGCCTCCTGCGCGGCGCCGTCGGTGTACCAGATGTTGGTGACGATCTTCTGCATGGTCGCGTCCTTCCGAACGGTTCGGTCAACCCGATTGCACCAGTTCAGACGAGTCGGCGCGCCGATTCTCATCGGTAGGGCGCCGCCCGCGGCGGATTCGGCGGAGCGGCCGCGGTGGAGGCGCGGTGGAGCCGCAGTGGAGCCGCGGTGGAGCCGCGGGACGCCTTGAGCCGCCCGTCAGGCGGCCGGCTTCGCGGCGGCGGCGCGGTCCGGCTCAGCCGCCGAGGGCGTCGGCGTAGTCCTGCGCACCGGGGTCGTTGTGCCCCGGCCGCGTCTGCCCCTCCTTCACGTTGCTGCCCCGGTACGGGTCCCATCCGCTGCGGTCGGTCGCCTCGGCCCACTCGCGGGCCTGGGCGGGGGCGGGGGCCTCGTCCCAGGTGACGCTGTCGAAGGCCGCGCGCTGGCTCTCGTCGGTCTCCTTGTACCGCTCCGCGGCCGCCTTGATCTGCGTCCCGGCCTCG
This sequence comes from Glycomyces terrestris, assembly GCF_003933745.1. Lineage (GTDB taxonomy): Bacteria > Actinomycetota > Actinomycetes > Mycobacteriales > Micromonosporaceae > Glycomyces > Glycomyces terrestris. The sequence goes on along the minus strand of NZ_RSEB01000002.1, from coordinate 931,384 downwards.
TACAGCCGCCCGCAGGCGGTCGAGACGAACCCGCGGAACTCCTCCAGCAGCCCCTTGAGCCGCGCGTCGCCCGCGGCCTCGGCGCCGGCCTGGTCCTTGAGCGAGCCGTCGGCCGCGCCGAGGCCGTTCAGGAGCGGGAGCAGGACCTCCTCGTACACCCGGGCGGCCTCGAAGCACGTGTCGGCGACCTCCAGGATCTCGTCGACGTCCGCCTGGTAGCCCTTCCCGGCGCCCTTGCCCTTCGCGTCGTTCTGGGTGAGGTCGTACATCTCCAGGTTGAAGCTGTGGATGCCGTAGACGAGGTCGCGCAGCCGCGCGGCGCCCGCGGCGTAGTCGGCCTCGACGTCCTCGATCCCGGCCTGGTGCTTGTCCACGTAGTCCCACAGCGAGGTCATGACCTTGTCGACCGTGTTCGCGTACGAGACCGTCTCGACCTTCGGCAGGAAGATCTCCCCCGCGATGCCCGCGAGGCTGATGGCCGTGCCGATCGGGGTGGCCGGAGGGAAGGCGGACACGGTCGTGCCGACGGCGCCGAACACCTTCCAGACCACGTCGAGGTCCGTCGAGCGCTGCTGCGTCGCGCCGAGCGCCGCCGTCGCGTTCCGCAGGATCGCGAGGTCGCCCGAGCGCCCCTGCTGGACGATGGTCCCGCGGGAGGCGTACAGGTTCGCGAGCCCGGCCGCGATCCCGGCCTGGTTGTTGACCGTCGGCGCGACCGACGCGAAGAACCCGTCCTTGAGCGCCTCGGCCGCCACCCCGGTCCAGGCCGCGTACCAGGCCGGGTCCTCGCCCTTCGCGCCGACGAGCGCGTTCAGGTCCTCCTTCAGCGCCGCGTTGCTGGTGGGCTTGAGGGGGAGGTCGGGGTCCGATCCGGCGCCGGCCGAGAGCCCGAGGTGGCCGCCGAGTTCGAGCAGCGCCTTCTGCGCCGCCTCGATCGCGTCCAGGTCGTGGGTGTCGAACTGCGGCAGCGCGGTCCGCACGGCGTTCGCCTCCTCGTGGGACCAGCCCTCGATCTGCTCCATGAGCCGGGGCATCCCGCACGGGATGTTCTCGGGGATCGGCCGGACCTGCCCCTTGCCGTCGACGTAGCTCGGCCGCTCGAGCGAGGGCGGGCCGAGGTCCATGGAGCCCTCGCACTGCGGCACCCCGCCCTGCTGGGCGCCCTCCGCCCAGTGGATCACCCGGCACCGGGCCTGGAGGTGCCGCCGGTACAGCGACTCCCAGAAGGGCCACATCGGCTCGCCCCGGCTCGCGCGGTTGCGCCGCCACCCCGCCGGGAAGTCGTACGTGCCGTCGGCGATGGCCGTGGCCGCGCGCTCGCGCCACCGCTTGAGGAGCGCCTTCCTGAAGTCCTCCACCGCGGCTTCGAGCATGGCGCCGAAGTCGGTGGTCCTGATGAGTTCGTCTGGCACAGTGGACCGCCTCCTGGTCGCAGAGCGGATGGGTTCTCCCGAGTTCAGCACCGAGCAGGTTGGGGCGCAAGGGTCTCGGGTGTCCCGTTCCGTCCGGGACAGGGACGTCCGTCGATACCGGACGCCGGTAGGATCGGGGGCGTGCGTCACCCCCTCGACGGCCTGGACCCCGCGTCCGCCGCCTCGGCGCCGCAGCTGGTCGCCCTGCTGCGGGAGCTGCGCGCGGCATCCGGCCTGAGCATCCGCGAAGTCAGCCGGCGCGCCCGCGACCGCGGCGACTGGCTCCCCACCAGCACCCTGGCCGCGGTCCTCAACCGCGACGCCGTCCCCCGCGCCGAGGTCGTGGCCGCGCTCGTGCGCGCCTGCGGCGGCGACGAGGCCGCCGTCGAGACCTGGCTGGCGCAGTGCGCGCGCATCAGCGCCGCCGACGCCGCCGGGACCGGCGAGGTCCCCCGCCAGCTCCCGTCCGCGCCGCACGCCTTCACCGGCCGCGAACGCGAACTGCACCTCATCGACGAGCACCTCCAGGCCGCGTCGCCGCGCGCGGTCGTCCTCGCCGGGCCCGCCGGGATCGGCAAGACCGCGCTGGCCCTGCACTGGGCGCACCGGGCGCTCGACGCGTTCCCCGACGGGCAGCTGTACGTGGACCTGCGCGGCTTCTCCGGGTCCGACCCGCTCGCGCCCGGCCCGGTCCTGCACCGGTTCCTGACCGCGCTCGGCACCGGCCCGGACGAGGTGCCGGCCGACGGCGACGAGCGGGCCGCGATGTTCCGCTCGCTCCTGGGGCACCGCCGCGTCCTCGTCGTCCTCGACAACGCCCGCAGCCCCGAGCAGCTGCGCGACCTCCTCCCCGGCACCGGGGGCTCGACCGCGCTCATCACCGCCCGCGCCGACCTGTTCGGGCTCACCGCCACGCACGGCGTGCCGCACCTGCGGCTGTCGCCGCTCACCCGCGAGGAGTCCATGGACCTCCTCGACGCCATGATCGGCCGCGGCCGGGTCGCCACCGACCCCGAGGCCGCCCGCGGCCTCGCCGCCGCCTGCGGCGACCTCCCGCTCGCGCTGCGCCTGGCCGCGTGCCAGACCCTCGCCCACCCCGAGCGGCCCCTCGGCGAACTGCGCGACCTGATCGCCGAGGCGCCCTTGGCGAACCTCGACCTCCCCGGCGACGAGGCCGCCGGGCTCCGCGCCTGCCTCGACCTCACCCGGGACCGGCTCGACCCGGACGCGCGCCGGGCCCTGGACGCCGTCGGCCTCCACCCCGCCACCGACTTCGAGCCCGCCGGTATCGCGGCCCTCTCCGGCCTCGGCCTGCCCGCCGCCGAGGCCGCGCTCCACCGCCTCGCGGGCGTCCACCTCGCCGCCCCCGCCGCCGAGGGCCGCTGGAGCGTCCACGACCTCGTCCGCGCCTACGCCCGCGAGCAGGCCGCCCGCCTCGACGGCCGCGCCGACGCCCTGGCGCGCCTGTACGACTGGCACCTGGCCGCGATCGCCAGGACGATCACGCTCGTCTTCCAGTTCGAGCCCGAGACCGACCCCGAGACGGCCGTCCCGCTCCCCGAGTTCACCGGCGCCGAGGACGCCCTCGCGTGGCTCGACGCCCGCAACGGCGCGTTCAGCGAGATGGTCCGCCAGGCCCACGCCGCGGGCCTCGACCGGCACGCCTCGCGGCTCGTGACCGCCCTGGGCCGCTACCGGTTCGCCCGCGGCCTCCACGTCGACGCGGCCGCCGACCTCGAGATAGCACTCGCCGCCGACGAGCGCCTCGGCGACCGGGAGCACCTGGTCGCGGTCCTGCGCCAGCTCGGCAACGCCTTCATCGCCACCGACCGCCACGACGAGGCCGAGCGGCGCCTCGAAGAGGCCCACCAGCTCGCGCTCGACCTCGGCGACCGGATGGGCGCCCTCCTCAGCCGGGCCGGGCTCAACTGGTCCTACCGCGAACGCTGGCAGCTCGACAAGGCCCGCGCGTGCGTCACCGAGGCCGCCGAGGGCTTCCGGGAGCTCGGCGACACCGCGCGGGAGGCGAAGGCCCTCGACGAGATCGCGCAGCTCGACCTCCTCATCGGCGACCACGGGAGCGCCCGGTCCCGGTTCGAGCGGTCGGTCGTCGTCTTCGGCGAGCGCGGGTGGAACCAGGACCTCGGCTCGGCCCTCATCGGCCTCGCGAAACTCGCCCTCCTCGACGGCGACCCGGACGCGGCCGTCGGCTTCCTCGACCGGGCCCGGGAGGCGTTCCGCAGCGCCGGCGACACCCGCGGCGGGCTCGTCACCGACAGCCACGCCGCCGAGGCCCTCGCCCGCGGCGGCGACCACGCCGAGGCGGTCGCGGAGGCGAACCGCTGCCTCGACGCCCTCACCGGCGTGCAGCGAGTCGAACTGCGGCTCCAGGTGCTCAACAACGTCGGCACCGCCTTCACGATCGCGGGCGACCTCCTCGCCGGCGAGCGGTGCTTCCGGGAGGCACTGGACCTCGCCCTCGTCGGGCCCGACCCCTACGAGGAAGCCCGCGCCCGGCACGGCCTCGGCGACGCGCTCGCCGCCCGCGGCGACGAGGCGGCGGCCCGCGAGGAGTGGACGCGGGCGCTCGAACTCCACGAGCGGCTCGGCACCCACGGCAGGGCCGAGCTCGCCGCGCGGCTCGCCTGAGGCGCGGGCGGGAACGCGCGCCGGCCCCTCCCGCACGGCGGGCGGGTCGGCGAGGGCCGTGGCGATCGCGGGAGGCGGCGTCTAACCTTGACACTGATGTCAGCGTCCAGCAGTGAGGGGCCCGGATGAGGATCGGCGAACTGGCGGAGCGCACCGGCGCACCGGCGCGGATGCTCCGCTACTACGAGCAGCACGGGCTCATCACCGCCGAGCGCTCCCCCAACGGCTACCGGGACTTCGCCGAGTCCACCGTGGACCGCGTCCGGCAGATCCGCGGCCTCCTCGACGCCGGCGTCCCCGTCAAGATCATCAAGCAGATCCTCCCCTGCCTCGGCGGCCCCGACGAGATCTACTTCCCCGTGCCCGACCCCGAGATGCTCGCCCAGCTCGCCGAGCAGCGCGACCGGATGACCCGCAAGGCCGAGTGCGTGCTGCGCAACCGCGACGCCATCGCGGCCTACCTCGAACGCGTCAGCGGCACCGCGTGAACCGCCTCCGCGACGCCCTCGCGGCCCTCGTCGTGCGCGTCCAGACCCTCACCGCCTTCGGGTACCTGGGCGTCATCTCCTTCATCGGCGTCGAGGCCCTCGTCGTCGTCCTCGGCTTCACCACGGTCCTGCCGATCGCGATCCCGTTCGTGCTCATCGCGATCGGCGGCGCCTACCTGCTGCGGGAGCGCCTCGGGGCACTGTGGACGGCGCTGCGGCGCAGGGGACGGCCCGCGGACGACTGAGCGCGCCTACGCGATCTCGCGCGGGTCGATCTGGACGCGCACCTGCTCGGCCTTGGCGCTCGAGCGCTCGGCCGTGGCCTTGGCGAGGACCGCCGCCAGCGCCGCGCCGTCGCGGCGGCGCACGCGCAGCAGCAGGCGCTCGTGCTGCTCGTCCACCGGGATCGGGCCGATGACCTCGACGCCGAGGTCCGCGGGGAGGTCGGCGGCGAGCTTCTCGGGCTCGCCGTTCAGGCCGGTCAGGGCCGCGAACCTCATCACCGGCGGGAAGCCGAGCTCGCGGCGGTCCTCCAGCTCCTGGCCCGCGAACCACGCCGCGTCCCAGCGGATCAGGGCCTGCACCACCGGCAGGCCGCCGTCGGCGGTGACCACCGCCGTGCCGCCGGGGGCGCACAGCGCCACCGCGTTCATCCAGATCCGCAGAGCCTCCTCGGAGGCCGTCAGCTCCGCGCGGGTCAGCTGCGCCCACGTGTCCAGCAGGAGCACCGCGCCGTAGCCCTGCGGCGCAATGGGTTCGACCCCGGGGGTGGAGACGACGACGCGCCTGCCCGCGGGGATCGCGTCGAGGCGCTCGGACGCGTTCGACTCCACGACCTCGACGCCGGGGAACGCGCTCGCGATCTCCTCGGCGGTGCGCGCCGCGCCGATGACGACCGCGCGGATGCGGTTCGAGCCGCACTCGGCGCAGCGGTGCGGGTCGTCGACCCGCCCGCACCAGGTGCACACCGGCGGCCGGCGCGGCCCGGTCAGGCGCAGCGGGCCGGTGCACTCGGGGCACAGCGCGCGCGTGCGGCAGCGCTGGCAGGAGACGGCGGGCACGTAGCCGCGCCGGGGCACCTGGAGCAGGACCGGCAGGTCGGCGTTAAGGGCCCTGCGGGCGGCCTCCCAGGCGACGGACGGCAGGCGCGCGGTCGAGCTCGAGGGGTCGATCTTGAGGTCGGCGTCGTCGCCGATGGGGACCACGCGGGGGGCCGCGGCGCGCAGGGCCTCGCGGCGGCCCGCGGCCGAGACGGCCCAGCCGGTCTCGACCAGGAGCTGCGCCTGGGCGGTGCGGGCGAACCCGCCGACGACGCACGCGGCCCCGGCCAGCTCGGCGCGCGTCAGGAGCACCTCGCGGGCGTGCGGGTGGGGGGCGTGCAGGCTGACGAGGTTCTTGTCGCCGTCGTCCCACACGGCCACCAGCCCGAGGTCGGCGACGGGCGCGAACATGGCGACCTGGGTGCCGGCCACCACGCGGACCTCGCCGCGCAGGGCCTTGAGGAACGACCGGTACCGCGGGGTGGGGCCCATCGCGTTCGCGATCGTGACGTGCCGGTCCGGGCCGAGCACCGCGGACAGCGCGCGGTCGAGGCGCACCAGGTCGTACTGGTCGGGGACGACGAGCAGCGCGCCCCGGCCGGCCGCGGCGGCCACCGCGGCGGCCTCGGCCAGCCGCGCCGCCCAGTCCTCGCCGGGCACCGCGTTCCAGACGATGCGGGGGGCCTTGCCGTCGTGCACCGCGCGCAAGAACGCCTCGCCCGCGATATACCTATTCCAGGGAGCGAGGTCGGGGGCGGTCACCGGCAGCCGCTCGCCCGGCTCCTCCTTCTCGACGCGGACCTTCCGCTCGGGCAGGGCCAGGCGGAGCACGTCGGCGAGGTTGCCCGCGTACCGGTCGGCGATCCGCTGCGCGAGCTCGGCCACCTCGGGCGTCAGGACCGGACCGGGCGGGAGCACCTCGAGGATCGGCAGGATCGTCCCGGTGAAGTCGGCGCGGTCGCGCACGGCGAGCACGGTGCCCTTGAGCCGGCGGTTGCTGAACCGCACCGCGACGCGGCAGCCGGGCTCGACGCGGTCGGACAGCTCGACCGGGATGCGGTAGTCGAACAGCTGGTTGAGCTGCGGCAGCGGGTGGTCCACGCACACCGCCGCATACCTCGCCGCCGACTCCGTCATCCGATAAAAATACCGGGCGCCTCCGACGGTGGAGGGCGCCCGGCGCGAAGCAGTGAGCCGCTAGCTGACGGCCTCCTTGAGCGCGGCGGCGCGGTCGGTCGCCTCCCAGGTGAACTCCGGGAGCTCGCGACCGAAGTGGCCGTACGCGGCGGTCTTGGAGTAGATCGGGCGGATCAGGTTGAGGTCGCGGATGATCGCGGCCGGGCGCAGGTCGAACACCTCGAGGACGGCCTTCTCGATGAGGATCGGGTCCACGGTCTCGGTGCCCATCGGGTCGACGGCGATGCTCACGGGCTTGGCCTTGCCGATCGCGTACGCGACCTGGACCTCGCAGCGCTCGGCGAGGCCGGCGGCCACCACGTTCTTCGCGACCCAGCGGGCGGCGTACGCGGCGGAGCGGTCGACCTTCGACGGGTCCTTGCCGGAGAACGCGCCGCCGCCGTGGCGGGCGTAGCCGCCGTACGTGTCGACGATGATCTTGCGGCCGGTGAGGCCGGCGTCGCCCATCGGGCCGCCGATCTCGAAGCGGCCGGTCGGGTTCACCAGGAGCTTGTAGTCGGCGGTGTCGAGGTCGAGCCCGGAGACGACCGGGGCGATCACGTGCTCGGCGACGTCAGGGGAGAGCAGCGAGTCCAGCGAGATGTCGGGCGCGTGCTGGCTGGAGACCACCACGGTGTCGAGGCGCACCGGCTTGTTGCCCTGGTACTCGATCGTCACCTGGGTCTTGCCGTCCGGGCGCAGGTAGGGGACGGTGCCGTCCTTGCGGACCTCGGTGAGGCGCTGGGACAGGCGGTGGGCCAAGGCGATCGGCAGCGGCATCAGCTCCGGGGTCTCGCGGCACGCGAAGCCGAACATGAGGCCCTGGTCGCCCGCGCCCTGGAGGTCCAGCTCGTCGTGGCCGTCGGCGTCCACACGGGACTCCCACGCCTTGTCGACGCCCTGCGCGATGTCGGGGCTCTGCCCGCCGATCGAGACGTTCACGCCGCACGAGGCGCCGTCGAAGCCCTTCTTGGACGAGTCGTAGCCGATGCGCAGGATCGTCTCGCGCACGATCCGCGGGATGTCCGCGTACGCGTGGGTGGTCACCTCGCCCGCGACGTGCACCTGTCCGGTGGTGATGAGGGTCTCGACCGCGACGCGGCTACCGGGGTCCTCGGACAGCAGTGCGTCCAGGATCCCGTCGGAGATCTGGTCCGCGATCTTGTCCGGGTGGCCTTCGGTGACCGACTCGGAGGTGAACAGGCGACGTGCCACGGCACTCCTCATAACCATTGCTCAAAACACTGCCACGCCGCCCAGCGGCGCTCTACTACTGACTTCGCAGCTCACAAGTCTATGCGCTCACGATCTTCCCACCAAGTCGCCGCGCTGGGCGGCGCCGGTGTCAGTCCCGTCCACCCACCGGGAGCCGGGCGGCCACGGCGTCCCAGACGGCGTCCGCGACCAGTTCTTTCGAAGCCTCGGCGAGCGCGGCGACCGGGCCGTCCGCGTCGAACACAGTGACGGAGTTCTCCAGGCGCCCGAACACGGCCCCGCCGGAGACGTCGTTGAGGACGACCAGGTCGGCGCCCTTCGCCTCGCGCTTGGCCCTGGCGTGCTCGGGGCCGTCGTGGGTCTCGGCGGCGAAGACGACGAGGACCTGCTCGGGGCGCTTGGCGCGGCCCACGGCCGCGGCGATGTCCGGCGTCGAGGTGAGCGCGAGGTCGAGGTCGCCCTTGCGCTTGAGCTTGCGGTCCGAGGACTCCTTGGGCGTGAAGTCCGCGGGGGCGGCGGCGAGGACCATCGCGTCGGCGTCCACGGCGGCCTTCACGGTCGCCTCGTGCAGCTCGCCGGTGGTGCCGACGCGCTCGACGCGGACGCCCGCGGGCAGGGGCGCGTCGATGTGCGCGGCGATCAGGGTGACCTCGGCGCCGCGCGCGGCGGCCGCGGCGGCGATGGCGATGCCCTGGCGCCCGGACGAGTGGTTGCCGATGAAGCGGACCGGGTCGATCGGCTCGCGGGTGCCGCCGGCGGTCACCAGGACCTTGCGGCCGGCGAGGTCGCGGGCGGGCGACGTCAGGAAGCCCTTGAGGAGGGTGAAGATCGCCTCCGGCTCGGGGAGGCGCCCGGGGCCGGTGTCGGCGCCGGTGAGGCGGCCCGAGTCGGGCTCGACGACGTGGACGCCGCGCTCGCGCAGCAGCGCCACGTTCGCGCGCGTGGCCGCGTGCTCCCACATCTCGGTGTGCATCGCGGGCGCGAACACGACCGGGCAGGTCGCGGTGAGCAGCGTGGAGGTGAGGAGGTCGTCCGCGCGGCCGTGGGCGGCCCGCGCGAGCAGGTCGGCGGTGGCCGGGGCGACGACCACGAGGTCGGCCTGGCGGCCGAGCCGCACGTGCTTGACCTCGGCGACGTCGGAGAACACGCCGGAAGCCACCGGGCGGCCCGACAGGGCCTCCCAGGTGGCTTCACCGACGAACTTGAGCGCCGCCTCGGTCGGGATCACGGTCACGTCGTGACCGGACTCCTTGAGGAGGCGGAGCAGGATGCACGCCTTGTAGGCGGCGATGCCGCCCGACACGCCCAGGACGATGTTCAACTGTCCCTCTCCGACGACGGGGCCTGCTAGGCCTCGGTGTCGTCGAACGCCTTCGTCTCGAGGAGGCCCTTGTCGAGCTCGCGCATGGCGATCGACAGCGGCTTCTCCTCGGGCGTGGTCTCGACGAGCGGACCGACGTACTCGAGCAGGCCCTCGCCGAGCTGCGAGTAGTAGGCGTTGATCTGACGGGCCCGCTTGGCCGAGTAGATGACCAGCTGGTACTTCGACTGGCTCTTCTTCAGCAGGTCGTCGATCGGCGGGTTGGTGATGCCGACGGGGTCGGCGACAGTCCCTGACACGTGTTGTCCTTCGTGTACGACGTGAATGCTCTAATGAGCCCCGGACTTGACGATGGCCGGAGAACTGAGCAACTCTACCAGCTCGGAGGCCGCCTGCTCGATCGACACGTTCGTGACTGTGTGATCGAACTCGGCTTCGGCGTCGAGCTCTTCGCGGGCGGCGTCCAGGCGGCGCGCGATGGTCGCGGCGTCCTCGGTCCCCCGCCCGGTGAGGCGGCGGACGAGCTCGTCCCACGACGGCGGGGCCAGGAACACCAGCTGCGCGTCGGGCATGGCCCGGCGGACCTGGCGGGCCCCCTGCAGTTCGATCTCCAGCAGCGCCGGGAGTCCGGCGCGCAGGCGCTCCTCGACCGGGCCGCGGGGGGTTCCGTAGAGGTTCCCCGCGTAGGAGGCCCATTCAAGGAACTCCCCCGCGGCGATCATCGACTCGAACTGCTCGGTCGACACGAAGTGGTAGTCGGCGCCGTCGACCTCACCAGGACGCGGCTTGCGGGTCGTGCAGCTCACGGAGAGCCAGACCCACGGGTAGTACTCCTGGATGAGTGCCTTGACGCTGCCCTTGCCAACGCCGGACGGGCCGGAGAGGACCGTCAGTCGCTGGGCGAGGGCGGCGTGGTGGTGATCGATGCTCACGCGACTACTACTACCCGATGCTAGTTCTGGTCGCCCTTGAATTCATCAAGAAGAGCGGCGCGCTGGTGCTCGCCCAGGCCGCGGAGGCGACGGGAGTCGGCGATCTTGAGCTTCTCCATGATCTGGGTGGCGCGCTTGTCGCCGATGCCGGGGAGGGCCTTGAGCACGGCCGAGACCTTCATCTTCCCGGAGATGTCGTCGGTGGCGGCGGACTTGAGGACCGCTTCCAGGGTGGTCTCGCCCGACTTCAGCTTCTCCTTGAGCTCGGCGCGGGCCTTGCGGGCCGCCGCCGCCTTCTCAAGGGCGGCTGCGCGCTGTTCCGGAGTCAGTTTAGGGAGCGGCACGGGGTCTCCTTGCAGTCGATGGTTTCGTCCCTGTGGACCTTGACGTGCGGGTATCGCTGAAGCATACCCAGCTCGGAGACGGTAACCCCACCTGCCGACACGCCTGCGACCGGGGGTGGGGCAAATTCCGGGCACCGAAAACGGCGGTTTTATTCCCCCATGGCGGCGCGGCATTCCTCCTGCAACGCCTCGACGGCGGTGCGAATGCTCGCCGCGGCAGGGCCGGGCTGTGCGATTTGCCGGGAATAGGACGGGATTGCGAACTTCGCCGCGGGGCCGAGGACGCGCGGAAGATCACTCGGGCGTCCGCCCTGCGCTCCCATGCCCGGGACCAGGATGGGGCCGTTGAACTGGGCGAGGTCGTGAGCGGAGTCACGTTGGCTCACGGTGGTGTGGGTGATTCCGTAAGTCGACTCACGCAGGCGGGCCTCGCCCTCGGAGGCGCAGGCGCCGATCGTGGCGCCCATGACGATGCCGAAGGAGCCCATCGGCTCGGCCTCGCCGTTGCGCTCGTTCACCTCGTCGATGACGCTCTGCGCCACCGAGCGGCCGTCGCGGCGCTTGGCCATCTGGAGGTACTTGCCCTCCGGGTTCGAGGTGCGGGCGAGGACGAACAGGCCCTTGCCGTGCGCGGCGGCGGTGTCGAACGCGGGCTGGAGCGAGCCGACCCCGAGGTAGGGGCTCACCGTGATGGCGTCCGCGGCCAGCGGCGAGGCCGGGTCCAGGTAGGCCTGGGCGTACGCGGCCATCGTGGAGCCGATGTCGCCGCGCTTGACGTCGAGGACGACCAGGGCCCCGGCGCGGCGGGACTCGGCGATGACGCGCTCGAGGAGCGCCACGCCGCCCGAGCCGAAGCGCTCGAAGAACGCCGACTGCGGCTTGACGAACGCGCACTTCTCGGCGACCGCCTCCACGAGCGTCAGCGCGAAGCGCTCGGCGCCGGCGAGGTCGTCGTCCAGGCCCCACTGGAGCAGCTGCGAGCCGTGCGGGTCGATGCCGGCGCACAGCGGGCCGCGCTCCTGGGAGAGGCGGAAGGCGCGGGCGCCGAATGCTTTGTTGGACATGGTTCCTCGGTTCAGGCGTGGGAGGCGGTGCGGTGGCGGCTGGCGGTCTTGCGGTAGCGGCGCACGCTCGCGCGCACGACGCCGGGCCCGTTGTATATGAGCCCGGAGTAGATCTGGACGAGGCTGGCCCCGGCGTCGAACATGGCCTGGGCGTCGTCGGCGGTCATGATCCCGCCCGAGCCGATGATCGGCAGGCGGCCGCCGGTCTCGCGGTGGACGAAGCGGACGATCTCGCGGGAGACGAGGGTGAGCGGCCGGCCGGACATGCCGCCGGGCTCGGCGGCCACGTCGTCCTCGGCCGGGAGGATGCCGTCGCGCCCGAGCGTGGTGTTCGTGGCGATGACCCCGGCGACCCCGGCGTCGAGGCAGACCTCCAGGAGCTCGGCGAGGGCCGGCTCGGTGAGGTCGGGGGCGATCTTGACCAGGATCGGGCGGGTGGGCCGCCCGGCGGCCAGGCGCTGCCCCTCGGCGTGCAGGGCCCCGAGGAGGGCGCGGAGCGCGCCGGCGTCCTGGAGCCGGCGCAGGCCGGGCGTGTTCGGCGAGGACACGTTCACGGCGAAGTAGTCGGCGAAGGGGTAGAGGAAGCGCAGGGACTGGAGGTAGTCCTCGATCGCGCCTTCGAGCGGCACGGCCTTGGACTTGCCGATGCTGATCCCCAGCGGGCAGTCGACGGCCGGCGAGCCCTGGAGGCGGGCGGCCAGGGCCTGGGCGCCGTCGTTGTTGAAGCCCATGCGGTTGACGATGGCCTGCGAAGCCTTGGCCCGGAACATCCGCGGCTTGGGGTTGCCGGGCTGGGGCTGGGCGGTGACGGTGCCGATCTCGGCGAAGCCGAAGCCGAGCGCGGGCCAGGCGCCGACGGCGGCGCCGTTCTTGTCGAGGCCGGCGGCGAGCCCGATCGGGTTCGGGAAGGGGATGCCGCACACGGTGACGGGCGCGCTCAGCCGGTTGAGCTTGATGAGCGCGTTGCGCACCTGCCGCTGCTCGGACAGGCGCGTCAGCCAGCGCAGCGTGGTGTCGTGCGCTCGCTCGGCGTCGCCGCGGTGGATCCGGAACAGGACCGGACGGGCGAGGTTCTGGTACAGCATGCTCATTCCTGTATACGTCAATGCACCGGGTGAGCGGTACGCCTACAGCGCGTGGACCGCTCACCCGGTGTGATCCGTCAGACGGCGGCGCGCTCGGCGCCACGCAGGCGCCGGTGCAGCTCCTGGAGCGAGGAGACGCGCAGTTCGCCGCGGGAGGCCGACTCGATGGCCTGGGTGGCGGCGGCCGCGCCCTGGATGGTGGTCACGCAGCTGACGTCCGCCACGACCGCGGCGGAGCGGATCTCCCAGCCGTCGGTGCGCGGGCCCGGGGAGGCCGAGGGCGTGGTGATGACCAGGTCGATCTCGCCGGAGGCGATGAGGCTGACGGCGTCCTCGGCCTCGCCCGCGCTGTGGCGGGGGACGGGCGTGAAGTCGATGCCGTGGCGCTTGAGGACCAGGCCGGTGCCCTCGGTGGCGTAGACGGTGAACCCGAGGTCGACGAGGCGGCGCACCGGGAAGACGATGGCGCGCTTGTCGCGGTCGGCGACGGACACGAAGAGCTTCCCGGAGGTGGGGAGCTTGCCGTAGACGGCGAGCGTGGCCTTGGCGAAGGCGAGGCCGAAGGACGAGTCGATGCCCATGACCTCGCCGGTGGACTTCATCTCCGGGCCGAGCACGGCGTCGAGGCCGGCGCCTTCGACGGTGCGGAAGCGCTTGAACGGCAGCAGGACCTCCTTGACGGAGATCGGGACCTCGGGCCCGGCGTCGGAGCCGTCGCCCTCGGGCAGGAGCATGCCCTCGGCGCGCAGCTCGCTGATCTTGGCGCCGAGCGCGATGCGGGCGGCGGCCTTGGCGAGCGGGACCGCGGTGGCCTTGGAGACGAACGGGACCGTGCGGGACGCGCGCGGGTTCGCCTCCAGGACGTACAGCTGCTCGTCCTTGAGGGCGTACTGGACGTTCATGAGGCCGCGCACGCCGATGCCGAAGGCGAGCTTCGCGGTGTACTCGCGGATCTGGCGGATGACGGCGGCGCCGAGGGTGATCGGCGGGAGCGCGCAGGAGGAGTCGCCGGAGTGGACGCCGGCCTCCTCGATGTGCTCCATGATGCCGCCGAGGTAGAAGTCCTCGCCGTCGCAGAGGCAGTCCACGTCGATCTCGATCGCGTCGTCGAGGAACCGGTCGATGAGGACCGGGTGCTCGGGGCTGGCCTCGGTGGCGCGGGAGATGTACCCGGCGAGGGTGTCCTCGTCGTAGACGATCTCCATGCCGCGGCCGCCGAGGACGTACGAGGGCCGGACCAGGACGGGGTAGCCGATCTGGGCGGCGACCTCGCGGGCCTCCTCGTAGGAGGTGGCGGTGCCGCCGGCGGGGGCGACGAGGCCGAGGTCGCCGAGGAGGCGCCCGAAGACGCCGCGGTCCTCGGCGTTGTCGATGGCCTTGGGGCTGGTGCCGACGATCGGCAGGCCGGCCCGCTCGAGGCGCTCGGCGAGGCCGAGCGGGGTCTGGCCGCCGAGCTGGACGACGACGCCGATGACGCCGGGGCCGCCGGCGGCCTTCCCGGACTCGTGCTCGGCGTGGAAGACCTCGGTGACGTCCTCGAAGGTGAGCGGCTCGAAGTAGAGCCGGTCGGCGGTGTCGTAGTCGGTGGAGACGGTCTCGGGGTTGCAGTTGACCATGATCGTCTCGTAGCCGACCGCGCGCAGGGCCTGCACGGCGTGGACGCACGAGTAGTCGAACTCGATGCCCTGCCCGATGCGGTTGGGCCCGGAGCCGAGGATCATGACCTTCGGGCGGTTCGAGGGCGCGACCTCGGACTCCTCCTCGTAGGTGGAGTAGTGGTAGGGCGTGTGGGCCTCGAACTCGGCGGCGCAGGTGTCGACGGTCTTGAAGACCGGGCGCAGGCCGAGGCGGTGGCGCAGGCGGCGGACGCCGTCCTCGCCGGCGAGCTCGGGGCGCAGGGCCGCGATCTGGGCGTCGGAGCACCCGGCGCGCTTGGCGCGGCGCAGGAGCGCCTCGTCGACGACGGCGGCGGCCTCGATCTCGTCGCGCAGCTCGATGAGCTGGGCGACCTGGTCGAGGAACCACGGGTCGATCTTGCAGGCCTCGTGGACCTCGGCGACGCTCGCGCCGAGGCGCAGTGCGCGCTCGGCGGTGTAGATGGTGCCGTCGTGCGCGGTCCGCAGCGCTTCGAGGGTGTTCTCGAGGGTGGCGCCGGCGGGGTCGGGGCGGGTCCAGAACCCGGCGGCCTTGGTCTCGGTGGAGCGCAGGGCCTTCTGGAGGGCCTGCTGGAAGGTCCGGCCCAGGCTCATGGCCTCGCCGACCGACTTCATGGTGGTGGTGAGGGTCGGGTCGGCGCCGGGGAACTTCTCGAACGTGAAGCGCGGGACCTTGACGACGACGTAGTCGAGGGTCGGCTCGAACGCGGCCGGGGTGGCCTTGGTGATGTCGTTCGGGATCTCGTCGAGCGTGTAGCCGATGGCGAGCTTCGCGGCGATCTTCGCGATCGGGAAGCCGGTGGCCTTGGAGGCGAGCGCGGAGGAGCGGGAGACGCGCGGGTTCATCTCGATGACGATCATGCGGCCGTCGGCCGGGTTGATCGCGAACTGGATGTTGCAGCCGCCGGTGTCGACGCCGACCTCGCGGAGGATGGCGATGCCGACGTCGCGCATGTGCTGGTACTCGCGGTCGGTGAGGGTCATCGAGGGGGCGACGGTGACGGAGTCGCCGGTGTGGACGCCCATGGGGTCGACGTTCTCGATGGAGCAGACGACCACGACGTTGTCGTCGCGGTCGCGCATGAGCTCGAGCTCGTACTCCTTCCAGCCGAGCACGGACTCCTCGATGAGGACCTCGGTGGTGGGCGACTCGGCGAGGCCGTTGCCGGCGATGCGGTCGACGTCCTCCCAGGTGTAGGCCATGCCGGAGCCGAGGCCGCCCATGGTGAAGGAGGGGCGGATGACGACGGGCAGGCCGAGGTCCTTGACGGTGTCGCGGACCTCGTCCATGGAGTGGCAGACCGCGGAGCGGGGGACGTCGCCGCCGACCTTGAGGACGACCTCCTTGAACTGCTGGCGGTCCTCGCCGCGCTGGATGGCGTCCATGTCGGCGCCGATGAGCTCGACGCCGTACTTGGCGAGGACGCCGGCCTCGTGGAGGCCGACGGCGGCGTTCAGGGCGGTCTGGCCGCCGAGGGTCGCCAGGATCGCGTCGGGCTTCTCCTTGGCGATGATCTGCTCGATGACCTCGGTGGTGATCGGCTCGACGTAGGTGGCGTCGGCGAACTCGGGGTCGGTCATGATCGTGGCCGGGTTGGAGTTGACGAGGGTGACGCGCAGGCCCTCCTCGCGGAGCACGCGGCACGCCTGGGTGCCGGAGTAGTCGAATTCGCAGGCCTGGCCGATCTGGATGGGACCGGATCCGATGACCAGGATGTGCTTGAGGTCGTCGCGCTTAGGCATCTGCCTTGGCCCCCTTGGTCTTCTCGATGAGTTCGACGAGGCGGTCGAACAGGTAGTCGGCGTCGTGCGGCCCGCCGGCGGCCTCGGGGTGGTACTGGACGGAGTAGGCGGGGGCGTCGAGGCAGGTGAGCCCCTCGACGACGTCGTCGTTCAGGCAGACGTGGCTGACCTGGACGCGCCCGAACTCGGTCTCGAAGAACTCCCCGGACTCGGGGGCCTTCAGGGCGAACCCGTGGTTGTGGGCGGTGATCTCGATCTTGTTGGTGTGCCGGTCGAGCACGGGCTGATTGATGCCGCGGTGGCCGAACTTCAGCTTGTAGGTCTCCAGGCCGAGGGCGCGGCCGAGGATCTGGTTGCCGAAGCAGATGCCGAACACGGGCACGCCGCGGCGCAGCAGCTCGCGGGTGAGCTCGACCTGGTGGTCGGCGGTGGCCGGGTCGCCGGGGCCGTTGGAGAGGAAGACCGCGTCGGGGCCGTGCTCGAGGAGCTGGTCGGCAGTGGCGTAGGCGGGGTACACGGTGGTGGTGATGCCGCGCTCCGCGAGGCGGCGCGGGGTGTTCCGCTTGATGCCGAGGTCGAGGGCGGCGACGGTGTACTTCGCGGCGCCCTTCGCCTGGTAGGTGTACGGCTCGGAGGCGGTGACGGCGCCGACGTGGTTGGCGCCGGCCATCTGCGGCGTGTTGCGGACCTTCGCGAGGAGCTCCTCGGCGTCGGTGGAGCGGGAGGAGATGCCGACGCGCATCGCGCCGGCCTCGCGCAGGTGGCGGGTGAGGGCGCGGGTGTCGACCTCGCAGATGCCGACGACGCCCTGGGAGGCGAGCTCGTCCTCGAGGCCGCGCTTGGCGCGCCAGTTGGAGGCGATGCGGGAGGCGTCGCGCACGACGTACCCGGCGACCCAGATGCGGCGGGACTCGTCGTCCTCGTCGTTCCAGCCGGTGTTGCCGATCTGCGGGGCGGTCTGGGCGACGACCTGCCCGTAGTAGGACGGGTCGGTGAGGGTCTCCTGGTAGCCGGTCATGCCGGTGTTGAAGACGGCCTCGCCGAAGGTCTCGCCGACCGAGCCGAAGGCCTCGCCGCGGAAGACGCGGCCGTCCTCGAGGACGAGGATCGCTGGTGCTCTGCTGCTCATTCGGTCGTCTCCTCTGCAATTTTGCCGTTCAGCACGGTGGCGCGTCCCCGCAGGAACGTCGCCTGGACGGTGACCGGGAGTTCCATCCCGGCGTACGGGGTGTTCCGCGACAGGGACGCGAGGTCGGCGGGGACCACGGTCCAGGTCGCGGCGGGGTCGACGAGGGTGAAGTTGGCCTCGGTGCCCGGCTGCGGGTCGCGGCCGTGGGCTTCGAGGCCGGCGATGCGCGCGGGGGTGCGCGAGGTCCGCTCGGCCACCACGTCCCAGTCCACCGCGGACGGTCCGCCGAGGGCGAGGACGGTGATCGACAGGGCGGTCTCCAGGCCGAGCATGCCCGGCCGGGCGGCGGCCCACTCGCAGTCCTTGTCCTGGGGGGCGTGCGGGGCGTGGTCGGTGGCGACGGCGTCGATGACGCCCTCGGCGAGCGCGCCGCGCAGGACCGCGACGTCGGCTTCGCGCCGCAGCGGCGGGTTCACCTTGTACACGGGGTCGTAGGTGCGCGCGGCCTCGTCGGTGAGGAGGAGGTGGTGCGGGCAGACCTCGGCGGTGACGTTCGCGCCGCGGGCCTTGGCCTCGCGGATGATGTCGACGCTGCGGGCGGTCGAGACGTGGCAGAAGTGGACGCGCGCGCCGGTGTACTCGGCGAGGAGCACGTCGCGGGCGATGATGGCCTCCTCGGCGACCGAGGGCCAGCCGGGCAGGCCGAGCTCGGCGGAGACGGCGCCCTCGTTCATCTGGGCGCCCTCGGTCAGGCGGGGCTCCTCGGCGTGCTGGGCGATGAGCCCGCCGAAGGTCTTCACGTACTCCAGGGCGCGGCGCATGAGGATCGGGTCCCAGACGCAGTGGCCGTCGTCGGAGAACATGCGCACGTTCGCGGCGGACTGGGCCATGGCGCCGATCTCGGCGAGCTGCCTGCCTTCGAGGCCGACGGAGACGGCGCCGATGGGCTGCACGTCGGCGTACCCGGCGGCCTTGCCGAGGGCGGCGACCTGCTCGACGACGCCGGCGGTGTCGGCCACGGGGTGGGAGTTCGCCATGGCGCACACGGCGGTGTAGCCGCCCTTGGCGGCGGCGCGGGTGCCGGAGTGGACGGTCTCGGCGTCCTCGCGGCCGGGTTCGCGCAGGTGGGTGTGGAGGTCGACCAGGCCGGGCAGGAGCACGAGGCCGTCGGCGTCGACGGTCTCGGCGCCCTTGGCGGTGATCGAGCCGATCTCGGCGACGCGGCCGTCGCGCACCAGGAGGTCCTTGCGGCCCTTGCCGATCAGGTCGGCTCCCTTGATGAGGAGGTCGGTCACCGGGCTTCTCCGTTCGTCAGCAGCAGGTAGAGGACGGCCATGCGGACCCAGACGCCGTTGGTCACCTGCTCGGTGATGGTGGCGCGGGGCGAGTCGGCGACGGTCGCGGCGATCTCCATGCCGCGGTTCATCGGGCCGGGGTGCATGACGATCGCGTGGTCGGGCAGGAGCTTCAGGCGGCGCTCGTCGAGGCCGTAGAGGCGGGCGTACTCGTTGGCGGTCGGGAAGAACGCGGCGTGCATGCGCTCGCGCTGGACGCGGAGCATCATGACGGCGTCGGCGCCCTTGAGGCTGGCGTCGAGGTCGTAGCCGATCTCGACGGGCCATTCGCCGATGTCCTTGGGCAGCAGGGTGGGCGGGCCGACCAGGCGCACGTTCGCGCCGAGCTTGGTGAGCAGCCAGACGTTCGAGCGGGCGACGCGCGAGTGGAGGATGTCCCCCACGATCGCGACGGTGCGGCCCTCGACGGAGCCGAGGCGCCGCTTCATGGTGTAGGCGTCGAGGAGGGCCTGCGTCGGGTGGGCGTGGGTGCCGTCCCCGGCGTTGAGGACCGCGCCGTCGATCCACTCGGTGAGCCGCTGCGGGGCGCCCGCGGCGGGGTGGCGGATGACGACCGCGTCGGCGCCCATGGCCTGGAGGGTGAGGGCGGTGTCGCGCAGGCTCTCGCCCTTGTTGACGCTGGAGGTCTTGGCGGCGAAGTTGACGACGTCGGCGCTCAGGCGCTTCGCGGCGGTCTCGAAGGAGGTGCGGGTGCGGGTCGAGTCCTCGAAGAAGAGGTTGACGACGGTGCGCCCGCGCAACGCGGGGAGCTTGGGGACCTCGCGGCCGGTGACGGCCTCGGCCATCTGCTCGGTGACGTCGAGGATGAGCTCGGCCTCGTCGCGGGTGAGCTCCTTGGTGGTGAGCAGGTGCTTCATCGCTCCCGGCCTCCGGTGAGGATCACGGCGTCGACGCCGTCGTACTCGGTCAGCCGCACCGACACGCTCTCGTCGCGCGCGGTGGGGATGTTCTTGCCGACGTAGTCGGCGCGGATGGGCAGCTCGCGGTGGCCGCGGTCGACCAGGATGGCGAGCTGGACGCTGGCGGGCCGGCCCAGGTCGTGGACGGCGTTGAGCGCGGCGCGGACGGTCCGTCCGGAGTAGAGGACGTCGTCGACGAGGATGACCCGCTGGTCGTCGACGCCGCCGGGCGGCAGCTCGGTCGGGCCGAGGGCCCGGAGCGCGTGGCGGCGCAGGTCGTCGCGGTAGAGGGTGATGTCGAGGGTCCCGGCGGGGACGTCGAGGTCGGCGAAGCGGCGGATGCGGTCGGCGAGCCGGCCGGCGAGCGCGACGCCGCGGGTGGGGATGCCCAGGAGCATGGTGTCGGGGGCGCCCTTGGTCTTCTCCAGGATCTGGTGGGCGATGCGGTCGAGGATGCGGCCGATGTCCTCGCTGGAGAGGATCTGCTTCTCCGCACGGCCCTGGTCGCCCGACGGGTCTTCCTCGTTCTGCCTGAGGGCAGGGGAAACCACGCGAACCTCCTTCTCCGCCTCACTGGACGGTCTGTTAAAGAACGGTTTCGTCGCGGGCCATGCTACGCCGCCGGTGACGGAGCGTAAACCCGGATCCCAAAAGCATGGCGTCGTTAGCTGCTTCTTTGACGGGTATGCTGTGATTTGCCGGTCAGTCTTTCGGGCCTCACGCGACGAAGAACACTGTTTGGGGGCACCCCAACGGCCGATGGTCACCGACGGTAGTCAACAATAGGATTCCTCTCGTACCGAAAATTGGAGTTGATCCCAGCATGGCGACATCTGACTACGCCAAGGCGCTCGGCAACCGGCTGCGCGACATTCGGATGCAGCAGGGCCTGTCCCTGCAAGGCGTCGAGGACAAGTCCGGCGGCAAGTGGAAGGCCGTCGTCATCGGTTCCTACGAGCGGGGCGACCGGTCCATCACGGTCAGCCGCCTCGCGGAGTTGGCCGACTTCTACCGGATCCCCGTCTCCGAGCTGCTTCCCGAGGGCGTGCCGCTCCCGGTCGAGCAGGCCGAGAAGATCGTCCTCAACCTGGAGGCGCTCTACGACCACCCCGACCCCGAGCTGGAGCACGTCGCCAAGCTCGCGCGCTCCATCCAGCAGCGCCGCGGCGACTACAACGGCCGCATCCTCTCGATCCGCGCGGACGACCTGTACACGCTCGCGGTCGTCTACTCGACCACGCCCTCCGGCCTGATCGAGAAGCTCGAGGACTTCGGCGTGCTCGTGCACGACCTCCAGGCGTTCTTCGCCTCCGACGGCGAGTAATACCCGAAGGGAAGCGGCCGGGCCCAGGATCGGAGGGCTCGGCCGCTGCTGCGTTCCCGCGCCGGGACGGGGCCGGGCGGTGCGGGAGCCCGACTCGGCCGCTTCCGCTTCCGCTCCCGCGCGACAAGAACGGCCGGGTCCAGTCGGACCCGGCCGTGCTCGTGCGTCCTGAAGCCCTACTCCTCGGCCTTCGCCGCCGCGTCGAGGACCGCGTTCACGAACGAGGTGTCGTCGGAGGAGCCGATCTGCTCCGCCACGCGCATGGCCTCCTTGATGGCCACGGGCGTGTCGACGTCCTCGACGTAGATGATCTCGTACAGCGCCACCCGGAGGACGTTCCGGTCGACCGCGGGCATCCGCTCGACGGCCCAGCCGTCGGCGGCGCGGCCGATGGCCTCGTCCAGTTCGTACCGGTACTCGTCGACGCCGCGCACCAGCTCCTCGGCGTACTTCGGGAGTCGCGGGGCCTCGGGGTCGGTGAAGGCGCGGTCGGCCCGCTCGGCGAGGACGCGCTTGGCGCTCTCGCCGCGGGACTCGGCCTCGTACAGGATCTCGACGGCCCGCATCCGCCACTTGGTGCGGGCGGTGAGCCGGTCGGGTCCGCTCTGCTGGTTGGTCCCCACGCCTAGGCTCGCGAGAGGTACTTGCCGTCGCGGGTGTCGACCTTGATCTTCTCGCCGTTGTCGATGAACAGCGGCACCAGGACCTGGGCGCCGGTCTCGACGGTGGCGGGCTTGGTGCCGCCGGAGGAGCGGTCGCCCTGGAGGCCCGGCTCGGTGTAGGTGATGACGAGCTCGACCGAGGCCGGGAGCTCGACGTACAGCGCCTTGCCGTCGTGCCAGGCGATGGTGACCTCGGAGTTCTCGAGCATGTACTTGGCGGCGTCGCCGACCAGGCCGGGCCCGAGCGGGAACTGCTCGTAGGACTCCATGTCCATGAACACGAAGTCCTCGCCCTCCTTGTAGAGGTAGCTCATGGTGCGGCGGTCGACGTTCGCGGTCTCGACCTTGGTTCCGGCGTTGAAGGTCTTGTCGACGATCTTGCCCGAGGGGATCTGCTTGAGGGTGGTGCGCACGAACGCGGGGCCCTTCCCGGGCTTGACGTGCTGGAACTCCTGCACCTGCCAGAGCTGGCCCTCCAGGTTGAGCACCATGCCGTTCTTGAGGTCGTTCGTGGTTGCCACGGGCGTTCGTCTCTTTCGATAGAGGATCTGACTGGCGACCGTCAATGGTAGCGGGCGGTCGGTCCGCTCGAAGGGCAGGCCGCTTCGGCTGTGACCAGCGGCGCGGCTAGGCGCGCAGCGCGGCGATGCGCCGCAGGGCGGCGGTGTAGCCGTCGAAGCCGAGGCCGGCGATGACGCCCTCGGCGTGGGCCGACACGAACGAGTGGTGCCGGAACGCCTCGCGCTTGTGGACGTTGGAGAGGTGGACCTCGATGAGCGGGGCCGTGAGCTGCGCGCACGCGTCCCCGACGGCCACCGAGTAGTGGGTCCAGGCGGCGGCGTTGAGGACCACCGGGTACTCGTGGTCGGCGGCCTCGTGGAGCCACTCGAGGAGTTCGCCCTCGTGGTTGGTCTGGCGGAAGCTCACCTCCAGGCCCAGCTCCTCGCCCGTCGCGACGCACAGCGCCTCCAGGTCGGCCAGGGTCTGGGAGCCGTAGATCGCCGGCTCCCGCTTGCCGAGGCGGTTCAGGTTGGGGCCGTTCAGGACCAGCGTCTTCATGCGGTGAGCCTCTCATAGGCCGCGAGCTGCTGCTCGGGGGTCACGTCGTCCACGACGACGGGCCGCGCGAGCGCGTCGAGGAGCACGAACCGCTGGGTGGCGCCGACGTTCTTCTTGTCGATCTTCATGACCTTCAGCAGGTCGTCCCAGCGCCCGGCCTCGTACGTCGTCGGCAGGCCGAGCGAGGCGAGCACGGCCTTGGTGCGCTCGACGAGGTCGACGCGGCCGGTGATCGCGTTCAGGTGCGCCGCGTAGACCATGCCGACGGCGACGGCGTCGCCGTGGCGCCAGCGGTAGTGCTCGAGCTTCTCGACCGCGTGCGCGAAGGTGTGCCCGTAGTTGAGGATCGCCCGCAGGCCGCCCTCCTTCAGGTCGGAGCCGACGACCTCGGCCTTGACGGCGATGGCGCGCTCGACGAGTTCGGCGAGCACGGGCCCGGAGGCGTCGAGCGCGGCCTCCGGGTCGGCTTCGACCAGGTCGAGGATGGCCGGGTCGGCGATGAAGCCGGCCTTGACGACCTCGGCGAGGCCCGCGGCCAGGTCGCGGCGGGGCAGCGTGGCGAAGGTGTCGAGGTCGACCAGGACCGCGCGCGGCGGGTGGAAGGCCCCGACGAGGTTCTTCCCGGCCGCGGTGTTCACGCCGGTCTTGCCGCCCACGGCCGCGTCGACCGCGCCGAGCAGCGAGGTCGGGACGTGGACGACGGCGACGCCGCGGAGCCAGCAGGCGGCGACGAACCCGGCGAGGTCGGTGACCGCGCCGCCGCCGACGCCGACGACGAGGTCGGTGCGGGTGAAGCCCTCCGCCCCGAGCGCGTCCCAGCACTGCTCGGCGACGGCGACGGTCTTGCCGTCCTCGGCGTCGGGCAGCTCCATGAGCGTGGGCTCGACGCCCTCGGGCAGGAGCGAGCCGACCCGCTCGGCGAGCGCGGCGGTGCTGGCGGTGTGGAGGACGGCGACGCGCGCGGCCTTCCCGAGGAACTCGGGGAGCCGGTCGACGGTGCCGCGGCCGATGAGGACCGGATAGGGCGCCTCGGCGTCGTTCACGACGACGGTGCGCACGGCGAGCTTCGCCTGGATCTCGGCGGTCAGGTCGGCCACGTCCCTTCCGGTGGTGTCGATCTCGATGGTCGCGACCTCGCGGTAGAGCGGCAGCCGCTCCTCCAGGAGGCGGCGCAGCGTGGCGCGCGGGTTCACCGCCAGGAGCGGGCGTCCCTTGTCGATCTCGTTGCGGCGCACGGCTTCGGCGAGGTCCACGCGCAGGTGGACGACGGTGGTGTCGGCCAGGAGCTTGCGGGTGGACTCGGCCAGGACGGCGCCGCCGCCGAGGGCGAGGACGCCGTCGTGCTCGGCCACGGCGCGGCGGACCGCCTCGCGTTCGAGCGCCCGGAAGTGCTCCTCGCCGTCGTCGACGAAGATGTCGGCGATCGGCTTGCCGGCGACCGCGACGATGTCGGCGTCGGCGTCGCGGAAGGGCGCGCCGAGCGCCTCGGCCAGCGCGCGGCCGACGGTGGTCTTGCCCGAGCCGGGCGGCCCGACGATGACGATCAGGCTCATCAGCGTGTTCTCCGGTCGATGTGGGGCGCCGCGGGGCGGCGCCGGCGGGCGGGGCCTACTTCACCCGGAGGTGCTCGAGGTAGTGCTCGTAGTTGCGGCGGGACTCGGCCACGGAGTCGCCGCCGAACTTCTCGAGGGCGGCCTCGGCGAGGACGTAGGCGACCATGTGCTCGGCGACGACGCCGCCGGCGGGGACGGCGCAGACGTCGGAGCGCTGATTGATGGCCTCGGCGGGCTCGCCGGTCTCGGTGTCGATGGTGCGCAGGGGGCGCGTCAGCGACGAGATGGGCTTGAGCATGGCCGAGACGCGGAGCGGCTGGCCGGTGGTGATGCCGCCTTCGAGGCCGCCGGCGCGGTCGGTGAGGCGCTGGACGCCGTCGGGGCCGGGCACGATCTCGTCGTGGGCGGCGGAGCCGCGGACGGCGGCCTGCATGAGGCCGTCGCCGATCTCGACGGCCTTGACCGACTGGATCGACATGAGGGCGGTGGCGAGGCGGGCGTCGAGCTTGCGGTCCCACTGGACGTGGGAGCCGAGCCCGGGCGGGACGTGGTAGGCGAGGACCTCGACGACGCCGCCGAGGGTGTCGGCGTCCTTCTTGGCGGCGTCGACCTCGGCGACCATGCGGGCGGAGGCCTCGGGGTCCATGCAGCGCAGGGGGTCGGCGTCAACGGCCGCGAAGTCGGCGGGGGTGGGCACGAGGCCGTCCTTGGCGCGCACGGGGCCGAGGGCCTTGACGTGGGAGACGATGTCGATGCCGAAGGCCTGCTTGAGGAAGGCCTTGGCGGCGGTGCCGCCGGCGACGCGGGCGGCGGTCTCGCGGGCGGAGGCGCGCTCGAGGATCGGGCGGGCGTCCTCGTAGTCGTACTTCTGCATGCCGGCGAGGTCGGCGTGGCCGGGGCGGGGCCGGGTGAGGGGGGCGTTGCGGGCGACGCCTTCGAGGGCGGCGGGGTCGACCGGGTCGGGAGCCATGACGGTCTCCCACTTGGGCCACTCGGAGTTGCCGACGCGGATGGCGACGGGCGAGCCGAGGGTGCGGCCGTGGCGGAGGCCGCCGATGAAGTTGACGACGTCCGCCTCGAACTTCATGCGGGCGCCGCGGCCGTAGCCGAGGCGGCGGCGCGCCAGTTCGGCGGCGACCGCCTCAGTGGTCAGTTCGATCCCGGCGGGCAGGCCGTCGATCGTGACCACGAGTTCGGGGCCGTGGGACTCTCCAGCTGTCATCCATCGCAACACGCGTCAAGTCTGCCATCCGGGCCGGTGTGATCCCGCCCCTGGTGGGAATCGCGTCCCAGGGGCTGGGCGGAGCGAGGGCCGCCCCGTTCGGGGCGGCCCGGTGCGGTCAGCGGTTGTCGAAGGCCTTGCCGAAGTCGACGAGGACGACGCGGGCGTCGCCGACGACCTCGGCGTCGTGGCCCGGCGGGATCTCGAAGGCGTCGCCGGCGTTGATGTCCTGGTCGGTGCCGTCGTCCAGGTGGACCCGCAGGTGCCCCTCGACGCAGTAGCCGAGGTGGTGGGTCTGGCAGGAGTCGGTGCCCGCGATGGGCTTGACGTCGTTCGACCAGCGCCAGCCCCGGTCGAACTCGGAGCGCTCGACGGGCGTCCCGTCGAGCATGACCATGTCGCGGTGGCCGTGGCCGCTGAGGTCGACGGACTCCTCGGGCCGGTCGAAGCTCCTGACCGTCATGTGGTTCATGTGGTTCATGGTTGTCACCCCCGCATTCGAGCCTAGGGCAATTTCGTGATGCGAATTCGCATTCCGGGGGCGGCTCGGCCGGACGGCCGAGGCGGAATTGACCGGTCGGCGGGGCTTGGAGGCTGCGAAAACACAAGTTACCGAATAGTATTTCCCGAGCACACGGGTGTGCCGCTCCCCCATCGCACGGCGGCGCCCGCGACGACGTGAAGAGGTGATCGACATGCGGACCCCCGCGAAGACGTCGAGGAGGGCGGCGGCCGCGGCGGCCGCCGCGGCCCTCGCTTTGGCCGGCTGCACGGGCCAGGCCGGCGAGGAGGAGGCGGCGCCGACCCCGGGCGTCACCGCGGACACGGTGACCATCGGGACGCACCAGCCCCTCTCGGGCCCGGCCGCGGCCGGGTACTCGGCGGTGTCGGCGGCGACCTCGGCGTACTTCGCGTACGTCAACGCCAACGGCGGGATCAACGGGCGGTCCATCGAGTACCTGGTGCGGGACGACGCCTACGAGCCGCAGCTGACGAACGAGGTGGTGACCGAGCTGGTCGAGGACGAGGAGGTCCTGGCGATCGTCAACGGCCTGGGCACGCCGACGCACTCGGTGGTCCTCGACTACCTCGCGGACGAGGGCGTCCCGGACCTGTTCATCGCCTCGGGCTCGCGCACCTGGAACCAGCCGTCCCTGTACCCGAACGCGTTCGGGTACGTCGCCGAGTACACGACCGAGGGCGCGGCGCTCGCGCAGTACGCGGTCGAGCAGGAGCCGGGCGCGAACGTGTGCGTGTTCGGGCAGGCCGACGACTACGGGGACGGCATCCTCGAAGGCGTCGAGGCGGTCATGGGCGGCAACGAGATCACCCAGATCCAGACGTACACGACCTCGATGACGGACGTGTCGGTGCAGCTGGCGGCCCTCAAGGCCGCCGACTGCGAGGTGAACATCCTCGGCACGATCAACGGGTTCACGGCCCTGACGGTGGCGACGGCGGCGCAGATGGACTGGTTCCCGAAGTGGTACGTGTCCTCCTCGGGCGCCGACTACCCGACGCTGGTGGGCCACCTCGGCGAGGAGACCGCCGCGCAGCTCCTGGAGGGCATGGTGTGCGTGAACTACCTGCCGTTCGGCCCCGACGACGAGTGGACGGCCCTGTTCCGGCAGATCAACGACGAGTACAACGAGGGCGCGCCGTTCACGGCGAACACGGTGGTCGGGATGAGCGTCGGCTACCTGTTCGCGGAGGCGCTCGCGGCCGCCGGGGACGAGCCGACGCGGGAGTCGCTCATCGCCGCGGTCGAATCGGGCGCCTTGCAGGGCAACGGGATCGTGCCGCTGTCGTACAGCGACGTCAACCACGCCGGGTACGGCACGGTCGGGATCATGACGGTCGCGGACGGCGTCCAGGCCTACAACGGGACGACGTACCGGGTGGAGGTCGGGCAGGTGACCGAGGTCGAGGCCGACCCGGTGCCGCTGGTCAACGGCGGCATCCCCGCCGGCTGACGGAACGGGCCCGGCCTCGCGGCCGGGCCCGTCCCCTTAACCCCAGAGCAAGGTCTACGGGGCGCCCTCGCGGTAGAACGCGGGGCGCTCGGGGAGGTCGATCGGGACGACGGCGCCGGTGCGGCGGGCCTCGACGGCGGCGTTGGTGACGACGGTGGCCGCGTAGCCGTCCCAGGCGCTCGGGCCGGCCGGCGCGCCGGCGCGCACCGAGTCGACCCACGCCTGGAGCTCGACGTCGAACGCGTCGGCGAAGCGGCTCGGGAAGTCCTGCACCACCGCGTACGAGGCCCGGCCCCCGCTGCGCACCAGGGGCGCGGCCGGGTCGGGCAGGCGCACCGTGCCGGTCTCGCCGACGACCTCGCACTGAATGTCGTAGCCGTACCGGCAGTTGACGAAGACCTCGACGTCGACGCGGACGCCCGAGGCGGTCTCCAGCAGCAGGATCTGCGGGTCCACGAGGTCGGGGAACCGGTTCGCGGTCGAGCGCGGCACGATGACCTGCGCGCTGGTGAACTCCTCGCCGAGGAGCCACCGGAGGGCGTCGATCTCGTGGACGGCCGTGTCGACCATCGGCTTGTCGGAGTGGTACGACTCGGGCGAGTCGGGGTTGCGGTGCACGCAGTGGGCCATGAGCGGCGCGCCGACGCCGCCGGCGTCGAGGACGGCCTTCATCTGGCGGTACCCGGGGTCGTAGCGGCGCATGAAGCCGACCTGCACGAGGCGCTTCCCGTGCGCCTGCTCGGCCTCGATGACGCGCAGCCCGTCGGCGGCCTCGGTCGTCAGCGGCTTCTCGCAGAACACGGGCTTGCCCGCGGCGATGCAGGCGAGCACCTGCTCGGCGTGGGCGGGCCCCCACGAGGTCACGACGACGGCCTCGACCTCGGGGTCGTCGACGAGCTTCTCGGCGCCGTCGACCACGCGCGCGCCGGCGATCGCGGCGACAGCGGCGGCGCGCTCGGCGTCGATGTCGGACACCGCGACCACCTCCGCGCCGCTGATCGTGCCGGTGAGGCGCTTGACGTGCTCCTCGCCGATCCAGCCGGTGCCGATCAACCCGATCTTCATGGGCCTGTGCCTTCCTCTGCGGTGTGTCAGGACTGCTGCCGGCGGCCGCCGAGCCCGCAGCCGTTCAGGTACTTGCGGGTGCGCACAGCGATGGGCAGCGGCACGTCGGGCTCGCACGGGTACAGGTCCTGCTCGACGATGACGAACAGCTCCGCGTCGAGCCCGGACAGGGCGGCGACGATGTCGGCCGGGTCCGGGACGCCCGCGGGCGGCTCGACGCACACGCCGCGCTTGACGGCCTCGCCGAAGCCGAGGTCCTCCTCGCGCACCTGGCGCAGGATCTCGGGGTCCATCTGCTTGATGTGGACGTAGCCGATGCGCGAGGCGTAGCGGCGGACGAGGTCGAGGTTGTCGCCGCCGCCGTAGGCGACGTGCCCGGTGTCCAGGCACAGCGACACGTGCTCGCCGTCGGTCCCGTCGAGGAACGTCTCGATCTGCGCCTGCGTGCAGATCTGGGTGTCGGCGTGCGGGTGGACCGCGATCGTGACGCCGTGCTCCTCGAACATCTGCCTCCCGATGCGGTTCGCGGTGGCGTGCACGGTCTTCCACTGCGCGGCGTCCCACTCCACGACGTCGTCGACCGCACCGGTCCTCTCGTCGCGGAACAGCGGCGGGATGAACACGACGTGCCTCGCGCCCTGGGAGGCGGTGAGCGCGGCGACCTTCCCGACGACGTCGAGCGTGGCGTCGAGGGCCTCGGGCCGGTGCAGGTTGCCGAAGACGGTGCCGCCGGAGACCTTGAGCCCGCGCTTGCCCACCTCGTCGCGCAGCACCTCCGGGTCGGTCGGCAGGTAGCCGTAGGGGCCCAGCTCCAGCCACTCGTAGCCGGCCTCGGCCAGCTCGTCGAGGAACCGCTCGTACGGGAGCTGGCGGTCGTCCTCGGGGAACCACACGCCCCACGAGTCGGGGGCCGAGCCGAGGCGCAGGTTCGGGGCCGGGGTCGTCGGCCTCGGCGAGGCCTGCGAGTCGTGCGTTGCCACTGGCGGTCTCCTTCGCGGTGCGGGGGTTCAGCTGGAGGTGGGGAAGGTGAGGGCGGCGTCCGGGCGCTGGCGCTCTACGGGCCAGCGCGAGGTGACGGTCTTGGCGCGGGTGTAGAACCGGACGCCTTCGGGGCCGTGGATCGGGGAGTCGCCGATGAGCGAGTCCTTCCAGCCGCCGAAGGAGTAGTAGGACATGGGGACCGGGATGGGGACGTTGACGCCGATCATGCCGACCTGGACCTCGCGCTGGAAGCGCCGTGCGGCGGCGCCCGAGGAGGTGAAGATCGCGGTGCCGTTCCCGTACGGGTTGGCGTTGATCAGCGCGATCGCCTCGTCCACGGTGGCGGCCCGGGTGACGGCGAGGACCGGGCCGAAGACCTCCTCGCGGTAGGCATCCATGTCGGGCGTGACGTGGTCGAGCACGGTGGGGCCCACGAAGAAGCCGTCCTCGTGGCCGGGGACGGTGAGCCCGCGGCCGTCCACGACGGGGACCGCGCCCTGCTCGATGCCGGAGGCCACCAGGCCGGTGATGCGCGCCTTCGACGCGGCGGTGACGACCGGGCCCATCTCGGAGGACGGGTCGTCGCCGGGGCCGACGACGACCGCTTCGGCCTTGCGCTTGAGCACGTCCACGAGGGCGTCGCCGGCCTCGCCGACCGCGACGCCGACCGAGATCGCCATGCAGCGCTGCCCGGCCGAGCCGAACGCGGCCGCCGTCAGGTGGTCCGCGGCGAACTCGAGGTCGGCGTCGGGGAGGACCACGGCGTGGTTCTTCGCGCCGCCGAGGGCCTGGACCCGCTTGCCGGTCGCGGTCGCCTTCTCGTGCACGTACTTCGCGATCGGGGTGGAGCCGACGAAGGAGACGGCGCTGATGCCGGGGTGGTCGAGGATCGCGTCGACGGCGCTCTTGTCGCCGTGGACGACGTTGAAGACGCCGTCCGGCAGTCCGGCCTCGGCGTACAGCTCGGCGACCAGGTTCGACACGGACGGGTCGCGCTCGGAGGGCTTGAGGATGAAGGTGTTGCCGGTGGCGATCGCGATGGGGTGCATCCACATCGGGACCATGATCGGGAAGTTGAACGGGGTGATGCCCGCGCAGACGCCGAGGGGCTGGCGGAAGTTGAAGACGTCGACGCCGCCGGAGACCTGGTCGGAGTAGGAGCCCTTGAGCGCGTCGGCGATGCCGCAGGCGTACTCGACGACCTCGCGGCCGCGCACGATCTCGCCGCGCGCGTCCTCGACGACCTTGCCGTGCTCGGCCGAGATGAGCCTCGCCATCTCGTCCTCGCGGCGCACCAGCAGCTCGCGGAATCTGAACATCACCTTGGTGCGCTGCGACAGGGAGGAGTCGCCCCAGGACGCGAACGCCTTCGCGGCGGTGCGCACCGCGGCGTCGACGTCGGCGGCCTCGGCGAGGAGGACCTCGCGCCGCACGGCGCCGGCGGCCGGGTCGTAGACCGGGGCGGTCCGGGTGGAGGCGCCGCGGGTGGGGGCCCCGCCGATCCAGTGCTCGATGGTCGTCATGGCTGGTCCTCCTCAGAGGTAGTGGCGCTGGGCGCGCCTGCTGTCGGTGTAGGCGTCGAAGGCCGCGCGCGTGGAGTCCAGTTCGGACACTTCGCTGACGGGCACGTCCCACCAGGCGCTCTGCGGCAGGCCGGGCGAGCGGGGGTCGGTCTCGACGTGGACGACGGTGGTGGTCGCGGCGGCCTTGGCGGTCGCCAGGGCCTCCTTGAACTCGGCGACGGTGGCCGCCTTGAGGACGGTGGCGCCGAGGCTGGCGGCGTTGGCGGCCAGGTCGACCGGGAGCACGTCGCCGTCGAGGAGGCCCGACTCGGCGTCGCGGTAGCGGTACGCGGTGCCGAAGCGCTGCGAGCCGAGCGATTCGGAGAGCGCGCCGATCGAGGCGAAGCCGTGGTTCTGGACGATGACGATGACGACCTTGAGGCCCTCGGCGACGAGCGTGGGGATCTCGGAGGCGAGCATCAGGTAGGAGCCGTCGCCGACGAGGACGTACACGCCGCGGTCGGGGTCGGCGAGCTCGCAGCCGAGCCCGGCGGCGATCTCGTAGCCCATGCACGAGTAGCCATACTCGACGTGGTACTGCTTCGGGTCCCTTGAGCGCCACATCATCTGGAGGTCGCCGGGCATCGAGCCGGCGGCGTTGACCACGATGTCGCGCTCGTCCACGGCGTCGTTGAGGGCGCCAAGGATCTCGGTCTGGGCCGGGAGCGGCCCGGGCCCGGGGTGCTTCGCGGCGTCGATCACGGCCTGCCATTCGCCCGCGAGCGCGGCGGCGCGCGCGGTCCAGGCCGCGTCGGCGCGCCAGTCGCCGAGGCCGCGGTCGAGCGCGGTGATCCCGGCGCGGGCGTCGGCGACGAGGGTCGCGGCGGCGTGCTTGGCCGCGTCGAGGGCCGCCACGTTCAGGTTCACGAAGGCCGCGTCGCCGAACACGGTGTGGCTGGCGGTGGTGAAGTCGGAGTAGCGGGTGCCGATGCCGAGCACGACGTCCGCTTCGGCCGCGAGGACGTTCGCGGCGCGCGAGCCGGTGGCGCCGAGCGCGCCGACCGCCTGCGGGTGGTCCCACTGGACCGAGCCGCGCCCGGCGTGGGTCTCGGCGACGGGGATGCCGCGGGCGGCGGCGAAGGCGCGCAGCTCCTCGGTGGCGCGGGAGTACACGGCGCCGCCGCCGGCGACGATGAGCGGGCGCTCGGCGCCGCGCAGGACCGCCAGGGCCGCTTCGAGTTCGGCGGCGTCGGGCTCGGGCCGGCGGACCGTCCACACGCGCTCGCGGAAGAACTCGGCGGGCCAGTCGTGCGCCTCGGCCTGCACGTCCTGCGGGAGGCAGAGCGTGACCGCGCCGGTCTCGACGGGGTCGGTGAGGACGCGCATGGCCGCGAGCGCGGCCGGGATGAGCTGCTCGGGGCGCCAGACGCGGTCGAAGTACTTGGAGACGGGCCGGAACGCGTCGTTGACGGAGACGTCGCCGCCGCGGGTGTCCTCGAGCTGCTGGAGGACCGGGTCGGGGGCGCGGGTGGCGAAGACGTCGGAGGGCAGGAGGATCACCGGGAGGCGGTTGATCGTGGCGAGGGCGGCGCCGGTGACCATGTTGGTGGAGCCGGGGCCGATGGACGCGGTGCAGGCGTAGGTGGAGAGCCGGTCGGCGACCTTGGCATAGGCGACGGCGGCGTGGACCATGGCCTGCTCGTTGCGGGCGAGGAGGTAGGGCAGGTCGGCCTCGCCGGTGCGGGCGGCCTGGAGGAGGGCCTGGCCGAGTCCGGCGACGTTGCCGTGGCCGAAGATCCCGAAGGCGCCGTTGACGAGGCGGCGGCGCTCGCCGTCGCGCTCGGTGTACTGGGCGGCGAGGAAGCGGACGAGCGCCTGGGCGGTGGTGAGTCGGATCGTGCTCATCGGTCGGTCTCCCAGGTGGTGCGGATCCAGGCGTGGGCGGGGTCGTCGCTGATGCGCCAGGCGCGTTCGCCGGGGCCGGCCATCACGTTGAGGTAGAACAGGTCGTAGCCGGGGGCGGCGGCGGAGGGGCCGTGCCAGCCGTGCGGGACGAGGACGACGTCGCCGGAGCGGACCTCGGCGGTGACGTCGATGGGGCGCTCGGGGGTGCCGTAGACGCGGTGGAACGCGAAGCCCTCGGGCCGGTCGGTCTCGAAGTAGTAGATCTCCTCGAGGACGGACTCGCCGTCCCGCTCCTCGTCGTGCTTGTGGGGCGGGTAGGAGGACCAGTTGCCGCCGGGGGTGACCACTTCGCACACCAGGAGCCGGTCGGCGTCGAAGGTGCCGGGCATGCAGTAGCCGCGGACCTGCCGGGCGCAGGCGCCGGCGCCGCGGTGCTCGATCGGGACGGCCTCGGCCGGGCCGTAGCGGTTGGGGAGGCCGCGGTCGCAGACGGCGGAGGCGAGGGCGAAGCGGCCGCCGCCGTCGCTGCGGACGGTGACGGCGGCGTCCGTGGTGGCGTAGGCGAAGTCGGTGGGGCCGTCGAAGACGCCGGTGCGGCCGTCGAGGTGGAAGTGCTCGCCGTCGACGACGACGTCGCAGGAGCCGGCGAGCGGGAGGACGAGGTGCTCGGCGGGGCCGGTGGCGAAGGTGTGGGCGCCGCCGGGTTCGAGTTCGAGGACCTTGAGGCCGGAGTGGGTCCAGCCGGCGGACTCGGGGGTGACGACCGTGTCGTACAGGCCGTCCTCGGTGGAGCGGGCGGGCAGGTGGTAGCGGTTCACAGCAGGTCCACCACTTTCTGGACGGCCGCGGCGACGTTCCCGTCGGCGGGGTAGAGGAGGGATCGTCCCACGGTCAGGCCCACGGCGTTGGGCGCTTCGAGGGCCTGGGCCCACCGGTCGCGCTGGGCGTCGAGGTCGGCGACCTCGCCGCCGAGGAGGACCACCGGGAGGGTGGTCGCGGCGGCGGCGCGGGCCGGGTCGGGGGCGGTCGGGAGTTTGAGCCAGGTGTAGGCGGAGGTGGCGCCGAGGCCGGAGGCGACGGCGGCGGACCTGATGACGGCCTCGGTGGAGAGGTCGTTGACGGTCCTGCCGTCGCGGCGGGTGGCGATGAAGGGCTCGACCATGGCGATGAGGCCGCGTTCGGCGAGCTCGTCGATCGCGTGCGCGGTGTGCTCGAGGACGGCGGGGGTGGCGGGGTCGTCGTAGTCGATGCGGGTGAGGGTCTTGCCGCCGTCGAAGCCGAGCCGGTCGATGCCGGCGGCGGTCATGCCGGTGAAGCGGTCGTCGATCTCCCAGGCGGCCCCGGCGAGGCCGCCGCGGTTCATGGAGCCGAACACGGTCTTGCCGTCGAGGGCGCCGAGGAGCAGGAGGTCTTCGAGGATGTCGGCGGTGCCGAGGACGCCGGTGCAGCCGGGGTTCTCGAGGGCGACGGCGAGGCGGTCGAGGAGGTCGGCGCGGTCGGCCATGGCGAGCGGGTTCCCGCCGGTGCCGAGGGCGCCGCGGGCGGGGTGGTCGGCGGCGATGACGAAGCACTTGCCGGTGGGGCCGACGGGGCTGTCGGCGCGGCGGCGCAGGGCGGCGGCCTCGGCGATCGCCCCGGGGCGGCGCACGCGGGTCTCGGTGAGGCGGGCGAGCCGGTCAGCGCGCATCCGCGGCCTCCCGGAGCTTGGCGTCGACCTCGGCCGCGGTGGGCATCGCGGCGGAGCAGGCGAGGCGGCCGGCGACGATCGCGCCGGCGGCGTTGGCGCGGGCGATCACGGTCTCCAGCGGGAGCCCGGCGAGCAGGCCGTCGACGAGGGCGCCGCCGAACGCGTCGCCGGCGCCGAGGCCGTTGACGACCTCGACGGGCGCGGGCGGGAGCTCGACCTCGCCGGAGTCGTCCACGGCGAGCACGCCTTTCGGGCCCTGCTTGACGACGGCGAGCCTGACGCCGAGGCCGCGCAGGCGCTTGGCGGCCTCGCGGGGGTCGCGGACGCCGACGGCGACCTCCACTTCGTCGAGGTTGCCGACCGCGACGTCGGCGAACGCGAGGGCGCGCCGGATCCACGGGCCGGCCTCCGCGGGGCTGTCCCAGAACATCGGGCGCCAGTCGAGGTCGAGGACGGTGTGCGGGCAGGGCCGGCTCGCTTCGAGGGCGGCGAGGGTGGCGGCGCGGCTCGGTTCGGCGCACAGGCCGGTGACGGTGGCCCAGAAGACCTGCGCGGCGGCGACGGCGCCGGCGTCGAGTTCGGCGGCGGTGACGTTCAGGTCGGGGGCCTTGGGGTGGCGGTAGAAGTAGAGGGGGAAGTCGTCGGGCGGGAAGACCTCGCAGAACGTGATCGGGGTGGGGTTGTCCGGGTCGGTGCCGACGAAGCGGTCGTCGACGCCGAACGCCGCGAGCGCGGCGCGGACGTAGGTCCCGAACGGGTCGTCGCCGACCTTGGTGACGATCGCGGCCCGCCGCCCGTACCTGGCGGCCGCGACGGCGACGTTCGCCGGGGACCCGCCCAGGTACTTGTTGAACGAGGCGACCTCGGGGAGCGGGACGCCGGTCTGGGCCGGGTACAGGTCGACGCCGATGCGGCCCATCGTGACGACCTCGAGGGGGTCGCCCGGGCCGGTTCGCCGCTGCGGAGCCAACATCGCCTCCAGGTGGGGACATGGGGCGGCGGCCGCCGGGGGCCCGGCGGTCGCCGTTTGGATGGGATATGTCTGGTTAGCGCGCGCTACTAGAGCGCGCTAGTAGAGCTAGAATGGCATGCGCCACGTCACCCAGTCAAGTGGTCGCGTATGAAAAACTTCATTACGCATCGATCGGAAGGACCACGACCCGATGACCCCCCGCAATCCGAGACAACCCTCTGACCGCTCCCCGGCACCGCGGTCGCGCAAGCCCACGATGGCGGACGTCGCCGCCGAGCTGGGCGTCTCTCGGGCGCTCGTGTCCCTGGTGTTCAGGGACCAGCCCGGCGCGAGCCCGGAGACGCGCGAGCGCGTGTTCGAGGCCGCCGCCCGCCTCGGCTACAAGCCCGACATGGCCGCGCGGCTCCTCGCGCGCGGCCGCAGCAAGGTGCTCGGCGTGCTGTTCACCGCGCGCAACCCCCACCACGTGGACCTCGTCGAGGCCATCTACCCCACCGCCGAGGAGCTCGGCTACGACCTGGTGCTCAGCGCGGCCGTCCCCAGCCGCGACGAGCACAAGGCGATCGAGGCCCTGGTCGGCCACCGCAGCGAGGCGCTGCTGCTGTGCGGCCCCACGATCAGCGAGGAGGACATCGCCGACCTGGGGGCGCGGCTGCCGGTCGTCGTCCTCGGCCGCCACCTCAAGGCCGCCCCGGTCGACATCGTGACCTCCTACGACCGGCCCGGGGCCCGCGAGGTCGTGGACCACCTGGTCGCGCTCGGGCACCGCGACATCGCGCACGTCGACGGCGGGTCGCGCCCCGGCGCGCCCGAGCGGCGCCGGGCCTACCGGGACGCGATGCGCTTCCACGGCCTGGCCGACCGCATCCGGATCATCCCCGGCAACCACACCGAGGAGGGCGGCCAGGACGCCGCGCGCGGGATGCTCGCGAGCGACGAGGCCCTGCCGACGGCGGTGTTCGCCTCGAACGACCAGTGCGCGATCGGCCTCCTCGACGTCTTCACGCGGGCCGGCGTGAAGATCCCCGAGCAGGTCTCGATCGTCGGCTACGACGACTCGCACATCGCCGGGCTCAGCCACATCGACCTCACCACGGTCCGCCAGGACGTGCCGCGCCTGGCCCGGCTCGCGGTCGAGGCGGCCGACGAGCAGCTGCGCGGCGTGCGCGAGCCGGGCGCCACCCTCAAGCTGGAGTCGAAGCTGGTGGTGCGCGGGACGAGCGGTCCGCCGACCCAGCGCTGAACCCGGATTCTTGACATTCAAAGACATCAATGACAGGATGTGCGTGGAATCGCTCCCAATCAACCCCGCGAGGAGAGCACCCCATGCCGCGACCCGCACGACCGACCCGATCTCGGCGCCGAACCCTGGCACTCGCCGCCCTGACCGCCTTCGCCCTGGGCGCGGCCGCCGCCGCCCCCGCGGCGATGGCCCAGGAGGAGCCCACCGACCTGATCACCAACGGCGACTTCGCGAACGGCACCACCGGCTGGTGGACCACCGCGAACCTCGCCGGTGCCGTCGACGCCGGCGAGTGGTGCCTCGACGTCCCGGGCGGGACCGCCAACGCCTGGGACGCGATCGTCGGCCAAGACGGGCTGCCGCTGGTGACCGGGGAGTCCTACGAGCTCCAGTTCACCGCGCGGGCCTCCTCGCCGGTGAGCGTCCGGGCCCTCGTCCAGCGCCCGGTCGACCCGTGGCCGACCGCGCTGGAGGAGTTCCCGGCGCTGACGCCCGAGGCCCAGGACTTCAGCTACACCTTCACCGCCGGGGCCGACTGGACGGACGCGCAGCTCGCGTTCCAGATCGGCCGCCACGCCGAGCCGTGGCAGTTCTGCCTTTCGGAGGTCAAGTTGCTCACCGGTGCCGAACCGCCCGTGTACGAACCGGACACGGGTCCGCGCGTGCGCGTCAACCAGGTCGCCTACCTCCAGGACGGGCCCAAGCGGGCCACGCTCGTGACCGATGCGGCCGCCGCGCTCCCGTGGCAGCTGCGCGACGCCGAGGGCGCCCTGGTCGCCGAGGGGCAGACCGCGCCGCACGGCGCTGACGCCGCCTCGGGCGAGTCGGTCCACGTCATCGACTTCTCGGAGGTGACCGCCGCGGGCGAGGGCTTCACGCTCACCGCCGACGGCGAGACGTCCTACCCGTTCGCGATCGGCGGCGACGCCTACCGCGACATGACCGTGGACGCGATCTCGTTCTACTACCCGCAGCGCTCGGGCATCGCCATCGACGACGCCGTCGCGCCCGGGTACGGCCGCGCGGCCGGGCACGTGGACGTGGCCCCGAACCAGGGCGACGGCGCGGTGCCGTGCGCCGCGAACGCCTGCGACTACACGCTGGACGTGACCGGCGGCTGGTACGACGCCGGCGACCACGGCAAGTACGTCGTCAACGGCGGCATCTCCGTCGCGCAGCTCATGTCGGTCTACGAGCGGGCGCTCCACGCCCCGACCGGCGACGCCGGCCGCCTCGGCGACGGCTCGATGCGCATCCCCGAGCACGGCGACGGCGTCCCCGACGTCCTCGACGAGGCCCGCTGGGAGGTCGAGTTCCTCATGTCGATGCAGGTGCCGGCGGGCGAGGAGCTCGCGGGCATGGCGCACCACAAGATCCACGACGAGAACTGGACCGGCCTGCCGCTCATGCCGGCCGACGACCCGCAGCCGCGCTACCTCCAGCCGCCGTCGACGGCCGCGACCCTGAACCTCGCCGCCGCGGCGGCGCAGGCCGCGCGCCTCTTCGAGCCCTACGACGCCGAGTTCGCCGCGCAGGCCCTCGAAGCCGCCGAGACCGCCTGGGCCGCCGCGCTGGCGCACCCGGACGTCTACGCGCCGGACACGAGCCCGGCCGGCGGCGGTCCCTACGGGGACTCCAAGGTCGAGGACGAGTTCTACTGGGCGGCGGCCGAGCTGTTCCTGACCACGGGCGCGAAGGAGTACGAGGAGTTCGTGCTCGACTCGAAGCTCCACGACGCCGACGTCTTCAGCGCGGGCGGCTTCTGGTGGGGCGAGGTCGCGCAGCTCGCCAAGCTCGACCTGGCCCTGGTGCCGAACGCGCTGCCGGGCCGCGACGACGTCGTGGCGCAGGTCGTCGCCGGCGCCGACCACTACCTGGCCGAGCAGGCCGGGAACCCGTGGGACCTCGGGTACGGCGCGAACGGGAGCTTCGACTGGGGCTCGAACAGCGTGGTGCTCAACCGGCTCGTGGTCGTGGCGACCGCGTTCGACCTCACGGGCGAGGCGCAGTACCGCGACGGCGTCCTCTCCGGGCTCGACTACATCCTGGGCCGCAACGGCCTCGGGAACTCGTACGTCACCGGGTACGGCTCGCACTTCTCGCAGAACCAGCACAGCCGCTGGTACGCCCACCAGCTCGACCCGAACCTGCCGAACCCGCCCGCGGGCACCCTCGCCGGCGGACCGAACTCGATCGCGTCCACGTGGGACCCGGTCGCGCAGCGCTGGCTCACCGGCTGCGCGCCGCAGCGGTGCTACATCGACGACATCGGGTCGTGGGCGACGAACGAACTGACGGTGAACTGGAACGCCTCCCTGGCGCAGGTCGCGAACTTCGCGGCCGACCAGTCCGGCGGCCTCCAGACCGCGCCGACCTGCGACGTCGAGTTCCGCATCAACGGCCAGTGGCCCAGCGGGTTCAACGCGCAGGTCCTGGTGACGAACACCGGCACCGAGCCGCTGGAGGACATCACGCTCACGTGGGCGCTGCCGACGGGCCAGTCCATCGTGCACGCCTGGAGCGTGCAGCTCGACCAGCAGGGCCAGCAGGTCGTCGCCACCAACGTGGGCGGCGGCACGGCGCTCAAGCCGGGACGGACGTTCACGTTCGGGTTCATCGGCGCCAAGGACGGCCGCCCGGCCGTCGCGCCGACCTCGATCGGCTGCACGACCGCTTAACCGGCCGCGACCGGGCAGGGTGAGCCCGGGGACGGCGAAGGGGCGGCCATCGTCAGATGGCCGCCCCTTGACAGGTGCGAGCGCGAAGCTGGCCCTTCGCGCGCCGGCGCCTACTCGGACGCCATGGCCTCGAGTTCCTCGGCCGACCAGTTGCAGAGCTTGTAGTCGTCGACGGTGGCGATCTTGCCGCCGTTGACGAGGGCGCCCTGCCAGTCCCAGTTGACCAGGCACAGGTTCGAGCCGACGTTGACGCCGTCCGGGTTCTGGTCCCAGCCGTTGCAGGTGTCGTGCTTGTTGACCGTGGCGATCTTGAGGATGTCGACCAGGTTGCCGTTCCAGTTGCCGGCGCAGATGTTCGACAGGACGTTGACGCCGCCGAAGTCGTCCGGGTCGTACTCGTAGCCGTCGCCTGCGGCGGCGGGCGAGGCGGTGGCCGCGATGATCATGCCTGCGGCACCGACCGCCGCAGCCGCGCTGAGCGCTTTACGAAGCATGAAGGCTCCTTTTGTGAGCTGACGTTGAACGGAGGTCCGGAATGTCAGGACCGGTCATGACGGTATGCCACTGACGAGCATGGTTTGCGCATTTCATGGTAATTAGCTGATCTTTATCAAGAAAAGTCCGAATAAGTAAGTGACGCACGCGTTCACTCCGCGAGCCACGGCGCGACCGCGAGCGCGCCCGCGGCCCCGGCGAGGATCGCGGGACCGTACGGAAAATCCTTGCGGCCCAAGGCGATCACCACGGCCGCCTGTCCCCCGCCGATCGCGACGGTGAGGACGAGCGCGAGCGCGGCAGTCCCCCAGTCGTTCCAGACGAGCACGAGCGCGAGGAGCCCGGCGAGCTTGACGTCGCCGAACCCCATCTGCCCGGCCGCGCAGGCGAGTCCGAAGAGGGCGAGCGCGGCGGCCGAGACGGCGGCGGCGCGCAACAGGCGGTCAGGGTCCCCGGCGGCGACGAGGAGGGCGGCCGCCGCGGGGTACAGCGGCAGGACGAGGAGGTCGGGCAGCCGCCGCTCGTACGCGTCGATCCACCCGGCCGCGATGCCGGAGGCGGCGACGAGGGCGAGCGCCGCGGCGTGCAGGAACCCGGTGGCGCGCCAGGCGATCAGCAGCCCGGCCGCGACGGCGACGACGGCCACGAGCCCCGCTCCGGGCCGCCGCGAAGTCGCGACCCCGACCACACGCCGCAGCCCGGGCACGACAGCAAGAGCGGCGGCAGCCGCCCCGACGAACAACCCCATCCCCCGATGCTCGCACCGCACCAGCACAACCCCACCACCGACGCGCCCGCCTCGCCTCCGGCGGCAATGTCAGACCCCCGAGGCACCGTTGCAACCGGGGGCGCCTGAAAGCCGACACGCCCGACCACGTGATCCGCCTGCGGCCCAACGATGTCGGACCCATCTGCAACCCTTGCAAGCGGGGGCGCTCGGAATCCGACACACC
Source organism: Glycomyces terrestris (assembly GCF_003933745.1). Taxonomy (GTDB): domain Bacteria; phylum Actinomycetota; class Actinomycetes; order Mycobacteriales; family Micromonosporaceae; genus Glycomyces; species Glycomyces terrestris. The sequence goes on along the minus strand of NZ_RSEB01000002.1, from coordinate 890,602 downwards.
CGACCTCGTGATCCACTTGCGACCCATCGATGTCGGACCCCGCTGGCACGCTTGCAAGCGGGGGCGCTCGCGAACCGACACACCCGACCTCGTGATCCGCTTGCGGCCCAACGATGTCGGACCCAAATGCGACTCTTGCAAGCGGGGGTGCCTGCGAACCGACACGCCCGAGCGCAGGATTCGAGGCCGGCCACTCCTTCGAGTCCGACCGTTCCCGGGCACAGGGAAGCGGCGCGGCCCGAGGCCGCGCCGCTCGGGGCGTCTGCGGTTACTTCCTGGTGCGGCCGTTGCCGGACTTGGCCCGTCTGGCGGCCGCTCCGGTGCCGTTGCCCTTGCCTTCGAGGCCGAGGAGCGGGCGGAGGTACTCGCCCGTGTGGCTGGCGGCGATCGCGGCGATCTCCTCGGGGGTGCCGGTCGCGACCAGGGTGCCGCCCTTGTCGCCGCCCTCGGGGCCGAGGTCGATGACCCAGTCGGAGGACTTGATGACCTCGAGGTTGTGCTCGATGGTGATGACCGTGTTGCCCTTGTCGACCAGGCCGTCGAGCACCCCGAGGAGCTTGCGCACGTCCTCGAAGTGCAAACCGGTGGTCGGCTCGTCGAGGATGTACACCGTCTTGCCCGTGGAGCGCTTCTGGAGCTCGGAGGCGAGCTTCACGCGCTGGGCCTCGCCGCCCGACAGGGTCGGGGCCGGCTGGCCGAGGCGCACGTAGCCGAGGCCCACGTCCACGAGCGTCTTTAGGTGCCGGTGGATGGTCTGGATCGGCTCGAAGAACTCCGCGGCCTCCTCGATCGGCATGTCGAGGACGTCCGAGATCGTCTTGCCGCGGTAGTGGACCTTGAGCGTGTCGCGGTTGTACCGGGCCCCGCCGCACTCCTCGCACGGCACGTACACGTCGGGCAGGAAGTTCATCTCGATCTTCAGCGTGCCGTCGCCGCCGCACGCCTCGCAGCGGCCGCCCTTGACGTTGAAGGAGAACCGGCCCGGGCCCCAGCCGCGGACCTTCGCCTCCGGGGTGCCCGCGAAGAGCTTGCGGACCTTGTCGAACACGCCGGTGTACGTGGCCGGGTTCGAGCGCGGGGTGCGGCCGATCGGCGACTGGTCGACGCCCACGACCTTGTCGACCCCGTCGAGGCCGGTGATGGTGCGGTGCCTGCCCGCGACCAGCTTGGCGCCGTTGATCTCCGAGGCGAGCGTGTTGTAGAGGATCTCGTTGACGAGCGTGGACTTGCCCGAGCCGGACACGCCGGTCACCGAGACCATGCAGCCCATCGGGAACGCCACGTCGATGCCCTTGAGGTTGTTTTCGCGGGCGCCCTTGACGACGAGCTCGCGGCCCGGGTCGGGCTTGCGGCGCTGCTCGGGGACCGGGATGTGGCGGCGGCCCGAGACGTAGTCGCCCGTGATCGAGCCCTCGGCCTCGGTGAGCCCGGCGACCGGCCCGGAGTAGATGACGTGGCCGCCGTGCTCGCCCGCGCCCGGGCCGATGTCGACGATGTGGTCGGCGACGCGGATGGTGTCCTCGTCGTGCTCGACGACGATGAGCGTGTTCCCCAGGTCGCGCAGGCGCTCCAGGGTCGCGATGAGCCGGTTGTTGTCCCGCTGGTGGAGGCCGATCGAGGGCTCGTCGAGGACGTACAGGACGCCGACGAGGCCGGCGCCGATCTGGGTGGCGAGCCGGATGCGCTGGGCCTCGCCGCCCGAGAGGCTCCCGGCGGCGCGCGCGAGCGTCAGATAGTCGAGGCCGACGTCGAGCAGGAACTGGAGGCGGGCCGTGACCTCCTTGACGATCGGCGCGGCGATCATCGTGTCGCGGTCGGAGAGCTTGAGCCCGTTGAAGAACGCCGCGCACTCGCTGACCGAGAGCGTGCAGACCTCGTGGATCGAGAGGCGCTCGACGGTGACCGCGAGGACCTCGGGCTTGAGCCGGGTGCCCTCGCAGGTCGAGCACGGGATCTCCCGCATGAACTGCTCGTACTTCTCGCGCGTCCACTCCGAGTCCGTCTCGGTGTGGCGCCGCTCGACCCACGGCACGACGCCTTCGAAGCGCGTCTCGTAGGAGCGGCGCTGCCCGCGCTTGTTGCGGTAGGCGACCTGGAGGACCTCGTCGTAGCCGTAGAGGACCGCCTTCTGGGCGCGGCTGGGGAGGTCGGCCCACGGGGTGTCGACGTCGAAGCCGACAGCCTCGCCGAGGGCCTCGATCTGGTACAGGAAGTAGTCGCCCATGCCGACCGAGGACCACGGGGCGAGCGCGCCGGCCCGGATGGTGGCCTCCTGGTCGCGGATGACCAGCTCCGGGTCGACCTCCTTGCGCATGCCGAGGCCGTGGCAGACCGGGCAGGCGCCGAAGGGCGCGTTGAACGAGAACGTGCGCGGCTCCAGCTCGTCGAGCTGGAGCGGGTGGTCGTTCGGGCACGCGAGCTTCTCGGAGAAGCGGCGGGTGCGGGCCGGGTCGCCCTCGGGGACGTCGACGAAGTCGAGTTCCACGACGCCGTCGGCGAGGCCGAGCGCCGACTCGACCGAGTCGGTGACGCGCTGGATCGAGGAGGGCTTGACGACGAGGCGGTCGATGACGACCTCGATGTCGTGCTTCTCCTGCTTCTTGAGCTTGGGCACGTCGGTGAGGGCGTACACCTCGCCGTCGACGCGGGCGCGGGCGTAGCCCTGCTGCTGGAGGTCGCCGAACAGGTCGACGAACTCGCCCTTGCGCTTGCGCACCACGGGCGCGAGGACCTGGAAGCGGGTGCCCTCGGGCAGGGCCATGATCTGGTCGGTGATCTGCTGCGGCGACTGGCGACCGATCTCCTCGCCGCACTGCGGGCAGTGAGGGACGCCGACCCGGGCGTACAGGAGCCGCAGGTAGTCGTAGATCTCGGTGATGGTGCCCACGGTCGAGCGCGGGTTGCGCGAGGTCGACTTCTGGTCGATGGAGACGGCCGGCGAGAGGCCCTCGATGAAGTCAACGTCGGGCTTGTCCATCTGGCCGAGGAACTGCCGGGCGTAGGCCGAGAGCGATTCGACGTACCGGCGCTGGCCCTCGGCGAAGATCGTGTCGAACGCGAGGGAGGACTTCCCCGAGCCGGAGAGGCCGGTGAAGACGATCAGGGAGTCGCGCGGCAGGTCGAGGTCGACGTCCTTGAGGTTGTGCTCGCGCGCTCCGCGCACGACGATGGTGCCTGAGGCGTGTCGTTCGGCGGCTGGGCGTCCTGCAACGGCTGCGTGTCTTTCAGCGGCGGAGTCCGGGTTCGGTTCGGTCGATGAGTGCTCGTTGGCCACGGTGGCAATCTAACGTTCGGGTCCGACAGTTCTGGGAGGCCCGCTGTTCGAACGGGCGCCGGAGTCGCGCCGGCGGCGGGCCGCCCATCGAGGTTACCTCGCCGGGAGCTGCGGAAATCCCGCCGACTGTGAGCTTTCACTCAACCTTCGCGCCAACGTGAACGGGCCCGGGCGGCGGCCCGGGCCCGCGCGTGTGACGCGCCTCAGTCGTACTGGTAGAGGTCGTAGTCGTCCATGATCCCGATGAGCTTGTCGGCGTACTTCGGGTCGGTGGCGTACCCGGCCTTGTGCACCTCGCGGGCGAAGCGCTCCGGGTCGTCGGCGTGGTCCATCGCGGCCGCGTACCGCGACCAGTTCGAGAGCAGGTCGCCGTGGTCGCGGAAGGAGTCCTCGACCGAGGCGTAGGCGCGGAAGGTGGCATCCATGTCGAAGCAGCCGCCGGTCGGGCTGCACTCGAAGGTGGCGTAGTCGCGGCAGCCGAGGGCGTGGTCGCCGGGCGAGCCGAAGCACTTCATGCCGAACAGGTTGTGGTCCTCGCGGGCCAGCGCGCCCCGGCCCCAGCCGGTCTCGAGGATGGCCTGGGCGAGCGTGACGGAGGCGGGGACGCCGGTGGCGCGGTCGCTGGCCTGGGCGGCGGGCGCGTGGGCGGTGATGAAGCCCTGGTTGCCGCCGCGCGGCACGGACGGCGGGTCCTGGCCGCACCAGCCGAGCCAGGGCAGGCCGGCGCTCCACTTGATGTAGGCGGCGCTGACGTAGCGCTTGTCGCCGACCTTATACCAGACGCCGGACTTGCCGGCGGTGCCGTCGACCTGCTGGCCCCAGACCTGGCACTGGACGAGGACGGCGGCGCCGTTGGCGAGGCCGCCTTGGCGTCCGGCGGTGGAGGAGGCGGCGGCGCGGACGTTGAGCTCGCCGCCGCCGGTGGTGACGGAGGCGGCGGTGGGGGCCTTGGTCGCGGCCGAGCACCATGGGACGTCCTGCGGGGGCGACCAGGCGATGAAGGCGTTGGAGACCCAGCGGTCCTTGCCGATGCGCAACCAGGTGGAGGAGGTGCGCACGTGGCCGGCGATGAGCTCGCCGCGGGCCTTGCAGAAGACCTCCGGGTTGGCGCCGCGCTCGAGCGTGCCGACGGCGCGCTGGTCGGTGGCGGGCCCCGAGCGGACGTTGACCGTGCCGCCGCTCGTGGAGACGACCGCGCCGGTGATCTTGGCGTAGCTCGGGAGCGCGCCGACGAGGGTCGCTCCGGCGGCGAGCGCGAGAACCATAACAAATCGGATGGATATATGGAATACGCCCATAGCATGGCAGTATATGAATCCGCGGACGATCTGTCAGGGAAAGCATCAATGTGAACAGCTTTCACAGGCGTGCTGTGACGGGTGTCGGCTATCACCTGGGTCAACACCAGGGCGACGGGCCCGCTAGGCGACAATGGTCGTCGTGTCTACACGCTCTGATCTGCGCAACATCGCCATCGTCGCCCACGTCGACCACGGCAAGACCACGCTCGTCGACGCCATGCTCAAGCAGGCGGGCGCCTTCCGCGAGGGCGCCGCGGTCGACGACCGCGTCATGGACTCGATGGACCTGGAACGCGAGAAGGGCATCACGATCCTCGCGAAGAACACCGCGGTCCACTACACCAACCCGGCCGACGGCTCGGAGCTGGTCATCAACATCATCGACACGCCCGGCCACGCCGACTTCGGCGGCGAGGTCGAGCGCGGCCTGTCGATGGTCGACGCGGTGGTCCTGCTGGTCGACGCCTCCGAGGGCCCGCTGCCCCAGACCCGCTTCGTGCTGCGCAAGGCCCTGACGGCGCGCCTGCCGGTCATCCTGTGCATCAACAAGACCGACCGTCCGGACGCGCGCATCGACGAGGTCGTCAACGAGACGTACGACCTGTTCCTGGACCTGGACGCCGACGAGGACCAGATCGAGTTCCCGATCGTCTACGCCTGCGCGCGCGACGGCGTGGCCTCCCTGACCAAGCCGAAGGACGGCACGGTCCCGGAGGACTCCGACAGCCTGAAGCCGTTCTTCGACACGATCATCGAGCACGTGCCGGCCCCCGAGTACACCGAGGGCGCGCCGCTCCAGGCGCACGTGACGAACCTCGACGCCGACAACTTCCTGGGCCGCATCGCGCTGTGCCGCGTGGAGGAGGGCGAGCTGCGCAAGGGCCAGACCGTCACCTGGATCAAGCGGGACGGCTCGCAGCAGAACGTGCGCATCACCGAGCTGCTCATGACGGAGGCGCTCACCCGCAAGCCCGCCGAGAAGGCCGGCCCCGGCGACATCTGCGCGATCGCGGGCATCCCCGACATCATGATCGGCGAGACCCTCGCCGACCCGGAGAACCCGATCGCGCTGCCGCTCATCACGGTCGACGAGCCGGCGATCTCGATGACCATCGGCACCAACACGTCTCCGCTCGTGGGCAAGGGCGGCCGGGACCACAAGGTCACCGCGCGCCTGGTGAAGGACCGCCTTGAGCGCGAGACGGTCGGCAACGTGTCGCTCCGGGTCCTGCCGACCGAGCGCCCCGACGCGTGGGAGGTGCAGGGCCGCGGCGAGCTGGCCCTGGCGATCCTGGTCGAGCAGATGCGCCGCGAGGGCTTCGAGCTCACCGTCGGCAAGCCCGAGGTCGTCACCAAGGAGATCGACGGCAAGACGCACGAGCCGGTCGAGCGCATGACGATCGACTCGCCCGAGGAGCACCTGGGCGCGATCACGCAGCTCATGGCGTCTCGCAAGGGCCGCATGGAGACCATGACGAACCACGGGTCCGGCTGGGTCCGCATGGAGTGGCTGGTGCCCTCGCGCGGCCTCATCGGGTTCCGCACCGAGTTCCTGACCCAGACCCGCGGCACCGGCATCGCGCACTCCATCTATGAGAAGCACGAGCCGTGGTTCGGCGAGCTGCGCACCCGCCAGTCGGGGTCGCTCGTCGCCGACCGGGCCGGGGCGGTCACCGCGTTCGCGATGATCAACCTCCAGGAGCGCGGCACCCTGTTCGTGGGCCCGACCACCGAGGTGTACGAGGGCATGATCGTCGGCGAGAACTCGCGCTCCGACGACATGGACGTCAACATCACCAAGGAGAAGAAGCTGACGAACATGCGGTCCTCGACCGCCGACGCGACCGAGTCGCTGGTGCCCCCGCGCGCGCTCTCGCTGGAGCAGTCGCTGGAGTTCTGCCGCGAGGACGAGTGCGTCGAGGTCACCCCGGAGACCGTGCGCATCCGCAAGGTCGTCCTGGACCAGCGCGAGCGGGCCCGCACCGCCTCGCGCGCCAAGTTCAACAAGTAGTCGCTCGGAGGGTGAGGGCCGGAGCTTGGCGAGCTCCGGCCCTCACCCGTATTCGGTTGTGCGCTGCGCGGTCTGGTGCAGGTGCCGCGGCGCGGGAGCCATCCCGCGCCGCAGTCTTCCGACGGTCCGCGCGGTCCCCTACTCACCGCCGACCTACACCAAAACTGGGGCAAGCTTTTCACAAGAAGTCAATGGACTCAAGAAAAACTTCTGCCCCTGTGGATAACTCGTCGGATGACTCGTCGTCGCGCTGGTCGTGCCGGGCCGGGCCCTTTTGCTCGTCCTCGCCTCCCCGGCGCTGCGTCAGGGCCTTACTGCTCGTCCTCGCCTCACCGGCGCCGCGTCGAGGCCCTACTTCTCGTCCTCGCCTCGCTGGCGCTCAGCGAGGAAGTGCTCGAACGCCGCGCCGAGTTCGTCGGCCGTGGGGATGCGCCCCTCTTGGAGCATCTCGTCGGCATCGGCGGCCTCGGTGAACGAGTCGTACTGCTCCTCAAGGGTCTTGACGACGTCGGCGACCTCGTCGGACTCGGCGACCTGCTCGGCGATGTCCGAGTCCACCTGGGTGCGTTCGAGTTCGAGCTCCTCGTCGGCGGGCAGGTCGAGGCCGGTGGCCTCGCGGATGCCCTCCAGGAGGCGCATCGTGGCCGCGGGGTAGGTCATCTGCATGACGTAGTGGGGCACGTGCACCGAGAGGCCGATCGCGTCGCGGCCGGACTCGCCGAGGCGGTACTCGAGCAGGCCCGCGGCGTTCCCGGGGACGGTGACCTCGTTGAACACGGGGCGGTTGTCGAAGACGAGTTCGGGGCGGGTGGCGTGCACGGTCATGCCGAGCGCGCGGGTGTGCGGCACGCCCATGGGGATGCCCTGGAAGCCCAGGGTCAGCGGCACGTGCCAGTGCTCGATGAGGTCCTCGACCGAGTCCACGAACCGCTCCCAGGCGAAGTCGGGCTCGGGCCCGGTCATGAGCAGGAACGGCCGGTCGGAGGCGTCGCGCATGAGGTAGACGACCAGTTGCGGCGCCTCGAAGTCCGACCACCGGTCGATCGAGAACGTCAGGTTCGGCCGCCGCGAGCGGTAGTCGATGAGCTGGTCGACGTCGAAGGACGCGACTGGGGTGTGCTCGAGGGTCTTGAACAGGTGGTCCACGACCCCTCGACCCGCCTGACCCGCGTCCATGAACCCGTCGAGGAAGTGCAGCAGCACCGCACCCCGGGCCTCCGGGGGCTCGGCGAGGACTTCACACAGTGCCCAAGGGTCATCGTTCAAAACAATCGGCTCCTTCTTCCTTGACGCCTTCGATGCTAACGCCGGAGGCCGACCCCCGATTCCCCCTCGGGAAGGTTTCGGAGCGGCGTCACGCCCGCGCCCGCCGCCCGGTCATCCCCAGACGTCGAACTCCGGGGCGGGGCCGGTCGCGGGGCGAACCCCGAAGTAGCCCAACGCGAACTCGTTGATCTCCTTGAACGCCTCGCCGGTGGTCGCACCGCCGCCGCCCCCGCCGGGGACGTAGACGCTGACGGCCACCACGTACTGCGGGTCCTCGGCCGGGGCGAAGCCCACGAACGAGGCCACGTTGCCCGGCGCGTACTCGCCGTCGACCACCAGGCCGCCGGTGCCGGTCTTGCCGGCGAGGTGGTAGTTCTCCAGCTCGGCGTTGCGGCCCGTGCCCGTCTCGGCCGCGATGGGGGCCTGGAGCAGGTACTGGAGGTCCTGGGCGGTCTCGGTCGAGATGACCCGCCGGGTCTCGGGCTCCTCGTCGTCTTCGACGGGGTTCCCGTCCTCGTCGATGAGGTGGTCGACGAGGGTCGGCTGCACGTACACGCCGTCGTTGGCGATCGCGGCGTAGAGGGCGGCCATCTGGATGATCGTGGCGGTGCCCTCGTGGCCGATCGGGACCGAGCCGTACGAGGTGCCCGACCACTGGTCCGGCGGCTGGAGGATGCCCGACGCCTCGCCGGCGACGCCCACTCCGGTCACCTGGCCGAGGCCGAACGCCTGCTGGTACTCGTAGAGCTTCTCCTTGCCGACGCAGTCGGCGAGCTGGATGGTGCCCACGTTCGAGGACTGGGCGATGATCCCGGCCAGGCTCAGGACCGCGCTGCCGTGGTCGTAGCCGTCGCGGTAGTCGGTGCCGCCCTTGTTGATCGACTGCTCGACGTGCATGGTGCCGTCGGGCTCGATGCAGCCCTCCTCGAGGGCCGCGGCGAACACGACCGCCTTGTGGATCGAACCGGGGTCCACTGTGGCCTGGGTGCCGTAGTCGCGGTACGCCTCGTCGCTCTCGACGTCGAACGGGTTGGCCGCGTCGTACGTCGGGGTCGAGGCCATCGCCAGCATCTCGCCGGTGTGCACGTCCATGACCATGGCCGAGCCGAACTCGGCGTCGTGGTCGGTCACGGTCTGCTCCAGGATCTTCTGCACCTGGAACTGGAGGTCGGCGTCGATGGTGAGCTGGATGTCCTTGCCCGGCACCGCCTCCTCCTCGCGGTAGAACGCGCCGGGGATCGGCTGGCCGGACTGGCTGCGCTCGTAGGAGACCTCGCCGTCGGTGCCGGTGAGCCAGTCGTTGTAGGCGGCCTCCAGGCCGCCGAGGCCCTCGCCGGCGTCGCCGCCGGTGAAGCCGAGGACGTTGGCGGCGAGGTCGTGCCCGGGCACCACCCGGCGCTCGTCGTCGCCGATGATCAGGCCCGGGTTCTCCATCTCGCGGATCTCGTCGCCGATGGCGAGGTCCACGCCGCGCTGGAGGTAGGCGAAGCGGATCGGGTCGCCCTGCGCGGTCTCCTTGGTCGCGATGAGCGGTTCGAGCTCGGACGCGGTGCGGCCCAGCAGGGGGGCGAGCTTCGCGGCGAGCTCGCCGGCGTCGCCCTTGACCATGACCGGGTCGACCGCGATGTAGTTCGCCTCGATCGAGTAGGCCAGGCGGTTCCCGTTGCGGTCGAGGATCGCCCCGCGCTCGGCCGGGAGCGGCTCGGTCGTCAGGCGCTGGTTCATCGCCTCGGCCGCGTACGCCGCCGAGTCGGTGACCTGGAGCTGGACGAGCCGCGCGCCGGAGGCGAGCAGCAGGATCATGACGAACGCCGAGGCCATGCGCAGGCGCCGGCGCGGGCTGCCCAGGCGCGGCAGCCGCGGGTGCGGCCGGGCCGGGACGGCCTTGACGGGGCCGGTGGCGCGCGAGGCCGGGCGCCGCTGGGGGCCGACGGTCCCGGTGCGCCGGTTCGGGTTCGCGCGCACGGTCCCGGTGCGCCGCACGGGCTCCGACTTGGCGGCGCCCGTGCGGCGGGAGGTCGCGGTGCGGGCCGCGTCGGCCCGGGGTTCGGCCGGGACCGCGCCCGTCTCGCGCTGGCGCCGCTCGCGGGAGCGGGCCGCGGCCTCGCGGCGGCGCTTCGCCGCGAGGTCCTCGGCCCCGGTCTCCTGCTGCGCGGCCCGGTTGCGCTCGCGGCGCGCGGCCTCGCGGTCGCGCGCCCCGTTCTCCCGGGCCCGGTTGTCCTCCCCCGCCTCCGCCGCTTCGCGGACGGTGCGTCCGCGGGGCGTGTACCGGCGCGCCCGGCTGATCGAGGAGGGGTCGCGGCGCCGTCGGGGGTCGGTCTCGGTCATCGAACTCCCTACTCCTCGTTCCAGGGCACCTCGACGGTCTCCCCGCCGGGCAGGTACAGGAACGTGACCTTCTCCGGGTGGACCATGCCGAAGCGCACGGCCTCGGCCTCCAGGTTGTTCGGCGAGTTCAGGTTCGTGAGCTCGTCGGCCAGCGCCTGCTCGGTCTGGTCCAGCTCGTCCGCCTGCGTCCGCAGCTCCTGGAGGTGGTAGGCGTCCTCGTTGATGACCGTGTTGAGCAGCAGCAGGCCCACGATGCCCGCGACGACCAGGCCGACGATGCCGCCGACGAACGCCGGGCGCGGCACCTCGACCGGCTCGGGGGCCGGCTTGGCGCTCGGGCGCTCGGCGGTCTTGGTCCGCGGGATGACGACGGTCTCGCGCTGCGGCGCGGCGGGCGCCTCGGCGGGCGCCTCGACCGGGGTCTCCACGGGCGCGGGCTGCATCGCCAGGTTCCCGTCGAAGGCAGGCGCGGCGGCTTCGGCGTCGCCCACGAGGGATCGTCGCCGCGACGACGCGGCGCGCGCCCGGCGGCGGGCGGCCTTGATGATCTCCTCGGGGTCGGCCTGAGCGCGACGGTACTGGTCGCTCATGTTGCGCCTCCTGCTCGTGTGGACGGTGCGATGCGTTCGGCCGCGCGGAGCCGGGCGGGCGCCGAGCGCGGGTTGCGATCGAGTTCGGTCTGGGTCGGTTGCTGGGCCTTCTTCGTAAGGAGTCGAAAGGTGGGCTCGGTGCCGGGGAGGTCGACCGGGAGGCCGGCCGGGCTGTTGGACCTGGCGCGCTTGGCCAGCTCCTGCTTGGTGATGCGGTCTTCGAGCGAGTGGTAGGAGAGGACGACGACGCGGCCGCCGGGGGCCGTGGCGTCGAGGGCGGCGGGCAGGGCCCGCTCCCAGGTCTCCAGCTCGCCGTTCACCTCGATGCGCAGCGCTTGGAAGGTGCGCTTGGCGGGGTTGCCGCCCGTGCGGCGGGCGGCCGCCGGGATGGCGTCCCGCACCAGGTCGGCGAGGGCGCTGCTGGAGGTGATGGGGGCCTTGGCGCGGGCGTTCACGATCGCGCTGACGACGCGCGGCGCGAACTTCTCCTCGCCGTAGGTCCGCAGGATGCGCACGAGTTCACCCGGTTCGTAGGTGTTGACGACGATCTCGGCGGTGAGCTCGTCGTCGGGGTTCATGCGCATGTCCAGGGGCGCGTCCTGGCTGTAGGCGAAGCCGCGTTCGCGCTGGTCGAGCTGCATCGAGGAGACCCCGAGGTCGAACAGCACGGCGTCGAGTTCGCGGAAGCCGTTGGCGCGCAGGACGTCCGGGATGGCGTCGTAGACGGCGCGGGCGGGGATGAACCGGTCGCCGAAGCCGGCGAGCCGCTTGGAGGCGAGCTCGAGGGCGTTGGGGTCGCGGTCGATCCCGATGACGGTGAGGCCGGGGTGCGCGGTCAGGAGGGCCTCGCTGTGGCCGCCGGCGCCGAGGGTGGCGTCGACCGCCAGCGCGCCGGGCCGGGACGCGGCGGGCGCGAGGTGGTCGAGCACCTCGTCCAGCATGACGGGCACGTGCGGAGCGTCGTTCATTCCGCTCACCTCCTTCTCACAGTCCTTCGGGCAGGTCGCCCTCTTCGATGTCGGCGAAGGCCTCCTCGGAGGCCTCCAGGTATTCGTCCCAGGTGGGGGCGTTCCAGATCTCGACGCGGTTCGAGGCGCCGATGACGACGAGGTCGCGGTCGAGTCCGGCGTAGTCGCGCAGGCGCTGGGGGATGGTGACGCGGCCCTGCTTGTCGGGGACCTCGTCGTGGGCCGAGGCGAAGAACACGCGCGTGTAGGCGCGGGCGGTCTTGCTCGACATGGGGGCCTGCTGGAGGGACTCGGCGATGCGCGCGAACTCGGCCTCGGGGAACACGTAGAGGCAGCGCTCCTGTCCCTTGGTGATCACGACTCCCTCCGCCAGTCCTTCCCGGAACTTCGCGGGAAGGATCACGCGGCCCTTGTCGTCCAGCCTCGGGGTGTGGGTGCCGAGGAACATCGGCGCCACCCCCCGTGACTCTCAGGCTGCGCGGCCTCCCCGACCGCTGTGGCGGGTCACCTGCCCCGCCATTGCGCCCCACCTTACTCCACTCTCCCCCACCTATGGGGGTTGTTTCCGCGTGGCATCCGTGTTGGGCGCGGCGTCGTGGCAGGTCAGCGATGGTGGAGGACAGTGGAGTGACGGTTGCGCAACACGGGGCGCGATAGGTGAGTTTCATTCATTGTTCACTCGTCCGAGTGGCTTGGGACGCAGGCGATCCGACGCTCCGCCGCCGCGGACTCACGGAGTGCGACCGGCGCCGGGCACGGGCCGTCCGCGATCGGTCACTGTGGAGTGATGGCCGCGGGGGCGGGGCGGGGGCCGCGCCGGGCGGCCGCCGCGGCGCGGCAAGGGCATTCGCGTCCGTCACTGCCTCGGGCGCGCCGGGGGCGGGCGGCCTCACGGCCACCGGCCGCTCGTCACGCCAGCGGGGACTCGTGTGACAAACTCTTGTGCATAGTCGTTCGGAAAGCACGGCCGTCGAGTGCGATCAAGACGAAAGAGAGAGCCCGCATGAGCGCGAATCTGACCCCACGCGCGAAGTTCGCCACCACGCTCCTGCGGACCGCGGCCGCGCTCTCGCGCGCCACGGGCCGGGGCGACGGGTCGGTGATCGGCGGCCGAGTCGGATTGATCGTCGAACCGCGGCTCCTCGAACTCCTCGCCGAGGGCCGCCACGTGGTGCTCATCTCGGGCACCAACGGCAAGACCACGACCACGCGGTTCACGACGGCCGCGCTCGAGGCCATCGGCCGGGTCGCGACGAACTCGTTCGGCGCGAACATGCCGACCGGCCACACCACGGCGCTCGCGAAGGCCCCGAAGGCCGAGTACGCGGCCCTGGAGTGCGACGAGCACTATCTGGGGCAGCTGCTGGACGCGGCCCGCCCGAAGGTCGTGGCGCTCCTCAACCTCTCCCGGGACCAGCTGGACCGGGCCATGGAGGTGACGGCGCTGGCCGCGAAGTGGCGCCAGACGCTCCAGGCCTCGGCCGGGCAGACCACGATCGTCGCCAACGCCGACGACCCGCTCATCGTGTGGGCCGCGTCGGTGTGCGAGCGGGTCGTGTGGGTCGCGGCCGGCCAGAGCTGGACCGCGGACTCGGCGATCTGCCCGAACTGCGGCGCGCACCTCGACCGGTTCGGCGAGTTCTGGCGCTGCACGAACTGCGGCCTGAACCGCCCGAGCCCGCAGTGGTCGGTGGCGCACCAGGGGGAGGCCGTGGTCGGCCCGGACGGGCGCCGCTACGACCTGAACCTCCAGCTCCCGGGCCGGGTGAACCGCGCGAACGCGGCGACCGCGCTCGCGGTGGCGTCCCTGTTCGGGGTGGACCCGGCGCAGGCCGCGCCGCGCCTCTCGGAGGTGGCCTCGGTCGCGGGCCGGTACGCGAAGGTCGAGCGCGACGGCCGCCACCTGCGGCTGCTGCTGGCGAAGAACCCGGCGGGCTGGCTGGAGTCGTTCGACATGATCGAGCCGAACCCGCCAGTGGTGCTGTCGCTGAACGCGCGCGAGGTCGACGGCTTCGACACCTCGTGGATCTACGACGTGGACTTCACCTCCCTGGCCGGGCGCAAGGTCGTCGTCACCGGCGACCGCCGCACAGACCTGGCCGTGCGCCTGGAGGTCGACGGGGTCGACTTCCTGGTGGTCGACGACGTGCGGGCCGCGATCGCGGCGGTGCCGCCGGGTCCGGTGGAGGTCGTCGCGAACTACACGGCGTTCCAGGACATCCGCGCCGAATTCAACCGGGTCAACTAGCGAGAAGGAAGCGTTCCCCGTGGCACTGAGCACCCTGCGCATCGTCTGGCTCTACCCGGACCTCCTGTCCACGTACGGGGACCGGGGGAACCTCCTGGTCCTGGCCCACCGGGCCCGCGCCCGCGGGATCGACGTGGAGCCGATGCAGATCCGCAGCGACCAGCACATCCCGCACACCGCGGACATGTACCTCATCGGCGGCGGCGAGGACGGCCCGCAGGCCGTCGCGGCCGACCGGCTCCTCCAGGACGGCGCGCTCAGCCGCGCCGCCGAGGCCGGGAAGCCGATCCTCGCGATCTGCGCCGGCTACCAGCTGCTCGGCTCCTCGTTCTACGCGAACGGGCGGGCGTACGAGGGCCTGAACATCCTCGACCTGCGCTCGGACCGCGGCCCCTCGCGCGCGGTCGGCGAGATCGCCGGCGATTCGCACCCGCAGCTGGGGATCGGGCCGATCACCGGGTTCGAGAACCACGGCGGGCGCACCCACCTCGGCGAGGCGGTGCAGCCGCTCGCGCGCGTCACCGCCGGCGTCGGCAACGACGGCACGACCGAGGGCGCCTGGGCCGGCCACGTCATCGGCACCTACATGCACGGCCCGGGCCTGGCCCGCAATCCGCGGCTCGCGGACCTGCTCCTGGGCTGGGCGATCGGCGTCGACCCGGCGCAGCTGCCGCCGCTGGACGACACGTGGCCCGAGCGGCTGCGCTCGGAGCGGTTCCAGGCGCTCCAGGCGGCGGCGCAGTAGCGCGCGCGGCCGCGTCCCACGGGACGGAAGGCCGCGCCGCCCGAGGACCGGAGACGTGGAACTCTCGCATTAGGCTGGGCAAAACACCCAGACCCAGTTAGTTTTGTTGAACAACTAACTGGCCCCCTTCCGCGCGCCTCCCGGCGACGCTTGCGAGCCATGGATGTGAGGAGTCCCCACATGGACTGGCCCCTCGGCCTCGACGGCCTGAGCTACGGCGGCGACTACAACCCCGAGCAGTGGCCCGAGGAGGTCTGGGACGACGATGTCCTCCTCATGCGCGAGGCCGGCGTCAACCTCGTGACCGTCGGCGTCTTCTCGTGGGCGCGGCTCGAACCGCGCGAAGGCGAGTACGACTTCGGCTGGCTCGACACCGTCCTGGAGAAGCTCCACGCCGGCGGCATCCGCGTCGACCTCGCCACCCCGACCGCCTCGCCGCCGCCGTGGTTCACCCTCGCGCACCCCGACGCGCTCAACGTGCGCCCCGACGGGGTGCGGCAGGTCCACGGCTCGCGCGACACGTACGACGTCTGCGCGCCCGCCTACCGGGAGGCGTCCCGGCGCATCGCCGCCGCCCTCGCCGAGCGGTACGCCGAGCACCCCGCGCTCGCGATGTGGCACGTCCACAACGAGTACGGGTCGATCAGCCACTCCGAGCACGCCGAGCGCGCGTTCCGCGCCTGGCTGGAGGCGAAGTACGGGACGCTCGACGCGCTCAACGCCGCGTGGTGGGGCTCGTTCTGGAGCCAGCACTACGGCGACTGGGACCAGATCCTCGCCCCGCGCGCCACCCAGTACCTCGGCAACCCCGCGCACGAGCTCGACTTCAAGCGCTTCACCTCCGACGCGATGCTGGAGCACTACAAGGAGCAGCGCGAGATCCTGCGCGCGGCGAACCCCGCGGTCCCGATCACCACGAACCTCGTGTTCGGGCAGTGGGTCCCGGTCGACCCGTGGAAGTGGGCCGGCGAGGTCGACCTCGTCGCGTTCGACTCCTACCCCTCGGCCCCCGACGAGCGGGCCGAGCAGCAGAGCGCCCTCCACGCCGACCTGTCGCGGTCCTGGGCCGGCGGCGGCGACTGGCTCCTCATGGAGCAGGCCGCCGCGTCCGTCCACTCCAAGGACGGCGCGATCGCCAAGTCCCCCGGCCGCATGGCCCGGCACTCGATGATCCACATCAGCCGCGGCTCCAAGGGCGCCATGTTCTTCCAGTGGCGGGCCGGGCGCGGCGGCGCCGAGCAGTGGCACTCCGCGCTCCTCCCCCACGCGGGCAAGCACACCCGCATGTTCCGCGAGGTCGCCGAGTTCGGCAACACGCTCCCGGGCATCGCGCACACCGTCGCCGCGCCGGTCGAGGCGTCCGTGGCGATCCTGTGGAGCCCCGAGTCGTGGTGGGCCACCGCCGCCGCGCACCTCCCGGCGCCCGTCGACTACCTCGAGAACGTCGCCCAGATCCACCGCGTCCTGCGCGACCGCGGCGTCGTCGCCGACTTCGCCGCCCCCGAGGGCGACCTGTCGAAGTACTCGACCGTGATCGCCCCGACCACGTACCTGCTGTCGCAGGCCGCGGCCGAGAACCTCCGCTGGTTCACCGCCGGCGGCGGGCGCCTCGTCGCCTCCTACCTCACCGGCGCCGTCGACGAGCACTGCCAGGTGTGGCTCGACGGGTACCTCGGCGGCCTCACCGACCTGTTCGGCATCCGCGTCACCGAGCACCTCCCCCAGCCCGCCGGCGAGCGGCGCGCCCTGTGGAACTTCGGGGCCGCCGAGCGCTTCTGCGAACTCGTGGAGCTGCGCGGCGCCCAGTGCGTCACCCAGTACGCCACCGGCGACCTCATCGAGGGCCAGCCCGCCGTCACCGTCAACCCGTTCGGCGAGGGCGAGGCCTGGTACGTCTCCTGCAAGCTCGGCGACGACGCCTGGGACCGCCTCTTCGAGGAGCTCGAACTCGCCGGCCCCGGCGGGCCCGGCCTCGACGTCGTCGACCGCGGCGAATGGCGCTTCATCGTCAACCACACCGAGAAGGAGGCGCAGGTCGGGCACGTGATCGTCCCCGCCGGCTCCTGGGCGGTCGACAAGAAGCCCCAATAGGCCCGTTTCGGCCCGCCTCCGCGGAGGCGGGCCCTACGCTCCAAGGGGCGAACCGGCGAGCCCCCCGCCCCCTTCGTCCTCCCCCTGCCGCCCCGCACGAGTGTCTCAACAGGACGGCAGAAGGAGGAACCACCGATGGAAGTCCTGATCGTGGGCTCGGGGAACATGGCCCGCGGGATCGGCCTGCGGCTCGTGCGCGGGGGACACCGCGTCCGCATCGCCGACCGCGAACCCGACAAGGCCGCCGACCTGGCCGCCGAGCTCGGCGACAGCGCGGCCGGCGAACCGCTGAACAACGCCGCCGGCGCCGAGGTCGTCGTGCTCGCCACGCCGTACGAGGGCAGCAAGCAGGTCGCGGAGATGTGGGCCGGCGACCTCGCCGGCAAGACCGTCGTCGACATCTGCAACCCGGTCGACTACGACACCTTCGACGGCCTCGTGACGCCGCCGGGGAAGTCGGCGGCCGAGGAGATCGCGGCGGCCGCGCCCGGCGCCCGGGTCGTCAAGGCGTTCAACACCACGTTCGCCTCCCGGCTCGCGAACTCCACGCCGCTCGACGTCTTCATCGCGGGCGACGACCCCGAGGCCAAGAAGACGATCACCGGCCTGTGCCTCGACGCCGACCTGCGCCCGATCGACGTCGGCGGCCTCAAGCACGCCGCCGCCCTCGAAGCCTTCCAGCTCCTGCACATGAAGGCCCAGGAGCAGATCAAGGGAGGCTGGGCGACCGCCCTCACGTTCGCCGCCGCATAGCACGGACGCGAAGGCCGCCCCGGCAAGTTGCCGGGGCGGCCTTCGCATGCGGTCAGGTGCGGCCGGCGACGGGGCCCCTCCACGGCGGGACGAGAGCGGCGCCGGTCGGGCCCTCGCGGCGGCCGGCGAGGAGCCGGAGTCCGAACGCGAGGAGTCCGAGGCTGAGGACGGCGTGCATCGCGAAGGGGACCGGGTCGGCGGTGAGGATCTGGGTGAAGTCGCTGGCGGCGTGGACGAGGACGAGCGGCAGGACCCAGGCGAAGCGGACCTGGTAGGCGCCCAGGGCGATGCCGTAGATCGAGGTGAGGACCAGGATCGTGACCACGTCCTCGGTGGACGGGTCCCCCGTGGCGAGCAGCGACAGGTGCTGGAGGCCGAACATGACCCCGGCGATCAGGACCGCCCACCTGGAGCTGAACGCGGTGCGGAGGCTCTCGAGGACCGCGACGCGGGAGGTGAGCTCCTCGTTCACGCCGACGAGCAGGAGCGTGAGGGCCCAGAGGCCGTAGCCGGGCGCGAGCGGGCCGAAGCCGCCCGGGTAGGCGAGCCAGACCAGGGCTTCGAACACGAAGGGCAGCAGCAGGAGCGCGGCGCGGCCCGAGCGCCGGAGCGCGAAGAGGCCGGAGCGCCGCCACAGCCGGAGCCGGGTGACGACGGCGATCGCGAAGAGCGCGCAGACCGCGTTGGCGAACAGCCCCTGGTACCAGCCGTGGATGCCGAGGTCGGGGGCGATGGCGAGCGCGCCGACGATGAGGCCGAAGCGGGCGAGCTGGACGGCCGTCGCGAGGAGGATCGCGCGGGCGGGCGAGGTGCGCAAGGCGGCGTCCTTCGTGGAGGAAGCGGGAACGCCTGAGTATAAGTCGGCGGCGCCCGGGACGATCCTGACGCGGAAGCCGATGGCGCGGTACGCGGTCGCGGTGAGCAGGGACTGCTTCGGCTCGGCGATGTCGCCGAAGTGGACCGCGGCGCGGAGGTGCGCGAGGCGGGGGTCGTCCAGGATGCCGTCGACGACGCCGCCGGTGACGAGGGCGTCGAAGCGGGCGCCGCCGAGGACGGCGACGACCGCGTCGCGGGCGCGCTTCTCGGCGGCGTGGGCCTGGCCCTCGCGGCGGCGCGCGAAGCGCTGCTGGGACTGGCCTCCCGCCTTGGTCTTGCCCTGGACGTAAGCGGTGTCGGTCTTCGAGGCCAGGATGCGGCCGTCGTCGAGGACGCCGACCGAGTAGGCGCCCTTGCGGGCCAGCAGCACCGCGATCACGCGCGGTTCGAGCGCGTAGGCGCTCAGGCGCTCGGCGGCGACGAGGGGGTCGTCGTCGAGAAGCCAGCCCGCGGGGAGGCCGCCGGCCAGCGCCCACTGGACCTGTGCCGAGGTACGGCTGACAGGTTCACCGGGGCCGGCCGGCGCTCCCTCGTTCGCTTCGATCGTCCAGGCGTCGCCTTGGGCGTGGTGGGCGGCGATGCCGCCGTTCCGCGCCGCGAAGTTCTCGACCCAGCGCCGCAGGCGCTCGGGTTCGACCTCGACGATCGTGCCGCCGCCCGCGGCGGGGCGGATCTTGACCATGGTCGCCGCGTTCCCGCGCCTCAGACGTTGAAGCCGAGGGCGCGGAGCTGGTCGCGGCCGTCGTCGGTGATCTTGTCGGGACCCCACGGCGGGATCCACACCCAGTTGATCTTGAGGTCGGAGACGATGCCGCCCTCGGCGCCCGAGCAGAGGGCCGAGCGGGACTGGTCCTCGATGACGTCGGTGAGCGGGCAGGCCGCGGAGGTGAGGGTCATGTCGAGGGTCGCGACGTTCGACTCGTCGACGTGGACGCCGTAGATCAGGCCCAGGTCGACGACGTTGATGCCCAGCTCGGGGTCGACGACGTCCTTCATGGCCTCGAGGATGTCGTCCTCTTTCGCCTTCACGGTGTCGGTCATGCTTCGGTCCTTCCGGGAGTCGAGGCGCGGACCAGGGCGTCCTTGAACGCCATCCAGCCCAGGAGCGCGCACTTGACGCGCATCGGGTATTTCGAGACGCCCGCGAACGCGACGGCGTCCTCCAGGGTCTCCTCGTCGCCCTCGGCCTGGCCCTTGGAGTTCATGAGCTCGGTGAACTCGGCCAGGCGGGCCAGCGCGTCGTCCACCGTGGCGCCGTTGACCAGCTCGTACATCACCGAGGCGGAGGCCTTGGAGATCGAGCAGCCGACGTTGTCGTAGGAGACGTCGCCGATCGTGTCGCCGTCCACGTGGACCCGGAGGGTGATCTCGTCGCCGCAGGTCGGGTTGACCTGGTGGGACTCGCCCTCGTAGGGCTCGCGCAGGCCGGCGCCGCGCGGGTGCTTGTAGTGGTCCAGGATGACTTCCTGGTAGAGCTCGTCGAGATTCATCAGCCGAACACCTTTCGCACCTTGCCCAACGCCTCCACGAGCCGGTCTATTTCCTCGTGCGTGTTGTACACGTACGCGGAGGCGCGGGTGGTGGCGTTGACGCCGAAGCGGTCGCAGGTGGGCTTGGCGCAGTGGTGGCCGACGCGGACGGCGACGGCCTCGGCGTCGAGGACCTGGCCGACGTCGTGCGGGTGGACGCCGTCGAGCGTGAAGGAGACGGTGGCGGAGCGGCCGATCGGGACGCGGGGCCCGACGATCGCGAGGCCGTCGACGGTCTCGAGCCGCTCCAGCATGTACCCGGCGAGCTCCTTCTCGTGGGCGCGCACGTTCTCCATGCCGAGCTTGTCGAGGTAGTCGACGGCGGCGGCGAGGCCCACGGACTCGGCGATCGGCGGCGTGCCGGCCTCGAACTTGGCGGGCGCGTCGGCGAACGTGGTCCGCTCCATGGTGACGGTCTTGATCATGGAGCCGCCCGTGAGGAACGGCGGCATGGCGTCGAGGAGGTCCGCTTTCGCCCACAGGACGCCGATGCCGGTGGGCCCGAGCATCTTGTGGCCGGTGAAGGCGATGAAGTCGACGCCGAGCTCGGCGACGTTCACGGGAATGTGGGGGACGGACTGGGAGGCGTCGAGGCCGACCAGGGCGCCGACCTCGCGCGCGCGGGCGGTGATCTGCGAGGTCGGGTTGACCGTGCCGAGCAGGTTCGCGACGTGCGTGAAGGAGACGACCCTGGTGCGCTCGGTGATGACCTCGGGGATCGACTCGAGGTCGAGCCGGCCGTGGTCGGTGATGCCGATCCACTTCAGGGTCGCGCCGGTGCGCTGGGCGAGCTGCTGCCACGGGATGAGGTTCGCGTGGTGCTCCATCTCGGTCACGACGATCTCGTCGCCGGGCGCGAGGCGGAACCGCGGGTCGGCGTGCGGGTCGAGCGTGGCGTTCTGGAACGCGTACGCGAGCAGGTTGATCGACTCGGTGGAGTTCTTGGTGAACACCACTTCGTTCGCGCTGGGGGCGCCGATGAAGGCGGCGACCCGGGCGCGGGCGCCCTCGTACGCCTCGGTGGCCTCGGCCCCGAGGGTGTGCACCGAGCGCGAGATGTTCGCGTTCGAGTGCTCGGTGAAGCGGCGCATGGCCTCGACGACCTGGACGGGCTTCTGCGAGGTCGCAGCGGAGTCCAGGTAGGCGATCGCGCGGTCCCCGATCCGGCGCTGGAGGATCGGGAAGTCGGCGCGGATCGCCTCGACGTCGAGCTTGGTGACAGCCTCCACGGGCTCCTCCTGGTCTAGGCGGCCTTCGTGCCGACGTAGGACTCGTAGCCTTCGGCCTCGAGCTTCTCGGCGAGCTCCGGGCCGCCTTCCTCGGCGATCCGGCCGTCGACGAAGACGTGCACGAAGTCGGGCTTCACGTACCGCAGGATGCGGGTGTAGTGGGTGATGAGGAGGACGCCGGAGTTCGTGGTCTCCTTGGCGTGGTTGATGCCCTCGGAGACGACGCGGAGGGCGTCGACGTCGAGGCCGGAGTCGGTCTCGTCGAGGATCGCGAACTTGGGCTTGAGGAGCTCCATCTGGACGATCTCGTGGCGCTTCTTCTCGCCGCCGGAGAAGCCCTCGTTGACGTTGCGGTTGATGAACGCCTCGTCCATCTTCAGCTCGGCCATGGCGCCCTTGAGGTCCTTCATCCAGGTGCGGAGCTTGGGGGCCTCGCCGTCGACCGCGGTCTTGGCGGTGCGCAGGAAGTTGGAGACGCTGACGCCGGGGACCTCGACCGGGTACTGCATGGCGAGGAAGAGGCCGGCGCGGGCGCGCTCGTCGACGCTCATCTCGAGGACGTCGTCGCCGTCGAGGAGGACCGTGCCGCCGGTGATCTCGTACTTCGGGTGCCCGGCCAGCGAGTAGGCCAGGGTCGACTTGCCGGAGCCGTTGGGGCCCATGATGGCGTGGGTCTCCCCGGAGTTGATGGTGAGGTCGACGCCGTGCAGGATCGGCTTGGCGCCTTCGTCGGTGTTGACCGAGACGTGCAGGTCGCGGATCTCGAGCTTGCTCATGGTGCTGGTTTCCTCTAGGCGTTTTCGGTGGTCTTGGGCTTCAGGCTGAGGTAGACGTCGCCGTCGCGGAGCTCGACCGGGTAGGTCGGCACCGGCGTCGTGGCGGGCGGCCCCGACGGCTTGCCGGTGCGCAGGTCGAACATCGACCCGTGCAGCCAGCATTCGATCGAGCAGTCGTCGACGTCGCCTTCGGAGAGCGCCACGGCCGCGTGGGAGCACTCGTCGTAGAGGGCGAACACCTCGTCGGACTTGCGCACGAGCAGGATCGACGTGCCGTGGATGTCGGCCGCGACGGGCTCGGACTCCGGCAGGTCGTCGAGCGCGCACACGCGCAGGAATTCGGCGTCGGTCATCAGGCCGCTCCCTGGGCGGGGGCGGCGTCGGGGCCCTGGTCGAGGCGGGCCACGACGAGCTCGGTGAGCTCCTCGCGGAGGGCCTCGTCGGGGACCTTGGCGATGATCTCGTTGAAGAAGCCCTTGACGACCAGGCGGCGGGCCTCGGCCTCGGGGATGCCGCGCGACTGGAGGTAGAACAGGTGCTCCTCGTCGAAGCGGCCGGTCGCGGAGGCGTGGCCGGCGCCGGCGATCTCGCCGGTCTCGATCTCCAGGTTGGGGACCGAGACGGCGCGGGCGCCGTCGGAGAGGACGAGGTTGCGGTTGATCTCGTACGTGTCGGTGCCGGTGGCGGCGTCCTGGATGAGGATGTCGCCGACCCACACGGTGCGGGCGGTCTCGCCCTGGAGGGCGCCGCGGTAGTTCACGTTGGAGCGGCAGTCGGGGACGGAGTGGTCCACGAGCTGGCGCTGCTCCAGGTGCTGGCCGGTGTCGGCGAAGTAGAGGCCGTAGGCGTCGACGGAGCCGCCGCGGCCGGCGTAGTCGACCGACAGGTACTGGCGGACCAGGTCGCCGCCGAGCGTGACGGCGATGTGGTCGAGCTTGGCGTCGGTGCCGAGGCGGGCCTTCTGGTGCTCGACGTGGGTGGACTCGCGGTCCCATTCGGCGAGGACGACCAGGCGCAGGTGGGCGCCGTCGCCGACGGCGATCTCCACGTTGTCGCCGAGGCGGGCCTGCCCAGTGTGGCGCACGATCAGGGTGGCGTCGGCGTGGTGGCCGATCTCGATGAACGTGTGGGCCCAGGTGGCGCCGTCGAGGCCGCCGCCGGTGACGTCGATCCAGACGGGCTCGGCGACGGCGGTCTCGGGCGCGACCGACACGAGGAGGGCCTTCTCGGTCTTGGCCCAGGCGACCGCGCTGGGGCGGTCGAACGGGGTCAGGATCGAGCCGGGCCGCGGGTCGTCCTTGCCGACGGCTTCGGCGGTGACCCCCGCGGGCAGGCTGCGGATCGCGTACTCGGCGGCCTTGGCGGCCGGCGCGGTCTCGGCGCTGTCGAGTCCGGCGAGGCGCTTCACGGGCGTGTAGCGCCAGTCCTCCTCGCGGCCGGTGAGGGCCGGGAAGTCGGCGGGCTCGAACGAGCGCAGCAGCTGCGACTTGGTCTTCGGCGGGACTTCACCGAGGCCGTGGGTGTGCGGCTTGGGCGCCACTTCAATGCTCATGGAAAATCTGGTTCCTAGTCTCCGGGCCGGGTCGCTTAACCGACCGCGCCTTCCATCTGCAGCTCGATCAGGCGGTTGAGCTCCAGGGCGTACTCCATGGGGAGCTCCTTGGCGATCGGCTCGATGAAGCCGCGCACGATCATGGCCGCCGCCTCGTCCTCGGTGAGCCCGCGGCTCATGAGGTAGAACATCTGGTCCTCGCCGATCTTGGAGACCGTGGCCTCGTGGCCCATGTCGACGTCGTCCTCGCGGATGTCGACGTACGGGTACGTGTCGGAGCGCGAGATGGTGTCGACCAGGAGCGCGTCGCACTTGACGGTGGACTTCGCGTGGTGCGAGCCCTCGTCGACCTGGACCAGGCCGCGGTAGGAGGTGCGGCCGCCGCCGCGGGAGATCGACTTCGACACGATGGTCGAGGAGGTGTGCGGCGCGGCGTGCGTCATCTTGGCGCCGGTGTCCTGGTGCTGGCCCTCGCCGGCCATGGCGACCGACAGGACCTCGCCCTTGGCGTGCTCGCCGACCATGACCACGGCCGGGTACTTCATGGTGACCTTGGAGCCGAGGTTGCCGTCGACCCACTCCATGGTGGCGCCCTGCTCGGCGACCGCGCGCTTGGTGACCAGGTTGTAGACGTTCGAGGACCAGTTCTGGATGGTCGTGTAGCGGACGCGGGCGTCCTTCTTCACGATGATCTCGACGACCGCGGAGTGCAGCGAGTCGGAGGAGTACACCGGGGCGGTGCAGCCCTCGATGTAGTGCACGAACGAGCCCTCGTCGGCGATGATGAGCGTGCGCTCGAACTGGCCCATGTTCTCGGTGTTGATCCGGAAGTAGGCCTGGAGCGGGATCTCGACGTGGACGCCCTTGGGGACGTAGATGAACGAGCCGCCCGACCAGGTGGCGGTGTTGAGCGCGGCGAACTTGTTGTCGCCGACCGGGATCACGGAGCCGAAGTACTCCTTGAAGATCTCCGGGTGCTCGCGCAGGCCGGTGTCGGTGTCCATGAAGATGACGCCCTGCTGCTCCAGGTCCTCGCGGATGGAGTGGTACAGGACGGTGGACTCGTACTGGGCGGCGACGCCGGAGACGAGCTGCTGGCGCTCGGCCTCAGGGATGCCCAGCTTGTCGTAGGTGCGCTTGATGTCCTCGGGCAGGTCCTCCCAGGATTCGGCCTGCTTCTCGGAGGCCTCGACGTAGTACTTGATGTTGTCGAAGTCGATGCCCGAGAGGTCGGCGCCCCAGTTCGGCATGGGCTTGCGACCGAACAGCTTGAGGCCCTTCAGGCGCAGGTCGAGCATCCATTCGGGCTCGCCTTTGCGCGCGGAGATGTCGCGGACGACCTCTTCGGTCAGCCCGCGCCGCGCGTTCGCGCCGGCGACGTCCGAGTCGGCCCAGCCGTACTCGTAGCGTTCGAGGGAGGCGAGGGCCTCCTCCTGGCTCAGCGGCTCGCTCTTCTGCGTGTCGGTCATCTGAAGTCTCACCTTTGACCTGTCGGGTTGTCGGTCTGGGCGCGCCGGGGGTCGGGCAGCGGCTGCGGGCCGCTTCCCCTGGACGCTGCGGCGGCCCTGCGGCCGCTCGTGCCGGGCACGTGGGTGGTGCACACCCCGTCCCCGTTGGCGATCGTCGCCAGGCGCTGGACGTGGACGCCCAGCAGGCGGCTGATCACCCGCGTCTCCGCCTCGCACAGCTGCGGGAACTCCGCGGCCACGCCCGCCACCGGGCAGTGGTGCTGGCAGATCTGCCCGCCCGAGGCGATGACCGACGCCGTGGCGGCGTAGCCCTCGCTCGACATGGCGGTGGCCAGCGCCTGGGCGCGGGCCAGCGGATCGTCCGAGTCGACCGCGTCGAGGGCGGCCCGGCAGCGGGCCTCCAGGCGGGCGACCTGCTCGGCGGCGAAGCCGCTGACGGCGCCTTCGCCTTCGAAGCGGCGGATCCAGCGCAGCGCCTCCATCGCGAGGTCGTCGTAGGTGTGGCCGAAGGAGGTGCGGGCGGCGGGCGTGAGCTGGTAGCTCTTGGCGGGCCGTCCGCGGCCGGCGGTCTTGACCACGCGGGTCTCGACCTGGCCTTCGGCCTCCATCGCGTCGAGATGGCGGCGGGTGGCGGTGGCGGTGATGCCGAGTTCCCGCGCGAGGTCGGCGGCCGTGGCGTGGCCGCGCTCGAGCAGGAGGCGGGTCACTCGGCGGCGGGTGTCCCCGTCCGTCGAGTGACTGACCGCCCTCGTCACCATTTCCACAAGGTAAATGTTACTTAATTCGCTCCGGGGCGTCGAGACGGCTCGCGGTGAGACGGGGCACGCAGGTTTGCCTAACCTCACATCGGCGGGCGACGATGCGGCCCACACCTGCGGACCCGGGCGGAGGCCGCCCGTGCGCTGCGGGTTAGGTTCGCCGGGTGAACCTGTTGCAGCGGTGGTTCAGCAAGCCGGGCGCAGTGCGCCGGTGGGCGCTGGCCAGTGTGATCGCGAACGTCGGCATCATCGTGACCGGCGGCGCGGTGCGCCTGACCGAGTCGGGGCTGGGCTGCCCGGAGTGGCCCAAGTGCACGGCGGACTCGCTGGTGGCGACCCCGGAGATGGGGATCTACGGGGCGATCGAGTTCGGGAACCGGGTGCTGACCGGCGTGCTCATCGCGGTGGCGCTCGGGGCGCTGGCGGCCGCGTGGCTGCGGGTGCCGCGGCGCGCGTCGCTGGTGAGGCTGGCGTTCGGCGCGTGCCTGTACGTGCCGGTCCAGGCCGTCATCGGCGGGATCACGGTGTGGACGGGCCTGAACCCGTGGGTGGTGGGCCTGCACTTCCTGGCGTCGATCCCGCTCGTGGCGCTCTCGGTGGCGCTGTACGTGCGCTCGGGCGAGCCGGACGGCGAGGTCGTGCCGCTGGTCCCGCGCGCGGTGGTGCTGCTGGGCCGCGGCCTGGTGGGGGTGGCGTTCGCGGTGATCGTGCTCGGCGTGGTCGTCACCGGCTCGGGCCCGCACGCGGGCGACGCCGACACGCCGCGCAACGGCCTCGACCCGGCCCTGATGTCGCAGCTGCACGCCGATCTGGTGTGGCTCCTGCTCGGCATGACGGTGGCCCTGATCGCGGCCCTGCACGCCGTCAAGGCCCCCGAGGCCGCGATCCGCACGGCGTACGCGCTGCTCGCGGTCGAGCTGCTCCAGGGCGTCATCGGCTACACGCAGTACTACCTCGACCTGCCGGAGCTGCTGGTCGGCCTGCACATGCTCGGCGCCGGGGTCCTGTGGGTGGCCGCGGTCGCGGTGCCGTTCAGCCTCCGCCGGCGGGAGCCGAGCGCGGACGCGGTGCCGCTCCACTACGAGATCCACGGCGAGCGCGAGGGCGACCGCATCGTGGAGCGCGATGAATCTGCGGAGCGCGAGGACGCCGCGGAGCGGGAGCCCGTGGAGGAGCCGGCCTCCTGACGGGCGACCTCGGTCGGCTCTAGCCGGGTACGAGTTCGACGTGCGCGTGGTGTGCGCCGAGCAGCTTCGCGTCACCGGTGAGCAGGGGCGCTCCGAGCAGTTCTGCGAGCGCGATGTACGAGGCGTCGTAGACGGTGAAGTTGTGTCGCAGTGCCCAGGCGCGGTCGGCCGTGGCGGAGCCGGGGTAGCGCCGGATCGGCAGGTCCGCGAAATCGGTGCGCGCCGAATCCGCGTCGGCCTCGGTGATCTTGCCGCCGATCAGCAGGCCGCGCAATGCGTGGCCGAACTCGTAGTCGATGAGGTTCGGGGCATGGAGTGTCCGGGGGGCCGAGAGTCGGCGCCGCAACAGATCGTTGCCGTTGCCTTCGAGCAGGACGTAGATGATGAGCGAGTTGTCGACGACGAGCTCGTTCACAGGTCGCGGCCCTCGCGGGTCGCCGCCACGATGTCCGCCATCGAAACCCCGGATGTGCGGCGCGACGCTCGTGCGAGCACTTCGGCGACGGTCGGGCTGGCCGCGGCCTCGACTACCATGCGGCGCAGGTAGGCCTGGAGGCTCATGCCTTCGGCCGCCGCCCGTACACGGATCACGTCGAGCGACTCGTCGGGGATGTCACGGATCTGCACGGCCTTGGTCATGGCCTCATGATAGCGAATTGCACCCACAGCCACCAGAATACAATCAGCGGCCCCGGGATTCCGGATTCTCGCACCGAGCGCGTGTCGCGTTCGGTTTCGGGGCCCCGCAACCGGTCCGAGGCCTCCCAGGACGCGGCGGTGAGGGGTGCGGCGGCATGGACGCCATACAATCCCGGCGTGACACAAGCGCTCTCGCGGCACGACCGCGTCCTCGGCTGCCTCATCGGCGGGGCGGTCGGCGACGCCCTCGGGTACCAGGTCGAGTTCGACGCCTGGCGGTTCATCGAGGAGGAGTGGGGGCCCGGCGGGGTCACCGAGATGCGGTACAACCGCGTCTCCGACGACACCCAGATGACCCTGTTCACCGCCGAGGGCCTGCTGCTCGCGCCGCCCGGCGGCGAGGTCGAGTCCGTGCGCCAGGCGTACCTGCGCTGGCTGGAGACGCAGCGGGAGCCCATGCCGCCCTTGGCGTCCGAAGGGCTGGCGGCGCAGCCGTGGCTGTACGCGCGCCGCGCGCCCGGGAACGCCTGCATCACCGGCCTCGCCCACGGGGCGCGCCCGGGCGTCAACCCGAACTCGAAGGGCTGCGGCACCGTCATGCGCTCGGCTCCGTTCGGGCTGCGCCACTCCCCCGCCGAGGCGTACGACCTGGCCGAGCGCTGCTCGGCCCTGACGCACGGGCACCCGACCGCGGGGGCCTCGGCCGGGGCGTTCGCGATGATCGTGTCGCACTTGATGAACGGCGAGACGCCGCAGCGGGCGGTCTCGGAGACGCTGCTGCACCTGCGCCGCGACCGGTCGCGCGCCGAGACCGCCGACGCGCTCCAGCACGCGTTCGCGCGGGCCGGGAACGTGCCGCCCGGGCCGAACACGTGCGCCCCGCTCGGGGAGGGCTGGGTCGCCGAGGAGGCGCTCGCGATCGCGGTGTACTGCCTGCTCGGCACCGACGACGTGCGGGCCGGGCTGGTGGCCGCGGTCAGCCACGGCGGCGACTCGGACTCGACCGGGGCGATCCTCGGGAACCTCTACGGGGCCGCGTACGGCCACGCGGCCCTCCCCCGGGAGTGGTCCTCCCAGGTCGAGGGCCGCGAGCTGATCACGGCGCTGGCGAAGCTCCTCGCCGAGTCCTAGGACGCGGCCTTGACGGCGGCGGCGACCGCCGGGGCGACGCGCGGGTCGAGCGGCGAGGGCACGATGCGGTCGGCGGCGAGGTCGTCGGCCGCGATGTCGGCGATGGCCTGGGCGGCGGCGAGCTTCATGGCCTCGGTGATCTGCGGGGCCCCGGCGTCGAGGGCGCCGCGGAAGATCCCGGGGAACGCCAGGACGTTGTTGATCTGGTTCGGGTAGTCGCTGCGGCCGGTCGCCACGATCGCGGCGTGCCGGTGCGCGACCTCGGGGTCGACCTCCGGGGTCGGGTTCGCGAGGGCGAACACGATCGCGTCCGGCGCCATGCCGGCGAGCGCGGACTCGGGGATCGAGCCGCCGGAGACGCCGACGAGGACGTCGGCGCCGCGCAGGGCCTCGGTGACGTCGCCGCGGCGGCCGGCGCGGTTGGTGGAGGCGGCGAGGCGGGCCTTCACGGCGTTCAGGCGGCCGCGTCCTTCGTGGATGATCCCGGTGGAGTCGCAGACGACGACGTCGCCGACGCCGGCCTCGGTGAGGATCTTCGTGATCGCGACGCCGGCGGCGCCGGCGCCCACGACGGTGACGGTGAGGTCCTCGGCGCGGCGGTCCTGGAGGCGCAGCGCGTTGGTGAGCGCGGCGAGGACGACGACGGCGGTGCCGTGCTGGTCGTCGTGGAACACCGGGATGTCGAGCATGGCCTTGAGGCGGTCCTCGATGTCGAAGCAGCGCGGCGCGGCGATGTCCTCGAGGTTGATGCCGCCGAAGGACGGCGCGATGGCCGCGACGGCGGCCACGATCTCGTCGGGGTCCTTGGTGTCGAGGCAGATCGGGACGGCGTCGACGTCGGCGAACTGGCGGAAGAGGGCGGCCTTGCCCTCCATGACCGGCAGCGAGGCGGCCGGGCCGATGTCGCCGAGGCCGAGGACGGCGGTGCCGTCGGTGACCACGGCGACGACGTTCGAGCGCCAGGTGTGCGTGCGGGCCAGGGACTCGTCGGCGGCGATGGCCTCGCAGACCCGGGCCACGCCGGGCGTGTAGGCGACCGAGAGGTCCTCGCGGCTGTCGAGGGGGACGGTGGTCGAGGTGCGGAGTTTGCCGCCGCGGTGGGCGAGGAAGATCGGGTCTTGCAGGTCCACGGTCTGAGATGGCACGGAAAGCCTCATTGCTTCGTTGCGAAACGCCGGAACTGCGGAAGGGACGGATGGGCCCCGTGGTGTCCGAGTGGCGTGAGTTGTGGCTGGGGATCTCCCGAGATCGGACTAGTGTAGCTCAGCGGTGACCAGCATCCGGACGGCGGCGGCCGTCCACGCCGCGCCCTTGGCGGCCTCGTCCTCATCGCCCAACGCTTTGGACAGGTGCACGAAATCCGTTGCGGCCCTCTGAAGGCCGACCTTGTTCAGCGCGGCGGCGGCGGCCTCGACGCGGACCCGGGAGGGCTCGCGGGAGCGGCGCAGGCCCTGGTGCGCCAGGTCCGCGCACACCGCGATCGCCTCCTCGATGACGGCCGAGACGGGCTCGGAGGCGGCGGCGTCCCCGGCGGCGGCGAGGTCCGCGGAGTCGTCGCCGGGCGCGAGGTCCGGGACGACCGGGCCGTCGGCGGTGAGGATCGCCGTCGGCTCGACGATGAGGCGGCCGCGGTGGCGGTGGACGTGCCCGGCGACGGCGAGCGGCCCGGCGGCGAGCGCGGCCTCGGCGGCCTCCAGCGCGCCGGGCGCGGCCGAGGTGTGGCCGATCCGGACGATCGCCGAGCCGCCGTCGGTCCCGGCGACCAGGGCGTGAAGGCGCTGGGAGGCCGGGTCGTAGCCGAGGAGCTCGGTCTCGGCGACCGCGAGGACGCGCAGGGACTCGGCGGCCACGCGCGGGCGCACGAGCGCGGGCGGGCGCTCGGCGAGCTCCGCGGCCAGCGCGTCGAGGTCGGTGGCGCGCAAGGAGGACGGCAGGTCGTTCCAGGCCAGGCCGAGCGGGAGGACCTGGGTCTTGGCGAGGCGGCCGGTGCCGAGCTTGAGGGCGCGGGCGGCGGTGCGGGTGGCGGCCTCGGTGACGGTGTTGCCGGCCGCGAGGGATCCGATGCGGCAGCCGGCGAGGCGGCGGGCGGCGACGTCGGCCCCGGTGAGGGTCTCGCCTTCGGGGATCGTCCAGTCGCGCTTGATGGAGAGGACCATGCCGGTCTCGGGCTGGGCGAGGTAGAGCTCGAGGGTGCGGCGGTCGCCCTCGGTGCCGACGCGGGCGCCGAGGCCGGTGAGGCGCACGAGGGTCAGCGGGGTCGCGTCGGCCTCCTCGCTGCCGAGGACGTGCGCGGCGGGCGTGCCCTGCGGGTGGGCGGCGGCGCGGGCGCGGGCGGGGATCTCGGCGAGGAGGACGGCGAGGCGGTGCGGGTCGTAGGCGGCGGAGCGGTCCTCGTAGCGCTGGAGCTGGTCGATGAGGTCGTTCACGGCGCCGGCGGGCCAGTGGGCGCGGCGGCGGGTGAGGGCCTTGGCCTCGCGCTGGAGGGCGGCGCGCAGGACGGCGTCGGCGCCGGCGGCGCCGTCGAGGAGGACCTGGCGGGCGAGGGCGACGGACTCGGCGAGGGTCTCCTCGGGGTTCGCGCCGCCGACGCTGACGGTCGCCGCGTCGGGCCCGGCCTCGCGGAAGGCCCAGACGGCGAGGACGATCGCGGTGTCGCGGGCGGGGCCGGTGGCGTCGGTGTGGACGTAGCCGAGGCCGGGGACGAGGAAGCTGACGGTGGCGGCGGGCAGCTCGGCGGCGGCGGGCCGGTCGGGGCCGGGCCAGGTGAGGCGGGCGGTGTAGCCGGCCTTGCGGGTGGCCTCGGCGGCCTTGAGGGCGTGGGGGCCGAGGGCGGCGCGGAGCTCGTCGTCGGTGATGACCGCGGGCGTGGTGATCACGGGCTCGTCGGGGGCCGCCTCGGCCTCGGCCGCGGGGGCCGCGGCGGTGTGCTCGCGCTGGTAGGCGAGGACGGCGCCGACGCGGTGGCGGCACTTGCCGGCCGCGCCGCAGGTGCAGGTGGCGGTCTCGAGGCCGCCCGCGGCCGGGAGGACGGCGGTGGCGCCGTCGGGGAAGACGGCGGTGAGGGCGCCGTCGCCGTCGAGGCTGAGCTCGGGGGCGGTCCCGGCGTCGAGGTCCTTCGCGGCGCGCTTGACGAGGCCGCGGTTTGCAAGGGCCGCAAGGGCGTCCTGGGTCAGGGCGAGGAGGTCACTTCTGGACACGGTGGCTCCGGTTCGGGGAGGTGAGCGCGGCGGGCAGGGGGTGCGGGCCGCTCATGTGCCGAGCCTCTCCGCCACGAATTCGACCAGGTGGGAGGGCGTCATCGCGCCGATGTGGGCGCCGACGTCGGACATGCGCTTGGCGAGGTTGCGGTCGTAGGAGGGGTTGGCCTCCTCGTCCAGGGCCGCGAGGCCGAGGAACTGGGTGCCCTGCTCGCACAGCTGCTTGGTGGTGTGGACGAGGCGGGCCTCGCTGCCGCCCTCGTAGAAGTCGGTGATGAGCGCGACGATCGAGCGGCGCGGGTTCTCGATGAGGCCGGCCGCGTACTCGACGGCCCGGGCGATGTCGGTGCCGCCGCCGAGCTGGACCTTCATGAGCAGCTCCACCGGGTCGTCCACTTCGGAGGTCATGTCGACCACGTTGGTGTCGAACGCGACCAGGTGGGTCTTCAGGCCCGGGAGGGCGTACAGGCACGCGGCGGTGACGGCCGAGTGGATGACCGAGCTCGTCATCGACCCGGACTGGTCGACCAGGAGCACCAGCTGCCACTGCTCCAGGCGCTTGGAGGTGCGCGAGTGGAAGTGGGGGCGCTCGATCGCGACCTGGCGGTCCTCGGGCCGGTAGTGCTTCAGGTTGGCTTTGAGGGTGCGCTTGAGGTCGAAGTCGCGGGCGCGGCGGTGGAAGCTCGGCTTGCGCGAGCGGCTGCCGGTGAACACGGTGCGGACCTGCACGGAGAGCTTCTCGACCAGCTGGCGCACGACCTCCTCGACGATGCGCCGGGCGGCGGCGAGCACGGCCGGGTTCATCAGGTGCTTGGTTTGGAGCACGGCCTTGAGCAGGGCCGGGTTCGGTTCGATGCGGCCCAGGACCTCGGGGTCGGTGAGCACGTCGTTGATCTGGTAGCGCTCGATCGCGTCGCGTTCGAGGCGCTCGATCGTCTCCTTCGGGAACAGCCGGTGGATGGTGTCGAGCCAGTCCACGGTGGTCACGATGGAGTCGCCGTCGCCGCCGCTGCGGTCGTCGGAGTCGCCGCGGGCGCCGCCGCGGCGGACGTCGCGCTTGCCGAGGTCGTCGTCGCGGCCGTAGAGCCAGTCGAGGGCGGCGTCGCGGCCGGCGTTCTCCTGGCTGAGCCCGCCGGTGCTGCGCTCGGCGGCGGGGCCGAGGATGAGCCGCCAGCGTTCGAGGTCGGCGCTCATGCCGTCTCCGATCCGAATAGGAGGTTCTCGCGGCCCAGGACGAGGTCGACCCGGGCTTCGAGGGCGAGGGACGCCGCCACGGTCACCGGGTCGACGTCCAGGCGCTTGGTCAGGTCGGCCGCGTCGCCGCCGCCGCGGAGGGCGACGACCCGCTCCGCGATGAGGCCGCGCTCGCGCGGCGGGAACATCGCGAACGCGTGGCGCAGCGCGGGGAGCGCTTCGAGGAACTCGGCCTCGTTCAGGTCGCCGACGAGCTCGTCGACGGCGGCGATGACGCCCTCGTCCTCGGCCGCGACCTCCTCGCGGGCGAGGGAGAACAGGCCGGCGAGCCAGTCGCCGAGGCGCTCGGGGGCGGCCGCGCCCTCGGCCGCCGCGGCGGCGTCGGCGGGCGCGCCGAGCGCCCAGGCGAGGCCCAGGGCCGCGCCGCGCAGGTCCGGCGGGGCCTGCGGGTCGAGCGCGATCCGGTCGGCCGCGCCCGTCACGGTCCCGGCGGCCGGGGCCAGGCCCGGGGCGTGCCGCACGGCGTCGCGCAGGGCCACGAGCGCCCGCAGGCGGCCGGGCTCGGCCGGCCCGGGCGCGGCGTGGAGCCCCTCGGCGAGCCACAGGACGCGGTCGCAGCAGGCGGTGACGACCGAGCCGTACAGGTCGCTGCCGGCGGTGCCGAACAGGTGGTCGTGGCGCCACAGCGCGAGCGCGACCGCGAGGGCCTGGCCGACCGCGGCGAGGTCGCTCGACTCGGCCACGGCCGCCTCGACGGCCGCGCCGAGGCGGTCGGTCAGGTGCGCGCGCCCGCACAGGGCCGCGTCGAACAGGATGGCAGCCAAGGCTTCCAGGGCGCCGTCGCGGTCGAGGCGCTGCTCGAGGACGGTCTGGGCGGCGTCGCCGAGGGTCGCGCCGAGCGCGCCGGCCTCGATGAGCGCCGGGAGCCGGTCGTCGACCGGGCGCAGCGTCCAGTGCTCCTCGGCCGTGACGTCGGCGCCCGCGGCGGGCCCGTCGTCGCGGCGCACGCCGGGGACGGCGAGGAGCCGCAGGCAGTGGAGGACGCGGCTGCGCTCGAGGTCGCCCGGGCGGGCCAGGTCGAGGCGGAGCGTCCCGTCCTTGTCGAGGCCCAGGCGCTCCATCTCGGCCTGCGCGTCGGCCACGAGGGGCGGCGCGGGCGTGTCGGGGTGGAGCCAGCCGACCCGTTCGCCGGTGAGCGCCGCGGTCATCTCGACGACGACCGGATGCGTTCCGGCCGTGAGGGGCCCGCGCCGCGTCCACGGCAGCGGGCCCTCCAGGTCGTCGCTGACGAGGGCGCTGGCGAGGCCGTCGAGGAGGTCGGTGCGGCCCGGCACGGTGTGGCCGCGCAGGCGCGCGAGGCCGTCGGTGAGGGCGCGGGCGCCGATGAGGTCGGCGGTGGAGACGTGGAGTCCCTTGCCGCGCAGGCGGGTCGTGATGCGCTCCATGAGCGCGCCGGCCGCGACGGCGGGGCCGTCCTCCCACAGGCGCTGGTAGTACTCGGGCGAGGGCATCCCGGACTGGTAGCCCGCGAACGCGTCGAGGCGCTTGAACGAGTACGGGACGAGGAACCCGCCGACATCGGTGCCGTCCGGGGGCCGCGGGACCTCCGGGGCGGCCGGGCCGTCGGCCGCGGCGAGGCGGCGCAGCGCGGGCGCGTGGAAGCCGCCGCACACGACCAGGACGGGGCCCTCGTGCTCGGCGAGGGCCGCGCGGATCCACTGGGCCATATGGGCTTCGCGGGCGGTGTCGGCGCCGTTCGCGTCGGCCTCGCCGCGCACGAGGTCGAAGTAGTGGTCGAGGCGCTCGGCGAGCCCGTCCGGGTCGGCGTTCTCGACCAGGTGGTCCCACAGGGCGTCCTGGTTGTCGGCGCTGAAGGCGGCGCAGAGGCGGTCGGTGGCCTCGGTGTAGCGCCGCTCGGCGTCGGAGTAGCGGTTCTCGACCCCGTCGAAGGCGTCGTGCCAGGCGGGCAGGTCGATGAACCGCACCTGCGCGCCGGCGCGGCGGCCCTCGGTCAGCGCCGTCCACTCGGGAGAGTAGTCGCACAGCGGGGTCCACGAGCGACGCACGGCGGTGCCGGTGCTCGCGTACGAGTAGATCGCCACGGGCAGTTCGTGTTCGAGCGCGAGCTCGTCGAGCCGGTCGTTGAAGTCGGCCGGGCCCTCGATGAGCACGGCCGCGGGCCGCAGCTCCTCGATGCGCGCGGCGACGAGGCGGGCGCAGGCGGGCGAGTGGTGCCGCACCCCCTGGACGTGGAGGCGGTCGATCATCCCGGCAGCAGGTTCCGGGCCTGGTACAGCGACTGCCAGTGCGGGCCCTTGCGCTTGGGGGCCTTCTGCTCCAGGTAGCGGCGCAGGCGCGCGAGGTCCTCCGAGGAGTCCTTGGCGGCGGCGCCGGCCATGCAGTCGACGATGTCGCCGGCCTCGGCGACCCCGCCGCGCAGGTACCACGCCTTGATGCCGACGGCGTGCGCGACGGAGACGGCCTCGGCGGTGGACATGACGGCCTGGGGGCGGCCGCCGCCCGCGTCGCCGACGCGGAGGTCGCGGAAGACGCGGACGAGGACTTCGAGGACGTCGCGGGAGGGGGCCTGCGGGACGCCCGAGCGGGCCAGCGCGTTCGCGGCCTCGTGCTCGACGAGGTCGAGTTCGGTCTTGAAGTCGGCGATGGGGAAGACCGTCTCGAAGTTGAAGCGGCGCTTGAGGGCCGCGCTCATCTCGTTGACGCCGCGGTCGCGGGTGTTGGCGGTGGCGATGATGTTGAAGCCCTCGCGGGCGAAGACCATGGAGTCGCCTTCGAGCTCGGGGATGGCGAGCACGCGGTCGGAGAGCGGCGACAGGAGCGAGTCCTGGACTTCGAGGGGGCAGCGGGTGATCTCCTCGAAGCGGACGACGCGGCCTTCGGCCATGCCGCGCAGGAGGGGCGCGGGGACGAGCGCGCGCTGGGTGGGGCCCTCGGAGACGAGCAGGGAGTAGTTCCAGGAGTAGGCGATCTGGTCCTCGGTGGTGGAGGCGCCGCCCTGGATGGTGAGGGTGGAGTCGCCGGAGACGGCGGCGGCGATGAGCTCGGACAGCAGGGACTTGGCGGTGCCGGGCTCGCCGACGAGCATGAGGCCGCGGCTGGTGGCGAGGGTGACGAGGCCGCGGTCGATGAGGGAGGGGTCGCCGACGAACTTCTTGGCGATGCCGCGGGACTCGTCGCCGACGATGAAGGTGCGGGCGGCCTGGAGGCTCAGGGCCCAGCCGGGCGGGCGCGGGGCGTCGTCCTCGGCGGCGAGCTTGGCGAGCTCGTCGGCGTAGCGCTGCTCGGCGGGGGGCCGCTGGAGGCGCGGTTCGGCGGTTGCGGTGTCGCTCATGGGTTTCTTTCTAGCTGGTGCGGGTGTGGCCGGAGAGTCGGGCGAGGAGTTCGGCGGCGGCGACCGGGTCGATCGCGCGGCCGGGGAGCGGGCGGGCGTGCTTCGGGTGGCGGTTGCGGTTCGCCTGGAGCCGGACGGCGGTGACGGTGTGGACCAGGTCCGGGTCGGGGTCGGTGCGGTCGGGGGCGGGGGTCGCGTCGGCGAGGATCCAGCCGCCGGGGACGGGCCGCTGGAGGCGCCAGACCCAGGCGGCCGGCTCGTCGGCGGAGCGGTAGACCTGGGTCCAGCCGAGGCGTTCGTCGAGCTCGGCGTAGCGGGCCTGGAGGCCGTCGAAGCGGGTGAGGCGGCCGGTCTCGAGCTCGTCGGCGGTGAAGCGGAGTGCGGGGCGCGTGAGCTGGTCGAACGGCTGGATGACCTCGTAGTCGGCGAAGACCGCGGCCCAGGCGGCGGTGTCGTCGCCGAGGAGGCCGGGGTGGGCGAGGCGGATGGCGGCCGGGTCGGGCGCGAACTCGCGGTCCTCGACGTCGGCGAAGCCGCCGTCCTCGGCGATGCGGAACCCGGCGCCGCGGCTGTACCAGGCGAGGCGGCGAGTGAAGACGCCGGTGATGGGGTGGGCGTCGAGGACGCGGAGGTCGTCGAGGGTGAGGACGCGGCCGCCGAGCATGGCGTCGCGCAGGAGCTCGGCCTGCTCCTCGGCGGTGGTCTCGACGGTCTTGACGAGGGCCTTGTACCGGGCGGCCGCGGCTTTGGCGGCCGCGGCGTCGTCGCGGACGCCGGGTTTGGGGAGGGCCTTGCGGGGCCTGCCGTCGTCGTCGGTGAGCCGCGGGGTGAGGAGGCGGTCGAAGGTGAGGTGGAAGCGCCTGGGGCCGTAGTCGAACGCGAGTGGCCCGGGGACGCCGTGGTCGGGCAGGAGCCGGTCGGCGAGGCCCTCGTAGGTGAGGCCGCGCGCGGCGGCGATGCCGGCGGCGAGCTCGCGGGCGCGCTCGCTGGTGCCGTTGGCGTACTTGAAGGACCGCGAGATGTCGCGGAGCGCGGTGAAGGCGGCCTCGGTGCCGATGTGGGCGAGGACGTCGAGGCCGGTGAGGGCGCGGTCGTTCTGACTGCGGCCGGGCCAGGAGGCGACGAGCGGGCCGAGGACGGCGACGGTCTCGTCGTCGCCGAAGGCGCCCAGCTGGTCGACGGCCCACGAGTCCTTCGCGGGGGCCTCGGCGCGGAGCCACAGGTCGAACAGCGCCAGCGAGAAGCGGCGCAGCGACGCGGGGTCGCAGTGGGCGGCGAAGTCGTCGACGCCGGGGAACGGCAGGCGCGGCGTCCACAGGGCGAGGGCCGCGACGAGGTGGCGCACGGTGTCGGCGGGGAGGGCGAGTTCGTTGCCGCGCAGCATGACCGGCGGGAGCATCGCGGGGTCGGCCCAGGCGCCGGGGGTGACGGCGCCGGCGAGGGGGACGCGCGGGTCGGTGGCGAGGAGGGCCTCGACGCGGGCGAGGGCGGCGGGGCCGCTGGGGGCGGCGGCGTCGAGGACGGCGCGGTCGCCGAGGCGGCGGGCGAGGTGGCGCAGGGCGGCCTCGCCGCCGTCGCGCAGGCGCTTGTCCTCGCCGAGGGCGCACGGGACGAGGTAGGGCACGGCGTGCGCGCCGTGGTGGTCGAGCCAGTCGGCGGCGTGGACGCGCGCGGACTTGAGGCGCGCGAACCAGTCGGCGGCGAGCGCGGCGGCCGCAGCGCTGCGGATCGGCACGAGCGCGGACGCGTGCTTGGGGGCGTTGCGGAGCTTCTCGAGGACGAAGGCGGCTTCGGCGGCGCCGCCGCGGGCGAGGCGGCCGAGGAGGCGGTCGGCGAAGCCGATGCCGGTCTCGGCGTCGGTGAACCAGAAGGTGTCCTCGTCCCATTCGGCGAAGGCCGGTTCGACGGCCAGGGCCGCTTCCTGTGCGCCTGCGGGCCAGACGATCTCGACGCCCGCGGGGGCGTGCAGGCCGGGGACGGGGTCGAGGGGGCGGCGGCGACGGCGCTCGGCCCAGGGCGGTGCGGCGAGGGCGGCGGGGAGCTGCTCGGGGGCGGCGACGGCGGGGGCGGCCTCGGCGAGGAGCGCTTCGACGGCGGGCCTGGCGTCGGCGTCGAGTCCTTTGAGGACGTCGTCGAGGGGGACCTCGTCCTGGCGGAGGGCGCCGGCGAGGCGGAAGCGGTCGGCCGCGGGCAGGCCCGCGGCCTTGGCGGCGACGGCGCGCGCGAACCGGTGCGGGAAGCGCGCGG
The DNA here is from genome assembly GCF_003933745.1 of Glycomyces terrestris. GTDB lineage: Bacteria > Actinomycetota > Actinomycetes > Mycobacteriales > Micromonosporaceae > Glycomyces > Glycomyces terrestris. Next base: position 851,891 of record NZ_RSEB01000002.1, on the reverse strand, counting down.
CGGCGGGCTTGACGGCGGCGAGGGCGCCGGGCTGCGCGGCCTGCTCGACCAGGAATTCGGCGGCCTCGTCGCTGGGGAGCAGTGAGATCGCACGGTACAGCAGGGTCCGCTGGCCGAGTTCGAGGCTCGCGCGCCCGAGGGTCTTGGCGAAGACGGGGAGGGCGGCGGCGCCGAGGTTGGCGGTGAGCTCGGCGACGAGCGCGGGGCGCACGTGGTGCTGGGCGAGGGCGGTGAGCCCGGAGGCGCGCAGGTGGTCCGCGCCGCTCATGGCGGACCAGACGGACCGCTGCACGTCGGCGTTCCCCATGAGGCCGTTGGGGGCGTAGGCGGTGCGGTCCTCGCAGGCGGCGGCCACCCAGTCGCGCTCGTCGGGCAGCAGCATCGCGGCGGCGATGCGCTTGAGGGGCGTGTCGCGGTGCGCGGCGGCGGCCGCGACGATCCGGCGGTACTCGTCGTCGTCCGCGGCGGCGACGAGGCCGCGCGCGAGCGGGAGGACGCCCGCGGGGTCGGACCAGACCACCAGCCATTTGAGGGTGGAGAAGCCGCCGGGGCCGACGGTGGGGATGCCGTCGGGACCCCAGCCGTTCGAGCTGCCCCAGTGGGTGTCGATCTCCAGCTCCTCGATGGCGGCGGCGACGGCGAAGGGGAGGCCGTGGTCGGCCACGACGGCGGCGAACAGCTCGCGGTTGGCGGCGGCGTGCTCGCCGCCGCTGTTGAACAGGCAGCCGCTGTAGGGCTTGGCGTAGCGCATCAGGGTGAGGACGACGGCGGCGCCGAGCGGGCTCGGCTCGCCGTTCAGGTGCGCGAGCCCGGCCCGGCCGAGGTCCGGGGCGCACTCGGGCAGTTCGAGAGCCGCGACGAGGTCGGCGCGCCGGGAGGCGGCGACCGCGGCCGCGTTCCGGGACGCCTCGGCGAGGTCCGGAGGGGTGGTGCGGTCGGCGCTGTCGATTCCGGGACGGCCGTTTCGAGCAGGACCGCCGGCTCGGGCCACATCGTCTCGGACCGCACCGTCCGGCTCGACCGGAATGCCCGTTCCGCGCCCGCGCCGCGGGAGCAGCCACGCCGTCCACTCCGCAGGAAGGATCAACTGATCTTCTTGCGCTGCAACGGCTTCGGTCATCTCGGTCCTTCACGGGGCGGGAGGCTCCCCCAGATCATAGAGTCCGGGTGCGACATCCCGCCCCGCTGCGGTCCTCGAACGACGCGGAGCGCCGGGGCTACTCCTTCGCGGTGACGCGGGTGAGGGCGGCCAGGACCTCGGAGGCGGTGACCGGGTCGATGTCCCTGGGGTGGTTGCCGTCCGCGGCGCGGCCGCTGCGGCTCCACCAGTAGTCCTCGGTGGCGGAGATGCGGACGCCGTCGAGGGTCTGGACCGGGTTCTCGGCGACCATGCCGACCCAGATGCCCGGGTCGAGGGCGACGGTGACGTACCCGCCCCCGGGGAGCGGGAAGTACATGCCGGGCTCGACGCCGCCGTCCTCGGGCGAGGAGCGGAACCAGCCGCGGCTGGTGAGGCCGAGGAGCTTGCCGACCTCGACCTTCGCGCCGGTGAAACGCTCGATGACGCCCGTCTCCAGTTCCTCGGGGGTGAAGGCGAGGACGGGCCGGGCGAGCTGGTCGAAGGGCTGGAGGATCTCGTAGTCGGCGAACAGCTCGGCCCACTCGGCGGCCTTGTCCCCCATGCGGACCGGGTGGTCGAGGCGGATGACGGCGCCGTCGGGGAGGTCGTAGGCGTCGTCGTTCGCGTCGGTGTAGGTGCGGTCCTCGGCGACGCGGAAGCCCTGCTGCGCGTCCCCTACGGCCGCCGACCAGACGAGGCGGCGGGTGAGGTGCCAGGTGAGCGGGTGGCGCACGTAGTAGCGCTCGAACTCGTCCTTGGTCCAGGTGCGGCCGTTGATCATCGCGGCCTCGAGGCGCTGGACCTGGTCGGCGGCGACGGCCCGCAGCTCCTTCTTGAGGGCGGCGAAGCGCTTGTAGGCGGCGCCGGCGGTCTCGGGGTCGTCCTTCGCGCCGGGCTTCGGCAGGCTCTTGCGGGGCTTGCCGGTGTCGTCCCTGACGAACGGCTTGAGCTGCTCGTCGAAGGCGACGGTGAAGGAGCGGGGCCCGTAGTCGAGGACGAGGGCGCCGTCCTCGCCCAGGCCGAAGTCCGGGAGGAGGCGGTCGGCGAGCTGCTCGCGGGTGAGGCCGAGCTCGGCGGCGATCGCGTTGATCTGGACCCGGGCCTCCTCCTTGAGCGCCTTGAACTTCACCTTCTCGGCGATGCCCTGGATGGCGCGCAGGGCCGCCTCGGAGCCGATCGCGCCGAGGACGCCGAGCCCGGTGACGGCCCGCTTGTGCTGGGACTGGCCGGGCCATTCGCGCACGAGCGGGGCGAGCAGGCGCACGGTGTCGTCGTCGGCGAAGTGCGCGAGCTGGGTGAGCGCCCAGCCGTCCTTCGCGGGCGACCCCATGGAGAGCCACAGCTGGAACAGGGCGCGGCTGAAGCGGGTGAGGGACCCGCGGTCGAGCGCGTCGGCGGCGACGTCGAGGCCGGCGTACGGGTAGTCGGGGGTGGCGAGGGCGAGGACGGTGATGAGGTGGCGCACCGAGTCGGCCGGGAGCGCGTGCGCCCCGTCCGCGGTGCGGACCTCGGGGAGCATGACCGGGTTGGCCCACGCGCCGGGCTTGGGGAGCTTGACGCCGCGGGGTTCGAGGGGGTCGCCGGCGAGGAGTTCGGCGATCGCCTGGGCCGCTTCGGGGCCGTACCGTCCGGCCGCCTCGGTGACGGCCTCGGCGCCGGTGCGGAGCGCGATGGCCCACAGGGCGCCTTCGGCGTTGGAGCGGCGCTGCTTGTCGGCGCCGAGGGCGTCCGGGACGAGCAGGGCGGCGCCGTCGGCGCCGTGGCGCTCGAACCAGGCGACGGCGCTCGCGCGGGCGGTCTTGAGGCGGGCGTACCAGTCGGCGGCGAGCCGGGCGGCCTCGACGCTGCGGATCGGCACCAGGGTCTCGTGGAGGGGCGGGTTGGCGCGCAGCGCGATCACGATCTTCTCGGCGGCCAGGGGCCCGAAGCGGCTGAGGACGGTCTTGAGGTCGCCGTGGGAGTAGTGGCTGTAGCCGCCGCTCCACTGCTGGAGGCCGCGCAGGGCGTACGAGGCGGGTGCGTAGGTGGCGACGATCGCCGAGTCGCGGCGGTGGCCCTTGGTGAGCATCAGCTCCCACTGGGAGTCGGTGTAGGTCCGGAAGTAGTCGTGCGCCGGCTTCGACCACGCCTCGGACTCGCCCGGAGCCCAGTGGACGGTCGGCTCCGCGTCCGCGGTGAGCGCGAGCGTCTGGGCTTTCCGCTTGGGGCCCTTGCGGGTCCACGGCGGGGCGGTGAGGATCGCGGGCAGCTGACCGGGGTCGGCGAGCGGGGTCGGTGAGGGCGCGAGGAGCGCGTCGACGGCCGCCCGGTCGCCGGCCGCGAGGGCGTCGCGGTGCTCGGCGGGGATGCCGGCGACGAGCGCGGTGAGGCGGGGGCGCAGTTCGGGCTCGATCCGCGCGGCCGCGGCGGCGGCGGTGCGCAGGACGCGGCGCGGGTAGTGCTCGGCGGCCAGGGTCGCGGCCTGGAACAGGTACTCCTCGCCGAGGCGGCCGACGAGGTGGGCGGCGGCCTCGTCGGTGGGCATGAGCGCGATCGCGTCGAGGAGGAGGTGGCGGAGGTCGGTGCCGGGCTGCTGCTGGAGGCTCGCGGTCGCGTAGGGCAGCGCCTCGCCGCCGAACGCGCGCAGCACGGTGCCGAGGAACCGGCGCGAGATCCCCCACTGGTCGAAGCGGGTGATGCCGGTGAGCGCGAGGTGCTCGATGCGGGTGACGGTGCACCACACGACCGCGTCGGCGTACCCGACGGCCTGGTACTCGCGGCAGGCCTCCTCGGCCCAGCCGGCCTCGTCGGGGAACAGGGCCATGGCGGTGAACCGCGCGGCCGGCGAGGTCCGGAGGGGCGCGACGGCGGCCACCGCCGCCGCGTAGTCCGCTTCGGACGCGTGCGCGAGGAGGCCGCGGAACGCGGCGAGGCCGTGCTCGATCTCCGAGCGGAGCGTGTGGAGCTCGGGGGGCGTGAGCCAGTGCATCCTGGTGTCGCGAATGGACCCCTTGTACCCGTACCAGGCGTGGAGGCCGAGCCGGTGGAGCGCGGCGGCGGCGGCGAACCCGAGGCCGTGCTCCTGGACCCACGCGTCGAGGTCGGGCCGGAGCCGGGAGATCTCGGTGTGCCCGGGCCGGGTCCTGGCGATGGCCGCGAGCACCGCGGCGCCTTCGGGGTCGGGGTCGCCGTCGAGGTGGCGCAGCGCCGCCGGCGCGAACGCCGGGTGCTGGGCGAGGACGTGGCGGATGTCGTCCTCGCAGGCGCGCAGGATCTCCGCGACCCGTTGGGGCGCTTCGGGGTCGAGCGCGACCGGTTCGCCGGGGTCGGTGCGGCGCGGCACGGGCATGGGGGCCCAGGCGGCGGGGAGGTCGAGGCGGTCCTCTCGGGAGGCGTCGTAGGTCATCGGTGGTTCCTTCGGGGATCAGGCGCGGACGAGGCGGGCGAGCGAGCCGAGGGCTTCGGCGGCGGCGACGGGGTCGATCGGGGCGGTCGGCGGGACGGGGTCGGCGCCGAAGGTCTCCCTGTCGCAGAAGCGGACCGAGGCGACGGTCTGCTCCGGGTGCTCGGCGGCGTATCCGAGCGAGATGCCGGGTGCGACCGAGAGGACGAGGAAGCAGCCGCTGCCGAGGAGGTACGTGCAGCCGGGGACGAGGCCGCCGTCGCCGGGCCAGGCGCGGTTCCAGCCGCGCTTGGCGAGGCCGAGGACGCGGCCGGTGGCGACGACGGCGCCGGTGAAGCGCTCGACGACGCCGGTCGCGAGCTCGGCCTCGGTGAACGCGTCGACGGGCCGGTCGAGCTGGTCGAAGGGCTGGAGGATCTCGTAGTCGGCGAGCACTTCGGCCCAGGCGCCGACCCGGTCGCCGAGGAGCGCGGGGTGGGCGAGGCGGACGGCGGCGTCCTCGGGGAGGTCGAACGCGTCGTCGTCGACGTCGGAGAAGGTGCCGTCCTCGGCGATGCGGAACTCGGTCGAGGCGCCGTCGTGCTCGGCGAGCCAGACGAGGCGGCGGGCGAGGAGGCCGGTGAGGGCGTGCTCGACGCAGTAGCGGCGGAACTCCCCCACGGCCCAGGAGCGGCCGGTGGTCATGGCCGACTCCAGGCGCGAGACCTGTTCGGCGGCAACGGATTTGAGTTCCTTGCGGAACGCCTGGAAGCGCCGGTGGGCGTCTTCGGCGACGACCGCGTCGTCCTTGACGCCGGGTCGGGGAAGGCTCTTGCGGGCCTTGCCGGACTCGTCGACGACGTAGGGCTTGAGCTGCTCGTCGAAGGCGACGGTGAACTTCCGCGGGCCGTAGTCGACGACGCGGGAGCCCTCCTCGCCGAGGCCGAAGTCGGGCACGAGGCGGTCGGCGAGCTGCTCGGCGGTGAGGCCCAGCTCCTTCCGGATGCGCTCGACCTGCTCGGTCGCCTCCCACATGAGGCCCTGGTAGTTCGATTTGCCGGCGGTGGTCTGGACGGCGCGCAGCGCCTCCTCGGTGCCGATCGCGCCGAGCACGCCGAGGGCGGTGACGGCGCGCTTGTGCTGGCCCTCGCCGGGCCATTCGCGCAGGCGCGCGGCGAGGAGCCACACGGTCTCGTCCTCGGGGAAGTGCGCGAGCTGCGTGAGCGCCCACTGGTCCTTCGCGGGCGCGCCGACGGCGAGCCACTGCTCGAAGACGGCGCGGCTGAAGCGGGCGAGGGAGGCCCGGTCGCAGGTCTCGGCGACGACGTCGAGCCCCGGGTAGGGGTAGTCGGGGGCGGCCAGCGCGAGGACGGTCAGGAGGTGGCGCACCGAGTCCTCCGGGAGCGCCCGGCCGCCGCCTTCGAGGAGGACCTGCGGGAACATCGCGGGCGCGGCCCACGGGCCGGGCTTGGGGACCGTGACGCCGCGCGGTTCGAGCGGGTCGCCGTCGAAGAACGCGGCGATCGCCCGGGCCGCTTCGGGCCCGTAGGGTTCGGCGGCGGCGACGACGGCGGGGGCGCCGTGGACCGTGGCGAGGTGGGCGAGCGCGGTCTCGGCGTGGCGGCGGTGCTTCCGGTCGGCGCCGAGGGCGTCGGGGACGAGCGCGGTGGCGGCGGCGAGGCCGTGGAGCGCGAACCAGGCGGCCGCGGCGGCGCGCTCGGTCTTGCGCCGGGCGTAGCGGCCGGCGACGAACCTGGCGGTGTCGGCGCTGAACATCGGGAGGACGAAGTCGGAGCAGCCCCAGCGCTCGGCGACGAGCAGGGCGGGGGCGATCGCGGCGGTGCCGTGGCGGTGGAGGATCGCCTCGACGTCGCTCGGGTAGGACTCGGCGGCGTGGGCGGCCCAGTCGGCGAACATGCGCTCGGCCACGCCGTCGGGGCCGTAGGCCGCGATCTGGGCGAGGCGGTAGTCGTACGCGTTCGAGGTGCGGTTCGCGGCGAACCGGGACCAGTCGGCGAGGACGCGGGGCTCCTGTTCGTAGGTCTCGCGCAGGCGCTGGGCGTGCGCGGTCTGCTCCTCGTCCCAGACCAACCGGTCCTCGGCGACCGGTTCGAGGTCGAGGACCACCGGTTTCGCCTTGCGGCGCTTGACAGTCCATGGTGGAGTGACGAGGAGGGGCGGGAGGTCGGCGGGGTCGGCGTCGGGGACGGGGCGCAGGGCGGCGGTGAGGCCCTCGATCGGGGCGCGCACGTCGGCGGGGACGCGGTCGAGGGGGCCGGCCGCGGCGGCGACGACGGCGAGGCGGCCGCGTTCGGCCGGGGAGGCGGGGCCGGCCGCGGCGGCGACGGCGCGCAGGACGGCCGCGGGGTGGCGGCGGGCGGCCTCGATCGCCCCGTCGAGGTAGAACGGCTTGTCGAGCCTGGCGACGAGGTGGGCGGCGGCCTCGTCGCCGGGGAGGAGCGCGATCGCCTTGATGAGCTGCCGCTGGACGGCGGCGCTGAGGTACCAGGGGCTCTCGAGGGTCGCGGCGAGGATCGGGAGGCTCGCGGCGCCGAGCGAGTCCACCAGGGCCGCGATGGACTCCAGTTCGAGTTCGTAGTAGCCGAGATCGGTCACCCCGGCGGCCGCGAGGTGGGCGGGGTCGCTGGCGCATTGGAGGAGGATGGGCTGGGTGGCGGTCGAGGCGTGGAGGCCCTGGGCCTCGGCGCAGACTTCAGCGACCCAGTCGGCCTGGTCCGGGAGGAGGAGCGCGGCGGCGAAGCGCTTCGCGGGGTGGTCGCGGTGCTCGGCGGCGGCCGCGACGACGGCGGCGTACTCCTCGTCGGAGGCGGCGGCGAGGAGCGCGCGCAGCTCGGCGACGACGCCGTTGGCGAGGTCGCCCTCGACGGCCCGGCCCTCGTAGCCGAGCGGGGGCGTGAGCTGGAGGTGTTCGAGCGGGGGCCGTGCGCCGTCGGAGTGCCAGCCGCTGGTCTGGAGGGCGTACCGCTCGATCGCGGCGCGCACGGTCCAGGGCAGGCCGTGCGCCTTGACCCAGGCGTGGGTCTCGAGGCGGCTCCACCAGCCGGAGGTGTGCCCGCCGGCGTGGGCCAGGAGGGTGCCGACGGCGGCGGCGCCGCGGGGGTCGGGCGCTCCGGTGAGGAAGGCGTTGATCGAATCCCGATAGGGCCGGTTCTTCTTCATGCGCAGGAGCTGCGGGACGAGTTCGGCGTGGAGCTCCAGCTGCTCGGCGAGGAGGTCGGGGGCGTCGGGGTCGATCGCGACGGGCTCCCCGGTGCGGCTCCCGCGGCGCGGCAGGAGCTTCGCGGCCCAGGCCGCCGGGAGTTCGAGGCGGTCTTCTTGCGGCGCTTGTGCAGACATACCGGTCTTTCCAGGGTGGGGGGTGCCGCCCCGAGGATACGGCCCCGGGGCGACCCCGCGCGTGAGCGGTTTACGAACGTCCGGTGAGGCGGGCCAGGGAGCCGAGCGCCTCGGCGGCGGCGACCTCGTCGAGGTCCTTGGGGTACTTGCGGTTCGGGTACTCCTCCGGGCGCCACCAGTACTGCTCGTGCTCGGTGAGCTGGACGCTCCGGACGGTCTGCTCGGGGGACTCGCCGACGGCGCCGACGTACACGCCCGGGTCGAGCGCGACGGTGACGTAGCCGCCGCCGGGCAGCGCGTAGGCGATGCCGGGCTCGACGCCGCCGTCCTCGGGCGCGGCGCGCCGCCAGCCGCGCTTGACCATGCCGAGGACGCGGCCGACGTCCACGGTGGCCCCTTCGAAGCGGGTGAGGCGGCCGGTCGCCAGCTCCTCCTCGGTGAAGGCCAGGACGGGGCGGTCGAGCTGGTCGAACGGCTGGAGGATCTCGTAGTCGGCGAGGATCTCGGCCCAGGCGCGCACCTGCTCCTCGCCGAGGAGGGCGGGGTGGGCGACGCGCACGGCGGCGTCGGCGGGCAGGTCCAGGGCCTCGTCCTCGACGTCGCTGAAGGTGCCGTCCTCGGCGATGCGGAAGCCGAGGCGGTCCCCTCCGGACTCGGCGAGCCACACGAGGCGGCGCGCGAGGTGCCGGGTGAGGGCGTGCTCCACGAAGTAGCGCCGGAACTCCTCCGCCGTCCAGGTGCGGCCGCCGGTCATGGCCGCCTCGAGGCGGGAGATCTGGTCGGCGGCGACGGCCCGCAGCTCCTTCTTCAGGGCGGTGAACCGCTGGTACGCGGCGGGGGCGAGGTCTGGGTCGTCCTTCGCGCCGGGCTTGGGGAGGGTCTTGCGGGGCTTGCCGGTCTCGTCGGTGACGAACGGCTTGAGGGCCTCGTCGAAGGCGACGGTGAACCGGCGCGGCCCGTAGTCGAGGACGAGCGCGGCGTCCTCGCCGAGGCCGAAGTCGGGCACGAGCCGGTCGGCGAGCTGGTCGCGCGACAGGCCCTGGTCGGCGGCGATGCGGGCGATCTGGCGGCCCGCCTCGTCCTTGAGCGCCTTGAACTTCACGCGGTCGGCGATGGTCTGGATCGCGCGCAGCGCCTCGTCGGAGCCGATCGCGCCGAGCACGCCCAGGCCGGCGACGGCCCGCTTGTGCTGCGACTCGCCGGGCCACTCGCGGATGAGCGGGGCGAGCATCCACACCGTCTCGTCCGCGGCGAAGTGGGCGAGCTGGGTGAGCGCCCACGCGTCCTTCGCGGGCGCGCCGACCGAGAGCCACAGCTGGAACAGGGCGCGGCCGAAGCGGGTGAGCGAGGCCCGGTCGCAGGCCGCGGCGACGACGTCGAGGCCCGGGTACGGGTACTCGGGGGTCGCCAGCGCGAGCACGGTGAGGAGGTGGCGCACGGACTCGGCGGGCAGAGCGCGCTCGCCGCCTTCCAGCAGGACCTGCGGGAGCAGGGCCGGGGAGGCCCAGGGGCCGGGCTTGGGGACCTTGACGCCGCGCGGTTCGAGCGGGTCGCCGGCGAGGAGGCCGGCGATCGCGGCGGCGGCTTCGGGCCCGTGGGGCTCGGCCGCGGCGGCGACCTGGTCGGCGCCGTGCCGCAGGGCGAGGTGCAGGAGGGCGGTCTCGGCGTACCGCCGCCGCTTCTTGTCGGTGCCGAGGGCGTCGGGGACGAGGTAGGGGACGGCGGCGAGGCCGTGGCGTTCGAACCACTTGGCGGCCGAGGCGCGGGTGGACTTGAGCCGGTCGAGGCGTTCGGCGGCGAGGCGGGCGGCGTCGAGGCCGAGGACGGGACCGGGGAGGCGCAGGAAGGCGGCGTCGCGGCGGGCGGCGGCGACGGCGCAGGGCACGGCGCGCTCGCCGTAGCGGGCGACGATCCGCAGGATGGTGTGCTCGTAGCCGTTGTAGTCGTGTTCGAGCCACTTGTCGAGGTAGGGCTCGGCCCGCTCGGGGTCGCCGAAGGCGAGGAAGGACTGGATGCGCCAGTGGTCGGCTTCGAGGCCGGACAGGTCGCCGAAGTCGTCCTCGTCGTAGTCCCAGTATTCGCGCAGGCCGCCCCATTCCTCGCGCTCGCCCGGGGCCCAGTGGAGCTCGACGCCTTCAGGGGCGGTCAGCCCGTCGAGGACGACGGGGGTGCGCTTGGCGCGCCTGCCGGTCCAGGGCGGGGAGACGAGGAGGGCGGGGAGTTCGGCGGGGTCGGCCTCGGGGGCGCGGCCGCTGCCGGCGAGGAGGGCGTCGAGGGCTTCGCGGTCGGGCCCGTCGAGGCGGTCGCGCTCGGCGTCGCCGATGAGGCCGGCGACGGCGGTGAGCCGCTGGCGGTCGTCGCCCGTGGCGGTGGCGGCGCGCTTGAGGAGGACGCGGAGGGCGCGCTGGGGGAAGCGCCCGGCGGCGTCGGCGGCGGACTCGAAGATGTGGGCGTCGCCGAGGTGCCCGAGCAGGTAGGCCATCGCGTCGTCGCTGGGGAGCAGGGCGATGCCCTTGTAGAGGAGCTTCTTGAACTCGGCGGGGAGGTGGCCGGGCTGGGCGAGGGGGGCGGTGAGGATCGGGAGGGCGGCGGGGCCGAGGTTGGCGACGAGGGAGGCGACGGTGCCGGCGTCGGTGTAGTACTCGTTGAGGACGCCGACCTGGGTGGCCTGGAACTGCTCGACGCTGGTGACCGAGTGCAGGAAGAGGCGGTCGGACCAGCCGTAGGAGCGCAGCTGCGCGTAGTCGGCCACGGCCTCGTCGACCCAGGCGGTCTCGTCGGGGAGCACGATCGCGGCGGCGATGCGCTTGATGGGGGTGTCGCGCAGCGGGGCGGTGAGGGCGACGGCCTCGGCGTAGGCGTCGTCGGGGAGGCCGGCGACGAGGGAGCGGACGGCGGCGAGGGCGCCCTGCTCGTATTCGTGCACGAGGGGGCTGTTGTAGTGGACGTCGTTCTCGACGATGACGCGCTGCTCGTAGTCGTTGCCGCGGTGGTATTCGTGGCGCACGGCGAGGCGCGCGACGACGGCGGCGACGGCGAAGGGGGCGCCGTGCATGCCGATCCAGGCGTCGAATTCGGGGCGGATCCAGGACTGGTCGTGCCGGCTGTGGACGTCGCACATGAGGGCGGCGACGGCGGCGGCGCCGAGCGGGTCGGCCTTGCCGGCGATGAAGTCCTCGGCCGCGTCGGCGTAGGGGGCGTTCTCCTCGCGGGCGAGGGCGAGGCGGATCTTGCCGGTGCGGCCGTCGATCTTGCGGCGCAGCCGCTCGGCCGCGTCCTCCTCCGGGACGAACGGCCTGCCGCCGCGGCCCCGGCGGGCGAGCGCGCGGTTGGCCCAGGCGGTCGGCAGGATCAATTGGTCTTCTTGGGGTGCAACGGGTTCAGTCATTCTCGTCCTTCGGCCGGGCGGGGATTCACGCTCCTGACAGTAGGAGGCGGGTGCGACATCGACGGGGCGGCGGCGTCGAACGACGCAGTGTGATCCATCGGCCCGGGTTGCCGTACCAACCTTCCGGAAGGTAAAGTAATGGCATGAGTTCGAGAGAGCAGATCCTGGACGGCGCGCTCGCGCTGCTCAAGGAGGGCGGATCGGTCTCCCTGGAGACCGCCGCCAGGCGCGCCGGGCTGACCAAGCCCGGCCTCATGTACCACTTCCCGACGAAGGAGGCACTCATGCTGGCACTGGTCGACCGCGTCGTCGACGGCTGGGAGGAGCGGCTCGCGGGGTTCCTCGCGGGCCCGGTGGACGGCGCGCCGCCCGCGGCGCGCATGGCGGCGTATCTGGAGTGGACGCTCGTGGACGAGCCGGACCTCGGCGACCTGGTGATGTTCGCCGACCCGCGCCTGTGCGAGCGGCTGACGGCCCACTGGGTCGAGCGGATGGAGACGTGGCTGGCGATGCCCGCCAGCGTTCCGGCCGAGGAGCGGGTGCGGCTGACCGCCGTGCGGCTCATGGCGGACGGCCTGTGGTTCGCCGAGGCGATGCGGAACCATCCGCCGGACGAGGCGACCAGGGCCGGCCTGCGGGACCTGGCGCAGTCCATGCTGGAGGGTTTGCGATGAGGCCGTGGCTGCTCCTGGCGGGGGCGATCGTCAGCGAGGTGACCGCCTCGCTCTCCCTGAAGGCGGCGATCGGGAACCCCTGGCTCTACGTCGTGGTGGGCGCCGGGTTCCTCTCGGCGTTCACGTTCCTGAGCCTGGTCCTCAAGTCCGGCATGCCGCTCGGCGTCGCGTACGGCGTGTGGGGCGCGATGGGCGTGGTGCTCACCGCCGTCTTCGGCGCGGTCCTGTACGGCGAGCCGCTGACGGCGGTCATGGGCGCGGGCATCGCGCTCATCATCGCCGGGGTGTTCACGATCGAGATGGGCGCGGAGCGGGCGGCCGCCCGCGCGAAGGCGGAGGCGGCGTGATGGCCTGGGTGTTCCTGATCGGCGCGATCCTCTCGGAGGTCGCGGCCAGCCTGTCGCTGAAGGCCGCCTCGGACGGGAGGAAGGGCTGGTACGCGGTGGTGGCCGCCGGGTACGGCCTGGCGTTCACGAGCCTGACGTTCGCGCTCGACCGCGGCCTGGGCATCGGCGTCGCCTACGGCATCTGGGTCGCCGCGGGCGTGGCCCTGACGGCGGTCGGCGGCCGCCTCCTGTTCAAGGAGCCGCTCTCGAAGCTCATGGCCTTCGGCATCGCCCTCGTCGGCGCCGGCGTCCTCCTGGTCGAGATCGGCGGCCACTAGACCGATGGCACCGGCCCGCCGCCGCCTTGCGCGGGGCGGGCCGGTCCCCTATGCTCAGGCTGTCCCATTCATCGACATTAAGTCCCACTCAACGGGACTGACGGCGAGGTTCCCCCTTGACTGACTCCACGTTCCTCGACTTCACCAGCGCGACCGAGACGAGCGCGGTCAACGAGCGGCACTTCGGCGCGCTCCGGCCCGGGGAGGCGAGCCTCGACCGGATCGCGTCGGTGCGGATCTCGCACGCGGTGCTGCCGCTCAAGGGCGCGATCAGCGACGCGAAGGTGCTCACCGGGCGCCAGAAGCCGCTGCGGGACATCGCGTTCCTGTTCGCGGAGATCCGCACCGAGGCGGGCCTCGAAGGCGTCGGGTACTCCTACTCCAAGCGCGCCGGCGGCGAGGGCCAGTACGCGCACGCGCGCGAGGTCGCGCCCGAGCTCCTCGGCGAGGACCCGAGCGACGTCCAGCGGATCTGGACGAAGCTGGTCTGGGCGGGCGCCTCGGTGGGGCGCAGCGGCCTGGCGACGCAGGCGATCGCGGCGTTCGACATCGCGCTGTGGGACCTCAAGGCGAAGCGCGCGGGGCTGCCGCTGGCGAAGCTCCTCGGCGCGCACCGCGACTCGGTCGCCTGCTACAACACCTCGGGCGGGTTCCTGTCCTCCTCGATCGAGGAGGTCGTCGAGAACGCGCACGCGACGGCCGCGGCCGGCATCGGCGGCGTCAAGATCAAAGTGGGGCAGCCGGACACGCGCATCGACCTCAAGCGGGTCGCGGCGGTCAAGGAGGCGGTCGGGGACGGGATCGACCTCATGGTGGACGCGAACCAGCAGTGGAACCGCAGCACCGCGATTCGGGTCGGCCGGGCCTTGGAGGAGTTCGACCTGACGTGGATCGAGGAGCCCCTCGACGCGTACGACGCCGAGGGCCACGCCGACCTCGCCCGCGAGCTGGCGACCCCGATCGCCACCGGCGAGATGCTCACCTCCGTCGCCGAGCACGCCGAGCTCATCGCCAGGCGCAGCGTCGACTTCATGCAGCCGGACGCGCCGCGCGTCGGCGGCATCACGCCGTTCCTGAAGATCATGGCGCTCGGCGAGCACGCCCGGGTGCGCATGGCCCCGCACTTCGCGATGGAGATCCACCTGCACCTCGCGGCGGCCTACGAGCACGACCCGTGGGTGGAGCACTTCGACTGGCTGGAGCCGCTGTTCAACGAGCGGCTGGAGACCGCGGGCGGGCGCATGGCCGTCCCGGCGCGCCCCGGGCTCGGCTTCAGCCTGAGCGAGCGGGCGCGGGCCTGGACGACGGCGAGCGAGCGGTTCGGCTCGCACGGCTGACCCGGCACGGCCCGGCACCTCGCGGCGCCGGGCCCCGATTACGCTGGTGGGCACCCGGCGGGCCCTGGTACGCCGCCACGGACGAGTAAGGACCACGCCATGCCGCGCGCCGAGGCGCCCCCGAAAGGCTCGCTCGACCGGGCCCTGGAGGTCTTCGAGATCCTGACCGTGCGCGGCAGCGCCACGACCGCCGAACTCGTGGAGGCGGTGGGCGCCAGCCGGAGCGCGGTCTACCGGCTCGTCGAGCGGCTCCAGGCCGCCGAGTACCTCGCGCTCGCGGACGGCCGGTGGCGGCTCGGGCCCGCGGCCGCGCGGATGGCCATGGCCGCCGTGCAGCACATGGACGTCTTCGCCGCCGCGCCGCCGCTGCTGCGCGACCTCGCGGCCCGCACCGGCGAGACCGTCAACCTCGGCGTGCTCAGCGGCGGGGAGATCGTGTTCGTGTTCCGGGAGCTGGGGCGCCATGCGGTGCAGGTCCGCTCCGAGCTCGGCGCGCGCAGGCCGCTGCACGCCACCGCGGTCGGCAAGGCGTACCTGTCCGGGCTCTCCCCCGAGCGGCGCGACGCGCTCATCGCCGGGTCTGCGCTGGAGCGGTTCACCGAAGCGACGGTCACCGATCCGGACCGGCTGCGTGAGGAGCTCGCCGCGGCCCGCCGCCGCGGCTGGACCGAGGAGCGCGGCGAGTTCGACGCTGGGACCACGTGCTTCGGCGCGCCCGTGTTCGAGCAGAGCGGCCAGGTGGCCGCCGCGGTGAGCGTCGCCGGGCCCACCGCCCGGGTCGCGGGCGAGGCCTTCGGGCCGCTCGTGGCCGAGGCGGCCGGGATCGTGTCCCGCCGGCTCGGACACGTGCGGCCCGAAGGCTGACCTCACCGCGCCGCTCTCATTGCGCCGCAGGCTGTTCCGCGGCCCCCGACTGGCGGGTCCGGACCTTGCGCAGGACCGGGACGATCACCGCGGTGAGCACCAGGACCGCCACGAGCGAGCCGGAGACCGGCCGCTGCACGAACTCGGTGACGTCGCCGCCGAAGATCCGCATGGAGCGCCGGAACGACGCCTCCAGCAGCGATCCGAGGACGAACGCGAGCACGAACGGCCCCGGCTCGAACCCGAGCTTGCGCATCCCGTAGCCGAGCAGGCCCAGCGCGATCACCAGCAGCATGTCGAAGGCGTTGTTGCGGATCGAGTACACGCCGAGCATCGTGATGACGACGGTGAGCGGCGCGAGCACGCCGGGGCGCACCTTGAGCATCCGCACGAACACCCCGATGAGCGGGATGCTCAGCGCCAGCAGGAGCAGGTTGCCGACGTACATCGAGTTGACGACGCCCCAGAACACGTCCGGGTGCTCGGTCATCAGGCCCGGCCCGGGCGTGATGCCCTGGAGCATGAGCGCGCCGAACAGCACCGCCATCGTCGCGTTCGCCGGGATGCCCAGGGTGAGCAGCGGGATGAACGAGGACGTGGCCGCCGCGTTGTTCGCCGACTCCGGGCCGGCGACGCCCTCGACGGCGCCCTTGCCGAACCGGGACGGGTCCTTCGCGACGCGCTTCTCGACCGCGTACGACACCAGCGACGACATGGTCGCGCCTCCGCCCGGCAGGATGCCGAGCACGAAGCCGGTGACCGAACCGCGCAGGATCGCCGCCCGCGAGCGCAGCCAGTGCAGCCGGCCCGGGATCGCCCGCCCGAAGGCCGGCACGGCCGGCTGCGGCCGGTCGCGGTGCTCCAGGTTGTACAGGATCTCGCCGACCCCGAAGAGCCCCATGGCGACGATGGTGAAGTCGATGCCGTCGGCGAGCTGGTCGGTCCCGAACGTGAACCGCGGCGTGCCGAGGATCGGGTCGAGGCCGACGGTGGCGATCAGGAGGCCGAGCGCCGCCGCGGCGGCGCTCTTCCAGAGCGATCCGGAGCCGAGGGTGCCGACCAGGAAGATCCCGATGAGCGCCAGCACGGTGTACTCGGCCGGCCCGAACGCCAGCGCGGCCCCCGCGAGGGCGGGCGCGATGAACGTCAGCAGCAGGATCGAGGCGGTGCCGCCGATGAAGGAGGCGACCGCGGCGACGCCGAGCGCGGGCCCGGCTTCGCCCTTGCGCGCCAAGGCGTGCCCGTCGAGCGCGGTGACCACTGAGGACGCCTCGCCGGGCATCCGCAGGAGCACCGAGGTGATCGTGCCGCCGTACTGGGCGCCGTAGAAGATCCCGGCGAGCATGATGACCGCGGCGGTCGGCTCCAGGCTGTACGTGATCGGCAGCAGGATCGCGATGGTGGCGGCCGGGCCGAGGCCCGGCAGCACGCCGATGAGCATCCCCACGGTGACGCCGATGAGGCAGAACAGCAGGTTCTGCGGCTCGAACGCCACCGCGAAGCCGGAGAGCACGGAAGAGAGGTCCACGGTGTCTCCGCTCCCCTAGAAGGCGATGATGTGCGGCAGCGGCACACCGAGGCCGAGGATGAACAGGGCGTAGGCGACCGCGGTCGCCGAGGCCGCGATCACGGCGCTCGCGAGCCACGACTCGCGGCCGAGGAACCGCAGCCACGCGAACAGCAGCACGAGCGTGGGCGCCTCGAAGCCGACGACCTCGAACAGGGACGCGTACACCGCGAGTCCGCCGGCGGCGAGGAGCACGTGGATCGTGCCGCGGGTGAACGCCTCCGTGCCGCCGGTCGTCCCGGCGGTGGCGGCCACGGCGACGATGCCGGCGCCGCACAGGACGAGGAGTCCGGCCACGATCAGGGGCCACAGGCCCGGTCCCGGCGCGGTCAGGCTCCCGATCTCGAGCCCGAACGCCAGCCAGACCGCGAACGCGCCGATCGCGACGGGCGCGACCCCGGCCGCGACGGCCTGGACGCGTCCGCCGGGGCGCGGCTCCTCGAACGCGTCCTCTCGGGGCGCTTCACGTTCCGGGTCGGCCACGACCGCCTCGCTCATGAACCTTCACCGAGGTCGAGGCCGGCGTCCTCGACAAGCGCGGCGTACTCCGCGGCGGCGTCGGACAGGTGGGTCTTGGCCTCGAGGCTGTCGACCTCCCAGCGGTCCATGTAGTTGTCCTGGAGGAACTGGCCGTACTCGGGCGACTCGCGGGCCTCCTCGAACGCGAGGGAGAGCACGCCGGCGGCCTCGTCGCCGACCTCGGCGGGGACGACGATGAAGCGGCGCTGGTCGACGACGACGTCGTAGCCGGACTCGACGGCGGTCGGGACCTCGTTGAGGAACGGGCTGCGCTCCTCGGAGAAGACGGCGACGGCGCGGAGCTCGCCGGCCTCGATCTGCGGCATGGTCTCGGCCAGGGACGCGGAGACGGCGTCCACCTGCTGGCCGAGGAGGGCCGTGACCGCGGGGGCGCCACCGTCGAACGGGACGTCGGTGGCGTCGATGCCCGCGCCGGTGAACAGCAGCTGCGCGGACAGCTGCGAGCCGGTGCCGACGCCGGTGGTGGCGTAGTCGACCGATCCGGCGGCGAGCAGGTCGTCCAGGGTCTGGTAGGGCGAGTCGGCGTGGACGACGAGCACGTACGCCTCCTGGGTGAGCGTGGCGATGATGCGGAAGTCGTCGATCACGACCGCGTCGGGGTCGTCGACGGCGAGCGGCGTGATGGCGAAGAGCGACTTGACGGCCAGCGCGATCGTGTAGCCGTCGGCGTCGCCGGCGAGCAGCTCCTTGAGGCCGACGGCGCCGTTCGCGCCGGGCTTGTTGCTGACGGCGAGGGACTGGCCGAGGGGCTCCTCGGCGGCCTCGGCGACCGCGCGGCTGACGAGGTCGCCCGACCCGCCCGGGTCGAAGGGGACCATGAAGTCGACGGCCCTGGTCGGGAAGTCGGCCTCGGCCGCGTCCGCGCCGCCCTGCACCTGGCACGCCGCGACGGCGGCGAGGGGCGAGACGGCGAGGCCGGCCAGCAGTCCGCGTCGGGGGAAGGGGTTCATGTGTGCTCGACTCCTCATTGAGTGTCCGGGTTTCTCGAGTTCGGGTGGGAGGTCAGGCCAGGCAGGGTCGCTTCGGGTCGAAGGCCCAGCCGGGGGCCAGGTACTGCATGGCCGCGGCGTCGTCGCGCGCGCCGAGGCCGTGTTCGCGGTAGAGCGCGTGCGCCGCCTCGACCTGGTCGAGGTCGAGTTCGACGCCGAGTCCGGGCGCGTCCGGGACCGCGATCGCGCCATCCTCGATCCGCAGGGGCGCCTTGGTGAGGCGCTGGCCGTCCTGCCAGATCCAGTGGGTGTCGATCGCGGTGATCTCGCCGGGGGCGGCCGCGGCGACGTGGGTGAACATCGCCAGCGACACGTCGAAGTGGTTGTTCGAGTGGGAGCCCCAGGTGAGTCCCCATGCGTCGCAGAGCTGGGCGACGCGCACGGAGCCGGACATGGTCCAGAAGTGCGGGTCGGCCAGGGGGATGTCGACGGCGCCGGCGCGCACGGCGTGGCCGAGTTCGCGCCAGTCGCAGGCGATCATGTTGGTGGCCGTGGGCATGCCGGTGGCGCGGCGGAACTCGGCCATGACTTCGCGGCCGGAGTAGCCGTCCTCGGCACCGCACGGGTCCTCTGCGTAGGCAAGAATGTCGCTTAGATTACGGCACAAGGCAATTGCGTCGTTTAGGGCCCATGCCCCGTTGGGGTCCAAGGTGATCCGCGCGTCCGGGAACCGCTCGGCGAGGGCGGTGACGGCGGCGGCCTCCTCGGCGCCGGGCAGGACGCCGCCCTTGAGCTTGAAGTCGCGGAAGCCGTAGCGCGCGCGGGCTGCCTCGGCGAGGGCGACGACGGCCTCGGGGGTGAGGGCCTCCTCGTCGCGGAGGCGCAGCCAGGGGTCGTCGGCGCCGGTGCCGGCGCGGTAGGGCAGGTCGGTCTTGGTGCGGTCGCCGATGTAGAAGAGGTAGCCGAGGACCGGCACGGTGTCGCGCTGGACGCCATCGCCGAGGAGGGCGGCGGCGGGGACGCCGAGGTGCTTGCCGAGGAGGTCGAGGAGCGCGGCTTCGAGGGCGGTGCGGGCGTGGACCTCGACGCGCTGGTCGAAGGTCTGGCGGCCGCGCCCGGCGGCGTCGCGGCCGGCGAAGCGGCGGCGCACGTCGCCGAGCACGGCGTTCCAGGCTCCGATCGGGCGGCCGACGACCAGGTCGCGGGCGTCCTCGAGGGTCTGGGCGATGGCCTGGCCGCCGGGAACCTCGCCGACGCCGGTGGCCCCGGAGTCGTCGGTGAGGATCACCAGGTTGCGGGTGAAGAAGGGCGCGTGGGCGCCGGAGAGGTTGAGCAGCATCGAGTCGCGCCCGGCGACGGGCACGACGCGGAGGGCGGTGACCTTGGGCGTCACGGCCGCAGCTCCTCGGGCAGGAGCTCGGCGGGGAGGTCCTGGTAGGCGACGGGGCGCAGGAAGCGGTCGATCGCGAGGGTGCCGACGGAGGTACTGCGGGCGTCGCTGGTGGCGGGGAACGGTCCGCCGTGGACGGTGGCGTGGCCGACCTCGACGCCGGTGGGCCAGCCGCCGTGGACGATGCGTCCGGCGAGTAGTTCGAGCCGCGGGAGGAGCCGCGCGGCCTCGTCCAGGTCGCCTGGTCCGGTGTGGACGGTCGCGGTGAGCTGGCCCTCCAAGACGTCGACGATCCGGTGGGTCTCGGCCTCGTCGGCGACGGTGACGACGAGGGAGGTCGCGCCGAAGACCTCGTCGCGCAGGGCGGGCTCGGCGAGGAACGTCGCGGCGTCGGAGCGGTAGAGCGCGGCCGCGGGCTCGCCGGCGCCGCGGGCGAGGAGTTCGACGCCGGGGACGGTCCCGAGGCGGTCGCGGCCGGACTCGTAGGCGGCGCGGATGCCGTCGGTGAGCATCGGCTGGGCGTCGGTGGCGGCGAACGCGGCGGCGGCGGTCTTCAGGAAGGCGTCGAGGCCCTCGCCCTCGCGGGCGAAGACGAGCCCGGGGTTGGTGCAGAACTGGCCGGAGCCGAGGACGGCGGAGGCGGCGAAGCCGCGGGCGAGGTCCCCGGGGGCGTCGGCGAGCGCGCCGGGCAGGAGGAACACCGGGTTGACGCTGGACATCTCGGCGTAGACCGGGATCGGCACGGGCCGGGCGGCGGCGGTCGCGGCGATGGCGAGCCCGGCGGCGCGCGAGCCGGTGAAGGCCACGGCCTTGACGGCGGGGTGGGCCACGAGGGCCTGGCCGAGGGTGCGGCCGGGGCCGAACAGGAGCGTGAAGACCCCGGCGGGCAGGCCGGCCGCGGCGAGGGCGTCGGTGACGACGCCGCCGACGAGGCGGGACGTGTCCGGATGGGCCTCATGGGCTTTGACGATGACGGGCGCGCCCGCGGCGAGCGCGGCGGCGGTGTCGCCGCCGGCGGTGGAGAACGCGAGCGGGAAGTTGCTGGCGCCGAAGACGGCCACGGGCCCGAGCGGGATGTGACGCAGGCGCAGGTCGGGCCGCGGCAGCGGCTCCCGGCCGGGGTCGCCGGGGGCGGCGCGCGGGCGGTTCCAGTCCGGGCGCTCCAGAAGGTCGGCGAACATGCGCAGCTGGTTGCAGGTGCGGTCGCGCTCGGAGCGGGCGCGGGCGAGCGGGAGGTGCGTCTCGCGGTGCACGGTGGCGGCGAGGTCGTCGCCGAGGGCCTCGATGCCGTCGGCGATCGCGGTCAGGAGGGCGGCCCGCGCGGCGGGCGCGGTGGCGCGGTAGGGGCCGAACGCGGCGGCGGCAGCGGCCGCGGCGGCGTCGACTTCGGGGAACTCGCTCATTTGACCTTCTCCACGAGTGCGGCGAGCGCGGCGAACTCGTCGTCGCGCAGTTCGGAGAGCGGCGGGCGGACGGGCCCGGCGGGGCGGCCGGCGGCGCGCATCCCGGCTTTGACGATCGCGACCGCGTACCCCTTGCCGCGGTTGCGGATGTCGAGGTACGGCAGGACGAACTCGCTCAGGCGGCGGTAGACCTCGGCGGTGTTCCGGGCGCGCACGTCCTCGTAGAAGGCGAGCGCGAACTCGGGCACGAAGTTGAAGATGGCCGAGGAGTAGGTGGTGACGCCGAGCTGGAGGTACGGGAGCGCGAACGTCTCGGCCGTGGGGAGGCCGCCGACGTACAGGAGGCGGTCACCGAGGGTCGCGTACAGGCGGGTCATGAACTCGATGTCGCCGACGCCGTCCTTGAAGCCGATGAAGTTCGGGCAGGCGTCGGCGAGGCGCTGGACGGTGTCGACGTCGTAGGCGGCGTTCGCGCGGTGGTAGACGACCACGCCCAGGCCGGTCGCGTCGCACACGGCCTTGGCGTGCAGGTAGAGGCCGTCCTGGCTCGCCTCGGTGAGGTAGGGCGGGAACAGCAGGACCGCGTCGGCGCCGGCGGCCTCGGCGTCGCGGGCGAACGCGGCCGCCTGCGCGGTGCCAAGCCCGGCTGGGGCGACGATCGGGACGGTCCCGGCCGACTCCTCGACCGCGGCCCGCACCACCTGCGCGGTCTCGGCGGCGGTGAGGGAGAAGAACTCGCCGGTGCCGCCCGCGGCGAACAGCCCGGCGGCCGGGTAGGCCGCCAGGTGCGCCAGGTGCTCGCGGTAGGCCGCCTCGTCGAAGGAGAGGTCATCGCGGAAGTGCGTGACCGGGAACGACAGCAGTCCGGAACCGAGGGCCGTCTGGATCTCAGCGGGGGCGAATCGGGTCATTCGGGGAGAACTCCTGAGGTCGTAGGGATGGAACGTACCCTAAGAGCCTTCATCGATACCCGTCAAACACCGTTTGGACATGAGCCGATACCTTCAGGGCATGAGCGAAGGCGGCTACACCCTGGACCAGCTCCGCGGCTTCGTCGCGGTCGCCGAGGAGGGGCATTTCGGACGGGCGGCGACGCGGCTGCACATGACGCAGCCGCCGCTGAGCCGGCAGGTCCAGCGGCTGGAGCGGACCATCGGGTTCGCGCTGTTCACCCGCAGCGCGACGGGCGCGGACCTGACGCCGGCCGGGCGGGTGTTCCTCGACGAGGCGCGGCGGCTGCTCACGGCCGCCGACATCGCACCGCTGCGGGCCCGCCGGGTCGCGGCGGGCACGGCCGGGACGATCCGGATCGGGTTCACCGCGGTCTCGGCGCTCACCGTGCTCGGCGAGTGGATCAAGACGGCCGCCGCGGAACTGCCCGAGGTCGACCTGGTGCTGTCGGAGATGGTCACGCACGCGCAGCTCGACGCGCTCCTGGCCGGGGAGCTGGAGGTGGGCCTGGTGCGGCAGGTCCCCCGCTCGGAGATCCTCGACTCGCGCCTGGTCGCCACGGACTCGCTGGTCCTGGCCGCACCCCGCGAGCACCCGCTGACGCGGCTGGGCCGGGCGCCCTCGCTCGCCGACGTCGCCGAGCACGACGTGGTGACCTACTCCCCCTCCGAGGCCTGGTACTTCTACGAGCTCGTCGTCGCCGCGTTCCAGCACGCCCGCGTCACACCGCGGTACGTCCAGCACATCAGCCAGGTCCACACCGTGGCGGCCGTCGTCAACGCGGGACTCGGGGTCGCGCTCGTGCCCAGCTCCTCGGCTGCGCTCGGCCTGCCGAACCTGGTGTTCCTCGACGTCGCCGACATGCCGCGCGGCACCGTCGAGCTGTTCTGCACCTGGCGCACCACGCACGACAACCCGGCCCTGGCCGCGCTCCTGGAACGTGTCGGATCCGCGCAGACGATGGCGTAAGCCGCGATCTGCTGGGAACATGGAGTGACGGGGACGTAGCCGACGCACGGAGCCGCCTCATGTTCTACCGCATCCTGGCCGACGCCACGATGATCGTCCACTTCATGTTCCTCGCCTACGTGGTCGCGGGCGGGTTCATCGCCTGGCGCTGGCCGCGGACCTGGTTCGCCCACGCGGCCGTCGCGGTGTACGGGACGTTCAACGGCATCATCCAGTTCGTGTGCCCGCTGACCCCGCTCGAGCACCACTGGCGGCTCAAGGCCGGCCAGGCCGGGCTCGAGCCGGCCGGCTTCGTCGAGACGTACCTCATCGGCGTCGTCTACCCGGCCGAGCACTGGCCGACGGTCCAACTGACCGCCGCCGCGGTCGTCCTGGCCTCCTGGATCGGCCTGGCCATCCGGCTGCGCCGCAAGCGCCTGGTGAACGCCGACACCGCGCCCTAGCGGACCCCCGAGATGCCGACCTGAGACGATCTTCCTTCGAAGCGACACTCGCCGATTCCTCCAACCGCTCCGCCCATGAGGGTCTTGGCAACCTGCGCACTGCCGCCAGGTCGCGCCTTCCCGTCTTCGGATCTCAAGGAGCCATGGCGATCGGACGACAGGAGAGGCAATCGCATGAGCGGCAATGAAATCGCGAACCAAGTTACCAGCGACCCTGAGCTGGATGCGCGCTTGCGGCGAAAACACAGCGAGGGCGCCGGTTCACGAGAACTTGGGGAATATGCGGCATCGCTCGGATTGGAGGCTCCGGTGACAGCCCCCTCGGGGAGTGTTCCGTCAGTCGTCTTCGAGTTCCCGCCTGGCAGTGCGACGGGCGTCTTGGTCTGGGATGTGCCCGAACCAGGTGAGGAGGAAGACGAAGAAGAGGAGTGGAGCGATGCAGACAATCCATGGGTGGGAGTTGTCGAAGTTGTTGAGGCTCCGCAGTCAACGCCAAAGGACCCGAGGAGTGATCCTGCCGATGGCGATCAGTGAAGATGAGTACCAGCGGCGCTTGGAGGCGACTGAGGAGATGTCGGTCGCCGAGCTCGGCGACTATGTTCGGGGGACCCTCGGTATAGCGCCGCCCGACGATGAGCCGGGTTGGTATGTGCGGGTTGACTTCGTGGACTCGCCGGCTGGGCGTGCCGAGCGATTCACCTGGCAACGCACCATCCGGCATGTCATCGAGCCCGGGGATATCAGCCCGGAAGGCTAGTCGGCGAAGTCGAACTCGCCGTCTTTGGCGCCGGCGAGGAAGGCATCCCACTCGGCGCGGGTGTAGACGATCACCGAGCCCTCCGGGTGGTGCGAGTGCCGCACCGCGACCCGGCCCGAGCCGTCGGACAGGGGTCCGGCCTCCACACATTGACCACCGTTGTCGGAGCTGCGAGTGCTTGTGCGCCAACGGATTCCAGCCAGCTGCGCGTTCGTGAGCTGCTGATCGGTGCTCATCGCTCCCCTTCGATCCCTGGGCGGCCAAGTCGGCCGACCGTTGACTCCAGGCTATTCGCCCTCGGACGGGCGATCATCCCCCAAAGTCGAACTCGCCGTGACTGCCGCTGTTCTTCCGGAACTCACGCCTCCGGGGGCGCGGGCTTCCAGGTGATGTCGCTGGGGATATCGCCGGTGGTGGCGTATGCGGGCACCACGCCGCGTACCCACTGCGGAGTGCAGAGCAATTGGTCGGCCCGCAGCGTCTCCACCTCGTCCGTGGGGTTGTTGACGAGCTTCACCAGGCTGCGATCGATACCTGGATTGCCATCGTGTTCCTTGGTCTGGAGCCCCGCTTCGACCGCGACTTGATCGCCATGGCGGAGATAGGCGCATTCCTCGAAGAGCGCGAACTCGAAGACGATCGCATCGCTGCCTGAAGGCCCGATTTCCGCGGTCGAGCGTTCTCCGCTCGGTCCGTGCATGCGTGTCGCCTGTTCGAGGAACCGCTCAAGCTCGGCGCGGGTCTCGATGTCGGCCGCGAAGTGCCCGCCGAACGATGTAGCGAGCGGTTTCGGCAGGGGCATGTCCTGCTCCCTCACTGTCTGCTCCTCCGACATAGGTTTTCTCACTTCCCAAGGGCGACACCAAGGTCGATGAGAGCATCCTGTAGCTGCTCGTCGGCCGCTTTGATGACTTGCGCAGCTTCATCGATCACCTGGAGGGCCGCGCGGAGCGCGGCGGCCACATCTCCGATCGAAGCCACTGGCACCCTGGTCCTAGGAAGAGTCGACGGCAGCGATGGTCAGGGTCGAATGCTGGGAGCCGCCCAGGTCTCCATGGCGTTCGACGGGCAGCGCCTGCCATGCCCGCTTCTCGGGCGGGTCGGTTAGGGTCGGTCTAGTCGGTGAAGTCGAACTCGCCGTCTTTGGCGCCGGCGAGGAAGGCCTCCCACTCGGCGCGGGTGTAGACGATCACCGAGCCCGCCGGGTGGTGCGAGTGCCGCACCGCGACCCGGCCCGAGCCGTCAGCTAGAGGACCGGCTTCTACGCACTGGCCGCCGCCGCTGTCGCTTCGGGTACTGATGTGCCAGCGGATGCCCGACAGCTCCTCAGCTGAGAGCTGCTGCTCGGTGCTCATTCAATCTCCTTCAGGCGCTTGGCAATCAGATCAATCGACCGGGCGGCCGACAGGGCCGATCGGTCAAGATCTTGCCACACGGCCTCGAAGTTACTCGCCTTCGGCTCTTCCGCATAGAGGGACCCGGCGGTCGTTTCGACATAGGCCACCGCGGGATAGGGCTCAGGCATTTCGAAGAGGTTGAAGCTGCCGCTCACTCCGCTGTGCGGCCCGACCGCTGTGGGAATGAGCCGGATGGTGACAGTGTCGGCCTCGCCGAGCTCCAAGAGCCGCCGGAGCTGCTCCCGCATGACCTCCGCCGTTCCGACTGTTCGCTCTAGCACCGCCGCCTCGAACACCGCATCGATGACCGGAGGGTTGTCGGCCGACAGAATCCGCTGCCGCTCGATTCGAAGGTCGACCCATCGCTGGATCTGTCCGGGCGATGCCTTTTGCGCCTCCAGGCGACTGATCACCGCCGCCGCATAGCGCCGGGTCTGGAATAGCCCATACACCAGGAAATGCTGGTAGGTGCAGATCTTGTCCGCTCGACTCTCCAGCCAGGGCACATTGAGGAAGTTGCTGCCGAAGTCATCCTTGTGCTGGTCCCACCAGTCTTTCCGCCAGCATTCCGCCCTGAGCTGTTCGAGGTCCTCGCGGACCTTTTCGTCCGACACGCCGAAGAGGTCGAGCATCACCACGAGGTCGCCGCGCCGGACCGGCAGCTCACCGTTCTCGTAACGGCTGATGGTCCCTTGGTCTCGCTGGAGATACTCACCCACCTCCTTGAGCGACATCTTGCGCGATTTGCGCAGGTCGCGGATCTTGTCGCCGAGCCATTGCGATCGAAGGCTCGGTCCAGGTCCGGGCACGCTTGCCATGAGCTCTCCAGATCAGTCGGGTCGCCGACACAGAAATAGTACCTCGATCGGTTGGCGCAATCTTGCGCAAACCGATTCGGCTGTGCCATGATATCAATCAAGCACGAGTAGCGCATCATGGGATTGCTCGGGAGAGAACTCGTGAAGCCAGACATTTCGCGTGCTCCACCGAAAGCCGACCGGGGCGGGATCAGGTTCCTACGCCAAGTGCCCCGCCCCGGTCTTGGAGACATCGGAGGTTGATCCGTGTCCAGACCCATTGTCGCGCACGCGCCCGACAATCCCAACCGTGAAGGCCGCCCGGTCGATCCGCTCGTTCGGGGGACCTTCGGCGACCGGCACAGCCGCTTCATCGTCCGCGCCTCCTCCGAGAGCGCGCCGGACTCGTTCCAAGTCTCGGTCGCGAACAACCCGGCCGACCTCGTCCTCATCGTGTCCGGCCTGAACTCAGGCCACCTGCACGCCACCTGGGGACAGGGCTGGCGGAGCTTCGCGCCCGAATGGAAGGTGTGGTGCGAGGACTCCGCATTTGCGGTGTTCTACAACGGCCGCGCCATCGACAACCGGCCCCGGCCCGGGCAGGTGAAGTTCTGTGACGGCTGAACCCGCAGACTCCGAGCCGCGACCCGAACCGGGCTCCCACCCCGACAGCGACGGCTGGCTCGGGGACTTCCGCCGCGGCCCGGCCGTGTTCTCCCTCTACCGGGAGACCGCGCACCCGCTCGGACCGCCCGAGTACCGCATCGAGTGCAACGACGGCGCCGGGCCCCGCACCATCTGCCAGTTCTTCGATGAACCCGAAGCCGTGCCCGAGTGGTTCGGCGCCTGGAAGCGCGACCCGTGGTGCCCCTGGATCCTCGGCCGGGCCCGCCGGCTCATCGCCGAACCCGAGAACACCTGAACAGACGGCGAGAGGGCCGGGCGATCCAAGGATCGCCCGGCCCTCCGAACGCTCTGCTCACATGATGAAGGAGTCCACCGCCAGCGCCAGGAACAGCAGCGTCAGGTAGCTGGTGGACCAGTGGAACAGCCGCATCGGCTTGGGGTCCTCGCCGCGGTTGACGCGGCCGAGGAGCTTGTGGCACTCCCACACGAACAGGCCGCCGGCGACGACGGCGACCGAGCCGTACAGCCAGGTCGAGCCGAGCGGGACGGCGACGAGCGAGACGGCGAGCATCGCCCAGCCGTAGACGACGGACTCGACGGCGACCCGCTTGGCGGGGGCGACGACCGGGAGCATCGGGATGCCGGCCGCGGCGTAGTCGTCCTTGAACTTCAACGCGAGGACGTAGAAGTGCGGGGGCTGCCAGAGGAACACGACGGCGAACAGGACCCACGCCATCCACGACATGTGCCCGGTGACCGCGGCCCAGCCGATGAGCACCGGGGCCGCGCCGCAGGCGCCGCCCCACACCGTGTTGTACGGCGTGGTGCGCTTGAGCCAAATCGTGTAGACGACGTCGTAGTAGACGATGGCGCCGAAGGTGAGCAGCGCGGCGAGCCAGTTGACGAGCAGGCCCATGCCGAGGACCGCGACCGCGCCGATGACGAGCCCGAAGACGAGGGCGTTGCGCGGCGGAATCTGGTGCTTGGCGAGCGGGCGCCGCGCGGTGCGGCGCATGAGCTGGTCGATGTCGCGGTCGATGTAGCAGTTGATCGCGTTGGCCGAGCCGGCGGCGAGCGCGCCGCCGAGCAGGGTCGCGACCACGGCCGTCAGCGACGGGAGCGCGTCGTACTCCGTGCGCGCGGCCACCAGCATCGCCGGGATGGTGGTGATGAGGAGCAGCTCGATGATGCGCGGCTTGGTAAGCGAGACGTACGCGCCGACGAGGGCGCGCAGGCTCGGTCGCTCCTGCGGGGCTGCACCGGGCTCGGGCAGTTCGATTCGCTTGCGGGCGGGCCGGGGGGCGGCGGCGACGGCCTGGGTCGGGTCCTCGTTCATCACCGCCCACAGTACGGGCGGTGAGGTTGTGACCCGGCCGCGGGTCGAGGGCCCCTAGCAGGCGCTTTCCAATGCGAGACTGGCTCGTGGGCGGGTTCACAACGTGCGGAATTCCGCCTCCCGAGAGACTGCGCATAAAGTTCAGCCTGTGTAGGTAGGGTCAGAAGGCACACGTCACCGGCCCAAATACGACGAGTACCAAGGAGTATCGCAGTGGCACAGTTCGAGTGGACCGAACTCGATCGGCAGGCGGTCGACACGGCGCGGCTGCTCGCCGCCGACGCGGTCGAGAAGGCGGGCAACGGGCACCCGGGCACCGCGATGAGCCTCGCCCCGGTCGCGCACACCCTGTTCCAGAAGGTCATGCGCCACGACCCCAGCGACCCGCACTGGGAGGGCCGCGACCGCTTCGTGCTCTCGTGCGGCCACTCCAGCCTGACGCTGTACGTGCAGCTGTACCTGGCCGGGTACGGCCTGGAACTGGACGACCTGAAGAGCCTGCGCCAGTGGGGTTCGCTGACCCCCGGCCACCCCGAGGTGGGCCACACCGCGGGCGTTGAGACCACTACCGGCCCGCTCGGCCAGGGCCTGGCCACCGCGGTCGGCATGGCGATGGCGGCCCGCCGCGAGCGCGGCCTGTTCGACCCCGAGCCCGCGCTCGGCGAGAGCCTGTTCGACCACTTCGTGTACGTCCTCGCCTCCGACGGCGACATCGAGGAGGGCGTGACCCACGAGGCCTCCGCGATCGCCGGCGTGCAGGAGCTGGGCAACCTGGTCCTGATCTACGACGACAACGAGATCTCGATCGAGGACGACACCAAGATCGCCCTCGGCGAGGACGTCGCCAAGCGCTACGAGGCGTACGGCTGGCACGTGCAGGACGTGAACTGGCGCCACGGCGACGAGTACAAGGAGGACCCGAAGGCCCTCTTCGAGGCGATCGAGCGCGCCAAGGCCGTCACCGACAAGCCCTCCCTGATCCGCCTGAAGACCATCATCGGCTGGCCCGCGCCGAAGAAGCAGAACTCCTACGCCGCGCACGGCTCGGCCCTCGGCGCCGACGAGATCGCCGCCACCAAGGAGATCCTCGGCTTCCCGGCCGACCAGTCCTTCTACGTGTCCGACGAGGTCCTGGCCCACACCCGCGGCGCCGTCGCCCGCGGCCACGAGGCGCACTCGGCCTGGCGCGCCGACTTCAACAACTGGGCCGCCGCGAACCCCGAGAGGAAGGCCCTGCACGACCGCCTGTGGGCGGGCGAGTTCCCCGAGGGCTTCGAGGACGCGTTCCCCGAGTTCGAGCCGTCCGAGAAGGGCGTCGCCACCCGCTCGGCCTCCGGCAAGGTCCTCTCGGCGCTCGCGCCGGTCCTCCCCGAGCTGTGGGGCGGCTCGGCCGACCTCGCCGGCTCGAACAACACCACGATGGACGGCGAGCCGTCGTTCCTGCCGCTGTCGCGCCAGACCAAGGCGTACCCGGGCAACCCGTACGGCCGCACCCTCCACTTCGGCATCCGCGAGTTCGCGATGGGCACGATCCTCAACGGCATCAAGCTCCACGGCCCCACCCGCCCGTACGGCGGCACGTTCCTCGTGTTCTCCGACTACATGCGCGGCGCGGTGCGCCTGGCGGCCCTCATGAAGACCCCGGTCGTGTACGTGTGGACGCACGACTCGATCGGCCTCGGCGAGGACGGCCCGACCCACCAGCCGGTCGAGCACCTCGCGGCCCTGCGCGCGATCCCGGGCCTGGACGTCATCCGCCCCGGCGACGCGAACGAGACCGCCGTGGTCTGGAAGACCCTGCTGCGCAAGCAGGACCGCCCGGCCGCGCTGGCGCTGACCCGCCAGAACATCCCGGTGTGGGACCGCACGAAGTTCGCCTCGGCCGAGGGCGCCGCGAAGGGCGCGTACACCCTGCTCGACACCGAGGGCACCCCCGACGTGATCCTGCTCGGCTCCGGCTCCGAGGTCCAGCTGGCCGTCAAGGCCGCCGAGACCCTCGCCGGCGAGGGCGTCAAGGCCCGCGTCGTCTCCGTCCCCTCCATCGAGTGGTTCGAGGAGCAGGACGAGGAGTACAAGGAGTCCGTGCTGCCCAAGGCCGTCAAGGCGCGCGTCTCGGTCGAGGCCGGCATCGCGCTGTCGTGGCGCGGCCTGGTGGGTGACGCGGGAGTCAGCGTCTCCCTGGAACACTTCGGTGCCTCCGCGCCGTTCGAGAAGCTGTACGAGGAATTCGGGATCACCGCCGCCGCCGTCGCGGACGCGGCCCGCTCCTCCATCAAGAAGGCACAGCAGTAATACAACTGAACTGAAGCGGAACGAAAACTAGCTGGAAAGCTGGAGGAACCGATGAGCGCGAACGAGAACCTCGCGGGACTGTCGGCGGCGGGCGTGTCGGTCTGGATCGACGACATCTCCCGGCACCGACTCGAGTCGGGCAACCTGAAGGAACTCATCGCCGGGTCGTCGGTCACGGGCGTGACCTCGAACCCGACCATCTTCGCCACCGCCATCTCCAAGGGCGACGGCTACGACGAGCAGATCGCCGACCTGGCGGTCCGCAGAGTGAGCGTCGAGGAAGCCGCTCGCGCCATCACCACCTACGACATCCGCTGGGCCGCCGACGTCCTGGCCCCGGTGTTCGAGCACACCGGCGGCCAGGACGGCCGCGTCTCGATCGAGGTCGACCCGCGGCTCGCCCACGACACCAAGGCGACGATCGCGGAGGCCAAGTACCTGTGGTGGGCCGTCGACCGGCCCAACACCATGATCAAGATCCCGGCCACCGAGGCCGGCCTCCCCGCCATCACCGCCGCGATCAGCGCGGGCATCAGCGTGAACGTCACCCTGATCTTCTCCCTGGAGCGCTACCGGGGCGTCATGGACGCCTACATGGCGGGCCTGGAGGGCGCCAAGGCCGCCGGGCACGACCTGTCGAAGATCCGCTCGGTCGCCTCGTTCTTCGTGTCCCGCGTGGACTCCGAGATCGACAAGCGCCTCGACGCGATCGGCACCGACGAGGCCAAGGCCCTCAAGGGCAGGGCCGCCGTCGCGAACGCCCGCCTCGCGTACCAGGAGTACGAGAACGCCTTCGCGTCCCCGCGCTGGGAGGCGCTCGCCGCGGCCGGGGCGGTCCCGCAGCGCCCGCTGTGGGCCTCCACCTCGGTGAAGAACCCCGACTACCGCGACGTCCTCTACGTCGAGGACCTCATCGCCCCCGGCACCGTCAACACCATGCCCGAGGGCACGATCCACGACTTCGCCGACCACGGCGAGGTCGAGGCCGACACCGTCCGCCCGTTCTACGCGGACGCGGCGGCCGTGATGCTCGAGCTGGAGCGCGTCGGCGTCGACTACGCCGACGTCGTCAAGGTCCTGGAGGACGAGGGCGTGGAGAAGTTCATCGTCAGCTGGAACCAGCTGCTGGAGCAGATCGGGTCCAAGCTCGAGACCAGCACGTCGTTCGAAAACGGAGCACAGAAGTGAGCGAGCCGATGGGCAAGATGGAAGCCGCCGGTGGCCTCGCGGTCACCACGGGCGTCGACGTGAACGCCGGCGTCGACCGGCTCAGGACCGAGGGCATCCCGGCCAAGGTCGCCGCCAAGGACGCCACCCTGTGGGGCCCCGAGGCCGAGGAGGAGGCGTCGATCCGCCTCGGCTGGGTCGACACGTTCGTCCAGTCCAAGGAGCTCGTCGCGCCGCTCGCGAAGCTCCGCGCCGAACTCGCCGAGCAGGGGATCGACCACGTCGCCCTGTGCGGCATGGGCGGCTCCTCGCTCGCCCCCGAGGTCATCTCCCGCACGCTCGGACTGGGCATCTCGGTGCTCGACTCGACCGACCCGGGCCAGATCCTCGCCGAGCTCGGCGAGGCGTCGCTGCGCCGCACCGTCGTCGTCGTGTCCTCCAAGTCCGGGTCCACCGTGGAGACCGACTCCCAGCGCCGCGGCTTCGAGGCCGCGTTCAAGGGCGTCGGCATCGAGGACTACGCGAAGCGCTTCGTGTTCGTCACCGACCCCGACTCGGAGCTGGAGAAGCTCGCGAACGCGCAGGGCTCGCACCTGTTCCTCGCCGACGCGACCGTGGGCGGGCGCTACTCGGCGCTGACCGCGTTCGGGCTCGTCCCGACCGCGCTCGCGGGCGCCGACATCGCCGAGCTCATCGACCAGGCCGAGGAGTTCGCCACCTCGATCACCAGCGAGGGCGACAACCCGGCCGTCGTGCTCGGCGCCGTCATCGCGGCCCGGCCGACGATCACCATCGCCGACGACGGCACCGGCATCGTGGGCCTGGGCGACTGGGCCGAGCAGCTCATCGCCGAGTCCCTCGGCAAGGACGGCAAGGGCACGCTCCCGGTCGTCCTCGAAGGACCGGCCGCGCCGGGCGCGCGCGGCGCGGACCGCGTGTACGCCACCGTCGGCGGCTCCTCGACGGGCCTGCCGGCCTCCGGTTCGGCCCTGGCGATGCCCGACGTGGTCGTCAACGGCCCGCTCGGCGCGCAGTTCCTCGCGTGGGAGCTCGCGACCGCCTACGCCGGCTACCTGATCGGGATCGACCCGTTCAACCAGCCGAACGTGACCGAGTCCAAGGAGAACACCAAGCGCCTCCTCGCCGAGGGCCTGCCGGACGAGCGTCCGCACGCCGTCGACGGCGCCGTGGAGATCTACGGCTCGCACGCCGACACCGTCGCGGGCGCGCTCGGGGAGATCCTCACCGACGCCGACAGCGAGGGCGCGTACATCGCCGTCATGGCCTACCTGGACCGGATCGACGACGCCGAGGTCGCGCAGCTGCGGGCCGGCCTGGCCGAGCGGACGGGCGCGCCCGTCACGTGGGGCTGGGGCCCGCGGTTCCTGCACTCCACCGGCCAGTTCCACAAGGGCGGCCGCCAGACCGGCGTGTTCCTCCAGATCACCGGCGAGGTGGGCGAGGACCTGCTCATCCCCGACCGCGAGTTCACGTTCGCGGGCCTCCAGGCCGCGCAGGCCGCCGGCGACCGCCAGGCGCTCCAGTCGCGCGGGCGCCCGCTCGTGCGCCTGCACCTGACCGACCGCAAGCGCGGGATCAACCAGCTCGTGCACGCCCTGAGGGAGCTGAGCTAGATGGGTGCCGAACACCTGCCCTCCAACCCGCTCCGCGACCCGGCCGACCGGCGCCTGCCGCGCATCCCCGAGCCGTGCGCTCTGGTGATCTTCGGCGTCACCGGCGACCTCGCGAAGAAGAAGCTCATCCCGGCCGTCTACGACCTCGCCAACCGGGGCCTGCTCCCGGCGTCGTTCGTGATCGTCGGGTTCGCCCGCCGCGACTGGGGCGACGAGACGTTCGAGGAGATGTCCCGCGAGGCGGCCAAGTCCCACGCGCGCACCCCGTGGCGCGAAGAGGTCTGGGCCCGCCTGGCCGGCAACTTCAAGTTCGTGCCCGGGTCCTTCGACGACGACGAGGCGTTCGACAAGCTCGACGCCACCGTCGACGAGCTGCGCATCACGCACGGCATCGTCGGCAACGCGGCGTTCTACTTCTCGATCCCGCCGCTGGCGTTCCCGACCGTGCTCAAGCAGCTCCAGCGCACCGGCATGTCGGACAACCGCCAGGACGGCGGCGGCTGGCGCCGCGTCGTGGTCGAGAAGCCCTTCGGCGAGGACCGCGCGTCCGCGTCGGAGCTGAACGAGCTCGTCGACCGGGTCTTCACCGCGCCCGACGTGTTCCGCATCGACCACTACCTCGGCAAGGAGACGGTGCAGAACATCTTCGCGCTGCGCTTCGCGAACGCGATGTTCGAGCCGATCTGGAACTCCAACTACGTCGACCACGTGCAGATCACGATGGCCGAGGACGTCGGCATCGGCTCGCGCGCCGGGTTCTACGACGACAACGGCGCCGCCCGCGACGTCCTCCAGAACCACGTCCTCCAGCTCCTGGCCATCGCGGCCATGGAGCAGCCCAACGGGTTCGAGGCCGAGGAGATCCGCACCGAGAAGCTCAAGGTCCTGCGGGCCATCAAGCTCCACGACGACCTCGAGTCGACCGCGATCCGCGGCCAGTACACCGACGGCTGGGTGCAGGGCCGCCCCGTCAAGGGCTACCTGTCCGAGGACAACATCCCGCCGACCTCCACCACGGAGACGTACGCGGCGGTGCAGCTGGGCATCCAGAACCGGCGCTGGAACGGCGTGCCGTTCTACCTGCGCACGGGCAAGCGCCTCCCCAAGCGGGTCACCGAGATCGCGGTGGTCTTCAAGGAGGCGCCGCACATGCCGTTCGCCGACTACGACACCAAGACGCTCGGCAACAACCAGCTCGTCATCCGCGTGCAGCCCGACGAGGGCGTCACCGTGAAGTTCGGCTCCAAGGTGCCGGGCACGGGCATGGAGCTGCGGGACATCTCGATGGGCTTCGGCTACGGCGAGACGTTCACCGAGTCCAGCCCCGAGGCGTACGAGCGGCTCATCCTGGACGTGCTCCTGGGCGACAAGACGCTGTTCCCGGACGCGCAGGAAGTGGACGCGTCCTGGGCGGTCATCGACCCGCTCGAGGAGTTCTGGAAGGGCACCAAGCCCGAGCCGTACGAGTCCGGCACGTGGGGCCCCGCCGGCTCCGATCTCATGCTGCAAGCGTCCGGCCGCCGCTGGCGCCGGGCTTAGAAGGGGAGTCCGGACATGCATCTGAAGGACACCACCACCGGCGACATCATGAAGGCGCTCGACGGGCTCCTCCACGAGGTCGGCGGCGGCTCCAGCCTCGCGCTCAACCTGGTGGCGCTCACCACCGAGGACGAGCGCGAAGAGGTCGAGAAGGCCGCGTCCGTGGCCGCGCAGGAGCACCCGTACCGCCTGATCCTGGTGATCCCGCGCGACCTGGAGGCGACCGAGCCGCGCATCGACGCCGAGGTCACCGTCGGCGAGCGCCTCGGGTCCGCGGAGGCGATCATCCTGCGCCTCGACGGCCCGGCCGCCGCGCACCTGAGCTCGATCGTGCTGCCCATGCTGGCCTCCGACATCCCGGTGGTCACCTGGTGGCTCCTCGACCCGGTCCGCTACGGCCTGGAGCACGAGCTGCGCTCGTTCGCCGACCGCCGCATCACCTACTCGGCCCGCGCGGCCGACCCGGTGCAGTCGCTGTTCCGCCGCGCCGAGTCCTACGCGGCCGGCGACACCGACATCTGCTGGACTCGCATCAGCCTGTGGCGCTCGCTCATCGCCAGCGCCTTCGACGGGGTCACGCAGTCGGTCGAGTCGATCACCATCAAGGCCGACGCCGACGACCCGTCGGCGCAGCTCATGGCCGCGTGGCTGCACACGCGCCTGGGCGTCGCGCCGGAAGTCGTCGACACCGAGGTCGAGCGGAACTCCGAGCACCTGCCGGCGATCGCCTCCGTGGCGTTCACGATGTCGGGCGGGGAGACGATGGAGGTCGAGCGCACCGCCGACGGGACCACGATCCTGCGCCAGGCGGGGCTGCCGAAGCGCCGCCAGACGCTCCAGGGCCGGACCCTCGGCCAGCTCCTCGCCGAGGAGCTGCGGCACATAGACCCCGACACCGCCTACCGGAAGGTGCTCGACACCTTCCAGGAGCACTACGCGGGGATCAAGGCATGAGCCGCTCCAGCGCCGTGATCGTCCACGAGGGCGCCGAGGTCCTGGCCGAGGCGGTCGCGTCGCGCCTGATCAACCGGCTCGCCGACGCGCAGGCGCAGCGGGGCGAGGCCTCGATCGTGCTCACCGGCGGCCGCATCGCGGCGAAGGTGTACGGGTACGTGCTGGAGTCGCCGATCCGCTCGGTCGTGGACTGGTCGCGGGTCGACTTCTGGTGGGGCGACGAGCGCTTCCTGCCCGCGGGCGACCCCGAGCGGAACGAGACGCAGGCGCGCGCGGCGTTCCTCGACAAGATCCTGATCGACCCCGAGCGGGTGCACCCGATGGCCGCGTCCGACGCGGTGGCGACGCCGGAGGAGGCCGCGGCGCAGTACGCTGCCGAGCTGGCGGCCGCGGCGGGCGGCTCCGGCGTGCCGGCGTTCGACCTGCTGCTCTTGGGGATCGGCGAGGACGGCCATGTCGCCTCGCTGTTCCCGGGCAACCCGGCGCTCGACGCGGCGGGGGCGGCGGTGGGGGTGCGCCACTCCCCCAAGCCGCCGCCGGAGCGGGTGTCGCTCACGATGGAGGCGATCAACTCCGCGACGGCGGCGTGGATCATCGCGTCGGGTTCGGGCAAGGCCGAGGCGGTCGACGAGGCGCTCGCCAAGGGCGAGCTCCCGGCCGGCCGCGTCAAGGCGGCGGGCCACACCCGCTGGCTCGTCGACAAGGACGCGGCCGCGAACCTGAAGCACCTGGAGTTCTGAGACGCGGACGAGGGCCCGGATCGATGCGATCCGGGCCCTCGGTGTATTCGGTGCCGCCTGGTGGGGCGCGGTGCCGCTCGGGTGGTGGGACCCGTCCAGCGGTGCGATCCTGCGCCCGGTTCACCCAACCTTGTGAAGGGCGGCTAGGGGATTCGTGTAGCGGGTGGAGGGACTAGAAGAGGGAACGCTCGCCGCGGGCGGCGGCTCTGGCGGCGAGGGCTTCGGCGAGGAGGTCTTCGGCCTCCTCCTCGCTGCGGCGCTCGCGGACGTAGTTCAGATGGGTCTTGTACGGTTTGGCGGTGCGCCGTTCGGGGGGATTGTCCTGGTCGGGGCCGGCGGGCCAGCCGCAGCAGGTGCAGTCCCATTCCTGCGGCACCTCCACGTACAGTGCGAATGGCAGTACGGTCTCGTGTCCGTTGGCGCACCAGTACTTGACGTTCTGCCGGGCCACCGGCTCGCCGCGTTCCGAGTGGAGACCCGGTATGGCGCCGATGCGGGTGCCGCGGATGGCGTGTCCGTTGGACATATGTGTGATCGCTCCTCACAGACAGGGGGATCTTCTGTGGATGTCGACCGCGCGCGACCACGGTCCCGGAGCGTCGGCGGGAGGAAGGCCGCGACTCCCCGAGGGCGTGGCCGTGGAGTCGGCGGCCGTGGCGGCTGGGGCACCGCACCGAGTAATTCTATGACGTAACGCACACAGTGGCAAGATGTCATGAATGAGGGGCGTGCGCACGCCCCGGCCGGTTCTGGAACGACCTGCCCTGCTTCGGTGGCGTTGCGGCCCAGTGGGAAGCGCCGGCCTCCGCCCGAGGAGACCCCGAGCACCGGGCGGAGGCCGGGCGGCCGGATCAGACGGGGACGAGGCGGCGCCGGGCGCCGGCAGGACGCCCGGAGGCCGCGCACTCGCCGCACCGGTGCTCGCCGCCGAGGTCGGGGGCGACGCCCCAGCCCTCCGCCTCGGCGGCCGCGCACAGGACCGGCCAGCTGAAGTACGAGTCGTCGCCGCAGCGGAAGGGGACGCCGCAACCGTCGCAGTGCAGCTCGTACTCGACGCCGCCGTCACGGCGGCTGTAGCAGGCTCCGCTCATGTCATATGCCTCCAAACCGGGGCGCGTCCGGCGGGGGCCGGGCGCCCCGGGTCTCCGGGTGCCGCGGCGGGTGCGGCTACTGTTCGATCTCGCGTTTGCCGGCGCCGATGAGCACCTTGCGCGGCTTGGCCTCCTCGGCCATCGGGATCCGGAGTGTGAGCACGCCGTCCCGGAAGGACGCCTCGACGTGCTCGGTGTCGAGGGCGTCGCTGAGGAAGATCTGCCGCATGAACACGCCGGTGGGGCGCTCGGAGTGGATCACCTCGCGGTCACCGGCGTCGGTCGCGCGGCGCTCGGCGCGGACGGTGAGGACGTTCCGCTCGACCTCGAGGTCGATGTCGCCCTCCCGGACGCCGGGCAGGTCCAGCTCGACGGTGAAGGAATGCCCCTCCTTCCACGCGTCCATCGGCATCATGAGCTGGGAATCGCTGCGGGACATGAACTGCTGAGCGAGACGGTCGAGCTCTCGGAACGGGTCCGTGCGCATCAGCATCGAAGGTCACCTCCTGGATGAGACCTATGAACGTAACGACATGAAAATATATAGCGCGCATTTGAGATTTCGTCAAGCCGCCGGAATCAGATAAACTGGAGCCGACAGCAGACACAGGTGGCTGGAGGGAATGTGGCACCGGATTCGCAGCCGCTCAACCGACACGCGTCCGACCATGCCGTGTACGGCATCTCGGTGGCGGCCGAGCTGATGAACCTCGCGCCGCAGACGCTGCGCGTCTACGAGGCCCGCGGCCTCATCGAGCCGAGCCGGACCTCCGGCGGCACGCGCCGGTACAGCGACGACGACCTCGGCCGCATCCAGCGGATCGGCGAGCTGCTCGCCGGAGGGCTGAACCTCGCCGGGATCAAGCTGGTCCTGGAGATGGAGGTCGAGAACCAGCGGCTGCGGTCCGAGCTCGGCGAGGCGCAGCGGCGGCTGGAGCGCTACGAGGACTCCTGAGCGGAGACGAATGAGGGCCCCGACCGCGGCGCGGTCGGGGCCCTTCGAAGTCTGTCGGTCGTTAGACCATGGTCCGCAGGAGGAGACCGAAGGCGATGATGCTGGCGAACCAGATGATGCCCACGCCGATCGTGATCCGGGTGAGGTTCTTCTCCGCGACCGTGGAGCCCGACGCGACGGAGGACATGCCGCCGCCGAACATGCTCGACAGGCCGCCGCCCTTACCTTTGTGCAGCAGCACCATGAGGATCAGGATCGCGCTGGAGAGCAGCAGGATGACCAGCAGGGCCCAACTCAGAACCGACATCATCAGTGATCGGGTTTCCTCTCAGCAAATCTGGCCCGTTATGGGGCGCGGGCCACGCACGAGTCTAGCGGTTGGACTTATCGGTAAGTCCATGGGGCGTGCTCAGTCGCATGAATTGCGACTCCATCCGTGCGAATGCGCACGGGCGTGGACGCAAGGAGCCGCCGTACGACGTTGTACGGCGGCCCTGCCTGCGGGCCGCAGCGCTCAGCTCGGGCGCTGCGGCGGTATTGAGTTAAGCCCCGGCGTGCTCCGGGAAGCGGACGATCTTGGCGAACTCCTCGGCGTCGAGCGAGGCGCCGCCCACGAGGGCGCCGTCGATGTCGGGCTTGGCCATGATCTGGGCGACGTTGGAGGACTTCACCGAGCCGCCGTAGAGGATGCGGACCCGCTCCGCCACCGCACCGAACTTCTCGGCGAGGGCCGCGCGCAGTGCGCCGATGACCTCCTGCGCGTCCTCGGCGGAGGCCGTGCGGCCGGTGCCGATGGCCCACACGGGCTCGTACGCGACGACGACCTTGCCGAGCTCTTCCTCGGTGAGCCCGTCCACGGCGGCGATCAGCTGGGAGACCGAGTGCGAGATGTGGTTCCCCGCCTCCCGGACGTCCAGCGCCTCGCCGACGCAGAGGATCGGGCTGATGCCGTTGTTGAGCGCCTGGCGGACCTTGGCGGCCACCAGCTCGTCGGACTCCTCGTGGTACTGGCGGCGCTCGGAGTGGCCGACGGCCACGTACGAGCAGCCCAGCTTCGCGAGCATCGAGCCGGCGATCTCGCCGGTGTACGCGCCCGACGGGTGCGCCGACAGGTCCTGCGCGCCGAAGCCGATGGTCAGCTTGTCGCCGTCGACCAGCGTCTGCACGCTGCGGATGTCGACGAACGGCGGGAGGACGACGGTCTCGACCGCTTCGAGCTGCTCGCGGGTAAGGCTGAAGGCGAGCTTCTGCACCAGCGCGATCGCTTCGAGGTGGTTGAGGTTCATCTTCCAGTTGCCGGCGATGAGCGGCTTGCGGGTCTCAGTCATGTTCACTTCTCCAGTGCGTCCAGGCCGGGGAGCGTCTTGCCCTCGAGGTATTCGAGGCTCGCGCCGCCGCCGGTCGAGATGTGGCCGAAGCCGTCCTCGGGCAGGCCGAGGGTGCGGACCGCGGCAGCGGAGTCGCCGCCGCCGACCACGCTGAACGCCTCGGAGTCCACCAGCGCCTGGGCGACGGTGCGCGTGCCCGCGGCGTAGTCGGGGAACTCGAAGACGCCCATGGGGCCGTTCCAGAACACGGTCTTGGCTCCGGCGATCCGCTCGGCGAACAGCTTCGCGGACTCGGGGCCGATGTCGAGGCCCATGCGCTCGGCCGGGATCGCGTCCACGGACACGGTGAGCGGCTCGGCGTCGGCGGCAAACTCGGCGGCCGTGGTCGTGTCGACCGGCAGCAGGAGTTCGACGCCGAGTTCGGCGGCGCGCTCGAGGTAGTTCTTGCAGGTCTCGATCTGGTCCTTCTCCAGCAGCGACGACCCGACCTCGTAGCCCTGGGCCGCGAGGAAGGTGAACATCATGCCGCCGCCGACGATGAGCGTGTCGACCTTGTCGAGCAGGTTGTCGATGACCGCGAGCTTGTCGGAGACCTTCGCGCCGCCGAGGATGACGACGTACGGCTGCTCGGGCTTGCCGGTGAGCTTCGAGAGGACCTCGACCTCCTTGGCGATGAGCCAGCCGGCGTAGTGCGGGAGAAGCGTAGCGACGTCGTACACGGAGGCGTGCTTGCGGTGGACCGCGCCGAACGCGTCGTCCACGTACAGGTCGCCGAACGCGGAGAGCTGGCCGGCGAACTCGGCCCGCTCGGTGTCGTCCTTGCTGGTCTCGCCCTTGTTGAAGCGCAGGTTCTCCAGCAGGAGGACGTCGCCGTCGACCTGGGCCACGGCCTTGGACTCGGCGTCGGAGCCGACGGTGTCGTTGGCGAACGCGACCTCGCGCCCCAGGACCTCGCCGAGGCGCTTGGCCACGGGGGCCAGCGAGAAGGCGGGGTCCGGCGCGCCCTTCGGGCGGCCCAGGTGCGAGCAGACCACGACACGGGCGCCGGCCTCGGCGAGCGCCTTGATCGTGGGGGCGACGGCGCGGATGCGGCCGTCGTCGGTGATGGTCTTCCCGTCCAGAGGCACGTTGAGGTCGGCGCGTACGAGTACGCGCCGACCGTTGACGCCCTCCTCCAGGAGTTCGTCGAGCGTCTTCATCGCTGCGTTAGCCGACGAGTTCGACGAGGCTGACGAGGCGGTTCGAGAAGCCCCACTCGTTGTCGTACCAGCCGAAGACCTTGACCTGGTTGCCGATGACCTTGGTCAGGAGGCCGTCGATGATGCAGGAGTGCGGGTCGGTCTCGATGTCCTTGGAGACGATCGGGTCCTCGGTGTAGGCCAGGATGCCCTTGAGCGGGCCCTCGGCGGCGGCCTTGAGCGCGCCGTTGACCTCTTCGGCCGTGACCTCGCGGGAGGCCTCGAAGGTGAGGTCGGTGATCGAGCCGGTCGCGATCGGGACGCGCAGCGAGTAGCCGTCGAGCTTGCCGTTGAGCTCGGGCAGCACCAGGCCGACGGCCTTGGCGGCGCCGGTCGTGGTGGGCACGACGTTCAGGGCGGCGGCGCGGGCGCGACGCGGGTCCTTGTGCGGGCCGTCCTGGAGGTTCTGGTCCTGCGTGTAGGCGTGGATGGTCGTCATCAGGCCCTTTTCGATGCCGATGGCGTCGTTGAGGACCTTGGCCATCGGGGCCAGGCAGTTGGTGGTGCAGGACGCGTTCGAGATGATGTGGTGGTTCGCGGCGTCGTACTTGTCGTGGTTGACGCCCATGACCACGGTCAGGTCCTCGTTCTTCGCCGGGGCGGAGATGATGACCTTCTTGACGGTCTCGCCGAGGTGCGCGGCGGCCTTGGTGCCGTCGGTGAAGAAGCCGGTCGACTCGATGACGACCTCGGCGCCGACCTCGGCCCACGGGATGTTGGCGGGGTCGCGCTCGGCGAACGCCTTGATGGTCTTGCCGTTGACGGTGATCTCGCCGTCGCCGACCTTGACCTCGTAGGGGAGGCGGCCGAGGATCGAGTCGTACTTCAGCAGGTTTGCGATGGTCTCGGCGTCGCCCAGGTCGTTGTAGGCGACGATTTCGACATCGGCACCGGAGGCGAGAACCGCCCGGAAGAAGTTGCGCCCAATGCGGCCGAAGCCGTTGACGCCAACGCGGATGGTCACGTGCCCATCTCCTCGCTAGAACAGGATCGGATATCTGAATGAGACCGGAGGCGGTCTCGCACGCGATCCGTTCAGCCGAAGAGCGACGGTGGAACAGATCGCTGTTCGGCCACGTCGCCGAGCACTCCTTGACCCTAACCGCTCCGGTTCTCAGACCTTCCGCGGCCGGTTCCCCCCGATCATGTCACACCCGGGACGCGGGTGTGACATCGCGGTTAAGCCTAACCCTTGATCGGCGGACCGCGACGGGTGCGTCGGGTGCGGCGAATCGGGTCGAAGCCGCCCTATGCGACCAGGGCTTCCTCTTCTGCGACGACGTCGTCGGGTCCGGGGACGCCGGTCTCCTGGGCGCGTTTGGTCGCCATGTTGATCAGGCGCCGGATCCGTCCCGCGATGGCGTCCTTGGTAAGGGGCGGGTCGGCGAGCGCGCCGAGCTCCTCGAGGGAGGCCTGGCGGTGCTCGAGCCGGAGGCGCCCGGCGGAGGCGAGGTGCTCGGGGACGTCGTCGGCGAGGACTTCGAGGGCGCGGGTGACCTTCGCGGCGGCGGCGACGGCCGCGCGCGCGGAGCGGCGGAGGTTCGCGTCGTCGAAGTTCGCGAGCCGGTTGGCGGTGGCCCGGACCTCGCGGCGGACGCGGCGCTCCTCCCAGGTGAGGACGGAGGCGTGGGCGCCGAGGCGGGTGAGCAGCTCGCCGATGGCGTCGCCGTCGCGGATGACGACGCGGTCGACGCCGCGGACGTCGCGGGACTTCGCGGCGATGCCGAGGCGGCGGGCGGCGCCGACGAGGGCGAGCGCGGACTCGGGGCCGGGGCAGGTGACCTCGAGGGCCGAGGAGCGGCCGGGCTCGGTGAGGGAGCCGCGGGCGAGGAACGCGCCGCGCCAGGCGGCCTCGGC
Source organism: Glycomyces terrestris (assembly GCF_003933745.1). GTDB lineage: Bacteria > Actinomycetota > Actinomycetes > Mycobacteriales > Micromonosporaceae > Glycomyces > Glycomyces terrestris. Next base: position 809,225 of record NZ_RSEB01000002.1, on the reverse strand, counting down.
GCAGCACGGGTAGGCGCCGACGACGTGGTTGGGCAGGCCCCGGACGGGGTAGCCGCGCTGGTCGGTGAGGCCGATCTGCTTGGAGAACGCCTGGCCGTCGGCCATGACGCGCAGCAGGTAGTGGTTGTTGCGGCGCAGTCCGGCGGCCACGAGGACGTGGATCTCGGACTCGTAGTGGTAGAGGTCGTTGATCATGCGCTTGGCTCGGCGGGCGACGTTGCCGGCGTCGACCTCGGCTTCGACGACCACGTTGCCCTGGCCGACGAGATGGAGGCCCCCGGCGAACCGGAAGAGCGCGCCGAGTTCGGCGCGCTGGCAGCAGGACTTCGTCACCTCGATGCGACTGAGCTCGTCCTTGACCTCCGAGGTCATCGCCATTCGTTAACCACCATCTTCGACCAGCAGCTTTCCCAATACGGCGGCCAGGGACGCGACGTCGTGCGTGACGCCGTCGGCGGCGAGGTCCGCCGCGACCAACCGGGCCTCCAACGATTGTGCCGCACTGTTCAACGAGCCGGGCTCGGCGAGGGTTCGGGCGTCGCCTGACACGACGTAGTGAAACCGGACACCTTCTGCGTATCGCCGCAGCGTGTCGACGTGACCGGCGAGGGTCAGGCCGTCCGTCTCCTTCTCCTCCGAGAGGTTGAGCACCACGATCTTGCGGGCCGCGGAGGCGGCGATGGCCTCGCGCAGCGACGGCAGGAGCAGGTGCGGGATCACGGAGGTGTACCAGGAGCCGGGGCCGAAGACGAGCCAGTCGGCGGCGGCGATCGCCTCCAGGGTCTCGGGGCAGGCCGGGGCGTCGGCGGGCAGGAGGCGCACGTCCTCGACCTGGCCGTCGGCGACCGCGACGTCGTGCTGGCCGACGATCGTGCGGGTGCCGGCGCCCTCGGCGAGGTCGGCCTCGATGTCGAGCGGGGTGCAGGACATGGGCAGGACGCGGGCGCGGGAGCCGACGATGCGCCCGGCCGCGGCGACGGCCTCGACCGGGTTCTCGTGGCGTTCGAGCAGCGAGAGCAGGACGATGTTGCCGACCGGGTGGCCCGAGAGGAAGTCCTCGCCGCCGAAGCGGTGCGAGAACAGCTCGGCGGCCTCGGCGCGGGAGGGGTCGGCGGTCGCGACGAGGGCCTTGCGCAGGTCCCCGGGAGGCAGCACCCGGCGGGTGGCGCGGATGTCCCCCGACGAGCCGCCGTCGTCGGCGACCGTGACCACGGCCGTCAGATCGACGTCGAGCCTCGAGAGCGCGCGCAGCGAGGCCGACAGGCCCCGCCCGCCGCCGAACGCGACCACTTTCTGCATCAGCGGTTACCTCGGATCGGGGGTGTCGGTGGTGGTGCCGGGGGGACTACTCGTTCCCGCGGTCCCGGTGGTGGGTGTTCGCGGGGAACCCGGCCGCGGTCAGGCGCTTGGCGATCTCCTCGGAGATGGCGACGCTGCGGTGCTTGCCGCCGGTGCAGCCGATGGCGATCGTCATGTAGCGCTTGCCTTCCCGCTCGAAGCCCTGGGTGGTGCCGAGGAGCAGCGCCGTGTACGACTCGACGAACTCCTCCGCGCCGTCCTGACCGAGGACGTACTCCGAGACGTCGGAGTCGGTGCCGGTGTGCTCGCGCAGGGCCGGGACCCAGTACGGGTTGGGAAGGAATCGTACGTCAGCGACGTAGTCGGCGTCGCGGGGGATGCCGTACTTGAACCCGAACGACATGCAGGTGAACTGGAGGCGCGGCGAGGACGGGGCGAGGAACGCCTCCTCGACGCGGGCGCGCAGCTGGTTCTCGTTCAGGTGCGTGGTGTCGAACAGGGTGTCGGCCGAGCCGCGCGCCGGCTCCAGGAGGCGGCGCTCGGCGGCGATGCCGTCGGCCAGGAGCCCGTCCCCTTGGAGCGGGTGGGCGCGGCGGACCTTCTCGAAGCGGCGGATGATCACGTCGTCGTCGGCGTCGACGAACACCAGGTGCGGCTTGAAGCCGCCTTTGCGCAGGTCCTCGATGACGCCCACGAGGTCGGTCATGAACGCGCGGGAGCGCACGTCGAGCACCATCGCGGTGCGCCGCACCTCCTCGCCGCCCGCGGCGGCCAGCTCGGCGGCCTGGCCGACCAGCGACTCCGGGAGGTTGTCGATCACGTAATAGCCGACGTTCTCCAATGCGCGCGCCACTGTCGAGCGTCCGCCGCCCGAGATGCCGGTGACGATGACGAGGTCCAATTCGCTGCGGTCGCTCGAACCCGCATGCACAGCTGCCACACCCATAAGTCAAGTATCCCCGAGTTCGTTTCCAACCGCCGTGGTGACACGGCCCCGGCCCGTTCGCCGAATCGACCATCGTATAGCTACCAGAGCAGTCTCAAGCGCCGTTGTCATCCGGATTACGCAGATGTGTCTGCAAGGCCTCCGCCAGTTTCGGGCCGATCCCGGGCACGGCCTCCAAATCGGACAGTTCGGCCTCGCGGAGGCGCTTCACCGACCCGAACTCCTTCAGCAGCGCCTTCTTCTTCGACTCCCCCAGGCCCGGGACGCCATCGAGGGCGGAGGCGGTCATCTTCTTGCGCCTGCGGCTGCGGTGCAAGGAGATCGCGAAGCGGTGGGCCTCGTCGCGGACGCGCTGCATGAGGTACAGGGCCTCGGAGGTGCGCGAGAGGATCACCGGGAACTCCTCGCCCGGGAGCCAGATCTCCTCGAGGCGCTTGGCGAGCCCGGCGAGGTTGATCGTGTCGATCCCGAGCTCGGCGAAGACCTGCTCGGCGGCCGCGACCTGCGGCTGGCCGCCGTCGACGACCAGGAGCTGCGGCGGGTAGTGGAAGCCGCGCTTCGGCTCCTCCCCCTCTTCGACCGGCGAGCCGGCGGGCTGGTCGGCGAGCCTGGCGAGGCGGCGGCGCAGCGTCTCCTGGAGCGAGGCGAGGTCGTCCTTGCGCTCGCCCTTGATGACGAAGCGCCGGTACTCGCTCTTGCGCGGCAGGCCGTCCTCGAACACGACCATCGAGGCGACCACGTCCTCGCCCTGGGACTGCGAGACGTCGTAGCACTCGATCCGCAGCGGGGCCTCGGGCAGGTCGAGGGCGTCGGCGAGCTCTTCGAGGGCCTTGGAGCGGGAGGTGAGGTCGCCGGCGCGCTTGAGCTTGTGGCGCTGGAGGTTCTCCAGGGCGTTCTTCTCGACGGTCTCGGCCAGCGCGCGCTTGTCGCCGCGGCGGGGCACGCGCAGGTCGACCTTGGCGCCGCGGCGCTCCGACAGGAGCTCGGCGAGGGCGGCGTGGTCGGCGGGCAGGGCCGGGACCAGGACCTCCTTGGGCACGACCTCGTTCTGCTCGCCGTAGAACTGGAGGCAGAACTGCTCGACGAGGCCGGCGAGGTCGACCGGCTCGGCCTTGTCGACGACCCAGCCGCGCTGGCCGCGGATGCGGCCCTTGCGGACGTGGAAGACCTGGACGGCCGCTTCGAGCTCGTCGTCCGCGACGGCCATGACGTCGCAGTCGACGTCCTCGGCGAGGACCACGACCTGCTGTTCGAGGACCTTGTCGAGGGCGGCGAGGTCGTCGCGCAGGCGCGCGGCCCGCTCGAACTCGAGGGCTTCGGACGCCTCCTGCATCTCGGCGAGGAGGCGGCGGCGCACCGGGGCGGTCTCGCCGGCCATGAAGGCGCAGAAGCCGTTCACGAGCTCGCGGTAGTCCTCGGCGGAGATGCGCCCGACGCACGGCGCCGAGCACTTGCCGATGTCGGCCAGGAGGTTGGGGCGGTTGATCCGGTTGCAGCGCTTGAACTCCGTGTCGGAGCAGGTGCGGATCGGGAAGACGCGGGTGAGCAGGTCGAGGGTCTGGCGGATGGCCCAGGCCGAGCCGAAGGGCCCGAAGTAGCGGACGCCCTTGCGGCGGGCGCCGCGCATGACCTGGGCGCGGGGGAACTCCTCCCCCACGGTGACCGCGAGCCACGGGTAGGACTTGTCGTCCTTGAACATGACGTTGAAGCGCGGGTCGTACTCCTTGATCCAGGTCCACTCGAGCTGGAGGGCCTCGACCTCGGTGGCGACCACGGTCCACTCCACGCTGCGCGCGGTGTTGACCATGCGGCGGGTGCGCTCGTGGAGCCGGGTCTCGTCCGCGAAGTACGAGTTCAGCCGGTTCCGCAGGTTCTTCGCCTTGCCGACGTAGATGACGCGCCGGTCGCGGTCCCGGAACCGGTAGACGCCCGGCTCGGTGGGGATGGTGCCGGGAGCGGGACGGTAGTCAACTGCCACAACACAAGGCTATATCCCGCCCCCGACACCCTCGCCGCTACGGCCTGGCCGCCAGCGCCAGGACCTCCGCGTGGAGGTCGTCGACGAGCTCGCGGTCGACGCCGCGGGCCGAGAACCAGGAGCCGAGGTTCTCGACGTCCCTGGTAAGGAACGTCAATCCCAGGGGGTTCGCGTAGATGTCTACGACCTGCGGGAGGTCGAGGACGACGAGGCGGCCCTCGTGCACCACCGTGTTGTACGGCGAGAGGTCGCCGTGGGCGAAGCCCAGCTCGGTCATGCGGCGCAGGGCCTCGGCGGCCTGCTCCCAGAGGCTGTCGAGCTCGGACTCGTCCGGACGGGTCTCGGCTAGGCGGGGCGCGGCGGTGCGCCCGTGGCCGATGAACTCCATGAGGACCTCGGTGCCGTGGACCTGGACGGGGTAGGGCACGGGGACGCCGACCGCGTACAGGCGCTTGAGCGCGTCGAACTCGGCGGCGGCCCAGCGCCCGGCGGCCTGCTCGAGGCCGAAGGTGGTGCGCTTGGCCATGGCGCGGTTGTCGCGGGAGCGCTTGGCGGCGCGCCCGACGGTGTAGTCGCCGGCCCGGTTGAACTGGGTGTGCTCGGCGCTGCGGTAGCGCTTGGAGGCGAGGATCACGGCCCGGTCGGTGCCGGGGACGACGCGTTCGACGAGGAACACGTCGGCTTCCTTGCCGGTCTTGAGGACGCCGAGCTCGTAGTCGACGGCGCCGTGGTCGGTGATGACCCAGTCGGGGTGGGGCTCGGGTCCGCGCTGGAGCGGCTCGGAGTCCCACCAGATCGACCAGCGGTCGCCCGCCGGCGGGCGGTCGTCGTTGGGGATCTCGTCGAAGACGGTGCGCATGGCCTCGAAGCGCTCGTGGTCCTCTTGCGAGAACACCTGGCTCTGCTTGGACTGCTTGCGACCGCGGCGGATGGACTGGAACGAATCAGTGGACTCGGTTTTGCGTGCCAAGGTGGCGGGTCTCCTGTGGAGTAGTCCCCGCGGCACCGCGAATGCGTCAGAGCGTGCGCGCGGGAGGTGAACTGAGATTCAAGGCATGGGCGTGGAAGACGACAGCCATCAGAAACACCTCCATTCGTCACGAGTCCCGGGGCACGGCCTCCGGGCAACGGACGCAACTGTAGCGAACCTGCGCGGGGGGACGCAAGTCTTTTTTCGCGGCCGTCCGGTCGGATCCGCCCGGACGGGTCGCGGCGGTCAGGCGGAGCAGTCGATGTGCCGGCAGGCGATCTTGGCGCGGGCAGCGGTGTCCGCCAGGCCCTTGTCACCGGTGAGGAGGGTGGCGCCGAACTCGAGCGCCAATGCGGCGTAGCAGGCGTCGTACGCGGTGAGGTTGTCGAACCAGCGCACCGTCTCGAGGAGCAGTTTCGGGTCGGCGAACGGGATGCGGCGCACCGGCATCGCTCCGAGGCGAGCGGCGGCGGTGCACACATCGGCCGCGGTCAGGTGCCGGCCGAGCATGCGGCCGCGAAGCGCGGACATGACTTCGACGTCCAGGTGCGCGGGCGCGACCGCATCGGAGTCCTCGTGCAGCAGCGCGGAGATCGTCTGCACGGACGTATGGCCCGTCAGCAGCGCGAGGACGACGCTGGCGTCGAGGACGATCACTCGGCGAACCCGAGGTTCCGCCGGTTCTGGCCGTCGCGGTCTTCGCGCGCCTCACGCACAGCTTCGGCGGCGTCGAACGGGTGGCCGACCGGGTCGGCGGCGACCTCGTTCAGCCAGGCCGACATGCTCGGCCGGGCGAGGTCCCGCTTGATGAGGCTCTTGACGTACGTGGACAGGTCCAGGCCCAGCTCCGTCGCGCGGAGCTTGGCCGCCTCGCGGAGGTCCTCCTCCACGTTCCGCACCTGAATGAACACCATGCCTCCAGAATAGCATGCGATCCGCATGCTAAAGGCGGACTGAGGTCGAGCTCGAACCGAGTCCCCCGGGTATTCGGGGATGGCCCTGAACTGGGCCGCCAGCGCCCTCGCGTGGAGTGCGAGGGCGCGGCGGGGCCCGATCCGGTTCGCCACGGGCTAGTGGCCCGCCGAGTCGTAGGCGCGCAGGCCGAGGCGGAAGACCCAGACGGCGACGGCGGCCGAGGCGATCGCCGCGACGGGCGGGGCCGCGATCCACCAGGGGTCGAGGCGGCCGGTGAGGATCTGGGCCGGGACGAAACTCGCGAAGGCGAACGGGAGGCCGAAGGTGAGGATCAGGCGGACCGCGGCCGGGAAGATCGTCAGCGGGAACCGCATGCCCTCGTTCTGGAGTTCGGTGAGCATGAACGCGACGACGGGGGTGCGGCCCTTCATCCAGAAGTTCGCGGCGTTGCCGAGGGTGAGCAGGGCGCACTGGATGACGATGGCGCACAGCAGGAGGAACACCCCGAGCGGGACGGCCGAGAGGGAGAGGCCGGCGCCGTGCCAGCCGATGCCGATCATGACGAGGCCGAGGGTGGCCTCGCCGAAGACCTGCATGCCGACGTGGTTGGCGCCGATCTGAACGATGACGGGCGCGGGCCGGGTGATGCGGTAGTCGAGGTCGCCCTGGACGATCATCTTGCCGATCTCCCAGATGCCGTCCCAGACCAGGGCGGTCAGCGACCAGCCGGTGGCGAGGAAGCCGGCGAGTACGAGCATCTCGTGGTAGGACCAGCCGTCGACGGAGCTGACGTTGCCGAACAGGATGCCGAGGAACGCGAACAGCATGATCTGCCAGAACGTGCCGGACACGGCCATGACCCAGAAGTCGGCCGGGTACTCGGTGATGGAGCGGATGTAGGCGCCGATCGAGCGGCGGTAGACCCCGAACGCGTGCCGGGGGCCGGAGGCGTCAGCCGCCATGGACGGTCACCTTCTTCACGAGCTGGGACCAGATGAGGCGCCCGACGACCCACAGGCCGACGGACCAGGCGGCCTGGGCCGCGAGGAGGCCGAGGGCGCCGGCGGTGTCGACGCGGCCGAGGTAGATCGAGGCGGGCGTGGTGGTGAAGTGCACGAACGGGAGCGCCCAGGCGACCCCTTGGAGCCACACCGGCATGAGCGCGAGCGGCACCATCATGCCCGAGAAGAACGCGAGCATCGTGTCGCGGGCCCACTGGATGCCCAGGTACCGCTGGGTGACGAAGCAGTTCAGGACCGACAGGTAGTTGATGCCGAACGCGAGCGGGAAGATGAACAGGACGCTGACGGCGGTGAGGACCGCCGCCAGCGCCGAGTCGGGGCCCGCGGGTCGGAAGGCGAGGACCGCGGCGGCGGTGCCGAGGGCCGCGGCGGGCAGGGAGGCGACCATGCCGCCGATGTACTCCCCCGCGCGGGCGCGCTGGAAGTCGACCGGCTTGGTCAGGTCGATCGCGACCAGGCCGTCGAGGATGCGGTTGGCCATCTCCCAGTCGGAGCCGGCCCACGCGAGGGTCGAGGTGAGGAAGCCGATGATGAGGTACGCCTTCATCGCCTGCCAGTCGTAGCCGCCCAGCTCGCCGTCGCCGATGAGGGTGCTCCAGACGGCGAGGCCGGCCAGGAGCGACCATCCTCCGAAGAGGACGGAGAACAGCCAGGTGGTCTTGTAGGCGATCTTGCGCTTGAACGAGATGGTCGCGAGCGCGAGGTCGACGCTTGCCATGTGTCAGTGTCCAGACGAGTCGTAGGAGCGCAGGCCGAGGCGGTAGACGCCGAGCGCGGCGAGGACCGACGCGACGGCGGCCAGGGGCGTCCCGATCAGCCACCAGGGGCCGAGGTGGCCGGTGAGGACCGCGACGGGCACGAAGTTGACGAACGCGACCGGGAGCACGAACATGGTCACGATCTTCACGGCGGCCGGGAACAGCGCGAGCGGCAGTGTCATCGCGTTGTGCTGGAGGTCGAGCATCACGAACGCGAAGATCGAGTTGTTGCCCTTGATCCAGAAGGTCACCGCGCACAGCATCGTGATGAGCGCGCACTCGATGACGACCGCGCACGCCACGCCGAGGAGGCCCGCGGGGACCGCGGCGAGGCCCAGGCCCGCCCCGATCCACCCGTAGACGACCATGACGAGCCCGAACGCGGTCTCGCCGAAGCCCTGCATGCCGATGTGCGAGGTCGCGACCTGCACGACGACAGGCGCGGGGCGGGTGATGCGGTAGTCGATCTCGCCCTTGAGGACGTACGTGCCGGTGCTCCAGATGCCGTCGCACAGCAGCGCGGTCGAGCCAGCGGCGACGGTGAGGAGCCCGGAGAGCATGAGCATCTCGTGGTAGCGCCAGCCGGCGACGTCGGGGACGGCGGCGAACAGGACGGTGAGGAACGCGAACTGGAGGACGTTCCACATGACGCCCGCCGAGGCCATGACCCAGAAGTCGGCCGGGTACTCGGTGATCGCGCGGATCTGGGCCAGCAGCGAGCGGCCGTAGACGCCGCCCACGTGGCGCGCCGTCAGGGCGCGGGTCGGGTCAGCCACCGTGCACCGTCACCTTCTTGACCGCGTGGTTGAAGACGAGGCGCGCGCCGAACCAGAGGCCCGCGGCCCAGGCGGCCTCGGCCGCGAGGAGCCCGAGGGCGCCGGCGGTGTCGACGTGCCCGAGGTAGATCGCCGACGGCGTGGTCGTGAAGTGCGGGAACGGCAGGGCCCAGGCGACGGCCTGGAGCCAGGAGGGCATGAACGCCAAGGGGATCATCATTCCTGAGAAGAACGCGAGGAGGGCCTCGCGCAGCCACATGACGCCGAGGTACCGCTTGGTCCAGAAGCACACCAGGACCGTCAGGTACGTGATGCCGAAGGCGAGCGGGAACACCAGGACGAGGCTCGCGGCGGTGAGGACCCCGGCCGTCGCGGAGGCGGGGCCGGGCGGGTCGAACAGGAGCCAGGCCCCGGCGACGCCGACGGCGACCGTGGGGATCGTCGAGCACATCGAGCCGACGAACTCGGCGGCGCGGGCCCGCTGGAAGTCCACCGGCTTGGTCAGGTCGACGGCGACGTGGCCGTCGAGGATGCGGTCGGCGATCTGCCAGTCGGCCGCGCCGAAGACCATGGTCGCGGTGATGAACCCGATGATGACGTAGGCGCGCATGGCGTCCCAGTCGTAGCCCGAGAGCGCGCCGCCGGAGAGGAGTTCGCGCCACATCGCCATCGAGACGAGCATGGCGCCGCCGCCGAGGACCAGGCCCACCAGCCACTGGGTCTTGTAGGCCAGGCGGCGCTTGAACGCGATCACCGCGAACGCGCGGTCGACCGCAAGGGCACTGCTCACTTGGTGAGTTCTCCTGCGTAGAGGCGGCGGATGACGTCCTCGATGGACGGTTCCGAGAGGGACAGGTCGCGGGGGGCGAGCTGGGAGGTGAGGCCGCCGAGGACTTCGGCGGTGGTGAAGCGGTTCGACTCGTACGTGACGACCACTTCACTGGGCGACTCGCCCGCGGCCCACTCGTAGTCGGGGAACTTCCCGGCCAGCGCGGGCACGTCGGCGGGGCCCTCGAGGATGAGGTGCACGGCCTTGGTGGTGATGTAGTGGGCCTTGAGCTGCTGGATCGGGCCGTCGTAGGCGATGGCGCCCTTGTCGATGACGACGATGCGCTCGCAGACCTCCTCGATGTCGGCGAGGTCGTGGCTGGTGAGCAGGAGCGTGGTGCCGTCGTCGACGAGTTCGCGCAGGAACGCGCGGAGGCGGTCCTTCACGGAGATGTCGAGGCCGATGGTGGGCTCGTCGAGGTAGACCATCTTGGGGGCGTGGATGAGCGCGCAGGCGAGGTCGGCGCGCATCCGCTGGCCCAGGGACAGGGTGCGGGCGAGCGCGGGCATGAACTCGCCGAGGTCGAGCAGCTCGTCGAACTTGGCGATGCGGGCCTGGTAGTCGGCGTCGGAGACGCCGTACATGTGCTTGAGGAGCTTCAGGGACTCCTCGACGGGGAGGTCCCACCACAGCTGGGTGCGCTGGCCGAAGAGCACGCCGATGTCGTGGGCGTTGGCGATCCGCTCGGTGTGCGGGTCGCGGCCCATCACCCGGACGGTGCCCTCGGAGGGGCGCAGGATGCCGGTGAGGAGCTTGACGGTGGTGGACTTGCCCGCGCCGTTGGGCCCGACGTAGGCCACCGACTCGCCCGGTTCGATCGAGAGGTCGATGCCGTCGACCGCGGTGTAGTTCTTGTACTTGCGCTGGACCAGGTGCTTGACGGCGCCCTTGAACCCGGAGGCCTTGTCGGGCCTGCGGAAGGTCTTGGTGAGGGAGCGGGCTTCGAGAATCGGCATCTCTCCACCGTAGGAAAATTCGGCCCCTCCGCTCAAGCGCGTTTCCGCGGCCTAGGACGCGGGCTCGGCCTCCGGGGCGGTCTCGGCGGGCCGCCGCGGGGCGGGAATGCGCTTGCGGGCCTTGAGTTTCTCCCGGATCAGGCGGGGCGCCCGGGGCAGATTGCGAATCAGGTCACGTGGACGGACGCGCTCCCAGGGGAGGAAGCAGGCCATCGCGACCAGATGGGGCAGGAAGCTGATCTCCACGGCGAGGAACACCGTCAGGTGGAAGCAGTAGAAGAACGCCACGATGCCGTATTTGAGGCGCTTGGCCGCGACGAACATGACGACGGGGCTCAGGAGCTCGAAGCCGACCATGCCCCACTGGGAGAGCCGCAGCAGCCACGGGTAGTCGAGCAGCCAGGTGGAGAACTCGGTGCCGCGGCGGATGATCGCCCACGTCATGGTCGCGGAGTTGACCCACTCCCAGCCGCCGTAGCGGATCTTGGCCCAGGCCGCGAAGAAGTAGGTGCAGACGACGCCGATCTGGACCAGGTTGAAGCCCCAGCCGACGTGCTCGGACAGGTGCGTCCGGTCGCCCCACTTCGCCTTCGGCATGGTCGGCAGGAGGAACAGGAGCAGGAGGAACGCGAACTTGCCGTGGTCGACCTTCCCGTAGGACATCGCGATGATCATCCACTCGAAGTACGCGGCCGCCACGATCCAGCCGAACAGGCGGGCGCGGTAGCCGAACATCATCGGGGTGGCGGCGGCGAGGAGGACGACGAGGGTGCCGACGACGATCCAGTAGTTCGGGACCGGGAAGACCGGCAGGACGCGGGCGATGAACAGCGGCTGGTAGAGCTCGCCGGGGACGTGGCGGTGGCCGAGGATCCACGGCATGTACCACCACCAGTCGACCCAGATGAACGCGCCGGCGAGGAACCGCATCGCGGCCACGCGCCCGAGGGCGACGGGCTGGAAGAACCAGCCGGTGGCCTTCCGCGCCAAGGGGAGCGGCGTCATGCGTCCTCCTCCCGGGTCCAGGTGGCCTCGACGACCTCGACGACCTCGCCGGTCTGGTAGCCGTCCTCGAGCCGGTAGCGGCGCTCGACGATCTCGACGGTGACGATCTCGGGCTTGTCCGGGTTCGTGTTCTCGTACGCCTCGGCGATGTATTGGAGCAGGGACGGGTCCTCGATGAAGCGGCTCTTCTGGCCTTCGAGCTCGGCCCGGCGGAAGCCGGTGATGCGCTCGGTGAGCGAGAAGCGCTCGCCCTCCTCGTTCACGGCCTCGACGCGGGTCGAGCCGGCCCAGCCGTCGAGCTCCTTCGAGAACGAGTACATCTTGAACGGCGCGAACGGGAAGTAGTCGTCGCCGCCCCAGAAGGTGGTGGCGGTGACGAGCGCGAGCACGACCATGGTGATCGAGACGCGCACCGCCCGGCCCGCCGGCCGGACTCGGGAGAGGTGGGGTTCGTCCACTGACACGGCAAGAGTATGGCACGGGCCCGCCAGCGCGGGCCGCGGCGCGTCAGGGGCCGGACTCGAACTGGGGTTCGGGTTCGCGCTCGGTCGGCGCGGCGCGGCGCGCGGCGGCGCGGGCCCGGAGCCGGCGGACGGTCGCGCGCGGGTCGAGGCGCTCGAGCGGCAGGAAGCAGGCCATGGCGACCAGGTGCGGCAGGAAGCTGATGCCGAGCGCGGCGAAGACCGCGACGTGGAAGCAGTACAGGAACGCGATGAGCGCGTACTGGAGCCGCTTCCAGCGGTAGACGAGCAGCACGATCGGGGTGAGGAGCTCGAAGGCGATCATGCCCCACTGGGCGAGGTGCAGCAGCCAGGGGAAGTCGAGCATCCAGTTCGAGAACACGGTGCCGCGGCGGATGATCGCCCACGTGAAGACGCCCGAGTTCGCCCAGTCGAAGCCGCCGTAGCGGAACTTGGCCCACGCGGACAGGAAGTAGGTGCAGACGACGCCGATCTGGACGAGCTTGAAGCCCCAGCCGACGCGTTCGGACAGGTGCTCGCGGTCGCCCCACCGCGCGCCGGCGGGCATCATGCACAGCACCAGGAGCAGGGTCATGAACCCGAAGCTGGCGTGGTCGACCTTGCCGTACGAGTTGGCGATGATCATCCACTCGAAGTAGGCGGCGAAGAGGATCCAGCCGAACAGCCGGGGCCGGTAGCCGAACATCATCGGGGTGGCGGCGGCGAGCATGACGACGAGGGTGCCGGTGACGATCCAGTAGTTGGGGGCGGGGAGCGGCAGGACGCGGCCGATGAAGAGGGGCTGGTAGAGCTCCTCGGGGACGAACCGGTGCCGGAAGATGAAGGGCATGTACGCCCACCACTCGATCCAGACGTAGAGCCCGGCGAGGAAGCGCATCGCGGCGACCCGGCCCAGCGGCACGGGTTCGAAGAAGAAGCCGTTCACGGCGCTGCGGACGCTCACGCGGTCCCCTCCTCGGTCCACACGGCGACGATCTCCTCGGTCTCCTCGCCGGTGCGCGCGCCGTCGACGAGCTCGTAGCGCCTGATGACGATCTCGGCCCCGACGATCTCGGGGTCGTCGGGGTGCGCGGCCTCGTACGCCTCGGCGATGTGCGCGAGCAGGCCGGGGTCCTCGCGGAAGCGGGGCAGCTGGCCTTCGAGTTCGGCGCGGCGGAAGCCGGTGTCGGTGTCGCTGATGGCGATCCGCTCGCCCTCGGCGTCGATGAGGATGACGCCGGTGCTCTTGACCCAGCCGTCCGGGTCCGTGGCGCGCGAGTACATCTTGAAGGGCGCGAACGGGAAGAAGTCGTCCTCGCCCCACACGGAGGTGGCCATGAGCGCGAGGACCATGGCGAGGGCCGCCGCGACGCGGACGGCCCTGCCGGTGCGGCTCAAGGGGGGTTCGGTGCGCTCAGCGGGCATCGGCAGAGTATGGCATACCGGTGCGTAAGGCGCTCACTGCTGCCCGCGGAGCCGGTCGCGCTCGGCCTGCGGGAGCGAGCAGGCGGCGGTGCCGCCGGGCAGGCGGTGGCGGTTGCGGGCGACCCAGCGGTAGACGGGCCAGGCGAGGAAGGAGACGGGCTTGAGCGAGAGGCCCCAGCCGATCGGGCGCCAGTACCACTGGGCGCGGCGCAGGAGCACCGCGATCGCGTCGGGCCCGGCGCGGCGGAAGTCGGCCTCGATCCACAGGACGGCCTCCTCGGCCTCCTCCTGGGTCACGCCCATCGCGTCGAGGTCGGCCCACTGCCAGGGCGTGACCTTCGCGGTGGTGCGGATGCGCTTCTCGATGAAGTTCGCGCACGTCGTGCAGAACGCGCAGTCGCCGTCGTAGATGAAGAAGTGCTCGTCGTGCATGCTCGGGTCCTTCACTCGGTCCGGGACGGGACCGCGTCGTAGAGGGCGCGGCGCATCGCCGCGACCGGGGCGTCCGCGACGCCGGTGAACTGCGTCCACTGCCGCACGGCCTGGGCGAGCAGGAGCGCCAGCCCGTCGAGGACGCGCACGCCGCTCGCCTCCGCGGCCGCGGCGAGCGGGGTCGGCCACGGGTCGTAGAGGATGTCGAACAGGACCGCGTCGGCCGACCAGTCCAGGCGCAGGCCGTCGGTGACGCCCTTCGGGACGGTGGCGACGACCAGGTCGGCGCGCCCGGCGCGCGCCGCGTCCTCCCAGTCGGCGGCGTGCAGGCGCAGGCCGAGGCGGGAGGCGACCGGTTCGAGGTCGCGGATCGCCTCGCGGCGGCGGGCGTACACGGTGACGGCGGCGGCGCCGAGCTGCCGGGCGGCGGCGAGCGCGGCGCGCGCGGACCCGCCGGCGCCGAGGACGGCGACGTGCTCGGCCTCCTTCATGCCGGCCTCGGCGAGCGCGTCGACGATCCCGGGGGCGTCGGTGTTGTCCGCGAGGCGGCGCCCGCCGCGCAGCACGAGCGTGTTGGCCGCGCCGATCGCCTCGGCGACCGGGGTGGCCTCCGCGGCGACGTCGAGCGCGACCTCCTTGAGCGGCATGGTGAGCGAGAGCCCGGCCCAGGTCGCGTCGAGCCCGTCGACGAACGCGGCGAGCCCGGACTCGTCGCACTCGTGGCGCGTGTACGTCCAGTCGCCGAGCCCCGCCGCGGCGAAGCCGGCGTTGTGGATGACCGGCGAGAGCGAGTGCGCGATGGGCTTGCCGAGGACCGCGGCCTTCATCATTGGATGCCGTTCTCCTCGGCGACCTCGATGTTGTCCTGGTGCTCCTCGTACGTCTCGGCGAACAGCGCCGAGCCGTCGTCGTAGGCGGTCACGAAGAACAGCCAGTCGCCCGCCTCGGGGCTCACGGCGGACTCGAGGGCGGCCGCGCCGGGGTTCGAGATCGCGCTCGGCAGGTAGCCGGCGTGCTCGGGCGCGGACGGGGACCACGGGTTGTCGGGGTCGCGCATGACCGAGCCCCAGTCGATGTCCTCGCCGGAGGTGATGGCGTCCTCGCCGTTGAGCAGGCGGCCGTAGTTCCAGATCGCCTCCGACTCGAAGCAGTTGCAGTTGGTCTGCTCGTGGTCGTACGGGTTCAGGTACATCTTGTTGTACATGACCTGGGCGATCTTCGGGTCGTCGGAGGCGATGCCGGACTCGGACTGGACGATGGACGCGATCTGGAGCGCCATCCACGGGTAGATCTCGAACTCGCCGTTCGTCGGCGGGTAGAACGTCTGGTTCTCCATGGCGCCCGGGTCGTAGTCGGGGTCGGGGTCCTCGATCGAGGCGAGCTTCTCCATGAACCCGATCTCGGCGATCGTCTCGTTGAAGCGCGTGACCATCGCCTCGAGCATCTCGGCGGCGGTCCAGGTCTCGTCGAACTCGTACGCGGAGGGGAACAGGAAGCCCTCGACGGACTTGACCTGCCGGTCGGAGAAGCCCTCGAACCAGACCGGGTCGACGCCGAGCGCCTCGGGGTCCTGGGCGGCGGCCTCGAAGTCGGCGACGGGCACACCCGTGTACTCCGAGAGGATCTCGTAGATCTCGAAGGACCGCTTGCCTTCGGGAATGACGACGTGGTCGAGCGTCAGGTTCGCCGGGTCGGTCATGAACTCGAGCGCCGCGGCGGCCGACATCTCCTCCTCCATCGCGTAGGAGCCCGGCTGGATCGTGGTGCCGGAGTCGCCGTCGTCCTCGGAGGCGTTCAGGAACGCCTTCGCGGAGGCGATCACGCCCTGCTCGTAGAGGTGGTCGGCGATGTCGGACACGAGCCAGCCCTGCTCGACGGTGACGACGACCTGGTTGCCGTTGCCGTCGCCGGTGAAGTCCTCGGCGACGAAGTAGTCCTTGACGATGTTGTTGTATGCCCACCAGCCGCCGACACCGATGACGCCGAACAGGGCGACGACCAGGGTCATGGCGATCAGTGACTTGCCGGAGTCCTTGCGCCGGTGGCTCCGGGGAGCCGCCGCGCGATCGTCCTCGGTCCTGAAGTCGCCGAGCATCCTGTCCTCTACCTCCGCCGCCGGTCCAACCATTGCTGGAGGATCTCCACCGCGGCCGCCTGGTCGACGATGGAGCGCTTCCGCTTGCCGCGCACCCCGCCCTCGTTCAGGCGGCGGGTGGCGACGGCGGTGGTCATGCGCTCGTCGGTCAGGGTCACCGGCGTTGGCGAGACGTGGTCGGCGAACCGCTGCACCCAGGCTCGGGTGTGGGCGGCTGCCGGCCCCTCCTCACCCGAAAGAGTAACGGGTAGGCCGACGACGATTTCGACCACATCGTATTCCCGGGCCGTTTCGGCGATTTCTTGAATATCGGCCGGAATGTGCTCACCAGCGGTTTTGAGGTCGCGACGAACGGTCGCGACCGGAGTGGCGAGGAGCCCGTCGGGGTCGCACACGGCGACGCCGATGCGGGCCTTCCCGAGGTCGATGCCGAGACGGCGGCCCCGCACCCACTCGTCGGGTGCGGGGCCGTCAGGTGCGTCTTCCATCTACTCGCCGATGGCGCGGACGACCGCGTCGAGCAGCTGCGGGGCCTGGTCGGCCGCGACGCCGCCGCCCTGCGCGATGTCGTCGTTGCCGCCGCCCTTGCCGGACAGCGCGGCCTTGACGAGGGCCGCCGCCGACACGTGCTGCGCCTTCGCGGCCGCGTTCGCCGCGACGACGATGCTGGCCTTGCCGCCCGCGGTCGCCACGACCGCGGCCACGCCCGGCTCGGCGTCGCCGAGGGCGTCGCGGATCTTCAGCGCGAGGTCGCGGACGTCGCCGCCCTTGGTGCCCTCGGGCGCCTGGACCGCGGCGACCTTGACGGCGCCGACCTGCTTCGCGTTCTGCGCGAACTCGGCCGCGCGGCCGGAGACGAGCTTCGCCTGGAGGCCGGCGAGCTCGCGCTCGGCGTCCTTGGAGCGCTGGAGGATCGCGCGGACCCGCTCGAGGACGTCGCCGCGCTGGGCCCCGATCTCCTCGGCGATCTGCGAGACGAGGTCGCGCTCGCGGGCCAGGTAGCGGTACGCCTCCATGCCCGTGGCGGCCTCGACGCGGCGCTGGCCCGAGCCGACCGAGGACTCCCCGGTGAGGACGAGCGGGCCGATCTGGGCCGAGTGCGACACGTGCGTGCCACCGCAGAGCTCGCGCGACCAGGGGCCGCCGATCTCGACGACGCGCACGGTCTCGTCGTAGGTCTCGCCGAACAGCGCCACCGCGCCGAAGTCCTTGGCCTCCGGGAGCGACATGTACTTGACCGAGACGGGCAGGTCGTCGCGGACGGCCTTGTTCGAGACCTCCTCGATCTCGCTCTTCGTCTCGTCGGAGAGCTTCGAGCGCCACGAGAAGTCCAGGCGCAGGTAGCCGGGCCGGTTGAACGAACCGGACTGGAGCGCGGTCGGGCCGAGCACCTCGCGCAGGGCCGCGTGCACCACGTGGGTGCCCGAGTGCGCCTGGCGGGCGCCGAGGCGCCACTCGGCGTCGACGGTCGCCTGCACCTTGTCGTCGAGCGCGAGCTCGCCCTCGAGGATGCGGACCTGGTGGACGACGAGCTTCTTGACCGGGCGCTGCACGTCCACGACCTCGGCGAAGAGGCTCGGGCCGACGATCTTGCCGGCGTCGGCGTGCTGGCCGCCGGACTCGGCGTAGAACGGGGTCCGGTCGAGCACGACCTCGCAGACCATGCCGGCCTTCGCGACCGGGATCGGCTGCCCCTGCGAGAGGAGCCCGATGACGCGGGACTCGGTCTCGAGGGTCTCGTACGCCTTCCAGTCGGTGGGGCCCTGCTCCTGGAGGAGCTGCCAGTACGCGGACAGGTCCGCGTGCCCGGTCTTGCGCGCCGCCGCGTCGGCCTTCGCGCGCCGCCGCTGCTCGGCCATGAGCTGGCGGAAGCCCTCCTGGTCGACCGAGAGGCCCTGCTCCTCGGCCATCTCCAGGGTCAGGTCGATCGGGAAGCCGTACGTGTCGTGCAGCTCGAACGCCTTGGACCCGGACAGGGTCTTCCCGCCCTCGGTCTTGGTCTCGGCGACCGCGGTGTCGAGGATCGTGGTGCCGTGCTTGAGGGTCTTGAGGAACGCCTCCTCCTCGCCGTACGCGTAGGAGGCGATGCGCTCGAAGTCCTTCGCGAGCTCGGGGTAGGACGGGCTCATGCAGTCGCGGGCGACCGGCAGCAGCTCCGGGAGCGCGGGCTTGTCGTAGCCGAGCAGGCGCACGGCGCGGATCGCGCGGCGCATGATGCGGCGCAGCACGTAGCCGCGGCCCTCGTTGGAGGGCACGACGCCGTCGCCGATGAGCATGAGCGCCGAGCGCACGTGGTCGGCGATGACGCGGAAGCGCACGTCGTCGGGGTGCGACTCGGAGGCGGTCCGCGAGGAGGAGACGCCGTAGCGCTTCCCGGTCAGCTCGGACGCCTTGTCGATGAGCGGGCGGACCTGGTCGATCTCGTACATGTTGTCGACGCCCTGGAGCAGGGCGGCCATGCGCTCCATGCCCATGCCGGTGTCGATGTTCTTCTTCGGCAGGTCGCCGAGGATCTCGTAGCCCTCCTTGGCGGGGCCCTCGCCGCGGATGTTCTGCATGAACACGAGGTTCCAGAACTCCAGGTAGCGGTCCTCGTCGACCTCGGGGCCGCCCTCGGGGCCGTAGTCGGGCCCGCGGTCGTAGTACAGCTCCGAGCAGGGGCCGCACGGGCCGGGGATGCCCATGGACCACATGTTGTCGGCCTGGCCGCGGCGCACGATGCGGTCGAGCGGGAGCCCGATCTGCTTGTGCCAGATGTCGATCGCCTCGTCGTCGTCGAGGTAGACCGTGGCCCAGATGCGGTCGCCGTCCAGTCCGAGGCCGCCGGACTCGACCGAGCCGGTGGTCAGGTCCCAGGCGTAGCGGATCGCCTGCTCCTTGAAGTAGTCGCCGAAGGAGAAGTTGCCGTTCATCTGGAAGAACGTGCCGTGGCGCGAGGTCTTGCCGACCTCGTCGATGTCGGGCGTGCGGATGCACTTCTGCACCGACGTGGCGGTGCTCCAGTCGGGTGTCGCCTGACCCAGGAAGTAGGGCACGAACGGGACCATGCCGGCCGGCACGAACAGCAGGTTCGGGTCCTCGATCGCCGGCAGCGGTGCGCTGGGGACCACCGTATGGCCGTTGGACTCGAAGAACTTCAGAAATCGGCGTTGGATTTCAGCGGTCTCCATGGGGCACCTCCTTCAAGGTCTCGCGACTGCTAGAACAACCGGCCCGGGGCGCGGTCGTCGTCTTCTTCGGCTTCGGTGAGGAGCGGCGAGATGTCCTCGCCGCGCTCGATCGCCTCGTACAGCTCGGCCTCCTTGGCGGCCTTGGCCTCGGAGACGTCCGCCCAGAACGACTTGAGCGATTCCCTCATTCCAGCACCGGCGTCGCCGATGCGCTCGGCGACCCCGCCGGGAGTGACCGACTCGGCCGCCTTGGTGAGCTTGCGGACCACGACGACGCCGACCACGACGCCGATGCCTACCCAGATCATCCGCTTGAGCACGGGGACCCCTCAATCCGTTTTCGGAGCATTGTCTCTGGTGCGCGGGCGGAGCGCTCCGCCGCGCGGGTGCGCTACTTCGCGGCGCGGCGGCGGGCCTTGGCGGCCCGCTTGGCCTCGCGCTTGGTCTGGCGGGACGCCTCGACCATGCGCCGGACCTGGTCCTCGTCGTAGTCCTGGCTGCGCTTCTTGACGGCGGTGCGCAGGCCGAAGCCGAACGCGGCGGCCTTGACCAGCGGCGAGCCGACGGCCGAGACGACGAGGCTGGTGATGTTGGCGACGTTGGAGGAGACGTGCGCGGCGTTGTGGGTGATCGCGCCGACCTTCTCGAGCTCGCCCTCGACCTGGACGAGCGAGGCGTTCACGTTGTCGAGCGTCGTGTTCGCGTTCCGCAGGATCGGGCCGATCTCGTGGTCGACCTTGTCGAGCACGCTGTTGACGCGGGCGACCGTGCCGTCGAGCTTCCGGATGAGGCCCACCGCGAGCATGAGGCTGAAGATGAAGAACGCGACCGCGATGATCAGCAGCGCGACTTCCCAGAGGCTCACGTTCGTAAACTCCACTGCCAACGTCTCGCCTGGCACAGCTCTTCCCCCTTGCTGAAGCATTGACCGACCGGTGCGGCTGTTGATTGGTCCCGGTTCGCGCGTAGAAGCGACGCAGCCCCGACCTTACCTTGCGGGATCGGACATCCGACGCAACGGGGCGCGGCCCGGCCTCAACCCGCCTCCGCGGCGGTGCGGCGGTCCTCCGCGAGGCGCGGGAGCGCGGCCTGGGAGGCGACGACGGCGGTGACCTCCGAGCCGACGCACAGCTCATAGCGGTCGCCGCACTCGACGGGGACGATCCACAGTTCGAGGTAGAGCTCGTCGCGCACGTAGCAGCCCTCCTCGCCGACGCCGCCGACGCAGACGGCCGGGTCGGCCGGGGTCCAGCCGGCGTCGAGCACGGCCTTCCAGTACACCGCGGAGGTGTCCTCGACGGTGCCCTCGGACTCCCAGGTGCGCATCCGGACCCGGCACTCCCCCAGGCACCAGCGGCTGCCGTAGGTCTCGTCGGCGACGCTGACGGCGGCCCAGGCCGGGACGGTCAGCTCGTCGGCGGCCCGGCGCGTCGGGTCGACGGTCACCGCGCGGCCCAGGAACAGGACCGCGGCGACGAGGAGCGCGGCCGAGACGACGACGGCGACGACGCCCATGCGCAGCCGCTCGATGCGGGCGCCGGTGCCTTCGAGGGCGTGGGCGAGCCGGTCGGAGGTGGGGCGCGGCGGGCGGTCAGTCGCCATCGGCGCCCTCGCGCGCGTCGCCGCTGCGCACGATGCGGCGCAGCTTCTCCAGGCGCGGCCCGATCTCGGCCTCCAGGCCGTGCCGGGTCGGGCGGTAGTAGTCGCGGCCGGCGACGACGTCGGGCGCGTACCGCTGCGGGACGACGCCGCGCGGGTCGCCGTGCGGGTAGACGTAGGCGGCGCCGTGGCCGAGCGCGCCCGCGCCCTTGTAGTGGGCGTCGCGCAGGTCGGGCGGGACGGGGCCGATCCTGCCTTGGCGCACGTCCTTGATCGCCTCGTCGATCGCGGTGATGACCGCGTTCGACTTCGGCGCGGTCGCGAGGTGGGCGACGGCCTGCGCGAGGTTGATACGGGCCTCGGGCATGCCGATGCGCTCGACGGCGGTCGCGGCGGCGGTGGCGGTCTGGAGCGCGGTCGGGTCGGCCATGCCGACGTCCTCGGAGGCGAAGATGACGAGGCGGCGGGCGATGAAGCGGGGGTCCTCTCCGGCGACGACCATGCGCGCGAGGTAGTGCATGGCCGCGTCCACGTCGGAGCCGCGCAGGCTCTTGATGAACGCGGAGGCGACGTCGTAGTGGCCGTCGCCGTCGCGGTCGTAGCGGACCGCGGCGGTGTCGATGGCGGCCTCGACGACGGCGACGGTGATGCGGCGGTCCTCGCCGGCGGAGAGCGCGGCGGCCTCCAGGGCGGTGAGGGCCTTGCGGGCGTCGCCGGCGGCGGTGCGCACGAGGTGCTCGCGGGCCTCGGGTTCGAGGACGACCCCGCCGTTCAGGCCGCGCTCGTCGGCGACGGCGCGGTCGACGAGCTCGCCGACGTCGGTGGCGTCGAGTTCGCGCAGGGTCAGGAGCACGCAGCGGCTGACGAGGGGCGCGACGACGGAGAAGTAGGGGTTCTCGGTGGTGGCGGCCAGGAGCGTGATGGTGCGGTCCTCGACGGCGCCGAGCAGGGAGTCCTGCTGGGTCTTGGTGAAGCGGTGGACCTCGTCGATGAACAGGATCGTCTGCGGGCCGCCGGTGCGGCGCACGCGGCGGGCCTCGTCGATCGCGGCGCGCACGTCCTTGACGCCGGAGTTCAGCGCGGACATGGCGCGGAAGCGGCGGTCGCCGGACTGGGCGACGAGGTGCGCGATCGTGGTCTTGCCGGAGCCGGGCGGGCCCCAGAGGATGACCGAGAGCGGCTGGCGGCCCTCCACGACCTGCCGCAGCGGCGAGCCGGCGCCGAGCAGGTGGTCCTGGCCCACGAGCTCGTCGAGGGTCCGCGGGCGCATGCGCACGGCCAGCGGCTCGTCCCCCGTCGCCGCGCCGGTGCCGAGGATGCCCGACGGCTGCGGTTCGGGCGGCTGCGCGATTTCGAACAAACCTGGTGCGTCCATCTCGCCTTCAGCGTAAGCCATGGGGCCGACGGGGACGCAGAAGTGCTTCGCGGCGCGACCGGTTCCGCACATGGCGGGGGCCGCCGCACCGGCCGGTGCGGCGGCCCCGTGTCGCGGACGGGCCTGGCGCCTTAGAAGCCCGAGCCCATGAACTCCTCGAAGGGGACGAGGTTGTCGGAGTCGGGGGCGGCGATGTCGTAGGAGCCGCCGATCTCGACGACCTCGCTGGTCATCTCCATGGTCATGCCGTCGGTCTCGGGCAGGGTCATGGCCGTCGACTTGAGCAGGCCCTCGTCGTCGAGGACCACGGTGACCTCGATGGACTCCAGGGCGGCGGTGTCCTCGGCGGCCATGCCCTCGGTGAAGGCGGCGAGCGCCTCGGAGTCGGCGGCGAGGGTGCCGGTGTAGGTGTTCGGGCCGGTCTCCTCGACGTTCTCGAGGCTGGCGAGCATCGTCTCGGTCTGGGAGGCGAGGTCCATGCCGCCGAGCTGGGAGTACACCTCGCCCATGTCGCCTTCGGTGATGTCGACGGTGAACCAGGCGTCGGCGCCGTACTCGTCGGCCATGCCGTCGAACATGCCGCCGGTGATCTGGAGGTAGGCGGTGTCGCCGATGACGACGGTCTCCATGTGCATGTCGGCGAAGAGGCCGGCCATGGACGGGTCGAGCTCCTCGCCGGAGGCCTCGGCCATGGCGCTCATGAAGACGTCGCCGGAGGCCTGGGCGTTCTCGCCGTCGACCGTGGTGGTCATGGCGACGAACTCGGTGCCGTTGAGGGTCATGGTCGACTCCATCTTGTAGGAGTCGTCCGAGAGGCCCTGGAAGGCGGCGGCGACGGCCTCCTGCGGGGTCAGGGCGGCCACTTCGTTGTCGCCGGCGCCGCCGGCGGTGTCGTTCGTGCCGTCGCCGCAGGCGGCGAGGCCGAGTCCGAAGGCGGCCGCGGCCACGGCGCCGGTGACGCGGAGGGAGGTGCGGGAGTGCATGGGTGTGCTCCTGGGATCGGGGGTTGCTGCGTTCCGGTTCCGAGCATAAGGGACGGCCGCCAGATGGTGGGTCCGGCGGCCGCCCCTCGTCCAGTCGCTACCAGGCCGTTTGCAGCCGTTCGTATTCGGCGGCAGTGACCGGGATGACGGTGCCGTGGCGCGGACTGGCCGGCAGGTCGTACTCGGCGACCGGCGTCCACTCGCCGGAGGCGAGGTCGGTGGTCGCGAACGGGAGGTAGCCGCGGCCGCCGAACTCGTCAATGAAGAGGTACCACTTGTCCTCGGTGTTGGACTTGAAGACGAGCGGCCCCTCGCCGGCGCTCATCGCGCCCGAGCCGATGCAGTCGGCGAGGAACGCCCACTCGGCGTCGGGGGCGAGGGAGGACGCGGTCTCGGCGAGGATGAACTTGCCGCACGGCGTGGAGGACGTGTTCGAGCGCTCGTCCTTGGTGAAGCGGTAGTAGGTGCCGTCGTCCTCGATCATGGTGGAGTCGATCGTGGAGTAGCCCTGGTCGACCCAGACCCGCGCCTCGGAGAAGTGCACGAAGTCGCGGGTGGTCGCGTACATCATGCGGTGGTAGAAGCCCTCGGAGTGGTCGTCGGTGGCGAACAGGGGCGAGGCCCAGAAGACGACGTACGCCTGCTGCTCGGGGTCCCAGTACGCCTCGGGGGCCCAGGTGGCGCCGGCGTTCTCGGGCGAGACCTGGACGAGGCGGCCCTCGCTCCAGTCCACGAGGTCGTCGGACTCCCAGACCATGATGGACAGGCTGCCGTGGCGCTGCGCGCGGTTCCAGTCGCCGTTGCCGTTGATCTTGAGGTCGGTGGCGATGAGGAAGAAGCGGTCGCCTTCGGGCGAGCGGATGAGGAACGGGTCGCGGACGCCCTGCTCGCCCTGGTCGGAGGTGAGGATCGGCTGGGCGGCGCCGTTGGCGTCGCGGTTCAGTTCGGTGAAGGCGAGCGGGTCGTCGCCGTCGCTGAGGGCGGCGTAGACCTGCTCGCCGGTGGGGGTGCCCTCGCCGGTGAAGTAGGTGAAGAGGTAGCCGGTGTACGCGGCCGGGGCGGGCAGCGGCGGGACGGTCGCGGTGAAGGTGAGCTTCTCCTTCTCGCGGCCGCGCTGGACGGTGGCGGTGAGCTTGACCTTCTGGGTGCGGCCGCCGGGTTCGGCGCGGTTCACGATGCCGTCGGTCGCGATGACGCCCGGCTTGTTGGACTTCCAGGTGATGGTGGAGCCGTTGGCGCCCTCGGTGGGCAGGTGGATGGAGGAGCGCACGTCGTCGAGGTTCGGGATGAGGAGAGCGGCGGCGTCGAGGGCGACCGCCTCGTCGTCGTCGTACTCGGCGAGGACGGTGGCGGTGAAGTCGCGCTGCTGCCGCACGGTCCCGAGGATCACGGTTGCCGTGAGCGTGATGGTCGCGTCGTCGGCGTCCATCGCCGGGCGGGTGACGGTGCCGTCGGCGCCGACGACCGCGGGATCGCTTGAGGCCCAGGTGATCCGGGAGCCGTTCGCGCCCTGGTCGGGGAGGTCGAGGTCGGCGGTGACGGCGCTCGTGTCGCCGAGGTCGATCGCGGCGGCGTCCTCGGCGGCCTTCTCGGCGCTGAGGTGGGCGGCGAGGCCGCCGATGTCGGCGGCGGCCAGCGCGCCGTCGTAGATGCGGAAGTCGGCGAAGCGGCCGTGGAGGTGGCGGTCGCCGGAGTAGAGGGAGCGGCCGAGGTGGTTGGCGGTCGTGGCGCCGCCGCCGATGTCGCCGGGGGTGATGGTGACGGCCTCGTTGCGGGCGACCTCCTGGCCGTTGAGGTAGAGGACCGCGGTGCCGTCGGCGAGGGTGTACGCGAGGTGGTTCCAGGTGCCGCGGGCGAGGTCGGCGCCGGAGTTGGTGTCCTGCTCGCAGGTCCAGTGGCAGGTGGAGATCGCGGTGCGGTAGCCGTTACCGGTGGTGAAGAGGTAGCCGTCGCCCCAGCTGCCGCTGGAGTTGCCGAGCCCGTAGATGAAGTACGGGCCGGCCTGGTCGGGCTCGATGTAGACCTCGGCGGTCACGGTGATCGCGTCGAGGCCGGCGAGGAGGTCGTCGGGGAGGTCGACGTAGTCGTCGACGCCGTCGAGGGCGAGGCCGTCGGCGGTCCAGGAGCCGCCGGTGAGGACGCCGTCGTGGCCGTTGCCGGAGGAGTCGGCGACGACGGACCCGGCGGTCTCGTCGAACTCGTACCAGAGGAGGGGCGCGTCGGCGGTCGCGGCGACCGCGGGAACGGCGGGAACCGCGACCGCGACCGCGGCGACGAGGGTTCCCAAGAGGCGTTGAGACGTCACTGTCCAACCAATCTCGCTCGACCGATCGCACAGGTGGAGCACTGAGTGATCGGTAACCAAACCAGGGTCGGGAAAGCGTACCTCAAAAATCCACATCATTGAACATTCGAATATCACGAATTCCGCTCGATATCGGGGGATCCCAGTCCTGGACATCGCGCCCGAATCGTGCTTACGATGCAATTACATCGAAATGCCTCAATATCATGATTTCTCCGCTTCCGTTCCGGCACACGAGAGACAAGGAGCATCCATGAGACGCAAGATGGCCGCGTTCGGCGCGGCCGCCGCAGGGCTGGCGCTGGCGCTCGGCACCGCTACCGCGGCCGCGCAGGAGGACCCCGCGCAGACCCCGCGGTTCGACTTCGCGGCCGGCGAGACGGTCGCCTCCGGCCTCACGATCCCGTGGGGGCTGGCGTTCCTGCCCGACGGGATCTCGGCGCTCGTCGCCGAGCGCAACTCCGGCGAGGTGCTGCGCATCGGCACCGACGCCGACCCGGTGGTGCTGGGGACCCTCGACGTCGTCAGGGGCACGAGCTCGTTCGACGAGCGCGGGCTCCTGGGCCTCGCCGTCTCCCCCACGTTCCAGACCGACGGCTGGGTCTACGCCTATGTGTCCACTGCGGAGGACAACCGGGTGGTGCGGTTCACGCTCGACTCGTTCGAGCCCGAGCCGGTCGTCACCGGCATCCCGGTCGCGCTGAACCACAACGGCGGCCGCCTGGCGTTCGGCCCGGACGGCAAGCTGTACATCACGACCGGGGACGCGAACGACACCGCGAACGCGCAGGACCTCGACAGCCTGGGCGGGAAGATCCTGCGGGTGAACCCGGACGGCAGCGTGCCCGAGGACAACCCGTTCGCGGGCTCCCCCGTGTACACCTGGGGCAACCGCAACGTGCAGGGCCTGTCGTGGGACGACAGCGGCGACCTGTACTTCTCCGAGCTCGGCCAGAACACCTGGGACGAGCTGAACTTCGGCGTCGCGGGCGGCAACTACGGCTGGCCGGAGGTCGAGGGCTCCGGCGGGGCACCGGAGTTCGTGGACCCGCTGGTCACCTGGACGACCGCGGAGGCGTCGCCTTCGGGCGCGGAGGTCGTGGGCGACACCGCGTACGTCGCGGCCCTGCGCGGCCAGCGCCTGTGGACGGTCCCGCTCGCCGACGGCGAGGCGGGCGAACCGGTCGCGGTGCTCGTCTCCGAGATCGGCCGCATCCGCACCGTCGAACTCGGACCGGACGGTCACCTGTGGGTGACCACGTCGAACGGGAACGGCCAGGACCGGGTGATGAGGTATCCGCCGGTCCAAGGCTAGGAACGCGAGTGCGGCCCGCGGATTCGATCCGCGGGCCGCACCCATGCGTCAGGCTCCGCCCTCTTCGCCGCCGCCACCGCCACCGCCCTCAGAGGGAGTCGCTGAGTCCGAGGGCTCTGGGCTCTCAGATGAGTCAGTCGGGGAGGGCTCTCCGGTGTCGGACGGCTCGCCGGTGTCAGTCGGCTCGCCGGTATCGGTCGGCTCCTCTGAGGTGGGCGCCTCGGAGGTCTCCTCCTCTGTGGTGGGGTCCCAGTCCTCGTCGGTCTCCTCTTCGGTGGTCGGCGCTTCCGACGTGGGCTCCTCGGACTGGACGACCGACTCGGTGGGGCTCGGCGTCTGGTTGTCCTCGATGTTGGCGCGGTCGTTGTTCGCGTCGATCCACCAGAGCAGGCCGCCGAGGAGCAGCAGCGCCAGCACGATCGCGGCGATGGTGAGCCAGAGGGCCGTGCGGTTCTTCTCCTGCTCCTGCGCCATCTGGCCCGTGGGCTGGGCGGCGGTGTCGCCGCCGGCCCCGGCGGGGATGCCCGCGCCGATGAGGGCGGTCTGGTCGGAGCCGAAGTACTGGGTCTGCTGGCCGTCGGCGGGGGTCGCGAGCGGGATACTGCCGGTGACGACGCGGCCTTCGCGGGCGGAGCGGGCCATGTCGGCGGCCGAGGCGTAGCGGGCGCGCGGGTCCTTCTGGAGGGACTGGAGGACGACCTGGGCGACGCCGGCGGGGATCTCGCGGGACAGCGGCGGCGGAGCCTGCGTCATGTGGCCGTTCATGACCGCGACCGGCGTGTCCGAGACGAACGGCGGGCGGCCCATGAGGGCCTCGTACGCGACGATGCCGAGCGAGTAGAGGTCGCTCGCGCCGGTCAGTTCGGCGCCGTTGAGCTGCTCGGGCGAGGCGTACGCGAGCGTTCCCATGACGGTCCCGGTCTCGGTGAGGCCGGAGGCGCCGCGGGCCGCGGAGATGCCGAAGTCGACGATCTTCGTCGCGCCGGTCTCCTCGTCCACCAGGAGGTTCGCGGGCTTGATGTCGCGGTGGATGATGTCGTGGCGGTGGGCGGTCTCGAGGGCGTCGGCCGCGGTGGCGACGATCTGCATGACCTCGGCGGGCGGGAGCGGGCCGCGGTCCTTGAGGATCTCGGCGAGGGAGCGGCCCGGCACGAGCTCCATGACCAGGTAGGAGATGAGGCCCTCGTCGCCGTCCTCCTCGCCGTAGTCGTAGAGGGCGACGATCCCGGGCGACTGGAGCGCGGCGACGGCGCGGGCCTCGAGCTGGAAGCGGGCGCGGAACTTGTCGCTGTTGGAGAGTCCGGCGTGCAGGACCTTGATCGCGACCGTGCGGCCGAGCCGGGTGTCGGTGCCCTTCCAGACCTCCCCCATGCCGCCCGCGGCCAGCCGTTCGTCCAGTCGGTAGCGATCCGCCACCGAGGTCCCGCTCTGCACGTCGAACCCGCTCCTCTTACTCCTGCGTCGGCCGGATGTTACATATACCAGCCCTGGCCGAGCCGCGGCCGCCACCCGCGGACTCCTGCCGTTCGGAAGATGCTGAGGGGCAGCCGGGCACTCGAAAGAGCGACGGCCCGAGCATGGCTCGGGCCGCGCACTACGCCATCGTAGGGCTAGGAGGCAACGGGGTCGGTACCCGCTTCCGGTTCCGGTACGAAGTCGATGCCGGCCTCGGCGCGCTGCTCGGGCGTGATCGGCGTCGGGGCCGAGGTCAGCGGGTCGACGCCGCCGCCGGCCTTCGGGAACGCGATCACGTCGCGGATCGAGTCGGACTTGGCCAGCAGCATGCAGACGCGGTCCCAGCCGAGGGCGATGCCGCCGTGCGGCGGGGCGCCGTACTTGAGGCCGTCGAGGAGGAAGCCGAACTTCTCCTGGGCGTCCTCGTGGGTCAGGCCGAGCACGTCGAAGACGCGGCTCTGGACCTTGGCGTCGTGGATACGGATGGACCCGCCGCCGAGCTCGTTGCCGTTGAGCACGATGTCGTACGCGTAGGTGAGCGCGTTGCCGGGGTCGGTCTCGAACTTGTCGACCCACTCCGGGTTCGGCGAGGTGAACGGGTGGTGGATCGCGGTCCAGCCGCCGTCGTCGGTGGGCTCGAACATCGGGGCGTCGACGACCCAGCAGAACGCCCACGCGTCGGGGTCGATGAGGCCCACGCGCCGGCCGACCTCGAGGCGGGCGGCGCCGAGCAGCTCCTGGGCCTCGCGGCGGTCGGCCGAGGCGGCGAAGAAGACCGCGTCGCCGGCCTTGGCGCCGACGGCGTCGGCGAGCCCGGCGAGGTGCTCCTCGGACAGGTTCTTGGCGACGGGGCCCTTCGGCTCGCCGGTCTCGGCGTTGAAGGTGATGTAGGCGAGGCCCTTGGCGCCGCGCGCCTTGGCCCAGTCCTGCCAGCCGTCGAGCTCCTTGCGGGTCTGGGCGGCGCCGCCGGGCATGACGACCGCGCCGACGTACCCGCCGGCCTCGATTGCGCCGGCGAAGACGCGGAACTCGGTGCCGCGCAGGTAGTCGGTGAGTTCGACGAGCTCCTGGCCGAAGCGCAGGTCGGGCTTGTCGGAGCCGTAGCGGTCCATGGCGTCGTGCCACTGGAGGCGCGGGATCGGCAGCGGGACCTCGTAGTCGGCGAGCTCGGCCCAGAGGGCGGCGACGATGCGCTCGCCCAGGTCGATGATGTCGTCCTGGTCGACGAAGGAGGCCTCGATGTCGAGCTGCGTGAACTCGGGCTGGCGGTCGGCGCGGAAGTCCTCGTCGCGGTAGCAGCGCGCGATCTGGAAGTACTTCTCGAAGCCGCCGACCATGAGCAGCTGCTTGAACAGCTGCGGGGACTGCGGCAGCGCGTACCAGGTGCCGGGCTGGAGGCGCACGGGCACGAGGAAGTCGCGGGCGCCCTCGGGGGTGGAGCGGGTGAGCGTCGGGGTCTCGATCTCGACGTAGCCGTCCTCGACGAGGAGGTTGCGCGCGATGTGGTTGGCCTTGGAGCGCAGGCGGATCGCGTGGCTGGGGCCGGTGCGGCGCAGGTCGAGGTAGCGGTGGCGCAGGCGCACGTCCTCGGAGACGTCGACGTGGTCGTCGATCTGGAACGGCAGCGGCGCGGCCTCGGAGAGCACGTCGAGGTGGGTCGCGTTGATCTCGATCTCGCCGGTCGGCAGGTCGGGGTTCTCGTTGCCTTCGGGGCGGCGCGCGACGGTGCCGGTGACGGAGACGCAGAACTCGTTGCGCAGCTCGTGGGCGGCCTTGGCGGCCTCCGAGTCGCGGAAGACGACCTGGACGACGCCCGAGGCGTCGCGCAGATCGACGAACTCCACCCCACCGTGATCGCGGCGACGCGCCACCCATCCGGCGAGGGTGACTTGCTGGTCGACGTCAGCGGCACTCAGCGTGCCGGCGAGGTGTGTCCGATACACGGCTCGAAAACTCCCTGGCTTGTTGAATCCAAGCCCGCGTCCTGTCAAGACGCGACCCTGGGGACAATCTGTCAAATGCTGGGCCTGAGGACAAGCTGTCGATCGGCCGAGCCAGGGACAATCGTATAACCGGCGTCGTCTATCAAGCGCGCGCGTATCTGCGGGCACGTCGGGGGTCACCCGGAGGAGCGGGCGGTCATCAGCGGGACCCGCCGCTCCTCGCCCGGTCGTTCAGCGCGAGGCGCGGTCCTGCGCCTTCTCTTCAGCGCGCAAGCGCGCTGCTGCGCCTCCCTCTTCAGCGCGCAAGCGCACTGAAGCCCAGGAGCCTGACGACGACGTCGAGGAAGCGCCGCGCGTCGGCGACGATCGAGTCGGCCTCCTCGGGCGTGACGATGTCGGGGATGCCGGCTTGGGCGAGGACGCGCTTGCGGGCGGTGCGGGCGAAGTGGGAGGCCCACTCCTCCAGCTCGGGCGCGACGTTGCGCAGGAGCTCCCAGGTGCTCGACGGGCGGCCGGGGCGGCGCCTGCCGGTGGCGTCTCCGGCGCGGACCGCGAGCACGGCGACGGCGACGCGCAGGGCGGCCATGTGGGCCTCCGCGTAGCGCTCGCCGGGGCGCACGCGCTCGGCGGCGTCGTCGAGGTCGGCGCGGGCCGTGGAGAGCAGTTGCAGCGGGGACCGGTTGGGAAGTTGGTCGGCGGGGATGCGCAGCCGGGAGTTGGAGACGGTGCCGGCCTGCACGAGTCGGGGCGAGCCGGTGCCGGCGGTCGACACGGTTGAAGCTGATCGGGTGGCTCCGGGTCGGGAAGCAGCCATGGTGGCCTCCTAAACCTGTTCGAACTTGCGTTCGAGAAATATGGAACCACAGGGGTACGACATTTCCAACCCCCAAGTTCGCGCAAAATCAGCGTTTCACTACCGACTGTCGCGCATCCGACAGCGGATGTGTTGCGCGGCAATGAGAAAGGGTCGCGAACCGACAGGTTCGCGACCCTTGGAATTCGCCTCCGCGCCACGCGGTGTTCGAAACTTCGGACGGCGGCTCCGCGACGTCGTCAAGGGCTACTCGGTGACTTCGTCCACCAGGCGCAGGTGGCCGCGGGCCTCCTCGGCGCGACCGAGGCGCTGGAGCGTGCGGCCGAGCAGCATGCGGGCGTAGAAGTCGGCCGGGTTGGCCTCGACCATCTTCTCGGTGAGCACGAGCGCCTTGTTCAGCTGCGCCGACTTGAAGTAGGCGCGGGCGGCCGCGAGCATCACGTCCGGGTGCTCGGGGTGGTCGCGGAGCAGCGGCTCCAGGAACTTCAGGGCCGCGTGCGGGTCCTTGCGGGCGAGCATCTCCTCGGCGTCGCGCAGGCGCTGGGTCTCCTCGGGGACCTGGCGCTCGCGCCCGGCGGAGTCGATGAAGGCGGCGATCTGGTCGTCGGTGATGTCGTCGTAGCGCATTGGATGCTCAACGCCCGCGGCGGCCGGGGCATTCCCGGTCAGTCGTTGCGCAGCGCCGCCGCCACGACGATGACCAGCTGGAGCAGCCCGAGCGCGGCCATGAGCATCCACGCGGTGATGGTGATGGTCACGACCCCTTCGGTCCAGGCCGCGTACTGGCCGCCGCCGGCGACGGCGATGACGCCGCAGGCGCCGAGGCCGAGGGCGACCACGACCTCGCGCACCGAGCGCTCCCCGAGGGTCATCATGCCGAGGTCGTTCAGGCCGACCTGGCGGGCCCGCATCCGGGTGAGGACGTACATCCAGCACAGGGCGCCGGTGACCGCGACGGCCCAGCCGGGCGCGCCGAGGAACCACAGCGCGAGGAGCCAGGAGGCCTCCGAGAGGCGGGCGGCGAGGGGTTCGAGGACGAGGACGCGGCGGGAGAGGCTGGTCGAGCGGGCGGCGAGGAGGGTGTAGGAGGCGTCGGCCATCGCGGTGACCGCGAGCAGCGGGAGCGCGACGAGGACGACCGGTCCGCCGACGAGGACGCAGAAGGGGACGAAGAGGCTGGCGGTGAGTCCGACGCCGACGACCGCGCCGGGCTTGAACCGCGTGGAGAGGATGACCCTGCCTACAAGGGAGTCGGCGGGCACTCGGGTGCGCATGGGTCTTGTTGTAGCAGATGGCATCACGCGTGCATTCGCAGCATCGAACATAGAAGAGGACTCTACGTGCCGGGGCGGCCGCCGCAATCCCTCGATCGGGTAGCCGACAGTCGGCCGGGGGCTAGCCGCGGAGGTTCTGCCACACGCGGCGGGTGGAGCGCGAGTGGTTCAAGGTGGTGAAGTGGAGCCCGGGCGCGCCCTCGGCGAGGAGCCGCGAGCCCATCTCGGTCGCCACCTCGACGCCGATGTCGCGGATCGCGTCGCGGTCGTCCTCGACCGCGCGCAGCCGCTCGGCGAGGGCCTCGGGGAAGACCATGCCGGTGAGGACCGCGAACCGCTCGATCTGCTTGATGTTCGTGATCGGCATGATGCCCGGGACGATCGGCACGTCGCACCCGGCCGCGGCGACGGCGTCGCGCAGGCGCAGATAGTCCTCGACGTCGAAGAAGATCTGCGTGATCGCGAAGTCGGCCCCGGCGCGGCACTTCTCCACGAAGTAGCGCACGCCCGTCTCCCAGTCGACGTCGCGCGGGTGCCCGTCGGGGAACGCGGCCACGCCGACGCTGAAGTCGCCGGACTCCTTGATGAGCTCGACGAGCTCGCGGGCGTGCAGGATGCCCTCGGGGTGCCGGACCCAGTCCGCCCGCGGGTTCCCCGGCGGGTCGCCGCGCACCGCGAGGATGTTGCGCACCCCGACGTTCGCGAAGTGGCCGATGAGGTTGCGCAGCTCGGCCACGGAGTGGTCGACGGCCGTGCAGTGCGCCATCGTCAGCAGCGTGGTCTCGGCGTTGACCAGGTCGGTCGTGTCCACCGTCTTGAGCCGGGTCGAGCCGCCCGCGCCGTAGGTCACCGAGACGTAGTCGGCGCCGAGCCGCTCCAGGTCGCGGATGGTGCGCCAGAGGACGCCCTCGGCCTGCTCGTCGCGCGGCGGGAACAGCTCAAAGGAGAACTTGGGCTCGCCCGACCGCAGCAGGTCGCCGATCTTGGCGGCCTTGACCGGCATCACGCTGGGCGTCCCGAGAGTCATGCCTCAACGGTAACGGCTCTGATACACGTGTCCTGACCTGCATTGCGCGACACCCAACAGGTGAGACGCGGGGGTGCTCGTCTAGCGTTCGAACCGTGGAGCTCAACGAGCGCATCGACGCGGCCCTGACGGCCTTCCTGGACCGGCAGGCCGCGGTCATCTGCGGCATCGACGAACGGCTCGGCGCCTATGCCGACGCGGTCCGCGACTTCGTGCTCGGCGGCGGGAAGCGGCTGCGGCCCGCGTTCGCGTACTGGGGCGCGCGCGGCGCGGGCCTGGCGGACTCCGACGAGCTCGTCGCGTGCGTCTCCTCCCTCGAACTGCTCCAGGCGTCCGCGCTCATGCACGACGACCTCATCGACGGCTCCGACACCAGGCGCGGCGCCCCGTCCGTGCACCGCCGCTTCGCCGCCCTGCACGAGGCCGAGGGCTGGTCGGGGCGGCCCGCGGAGTTCGGGTCCGCGGCCGCGATCCTGCTCGGCGACCTGTGCCTGGCCTGGTCCGACGAGCTGTTCTGCTCCGCCGGGATGCCCTTCGCGAAGGTCGCCGCGGCGCGGGGCGACTTCGACCTCATGCGCACCGAGGTGAGCGCCGGGCAGTACCTGGACGTGCTCTCTGAAGTGCGCCGCGATGTCTCCGAGGCGACCGCCGCGAAGGTCGCCCGGTACAAGTCCGCGAAGTACACGATCGAGCGGCCGCTGCTCATCGGCGCGTCGCTGGCCGGCGCCGGCGAGCGCGTGCGCGGCCACTACTCGGCGATCGGGCTGCCCCTCGGCGAGGCGTTCCAGCTGCGCGACGACGTCCTCGGCGTCTTCGGCGACCCGGCCCAGACCGGCAAGCCCGCCGGGGACGACCTGCGCGAAGGCAAGCACACGTTCCTGATCGCGCGGGCCTCGGCGGCCGCCGACCCGGCCCGGCGCGCGGTCCTGGACGCGAGCCTCGGCGACCCGGACCTGGACGCCGAGGGCGTGGCGCGGCTGCGCGCGATCCTCATGGACACCGGCGCGCTCGCCGACACCGAGCAGCGGATCGAGGCGCTGGCGGCCGAGGCCGAGGCGGCGCTGGAGGCGTCGCGCGCGGACGTGGAC
Organism: Glycomyces terrestris; assembly: GCF_003933745.1. Taxonomy (GTDB): domain Bacteria; phylum Actinomycetota; class Actinomycetes; order Mycobacteriales; family Micromonosporaceae; genus Glycomyces; species Glycomyces terrestris. Next base: position 775,010 of record NZ_RSEB01000002.1, on the reverse strand, counting down.
CCGGCCGCGCTCGAGGTCTTCGCCGGGCTGCTGGTCAAGGCCGTCAAGCGCGACTTCTGAGCCCCGGGCCGGGCCACGAACGGGTTCGGTCTTTCGCATGACCCCCGCACGAGTGACGTGACGGTTACCCGAAGTCGCGTCCTTCGTTAGTCCCGGTGACGGACACGAACGGACGGTGGGACAGGTGGGACTCTTCGGCGCCATCGGGCGCGAGACCAAGGGCGCGGTGCGCTCGCTCGGCTACGACCTGCGCCGCTCGAAGCGGTTCCGGCGCATCGGGGTGATCGCGGTGGCGACCGTCGCGGGCGGCGTGATCGCGACCGGCGCGCTGGTGCGCGGCGAGCCGGTCCCGGGCCTGCCGGGCCCGGGCGGCGACGACGCGGACATCATCGAGGGCTGGTTCGGGCTGGGCGCGGACACGACCGGGCAGGACGCCGAGGCGGCCGAGTCCGGCTCCGCGTCGGCGCCGGCGCGCGGCGGCGACGCCTCGGACGCCGGCGCGGGCGAGTCGCCCGCGGGGTCGGTCTCGGAGGGCCGCACCGGGACCGGCGCGGGCGCGAAGTCCCCCGGCCTGGTGCCGATCGGCGGCGAGCCCACGCACGGGCCGACCGAGGAGGAGAGCACCGCGACGCAGGAGCCCACCGAGGAGGAGCCGACCACCGAGGCGCCCACGACGGCGGAGCCCACCACCCAGGAGCCGACGGAGGAGCCGACCACGGCGGGGCCCACGTCGCAGGAGCCGACCGCGAGCGAGTCGGTGTCCACGAGCGCGTCGCCGAGCGGGGAGCCGAGCGAGTCGGCGAGCGCGCCGGTGGCCGAGCAGGCGCCGCGGGGCGCGGTGGTGCCGGTGCCGCGCAAGGGCCCGGTCGGCGGCTAGGAGTCCCGCGCGGGCCTGCGGCGGGTGGGTGCCGCGGGGCCGGCGGCCGCGGCCGTCAGGGCTTCCGCGCCCCGACCTTCGCCTCGACCGCGCCCTTCGCCTGCTCGAGTTCGGCCCGGATGGCGGTGATGTTGCGCTTGACGGCGGCCACGTCGGGGCTGTCGGGCCGGTCGTCGCGGCCGCGGCGCTGGTCGCGCGCGACGAGCGTGGCGAGGTTGACGAGCTCGTGCTGGAGCTGGCGCAGCAGCTGCGAGGCCTCCTTGCCCCAGCGCTTCTGGGCGCGCTTGCGGGCCTTGCGCCGCGAGCGGAGCGAGCGCATCTCGGTGAGGTCGTCGGTGGTGATCACGGCTTCGTCCTCATCGGACATGGTGGTGACGAACCAGCGCCACTCGGCGCGGGCCGCGGAGTGGTAGAGGACGAAGAACAGGCCGAGGATGATCAGGCCCTTGCCGTAGGTCAGGGGGATCGCCAGCCCGGCCGGGAGCGACGCGGGCAGCGGCAGGTTCCACAGGGCGTGCATGGCGAGGGCCAGCGCGAACAGGCCGGCCATGACGCCGATGCGGGTGCTCAGGGCGCGGCGGGTCTGGGTCACGAAGAACGCGATGCCGAGTCCGGCGGCGCCGGTGTAGAGCGGGTGCGAGAACGGCCCGGCGACGAGGACGCGGGTGATGGTGACCGACAGGGCGCCGGTCATGTCGGAGTTCGGGTTCAGGGCCGCGAAGTTGACGGCGTACGTGAGGTTCTCGACGACCTGGAAGCCGAGGCCGACGAGCGCGCCGTAGATGAGGCCGTCGATGGAGCGGTCGAAGTGCTCGCGGACGATGAGGACGAGCAGGACGACGCCGAGGGCCTTGAGCCACTCCTCGTTCAGGGGCCCGATGATGGCCTTGCCCCAGGTGCGGGTCCACTTGGCGTCGGTGAGCTCGGCGAGGACGACGAGGCCGGCGTTGTTGGCGATCATGGCGAAGGCGACGGCGGCGAGGCCGCCCCAGGCCATGGCGGCGGCCCGGACCGTGGGCGGCTCCCGTTCGAACAGGTCGAGGTGGGAGAAGATGTCGAGCAGGAACACGGCGAGGACGGCGTTGATGCCGATGGAGACCCACAGGGCCGTGGCGATGCTGCCGTAGTCGGGCGAGAGGACCCGGCCGAGTTCGAGCAGGCCGTAGACGAGGCAGGCGACGAACAGCCAGTAGGCGGGCCGGCGGATGCGGATGAACGCGCCCTGGTTCTCGACGACGACGCGTTCGGTGCGGACGGTCACTTGCCCTCCAGCGCGAACGTGGCGATGTACGGGTCGGGGTCGACCTCCTCGGCGGCGGGGTCGGCGCCGGGGGCGATGAGGACGAGGATGGCGGCGGCGCCCTTGTCGTTGCCGACCACGGTGATCGAGCCGATGCTGTCGACGCCGATGAGGTCGGCGCGGAAGCCCGCGAGGCCGGCGTCCTCGTTCGCGTAGGGGCGCACGTTGTTGTAGACGAGGCCGCGCTGGGCGGTGACGGGCTCGGCGCGGCGGTCGAGGAGGCGTTCGAGGCTGTCGACGCCGGAGTCGACTTCGACGGAGGCGCTGAGGTAGTCGCGCACGAAGTTCTGGCGCTGGTCGGCGAAGTGGATGCCGGGGCTGGTCCAGCCGGAGCCGGGGAGCTCGTACTCGAGGCTGGCGCCGGCGACGGGGTAGGACTGGAGGAAGAGGGTGTCGCCTTCGCCGATGTTCTGGACGGAGTCGCCGAGGGCGCGTTCGAGGCCGAGCCACAGGGCCATCGGCAGGGCGATGGCGATCGCGGCGAGGACGGCCTGCCACATGCGGCCGCGTTCGAGCCCCAGCCGGTTGAGCCGAATGGTGACCTCCGCCAACGCGTCCCCTCCCCGGTCCCTTGACGCACGTGGCTTCAAAGGTACGGGAAGGGGACCATCGTCTGTCCGGTTTTCGGCCGGATGCGCCGCTCGCTGTCGGGTAGGCGACTGCGGCGGCGCCCGCGCAGGTCAGGCGAGCGTGGTGACCCAGCCGTGGGTGTCCTCGGTGCGGCCGTACTGGAGGTCGAGGAGGGTCTGGCGCAGCTGCATGGTGAACTTGCCGGCCTCGCCGCCGCCGATGGTGAAGGCGCCGTCGCGGCCCTTGACGGTGCCGACGGGGGTGATGACGGCGGCCGTGCCGCACGCGAACGCCTCGGTGAGCAGGCCGGACTCGGCATCGTCGCGCCAGCGGTCGATCGCGTACTTGGTCTCGCGGACCTCCCAGCCGGCCTCGGTGGCGAGCGTGATGATCGCGTCGCGGGTGATCCCGGCCAGGATGGTGCCCAGCTCGGGGGTGTAGAGGACGCGCTCGTTCTCGTACACGAAGAACAGGTTCATGCCGCCGAGCTCGTCGACGTACTTGTACTCGACGGCGTCGAGGAAGATCACCTGGTCGCAGCCGTGCTCGATGGCCTCGGACTGGGGCAGGAGGCTCGCGGCGTAGTTGCCGCCGGCCTTGGCCGCGCCGGTGCCGCCCGGTCCGGCCCGGTTGTACTCCTCGGACACCCACAGGGTCAGGGGCTTGGGGCCGCCCTTGAAGTAGGCGGCGGCCGGGGAGGCGATGAGGAGGTAGGTGTACTCCTTCGCGGGCCGCACGCCGAGGAACGCCTCGGAGGCGATCATGTACGGGCGCAGGTAGAGCGTGGCCTCGTCCTGGCTGGGGACCCAGTCGCCGTCGACGGCGAGGAGCTCGCGGATCGACGCGAGGAACCACTCCTCGGGCAGGTGCGGCATGGCCATGCGGGTCGCCGAGAGGTTGAGGCGGCGCGCGTTGGCCTCGGCGCGGAACAGGCCGATGGAGCCGTCCTCGTGCCGGTACGCCTTGAGGCCCTCGAAGATCTCCTGGGCGTAGTGGAGGACCGCGGCCGCCGGGGAGACCGTGAGGGGCCCGTACGGCTTGAGGACGGCGTCGTGCCAGCCCTTGTCCTCGGTCCAGGTCATCTGGAACATGTGGTCGGTGAACACGGTGCCGAAGACGGGGTCGGCGAGGATGCGCTCCCGCTCGGCGGCGGGGGTCGGGTTCGGGTGCGGCTCGCGTCGGAGGTCGGGAAGACCGTCGGTGGTCATGATCTGTCCTTCGGATTCACAAGGTCGTGTGTGCTTGGCGTTACTGGTCCTGATGCCTAACTTACCGCTCGTTCAGGTGGTCGGGCGGCAGGCTCGGAACAGGTGGATGACATGGAAAAACGCCCGGCGAGGCGCTTGTTGAGCGCGGGCCCGCCGGGCGCTGAAGCTGTGGCTTGGGTCTAGCTGAGCTGTCCGGCGACGTCGGCGGCTACTCGGTCGCCTACCTCGGCGGTGCGGATCGCGGTCCCGCTGTCGCGGGACGCGAGCTCGCGCTCCACGGCGGCGTTCACCGCGGCGGCCGCGTCGGCGCGGCCGAGGTGCTCCAGCAGGAGCGCGGTCGAGGAGATCGCGGCGACCGGGTCGGCGATGCCCTGTCCGGCGATGTCGGGCGCCGAGCCGTGCACGGGCTCGAACGTCGACGGGTGCGTGTGGTCGGGGTTGATCGAACCGGTCGCGGCCAGGCCGATGCCGCCGGTGACGGCCGCGGCGATGTCGGTGAGGATGTCGCCGAACAGGTTGTCGGTCACGATGACGTCGAACGTGTGGGGGCGGTTCACGAGGAACATCGCGGCCGCGTCGACGTGCTGGTACTCGGTGGTGACGTCCTGGTACTCGGCGGCGACGTCGTCGAAGGTGCGCTTCCACAGGCCGCCGGCGTGCACGAGCACGTTCGTCTTGTGGACGAGCGTGAGGTGGCCGCGGCGGCGGCGGGCGCGCTCGAACGCGTCGCGGATGACGCGCTCGGTGCCGTAGCGGGTGTTCAGGGACTCCTCGGTGGCGATCTCGGCCGGGGAGCCGGTGTGGAGGTTGCCGCCGGCGCCGGTGTACAGGCCCTCGGTGCCCTCGCGGACGACCACGAAGTCGATGTCGCCGGGCTTGACGTCGGCCAGCGGCGAGGACGCGCCCGGGTAGAGGCGGCTGGGCCGCAGGTTCACGTACTGGTCGAACTCGAACCGCAGGCGCAGCAGCAGGCCGCGCTCGAGGACGCCCGGCGGCACGGTCGGGTCGCCGATGGCGCCCAGGAGGATCGCGTCGTGCTCGTCCAGTTCGGACATGACGGTGTCGGGGAGGATCTCGCCGGTGCGGTTGTACAGGCGCGCGCCGAGGTCGTACTCGGTCGACTCGTAGCCGGGCAGGGCCACGGCGAGCACCTTCTGCGCCTCGGCGATGACCTCTTGCCCGATCCCGTCGCCCGGGATGACCGCGATCCTGCTCATGGTGCCTCTCTGGTGTCGTTCCTCGCTGCTCCGCGCACTCGGACCCGCTGCCGGTTTCGGGCCGGTAACGGGGAATGCGGGGCGGGTGCGTTCACCATAACGCACCCGTCCCGCATTCCGACGAATGACTCTCAGCAGATGGAACCGGTCCTGGCGACCTCCGTTCCGGAGGCCCGGATCAGTCCTTCAGGGTCACGGCCTTCGCGCCGGTCGCGCCGACGGAGTCCTTGACGCGGCCGAGCACCTCGGCGGGCACCGGCGCGTCGAGGGCCATCGCCATGACGGCCTCGCCGCCGGCGGCCTTGCGGGCCACCTGCATCGCGGCGATGTTGATGTTCAGGTCGCCGATCGCGCCGCCGATGAGGCCGACGACGCCGGGCCGGTCGGTGTAGCGCAGGAACAGCAGCGACCCGTCCAGGTCGATGTCGAGCTCGAACCCGTCGATGTCGGTCAGCCGCGGGCCGCCGTGCGGGCCGGGGCTGATCGTGCCCGAGACCGTCAGGCCCCGGCCGTCGACCATGGCGCCGCGCAGCGTCAGGAGCGTCTGGTACTCCGGCGACTCCTGCGAGGTGTACAGCCCGACCTCGACGCCGCGCTGCTCGGCCACGAGCGGCGCGTTCACGTACGTGACCGAGTCGGCCACGTCCACGAACAGGCCCTTGGAGGCCGCGAGCTGGAGCACCGACACGTCGTGCGCGACGACGTCGCCGCGGACCTCGACGGTCACCGACTGCACGGCCGAGCCGGCCAGCGCGTTGAAGGTGCGGCCCAGGCGCTCCGCGAGCGGCAGCAGCGGCCGGACCTCCTCGTTGACGACCCCGCCGGCCTGCACGTTCGCGGCGTCCGGGACGAACTCGCCGGAGAGGGCGAGCTTGACGCTCTTGGCGACCGCGAGCCCGGCGTTGTCCTGGGCCTCGCGGGTGGAGGCGCCCAGATGCGGGGCGGCGACGACGTTGTCGAGCCCGAACAGCGGCGAGTCGGTGCACGGCTCCTTGACGAACACGTCGAGGCCGGCGGCGGCGACGCGGCCGTCCTGGAGGGCCGTGTACAGCGCGTCCTCGTCGATGAGGCCGCCGCGGGCGGCGTTGACGATCCGCACGCCGGGCTTGACCTTGTTCAGGGCGTCCTCGCCGATGATCCCGACGGTCTCGGGGGTCTTCGGGAGGTGGATGGTGATGAAGTCGGCGACCGACAGGAGCGTGTCGAGGTCGACCAGGCGCACGCCGAGCTTCGCGGCGAGCGCGGGCTGGGCGTACGGGTCGTAGGCGACGACGTCCATGTCGAAGGACTGCATGCGGGTGGTGACGAGCTGCCCGATCTTGCCGAAGCCGATCACGCCGAGGGTCTTGCCCTGGATCTCGACGCCGGTGAACTTCTTGCGGTCCCACCGGCCGGCGCGCAGCGACGCGTCGGCGCGCGCGATGTGGCGGGCGCTGGCGAGCAGCAGCGTGATGGCCTGCTCGGCGGCGGAGACGATGTTCGAGGTGGGCGCGTTGACGACCATGACGCCGCGCTCGGTGGCGGCGGGCAGGTCGACGTTGTCGAGGCCCACGCCCGCGCGGGCGACGACCTTGAGCTTGGGCGCGTGCTCGAGCGCGGCGGCGTCGATGGTGGTGGCGGAGCGGACGATCACGGCGTCGGCCTCGACCAGCGCGGCGTGGAGGGAGTCCACGTTCGTACCGTCGATCTCCCGGACGTCGAAGTCGCCGGAGAGGACCTCGATCGCAGCGGGCGCGAGTGGGTCGGCAATGACCACGACGGGTTTCGGTTCGGTCATGGATACCTCGCAAAGGTAAGGAGCAACGGAGGACCGGGCGCGGCGCTGCGTCGTCGCGGCAATGGTATGTCGATCGCGTTAACGGCTCCTTACCGACCTGCCGCATTCCGGATGATGGAACACCCCGACCCCGCCGCCCCGCCTGCTCGACCCGTGTCATACCCCAGAGCGAGGTTTGTCGTCACTCGAAGTGGGCGTCCTCGTCGAGGAGTTCGGCGGCGTCGCTCTCGGCCTCCGCCAGGACCTGCTTGACGACGGGGATGGCGATGCCGGAGCCGTAGCCCTTGCGGGCGAGCATGCCGACGAGCTTGCGGAGGACCGCGTCGTCGGGCTGGCCGGCGAGGGAGCGGTAGCGGCGGCGGGCGAGTTCGAGGGCCGCTTCGCGTTCGTCGTCGTCGCTGACCTGCTCGATGGCGGCGTCGACCATCTCGGGGTCGACGCCCTTGCGGCGCAGCTCCCCCGCGAGGGACCGCTTCGAGAGGCCGCGGGAGCGGTGGCGGGACTCGACCCAGGCGCGGGCGAAGACCGCGTCGTCGATGAGGCCGACCTCGGAGTAGCGCTCGAGGATCTCGGACACGACGTCTTCCTCGAAGCCCTTGCGGCGCATCGAGTCCCCGAGTTCGGTGCGGGTCCGGGGCCGGCCCGACAGCAGTTGGAGACAGTACTGCCGGGCCGCTTCCGGGTCGTTCGGCTTAGAAGTCGACCGGGGCTTCTTCAATCTCGTCCCCGATCGTGGCGGGGGCGTCGGCGGCGGCCGCGTCGACGCCGAGCTTCTCCTTGATGCGCTTCTCGATCTCCAGGGCGAGGTCCGGGTTCTCCTTGAGGTTGGCCCGGGCCTTCTCCTTGCCCTGTCCGAGCTGGTCGCCCTCGTACGTGTACCAGGCGCCCGACTTCTTGACGATGCCGTGCTCGACGCCCATGTCGATGAGCGAGCCCTCCTTGGACACGCCGATGCCGTAGAGGATGTCGAACTCGGCCTGGCGGAACGGCGAGCCGACCTTGTTCTTGACGACCTTGACGCGGGTGCGGTTGCCGACGGCCTCGCCGCCGTCCTTGAGCGTCTCGATCCGGCGGATGTCCAGCCGCACCGAGGCGTAGAACTTGAGCGCCTTGCCGCCGGCGGTGGTCTCGGGCGAGCCGAACATGACGCCGATCTTCTCGCGCAGCTGGTTGATGAAGATCATCGTGGTGCCGGTGGTGTTCAGGCCGCCGGTGATCTTCCGCAGCGCCTGGCTCATGAGCCGGGCCTGGAGGCCCACGTGCGAGTCGCCCATCTCGCCCTCGATCTCGGCGCGCGGCACGAGCGCGGCCACCGAGTCGATGACGATGAGGTCGACCGCGCCGGAGCGGACCAGCATGTCGGCGATCTCCAGGGCCTGCTCGCCGGTGTCCGGCTGGCTGACCAGGAGGTCGTCGACGTTCACGCCCAGCTTCTCGGCGTAGATCGGGTCGAGCGCGTGCTCGGCGTCGATCATCGCGGCGACGCCGCCCTCGGCCTGCACGTTCGCCATCGCGTGGAGCGCGATCGTGGTCTTACCGCTCGACTCCGGGCCGTAGATCTCGATGATGCGGCCCTGCGGCAGGCCGCCGACCCCGAGCGCCACGTCGAGTGCGATGGATCCGGTCGAGATGGTCTTGACATTCTGCTTCGGCTTCTCGCCCAGCCGCATGACCGAGCCCTTGCCGAACTGCTTGTCGATCTGGGCCAGCGCGAGATCGAGCGCCTTGGCCTTGTCCTGAGCGGAGTTCATCCCGCCTCCCTTGGATCCTGTCTGCTTAGCCATGTCGAATACGGTAGCCGCACCCCCCGACAAGGTAGGCCAACGGCTTGTTCGAACACGGCGCAACTCGCAACACGAGGGAACCGCCGGTCAGCGCACCAGCCGGGCCGGGACCCGCTCGGGCCAGGCCCGGCAGACCGCCATCCAGACGGCCTTGGCGTTCTCGCCGTCGGCGAGGGCCTGGTCGATGGTCCGGCCGCCGAGCTGCCCCAGGGTGTGGTCGGCCGCGACCGACCTGGCGTAGCCGGCGCCGAAGGTCTCGTCCATCCGGTCCCAGAAATCGCTGATCTTCACGCGCCGCTCCCCCGCCTTCCGCGCCTGTCCATGGGTCAACGGTAGGCGACTCGATGGCCCGGGGCCAAGCGCAGGTGGCAAGATTGCCGGGTGCCTCGCGTCAGCCAAGAACACCTCGACTCGCGCCGCCAGCAGATCCTGGACGGCGCCCGCTCGTGCTTCGCCAAGTTCGGGTACGAGGGCGCGACGGTGCGGCGGCTCGAGGAGGCGACCGGGCTCTCGCGCGGGGCGATCTTCCACCACTTCAGGGACAAGGACGCGCTGTTCCTGGCGGTGGCGTCGGTGGACGCGGCCGAGATGGCGGCGACGGTGGCCGAGCGGGGCCTGGTCGGCGTCATGCAGGACCTGACGGCCGGGGCCGACAAGCCGGAGATCTCGGGCTGGCTCGGCACGCAGCTCGAGGTGGCGCGGCGGCTGCGCACCGACCCGGAGTTCGCGGAGGCGTGGGGGCGGCGCCGGGAGGCGATCGCCGAGGCGAGCCGGGAGCGGCTGGAGCACCAGCGCGAGATCGGGGTGCTGCGCACCGACATCGACATCGACGTGCTCGGGGGCTTCCTCCAGCTCATGTACGACGGACTGGTGCGGTACCTGGCGACGGGACGCGACGACCTCGACATCACCCGCATCCTCAAGCTGGTCGAGGAGGCGGTCCGCCGCCACTGAGCGGCCGGCCGGCGGTCGCGCGCGCAAACCGCGCCAGATCCCGCAAGCCACGCATATTTACATTGGTCGATGCATCCTGGTAGGGTCGAGGGTTAGTTGAATGCTCAACTACGCCTATCGAACAGGGGGCAATATGATCGCAAGACTCCAACCCGTCGGGCTGCTGATCGGCCGGGTGGTGCTCGGCGTCGTCTTCATCGCGCACGGCTGGCAGAAGTGGACCGGCGGGCTCGACGCGACCGCGCAGGGCTTCGAGAGCATGGGCATCCCGGCACCCACGCTGTCGGCGTACTTCACGGTGTTCTCGGAACTCGTGGGCGGCGCGCTGCTCATTGTGGGAGCGCTCCTACCCCTGGTGGGGCTCGCGCTCGCCGGCGTGATGCTCGGGGCGATGTACTTCGTCCACCTCGACGGCGGGTTCTTCTCCAGGGACGGCGGCTACGAGTACGTGCTCGTCCTCGCCGCCGCCTCGATCGCCATCGGATTCTCCGGCGGCGGGCTGCTCGCGCTCGACAACCTGTGGCTCAACAAGAAGGGGGCGCCGCAGGCCGCCGAGCCGGCGCCCGCCGCGGCCTGAGACGTCCGGGCGGGCGGCGCCGGGGGCGCCGAGGCCGCCCGCCCGGACCGGGTCAGCACTCGGCCAGGCCGCCCAGTGAGTTCGGGTCGGCCGGGTCGATCACCAGCCACACGAACGGGATGAACCCGGTCTCGCCGCCGCCGAGGTCGACCTCGACCATGACGTCCGAGGCGTCCTTGCCCGGGTGGTAGTCCCAGTAGCCCTCCTCGCCCTCGTCGCCGCGCGGCGTGATCAGGTCGGCGGTCGTGAAGCACACGAGCGTGAAGACGGCGCCCACGTCGGCGTAGCCGACCGCCGAGGACGGGTCGTCCGCGTCGCCGCGGATGCCGGGCCGCCCGCCCTGGTCCCGGCAGTACTCCCGGGTCTGCGGGCAGTCCCAGTAGACGGTGCCGAACACCGGATCGGCGGCGGCCGAAGGGGACCCGGCGTCCGAACCGCCCGGGTCGCTGCTCGACTCCTGGGTCTCGGGCGCGCTCGACGTCGCCTCGCCGGCGTCCCCGGTCGTCGCCAGGTCGTCGTCGGCGGCCGCGCCGCCCCGGTCGCGGAGCTCGGCGATGATCGCACCCGAGGCGATGACGAGCAGGATCGCGACGGCGACGACGAGCACCGGCACACTCGCGGGCCGGCGCGCGGACCGCGGCGCGTCGACGATCGCGGCCGGTGGAACCGGATGGGGCGCAGGCGGGATCACAGCGGTCGGCGGACCGGACGGCCCCGCTGTCGGCACGGCCGCCGGGACCGATGCCGGGGTGTACGCCGCGGGCATGACCGCCGTCGGCGTGGACGCCGGAGGCGGCAGCGGGGCGGCGGGCGTGACCGGCCGGTCCGCGACCGCCACGGCCCCTTCGCCCACCACCAGCTCGGGCTGTTCGATCATGGTCGGGGCGATCCCCAGCTCCTGGTGGATCATGGTGGCCGCCAAGGGCATCCGGCTCGCGCCGCCGACCATGAACACGCCCGCGACCTGCTCGGGCGCGAGGTTCGCCTCGCGCATCACGGCCTTGGTGATCGCGACGGTCTGCGCCAGGAGCGGCCGGGCCAGCAGTTCGAGCTCGGCGCGCGTGAGCAGCTCCTCGGCGGCGAAGCCCGGCACCAGGACCTCGGTGGTCGAGCGACGCGACAGCCGCTCCTTCGCCTCCCGCACCTCGTCGTACAGCGCGAAGCGGGCCCGGAGCGTCTCGCTCCCGGCGTCGGGGTCGAGCAGCCGCCGCCAGGCCGCCGCCCGCTCCTCGGTCCTCGCGAAGCGGCCGCCGAGGTAGTCGACCAGGGCCTGGTCGAGGTAGCTGCCGCCGACCCGGTCCGAGCCGTCCACCGCGAGGACCTCGAAGCCGCCCGGCGTCGCGGCGACCGCGCTGGCGTCGAACGTGCCCGCGCCGAGGTCGTACACGACGACCGCCCGGCCCGGCTCGACCCGGTGGCCGAGGACCTCGGCGAAGTAGCGGGCCGCCGCGACCGGCTCGGGCAGCAGGACCGGGACCGGCGCGCCGGCCGCGACCGCCGCGTCGCTCACGACGTGGCGGCGCGCCGGACCCCAGGACGCCGGGACGGTGATCTGGACCGTGCGCGGAGGACCGGCCACCGCCGCGCACTCCGACAGGACCCGGCGCATGACGGCCCCGACCGCCTCGCCGATCGGGACCTCCCTGTCGCCCAAGAGGAGCGAGGGCGAGTCGAGGCGGAGCTTCGGGTTGCGCTCGTAGCGGTGCGGGTGGCGGCGGGCCTCCCTCGCGGCGTCGCGGCCGACGAGCAGTGAACCATCGTGATCGAGGTATATCCCTGACGGCAGGAGGGGGTGACCGTCGAAGAGGATCTGGTGCCGCCGCCCGTCGCCGCGCAGGACCGCGGCGACGGTGTTGTGAGTGCCGAAGTCGATGCCGAGAGCGGCGGCCGAGCGCGGGGCGGCGTCCATTCAGGACCTTTCAGGACGGGGGCGGCGACTGGCCCCAGGGTACTGTCCCGCCGCCGATCCCGGCTCCCTCAGCGCCGCCGGAACGCCGAAGGCCGGCGGGGGTGCTCCCCCGCCGGCCTTCGCTCAGCTGCTGTTACCAGCGGTCGCGGCGCTCGCGGTCGCCGTAGCCGCGGCGCTCGCCGCGGTCCCGGTCGCCGTAGCCGCCCCGGCGGTCGTCGCCGCCGCGGCCGCGCTCACCGAAACCGCCGCCCTCGCGGTTGCCCCGGTAGCCGCCGCCGCGGTTGTCGCGGTCGCCGTAGCTGCCGCGGCGCTCGCCGTAGCCGCCGCGCTCGCCGCCGCCGTAACCCCCGCGGCCGCCTTCGCGGTCGCCGCGGAAGCCGCGGTTGTCGCGGTCGCCGTAGCCGCCGCGGTTCCGGTCGCCGTAGCCGCCCCGGTTGTCGCGGTCGCCGTAGCCGCCGCCTTCGCGGTTGCCCTGGTAGCCGCCGCGGCCGCCGTCGCGGTTGCCGCGGTAGCCCCCGCGGTCGCCGCCCTCGCGGTTCCCGCGGTAGCCGCCCCGGCCGCCGCCCTCGCGGTTGCCCCGGTAGCCGCCGCCTTCGCGGTCGCGGCGCGGGCCGCGGTCGTCGCGGCGCTTGGACGGGCCCTCGAGGATCTCGCGCTCGGCCTGCTCGCGCAGGCGGGCCGCCTCGGCGCGCAGGCCCTCGGCGTCCTCCTTCAGGCGCTCGATCTGGCGCTCGAGGCGCTTGACCTCGTCGTCGTTGCGGGTCGCCTGGTGCTCGGAGGACACCGCGCGCAGGTCGGTGAAGTTCCGGGCGCCCATGAGCTCGGTGAGCTCGGCGTCGAAGTTGTCGTTCACGTAGTGGCGCTTGGCATCCACGCCGGCGCGCTCGATGAGGCTGAACATGGAGCGGTTCTGGTGCGGCAGCACCAGGGTCGCCACGTGGCCCGACTGCCCGGCGCGCGCGGTGCGGCCGGCGCGGTGCAGGTAGTCCTTGTGCGTCTTCGGCGGGTCGACGTGGAGGACCATGTCGACGCCGTCGACGTGGATGCCGCGGGCGGCCACGTCGGTGCACACGAGCGCGTCGAGGCGCCCGTTCTTGAAGCGCTCCAGGACCTTCGAGCGGTCGGCCTGGGTCATGCCGCCGTGGAGGCCCTCGGCGTTGACGCCGGCCTCGCGCAGCTCCTCGGCGATGCGGTCCACCGCGAGCTGGGTCCGCACGAACACCATCGTCAGGCCCGGGCGGGCGGCGACGGCGGCCGTCATGGTGGCCTTGTCGCGCGGGCCGATGAGCAGCAGGTGGTGGGTCATGGTGGTGACCGAGCCGGCCGGCGGGTCGACCGAGTGGACGACGGGCTCCGACAGGTACTTGCGGACGAGGACGTCGATCTCCTCCTCCAGCGTGGCCGAGAACAGCATCCGCTGGCCGCCCGCGGGCAGCTGGTCGAACAGCTCCTCGACCTCGGGCAGGAAGCCCATGTCGGCCATCTGGTCGGCCTCGTCGAGGATCGCCAGCTCGACGTCCTCGAGCGAGCACTCGCCGCGGCGGATCAGGTCGCGCAGGCGGCCCGGGGTGGCGACGAGCATGTCGACCCCGGCGCGGAGCGCGTCGATCTGGCGCGAGAACGCCGTGCCGCCGCAGACGACCTTCATCTCGATGCCGACGGCGTCGCCGAAGGTCTGGAGGGACTCGGCGACCTGGATCGCGAGCTCGCGGGTCGGGGTCAGGATGATCGCGCGCGGGCGCTTGGCCTTGGTGCGGCCGCCGGCGGCGAGGCGCGCCAGCGTCGGCAGGCCGAAGGCCAGGGTCTTGCCCGAGCCGGTCTGGCCGCGGCCGAGGATGTCGCGGCCGGCGATCGCGTCGGGGATCGTCGCGGCCTGGATCGGGAAGGGCGTCACGATGCCCTGCTCGGCCAGCGCGGCGGTGATCTTCTCCGGGAGTCCGAGCTCGTCGAAGGCGGGGCCCTGGGGCTCCACGACGTCGTCGACCTCGACGGTGAACTCCTCCGCCGCGTCGGCGGGGGCGGTCTCGGCGGCGGGAGCGGACTCGCTCACGACGGCGTCGGCCGGGGTGGTTTCGGGGGTTTCAGGGGATTCGAGCGCCGTGTCGGATTCGGTGACGGCAGCATCGGGCACAATTTGGTCAAGAGTCATGGTTCGCCTTCCGCGAGAACGACTTCGTAAGTGACGCACGTTCCGCGGAATATCGGTTTCACCATGAGCCGACGGTGATGGGGCGGGACGCGCCTGATCGGGCCTCTGCAATGAAGAACTAGGGCCAGCTAAGAACAATAGCCGACCGTGAGCGGCGATCGCCACTCTCACGGCCGGCTTGTGCCTGGAGACACCCTTTCGGGGTTCGGCGCTAGGCGTCGAACTTGCGCTGGAACTCGGCGCCGGCGTCGAGGATCTCGTAGCCGAGGACGACGTTGATGCCGATCATCGGGGCGTTGACGTCGGCGTTGTCGGTCCAGATGGTCTTCACGGCGGGGAAGTTCTCCCGCACGAGGCGGAGGTTGAGGATCTTCAGGAGCGTGCCGAGGCGGTGGCCGCGGTGCTCGGGGTTGACGATGGTGATGCCCTGGAAGGCGTCGGTGTACTCGGGGTCGTCGTAGGCGAAGACCGCGGTGTTGGCGACGGCCTCGCCGGTGGCCTTGTCGACGGCGATCGTCTGGACGGGGATGACGCCCATGGCCTCGTTGCGGTCGGCCTTGGCGTTCTTGAGCTCCGCGTCGATGGTCTCGGGTTCGAGTTCGAGTTCGCCGAGGGGGACCTCGGCGAGGATCGTGGAGTCGATGCGGGCCATGGTGTCGACGAGGTGCTCGGGGGTGCGGCCGACCCAGGAGATGATCTCGTAGGCGTCGCCGGCGGCGGCCTGGGCCTTCTCCAGGAGCTCCTGCTCGGTGTCGGGGTCGAGGGCGTCGACGGCGCAGCGGCGGTTGATCCAGGTGAGGGCGGCCTTGAAGCCGTGCTTCTCGGCGAACCGCTTCCCGGCCTCGGACCGCTCGACGCCGTCTTCCCAGGTGATGCGGGTGTCGACGGTGAGGGTGGTGCGGCCCTGGGCGCGGGCGTGCTCGATGAAGCGCTCCATGAGCGCGGTGCCGACGCCCTGGCGGCGGTGGTCGGGGTGGACGGTGATCGAGGCCCAGCCGAAGTGCAGGTTCTCGCGGTTGGGCATGCCGACGTCGGCGACGCCGACGACGGTGCCGTCGCGCTCGGCGAGGAACAGGGTCTGGTCCTCGTCGGGCTGGGGGTGGATCAGGCCCAGCTGGAACTTCCCCTTGTGGGGCGCGGGCGCCTCGGGGGCGTCCGCGGCGTGTGCGGCGCGGAGCACCTCGAACGCGCCGGAGACGAGGTCGCCGTCAGCGGGGTCGAGTTCGGTGATCTTGAGGTTGCTCATGCGCCCAGTCTGGACAGGCGCGGGCGCCCGCGGCAAGCGAATTTCGGTTTCGCGGCGGGGTCAGAGGCGGCGCTGGTACACGCTGAGCGCGTCGACGGCCTCGTAGCCGAGTTCGGTGTTGATGGCGACCATGTGGTCGTTGACGTCGGCGTTCTCGGTCCAGACCTCCTCGACGCGGGGGAAGCGCTGGCGGAGCTGGCGGAGGTTGGCGAGTTTGACGAGCATGCCGAGGCGGTGGCCGCGGTGGGCGGGGTCGGCGATGGTGATGCCCTGGGTGGCGTGGGTCGCGGCGGGGTCCTCGTAGGCGTGGACGTCGGTGAGGGCGGCGACCTCGCCGGTGGCGCGGTGGACGGCGGCGGCCTTGACGGGGACCTGGTGGACGGCGGCGGTGGCGGCCTCCTTGGCGCGGGCGCGCTCGACGTCGACCGCATCGGCTTCGAGGGCGATGTCGCCGGTGGGGACCTCGGTGCGGCTGAGGGCGTCGAGGCGGCAGATGGACTCGATGAGGTCGTCCGGGGCGGGGCCGGTCCAGGTGCGCACGTCGTAGTCGGCGGAGGCGGCGCGGGCGCGGTCCCACAGGCGCCGTTCGGTTTCGGGGGTGAGCGCGTCGGTGCGGGAGCGGCGGCGGACGTTGACGAGGGCGAGGGTGAAGCCGTTGCGTTCGAGGAAGGCGACGCCGGCGGTGGGGCGGCGGGGGCCGTCGCCCCAGGCGGTGAGGGTGCCGGCGGTGAGGTCGGTGCGGCCGTGCGCGGAGGCGTGGTCGACGTAGCAGTCGAGGAGGGCGGCGCCGTGGCCGCGGCGGCGGTGTCCGGGGTGGACCATGAGCTCGGCCATGGCGAGGTGGGGGTTGTCGCCGACGAGGAGGCCGATGCCGAGGTAGCCGACGACGGCGCCGCCGTCGGTGGCGGCGTAGTGGGTGACGTCGAGTCCGGGCCGCTTCTGGCGCAGGCCGGCGCGGAAGGACTGCTCGACGGGGGCGGGGCCTTCGGGGGCGTCGGCGGCGCGCACGGCGTGCATGAGGGCGAAGACGTCGCCGACGGCGTCGTGGTCGTCGGGGTGCAGCGGGGTGATCTCCATGTGCCGAGTATGGCGGGGATCGTCCATCGCCGGGGTCCGGGCGGCGCCCCCGGGGTGGCGGGCCGGGGGCGCCGGATGCGGCGTCAGGACTGGGGCTTGAGCTGGTATTCGGCGTTGGCGTCGACGGTCTGGTAGCCCATGAGCTCGTTGATGGCGATCATGGGGGCGTTGACGTCGGCGTTGTCGGTCCAGATGTGCTCGAGGGCGGGGGCGTGCTCGCGGATGAGGCGCAGGTTCGCGAGCTTGAGGAGCAGGCCGAGGCGGTGGCCGCGGTGGGCCGGGTCGACGATGGTGATGCCCTGGTGGCCGTTGCGGTCGTCGCCGTCGTCTACGCCGACCTCGGTCCAGGCGACGACCTCGCCGGTGGCCTTGTCGACGGCGACGGAGGCGTACTTGACGCGGCCCTCCGCGGCGTTCACGGCCTCGGCGGCGCGCACCTTCTCGGGGGTGATGACCTCGACCTCGAATTCGAGGTCGCCGAGGGGGATCTCGCTGACGATCATGGTCTCCATGCGGCACATGGTGTCCAGGAGGTCGTCGGGGACCGGGCCGATCCACTGGCGGACCTCGTAGGCGTCGCCGGCCTTCGCGAGGGCCTCGTCGTAGCGGCGCTGCTCCTCGTCGGGGCCGAGCGGGTCGATCGGGCTGCGGCGGTTGACGGTGGTGAGCGCGAGCGTGTAGCCGCGTGCTTCGAGGAGGGCGGCGCGGGCGCCGTCGCGCTCGGGCCCGGCCTCCCAGCGGACGGGCGCGGAGGAGACGATCGTGGTGCGGCCGTGGTCGCGGGAGTAGGCCTCGACGTGGTCGAAGAGGTCGGCTTCGACGGTGCCGGTGCGGTGGTCGGGGTGGACGTACGCCTCGAGGCGGCTGAGTTCGAGGTTCTGGTCGGTGAAGAAGCCGAGGCGGGCGAAGGCGGCGGGCCGGCCGTCGTCGCCGACGGCGGCGAAGAAGTGGCGTTCGCGGCCGGGCATGGGGTGGGTGAACAGGGTCCGGAAGAACCGCTCGGTGTAGGTGGGGTTCTCGGGGGTGTCGGCCCGGTGCGCCGCGGTGAGGACGGCGTACGCCTGGTCGATCAGATCGGGGTCGGCCGCGTTGAACTCGATGATTTTCACCGCCCCAGTGTGCAGTGCGGGGCGCGACGGGCTCAATCCGGTTTCCGTATGGGCCGTTCGGACGAGGATGGACGGCCGTTCGTAGGATGCGCAGCGGCTCGCGGTTTTCCGTCTTGCTAGGTATCCACCCATAACCCTTTCCACAGAACGGAACCGATCGTGAGCGGACCGACAGCCCCGCCAGGGGCGCCGCAGACGCGGCAGGGCGAGTTCGAGGACTTCGTGAGGGCCAGGTCGGGCGCGCTGTGCGCCTCGGCCTTCCTGCTCACCGGCGACCGCGGGCTCGCCGAGGACCTCGTGCAGGACGCCCTGGCGCGGACCTGGCGCTCCTGGAAGCGCCTCCATCAGACCGCGAACGCGGAGGCGTACACCCGGCGCACCATGTACCACCTGCACGTCAGCCGCTGGCGGCGCAGGAAGGTCGCGGAGATCGCGGTCGACGCCGTGCCCGAGCGGGCCGGGCGCGAGCCCGACACCGCGCTGCGGCTGGCCGTGCACGCGGCGCTGCTCTCGCTGCCGCCGACCCAGCGCGCCGCGATCGTGCTGCGCTACTTCGAGGACCGGACCGAGGCCGCCGCCGCGGCGATCCTCGACTGCCCGATCACCACCCTGCGGGCCCGCGTCCAGCGCGGGCTGCGCAGGCTCCGCGTCCGCTTCCCCGAGCTGGTGCTCGGCGACCCGGACGCCCAACTCGCCCAATGGGAGCGGGAGTTCAACGCCGAGAAGGGAGAGCGCCGTGCCTGAGTCGATCCGCTCGCTGCTGCACGACATCGCCGACGAGGGCTCGGCGCCGAGCCGCGACCTCGCGGCCGGGGCCTACCGGCGGGCCCGCGCCATCACCAGGCGGCGCATCGCGATCGGCGCGGTCGGCGTCGTCACCGCGCTCGCGCTCGCCGGCGCCGGCACGGCCGGTCTGCTCGACCGCGGCGAGGACCGGGGGCCGTCCCCGGCCGACCCGACCACCGAGAGCGAGGACGTCGACGAGTCCGAGGCGGTCGCGTTCGGCTGCGGCGTCCGCCCGCAGGACTGGGCGGACAGCGGGGTCGACCTCCCGGAGCGGGGCGAGTCCGGGACGGAGCGGGAGCTGGACGAGCTGCCGTTCAACCTGGACTACCGGGTCGCGCACGACGAGTTCGGGGTGACGACCTGGCGGTTCTCGCAGGCCGGGGAGATCGAGGGCCTCGACGACGGCGACGACGTCGCGCTCCACATGGCCCCCGACGGGAACCGGGCCGTCATGGTGGACCGCTCCGACGGGTGCGGCGCCGCCTACGTCGAGATCGGGGCCGACACGGACTACGACTCCGCCGCGGCGTTCTCGGTCGAGCCGGTCCACTGCCCGATGGCGTGGTCGCCGGACTCGGACAAGCTCCTGTTCACCGAGCCGGTCGCGTTCGAGGAGCCCAAGACCTACGTGCTCGACCCGGTCACCGGTGAGGCCACGGTGCTGGCGGAGATGGAGGGCGACGGGTTCTGCGCCGGCGAGTGGCTCGCCGACGGCGAGCGCATCTGGGCGGACCGCACCACCATCCTGAACCTCGACGGCACCGTCGACCGGGAGCTGCCGGCGCTCGAGGCGAGCCTGGAGACCGAGGACTGGCTCGACGCGGGGATCTCGGCCGACGGCGGCGAGGCCTGCTTCGACGAGGTCGGCGAGGAGGCGGGCGACACGACCGGCCGCTACTGCGACGTCTACGTCGACACCGCGACCGGCGAGGAGCTGGAGCTGCCCGTCGGCGGCGAGGACCGGCACGTGGTGTTCCTCTACGACGGGTCGATGCTGATCCTGTCCCATGAGGGGGAGGCCGCCACCCAGTACCTCGTCGACCCCGAGGGGGAGGTCATCGACCAGCGCGACCTGCCGGCCGACCTCGCCGCGGACGCCGAGGAGCTGGTCACCTACTACCCCTGGTAGGGCGCCGCGGGTCCCGGGCGCCAAAGAAGCCGCTGTCCTTCGGGATGAAGGGCAGCGGCTTCGTGCTCGTTGCTTACAGGACGCGCAGGTCAGCGGCCTGCGGGCCCTTCTTGCCGGCTTCGATCTGGAACTCCACGCGCTGGTTCTCCTCGAGGGTGCGGTAGCCGTTCCCCGTGATCGCGGTGAAGTGGACGAAGATGTCCGGACCGTCGCCGTCAGGAGCGATGAAGCCGAAGCCCTTGTCCGCGTTGAACCATTTAACGGTGCCTTGCGCCATTACTGCATTTCCTTGCGATGTTGATGTTCAGACCCGCCGCCCCACCCGATCCAGGGGGTTTGAAGACCTAGCTGGGAGCGCGACGTTGGCGGTCTGAGGTGTGCCGCCATTGCTGGCGCTTCACCACTTCGGCGAATATTGAACCGAAGTGGCCTCTGGACCCTACAGTACGCCCGCTTTCTTGGAACCCCTCAGCATCGCACGCGCCTCCTTGCACGGGCCTTGACCTGGGAGGACACGGTTTCGCTCACAGCGTCTATGGCCCATGTCACTCACGCTGCGGTGGGGACGGGCTCCTCGGGTCCGATTTCGACTCCTCCATCGACGCCGCTGCCGGCGCTGCCGGGCTCCTCGAACTGGGTGCGGTACAGCTCGGCGTAGATGCCGCCGCGGGCCACGAGGTCGTCGTGGGTGCCGGACTCGGCGACGAGGCCGTCCTCGAGGACGACGATCCGGTCGGCCCGGCGCACCGTCGAGAGGCGGTGGGCGATGACGAGCGAGGTGCGGCCCTCCAGCGCGGTGTCGAGGGCGCGCTGGACGGCGGCCTCGGACTCGGAGTCGAGGTGGGCGGTGGCCTCGTCGAGGATGACGATCGGCGGGGCCTTGAGCAGGACGCGCGCGATCGCGAGGCGCTGCTTCTCGCCGCCGGAGAACCGGTAGCCGCGCTCGCCGACGACCGTGTCGAGCCCGGATTCGAGGCGGCGCACGGTGTCGCCGATCTGGGCCCGGTCGAGGGCCTCCCAGATCTCCTCGTCGGTGGCGCCGGGCCGGGCGTACGCGAGGTTCTCGCGGACGGTGTCGTGGAACAGGTGCGCGTCCTGGGTGACCATGCCGATGTGCGAGGACAGGGAGGCGGCCTTGAGGTCGCGCACGTCGACGCCGCCGACCTCGACCGCGCCGGCGGTGACGTCGTACAGGCGCGGGACCAGGGTCGCGGTGGTGGTCTTGCCGGCGCCCGAGTGGCCGACGAGGGCCACGAGCTCCCCGGGGGCGACGTCGAAGGAGACGCCGCGGAGGATGTCGCGGCCGGAGTCGGAGCGGTCGGGCCGGGCCAGGTCCTCCAGGCTCGCGAGGGACACCTGGGCGGCGCCCGGGTAGCGGAACCGGACGTCGCGGAAGGCGATCGAGGCCGCGCCGGGCGGCAGCTCGCGGGCGTCGGGCTTTTCCTCGATGAGGGGCTTGAGGTCGAGGACCTCGAAGACGCGCTGGAAGCTCACGAGGGCGCTCATGACGTCGACGCGGACGTTCGACAGGGCCGTCAGCGGCCCGTACAGGCGGGTGAGCAGGAGCGCGAGCGTGACGACGGTGCCGGCGCTCAGCTGCCCGGCGAAGACGAGCGCGCCGCCGAGGCCGTAGGCGAGGGCCTGGGAGAGCCCGGCGACGAGCGTGAGCGCGACGATGAACGTGCGCGCGTACATCGCGGTGGTGATGCCGATGCCGCGCACGCGGTCGGCCTTCCCGGCGAACTCCTCGGACTCGGTGTCGGGGCGGCCGAAGAGCTTCACGAGCATCGCGCCGCCGACGTTGAACCGCTCGGCCATCTGGGTGTTCATGGCCGCGTTCAGGTCGAAGGACTCCTTGGTGAGCTCGGCGAGCTTGCGGCCGACCCATTTGGCGGGCACCAGGAACACCGGGACGAGGACCAGCGAGAGCAGGGTGATCTGCCAGGACTGGAAGAACATGACGCCGATGATGAGCGCGACGGCGATGCCGTTCGAGACGAGCCCGGAGAGCGTGCTCGTGAAGGCCCGCTGGGCGCCCATGACGTCGTTGTTCAGCCGTGAGACGAGCGCGCCGGTCTGCGAGCGGGTGAAGAACGCGACCGGCATCGACTGGACGTGGTCGAACACGGCCCGCCGCAGGTCGAAGATGATGCCTTCGCCGAGTTTCGCGCCGTACCAGCGCATCGCGAGGTTGAGCAGGCCCTCGGCGAGGGCGAGCCCGGCGATGACCGAGGCGATGGCGACGACGCCGCGCTGGGTGCCGTCCGCGCCGGTGAGCTCGTTGACGATGTCGCCGGCGAGGACCGGGGTCGCGACCCCGATGGCCGCGATGAGCGTCACGAGGGCGATGAACACCGCGATGTCCCAGCGGTACGGGTGCGCGAAGCGCAGGATGCGGCGTTTCACGCCGCGGGTGAGTGTGACGCCTTTGAGGTCGTCCGCGCGCCGCATCGAGCGCATGGCGTCCCAGCCGGCGGGTCCCATCGATGACACTGGGCCTCCCGTGTGCAGGTGCCCAAGTGCGTTCGTCGTCCGGGATGTCGGCAGTCCGGTGGTGGTCTTGGGCGGGCTTCGTCGTTCGTATCCGAAGCTGCAACGCCCGGCCGGGGCCCGGTTATTTCCGGCCGCCCTTGCGCGCGCCCCCGCGGGTGCGGAAGTCGACGCCCGCTTCGGCCAGGAGGCGGTGGACGAAACCGTACGATCGGCCTATCGAGGAGGCGATGTCCCGGATGCTGCGGCCCTGGTCGTACGCGGCGGTGACGCGCGCGGTGAGCTCGCGCCGCTCGTCGCCGCGGACCTGCCGGTTCGGATCGGTCTTCGCGGCGCCCGCTTCGTCGCCGACGCCGCCGGAGGGTGGAATGGATTCGGGGGTCATGAGTCCTTTCCCGGATACGGAGGGTGATGCAGGTGTGTTGTGAAGTTTGCCGGAGTTCTGTCGCTCGGCGGATGTTCTGTCGGATACCCGATAGTTTCGTGATGTGACCGCTCCGCAGCCCTCGTTCTCCGAACGGGTCGACGCCCTCGCCCCGGCGCGGATCCGCTTGGGGCGCCTGCGGGACCTGGTGGTCTGGCTGTGCCTGACGGCCGCGGTGCTGACCCTGGCGTCCGTGGCGGTCTCCACGTCGGAGGCGGTCGGGCCGGCGACGCTGCCGTGGTGGCCCGCGCAGAGCCTGACGTTCGCGGTGACCCCCGGCATGGTGGCCGCGCCGTTCGCGGCGGCGGCCGTGCTCGCGGTCGCCTCGCGTCCCGCGGCGGCGCGCATGTCGTGGCAGGCGCTCCTCGTGCTCTCGTACCTGGCGTCGATCGCGTGGTCCGCCGCCCTGCACACCGATGTGGACGCGACGACGGCGCCGACGGCGACCGCGGGGGCGCGCAGCGCCGTCGCGCTCCTGGTGTCCCACACCGGTTCCGACGCGGGCCTGGCGATCACGGTCACGGCCCTGTCGAGCCTGGCGGTGCCGCTGGTGCTCGTCGCGGTGAAGTCGGTGTCCGGACCGGTGGCGGCCCGGGGCATCGCCCCGGTGCTCGTCCTGGGGCCGTGGGCGGCGTGGGCGACCCTCGGCGTCGACGGGATCGCGGCCGCCGCGTGCGCGGCCGTCCTCGCGTGCGGGGCCGTGTCCTCCGAGCGGCGCGTCAGGGGCGCCGACGCGTTCTGGGGAGCGGCCGCGACGGGCGGACTCCTCGGCATCGCGGCGCTGCTGTGGTACGGCGCGGCCTGGTTCGCGGTCTCGCTGCTGTGCCTGTACTTCGCGCGCCGCCGCCCGGCGCAGATCCTCGTCTCCGCGGGCGCGGCCCTGGCCGTGCTCGCCGTGTCGGCCGCGTTCGGGTCCTCGTGGCCGTACGGGCTCGTGGACACCTACAACGCGGCGATCGGCGAGATCGCCGCGCACCCAGGGCAGCTGTGGTGGCTCGCGCTCCTGCCGGCGCTCGTGGCCGTGGCGTGCGGCCCGGCGATCGTGGAGAGCCTGCGCCGCTTCGGGTCCAGCTCGGCGTGGCCGCTCATGGCCGGGCCGCTCCTGGCGCTCATGATCGCCCCGCTCAGCGGCGCGAGCCCCGAGCACCCCGAGTACGGGTGGATCGCGCTGTGCCCGTGGCTCGTCGTCGGCGCGACCGCGCTCGCCGACCGGCGGCGCTCGGTGCGGGCGCCGCTCCTCAGTGCCGCCGCCGGCGCGTGCGCGGCGATCGTGCTCATGTACTCGGGCTAGGGCCGCTCCTGTGGATCAGGGAGCGGCGAAATCCCGTTCGTGCGCTCGGAAGGCCCCCGAACACCGGTGTCGCATGCGGGGGGCCGGCAACGCGGCGATCCGCAGGGCAGGCCCTAGGCGAGCTCCACGAGCTCCATCAGGTCGTCGGACCACAGGTCCTCGTCGCCGTCGGGCAGCAGGATCGCCCGCTCGGGGCGCAGCGCCTCGACCGCGCCCGGGTCGTGGGTGACCATGACGATCGCGCCGGTGAAGCCGTCGACGGCGTCGAGCACCTGCTGGCGGCTGGCCGGGTCGAGGTTGTTCGTGGGCTCGTCGAGCAGCAGCACGTTCGCGCCCGAGCACACCAGGCTCGCCAGCGCGAGGCGGGTCTTCTCGCCGCCGGAGAGGACGCTCACGGGCTTGTGCACGTCGTCGCCGGGGAACAGGAACGCGCCGAGGATCTTGCGCAGCTCGGGCTCGAGCACGTCGGCGCCGTTCGCGGAGGCGGCCGACTGCATCTGCTCCAGGACGGTGCCGGTGTGGTCGAGCGTGTCGTGCTCCTGCGCGAAGTAGCCGATGCGCAGGCCGTGGCCGGGGACGACCTCGCCGGTGTCGGGTTCGAGGGCGCCGGCGAGCATCCGCAGCAGCGTGGTCTTCCCGGCGCCGTTGAGGCCGAGGATGACCACGCGGGAGCCGCGGTCGATGGCGAGGTCGACGCCGGTGAAGATCTCGAGCGAGCCGTAGGACTTCGAGAGGCCGGTCGCGGTGAGCGGGACCTTGCCGCAGGGGGCCGGCTGCGGGAGGCGCACGTCGGCGACCTTTTCCTGGAGCAGGTCCTCTTCGAGGCTGTCGATCATGGCCTCGGCGCGGCGGAGCATGCCCTTGGCGGCCTTGGCCTTGGTGGCCTTGGCGCCGAGCTTGGCGGCCTGGCGGGTGAGGGCCTCGGCCTTCTTCTCGGCGTTGGCGCGCTCGCGGCGGCGGCGCTCGGCGTCCTCGGCGCGCTGGCGCTGGTAGGCCTTCCAGCCGAGGTTGTAGGCGTCGATGACCGAGCGGGTGGGGTCGAGGAACCAGACCTTGTTGACGACCTCGTCGAGGAGCTCCACGTCGTGGGTGATGAGGACGAGGCCGCCCTTGTGCCCGGCGAGGAAGCCGCGGAGCCAGTTGACGGAGTCGGCGTCGAGGTGGTTGGTGGGCTCGTCGAGCAGGAGGATGCCGTCGCCGTCGTCGGCGAAGAGGATGCGCGCGAGCTCGACGCGGCGGCGCTGGCCGCCGGAGAGGGTGGCGAGCGGCTGCGCGAGGATGCGGTCCTCGAGGCCGAGGTTGGAGCAGATGCGGGCGGCCTCGGACTCGGCGGCGTACCCGCCGCGGGCGGAGAACTGCTCCTCGAGGCGGGAGTAGCGGCGCACGAGCTTGTCGCGCTGGTCGTCGTCGGCGACCTCGGCGAGCTCGGCCTCGGTCTTGCCGAGGTCGGCGAGGAGCTTGTCGAGGCCGCGGGCGGAGAGGACGCGGTTGGAGGCGGTCTGCGTGAGGTCGGCGAAGCGCGGGTCCTGCGGGAGGTAGCCGAAGGGGCCGTTGCTCTCGACCTTGCCGGTGTAGGGCTGGGTGAGGCCGGCGAGGACGTTCATGGTGGTGGTCTTGCCGGCGCCGTTGCGGCCGACGAGCCCGATCCGGTCGCCGGGCTGGACCCGCAGATCGGCCCCGGACAGGAGGATGCGCGATCCGGCGCGCAGCTCGAGACCGGTGGCGGTGATCATGGGGCACTCCTCGTGGAAGACGCGCGGCCGACCGGCCGCAGGCAGACCTTCCAAGTTTAGGCGGCGGTGTGCGTCACGGTCATGCCGATATCGCCGATGCCACGGTCCGCGAGCCAGTGTTGACAATGCGTTACCGGTCTCATACGAAAGTAGGAGGTGCGGCCGCCCCCGGGTGCCGACATCCACTGAAAGGGGACCAGTTCGGGCGTGCTTTCGAAGGCTGAGCCGGGTTTGTCCGAATACGGTCGGGTAGGTTTCCCGGTCCTATGGGCAAGCATGACGACACCTGCGAGAACGCAGCACGCGAACTGACCAGCCGCCGCCTCCGCGCGGTGGCGCGGCGCCGCCGCATCCGTCGCGAACGTCACACCTGGCGTTTCGTGAGCGGGGGCCTGGCGGCCGCCATCATCACCGGCTGGGTGGTCTCGGCCCTCTCGGGGCAGGCCGCCGCGCAGGCCGCCGACGCCGAGGTGGACATGGACGCCACGGTGGTGCAGGCCGACTGGAAGGTCGACGCCGTCCTGGCCGACATGGCCGCCGAGCACGCCGCGGAGCAGGCCGCGGCGGAGGCGGCCGCCGCCCAGGCGGCGGCCGAGGCGCAGGCCAAGGCTGAAGCCGAGGCGCAGGCGCGGGCCGAGGCGGAGGCCGCCGCGGCCGCCGCCGAAGCCGCCGCGGCGGCCGAGGCCGAGGCGGCCGCGAACCCGTGGACGCTCCCGTCCACGGCCGCGATCACCTCGTACTACGGGATGCGCAACGGCTCGATGCACGGCGGCACCGACTTCGGGAACAACGAGGGCGACGAGATCGTCTCCGTCGGCGCCGGCACCGTCACGTACGTCGGCTACGAGGCCGGCGGCTACGGCAACGTGGTCTACGTCGACCACGGGGACGGCGTCGAGACGCGCTACGCGCACGCCTCGGAGGTCCTCGTCGAGGTCGGCCAGGAGGTCGAGAAGGGCGAGACCCTCATCCTCGCGGGCACCACCGGCAACTCGACCGGGCCGCACCTCCACTTCGAGGTGCTCATCGACGGCGAGAAGACCGACTCCCTGGCCTGGCTCCAGGAGCGGGGGCTCGACGTCGGCTGACGCCGCACCGACCACATCCCTCCCGCAGGGGCGGCGGCCCGGGGACCTCCCTCCCCGGGCCGCCGCCTTCCGTCGTGCGCGCCTTATCGAATGGTGAGCTGCGGCTCGATCAGGGTCGAGTCGGGGACGTCGAGGCCGTCGAGCTTGCGCATGAGGTGGCGCACCGCGGTCTCGGCGAGGGTCTCGGCCGGGACGAGGACCGACGGCAGCTGCGGGTGGACGCGCTCGGCGACCTCGTCGGGGCCGATGACGACCACGTGGAAGTCCTCCCCCACGCGCTTGCCGGCGTCGGCGAGCGCGTGCATGACGTGGCCGACGGCGGGCTCGTTGTGGACGGCGAGCCCGGTCAGGTCCGGGTTCGCGGCCAGGAGCTCCTTCACGGTGCGCTGCACCGAGACCGGGTCGTCCGGGCACGGCTGCACGGTCGCGGGGCCGGAGCGGGCGAGGAAGCCCTCCCGCACCCGCTCGGCGAAGCCGGTGCGGCGGGCGTAGACCGCCTCGGAGGCGCCGAGGAGGGCGATGTCGCCGCAGCCGCGCTCGCGGAGGTAGTCGGCGCAGGCGCGGCCCGCCGCGGTGAAGTCGAGGTCCACGCAGGTGAGGCCCGCGGCGTCGGCCGGGAACCCGATGAGGACGCTCGGGAGCCCCAGGCGGCGCAGGGCCTCCACGCGCGGGTCGCGGACCTCCACGTCCATGAGGATGAGGCCGTCCACGATGGCCGAGGCGGCGACGCGGGCCAGGCCCGCGGGTCCCTCGTCGGCCGTCATGAGCAGCACGTCCTGATCGTGGCGGCGGGCCTCGGTGACCGCGCCCGAGGCGAACTGCATGAGCACCGGCAGGTGCATGCCGTCGCGCAGCGGGAGCATCATCGCGATGACCCCGGCGCGCCGGGACGCGAGCGAGCGCGCCCCCGCGTGCGGGTGGTAGCCGAGGTCGGCGACGGCCTGCATGACGCGGCCGGCGGTCTCCGGGGAGATCGACCGCTTCCCGCTCAGCACGTACGAGACGGTGCTGGCCGCGACGCCGGCCCGGGCGGCCACGTCGGCGATGGTGACGCCGCGGCCTGGGGCGGCCACTAGGACTCACCGCCGCTGCGCTGGTTCGAGAACTGGAGCGACGCCAGGCGGACCGGGCCGGACTCGAAGGTCACGTACAGGTCCTTGACGCCCTCGGCGCCGCCGAAGTCCACGGTGACGTCCGCGTAGTCGTAGACGCCCGCGGTCATCGGGGTGTCGATCTTGGCGAGGACGTCGCCGTCGAGCGGGTCGTCCACGCGCAGCTGGAGCTGCGCGGCGTGGCCCGAGACGCGGGCGGTGACGGTGGTGTAGCCGGGTCCGAAGTCGCAGTCCCCCAGCATGATCCAGCCGCCGGCCTCCTCGGCGGCGATGACGTCGCCGGCGGCGCGGGTCTCGTCGCGCCACAGCACCCCGGCGTAGGCGTCGTTCGCGGCGGCCGCGAGCGGCCGCGACAGGTCGCGGGGGCCGACCGTCTCGCCGTCGATGCGCACCGAGGCCGACAGGACGATGTTCGCGGCCGAGCGCCCGACCATGAGGCGCTGGCGGCTCTTCTCGACGATCATGCGGCCGGTGACGTTGTCCCAGTGGGCGAGGTCGTCCACGGGGACGGTGAAGGCGACGGTGCGCGTCTCGCCGGCGGCGAGGCGGACCTTCCGGAAGGCGCGGAGCTGGCGCAGCGGCTGCTTCACGCGCGAGCCGCACTGGTGGGAGTACAGCTGCACGGTCTCGACGCCGGGGCGGTCGGCGGTGTTGGTGACGTCCACGGTGACCTCGAGGTCGTCGCCGGGGCCGGCGTGGTCCCTGCCCACCGTGAGGTTCGCGTACTTGAAGTCCGCGTAGGACAGGCCGTGGCCGAACGGGTAGAGCGGCTGGCCGAGGTAGTAGAGGTAGGTCGCGTCGGAGGCCACGATGTCGTAGTCGAGCATGGCGGGCAGCTCGGCGGCGTCGGTGTACCAGGTCTGCGGGAGCCGGCCCTCGGCGTCGCGGTCCCCGAAGAGGACGTCGGCGAGGGCGTTGCCCCACTCCTGGCCGCCGTGGCCGGACCACAGCACCGCGGGCACGTGCTTCGCGGCCCAGTTCGCGGCGTAGGGGTAGGAGGAGGACATGACCAGGATCGTATTCGGGTTGGCGTCCAGGAGCTCCCGCAGGAGCCACTCCTGGGCGTCGGGGAGGCGCAGGTCCCGGCGGTCCTCGGTCTCGCGGCCGTTGACGAGCGGGTGGTCGCCGAGGACGGCGACCACGACGTCGGCCTCGCGGGCGAGCTCGGCGGCGACGGCGCGGGCCTTGACGACGAAGTCGAAGTCGAACTCCGCGGCGAGCGCCTGGTCCTCGGTGAGGGCGATGCGGCCGTCCTCGATCGCGAACCACTTCCCGGACTCGGCGTCCTCGCGCTTGTGGATCTGCTGCACCGCGACCTTGCCGCCCTCGACCTCGACGATCTTGAAGGTCTCGTGGACGTCGAACTCGTGCGGGCCGGGCGAGTCGGCGCCGACGGTGCCGTCGAGGCGCCCGTCCACGAAGCGCCCGGTGGCGACGTTGCGGGCGGTGTAGGACCAGCCGCCCCAGTCGAACAGGTCGAACTGGGCGGCGGGGCCGGTGGTGTCGGTGATCCGCAGCTCCGCGCCGTCCTCGACGGCGGTGACGTAGCCGGTCTTGTGGCGCAGGCGGATGCGGTCGACGCCCTCGCTGTGGACGACCTCGGCGCGCTCGGCGAGGGCCTGGCGGGCGGTGACGGCGTACGGGAGCGTCCCGGAGTACCAGTCCTGCATCTGGACGTCGGCGAGGGGGCCGATGACGGCGATCTTCCGCGGCGCCCGGAGCGGCAGGATGCCGTCGTTCTTGAGGAGGGTGATCGACTGGGTCGCGGCCTCGCGGGCGAGGGCCCGGTGCTCGGGCGAGTTCACCGACTCCGATCCGATGCGCGCGTACGGGTCCTCGGGGTCGAACTCGCCGAGGCCGAAGCGCACGAGCAGGTTCCGGCGGACGGCGGTGTCGATGTCGGCCTCGTCGAGGAGGCCGCGTTCGAGGGCGGTGCGGACGTGGACGAGGACGTCCTCGGCGCGGTCGTCGTCCTGCGTGAAGGAGTCGAGGCCGGCCTTGACGGCCGCGGCGTACGCGGTCGGGAGGTCCTCGAAGTAGCCCTGGAGCTGCGCGAGGTTGTTGGGCGCGTAGGCGTCCGAGACGATGAAGACCTCGCCGTCGGCCCAGGTGCGCAGTTCGGCGTTCACCAGGGGCGTCACGTGCGCGGGGCGGCCGTTGACGAGGTTGTAGGAGAGCATGACCGCGACCGCGTCGCCGCTCGCCAGTGCCGGGCGGTGGGCGGCGAACTCGTATTCGCGCAGGACTCGCGGCGGCATGTTCGAGGAGGTGGTGCAGCGGTCGGCCTCGTTGCCGTAGGCGAGGAAGTGCTTGACGGTGGGCGCGGTCTTCCACACGGCCCCGTCGCCCTTGAGGCCGCGCGCGTAGGCGCCGCCCATGAGGCCGGTCATCCAGGCGTCCTCGGAGTAGCCCTCCTCGTTGCGGCCCCAGCGGGGGTCGCGGAGCGGGTTGACGGTGGGGGCCCACACGTTGCGGCCGACCTTGACCGGGTCGTCGTGGTGGAAGGCGAGGACCTCGTCGGCGACGGCGGCGCCGACCTCCTCGACCAGTTCGGGGTTCCAGGTGGCGCCGAGGGCGACGACCTGCGGGAAGACGGTGGCCTCGCCGAGCCAGGCCAGGCCGTGGAGGGCCTCGGTCCCGGTCTTGAAGGGGCCCATGCCGAGGCGTTCGACCGGGCGGTGGTACTGGTGCAGCAGGCCGATCTTCTCGTCGAGGGTGAGGCGGCCGAGGAGGTCGGCGACGCGCTCGTCGCGGGGAAGGTCGGGGTCGCGGAAGGCGGGACGCGGGTCGAGTTCGGTCATGAGGGTCTTCCTTGCTTGGACGTCGCTGTCGCTGGCTGTGTCTTGCACCATCGAAGCGCTTCGAAGACCAGGGTGTTTCGCCTGGTGGCGGGTTTTCGGTTAGGAAACTTCGTCGAAGCGCTTCGATTGAGGAATGCAAGATTTCTACACCCGTGCCCGCCCGCGGGTCAAGGCGGGCGGGGCGGCGCAGCGTGCACGAATGGTGGTGTTCGTCCGTTTCCGCCGGGATCTACCTGCGGAAACGGACGGGGTAACAGTTCCGAAACAACCGGGCTAGCGGCCCAGCGGGGTGGGCATGAGCCCGGCGTCGATGTCGTTCAGGATGCCGGTGGCGGCGCCGAGGGCGGGGGCCTCGTGGCCGAGGGCCGAGACGACGATCTCGGCCCCGCCCGCGCCGGAGGCGTGGGTGCGGGCGGCGAGCTCGGTCTCGGCGGCGGGGCCGATCCACGGGCTCAGCGCCTGGTAGTGGCCGCCGAGGACGACGGCCTCCGGGTTGAGCAGGTCCACGGCCAGCGCGATGCCGGCGCCGAGGCAGCGGCCGATCCGCTCGAGGGCCGCCACGACGCGGGGCTCCTCGGCGCGGGCGCGGGTGACGATGTCCTCGACCTCGGCCTCGACCTCCGTCCCGGCGATGTCGTCCGATTCGGACAGCTCGTCGAGGACGGCGCGGATGCCGGCGAAGTCCTCGACGCGGCCGACGCGGCCGTCGACCTCGATGAGGAGGTTGCCGATCTCGCCCGCGAATCCGGTTGCGCCCCTGCGGAGTTCGCCGTCCACGATGAGGCCGGCGCCGAGTCCGATCTCGCCGGTCAGGTAGATCATGTTGGACACGCCGGCCCAGGAGCCGAAGCGCTGCTCGGCGACGGCGCCGAGGTTGGCGTCGTTGTCGGCGGTGACGGCGTACTTGGGGTCGCGCATGGCCTGGCGCAGGCGGCCGGTGAGGTCGAAGTCGGACCAGCCGAGCATGGGGGCGCGCTGGACGACGCCGTCGTTGTCGATCATGCCGGGGACGGCGACGGCGAGGCCGAGGATCTGGCGGCCCTCGGAGTCCATGCGGTCGACGGCGCGCTTGGCGAGGCCGGCGAGCGCGGAGACGGACTTGCCGGGGGTGGCGTGGGCGCCGTCGTGGGCGCGGCGCCACGACAGGAGCCGGTTCCCGGCGAGGTCGACGGCGACGAGGGTCATGTAGTCCACGTTGACCTCGACGCCGAGGGAGGCGTAGTAGCCGGTGTCGACGGAGAGGAGGACGGCGGGGCGGCCGATGTTGCCGATGACCGAGCCGGACTCGCGCAGGACGCGGCGCTCGATGAGCTCGGCGACGAGGGAGGAGACGGTGGCCTTGTTCAGGCCGGTCTTGGCGGCGAGGTCGGCGCGGGAGCACCGGCCCTCGGCCCGGACCTGGCGCAGCACGAAGCCGAGGTTGTTGGCCCGCACGTCGGTGAAGTCGGCCCGCTTGGCCCGCTCGGCGGCGCCGGCGGTCCGTCCGCCCGCGCGGCCGGGCTCCTCTTCGGCCTCGCCCGGACCGGCGGACTTCGCCGCTATGCGCATCGCCATGTTCTCCTCCTGTTGCGAGCTGGTGGCCCGTCTGGTGCTCCGACGCCGGCGGCGTGGTCGAGCAGCGGTCTCGGCAGTGCTTGCGAGTCGTCGTGCGCGCTTCGCGACGCGTGCGGGCCGGGGACCGGCCCGGTCGGCGGTGCTTGCGAATCGTTGACTGGCATTGTCGTGGATGGCGACAAACGGTCGTCGGGCAGTCCCTGACAGTGGTCTATGTGCACGTTCAACTACAAGGCCCGTTCCCGAATCGTGATCAATCCGCGCCCGTTTCGCTTGACCCCCGGCTTGTGGGCCCTGCCACCGTGCGCTACGTTAGTTTATCGAATAGCCGAACTAATTATCGGCCAACCCCCTCCCGATCCAACCCCTCACGACACCGTCAGACCGAAAGGACAGCAACGTGGCTACTCCCTCCGACAGGTCGCCCCTCCGGCGCCGCTCCCTGTTCAAGGTGGCCGGCCTCGGTGCCGCGGGTGCCGCGGGCCTGCCCCTCGTCGCCGCGTGCGGCGAGATCGAGTCCGGCAGCGGCACCTCGCAGGCCACGGAAGGCTTCGACTTCCTGCCCACGTACAAGGAATGGCCCCTCCCGGTCGAGCCCGACCTCGTCGGCGAGCCGCCGAACCACCCGTCCGGCTTCACCACCTACCCCGAGCCGGTGCCCGCGATCGAGGCGCTCCCCTCCAACAGCGGGACCTTCGAGATCACCGTCCCGATGTGGGGCGAGGCGCCTTCGCAGGACGACCCGTACTTCGCCGCGGTCGCCGAGGCGTGCGGCGGCACCACCGTGAACCTGCGCCAGGCCGACGGCGTGACCTTCGCCGAGACCTCGGTCCAGTGGCTCAACGCGAACGAGTTCGGCGACGGCATCATGCTGTTCAGCTGGATGCTGTTCGCGCACCCGAACTTCCAGGAGACGGTCGTCAACTCCTTCTACGACCTGACCGACATCGTCAAGGGCGACATCTCCGAGCGCTGGCCGCTGCTCGCGGGCCTCCCGACCGCCTCGTGGGGCCAGTCGGTGTGGTCCACCGACCCGAACGACCCCGAGACCGCCCGCGTCTTCGGCATCCCCGGCTCCTTCTCCGGCGGCCCCGGCAACGCCATGTTCGCCCGCACCGACCTCCTCGAGGCGGCGGGCCAGGCCATGCCGACCACCGTCGAGGAGCTCCTCGAGGTCGCCCGCGCCGTCAGCGACGACGCCAACGGCCGCTGGGCCTTCGCCGGCACCGACTACCTCACGCCGCAGTGGTTCGGCCTCGCCAGCGGCGACGGCTGGGCCTACATCGACGGCAAGCTCGTCCACAACTGCGAGCGCCCCGAGTACACCGAGTGGCTCGAGTTCCGCCGCACCCTGTGGGACGAGAAGCTCGTCCACCCCGACACCCCGACCGGCACCCTCGACGGCCAGGCCCTGCACAAGGCCGGCACGATCGTGTTCCAGCTCGACGGCATCTCGTGGTGGCAGGGCTTCATCGACCAGACCACGGCCGAGGGCACCGGCGGCACGATCGCCCCGCTCGGCGCGCTGTCGGCGAACGGCCGCGAGCCGCTCGTGCACGTCAACACCGGTGTCGACTCCTGGACGTTCCTGAACAAGGACCTGTCCCAGGAGCAGGTCGAGGAGTTCCTCGACTTCGCGAACTTCTGCTCGGCGCCGTACGGCACCACCGAGTACGAGATCCTCAACTACGGCGTCGAGGGCACCCACTTCACGTACGGCCCCGACGGCACCCCGGTGTTCAACGAGACCGGCACCGCCGTGGTCCAGGCGCCCGTCAACTACAAGACGATGTCCGGGCACGTCCAGCAGTTCCTGACCGGCACCCCCGAGATGGTGCAGGCGCGCTTCGAGTACAACGCGTCGGTGAAGGACTTCGCCGAGGCGAACATCTTCGAGGGCATGCGCGTCGAGGGCCCCGCCGACTTCAAGTCGGCCGGCCAGGTCCTCATCGACCAGCAGAACGACATCGCGTTCGGCCGCGCCGACCTGTCGTCCATCCCGGAGATGGTCGAGACCTGGAAGGCGAACGGCGGGGAGACCGGCCGCGAGCACTACACCGCCGCGTACGAAAAGCTGCACGGCTAAGACGCCCGGAGCCGGGCCGCGACCCCGTTCGCGGCCCGGCCCTCCCGTCCCCGCAGGCACTCACCGACTGGACTCTCACAAGCGATGGCAGCACTCCAGACCTCAGCGCCCCCGGCCCCGAGCCGGAGGCAGGCCCGCCCCCGCGGCAGGAACAAGCGGACCTTGGCCCAGCGGCTCCGGCACGACTGGCCGCTGCTGCTCCTGACCCTCCCGGCGCTGGCCCAGCTCGCGGTGTTCTTCTACTGGCCCTCGGCCTGGAACATCATCGCGTTCATGGACTACAGCCCGCACCGGCCCTTCTGGGAGAACCCCTTCGTGGGGTTCGCGTGGTTCGAGCGGCTGTTCGCCAACCCGTACTTCCTGCCGGCGCTGCTCAACACCCTGAAGTACGCGTTCGCGAACCTGCTGTTCCTGTTCCCGCTGTCGATCGTGCTGGCGCTGGTCATGCACTCGGTCGTCTCGACCAAGGTCCGCAGCCTCTTCCAGTCCGTGGTGTACCTGCCGTACTTCTTCTCCTGGGTCCTCGTGGTCACCGTGTTCGTGCAGACCCTCGGCTCGGACGGCCTGGTCTCCAACTGGCTCCTCGACTTCGGCGGCGAGCGCCTGACGTTCACCTCGAACCCGGACTCGTTCCTGTTCCTCGCCTGGCTCCAGTGGGCGTGGAAGGACGCGGGCTGGGGCATGATCATCTTCCTGGCGGCCCTGGCCTCGATCAACCCGAGCCTGTACGAGGCCGCGGCGGTCGACGGCGCCTCCCGCTGGCGCCGCATGTGGCACATCACCCTCCCGGGCATCCGGCCGGTGATCGTGCTCCTGCTCATCCTCCACATCGGCGGCATCCTCAACGTCGGCTTCGAGCAGTACCAGCTCCAGCGCAACGCCGTCGGCTACCAGACCACCGAAGTGCTCGACACCTTCGTCTACTACCGCAGCGTCATCGGCACCGAAGGCCCCTCCTTCGGCACCGCGGCGGGCCTGTTCAAGGGCGTCATCGGACTCATCCTCGTCCTGGTCGCCAACAACGTCGCCCACCGCCTCGGAGAGCAAGGGATCTACCAGAAGTCATGACCGCCACCGACATCCGACTCAAGCCCCGCCGCCGGAGCGCCCGCCCCGTCTGGGACGAGGAGCCCTCGTGGCTCGGGAAGACCGTCAAGGCGATCTTCCTGATCTGCTACGCGGCGGCCATCGTCCTGCCGATCTGGGCCGTCGTGGCGACCAGCTTCGCCAGCGAGGAGGCCCTCGCGCGGGCCGGCGGCAACCTGCTGCTCCTGCCCACCGACCTGAGCCTCCAGGCGTACCACGAGATCTTCGACGGCGGCGCGCTCACCAGGTCGCTGCTGCTGACGCTCGGCCTGACCGCGGGCGGCACCGCGCTCTCGATGGTCCTCACCATCGGCGCGGCGTACGGGCTCTCGCGGCCCGGCTCGCTCCTGCACCGGCCGCTGCTCATGCTCGTGCTGTTCACGTTCCTGTTCGCGCCGGGCCTGTACCCGAGCTTCCTGGTGGTCCAGAAGCTCGGCCTGTTCGACAACTACCTGTCGCTGGTGCTGCCGATGGCGCTCAACGCGTTCAACCTGATCGTGCTGCGCTCCTTCTTCATGAACAGCGTCCCGAACGAGCTCCTGGACGCGGCCCGCATGGACGGCGCCGGCGAGTTCCGGACCCTGTTCAAGATCGTGCTGCCGATGTCGAAGGCGATCCTCGCCGTGATCGCGCTGTTCTACGCGGTCGGGTACTGGAACATCTACTTCTCGGCGGTGCTGTACATCCCGGGCCTGGACACGCAGCCGATCCAGGTCGTGCTCCAGCGGATGCTCATGTCCACGCAGGGCCTGCCCGGGGCCGCCGCCGACGTCTCGCAGTACCAGACGCAGGCGCCCGACTCGGCGCTGAAGATGGCCGTGGTCGTGTGCACGATCGTCCCGATCGTGATCATGTACCCGTTCATCCAGAAGCACTTCACGAAGGCCGTCATCACCGGCGCCATCAAGGGCTAGCCGCACGCCGCAGGGCCGCTCCCGCACCGCGGGGGCGGCCCTCGCGCGTGCCGTGAAAGCGGCGTGAAAGCCCGGTGCAAGCCGAGGGCGCCAAGGTGGTCCCACACCCACCGCAAGCAGAGAGGCGCCCTGCAATGAGATACGCGATCGAAGTCCGGGGGCTGGTGAAGTCCTACGGCGAGGTCCGCGCCCTCGACGGCGTGGACCTCGGCGCGGCCCCCGGCACGGTCCTGGGGCTGCTGGGCCCCAACGGGGCCGGGAAGACCACGGCCGTGCGCGTCCTGTCCACCCTGGCGCTCCCCGACGCCGGGACGGCGCGGGTCCTCGGGCTCGACGTCGCCGCCGACGCCGCGGCCGTGCGCGAGCGCCTGAGCCTCACCGGCCAGTACGCGGGGCTCGACGCCGGGCTCACCGGCGAGCAGAACCTCGTGCTCATCGCCCGGCTCCTCGGGGCCTCCCGGGCGCAGGCGAAGGCGCGCGCGCACGAGCTCATCGAGCGGTTCGAGCTGGCGCACGCCGCGAGCCGCGCCGTCGCCGGCTACTCCGGCGGCATGCGGCGCCGCCTCGACCTGGCCGCGTCGATCGTGCGCCGCCCCGAGGTCCTCGTCCTCGACGAGCCGACCACCGGCCTCGACCCCGGCAGCCGCACCCGGCTGTGGGAGGTGGTGCGCGAACTCGTCGCCGAGGGCACCACGGTGCTGCTCACCACCCAGTACCTCGAGGAGGCCGACCAGCTCGCCGACGCGATCGCGGTCATCGACCGGGGCCGCGTCATCGCCTCGGGCACGCCCTCGCAGCTCAAGCAGGCCGTCGGCGGGCTCGTGCTGCGGATGCGGCCGACCCGGCCCGAGGCGCTGGCGCAGCTCGCCGAGCTCGCGGCCTGGTCCGTGGGGGCCGCGCCGCGCGTCGAGGACGGCGAAGTGGCCGTCCCGGTCGCGCACCCCGGCGAGGCCACCGCGGTCATGGCCCGGGTGGTGCAGGCCGGGACCGACCTGACCGCGTTCGGGCTCCACGAGCCGACCTTGGACGAGGTGTTCCTGACGCTGACGGGACACCGGACCGACGAGAAGAAGGAAGAGGTGGCGGCATGACGGCCCCGCTGAGCACTGCGGCACCGGGTGCGGCGACGACGTGGACGACGACGCGCGGCCCGCTCGCGCAGGCCGCGTCGATGACGGCGCGGTCGCTCGCGTCGGTGCGGAACCAGCCCGCGCAGCTCGTCGACTACCTCATGATCCCGCTCATGATCCTGCTGTCGATCACCTTCTTCATGGGCGGGCAGATGATGGGCACCTGGCAGGCGTTCCTCGACTACGCGGGGCCGACGCTCATCGCCATGGGCCTGTTCTTCGCGATCGTCACGACCGGCCTGAGCCTGTTCGCGGACCTGAAGACCGGCGTGTTCGACCGGCTCACCGCGATGCCGGTGTCGCGGTTCGCGCTCCTGGCCGGGCGGGTCGCCGCCGACATGGTGAAGCACCTGTGGGCGCTCCTCATCGTCGGGGCCGTGGCGTTCGCGATCGGGTACCGCGCCGAGGGTGGCTGGACCGGCGTGGCCGCCACCGCCGTCGTCGTGGTGCTGTTCCTCTCGGCGTGCTCGTGGTCGATGGTCCTGGTGGGCCTGACCGCGAAGTCCGAGGAGCAGATCCAGACGTGGATGGTCAGCCTGCTCATGCCCCTGGCGTACACCTCGACGATGTTCGTGGAGATCGGGACGCTGCCCGGGCCGGTCCAGTGGTGGGCGCGCGTCAACCCGCTCACCGCCCTCGCCGACACGATGCGGGTGCTCCTCGCGGGCGAGGCGCCCGGGAGCGAGACGCTCGCGCTCCTCGGCTGGTGCGCCGCGATCCTGGCGGTGTTCGTGCCGCTGTCGCTGCGCGCCTACCGGCGGCGGCTCACGAGCTGAACGGCCAGTTCGAGCCGGTGAGCATCGCGGCGGCCCGGGCCTCCAGGTCCGGGTCGCCGCTCTCGCGCGCGACCTGCGCGAGCTCGCGGTACAGGTGCACGGCGACCTCGGCGAAGTCGAGGAACCGCGGCAGGTCGGCCTCGCCGAGGAGCAGTTCGTCGAGCGCCTCCTCGAGCCGGCCCAGGCGGCGCAGGCAGATCGCGGCGGAGGTGCGGGCGGCGACGACGTTCTCGGCGTTCCCGACCTTCTCGGCGCGCGCGGCGATCTCGCGCATCCTCACCAGGACCGCGGCCGGGTCGTCGCCGTGGCGGGCGTCGAGGCGCCACAGGGACTCGGCGATCACCGAGTCGGCGAGGTCGGCCCCGAACTCGGACTCCGCGGCCAGCGCGCGGGTGAGGAGCGCGCGGGCGCCGGGGTAGTCGCCGTCGGCCATGCGCCCGGCCGCCAGGCCCTGGAGGGTGACGATGAGCCCGAACCGCTCCCCCAGCCGCGCGAAGACGCGGTTGGCCTCGGCGAGGTCGGCCTGCGCGGCGTCGGGCCCGCCGGAGCGCTCGGAGTATTCGGAGGCGAACAGGAGCGCGATGCCGCGGACCCAGGCGTCGCGCTCGGGGTCGAGGCCGGCGAGGATCTCCCGGAGCGCGGCCTCGTCGTCGGCGAGGAGGGCCCGGATGATGGGGATCATGCGCAGCAGCGGGTCGGCGTCGTAGAGGCCGTGCTCCTCGCAGAGGGCCTGGGCCGCGGCGAAGCGGGCGCCGACCTCGGCGGGGTCGAGCCGGCCGGACCACAGGCCCCAGGTGCCGGCGAGGACGATGGCGGCGCGCTGGAGCGGTTCGACCTCGCCGGGCATGGCGCGGACCCGGTCGGCGAGCTCCTGGCCCTCGATGCGGTGGCCGCGCATCCACCAGTACCAGGCGAGCGGGGAGACGGCGCGGTGCGCGAGCGGGGCGTTCCCGGCGGCGATCATGCGGCGGATCGCGGCGGTGAAGTTGCCGTGGTCGAGGGCGAGGCGTTCGAGCCATTCGACCTGCTCGGCGCGCATGAGGTGCGGTTCGGCGGCTGCGGCGAGGGCGGCGTAGTGCTCGGCGTGGCGCTCGTAGCGCTCGGCGGTCTCGCCGGCCTCGGAGAGGCGGGCGGCGGCGTACTCGCGGACGGTCTCCAGGAGCCGGTAGCGGCCGCCGGGCAGGCGCTGCACGAGGGACTTCTCGACCAGGCCGGCGATGTCGTCGGCGTCGGCGGAGCAGACGGCGCAGCAGGCGTCGAGGTCGGCCGGGCCGTTGAAGACCGACATGCGGGCGAGGACGGCGCGCTCGCGCGGGTCGAGGAGGTCCCAGCTCCAGTCGACGACGGCGCGGAGGGTCCGCTGGCGCGGCTCGGCGGCGCGGGGGCCGCGGGCGAGGAGCGCGAAGCGGTCGCCGATGCGGGCGGCGAGGTCGTCGACGCTCAGGGCGCGCAGGCGGGCCGCGGCGAGCTCGATGGCGAGGGGCAGGCCGTCGAGGGCGGTGCAGACGTCCACGACGGCGGCGGCGTTCGCGGCGTCGACGGCGAAGCCGGAGTCGCTCTGGCGGGCGCGCTCCTCGAAGAGGCGGACGGCGGCGTGGGCGCGGACCTCGTCCAGGGGCGCGTCGCGGTGGGGCAGCGGGAGGGGGCCGACGCCGACGACGGTCTCGCCGGGGACGCCGAGCGCCTCGCGGCTGGTGGCGATGACGCGGAGGGCGGGAACGCGGGCGAGGAGGCGCGCGGTGAGGCCGGCGGCGGCCTCGACCAGGTGCTCGCAGTTGTCGGCGACGAGGACGAGGTCGCGGCCCCAGAGGGCTTCGACCAGGCGGGTCTCGGGGTCGTCGCTGCGGCGGGCGAGGACGGACTCGCCGTGGCCGAGGGCGTCGAGGACGACCTCGGGGAGCTTGCCGGGGTCGGCGACGGGCGCGAGCTCGACCATGCGGACGGCGTGGCCGGCGGCGGCGAGCCGGTGGGCGGCCTCGACGGCGAGGCGGGTCTTGCCGGTGCCGCCGGGGCCGGTGAGGGTGACGAGGCGGTGGCGTTCGAGGAGCGCGGGCAGTTCGGCGAGCTCGTCCTCGCGGCCGATGCAGGCGGTGAGCGGCTGCGGGAGCCGGTTCGGGGCGGCGGCGGGGACGACGGGCTCGATGCCGCGGAGCACGTCGAGGTGGGCTTCGGCGAGGACCGGGGAGGGGTCGACGCCGAGCTCCTCGGCGAGGCGGGCGCGGACCCGGTCGTAGACGGCGAGGGCGTCGGCGCGGCGTCCGGTGGCGGCGAGGGCGCGCATGTAGCGGGCGGCGTCGGGTTCGCCGAGGGGGTCGGCGGCGTGGCGGGCGGCGAGCTCGGCGAGGACGGCCTCGGCGCCGTCGAGGCGCAGCCGGGCCTCGATCCGGAGGGCCGCGACCGCTTCGCGGCGGACGGTGAGGCGCACGAGGGCGGCGTCGGCGGCGGGGCCGTCGAGGTCGGCGAGCGCGGGGCCGCGCCACAGGGCGAGGGCCCGCTCGGCGAGGTCGCGGACGGCGGCCGGGGAGTCCTCTCTGGAGGCGGTCTCGGCGCGGGCGGCGAGCCGCTCGAATTCCTCGACGTCGGTGTCGACGCGGGTGAGCCGGTAGCCGCCGGGGCCGTGGACGACGCGGTCGCCGAGGACGCGGCGCAGTCGCGACAGCTGCGTGTGGAGGGCGCCGGGGGCGTTGGCGGGCGCCTCCTCGGGCCAGAGGGCCGCGATGAGGGCGTCGGCGCCGACGTGGCGGCCGGGCTCGAGGGCGAGGAGTGCCAGGAGGGCGCGCTGGCGGCCGGCCGGGACGGGGGTCTCGGCGCCGTCGTCGCCGGTGACCCGCAGCGGTCCCAGCAGCTCCACTCGCATGGGTCCTATCTTGCCGTCAGGGCGCGCGGAGCGGGGAGCCGGTCCGGTCGGCGACGCGGACGCGAATCCTGAGTGGAATCTGCTACTTGCATGGACAGGTTGTCACGGCATATCAGTCCATTTCTGTCAAGTTCCCGACTGATCGAACAAACCGCCCGACCGCGCACGTACTGTCGTTCACAAACTCCGACAAACATGAGGTGCGGTGTCCGCCATGGCGATCCGAGTCGAATTCCAGCCCGGTCCTCAACGCGCGTCCGCCGCCCCCGCCTCGGAAGGAGCGCCGCCCATGAGCGCTGGCCCCGCAGGCGCGCATGTCGCCGGATACTGCGCCGAGTTCAGGCTCCAGACCCGGGACCACGGGACCCAGGTCCTGCTGGCGTACGACCCCGACGGCGTGGCCGCCGCGGTCGCGACGATCGTCGCCGCCGACCTGGTGCAGGTCGCGACGGCGCTGGTGCGCGACCGGCCCGGCTACGAGCCCGGCGGGCGCCCCGACCACGGGCTGAAGATCATCGCCGACCGCGAGACCGAGGTCGGGGCCCTCTCGTACTACGGGCCCGGCGGCGAGGACTACGGGCCGGGCGCGTGGGT
The DNA here is from genome assembly GCF_003933745.1 of Glycomyces terrestris. Lineage (GTDB taxonomy): Bacteria > Actinomycetota > Actinomycetes > Mycobacteriales > Micromonosporaceae > Glycomyces > Glycomyces terrestris. The sequence continues at coordinate 733,405 of NZ_RSEB01000002.1, read as the reverse complement.
GTCGTACTCCGACGAGGGCTGGGCGCCGCAGATCCGGCTCTACCGCGACATGGACACCGCGAGCATGTTCCCGCCCGACGCGCACATCGCGCTGAGCACGCTGGCGCGGGCCGTGGAGGACTTCCGGGCGACGGGCGGCCTGCGCCCGGCGATGGTGGCGTGGCGGCCCTCGACCGTGTGGTGACCGCCCGGAGTGCGGGAACGCGCTTCGGTTCTAGCCGCCCGGCTAGGTACGCTTCGGCCATGAGCACCAGTGACGCCGTGGCCGTGCGGTTCGCGCAGGTCGGCGACGTGCCCGCGATCTGCGGGATCGTCAACCACTACATCGCCGAGTCGAGCAGCAACTTCCGCACCGAGCCGTACTCGGTCGAGGAGTGGGCGGACCAGCTCGCCGCCGCCGCGGACCGGTTCCCGTACCTCGTGGCCGAGGTCGGCGGGACGGTCGCCGGGGTGGCGTACGCGAGCCCGTGGCGGCCGAAGCAGGCGTACGCGTGGACGGCCGAGTCGACGGTGTACGTCTCCCCCGCGCACCAGGGCCTGGGCCTGGGCTCGCTCCTGTACGCGGAGCTGCTCAAGCGGCTCGAGCAGCAGGGCTTCCGCAGCGTCATGGCCCAGATCACCCAGCCGAACCCGGGCAGCGAGGCGCTCCACGAGCGGTTCGGCTTCACGCTCCTCGGGAGCATCCGCGACGCCGGCTACAAGCACGGCGCCTGGCACGGCGTGGGGATCTGGCAGAAGGAGCTGGCCCCGCTCGCCGACCCGCCGGCGCCTACCGCGCCCGTGGAGCGCTGAGCGCGTCCCTGTCGCGCGCCGAGCGCCGGGGCCCGCGGGTTCCAATGAACCTCCAATGGTTCTCCCCGCCGCCGCGGAGGGCCCGTCCGTAGTGTTCGGGCCAAGGGGAAATCGAATCCTCCTGAGGGTGACAGCGCCGCGAGGCGCAGATCCTACTGATGGGTGTGGGGTTGCGAACCGGGCCCGGAGCGAATGCTCCGGGCCCGGTTCCGTCGTCCGTCCTGGGCCCGCCGCGGAATGACTCCGGGGCGGGCCGGTCGAGTCCTAGCGGACGCCGTAGAGGTGCTCCAGGGCGAGCTGGTCGAGCGCCTCGAAGGCCATGCCCTTGGCGGCGAGGCCGTCGACGTCGACCTCGACCTGCTTGAGGTCGGCCCAGGTCTCGCCCTCGGCGAGGGTCGGGACGGCGAGCTCGTCGACGCGGGCCGCCTTGAGGGCCGCCTGGACCTCGGGGTCGGCGCGGAACGCCTTGACCTTCTCGCGCAGGATCTTGTAGTTGCGCATGCAGGCGGCCGCCGAGACCCACACGCCCTTGTCGTCCTCGGTGCGCGGGGGCTTGAAGTCGAAGTGGATCGGGCCGGTGTACTGGCCCTTGGCGATGCCCTCCTCGACGGCGTCGACGGTCCAGAAGGCGCCGCCGACGTTTCCGGCGCCGAAGCGCAGGTCCTGGTCGTAGCGCGGACCGGTCTGGCCGTTGAGGTCGATGTGGTAGAGCTTGCCGTGCCACAGCGCCTGGCGGATGCCGGCGGCGTAGTCGAGGCCGGCCATCTCCTCGTGCCCGATCTCGGGGTTGATGCCGGTCAGCTCCGGGCGCTCGAGCTCGTTGATGAACGCGATCGCGTGGCCGAGGGTCGGCAGGAGGATGTTGCCGCGGGGCTCGTTCGGCTTCGGCTCGATCGCGAAGCGGAGGTCGTAGCCCTGCTCGACGACGTACTCGCCGAGGACGTCGAAGGCCTCCTTCATGCGCGCCAGCGCGGCCTGCACGTCCTTGGAGCCGCCGGACTCGGCGCCCTCGCGGCCGCCCCAGGCGACGTAGATCTCGGCGCCGAGTTCGGCGGCGAGGTCGATGTTGCGCATGACCTTGGCGATCGCGAAGCGGCGCACGTCGCGGTCGTTGTGGGTGAAGCCGCCGTCCTTGAAGATCGGGTGGCCGAACAGGTTCGTGGTCGCGGTGGTGACCTTGAGCCCGGTCTCGTCCAGGGCCTTCTTGAAGGCGCCGATCTTGGCGTCGCGCTCGGCCTCGGAGTCGTCGAAGTCGAACACGTCGTTGTCGTGGAAGTTGACGCCGTAGGCGCCGATCTCGGCGAGCTCGCGGACGGCGCGGTCGGCGGACATGGGGGCGCGGGTGGCCGAGCCGAAGACGTCCTGAGCCGCCCAGCCGACCGTCCAGATGCCGAAGGAGAACTTGTCCTCGGGCACCGGTGCGTACTTGTCGGTCATCTGCTTTCCTTTGCTGTTATCGGTGCTTGGCCCAGGACGAGGTCTCGTCCCTGAGGGTCGCGTACTGCTCGACTGTTCTTCTGGAGGACTCGGAGGAGGCGGTGCCGGTGAGCCGCTCCGTGTCCCCGTGCTTCCACTGCGGCGGTTGGTCGCGGCCGGACAGGGCCCAGGCCGCCTGCCTGGCGGCGCCGAGGGCCACGTACTCGGCCGCGGGAGGGACTTCCACGTCGACGCCGAACACGGTGGGGGCGATTCGGCGGACGGCTTGGGAGGCGGCGGCGCCGCCGATCAGGAGCACCCGGGCGGCCTCCAGGCCCTGGGCGGCCATCGCGGCGAGGCCGTCGGCCTGGGCCGAGAGCATGCCTTCGACGGCGGCGCGGGCGAGGTCGGCGCGGGTGGCCCCGGTGGTGAGGCCCGAGAGGACGCCGGTCGCGTTCGGGCGGGCCGGGGTGCGCTCCCCGTCGAGGTAGGGCAGGAGGGTGAGGCCTCCGGCGCCGGGGGCGGCGGCGAGCGCGAGGGCGTCGAACTCGGCGTGGTCCACACCGAGGAGGGTACGGAACGTGTCGAGGACGCGGGCGGCGTTGAGGGTGCAGACCAGCGGCAGGAACCGGCCGGTGGCGTCGGCGAAGCCGGCGACGAGCCCGGAGGGATCGTTCGCGGGGACGTCGGAGACGCCGAAGACGGTGCCGGAGGTGCCGAGGGAGACGGCCACGTCGCCGGGGCCGAGGCCCAGGCCGAGGGCCGCGCCGGCGTTGTCGCCGGTGCCGGGGGCCACGATCGCGCCCCAGGGGGTGCGGCCGACGGTCTCGTTCGGGGCGGCGACGCGCGGGAGGACGAGTTCGCGGCCGAAGGCCTGGACCAGGCGCTCGGGCACGTAGGCGCCGGTGCGCGGGGACCAGTAACCGGTGCCGGAGGCGTCGGAGCGGTCGGTGGTGGCCTCGGCGGCGGTCGCGCCGCGGAGCTTCATGGTGAGCCAGTCGTGCGGGAGCATGACCGAGGCCGTCCGCGCCGCGTGCTCGGGCTCGTGCTCGGCGAGCCAGGCGAGCTTGGTGGCGGTGAAGGAGGCGGCGAGGACGAGGCCGGTGTCGGCGGCCCAGGACTCGGGGCCGCCGTGCTCGGCGGTGAGGCGCTCGGCCTGGGGGGCCGAGCGGGTGTCGTTCCACAGCAGGGCGGGCCGCACGACCCGGTCGTCGGCGTCGAGGGCGACCATGCCGTGCTGCTGCCCGGCGACGGCGACGGCCTCGGCGCGCTCCAGCAGGCCCTTGCCGGCCTCCTGGAGGGCCTCCCACCAGGCGTCGGGCGGGCACTCGGTGCCGTCCGGGTGGGAGGCGCGACCGGAGTCGACGATCTCGCCGGTCTCGGCTTCGACCAACAACACTTTCGTCGACTGCGTCGATGAGTCGACTCCGGCCACGAGGGTCATCTACTTACGCTCCAGCTCCACATTCGCGGGCTTGCCCGCAACATCGATCACGCTCACATTAGCGATGTCGGCCGGGCCGGTGGAAACCAGGGTCACCGAAGTTTCAGAAACTGTTTCTACCGACACGGTGGTGTCGCCGTCGACGTCGGCGATCGTGATCCCCTCGGCCGGGGCGCCCCACACCTCGAGGGTGATGTCCGCGAACGGCTCCTCGCCGATCGTCTCGCCGGGGGCCACGCGCGGGATGATCGCGCCGTAGCGCACGAAGACCGGGAAGGTCTCCAGGCCGTGCCTGGTGTCGATGTAGCGGCCGCCCTCGTGGACCTCCTTGGTCCAGTAGTCGATCCACCGGCCCCGCGGCAGGTAGACGCGGCGCTCGCCGGACGGGTCGTTCACGGGCGCGACGAGCAGGTCGGTGCCGAGGCGGAACTCCTGGTCGGCGGTCCACGAGACCGGGTCGGCCGGGTCGTCGACGTTGAGGGCGCGCAGGACCGGCTCGCCGGTGCGCGACGCCTTGACGGCGGCGGTGTAGAGGTAGGGCATCAGCGAGTAGCGCAGCTTCAGGGACTCGACCGCGAGGCGCTCGGCCTCCTCGGAGAACTCCCACAGCTCGCGGGTGGTGGTGCCGTGGTAGCGCAGCAGCGGCGAGAGCGCGCCGAACTGGGCCCAGCGGATGTAGAGGTCGTCGCTCGGCGTGCCGTTGAAGCCGCCGGTGTCGTGCGACCAGAACGGGACGCCCGAGAGGCCGTGCGAGAGGCCGCCGCGGATGGTCCCGCCGAGGCCGGCCCAGGTGGTCTGGACGTCGCCCGACCACTGCGCGGAGTGGCGCTGCCCGCCGAGGAACGAGGAGCGGGCCCACACCAGCTCGTGGCCGTTGACCTCGCGGGTCACGTCCACGACCGCGTCGTTGTAGAGCAGGGTGTAGACGTTGTGCAGCTCGGTGCCGGTCATGCCGTTGTGCGCCACCGCGTCGGCGGGCACGCCCTCGGCGAAGTCGGTCTTGTACAGGGCCGCGCCGGCCTGGAGCGGGCCGCGCAGCAGGTCCTTCCACCACGCGACGGCGTCGGGGTTGGTGAAGTCGACGATGCCGCTGGCCTGGTGGGAGCCGTGCCAGACGTCGGCCACGTAGGTCTCGCCCTTGGCGTTCTTGAGGAAGTAGCCGCGCTCGTCGCCCTCACTGAACACCGGCGACTTGTGGGAGATGTAGGAGTTCATCCACAGGCAGACCTTGAAGCCCTGCTCGGCCAGCGCCGCGAGCATGCGCTCGGGGTTCGGGAAGTTCTCCCGGTCCCACTGCATGTCCGACCAGTGCGGCTCGTGCTGCCAGAAGGTGTCGAGGTGGAGCACGTCGCAGGGGATGCCGCGCTCGCGGATCTTCTTGGCCCGCTCCAGGACCCGCTCCTCGGAGTCGACGAAGAAGCCGGAGGAGATCCAGGTGCCGAAGGCCCACTTGGGCGGCAGGGAGGGGCGGCAGGTGAGCCGGTCGAAGCGGTCGAGGACCTCGACGGGGGCCCCGGCGATGACGAAGTACTCGAGGGCGTCGTCGGGGACGATGATCTCGACGGCCGCGTGGGTCTGCTGGGCCATGTCGAACTCGACGGGGGCGCCCGAGTTGACGAGGATGCCGTAGCCGCGGTCGGAGACGTACATCGGCACGTTCTTGTAGGCGCGGATGGACTCGGAGCCGAAGGCGTCGAAGTTCCACATCAGGGGGCGCTGGCCGCGGGCGTTCAGGGGCGCGAAGCGCTCGCCGAAGCCGGCGAAGGCCTCGTCGGGGGCGGCGGTGAAGGACTCGTGGAAGGCGACGGGCGCGCCGTCGACCAGGGAGCGTCCGAAGGGGAGGGTGCGGAGGCGGCCGGAGATGTCCTGCTCGCCGGGGTTCTGGGCGACCAGGAGCCGGCCGGAGGCGTCGGTGTAGCGCAGGGACCAGGCGTCGAGGGTGGCGACGGCGCGGACGGAGCCGGCGTCGACGGTGAGGACGCCGTCCTCGACCGCGACCTTCGCGCCGTCGAAGTCGGCGGGGTGGACGAGTTCGATGATCTTCTCGGCGGCCGGGCGGTCCGCGGAGTCGGCCGCGAGGCGGGTGCCGATGACGCCCTCGCCGGCGACCGCGATGGCGACGGACAGCTCCTCGCCGGCGCTCGTCCGGGCCTTGAGGAGGGCGTAGTCGGCGCCGGTCGCGACGACCTCGGCACTGGTGACGGCCGACAGGCCCTGCTCGCCATCGGCGCGCTGGGGCAGCTCCGGGGGGTCGGCGACGAAGAACTCGCGGGCGACCAGCGGCGGGCGGTAAGGCATACGTTGCTCCTGCTCGTTCAGGGTGCGGACGGCGTTGGCGGGCCGCGAACGGCACGACACGGATTAGTTTATCGACTAACCCAACAAATTGCGACCCGGGGAGCCGACGCTCCGCATCATCCCCCGCGGGGCGCCGGCGCGGGCAAGTTTGGCCCCGGGCGGGCCGGGTACGGCTACGATCGCTGTTGACCACTGCCCGGAACTGCGAGGTGCACGTTATGTCGACCGTCCGCTCCAGCCTCTCCGACGAGAACCGCGACACGACCGCCAAGGCGCTCCAGGGCGCCCTCGTCGATCTCATCGACCTGTCCCTGGTGGGCAAGCAGGCGCACTGGAACGTCTACGGCAAGAACTTCCGGTCGCTGCACCTCCAGCTCGACGAGATCGTGCTGTCGGCGCGCAACGCCGCCGACCTCGTGGCCGAGCGCGCCATCGCCATCGGGGTGAGCGCCGACGGCCGCGCCGCCACGGTCGCCGAGAGCTCCTCGGTCCCCAAGATCCACGACGGCACCATCTCCGACACCGAGGTCGTCTCGCTCATGATCGACGCCTACACCTCGGTCATCACGAACATGCGCGAGCGCATCGAGACCACCGAGTCGGCCGACCCGGTCTCCCAGGACCTCCTCATCGGCATCACCGCCGAGCTGGAGAAGCAGTCCTGGATGTTCCAGGCCGAACTGGGCTGACGAACGGCGTTCCCGCCGGGGCCCGGGCGCGACGCGCCCGGGCCCCGGCTTCTTTCTGCGAAGGGAACGAGGTCAGGCGGGCGTGCAGGTCACCGTGGGAACGGAGGCCGTGGCGCCGTCGGGTTTGGTGATGTTGAAGCCGAACGTCGTGGTCTGGCCGGTGGCGAGGGTGCCGTTGTACGGCGCGTTCGAGCCGGTCACCGTGGCGCCGGAGAGGTTCCCCTGGAAGCTCCAGGCGTTCGAGATCCGCTCCGAGCCGGGCCAGGTCCACGTCACCGTCCAGCCCGAGAGGTTCTGGTTGGCCTTCACCGTGCCCGCGTACGTCGCCCCGGTGTTCCAGGGGCTCTGGACCGACAGGGTCGCGGTGCAGCCCGCGCCGGGGGTCGGCGAGGTGGTGGTGACCGGGTCCGAGGTCGGGGGCTCGGTGGTGCCGTCGCCGAGGGCGCTCAAGACCGAGTTGTAGGCCGGCTTCTTCGAGTAGTCGTCGTTGAACAGCAGCGGCGCGCCCTCGCCCGGGAAGACGCCGGGCACCCACGAGTCGCCGTCGCGCAGACCCCACACGGTGACGCCGGTGCAGTCGGCGAGCTCGGCGCAGATGCTCACGACGCGCTCGTAGTCCTGCGCCTGGCGGGCCAGCTCGCTGCTGTCGGCCGGCATCGCGATGCGGATGTCGAGCTCGGTGATGCGGACCTTGAGGCCGAGGTCGACGAAGCGCTGGAGGTTCGCCTCCATCGTGGACGGCACCTGGCCGAGGATGAGGTGGGACTGGAAGCCGACGCCGTCGAGCAGGCCCTGGCCCACCAGGCCCTGGGCGATCGTGTAGATCCGGTCGGACTTGGCGTTGTCGGCCTCGATCGAGTAGTCGTTGATGTAGAGGTCGGCGTTCGGGTCGGCCGCGCGGGCGGTCTGGAACGCGGTGGTGATGTACCCCTCGCCCATGGCGCGCAGCCAGAACGAGTCGCGCATGGCGCCGTTGCTGTCGCTGACGACCTCGTTCACCACGTCCCAGGAGTCGACGCGGCCCTCGTAGCGGTTGGCGACCGTGTTGATGTGGTCCACCATCGCCGCGCGCATGGCCGTGCCGGAGAGGCCCTGCACCCACGACGGGGTCTGCTGGTGCCACACGAAGGTGTGGCCGTGGACGGTCTGGCCGTTGTCCTCGGCGAAGTCCACGATGGCGTCGGCCTGGGTGAACGTGTAGTTCCCGTCGCTGGGCTCGGTCGCGTCCCACTTCATCGCGTTCTCGGCGGTGAGGGAGTTGAACTCGGTGGCGACGATGTTGCGGTACTGGGCGTTGTTCATGAGCTGGCTGTAGGAGACGGCCACGCCGATGTCCTTGCCCAGTTCGTCGGCGGCGCCGCGCAGGGTGGTCTGGGCGCTGGCGAACTGCGTGGACAGTCCGATGCCGAGCGCGGCGGTCGCGACGGTGACGACCCCCGCGATCACCGCCCGCCGGCGTTTGCGGGTAAGCAGCACGTTGGAACTCCTCAAGGTGGTGCCGCGCCGTGAGGGAACGAGGCTGTTCAGCAGATGGGCCCCGCGGGGGCGGAGCGCTCCCAGCGAGGTGAGTGACAGCCTAGCGGTTGGCATCGATATTGGTCAATACTGCGATGCGCGAAGGCGGCCCGCGCGCCGCGGCGCGCGGGAGGAGCCCCCTTGAACGGGCGCGAGGGGGCGCGGACCGTGCCGGTCCGCGCCCCCTCGGTTCGCCCGCGCCGCCCTACTCGGCAACGCTGCTATTTGGCGGCACTGCTCTTTGGCGACCCTGCTATTTGGCGACGATGGAGACCATCTTGCCCGCCACCACGATGACCTTCTTGACGTCCTTGCCGGCCAGGTTGGCCGCGACCTTCTCCTCCGCCAGCGCCGCGGCCTTGACCACGTCCTCGCCCGCGCCCGCGGCGACCTCGACGCGGCCGCGGACCTTGCCGTTGACCTGGACCGGGTAGGTGACGGTGTCCTCGACCAGGTACCGCTCGTCGGCGACCGGGAAGTCCACGTAGGCGATGCCGCCGGTGTGGCCCAGGCGCTCCCACAGCTCCTCGGCGATGTGCGGGGCGATCGGCGCGACCATGACGACCAGGGCCTCGGCGGCCTCGCGCGGCACCGGGTGCAGGCCGGTCACGTGGTTGTTCAGCGTGATCAGCTTGGCGACGGCGGTGTTCATCCGCAGGTGCTCGTAGTCGTCGCGCACGCCGGCGACGGTCTTGTGGATCTCGCGCAGCGTCTCCTCGGAGGGCGCGACGTCGGCGACGACGGTCTCGCCGGTCTCCTCGTCCACGATGTTGCGCCACAGGCGCTGGAGGAACCGCTGGGAGCCGACGATCGCGCGGGTCTCCCACGGCTTGGAGTCGGCCAGCGGGCCCATCGACATCTCGTAGACGCGGAAGGTGTCGGCCCCGTAGGCCGCGCAGACCTCGTCCGGGGTGACGACGTTCTTCAGGGACTTGCCCATCTTGCCGTACTCGCGGTTCACCTTGGCGCCGTTGTAGGTGTAGACGCCGTCGGCCTGCTCCTCGACCTCCTCGGCCGGGACGTACACGCCGCGGTCGTCGGTGTAGGCGTACGCCTGGATGTAGCCCTGGTTGAACAGGCGGCGGAACGGCTCCCGGCTGGAGACGTGGCCCAGGTCGAACAGGACCTTCTGCCAGAAGCGGGCGTACAGCAGGTGCAGCACGGCGTGCTCGACGCCGCCGATGTACAGGTCGACGCCGCCGACGTCCTCGGTGTCCCGCGGGCCCATCCAGTACGACTCGTTGGCGGGGTCGGCCAGGGTCTCGGCGGCCTGCGGGTCGGTGTAGCGCAGCTCGTACCAGGAGGACCCGGCCCAGTTGGGCATGGTGTTGACCTCGCGGCGGTACTGCTTGGGGCCGTCGCCCAGGTCCAGCTCGACCTCGACCCAGTCCTTGGCGCGGCCCAGGGGCGGCTCGGGGGCGGAGTCGGCGTCCTCGGGGTCGAAGGTCTTGGGCGAGAAGTCGTCCAGGTGCGGCAGCTCGACCGGCAGGTGGTCCTCGGTCAGGGCCACCGGCAGGCCGGTCTCGTCGTAGACGATCGGGAAGGGCTCGCCCCAGTAGCGCTGGCGGCTGAACAGCCAGTCGCGCAGGCGGAAGGTCACGGCCTTCTCGCCGCGGCCGCGCTCGGCCAGCCACTCGATGACGCGGTCCTTGGCCTCGGCCACGCGCAGGCCGTCCAGGAAGCCGGAGTTCACGGCGACGCCGTCGGCGGTGTAGGCCTTCGAGCGGTCCCACTCCTCGGCGGCCCCGTCCTCGCCGGCGGCGACGACCTGGACGATCGGGATGCCGAACGCGGTCGCGAATTCGAAGTCGCGCTCGTCGTGGGCGGGGACGGCCATGATCGCGCCGGTGCCGTAGCCGGCCAGCACGTAGTCGGCGATGAAGACCGGGACGGTCTCGCCGTTGACCGGGTTGGTGGCGTAGCCGCCGGTGAAGACGCCGGTCTTCTCCTTGGCGTCGGCCTGGCGCTCGACGTCGGTCTTGGCGGCGGCCTGGGCGCGGTAGGCGGCGACGGCCCCGGCGGGGGTGTCGTGGCCGCCGGTCCAGGCCGCGGGGACGCCCGCGGGCCAGGTCTCGGCGGTCAGGGCGTCGACCAGCGGGTGCTCGGGGGCCAGGACCATGTAGGTGGCGCCGAACAGGGTGTCGGGCCGGGTGGTGAAGACCCGGATGTCGCCCGCATAGGTCGCGAAGTCCACATAGGCGCCGGTGGACTTGCCGATCCAGTTGCGCTGCATGGACTTCAAGGACTCGGTCCAGTCCAGGCCGTCCAGGTCGGCCAGCAGCCGGTCGGCGTAGGCGGTGATGCGCATCATCCACTGCTTCAGGGTGCGCGTGTACACCGGGAAGTTGCCGCGCTCGCTGCGGCCCTCGGAGGTGACCTCCTCGTTGGACAGCACGGTGCCCAGGCCCGGGCACCAGTTCACGGGGGCCTCGGTGACGTACGCCAGGCGGTGGTCGTCGACGACGCGGCGGCGCTCGACGTCGCTCAGGTCGGCCCAGGCGCGGCCGCCGGGGACGGGGCGCTCACCGGACTCGAACGCGGCGACCAGCTCGGCGATCGGCCGGGCCTTGTCGGCCTCGGTGTCGTACCAGGAGTTGAAGATCTGCAGGAAGATCCACTGGGTCCACTTGAAGTACTCGGGGTCGGTGGTGGCGAACTCGCGGCGATTGTCGTAGCCCATGCCGACCATGCGCAGCTGGCGCCGGTACCGGTCGATGTTCTCGGCGGTGATCTCGGCGGGCTGGCGGCCCGTGGCGATCGCGTACTGCTCGGTCGGCAGGCCGAACGCGTCGAAGCCCAGCGGGTGCAGGACGTTGTACCCGGCCATGCGCAGGTACCGCGAGTACGCGTCCGTGGCGATGTAGCCCAGCGGATGGCCGACGTGCAGGCCCGCGCCCGAGGGGTAGGGGAACATGTCCATCACGAACTTCTTCGGGGCGCCCGACCGCGGGTGGCCGGGCTCGGCCAGCGCACCGGTCGGATTGGGCGCGCGGAAGGTCTGCTCGGCCTCCCAGCGCTCCTGCCAGCGCGGTTCGATCTCGTTGGCCAGCTTGGCGTCGTAGCGGTGTGCGGGTTCGGTCATGACTCGTCCTGTGGTCCTGGAGCGGCTCTGGGTTCGTTCGGCGTTCGCTGGGTACTGACCCTAGACAGCAAAAAACCCCAGACACGCTGGGGTGGCCGTGCTGGGATCTGTCCCGCACGGCTAGCTAAGCAGCTCGAATCGCCGAGGCATGGCCCCAGTGTAGCCGAGCGGTCCCCTGGTGGCGCGCGACATACGGTCTGGGCGGGTCCGAGTAGGATGGCGGGAACGCGGCGGTTCCGGCGCACGCCGCTCACCCGCCTCACCGACTCCCCAGGAGGACCGTTGACCTTCGAGTCGTCCCCCGAGAAGCCCGACGGCACGATGCCGCTCCCGAGCACCGCGCAGGGGCCCGCGCCGCTGTCGCCGCAGGAGTTCAAGGCCACGGCCGAGGCGATCCTGACCAACGTCGAGTGGGTCATCGAGGGGAAGTCGCACACGATCAGGCTCGCGCTGGCGGTCATGCTCGCCGAGGGGCACCTGCTGCTGGAGGACGTGCCGGGCGTCGGCAAGACGCAGCTGGCGAAGGCCCTGGCCAGGTCGGTCGACTGCTCGGTGCGGCGCATCCAGTTCACTCCGGACCTGCTGCCGTCGGACGTCACGGGCGTGAGCATCTTCGACCCCGAGAAGCGCGACTTCGTGTTCAAGCCGGGCGCGATCTTCGGGAACCTGATCCTCGGCGACGAGATCAACCGCGCCAGCCCGAAGACGCAGGCCGCGCTCCTGGAGTGCATGGAGGAGCGGCAGGTCACCGTCGACGGCAACACGTACAAGCTGCGCAGCCCGTTCATGGTCATCGCCACCCAGAACCCGGTGGAGATGGAGGGGACGTACCCGCTGCCGGAGGCGCAGCGCGACCGGTTCGCCGCGCGCCTGGCGATCGGCTACCCCGACATCAACGCGGAGCTGGCGCTGCTGGACCGGCGCGAGGAGTACAACCCGCTCGACGCGCTGCGGCCGGTGGCCGACGCGGAGATGATCGTGCGGATGATCGCGGCCGCGCGCGCGGTGCACCTGGCGCCCGAGCTCAAGCGGTACGTGGTCGACCTGGTGGCCGCGACGCGCACGAACGCGCAGGTCCGCTTGGGAGCGAGCCCGCGCGCGACGCTCCAGCTGCTGCGGTGCACGCAGGTGCTCGCGGCGATGGACGGCCGCGACTTCGCGCTGCCGGACGACGTGCAGCAGCTCGCGGTGCCGGTGCTCGCGCACCGGCTGATCCCCACCACCGAGACCACGATGGGCGGCGGCGACACGAAGGCGATCGTCTCCGACATCCTCAGGCACGTCCCGGTGGTGTCGCACCCGGGGAGGTTCTAGGCGTGGAGCTCACCGGGCGCGGCAAGACGCTGCTGGCGGTGAGCGTGGTCGTCGGCCTCACCGCCCTCGCGGTGGGCGAGGGCGACCTGCTGCGCGCCGCCGTCCTGGCCGCGATCGCACCGCTCGGGGGCCTCCTGGTCCTGCGGTGGACGCGGCCGGCGCTGGAGTCGAACCGGGTGCTCAACCCGGCGCAGGTCGAGGCGGGGCAGGCGACCCAGGTGCGCCTGGGCATCCAGAACATCGGCCGCAGCCGGCCCGCGGCGCTCATGCTCGAGGACCGCATCCCGTACCGGCTGGGGAACCGGCCGCGGCTGGTGCTCGAACGGCTCGCGCCGGGCGCGCGGAGCGTCGTCAACTACACGATCACGCCCGGTTCGCGGGGCGCGTACGAGCTGGGTCCGCTGACGGTGCGCACCTCCGACCCGTTCGGGCTCGCGGTGTCGGTGCAGGAGTTCCCGGTGACCACCGAGCTCATCGTGACCCCGCGCATCCAGCCGCTGCGCAGCCTCCTGCTGCCGGGCGGCGCGGGCATGTCCTCGGGCGAGTCGGCCGCGCACGCCGTGGCGATCACCGGCAACGACGACATCGCGGTGCGCGAGTACCGGCACGGCGACGACATGCGGCGCGTCCACTGGAAGGCCAGCGCGCACCGCGGGCAGCTCATGGTGCGCCGCGAGGAGCAGCCGTGGGAGAACAACGCCGCGGTCCTGCTGGACGTGCGGCGCGGCGCGCACCGCGGGGAGCTGTCGAGCTTCGAGTGGATGGTGGACGCGGCCGCGTCGGCGACGGTGCGGCTCGCGCGCGACGGCATCGACCCGTGGCTCATCACCGCGCACCGCGACTTCGAATGCCGCCAAGGCGACTACAGCCAGGCGATGCGGTACCTGGCGACGGTGGCCGCGGCCCCGGAGGCGCCGGTCGGCGCGATGGTCGAGAAGGCCCAGCGGGCCCGGTCGGTGTCGGGGATCGTCGCGTTCCTGGGGCACCTGACGCCCGAGGAGGCCGGGACGCTGGCGCGGCTCGCGCGCCGCGGCGGGCACTGCACCGCGCTCGTGGTCGACCCGGTGCGGTGGATCCCGAAGGCCGCGTCGAGCCGGGTGGACCCGCGCGAGCAGGTCTTCGCGCAGCAGCACGCCGCCGCGCTGTCGGCGCTCGCGACCGCGGGCTGGCAGGTGATCCCGGTCGTGGCCGGGACCGAGCTGCGCCGGGTGTGGACCCGCCTGAGCGCGTGGAGGACTCTGGCATGAACGGACAGCGCCACGCGACCGTGGTCGCGGCCGCCACCCTGGCCCTGACGCTGACCCCGCTCATCGGGATCTTCGAGGGCCTGGGCTGGGCGTTCCCGGTCATGCTCACGATCGCGATGATCGCCACGGCCGGGTCGCTCATGCGGGCGGCCGGGCGCGGGCAGGGCCTCCAGACGCTGGCGATGGCCGTGACGCTGGTCGTCATCCTCACCGCCGGGTTCGGCGGCGGCACGGGCCTGCTGTTCGTCGTCCCGATGCCGGCCACGTTCGAGCACTGGGCCTCGCTGGCGCAGGACGGCGTGGGCGCGATCATCGTGAACGCGCCGCCGGTGGAGGCCACCGGCGGGATCATGTTCCTGACGGTCCTCGGCGTCGGCGTCGTCGCGATCCTGCACGACATGTTCGTGGTGGGCCTGCGCACGCCGGCCCTGGCGGGGCTGACGCTCCTGACGATGTACCTGGTGCCGGTGTCGGTCGCGCCCGACGCGACCGCGTGGTTCTGGTTCATCCTCCCGGCCGTCGCGTACCTGTGGATCCTCGGCGACGACAACCTGCGGCGGGTCTCCGCGTTCGGGCACCGGTTCACCGGGGCCGGGCAGCTGGTGGGCCGGTCGTTCCCGTCGCCGATGGCGCGCACGGCGCGCTGGTCGGCGACCGGCTTCGTGGCGGTGACGCTGCTGGCGCTGACGCTCGTGCCGGCCAACACGTCGGGGCTCATCGACAACGTGGCCGAGGGGATCCAGGGCGGCGGGGAGTCCTACGGGCTCGGCGACGTCAACCCGTGGGCGCAGCTGTCGGGCTCGCTGACGCGGCCCGAGGAGGTCGACGTGCTGCGGGTGACCACGGACGACCCGAACCCCCGGTACCTGAAGATGCACGTCCTCGACGAGCTCACCAGCGACGGCTTCGGCCCCAACGACTACGACGGCACGCAGGACCTCGACTCCCTGGACGACCCGGGCGACGAGGTGTACACCGCCGAGATCGAGAACCTCCAGCTGGAGGCGCCGGTCGTGCCGGTCTACGGGGCCCCGGCGGACCTCGACATCGACGGCGACTGGCGGATCGACCCCGACACGGGCGTCATCGTCGGCGACCGCAGCGACATGGGCGACGTCGAGGAGTACACCCTCAGGTACGCCGAGCCGGCGCCGGACGCCGAGACGCTCGCGTCCGCCGCGGGCATGGACCCCGGCGACGAGCGGTGGGACGCGAACACCGCCCGCCCGGACGTGCCGGAGCTGAGCGAGATCGTCGCGGACGCGACGGCCGGTGCCGACACGGTCCACGAGAAGGTCCTCGCGATCACGCAGTTCCTCTCCGTGAGCAACGGCTTCACGTACTCGCTGGAGACCTCCGACGCGGGCAACGACGAGGCGATCCTCGACTTCCTGGAGACGAAGCGCGGCTACTGCCAGCAGTACGCGGCCTCGATGGCGTGGATGCTGCGCGAGGCGGACGTGGCCGCGCGCGTGGTCGTCGGCCTCTCGCAGGGCTCGCGCGTCGACGGCAACGAGTGGGTGCTCACCAGCCACGACTACCACGCGTGGGTCGAGGTGTACTACGACGGGCCCGGCTGGGTCACGTTCGACCCGACCCCGGCTTCGGGCGTGCCCGGGTCGGTCACGTTCCCGTGGGCGCGCGAGCCCGCCGAGGAGGAGGATCCGGGCGAGGAGCCGAGCGGGAACGACATCACCCCCGAGGAGCCGACCGCGGCGCCGACGGACGAGAACGGGCAGACGCTGCCGCCCGAGGAGGGCGCGAGCGGCGGCCCGTCCGAGGAGGCGGCCGACGGCGCCGCGGAGCCGCTGCTGCCGTTCCACCCCGGCTGGCTCGCGCTCCTGCCGCTCCTGGCGGTGCCGTTCGCGCCGGCGCTGTGGCGCGGCGGGCTGCGCCGGCGGCGGCTGCGGCCCGGGACGCTGACCGCGCAGACGGCGTGGGACGAGGCGATGGACCTGGCCCAGGACTACGGCGTGTCCATTCCGGACTCGTACACGCCGCGGCAGGCCGCGGGCGTGCTCGCGGCGGCCGCGCCGGACGCGCGGGAGGCCGCGGCCGCGCTCGGCTCGGCGATGGCGCTGCACCGCTACTCCCCCAGGGGCGCCGACCCCGCGGGGCTCGCCGACGCGCTGCGCGACCTGTACGCCGAGCTCGACAAGAACGCCGAGCCGCGCGCGAAGTACCGGGCCATGTTCTGGCCCGCGTCGCTCATCGCGAAGGCGAGCGCGGGCCGGGCCGAGCAGAGCGCGCGGCTCTCGCGCCGCTCGGCGCGCACGACCGACCGGGTGCGCTCGGCACTGCGGCGTCCGCGACGTTCGAACAACCGCGACCGGCACGGTGTCGGAGGCCGCGCCTAGGGTTGCCGGTATGTACAGCAGCGGCGGATCGGCCGGCCCGTCGGACGAGGGCGGCCCGGGGTTCAGCCAGCCGACCCTCGACAGCTTCGGCACCCCCCTGCGGGAGGTCACGTTCTGCGTGGTCGACCTGGAGACGACCGGGCTCGCGGCCGACGCGTGCGGGATCACCGAGATCGGCGCGGTCAAGGTCCGCGGCGGCGAGGTGGTCGGCGAGTTCTCGACCCTCGTCAACCCCGGGGAGCCGATCGACCCGCGCGTCACGCGCCTGACGGGTATCACCGACGAGATGGTCGCCGACGCGCCTGGGATCGAGACGGTCCTGCCGATGTTCCTGGAGTTCGCGCACGGCGCCACGCTCGTGGCCCACAACGCGGGCTTCGACATCGGGTTCCTGCGCCACGCCTGCGAGCTGACCGACACCCGCTGGCCCCGGCCGCCGGTCGTCGACACCGTGGTCCTGGCGCGGCGCCTCACCGAGAAGAGCGAGGTCCCCAACCGCCGGCTCGGCACGCTCGCGCGCCTGTTCGGGTCGCCGGTGACGCCGAACCACCGGGCACTCGACGACGCGCGCGCCACCGTCACGGTCCTGCACGGGCTCATCGAGCGGGCCAGCGGCCACGGCGTCGTCACCGACGCCGAGCTGAGCGAGTTCTGCCGGGCGATCCCCTCCGAGCTCCAGCGCCGCAAGCGCCACCTCGCCGACGGCCTCCCGCAGGGGCCGGGGGTGTACATCTTCCGCGACGCGGACGACCGGGCGCTGTACATCGGCGTCTCGGTGAACGTCGCCGCGCGCGTCCGCAGCTACTTCTCGGCGGCCGAGCAGCGCCGCCGCCTGCGCGACATGCTCGCCTCGGCCGAGAGCGTCGAGGTCGTCGAGTGCGCCCACCGGCTCGAGGCGGGCGTGGCCGAGCTGCGGCTCATCGCCGGCGGGAAGCCGCCGTACAACCGGGCCGCGAAGTTCCCCGAGCACCGCAGCTGGGTGCGCCTCACCGAGGAGCCGTACCCGCGGCTCCAGGTCTCGCGCAAGCCGCCGGCGCCGGGCACGCCGCGGCTCGGGCCGACCTCCGGCACGCAGGCGCAGGCCGCGATCGGCGCGATCGAGGCGGCGCTGCCGATCCGGTCGTGCCGGACCCGCCTGTCCCCCAAGCGGATGTCCCCCACGTGCGTGCTCGGCGAGATCGGCAGGTGCGCCGAGCCGTGCCGCCACACCGTCACCGTCGAGGAGTACGGGGCGCTGGTCGAGCGGGCCGTGAGCGCGATGACCGGCGACCCGGGACCCATCGCCGCGGCCGTCGGCGAGCGCCTCGCCGAGCTCAGCGCGTCCGAGCGGTTCGAGGCGGCCGCTGAGCGCCGCGACGAGCTCGGGGCCTACCTCGACCTGGCCGCGGCCTCGCAGCGCGTCAGGAACTTCGTGGCGGCCGGGGAACTGGTCGCCGCGGGCCGCGCCAAGGGCGGCGGCTGGGAGGTCGCCGTCGTCCGGTACGGGATCCTCGCAGGGGCCGTGCGCACCCCGCCGCGCGCCGATCCCATGCCGTACATCGCGAAGCTGCGCGCCACGGCCCGCGTCGTGGAGCCCGCCGCCGACGTCCTCGACGCGGCCCACGCGGCCGAGGCCCGGCTCCTCCTCGACTGGCTCGGCAGGCCCGAGGTGCGCCTCGTGCTCGTCGAGGGCACCTGGGCCACGCCGCTCGACGGGGCCGAGCGGATGCGCGGCGCGGTCCCCCGCGATCCGGGCACCCGGCGCCGCCCGTCGCCCGAATGGTGAGACGGCACCGCGAACGCTCCGCTGTCCCAAGGGAACCGAGGGTCCCAGTCCCCGAACGCCGGCGGTTCCGGCGAAACGGACGTGAGTTCTCTCGCATCCATTTGCGGCACTTGAGGTTTCCGTGCGGGCCCCGGCTCCGGTACGCTGTGTCATCCGCCCGTTCCGGCGGCCCCGCCGAAATCCGACAGTGTCTAGTGTCGATTCTCTCCAGGAATCGTTGTACATCTAGAATGCGGTCAACCTTGGGCATCGGAGGCTTTCATGTTGCGCGCATTGCTTTCGGCTACTCGGACTGCCAGACCTGACGACCCGTGGGACCTCGCGGGGAAGGTGGCGCAGCTCGAAGCGGCGCACCGCGCCCACTTCGCCCAGCCCGACCTGCTCCTGGTCCGCCGCGCGTACCGCATCGCCGAGCAGATGCACCGCGGCCAGGCCCGCCGCTCGGGCGAGCCGTACATCACCCACCCGATCGCGGTCTCCACGATCCTGGCCGACCTCGGCGTCGACACCCCCACGATCGCGGCCGGGCTCCTCCACGACACCGTCGAGGACACCCCGTACTCGCTGGAGGCGCTCCGCGGCGACTTCGGCGACGAGATCGCCGTGATGGTCGACGGCGTCACCAAGCTCGACAAGATCCACCTGGGCTCGGCCGCCGAGGCCGAGACGTTCCGCAAGCTCGTGCTCACCGCCGGGCGCGACATCCGGGTCATGATCATCAAGCTCGCCGACCGGCTGCACAACATGCGGACCATCAAGTTCAAGAAGCGCCCCAGCCAGATCCGCATCGCCGAGGCCACCCAGGACGTCCTCATCCCGCTCGCCGACCGCCTCGGCCTGTACGTCATCAAGCGCGAACTCGAGGACATCGTCCTGGAGACGCTCCAGCCGGAGGTCTTCCAGCGCATCAAGGAGCACCTGGGCTCGGACACCGACCGCAAGCGCCAGGTCGAGCAGATCGCCCCGCAGGTGCGCCGGGCCCTGCGCGAGTTCAAGGTGGCCGCGCGGCTCCTGGACCGGCCCCGGCACCCGTACTCGGTGTACCGCGAGATGCAGAAGCACCCGGGCACCGGCCCGGCCGACCCGCCGCGCATGGTCATCGTCGTCGACGGCCCCCTGACGGACTGCTACGCGGCGCTCGGGGCGATCCACAAGCTCTGGAAGCCGGTGGGCGGCAAGTTCCGCGACCTCATCGCCGCCAAGAAGTTCAACCTGTACCAGTCGATCCACACCGCGGTCGCCGGGCCGGGCGGGCAGTCGATCGAGTTCCTCATCCGCACCCGCGAGATGCACGAGACCGCCGAGGTCGGCATCGTCGCCGGGCTGCGCCAGTCCGGCGGGAACCAGCGGGAGATCCAGCTGCCCTGGCTCCAGCGCCTCCTCGACTGGCAGCACGAGGTCGCCGACTCCGGGCAGTTCCTCGACTCGCTCCGCTGCGACCTCGCCGACCAGGACATCCTGGTCTTCACGCGCGACGGCGAGCAGCTGACGGTCCCGAAGGCGTCCACCCCGGTCGACGTCGCCTACTGCTCGGGCCCGTCGAAGGGCCACCGGCTCATCGCCGCGTACGTCAACGGCGAGATCGCGCCCCTGTCGCAGCCGCTGCGCGACGGCGACACCGTCGAGCTGGTCCTGACCACCGAGCAGCCGTACGGGCCCTCGAAGCAGTGGCTGGAGCACGCGAAGACGCCCGAGGCGCAGCTGCACATCAACGACTGGTTCGGCGCGATCGACGACCTCGACTCCACCGGCGAGCTCCCCGTGATCCCCATGCAGCGCTTCGAGGACGAGCTCAAGGCCGGCAAGAACCGCCTCTGGCGCTCCCTCATCGCCCGCGGCCGCGGCCTCGCCGGCGAGCAGCCCCTCCACGGCGTGGCCTCGTCCCTCGGCTACCCCGACCTCGATTCGCTGTACCTGGCCCTCGCCCGCGAGAAGCTCGACCCCGACGAACTGGCGGACAAGCTCATCACCACGGTCGACCGCTACTAGCCCGGCCCCTGTCGGACCCCCGCGCCACTCGAACCGGGGGGGCCCTCCACATCGAGCGATCCTCGCGTCGCGTCCGGAGCGCCCTTGTCGGACCCCCGCGCCATCATCGATCGGGGGGCCACCCCAGTGGACATATCCGGAATTCCCGATACGCGAAAGACGGGCCCCGCCTTCCGGCGGGGCCCGTCTCAGCGTCTCGCTAGTGCTTGCCCGACTCGATCTCGTCGCGCGCGGCGCCGTTCTCGGACGGCTCCTCGATCGACTTGAAGAAGCCGCGGTCGGTCGGCGGGAGCGCGCCGACGCGGTTCATCTTCTTCGGCACGACCCAGCCGTTGTACTCCAGCTCGGTGTGCCCGTGCTCGTCCGGCTCGGCCAGCGGCTGGTGCACCTCGTAGAAGCGCCCGTTCGGGTCGCGCATGAGGATGCCCGTCTCCAGGCCGTGCGCGAGGACCTCGCGGTCGTGCTGCTGGAGGCCCAGGCAGATCCGGTACGTCAGGTAGTACGCGATGATCGGCAGGATCACGATCCCGATGCGGCCGGCCCAGGTCATGGCGTTCAGCGAGATGTCGAACTTCTCGGCGAACACGTCGTTGCCGCCGGAGACGGCGCCGACGGTCCAGAAGACCACGACCATGACGCCGAGGCTGGTGCGGCCCGGGTTGTCGCGCGGGCGCTGGAGCAGGTTGTGGTGCCCGCGGTCCTTGGTGAACCGCCGCTCCAGCGCCGGGTACACCAGCGGGAGCAGCACCGACAGGCCCATGCCCGCGATCGCCGGCCAGAACACCGCCGGCAGCGTGAAGTACGGCGGCACCCGGAACTCCCACGCCGGGAACAGGCGGATGAGGCCGTCCAGGTACATGACGTAGAAGTCGGGCTGCGAGGCCGAGGACACGACCGAGACCTCGTACGGCCCGAACAGCCAGATCGGGTTGATCTGGAACAGGCCCGCCATCGCGGCGATCACGCCCCAGATGAAGAGCATGAAGCCGACCTGCTTCATGACGTAGTTCGGGAACATGCGGAAGCCGACCACGTTGTGCTCGGTGCGCCCCGGTCCGGGCCACTGCGTGTGCTTCTGGATGAACACCAGGGCCACGTGGACCGTGATGAGCGCCAGCAGGATCAGCGGGAAGATGAAGACGTGGATGATGTAGATCATCGAGATCACGTCGGTGCCCGGGAACTGGCCGCGGAACAGCGCCGCCGAGGCCCACGGGCCGATGAACGGCACGGAGGCGGTCATGCCCTCCATGATGCGGAGGCCGGTGCCGGAGAGGCCGTCGTCCGGGAGCGAGTAGCCGAAGAAGCCCTCGAAGAAGCCGACCCAGAACAGCAGGATGCCGATCATCCAGTTCGTCTCGCGCGGCGCGCGGAACGCGCCGGTGAAGAAGATCCGGAGCATGTGGATCAGGATCGAGGCCATGAACAGCAGCGTCGCCCAGTGGTGCATCTGCCGCATGAACAGGCCGCCGCGGACCTCGAAGGAGAGGTCCAGCGCCGACTCGTAGGCGCGCGACATCTCGATGCCCTGGAGCGGCACGTACGCGCCGTGGTAGGTCACCTCGACCATCGACGGCTCGAAGAACAGCGCCAGGAACGTGCCCGACAGGAGCAGCAGGATGAACGAGAACAGCGCGATCTCGCCCAGGAGGAACGACCAGTGGTCCGGGAAGACCTTGTTGAACAGGACCCGGGCCGGTCCGGCGAGCTTGAAGCGGTCGTCGAGCTCGCCGCCCGCCTTCGTCAGCAGGCTGTCGCTAGAGCCGTTGCGGCGTTTCACTTCTCATCCTCCTCGGGGAGGGACGGGCGGTTCCAGAACGCCGGGCCCGGGGGCACCAGGAAGTCCGACGTGGCGACGAAGTAGCCCTCGTCGTCGACCGTGATCGGCAGCATCGGCAGGTGCCGGGTGGCCGGGCCGAACACGGGGGCGGCGTTGTCGACCACGTTGAACTGCGACTGGTGGCACGGGCACAGCAGGCGCTGGCTCTGCTGCTCGTACAGCGAGGCCGGACAGCCCACGTGGGTGCAGATCTTGGAGTAGGCGACGAAGTTGCCCCAGATGGCGTCCACGTCCTGGTACATCGGGTACAGGTTCTCGCGCAGCTTGGCCGCGTCGGCTTCCCGCAGGTGGATGAGCAGGGTCGGGGCGGTCGGGAACTGGTTGGTCGCACCGTGGTCGATCGCCGGGTAGACGGTGATCTGGCCGCCGGCGGAGACCATGTCGGGCCGCACGAGCGCCCCGTCCTTCATCATGAGCCGGATCGGCTCGCCGTCGTTGTACCGCTCGGCGTTCCAGCCGGTGACGGTGTACATGTCGGCCGGGTCCTTGATGAGGGCGCCCAGGGGGGCGACCGCGGCGAGGCCGAGCGGCGCGGCGGCCAGCAGGGCCGACTTCACCAGGAACGGGCGGCGGCGCAGGCCCATGTCGTCGACGATGGTGTCGACGGTGGACTCGGCGATGCGCCGGTCCTCCTTGGAGGAGCCGCCGTCGTGGCGGTCCTGGACCAGCTCCTCGATCGGGAGGAGCTTCTTGGCCCAGGTGAGCACGCCGACCGCGAAGAACAGCAGCGAGAACCCGAGCGTGAAGCCGATGACCGGGGTGTACCAGGTCTGCGGGTCGCGCCAGGTCGCGGCGCCCTCGTACTCCCAGGGCCACCAGATGAACGCGACCACGAACAGGGTCGCGAACAGGCCCGAGAGGAGGAAGAGGCCGGCGACGATGCGCTCCATGCGCTTCTCGGCCTTCGTCCCCGGCTTCGCGAACCGCGGCTCGTAGTGGATGATCTCGATGTCGTCGCGGCGCAGGCCCTCTTTGTAGACCTCGAAGCGGGTCAGCTTCGGGTCGCTGAGGTCGACCGCCGCGCCCTCGTCACGGGCGCTGTCAGTGTGGGCACTCACGATTTACCTGCAATCCAGAGCGTGGTCAGCAGGAGCGCAGTCATGCCGACCAGGAAGATGGCCAGACCTTCGGTGGACGGGCCGTACCGTCCGAGGGTGAAGACGCCGCCCGGGTCCCTGTCGTCGTTGACGATGTACTGGACGTAGGCGATGATGTCGGCCTTCTGCTCGGGGGTGAGCTCGTTGTCGGCGAAGACCGGCATGTTCTGCGGACCGGTGAGCATCGCCTGGTAGATCTCCTCGTCGGAGACACCGGTCAGCGCGGGCGCGTGGGCGCCGGAGGACAGGGCCCCGCCGCCGCCGGCGTAGCCGTGGCAGGAGCCGCAGTTGACGCGGTAGAGGTCGCCGCCCTCGCCGACGTTCGCGTTCTCGACGAGCGCCTCGAGGTCGTCGGGCACCGTGGCGCCGCCGCCCAGGTACTCGATGTAGGCGCCGAGCCAGGCGGCCTCTTCCTCGGTGAAGACCGGGTAGTCCGAGTCGGGCGCCTGGGCGCCCTGCGCGGCCATCGGCATGCGGCCGGTGTTCACCTGGAACTCGACGGCCGCCGATCCGACGCCGATGAGGCTCGGGCCGCGGCCCTCGATGCCCTCGCCGTCGTCGCCGTGGCAGGAGATGCAGCTCGTGTCGTAGAGCTCCTGGCCCTTGACGACCTCGGAGTCGATCGCGTTGTCCTCGGCCTCCTGCGCGTACAGGCTCGGCGAGAACACCGAGTAGAGCCCACCGACGATGACCAGTGCGCCGGTGAACCTGGCCAGCGCGCCGAGGCGCTTGCGCCAGCCTCGCCGGCGTTTCGCTGATGCTGCCACGGTTGTTGCCTCACCTTTATCTAGCTCTCGGACCGGGCGGGGTCCCTGTGCGGGGCTCCCGCTCGGCCGGCGGCCGCCTCCGGGTGGCGGCCGTCGCGTTGAACGGTTGTGCGGCCTCGGCGCAGGGCCGGGGCCTCTTGCCTTGGGCCGCAGGCGCGTCCGGGTGGGAGGCGCGGGCGGCCGGTCAGTCTCAGTACTGGGCCATCGGCAGGAAGTAGATCACGGCGAACAGCGCGATCCAGACCACGTCGACGAAGTGCCAGTAGTAGGACACCACGATGGAGGCGGTGGCCTGGGCGGGCGTGAATCGGCCCATCGTCGTGCGGATGAGGTAGACGATGAAGGCGATCAGACCGCCGGTGACGTGCAGGCCGTGGAAGCCGGTGGTCAGGTAGAACATGGTCCAGTAGCCGTCGGACGAGATCGCGTGGCCCTCGGTGACGAGGTTGCGGTACTCGTTGACCTGGCCGAGCACGAAGACGAGCCCCATGATGAAGGTGATCGCGAACCACAGGCGCAGCCGGTAGACGTCCCCGCGCTCGGCCGCGAAGACGCCGAGCTGGCAGGTGACGGAGGAGGCCACCAGGATCACGGTGAAGACCAGCGCGTAGGGGATCTCGAGGTGGTGGTAGCCCTCCTCGAACATCGCGGGCGCGGCGGCCTGGATGGAGAAGTACATCGCGAACAGGCCCGCAAAGAACATGAGTTCGCTGCTCAACCACACGATGGTGCCGACACTGACGACATTGGGCCGGGTCAGTGAGTGGATTCGGCTGGGGTCGATAGTTGCTTCGGCGGCAGTCACGGGCACATTATTACGGCCCGGCACGGTCAACCTGCGCATGGGGTGTGTATTTCGCGCGTGTCGCGCGGAGTAGGCTCCCCCGTCTTCTCACGGAGTGTGCGCAGGTCATTCGCGGTTCGCCTACTGTAGGCATTCCCGGTCGCGGAAGTGGCCGCGCCGGGCTTCCCATTTCGGTGTGGCCCGTTTAATATGCGAAGCGTGAGCACCTCAACGGCTGAGTACGCAGTCCTCCTTTACAGTCATCGACCCGCGGTCATCGAGCAGATGCGCTCGGCCATCGGCGAAGCGCCGGCCGAGGGCGTCCGGATCGAGTACGCGGTCGCGGGCGGGTACGACGAGGCGGTGGCCCTCATCGACAAGTACGAGATCGACCTCGTGCTGCTCGACGGGGAGGCGCAGCCGGCCGGCGGCCTCGGGATCGCGCGGCAGCTGCGCGACGAGTTCGACGAGCCGCCGACGCTCGCGGTCGTGGTCGCGCGGGACGCGGACCGGTGGCTGGCGGCGTGGTCGCGGGCCGATGCGGTCCTGAAGCACCCGCTCAACCCCGTGACGACGGGCCAGACGGTAGTAGACTTGCTGGTCAGCCGGGCATCGGGCTCGGCGCCGGCGCAGCGCGCCGCCTTATATTCCTCTCTCCGGGAGTTCGCATGACCAGTCCGACCTGGCCCGATGTCCTCGCGCGCCTCTCGAGCGGCGATCATCTCGACGAGGCCAGCGCCGACTGGGCGATGGCGGAGATCATGGCCGGGAACGCCGATCCGGCGCAGCTGGCGGCGTTCGCGGTGCTGCTGCGCTCGAAGGGTGAGACGCCGGAGGAGATCGGCGCGATCGCGGGTCGGATGCTCGCGGAGACGACCCGGCTGGACCTGTCGGACCTGGGCGTCGCGGTCGACATCGTGGGGACCGGGGGCGACGGCTCGAACTCGGTGAACATCTCGACGATGGCGGCGATCGTGGTCGCGGCGGCGGGGGTGCCGGTCATCAAGCACGGGAACCGGTCCGCGTCGTCGTCGGTGGGTTCGGCGGACCTGCTGGAGGCGCTGGGCGTCGATCTGGAGGCCACGGCCGAGCGGGTCGAGGCGTCGGTGCGGGAGGTCGGGATCGGCTTCGCGTTCGCGCGGACGTTCCACCCCGGGATGCGGCATGCGGGTCCGATCCGGGCGGCGCTGGGCATTCCGACGGTGTTCAACCTGCTGGGGCCGCTGACGAATCCGGGCCAGCCGCAGGCGGGCCTGATCGGCTGCGCGGACCCGGTGAAGGCGCCGCTGATGGCGCAGGTGTTCGCGGCGCGCGGGGCCTCGGTGTTCGTGGTCCGGGGCGACGACGGCCTGGACGAGATCTCGACGGCGTCGACGACGTCGGAGTGGATCGCCTCGGGCGGGCGGGTGTCGCAGGGGTCGATCGACGTGAAGGAAGTGGGCCTGGAGAACGCGGGCCCGGAGGCGCTGCGCGGCGGCGACCTGGAGTTCAACACGGGTGTGGCGCGGCGGGTGTTCGCGGGCGAGTCCGGTCCGGTGCGGGACGCGGTGCTCATCAACGCGGCCGCGGCGCTGGCGTCGCGGCAGGGCCTGGTCGACGGCGTGGATCTCCACGACGTGAAGGTGCGCCGGGGCCTCCTGGCGGGCAACCTGGAGCTGGCGGCGAAGGCGATCGACGACGGCGCGGCGACGCGCCTCGTGGAGCGCTGGGCCGAGTTCAGCAAGCAGTAGACGCAGTGGGAGGGGCGGGGTGCCGATGGCGCCCCGCCCCTCCCGCGTGTCCGGATCGGGGAGGACACTGCGGCCCTGCGGAAGGCCGGCGGTGGTTGACCTCCCTGGTGTGAACGCAGGGAAGGGGCGGAGCGCGATGGCGTTCCGCCCCTTGCTGTTTCGTTCTATTCGTACTTCTTGAGCTCGTCTTCGGAGGCGAGCTTGCGGGGGGCGGTGTTGGGGAGTTCGGTGCGGATGAGGACGCAGCCGCACTCTTCGCAGCGCAGGACCTCGTCGATGGGGGCGGACTTGATGGGGATCATGTCGGCCGGGGACTTCTCGATGCGGCAGGAGCCGCAGCGGCGGCCGACGAGTTCGGCGGCGGCGATGGGCTGCTTGGCGTGGATGCGCTCGTAGAGCTCGACGAGGCGGTCGGGGATGTTGATGACCAGGGCCTCGCGGCTGGAGGTCGCCTCGGCGGTCTCGGCCTCGATCTCGCCGAGGAGGCGGCCGCGGTCGGCTTCGGCGTCGGCGAGGACGGTCTCGGCCTCGGCGAGCTGGCGGCGGGTCTCGGCGAGCTCGGCGTCGAGGGCCTCGCGGCGCTCCATGAGTTCGAGCTCGTCGTCCTCGAGGGTGCCCTGGCGGCGGGCGAGGGACTCCAGTTCGCTCTGGAGCCCTTCGAGCTCCTTGGCGCTGGCGCCGGCGGCCATGCGGTCGCGGTCGGCGGCGGCGCGCTTCTTGACGAGGTCGACCTCGCGTTCGACGCGGTCGATGTCGCGGTCGAGGTCGGCGATGTCGCCGGTGAGGTTGGCGGCCTTGTCCCCCAGGGCCCGCAGGCGCTGCGACGCGGTCGCGTACGCCGGGTCGGCGTCGAGCTTCCTGCGGCGCTGCGCCAGCTGGGTGAGGGTGGTGTCGACCGCCTGGAGTTCGAGCAGTCGTCGCTGATCGAAGAGGTCGGCTTGCAACTCAGTTCACCCCGGGTTTCTGGTGGATGGTCCACGGATCGGTGTCGAGGTCGGAGACGATGACGTCCTCGACCAGACGGGACAGATGTCCGGCAACAGTATCGAGCCAGGGCCGCTCGGTCGCCCAGTGGGCGGCGTCGATGAGGGCCGGGCCGCTTCCGGCGAGGTGCTCGCTCACCGGGTGGTGGCGGAGGTCGGCGGTCAGGTAGGCGTTCGCGCCGGCGGCCGCGGCGTCGGCGAGGTAGGAGTCGCCGGCGCCGCCGCAGACGGCGACGGTGCTGATCTGGCGGTCGGGGTCGCCCGCGGCTCGCACGCCCCACACGGTCCGCGGCAGGGCCTTGACGGCGCGTTCGACGAGGTCGGTGAGGCTCAGGGCCTCGGGCAGGCGGCCGATGCGGCCGATGCCGCGGCCGGTGCCGTGGTGCTCGGGGCCGTCGAGCGGGCGCAGGGGCCGCAGGTCGACCAGGCCGAGCCGGTCGGCGAGGGCGTCGGAGACGCCGGGGCTGGCGACGTCGGCGTTGGTGTGGGCGACGTAGAGGCCCATGCCGGACTCGATGAGGGTGTGGACGAGGTCGCCCTTGTAGCCCGCGGCCGGGTCGAGGCTGGAGACGCCGCGGAGCAGGAGCGGGTGGTGGGCGACGATGAGGTCGCAGTCGGCCTCGATCGCCTCGATGACGGTCTCGGGGACGACGTCGACGACGCAGAGGACGCGGCGGACCGAGTTCCCGCCGCGGCCCAGGACGAGGCCGACCCGGTCCCAGTCCTCGGCCCAGCGGCGCGGGTACAGGTCGTCGAGAGCGGCGGTGATCTCGCTGAGCGTGCGCATATCCGTGAGTCTATTGACGGGCGGCCCCGCGCGGTGAGGGGTGTGCCCGGAGCCTGAGCAGCGGCGGCTCCGGGCGCACTCGCGCACCGTGCGCGACGGGAGGGGGCCGGCCGGAGCGGCCGGCGGAACCCTCAGTTCAGGGCGCCCACCTCCTCGGCGAGGCGGCGCACGTCCTGGGCGGGCTCGCCCTTGGACCGGTGAAGGATCTGGTCGATGAGGTCGACGGCGAGCGGCCGGCAGCGGATCTCCGCCGGCGCGGTCCGGTCGGCGGTCACCAGGTGCCGGCCGGCCCGCTCGATGTCGCCGACCTGGATGCAGGCCCGCGACATGTCGAGGTAGTGGTGCGCGCGCCGCTCGGCCACGAGGTCGTTCAGCGCGGCGGGCGGGATGGACTCGTGGACGGCGAGCGCGTCGCCGCCCTCGCCGAGCTCGACGAAGGCCGCGGCGCGGTGCAGCAGCACGTTCGTGGGCCCGAACGAGGTGTAGTAGTAGTTCGCGTCGCGGCCGAGGAGGTTCGCGGCGCGGGAGGCGCTGTCGAGCAGGTCGTCGCTGGTGGTCGCGTCCCCGGCGAGGGCGGCGGCCATGGCGCCCTGGAGGAGCAGCGCACCGTAGACGCTGATCGCGGCCGGGCTGGAGGACTCGCCGCCGTGCTCGGAGATGAGCCCGTGGGCGACCTGGACGTTCAGGTCGAGCGCGGCCTGGTAGCGGCCGAGGGACCGGAGGGCGTTGGCGACCCGGGTGGTGGCGATGCCGGCCAGGAGCGGGTCGTTGCCGCGGTTGGCGGCGGAGATGGCGCGGTCGGCGGCGAGCCAGGCGAGCTGGGCCTCCCCGAGCTTGCGCAGGACGGTGGACGCGATCTGGTAGACCTGCGTCATGAGTTCGGCGGCGTCGGCGCTGGTGCCGCCGACGGGCCGGTCCTCGGCGACGGGTGTGTCGCGCAGGAGCTGGATGAGGGACCTGGCGACGACCGGGTAGTGGCCCTTCTCGAAGGCGAGCCAGCAGTAGTTCACGGCCCCTCTGAGTTCGGGGATGGGCGTCGAGTCGATCGGGGCCGCTTCGAGGAAGCGGCCGAGGCGCTCGTAGCGTTCGAGGGACTGGCGGATGGACTCGACCTCCACCTGGTCGAGGCAGCCGCCGAGGCCCGGGCGGCGCCGGGGCTCGCGGCCGAGGAGCTGGGCGGAGTCGACGCTCAGCGCTTCGGCGAGTTCGGTGATGACCGAGTACTTGTCGAGGCGGCGGACGCCGCGCTCGATCTTGTCGACCCAGCTCTTGGACTTGCCGATGCGGTCGGCGAAGACCTGCTGGGACATGCCGCGGCGCTGGCGCCAGTAGGCGACGCGCCGCCCCATCGGTTGCGTTTCGGACTCCATGTCAAGACCCCACCGTCTAATTAGGAGTTACACGTGGACTTCGGGACTTCAGGGGATCGTGTCTCGCAGTTGCGTGCCGGTATTCGGTTGTGGAGGTTCGGCGCGGCCCCGGCCAGAGGGCCGCGGCCGCGCCGGGGCGCGGTGCGGCGGTTGTCAGCAGTGCTCGGTTGTCTTGACCCGCACGAGGTTCGGTTCCGCCGGCGCGGCACCGGACTGCCGCACGCGGCGCCCCGACACTATGTGTTTACCGTCTTTCGGCCTCCCGCACAACGGCCGCGAACTGCCAATGTGACGCTCTGGTGGAGCGTGCTTACAGTCTTGCGCGGGCGGCCCGGTCCACTGTCGTCTATCAGGGGGTTTGCCGGGTTTCGGTCGCCCGAACTCGTGAAACCTGCACATGCAACGTGTCGATTCAAGGGCCTCACTCGTTGTGTCGGATATGAGACAGAACCGAGTCGTCGCGCGCCGCGAACATCGACGCGCCTTCCGCAGGGCGTTCGTGACCGCCGCCGTCGCGACCGCACTGGCCGCCGCGCTGGGCTACGCGGTCGCCTTCTCCCCGCTCGCCGGGTGGGCGACGCTCGGCGTCGCCGCCGCGGGGGCCGTGAGCCTGTGGCTGGAGTCGCGCGCGGGCCGCGCGGCCACGCCGCCGCCGGTGCCGCGCCTGTACTTCTCCTCGTCGTCCGCGGACGACTGAGGAGCATCCCCGGGCCCGCGGAAGCGCGGCGCGGGACCGCCGGAGCCCGGCCGTCCGGCGGTCAGTTGAGGCGGACCACCAGGCACTTGCCGCCCTGGTACACGCCGCCGTCGACGTTGAGGACGAGCCCGTCGCAGTAGCGGCGGGCCTGGGTGACCTGGCCCGGTTCGAGCTCGGTGGTGTCCGGGATCGTGGAGTGGCCGTGGATGAGCTCGTCGCCGCCGAAGGACCGGAGCATGCCGCGCACGCGGGCCGGGCCCTCCTCGCCGAGGAACTCGTGGCGGCGGGTCAGCTCGCGGAACAGCTGCCACCACTCCTCGGGCTCGTCGGAGGCGAGGATGCGGCGGACCGCGGAGTTCACCGCCTCCTCGCTGCGCCCGTACGCGAGGTACGACTCGCTGTCGGAGTGGACCAGGAGCGAGCGGTCCACGACGTGCAGGACCCGCCGCGTCTCCAGCCACCGCACCTCGTCGTCGGTGAGGTCCCCGAGCTCCTCCTCGAAGCCGCCGTTGAGGACCCACCAGTGGAGGAACTGCCGGTCCATGCCGTCGACGTCGGTGAACGCGACGTCGCCGAAGCGCCGGGAGCCGAGCACCAGCACCTCATGGTTGCCGATGAGGGTGTCGACGTGGCCGCCCTCGGCGGCGGCCTGGCCGGCGAGCCGCCGCAGCAGGCGGACCACGGCCACGCCCTGCTCGCCGCGGTCGAACAGGTCCCCAAGGATCCACAGCCGGGCGTCGCCGCCGGTCCACTTCGCCTCGTGGTCGACCAGTCCGCGTCCGCGCAGCGCCTCGGTGAGCGCGTCGTAGTGCCCGTGGATGTCGCTGGCCACGAACAGCGGACTCGATTCAGACATGGAGCCGATAGTAGTGCGCGCCGGTGCCGTGCGGTGAGGTTGTCGACTGCCGATCCAATGCCCTTGCCGCGCGGCAGGTGCGGGCAATAGGATGCGGCCACCGCCATACTTTGCCCGACCGCAGCGAGGAGCCGCCGTGACCGACAACCCGTTCCTGTCCCCCTCAGCACTCCCCTACCAGCTCCCGCCGTTCGCGGAGATCCGCAACGAGCACTACCTGCCGGCGTTCGAGGCCGGCATGGCCGAGCAGCTCGCCCGGGTCGACGCCATCACCGCGAACCCCGAGGCGCCGACGTTCGAGAACACCGTGGTGGCCCTCGAGCAGTCCGGCCTCGGCACCCTCAAGCGGGTCAGCCTGGCCTTCTTCAACAAGTTCTCCTCCGACACCGACGACGAGCTGAACGCCATCGAGTCCGAGGTCAGCCCCAAGCTCGCGGCGCACGCCGACAAGATCCTGCTCAACGCCGACCTGTTCGCGCGGATCGGGGTGGTCTGGTACCACCGCGACGTGCTCGGCGCCGAGGCCCTGGGGCTCGACGAGCAGGACGAGCGCCTGCTCGAGCGGTACTGGACCGAGTTCGTGCGCGGCGGCGCCGCGCTCGACGAGGCCGGCAAGGAGCGCCTCGCGGCGATCAACGCCGAGCTGGCCGAGCTCTCCTCGAAGTTCAACCAGCAGATCCTCACCGACATCAACGACGCCGCCGTCCACGTCACCGACCGGGCCGAGCTCGCCGGCCTCGGCGAGGACCAGATCGGCGGCGCCGAGGCCGCCGCGAAGGCCCGCGGCCTCGACGGCTGGCTCATCACCCAGTCGAACTTCTCGCGCCACCCGCTCCTGGAGGACCTGGAGAACCGGGACCTGCGCGAGCGCCTGTACAAGGCCACGATCGGCCGCGGCACGGACAACGCCGCAACCCTCCTGCGGATGGTGAAGCTGCGCGCCGAGAAGGCGCGCCTGCTCGGCTACGAGCACTTCGCCGCGTACGTCGCCGCCGACCAGACCGCCGGGAACGCCGAGGTCATCGCCGAGCGCCTCGCCGGGCTCGCCGAGGCGTCGGTGCGCAACGCCCGCCGCGAGGCCGCCGAGCTCCAGGAGGTCATCGACGCCCAGGGCGGCGGCTTCGCGCTCGCCGCGTGGGACTGGTCCTACTACGCCAAGCAGGTCCGCCAGGCGAAGTACGGCTTCGACGCCGAGGCCCTCAAGCCCTACCTCGAACTCGACCGCGTCCTCGTCGACGGCGTCTTCTTCGCCGCCGAGCGGGAGTTCGGGCTCACCTTCGAGGAGCGGAAGGACCTCCAGGGGTACCACCCCGAGGCCCGCGTGTGGGAGGTCTTCGACGGCGGGAAGCCGCTCGGCCTGTTCCTCGGCGACTTCTTCACCCGCGACTCGAAGAAGGGCGGCGCGTGGATGAACGCGCTCGTCGTCCAGTCCGACCTCACCGGCGACCGGCCCGTGGTCGTGAACAACCTGAACATCGTCAAGCCCTCCGAGGGCCAGCCCGCGCTCGTCTCGGTCGACAACGTGACCACGCTCTTCCACGAGTTCGGGCACGCCCTCCACGGCCTCCTGTCGGCCTGCCGGTACCCGAAGACCTCTATGACCTCGACCCCGCGCGACTTCGTCGAGTACCCCTCGCAGGTCAACGAGATGTGGGAGGACTGGCCCGAGGTCACCGCGAACTACATGCGGCACCACGAGACCGGCGAGCCGGCCCCGGCCGAGCTCATCGCGCAGTGGAAGGCCGCCGGCAAGTTCGGCGAGGGCTTCGCCTCCACCGAGTACCTGGCGGCGGCGATCCTCGACCAGGCGTGGCACCGCCTCGCGCCCGAGGACGTCCCCGAAGGCGACGACCCGCACGCCCTCGTCGAGGCGTTCGAGCGCAAAGCACTCGAAGACGCCGGCATCCACCTGCCCGAGATCGCGCCGCGCTACCGCTCGGTGTACTTCGCGCACATCTCGATCGGCTACTCCGCCGGGTACTACTCCTACATCTGGTCGGAGATCCTCGACGCCGACACCGTGGAGTGGTTCAAGGAGAACGGCGGCCTCACCCGCGCCAACGGCGACCACTTCCGCGAGACGCTGCTGAGCCGGGGCGGCTCCATCGACCCGATGGAGTCCTTCCGGCGCTTCCGCGGCCGCGACGCCGAGATCGACCCGCTCCTGGAGCGGCGGGGGCTGAAGTAGCGAAGACGGGCCCGGATCATCCGATCCGGGCCCGTTCGCTTACAGCGCCATGGCCTTCTCCCACGGCGAGGGCACCGGGAAGTACGCCTCCAGGAAGCGCAGCATCATGAGCGAGCGCTCCTCCACCAGCTCCTCGGGGAGCCCGGCGTCGTTGATGCAGAACGTCTCCCGGTCGCGCCGCTCCAGCAGCAGCTCCAGCCGTTCGGCGACGTCGGGCATCCCCAGCTCCACGTAGGCGTCCTGCGCGTGCCCCGAGACGGCCCGCCCCGACAGGTACGCGTAGTAGTGCTGGAGGGTCACCGCCGAGACGTCGGTGACGTTCCGGAACGCGCTCTTGGCGGTCCGGGCCATCTCCTCGTCGAACTCCTTCTCCATCTCGGCGATGACGCTGCGCTGGAGCGGGTACGGCACGTGCTTCATCATCCGCGAGACGGTGCGCCCGAACGCGCGGTCGATGAGCGCCCGGTCGTTCTTGAACGCGGCGTTCGGCGGCGAGTCGGCGCGGCTGACCGGGTCCATGTCGATGAACGTCTGCGCCGGGAAGAACCGGGCCAGGCCGTTCGGCTCGAAGAACAGCTGCGGGCCGACCGGGCGGCCGACGAACATGTCGTCGTTGAAGTACAGGAAGTGCTCGCTCAGCCCCTCGATGCGGTGCAGCTGCGTCTCGATCGCGTGGGAGTTGAAGGTGGGCAGGGCGTCCGGGTCGTCGAACAGGTCGCGGTGGTCGACGACCGTGAGGCCCGGGGCGTCCTCGAGCCAGTGCGGGCGCTGCCGGTCGGTCACCAGGTACACGTGGCGCACCCACGGCGCGTTCAGGTGCAGGGACCGCAGCGAGTACCGCAGCTCCTCGCGGTCGAGGTAGCGGGCCTCGTTCGCCGACTCGGCGTGGTACGGCGACTGGTCGGCCTCGGCGCGGCGCCGCCGCCACGCGTGGTCGGCGCCGTCGACCCAGGTGTAGACGACGTCGATCGGGAAGCCCACGTGGTCGGGGCCCGGACGCGCGAACTCGGGGCGCGTCGGCAGGTCGGGGAGGTCCGCGTGCGCGCCGCTCGCCAGGGCCGTGAAGAGGCGCCCGGGAGCCGACACCCGGGCGCCGCCCTGGCGGACGAGCGGGCTGATGCGGTTGTGCCTGGGCGCCAGCAGGTGCCCGTCCCCGGTCTCGGTCCAGAACTCGACGTCGCAGCCGTAGTCGGGCCCGAAGACGAGGTCGCGCCCGGTGTCGGTCCACAGCCACGAGGCGCGCACCAGCGGCACGTCGCCCATGTCCGCGCGGCGGGCCCACTCCGGCTGGTTCAGGCCCAGCTCCGATTCGCGGAACGCGGGCTCGGGCACGGTGAGCCGCCCGCCGGTGGACTCGCAGAGCATCGCGAGGGCGGCGCACACCCGCTGCCGGTCCGCGGCGGCCGCGCCGAGGACGGGCCGGGTGAGGCTGAAGCCGGGCACGGCGAAGAAGTCGACGCCGGCGGCGGTGAGGATCGCGGTGACGATCTCGAGGTTGCGCCGCCACACCTCGAGCGGGGTGGGGGCGCCGAGGGCGTAGGCGGTGCGGATCTCGCCGCTGTGCAGGACGTGGCCGGAGGCGAGGTCGGTGAAGAAGCCGTAGGGTTCGGTGACCTCGGCGCGGCCCCGGGCCGGCGGATCGACGGGCCTGGGCTCCACCAGTTCTTCGGCGGGGCGGACGAACTCTGTCGCTCGGGTCGCGATACGACGGTCATCGGCTGCGAACAATCGACACCTCCTGACACTTGCGGCTTTCGCCGATCCGGGGTCTACCGGGGCTGCTGCCGGCGCACGGGGAGGCGGGGTCATCGTCGACCACGCCTGAACGTCACGTGGCCGGTCTCTGACACGTACTACAACAGTAGGCCACAGGGCAGTGACAAAATGGTGTCAGATTCGCGTCCGAAGCGTCAACCTGAACGGGCGCCGCCCGGAGGCGACGCCCGTTCTGAAAACGAGATGCCTACTGGCCCAAGGGAATCCGGGCGACGTGCTCCCACGTGTAGGTCGAGGCGTCTTCGCTCTGGACGACTCTGACGAGATCGACGCCGGTGACTGTGATTTCCGTCCGACCCGGCCGGACGTCGCGGAGCTTGTTCTGGATCGCGCCGCGGCGCGGGTCGACGCCGAGCGAGTCCGAGCGGTACGAGAGCGAGACGTGGCCGGGGCCGCCGCACGGGCGGCCGACGTCGCCCTCGACGACCTCGTTGATCGCCTCCACGCAGGCCGCGACGAGCGCGTCGAAGTGCGTGCCGGGGAACGTGTCAAGCAGGACGCCGCCGGTGGCCGCCAGCGCGGGCCCGACGGTGAGCTTGAACGCGGGGACCGCGGCGGCCTTCTGCCGCAGGCGGTCGATGAGCTTGCCGCGCACGTCGTCGCCGATGCCGGCGGCGTCGCACTCGACCGAGGCGATCGTGGCGTGCAGCCACTCGTGCGCGACGGCCTTGTCCGCGGCGAGGTCGATGACCGGCCGGTAGGAGTCGGCGACCGCTTTGACCTCGGTCAGGTCGGTCAGGTAGACGTGGAGCTTGGTCCATCCTTCGGGCCAGCGCTGCCCGGAGCCGGGCGGCTTGGGACCGGGTGTGGGAGCAGATGTGTTCACTGCCGCATCAATGCCTTAGGCGAGTCGGAAGGCCCCGGGCGGGGCCGTTGTGTTCGTTTCCACCGCTTGAATCTGGTAGCACCGTTCCGGGAGTCTACCCACGTGGTGCCAGGTCCAAAAGCGAACTGAGCGGCGCGTCACGCGGTGTCGGCACCGGCGGTTCGAGCCGGACGGTCCGGTCGACCACGCCGTCGGGGAGCGGCCGGTGGGTGATGATGATCGCGGTCTTGCCTTCAAGAGCGGCGGCGGCCGTTCTGAGTACGCGTTCGGCGGTGGCGGCGTCGAGGTGCGCGTCGGGTTCGTCGAGGACGAGGACCTCGCGGTCGGCGAGGAGGCAGCGGGCGAGGGCGATGCGGCCGCGCTCGCCGCCGGAGACGGCGCGGCCGTGCTCGCCGAGGCGGGTCCGGAGGCCGCCGGCGACGGAGCCGCCGCTGGCACCGGCGAGGCCGTCGAACCAGTCGCGGAGGCCGGCCCAGCGCAGGGCGCGGACGAGTTCGTCGTCGGTGGCGCCGGTGCGGGCGAGGCGGAGGTTCTCGGCGAGGGTGGTGTCGAAGACGTGGGCGTCCTGGGAGCACAGGCCGACGGTGCGGCGCACGTCGTCGCCGTCGTACTCGGCGAGTTCGACGCCGCCGAAGCGCAGTGATCCCTCGTAGGGCAGGAAGCCCATGAGGGCGGCGGCGAGCGTGGACTTGCCGGAGCCGGAGGGGCCCATGACGGCGACGCGCTCGCCGGGCTGGATCTTCAGGTCGAAGCCGCTGAGGGCGGGGCGGTCGGCGCCGGGCCAGGTGACCGAGAGGCGCTTGATCTCGATGTAGGGCGGGCCGCCGAGCGGGTTCGGTTCGAACTCCATGGGCTCCACGGGGTCCGGGCGCGGGTCGGGGGTCTGGGTGATCTCCAGGAGGCGGCGGCCGGAGGTCTTGGCGGCGGCGGTGTGCTGGGCCGCGGCGGGCAGGGCGAGGACGGGTTCGAAGGCGGCGAGCGGGACGAGGGCGAGGACGGCGAGGAGGACGCCGTCGAGGGTCCCGGCGGCGACGGCGGGGATGCCGGTCCACAGCGCTCCGGTGACGGCGGCGGCGAGGGCGAGGAGTCCGGCGGCCTGGCCGAGGCCGGCGGACCAGGCGATGCGGGCGTGGGCGCGGCGCAGGCGCTCGTCGACGTCGAGGGCGCGGGCGAGGGCGACGGCGTCGGTGCCGGCGGCGACGAGTTCTTCGCGGCCGTGGAGGCAGGCGCGCACGTGCTCGGTGAGGTCGCCGCGTTCGGCGGCGGTGGCGCGCACGGCGTACCGCGAGGACCAGGAGGCGAGCGCGGGCCCGGCGAGGCCGGCGGCGGCGAGCGCCGCGGCGAGGACGGCTCCGGCGGCGGGCAGGATCGCGGTCTGGAGGACGACGGCGACGGCGGCGGTGGCGATCGCGGAGGCGAGCGGGAGGGTGCCGCGCAGCCACCGGTCGCCGGTGCCGTCGACGTCGTCGACGAGGCGGGCCTGGAGGTCGCCGGAGCGCCAGACGGGGACGCCGGCGGGGGCGAGGCGCACGAGTTTGCGCCACACGGCGATGCGGAGGCGTTCGAGGCCGCGGAAGGCCGCGTCGTGGGAGACGAGGCGTTCGGCGTAGCGGAGGACGCCGCGGCCGATGCCCAAGGCGCGCACGGAGGTGATGGCGACCATGAGGTAGAGGATCGGCGGCTGCTCCCAGGCGCGGGAGACGAGGTACGCGGAGACGGCGAGGAGGCCGAGGGCGCTGAGCTGGGCGAGGGCGCCGAGGACGGCGCCGAGGCCGAGCCGGAGGGCGATCGGGTTGCGCCAGGTCGTCACCAGTCCACCTCTCGGTCGGCGATCGCGCGCACCGCGGCGCGGTGGGAGGCGATCAGGACGGTCCGGCCCTCGCGGTAGGGCGCGAGGGATTCGAGGACGGCGTGCTCGGTGTCGGCGTCGAGGTGCGCGGTCGGCTCGTCGAGGAGGAGGACGGGGGTGTCGAGGAGGTCGGCGCGCAGCAGGAGCCGGGCGAGGCCGACGCGGGCGGCCTCGCCGGCGGAGAGCCCGGCGCCGTTCGCGGCGACGCGGCGGCGCCCGTCGGGGGCGTGGGCGGCCGCGATCGCCTTGGCGACGGCGGGGTCGGACGCGTCGTGCGGGACGGCGAGGCGGACGTTCTCGGCGACGGTGCCGTCGATGAGGACCGGTTGCTGGGGCAGCCACGCGATGGAGCGGCGGACGGCTTCGAGGTCGAGGCCGGCGAGGTCGGCGCCGTCGAACGCGATGGAGCCGGACCGGGGCCGCCGGAAGCCGAGGAGCGCGGCGAGGAGGGTCGACTTGCCGGCGCCGGAGCGGGCGGTGAGGACCGTGGTCTGGGCGGCGGGCACGGTGAGGCTGAGTTCGGGCAGGGGGTCGCGGCCGGGGTAGGCGAACACGGTGCGGCGGAACATGATCGTGGGCGCGCGCTGGAGCGGGGGCGCGATGTGCGGGGCGGCGGCGAGGGCGGGCGCGTCGGCGGGCTCGGCGTCCGGGGCGGGTGCGGCGCCGGGTTCGGGGGTCTCGGCGAGGATCGCGAAGACCTTGTCGGCGGCGGCGAGTCCTTCGGCGCTGGCGTGGTAGTGGGCGCCGGCGTTGCGCAGGGGCAGGTAGGCCTCGGGGGCGAGGATGAGGACGAGGAGCGCGGTGCGGAGTCCGGCCTCGCCGGCGAGGCCGCCGTGCACGAGCTGGACGCCGACGGTGACGGCGACGACGGCGACGGACAGGGAGGCGGCGAGTTCGAGGACGAGCGCGGAGCAGAACGCGACGCGCAGCAGGGACATCGAGCGGCGCCGGTACTCGCCGGTGGTGACGCGGATGGCCCCGGCCTGCCGGTCGGCGCGGCCGAAGGCCTTGAGGGTGGGCAGTCCGGCGACGAGGTCGGCGAAGTGGTGCGCGAGCGCGGCGGTGGAGGCCCACTGGCGTTCGGCGCGGGCCTTCGTGTGGCGTCCGATGAGGACGCCGAAGAGCGGGATGAGCGGGAGCGTCGCGAGGACGATGAGGGCCGCGGGCGGGTAGGCGGCGAGCATGACGGCGATGACGGCGGCGGGGACGAGGACGGCGAGGACGAGCTGGGGCAGGTAGCGCGCGAAGTAAGCGTCGAGGGCGTCGACGCCGCGGACGAGGAGGTTCGCGGTCTCGCCGGTGCCGCGGGTGCCGGAGGGCAGGCGCATCAGGTGTTCGAGGGCTTGGCGGCGCAGGCCGGACTTGACGCCGGCGGCGGCGCGGTTCGCGGCGGCCTCCTGCACGGAGGCGAGGAGGGCGCGGGCGGCGAGGACGGCCGCGAGCGCGGTCAGCTGCGGGCCGAGGTCGGCGAGGTCGCGTCCGCCGGCGAAGGCCCCGGCGACGAGGGACGCGGTGAGCCAGGCGCCGGCGACGACGCACGCGGTCTGGGCGAGGCCGAGGCCGGCGCACACGCCGATGTAGACGGAGGCGCCGCGGGCGCGGTGGAGGAGGCGGCGGTCGAGCGCCGCGGGCCTGGGGGCGAGCTGCGTCATGCGACGGGGATCCTCTCGACGGCGACCCGCTGCCGGAAGACCCAGTAGGTCCAGCCCTGGTACAGCAGGATGAGCGGCAGGAAGACCGCGGCGGCCCAGGTCATGATGCCGAGGGTCTTGTCGGTGGCGGCGGCGTTCTGCGCGGTGAGGCCGTTCGCGGGGTCGCCGGTGGAGGGCAGGACGTCGGGCCAGAGGGCGCAGAACAGGGCGGCGGAGGCGGCCGCGATCGTCAGGGCGGTGGCGGCGAACGCCCAGCCGCCGCGTCCCCTGTAGTCGAGGGCGAGCCCGGCGAGGAGGGCGAGGACCGCGACGGCGATGAGGACGAGCGAGGCGGCGTTCCCGTGGGCCGCCTGGGTCCAGACGAGGAACGCGAGGGCGGGGGCGGCGGTGGCGGCGCCGAGCCGGAGGCCGGTCCGGCGGGCGCGGGCGCTCAGGTCGCCGGTGGTGCGCAGGTGCAGGAAGTAGGCGCCGTGGGTGGCGAAGAGGAGGAGCGTGGTGAGGCCGCCGAGGAGGGCGTAGCCGTTGAGCAGGCCCCAGACCGAGCCGGTGTAGTCGTGGTTGGGGTCGAGCGGGACGCCGCGCACGAGGTTGGCGACGACCGCGCCCCACAGGAACGCGGGGACGGCGGAGCCGATGATCAGGCACAGGTCCCAGCCGCGGCGCCACCGCTCGGTGTCGCCCTTGCCGCGGTACTCGAAGCCGACGCCGCGGACGATGAGGCCGAGGAGGATGAGGAAGAACAGCAGGTAGAAGCCGGAGAAGAGGCTGGCGTACCAGTGCGGGAAGGCCGCGAACATGGCGCCGCCGGCGGTGATGACCCAGACTTCGTTGCCGTCCCAGACCGGGCCGATGGTGTTGATCATGGCGCGGCGCTCGCGCTCCTCGCGGCCGAGGACGGGCAGGAGCATGCCGACGCCGAAGTCGAAGCCCTCGAGGATGAAGTAGCCGGTGAAGAGCACGGCTATGGCGATGAACCAGATCGTCGTCAGTTCCATTGGGCGTCCTCGGCTAGTAGGCGAAGGCCATCGGCTTGTCGGGGTCGTCGGACGGGCTGGAGGTGGACATGGCGAGCTCCTCGCCGGGCGGGCCGGCCTTCGCGAACTTGAAGAACAGCTTCAGGGCGACGACGGCGAGGACGAGGTAGACGAGGGTGAAGCCGATGAGGGAGGCGGTGACGGTGGCGGCGCCGACGCGGGGCGAGACGGCCTCGCTGGTCTGGTAGAGGCTGAACACGACCCACGGCTGGCGTCCCATCTCGGTGAAGATCCACCCGGAGCTGTTGGCGAGGAACGGGGTCACGGCGGTCCACATGACGACGGGCCAGAACAGGCGGTGCTCGGGGAGGCGGCCGCGGCGGGTGCACCACCAGACGACGACGGCCATGGCCATCGCGAGGAGCCCGAAGCCGATCATGGCGCGGAAGGACCAGTAGGTGAGCGGGATGTACGGGACGTAGTCGCCGGGCCCGAACCGGTCGACGTACTGGGCGTCCAGGTCGTTGATGCCTTGGACCCGGCCGCTGAAGGAGCCGGTGGCGAGGAAGGAGAGGAGCCCGGGGATCTCGATGATCGGGGTGCCGTGGCGGCCGTCGAGGGAGCCGACGGTGAGCACGGAGAACGGGGCGCCGGACGTGGTCTGGTAGAGCGCTTCGGCGGCGGCCATCTTCATCGGCTGGGTCGCGGTCATGACCTTGCCGAGGGAGTCGCCGGAGAGGATGAGGCCGAGGCCGCCGACGAGGGTGGTGAGGACGCCGAGGCGCATCGCGGGGCGGTGCACGTCGAGGTCGCGGCGGTGCATGAAGTGGTAGCCGGAGACGGCGACGACGACGGTGCCGGCGGTGAGCCAGGCGGCGAAGACGGTGTGCGGGAAGGCGGCGAGGACGACCGGGTTGCCGAGGACGGCGCCGAAGTCGGTGAGCTCGGCGCGTCCGGCGGTCTCGTTGAGCTGGTAGCCGACCGGGTTCTGCATGAACGCGTTGGCGGCGAGGATGAAGTAGGCGGAGGCCATGGTGCCGAAGGCGACCAGCCAGATGCAGGCGAGGTGCAGGCCGGGCCGGAGGCGGTCCCAGCCGAAGATCCACACGCCGATGAACGTGGACTCCAGGAAGAACGCGACGAGCGCCTCGAACGCGAGCGGCGCGCCGAAGACGTCGCCGACGAAGCGCGAGTACGCCGACCAGTTCATGCCGAACTGGAACTCCTGGACGATGCCGGTGACCACGCCCATGGCGATGTTGATGAGGAAGAGCTTGCCCCAGAACTTGGTGGCGCGCAGGTACGCGGACTTGCCGGTGGTGCGCCACATGGTCTGGAGGATCGCGACGACGAGGGAGAGGCCGATGGTGACGGGCACGAACAGGAAGTGGTAGACGGTCGTGACGCCGAACTGGATCCGCGCCAAGTCGAGAACGTCCATAACGCCCCAATCGCCCGTCGAGTGCCTGAGTCCGATTATCGTGGCAGCTTGGGCGATCCTGAGGGGACGAAACGCGCAATACACCTACTTTTCGCGGCCCTGCGGCGCGAGGCACAATCGATGGCAGCCGATTGCGTGAGGAGAGGGTATGCGGAGGGTCGCGGTGCTTGGCGCCGGGAAGATGGGGCAGGCGATCGTGTCGGGCCTGCTGCGCGCGGGCTGGTCGCGGGACGCGGTCGTCGCCACGGCTCGCAGCGAGGAGCGCGCGGCGATGCTGCGCGAGCAGTACGGCGTGCGGGTGGAGCCGAACGCGGCGGCGGTGGCCGGCGCCGACGTCGTGGTGGTGGCGGTGAAGCCGCAGGACGCGGCCGCGCTCCTGGACGAGCTGGCGGGCGCGTTCCGGTCCGACGCGCCGCTGGTGAGCATCTGCGCGGGGCTTCCGGTGGCGTTCTTCGAGAAGCGGCTGCCGGACACGACGCCGGTGGTGCGGGCGATGCCGAACACGCCGGCGCTCGTGGACGAGGCGATGACGGTGCTCTCCCCCGGCACGCACGCGGACGAGCGGTGCCTGGCGGCGGTCGAGGAGCTGTTCAAGCCGCTCGGGCGCACGCTCGTGGTCGACGAGAAGCACCAGGACGCGGTCACCGCGATCTCGGGCTCGGGGCCGGCGTACTTCTACTACCTGGCCGAGGCGATGACCGAGGCCGGCGTCCTCATGGGACTGCCGCGCGAGGTCAGCAAGGAGCTGGTGACGCAGACGGCGCTGGGCGCGGCCCGGATGCTGCGCGAGAGCGGCGACTCGCCGGTGGCGCTGCGCGAGGCCGTGGAGTCCCCAGCGGGGACGACGATCAGCGCGGTGCGGCAGCTGGAGAACCACCGGGCGCGCTCGGCGGTGACCGACGCGATCGAGGCGGCCCGGGACCGGGCGCGGGAGATCGCGGACGAGTATGCGTAGCGGGCGCACGGCCCGCGCGAAGCGAAGGGCGGGGGCCTGATGGGGGACGTGCGGGAGGTCAGGAGCGGGCGCTTCGCGGACCTGGACGGGCGGACGGTGTACGACCTGGCGCGGCTGCGGCAGGAGGTGTTCGTGGTCGAGCAGGAGTGCGCGTACCCGGACCTGGACGACGCCGACCTGGACGCGGACACGGTCCACTTCTGGATCGACCGGCAGGACGGCGGGGCCGGGGCGGCGGCGTGCCTGCGGGTGCTCCGCGGCGACGGCGAGTGGAAGATCGGCCGGGTCTGCGCGACGCTGGCCGAGCGCGGGACCGGCCTGAGCGCCGCGCTCATGCGGGCGGCGCTCGACTTCCTCGGACCGGAGGCCGACGTGGTGCTCGGCGCTCAGACGTACGCGGCGGGGTTCTACCGGAAGTTCGGGTTCGCCGAGTACGGCGTGGAGTACCTCGAGGACGGCATCCCGCACATCATGATGCGACACAAGGGAACCGATCCGAAATAACGGATAAATCCCCCTAAAGGGACCCCTGGTATCAAGTTTAAGCCGGGGGTCGGACAAGACCGCGCTTGCCGCGTTCACTCGAACGGATGAGCCCGGGAGCGGGGCCCCGGATCTTCACGCCCCGCTCCCGGACGGCTAGCGCGGCGGCAGCTGCGCCGGGTCGACGACGCCCCAGTAGGCGGCCTTGG
This sequence comes from Glycomyces terrestris, assembly GCF_003933745.1. Taxonomy (GTDB): domain Bacteria; phylum Actinomycetota; class Actinomycetes; order Mycobacteriales; family Micromonosporaceae; genus Glycomyces; species Glycomyces terrestris. The sequence continues at coordinate 690,233 of NZ_RSEB01000002.1, read as the reverse complement.
CCTGGAGGCGGTCGTCGAAGAACAGCGGGGCCTCGTGCGGGCGCGAGACCGGCCAGGTGCGCAGCCACGAGACCGCGTCGTACAGGCCCCACATCGTCACCGACTCGAGCAGGTGCGCGCGCTCGCGCAGGACCTCGAAGAGCTCCTTGTAGTACCAGCCCTGGGCGACCAGGCGCTCCGGCGGCGTCGAGGGCAGGGACTCCTCCATGTAGTCGGAGACCGAGACGTCGAGCTCGGTGACCGCCTGGAGCACCCGCAGGCGCTTGAACGCGTCGATGGACTCGCCGAGGAGCTGCGGGTCGCGCTTGTAGTCGACGTGGGCCTGGTGGCCGATGCCGTCGACGGGGACGCGCTTGCGCTTGAGGTCCTGGACGAGGTTGAACATCGCCTCGCGCTTGTCGGGGAACTCGGTGTTGTAGTCGTTGATGAACAGCTTCACCCGGCGCGGCAGGACCCGCCGCGCGATCTTGAAGACCTCGCCGATGTAGGAGCCGCCGCCGAACACCTCGTACCAGCGGGAGCGGCGCAGGCCGTCGGTCTGCTCGGGGTCGATCACCTCGTTGACGACGTCCCAGGCCCAGACGCGGTCGCCGTAGTGCTCGGCGATCGCGGTGACGTGCGCTTCGAAGCGGGCCAGGAGGAGCGCGCGGTGCGCGCGGGTGCTCTGGAGCGGGTTGCCGTCGGCGTCGAGGAACCACCACGCGGGGGTCTGGTTGTGCCACAGCAGGGTGTGGCCCCAGACGCGCATGCCGTTGGCCTCGGCGAAGGCCACGATCTGGTCGGCCCGGTCGAAGGTGAAGACGCCCTCGGTCGGCTGGATCGCGTCCGGCTTCATCTGGTTGCCGGTGGTGACCTGCGCGAAGTGCTTCGCGAGGAGTTCGCCGGGCTTGCCGACGACCTCGGGCGGCTCGACGGCGCAGCCGATCGGGAAGTCGCATTCGAGGAAGTCCTTGAGCGGCAGCAGGTCTTGGATCTCGGGCTCCTGGATGCGGGTGAGCGTGAAGTCGTCGACCAGGATCGAGGTGAGGCTCGAGTCGGACTCGACGTAGAACTGGAGCTGGTCGGCGGCCTGCGCGATCGAGTACGTGCCGGTGAACTCGGTCCAGGCGTCGGGGGTGACGGCGGTGTTCCACCTGACCGACTCGTACGAGGTCGAGCCGGCGGCGTCGCGCTGCACGGTGGTGCGCAGGTCGGCCGCGGTGGTGCCGGAGGGCAGGCGCATGAGGACGCGCAGCTGGTAGCGGACGCCGACCTCGATGTGGGAGGTGATGTCGATGGCGGCCCCGTCCCAGGCGGCGGTGCGGCCCTCGACGAGGAGGCTCCCCTCGGCGGTCACCGAGAGGGCGGCCGGCCCGCGGGCGTACCAGCCCTCGGTGGTGCCGGAGGAGAAGTCGGTGGCGAGCAGCAGGTCGTCGGCGTGCGCCGGGCTCGCGAGGCCGAGCGGGAGCACGGCGGCGCCGCCGGCGGCCGCGGCCCCGGCGAGCAGCGCCCGGCGGGTGGCGTGCGGGGAGGAATCGGGCATGGACGCTCCTTTGCGAGGTGAGGGGACGCCGCGGCCGGGGAGTCGGGGGTGGCGGACCGCGGCCGGCGCTTCGAACGGATTCCGAAACTCTCGGAAACTTTCATTCAAAGTATTGATATGTTACGATCCTCTCGTCGGCGCTGTCAAGGCGGCGACCACCACTGTGGCGGAGATGTGAGGGGCTCTGCCGCAAGAAGAGAGGGGGCCGGCTTTCGCCGGCCCCCTCCAGGCGCTTCGGGTCGCGCCGCTGCGCGTCACGCCTCTTCGGGCTGCTCGATGAGGGACTGGATGTACAGCGCCTCGCCGATCTTCTCGATGAGCTCGAGCTGGGTGTCCAGGTAGTCGATGTGGTGCTCCTCGTCCTTGAGGATCGACTCGAAGAGGTCCCGCGAGACGTAGTCCTTGACCGACTCCATGTGCTCGATGCCGCGCTTGAGGCGGTCGATCGCCTCGACCTCGATCTGGCGGTCGCACTCGAAGATCTCCTTGACGGAGGTGCCGATGCGCAGCGGGAACAGCCGCTGGTAGTTGGGCATGCCGTCGAGGAAGAGGATGCGGTCGGTCAGGATCTCGGCGTGGCGCATCTCGTCCATCGACTCGGCGCGGGTGTACTTCGCCAGCTTCACGTAGCCCCAGTTCTCCTGGAGCTTGTAGTGCAGGAAGTACTGGTTGATCGCGGTCAGCTCCGCGGTCAGCTGCTCGTTGAGGAATTCGATGACCTGCTTGTCGCCCTGCATGGGTGGTCCTTCCCGGTCGTGCAGTCGCCGGTCCGGTGACCGGTCGACCCCAGACTAGGACGAGAACGGGGACGATATCCAGCCAGGAATACCTAAAATAGGACAACCTATCCTAACGGAGCGCATCCTAAAGGGACGGGAAAATCCGAAACGGCGGGAGGATCAGGCGGCGGCCGGGACCGAGTCCGTGAAGTAGCTCTCGATCATGTCGACCAGGCGCTCATGGCAGGTGCCGCAGCTGGTGCCGGCGTCGCACGCCTCGCCGATGGCCTCTTCGGTGTGCGCGCCCGCGCTGATGCAGGCGCGGACCTCGTTCTCGTGGACCGCGTGGCAGATGCAGGCGTACACGCACCGACCTCCGGCAGGTTAGGCAGGACTAATAAAGGCATGCCTAACCTACTTGATCGGAGGGCCGATCGGCAACCGTCGCTTCGGTCACTTCCCGAGCAGCGTGCCCAGGACCTTCACCGCGTGCTCGATCCCGGCGTCGTCCACGTCGAGGTGGGTGAGCATCCGGCCCCAGTCGGCGCCGAGGACCGAGATCTTCACGCCCTGGTCCGCGGCGGCCGCCGCGACCTGCGCGATCTCGGGGATGCGCACGAGCACGATGTTGGTCTCCACCTGCGCCGGGTCGCAGATCCCGAACGGCTCCAGCGAGCGCGCCAGGTGCCGCGCGCGGGCGTGGTCCTCCCCCAGGCGGTCGATGTGGTGCGCCAGCGCGTACCGTCCGGCCGCGGCGAGGAAGCCGGCCTGGCGCATGCCGCCGCCGAGGCGCTTGCGGATGACGCGGGCGCGCTGGGCGCGCTCGGCGTCGGTGATGAGGAGGGAGCCGACGGGGGCGCCGAGGCCCTTGGAGAGGCAGACGGAGACGGTGTCGAAGAGGCGGCCGTACTCGGCGAAGGGGGTGCCGGTGGCGGCGTGGGCGTTCCAGATGCGGGCGCCGTCGAGGTGGAGGCCGAGGCCGTAGGCGTCGGCGAGGTCGCGCAGGCGGCGGAGCTCGGCGAGGGGCTGGACGGTGCCGCCGCCGATGTTGTGGGTGTTCTCGACGGCGATGGCGCGGGTGACGGTGACGTAGGGGTTGGGGCGGTTGATCAGGGGTTCGACGAGGCCGGTGTCGAGGCGGCCGTTCGGGCCGGCCCAGGTGCGGGTGGAGATGCCGCCGAGCGCGGCGGCGGCGCCCATCTCGAAGTTGACGACGTGGGCCTTGACGTCGCAGAGGAGTTCCTCGCCGGGGCGGACGAGGAGCTGGAGGCCGATCTGGTTGGCCATGGAGCCGGTGGGGGTGAAGACGGCGGCGTCCTTGCCGAACAGGGCGGCGGCCTCGGCTTCGAGGGCGTTGACTTCGGGGTCCTCGCCGTAGACGTCGTCGCCGACGTCGGCGCGCATCATGGCTTCGAGCATGCCCGGGGTCGGGCGGGTCACGGTGTCGGAGCGGAGGTCGACGATCATGGTCCGATTCTAGCCGCGCGGCTAGGAGCGGCCGCCGTGGTCAGTAGGGGTTCTCGCCGTTGCCGATGCCGAGGACGGGGAGGTACATGCGCTCGCCGTCGGCGGTGAAGCCGTCGTAGACGATGTCGAAGAGGTCCTGGATGCCGAAGGCGCGCAGGGCGTCGACCATCATGTGGGCGGCCTGGTTGGTGGCGGTGCGGTCGGTGGAGTTGAAGGTGCGCGACCAGTTGGGCTGGGAGCCGCTGGGGGCGCGGAAGCCCATGCTCGGGAGGTTCGAGAGGCCGGCGCGCCAGGAGCCGCTGACGGCGGCGCTGGCCTCGACGCGGAGGCCGTCGTCGACGAAGGCGGCGACGTACCGGGCGGACCAGTCGCCGGTGCGCAGGAGGACGGTGCCGGAGGTGTCGACGACGGGGACGTCGGCGGCCATGTCCTGGAGGAGGGAGCTGAGGCGCTCGGTGAACTCGCCCATGTCGTGGCAGGCGGGTTCGGGGGGCCGGGGGCCGGAGCGGGCGTAGGCGGACCAGCCGGAGATGTCGCCCTTGCCGATGGCGTGGGCTTCGAGCTGCTCGAACAGCTCCGGGGAGAGCAGGCGCAGGGTGACGCCGCCGTGGAAGCGCCGCAGGTGGAGTTCGAAGATGAGGCCGTCGCGGTACCAGCGGATCCAGGGGCCGCCGTCGCCGCCGCGGATCTCGGGGGCGCCGAGTTCGGCCATCATGGTGCGCAGGACTTCGCGGAAGATGAGGGTGCGGTGGTTCTCGCCCTGGCGGCCGCGTTCGGCGGAGCGGAGGACCATGACCTCGATGGAGTAGAAGTCGGCGCGGCCGGAGACGGGGGTCTGGGGCGGGACGGAGTCGGCGATGGCGTTGCCGGTGTCGTAGCCGGTCTCGGCGCGCCACATGCCGATGTCGACTTCGGCGGAGCGGACCTGCCAGCCGAGGTCGGTCATGGCGCGGGTGAGGTCGGCCTTGTTCCAGCGTCCGAAGTCGGTTTTTCTGGCCCGGCGGAGCAGGTCGACGAGCTGCGATTCGCTGATCCGATGTGTGCCGAGCATCCGGTACCGTGCCAATCCGTCCGTAGTCGAGGCCGCGGGGCTGAAACCCGGCCGGCCACTGCGGTTAGGGTAGCCTTGCCTGAGATACCGGGTCGAGAGGTGAGGGTCGGGAGTTGTCCGATACTGTGCGGCAAGACACGCTCGTCAGCCTACTAGGCGGCAGGCGCGGTGCCTTCGACGCCACCGCCCCGCTTGTGGTGTTCGTCCTCACCTGGCTCGCGACCGGCGAGTCGATCGCCTGGGCCGCCTCGGCATCGCTCGCCTCGGCGGCGGCGATCGCGGCGGTGCGCCTCGCGCAGCGGCAGCGGCCGCGCGCGGTGGTCCTCGGCCTCCTCAGCGTCGCGGTGGCGGCGCTCATCGTGCTCTACACAGGACGGGCGCAGGACATCCTGCTCCCCCGCATCGTCTCGAACGCGGCCAGCGCGCTGGTCTGGGCGGGCTTCATCGTCTTCCGCCGGCCGCTCCTCGGCCTCATCGTGGGCGGCCTCCTGGGCCAGCGCACGCAGTGGCGGCTCGACCCGGCGCTGCTGCGCGCGTATTCGCTCGCGTCGTGGATCTGGGTGGCGATGTACGCCTTCCGCGTGGCGGTCCTGACCCCGTTCTGGAACGCCGACAGCGACGACCTCGCCGTCATCGGCGGCGGCGTGGCCCAGGTCCTCCTCTCCTGGCCCCTGCTCGTCCTGTGCCTCGCCGCGAGCGGCTGGGTCATGAAGGCAAGCCTCCCGAAGCACCACCCCGGCCTCCGACACCCCGTGGTTCCGGCGGGGACCCAGGAGCCGGAGAAGACCCCTTCGTAACCGGCTTCCCTTCCGCCCCAACAGCATCCGTTTCGCAGTCGGGTTTCCGACACGCGGCGTTTCAATGCGGCGATCTTGATGTGTGGACTAATACACTCAACAAGATGAAGTGGTCAACAGATCATGCGCGGGAGCCGCTACTCACGGAGGCGGAGTACGACACTCTCGGCTCCGGAGTGCACCGGGTCTCATACCCGAAGGGCTCGCTGCTGGTCCTCAACGGCGACCATTCGGACTTCGTGCTGTACCTGATCGACGGCTACGTCAAGTCCGTGCAGCGCAACCCGGACTGCATCCTCGGCATCCATGCGCCGGGGCGCTTCATCGGGGAGCTCGCGGCCTTGACGTCGAAGCCCCGGTCGGCCGACATGGTCGCGCTGACCGACATGACGGCGCTCTTCGTCCCGGCGGACACCTTCTTGAAGCTCGTCGCCAACGACGCGCGTCTGGCCGCGGCGATGATGCGCCAGCTCGGCGAGCGGGTGCAGGAACTCGGCGTCCGCGTCAAGTCGATCATCAACGCCGAGCAGCAGCTCGCCCGCGCGATCCTGGAGATCGTGCGCTCCGGCATCGGCGAGGAGGGCGACGACGGCCTGCGCCTGACCGGTTTCAACCAGCGCGACCTGGCATCGCTGTCGGGCATCTCCAGGGAGTCGGTCTCAGCGATCCTGCGGCCGCTCAAGGAAAGCGGGGTCGTCACCATCGGCCGGGGCCGCATCACCGTCCACGACCTCGAACCGATCGAGGCCATCGCCCAGCGCGTCGATCACGCGCTTTTAACAGGACACGCGCGTGATCCACGATGACAAGCCTCGATCCGTATCTCTCCGCAGCCGTTTCGGTCATCTCGGCGGTCGCGATGACGACCCAGGCGTGGCTGCTGTACCGCGCGTACCGCTACCAGAACGAGACCGAGCGGATGAAGATCGTGACGGACGAGCATCGCCGTGCCGTCCCGGAGCAGTCGCGGGAACCGGCCATAGAACAGGGACAGCCGACAGGTGACACGAACGCGAACGACCAGATTCAACGGTTTTAAGCTGGTCGAGCTGCTGCGGCAGCATCTTCCGGCGGACTTCGACCCGGAGGACTTCCTGATCGCCGGAAGCGCCCGCCTGTGGGCGGGGGGCATCACGCACCAGCTCTCCGATCTGGACCTGCTCGTGCGGCCCGGGAGCACGACGTGGGAGCGGGCGATGGAGCTCGCGTTCGAGCACGCGGTCGTGTTCGGGAACGCGCCCCTGCGGACGAGCGACTACAACGGCGACAAGATCGCGTGCCTCTACGGCGGCCTCCTGGAGGTCTGCCAGTCCTGGCTGCTCCCCGACAGCGACACCGAGCGGCTGCTCGCGAACGCGGACGTCATCGACGGCCTGAAGTACCTGCCCGTCTCCGAGGTGATCGCCTACAAGCGGTACCTCGACCGGCCGAAGGACCGCGCGGACCTGGCGCACGTCGAGCTCTACCGGAGCAGAAGGCCCGCGGCGGAGGGTTGCACGGTGCTCTGAGCGGGCGGCCGCGGCGAGCCGCCGCGGCCGTCGCCTTCGGAGGGCACCCGAATGGTGTCCTCGCGTGAATCGTTGGTGGACGGGGGTTTGCGGCGGGGGGTTAGGGTTTGTACGGCAGCGGACGGCTGCGACCCCTCGGATGAATTCGGACTTGGCATGATCGAGCGGCCTGCTGCTCGCGGCGCGGCCGCGGGGCCGGGGCGGGCGGCGCGGACGTGATCGCGGCGTACGTGTCGACCTTCCTGACGGCGCTGTGGTCGGCGTTCGTGCCGGTGACGCCGATCGAGCCGTACCTGGTGACGCTTGCGGCCGTGACGGACCACAGCGCGATCGGGCTCGGGCTCACCGCGGCCGTGGGGCAGACGATCGGGAAGACGCTGATCTTCCTCGGGGCGCGCGGGGTGTTCCACTCCGAGCGGGTGAAGCGGTGGGTCCACCGGCTGTCGGAGCACCGGAGCCGGCGGACCCCGGGCCGGCCGCCGGGCCCGGTGGTGCGGCAGATCAGGGCGCTGGGCCGGCCGCTGCGCCGGGCCGCGGCGAAGCTGACGGAGCTCCTGGAGCGGCCGGCGCTGACGCTGCCGATCCTGTTCCTGAGCGCGTTCGCGGGGCTGCCGCCGCTGCTGGCGACCAGCATCTACATCGCGGGCACGAAGGTCCGCACGCCGGTCTTCGTCATCGCCTGCCTGATCGGGCGGTCGGCTCGGTTCATCGCGATCGCGTACGCGCCGCAGCTCATTCTCTGAGGACGGCGGTCCCTCCCGGGGCGAGCGCCGACGATGACGGCGTCGAGCCGCTCGAAGTCCCGTTCGCCGGAGCCCGGATGCACACTGGCCCAAGCGAAGATGTTGACGCTCACGAGGTTGACGCCGGCCTTGCGCATGAGCCGGACCCGCGAGCTCCACGATGCCGTCAGGCGTGCTCGCGGCGCGGGGAGAGGCCGCGGCGGTACCCCTCCCAGAGGCTGCGCATGACGAAGATCTTCTCGTCGAGTTCGTCGTCGGCCGAGAGCGCGCGGCCCGAGTAGGGCGCGCGCAGCCGCCACGGCTTCTGGGCCGGGTCGCTCAGGTACACCACCGGGACGGTCCGCCCGGCGCGGCGCTCGGCCCGGATGTCGGCCACCTCGGTCCAGGCCGCGTACCGCTCGGTCCGCGGATTCGACTGGGCCCCTTCTGATTCGAGGGGATGGATGCCGCGCTCGTCGAGGACGACGCCGTGCCGGCGGGCGCCCGCGTACGCGACGGCGAGGGCGACCGCGGCGGCGACGAGGACGAGCCCGCCGAGGGTCGGGGCGTACCAGTGGCCGACGACGAGCATGTAGGCCACGGCGGGCACGAGCGCGACCAGCGCGGAGACCCCTCCGAGGAACAGGGCGCGGCCGATGACCTGACGCGTCGTCGGACGGAATGTGATCTTGACGGCCACACTCACCCCCACCAGGCTCGTTCCGCTGCCGATGAGCTGATCGTGCCACGTTCCGCGCGGACGTCAAGCGACAACCGGACAGAAACCGGACCGGCACCCCGCGGCGGCCGGGCCCGGGTGTGTCAATCTGGACGCATGACGTCCGCTGACTCCCCGCTCCCCGCCCGCCGCCTGCGCATCCGCCGCTCCGCGGCGATCACCGGCGCGGCCTTCGTCGCCTGGCTCACGGCCGCCCCGCTGGCCCTGGCGCTCATCGTGGAGCAGCCGCTGTGGGGCGCCGTCTCGGTGCCGCTCGGCGCGGCCCTGCTCCTGGCGCCGCTCGGCGTCTCGATGTGGGCCTGGCGCTCCGGGGTCGACGTCACCGCCGACGGCATCGCCGTCCGCGGCATGTTCACCACCCGCGAGATCCCGTGGCGCCAGATCGACGGCTTCGCCACCGGCGACGAGGGCGTCCAGGCCATACTCTCCGACCAGTCCCAGGTCAGGCTCGACCCGCTCAAGCCCGAGAACCTGCCGCAGGTCCTCGAGATCGGCGGCCAGGAGCTGCGGGAGGACGCCCCCGCGGAGGACGAGCGCTAGTACCCGTCGGCGACGACGTTGTCCAAGGGCGCTCCGGCTGCGGCCCTGCGGATCTGGTCCCCCACCGGCGCGTAGGCGCGGGCGATCGTGCCGTCGACCGAGGCGGCCACGTGCGGCGTGATCAGGGCGCCGTCGAGGTCCCACAGCGGGTGGTCGGCGGGCAGCGGCTCGGGGTCGACCACGTCGAGCGCGCACTTGAGGCGGCCCGAGGCGACCTCCGCGACGAGGGCGTCGGTGTCGACCACGGGCCCCCTGGCGGCGTTGACCAGGAGCGCGCCGTCCTTCATGCGGGACAGGAACTTCGCGTCCACCATGCGGCGGGTGGCGTCGGTCAGCGGGACGATCAGCACGACGACGTCGGCGGCCGGCAGGAGCTCGTCGACCGCGTCGATCGGGTGGACGCCGGGGCGGGCGCGGCGGGCGACCTTGTCGACCTCGGCGCCCAGCGCGGTCAGGACCGCCGCGATGCGCTCGCCGATGTCGCCCGCGCCGACGACCAGGGCGCGCTTGCCGACGATCGTGGTCGTGAACTCGACCTTCCATTCGTGCCGAAGCTGCTTGCGCGCGAACAGGTCGAAGCCGCGCATCGAGGCGAGGACCGCGCCCACGGTCCACTCGGCGGTGGTGCCCGAGTGCACCCCCCGGGCGTCGCACAGGGCCACGCCGGGCGGGACGACCGGGACCCAGACCTCGGCGCCGGCGCTCAGCAGCTGGATCGCCTTGAGCGAGGTCATGTCCTTGAGCGGGGTGGTGACCTTCGACTGGGCCAGGAACGGCGGGACCCAGAACTCCACGGCAGCCGGGTCCGAGGGGTAGTCCGACCTCCCGTCGTAGACCTCGACCTCGACGTCCGGGGGGAGTTCGCCCAGGAGGGCGCGGCCTTCTTCGTGAGCGATCCAGACTTTCACAGGTCCCGAGCATAGTCGCCGGGCGGCAGGTCACAGCAATCGCTTTCGCCCCGGAGGCATGAAACGCGGCCGAACCGGCAACCCCCGGCCGGTGCATCGCGGGGACCGGAGCCTGTCATCGGCGGCCGATAAGGTTGTCGCCATGCGCAGGTTGCTCTCGGCCGCGGCTGCGGCCGCCGCCGCACTCTCCCTCGCCTCGTGCTCGTTCGGGGAGCCGCCCGAGCCCGAGTCCGGCGAGCCCCCGAACCTGCCGACCCCCTCGGGCGCGCCCGAGAGTCCGGCCACGTTCATGGACGTCGTCGCCGAAGGGCTCGAAGTGCCGTGGGGGCTGGCGTTCCTCCCGGACGGCTCCGCGATCGTCGGCGAGCGCGGCGGCCGCCTCCTCCAGATCCCGGTCGCCGCCGACGGCAGCGTCGGCGCGCCCGAGGAGCTGCGCACGGTCGACGTCGACGACAGCGGCGAAGGCGGGCTGCTCGGCATCGCCGTCTCCCCCGGGTACGCCGAGGACCGCTCGCTGTACCTGTACTACACGACCGGCGACGACAACCGGATCGCCCGCCTCGACCCGACGACCGACGCCGCCCCCGAGCCGATCCTCACCGGCATCCCCGCCGCCGAGAACCACAACGGCGGCGCGCTCGAGTTCGGCCCGGACGGGTTCCTGTACGCCGCGACCGGCGACGCCGGAGACGAGGAGCAGGCGCAGGACCCGGAGTCGCTGGCCGGCAAGATCCTCCGCATCACGACCGACGGCGCGCCCGCCGCCGGGAACCCCGACCCCGCCTCGCCCGTCTACTCGCTCGGGCACCGCAACGTCGAGGGCCTCGCCTGGGACGCCGCGGGGGCCTTGTACGCCACCGAGTTCGGCCAGGACATCGCCGACGAGGTCAACCGCATCGAGCCCGGCGCGAACTACGGCTGGCCGTACTTCGAGGGGCCCGGCGGCGACGCGGCCTACGAGGACCCGGTGGTCTCCTGGGAGCCGTTCGAGGCGTCCTGCGCCGGGGCGGTCTTCCTGGAGGACTCGCTCGTCACCGCCTGCCTGCGCGGGCAGCGGCTCTGGGTCGTCCCGTTCGACCAGTCCGGCGCGCTCGCGGGCGAGCCGCAAGCGTCGGTCGTCGGCGAGTTCGGTCGACTACGATCGGTCGCCATGGGCCCCGACGGGATGCTGTGGGTGACCACCTCCAACCGGGACGGCCGCTGCGTCGAGGAGCGCGGCTGCACTCCCGACGACGCCGACGACCGCATCATCCGCTTCTCCACCAGTTACGCCGCACAGGGAAGGGTCTGAATGAACGACCGGTCCAGCTCCGTCCAGCGCCTCCGCGAGACCGCCCGCCCGCACCTGCGGCGGGCGAGATCCTGGTGGCGCAAGGCGAGAGCGGGCTGGTCGCGGATACGGCACTCCCCCAGGGCGCGGCGCGCCGGCACGGTCGCCGCGGTCCTGCTGCTCGGCACCGGGGCGGCCGCGGCCGGCCTCGCGCTCGTCGGCGGCACCAGCGCCGACATCGGCCCCTTCGACACGACGGTGGCCCTGCACCCGGACGTGCACGGCGAGACGATCGTGAACATCCCGCCCTTGGGCGACATCGTGTTCGACAGCCACGACGGGCCGGTGGGCCTGAACCTGACGCTCGACTCGGTCGACCCGGTCGAGGCGCGGCAGATCATGAACACCCCCGACGGCTTCACGCTCGCGGCCCAGAACCTCGCCTCGGACGTCACCGACGCGGTCATCCGGGTCGTCGTGGAGGCGCTCGCGATCGTGACGCTGTGCGGGCTCCTCGTCGGGGCGCTCGCGTTCCGCACCATGCGCCGGGCGCTGCTCACCGGGGTCACCTCGCTCGCGGTCACCGCGGCGCTCGTCGGGTACGCGGCGGCGACGCTGCGCGCCGAGTCGATCTCGCAGCCGCGCTACGAGGGCCTGCTCACCTACGCGCCCAGCGTCGTCGGCAGCGCCGAGGACATCGCCGAGAACTACGAGGAGTACGTCTCCGACCTCCAGCAGATCGTCACGAACATCTCCGGGTTCTACACGCTCGCGATGAACATGCCGCAGGTCGGCATCCAGGACAACTCGATCAAGGTCCTGCACGTGTCGGACCTGCACCTGAACCCGAACGCGTGGCACCTCATGGAGACCGTCGTCGGGCAGTTCGACATCGACGCGGTGGCCGACACCGGCGACATGAACGACTGGGGCTCCGAGCAGGAGGCCGAGATCTTCTCGCAGGGCGTGCAGCAGATCGACGTGCCGTACGTGTTCGTCAAGGGCAACCACGACTCGGCCACGACGGTGGCGGCGCTGTCCGCGTACGACCACGTGACGATCCTCGACGGCGAGGTGCGGGAGATCGCCGGGCTCCGGTTCGCCGGGGTCGCCGACCCGACGTTCACGCCGGACAAGGGCAGCCTGCCGTCGAGCGACTACGTGGCGCAGATGCTCACCGCGTCCGGGGAGCGCCTGGCAGGCGCGATCGAGGAGGCGGGCGGCGCCGACGTGGCGATGGTCCACGAGCCGCCGATGGCCGACCCGCTCGCCGGGACGGTGCCGCTGGTCCTGGCCGGGCACATGCACGAGCGGTCGGTCACGGACCTCGGGGACGGGACCATGCTCATGGTCGAGGGCTCCACCGGCGCGGCCGGGCTGCGCCACTTCACGTCGTCCTCGACGATGAAGATGGAGATGGACATCCTCTACTTCGACCCGGTCACCAAGGCGCTCACCGCGTACGACTCGATCTCGGTCGGGGCGCTGGACGAGACGGACGTGACGCTCGACCGGACGGTGATCCCCACCGAGGACCAGGTCGCCGAGGACGAGTTGCAGAGCGGCACGGAATCGTCCGCGCCGCAGCAGGACTGAGCGGCGCTCGGCCCCGCAGACGGCGGAAAGCCCCTGACGCCGTGGCGCGTCAGGGGCTTTCCGCTCGCGTCTCAACCGGTCAGGGCCGGTCCGAGGACGGCGGCCGCGACCGAGAAGTAGATGAGCAGGCCGGTCGCGTCGCACAGGGTCGAGACCATGGGGGCCGAGACCAGGGCGGGGTCGATGCCGACCTTCTTGGCCAGCAGCGGGAGCAGCGAGCCGACGAACGTGGACCAGGTGCAGATGACCAGCAGTGTCAGCGCGATGATGAGCCCGATGTCCCAGCCGTAGACGAAGCCGACGACGGGCCCGCCGACGATCGCGAGCAGGGCGCCCAGGACGAAGCCGACCCGGGACTCGCGCCAGGTGATGCGGAAGGCGTCGGAGAAGCGGACCTCGCCGACGGCCATGGCGCGGATGATCGTGACCGACGCCTGCGAGCCGGAGTTGCCGCCGGTGCCGGTCAGCAGCGAGATGAAGACCGCGAGGACGGTGACGTTCGCGAGGTAGGTCTCGTAGTAGTTGAGCACGGTGACGGTGAGCGAGGCCGAGACGGCGAGGACGAGGAGCCACACGGCGCGCTTGCGCGCCAGCATGAACACGCCCGCGGACAGGTACGGCCGGTCCAGCGGCTCGGCGCCGGCGCTGCGGGCGACGTCCTCGGTGTCCTCGGCCTCGAGGACCTCCATGGCGTCGTCCCAGGTGATGAGGCCGACGAGGCGGTCCTCGTGGTCGACGACGGGCAGCGCGTTGAGGTTGGCCTCCTGGATGAGGCGCGCGGCCTCCTCCTGGTCGGTGTCGGTGGAGACCTGGTAGTGCTCGCTCGCGATGAGGTCGGCGACCTCGGTGTCGGGGTCGGCGCTGACGAGGTCGGCGAGGGTGACGGTGCCGAGGAGCTTGCGGTGCCCGTCGGTCACCGGCAGCACGTCGAGGTGCCGGGGGCGCTCGCGCAGGTGCCGGATGCGCTCGATCGCGGCGGCGGCGCTCATCGAGGCCCGCAGCGACACGTAGTCGGGCGTCATGATGCGCCCGGCGGACTCGGAGTCGTAGCCGAGGAGCTGGGCGGTCTGGCGCCGGTCGGCGGCGCTGAGCTGGGCCTGGAAGCGGGTCGCGACCATGGCGGGCATCTCGTCGAAGAGCGCGGCCCGGTCGTCGGCCTCCATCGACTCGAGCAGTTCGCGCACGAAGTCGGTCTTGAGGCCGTCGATCAGCTCCTGCTGGTGGACGGGGTCGAGCTCCTCGAACACGGCGAGCGCGCGGTCCTTGGGCAGCAGCCGGAACCGGAGCGCCTGCTCGGCCAGGTCCATGCGGGGAAGCTCTTCGGCGAGTTCGACGGTCGAGGTGTCGGCGAGTTCGAGCCGGAGCGCGGCGAGTTCGTCGACTGCCGCGGGCGAAATGGGCTGAATGGTCGTTGCCATGCGTCAGCCACCTCCTAACACGAGGAAAGGGCCGTGCCCGTCAAGGAGCCCACTCGCGCTTGAGGAAGAGTCGCGCAGGTCAGGCCGCCCGCTTCACGATAAGAGGGCGCGAGGCACGGTGAAAGGAAAATGGGAAGAACACGTCGGTATCTCGACTAGATCCGGGGTCGTCGCCCATGGCCCTCACCTCCTCGGGTCGCAGTGCACCTGGCCGCTTCAGGGTACTCCTCCGTTGTGAACAACATCGCTCTCTGGGGTTCCCAAAGACTCGCGGCTCACACTGGGACTGAACGGACGGTGAATGCGAAAAGGCCGGGCGTGTCGCCCGGCCTTCCCTACTGTCGCGCTAGCTCAGCTTGTCCAGGATGATCTGGCGGACCGTGGCCGCGTCGGCCTGGCCCTTGGTGGCCTTCATGACCGCGCCGATGAGGACGCCGGCGGCCGCGTGCGTGCCGCCGCGGATCTTGTCGGCGACGGCCGGGTTCGCGGCGATGGCCTCCTCGACGGCGGCTTCGAGCGCGCCGGTGTCGGAGACGACCTCGAGGCCGCGCGCGGCGGCGACCTCGGCCGGGGAGCCCTCGCCGGCGAGGACGCCGTCGATGACCTGGCGGGCCAGCTTGTCGTTCAGGCGGCCGTCGTCGACCATGCCCTGGAGCTCGGCGACCTGCGCGGGCGTGATGGCGAGCGCGGTGAGCTCCTCGCCGGACTCGTTGGCGCGGCGGGAGAGCTCGCCGAGCCACCACTTGACGGCGCCGGCCGGGCTGGAGCCGGCGGCGACGGTGGCCTCGATGAGGTCGACGGCGTCGGCGTTGACGACCGACTGCATCTCCTTGTCGCCCAGGGACCAGGCGGCCTGGAGGCGCTCGCGGCGCTTGCGCGGGAGCTCGGGGAGCGAGGCGCGCAGCTCCTCGACCCATTCGCGGGAGGGCTCCATGACGGCGAGGTCGGGCTCGGGGAAGTACCGGTAGTCGGTGGCCTCCTCCTTGGAGCGGCCGGGGCTGGTCTCGCCGGTGGCCTCGTGGAAGTGGCGGGTCTCCTGGAAGATCCGCTCGCCGGCGTCGAGGAGCGCGGACTGGCGGCGCACCTCGTAGCGGACCGCGCGTTCGACCGAGCGCAGCGAGTTGACGTTCTTGGTCTCGGTGCGGGTGCCCCACTCCTCGCCGGGCCGGTTCAGCGAGAGGTTGACGTCGCAGCGCAGGGAGCCCTGCTCCATGCGGACGTCGGAGACGCCGAGGGAGCGCACGATGTCGCGCAGTTCGGCGGTGTAGGCGCGGGCGACCTCGGGGGCGAGGGCGCCGGTGCCGGGCACGGGCTTGGTGACGATCTCGACGAGCGGGATGCCGGCGCGGTTGTAGTCCACGAGGGACTCGGTGGCGCCGTGGATGCGGCCGGTGGTGCCGCCGACGTGGAGGGTCTTGCCGGTGTCCTCCTCGAGGTGGACGCGCTCGATCTCGACGCGGTGGACCTCGCCCTCCACGACGACCTCGACGTAGCCGTTCTCGCAGAGCGGCTCCTCGTACTGGCTGGTCTGGAAGTTCTTCGGCATGTCCGGGTAGAAGTAGTTCTTCCGGGCGAAGCGGGTCCAGGACGCGATGGTGCAGTTGAGGGCCAGGCCGATCTTGATGGTGGCCTCGACGGCGGCCCGGTTGGCGACCGGGAGGGCGCCGGGGAGGGCCAGGCAGACGGGGCAGACCTGGGTGTTGGGCTCGGCGCCGAAGGCCGTGGAGCAGCCGCAGAACATCTTGGTGGCGGTGTCGAGCTCGATGTGCGTCTCGAGGCCGAGGACGGGCTCGTAGGTCGCGACGGCCTGCTCGAAGGTGTTCAACTTCGTCATGTTCGCTCAGATCCCTTCGATCTCGGGCGCGGTGTCGGCGAGGAGGACGTCCTGGGTGGACTCGAGCGCGGCCGCGACGCGGTAGGTGATGTCGTCGCCGAGGACGGGGCCCATGACCTGGAGGCCGACGGGCATGCCCTCGGAGAGGCCGACGGGCACGGAGACGCCGGGGCCGCCGTACATGTTCGTCGGGATCGTGTAGAGGTCGGCGAGGTACATCTGGTACGGGTCGCCGGTGCGGGCGCCGAACTCGAAGGCGATGAACGGCGTGGTCGGGCTGATGAGGGCGTCGACCTGTTCGAAGGCGCGCTCGAAGTCCTGCTTGATGAGGGTGCGGACCTTCTGGGCCTTGCCGTAGAACGCGTCGACGTACCCGGCGCTGAGGGCGTAGGTGCCGAGGATGATGCGGCGCTTGACCTCCGGGCCGAAGCCGGCCTCGCGGGTGAGGCTCATGACCTCTTCGAGGCTCTTCTTGCCGTCGTCGCCGGCGCGGAGCCCGTAGCGGACGCCGTCGTAGCGGGCGAGGTTCGAGGAGGCCTCGGAGGGGGCGATGAGGTAGTAGGTCGGCAGCGCGTACGTGAAGGACGGGCAGGAGACCTCGACGATCTCGGCCCCGAGCTCGACGAGCTGCTCGATGCCGGCCTCGTAGGCGGCGATGACGCCGGGCTCGGCGGCGTCGGCGCCCTCCTTGAACTCCTTGACGACGCCGAGCTTGACGCCGGAGAGGTCGCCGGTGGCGCCGAGGCGGGCGGCCTCGACGACGGGCGGCACGGGCGCGTCGATGGAGGTCGAGTCGCGCGGGTCGTGGCCGGAGATGACCTCGTGGAGGAGGGCCCCGTCGAGGGCGTTGCGGGACACCGGTCCCGGCGTGTCGAGCGAGGACGAGAAGGCGATGAGCCCGTAGCGGGAGTTGCCGCCGTAGGTGGGCTTGGCGCCGAAGGTGCCGGTGACGGCGCCGGGCTGGCGGATGGAGCCGCCGGTGTCGGTGCCGATCGCGAGCGGGGCCATCTTGGCGGCGACCGCGGCGGCCGAGCCGCCGCCGGAGCCGCCGGGGATGCGCCCGGTGTCCCAGGGGTTCAGGGTCTTGAAGTAGGCCGAGTACTCGGTGGAGGAGCCCATGGCGAACTCGTCCATGTTCGTCTTGCCGAGGATCGGGAGCTTCGCGGCCTTGATGCGCTCCACGATGGTCGCGTCGTAGGGCGGGATCCAGCCTTCGAGGATCTTGGAGGCCGCGGTGGTGGGCAGGCCCTTGGTGACCACGACGTCCTTGATGGCGACGGGCACGCCGGCGAGCGGGCCGAGCTCCTCGCCCGCGGCGACGGCGGCGTCGACTTCGGCCGCGGTGGCGAGGGCGCCGTCGCGGTCGACGTGCAGGAACGCCTTGACGGTGCCGTCGACGGCGGCGATGCGGTCGAGGAACGCGGTGGTGACCTCGACGGAGGTGAGGCGGCCCTCGCGGATGTCCGCGGCCAGTTCGGCGGCGGTCTTGTCGATGATGCGCGACATGGGCTAGGCCTCCTCGTCCAGGATGCGCGGGACGCGGAAGCGGTCCTCGGCGGTGTCGGGGCCGCCGGCGAGGACGGCGTCGCGGGGCAGGGACGGCTGGGGCTGGTCTTCCCGGAACACGTTCACCAGCGGCACCGCGTGCGAGGTCGGCTGGACGCCGTCCGTGTCCACTTCGGCGAGCGTCTTCATCGACTGGAGGATGACGTCGAGCTGGCCGGCGAAGGCGTCGAGCTCGTCATCGGTGACCTCGAGGCGGGCGAGGCGCGCCAGGTGCGCGACCTCCTCGCGTGAAATCGTACTCACGACAGGTGTTTCCTAACGGTTACTAGCTGCGGGAAGACCAGTCGAGTCTAGTTCCCGCACCGCGGCGGCCCGAGGCGGGCACGGCGCGTGCGCGCTCCGGTCACGGCCGGGGCCGCGCGGGGGCCGGGACGGGTGGCGGAGACATCGAGCAACACGGATGGACCAGGGCGGATACGTCCCCCTAGCCATGGCGAATGTGACGTGATACTCTCTCGGTACTGGTTCGGAACGGGTTTCCTGGTTTCCTTTCTGTTTCCTTGCTAAGAACGAGTCGGTGGGTGTTCCGACTTGTGGTGGTGTTCTCGAGCCAGTGCGGGCCCCGGGCTTTCGTCCGGGGCCCATTTCCTTTGCCTCACAACCGCTCTCCAACCGCGGCGAGATCCTCGTCGGCGGCCTTCAGTCCGTCGGGCTCGCCGTGCCAGGCCCGCCACAGCCCCGCGTAGTGGCCGTCGAGGGCGATGAGCTCGTCGTGGCTGCCGAGTTCGGCGACGCGGCCGTCCTCGACGACGGCGATGCGGTCGGCGTCGTGGGCGGTGTGGAGCCGGTGCGCGATCGCGATCACGGTGCGCCCCTCCAGGACGGCGGCGAGGGCGCGCTCGGTGTCGCGGGCGGCGCGCGGGTCGAGCATGGCGGTGGCCTCGTCGAGGATCACGACGTCGGGGTCGGCGAGGATGATGCGGGCCAGCGCGATCTGCTGCGCGGAGGCGGCGTCGAGCTCGCGGGCCTTGCCGCCCAGGGCGGTGTCGAGGCCCTCGGGGAGGTCGAAGGCCCAGTCGGCGCCGACGGCCGCGAGCGCGTCCTGGAGCTCGGCGTCGGAGGCGTCGGCCTTGGCGAGGATCAGGTTGTCGCGCAAGGAGGCCGTGAAGACGTGGTGCTCCTGGGTGACGAGAGTGACGCGGCGGCGGCGCTCGTCGAGCGGGAGCGCGGCGACGTCGACGCCGCCGATGGCCGCGCGGCCTTCGCGGGGCGTGTCGGAGCCGGAGATGAGGCGCGCGAGCGTGGACTTGCCGGCGCCGGAGGGGCCGACGACGGCGAGGCGCTGGCCGGCGGGGACGCGGAGGGTGACGCCGTGGAGGACGTCGCGGGTGCCGGACGGGTAGGCGTAGCGGACGTCGACGAGGTCGACGGTGCCGTCGACGGGCCGCTCGGTGGTGGCGTTCGCCTCGGTGTCCTCGGCTTCGGCGACGCCTTCGATGCGGGACATGGCCGCGAAGCCGCGCTGGACCTTCTCGACCCACATGAGGATGTGGTCGATCGGGAACATGATCTGGCGGGTGAGGACCGCGCAGGAGGCGACGGTGCCGAGGGAGGCGCTGCCGTCGAAGTAGAGGGCGCCGCCGACGAGGAGGACCGCGGCGGTGGGCAGGGCGTAGGAGCCGTCGAGGAACGGGAAGAAGACGCTGCGCAGGTAGAGGGTGTAGCGGGCGGCGCGCCAGTGGCGGGCGACGGTGGCGTCGCCGGCGCCGTCGCGCACCGAGCGCAGCCGGTAGGCCTCGGTGGTGCGGGCGCCGTCGGCGGAGGCGCCGATGGTGTCGCCGATGGCGGACTCGGCCTGGCGCTCGTCGAGGTAGCCGGTGCGGGCGCGCTTGAGGTACCAGCGGGTGCCGATGACGAGCCCGGGGGCGACGACGAGCATGCAGAGGCCGAGGACCGGGCTGGCCCAGAGCATCGCGGCGAGGAACACGATGACCTTGAGGACCGAGACGATGATCTGCGGGAGGCCGTCGCGGAAGAGGACGCCGGCCTCGGGGACGTCGGCGGAGGAGCGGGTCATGAGGTCGCCGGAGCCGGCCTGCTCGACGACGGGCATCGGCAGGCGCAGGGCGCGGTCGACGAACTCGACCCTCATGCGGGCCGAGAGGAGCTCGCCGAGGCGGTGCGAGACGAAGGTGCCGAGCCAGGTGAAGGCCACGACGGCGGTGATGGAGGCGACCAGGCCGAGGGCGAGGCGGTCGATCGCGCCGGCGCCGGAGCCGGCGGTGAGCTGGTCGAGCATCTCTCCGAGGAGGAGGGGCGCGACGGCGGCGGCCACGGCGGCGACGAGGTGGAGGCCGACGGCGGCGGCGGCGCGGCGCTTCTCGGACAGCAGCAGGCGCAGGAACGCGCGGCGGACCGCGGGGGTGTCGGCGACGGGCAGCTGCCCGGTGGGGCGCTCGGTTGCCGTGGTGCTCATGCTTCCTCCCGGGAGACGAGGGCGCGGTAGTCGGGGTGCTCGGCGGCCAGCTCGTGATGGCTGCCGGTGGCGATGACCTTGCCGCCTTGGACGAACGCGACGCGGTCGGCGCGGCCGAGCCACAGCGGCGAGGTGGTGGCGACGGCGGTGGCGAGGCCGGCGCGGGTCTCGGCGAGCCGGTCGACGATGCGGGCCTCGGTGTGGGAGTCGACCGCGGAGGTCGGCTCGTGGAGCAGGAGCGCCTCGGGGGCCGCGGCGATGGCGCGCGCGAGGCGCAGGCGCTGCCGCTGGCCGCCGGAGAGGGTGCGGGCCTGGTTGTCGAGTTCGGCGTCGAGGCCTCCGGGGAGGGACTCGACGACGTCGCCGGCGGAGGCGGCCTCGATGGCGGCCTCGACGCGGGTCCCGCCGTCGCGGGCGGCGATCGCGGAGGCGAGGGTGCCGGCGAAGAGGTAGGCGTCGTGGTCGGCGACGAGGACGCGGCGGCGCAGCTCGTCGCGGTCGAGTCCGGCGACGGGGACGTCGCCGAAGCGGGCGTCGGACTCGGCGTAGCCGCCGAGGCGGTCGAAGGCGCGGGCGACCTGCTCGGAGTCGGCGGAGGCGACGGCGAGGAGCTCGCCGCCTGCGACGGTGAGGCCGGAATCGGGGTCGTGGAGCGGGGCTCCGGCGGCCGGGCCGGGCAGGATCTCGGCGGGCGCCTCGCGTTCGGGCGTGTTCAGGAGTTCGCAGACCTTGCCGGCGGCGACGCGGCCTTCGATGATCCGGTAGGTGCAGCCGATGAGCCAGTGGACGGGCAGGAGCAGGGCGCTCGTGTAGCCGAACGCGGCGACCATCTGGCCGGGGGTGAGGTCGCCGGCGGCGACCTGGCGGGCGGCGATCCAGATGACGACGCCGAGGAGGACCGCGGGGGTGCCTTCGCCGAGGGCGTTGAGCCATGCCTGCGGGGCGGCGACCTTGTAGCCGGCTTCGCGCAGGGCCTCGGAGTCCTTGCGGTAGGAGGCGGTGAAGCGGGCCTCGCCACCGATGCCGCGCAGGACGCGCAGGCCGGAGACGATGTCGGAGGCGCGGCCGGTGATGTCGCCGACGCGCTCGCGGTAGTCCTCCTGGCGGTCCTGGAGCTTGTTGAGGACCGGGCCGGTGACGAGGCCGACGGCGAAGACGCCGATGAAGATGGTGAGGCCCAGGGCGACCGAGGTGTTGAACAGCAGGACGCCGACGCTGACGAGGCCGATGAGGCACCCGGCGGTGGGCGAGAGGGAGTCGACGGCCCAGGAGATCCGGTTGATGTCGGTGGCGCCGACCGAGACGACCTCGCCGGTGGTGAGGCGGCGGCGCAGCTCGTCGCCGAGGCGGTTGACCTTGCGGGTGGCGAGCTGGAGGGTGCGGTAGGAGGCGTCCATGCGCCAGTAGACGGTGAGGCGGTGCGAGACGACGATCATCGCGGCGGTGGCGAAGCCGGCGAGGACCAGGCCGCCGGACCAGAACGCGAGCGCGCCCCAGTCGCGTCCGCGCAGACCGTGGTCGACCGCGCCGGTGAGGAAGTAGGGCAGGACCGGCAGCGAGCCGAGCGCGAGGGCGGAGGTGACGAGTGCGGCGACGGCGAGCCCGCGGTTGCGGGAGGCGAGCCAGGCGAGGAGGCGCCACGGGGTCTGCGGCGGTTCCTGGGGGCGGCCGCGGGAGCCGTCCGGGCGCAGCGGATCGGCGAGCGGGAATTCGGGAGCGCGGAGGAACCTCACTTGCCGAGCGTAAAGGGCGGGTCCGCCAGCGGGCAATCGATTAACCCGCGGGAAGGCCCTTGAGCTGGGGTTACGCCGTGGGCGAACAATGCGGCCCGAGTGACCGCGCCCGAGCGCCTCACGTTTCACATTCTTGTCTGAATCGCCCGCAGGGGGATGCACTACGCTGACCGCCGACTCAGCCGACCCTTCCCGACTGGAGCCTCCCCTTGCCGACGCTGTACTCCGAAGACCTGCTGCGCGAACCCGAGTGGACCGGCGAGCGCTGGGGCGCGGAAGGCCGGCCCGTGCTGCTGCTGACCGAGAGCGGGGACGACCGCTCGGCGTGGTGGCCGGTGGCCGCGCGGCTCGCGGCGGACCTGGCGGTGGCGGTGCTCGACCTGCCGGAGGGCGGGTCAGTCGGGGACAGCGCGGAGACGCTCGCGCAGTTCACGGCCACGATGGGGACGCGGGCCCCGGTGGTCGTCGGGCACGGGCGCGCGGCGGTGGTGGCGTCGCTGTTCGCGGCCCGGTACCTGGCGCACGGCGTGGTGGCGGTCGAGCGGGCCCTGGACGGCCCGGGCGGCGACGCGGACGTGGACGCGGCGCTGGCCGAGATCGCGGACGGGCCGCGGCGGATCAAGTGCCGGTACCTGGCGGTGTTCGGCTCGGCGCCGCGTCCGGGCTACGCGGCGTGGCTCGGGGAGCGGGTCCCCGGGGCGGTGTGCGCGGTGTACGGGACCGGCGACCGGTTCCCGCACTTGAGCGCTCCAGAGCGGTTCGTCGAGGACGTGGTCGCGCTCGCGACCTGAGCGCGCGGGGGGCGGGGACGGTGCCCTTCACCTGTGCTCCGTGCCGGTCTCGCGACCTGGGCGCGCGCGGAGGCGGGACCTCCGACCCGGAGCGGGCGTCCGGAGGCGATTACTTGGAGTTTTATTTCATCTGAGAGCTTCTCAACGAAGAAAAACTCCGCTATGGTCTGAATCACGATCCCGCCTCGACCCCCACGATCCCCGCTCCGCGGCGGCCCCCGTCACCGCCGCACTTCCGAAGGGACGCAATCGCATGACCCACCAAGAACCGCGCCTCCCCCGCTCCCGGCGCTGGGTGCTCTCCCGCGCCCTGATGGTCGGCGGCGCCGCGACCGCGGCCGCCGTCCCGTCCTTGTTCGCCGCCCAGGCGGCGAGCGCCGCGGTGGCGGTCGACATGGAGCTCGTGCTCGTGGCCGCGATGGTCGACCCCGAGAAGACCGGCACCGGCACCACGCTCAACGCGGCGGCGTCGGTGAAGGCCGTCGAGCAGGCGCTCGACGTGAAGAACCACCTCTCGGCGTCCGCAGTGGACGGACACTACGGGACCTCCACGATCTCGGCGTACGCGGCCTGGCAGCGGTCCCTCGGGTACACCGGCCTGGACGCCAACGGCAT
Source organism: Glycomyces terrestris (assembly GCF_003933745.1). Classification (GTDB taxonomy): domain Bacteria; phylum Actinomycetota; class Actinomycetes; order Mycobacteriales; family Micromonosporaceae; genus Glycomyces; species Glycomyces terrestris. Next base: position 667,021 of record NZ_RSEB01000002.1, on the reverse strand, counting down.
CCCCGGCCCGACGTCGCTCACGCGCCTCGGCGGCGAGACGGGCCTGTACACCGTGACCCGCCAGGTCAACATCGGCTCGAACGCGGACTCCTACGGCGGCAAGCGGGTCAACACCCGCACCAGGAACATGCTGGCCGCCGCCGACGGGAAGCTCTCCTGGAGCCTGGCCCTGACGCAGGGCTCGTACACGACCGGCAACCCCAGCTCTGCGGGCACGCACGACGGCGGCGGCGTGGTCGACGTCAGCGTCAGCGGCATGACCGCCACGCAGCGCTGGCAGACCGTCAAGGCGCTTCGCGACGTCGGCTTCGCGGCCTGGCTGCGCACGCCCGAGCAGGGCTTCAGCTACCACATCCACGCCAACGCGATCGGCGACACCGACATGGTCGCCGTCGCCCGCGCGCAGGTCCACGACTACTTCTACGGCAAGAACGGCCTCGCGAGCCACGCGGCCGACAACACCCCCAGCGCCTACCGGGGTTCGTTCACCTGGTGGGAGCAGTACAAGCGGAGCTGACAAGGCTCGGAAGGAAAGACCGGCGGGCGGGGCCACACGACGGCCCCGCCCGCCGCTTCGCGTCAGCTGCCCTTGAGGCGGTCGAGCCAGGTGCCGTGCTGCTGGTCGAGGCGGTTGCGGCGGGTGCCCACGATGTCGACCACGGTGTCCACGAGCCGCTCGGGGCTGTCGGTGACGGTGACGGCGCGCGGATGGGCGCTCGCGACGGCCGCGGCGCTGCCGGAGTAGATGACGGCCGGGGTCGGGATGCCGGCCTCGACCATGCGGTCGAGGAGGTTGACGCCGGCGTCGGCGCCGTCGGGCTCGGCGTCGCGGCGCATGTCGGTGACGACGAGGTCGAAGTGCCGGTGCTTGAGCGCGTTCAGCGCGTGGGTGGTGGAGGTGACGGCCTCGACGGTCAGCCCGGCGGTGCGGAAGAGGCGCACCAGCGGCTCGTTCCACTCGTGGCGGTCGTCGACCCACAGGATCGCGCCGCCGTTGAGCAGGTCGGTGGACATGGCGAGGCGGGTGGCCGCGCGCAGGCCGCGCTGCGCGTCGGGGTGCGCGTACGGCGGCGGGAAGGGCGGCAGGGGCGCGGTGCCGCGGTAGCCGTTCTGGGTCGCCGGGAGCGGCGGCGCGTAGTAGGTGGTGGGCGGCGGGGCGAGGTAGCCGGGGGCCTGGTTGCCGGGCTGCCGGGGCGCGGTGAGCGGCTCCGCGGGCTCGTCGTTCGGCTTGGCGCCGTTGGCGTTGTCGGCCGGTTCGTCGGCGGGCGGGGTGTTCGGCGGGCGGAGGCGGGCGGGCTCGGTCTGGACGGGCTCGTCCGCGGGCTCGGCGTCGTCGGCCGGGTCGGCGTCGCGGCGGTCCCAGGTCTCGTCCGCGAGCCAGGGGTTCGGGCCGCCGAGGGCGCTGGAGGGGTGCGTGTACGGATTCGGGTCGGCGTGCGGGCCGCCGCCGGGGCTGATGGGCGGCGGCGGGGCCTGCACCGGGAAGGCGGGCTGCTGCTGGACCGGGATCGGCGGGACCCACGGGTGGAGGTCCGGCTGGGGCGCCTCGGGGGCGCGCGCGGCGGCGGCCTCGATGGCCTGCTGGGCGAGTTCGACCGTGACCCAAGGGGTCTCGACCTTCGTCATGCGCGGCGCCTGCTGCGTGAAGATGCGCTTGGCGACGGCGAGCGCGATGAATCCGAACCCGATCCACAGGAACGCGGGGAGCACCTTGATCAGCTCGATCCAGATGGCTTCGCTCATGAACGGCTCCAAGACGACGAGGACCGGGCAAGGGGGGCCGGGCCGGGCGGTTCAACCTTAATCGGGCGCGGCAACCGACCCGGCACCCCCTGATGCCCTACCTGGTGAGCGCGCGGTAGAGCGCGATCCAGCGGTCGGGCGGGACGAGGCCGCACGGCGCGTCCTTGGCGATGCCGGCCTCGGCGCAGGCGCGGGCGGCGGCGCGGGCCGGGACGGCTTGGCGCAGCGAGGCGGCCAGGGAGCCGCCGACGCCGGTGAAGCCCAGGGCGACCATGTCGCGGTAGTCGGCGAGGGCGCGCCTGGGCAGCAGCGGTCTCGGGCGGCGGCGCAGGTGGAGGACGGCGGCGTCGACCTTCGGCACGGGCCGGAACCTGTCGCGGCCGATGCGGACGCCGAGGGCGAGCTCGTGCTCGGGCCACGCGTCGACGGCCAGCTTCGACCAGCGGCCGTAGTCGCCGGTGTGCTTGCGGGCGAACTCGAGCTGGACCACCAGGGACGCGTCGGTGAGGGCGCGGGCGTCCAGGCACCAGCGGACGATGTCGGTGGTGATCGCGAAGGGCACGTTGGCGACGACGCGGAACGGCTCGCGCGGCGGGTGCGCGTCGCGGAAGTCGCCGGTGTGGAGCCGGAAGTGCTCGCGGTGCCCGAAGCGGGACCGCAGGCGCTCGGCGAAGTGGCGGTCCTTCTCGTAGGCGACGACGCGGCGGGCGCGGTCGAGGAGCGGCCCGGTGAGCATGCCGCCGCCGGGGCCGACCTCGACGACGAGGTCGTCGGGGCCGACGTCGGCCGCGAGGCGGCGCGCCAGGTGCGGGTCGGCGAGGAAGTTCTGGGACAGGCGCTTGCGGTCGGAGACGGGCCGCGACTCGCGGGAGCGCGGGAACTGGCTGCGGGACATGGGAGATCCTCCGTGCGGAGTGGACGAATCGGAACGGTCGATTCGCCTAGACCGCGCAGCGGCGCAGCGGGTGCGTCAGAGGGCACCCGGGAGGCCCGGCCGGGGCCGGGGTCGGAAGCGTGCGCGTGCGGGGCCTAGGCCGCCGCGCGCAGCCGGATGAAGCACGAGCTGAACGCGGCGCACGCGTTCAGCCCTGGAGATCCCCACATGCGGGCGAGGGTACCGCACGCCGCGGGGGCCGTCGAACGGTTTTCGGCCCGGGTCTGCTCGGCGGACGGCTCGGCGGGAGGCCGGGCTCAGCGGGACGCGGTGTCGCGCACGCGGATCGGGCCGGTGTCGCCGGTCGAGTAGCGGCCGGGCACGTGGAGGCGCAGCACGGCCTCGCCGGCCCAGTCGGGGACCGCGCCGGGGCGGGAGGCGGCGGCCATGACGGCGAACGCGAGCGGGACCGTCCACAGTGCAGGCTGGGCGAGCAGGATCGACCAGGTGCCGGGCGGGAGGTCGAGGAGGACCGAGGCGAGGGCCGCGCCGGTGGAGGAGGCCGCGCCGACCAGGAGCCCGGCCGTGGCGCCGGTCGCGGTGAGGCCGCGCCACCAGATGCCGAGGGTCAGCAGCGGGCAGAAGGTGGAGGCCGCGACGGCGAAGGCCCAGCCGACCAGGACGTTGATGTCGACGTCGGCGGCCGGGAGCGACAGGACCACGGCGAGGGCGGTGCCGGCCAGGACCCCCATGCGCAGCTTCGAGAGCGAGCCGCCGAACAGGTCGTGCGAGAGGCCCCCGGCGAGCGCCAGCAGGAGGCCCGAGGAGGTCGACAGGAACGCCGCGAACGCGCCGGCGGCCACGAGCGCGGTGAGGACCGCGCCGACGGTGCCGGGCGCGATGGCCTCCGGCACGAGGACCGGGACGACGTCGGTCTCCTCCGGATTCGGGACCACGACGCGGCCGAGGAGGCCGAAGACGATCGGGAACAGGTAGAACAGGCTCAGCAGCAGGATCACCGAGACGGCGACGCGGCGGGCCGCCCGCGCGCCCGCGACGGTGTGGAAGCGCATGACGACGTGCGGGAGTCCCATGGCGCCCAGCGTGGTCGCCACCAGGACCGAGACCGTGGCGAGGACCGAGTGCCCCGAGCCGTCGAGGTCGAGGAGCGGCCGGGCCCAGTCGGGGTCGGGACCGGCGGCGGCGAGCGCGGCCGCGCGGCGCTCGGTCCCGGCGAGGACGATCAGGGCGATCGCGGGGCCGGCGATGAACGCGAGCTTCACGAGGTAGTGGAACGCCTGCACGTAGGTGGCCGAGCGCATCCCGCCGACCGCGATCGTGGAGGAGACGACGAGGCCGGCGCCGATGACGCCGATCCAGTACGGGATGCCGGAGACGAGTTCGAGCACGACCCCGGCGGCCTTGAACTGCGGCAGCAGGTACAGCAGCATGATCACCAGGACCACGAGCCCGCACATGCGGCGGATGCGCGGGGAGCCGAGGCGGTACTCGGCGAAGTCGGGGACGGTGTAGGCGCCGCTGCGGCGCATCGGGCCGGCGACGAGGGCCGCGACGAGCACGTACCCGGCGGTGAAGCCCACGGCGTACCACATCGCGCCCACGCCGTTCTTGACGAGCAGGCCCGCGAGGCCGAGGACCGAGGCGGCCGAGACGTACTCGCCGGCGATGGCGAGGGCGTTCCAGCCGGGCACGATCGAGCGGGAGGCGACCAGGAAGTCCGGGGTGGAGCGGGCCGCGCGCACGCCCCACACGCCGATGACGACGCTGGAGACGAGCACCAGCGTGATCGAGGCCAGGCCGAGCATCAGGGGCCGCCTTCGGCGTGGTCGTCCTCGACGCGCTCGGCGCGGCGCACGTGGACGGCGGCCAGCGCGAGGAGCACCGGGTAGGGCGCGAAGAACAGGACGGCCCAGCCGAGGCGGCCGGGCACGAGCGCGGCGGCCGTGAGCAGGGCGGCCAAGGCCACCAGGAGGGCGGCGGCGGTGTGCACGGCGAGGCGGCGCTGGCGGCGCAGGGCGCGCTCGGCGGCGTCGAGGTCGATCGCGGTCGAGGGCATCGGCGGGCGGCCGGCGAGGTGGCTCAGCCGCCCCATGGCGTCCGCCCCGCGCCGCTGCGCGAGGCGGGTCTGGGGGCTGGTGACGCGGACCCGCTGCGTCACGGCGACTCCGGGCGGGTGGGGCGGCGGTGAGCGCGCGCTTTTCGGCGTTCACCGCGGCGGGTGCCGCGCGTTGGTCGCGCGAGGCGACAGCTGCTGCCCGCGCCGTGTTCACTCCGATTCGAGCGGCGCCGAGCGCTGCGGGCCGGAGTCACGAGGCGCCGAGCGCTGCGGGCCGGTCGGGCGGGGCGGACGGGGGTCATGAGTCGCCGCGCACCGCTTGGAGGAGGCGTTCGCGCAGGAGGCGCGAGTGGCGGCGGCTCACGGGGACCTCGCCGGCGCCGGTGACGGCGACGAGGCCGGCCGTGGAGGTGACGCGCAGTTCGGTGATCGAGGCGAGGTTGACGAGGAAGGAGCGGTGGGCGCGCACGAAGCCGGCGGCGTCCCAGACCTCCTCGAGGTAGGTGAGGGACTGGCGCAGCAGGTGCGAGTGCTGTCCTGAGTGGAGCCGCACGTAGTCGCCGTGGGCCTCGGCGTAGGCGATGTCGTCGCGGCGCACGAACACGGTGCGCCCGGCGAGCTCCACTTGGACGACGGCGAGGTCGTCGGCCTTGTCCCCCGCCGGGGCCGGGCCGGTGCGGCGGCCGATGCGGGCCACGGCCTCGGCGAGGCGCTCGGGCCGGAAGGGCTTGAGCAGGTAGTCGACCGCGCCGAGGCCGAACGCCTCGACGGCGTGGTTGTCGTAGGCGGTGACGAACACGATCGCGGGCGGGTGCGAGAGGCGGCGCAGGATGCGGGCGACGTCGATCCCGGTGAGGCCGGGCATGGCGATGTCGAGGAACGCGGCGTCGAAGGTGCCTTCGCCGAGGAGGCGCACGGCCTCGTCGCCGCCCGCGGCGCACTGGACCTCGCCGACGCTCGGCTGCTCGGCGAGCTGGCCCGCGAGCTCGGCGCGGGTGGAGGACTCGTCCTCGACGACGAGGACGCGGAGGCCGGTGCCGCTCATGGGCGTCCGCTCCGGCGCGGGCGGCAGGCGGGGCCGCTCCGGGGCGGCGCGGGGGGCGCGGTGCTGGCGCTCATGCGTGGACTCCTCTGGCGTAGCGGGGGATGCGCACGGTGGCCTTGGTGCCGGCGCCGGGGGCGGTGTCGAGCCACAGGCCGTACTCGGGACCGTAGACGGCGCGGAGGCGCTTGTCCACGTTCGCGAGGCCGATGCGGCCGGAGCCGGCGCGGCTGCCGGTCAGGATCGCCTTGGCGACCTCGGGGTCCATGCCGGCGCCGTCGTCCTCGACCTCGATGACGCACAGGGGCCCCTCGGAGAAGCCGCGCACGGCGATGTGGCCGGTGCCGGGCTTGGTCTCGAAGCCGTGGCGGACGGCGTTCTCCACGATCGGCTGGACCACCAGGAACGGGATGGGCACGGGCAGGACCTCCGGGGCGATGCGCACGGTGATGTCGAGTCGGTCGTCGAAGCGGGCCCGCTGGAGTTCGAGGTAGGTCTGGACGGCGTGGAGCTCGTCGGCCACGGTGGCGAAGTCGCCGGTCCCCGCGAAGGAGTAGCGCAGGTAGTCGGAGAAGTCGGTGAGGAGCTCGCGGGCGCGCTCGGGGTCGGTGCGGGTGTGGGCGCTGATGGCGGCCAGGGCGTTGTGCATGAAGTGCGGGGAGATCTGGGCTCGGAGGGTGCGCAGGTCGGCTTCGGCGATGCGTTCTCGGGCCCGCACGAGGTCGGCGTGGTCGAGGGCCCGGGCGACGAGGTCGGCGGCCTCGGCGAGGTCGGCGTCGCCGACGTCCCCGGAGACGAGCAGGCACCCGGCGAGGTCGCCGGAGACGACGAGCGGGGCCGCGCGCAGGGGCGGGGCGGTGACCGGTTCGAGGACGTCGAGGGTCTCGACGAGGAGGGCCGCGGCCGCGTCGGGGTCGAGGCTCCCGGCGGTGGCGAGGATCTTCTCGCAGTCGGCGAGCGCGACGGCGTCCGCCGCGAGGAGCCGGGCCAGGCGGCGGGCGGCCACTTGGGCGCCCTTGCCGGTGAGGCCGTCGGCGAGGGCCTCGCCGATCTGGCGCGACAGGCGCAGCGCGGCGAGGGTCGCCGCGCCGCCGGTCCGCCGCCGTTGGCGATGAGGGGATCGCGCGATCACCCTGCAACTGTAACGTGGCGCACATTGCGTCGATAAGCGGCGGGGAGGGCCGCCCCGGCCCTCCCCGCCTGGGGGCCGCCTAGTGCACCGAGGCCCGTTCGGCACCCGCTCCGGTCAGCGCCCGCACTTGCATGGACGCGAACCGGTCGGGGTTGGATTCCTTGCTCATCAGCGTGCCGACCACGGCGCAGACGAGCCCGAACGGGATGGAGACCAGGCCGGGGTTCGACAGCGGGAACCATGCGATGTCGACCCCTTCGCCGAGCAGCGAAGTCTCGGTGCCGGAGAACGTCGGGGAGAAGATCACCAGCGAGATGGCGGAGATGAGGCCGCCGTAGATGCCGGCGACGGCGCCGGCGGTGTTGAACCGCTTCCAGAAGAGGCTGAACAGCAGCGTCGGGAGGTTCGCGGAGGCGGCCACCGCGAAGGCGAGCGCGACCAGGAACGCGACGTTGAGGTCCTGCGCGAAGACCGCGATGACGACGGCGATGGCGCCGACGCCGACCGCCGCGAACTTCGCGAAGACGACCTCCTGGTGCCCACTGGCCTTGCCGTGCTTGAAGACCCCGTTGTAGAGGTCGTGGGCGAGCGAGGACGAGCAGGCGATGATGAGGCCCGCGACCACCGAGAGGATCGCCGCGAAGGCCGCGGACGCGATGAGCGCCAGCATGATCGCGCCGCCGGTCGAGCCGGCGATGTTCTCGCCGATGACCTGGGAAAGCTGCGGCGCGGCGGAGTTGCCGGCCGGGTTCTCGGCGATGATCGCCTCCCGGCCGACCATCGCGGCGGCGCCGAAGCCGAGCACGAGGGTGAGCAGGTAGAACATGCCGATCAGGCCGATGGCCCAGTTGACCGAGCGGCGGGCCGTCTTGCCGTCGGGGGTGGTGTAGAAGCGGATGAGGACGTGCGGCAGTCCGGCCGTGCCCAGCACCAGCGCGAGGCCGAGGCTGATGAGGTCGAGCTTGTTCCACAGCGTCTGGAGCGCGTCCCCTGGGACCTCGGTGCCGTAGCGCAGCCCCGGTTCGAGGAAGGCCGCGCCCTGGCCGGAGACGCTGGCGGCGTCGCCGAGCAGGTCCGAGAGGTTGAAGTTGTACTCGACGAGCACGAGGATCGCCAGGACGAACGCGAGGCCGATCTTGACGCAGGCCTGGAAGATCTGGACCCAGGTCGTGCCCTTCATGCCGCCGAAGGCGACGTACGCGACCATGAGGAGGCCGGTGACGACGATGCCGACGACCTTCGCGGCGCCGGAGTCCATGCCGAGGAAGGTCTCGCCCTCCTTGATGCCGAGCAGGAGCGTGACGAGCGCGCCGGTGCCGACCATCTGCGCGAGCAGGTAGAAGATCGAGATGCTCAGGGTGGCGATGGAGGCGGCGGTGCGGACCGGCCGCTGCTTCATGCGGTAGGAGAGCGCGTCGGCGACGGTGAAGCGGCCGGAGTTGCGCAGGGACTCGGCGACGAGGAGCAGCGCGACGAGCCAGGCGACGAGGAAGCCGATCGAGTAGAGGAACCCGTCGTAGCCGTAGAGGGCGATGGTGCCCGCGATGCCGAGGAACGAGGCGGCGGAGACGTAGTCGCCGGCGACGGCGAAGCCGTTCTGGACCGCGGAGAAGCCGCGGCCGCCGGAGTGGAAGTCGGTGGCCGTCCGGGTCTTGCGTCCACCCTGGATGGTGATGAGGATGGTCACCAGAACCATCACCATGAACAGGGCGATCGTCAGGATGCGGTTGGAGTCGCTCATCTCCTGGGCGAGGTTCATCGCGTGCCCCCGTTCATGATGTCGTCGCGCAGCTCGGCGGACTGGCGGTCGAACTTCCTGGCGGTGAACCGCGAGTAGGCCCAGGTGACCCAGAAGGTCACCACGAACTGGCTGAGCCCGAGCACGAGGCCCAGGTTGATGTTGCCGAACAGGACGATGCCCATGAAGTCGCGGGCGTACGCCGACAGGAGCACGTACACGAGGTACCAGGCGAGCGCGGCGAGCAGGACGGGGACGGTGAAGCGGAACAGGGTCCGCTTGAGCTCGACGAAGCGCGGATCGTCGTGCATCGCGGCGATGTCAGCGTCGCTGACCTCGGCCGGCGGGCCGTGGTCTTCGGGGGTCGTGGTCATCGAGCCTTCCTCCTTGAAGGGCCGGGCAGCGGCCGGACGCGCCGGACATCGGGCGTGTCGCGGTCGTGGCCGGCTCGTGTCGACACGGTGACGTGTGTCACCTGGGAACTTAGGGCCTTCCGGGGTCGGAGAGAAGGACCGCTGCCAGGCGTGTCGCCGGGTAGGCGCCCTGGTGCGGCGAACCGGCGCTGAGCCGCCGATGAGCGGTCGGCGAGCGGTCGGCGAACGGCGCGGCCCGGATCGGCTGCGGGAGCGATGAATCGGCGCGCCGGGACTCGTCCTTACCTGGAAGGCACACCGAGACCGGAAAGAAGCGTGAGCCGATGGCGAGCAAGATGATCTTCCTGAACCTGCCCGTGGCCGACCTCCAGAAGTCGAAGGACTTCTACCTGGCCCTGGGGTGGAGCGTGAATCCCGACTTCACGGACGAGAACGCCGCGTGCGTGGTCGTGGACGACAACATCTGCCTGATGCTCCTCGCGCGCGAGTTCTACACGACCTTCGCCGAGCGCCCCATCGCCGACACCGCGAACTACTCGGCCGCGGCCTACGCCCTCGCCCTCCCCCGGCGCGAGGCCGTCGACGACCTCACCGACGCCGCCCTCGAGGCGGGCGGCACCGAGGAGACCGCCAAGCACGACCGCCGCGTCCAGGAGGCCGAGATCGGCATGTACGGCCGCACCTTCCTCGACCTCGACGGCCACCAGTGGGAGCCGTTCTACATGCCCTACCCCCAGCAGGCCTGACCGGGAACCAGGAAACGCCGACGGCCGCCCCGCGTGGAGCGGGGCGGCCGTCGGCGCGTCCGGTCACTGCGGCGGGCGCCGCCAGGCGCCGAGCAGTGCTTCGGGACCGACGCATGCGAGACCGCCCACCGAGCATCCCGAACGCGCGACGGCGAGGAGGGGAGTGTCCTCGTCGGCGCCGGGGAGCTGGGCCCGGTGCGCGATGAGGGCCGCGAAGTCGCGCTGGTCGAACGGCTTGTGCTCGAGCCACTTGATCGAGCCGACGACGGTGACGCGCTTGGCGACCGGCTCGCGGTCGGCGCCGACGACGTCGATCTCCGGGTTGTTGGACCTGGTCCAGTAGCCTCCGACCACGTCGGTGCCCTCGGGCAGCAGCTCCGGGGCGAGCCTCCAGAGGGCTTCGCGGACGACCGGTTCGACGGCGCGGCCGCGCCAGGAGGGCCAGCCGGCGCGGATCGACTTCAGCACCAGGTCTCCCCGCCCGCGCTCGACCTTCGAGATCGCACCGGCGAGGAAGTACAGCCAGAAGCGCAGGTACGGGTCGTCGATCCGGTAGCGGGTCTCCCGACTCGGCCGGGTCGACAACGGGGTCTCGGCGCGGACGATGCGCCGCTCGGACAGCACCTCCAGCGAGCGCTTGAGCGAAGCGGGTTGCAGGTCGCCGGCCGCGCGGCCGATGTGGGAGAAGCTGCGTTCGCCGTTGCCGATGGCGCGGAGCACCTGGCGCGCGTTCGCTTCGGCCGGGAACTCGGCGGCGAGGGAGCGCTCAGCGCTCACCAGCAGGGGCGAGGTCGGGTCCTGGAGCGACGATTCGAGGAACTCGCCGAGCGGGGTGCCGGGGTTCCACCTCTCCAGGACCAGCGGCAGCCCTCCCGTGACGAGGAAGGCGTCGAAGGCCTCGGCCGCGCCGAGTCCGGTCCGCTCGGCGATCTCCGCCGGGTTGAACGGCGGCACCACCATCTCGGTGCCGCGCTGGTAGAACGGCCTGCCGTAGGTGTCGATCTGCTCCATCACGGCGAGGTCGGATCCGATGAGGATGAGCAGCACCGGCAATCGCGAGAAGCGGCGGTCGAACGCCCGCTGCAAGGCCCCTTCGAATCCGGGGTCCTGCGCGATGAGGTAGGGCATCTCGTCGATGACGACGATGCTCGGGGAGTCCTGCGGGAGGAGGTCCGACAGGGAGTTGAGCGCGTCGGTCCATCGCGTCGGCGGGTCCTCCGGGGAGAAGTCCCCGGTCTCCGGGAGCGTCGACTCCTCGACGGCCTGGGCGAAGGAGCGGAGGTCCTCCCCGTTCGACAGCCCTTCCGCGGTGTAGAAGAGGTAGGGGAGCCCCGAGCGCTCGACGAACTCCTCCACGAGGCGGGACTTGCCGACGCGCCGCCGACCGCGCATGATCAGCGCCCGTCCGGGCCTCCCGAGCCCGCCGCCGGAGCGGACCAGGGCGAGCTGGTCTCCGAGCCGCCGCAGTTCGGCCTGCCGGCCGATGAACCCGTTCGCCATCCGATCTCCCCGCAGAAGACTATCGTTCCAGATACTATCAAAAATGATACTATCATCCTTGATAGTCTTTGGAACGCATGGCGGGCCCGCGATGCGTCGGCCGCTTACTCGCGGTACTCGTTCGGGAGGCCGAAGAGGGGGAAGAGCTTGTCGGTGTCGAGGAAGTAGTTGAGGCCGGCGATCTTGCCGTCGGCGATTTCGAGGACGGTGATGGACCAGGGGGTCCAGACGCCGGGCTCGTCGCCGGGCTTGTAGTGGCCGAAGGCCGGGAGGCCGTTGGCGCCGACGGGGACCAGGCGGGAGTCGCGGCAGGCGGAGCCGGTGCCGAGCATGAACTCGGCGACGCCGGCGTGGCCCTGGACCCACAGCGGGAACGGCGGCATCGAGAGGGCCACGTCCTGCGTGCACAGGGCCGTGAGGGCGTCCATGTCGAAGGCCTCGAAGGCGCTGACGTAGCCGTCGACGAGCTTGCGGAGCTCGGCGTCGTCGAGGTCGGCCGAGCCGGGCTTGGGCTCGGTGTGGACCTTCTCCATGGTGGCCTTGGCGCGCTGGAGGGCGCTGTTGACCGAGGCCGGGCTGAGCTGGAGGGCCTCGGCGGTCTCGGCGGCCGAGAAGCGCAGGACCTCGCGCATGAGCATGACGGCGCGCTGCTTGGCCGGCAGGTGCTGGACGGCGGCCACGAATGCGAGGCGGAGCGTGTCCTTGGCCTCGGCGGCGGCCGCCGGGTCGGCGCCGAAGGCGAGGGCGTCGGGGATGGGCTCGACCCACATGTAGTCGGGCTCGGGCGCGGGCAGGGGCGAGCCCGCGTCGGAGGCCGGGGCCAGGTCCATCGGCCGGGCCCGGCGCTGCGGGCCCTTGAGCATGTCGAGGCAGACGTTCGTGGTGATCTTGTACAGCCAGGAGCGCAGCGAGGAGCGGCCCTCGAACGAGCCGTAGGACTTCCAGGCCCGCGTGAACGCGTCCTGGACGGCGTCCTCGGCTTCGAAGGACGATCCGAGCATCCGGTACGCGTAGGCGCACAGCTCGCGCCGGTGCGGCTCGAACCGGGCGAGCACCTCGTCGTTGGCAGCGATGTTCATGGCCCCAGCCTCGCACATGGGACCGACATTCGCGAGGAGCATTCGGCACCTTCCCCGGGCAGGTGGCCGGGTCCGCGCGAACTCCCTTGTGGCCCTTAGTTCTTCTTGCGCTGATCGGCCATCCAGCGCTCGAACGCGTCGGCGCTCATCGGCTTGGCGAAGTGCCAGCCCTGGCCGGCGTGGCAGCCCCAGTCCTCCAGCTGCTTGCGGACCCCCTCGTCCTCGACGCCCTCGGCCACGACCTCGACGTCCAGGGCCCGGCCCAGGTCGATCACGGTGTTCACGATCGCGGCGTTGTCGGGGTCGTCGCACAGGGTCGTCACGAACGACTTGTCGATCTTGATCTCGGTGACCGGCAGGCGCCGCAGGTGCTGCATCGAGGAGAACCCGGTCCCGAAGTCGTCGAGGCTGATGCCCACGCCGAGGTCGGAGAGGCGCTGCACGTTCTGGAGGACGCGGCGCGGGTCGGCCATGAGGGCCGACTCGGTGATCTCCAGCTGGAGGCGCTTGGCGTTGACGCCGTACGCGTCGATGCGCTCGGTCAGGAAGTCGGTGAACTCCGGCGACTGGAGGTCGCGGACCGAGACGTTCACGGCCATCCGCAGGTCGTAGCCGGACTCGCGCCAGGAGCGGAGCTGGCGCAGCGCGATGTCGACCACCCGCTCGGTGAGCATCCGCATCACCGAGGAGTGCTCGGCGGTCTCGATGATCTCGGCCGGGTTCACCACGCCGCGCTCGGGGTGGCTGTAGCGCAACAGTGCCTCGGCGCCGACGACCTCGCCGTCGACCAGGCGCACCTGCGGCTGGTAGAAGAGGTTCACGCCGGGGGCGTCGGGGTGGTCGAGGGCGCGGCGCAGGTCGCCGAGGAGGTGGAGCCGCTCGGGCGAGTGGTGGTCGAACTCGGCGCCGTAGCGGGTGTAGGACCCGGCGCGCTGCTTCGACTCGTACATCGCGATGTCCGCGTGGCGGAACAGGGTCTGGAAGTCGGCGCCGTCGTCGGGGAAGACCGCGATGCCGACCGAGCCGTCCACTTCCAGGCTCACGTCGCCGAGGACGATCGGCGCGTCGAGGCGGGCGCGGATCTCGCGGGCGCACTCCATCGGGTCGGTCATGCCGTCGAGCTCGGACCACACGAACGCGAACTCGTCGCCGCCGAGGTGCGCGATCTTCTTGCCCTTGGGGATGTCGGTCGTGAAGCGCTTGGCGAGCTCCACCAGGAGCTGGTCGCCGACCTCGTGGCCGAGCGCGGAGTTGACGTCGGCGAAGCGGTCGAGGTCGAGGATGAGCACCGCGACGGCCGTCTCGGTCTCGGCCGCGTCCGCGAGCTTGCCGTCCACGACCTGCTGGAAGCCCTTGCGGTTGAGCAGGCCCGTGAGCGGGTCGTGGTCGGCCTCGCGCTCGCGGTCGGCCGCGGTCTGGAGGATGCGGTAGACGCTGAAGATCGGGATCGCCGAGGCGGCCACCAGCCACCACGAGGACATCGCCGCGGTCGCGAGGATCGGCGCGATGGCGACCTGGGTGGCGCGCAGGGCCCACTCGCTTCTCAGCCACTGCAAGGTGAGGTCACCCCATCCGATGCCGGTGCGCAGGCTCTGGCGGACGGCCACCAGCGCCGAACTCGTGAGGGTCCAGGCGGTGCCGGCGGCGAACACGGCCAGGAGCTGGAGGGCCGAGCCCGACCAGGCCGGGGAGGGCGCGATCGCGTTCCAGACGTTCCAGGCGACGCAGAGGGCGAAGCCCTGCTGCGAGACGTTGAAGATCATCCGCCAGGCCGAGGACTGGATCTGGACGGACAGGAGCACGATCGCGCCGGACTGGACCACCAGGGCGGGGAGGAAGCCCCAGGTGATCATGGTGGCGAGCACGTACACCAGGTAGATCGAGGCGATCGGCGACATCCACAGCCCGCCCCAGCGGGTGGGGCGGAACTCGGCGATGAGCGCGAGCCCGGCGACGAGCCAGAACGCGAAGGGCACGCTGAGGAGACCGCCCTCGAACGCGCCCGAGCGCGCGGCGGTGTAACCGGCGCCGACGATCGCCGCCACGGCGACCGCCGACATGAAGCCGTAGTACCGGCCTGGATGCTCTTTGGGCGCAGTGTTGCGCATGAGCGTCGTGGCCATATCGCTCCTCCCACTGCCACACCGTTCCGCGGCGACGCGCCAGAATCACCTCGGGCCGGTGGTGGCCGACTCCTCTGTCATATCGCGATTTTCGCTCCCAGACAACGCTGGGGGCACATGCGGCACACTTGTGACCAGGCGCGACATGTCCGTGACAGAAACCGTTCTCCGCACGGCGGCGGCAGGGTATCCCGAGGTCGAATTCGGACCCGGCGGCCCCTGCGGGCGGGCCGGTCCGCGCCGCGAGCGGCAGGGGCAGGCTTCCACGAGATGACTCTGCCTGGTTCTAACGAGCTTCCCCCCCGAATGGAATACGGATCGTTACCGAGTTGTGATCATTCTGGTTCGATCTCGTCGTTTTCCGTTACGAACGCCGGCAGGCCCTCCTCCAGGAGGCGGTCGAAGTCCTCGCCGGGCACGATGAGCACGCCGAGTTCGACCGCCTTGTCGTATTTCGACCCCGGCTTCTCCCCCGCCACGACCGCGCCGGTCTTCTTCGAGACCGAGGAGGTCGACTTGCCGCCGCGGGCCTTGACGGCCGCGGCCGCGCCCTCGCGGGTGTAACCGGTGATGCCGCCGGTGATGACCACCGTGACGCCTTCGAGGGTCTGCGGCAGCGCCTCCGACGGGTCCGGGGCGTCGTCCTGCATCCGCACGCCGGCCGCCCGCCAGCGCTCGACGATCTCGCGGTGCCAGTCGACGGCGAACCAGTCCTTGATGGCGGCGGCGATGACGGGGCCGACGCCGTCGACGGCGGCCATCTCGGCCTCGTCGGCGTTCGCGATCCGGTCGAGGTCGCCGAAGTGCTCGGCGAGCGCCTGGGCGGCGACGGGGCCGACGTGGCGGATCGAGAGGGCGTTGACGACGCGCCACAGCGGCTGCCGCTTGGCCGCCTCGAGGTTCTCGAGCATCTGGACGGCGGTCTTCTTCGGTTCGCCGTCCTTGTTCGCGAAGTAGGTGACGACCTTCTGCTCCTGCGTCTTCTCGTCGATCTTCGGGAGCCCGGTGTCGGGGTCGCGGACGACGACCTTGATCGGCAGGAGCTGCTCGATGCGCAGGTCGAAGACGCCGCCCTCGTCGGTGAGGACGGGCTCGGCGGGCTCCAGCGGCTGGACCAGGGCCGAGCAGGCGATGTAGCCCATGCGGTCGACGTCGAAGCAGGAGCGGCCCGAGAGGTAGGCGAGGCGCTCGCGGAGCTGGCCGGGGCAGGACCGGCCGTTGGGGCAGCGCAGGTCGACGTCGCCCTCGGCGGCCGGGGCGAGCACGTGGTCGCACTCGGGGCAGCGCTCGGGCATGACGAACTCGGTCTCGTCGCCGGTGCGGGCGGCGACGACGGGGGCGACGATCTCGGGGATGACGTCGCCGGCCTTGCGGACCACGACGATGTCGCCGACGAGGACGCCCTTGGCCTTGACCTGGTCGGCGTTGTGGAGGGTGGCGAACTCGACCTCGGAGCCGGCGACGCGGACGGGGTCGAGGACGGCGTACGGGGTGGCGCGGCCGGTGCGGCCGATGGAGACCTTGATGTCGAGGAGCCGGGTGTTGACCTCCTCGGGCGGGAACTTGTAGGCGACGGCCCAGCGCGGCGTGCGGCTGGTGGCGCCGAGGCGGCGCTGCACGCCGATGTCGTCGATCTTGACGACGATGCCGTCGATCTCGTGGACGAGGGAGTGCCGCTGCTCGCCGAACTCCTCGATGTAGGCGAAGACCTCGTCGATCGTGGGGACGACGCGCCAGTAGGGGCTGACGGGCAGGCCCCAGGCGTCGAGCGCGGCGTAGGCGTGGGACTGCGAGTCGGGCGCGAAGCCGCGGAGCGCGCCGAGGCCGTGGGCGATGAACGACAGGGGCCGCTCGGCGGTCCTGGCGGCGTCCTTCTGGCGCAGGGAGCCGGCGGCGGCGTTGCGCGGGTTGGCGAACGGGGCCTTGCCGGCCTCGACCTGGGCCTCGTTCAGGCGCTCGAAGTCGGCGGTCGGGAAGTAGACCTCGCCGCGGACTTCGAGGAGCTCGGGCACGGGGAACCCGTCGGCGCCGGCGAGGCGCTGCGGGACGGCCGCGATGGTGGCGACGTTCGCGGTGACGTCTTCGCCGGTGACGCCGTCGCCGCGGGTGGCGGCGCGGACGAGGCGGCCCTGCTCGTAGACGAGGTCGACGGCGAGGCCGTCGATCTTGACCTCGCACAGGTACCGCTCGCCGGGGACCTCGGCGGTGATGCGGTCGGCCCAGGCGCGGACCTCGTCGGTGCTGAAGACGTCCTGGAGGCTGAGGAGCTTCTCGAGGTGCCGGACCGGGGCGAACGCCTGCGAGAAGACGCCGACCTGCTCGGTGGGCGAGTCGTTCTTCTTCAGCTCCGGGTAGCGGGTCTCGAGGTCGATCAGCTCGTGCATGAGCTCGTCGAACTGACTGTCGGAGATGGTGGGCGCGTCCTGCTCGTAGTAGCGGCGCCGGTGCGCGGTGATCTCCGGGGCGAGCTCCTCGACGCGGGCGCGGGCCCGCTCGAACTCGGGGTCGTCGGTGCGGTCGGTTCCTTCGGCGTCAGTCGTGCTCACGGCCCCATTGTGTCAGCCGGGGCCGACGTTTCGCGGAGGTCGAAGCCTTATGC
Organism: Glycomyces terrestris; assembly: GCF_003933745.1. Classification (GTDB taxonomy): domain Bacteria; phylum Actinomycetota; class Actinomycetes; order Mycobacteriales; family Micromonosporaceae; genus Glycomyces; species Glycomyces terrestris. The sequence continues at coordinate 649,994 of NZ_RSEB01000002.1, read as the reverse complement.
AACCGGTCACTTTCCGTTCATGTCCTGATTGCCTTCCACACCCTTTCGGCCGCGATGATCAGCCCGGTACCCACCCCCGCCCACCTCCGCGAGAAGGAGCCCAGGTCTTGGTGACTCTGCAAGGTTCGAACCGCCGCAGCTTCCTGCGCCGCGGCGCGGCCGCGGCGGGCGGGGGCTTCGCGTCCTCCGCGGTGGAGGGCCTCGCGGTCCGGGCCGCGCGCGCCGAGGACGGGCGGCGGGCGCGCACCGCGCCCGGGAACGGCGGCTACGGGCCGCTGCGCGAGCTGACCCGCCTCGACCCGGCGTCGGGCTTCTCGCAGACGCTGCGGCTCCCCGAGGGCTTCGACTTCGCGGTGTGCTCCGTCGCGGGCGCGCCGCTCGCGGACGGCTCGGCGACGCCGCCGGCGCACGGGGGCCTGGCGTGCTTCCCGACCGGGCGGCGCGGCGAGTGGCGCCTGGTGCGCGGCCACGGCGCGGTCGGCGTCCCCGACGCGGCCCCCGAGGACGCCAAGCACCGGTACGACCCGCTGGCCTCCGGCGGCACGACCACGCTCGCGGTGTCCTGGAAGGACGGCGAGTTCGCGCTCGAGGCGGCCCGGCGGTCGCTGTCGGGCGCCGTCGCGACCCGCTCGGGCGGGCCGACCCCGTGGGGCTCGTGGCTCGCGTGCGAGGAGTCCGCGGCCGGGACGGCGGCGGGCTGGGAGGCCCCGCACGGCTACGTCTTCGAGGTCCCGTCCGCCGCGGACGAGGAGTCGGAGCCGCTGCCGCTCAAGGAGCTGGGCCGCTTCGTGCACGCGGGCGCCGCGGTCGACCCGCGCACCGGCGCGGTGTACCTGACCGAGGACCAGCACTCGGCCGGGTTCTACCGGTTCGTGCCGGACGCCCCGGGCCGCCTGGCCGAGGGCGGGCGGCTCCAGATGCTCAAGTTCGCGGGCGAGTGGAACGCCGACGCGCGCAGCGGCCGACGCGCCGGGCGCAGCGTGTACGTCGAGTGGGTCGACATCGACGACCCGGACCCCGCCGGCGCCGAGGCGGACCCGTACGCGGTGTTCGACCAGGGCTGGGCCCGCGGGGCGGCCGTGTTCGGCCGGCTCCAGGGCTGCTTCGCCGCCGACGGCGCGGTGTACGCCGCGTCGGTGTCGGGCGGCGACGAAGGCGAGGGCCAGCTGTGGGAGCTGCGCCCGCGCGGCCTCCGCGGCGGCACCCTCAAGCTGGTGTTCGAGTCGCCGGACGCGGCGCTGCTGCCGTTCCCCGAGGCGATCGCGCCGTCCCCGGCCGGAAGCCTGGTCCTGTGCGAGGGCACGGGCCGGGAGGCGCCGGTGCTGCGGGGCCTGACGCGCGAGGGCGAGGTGTTCGACCTCGCCGGCCACGACGGCGCGGCCGTGTGGAGCGGCGCGGCGTTCTCGCCCGACGGCGCGGTGCTCTTCGCGAACCTGCGCGGCTCCGCGCGCGGCGACCGGGCCGAGCCCGGCCGCACCGTCGCGATCTGGGGCCCCTGGCGCAAGGGCGTCCTCTAGCGCTTTCACCCTCCGATAGGGCCGGCCCCGCGGTTGCGACCGCGGGGCCGGTCTTTTCCCGTGCCTCCGGGCGGCGGCGGGCGTAGGATTTCACCGTGCGATGAATTCCCGTGCTACGGTGAATTCATCATCCGTTGAATTCATTGGAGGCCCCGATGCCGCCCACCCCCGCGATCGCCGTGACCGACCTGGTGGTCGAGCGCGGCAAGCGCCCCGTCCTCACCGGCGTCTCGACCGAGGTCTCCGCCGGGAGCGTCACCGGCCTGCTCGGCCCCTCCGGCTCGGGCAAGACCACCTTCATCCGCGCCGTCGTCGGCACCCAGAAGGTCAAGGGCGGCACCGTGACCGTCCTCGGCGAGCCGGCCGGGTCGAAGCCGCTGCGCGGCCGCGTCGCGTACGTGACCCAGGACGCCTCGATCTACCGGGACCTGTCGGTCAAGGCGAACGTCGCCTACTTCGCGGCGCTGTACGGCCGCGACCGCCGCGAGGCGATGCGCGCCATCGAGCGCGTCGGCATGGGCGACCACGCCGACAAGCTCGCCGGGAACCTCTCCGGCGGCCAGAAGACCCGCACCTCGCTCGCGTGCGCGCTGGTGATCGAGCCCGAGGTCCTCGTCCTCGACGAGCCGACGGTCGGCCTCGACCCGGTCATCCGCGAGGAGCTGTGGGACCAGTTCCGCGAGCTCGCCGCGGGCGGCGCGACCCTCCTGGTCTCCAGCCACGTCATGGACGAGGCCGACCGCTGCGACCGCCTCCTGCTGCTGCGCGAGGGCCGCTTCATCGCCGACGACACCCCGGCCGACCTGCGCGCGGCCACCGGCGCCGCGAACCTCGAGGCCGCGTTCCTGCACCTCATCCGCGAACTCGAAGGGGCGAACTGAGATGTCGCCGCGGATCACGTTCATCACGGCCGGCCGCATCCTGCGCCAGCTGCTCAACGACCACCGCACGGTCGGGCTCGTCCTCGCCGTGCCCGCGCTCATCATCGCCCTGATCAGCGCCATCATGGACGAGGCGCCGCAGGTCTTCGACCAGACCGGGCTGATCCTGCTGGCCGCGTTCCCGTTCATGCTCATGTTCATGATCACCTCGATCACGCTGCTCCGCGAGCGCACCGGCGGCACCCTGGAGCGGCTCATGACCACCCCGACCGGGAAGCTCGACCTCGTCGTCGGCTACGCGATCGCGTTCGGGACGGCGGCCGCGGCGCAGACCGCGGTCGCCGCCACCGTCGCGTTCGCGTTCCTCGGCCTCGACACCGCGGGCCCCGCGTGGGCGGTGTTCCTCATCTGCATCGTCACCTCGCTGCTCGGGATGGCCTTGGGGCTGTTCGTGTCCGCGTTCGCGACCACCGAGTTCCAGGCGATCCAGTTCATGCCGGTGTTCGTGGTGCCGCAGCTGTTCCTGTGCGGGCTCATCTGGCCCGCCGACCAGATGGCCGGCTGGCTCCAGGGCGTCTCCGACGCGCTGCCGCTGACGTACGCGGTCAAGGCGCTCACCGAGGTCCGGCTCAACCCGGAGGTCACCGCGGACATGTGGACGGACCTCGCGGTCGTCGCCGGTGCGGTCGTGCTCGCAACCGCGCTCGGAGCCGCGACGCTCAGGCGGCGGACCGACTAAGGTCGTTACGTGGCGAGAACGAAGCGGACCGGGCGGCGCTCGGGGAACCCCGACACGAGGTCGGAGATCCTCGGCGCCGCCAGGCGGCTGTTCGCGGACGAGGGCTTCGAGTCGGTGTCGATGCGGCGCATCGCCGGCGAGGCCGGCGTGGACCCCTCGCTCATCCACCACTACTTCGGGTCCAAGGACGAGCTGTTCATGGCCGCCATCGAGATCCCGTTCGACCCGGCCCCCGAGGTCGCGGCCGTCCTCAAGGAGGGCGGCGTCGAGGGCGCGGGGCGGCGGCTCGTCCACGCGTTCGTGACCATCTGGGACGGCCCGCACCACGACAAGCTCCTCGCCGTGGTGCGCACCAGCCTCTCCAAGCCCGCCATGGCGTTCGTGCTCCGCCAGCTGTTCGAGCACCGCATCGTCAAGACCGTCGAGTCCTCCCTCGGCGACCAGGTCGACCACGTCCCGGTCCGCGCGAACTTCATCGCCTCCCAGGTCTTCGGTTTGGTCGTGACCCGCTACATCCTCAAGCTGGAGCCGCTCGCGTCGCTCGACGAGGCGCAGCTGGCCGAGACCGTCGGGCCGACCATCGACCGGTACCTGACGATGCCCGTGGAGCACCTGCTGCGCGAATCCTGACGCGATCCTGACGTGAGCGCGCCTCGCGAGGCTGCGGGAGCGCCGCGCGGCGGCCCTAGACTGGCCGCATGCCGATCGTCGACAGCGCCATCTACCGCAAGGGCGTCCGGGAGTCGCACCACGTGACCCTGGACCAGACCTTCGAGGACCTGCACGAGCACGGCGGCTTCGCGTGGATCGGCCTGTACCGGCCCACCGCGGAGGAGCTCGCGGCCGTCGCCGAGGAGTTCGAGCTGCACCACCTCGCGATCCAGGACGCCCGCACCGGCCACCAGCGGCCCAAGCTGGAGCGCTACGGCGACATCCTATTCGTCGTGCTGCGCCCGGCCCGCTACCTCGCCGAGACCGAGCAGGTCGAGTTCGGCGAGGTGCACCTGTTCATCGGCCCGAACTTCGCCATCACCGTGCGCCACGCCGAGAACCCCGACCTGTCCGTGGTCAGGCGCCGCCTGGAGGCCGACCCCCCGCTGCTGGCGCTCGGCCCGCAGGCGGTCCTGTACGCGGTCCTCGACGAGGTCGTCGACGGCTACGAGCCGGTCGTCTCAGGGATGGAGAACGACATCGACGAGATCGAGGACGAGCTGTTCTCGAACGACGCCAACGTCGCCCGCCGCATCTACGAGGTCGCCCGCGAGGCCATGGCGCTCCAGCGCGCCACCCACCCGCTGGTGCGGATCTTCCGGTCCCTGGAGGCCGGGTACGACAAGTACGGCGTCGACATCGAGCTGCGGCGCGACATGCGCGACGTGCTCGACCACGTCCTGCGCACCGTCGAGCGCGCCGACACGTTCCGGGCCCTGCTGGAGAACGCCCTCACCGTGCACTCCACGCTCGTCACGCAGGCGCAGAACGAGGAGATGCGCCAGCTCTCGCACGCCAGCATCGAGCAGGGCGACCAGGTCAAGAAGATCAGCTCCTGGGCGGCCATCCTGTTCACCCCCGGCCTGGTCGGGACCGTCTACGGCATGAACTTCACCCACATGCCCGAGCTGAGCTGGACCCTCGGCTACCCGATGGCCCTCGGGATGATGGTGGCCTCGGCGGGCCTGCTGTACTGGGTCTTCAAGCACCACAACTGGCTCTAGGCCGCGATGTCGAAGGCGGAGCCGACCGCGTAGGTGACGACCATCGTCGCCGCGCCCACGCCCATGACGCGGAGCATCGCCGGGCCCCGCGCCGCGCCGCCGAGCGTCGCCGACGTGTAGCCGGTGAGCGCCAGCGCGGCCACGACCGCCGCCGCGCAGCCCCAGACGCGGACGCCCTCGGGCAGCAGCGTGATCGCGAGCAGCGGCAGGAGCGCCCCGCACGTGAAGCTGACGAACGACGACAGCGCCGCGTGCCAGGGGTTGGTGAGGTCGTCGGGGTCGAGGCCGTACTCGACGCGGGCGTGCGCGCGCAGCGGGTCGCCGTCGGAGAGTTCGCGGGCGGCCTCGCGGGCGGTGCCCTCGGACAGGCCGCGGCGCTCCAGGTTCTCGGCGAGCTCGTCCTCAGCGCCGGCGGGGTCCTCGCGGAGTTCGCGGCGCTCGGCCTCGACGAGGGTGGCCTCGGTGTCGCGCTGGGTGGAGACGGAGGTGTACTCGCCGCCGGCCATCGAGAACGCGCCCGCGACGAGGCCGGCGACGCCGGAGACGAGGATCGTGGAGCGGTCGGCGGTGGCGCCGGCGACGCCGATGACGATCCCGGCGACGGAGACGATGCCGTCGTTCGCGCCGAGCACGCCGGCCCTGAGCCAGTTGAGCCGGTTCCCGAGCGATCGTCCGCCGCCGTGCGCATCCACGTCCCCAGTGAACCACACGGTTGCACCGAGTGGGCCTTCTCACGCAGCGCATAGATTCGCCCCGCTGTGGAGTGTTATCTCCTGACACCGGAAACCGCTTGTCCACTGGGGAACTTCCCAGGGTGGACCCGCCACGATATGGTCGGAACCCCTCCGATGAGAAGGGGCTCGAAAATGAGCGAACCCGAACCCGCCCCCGCGCCGCGATCCGAGGACGACCCGGGCCCCGGCGCCCCGGGCGAGGCGCAGCCGGCCGAGGCGCCCCGCGAGGAGCCGGCACCCGAGCACCGCGAACGTCCCGGCGACGCCCCCGCCGCACCCGCCGCCGCGGACGAGGCCCCGGCGGCGCAGCGCCCCGCCGAGCAGCCGGCGCCGCCCCAGCAGCGGCCGCCCGTCAAGCAGGGCGTCCTCGTGCCGGCGCCGCACGCGCACCCCCACATGCAGCAGCACGGCCACTACCAGCAGCAGCAGGCGTACTACCCGCCGCCGCGGCAGCCGCAGATGATCCTCCCCAACCCGCGCTGGCACCGGCCGCAGCTGAGCGCCTCGCAGGGCGCGGTCCTGCTCGCGTTCGCGATCGCGCTGTTCGGCGCCTGGTCGGCCTTCCCCGGGGACGGGGTCGGGATCGGCCTGGCGCTCACCGGGATCGCGATGGTCGTGGTGCCGCTCGTGACCTCCGGGGAGGACGTGCTCCCGCGGCTGCCCGGGGTGGTGCTGGTGGCGGCCCTGTGGTCGGTGGCCGCGGTCCGCGACGCCGGCTGGGTCGTCGCGCTGTGCGCGCTCGCCGCGTTCGCACTGACACCGTTGGCGCTCGCGCCGCAGCGCAAGATCAGCGGCACGATCGTGGCGGTCGGCCTCGGCTGGCTCGAGGGGATCGCCGAGTCCTTCAAGTGGGCCAAGCGCGGGCGTCCCGCGAAGGACGAGCGGAACCCCGGCACGATGCGGATGCTGTGGACCGCGGGCGTCACGGCGTGCCTCCTGCTCGTCTTCGGCGGACTGTTCGCCGCGGCCGACTCGACCTTCGCCGACCTGGTGGGGCGGCTCCTGCCGGACCTGAACCCGGCCGAGGTCGTCCTGCGGCTGATCCTGGCCGCGATCCTGCTGCCGGTCGTGCTCACGTGGATCTACGCGGCGGCCGCGAGGCCCGTGTGGGACTCGGCGGGCGAGCGCGAGCCCCGCACGGTGTCGCGCTTCGAGCTGGCGGTGCCGCTGGGCGCGCTGAACCTCCTGTTCGCGGCGTTCATCGCCGTGCAGTTGCGGGTGTACTTCGGCGGCGAGGACTACGTCATGGAGACCGCGGGCCTGACGTTCGCCGACTACGCGCGGCGCGGCTTCTGGCAGCTGAGCGTCGTGGCGGTGCTGTCGCTGGCGGTCATCGCGATCGCCGCGTGGCTGGCGCCGAAGCGGGCCAGGGGCGACCGGTGGACGGTGCGGGTGCTGCTCGGGCTGCTCGCGCTCATGTCGCTGGCGGTCATCGCGTCGGCGACGTTCCGGATGTTCACGTACACCCAGACGTACGGGCTGACGCGGCTGCGGATCTGGATCCTGACCGTGGAGTTCTGGCTCGCGGTGCTGTTCGTGCTGGTCCTGGTGGGCTGCTGGAAGCTGCGGGCGGCCTGGCTGCCGCGCGCCGTGCTCGCCTCGGGCGCGCTCGCGCTCCTGGGGCTGGCGGCGGCGAACCCCGACGCGCTCATCGCCCGCTACAACATCGACCACGAGCACGACCTGGACCTGGACTACCTCGGGGAGCTGTCGGCCGACGCCGCGCCGGAGCTGATGGCGCTGCCGCCGGAGGACCGCTCGTGCCTGCTGCACAGCGGGGACTACGCGCCGGTGGACCACCCCGTCGAGCGGGACCTCATGGCCTGGAACTGGGGCCACCAGCGGGCCGCGGACCTGGCGGCGGACGTGGAGGAGCCCGGCGACGAGTGCTACCTCGGGTTCGACGCGTACTCGACCGACGACTGGGACGACGACTGGGACGACGACGCGTATGCCGGGACCGACCGGCCCGGCGAGGGCGGCGAGTCCGCCGAGGTGTGGACGCCGAGCGGCGACCTGAGCGGGTTCTGGCACTGGGACACGTGCGCCATGTACGACCTCGCGGGGGTGACCGAGTTCTTCGGGACGTCGGCGGGCGGCGACCGCGGCGTGGTGGCCGACGACCCCGCGCAGTACGCCGAGGAGCTCGACCCGGCGCTGGGCCTGGGCGACAAGGTCCTGCACTGCGGCTACTACGGCCCCGGCACGCGGTACCTGATGGTCGAGACGTACGAGTGGCGCACCCCCGACGACGCGGTCGCCGGAGCGGCGGCGATGATGGCCGCCGACGAGGCCGAGGGGCTCTACGAGGTCGTCGACATCGCGCAGATCGACGCCGAGGCCACGGCCGGGTACGTCGCGACGCTCGAGAACGAGATGTACCAGTACACGGAGGTCGTGGACCGGCTCGTGGTCGTGGTCTCGCTGAGCGACTCGGCCACCGACGTCTCGGCGCGGCCGGTGAGCGACGACCTGACCTCGCAGTCGTACCTGCTGTACTCCGAGCTGAGCTAGGGCCGGCGGCGCGGCAGGTCCGCGCCGCCGTTCGCACACCCGTACTGGACATTTCACGCAGGCCGCTTGCACGGCCGACACAAGTCCACTTAGGTTCGGAGGATGCTGCGAGTGATCGGCGCGGGCCTGCCGCGCACCGGGACCATGACCCTCAAGCACGCCCTGGAGACGCTCCTGGGGGCGCCGTGCCACCACATGAGCGAGGTGTTCCAGCACCTCGACACCCACCCGGCCGGGTTCCTGGCGGCCGCGCGCGGCGAGGCCGTCGACTGGGACGGGCTGCTCGGCGGCTACGCGGCGGCGGTCGACTGGCCGGCCTCGGCGTTCTACGCCGAGCTCGCCGAGCGATATCCGGACGCGGTCGTCCTGCTCTCGCGCCGGGACTCGTTCGCCGCGTGGTGGAAGAGCTGCAACGACACCATCTTCACCGGCATGGACACCGGCGAGTTCGCCTCCCCGGAGTGGCGGGCCATGATCGACGCGATCTGGGAGCAGACGTTCGACGGGGCCGACCGCGGCGACCCGGCGGCCGTCGAGGCCGCGTACGACCGGTACCACGAGCGGGTGCGCGCGGCCGTGCCGCCGGAGCGGCTGGTCGAGTTCAGGACCGGCGCGGGCTGGGGTCCGCTGTGCGACGCGCTCGGCCTGCCGGTGCCGTCGGAGCCGTTCCCGCACTTGAACTCCACGAAGGAGTGGCAGGAGCGCACGGGCGACGTGCCGCCGGGCGGCATCGGCGCGGCGTAGGCGTCAGCCGTGGAGCCGCTTCGCGGCCTCGCGGCTCGCCTCCATCGCGAAGCGCGCGTAGGCGGGGCTCGCCCCGGCCATGCCGCACGTGGTCGCGACGCTGACCTGGCGCGGCAGCTGCTCGGGCGCGAAGCCGAGCCGGTTCCACAGGGCGTGGACGCGGTCGGCGGCGGTCTTGTCGAGGCGCGGGTGCGGCTGCCCGAGGGCCGGCACGACCCCGGCGATGAGGCGGCCGCCGCCGTCGAGGTACTCCCCTACGGCGTCGACGCGCGGGACGTCGTCGAGGTCGAGGAGCGTCAGGTCGAGCGAGACCGCCTGCGCGCCGGCCTCCTGGAGGAGCCGCAGCGGCACGTCGGGCGCGCAGCAGTGGACGACGACGGGCACGCCGACGGCGTCGGCGACCTCGCGGAGCCGGTCGCGGGCCACCTCGACGGGCACCCGCCGGTAGAAGTCGAGCCCCGACTCGGTGTTCACGCGGCCCGCCAGCGCGGCGGGCAGATTCGGTTCGTCGAGCTGGATCGACAAGGCGGCCTTGGGCATCCGGGCCTGGGCGGCGGCGATGAAGTGCCGCAGGCCCTCCCCGAGGGAGGCCGCGAGGTCGGCGACCGCGCCGTGGTCGGCGAGCATGGCGCCGCCGGTGCGGCGCCAGATGTTCGCGGCGAGCGTGAACGGGCCGACGGCGGTGAGGCGCACCGGGCCGGTCGCGGTCACGTCGAGGAGCGCGTCCAGGTCGCGTTCGAGGAAGTCGGCGGCGCGGCGGGCGTCGACGCCGGGCAGGTCGGCGATCTCCCAGCGGAAGGCCCACCACTGGACGGGCAGGCCGGCGAGGAGGGCCGCGCCGCGGCCGATCATGTCGGCGCCGAGGCCGCGCGCGGGCAGCTCGGGCAGGTGGGGCCATTCGGGGAGTTCCCCGAAGACGACGTTGACGGCTTCGCCGATGTCGGTCCCCGGCAGGGAGCCGACGCCGGTCGCGACGCCTGACGGGAGGGCTGCGGCGGCGTCAGACACCGGCGGCTTCCAAAGACTCCGCCGTGCCTTCCGTCGCGCGGAGCGCGGTATCGATGGTCCCCGAGGCGAGGACGGCGTCGCCGTCCGCGTCGGTGTCGTAGACGACGAGGGCCTGGCCGGCGGCGACGCCGAAGGCGGGCTTGTGGAGGCGGGCCGAGAGGCCGCCGTCCTCGACGGTGACGGTGGCGGGGTAGACCTCGCCGTGGGCGCGGAGCTGGATCTCGGCCTCGAAGGAGCCGGTGCGCTCGGCGGCGAGCCAGACGGGCCGGCCGGTGCGGATGCGGTCGACGCGGAGCGCTTCGCGGGGGCCGACCTCGACGCGGTTGTCGACCGGCGTGATGGAGAGGACGTAGCGGGGCCTGCCGTCGGCGGCGGGGCGCTTGAGGCCGAGGCCGTGGCGCTGGCCGACGGTGAACTGGTGGGCGCCGTCGTGGCTGCCGAGCACTTCGCCGGTGGCCTGGTCGATGATGTCGCCGGTGGCGCTGCCGAGCCGGTTCTTGAGGAACCCGGCGGTGTCGCCGTCGGCGATGAAGCAGATGTCGTGGCTGTCGGGCTTGCGGGCGACGGCGAGGCCGCGGGCCTCGGCTTCGGCGCGCACCTGGTCCTTGGGGGTGTCGCCGAGGGGGAACATCGAGTGGGCGAGCTGGGCGGGGGTGAGGACGGCGAGGACGTACGACTGGTCCTTGCCGGGGTCGACGGCGCGGCGCAGGAGGCCGTCCTCGCCCTTGCGGGCGTAGTGGCCGGTGGCGACGGCGTCGAAGCCGAGGGCCATGGCGCGGTCGAGGACGGCGGCGAACTTGATCTTCTCGTTGCAGCGCAGGCACGGGTTCGGGGTGCGCCCGGCGGCGTACTCGCTGTAGAAGTCCTCGACGACGTCCTCGTGGAAGCGCTCGGCCATGTCCCACACGTAGAAGGGGATGCCGATGACGTCGGCGGCGCGGCGCGCGTCGCGGGAGTCCTCGATGGTGCAGCAGCCGCGGGCCCCGGTCCGGTAGGTCTGGGGGTTCTTGGACAGCGCCAGGTGGACGCCGGTGACGTCGTGCCCGGCCTCGACGGCGCGGGCCGCGGCGACGGCCGAGTCGACGCCGCCGCTCATGGCGGCCAGTACTCGCATTTTCACGCCTTCAACTGTAACCAGGGGACGGGTCGCTACGAGAGTCCGGCGGTCTTGGCGCGGCGGACGGCCTCGGGGAGGGCGGCGACGAGCGCGTCGACGTCGGCTTCGGTGGTGGGCCAGCCGAGCGTGAACCGCAGGGAGGAGCGGGCGTCGTCGGGGTCGGCGCCCATGGCGAGCAGCACGTGGGAGGGCTGGGCGATCCCGGCCGAGCAGGCGGAGCCTGTGGCGCATTCGACTCCGGCGGCGTCGAGGAGCATGAGGAGCGCGTCGCCTTCGCAGCCGGGGAAGGAGAGGTGCGCGTTGCCGGGGAGGCGGTGCTCGGGGTCGCCGTTGTAGACGGCGTCGGGGACGGCCCGGCGGATGCGGGCGACGAGGTCGTCGCGCAGGCGCGCGAGGCGCTGCGCCTCGGTGCGCTGGGTGGCGACGGCGTGGACGACGGCTTCGGCGAGCGCGGCGATGCCGGGGACGTCGAGGGTGCCGGAGCGAATTTCGCGCTCCTGGCCGCCGCCGTGGAGGAGGGGCACGGCGGTGACGTCGCGTCGCAGCAGGAGCGCGCCGGTGCCGGTGGGGCCGCCGAGCTTGTGCCCGGAGAGGGTGAGGGCGGCGGCGCCGGAGGCGGCGAAGTCGACGGGGACGTGGCCGACGGCCTGGATGGCGTCGGTGTGGACGGGGACCCCGTGGGCTGCGGCGAGCGCGGCGATCTCGGCGATGGGCTGGAGGGTGCCGACTTCGTTGTTCGCCCACATGCAGGTGATGACGGTGAGCTCGGCGGCGCGCTCGTCGAGGAGTTCGGCGAGGACGGCGGTGTCGACGCGGCCGACCTCGTCGACGGGCAGTTCGGTGACGTCGGCCTTCTCGTGGTCGCCGAGCCAGGCGACGGCGTCGGCGACGGCGTGGTGCTCGATCGCGGTGGTGACGACGCGGTTGCGCCCGTCGGCGCGGCGGGCCCAGTGGATGCCCTTAACGGCGAGGTTGTCGGCCTCGGTGCCGGAGCCGGTGAAGATGACTTCGCCGGGTTTGGCGGCGAGGGCTTCGGCGATGCGTTCGCGGGCCTCTTCGACGGTGCGGCGGGCGGTGCGCCCGGAGCCGTGGAGCGAGGAGGCGTTGCCGAGGGACCGGGCCGTGCGCACGTAGGCGTCGAGCGCTTGGGGGAGCATCGGCGTGGTGGCGGCGTGATCGAGATAGGCCATGGCCTCTCCAGTCTACGTTCGGTTCACGCCCGGCCGTGACCGGCGCGTCGCGGGTCACGCCCGCCGGCGACGGCGGGCGCGGCGCGTTCCGCTCCGTGGGAAGGCCCGGGCGGCCTGGTGAGATGTCGGCCTGGGACCCGCTGGTGGGGCCGCGATAGAATCTGACGAATCCTCCTACCTTTCCGGTATACAGGAGTCGCCGCCCCGGACCGGGTTGTGAACAGACCGCGCAAGCCGAGTCGAGAGAAAGTGTGTGCCGATGACGCCCGAGCTCGCCGAAGCGCTCCGCGCAGGGCCGTTCCACACCGCGCTGCGCGTGGCGATCCAGACCAGCGGCCTGGGCCTCGACCGCATCCGCCACCGCCTCTCGATGCGCGGGATCACGGTGTCGACGACGAGTCTGAGCTACTGGCAGTCCGGGCGCTCCCGCCCCGAGCGGGCCGAGTCGCTCGCCGCGGTGACGGCCCTCGAAGACCTCCTCGAGCTCCCGGCCGGGTCCCTGCGGGTGCTCTTGGGCCCCAAGCGGGCCCGCGGCCCCCGATCGATCCGCGGCCAGCTCCCCCGCCCTGACGCGGTCCTCGGCGGCGACGCGGTCCGCGAACTGTGCGACCAGGTGCCGGCCTCGCGCGAGCACACGCTCGACATCCTCAGCCAGCAGGTCATCGTGCACGTGGACTCGCAGTGGCAGGAGTCGGTGTTCGAGCTGTCGATGCTGGTGCGGGCGCGGCGCGACGACGTGGACCGCTACATCCTGCTGTACCGCGGGGACACGGGCTGCGACATCGACGACATCGAGTTCAAGCCGGTCCGCGACTGCACGGTCCCGAACGTGCTGCGCCATCCCGACGCGCCGGTGGCGCTGGCGGAGATCGTGTTCGACACGCCGCTGCCGAAGGGCGCGACGCACCTGTTCGAGATCGTCGTGCAGGGCAACGGCGGCGTCTCCAGCGGGCACGGGAACGCGTTCCGGTACCCGGTGGACCAGTACTCGCTCCAGGTGCGGTTCTCCTCGGACGCGGTGCCGAAGCGCGTGTACCGCTTCGCGCAGTCGAGCCTCCAGCGGGAGAAGCGCGAGACGGGCGACCTCCAGCTGGGCCCGAACCGAACGGTGGCACTGGCCGAACCGGTGCCGAGGCCGGGCGCGCTGGGCATCGGCTGGGAGATCGAATAGGCGAGAACGCCAAGGGCGCCTTCGGAGAACCGAAGGCGCCCTTGGCGTCTCGTATACTTGTGCAGCGGCCGCGCCGTTTTGTTCCGCGGGCGACCTCGCCTCTTATTCCGCGGAGCGGAACTTGTTGACGGCCCACCAGGTGCCGGGGAGCAGCAGCGCGGCGAAGACGAGCTTGACGAAGTCGCCGGCGAGGAACGGGATCATGCCGGCGTCGAGGGCCTGCGCGGCGCTCATGTCGAGGGCGACGGCGAGGTAGGGGACGCCGAAGGCGTACATGATGACGTTGCCGACGACCATGAGGCCCACGGTCTTCAGGACGGTGCGGTCACCGCCGCGCTTGGCGAGGAAGCCGACCGCGACGGCGGCGGCGAGGAAGCCGATGATGTAGCCGAAGGTCGGCATGGCGTAGCCGGAGGTGCCCTCGGTGAACCACGGGACGCCCGCGGCGCCGGCGGCGAGGTAGAGGCCGAGGGTCAGGCCCGCGCGCAGCGGACCGAAGGCGGCGCCCACGAGCAGCACGGTGAACGTGGTGAGCACGAACGGCACCGGGCTGATCTGCGGGATGGTGAACGCGACCTGCGCCGAGGCGCCGACGGCGCCGGCACCGGCGAGGACGAGCACCGCGTCGCGGGCGATCGCGGCGGCCCGGCTCGAAGCCGGCAGGAGGTCGGCGAGCACGCGAGGCGCGGCGATCGGGGCGGCTGAGGCGACCATTGCGGATTCCTCCAACATCATCTGTAGGGTCTATATAACGAGAGGCTCCGGGAAGCCTAACCCACGACTGTTACGACCGAGTGACGGCCTACCAGTGGCCGGGACATCCCGCCCTCCGCACCCGCTCACAAACCCCGAATCCCGCCGAGCGCGCCAGCCCGCCCTTCGATGTCACACCCGCCGGGCACCGTTACAGCCGGGGGCGACTACGAACCCGAGAACCATTCGCGCACAACGGCTTCCGCATCCACCCGCTGTCAGACCCCTCGGGCACCGTTGCAGCCGGGGGCGGTTGCTCACGCGATTCCCCCTCATGTGCCGGCCGCGCACCTCCCGACACCGGCGTGGCCGGGTCCCGCCGCCGGCGGGACCCGGCCACGCCGGTCGTTCGCCTACTTGCGCTTCTCGATCTCCTCGAGGGCCTGCGGGAGGACCTGGAAGAGGTCGCCCACGACGCCGAAGTCGGCCATGCCGAAGATCGGGGCGTCGGCGTCCTTGTTGACGGCCACGATGACCCGCGAGGTCTGCATGCCCGCGCGGTGCTGGATCGCGCCCGAGATGCCGGCCGCGACGTACAGCTGCGGGCTCACGGTCGTGCCGGTCTGGCCGACCTGGAACTTGTGCGGGTAGTAGCCGGAGTCGGTCGCCGCGCGCGAGGCGCCGACCGCGCCGCCGAGGGCGTCGGCGACGCGCTCGATGAGCGCGAAGTCCTCCGCGGAGCCGACGCCGCGGCCGCCGGAGACGACGATGCGCGCCTCCGACAGGGCCGGCCGGTCCCCCGCGGGCTCGTCGACCCGCTGCACGACCTTGACGCGCTGGTCGGCCTCGGCCACCGCCGCGTTCACGGTCTCGACCGCGGGCGAGCCCGGAGCCGGGGCGGGCTCGGTGGCGCCGGCCTTGACGGTGGCGAGCAGGAAGCCCTTGGTGGCCTTGGACTTCACGATCGTGGCGCCCGCGAAGGCGTCCTGGGTCGCGGTCCCGTCGGCGTCGAGGCCCGAGACGTCGGTCATGAGGCCGTTGTCGAGCGCGACGGCCACGCGGGCCGCGAGGGCCTTGCCCTCGTCGGTGCTCGGCAGCAGGAAGAAGCCCGGGTTCGCGCTGCGCGCGAGGTCGATGAGGACGGTCGCCTTCGGGTCGACGAAGTAGTCGTCGGCGCCGGGGGCCTCGACCCGGTAGACCTTGGCGGCGCCGTACTCGCCCGCGAGCGAGGCGGCGGCGTCGTCGAAGGCCACCGCGGAGACGTCGCCCAGGGAGCGCGCGAGGGTGAGCACCTCGGCGGCGTGCTTGCCGGAGTTCGGTACGTACACGAGGATGTCGGTCATGGCGGTCTCCTAGATGAACTTCTCGGCGGCGAGGAATTCGGCGAGGGCGGTCCCGCCCTGGCCTTCGTCGGTGACGATCTGGCCGGCGGTGCGCGGGGGGCGCGCGGCCGCGTCCACGACCTCGTTCCACGCGGCGGCCGGGCCGGCGGCCTCGATGCCGAGGTCGGCCAGGGTCAGCGACTCGACCGGCTTGCGCTTGGCGGCCATGATGCCCTTGAGCGACGGGTAGCGCGGGGTGTTGATGGTGTCCCAGACCGAGACGATCGCGGGCAGGGCCGCGCTGAGCACGTCGTAGCCGTTGGCGCGCTGGTGCTCGACGGTGACGGTGGACCCGTCGGTCTCGATCTTGCGGGCTCCGGTCAGGGCCGGGGCGCCGGTGCGGGCGGCCAGGAGCTGCGGCATGACGCCCATGTTCGAGTCGGTGGACTCGGCGCCGGCGATGACGAGGTCCCACTCCAGGCGGCCGAGCGCGGCGGCGAGGATCGCGGAGGTGGTGAGCGCGTCGGAGCCGCCGACGGCGTCGTCCTCGATGTGGACGGCCTTGTCGGCGCCCATCGCGAGGGTCTTGCGGACGGTCTCGGTGGCCTGGCCCGGGCCGAGCGTCAGGACGGTCACCTCGCCGCCGTGGGCCTCCTTGAGCTGGAGCGCGGCTTCGACGGCGTACTCGTCGAGCTCCCCCATGACGTTGTTGGCGCCGTTGCGGTCCACCCGCAGCTGCGCGTCCAGTTGTCTCGCGAGTCCCGAGTCCGGGACCTGCTTGACCAGAACCACGATGTTCATAGACCAACCTCCGAGGTCGTTCTTGTCCAGCCTCATTCACGGCTCGCAAGCTCCGCCGAGCCTACGTCAAGGGCCGTGTCGCGACCCTGAGCCTAGGGCCGACTATATCCTACGAAGTTACTATCGAGTAACACCACGGAGGGCGCAACACCCCCGAGCCGTTGTTGTCCCGCCGGCGCGGGACAGGCATGATTGACGACATGATCCGCGCGTTCGTCTTCCTCTTCTTGGCGCACCTGGCGCTGGTCATCGCCGCGCTCGCCGACTGCCTTGGAGGCGAGCACCGTCCCCGGAAGCTCACGCGCGCGTGGTGGGTGGTCATCATCCTGCTCGTGCCGGTCGCCGGCGGCGTCCTCTGGTTCTCCGTCGGCCGGGCGCGCCCGCCGCGGCCGCAGCCGGGGACGGGCCGGACCGGGAGCACCGGCGGACCGAGGGACCCCAGGGGCCCGGTGGCCCCTGACGACGACCCCGACTTCCTCCGGGACATCGACCGCCGCCTGCGCGACGAGAACAAAGAGGACTGAGCGAGACCCCGCCTGGATTCAGGCCGACTTCTCGCGGCGCATCCGCACCGGGCGCCGCGGGGTCGACTTCGTGCGCGGCACGAGCGTCGGGTTCACGTTGCGGCGCACCACGTCGGCGGTGATCTCGACCCGCGCGACCTCGTCGGCCCGCGAGGGGATCTCGAACATGACGGGCTGGAGGACCTCCTCCATGATCGCCCGCAGGCCCCGCGCGCCGGTGCCGCGCAGCAGCGCGGACTCCACGATCGGCTCCAGGGCGTCGTCGGCGAAGACGAGCTCGACGCCGTCGAGTTCGAGGAGGCGCTGGTACTGCTTCACCAGGGCGTTGCGCGGCTCGGTCAGGATGCGCAGGAGCGCGGCCTTGTCGAGGTGGTCGACGGTGGTGAGGATCGGCAGGCGCCCGACCATCTCGGGGATGAGCCCGTACTTGAGCAGGTCGTCGGGCATGACCTGGGAGACGATCGCGTCGCCCTCGGCGTCCTCGGCGTGCAGCGGGGCGGTGAAGCCGACCGTGCGCTTGCCGATGCGGCCCTTGATGATCTCCTCGATCCCGGCGAACGCGCCGCCGCAGATGAAGAGGATGTTCGTGGTGTCGATCTGGATGTGCTCCTGGTGCGGGTGCTTGCGCCCGCCCTGCGGGGGCACTGAGGAGACGGTGCCTTCGAGGATTTTCAGGAGCGCCTGCTGCACGCCCTCGCCGGAGACGTCGCGGGTGATCGAGGGGTTCTCGGCCTTGCGTCCGGCCTTGTCGATCTCGTCGATGTAGATGATGCCGGTCTCGGCGCGCTTGACGTCGAAGTCGGCGGCCTGGATGAGCTTGAGGAGGATGTTCTCCACGTCGTCGCCGACGTAGCCGGCCTCGGTGAGGGCCGTGGCGTCGGCGATCGCGAACGGGACGTCGAGCATCCGGGCGAGCGTCTGGGCGAGGTGGGTCTTGCCGGAGCCGGTGGGGCCGACCATGAGGATGTTCGACTTCTGGAGTTCGACGTGGTCGCCGCCGCGGATCGAGCCGAGCTCGTCGAGCTGGACGCGTTTGTAGTGGTTGTAGACCGCGACCGCGAGCGCGCGCTTCGCGTTGTCCTGGCCGATCACCCACTGGTCGAGGAACTCGACGATCTCCTTGGGCTTGGGCAGGTCCTCCCAGGCCACCTCGGCGTCCTCGGCGAACTCCTCTTCGATGATCTCGTTGCAGAGGTCGATGCACTCGTCGCAGATGTAGACGTTGTTCGGGCCGGCGATGAGCTTCCGGACCTGCCGCTGCGACTTCGAGCAGAACGAGCACTTCAAGATCTCGCTGTCACCCAGGCGTGGGGCCATCGCGGTAACTCCCTCCCTCGGCGGCGTGCGATCCAGGGCCGCCGAGCGTGCGTGCTTGCTTGCTCCGTTGATTCAGGACGAACCGGTGTCTCGATCCAGTATTTCGCATTTGCGGCCACGGCGCCAGGGCGGTCTCAGACCGTGTTGGCGGGTCCGGTTCCGGGCGGCGGCGGGTGCCAGCGCCACGGTATCGCGGACGGGCGACATTCGGGGGCGATCGAGGGAGGATTCGGGGCTGCGGAAGCGCGGCGGCCGGGCGGGCCGCCGCGCTTCGGCGGGACGTCTTACGCGGCCGCTTCGGCCGGCAGGGCGTTCTTCTTGCGGTAGGTGAGGACGTTGTCGACCAGGCCGTAGGCGACGGCCTCCTCGGCGGTGAAGATCTTGTCGCGCTCGATGTCGCGGCGGACCTTCGTGACGTCCTGGCCGGTGTGGCGGGCGAGGATCTTCTCGAGCTGGTCGCGCATGCGCATGATCTCCCGGGCCTGGATCTCCATGTCGGAGGCCTGGCCGAAGGTGCCCTCGGTGGCGGGCTGGTGGATGATCACGCGGGAGTTCGGCAGCGCGGTGCGCTTGCCCGGGGTCCCGGCGGCGAGGAGCACCGCGGCGGCCGAGGCGGCCTGGCCCATGCACACGGTCTGGATGTCCGGGCGCACGTACTGCATGGTGTCGTAGATGGCCATGAGCGCGGTGAGCGAGCCGCCGGGCGAGTTGATGTACATGATGATGTCCCGGTCGGGGTCGTTGCCCTCGAGGACGATCAGCTGGCTCATGATGTCGTTGGCCGAGGTGTCGTCGACCGGGGAACCGAGGAAGATGATCCGGTCCTCGAACATCTTGTTGTACGGGTTCATCTCCTTGATCCCGTACGAGGTCTTCTCGGTGAACGACGGGACGATGTAGCGGGCGCGCGGGTCGAAGCCGCCGGCCTGGGCGTGGATGTCCATCATCTGGTCTCCCCCTGTTCCTTGCTAGTTGGACTCGGCGGGGACTTCGGACACCCGCTGGACGACGTTGTCGATGAAGCCGTAGTCCTTCGCCTCGGAGGCGGTGAACCAGCGGTCGCGGTCGGAGTCGCGCTCGATCTCCTCGATCGTGCGGCCGGTGTGGTGGGCGACGCGCTCCTGGAACATCTGCTTGGTGTAGAGCATCTGCTCGGCGAGGATCGCCACGTCGGAGGCGGTGCCGCCGATGCCGCCGGAGGGCTGGTGCATCATGATGCGCGCGTGCGGGAGCGCGTAGCGCTTGCCCGCGGTGCCGGCGCACAGGAGCAGCTGGCCCATGGAGGCGGCCATGCCCATGGCGATGGTCTGGACGTCGTTCTTGATGAACTGCATGGTGTCGTAGATGGCCATGCCGTCGTAGACCGAGCCGCCGGGCGAGTTGATGTAGAGCTTGATGTCGCGCTCGTCGTCCTCGGCCTCCAGCAGGATGAGCTGGGCGCAGAGGCGGTTGGCGAGCTCGGAGGTGACCTCGGAGCCGAGGAAGATGATGCGCTCCTTGAGCAGCCGGTCGAAGACCATGGCGTCCAGACCGGGCTCGGGCGCACCGCCGCCGCCGCGACGGGCGATCGCGTTGACGACGTCCTTCTCCAGCTGCGAGGAGAATGGAATCGAATGCTCCATGTCTTGCACCTTCATTCTGTCTCGGCGATATGGGCTTCAGCGTTGCGGCTGCCAATCCAGACCTTAGCCCGTCCCGGCGACGATCGGACGCGCCTGGGCTCCGTGTTCGCTGCCAGCGGAGCGCGGTCGGGGATCGGGGCCGGTCGGGGCGGAGGCGGAGGCGGCGGCGCGGAGGGGGTGTCCGGTGCGGCGGGCCGGGAAACGCGGCGGGCGCGGGCGAGGACCCGGCCGCCGGGCCGGGTCCTCATCGGTTGGGGCGCGGGCTAGTCGGTGACGTTGAGGAGCAGGTTGGGGCTGCCTTGGACGTCGCTGATCGCGCCGGGGACGGCGGCCGCGGTGAGGGCGGCGTCGACCTCGGCGGGGGTGGCGTCCGGGTGGGCGGAGAGGTAGAGGGCGGCCGCGCCCGCGACGTGCGGGGAGGCCATGGAGGTGCCGCTCAGCGCCGCGGGGGTGCCGAGGAGGTAGGGCGAGGTGATGTTCTCGCCGGGGGCGAAGAGGTCGACGCAGGAGCCGAAGTTGGAGAAGTCGGCGCGGGCGTCGGTCTCGGTGGAGGCGGCGACGGTGATGGCGCCGGGGGTGCGGGCCGGGGAGACGCCGCAGGCGTCGGCGGTCTCGTTGCCGGCGGCGACGGCGTAGGTGACGCCGGAGTCGATCGAGGCCGCGACGGCGGCGTCGAGGGCGTCGCTGAGGCCGCCGCCGAGGCTCATGTTGGCGACGGCGGGCTTGACGGCGTTCTCGGTCACCCAGTTCACGCCGTCGATGACGCCGGCGGTGGTGCCGGAGCCGAGGCAGTTGAGGACCTGGACGGGCACGATGGTGACCGCTTTGGCGACCCCGTGCTGCGTGCCGCCGACGGTGCCGGCGACGTGGGTGCCGTGGCCGTTGCAGTCGAGGCCCTGGAGGCCGGGGAGGATCGCGGAGAAGCCGGTGCCGGTGCGGCCGGAGAAGTCGGCGGTGGCGGCCCAGATTCCGGTGTCGATGATGTAGGCGGTGACGCCTTCGCCGGCGTTGGGGTAGGTGTAGGACGCGTCGAGCGGGAGGGCGGCCTGGTCGACGCGGTCGAGGCCCCAGGAGGGCGGGTCGGTCTGGGTGGCGTCGATGGAGACGGTCCGGTTCTGCTCGACGTAGGCGACGCCGGGGTCGGCGGCGAGGCGTTCGGCCGCGGACTCGCTCATCGAGGCGAGGACGGTGTCGACGGAGTCGAAGACGTCCTCGACGCGGCCGTAGTCGTCGACGAGGCCGGTGCTGGCGTCGTCCTCGAAGACGACGATGTAGGAGCCGGGGATGGCGTCGGGGCTGCCGGCGCCGAGGATCTCGGCGGTCCGGGCGCTCGCGGGGGACGCGGCGAGGCCGGCGGCGGCGAGGGTCGCGGCGGCGGCGGTGAGGAGGAAACGGCGTACGGGGGGATGGTTCACCATCTAGGGACACCGTTCGGGAGGAAACGGGCTATGGCATCTGTCACAAGGTACCAAGGAATCGGCCGATTCGGTTACCTCGCAGTAGGACTATCCGAGATTTCCTCACATGTCAGAAATGGAGTGAATTGCGCCCGGCCCCCGCACCGCCCGTTCGGCGCGCCGCGAAGGCCGGCCCCGCCGCCGAGCGGGACGCGAAGCGGGAGCACTCCGGGGGAACGCCGACACCGGCCCGACACCTGCCGCTTTACTCGAATCATCAAGGAGTTCAAGGCGACCGGCAGGCGCTGGGAGCGCGACCTCAGGGCCCGCAAAACCACTGGTCGGGACCTACTGTCGCGCGCTAGTCGAAGGTCTGGTACGTTCGGGCAAGCGCTTCACGAGTGACCTGTGGCACTCGCGTCCGCTCCGGAACGCTCCAGCGGCCCGGGAGGCGGCCGTTCTCGGCCGTCGAATCCCTTTCCCGAAAAGAGAAGCTCAATGAAGAGAAGACTCGTCCTCAGCGCCGGCACCGCCGGGGCGGCGGCACTGCCCCTCAGCGCCTGCGGGTTCATCGGCGGCGACGACGAAGGCGGCGCCGACACCCTCAAGTTCTGGCTGTCCGGCGACGCCAACCAGGGCGGCGGCTTCCAGGCGATGGCCGACAAGTACTTCGAGGAGACCGGTGTCACCGTCGACATCGACGACATCCCGTACGACGACTTCAACACCCGGCTGCGGAACGCCGCCCAGGCCGACGGCCTGCCCGACCTCGCCCGCGTCACGGCGATCGACCCGATCTGGATGAACCAGCTCGAGGACCTCGCCGACATCGCCGCCGAGCGCGGCGTCATGGAGAACCTGCTCGCGGAGAACGAGGAGGGCGCCGTCCCGACCTTCCTCACCGACCTCACCGCCGTCGGCCTCTACGTCAACAAGAGCCTGTTCGACCAGGCCGGGGTGGCCTACCCGACCACCGCGGACCAGCTGTGGACCTGGGACGAGTTCATCGCCGCGGTCAAGGAGGTCAAGGCCGCGACTGGAGCGCGCTACGGCCTGGTGATGGACCCGTCCTCGCACCGCCTGCGCTCGTTCATGTACCAGTTCGGCAGCGACGGCTTCACCCTCGGCGAGGACTGCACGTACTCGACCAAGGAGGCCGAGACGACCGCCGCGCTCCAGTTCTTCGCCGACATCAACGACGACGACGTCATGCCGCGCTCGGTGTGGGTCTCCGGGGACGACGCGAACGCGCTGTTCAAGTCCGGCCAGGTCGCCGCCTACTACTCGGGCTCGTGGCAGGTCGCCGACTTCCAGGCGAACATCGCCGACTTCGAGTGGGCCTCGGCCCTCATGCCGGCCCAGACCCGCCGCGCCACCAACCTCGGCGGCGGCTACATCGTGGCCTTCAACGGCGAGAAGTCCCAGGCCGCGCTCGACTTCATCAGCTGGCTGTTCGAGGCCGGGAACTACACCGAGATCGCCGAGATCTCCGGGTTCCTCCCGGTCATCCAGGGGCTCGACATCGACTACGGCGCCTCGCAGGCCAGCTTCGACCTGTACAACGAGGAGATCGCGGCCTCCGACCCGATCTCCAGCTCCCAGGAGCAGTCGGCCCTCCAGATGGTCTACAAGGGCCAGGCGGCCGGCGGCGACGCCGACCCGCTCAAGGACGAGGCGATCAAGCTCGCCAACGGGGAGCAGGACGTCGCCACGACCATCGCGAACATCATCGCTTCGCTCAACGAGAACATCATCTGCGAGTAGCACCGTGACGGCCACCGCCATCGCCACCGAACGCCCCGCCGGGCCGCGCCAGCGGCCCGGCCGGGGCCGGCGCCCCAAGTACCGGCTCGCCCCGCTCGGGCTCGCCGGCCTCAGCATCGTCCTGTTCGCCGTGTTCTTCGTCTGGCCCGGCAGCCTGGGCCTGATCTACTCTTTCACCGACTACACCGGCATCGGGACATACGACTTCATCGGGCTCGCGAACTACGAGAAGCTCTTCGGCGACCCCACGTTCTACCAGGCGCTCACCCGCAGCCTCCTGTTCGCGGCCTTCAGCGTCCCGCTCATGTACGTGATGTCGCTGAGCGTGGCGTCGCTCCTGGTGTCGAACCACGCCAAGGGGAGGTCCGCGGCGAAGATCGTGTTCTTCTTCCCGTGGCTCATCTCCCCCATCGTCGCCGGCGTCATCTGGCGGTGGATGTTCGGCGAGAGCTTCGGCTTCGTCAACTACGTCGTCACCGAGCTCGGCGGGAACCCGCTCGCGTGGCAGACCGACCCCGACCTGGCGCTCATGGTCGTGGTCATGGCCGCGACGTGGGGCGGCACGGCGTTCAACATGCTCATCTTCATCGCCGCCCTCAAGAACGTGCCGCGCGCCTACTACGAGGCTGCCGAGATCGACGGCGCGAACGCCTGGCAGCGCTTCCGGCACATCACGCTGCCGTCGATCGCGCCCACCTCCTTCCTGGTGATCCTGCTGTCCTCGCTCGGCGCGATGAAGGAGTTCGCGATGGTCCAGGCCCTCAACGGGGGCGGCCCGGGCACGTCGAACGTGTTCCTCATCCAGTACATCTACGAGACCGGCTTCAAGCGCGCCGACGTCGGCTACGCCAGCGCCGTGTCGATGATCCTGCTGCTCATCCTGCTGTCCATCGCGCTGATCCAGATGGCGGTCAACCGGAGGCGAGGCGCATGAGCACCGCGACGACCGCCGCGGCCCGGCCGCGCACCCGCAAGGCCCGCAAGGCGAAGGAGCTCGGCACCGCCATCCCGGTGACGGCGTTCCTGTGGCTCCTGGCCGCCGTGTACGCCTTCCCGATCCTGTGGTTCCTGCTGAGCGCCTTCAAACCCGGGTCGGAGCTGTTCCAGTACCCGCTCTCGATCCTCCCCGAGGACCCGACGCTCGGCGGCTTCGAGAAGGCGTGGAACCGCTTCGACTTCATGCTGTACTTCTCGAACACGCTGGCCGTGGCGCTGGCGACCACGGCGCTGACGGTGATGGCGAGCGCCATGACCGGGTACGCGCTGGCGAAGTACCGCGAGCAGCGCTGGGTGCGGGTCTTCTTCATCTGCCTCCTGGCGACCACGATGCTGCCGACCGAGGTCATCCTCTCCCCCACGTTCCTCGTCATCCGCGACCTCGGCATGTACGACACGTTCGCGGGCCTGGTGGTGCCCTCGATCCTCACGGCCACGGGCGTGTTCATGTTCCGGCAGTACTTCCTGTCGGTGCCCGACGACATCGTGGAGGCGGCGCGCATCGACGGCGCCCGCGAGGCGGGGATCTTCTTCCGGATCATGCTGCCGATGTCGCGGCCGATCATCATGACGCTGGCGATCTTCTCGTTCCAGTGGCGCTGGAACGACTACGTGTGGCCGCTCATCGTGGTCGCCGACGAGCGCAAGTTCACGCTCCAGATCGCGCTGCGCAGCATCGTGGGCGCCGAGAACATCGACTGGCCGCTGCTGCTGGCCGCGTCGGTGATGTCGATCCTGCCGCTGGTGCTCATCTTCATCGTGTTCCAGAAGTACGTCATGAACGAGGACATCAATGCCGGGCTCAAGGACTGAGTTCACGGCGGCCGTCACGGCGGCCGCCGACCTGCGGGCCCGGGAGGTGCTCGCGGGCGCGGACGCGCTGCTGGCGTCCGACCCGCACCACCGGGCGGTCATGAGCGCCGCGAAGGCCCTCGTGGCCTGCGCGGTGAACCCGGCGTCCGAGCACCACGGGTCCCACGCGGCGGCCGCCGCCGCCGCGCGCCTGGTGGACTTCCTCGCCGGCATGCAGGCCGACAACGGCCTGTTCGACGGCGAGAACTTCGCCTCCCCGCCCGACACGGCGTTCACGGTCAACGACCTGTGCGACGCGTACGCGCTCCTCGACGGCGTGGACGCGTTGCAGCCCTTGGCGGAGGCGCTGGCGCGGATCGCGGCCGCGGCCGCCGAGCCGCTGCGCCTGGGCGGGGTCCACACCCCGAACCACCGCTGGGAGCTGTCGTCGGTGCTCGCGCGCCTGCACCGGCACTGGCCGGACCCGCGCCTGGTCGCGCGCGTCGACGAGTGGCTGGCCGAGGGCGTCGACATCGACGCGGACGGCTGGTACTCCGAGCGCAGCGCGAACTACGCGCTGTACGTCTCGAACCCGTCCCTGACGGCGATCGGCACGATCCTGGACCGGCCCGAGCTGCTCGACCTGGTCGAGCGCAGCCTGGAGGCGGTCGCGGCGGCGGCGCTGCCGGACGGGACCGTGGAGACGGTCCACTCGCGGCGCCAGGACCAGCAGGGGACGATCGCGCTGGCGCCGTTCCTGATGCAGTTCCGGCGCTTCGCGATCCTGCGCGGCCGCGGCGACTTCGCGGCGGTGGCCGAGGGGATCGGGTCGATCCCGCACCCCGCCGACGCGCTCGCGGAGGTCCTGCTGGAGCCGGCGCTGGCCGGGCCACTGCCGGCGGCCGAGCCGCGCCGGCCGGCCACGACCGTGTTCGCGGGCTCGGGCCTGGCGGTGGCGCGCGACGGCGGTTTCGCGGTGACCGTGTACGGCGGCTCGGACTACGCGTCCCAGGGCCGCATCCGGTCGGGGCTCGCGACGAACCCGACGTTCCTGCGGCTGTTCGCGGGCGGCGCGGTGCTGGACTCGGTGCGGCTCTCGCGGGACTTCTTCGGCCTGGGGCCGTTCCGGGCCGAGTCGTTCGCGGCGGAGGGGAACGCGTTCACGCTGCGGGAGCGGGCGAGCGCGGCGTACTACGGGCCGCTGCCGGCCGGTCGCCGGCGCGCCGACGCGGTCTACGAGCTGGCCGACGAGGGCCGCTTCTCGGCCGCGATGGACTTCGCGCACCGCCCGGCCGAGGAGGTCGCGCTCGCGACCGAGGTCCAGGTGGTCGTGGGCGAGCGCGAGGCCCGGCTGACCGTGCAGGCGGCGCCGGCGCGGGTGCGGCAGGTGCTCGAACTCGCGTTCCGCGACGGCGGGCAGCTCGAGGGGGTGCGGCCGGTCGAGGGCGGCTTCGCGCTCGACGGGCCCGAGGCGGTCTACCGGCGCGGCGAGGACCGGATCACGGTCGAGGCCGACGCCGCGGGTCCGTTCACCCGCGGCTACCACCCCGGCGAGGACTACACGCACCTGTCGGGAACCGATGCGGCCCAGGGCGTCAGGTTGTACATTCCGCTCCCGGCCACAGGCCGCTGCACGGTGCGCCTCACCGCCGGCTGAGCCGGAATAGCGGCTCGGGGGCGGCTGTTGGACGGCGTGGACGCCCCGGCGTCCCCGCCGCCGCCCGGCGGCGGCCCCCCCGAGCGAGGAGCCGCCCCCATGTCCCACCAGCGTTCACTTGTGCCGCCGCCGTCCGACGAGCGGGCCGTGTTCGTCGGCATCCTCCCCGAGGCGTTCGGGCCGGGCGAGCTGCCGCCGGGCCTGACGGCCGAAGACCTCGCCGGACAGATCGAGCGGGGCATCGCGGCGATGCGCGAGGCCGGCGTCGACGTCGAGTTCGCCGGGATCGGCACGGACCCCGACGAGGCCGAGGCCGAGCTCCGCAAGCGCCTCGCCGCGCGGCCCGCCGGGCTCGCGCTCGTGGGCGGCGGCATCCGGCTGCTCCCCGACAACACCGTCCTGTTCGAGCGGATCGTCAACGTCCTGGTCGACGCGCGGCCCGGCATCCGCTTGAGCTTCAACACGAACCCGGAGAACTCGCTCGAGGCGCTGCGCCGCTGGCTCGACCGCTGAGACCCGCACGACGCGAAGCGGCGCCCTCCACTCTGGAGGGCGCCGCTTCGCTTGCGGTGCTTACATCGCGCCGGTGGCGTACAGGGTCGTGCCGACGACGGTCATGAGGAGCGCCGAACCCGGGTGCATCCAGATCGAGGCGCGGATGTCGTGCTTCCACCAGACGAAGAAGACGCCCGGGAGGAGGAAGATGATCTTCGAGGGGACCGTCCAGATCGCCCAGAAGTGGTAGATCGAGAACAGGACCGTGTTGAACAGCGGCGCCCAGCGGCCCAGCTGCGGGAGGCGCGGCAGGAGGAAGCCGCGGAAGTAGTACTCCTCGATCAGCGGCAGGAGGAAGCCGGTGAAGGCCCCGAAGATCAGCAGGGTGGTGATGACGGTGGAGGTCGAGTACGCGTCGAGGTAGCTGGTGCCGGAGCTGCCGGAGCCCTCGAAGGTGACCCAGGTGAAGAGGGTGTCGTACGTCCAGGCGTCGAGCGGCGCGAGCGAGAGCGACACGACCGTCATGTAGACCAGGAGGCCGATGCCGATCGCGGTGATCTTGCCGCGCGTGAACGGCTTGTCGCGGTAGCGGACCACGCCGCCGCGCATCGTGTACCTGCCGGTCTGCTGCTTGCCCAGCCAGAACAGGCCGAACCAGAGCGGCAGGAGCACGACCATGAGGCCGATGGCCCAGGCCCCGAAGATCGGGAGGCCGAGCGCGCGGGTGATCGGGGCGCCGATCCAGGCGTAGGCGGCGACGATGAGGGCGCCGGGGACGAGGTGGAGGGCGATGGACAGGGGGACGGAGTGCTTGTCGGCGAGGAGCTTCGCGACGAAGCCGGTGGGCTGCTGCGCGGTGGAGGCGCGGTGCGTTTCGTTCATGACAGGAATGTTCGGGGGCGGCGCTGACACGGCCCTGACACGCGGCTGACAGGCCCCGTCAGGGGCAGGTCCGGCCGCACGGCGAAGGCGACGGCCGTCTCCACCCAAGAGCGGTGAGCGGCTGCGGTCGGACCCCTACCAAGCCCGCCCGGACATCTGAAATGGACAAGGGACCCAACGCTGTCGCGTTGGGCCCCAAGAGCACCGGGTGCGGGACGGCTTAGTTGCGGTCCTCGGCGTCGCGCTCGTCGGACTCGTCCGAGTCGCCGGACTCGTCAGCGTCGACGGTCGTCTCGCCGGCCTTCTGGCGGCCCGGGAAGAGGTCCTCCTCGGTCAGCTCCTGGCCGTTGGCGTCGACGACCGACGCCTCCTTGACGACCTCCTCGAGCGCGAGCTGCTGGCGCAGCGACGCGGCGATCTGCTGGAGGCCGCCGTTGGTGCGCAGCTCGTCGACGAAGCGCTGGAACTGGTCCTGCGGGACGCCGCGCTGCTGGGCCTGGCGCACGACCTCGGCGGTCATGAGCTCGCCGGAGACCTCGAGCTCGCGGTCGCGGGCGATCTGGCCCAGGATGATCGACTGGCGCAGGTTCGACTCGACGTCGTCGCGCAGCTCGGCGTCGAACTCCTCGGCGGTCTTGCCGACCATCGTGAGGTACTCGTCGAAGCCGCCCGCGATCTGCTGGACCTGCTCCTCGAGGTGGCCGCGGGTGTGCGCGACCTCGTCGGCGACGGTCTTCTCCGGCAGCGGGAGCTCGACGGCCTCGATGAGGGCCTCGAGGGTCTTGGTGCGGGCCTCGTTCGCCTTCGCGGTCTTGCCCTGGTTCTCCAGGCGCTCGCGGGTGGCGTTGCGCAGCTCCTCGAGCGTGTCGTAGGGGCTGGCCATCTCGGCGAAGTCGTCGTCGAGGTCGGGGAGCTCGCGCTCCTTGACCTGGGTGACCTTGACCTCGACCTGGGCGGTCTCGCCCTCCTGCTCGCCGGCGAGGGTCGACTCGATGGTCTTCTCGTCGCCCGCGGACATGCCGACGAGGGCCTCGTCGAGGCCGTCGAGCAGGTTGCCCGAGCCGACCTCGTGGCTCATGCCGGTGACGGAGCCGCCCTCGACCTCTTCACCGTTCTGGGTGGCGCGCAGGTCGATCTGCACGAAGTCGCCCTCGGCGGCGGGGCGCTCGACGGCCTTCAGGGACGAGAAGCGCAGGCGCTGGGACTCGATGTCCGCGTCCACGTCCTCCTCGGAGACGTCGCCGGCCTCGACGGTCACCTTGAGGGAGGCGAAGTCGGGGAGCTCGAACTTCGGGGTCACGTCGGTCTCGACGACGAACTCGAACGGCTTGCCGTCCTCGATCGGCTTGACCTCGGTCAGCTCGGGGCGGCCCAGCGCGTTCACCTCGTTCTCGGTGACGGCCTTGTTCAGGTTCGCCTGCACGGCCGGGTCCAGCGCCTGGGCGTAGACCGAGTCGCGGCCGATGCGCTGGTCGATCACCTGGCGGGGGGCCTTGCCGGGGCGGAAGCCGGGGACGCGGATCTGCTGCCCGACGGTCTTGTACGCCTCGTTGATGTACGGCGCCAGCTCCTCGAACGGCACCTCGACCGACAGCCGCACCCTGGTCGGGCTCAGGGTCTCGACAGTGCTCTTCACAGACGTACTCCTAGATCAGATTTCGCTCAATTGCTTTCGCGTCGGCCGGATGCCTGATCCGAACCGTGGGCCGCCGGCAGCGCAGCACGAACCCCCGCTCCGATCGAGTCTAGGTCGTCGGGGGGTCGCGGCCCCGCCGGGTGTGGTCGATATCGCCGCGCGTCACTGTTGAGCTGCGACGCGGCCGGTCCGAGCACCGATGGCCGAGATCGCCTAGACTACGCCCTGCAATCGTTCTCCCTAGGAGCTCCCATGGCACCCGCCCGCCGCCCCTCCCTCCGGCGCCGCCCCGCGGCGCCCCTCCCCCTATCGGAGTGACCGCCGTGACTTCCCCGACGTACCTGGTCTTCACCAAGACGACCGGCTTCCGGCACGACTCGATCCCGGCCGGGGTCGAGGCCGTGCGGCGGATCGCCGCCGAGCTGGGCGGGGAGGTCGAGCACACCGAGGACGCGGCCGTCCACGACCCGGTCGAGCTCGCCCGCTTCGCGGCCGTGGTGTGGCTCTCGCCCTCCGGGGACGTCCTCGGGGAGCTGGAGCGGGCCGCGCTCGCCGACTACGTGACCGGGGGCGGCGGCTGGGCCGGCGTCCATGCGGCCTCGACCGCCGAGCGGTCCTGGCCGTTCTTCAGGGAGCTGGTGGGCGCGCGCTTCGTCGGCCACCCGCCCGGGTGCACGCCCGGCGAGATCGACGTCAAGACGGCCGACCACCCCGCGACCGCGCACCTGCCGAAGCGCTGGGCGTGGACCGACGAGTGGTACAGCTTCGACGAGCGCCCGCGGCACGTCGAGGTGCTGCTGGAGGCCGACGAGTCGACGTACGACGCGGGCGAGCTCGCGATGGGCGCGCCGCACCCGCTCGCGTGGCACCGCCGGCTCGAGGCCGGCCGCTGCTTCTACACGGCGCTCGGGCACGACGCGAGCGCGTACGAGGACGAGGTCTTCCTGGGCCATCTCAGGGGCGGGCTGGAGAGCGTCCTGCGGCCGGCGTGACCGGGGCTCGGGACGCGGCGCGGCCGAAGGCTCCTTGTGCGCGGACGGGCCCGATAGGCTACACTTGCCTGCGTTCCGCTCAGGCGGACGCGCGGGTGTAGCTCAATGGTAGAGTCTCAGTCTTCCAAACTGATTGCGCGGGTTCGATTCCCGTCACCCGCTCCAACGGCCCGCCGCGCGCGGGCCTTTTTCGTGCGCGACGCCCCCTGGACCGGTCCGGTCCAGGGGGCGCGGTGCGCGGCAGCCCGGCGTCTCAGGCCGCGCCTTTGAGGAAGGCCGCGTTGCACTCGCGCTGGAGCGCCTCGTCGGCCCACATCGGGTGCTGCGGGGCCGCGTTGGAGCACACGATGGTGCCCCAGGCGCCGACGCGGACGGAGTGGGCGATCGCGTCGCGGCAGATCGCGGCGCCGACCGGGCCCTCCTCGAAGCGGCCGTCGCGCGGCGTGTAGCCGACCCAGCCTTCGCCGAAGTAGAACGGGACGCCGAGGCGCTTCGCGTGGTCGGCCGCGGCGTCGATCCAGTCGCGGAGCCGGTTCGCCATCGCGATCCGGTGGGCCCCGTAGCCGTTGTAGAGCCACCGGTCGAAGCCCTCGGGGTCGCACCAGTCGTGGACGTAGATCTCGGACGGCTGCATGATCGAGGCCTTGAGCTTCCAGGCGTGCTCGGGCGGCAGGGTCCAGTCGGCGATCCGGGGCGCGTCCGGGCGCAGGATCGCGGCGTCGGCGCGCTCCTGCGGGAAGCGGGCCGGCGGGCGGCGCAGGCCGAACTCCTCGATGAGGTCGTCGAGGACGCCGTACACGTAGGGGTGGAACGCGAGCGCGGTCGCGTTGCGGGGCAGGCCGCGCAGGGAACCGACGGGCACGCCGCCGTAGTTGGGGGCGCACCTGACCTGGGGGTGACGGGCCTGGAAGGCCGCGATGCCGGCCTCGAGGCGGCCCTGGAGTTCGACCACTGCGTCCTCGGCGCCGGGAAGTCCGGCGGTGAGGTGGCCGATCTGGACCTCGTTGTGGGGTTCGACGCAGGCGATGACGTGGGCGAGGCCGTGCTCGGCGAGGAAGTCGACGAGGTCGGCCTGGGCCTCGCCGAGGACGGTGAGGCGGTCCTCGGGGTCGACGGCGTGCAGGGCCTCGTACCAGGCGGGGTCGGCGGCGAAGGCGGGGCTCTGCTGGTACTCCCAGGAGGAGGCGATGATCGCGACGCCGTGCCGGTCGGCGGCGCGGGCCAGCGCGAGCAGGTGTGCCCGCGCGTCGATGACGGCGGGTTCGCGCACGTCGTACCAGCGGACGCGGGAGCCGTACTCGGCGTGCGGGCCGCCGAGGGGTTCGAGGCGGAGGGCGCTCGTGTCGAGGCCGGACCTGAAGAGCAGGAACGGCATCGCGCAGATGCGCACGGCGTTGTACCCGAGGTCGGCGGCTTTCGCGACGGCCGCGTCGAGGTCCTCGAAGGGCTCGCCGGGGCCGGTGCGCACGTACCAGGAGAAGTCCCAGAGGGTCATCGCCAGGCGGTCGGGCGGTCGGTTCGGGATGGACTCTGCTACAGGCATGCCATGACCGTAGGGGCAGTCGACATCGTCGTCCATGGCCGTTTCGATGAGCGGCATGGACGAATCGCCGACCGGAGGGCCGGGGCCGGCGGGGACCGGTCGGCTCGTCGCCGGGCCGGGGGCCGGCGTGGGCGTCGAGGAGCGCAGTGCGCCGGGACGGGTGTCGTGGTCCGGGTTTCGCGGGGCCGGACGCGGGCGGGTGGACGGTCGCGGCCGAGGCCGCGTCCTGGTTCGGCGCGACCGCGGGGATCGCGGTCTCGCTGGCGGTGGTGCTGCTGCTGTGGACGCGGGAGTCCGAGGCGTGGTGCGGCGCTTAGGGAATGATCGAGTCGACGTAGCCGCCGTCGACGCGCACGGCCGCGCCGGTGGTGGCGGAGGCGAGCGGGGAGCTGAGGTAGGCGACGAGGTTCGCGATCTCCTCGGGCTCGATGAGGCGGCGCAGGAGCGACTGGGGCCGGTGGCGGCGCATGAACTCGCGCTGGGCCTCGTCCCAGGGCAGGTCGCGGTCGACGAGCTGGTAGACGAAGTCCTCGACGCCGCCGGTGTGGGTGGGCCCGGCGATCACGGCGTTGACGGTGACGCCGGTGCCGGCCGCGGCCTTGGCGAAGCCGCGCGAGACGGCGAGGAGCGCGGTCTTGCTGGTGCCGTAGTGGATCATCTCCTCGGGGATGACGATCGCGGAGTCGCTGGCGATGCTGAGGACGCGGCCCCAGCCGCGCTCGGTCATGCCGGGCAGGTAGGTGCGGATGAGGCGGACCGCGGAGAGGACGTTGACCTCCCAGTAGCGGCGCCAGTCGTCGTCGGTGATCTCGAGGGCGGACTGCGCGCCGAAGACGCCGAGGTTGTTCACGAGGACGTCGACGTCGGGGGCGATCCGGGCGACGGCGGCGGCGCCGTCCTCGGTGGCGAGGTCGCCGGGGGCCGCGAAGTAGTCGCCACCGTCCGCGGCGAGGCGCGCCACGGCCTCGTCGGTCTTGGCGGGGCTGCGGCCGTTGACGCCGACGCGGGCGCCGGCGAGCGCGAGGGCCTTGGCGATCGCCTCCCCGATGCCCTGGGTCGAGCCGGTGACGAGAGCGGTCCTGCCGGTGAGGTCGAGCGCGATCATGCCGACCACCCTAGCGCCGCTCCGGTCGCCGAGGGCCGGTTCAAAGGCCGAGGTCGCGTTTCGGGTCGCCGACCATGGTCGAGGGGTCCACGATCCGGTCGAACTCGGCGGCCTCGACGCCGAGGCGGAGCGCGGCCTCGCGGAGGGTGAGGCCCTCGTGATCGGCCTTGTGGGCGATCTCGGCGGCCCGGTCGTAGCCGATGTGGGGGCTGAGCGCGGTGACGAGCATGAGGGAGCGGTCGACGTAGGCGGCGACGGCCTCGCGGTCGAGCTCGATGCCCTCGACGCTGTGGACGCGGAGCTGGCCGCAGGCGTCGCCGAGGATGCGCGCGGAGTGGAGCACGTTGTCGATGACGATGGGCCGCATGGTGTTCAGCTCGAAGTTGCCTTGGGCGCCGGCGGCGGCGACGATCGAGTCCTCGCCGATGACCTGGAGGGCGACCATGACGGCGGCCTCCTGTTGTGTGGGGTTCACCTTGCCGGGCATGATCGAGGAGCCCGGCTCGTTCTCGGGCAGCCGCAGTTCGTGCAGGCCGGCGCGGGGGCCGGAGGCGAGCCAGCGCATGTCGTTGGCGGTCTTCATGAGCGCGATGGCGGCGCCGCGCAGGCCCGCGCTGACGGCGACCATGCCGTCGAGGGAGCCGAGGGCCGCGAACTTGTTGGGGGCGGTGACGAGCGGCAGGCCGGTGAGCTCGGCGAGCTTCGCGGCGATCGCCTCGCCGAAGCCCTCGGGGGCGTTGATGCCGGTGCCGACGGCGGTGCCGCCGGCGGCGAGTTCGCAGACGGCGTCGAGGGACTGCTCCAGGCGGGAGGCGGCCGCGCGGAGCTGGGCCTCCCAGCCGGACCACTCCTGGCCGACGGTGAGCGGGGTGGCGTCCTGGAGGTGGGTGCGGCCGATCTTGACCACGTCGTGCCAGCGGCGGGCGCGGTCGCCGATCGCGGCGGCGAGGGCGAGGAGCTGCGGGAGGGTGTTGTCGCGGACTTCGAGGAGGGTCGCGACGTGCATCGCGGTCGGGAAGGTGTCGTTCGTGGACTGCGCGAGGTTGACGTGGTCGTTGGGGTGGACGAGGCGCTCGCGGCCGAGGCCGCCGCCGAGGAGCTGGCTGGCGCGGTTGGCGATGACCTCGTTGACGTTCATGTTCGACTGGGTGCCGGAGCCGGACTGCCAGACGTAGAGCGGGAACTCGTCGTCGAGCAGGCCCGCGGCGGCCTCGTCGCAGGCGCGGACGATCGCCCCGGCGAGCTCGGGGTCGAGGCGCCCGCCCTCGGCGTTGACGAGCGCGGCGGCCTTCTTGACGATCGCGTAGGCGCGGTAGAGGGCGGTGTGCATGCGGTCGTCGCCGATCGCGAAGTGCTGGAGGGAGCGCTGGGTCTGGGCGCCCCAGTAGTGCTCGGCGGGGACTTCGATCTCCCCCATCGCGTCGGTCTCGATCCTGACGCCGGTGGCGCCGGTGCCGATGGGGTGGTCGGTTTCGGGGAACGCCATCGATGCTCCTCGCGCTGGTGAGCCTGCCGTCACCGCGCGGGTGTCCCCGCACGGGGTGACGATCGTACCCCGCGGCGGGCCGACACGGCATTGCGTATCGATATCGGTCTATGTATCCTGGCAGCACCCTCACGAAAGTTTTCGAACTGAGTGGTTTCACCGTTGACGCCGGCCCCCGGCCGCCCCGCACCGTCGATGATGGACTGCCCTGGC
Organism: Glycomyces terrestris; assembly: GCF_003933745.1. Lineage (GTDB taxonomy): Bacteria > Actinomycetota > Actinomycetes > Mycobacteriales > Micromonosporaceae > Glycomyces > Glycomyces terrestris. The sequence continues at coordinate 615,427 of NZ_RSEB01000002.1, read as the reverse complement.
CAGACAAGGAATCTGCCAATGGCATCATCGATCGCGCCCGGCGCCGCTCCGCCCGCCGGGCCCGCTCCGGGGCGCTCCCGGCACCGCCGCAGGCTGCGGTTCGCGCTCGTCGCGCTCGCGGCGGCCGCCCTCGCCTCGGCGCTCGCGCTCTCGACCCGGTTCAGCGCGGAGGCGCAGGTGCAGGCCGCGTCCGAATGGGACGGCGCGAACTGCGACGTCCGGATCCCGGGCTCGTGGGCCTCGAACTCGCTGCTGCCCGACCCGTTCACCAGGATCGACGGGACCAGGGTCACCAGCCGCGACCAGTGGGAGTGCCGCCGGTCCGAGATCAAGGAGCTCGCCGAGCACACGGTCTACGGCGACAAGCCGCGGCCCGACAGCGTCTCGGGCACGGTGACCTCCTCGCGGATCACGGTGAACGTCAGCGACAACGGCCGCAGCACGAGCTTCTCGGCCTCGGTGCGGCTGCCGAGTGGCACCGGGCCCTTCCCGGCCGTCATCGTCTACGGCGGCTTCGGCGCCGACACGAGCACGATCCTGTCCTCGGGCGCCGCCGTGATCGACTTCGACCCCGGCGCGGTCGGGGCCGAGGGGACGGGCCGGAACGATAAGCAGGGCGCGTTCTACACGCTGTACGGCGCGGGCAGCAGCACGGGCGTGCTCATGGCGCAGGCGTGGGGCGTCAGCCGGATCATCGACGTCATCGAGCAGTCCGGCGGGAGCATCCTGAACGACTCGACCGGCGTCACCGGGTGCTCGCGGTACGGCAAGGGCGCGTTCGTGGCCGGGGCCTTCGACCAGCGCATCGAGCTGACGATGCCGATCGAGTCCGGTTCGGGCGGCGTCGGCGCGATGCGATCCATCGCGCAGGAGAGCGGGGCGCAGCCGCTGAGCAGCGCCTACGGGGAGCAGCCGTGGCTCGGCGACGCGTTCGGCGCCTACACGGGCAACCCTGCCGCGCTCCCGGTCGACACGCACGAGCTGGTCGGCATGATCGCCCCGCGCGGCCTGTTCATCATGGACAACCCGCACGTGGAGTGGCTGGGCGCCCGCTCGGGTGCGGTGGCGGCCCTCGGCGGCGCGGAGGTCTACAAGGCGCTCGGGGCCGGGGCCAACGTCTCGTACCACTCGAACGTCGCGGACGGCACGCACTGCGCGGTCCGCAGCGACTGGCGCACCCCGCTCCAGCAGAGCATCAACGCGTTCCTCAAGGGGAGCGGCAACCCGCCGGGCGTGATCACCATGCACCCCAGCAAGTCCGCGAACCTCTCGCAGTGGCGCACCTGGACGACGCCGACGCTCGGCACCGGCGACCCGGGCGGCACGACGCCGCCCGAGACGACCTCGCCGCCGACCGAGACCACGTCCCCGCCGCCCGCCGGCTCGGGCTGCACCGCCCGGATCGAGGTGGTGAGCACCTGGAACGGCGGCTGGCAGGGCAACGTCCACATCACGGCCGGCGCCGCCGCGATCAGCGGCTGGCGGCTCACCTGGACCTGGGCCTCGGGCCAGTCGATCGCGAGCTCGTGGAACGCGACGGTGACCGCCTCGGGCTCGGCGGTGACGGCGGCCGACGTCGGCTGGAACGGCACGGTGGCCGCAGGCCAGACGAGATCGGCCGCCTGGGGCTTCGTGGCGAACGGCCCGAGCACCCTCCCGGCAGTGACCTGCACACCTGACTGATTCACCTGGGCCGCGGCCGCGCCGACCGCCTGACTGATCCGACAAGATCGGGCGGCGGCCCGAGCCGGCCTCCTTGGTCCCCGCAACAACCGGCGGCCCCGGGTGCCCCACCCGGGGCCGCCGCCTGTTCGACACGTCAGCCCCATTGCACTGTCACACCCCCGCGCCATCGTTGATCCGGGGGCGACAGACGACGCCTCCCAATGCCGCGTGCCCGGAATCAGGTTCGCGACTCAAGCTCACGACCTCGGCAGGCACCCCGCCGACCCGCCGCGCGCTGTCACACCCCCGCGCCATCGTTGATCCGGGGGCGACGCACGGCGCCTCCCAATGCCGCGTGCCCGCACCCAAGTTCGCGACTCAAGCTCACGACCTCGGCAGGCACCCCGCCGACCCGCCGCGCGCTGTCACACCCCCGCGCCATCGTTGATCCGGGGGCGACGCACGGCGCCTCCCAATGCCGCGTGCCCGCACCCAAGTTCGCGACTCAAGCTCACGACCTCGGCAGGCACCCCGCCGACCCGCCGCGCGCTGTCACACCCCCGCGCCATCGTTGATCCGGGGGCGACGCACGGCGCCTCCCAATGCCGCGTGCCCGCACCCAAGTTCGCGACTCAAGCTCACGACCTCGGCAGGCACCCCGCCGACCCGCCGCGCACTGTCACACCCCCGCGCCATCGTTGATCCGGGGGCGACGCACGGCGCCTCCCAATGTGGCGTGCCCGCCACCGCCTCCAACCCCCTTACCGGCCGACCGGTTCGAATCCGTCACATCCGGCTCACGCGATATGAGCGGTGCACACCACCCGTTGATACGTTCGCGAACGTGTCCGAGCCCGCCCAGTCGATCAGCATGCGACGGCTCTGGGTGCCGATTTACGGCCCGACCGTCCTGATCTCCATCGGCATGGGCGCCGTCGTGCCGCTCATCGCCCTCTACGCCCTCGACCTCGGCGCGACCGTCACGCAGGCGGCGATCATCGTCGGCCTCATCGGCTTCGGCCAGCTCGCCGGCGACCTCCCGGCCGGGTCGCTCGCGCAGCGGTTCGGCGAGAAGCGGGTCCTGCTCGCGGCCTGCGTCGTGGAAGCCGCCGCGCTCCTCACCGCCTCGCAGACGACCTCGCTCGCGGTCCTGTCCGCGTGCGTGTTCGCCATCGGCCTCTCATCGGCCGTGTTCGGCCTCGCCCGGCACGCCTACCTCTCCGAAGCGGTCGCGATCGGCTTCCGCGCCCGGGCGCTCTCGACCCTCGGCGGGACGTTCCGCATCGGCTCCTTCATCGGCCCGTTCGCGGGCGCGGCCCTCATCGAGCAGTTCTCGATCGGCGCGTGCTTCGCGTTCGCCGCCGGCACGAGCCTCGCGGGCGGCCTCCTCAGCCTCGCGCTGCCCGAACTCCCCGGGGACGGCGCGCGGCGCCGCCTCGCCGAGGCCGAACCCGAAGCGCGCCTGAGCCTCTGGCGGGTCCTGCGCGACCACCGGAAGGTCCTCGCGACCCTCGGCACCGGCGTCTTCCTCATCATGGTCGCCCGCGCCTCCCGCCAGGCGATCATCCCGCTCTGGGCCGCCTCGCAGGGCCTCGACGCGACCACCACGAGCATCATCGTCGGCCTCTCCGCCGGCGTCGACATGCTGCTGTTCTACCCCGGCGGCGCGATCATGGACCGCTTCGGCCGCATGTGGGTCGCCCTCCCGGCGATGACGGTGCTCGGCGCCGGGTTCGTGCTGCTGCCGCTCACCGAGACGGCGGTCCTCATCGGCCTCGTCGCCTGCTTCATGGGCCTGGGCAACGGGATCTCCTCGGGGATCGTGCTCACCCTCGGCTCCGACGTCGCCCCGCCGGAGGGCCGGCGCCAGTTCCTCGGCGGCTGGCGCCTGTGCGCCGACCTCGGGAACGTGGCCGGGCCCGGCCTCATCAGCCTCGTCTCGCTCGCGTTCCCGCTGGGCGCCGCCGCCGTCGCGCTCGGCCTCATCAGCTGGTTCGGCGTCGGCTGGCTCGCCAAGTGGGTGTCGGTCTACGACCGCTCGCGCAAGGCCGTCCCGGCGCGGGTCTGACCCCCGTCAGGCCCCGCGGGCCTCGATCCAGGTCGTGAGGCCGTGCTCGGTGAGGACCTCGTCGAAGGCGGCTTCAGCGGCGCCGAGCAGGAACGCGTCGGGCCCGAGACCTGAAGCGATGAGCGCGGGCGGGTCGTCGCGGCGGAAGCCCATGAGCCCGGCCTCGAACGCGGCCGCGAAGGCGTCCGGCGCCGCGCGGCGCACCTCGGGGGCGAGGCCGCCGAAGGCGATCACCTCGGGGTCGAGGACGTTCGCGAGCCCGGCCGCGCCGCGGCCCAGCGAGGTCGCGCACTCCGCAACGGCCGCACGGGAACCGGGATCGACAAGGGCGTCGATGAGGTAGGCGCGCGGGTCGTCGGGCTCCGGCTCGCCGCGGTGGCGCGCCACGGCGCGGCCGTCGACCGCGACGTCCCAGCAGCCGGTCGCGCCGCACGGGCACGGCAGGCCGGGCTCGCCGAAGGGCGTGTGCCCGAACTCGCCGCCCGCGCCGGTCGCGCCGGTGACCGCGCGGTCGCCGTCGACGAAGACACCGCCGATGCCGACCTCGATCGTCAGGTACAGGACACTCTTGCCGGGGTGCGCGAGGCGGGCCTCGGCCAGGCCGGCGAGCGTCGCGTCGTTGCCGAGCACTTGGGGCACACCGGGAAGCAGCGGGGCGACCTCCACGTCCCGCCAGCCGAGGACGCTCGACTGCACGAACCGGCCGTTGCGCACCGTGGCCGCCGCGGAGACCGCGACCGCGCGGATGCGGGAGCCGTGGCGCGCGCTCACGGCCGCCAGGGCCCGGCCGACCGCGGCGAGGACCTGCTCGGGCCGCTTGGAGCCGTGCCGGCCGGTGGCCGACTCGCTCAGGGCCCCTTCGAGATCGGCGACGGCCACGCGCCACTCGGCCTGGCGGATGTCGACCACCGCCACGAGCGGGCCGTCCGGATGCGCGTGGAGCGTGGTGGTGGGGCGCCCGCGCCCGGACGGCGGCGCCGGATGCTCGGCGATGAGGTCGAGCGCGCGCAGGCGCGAGCAGATCTCGGTGGCGGTGCCGCTGCCGACGCCCAGGACCCGGGCGGCCTCGGCGCGGGTGACGCCCGGCCGGGCCCGCACCAGGCGCAGCAGGTCGAGCGCGCCGCTCCAGCGCGCGGCCTCGGCCCGGCCCACCCGGATGGGACCGGTGTCGCCGCTCTCTTGCGCCATGGCACCTCCGCAAATTATGCTCGTCATGCGAGTTTATTGATCCCCGGAGGGCTCCATGAGAAGCTACAACCCCGCGGCCGTCCTGTTCGACATGGACGGCACCCTCGTCGACTCCGACGGCGCCGTCGAACGCGCCTGGACGGCCTGGGCCGCCGAGTACGGAGTGGACCCCGCCGCGGTCCTCCCCGAGATCCACGGCCGCACCGCTGCCGCCAGCGTCGCCAGGTTCAGGCCCGACCTCGACCCCGAGGCCGCGCTCGCCGCGGTCGCGTGGATGGCCGAGCGCGAGTGCACCGACCTCGACGGCGTCGCGGCGAACCGCGGTGCCCACCGGCTCCTCGCGGCCCTGGAGCGCTCCAGCATCCCGTGGGCGGTCGTCACCAGCGCGAACCAGCGCCTCGCCAAGGCCCGCCTGAACGCTGCCGGGATCGAACCGCCCCTCCTGGTCACCGTGGACGACGTGGCGCGCGGCAAGCCCGACCCCGAGGGCTACCTCATGGCCGCCGAGGCACTCGGCGCCGACCCCGCAGAATGCCTCGTGGTCGAGGACTCCGAGACGGGCCTGGCCGCCGGCCGGGCCTCGGGCGCGCGCACCGCCGCCCTGCGCGGCCTCCCCGGCGACCTGTCCATCGGCAGCCTGGACGACCTCGCGGACCTCATCGAACGCGGCGCGTACGCGGCAGCGGTCGATGGCGACTGACGCGGCGGTCCAGGCCCCCGACCGCGCCGTCGGACGCGTCGTCGTCTTCGCGCAGGCCGGGCTCGGCTTCCTCGTCTCCTCCTTCGGGCCCTACCTCGCCGGGATCGCCGCCGAGCTCGACCGGCCCCGCGGCGAACTCGTCTGGCTCACCATGATGTTCGGCGCCGGCCTCGTCCTGGCCGCCGCCACCGGCCCGGCCGTGCTGCGCGCCGGCGCGGGCGCGGTCCTGCGGGCCGCGTGCGCGGTCACCGCGCTCGGCGCGGTCGCCATGGCCGTGACGCCGGACCTCGCGATCGCCGGCCCCGGTTCGGTCCTGGTCGGCATCGGCTGCGCCGCGATCGCGTTGGCGACCCCGTCGCTGCTGCGCGGGCCGGGCGCCGCCAAGCGGATCACGATCGCGGTCGGCACGGCGAGCGCGTCCGGGGTGCTCGCGCCGCTCGCGTTCGGGGCCTTGGAGACCGCCGGGACCGCGGGTCGCTGGGCGATCCTGGCGGCCGTCCCGGCGCTGCTGGCCGGGACGGCGCACCGGACGGTCCGCGGCCCGGCGGAGGAGGCGGTCGAGCAGGGCCGGATTCCGGTCGGGCCGGCGGCGCTGGGATGGACGCGGATCGTCCTCAGCGTCGCGTGCGAGTTCTGCTTCGTGGTGTGGGGCGTGGCGCGGCTGGTCGACACGGGCGTGGCGCTCGGCACGGCGTCGGCGCTCGGCGCGAGCTTCGGGATCGGCATGGCCGCGGGGCGGTTCGTCGGGCCGCGGTTCGTGGACCGGTCGTGGGCCGTCGGCGCGGCCGCCGGGGTGACGATGGCCGGCACGGCGATCGTGTACCTCGGGCAGGACCCGGTGACGGTGACGGCGGGGATCGCGCTGGCGAGCCTCGGGATCGCGCCGCTGTATCCGATCATGCTGGGCCGCATGGTCGGGATTCCGGGGCTGACGTCGCGGCACTCGGCGTCGATCGCGTCGCTGGCGTCGGGGGCGGCGATCCTGTCGGCGCCGGCGGCGCTGGCGTGGCTGGACGGGCAGATCGGGCTGCGGCCGGCGTTCCTGCTGCCGATCCCGCTGCTGGCGGTGCTGCTGCTCCTCGCGCGGCGGCGCTGAGACGGAAGCGGGCCCCGGGAGGCGATCCCGGGGCCCGTTCGCGGCTAGTCCTGCGGTTCCTTCTTCTTGGTGGCCGAGAGCGAGCCGGCGTGCGCCCGCTCCTCGGGGTTGGCGCGGGTCTTGATCAGGCTCGCGATGGTGACGACGACCAGGATGCCGATGACGACGCCGAGGCTGAGCGGGGTCGGGATCTCGGGGACGGCCGTGTTGACGTCCACGTGCGCCCAGTGCAGGAGGAGCTTGAAGCCGATGAACAGCAGGATGAGCGACAGGCCCAGGGAGAGGTAGACGAGGCGGTCGAGCAGGCCCTTCACGAGGAAGAACAGGGCGCGCAGGCCGAGGAGCGCGAAGGCGTTGGCGGTGAAGACGATGTACGCCTCCTGGGTGACGCCGAAGACCGCGGGGATGGAGTCGAGCGCGAACAGCAGGTCGACCGAGCCGATCGCGATGAGGACGATGAACAGCGGGGTGACGACGCGGCGGCCGGCCTCCTTCGCGAACAGCTTGCCGCCGATGTAGTCGCCGCTGACCGGCAGGAAGCGGCGGGCGCCGCGGACCATGAGGTTCGATTCGACGTCGGGGTCCTCGTCGCGGTGGCGGAACAGCTGGATCGCGGTGTAGACGAGCAGCAGGCCGAAGACGAGGAACATGAACGAGAACGAGTTGATGAGCGCCGAGCCGAGCGCGATGAAGATCGCGCGCATGATGAGCGCGAGCACGATGCCGAAGGTGAGGACCTTGTGCTGGTGGTGGTCGGGGACCGCGAACGTCGACATGATGATGACGAACACGAAGAGGTTGTCGACCGAGAGGCTCTTCTCGATGATGTAGCCGGCGAAGTACTCGGTGCCGGCGGCGTTCCCGTACTGCATGCCGAACCAGACGCCGAACAGGATGGCGACGGCGATGTAGAACACCGACCAGGCCGTGGCCTCCTTGAATCCGACGTGGTGTGGCCGCAGGGCTGCCAGCAGCAGGTCCACCGCCAGCAGTACGACTATGAGTCCGATCGTCACGGCCCAGGTGATCGGGCTGATATCCAGCACGCTTCCTCCGTCAGATTGCCATCATCACGACTGCGGGTTGACATCACCCTTCAGTGCCCCGAATCCTAACGGCAAAAGCCGCCGACGACCACGACTACCCCTGGGACTGCGATCCGCGCCAAAGGGTTCGGTGCCTGGTCAGCGTGGAAACGGGACGGCCGGTCAAGAAGCGGGCACGAGGCAGCTGAGGGGCGGGTCGATGAGGGAGCAGACGGACTCGGGGACGACCGGGTCGTAGCCGGCCGGCACGCCGCCGTCGGCGATGACCGCGGCGTACGCGTCCACGCCGGAGGTGGGGACGCGGGTGAGCGACGGGTCGCCCTGGACGTCCACGGTGTAGAGGCCGAACCGCGGCGTGTAGGAGCCCCATTCGTAGTTGTCGGTGATGGACCAGTAGTTGTAGCCGATGACGTCGATGCCGTCCTCGCGGGCGCGCTGGAGCCAGTAGACGTGGTCCTCGATGAACTCGGCGCGGCTGAGGCCGTCCGGCCGGGCGGCGCCGTCGTGGGTGGCCATGCCGTTCTCGACGATGTAGAGCGGCAGGTCGGGGAACTTGTTCGCGTAGTAGCGCAGCGCGTAGTAGATCCCGTCGGGCTGCGCGTCGGCGAGGCCGCCGGTGAGCGTCCTTGCGGCCGTGAGGTTGTCGAGGCTGACGCCCATGTAGTAGTCGATGCCCACGAAGTCGAGCTCGTGCGCGATCCGGTCGATGAACGCCGCGTCGAACAGCCAGGGCGTGAGCGGGATGAACGCGAGGTTCGAGGTGACCATGGCGCCGGGGTCGGCCTCGTGGATGAAGTCGTAGGCGGCGGAGTGGGCGCGGGCGAGCCGGTCGAACAGCCAGGGCGCGTCGAGCCAGGTCGCGGCCCCGTTGTCGATCTCGTGGTAGACGTACAGGGTCGGCTCGTTGAAGGTCACCCACATGACGCCGAGGCCGGCATACCGCTCCACGATGGACTCGGCGTAGGCGGTGAAGTCGCGCAGGGTCTCCTCGCTCCTCCAGCCGCCCTGGTCGGCGACCCAGCCGGGGTGGACCCAGTGGTTGAGGGTGATCATCGGGGTCATCCCGGCGTCGAGGACGTGCCGCACGACGTCGTCGTAGTAGGCGAGCTCGGCCTGGTCCCACGCGCCCGGGGCGGGTTCGACGCGGGCCCATTCGATCCCGAAGCGGTAGACCTCGACGCCCATGTCCGCGGCGAGCGCGATGTCCTCGGCGTAGCGGTGGCGGAAGTCCACGGACGCGCCGACGTCCTCTTTGTCCTCCTGCTCCTCGGTGTACCTGAGCCAGTTGCTGTCTGGGCCGTTCCCTTCGGACTGGAAGCCGGAGGAGGAGACGCCCCACAGGAAGTCGTCGGGGAGCGGGGCGACGCCGTCGTCCTGGGCGGCGGCCGGGGCGGCGACGGCGAGGGAGGACAGCAGAGCGAGGCAGGCGAGGGCCCGGCCGGCGTGACGCATGGGGAAGGACTCCGTTCTCCCCCGTATTGCGCCGGTTCAGTATAGGGCCCTTGGGGACCGGAAGGAAAGCGGCGGAACCGGACGATCTCAGACGCCGGGTCCGGCGCGGAACTCCTCGAGGGCGGCGGTCTGCTCGGCGGAGAGCGGGAAGTTCGCGTTGCGGGAGACGGGGTGGATCTCGGCCTGCTCCCAGTAGCGGACGGGGACGCTGGTGGCCTGGCCGATGCGGCGCATCTCGGCGCGCAGCACGTCGTAGAGCCCCTGGGCGTCGAAGAGGTAGACGTGCTCGATGGCCCAGGGCCGGTGCACGCCTTTGGATCCGGCGCTGCGGGGGCCGGTCATGACGAGGTAGGTGTCGAGGTCCTCGGCGTCGGTCATGTCGAGCATGCCCTGGTTGCGGGTGTAGTGCTTGATGTTGACGGTGCGCCCGGCGAGGGGGCCGCTGCGGAAGAAGCCGTCGATGGCCTGGTTGGCGGCGGGCTCGAGCTCGATGTCGAAGATCTGGGCGGCGATCCAGTCGGAGAGGTGGCCGTGGACGACGGGTCGCCCGACGACGTCGGTGATGCGCTCGTCGATGGCGTTGCGCGCTCTGAGCAGCATGGCGATCGCTTTGAGTTCGGCTGAGGACATTCGTGCTCCTTGGGACCTGTCCTCATCGTACCGACGCGGCGGCCGGGCGGGAAGCTCGCGGGCCCGGACCGCGGGGACGATTGCCTCGCGGCGCTTCCCCTGCCAAGCTGGAGCGATGCCCCCGAGTGACTCCGGCGGCGCGACGCCGCCGACCCCCGATCCGCCGCCCGGCGCGGAACCCCCGCCGGGCCCGGCCGACCGGGCGTGGACGCTGTACTACATGACCGACCTCGAGGGGCTGGACCTCGGCCCGGCGGAGCCGGAGCCGCCGGCCGTCGGGATCGACCGCCTCGCCGACGAGCTCAAGGGCCTCCTGACCGCCGCGGCCGAGCCGATGGACGGCCACGGCCACCTCGGGCACTTCGCGAAGGCCGCCGAGGAGGCCGCGAACGTGGCCGGGAATCCGAACCTAGTGGCGGGGACCGTGCGGTGGATCGTCACGGCCGGCTTCATGGCCGCGGGCGCGCCGCAGCCGTTCCCGCAGCTCGCCGGGTACTGCACGTTCCGCACCGCCGAGTACCTGGCGGAGGCGGTGGCGACGGACGCGGAGACGATGCGCGCCAACGCGATCGCGGCGTTCACCGAGTCGCTGCACGTGGCCGACGCGCTCAGCTGCGCCACGCGGGGGCTCCTCGACTCGTGCGAGTCGCTGCGGGTGCTCCAGCAGCGGTACGACGACGGGCAGCTCGACGCGCTCATCGACGGGTTCACGCCCGACGAGCCGCCTGAGATCGACCTGCCGTTCGCGCCGCACCCGGTGCCGCCCGCAGAAGAGGCGGAGGAGCCGGCGCGGCCTGCGCCGTGGAGCCCGTTCCAGCGCCGCCCGGAGGCGGAGTCGGTGCCGTCCGCGGTGGTGCGGCGGTCGGCCCCGGCGCCTGCGGCGACCGGGGACGAGGGGTTCCTGTTCTTCTGGGACCACGTGAAGACGCACGGCGGGCGGCTCGCGCCGGGCTGCCTGGACCAGTGGTGGCCGGCCCCGATCCGGGTGGGCGGGCGGCGGTTCGCCACGGCCGAGCACTACATGATGTGGTCGAAGGCGATGCTGTTCGAGGACGAGCTGGCCGCGGCGGCGATCCTGGCCGACGACGACCCCGCGCGGGCGCGGGCGATCGGGCGGACCGTCACCGACTTCGACCTGTCGGTGTGGGAGCGGCACCGGTTCCCGATCGTGGTGCGCGGCAGCATCGCGAAGTTCAGCCAGCGCGGCGAGCTGCGGAACTTCCTGCTGTCGACCGGGGACCGGGTGCTGGTGGAGGCGAGCCCGGACGACTCGGTGTGGGGCATCGGCCTCGCGGCGGACGACCCGCTCGCGGCGGACCCGCGCACGTGGCAGGGCCAGAACCTGCTGGGCTTCGCGCTGATGACGGCGCGGCGGCACCTGCTCGCGTCGCGGTGAGCGGCTTCGGCCGGTCTGCGCACGGGTGCTTCGGACCGGTCTGAGCGCGCCCGCTCCGGTGTGGGCGCTCGGACCCGTCTGAGCGCTTCCGGAGCGGGCGCTTCTGATCTCGGTCTGGGTACGGACTCTTCCGGAGCGGGGGTTTCGAGCCGGTCGGAGCGGCCGTTCCCGGCGCTTCGGGGTCCGCCCGCTCTGGGCCTGCGGCCGGGGGTCCGTACGCTCCGGCCCGCGGCTGGGAAGCGGGAGCTTCGAACCGGTCGGAGCGGCCGTTCCCGGGCCCTTCCCGGCTGGTGAGTCCGTCCGTTCCGGGCCCGCGGCCGGGAAGCCGATGACCGAGTTCATAGCGTTCCGTCATTGCCCCGCGAGCCTGCCGCCGCGCTAGCCTTAAGTCAGGTGACTGACTTAATCCATGGGATCGAGTGAACCACCGCCTCCGGGCCCCGCCCGGGGGAATACTGCGACACGGGCCGCCGGGGGCGGCCGGGATTCAAGGAGGACCCATGGCAACGCAAGACCGCTTCGCCGGCAGGACCGTCATCGTCACCGGGGCCGGCTCCGGCATCGGGCGGGCCACCGCGCTGCGCCTCGCCGCCGAGGGCGCGACCGTCGTCGCCGCCGACGTCAACCAGGAGAGCCTCGACAAGCTCGCCGCCGAGATCGCGATCCGCCCGGTCGCGGGCGACCTCACCGCCGGGCCGGTCATCGACCAGGTCGTGGCCGCCGCGGGCGGGCGCGTCGACGGGCTCGCGAACGTCGCGGGCATCATGGACGGCTTCCTCCCCGCCGGCGAGGTCGACGACGCCACGTGGGACCGCGTGCTCGGCGTCAACGCCACCGCCCCGCTGCGCCTCATCCGCGCCGCGCTCCCGGTCATGATCGCGAACGGCGGCGGCGCCATCGTGAACGTCTCCTCCGAGGCGGGCCTGCGCGGCTCGGCGGCCGGGGCCGCCTACACCGCCTCCAAGCACGCCGTCATCGGCCTCACCCGGCACGTCGCGGTCGTCTACGGCAAGGACGGCATCCGCTGCAACGCCGTCGCGCCCGGCGGCGTCGCCACGAACATCGAGGCGACCCCGAAGTCCCAGCTGGGCATCGAGCGCCTCCAGCCGTACTTCGTCAACGCCGGCCGGCCCGCGCAGCCCGAGCAGCTCGCGGCCGCGATCACCTGGCTCCTCAGCGACGACTCCAGCAACACCAACGGCGCCGTGCTCGCCAGCGACGGCGGCTGGAACGCCGTCTGACCGCGTCCTGAAGCGCCCGTTCCGGTTCCGGGGCAGGCGCTTCCGGCGTTCCGGCGCTAGGCGTCGACCGGTTCGGGCCGGGCCGCGACGCGGAGCGGGGCACGGCGGCGGCGCAGGCGCAGGTAGCCGAGGGCCAGGCCCGCTATCGCCAAGGGCAGCAGCAGGTACCAGTTCAGGGCGGTCGCGATCGCGGCCGTGCAGGCGGTGGCGAACAGGGCCCGGTGGCGGGCCCGGCCGGAGAGGAGCCGCACGGCCGCCGCGCACGCGAGGACGGTGACGGCGGCGAGGACGGCGGAGGTCGCGCGCATCTGCTGGTCGAGGCCCAGACCGAGGGCCGTCGTCCCGGCGAACGCGGTCCAGGTGATCGCGCCGAGGAGCAGGAGGCTGCGGTGCGGCGTGCGGCCGGGCTCGTGGCCCTTCGCGAGGGGCGCGGGCATCGCGCCGTCGCGGGCGAGCGCCGCGCCGAGGCGGGAGGCCCCGGCGATGAACGTGTTCATGGCCCCGAGGCTGAGCATCGCCGCGCACACGGCCGTGAGCGGGGCCGCGGCCGGGCCGAACGCGTAGGCGAGCAGGCCGGTGAGCGGCGTGGCGGACTCGCCGGCGGCGGGGCCGAGGACGCCCGCCGTCGCGGTGGCGAGCGCGAGGTAGATCGCGGCGACGACCGCCAGCGCGAGCGCCGTGACGCGCCGCAGCTGCCGGGCGGGGTCGGTGAACTCGCCGGAGAGGTGGCTGGCGGCCTCCCAGCCGGAGAAGGCGTAGAACAGGACCGCGGCGGCCGAGAGGACGCCGGGGATGCCCATGGGGGCGAACGGGGTCAGGTTCGCGGGGTCGAGGTGCGGGAGGGCCGCGGCGCAGGCGGCGGCGAGGAGCGCGGCGAGGAGTCCCATGAGGACGAGCTGCGCGCCGCCGGAGAGGCGCAGGCCGATGTGGTTGGCGGCGAACGCGGTCGCGAGGAGGACGGCGGCGAGGGCGATCACCGCGGAGCGGCCGAGGCCGGCGGCGTCGGCGATGTACTCGGCGCCGACGAGGGCCGCGGAGGAGGCGCCGACGGGGATGACGCTGAAGAACCACCAGCCGCAGACGGCGGCGGCCTTGTCGCCGAACGCGGCCCGGGTGAAGGTGGCGACCCCGCCGGCGTCGGGGCGGCGGGCGGCGAGTTCGGCGAACGTGGCGGCGACGGGGACCGACAGGAGCAGCAGCGCGACCCAGGCGACGATCGCGGCGGGCCCGGCCGCGGCGGCGGCCAGGCCCGGGAGGGCGAGCACGCCGGGGCCGAGGATCGCGCCGAGGTAGAGGGCGGTCCCGCGGAAGGTGCCGAGGGACCCGGAAGGGGCGGTGGTCATGCGCTCAACGCTAGACGCGTGATCGGCGAAAGGGCCCTCTCGCCGAACGGATGGCCGGAAGATGGGCGATAATCCGCGGATGGACGAACTCGACGCGTCGATCGTGCGCCTCCTCCAGTCGGATGCGCGGCTGTCGAACCGGGAGCTCGCGCGGCGCCTCGGCGTCGCGCCCTCGACCGCGCTGGAGCGGGTGCGGGCGCTCACCCGCAGGGGCGTGATCCGCGGGTACGGCGCCCACGTGGACCTGAAGGCGCTCGGGCGGCACGCCGAGGCGCTCGTGTCGGTGCAGCTGGGCCGCCACCAGCGCTCCATGTACGAGACGTTCCGCGAGACCGTCGGGTCCTGGCCGGAGGTGGTGACGCTGTTCGTCGTCTCCGGGGGGAGCGACATCGTGCTGCACGTGGCGGTGCAGGACGTCGAGCAGCTCCACGCGTTCCTGGTCGACCGCCTCGCCACCCGGCCCGAGGTGGCCCGGTTCCAGACGTCGATGGTGTTCGGGCGCGACCACAACCGGGTCCTGGAGCCGCTGGACGGCGAGGGGCCCGGGGCGTGAGCCGCGCGTGAGCGCACCCGCCCCAGAATGTCCCCCATGACCGACGTGCAACTCCCGAACGAGGACCGCGACCCCGAGCGGCCGTGGCTCGACTACCGCGGTTCGCTGGAGCTCAAGCCGCCGCGCAGGCGCGGCTACCCGTCCGCGGACCGGCCGTACCCGGTGGAGGAGGCCATGCCGGAGCTGTGGCGGCGGGTCAAGGAGCTCACGGCGGAGCAGATCGAGGCCGCGGTCGCGTCGCCGGCGAGCGACCCGGCGATCACCGCCGCCGCCCGGGCCTACCTCGACGGCGAGCCCGACGCGCTCGGGGCGGCGGCCGTGTTCGACACCGCCGCCGCGTCCACGAGCCTGTGGGAGGTGAGCAGGCAGTACCACCAGTTCGACGCCTGGATCCTCGAACACGGCGCCGACTTCGCCGTCCACGCGCTCATGCGGCAGCTCGAGATCCGGATCGTGAGCGAGCACACCGGCAAGTCGTACGCGCCGACCCGCTACCGGCCGGACTCCCCCGCGTTCCGGTTCGCGCCCGCGAATCCCAAGGGCGCGCAGTGGACCCGCACCGAATCGCTCAACCTGCGGGCCTACCTCTCCGCGCTGCCCGGGCCGGAGTACCGGCGCCACCGGGCGCTCCTCGAACCGTACGGCCGCAACCACCAGCAGCGGCTGGTGCGGGCCTACGCGATGCCGACCGAGGCCGACTGGGTGGAGCAGGTGTGCGCCGAATGGGCCGAGCGCGACGCCAAGACCTGGCACGACCAGTACATGCTCATCGCCTCGGTGTCCTCGATGGACCAGCTCGCCGCGGCCGGGCTGCGGCGCAACCCGAGCCAGAACGGGCACTCGAACGGCGTCGCCTCGCTCGTCGAGCTCTTCGGCGCCGACTGCGCGCCGTTCCTCCTGGCCGCCTTCGAGATCGAGACGCACGAGTACATCGGCGACGCGTCGCTGTACACCGTGCTGTCCGGCCTCCCCAGCGACACCGTCGCCGACCACCTGCTGCGCAACCTCGTGGCCGGCCGGACCGGGCCCTACGCGCTCGAGTTCGCCGAGCGGTTCCCGCGCCGGATGCTGCGGGCCGTCGCGCGCGTGGCGCCCGGCGCGAGCCCGTCGCTGCGGTCGCGGTTCGCGCACCTGGTCGCGACGACGCCGATGCTCGGCGCCGCGCACGCCGTCGCCGAACCCGACGTCAAGGACGCGGTCGACCGGCTCCTCACGATGGACGGCGCCCCGCCCGAGGCCGCCGAACCGCCCCGGTTCCTGGCGGAGCCGCCGTGGAAGCGTAAGGCCGCCAAGCGGAAGAAGCTCGTCGTCGAACTGGAGCCGCTGGACGGTGACGATCGGGTGCACTGGCGCGCAGGCGAACAGGAGGCCTGGCGGGCCGGCGAGTTGATCCAGCGGCGGCTGGCCGACGGTGAGGACCCCGCCGGCGTGCTCGCGTCCCTCGCGAAGTCCCCCAACCTGCACCGGGCCCTCCCGCCGATCGGCGGCGCCGCCGCGGCCCGGCTCGCCGCCGACTGGCTCGTGCGGCTCCGCTCGACCCGCGTCAGCGTCGGCGACTGGCTCGACCGGCACGGGGCCGACGCGGTCCGCTGGCTCGTCCCCGACGCGGTCGGCAAGGCGGCCAAGCCGCGGAAGGCCGCCGAAGCGGTCCTGCGCGACGCCGCGCGCCGCCTCGGCGACCCGGCCGTCATCGCCGCGGCCGCACCGTACGGCGAGGAGGCGGCCGCGGCGGTCGCCGAGATCCTCGCGGTCGACCCGCTCGACCTCGACGGCCGCAAGGCGCCCAAGACCCCCGCGTGGGTCGAGCCGGTCCTCGGCATGCCGGTGCTCCTGCGCACCGGCGAGCGGCTCCCGCGCGCGGCCGTCGAGCACCTCGTCGGCGCGATGAGCCTCGACTCCCTCGCGATCCCCTACGCCGGGATCGACGTCGTGAAGGAGCACTGCGACCCCGAGAGCCTGAGCGCGCTCTCGTGGGCGGTGTTCGAGTCCTGGGAGATCAACGACGCGCCCTCGAAGGACTCGTGGGCGCTGACGCAGCTCGCGCGCTTCGCCGACGCCGGCACCGTCGAGCGCCTCGAAGCCTGCATCCGCGCCTGGCCCGACCAGCGGCTCTCGAAGCGGGCCCTCAACGGCCTCGAAGTGCTCGGCGCGATCGAGAGCGAGGAGGCGCTGCGCGCCGTCCACCGCCTCACCAGGTTCCGCGGGTCCAAGGCCGTCAAGGCCGCGGCCCTGAACCAGGTCGACCTCGTCGCCGCGGGCCTGGGCCTGGACGCCGAGCAGCTCGCCGACCGGCTCGTGCCCGAGCAGGGGCCCGCGTCGGTCACCGCCGAGCAGGTCAAGCGCCTCGAACTCGCGATGGTGTACGGCCGCACCTGGACCGCCGCCGAGTTCCGGGACCGGCTCGTGGCGCACCCGCTGCTGTGGGAGCTGGTGCGGCGGCTCGTGTGGCAGTCCGGGCCGGTCGCGTTCCGGCTCGCCGAGGACCGCACCTTCGCCGACGTCGAGGACGACGCGCTCGACCTCCCCGACGACGCCGAGGTCCGCCTCTCGCACCCCGTCCTGCTCGGCGGCGCGCTCCCCGCCTGGGTGCGGCAGCTCGCCGACTACGAAGTGCTCCAACCGTTCGACCAGCTCGGCCGCCCCGCCGGTGCGGCCACCGACGCCGAGCTGGAGGCCGGCCGGCTCACCCGGTTCGAGGGCCGCAAGGCCAGGACCGGGCCGCTCCACGGGCTCACCAAGGGCCGGTGGGCCCCGGTCCGGGCCGACAACTGGACGGCCGCGATCGAACACCGCGTCCCCGGCGGCGGCGCGGTCCACGTCCGCCTCGCACCCGGCTTCGGCGGCGGGCCCTACTTCGACGCTGAGGCCGTCCAGGTCCTCGAAGAGGTCCGCCTCCCGGCGGGGCCGATCGACCCGGTCCTGCTCGCCGAGGTCATCGCCGACCTCGACAAGGTCGCGACGGCTTAGCGGGCGTGCTGCTCGGCGGCGCCCGGGAGGTGCTCCAGGGCGGCGCCGAGCAGGTCGCCGACGGCCACCAGGCGGTCGGCCATCCCCTCGGGGTCGAGCGGGGCCTCCGCCTCGGTGACCCACAGGTAGATGATCGCGCCGATGCCGCCGGTGATGAACGCGGCCAGGTCGCCGTCGAGCTGCCCGGGCAGCACGTCCCCGAAGCGGGCGCGCATCGCCTCGCTGCGCAGCGGCGACAGCAGGCCGCTGACCTCGCGGTTCAGTGCGAATGCGCTGGCGCTGTTGAACATCGCGCGGTAGAAGGCCCGGTGCGCGGCGAAGTGGCGGGCGATCGCGAGGGCCCGGGGACGGCCGATCGCGGTCTCCGGGGCGGCCTCCCACGGTTCGGCGAGCTCGCGCCGGGCCAGGTCCAGGGCCGCTTCGAGGAGGAGCCGGTCGCGGTCGCCGTAGTGGAGGTACACGAGCTGGCGGCTGACGCCGGCGGCGTCGGCGATGTCCGAGACGGGCACGTTCGCCGTGCCGCGCTCACTGACCAGCGCCACGGCGGCGCCCAGCAGGGCGGCGCGGGTTCGTCGCACCCGGCGGTCTTTGGCGGGTGACGGAGGGTCGAAACTCACCCGACGAGGTTAGACACCTGTTAACAAATCGACAAGTATTCGACGATTTGAGCCCGCCAGCGGACCGACCACGGGAGTCGGCCCAGCCCAGCCCAGCCCAGCCCAGCCCAGCCCAGCCCAGCCCAGCCCAGCCCAGCCCAGCCCAGCCCAGCCCACGAGGATTGTCGGTCCCGCCAGGCACGCTCGAAGCCGGGGGCGACACCGAATCCGAGCGCGACTCACCACCGCCTACTCGAAGGCGAGCGCGTCCACGTACAGCCAGTCGCCTCCGAAGCGCTCGAACACGCTGTTCTCGGTCTGCGACCCCGGCCCCTCCCCATCCGTGTAGTGCGCGCGAAAGCGCACGGTCCCGGAGGTGTGCAGCGGCGTGCCGCCGGTGACTTCAAGGATCTCGAGGCCGGTCCAGGTGCGGCCGTCCGCGGCGAGATCGACCCGTTCGGGCCGGGTCTCCGGGTGCCAGGTCCGCAGCAGGTACGCCTCATCGCCGACCGCGAAGGCGCTGTAGCGCGAGCGCATCAGGGCCTCGGCCGTCGGCGCCTTCGCGGCGCCGGAGTGGAAGCGCCCGCAGCAGGCGGCGTAGGCCGCGCCGGAACCGCACGGGCAGGTGGTCGGGCGGGCGGGCTTTCGGGATCGTCGCGGCATACCCGGATTGTTCCCCAGGCGCGCGGCCGGCCCGCGGGAACCCCGCGGGCCGGCCGGCGGCAGGACTAGCAGTCCTCCAGGTACGGGGTCACGACCTCCGCGTACGCGGCCTGGCCGGCGGCGTTCGCGTGGAAGGACTCGATGGTGCCGGTGTAACCGAGGATCCACGGGTCGGCGGTGCAGACCTCGTGCCCGGCGAACACGTCGCGCACGTCGGCGAACTCGAAGCCGTGATCGTCCGCCACACCCGCGGTGGTCTCCGCGAGCAGGTCGGCCGTCTCGTTCAGCAGCGCCTGCTCCTCGGGCGTGATCGCCAGCGAGCCCGAGCAGGTGGTGCCGCTGAAGAGGCGCGGGTTGCCGACGACGGTGACGTCGGCGAACGGCGCGAGGTCCTCGACCTGGGTGTAGAGGTCGTCGAGCTCGGCCGGGAGCGAACCGGTGATGACGCTCTGCGCGTTGGCGATCGCGCCCTGGCAGAGCGCGGTGTCGGTGCCGGCGCAAGCGCCGAGGACGGTCGAGAACCCGGCGTCGTTGCCGCCCACGCCGATCGTGACCTCGTCGGTGCGCCAGCTCAGGCTCCCGAGCTGGTCCGCGATGACGTTCTCGACGCGGGCGCCCGAGCAGGCGTCGAACGCGAGGTCGGCGCCGATCTCCTCGGCCGCGAGCACCGGGTAGGCGTTCGCGGAGCGGTAGCAGGTGGTGTCCTCGTAGTCGCCGGCGCCGACGCCCGAGACGTACGAGTCGCCGAGGGCCGCGTACTGCGTCGTCCACCAGTCGGCCGAGGCCGGGCTGGCGAACGCCGCGCCGCCGATGCCGGCGGCGGCCGCCACCGCGGCGGCGCGGATGAGGAACTTGCCCTTGCGGGGGGATGCGGACATTGGTCTCCTTCTGGTGCCACGCGGCGGATCGTTCGGGGTCCCCGCCGCTGGTGCGGTCATTCTAAGGGCCTTCGTCCAAAATGTGGGTTCTCCAGGAGCGCAATGCGAACGGCCCGCGGGGTCTCCCGCGGGCCGTCCCGGACGCTAGTAGTCGAGCAGCGGGAGGACGACGTCGGTGTAGGCGTCCTGGCCGGCGGCGTTCGGGTGGAACGACTCGACGTTGCCGGTGTAGCCGAGGATCCACGGGTCGGCGGAGCACACGCCGTGGCCGTCGAAGGCGGCACGCGGGTCGGCGAAGTCGAAGCCGTGGTCCGCCGCGACGGCGGCGGTCGTCTCGGCGAGGAGGTCGGCGGCGTCGTTCAGGAGCGCCTGCTCGGCCGGGGTGATCGCGAGCGCGCCCGCGCAGGCGGTCTCGTTGAACAGGCGCGGGTTGCCCACGACGACGATCTCGGCGGAGAAGGCGCGGTTCCGGACCCGGGTGTACAGGTCGTCGAGCTCGTCCGGGAGGGAGGTGGTGATGATGTTGCGCGCGTTCGCGATCGCGGCCTCGCACAGGGCGGTGTCGGTGCCGGCGCAGGCGCCGAGGACGGTCGAGAACCCGGCGTCGTTGCCGCCCACGCCGATCGTGACGTGCTCGGTGTTGACCTCGTAGAGGTGGTTCAGCTGGTTCGCGACCACGTCTTCGACCCGGGCGCCGGAGCACGCCTCGAACCAGAGGCGCTCGCCGAGTTCGGTGGCGGCCTGGCGCGGGTAGGCGTTGGCGGAGCGGTAGCAGCCGTCGTCGGCGAGGTAGTCGCCGGCGCCGACGCCCGAAGCGTAGGAGTCGCCGAGCGCCACGTACTGCTGGATCGTGATGTCGGCCGAGGCCGGGGTCGCGAGGCCGAGGACGCCGAGGCCCGTCACGGCCGCGACGGCGGCCACGCGTGCGAGCACGCTGCGGGACTTGCCTTCCTTGAAGGACACAAGGTCTCCTTGTTGTCGACAGGGCCGGCGGAGCGCCGTTCGGGCGGCCCCGCCGGAGGACCGCGTCATTATAAGCAGCGAAGTCCATTGTGTCGCAATAAGAACGGTGTGTGATGTACCGTCGTCGCGGTGGCGTTCTGAGCGCCGTCAGTGTGGCCGCGGCGCGCCGCGGCGCAGAGTGGCGTGGCGCGGCTTAGCGCGGAGTGGCGTGGCCTGACGTCGTCGCGGTGGTGCTCTGAGCGCCGTCGCTGTGGCCGCGGAGTCGCGTGGCGCGGAGTGGCGTGGCGTGGCGTGGTCGCGGGGTGGTGCTCTGAGCGCCGTCGCCGTCGCCGTCGCTGTGGCCGCGGCGTGGCTTGGCGCGGAGTGGCGTGGCGTGGTCGCGGCATGGCGTGATCGCTGCGCGGCGCGGCGCAGCGCAGCGCGACGAAATTGTTTTCCGGCGGTTCGGCCTTGTTTTGCGCGGCGAGGAACGAGCGCTCGAACCTCCGCCTCATCGGGCCTCGTAATTTGACGGTCGCTCGCCGCACATGGCCGGGAACGCGGGAAACTGTTTCCAGGCGAGGCTAGAATGTCGGTACCTGACAGTTCGACCGACAGCGACGAGGTCCAGCACATGAGCGATCCGGCCCGCCCCCGCGCGACGCTTTCCGAGGTGGCCGCGCGCGCCGGCGTCTCGAAGGCGACGGCCTCCAAGGTGCTCAACGGCCGCCCCGGCGTGGCCGAGGAGACCCGGCGGCTGGTGCGCGAGGCGATCGCGGAGCTGGGCTACGTTCCGACCACCGGTCCGCGCGAAGCGCCTGGGCCGCAATCGATCCACGTCGTGTTCGACACGATCCTGAACATGTACGCGGTCTACGTGCTCGACGGGATCATCAGCGGGGCAAGGGATCTGGGCGTCGAGGTCGTCACGAGCTCACTGGAGGAGGGCGGCCCAGGGCACGCGGTGCCGCTCGGGGCCGGGCGGATCAAGGAGATCGCGGCGCAGGGTGCGTCGGGGCTCGTGGTGGTGACCGCGGAGCTGACGGCCGAGGAGATGGCCGCGTGTGAGCAGGCGGACCTGCCGCTGGTCGTCATCGATCCGGCGAATCCGCTCGACGAGCGGGTGACCAGCCTCGGCGCGACGAACTGGGCCGGCGGCGTACAGGCCACCCGGCACCTGCTCGACCTGGGGCACCGGCGGATTGGGTTCGCGGGCGGCCCGGTGCAGTCGGTCCCGGCGCGCGAACGCCTGCACGGCTATCGCGAGGCCCTCGAATCGGCGGGCATCGAGCTCGACCCGGCCCTGATGGGCTCGGGCCGCTTCGAGGCCGAGACGGGCGCGAACCTCACCGACCGGATGCTCGACCTGGAGGAGCCGCCGACCGCGATCTTCGCGGCCAGCGACAGCATCGCGGTGGGTGTCATCCGCAGCGCCCGGCGACGCGGCCTCGACGTGCCGGGCGACCTCAGCGTCGTCGGCTTCGACGACACGTACAACGCATTGTGGATGGAGCCCCCGCTGACCACGGTGAAGCAGCCGCTGCGCCAGATGGGCCGAGTCGCGGCCCGCACGTTGATCGAGCTCGCCGCCGGCAAGGTCCCCGACTCCCACCACGTCCAACTCGCGACGACCCTCGTCGTGCGCGACTCCACGGCCCCTCCGCGCCGGTAGCGGCCGGGCCGCGCGGCACACGTCCCCCGTCGCGCGCAGGCTCCACCGCACACTGCGCCGGTACCGGTCAGGCCGTGCGCCCAAAGCCCCCCATCCCTGCGCGATTCCACGGCCCTCCGCGCTGGCAGCGGCCGGGCCGCGCGGCACACGTCCCCGTCGTGCGCAGACTCCACCGCACACCACGCCAGTACCGGCCGGGCCGCTCGACACACGGCCCCTGTTGTGCGCGACCCATGACACTCCGCGCCGGTATCGGTCGGGCCGTGGGACACACGACACCGTCGCGCGCGACTCCACGGCCCACCGCGCCAGTACCGCCCGGGCCGCGCAGCGCACGGCCCCGTCGTGCGCAGGCTCCACCGCACACCACGCCAGTACCGGCCGGGCCGCGCGACGCCACCGCGCATTGACGGCCCTGCCGCGAACTACGAGGCGGTTCGCGGCTGGATCGCGGCTCCGACTTCGACGTTCATCGATCGGTACGATGGCGGCATGATCACCGTGGAGCGTGAAATCCGAAGCACCCCAGCCGTTCTGTGGTCACACCTGGGCGACCTCGACCGCTGGGCCGAGCTGCTTCCCACAGTGGACTCCGTCGAGCGGCTGAGCGCGCCGGGGCCGATCGGGGCGGGCAGCCGGTTCCTGGTCCGCCAGCCCGGCCTCGCCGCCGCCGAGTACGAGGTGACCGACTGGCGGCCGGGCAGCGGCTTCACCTGGGCCGCGACCACTGCGGGCGTCAGGACCACCGCCTCCCACGAACTGCGCCCGGCCGCCGCCGGGACCCTGCTCGTCCTCGGGATCGCGTGGTCGGGTCCCGGTGCCTGGCTCGCGAAGGCCCTGTTCTCCCGCAAGACGCGCCGCTTCGTCGAACAGGAGGCCGCGGCGTTCGCCCGGCTGGCCGAGGGCGAACGACCCGCTTGAGCGCCGACCGCACGCGCTTCCCCCACCGGAACTCAAGGCCGCTTGAGGAAGACGCCGAGGACGACCGCGGCGACCGGCACGACGCACAGCACGGTGAAGACGCCTTCGGGCCCATGCCATTCGGCGATGAGACCGTACGCGGGGGCGAAGAGGCCGCCGACGCTCATCGCGAGCCCGAGGGTCACCCCGGCGGCCGTTCCAGGCCTGGTCGGCAGGTAGTCCTGGGCGAGCTTCACGAGGACCGCGAACGGGATGTTGATCGCGATGCCGACGGCCAGCGCGACGACGAGCGCCGCGTACTGGTCCGGCACGAATCGGAGCAGCACCAGCAGCGGGATGATGAGCACCCCGCCGATGCGGGTGGTGCGCACGGCTCCGAAGCGGTCGGCGAGGCGTCCGCCCATGAGGGTGCCGATGACGCTGCCGAGCATGAACCCCGCCAGCGCGATCCCGGCCACGGCGTGGCCCGAGCCCAGATGCCTGATCCAGTACAGCTCGATGAACGTGATGATCCCGACCCACAGGAGCGAGCGGACCACCTCGATCCCGGTGAGCACCGCGAACGGCCCCCAGCGGTCGGGCCCGTCACGCGGTTGCGGCGGCGCCGCGGCCGTCCGGGTGTGCTTGCGCAGCATGACGAACGCGATGAGCACCGCCGGTGGGATGAACAGGGCGGTGGCGCCCACGCCCATCGCCATGAGGGCCGGTATGGCGAGCACCGGCGCCAGGAAGAACCCGACGCTGCCGCCTGCGGCGAAGACGCTCATCGCCGCGGCGCTGTCTCCGGCGGCCTCCCGCGCGCCCTTGCCGGCGGCGGGGTGGAACATGGCCACGCCGAGGCCCGACAGGAAGACCAGGGCCACCACCAGCGGGTAGGGTCCGGCGATCCCGGCCAGTCCGAGTCCGATGCCGGCCAGCGCGACGCCGGCGGGCGCGAGCCAGTCCAGCCGTCTCCGGTCGACGGCCATCCCGACGAACGGCTGCGGGATCGAGCTCCCGATCGCGGCGGCGAGCGTCAGGCCGGTGGCGGCGACGTATCCGTAGCCGCGGTCGAGGACGAAGTAGGGCACGCACGCGGGGACGAGGCCTTGGTACATGTCGTCCACCGCGTGGGCGGTGCCCCACAGCCACATGCGGCGCAGTGGCGAGGCGGGTGCGTCTCGGGCGCGGTGCTGCGACCCGACCGGCTCCGGACTGGCCCGGCGCCGCAGCGGCCCCGCTGTCTCAGGGGGCTCGTCGGGCTCGGGTCCGGAGCGGTGCCGCGGCGACCCGGCTGCCCCCGCTGACTCGGAGCCTGGTTCCGGCCCTGGTTGCTTCGATTCGTGAGGCGCCTCCTCTCTCTTCAGTTCGCTGTGCGCGGCTCGTGGTTCCGGCGGTCCGCCCACCGTAGTCCCGCGATCCTGAAGGGGACCTGAAGGCGTGGTCTGGGTCATATCGGTGCTCCTTGTCCGTTCAGGTCAAGGATTCCGACGGCCCAGAGGCTCCGGCTAACGGTATTCTGCCGAGATATGTCGATAAACGGCCAGGTGATTCCGAGTTCGCCGATCCGGATCCTCACGCACGAGGAGCGGATCGACTGGCATCGGCACACCGGCCACCAGCTGATCTATCCGCGGCGCGGGATTCTGCGGGTGTTCACGACCTCGGGGGTGTGGGTGGTGCCGCCGTCGCAGGGCGCCTGGATGCCCGCGGGGACCGCCCACTCGCATCGGGCGTTCGGTGCGACGGAGATGCGGGCGATCCTGTTCGACGTCGACGATGAGGGCCCGTTCCTGGATCGGCCCACCGTCCTGGCGTTCACGCCGCTGCTGCGTGAGGCGGTCACTGCCCTGACCGACGATGCCGCGATGCCGGCGGACACCCGGGGCCGGCTCGCCCGCGTCGTGCTCGATCTTCTCCGTGGTGTCGAAGCGCCGCAACGGTTCTTGCCCGCGCCCTCGGATCCGCGCCTTCGCGACGTCGTGGCGCTCCTCGAGAACGACCCGGCCGACCGCCGCACCCTCGCCCGCCTCGGCGCCGCCGTGGGGGCCTCAGAGCGGACCCTGAGCCGCCTGTTCCGCGAGGAGGCGGGCATGACCTTCGCCCAGTGGCGCGCCCAGTTCCGCCTCCACCACGCCCTAGTCCTCCTCGCCTCCAGCCAGCAGGTCACCCGCATCGCCGGAGCTTGCGGCTACGCCAGCCCGAGCGCCTTCATCAACGCCTTCCGCTCCTCCTTCGGCATGACCCCGGGCGAATACCTCCGTCGCGAGCCGGCGCTGCGCACCTGATCCTGCGGTCTTGCCGACCTGCACAGCATGGCAGCGCTGATCCCGGGTCGCTGAGGCGGCGCGATGAATCCGGGCGGTCCGCGTCGTCTCAACCGGGAGACCGAACTAAGGAGCGAGCAGATATGACCGACGTCGACTTCAAGATCGTGAGCGACCGGGTGATCGACCTGATCGACGGCGTGAAGGACGAGCAACTGACCGACCCGACCCCGTGCGAGGAGTACACGGTCGGGCAGATCGTGAACCACTTCCTCGGCCTGTGCCTGGCCTTCACGGCTGCCGCCCGGGGCGAGCGCGGCCCGCACAACGACGTTCCGCCCGGCGTCCCCGCCGCGACGCCCCCGCAGGACTGGCGCCCGCTTCTCGCCGAGCGCCTCCGGACCCTCGCCGACGCCTGGGCCGAACCGTCCGCGTGGGAAGGCGAGGCCACCGCGGGCGGCGTGACCTTCGCGGCCTCGATCATGGGCCTCGTCGCCCTCAACGAGGTCGCCGTCCACGGCTGGGACCTCGCCGCGTCGACCGCCCAGCCCTACGAACTCGACCCCGCGACGATCGGGCTCCTGACCGCCTTCGTCGGCCAGGACGCCGACGACCAGGCGGCCCGCGAAGGCATCTACGCCCCGCCATTCGACGCGCCCGAGGACGCGTCGCCCCAAGACCGCCTCATCGCCCTAACCGGCCGCAACCCGGCCTGGCGGCGGTAGCCGGGCGGGGGTGCGGGCCGGAGCGGCCCGCACCTCCCCAGTGCGCTAACCGGATCGGAACCGCGCTCGGCTGTAGTGGTCGATGGCATTGGCGGCGGTCAGGGTTCTTTGGCGGAAGGCGTGGCCGCGGATGGATTCGGCC
This sequence comes from Glycomyces terrestris, assembly GCF_003933745.1. GTDB lineage: Bacteria > Actinomycetota > Actinomycetes > Mycobacteriales > Micromonosporaceae > Glycomyces > Glycomyces terrestris. The sequence goes on along the minus strand of NZ_RSEB01000002.1, from coordinate 589,297 downwards.
AGGTCGTGGAGGGTGATGCCGCGGCGGGCGAGGGATTGGGCGAGCCAGTGCTGCCATTCGTCGGTGGCTTCGGCGCGGCCGACGGTGCGGGCGCTCCAGATGGGCATCGGGCTGCGGCCCTTGACGTGCGGGTTGGAGTAGTGGCGTTCGGGTCGCGGCAGGAACTCGCGGATGGCGGCGTCGGTCCAGCCGCGGGTGCGGAGGATCGGCTTGGTGACCCAGACCGTCGAGGGCGGGCGGCCGCCGGCTCGGCGGGTCGGGAGGGTCTCGGCGCGTTGGGCCTCGTTGCGGTAGAAGCGGTCTCGTTCGGCCGGCGTGGTGGCGCCGGCGTAGCGCTCGGCCAGGGTAGGCAGGTTGGGCCTGGTCATGCGGCGCTGGATCTCGGATTCGTCCAGTACCACTCGGGTTCGGTGCTGCGGCTTGCACATGGTGTCCCCCGTTCACTTGTCGTCCTGGCGCCGAGATTAGTTACTCGTCGGTAGAAAATCGGGGACGACACGCCGCGGCGAAGTCGGGGCATGGCCGGGGCCCCGGTGCGTCGTGCACCGGGGCCATCAGCGAACCAGTCAGGTGGTGCGGCCGCGTCCGCGGCGGGCGAGGTACAGGGCTCCGAGGCCGGCGGCCAGGAGCATACCCGCGATCAGCAGGAACGGCGTGAGGTCGTTGCCCGTCCGATCCAGATTCGTCGCGTCGCTCTCCGTCTCATCCGGAGTCGTGCCCTCTGCCGCCGGAGACTCCGTCGACGGAGGCTGCGCGCTCGGCGACTCGGACGACGGCGGCTCTGTCGTCAGAGGTTCCGTCGAGGGCGGCTCCGTGGTCGGAGGTTCCGTCGAGGGCGGCTCGGTGGTCGGAGGTTCGGTGGTGGGCGGTTCTGTCGTAGGGGGCTCCGTGGTCGGAGGTTCGGTGGTGGGCGGCTCCGTGGTCGGCGGTTCGGTGGTCGGAGGTTCCGTCGTAGGAGGCTCCGTGGTTGGAGGCTCGGTCGTCGGCGGCTCGGTCGTCGGAGGTTCCGTCGTGGGCGGTTCCGTCGTAGGAGGCTCGGTTGTCGGCGGCTCTGTGGTCGGCGGCTCCTCCGGTTCCCCTGCGCAGGCGTGCGTCAGGTTGAACGAGTCCACCTGGTCCGGGTTGTCGGTGTTGACCGAAGCGGTCGCGCCGAGCAGCGTCCAGCCGGCGTCGGTGACGATGGTGGCCTTGTTGTCGCCGGATCCGCTCAAGATGGTGGCGCCGAGCGTCACCTCGTTGCCGTCGTTGTCCTCGAAGGTCGCCGAGAGTGAGTTGAAGTGAGCGTCGGGATCGCCTTGCGACGGCAGGACGAACACCCAGCCGTCCTGGTCGGAGCCGAGGCCGCCGCCGAACTCGTCGCAGCCCTGCTCGGCGTCCGCGGCCTGCGAGCCGACGTGGTCTGGGTTCAGGTCGATCTCGACGTCGTCCCCGTGATCTGCGGTGGCGGTCATCGGGATCGCGATGAGGAGCGCGGCGGCGCCTGCGAATGCAGTGCCCCGCAAGATGGTTCTGAGAGACACGGTTGCCTCCTGAAGGTCGTGCCGGCGTACGGGCACGGAACAGCGATTCTTCGCAGCAGCGGTCAGCGGCGCCGGATCGCTGGCGCGACGCCGTTCGTGAAGCGAGCATGGTCGCAGGAGGCTGAGTGCCGCAGGCGCTCGCCCGTTCAGGCCGGTTCCGGGCGCGGCGGGACATCGCCTCAGCCGCGGGACCGTTGGTCAGGTGCGTGGACCCTCTGAAGCCGATCGACTCATTGGGCAAGGATCGGCGGGTTCGCAACCAGGGTAAGCACGTCATCACTGTCTGCGACATCCTACGAACGGACAGTCATGGGTGCCCGAGGGACCGAAGGGGCGGTCGTGGCCCCGCGGGTCAGATGATGCGACCGTCGTGGGTGTAGAGGTTCATGGTGTCGCCGCGGACGAAGCCGGCGAGGGTGAGGCCGGACTCGTCGGCCAGGTCGGCGGCCAGGGAGGAGGGGGCCGAGACCGACGCGAGGACCGGGATGCCGGCCATGACGGCCTTCTGGACGAGTTCGAAGGAGGCGCGGCCGGAGACGGCGAGGACGGTGCCGCGCAAGGGCAGCAGCTGCTGCTGGAGGGCCCAGCCGACGACCTTGTCGACGGCGTTGTGGCGGCCGACGTCCTCTCTGGACGCGAGGAGTTCGCCTTCGGCGGTGAAGAGGGCCGCGGCGTGGAGGCCGCCGGTCTTGTCGAAGACCTTCTGGGACTTGCGGAGCCGCGCGGGCAGGTCGGCGAGGACGGCGGCGTCGACGACCGCGGCGTCCTCGGTGAGGTCCCAGATCGCCTTGGTGCGGACGTCTTCGAGGCTGTCCTTACCGCAGACGCCGCAGGCGGAGGTGACGGTGAAATTGCGTTTGGCGGCCTTCGCGGGCGGTTCGACGCCTGGGGCGAGGGCGATGTCGAGGAGGTTGTACGTCTGCTCGCCGTCGGCGTCGACGCCGGCGCAGTAGCGCATGCTCACGATGTCGGCGGGCTTGGTGACGACGCCTTCGGACAGGAGAAAGCCGGCGGCGAGGTCGAAGTCGTCGCCGGGGGTGCGCATGGTGACCTGGAGGGATTCGCCGCCGACGCGCAGTTCGAGCGGTTCCTCCACGACCAGGGTGTCGACCCGCGCGGTGCGCTCGCCTCCGGCGAGGCGGGTGGTCTTTCGGCGGACGGTCACGCGGCCCATGGTCGTTCCTTAAATGCCGTTCAGGCGGGTTCAGGCTGGCTTCAGGTTGGTGCTGGTTCACTTGCCTGCATAGCTCGGCGGAGACCGGGGCCGCAAGGTTCCCAGCTGAAGGTCACGGCGGTCAGGCGGGGGCGCTGTCGGGCTCGAAGCGGACGACGATGGATTTGGAAGTGGGGGTGTTGCTGAACTCGGCCACCGAGTCGAGCGGGACCAGCACGTTCGTCTCGGGGTAGTACGCGGCGGCGCAGCCGCGGGCGGTCGGGTAGTGGACGATCTTGAAGTGCGGGGCGCGGCGGTCCCCGTCGGACCATTCGCTGACGAGGTCGCAGTAGTCGCCGTCGCGCAGGCCGAGTTCGGCGGCGTCGTCGGGGTTGACGAGCACGACGCGGCGGCCGTCGCGGATGCCGCGGTAGCGGTCGTCGAGCCCGTAGACGGTGGTGTTGAACTGGTCGTGGCTGCGCAGGGTCTGGAGCAGCAGGCGGCCCGGGCCGGCCTCGGGTGAGGTCACCGGGTTGACGGTGAAGTTGGCTTTGCCGGTGGCCGTGGGGAAGACGCGTTCGTCGCGCGGGGCGTGCGGGAGCGCGAATCCGCCGGGGACGCGGGCGCGGGCGTTGTAGTCGGTGAAGCCGGGGACGACCCGTTCGATGCGCTCGCGGATGCGGTCGTAGTCGGCGGCGAAGTCCTCCCAGGGGACGTCGTCGGCGTCGCCGAAGACGGCGCGGGCGAGGCCGGCGACGATCGCGACTTCGCTGCGCATGTGCGGGCTGAGCGGGGCGACTTGGCCGCGGGAGGCGTGGACGATGCCCATGGAGTCCTCGACGGTCACGAACTGCTCGCGGCCGCCCGGCGCGTCGGTGTCGGTGCGGCCGAGCGCGGGGAGGATGAGCGCGCGGGCGCCGGTGACGACGTGTGAGCGGTTGAGCTTCGTGGAGACGTGCACGGTGAGGCGGCAGCCGCGCATGGCGTCCTCGGTGGCGTGCGTGTCGGGGCCGGCGGCGACGAAGTTGCCGCCCATGGCGAAGAAGACCTTGACGCGGCCGTCGCGCATGGCGCGGATGGTGCCGACCGTGTCGAGGCCGTGGTCGCGGGGCGGGGCGAAGCCGAACTCGGTGCCGAGGGCGTCGAGGAAGCGGTCGGGCATCCGCTCCCAGATGCCCATGGTGCGGTCGCCTTGCACGTTGGAGTGGCCGCGCACGGGGCAGACGCCGGCGCCGGGGCGGCCGATGTTGCCTCGCAGGAGTAGGAAGGAGACGACTTCGCGGATCGTGGGCACGGCGTGCCGGTGCTGGGTCAGCCCCATCGCCCAGCAGACGACGATCCGGTCCGCGGCCAGGACCATCGCGAACAGGCGCTCGATCTCGTCCGCGGTGAGGCCGGTGCGGCGGACGGCTTCGGCGAGGACCTCCTCGTCGTCGCCGGCGGCGTGGTGGGCGGCGAAGGCGTCGAAGCCGTGCGTGTACCGCTCGATGAACTCGCGGTCGATCACGCCGGGACGCTCCGCTTCGGCGCGCAGGAGCATCCGGTTGAGGAGGCTGAACAGGGCGAGGTCGCCGCCGACCTTGATCTGGAGGAAGAGGTCGGTGAGGTCGGTGCCGCGGCCGGCGAGCCCGCGGGCGGTCTGCGGGTTCTTGAACCGCTGAAGGCCGGCTTCGGGGAGGGGGTTGACGGTCGCGATCCTGGCGCCGGCGCGCTTGGCCTTCTCGAGGGCCGTGAGCATCCGGGGGTGGTTGGTGCCGGGGTTCTGGCCCGCGACGATGATCAGGTCGGCCTGGTAGAGGTCGTCGAGGAGGACGCTGCCCTTGCCGATCCCGATGGTCTCGGCCAGCGCGGACCCGGAGGACTCGTGGCACATGTTGGAGCAGTCGGGGAGGTTGTTGGTGCCGAGTTTGCGGGCGAAGAGCTGGTAGAGGAAGGCGGCCTCGTTGCTGGTGCGGCCGGAGGTGTAGAAGGCGGCCTCGTCGGGGCTGTCGAGGGCGGCGAGTTCGCCTGCGATGAGCGCGAAGGCGTCGTCCCAGGCGATAGGGGTGTAGTGGGTGGCGCCTTCGGCGAGGTAGACGGGTTCGGTGAGGCGGCCCTGCTGGCCGAGCCAGTAGCCGGACTTGTCGGCGAGGTCGGTGACGGGGTGGGCGGCGAAGAAGGCGGGGTCGACGCGCAGGCGGGTGCCTTCTTCGGCGACGGCCTTGGCGCCGTTCTCGCAGAACTCGGCGGGGTGGCGGTGGAGGGGCTCGGGCCAGGCGCAGCCGGGGCAGTCGAAGCCGTCGGTCTGGTTGACCCTGGCGAGGAGCGGGAGGCCGCGTTTGAGGCCGGCCTGGGCGCCGACGAACCGGACCGAGTTGAGGACGGCGGGCAGGCCGACGGCGTGGTCCTGGGGCGGGTGGACCGCGGGCGCGTCCTGGGCGGGGTCGGTCTCGGGAGCCTTGCTCATCGGGCCAGTGTAGGTCGCGCGGTGGTGGGGCCGCGGGAGGCGCGGGGCCGCTGGGGAAGGGGTGACGAATCGGCATGAGTGCGGGTGAAATCCCTGTTCATCGGGTATCGGGGCGAATCAGCGCGGACTGTCGCGGGGGTGGTGTCCGGGTAGGCTGAGCCCTGCGGGTCGGCGCGCGTCCTCTACTGCGGATCCGCGGGAGCGTCCTCAATGGAAGGCGGTCGGATGCACAGGTCGGAACCGGAGCCCGCGGTCGGGGGGCGTCTGCACGGTCGGCTGCTCCAGGTCCTCGGCGTGGTTTCCGGCGTGGTGGCGCTGGTCGCGATGTGGCAGCTCGGGGTGTTCGGCGGGGGCGGCGACCGCGAGCCGGTGAGCGCGGTCGACGGCGCGACGACCGAGTGGCCTTCGGCGGCGGCGGAGAGTTCGAGTGCGGCGGCCGTGGCGGAGCCGTCGAGTTCGGCGGCGGCTTCCCCTTCGGAGTCGGTGTCCGCGTCGGCGTCGCCGACGCCGTCGGATGCGGCGACGACCGCCGCTCCCCCGGCCGAGACCGAGACGCCCGTGGAGGAGGACGACGGGCCGGCGACCGAGGGGTTCGCGTGCGTGGCCTATCTCGAGATCGACGAGGCGTGGGACGACTCGGTCAGCGTGACCGTCGAGGTCGTGAACTCCGGTGACGAGCGGCTCGGCTCCTGGGAGGTCGACCTGGACTTGGACGACGCGGACATCTATCACCACTGGAACATGGTGGACCGCGGGCACGGCCGGTTCGGGAACGAGGACTGGAACGGCCGGCTCGATCCCGGGGAGGACGCGGTGACGGGGTTCCAGGCCGAGGTGGAGCACGACTTCGATCTGCCGGGGTCGGTGCCCTGCTCGGCCGGCGAATAATTTTCTCCGCCGCGGGCGCCGATGAGCGATAGGCTCGCTCAAAGCGGTTTGGAGGCGGTCATGACCGAGTTCGAGCACGTCCAAGTGGTGACGACCACCGATTCTGCCGAGTCCGCGACCCTGTTGGCGCGCAGCGCCGTCGAGGGCCGGCTCGCCGCCTGCGCGCAGGTCTTCGGGCCGCTGTGCAGCATCTACTGGTGGGAGGGGAAGGTCGACACCGCGCAGGAGTGGCGGGTCGTCTTCAAGACCACCGCCGCGGCCTACCCCGATCTGGAGTCCCACATCAAGGCCGGCCACGGCTACGAGGTCCCCGAGGTGGTCATGCTCCCGATCACGGCCGGGAACCCGGCGTATCTGGAGTGGATCTCGGCCGAGACCTCGGTCCGGGCCTGACGGCCGGACTCGGATTGTCGGACCCTCCGGGCACACTCGGATGACTCGTCCTGTGACGGGTGATTGACGGCACCGCCGCCTGCTGGTGGCGGCGGCGCCGGTGCGGTTCAGGGGGTCTGGAGTCCGAAGCCGTAGGCGAAGAGGGGGTCGTAGTCGGGGTCGCCAACGTTCAGGGGCTCGTCCGCGATCAGGCGGGGCCAGCTGACGGGGAGGCGGCCGTCGTACGGGGTGGCGCCGAAGAGCGGGTCGGCCACGCCGGCGCCCTCGCTGCCGGGAAGCCAGGCGGCGACCAGGGCGTCGACGCCGGCTGCGGCGCCGCTGTCGCCGAGGTGCGCCTCGATCTCGATGGGGCGGCCTGAGACGACGATGACGACGCAGTCGACGGCGCCGCACACGGTGGCGATGGCGGCCGCGTCCGCTTCGGACACGGTCATGTCGTGCTCGCCCGCGCCGGCGTCGCCTATGCCTTCCGCGTAGGGGTCTTCGGCGACGACGACGATGCCGACGTCGGCGCCGTCGAGGGGCGCTGAGGCGTCTTCGCTGAAGGTGACCTCGGCGTTCGGCGCGACCTCCTGGATGCCGGCGAGGATCGTGGTGCCTTCGGTCGGGGTGTCGAGCGAGCCCTGCCAGGAGGCGGTCCAGCCGCCGGTCTGGCGGCCGATGGAGTCGGCGCCGGAGCCGGCGACGTACAGGCGCTCCTGGCCGGTGAGCGGGAGGAGGTCGCCGTCGTTGCGCAGGAGGGTCTGGGAGGCGGCGGCGGCTTCGCGGGCGACGGCGCGGTGCTCGTCGGAGCCGACGGCGGCGGCGCCGGAGGTGTCGCCGTTGGGCTGCTCGAAGAGGCCGAGGGCGAACTTCTGGGTGAGGATGCGCGAGACGGCGTCGTCGATGCGGTCCTCGCTCACGCCGCCGGACTCCACTTCGGACAGGAGCGTGGAGATGAAGCGCTGGTATTCGAAGGGGACCATTACCATGTCGACCCCGGCGTTGATCGAGGCGCGGACGGCTTCGGCGTAGTCGTCGCTGATCTGGTCGACGGCCTGCCAGTCGGAGACGACGAAGCCGTCGAAGCCGAGTTCGCCTTTGAGGACGTCGGTGATGAGGTACTCGTCGGCGTGGACCTTGAGGGGGCCCTCGCCGAGGTCGGTGGAGGAGAACGAGGCCATGACGGAGCCGACGCCGGCGTCGACGGCGGCCCGGAAGGGCGCCAGGTGGATTGCGCGGAGTTCGTCCTCGGTGAGGGTGGTGACGCCTTGGTCGATGAGGTAGTCGCCGGTGGTGGAGGAGCTGTAGGCGGTGCCGCCGTCGCCGACGTAGTGCTTGGCGGTGGCGAGGACGCTCGTGTTCGCGGTGAGGTCGCCGCCCTGGTAGCCCTGCACGACGGGGCCGGCGTACTCGAAGGCGAGGCCGGGGTCTTCGCCGTAGGACTCGTAGGTGCGGCCCCAGCGGCTGTCGCGGGCGACGCAGACGCAGGGGGCGAAGGTCCAGTGGATGCCGGCGGCGCGGGTCTCGGCGGCGGTGACGGCGGCGGCGCGGCCGGCGAGGTCGGGGTCGTGGGCGGCGCCGAGGCCGATGTTGTGCGGGAAGACGACGGCGCCGGGGATCGCGGTGTTGCCGTGGACGGCATCGATGCCGTACATGAGCGGGATGCCCAGCCGGGAGTCGAGGGCCTCGCGCTGGTAGCCGTCGATCATGGCGGCCCACGCCTCGGGGGTGTCGTGGAGGGCTTCGGAGCCGCCGTTGAGGAGGGAGCCGATGCCGTACTCGCGGACGTCGGCGGGCGCGGCCTCGATCGCGGGGACAGCCACTTGGGTCATCTGGCCGACCTTCTCCTCGATCGTCATGCGGCCCAGGAGGTCGGCGACGCGCTCGTCGATCGGGAGGCTCGCATCGAGGTAGTCGCCGTCGCCGTCGGCGGGCCCCTCGTCGGCGCCGGGCACGACGAGGAGCACGGTGACGACGGCGGCCGCCAGCGCGACGGCCAGTGCGGACCAGAGGATCGCGGGGCGTCGGAAGAGTGCGGGCAGGCTCGCGCCCATGGGTCTGCTCCTTGAGGGGTGAGCGGGTGGACAGGCCCCAACCGTGTTCCACAGTAACGGAAGAGCGCTCCCACGTCTACGGGCGGGATGACCCGGAGCGGGACGGGTGGCGGTGGGGTGGGATGGTGGCGAGGCGGGGTGAGGTGGTGGCGAGGAGGCTGGGGCGGTTCGGGCGCAGCCCGAATTGCTTCGCGAGCCTACGGCCCCCGGTTTCAAGGGTGCCCTCGGGGGGCCGACATTCCACTGCGGAATGATCAGGCGGCGTCAATGCGATGGATGGGATCTCGGTCGCGGAGCTGGGGCGAGGGCGGTGGGAGCTGGGTCGGGGGCTGCGGGAGCTGGGGCGCGAGTATTGCCTGCGGCCCGGCCCGGCTGTTATGTTGGCGCTCCAAACTAACCCCTCGGGCCCGGCCCCTCCCTCGGTCCGGTGTCCCGGTGACCCCTTGAGGAGCACAACGTGCGACGACGCACTTTCGCCGCCTCGCTCGGCGCCGCCGCGGTGGCGGCCGCGGCCGTTCCCGGCACCGCCGCGGCCAAGGCCGGCGGCCGCTGCGAGGACGGCTACGTCTGGCGCAACGCCGTGGTCAACGGCGGCGGCTACGTCCCCGGCATCGTCTTCAACGAGACCGAGGCCGATCTCATCTACGCCCGCACCGACATCGGCGGCCTGTACCGCTGGCAGGAGGGCTCGCAGACCTGGAAGCCGCTGCTCGACTGGGTCGGGTGGGACCTCTGGGGCTACACCGGGGTCGTGTCGGTGGCGACCGACCCGGTGGAGCCGCGGCGGACCTACGCGGCGGTCGGGACCTATACGAACGACTGGGACCCCAACAGCGGCGCGGTCCTCTACTCGGACGACTACGGCGACACGTGGGGCGTCGCCGAGCTCCCGTTCAAGCAGGGCGGCAACATGCCCGGCCGCGGCATGGGCGAGCGGCTCGCGGTGAGCCCGTTCGACAACGCGACCGTGTACCTCGGGACGCCGAACGGGAACGGGCTGTGGAGGTCCGTCGACTTCGGACGCACGTGGGCGAAGGTCGAGGCGTTCCCCAACGCGGGGAACTTCGTGCAGGACCCCTCCAGCGACTACTCCGACGACAACCAGGGCGTCGTCTGGATCGACTTCGACCTGGCGGGCGAGCGCGTCTTCGTCGGCGTCGCCGACCCCGACGACCCGCTGTACGTCTCCGCCGACGGGGGCGCGACCTGGCAGGCCGTGCCCGGGGCGGCCGCGGCGCTCGGGCGGGCGGACGGGAACCGGACCATCCCGAAGCAGGCCGCGTTCGACCACGAGCACGGCCACCTCTTCGTCGTCACCGGCTGGGACCCGGGCCCGTACAACGGCGCGCCGTCCTCGGGCCGCGGCGGGTCGGTGCAGCGGCTGTCGCTCGCGACCGGCGAGTGGACCGACGTGACGCCGACGTACAACCCGGTCGGCGCGATCCCCGGCTTCGGCGGGCTCACCGTCGACCGGCGCCGCCCGGGCACGCTCATGGTCGCGACCCAGAACAACTGGTGGCCCGACGAGATCCTCTACCGCTCCACGGACTCCGGCGCGACCTGGGAGACCAGCTGGGACTACGTGTGGGACGCGAACTGGTCGTGGCCGCCGGACCGCACCGACCGGTTCGAGATGGACAGCACCGGGAGCGCGTGGCTGAGCTTCGGGAACAGCGACGACGGGCCCGCGTACGCAGTCAAGCACGGCTGGATGATCGACGCGCTCGCCATCGACCCGCACGACTCCGACCGCATCATGTGGGGCACCGGCGCCACGATCTGGGGCACCGAGAGCCTGACGCAGTGGGACTCGCAGGGCGCGCTCGTCGGCTGGGATTCCGAAGCGGGGCACCAGATCGCGCTCCCGGTGGACCCGTTCACCGTCGCGGTGCGGGCCGAGGGCTTGGAGGAGACCGCGGTGCAGGACATCGCGGCGCTCGGCGGGACGCTCGTCTCGGCGATGGGCGACCTCGGCGGGTTCGTGCAGACCGACCTCGGCGCGGCCGGCGTGCAGATCCGGCGTCCGAACTGGACGTCGGGCCGCGGGGTGGACTTCGCGGGGCTGGACCGGCGGATCGTGGTCGGGACCGGCGACGTCGAGGGCGACACCGACGGGCACGTGGGGGTCTCGACCGACGGCGGCGCGACGTGGCTGACCACGGCCCGGCTCGACGGGGTCGCGGGAGGCGGGAACGCCGGCTCGGTGGCGGTCGGCGCGGACGGCGCGGTGATCGTGTGGTCCCCCGGGAACGGCACCACCGCACCGGTGTTCAGCACCGACCTGGGTCAGACGTGGACGCCCGTGGAGGGGCTCCCCGCGGGGGCGCTGGTGCGGGCGGACCGGGTCGACGCGAACCGGTTCTACGCGTTCGCCGCCGGGGCGTTCTACGCGTCCGCGAACGGCGGGCTGGCGTTCACCGCGACGGGGGCCTCGGGCCTGCCCTCCGAAGGGCCCGTGGACTTCCGGGCCGTGCCGGGCAAGCGGGCGCAGCTGTGGCTCGTCGGCGGCGAGGCCGGCAAGACCTACGGCATGTGGCGCAGCACCGACGGCGGGAGGCGCTGGACGCGGGTGCGGGACTTCGCCGAGGCCGACGCGGTCGGCTTCGGCAAGGCGCGCACCCGGCGCGGGTACCCGACGATCTTCGCGTCGGCGAAGGCCGGGCCCACCCGGGGCATCTGGCGCTCGACCGACGAGGGCCGCAACTGGGTCCGCGTCAACGACGACGCGCACCAGTGGGGCTGGACCGGGAAGGCGGTCACCGGCGACCCGGAGGTCTACGGGCGCGTCTACATCGCCACGAACGGCCGCGGCCTGGTCTACGGCGACATCGAGGACTGAGGTGCGGGCGCGCCGTCGCGGTCGCGGCGGCGCGCCCGGCAGTCCCTAGTAGACGCTGGAGCCGATCCAGTCGTCGTGGCCGTAGCCGACCGGGTCGGCGTAGCTGCGGGACGCGGGTTTGACCGCGCTCGTGCCGCACGAGGCCAGGACCAGGGGCGAGCCGGCCGCCGCGCCGTCGAAGGCGAGGCACAGGCTCGGGTGCCCGGCCGGGTGGATGCCGCCGGCGTCCATGGTGAACTCCTGGTTCAGGCCGCCGTGGCAGTCCCACAGGACGAGCGCCGCGCCGGCCTGGACGCGGCCGCCCTCGACGTCCACGCAGCGGTCGTGCGAGAGCTCCACGTGGAGCGACCGCTGCTGCGCGTCGTACCAGAAGCCCTGGTTGCGGCCGCCGTGGCAGTCCCAGGAGACGAGGTCGGTGCCGTTGCGCGAGTCGTAGCCCTCGGCGTCGACGCAGAGCCCGGTGGCGGCGCGCAGGTCCGTGAACTCGAAGAGGCCCTCGTAGAGCACGGCGCTGTTCGTGCTCGCCGGGTCGACGCAGGTCGCGGTCTCCCAGTCGGGGTGCTCGTAGAAGTCGGTGATGCACTCCGCGAAGGCCCCGTGCCCGAGGTAGTTGGGGTGCAGGGACTGCCGGAACGCGTGCTCGGAGGGCAGGAGGCCGACCTCCGCGTACACGCCGCGCGCCCACGGCTGCTGCTCGCACACGCCGTGGCCGTCGAACAGGCGCTGCGCGTTCAGGTACCGCGCGCCCTTGCCGAGGGCCGCGTCGCGGATGCCGGCCTCGAACAGCGGCACGGCCTTGTTGCGCGCGAACGCCGCGTCGGCGAGGTAGAGCAGGCAGCCGCCGGCCCACCAGCCCGGGAAGTCGGGGTTGTCCTCGACGTCGGGGCCGCCGGGGCTCGGGTAGGACATGACGACGAGGTCGTAGTCGGTGGCGAGGTAGCCGGCGTCGGTCATGGTCTGGCGGACCGCGTCGATCGCGGTCTCGACGCCGTCCTGGGTGACCTCGACGCGGGCCTCCCAGGTGTCCGTGTGGTCGGGCCAGCACGGGCCGCGGAGGAGGATGCGGTCGGTGACGCAGCCGGTCGCGGTCGGGCCGAACTCGATGCCGCCTTCGTCGTTGGCGCCCACCACGATCCACACCAGCTTGACGTGCGTGTTGCGGGCCTTGATGGCGAGGTTGTCGCCCTGGTTGAGCTCGTCCCACTGGTGCTCGCCGGAGCCTTCGATGAGGTGCGGGGAGGCGCCGCCGGAGCACGAGACGTTGTACTGGACGTCGCTCTCGATGCCGACGCGGAACAGCGCCTGGTCGTACGAGCGGTCGCACCAGTTGCCGTCGCGGTGGGTGTCCGGGTCGTAGTTGCCGACGCCCTCGCCGGAGATTTCGCTGTCGCCCATGGCGACCAGGGAGGTCTGGCGGTCGTCGAGCGGGCGGATGCCGGGGTCGCCGTACAGGGCTTGGGCCTCGGCGGCGCGGATCGCCTCGAGGCCGGCGGGGAGCGGGACGATGCCGGGGCGCTGCTGGGCCTGGGCCGGGAGCGCCGTGGTCAGGGTGAGGGTGGTGAGAGCCGCAGCGAGTACCGCTGCGGCCCATCGTCTCCGGGGAGTGGACATGGCAGTCTCCTGTTGGGAAACATGGATGGCCTTCGATGGCCCGTAGCCAGGAGACTACCGTTACCGAGCAGTAATGTGAAGCTTGTCCGCGATGCCAAGATTGCGCGTTGTCGCGGTTGCGACAGTTCTCAGAGCGCCGCGGCCATGCGCTCGACGGCCTCGGTCAGGATCTCCGGGGAGGTCGCGTAGTTCAGGCGCACATGGCCTTCGCCGCCGGTGCCGAACGGGAGCCCGGAGTTGACGGCGACGCGGCCGCGATCGAGGAAGACCGCCGCCGGGTCGGCGCCGAGCCCGAGGGCGCGGCAGTCGAGCCAGGCGAGGTAGGTGCCCGGGCCGGGGCGGTAGCGGACGCCGGGCAGCCGCTCGGCCAGGAGCCGGGAGAGCAGGCGCCGGTTGTCGGCCAGGCCGGCCAGGAGCGCGTCGAGCCAGGCGCCGCCCTCGCGGAACGCCGCGGCGTGCGCGACGGCGCCGATGTGGCTGATGCTGCTGCTCATCTCCTCGGGCATGCGCGCGAGGTCGTCCGCCGCGCCGGTCCCGGCGATGGCGACCGCGCCCTTGAGGCCCGGCAGGTTCCACGCCTTGGCCGCCGAGGTCACCGCGAGGCCGGTCTCGCCGCCGCGCACCGTCAGGTACGGCGCGAATTCGGTGCCGGGGGCCACGATCGGCGCGTGGGCCTCGTCGGCGACGACCCGCACCCCGTAGTCGGCGGCGAGGCGGGCGACGCGCTCGAGCTCGTCTCTGGTGTGGACGGTCCCGGTCGGGTTGTGGGGGCTGCACAGGAGGAAGACGGCGCGGCCGCCGCGGCCGAGGGCGAGCTCGAAGGCGGCGGCGAGCGCGGCGAAGTCGATGCGGTGGTCGGGCCCGAGGGGCGCCTCGATCACCTTGCGGTCGTTGAAGACCGGGAAGCGGTGGAACGGCGGGTAGACGGGGCTGTTGATGACGACCGCGTCGCCGGGGCCGGTGAGGGCCTTGATCATCTCGACCACGCCGATCATGATGTCCGGCGCCGTCCTGATCCGGTCGCGGGTGAGGTCGGTCCAGTTCCAGCGGGCGGCGGCGAACTCGGCGACGGCGTCGGCGTAGTCGGTCCCGGCGGGGTAGCCGGTGTCGCCGGCGGCGACCGCGTCGGTGACGGCCTTGGCGACGGGCGGGGCGAGGAGGACGTCCATCTCGGCGACCCACAGCGGCAGGACGTCGGCCGGGTAGGCCCGCCACTTCTCGCTGGTGCGCTGGCGGAGCTGGTCGAGGGTGAGCTGCCGGAGCGGGTCGCCGGGCAGGTCGTTCGAGGCATTCGTGGTGGCGCTCATGCACAGACGGTATCGGAGTTCCTCCGCGGTGTCATCTGGTCCGAGTGCGGCCCACGGGTGGCCGGGGTCACGGAACGGACCGTCGCCGACCCTTGTAGTTCGTACTGCGAACTATTATGGTTCGTAGTACGAACTACTTGATCGGAAGAGGCGGAACCATGACTCAGCAAGGTCGAACCGTGGCGGTCGTCGGCGGGGGCTACGGCGGCGCGGCCGTCGCCAAGGCGCTGGACGAGCACGCCGACGTGGTGCTCATCGAACCCAAGGACGCCTTCGTGCACGCCGCCGGCGCGCTGCGCGCGCTCACCCGGCCCGAGGAGTGGGCGGAGCAGATCTTCTTCCCCTACAGCGGCGTCCTCAAGCGCGGCAGCCATGTGCGCGAGTACGCGGCGGCGGTCGACGCCCGCGGCGTCACCCTCGCCTCCGGGGCGCGCGTCGAGGCCGACTACATCGTGCTGGCGACCGGGTCGGCCTACCCGTACCCGGCGAAGACCCGCACCGACTCGACCGCGGAGGCACTGGCCCACTTCAAGGAGACCCACGCCGAGCTGGCCGGGGCCGAGCGGGTGCTCATCGCCGGGGCCGGGCCGGTGGGCCTGGAGCTGGCCGGGGAGATCCGCGCGGTGTGGCCCGGGAAGCGGATCACCGTGGTCGACCCCGGCGCCGAGCTCGTCCCCGGCTACACCCCGGAGCTGCGGGCCGAGCTGGAGCGCCAGCTGGCCGAGCTCGGCATCGAGGTGCGCCTGGGCGCGGCGCTCGACGCGGAGCCGGACGTGGAGCCCGGCCGGGCCGGGGAGGTCAGGGCGAGCGCGGGCGGCGAGAAGATCGAGGCCGACATCTGGTTCCGCGCCTACGGGGCCGCGACGAACTCGGACTACCTCGAAGGCGGTCTCGCGCCCCTGAACGAGCGCGGCCAGATCCCGGTCACCCCGAAGCTCAATGTGGACGGACACGCGCACGTGTACGCGGTGGGCGACCTCACCGACGTGGCCGAGGAGAAGCGCGCCGGGGCCGCCTCGCGGCACGCGGAGGTGGTGGCCGCCAACATCATCGCGCAGGTCAACGGCGAGGAGCCGGTCGAGGAGTACCGGCCGAACCCGATGCGGATGATGCTGCTGCCGCTGGGCCCCGAGCACGGCGTCGGGCAGGTCCCCGGCGAGGACGGCCCGGCCCTGATGCCGGTGGACCAGGTGGTGCTGTGGAAGGGCCGCGACCTCATGAACGGCAGGTTCGCCGAGATGTACGGCGCCTCGTAAGGCTCGGCCGCGCCCGTCGATCCGAGGCCGGGTCTCATGGCCCGGTCGAGCTCGCTCGCGAGGCGCCGGGCGACCCGGCCACCGGGTCGTTCACCGGCGCGGCGAGCGGGCCGGATGCGGACCGTCCGGGTCGTGAGACTCGGCCGTGAGCCCCCGTCGCACCCGCGGCGGGGGCCTCGCCGTGTCAGCCGCAGGCCGGGTCGGCCGCGGGGCACTCGCCCTCGGTGATGACGACCGGCGCCTGGTTGTCGGTGACGACCTTCGCGAGGAGGGCGGTGAGGGCGGCGCGCTCGTCGGCGGTGAGCCCGCCGGTCAGCTCGGCGGTGCGGCGCAGGATCACCTCGTGGAGCTCCTCGGCGAGCTGGGCGCCCTTGGCGGTCAGGGCCACGCGGGAGGCGCGGCCGTCGCCCGGGTCGGGTTCGCGGCGCACCAGGTCGCGCTTCTCGCAGCGGTCGACGAGCCCGGTGACGCTCGACTTGGCGAGCCCGAGGGTCTTCGCGAGCTCGAACATGCCGAAGGGGCGGTTGAGGACGATGCACAGCAGCTGGGACTGCGCGGCGGTGAGGTCGAACTCGCGGGCGGCGTCGGCGTAGACGGTGTCGACGAGGAAGGCGGTGCGCACCAGCGCGGTGCCCGTGCCGATGGCCTCGCCCGCGTGTTCCTCCATCCCGCAAGCATACTGCGAGGCCAGGGCCGGTGCCGGTGTGCTGGGACACGCTAGGGCGCGGCCCCGGCGGTCTCGGGCCGGCGCTCGGGCTCCCTCCCGGCGCGGCGGCGGGCGAGGCGGTCGACGAGGGCGAGGCCGGGCGCGGTGAAGAACGTGGTGGCGACCGCGACGACGACGATCATCGCGTACGCGGCCTGGTCGATCAGGCCCGCGCGCAGGCCGATGTCGAGGGCCACGAGCTGCATGAGCCCGCGCGCGTTCATGTAGCAGCCGATGCGGGCCGCGTCGGCCCACGACTCCCCCGCCGCGCGGGCGGCGGCGGTGCACGCCCCGAGCTTCCCGATGAACGCGAGGACCACGAGCGCCGCGGCCCCGGCGGCCAGGCCCGCGCCGGTCATGAGGCCGAGGTCGGTGTTCATGCCCGAGTGGACGAAGAACAGCGGCAGGAACAGGACCGCGGTCAGGGGCCGGATGCGCTCGGCGAGGACGTCGGCGGCGGCGCCGCGCGGGACGGCCGCGCCGAGGGCGAACGCGCCGAACACGGCGTGGACGCCGATGAGCTCGGTGAACCCGGCGGCGGCGAGCAGCGCGAGCGCGGCGGCGACGAGGACGGCGTCCCGGCCGGGGTCGCGGCGCGCGAACCAGTGCCGGGCCGCGCGGTGCACCAGGACGAGCGCTCCGGCGAGGACGGCGAGTCCGGCGAGCGCGATGAGCGCGGAGGCGTCGCCGCCGGTGCCGAACGCGGCGAGGACGGCCGCGAGGAGGACCCACGCGGCGGCGTCGTCGAGGGCGCCCGCGGTGAGCGAGACCGAGCCGAAGCGGGTGCGCACGTGGCCGTGGTCGGCGATCATGCGCGCCATCACCGGGAACGCGGTGATCGACAGGAGCAGGCCGATGAACAGGGCCCCGATCGCGGGGTCGACGCCGGCGGGGAACAGCCCGAGGCGCGGCCCGGCCCACAGCGCGAACGCGAAGCCGAGCGCGAGCGGGACGACCATGCCGGCGCCCGAGACCGCGAGGCCGACCCGGGCGGTGCTGCGCAGGCGCGCGATCGGGAACTCCAGGCCGACGGTGAACATGAAGAGCACCAGGCCGATCTGGCTGAGCCCGTCGACGGCGGTGAGGAGCTCGGGCCCGAACAGGGACGCGTGCGTGCCGGGCGCGAGCGCCCCGAACAGGCTGGGCCCCAGGAGGATGCCGACGAGGATCTCCCCGAGCACGGGCGGCTGGCCGAGGCGCCGGCAGACCGCGTGCGCGGCCCGGCAGGCGAGGACGACGAGCAGGAGGACCAGGAGGAGGACGGCGGTGGCGCTCATGGTCAGAGCCGGTCCGGGTCGCCGTCCAGGGCGGGGCTGGACTCGACGACGGCGATCACGTCGGCGATGGTCTCGGCGTCGTTCATGCGGGTGTCGTCGATCGCGACCCGGAACTCGCGCTGGAGGCCGAGGGCGGTCTCCAGGCGGCTGAGGGAGTCGAGGTCGAGGTCGTCCAGGCGGGTCTCGGGGGTGAGGTCCCCGGGGTCGGCCTGGCACCACTTGGCGACGACGGCGGCGACGCGGGCGGCGGTGGTCATGGTGCGCTCCTTGGGTGCTGTGCGGTGGCGGGCCAGCGCAGCAGCGCCGAGCCCCAGGTGTACCCGCCGCCGAAGGCGGTCAGGAGGACGGTGTGGCCGGGCGCGAGGCGGCCCTCGCGGCGGGCCCGGTCGAGGGCGAGCGGGATGGACGCGGCCCCGGTGTTGCCGACGCGGTCGAGGTCGACCAGGAGCCGGTCGTGGTCGGCGCCGAGCTCGTCGGCGACGGCGCGGAGGATGCGGACGTTGGCCTGGTGCCCGCAGACGCGGTCCACTTCGGAGGGTTTGACCTCGGCGCGGGCGAGGACGGCGCGGGAGGACGCGCTCATGTGCGCCACGGCCTGGAGGAAGACCTCGCGGCCGTCCATGGCCATGTAGTAGGCGGCCGGGTCCGGTTGGGGCCGTTCGGTGCCGTTGCCGAGGCGGGCGCGGGAGGCGGAGGCGGGGGCGATGAGGCTCGCCGCGCCGGCGCCGTCGCTGCCGAGGTCGACCGCGAGGAGCGCGCCCTCCTCGCCGGGCTCGCCCGCGCGCAGGAGCACCGCGCCGGCGCCGTCGCCGAACAGCGGGTGGACGGTGCGGTCGGCGGGGTCGGTGAGGGTGGAGGCGGTCTCGGCCCCGGCGACCAGGACGCGGCGGGCGCCGGTGGCGATGAGCCCGGCGGCGGTGGCGAGCGCGTAGACGAAGCCCGAGCAGGCGGCGTTGACGTCGAAGGCGGGGGCGCCGATGCCGAGCCGGGCGGCCGCGAGCGGCGCGGTGGCCGGGATCTGGTGGTCGGGCGTGTAGGTCGCGACCAGGAACGCGTCCACTTCGGAGGGATCGGTGGCGGCGTCGGCGAGGGCCGCGCGGGCGGCCTCGGCGGCGAGCGCGGAGGTCGGGGTGGCGGCGTCGGCGAAGCGGCGGGCGCGGATGCCGGTGCGCCGCTCGATCCAGTCGGGGGTGACGCCGAGGCGGGCGGCGAGCTCGTCGTTGCCGACCTCCCGGGCGGGCAGGGCGCTGCCGAGCCCGGCGACGACGGCGGTCATCGGTCCTCCTCCGGGATCGGGTAGGCGGCGTACTGCCACGGGTAGTGCGGGAGGCGCACGAAGGTCGCGGTGGCGTCGAAGACGCCGGTCCAGTCGACCTCCTCGCCCGCGCAGAACGCGGCGCCGACGCCTTCGGGCGCGGGGGCGTCGCCGTCGGCGATGGCCAGGAGCGCGGCGGTGAGGC
Organism: Glycomyces terrestris; assembly: GCF_003933745.1. Taxonomy (GTDB): domain Bacteria; phylum Actinomycetota; class Actinomycetes; order Mycobacteriales; family Micromonosporaceae; genus Glycomyces; species Glycomyces terrestris. Next base: position 570,405 of record NZ_RSEB01000002.1, on the reverse strand, counting down.
CGGCGCGGGTCTCGGCGGTGACGGCGGCGCGGTGCGCGTGGTGGGTGGTGCGGACGGCGGCGCTGTAGCAGACGTCGCGCAGGGCGTGGGTGGACTCGGAGAGCCATGCGGCGCAGTCGCGGGCGCGTTCGAGGAGGGCCGGTCCGGTGGCGGCGGAGAGCACGAACGGGTAGGCGCGGCCGTCGTCGGGGGCGGCCTCGCGGCGCGGGGCCTCGCCGAGGACGATGTGCGCGTTCGCGGCCGAGATGCCCTGGCCGCTGACGCCGGCGAGGAGCGGCCGGCCCCGGCCGTCGAGGTCCACGGTGGAGGTCGGGACGGCGACGGGCAGTGCGGCCCAGTCGATCTTGGGGTTCGGGGTCTCGTAGTGGAGGCTCGCGGGGAGGCGGCGGTGGGCGAGGGCGAGCGCTGACTTGATGACGGCGGCGACGCCGGCGGCCCCTTCGGTGTGGCCGATGTTGGTCTTGACGGAGCCGACGAGGACGGGCCGGTCGGCGGGGCGGTCCTTGCCGAGGACCTCGCCGATCGCGGCGAACTCGATCGGGTCGATCAGGGGGGTGCCGGTGCCGTGGGCCTCGATGAAGTCGACGTCGCAGGCGTCGATCCCGGCGTCCTCGTAGGCGAGGCGGAGCATCTCGGCGTGCGCGTCGGCGGAGGGCGCGAGGAGGGACCCGGAGGCGCGGCCGTCGTTGCCGAGGTTGCCGCCGAGGACGAGGGCGTGCACGGGGTCGCCGTCGGCGAGGGCCCTGGCGAGGGGTTTGAGGACGATGGCGGCGGCGCCGTCGGAGGGCGCGAAGCCGTCGGCGCGGGCGTCGCCGAACTTGCAGCGGCCGTCGCGGGCGAACATGCGCGCCTGCGACAGGAGCAGGTCCTCCTCGGCGTTGAGCTTGAGGTTGACGCCGGCGACGAGCGCGGCCTCGGTCTCCCCGGCGCGCAGCGACAGGCACGCGAGGTGAAGGGCGGTCAGGGAGGAGGAGCAGGCGGTGTCGACGGTGATGCTGGGCCCGCGCAGGTCGAACTCGTACGCGAGGCGTCCTGAGAGGACGCTGCGGAGGTTGTAGATGACGGAGGGGGTGATCGCCTCGGGGCCGCGGCGGGCGATGACGTCCCAGAAGTCGAGGTTCATGTTGCCGACGTACACGCCGGTGCGGGTCCCGGCGACGGCCTCGCGGGTGAGTCCGGCGTCGGCGAACGCCTCGTAGGCGGCGGTGAGGAGCAGCCGCTGCTGCGGATCCAGGTAGGACGCCTGGGCGGGGGTCATGCCGAAGAAGGGGGCGTCGAAGTCGAAGGCGCGCTCGAGGTATCCGGAGCGCTTGGCGATGACCTTGCCGAGCGCGGGCTCGGGCGAGTACATGGCCTCGGCGTCGTAGCGGTCCTTCGGGGTGGGGCCGGTGGCGTCGCCTCCGGCGAGCAGCAGCTCCCAGAGGGCGTCGGTGCCGTCGGCGCCGGGGAAGCGGCACCCCATGCCGACGACGGCGATCGGTTCGCGGCGGTACTCCATGCGGCTGGCCTCGATTCGGTGCGGAGGGAGCGGACTGGGCGGTGGGCGGGCTGCGGGAGGCGCAGCCGGACGGGGCCCGGGCGGGCCGGGCCCCTGGGCGGTCTACGCGGCGTTCAGGTAGATGAGGACGCCCGCGACGGCGACGAGCACGCCGAACAGCGGGGCCCCGGCGGCCTTCCCGGCGGGGTCCTTGACGCGCAGGTGGGTCGCGAGCGCGCCGATGGTGAGGGCGACGAGGCCGACGGCGGCGGCCACGCCGACCCACCAGAAGTCGGTCACGAGCGCGCCGATCGCGAGTCCGGCGCCGCCGAGGAATTCGAGCACGCCGATCCCCTTGTAGGCGTTGTAGGACATGCCGAAGCGGTCGGCGTCGGCCTTGGCCGGGGGCAGCGTGAGGATCTTGACGACCCCCGACGCCGCGAAGGCGACCGCCAGCAGCAGGGCAAGGACGATGGTGGCGATGTTCATCAGTTCTCCGTGTTGTCGGTTGTTGCGTGGGTTCGGGCGGCGAGCCGGCCCGCGGGGTCTGCCGGAGGCCCCGCTCCTTCCCAGGTCTTGAAGCGCCGCATGCCGTACAGGAGGGGGCGCGGCTCGCGGCGGACGGTGACGCGCTCGACCTCGCCGAGGACGACGACGTGGTCGCCGACGGTGTAGCGGCGGTCGACGCGGCAGTCCGCGGTGGAGTGGGCGTCGGCGACGAGGTGGGGGCCGGCGGCGCCGGGGCGCCACCTGACGTGCGCGAAGCGGTCGGCGGCGCCGGAGGCGAAGAGCTCGGCGACGTCGCGGGCGCGGTCGTCGAGGAGGTTGACGGTGAACGAGCCGGAGGCGAGGACGGCCGCGGCGGTGGGGCCGTGCTCGCGCAGGCAGACCAGGAGCGTGGGCGGGTCGAGGGCGACCGAGCACAGGGACGAGCAGGTCATGCCGATCGGCTCGCCCGCGGGGTCGGCGGCGGCGACGACGGCGACGCCGGTGGGGAACGCGGCCATGAGGGACCGCAGGTCGCCGGTGTCGGCGCAGGCGCCGTCGCAGGCGTGCGGGGCGGCGGGCCGGGTGCTCATCGCGGTCCTCCGGTCCCGTAGGGGGACTCGGCGGCCAGCTCCTCGACGGTGAACCCGGCGGTGGAGGCGTAGTCGTCGGAGATTTGCTGGAGCTCTGCGGGGGTGAAGACGTCCTCGATGCGGTCGAAGCCCTGCGGGGCGCGCTGCCAGGCGAGGTCGATGACGCGCTCGGGGCCCATGCGGCGGTTGGCGGCCTGGACGCCGCGGGTGGCCGGGAGGCGCTCGTGCTCGTAGCGGCGCAGCGCGGTCGCGACGTCTGGTCCCTTGTGGAGGTGCCAGGCGAGGGCGCGGCCGTCGATGATGGCCTGGGTGGCGCCGTTGGAGCCGACGGGGTACATCGGGTGGGCGGCGTCGCCCAGGAGCGTGACGGGCCCGTCGGTCCAGGTCGGCAGGGGCGCGCGGTCGACCATCGGGTACTCGTGGATCTGCGCGGCCCCGGCGACGAGCGCGGGCAGGTCGGTCCAGGGGACCTTCCAGTCGCCGAACTGGGCGAGGACCTCGCGCTTGCGGTCGGCGAGGGAGAGCGCGGGCGAGGGCCCGTCGGCGGGCCGGCCGGTGACCCAGTTGATCAGGGCGTTCCCGGTCTCGTCGGCGGGCCGGATCGGGTACATGACGAACTTGGCGCGGTCGTCGCCGAGCACGGCCATGGAGGCGCCGGTGAGGAACGGGGCGGCGCGGGTGGTGCCGCGCCACATCCACATCCCGTTCGCGTCGGGCCCGCCCTCGCCGGGGTGCATGGCGGCCCGGACGGCCGAGTGAAGGCCGTCGGCGCCGACGAGGAGGTCGGCCTCGAAGTCGCCCGATCCGGTGTGGACGGTGACGCGGCCGTCCGCGGCGGTGTAGCCGAGGACGGGGCGGCCGGTCTGGATCGCGCCGTGGCCGAGCCGGGCGGCGACGGCGTCGGCGAGGTCCTGCTGGAGCAGGCCCCGGTGCAGCGAGTACTGCGGGTAGCGGTGCCCGGCGAAGCGGCCGCGCGGCTCGGACCAGACGAGATCGCCTCGCCGCGTGTAGAACGCGAGCTCGGCGGTGGTCACGGCGTGGCCCTCGACGGCGTCGGCGACGCCGAGGGCGTGGAGCTCGCGGACGGCGCTGGGCAGGATGTTCAGGCCCACGCCGAGCGGCCGCAGCTCGGCGGCGGCCTCGAGGACGTGCACGTCGCGGTGCCCGGCGGCGTGGAGCGCGAGGGCGGCGGTGAGCCCGCCGATGCCGCCGCCGGCGATGGCGATCCTCATGCGGGCCTCCCGGCGGGGACGAGGGACTTGGCGATGGCGGCGTTGTCGCGCGTCAGGTCCAGGATGGACTGGAGCAGGCCGATGGAGCCGCCGCCGGAGCCGAGCTCGTACAGGCGCACCTCCTCCTTGTACGCCTTGCGGGCGATGCCCAGGTGGCGGCCGCGGAAGACCACGAGGCGGCGCATGACCCGGTGCAGGGCGGCGAGGTGGCGGACCCACGGCTCGGGGTCGGGCTCGGCGGCCTCGCGCAGGCGCCGCACGATCGAGGGCCGGTCGCGCCACTGCGCCACCAGGGCCCGCCAGGCCGGGAGCGTGTGCTCGGCCGACTCCTCCAGGAACGCCTCGTACGCGGGGTCGTTGTCGTCGGCGGCCCACAGCGCGAGGTCGGCGAGGTAGAGCGGGACGTGCGCGGCCGCGGGGCCGAGCCAGTCGCGGCCGGCGACGGCGACCTCCTCGTAGTAGGGCCGCATCTGCTGCGCGAAGAACTCCGGGGAGACGCGGGCGACGACGTCGCCGATCGCGGTCTCGAAGGCGCCCAGGGCGTCCGAGAGGTCGTCGAGGAGCGGCACGAAGTCCGGGTCGGCGAGGTCGGCGTCCGCGAGGTCGGCGCAGCGCTCCAGGGCCCGCCCGAGTTCGGGGATCGAGGCGCGCGGCCCTCCCATGAGGACGGTCTCCTGGGGGTCCCCGGTGTACATGCGCTGCCGCTCCCCCAAGGGGTTCCACTCGGTGTAGTGGTGGACGGTGTCGCGCGGGATCATGTCGGTGCGCCGGCCGAGCTCGACCAGGACCGGCTCCAGGCCGGGCACGAGCGGCACCGGCTGCACGCCGTGGCGCTTGACCGAGCCGAGCAGGAGGCCGAGGTCGCGCATGGCGGCCAGGCACTCGCAGAAGTCGAACGCCGCGACCTCGGGGAGGCTGGGGGTGAGCCGGCGCAGCGCGGCCGTCAGGGCCGGGACGTCGGCGGCGGCGTTCATCGCGGGGACGGCGCGCAGCGGCGCGTCGGCGCCGAGCGGGTCGAGGCGGGCCGCGCGCGGCCCGTCGAAGCGGGGGTCGGTGAGGTGCATGCGTTGTCGCCCTTCAGAAGCGGGCCCGGCGGGAGGGGCGCCGGGCCCGGCGGGGTCCTACTTCCCGTGCAGGCCGCGCAGGTACTCGTACGCGGTGGGGAGGGTCTCCAGGAGCCGGTCGCGTTCGGCGGCGATGCCCGCGAACACCTCCCGCGCGCCCGCGGCGGCGTCGGGGCGCAGCGCCTGCGTCGGGTACACGTGGTCGGGGACGAGGTCGAGCCCCGAGAAGATGCAGTAGAAGCTGCCGTTGGTCCAGTAGTTGCGGAACTCGGCCTCGAAGTTCCCGTAGTACGTGGACTCGTCCGCGACGGGCATGTTCACCGGCATCCCGGCCCGGTACATGTCGACCTTCTCCTGCATCCCCGCGTCGAGGACCAGATTCTTGTTCTCCCGCCAGAACGGCGTGTCGTTGCGGGGCGCGAACTTGAAGTGCGCCTGGATGAAGTCGCGGGAGTCGTCGAACATGGTCTCGATCTCGGCGTTGAAGCGCTTGGCGAGGACCGGGTCGAACCGCTTGTCCGGGAAGTGCTTCACCAGCTGGAAGATCGCCGCGTAGATGAAGTAGATCCCGGTCGACTCCAGCGGTTCGAGGAAGCACGAGGCGAGCCCGACCGAGACGACGTTCTTCACCCACGCGCGCCGGTTGCGGCCCACCCGGAACGAGATCTGGTTCAGGGCCGTGTTGTCGGGGTCGAGGCCCCACAGGCGGCAGAAGTCCTCGCTCGCGGTGTCGCGGTCGGTGAAGCGGCTGGAGAACACGTACCCCGAGCCGAAGCGCCCGAGCATCGGGATCTTCCACGTCCACCCGGACTTCATGGCGATCGCGGAGGTGTACGGCTCGATGCCCTCGGCCTCGTCGTCGTGCGGCACGGCCGCCGCGACCGCGCTGTCGCACAGCAGGTAGTCGCTCATGTCGAGGAACGGCTCGCGCATCGTCTGGTTGATGAGCAGGCCCCGGAAGCCCGAGCAGTCGACGAACAGGTCGCCTTCGAGGACCCGTCCCGACTCGGTCTTGAGCGCGGTCACGAAGCCGCGCTCGTCGCGCACGGCCTCGGTGAAGCGGTCCTGGACGTGCGTGACGCCGAGGGACTTGACCGAGAAGCGGCACAGGAAGTCCGCGACCAGCTGCGCGTCGAAGTGCCACGCGTAGTTCGTCCAGCGGTTCCCGTCGCGGTCGCGCGGCGCGAGCTTCGCGTCCATCGCGGCCGGCTCCCGGTAGCAGGCGTAGTCGAACTGCTCGTCGGTACGCCCGGCCGCCCGGTCGGCGAACCAGTAGTGCGACAGCGGGAGCTGGTCGTGGGCGGGGAGGATGCCGAACGTGTGGTAGAAGTGGTCCGGCCGGCCGCGGTGGGTGCGCGAGACCGGTTCGCCCTCGCCCTCGGTGCGCCAGTTGACGAACTTGACGGCCATCTTGAAGCTCGCGTTGCACTCGCGCATCCACTCGTCCTCCTCGATCCCGAGGAACGAGAAGAACGCCTTGTGCAGGTTGGGAACCGTGGCCTCGCCGACGCCGATCCGCGGCACCGCGGGCGCCTCCAGGACGGTCACGTTCACCGTGCCCTGGAACGCCTTGGCCACATAGGAGGCGGTCATCCACCCGGCGGTCCCGCCGCCGAGGACGACCACGTTCCGGATGCGGTGGTCGGTGGGAGAGGTGTCCATGCGCTGGCTCCTGTCCGACGCATCGCGGCACGGATGCGTCCTGGTGTTCGAAGGGGGTTCCGGCAACGACGCTACGGAGCGTCACGGTTGTCGGCCAGCCGTGCGGTTGTTGCGCGACAACGTGACTGGAGCGCGGAACCCGCCCGCGCGTGTTCGCACCGCGAACATTGCCGCACCTCGATACGATGAGAGTTGTTCACCCGGGCGACCCGACCGGCACGGTTCCGAGGCGAAGAGCGAGGCCATGGGAAGACCAGAACAACCGATCGACCCCGGGCGGGGTCCGCTGGAGCAGTTCGCGCAGCGGCTGCGCGAGCTCCGCGCCGCCGCGCCCGGCAGCACCTACCGGGCCATGGCGGCCAAGGCGCACTACTCCGCGTCCACCCTCGCCAGGGCCGCCTCGGGCCGCGAGATGCCGTCCCTGGACGTCGTCCAGGCGTACGCGGCCGCGTGCGGCGCCGACCCCGAGGTGTGGGCCCGGCGCTGGCACCGGCTCCAGCGCGACCTCCAGGGGACGCCGGCCCGCCCGGCCGCGCGGGCCGCCGCCCCGCTGCCGTACCAGCTGCCCGCCGACCTGCCCGACTTCGCCGGGCGCGCCGCCGAGACCGCGACCCTCCACGACACCGTCCTCGCCGCGATGGACGAACCGGACCGCCGCTCCCCCATCGTCATCGGCATCACCGGCGGCCCCGGCCTCGGCAAGACCACGCTCGCCGTCCACCTCGCCCAGCGGCTCGCCCCCGAGTTCCCCGACGGCCAGCTGTTCATCAACATGCGCGGCTTCGACGAGCGCCGCCTCGCCCCCGAGACGGTGCTGCGCCAGTGCGTGCGGACCCTCGGACACCCCGACGAGCGCGTCCCCGCCGACTTCGACGAGCTCGCCTGCGCCTACCGCTCGCTCCTGCGCCACCGCCGCTGTCTCCTGGTGTTCGACAACGCCCGCGGCGAGGCCGACCTGCGCCCGCTCCTGCCCGGCACTCCCGGCTGCGTCGTCATCGCCACCAGCCGCAACAGCCTCATCGGACTCGAAGGGGCGCAGACGCTCCGGCTCGGGCCGTTCAGCGCCGAGGAGTCCCTCGAACTCCTCGCGCGCACCGCCGGGGCCGACCGGGTCGCGGCCGAGCCGCGGGCCGCCGCGGAGCTCGCCGAGCAGTGCGGGCACCTGCCGCTCGCGCTGCGAATCGCCGGGGCCCGGCTCGCCAGTCGTCCCCAGTGGAAGGTCGGGACGCTGACCGAGCGGCTGCGCGACGAGCGCCGCCGCCTCGCCGAGCTCGAAGCCGGCGACCTCCAGCTCATGGAGGCGTTCTCCATGTCCTACCGGGCGCTCGAAGCCGACGAGCGGCTCGTCTTCCGGCGGTTGGGAGCGCTCTTCCCCGGCCTCGACTTCGGACCCCTCGTCGCCGCCCGCCTCGCCGGCATCCCCGAGGCCGACGCCGAGGACCGCCTCGAGACCCTCGTCGACGCCAACCTCGTCGAGTCTCCCGGGCCCAGCCGCTACCAGATGCACGACCTGCTGCGGCTCTACGCGACCACCAGGTGGGTCGCCGAGGACGAGCCCGACGACGCCGCGAAGCGGCTCCTGGAGTGGTACACCGGGACCGCCGCGGCCGCCACCCGGCTCCTCATGCCCGACTGGTTCGGCCTCGACGTGCCCGCCCTCCCCGGCGCGCCCGTCGCGACCGCCCGGGACGCCCTCCACTGGTACGAGCGCGAACGGCACAACATCGTCGCCCTCGTGCGCTTCGCGGCCGAGGCCGGCGAGCACGACTTCGCCTGGCGCCTCGCCTACGCCGCGGGCGGCTACTTCGTCCTCATGCGGCACTGGCAGTCCTATGCGGCCAGCGGCGAGACCGCGCTCGCCGCGGCCCGCCGCACCGGGAACGCGACCGTCGCGGCCGCCATCGCGGTCAACCTCGCGGAGGCGTACACCGAGCTGCACCGGCCCGCCGAGGCGATCGTCCTCCTCGAGGACGCCGTCGCGCACTACGAGCGGGTCCGCGACGCGGCCGGGCTCGTCCAGGCGCTGTGCGGGCTCAGCCACGCGTGCGTGCGGCGCGGCCGCGTCGGCGAGGCCCTGGAGCACGCCCGCCGCGCCTACGACAACGCCGAGCGGGCCGGGACCCCGTGGGGCGAGGGGTCGAGCCTGTGCGCGATCGGCCGCGCGTACGTCGGCGAGGGCCGGTTCGAGATGGCGCTCAAGATGTTCCGGGCCGCGCTCGACCGCTCCGAGCTCATCGGGAACCGCTGGGCGCAGATGCGCTCGTTCCAGGTGATCGCCGAGACCTGCCTGGAGATGGGCGACCACGGCCGGGCCGCGGACGCCTACCGCAGCGCGCTGGCGCTCGCCGCGGAGATCGGCGACCAGCTCAGCGAGGGCCGGTTCCGGTACCGGCTCGGGAACCTGCGGTACGACCTCGGGGACGTGGCCGGGGCGCGGCTGGAGTGGCGCACCGCCGAGCCGGTCCTGGCGGCCCTCGGGGACCCGCTCGCGAACGCGGTGCGGCTGCGCCTCGACGGCGGCGCGGGGCCGGAGCGGTCCCCGCGGCCGGTCGGGCGCCACCGGACCCTGACGGCGTAGCGGGGCCCCGGGATGCCAACGTCCCCTTGGGGAGCGCAGCTCGTGGTCCCCGGGCCGATGGCGTAGGCTGGAGCCACGTCCCGCACCGGCGGCGGGACCCCCTGGGCCGGATGTCGACCGGCCTCCCCCGGCAGCGCCGCGCCCGCCCGCCGCGACGCGCCTGATCCCCCCGTGAACTGCCCATTCAGCGCCGATTGGATTGCCGTGAACGAAGCAGCCCCCGAATGGCCGCCGCCGGGGATCGACCCCGAGGTGCCCTCGACCGCCAGGGTCTACGACGCCATCCTCGGCGGCAGGGACAACTTCAAGGCCGACCGCGAAGCCGCCGACGTCTTCATGCGGCACATCCCCCAGGCCCGCGAGTGCGCCCTGCTCAACCGGACCGCCCTCGTGCGCGGCGTCCGGTACATGGTGCGCGCGGCCGGGATCGACCAGCTCCTCGACATCGGCTGCGGCCTGCCCACGAAGCAGAACACGCACGAGGCCGCGCAGGAGATCAACCCGGAGACCCACGTCGTCTACGTCGACAACGACCCGATGGTGCTCTCCCACGGCCGCGCCCTGCTCGCCGACGACCGCACCACCACCGTGGTCACCGCCGACCTGCGCGACCCCGAGGGGGTGCTCGCGAACCCGGAGGTGCGCGGCGCGCTCGACTTCGACCGCCCGGTGGGCCTCATGCTCATCGGCATGATCATGCAGATCGCCGAGGATGAGCGGCCCGACGACATCATCGCGGCGCTCATGGAGCCCCTCGCGTCCGGCTCGCACCTGTTCATCACCGCCTGGCCCGACACCGGCGACCCGGCCCAGCACGCGCTCTCGCGCGCGTGCCTGGAGACGCTCGGGAACGGCTGGTGCCGCCCCGTCGAGCGCCTCGAACGCCACTTCCTGGGGATGCCGCTGGTCGCCCCGGGCCTGGAGTACGTCTCGCGGTGGTACCCGGAGGACCCCGGGCGCGCCGTTCCCGAGTTCGCGGACCTGGAGCCGTACGAGCGGACCCAGATGGCCGCGATCGCCGTCAAGCCCTGACGGGCCCGACACCCTGGGCCCCAACCCGAACCGACTCTTGACCTAGGTCACGCAGCCACCTTCGCCCCGCTTCGTCCGGGACCAGTAGGCTCGATGCGGACCGCCGGCGCACCACACGCTCCACCCGCTGTGCAGCGTGTTCGAGAAGAGAAGAGACCGCCTATGCCCATGCTCGAGATCCGACGGCACAGCAAGCGCAACGGCGACGAGGCCGTCCACCTCTCGCAGGAGGGGGTCGAACTGGCGCGCTGGTCCGGCACCCTCATGGGCCCCTTCCAGACCGTCGCCACGAGCGTCGCCCCGCGGGCGCGCGAGACGGCCATCGCCATGGGGTTCGCGGTCACCGTCGAGCTCCCGACCCTCCACAATGTGAACGCATTCCTCCAGGAGTCGCAGGCGGCCTCCTTCGACGTCGGCGCCCCGTTCACGCGGCTCGCGCGCCTGGTCGGGCGCCGCGGCAGCGCCGTCAGCGACTACGCGCACGCCCTCGCCCGGCAGTGGTCCGAACTCCTCGCGCCCCTCGGCCCCGGCGACGCGGCCCTGGTCATCGGGCACGGCGGCCACATCGAGTGCGGGCTCGTGGCGCTCTTCCCCGACGCCGACCACGACGACTGGGGCCCGCTGTTCGGGTACATGGAGGGCGCGCGGCTCCACTACGACACCGCGGCGGGCCGCTTCCACGACATCGAGTTCGTCAGGAACTGAAGCGCGCGAGGCGGAGCGGGGGCCGAGGCAAGCCGGCCCCCGTTCCGCGTCCTCAGGCCCGGCCGGTGCGCACCGCGACGCGCGGCAGGTACCAGACCGCGAGGGCGGCCGCGGCCAGCGCGTACGGGATCAGGACCGGCAGCGGGAACCCGTAGGCGATCCCGGTGTGCTCGAAGTCGAGGTGCTCCAGCGCGTACCGCATGACGCCCGCGGAGAGCATGTCCTGGTACGTCAGCTCGTTCCAGAACAGGTCCTGGACGTGGACGAGGAGCAGCGCCAGCACGGCCAGGAGCGCGAACGGCAAGGCGGCCTTGGCGAACGCGGCGTTCGCCGCGCCACGCGGGTGGCCCTGCGCGATGCGGGCGCGGCGGCGGTCCTGGAGGCCCCAGCACAGGGCCGTGAACAGGAACAGCAGCGGCACGGCGATCCACGCCCGCGGCGGGAGCGACCCGATGACGACCCACTCGCCCGGTTCGGCCACCGCTTCGAGGTGCGCGGCCGCGAGCGGCCCGGTGCCGACGAACAGCCAGGGCGCGAACAGGAGCAGGACCCAGCGGGAGGCGTCGCCGAAGGGCCGCAGCGCCCCGATCGCGAAGCCGCCGACCGCGGCGGCGGTGACCGCGACCCCGGTGGTGATCAGCGGCGGGACCCAGGTGCGGCGGATGGTGAACCACAGGTCCTGCGGCGGATCGGAGACCTCGCCGGCGCGGGCGAGCCACGGCAGCAGGAAGTAGCCGACCGCGGCGAGAGCGAGGAGCAGGACGGCGAACGCCGCGACGGCCGCGCCCGCGCGCGTCCCGGCCGGCTCGGCCGGTTCGGGGTCGACGTCGATGCGAACTTTGGCTGCCGCGAACAGGACGGCGGCGCCGACGCCGAGGACGGCGAGGATGCCGAGGAGGATCACGGAGGTCGCGGCCGCGGAGCCGACGTCCATGCCGGCGCGCACGCCGTCGTACACCTGGTGCAGGGGCAGGCGCACGTCGGCGGGCAGGCCGCTGATCGTGTCGAACGCGAACGTCTGGAGCCCGGCCGCGGCCAGCGCGAGCGCGGTCAGGCCCGCGGCGGCGGCGACGGTGCCCGCCGTCCTGCCGTCGGCGTTCCCGCCGCGCAGGGCCGCGAGCCCGGTGAGGACGCCGGTGCCGATGACGACGCCGGAGACGAGGCACGGCCAGTCGTACAGGCTCGCTTGGACTTCGCTCTCGGTGACGACCCGGTCGACGAGCCAGGCGACGGTGAGCGCCGCGGGCGCGAACGTGATCGCGGCCAGCGCCCACGCGACGCGCGCGACGGCGCGGACGCCCGCGCCGGCCCGGTGGACCAGGAGCGCGATGAGCGGGGCGACGACGGCCCCGCCGAGGACCATGAGGCCGGTCGGCCCGAGCAGGTGGCCGATGCCGTCCCACAGTTCGCCCGAGGCGAGCACGCTGTCGTAGTTCGCGCCGCCGGCGTCCTCGGTCTCGCCGAGGGCGAAGCCCTGGAGGCGGCTGAGCTCGTAGGTGCGGATCGTCGGCAGGACGTAGGCGACGACGAGGGCGACCACGGGCACGGCCAGGAGGGCGAGGCCGCCCGCGACGCGCGAGGCGTCGCTGCGCGGCTGGACCGACGGGGGCGGGAACTGGGTGGCGGGCGGGGGCGGCAGGGGCCAGCGCGGCGCGCGCTGGAACGTCAGGGTGGGGTCGTCGGGGGGCGGGGGCGCGCCCGCCCCGGGCGGAAGGACCATGGGGGCTCCTGCGGAGGGATGAGAGCGGTAGGAGAACTCTGTATCACGCGGGAATCCGGTGCCTACCTGCGGTCTTGTGACTCCGGAGGCGTCCGTGGACGGAGTGCCGCGAGGCGCGTGTGAGGCGTCGGTTCGGCCTCGGCGCGGTCGCGGGCCGGAATCGGGTTGCCCGCCGCGGGCGGGCGGTGCTTTGATGGGCTCATGTCGGATCCCGCGAACTTCCTGGCGTTCGTCGCCGCCTCGCTCATCCTGATCATCATCCCCGGGCCCTCGGTCATGTTCACCGTGAGCCGGGCGCTGATCTACGGACGGCGGCAGGCGCTGCTGACGGCGTGGGGGAACGCGGCGGGCACGTTCTGCGCGTCGGCGCTCGTGGCGGTCGGCCTGGGCGCGATCATCAGCGAGTCGGCGCTGGCGTTCGCGATCGTGAAGTACGCGGGGGCGGCGTACCTGGTCTACTTGGGCGTCAAGGCGCTCCGGGACCGGCAGGGGCTGATCACCCCGCCGGAGGGCGAGCGGGCGGCGCCGAAGCGGACGGTGCAGACGATCGGCGAGGGCTTCCTGGTCGGGCTGCTGAACCCGAAGACGATCCTGTTCTATCTGGCGATCCTGCCGCAGTTCGTCGATCCCTCGACGGGGTCGGCGACCGCGCAGATGCTGCTGCTGGGCGGCACGTTCGCGCTGCTGGCGGCGCTGTGCGACACGGTGTGGGGGCTGGTGGCCGCGGCGGCGCGCGACGTGTTCCGGCGGCCGAAGCCGAAGCTGGTGCTGGCCCGCACGGGCGGCACGGCGCTCATCGGCCTGGGCATCGCGGCCGCGGCGGGCGAGCGCGCCTGAGTCCTCGGCCGCCCGGTTCCGGCGGGCGGATGCGGCGTCCCGCACCCGTTTGGGAGCGCTTGCACATAGATGTTCATGGATGTATGGTCGGTGGGTCCTCACCGCGATCCCATATCGTTCTTGCGGCTCGCGGCGGTCCGATCCCTGGGTCGCCGCGACATGACCTGCGCACCGGCTTAGTCCGCACCCCCGACGCGTTCGGGTGCCGGGCGGATCGACCGCCCGACACCCGAACGCGTCCTTTCGTTCCGGCCTGGATGCCGTGCACCCCAGGGGAAGCGGGGGCGCTGCCGCGCCGGTGGAGGTGACGGGTCCGGGCGGTCCGGGGCCGGTCCTAGACTGTCCTGGCGCGCGGCCCGCGGGGCCGCGGGCGCGGGCCGGGCAGTGCCGCCCGGCCGCGGGACGACGATTGGAGCCGCCGGACATGACCGAGTTTCCGCCCGAGGTCCTCGACCGGTTCGCCGGTGCGGGGATGGACCTCCAGGAGCTGTTCTCCGCCGGGGAGCTGGGCGCGCGCATGGGCATCGAGGTGCTGGAGGCCGCCCCGGAGCGGGTCGTGGCCCGGATGGCCGTCGAAGGGAACCGGCAGCCGTATGGTCTCCTCCACGGCGGGGCCTCGGCGGTGCTCGCCGAGACGCTCGGCTCGGTCGGCTCGATGCTCCACGCCGGGCCCGGCCGGATCGCGGTCGGCGTGGACCTGAACGTGACCCACCACCGCGCGGTCCGCGCCGGCACGGTCACCGGCGTCGCCACCCCGATCCACCGCGGACGATCCACGGCCACCTACGAGATCGTCGTCAGCGACGACGACGGCCGCCGCATCTGCACCGGCCGCCTCACCTGCATGATCCGCGACGCCCCGGCAGCATAGGAACGCACGGACGCGCCGGGGCTGTCGCTGCGCCGCTTCCGCTTGCCAAACGCGGGTGGCATGTCACATGTCATGTGTTATCCGAGCAGGGACTGCATGGTGCCGTAGTCGATGCCGCCTTCGGTGTCGTAGGTGTCGGAGTCGAAGAGGCCCAAGGCGGCGCGGCGGGCGGCCGCATACGCGGCCGAGGCCACTTGGGAGCCGAGGCTGATGCGGGCCACGCCGAGCTTCGCCAGCGCGGAGGGCGCGGGGGCGCCGGGGCCCGCGAGGATGTTGAGCGGCAGGCTGATCGCGTTGACGAGCGCGGTGATCGTCTCGGGGTCCGTGACACCGGGAACGAAGATGCCGTCGGCGCCCGCTTCCGCATAAGCCGCGGCGCGCTCGATGACGGCGGCCAGGCGGGTCTCCGGTTCGCCGATGCCGGCGAGGTAGATGTCGATGCGGGCGTTGATGAACAGGTCGGGCCCAGCGCCCTCGCGGGCCGCGGCCAGGCGCTCGGCCTGGTCGGTCAGCGGCCGCAGGGAACCGGGCTCCTCGGCGACGGTGTCCTCGATGTTGACACCGACCGCCCCCGCGGCGGCGACGGCCGCCAGGGTCTTGCGGACCCCCTTCGGGGTGCGGCCGAACCCGGATTCGACGTCGGCGGTGACCGGCAGGTCCACCGCGCGCACCACGCGCTCGACGACCGCCACGGCCTCGTCGCGCTTGAGCGCGTCACCGTCGGGGCGGCCGAGGCTCCAGGCGACGCCCGCGCTGGTGGTGGCGATCGCGGGCGCCCCCGCGGCGGCGATGACCGCAGCGCTGCCGGCGTCCCAGCAGTTCGGGAGGAGCAGGGGCGGGGTGGTGTGGAGGGAGCGGAAGCGCTGCGCCAGTTCGTTCGTCATGCCGCAATCAAATCAGCCGTGTCGCTTCGTGTCTGGCCAGGATCCGACATCACCATTCGCGGCCGAAGCGCCCGGACCGATTCGCGTTCGCAGGGCCGCCGCCGCGCCGCTGCCCCTCGCCAGCCATCCGTCGTGCTTCGCGGGGGGCCGCCGCGCCGCTGCCCCTCGCCCGCTGTCTGCCTTCCTTCGCCCGGGGGCCGCCGCGCGGCGCGCGGCGGCCCCCGGGCATCGTCACCTCCGAAACCTCGACTTCGATATACCACTCAATCGACCCTTGGTTTTCCGGCGAATCGGCCGCCTCCCACTCCCCCGGTGGACCGCATCAACCGATCGGTTGATCGCCGGGATCAACCGCGCCTTCAGCTTCGCGGTCGATGCCCCGGGCCCGGATCCTTGCGAATCTTGTCTCACACGAAGCAAGGAGGCCACCATGGCGATCATCGAGGTCAAGGACCTGGTCAAGCACTACGGGGAGCAGCGGGCCGCCGACGGCGTCTCGTTCACAGTGGACGAAGGCGAGATCTTCGGCATCCTCGGCCCGAACGGCGCGGGCAAGACCACCACCGTCGAGTGCGTCGCCGGGCTGCGCGACCGCGACGCCGGGACCGTCTCGGTCATGGGCCTCGACCCGGCGCGCGACGCCAAGGAGCTCAAGCAGATCCTCGGCGTCCAGCTCCAGGAGAGCCGCCTGCCCGACAAGATGCGCGTCGGCGAGGCCCTGGACCTGTACCGGTCCTTCTACCCCAACCCGGCCGACCCGGACCGGCTCATCGAGTCGCTCGGGCTCGGCGCCAAGCGCCGGACGCCGTTCGGGAAGCTCTCCGGCGGCCAGCAGCAGCGCCTCTCGATCGCCCTGGCGCTCATCGGGAACCCGCGCATCGCCGTGCTCGACGAGCTCACCACCGGGCTCGACCCGCAGGCCCGGCGCGACACGTGGGACCTCATCGAGCAGGTCCGCGACACCGGCGTCACGATCATCCTGGTCACCCACTTCATGGACGAGGCCGAGCGGCTCTGCGACCGCCTCGCCGTCATCGACTCCGGCAAGGTCGTCGCCGTCGACTCCCCGGCCGGGCTCACCGCGCGCGTCAGCGCCGAGCAGCGCGTGCGCTTCCGGCCCTCCGCGGAGTTCGCCGACGCGCTCCTGCTCGACCTGCCGGAAGTGGCCGGCGTCGAGCGGAACGGCCCCCAGGTGGTCGTCTCCGGCAGCGGGAACCTGCTCCAGGCCGTCGCGTCCGTCCTGGCCCGCAACCACATCGTGGCCGCCGACCTGCGCGTCGAGCAGGTCAGCCTCGACGACGCGTTCGTCGCCCTCACCGGCAAGTCCATCGAGAACTGAACCCCAGCAACGGAAACAGGAGTCCCCCGATGTCATCCTTCATGAAGCTCGTCCAGGCCGAGGCCCGGCTGTTCGTCCGCGACACGACCGCGCTCGTCGTCGGCCTGCTCCTCCCCGCGGTCATCCTCCTCGGGCTCGGCGCGGTCCCGATGCTGCGCGAGCCCTCTCCCGAGATGGGCGGCATCCGGTTCATCGACTACTTCGCGCCCTCGATGATCGTCATGTCGGTCGGCGTCGTCGGCCTCACGAACCTGCCGACGGTCATGGCCGGCTACCGCGAGCGCGGCGTGCTCCGCCGCATGCGCACCACCCCCGTCCACCCCGCGAAGCTCCTCTCGGCGCAGCTCGTCGTCAACGTCGGGGCGGCCCTGGTGTCCTCGCTGCTCGTGATCGTCGCGGGCCGGATCGCCTACGGCGTGCCGCTGCCGGAGAGCCCGCTGTGGTTCGCACTGGCGTTCGTCCTCGGCATCACCGCGGTCTTCGCGCTCGGTATGCTGGTGGCGGCCACGGCAGCCACCTCCCGCGCCGCCTCCGGGATCGCGTCGGTGCTGTTCATGTCGACCATGTTCTTCGGCGGCGTGTACCTCCCCCGGTTCATGCTCCCCGACGCGGTGGCCCGCATCGGCGACTTCGTGCCGCCGGGCGTCCAGACGCTGCTCGACAGCTGGAACGGCGAGACCCCGGCCGCGCTGCCGCTCCTGGTGATGGCGGCGACCGCTCTGGCCGCGGGCACCGCCTCGGCCCGGATCTTCAAGTGGGAGTAGTGAAATGCAGACGGCGCCGTGGAGCCCCGAGCTGATCGGCGAGCGCTCGTCCGGCATCCACAAGATCTACAGCCGGTTCCTGGAGCTGGTGCCGTACCTGACGCTGGCGGTCGCGACCGCCCTGAGCGCGCTGCTGTCGGAGCTGACCGCGGCCGACCGGACCACCGCCGTGGCCCTGTCGGCCGCGGCGGCCGTGTGGGTGTACTTCGGGTTCACGCGCATGACGGAGGAGGCGTTCTCCCCGGTGCGGATGACGGTGTACTTCATCGGCTTCATCGCGTTCGGGTTCGCGCTCATGCGGTACGACATGCTGTACTTCATCTTCGTCGTCACCGGCTTCTTCCACGCCGGCCTGCTGCGTCCCCTGTGGATGATCGTGACGGGGATCGGGGCGACCTCGGTGGTGGTGAACTCGACGATCGTGGAGGTGCCGAGCGTTCAGGCGTACTCGGGGTACGCGGTCATCGTGTGCGTCCAGACCCTGGCGATCAGCTTCGGGTTCCTGCTCAACGACCGGATGGAGAAGCTCCGCGCCGAGCGCGAGGAGGCGTTCCGGGCCCGCGAGGCGGCCATGGAGGAGAACGCGGGCCTCCACATGCAGCTCATGACGCAGGCCCGCGAGGCCGGCGTCCTCGACGAGCGCCAGCGCATGGCCCGCGAGATCCACGACACCGTCGCGCAGGGCCTGGCCGGGATCATCGCGCAGCTCCAGGCCGTGGACGCGACCGACGACGAGGCGCAGCGACGCCGCCACCTCGACAGCGCGGTGGAGCTGGCGCGGGACAGCCTGGCCGAGGCGCGGCGCACCGTACAGGCGATCGGTCCGCCCACGTTGGACGCCGCACAGCTGCCGGAGGCGCTCGCGGAGGTGTCCGCGAAGTGGTCTGCGGCCCATGCGGTCCCGGTGGAGCTGGTGACCACCGGGGAGGCCCGGCCGATGCACCCGGAGGTGGAGGTGACGCTGCTGCGGGTGACGCAGGAGGCGCTCACCAACGCGGCCAAGCACGCCGGCGCGGGCCGGATCGGGATCACCCTGTCGTACATGGAGGACGAGTTGGCGCTGGACGTGCGGGACGACGGGGTCGGCTTCGAGCCGGCCCGGACGACGGCCGGGAGCAAAGGCGGGTACGGGCTCTCGGCGATGCGCCAGCGCGTGTCGCGGATCGCAGGGAGCCTGTCGATCGAGTCGGAGCCGGGCCGCGGCACGGTCGTGTCGGCGATCGTCCCGGCGGTGCCGCAGGGGGTGGCCGATGCCGCCTGAGCCGATCCGGGTGCTGATCGCGGACGACCATCCGGTGGTCCGGGACGGGCTGCGCGGCATGTTCGCGCGCGGCGGCGACATCGAGGTCGTGGGCGAGGCGTCCGACGGCCGGGAGGCCGTCGACCGGGCGCTCGCGCTCGGGCCCGACGTGGTGCTCATGGACCTGCGGATGCCGGGCACGGACGGGGTGACGGCGATCCGGGAGCTCGCGGCGCTCGGCGCGGCGGCGAAGGTCCTGGTGCTCACCACGTACGACACGGACTCCGACGTGCTGCCGGCGATCGAGGCCGGCGCGGCCGGGTACCTGCTCAAGGACGCCTCGCCCGAGGAGCTGCGGCGGGCCATTCGGGCCGCGCACGAGGGCGGCACGGTGCTCGCGCCCTCGGTGGCGTCGGTGCTCATGGCGCAGGTGCGCCGGCCCGCGGCGGCGGGCACGCAGGGGCCGCTGAGCGAGCGCGAGCTGGAGGTGCTGGCCCTGATCGCGAAGGGGCGCAGCAACAGGGAGACGGCCGCGGAGCTGTTCATCAGCGAGGCGACTGTGAAGACGCACCTGATGCACGTGTACGCGAAGCTGGAGGTCAACGACCGCGCGGCGGCGGTCGCGGTCGCCTACGAGCGGGGCCTGTTGCAGCCCAAGGGGCGGTGAGTCTTCGTGGCCGACGCGGCGTACTAGGGCGGCGCGCACCGAACGGATCACGGTGAAGGGCGGTCCGTCCGACCGGCGAGAGCGCTCTCTCGTTGCGCGCGGTCTCCGGCCGGACGGGTTCCTCCTCCCCAGGGGGTCTACTTAGGTGACCGTGAGGGTCAGGCGGGTCGGGTTGCCGTCGAAGGCGACGCCGGACTGGTCGGGGACGCCGTCGGGCGTGACGTCGTCGTACGGGAAGGCGTAGCCGATCGGCGAGTTGTCGTGGACGGCGCGCGCGTAGTGGTTGGTGACGTCGTGCGCGTAGAAGTCGGCGACGGCCGGCCCGTTCGGCTGGTCGGCGTGGCTGTGGATCGTGCTGCGGTTGAAGGCGGCGGCGAGGCGCGCGAGCAGGGCCTTCTTCGAGTCCGGGTCGGACGGGTTGTTGGCGAACGGCCCGTGGTTGCAGGTGAAGACGTCCTGGGAGGTCGGCTTCGGGAAGGCCGAGCCGTCGCCGAAGACGAGGAGGTCGCCTTGGACGCGGCCGGTGAGGACCCCGCGCCCGCCCTGGAGGTCGATGCGGAGGTCGTTGGCGCGGTAGTGGTTCCAGACCTGGTCGGCGTAGCCGGTCCAGTAGTCGGCGAACGGCATGTCGGGCCGCCCGAAGTAGGGCGCCATGACGTTCTGCGGCGAGACGACGCGGAGGATCCTGCCGTCGCCGCCGCGCATGACGAGCGAGTCCCACGGGTGGCCGTCGGCGGCGGCCTGCGCCTCGAGGTCGGCGGCGATCGCCTCGACGGCCCCGTTGTCGAGCGCCGCCACCGAGTGGTCGCCGTCGCCTTGGAGGCGCAGGCCGATCGGGAGGGCGGTGACGAGGTCGACGTAGCTGACGTTCACGAACAGCTGCACGTCGTTGAACGTGAACTCGCAGAAGGAGACGATCTTGCCGTAGTTGGTGTCGGCGGGGTTGTGGAGCGCGGGCTCGACGAGCGCGGGGCCCGGGTTGACGTAGAAGTCGAGTTTGGACTCGCGCACGAAGTAGGCGCGGGCGCCGTACATGCGCGGCAGCGTGACCACGGCCGGGGCCGCGCCGGGCGGGTTCAGCGGGATGGCGCAGTCGACCGGGAGCGGCGTGTTGGTCGCGCCGGGCTGCTCGATGTAGTACGGGGCCTGGCCGCCGCCGCGCAGGAGCATCATGCGGCCGGTGCCGAACTCGCGGCCGGTCACGTAGGCGTACACGGCGCTGGTGTCGGTGTCGTTGGCGAGCGCGAGTTCGCAGGTGGCGGGCGCGGCCTCGGCTTCGGGGGCGGCGAAGGATCGCCACCACGGCGAGCTCGCGGCCACGGCGCCGGCGGCCGCGGTCAGGGTGATCATGGATCTGCGGGAGACCATCGAGGTACCTCCGGATCTGTCGGATATCGAGGAATTCGCAGACATTAACATGGTTTGTTAATAGATTAAAGGGGCGAATGCCAGCAAAACGCTTGCCGCACACGCTGAAGCGCCCTCCGCACGTCCCGTGATTGGCCGAGGTTTGCACCTGCGGGCCTGGCCGCGACGACCTTCGCACGGGAGGCGAGCAGCCTCGACTGCCGAGTCCCGCAACCGGGCGGCAAGCGGCCTCGCCGCAGGCTGCGAGCGACTTCGACTGCCGAGGCCCGCAACCAGGCTGCGAGCGACCTCGACCGCCGAGGCCCGCAACCGGGCGGCCGCAGCAGCGGCCGCCCGGCCAAGGGGTTCATTCGCGGGCGGCCTCGATCTCCGCGAGCGCCTCGCCCGGGACGCGGCGCGGAAGTTCCACGATCACCTCGGTGCGGCCGCCGCCGAGGCGTTCGCGCAGTTCCGCGAGGCCCTTGGCGGTGACGCGGATCTGGGGCGGGTCGATGACCCGGCGCCCGGTCCGGGGGTGGGAGTGGGATTGGGGGATCTCGGACAGGCGGCCGGCGGTGATCGACGACTGGTAGACGCGCCAGCCCTGGTCGCCGCGCTGCCGGTAGGTCCAGCCGAACTCGGCGAGGGCCGTGAACAGCCGGTTCTGTCCGATGTCGATGGACGGGTCGCGCGAGAGGATCTTCGCGGCGTCGCCGACCGAGTAGTCGCCGCGCCCGGAGGCGAGGACCTCCCACGAGGCGGCCGCCGGGGCGAGGTCGGCGAGCTTGATCTGCAAGCGCCGCTTGGCTTCCAACGCGGCCAGGTACCTGCGGGCCACCTCGATCTCGTCGAGGTCGTCGGCGTCGATCGGCGTGGTCTCGACGGCGACGTCGGCGGCGATCCCGCGCAGGACCACCGCCGTCTGCGCGGCGTCCTGGTAGCGCTGCCAGGCGCGGTATCCGAGGTGCGGCATGGCGTCCCGCGCGGCGGGCTGCTGAACTGGGGCGGATTCGAGCATGTTCGGCTCCTCTCGGGAGGGCGTCCTCAGCGGCTTCCAAGGACCGTCCTGCCTTCGATCATACGTTCGGGGTACGACATTTTCCGCCCTCTGAACGCCATGAATTCCCGCAGTTCAGCGAAGGTTTTTCACTTCCCGCGCGCCCTGTTCGAAAACCCGCTTCACCGTCCTCTCAGGCCACTCAGATCACTCAAGGCACAGCGCCCGCGCGCCGGCCCCGGGTGGGGCTGGCGCGCGTACGGTCACGCCTTGCCGACCGCGGAGACGATGGCCTCGGCGAGTTCGGCGGGCTTGGTGAGCTGGGGCCAGTGGCCGGTGGGGAGGTCGATGTAGGTGACGTCCTTGACCGAGGCGGGCTCCTTGACGAAGGGGACCCCCTGCTCGATCCAGGCGAGGATCATGGCGCTGGGGAACTCGCAGCAGATCATGGTGATCGGCACGTCGAAGCGGCGCTCGTCGTGGAGGACCTGCTTGTCGAACGCGACGTCCTTGGGAGTGGGGATCGCGCGGGCGCGGAACGCCTCGCGCAGTTCGGGGGTGAGGTCCACGAGGTCCTCGTCCTCGAAGACGTTCCAGTCCGGGAGCGGGATCTCGCCGTTGACGACCGGCAGTTCGTCGTTGATGACGCCGCCGGGGCCGAGCGGGGCCGAGTCCACATAGACGACACGGGCGATGCGATCGGGCCGAGCGTCGGCCACGGCGTGGGCGACCGCGCCGCCGCCGGAGTGGCCGACGAGGACGACGGGGCCGTCGAGCTCGTCGACCTTGGCGACCACGAAGTCGATGTGGTCGCGCAGGCCGATGCCGGAGCGGTCGGCGTCGACGGACTCCATGCCCGGCAAGGTGAGCGGGTGGGTCCGATGCCCGGCCTTCTCGAGCGCGGGGGTGATGTCGTCCCAGGAGGACGCGTCGAGCCAGAAACCGGGGATCAAGATGATGTCCATGGCCCCGACCCTAGCGGCCGGGCCCGACACCCGGGACCTGATCCGCCGCCCGCGGCGTCAGCGGGGCGAACGGCACGGTTCAGGCGGCGCGGAGCGTCATCACGGTGATGTCGGCGTCGGCGCCCACGCGGATCGGGGGGCCGTTCGTGCCGGCGCCACTGGTGACGTAGACCTGGGTGTCGCCGTGGGTCTCCAGGCCCGCGAGCTGGCCGCTGCGTAGGCGCGAGAGGTAGTGGACGGGCCAGATCTGGCCGCCGTGGGTGTGGCCGGAGAGCTGGAGGTCGACGCCGTAGCCGGCGATCCGCTCGACGGCCGAGGGCTGGTGCGCCAGCAGGACCACCGGGCGCGCCGGGTCGCGGTCGCCAAGGGCCGCTTCGAAATCCGGGCCGATCTCGGTGTCCTGCATGCCGCGCTGCTCCACGATGAGGTCGTTGACGCCGGCCAGGTCGAAGCCGGGCAGCTCGACACGTCGGTTCGGCAGGCCGGTCATGCCGAGCTCCGCGACGCGGTCGTACCAGGCGTCGGCGCCCACATAGTGCTCGGCGTTCCCGGCGACGAAGAACGCGCCCTCGCTGGCGCTCAAGCGCGACAGCGGCTCGGTCTCGCGGCGCAGCTGGTCGGCCTCGTTGCTCGCGAGGTCCCCCACGAACGCGATGAGATCGGGCTGGGTGCCGTTGATCCGGTCGACGACGCGCTCGCAGTAGCCGCGGCCGCGGATCGCGGAGAAGTGCGTGTCGCCGACGATCGCGATCCGGTAGCCGTCGAAGGCCCGGTCGAGGCGGGCGAGCGGCACCGTGACGGGCTTGAGGCGCGGTGTCCGGTAGCCCTCGTACAGACCGTGGCCGACGGTGCCGAGGGCGGCGGCGGCCGCGCCGATGCCGATGGCCCGCGAGACGACTACGCGGCGGGTCAGGCCGGTGCTGTGTGACATGGCATTGCCGGGAGAGGCCGCGTCGCGGCGATCGGATGAGGGTTCGGGTTTGGGGCCGAGTTCGGCCTCGGGCTCTGGTTTGGCCTCGGGTTCTGGTTTGACCTCGGGCTCTAGTTCGGGCTCAGGCTCGGCTACGGCTACGGGTTCAGGTTCACGATCCGACCCCGACCCCGACCCCGACTCCGACTCCGACTCCGACTCCGACTCCGACTCCGACTCCGACTCCGACTCCGACTCCGACTCCGACGATGATGCCCCGCCCTCCTTGCGCCGCAACAGGAACCACCGCAAGGGCTCCGCCAGGACCAGGATGCCGCCCAGGTACATCAGGACACCGAACCAGATCCAGCCCGGCCAGCCGACCTGCTGTTGGAGCCACATCGGCGCGTACGTCGAGGGCGTGAGGAACCAGGCGAGCATCCCGGTCGCGCCCAGGACGCCGAGGACGACCGCGCCGGCCGGGCGCCACCGCGAGCCGGGGCGGGTCGAGTCGCGGCACAGCCGCAGCCACAGGTACGCGTGGAGGAGGGTGAAGCCGACAGGGATCGCGATGTCGGGGACGATCGACCAGAGCGCGTCCACTCAGCGCCCGGCCAGGGCGCCGCCGTTGGACTGGATGATCTGGGCGGTCACGTGCCCGGCCTCGGGCGAGGCGAGCCAGGCGGTGAGGGCGGCCATGTCGTCGAGCGAGCCGGGGCGGCCGTTGTGGGTCTGGCCGACCAGCATCGCGCGGCGCTCCTCGGTCATCGAGGAGCCGAAGAACTCGGTCTGCTCGATGTAGCCGGGCGCGATGACGTTCGCGGTGATGCCGCGGGCGCCGAGTTCGGCGGAGAGGTCGATCGCGTAGGGGTGGAGCGCGGCCTTGGAGCCGGCGTAGCTGCCGCTGCCGGAGCCGCGGTAGGCGGCGATGGAGCTGAAGAGGACGATGCGGCCGCCGTCGTTGAGGATCGGTTTGAGGCCTTCGACGAGGTGGACGGCGGTCATCACGTTGAGGCGCAGGTTCGCGTTCCAGGCCCACGAGGCGCGTTCGAGTCCTTTGGGGATCTCTTCGGGGATCTTGTTGGCGGCGTTGCCGCCCGCGACTGCGGCGATGACGTCGATGCGGCCGGCGCGCTCGGAGGCGTGCTGGAGGACTTCAAGGGCGCCTTCGGGGGTTTCGAGGTCGGCGGCGACGTGGGTGGCGCGCTCGCCGATCCCGGCCGCGGCCTCGGCGAGGACGTCCTCGCGGCGGCCGACGATGATCACGTCGTCGCCTTGGGCGGCGAAGCGCTCGGCGACGGCGCGGCCGATGCCGGTGCCTCCGCCGCTGACGACTGCGGTGCGTGCCATGGTGGTGCTCCCTTCGGTCGTGTGCGGTCCGACTCTAGCGCGGCGGCGCGGTGCGGGCCGCGCGGCGCAGTGCCCACCAGGCGAGGGCCGCGACGAGGAGCGTCATGGCGGTGTTGTTGGCGTACTTGGCGACCGGGTCGGTCTCGCCGATCGGGTCGGTGAGGAAGCTGGGGAGGACGACGGCGAGGAGTGCGCCCGCGGCGAGCGCGGTCGGGTGGCGGCGGGTCCAGGTTTCGGAGCGGGACCAGTGGGCGATGGCCGCGCCGCCGCCGATGGCGAGGCTCGCGGTGACGGCGACGCCGGTCCAGGTGGGGGTCCAGTTCGCGGCGATGAGGGCCGCGGCGGCGGCCGGGAGGAGCGCGGCGGGCGGCGGGACGCGCCGCGGCACCGGGCGCTTCCGCTTGCGGCCCAGGAGGAACGCCAGGGCGATGAGGAGTGCGGCGGTGGCGGCGGCGCCGGTGAGCTGGGCGGCGGAGGCGTGGTCGCGCTCGTTGGCGAGGTGGTCGCGGAGCACGAGCCAGGCGGCGGCGAGGTAGAGGAGGGCGGTGACGGCGAGTCCGGGCGCGCGGAGCCAGGGCCGCGGCGGTTCGCGTCCGTCGACGGCCTCGACGATCGCGATCGGGGCGGTGAAGCTCCAGAGGGTGTGCCCGCCGATGAAGGTGAGGGCTGCGGACGCGCTGAGGCCGAGCGGGTCGATCCAGGTGGGGCGGGTCATCTCGTCCCAGTAGTCGATGCCGCGGTAGTCGGTGGAGAACAGGGACTGGTCGATGATCCCGGCCTGGACGGTCCCGAGTGCGGCGGCCAGGAGCAGGACGCCGGCCCAGCCGAGTCCGGCGCGGCGGGCGGTCTCGCGGATGAGGAGCGCCGGCGCGCCGTATAGCGCGGCTCCGAAGAGGATGGTCATGAGGAGGGCGGCCGGGTCGCCGGTGGTGGCGTCGTAGCCGGAGAGCATTTCGGCGCACACGGGCGCGAGCAGGGCGAGCCCGAGCGCGGGGGCGAGGCGGCGCACGAAGGGCTCGCGCGGAGCGGTCTGGTCCATCCCTCGACGCTATGGGCCGCAGCAGTTTCACCGCATCGGTCCGCGGTATCGGGCGGCGTGTCGGAGGTATCGGCATGGCGATACCGAAGCAGGTGCGGGATCATGGCGGCCCGAGCGCGGGGGCGAGGCGGCGCGCGAAGGGCTCGCGCGGAGCGGTCTGGTCCATCCCTCGACGCTATGGGCCGCAGCAGTTTCACCGCATCGGTCCACGGTATCGGGCCGGGTGTCGGAGGTATCGGCATGGCGATACCGAGGCAGGCGCGAGATCATGGCGGCATGAGTGATGCAGCGCATGACGACACGGCGTCCCCGAAGATCCTCTCAGTCGCCTGGGGGCGGATGGAGGTGGACGGGCTCGGCACCGGGAAGGACTTCATGCTCCACCCGGGGGGCGGGAGGCCGTGGGACTGGCGGGAGTCGGGCACCGAGCACAGCCCCGGCATCCAGCCCGCCGACGTGCAGTACCTGATCGACAACGGCGCCGAGTCGATCGTGCTCTCGCTCGGGATGGAGCGGCGGCTCGAGGTCGACCCCGCGACGGTCGCGCTGCTGGAGCGCCTCGGGGTCCCGTACCGGACCGCGGAGACCCGCGAGGCCGTGGAGTTGTACAACGCCGACCCGGGGCGGGTCGGGGGCCTGTTCCACTCGACCTGCTGACGGGTCAGGGCCTGGCGATCTGGAGGAGGTCGGGGTTCTGGCCGCGGCGGGTGAGGAGGGCGCGGCCGGGTGGGAGCTGGCGGCTGGCGGTGCCGTTGATCAGCCGGCCCTCGAGGCGGTCGCCGGAGAAGAGGAGGCCGGGGCTGGACATGTCGCAGAGCTGGCGCAGCAGGGGCTCGTAGACGGCGCGGCTCGCGCCGCCGGTGCGGCGGGCGAGGATCAGGTGGAGGCCGAGGTCGGCGCCGTGGGCGGCGAGTTCGGTGAGGGGCGCGAGGGGGTTCCCGGCGGAGGTGGGGACGAGGTCGTAGTCGTCGACGACGACGAACACCTCGGGGCCGGTCCACCAGGAGCGGTCGCGCAGCTGCTGCGGGGTGACGTCGGGTCCGGGCAGGCGCTTCTTCAGGGCCTCGGCGAGCTCGAAGGCGTTCTGGGCGGCGTGCGGGCCGGTGTTGCAGTAGGTGACGAGGTGGTCCTCGGGGACCTCTTCGAGGTGCGAGCGCCGGTAGTCCACGAGGAAGATGCCGGCCTCGTCGCTGGGGCGGCGCACGATCTGGCGCATGATGGCGCGCAGGAGCGTGGTCTTGCCGGTCTGCGTGTCGCCGAAGACGACCAGGTGCGGGTCGGCGGTGAAGTCGATCGCGGCGGGCCGCAGGTCGCTCTCGGCGACGCCGACGACGGGCGCGAGCGCGAACGGGTCGCCGGGGGCCGGGGCGGGGAGGGGCGGCACGAGTTCGCTCAGGGCGACGTCGGCCGGGAGGGCCTTGACGGCGGCGACGCCGGGGCCGGGCCAGCGGCGGCGCACGGCGTCGACGAGGTCGGCGAAGCCGTCGGCGAGGTCGGCGGTGTCGCCGGAGCCGTCGACGCGCGGGAGTGCGATGTGCCCGAAGTGCTTGTCGGCGTTGAGGACCCGGCCGGGGACCTCTTTGGGGAGCTCCTCGATGAGCTTGCGGTCGATGCCGGAGTCGAAGGCGTCGGCGAGGCGCAGCTCGATGCGGCCGGAGATCGCGGCGGCGAGGCGGGCGCGGATCTGCGCGGAGTTCACGGCGGTGAGCACGGTGTGGACGCCGAGCGCGGGCCCGCGGGAGGCGATCTCCATGAGGAGGTCGTTGGCGTCCTCTTTGGCCTCGGTGAGGCCGCCCCAGCCGTCGATGGCGAGGAGGACGTCGCCGGGGACGTCGACCGTGCCTGCGGCGGCGGCCCGGCGGAGCCCGGCGGCTGAGTCGATGCCCTTGGCGCGCATGAGGTGCTCGCGGGCGTCGAGGAGGGACCGGACTTCGGCGAGGGTGCGGGCGACGAGTTCGGGCTCGGCGCGGCCGGCGGCGACGGCGACGTGCGGGAGGCGGCCGAGGCCGCCGAGGGCGCCGCCGCCGTAGTCGATGACGTAGGCGGCGAACGCGGTCGGCGGGTAGCGCAGGGCGAGGCCGGAGACGAGGGTGCGCACGAGCGTGGACTTGCCGGAGGTGGGCGCGCCGAGGACGGCGAGGTTCGCGTCCGCGCCGGCGAGGTCCCATTCGAGGGCGTCCTGGCGCTGCTCGCGCGGGTGGTCGGCGAGGCCGAGGACGGCGCGCAGGCCGGCGCCGGGCTCGGCCGGGTCGGTGTCGAGGGCGGAGAGCGGCAGGGACTCCGGCAGCGGCGGGAGCCACACTGGACGGACGTTCGGGATGCCGTCGGTCTGGGCGGCGCGGGCGAGGGAGGCGACGAGGACGCGGAGCACGGAGTGCTCGGGGTCGGGCTGCTCGCCGCCGGGTCGCAGGGCCGCGGAGTTGACGAGCGCGTCGAGGACGTTCACGACCGGCGGCACCGGCCACGGCAGCACCGGCAGGCTCCGCTGCTCGACTTCGCGCGGCGGCGTGTACTTGCCGGAGACCATGGCGGCCTTGAACCTCGTGAAGATCGTGGTGTCCACTTTGAGGTAGCCGGAGCCGGGTTCGGGCGGGAGCCGGTAGGCGTCGGGGACGCCGATCGCCTCGCGGCTCTCCGCTTCGGAGAAGGTGCGCAGGCCGATCCGGTAGGACAGGTGCGATTCGAGGCCGCGCAGGTGCGCGGCCTCGAGGCGCTGGGTCGCGAGGAGCAGGTGCACGCCGATGGAGCGGCCGATGCGGCCGACCGCGACGAACAGGTCCGAGAAGTCGGGCTTGGCGGTGAGCAGCTCGGAGAACTCGTCGATGATGACGAGCAGGTGCGGCAGGGGCTCCAGGTCGGGCTGCCCCTCGGCGCGGCGCGCCTCGCGCAGCCGCGCGTAGGCGTGCACGTTCGGGAGGTTCCCGGCGTCCTTGAGGATCTGCTGGCGGCGGGCCATCTCGCCGTACAGGGCCTCGGCGAAGCGGTCCACGAGCCCGAGGTCGTCGGCGAGGTTCGTGATCGCGCCGGCGCTGTGCGGCAGGTCGTCGCAGTCGGCGAACGTGGCGCCGCCCTTGAAGTCGACGGTGAGCAGCGCGAGCCGCTCCGGGGAGTGGCGCACCGCGAGCGCCGCCACGAGGGTGCGCAGCGCCTCGGACTTGCCGGAGCCGGTGGCGCCCACGATGAGTCCGTGCGGGCCCATGCCGCCGAGCGCGGACTCCTTGAGGTCGAGCTCGACGGGGCGGCCGTCGGCGTCCACGGCGAAGGGGACGCGCAGGAGCGCGGACTCCTCGCGCGGGGCCCAGGTGCGGCGCCAGTCCACTTCGGCCGGATCGGCGACGCCGAGGATGTCGGCGAGGCCGTGGACGCCGGAGAGCGCGTGCGAGACGTCGTCGAGGGCGAGCCGCCAGGGGCTGACGGCGCGGGCGATCGCGGCCAGGTCGGCGGGGTCGAGGCGGTCGGGGCGGCCGGTGCGGGTGGTCTCGGCGACGGCGCCGTCGGCGCGTTCGATGCGGGTCACCGCGATCTGGTCGGCGTCCACGGCGATGCGCGCGGCGGTGTGCTCGGGCTCCTGGCGCTGCTCGGCGACGAGGGTCCAGACGTGCACGCCGAGGAGTTCGTTCGCGCTCGTGTCGGGGAGGACGCCGGGCAGGGACACCTGGTGCTCGCCGTCGACGACGACGAGGAGGCGCCGGGTGCCGGGGCCGGGCGGGCCGCCGCGGCGGCGGCGCAGCTCCCCGGCGCGCACCGCGAGGTCGTCGGCGAGGAGCTCGGCGAGTTCGGCGGTGGTCGGGGCGATGAGCGGGACGGGGGCCTCGGCGGCGGTGGGGTCGGCGAGGAGGTGCGGCAGCCACGACAGCTTCGTCCACTGGGGAGCGACCGTGGGGTGGGCGACGATCGCGATCCGCAGGTCCTCGGGGGCGACGAGGACCGCGAGCTGGGCGAGCATCGCCTGCGCGGTGGCGCGGGTGCGCGCGAACTCGCCGATGATCGCGGTCTCGCCGACCTCGCCGACGGCGAGGGTGAGCGGCTGGTCGGCGAGGTTCGCGTACTGGTCGACGAGTTCCTCTGCGCCCGAATGGCATACGGGGTCGTAGACGACGAGCGGGCTCTGCTCGTCGATCTTGAGCGACAGGGCCCGGCTCAGCGGCACCGACGCGAGGCCGCACCTGACGTGCAGCAGGTCGGGGTCGGTGTTGCGCCGCTCCCAGCGGCGGCCCGGGTCGCACGCGAGGCCGAGGAGCAGCCCGGGGTGCGGGTGGCGGCGGGCGGCGTGGTCGCGCTGGGCCTTGACGGCCTCGCGGATGGTGTGCCGGGCGTCCTCGAGGTAGTCGAGGTACCGCTCGCGCTCCTGCCGGAGCTTGCGGCGCGGCCCGGACCGCATGGCGGCGAACAGGACGACGCCCATGGCGACGCTGGCGACGAGCATGAGCAGGCCCGCCGTCGCGTACAGGGGCCGTTCGAGGTTCGACAGGACCATGACCATCGCGCCCGAGCCGGACATGAGCGGCATCATGAGCATCGGCGCGCCCATGACCGCCGAGGGCGGGTCGCCCAGGGCCGGCGGCGAGGCGAGCGTGATCGGCTCGGTGGAGACCTCGGGGGCGGGGCGCCGGGCCGGGCGGCGGACGACGGCGGTCCCCATGTCAGATGCCGCCGATCATCGCGTACAGGCCCGACAGGTGCCCGGCGAGGGTGATCATGCCCGCGACGAGGAGGGTCTCGGCGACGGCGACCACGCGCCGCCACCACGCGGCCGAGACCGCCGAGCGCGAGATGGAGGCGACCGAGACGTACGCGAGTCCGGCGAGGACCGCGAGCGCGGGCAGCCAGGCGAGGAGCGGCGCGGAGTGGCCGATCCACAGCCATGCCGACCACGCGAGCGCGGCCATGCCGGCGAGGCGCAGCGGGGCGACGTGGCGGACGAGCTCGAAGATCCGGGAACGGGTCAGGAGCGCCAGCGCGCCGCCCGCGCCCATGAGGGAGGCCCACGGGTCGGGTTGGGCCGCAAGGAGGGCCGAGGCCGCGCCGGCGGTGGCGGCGAGGCCGCAGACGGCGCCGGTGAGGCGGGCGTCGGTGGCCTGGAGGCGGCGGGCGAGGTGCTCGTCGCTCGTGGGCTCGCCGGCGCGGACGTCGCGGTCGAGGGCGAAGAGCCCGGCGGAGGACATCGCGAGGCGGGGCACGAGGGCGATCGCGAAGAGCGCGATGAAGAGGACGAGGGTCTCGGCGCGGACGGCCGAGAGGCCGAGGCGGGCCCACAGGGCCCAGGCGAGGGCGCCGAGGGCGAGGACGGCGGCGATGCCGACGGCGTAGGCGGTGGCGAGGCGGGCGCCGGCGCGGGCGACGACGACGAACGCGAGGGCGGCGATGCCGGCGCCGATCATGCGCGTGGACTGGTGGGCCGCGCCGTCGGCGGCGAGGACCTCGACGGCGGTGTGGCCGACGCGGCCGGCCCACAGGGCGCCGCCGGTGAGGGCGAGGTGGGTCATGAGGTCGTGCTGGCGGGCGGACCACCAGGACATGAGGACGGCGAGGAGGCAGACGAGGCCGCCGGTGAGGAGGACGGCGGAGTCGGCGCCGGGGCTGAACGCGGCGGCGGCGACGAGGAGCCCGGCGGTGGCGACGGCGAGGAGGCGGCCGGTGCCGGACTCCCAGCGGGCGCCGCCGGCGTCGATCGCGTCCTCGACGGCGTCGCGGACGTCCTCGACGGTGCCGGGGAGGGCGGCGGCGGTGGCGTCGTGGAGGAGGAGCACGCCGCCGTCGGGGACGCCGGCCTCGGCGAGGGTCCCGCCGGGCGCGAACGTCGTGCCGTCCATGGTGGACAGCGCCCAGCCGGTGCCGTCCGCCTCCGGCTCGTCGGGTCCGGTGTGCCGCAGCAGCTGCGGGAGGAGTTCGGCGACGGGCAGGTCGTCGGGGAGCGCCAGGTCGCGGGTGGCGCGGGGGCCGACGACGGTGACGGTGCTGTATCGACCGGGCAAGGTGGGCCTTCTCAGTCCGGGCTGGCGTACGGGGCGGATACGGTGGCTTCGCGCTCGGCCTCTTCCTCGGCCTCGCGCTGCCGCTGCTTCTCGAAGGCGCCGGCGACGGCGATCGCGGCGACGATGAGGGCCACCGCGATCACGCCGATGAGCGCGGCGGGCCACAGGGGTTGGCGCTGCCGCCAGCTTCGCGCCGAGCCGTAGAGGACGGCGGCGCGGAGCTGGCGGCGGCGGAGCGCGGCGGCTTGGAGCACGTAGCGCTCGCTCTGGCCGGTGCGCCGCATGACCAGGGGCGCGAGGTCGGCGCCGGCCTCGGCCGGCTTGGACTGCGCCTGGGGCTCGGTCAAGCGCCCCACATTCCGTTGATGCGGGCGATGGAGCCGTTCCAGTTGGATCCGGCGTCCTCGGTGGCGGTCGCGAGCTTGTTGAACGCGGCCTGCACGTCGGTGAACTCGGTCTCGCTGGTCTGGTTGAAGGTGGTGAAGCCGTCGAGGCCGGCGCCGGTCCACTTGGGGGTGACGGTGCCGACGGCGCCCTGGATCTGGCCGAGGATGGCCTCGAAGCGGCCGCGGTAGGTGTGCTGGACGCCCGCGAGGTTCTCGAGCTCGCCGACGTTGCCGTACAGTTCGTATCCTTGTCCAGGCATTGTGGACGCTCCCTTCTAGGCGATGCCGATGTTGATCGGCTTGATGGCGGGCATGGCGCCGGGGACGGCGGCGAAGCCGGCCTCGTTGGCGTCGTCGGTGGTGAAGCCCTCGGTGCTGGTGGAGCCCTGGGTCATGGCGCTGACGCCGTACTTGTCGGCGAGGGCGTTGTACGCGGTCACGAACTCGGCCTTGGCGGTGCGGAAGGCGGTGAGCGCGTTGCCGCCCTGGGCGTTGACGTCGTTCTCCATCTCCTGGATGAGGGACTGGAGCTGACCGAAGAGCTCTTCGACGGAGACGGAGTGGTCGTTGGCGCTGACGTTGAGCGCATTGGCCTCAGTGAGACCGAATTCGTTTCCGGCCATGGGGGTTCCTCCTTTGAGCAGGATGCGAATGGCCCGTGCTGGGGAGCGTATCGGTACATGTTGACACGGGCGTGAAGCGGAAGTAAAGAGCGGACGGAACCACTCCGGACCCTCGGGAACCGGTTGCGCGACTTCTGCACCTCCTTTCACTTCCGTTGGGGCGCAAGCGAGACAGTTCATCCGAAGTTCTTCCGATCCTCACGGTTTCCCGATACGCTGACCGCATTCCGCGCCTGCACCCCCCTGGAGGACCGATGGACTACGTCGGCATGAATCCCGATCAGGCCAGCGCCAAAGGCGGACTGACGATCGACAGCGCCGACCGGTTCGGAGCGCTGAAGGGCGAACTCCTCGGCATCGTCAACCAGTGCGTCGCCGCCGCCGGCGAACCCGAGGTCGTCGAGGGCTACGACGAGTTCGGCGCCACCTGGTCGACCGACCTCGCCAAGACCGCCGACCACGGCGTCAGCGTCGGCGGCACCACCCACGCCACCGTCGGCGAGGGCGTCGGCACCGACACGGACAACGCCGGGCTCCAGAGCGTCGACGCGCCGCTGCCCAGCGCCCCGAGCATCAAACCGGTCTGACCCGCTCGAAGGAGAACCCCCCATGCCGAGCATTCCCACCCTGGGCAGCCTGAACATCCCGGTCTCCAACGCCGTCGTGGACACCCTCCGCGAACTCGCGACCGAGCTGGACGCCAAGTCCGGCAGCATCATCGGGCGCGGCGCCGACGTCATGGAGCAGATGAACTCCACCGCCGTCGAGTTCTCCGAACTCGTCGCCGAGCCGCTGCGCCGCCGCGGCGCCGAGTCGATCGAGGCCGCCCGCAAGGCCATGCAGGGCTCGGTGTGGGGCAGCACCGTCACCGGCCGCTGGGCCGACGACGCCGAGACCTACCAGAAGCTCGCCGCGAAGTACCAGGGCCTGTGGGCCGAGCAGGTCGCGAACGACTTCGGCGTCACCGCCGAGTCCGCCGGGGTCACCGCCGGGATGCCCGGCGACGTGCAGTCCAAGGTCATGGACAACGCCATCGCCGACGCCGGCGCCGGGGCCCTCGCGAACTTCCAGGGGATCGTCAACGCGGCGTACGAGCAGTACAAGCGGGACGCGAAGACCGCCGGGTCCCGCCTCAAGGCCGGCCCGACCCCCGCGAACCTCAAGTCCCTCGCGGCCGGGGGCGGCGGCACCTGGGCGATGTTCAACCTCTTCGGGGCGGCGGCCGGGGTGCCCCCGCTCACCGGCGCGGACGGCAAGGCGTTCGCGGAGTGGCTGCGCGAGTTCATCAACGAGGACGAGGCGCTCCCCGCCGACAAGCGCAAGATGCTCGAAGCGCTCCTGGCGCTCGCGGGCGAGGCCCGCGACAAGCAGCAGGACGGCGGCACGCTCACCACCGGGCAGCTCGACTTCCTGGAGCAGTTCTTCAAGGGCATGGACCAGCCCTGGACCGCGCAGAACCCGATCCAGACCAGCGTGCTCTACCTGATCCCGGACATCCTCGACGGCTCCAAGACACCGGAAGCGGACCGGGCGCTCATCATGGCGGCCATGGGCGGCGGCCTCCTCGCCCTGTCCGACCCGCGGATCGGCGGCGGCGGCTCCCGCATGCCGCAGTCGATGAAGACCCTCGTGGACCACTTCTTCGGCACCGGCGACCGGCCGCCGTACTCGCGCGAGACCGCCGCCGAACTGCGCGGCCTCGGCGAGTTCTTCAGCGCCATGAAGGGCCGCGGCCTCGACGACCTCGAAGGCGGCAGGGAATACTCGGCCGCGCTGACGCTCGCGGTCGCCGACGCGGACTCCTCGTTCCGGATCGGCTCCGAGGACCGGCTGCTCGACGTCCTCGAGGTCTCCACCCG
The DNA here is from genome assembly GCF_003933745.1 of Glycomyces terrestris. Taxonomy (GTDB): domain Bacteria; phylum Actinomycetota; class Actinomycetes; order Mycobacteriales; family Micromonosporaceae; genus Glycomyces; species Glycomyces terrestris. The sequence continues at coordinate 535,803 of NZ_RSEB01000002.1, read as the reverse complement.
CAGCCGGGACGCGAACGCGGCCCTGCTCACCGGGGTGCTCCAGCACCCCGACTACGGCAAGGACAGCCCCGAGCACGTGCTCCGCGGCCTGTTCGGTCCTCAGTGGAAGGACGACGGGAAGGCCGCGTCCGGCCTCATCGACTGGATCGGCGACGACGCGTCCTCGAAGGACCCCGCCGTACGCGACCGCGCCGTCGAGTCCGCTTACGCCCTGTTCACGACCATGACCAACGAGAAGCCCGCGAGCCACTGGGACCAGTCGGCGTACGACTTCTTCACCGACTCCTACGGGAAGATCGGGAGCTTCGAGAACGCCCCGATCGGCCAGGCCAACCCCGAGATCGCCTTCGCCATGGGCAAGACCGCCGCGGCGTACCTCGACTACTTCAGCGCCGCCGACAACGGCGGGGACGACCAGGCGACCTTCGGCAACCCGGCCTCGCAGATGTACCTGTCCATGGACACCCGGCGGAACTTCATCGAGATGATCATGGGCAGCCCCGATGCCGGCGAGAAGTTCGGCCAGGCCGCGTACGCGCACGCCCTCGCCGAGGCCGCCTACGCCGACGGCTGGAAGGACCCCGAGGAGGCCCAGTCGCAGGCGAACGAGTCGGGCATGCTCATGGGCCTGCTCGACCACGGGTTCAACAAGGTCTTCACGGAGGCGCAGACCGACGCCGACCGCGCCACCGCGCTCGCCACCCAGCACTCCAACTGGTCGCGGGCCGGCGCCGCCGCCGCGAAGGAGCTCATCCTCGAACTCCCGGGGACCAGGTCCCTCGGACGGCTGGGGCAGCAGGGGGTCCGGCAGCTCACCGAGTTCTTCAAGTGGACGCCCGGCGTCGCCCAGTCGCACGACTTCATCTGGGACAAGGGCGTCACCCCCGACCCCGCCGACTACAAGCAGACCTGGGACCGCAGCAAGGAGCAGTGGGATCTCGCCGTCAACCACGCGGTCGTGCAGCAGGCGCTCAAGGACCCCGACTCGGGGATCACGATCGCCGACGTCCAGAAGGCCGACCCGCGGCTGGTCGAGGGCGGCAGGCTCCGCCCGGTCGAGGAGATCCTGGCCGCCAACGAGCCCCCGGTCAAGGGCAGCGTCGACAAGAACCTGGACCACCGCCTCGCCACCGAGGAGCTGCACCGCCTGTTCGGAGACAAGCTGAGCGACAAGCTCAAGACGTACCTCAGCACCTTTGACGACCAGCGCAAAGACCAGTGATCCGGCCGGTCCCCGCCCCTCCCCCGAGCTAGGAAACCTCCACTGTGACCCAGACCGATCCGCGCCCGCCCCAGCGGGACCTGCCCGACCGGATCCAGGACGCGCTGACGGGCATGCGCGACCGCATCGGCGCGAACCGCGCCGTCGCGGCCACCGCGGCCGTCGTCGCGGTGGTCCTCCTCGTGGCGATCGTCGCCGCCGTCATCGCCTCCGGCGGCGGCCCCGCCCCGCAGGCCGGTGACGACGCGAGTGCTTCGGCCGCAACGGAATCCGGGACGGCACCCGAGGCCGCGCCCGGAGAGCACGCGCCGGCGCTGCCCGCCGACGGGGCGTACCTGGTCCGGCAGGAGTCCACCGGGCTCTGCCTGACCCTCGGTCCGGAGATCGGCAACGAGACGCGCACCGTCGTCGTCATCGGCGACTGCGCCGCCACCGAGCCGGCGGCCTTCGCGTTCGCCGCGCAGGGCGCCGGCGTCTACACCGTCGGCATGGAGCTCCCGGACTGGAGCGCCTGCCTCGGCGTGGACGCGCCCGGCGACGGCGACGGCTATCTCACGGCCGCATACGAGTGCGCGGACGACGACCTCCAGCGCTTCCAGCTCACCGAGCGCGGCGACGACACCTACGCCGTCGCGGTGACCGCGACCGGCCTGTGCCTGAGCCTGCTGTGGCAGGCCGAAGGCGTGGCGGGAGAAGCGATCGGCACCACCGACTGCGACGACGCAGACCCGCACCAGCGCTTCGCGCTGCTGGTCCCCTGAACGACCGTCTCCGAAGGACCCCTCCGTGGAACCCAGGCCGCCCTCCACTCCGCACGGACCCCGGCACCGTCACCACTCGCCGAACGACCTGCCCGCGCGCCTCCGCGAGTTCCTCGAACGCGCCCGGATGCGCTTGGGCACCAGCCAGACCATGGCCGGCGTCGCCGCCGTGGTGGCGCTCGTGCTCACCATCGCCGTGATCTCGGCCGTCATGGCGGCCACCGGCGGCGACGAACCGGAGGCCGCGGCGAACGACGCGACCGCGAGCGCCTCGCCGTCCGCGCCCGTGTCGCCCCCGGCCTCCCCCTCGCCCTCACCGAGCCCGTCCCCGTCGCCCTCCGAGTCGGCGAGCGAAGAGGCGGACCCGCCCGCGGACACCGCCGAGGAGCGCGAGTCCGAAGCGCCCGAACCGGAACCGGACTATCCGGCCGACGGCTGGTACCGGGTGCAGCAGGAGGCGAGCGGCCTGTGCCTGAGCACCGGGCCGGAGCCGGGCAACGAGGGCCGCACGGTCGTCGTGCTGGCCCACTGCGACGCCCCGAATCCCGACACGCTCCAGGTCGTCGCCTGGGACGAGGGCGTGTACGTGTTCAACATGCACTTCCCCGACTGGAGCGCCTGCATGGGCGCCGACGCGCCGGCCGACCAGGAGGGCTATCTCATGGCCGCGTACGGGTGCGAGTTCACCGAGACCCAGTTCTGGGAGCTCGAACCGCTGGGCGACGGCCTCTACTCGATCGCGACCAGCTCGTCCGGGCTGTGCATGGGCATCCTCGACGGCCGCTGGAACGACCACGGGCAGCCCTTGGCGACCAACAGCTGCGACTCGGGTGACGCGGGCCAGCGGTTCCGCCTGATCTGATCCGCCGCAGCGCGGCGACGCGGCCTGTGGCCGTTGGGCGGCGCCTACCGGCGGGCGGCACCGAGGCGGCCGGGGCCACGCGAGTCTGTGGCCGCTGGACGGCACCGACTGGCGGCACGGAGGCGGGCGGGGCTATCGGGGCTTGGCCTCCGGGCGGCACCCGAAGCGGCCGGGCTACCGGGACTTGGCCGCCCTCGGCGGCACTTCACTGCGGCACCGAAGGGGCCTGGACCGGGGCTACCGGGACTCGACGGTTCCGGCCTTCGCCCGGGCGTCGAGGACGGTCTCGGCGTTGTCCTTGATCCAGTCGAAGATGCCGCCGAGCCGGTCGGCGGTGCCGGTGCCGAGGTCGGTGAGGCCGTAGGTGACCTGCGGCGGGACGGTCGGCTCGACGCGCCGCCAGACGAGGCCGTCGGCGACCAGGTGCTTGAGCGTCTGGGAGAGCATCTTCTCGCTGACGCCGTCGATGCGCTCGCGCAGCTCGAAGAAGCGCAGGTCCTCGCCGCGGAGCGCGAGCAGAACCCAGATCCCCCAGCGGCTGGTGATGTGGTCGAGCACCTGCACCGCCGGGCACTGGCGGTGAAACACCTCACTGCCGCCTTCGCGGACGGGCCAGGGCACCTGATTTCCTACGAACACGACATGAGCTTACTTCGAAGTGCGTCCTTCCGAAACCGCGTCGGGCCTCCTAGCTTTGGGTTCACCACCGACACAAGGAGAACCAAGTCATGATCACTGTCACCGGAGCCACCGGGAACGTCGGCCGCCCGCTCGTGGAGGCCCTCACCGCCGCCGGGGAGCGCGTCAACACGGTCACCCGCGGCGCGGCCGCGACCGGGCAGTATGTGACACATTACCGAGCCGACCTGTCCGAGCCCGAAAGCCTGAAGCCGGCCCTCGAAGGCGCGGAGGCGCTCTTCGTCGTCACCGCCGCCGACTTCATCGTGCACGGCGACATGAGCGCGGTCATGGCGACCGCGAAGGCGAGCGGCGTCCGCCGCGTCGTGCTGCTCTCCTCGCAGGGGGTCGCGACTGGGCGCCACCTCGCGGACTTCGAGGAGGCCGTCATGCAGTCGGGTCTGGAGTGGACGATGCTGCGGCCGGGGAACTTCGACTCCAACGCCTTCGGCTGGGCCGAGTCGGTGCGCACCCGCCGCACCGTCGAGGCCCCGTTCGGCGACATCGCGCTCCCCGCGATCGACCCCGCCGACATCGCCGCGGTCGCCGCCGCCGCGCTGCTCGAACCGGGCCACGCGGGCCGGGCGTACACGCTCACCGGCCCGGCCGCGATCTCCCCGCGCGAGCAGGCCGCGGCCATCGGCGAGGCGGTGGGCGAACCGGTCGCCTTCGCCGAACTCACCCGCGACGAGGCCCGCGCCCGGATGCTCGGCTTCATGCCCGAGCGGGTCGTGGAGGCCACCCTCGGCGTGCTCGGCACCCCCTCCCCCGCCGAGCAGGCGGTCAGCCCAGACGTCGAGCGAGTCCTCGGCCGGCCCGCGACGCCTTTCGCCGAGTGGGCCAAGCGCAACGCCGCCGCCTTCCGCTGAACCAGGGCACAGGGGCGCGGGCGGAGCCAATTGGCTCCGGCCGCGCCCCTGCGGCGTTCCCCGCCGCGGGCGAACCCCAACGCCGCCGCCTTCCACTGCCCCGGGGCGCACGCCGTTCGTGGTGGCGCAGGCTTCCGCTAACCCCCCGCACCTGGTTCGCGGCGTGGGCGGAGTGCAACACTGCGCCCGCGCCCGGATGCTCGGCTTCATGCCCGAGCGGGTCGTAGAGGCCACGCTCGGCGTGCTCGACAGCTCCTCCCCCGCCGAGCAGGCGGTCAGCCCAGACATCGAGCACATCCTCGGCCGCCCCGCGACCCCGTTCGCGGCATGGCAAAAGCGCAACACCGCTGGCTTCCGCTGATCTGTGGCGCAGGGGCGCGGGTGGAGCCGATCGGCTCCACCCGCGCCCCTGTGGCGTTCCCCGGCGCGGGCGGGCCCCGGCCATCGTCGGCGCTACGAAAGTTTTTTGTACAACGTTGTGGATCAGCATTGTGTTAGCGGTAAAACTCGGTTAGGCTACGGTTTCAAGCCCATAGACATCCACAAATATCCCGATTTCATCCCACAGCCGAGGGCCGCCCGGCACCGCTCCCGGCTCCCATTCCCGACCGCTCCTCACCGCCGAGGGGCAGAAGGAGTCCACCCATGACCACCGAGACCGCAGACCGCACCGGCCCGAGGCGGCGCCTGACGACCGCCCTCGCCGTGCTCGTGGCGGCGCTGACGACCGCCGCCACGTTCATGCTCGTCACCGCCGACGCCGGCGCAGAGATCACCGCCCAGCAGGAGTGCGCGCCCGCGCAGCCGGGCTCGATCCGCGGCAGCCTCGGCGCGCACGACCCCGCGCTGTGGGCCGGGTGCTCCGGCCAGCCGTGGTACGTGTTCGCCACCGGCGACGCCCGGTTCGGCGGCGGGACCATCCCGATCCGCCGCTCCACCGACGGAGGCCAGACCTGGTCGAGCCTCGGCACCATCTGGAACGCCAAGCCCGCCTGGATCACCCAGCAGATCCCCGGCGTCTCGAACCTGTGGGCGCCCGAGATCCACTACGACGCCGCGCAGGGCCTCTACTACCTCTACTACTCGGCCTCGACGTTCGGGTCGCAGCGCTCGGCGATCGGCCTCGCCACCAGCCCGACGCTCGACCCGGCCGCCCCCGGCTACGGCTGGACCGACCGGGGCCCGGTCTTCCAGTCGTACGAAGGCAACGCCTACAACGCCATCGACCCGAACATCGTCGTCGACGACGCCGGCGTCCACTGGATGGTCTTCGGCTCCTGGTGGCAGGGCATCCACATCCTCAAACTCGACTGGCCCTCCGGCAAGCCGGCCGCGGGGGCCGTCCCGATCCGCCTCGCCACCAAGAGCGGCGGCATCGAAGGGCCGTCGATGACGAAGCGCGGGAACTACTACTACCTGTTCACCTCGATCGGCACCTGCTGCGCGGGGGCGAACTCCACCTACAAGATCACCGTCGGCCGCTCCACCTCGCCGACCGGGCCGTTCCTCGACGCGAACGGCGTCGACATGCGCAACGGCGGCGGCACGGTCGTCCTGGGCGCGTATGGGAGCAACGTCGCCTCCGGCGGGCAGTCCATCCACAGGGGACTGATCTCCTATCACGCATACGGCTCGAACGGCGGCTTCACGCTCGACATCGAGCGGATCGAATGGAATTCGGCGGGCTGGCCCGTGCTCAACGGCAGTTGACGAGGAGGCGGGGCCGCGTCAGCGGCCGAGGGCCGGACACGGCCTCGGCCGCCGACGGGTCCCACCGGCCGCGGCGACCCGCCGCGACCGCCTGACCGCTCGAACGGCGGCTGACCAGAGCCGCCGCCCGGGGCGCACCCCAGCCGGTGCGTCCCTCCCTCACACCTGCAATCACTCCGCTTGGAGCGCAACATGTCCACAACCCTCACCCGCGGGCGCGCACTCGTCGTGTTCGCCCTCATCGCCGCCCTCGCGGCCTTCGGCCTGTCGATCGCGACCGCGAAGCCAGCGAAGGCCGCGGTCACGACCGGCACCTGGTTCACCATCACGAGCGCCCACTCGGGCCTGGCGCTCGACATCCTCAACGCCTCCACCACGGCCGGCGCGGTCCTCAACCAGTACACGCCGAACCAGTGCACCTGCCAGCAGTTCCGCTTCGTGGACGCGGGCGGCGGCTACTACAAGATCCAGGCCCGGCACTCGAACCAGGTCCTGGAGGTCTACGAGTGGAACGCCGCCGACGGCGCCACCATCGCCCAGTGGACCGACCTCGGCGGCACCAACCAGCAATGGTCGGTCACCGAGCACGCCGACGGCACCTACTCCTTCGTCAACCGCTTCTCCGGCAAGGCCCTCGACCTCTGGGAGTGGTCCACCAGCGCGGGCGCCCGCATCTCCCAGTACACCTACAACGGCCTGAACGCCCAGCGCTGGCGCCTCGACGCGGTCCCCGCGAGCGGCGAGCCGACCGTCTCGAACCCCCTGCGCGCCAACGGAGCCGACCCGTGGATCGAGTATTGGGACGGCTACTACTACATGGCGACGACGACCTGGGACTCCACGGTCACGATGCGCCGCGCCACGACCCTGAACGGCCTCAAGACGGCCGCCGACACGGTGGTGTGGAACGACTCGGGCACCCCGAGCCGCTGCTGCTCGCACTGGGCGCCGGAGTTCCACCGCATCGGCGGCGTCTGGTACCTCATGTACACCTCCGGGAACTCGCAGACGAACTTCGACGGCCAGAAGCTCCACGTGCTGCGGTCGACCTCCTCGACCCCGATGGGCCCGTACGAGTTCATGTCCACGCCGCTCCCCAACCAGTGGAACATCGACGGCTCCTACCTCCAGGTCAACGGGAGTCTGTACCTGATGTGGTCGGAGTGGGTCGGCGCCGACCAGTCCATCCGCATCGCCCTGATGTCGAACCCGTGGACGGTGACCGGCTCGCACGTCACCATCTCCAAGCCCACCTACGGCTGGGAGATCCAGGGCGGCAGGACGAACGAGGCCCCGGCGGTGCTCCAGCACGGCGGGCGCACGTTCGTGACCTTCTCGGCCTCCTCGTGCAACACGCCCGACTACAAGCTGGGCCTGCTCGAACTGACCGGCTCGAACCCGCTGTCGGCCTCGTCGTGGACGAAGACCTCGACGCCGGTCCTCCAGCGGGGCGGCGGGGCGTTCGGCCCGGGCCACAACGGCTTCTTCACCTCGCCTGACGGCACGGAGGAGTGGCTGGTCTACCACGCCAACACCACTGCGGCCCAGGGCTGCGGCTCGACCCGCGAGACCCGCGTCCAGCCGATCACGTGGAACGCCGACGGCACCCCGGACTTCGGCACCCCGCTCCCGAGCGGCGTCGTGATCGCCGCCCCGTCGGGCGAGTAGCGGTCCGGCGCGACAACGGGCCGGTCGATCTCGGTTAGAGAATCGACCGGCCCGCTTCATGAACGCGGACGCTCCGCGCTGTTCGCTTGTGCGGCCATGGAACCGGATGCCCGAGTGCCGGTCTCAAGCGCGAACTCCGGCTCGGCTCACGGTCGGAACGCCCCGCCCGGTGCCGGTCTCGAACGCGAACGCCCGCCCCGGCGCACAGACCGAACACCCCGCCCGGTACGGGTCACGAGCGCGACCGCCCGGCTCGACTCACAGGTCGAACACCCCGCCCGGTCCGGACGCTAGCGCAGTCCGAAGGAGCGAATCGTGGTGTGGGTGACCTCGGTTCCCGCCGCGTCGGTGGCGGTCAAGCGGAGCGAAGCATACTCGGCGCCCTCCGGGTGCACGAGCTCCGCAGTGCCGCAGTCGACCTCGACCTCAGTCCAGGTCGCACCGTCGTCATAGGAGACCTCCAGGCCGATCGACTCGGCCTCCTGCTCGCCGGAGGAGAGCGACAGCTCCAGCTCCAACGGCTCGTCGCCCTCGGCCCAGCCGTGCTGCACGCCGGCGGCCTCCACGACCACGACCGGCAGGTCCAGGAGTTCGAGTTCCGCAGTGGCGGAGTCGAACTCCCAGGTCGCGGTCGCCGACACGGCCAGCGGCGTGGCCACACTACCTCGGGCGGCCTCGGAGGTCAGCGTGTAGCGGCCCTCGTCGCCGTACGGCAGCTTGAAGCTGAACTCACCCCAGGAGTCGCTGGTGCCGATCAGCTCGCCGCCGCGGCTGAGCGTCACCTCGCCGCTCGCGAAGTCGAACATCCGCAGCACTTCGCCCCCATGGCTGGCGACCGGCGTGACCCCGCCGGAAATGCGATCCCCCTCGCGCTCGGCATACGGCACGCCCGCGGCCAGCGGGCCGTCCCCGATCGCCCGCTTGGCCGAACCCGGCTCGAAGGCGACGTCCTGCTGCGTGGTGTAGAACCCGTCGAGGAACTCGCCCTGCTCATCGAGCACGACCCCCTCGGTGTGCCGGTCCCACCGGACCGATTCGGCGGTGAGGAGCGTCGTCGCCTTCGACGGGAACACGCGGTCCGTGCACTGCGAGAACAGGAAGAACTGGTCCTCCCAGCCGATCGGGTAATCGCATTGCATCCCTTCGAGTTCGACGCCGAGGTCCTGGAAGTCGGTCTCCTCCTCGACGAGATCGGCGTCGGCGACGGTGTAGGCCGGGTCGGCCGGGATCGACCCGGCTTCGGGGAACGCGAGGGTGTACGTGTACGGCACGCCCCCGTCCTCCGCACCGGCGAACACCGGCTGATAGATGAAGTTGAACCCGAACTCACCGGTCTCGGGCTGGGGCAGCACGAAGACGTCGGCGTCGGGGTCCAGGAAGTCGAACGTGCCGAAGCTTCCGCTCTCGTAGGTGGTCTCCAGGTAGAGGAGGTGGTCCGTGAGGACCGCGTCCTCGCGCTCGACCTCGGCGGTCACGGGCGCGGCCGCGGCGGCGTCGACTTCGAGCTTCGTCGGTTCCTCGCCCACGGTCGCCGCGGTGAAGCCGAAGACGGCCTCGCTCCGGCCGGTGGTGTCGGAGCGGTCGAAGAGCGTCGTCATGATCATGTACTCGCCGGGTTCGAGCGCGACCGTGCCGGTGCCGTCCTCACCGATCTCGATCTCACCGGTCTCGCCGGTGCCGGCATGCACCCATCCGACGATCGAATCCTCCGGCGTACCGCCTGAGCGGTCCTTGACGCTGACGGTCAGCTCCTGCGCCGCGGCCGACGCCGTCACCGACGCCCCTGCCTCGACCGGGAACAGCCCGGCATACTCGCGGGAGTCCAGTTCGGACTCCGGGACTGCACCGGCGTCGGTGTGCCCGCCCGCGAGGAGCTGGGAGACGTTGTAGCGCCGCGGGTCGGCCTCGCCGGACCTGATCGCTTCGAGCATGTCTACCGGCACCACGATCACGTCCGCGGAACCGCCGGTGGAGGTCTGCCCGACGAACTCGATGTCTTCCCGGCCCGGTGCCGGGGTCACGTCGACGCCGCCGCCGGGCGTCAGGCGGACCGTGTCGCCGGTCGGGAGCACGACCGAGTCGGCTGCGGTGTCCTCAGACGCGGTCGCGCCGCCCGCGGTCGGGTCCGTCGCTTCGGCATCGTTCACCTCGGCGCTCGCGGCTGCGCCGCTGACGATGACCCCTGCCAACGCCGAGATCACCACCGCCGCACCGAGCGTATGTTGTCTGCGCATCGTCTCTCCTTCTGATCGGAGTCGCGGCTTCACTTGGGCCGCACGACATATGAGCGCTTCGAGCATCCTCGGTAGTTGCATACTGATAATTCATATTTTTTCGGCGATGAGCCCCAGAACGGTGATCATGTCGTGTCGAGGGAAAGCAGCAGGCCCCCTCGCGAGCGAGGGGGCCTGTGGGTTCGGAGGAGCCTAGCTGCGGCGGGTCGCCCGCAGGAGGCTCGTGAAGTCGGCGGCGCCGAGGTCGAAGACCGGGGAGTCGTGCCCGAGCTTGGAGTCCCGCACCTGGAACCCCGCAGCGGTGTTCCTGGCTTCGACACAGTCCGAGTTCGCAGTGTTATTGCTGCGGGTGCTCTTCCGCCAGGTCTGGCGGCACTCAACACAGTCAGCGTTGGATGTGTTGCTACTCCGGGTGCTCTTCCGCCAGCCGGTGTATTCCACCATCTAGAAACCCTTCAATCCCTTGCGAGTCAGCCCGCAGAAGGCTGCGGGCTTGATCATACACGGCAAGATTTCTCGGCTCGACCACGTGGCGGCTCTGGTCGAACGTTTCCACATACACGAAATCCGGCCCGGCAGCGCTCTGACCAGCCGCTTTGAACCCTTCGAATGAGAACGGCACAACCAACGGCGATCGCACTACAAGCACCTCACACCCCGGCATCGCGTTCACCTCGATCATCCTATCGATTTGCGCTCGCTTGTCCTTCGCCGACAGCCGATCGAGGACAGCGAAGATACTTGAAGGAATGTAGATCTCCGCTGTAGGAGACTCTGCTGTCGCGATTCGGCTGAAGAAGTTCTCCTGGCGTTGCTTCTTCCGCAGCCAGTGCTTGACCTTGCTGGCCCGGCCTTCAAGCGGCTCGGGCTGCAACACCATGTGAAACGCTTCGGTCTGCACCAGCGCCGACGGCAGAACCGGGTCCCATTTCACGAATGAGCCATAGGTTCGCTCGGCGCTTTCGACCACGTACATGTTGCGCTGCTCGAGGTTCGAGATCAGCTCGGAGCCGGTGAGCAACTGCTCGCCGACATGGAGGATGAACCGCTTTCGTGCCTCCGCTACTCCTCCGCGGTCGCAGATCAGCGAGAGATTGCCGAGGTCCGGAAGCCGCTCGCGGTCGAGCCAGGCTCGAATCGTGTTGCCGCTCTTGCCCATCACCTTCGCGAACTGGTTCGGGGTCCATCCGGCTTCCTGCGAGATGATGTTGACCTCTGCGAACAAGTATGCCCGTGCGAACTTCTGGTACAAGACCGTTCCTGCCATCGCGGCCTCCCTAGCTGCGCGAATCACGTGTAGTAGCGATGATCGCACAAAGCAGCCCATCGGCTTTCATCACGACTCGATGCAGTTTCGGGTACCCGCAACGGGGTTCCATTTCGGCGTCCCGGAATTGAACACCCACCATGGAACCCCGTTCCTGAACACCGGAACTTCAAGGGTGACATGGGCATTGACCTGGCAAAACGTCGATTAGAGTGGTGTCATCGCGGACGGTCGCCCGATCCGCGATCGGTGGAAGACCGGGGAGCCTTGCCTCCCAACGACCTACTGCGGCTCCCCGGCACCCAGAACTGTCGGGTATCCGACACTCTCTAATGGAGGAAGCGATGGCGTATCAGAACACTCGCCCGAGACCGAATGCAGCGGCGCCCGACCCGTTGGAGCGCGGCGGGTTCGGCGACGGGTCGAACCGCTATACCGTCTACGCGTCAAGTGCCGAGGTGCCGGATTCGTTCCAGGTGTGCGCCAACGGGAATCGAGCCGACCTGGTCCTGATCGTCTCGGGCCTCACGTCTCAGAACCTCCACGCCACCTGGGGCGACGAGTGGCGGAACCGCACCGCCGAGTGGCGCGAGTGGGCGCGGGCGACGGCCTTCCACGTCTTCTACAACGGCAGTCCGCAGCCGCAGGCGCAGACGAGGTTCTGCGATGGGTGAGCGGGACCCGTACAGCCTCCGGTCCGACGGCCGGCCTGGCGTGGACGGCTACCTCGGCGACTTCCGGCGCGGCCCGGCGGTCTTCACGCTCTATCACCTCGGCGCGGACCATCCCGCGCGGCCGAATCGGATCACCGTGTACCTCGTCGATGTCGATGACGGCGCCGGTCCGCGCGAGTGCTGCCGGTTCACCGACGACTCCGAAGACGTTCCGGAGTGGTCCATCGCCTGGCGCGGTGACGCATGGTGCCCCTGGATCCTCGAACAGTCCCGGGCGCTCATCGCCGAGCCGGACGACACCTGAACCTGAATCCTCCCGGCGGCCCGGTCATCCAACTTCGGGCGGGCCGCCGGGGCCCCCGGGCCGGTCGATCTTGGTGGGGATCGACCGGCCCTCTTCGTCTGCGCCACCGCCCACGAAGCCACTCCCCCGCTGCGCCACTCCCCGCTCCCCGCTGTGCCATTCCCGCCACTCCCCGCTCCCTGCTCCGCGCTACTCCCCGCCCCCCGCTGTGCCATTCCCGCCACTCCCCGCCGCGCCACTCCCCGCTCCCGATCCCCCGCTCCCTGCTCCCGCGCCGCACTACTCCCCGCACCGCGATCCCCCTGCTCCCCGCTGCGCCACTCCCCCCGCTCCCTACTTCCACGCCGCGCCACTCCCCCGAACCCGCACCCGCACCCGCACCCGCACCCGGATTCCCGCGCTCCCCTACTTCCCGGTTCCTCGTCCCCCGCACCCACACTCAGATACCCCCTCCCCCACTTCCCGGCCCCTTCGCCCCCCGCTCTCCCGCACCCGAACCCGGATCGCCGACTCCCCACCGGCGTCCCGATCGAGCCCCCGCTCCCCCGCACCCAAACCCGGCTCCCGCTCCGCGCCACTCCCCCGCACCGCGATTCCCCGCTTCCTACTCCCGCGCTGCGCCACTCCCCGCACCGCGATTCCCCCGCTCCCCGCTGCGCCACTCCTCCTCTCCCCCTCCGCGCCCGCATCCGCGCCCGCGCCCAAATCCCCAGCTCCCCACCTCCCCAGTTCCCCAGCTCCGGAGTATCCGGTCGCCGCAAGGCGGAGCGTGCGAGTCGTCCCGGATCTAGACTTCGGGCTGTGGACGGCGAGCTGTTCCCGAGGACGCGCACTGAGGTCGCGCCCGGTGCGGTGCTGCTGCCGGATTGGCTCGGCGAGCAGGAGCAGCGCGAGCTGGTCGCGGCGTGCCGCGAATGGGCGCGGCCTCCGGCGGGCATGCGCACCGTGCGCACGCCGGGCGGCGGCGTCATGTCCGCCAAGGTGGTCGGCCTCGGCTGGCAGTGGCGCCCCTACTACTTCTCGAAGACGGCCGACGACGGTACGCCGGTGAAGCCGTTCCCGCCCGAGCTCGGCGAACTCGCCGGCCGGGCGCTCGCCGACGCCTTCGGCCGGGCGCCGGAGGAGGGCCTGGCATATGACATGGCACTGCTCAACTTCTACGACGCCAAGGCGCACATGGGCATGCACCAGGACAAAGACGAACTGTCGAAGGCCCCGGTCATCTCGCTCAGCCTGGGCGACACATGCGTCTTCCGCTTCGGGAACACCGAATCGCGCTCGCGGCCATACACCGACATGGAGCTGCGCAGCGGGGACCTGTTCGTGTTCGGCGGCCCCTCGCGCTTCGCGTTCCACGGGGTGCCGCGAATCCTTCCCGGCACCGCTCCCAGATGGCTCGGCCTGACCGGCCGCCTCAACCTGACGATCCGGGCGACCGGGCTCCCGAGCTGAGGCGGCCTGGGTTCGGTTCAGACCGGGCTCCCGAGCTGAAGCTGAAGTGGGCCTGGGTTCGGTTCGCACGGGGGGCGTGAGCTGGAAGCGACGCGCCGAGATTGCGCTACTTGCGGTACGAATCCACCTTCTTGATTATCGAGGCGTCCCAGCCGAGTCCGGCGCAGAAGGTGAAGAGGGGCCTCCGCACGGGGCCGGGTTCGACCTCGCGCGGCTTGCGGACTCCGGCCGCTAGCGGTCGGGCTCCGGGCCGGCGTGCCCGGTTCGGTCGAGGAAGTCCCTGCTCAGCGCGCGGCCTGCGGACTCCGGCCGCTAGCGGCCGACCTCCGGGCCGGCGTGACCGATCCGGCAGAGGAAGTCCCTGGTCAGCGCGACGATCTCGTCAAGGTGGGTCTCCAGGGCCCAGTGGCCGGCGTCGAGGAGGTGGAGTTCGGCGTCGGGGAGGTCGCGAAGGTAGGCGCGGGCGGCGGCTTCGGGCATGTAGCCGTCGTGCGGGCCCCAGGCGATGAGAGTCGGCGGGCGGTGCTCGCGCAGGTACGCCTGCTGGCGCGGGAACCAGGCGAGGGTGCTGCCCTGGTCGGCGAGGAGGTCCACGATGCGTTCGCGCCGTTCGGGGTCGCGCACCTGCGCCCAGGAGAGCCGCCACAGGTCGGGGCTGATGCGGGGCACGAGGCGGTCGGGGACCTCCCCGACGAACTCGCCGCGGAAGCCCTCTTCGGAGACGGCCTCGCGGATGCGTTCGCGCCCTTCGGGAGTCGGGTTCGCCCAGTATTCCTTGAGCGGGGCGTACTTCGGGCCGTGCTCGTCCTCGTAGATGTCGCCGTTCTGGATGATGAGGGCCGCGACGCGCTCGGGGGCGGCCATCGCCAGGCGCAGGCCGAACTGGGAGCCGTAGTCGTGCAGGTAGATGGCGTAGCGGGTGAGGCCGAGGACGTCCACGAACTGTTCGAGGAACCGCGCGTAGGCGTCGAAGGTGTGGTCGAAGCGGCGCGGGTCGGGTGTGCCGCTGTAGCCGAAGCCGGGGTAGTCGGGGGCGACGAGGCGCCAGCGGTCGGCGAGCGCGGGGATGAAGTGCCGGTACTGGAACGAGGAGCACGGGTAGCCGTGCGGCAGGAGCAGCACGGGCGCGTCGGGCGGCCCGGCGGTGCGGTAGAAGACCTCGGTGCCGTCGACGTCGACGGTCCGGTGCTCGACGGGTGCGGTGTGGTCGCGCATCGGTGCAACATGCCCGTTGCGAAGCTCGGTAAACCGAGGGCGGGCGGTGGACCGGTCTGCCCGGCGCGGTGAACCGAGCGGCGTGCGGTGAACCCGTCAGCCCGGCGCGGTGAACCGAGCGGCGTGCGGCGAACCTGTCAGCCTGCGCGGTAAGCCGAGCGGCGGGCAGTGAACCGGGTGCGGGAAACCGAGCGGCGGGCAGTGAACCGGTCTGCCGGGCGCGGTGAGCCGTTTGAGGTGCCGTGAACCGGTCTGCCGGGCGCGGTGAGCCGTTTGAGGTGCCGTGAACCGATCAGCCGGGCGCGGTGAACCGAGCTAGGTGCGGTGAACCGGTCTGCCGGGCGCGTTCCTCGGATCAGCGGTCCGCAGGGCGGCGCGAGGCGGCGGCCGCGACCGCGAGGGCGGCGAGGCCCATGGCGACGCCGATCCAGATCGGGGCGGTGAGGCCCCAGTGGGCGTCGATGGCGAGGCCGCCGAACCAGGCGGAGAGGGCGATGCCCACGTTGAAGGCGGAGGCGTTGACCGAGGAAGCGAGGGAGGGCGCGCCGGCGGCGGCGTCGAGCACGCGGGTCTGGAGGACCGGGACCATGGCGAAGCCGGCCGCGCCGATGACGAAGACCATGATCGCGGCCGGGACCGGGGAGTGCGCGGCGAAGGCGAACACGACGAGGGCGGCCGTGGCGGCGCTGATGGTGCCGAAGAGGGCCGGCATGACGGCGCGGTCGGCGAGGCGGCCGCCGAGGAGGTTCCCGGCGGTGAGGCCGACGCCGAACAGGAGCATGAGCCAAGGGACCGTGGACGTCTCGAAGCCGGCGACCTCGGTGAGGATCGGTTCGAGGAAAGTGATCGCGGCGTACGCGGCGCCCCAGCCGAGCATGGTGACCGTCAGGACGAGCCACACCTGCGGGCGGCGGAAGACGGCGAGTTCGCCGCGCAGGCCCTCGCCGGCGTCGTTCGGGCGGGCGGGGACGAACAGCAGGATGGCGGCGAGCGCGAGGGCGCCGATGACGACGATGGCCCAGAAGGCGGCGCGCCAGCCGAGGCGCTGGCCGAGGGCGGTGCCGAAGGGCACGCCGATGACGTTGGCGAGGGTCAGGCCGGTCATCATGAGGGCGATGGCGCGCGAGCGCTTCTCGGGCGCGACGAGGCTGGCGGCCATGATGGGGCCGATGCCCATGTAGGCGCCGTGGCAGAGGGCCGAGACGATGCGGCCGGCCATGAGGAGGCCGTAGGTGGTGGCGACGGCGGCGATGACGTTGCCGGCGATGAAGAGGGCCATGAGGACCGCGAGCATGGTCTTGCGCGGGAGGTTCGCGCCGAGCGCGGTCATGATCGGGGCGCCGACGGCGACGGAGGCGGCGTAGCCGGTGACGAGGAGGCCGGCGGTGGGGAGGGAGACCTTGAGGTCCTCTCCAAGGGGGCCGAGGAGGCCGACGACCACGAATTCGGTGAGGCCGATGCCGAAGGCGCCCAGGGCGAGTGCGCCGATGGCGAGGGCGCGGCGGCTGCGGGTGGCGGCGTCCGGTGCGGGCCGGGGCGCGGTGGTGGTCGGCACGGGGGTCCTCTCGGCGCGGGGTGGGCCTCCGGGGACGAGACGAGGTGCCCCCGGAGCCCGCCGCCCAGTATTCCCCCTCGCCGGGGATTCGTCCAGTGGTTTGTCCAACCGTTTCAAAAACTGGGAGGCGGAGCCGGGGCGGGGGCCGCTGCGGCTCCGTGCGGCTGCGACGCGCGGGCCAGGGCGAGGCCGGGGGCCCAGGGCGGGGCCAGCGGGCGAGGCCAGGGCGAGTCGCGGCAGGCCCGGTGCGGCTTGCCGCGGCTCGGTGCGGCCCGGTGCGGCTTGCCGCGGCTCGGCCCGGTGCGGCTCGGTGCGACTCCCTCCGGACTGCGACCTTCGCCGCAGCGGTGCTCCTGCTTTCGTCGCACCGCGTTGGGGTGCAATGTCGTTCGCGCGGGCGAGGCGTGGGGCGGGGCGGGCGGCGAGGCTGGAGGCCGTCTCAAGAAGGGAACCCCCGTGGCAAGCACCCGTCGTCGTACGCTCATCGCAGGAACTCTGGGAGGAATCACCATCAGCGCAGCATCATTCGAGGCGGCGGCCGCCGAGCCGCCGCGACCGGTCGCGTTCGGCGCGGAGGGCTGCGTGCCCGACCTGGAGGTCGACTGGCACGCCGGGTGGCCCTCGGCGAAGCACGACCCGGCGCCGGAGATCCAGTCGCACGCCGCCGACGAGCACACGATCATCATGCGCCAGAACAAGTCCGTGAACTACGAGGCGCCGTTCATGTTCCTGCTGTTCGGGAACGAGCGGGCGCTCCTGATCGACACGGGCGCCACGCCCGAGCCCGAGTACTTCCCGCTGCGGGACACGGTGGACGAGCACGTCGAGGAGTGGCTGTCGCGGCATCCGCGCCGCGGGTACGAGCTGCTGGTGGCGCACACCCACGGGCACGGCGACCACAAGGCGGGCGACGGCCAGTTCGCGGGCCGGCGGCGCACGACGGTGGTGGGCCCGAGCCTGGAGGAGGTCGTGGCGCACTACGGGTTCGACGACTGGCCGGCGACGCCGCGCCAGGTCGACCTGGGCGGGCGGATCGTGGACGTGATCCCCGGCCCCGGTCACCACAAGGCGGCCACGGTGTTCTACGACCGGTGGACGCGGATGCTGCTGACGGGCGACACGATGTACCCGGGGCGGCTGTACGTGCAGGACTGGGACGCCTTCGAGGCCACTGTGGACCGGCT
The DNA here is from genome assembly GCF_003933745.1 of Glycomyces terrestris. GTDB lineage: Bacteria > Actinomycetota > Actinomycetes > Mycobacteriales > Micromonosporaceae > Glycomyces > Glycomyces terrestris. The sequence continues at coordinate 518,148 of NZ_RSEB01000002.1, read as the reverse complement.
GGTGGCGTGGAGCGAGGCGCACCCGGTGTCGCATGTGGTCGGTTGCCACGTCGAGATGTCGGTCCAGCCGGGCCTCTCGTACCCGCGCGGGTGGACGTACCAACCCGACGAGGCGCCGCTGCCGATGACCGTGGAGCAGCTGCATGAGCTCCAGCGGGCGGTGCGGGAGATCGGCGGCGCGCCGGGGAAGCACGTGTACGACGCGTTCGAGGTCTGGTTCGAGGCCGAGTGAGCCTGGTCTTAAGACCTCCGGTGGAGGCGGAACGGGGACGCGAGACCGATGGCGGCCGGCGTTCCCGTTCCTAGCCTTGGACTTCCGCGGACCGGACCCGGTCCGGGAAGTCCAAGGAGGAGAACATGACCATCCTGGTCACCGGTGCTACGGGCAATGTCGGCCGCCACCTGGTCGAGCTGCTGGCGGCCGAGGGGCGCCCCGTGCGGGCGCTCACGCGCGACCCCGCCAGGGCGCGGCTTCCGCAAGGGGTGGAGGCGGTCGCGGGCGACTTCACGGACCTCGCGAGCCTGGAGCGGGCGCTGGAGGGGGTCACCGGGCTGCATCTGATGACGACGTTCGGGCCGAAGAACGAGACGGTGCCGCACAGCGCGCAGCTCGCCTCGGCCGCGATCGAGGCCGGCGTCAAGCGGGTGACGCTGCTGTGGAACGGGTACCGGGGGCCGGTCGAGGAGGCGTTCGCGGCGCTGAACCCGGTCGAGCTCCAGCCGGGCGAGTTCATGTCGAACGCGCTGACGTGGGCCGAGGAGATCCGGACCGAGGGCGTGGTGCGCGAGGCGTTCGGCCACGTGGGGCACGCGCCGGTCCACGAGGGCGACATCGCGGCCGTCGCGGCGGTCGCGCTCACCACGGACGACCTCGCGGGGCGGCAGATTCCGCTCACCGGGCCGGAGGTGCTCAACGTGCCGGACCAGATCGGCGCGATCAACGACGCCACCGGGCGGAATGTGCGGTTCGAGGCGCTGGACGAGGACCAGGGGCGGCTGCGGATGCAGGCGCTCGGGTACGACGAGGCGGCCATCGACTACGTCCTGGGCTGGCGCGCCGACCCGCCGGCATGGACCCAGCGCGCCTCCGACACGGTCGAACGCCTGACGGGCCGCCCGGCCCGCACCTTCGCAGACTGGGCCCGGGAGCACGCGGACGCGTTTCGTTAGGGGCTTTCGGGTTTCGTGCGGGCAGCCTCGTGCGCCGCGCGGGGCCGGATCGAGCCGCCCCCGGCTTCGATAGTGCCCGCAGGGTGTGACAATCCGCGGGCTCCGCGATCGGGCCCGTTTCACTAGGAGCGCTCGGGTTTCGCGCGGGCAGCCTCGTGCGCCGCACGAGGCCGAATCGAGCCGCCCCCGGCTTCGATAGTGCCAGCGAGGTCCGACAGTCCGCTGCGGGCGCTCCGCGCCCGCGCGGCGCAGGCCGACCCGGTTTCGGTGTTCGGCTGAGGCTTTTCCTACCGCGGCGGGGACGGCACTCCCCCGCCCCTGCGGCGAAGCGGCCCGCAGGTGTTCCTGCGGGCCGCTTCCCCCCGTTGCGGAGTGCCGGTCGGGGTCAGGCCTGGTCGACCGCGCGGGCGATCGCGTCGGCGATCGGGGTGGTCGGGCGGCCGATGAGGCGGGCGAGGTCGCCGGTCTGGACCGCGAGGAAGCCGCGCGAGATGGCCTCGTCGATGCCGACGAGGATCGGGGCGAACGTGTCGGGGACGCCGGCGCCCAAAAGGATCTCGCGGTGCTTCTCCGCGGGCACGCGGTTGACCGGGATCTCCTTGCCGAGGCGGCGCGAGAGCTCGGCGGCGTACTCCTCGAACGTCCACGCCTCGTCGCCGCTCAGCTCGTACTCGGCGTTCTCGTGGCCCTCGCCGGTGAGCACCGCGACCGCGGCCGCGGCGTAGTCGGCGCGCGCGGCGCTCGCCACGCGGGCGCCCTCCGCAGCGCTGGTGAGCAGGCCCCCGGCGGCGACGGCCTGGCCGATCGCCCCGGTGTAGACCTCGTGGTACCAGCCGTTGCGCAGCAGCGTGTACGGCAGGCCGGAGTCGATGATGTACCGCTCGGTGAGCTGGTGCTCGCGGGCCAGCTCGAAGTCGGCGGCCGGGCCGCCGAGGACGCTCGTGTACGCCAGGAGCGCGACCTTCGCGTCCTTCGCGGCGTCGACCACGGCCTTGTGCTGCGGCACCCGCCGGCCCACCTCGCTGCCGGAGATGAGGAGGACCTTCTCGCCCTCGCGGAAGGCGCCGGTGAGCGAGGCCGGGTCGTCGTAGTCCGCCTGCCGGACCTCGACGCCCCGCTCGCCGAGGCGGGCGGCCTTGGCCGCGTCGCGCACGACGACGGCGATCTCCTGCGCCGGCACCTGTTCGATCAGGCCCTCGACCACCAGGGTCCCGAGGTTGCCGGTTGCTCCGGTCACGACGATCATCTGCTGCTCCTTCAAGTCGGTTGCGTCGATCATTTCACTTTCAAAATGAAAGTGCAATCCAAACGAAAGCACTATCGTGGAGGTAACATTGCGGGATGACCTCCCGTCCCGTCGATCCCGCCGCCGAGTTCAGCGCGCACCACGTCCTCCGCGAGTTCCAGGTGCTCGCCGACGGCTGCCCGTCGCGCCCCGTCCTCGACCACGTGACCGGGCGCTGGGGCACGCTCATCGTGCTGTCGCTGCACAGCGGGCCGAAGCGGTTCAGCGAGATCCGCCGCGCGGTCGGCGGCATCAACGACAAGGCCCTGTCGCAGGGCCTGCGGCACCTCGAACGCGACGGCCTGGTCTCCCGCCACGCCTCAGACGGCTTCCCCTCCCGCGTCGAGTACCGGCTCACCGAGGTCGGCGCCGGCATGGAGGCCCGGCTGCGCGAGATGGTGCGGTACCTCTACGAGCAGATGCCGGTCGTCCTCGAGGCCCAGACCGGGTACGACGCGGAGCACCCCGCCCCGTCCTAGCGGGCGCGCGGGCCCGGAGCCTCCCGCCCATTCGGCCGGACCGGCGGAAAACCGCAGGTGACGGCCCCGCGGCGGCCTAGACTCAGGCCATGGCTGCGCACGTTCCCGGACTGGGAGGGCTGCGGCCGGGCACGGCGATACCGATGTGGGTCCGGCTGCTGCCCCTGGCGGGCCTGGTCCTCGCCTCGCTCATCCAGATCTTCGAGAACGACCCGCTGCACGTCGGCATCGCCATGGCCGCCGTCCCGCTCATGGCCGCGTTCGTGCTCGGACCGGCGTGGACCGCGGTCATCGCCGCGGTGGCCCTGGTTCTCATCGCCGCGCCGCTGCCGTTCACGGGCCGCTTCGACCTCGCCGACCTCATCGTCATCGGCACGGTCTTCCTCACGGCCGTGGGCATCTCCTGGTTCCGCGCCCGCTTCGAGGCCGGCCTGGTCACCATGATCAGCGTCTCCGAGGCCGCCCAGCGCGCGGTCCTGCCCGAGCTGCCCGCACGCGTCGGCGGCCTCGCCTGCGCCGGCGTCTACCGCTCGGCCCAGCGCGGCGCGCGCATCGGCGGCGACCTGTTCGACGTGCGGCCCAGCCCGTTCGGCACACGGCTCATCCTCGGCGACGTGCAGGGCCACGGCCTCGACGCCGTCGGCACCGCCTCCATGCTGCTGTCGGTGTTCCACGAGGCGATCCTCGACGAGCGGGAGCTGAGCGGGATCGCCTGGCGCCTGGAGCGGCGCATCCTCGCCGACGCCTCGGACGGGTACGTGCCCGAGCTGTTCGCCTCAGTGCTCCTCGCCGAGTTCTCCGAGGAGTGCGACGAGGTGCGGCTGCTGTCGTGCGGGCACCCCTCGCCGCTGCTGCTGCGCGGCGAGGAGGTCGAGGAGGTCGACCTCAAGCCCCACCCCGTGCTCGGCCTGCGCCTGGCGGAGCCGACGCGGGCCGGGGCCGCGACCGCGCTGCCGTTCGGCGTGGACGAGACCCTGCTCGCGTTCTCGGACGGCCTGGTCGAGGCCCGCGACGAGGACGGGCACTACTACCCGCTCGCCGAGCACCTCGAAGGGCTCGTGACGCCCTCGCCGCAGCGGCTGGTCGAGTTCGTGTGGGAGGACGCGTCGCGGTTCGCCGCGCGCATGGACGACGACGTCTCGATCCTGGCGGTGACCAGGGTCGAGGGAAGCGGTCCCAGCGCGGAGTTTTTCAATCCGTTAGACGAAGGGTGTTTACAAGCGTTCGATTCTGTGTGAACATCCAAATGAATCGATCAAGACCCCCTGAAGGAGACGACGATGTCATCCCCCCGTCCCCAGCGCGCGCTTCCATTGCGCCGCAACGGCTTCAGACGCGGCCCGGCCGCGGCGGCCGCAGCCGGGCTCGCGGCGGTCGTCGCCGCGTCCGCCCTGCCGGCCCTCACCGGCGGCGCCGCGAACGCCGAAGAGGCCGCCGCGAACGCGGTCACCGTCGCGCTCGACCCGTCCTACCAGCAGGCGGAGTTCGAGGGCTGGGGCACGAGCCTCGTCTGGTTCGCGAACGCCACCGGCGGCTACCCGGACGAGATCCGCAACGAGCTCGCCGACATGGTCTTCGGCGACGAGGGCCTGAACCTGAACATCGCCAGGTACAACATCGGCGGCGGCAACGCCCCGAACATCGACAACGAGTACCTGCGCGGCGGCGCCTCGGCCGTCCCCGGCTGGTGGGCCGCCCCCGAGGGCACCACCCACGAGGACAAGGACTGGTGGGACCCGGAGAACCCCGACCACTGGAACTGGGACGCCGACGCGAACCAGCGCTGGTGGATCGACCGCGTCAAGGAGGACGTCACCCACTGGGAGGCGTTCGCCAACTCGCCGCCGTACTTCCAGACCGTCTCCGGCTACGTCTCGGGCGGCTTCGACGCCAACCAGGACCAGATCCGCGCCGACTCGGTGGACGAGTTCGCCGTGTACCTCACCGAGGTCATGGAGCGCGTCGAGGCCGAGCACGGCATCCGGTTCGACACCGTGGACCCGCTGAACGAGCCGAACACGAACTACTGGGGCACCCAGCTCGGCCCGGACGGCGTGCAGCCGACCGGCGGCCGCCAGGAGGGCGCCCACGCCGGCCCCGAGCTCCAGCAGCTCGTCATCAACGCGCTCGCCGAGCGGCTCTCGGAGTCCGAGCTCGACGCCGTGGTCTCGGCGATGGACGAGACGAACCCGGGCACGTTCGTGCGCAACTGGAACGCGTACACCGAGGAGTCCCGAGCGAACGTCGACCAGCTCAACGTCCACACCTACGGCACCGGCCAGCGCACCAGCGCCCGCGACCTCGCGAAGGCCGCCGGGCTGCCGCTGTGGATGAGCGAGGTCGAGGGCTCGTGGACGTCGGGCCAGGACTACGAGTCCATGGAGAACGGCATCGGCATCGCGTCGCGGATCACCGACGACCTGCGGGAGCTGGAGTCCACGGCGTGGGTGCTGTGGCAGCCGATCGAGGACGTGGCCGGGGGCCACAGCTGGGGCTCGATCCACGTGCCGTTCGACTGCACCGCCGAGGACACGCTCGAGACGTGCCCGATCAAGGTGAACACGAAGTTCTACACGATCCAGAACTTCACGCACTACATCGAGCCGGGCGACCACGTGATCGCCACCGACAGCGCGGCGACGACCGCGGCGGTCGAGGGCGACGGCTCGGGCGCGAACGCGGTGTACACCAACAGCGCCGACGCGGCCGTGGACGTGACGCTCGACCTGTCGAAGTTCGAGCGCATCGCGCGCGGCGCGACCGTGACGCCGGTGGTGACCAGCGCGGACGGCGCGCTCGTCGAGGGCGACCCGGTGCGGGTGCGCGGCGGGCAGGCGACGCTGACGGTCCCGGCGAAGTCGGTGACGACGTTCGTGATCACGGGCGTGTCGGGTGTGGCATGTGACGCGGCACTGTTCCAGGACGGGCACGTGTACCGGTTCGACGGCGTGCAGAGCGGGAAGTCGATCGCGCCGAACGCCGAGGGCACCGGGATCGTCATCGAGACCGACGACCAGTACGACGGCGAGCAGCTGTGGCGGGTCGAGAAGCTGACCGGGGGCTACACGAACACGGAGCGGTACGCGATCGTCAACGCGGCCACGGGGGCGCGGCTGGCGATCGGCGACGGGCTGGCGGTGCTCGAACCCGGTGGGGGCGATCCGTCGGAGGCGGCGCAGTGGTACCTGTCGTCCACCGGCGACGGCACGTTCGTGCCGGTGAACGTCGGCACGGGCCTGGTCCTGGACGTGTGGGGCGAGGCGACGGCGGACGGTTCGCCGGTGCAGACGTACACGCCGACGTCGGCGGCCAACCAGCGCTGGGGCGTGGTGGACGAGACGGTGCTGCGGGCGCAGCAGGTGCGCTCGTACACGGTGCCGGGGTACGTGCCGGAGCTGCCGGCGACGGTGCCGGGCGTGTACCGGGACGGCGCGCGCGGCGCGCTGCCGGTGGAGTGGGAGCTGCCGAGCGAGTCCACGTGGGACCGGGTCAGGACGGTGACGGTGTGGGGCGAGGCGGTCGACGCGCTCGGGAACACGTTCCGCGCCAAGGCGAAGGTCGCCGTGGACACGTTCTCGGAGACGGCGCCGGCGTCGGCGGTGACGTACCCGGGCTTCACGCCGCCGCTGCCGGCGACGGTGACGGCCTTGGGCGACAACGGGACCGAGGCGTCGGTGCCGGTGGTGTGGGAGGAGCCCGCCGAGGGCGCCTTCGACGACTACGGGACCGTGCAGGTCGCGGGCACCGCGGTGCTCGTGGACGGCACGGAGCTGCCGGCGGTGGTGAACGTGGAGGTCACCGATCCGGTCGAGGCGAACGTGGCGCTCGGCGAGGGGGTCGCGATCTCGGCGACGTACACCGAGCCGGGCTACTCGACGGCCGGGCTGCGCAACGGGGTCCTGACGGACAAGGCGTGGTCGAACTGGAAGTCGGGGCCGTTCAACACCGAGGAGGCGATCACGGTGGAGCTGCCGGAGGCGCGGGACGTGACGCGGGTCGTGTCCCACTTCTGGAGCGACGGCGGCCGCCCGTCCTATGCGGACACGTTGACGGTGCAGTACCTCGACGCGGACGGGAACTGGGTCGACGCGGGCTTCGTGGACGTGCCGACCGACGAGGTCCCGGTGATCGACGTGGAGGTGAACGCGAAGACGTCCGCCGTGCGGTTGGTCATGACCGCCGGTTCCGGCGGGACCGCGGGGTGGATCATCCTGAGCGAGATCGAGGTCTACGCGAAGGCCCCGGCCGCTTAGCGTCCGGGTGGAACACGTCGGGGCCCCCACCGCAGGTCGGCGGTGGGGGCCCCAACGCGTTCGGTTCCGCTAGGCGCCGTAGGCGTCCGAGAGCGCGGTCAGGCCCTCGGCCTCGTCCCGGGTCAGCTCGATCTCGGCCGAGGCGAGGAGCGGGGCGAGCTGGTCGAGCTCGCGGGCCCCGGCGATCGGGGCCGCGATGCCGGGGCGCGTGCGCGTCCAGGCGAGGGCGACCGAGGCGATCGCGGCGCCGCGGTCGCGGGCGATCTCGGCGAGGCGGTCGATGATCGCGAGGCCGGCGGCGTTCAGGTTCTTCCCGGCGGCGGCGCCGCGCACGGACCGCTCCAGGTCGGCCTCGGTGCGGTACTTGCCGGTGAGGAAGCCGCTGGCGAGCGCGTGGTAGGGGAACACGCTGAGGTCGGCGGCGACGGCGATGTCGCGCAGGCCGGGCTCGAAGGTCTCGCGGCTGACGAGGCTGTACTTGGGCTGGAGGGCGACCGGGCGGGCGGCGCCGGTGCGCTCGGTGATGTCGAGCCATTCGCGCAGGCGCTCGGGGCTGTAGTTGGAGACGGCGATGTGGCGCACCTTGCCTTCGGTGACGAGCGCGTCGAAGGCGGCGACGGTCTCCTCCAGCGGGGTGGCGGGGTCGTCGAAGTGGGCGTAGTAGACGTCGATGGCGTCGGCGCCGAGGCGCTTGAGGGAGGCGTCGGCGGCGGCCTTGACGTTCGCGGCCGAGAGGCCCTTGTACTCGGGGTGCTGGGACACCTTGGTGGCGATGAGGAGGCGGTCGCGGTTCCTGGCGAGCCAGGTGCCGATGACGGTCTCGGACTCGCCGCCGGCGTTGCCGGGGGCCCAGGCCGAGTAGGAGTCGGCGGTGTCGACGAGGGTGCCGCCGGCGTCGGCGAAGGCGTCGAGGATGCGGTGGGCCTCGGCTTCCGGAGTGGTCCAGCCGAAGGTGTTGGTGCCGAGGACGAGCGGGTGGATCTCGATGCCGGTCCTGCCGAGCTTGGCCATGTGGTGACCTCCAGGGTCGTTTCCCGGGGCGCACGGTGCTGCGCCGCTGCGGTCCGGCGGAAGCCGGGCCGATTTCTGAAGCGATTCTTTCATACACCCCGGGAACGCCGCGACGGAATCCGGACGACTGTGCGAGCGGCCTAGCTCGCCTGCGTCGTCGGCATGATGACGACCTGCTGGAGGTTGACACGCGGCGGGAGTGCGGCGAGGTGGGCGAGCGCCTCGGCGACGTCCCCGGCTTCGAGGACCTCCATGGTCTTGAAGGTGTCGGTGAGCCAGTCGACCGCGTCGGGCTCGGTGACGTGGGCCTGGAGCTCGGTGCGGACGATGCCGGGCTCGATGACGGCGACGCGCACGCCCTGGGCGCCGAGCTCGGCGCGGAGGGTCCGCGAGTAGTGGCTGACGAACGCCTTCGTGCCGCTGTAGACCTCGAAGGTCGGGAAGAGGTTCTGGGCGGCGATCGAAGAGGTGTTCACCAGGTCGGCGACGCCGCGCTCGGCGGCCGCCCGCAGCAGCTGCGGGGTGAACGCGGCGACGGCGTTGAGCAGGCCCTGGATGTTGACGTCGACCTGGCGCCGCCACAGGTCCTCGCGGACCTCGCCGATCTTGGCGGGGAGCATGACGCCGGCGTTGTTGAACAGGAGATCGGCGGTGCCGAGTTCGGCCTCGACGCGGGCGGCGGCGGCCTTGACGGCGTCGGCGTCGGTGACGTCGGCTTGGAGTGCCAGGGCGGTGCCGCCGTTCGCCGCGACGCGCTCGACGAGGGCGTCGAGGCGGTCGGTGCGGCGGGCGATGACGGCGACCTTCGCGCCGCGGGCGGCGAGGAGCTCGGCGGCGGCCTCGCCGAGGCCGCTGGAGGCCCCGGTGACGACGGCGACGCGGCCCGCGAGCGGCAGAAAGGTGTTCACAGTAGACATGCTGGTTCCTTCGGTGTCGTTGACGTCCAGGGCGTTCGCTCGCCCTGCAATCGAGTACAGCACCGGATCGGGCCCGAAAAGGGGCCCAGGAATCCCCTCTCGTGACTGGTACCGGCAGTACCAGTCGAGCGCCGCCCCGGACCGCGGGCGCGGGGCAGAATTGAGGGCATGGACCAGCGCGCTGAGATCTCGGACTTCCTGCGGAGCCGCCGCGCCCGCGTGCACCCGCGGGACGCGGGCGTCGCCGACGACGGCAGGGTGCGGCGGGTGCCGGGGCTGCGCCGCGACGAGGTGGCGCGGCTGGCGAACATGAGCGTGGAGTACTACACGCGCCTGGAGCAGGGCCGGGCCGGGAACCCGTCGCCGGAGGTCCTGGAGGCGCTCGCGGAGGCGCTGCGGCTCGACCGCTCCGAGCGCGACCACCTCGTGGACCTGGCGGGCCGGCGCGCCCCGAAGCGCCGCGGGCCGATCGCGGCGCAGCGGGTGCGGCCGGGGCTGCTGCTGACGCTCCAGAGCCTGGACTCGGTGCCGGCGTTCATCATCGGCAGGCGCATGGACGTGCTCGCGTCGAACCGGCTCGCGAAGGCGGTCCTCACGGACTTCGACGCGCTCCCGGCGCGCAAGCGGAACCTGGCGCGCTGGTACCTGCTCGACCCGGAGGCGCGCGAGCGGGTCGTGGACTGGGAGACGATCGCCCGCGACTCGGTCGCGGTGCTGCGCTTCGACGCGGGCCGGCACCCGGACGACCGGCAGCTCGCCGACCTCATCGGCGAGCTGACGCTCGGCTGCCCGGAGTTCAGCGGCTGGTGGAACGACCACCAGGTGCTGCGGCGCACGCACGGCACCAAGGGGTACCGGCACCCGGTGGCCGGCGAGATCGAGTTCGCGTACGAGGGCTTCGAGCTCCCCGACGACCCCGACCAGACGCTGTGCGTCTACAACGTCCAGCCCGACTCGCCGAGCGCCGAGGCCCTGCGCCTCCTCGACTCCTGGACAGCCCCGGCGGCCCAGCGCGGCTGACGCCGGGGGCACGGTGTGATGAACCACTACCTTCGCCTGAATTGCCCGTACTGGTTATGATTCACGGCCATGACGTACATCTTCGATGTCATCACCTGGGGCCGGGACGGGAACACGCTCGACGGGCGACTGACCAGCCTCATCGGCAGAGACGCCAGGTTCTACCGCGGGCCCGAGTTCGGGCTCCAGCTCCTCATGGACGCGTGGTTCCAGGGCTTCGGCGCCGTCGACATCGACGACGGCACCGCCAAGGAGTTCGAGGAGTGCTTCGAGCTGTTCCTCGGCAAGCGGGTGTGGATCGACGCCAAGGGCAACGTGCTCGACGAGCACACGAAGGAGCCGGTCGAGCCGAAGGTCAACGCGTACAAGGCGTACGAGGGCCAGCTCGACGGCAGCGCGGGCGCCTGGGGGAAGTACACGATCCTGACGACCAAGCCGCGGGGCGAGGAGTTCCTCAAGCGCACCGAGGCCATCATCGCCTCGTTCGCGATCGAGCCCGAGGGCGACGGCGAGCACGCCGAGTTCACGATCCAGGTCACCGACCCGAGGTACCTGGCGCACATGGGGAAGCACGCGAGCTTCGAGACGGCGTTCACCGGCCACGTGCCGCGGTAGCGGCCCGCGGTTCGCGCGGGCCATGTGCCGCGGTAGCGGGCCGCGGTTCGTGCGCGTCGGCCGCCGCGACCGCGAGCGCCGGCGCCGCCCCTGGCACCCGCACGGGGGAAATGCGCTCGGTCCGCGGACCGGGCGCCGGTAGCATCCTGCGGATGACCTCTTGGGAATGGGACGAGACGCTGTTCGCGGGCGCGGCCGTCCACTACGGACTGGGCCGCGTCCCGTACCCCGCGGACCTGGCCGACGCCGTGCGCGACGCGCTCGGCCTGGACGGCGCCGGCCGGCTGCTGGACGTGGGCTGCGGGCCCGGGTCGCTGACCGTCCTCCTCGCGCCCCTGTTCGCCGAGGCCGTGGGGGTCGACGCCGATCCCGGCATGATCGCCGAGGCCCGGCTCAGGGCGCCCGGCATCCGCTGGGAGCGGATGCGGGCCGAGGAGCTCCCCGCGGACCTGGGGACGTTCCGGGTGGTGTCGTTCGCGCAGTCCTTCCACTGGATGGACCGCGAGCTCGTGGCCGAGCGGGTGCGCGGCATGATCGCGCCCGGCGGCGCCTGGGTCCACATCGGAGCGACGACGCACCGCGGGATCGACGGCGGCGGGCCGCTGCCGCACCCCGCGCCCCCGTGGGACGCCGTCGAGGCGCTCGTCGCCGACTACCTCGGCCCGGTGCGCCGCGCCGGGCAGGGCTTCCTGCCCGAGGGCACCGCCTGGGGCGAGGAGGAGGTGATGCGCCGCGCCGGGTACGCCGGCCCGGAGGTCGTCAGCGTCGGCGCGGGCCGGGTCGAGACGCGCAGTGAGGACGAGGTCGTGGCCGCGGTGCTCTCGCTGTCGAGCTCGGCCCCGCACCTGTTCGGCGACCGGCTCGCCGCGTTCGAATCCGACCTGCGCCAGGTCCTGCGGGAGGCGGCCCCGGACGGCCGCTTTGCCGAGCGCTTCCGCGACGTCGGGATCTACATCTGGCGGCCCTGATCGGCGTCGACCACGAGGACGGTCTTGCCGCGGGATCGGCCGGCCTTGATGCGATCGAGCGCGGCGGCGGCCTCCTCCAGCGGGACCTCGTGGTCGATCCGCAACCGCAGCTGTCCTCTCTGGACTGACTCGGCGAGGGAGGCGAGGGTCGCGGGCCTGGCGTTCGCGTACAGGTTCGAGCCGCGCAGGCCGCGGGCGGCGAAGCGCTCGAGGTCGACGGCGCCGTTCGCGGACACGATGGCGCCGTTCGGCTTCAGGAGCGAGGCGATCGCGTCGATCTCCACGGCCGTGGAGACGAGGTCGATCACGGCGTCGATGCCGTCCGGGTGGGCCTCGCGGACCTGCTCGTCGGTGGGCCCGGCGGTGAAGTCGACGGTCTCGGCGGCGCCGAGCTCGCGCAGCAGCGCGGCCGTGTCGGGGTCGGTGGTGGCGATGACGCGGATGCCCTGGCCGGCGGCGAGCTGCACCGCGGCCTGGCCGACCCCGCCGGAGGCGCCGTTCACGAGGAGGCACTGGCCCGGCCCGGCCCCGGTGCCCTCCACGAAGTCGTGAGCGGCGGCGCCCGCGGTCGGCAGGGCCGCGGCGGTGGCGAAGTCGAGCTTGTCGGGCAGGCGGGCGAGCTTCGCGGCGGGCGCGATCGCGTACTCGGCATAGGAGCCGCGCCCGCGCTGGACGTCCATGAACTGGCCGAAGACGCGCTCCCCGGGCTCGAAGCGCGGGTCGGTGAGGCCGGGCTCGCCGGCGCTGATGACCGTGCCGGCGCCGTCGGAGCCGAGGACGAGCGGGAACAGGTGGTCGACCGCGTCGCGCATGGCGCCCTCGACGACCTTCCAGTCGAAGGGGTTCACGCCCGCGGCGGCGATCTTGACCAGGACCTCCCCCGGGCCGGGTTCGGGGACGGGGAGGTCCGCGAGGCTCGGCTCGGTGTGGAAGTCGGTGACGACGACAGCGCGCATCTCAGGGGTCCCCTTCGGTCTCGCCCGGCGGGCGCCCGGCTGCGCCCGGCCTGAATCTACACCGGTGCGTACCCACCGGAGGCGGTTCGAATGCGGGGAGCGCGGAATGCCGTCCCGAACCCCCGCCCGCCTCTGAGGGGCCGGCCTCGGCGACGCTCGCGAGCCGGTGAGGCGCACGGCCGCCGGCGGGTCCGGCGGCGACCGGGCCCTCCCGCGAACGGCACCCGGACGCGGGACCCGCTCGAAACCGGAATCACAGCGCCCCAACCGGACCGAGACAGGCCAATCGGGGCGTTTCGCCAGCGCATCAGGGCCTTGTACGCTTCAACGTGGACACGACCCCCTCTTCCGCGGTCCCTTGCGCGCGAACGCGTCCGCCCTGCCCTGCCGACCCCTCGGAGGAGACCCATGCGTGCTTGGTCGCACCGCGGCGTGCTGCGCGGAAGGATCCACGGCCGCCTGCTCCTGGTCCTCGTCGCGGTCGCCGCGATCGCCTCGGCCGCCGCCGTGTGGCAGTTCGGGAGCCTGCGCGACGACCACGACCCCGACCTGGCCGAGGCCCAGCTGCCTGCGGGCCCGCAGTTCACCGGGGCCGGCGAGAGCGCGACCCCGAGCCCGTCGGCCTCGCCGTCCGAGACGCCCCCGTCGTCGGCCGCGCCCACGAGCGCCGAGCCGACCACGGCCGAGGCCGAGACGAGCGAGGCGGACCCGGCCGAGACCGTGCCGCCGTGCACCGCCTCCCTGCGCCTGGACAGCGAGTCGGACGACTCGGTCTCGGTGACCGTGGAGGTCGCGAACACCGGGACGGAGCCGATCGACGGCTGGGAGGTCGTGCTCGACCTCAAGCACCTGGAGGTGACCACCACGTGGGGCCTCCAGCACATCGACGGCGACCGCTACGGCGACATCCTGTTCAACGCGGCGATCGAGCCCGGCGACAGCGTCGAGCCGAGCTTCCAGGCCGACACGCAGGGCGCGTGGGAGCTGCCGGCGACCGTGCCGTGCACCCCGGCCGGTTAGGCGCCGCCCTCGACGAGGGTGGTGGGGCGGTGGAGGACGGGGAAGTTCACCGAGTTCGCGATGAAGCAGGTCTTGTTGGCGTCGTGGTGGAGCTCGGCGGCCCGCTCGGCGCGCTCCGGGTCGGCGACGGTGACGACGGGGTTGAGGACGACCTCGGTGATGCGGCCGGAGTAGCCGCCGTCCTCGGTCATGGTGCCGGTGGCGGCGTCCCGGTAGGCGGTGACAACGATCCGCTCCCGCGCGCACAGCGACAGGAACGTGAGCATGTGGCATTCGGAGAGCGAGGCGACGAGGAGCTCCTCGGGGTTCCAGCGGTCCTTCTGGCCCCGGAACGCGGGGTCGGCGCTGCCCTGGAGGAGGGGCTTGCCGGGCGCAGTGATGTCGTGGTCGCGCCCGTAGGAGAGGTACGAGGCGGTGCCCTTGCCGGTGTTGCCGGTCCAGTCGACGGTGACCTCGTAGTGGTGCTCGCGGCCGCTCATGCGGGGCTCCTTCCGATCGGGTTGCCCGAATCGTAGCCGGGGCGGGGGCCGGGCGGCCGGGTCATGCTCCGGAGAGGAGGACGGTCTCGTGGTCGGGGAGCTTGTCCCACCAGTGGCGGTGGCGGCGGTACACGTCGGGTTCGCGGCCGGCGAGCAGCGCGGTGAGGCCCTTCGCTTCGGCGGCGAGGGCGTCCCAGGCGTCGTCGGGGAGCGGGTGGAAGGCGGTGGCCTCCACGCCGCCTTCGACGGTGCGCCAGACGCCCGCGGCGAAGCCGTCGACGAAGAGGATCGGGAGGACGTCGCCGTTGTTGCGGATGAGCGTGGTCCGGTAGTCGGGCGGGACGGTGCGGGCGCGGTCATGGAAGGCGAGGAACACGTTGTCCCACATGGCCATCAGCCGCGGCGGGGCCGGCACGTCCTCGTCGGGGAGGGTCGCGCCGGGAAGGTCGTGGAGGACTTCGCCGTTCGGGCCCTCGTGGACGACGAGGTCGAGGCCGGCGATCGCCTGCTTGACGCGGCCGCGCTGGACCATCGCGAACTGGGCGACGTCGGCGATGCTCACGGGCCCGAAGCCTTCGATGTGGCGCAGGACGAGCGCGGCGAGGGCGCGGTCGGCGGCGTCCTGGTCGCGCAGGGCCGGCGGGTCCGGGAGGGCGGTGTAGGCGACGGTGTCGGCGAAGCCCCACGGGCCGCCGTTCGGGGCGCGCAGGAGCGGCGCGTACTGGCGGATGCCGGGCCAGACCTGCTTGGCGGTGTCGGGGTCGAGGCGCTCGGCGAGCCAGGCCTCGCATTCGCGGGCGGTGCGGACCTCGCCGTGCGCGAAGAGGGCGTCCATGAGCGCTTCGGTGAGCGCGAACGCCTCGGCGCCGGAGAGGCCGGCCGAGGCGATGCGGCCGCCGAGCTTGGCGGCGTACAGGGACGGGTCGGTGGCCTCGCGGAAGGTGCGGTACTCGGCGGCGGCGACGGTGTGGAGGGTCATGCGGACGGGGTTGCCGCGCAGGAGGCGGCCGTCGGCGTAGGCGGCGTCGAGGTCGGCGGGGTCGAAGTCCGCGACGCGGTTCCACAGGCCGATGTACGGCGACACCGGCGTCTGGGACTGAAGGGCGACCGCGCCGCGGACGGCGGCGACCACGTCGATGTCGGCCCGGCGCAGGAGCGACTGGCGGTCGAGGGTGGCGCGATTCAGCCGCCGGGTCGTGAGCTGCATGGTGCGAGGCTATCCGCCGGGACCGACAGGAACGCGGCGTCCGGGCGCGATGGGGTCGATGGCCGCACGGGAGCGGGGCCGGGCCCTGCCGCCCGGCCCCGCGGAGGGGAGGTCAGATTTTCCCGACGTAGGCGGCGCAGGAGTCGAGGAGCATCTGGGTGCCCTCTTTGGCCATGTCGTGCTGCTCCTGGGTGGCGAGGGTCTGCGAGACGACCAGGCGGGTGCGGCCTCCGTCGAGTTCGGCGAGGTCGAGGCGCATGACCTCTTCGCCGTCGGGGGTGTCCATGCCCATGACCAGGGTCTCGTGCTCGACCACGTCGATGTAGCGGCCGGTGATGGGGAACTCCTGGCCGTCGGGGGTGACGACGGTGGCGGTGTAGCGGCCGCCGGGGGTCACGTCGAGGGCGACGGAGCCGGGCTTGGAGTAGCTCCACGCCTCGTAGTGGGGGTTCTCGGTCCAGGCGGTCCACACGGTGGCGACGGGGACGTCGACTTCGGTGGTGAGCGTGTAGCTGTAGCCGTTCTCGTTGGCGGTCATGTCTCGGTCCTCCTATGTTCGGGGCGTTTCGTTTACGTCCATGAAGACGGGGCGGGCGGCGGGGATTCATCGCGCCCGCCGAGGTTTTTCTCCGGGGCGCCGGGGACGGTGCCGGGCCGGGGCCGTGGCGGGGGTTTGCCAGTATTGGAGTCCCCTTTCGAACGGAGGCCGCGATGGCGAACCGATCCGCTGGCGAAGCTGATGTCGACGGCGCTCGGCCGGGTGCGGCCGCACGGGCCGGCGCCGGCGCGGCGCCCGCCGACACGTCCGCTCCGGTGGCGGGTGTCCGAGTGGCCGGCGGGATCGGCTGATGCGCCTTCCTGACGGCGCGAGGTCGCGGGCGCTGCTCCTGGGGACCGCCGCGTACGACCACCTCGCCCCGGTGCCGGCGGCGGTGAACAATGTGGAGGCGATGCGCGAGGCGCTGGTGCGGCGCACCGGGATTCCGGCCGCGCACTGCGAGGCGCTCACCAACGCGAACGACCTGACCGAGGTCGGCGCCGCGGTCGAGCGGGCGGCCCAGGGGGCGAAGGACCTGCTGCTGGTGTACTTCAGCGGCCACGGCCTCGTGGACGACACCGGGATGCTCCATCTCGCGCTGCCGCAGACCTCGCAGGGGCTGCTGCCCTGGAGCGGGGTCCCGTTCGCGTTCCTGCACCGGGCGATCCAGACGGCCCGGGCCGAGGCGAAGGTGATCGTCCTCGACTGCTGCTTCTCGGGGATCGCGACCCAGGTCCTCGCCGACGCGGAGTCGCTGATCCTCGGGCAGATCCGCGTCTCCGGGCACGTCACGCTCACCTCCTCGCCCGCGAACTCGCCGTCGTACGCGTTCGAGGGCAAGCGGCACACCGCGTTCACGCAGGCGTTCCTCGACGTCCTCAAACACGGCAGCCGGCGGGCCGGCGCGCTCCTGACGCTGGACGACGTCTTCCTGGAGCTGGAGCGCCTGGCCGTCGAACGGGACCTGCCGCGGCCGCAGAAGTGCGTCACGCACACCGCCGACAAGCTCGCGCTGGCCGAGAACCGGTACCAGGTGGCGAGGGGCTCCGGTCCGATCGACGACCACGCCTCGCGGCTCGGATCGCGCCCGGCGACCGAGGAGCCGGAACCGCCGGTCGTGCCCGCTCCCCCGGACCAGGCGCTCATCTCGGCCGGGGCGGTCCGGGACGTGCGGTTCAAGACGGTGCGGCTGACCGAGGGCTACGACGAGGACGAGGTGGACGCGTTCCTCGACCAGGTGGCGCTCGCGCTGCTCGAACCGGCCGAGGGGCCGCAGCGGCTCAGCGCCGAGGAGGTGCGGGCCTCGCTGTTCACGACCACGCGGCTGCGCGAGGGCTACGACATGGAGGAGGTCGACTCGTTCCTCGACCTGATCGAGTCCGAGTTCGAACGGCGCCAAGCGATCACGGCCCCGGAGACCGGGAAGGCGTGACGGCGGCCGCGCTCCGCGGGAGCGCGGCCCCGTCCGTCCTCAGTCGATCTCGGCGTCGAGGTCGATGAGGTCCTTGACCGCGTCGGTGCGGCGGGCGGACTCCTCCGGGTCGACGGTCTGGCGGTCGATGAAGGCGAGCTCCTGGTTCGCCTCCGCGAAGGGGCGCATGCGGGTCTCGTAGCGGGCGAAGGCGAGCGCGTGGTCGCCGGTGCGGCCGAGTTCGTCGGCGAGGACGTAGGCGCCGACGAGGGCGAGGCTGGTGCCCTGGCCCGAGAGCGGGGCGGCGCAGTGGGCGGCGTCGCCGACGAGGACGACGCGCCCGGCCGACCAGGCGTCCATGCGGATCTGCGCCATGGAGTCGAAGTAGAAGTCCTCGGCCTTCATCATGCGTTCGATGAAGGTCGGGACCTCCCAGCCGAAGCCGGTGACGCGCTCGGCGACGAGGCGCTTCTGGGCGGCGGTGTCGCGGTGGTCGTACTCGATGGGCTCGGACGCGAAGCCGAGGAAGATGCGCAGTTCGGCGTTGTCGCGCACGGTCATCACGACGCCGCCGTTGACGCCGTCGTTGAACCAGGTCTGCCAGCGGTCGAGGCCGAGGTAGTTCTCCTCGCTGAACACCGAGAGGTAGGTGCCGAGGTGGTTGATGTAGTCCTGCTCGGGGCCGAAGGCGAGGCGGCGGGTGTTGGAGTGGAGGCCGTCGGCGCCGGCGACGAGGTCGAAGCGGCGCGGCGCGGCGTGCTCGAACTCGACGGTGACGCCGTCGTCCTCCTGGTGGATCGCGGCGATCGAGTCGCCGTACAGGTGCTCGACGCCGTCGTTCTTCGCGTGCATGAGGTCGACGAGGTCTTCGCGGAGGATCTCGATGTCGTCGGAGTCGAGGCTGCCGGAGGAGAGCGCGAACTCCTCGGAGCGGAACAGCTCGTTGCCGGCGGGGTCGACGACCGACATGCCGTCGCAGTGGTTGGCGAGGGCGCGGGCCTCGGCTTCGAGTCCCATGCGGCGCAGGACGGTGAGGGCGGCGCCGCGGACGTCGACGGCCTGGCCGCCGCGGCGCTGCGCGGGGGCGCGCTCGAGGACGACGGGGGTGTGGCCCTGTTCGCGGAGCCAGTAGGCGAGTGCGGTGCCGGCGACGCTGGAGCCTGAGATGAGCACGGTCTTCTTCACGGGGGTTCCTCCCTGGGGACTTCCTTGACTGGACTTCCTCGATCGAGACCACCGTAGGAAACATGCCTCTGACCTGCAAATACGCGCCGGAACTGGTCTAGGACAGCGGGGCGCGGGAAGGGCCGCTCGCACTAGGATCTGTCGTAGGACAGACCGAGGAGGGGGCCGCCGTGGCCGAGTCGACCGAGCCGCCGTACGCGCGCATCGCCGCCGAGCTGAGCAGGCGCATCGCGGACCGGGAGCTGTCGCCGGGCGACAGGGTGCCGTCCACGCGGCAGGTCGCCCAGGAATTCGGTGTGGCTCTCGCCACAGCGGCGAAGGCGTTGGACGTGCTGCGGGCCGGGGGCCTGGTGATCACGCGGCCGCGATCGGGCACGGTGGTGGCGCCGCGGCGGGCGGGGAAGGCCGGGGAGCCGGCCGAGCTCACCCGCGAGCGGGTGCTCGCGGAGGCGGTCGAGATCGCGGACACCGAAGGGCTGGAAGCGGTCTCGATGCGGGCGGTGGCCGGGCGCTGCGGCGTGGCCCCGATGACGCTGTACCGGTTCGTGGAGGACAAGGACGACCTGCTCATGGCGATGTCCGATGCCGTCTACGGCGAACTGTCCTATGAGGACGACGAGGGCGCGCCGTGGCGGGAGCGCGTCGAGGCGATCGCGACCGAGCTGTGGCGGGTCCACCGGGCGCACCCGTGGCTCGGGCAGGTCCACCCGCTCACCCGGCCGCTGCCGCTGCCGAACCTCCTCGGCATCGGCGACAGCCTCCTGGGCGCGCTCGAAGGGCTCGGGCTGCCGCCGCGACTCCAGTTCGACGTGCACGTGCTCCTGTACAGCCACATCATCGGCCTGGCCGCGAACTTCGAGCGCGAGGACGAGGCCGTCTCCGACACGGGCCTGTCCGCGGAGGAGTGGACCGACCTGCGGTACGTGCCGACGATGAACGACGACGGGATCATGAACCGCTACCCGCACTTCGCGAAGCTGTTCGGCCACTTCGGGTCCCTCCCCGACGGCTACGACATGGACCTCGACGGGATGTTCCGCCTCGGCCTCGGCCTCCTGCTCGACGGCGTCGAGGCCCTCGCGGCCCGGTGCCGGGCCGAACCGGCACGGTGAGCCGGGCCGCCTGGCACCTGATCGGCTGGGGCGCAAGGGGCCGGGGTGTATAACGGTTCCAGCCGACGCAAGCCCTCATCGGCCGCCCCGGTCCTCCCGGACCGCCCGACTCACGTACGGAGCACCCCCATGACCGATCTCCACGTCGTCCTCGGCGCCACCGGGGCCGTCGGCGCCGCCGTCGCCGCCGAGCTGGCCGCGCGCGGGCACCGGGTGCGGGCCGTCAGCCGCCGCCCGCAGGGCCCCGACGGGTTCGCCGCCGACGTCACCACCCCCGAGGGCGCGGCCGCGGCGTGCGAGGGCGCCGCCGTCGTCTACCAGTGCGCGCAGCCGCCGTACGCGAAATGGGCCGCGGAGTTCCCCGGGTTCACCGACACCGTGCTCAGCGGCGTCGAGCGGGCCGGGGCCCGCCTCGTGATGGCCGACAACCTGTACATGTACGGGCCCGTCAAGGGCCCCATGACCGAGAACCTGCCGTACGCGGCGGCCAACCCGAAGGGCCGGGCCCGCGCGGAGGTCGCGACGCTCGTCCTCGACGCCCACCGCGAGGGCCGCGTGCGCGCCGCGCTCGGCCGCGCCTCCGACTACTTCGGGCCCGGCGGCGTCAACACCATCCTGGGGCCCACGGTCTTCGCAGCGGCCGCGGCCGGGAAGACCGCCCGCTGGGTCGGCGACCTCGACGTCCTCCACACCGTCTCGTACCTGCCCGACATCGCCGCGGGCCTGGTCACCCTCGGGGAGCGCCCCGAGGCGGACGGCAGCGCCTGGCACCTGCCGGTGCTCCCCGCGCCGACCGGCCGCGAATTCCTCGACATGGTGCGTGACGCCGCCGGCGGACGCCTGAAGACCGCCGCGCTCGGGCGCGGCACGCAGCGGCTCCTCGGCCTGTTCAGCCCGGTCGTCAAGGAGCTCGGCGAGACCTGGTACCAGCGCGACCGCGACTGGGTCGTGGACGACACCGCGTTCCGCGCGGCCTTCGGCGAGCCGCGCCTGACCCCGCACGAGGACGCCGTGGCCGCCACCCTCGCCTGGTTCCGCGCGCGGGCCTGATTCGGCGAAAACGCGCCTCCCGGGCCCCCGGGCTTCGTACACTGCGCACATTTCCGTCTCCATTGGAGGGCACATGACGCAGGAATACGACCAGGCCGGGGCCCCGGCGAGGCTGCCCCGGGAGATGAACGGGCTCGCGATCGCCGCGTTCGTGCTCGCCATCGTCGGATGGTGCAGCCCGATCGGCATCCTCGGGCTCATCCTCGGCTACGTCGCCAAGGGCCAGATCGCGCGGCGCAACAACTCCGGCGAGGGGCTCGCGCGGGCCGCGATCATCCTCGGCTGGATCTCGATCATCGCGTTCATCCTCCTCGTCGTGCTGGGCGTCGCCGCCGGCGTCTTCACCGACTGGGACCAGTGGCGCGACGACTGGAAGGACCAGTACAACTAGGCCGGCAGGGCGGGGCCGCCGGCCCCGCCCCCGAATTCGGCCGATCCCCCGCCCGCGCCCCGACCGTCACCTACGCTTCGGGGCCATGGGATCAGACAGGACGAAGAGGACGGTCACCGCGCTCGCCGCGGGCGTCCTCGCCGGGGCCGCGCTGACCGCGGCACCCGCGGCCGCGACCGAGGCCCCGCGGTACCGGGCCGACCAGATCGCGCAGCTCGAGACCGCGGACGTGCCGCTCGCGGCCGGCGAGACCGAGACCGTCGCGCACGAGGACGCCGCGTTCATCAAGGCCCGCTTCGACGGCGTCGTGCTCGGCGGGCGCGACCGGATCACCGTCGCGAGCCCGGACGGGTCCGAGTCCCACGAGTTCGGCGCCGCCGACGTCGCGGACGGCGTCCTGCGGGCCCTGTCGATCGAGGGCGACACCGCCGAGATCCGGCTGTGGGACGCCGCCGACGGCGTGGCCGCGACCGCCCGGCTCGCCGCGTACGCGCGGGGCCTGAACGAGGACGAGCTCGCGTCCCGGCCCGGCGGGGCCGGCCCCGAGAGCGTCTGCGGGCGCGACGACTCGGAGAACGCCGCCTGCTACCGGGAGACCGATCCGGCCGCGTGGGACGCGAGCCGCTCGGTCGCGCGGCTCATCATCGAGGACGAGTACTACTGCACGGCGTGGATCGCCGACGACTCGAACCGGATCATGACGAACAACCACTGCGTGGGCTCGCAGGCCGAGGCGCGGGCCACCGAGGTGCAGTTCGGGTACGAGTGCGTCGAATGCGCGGGCGGCGACACCCGCACGCCCCTGAAGGTGCGCGGCGCGGACGTGCTCGCGACGCACTACACGCTCGACTTCACGCTGTTCACCGTGGACGACTACGCGGCCATCGCGCACCTGCCGCACCTGGTCATCGACCCGCGGCACGCCGAGGTCGGCGAGAAGGTCTTCATCCCCGGGCACCCGGGCGGGAAGCCGCTGCGGATCTCCAGCGAGGACCGGCGGACCCTCGGCGGGCAGTGCCTCATCGACGACAACCGGGCCGACGGGCGCGGGTACGCGACCGACCTGTCGTACTACTGCGACACGCAGGGCGGATCCTCCGGGTCGCCGGTGCTCAGCCGCACCAGCGGGGCCGTCGTGGGCCTGCACCACCTCGGCGGCTGCCCCAACAGCGCGGCGCGGATGGACCTCGTCTACCCGATGATCGCGCCCTACCTGGAGTGGGACTTCTGAGTTTGGGGGCGGCGGGCGGCGGGGCACTCCCCCGCCGCCCGTCCCGTTTCCCGGCGGCGGGCGCCCGCCCTGGCTAGGGTGGGCACCAGCCGATGTGGAGGTTCCCGTGAGCGAGACGGAGCGCGAGGCGGCCGAGGCCGCGCCCGATGAGGAGCCGGAGCGGACGCTCGGGGAGGGCCGCGGGGGCGGGATCGGGCGGGCCGTCCGCTGGGTCGTGGCCGTGCTCGCGTGCGTCCTCGCCGTCGTGGCGGTCACCGGCGCGGTCGCCGCCTACTATGCGCGACTGGAGCTCCTGACGACCGACCGGTTCGTGGAGCGCACCGAGCCGATCGCCGCGGACGAGCGGGTCCAGGCGGCCGTCGCGGACATGGTCACCACCGAGATCACGAACGCGATCGACGTCGACGCGATCGCCGAACGGGCCGCCGGCTGGGCCGGGACCGAGAACCCGCCCGCGTACATCCGGGAGCTCATCGCCTCCGCCGCGGCGACCCTGCGCGCCTACATCGAGACCGAGGTGAACGAGTTCGTCGCGAGCCCCTCGTTCCTGAAGGTGTGGGACGCGGCGGTGACCGAGGCGCACGCCTCGCTCGTCTCGGCGCTGGAGGGCGAGAACGCCGGCTCGCTCAAGGCCGAGGGGAACACGCTCACGCTCGACCTGGGCCGGGTGGTCGAGGTCGTGAAGGAGCGGTTGGCGGAGAACGACTTCGCGTACGCCGCCGACATCCCCGCGGTCGAGGCCGAGTACGTGCTGCTCGACTCGGCGCAGGTGCCCGAGCTCCAGGAGCGGACCGCGCAGCTCGAGTGGGCCGCGACGTGGCTGCCGTGGATCGCGTTGGGCCTCTTGCTGGTCGCGGTGGTGCTCGCGCCGCGCCGGTGGGTGGCGGCGCTCATCGTCGGGGTCCTGGGCGCGGTCCTGGCGGCGGTGGCGCTCGCCGCGCTCGCGGCGGGCCGGGAGCGGTTCATCGAGCAGGCCGGGGACGCGTCCTTCGCGCCGCTGACGTACGACGCGTTCACCTCGGGTCTCAAGGGGACGTACACGGCGATGCTGGTGGCGGCGGTCGTCGTCGCGGTCGTGGCGGTCGCGGCGCTGTTCCTGCGCCGCCGGCGGGCCTAACCGGGCGAGGTCGCGGCCGCGCCTGGCGGCGGCGCCGACCGCGCGCTTGACGGTGTCGTCCACGGCGGCCGCGGTGAGGACGTCGAGGGCGGCGGCCGTGGTGCCGCCGGGCGTGTTCACGCTGTCGAGGAGGTCGGCGGCCGGCCGGTCGCTCGACTGGAGGTGCAGGCACGCGCCGAGGAGCATCTGGTCGACCATGACGCGCGCGGCGGCGCGGTCCATGCCGCCCTCGACCGCGGCCTCCGTCATGGCGTCGGCCAGGTAGAACAGGAACGCCGGGCCCGAGCCGCCGACGGCGGTCACGACGTCCATCATGGGCTCCTCGACGACGACCGTGACGCCGACGCGGTCGAACAGGTCCTCGATCTCGGTCAGGTCGGTGCCGTCGGGGGCGGTGAGCGCGGTCGCGGCCTCGCGGGCGCGGGCGGCGACGTTCGTCATGGCGCGCACCGCGGTCACGCCGTCGGGGAGGCGCCGGGCGAGGGTCGCGAGCGGGACGCCGGCGGCGAGCGAGACGACCGTGGCGTCCGGTTCGAGGGCGGGCGCGATCTCCTGGAGGACGCCTTCGACGGCGCCGGGCCGGACGGCGACGAGCACGACGTCGGCTTCGGCGACGGCGCCCGCGTTGTCGGTGCCGACCTCGACGCCGTACGCGCCGGCGAGGGCGGCGGCGCGCTCGGCGGGCTGGGCGGTGGCCCAGATCTGCGCGGGCGGCAGGCCCGAGTCGAGCAGCCCGGCGAGGACGGCCTCGCCGAGATGGCCGACGCCGAGTATCGCGATGTCCATGGCGCACCTCCTCCGGAATCGCAATCTAACGGCCCCCGCCCACCGGGCTCAGCGTTTCGAACGAATCGGGCGCCGCGCTGGCGCCCCGGTCACGGCCGGGCGCCGCCGGCCGCGCGCGTCCTTCAAGTCCAGTCCCACGGGTGCTCCGCCCGCGGGTTCGACGCCTCGAACAGGACGTGGTCGCGCAGGCGCCCGGTGTTCAGCGAGTAGCACGGCGTGATGCCGAGGCGCCGGAAGCCGTTGCGGGACAGCACGGCCTGGGACGCCAGGTTGTCCGGGAGGGTCTCGGCGCGGAGCTGGTCGAGCGCGAGCTCCCCGAACGCGAGGGCCTTCGCGAGGCGCACGGCCTCGGTGGCGATGCCGCGCCCGGTCTCGGCCGCGGCGACCCAGTAGCCGACGGAGCACGTGCGCACGTACGGGCCCTGGACGATCGAGTTGAACAGGAGTCCGCCCACGGGGCGGCCGCGCTCCAGGATGACGTAGGAGCGGCCGGTGCCCGCCGCGGTGCGGGCCAGCGCGGCGGCGATGGCGTCGCGGACGCCGGGGAGCGTGTAGGTGGCGTCGTCCTCGTCGGGCTCCCAGCGGGCGAGGTGGCCGCGGCTGGCGGCGCGGAGCGCGGCGATGTCCTCGGCGTCCTCGGGGGCGATGGGGCGCAGCGCGACGGCGGGCGGTGCGGGGACGCGGTCGTGCATCGGTCTGTCCCTTCCATCGGTGCCGACCGGTCGAGGCTACTCCCCCGCGCGGGGAAGCGCGCGACCTTCGGATGGCGCCGGGCCGACTTCGGTATGGGATCGGGGCGGAACCGTTGGCCGGGCGGCGCGGGGCGGCTAGGTTCGGCGCATGGGTGCGGAGCGGCGCGGGGCGCGCGGGTGGGCGGCGGACACGGCGCTGTTCGCGGTCGGCGTGTTCCTGTGGCTGTACCTGGCGGCGGACCGGATGCGGATCGGGCTGCCGGACCCGCCGTGGCTGTTCGAGCTGGACCAGCTCGCGGGCCTGGTGGGGCTGGGGCTGCTGTGGCTGCGGCGGCGGTGGCCGACGCAGGCGGCGGTCGCGGCGGTGGTGCTGTCGACGTTCTCGGAGACGACGGCGTTCCCGCTGCTGGTGCTGCTGTTCGCGGTGGTGGTGCGGCGGCCGCTGCGGACGGCGGCGTGGGTGTACGCGGGGGCGCTGGGGGCGGCCTGCGTGTACGCGTGGCTGCGGCCGCAGGAGCTGGGGCTGGTCGGGAACGTGGTGTTCGCGGTGGTCCTGTACGGGGCGGTCGCAGGCTGGGGCATGTTCTCGCGGTACCGGCGGGCGCTGCGGGCGCGGGCGGCCGAGCAGGAGCGGGACGAGCGGGAGCGGGCGCGGCAGCGGGCGCGGGAGGAGCTGGCGCGGGAGCTGCACGACCTGCTGGGGCACCGGTTGTCGCTGCTGAGCCTGCACGCGGGCGCGATGGAGTACCGGGCGGACCTCTCGCCGGAGGAGCTGGCGGGCGCGGCCGGGGTGGTGCGGGAGCAGTCGCGGTTGGCGATGCGGGACCTGCGGGAGGTGATCGCGGTGCTGCGGGCGCCGATCGGGGAGCTGCCGCAGCCGTCGATGGCGGACCTGCGGGCGCTGGTGGAGGAGGCCCGGCCGGGGTCCCGGATCGCGTTCACCTCCACTGTGGAAGGTGACGCGCCGGAGCGGTCGGGGCGGACCGCGTACCGGATCGTGCAGGAGGCGCTGACGAACGCGCGCAAGCACGCCGAGGGCGCGCCGGTCGCGGTGACGGTGTCGGGCGGGCCGGGCGAGGGGCTGCTGGTGGAGGTGGTCTCGGGGCCGGGCCGGGACGCCGGGGAGGGGTCGGGCCACGGCCTCATCGGCCTGGAGGAGCGGGCGGCGCTCGCGGGCGGGCGGCTGGAGTACGGGCCGACCGGGGACGGCGGCTGGAGGGTCGGGGCGTGGCTACCCTGGACGGCATGAGCGAGCGCGTGAAGGTCCTGGTCGTGGACGACGACCCGCTGGTGCGGGCGGGTCTGCGGATGATCCTCGGGGGCGCCGCCGACGTGGAGGTCGTGGGCGAGGCGGGCAGCGGCGCGGACGTGCCGCCGCTGGTCGCCGAGCTGCGGCCGGACGTGGTGCTCATGGACCTGCACATGCCGGGCGTCGACGGGCTCGCGGCGACCGAGCGGCTGCGCGCGGCCCCGGGCGCGCCGGAGGTGCTGGTGCTCACCGCGTTCGAGGCGGACGGGCACGTGCGGCGGGCGCTGCGCGCGGGCGCGGGCGGGTTCCTGCTCAAGGACACGCCGCCGGCGGCGATCGTCGCGGCGGTGCGGAAGGTGGCGGCCGGGGAGCCGGTCCTGTCGCCGGAGGTCACGCGGCGGCTCATCGGGCTCGCGGTCGGCGGCGCCGACGACCGGCGCGCCCCGGCGCGGGAGCGCCTGCGGGCCTTGAACACCCGTGAGACCGAGGTCGCGGCCGAGGTCGGCCGGGGCCGCTCGAACGCCGAGATCGCGGCGGCCCTGCACCTGAGCGTGCCGACGGTGAAGACCCACGTCTCGGCGGCCCTCGCGAAGCTCGGGCTGAACAACCGCGTGCAGCTGGCGCTGCTGGTCAACGACGCGGGCCTGGTGGACTGACCGGGTTCTCGCGGCAGAGTCGCGGACCGCGCCGCCCGGCCGGGCCGGGCCACGGGCGGGCCACGGCCCGCACCCTGGCAGAATGCTGGCACCGACGATCCCCCACCGGACGGAAACCCCATGAGCGATACCGACGCACTCCGTAAGCGCCTCAACGAGATCCGCTGGCAGCTCCGGGGGGAGGCCCGCCTGGCCGCCCTGGAGGAGCACCTGGTCGCCGTCGAGGCGGACGGCGACCAGCCCCTGCTGAACGCCGTACTGGACGCCCTCGTGGACTGCTACGAGTTCTCCCCCGACTCGACGCGGCTCCTCGTCCCGTACGCGCGGCTCCTGCACAACCTCGACACCGCCCCCGAGCACTTCGACGCCGCGCTCCTGCGCTCGGTGTACTGGCAGTTCAAGTGGATCGTGTACAAGCTGCGCGACCACCCGGACGTGCCGCTGGCGTCCATCGAGGACGCCCTGGCGCAGTTCCGGCGCCGGTACGCCGAGGCCGGGCACTCGCTGCACCCGTACTGGGAGGCCGAGCACTGGTTCGCGTACTACATCGGGGACACCGAGCGGGCAGCGCGCGCCGCCGCGATGGTGCGCACGACCGAGCCGGACGACATGAGCGACTGCGAGGCGTGCCGCGTCAACGACATCGGGGACATGGCCGCATGCGCCGGGGACGACGAGGGCGCGATCGCGGCCTGGCGGCCGCTCCTCGACGGCGAGCTGCGGTGCTCGCACGAGCCGCACAACACGCTCGCGGACTCGCTGCTGCCGCTCGCGCGCCTCGGCCGCCTCGACGAGGCCCGCGCCAACCACCACCACGGCTACCGGATCTGCCGCGACAAGGACGACATGCTCGACTACGTCGCCCGGCACATCCGGTTCTGCGCGCTCACCGGGAACGAGGCCCGCGGCATCGAGATCCTGGCCGCCGAGCGGCGCGCCTGGGAGCTGACGCTCAGCCCCGACTCGCGGCAGGAGTGGCTCGAGGGCGTGCAGACCCTCGCCGCAGCCCTGCGCGGGCGCGGCATGGGCGGCGCGCTGCTGGCCGGGCCGGGCGGCCGCGACTGGACCGCCGACGACCTGCACGCGTGGGCCGACGCCGAGCGCCGCGAGCTGTGCGCCCGCTACGACCGCCGCAACGGCACCACCGTCCACTCCGACCGGTCGCGGGAGCGCGTCGAGCCGGCCGAGGCGTACCCGCACGTCCCGTTGGGGCTCAAGGCGATGCCGGTCCCCGAGGCCCCGGCGCCCGCTCCGGCGGCGGCGAGCGCCGCGGCGCTGGAGGCGGCGCTCGTGCGGGCCCGCCAGGGCGTCGAGGACGCCGCCGAGGACCGCGGGGAGCGCTGGATCGAGGTCGCCCGCATCGCCGGGGAACTCGGCGCGTCCCTCGCGCCCGCCGACGAGGCCGAGGCGCTGCTGGCGCAGGCCGAACCGAAGGACGCCCTCGAAGCGGCCCAGGACCTCGCCCAGCTCGCCGGGACCCTCTTCGCGGAGGCCGGGCTGCCGGGCCGGGCGCTGCTGTGCCGGATCGCGAAGGCCGCCTGGGGGATGCGCGAGGACCCGGCCGCGTTCGCGCCGCTCGCGCCGGGCCTCCTCGCCGAGGCCGACGCGCTCGCGGCGGCCGCGCCGGCCGACGCCGCCCGCGCCCGGGCCCAGGTCCTCATGGCGCAGCTCCAGTCCGGGCTCATGCTCGGCGAGCGGCCCGGGCCCGAGCTCGCGGCCGCGTTCGCGCGGGCCGACGCCGACCTCGCGGCGCACGCCGGGCACCGCCGGGCCGCGCTCACGCGCACCCAGCTCGCGATGATGCTGCCGGAGTTCGAGACCGGGCCGCAGGGGCGGCTCGCGGCCCTGCGCAAGGCGTTTCAGCTGGCCTCGGAGGGCGGGTTCCGCTACGAGACGTTCATCAGCGCGTTCCAGTACGGGGCCATGCTCAACCAGGCCGGAGAGCTCACCGAGGCGCTCGCCGTCGCGGAGACCGGGATCGCGGCCGTCAAGCACGACTACCCGGCGTTCCCCGTCGCCGCGCTCCACCTGACCGCCGCGGAGTGCTCGATCAACCTCGGCGAGGCCCGCTCGGCCGAGCGCTACGCGGTGCAGGCCGCGCACTGGTACGACCGCGCCGGGGAGACCGGCTGCGCGGGCGTGGCCCGGCACCTCCTCGGGAAGTCGCTCGCGATGCAGGAGCGCAGCGAGGAGGCCGTGGTCATCCTGGAGGCGGCCCTCGCGGAGCTGCCGGAGATGCACGAGGACGAGCACTGGCGCCTCGTCGACGCCCGCTACCTGCTCGCCGAGAGCCACCAGCGGACCTACGACGCCCGCGCCGGGCTCACCCACGTCCTCGAAGCGCTGCGGCTCATGGACGGCGGCCTCGCGCACCCCAACCCGGCCCTGTACCCGCAGGCCGCGCACCTCGCCGGGGAGCTGCTGGAGCGCACCGGCGAACTGAAGTCCGCAGTGGACGCCTACGGGCGGTCGGCGGCGAAGTGGCGCGGCCTCGGGTCGCTCTCGGCCGCCGCCAACCCGGTCCGGGCCGCGCTGTGGGCGCGGCTGCGCGCCGAGGAGCCCGACACCGCGGCCGTGCTCGACGAGATGGCCGCGCTCGCGATGGAGCTCGAAGCCGCGTGGCGCGACGAGGAGCACCCGGCGGGGTACCGCGACTCGTGCCGCGTCGAGTACGCGAAGACGCTCGCGCAGGAGGCGCGGATGCGCGGCGACGGCGAGGAGACCGAGGAGGCGTGGGCGCGGCGGACGCTGCGCTCGGGCGAGGCGGTCCTGGCCGCCGCCGAGGACGGCGACTACCTCGCCGAGCTCGCGGTCCAGACCGCGCACGGCATGATCGCCGCGCACGAGGAGCTCGGCGACCTCGACGGCGCGGCGGCCGTCGTCGAGCGCGTCACCGCGCGCCTCGGGGACCGCGAGGTCATGCGCCGGGCGCTCGCCGGGCACCTCGAGCAGGTGCGCGAGCGCGCGGCGGAGGACGCCGAGGAGGCGTAACGGGGCGGGAGCCGGGCCGGTCCCGGCTCCCGGTCACTTCCGCGGGAGCGTCTCGGCGAACGCGATGCCGCGCTCGACCCAGGCGCGCAGCTCAACGTCGGAGGCGCAGATGTCGTCGCCGAGCCGGATCCAGCCGGTGACGGTGCGCCCGCCCATGACCATGGGCCCGGCGCCCGGCTCCTCGAGCAGGTCCGGGTAGTCGTCCTTGCCCACGCGCACCATCGCGCCGCCGTCGCCGAGCGCGGCGGCGGCCATGTTGCCGTGGACCATCCAGCCGAGCCCGCCGAACATCTTCCGCTCGAACACATACGGCCGGTTGTCGAACGCGTCCCTGATCCGCTCGGCCAGCCCCTCGTCGTACGCCATCGGGCCATCGTGCCAGGAGGGTCCGACACTCGGGCCGGTTCCGGCGGGGGCGGCGGCGCGGCAGCGGTCGCGGTGCTCCTGACCTGGGGCCGAAAGGCGCGGAAGAGGCGGTGCCGCGGCGGCGATGCGGTCGGGGGTGTCTCCGCCGTCTTCGGGCCGGCACGCCCCGAGCGCCCGGCCGGGGGCCGGGCGCGGGGGTCATGCCTGGGTGATGCGGACGAGGTTGCCGGCGGGGTCGCGGTAGGCGCAGTCGCGGACGCCGGAGGGCTGGTCGGTCGGGCCCCAGGCGAGCTCGGCGCCGGCGTCGCGCAGGCGGCGGTGGAGGGCGTCGAGGTCGGCGGTGGCGAGGGTGATCGCCGCGTACGTGCCCTTGGCCATCATCTCGGCGATCGTGCGGCGCTCGGCCGTAGTGAGGCCGGGGCGGGCGCCGGCGGGTTCGAGGACGAGGGACGTGCCGGTGCCGCCGGCCGGCCCGAGGGTGATCCAGCGCCCGCCCGCGTCGCCCTCGTCGGAGCGGACCTCGAAGCCGAGGGCGTCGCGGTAGAAGGCGAGGGACGCCTCCGGGTCGGTGTGCGGCAGGGACGCGGAGTGGACGACGAGGTCCATCAGGCGCCGGTGCCCTCCCAGACGAAGCCGTCGGGGTCGGTGAAGGACCCGCCGGAGCCGCCGATGGCGATCCGGTGCGAGCCGGAGCCGGCCGGGTCGACGAACGCGGTCTTCGCGAACGCCTTGCGCGGGTACAGCGCGAGCTTCACCGCGCCCTTGTCGGTCGCGAACTCGGTGTACTTGCCGCCGTAGCTCTTCGCCACCTCCAGGCCGTTCGCCTCGTAGAACTTCTTGGCGGCCTTCATGTCGGTGGTGCCCATGAGGAGCACGACCTCGTCGTACTTCCTCTCGGCGGGCTCGGTGTCCTTCTTGGAGGAGGTCACGAGTTTCATGACGACCCCGTCGGGCGTGCGCAGGACGCCGCCGTAGCCCCAGAGGGACTTGACGGGGGCCTTGACGGTCTCGGCGCCGGCCGCGAGGGCCGCGTCGAAGAGCAGGTCCACGTTCGCGGGCTGCGCGGCGACCAGGTCGAGCGTGAAGCCGCGGAACCCGGAGGTCGGCTCCTCGGAGGCGCGGAAGCGGAGCGGGAGGTCCGAGCCGAAGGCGGCGGTGTAGAAGTCCTCGGCGGCCTGGGCGTCGGCGGCCTCGATGGTGAGGTGTTCGATGTAGGTCATGCTCCAAGGCTATTTCCGGGGCGGGCCCCGGCGCTTCTCGATTCGTGATCGCTTCGGCGCCCGCCCCGGCCCGGCTCAGGTGGTGACGCGGAAGGTGGCGTCGGCGCGCTCGACCGCGGTGGCGACCGGGTCGAGGCGCAGCAGGTAGTTGTAGTGCCTGATGTAGCGGGTCGGGTGGTTGTAGGAGGAGAACGAGCTCCACGAGGCGTCGGCGAGGCCGGCCACGCGGTTGAACGTGGCGTCCGCGTTGAACTGCGAGGTCGCCTCGCGCGGGGCGAGCACGAAGTCGTAGTTCAGGTGCCGCAGGTAGTACCCGGGGTAGTTGACGGACTCGAAGGAGACGGCGCTGGAGGAGGCGAGGCCGGGCACGAGGCGGAACTGGGCGTCGGCCCCCGGGCTGACGCCGGCGTCGATCCGCACGTCCAGGTTCGCGTGGCGCACGTACCGGTCCTGGAAGTTGTAGGACTGGAGGCGGTTCCACACCGGGGCCTGGTAGCGGCCCAGGACCCGGTTCTCTTCGGCCTGGGTGAGGTTGAGGACGAAGCCGTGGCGCTTCAGGTTCCCCCCGAGGCTGTACCCGGAGGTGGTGCGGTAGCCGGAGACGGCGGCCGGGTTCGTGGTGAGGACCGGCATGTAGCCGCGGCCGGTGGCGTACTGGTCGAGCCACAGGGCCCACTCGGTGCGGTCGTTGAACTTGGCCCACATGGGGCCCTCGACGCCGCCGCCGGTGAGGTTCGCGAGGTCGCCGAGGCGGGTCCACGCGCCGGTGAGCGAGTTGCCGCCCTCGATGACGATCTGGCTGGTCTTGGAGGCGCGGTAGTAGCGGTAGCCGCCGGTGCTGCCGGCGGCCTCGACGATCTGGGTGTCGATGAGTCCTTCGGAGCCGGGGAGGTTGATGTAGACCTGCGGGGCGCTGAAGGAGCGGAAGTCGGTGGTGCGGGCGCTCCAGATGCGGTGCTTCTTGACGCCGTTCAGGGTCGAGTTGGTGGCCCAGTAGAGGAGGAAGTTCCCGGCCGCGGCGTCCCAGATGGCCTCGGGGGCCCAGGCGTTCCCGGCGTCGCCGATGGACCCGGCGACGTTGAGCAGCCACGGCAGGGACCAGTTGACGAGGTCCGCGGACTCCCAGACGACGAGGTTGCGGCTGCCGCGGTTGGCGGCGTCGTCCCAGGAGGTGCCCGAGCCGATGCGCAGGTCGGTGGCGACGATCCAGTAGCGGTTCCCGGCGGGGTTGCGCACGATGATGGGGTCGCGCACGCCCTGGGTGCCGATGGGGCTGCGGAGCACGATCTGGCCGCGGTTGAGGTCGGTCCAGTTGAGGCCGTTGTCGCTGTGGGCGAGGTAGATCTGCTCGCCGCCGGTGCCCTCGCCGATGAAGTGGGCCATGAGGTAGCCGGTGTAGGTCGTCTGGGCCGCCGCGGCGTCCGGGAAGGCGGCGACGAGGGGCGCGGCGGCGGCCGCGCTGAACAGTCCGCGGCGCGTCATGCGCGCGGAACGGGATGAGGACATTGGCCACTCCTATGTGGGGGCTAGGCAGCCGGAACAGGTGATGTGAAGGCTAACATCGCTCCATCGAAGCAGTCAACATCTTCGATGCAAGGGTGGGGTCAGGGACGCTGGGGAGGCGGCGCGGCCAGAAGTCGGGCGGCGCTGGCAGGCGGCACAGCGGAACGACACAGCGGAACGGCACTGTAAGGCGGCACTGTCAGGAGGCGCTGTCAGGAGGCGAAGCGCGCCGGGGTGGTGCCCACGACGCGCTTGAAGTGGCGGGTCAGGTGCGACTGGTCGTAGAACCCGGTGGCGGCGGCCACCGCGTGGACCGGCCGCCCGGCGAGCAGGAGGCGGCGGGCCCGGTCGATCCGGCGCGTCACCAGGTACTGGTGCGGGGCGATGCCGAACTCGCGGCTGAAGGCGCGCACCAGGTGCGCGGGGTGCGCGTGCAGCTCGGCCGCGGCCTCGCGCAGGCCCAGGCCGGACTCGATGCGGCGGTCGAGGAGGTCCCGCATCGCGAGCGCGAGGCGCCGGTCGCGGACCGGCGCGGCGGCCGGCTCGCGGCGGCGCAGGTGCCGGCGCAGCCGGTCGGCCACGAGCTCGACGCGGCTCTCCGCCTCCAGCTCGTCGCCGGGCCGCAGCGACTCGTGCAGGCGGTGGACCTGCTTGCGCAGCAGCGGGTCGGGGATCTCGGGGCCGTCGACGGCGCGGCCGATGAGGCCGTCGTCCAGGAGGGTCGAGTCGAGGTAGAGGACCCGCTTGCGGAACCCGTGCGGCGTCGCGGACTGGCCGTCGTGCGGGACGTGCGGCGGCAGGAGCGTCACGATCGAGTCGAGCGCGCCGTGCTCGTGCCGGTCCAGGTCGTAGCGGACGGCGCCCTCGTCGATGAGGAGCAGCGTCCACGTCTCGTGGACGTGCATCGGGTAGGCGTGGTCGGTGAAGCGGGCGTGGAACGCCTCCGCGACCCCGCCCACGGCCGGGCGCCACGCCTTGACCTCGACCACCACGTTAAGAACGTACAAGACGCCGGGCCGGTCCGGTTCGTAGCGTTGCCCGCATGGAAGCAGCAGCACCCGTCCGGTTCGACACCAAGATCGCGGTCCTCCTCCGCGCCGACCTCGCCGTCTGGCAGCGCCTGAACGTCACGGCGTTCCTCGTCAGCGGGCTCGGCACCGCCGAGCCGGAGGTGGTCGGCGAGCCGTACGAGGACGCGGCCGGCAACGCGTACCTGCCGATGTTCCGCCAGCCGGTGATGGTCCTGGAGGCGGCGGGCGAGCAGCTCGCGGCCTCGCACGCGAAGGCGCTGGCGCGCGGGATGCGCCTGTCGCTGTTCACGACCGAGCTGTTCGCGACCGGCCACGACGGCGCGAACCGGGCCGCGGTCCGCGCGGCCGACAAGCTCGACCTGGCCGGGATCGGGGTGTACGGCCCGAAGAACGCGGTCGACCGCGTGGTCAAGGGCGCGCGGATGCACCCGTAGCGGCCGGGCCGGGCCCGGCGGCGCCCCGCGGCACGTCCGGGCGTAGGTTCCGGTCAGCGGCCGGTGCGCGAGGCACCGGACCGGACCGGACGAGGAGACGGGCACTGATGCGGTTGACGGCCTTCCGCGTAGGCGCCGCGGCATGGACGGTTACCGGCCTCGTCCACGACGCCCTGGAACTCGCCCTGCCCGGTGACCCCGAGCTGGAGGCGGCGATGCGGGCCGCGTCGGTCCAGCTCGGCCCGGTCTCACTTGAGGCGGCGGCGCTGTACCGCGGGCTGAGCCTCGCCATGGGCCTGGCCATGATCGTCGCCGGCGTGCTGCTCTGGATGATCGCCCGGGCCTTCCGCACCGAACCGGAACGGGCGCGCCCGTTCGGATTCGTCGCCCTGGCCGGCTCCGCCGCCGTACTCGCCTTGGCCGCGTTCATGATTCCCGGTCCGCCGCTGGTGACGTTCGGCGTCGCGACCGCCGCGTTCGCGGTCGCGCTGGCGCCGCGCCGCGCCGCGCGCTGAACCGTCACGCCCGCCGGCGGTCCACGACGGCGGCGGCGATGAGCAGGCCCGCGGTCACGTAGACGAACATGAATCCGCTCGGGCCGATGAGCCATAGGCAGGCGGAGACCCACGCGACGAGCGTGATCGCGACGCCGAGCCCGAAGCGCGTCCCCTGCCGCGCGCCGCGGATCAGCAGGGCGCCCGCGAGCGCGCCGGGGACGACGATGCCTCCCGGCAGTGCCCAGAAGACCGCGACGGACTCCATGTCGGCCTCGCCGGATCGCAGCGTCCCGTCGAGCCATTCGCCCCAAGGCACCTGCGGGACGAACACGGCGGTGTGGAGTACGGCGATCGTGATGAGCGACCACCCGGCGAGGCGGGTGAGCCTCGCGGCGGCCGTCGAAGCGGGTCGTTCGCGCTGTGCTGGGGTGTCGATCATGCCCCGAACCTATGCGCGCCGCGAGGCGCCGGACTCCCCCTCGCGGGCCATTCGGGTCCCCCGCGCGGGGGAGCCGACCAGCGGCGAATGTCGTGCGACCCGGCGCACGCCGCCGCAGGGACCGAGAGGGGCCCCTCGAGGTCGGACCGGTTGCGCCGCAACCGTCGCCTCAAGGGGCCCCGTCGTTTCGGCGGCCGGGTCCGGATCGGACTCCGGCCCGGCCGCGCGGCGTCGCTAGTCGCCCCAGTTAGCGGCGGCCCGGCGGCGGCGGACGGCGACCACGGTCAGGACGCCGGCGATGCCGAGGACCGCGGCCCCGGCGACCGCGGCGGTGAGCGCCGCGCCGGTGGTCGGCAGCTTGCCGCCGCCGCCCGGCTCCTCGACCTCCTCCACGAACTCGGCGATGCCCCAGTTCGCGTTGGTGTTCCAGGACAGGCCGGTCGGGTCGTACCAGGTGTGGACGGCGGTGCGGGCGCCGTCGGTGCCGTCGTTGACCTGGAGCTCCAGGCCGTGCTCGGTGCCGACGGCGGCCTGCTCGGGCGCCATCGCGACGTGGACCTCCACGGTGTAGCCGGTGTCGGTCACGGCCGCGGCGCTGACGACCTCGCCGGCCTCGGGCCCGTTGCCGCCCAAGGTGACGACGTTGCTGAAGCTGATGCGGTACTGGCCGTCGGCCTCGCCGTAGCCGCCCTCCTTCGCGTTGCCGGGGTTGAGGAAGACCTCGACGGAGTCCTGCTCCCACGGGTTGGCGCTGGACTCGTCCAGGGCCGGGTCGGTGACCTCGAAGAGGGCGTACAGGCCCGCCTCGTCCCACAGGAGCGAGACGTCGGCCTTCGCGCCGTCGGCCGAGCCTTCCACGGTGACCTCGGTCGCGACCGTGGAGGCGCCGTCCCAGACGCCGTCCCTGGCGCCGTCGATCTCGGGCGCGGCGTCGGCCAGCGGCACCTGGACGCGGGCGTACTCCGGCTCCTCCTCGTCGGGGATCTCCGGCAGGACGCTCGGGTCCACGATGCCCCAGTAGGCCCACTTGGAGCGCAGCGCGTCGCTGAAGACCAGCGGGCTCTCCAGCGGGCGGGTCTCGGAGCGCAGCCAGGAGCGGCCGTCGTGCAGGCCCCACACGGTCACCGACTCGAGGAGGTCGCCGTGCTCGCGGTACATCGCGAACAGGTCGCGGAAGTAGTGGCCCTGCTCGATGAGGCGGGCCTCCAGCTGCGGGAACTCCTCCCCCTCGCCGGGCGCGCCGATGGCCACGTCGAGTTCGGTGACCGCTTGCAGCACACCGAGGTCGGCGAACTTGAGCAGGCTCTCCTCGACCTGGTCGATGGAGGTGTTCAGGTTGACGTGGGTCTGGTGGCCCACGCCGTCGACCGGGACGCCCGCGGCGAGCATGTCCTCGACCAGGCCGTAGAGGTTGTCGCGCTTGCCGGGGTTCTCGGTGCCGTAGTCGTTGATGAACAGCTTGACGTCGGTGGCGCCCACGGCGTCGAACTCGGCGCGCGCGATGCGGAACGCCTCGTAGACGTACTCGGGGCCCTCGAAGATCTCGTACCAGCGGCTGTGGCGGTAGACCTCGGCGTTGTTGTCGCTGATGACCTCGTTGACGACGTCCCAGGCCCAGATGCGGTCCCCGTAGTGCTCGGCGAGCGCCCCGATGTGGGCTTCGAGCCGGTCGAGCATGATCTGGCGGTCCTCGTCGGAACTCCCCAGGGGCTCACCGGCGTTCGGGTGCCCGGCGGGGTACTCGAACCACCATTCGGGGACCTGCGTGGTGTGCCACAGGAACGTGTGGCCGTAGATCTCCATGCCGTTGGCCTCGGCGTACTCCACGAGCTCGTCCGCGGCGTCGAAGGTGAACTCGCCCTCGGTCGGCTGGATCGCGTCGGGCTTCATGTGGTTCTCGGCGGTGATCTGGTTGAAGTGCTTGTTCAGCAGCTGCCCCGAGGACTCGACCAGGTCGCGGCCGTCGACCGCGGCCCCGATGCGGAAGTCGTCGGCGACGACGTCCTTGAGGTTCGGGATGTCGGGCTCGATCCCGGGCGGCTCGAGCTCGGTGACGGTGAAGTCGTCGATCCAGTAGGAGGCGTCCACAGTGGGCGACTCGACGTAGAACGTCAGGCTCGTGGCGGGCGAGGCGATGCTGTACTCGCCGCTCAGCTCCGTCCACTCGGCGCCGGCCGGGGCCTGGTAGACGACGGAGTCGTAGGAGGTGCCGTCGGCGGTCTCGCGCTGGACGGTGGCGGTGAGCGCCTCGCCGGCGCTGCCGTCGGCGAAGCGCACGGACAGGGCGATCTCGTAGACGCCGCCGGGTTCGACCACGTCGGTCAGGTCGAGCGAGGGGCCGTGCCAGTCGGCGGAGCGGCCGGTCGTGAGCAGGGCGCCGTCCTCGACGGCGAGCGAGACCGGCCCGCGCGGGGCCCAGTCCCCGACGGTGCCGTCCTCGAAGTCCGAGGAGTACACGACGCCGTCCTGAGCGGCGGCGGCAGGGGCGAACGCGAACGCCGCCGCGGGCAGGAGCAGGGCTCCGCCCACCAGCGCGGGCAGACGCCGGCGCCGTTCGCGTGCTTGATGATTCATGGGTTGCAGGCTCCATCGCGGAGGAGGGATACGAGACTCCGAAAGTTTCGGTATTTCCATGAAACTTTCAGGTGAGGGTGGGGCCATGATATGCACGACTTCGATCGCTGTCAATCTGCGTCCCGGATCGCGTGAACGGCGGGTGCACAAGAGCTGAACGGCCGATCACCACAGGACCGTTCGGCGGCGCGGCGCGCGGCGTAGAACGGAAGGATGCACGAATCCGCGCTGCCGCAGCGGGAGGCCGTCGACCTCTCCCTCTTGAAAGACATTGTGGACACGCACGACCGGTCGGGGCCGTTCGCGCTGGCGCAGAGCGCGTTCGACCGCGCGCGGGACTGGTCGCCGCGGGACTTCGCCTTCGCCGCCAAGCGCCTCGCGGACGCGGGCTACCTCGACGTCCAGTACGGGCCCGGCGGGTTCGTGCGCTACGTGCGCGGCGTGTCCGCGCAGGCCCGGCACCTGGTCGCCGGGAGGCCCGGGCGCGCCGCCGTGCCGGAGCCGGGGCTCGACGCCCTCCGCGGGCAGCTCCAGGACCTGCTGTCCCGGGCCGCTCGAGCGCTCCAGTCGGAGCCGGACCACCCGCAGGCCGCCCGCTGGCGGGCGGTCCTGGAGGCGGGCCTCGACCTGAGTCCGGCGGCCGCCGAGGGCGCGGCCCTTCACGCCCCGTCGGGGCCGTAGCCGGCGAGGAAGAGGTCCACCGCGGCCGCCACCGGCGCGCCGTCCGGGGCCGCCTCGTCGGCGTCGGTCAGCAGCAGCCGGTTCAGCGGCGACCCGATGACGAGCCAGGTGAACTGGTCGGCCGCCAATAGCGGGTCCGGAATGGACAGACGGCCCTGCTCGCAGAGCTCCCGGAGCGCGTCGGCGAGCGCGCGGATGTTGCGCTCCCAGCTCGCTTCGAGATAGCCCGCCGCCACGTGCGGAAGGCGCCTCGCCTCGGCGGTCACCAGGCGGCGCATGTTCAGGACGTCGCGACTGAGGACGCCGCGGCGCATCACCTCCGCGAGGCCGGCGAGGTCGGCGCGGGTGTCGCCGCCGGCGACGAGCCGTTCGAGGTGCGGCCGCATCGCGTCGCGCCCCGCGTCGGCCCAGGCGCGCACGACCGCGGCGAACAGGGCGTCCTTGGACGGGTGCTCGCGGTAGAGGGACGCCTTGGAGATCTGCGCCCGGGCCGCGACGGCGTCCATCGTGGTTCCGGCGTAGCCGCGTTCGAGGAAGACTTCGCGGGCGGCGGCGAGGAGCTCGGCTCCGGTCCTGCCGGGCGGGCGGCCGCGCCGGGGGGCGGTGTCAGTCATGCCGCGATTTTAGTACTTGACGGGACTGAATACGAGGGCTAGGGTATTTCAGTACTACCAAGTACTGAAGGAGCCCGCCATGATCCTCGCCATCGCGGTCGCCACGATCGCCTCGTTCGTCTTCAGCGCCGTCCTCTACGGCGCTCCACCGGTCGCCGCGTACGTGCGGCGGCACAGCACGCCCCGGCCGGGCCTGGCCGTCCCCGTCCAGATGGGCGCGGTCGTCCTCCGC
Organism: Glycomyces terrestris; assembly: GCF_003933745.1. Classification (GTDB taxonomy): domain Bacteria; phylum Actinomycetota; class Actinomycetes; order Mycobacteriales; family Micromonosporaceae; genus Glycomyces; species Glycomyces terrestris. Next base: position 478,768 of record NZ_RSEB01000002.1, on the reverse strand, counting down.
AGCCTCGTGGCGGCCTGCCTCGTCGCCGGCCTCATGCACACCGCCGGCTGGACCGGCGCCGGCGCCGGGGCGCTCCTCGGCCTGGCCCTCGGCGCGCTCCCCACCGCGATCCTCACCGGGGCCGTGGTCCACGAAGGCATACCGGTGCCCCTCGCCGCGCTCCACGCCTTCGACTGGGTCGCCAAACTCGTCGTCATCGGCGCGCTCGTCGGCCTGCTCGCCTAAGCTGCCAGGAGGAGGAATCATGTCCGCAGGACCGCTCGACATCCACTTCACCGCCGCCCTCGGCAAAGTCCGCCCCGGCGACACCTGGACCTGCGTCCAGCTCCCCGACTCGGCCGCCGTCTTCGGCACCCGCGGGCTGGTCAAGGTCGAGGGCACCGTCGACGGCGTCCCGTTCCGCGGCGCCTTCATGGCCCTGGGCGACGGCACCCACAAGCTCCCCGTGGCCGCCGCCGTCCGCAAGCGGATCGGCAAGACCGACGGCGACACCGTCGAAGTCCACCTCACCAAGCGCCTGAACTGAACGCCCCGGGCGCTCGGCTCGCCTCGCGCGGAAGGCGGACCAGGGACCGGCCGCGGGGCCGCTCAGCAGGGGCCGTTGAAGACGAGGCCGCCGAGCACCGAGTTGCGCACGCACAGGTCGAGGTCGAGCCCCTTGTTGCCGATCGCGACGATGCGGATGCCCTTGAGGCTGCCGTTGTTGCCGTCGTACTGGGGCTTCACCAGGTAGAAGATGTCCTGGTTCCGTGAGAGCCGCCTGACGATCTGCTCGGCCCGCTTCATGTACGGGTCGTTGTTGGCGCGCTGGAAGCAGGTGACGAGGTTCGCCACGTCGGTTCCGCTGCCGCCCAAGGTGTTCGCGATGAGGTGGCAGCGGGAGCGCTGGCCCTGACTCGCCCGGCCCGGGTTGCTGGTGGGCCAGTCCCAGGGCTCGATCGAGGACGACGCCGGGGTGCCGCCGGTGTAGGAGCCGCCGCAGAGGTAGACCCAGGCGCCCTGGGCCTGGTCGCCCGCGTTGCGGGTGGCGGTGTTGCTGGGCGCGACCGCGCTCTTGGCGGGCGCGTAGACGGGTTGGCGCATGGCGGAGGTGCACTCCTCGTCGGGGTCGCGCCAGACGACGTCGGTGATCCGGTCGTGCTCGTCCACGGTCACCGCTCCCCGCGCCTTGAGCTGCCCGAGCAGGTCGGTGCCGGCGAGGAGGCCGTTGAGCAGGTCGAGTTGGGCGGTCGAGACCGAGGCGGTCGCGGTGCCGCACAGCTGACCGGCGCTCCAGGTGGAGCGCCCGACCTGGTTCGACACGGTGACCTGGTCGAGGGCGGGGCCGGTCCCGGTGCAGGCGCCGCTGTCGCGGAGGCCGTCCTGGAGCTGCTCCCCCAGGGGCGCGGTGTCGGTCAGGGCGTTCGGGGAGGCGTCGCCGGTGAGCAGGTCGGGGTTCGGGTCGGCCTCGATCGTGACCGAGACCGGGCAGCCGTTCGCGACCGCGTCGGCGAACGCGGACGACGCACTGGTGTCCATTGAGGACAGCGCGTCGGCGGCCGCGGCGCCGGCGTCCCGACCGCCGTCGCCCGTGACGATCTCGCACCGCGACGTGGCCGGATCGCCGCTGTCGCTGATGATCTCGACCGCCGTGATCCGGCCGTCGGCGTCGAGCCGCGGGAGGAACGAGACGGTCGGCTCGGCGGGGTCGGCGAGGGCGCGCAGGGCCGCGTCGAGTCCGGCCTGGTAGAGCGCGTAGTCGTCGGCGAACAGGTTCGACTGGTGGCCGGCGATGCCCGACCAGCCGCGGAACCGGTCGCCGTACCCGGCGAGCCGGGACTGGACGGGGAGCGGGCTGTAGTCGCCGAGGCCGGGGTCGGCGCTGGAGGCCCATTCGGCCGACGTGAGGGCGGATTCGGGGGCCACCTCCTCGTCGAGCATCCGCTCGACGGTGTCGAGGACGGCCGGTTTCATGGCGGCGTCGACCATGCCCATGATCGAGTCGAGCCAGTACTGGTAGGCGGTGCCGAGCCGGTCGGCGAGCCGGCGGTACTTGTCCTCGTCGTCGCCGTGGAGTTCCCTGGAGTAGACGACGGCCGCGTAGTTGACGGTCACGCTGGTCGTCTGGCCCGGCGCCGGGGTCGGCGCCTGGTTCGCCATGCTCAAGGTCGGCGTCGAGGCGGTCTGGCCGGGCTGGATGACGCCGAGGTCGTGCCGCTGCGGGCCCATGCCCGGCGTCGCCGAGACCTCCACGACCGCGCTGCCGGCGGCGGTGCCGGTGTTGGTGACCGCGGCCGACCAGGTGCAGGTCGGGGTGTCGCAATAGGACGCGTTGACCTCGACTTCGAACGCGGGCTGGCCGGTCGGCAGGTCCGCCTGCGGCGGTGGCGGGACCGCGTCGGCCGGGGGCGCGGCCTCGGCGCTGTCCGGGTCGGCGGACGGCGGCGCGGTCGACTCCCCCGCGACCGTGCTCGACGCGGCGGACCTGACGGTGTCGGCGCCGCTCTGGTCGAGGCGCGCCGGCTGGATCGCGATGCTCTCGCCGCCGGTCAGCGACCCGTACGGCCGCGCCTCGGCCCCGGCGCCGTCGACGGCCGGGACGACGACGAGGTCCGTGTCCGCGGCGGCGGCCGAGCGGAACATCCCCGAGTGGATCGGCCCGGTCAGCAGGAGCACTTCGGACGGCAGGGTGTCGGTGCGGATCAGCGTCCAGTCCAGATAGGTCGAGGCGATGACCGGGATGCCCTGGTACGTCGTCACGGCCGGGTCGACGGCGCCCTCCTCGTCGATGGACCGGATCAGCTCCGCGAGCGCGGCCGGCGTGAGGTCCGTGGTGATGTCGATGGGGAACGAGAGGCCGTCGTCGGGCTGCACCCACGTGCCGGCGGCCCCGGCCGCCCGCCCGGGAGCGCGGCGCCCCCACCAGCCGGCGTCGCCCCACACCGCGGTGCCGTCCGGTGTGGACCTGACGGTCGCCGAGCCGGACGTCCCGTCGAGGATGCTCTGCTCGGCGTAGCCGTCGGCGGTGACGGCCATCCACCCCGAGGAGACCACGCCGTCCGCGGCGGAGAGGGTGTACGCGGCGCTGACGGCGTCGGCCTCGGCGTACACGGCGCCGGGATCGTCGGCGATGACGCCGACCTGCTGCGTCCCGGCGCGGTCGATGACGAACACCGCGGCGACGAACGCGGTGAACATGACGAGGACCGCGGCGAGCCACAACTCGCCGACCCGGTCGAGCCAGGACCTGCGCGGAGCCGCCGCGGGAGGGAAGGGCTGAGGGTGGGCGCTGTTCATGGAGCGAGCATCGGCGACCGGGTCCTCACCCCATCACCGATCGATCACTCAGCGGCCATCGACCGGACCGGACGGCGGCGGAGCCGCGGCGGTCGCGGTTCACGATCGCGGCCGGCCGTTCACGGGCGCGCGTCGCCCCTGGCGCCGAGGTCGGCGACGGCTTCGATCTCGATCAGGAATCGCGGGTCGATCAGGGCGCTGACTTCGACGAGGCTGGCGGTCGGGCGCGCGGCGGGGAGCGCGGCGAGCGCGGCTTCGCGGAAGGCTTGCAGGTCACCGATGTCGCGCAGGAAGTAGGTCACCTTGACGACCGCGTTCCAGTCGAGGTCGTGCGCCGCGAGGTGGCCGGCGATCTTCGCGAAGACCAGAGCGGTCTGCCCGGCGATGTCCGGGGGCACGGCGCCGTCGTCGGCGACGGGGACCTGGCCGGAGATGAACAGCAACGGGCCGTAGGCGATGCGGGTGTCGGTGAAGGTGCGCGGGTTCGAGGTCACGACGACCATGATCGCACCGCCGGAGGGGCACGGGCGCCGGGTGCGGGCCGGGGCCTGGAACCCGGGTTCGTCACCGGTCGCCTGGGACGGTGAGGCGGTCCATCGGGCCGCCGGGGTGCGGCGGCGGCGGTGTGCTCGGAGTGGGCGTGAACCTGCATGCCCTGGAAGTCGCCCTCCTGCGCGGCAGACTGTGCGCCGCGGGTCGTCGTCGGCGATCGCGTTGCGGGCCAGGGCGAGGTGCGCGTCACCCGCGTCCACGGCACGACCCCGAGCGCCTGCCGGAACCGGCCGGTCGGCGTCTGGACAGCGGTCTCCGCGGTTCGTTCGCCGCCGGCGAGCGGCCTGCGGCCAAGGGGCGCTTGCGGACCCGGTTGCGACCGCTACGTCGAACGGTGCTGTTCGAGGGCGACCGCGAGGTAGGCGTGGAGCGCCTGCTTCGCCTCTCGTGCGACCGCGGGGAGGTCGTCGTCGGAGGCGGCCATGATCAGTGGGAGCAGGCCGCGGAACATGTGGATGGCGACGCCCGCGGCGAGGCGGCGCTCCGCCGCGGGCAGGTGCGGGGCGCGCGCGGCGAAGATGCGGTCGAGGTGCTGGAAGATCAGCTCCTGCGCGGGCCGCTTCGCCTGCGCCAGTTCGGGAGTGATGCCCGGGTCGGCCAGGAGGATGTGGAAGCCGGGGTTGGCGCGGTCGAAGGCGATGATCGGGTCAAGGACGCGGTCGAGCAGGTCGCGGAGCGGGAGGTCGGCGCCGTCGACGGCGAAGGCCGCGCCGTGGGCGGCCTCCAGGCGCTCGACGTAGCGGGCCATGAGGGCCTCGGCGATCTCCTGCTTGCCGCGGAAGAACTGGTAGAGCGTGCCCGGCGAGGCGCCCGCGGCGGCGGCGATGGCGTTCGTGCTCGCCTTCGCGTAGCCGTGGGTCGCGAAGACCTCGGCGGCGGCGTCGAGGAGTTCGCCCATGCGCTTCTCCCCGCGGGCCTGGCGCTTCCGCGCCGGCTTGGCGGTGTCGTCTGCTGTGGCCTCGGTCATAGGCACCTTCCGGACTTGATATTACGAGCGACCGCTCGTATTTTTATTTGCGAGCGCTCACTCGCATTCTCAGTCTACGCCGGTCAGGAGACCCCGATGACGCCGCACGCGCCACCCCGCCAGACCACCGCCATGCACCGCTTGGGGCGCTTCGCGTTCCGGCGCCGCCGCGCCGTCCTCGCCACCGCGCTGCTCGTCCTCCTCGCCGCCGCGTTCACCGCCTCCGGGACGATGAACGCGCTCGTCCTCTCCCGCTACGAGGTCCCCGGCTCCGAGTCGATCACCACCGCCGAGCGCCTGGACCGGGACTTCGCCACCGGCTCGGCCAACGTCCTGCTCCTCGTCACCGCTGCCGACGGCGACGTCGACTCCCCCGCCAGCGCGGCCGCCGGGGCCGCGCTCGCTGCGGAACTCGGCCGCGCCGACGACGTGGTCCGCGTGCACTCGTACTGGGACGGCGCCTCGCCGGCCCTCCGCAGCGACGACGGCAGCCAGGCGCTCGTGACCGCTTACGTCCCAGGCGAGGTGACGTACGTGCGCGAGGAGGTCCTGCCGCGGCTCAAGGCCGAGTTCGAGCGCGGGGACGGTCCGCTGGCGGTCGCGATCGGCGGCTCCGACGAGCTGTTCCGCGAGGCCGCGCAGATCGCCCGCGAGGACTTCCTGCTCGCCGAGGCGATCGTCATCCCCGGCCTCCTGGTGCTCCTCATCGCCATCTACCGCCGCCCGGCGGCCGCGTTCCTCACGGTCGGGGTGGGCCTGTTCGCACTCGCGGTGTCGCTGGCGGCGGTGCGGTTCGTCGCCGCGCAGGTGGAGGTCTCGACGTTCGCCGCGAACCTGATCCTGGTCATGTCGATGGGCCTGGCGGTGGACTACTGCCTGTTCATCGTCAACCGGTACCGCGAGGAGGCGCTCGCGCACGACCGGGCCGAGGCGGTGGCCCGCACCGTCGCCAGCGCCGGCCGGACCGTCGTCTTCAGCGCCGTGACGGTGGCCGCGAGCCTGTCGGTGCTGCTGTTCATGCCGTTCCCGTTCCTGCGGTCCTTCGCGTACGCGGGCATCATCGTGCCCGCCGCGGCCGTGGTCGGCGCGGTCGTGGTCCTGCCTGCGGCACTGGCCGTCTGGGGCCGCCGCGTCGAGCGCCGGAGCCCGCAGCGGCCGCTCGCCGAGGGGCGCTGGTTCCGGCTCGCCGGCGCGGTCGTGCGCCGCCCGCTCCTGTGGGGAGCCGGGGCGCTGGTGCTCGTGCTGACCCTGGCCTCGCCGCTGCTGGACGTGCGCTTCGGCGTGCCCGATGAGCGGGCGCTGCCGGAGGACGCGGCGAGCCGCGTCGTCACCGACCAGGTCACCGGGAACTTCACCGCGGAGGAGACGGACGCGCTGCTCGTCCTGGCCGAGGACGCCGACGCGGCGGCCCTCGCCGCGTACGCCGCCGAACTGTCCCGAGTGGACGTCATCGCGCGGGTCGACTCGGCCGCGGGCGCGTTCGCCGAGGGCCGCCCGGTCGCGCCCGCCGACACGGAGCGGTTCGCCTGGCACGGCACGGACACGTGGCTGTCGGCCGTCCCGACCACCGAGGCGATGCGCGACGACCCGTACGCGATGGTCAGCGAGGTCCGCGCCGTCGAGGCGCCCTTCACGACCGCGGTCGCGGGCTACCCGGCGGCCCTGGCCGACTTCAGGGACGCGCTGCTCGACCGGTTGCCGCTGCTGCTGGCCCTCATCGTCGCGATCACGGTGGTGATCCTGTTCCTCATGACCGGCAGCGTGATCGCGCCGCTGAAGGCCACCGTCCTGAACGGACTGTCCATGGCGGTCATGTTCGGGGCCATGGTGTGGGTCTTCCAGGAGGGGAACCTCGCCGGGCTCATCGGGTTCACGCCGCAGGGCTCGTTCGAGCCGTCGATCCCGATCCTGATGTTCTGCATCGCCTACGGGCTCTCGATGGACTACGAGGTGTTCATGCTCGCCCGCATCAAGGAGGAGCACGACCGGACCGGCGATCGCACCGCCTCGATAGCCGCCGGCCTCCAGCGCTCGGCCCCGCTGGTGACCGCCGCCGCGCTGGTCCTGGCGTTCTCGTTCGCGGTGTACGCGACCGGCGACGTGGTCTTCCTCCAGATGCTGGGCCTGGGCATGGCGCTGGCGGTCGTCGTGGACGCCACCGTCATCCGCGGCGTCCTCCTGCCCGCCCTCATGCGCCTGACCAGCCGTTTCAACTGGTGGGCCCCGCCGCCGCTGCGGCGCCTGCACGACCGCGTCGGCCTCCGCGAAGGCTAGCCGCCGAGCGGCGGCGCGAACCGTGCCGGCTCAGATTTTTGCGGCCGAAGCGGGGCAACCGCGTGAAGCCTTGCGGCGTATCTAGCTTCGTTTGCTCACGTCGGACAGGCCGGCGTGATCCGTTGCGACACTTGGAGAATCAATGCTCAAGAGTGGGCCACAAGGTTCGCGGTCACCTGCGCCATCGGCGTCGGACTCATCGCCGGGACCGGGAGCGCCGCCTTCGCGGCCGACACCTGGCTGATCCTGTCCGACATCGACGGCCGCCAGGTCGGCGCCATGCAGCACGTCGACGACGGCGACTCGTTCCGGGTCTACGACTCGAACCGCGACGGCCACAGCGTCGAAGGCTGCCTCCAGTCGTGGACCCCCCGGACCGGCTGGGTCACCCTCCGCTGCAAGAACAACGACTCGGGAGCGGGGACGTACGAGAGCTTCAACTTCGACGTGATCACCGGGATCCCCTACCGGATGCGGCTGTGCAACGCCCTGGTGCCCTGCGCCACCCAGGGATTCAACGAGTAGCCGGAACCCCGGCCGCGGTCCCGCGTCGGGAGGGGGGAACGGCTCGCGCCGTTCTCCCCTGTCGCGTCGCGTCCGTCGAAGTCCACGCCGCCGCTGTGGCCCGTCCCTCGCCTCGAACAGCGGCTCAGAGCAGTCCGTGTGAGCGGAACATCCGCTCGTAGATCTCCTGGATCACCGGCTGCTTGCGGCGGTTGTACTCGGTGACGATCTCGCCCGCCGCGTTCGCCTCGGCGGCCGCGGCCGTCTTGGCTTCCTGGTACCTGGCCAGGTCCTCGGGATGGTCGATGAGCCACTGCCGGAACATGCGCTGCCGCTCGACCTCGGGGCAGCCCGGACCCCAGACGTGGAGGTTCGCGTTCGGGCGCGCGGACTTCAGGGCGCGGTGCTCATGCCAGGCGGGCTCGCGGATGACGAGCCTGAACCCCGCCTCCTCCAGCTCGGGCAGGTACGCCGACTCGTCGGCCGGGTCCGCGACGGTCAGGGCGATGTCGATGACCGGCTTCGCCGCGAGGCCGGGCACCGACGTCGAGCCCACGTGCTCGACGCTCAGGGCCTTGTCGCCCAGCGCCGCTCTGACGCGCGCGGCCAGCTCCTGGAAGCGGGCCGGCCAGGCCGGGTCGTACGCGGCGATGGCGATCGCCACCGGCTCCGGCCGCCCGCCGACCCAGATGCTGTCGTCGCGCGGGGTCTCGTGATGCCGCGTCAGGTCTTGACTCATCGATGCGCCTCCTTCGGGCGCCCAATTCTCACATGCTGACCGGTATGGGCCAACCTGATTACCTCGCCGAGCCGCCCCCGGCGGAGGAAGCGCGCGGAGGTCGCCGCGTTCGGTGCCGGCCACGCCCCGATCGGTCGATCGTCTAGGCGCGGCGACTCACCACGGCCCGGAACCGCTTCGGCGTGGTCACCGCGCCCCACCGGCGCCGCGGCGGGCCCGGCCGCGTCGTGACCGTCCGGTCCGCGAGCAGGTCGGCGGCGGTCTCCAGCACCGCGTTCGCGATGTGGACTCCAGTGCAGATGCGCGGACCCGCGCCGTAGGGCAGGTACGCGTGCGGGTCGTGGACGTCAGCGGCGAGCCACCGCGCCGGATCGAACCGGCTCGGGTCCTCGCGCCACCAGCGCGGGTCCGTGTGGAGCAGGAGCGGACTGAGGAAGACCGAGTCGCCCGCCGGGACCGTGACGTCCCCGAACGCGGTGTCCTCCAACAGGATTCGGCTGGTGAGCGTCACCGCCGGGTAGACCCGCAGGGTCTCCCGCACGACGGCCCGGTTCCATTCCTCGCGGTCCACCCCCGCCGGCCGGGATGGGCCGTGGGCGGCGTGAGCGGCCAGCAGCCACGCCAGGCCGGTGCCGCCGACCGTGTACAGGTTCTCGAGATTGATCGACAGCGACTGCGCGACTTCGAGGTCGGAGAACGCCGGCCGGTCGCCGTCGCGGGCGTCCACGAGCAGATCGAGCAGGTCCGAGGGCGGCTCCGCGGCGTCCCGGATCGCGCGCCGCGCGCCGACGTGCGCGACGAGGGCCCCGATCCACGCGTCGTTCGCGCGGCGGCGGCGGCGCGTCAGCGGGGACAACCACTCGGGCAGTTGGACCGAGGCCGAACCCGCCTCCAGAAGGAGGTCGCCCACGGCGGCGAAGGCGTCCCGCCGGTCGCCCTCCAGGTCGCGGACGAAGATGCCGCCGGCGGCGTCGAGGACGGCGTGCTCGCAGTCGCGGAGGCGGATCGGCGAGCGCCCCGGAGCGTCCAGGAATCGCTGGAGGGCACTCCGGATGACCGGTGCGGTCCGTTCGGCGACCTCGCGGCCGAGGCGATGCCACTGGGCGGTGCGCCTGGTGGCCATCCACGTCTCGACGCGATCGCGCAGGAGCGGCCGCTCCGCGAGCTTCTCGGGCGGCGCCGGCGCGTCGACCCGGGTCTCGCGATTCGTGCGGGCCAGCGCCCAGTGCACCCACGCGGGGCGGGCGACCGCGACCTTCCCCGGTGCGAAGGCGAACACGTCGCCGTATTCGTTCCGCAGCCGCTGGAGGCAGGCGATCGGGTCGCGGTCGAAGTCGTCGGGGGGAAGGCCCAACGGCCGCCGCGCCGGTCCTGGGAGCGGTACCGCCGAGTCCCCTGAATCGTTCTCGCTCAAGGGAATCGGGCGGATGTCGGCACTGCGACCGTTGGGAGTCGTCATTAGAGCCAGTAGTGCCAGGCGTACCAGCCGCGGGTGCCCTGCTTGCCTCCGACGGCGCGTACGGCGGCTGCCTTGACGAGACTGCGCATGCGTCCTCCATTCATCCGGGCGGCCAGAAGCCGCTTCGCGATTCGTACCTCGAGTACAGCAGCCGGCGGCCGCGGGATCGAGGCAGAGAACCGGCGGGACAGCGGCAGGAATCGCGCCGGAGCGCCGGCGGCGGCCGTTCATGCGCGGCTCGCGCGTTACAGTCGCCGCCATGGCAGCGAAGCAGGTCGAGAGGTTCGGCAACGGCGTCCCCTACGTCCCCGCCGGCGGATGGGCGAAGTGCCTCGCCTGGCTGATCGACGCCGCGGTGTTCGTGCTCGGGCTGCTCGCCGGCGCCGCGGCGCTGGCGGCGGTCGACGCTTCCCGGGGCCTCGACGGCGCGGTGATCGCGCTGGCCATGATCGCCTGGTGGCTCGTCCTGCCGCTGCTGTACGGGCTGTGCCTGCGCAACGGCCGCGCGCTCGGCGCGCTGTGGACCGGCACCCGCCTGGTGCGGGTGAGCGACGGCGGCAGGATCGGCGCGAAGGGCCCCTGGGCCATGTTCGTGCGGCTGATCCTGCTGCCCGCCGCGATCATCGGCGCGCTCACCGGCGGCGGTCTCTCGGACGGCACCCTCCAGCGGACCAGCATAGACATCGCGCGCACCCGCCGACTGCACGCCCAGGGCCACCCGCTGCCGCCCCGCTGAGCCGCGACCGGGTCGCCGCGCGCGACGGTGCGCTACCGGCTCATGACCTTCTCGAGCCTGAAGAAGCCCTCGTCTTCGACGGCGGGGCCCTGGCGCAGATCGGCGGCCGGGGCGTGCGGATCGGCGTGGCGCTCGTTGAAGAACTCGACGATGTGGAACCCGCACTTGTTGACGTAGAAGTGGAGGTTGCGCCGCTCGAAGGCGGGCGTGCCGAGTTCCCAGACCGCGGTCTGCGGGTAGCGGGCCTCGATCGCGTTCCACGCCGCCAGGCCGAGGCCCCGGCCGCGGTGATCGGAGGCGATGTAGAACAGCGCCAGCGAATTGCGATGCGTGCGGGAGTCGATGTGCAGCACGGCCCCGCCGACCCGTGCCCCGTCGAGCAGCAGGTGGTACACGGCCGCTCCGGGCGACTGGAACGCCTGCTGCACGTCCGCGTCGGACGGGATCGGGCCGTCGTCGCCATCGATGCCGTACTCGGCGGCCGCTTCAGTGAACGCCTGCTGCAACGCGTTCTGGAAGGCCGGCAGGTCGGAAGCGGCCGCGAGTGCGAGCGTGATGTCGAGATCGCCGGTCATGGCGGTGTCCTTTCATGTAGCGGTCTGGGCCGCTGAGCCGAAGCGCCCGCTCCGGCTCAGCGGCCTTCCCCGTTGCGCCGAGCCCCAGGCTCAGCGCACGAACTTGGCGACGCCGGTGGCCCAGTGCATGAGGTGTTCGAGCGGGCCGCGCTTGAAGAAGCGGGACCACAGGAACGCGAAGGCGACGGCCGCCAGGCAGAACCAGGCCCAGGCCCGCAGCTCGGGGACCACGCTGGTCGCCGACTGCGGCGGGACCAGGCCGATGCCCCACAGGTGGGCGACGTACAGGGTCAGGGACATCGCGCCGACCGCCGTGATCGGCGTCAAGAGCTTGCGGGCCGGCGCGGAGCGGTCGAGCAGGGCCACGCAGGCGGTGATGACGAGCATCGCGATGCCGATGTTGCCGGTCAGCTCGAACATGGTGCCCGAGTGCGGGGAGGACTCGAGCAGGAACCGCAGCATGTCCGGCGACCACGGGCTCACGCCGTCGGGGACCATCGCCCCGGATGAGCCCGGCGAGGAAGACATGTCCGAGCCGGAGCTCCAGCTGCCCGACCCGGCCATCGCCGGGCCCGCGGCGAACACGACGTCGCGCAGTACCCAGGAGAACCCGTACCCGAACGCGGCCAGGCCGGCGCCGACCCAGGCCAGGCGGAACCGGATGCGCCTGGCGGACAGGTCGAGCTTGCCGATCGCCATGCCCGCGAAGATGTAGGCGAGCCACGGGAAGGCCGGGTAGAACCCGGTGAACAGCAGCGAGACGATGCCGTCGGCGCCTGCGCGGGCGAGCGGGTCGAGCGCGTCGACCGCGCTGATCCAGCCGGGTCGGGCCATGGTGAACCAGTAGAAGACCACCGAGCCGACGGCGGCGACAGCGGCCGAGAGGATCGCGAGGGTGCGCGTTCCGCAGCGGATGAACGGCAGCGCCAGCAGGAAGTACAGGCCGTAGAAGGCGAGGATGATGATGTCGACGCCCATGGCCGCCGTCAGGGCCGAGCCGAGGGCGATCAGCAGGAGCGAGCGGATGACGATCCTGACGATCCGCCGGCGGCGTTCGAGAGCGGGCCGGGGCCGGCGTCCGCCGGCGAGGAGCACCAGCGAGAGGCCGGCGAGGACCGCGAAGAGCGCCGCGGAGCGGCCGTGCGGGATCTCCATGATCGCGTTGACGACCGGGTTGTCGAAATGGCGCCGGGGGCCCACGTGCGAGTAGAACATGCCGAAGACGGCGAGCGCGCGGGCCAGGTCGAGCCCGAGGACCCGGCCGAGCGAGGCGGAGCCGCGCTCGGGCTTCGGCTCCAGCGGCGGAGCGTCGCGGCCGTCGCGGACCAGCCGCAAGGTCGGTTCGTCTCGCAAGGAGTTCGTGTCAGTCATAGGGCCAGCTTGCGGCGGTGGCCACGCCGTCTCATCCGGCGAGCGGCCACCGCCCCGCCCCCGGAGGCGGGAACCGTCCCGCCTCGTGGGGGCAACCCGGCCGCCGACTGGCCGATCAGCCCCCGCCGACTGGCGGAAGTCGACGTTCGGGAGCCGCGAACTGCGCGCGGCGGGGCCGCGGCGTGCTAGGAATCAACCCGTGGCACCGACAAGCGAGGAGCGGCCGTGATCCGGGTGTTGATCGTCGACGACGAGGCGCTGATCCGCAGCGGCTTCGAACTCATCCTCGACGCCGCGCCCGACATCGAGGTGGTCGGCGCGGTCACCGGCTCGCGCGCGGTGGCCGAGGCCCAGCGGCTGCGCCCTGACATCGTCCTGCTCGACATCCGCATGCCCGACGTCGACGGCCTCACGGTGCTGCGCCGGCTCCGGGCCCTGTCCTCGCCGCCGACGGTCGCGATGCTCACCACGTTCGACAACGACGAGTACGTGGCGACCGCGCTGCGCGAGGGCGCGGCCGGGTTCCTCCTCAAGGACACCCGCCCGGCGCAGCTCGCGCTCCAGGTCCGCACGCTCGCCGCCGACGGCGTGGTCCTGTCCCCGAAGGTCACCGCGACCGTCGTCGACGGCTACCTCACGGCCCGCCGGCGCCCCGCCGGCGCCGACGCCGTCGACGCCTTGAGCGACCGGGAGCGGGCCGTTCTCGTGCTCCTCGCCGAAGGCATGTCCAACACCGACATCGCGGCCCGGCTGTACCTCAGCGTCGGCACCGTCAAGGACCACGTCTCGGCGATCCTCACCAAGCTCCGCGTCGCCAACCGCGTCCAGGCGGCGCTCGTGGCCCAGCGGGCCGGGCTCCTCGACGACGACGACGGCGGGCGGCGGTGAACGCCGCCTCGGCCCGGCTGCGGGCCTGGCGGCACTCCGGATCGCGCTGGCCCGCCGTGGCCGCCGACGCGGGACTCGTGGCCGTGGCGGCGGCCGACCTGTGGTTCAACCACCTGCCCGTCGAAGCGTGGTGGGACCACGTCGTGCTCGCCGTCGGGGTCCTCGCGCTGATGCTGCGCCGCCGGCACCCGCTCGCGGTCTTCGCGGCCACGTTGCCGATGCCGTTGCTCATGGGCCAGTCGGCGGCGTCGCTGATCGCGCTGTTCACCGTCGCGTGCGCGACGCGGAACCGGTGGCTGCTCACCGGCTGCGCCCTGGTGTACGCGCTGTTCTCGATAACCACGTGGTGGGGGGACGGCTCGCTCCGGTTCGACTCGTCCTGGCTGGTGTGGGGGGCCTACGCCCTGGCGCCCGCCGGCGCGGCGGTGTTCCTCGGCCAGCTGGTCCAGACCAAGCGGGAGCTGTCGCGGCGGCTCGAGGAGATCAGCGAGGTCCGCGAGCACGAGCAGGCCCTGGCGGCCCAGAAGGTCCTGGCCCAGGAGCGCGCGCACCTGGCGCGGGAGATGCACGACGTCGTCTCGCACCAGGTGAGCCTGATCGCGGTGCGGGCCGGGGCGCTCCAGGTGAGCACCCGGGAGCCGATCGCGCAGGACGCCGCCGACACGATCCAGACGCTCGCCGCACGCACCTTGGACGAGCTGCGGCACATGGTCGGGGTGCTGCGGGCCGGCGGCGGCGGGGAGGTCGGCCTGGCCCCGCAGCCGACGCTTGCGGGGCTGGGCGAACTCGTGCGCGGCGCCGGCGTCGAGGCCGAGCTGCACACCGGGCCGCTGCCGGACCTGAGCCCTCCGGTGCAGCGGGCGATCTACCGCACCGTGCAGGAGGCGCTGACCAACGCCCGCAAGCACGCCCCCGGCGCGGCGGTGCGCGTCCGGGTGGCGGAGGAGGACGGCGCGGTCCTGGCGGAGGTCATGAACACGCCGCCCACCCGCGCGGTCGTGCCGCTGCCGAGCGCGAAACACGGCCTCATCGGCCTCGAACAGCGCGCGGAGCTGCTGCGAGGAACCTTCGAAGCGGCCCCGACGGCCGATGGAGGCTGGCGGGTCGCCTTGCGCGTGCCCTCGAACTGACGCTGCCGCGAATGCGAAGCGTGCGGATAGTCGTTCTGCGCCGACCCGCTCCCCCGGCGCACCGCTGCGCCCCACGGAGCTCAGGGCGACTACAGACTGAAACTTCCGAAGAAGATTCCGAAAGTTTCCCGAAACTTATTGACGTTGCTCGATGCGGTGCGCATACTTCTCAAATCGACATTCTTCGATGCAACTTGGAGGACTCATGTCTGAGGCACAGCCCCGGAAGGAACCCGCGACCCCGTTCAGCCGCAGGGGACTCCTGCTCGGCGGCGGGGCGCTCGCCCTCGGCGCGGCGTCGGCGCTCGCCTTGCCGGGCACCGCGAACGCGCAGACGCTGACGCAGAACGCGACCGGCATGCACAACGGCTACTACTACTCCTTCTGGACCGACAGCCAGGGCCGGGCCTCGATGACCCTCGGCTCGGGCGGGAACTACAGCTCCCAGTGGAACGGCGCCAACAACTGGGTCGGCGGCAAGGGCTGGGCCAACGGCGGCCGCCGCACCGTCAACTACAACGGCTGGGTCAACCACGGCAGCAACGGCTACCTGGCCCTCTACGGCTGGACGTCGAACCCGCTGGTCGAGTACTACATCGTCGAATCGCACGGCCCGTACAACCCCAGCAGCGGCGCCTCGCACCGCGGCACCGCCTACATCAACGGCAGCAACTACACCCTCGGGCACTCCATGCGCTACAACGCGCCTTCGGTGGAGGGCACCAAGACGTTCGCGCAGTACTGGAGCGTCCGGCAGAACCTCCGCAGCAGCGGCACCATCGACACCGGCGCCCACTTCGACGCCTGGGCCCGCGCCGGCATGAACCTCGGCGCGTTCAGCTACTACATGATCATGGCGACCGAGGGCTACCAGTCCACCGGCAGCTCCAACATCACCGTCAGCTGACCCCAGTGGAGGGAGGCGCGCCGCGCGCCTCCCTCTCCATGCCTCGGGTCGGGCGTTCGAGATCTGCGCTGACCAGCGGATGCCCGGAGCCCGCCCGGTCTCCGCCCGGCCGGCGACGATCAGTGCGCGGGCGTGTGGTCGGTGCCATCGCGGAGCTTCCGGTCCGGCAGGAAGAGCGCTAGCGCGGTGCCGACGAGGATCACCGGGACGAGTCCGAGGAAGATCGGGAGCAGCGCGTCGGCGTAGGCGTCGATCACCTGATCGCGCAAGGCGTCCGGGAGCGAGCGGACGATCGCGGGGGTGATCGACTCGGCGCCGGCGCCGCCGAAGTCCGTGCCGATCCCCGCCAGGCCGTCGGTGAGCCGGTTGGTGAAGATCGCCCCGACGACCGCGACGCCGACGGTCGCGCCGATCTCGCGGAAGAAGTTGTTCGACGACGTGGCCGTGCCGACCTCCGACTGCGGGAACGCGTTCTGCACCGCCAGCACCAGGTTCTGCATGACCAGGCCCATGCCGGCACCCAGCAGCGCGATGTAGGCGCACAGGAGCGCCACCGGAGATGCAGGGTCGAGTGTGGACATGAGCCAGATGCCGACCGGCATGACCAACATGCCCGCGATCACGAACCCCTTGTACCGCCCGAGTTTCGACACGAGTGCGCCCGATGTCGTCGCCGTGAGCATCATGCCGGCGACCATGGGGATGAGCAGCAGCCCCGACTCGGTGGCCGAGTACCCGTACACCATCTGGAGGTAGGTCGGCATGTAGCTGATGACGGCGAACATGCCCAGGCCGATGGCGATCATGCCGATGAGCGTCGCGATGGAGAAGACCGGATTCTTGAGCATCCGCAGCGGGATGAGCGGCTCGGCGGCGCGGCGCTCCACGACGCCGAACAGCAGCGCGGACACGAGCGAGACCGCGCCCAGCCACAGGATCGTCGGCGAGGTCCACTCGTACTCGGTGCCGCCCCAGGTGCACACCAGGATCAGGCTGGTGACGGCGGCGGCCATGAGCGCGGTGCCGAGGTAGTCAAACGTGATCTTGACCTGCTTGCGCGGCAGTCGGATCGCGAGCGCGCTGATGGCGAGCGCGGCGGCCCCGAGCGGCAGGTTGATCCAGAACGCCCAGCGCCAGTCCGCGTTGTCGGTGATCCAGCCGCCCAGCAGCGGGCCGGCGACGGCGGCGAGGCCGAACACGGCGCCCATGGGGCCCATGAACTTCGCGCGCTGGCGGACGGGGACGAGGTCGGCGATGATGGCCTGCGACATGATCATGAGCCCGCCGCCGCCGAGGCCCTGGAGGGCGCGGAAGGCGATGAGCTGCGGCATGTCCTGCGCGAACCCGGCGAGGCCGGAGCCGGCGACGAAGACCGCGAGGGCGGCGAGGAAGAGCCGGCGGCGGCCGAGGAGGTCGCCGAGCCTGCCGTACACGGGCATGCCGATGGTCGCGGCGAGGATGTACGCGGTGGTCACCCAGGCCATGTGGGACAGGCCGTCGAGCTCGCCGACGATGGTCGGCAGCGCGGTGGAGACGATGGTCTGGTCGAGTGCGGAGAGCAGCATCGTGACCATGAGGGCGGCGTAGATCCACCCGAAGTGCGACGGCAGCTTGGAGCGCTCGGCGGTCGGCCCGACCGGTTCGTCGAGGATGTCAGCGGTCATGGCGGACTCCGAGCGCGGGAAGGATGACGGCGTCGATGTAGGCGGTCAGGTACTCCTCGTCCGGGAGCTCGCCGACGATCATGGGGCGCACGACGACGGGCGCCAGGAGCAGTTCGTGGACGAAGCGGCGCCCCGGTGGGTCGGGGTCGATCTCGCCGCGCGCGATCGCGCGGTCGATGACGGCCTCCACGGCCAGCTCTACGGGCTCGGCGATGACCTCGCGGACGGCCGCGGCGAGATCGTCGTCGGACCGGCCGGCGTTGTGGATGCCGGCCATCAGATCGTGGTCGGCGGGCGCCGTGCGCGACATCGGCCCCACCCCGGCGAGGAGGTCGCCGCGGAGCGACCCGGTGTCGACCGTCTCGAGCGGGTGCGGCTTCAGATGCCGGATCGACTCGACGACGAGGCGCGGCTTCCCGTTCCAGCGGCGGTACAGGGTCGCCGTGCTGGTGCGGGCCTCCGCCGCGATCTGCTGCATGGTGACCTTCTCGTAGCCGTGCTCGCTGACGAGCTTCACGACCGCTCCGAAGATCTCGGACTCGCGCTCGGGCGAGAGCCGTGAGCGTCCCTCCACCGGCCGCCTCCTATCGAAACGAAGTGTTTTCGTTTCAATATATCCGGCGAGCCGGCGACCGACAACCGAGGCCGGGAAGCGGAGGCGCGTCACGGCGAGGGCGGCGCTGGGAGTCCGACGTTGAACACGGCCGGCGCACGACTCCTCGGCCGGGTGCGACGGGGGCCGGCCCTCGCCTGACCGGTCCCCGTCGCACCGGATCATCCTCCCGCGCCGAGTCGGACTGCCAGGAACTCCTCGCGCTGCTGGATGACCGACGTGAGCGACTCCGCGGATTCCGCCACGTCGGCAGCGCCGTTGAGGTCGGCCGCCGCCGCGGCGGTGTCGACCGCTTCCAGCGCCGCGCCACTGGCGTAGAGCCGCTCGAACAGATCGGCGTAGGCCTCCATGTAGACCTCTTGAAACACGTCGGAGTCGAGGAAGCGCTGCTTGAACTCCCCTGCGCCGGACGACATGCCGCCCATGCCCTCGGGCATCGCACCGCCCTCGGGGATCTCCATGCCGTCCGGCGCTTCCATGCCTTCGGGCATCTCCATGCCCTCGGGAAGCTCGCCCATTCCGCCTCCGCCGCCCATGATGGACGCGGACTCGTCGGGGGCGAGTTCGGCGCTCGTCAGCGCCAGGTCGAGGTCCCAGGTGATCACCGAGAGCAGCCCGGTGTCGTAGTCGTACCAGAGGTAGTAGTTGCCGCCGGGGCCCGACATGTCGTCGCCGTTTGCGATGAGGTTCTGGAGCGCGGCGTAGTTCGCGAAGGACTCGACGTCGACCCATTCGGCGAGCTCGGCGTCGAACGCCGCGTCGTCGGCCGCGTCCAGCCATTCCAGGAAGTCGATGATCGGCTGCATGTCGGCCGAGCCCTCCATGGTGACCTGCTTGAAGTCGTCCTCGTATTCACCGGGGTCCTGGCCCTGGTACGCGAACCGGCCCCCCGCCCGTCCCTTGTAGAGCACGCCCTCGCTCGGGCCGTACTCCTCCTCGGCCCAGGTCACGTCCATGGCGTCGACGACCCGGCGGGTCACCGCCTCGGAACCGTTGACCGAGACCTTCGAGTAGGTCCAGTCGTAGCTCGGTTCGCCGCCGGCCTCGACCAGCTCCAGCGCGACGGCCTCGGTCAGGGTCGAGCCGCCCGCGCCGGAGTCGACGCGCAGGGTGATCTGCTGGTTGCCCTGGTAGACCTGTCCGTCGATGTACTTGGAGAAGTCGACCAGCCACGGCAGCGACTCGGGGTCGTCAAAGCTCAGGGCGCCGCCCGTGCCACCGAGACCGCCGCCGCGTTCGGGCATCTCCATGTCCTCGGGCAGCTCGCCGCCACCGGGGAACTCCATGCCTTCGGGCAGCTCGCCGCCGCCGGGGAACTCCATGCCTTCAGGCATTTCCATGCCTTCGGGCAGCTCCCTGCCGCCCATGGCGCCCTCGCCGCCCCCGCCGAGACTCGCGAGCGTCGAGTTGCCCTTCAGCCGGATGCCGACGTCGTCGACGGTGACGCCGTCGATGGTGATGTCGGCCTTGATCCACGTCTTCTCACCGGAGTCCTGGAAGGTCGCGATCATCTGCTGATAGTCGTCCTCGCTGTACTCGAGGCCGATCTCGTGCGCCACCGAGGTGTCGAACAGGTCCACGGTGTTCTGCACGTCGGCGGTGATCACGAACCCCTCGTTGGCGTCGGAGGTCACCACCGCGCTGACGCGGATCGTGCCGACCGCCAGGACCAGGACCGCGACGAGGCCGATCGCGCCGGCGACGAGCTTCCAGTAGTGCCGCACGCTGACCGGGAGCCGGTGCCGGAGTGCCTTGGCGCCCACGGCTACAGATCCGTCTGGTCGTAGCCGGTCAGCACCGTCGCCTGCTGGCCCTGCGTCACGTCGCGCAGAGCGGCGAGCAGGTCGGCGGGCCTCTTCCCGGACTTGAGCTTGACGGTGAACGTCATCTCCGTCAACGCCCCGCCCCTGATCGTCTCCATGCTCACCTGCTCGAACTCGTCGGTGAAGCGGATCAGGACGTCGTCGACGTCGCCGGACAGGTCCTCGTGCGCCGGCACCTGCACCTTGACGACCTGGCGCTCGACGCTGTGCGCGAACCAGTTGAAGCGGTGCATGATGAGCAGCACCAGGCAGATCACGGCCGTCGCGATGACCGCCAGCAGGTAGAACCGGGTGCCGCAGGCCATGCCCACGCCCATGACCAGGAAGATGTACCCGACATCGCGGGTCTCCTTGAGCGCGTTGCGGAACCGGATGATCGACAGCGCGCCGACCAGGGCGAACGCGCGGGCGACGTTGGAGCCGACGATCAGCATGATCATCGCGATGATCATGCCCATGACGATCAGGGTCTGCACATAGGACTGGCTGTAGGAGACGTTGCGGTGAGTCCGTCGGTACACCAGCGAGATGACGCAGCTGAGTACGAACGAGAGGCTCAGCGAGATCGCGATGTCGGCGACGCTGAACTCGCCGGAGAGGTCGGTGAAGTCGGTCAGGAAATCCATTTGAGAGCGCTGCTTTCCGCAGGTCGAGGGCGAATGCCCGATCGGTTTATGAAGGCGGTCAACGAACGCCGGAGGCCGCGGGCGCGGCGCTCTCGGGCTCGGCGTGGACGGCGAAGTCGTCCTCGGTCGGGAGGTGGAACACCGAGCGCGGCGCCCGCCCGAACGCCTCGATGCTCTGGCAGTACTTCGAGACGCGCACGATGGCCATGCCCAGTCGCGCGGCCGTGTCGGTGACCCAGTACGGGACCCGCTCGTTGGCCTTGACCTCCACGACCGCCTTGTGCGGCGGGATGATGAGCCGGTTCTCGACCTCGGCGCCGAGATGGAAGTCGCGGTCGCGGCCCCGCACCCGGTGGTCGATCGTCACGCGCAGGCCCAGGTCGGCGTCGGAGCCGAGGTAGGCCTCGCGGTTGTAGGCGGTGATCGCGGTCGGACGCAGCCGGTGTCCCTCGACCAGGCCGAGGACCTCCTCGAGGAACGGTCGCTGCTCGGGCGTGTGGTCGATGAGCACGCGCTCGTCGCACAGCCGCCGGGCCTGGAGGTAGGGCGCCTTCACGCGCCGCTTCTGCGTGACGCGGTTGACCCGCTGCTTGATCTCGATGTACACCGGGGTGTCGTCGCGCAGCTCGTGCCGTTCGCCGTACGCGCGGATGCGGACCTTGCGGCGGAAGCGCAGGCCCTCGATCTTCTCCCAGTAGTAGCGCAGCGACGTCGAGTCGTAGTACAGGCTCGTGACGGGGTAGCCCCCGCGCACGGTGAACGGGTCGGCCTCCATGCGGGCGGCCAGCTCCTCGCGGAGCCTCGGGACCTGGTCGTACGGCAGCAGGTACTTGATCTCGAATCGGTTGAACGAGTGCAGCGCACTGGCGGTGCGGCGCAGGTGCGCTGCATCTCCTCCGCTGAGTCGGCTCATCGACGCTCCTTGCGTGCTCGGGAACGCTGACGAGTCAACCCAGTGAACATACTGATGAACTCAGGGTGAACTCAAAGTTGCCTCAGAGAAACACGCAGAAGCGAAGAATCGTGCAGAAGGAGCCGCCTCACCGGCGGCTCGGCGATGGATTCACTTCTCGGGCAGCAGGACCCGGAACGTCGCGCCGCCACCGGGCGTGGCGGACAGGCGCACGCAGCCGCCGTGGCTGGTGACGATGGCGGCCACGATCGACAGGCCCAGGCCCGAACCGCCCTCGTCGGCGGCCGCGGTGCGGGCCCGGCCGGGATCGAGGCGGACGAGGCGCTCGAAGACCGCCTCGGCGTGCTCGGCCCCGATGCCCGGGCCGGTGTCGGCGACCTCGACCACCGCGCACGGCAGCGTCGGCACCGCCCCGACCTGCGCCAGGCACGGCGGCCCGGTGCTGGAGCCGCGGCCGAGGCGCACCGCGATCCGGGCGTCGGCAGGGGTGTGGCGCAGCGCGTTGGTCACCAGGTTGGTGACCACCTGGCGCAGGCGCGGCTCGTCGCCGACGATGGCGACCGCTTCGAGGAGGTCCTCTGAACCGCCGTGCAGCGGCTCCAAGGAGATGAACCGGTCGCGTTCGCGCAGGTGGGCGTCGCCGATGACGTCGGCGCAGATGCCCAGGAGGTCGACCGGGCCCCGCTTTGAGGGGCGCTGCTCGTCGATGGCGGCCAGGAGCATCAGGTCCTCCAGCAGCATCCGCATCCGCTGCGACTCGGCTTCGATCCGTCCGATGGCCTCGTCCAGGACCGGTCCCGGCGGGGCGCCGCCGCGCTGGTAGAGCTGGGCGAAGCCGGTGATCGAAGTCAGCGGCGTGCGCAGCTCGTGGGAGGCGTCGGCGAGGAACTGGCGCAGCCGCTCCTCTGAGGCGGCGCGGTCGTCGAGCGCGGCCTGGATGCGCGCGAGCATCGTGTTCAGCGCCAAGCCGAGCCGGCCGGTCTCGGTGTGGGGATCGGCGTCGGCGACCCGCTCCTCGAGCCGGCCGCCGGCGATCTGGGTGGCGGTGGCCTCCATGCGGTCGAGCGGGCGCAGGCCGATTCCGACCACCCACAGCGCGCACACCGCGAGCAGCGCGAGCACGCCCAGGCTGACGCCGCCGCCGATGAGCAGCAGGTTCTCGGTGGCCGCCTCGACGTGCTCGGCCGACAGGGCGAGAGCGACGAATCCGCCGTCGTCACTGCGCCGCACCAGGATGCGCCAGTTGTTGCCGTCGGTGTCCTCGACCGTGTAAGGCACCGCTTCGGCCGCGTGAACGCTCAGGTCGCCCAAGCCGGTCAGGGCGGCGAAGTCGGCCTCCTCCCCGTCGCCGGCGGCGTGCACGAACTCGCCGTCGGCGTCGTAGACGTAGACACGGGGCACGTCGGGCATGCCGGGGGCCGAACTGTACGGCCCGCGGTCGCGGCTCTCGTCGGGCGGGACATCGGCGATCCCGTGCCCGTCGGCGATCTCGGCGGCACCGTGGAGCTGGTCGTCGATCCGGTCGGTCAGGACGCCTTCGAGCAGCGCGGTCGCGGCGAGGACGGCGACCGTGAGCGCCATGGCGCACAAGGTGACGGTGGTGACGGCCATGCGGGTGCGGACCGTCCAGTGCCGCCAGCGCCGCACCGCGGGTCTCACAAGTCGCCTCGGGGGAGCCGGAGCGCGTACCCGAAGCCGCGGACGGTGTGGATCAGGGGCGGGTCGAACAGGTCGATCTTCTTGCGCAGGTAGTAGATGTAGGACTCGACGATGCGGCCGTTGCCGCCGAAGTCGTAGGACCACACGCGGTCGAGGATCTGGTCCTTGCTGACGACCTTGCCGGCGTTGACCATCAGATAGCGCAGGAGTTTGAACTCCGTCGGCGACAGGTCGACCGCCTTGCCCGCGCGGCGGACCTCGTGCACGGTCTCGTCCAGTTCGAGGTCGGCGAAGCGCAGCACCTCGGGCTCGGCCAGTGCCACGGCCGTGATCCGGCGCAGGATCGCCTGCACGCGCAGCACCACCTCTTCGAGGTCGAACGGCTTGGTCACGTAGTCGTCGCCGCCGACGGTCAGCCCGGTGATGCGGTCGCGCACCGAGTGGCGGGCCGTCAGGAACAGCACCGGCGTCTGGCGTCCCGCCGCCCGCAGCCGCTCCGCGACCGCGAAGCCGTCCATGTCCGGCAGCATCACGTCGAGGATCACCAGATCGGGTTCGAACTCGTCGGCGGCGTGCAGGCACGCGGCGCCGTCGCGCGCGACGTCGACCTCGAAGCCGGTCAGGCGCAGCGTGGCCGAAAGCAGCGCGCGGATGTTCTCCTCGTCGTCGACGACCAGGATCCGGTCCTTGCGCTCAGGTGAGACGCCCACCGAAGCCCTCCCTCACATCCGTTCGTGGGCGCCCGGCGCCGGCGAGGACGCTCACGATCTTCGAGCGCGCGGGCCGAGCTGAGGACGACCCCATGCCGCGCATCGTGCCCGCCGTCCCTGGGCGCGCGGTCAAACGAACCTCAAAGCGGGCTCGGAATCCGACTCCGAGTCGGCCTCGAGCGGGCTTCGAGCGGTCCGGGCGGCTTCGGCCGCGGGTTCGAGGCGCCCGAGGGCGTCAGTTGTCCGCGTTGGTCTACTGCCAAGGCCTCGCGCAGGGCGGTGCCGGCCAGCAGGGGCGCCGCCGGTAGACGTTCCGCCACAAGCACTTCCGCCCAGGTAGTTGTGATCTTGGTTGCGGCCGCGTAGCATCGACCCCAAGTGCCGTTGGATGACTCGGCTTGTCAGTCATCACCGAACTTCTTGGAGCTGACGATTCAATCTGCTAGGGCCTGATTCAGGTGACATGGTGCTCCCGCCAAGGGAGCAGTATGCCCTGGGGCATGTTCAGCAGAGGAGAATTCAATGGTCAGCGCAATCATCACCCTCGTCGCCACGATCGTCGGCGCGACCGCGGTCATCATCGGCCTCCAGTACGGACGCAAGATGAAGAAGCGCTAGGACGTTTCACACCGGGTGGCCTCCGGGCCACCTGGTAACAGTTCTCGGGTCGAGCGAGGTCGACCAGGAAGTTCCCTCGAGCGCTCCGCGCGTTCTGCGCGGGGCGAATCTGCATGTTGCACAGCGCTTCACGTGCCAAGGGCGCGGCTCCTTCCAACGAAGTCGAGCTCGCTCATGCGGCTGCTACATTGATGACGGTGACCTCCTCAAATGAAGGCGAAGCCGCCTCCGGCACCTCATCGGTGCGAGCACGCGCGAAGCGGCAGCGGGTGATCGTCATCGGCGGAGCGATCGCCGTCGCTGCGGTCCTGGCCGCGATCCTGGTGGCGGCTTGGGGGACGGCGACTCCGAACCAGCGCGTCGAGGACGCGGCCGCCGGGCTCGCGTACGAGCTCCCTCCGGACTGGGAGGAGCTCCCCGACTATGACCGCGCGGCACCGTACACGGCTGCCGCCGACAAGGGACTGCTCGGACCGTTCGTCGGCAGCTTCAGCCGCGAACTCGAGCCCGATCAGGAACTGAAGACGCTGGCCGAGTCGCTGGCTGTCGAGTTGCCCGGCCACATCCTCTCCCCCACAACGGAATTCACGATGCTGCGCTCGGAGAAGGCGGACCTGAACGGGCACGAGGCGTATGAAGTGGAGCTGGCAGCTGACGATCCAGCGCACGGTGAGGCCCACATCCGCCTGCTCGTCGTTGCGATCGAAGACGACCGCGCCGGCGTCCTGTACGGGTTCGAATACCTGGACGACCGTGACGATCGCAGTGACCTCGACGACATCTTCTCGAGCGTCGAGCGTCTCTGAGAACAGGCCTATTGGTCGGCGGACCATCAGTCCGCCGGCCGGATCGTGACCGGATTGGGAGACCGTCTGTGTCGCAACGCCAGAACGGCCTATATGTCGGCTTGCCTCACTAAGCAGCGATCGGGCCCGGTACCTCGGCGTGCCCGGCCCACCTCGTGGGAGCAGTCGACTGTGCGGCCTGGAACCGGGCCGGTGAGGCCGGGCACGATCGGCGCGGATCGCGAAACATTCGCGGCCGCGGGGGCGTTGCGCGGCATATGAGGACTCCGCACCCCCTCCGGCTCTCACTGCTCGACCGCGCCGTGATCGCCGAGGGCGAGACGCCCGCCGAGACCCTGCGCGACGTCGTCGCCAATGCCAAGCAGGCCGAGGAACTGGGCTTCCACCGCTACTGGGTGGCCGAGCACCATAGCGTGCCCGGCATCGCCGGTTCGGCGCCCACCGTCCTGGCGGCGGCCGTCGCCGCCGCGACCTCGCGGATCCGGGTCGGCACCGGCGGCGTCATGCTGCCCAACCACCGCCCGCTGGTGGTCGCCGAGCAGTTCGGCGTCCTCGAGTCGCTCTTCGAAGGCCGCATCGACATGGGCCTCGGACGCACCCTCGGCTTCGTCCCGGCTGTCCGAGCCGCGCTCGGCCACGACCTGGACGAGGCCGACCAGTTCGACGAGCTCCTCACCGAACTCCTCGGCTACTTCACCGGCGAGCAGAACGCTCACCCCGGCGTGCACGCCCGGCCCGGTGAAGGGCTGCGCCCCGACCCCTTCGTGCTCGCCGTGGGCTCTGGAGGCGAATACGCCGCCAGGCACGGAGTGGGCCTGGTCATCGCCCCGTCCAAGGGGCGCAAGGCGACTCGCGCCAAGATCGACGCCTACCGGCGCGACTTCCGGCCTTCCGCATGGCGGTCCGAGCCGTACGTCGTCGTGGCCCAGAGCATCGCCGTCGCCGAGACCCGCGAAGCGGCCGAGGACCTGCTCCTGCCCGAATTCTGGTCGACCGCGCTGTCCCGCACCAAGGGCGAGTTCCGGCCGCTGCGACCCGCTGCCGAGATCAGGGCGATCGAGAAGACCAGCCGCGAGTCCAAGCACCTCGAACAGGCGCTGGCGGGCGCGATGTACGGCACCGCCGACCAGGTGGCCCCGCGCCTGGCCGACCTGGTCGAGGCCACCGGCGCGGACGAACTCCTCATCGGCACTTCGTCCTACGACCGCAAGGCCCTCTTCGACTCCCACCGCCGCCTCGCCGAACTCGCCGGCCTCCCGCGCCCCTAGCGGTCGAGCGGGACGCGGCCGGCGGGGCGGTCGGGTTCGCGGTGGGGGCACGAGACGGGGACCTGAATCGCCCTGCCACTGCTGCACACTGAGGGCATGATCGAGAGGTTCAACAAGAAGCGGTCGCGTTGGTGGCGATGGGTGGCCGTCGGCGTTTTGCTGGTCATCGCCGCGGCCGTGGCCGGCACGTGGCGGCTGATCGATCCGTTGTCGCTCGACAACGACGCTGACCGGATCAGCGGAATCCAGGCGGTCTTCACCATCGGGTTCGGCCTCGGCGGCTTGGCCACACTCGCGCTGTTCGCCCGCAGGCAGTGGTTGCAGGAACTCGAGCATGAGCACGCGGTGCAGGTCGCCGCCGACGCCCGGCATGATGCCGAGCAGCGGCGGATCACCGAGCAGTACATCCAGGCGGTCGAGCAGCTCGGTCACGACAAGGCCCCGGTCCGGCTGGGCGGGCTGTACGGGCTCGACCGCTTGGGACGCGATCATCCCGGGCAGCGGGAGAAGATCGCCGAGGTCTGGTGCGCGTACCTCCGGCGCCGCTACTCCCCGCCCACCGACATCCTCACATGGTCCGATCCGCCGGCAGCAGACGAATCGGACCTGCCTGAGCCCCAGACACCGGCCGACATCGAGGCCGCCGAAGAACTCGAGGTGCGCTTGACGGCGCAGCGGTTGCTGACCGAACACCTCAAGGACCCGCGCCCGATCGACATGCGCAATGCTGCGCCCCCGGACGAGTCACCGGACTACTGGCATCTCAAAGAGGTCAACCTCGCCGGCGCCACACTCATCGACCTCGATTTCAGCCATTGCCGACTGCCCGCCCTGAAAATCTCGCGTGCTCGCATCTACCGCCATTGCTCGTTCAATGAGGCGCATTTCGACGGCACGGCTGAATTCATTCAGACACGCTTCCACGGCCGTACCCGTTTCGAACAGGTAGATTTCAACGGAAGCACCCTGTTCACTGACGCGCGATTCGACGACCGAGCCGAATTCAGCGAAGCCCACTTTAATGATTTCGCCTGGTTCTCCGGAGCGCGATTCAACTCCGAAACCTTTTTCGATCAGGCAAGTTTCAACCACAACGCCATGTTCAACGGAGCCGAGTTCGGCGACTTCGCAACCTTTTCCAACGCGCACTTCCATCTCGAAGCCATGTTTGGCCGAACAACGTTTGGAACCTCCACCAACTTTGCCGACACACTCTTCGAAGGAAGCGCCTGGTTCGAGCAGACTCGCTTTCCGGGTGACGCGCAGTGGACCGAGGCACGCTTCTACCACTTGGCCCGGTTCGTCCAAGCTCACTTCGACGAGCCCGCCACATTCAGCAAAGCAGCATTCCACGACCTTGCCGATTTCAGCGCCACCTGTTTTGGAATGGGCGCCGAGTTTGACGAAGTCCAGTTCCACGGGCCTGCTGACTTCAGCGATCTCCGATTCCACGACGACGCGACCTCACCGCAGATACAACTCGCGGGCGCAACAGTACTCCGCCAGATTTTCAGGGAAACCGCCCATATATGGCCCGAGGGCTGGGAAATCGTGCCCGATGGAGCCACATGGCGACTGACGTGGACCCGCTTACGTCGCGTCAGGGAACCCGCTCGCCATGATCGTCGCAAGCGCTTCGACGCCTTCCAACCCTTCTGTACTCGAGCTTCCAATCCCGCCATCACCTACATGGACGACACCTTCGTCGCTGATGTTTGGGTCTGCCCGGCCCACGGGTCGGCCGTCTACAAGCACGTACACGTACTCCGCCTCGGCCTGCCAGGACTCGGCGCCTTCGCTATTGAGGACGACATACACGACAGGCATGCCCTGCTGATAGCCGTAGTCGATGTATTCAACCCGCTCGGCAGTGACAAACGCGGCAGAAAGACTGGTGATGAAATAGAATCCGTCCTGCTCAACGCAAACGGTGGTCGCCTGATCTGGCCCCGCTTGCGTCGCAAGGCCGACACCACCATGGGTACCATCGCGACCGGTGCATTCGTCGTTCGAGCTGCCCTCCTCCTGGACGCCCACCCGAAACTCCAGTCGTACACCGTCTTCCACCCGCATCGCGGTGGTGCTGTCTTCGAATGACCCGTCCGAGCCACTGCACGCCGTGAGCAGGGTCGCGCACACAGCCCAGTCGCGGCCAAAGCTGAGCTCTTCATGTTGGTGTGTTCGCCTTCCGCGAGAGGGGAACACCTAGGATACGGCCGGGTTCCACGCACTCTCAGTCCACACAGGCAGAACAAACGACACACGGGCCTCGCCGTCGACGCCTACGCCTACGAGATCGACCCCTCGGAGGCGCACACCAAGGAGGCGATCGAGGTCGCCCCCGACGACGCAACTCATGACCAACGTTCCAGGGGGATCCTGGTCGATCTGGACCAACGAATGAGCAACGGAGACCAGTTGCGCCACCCAGCTTGATTGAGGGGCACCGCCATTGACCTGCGGTTTGTTAGCGGGGCGACAGGATTCGAACCTGCGACCCCTAACTTGCGAGAGCCCTATGTGAACAGGGAAAACTCACGGTCAGTTAGCCTCCGACCTGCGGAAATACGACTCGGAACCATACCGGCTC
The DNA here is from genome assembly GCF_003933745.1 of Glycomyces terrestris. Lineage (GTDB taxonomy): Bacteria > Actinomycetota > Actinomycetes > Mycobacteriales > Micromonosporaceae > Glycomyces > Glycomyces terrestris. The sequence continues at coordinate 450,100 of NZ_RSEB01000002.1, read as the reverse complement.
GTACCTGCGGGTACTTGAATCCCGGTCGCGCCTGACCAGCGCGAGACCAGCAAGGAGAGCCCGACCCGTGGGTTATTGCGAGAGGAGATTCACCAAGGATGGCCGTCGTCGGTGCCTCGCCATGTACCGCGATGCGGATGGAAATTGCCGGTCCGACGGCACCTACAGAACCCAGAAGGAAGCGGTCACCTAGTGGCGCGCCACCAAGGCGGGGATTCGCGAGGGCCGCGGGCACCCACCTCGTTCGAGGCCGCATCAGCTTCCGCGACTACGTCAAGCAACACTGGCTGCCGAACCTCACCGTCAAGTAAGCGGAGTCCTGAACCGGAACACCTCCACGTCCGTGGAGAGCAGGTCGTCTTGTTGTACTCGGCGTCCGGGTCGTCCGGAACACCTCCATGTCCGTGGAGAGCAGGGTATCTCCCTCAACCAGACCGGCACCGTCGACGGAACACCTCCACGTCCGTGGAGAGCAGATCAAGGCCCGAAGCGCATCCAGCTCGACGACCGGAACACCTCCACGTCCGTGGAGAGCAGCGGGTGCCGGTGCGCCCGCACTTCGCGCAGGTCGGAACACCTCCACGTCCGTGGAGGTGTTCCGGACACCGAGGAACTCCTCGCCGAGGCCGAGGCCTGATCTCCACGGACGTGGAGGTGTTCCGAGGGGCCGACCCGGCCCGGCCGCACCACCCCCCTGATCTCCACGGATGTGGAGGTGTTCCGTCGTGCTCCCGGTCCTCCCCGCATGGGCGGTGCTGATCTCCACGGACATGGAGGTGTTCCGTGGCACTTGCCGGGTATCTCGCGGTAGATGGGCTGATCTCCACGGACATGGAGGTGTTCCGGAGAAGGAGTTCGCGCCCGCCGATGGCGGCGTCTGATCTCCTCGGACGTGGAGGTGTTCCGTGTGGCTTAGGTCCGCGTCGATGGCGTCGTTCCGCTCTCCACACACAGGATTTCCGTCCGTGTTGGAGCCGCCATCATGTTGGCAGCCATGCCGAAGCGTCGCCGAGGCATCAACTCCATCTTGGACTATCGGAGCTAGCTCGCGGTCAAGAAATACTTCGATGAGACGGTGCACCTTGCACCTCCCCCTATGCGGCTTCGGGCGTAGTTTCCGCAGAATTAGGGCGAGCGCCTCGGTCGCCCGTTTCTGGGTGGCTTCGTAGAGGGCGATGGCGCTGGGGTCGGTGGCGCGGACCCAGGCGTTGGTGCCGTCGAGGTTCCACCAATGGCCGCGTACTTGACGGTCATGTCGAGGATCGGGGAGAGCGGGGTGACCTCGCGGTCGAGCCAGTGGCGGGACATCTCGGTGGCGGTCATGACCTTCGGGAGCGGGTGGGCCGGGAGCTCTGTCGGGGAAGGACGGCGGGTCATCGCGCGCCTCCCGCAGGTCCCTGGGTTGGCCCTTGGCCCCCGACTTGAAGGAGGTGCCCTGTCAAGAGGGCTGGCCGAGTTCGCCGCCGCGTTCATGGATCATCTGGGTCTCGCCGGGGTCTTCGAGCGCATGGACATCGCCGAGGACGAAAACGCCGCTGCCAGAATGCGCTACCCAGACGCGAGCGATCGGCTCTACCGTTCCTTCATGCTTCTCGTGCCCTCGCGCGAGCGGATGGAGTACGAGCCGGTCTACTGATCAACCGCGTCGCCGCCGGAGGCGACACCCGCCCTGGGACGTCCGCCGAAGTCTGCTGCGCCCTCCACGACGTCAGCCTCATCGCGCCCCTCCGGTCGGCCGCTTCAGGGCTGTACTTCCGGCTAGGTTGAGAAGAGTTCCTTGTGCGTTCGTGGGGCAGGGGGCAAGGGGAGCGCCAGGGTAAGGCAGCGGATAGGCCCGAGCGCGTGAGCGCTCGGGCCTATTCGGGTTGCTGTGGTCGGTCAGACGGTGACAGGCCTACTCCCAGTTGCTGAGGCAGCTGTAGACGGAGTAGCCCCAGCTGCCGTTCCAGTAGACGCGGAGCCAGTAGAAGGTGGTCTGGCCGCAGGCCGTGTAGTCGTCGCCGGTGTCGACGGTGCACGAGGCCGGCACCCAGGTGTTGGCCGGGATGACGCCGAGGCTCGTGGAACCCGAGCTCGCGCTGGCCCGGTGGCTGACGTTGTCCGCGAACCGGGCCCGGCAGCTCTGCTGGGCGTCGACATCGGCCGATGCGGCCGAGACGCCGGCCGGCGCGGGTGCCGCTTGCAGTGTCTCGGCCGAGGCAGCGGCGGTCGAGGAGAGGGAGAAGACGACGGCGGCCGCGATGGTCGCCATTGCGAAGAAGATCTTCTTCATGTCATTGTCACCTTTGTTTCGGGATTGGTCATAGCTTGAACCGTTTGGAGTATAGAACGGCTGTGCCCGGCAAGCCTGTGCTCAGCAACCCTGTGCGCGGTCACCCACTGCTCAATAGTTGTTCCGCTCGGATTCGACCCGGTCGAGGATCAGCGGGCGCATGAGGGTGGAGGGCTCCATGGCCATGTGGGCCCGGTCGGGCGGGAAGACCGGGGCTCCTTCCACGAGTTCGCGTGTGAGAACTGGAACGGGCCGACTGAGATGTCGGGGCCAAGGTCGGGGACCCCGGTAAGAAAACCAAGCGCGACAAGGCCCTCGCGCAACGCAGGCAACGCCTCACCAGCACGCAAGCTAAAGAATCAAGCCAGCCCCGCGAGACCGGCCGCTTCGACGCTCGGTGGTCATCCCTCGGGCAGCGAGCCGATCTGATTCCTCAGCTCCTCTTACAAGTCGAGCGTGCGACGCCGGTCCGACATGATCATCGAGGCGAGCTTCTCCGGATCGAGGTAGAGGCGCCCGGCCACCTCGGCGAGGGTGGCGCCTGCTGCCGCCTGCTCGGTCCACAGCGCGCGGGCGACATGGTCGCCCAAGGCGCTGGCGAGGGCGAGAGCGGACTCCAGTTCGGCCTTGAGGGTTTCGATCGTCGCGAGCAAGCCCTTCACGGAGTCGGTCTTCCACACCGGCGGCAACCCGGCCCTGACGATGACGGTCAGCTCGGTGAGCACGGCGCGAATGCGATCGGGCTCGGCTTCCTCCAGCAGCACGCTCAGTTGATCGACCAGGTCGTAATCGCGGATGAACTCGCCGGCCGGGGTGGTGACGATGTTGACCACGGGTGCTTCCTTGTCGTCGCTCCAGTCGTAGACGCGGGCGACGATCTCCTGGTCGCGGTCGAGCAGGACCAGGTGGCTCAGGGCGTCGGTCAGCACTTCCATGGTCTCGGCGCCGGGGTGGTGTTCGGCCACGTACTGGTCGGCCTCGGCGCGCGTGTCGAAGGAGTACTCCATGCGGGCACGCTAGGGCCGCAGAATGCCGGTGTCAACCGCCAGTTCGAGCCGTGCCCGGCCGAAGGGCTCGGCGTCGGTCAGGTCGACATCCAGTTCCCGAGCTCACCGGGGCGTCCGCGGAGCGGACTAGACGCTCCGGTTTCCTTTCAACCGGGCCCGCCCTCGCGGGCGGGCCCGGTCGCCTCCTAGGCGATCGCGTAGGAGCGGATCGTCTCGTGGGAGACGGTGTTCCCGTCCTCGTCGGCGGCGGTGAACCGGACCGACGCGAAGGCGGCGTCGTCAGGGAGCGCCAGCGAGGCGGTCGCGGTGTTGCCGTCGCGGTCGAGGGGGACGGGGGTCCAGGTCGCGCCGTCGTCGAAGGAGACCTCGAAGGTCATTGCGGCGCACTCCTGCTCGTCGGCGCCGGGCTGCTGGGCGAACTCGAGGACGACGTCCTGGACGGTGCCGCCCTCGGCGGCGCCGTTCACGATGCCCGAGGCCGCGAATTCGACCACCGACACCGGCAGGACCGGGTTGCCCGCCGGGTCGTAGTCGAACGTCCAGGCGGCCTCGGAGTGCGTGCCCAGCGGCGTCCACGGCGCGTTCCGGTCGGCCGACGCGGTGATGGTCAGCTCCCCCGCCTCGACCCGGCCCGGGTCGAGGCCGAGCCCGATCTCGGAGTTCTGCGCGATCACCTGGCCGTCTTGCACCAGGGAGATCTTCCCGGGCAGGTACTCGCTGTGGATGCCCTCGCCGCCTGCGGAGGAGGAGAACATCCACGGCCCGAAGTACAAGACGCCCAACTCGTCCCAGCGCACGAACGTCGCCGGGGGCCAGTCCTGGCCGATGTTGTCGATCCCCACCGACAGCGGCGCGTTGTTCCACGCCATGTCCTGCACCGAGCCGGCGTCGAGGACGCCTGAGCGGTGGTGCACCAGGTCCCAGGCCGAGCCCGGACCGCCGTCGTACGGGAAGTACGCGCGGTGCTCCCACTCCACCTCCGGGTCGGCCGTGAAGAACTCGGTGCGCGAGGACGGCAGCGCCACCTCGCCGGTGGTGATGTACATGCCCGCGGGATAGTCCGGGTGCTCGGACAGCTCCTGCCGGTTGAAGACGCCCTCGGCGCCGAGCGCCTGGTAGTCCATGTCGATCCGGGCCAGGTTGCGGTCGCGCACCGGCGGGGTCAGGTCGCCGCGGAAGCCGCCTGTCCCGTGCCGGAACAGGTTGTAGCTGTAGGGGTCCGTGGTGCCTTCGGGGCTCGACAGGCCCTCGCGCAGCACATAGCCGACGTCGTCGGCGCTGGAGAGGCGGCCGGTCGGGACGGCGTACATGTCGCCGCCGGGCTGGGCCCACAGGCCGAGCCAGGCGCCGCCGCCCTCCTCGTGGTCGGGCCCGTAGCTGAAGACGTCGATCATGACGCTCTCGGTCTGCGCCTCGCGGTCGAGGTCGAAGCCGAGCGGCTTCGCCTTTGAGCCGTCGACCAGGATCTCGACCGGGTTCTCGCCCACCCGGATCTCCTGGACCGCCGAGACCACATCGGACTCAGCGTCCTCGGCGTCCTGGTACATCATCGTGACCAGGTGGTACCGGCCCGGCTCCAGCGACAGCTCGGCCGTCCCGTCCGCCGTGTACTCGGGTCCGCCGCCCAGGTCGGTGCCGACCCGCCTCCACGACACCTCGAACGCGGCGGGCGTGGACCCGTCGAGCCACTCGCCGGTCACGGTCACGTTCGGCTCGGCGTCGGTCTCGGTCTCGGACTCGAAGCCGTCGCCGGGCGCGTCCACGTTGAAGTCGGCGGCCTCGAGTTCGCCGGAGGCCACCTCGTCGATCGCGTCGACGGGGACCACGATTCGTTCGCCCGAGGCGTTCCTCCCGACGCTGAACGCCTCGCCCGCAGGGAGGTCCAGGGTCCCGTCGGCCGCAATCCCGACGGATTCGCCGGTCGGCAGTGCTACTTCGGCCGCCGGTTCCACGATCGCCTCGGGTTCCTCGGCCCCGGCCGCGGTCGCGGCCGGGACGGACACCAGTGCCGCCCCGGCGAGGACCGCCGCGGCGCCTATCAGTCGTACTCGCATGAACACTCCAAATTCGCATCGATCTGCCTGTCCACGTTCATAGGTGCGTGAAGCGGAACCGGGTTGCCCCCGACGCGGAGCCGGCACGGCCGCCCCATCCCGGCGATCACCTCCGCCCGCCTCATCCGCTGGGGCGCACCGTGAACAGGGGCCGGCCCGGGGCCGCGGCCCCGGGCCGGCCGGCGTCAGTCCTGTGCGTATGCGGCCGGGTCGTAGACCGGCGCGGGCAGCGAGAGCACCGTCTCGACGAGGTCGTCGAAGGTCGCCCCTTCGACGTGCCCCGCGTAGGCGGAGGTCAGTTCCACCGCCCAGCCCGCCGGGTCGTACAGCAAGACCCCGTACGAGTGCGAGTCGCCCACGCCGAAGGTCCGGGTCACGACCGTGCGCCCGGCGACCTCCATCTCCTCGCAGGTGTCGTCCTTGTCGGAGTGCCCGCAGGCCACCAGGTACGGCGCCCCGCCGGACCCTTCCGGCGCCAGCCCCGGCAGCCACCCGCCCGGCAGGAAGTACGTGACCGCCGCCGTCACCGGGATGTCCTCCTCGTCCTCGTACGGCAGCCGGTAGGTCCCGCTGAACGCGTGCACGACCTGGCCGCCTTCGTCGCCGCGCTGCGAGGGCCCGGACGAGAGCAGCTCGATCCCCGGGTGGTGTTCGCCGAGCGCGTTCGTGGCCGCGTCAAACGTCGCCGCCGCATCGCCGGCCGCCTCCGCCTCCCAGCCCTCGTCCCACGGCCAGCCGTCCGGCACGTCGAGCACGTCGCCGACCGGGGCGAGCGCGCTCGTGTCGTACTCGATCTGCGGCATCGCGAGCATCGCCTCGGTCAGGTCCGCGACGCTCAGCTCCCGTGCGGCGCCGTCGGGGCAGCCGAGGTCCCATGAGGACCGCAGGGCCGAGCCGTTCGGGTAGACGACCGCCGCGTCCAGGGCGCAGCCGTGGTCGGCGACCATGAGCGTGCGGCCGTCGTCGAGCTCCTCGGTCGAGAACTCGGGCGCCTCGCCGGTCCAGGACGGCTCGTCGGAGATCAGGTGCCGCGGGAACGCCTCCGTGCCGGTCGGGCCGGGCTCGGCGGTCCAGCCGCCGGGGGCGAGCGCGTTGATCTCGAAGACCGCCGGCGCGCCGTCCCCGGCGCCGGCGACGTAGCCGAGGAGGTGGACTTGCGCCTCAGTGGCCTCGGAGCTCCACGGGCCGAACTGGAGCGGCAGGTCCCGGTAGCCGAGTTCGGCCAGGGCCGCGTAGTAGCCCATGCCCTCGTCCATGCGGTCCTGGACCTCCTCGTCGGCGGGCCGCTCGTAGTCGAGCGCGTCCGCGTCGAGGAAGCCCCCGTCGACCGCGAGGTCGCCGAAGGCGGACCTGAGCGCCTCGTCGAGGGCGGGCTGGCGCTCGTCCCACACGTCCGGCGCCGGCCCCGGGTAGCCGGCCTGCGCCGGGTCGAAGCCGAGCGGGTCGCCCGGCGGGAACTCCTGGCGCCGCTCGGGCGCGTCGCCCAGGCCGAACACGCCGACCGAGAACGCCAGGACGGCGGCGACGGCCGCCACGCCCGCGGTCGCGGCTCCGCCGATGAGGGCGCGGTGGCGGCGGCGGGCGCGGTAGCCGCCGCGCAGGATCGAGTCGAGGTCGAGCGGCGCCTCGCGCGGCGTCGCGTCCGGGCGGGCCTGCCGCAGCAGCGCCCCGGTGTCGTCTTGCGGTTCCATGTCCTTCTTCCTTCAGCTATGCCCGGACCGGTGCGGCGGCGTCGGCGAGGATCTCGCGCATCTTGCCCAATCCCTTGGCGCACTGGCTCTTCACGGTTCCGGCGGAGCAGCCCATGATCTCGGCGGTGTCCTCCACGGACAGGTCCTCCCAGTAGCGCAGGACCAGCGTGGCGCGCTGGCGCGGCGGCAGCCGGTCGAGCGCCGCCACGACCTCGAGCCGCAGATCGACGCCTTCCTGCGGGTGCTCGGACCGCGACGGCGACACGTCGTCGCTGGCGCGCTCGCGCCGGACCCACGCCAGGCGCCGGTGCGAGAGGTACATGTTCACGACGATCCGGCGCACGTACGCGGGCGCGCCGACCGGATCGATGCGCCGCCACACCGCGAACGCCTTCGTGAGCGCCTTCTGCACGATGTCGTCGGCCTCGAACCAGTCCCCGGACAGCAGGTACGCCTGCCGCCGCAGGGCGTCGCGCTGGGCCAGCGCGAACGACCGGAACTCGGCCTCTTGCTGCTCCTTGCTCTTCACAGGGCCTCTTTCACATGACGGGTCTGGGGGCCGCGCCCCGCCCGCGGTGGTGGATGCGGCGAGGGCACGGCACCGTACATAGGCGGGCGGGCCCGCGCCGGGTTGCCCGGACCCGGTCCTGTCTTGCGGGTCACCTGTGGGCCCGCGGCCTGGGCGGGCGGTTCATGGCGCTGATCGCCGAATCCATCCGACGGACGACCGGTGTCAGCGTGGACGACGACGGTGATGCCGGTCCGCCGTCCGCCTTCCCGGACAACGGATCGCACCAGGATCGATCAGCCGCTGCCTTGCGAGAACCGATGCAGCTCAGGCGATCATGGAAACGGCATGCGAAATGTGATCGAGGTTTCTCGCGGAGGGGCTTTCGACGGCCAGCGTGCCAGCGGATCCCGGTTCATCAGACCAGCGCGTGACCAGCATGCGTCGGTCAGTTGGGCTTCCTGCGTTTTGGAAAGCCCTCCTGACCACTGGTTCTGTGTCGGCCTAACTCTCGCTTATTCGAACCTGAACCCGCAGCTGGACGGCCTTCCGGAACGCCTGTCCGGCCCGTTGCCCACCCGCGGCCCCCAAACCGGCCCTTCGACCCCTGACTCCCCCGAGGACCAGCCCCCGGTCGCCTACCCACCAGCACCCCCACGCGCACTCGGTGCCCGCCTCTCCCCCGCCGATCAAGCCGACCTGATCGCCGCCTTCAACGCCGGCGCCACCCAGAAAACACTCGCCGCGAAATACCGCATCAGCGTCCGCAGTGTGAAACGCCTCGTCCACGGATCGTCAAACCGATCCCAAGCCACAGCCAACCGCCTTACGCCCGACCAACGCGACGCCATCGCCCACATATACGCCACCACAGGCGCCACCCAGGCCAAACTCGCCCGCACCTACGGCGTCGACACCAGCACCATCAAACGCCTCCTCCGGGAGGCCCGCAGCACCGAACCGGGTGCTCCGTTCGACTGAACCCAGGCCAGCACGGCCCCAGCCTCCTTCGCGCGAGAGGCCCGGAATGGAAGGCTCACTCGATGACCTCCAACGAACAACGCATCCTCGTCATCGGGGAACGGCGAGCGCAACTCAACACCCGCGCACTCGCCGACCTCCTCGTCACCGCAGCACAAACCGAACTACCCCCAGAAGACGACCACGGCCCACGACCACCCACCCGCATCAAGCGCCCAAACAAATAACACGCGACAGACCAGCACCCGCTTAGCAGGCGAGCCGCAGGTCAGCCGCAGTGAGCCACTGACCAGGGATTTCAGCACAATCCCAACGCGGGCAACTCAACAGGGGGGCAGAACTTAGGCAGGAAGCACCGAACAGGTTCGCGGAGATTTACAGCTGCGCCCAGGCCCGGGGAGACAAAGGCTATGACGTACTCGACCACGACCTGGTGATCACGGCATTTAAAGGGAAAGGCAAGCCCGAGTGACAGAAGGACTTCAACCGCGTTCACGCCCGACTCCGCGGACCCGGAGAGCGCATGTTCGCCCAGCTCGAAGCCTGGTCGATCCTCAACCAAGTCAGCAGCGACCCGAACCGGGCCACACAGATCGCAAAGCTCGTCCAAGTCCTCAACGACTGCGAACACCGGTCAAACTGAAACAGGCTCACTGCAATGCTCGATCTCTCGGAGTTCGTCTTCATCCAGGCGAACATCCTCACTTATCACGGACCGGTCCCGACCCGGTTTCAGCTCCACGACGGCGACCGCTGCCGCGATTCGAGCATAGAACCGGCCTTGAGCTGGAGCAACTGCTGGTGCTGGAGCGTGAGGTCGAGACTCGGATCGGGTCATGGCAGCCCGACACCGGACGCCGCAAGTCTCTGGAACTGTTAGCCGCCGTCGTGGCCTGCCTGATTTACCTGCGGCACAACTCCATCCAAACCGCGGTCGGTGCGCAGTCGCGGATCTCGCAGGCGACGGTCTCACGCTAAATCGAATCGCTCGAGCCGGTGGTCTCGACCTGCTTGGATTGCCTCGCCCTTGGCCTCCGTGAGCAGGCAATCCGCTCCGAACTGGTGGTTGACGGGTTCCTCATCCCCACCCGCGACCTCGGCTCACCGGCAGGCTTTGTTTCCGGCAAGCACCTGCACCCGGACTTGAACGTGCAGGTCGTCACCGATCTACGCGGGCGCGTGGACGACGGCGGGGATCGTGGTCGGATCGGTCCACGATGCGAAGGCCTTCAAAGAATCCGGGCTCGCGAAGGCCTACGAGATTCACCTTTACGGGGAAGGCCCGAGCCTGATCGGCGATCTCGGTGTGGTGCCGCTGACGCCGTACCGGAAGCCGGAGTGCCGCGAGCTCACCGTCGCCGAACGGCTGTTCAATCGGCAGGTGAACCGACGCTGCTGGGTGGTTGAGCAGGGCATTGCACATCCGCCCTCGTGGAAGGTACTCGCCATCGGATACTTCCCAAGGCCGACCGGACACTACAGACCGTAATCAAACTCCAGATGTACCGCCATCACTCAGAAGGAGCTCTTGCATGAGCTTCATGGCTACAACCAACCGAAAGCCCTATCGAAACCGCTCGACCCATTCAAGGCCACCAAGATTCATTTGATCTTGTCGGTAGCTTTCTTCAAAGTACTCACGCCAGCGGACCGGAGTCGTGAATTGAAGCCGATTAGACTCAGTTCCTATACATTCCTGATACGCTGGAATCCAGGGCCATTGGCGACTGAGACCTTCTGGGAATGGCAGTTCATGAAGAATGAATTTCACCAGAAACTTCATGAATCCCATGTCAAATTCTTGCCAGTATTCCTCATTATCAGTAACCACCACATTCCATTTATCTGGATTTGAATTAGATGTATCCCAAAAATACGAGCATGAACTATTTTCAGCCCACAACAACAATCCACCAGGATTAGGATAAAGCGGCAAAGGCTCTTTCGACCCGGTATTGATTCCTCCCGCGTCGTATACCTGATCTCGTTGGAACGTAAATCCATCTCTAGAACCTTCATACCTAGAAGTTATTTGGAGGAGATCCGCGGCAAGCCTACTCACCTCATCGAAATAATTGAATACGGTCAGCTCATGGCAAATCACGATAGTGTTGTAATTTGACGACCATTCCTTATAATCTCTGGGAAATTCAATCTCGAGTTGATCCTCGACCGCCATCCAATTCCGTACGGCATGCGACAGATCTGATCTACCGACCAGATTTTCGAATCGGTCCAGATAAGCTATCGACATTCCAAGGACTCCTCAATTCTAAACGCCGCACCAAGATCCAGGTACTCCCGCTTCCATATCTATGTCGTTGTCGAAGCAGATATCGCTGAAGTAACCCTGGTTTCCAATTGCAATTACCCTGATGCCGCCCAGACTTCCATCAGAATTATTGTAGTACGGCACCGAAATATATATAACATGTTCTCCTGCATTAACTCGGTTTTTTGCCGTCCGTTCAGCCTCGTTGTACATCGCGGGACTATTCATGCGCCATTGGTTGCAGGTGACTAGGTTAGCCACATCGTCACCTGTACCACTTTCAGTTATGAGGGAACCGCGCTGGGTGGGGTAACGCGGCGAACGTGAACATTAGACGAACCCGAGTCCACTGTCAACCGTGACAGAACCACCAACTGCCGCCTATCCGACAGATCTCCCGGATTCCCCTTGAAGCGCGGTGGCCGGAGCGCGACAGACGGTCCAACCCAGCGAGCCGCTCTCGCACGTTCTCTCTCTGGGGACTGCCCCGGGGGAGGGCCAGGGAATTTCAGATCATGATGGTGACGGGTGGGTGTGCGGGGTCGGTGGTGCAGTGGAAGATCTGGAGGTCGTAGCCGCAGCCGATGGTGAGATCGGGATCGGCGAGGGCCTGGACCGCCGCGCCAACGAGATGACGCTCCTCGACGGGCATCCAATGTGTCACCGTCTCGCGATCCCATTCGGTCATGGCGATGTCCAGCAGCGGCTGGGCGGGCGCGCCGCACCCGCACCGGACATCGAATGCTTCGAACAGGCCCCAGGGCGCGCTCCAGCCGCCGCTCTTCCGGCCGGGGACGACCGCGTTGTCGCGGTAGGCACCGGAGTTCTCGTCGCGTTCCCATTCCTTGTGCACGGAGGTCGGTGGGGAGCAGGTCGTAGTCGGGGTAGTCGGTGACCTGCTCGGGGGTGACGGTGCACGGCCGGGAACGTAGTCCTTGCATCCGGCCACTGTGGTTTCCGGCGGCTGGGTGGCGGTGCCGGTGAAGGCGCCGCTGTTGCGCCAGAACAACCTGACATCCAGCCAGGACTGACCGGGTTCATGGTCGAAGGGCACCACAGGACCTGGAGCAGGTCGGCTTCGTCGCCGAAAGGAACGGGTTGCGGCCCGGAGCGTGCAGTCCGTCCAAGAACGCGCGCTCCTCGGGCGTGAACCGGTCGTTCCTGGTCACGTTCGTCCTCGCCCAGGCCGTCTTCATAGTCTGCCGGTACCGGGCGGCCTCGTCGACGGTCGCAACGTCGTACCAGGAGTGCGCACGGTCGCAGACCGGCCAAGGCTCCTCGACCGGCCACCACAGCGGGCCGCCGATCGAAGACCGGTCGGCAGCCGGGTCACCGATGCGCGGATGCAGGCGCACCGCCGTGCGCGCCAGAGGTACGAGCTCGGGCCAGAGCGCGGCAACGTCCTACGGTCGCGCGGGAGTGGTGAGAGGCATGGATGGAACTTCCAACCGAGTCGAGCAGAGTGATGGGCTTGCGAACTGTAGTCCCAGCCTCCGACAGCGCTGACGGCCGCCGAAGGGCCTCGTCCGTTCGGGTGGGCGATCGCGCACGGCATGTGTCAGGACCGAGGACTCCAGCCACACCACCTCGGACTCGAGGGGCCGGCGCAGCCCACCACCCGTCGAGCGCACCCATGCCAGGTCTACGAGGCTCCGCGAACCAGGCCACGGTGCATGGCTACAAGGTAAGAACATCGGGTAGTCGGCTACTGCACGACGCCTGACGCCGAAGGCCGGTTACCGACCCGATTACCAGCCCCTGAACAGCAAGTTTGGGCAGCCGATTACCGACTGCCCAAACATGAAACATATTCACAGTTATCAATACGTTGTCGGGACGACAGGATTCGAACCTGCGACCCCTCACTCCCAAAGCGAGTGCGCTACCAAGCTGCGCCACGTCCCGAACCGGCCGCAACGCGGCCTCAGCAAGGGTACAGCACCACCGCCCCATACCGCTGCCCGGTATTCGGGGCGGCGGGGGTCGGGATGCGGGGGTTGACCTGGGGTGGGAGGCGGTCAGAGCTGGGGTGCGGCGCGGCCGTGGAGGAGGAGCTTCACCAGCTTCGTCACGATCATGGCGACGAGGAGGACGAGCGGGAGGGTGAGGAGGCCGAAGAGGATCACCAGGGGGAGGTACTGGGCCCAGTCGGCTGAGCCGGCGGCCCAGGCGCGCGGGATGTCGTAGCCGATGAAGATCGAGGGGCGGCCGGGCATGAGGTGGGCCTCGACCTCCTGGCCGACCTCGCAGCGGCCGGCGGCCTCGATGCGGGTCTCGACGGCGGGGCCGCCGTCGTCAGGGGTGAAGACGCCGGTGCAGACCTGCTCGCCGCGGCCGTCGTACTCGCTGAGGACCGTGGCGGTGCCGGGCGTCCCGGCCTGGCCGTGGGCGGCGCGGTAGCCGTCGACCATGGCCATGACGTTGGCGTACAAGGCGATCGGGAACGCCAGGAATATGAGCACGACGATGGCGAGAAGGACCGCGGCGAGGAGGGGATGCTGCTGCTTGGCCTTCTCGGCGCCCATGTCGACTCCGTTGCTCGGTGCGGATCGGTCGGGTGCATCATGCCCCGCCGCCGCAACCGGCGCTACTCCCGCCCGCCGCAGCGGCGGGCGCACAGGATCGGGTGCATCAGGTGCGCGAGGTCGTGCTGCCCGGTGACGGCGCGCGCGAACTCGAGGCGGACCCAGCGGCTGCGGCCGTGCGCGGCGGAGTGCTCGCCGAGGTCGACGACGAGGCCGTAGCGGTCGAGGCGCATCGCCTGCGGCGGCCCGTCGGCGAAGGCGGCGGCCTCGCCGAGGAGGCGGGAGAGGTAGTCGGCCAGCTGCGGCAGGTGGTGGTGGGCGAGGTCGGCGAGGAGGTCCTCCTCGCACTCCTGGAGCGGGTCGGGTTCGGCCGCGGCGTACGCGTCGAGGTCGATCGAGTCGATCACGCCGCCGCGGTTCAGGGTGACACGGGCGGGGACGAGGCGGTGCAGGGCGATCCCGTCGCCGACGTCGAACAGGTCGGGATCGGCCACCGACTCGGCGTATTCGAGGACGGCGTCGCTGATCTCGGCCTCGGGCACCGGGTGGAGGTCGCCGACGACCCGGACGCGGCCGAGGCTCGGCGCGCCGAAGCGAGGCGGCACGTCGTCGACCGCGAGGGCGACGCGCGGGGTCTCGCGGCCCCGGAGACGGGTCGCGAGCTCCTCGCCGGCCGGGACCAGGAGCAGCGGGCGTCCGAGGCGGTCCGCGGCGTGCTGGACGCCGGTGACGGCGAGCCCGTCCTCGAAGCGCAGCGCGCCAGGCAGCCGGCCCCGCACCAGCGTGCGGGCCACTTCGGCCGGGGTCGGACGCATGGCGGCTCCTTTGATCGAGGATGAAGTTAGCTGAGCCTACAGGAAATTAGGTATGCCTAACAAGAGCATCCTCGGCGTGGGGCGGCCCGGTCGCCCAGCTCCTGCGATCGGGGAGAACCGGCCGCTCAAGGTCACGCCCTTCACACCGCCGGGAAGCGCCCCGGCACCCGCATCGGCCGGCTTCGAGCTCGTCTCGGCCTGCAAGCGCTGCTCTACACAGGCGTGGAGGTGTTTCGGTCGCGTCGACGTCGCCGAGGATGTCGAACCACTGCTCTCCACGGACGTGGAGGTGTTACGCCTCCGCAAGACCGGGCACACGCTGCTCTCCACGGAGTGGAGGTATTCCGGATGTGCCGCCCGGGAACCGGCCACAAGGTGGCACCCGCGTCGACCGGCTCGCGCCGCCCGGGAAGCGCCCCGGCACTCGGCTCACGCCGCCCCGGAACCGGCCACATGGCTGAAGCGGCGACGGGGCCGCCGCGCCGAGGATTGCGGTATGGACGCTCCTCAGACCCGTCGCCGTCGTGAATGGACGATCGCGGCCGGGCTCTTCCTCCTCGCCCTCGTCCCGTCGATCGCCGGGGCCTTCCGCGTCGGCGAGATCGCCTCCGGCGCAGCCGAGACGGCCGCGAACGCGCGGTTCATGCGGATGCCGCTGCCGGTGGTCCTGCACATCGCCGGCGCGCTCGTGTACGCGACCGTCGGCGCCTTCCAGTTCCTGCCGGGCCTGCGCCGCAGGCACAACGCGTGGCACCGGTTCGCCGGGCGCTACCTCCTGGTGCCCGCCGGGTTCGCCGTGGGCGCCACCGGGATCTGGATGACCGCCGTGTACGACGTGCCCGCCACCGACGACGGCGCGGTCGCGGTCTCGCGCTTCATCGTCGGCGGCCTCATGATCGCGTTCCTGGCCCTCGGGGTCGCCGCGGTCGCGCGCCGCGACCACCTCGCCCACGGCGCGTGGATGATCCGGGCCTACGCACTCGCGATGGGCGCCGGGACGCAGGTGCTCACCTCGGGGCCCGCGCTCCTCCTCTTCGGCGAGCCGGACGCGATGTTCCGCCTCATCCAGATGGACGCCGGGTGGATCATCAACGCCCTGTTCGCCGAGTGGATCATCGCCCGGCGGCGCGCGGCGGCGCGGCGGCCTGCGACGATCACGGCGTGAACGTCATGAGGACCGCCGAGCGCCGGATCGCCGCCGCGTGGGCGCGACCGCCCGCGGCCGGGGCGGACGGTCCGCGGCCGCGGGACGCCGTCCCGGTGGGCCTCGCGGCCGCGGTGGGCGTGCTCGAGGCCGCGCTGCGGCCCGACCTCCCCTGGCCCGCGGCAACGGCCGCGGTGACCCTCGCGGTCCTGCCGGTCCTGCTGTGGCGGCGCACGCGCCCGCTCGTCGCGGTCGCGGGCATGGCCGCCGCGACGACCGGGCTCGCGCTCGCGCACCGGATCGCCGTCGTCGAACCGAACGCGCTCTTCGCGACGTTCGTGCTCCTGAGCATCCCGTACGCGCTGTTCCGCTGGGGCTCAGGGAGCGACCGCATCATCGGCGCCGCGGCGCTCGCGGTCGACCTGCTGTTCACGAGCTCCCTGAGTTCCGACCCGCTCGCCGAGACCGCGGCCGGGGTCGCGTTCCTCGGCGGCGCGTGCCTGCTGGGGGCGCTGCGGCGCGAGCGGGTCGAGTCGCGGGAGCGGCGCCTCGACCAGGTGCGGGCCCGCGAGCGCGAGGCCCTCGCGCGGGACCTGCACGACACCGTCGCGCACCACGTGTCGGCGATCGTGATCCGCGCGCAGGTCGCCGGGGCCGACCCGGGCGACAAGGCGCGGGTCGCGGAGTCGCTGCGCGTCATCGAGACCGAGGCGCAGGCGGTGCTGGCCGACATGCGGTCGCTGGTGCGGACGCTCCGCGCGCCCGCCGACTACCGGCCGACCGCGGGCCTGGAGGAGCTGGCCCGCCTGGCCGAGCCCGGGCCGCCGCCGGTGGCCGTGTCCGTCGCGGCGCCGGCGGACCTGCCGGGCATCGTCGCCTCGACGCTGTTCCGGATCGCGCAGGAGGGCGTCACGAACGCGCGCCGGCACGCGCGCGGCGCCACCAGGATCGACGTGGAGGTCACTGTGGACGAACGGGAGGCGCGGGTGCGCGTACGGGACGACGGGGCGCCGCCGCGCCCGGCATCGGGCGACGGCCACGGCCTCCAGGGCATGGCCGAGCGCGCGGCGCTCCTCGGCGGCGAGGTGGACGCCGGGCCGGACCCGGTCGGCGGCTGGACGCTGCGCGCGTCGATCCCGTTGGGGGGCAAGGCGTGATCCGGGTGATCGTGGCGGACGACCAGGAGCCGGTGCGCACAGGGCTGCGGCTACTGCTCGAGTCGCTCCCCGACGTCGAGGTCGTCGGCGAGGCCGCCGACGGGGTCGCGGCGGTGCGGCTGGCGCGGCGGGAGCGGCCGGACGTGGCGCTCCTCGACATCCGCATGCCGGGCCTGAACGGCATCGAGGCGACCTCGATGCTCGCGGGCCCCACCGTGGCCGACCCGGTCGCGGTCGTCGTCATCACCACGTTCGACCTGGACGAGTACGTGCACGGCGCGCTCCGCGCGGGCGCGAAGGGCTTCCTGCTGAAGGAGGCCGGCCCGCAGCTCATCGGCGAGGCCGTGCGGGCCGCCGCGAACGGCGACGCGCTCATCTCGCCGCAGGTCACGGCCCGGCTCCTCGGCGAGTTCTCGCGGCCGGTCAAGCGGGTGCGGGAGCCCGCGACGCCGCTGACCGGCCGCGAGGAGGACGTGCTCGCCCTCCTCGCGATCGGCCTGACGAACATCGAGATCGGCGAGCGGCTGTTCCTGTCGCTCGGCACCGTCAAGACCCACATCGCGGGCATCCTCGCGAAACTGGGGCTGCGCAACCGGGTCGAGGCCGCGATGTGGGCGTACGAGTCCGGCCGGGTGCGCAGCGAGGACTAGGGCCGGCCGGGCCGGTGCGGTCCGGCCGGCGGGGGCGGGCTAGAACGCGGCGTCGAACACGGGGGCGCTGAACGCCGTGAGCGCGAAGGCCGCGGCCAGCAGGCCGAGACCGAGGCCGCGGGTGCGGCGCGTGCCGAGCGGGAGTGCGGCGATGACGAGCAGCACGATCGCGATGAGGTAGAAGAGGGCTTGGAAGACAGCCATGTCGGCCTCCCAGCGGCGGGCGGAGGGCCGGGGCACCGCCCGTCGCCGCACTGGCGGCAAGATCCCGGCCTGCAAGTGCTGTACCCAAAGTGGAGGCCGAATCAACGCGATGCGAATGTGCGATTCGGAGGGTGGATTCGCCCGGTGCGTTGTGATTCGCCCGGAAACGACGAAGGGAAGGGGCCTCTCGCTCCCTCCCACTTCAGTTTATACCGCACCGGTCGCGAAACCGGCCGCATCGGGGTGCCGACGACCCCTCTGACCTGCGGCACAATGACGGGTCTGAGCATGAGATCCGCTGAGACGGGAGCTGGACATGCGAGTGTTGATGACGACCTTCGGATCGCGCGGAGACGTCGAGCCGATCGCGGGGCTCGCCGCGGAACTGCGCGCGCAGGGCGACGAGGCGGTGGTGTGCGCGCCGCCGGACGAGGAGTTCGCGCGCCGCCTCGGCGGCCTCGGCGTCGAACTCGTGCCGCTCGGGGAACCCGTGCGGCCCAAGATCAGCGGCGACCGGCCGCCGTCGCTCGCGGACGCGCCCCGGATCGCCTCCGGGCTCGTCGACGTCCAGTACGAGACGGTGCTCCGCGCGGGCGCGGGCTGCGACGCCGTCGTCGGGGCGGGCCTGCCGCCGGCCGGGGCCGCGCTCGCGGCCGAGCGGCTCGGCGTGCCGTACCGCTTCGCCGCGTACGTGCCGGGCGCGCTGCCCTCGCCGCTGCACCGCCCGCTCCCGCGGCCGGGGAAGCCGTTCCCGGAGGGCGAGAGCGACAACCGGGCCCTGTGGGAGGTCGACGCCGAGAACCTGCGGTTCCTGTACGGCCCGGCCCT
Source organism: Glycomyces terrestris (assembly GCF_003933745.1). Classification (GTDB taxonomy): domain Bacteria; phylum Actinomycetota; class Actinomycetes; order Mycobacteriales; family Micromonosporaceae; genus Glycomyces; species Glycomyces terrestris. Next base: position 431,992 of record NZ_RSEB01000002.1, on the reverse strand, counting down.
GAACGCGCACCGCGCCGAGGTGGGGCTCGGCGAGGTCGAGGACGTGCGCGGCTACCTCCTCGGGGACGGGCCGCTGCTCGCCACCGACCCGCTGCTCGGGCCCTGGCCCGAGGACGCCGCGTCACCGGTCGTCCAGACCGGCGCGTGGTTCGTGCCGGACGAGCGGCCGCTCCCGGACGACCTGGAGGCGTTCCTCGACGCCGGCGAGCCGCCGGTGTACATCGGCTTCGGCTCCATGCCGTTCCAGTCCGGGAAGGACGCCGCCGCCGCGGCGGCCGCGGCCGTGCGCGCGCACGGGCGCCGGATCGTCGTCTCCCGCGGCTGGGCCGAGCTCGGCGTCAGCGGCCCCGACTGCTTCGCGGTGGGCGAGAGCAACCACCGGAAGCTGTTCCCGCGCATGGCGGCCGTCGTGCACCACGGCGGCGCGGGCACCACCCACAAGGCCGCGGCCGCGGGGGTGCCGCAGGTCGTGGTCCCCCAGATCGCCGACCAGCCGTACTGGGCCGGGCGGGTCGCCGCGCTCGGCATCGGCGCCGGGCACGACGGCCCGGTCCCGACGTTCGACGCGATGGCCGCGGCCCTGGAGACCGCGCTCGCACCCGCGACGCAGGCGTGCGCGGCCGAGGTCGGCGCGGGCATCGTCACCGACGGCGCGGCCCGGGCCGCGCGGCTCCTCAGCGAGGGGGACCGCCGGTGAGCGCACCCCGCGCGAGCGCGTTCGACCTGCCGGAACGCCTGTCCGCCAAGGCGGACCCGGCGCTCATCGCCGCCGACGAGCGGCACTTCGCTGACATCGCCGCGACCCTGGAGCGGTCGGTCGCCGACCTGTCCGCGCAACTGGCGGCCCTGCGGCGGGCTCCCGGCGGCACCGGCCGGTTCGAGGGCCAGGACGCCGCCGACCGGGACCGCGACATCCACCGGCTCACCGGCCGCATCGCGACCCTGCGCCGGTACGGGCTCGACCTGTGCCTGGGGAAGGCCGTCGGCCGGGACGGCACCACCGTCTACATCGGTCGGATCGGGCTCACCGACGGCGCGGGCCGGCGGCTGCTGGTCGACTGGCGGTCCCCGGCGGCCGAGCCGTTCTTCGGTGCGACGCACGGGGAGCCGATGGGCCTGGAGAGCCGCCGCCGCTACCGGTGGACGGGCGGGCGGATCACCGACTACTGGGACGAGGTGTTCGACGCGGACGGCTTCGCCGGCCACGCCGCGGCGCTGGACGACCAGTCGGCGTTCATCGCGAGCCTGGGCACCGAGCGGTCGGAGCGGATGCGGGACGTCCTCGGCACCATCCAGGCCGACCAGGACGCGGTCATCCGGGCGCCTGCGAGCGGCGCGCTCGTGGTCGACGGCGGGCCGGGCACCGGCAAGACCGTCGTCGCGCTCCACCGCGCCGCGTACCTGCTGTACTCCGATCCGCGCCTGGGCCACCACCGCGGCGACATCCTCGTGGTCGGCCCGAGCGAGCCGTACCTCGCGTACGTCTCCGACGTGCTGCCGAGCCTCGGCGAGGAGGGCGTGCAGACCTGCACGCTCCGCGACCTCGTCCCCGGCGGCGCCGACCTGCCCGCCGAGGCCGACCCGGAGGTCGCCCGGCTCAAGGCGTCCGCCGAGCTGGTGCGGGCGGTCGAGGCGGCCGCGCGCCGCTACGAGCTGCCGCCCCAGCGCGGCATGCGCCTCGACACCCCTTGGGGCGAGGCGTATCTGAGCGCCGCGGACTGGGCCGACGCGTTCGGCGCGGCCGGACCCGCCGTCGCGCACAACGAGGCCCGCGACCTGGTGTGGCGGGAACTGGTGGCGATCGTCCTCGCGAAGCTCCCCGAGGACGCCGCCGAGGAGCCGCTGCGCCGCGACCTCGCCCGCGACCGCGAGTTCCGGACCGCGTTCGACAAGGCGTGGCCGCTCATCGAGCCGGCCGACCTCGTCGCCGCGTTCTGGGCCTCCCCCGAGTTCCTCGCCTGGTGCGCCCCGCACCTCGGGAACGCCGAGGTCGCGCGGCTCCAGCGGCCGGACCCGTTCGCGTGGACCGCGTCCGACCTGCCGCTGCTCGACGCGGCCCGCCGGCGCCTCGGCGACGCGGAGGCGTCGCGGCGGGCCCGGCGCCGGGAGGCCGAGATCGCCGCCGAGCGGGAGGTCATCGACAAGGTCGTGGAGGACATCCTCGAAGCCGGCGACGGGAACGTCGAGGAGATGGTCATCCTCCACGGCGCCGACCTCCAGGACGCGCTCGTGCACTACGAGGACCTGGAGGAGGCCGACCCGGACCCCCTCGCGGGGCCGTTCGCGCACATCGTGGTCGACGAGGCCCAGGAGCTCACCGACGCCGAGTGGCAGATGCTGCTCCAGCGGTGCCCCTCGCGCAGCTTCACGATCGTCGGCGACCGGGCCCAGGCCCGGCGCGGCTTCACCGAGTCGTGGACCGAGCGGCTGGAGCGGGTCGGCATGGGGCGCGTCGACATCCGCTCGCTGACCATCAACTACCGGACGCCCGAGGAGGTCATGGCCGAGGCCGAGCGGGTCGTCAGGGCGGCGCTGCCGGACGCGAACGTGCCGACGTCGGTGCGCCGCGGCGGCGTCCCGGTGGGGCGCGGGTCCAGGGCCGATCTCGAAGGGCTGCTGGAGGACTGGCTGGCGTCGCACCCCGAGGGGACGGCGTGCGTCATCGGGGACCCGGGGTTCGCGGCCCGCCCGCGCGTCCGCTCGCTCACGCCCGAGCTGTCGAAGGGCCTCGAGTTCGACCTCGTGGTCCTCGTCGACCCCGAGGACTTCGGGGACGGGATCGAGGGGGCCGTGGACCGGTACGTGGCGATGACGCGCGCCACGCAGCGGCTGGTCGTGCTCACGAGCTGAGTCCGCTTGCGGGGCAGACGGAACGGGTCGCCGCGGCCGACCGGGGCCGAGCCGCGGCGACCCGCGCGGCCCGGACGGCTACTGCGAGAGGGTGTCGTAGAGGTCGTCCGGGTCGATCTGGGCCCGGTACTTGAACATGAGCGACACGTCGGCGCCGAAGGAGCCGAGCCGGTCGTTCGGGTCGGTGATGAACTTCGGCTCGGCCCACTGCTGCGCGATCACCGCGACCGGGCTGCCGTTCACCTCCAGCACCCAGGTCGCGCGCCCGCCCGCGATCTGCGCCAGGAACCGGCGCTGCCGCAGGTACGCGACCGCCTCGGCGATCGTGCTCGACTCCGGCAGGTCGACGGTCTCGGCGTGCGGGTACACGTCGTCGCCCATGGCGACGCTGGATCGGTCCACGTTGATGTTCATCGTTCGCCTCCTGCCCCCGATTCTGCCCCGCGGCCCGGGGCCCGCCGCCGCGGTTCGGCGATATCGGCGCGCCGATGAATCGGATGCCCCAGGCTCGTCCTATCCCCAGGAACCCGTTGGAGTGAGGAGACATCATGACCGAACCCGAGACGCACACGCTGGACGCGCCGGGCGCCGAACTGCACTACGACGTCCGCGAGGGCGACGGGCCGACACTGCTGCTGATCGGCTCGCCGATGGCCGCCGCCGGCTTCGTCACGCTCGCGTCGCACTTCCCCGACCGGCGCGTGGTCACCTACGACCCGCGCGGGTCCGAGCGCAGCCGCCGCACCGACGGCGCCGAGGAGTCGACGCCGGAGGAGCACGCCGACGACCTGCGCCGCGTCATCGAGGCGGCCGGCGGCGCGCCCGTGGACGTGTTCGCGAGCAGCGGCGGGGCCGTGAACGCGCTAGCGCTCGTCGCCGCTCACCCGGAGCTCGTCGGGACCCTCGTCGCGCACGAGCCGCCGGCCGCGAGCGCGCTGCCGGACAGCGAGTTCGCGCTGGCGGCGAGCCGCGACATCCGGGACACGTACCTGAAGTCCGGGTTCGGCGCGGGGATGGCGAGGTTCCTCGCGCTCGTCACGCACGAGGGGCCGTTCACCGCCGAGTACCTGGAGCGGCCCGCGCCCGACCCGGCCGCGTTCGGCCTGCCGGCCGAGGACGACGGCACGCGGGACGACCCGCTGCTGGGCCAGAACATGCGCACCTGCGGGGCGTACGAGCACGACTACCAGGCGCTGCGGGCCGCGTCGACGCGGATCGTGGTCGCGGTGGGCGCCGAGTCCGGCGACACGTTCGCCGCCCGGGGCGGGCGCGCGGTGGCCGAGCGGATCGGCGTCGAGCCGCTCGTGATGCCCGGGGACCACGGCGCGTTCCTCGGCGGCGAGTACGGGCAGACGGGCAAGCCGGACGAGTTCGCGGCGGCCCTGCGGGACGTCCTCGCGAAGTAGTGCGTTCGAGCGCGGTCCGGGTGCCCGGACCGCGCTCGCGCGTTTAGGAGTGGGCCTCGTTGTAGCGGGCGACCACGCCGTCGGGGAGCTTGCCGCGGGCCTTCACGGGGAGGTTGTTCTCCTCGGCCCAACGGCGGATGTCGCGGTTGCGGTCGCGGTCGTCGCGGGAGGTGGTGCCGCGGGCCTTCACGGGGAGGACCTTGCTCGCGTGGTAGCGGCCCAGTTCGGTGCCGAACTCGCGGTAGGCCGTGAGGCGGTCGCGCAGCTCCTCGGCGTGCGCGTCGGAGAGGTCGATGCTGTACAGGTAGCCGTCGATGCCGAACTCGACCGTCGAGGCCCCCTCGCTCCCGTCGATGTCGTCGAACAACGTGACCACGGTCTTCTTCGCCACTGCGTCGCCTTCCTAACAGGATCATGACCTTCGCGCACCGCGCGTGCGGCGGGCCGGTGAACGGCGACGCGGCAACGGGTGCGGGAGCAGTACCGTCCCTCTTTGGAGAGCGGCGGTTCCGCACATACTAGCGAAACCGTCTCCCGCCGGAACTGACGCGGGCCCCGATCCGGCCGGGATCAGACCGGTGCCCCGATCCGGTGCTCGGCGCGGGCCTGCGCGTGCACGGCGCGGGCGAGCCAGACGAGCGCCGCGCCGCCGGCGATGTGCACGGCGCTGACGAACAGGTCGTCGGGCAGGGGCGCGAGCAGCGCGATGAGCGGGAACGCGAAGGCGTACAAGGCGACCGGGACGCGCGGATAGACGCCGGCGCGGAGCATCGCGACGCCGAAGAGGACGGTCCCGGCGCTGAAGACGAGGGCGCTGCCGAGGAGCGCGGCCGTGGCCGCCGCCGGGAGGCCCGCGGTGACGGCGGGGTCGAGGTGGATGAGGACCAGGTTCAGGGCGAAGCCCGCGCCGCCGAACAGGCCGAGTCCGACCAGGTTGAGCGCGTAGGCGATCGAGCCGAGGCCGCGGGCGGCGCCGCGGTGGCCGAGGTGGAGGGCGACGACGAGGGGCAGGCCGAGCGCGGGGGCGATCCCGAGGGCGAGGCCCGTCGCCGGGACCTCCCCCGTGACGATCTCGACGGCGGAGGCGGCGGCGATGAGGACGCCGGAGGCGGCGCCGGTGGCGGCGCCGATGCGAAGCGGTGCGTTCATGCCTCCGACGCTAGGGACGGCGCGGCCGCGGCGGCAGTGCCGCGGGGCCGGAGTCGGCCGCCGCGCGGCGCCGGGACCCGTGCCGGCCGGCACATGACCTCCGGCAGGTTGACCGGACCCGTTGGGCTGCATATCCTGCGGTCATGCCCCTCCCCTCCCGGCCGCGGCGCCCCGACGGGCTCCCGGCGGCCCCGGTCCCGTGGGTCTCGCCGGCCCTGTACGCGGCGGTCGCCGTCGCGGGCGCCTACGCGGGCCTCCGGGGCCTGGGCGACACGCGCGCCCTGCCGTTCGCGGCGGGCCTCGCCGCGCTGGCCGCGCTCGACTGGGGCGAGCGCCGCCGCTGGCCGGCCGGGACGCCGCCGCTGCCGGGGACGCTGCTGCTGGCGGTGCGCCTGGGCCTGTTCCTGGTGGTGGCCGCCGCGGACGGGTCGGGGCTGTCGCGGGTGCTGTTCCTGCTGCTGCCGTTCGGCGCGTACTTCGTACTCGGGCCGGCTGCGAGCGTCGCGGCCGGGGCGTTGTGCTTGGGCGGCATCGTGATCGGGTTCCAGCTCGCCGACCCGGCCTGGCACGGGCGGACCGAGGCGGTGGCCGACGTGCTCATGTTCGCGATCGGCCTGGTCCTCGCGGTCGCGATGGCGTCGGTCGCGGTCGAGGAGCAGCGCCAGCGCGCCCGGGTGGAGTCCTCGCACGCGCGGCTGCGGGCCTACGCCGACCAGGTCGCGGACCTGTCGGCGGCCGCCGAGCGCGGGCGGCTGGCCCGCGACATCCACGACGGGCTCGGGCACCACCTGACGGCGATCAGCGTGCTGCTGGAGAAGGCGGCGGCGTACCGGGACCGCGATGCGGCCGTGGCGGACGCGGCGGTCGCGGACGCGCGGCACTCGGCGCAGCGGGCGCTGGAGGAGGTCCGGGCGTCGGTGCGGACGCTGCGCGCCGACGCCGAGCCGTTCCGGCTGGCGGCCTCGCTGGAGGAGCTGGCGCTGCGCTCGGGCCGGTCGCCGCTCGTGGTGGTCGAGGCCGGGGGCGACGAGGGGCCGTTCACGCGGGACGCGCTGGTGGCGCTGTTCCGGGCCGCGCAGGAGGGGGTCACGAACGCGCGCAGGCACGCCGGGGCCGAGCGGGTCGAGGTGCGGTTGCGGCTGGAGGCGGACCGGGGGCGGCTCGTGGTCGCCGACGACGGGCGCGGCTTCGCGGCGGGCCGGGAGGGCGCGGGCCTGGCGGGGATGCGGGAGCGGCTGGAGCTGGCGGGCGGGACGCTCGCGGTCGAGAGCGCCCCGGGGGCGGGGACGCGGCTGACGGCGGTCGTGCCGAGCGCGGCGGGATGAGGGCGGCGGTGGAAGACGAAGGGGCGCAGTCGATCCGGGTGGTCGTGGCGGACGACCAGCGGCTGGTGCGCGAGTCGATCGCGGCGCTGCTGGACCTCCAGGAGGGCATCGCGGTGGTGGGGACCGCGGCCGACGGCCGCGAGGCGGTCGAGGCGGCGGTGGAGACGGGCGCGGACCTGGTGCTCATGGACGTGCGGATGCCCGGCGGGGACGGGATCGCGGCGACGCGGGCGCTGCGGGAGCGGCGGCCGGAGTGCCTGGTCGTCATGCTCACCACGTTCGACGACCAGGACAGCATCGTGGAGGCGATGCGGGCGGGAGCCCGCGGGTACCTGCTCAAGGACCGGCCGTCGCAGGACCTCGCCGACGCGATCCGCACCGCGTGCACCGGCGTGGTCCAGTTCGACCCGGCCGCCGCGGCGAGCCTCACGGCGGCGCTCGCCCCCGCGCGGGCCGAGCCGCAGCTGCCGGACCGCCTGTCGGACAGGGAGGTCGACGTGCTTCGCCTCCTCGGCGCCGGGGCCACGAACCGCGAGATCGCCGCGCGCCTGTACCTCAGCGAGGGCACGGTGAAGAACCACGTCTCGCGCATCCTCGCCCGCCTGGGACTGCGCGACCGCACCCAGGCGGCGATCTACGCCCGCGATCGCGGCCTGCGCTGAACCGTCTGCGCCGCATCACGTCTCCTCGTTCGCGGCCGCCCGCCTGCCCTGCCGCCACGTCTCCATGAGCTGCCTGCCGAGCAGGTCGACGGCCGTGCCGACGCCGTGGATCAGCGCGGCCGCCGCCACCGCGACGACGACCAGCGCGATCCCGCCGCCCAGCAGGCCGACCAGCACGCCGCCGACCAGCGTCACGAAGGCGAACACGCTCATCCAGGACGCGGTGCTCCCGGCGCGCTTGACCGCGAGCCGGACCTCGTTCTCGTAGTCCTTCATGGATTCACGATAGGGCGCGCGGCCGCCCGCCGGGGTCCCCGCGCGCGCCGCCTCAGACGGGCAGGGTGAGGACCGTCCGCCAGCCGCCGTCCGGGGTGGGGTCCCAGGTGAGGGTGCCGCCGAGGAGGGCGGCGCGCTGGTGGAGGCCGAGGAGGCCGTGGCGGGAGCTGGGGAGGGGGACCGCGGCGCGGGTCGGGGCGGTGTTGGTGACGGCGACGGTGATGCCGTCGCCGGTGCGGGCCAGGACGACGTCGGCGCGGGCGCCCGGGGCGTGCTTGCGGACGTTCGTCAGCGACTCCTGGACGGTGCGGTAGATCGCCCGCTCCTTCGGCGGGTCGAGGTCCGGGAGGTCGGCGACGTGGAGCTCGGCCTCGATGCCGCTGGCGCCGACGAGGTCGCCGAGCTGCGCGAGGGTCGGCTGCGGCGCGAGGTCGGTGGGGCCTCCGCCGCCCGCGCGGAGCACGTTCACCATGTGGCGCAGCTCGTCCAGGGTGCGGACGGAAAGCCTGCGGATGGTGCCGGCGGCCTCCTTCGCCTCCGGGTCGGCGGTGCTCACCTGGAGCGCGCCGGCGCGGACCGCGATGAGGCTGACCTGGTGCGAGACGACGTCGTGCATCTCGCGCGCGAGCTGGGCGCGCTCCTCGGCGAGGACCTTCTGGGTCGCCATGAGCTGCTCGTGCTCGCGCGCCTCGGTGATCTCGGCGAGCCGCGCCGACAGCTCGCGGCGCACCTGCACGAACTGGCCGAGGAACGCCGCGGCCGCGCTCGGCGCGAGCGCGTACGCGATGCTCGCGAGCCACCACGAGTCCGCGAACAGCGCCTCGGGCCCCGAGCCGATCGGCCAGATCGTGCACGCGGCCAGGACCAGCGAGCACACCGCGAGGAGCCAGCGGCGGTGCGAGGCGACCGCGAGCGTGTACAGGGCGATGAGCGGGGCCGCGGACTCGCCGATGAAGTACGCGGTCGGCAGCGTCAGCGCGAACACCGCGAGCGGGAAGCGGCGGCGGGCCGCCAGCGCGAGCACGCCGAGCGCGGTCAGCGCGGTCTCCCACGTCAGCTCGGGATACCAGAACGTGAACCAGAGGTCGGCGGCCGCGACGACGACGAGCGCCGCGTCCGTCATCCACGGCCGCCAGCGGCCGGTCACCGCTCGCCCCGCAGGAGCCCGGCCCGCTCTGCGACGAGCGCGGCCTGGACCCGGCCGGTGACCCTGAGCTTGGTGAGGATGGCGCTCACGTGGTCCTTGACGGTGCCGACGCCGAGGTAGAGGCGGGCCGCGATGTCGCCGTTGGAGAGGCCGTCGGCGAGGAGCACCAGGATCTCCCGTTCGCGGGCGCTCAGCCGGTCGACGGCCTCGGTCGAGCGGGTGCGCCCGGCCAGGTAGCCGTCGACGACCGTGGAGGTGACCTTCGGGGAGAGCACGACGCCGTCGGCGGCGAGGGTGCGCACCTGGAGCGCGAGGTGCTCGGGGTCGGTGTCCTTGAGGAGGAACCCGGCCGCGCCCATGCGCAGGGCCGCGGCCACGTACTCGTCGGTGTCGAACGTGGTGAGCATGGCGACCACGGGCGGGCTCGGCAGGGCCCGGATGCGCTCCAGGATGGTGAGCCCGTCGACGTCGGGCATGCGGATGTCGAGGAGGACGACGTCGGGGTGGAGCCGCCCGACCTCGGCGAGGGCCTGGCGGCCCGAGACCGCGGCGACCACCTCGATGTCCCCGGCCGCGTTCAGGATGTGCTGGAACCCGGTGCGGATGAGGGCTTCGTCGTCGACGACCAGGACCCGGATCATGCGGCCTCCTCTCAATGGCGCTGGTCGATTCGTAGCACGCCGCCGCCACCCTCCGCCGCCCGGCACGCGCCCGGGTGTGGGCGTTCTCGCAGGTCGAACCGGTCCGGGGCGGTGAAGACCCGCCGATCGGCGGGGGCGGAAAGGCCGGGCGGCGGGACGGTTGCACCTCGGCGGCGGGAGGCGACCCGCGCATCGCCGGATGGGAACCGGCTCGGTCCCGCCGCACCTTGGATCCATGACTGACACCGTCGCCTTGCAGCCGAGGGACCCGGCGCTCGCCGAGCCGCCGCCCTCGAAGCCCGACTCGATCGGCCGCATCGTCGGCCTCGACGCCGCCCGCGCCGTCGCCGTGTTCGGCATGTACTACTCGCACGTCGGCCCGTGGGCCGACGAGACCGGCACCTGGAAGTCCTTCCTCATGGACCTCCCGCACGGCCGGTCCTCCGCGCTGTTCGCGACCCTCGCCGGGCTCTCGCTCGTGCTCATCGCAGGCGGCTCGCGGCCCAAGTCCGGCCGGCCGCTGCGGCAGGCCGTCGTCAAGATCGCGATCCGCGCGGTCCTGCTGCTGGCCCTGGGCACGTGGCTGACCGCGACGGGCACCTCGATCGTGGTGATCCTCGCGTACTACGGCCTGTACTTCCTGCTCGCGCTCCCGTTCGTGAAGCTGCGGGCCCGCACCCTCGCGATCCTCGCGGCCGTCGTCGGCCTCGGCGGGCCGGTCCTCGTCCAGTGGCTGTGGACGGTGGACACCGCCTGGATGGAGCGGTTCGACGCGGGCGACCCGCTGGTCGGGTGGGGCGGGGACGGCCTGCTCTCGCTGCTGTTCAACGGGACGTACCCGGCCGTGTCGTGGATGGCGTACCTCTTCGCGGGCATGGCCCTGGGGCGCCTCGACTTCGCGCGCAAGGCCGTCCGGGTCCGCCTCGCGGTCGTCGGCCCCTCGCTAGCCCTGCTCGGCTACGGCGGCGCCTGGCTCGCCGGGAAGTTCCTCCCCGCGCCCGCCGAGCCCGACTACACCGCGTTCGACCAGGCGTGGACGAAGGCCCTCGAAGGCACCGACTCCGCGAACTGGACGGCCGAGCAGTGGAAGGAGTGGGACGCCGAGCACGCCTGGATCTACGACAAGCTGCCCGACGACCCGTCCGCCACCGGGTTCGACTGGACGGCCCTGGTCGGCGCGTCCCCGCACTCGGGCACCCCGTTCGAGCTCGCCGGGAACATCGGCGTCGCGATCTCGGTCATCGTCGGCCTCGTGGCGCTCCTCGGGTACTGCGGCCGCGCGAGCGTGTGGTCGCGGCGCGTCCTCGCCCCGCTCGTCGCGGTCGGCTCGATGTCGCTCACGGTCTACGTCGCGCACATCGCGGGCGTCTGGTACCTCGTCGACCACCCGGCGAACGGCGTCGGCTACGAGACGGGCTGGCGCATGTGGGCGGTGTTCGTGGTCGTCGCGATGGTGTTCGCGCTCCTCTGGCGGCGGTTCCTCAAGCGGGGCCCGCTGGAGTGGATCATGACGCTCGCGACCAAGCCCGCGAAGTACGTGAAGTAGCCCGGACCCCGGCCCGCGAGCGGCGGGCCGGGGTTCAGTCGGCCAGCGCCGCCGCGGCGGCGATGAGGTCCGACAGCGGCCCGGACGGCGGCACCGCCTTGGGCCACACCAGGGCGACCGTGCTCGGGGCGACGCCCTCGACCTCGCGGTAGGCGATGTCGGGGCGGGCGTAGTAGCGGGCGGCGCTCGCGGGGGCGAGGGCGATGCCGTCGCCGTTGGCGATGGCGGTGAGCCAGTCGTCGGGGTGCTCGGCGACCGCGCCGACCTTCACGGGGCGGCCGCCGCGGGCGTCGGCCGCGACCCAGTGGTCGCGGAAGGCGCCCGCGGCGCCGGGCGCGGCGATGAACGGCTCGTCCAGAAGCTCCTCGAACCGCAGCGACTCCCGGCGCGCCAGGGGATGGCCCGCGGCCATCGCGACGCAGCGCGGCTCGGTGAGCAGGGCCAGGGACGCGAACTCGTCCTGGCGCGGGAACGGCAGCCGCATGAAGGCGGCGTCGACCTCGCCGGAGACGAGACCGGCGGCCGGGTCGCCCCAGCTCGCCTGGCGCAGTTCGATCCGCCAGTCGGGGCGGCACTCGCGGAACCGGGCGATGATCGGCTGGGTCTTCTCGTTGGCGGCGCTGGCGAGGAAGCCGACGCGGAGCACCCGGGAGGCCTCGGCCTCGGCGCCGCGGACGGCGCGGCGGGCCGCGTCCCAGGCGTCGAGGACGGACGGGAGGGCGGCGGCGAGGGCCTCGCCGGCGGCGGTGGGGGCCATGCCGTGCTTGGAGCGCTGGAAGAGGCGGGCGCCGAGCCGTTCCTCCAGCTGCCGGATCTGCTTGGTGAGCGCCGGCTGCGAGAGGTAGAGCCGCTGGGCGGCGCGGGTGAGGCTGCCTTCCTCGGCGACGGCCCGGAAGGAGCGGAGCAGCCGCGTGTCGACATCCATAACGTCAGGTTATCGATACTGGTATTGGACGCGCGCGGGGATCGGCAAGAGACTTGGGGAGGTCCGGCGGAGGGTCCGCCGGGCGAGGAGGTTCGCCGGATGTTCGTCGCCTTTGCCGTGGTCAACGTGCTCGCCATCGCCGCCAACGCGGTCGAGTCGGTCGCGAACTTCATGGGCGCCGCGTGGGTGAAGCGGAACTCGCGGGCGGTCGGGGTGCCCGACTCGTGGCTGCCGTTCCTGGGTTTCGTGAAGGGCGCGGCGGCCGTCGGGCTCGCGGTCGGGTTCTTCTGGCGGCCGCTGGGGATCGCGGCCGCGGCCGGGCTCGTGCTGTTCTTCGTGCTCGCCACGGCGTTGCACGTCAAGGAGCGCGTGTTCCACAACTTCGCCGGCCCGGTGATGTTCCTGGGGCTGAGCGTCGCGGCGCTGTGGCTGATGCTCGTCGTCTGAACGCGAGCGGTCGGCGGGGGACCGGGGTCCCCCGCCGACCTGGCGGACGGGTTCGGGTGCGGGGCTAGAGCCCGGCGGCGATGGCGTTCATGAGCTCGCCGTTCGCGGTGTCGCCCGAGAGCTCCCACGAGAAGGCGCCGCCGAGGCCCTGGCTGTCGAGCCAGGCCATCTTCGTCGCGATCGTCGCGGGGGTGTCGTAGCTCCACCATTCGCTGCCGCACTTGGCGTACGCGGTGCCGCCGACGGTGCCGGTGGCCGGGCACTCGGTCTTGAGGACCTTGTAGTCGTCGATGCCGGCCTCGTACGTGCCCGGCGCCGCGCCGGTGGCGGAGCCGCCCGGCGCCGACTGGGTCACGCCCGTCCAGCCCCTGCCGTAGAAGCCGAAGCCCAGGAGCAGCTTGGAGGACGGGATGCCGAGCGACTTGAGCTTGGCGATGGCGGTGGCGCCGTCGAAGCCGGCGATGGGCTGGCCGCTGAAGGAGTTGAGCGGCGAGTGCGGGGCGGTGGGCCCGTCGGCGTCCCAGGCGCCGAAGTAGTCGTAGGTCATGACCATGTAGAAGTCGACGTACTGGGCCGCGGCGGCGTAGCCGCCCTTCTCGATCTTGCCGCCGGAGGTGCCGTCGGCGGTGATCGCGGAGGTCACGAGGGCGTTGGCGCCGAAGCGGTCGCGGAGCGCCTTCATGAGGTTCGGGTAGGCCGAGGTGCCGCTGGTGTCGCAGGTGAGGCCGCAGGCGTTCGGGTACTCCCAGTCGATGTCGATGCCGTCGAACAGGCCGGCCCAGCGGGCGTCGTTGACGAGGTTGTAGCAGGAGTTCGCGAAGGCGACCGGGTTCTGGGCGGCCTGGGTGAAGCCGCCGGACCAGGTCCAGCCGCCGAAGGACCACACGATCTTCAGGTCCGGGTACATCTCCTTGAGCTTGAGCAGCTGGTTGAAGTTGCCGCGCAGGGCGCCGGTGTCCCAGGTGTCGGCGACGCCGTCCACCGAGGACGCGGCGTCGTAGAACTTGTCGATGGCCGCGTAGGAGTCGCCCATGGTGCACTGGCCGTTCTGGACGTTGCCGAACGCGTACACGATGTGGGTGAGGTCCTCGGCCGAGCCGGAGGTGACGAGGTTCTTCACGTGGTAGTTGCGGCCGTAGACGCCCCACTCGGTGAAGTACGCGGCGTTGATCGCGCCGCCGGTGCCGGGATTGCCGGTGGGTTCCTCGGTGGGCTCCTCGCTGGTGGGCGGGGTCGTCGGGTCGGTGCCGCCGCCGCAGGCCTCGAGCGTCTGCCAGACGCCCCACTGGCCGGTGGTGCCGGGCTCCTCGTTGGTGGTCCACCACTTGGCCTTGTAGTTGTAGCCCTCGTGGCTGACCAGGTCGCCGCCGACGTACACCTCGGAGGCGGCCCAGGGCTCGTTGCAGGTGACGGCCGCGTTCGCGGAGAAGGGGTTCGCGACGGTGTAGATCAAGCCGGTCGTGAACAGGGCCAGGGCCGCGGTCACGACGGCGATGAACCGCCGGGTCCTCAGTCGTCTCAATGTTCCTCCCAAAAGTAAAGAGACTTAACTGATAGGTATCTTTATTTTTATGGGAGGGCCACGCGAAAGTCAAGCATTCGGATTGAAAAATTTCAATGGCGGCTTTGCTACCGAAATGGGAGCGCGGCCGCCGCGGACACGGACCGTCACCATCGGCTCGACGCTTTCGCTTTGCGGCGGTTCGCTATGGTGTTCGACGAAGGCAGGCAGGGCCTGAGGGGCGGATCCGCCGCGCAAGCGCACCGGGACCGGTGCGGCGCACGGTGGAACCGCCCCTCTCCACGTTCAATTGCGATTCAAGGACATCGATCTGTAACAGCCAGCCGTTGCGTTTGAAACCCCGATGCAGTAGCAGGCACACCACCGCCATGAGAAGCAGCGCCAGCGGATACCCGACCGCCCAGTGCAGTTCCGGCATGTCGTCGAAGTTCATGCCGTAGATCCCCGCGATGATCGTCGGCGCGATCGCGATCGCCGCCCACGCCGAGATCTTCTTCGTGTCCTCGTTCTGCCACGTCCCGATCTGGCCCTGGTGCGCGGTGAGCACGGTCGTCAGCAGGCTCATGCACGTCTCGATCGACGCGTCCACCCGGATCAGGTGGCCCGCGACGTCCCCGAAGCCCTTATGCGAGAACAGGTCCGAGCCCGCGCGGCGCTGCCGCAGCGAGTGCGCGAACGGCGCCAGCGGCCGCACCGCGTTCTGGAACTCGAGCGTCTCCCGGATGAGGAAGTAGATCTCCTGGTTGCGGTCCACCCGCTGCCCCGAGAAGACCAGCCGCTCCAGGTCGCTCACGTCGTCGGTCAGGTCCTCCACCGCGCCGTCGTACTGCTCCACCACCGAGTCGAACAGCGCGTGCACGACCGCCGCGGCCCCGCCGGCCCGGAACGACTCGTCCCGGAGCCGTTCGCGCACCTGGGGAACCGGGTCCACCACGCCGCGGCGCACCGTCACCAGGGACCGCCCGTCGGAGCACATCGTCAGCTCCCCGGTCTCCACCTGCCGCGTCGCCTCGATGTACCAGACCGTCTTCACCAGCAGCAGCACCGCGCCCCCGGCCGCCTCCACTTTGGGCCGGTGGTGGACCGCGCCGACCGGGAACGCCCCGAAGCCGTCCAGGCCCAGCGCCTCCAGCGCCTCCTGGACCGGCCCGGCGTCCGGCGACCCGAACTCGACCCACACGAACGCGCCCTCGGCCGCGGCGTCCGCCCGCAGCTCCGCGGCGCTCCCCCGGCGCTCCTCGCTCCCCCGGGCCGTGACCACCGTGTAGTCGATCATCCGCTCCCCCGATCCGCGCTGGGACCGAGTCTAGGCGCTCCCGCTAGGCCCCGTAGACGATCCGTTGCGCGGCTTCGTGGGCGCGCCGGGTCAGGCGCAGGTAGTCGTTCAGGAACCGCTCGGTGTCGTCCCCGTACCCGAGGGTCTGCGCCAGCGCGGCCAGCTCCGGCCCCGAGCGCGGCAGGTCGTCGCGCGGGACGCCGCGCGCGAGCGTCATGTCGTTGCGCACCCGCGAGACGAACAGCCACGCCTCCCGCAGCGACAGGAGGTCGGCGGCGTTCAGGTGCCCGGCCGCCGCCGCGGCCTCCAGGGCCGGGACGGTGCGCGTGGTGCGGATGCCCGGGGCGTCGCCGTGCTCGAGCTGGAGCAGCTGCGCGGTCCACTCGATGTCGACCAGGCCGCCGCGCCCGAGCTTGGTGTGGCCGTTGGGGTCCGCGCCGCGCGGCAGCCGCTCGGAGTCCACCCTCGCCTTGACGCGCCGGAACTCCACGCGCTCGGCCTCGGTGAGCCCGCCGGGCCGGTACCGCACGCCGTCGGCGAACTCGGTCCAGGCCGCGGCGAGGCCCGGGTCCCCCGCGACGGGCCGGGCGCGCAGGAGCGCCTGGCGCTCCCACAGGCGGGCCCGGTCGGCGTAGTAGCGGCGGTACGCGGCGAAGCTCGGCGCGATCGCGCCGCCCTTGCCCTCGGGCCGCAGGTCGAGGTCGATCTGGAGCGGCGGGTCCGCGGTGGGCGCGGCCAGCAGCGTGCGCACCGACTCCACGGTCTTCGCGGCCGTCCGGCGCTCCGCGTCCGTCTCTCCGCTGTGGACGAACACGACGTCGGCGTCGGAGCCGTAGCCGGTCTCGCGCCCGCCCAGGCGGCCCATGCCGATGACGGCCATCGGCGGCGCGTCGGCGAGGCCGCGCGAGGCGATCTCCAGGGCCGCTTCGAGGACGGCGTCGGTCAGGTCCGAGAGCGCCAGGCCCACGGCCTGGTCGTCGAGGAGCCCGAGGAGGTCGGCGGCGGCGATGCGGATGAGCTCGCGGCGGCGGATCGCCCGCACCGCCCCGATCGCGGCGGTCGCGTCCTGGTGCCGGGCCGCGGCCTGGCGCATCCCGGTCGCCAGCTCCTCGCGCGGGCGCGGCGTCAGGTCCGCGTTGTCCGAGAGGTACCGCAGGGACTGCGGCACGTGCAGGAGCAGCGAGGTGAAGTAGCGGGAGGTGCCGAGCAGGCGCGCGAGGCGCACCGCCGCGGGGCCGCCGTCGCGCAGCAGCCGCAGGTACCAGGGGGTGGAGCCGAGCTTGTCGGAGACCTGCCGGTAGGCGAGCAGGCCGCGGTCGGGCTCGGGCGAGTCGGCGAGCTCGTGGAGGACGACCGGCAGCAGCGCGCGCTGCACGGTGGCGGTGCGGGAGACGCCGGCGGTGAGCTTCTTGATGTGGGTGAGCGCGCTCGCGGGGTCGTCGAAGCCGAGGACGGCGAGGCGGCCGGCGGCCTGCGACTCGCTCATGCGCAGCTCGTGGGTGGGGACGAGGGTGACGGCGTCGAGGAGCGGCTTGTAGAGCAGCTTCTCGTGGAGGCGGCGCGCGGTGGTGGCGTGCGCGCGCCAGGCGGCGAGGAAGCCCTCGTCGGTGGTGTAGCCGAGGGTGCGGGCAAGGTGGTGGAGGGGCTCGCCGCCGTCGGGGACGCGGTGGGTGCGCAGGAGCCGCTGGAGCTGGAGGCGGTGCTCGACGGTGCGCAGGAAGACGTACGTGTCGGCGAGGTCCTCGCCGTCGCGGCGCGCGAGGTAGCCGCCCGCGACGAGGACGTCGAGGGCCTCCAGCGTGGAGCGGACGCGCAGGGCCGGGTCGCCGCGGCCGTGCACGAGCTGGAGCAGCTGCACGGCGAACTCGATGTCGCGCAGGCCGCCGGGGCCGAGTTTGATCTCGTACTTCCGCTCGGCGGCGGGCACGGAGTCGGCGACCTTGCGGCGCATGTCGCGGATGTCGGCCACGACGCCGGGCCGGTCGGCCGCGCCCCAGATGAACGGCTGCACGGCGGCGAGCCATTCGAGGCCGAGTTCGAGGTCCCCGGCGGCGGGCCGGGCCTTGAGGAGCGCCTGGAACTCCCAGGTGCGGGCCCAGTCCTTGAGGTAGGCGGTGTACGACTCGACGGTGCGCACGAGCGCGCCCGAGCGGCCCTCGGGCCGCAGGCCGGCGTCGACGGGCCAGGTGGCGGGGCCGACGATCTGGATCATGCGGGCGGCCTGGCGGGTGGCGAGGGCGAGGTCCCCTTCGGCCACGAACACGACGTCCACGTCGGAGACGTAGTTGAGCTCCTCGGCGCCGGTCTTGCCCATGGCGATCACCGCGAGCCGGGCCGGGCCGGGGTGCTCCTCGCGGGCGAGGTCGAGCCCGCGCGCGAGGACGGCGTCGGCGAGGCGCGAGAGCGCGTCGGAGGTGGCCCGCAGGTCGGCGGCGCCGGTGAGGTCGGCGGCGGCGATGCGGAGCAGGTTCTCCTTCCAGGCGGTGTTCAGCTGGAAGGGGCCGGCCGCGCGCACGCGCGCGAACCCGGCGTCCTCGTCCTCGGTGAGCGCGGGCTCGGACTCGGGGTGGGCGCGCAGGAAGTCGGCGAGCGCGTTGCTGGCGGCGACCACCGCGAGGCGCGCCTCGTCCGCGTTCAGGGCGTGCCCGGGCATCAGTGCTCGTGCGCGTCGAGGAGCGGCAGGGACTTCTTCTCGCCGGAGGCGACCTTCGCGAACCGCTGGAGGATCGGCTTCCAGGTGTTGACGATGTGCTCGTCGACCTCGGCGGCCTTCGCCAGCGCGGGCTCGTCGAAGGCGCCGAACCCGGCGAGCTGCTCGGGGGTGAACTCGAAGTGGGACTGGACGCCCCAGGCGCTCTCGCGGATGCGGAAGATCTCCAGGGCCCCTTGGGGAGAGGCCGCGAGGAGGGTGGCGTCCTCGGGGAGCTCCACGAGTTCCTGGCGGCGCCAGCGGATGACGTCGATGGTCATGGGGGCGGGCCCGAAGACGAGGTCGCGGCCGGCGGCGTCGCGCTTGGCGAGCATGCGCGGCCCGAAGGGCTCGTCGCGGTCCTCGACGCGGCCGCCGAACGCGGCCGCGAGGATGCGGGCGGAGGAGCAGATCGCGAGGGTCGGCGTCTGGTCGGCGACGGCCGTGGTCAGGAGCCCGGCGAGGTCGTCGCTCCAGTCCTTGCCGCGGCCGCCCCCGAGGGCGATGAGGGCCTCGTGGCCGCCGGGCGAGTTCGGCACGGCCTCACCGAGGTGGGGCCGCACCGTGTCGAACTCCATACCGGCCTCGGCGAGCCAGTCGGCGGCCCGGCCGAGGCCCTGCTGCGGATCGTTCTCGATGACGAGTGCAGTACAGGCGAGTGTGGTCACTCCCCCATGCTAAACGGTCACAGGTTGATGTAGCGCTTCCGTTCGAAGGCCGTCACCTGGGTGCGGTAGTCCTCCCACTCCTGGCGCTTGTTCTTCAGGAAGTAGTCGAAGACGTGCTCGCCGAGGACTTCGGCGACGAGCTCGGAGGACTCCATCTTGTCGAGGGCCTCGGCGAGGTTGCCCGGGAGGGGCTGGTAGCCGGCGGCGGTGCGCTCGGCGCTGGTGAGCGCGGAGACGTCGTCCTCGGTGCCCGGGGGCAGTTCGTAGCCCTCCTCGATGCCCTTGAGGCCGGCGCCGAGGAGCACGGCGTAGGCGAGGTACGGGTTGGTGGCCGAGTCGAGGGAGCGGATCTCGACGCGGGCCGAGTTCGGCTTGCCGTAGACGGGCACGCGCACGAGCGCGGACCGGTTCGCCTTGCCCCAGGAGACGTACGAGGGCGCCTCGGAGATCTGGCCGGGCTGGGCGCTGGAGTAGAGGCGCTTGTAGGAGTTGACCCACTGGTTCGTGATCGCGGTGAACTCGGGCGCGTGGCGCAGGAGGCCGGCGATGAACGCCTTGGCGGTCTTGGAGAGGCGCTGCTCGTCGCCCGGGTCGTGGAAGGCGTTGTCCTCGCCTTCGAAGAGCGACAGGTGCGAGTGCATGCCCGAGCCGGGCTGGGTGTTGTACGGCTTCGGCATGAAGGACGCCGTGACGCCGGAGGTGATCGCGATCTCCTTGACGACGTGCCGGAACGTCATGATGTTGTCGGCGGTCGTCAGGGCGTCGGCGTAGCGGAGGTCGATCTCTTGCTGGCCGGGGGCGACCTCGTGGTGCGAGAACTCGACGGAGATGCCGACGCGCTCCAGGGCGAGGATGGCCTGGCGGCGGAAGTCGCGGGCGACCGAGTGGGTGGTGTGGTCGAAGTAGCCGCCGTCGTCGACCGGCTCGGGCTTGGCGCCCGTCTCCGGGAAGACGTCCTTGAACAGGAAGAACTCGATCTCGGGGTGCACGTAGAAGGTGAACCCGCGGTCGGCGGCCTTGGAGAGGGCCCGGCGCAGCACGTGGCGCGGGTCGGCCCAGGACGGGGCGCCCTCGGGGGTGAGGATGTCGCAGAACATGCGCGCGGACTCGCCGATGCCGCGGCCTTCGAAGGGGAAGACCTGGAACGTGGTCGGATCGGGCATGGCGACCATGTCGGACTCGTAGACGCGCGCGAAGCCCTCGATGGCGGAGCCGTCGAAGCCGATGCCCTCCTCGAAGGCGGACTCGAGTTCGGCGGGGGCGACGCTCACGGACTTGAGCGTGCCGAGGACGTCGGTGAACCACAGCCGCACGAAGCGGATGTCGCGTTCTTCGAGCGTGCGAAGCACGAACTCCTTCTGCCGTTCCATGGCTGGTCTCCTCTGTCCTGGGGCGGCAATTGTCTCACTCGATTATGTCGCCGAAGTTAACCCGGCCAGGCCGACTCCAAAACGTGAGAGGAGGTACATTCGGGAGCGTGTTCGCAGGTGAGATCAGGCAGTTGTGGCGTTATCCGGTCAAGGGGCTCCGGGGCGAGTCACTGCGCTCGGCGGTGGTCGAGTCGGACGGGCTCGCCGGCGACCGGCGCTTCGGGCTGTTCGAGCCCGGCACCGACAAGGCCGTCTGGGGCGGCAGCCACCCGAAGATGATGGCCTGGGAGGCCGCGCACCCCGCGCAGTGCTCCAACGCCGACTCCGCGGCCGGGGACCCGGTCTTCTACGAGCCCGGCGGCGCGGCCTGGGGCCTGGACGAGCCGGGCCTCCCGGCGCGCCTGGCCGAGACGATCGGCGCCGACAAGGGCGTCGAGATCCGCAAGACGGACGGCCGCGGCGGGCGGATGCTCGTGGTCTTCGAGGCGAGCCTGCGCCGGCTCGCCGAGCAGCTGGGCCGCGAGATCGAGACGGCCCGGTTCCGCCCGAACGTGGTCGTCGCGGCCGACCTCGAGCCGTTCGCCGAGTACCGCATCGCGCCCGGCACCACGATCCGCTTGGGCGACAACGACTTCACGCTCCACAAGCCGTGCGAGCGGTGCGTCCTGCCGAGCTGGTCCCCGGACGGCTCGAACGAGCGCGACATGGAGCTGCACCGCCACATCATCAAGGAGCTCGACAACCACTTCGGGATCTACGTGACGACCGCCGGGCGGGCCGTCGTCAAGGTCGGCGACCCCGTCTCGGGGTGAGCGCGGCGTCCCGCCGAGCGCGCGCCGCGCCCGGTCCCGCGGCGGTCCCCGGGCACGGGGACGCCCTGAGCCGGGGATCGGTCGGCTCAGGGCGCAATCCCAGCATAAACGCCGCGTGCGACATGCTGGGTTCACGAGCCCGTGACGCGCGCGACGCTCACATGCACGCGGCTTCAGCCCTCGTGCGCCCAGCGGTGGAGGAACGGGTACAGCTCCTCCAGCGTGCGGCCCGAGGCGGTCGCGCGCGGCCAGGGGCGGCCGTAGTGGTCGATGTACGCGGTCTGGCAGCCGCGGTCGGCGGCGGGGACGAGGTCGTTCACGGGGATGTCGCCGACGCTGAGGATGCGGTCGGGCTTGCGGTCCTCCAGCAGCTCGTCGAGCATCCGCTCCAGCCCGACGGGCTTGGCGGCGTCGCCGACGACGCGGTCGAAGAGGCCGTCGAGGCCGAGCCGGTCGAGCACGGGCTCCAGGGTGGCCTCGGGGGCGTTCGTCACGAGGTGGACCTCGACCGATCGCGGCAGGCCCCACAGGAACTCGGCGAAGCCGGGCGGCGCGCTGACCGCGAAGTCGCCCGCGGCCATGCGCTCGCGCGTGGCCTCGTAGTGGGCGGCGCGGACCGCGTCGGCCACGCCGTACTCGCCGGCGAGGCGGCGCACCGCGTTGTCGGCGTCGTAGGCGTCGAAGGTGGAGGCGGTGGTGGGCTTGCCGGCGACGAACGCGGCGTGGGCGGCGAGGAAGGCGCGTTCGTCCTCAGGGGAGAGTTCGGCGGCGACGAGGCGGGCGTAGTGCGTCGCGTGCTCGGAGCCGAGCCGCACGGTGCCGTCGTAGTCGAAGAGCAGGATGGCGTCGTTCACGTACTGAGACGCTACGCGAGCGGTCGCCCTCCGCACAGCGGAAGGCGACCAGACTCACGGGCGTTCGCAATGTTCACCGAGGACGCGAGTCCTACTCGAAACCGTGCTCCTTCGCGGGGAACTGGCCCGCGCGCACCTCGTCGGCGAACGCCTTGACGGCGCCCTGGAGGACCGAGGCGAGGTCCGCGTAGCGCTTGACGAAGCGCGGCGGCTTCCCGCCGCGGAGCCCGGCCATGTCCTGCCAGACGAGGACCTGCGCGTCGGTCTCCGGCCCGGCGCCGATGCCGACCGTGGGGATCGGCAGGCGCTTGGTGATCTCGGCGGCGACCGAGGAGGTCACCATCTCCAGGACGACGGCGAACGCCCCGGCGTCGGCGACGGCGTGCGCGTCGGCCTCGACCTCCGCGGCCTGGGCGTCGCGGCCCTGGACGCGGTAGCCGCCGATGGCGTGCTCGCTCTGCGGCGTGAACCCGATGTGGCCCATGACGGGGATGCCCGCGTCGGTGAGCGCCCGGATCTGGGCGGCCATGCGGCGCCCGCCCTCGAGCTTGACGGCGTGCGCGCCGGCCTTCATGAACTTCACGGCGGTCTCCAGGGCCTGCGCGGGCCCGGACTCGTACGAGCCGAACGGCAGGTCGGCGATGACCAGGGTCCGCTTGGTCGAGCGGACCACGGCCGCGACCAGCGGCAGCAGCTCCTCGACCGAGACCTGGAGGGTCGTCTCGTAGCCGTAGACGTTGTTCGCGGCGGAGTCGCCGACGAGCAGCGCCGGGATGCCGGCCTCGTCGAAGAGGGCGGCGGTGTACTGGTCGTAGGAGGTCAGCATGGCCCACTTCTCACCGCGCTCCTTGGCTTCGATGAGGTGTCGGGTGCGGACCCGCTTGACGGTCTTGCCCGGCCCGTACAGGCTCGGGATCTCGTCGGGGGAATGCGATGCGTCGTTCGCGGCGAGCGTCATCTCGTGCTCCAGGATCTCCTCGTGGCCGGCTCCGCCGGTCCCCGGGTGGTTACCGAACCAAAGTAACGCTCATCGATATCCCTGTCACGCGTCCGCGGCGCCGTTGTGACAAATCACCTCCGGGACCACCCCCGCGCGGCGGCCCTACCTGCCCCGGAAGCGGTTGGTGATCGGCAGGCGCCGGTCCTTGCCGAAGGACTTGACGGTGATCTTGGTGCCGGGAGCCGACTGGCGGCGCTTGTACTCGGCGAGGTCGACCAGGCGGGTGATCCGGGCGACCACGTCCGCGGGGTAGCCCTGCTCGACCAGGTCGTCGCGGCCGGCGTCGCCGTCGACGTACCCGGCGAGGATGCCGTCGAGGACCTCGTAGTCCGGCAGCGAGTCGGTGTCCTTCTGGTCGGGCCGCAGCTCCGCGCTCGGCGGCTTCAGGATCGTGTTCTCCGGGATCGGCTCGGTCTCGCCGAGGCTGCGGGCCTTCGCGTTGCGCCAGGTCGCGAGCTCATAGACGAGGGTCTTGTAGACGTCCTTGATGGGCGCGAACCCGCCGACGGCGTCGCCGTAGATCGTGGAGTAGCCCACGGCGTACTCGCTCTTGTTGCCCGGCGCGAGCACCAGGTGCCCGTGCTGGTTCGACAGGGCCATGAGCAGGGTCCCGCGCACGCGGGCCTGGAGGTTCTCCACCGCGAGGCCCGAGATCGCGACCTCGGAGACGAACGCGTCGACGATCGGCTGGATCGGCTCGACCGAGTACTGGAGGCCGCAGCGGCGCGCGAGCTCGGCCGCGTCGTCGAGCGAGTGCGCCGACGAGTACTGGCTCGGCAGCGACACGACGTGGACCTTGTCGGCGCCGATCGCGTCGCGCGCGAGGACGGCGGTCAGGGCCGAGTCGATGCCGCCCGAGAGCCCGAAGACCACCGACGAGAAGCCGTTCTTGCGGACGTAGTCGCCCAGGCCCAGGCGCAGGGCCTCCCAGACCTCCTCGAGCCGGTCGAGCTCGGGCGCGAACGGCGGCTCGATCCGGGTCGGGAGCGGCGCCGGCGCGGTCGAGAGGACGTGCAGCGAGGTGCTCATCGCGGTCGCCGAGTGGTTCGCGAGGTCGCCGTCGGCCGCGGCGGCCAGCTCCAGGTCGGTGACGAGCAGCTCCGAGCCGAAGCGGCGGCCGGTCGCGAGGAGCCGGCCGCTCGGCTCGACGACGAACGAGCCGCCGTCGAAGACGAGGTCGTCCTGGCCGCCGACGATGTTGAGGTAGGCGATGGGCGCGCCGGCCTCGGCGGCGCGCTCGCGGGCCACGGCGAGGCGGCGCTCGTGCTTGCCCTGCTCGTACGGCGAGGCGTTGATGTTGACGACCAGGCCGGCCGAGGCCTGCGCCGAGGCGGTGATCGGGACCCCGCCCCACAGGTCCTCGCAGATCGTGAAGGCCACGTCGACGCCGCCGATGCGCGCGAGGTGCAGTTCGTGCCCGGGGACGAAGTAGCGCTCCTCGTCGAAGACGCCGTAGTTCGGGAAGTGGCGCTTGTAGTAGCGGAAGAGGACCTTGCCGTCCTGGATCAGCGCCAGCGCGTTCCGGATGCCGCGTCCGCCGACCGCGCCGATGTTCGCGGGCACGGGCCCGTCGGCGTCCAGGTAGCCGACGGCGACGGGCAGCGCGCCGTTCCCGTCGGCGGCGAGCTCCTCCGCGAGCTGGAGGAGGCGCTCGCGGCTGGCCTCGACGAAGGAGTGGCGCAGGGCCAGGTCCTCGACCGGGTAGCCGGTGAGGGACTGCTCGCCGGTGGCAAGCAGGTGCGCACCCGCGGCGGTCGCCGCGGTCGCGGCGCCGCGGATGAGGTCGGCATTGCGGTCGAGGTCGCCTACGACCGGGTTGTCCTGGGCGAGTGCGATACGGAGCGTCGGCATGCGCCTATTCTTCCCCGCTTCGGCACGCGACGTCATGTGACTTGCGCGAAGTCCGGTCTCACTGGAGCGAGCGCACGAGCAGGACGCCCGAGAGGACGAGCCCGTAGAGGACGACGGCCCAGCGCAGTGGCCGTTCGGGGAGGCGCTGGAAGATCCGGGCGCCGATGTAGCCGCCGAGGAACGTGGCGGGCACGAGCACGCCGATGGCCCACCAGGCGACGTCGGCCCAGACGCCGTACACGACGCTGGTGACGACGCCGACGATCATGGTGCAGAAGTTCTTGAGCGCGCCGATCTTCGCCAGCTTCTCGGAGACGCCCATGGCGATGACGGCCATGAGGATGAGGCCGAGCGCGGCGTTGAAGTAGGAGCCGTACAGGCAGCCGGCGAACACGCCGGCGTGGAGCGCGGCGGGGTGGAGGTCGCGGCCGCCGTTCAGGGCGGTGACCCTGCGGTTGATCCAGGGCCCGACGGCCATGAGGAGCGTCGCGGCCAGGACCAGGAACGGGACGATGGCCTCGAACACCGAGTGCGGGGTGTTCAGCAGCAGGAGCGCGCCGCAGACGGAGGCGGCGAGCGCGGTCGGGATGAGCAGCAGGGCGCGGCGCTTCTGGGGCAGCAGGTTCTCCCGCGAGCCGACCGCGGCGGCCGCGTACGCGGGCGCGACGGCGATGCCGTTCGTGGCGTTGGCCTGGAGCGCGGGGACGCCGACGGCCATCAGGGTGGGGTAGGTGATGAGCGAGCCGCCGCCCGCGACGGCGTTGAGGCCGCCGCCGAGCAGGCCCGCGAGCACCAGCAGGGAGACCTCGAGCAGATTCATGGCTCCCGCAGCGTACGCTTGAGCGCTGGAACGAGACGGCCAGGCGGTCGCGGCAGTGACGGGAGACCACTACTGTCGAGGAACGTCCGGGCTCCAGAGGGCAGGGTGGTTGCTAACGGCAACCCGGGGCGACCCGCGGGACAGTGCCACAGAAAGCAGACCGCCAGCGTTCGCGCTGGTAAGGGTGAAACGGTGGTGTAAGAGACCACCAGCGCCGCCGGTGACGGCGGCGGCTCGGTAAACCCCACCCGGAGCAAGGTCAAGAGGAGCCACGAGGCTCTGCGCGAAGGCCACACAGGGCGGCCCGTCCGAGCCCGCAAGGGCGCCTTCGCGGGTAGACCGCTTGAGCGCGCCGGCGACGGCGCGCCTAGATGGATGACCGTCCTAGACAGAACCCGGCGTATCGGCCGTCTCGTTCCACTCCTCGAAAGGACAAGAGGGCAGTCGCCTGCGACGACACAGGCGACTTCACTCCGTGTCGGATCGATCTTCGCGTTCGGGGGTGCACTGGGGGCGCGGAGCCTCCCGTGCTTCGTGCAAGGGCGTCCGCCTGCGGGCGTCCTCGTGCGCGTTCGCTGTCAGGCCGCGGCCGGGGGTTCGGTCGCGGGGTCGCCGGCGGCGAGGGGGCCGAGGCCGTAGTGGGCGAGGAGCTTCGCGGTGGCGCGGGTCATCTCGGGGAGGTCGTCGACGGGGTGCCAGGCGGCGTCCCAGACCTCGTGGCCGTCGACGGTGATCTCGGTGGTGGCGGGGTCGCGGACGAGGCGGAAGACGTTGTCGACCCAGCGGCCGCTGGTGTGGACGACGGCGCAGGGGTCGGCGGGGACGAGTTCGGCGAGGTCGGCTTCGATGCCGGTCTCCTCGGCGAGTTCGCGGCGGCCGCCTTCGACGGGCTGCTCGCGGCGGTTGAGGAGGCCGGCGGGGAGGGACCAGCGCCGGCCGGGGGGCTGGCGGAGCATGAGGAGCCGCGTGCGGTCCTCGTCCATGACGAGGACGACGGAGCCGAGGGTGTAGGTCGGCGTGGCGATGCGGACGATGCGGCGGCGCATCGGGTGGGGGAGGCTGTAGAACACCGTGCCGGCGATCCGCCGCAGCAGAGGCGCTTTCCGGCGCCGCACAGAGGGAGTCACGCCCACACCCTACAGACGCGCGGAAGGCCCGGAGCGCGGCGCTCCGGGCCTTCCTGCGTGCTTCGCTACTGGGGTCCGAGCTTGCGGGTGCCCGTGTAGTACTCGAAGGTGAGGCCGCCGACGGCGAACAGCACCGCGACGACGCCCGCGGTCATGAGCCAGGGGAGCCAGAACACGACGCCGACGCCGGTGAGGACGGCGGTGAGCGCCAGGCCCAGGGGCCAGTACGAGCCGGGGCTGAAGAAGCCGACCTCGCCGGCGACGTCGGCGATCTCGCCGTCGGGGCGGTCCTCCGGGCGCGGGTCGATGCGGCGGGAGATCACCCAGAACACGAGCCAGACCATGCCGGTCAGGAGGCCGGAGAAGATGAGGGCGATGGTGCCGACCCACTCGACCTCGCCGGGGCGGCCGTAGGCCGGGTTGTCGTTGTACCAGGTCCAGTACCCGTAGATCCCCGCGAAGATGAACATCGACACGGCGACGATCGCGAACAGCTTGTTCTCGGTCTTCATGACTGGTCCCCTAGCTCGCTTCGCCCGAGGCCGGGTCGGTGTTGAACGGGTTGGTCGTGGTCGCGTACGGGTCCTGCCCGATGAGTTCGAGCGCCTCGGGGGTGCTCATGCCCTCGACGCGGGCGTTCACGAAGGTCTCGTAGTCCTCGGGGGAGACGACGCGCATCTCGAAGTTCATGAAGGCGTGGTAGGCGCCGCAGAGCTCGGCGCAGCGGCCCACGAAGGTGCCCTCGGAGTTGAAGTCGACCTCCCACTGGGTGTGGTTGTTGTCCGACCCGGGGAACACGTCGCGCTTGAACAGCAGGTCGGGGACCCAGAAGGAGTGGATGACGTCCTCGGCGTGGGCGGTGAACCGCACGTCGTCCTGGTTGGGGACCACGATGATCGGGATGTAGTCCGAGTCGCCGGTCTCGGTGACGGGCTGGCCGTCGGCGCCGGTCAGGGGCTCGCAGTTCTCGTCGGTGTAGGTGAACTGCCAGTTCCACTTGAAGGCGGTGACCTCGGTGCAGGCGCTCGGCTGGTCGCTCATCTCGGTCACGTTGTCCTGGACGATGACCGTGTAGTAGAAGAGGACGCCGATGAGCACGAACGGCAGGGCCGTGAAGGTCAGCTCGGCGGGGAGGTTGTACTTGGTCTGGCGGGGCAGCTCGGTGTCGCTGTCCTTCTTCTTGTAGGCGGCGATGCACCAGAAGGTCAGGCCCCAGACGATGACGCCGACCGCGAGGGCCGCGATCGTGGAGCCGATCCAGAGGTCGAACATCTGCTCGGACTGCGTGGTGGGGCGAGTCCGCGGCCAGCCCAGGTAGAAGGCGTCGTCAAGGCTGCACCCCGCGAGGACGATGGGGAGCAGCGCGGCGATCCCGGTGAGACCTATCGCGCGGCGGGCTCGGCCGCGACGTTCTCGGGACGGTGTTCCGACCACCTGTCTCATGCCTTTCTCAGCGCTCGGCTCCGCGTCCGCCGCCGGGCAGGCGACAGGGCACGGACTTGACGGCACGAGCCTACTGCTTGGCTCGTGAAGCGGGGCGCAAGGGGTTGGGTTCGGCGTCCGGTGTCTTCTAGATTGGAAGCGTGACCGAGACCTACTTCGACGGCGCGACCGCGCAACCGGTGCATCCCGCGGCCCGCGACGCCTATGCTGCGGCTTTGTCGGAGGGCTGGGCCGGGCCCGGACGTCTGTACACATTGGGCCGGCGCTCCCGGATGCTGCTGGAGGCCGCCCGCCAGTCGGCGGCCGCCTCGCTCGGCGTGAGTGCTGATGAGGTCACTTTCACATCGAGCGGGACACAGGCCGTGCACGCCGGGGTACTCGGCGTCATCGCGGCCCGCAGCGAGCCCGGCCCGCTCGTGCACAGCGCGGTCGAGCACTCCTCGGTGCTGCACGCGGCCCAGTGGCACGCGGCCCGGGGCGGCGCGGTCGAAGTGGTGCCGGTGGACCGGCTCGGCCGCGTGGACGCCGATCCGCTGGCGGCCGTGAGCGGCGGCGACGACGCGTCGGTGCTGGTGGTGCAGTCGGCGAACCACGAGGTCGGCACCAGGCAGCCGGTCGCGGCCGTGGCGGCGAACGCCGGGGGCGTGCCGCTGGTGGTGGACGCGGCGGCGAGCCTGCCGTGGGAGCCGGTGCCCGAGGGCTGGTCGGTGCTGGCGGCCAGCGCGCGGAAGTGGGGCGGCCTGGCGGGGGCGGGGATCCTGGTGGTGCGGAGCGGGGTGCGCTGGCGCAATCCGTTCCCCGGGGAGGACTCGTCGATCCGGGAGGCGATCGGGGAGGTCGACGTGCCGGCGGCGGTGGCCGCGGCGGCGTCGCTGCGCGCGGTGGTGGCCGAGCGGGAGGCGCTGTCGGCGCGGATGCGGGGGTTGACGGCGATGATCCGCGAGCACATCGCGGCGGTGATCCCGGAGGTGGAGCTGCCGGGCGACCCGGAGGACCGGCTGCCGCACATCGTGACGTTCTCGTGCCTGGGGGTGGACGGCGAGGTGCTGCTGACGGAGTTGAACCGGGCGGGCTTCGCGGTGTCGTCGGGGTCGGCGTGCGCGTCGACGCGGCTGCGGCCCTCGCACGTGCTCCAGGCGATGGGGGTGCTCAGCCACGGGAACGTGCGGGTGTCGCTGCACCGGGAGTCCACGGAGGCGGAGGTGGAGCGGTTCCTGGAGGTGCTGCCGGGGATCGTGGAGTCGATCCGGCGCCTGGCGCGGTGAGGCGGGGCCGGGCCGCGGGCGCGGTTCGGCGGGCTTGCGCCGCTTCGGGTTCGCGAGGGCGGCTCCGACTCTGGTCCTAAGACGACCGGGATCACGGGCGACCCGTGCCGCCTTCTATTGCAAAGGACTTGCAGTTGTGAAACTGTGGCGACAGTGTTCGAACTGCCGCGACAGAGAGAGGCGACGATGACCGTCTACACGCTTCCGGACCTGCCCTACGACTACGGCTCGCTGGAGCCGCACATCAACGGCCACATCCTCGAGCTGCACCACGACAAGCACCACGCGGCGTACGTCAAGGGCGCCAACGACACCCTGGAGCGGATCGCCGAGGCCCGCGACAAGGGCGACTTCACCTCGATCGTGGGACTCGAGAAGACCCTCGCGTTCAACGTCTCGGGGCACGTGCTCCATTCCCTCTACTGGGAGAACATGAGCCCGGACGGCGGCGACCGCCCCGAGGGCGAGCTCGCCGAGGCGATCGACGAGCACTTCGGGTCGTTCGAGGGCTTCCACGGGCAGCTCTCGGCCGCGACGACGCTCGTGCAGGGCTCGGGCTGGGGCGTGCTGTCGTACGAGCCGACCTCGAAGCGGCTCATCGTGGAGCAGGTCTACGACCACCACGGGAACGTGGCCCAGACGTCGGTGCCGCTGCTGGCGTTCGACGCGTGGGAGCACGCGTACTACCTCCAGTACAAGAACGTGCGGCCCGACTTCGTCAAGGCGATGTGGGAGGTCGTGAACTGGCAGGACGTCGCCGCGCGCTACGCGGCGGCGACGGCCGCGTAAGGAGCGCCGCCGGTCTCCGGGCCGCGGCCGCACGCCCCCGTCGTGCGGCCGCGGCCCGGTCGTCGTCCGGGCCGGAGGCGGCTCCGGGTGCGGCGGCCTGGTGCAGCGCCGGGCTCGAAGCCGTTGCGCGGCAGCCGGTTCAGCGGGGTCCGGTCACCATTTGAGGTCGGCGCCGTCGCGCTCGGCGCTGCGGGCCCTGGCGTGGCCGGCGGCGAGGAGGACGGCGATGAGCGGGAGGCCCGCGGCCGAGGCGATGAGCGGGAGGTGGTCGGCCGGGGCGTACCAGGCGGGGGCGGCCTCGTGGAGCAGGGCGGTGAGCTCGTAGGCGGCCCAGTCGCCGAGGGGCAGGCCGTCGGCGAGCTTGGTGACGCCGAACCAGGCGGTGATGGCCGTGCCGGCGGCGCTGAGGAGGCCGGTGGCCGCGACCGACCACTGGGGACCGAAGCGGATGGCGACGGCGAGCGCCGCGAACAGGACCGCGACGGCGAGGTAGGCGACCGCGGAGTCGGTGAAGCGGAAGCGCACGATCTCGTCGAGGTGGAGCAGGTAGAGCTCGAGGAAGTCGTCGCCGCGCTCGCGGAGGCGCTCGGCGGCGCCGGCGCGGGCCTCGGCGGCGGCGATCCACACCGCGGCCGCGCAGACCAGGGAGACCGCGCTGATCGCGGCGGTCATCAGGAACGCCGTCCGCGAACGGCGCGGGGCGGGGTCCGGGAGTCCGGTCAGCGGTCGGAACATGCGAGTCTCCGATCAATGGCGAACTTCCATCCTACGAGGCCGCGCCGCGCGGGGCCAGCGCCTCGGGGGCGGCGCCGCTCACGCCAGGCCGAAGGCGTCCAGCATGGTGTCGAGCATCGCCTCTTGCGTTGCGGTGCTGTATGACTCGGGGTCCATGCTGGCGAGCTGGGCGGCGCCCTCGGTGGCGCCGGTGAGGGCGAGGACGGCGGTGTCGACGCGGGCGGGGGCCCAGTCGGGCGCGGCGGCGCGCACGAGGCGGGCGACGCGCTCGCGCCAGGCGCGGTTGTGGCGGCGGTGGAGGTCGGCGAGGTCGGGGTCGCCGACGGCGGCCGCGAGGAAGCCGGCCCAGACCAGGGCCTCCTGGGAGGACTCCGCGGTCAGGGCCATGCCCTGGGCGAGGACGGCGCGGAGCGCGGCCCGCGGGGTCGGGGCCGCGGCCTCGATGCGTTCGACGCGGGCGCGGGTGCGGGCGTGGAGGAGGTCGCGGGCGTGCACGAGGAGGGCGCGGCGGCCGGGGAAGCGGTGCATGACCAGGCCGGTGGTGCAGCCCGCCGCGGCGGCGACGGCGCGGATCGTCAAGTGCTCGATCCCCTTGAGCGCCAGGATGCTCCAGACGGCTTCGGAGATCCGCTCCTGCTGGGACTCCGCGTCGGCTCGGCGTGCGATGGCCCTCACTCCCCTTCCCAAGGTTCGTAACATCTGTTACGGTAACACTTGTTCCGAACCTTGAGCCGACGGGATGCGCCATGACGACCACCACCTCCCGCACCAGCACCGCCTGGACGATCGAGCACTGCCCCTGGGACCACGCCGAAGGCAGGGAGCTGCGCGAGCGCCAGCGCGAGGAGATCTCGGCCCGGTTCGGCGACGACGACCTCGAACCGGGCCCGCAGCCGAGCGCCGAGGACGTCTCGGTGTTCCTGGTGCTGCGCGGGCCCGGCGGCGAGCCGGTGGGCTGCGGGGCGCTGCGGGAGATCGACGCGGCGTCGGTGGAGGTCAAGCGGATGTACGTGGTCCCCGAGTCGCGCGGCTCCGGCGCGGCCGCGGCGCTCCTGGCCGGACTGGAGGCCGCCGCCCGCGAGCGCGGCTGGGCCGTGATGCGGCTCGAGACCGGCGACGAGGCGCGGATGCCGGAGGCGAACCGCTTCTACGCGCGCGAAGGCTACCGGCGCATCCCGCCGTTCGGCCACTACGTCGGCTCCGAGGTCTCGATCTGCTACGAGAAGCGGCTCGCCTGACCCGAACCGGCGCGGCCGCGCGATCGCCGCAGGACCCGGGCGCGCCGCGCCTACGCTGAGGCGATGGCAAACGCGACACCGAGACCAGAGGACTGCCCGAACGCCGTCGACGCGCAGGGCCGCAAGACCGGGATGTGGGTCGACCGGGACCAGCACGGCGGCTACATGATCGGCGAGTACGAGGAGGACCTGCGCCAGGGCATGTGGCGCCACTACGCCGCGGACGGCCGGCTCCGCTCCGAGGGCCCGTTCCGCGACGGCCTCGTCGCGGGCCGGTGGACCTGGTGGCGCGCCAACGGCGAACTGCTCCAGCGGGGCGGCTTCGACGACCTCGAGGCGAAGCACGGCCTCTGGGAGCGCTGGACCGCCGCCGGCGCGCCGCTCGACCGCGGTGAGTACGCGCACGGCAGGAAGACCGGCGAGTGGACCGTGTTCAACCCGGACGGCTCGGTCAAGAAGACGACGCACCACCGCGGTTGACCCCTCCCGATACCCTCGCCCGATGAGGGTTCTCCAGCTGTCCGACACGCACCTGACGGGCGACGGCGCCCTGCACCGCACCGGCGTCGACGCCGCCGCGGCCCTGCGCGGCCTCCTCGCGCACCTCGCGCCGCTGCGCCGCGTCGACCTCGTCGTCGTCACCGGCGACATCGCCGACGACGGCTCCCCCGCGGCCTACCGGCTCGCCCGCGACCTCATCGGGGCCTACGCGGCCGAGCGCGGCGCGCCGCTCGTCCTCACCACCGGCAACGCCGACGACCGCACCGCCTTCACCGACGTCCTCGGCAGCGGGCACCTCGGCCCGGACCTGCGCGAAGCCGCGCTCGACGCCGTTCACTCCCCCGAGCGCGCCGCCGCCACCGTCCTCGACGGCGTCCGCGTCGTCACCCTGGACACGCTCGTCCCCGGCAAGGTGCACGGCCGCATCGGCGCCGCGCAGCTCACGTGGCTCCGCGGCCTCCTCGCCGTCCCGGCCCCGCGCGGCACGGTCCTCGCCTTCCACCACCCGCCGATCCGCTTCCCGAACGCCGTCCAGGAACCGCCGACGCTCGCGAACCCGCGCGACCTCGCGGACGCGATCGACGGCACCGACGTGCGGGTGGTCCTCACCGGCCACTACCACCTCCAGCTCGCCGGCCGCCTCGGACCGGCCGCGGTCTGGACCGGCCCGGCCGTCGTCAACCGCCGCGACCTCTCCTGCGGCGACGAGGCCGTCCGCTACGTCAGCGGCTCCGCCGCCACCCTCATCGACCTCGCCGACCTCGACGCCCCCGTCTTCCACACCCTCCAAGCCGGCGACACGATCGCCGAGACCGGCGGCGAGCGGCTCCGAGAGGCATTGCGGCACACCAGCCCCGAGGACTAGCGGGGAGGCCGGGCGCGCCGGCCTCCCCTGTGCGGGCTACTTCACCGCGTGCGTGACGTCGCGCTCCTCGGCGTAGAAGCAGGCCGTCGGATGCGTGCCCCCGTCCCCCGCGGCGAGCGTGGGGACCTCCTCGGCGCAGTGCTCGGTGGCCTTCCAGCAGCGGGTGCGGAAGCGGCAGCCCGAGGGCGGGTTGATCGGGGACGGCACGTCGCCCTGGAGCACGATCTCGTCGCGCTGGCCCCGCAGGTCCGGGTCCGGGACGGGGACCGCCGACAGCAGCGCCTGCGTGTACGGGTGGCGCGGGTGGTCGTAGATCTCCGGCCCCGTGCCGCGCTCGACGACCTTGCCGAGGTACATGACCGCGACCTCGTCGGCGATGTGGCGCACCACCGACAGGTCGTGCGCGATGAACACGTACGCCAGGCCCAGCTCGTTCTGGAGCCGCTCCAGGAGGTTGATGACCTGGCCCTGGATCGACACGTCGAGGGCCGACACCGGCTCGTCGCACACCAGCACCTGCGGGCGCAGCGCGAGCGCGCGGGCGATGCCGATGCGCTGGCGCTGGCCGCCCGAGAACTGGTGCGGGTAGCGGTTCACGTGGTCGGGGTCGAGCCCGACCATGTCGAGCAGCTCCTTGACCTCGTTCGCGCGCTTGGCCTTCGGCACGACGTCCGGGTGGATCGCGAACGGCTCGCCGACGATGTCGCCGACCGTCAGCCGCGGGTTGAGAGAGGTGTACGGGTCCTGGAACACCAGCTGGATGTCGCGCCGGAACGGCCGGATGCGGCGGGCCGAGAGGTTCCCGATCTCCTTGCCCATCAGCTTGATCGAACCCGACGTCGGCGACTCCAGGCCCACCAGGAGCTTCGCGAGCGTCGACTTGCCGCAGCCGGACTCGCCGACGACGCCGAGGGTCCGCCCCGGGTACAGCTTCAGGTCCACGCCGTCGACGGCCTGCACGTGCCCGACGGTGCGCTTGACGACGACGCCGCGCTGGATCGGGAAGTGCTTGACGAGGTCGGTGGCCTCCAGGACCGGCTCGGTCCCGTTGTCGGCCTGGCCCAGTTCAGCGTTCATCGGTGTAGACCTCCTCGGCGAAGTGGCAGCGGGAGCCGTGGGACGCGGCGGGCTCGACCCACGGCGGCACCTCCGTGCGGCACTTGTCCTCCGCCGCGAAGCAGCGCGGATGGAACGGGCACCCGCCCGGCAGGCGCGCCGGGTTCGGCGGCAGGCCACCGATGACCTCGAGCTCCCGGCCGACGGTGTCGACGCGCGGGATCGCCCGCAGCAGCGCCTTCGTGTACGGGTGCGCCGGGCGCTTGAACGCGTCCCGGATGCCCGCGCGCTCGACGACCTCGCCGGCGTACATGACGGCGACCTCGTCGGCGACGTCGGCGACCACGCCGAGGTCGTGCGTGATGAGGAGCAGGCCCATGCGCCGCTCGGCCTGGATCCGCTTGAGCAGCCGCATGATCTGGGCCTGCACCGTGACGTCGAGCGCGGTCGTCGGCTCGTCGGCGATGAGGACCTCCGGGTCGAGCGCGAGCGCCATCGCGATCATGACGCGCTGGCGCATGCCGCCGGAGAACTGGTGCGGGTAGTGGCCGACGCGGTTCTTCGCGTCGGGGATGCCGACCTGGTCGAGCAGCTCGATCGCCTTGAGCTTCGCGTCCTTGCGGCTGGTGCCGCGGTGGACGCGGAACAGCTCGCCGATCTGGAAGCCGACCGACCACAGGGGGTTGAGCGCCGACAGCGCGTCCTGGAAGACGATCGCGATGTGGTTGCCGCGCACCTCCCTGCGGACCTCCTCGGACTGCGCCAGCAGGTCGACGCCGTGCAGGCGCACGGCCCCGCCGGTGATCGTCGCGGGCGGCGTGTCGAGGATGCCCATGATCGCCTGGGAGGTCACCGACTTGCCGGAGCCGGACTCGCCGACGACGGCGAGGGTGCGGCCCTGCTCGAGGGTGAAGCTGGCGCCGCGGACGGCCGGGATGCGGCGGCCGCGCACCCGGAACTCCACGTGCAGGTCGTCCACTTCGAGCAGCGGGGAGTTGAAGTCGGCGCCCGGGAGGGTGTCGCCGATGACGCGGACGGTCTCTGCCACCGCTTTCACCTCAGTTTCGGGTCGAGGGCGTCGCGCAGGGCGTCCCCGAAGGTCGCGAACGCGAACACGGTCAGCACGAGCAGGCCCAGCGGCCAGGCGAAGAGGTAGACGTAGCCGCCGCCCGCCCACTCGGTGCCCTTGGACAGCAGCACGCCCCAGCTGGTGGCGGGCGGCTGGACGCCGATGCCGAGGACCGCCAGGGCCGCCTCGGTGACGATGATGCCGCCGATGGTGGTGGGCACGACGGCGGTGACCGGGACGATCGCGTTCGGCAGGATGTGCTTGAACATGATGCGGCGGTCGGAGGCGCCGAGGCACTTGGCGGCCACCACGTAGTCGAGGTGCTTCGTCTCCAGGGTGGCCGCGCGCGTGTACCGGCAGAACTCCATCCAGCCGAACAGCGCCAGGGAGATCGCGGCGGGCGCGATGGTCTCGAACAGGTTGTCGGCGGCGACGCGGCCGCGGAACAGGCTCAGGATCAGGACCGCGCCCATGAGCATCGGGATGACGATGAACACGTCGAGGCCGCGGGAGATGAGCGTGTCGAGCCAGCCGCCGTAGTAGCCGGCGAGGATGCCCAGGACCAGGCCGACCAGGACCGAGGCGACGATGACGGTGAGCGCCAGGGTAATCGTGGGCCGGGTGCCGTGGACGAGGGTGGCGGCGAAGTCGCAGCCGAAGGCGTCCGTGCCGAGCGGGTGGTCCCCGGTGAACCAGGTGTCGGGCCGCAGCTTGGCCTCGCGGCCGATGCACACGGTCGGGTCCTTGTCGGTGAACAGGCCCGGCAGCGCGGCCATCGCGAACACGAGCAGCAGCACCAGGCTCGCGATGATGACGTCGGGGCGCTTGCGCATGGTGCGGAACGCGTCCGACCAGAGGGACGCCTGCCGCTCGGCGGTCGGCGTCGGGGCGGTCAGCTCACTCATAGCGGATCCTCGGGTCGAGTGCGGCGTAGAGGAGGTCGACGATCAGGCTCACGAACACCACGACCACCGCTGAGACCGTGAGGCCGACGATGACGAGGTTGCCCTCCTGGCGCTGCACCGCCTGGAAGATCATGCGGCCCATCCCGGGGATGCCCATGACGCCCTCGGTGAGGACGGCGCCGGAGAGCATGAACGCGAACAGGAAGCCGATGCCGGTGATGATCGGGATCATCGAGTTGCGGATGACGTGCACGATCGTGATGCGCATCGGCTTGAGGCCCTTCGCCTTCGCGGTGCGCACGAAGTCCGAGCCGAGGTTCTCCAGCTGGCTGGCGCGGATGAGCCGGGTCATGGTGGCGAGGCCGACGGTGCCGACGATGATCCCGGGGACGATGATCGTGACCCAGGGCCAGTCGGGGTTGTAGTTCGGCCGGAACACCTGGCCCATGAACGACTCGGTGCCCCAGATGTCCCTGGCCCAGCGGGTGAGCGGGACCGCCACGATGTACACGTAGGACAGCAGGATGAGGAACACCGGGATCGAGTCGGCGAGGATCGTGGTGCCGCGGACGGTGTGGTCGATGAACTTGCCGCGGTGCCGGGCGGCCCAGGTGCCGAGCACCATCGCCACGGTGACGAGCGTGAGCGTGGCGAAGATGAACAGCCGCAGCGTGTTCGGGATGTAGATCGCCAGGAGCTGGCCGACGTCGCGGTTGCCGTTGAGCGTGGTGCCGAAGTCTCCCTGGACGAAGTTCTGGAGGCGGTCCACGAACGGCGCCAGGCAGGGGTCGCCGACGCGCTCGTAGCACTTGTTGTCGAGCCCGTAGAGCCGCTCGACCTGGGCGAGCATGCCCGGGTCGGGGGTGCGGTCGCCGCCGAAGAACAGCAGCGCCGGGTTCCCGCGGATCTGCACGGACAGCGCGGTGAGGTAGTGGAGCAGGAAGAGCACGATCCCGAGGGTCAAGAGCGCCTGGAGGAGGCGGCGGATCACGTAGCGTCCCATGGTTGTTCCGTTTCCAGAGCCCCCGGGCGGGGCCGCCGCGGCATGCTCGCGCAGCCGCGGCGGTCCCGCCCGGGCGGTCTTCAGTTGTAGGCGCTACTCGACGACCGTGACTTCGCGCAGCTCGCAGTCGCCGCCCGGACCGGAGTAGATCGGGTGGATGTACACGTTCTCGAGCCGCTCGGTGTAGAAGTAGTTGAACCGCTCGCCGAACACCGGGACGCTCGGCATGTCCTCGGCGAGGATCTTCTCGGCCTCGGCGTACAGGGCGACGGCCTCGTCGAGGGTCGCGGCCGCGCCGGCCTCGGCGATCTTGGCGCTGTACTCGGCGTTCTCGTAGCCCTGGTCGTTCACGGAGGCGCCGCCGCCGTAGATGGGCTCGAGGTAGTTCTCGTTCAGGTTGTAGTCGGGGCCCCAGCCGGAGCGGAACGGGCCGTCGACGCCGTGCTCCTCGCGGGTGGCGAGGAACTCGGGGAAGTCGAGGGTGACCAGTTCGTACTCGATGCCCAGGGACTGGGAGATCGAGTCGCCGATGGCGCGGAAGATGTCGACGTTGTCGGCCGCGTCGTTGACCCAGATCTGCATCTTCTCGCCCTCGGGCCAGCCGCCGGCCTCGGCCAGGAGCGCTTGGGCCGCTTCGGGGTCGTAGGTGCAGTACTCGCCGCAGGCGCCCTGGCCGCCGCCGAGGATCGAGGAGGGGACCCACGAGTCGAGCGGGTAGAAGCGCTCGGGGCCGACGACGTTCGCGACGCCTTCGCGGTCGATCGCCATCGAGATGGCGCGGCGCAGGTTGACGTCCTGGTACATCGGGTCGTAGAGCGGGAAGGCGAGCATCAGGATGCTCGGGTCGTCCTGCTGGATGTGCCGCGACTCGAGGTCGGGGTCGTTCATCGCGTTCTCGTAGTCGGCCGCGGTCGGGCGGCAGACGTCGATGTCGCCGGTGAGGAAGTCGGCCCAGCAGTCGTCGCCCTCGAGGTAGACCTTCCAGCTGACGGCGTCGATCTGCGCCGGCATGTCGCCCGCGTAGTCCTCCCAGCGGACCGCGGTGCCGCCGCTCTCGATGTCGTAGGGCTCCTCGAACATGAAGGGCCCGTTGCCGATCGGCTTGGCCTCACAGGCTTCGAGGTCGGCCAGGCACTCCTCGGCGACCGGGTAGAACGCCTCGTAGCCGAGCATGGTCGGGAAGCCGATGAACGGCGCCGAGAGCTTGACCTCGAGCGTCAGGTCGTCGATCGCGGTGACGCCGGAGAGGTGGGTGGTGGCGATCGGGGCCCACTCGGGGACCTCGGGGTCGGCCCACTGGTCCTCCGGCAGCGGGTCGGGGTTCATCTCGGCGTAGCCCTCGAAGGTGCCGAAGAAGTAGTTCAGCGGGAGCGAGTTGGACGCGAGCGCGGTCCGGTCCCAGGAGCGGATGAACGCGTCGGCGTTCACCGGCTCGCCGTTGTGGAAGGTCAGGCCGTCCTTGATCTTGATGGTCCAGACCTGGTTGTCGGGGGAGGTGATCTCCTCGGCGACGAGGTTCTGCGGCTCGCCGGTCTCCCGGTCGTAGTAGACCAGGCCGTCGTAGACGTTCTTGATGATCCGGTAGCCCTCGGACTCGCCGGAGCCGCCGGGGACGAGGCTGCGGATCTCGCCGATCTGCATGTTGACCGTGCCGCCGCCGCCTCCGCCCTCACCGTCGACGTCGCCTTCATCGCCGGCACAGGCCGCGGTGGATACCGCGAGCCCGGCGACCGCCATGGCGGCCACCGTCATTCGCATTCGTCGCACTGGGAACGCTCCAGGGTGTGAGTGGGTCGTGGGATAACTCACACCATGTCGCACAACACAAACAAAGAAAAGAGTACGTTGTGAAATCGTTACCTGGCGGACGGTAAGCAGAGACCTTGCACGTGCAGTGTTGCGGCGGTATTGCCGCCTAAATCCCGCTTTGTGAGACGAGTGTTTCCGTTGCGGGTCAATACGACGCGCGAGTTCACTCGGGCAACAGGTATGCGGACGCCTCGGCCGCGGCGGCCGGTCCGTAGGACTGCTCGAGGCGGTTGACGAACTCGACCGGGTTGACCGAGTAGCCCTGCTGGCCCACGGATTCGAGCGCGAGCGCGGTGAGCTGGCTGCCGACCTCGGAGGCGCGGCGCAGGCTCATGCCCCAGCCGAGTCCGGCGAGGAGCCCGGCGGTGAACGCCTCGACGCCGCCGGCGGGGTCGATGATCTCGCGGGCGCGGGCGAAGGGGACCCGGACGCGGTCCATGTCGTGGCCGGCGATCTCGACGCCGTCCTGGTCCAGTGTGGTCACGCGGACGCGCACGCGCTCCAGGATCTCGTCGTCGCCGAGGCCGGTGGTGGCCTGGAGCAGGTGGTAGCGGTCCTCGCTGGTGACGAGGAACTTCGCGCCGGTGAGGAAGTCGACGGCCTCCTCGCCTTCGAGCTCGCCGGGGTCGGCGCTGAACTCGAGGCCGAGGTCGCGGGCCTGGTCGGCGTAGGCGTGCATGGCCTTGGCCTCGGCGGGGCCGATGTGGATGAGCCCGAGCGAGCCGCCGCGCTCCATGACCTCGATGAGGTCGAGCTCCTCGCGGTCGAGGACGACCGGGGCCTGCCCGAGGCGGGCCATGCCGTGGCCCACGGCCTCGGCGGTCGTTCCGGTGACGGCGGTCTTCATGCCTTGCACGACAGGTGCCACTGAGAAGGTCCTCGTTCAGTCGGGGACTGGATGATCGGATTCGGAAGGCGCGGGGCGAAACGGATCGTCCGGCGCGGGGCCGCTCAGCCTAGCGCACGCCGAAGCCCGGTCGGCGAAAGCGTCCGACCGGGCTTCGCGAGTCTGGCCGGGGCCTAGTGGAACGAGTCGCCGCAGGCGCAGGATCCCTGGGCGTTCGGGTTGTCGATGGTGAAGCCCTGGGCGTCGATGCGGTCGGCGAAGTCGATGCTGGCGCCGATGAGGTACGGGATGCTCATCTTGTCGACGATGACGCCGAAGCCCTCGTAGTCCTGGACGGTGTCGCCGTCGCGCACGTCGGTGTCGAAGTACAGGCCGTAGCGCAGGCCGGAGCAGCCGCCGGGGCTGACCTCGACGCGCAGGCGGAGGCCCTCTTCGCCTTCCTGCTCGATCAGGGCCTTGACCTTCGCGGCCGCGGCTTCGGTGAGCACGACGCCGACCTTGGTCTCGTCCTTGGCGTCGTTCGACTGCGTGGTGTCAGCCTGCTGAGTGGCGCTCACTTGCTACTCCTCTGATGTGTGCGGAACCCGGGTCGACCGGGTCCAATCGACCCGTCAACAGTACCCAACCGGATTGCACGCGTCCTTATTCCCGACGTCACACGGGAGCGGTCGTGGCGCGGCGTCTCGGCTGATGTCCGACGGTACCTATTCCTGCCATTCCTTCGCCACCCGCTCGGCGAGCGCGGTCAGGCCCTCGACCGGCCTGGCCATGGCCTCCTCGGCGGAGCCGAGCAGTTCGGTGACGGAGTACACGCCCGCGAGGTCGGGGTGGGCGGCGACGTCGGAGCGGCCGGCGAGGACGAGGCAGGGCTTGCCGTGGGCGGCGGCGCCGCGGGCGACCTCGGCGGCGAGCTTGCCGCGCAGGCTCTGGGAGTCGAAGGAGCCCTCGCCGGTGATGACGAGGTCGGCGGCGGCGATCTGCGCGTCGAGGCCGACGGCGTCGCAGGTGAGGCGGGCGCCGGACTCGCGGGAGCCGCCGAGGAGGAACAGGGCGAAGCCCATGCCGCCGGCGGCCCCGGCGCCGGGGTTCTCGGCCGCGCCGTGCAGGCCGAGGGTGTCCTCCAGGGTGCGGGCGAAGTGGGCCACGGCGCGTTCGAGGTTCTCGACGGTGCGGGCGTCGGCGCCCTTCTGGGGGCCGAAGACGGCGGTGGCGCCGTTCGGGCCGAGCAGGGGCGAGTCGACGTCGGTGGCGGCGGTGAAGATGACGCCGCGGGTGCGGGGCTGGCCTTCGACGGTGTGGACCGAGGTCAGGCCCCCGCCGCCGTAGGGGACGGGCTCGCCGGCGAGGTCGCGGAAGACGCAGCCGAGGGCGGTGAGCATGCCGGCGCCGGCGTCGTTGGTGGAGGAGCCGCCGAGGCCGACGACGACGCGGCGGGCGCCGCTCTCGATCGCGTGGGCGATGAGGAGGCCGACGCCGTAGGTGGTGGTGCGGACGGGGTCGCGCTCCTCGGGGGCGAGGAGGTGGAGGCCGCAGGCGGCGGCGGACTCGACGTAGGCGGTGTCGCCGTCGAGGAGGTAGTCGGCCTTGATCGGGCGCCCGAGCGGGTCGTAGACGTCGACGGTGCGCAGCTGCGCCTGCGGCTTGGCGCGGGCGAGGACCTCGGTGAAGCCGGGGCCGCCGTCGGCGAGGGGCAGGGTCGCGGCGGTGTCGCCGGGGCGGGCGGCCAGCCACCCGGCGGCGACGGCGTCGGCGGCTTCGCCGGCGCTCATGGTTCCGGCGAACTTGTCGGGAGCTATGAGGATGCGCACACCTTGAGGGTAGTGGATGGCCCCGGCGGCCCCCGACCATGGTGTAACCGCTTGCCTCACGGCGGCCGGGCGTGCCCGGTCCCACACTGCGCGACGGGCGGTCCGCATCGCGGATTCGAGCGGGCCGAGGAGACCTCGCGAGCGACTAGGATTGCGGCCATGACGGGCTTCACTGAACCTGCGAACACCCAGACCGCGCTCCTGCTGCTCGGCCGCGGCTCCGACGCCGGCTCCGAGCGCGGCGTGGACTGCCCCGGCGAGCTGCCCGCCCCCTCCGACCCGGACCTGGTCGAGCGGGCGCGGGCCGCGAAGGAGGCGCTGGGCGGCAACGTGTTCGTCCTCGGCCACCACTACCAGCGCGACGAGGTGATCCAGTTCGCCGACGTCACCGGCGACTCGTTCAAGCTCGCGCAGCAGGCCGCGGCGCGCCCCGACGCGGAGTACATCGTGTTCTGCGGCGTGCACTTCATGGCCGAGAGCGCCGACATCCTCACCGGCGACCACCAGCGGGTCGTCCTGCCCGACATGGCCGCCGGCTGCTCCATGGCCGACATGGCCACGGCCTCGCAGGTCGAGCAGTGCTGGGAGGA
Organism: Glycomyces terrestris; assembly: GCF_003933745.1. Taxonomy (GTDB): domain Bacteria; phylum Actinomycetota; class Actinomycetes; order Mycobacteriales; family Micromonosporaceae; genus Glycomyces; species Glycomyces terrestris. Next base: position 389,706 of record NZ_RSEB01000002.1, on the reverse strand, counting down.
CCTCAAGCGGGTCGGGATCGCGGACGTGACCGTGCCGGTCACGTACATGAACTCGACCGCGGCGATCAAGGGCTTCGTGGGCCGCGAGGGCGGCCTGGTGTGCACCTCCTCGAACGCCGAGCGGGCGCTGCGGTGGGCGTACGAGCAGGGCGAGAAGGTCCTGTTCCTGCCCGACCAGCACCTGGGCCGCAACACGATGGTCCGCGACATGGGCTACTCGCTGGACGACTGCGTGCTCTACAACCCGCACCGGCCGAACGGCGGGCTCACCGACGACGAGCTGCGGAACGCGAAGATCATCCTGTGGAAGGGCCACTGCTCGGTCCACGGGCGCTTCACGCTCGAGTGCGTCGAGGAGATGCGCCGGGTCGACCCCGAGGTGAACATCCTGGTCCACCCCGAGTGCAAGCACGAGGTCGTCGAGGCCGCGGACTACGTCGGCTCGACCGAGTACATCATCAAGACGCTCGAAGCGGCCGCGCCCGGCTCGTCGTGGGCCATCGGCACCGAGCTGAACCTGGTGCGCCGCTTGGCGAACCGTTTCCCGGACAAGAAGATCTCGTTCCTGGACAAGACCGTCTGCTACTGCTCGACGATGAACCGGATCGACCTGCCGCACCTGGTGTGGGCCCTCGAGGAGCTCGTGGCCGGGCGGGTGCCGAACGTCATCACCGTCGACGAGCGGACCGCCGCGTACGCGCGCGAGGCCCTCGACCGGATGCTCGCCCTCCCGTAGGAGTCCGCCCGGAGTCGTGCGCCACAGGGTGAACGGTTCCGGGCCCCTCGCGCGTGTAGTAGATGTGCCGCGGGTGCGCATGATCACCGAGGGTTATCCCGCTACCTGGGGGTTTTCCCTGTGGCTATTCCGTTATCGTTGGTCCGCCGAGTTGATTCGAGGCGAACGGGCGATTGCCCGGAACCGGCCATCGCCCCCTCGGCGGCGCTTCCCGGTCGTACATTTCTTGCAGAGACGCATCCCGGCTTCCATACCAGCACTCCACTCCATCCGAGGAGACCTGTTGAGCAGCACCGACGCCACCCCCGAAGACATGCTGATCGTCCACGGCGGCACCCCGCTCGAAGGCGAGGTCACCGTCCGCGGGGCGAAGAACCTCGTCTCCAAGGCGATGGTGGCGGCCCTCCTGGGCACCTCGCCGTCGGTGCTGCGCTCGGTGCCCGCGATCCGCGACGTCGAGGTCGTCACCGGCCTCCTGCGCGTCCACGGCGTCGACGTCGAGCTCGACGGCGACACGCTGTACATGGACCCCACCTCGGTCGAGTCCGCCGGCGTCGAGGAGATCAACGTCCACGCCGGGACCAGCCGCATCCCGATCCTGCTGTGCGGGCCGCTCCTGCACCGCCTCGGCCGCGCGTTCATCCCCGACCTCGGCGGCTGCAACATCGGCGGCCGGCCCATCGACTTCCACCTCGACGCGCTCCGCCAGTTCGGCGCGGTCGTCGAGAAGGACGCCGCCGGCACGCACCTGTCGGCCCCCAACGGCCTCCACGGCATCCGCTACGAGCTCGAGTACCCGTCCGTCGGCGCCACCGAGCAGGTCCTGCTCACCGCCGTCATGGCCAAGGGCACCACCGAGCTGCGCAACGCCGCGATCGAGCCGGAGATCATCGACCTCATCTGCGTCCTCCAGAAGATGGGCGCGATCATCAAGGTCCACACCAACCGCGTGATCGAGATCGTGGGCGTCGAGGAGCTCAAGGGCTACCGACACCGCGCGCTCCCCGACCGCATCGAGGCCGCCTCGTGGGCCTCGGCGGCGCTCGCCACCGAGGGCAGCGTGTTCGTGCGCGGCGCCCAGCAGGCCGACATGATGACGTTCCTCAACGTGTTCCGCTCCATCGGCGGCGCGTACGAGGTCGACGACGACCCGGTCGACGGCGGCATCCGCTTCTGGCACCCCGGGACCCCGCTCAAGCCCGTCGCGCTCGAGACCGACGTCCACCCCGGGCTCATGACCGACTGGCAGCAGCCGATCGTGGTGGCGCTCACCCAGGCCGACGGCCTGTCGATCATGCACGAGACCGTGTACGAGAACCGCTTCGGCTACACCTCCGAGCTGCGCCGCATGGGCGCGAACATCGAGCTGTACTCCGACTGCCTCGGCGGGACCCCGTGCCGCTGGGGGCGCCGCAACTTCCTGCACTCGGCCGTCATCGCCGGGCCCTCGAAGCTGCACGCCGCCGACCTCCAGATCCCCGACCTGCGGGCCGGCTTCAGCCACCTCATCGCGGCCATGGCCGCCGAGGGCACCTCCCGCGTGTACGGCGTCGACCGCTACATCACCCGCGGCTACGAGAACTTCGAGGCGAAGCTCCTGGGCCTCGGCGCGAAGATCGAGCGACCTGTCACGAAATGAGCGTGATCCGGGCGTAGGTATGCTTGGATGACCAGCGCCCGCAGCGAACCGAGGAAGGCCGAGTCCGTGGCCAAGAAGTCCGTCCAGGAAGCCCCTGCAACCGAGGAACCGCAGCCGGTCTCGGCCACGGACAAGAAGGGGAAGGCCACGCCCAAGCGGCCCAACCAGTCGAAGGCCCGGCCGCCGGTCAACCCGCCGCTCACCAACAAGGAGAAGCGCGAGGCCGCCAAGAAGGCCGGGCCCCTCACCAAGGAGCAGAAGAAGCAGGCGCGCGAGGACCTCCGGGCCGAGCGCGCCCGCATCGCCGAGGGCCAGTGGAAGGGCGACCCGCTCTTCGACAAGTACCACCTCCCCCGCGACCGCGGGGCCGAGCGCCTGCTCGTGCGCGACATCGTCGACTCCCGCTGGTCCGTCGGCCAGTACTACATGTTCGGCGCGTTCGCGATCCTCATCTTCTCCACCGCCGGCTCGGTGCAGCTCCAGAGCTACCTGTTCATCGGGCTCCTGGCCCTCACCGGCGCGATCGCGATCGAGTCGGTGTTCCTCAGCCGCCGGGTCAAGCGGATCGTCACCAAGCGCTTCCCGAAGACCACGCAGCGGATGGGCGGCCTCTACTGGTACGCGATCCAGCGGAGCATCATGCCGCGCTCCATGCGCAACCCCCGCCCGCGCATGAGCTACAAGGCGACCGAGGACGACCTCGGCAAGATCGTCAAATGAGCAGGCGGGGCCGCCCGGCCCCGCCTTCGATGCGGCGATCGTGCCCGGGGTCGCTCGACTGCCCCTCCCCGGTCGCGATGGCTTACCCTCGAAACTGACGTAGCCCTCTCTGACCCCGGAAAGTAGTCAACGTGGTTGATGTCGCGGCGGACTTGCGGGCGGGGCTGTTCCGCGCCCTGGGCCCACTCGATCGCGCCACCATGCGCCACGCCATCGCCGACACCGTGGCCCTCCAGCAGATACGCGAGGAGGCCACGCTCCGGTTGTCCCGGTACGCGGGGGAAGCCGACCAGTCGCGGCTGCTGGGGGTGCGGGCCGTCATCCTCCGCGTCCTCGGGGACTTCGACGGCGCCGAGGTCGACGCCGCCGCCGCCGTCAAGTACGCCGAGGCCGTCGGCGCCGACCTGCTCCTGGCCCCCGCCCGCGCCCGCCTCGCGCAGGTCCTGCGCGTGCGCGGCCGCTACGAGGAGGCCGACCAGCTGTTCGCGCTCGCCGAGGCCGGCGAGCTGCCGCGCACCCTCACCGGCGCCGTCCGCGCCTACGCCGGGCTCTCGTGCATCGCCCAGGGCCGCATCACCGAGTCGCTCATCCACGTGCAGCGCGCCTCCGAGCAGAACCCGCACGCGTTCGTCATGCAGATCGTGGAGACCGCGCTCTCCCTCATCGAGGAGCACGCCGCGAAGTACGGCTTCGGCGCCTCCCCGCGCGGCTGGGCCGAGCGCGCCGGGCACCCCGCGCCCGAGCGGTTCCAGGACCCGCAGACCGGCCGCTTCGGCTACCTCGGCCCCGACGGGCGCCCGGTCGTGCAGGCCGCGTTCAGCCAGGCCGGGGACTTCCGCGGCGGCGTCGCCGCGGTCTGCCAGGCCGACTGGGGCGCCATCGACAAGACCGGCACGGTCGTGGTCCCGATGCTCTACGGCGCCATGGAGACCCCGACCGCCGACGGGCGCACCGTCACCGGGTTCGTCAACGGCGTCGCCGTGGCCGCCCAGCGCGGGCGCGTCCTCGCCGTCCACAAGACCGGCCGCGTGGTCGTGCCCCCGCGCTACCAGCGCATCGAGGTCCACCCGGCGGGGTTCCTCGTCACCGACGGCTACTCGTGGGGCGCGCTCGGCTTCGACGGCAACGAGCTCGTGCCCGCCCGCGTCGACCGGGCCGAGGCCCTGAACCGGCTCGACGGGGTCGTGTCCATCGACGACGGGCCGCTCTAGCGCGCTCGAACGCGCGTTGCGATCATGGCGGCGTTTGCCCCTAGCCGCGCGGCAGGTAAGCTGTGTACCCATGGAGTTTCGTCATCTCGGCCGCTCTGGCCTCGTCATTTCCGAACTGGTCTACGGCAACTGGATCACCCACGGCGGGCAGGTGGAGGAGGACGCCGCCGTCGCGTGCGTGAACGCCGCCCTCGACGCCGGGATCACCACCTTCGACACCGCCGACGTGTACGCGCAGGGCGCCGCCGAGGAGGTCCTGGGCCGCGCGCTCAAGGACCAGCGCCGCGACGGCCTGGAGATCTTCACCAAGGTGTACTGGCCGATGGGCCCGGGCAAGAACGACCGGGGCCTGTCCGCGAAGCACATCAAGGAGTCCATCGACAACTCGCTGCGCCGCCTCCAGACCGACCGCGTCGAGCTGTACCAGGCGCACCGCTGGGACGTGGAGACCCCGCTCGAGGAGACCATGCAGGCGTTCGCCGACGTGGTCCACGCCGGCAAGGCCCACTACATCGGCGTCTCCGAGTGGACCGCCGACCAGATCCGCGCCGGCGCCGAGCTCGCCAAGGACCTGAAGATCCAGCTCGTCTCCAGCCAGCCCCAGTACTCGGCCCTGTGGCGGGTCATCGAGGCCGAGGTCGTCCCGGCCTCCGAGGAGCTGGGCATCGGCCAGATCGTGTGGTCCCCGCTCGCCGGCGGCGTGCTCTCCGGCAAGTACAAGCCGGGTCAGGCCGCCCCCGCGGGCTCGCGCGGCGCCGACCCGAAGTTCGGGCGCTTCGTCGAGGGCTGGCTCAAGGACGACGTGCTCGAGCGCGTCCAGCAGCTCGGCCCGATCGCCGAGGAGGTCGGCCTGACCATCGCGCAGCTGAGCCTGGCCTGGGTCCTCCAGAACTCGAACGTCTCCGCCGCCATCATCGGCGCGACCCGCCCCGAGCAGGTCGAGGAGAACGTCAAGGCCGTCGGCGTCAAGCTGCCCGAGGAGGTCTACGCGAAGATCAACGACCTGCTCGCCCCGGTGGCCGTCACCGACCCGAAGGAGACGACGGCGCCGAACCCGCGCGCGTAAGCGCCTTCGCGAACAGGTCCGGATCGGCCGCATCGAACCATTCGATGCGGCCGTCGCGTTTGAACCAGGAGCGCTGGCGGCGCACGAAGCGCCGCGTGCCCTGCACGGTCAGCCGGAACGCCTCGGCCTCGTCGTACTCCCCCGCGAAGTGGGCCAGGACCTGCTGGTAGCCGAGGGCGCGGGAGGCGGTGCGGCCCTCGCGCAGGCCGCGGGCCTCCAGGGCGCGGACCTCGTCGAGGAGCCCGGCGTCCCACATGGCCTGGACGCGGCGCTCGATGCGCTCGTCGAGGAGCGCGGTGTCGAGGTCGACGCCGATGCGCACGGCCGCGTAGTGGGCCTGCGGCTCGGGCAGCGAGGCGGTGAAGGAGCCGGTGAGCTCGACGACCTCGAGGGCGCGCACGACGCGGCGCCCGTTCGAGGGCAGGATCGCCTTCGCGGCCTCGGGGTCGCGGGCCCGGAGGCGCTCCCAGAGGGCGGCCGGGCCCTCGCGTTCGAGGTCGGCCTCGAGGCGGGCGCGGATCTCGGGGTCGGTGCCGGGGAAGTCCATCTCGTCGAGGGCGGCCTGCACGTACAGGCCGGAGCCGCCCACCAGGATGGGGCGGTTGCCGCGGGCGCGGATCGCCTCGATCGCGCCGCGGGCGAGGCGCTGGTAGCTGGCGACGTCAGCGGGCTCGGTGACGTCGAGGACGTCGAAGACGTGGTGGGGGACGCCGCGGCGCTCCGCTTCGGTGATCTTCGCGGTGCCGATGTCCATGCCTCGGTACAGCTGCATCGAGTCGGCGTTGACCACCTCGCCGCCGAGGGCTTCGGCGAGGGCGACCGAGAGCGCGGTCTTGCCCGCCGCGGTGGGGCCTACGACGGCGAGCACCGGCGGTTGTAGGGTGGGTGTGCCGTCCACTTCCCCTCGGCGAGGCATGCGAGCCGAGAAATCGGCACTGTTCAATTGAATGACCCCCTCGGTACGTGTGCAGGCCCGACCCGGCTGGCGGCGACCCGCCGACCACCGTAAGGTACGGGAAATACGTCCCTAAGTTCGTGTGAAGGATTTGAGATTACCGCGATGAGTGACCTCGGAGACTGGACCAGCTACGGCCGCATCGACGCCGACGGCACGGTCTATGTGAAGACCTCCTCCGGCGAGCGCGCGGTCGGCTCCTGGCAGGCCGGCTCGACCGAGGAGGGGCTCGCGCACTTCGCGCGCAAGTACGCCGACCTCGTCGTGGAAGTCGATCTCATCGCCGCGCGCCTGAACTCGGAGTCGGCCGACGTGGAGCAGGCGGCCTCGCAGCTGCGCAAGCTCCGCGAGGGCCTGGACACCGCCGCGGTCGTGGGGGACGTCGAGGGCCTGGCGGCCCGCTTGGACGGGCTGTCGAAGCACGCCGAGGACAAGCTCGGCGAGTTCAAGGCCGCCAAGGAGTCCGAGCGCGCCGAGGCCGTCGCCGCCAAGGAGGCCCTGGTAGCCGAGGCGGAGGAGCTGGCGGCCCGCGACAGCCACTGGAAGGCGTCGGGGCAGCGCTTCAGCGAGATGATCGAGGAGTGGAAGGCGATCCACGGGGTCGACCGGAAGACCGATCAGAAGCTGTGGCGGCGCTTCTCGGCCGCGCGCGACACGTTCACGCGCCACCGCGGGGCCTACTTCTCGCAGCTCGACGCCGAGCGCAAGGTGATCGCGCAGAAGAAGGAAGAGCTCATCGCCAAGGCGGAGGAGCTGTCGACCTCGCAGGACTGGGGGCCGACGGCCGACGCGCTCAAGGGGCTCATGGCCGAGTGGAAGGACGCCGGGCGGCTCGCGCCCGACGCCGAGCAGAAGGCCTGGAAGCGGTTCCGGGCGGCGCAGGACGTCTTCTTCAACGCGCGCTCCGAGGTGTTCTCGGCCCGCGACGCGGAGCTGGAGGCGAACCAGGCCGCCAAGGAGGAGCTGCTCAAGCAGGCCGAGGCGCTCGACATCGAGGCCGACCCGAAGGCCGCGCAGCAGGCGTTCCGCGAGCTCCAGGCCGGGTGGCACGACATCGGCGCGGTCCCGCGCAAGAACCAGGCGAAGCTCCAGCGCCGCCTGCGCAACGTCGAGGACAAGCTCCGCGACGCGCTCGACACGGCGTGGCGCAAGGTCCCGGTCGAGGAGAACCCACTGCTGCTCCAGATGCGCCAGCAGGTCGCCGAGGCCGAGGAGAAGCTCGCGCGCGCCAAGGCGGACGGGAACGCCGGCCGGATCAAGAAGGCCGAGGCGGACCTGGCGAGCAAGAAGCAGTTCCTGGAGCTTGCGGAAGGAACCAAGTAGCGCAGCCTGGAGCTTGCGGAGGGAACCAAGTAGCGCAGCCTGGAGCTTGCGGAAGGAACCAAGTAGCGCAGCTTGCAGCTTGCGGAAGGAACCAAGTAGCGCAGCTTGCAGCTTGCGGAAGGAACCAAGTAGCGCAGCCTGGCTTTGGCCGGGGCCTCGAAGTAGGCGCAACCCGCCGTTCTCCCGGGGTTGGTTCGGACGCATGAGGACGTTCGCGGACCGATCGGGATAATGGAACAGGGCTACGACGGCGTGGACCGCTTCGGTCCGCGCCGTTCGCTTTGCCCGATCCGACCATGTCCCCCCGACAGGAAGGCACCCGCATGACCCTCGAGAGCACGACCCTCGACTCGCTCCCCCGCCAGTTCATCGACGCCGAGAAGGTCTTCAACCTGCGGGACGTCGGCGGCTGGGACGCCGCGGACGGCAAGCGGGTCAGGACCGGCCGGGTGTTCCGCTCCGACAACCTCGGCATGGTGACCGAGGCCGACCTCGACCTGCTCGTGAACCGGCTCGGGATCCGCCACGTGATCGACCTGCGCCGGGCCGAGGAGTGGGAGATCGCCGGCCGCTTCCCCGAGGTCGACGGCGTCGAGTTCCACCACTTCGAGCTCCTGCACGTCAAGTGGGAGAACATCGGCCGCCACTACCCGGCGGGCTCGGACGTGGTGCCGTTCCTGCGCCAGCGGTACTCGGGCATGTACGAGGCCGGGTACCAGGCGGTCCGCGACTCGCTCGACGTGATCGCGACCGGCGAGCCGGTGCTGTTCCACTGCATGGCCGGGAAGGACCGCACGGGCCTGGTGGCCGCGGCGCTCCTGTCGGTGCTCGGCGTCGACGAGGCCGACATCGCCCGCGAGTACGAGCTGTCGAACTTCGGGATCGCGCGCTGGCGCGCGTGGCGCGACGCGAACATCGGCAAGCCCGCCACCGAGAGCGGCCTGACCACGCCGGCGGAGGCGATGTTGGAGACGATCGCGGAGATGAAGTCCCGCTTCGGGTCGATGCGCGACTACGTGGCGGCGACCGGTTTCGACCAGGCCGACGCGCTCCGCGAGCAGCTGCTGGCCTAGCGGCCGCGGTGTGATCGCCCCGACACTTCCGGTGTCGGGGCGGCGTTTCCGTCGGACCCCCGCGGCAGGATCGCACCTACCTTTCCCCTGGGCGGGCGGGGGTTCGGGATGGCAGTGCGTCGAGCCCGCCCACCCGCCCCGCGGGCGGCGCGCCGCGGCCGCTTACCGGTCGGCAAGTGGAAATCCGATTGCGGATGTCACACCCCGCTCGTAGCTTGGAACGGTGGGCTCAGAGCGGTTGAAAACTCCAGAAGATTCCGAAACTGACACTCCCCCGGTACGTCGGACGGCGCTGACGAACCTGTGGCGGATGAAGAAGTACCTGTACCCGTACCGGTACCGCCTCGCGGTGCTGTGGTCGATGGTGCTGCTGAACATCGTCTCCGGCCTCGCGATCCCCCCGCTCGTCGGGCGCGCGATCGACGGGCCGATCCACGACGGCGACATGGCCGGGCTCGTCGCGATCGTCGGCGTCATCGCCGTCCTCGGCGCGGCCGACGCGCTGCTCCAGCTGGCGCGGCGCTACTTCCAGACCACCACCGCGATGGCCATCGAGAAGGACATCCGCGGCGCCCTGTACGAGCACCTCCAGGTGCTCCACACCGGGTTCCACGACCGGTGGCAGACCGGGCAGCTCCTCGCCCGCGTCACCTCCGACCTCGGCATGATCCGGCGGTTCTTCGCCGGCGGTCTCGTCTTCGCGATCACCTCGATCGGGATGATCCTCATCATCATGGGCCAGCTGCTGTTCATCGAATGGCGCCTGGCGCTCATCGTCGCCGCCTCCGCGGTGCCCCTGTTCCTCATCGGCCGCAAGTTCTTCCGCGAGTACCTGCCCGCGGCCCGGTCCGAGCAGGACCAGTCCGGCGAGGTCTCCAGCGCGGCCGAGGAGGCCGCGCTCGGCATCCGCGCGATCAAGGCGCTCGGCCGCGGCCCGCTCATGGCGGCCCGCTTCGAGAAGGAGGCCGCCGAGCTGCGCTCGCGCAGCATCTTCAAGAGCCTCATCGCGTCCCGGTCGTGGTCGGGCTACGACGCGATCGCCACCTCGGCCGTGGGCGCCGTCCTCGTGTTCGGCTCGACCATGGTCGCCGGGGGCACGCTGTCGGTCGGCGACCTCACGGCGTTCATCATGCTCCAGCTCGCGCTCCTGTGGCCGATCGAGGCCACCGGCTGGGTCATGGCGCACGGCAACGAGGCCATGACCGCCGCCGACCGCGTCTACGAGGTCTTCGACACCGAGCCGGCCATCAAGGACCGGCCGAACGCGAGGGCGGTCGAGCGCAGCGAGGTGCGCGGCGAACTCGTCTTCGAGGGCGTGCGCTTCGCGTTCGAGGACGACTCCCGCGAGATCCTCCGCGGCGTCGACCTGCGCGTCGAACCGGGCGAGACCGTCGCGATCGCGGGCAAGACCGGGTCGGGCAAGACCACGCTCGTCTCGCTGCCATCGCGGCTGCACGACCCGACCGGCGGCCGGATCCTCTTGGACGGCACCGACATCCGCGACCTCCGGCTCGAGAACCTGCGCTCGGTCGTCACCACCGCGTTCGAGGAGGCCACGCTGTTCTCGATGAGCGTGCGCGAGAACCTCGCCCTCGGCCGGCCCGACGCCGACGAGCGCGACCTCGAGGAGGCCGTGCGCGTCGCCCAGGCCGAGTTCGTGTACGACCTGCCGTACGGGCTCGACACCCGCATCGGCGAGCAGGGCCTGTCGCTGTCCGGCGGCCAGCGCCAGCGGCTCGCGCTCGCCCGCGCCGTCGTGGTGCGCCCGGCCGTGCTCGTCCTCGACGACCCGCTGTCGGCGCTCGACGTGCACACCGAGGAGCTGGTGGAGCGGGCGCTGGCGCAGGTCCTGCGGGGGACGACGGCGCTCGTCGTGGTCCACCGGCCGTCCACGGTCGCCTTGGCGGACAAGGTGGCGCTGCTGCACGAGGGCCGGATCGCGGCCTTCGGGGCGCACTCCGAGCTGATGGCGTCCAGTCCCGAGTACGTCGACGTGCTCTCCGCAGAGCCTGAGGAGGTGGCGGCGTGACCGCGGCCGTGAACGAGACCGAGACCAAGACCGAGAAGCACGACAAGCACGCGTCGTGGCGGGGGCGCGCCGAGTCCGCGGAGGCGGACCGGACCAGCGCCGAGGTCGACGACGCGGCGTCGATCAAGGAGCTGCGGCTCCAGAGCCGGCGGCTGCTGGGCTGGATGATGCGCCCGCACAAGAAGGGGATCGCGTTCCTGTGCGCGATCCTGGTGGTGCAGAACTTCACGAGCATGGCGACGCCGCTGCTGGTCATGTTCGGGATCGACAATGCGATCCCGGCGATCGCCGACCGCGGCGACTACTCGCTGCTCGTCGGGATCGCGGCGGTGTTCGCGCTGGTGTCGGTCCTGAAGTACGTGTGCGTGCGGCTGTACATCGCGCAGTCGGCGAAGGTCGGCAACGCGATGCTGTTCGCGCTGCGCAACCGGGTGTTCCGCAAGTTCCAGGACCTGTCGGTGTCGTTCCACGAGCGGTTCACGTCGGGGCGCGTCACGGCCCGGCAGAGCTCCGACATGGAGTCGATCCGGGAGATGACGGAGAACGGCGTGGACGACCTGGTCCTGGCCGGGCTCAACGTCGTCACGATCACGATCGTGATGCTGGTGATCGACCCGCTCCTGGCGGCGGTGTCGCTGCTGACGTTCCCGCTCATGCTGCTGCTGGGCCGCTGGTTCAGCCGGGTGTCGGCGGTCGCGTACCGGAAGGCGCGCGAGACGGTGGCGCTCCTGATCGTCTACTTCGTGGAGTCGATGGGCGGGGTGCGCGCGGTGCAGGCGTACCGGCGCGAGCCGCGGGACCGGGAGCTGTTCGCGGACTTGAACACCGACAACCAGTACGCGCAGGCGAAGGGCCACCAGCAGAACGCGTTCATGTCGGGCGGGATGCGCGGCATCGGGCACCTGGCGACGGTGGTGGTGCTGCTGTTCGGCGGCTGGCAGGTCATGCGGGGCAACACCGAGCTGGGCGTGCTGGCGGCGTTCCTGCTGTACATGAAGCGGTTCTTCGATCCGCTGAACGAGCTGGTGCAGTTCTACAACGTGCTCCAGTCGGCGACGTCGGCGCTGGAGAAGCTCTCGGGCGTGCTCGACGAGCGGATCGAGGTGGCCGAGCCGGAGGAGCCGAAGTCGATCGCGTCGCCGCGCGGGGAGCTGCGCTTCGACGACGTGCACTTCCGGTACCGGGAGGACCAGGTGGTGCTGCCGGGGCTGGACCTGCGGGTCCCGGGCGGGCAGACGCTGGCGCTCGTGGGGGCGACGGGCGCGGGGAAGACGACGATCGCGAAGCTCGTGAGCCGCTTCTACGACCCGGTGTCGGGGGTGGTGTCGCTCGACGGCGTGGACCTGCGGGACCTGTCGGAGGCGGAGCTGCGGCGCCACATCGTCATGATCACGCAGGAGAACTTCCTGTTCAACGGCACGATCGCGGAGAACATCGAGCTGGGGCTGCCGGGGGCGCCGCGGGAGCGGATCGTGGAGGCGGCGAAGGTCGTCGGCGCGCACGAGTTCATCGAGGCGCTGCCGGACGGGTACGACACGCACGTGCGCAAGCGGGGCGGGCGGCTGTCGGCGGGCCAGCGGCAGCTGGTGGTGTTCGCGCGGGCGTTCCTGGCGGACCCGCGGGTGCTGATCCTGGACGAGGCCACGAGTTCGCTCGACATCCCCTCGGAGCGGCTGGTGCAGCGGGCGCTGCGCACGATCCTGGCCGACCGGACCGCGATCATCATCGCGCACCGGCTGTCCACGGTGGAGATCGCGGACCGGGTGCTGGTGCTGGAGCACGGGCGGATCGTCGAGGACGGCCGCCCGGACGAGCTCATCGACCGGGGCGGCGAGTACGCGGCGCTGCACCGGCAGTGGGAGGACTCGCTCGTGTGAGCGGCGGGCCGGGCGCATCGCCCGGCCCCGTTCCGCGTCCGGGGTCAGCGGCGGGCTGAGACGAGGTGGTAGTCGATCCAGCCGTTCTCGTAGCAGCGCAGCCAGTTGCGGCCCCAGGAGTCGCGGTACTCGGTCTGGGCGATCCAGCGGTCGAACTGGCGCCAGACGTGCTCCCCGATGGCCTCGACGGTCACCCGGGTGAAGCCGGCGGCCTCGAGGTCGGCGGCGAAGTCGGCGACGGGGCGGATCACGTCGACACCGGAGGCGACGGTCTCGATGAGGTCGTCGAGCGGGTGCGCCGCGGCGCCGGGGGCGAAGAACGTGGCGGCCGCGAAGGCGCCGCCGGGCCGGAGGACCCGGTGGGCCTCGCGGGCGACCGCGGCGAGGTCGTCGACGTGCTGGAGCGCTTCGACGGAGTAGACGCCGTCGAAGGAGGCGTCCGGGAAGGGGATCGCGGTGACCGACCCCTCGCGGAAGGCGAGGCGGCCCGAGAGCGCCTCCAGGTCGTCGGCGTTGACCGCGGCGGCGCGGTCGAGCTGGGCCTTCGAGCGGTCGAGGCCGGTGACGTAGGCGGCGAACTCGCGGGCGACGAGGGCCGCGCCGACGCCGATCCCGGAGCCGAGTTCGAGCAGTTCGACGCCCGGGGGCGTGGGCAGGCGCGAGACGGTCTGGCGGTACAGCTCGGCCTGGCTGGCGGTGCGCTCGGCGAGGGTGATCTCGCGGTCGGGGGCGAGCTCGCCCCAGTAGCCGTAGTTGATGAACGAGCCGGAGAAGATCGTCAGGGAGCCGAGGTCGAGCTCGCCGTACATGAGGTCGCGCTTGGCCTGGACGTCGTTTTCCTGTTCCATCGCCCGATTCTGGCACGCGCCGGCGGTGGTCCGGCACCCCGCGCCGAGCGGGCCGCTCGGCCGCGAGCGGCCGCGCTCACGTCGTCGGACTCGCACGGGGGTTCGTCAGCAGGCGCAGGCGGGCCCCTCGGCCTTGGGCTGCGGCTTCCGGCCGATGGAGGGCATGCCGAGTGAGACGCCGGGGAGCTTGGTGGCCTTGCCGGAGGCCCACGCGTCGCCGGCCCTCGTCCGGCGGTGGGTGAGGACCGCGCCGTCGGCGACGAGGTGGTGCGGGGCGCCGTAGGTGATCTTCGTGGTGATCACGTCGCCGGGGCGGACGCCTTCGGCGTTGCCGGAGGGGTCGGTCGCGGCGGGGGTGACGTTGAAGTGGACGAGGCGGCCGTCGCGGGCGCGGCCGGAGAGGCGGCCGGTGGCCTCGTCCTTGCGGCCGTCGCCGACGGTGACGAGGACTTCGACCTCGGTGCCTTCGAGGGCGCGGTTCTCCTCCCAGGAGACGCGCTCCTGGAGGGCGATGAGGCGCTCGTACCGCTCCTGGACGACGGCCTTGGGGATCTGGTCGGCCATCGTCGCGGCCGGGGTGCCGGGGCGGATCGAGTACTGGAACGTGAACGCGCTGGAGAAGCGGGCCTGCGCGACGACGTCGAGGGTGGCCTGGAAGTCCTCCTCGGTCTCGCCGGGGAAGCCGACGATGATGTCGGTGGTGATGGCCGCGTCGGGCATGGCCGCGCGGACCTTGTCGAGGATCTCCAGGTACTTCGCGGACCGGTAGGAGCGGCGCATCTCCTTGAGCACCCGGTCGGAGCCGGACTGGAGCGGCATGTGGAGGGAGTGGCAGACGTTCGGGGTCTCGGCCATGGCGGCGATGACGTCGTCGGTGAAGTTCTTCGGGTGCGGGCTCGTGAACCGCACGCGCTCGAGGCCCTCGACGTCGCCGCAGGCGCGCAGGAGCTTCCCGAAGGCGAGCTTGTCGCCGAACTCGACGCCGTAGGTGTTCACGTTCTGGCCCAGGAGGGTCACCTCGGAGACGCCCTCGGCGACGAGCGCGCGGACCTCGGCCAGGATCTCGCCGGGGCGGCGGTCCTTCTCCTTGCCGCGCAGCGAGGGCACGATGCAGAACGTGCAGGTGTTGTTGCAGCCCACGGAGATCGAGACCCAGCCGGAGTAGGTGGACTCGCGCTTGGTGGGCAGCGTCGAGGGGAACGTCTCGAGGGACTCGAGGATCTCGACCTCGGCGGCCCGGTTGTGGCGGGCGCGTTCGAGGAGGGCCGGGAGCGAGCCGATGTTGTGAGTGCCGAAGACCGCGTCGACCCAGGGGGCGCGCTTGACGATCTCGCCGCGGTCCTTCTGCGCGAGGCAGCCGCCGACGGCGATCTGCATGTCGGGGTTCTCGCGCTTGGCCGGGGCCAGGTGGCTGAGGTTGCCGTACAGCTTGTTGTCGGCGTTCTCGCGCACCGCGCAGGTGTTGAACACGACGAGGTCGGGGGCGGCGTCGCTCGCGACCGGGACGTACCCGGCCGCTTCGAGCAGGCCCCCGATGCGCTCGGAGTCGTGCACGTTCATCTGACAGCCGTACGTCTTCACCTGGTACGTCTTCACACCGTTCGCAGCCACCTCCCCAGGATAGACGCGAGGCGGGTCACACGATCAGGGCCGCGAGCGCGCGACCGGGCGGACACGGAGCGTGAGCGTTCGACCGCCTACAGTGCACTGTCAAGCGTCCGGGCGTTCGCAGCAATTCAGTGAATGCGCGATGTTGCCCCTTATTAAGCACGGTAAAGCCCACTAGCCGACAAAACTTATTCTTGTCCGGTCTTGTGCGTCACCGACCGTCCTTATAAGGTGGCCTGCGTGCCGCCCTATCCCCCACGAGTGGGTGGCTTCCCCACCAAAGACCCCACGAGCCTCTCTCATCACCTTTTCCGATCAAGGAAGAACATGCGCCTCAAATCAACCACCGGCGCGGCGTTGGCCGTTGCCGCCCTGCTCGCGACCGGTGCCTGCGTTTCGCAAGACGCGAACGAAGCCTCCTCCGACAGCGCCCTCTCCGGTTCGGGCGCCGGCGCGGACTGCACCATCGACGAGACCGTCAAGATCGGCGCCGTCTTCAGCCTCACCGAGGCCGCCGCATTCGCCGGCGCATACCAGCAGGAAGGGCTCGCGCTCGGCTTCGAGGAGCTGAACGCGGCCGGCGGGATCACCTACGAGGTGATCCAGGAGGACGACAAGACCACCGTCGAGGACTCCGTCGCCGCCTTCGAGAAACTCATCAACCGCGACAAGGTCAGCGCCATCGTCGGCCCGACCCTGTCGAACATGGCGTTCACGACCTACACCGACGCGCAGAGCGCCGGCGTGCCCGCGCTCGGCGTCTCCACGACCGCCGAGGGCATCCCGGAGATCGGCGACTACATCTTCCGCGCCTCGCTGCCCGAGGAGGTCGCCCTCGCCGCCAGCATCCCGGCCGCGAAGGAGTCCCTGGGCCTGACCAAGGTCGCCGTCCTCTACGACAGCGCCGACGAGTTCACCACCTCGGCGTTCAACACGATCAAGGACGTGCTCAACGAAGAGGGCATCGAGATCGTCGCCGAGGAGACCTTCGAGACCGCCGACACCGACTTCGCCGCGCAGCTCACGAACGTCCTCGAGGCCGAGCCCGACGCCGTCATCCTTTCGGCCCTGCCCGGCGCGACCGTCCCGCTCGTCAAGCAGGCCCGCAGCCTCGGCATCGAGGCCCCGATCGTCGGCGGCAACGCCTTCAACTCCCCCGTCCTGGTCGGCGCCCTCGAGGACGCGGCCGAGGGCCTCATCGTCGGCGGCGCCTGGAGCGCGGCGGCCGACACCACCGGCAACGCCGAGTTCATCGCCGCCTACACCGAGAAGTACGGCCGCGCGCCCGACCAGTTCGCAGCCCAGGCGTACACCGCCGCGTACCTGATCGACCAGGCCATCCGCGCCGACTGCGACGCGAACCGCGAGGCGATCAAGGACAACCTCGGCCAGATCCTCGAGTACGACTCCATCCTCGGCCCGATCTCGATCGACGAGGAGGGCGAGGTCCACCAGGAGCCCGTCGTCCAGATCGTCCGCGACGGCGCCTTCACGCTGCTGTAACCCTCCGCCGGAACCCCGGCGGACGCCCGTCCCCCACCCCCCTACAGGAATCCAGACATGCTGCAACAGTTGGCGAACGGCGTGTTCGCAGGTTCGATCTACGCCCTCTTCGCAATCGGCTTCACGCTCGTGTTCGGCGTGCTCAGGCACCTGAACCTCGCCCACCCGGCGGTGTTCACGGCCGGCGCGTTCGTGGGCATCGAGGTCGCGGCGCGGACCGCGATCCCGGTGTGGATCCTGCTGCCGGTGGTGGCCCTGTTCGGGGCGCTCGCCGGGGTCCTGGTCGAGCGCATCGCGTTCCGTCCGCTCCGCGGGCGGGACGACGAGCACTTCGCGGGACTCATCTCCTCGGTCGCCCTCGGCGGCATCGTCATCGCGCTCCTCCAGGCGCGCTACGGCACCGAGCCGCAGAGCTTCGCGATGGACTACTTCCCCGACCGGCTCTTCGAGGTCGCCGGGGTCCGCGTGACCCTGACGCAGCTGGTCACCCTGGGCCTGGCCCTGGTGCTCATGGTCGGGCTCGCCTGGCTCGTCTCGGCGACCCCGCTGGGGCGGTCGATGCGGGCCGTGGCCGAGAACCCGACGGCCGCGAAGGTCCTCGGCGTCAACGTGGGCCGGGTGACCGCCGGGACGTACGCGCTCTCGTCGGCGCTCGGCACCGTCGCCGGCGCCCTGCTGGCGCTCAACCTCGGCCAGGCCGGGCGCGACCTCGGCGCCTCGATCGAGCTGGTCGGTTTCGCGGTGATCATCCTCGGCGGCCTCGGTTCACTGTGGGGCGCCATGGCCGCCGGGGTGGTCCTCGGCATCGCCGAGGCCCTGACGATCCACCTGTTCGACTCCACGTGGAAGAGCATGGTCGCGTTCGCGCTGCTGTTCGCGGTCCTGGTGCTGCGGCCCCGCGGCCTCTTCGGCCACGTCAAGGTCAGGGAGGTCTGATGCTCGAGGGCTACAACACGATCATCACGGTCATCGCGCTCGGCGCGATCCTCGCCTACTCGTTCCACGTCGTCCTCATGGCCGGGCAGCTCAGCCTCGGCCAGGCCGGCTTCGCGTCCCTCGCGGCGTACACCTCCACGCTCGTCGTCCCGGCCGAGCCGATCGCCGGGTCGATCTCGCCGGTGGTCGTCGGCCTCCCGGTCGGCGCCGCGGTCGGCGCGGCCGCCGCGTTCGTCGTGGGCCTGCCGGTGCTGCGCCTGCGCGGCGTGTTCCTCGCGATCGCGACCATCGCGTTCGGCGAGATGGTCCGCGTCGTGGTCAACAACGCCGAGTGGACGAACGGCGCCCTCGGCCTGCGCGTCGACAAGTGGGTGACGTTCGACTTCGCGTGGATCATCGTGGCGGTCCTCGCCTACTTGTTCTGGCGCCTCGGGCCCTCCCGCTCGGGCCGGGCCTTCGCGGCCGTCCGCGAGGACGAGCTCGCCGCCGGGTCCATGGGCGTCGACGTCGTGCGCACCCGCATGGCCTCGTTCATCGCCTCCGGCGCCATCGCCGGCGTCTACGGGGTCCTGTTCGCCTACTTCTTCGGGCGCCTCACGCCCGCCACGTTCGACTTCAGCCTCACCGTGAACGGCCTCGTCACCGCCGTCCTCGGCGGGTACCTCGTGTTCTTCGGGCCCGTCCTCGGGGCCGGGTTCCTCACGGCCGTACCGGAGGTCCAGAAGGCCCTCGGCCTCGAGGCCGGCTGGATCCACCCGCTCGTCACCGGCGCGCTCCTGCTCGCCGTCATCCTGTTCCTGCCCGGCGGCCTCTCGACCCTGTTCAGCCGGATGCGCCCGGCCCCCCGGCGGCCCGGCCCCGACTACGCGCCCCTCGACGCGCTCGACCCGCTCCCCGACCGCGGCACCCCGATCGCCGAGGTGCGCGGCCTCGCCAAGCGCTACGGCGCCGTCGACGCCGTCCGCGGCGTCGACCTCGAGATCCGCTCCGGCGAGGTCCTCGGGATCATCGGCCCCAACGGCGCCGGCAAGACCACCCTGGTCAACATGATCAGCGGCCTGGAGCCGCCCACCGCGGGCGAGGGCACCATCCTCGGCGTCCCGCTCGGCTCGCGCCCCCACCGCTTCGCGCAGGCCGGCGTGAGCCGGACCTTCCAGCACTCCAAGCTGTTCGAGCGGCTCACCGTCCTCGACAACGTCCTCGTCGGCACGCACGTCGTCAGCCGCCCCACCTACCTGCGCCGCCTCGCGTGGCTGCCCTCGGCCCGCCGCGACGAGCGCCGCGCGCTCGCCCTCGCCTGGGCGCAGCTCGAGCGCGTCGGCCTCGCCGACCGCGCCGGCCTGCGGCCCGGGGCGCTCTCCTACGGGGACCGGCGGCGGCTCGAGATCGCGCGCGCCCTCGCCGCCCACCCGACCCTGCTCATCCTCGACGAGCCCGCCGCCGGCATGAACCACGTCGAGGCGGCCGAGCTCGCCTCGCTCATCCGCGGCCTCGCCGACGACGGCGTCACCGTCCTGTTCATCGAGCACAACGTGAAGATGGTCCTCGAAGCCTGCACCCGCCTCGTCGTCCTCGACTTCGGCGCGGTCATCGCCGAGGGCGAGCCGCGCGAGGTCGCCGCCGACCCGCGGGTCGTCGAGGCGTACCTGGGCGCCGAGGCCGCCGACGACGAGGAGACCGAACATGTCTGAGCCGATCCTCGAAGTCGAGGACCTCCGGGTCGCCTACGGCCGCGTCCAAGCGGTGCGCGGCGTGTCCTTCACCGTCCCCGAAGGCGGCCTCGTGGCCCTGGTCGGCGCCAACGGCGCCGGCAAGAGCTCCGTGCTCGCCGCCGTCTCGGGCCTCATGCGGCCGGCCGGCGGCCGCGTGCGCTTCGACGGCGAGGACGTCACCCGCCGGCCCGCGCACCGGCGCATCGCCGCCGGCCTCGTCCTCGTCCCCGAGGGCCGCCAGATCCTCGGGACCCTCACCGTCGCCGAGAACCTGGCCCTCGGCGCGCACCGGCGCCGCCGCCAGGCGGCCCCCGAATCCGAGATGTACGACCTGTTCCCCGTCCTCGCCGAGCGGCGGGCCCTGCCCGCCGGGTCGCTGTCGGGCGGCGAGCAGCAGATGCTGGCGATCGCCCGCGCGATGATCGCCAGGCCCCGCGTCGTCCTGCTGGACGAGCCATCGATGGGCTTGGCCCCCAAGATGGTCGACGAAGTGTTCGCGGTCATCGAGAAGATCCGCGCCTCGGGCGTGACCGTCGTCCTGGTCGAGCAGAACGCCCGCCGGGCGCTGCGCGCGGCCGACACCGGGCACGTCCTGGAGACCGGGGAGATCGCGCACAGCGGCCCCGCCTCCGAACTCCTGCAAGACCCTAGAGTCGTGAAAGCCTATCTGGGCGTCGAATAGCGCCGGCGCCCGCCGAAGGAACCCCTGAGATGAACGATGAGCTAGCCGAGTCCCCGCCCTCGCAAGCGAAGCGGCACCCGCGAGGCGGCCCCTGGTCCCGCATGAGGATCCGGACCAAGCTGACGATCATGCTGCTCGTCCCGGCGCTCACGCTCGCCGGCATGGTCGCCCTCCGGCTCGTCGAGTCGGCCGACGAGGCCCGCGACATCGGCGCCACCGCCGACGCCGTCGAACTCGCCCGGGACGTCAACGCCGTCATCGCCGCGATCCAGGCCGAGCGCGAGGACGCCGCCCGGATCGTCTACCAGGAGCAGACCGGCTCCACCGACGCCGAGGCGATCGCCACGTCCTTCGAGAACCACGAGGCCGCCACCGGCGAGGCCCTCGAGACGCTCGCCGCGACCCGCGCGGACCTCGACCTCGACGAGGAGTCGCAGTCGCTGCTCGACCGCGTCGACGCGCCCCTCGCCCGCCTCGAGACCACCCGCGGCGCCGTCTTCGACGGCACCGTGGAAGCGGTCCACCTCTCGGTGTACAACTCGATGATCGCGCGCCTCTCGGCCGTCCTCGACCACACCGTCGACCTCGCCGGGACCGCCGAGCTCACCCGGATCGTGCGCACCGCGAGCCTCCTGTCGACCATCGACGAGTACTCCGAGCAGATCCGCCTCCTCGTGCTCTCCCTCGAGGACGGCAAGCCGCTCGCCGGCAAGCACCGGACCTTCATGCGGCTCACCGCGGCCCGCGAGGAGTCGCTGAACGAGTACCGCCGCATCGTGGCCCAGACCGACCCCGGCGCGGCCGTGTTCGAGGTGGGCGGCATCGGCTCCTCCGACGCCCGCCAGGCCAACGCGTTCGAGAGCACCATCGCCGGCTCCCGCTCCGACGAGGAGCAGGAGGTCGAGCACTACGCGCTCATGGCCGCGTACGACGCCCGGCACTCCGACACCGCCGACCTCATCGCCGCCTCCCTCGACGAGGCGTCCGACGAGGCCCGGGCCGTGAGCGCCGCCGCCGTCCAGCGCCTGCTCACCGAGTCGGCCATCGCCGTCGTGGCCCTCGCCATCGCGTTCCTCATCGCGTTCACCATCGGCCGCTCGGTCACCCGGGGTCTGCGCGACCTGTCGGGCTCGGCCCGGCAGATCGCCATGGTCGACCTCCCGCAGGCCGTCAAGCGCGTCGACCAGCAGCAGGGCCTGGGCGGCCTGAGCCCGTACGAGTACGCCGCCCGCACCACCCCGCCGATGGCCGTGCGCGGCGACGACGAGCTCAGCGAGGTCGGCGAGGCGTTCAACATCGTCCACCGCGAGGCCATCCGCGTCTCCGCGCAGCAGGCCCTCCTGCGGTACCACGTCGGCGCGATCTTCGTCCGGCTCGCCCGCCGCGGCCACTCGCTCACCGGCCGCCTCACCGCCGAACTCGACGCGGCCGAGCAGAACGAGCAGGACCCCGAGCGCCTCCAGCGGCTGTTCCGTCTCGACCACCTCGCCTCGCTCATCGGTCGCGCGAACGACTCGCTCCTGGTCCTCGGCGGCTCCTCGGCCGCGAAGGTCCGCACCACCGACGCGTCCCTGGACGACGTGCTCATCGCGGCGCAGAGCCGCATCGAGTACTACACGCGCATCGAGGCCGCCGCCGACGAGGGCGCGTGGGTCAAGGCCGACTACGTCGACGACGTGGTGCAGCTCCTCGCCGAGCTCATGGACAACGCGACCCGCTACTCCGAGTCCGCCGCCGAGATCACCGCCCGGGTCCTCACCGGCAAGGTGATCATCCAGGTGCGCGACCACGGCATCGGCATCGAGCCGGACCGCATGGAGCGGTTCAACGACCGCCTCCGCCGCGACACCCCGGTGGACCTGGAGGCCATGCAGGCCATGGGGCTCACCGTGGTCGGCTTCCTCGCCGGGCGGCACGGCATCGAGGTCGAGCTGCGGCCCTCGATCGGCGGCGGCGTCGTCGCCGAGATCGCCGTCCCCGGGTCGCTCCTGTCGTTCACGCCGCCGCCGCGCTCCCAGCGCCAGGCCACGCTGCCCGGCGGCACCGCCGGCGCCCGGACCGTCCCGCTCCAGCGCCCGCGCCAGAACGCGCCGCTGTTCGCGCGGGCCGACAAGCCCGAGCTGACCCAGCCCGCCGGCCCGGTCCCGCAGCAGCGGCAGCCCGCCAGACACGTTGCGCCCGAACCGAAGGCGCTCCCGGCGGGCCCGAGCCACCGAGTCTCCGCAGTAGACGACACCCGCCCGCTCCCGGTACTCTCCACCTCGACGACGGCCGTGCTCTCCGAGCTCCCGGAGATCAAGTTCGACGTGACGGTGGTCCACGCCGACCCGTCCCTGCGGGCCGGCGCCGAACTGCCGCAGCCGAAGAAGGCACCCACCTTCGGGCCGAACGGCCTGCCGCGGCGGGACCCGATGACCAACCTGGTCCCCGGCGCGGTCGCCCCCAGCCCGGGACAGGACGGCATGGTCATCGAACGCAATCCCCGGAGCATCGGCGCGACGTACTCCGCGTACGCCCGCGGCCTTTCGAGCAGCAGGACCGCTGGACCCCAGAATGAGAAATGACCCGGAGAACGATCATGAACACCACTAGCGCGCAACTGGACTTCCTACTCAACGACTTCGTCGGCCGGGTGCCGCACGTGACGCACGTGATCGCCGTGGCCGCGGACGGGCTGCTCATCGCCTCGAACAACACGCTGCCCAGGGACGAGGCGGAGCGCTTGTCCGCCATCGCCTCCGGTCTGACGAGCCTCCTCGCGGGGGCGGCCCGGTCGCTCCAGGCCGACCCCGTGATCTCGAACCTGACGGAGATGAACGGCGGCTTCATGTTCTCCATGTCGGTGTCGAGCGGCGCGAGCATCCTCGCCCTCGCCGGCCTCAACTGCGACATCGGCCAGGTCGGCCACGAGCTCGCCAACCTCATCAACCAGGTCGGCCCGGCCCTCACCCCGGCCGCCCGCCAGGTCTACGCCGCCCAGTATCAGCAGCACTGACCTGCGAATCAGGGGCCGGAAGCCGCTCCGCGGCTTCCGGCCCCTGATTCGCAGGTCTACGGTTTTGCCAAACCACAGGCCTATCAGCGGTCAGGCGGCCTTCGAAAGCTGCGAGACGCGCTGTTCCGAGATGCCGAGGACTGCCGCGATATCACGACCGGTCATCCCCCGCTCCTTGAGCAGCACCACGGTCTCGCGATTGATGCGGGATGCCTGCGCCTGGAGTTCGGCGGCCTTCGCAGCGTCTTCTCTGGCCTCGATGATTCGGGCGTCGATTTCAGGGGCGATGTGCCAGACGATGGCGATAGGCGCAGTGTCGGCCTCAGCGACTCCCAGGCAATCGAGGTAGTCGCGGACCATCTCCTCGGCCCCTCCGGCGGTGGTCGACTGAGTGACGCCAACACCGGGGACGTCGAGCTCCCACAGGCCGTGCACTCTCGTCGCAGTGACGGTGTATTCCTTCATCGCAGCCACCCCTCCTCCAGGCATTCCAAATGCCTGATGATGCTGGCACAGGTGCCGGGACTGATGTCTCGATGCCGTGGCAACGCGGTCGTGTGAGCCCCGCACGGGCAGTTCCAGATCTCGTTCGCGCGCGAGCTGCTCGGCTGCAGGGCTATCGAACCTCAGTGCCATTCCACAGTTCTACCGCAGATGCGGCAGATCCAGAATCGCCGCCACGAACGCGCTGCACCTCGAATGACCGGTGGGCCGGGAGCCGCATTGCGGCTCCCGGCCCACCCGCCTGAGTTGCTGAGAACCAAGGCGGTCTCGGTGCCGATCACATGGATCGGTCCGCGGCTACGCGGTCTCGGTGATCTTGCGCTGGACCCATGGCATGAGGTCGCGCATCTTCTTGCCGACCTCTTCGAGCTGGTTGTCGGTCTGGACCGCCTGGAGCTTCTTGAAGTTCTCGCGCTTCTCGGACTCGGCGACCCACTCCTTCGCGAAGGTGCCGTCCTGGATCTCGCCCAGGATGCGCTTCATCTCCTTGCGGGTCTCGTCGGTGATGATCCGCGAGCCGCGCGAGACGCCGCCGTACTCGGCGGTGTCGGAGACGGAGTACCACATGTTGGTGAGGCCGCCCTCGTAGATCATGTCCACGATGAGCTTGAGCTCGTGCAGGCACTCGAAGTACGCGGCCTCGGGGGCGTAGCCCGCCTCGACCAGGGTCTCGAAGCCGGCGCGGATGAGCTCGGCGGTGCCGCCGCAGAGGACGACCTGCTCGCCGAACAGGTCGGTCTCGGTCTCCTCCTTGAAGGTGGTCTTCAGGACGCCGGCGCGGGTGCCGCCGATGGCCTTCGCGTAGGAGAGCGCCACGGCCTGGGTGTCGCCCGACGGGTCCTGCTCGACCGCGACGAGCGCGGGGACGCCCTTGCCGTCGACGAACTGGCGGCGGACCATGTGGCCGGGGCCCTTCGGGGCGACCATGGCGACGTTGACGTCCGCGGGGGCCTGGATCAGGTCGTAGCGGATGTTGAAGCCGTGGCCGAAGAACAGCGAGTTCCCGGCGGACAGGTTCGGGGCGATCTCCTCGGCGTACAGCTTGGCCTGCACGGTGTCGGGGACCAGGATCATGATGACGTCGGCCCACTTCGCGGCCTCGGCCGGCGTGAGCACCTTCAGGCCCGCCTCCTCGGCCTTCGGGCGGGACTTGGAGCCCTCCTGGAGGCCGATGACGACCTCGACACCCGAGTCCCGGAGGCTCAGCGAGTGGGCGTGGCCCTGCGAGCCGTAGCCGAGGACGGCGACCTTCTTGCCCTGGATGACTGCCAGGTCGGCGTCGTCGTCGTAGAACACTTCAGCGGACATGCGTTTGCTTCTCTTCCCTTGTTACTGCTGGCTATTCGGTGAGACGTAGCGCGACAGCGAGGCCATGGACTTGGCCCCCCGCCCCAGTGCGACCGTCCCCGACTGGACGAGCTCCTTGATCCCGAACGGCTCCAGGACTTCCAGGAACGCCTCGATCTTGTCGCGGTTCCCGGTGACCTCGAAGGTGACCGTGTCGGGTGTGACGTCGACCGAGCGGGCCTTGAACAGCTCGGCGGCGGCGATCACCTGGCCGCGGGTGGCGGCGTCGGCGCGGACCTTCACCAGCAGCAGTTCGCGCTGCACGGAGGAGCCCGCTTCCAGTTCCACGATCTTGAGGACGTGGATGAGCTTGTTGAGCTGCTTGGTGACCTGCTCCAGCGAGCCCGCCTCGACGTCCACCACGATGGTGATGCGGCTGACGCCGGGGTGCTCGGTCTCGCCGACGGCGAGGGAGTCGATGTTGAAGCCGCGCCTGGAGAACAGGGCGGCCACCCGGGCGAGGACGCCGGGCTTGTTCTCGACGAGGACCGACAGCGTATGCGTGGTCATGGCTAGATCTCTCCCTCGTCGTCGAAGTTCGGGCGCACGTCGCGGGCGTACAGGATCTCGTCGTTGGAGACCCCGGCCGGGACCATCGGCCACACCATGGCGTCGGGGCCGACGGTGAAGTCGACGACGACCGGGCGGTCGTCGATCGCGTTGGCCTGCTGGATGACCGCGTCCACCTCATCGGGGGTCTCGGCGCGCAGGCCCACGCAGCCGAGCGCCTCGGCGAGCTTCACGAAGTCCGGCACGCGCGGGGACGCCTCGGAGTGGTGGGTCGACAGGTTCGTGTTCGAGTACCGCTGCCCGTAGAACAGGGTCTGCCACTGGCGCACCATGCCGAGGTTGCCGTTGTTGATGACCGCGACCTTGATCGGGATGCCCTCGATCGCGCAGGTCGCCAGCTCCTGGTTGGTCATCTGGAAGCACCCGTCGCCGTCGACGGCCCACACGGTGCGGTCCATCTGGCCGAGCTTGGCGCCCATGGCGGCCGGGACGGCGTAGCCCATGGTGCCCAGGCCGCCCGAGTTCAGGAAGGTGCCCGGGGCCTCGTACTTGATGAACTGCGAGGCCCACATCTGGTGCTGGCCCACGCCGGCGGTCCAGATGGTGCCCTCGGGGGCGAGCTCGCCGAGGCGCTGGATGACCCATTGCGGGGTCAGCAGGCCGTCGTCGATGTCGGTGTAGCCCAGGGGGTAGCGCCCGCGCAGGTCGTCGAGGGTCTCCCACCAGGTCTTCAGGCGCTCCTTGCCGGGGTCGGCGTACGCCTCGGTCATGGCGGCGATCGCGGCCTTGCAGTCGCCCACGATCGGGACGTCGACCTCGCGGTTCTTGCCGATCTCGGCCGGGTCGATGTCGACGTGGACGATCTTGGCCTCGGGCGCGAACGTGTCGAGCTTGCCGGTGACGCGGTCGTCGAAGCGGGCGCCCAGGGCCACGATGAGGTCGGACTTCTGGAGCGCGTGCACCGCGGGCACCGTGCCGTGCATGCCGGGCATGCCCAGGTGCTGCGGGTGCGAGTCGGGGAAGGCGCCGCGGGCCATGAGCGTGGTGATGACGGGCGCGCCGGTCAGCTCGGCGAGCTCGCGCAGCTCGGCGTGCGCGCCGGACTTGACGACGCCGCCGCCGACGTAGAGCACGGGGCGCCTGGCCTCGGCGATGAGCGCGGCGGCCTCGCGGATCTGCTTGCCGTGCGGCTGCGTCGTGGGCCGGTAGCCGGGCAGGTCCATCTTGGGCGGCCACACGAACGGGGCCGTGCCGCTGAGGATGTCCTTGGGGATGTCGACCAGCACCGGGCCGGGCCGGCCGGAGGCGGCCACGTAGAACGCCTCGGCGAGCACGCGCGGGATCTCCTCGCCGGAGGTCACGAGGTAGGAGTGCTTGGTGATCGGCATGGTGATGCCGACGATGTCGGCCTCCTGGAACGCGTCGGTGCCGATCGCGGTCGAGGCGACCTGGCCGGTGATGGCCACGATCGGGACCGAGTCCATGTGGGCGTCGGCGAGCGGGGTCACCAGGTTGGTGGCGCCGGGGCCGGAGGTCGCCATGCACACGCCGACGCGGCCGGTGGCGAGGGCGTAGCCCTGGGCCGCGTGGCCCGCGCCCTGCTCGTGGCGGACGAGGACGTGGCGCACCTTCTCGGAGTCCAGGAGCGGGTCGTAGGCCGGGAGGATCGCGCCGCCCGGGATGCCGAAGACCGCCTCGACCTCGAGCTCCTCGAGGGCGCGGACGACGGCCTGCGCGCCGGTGAGGACGGGCGCGGCGGCGGGAGCGCCGAGCGGGGGTGCGGGCCTGGGTGCCTTCGGCCTCGCGGGCTGAGCTTTGGCAGCCTGCGGCCCTGCCTTCGCGGCCTGCGGGCCTGGCTTGGGTGCCTTCACTGGTGTGCTCATGTCCTTCGTCCAATAGGGAGATGTGGCTGGTTCGACATGCTGCGTCGTTCCCCGGGCAGAAAAAATCGCCCGCGTGCTAAGACGCACGGGGCGAGCGCACCGTCGGAGAACGACGGTGCGCTAGATAAGTACTACGACGAGCGGCCGGGCGGCGAAGGCCTCGGTCGCGTTCTGGTCGTAGTTCTGCTGCGGCACGCCCCCCATGATTCACGATTCCGGCCCGTGAGTCAACTTTTCTCAGATCCCGGGACGTCGTTCGGCGTGTCGCGGGGCCGGGGGACGGGGTGCGCCTCGGACGCGAGGGCCTTGGGCTCCTCGGTGAGCCAGCGCGTCAGGTCGTCGGGGTCCATCGGCTTGGCGAGGAGGTAGCCCTGCACGAGCGGGGCCTGGGCCGCGATCATGGCGTTGAGCTGGAGGTCGGTCTCGACGCCCTCGGCGATGACCTCCATGCCGAGGATGCGGCCGAGGGCGACGGTGACGGCGGCGAGGGGGCCGACGCCGCCGTCGTCCTTGGCGATGAGGTCGCGGTCGATCTTGATGATGTCGACGGGGAGGCGCTCCAGCTGGCCGAGCGAGGAGTAGCCGGACCCGAAGTCGTCCAAGGCGATCCGGACGCCGGCGCCGCGGAGGGCGCCGAGCTGGGCGATGAGGGTGTTCATCTGGTGGGAGAAGTCGTGCTCGGTGACTTCGAGCACGAGGCGCTTGGCGGGGACGCCGGCGGCGATGAGCGCGGTGTTGACCTCGGTCGCGAACAGGTGGGTGTGGAGCTCCTTGACGGAGACGTTCACGGAGATCCAGGCCTTGATGCCGCCGTTCTGCCAGGCGGCGAGCTGCTCGGCGGCGCGGTTGACGGTCCAGACGGCGAGGTCCTGGGTGAGGCCGGACTCGGTGGCGGCGGGGATGAACTCGCCGGGGCTGACCTGGCCGAGGCGGGGGTGGTTCCAGCGCAGCAGGGCCTCGGCGCCGACGATGGTGCGGTCGGTGACGTCGAAGACGGGCTGGTAGACGAGGCGGAGCTCGTCGCGGCCGATGGCGCCGCGCAGCTCCTGGCTGAGTTCGTTCTTGCGGCGCACGCGGCGGTCGAACTCGGCGTCGTAGGTGGCGTAGCGGTTCTTGCCGGCCTGCTTGGCGGCGCGGAGGGCGAGGTCGGCGTTGCGGAGGAGGAGCTCGGGGTCGCCGAGTCCCTCGGCGGCGGTGGCGATGCCGACGGAGCCGGTGACGAAGACGGTGGACTCGTCGTGGAACTCGTAGGGCTCGCCGAGGCGGGCGACGAGGGCCTTGGCGGTGGCGACTGCCTCGGACCAGCTGGCGCGCAGGAGGATCGCGAACTCGTCGCCGCCGAGGCGGGCGCCGACGTCGGTGGGGCGCAGGAGTTCCTTGATGCGGCGGGAGACCTCGACGAGGAGTTCGTCGCCGAAGTCGTGGCCGCGGGTGTCGTTGACGTTCTTGAAGCCGTCGAGGTCGAGCAGGAGGAGCGCGGTCTGGTGCTCCTCGGCGGCGACGCCGTCCTCGAGGCTCTGGAGGAGGGCGCGGCGGTTGGCGAGGCCGGTGAGGGGGTCGCTGTAGGCCATGCGGGCGAGTTCGGTCTCGAGGCTGCGGCGGGCGCCGACGTCCTCCATGCGGGCGACGAGGCCGCGGACCTGGGGGCGGCCGCGGAGGTCGGTCACGACGGTCTCGGTGTGCCGCCAGCGGCGGGCGGAGTCGCGGACGCGGATGTTGAGGGAGACCTGGCCGGTGTGGCTGAGGCCGTCGAGGAGGGTGCGGAGGTCCTCTTCGGTGTTGCGGCGGTCGTCGACGTGGACGAGGTCGAGGAAGGAGGCGCCGACGCAGGTGCCGGACTCGGTGGCGGGCCGCCAGGCGGAGTCCTCGGGGTGCCAGGTGACGGTGAGGTCGGGGTCGAGGACGAGGACGGTGTCGGAGGCGACGCCGACGATGGCGGAGAGGCGGCGCTGCCGGGCGGCGGCCTCGCCGGTGACGCGTCTGACGTCGAAGTAGGTGAGGGTGAGGCGGGCGCCGAGGGCGGCGACGGCGGCGAGGCCGAGGAGGGTGGCGTCGAGGGGCAGGGGGCCGCGGGTGGCGCCGTTGATGAGGACGGCGGCGGCCGCGAGGGCGGCGGCGCCGGCCATGACGGTGTAGTGGACGCCGGGGTAGTTGGGCTTGTCGACGGGGGCGGGCTTCTGGCTGCGGGCGAGGTAGGTGACGCCGAGGAGGGCCGCGCAGGTGGCGACCCAGAGGACGGACCACCACAGGACGCGCCCCTCGGGGCGGTCCCACTGCCAGGAGACGAAGGTGGAGAGGCCGGTGAAGTGGACGGCGAAGACGGCGAGGTAGGCGAAGGCGTGGCGGCGGCGCCAGCGCTGGATGCGGAAGGTGGTGGTGAAGCCGACGCCGAGGAGGACGACGCCCATCATGCCGGGGATGACGATGGCGAGGTCGCCTTCGCCGAGGGGGCCGCGCACCTCGGCGAAGAGGGGGCGGGCGAAGAGGGTCCAGGCGAAGAAGAGGGCGCAGAGGCCGACGAAGGCGCCGTCGACGAGGCGGCGCTGGACGGCCTGGGGCTCCCAGCCGCTGTCGGGCAGGCGCAGGAGGGCGAGGGCCCAGAGGACGACGGAGGCGGCGAAGCCGGTGCCGGCGACGGCGTCGGCGGCGGGGTCGGGGAGCCAGCAGGCGGCGGCGAAGGCGGCGGCCGTGGTCTGGATGCCGGCGGCCATGAGCTGGTAGGTGGTGCGGCGGCCCGCGGTGATGCGGCCGGCGGCGCGCCACATGAGGGAGCCGGCGCAGGCGGCGCCGAAGGAGCCGAGCGCGGCGGCGGTGCCGGGCGCGATCGGCTGGAAGGAGCTCTGGAGTCCGACCACGATGGCCGCGGCCAGCACGGAGCACCAGACTGCGGCGGTCGCCGTCCAGGACAGGAGCTGCCGGACGCGACGGGGGGTTGCGGTCATCCACTGGCCCAATCGTAGGAAGCCTCGTGCATTACAGGATGCCGCATGGTTCGTTGAATCCGTAGCGGGCCTCCCGTGAATCCCTGCCGCGGTGACGGATCGGCTACTCGGCGGGGCCGGGGAGGGCGGCGGACTCGCGCCGCCGGGGGCACGCGAGCGGCGGGGCCCTCCGAACGGAGGGCCCCGCCGCGGCGGATGTCGCTAGCCGACCTTGCGGACGGCGCCGTCGCTGGCCGGGGTGGCCATGGCGGCGTACGCCTGGAGCGCGCGGGAGACGACCCGGTCGCGGTCCACGGGCGTGTAGGGCCGCTCGCGCTTCTCCTGCGCGAGGCGGCGCTCGTCGAGGACGGCCTGGTCGACCTTGAGCTCGAGCCGGCGGTTCGGGATGTCGATCTCGATGAGGTCGCCGGACTCGACCAGGGCGATGAGGCCGCCGCCGGCCGCTTCGGGGCTGACGTGCCCGATCGACAGGCCCGAGGTGCCGCCGGAGAAGCGCCCGTCGGTGATGAGCGCGCACTTGCGGCCGAGGCCGCGGCCCTTGAGGAACGAGGTCGGGTACAGCATCTCCTGCATGCCGGGGCCGCCCTTGGGGCCCTCGTAGCGGATGACCACGACCTCGCCTTCGACGACGGACTTGTCGAGGATGCCCTGGACGGCGTCGTCCTGGGACTCGAAGACGTGCGCGGGGCCGGTGAAGGTCCAGTTCTCCTCGGGGACGCCGGCGACCTTGACGACGCAGCCGTCCTCGGCGAGGTTGCCGAACAGGACCGCGAGGCCGCCGTCCTTGGTGTAGGCGTGCTCGACGGAGCGGATGCAGCCGTCGGCGGCGTCGGTGTCGAGGGTCTTCCAGCGGTTCGCGGTCGAGAACGCCTGCGTGGTGCGGACGTTGCCGGGCGCGGCGTGGAACAGCTCGATCGCCTCGGGGGCGGCGTCGCCGCCGCGGATGTCCCACTTGCCGAGCCACTCGGCGAGCGAGCCGGCGTGGATGGAGTGGACGTCGTCGTTCAGGAGGCCGCCACGGTGCAGCTCGCCGAGGATCGCGGGGATGCCGCCGGCGCGGTGGACGTCCTCCATGTGGTACTTGGCGGAGTTCGGGGCGACCTTCGCGAGGCAGGGGACGCGGCGCGAGATCGCGTCGATGTCGGCCACGGAGAAGTCGAGCTCGGCCTCGCGGGCGGCGGCGAGCAGGTGCAGGATCGTGTTCGTGGAGCCGCCCATCGCCACGTCGAGGGCCATCGCGTTCTCGAACGCGCCGCGGGAGGCGATGCTGCGCGGCAGGACCGACTCGTCGTCCTGCTCGTAGTAGCGCTTGGCGAGGTCCATGACGACGCGCCCGGCCTCGGAGAACAGGTCGCGGCGGGCCGCGTGGGTGGCGAGCGTGGAGCCGTTGCCCGGCAGCGAGAGGCCCATGGCCTCGGTCAGGCAGTTCATGGAGTTCGCGGTGAACATGCCCGAGCAGGAGCCGCACGTGGGGCAGGCGGCCTCCTCCATCTTGCGCAGCTGCGCGTCGGAGACGTCGTCGTTGGCGGCGGCGATCATCGGGTCGATGAGGTCGAGCTTCTGGGTGACGATCCCGTCGCTGTCGACCGTCTTGCCGGCCTCCATGGGGCCGCCGGAGACGAACACGACCGGGATGTTCAGCCGCAGCGCGGCCATGAGCATGCCCGGGGTGATCTTGTCGCAGTTGGAGATGCACACGAGGGCGTCGGCGCAGTGCGCGTTCACCATGTACTCGACGGAGTCGGCGATGATCTCGCGGCTGGGGAGCGAGTAGAGCATCCCGGAGTGGCCCATGGCGATGCCGTCGTCGACGGCGATCGTGTGGAACTCCTTGGAGACGCCGCCGGCCTCCCGGATCGAGTCGGCGACGATCTCGCCGAGGTCCTTGAGGTGGACGTGGCCGGGCACGAACTGCGTGTAGGAGTTGGCGATGGCCACGATCGGCTTGCCGAAGTCGGAGTCGGTCATGCCGGTGGCGCGCCACAGCGCGCGAGCGCCCGCCATCTGGCGGCCGTGGGTGGATGTGCGAGAACGAAGCGCTGGCATGGCTCAAGTCTGCCACGTCCCGGATACCGGGACGCGCCGCCCGGTACTTAGGATCGCCTCATCCGTCAGAAACCGCGCACCATCGTGCCGAAGATCATCTTCTCGGGGCAGGGCCCGTGGCGGCGCGAGTCCGAGCCGGCCGGGTTGTCGCTGAGCAGGAAGTAGTGGCCGGGCGGGACGGGGTCGCCGGAGCCGGGCATGGGCTCGCCGGGGCCGGCGGCGACGCGCTTGACCCACCAGGGGGCCTTCGCGCGCCGGGCCTCGGCCCAGCCGAGCCGCGGGTCCGGCGCCGCGGCGACGACGACGTCGCCGGCCGCGATGCGCCGGGTGCGCTTGGCGAGGACCTCGTCGCCGTCCTTGAGCGCGGGCTCCATCGAGTCGCCCTCGACCGTGACGAGGAGCCAGCGGCGCCGCAGCTGCCGCACGCTCTCGGCCATGAGGGCGGCGGCGGCCACGAGCAGCAGCGGGTAGAGCCAGCTAGAAGAGTCCATCGATGCCGTCGTCCTCGGGCTCCTCGCGCTTCTTGCGGAAGCGCTCGAACACGGAGAAGCTCGTGAGGCCGAGCGCGGCCATGACGGCGAGGATCGCGTAGGCGAACGCGAGGACCACGACCACCATGATCGCGAAGTTGGCGAAGACGAGGGGGCCGGCCCCGGCGGGGGTGTCCATGGCGCTCCCTACGGCAGGTCGTTGACGATGTCGGTGATCGAGCGGCGCCTGCCGGTGAAGAACGGGATCTCCTCGCGCACGTGGCGGCGGGCCCCGGAGGCGCGCAGCTCGCGCATGAGGTCGACGATCCGGTGGAGCTCGTCCGCCTCGAAGGCGAGGATCCACTCGTAGTCGCCGAGGGAGAACGCCGGGACGGTGTTGGCGCGCACGTCCGGGTAGTCGCGGGCCATCTGGCCGTGCTCGCGCAGCAGGTCGCGCCGCTCCTCCTCGGGCAGCAGGTACCACTCGTAGGAGCGCACGAACGGGTAGACGCTCACGTAGCCGCGCGGCTCCTCGGTGAGGAAGGCCGGCAGGTGGCTGCGGTTGAACTCGGCGGGCCGGTGCAGGGCCATGTTCGACCACACGGGCGCGAGGTGGCGGCCGAGCGGGGAGCGGCGGAAGTCCGCGTACGCCTTCTGGAGCCGGTCGGAGGACTCGGCGTGCCACCAGACCATGAGGTCGGCGTCGGCGCGCATCCCGGTGAGGTCGTAGGTGCCGCGCACGGTGACGCCCTGGTCGCCGCAGTGCTTCTTGAAGAACGCCTCCATGTCGCTGGCGAGGTCCTGCCGGATCGACGGCATCGGCTCCTCGACCCGGAACACCGACCACAGGGTGTAGCGGATCGTCTCGTTGAGCTCCTTGATCCGCGCGGCGTTGGGATTGTTGGACTGGCGTTCGGTCACGGTGCGGCCCTTCTACTTCTCGGTCACTGGCGGCAGCGAGGCCGCGATCTGGTCGGCGGCGGCCCGGCCGGAGGCGATGCACGCGGCGATGCCGACCCCGTCCACGGCGGCGCCGGCGACGGCGATGCCGCGGTGGCGGGCCAGCGCCTCGCGGGCGGCGGCCACGCGGGCATTGTGCCCCGGAGCGTACTGGGGCAGTGCGCCGCCCCAGCGGTCGATGCGCTGCTCGACCGGTTCGGGCAGGCGCTGCCCGAGGTGCTCGCCGAGTTCGCGCAGGGCGGTCTTGGCGAGGGTGGCGTCGTCGTGCTGGAGGAGGGCCTCCTCGCCGAGGCGGCCCATGGAGACGCGCACGATCTGGCGGCGGCGGCCCAGGTGCGGCCACTTCTTGGAGGCGAAGGTGGCGGCCTTGACGGTCTTGCCTTCGGAGGCGGGGGTGAGGAAGCCCGAGCGCTCCGGCAGCTCGATCCGGTCGAAGGCGAACGCGGCCAGGGCGACCGAGGCGTAGGCGACGCCGGAGAGCGCGGCGGCGGCCTCGGGGGCGACGGCGCGGAGGAGGTCGGCCGCGGGTTTGGCGGGGACGGCGAGGAGGACGGCGTCGGCGGTGACCTTGACGGGGTCGGGGACGGGCCCGGTGACGACTTCCCAGCCGGCGGCGGTCTGGCGGAGCTCGCGCACGGTCATGCCGAGGCGGATCTCGGCGCGGGCGGCGGCGGAGGTCGCGGTGACGAGCCGTTCGAGGCCGCCGTCCACGGTGGCGAAGACCGGCTTGCCGGTGGCGGGTCGCTTGATCTCCTGGACCGCTTCGGTCAGGCGCGCGTGGTGTTCGAGCGCGGCGGCGAGCTGCGGCATGACGGCGCGCACGGAGAGGCGGTCGACGTCGCCGGCGTAGACGCCCGCGAGCATGGGGGCCACGAGCCGGTCGAGGACGTCGTCGCCGAGGCGGGCGCGCACGAGTTCGCCGACCGACAGGTCCTGGCCGGGGCCGAGGATCGGCAGGCCGGTGTCGGGGCGCTCCTTGGCGTTCGCGATCGCGGCGACGTCGGCCGGGTCGCCGGGGATGCCCATCATGTGCCCGGCGGGGAAGTCGACGAGTTCGCCGCCGAGGCTGAGGGCGGGCTTGAGGCCCGAGGGGTGGACGAGCGCGTCGCCGAGGCCGACGGCGCGGGCGAGGTCGATCGCCTCGGGGCGGGCCGCGAGGAGCGACTCGGCGCCGGCCTCGACCGGGCGGCCGGCGAAGTCGACGGTGCGGATTTTGCCGCCCAGGCGCATCGACTGCTCGGCCACGATGATCTCGGCGTCGGGGCCGAGGAGTTCGCGCAGGCGGTGCGCGGCGGCGATGCCGGTGATGCCGCCGCCGGCGACGAGGACCCGGGTGCGCCCGGGGGTCCCGGTGACGCGGGCGGGCGTCATGGGGCTCATCGGGCGGTGGTTTCGTGCACGCGGTCCACGACGAGCTTGAGCTTGCCGGGGTCGGAGCCGGGGAGGACGCCGTGCCCGAGGTTGAAGATGTGGCCCTTGGCGGCGCGGCCGGCGGCGAGGACGGCGTCGGTCTCGGCCAGGAGCGGGGCCTCGTCGGCGAGGATGAGGGCCGGGTCGAGGTTGCCTTGGAGGACCTTGCCGGGCAGGCGCCGCGCGGCCTCGTCGAGGGGGATGCGGAAGTCGACGCCGGAGATCTCGGCGCCGGTCTCGCTCATGGCCTCGAGGAGGTGGCCGGTGCCGACGCCGAAGTGGATGCGCGGCACCGACTGGGCCACGCCCGCGAGAGCGGCGGTGGAGTGCGGGAGGGCGAAGGCGCGGTAGTCGGCCTCGGAGAGCGCCCCGGCCCAGGAGTCGAAGAGCTGCACGGCCTGGGCGCCGGCCTCGACCTGGACGCGCAGGAACTCGCCGCAGATGGCGGCGAGGCGGGAGGCGATGGCGTGCCACACCCGCGGCTGGGAGCGCATGAGCGCCTTGGTCTGGGCGTGGTCGCGGGAGGGCCCGCCCTCGATGAGGTAGGAGGCGAGGGTGAAGGGGGCGCCGGCGAAGCCGATGAGCGGGGTGCCGCCGAGCTCCTTGCCGAGCAGGCCGATCGCCTCGGTGATGTAGGGGACGTCGCACGGGTCGAGGTTGCGCAGGCGCTTGACGTCGGCCTCGGTGCGGAAGGGCTCGGCGACGACGGGGCCGACGCCGGGGACGATCTCGATGTCGACGCCGATGGCGGCGAGGGGGACCACGATGTCGGAGAAGAAGATGGCGGCGTCGACGCCGTAGCGGCGCACCGGCTGCATCGTGATCTCGCAGACGAGCTCGGGGGTGCGGCAGGCCTCGAGCATGGAGGTGCCGGCGCGGGCCTCCTTGTACTCGGGCAGGGACCGCCCGGCCTGTCGCATGAACCAGACGGGGGTGCGGCCGGGCTCCTCGCCGCGGCAGGCCGCGAGGAACGGGGACGCTGACGGGGACGGAACGGCGTTGACCACGGAGCCATCCTCGCACGGCCCGGGGCGGTCCGCCCGCAGCGGCGAGTGCGATGTGGCCCGCACCCGAAGGGGCGCTGTGAGGGAGGTCGAACGGGGGGCCGCGGAAGGTTGCGGCGCAAAGGGGTGATTAGGCCACTATCGGGTGGAAATCGGTCTCCGGCTCGGCGGGGCAGTAGCGCGCGCAGGTTACCTGCCCGTACGGTGAACGGGTGACCGATCCCCAGCCCGAACCAGAAGCCGCACTCCTCACCGAGCCGCGCGAAGGCATGCCCCCGCTGATCCAGACCTCCGCCGAGCTCGCCGAGGCCGCCGAGCGCCTCGAGGCCGGGTCGGGGCCGATCGCGGTGGACACCGAGCGCGCCTCAGGCTTCCGCTACTCGGGCCGGGCCTACCTGATCCAGCTGCGCCGGGCCGGCGCGGGCACGATCCTGGTCGACCCCATCCCGATCGAGGACCTCGGGCCGCTGCGCCGGGCCCTCGCCGGGCCGGAGTGGATCCTGCACGCGGCGAGCCAGGACCTGCCGTGCCTGGAGGAGCTCGACCTGCACCCCGCGCGGCTGTTCGACACCGAGCTGGCCGCGCGCCTGTGCGACTTCGAGAAGGTCGGCCTGGCGGCGATCACGGAGCAGCTCCTGGGGTACCGGCTCGAGAAGCAGCACTCGGCGGCCGACTGGTCCTCGCGCCCGCTCCCCCACGACTGGCTCGTGTACGCCGCCCTCGACGTCGAGCTCCTCATCGAGCTGCGCGGCAAGCTCGCCGCCGAGCTCGCCAAGCAGGGCAAGGCCGCCTGGGCCGAGGCCGAGTTCGAGCACGTGCGCACCGCGGGCCCGCCGAAGCCGCGCAAGGAGCCGTGGCGGCGCACCAGCGGCATCCACAAGGTCCGCGGGGCCAAGGCCCTGGGCCGCGTCCGCGCCGTGTGGGAGGCCCGGGACGCCTTGGCGCGCAAGCTCGACCGCGCCCCCGGGAAGGTCCTCCCGGACGCCGCGATCGTCGAGGCCGCCACCGCCGACCCGACCGACTTCGCCGAGCTGATGAGCCTGCCGGGCTTCCGGCGCCGCGGTGGGCGCTCGAACGCGCGGCTGTGGCTGGCGGCGCTGGCCGAGGCCCGCACCGTCCCGGCCGACCAGCTGCCGTCGACGACGCCGCCGCAGGACGGCCCGCCCGCGACGCACCGCTGGGCCGACCGCGACCCGGTCGCGGCCGAGCGCCTCGCCGCCGCGCGCGAGGTCGTCACGGAGGTGGCCGGGAAGCACCGCCTGCCGGCGGAGAACCTCATCTCCCCCGCGCTGGTGCGGGGCCTGGCATGGGAGCCGCCGAAGCGCGTCACCGAGCGGCACGTGCGCACCCTCCTGGCCGAGGGCGGCGCCCGCGAGTGGCAGGTCGAGCTCCTCGCCGCGGGGCTGACCGAGGCGCTCAAGGACTGAGCCGTTTTGCCGAAGGGCCCCGCCGAGGCGGGGCCTTCGCCGTATCGTGAGCTGCGCAAACGTTTCCCGGACGGCGGTCGCGCGACACGCCCCGGGGGCCCGTGACAACGAACTTACTTGCGGGTAACATTCTGGGTGACGATGCACACTTTCGACTGCATGCTGAAGGACGCTGCATACCCAAAGGAGGGGCTGGCGTGAACGACACCATCCGCGATGTCGTCTTCGTCGACGGGGTACGGACCCCGTTCGGCAAGGCGGGGAAACTCTTCGAGGAGACCCGCGCCGACGACTTGATCATCCGCTGCATCAGGACGCTGCTGCGCCGCAACCCGGGGCTGCCGCCTGAGCGGGTCGACGAGGTGGCGCTCGCGGCCACCACGCAGATCGGCGACCAGGGCCTGACGCTCGGCCGCACCGCCGCGCTCCTGGCGGGCCTGCCGCGCTCCGTCCCCGGCTACTCGATCGACCGCATGTGCGCCGGCGCGATGACCGCGGTGACGAGCGTGTCGTCCGCGATCGCCGCCCGCCAGTACGACATCGCGATCGCCGGCGGCGTCGAGTCGATGTCGAACCACCCGATGGGCGAGGGCGTCGACCCCAACCCGCGCATCATCGCCGAGCGCCTGGTCGACCCGGACGCGCTCCAGATGGGCTTCACCGCCGAGAACCTGCACGACCTCTACCCGTCGATCACGAAGGAGCGCGCCGACGCGTACGCGGTCGGCACGCAGCAGCGCTACGCCGCCGCGGTCGAGCGGCTCTCCGGCGACATCACCACGATGGCCGCCCGCTCGGCCGACGACGGCTGGACCGTCGCCACCGCCGACGAGCTGCCGCGCCCCGAGACGACCCTGGAGGGGCTCGCGAACCTGCGCACCCCGTTCCGGCCGCACGGCCGCGTCACCGCCGGCACCTCCGCGCCGCTCACCGACGGCGCCACCGCGTGCCTCCTGGCCGACGCCGAGACCGCCGCCGAGCTGGGTCTGCCGGTCGCCATGAAGATGGTCGGCTTCGCGTTCGCGGGCGTCGACCCCGAGACCATGGGCGTCGGGCCGATCCCCGCGACCGAGAAGGCGCTCGCGCGCGCCGGGCTCACCATCGACGACATCGGCCTGTTCGAGATCAACGAGGCCTTCGCCGTCCAGGTGCTGGCGTTCCTCGACCACTTCAAGATCGCCGACGACGACCCGCGGGTGAACCCGTGGGGCGGCGCGATCGCCATGGGCCACCCGCTGGCCTCCTCGGGCGTGCGCCTGATGACGCAGCTCGCCCGCGAGTTCGCCGTGCACCCCGAGGTGCGCTACGGCGTCACGACCATGTGCGTCGGCCTCGGCCAGGGCGGCACGGTCATCTGGGAGAACCCGAACTTCAAGGGGGCCAACTAATGTCCGCGACGCCGCTCGACCTCCCCGACTTCGAGGAAGAAGTCGTCACCGAGTCCCTCGTGCGCTTCCTCGAGCCCCGCGGGCTCGGCGGGAAGGCCGCGATCATCACGCTCGACAACGGCTACGACCACACCAAGCCGTCCTCGTTCGGCCCCGGGGGCCTCAAGAGCCTGTGGCGCGCGATCGACCGCGTCGAGGCCGAGGACGACGTCAAGCTCATCGCCGTCACCGGGAAGCCGTTCATCTTCCTGGCCGGCGCCGACATCAAGCTCATGCCGAGCCTGGAGACCCGCGAGCAGGGCCTGGCCCTGGCGCAGGCCGGGCACGCGCTGTACAAGCGGCTCAAGGACTCCGCGGTCCCGACGTTCGCGTTCGTCAACGGCACCGCCCTCGGCGGCGGCTTCGAGCTGGCCCTGCACTGCCACTACCGCACCGTCTCCAAGACCGCGGTCGGCCTGGGCCTGCCCGAGGTCTCCATCGGGCTGATCCCCGGCTGGGGCGGCTCGCAGATCCTGCCGAACCTCATCGGGGTCGAGAAGGCCGCGCAGGTCATCGTCGGCAACCCGCTGAACCAGAACAAGATGCTCAAGGGCGCCGACCTGGTGCCGCTGGGCATCGCCGACGCCGAGTTCGAGGGCGCCGACTTCCTGGAGGAGTCCCTCGACTGGGCCGTCAAGGTCGCCACCGGCGAGATCACCGTCGAGCGCCCCGAGATCGACCGGGACGCGTGGCCGGCCGTCATCGCCGGCGCCCGCAAGCTCGTCGACGAGAAGGTCCACAACGCCTCGGCCGCGGCCGTGCGCGCCCTCGACCTGATCGAACTCGCGCGGGACGCCTCGTTCGAGGAGGGCTCCCTGGCCGAGGACGAGGCCTTGGCCGACCTCGAGTCCGGGCCGCAGTTCCAGGCGAGCATCTACGCGTTCAACCTGGTCCGCTCGCTCGGCAAGCGCCCCGAGGGCGCCCCGAGCCCGGGCCTGGCCAAGGAGATCGGCAAGGTCGGCGTCGTCGGCGCCGGGCTCATGGCCGGCCAGATCGCGCTCATGTTCGCGCGCCGCCTCGAGGTGCCCGTGGTCATGACCGACCTCGACGAGGAGCGGGCCCAGAAGGGCCTCGCGTACGTCCGCGCCGAGATCGACAAGCTCGAGGCCAAGGGCCGCACGTCGAAGCTCAAGGCCGCCAAGCTCCGCGCGCTCGTCTCGGCCAGCTCCGACAAGTCGGTGTACGCCGACTGCGACCTGGTCATCGAGGCGGTCTTCGAGGAGCTGAGCGTCAAGCAGGCCGTGTTCGCCGAGGTCGAGGCGATCGTCTCCGACGAGGCGCTGCTGGTCACCAACACCTCGGGCCTCTCGATCACCGCGATGGCCTCGGGCCTGAAGCACCCCGAGCGGCTCGTGGGCATGCACTTCTTCAACCCGGTGGCCGTCATGCCGCTCGTCGAGGTCATCGCGACCGAGTCGACCGACAAGGAGACCCTGGCGACCGCGTACGCGGTGGCGAAGAAGCTGAAGAAGACCGCCGTGGGCTCGGCCGACCGGCCGGCGTTCATCGTCAACCGGCTCCTGGGCCGCATGCTCGCCGAGGTCACCGGCGCGGTGGACGCGGGCACGCCCGTCGAGACCGCCGACGTGGCGCTCGACGAGCTGGGCCTGCCGATGCGCCCGTTCGCGCTGCTCGAGCTCGTGGGCCTCCAGGTCGCCTGGCACCTGTGCCAGCACCTGAACGAGGACCTCGGCCCGCGCTTCCCCGCCTCGGAGAACCTGCGGCGGATGGCCGAGGCCGACTTCCCGGTGTTCGACCCCGAGCACAAGGGCAGGGGCCGGCTCACCGAGCAGGCGAAGGCGCAGATCGCGCTCGGCGACTCGCCGCAGACGGCCGAGGAGGTCAAGCAGCGCGTGCTGCGCGGCCTGACCGAGGAGATCGGCCTCATGCTCGACGAGGGCGTCGTGCCCTCGGCGAAGCAGATCGACCTCGCGATGATCCTCGGCGCGGGCTTCCCGTTCTGGCTCGGCGGCCTCACGCCGTACCTGGACCGCGAGGGGATTTCGACCGCCGTGACCGGAAAGCCGTTCGCGGGCTAGCACCTCGTGTGCGCGGTCACATTATCGTTGCGGCGAGCCCGGACTCAACCGAACGGTCGAGTCCGGGCTCGTCCCGTGTCCCGACCGGGCCGGACGACAGGAGGGACGCGGTCGGGCGAGGCGGGCGATAGGGCCGCTACCGGGCATTTGCCGTGGAGGCTACCGACCGGTAGGGAAACCCCTTGCCACCTTGGAATCCTGTGAAGACGCAGGCTTTGACCTGGGGATTTTCGCCCCTACGGTTGCCCGGTGCATTTTCGCAAGATCATCGAAGGCGTGACCGGTCCGGTCCGGAGCGCCGCCGCCGCGGTCTCCCAGCGGCTGTTCCACGACGAGACCGGCGAGCACCACCGCTTCCGCCGCGTCGCCACCGTCGGCCTCGCCGCCGCGATCTTCACCGGTTCGGGCGCCACCGCCGCGTGGGCCATCTCGAACACCGACGAGCCGGTCGAGGAGACCGCCGCGGTCGAGGAGGCCCCCGCCGCCGAGACCACCGAGGAGGCGACCACCGAGGCCGCCACCGAGGCCCCCGCGACCGAGGAGGCCACCACCGAGGCCGCCCCCGAGCCCGTGGTCGAGGAGACGACCGAGGAGCCCGCCGGGCCCGTCGACATCGACGTCTCCGACCTCGACGACGAGCAGGAGGCCAACGCCGTCACGATCATCGAGACCGGCCGGGAGATGGGCTTCGACGAGAACGGCTGGGCCGTCGCCCTCGCCACCGCCATGCAGGAGGCGAAGCTCTACAACGCCGCCTCCGAGGCCGTGCCGGAGAGCTTCGAGTACACCGACTCCGAGGTCACCTACTCCGACCACGACTCCGTGGGCCTGTTCCAGCAGCGCACCTCCATGGGCTGGGGCACCGTCGAGGAGCTCATGGACCCGGCCACCTCCGCGAGCAAGTTCTACGGGACGCTCGAGGACGTCGACGGCTGGGAGGGCATGTCGATCGCCGAGGCGGCCCAGGCCGTCCAGGTCTCGGCCTACCCCGACTACTACGCCCAGTGGGAGGGCCTTGCCTGGGACATCATCGACGCCTACGAGAGCGCGTCGTAACCGACTCATCCTCCTCCCGACGGAACGGGTCCCGCGGTCGTCACCGCCGCGGGGCCCGTTCCATTTCCCGGTCCGGTCCGTTTGGAGGAAACCTCCCGAATCCGCGCCCGAATCCGGGCGCGGCGCGGCCGGGGGTTGTGGGGCGTGCACAATCGGAGTCCGATTCGCCCGATCCCCGAGTTGACAGGACCAGCACACTGTGCACATGACGACGTACAACTGCCCGCGCTGCGGGCGCCCCTCGACCGCCGGCGGGTGCCCCGCCTGCGGGCGCGGGCCCGAGCCGCTCCTGGCGCGCCTCGGCGAGCTCGACGCGGTCCTGGCGTCGATGCCCGCGACCCTCAAGAGCCGCGCCGCCGTCGAGTCCGAGCGCGCCGAGGTCCTCGACGGCCTGCGCCAGGTGGCCGCCCGCCACCTCGCCGACGCCGAGCGGCACGCCCGCGCCGCTGAGACCCAGACGGCTCCGGCCGCCGCGGCCACCGCCCCGCAGGCCCCGGTGACGCCCGCCGCCGGGACCCCCGTGCCGCCCGCGCCGACGCCCGCGCCCCAGGCCCCCGGCGCCCCGCCGCAGGCCGCGCCCGACACGCCGCCGAGCGGCGCGCCGAGCGTCGCGCCCGCCTACCTCCCGCCCCAGCCGCCGCCCGTCGGGCCCCGCGGCGAGGTCGGGTCCAAGACCGTCCAGACCGTCCTGCTCAGCCTCGGCGGCCTGCTCGTGGCCGCCGCGCTCATCATCTTCACGGCCGTGGCCTGGCGCAACATGGGCAACGGCGGCCGCGCCGCGGTCCTCAGCGTCGCCACGCTCCTGCTGCTCGCGATCCCCTTCCCGTTCAAGCGGTTCAAGCTGTGGGCCACCGCCGAGACGTTCGCCGCGCTCGGCGCGCTCGCGCTGTGGTGCACGACCCTCGCGGGCTACTACCTGTACCGGCCGCCGGGGACCGAGTTCGGCCCCGACTCGGTCGGCGCCTGGACCGCCGGCGTCCTCGCCGTGCTCGCCGCCTACCGCGGCGCCTCCAGGCTCAGCGCCGCCTCCTGGGCGATGCTCCCGCTCGCCGCGATCGGCGCGTCCTACGCGGCCGCGAGCGAGCTCGCCCTCGCCGTGGTCCTCCTGCTCGCCATCGCGCTCGCGCTCGGCATCGCCGCCTGGCTCACCGCCGCCTACCCGGGCCGGTACACGCGCTCGGACCTGTGGGCCTCCCGGTTCCTCACCTGCGCGGCCGTCGTCGCCGCGTGCTCGGCCGGGCTGCGGGCCGCGTTCGGCCTCGACGACCCGGTCGTCCCGCCCGTCGCCGCCGCCGTCGCGCTCCTCGCGGCCGCGAACCTCGTCGGCGTCGGCTTCGCCAAGCGCCTGCGCGTCTCCACCACCTCGATGCTCGTCGCCGCCTCCGCGGCCGGCTCGCTCGTGCTGTGCGCGTGGACGCTCGCGGCCCGCTCCGGCTCCGGCGAGCTGGCCGTGCCGTCGCTCGCGCTCCTCGCCGCCGCCGTGGTCCCGTTCGCCACCATCGGGTCCCGCGACCACAAGTGGGGCTTCGCGCTCGCCCAGGGCGCCGGGCTCGCCGCGCTCGCGGCCTTCGCCACCGTCACGTTCGGCGCGCCGGACCTGAGCGCCTACTTCGTCGCGTTCCTCGCCGCGCGGCTCCTCGCGCCGCGCCTCGGCGACCCGCTCGGCGAGCCGCTGCGCATCGCCTCCTATCTCGTCGCCGGCGGCACCGCGCTCGCCGCCTCGCTCATCACGCTCGGCAGGCTCCCGCTCCGCTGGGCCGCGGGCGGGCTCGACGGGGTCTTCACGTGGGAGATCCCGGTCGTCCTGGTGGCGCTCGGGTTCGCCGCGGTCCTGCTGCCGGTCCGGTACCGCGTGCAGGGGGCGGCGCTCGCCGCCACGTTCGCGGTGATCTCGTCCTCGAGCCTGCTGTGGCACACCGACCATCACCGCTGGGACGCGGTGCCGTTCCTCGGATTCGCGGTGTGCGCGGTCATCGGCCTCGTCACCGCGCTCGCCTCCCGCACGCTCGCGGGCCGGTGCTGCGGCTGGGTCGCCCTCGCGGTGTGGACGCCGCTCGCGGCGCTCGCCGCCTCCGAGTCCGAGACGCTCGCCC
Organism: Glycomyces terrestris; assembly: GCF_003933745.1. Taxonomy (GTDB): domain Bacteria; phylum Actinomycetota; class Actinomycetes; order Mycobacteriales; family Micromonosporaceae; genus Glycomyces; species Glycomyces terrestris. Next base: position 345,675 of record NZ_RSEB01000002.1, on the reverse strand, counting down.
CCGGCGAGGGATGGATCCCCTTCTGGCTCACGGTGGCCGCCGCCGCGATGCTCCTGGTCGCCGCGGGCGCGCCGCGCCGCAGCCGCCCCGACCGGGTCCTGGGCTCGGTCCTCGCGCACGTCATCGCCGGGATCGCCGTCGCCGGCGGCCTGATCTCGTGGATCGCGGCGGCCTGGGACGGCTCGGACCTGCGTCTGCTCCTGCCGGCCCAGTTCGGGGTGTACACGCTGGCGCTCGCCGGGACGGCGATGATGGTGCCGGTCCGCAAGTGGGGCTATGTCATCGCGGCCCTGTGCACCGGCACCGTCGGCTGGTGGCTGCTGCTGGCCGCGCAGGAGGTGGAGACGCTCGAGTTCTTCACCGCGCCGCCCGCCGCGGTCCTGTTCCTGCTCGGACTGTGGCGCCTGGAGAAGCGCCCGCAGACCGGTTCGTGGTCAACGCTGGCGCTGCCGATCCTCATCGGGCTGGGGCCGAGCCTGCTCGGCGCGCTCGGCGACGGCGAGCCGGCCCGGCGCGTCGGCGTCGGCGCGGCCGCGATCGTCGTCATCATCGCGGGCCTCGGCCGCCGCTGGCAGGCGCCGCTGGTGCTCGGGTCGATCGCGCTCGCCGTGCTCACGGTCAACGAGCTGTCGCTGGTGTGGGACTACATCCCGGTGTGGATCCCGCCGGCGATCGGCGGCGCGGTCCTCATCGGCGCGGGCGCCACGTTCGAGAAGCGCCGCAGGGACCTCGCCCGGATCAGGGACGGACTGAAGGCGATGCGGTGATGCAACCCCCGGGGCGCCCCGCGGCGTCCTTAAGGCAGCACCGGGCGCGGCGGACCCACGAGGTCCGCCGCGCCGCTTCGCGTCTAGTGGTGGTGCGCTTCGGCTTCGCCGCGGCGGTGGACCTCGGCGGTGAGCCGCTCGGCGATCGCCTCGGGGGTGAGGCCGAGGTCGGCGAGGAGCTGGGCGCGGGTGCCGTGCGGGTGCCAGCCGCGCTCGACGGCGAAGTCCACGAGCGGGACCTCGTCGCCGGAGTCGCGCAGGGCCTGGGCCAGCGCGTCGCCGAAGCCGCCGGTGCGGATGCCGTCCTCGACGGTGGCGACGAGCGGGTACTGGCCGGCGAGCTTGACGAGCGCGTCGGGGACCGGGGAGATCCAGCGCGGGTCGACGACGGTGGCCCGGATGCCTTGGGCGGCGAGGAGTTCGGCGGCCCGCACGGCGGTGCCGGCGAGCGAGCCGCAGGCGACGACGAGGAGTTCGTCGTCCTCGTGCTTGACGAGCACGTCGAGTCCTTCGTGGACGTCGACGGCGGGGATGTCGGCCTCGGGGACGGCGCCGGTGGGGAAGCGGAGCATCGTGGGGGCGTCGTCGACGGCGAGGGCCTCGGCGAACTCCTCGCGGAGGCTCGCGGCGTCGCGCGGGGCGGCGATGCGCAGGCCGGGGACGACGCGGAAGATCGAGGTGTCCCAGATGCCGTAGTGGCTGGGCCCGTCGGGGCCGGTGATGCCGGCGCGGTCGAGGACGAACGTGACGGGCAGCTTGTGCATGGCGACGTCGAGGACGGTCTGGTCGAACGCGCGGTTCATGAAGGTGGAGTAGACGGCGACGACCGGGTGCATGCCGTTCATGGCGAGGCCGGCGGCGGAGGTGACGGCGTGCTGCTCGGCGATGCCGACGTCGAAGACGCGCTCGGGGTGGCGCTTCATGAGCTTGTCGACGCCGGTCGGGCCGGGCATGGCGGCGGTGATCGCGACGACCTCGGGCCGCAGGTTGGCCTGGGCGACGAGTTCGTCGGCGAAGACGCCGGTCCAGCGGCGCTTGGAGGCGGCGACGGGCTCGCCGGTGATCGGGTCGAAGGCGGCGGAGGGGGCGTGCATCTGCTCGGCCTCGTCGGCGCGGGCGGGGGCCCAGCCGTGGCCCTTCTCGGTGAGGGCGTGGACGATGACGGGGCCGCCGAAGCCCTTGGCGCGCTCGAGGGCGAGGGTGAGCTCGGCGAGGTCGTGGCCGTCGACGGGGCCGACGTACTTGATGCCGAGGTCGGAGAACATGCCCTGGGGGGCGAGGGCGTCCTTGAGGCCGGTCTTGGCGGCGTGGAGCCCGGCGTAGGCGGCGCGGCCGAAGACGGGGATGCGCTCGACGAGCTCCTGGATCCGGCGCAGGGCCGGCTCGTAGCCGGGGTTGAGGCGCAGGGCCGAGAGGCGCTTGGCGAGGCCGCCGACGGTGGGCGCGTAGGAGCGGCCGTTGTCGTTGACGACGATCACGAGTTTGAGGTCGTCGCGGGCGGCGATGTTGTTCAGGGCCTCCCAGCACATGCCGCCGGTGAGGGCGCCGTCGCCGACGAGGGCCACGACGTGCCGGTCGGAGCCGGAGAGCGCGTGGGCCTTGGCGAGGCCGTCGGCGTAGGAGAGGGCCGTGGAGGCGTGCGAGTTCTCGACGAGGTCGTGGGGGGACTCGGCCTGGCTGGGGTAGCCGGTGAGGCCGCCGCGGCTGCGCAGGCCGGTGAACTGCCCGGCGCGGCCGGTGAGGGCCTTGTGGACGTACGACTGGTGGCCGGTGTCGAAGACGATCTGGTCGTGCGGGGAGTCGAAGACCCGGTGGATCGCCATGGTGAGCTCGACGACCCCGAGGTTGGGGCCGATGTGGCCGCCCGTCCTGGCGACGGCGTCGACGAGGAATCCGCGGAGCTCCTCGGCGAGCGCGGGCAGGTCGGCCTCGTCCAGCGACTTGAAATCGGCCAGTCTGCCGATGCCCGACAGGAGCGGGCCGATCTCGGGTTCGTCGTGCGGGTTCATAAGGCGGAAGTGTATCCGTGACCCCGGGTGGACGAAACCTCCGCGAGTGCGCCTGGGACGTGTCTCATGGGCTGCGGTCCAGCGTGATCAGGCAGTCGGACGGAATTTCATCCGATGGGGGGACCGCAGGCCGGGTCTGTCGGAAAGCAGTCAGTCCCCGAAAGGGACACGCCGTCCGAAAGTCCGGCTCCTCCGTGATCGAAATGTGATCATCCCAACATGGACCTCATCGACCTGCACCAGAACACGGAATGGCCCGCGCGCCTCGATCAGGTGTTGAGCTCCTCGCCGGTGGACTGGGGCGACCGGAGGGACAGCGTCAAGGCGGTGGCGCCGGGGCTGGCGCGGCTCCAGCGGATGTCGGCGGTGCCGCGGTTCGACCTGGACGCGGTGGACCCGGAGGTCTACGAGGGCATCCTGGTGGACGCGCTCGCGGCGGCCGCGCGCGGGGGCGCGGTCTACACGGAGCTGCGGCTGCCGCAGGAGTCGGTGGTGTACCCGCAGTTCATGGAGCGGTTCGAGGCGGCGCGGGCGCGGGTGGTCGAGGACTACCCGGAGTTCGACGCGGGCGCGGTCCTGAGCATGAACCTGTGGGACCCGATGCTGCGGGAGCTGTGCGACGCGTTCGCGGACGCGGCGGCGGCGGGCCTGGCGGGCGTGGAGATCATCTACGTGCCGTACGCGGCGGAGGCGGACTGGTCGCGGGGGCGGATCGTGGCCGAGGCGGCGGGCGCGGCGGGGCTGGGGGTGACGGTCCCGGCGGGGGCGTTCAACGCCTCGAACCTGGCGTCGCTGGCGGAGATCGAGCAGATCGGCCGGATCGGGCACGCCGTGGGGGCGGCGAGCGACCCGGGGATCATGCGGCTCCTGGCGGAGCGGGGCGTGACCGTGGAGGTGTGCCTGACGTCGGCGGTGGTGCTGGGGATGGTGCCGAGCCTGGAGGAGCACCCGCTGCCGCGGTTCCTGGAGGCGGGGATCGCGGTGGTGCTGGGGACGGACTCGCCGATGCGGATGGGCACGAACATCGCCGGGGAGTACGAGAAGGCGCGGGCGCTGGGGCTGACCGACACGGACCTGGCGGGGCTGTCGGAGCGGGCGAAGGCCGCGCGGCTGCCGTTAGCGCCGGGGGCGTCCGGTCACGATTCGGTCTCGAAATGGTCTCCCCACGGTCTCAATTGTGTCGAATGTATGTTTGTAGACAATCCAACCGATGACAATCGGCGAACCATTTTCACGGCCGCTGCCTGCGGAAACGTCGCACGACGACGTCGCGTGTCGATCTTCTCACGCACTGCTCGGGTTGAAAAACCACGGTTGTCAACTAGTGTTTCCTGCGTTCCCGACCCCCGCCCCCGGAAACACGCCCTGCCGCCCGCTCCGCGCCCTCCCCCGCCGCGAGCGCCCGCGCGGCACGGGCCCGAAAGGAAGCAATGCCAGCGATCGAAGTGGAGTCCCTGTACAAGGTCTTCGGCAAAGGCGCCAAGGGCGCCGTCGCCCAGCTCAAGGCCGGCGTCCCCCGCGACGAGCTCAACGCCCGCAACGTGACCGCCGCGGTCATCGACCACGACTGGGCCATCGAGGCCGGTGAGATCTTCGTGGTCATGGGCCTCTCGGGCTCGGGCAAGTCGACCCTGATCCGGATGCTCAACGGGCTCATCAGGCCCACCGCCGGGACGATCCGCATCGACGGCGTCGAGCTCGGGTCCCTCTCGAAGCGCGAGATCCGCCGCCTGCGGCGCGAGAAGATCAGCATGGTCTTCCAGCACTTCGCGCTCCTCCCCCACCGCAGCGTCGTCGAGAACGTCGCGTTCGGCCTGGAGATCAAGGGGCTGAACAAGACCGAGCGGCTGGAGCGCGCGAGGGAGGCCGTGCAGCTCGTGGGCCTGGCCGGCCACGAGGACAAGCTGCCGGCGCAGCTGTCGGGCGGCATGAGGCAGCGGGTGGGCCTGGCCCGGGCGCTCGCGGCCGACACCGAGATCCTGCTCATGGACGAGGCGTTCAGCGCCCTCGACCCGCTCATCCGCCAGGAGATGCAGGACCAGCTCCTCGAACTCCAGGCGACGCTCGGCAAGACGATCGTGTTCATCACGCACGACCTCAACGAGGCCATGCGGATCGGCGACCGGATCGCCATCTGCGACGGCCGCGTCAAGCAGCTCGGCACCGCCGAGGAGATCCTCATGCACCCGGCCGACGAGTACGTCGCCGAGTTCACCGCCGACGTCGACCGCACCCGGGTCCTCACCGCCGAGGCCGTCATGGAGCCGTGCGGGAGCCGCGACACCAGCGCGTTCCCCACCGTGGAGTGCGACGTGCCGGTCAACGAGCTGTACGAGCCGGTCCTCAGCTCCAAGGCGCCCCTGCTGGTCGTCGACGACAACGCCGACCCGCTCGGCGTGGTCACGCCCCGGTCCATCATCAAGTCGCTGGCGCCCGAGCGCGAGAGCGGCGACGCCGAACAGGAGCCGCAGCCCGCATGATCGAGTACCTCAGGAACTGGTTCTGGACCTACGTCTGGAAGCCCCTGCCGGACATGCCGTTCGGCGACTGGATGGAGACCTTCATCCGCTGGGCCCGCGAGGCGTGGTCCGCCGGGTTCGACGCCGTCGACGCGGGCCTGGAATTCCTCTACACGCACCTCGCCGACGGACTGCTGTGGCTCCCTTCGGGAGTCATGGTGCTGCTGTTCGCCGCCGCGGCGTGGGCCGCGAAGGGCTGGAAGCTCGGCGTCGGCATCGGCCTGGGCATGTTCGTCGTCGCGTGGACCCCGTACTGGGAGGAGACGATGCAGACCCTGGCGATGGTCCTCGTCGCGGCCGCGATCGCGATCGCCCTCGCGATCCCGCTCGGCATCGCCGCCGCCGAGAGCCGGGCGTTCTCGGCCGTGGCGCGGCCGGTCCTTGACTTCATGCAGACGCTGCCGGCGTTCGTGTACCTCATCCCGGTGGTGATGCTCTTCAGCGTCGGCGTGGTGCCGGGGATCATCGCCACGATCATCTTCGCGATGCCGCCGGGCGTGCGCCTCACCGAACTCGGCCTGCGCCAGGTCGACGGCGAGGTCGTCGAGGCCGGGCAGGCGTTCGGCGCCTCGCCCGCGCGAATCCTGGTGCGCATCAAGCTCCCGCTCGCGCTGCCGACGATCATGGCCGGGCTCAACCAGGTCATCATGCTCGCACTGTCCATGGTGGTCATCGCGGGCCTGGTGGGCGGCGGCGGGCTCGGCGCGGTCATCTCCGGGTCGCTCGGCCGACTCGACATCGCGGCCGGGTTCAACGCCGGCCTCGCCGTGGTGCTCCTCGCGATCCTCCTCGACCGCGTCACGCAGGGCCTGTCCGACCGCACCCCGGTCGCCCGGGCCGCCCGGCTCGCCCGCTGAAACCCGAACGCCCCCAGAGAGACAGGCGCGCGGCCCCGCGCGCCGGAAAGCAGGAGACATGCAGCGACGTTCGATCATGAAGGGCGCCGTCGCCGGCGGCGGCGCGATGGCCCTGGCCGCGTGCGCGGTCGAGCAGGAGCCCGGCGGCCCCGCGGCCGCGAGCGGCGACTTCGGCCTGCCCGAAGGCGAGGGCGAGATCGTCATCGGCTACATCAACTGGGACGAGGCGGTCGTCGCGACCGAGCTGTGGCGCCAGGCCCTCCAGGCCTCCGGGTACACCGTCACCGCGCAGGAGTTCGCCGAGGTCGGGCCGCTGTTCGAGGGCCTGTCCTCGGGCGACGTGGACGTCTTCCTCGACGGCTGGCTGCCGATCACCCACCAGACCTACATGGACACTTATGGTGATCAGCTGGAGCAGCTGGGCGCCTGGAACGAGAACGCCGCGCTCACCGTCGCCGTGCCGACCTATGTGGACGTCGATTCGCTGGCGGACCTGAACGCGCACGCCGACCTGTTCGGCGGCCGCATCGTCGGCATCGAGGCCAGCGCGGGCCTGACGGAGGCCGTGCAGCACAGCACGATCCCGACGTACGGCATCAGCGACCTGACACTGGAGACCTCCTCGACCACGGCGATGCTCACCGAGCTCGACAGCGCGATCGCGGCCGAGGAGCCGATCGTGGTGACGCTGTGGCAGCCGCACTGGGCGTACGCGAAGTACGACCTGAAGAACCTGGAGGACCCGGAGGCCACGCTCGGGGAGGCCGAGACGATCAACGTCCTGGCACGCCGCGGCTTCGGCGAGGACTTCGCGGACGTCGCCGCGGCGCTGGGGACCTTCGCGATGAGCGACGAGCAGCTGGCGAGCCTGGAGAACACCGTGTTCTCCGAGCACGAGGGCGACGTCGAGGCCGGCGTCGCGGCCTGGCTCCAGGACAACGAGTTCGCGGATCTCGTCGCCTAGACCCGCGCGCGGCGCCCGGCGCTCGGGGCATTGGGGGCCCCGCGGCAGGACGAGGACCAAGCCGCCTCCACGCCGCGGCGCCCGCGCGCGAAGGCCGTACGCGGCCTGGCCGCCTCCCCCACAGGGGGCGGTCCCGGTGCGGGACCGGCCGATCCCCGGTCCCGCACCGAACTTGGAACGAGCCTGTCGTGCTGCCGGCGCGGTCGGGCGCAGCGCGCCCGGTCGTGCTCGGGCGCACCTGAATCGTGTCCCCCGCGCGTTGCGGGCGGCCGGTAGCATCGCCGGGCAGGATCCCCCTCCAGCCGCCGGCTCGCCGGTCGCGCTGCCGACGTGCTAGGAGACCCGTTGTTCGGCATGCTCGCCCCCTGCCCGTCCCGCACCCCCGACGACCTCAAGCCCCGCTGGATGGGCCATTTCTGCGGCCTGTGCCTGGAACTGCGCGACGACGCGGGCCAGCTCGCCCGGCTCACCACCAACTACGACGCGCTCGCGCTCTCGGTCCTCGTGGAGGCCCAGCTCGGCGGCGAGTCCGACTCGCGCGACGCCGGGCCGTGCGCGCTGCGCGGGATGCGGCGCCAGACCGTCGCCACCGGCGGCGGGCCGCGGCTGGCCGCGACCGCCTCACTGCTCCTGGCGTCCGCGAAGCTGCGCGACCACGTCGAGGACGGCGACGGCATCGCCGCCCGCCCCGGCGCCCGCGGCCTCGCCGGGATGACGGCGAACCGGTTGCGCACCAAGGCGGTCGCGATCGGCGAGTCGATCGGCCTCGACGTCGACCCGCTCGTCGCCGCCGTCGCCGGCCAGCGCGAGGCCGAGGCGGCCTGCGGCGCGGGCACCCCGATCACCGCCGTCACGGCCCCGACCGAGGCGGCCACGGCCGAACTGTTCGCGCACGCCGCGGTCCTCGGCGGCCGGCCGGAGAACGCCGGCGCGTTCCGGACCGCGGGCGCGGCGTTCGGGCGCCTGGCGCACCTGCTCGACGCCGCCGAGGACTTCGACGAGGACGCCGCGCGCGGCGCCTGGAACCCGCTGGCCGCCACCGGAATCGGTGTGGAGGGCGCCCGGCCGCTGGTGCACGGGGCGCTCAGTGACCTGCGGGCCGCGCTCGAGTCGGCGGCGCTGATCGACCGCACGATGACCGGCCTGCTGCTGGACCGCTATGCGCGCCATGCGGTCTCGAAGCGGTTCGGCACCTCGTGCGCGTCGTACCGGCACCCGGACGAGCGCCGCGAGCGGCGACGGGAGCGCCGCCGCGACCACCGGCACGACGACCACTACCACGCGCGGCGGCGCGGCTTCTGGGCCGGGCTGTGCAGCTTCGCGGTGCTCGCGTGCACCTGCCAGCTGTGCTGCGCCGAGCACTACCAGGGTCCGTGGTCGGGCCGGTCGCGCGAGGGCTGCTGCCGCAGCTGCTGCGATTGCTGCGAGTGCTGCCAGTGCTGCGGCGACCGGGACGGCGACGGGTGCTGCAACGGCTGCGACTGCGGCTGCTCGTGCGACTGAGCCCGGCCGGCTCCGGGGAGCACTAGCGCGGCGGCTGCGGCCAGCCCGGATGGGCCGCCGGTCCGCTCGGGGGCGGGCTGGGCGGGGCCGGGGGCCGGTACCCGTGCGGGCCGCCGGGTTGCACGCCCGGAACCGGCTGGGCCCCGGGCTGGACGCCGGGCAGGAGGCCCGGAACCGCCGAGGCCCCGGGCTGCACGCCGGGCTGCACGCCCGGAACCGGCTGGGCCCCGGGCAGGAGGCCCGGCGCGGCCGGGTCGCGCCACTGCGGCGGGGGCGCCTGCGGCGCGAGCGGGGCGCCGGGGGCGGGCGGCTCCTGGGACCCCTTGGGCCGGTTGCCGGGGCGCTCGGCGAGCCAGGCGCGCACGGGCTTGGTGAGCATGAGCACGAAGACCAGGAGTGCGGCGGCGATCTGGACGATCGCGGGCACCACCGTGAAGACGTTGAAGACGCGCACGAGCGCGAGGAGCGCCAACACCCCGAGTCCGATGTGGACCGGGAGCTTCGGGTCGTCGGACCCGAAGCGGCCCAGCTGCTCCCGGGCCACGGCCCAGATGAGGACCAGGTTCACGGCCGCGGCGAGCACGCCGAGGACGAGAGTGAGCGCGAGGCTCCCGGTGAGCCCGAGGAGAGTCGCGGTGAGCACGGCGGCCAGGTGGATCCAGAGGGTCTGGAGGATCACCGTGACCTGCCGGGGGCGTTCGTCCTTGGGCAGGAGGCCCCAGCGCTGGCCCCAGGTGGGCGGCGGCGGGAGGACCGGGCCCGACGGCTGTCCATACGGGACGGCACCGGGGTCCTGCGGCCGGTACTGGAACGACTGCGGCGGCCGGTTCGGGTCCGGCGCGGACCCGGCGGCGTAGGGAGAGTTGGTCATCGATCGGCTCCGAGGAGTGCGGTCTGCTGAGGCGACAGGCTACCGCAGCGGTCCGACGGGGACGTCAGTCGACCGGTTCGAACAGGGCGACGGTCTCGAAGTGCTGGGTCATCGGGAAGGCGTCGAAGGCGCGGATGCGGGTGAGCCCGTAGCCTTCGATGGCGAGGTCGCTCGCGTCGCGCGCCAGAGCGCCTGCGTCGCAGGCGATGTAGCAGATCGCGCGGGGCCGGGCCTCGCCGAGGGCGACGACGACCTCGGGTCCGGCGCCGCTGCGGGGCGGGTCGAGGACGACGAGGTCGACCGAGCCGAGGTCGGGGGCGACGTCGGCGACGTCGCCTTCGATGGCGCCGGCGTTCTTGAACGCGGCGAGGTTCGCGGCGGTGCGGGAGGCGGGGGCGTTCTCGACGGCGACGACGCGGCCGGTCTCGCCGACGGCGCCGGCGAGGCCGGAGGCGAAGAGCCCGGCGCCGGCGTAGAGGTCCCAGGCCGACTCGCCTTCGCGCGGCGCGAGGAACTCGAGGGCGGTGGCGAGGAAGGTGGGGGCGGCGGCCGGGTGGACCTGCCAGAAGGCGTCGAAGCCGATCTCGAAGCGGGTGTCGGCCACGGTCTGGTGGACGAGCTTGGGGCCGCTCTTGTGGTGCGGGCGGGCGGTGCGGCGCAGCTGGGTGTAGACGGCGAGCTCCTCGTCGTCGGCGTCGACGACGCCGACCGCGCCCATGCCGTCCCAGCTGCGGCCGAGGACGTCGGCCTCGCGGATGCGCTCGGTGGCGATGCGGCACCAGTCGATGTGCACGAGGTCGTGCGACTTGTGCTCGCGCAGGCCGGGCCGGCCGGACTCGTCGACGGCGTACTGCATGCGGGTGCGCCAGCCGAGGTTGCCCTCGGGCCACGGCAGGGCCTCGACCTCGACGCCGTCGAGGAGCGCGGGGTCGATGCCGCCGATGCGGGTGAGCTGGTCGAACAGGACCTTCGACTTGAGGCGGCGCTGGGCCTCGGGGGTGGCGTGCTGGAAGTCGCAGCCGCCGCACTTGCCGGGGCCGGCCCACGGGCACGGCGGCTCGACGCGGTCGGGCGAGGCCTCGATCACCTCGACGGCGTCGGCGAACGCGAAGCGCTTCTTGCGGTCGGTGATCTCGATGCGGACGCGCTCGCCGGGCAGGGCGTGGCGCACGAAGTACACCTCGCCGTCGACTCGGGCCACGCAGTGGCCTCCGGCCGCGACGTCTCCGACAGTGACGATCATCGATTCCCTCTCCCCGGCTCTCCGGCGCGCTGGGCGCAGCGGGCCGCACGCCAGGATACGGGGCGGCGGGCGCGGCGGCGCAGGTTACCTGGTGGCTGTGACATCGGCGCGCGGGGCCCCTGGCCAGACCGTAGCGCGGGGGGCCGACAGTGAGCAGCCCTCGCGATCCTCGGGCCGCAGCGCGGCCGCCCGGGCCGCGTGTGCGGCCGATTCTCGGCCGCAGCGCGGCTTTGCGAGGCCGCGCAACCGCCGGAGGGCCGCCGCGACTCACGTGCTTCGCCGCCGAGGCGACCTCGCCCTCGTCTGCCCGCGGTCGCATTCTCGGTCGCAACCGCCGGACGACCGCCGCGACTCGCATGCTCCGCCGTCGAGGAGTCTCCACCCCGCAACCGTGTCCGGGTGTCCGGGTCACTTCGCGATGCGGCGCAGCGGGGGTGGTTCGGTGCTTTCGCCGAGGATCCACGGGACGGTGCAGACCATGACGCCCGGCTCGTACTTGAGCTGGCGGCGCAGGGCCTTCGTGGTCTGGTTGTGCAGCAGGCTCGTCGACCAGTTGTAGTAGCCGCGCGCGAGGCGGCCCTTCTGGGGGCCGAGGCCGACGACGTATTCGGGGAGGTAGACGGTGACGACGTCGCGCGGGGCGTCGCGGCGGCGGGCCTTGACGTACTCGGCGATCGGGCCGGTGATCTCGCGGTACGGCGAGTCGAGGACGGTGAGCGGCACGCCGATGCGGCGCCGGTCCCACTCGGCGACCAGGCGCCGCGACGCGGCCGCGTCGACGTTCACCGTCAGCGCCGTGATCGTGTCGGGCCGGGTGGCCTTCGCGTACGAGAGCATCCGCATGAGCGGCAGGTTCACGCTGGAGGCGAGCACGATCGCGTGGCTGCGCGACGGCAGCTGCGGCTTCCCGCGCGGCAGCTCGATCTCGTCGCGCACCGCCTCGTAGTGCTTCGCGATCGAGCGCATGAGCAGGTAGCAGCCGCCGATGATGAGCACGGCGATCCAGCCGCCGCGCCCGACCGCGGTGAACGCGACGATGACGAGCACGACCGCGCACGCCAGGACGGCCGCCGCCGCGGTGGCGCGGGCCCGGCGGGCCCGGGAGCGGCGGCCCGGGTCGCGCTCGACGTCGAGGACGCGCCGCCAGTGCCGGGCCATCGCCGCGTGCGACAGGACCATCGACAGGAACACGCCCACCACGTACAGGCCGATGAGCTCGTACGCGCCGCCGCCGGAGAGGACGACGAGGATCGCGGCCGCGACGGCGAGGATGAGGATGCCGTTGGAGTACACGAGCCGGTCGCCGCGCTTGTGGAGCTGGCGCGGCAGCAGCGAGTCCTCGGCGAACACCGACGCCAGCTGCGGGAACCCCACGAACGCGGTGTTCGCGGCGAGCAGCAGGACCCCGGCGGTGGCGAGCATGACCGGCCAGCGCGCGGCGGGCGAGCCGCCGAAGACGGTGTCGGCGAGCTGCGCGATGAGCGGGTACTGGAGGACGCCGGCGGCGGAAGTGCGGGCGCCGGTGAGGAACGCGAGGACGACGGTCCCGGTGAACAGGGCGACGGTGGCGGCGCCGACGGTGGTGATCGCGGCGGCGGCGTTGCGGCCGCGCGGGGGCCGGAAGAACCGCACCCGGGTCGTGAACGTCTCGACGCCGGTGACGGCGACCGATCCGGCCGCGAAGGCCCTGGCGCACAGCAGGAACAGGGCCGCTGAGGTCCACTCGCGCGCGTCGGCGGCGGGGGCGGGGGACGGGGCGGCGAGGTCGTCGCCGGCGGCGAGGCGGACCAGTCCGGTGAGGACGATCGCGGTGGTGCCGGCGACGAACGCGATGGTGACGCCGGCGGCGACGCGGCCGGAGACGCGCAGGCCGCGGAGGTTGAACGCGGCGAGGACGGCGATCGCGGCGGCCGCGATCCACTCGCGCCACGGGTGGAGGCCGGGCAGGAGCGCGCCGAGGGCCGCGACGGCGGCGGCGACCGAGACGGCGACGGTGAGGATGTAGTCGAGGACGAGCGCGGCGGCGGCGAGGCGGCCGGCGCCGGGCCCGAAGTTCGCGGTGACGACCCGGTAGTCCCCGCCGCCGCCCGGGTAGGCCTGGACGGTGTACCGGTAGGAGGCGATCACGGCGACCATGACGGCCGCGACGGCGAGCCCGGTCCACGGCGAGAACGCGAGTCCGGCGGCGCCGGCCGCGCCGAGGACGAGGAAGACCTGCTCGGGCGCGTATGCGATCGACGAGATCGGATTGACCGCGAGCAGCGGGATCGCGTACCGCTTCGAGAGCACGAGCGAGGACCCGCGCCCGGAGGCGAACGGCTCGCCCACCAGCAGCCGCTTGAGGACGGCCCACGACCTTGTCACGGCCGTAGCGTAGCGTCCTGCGGCGAGCGGCGGGGCCGCGAGTTTCCACCGCGGCCCCGCCGGGGCGCTACTCCTTGACGGCGGACTGGACGGTGAGGGTGCCCGCGGTCGTGTCGAGGACGGCCTCGGTGCCGAGCGGGACCACGCGCGGGTCCTTGTCGTGGCCGACCTTGAGGCCGCCGAGGACGGGGACGCCGAGGCTCCCGAGGCGGTCCATGAGGACCTCGTTCATCGTCCACTCGCCGGGCTTGTGGGTGTCGAGCGGGTGCGGGACGAACTGGCCGACGGCGATGCCGGCGAGGTCGCTGAAGTGCCCGGCGCGCAGGATGCGGGTGAGCATGTTGTCGACCCGGTAGCGGGCCTCCTCGACCTCTTCGATGAGGAGGATCGCGCCCTCGTAGTCGGGCCAGTTCCCGTCGTCGGGCTCGGCGGCGAGGAGCGAGAGGTTGCCGCCGAGGAGCTTCCCGGTGGCGGTGCCGGGGACCTCGACGGGCGCGGTGGAGGTGTTCGGGTCGCGGGTGAGCACGACCGGGTCGGTCGTCATCATCGCCTTGCGCAGCGACTCGGCGGTCTCGGCGGTGTTGTTCGAGGACCAGGCCATCATCGGCGAGTGCAGGGTCGGGATGCGGGTCTGCTCGGCGACGGCCGAGTGCAGGGCGGTGATGTCGGAGTAGCCGATGACGAGCTTCGGGTGGTCCTCGAGGGCCTCGACGTCCGCGTCGTCGATGATGCGGGTGGTGCCGTAGCCGCCGCGGACGGTCATGAGCGCCTTGGCCTCCGGGTGCGCGAGCGCGTAGTTGAGGTCGGCGAGCCGGTCGGCGTCGGGGGCCGAGAGGTACCCGAAGGCGTCGAGCGCGTGCTCGGTGAGCTCGACGCGCAGGCCCCAGCTCTCCAGGAGCGCGACGCCGCGGCCGACGGCGGTGGCGTTGCTGGGGCCGCCGGGGGCCGGGACGACGACGAGGTCGCCGGGCACGAGCTTCTTCGGGCGGCGGTCGCGGCCGGCGAACGCGGGCGAGGCGGTCGCGGCGGCGGCCACGGCTCCGGCGGCGACGCCGCCGATGAGGGCGCGGCGGGACAGTGACGGGCGAAGGGCCATGAATACTCCTTTGTGCGGTGCGGTTCTCTGTCTAGACGCTTTTGGGGCGCGGTTTTGCGCACCCCTTGGCCGGGTTTTTCCGTTGTTCACCGGAGTGGAAGCGTCCTGAGCGGAGCGGGGGCGCGGCGCGGTATGGTCACAGCACGTCCGATCGAGGGGTGGTGTGCCGGTGCACGTGGTGATCATGGGGTGCGGGCGCGTCGGCTCGTCCCTGGCGCGGAGCCTCGTGGAGCGCGGGCACACGGTCGGGATCATCGACCAGAACCCGAAGGCGTTCCGCCGCTTGGGCCCCGACTTCGACGAGACGACGGTGCGCGGCGTCGGGTTCGACCGGGAGGTGCTGGCGAAGGCCGGGATCGGGCGGGCGGACGCGTTCGTGTCGGTGTCCTCGGGCGACAACTCGAACATCATCGCGGCGCGGGTGGCGCGCGAGAACTACGGCGTGCCGAAGGTGATCGCGCGGATCTACGACCCGCAGCGGGCCACGGTGTACGAGCGGCTGGGCATCCCGACGGTGGCGACGGTGCGGTGGACGGCCGACCGGCTGCTGCGCCACCTGGTCCCGGAGGGCCAGGAGCCGCTGTGGCGGGACCCGACGGCGACCCTGTCGATGATCGAGGTCCTGTGCGCGGAGGCGTGGTACGGGACGGCGCTGTCGGCGCTGGAGGAGGCCACGGGCCACCGGGTGGCGTACATCAACCGGTTCGGGCGGGCGACGCTGCCGACGGCGTCGACCGTGCTCCAGGACGGCGACCAGGTGTTCATGCTGGTCGGCGACGGTGACGAGGCGGGAATCCAGCGGATCGCGGGCGCGGCCCCGCAGGGGGGTGCCTGATGCGGGTGGCCATCGCCGGGGCCGGGAACGTGGGCCGGTCGATCGCGTCGGAGCTGGTCGGGAACGGCCACCAGGTGCTCCTGATCGAGCGGGACCCGGACTCGATGCGGCCCGAGCGGGTGCCGGAGGCCGAGTGGCTGCTGGCGGACGCGTGCGAGCTGGAGAACCTGCGGCAGGCGCACCTGGAGACGTGCGACGTGGCCGTGGCGGCCACCGGGGACGACAAGGTGAACCTGGTGGTGAGCCTGCTCTCGAAGACGGAGTTCGCGGTGCCGCGCGTGGTCGCGCGCGTGAACCGGGCCGAGAACGAGTGGCTGTTCAACGAGGAGTGGGGCGTCGACGTCTCGGTGTCGAAGCCGCGGCTGCTGGCCGCGCTCGTGGAGGAGGCCGTCAGCGTCGGAGACCTGGTGCGGCTCTTGACGTTCCGGCAGTCGCAGGCGAACCTGGTCGAGATCACGCTGCCGCTGGAGGCCCCGCACGTGGGCCGGCGGGTCGCGGAGGTGCCGCTGCCGCACGACGTGGCGCTGGTGGCGATCATCCGGGGCCGGCGGGTCATCGCGCCGACGCCGGACGACACGGTGGAGGCGGGCGACGAGCTGGTGTTCGTGTGCCATGAGGACGCCGAGGACGCGACGCGCTCGGTGATGCTGGGCAAGACCCGCTGACAAAAGGTCGCTTTCGGACTTTACAGGCCGCCCCCGGGGAAGTTACATTGATAAACATCGATTCCTTTCCCCTTCCGATTGGGAGCGCTACCATGATTCGCGCCACTCGACATCGCGCCAGACAGCTCATCGTCCTCGTCGCCGCCCTCGCGGCCGCGGGCGCGTCGGCGTTCTTCTTCCTCCAGCCCGCCGCCGGCCACGGCACGGCGACCAGTCCCCCGTCCCGGCAGTACAGCTGCTGGGAGCGGTGGGGCGACGACCACCTCAACCCCGACATGGCCGACACCGACCCCATGTGCGCGCAGGCGTGGCAGGCCAACCCGAACACGATGTGGAACTGGAACGGCCTCCTGCGCGAGGGCATGGCCGGCCAGCACGAGACCCGCATCCCCGACAACCAGCTGTGCTCCGGCGGGCGCGCCGAGGGCGGCCGGTACAACTCGCTCGACGCGGCGGGCGCCTGGCACACCACGCCGCTGAACAACAACTTCACGCTCCACTACGAGGACACGGCCGTCCACGGCGGCGACTACTACTGGGTCTACGTGTCCAAGCAGGGCTACGACGCCACCACCGACTCGCTCGACTGGGCCGACCTCGAGCGGGTCGTCTCCACCGGGGTCTACGAGCCCGGCGAGGCCGTCGACATCCCCGTGAGCGCGCCGGGCCGCACCGGCCGGCACGTGGTCTACGTGGTGTGGCAGGCCAGCCACATCGACCAGGCCTTCTACTCCTGCTCGGACGTGTGGTTCGGCGGGGGCGGCCCCACCGACCCGCCGACCGACCCCACGGACCCGCCCACGGACCCGACCGATCCCCCCACCGACCCGACCGACCCGCCGGCCGACCTGAGCTGCTCGGCCACCGCGTCGGTCAACAGCTGGGGCTCGGGCGCCACGGTCACCGTGACGGTGGCGAACACCGGGACCAGGACCGTCAACTCCTGGATGCTCCACTGGGCCTGGGCGACCGGCTCGACGGCCACGGTGGGCAGCATCTGGAACGCCGAGCACTCCACGATGGGCGGCATGCAGATGGCCGCGCCCGTGGGCTGGAACAAGACCATAGCGGCGGGAGGCTCGGTCTCCTTCGGGTTCAACGTGAACGGATCGTTGAGCACGATGCCCGAGATCGACTGCCTGCCTTCATAGACCGAATATCCCCGACGACGGCGGCCCCGGACCTCGCGACCGGGGCCGCCGTCGCGCCTGCTGGGACTTTCGACGGGTCGGACGATGAAAACAGTCCCGCCGGGGTTTACATGCGCAGCTCAAGCCGGTTACATTGAAGTTTCTCAATGTTCCTATATCTTGGGAGCGCTATCATGCTCAATCTCCTCACCAGAGGGGCGCGGCCCGACCGGCTCAAAGCGAGCCGGCGGCGCCTGCGCACCGCGATCGTCGCCGTCGCCGCGCTCGTCGCGGCCGGCACCGCCGCCGTCCTGTTCATCCAGCCGGCGTCCGGCCACGGCACCGCCATCGGCCCCGCCTCGCGGCACTACGGCTGCTGGGAGCGCTGGGGCTCGGACTTCCAGAACCCGGACATGGCCAAGGAGGACCCGATGTGCTGGGCCGCCTGGCAGCACGACCCCAACGCGATGTGGAACTGGAACGGCCTCTACCGCGAGCAGGTCGGCGGCGACCACCAGGCGGCCCTGCCCGACAACTACCTCTGCTCGGGCGGCCTGACGGGCGGCACCCGGTACGCGCCCCTCGACGACCCCGGCGCGTGGAAGACCACCCAGGTGAACAGCAGCTTCACGTTCACCAACTGGGACCAGGCGAACCACGGCGCCGACTACTACCGCATCTACGTCACCAAGCAGGGCTACGACGCCCGGACGGACGCGCTCGACTGGGCCGACCTGGAGCTGGTCGCCGACACCGGCGACATCAATCCGGGCGTCGGCCGGCCGCCGGCCTCCGGCGGCGGCACCCTGGTCGACATCCCGGTCTCCGCGCCCGGCCGCTCCGGCCACCACGTGGTCTTCATGATCTGGCAGGCCAGCCACTTCGACCAGTCGTTCTACTCGTGCTCCGACGTGTGGTTCGGCTCCGGCCAGCCCACCGAGCCGCCGCCGACCACGAGCAGCCCCGCCCCAAGCGACCCGGCCACGACCCCGACCTCGGGGCCGACCACCGGGAACCCCGCGGGGTACGCGTGCGACGCGACCGCCACCGTGAACTCCTGGGGCTCGGGCGCCACGGTCAACGTGACGATCGCGAACACCGGATCGCAGGCCATCCACACCTGGATGCTCCACTGGACGTGGCCGACCAGCGGGGTGGCGATCAGCAGCATCTGGAGCGCCGAGCACTCCACGATGGGCGGCATGGAGATGGCGGGCCCCGCCGCCTGGAACGCCGCCGTGGCCGTGGACGGCACCGCCGAATTCGGGTTCAACGTCTCAGGACCGCTCAGCACCGCCCCGGAGTTCGAGTGCTTCCCGAGTTAGGGCCGCAAGCGGAACGGCCCGGGGCGGGCGCCCCGGGCCGTCTCCTTCGCGTCCTACGCCTCGCTCGGCGAGGCGGACTCGACCGACCTCATGTGGCGGCGCACCGCCCAGATCGTGAAGGCCGTCAGCGCGATCGTGACGGGCCAGCCGCCGAAGAGGGTCATCAGGCCCAGCGCGTTGTCCGCGTCGATCCAGTACAGCCAGATGCGGACCGCGTTCTTGGCGAGGAACACCGCGCCCCACAGGATCGTGATCCGGCTGAGGATGTCCACCAGCGGCTTGTTCTGCCGCCACTCCTTCTTGCCGCCCTGCGCGACCACGGCGTAGATCCAGCCGATCACCGGGTGGCGCACCAGCGCCGAGACGATGAGCAGGACCCCGTAGACCGAGCCCTGGATGATCCCCGGCAGGTAGAAGTCGCGCGCGTCCGTGGACCGCCACGCGAGGAACGCGCCGAGGGCGATCCCGAACAGGCCGTTGAGGGCGTGCCGGATCGACTCCTTGCGCATCGCGCGCCACGCCGCGATGCCCAGCGCGCTCGCCGCGGAGATCACGATCGCCCACTGGAGGCCGCTGAGCGGGCCCATCCGGTCGGGCAGGAGCGGGTTGAGGACCACGAACAGGGTGATCGGGACGGCGGCCTCGACGACCCCCTTGACACCGCCGAGCTGCTGCGACAGCTGCTCGGTGAACGGCGGGAGCTCGTCGTCCTCGCGGGCGTCCGGCTTGCGGCTCGGCGTCTCGGTGCTCAATGCGGGCCTTCCAGTTCGATGTGGCCGGTCCGCGCTCAGGGGCGCAGCTCGTAGGTCGGGTTGTAGATGGCGAGGCGTCCGTCGCCCAGCTGGGCGACCCGCCCGCGCGCGACGAGCCTGGTCCCGGCCTCCAAGCCCACGATACGCCGTCGGCCCATCCAGACCAATGCGACCTGACCGGTGCCGTCGTACAGTTCCGCCTCCACCGACGGGGAGCGCCCGTCGGTGCGGTGCACGACGGACCGGAGGCGGCCGGCGACGACCGCGAGCTGCCGGGCCTCGAGGCCGGCCAGCGGCACGGCCCCGGCGGCGGTCTCCCGGCGCACCTCGGCGGCGAACAGCTCCTGCGGCGGGGCGGCCAGGCGCTTGAACCACTCGCGCACCCCGGTGCGCCCCTGGGCGGCGGCCATCTACCGCTTCGGGCGCGGCGAGGGCTTGCGGCGCACCTGCGGCCGCGGGGTGTCGCCGGCGGCGATGATGGCGCGGTTGCCGTCGCCGCCTTCGGCCTTGCGCTGCGCGATGCGGGCGGCGGCCTCCTCGGCCATCTTCGGCGGGAGCTTGAGCGGCAGCGGCTCGCGGACCGGCATGGCGATGGAGCCGCGGTCGATGACGAGGTTCTGGAGGGCCTCGTCGAGTTCGGGGGCGGCGGCCTCGTCGAGGGCGCGCTGGCCCTGGAAGGTGGCCTGCACGAACCAGCGGGGGCCGTCGACGCCGCAGAAGCGCACCGAGTTGTCGCCCTTCTTGGTGGTGACCTTGGCGATGAGCTCGGTGCCCCAGCGGCCCTCGACCTCCTCGACCTGGCCGCCTTGGCCGGTGACGGTGGCGGCGAGCTCCTCGCGGATCTCGGGCCAGATGCCCTCGGAGCGGGGGGCGGCGCGCACGAGCAGCTGGAGCGCGGAGGTCCCGGTGGTGAGCAGGACCTGGCTGATGTTGCCCTTGGCGTCGGTCTGGGCCTGGAAGCCCACGCCCTTGGGGACCGGGAGTCGGATCGCTCCCAGGTCGATGCGCCGCACGTCGTCGTCGGGGGCGTCGGCGACGTCGTAGGGGCCCTCGGTGGCCTCGCGCTCGATGGTCTCGCCGCTCTCGGCCAGCGAGTCGAGGACCGCGCCCTCAGCGGGGCGCTGCTTCTTCGCTCCCCGTCGCCGTTTAAACACGTTCGCTCTCCTCTGCAAGTCGGCGGTGCCCGCCGGTGGACCCGTGGCCGTCCGCGCCGCGCTGTGTGGGCGCGAAGTCGTCGACCTCGGTGAAACGGGCTCGCACAACCGGTTGGACTACCAATTGTGCGATACGGTCGCCGCGTTCGATGACGGCGGTCCGCTCAGGATCGAGGTTGACGAGGTTGATCTTGATCTCACCGCGGTAGCCGGAGTCGATGGTGCCGGGGGCGTTGACGATGGTCACGCCGAGGCGGTGGGCGAGGCCCGACCTGGGGTTGGTGTACCCCACGTGCCCGTCCGGAATCGCGACGGCCACGCCGGTGCCGACGAGCGCGCGCCGGCCCGGGGCGAGCTCGACGCCTTCGGCGGCGTACAGGTCGGCGCCCGCGTCGCCCTCGTGGGCGTAGGCGGGGACGGGCAGGTCGGGGTCGAGCCGCCTGATGGCGACCGGGACTTCCGCGGTCATCGGGTTCCTCTCACTCGCGGCGGCACGCGCGTCGGCGCGGCGTGATGCGGGGATATGGTCTCAGATATGAGGAGTGGGGAACGGTACGCCGAGCGCATGAGCCTGCCCGCGGCGGGCTGGCTGGCCGTGGCGGCCCTGGCGGTCATCGCCGCGGCCCTGTCGAACCTGGGCGACATGCGCTGGTGGCGCGTCGCGGCGAGCGCGGTGGTGCTGGTGGCGCCGCTGGTCGGCGCCTGGTGGCTGGGCCGGCTCCCGGTCCGCGTGGTCGAGGAGCCCGACGGGGTGTGGCTGCACGTCGACGACGCGCGGCTGCCGCTGTCGGCCGTCGCCTCGGTCGAGGTGCTCGAGCCGGTCGCGTACTCCGACGCGCTCGGGGTGGCGCAGCACCCGCTCGCGTTCGTCGTCCAGCGGCCCTGGATCAACCGGGGCGTGCGGATCGTCCTGGACGACCCGGAGGACCCGACCCCGTATTGGATCGTGTCCTCGCGCCGCCCGGAGCGGCTGCGCGAGGCGCTCGCGGCGGCGGTGCCGAGCGAGCGCTAGGACGCGCGAATTCCCTTCGGGGACAAGCGAGACGCGGCCGTCAGGTCTTGCACGGAGCCGTCAAAGCGCCTCGCCGACTCCTCCGGAGAAGCGAGACGGCTCGCGGGAGCATTCCCACGAGCCGTGCGCTTTTCGAGGGGTCAGGACCGGCCTACGCACAGTCCTTGCAGATCGGCTGCCCGTTCTTCTCCTTGGCGAACTGGCTCCGGTGGTGGACCAGGAAGCAGGAGGAGCAGCGGAACTCGTCGGCCTGCATCGGCAGGACCTTGACGGACAGCTCCTCGTCACCGAGGTCGGCGCCGGGCAGCTCGAAGTTCTCGGCGACCTCGGCCTCGTCGACGTCCACCGACCCCGATTGGTCGGTGCGACCCTTGGCCAGCGCCTCGATGCCGTCGGGGCCAGGGGTCTCTTCCTTGTCCCGGCGGGGGGCGTCGTAGTCGGTTGCCATCGTTTTTCCACTCCCATTGGTTTGCATTCACGGTGCCGGCACCGAGCTCGGGGTACCGCCGGCGTGCTCGGGTGACACGGCGGCTCGGCTCGGACGGCGGGTTCGGTTCCTCCGTGCAGGCGGCGTACCTTACCGCGTGCAGTCCATTCCTATACACGATGCCCCCCGCTTTTTCATCCCCATTGTGGCGAGAAACACTTTCGTGACGAGGGCTGCGAGTGTACCGCCTCTCGCCCACGAAGACGACCCGCGCACGATAGCCTTCCCATGGCAACGTTTGCGGGACGTCGGGTCGTCTAAGGGCCAGAAGATGAACTGCTGGGGTTCGAACATTCGGGGAGGCAAGCCGTGCGTATCGCTCGTATCCGCGCGTTGGTGGTGCTGTGCGCCTTGGCGCTGGTCGCAGGCTTGGTGACCCTGTGGGCGATCAAGAACGACTCGCAGCTGTCGGCGAACAGCGACTGCGATCCGGGGGCCGTCGAGATCAAGACCGCCCCGATTCCGGACCCCTCCGAGATCGAGGTGATCGTCCTGAACGGCACCGACCAGTCCGGCCTCGCCGACCAGGCGGCCGCGCAGCTGGAGGACCGCGGGTTCATCGTCGTCGAGACCGGTGACGCGGCGGAGCCGTACGACGGGACGGCGCTGGTGCAGTACGGTCCCGAGCAGTACGCGGCCGGACTGCACACGTACGCGTACTTCTACCAGGGCCGCGACGGGTTCGACCTGGAGTGGGCGCAGCCGATCACGATCACCCTCGGGAGCGACTTCCGCGAGGTCAGGTCGGCGTCGGACGCACGGCAGTCCTTCGCGCAGAGCGGCGGCATCGAGGCGCCCGAGGGCACCTGCGCGGTAGAATAGACCGCCGTCACCCCCGACTCTCACTGAAAATGCGGAAACACAGCTCGAAACGGCATCACGGACGGGCCGCAGGCGAATTTCGGCGCTACAATTCACGCCTGCCCGGTCGTTGTGCCGACCTGGGCTGCCGACCCAATATCCAACGCTCACCCGCTATGGAGCCCGGCTGCGCCGTGCCCGCCATTGCCTCGGAAGGTTGCTCGTGACTGACGCACGTCCCACCGGCACAGACGTCAATTCCCTGACCGACTCGCTGCTCGCTCTGGCCCGAGAGAGCAACGGGCAGCTGACGTCCGCGACGGTCGCCCAGGTTCTGGAGTCGGCGTCGGCCTCCCCCGCCGAAGGCAAGAAGGTCCTCCGCGCGCTCGCCGAGGCCGATGTCACCGTGGTCGTGGACGGCTCCTCCTCCACGCGCAAGCGAGTGCCGGCCGCCCGCACCGCCACCTCCTCCCGGACCACGACCGCCAAGGCCGCCAAGAAGACCGCGGTGAAGAAGGCGGTCGCGAAGAAGGCCGCCGTCGCCGAGGGCGACGAGGCCGAGGCCCCGGTCAAGAAGGCCGCCAAGAAGACCGCGAAGAAGGCCGCCGTCAAGAAGACGGCCAAGAAGGCCGTCGCGAAGAAGGCCGTGCCCGCCGGCGAGGAGGAGCCCGACGAGGCCGACCTCGCGGCCGCGGCCGCCGAGGACGACGACGCGCTGGCCGAGGCCGCCGCGGCGGCGCCGAAGAAGGCCACCCGCAAGAAGGCCGCCAAGAAGACCGCGTCCCGCGGCAAGTCCAAGAAGGACGACGACGAGGACGACGAAGAGGGCGGCTTCGAGTGGGACGAGGAGGACTCCGAAGCCCTGAAGCAGGCCCGCAAGGACGCCGAGATGACGGCCTCGGCCGACTCGGTCCGCGCGTACCTCAAGCAGATCGGCAAGGTCCCGCTCCTCAACGCGGCCCAGGAGGTCGAGCTCGCCAAGCGCATCGAGGCCGGCCTGTACGCCGTCGAGCGCATCAAGCTCCTCAAGGAGTCCGGCGAGGAGATCCCGACGCAGATGCGCCGCGACCTCGAGTGGATCGTCCGCGACGGCGACCGCGCCAAGGACCACCTCCTGGAGGCGAACCTCCGCCTCGTCGTCTCGCTCGCGAAGCGCTACACCGGCCGCGGCATGGCGTTCCTGGACCTGATCCAGGAGGGCAACCTCGGCCTCATCCGCGCCGTCGAGAAGTTCGACTACACCAAGGGCTACAAGTTCTCCACGTACGCCACCTGGTGGATCCGGCAGGCGATCACCCGGGCCATGGCCGACCAGGCGCGGACCATCCGCATACCGGTCCACATGGTCGAGGTCATCAACAAGCTCGGGCGCATCCAGCGCGAGCTGCTCCAGGACCTGGGCCGCGAGCCCAGCCCGGACGAGCTCGCGAAGGAGATGGACATCTCCCCGGAGAAGGTCCTCGAGATCCAGCAGTACGCGCGCGAGCCGATCAGCCTCGACCAGACCATCGGCGACGAGGGCGACAGCCAGCTCGGCGACTTCATCGAGGACTCCGAGGCGATCGTGGCCGTCGACGCGGTCTCCTTCTCGCTCCTCCAGGGCCAGCTCCAGCAGGTGCTCCAGACCCTCTCCGAGCGCGAGGCCGGCGTCGTGCGGCTCCGCTTCGGGCTCACCGACGGGCAGCCGCGGACCCTGGACGAGATCGGTCAGGTCTACGGCGTCACGCGCGAGCGCATCCGCCAGATCGAGTCGAAGACGATGTCCAAATTGCGTCATCCGTCCCGGTCGCAGGTGCTCCGCGACTACCTCGACTAGCGGGCCCGGAGGCGCCGCGGCGCGGCCGAAAATTCGCTGTGGGCTTACACGGCATTCGAACTCGCGCCGCCCGCGCGGCCCGGACCTGGTGTGTATCACCCGAACGGGTGGGTACACGTAAGACCCGCCGGGTTGTCGATCGCCGTTCCTTGGGCTACGGTGTGGAACAACTACCCGACAGTCAAGGGCGAGTGAGCCGAGTCTCAGTCGGTCGATGTCGGGAAGGGGTAGTACAGTGCAGGCGTTGAACGGAACGAGCCGGTCAACAGGCCGACAGAACATCCACGTTGTGTTGAAAGCACAGCGACCGAACGCAGCGGAGGACCTGGTATGACATCCACCCTGACGCCCCCGCCCCAGACGGAGGAACGTCCGATCGCGGGCGAGCGCTGCGATCGGTGTAGCGCCGCGGCAAAGCTTCGCGTGACCCTGGCCGAAGGCGGCGACCTCGTCTTCTGCGGCCACCACGCGAACCAGTTCGCCGAGAAGCTCGTGCCGATCGCCATCGATTTCACCGCCGACCCCGAGTTCGAGTGGCGCGGCACCGACCTCATGGCCTCGGAGAACTAGCCCGCATATCAAGACTTCAAGGGCCCGAGCGGAGATCCGCTCGGGCCCTGCGTCGTCTCCGGGGCACGTCGCGCCCCGGAACCGTCGTGCGGCGGCACTGTCGCCGCAGTGGTGCGGCACGGTCGAATCGAGGCATGGTCTTATCGGGGCCCCTGTTGTCCAGAGGCGCTGTCGTATCAGGGCCCTGTCGTGCCGAGGCGCTGTCGTTTCGAGGCACGGTCGTAGCAAGGCACTGTCGAAATTGGAAGCACTAGCACTGAGGAAAGTGCTGTCGCCGGAGCAAGCGCTGACGTCCTGATCGGCCCGGCCCCGCGGGCCCCGGCCGCGGGCTCACCAGGAGCGGATCTCGGCGATCCGCTCCTCCAGCTGCTCGATGGTCGCCTGCGCGCTCGGCGGGCCGCCGCACTTGGAGCGCAGGGTCGCGTGGATCTTGCCGTGCGGCTCGTTCGTGGCGAATGAGCGGGCCCCCACGAGCGCGTTCAACTGCTTGCGGAGCTTGAGCCGGCGCTGCGCGTTCGTCATCGGCGGCTCGGCGGCCTGGCGCTCGGCGACCTCGGTGCGGGCGCCGCTCTTCTGCTTCGACATCTGCTCGCGCTGGCGCTTGCGCAGCAGCAGGTGGATCTGCTCGGGCGTGAGGAGCCCCGGCAGGCCCAGGTACTCCTGCTCCTCGTGGCTCCCGGCCTGCACCGGCAGGCCGAAGGAGCCGCCGTCGAAGATCACCGCGTCGAGTTCCGCGCTCGACTCCAGGGTCTCGCGCTCGCCGCCGAGTTCGGTGCCCTCGTTCAGGACCCGCTGCGCCTGCTCCAGGAGCAGCTCGGGGTCCTGGTCCTCGGACTTGGGCTTGATGACGTGGTCGCGGTCCTGCTCCAGGTTCTCGGCCAGGCTGAGCAGCGGCACGACGCTCGGCAGGAATACCGAGGCGGTCTCCCCCGGTCGCCGCGACCGCACGAAGCGGCCGATGGCCTGCGCGAAGTACAGCGGGGTGTGCGCGTTCGTGGCGTACACGCCGACGGCGAGGCGCGGGATGTCGACGCCTTCGGAGACCATGCGGACGGCCACCAGCCACTCGTCGTCCGAGGCCGCGAACTTCGCGATCTTCTCGGAGGAGCCGGCGTCGTCGGAGAGGACGATCGTGGCGCTCTTGCCGGTGACGCGCTTGAGGATGCCCGCGTACGCGCGGGCCGTGTTCTGGTCCGACGCGATGATGAGCCCGCCCGCGTCCGGGATGCCGGCGGCGCGCAGCGACGACAGGCGCCGGTCCGCGGCCCGGATGACCTGGCTGATCCACTCCCCCGCGGGGTCGAGCGCGGTCCGCCACGCCTGGCTCGTGAGGTCCTTGGTGAGCGGCTCGCCCAGGCGCACGGCGAGCTCGTCGCCGGCGCTGGAGCGCCACTTCGCCTGGCCCGAGTAGGCCATGAACATGACCGGGCGCACGACGCCGTCGGCGAGCGCGTCACGGTAGCCGTAGACCGCGTCGGCCTTCGAGCGCTTGACGCCGTCGTCGTACTCCTCGTACTCGACGAACGGGATCGGGTTGTCGTCGCTGCGGAACGGGGTCCCGGTGAGCGCGAGTCGCCGCTCGGCCTCCTCGAAGGCGGTCTTGACGCCGTCGCCCCAGGAGCGGGCGTCGCCGGCGTGGTGGATCTCGTCGAGGATGACGAGGGTGCGGCGGGCGAGCGTGCGGCGGCGGTGCACCTGCGGGTCGGCGCCGATCTGCGCGTAGGTGAGGACCACGCCGTGGTAGTCGGCGGCACTGTGGACGTCGGCGTTGCGGAAGGCCGGGTCGAGCTGGATGCCGAAGCGGGCGGCGGCTCCGGACCACTGGACCTTCAGGTGCTCGGTCGGGCACACCACGGTGACCGTGTCGACGGTGCCGTCGGCGAGCAGGTCGTAGGCGATGCGCAGCGCGAACGTGGTCTTGCCGGCGCCCGGGGTGGCGACGGCGAGGAAGTCCCGCGATTGACCCCGGTGGTACGCCACCATCGCTTTGCGCTGCCAGACCCGAAGCGACGGAAGCGATTCGGGCGGGGCGGCCGGGATCATGCGGGCTCCTTCCGGTGGACGACGGACCCGGATGATTCTAGGCGGCGCGAACCGTCCCGGCGCCCGCTTGCCGGTCCTGAATCGGCCACGTCACGGAGGCCGCCCCCGCGGCGCGCCGCCGCGGGCGTCACCGCTCGAGCAGGATGGTGTTGGGGCCCACGTTGACGCTGGAGACGCGCATCATGGCCCCGAACTCGCCGGTCTCGACGTGCGCGCCGAGGGACCGCAGGTGGGCGGCGACGGCCTCGACCAGCGGCTCGGCCACCGGGCCGGGGGCCGCGGCGTTCCAGGAGGGCCGCCGGCCCTTGCGCGTGTCCGCGTAGAGCGTGAACTGGCTGACCAGCAGGATCGGGGCGTCCAGATCGGACGCCGAGCGCTCCCCCTCCATGATGCGGAGGCTCCAGATCTTCTCGGCGATCCAGCGCGCCTCCGCGGCTCCATCCGTGTGGGTGACGCCGACGAGGACGAGGAGGCCCGCGCCGATCGCGCCGACGCTGGTCCCGTCGACGGTGACGTCGGCCTCGGCGACGGTCTGCACGACTGCTCTCATGCCCCCGATCCTCCCCCACCGCGCAGGCGTACGCTCGAAGGGTGGGTCGGCGTGAGAAGACAGCGGTCATCACCGATGCGGCGATCTCCTTGGAAGAGGAGCGCCGCTACCGGACCGTCCGCTACGTCCTGATGATGTCCGTGCGCGGCGTCCTGGTCATCGTGTGCGGCATCCTCGTGATGGCCGACGCGCCGATGCTGTGGCTGTGGCTGATCTTCGGCGTCGCGGGCATGGCGGTCCTGCCGTGGCTGGCCGTGCTCCTGGCGAACGACCGGGTGGTCAAGCGCCCCGGCACGTTCTTCCACCGCCAGCGCCGCGCCGAGACGCTGCCGGCGCCCGACCGGCCCATGATCGATTCGGAGTTAGCGCCCCGTGCGTGGCAAGATTGACTGATCTTGCCCGCGCGACGAGGAGTGGATCAACGTGAGCGGACTTCCCGAGACCGGGACCGGCGGTCTGGACGGCGGCGGCTCCACCCTGCTGGAAGAGCAGACGCAGACCCAGCCGAACTACACGTACGAGGACGGCGACGAGGAGCGCTTCTCGCACTACGTGCCGAAGGACAAGCTCATGGCCGCCATGGTCGACGGCATCCCGGTGAAGGCCCTGTGCGGGAAGATGTGGGTCCCCTCGCGCGACCCCGACCGCTTCCCGATCTGCCCGCAGTGCAAGGAGATCTACGAGAAGATGCAGGGCTAGCGCGCCGCGCGGCTCTCACCTTCGTCCAGAGCGGCGGTGTGACCGGGATCTGCCTGCTATAACGCACAGGTGGAGACTGACATCGACCCGGGCTCCCTGAGTCTGGTGGCCGAGCTGCTCGGCATCGCCGTGTTCGCCGCCTCGGGCGCGAGCGCGGCGGTCGGCAAGCGGCTGGACCTGTTCGGCGTCGTCGTGATCGGGGCGCTGTGCGCCCTCGGCGGCGGCGCCCTGCGCGACATCCTCATCGACGCGAAGCCCTTGGCGCTCACCGACTGGCGGTACCCGCTGGTGGCGGTGCTCGCCTCGCTGGTGGTGTTCCGGTTCCACCCCGCGCTCTCGCGCATGCGCCCGACGATGCTCGTGCTCGACGCGGCCGGGCTGGCGCTGTTCACCGTGGTCGGGACGGTGAAGGGGCTCGACCACGGGTTCGCGGTCTACGCGGCTTGCATCGTCGGAGTACTCTCCGGTATCGGCGGGGGCATCCTGCGGGACGTCCTGGTCCAGGAGATCCCGGCGGTGCTCCGCGAGGACTTCTACGCGATGGCGGCGGCCGTCGGGGCGGTGATCGTCTCGGTGGGCGCGCGGTGGGAGTCGCAGATCGGGCACTGGACGCTGATGCTGATCGCCATCGCGGTGATCTTCGTTGTACGACTGGTGGCCATCAGGTATCGCTGGGAGGCCCCGAAGCCGAAATTCTGATCCTGTCTCCCGGGTTCGTGCCACCCTTCGCGCCGGGGGATCTGGAAACGCGAAAACCGCTGCAAGCTGGTACTCCCAAGCCCGGTGCCCGCCGGGCCTGGTGCGGGTTCCCCACCCGCACGGGAGGGAATGCAGCGAAAGGCGAATCCGATGGCACCTGTCGACAGCATCCGTCAGCGTCCGGCCCAGCGACCGGCGCAGCGCGCGACCGAGTACTCCGGCGACCCCGTGCGCGCCTATCTGAACGGCATCGGCAAGCACCGGCTGCTCACCGCCTCCGAGGAGGTCGAGTGCGCGAAGGCCATCGAGGCCGGCCTGATGGCCGAGTGCCGGATCTCCGAGACCACCGACCCCGACCTGCGCAGCGACCTCGCCCGGGTCGCCGCGGACGGCCGCGCGGCCAAGCAGCGGATGCTCGAGTCGAACCTGCGCCTGGTCGTCTCGGTCGCGAAGCGCTACTCCGGCGCGGGGATGAGCCTGCTCGACCTGATCCAGGAGGGCAACCTGGGCCTGATCCGCGCGGTCGAGAAGTTCGACTACCAGAAGGGCTACAAGTTCTCCACGTACGCCACGTGGTGGATCCGCCAGGCCATCAACCGGGCCGTCACCGACCAGTCCCGCACGATCCGCGTCCCGGCCCACACCGTGGACCAGATCAAGCGGATGAACCGGGTGCGCCAGGACCTCATGGCCGAGCTGGGCCGCGAGCCCCGCTACGAGGAGATCGCCCGCGAGCTCGACACGACCCCGGGCAAGGTCCTGGAGCTCATGTCCTACGACCGCGAGCCGGTGAGCCTGGACCAGACGGTCGGCGAGGACGACTCGACGGCGCTGGGCGACCTGGTCGCGCACCTGCCGCGCGAGCGCGCGAACGACGACGCGGTCTCGTACGCGCTGCTGCGCCGCCACATCGCGAACGTGCTGGCCTCGCTGCCGGAGCGGGAACAAACCGTCCTGCGCCTGCGTTTCGGTATCGACGACGGGCGCCAGCGCACGCTCGAGGAGGTCTCGGCCGATTTCGGGCTCTCGCGCGAGCGCGTCCGCCAGATCGAGAAGAACGCGCTGCACCGCCTCCGCCAGCCCGACTACGCGGGTCGGCTCGCCGACTATGTGGCCTGATCGCCGTATACCATTGGTGCAGACAGGGGGTCTGGCGGCTACTTGACCCACCCCGCTCGGTGCCCTGCGGGCGGACAAAGTGAAGGAACGAAGCTGTGACCACGGACCTCGTCGACACCACCGAGATGTACCTGCGCACGATCCTCGAGCTCGAGGAGGAGGGCGTCCCGGCGCTGCGCGCCCGGATCGCCGAGCGGCTCGAGCAGAGCGGCCCGACGGTCTCCCAGACCGTGGGCCGGATGCAGCGCCACGGGCTGCTGAACGTCAAGAGCGACCGCCACCTGGAGCTGACAGAGGAGGGCCGCCGCCAGGCGGTCGCGGTGATGCGCAAGCACCGCCTCGCCGAGCGGCTCCTGGTCGACGTCATCGGGATGTCGTACACGGAGGCGCACGACGAGGCGTGCAAGTGGGAGCACGTGATGAGCGACACCGTCGAGAAGCGCGTGTACGAGCTGCTCCAGCACCCCACCCGGTCCCCGTACGGCAACACGATCCCCGGCCTGACCGAGCTCGACGCGGCGGCCGTCCCGGCCGTGCACGAGAGCGACGAGCGCCCCATGAGCGTGGTCTCCCCCGGCGCGAAGGTGCGCGTCACGCGCCTGTGCGAGTCGGCGCAGACCCATCCCGACCTGCTGACCTCGCTGCACGAGGCGGGGGTCGACCCGGGCGCCGAGGTCGTCATCGACCGCCAGGACGGCGAGATCGCGGTGACGTCCGCGTCGCGCTCGCTGCGGCTGTCGGTCGACGCCGCCGCGAAGATCTTCGCCGTTCCGGTCGTTTAGTCCGAATCGCTTGGGGCGCAAGCCCTTTCGTCGCGACATCCGTCCACTGGCGTCACCCTCCGGAGTCTTGACCACCGGACTACCGGGGAGTAGGCTGACCAAAGCGTTGGAAACGGTTTCAACCGCGCGGCGGCCCGCAAGGGCGTCGGCCCGGCCGAAACCCCCCGAACTGCACTCCGCACCTGAGCGCCCTCCCCGCACCCCCGGCGGGGAGGGCGCTCGCGTGCGGAACGGAAGCGGCGGCCGCCGGAGGACCGGCGGCCGCCGCGCGTCTCAGCCGGCGGCTTCGGCGTGGGCGGCCTGGATGCCGGCGGCGATCTGGGTGAACCCGGCGACGAGGCCCTCGACCGCGGCCGGGTCGGTCCCGCCGGGGGTCGTGTACCGCATCTCGAAGATGGTGCCGCCGTCGTACCAGCCCATCTCCAGGGCCGGGCCGGCGCCGGTGTCCTCGGTGTGGACGATCCAGTAGGCGGCCTCGCCGAGGTCGTCGAGGGACTCGGCGCCGTCGGCGAGCTCCTCCTCGTACACCTCGACCGTGGCCTCGGTGCCGATGATGAACAGCGTCAGGTCCGGGTAGGCGGCCTCGCCGGTCTGGACGGCGCACGTCAGCTGCGCGGGCGCGTCCTCGCCCTCGGCCGCGCCGGGCCCGCCCGAGGCGAAGCGGAAGTCCTCGCCGGTGGTCGAGTTCAGGAGCGCGGAGTCGATGTACGGGCAGGCGCCCGCGGCGTCGGCGAGGTCGAGCTCGACCGGCGCGGAGCCCTCCTGGGTGGCGGCCTCCTCGTTGGCGGCGGTGTCGGCGGGCTCGCCGCCGGCCGGGGCGTTCTCGTCGCTGCACGCGCCGAGCGCCAGGAGCAGGGCCGCCGGGACGGCGACGAGCAGGCGCTTCACGACTCCTCCCCGCGGGCGACCTCGCGGCCGAGGGAGCCCCAATCGCTCCATGACCCGATGTAGACCGGCGGCGTGGGCCGGCCGGCGGCGGTGAGCGCGAGGGCGCTGCGGGCCGCGCCGACGCCCGAGCCGCAGTAGAACGCGGGCGCCTCCAGCGGCTCGTAGCGGGCGCGCACGCGGTCGAGGTCGGTCAGGTCGTCCTCGGCGAGGAAGCGGTTGACGGCGCCGGGGATGTGCCCGGCGACGGGGTCGACCGGCTCGAACTCGCCGCGGTAGCGCTCGGGCGAGCGCACGTCGACCAGGTCGTGCTCGGCGGCCCAGGCGGCGGCGCCGTCGGCGTCGAGGACCGGCAGGCTCCCGGGCCGCACGGTCAGGTCCCCCTCCGGCCGCTGCGGCGCCTGGGTCTCCAGCGGGAGCCCGGCGCCCGTCCACGCCGTGATCCCGCCGGTGAGGACGCGCACGTCCTCGACGCCGGCCCAGCGGAGCGTCCACCAGGTGCGGGCGGCGGACATGAGGTCGCCGTCGTCGTAGACGAGGACCGCGTCGCCGTCGTTCAGTCCGGCGGCGCGCAGGACCGCTTGGAGCGCTTCGGGATCGGGCAGCGGGTGGCGGCCGCCCACGGCGCCGACCGGGCCGCAGACGTCCCGGTCGAAGTCGAGCCAGACGGCCCCGGGGAGATGCCCGGCGGCGTACTCGGCTTCCTTCGAGGGCCCGCCGAGCGTCCACCGGACGTCGATGCGGACCGCCTCCGACCAGGCCGCGGCCTGGTCGGCATCGATCAATGGCCTCATGGGGTCAGGTTATAGGAGGTGCGCGTTGGGCGCTTCGGCCGCCGCCGCGAATTCGGGCATCTCGGTCACGAGCACGCCGGTCTCGCGCAGGTACGCGTCGCCGCCGGGCGCGTCGACGAAGTTCGCGGGCTCGCGCAGGGCGTACGCGACGCGCGCGACCCCGGCCTCCGACAGCAGGCGCGCGCACGGCCTGGGCCGGGAGGCGCGGCGCGCGCACGGCTCCATCGACGAGTAGGCGACCGCGCCCCTCGCGGCCGCGCCGGCCTGGCGGAGGGCGACCTCCTCGGCGTGGTCGTGGGGGCCCTCGGCGCGGGACCAGCCCTCGCCCACGACCTCGCCGTGCGCGACGATCACGGCCCCGACGCTGAACGCGGTCTCGGAGGGCGGGCAGCGGCGGGCGAGGTCGCACGCGCGCGCCATCCACCGCTCGTCGTCCTCATCGGAGGGTCGATGGGTCCCGGGGGGCGTCGTCTCCGCATGCTGCACGGTCCCCACCGTACCGGTCGGTACTCGGCCAGGGCGGCAGCCCGCGTCCGTTGCCGCGGGCCGATACCATGTGGGAGTCCCCCGACACTCCAGCCACGGTGACGTGCGCGCGGGCGGAGATCCGCGAGTAATTCGAGTTGAGGTGCAGCAGTTTTGGCCGTCCAGTCCCCTCCAGCGCCGACCCAGGCGCCGCCCGCGGGCGGCCGCGCCGTGCAGCCCGCCCCCGGCGCGGCTCCCGGGCGGCGGATCGACCGGGTCGCGGCCGCGCTGCGCCAGACGCCCGGCCAGCTGCGGGGCGTGCTCGCGATCCTGGCCGCGCTCATCCTCGGCGCCGGGATCACCGGCATGACCTCGATCCTGGCGAAGTCCGCGGTGATCGAGGAGACCACCAGCCAGTCCGGTCGCCTTTCGGTGGCCGCGCTCCAGCTGTACCAGGCGCTCTCGCAGGCCGACGCGACCGCGGCCTCCTCGTACCTGACGACCGGCACGCCGTCCGAGGCGATGAACGACGCCTACCGGACCGCGCTGCGCGACGCCACCGTGGCGCTCGCGACCGCCGCCGGCGAGGTCAAGACCGGCGCCGACGTCGAGCTCGTGGCCGAGCTGAACGCGCGCCTGCCGGTGTACACGGGCCTGGTCGAGACCGCCCGCACGTTCAACCGGCTCGGCGAGCCGGTCGGCGCGACGTACCAGGAGCAGGCGTCCACGCTCATGCGCGAGCAGATGCTGCCGTCGGCGCACACGCTCCAGGAGAACGCGCTCGCGCAGCTGACCGAGTCCCGCGACGGCGCCGCGGCCTTCCCGTACGCGGCCGCCGTGCTCGTCCTGGCCGCGCTCGGCACCCTCGTGTGGGCCCAGCTGTGGCTCTCGCGCAAGACGAACCGCACGTTCAACCTGGGGCTCGTCGGCGCCACCGTCCTGCTCGTGGTCTTCGCGGGCTGGCTCGCGATGGCCTCGCTCGCCTCCGCGAGCCACACCGGCCGCTCCCACGACGACGGCTCGCGGCCCCTCGAACTGCTCGCCGAGGCCGAGATCGCGGCCCAGCAGGCGCGCGCCGAGGAGTCGCTCCTGCTCATCGCCCGCGGCGAGGACCAGCAGGCCGCCGACCGCTACGCCGAGCACATGGCCGAGCTCGCCGCCGAGGGCGGCCTGCTCGACCAGCTCGACCGGCAGTTCAGCGGCGACGCCGAGCTCGCCGGCTCCATCGACGCCGCCCGCGAGGCGGCCACCGCGTGGGGCAACGGGCACGGCGAGGTCGTCAAGCTCGCCCAGGAGGGCAGCTACACCGACGCCGTGGCCCTCGCGGTCGGCGAGGACGAGGGCAGCCTCCAGACGTCCTTCAACGCGCTCAACGAGGCCCTGACGGCCGCCACCGAGACCAGCGCCGACCGGTTCGTCGAGGCCACCGTCGACGCCCAGCGGTCCCTCTCGGGCGCCGCCGCCGGCCTCGCGGCGCTCTCCCTGGCGGCGCTCATCAGCGCCGCCGTCGGCATCCAGATGCGAGTTGCGGAGTACTACGCATGATTCGATTCGCGAAGACGGCGGTCGCCGCGGCCGCCGCGTGCCTGATCCTGGCCGCGTGCACCAGCCCCGCGAACATGGAGCCGCCGGAGGTCGACGTGCCGACGCCGCTGCCGGAGGGCATCGACTTCGACCCCGACGCCAGCCCCGCCGCGCCCGACACCAGCTGCGACCCGCTCGCCTCGTACAACCCCGGGTCCGTCACGGCCGAGCAGGCGCGGGCCACGCTCGACAACCCCGAGCAGATCAGCATCGGGATCAGCCAGTCCACGAACCTCATGGGCTACCGCGACCCCGAGACGAACACCCTCGCCGGCTTCGACATCGACATCGCCACCGAGATGGTCAAGGCCGTCATGGGCGACGCCACGAAGGTCCGCTGGGTGCCGATGACCTCCGGCGAGCGCGAGACGGCCCTCGCCGAGGACCGCGTCGACATGGTCGTGCGCACCATGTCGATCACGTGCGAGCGCTGGGAGAAGGTCGAGTTCTCCACCGAGTACTACCACGCGGGCCAGCGGCTCCTGGTCACCAAGGAGTCCGGGATCGCCGGCCTCGCCGAGATGACCGGCGACCAGCAGGTGTGCACCGGCGCGAGCTCGACCTCGGTCGGGAACATCGCGGCCGTGAACGCCGAGGTCCAGCCGGTCACCGTGCCCGACTTCAACGACTGCCTGGTGCTGCTCCAGCAGGGCACCGTCGACGCGGTCGCGATCGACGACACGATCCTCGCGGGCATGGCCGTGCAGGACCCGACGCTCCAGGTCGTGGGCGAGGCGTTCTCGGTCGAGTCGTACGGGATCGCGTTCCAGAAGGGCAACACCGACCTCGCGCGGTTCGTGAACGGCGCCCTGGCGGCCATGATCGCCGACGGCCGCTGGCAGGCGTCGTACGACGAGTGGCTCGCGGGCCCGCTCGCGGCCGAGGCCGCCGCGCTGACCACGAAGTACCGGGATTGAGGGAACGCATGAGCGACCAGCAGCCGCCGCCCGAGCACACCCAGCGGTACCAGCCCGGCCAGTACCAGCAGCCGCAGACCGAGGAGAGCGACACGCTCGCGGTCCGCCGGCGCATGTCCACCCCGCCGCCCGTGCCGCCGCAGCCGGGCTTCGCGCCGCAGCCGCCGGGCCCGTCCGCGCCCTCGGCGCCCCCGCCGGGGACGGCGGCCCTGTCGCCGCCGAGCATGACGACGCCCGTCGGACCGCCCGTGCCGCACGCGAACCAGGCGCAGGTCGCTCCCGCCAACCAGGGGCAGGTGGCACCCGCCAATCAGGCGCAAGTGGCGCAGTCGCAGCAGGTCGTGCCCGCCAACGCGGTCGCGTCGCCGCCGCCCGCGCCCTACCGAGCCCCGGCCGCGCCGCTGCCGCAGCCGATCACCGGGCCGGTGACCCGCTCGACGACGTCCAGCACCCGCCAGCGCGGGGGCCTCTCGGACATCCCGCCGGTGCCGCCGCGCGACCCCGCCGAGGCGGTCCTGGCGAACCCGCAGGTGCCCGAGCACAAGCGGTTCTGCTCCTCGTGCGGCAAGCCGGTGGGGCGCCCGCAGGCGGGCCGCGCCGGGCGCGTGGAGGGCTTCTGCCCGTACTGCCGCGCCAGGTACTGGTTCACGCCGGCGCTCAACCCCGGGGACCTGCTGTCGGACCGGTACGAGGTGCTCGGCGCGATCGCGCACGGCGGCCTCGGCTGGATCTACCTCGCGAACGACAAGAACTTCGACGACGACCTGACGCAGCGCTGGGTGGTCATCAAGGGCCTCATCAACACCTCGGACGAGGACGCGATCGAGGCCGCGATCAACGAGCGGCGGTTCCTGGTCGGGATCGACCACCCGAACGTGGTCGACATCCACGACTTCGTCACCTCCGCCGACCCGCGCTCGGGGCAGCTCCAGTCGTACATCGTCATGGAGTACATCGCCGGGAAGTCGCTGCGGGACATCAGGGACGCGGTCGACGAGAACGGCGAGCGCAAGCCGCTGCCGCTGGAGCAGGTGCTCACCTACACCGCGGAGCTGCTGCCGGCGTTCAGCTACCTGCACGACCGCAACCTGCTGTTCTGCGACTTCAAGCCGGACAACATCATCCACGTCGAGACCTGGCTCAAGCTCATCGACCTCGGGGCCGTGCGGCACGCCGAGGACATGGAGTCGGCGATCTACGGGACGCCCGGGTACTCGGTGCCGAACGACGAGATCCTCTCCGTGGGGCCCTCGGTGACCTCGGACCTGTACACGATCGGCCGCTCGATGGCGGTGCTGGCCTTGGACTTCAAGGGCTTCACCAGCACCTACCGCGACAAGCTGCCGCCGGCGTCGGAGGCGCCGCAGTTCGCCGAGTACGGGTCGTTCCACCGGCTCCTGCTGCGCGCCTGCCACATCGACCCGCGCTCGCGGTTCCAGGACGCCGACGACATGCGCACGCAGGTGCGCGGGGTCCTGCACGAGGTCCAGTCGGTGCAGCGCGGCGAGCCGCGGTTCGAGCCGTCCACGCTGTTCTCTGGCGAGCAGGCGGTGTTCGGCGAGCCGGACGTGGAGTACGACGTGCACGCGATCGGCGACCCGTTCGTCGTGGCGCACGCGCTGCCGACCCCGATGGTGGACCTGGCCGACCCGATGGCCGCGTTCCTCGCGACGCAGCAGGCCACGGACGTCAACGGCATCCTCGCGGAGCTGAACTCGGCGCCGCAGCAGAGCCCGGAGGTGCAGCTGCGGCGGGTGCGGACCCTGGTGAACGCCGGGGAGCTGCACCAGGCCGCGGCGGTGCTCGACCAGTTCGCGCAGCGCGAGGGCAACACGTGGCAGGTGACGTGGCTGCGCGGGATCATCTCGCTGCTGGCCGCCGACTTCGCCACGGCCGCGGCGCACTTCGACGCGGTGTACTCGCACCTGCCCGGAGAGCTGTCGCCGCGCCTGGCGCTGGCCGCGTGCGCGGAGCTGGCCGGGCGCAACGACCTGGCGCTGCCGCACTACACGCGGATCTGGACCTGCGACCACCGGTTCGTGTCGGCCGCGTACGGGCGGGCGCGCCTGCTCGACCTCGAAGGCAACTCGACCGACGCGATCACGACGCTGCACCAGGTCCCGAAGACCTCGGCGCAGTACGGGATCGCGCAGACCGCGGCGATCCAGACGGCGCTGCACTCGCGCACCTCGCCGCCGTCGCTGCTGGACCTGCACCACATGGCGGGGCGCCTCGACGAGCTCAAGCTCGAACCGCGGCGCCGGCACCTGGTGTCGACCCGGATCCTGCACCAGGCGCTCGACACCGTGGTGCGCACCGGACCGGCCGGCGAGCCGCCGATCTTCGGGGCCCGCCCCGAGGAGCGCGAGCTGCGCCTGGCGCTGGAGCGGGCCTACCGGGACCTCGCCCACGCCTGCACCCGCAGGGAGGACCAGGTGTACTACTTCGACCTGGCCAACCGCCACCGCCCCCGCACGATGCTGTAGCGAAGGAGCCCTATGCAGCCCTCACCCACCATGGGCGCCGCGAAGCGTTGCACCGCTTGCGGTCTGCCGGCAGACCTCGGCCGCTACTGCGAGGACTGCGGCGGGGAGTTGGAGGAGTTCGAGGTCCCCGCCGAGGCCGTCGCGTGGCGATCCTCGGCGGCGGTCGAGGAGAATCCCGACCACCCCGGCGGGTCCGACGACCACCTGTCGTTCGAGATGCCCGGCATCGGCGCGGCGACGGACGTCGGGAAGCGCCACCACTACAACCAGGACTCGATCGCGATCGCGCTGGCCGAGGACGGCCGCAAGATCGCGGTGGTGTGCGACGGCGTCTCGGGCGCCTCGGACTCCGAGCGCGCGTCACTCGCAGGGGTGGAAGCGGCTGTGACGGAGATCCGACTCGCGCTGGCCGAGGGCCTGTCGGCGGAGGACGCGTCGCGGCGCGGGGTGGGCGCGGCCCACTCGGCGGTGGCCGCGGTCGGCAAGCAGTACCCGAACTCGCCGCCGTCGTCGACGTACGTGTCGGCGGTCGTCGAGGGGAACCAGGCGGTCCTGTGCTGGGTCGGCGATTCGCGAGCGTACTGGGCCGGCGAGAAGGAGGCGCGGTGCCTGACGGTGGACGACACCATCCAGGCCCGGCTGGAGTACCAGGGGGTGGACCCCGCGGACGAGCGGTACCGCAACCCGTATGCGAAAGCCCTGCTGGCATGGCTCGGGGCGGACGCGCCGACGCTGAACCCGAACCTCCTCCGCGTGGATCTGGGCGGGGGGCATGTCGTAGTGTGCAGCGATGGTCTGTCGCGTTATTTCAATGACGATCACGACCTTCTGCCACTGCCGGACGGCAGCGTTGGCGAGAAGGCGGTAGCGTTGACACGACAAGCGCTCGCCAACGGCGGGCATGACAACATCAGTGTCGCGGTGGTGGAACTCGAATCCCCCGGTTCGGTCCAGGTCGACGAACGCGCGCGCGAGCGCGCGGACCAGGGCGCTCCGGACGGGGAGAACGGGCCCGCCCCGCTGAACGGTGTCGTCAGCGAGGCCGAGTACACCCAAATGCTTGGAGGGGGACGACCTTGACCTACCAGCCGACCTACGGCGGTGCCCCACAGCCGGGCGGGTACCAGTGCGCGTGCGGGGCG
Organism: Glycomyces terrestris; assembly: GCF_003933745.1. Taxonomy (GTDB): domain Bacteria; phylum Actinomycetota; class Actinomycetes; order Mycobacteriales; family Micromonosporaceae; genus Glycomyces; species Glycomyces terrestris. The sequence continues at coordinate 306,770 of NZ_RSEB01000002.1, read as the reverse complement.
TTCCCGCAGGCGCAGTTCTGCGAGCAGTGCGGAACCCCCAACCCGGCGTGGCAGCAAGGCCAGCCTCCGCAGTCCCCCGCCGCGTTCGGGCAGGGCTACCCGTCGAACGACCCCTACGGGCAGCCCGACCCGTACGGCCAGCAGCAGCAGGGCGGGTACGGGCAGGACCCGTACGGCCAGCCGCAGCAGCAGGACCCCTACGGGCAGCAGCAGGGCTACGGCCAGGACCCGTACGGGCAGCAGTCGCAGCCGCAGGGCGGCTACGGCCAGCAGGACCCGTACGGCCAGCAGCAGGGCGGGTACGGCCAGGACCCGTACGGCCAGCCCCAGCAGCAGGGTTACGGGCAGGACCCCTACGGGCAGCCGCAGCAGCAGGACCCGTACGGGCAGCAGCCGGGCGGGTACGGGCAGGACCCCTACGGGCAGCCCTCGCAGCCGCAGGACCCGTACGGCCAGCCGCAGCAGGACCCGTACGGGCAGCAGCCCGGCGGGTACGGCCAGGACCCGTACGCGCAGCAGTCGTACGCGCCGACGTCGGCGCCTCCCGGTCCGCCTCCGGGCGTGCCGGCCGCGCCGTTCGGCGCCCCGACCTCGGCGCCGCCCTCGACGGGCACCGGCGGGTTCTCGATGCCGGACGCGCAGCCGAGCGACCTCGCGTCGAACTACGCGCCTCCCGGGCAGACCGCGACCCGCTGGGGCGTGGCCGTCACCGCGGACCAGGGCTACTTCAACAAGGTCGCGGCCTCGGACGGGGCCTCGCAGCTCCAGTACCCGTCGTTCGCGAAGCCCCGCCGCTTCCCGCTCGACAAGGGCGAGCTGACGATCGGCCGCTACTCGGCGAAGCGCGGGATCACGCCGGACATCGACCTGTCGGGCGATGTCGCGGACCCGGGCGTGAGCGCGCAGCACGCGCGCCTGTTCGCCAAGCCGGACGGCTCGTGGACGATCATGGACGTCGGCTCCTCGAACGGCACGTTCCTCAACGGCTCCGACGAGCCGCTGGCGCCGAACGTGGAGTTCCCGGTCGGGGACGGCACCTACATCAACATCGGCGCGTGGACGCGGCTGACGATCCACTACGAGGGCTGAGACGCAGACTGAAGGGCCGGGTCGTTCGACCCGGCCCTTTCGCGTCCCCTACGCGCCCTTGACGAACCGGATCACGCGGCTGTTGACGGCCGGGCTCACCAGGATCTTGCGGTGGCCCAGGCCCTCGGTCGCCATGAGCTCGGCGCCGGGCCAGGCGGCGGCGAGGGACTCGCCGTGCCGGAACGGGTTGGGGCGGTCGCGGCGGTCGTGGACGATGAGCGCCGGGGAGGGCACGTCGAGGCCGCGCAGCGAGAAGTCGTCGAGCTTGACGCCGGCCTTGGCCTCGCCGAGGGGCGCCAGGCGGTCCATGATGCGCGGGCCGACCGGGACGATCGCGCCGATGGTGTCGCGGAAGCCCTCCTTGCCGCCGATGAACGGGGCGAGCATCGCCAGGCGCACGCCCGTGAGGTCCACGCCGTTCATGAGCAGGCCGTGGACGGCGCTCAGGCAGCCCATGGAGTGGCCGACGACGGCGTGCGGGTCGCCGAACTTGGCGAGGACGACGCCCATGGCCTCGACGAGGTGGACGCCGTTGGCGTGCCGGTCGCCCCACGGGCCGGGACCGGAGTTGCCGTGGCTGGGGGCGTCGAAGGCGACGACGCGGAAGCCGGAGGCGACGAGGCCGGCGGCGATGAACCTGAAGTCGCCGGTGGAGCCGCCCCAGCCGTGGACGAGGTAGACGAGGGGGCCCTCGCCCCAGTCGTAGCCCCACACGGTGGTGCCGAGGCAGTCGAGTTCGAAGACCGACGCGCCCGCGGGGGCCGCGCCCCGCAGGCGCTTCTCGGGGCCGGCGGGGAGCCGGAACCACATCTCGCACAGGAACTTCGCGGCCGGTCCGGGCGCGAGGTGCTCGGCGGCGGAGAACGCCGACCTGATGTACCAGGGAGCACGAACGGTCGTGCTTTTTTGAGTCGAGGCGGGGGCGGTGGTCGCCATGAGCGTGGCCTTCCTGGTCTGGGTCAGGGACGGTGGCTGTCGATCAGCCGGTTGAACGCCGCCCAAGCGCGGTCGGCGGCGTCGGGATAGGACAGGATGCGGCTCATCCAGTTGTAGGACAGCAGGACGCCGAAGACCTCCTGCGCGACCTGGAAGACGTCGGTGTCTTCGGCGAGCTCGCCCTCGGCGACCGCCGTGGAGGCGATGCGCGCGAGGGAGTCGAGGAGCAGGCGCTGCTCGGACTCCATGCGGTCGTGCAGGGGTCCGGGCAGGTCGTCGAACTCGGCCGCGGCCGCCAGGAACAGGCAGCCACCGGGCCGGGAGTACCAGGCCATCCAGTTCTCGACCAGGGCCTGGAGCCGGGTGGTGCCGCGCGGCTTGGCCAGCGCGGGCCGGAAGACCTCCTCGGTGAACTGCTCGGTGTTGCGTTCCATGCACGCGAGCTGGAGGGCTTCCTTGGACTTGAAGTGGGCGTACACCCCGGACTTGGACATGTCGGCGGCGGCCGCGAGCGACCCGATGGTCAGCCCGGACAGGCCCGAGTACCGGGCCATGCGCACGGCCACGTCGAGGATGGCCTGCCTGGTGAGTTCGCCCTTCCGCACCCCGTCAAAATAGCACGGTCGTGCTCGAAAAATCTAGGCGCTGGCGTACAGCGTGGTCGTGAACTCGATGATGAGCCAGTTCGAGGCCGTCTCGGTCGTGACGGACGTGACCTCCGCGAGGGCGAGCTGGAGGCTCCCGGTGTACAGGCACAGCGTCATGCCCTGCGTCAGCGGGGCCGCGCCCGGGTCCCACGGGTCGATCGTCCAGTCCAGGGCCGGGTCGGAGCCGTCGATCTCGGCCCAGCACTCCTCGGGCGTGACGCCCGCGTCGTAGAAGGTGCCGTACGCGCCGCTCGGCGTGTACAGGACGTTCGACAGGCCCGTGTTGGTGTCGTAGTCGATGTCGCACGGGTTCAGGATCAGGTCCGTGTACGAGGCCGGCGAGTCGCTGGTGAGGTACTCGACGTAGATCCCGCTCTGCGTCTCGATGTCGTCGAAGTCGACCATCGCGTACTGGCAGGTCGTGGCCGAGTCGAAGGTGGTCGTGAGCGTGACGGTCTCGCCGGAGTACACCTCGGTCCAGCCCGTCTCCTCGGGCGCGGTGGTCTCCTCGGCCGGCTCGGTGGTCTCCGGGTCGTCGGACTGGCTGACCGGGTCCTCGCCACTCTGGGAGACGGCCTCGGTCGGGTCGTCGTCGGGGTCGCCGCCGCTGTTGAGGAACCACACCAGGCCGCCGATGATGGCGATCGCGAGGATCGAGGCGATCACGGTGATGCCGATGGCCGTGGCGTTCGAGCCCTGCTGCGGCGGGATCGGCGGCGGCCCGTACACCGGCTGGCCCGGATACTGCGGGGCCTGCTGCGGCTGCGTGTACTGCATGGACGGGTACTGGCCGGGCGCCGGCCCCGGGGAGGGCGGGCCGGGCGAGACCTGGCCGGGCGCGTAGCCGCCCGGGGACGGCGGCGGCGCGGTCGGCTGCTGGTAGGGCGTCTGCGGCTGGTACGGCGGCGAGGTCACCGGGTGCAGCGGCGGGGCCGAGGCGGGCACGGCCGAGGTCGGGAACGCGGAGGCGGGCGCGGCGGGCGCCGGCTGGTCGAACACGGACGAGGGCGCGTTCGGCGTCGCCGGGGGCGCGGCGGCGGCGTCGTCGACGAGGGTCGAGGACACCCCGGCGTCCCCCAGGAGGCTCGACAGCTGCCAGCGCTGGCGCTCGGCGAGGGCGTTCACGGCGTCGGGCCAGGGGCGCGTGGAGGGCGCCACGGGGCCGATGAGCGACATGAGCTCGGCCGGGGTGGGCCGGGCCCCGGGCAGGCGGACGAGGCAGCGCTCGACGATCGAGCGCAGGCGCGGCGTGAGCCCCGACAGGTCCGGCTGGGAGCGGACCACGTTGTTCAGCGTCTCGAGGGTGGAGGCGGCCGCGAAGGGGCTGCGGCCGGTGGCGGCGAGCACGAGGACCGAGCCGAGCGAGAACACGTCGCTGGCGGCCGAGACGGTGCCGGACTCGGCCTGCTCGGGCGACATGAACCCGGGCGTGCCGATGACGCCGCCGGTCTTGGTCAGGTTCGTGTCGGTGATGCCGTCGGCGGCGCGGGCGATGCCGAAGTCGATCACGCGGGGGCCGTCGGCGGCGAGGATCACGTTGGCGGGCTTGAGGTCCCGGTGGACCATGCCCGCGCCGTGGATCGCGGCGAGCGCCGAGGCGAGGCCGGCCGCGAGGCGCAGCACCGTGGCCTCGGGGAGCGGCCCGGAGGACTCCACGACGTCCTTCAGGTTGGGGCCCACCAGGAACTCGGAGGCGAGCCACGGGACGGCGTCGTCGGGCCCGGCGTCGATGACGGCGGCCGTGTAGGCGCCGGCGACCTGCTTGGACGCGGCGACCTCGCGGCGGAAGCGGGCCCGGAACTCCTCGTCCTGGCTGAGCGCGGCCGCGATGAGCTTGACGGCCACGGGCCGCCCGTCCGGGGCGCTGGCGAGGAAGACTCGGCCCATGGCGCCGCGGCCGAGTTCGGCGATGGTCCGGTAGGGACCGATCCGTTCGGGATCGCCGGGAGCCAGGGACTGCATTGATGCCTCCGGGGAGCGAGGGGCGGGCGGTGACCCCATTCTATTGCCGTTGTGCCAGTTCGCACTGGACGCGTCTGTCGTCTCCTTTGGGACACAAGCGGATCAGAGCACGCGAAAGGGGCCGTTCCGGCGGTGCGGAACGGCCCCTCGGACTGCTGTCGTTACTTAGCTGCAACCGCTGGTGGCGCCGCAGCCCTCGCAGGCGTAGCAGGAGCCGGCCGGGCGCATCTTGGTGCCGCAGTTCATGCACAGGGGCGCGTCGGCGCTGCGGGCCTGGGCCGAGGTGAGGACGTCCAGGCGGGACCGCTTCGACTCGATCGCGACGCGGTCGGCCACGGCCTCCTCGATGGGCGCGGAGGCGCGGAGCGCGTCGAGGTCGACCTCGGGCTGCGAGACCTTGGCGGGGTCTTCGCCGTTGAGCTCGGCCGTGCGCTCGGCGGTGGTGAGGATGCCGATCGCGGCGCGCTCCTCGTACGGCAGGTAGTCCAGGGCCAGGCGGCGGAAGATGTAGTCGACCACCGAGGAGGCCATGCGGATGTCCGGGTCGTCGGTCATGCCGGCCGGCTCGAAGCGCATGTTCGTGAACTTCTCGACGTACTTCTCCAGCGGCACCCCGTACTGGAGCGCGATCGAGATCGACACCGACAGGGCGTCCATGACGCCCGCGAGGGTCGAGCCCTGCTTGGACATCTTGAGGAAGACCTCGCCGAGGCCGTCGTCCGGGTACGACGAGGAGGTCATGTAGCCCTCCGCGCCGCCGACCGAGAACGAGATCGTCTGGCTCGGGCGCTTCTTGGGGAGCTTGCGGCGGACGGGGCCGTGCGCGGCCACCGTCTCGATCGCCTTCTCCACGGCCTCCTCGACCGCCTGCTCCACTTCCTTCTTCTTCGCGGAGAGCGGCTGGCCGACCTTGCAGTTGTCGCGGTAGATCGCGAGGGCCTTGAGGCCGAGCTTCCAGCCCTGGAAGTAGACCTCCTCGATGTCCTCGACGGTCGCGGACTCGGGCAGGTTCACGGTCTTGGAGATCGCGCCGGACAGGAAGGGCTGCACCGCGGCCATCATGAGCACGTGGCCCATCGGGGCGATCGCCCGCTCGCCCATGGCGCAGTCGAACACCGGGTAGTGCTCCTCGCGCAGGGCCGGGGCGCCGACGACGTGGCCGTGGTCGGCGATGTAGTCGATGATGGCCTTGCGGTCGTCCTCGTCGTAGCCCAGGCGGGTCAGGGCCCGCGGCACGGACTGGTTGACGATCTCCATGGAGCCGCCGCCGACGAGCTTCTTGTGCTTGACGAGCGCCAGGTCCGGCTCGATGCCGGTGGTGTCGGCGTCCATCATGAACGAGATGGTGCCGGTCGGGGCGAGCACCGACGCCTGGGCGTTGCGCCAGCCGTTGACGGCGCCGATCTCGTTGCCCTTGGCCCACTCGGCCTTCGCCGCCTCCAGGACAGTGGCGTCGACGTCGCCGAAGGTCGCGACCGCGTCGGCGGCCGCGGCGTGCTTGGCCATGACGCGCTGGTGCGGCTCGGCGTTCCGCTCGTAGCCGGCGTAGGGGCCGACGGCCCCGGCGAGCTCGGCGGAGCGGCGGTAGGAGACGCCGGTCATGAGCGCGGTGATGGCGGCGGCCAGGGCCCGGCCCTCGTCGGAGTCGTACGCGTAGCCCGAGGTCATGAGCAGCGCGCCGAGGTTCGAGTAGCCGATGCCGAGCTGGCGGTAGGCGCGGGTGGTCTCGCCGATCTTCTCGGTCGGGAAGTCCGCGAAGGAGATCGAGATCTCCATGGCGGTGATGACGAACTCGACGGTCTTGGTGAACCGCTCGACGTCGAACGAACCGTCCTCGCCGAGGAACTTCATCAGGTTGAGGCTGGCGAGGTTGCACGAGGAGTCGTCGAGGCTCATGTACTCCGAGCACGGGTTGGACGCGTAGATGCGGTCCGTGTTCGGGTTGGTGTGCCAGTCGTTGATGATGTCGTCGTACTGGATGCCCGGGTCGGCGCACTCCCACGCGGCCTGGGCCATGCGGCGGAAGACCTCGCGGGCGTCGCGGCGGGCGATCTCCTCGCCGGTCTGGCGGGCGGTGAGGGCGTAGTCGCCGCCCTCCTCGACGGCCTTCATGAACACGTCGGAGACGCGGACCGAGTTGTTGGCGTTCTGGTACTGGACCGAGAACATGTCCTCGCCGCCGAGGTCGACGTCGAAGCCGGCGTCGCGCAGGGCCCGGATCTTGTCCTCCTCGCGGGCCTTGGTGTCGATGAACGCCTCGATGTCGGGGTGGTCGACGTCGAGGACGACCATCTTCGCGGCCCGGCGGGTCGCGCCGCCGGACTTGATGGTGCCGGCCGAGGCGTCGGCGCCGCGCATGAAGCTGATCGGGCCGGAGGCGTTGCCGCCGGAGGAGAGCAGCTCGGCGGAGGCGCGGATCTTGGAGAGGTTGACCCCGGCGCCGGAGCCGCCCTTGAAGATCATGCCCTCTTCCTTGTACCAGTCGAGGATCGACTCCATGGTGTCGTCCACGCTGAGGATGAAGCACGCGGAGACCTGCTGGGGCGCGGCGGTGCCGACGTTGAACCAGACCGGGGAGTTGAAGCTGAAGTACTGGTGCAGCAGGAGCCAGGTGAGCTCGTCGGCGAAGATCTGCGCGTCCTCGGCGGTCGCGAAGTAGCCGTACTTCTCGCCGGCGTTGTGGTACGCCTGCACGACGCGGTCGATGACCTGCTTGAGGCCGGTCTCGCGCTGCGGGGTGCCCAGGGCGCCGCGGAAGTACTTGGAGGTGACGATCTGGGTCGCGTTCTGGCTCCAGAAGGCCGGGAACTCGACGCCGCGCTGCTCGAAGTTGATCGAGCCGTCGCGCCAGTTGGTCATGACGACGTCGCGGGACTCCCACTCGACCTCGTCGTACGGGTGGACCCCGGGGGTCGTGAAGACCCGCTCGACCGTGAGCCCCTTCGCGGGCGCGCTCGCGGTCTTCTTGGCGGTCCTGGTCGTCGTCGCGGCGCCTTCGGCGGCCTTGGTGGTCTTCGGCATGTCTCCTCGCCCCTGTCTGCTCATGCCTCGGTGTTCGGGAATCGGTTGTTGCGGGGGTGGTGGTCTCAGCCGCCGTTGCGGGCGGCGTGCTCCTCGCGGAGCTGGACGATCGCGGCCTCGAAGTCCTCCAGGGACTCGAAGCTCTGGTAGACGCTGGCGAAGCGCAGGTAGGCGACTTCGTCGAGCTGCCGCAGCGGCTTCAGGATGGCCAGTCCGACCTCGTTGCTGGGGACTTCGGCGGCCCCGCGGGAGCGGATCTCGTCCTCGACGGCCTGGGCCAGCAGCGCGACGTCGTCGGCGTCCACGGGACGGCCCTGGCAGGCCTTGAGGACGCCGCTGGCGACCTTGGAGCGGCTGAACGGCTCCGTGACGCCGCTGCGCTTGACGACGGCGAGGATGGACTCCTCGACGGTCGTGAAGCGCTTCTCGCACTCCTGGCACACCCGGCGGCGGCGGATGATCTTGCCGTCCTCGGCCTCGCGGGAGTCCACGACCCGGCTGTCGGGATGACGACAGTAAGGGCATCGCATGTCGCTAGTCTCCTTCTACGACCATCGTCTCGCGGACCTCCGACGTCCTCGGCGCCCCGCTGCGTCCTCGCGCCGGGGCCAGTCTGCCTCGTGCCGATCCGGCATCGCAGCCAACCCCAACACCTAGTGAGAGACGATACAGCAAACCACAAGATCTAGTGTCAAGAATAGCGCGGAACCGCCGGTCATGATCACGGGGGCGATGCGAGGGCGGAGCCTCGGTCAACCAGGCCGCGTCGCATTATCGTTCACCCGTTCGGGTGATTACCGATCGAAACACATTCCTACCAGCGCGGCGACACGCCGATGTCGCACGAATGTTTGACTAGAACCAGCACGTGAGTTACATTGTCGGAATCAGACATACCGTCCCATTTGTCTTACAGGAGCCTCCTGTGGCTAGCGAGACCACGACATCCCGGCCGAAAACGCGCAAACTGACGCGTCGGCAGCAGCAAGTCCTCGAGTACATCGAGGAGTTCATCAACAACAAGGGCTACCCTCCGAGCGTCCGCGAGATCGGGGCCGAGGTCGGCCTCGCCTCCGCCTCCTCCGTCGCGTACCAGATGAAGCAGCTCGAGCGGAAGGGCTACCTCAACCGCCTGGCCGGGCGGCCGCGCGCGGTCGGGGTCCGCCAGTCCACGCCGGGCGGCGTCCAGACCTGCTCCCAGCACCCGCGCCCCCGCTACGTCCCGATGGTCGGCGAGATCGCCGCGGGGCAGCCGATCCTGGCCGAGGAGCGCGACTACGACGTCATGCCCCTGCCGGCCGAGTTCGTGGGCGAGGGCGTGCACTTCCTCCTGCGCGTCAAGGGCGACTCGATGACCGAGGCCGCCATCACCGACGGCGACTGGGTCGTGGTGCGCCAGCAGCCCGACGCGCTCAACGGCGAGATCGTGGCCGCGATGATCGACGGCGAGGCCACCGTGAAGACCTGGAAGCGCAAGAACGGCAAGCCGTGGCTGCTCCCGGCGAACGCCCTGTACGACCCGATCGACGCGAGCGAGGCGGAGATCCTCGGCCGCGTGGTCGCGGTGCTCCGCAAGATCTAGACCCCCGAGCCGCGCCGACGGGCGCGGTCCGAACGCGAATCGAATTGCGCGCCTAGCGGTTCCGGCCGTACGTCGTGCCGCCTTCAGGCGGGCCCCAGTAGCCGTCATCGGCGTCAGGGGTCCGTTCGGCGTTTCCGGCCCCGTACACCGAGCCCTGCTGCTGCGGGCGCGGGGCTCCTCCCCCGGCGCCGTAGACGTTCCCGGAGGGCTCCGGGCGGGCCGGGCTTGCGCCGTAGACGTTGCCGGAGGGCTCGGGCCGGCCGGCGCCGAAGGACTGGCCGGGGCCGGCGTTGTCGTAGACGCTGCCGTGGCCGCCGCCTTCGAACGCCCCGTACTGGGGCTCCTCGCGGCCGCCGTAGACGCCGCCGGCCGGTGGCTGCTCGCGGCGCGGGCCGCCGCCGTAGACGTTCCCGGACGGCTCGGGCCGGGCCGGGGAGGCGCCGTAGACGTTCCCCGTGGGCTCAGGGCGGGCCGGGCTCGCGCCGTACACGTTGCCGCCCGGCTCCTGCCGGGCCGGGCCGCCGTAGACGTTCCCCGAGGGCTCGGGGCGGGCCGGGCCGCCGGCGCCGCAGACGTTGCCGCGCGCGACCTGGCCCAGGTCGGGGTCGGGGTGGCCGGCGTCGAGGCCGAGGTCGACCGGGTCGTCGTCGGCGAGGAAGTCGCGGCGGCCGAAGTCGGACTCCTCGCGGGCGTGACCGGCCTCGCGGCGGCCGCGCCGCGGCCTGTCGCCGCCGTCCTCGTCGTCGTGCTCCGCGTTCTCCTTGCGGTACTTGCGGATGATGATGATGCCGAACACCATGACGGCCATGCCGAGGATCGCGATGGCCGCGAGGATCTTCACGATCGTGCCGAAGCCGAGGCCGAGCACCCAGTCCACGAACGAGGCGTCGTCCTCCGGCTCGGGCGCCGCCTCCTCCTCACCGCCGCCGGCGTCCTCCTCGGCCGCGGGAGCGGCGGGGGCGTACCGGGTGACGGTGCCGAACGAGCCGTCGTTGTCGTCCGAGGCGAGGGTGATGAAGTTGCCGTCGGCGTCGTAGGCGAGGCCCTCGGCGGTGCCCGCGTCGGCGACCGGCGTCGTGACCGGCGCGCCGCCCAGGGCCGCGACGACGTCGCCGCCCTCGACGGTCCACTCGTAGACCGCGTTCTCGGTGCGCAGCGCGACCTTGGAGCCGTCCGCGTTGAGCGCGGCGCCGGAGACCGAGCCGCCCTCGGGGAGGGCGACCGTGCCGACCTGCTCGAGCGGGGTGTCCTCCTCCTGGTTGTCGCCGGGCGGGGAGAACAGCACCGCCTCGCCCTCGTCGGCGGAGACGAACAGCGGCTTCTTGCCGGGCAGGAGGAGGAAGGCCTCGACCTCGTGCGCCTCGGCCGGGAAGACGTAGCGCCAGACCGCGTTGTTCGAGAAGTCGTCCAGGTCGATCTGGTTGAGCGTCAGCCAGTCGCGGTTCGTCGCGTCACCGGTGTCGCCGACCCACAGGTAGCTGCCGCCCTCGTGGTCGAGGGCCAGCGCCTGGGGGTCGCGCGGCTGGTGGTCGATGAACACCTCGTCGTCGCCGCGGGGATTGCAGTCCTCGCCGACCCGCTCGATCGACAGCGTCTGGTCCTGGCCGTCGGCCGCGGAGACGATGTACCAGCCGTCGCCGCCGTCAGCGGCGACGATGCCCGCCGGGTACTGGTTGCGGGGGTCGTGCAGGTTGCACAGCACCTCCCCGCCGCCGGACTCCTCGTCCTGCGCGTACACGGGGGACGCGGCCGTGGCCAGGACGAGCACTCCGGCCGTCCCGGCGACGAGCCGCGCAGGCAGGGGCCGACGGCCCACACGGCGCTCTCGCATCACGCAAGTGTTCCAGAACACGCCATGTCAGCGCGGGGACCCCCATGAGACATGTTCAGGACCACTGCGATTCAGTCCTTTTCGAGGACGAACGCTCGCAATTCTCCGGCCAGGGCGTCGTCCACCCGGGCGGTGATGACCGTGCCGTCGCCGCGGTGCTCGGTCGTGAGGACCTCGCCGCGCGAGCGCAGGCGCGAGACCAGGTCGCCGCGGACGTACGGGATGCAGACCGTCAGCGTGGTGTCCGGCTGCGGGAGGGCGCCCTCGATCGCGTCGCGGAGCTTGTCGATGCCCTCGCCGGTGTGCGCGGAGACGAACACGGCGTCGGGCCAGTCGGAGCGGAGCTGGAGCAGCGTGTCCGGGTCGACCAGGTCGAGCTTGTTCACCACGACCAGCTCGGGGATCTCCTCCGCGCCGACCTCGGCGAGCACCTCGCGGACCGCCTCGGCCTGGCCGAGCGGGTCGGGGTGCGAGCCGTCGATGACGTGGACGATGAGGTCGGACTCGGCGACCTCCTCGAGCGTGGACCGGAACGCCTCGACCAGCTGGTGCGGCAGGTGCCGCACGAAGCCGACCGTGTCGGTCACGGTGTACTCGCGGCCCTCCGAGGTGCGCGAGCGCCGCGTGGAGGTGTCGAGGGTGGCGAACAGGGCGTCCTGGACGAGGATGCCCGCGCCGGTGAGGGCGTTGAGCAGGCTCGACTTGCCGGCGTTGGTGTAGCCGGCGATCGCGACGCCGGGGACGCGGTTGCGGGTGCGCGAGTCGCGCTTGGTCTCGCGGGTGACCGTGAGCTTCGCGAGCTCGCGGCGCAGCTTCGCGACCTTCGCGCGGATGCGCCGCCGGTCGGTCTCGAGCTTGGTCTCACCGGGGCCGCGCAGGCCCACGCCGCCGTTCGAGCCGGCCCGGCCGCCGGCCTGGCGGCTCATGGCCTCACCCCAGCCGCGCAGGCGCGGCAGCAGGTACTGGAGCTGCGCGAGCTCGACCTGCGCCTTGCCCTCGGCGCTCTTCGCGTGCTGCGCGAAGATGTCGAGGATCAGGGCGGTGCGGTCGATGACCTTGACGTTGACGGCCTTCTCGAGGGCGATCAGCTGGCCGGGCGTGAGCTCGCCGTCGGCGATCACGGTGTCGGCGCCGAGCGCCTCGATGGCGTCCTTGAGCTCCTTGACCTTGCCGGAGCCGATGAAGGTGCCGGCGTCGGGCTTGGAGCGGCGCTGGATCAGGCCGTCGACGACCTCGGAGCCGGCCGTCTCGGCCAGCTGCGCGAGCTCGTCGAGGGAGTTCTCGGCGTCCTCGATCGTGCCCTCGGTCCAGACGCCGACCAGGACGACGCGCTCGAGGCGCAGCCGCCGGTACTCGGCGTCGGTGACGTCCTCGAGCTCGGTCAAGGCGAGACCGGAGACGCGCCGCAGCGCCTGGCGGGCCTCCAGGTCCAGTTCGCCCGTCGAGGGGGCGTCGGAAGTGAGGTCTTCGCGGGTGTTCTCGTACTGTTCGTGCATCACCACAAGCTTGACACGCCCTGGACACAAGATCGAGTGAATATGGCGTGGCGTTCCTCCGACCGGCGGGCGGCCGCCCGAGATCTGTTCTTGTCGACCGCCCCCCGGTCGCCGGCGATCCGGACCAGCGGGGACGTCCGCGCTGGTCGGAGGCGTCACGCCGCGCACAGGCGCGGGCGGGCCCGGTGCGCGCGGTGGCATGATGCAGAGGTACGCCCTTGAGTCCACGACGTGGTGACCGATTAGGAGTGGCATGACTGCTGCGCGTCTTCCCAGTGCCGGTTTCTCGATCACGGTCCGGCTGGCCCTCTCGGCCGACCCCGGCGCGGCGGGTCGACTCGCCACCGTCGTCGGGCAGGCGGGGGCCATCGTCACCGCCCTGGACGTCGTCGGCTCCGACAACAGGCGCATGACCGTCGACCTCACGTGCGACACCTCCGACGCCGCCCACGCCGAGCAGGTCACCCACATCCTGGAGGCGATGCCGGACTTCGACGTGAAGAAGGTCTCCGACCGGACCTTCCTCATGCACCTCGGCGGCAAGATCGAGGTCTCCCCGAAGGTGCCGCTGCGCAACCGCGACGACCTGTCGATGGCGTACACCCCCGGCGTGGCCCGCGTGTGCATGGCGATCGCCGAGAACCCCGACGACGCCCGCCGCCTCACCATCAAGCGCAACACCGTCGCCGTCGTCACCGACGGCTCGGCCGTCCTCGGCCTGGGCAACATCGGGCCCGCGGCGGCGATGCCCGTGATGGAGGGCAAGGCGGCCCTGTTCAAGAAGTTCGGCGACGTCGACGCGTGGCCGGTGTGCCTGGACACGCAGGACACCGACGAGATCGTGAACATCGTGGCCGCGCTCGCCCCGACGTACGGCGGCATCAACCTGGAGGACATCGCCGCGCCCCGCTGCTTCGAGATCGAGGCGCGGCTGCGCGAGCGGCTCGACATCCCGGTCTTCCACGACGACCAGCACGGCACCGCGATCGTGGTGCTCGCCGCGCTCACCAACGCGCTGCGCGTCGTCGGCAAGGACTTCAAGGACGTGCGGGCCACGGTCGTCGGCTGCGGCGCGGCCGGGACCGCGATCATGCGGCTGCTGGAGAAGGCCGGCATCGGCGACATCGTCCCGGTCGACCGCGACGGCGCGCTGCACTCGGGCATGGAGACCGACAACGAGACCTGGAAGTGGCTCGGCGAGCACTTCAACAAGGACGACTACTCCGGGGACCTCTCGGGCGCGGTCGAGGGCTCGGACGTGTTCATCGGCGTGAGCGCCCCGAACATCCTCAAGGGCTCCGACGTGGCGAAGATGGCGAAGGACCCGATCGTGTTCGCGCTCGCGAACCCGGACCCGGAGATCTCCCCCACCGAGGCCGCGCGGTACGCGGCGATCGTGGCGACCGGGCGCTCGGACCAGCCGAACCAGATCAACAACGTGCTCGCGTTCCCGGGCGTGTTCCGGGGCCTCTTGGACGCGCAGGCGCGCGGCTGGAACGACGACGCGGCCCTGGCGGCGGCGACCGCGATCGCGGACTGCGTCGGCGAGGACAAGGTGAACGCGACCTACATCGTGCCGAGCGTGTTCGACCCGAACGTGGCCCCGGCGGTCGCGGCGGCGGTCAAGCGCGTCATGCGGTAGGTCCCGGCGGCCTCGGCCGGGGGCCTGGTTGCCCCCTTCGGGTGACACGGCGAGTTCTCGGGCCGATTCCTGTCGCACCCGTGCGGCAGAGTCGGCCCTATCCTCTTCCCCTGGGAGGGTGGGGGTTGGGGACGGCTATACGGGGAGCCCACCCACCCGCCCTGCGGGCGGCGCGCGTCAGAGGCGGAACGAGCCCTCGGCGACGATCACGGCCGGGCCGGTCATGTAGAGCGTCTCGTCGGTGACCTCGATCGTGAGGGTCCCGCCGGGGACGTCCACTCTGCACACCCCCGTGTCGAGGCCGGCGTGGCGCAGGGCGACCGCGCCGACGGCGCACGCGCCGGTGCCGCAGGAGGCGGTCTCGCCCACGCCGCGCTCGTGGACGCGCATGCGCACGTGCGGGGCCGCGCCGACCACGAACTCCACGTTGACGCCGTCGGGGAACAGCGCGGCGTCGTAGCGGGGCTGGTGGAACAGCTCCAGGGCCTCCAGCTCGGCATCGTCGCCGAGGTGGCACACCAGGTGCGGGTTGCCCATCGAGACGACCTGGCCGGGCCAGGTGAAGCCCTCCACGGACGCCTGCGAGACCGTGCCGAAGACCGCCGCGCCCATGTCGACGCGCAGCTCATCGCCGTCCACGGTCACCGTCTTGATCCCGGCGCGGGTCGCGACCGGGACCTCCGGGCCTTCGGCGAGGCCGTGCTCGAGCAGGTAGCGGGCGAAGACGCGCACGCCGTTGCCGCACATCTCGGCGATCGAGCCGTCGGCGTTGCGGTAGTCCATGAACCACTCGGCGCCGGGGTCCTCCGCGGGGGCCACGCGCAGCAGGCCGTCGCCGCCGATGCCGAAGCGGCGGTCGCACAGCAGGGCGACCTGGGCGTCCTTCAGCGGGAGGGCGTCGTCGAGGTCGGGGACGATGACGAAGTCGTTTCCCGTGCCGTGCCCTTTGGCGAACTCGATGGTGGTCACTAGGCAATTGTGCCCCACGGCCCCCGCGCTAGCCTTGTGCCGTGACACAGACGACCGACGCCGGGCCGCTCGCCGAGCTGAAAGCGAAGTTCCCCAACGGGGTGTGGACCACGCGCGCGAACGCGCGGCTCCAGGACGCGCTCATCGAGGGGTCGGGCCTCGGCCGCCTCCAGGCGGCGATCGGCTGGGCCGCCCGCATGCAGGCCACCGACGCCCCCGAGCCGTTCACCGCCCCGCGGATGCTCCTGTTCGCCGGCGAGTACCCCGAGGGCTGGGACGCCGGCGACTACGCGCCCGTCGCCGAGCAGGCCGAGGCGCTGGAGCGCGGCGAGGGCCCGCTCGCCGCGCACGCCGCGCGCTCGGGCCTGCCGATCACCGTGGTCCGCACCGGCGCCAGCGAAGGCGTCGAGGGCCCGCTCCTCGACGAGACCGAGCTGAACGCGGCCCTCGAACTCGGCCGCGACACCGCGAACCGCGCGATCGACGAAGGCGCCGACCTGCTCCTCGTCTCCGGTCTCGGCGCCGGGGCCGTGACCGCCGCGGTCGCCGTCTGCGCGTTCATCGCGAAGGACGAGATCACCAACTTCCAGCCGCAGCTGCACGCCCCCGGCGGCTCGGTCTTCGACGCCGCGTGGATGGGCCGCGTCTCGGCCCTGCGCGACCACCTCGCGTTCAACCGCGGCTTCAAGCGCAGCCCGCAGGAGCTCATCTCGCGCCTCGGCGGCGCCGCGCTCGGCACCATGGCCGCCGCGATCTTCACCGCGGCGACCCGCTCCACCGCGGTCCTGGTCGACGGCCCGGCCGCCGTCGCGGCCGTCATGCTCGCCCGCGACTTCGGCCTCGCCGCGCCCAAGTGGTGCTACGCGCCCAACCGCTCCGGCCACCCGGTCGTCGTCAAGCTCGCCAAGCAGGCCGGCCTCGCCGACGACCTGGCCCTGGAGCTCGACCTGCCCGACGGCGCGGCGCTCCCGCTCGGCTGGGACCTCCTCCAGACCGGCCTGCGGATCGCGCAGTCGCTGCCCATGCCCGCCAAGGAGGAGCCCGAGCCCGAGCCGAACGAGCCCGTCGTCGCCGGCATCGGCGCGCCCACCCCGGAGGCGAGCGAGGCGGCGCTGGAGGCCGAGGCCGAGCCCGAGACGGAGACCGGCGAGAAGGCCTGACGAGCGACGGCCCGGAGCGGACGCTCCGGGCCGTCCCCGCACCGGGGCGTCAGTCGTTGATCGCGCGCAGCACCGGCTTGGCGGTGAGCGCGGCCGTGAGCTCGGGCGAGGCCGCGATCGCCTCGCTCGTCACGGTGAACGTGGCCGTCTCGCCGGGGATGAGCGTGACGAGGGCCTTGTCCACCACGGCGTCCGGGTCGAGGCGGTCGGCGAAGAGGCACACGTCGCGGAGCACGGACTCGGCGGTGACCGTGACCGCGACGCCGCCGTCCACGAGCGCGGTCTCGGCCGTGAACGCCGCCGGGGCCCAGCCCATGTCCTTGTCCTCCTTGGTGAACCAGGTGGCGCGCGGGAACTCCTCGCGGCCGGTCACCAGGAACTCGCCGGGGCCGGGCGCGGCCTCGCCGTCGATGACGAGCTCGGCCCTGTCGCGCGCCCTGACCCCGATCGTCAGGAGCGCCCGGCCGACGATGCGGCCCTCGGCGGTGCACTTCCAGAAGCCGATGACGCCGCCCCACGGTTCGGCGGAGTCGTTGAGCACCAGCAGCTTCACGCCGTCCTCGCCGTGCGGCTGGAACGTGACGATCCGGTCGGCGTAGGCGTCCCGCAGGGCGTACCAGAGCGGCTTGAGGCGCTCCTCGCCGTCGATCGCGGCCCACGAGGTGACCGGCCAGCAGTCGTTGAGCTGCCATACGACCGCGCCCGCGCAGTACGGGTCGAGCGAGCGGAAGTGCTCGATGCCGAGGCGGATCGCGCGGGCCTGGTTCACCTGCGTGAAGTACAGCCAGTCGTCGAAGTCGCGCACCGGCGGCAGGTGGGCGTCGAGGCCGCGCTGGAGCTTGCCCTGGCCGTTCGCGGCCTTCTGGTGCCACAGCATGTTCGGCGTCTCCGCCGCGAGCGGCTCGTCGGTCGTCATGCGCCGCACCGTGGCCCACGTCGGCGGGGCCTGGTAGCCGAACTCGGCGGCGAAGCGCGGCCGCCAGTCGCGGTAGTGCAGGTAGTCCCGCTCGTTCCACACGTCCCAGATGTGGACCGAGCCGTGCGCCTGCTCGTTCGGGTGCAGGTCGCGCACCCCGGAGTAGGGGCTGCCGGGCCAGTACGGGCGGGTCCCGTCGACCTCGGCGACGAGCTTCGGCAGCAGCTCGTGGTAGAAGCCGGCGCCCCACGTGCGGTCGCCGAGCGGCCCCTGCCAGTCCCAGTCGTGCCAGCCCCAGAGGTTCTCGTTGTTGCCCGTCCACGTCACCAGGCTCGGGTGCGGGGCGAGGCGGGCGAGGTTGTCGCGGGCCTCGGCCTCGACCTCGGAGCGGAACGGCTCCTCCTCCGGGTAGGCGGCGCAGGCGAACAGGAAGTCCTGGCCGACCATGAGGCCGATCTCGTCGCAGAGCCGGTAGAAGTCCTCGGACTCGTAGACCCCGCCGCCCCAGACGCGCACGTAGTCGATCCCGGCCGCGGCGGCCTGGCGCAGCCGCCGCTCCAGGCGGGCGGCGTCGATGCGGCTGAACAGGGCCTCGTCGGGGATCCAGTTGACGCCCCTGACCCACACCGCCTCGCCGTTGACCTTGAGCGTGTACGGGCGGCCGTCGGCGTCGGGCTCGGTGTCGAGCTCGACGGTGCGGAACCCGATCCTGCTCGACCAGGCGTCGAGCTCCTCGCCGCCGCTCCGCAGGACGACCGCGGCGTCGTAGAGCGGCTGGGCGCCGCGGCTGCGCGGCCACCACAGCTCGGGGTCGTCGACGACGACGCGCGCCCGCGCGCTGCGGGCGCCGGCGGGGACCTCCACGACCGCGGTGTGCCCGCCCGCGGTGCAGACGAGTTCGAGGTCCGCGTCGCCGGCGCGCTGGAGGTCGACCGCGAAGTCGACGACGCCGCGGCCCGGCTCGACCGAGACGCGCGGCACGACCTCGGCGATGCGCGCGGTGCGCCAGGTCTCCAGGCGCACCGGGCGCCAGATCCCGGCGCTCGCGAGGTTCGGTCCCCAGTCCCAGCCGAAGTTGCAGGCGGCCTTGCGGATGAAGTTCCCGGGCTCGGGATAGGCGTTCGGGCGGTCGCCGAGCCGGTCGCGCTGGGCCTCGGCGTAGGCGTACGGCGAGGTGAAGGCGACCTCGAGTTCGTTCTCTCCCTCGCGGATCGCCGAGCGCACGTCGAAGCGGTAGCGGCGGTGCATGTTCGCGGTCTCGCCCACGACCGCGCCATTGAGGGAGACGCGGGCGACGGTGTCCAGGCCGTCGAAGGCGAGGTCCACGCCGTCCCAGTCGCCGCCCTCGAACGCGAACGCGGTGCGGTAGGTCCAGTCGCGGCGGCCGACCCAGGCGACGGCGCGCTCGGCGTCGTCGGTGTACGGGTCGTCGATGAGGCCGGCGTCGAGGAGGGCGGACACGACCTCGCCGGGGACGGCGGCGGGGACGGGCTCGGCGGCGACCGGCGCGCCGGGGCCCCCGGCGACGGTCCAGCCCTCGTGGAGGGTTCGCTTGGCGGTCAAGAGGACTCCTATGCCTTGGGGGCGATGCCTGCGGTGCGGCGCTTCCTGTCCGTCGCCCGATGGTTCTGGAAGAGGAGGAAGACGACGACGGTAGGCAGCGTAGCCACCGTCGGCGCGGCCGCCGCGACGCCCGCCGGGCCGGGGCCGGACCGGCGGGTCGAACGGCAGGCCGGACGGCTCCGCGGCGGGACGGGGTGCTGAACCGGATAAGCGCATCGAACCTACCGGCCGCGGCGCGGCCGGTCAACGCATTGACGGCGCCTTCATCAAATTGAAATGATGAATGTCGATACCTGAATGCACTTGGCTGAACCGGTTCGCGGCGGGCGTGGGATACAGTCTGGGAGCCGGTGCCGCACGCGCGGCCGTCCGGCGCGCTCGCTTCGCCCCGGCGACGCACTCGCAGTGAGAGGACCACCGATGACCAGGCGCGTGACCATCGCCGACATCGCGGCCGCGGCGGGCGTGTCGAAGGGCGCCGTCTCGTACGCCCTCAACGGCCGGCCCGGCGTCTCCGAGGCGACCCGCGCCAAGATCCTCGCCATCGCCGCCGAGATGGGCTTCGTGCCCAACCGCGCCGCCCGGTCCCTGTCGGTGTCCTCCGCGCAGGCCGTGGGGCTCGCGCTGCGCCGCTCCGCGCGCACCCTCGGCATCGAGCCGTACTTCATGGAGCTCATCTCCGGCATCGAGGCCACGCTTTCGGCCGGCTCCTACGGCCTCACGCTCCAGATCGTCGACACCGTCGAGGAGGAGATGGAGGTCTACCGGCGCTGGTGGGCCGAGCGCCGCGTCGACGGGGTCCTCCTGTGCGACGTGGGCGTCGAGGACCGGCGCCTCGACTACGTCGCCGACCTGGGGCTGCCCGCCGTCGCCGTCGGCGGCCCGCTCGACGGCGCCCGCATCCCGGCGGTCTGGCACGACGACGCCGATCCGTGCCGCGAGATCCTCGAGTACCTGCACGCCCTGGGCCACCGCCGCATCGCCCGCGTCGCGGGCTTCGCGCACCTGCTGCACACCTCGACGCGCGACCGGGCCTACGCCGAGACGGCGGCCGAGCTCGGCCTCGACGCCATGACCACGGTCCACAGCGACTACACCGGCGAGCAGGGCGCCCGCATCACGCGGCGGCTCCTGACCTCGGCCAAGCGGCCCACGGCGATCGTCTACGACAACGACGTCACGGCCGTGGCCGGACTCGGCGTCGCCCACGAACTCGGCATCGGCGTCCCCGAGCGGCTCTCGATCGTCGCGTGGGACGACTCGCCGCTGTGCCGCCTGACCCATCCCGCGCTCACGTCGCTCACCCGGGACATCACCGCGTACGGCGCCCAGTGCGCCGAGGCGCTCCTGGCGCACATCGGACCGGTGCCGCCATCCGGCGAGGCCCCCGCTTTCTCGGTTCAGTTCCAGCCCGCGCAGCTGTCGCCGCGCGGGTCCACGGGCCCCGCGCGCGACTGAGCCGCGGAGCGGACATCGCCCCTGGCACAGCGAACCCCGAGGCATGTCTTGAACCCCATCGATATTTATGGTTCTCTATGTGGACGTCGTGGTGAACCGATTCACCTCGACCCGAACCTACAGATGGGATCACCATGGAACACGGCACCACCGACGCCGCCCCGGCACGGCGTCGAAGGAGGCGATCGTGGCTGGCGGCGGCCGCGGCCGTCCTGGCCATCGCCGTCACCGGCATGTGGCAGCTGGTACCGGCCAGCGCCCAGCAGGGCGGCTTCTCGATCGACGGCACGCAGCTGATCGACGCGAACGGCAACCCGTTCATCATGCGCGGCTCCACCCACCCGGACGTCTGGTACCAGGGTGAGTTCGACAGCCTCGGCGAGATCAGCGACCTCGGGGCCAACACGGTCCGCGTCGTCCTGGGCTCGGGCCACCGCAACTGGGGCGTCTCGTCCGCCGCGCGGGTGCAGCAGATCGTCGACGAGTGCAAGGCGCAGCGGCTCATCTGCGTCCTCGAGGTCCACGACACGACCGGCTACGGCGAGGAGGCGGGCGCGGCCTCCCTGGATCAGGCCGTGACGTTCTGGCAGGGCCTGTACAGCGTGCTCGAAGGCGAGGAGGCGTACGTCCTCATCAACATCGGCAACGAGCCGATCGGCAACACCGACCCGGGGCAGTGGACGCAGGCGACCGTGAACGCGGTCGACCGCATGCGCGACATCGGGTTCGAGCACACGCTCGTCGTGGACGCCCCGAACTGGGGCCAGGACTGGACCAACACCATGCGCGCCAACGCGCCCACGGTGGCCGCGGCCGACCCGCTCGGGAACACGCTGTTCTCGGTGCACATGTACCAGGTGTACTCGAGCCCGCAGGCGGTGATCGACTACTTCGACGCCTTCGCGGCGATGGACCTGCCGCTCATCGTCGGCGAGTACGCGGACACCCACCAGGGCTCGACCGTGGCCTGGGAGACCATCCAGTCGGAGGCGCAGGCGCGCGGGATCGGCTGGATCGCCTGGTCGTACTCGGGCAACTCCGACCCGATCCTGGACCAGGTGCTGGGTTTCGACCCGAGCCGGATGACGACGTACGGCGAGCGGGTGTTCGAGTCGCAGTACGGCATCCAGAACACCGCCGAGCGCGCCACCGTCTACGGCGAGGACCCGGACCCGACGACGACCTCGCCCACCGAGGACCCGTCCACGGGCGGCCCGACCGAAGGCGACTGCACCGCCGTCATCGGCGTCGTGAACGACTGGGGCTCGGGCTGGCAGGGCAAGGTCACCGTCACGGCCGCCGACGCGGCCCTGGACGGCTGGCGGCTCACCTGGACGTGGGCGGGTTCGACCCGGATCACGTCGTCGTGGAACGCGACGGTCACCTCCTCGGGGGCGGGCGTGACGGCCACCGACGTGGGCTGGAACGGCACGGTCGCCGCGGGCCAGTCCCGCGAGGTCTTCGGCTTCATCGGCTCGGCGCCGGCGGCGGCGCCGACGGTCACGTGCGAGGCGATCTAACAATGTGACGGCACGGCGGAGGCCGCCGGACCGTGCGGTCCGGCGGCCTCCGTCGATGTCTGCGCCGTGTCTGCGGCGGTCAGCCGTTCTTGGTCGGGAGCTGGAACTTGCCGACCCCGCCCTTGGGCATCTGCGAGCGGACCTTGCCCTTCTTGTCGCCGATGGCCTTGTGGCCGGCGTGGCCGGTCTTCTTGCCGCGGGCCAGCGCCCGGCGCTCCTCGCGGTTGAGCGGCGCCTCGGCGGCGTCCTGCTGCGGTTCGGGAGTTTCAGCGGTCATGCGGATCCCCTTCTCGGGTCGAGCTTGAAGAGACGTGAGCGCGAAACGGAGCGTTGCTCGACGTCTCAATGGCATGCACTCATGCGTGTCGGCCGGTCGGCACTGGCGCCCACAGCGGCCGGTATCTCTTCTAAAGGATCATGCGGCCCACTCTAGCGTCATCGAACCGTCAACACAACGGTCTTTTCGCCCGCGCCCGCGGTGACTACCCTCATACGCATGACACAGGCCCCGACGACGGCGAAGCTCGCGCGCGTGCGGACCGTCGCCCAGGACGCGATGCGCGGCGCGCGGTGGTGGACGCTGCTCGACCTCGAGAAGACCCTGCGCGCGGACACGGAGTTCTGGCGCGACCTGTGGGCGCCGTCGCTGGCGATCGCGGCGCACAAGGTCGGGCTCAAGGGCGCGCGGGCGACGCTGGACGAGGCGATCGAGGCGGGCTTCCACCAGACGGACCTGTTCGAGCCGGAGCTGTCGGCGGCGTTCGGGCGGGACCCGGACTGGGCCGCGGTGCTGGAGCGGGCCAAGGCGAACGTGCCGGCGCCGCCGCTGCGGATCACCGCGTGGCCGCAGCCGGGGGCGGCCGCGCCGCTGCGGCTGGACCGGATCGAGGCGCACCGGGAGCCGCAGCTGCTGACGCGGCTGCCGCGGCCGGGGCGGGGCGCGTGGCAGACCGCGCGGGACCTGCTGGCGTGGACGTCGGCGCTGTGGCGGCACGCGAACGCGCGCATCAACGCCGGCGACGCGGTCGACGTGCTGGAGCAGGTGGCGAACGGGGCGCGGTACTCGTGCGTCGAGTACTCGATCGTGCTGGCGCAGGGGCTGAACGCGCTGAGGATCCCGGCGCGGCGGGTGTGGCTGCGGCGCGGGGACTACCACGACGGGGTCGGGCAGGGCCACGCCGTGGCGGAGGCGTGGATCGACGACCTGGACCGGTGGGTGCTCCTCGACGGGCAGCACGGCGCGTACTGGGCGGACGAGGACGGCCGGCCGCTGAGCCTGCCCGAGCTCCAGGCCCGGGAGCGGCCGGCGAGACCGGTCCACGTGGGGCCGCGGCAGGCGATCCAGGACCCGGGCCTGTGGTGGGCGTACTTCGCGCACGCGTCGGTCTCGGGCGCGGCGTGGGCGCCGGAGGGGTACGTGCCGGTGTTCCAGGACGGCCAGGTGCTGCCGACCGACCGGCTGCTGCGCGATCCGGCGGCGGCGTACCCGCGGCTGTCGGACCTCGCGGTCGGCGTAGTGGCGCAGGAGGGCTCGCCGGCGGTGCGCATCCGGGCCGAGCACCCGTACGCCGTGGGCGGGGCGTGGAACGGCGAGCCGATCGCGGCCCCGCCGAAGGCCCCGGCCGACCGCCGCTTCACCAGGGTCCTCGACCGTGGGCCGGGCGAGCACAAGGCGGAACTGGCGGCACTGACTCCTTACGGCCCCTTGGCAAGTCGCGAACTCCGCTGGACCGCGGCCTGAGTCGGGAGGACAGCCGGGAGGACCGGTCCCCGTTGCCGGCGGGTTTCGGGGGCGGAACGACATGTGATCAACCCTAGTATTCCTATAGGAATACTGCTATCTTCGAGTCATGAAGCCCGCCAACGCACTCGCACAGCGGCGCGAAGTCGACCAGATGCGCGTCGCCAGCGCCCTCTGTCGCTGACCCGACCTCCGCCGGTCCGACAGGCCGTTCCTCCCCTGCGACGCCTGACCGGCGGTCCCCATCTCCCCTGCGCCGCACGGCGCGTCCTCCGGGGCCTCCACGCCCCTCGACACTCCATAGTGGACTTGTTCCGCGTCCTCCGCTCCCCGCCTCGATTCCACCGCACCGCAAGGAGACCCATGTCCCCCGCCAACCGCACCTCCCTCTCCCGCCGCGCCGTGCTCGCCGCCGCACCGGTCGCCGCCGCGGGCGCCGCCGTCGGGACCGCGTCCTCGGCCTCCGCTGAGACCGCCTCGGGCGCAAGTGAAGCCGTGCTGGACTGGTTCGACACGACCGACGCGGCCGTCACCGCCGCGCCCGCCTCGACGCAGGTCACCAACAGCCGCACCTGGGCCGTCGCCTGGCTCGCCGCCGCGCGGGCCGTGCGCCGGGTCCCCCACGGGCTCAACACGAAGCACTACCGCCAGGCCGCGCTCGCCGCCGCCGTCCACCGCGCCCTGTCCGCGCTCGCGCCGACGCAGCAGGCCGCCCTCGACGCGGCCCTGGAGTCCGCGCTCGGCGCGATCCCCGACGGCCGCGCCAAGCGCAAGGGCGTCACCGCCGGCGTCGAGCGCGCGGACGGCCTGCTCGCCGAGCGCGCCGGCGACGGCCTCGACCCGGCCTCGGTGAGCCCGGCGTGGACCCCGCCGGCCGCCGCGCCCGGCGTGTGGCAGCCGACCCCGCCCGCGTTCGCCCCCGCCGCGCAGGCCGGCACCCGGTTCGCCGTGCCGTTCGCGCTCGACAGCGCCGACCAGTTCCGGCTCGACCCGCCCCCGGCCATCGGCACCCCGCAGTACCGCGCCGACCTCGACGAGGTGTACGTGTACGGCGGCCTGAACAGCACCGCGCGCACCCAGGCGCAGACCGACACCGCGCAGTTCTGGCTCGGCAGCTCGTTCACGCTCTACAACCCCGTGCTCCGGGCCGCCCTGGAGCACCACACCGGATCGCTGCGCGACCAGGTCGAGCTCGTGGCGCTGTTCCACGTCGCCGCGGTCGACACCCAGATCGCCACGTCCGACTCGAAGTACGCCTACCTGTGGTGGCGCCCGGTGACCGCCATCGCGGGGGCCGTCGAGGACGGGGACCCCGCCACCGTGCGGGACCCGTCCTGGACGCCCCTCCACAACACCCCGGCGCACCCGGACTACCCCAGCGGCCACAACACCTACTCCGGCTCGGCCGAGGAGGTGCTGACCCAGCTCGTGGGCGACGGTCCTGGCGCGGCCTTCACGATCCCGAGCCCGAGCGCGCCCGGCGTGACCCGCACGTACACGACCTGGCACCCGCTCACGACGGAGAACGTCGACGCCCGGGTCTGGTCCGGCATCCACTCCCGCTCCGCCGACCTCGCGGGCGTGGAGCTGAGCCGGAACGTCGCGGCGTACGTCCTCAGCCGCGCCGGCGAACTCCTCGCGTAAACAGCTTCGCTCCCGAGGAGGCGGGCGCTCCGGCCGCGGTGCAGGCGGCCGGGGTGCCCGTCTTTCGTTGCGCCCCAGGGGCAACGCAGCACGGTCCGAGGCCGGGCGTAACCTCCCGGGCACTTAATATTGACAGTTGACGATGTATTGACAGGCAAACGCTCGCAGGGTAGATTTGCTCCAATTCCCGCAAATCCATCGCGCTCAGACCCGGCACTCCCCCGCGGCAGCGCGGCCCACCCGGATATTTCCGACGGGCCCGCCGTCCCGATCTTGGGAGCGCTCCATCGGGCGAAGACCCCCGGCTCCCGGCTCGTCGGCGGGTCTTCGCCCGAACAGCAGCCGAGCAGCGGCCACGACCGGAGTCGCGGCCTAGCGGAGCGCCTCGTCGAGGATGTACCGCTCCGCGTCCAGCAGCCGCAGGTCCCGCGCCGGGCGGCGCAGGTGGCCCTTCTGCACGATCCGCTCGAACGCGGGGTCGCCGGCCTGGGCCATGCGGCGGATGCCCTCGATGTGGTCCACGATCCGCTTGCGGATCACCTTGATGAAGCGCTGGCGGTCCCGGTCGGACAGCCCGTACGCGTCGGCGAACATCCGCAGCCGCCGCGGCCGGTCGGGCTTCTTCCAGCCCAGCGTGATCGAGTCCCGGTCGGTGAAGATCGGCACCCAGGTCCAGGCCGCGTACGCCACGTCGTAGATCCGCGCCCCCGGGCTCGCCAGGTCGAAGTCGATGAGCGACAGCGTGCCGTCCGGACGCCACACCACGTTGTGCGGGGCGGCGTCGTGGTGGCAGATGACCTCGGTGTCGGGCGGCGGCGGCCCGAAGGACCGCCAGGTCGCGCCCGGCGGCGGCCGGAAGCCGTACTGCGCGTCGTGGTACATGCGGAGCATCTTCGCGACCGCACTCATGGTCTCGTCGGTGGTCCAGTGCGGCGCGAGCGGGTACTTGCCCGGCTCGCCCTCCACAAAGGACAGCACCTCGCGCGCGTGCTCGTCGATGCCGAGCACCCGCGGCGCGCCCGTGAACCCGGCGCCGTCCAGGTGCCGGAGCAGCGCGTGGACCGCGGGGGTCCAGGGTCCGGTGTTCCGGCGGACCGTGTCCCCCAGCCGGATGACCGTGCTCGTGTTGCCGCCGATCAGCGGAATCTCGTCTTGGCTCACCGGTCCCCGCCGTGCGTGCTTCTCGGAGTGTCAGCTCTCGGTGCCGTCGACGAGGGCGTCGACGAACGCTCCGACCTCGAACGGGGCCAGGTCGTCCGGGCCCTCGCCGAGTCCGACCAGCTTAACCGGTACCCCCAACTGCCGCTGAACCGCGATCACGATCCCGCCCTTCGCGGAGCCGTCGAGCTTCGTGAGCACGATGCCGGTCACCTGCACCACCTCGCCGAAGACCTTCGCCTGCTGGAGCCCGTTCTGGCCCGTCGTCGCATCGAGCACGAGCAGCGTCTCGGCCACCGGGCCCTGCTTCTCGATGACCCGCTTGACCTTCCCGAGCTCGTCCATGAGCCCGGACTTGTTCTGGAGCCGGCCCGCGGTGTCGACCAGCACCACGTCCGCGCCGTCCTCCGCGCCGGCCTTGACCGCGTCGAACGCGACCGACGCCGGGTCGGCGCCCTCCCCGCGGCGCACGACCTTCGCGCCCACGCGGGCGCCCCACGTCTCCAGCTGCTCGGCCGCGGCGGCGCGGAACGTGTCGGCCGCGCCCATGACGACGTTCTTGCCCTCGGCGACGAGCACCCGGGCCACGCGGCCGCACGTGGTGGTCTTGCCCGAGCCGTTCACGCCGACCATGAGGATCACGGCCGGGCCCTCCCCGGACGGAGAGGCGGTCGCGATCGAGCGGTCCAGGTCCGGTTCGAGGACGGCGGTGAGCTCGGACTTGAGCAGGCCCCGCAGCTCCTCCGGGTCCCGGGTGCCGAGGACCTTCACCCGCTCGCGCAGGCGCTCCACGACCGCGGTCGTGTCGGCCATGCCGACGTCGGCGGTCAGCAGCGTCTCCTCGACCTCGTCCCACACGTCGTCGTCGAGCCGGTCGCTCGCCAGCAGCGCCAGCAGGCCCTTGCCGAGCGCGTTGTTCGAGCGGGCCAGGCGCGACCGCAGCCGCACCAGCCTGCCCGCGACCGGCTCGGGCGTCTCGACCGCCGGGGCCGCGGGCGCGGCCTTCGCGGCCGCGGTCTCCGGGGCCTCCGGCTGCGGCTCGTCCTCGACCTGCGGCTCCTCAGGGGGCGCCTCCACGGGCGGCGTCGATCGGCCGCGCACGGCGAACACGACGCCGACGATGACGGCGACCGCGACGACGACAGCGGCGACCACCCAGATCCACAGGTTGTCCACAGGTAAGTCCTCCAGCGATGGGTCGACC
The DNA here is from genome assembly GCF_003933745.1 of Glycomyces terrestris. Classification (GTDB taxonomy): domain Bacteria; phylum Actinomycetota; class Actinomycetes; order Mycobacteriales; family Micromonosporaceae; genus Glycomyces; species Glycomyces terrestris. The sequence goes on along the minus strand of NZ_RSEB01000002.1, from coordinate 279,231 downwards.
GCGCCAGCGCGACCGGGCACCCGGTTGCGTGCGCGCACGCAACCACCTTACTGGTCGGCCCTTACGCCTCCTCGCAGGAGAACTTCCGGCCGATGACCTGGGCGACACCCGCGCACGAACTCGCGTGCGCGCAAGCGGTCGCGCACGCGCGGCGACCTCACCGGCCGGTCCTCACTCCTCTTCGCGGGAGAACTTCTGGCTGATGACCTGCGTGACACCCGCGCGCATCGTGACGCCGTACAGGGCGTCGCCGATCTCCATCGTGCGCTTCTGGTGCGTGATGATCAGCAGCTGCGAGTTCTCCTGGAGCTGGCGCAGCAGGTCGAGCAGGCGGCCCAGGTTCACGTCGTCGAGCGCCGCCTCGACCTCGTCCATCAGGTAGAACGGGCTGGGGCGGGCGCGGAAGATCGCCACCAGCAGCGCCAGCGCGGTCAGCGACCGCTCGCCGCCCGACAGCAGCGAGAGGCGCTTGACCTTCTTGCCGGGCGGGCGGGCCTCGACCTCGACGCCGGTGCGCAGCAGGTCGTCCGGGTCGGTGAGCAGGATGCGGCCCTCGCCGCCGGGGAAGACGGTCTGGAACACGTGCTCGAACTCGCGGGCGGTGTCGGCGAACGCCTCGGCGAAGACCTGCTGGATGCGGTCGTCGACCTCCTTGACGACGGTGGTGAGGTCGGCGCGGGTCTTCTTGACGTCCTCCAGCTGCTCGCTGAGGAACTTGTAGCGCTCCTCCAGGGCCGCGAACTCCTCCAGCGCGAGGGGGTTGACCTTGCCGAGGAGCTTGAGCTCGCGTTCGCCGCGGGCGGCGCGCTTCTCCATGGTGGCGCGGTCGAACGCCTCGGGCTGCGGCTCGGGCCTCCCCTTCTCGGCCGCGGCGGCGATCTCGTCGGCGCTGGGCGGGACGGGCTGGTCGGGGCCGTACTCGGCGAGGAGCGTCTCGATGTCGACGCCGAACTCGGCGCCGGCCTTCTCCTCGAGCGCTTCGATGCGGAGGCGCTGCTCGGCGCGGGCGACCTCGTCGCGGTGGGCGGCGGAGGTGATGCGTTCGAGCTCGGCGGCGGTGGCGCCGGCGCGGGTGCGGAGCTCGGCGAGGGCGGCTTCGCGGCGTGCCTGCTCGGCGGCGATGGCGTCGCGTTCGATGGCGGCGGCCTCAAGGGAGTCGGTGAGGCGCACGCCGGCCTCGGCGGCGGCCTCGGCGACGAGGGCGGCGACGGCGGCGCCGCGGGCGCGGGCGGCGCGGCGGGCCTCGGCGCGGGCGCGGGCGGCGCGCTCGGCCTGGGCCTGGCGGGCGAGGGCGTCGGCGCGGCCGGCGAGCGCGGAGGCGCGCTCCTCAGCGGTGCGCACGGACAGGCGCGTCTCCATCTCGTTCTGGCGGGCGGCGTCGAGCTCGCGGGAGAGGAGGTCGCGCTCGTCGGTGGAGGGCTCCTCGATCTCGGGGAGGGATTCCAGCTCCTCCAGCTGGGCTTCGAGGCCCTCGATGCCGGCGGTGTCGGTCTCGCGGGCGGCCTGGGCGCGGTGGTGGGCCTGGGCGAGGCGGGCGACCTCGGCTTCGGCGCTGCGGGCGGCGGCGCCGAGTTCGGCGAGGCGGCGGGCGACGACCCCGTGCGCGGCCTCGGCCTGGCGCTGGGCGGTGCGGACGGCCTCGGCGGCGGCCTCGGCCTCGGCGTGGGCGTCGCGGGCGGCCTCCAGCTGCTCGCCGAGCTGCGCGGCGAGGGACTCGGCGGCGATCTTCCTGTCGCGGGCCTCGTCGACGGCGGCCTGGATCTCGATGTAGGACTGGGCTTTCGCGGAGCCGCCGTGGGCGGTGGCGGCGCCGAGGACGTCGCCGGCGCGGGTGACGGCGGTGAGGCCGGGGTGGGCTTCGACGATGGCGCGGGCGGCGTCGAGGTCGTCGGCGACGACCATGCCGGCGAGGACGGCGCGGACGGTGGCGGCGAGTTCGGCGGGGGCCGAGACGGTGTCGGCGACGGACTGGAGTCCGGCGGGGACCTCGACGCGGCCGTCCGCGGGACCGTGCGCGATCAGGAAGCCCGCCTGGCCGCCGTCCTCGTCGCGCAGGAGCCCGATGGCCTGGGCGGCGGTGGCGGGGTCGGCGACGGCGATGGCGTCGGCGAGGCGGCCGAGCGCGGCGGCGAGGACGGCCTCGTAGCCGGGGCGCACGGTCAGGAGCGCGGCCACGGAGCCGAGGACACCGGGGACGGCGTCGGCGCGGGCGAGGAGGGCGGCGGCGCCGTCCTTGCGGCGCAGGCCGACGGCGAGGGCCTCTTCGCGGGCGGCCCACTGGGAGGCTTCGCGGTCGGCGTCGCGCTCGGCGGCCTGGAGGCGGTCGAGTTCGGCCTTGGCCGCCGCGGTGCGGGCCTTGGCCTCGGCGAGGGCGTCGTCGAACTCGGAGTCGGCCTCGACGGCCTCGCTCTCGGCCTCGGCCTCGGCGTGGGCCTCGGCGGCGGCCTCGGCGCGCTCCTTGGCCTCGGCGAGGGCGATGGAGGCGCGTTCGAGCTCCTCGGCCGCGGCGGCGGTGCGGGACTTGAGGGAGTCGACGCGGCCGCGGAGGGTGGCGAGGGCTTCGCGGCGCTCGGCGGCGGCCTTGACGGCGCCGACGATGCGCTGCTCGGCCGCGGCGAGCGCGGCCTCGGTCTCCTCGCGGGCCTCGACGGCGGCGGCGAGGCGCTCGGAGTCCTCGGCGATGCCTTCGCGGAGCTCGATCTCCTGCTCGCGGATGCGCTGGGCCTCGGTCTCGAGGACGTCGGGGTCGCGTCCGGCGCGGTCGTCCTGCCCCTCGGAGAGGTAGCGGCGGCGCTCGGCGGCGAGCTGGGCGGTGGAGCGGAGGCGCTCGGCGACGGCCTGGAGCCGGTACCAGGTCTCCTGGAGGCGGGCCAGGCGCGGCTTGTCGGCGGCGTGCGCGGTCTCGAACTCGGCGATCTGGGCGGCGAGGCGCTCGTGCTCGTCGGCGAGGACTTCGCGGCGCTCCTTCAGGGCCTCCTCGTCGGCGAGGTCCTTGGCGATGTTGGTGCGCAGGCCGGTGAGGTCGTCGGCGAGGAGGCGCAGGCGGGCCTCGCGCAGGTCCATCTGGATGGTCTGGGCGCGGCGGGCGAGCTCGGCCTGGCGGCCCAGGGGCTTGAGCTGGCGGCGCAGCTCGGCGGTGAGGTCGGAGAGGCGGTCGAGGTTGCCCTGCATGCCCTCGAGTTTGCGGAGGGCCTTCTCCTTGCGCTTGCGGTGCTTGAGGACGCCCGCGGCCTCCTCGATGAACGCGCGGCGGTCCTCGGGGCGGGCGTGGAGGTAGGAGTCGAGCTTGCCCTGGCCGACGAGGACGTGCATCTCGCGGCCGATGCCGGCGTCGGAGAGGAGGTCCTGGACGTCGAGAAGGCGGCAGCGGTCGCCGTTGATCTCGTACTCGCCCTCACCGGAGCGGAACATGCGCCGGGTGATCGAGACCTCGGAGTAGTCGATGGGGATGGCGCCGTCGGAGTTGTCGATCGTGAGGGTGACCTCGGCGCGGCCGAGGGCGGGGCGGCCGGTCGTGCCGGCGAAGATGACGTCCTCCATCTTGCCGCCGCGCAGGGACTTCGCGCCCTGCTCGCCGAGGACCCAGGCGATGGCGTCGACGACATTGGACTTGCCGGAGCCGTTCGGGCCGACGACGCAGGTGATCCCCGGTTCGAAGCGCAGGGTCGTGGCCGAGGCGAAGGACTTGAATCCCTTCAGCGTGAGGCTCTTCAGGTACAACGGTCGCTCCGGCTGTCGGCGTCGTCGGGGTACGGGACCGTCCCAGCGTACAAGGCCGCTGTGACCGGATCGGGGAGATCAAAGGTCGCGAAGGGGACGAACCCGGGCGCGCGCGGGGGCGGAAGCCCTCCAGACACGACAATGCGCGCCCGCTGCTGGCAGCTGGCGCGCCTATCTTCTCTTGTGCGAGTGACGGTTTAAGTCAACGCGGGCTCTTGCAGCCGCATCAGCTCCTCGACATGATCGTGTTCGATCTCGTCTTCGCGGGACCGCAGCTCGGCAAGCTCGGTCTCGAGGTTGCGTACTCGCGCGCGTAGCTGGACCACTTCCTCGAGCAGGCGCTTGTTGGGAGCCTGGCCGATGTGGCCGTAGAGGGCTTTCGCCATAGTTTCTCCTTGCGATCACGTCGTCTGGTGGCGTTGGCGTACGCACCATGAAAAACGTCGCATTTGCTGAGTGAATTTTTTTAGCCGCCGGGGCCGATTGCCCCTTGCCGGACCAGTGGAGCACGGCTCGTGAACACTGGCCGTCACCCACTATCTTCCGCCTTTCCGGCGGTCTTCGTCAAGCTTTGCACATGCTTTGCCCTGGAGATTCGACGGGGGTCACACCGGTGTGGCGCGCATCGTAGGCGCACGCTCACGCGCCGCTCAGTGCGCGGCGCGCGGGAACCTGGTAGGGTCCCCGGGAAACGCGAACTACCCCCGTGTATTTCACCCCCGCGACGGAGCCGTACCCCCATGCGAAGACTCCAGGGCGGGCGCCACCGCGACCCCGCCGAGAGCACGCGCCGGATGTTCATCGCCATCCTGGCCTCGTTCGGCCTCGCGGCGGGCGCGACCTCACTGTGGGCGGTCGGATCGCCACTGGACGGGACCGAGGTCGCCGTCGCGGACCCGACCACCAGCGCCGAGGCATCGGAGACGGCCGAGGAGTCGCCGACGGCAGCGCCGCTCGCCGACCTCGACGAGGCCGAGATCCTCCCGCAGGAGGCCGAGGAGGAGCCGACCACCGAGGCGGCCGAGGAGACCACCAGCGCGGCGGAGGACGAGGGCGACGGCGGCGGCTCGGGCGGCGGCGAGGACGAGGGCGGGAGCGACGCGCCGCACGCGGACGCGGAAGCCGAGGTCCTCGCCATCGTCAACGACCGGCGGGCCGAGAACGGCTGCGGCGACCTGTCCCGCGACTCGCGCCTCGACACCGCGGCGCGCCTCCACGCCGAGGACATGGCCGTCAACGACTACTTCGACCACACCTCGCAGGACGGCCGCTCCCCCACCGACCGGGCGAACGAGCAGGGGTACGAGGGCGGCGTCGGCGAGAACATCGCGTACGGCTACCCCGACGCCGCGGCGGTCATGGAGGGCTGGATGAACTCCGAGGGCCACCGCGCGAACATCCTCAACTGCGACTACGACGTGATCGGCATCGGCGCGCACGACCGGGACGGCACCATCTACTGGGTGCAGATGTTCGGCTGACGACCGCAGGCCCCGCATTATCGCAGGTGAACCGCGCTTTCACCGCGTACTGTCGTCCATCCGACTCAACGCTGGACTGGACGATTACCAACAGTCATGCTGGGGTGGCCGCCTGAAGGGCGCGCATCTGGGGAGGCGACCGAAGAACACCCGAAGGATGAGGTGCCACCGTGCGTGTCATGCTGTACGACCCGAATCAGGTCTTCTCCGCCAGCATCCGACCCCTGCTCCTCCGACGCGGCGACCTTCCCATCGAGGCCCGCAGCGCCAAGGCGCTCGCCGCCGCCGACGCGCAGATCGACTGCTGCCTGGTCGCTCTGGAGGCGGTCTCCCGGAACCGGGTCCTGACCGACTGCAAGCGGCCGGTCTTCCTCATCACCGACCGCGAGGACGGCTCGGTGCTCCGCAAGGCCGTCTCCGTGTCGGCCGCGGGCATCGCGAACACGCACATCCTCCCGGCCGACCTGCTCCGCGCCATCGACGCCGGCCTGGCGAGCCCGCCCTACTACGACCCGCAGCTGCTGCGCGCCGCGCTCCAGCCCGCGCCCCTCCTGGGCGACCAGGACGCGCTCGAACTCGCGCACCACCTGACGCCGCGCGAGGACGACGTGCTGCGCCGCATCGTGCGCGGCGAGCCGACCAGCCACATGGCGAGCCAGATGGGCGTCTCGGTGTCCACGGTCCGCTCGCACGTGCAGAACGTGCTCGGCAAGCTCGGCGTGAACTCGCGCCTCGCCGCGATCGCCTTCGCGATCAACTACGGCGTCGACACCGTCAGGGAGCAGCACCCGCAGCTCAGTTAGGGCCGCTCCCGGGCATACTTGAAACGTGCCAGAACTCCCCGAAGTCGAGACGGTCCGCCGCGGGGTCGACGCGGCCTTCCGCGGCGGACGCATCAGCGCCGTCGAGGTCTACAACCCGCGGACCGTGCGCCGCCACGCGCCCGGGGTCGCCGACTTCCAGGCGAGCCTCAAGGGCCTGGAGGTCACCGGGACCGGCCGCCGCGGCAAGTTCATGTGGCTGGCCCTCGACGACGGCAGGGCGCTCATCTGCCACCTCGGCATGAGCGGCCAGCTCCACGTCGTCACCGACGGCCGCGAGGCCCACAAGCACCTGCGCGGGCGCATGACGTTCGCCGACGCGCGCGAGCTGTGGTTCATCGACCAGCGGACCTTCGGGTACTGGGAGCTGTCCGACATGGACGGCGCGGTGCCGAAGACCGTGGGCCACATCGCCCCGGACGTCTTCGAGGCCGCGTTCGACGCCGCCGCGAGCGCCGAGCGGCTCCTCAAGCGCCGCATCGAGGTCAAGAAGGCCCTGCTCGACCAGGGCTGGATCAGCGGCGTCGGGAACATCTACGCCGACGAGGCCCTGTGGCGCGCCCGCCTCCGCGGCCGCCGCACCGGCGACTCGCTCTCGAAGCGCAAGGCCCTCGAACTCCTCGGCCACGTCGCGGACGTCCTCACCGAGTCCCTCGCGGTCGGCGGCACCTCCTTCGACGAGCTCTACGTCGACGCGCGCGGCGAGGCCGGGTACTTCGCCCGCGAACTCGCCGTCTACGGCCGCGCCGGCCAGCCGTGCCGGCGCTGCGGCACCGCGATCGTCCGCGAAGTCATCGGCGACCGGTCCGCGCACTACTGCCCGAAGTGTCAGCGGTAGCGCAGCGAGGGGCGGCACCGGAAAGCCGGTGCCGCCCCTCGCTGCGAGTCTTACCGCTGCTTCACGCCGAGGCGCTCGGAGAGCACCTGCCAGGCGAGCTTCGCGGCGATCTGCTCGGCGTCCTTCTTGGAACCGCCGGTGCCCTCGCCGAACTCCTCGCCAGCGACCACGGCCCAGGCCGTGAACTCCTTCGCGTGGTCCGGGCCGGACTCGGTGATCCGGTACTCGGGCACGCCGAGACCGGAGTCGGCCGTCAGCTCCTGGAGGCTGGTCTTCCAGTCCAGGGCCGCGCCCTGCCCGGCCGCGGCCTCCATGAGCGGGTCGAAGAAGTGGTGCACCACCCGCTTGGCGACCTCGACCCCGTACTGGAGGTAGACCGCACCGAGCAGCGCCTCCACCGCGTCCGCCAGGATCGAGTTCTTGCCGCGACCGCCGGAGGTCTCCTCGCCTTTGCCGAGCAGGAGGTGCGGGCCGATGCCGCCCTCGCCCATGCGGCGCGCCACGCCGGCCAGCGCCTTCATGTTGACCACCGACGCGCGCAGGCGCGCGAGCTGCCCCTCGGGCAGCTCGGGGTGGTTCCGGTAGAGCGCGGTGGTCACCACGAGGCTGAGCACGGAGTCCCCGAGGAACTCCAGGCGCTCGTTCGTGGGCAGCCCGCCGTGCTCGTAGGCGTACGACCGGTGCGTCAGGGCGAGACGCAGCAGTTCGGGGTCGATATCGCTGACCCCGAACACCGCTTCGAAATGTTGTACTGCCTTGTCGCCCATAAGCGGGAGGTCTTAGACCTCGAGGACCTGGCGGCCCTTGTACGTGCCGCACACCTCGCAGACCTGGTGGCCGCGCTTCTTGGCGTGGCACTGCGGGCACTCGACCAGCTGGATCGGCGTCGCCTTCCACTGCGACCGACGGTGCCGGGTGTTGCTGCGCGACATACGACGCTTCGGAACAGCCACTTCAGAACTCCATACTTATTCGCTGTGCTATTTCGATTCGCCGTCGGTGTCGGCGAGCCGAAGCTTCTCCAAACCCGCCCAACGGGGGTCCACGGTCTCGTGAACGTGGTCGTCGGGCAGTTCGTCCCAGGGGACGCCGCAATCGGCGCACAGCCCCGGGCAGTCAGGTCGGCACAGCGGGGTGACCGGCATCGCCAGCACCAGCGCGTCCCGAACCGCGGGCTCCAGATCGAGCAGGTCCCCACTGAGCCGCAGAATCTCGTCCGCCTCGGTGGTCGCATCGGTGACGGAGCCTTCATAAGCGTACAGCTCCTGCACCCGGACCCTGAGGGCGTCCTGCACGGGTGCGAGGCACCTCGCACACTCGCCCTCGGCGACCGCCGCGACCTCGCCGTCGGCGAGGACGCCCTCGCTGACCGCGGTCAGGTGGACGTCGAGCTCGAGCGGGGACGACTCGGGGACGGCGTACCCCGCGAGACCGAGCCCGGCGGGTGCCGGGACCTCGCGCGCGACGTGCATCGTCGTGCCCGAGCTGCGCCCGAGCTCCGCGGTGTCGAACACCAGCGGCGCGGCGGGATCAGGAGCGGTCGTCGTCATGGGTGTACTGCGGTCCTTCGGTCAGGGAGATGCGCCTCGATCGAGGCCGACCGGTAATGCTACCCGAGACCCGGCGCGGGTCCCAACCCAGGCCGGAGCCGAGTGAGGACGTGATCTCAGCGATACCCGGGCCCGATCGGGCCCCGGACTGTCGCACCCCCGCGCCAGGCTGGCGACCTACCCTCCCACCCGGGAGGAGCCTGCCCCGCCGCCGCGGCCCCGCGCGGGCCGCGCCGCGCGCCGGGCCCGCCACCGGAGCCGGTCGCGCTCGTGACCGCCTCCGGAGCCGGTCGGACACGCGGCGCCTCCGAGACCGGCGGCGCGCCCGCGGCCGGGCACTTCGGCCCGGGGCCGGCCGCGCCGCCGCTAGATCTGCGGCAGCGGCTTCTCGTCCTCGAACTGCTCCTGCTGGGTGGGCGCGAAGCTGCCGATCTCGCGGAGGGTGTGCATCTTGTCGCGGCCGCGCTCGACGCCCGAGAGGGCGCGGTGCAGGAACTGCTCGAAGTTCGCGAGCGTGGTGTCGACGTACTCGTCGACCTCGTCGCGCAGGCGCTGGGCCTCGCCGCGGGCCTCCGCGATGATGCGGTTGCCCTCGTGCTCGGCCGAGACCGTGATCTCGTGGCGGGAGACCAGGCGCGCGTGCTCGGACTCGCCCTCGGCGATGATCCGCTCGGCCTCGCGCTCGCCGGCGTTGATGATGCTGTCGCGCTCCTGGAGCATCGCCTCGGCGCGCCGGAGGTCGCCGGGGAGTTCGTTCTGCAGCTCCTCGAGCATGGCGATCATCTCGGCCCGGTCGACTTTGCAGGCCCGGGACATGGGCACGGCCTTGGCCTGCTCCACGTAGGCGATGATCTCTTCGATCCGGTCGAGCGCACCCACCGATTTGCTCCCGTCGATGTCTGTCATGGGGACATTGTCCCGTATGAGGGTGGAAACTGCGGCTATTCCTGCCGCAAGCGCTCGATCAGTCGCGATTGGACGATCTCGGGCACGTGCGAGGAGACGTCGCCGCCCCATTTCGTGACGTCCTTGACCATCGAGGACGACAGAAACGAGTACAGGGGGTTGGTCGGGATGAACACCGTCTCGATGCCCGCCAGCCCGTAGTTCATCTGGGCCATCTGAAGTTCGTAGTCGAAGTCGGAGGCCGCGCGGACGCCTCGGACGAGCACCGCGGCGCCGTGCTTCTGGCAGAAGTCGACCACCAGTCCCTGGAAGGACGCGACTCGAACGTTCGGCAGGTCCGCCGTGGTCTCTTTGAGGAGTTCCACCCGTTCCTCGACGCTGAAGAGCGCGTTCTTGGAAGCGTTGTGGAAGACCGCGACCCAGACTTCATCGTACAGCTGGGCGGCGCGCGCGAAGATGTCGAGATGACCGTACGTCACCGGATCGAATGACCCGGAGCAGGCGGCGATTCGGGCTTCAGGTTTCACAGGGCGTGACCGTAGCAAAGAGCCGTCGTGCCGTAACGACGGACGCGGTCTTCTGCGATCTTCGGCGGCCACGGCACGGACGCGTCCTTGCCGCCGCGCTCGACGACGACGTCGGCGTCCGGGGCGAGCCAACCCTGTTCGACCAGGGCTTCGAGGACCCCCGCGACCGCGGCGTCGGTGACGGCGTACGGCGGGTCGGCGAAGACGATGTCGTACGGCTCGGCCGGGGACTGCTGGAGGGCCTTCTCGACCGGGGCGCAGATCACGTCGCCGCCGGCGACGCCGAGGTCAGCGAGGTTGCGGCGCAGGAGCTTCGCGGTGAGCGCGTGCGACTCGACGAACAGGGCCGCGGACGCGCCGCGCGAGAGCGCCTCGATCCCGACCGCGCCGGAGCCGGCGTACAGGTCGGCGAAGCGGAGCCCGTCGAGGTCGCCGCCGGGCGCGAGCGAGTTGAACAGCGCTTCGCGGACCCGGTCCGAGGTCGGCCGGGTGCGGTCCCCCGGGGGCGTGGCGAGGCGGCGGCCCTTGAGGCTGCCGGCGATGATCCTAGTCATTTGGGCCCAAGTCTAGTCCGCGCCGGCCGCCTCAGCCCTTCTCGAGGAACTCGCCCCGGTCGGCGGCGAGGTCGTCGACGAGCGCCGCGAACGCCGGGAACCGCTCCAACCGCGGATCGGCCTCGACGAGGGCCGTCGCCTCGGCCCGCGCGGCCGCGATGATGTCGGCGTCCTTCAGCAGCGACAGCAGCTTGACGTGCGATTTCATCCCCGACTGGGCCGCGCCGAGGACGTCGCCCTCGCGGCGCTGCTCCAGGTCGAGCTCGGCCAGCGCGAACCCGTCGGTGGTCGAGGCGACCGCGTCGAGGCGCTCGCGCGAGGGCGAGCCCTCGAACGCCTCCGAGACGAGCAGGCACAGGCCCGGGTGGGTGCCGCGGCCGACGCGGCCGCGGAGCTGGTGGAGCTGGGAGATGCCGAAGCGCTCGGCGTCGAGGACGACCATGGCCGTGGCGTTGGGGACGTTGACGCCGACCTCGATCACGGTGGTGGCGACCAGGACGTCGAGGTCCCCGGCGGCGTAGGCGCGCATGACGCGGTCCTTCTCGTCGGGGTCGAGGCGGCCGTGGAGGAGGCCCAGGCGCAGGCCGTGGAGCTGGTTGGCGCGCAGTTCCTCGATGACGTCGGTGACGGCGAGCGGGGGCCGCTTGTCGCTCGCGCCGGCGTCGTCCGCGTCCTGGTCGGCGCCGCCGACGCGCGGGCAGACCACGTAGGCCTGGCGTCCGGCGGCGACCTCTTCGCGGATGCGGGTCCAAGTGCGCTGCATCCAGCGCTGGTCGGTGTAGGGGACGACGTGGGTGGCGATGGGGCTGCGGCCGGCCGGGAGCTCGGTGAGGCGGCTGGTCTCCAGGTCGCCGTAGACGGTCATGGCGACGGTGCGCGGGATCGGGGTGGCGGTCATGACGAGCGTGTGCGGGGGTTTCTTCGCCTTGGCGCGCAAGGCGTCCCGCTGTTCGACGCCGAAGCGGTGCTGCTCGTCGACGACGACGAGGCCGAGGTTGGCGAAGTCGACGCCGTCGTACAGGAGCGCGTGGGTGCCGATGACGATCCCGGCCGCGCCGGTCGTGACGGCGTCGAGGACGGGGCGGCGCTGGGCGGCGGTGGCCGAGCCGGTGAGGAGCACGACCTGGGTGGCCTCGGGCGGGGCGCCGAGCTGGCCGCCTGCGGCGAGGTCGCCGAGCATCTCGGCGATCGAGCGGTGGTGCTGGGCGGCGAGGACCTCGGTGGGGGCGAGGAGCGCGGCCTGGCCGCCGTGGGCCACGACCTGGAGCATCGCGCGCAGGGCCACGAGGGTCTTGCCGGAGCCGACGTCGCCTTGGAGGAGGCGGTGCATGGGGTGCTCGCGGGCGAGTTCGGCGGCGATCTCGGCGCCGACCTGGCGCTGGCCGGCGGTGAGGTCGAAGGGGAGGCGGGCGTCGAAGGCGTCGAGGATCGCGCCGCCGGGCGGGTACGGGTCGGCGGCCTCGCCGGCGGACTCGGCCTTGCGGCGCACGAGGACGGTCTGCATGACCAGGGCCTCTTGCCATTTGAGGCGCTTCTTGGCGGCGCCGAGGTACTCGTGGGAGTCGGGGCGGTGGATCTGGCGGAGCGCGGTGCCGTAGTCGAGGAGGCCGAGCCGCTCGCGCAGGGGCGCGGGGAGCGGGTCGGGCGGGCTGGGGACGAGGCCGAGGACGGTGTGGACGGCCTTGGCGACGTTCCAGGTCGGGAGTTCGGCGGTGGCCGGGTAGACGGGGATGAGGGTCCCGGCGAACTCCTCGATCGCGCTCGCGGGGTCCGCGGCGTCCTCGGCGAGGAGCTGGTACTGGGGCGAGTTGAGCTGGAGTCGGCCGCGGAACTGGGCGACCTTGCCGGCGAAGAGGCCCCAGCGGCCGGCGACGAGCTCCTTGGCGCGCCAGCCCTGGTTGAAGAACGTGAGGGTGAGGGTGCGCCCGGCCTCGTCGGCGACGATGACCTCGAGGAGCTCACCGCGGCCGCCGCGGCCGCGGGCGCCCTTGCCGCCGCGGGGCGTGAAGGTCTTCTTGACGGCGGCGCGCACCTGGGCGGCGACGGTGACGTCGTCGCCGATCCCGAGCGAGGCGAGGTCGGTGCGCTCGCCGCGCTGCGCGTAGCGGAACGGGTAGTGGCCGAGGAGGTCACCGACGGTTTCGAGGCCCAGTCCGTCGGCGAGGGCCTCGGCGGTCTTCTTGCCCAGGACCTCGCGCAGCCGGGTCTCCAGCCTTACGCTCATTCGGCTCCGATCAGCAGCAGCGGTTCGTCGTCTCCGGCGGGCAACTGCTGGATCTCCACGGTCGGCCACGCCTCGCGCACATGATGACTCAGGGCTGTGACAGTCCCGGTGTTCGAACCGCCGCCGGGGAGGACGGTGAGGAGTTCGGCGCCGGCGGCGCAGAGGCGGTCGGCGAGGTCGCGGGCGGCGGCGGCCGCGTCGGGGGCGGCGGCGACGGCCTCGCCGCCGACGAGGACGGCGAAGCCGCCGTCGCGTTCGCGGACCTCGCCGGTGCGGCAGGCGGCGGCCGCCTCAGCCATGGCGGTGACGTCGTCGTCGAAGTGCCGCTCGGGGTCGTGGACGGCGACCGCGGCGAGGCTCTGCACGACGGCGGCGGTGGGGATGACGGAGACGCGGAAGCCGTCGCGGCGGGTGTTCTGCGCGGCCCTGCGGGCGGTGCGGGCCGCGTCGTGGGTGTCGGCGAGGACGACGGCGCTGCGGGCGCCGGCGTCGCGGGCGGCGGCGAGCTCGTCGGCGACGGTGGCGGCGGTCGCGGTGCGGCAGCCTTCGCCGGCGAGGAGGTCGCGGACGGTGGCGGCGGCGGTGACCACGACGACGGCGCGCTCGCGCGGCTCGGCGGGCGGCCCGGGCGGGGCGGGGTGGGCGTGGGCGGCGCCGTCGGCGAAGCGGGTGACGGAGATCCGGTGGACGCGGCCGCGTTCGATGCCGGCCTCGATGGCCGCGCCGATGTCGTTGACGTGCACGTGGACGTTGAAGGTGGTGACGTCGCGGGCGGCGCGGGAGCCGATGATGACGACGGAGTCGCCGAGGTCGGTGAGCCGGTGGCGCAGCTCGGAGGCGGCGGCGGCGTTCGCTTCGAGGAGGTACTGGACTTCGTAGCCGTAGACCTCGGAGCCGGTCTCGCGCGGGACCTGCTCGGTCTCCTCGACCGCGCGCACGCGGTGGCGTTCGAGGAGGTCGAGGGCGCCGGTGGGAACGGAGCCGGTGAGGGTCTCGACGAGCGCTTCGAGGAGCAGCGCGAGGGCGAGCCCGCCGGCGTCGACGACGCCGGCGCGGGCGAGCGCCGGGAGCTGCCCGGGGGTCGCGGCGACCGCTTCGGCGGCGCCTTCGGCGGCGGCGCGGGCCGCGGAGACGAGGCCGAACGGGGCGGCCTTCCCGGCGGCGCTCGCGGCGGCCTCGGCGACGGTGAGGATGGTGCCGGCCATCGGGACGGCGACCGCGCCGGTGGCGGCGTCGGTGGCGGCGCGCAGGCCCGCGGCGAAGCCCTTCGCGTCGACCGCGTCGGCGTTCCAGACGTCGGCGAGGCCGCGGAGCATCTGGGCGAGGATCACCCCGGAGTTTCCGCGGGCGGAGAGCAGGGCCCGCCCGGCGGCCTCGTCGAGGAGCGCCTCGAGGCCGAGGCCGGGGGTGCCGCCCTGGAACGCGGCCTGGAGGGTCGCGACCATGTTCGTCGCGGTGTCGGAGTCGGCGACGGGGAACACGTTGAGCTCGTCGACGCCGCGCCGGTGGCGGGTCAACGTGTCGATGCCGCGCGCGGCCCACTCGCGCATGATGTCGGCGTCGAGGGCCTGGCGTCCGGTCTCAGGGATTTCCACCACGGGCCATGAGGATACGCCTCCGGGGGAGGACGCGGTACCCGTCGGTGCCGCCTCCTCCCCCGGAGGTCGCCGGATCAGGGGCCGAAGCTGATGCTGGCGCGGGCCGCTTCCAGGGCCTCGACCTGCTCGGGCGTGGCCAGGCCGACGAAGCCGACGTAGGCGCCGCCGTTCTGGACGACCGCGGTCATGACCGTGTTGCCGCCGACGGTGAACGTGTTGAAGTACGCCGAGCGGGCGTCGACGCGGTACTGGCCGCCGCTGGGGCTCTCGGCCGCGCCGCCGGCCCATTCGGCGGCGAGGTTCTGGAGGTTCGCGCCGAGGGCCTCGACGTTGACGTCCTCGCCGGCGCCGATCGCGGCGCTGTCGAGGGTGCCGAAGTAGACGGTCGGGCCGCCGGCCAGGGTGCTGCCGGTGACGTCGGTGAACACCGCGGGCGGGCTCGTGGCCTCGGCGGAGCCCTCGGGGACGAGGATGCTCAGGCCCGAGCCCTCGTTCGCGAGGACCGTGGTCGCGGCCGGCGTCTCGGCGGGGGCCTCGGAGGTGGCCTCCGCGCTCGGGGACGCCGACGCCTCACCGGTGGCCGACGGGTCGGCGGACGCCTCGGCGCTCGTCTCGGCCTCCTGCGAGTTGCTCTCGATGGTGCCGGTCTGCTCGTCACTCGGGTCGCCGCCGGGGCTGAACAGGAAGAACCCGCCCACGCCGAGGGCGATCGCGATGACGACGACGCCGACGATCAAGAGCCACATCGGGCCCTTGCCGCCCTTCTTCTTGCGCTTGATGGTGTCGGGCGCGCCCCACGGCTGCGCCCCGCCGCCGCCTCCGGAGACGGGCACGAGCTGGCCGCCCTGGGGGCCGAACTGGCCCCCGCCGAACGGCGGCTGGCCGTACGGCGGCTGCTGGCCGTACTGCCCCGCGGGACCCGAGACCGGCATGCCCGAGGCCGGGATCGACGAGACCGGCGGCATCCCCGAGACCGGCATCCCGGAGACCGGCACCCCGCCGCCGCCTCCGAACGGGTCGGCCGCGGGCATCTGCTGCGGCATCTGGGGGGACATCTGCTGCGGGGGCTGGGAGGGCTGGTCGAACGGGGAGATCGGCACGCCCGGCGGCGGGCCGAACGGCGGCGGCGACGGCTGGCCGGGGCCGCCGACGTACTTCACGGTCCCGTCGGCCTCGACCGGGCCGGGCCCCGGCTGCTGCTGGCTCATCCCCGACATCCGCTGGCTCTCCGGCGACCACGGCGGGGGTTCCTCCGGGGGCTGCTCGTTGGGCCGGTACACCGGGGGCTGTTGCGGGGACTGCCAACCGTCGGCGGGCTGCTGCGGGGTGTTGCTCATGTTCGACTCACCAAAGAAGCTATGGGCATCGGCACATCATCTGTATGCGGCCAGCCTACGGGATCAACGCCCATCCTAGAGTCACCGACGGTAGCCGACCGCGGCAGCCGCCACAGTACAGAGCGGTGGCCGGGCGTCCTCGAAGGACGCGCCGCAGCGGCTGTGGCGCAGGTCCCCCGACCTGCATGGGCAGGGGTCATCCGGGTCCGTTAGAATTACCGGGTTGCCCGCCGTCAGGCGGGTCGAATGAACGTCAAGCAGGAGTTTTGGATTATGTCGAGCGTGTGTGAAGTCTGTGCCAAGCGCCCGGGCTTCGGCAACAACGTCCCGTGGTCCCACAAGAAGACCCGTCGTCGTTGGAACCCGAACCTGCAGACCATCCGCATCGCGACTGGCTCCGGCGACAACAAGCGCCGCGCCAAGGTCTGCACCTCGTGCATCAAGGCCGGCAAGGTCACCCGCTAAGGGCTGACGCCGAGAAGACTTTCGCCGCCGGGGCTCGGCCCCGGCGGCGCTTCGTCGTGTCCGAGAACCGGCGCTCACGCGGTCGCGAAGTGGTCCCAGCCGGTCGGGCCGGTCCAGCGGCGGCCGTCGACGGTGACGCCCGCGCCCTCGGCGACCGATCCGATGCGCCGCCATCCCTCGGGCAGGAGCACGTCGGCCGGGAACGCCGCGGCCAGCGCGTGGTCCTCGCCGCCGGTGAGGAGCCAGCGGCGGGCGTCGGAGCCCAGGGCTTCGGCGGCGTTGCGCATCGCCTCGGGGACCGGGAGCGCCGCGGTGTCGACGTCGATCGCGACGCCGGAGGCGGTCGCGATGTGGCCGAGGTCGGCGAGGAGGCCGTCGGAGACGTCGATCATGGCGTTGACGCCCATGAGGGCGGCGTCGCGGGCGGCCGCGTACGGCGGCTGCGGCCGGCGGTAGGCGCCGACGAGGGCGCCCGGGGAGCGGAAGCCGCGGGAGAGGACGTTCAGGCCGCCGGCGGCCCAGCCGACCTTGCCGGCGAGCGCGATGACGTCGCCGGGGCGCGCGCCGCCGCGGGTGACGGGGGCGCGGCCTTCGAGGTCGCCGAGGGCGGTGACGGTGATCGTCAGCTGGTCGCCGCGGGTGGTGTCGCCGCCGACGACGGCGGCGCCGACCGCGGCGGCCTCGTCGGCGAGGCCGGCGGCGAGCCCTTCGAGCCATTCGGCGGGCGTGTCCTGGGGCGCGCACACGGCGGCGAGGAGCGCGGTGGGCCGGGCGCCCATGGCGGCGACGTCGGCGAGGTTGACGGCGGCGGCCTTGTGGCCGACGTCGGCCGCGGAGCACCAGTCGCGGCGGAAGTGGTTGCCTTCGACGAGCATGTCGGTGCAGGCGACGACCCGGCCGTCGGGGGCGGCGACCACGGCGGCGTCGTCGCCGGGGCCGAGCAGCACCGCGTCGGTGGTGCCGAAGTGCCGGGTGAAGCGCTCGATCAGGCGGAATTCGCCGACCTCGGCGACGGTCTCGCTCACGGTCGGATCATTCCTCGGTCGCTTGAAGGTCGGTGGATCACTCGGTAATCTTCGCTCAGAGGCGAACGGGAAGCGGTCAGGCCCGCCCGTGTCGGGTGCGGCCCCACACCGTCCGCTCCTCGCCGCGCGGGGGAGGTGGCCTGTGATGGCGCAGGTGCAGGCGTACATGCTGATCCAGACCGAGGTCGGGATGGCCGGCCCGGTGAGCGAGGCCGTGTCCGAGATCGAGGGCGTGGTCAGGGTCGACGCCGTGACCGGCCCGTACGACGTGGTCGTGCTCACCGAGGCGTCCACCGGCGACCCGCTCGGGCACGCGGTGGTGAGTAGAGTCCAGCGGGTGGCGGGCATAACCCGCACGCTGACCTGTTCGATCCTCGAGATCTGAGGAGGGCCCGTGGGCGAGTCGAGGCTTCCGGCGGTCATCGCGACCGCCGTGGCGGTGCCGGTGGCGGCCGTCGCGGGCGTGCTCATCTACAACGCGATGGCGCCCGCGGCCGAGGAGCACTCGGACCTGGTGCAGGCGGACCTGTCGCCGGTGACGGTGACCGTGCCGGAGCTGAACGACGAGGACGCGGTGGTGTGCCTGGCGCTGACGGCGACCGCGCCGGACACGGCCGGGGGCCTGGAGGCGCGCCCGGTCGAGGGCGGCGAGGGCGCGGCGGAGTCGGTGCTCGCGTACGGCGACCCGGCGACGGTGGCGACGTGCGGGGCCGAGGCGGTCGCGGTCGCCGACACCGCGGCGGTGTACAAGCTCAACGGGGTCTGCTGGCACTCGGACGAAGAGGGTCTGGAGTGGACGACGCTGGACCGGCAGGTGCCGGTCGCGGTGCGCGTCCCCGAGGAGAACGAGCAGCCGGTGGACGTGCTCAACGACCTGTCGAAGGCGATCGCCGAGAAGGTCCCGGCGGCCGCGGACGCGCCGACCGGGTGCGCGTGAGCGGTCCGCTCGACCGGTCGTTCTTCGCCCGGGACCCGGTCGTGGTGGCCCCGGAGCTGCTGGGCTGCATCGTGACCGCGAACGGCGTGTCGGTGCGGCTGACGGAGGTCGAGGCGTACCGCGAGGACGACCCGGCCTCGCACTCCTTCCGCGGGCCGACGAAGCGCACGGCGGTGATGTTCGGTCCGGCCGGGTTCCTGTACGTGTACTTCACCTACGGGATGCACTACTGCGCGAACCTGGTGTGCGGCGAGGACGGCGCGGGCGCGGCGGTGCTGCTGCGCGCCGGCGAGGTCGTCGAGGGCGAGGCGCTGGCGCGCGCCCGGCGAGGCGAGCGCGTGCCGGACCGGGACCTGGCGCGGGGCCCGGCGCGGCTGGCGCAGGCGATGGGCTGGGACCGGTCGGACGACGGCCGCGACATGGTCGGCGCGGTCCGCGCGGGCGCGCCGACGGCGTCGGTGGCGGGCCCGCGCACCGGCATCATGAAGGCCGCGGACACCGCGTGGCGGTTCGCGATCCCCGGGGACCGGTTCGTGTCGCCGTACAAGCGGCACCCGAAGGCCCCCGGAGCCGGGTGACGGCGGGCTACTCGAGGCGGACGTCGAAGAACGGCGAGCGCATCAGGGCCCGGAACGCCTCCAGGGCGCCTTCGTCGCGGTGGATCTCGGAGTTCCTGCCGCCGTTGGAGTCCGCGGGCGTCTCGAAGTAGACGATGGCCTTCAGGCGCGGGTAGTGGGCCATCTGGTAGCGGGCGGCCTGGAAGACCGCGGTCTGGTGGTCGGGGTACTCCTCCTCGTGGAAGACGCCCCATTCGGCGAGCATCATCGGCTTGTCCGGGTGCTCCTTGGCGACCCAGTGGTAGAAGCCGGGCCAGGCGGTGTCGCCCTTGGTCTGGTCGACGATCTCGCCGAAGTCGGAGCGGCCGTCGTCGTGGAGGGACTGGCCGTAGCCGGAGAGCCCGATCCAGTCGACGACGTCGTCGCCCGGGTACAGCTGGTCGTGCCAGGGCTTCTCGACCCACTTGAGGTAGCCCATGTAGTTCATGACGGACACGAGGTTGTCGACGCCGTTGGCGCGCAGGCGCTCGACGACGTACCGGAACATGTCCGCGTAGTCGCCGGGCTCCATGCCGGAGCCGGCGCGCTGGATCACGTCGTTCTCGGGCTCGTGGTGGACGGTGAAGAAGAACGGCTTGTCGAAGTTCGCGGTGATGTGGGCGGCGAGCCGGTCGAGGTAGGCGTCGACCTCGGGGTCGCCGGCGGCGATCTCGGCCCAGGAGGCCATGCGCGGCTTCCAGTTGATGAAGAGCGTGCGCGGGCGCTCGGGGTCCCGGGTGAGCGCGATCTGCGCGTCGGTCGGGAACAGGCGGTCGTCGCCGCGCTCGTAGGCGTGGTAGATCTGCTGCGTGTGCTGGACGCGCTCCTCGAAGGCGAGGAGCTCGTCCTCTTTGACCTTGCTGGTGTGCGCGGCCGGGGCGACGCCGACGAGGGCGCCGCACGTCGGGACGAGCTTGTCGCCGGTGGTGCAGACGCTCAGCTGGTCCTCGGACTGGCCGGACTCGGGCAGCGGCTCGGTCGGCTCGGCGGCCGGGAGGCCGGGGACCGCGGACGGGTCGGTCGACGGGCTGGGCGAGGCGGCCGGGTCGAACGGGTCGGCGGGCGGGCCGGTCGGCGCGGTCGTTGGCGGCGCGGTCGTCGGCGGCTCGGCCGTCGGCGGCTCGGTGGCGGGTGACGTGGTGGCGGGCGGCGCGGCCGGGCTCGCCGGGTCGCCGGACGCGGGCGCCGGGTCGGTAGCCGGATCGGTGGTGGCCGGCGGATCGGACGGGGCGGCGGAGGGCGCGTCGGTGCTCGGCGGGTCCGTCGGCGGCGCGGTCGTCGGGTCGCCCGGCGCGGTCGGCGGGAGCGGCCCGGTCGGGGCGTCCGGTTCGGACACCGTGCGCAGGGCCGGGCCCGCGTCGTACTCGGCGCCTTCGAGTTCGAGGTAGGCCTTGCGGTCGGGGCTGGTGACGGCGAAGCCGTACCGGCCGGGGGCGTTGATCGCGCCGGTGACGTCGAAGACGATCTCGGTCGTCGCGGCGTCGACCTCGACGGCGTCCCAGACGGTGCCGTAGGGCGGTGCGGTGGCGGCGGTGAGCGAGCACAGGCAGCTGACCGGGTGGACGGAGGCGACCTCGACGGTCATGCCCTCGGAGTCCGGCGGGACGGCGACCGGCAGGCGCAGCTCGGCGGTGTGCGCGGGCCGGACCGTGGACTCGTCGACCGCGAACTGGAGGTGGGTCACCGCGATGCCGAGGTCGTCGGAGTAGCCGACGGGCAGCACGGCGGGCGCGTCGGGCGCGCGGCCCGCGACCCCGGTCGCGGTGAAGGAGGCCGCGAGGGGCCGGTGGTCGACCGCGCCGTCGCCGCCCTCCCACGCCTCGCGGACGGCGTCGCCGAAGCGGCCGTCGCCCGAGCCGACCCCGTAGCCGATGACGAATCCCGCCAGGACCAGCGGGAGGACCGCGAGCACGGTCACGATCCCGCGGCCGGTCGCGAGCGGAAGGCGCTGCCGCGCGTCGGTGCCGCTCATCGTCCACCTTCTTCCGTCCAATGTGATCCGGACTCAATATTGCGAATCACCATATTAGCGAACAAATTGGTTTCTACTCGTCTCCTCTCCCGAATACAACCCCCGTCGCGCGCGGCGCGGCGCGGCCGTCACCTGAGGGACACATCGCTCGTTACTCATTCGAGATCCCTAGAACGAGAAAGGGCTTCGCGTTGAGGACCCCTGCCGCCCGCACGCTCGCCGATTACGGCGTCATCGTCCGCCGCTCCTGGTGGCTCGTCGCCGGCACCGTCGCCGCGGCGCTCGCCGCCGGCGTGGCCTACACCGAGCTGAGCCAGGAGGTCTACGAGTCGACCGCCTCGGTCCTCGTGCTCCCGACCGCGGGCGACACGGAGGTCCAGGGGGCCCGCACCGCCGGACAGGTCAACCTGGACACCGAGGCGCAGCTGGTCAAGTCCACCGAGGTCGCCGAGGCCGCCGCCGCGGCGCTCGGGGCCGACCCGGCCGCCGACCTCGTCTCGCAGGTGTCGGTCACCGTGCCGCCGAACACCGCGGTGCTCGAGATCAGCTTCAAGGCGGGCACGCCGCAGGCCGCGCAGGAGGGCACCGTCGCGTTCAGCGAGGCGTACCTCGCGCACCGGCTCGCCGGGGCCACCGCGTCCATCGAGCGGGAGATCGCCGCCGCGGCCGTCGAGCTCGAGACGGTGACCACCGAGATCGAGGCGGCCGAGGACCGGCTCGACGGCCTCGACGCGGGCGAGGGCGGCCGCGCCGGGCTCGAGTCCGACCTCCAGGACCTCCAGAGCCGCGCGGCCGAGATCGAGGCGGCGGTCGCGGGCCTCCAGGCCCAGGCCGAGGCCGTCTCACCGGGCCGGGTCATCAACCAGGCGTCGCTGCCGCAGGCCCCGGTCAGCCCGAACGCGATGTTCAACCTCGCCGCCGCGATCGGCGCCGGGCTCCCGCTCGGGCTCATGCTCGCGTGGGCGCGGCACCGCCTGGCGCGCAAGGTGTCCTACCCGGCCGACCTCGTCGACCGGTGCGAGCTCGACGTGCTCGCCTCCGTGCCGCCGGCCGTGAAGTTCCAGCGCCGCGAGGTCTTCGGCGCCTACAGCCCCGGCGGGCGCGTGTTCTCGCAGCTGCGGAACATCGTCGCCTCCCAGCTGACCCGCGAGCAGCGCGTCATCGTCGTCGCCGGGGTCGCGCCCGGACCGGCCGCGAGCGTCGTCGCCGCGAACCTCGCCACCGCGATGGCCCGCGCGGGCGACCGCGTCACGGCCGTCGCCGCCAACCCGAGCACCACCGTGGGCCTGCCCGAGCTGTTCGGCACCGACCCGGTGCCCGGGCTCGCGGACGCCTGGTCGGGCCGGATCGACCTCGCCGAGGCCGTGCAGGCCGCGCCGCGGCAGCCGAGCCTGTCGGTGATCGGCCCCGGCGCCGCCGCGCGCGCGGCCGGGCCCACCAGCGAGGCCGCCGCCGAGACGTTCGCGAAGCTCGCCGAGGCCGGCCGGTTCGTCGTCGTCGACGCGCCGCCGCTGTCGTGCTCCGCCGACGCCCAGCTGCTCGCCGGGCACGCCGACGCCGTGATCCTCGCCGTCCAGTCGCAGCGCGACGCGATCGGCGAGACCGCGGCCGCCGCGGTCGCCATGCGCCAGATCGACACGCCGCTGCTCGGCGCGGTCCTGCTCCCGGGCGCGCTCGGGCCGATGAACACCGTGCCCCTGCCGACCGCGCGCCGCGAGCTCACCGCCAGGCCGGCGCCGTCCGCGGACGAGACGCCGACCGACTCGCTCGAACCCGTCGAGGACGCGACCGAGGTCATTCCGGCTGTCGACGCCGTGCCGTCGGCGGCCCCGGCCGCCGAGCCGCGATGACGCTGCTCGCGGCCGCCCGCTCGGCCGGCAGACCGCGCGTTGCGACGGACCGGGGCGAAGGCGGCTCGCTGACGTGGCTGCTGGCGGCCTACCCGCTGTGGTGGGCGCTCGGCCTCGGCGTCCTCGCGATCCCGTTCGTGGCCGCCGTCGCGGCCGTGAAGCTCGTGCGGCGCAAGTCGATCGCGGTCCCGCCCGCGTTCGGCTGGTGGCTGCTGTTCCTCCTCGCGGTGGTGCTCAGCCTCGCGAACCTCGGCGTCGACCCGCCCGGCGTGGTCCCGGAGACGTTCGTCTCCAGCCTCCCGGGGGCCACGTACCGGTTCGGGTTCTACTGCTGCGTCACGCTCATCGCGCTGTGGGCGTACAACCTCGTCCTCGAAGGGCGGATGCGCCGCGAGCACCTGGTCCGGCTGCTCGCGTGGCTGTTCGCCGTCACCGTGGCGGGCGGGCTGCTCGGCACCTTCTTCGGCGGCTTCGAGTACACCTCCCCCGTGGAGGCGCTGCTCCCGAAGGCCGTGGCGAAGGACGGCTTCGTGCAGTCGCTCGTGCACCCGGCGGCGGCGCAGACGATGGACTTCCTCGGCTACGAGACGCCGCGCCCGGCCGCGCCGTGGGGCTACACGAACACGTGGGGCAACAACTTCGCGATCACCGCCGTCTGGTTCACCGTCGCCGCGTTCTGCTTCCCGCTGCGCACGCGGTGGCGGGTCGCGGCCGTGGCGCTGCTGGCCGTCTCGCTCGTCCCCGCGGTGTACTCGATGAACCGGGGCCTGTGGCTGGGCCTGGCCGCCATCGCGGTCTTCACCGCGCTGCGGCTCCTCGTCTCGGGCCGGCCCGGCGGGATGCTCGCCCTCGGCGGGGCCGGAGCCGCCGCGGTCCTCCTCGTCGTCCTCACGCCTCTGGGGACGGTCGTCCAGGCCCGCATGGACAACGGCCACTCCGACGAGGGCCGGGCGTTCTCCTCCGAGCGCGCCACCGAGCTCGTCGTCGAACACTCGCCGGTGATCGGGTTCGGCTCCACCAGGAAGACCCTCGGCTCCGGCGAGTCGATCGCCGTCGGCCCCACCCCCGAGTGCCCCCGCTGCGGCGGGCGCACCCTCGGCGGGAACGGCCAGCTGTGGCAGGTCCTGTTCGCCCACGGCATCGCCGGCGCCGTCACGTACCTCGGGTTCGCGCTCGCGGTGCTGTGGCGGTTCCGCCGGGACCACTCCGCGATCGGGATCGCCGGCAGCGCGGTCGTCGGCTTCTCGCTGCTGACGATGTTCTACTACAACGCGCTCGTCACCCCCCTCCTGCTCACCCTGCTCAGCTACGTCCTCCTCGCCGCCAACAGCACACCAGCGCCCGACGCCCAGGGCACAGAGACGGAGAACCGATGAGTCGAGCCTTGAAGACCGCCGACGACCTGCGCAGGCGGGCCACGTACCTGACGGAGGTGGTGGACCAGCTCTACCCCGGCGGCAGCGCCGGGGACGCGCCCGCGCGGCCGTACATCGTGGTGCCCGGGCGCCGCAAGCCGCGCGTGCTCATCCCGGCCGCCGACCGGAAGGTCGCCGCGGCGGCCCTGGCCCGGTACTCGCGCCCGGCCGCGCGCGGGGCCCGCATCAAGCGCGACGCCGCCGTCCTGGCGCTGCGCCTCGGCCTCGACCGGATGCTGCTGCCGCACCGCGTCAAGGCCGGCGGCGGCGAGGGCATCGACGACCACCTGGCCGCGGTCCTCGGCCACGAGGTGCACCTGAGCATCCACATCGGACCGGCGCGGGCGAACCGCAAGCCGGTGCTCCAGATCCTCGACGGGGACGCGAACACCGTCGCATTCGCGAAGCTCGGCGTCAACGCGCTCACCCGCGAGCTCGTGGACGCCGAGACGGCCGCCACCAAGCGCCTGAGCGAGTTCTGCGACCTCAAGCTGCTGCGCGTGCCCACGCTCCTGCACGCGGGGAACTGGAACGGGCACAACCTCATGGTGTGCTCGGCGCTCCCCGCGTGGGAGGCGCCCGCCGACCTCGGGCCGGCCCGCCGCACCGCCGCGATGCGCGAGCTCGCCGACGCGTGCGGCACCTCGCGGTTCCCGCTCGGCGAGTCCGACTACGCGGCGCGGCTGCGCACGCGCCTGAAGGCCCTCACCGACCGCGGCGAGACCGACGCCGACACGCTCCAGACCGCCGGGGAGGCGCTCCTGGACCGGTACGGGTCCGCCACGATGACGTTCGGCGCCTGGCACGGCGACTGGGCCCCGTGGAACACCCGCGAGACCCAGGACCTCGTCTACCTGTGGGACCTCGAGCGGTTCGAGACCGGCGTGCCCTACGGCTTCGACGCCGTCCACTACCGGCTCCAGGACGACATCGTGACCAAGGGGACCGACCCGACGACGGCCGTCCTCGGCCTCGTCGCCGACGCGCCCCAGATCCTGGCCCCCATGGGGGTCGCGCCCGGGGAGGCCGAGCCGACCGCGCTGCTGTACCTCGTGGACCTCGCCGCCCGCTACATGGGCGACCAGGCCGAGCGCGCCGGGGCGGCGCTGGGGGCCCTCGGCCGCTGGCTCCTGCCGACCCTGCTGCGCCACATCGCCCGCCAGCGGACCGCGCAGGCCGGCTCCACCGACGGCTCCTGTTGAGCGGCAAGGAACATCGAATGACCCAGCGGACACTGCGCGAACGCATCCCGACCCAGCTGAAGGCCGTCGTCGGCCACTCCTCGCGCACCTTCGGGCGCCTGACGGCCTCCTCGCGGATGCTGCCGGGCCTGCTCGTCTGCGGCGGCCAGCGCTGCGGCACCACGTCCCTGTACCGGGCCCTGGCCCAGCACCCGGCGATCCTCAAGCCGGTGCTCCACAAGGGCGTCCACTACTTCGACACGAACTACCAGCGCGGCCCGGCCTGGTACCGCGGGCACTTCCCGACCCAGGGCACGGCCTCCCGGATCGCCGACCGCACCGGGCTCGCGCCGGTCGCGTTCGAGTCGAGCCCGTACTACCTGTACCACCCGCTGGCGGCCGCGCGGTTCGCGCGGGACCTGCCCGGCGTCAAGGTGATCGTGCTGGTCCGCGACCCGGTCGAGCGGGCGTGGTCGCACCACGCGCACGAGGTGGCGCGCGGGTTCGAGCCGATCGCCGACTTCGCCGAGGCGGTCGAGGCCGAGGCGGGCCGTCTCGAGGGCGTCGAGGAGCGGCTGCGCCGCGACCCGGCGCTGTACAGCTTCGACCACCAGCACCACGCGTACACCGCGCGCGGGCGGTACACGGACTTCCTGGAGCCGCTCGCCGCGCACGTCGGCCGCGACCGGGTCCTGGTGCTCGACTCGGGCGAGTTCTTCACCCGGCCCGAGGACGCGTTCGAGCGGGTCCTGCGGTTCCTGGGGCTGCCGTGGATCGGCGAGTTCGCGTTCGCGCGCCACAACGCGCGCGGGCGCCCCTCGCCGATGTCGCCGCGGCTGCGGGAGTCCTTGACCGAGCACTACGGGCCCTACGACGAGCGGCTCGCGGAATGGCTTGGGGGCGTGCCGAGTTGGCGGCGCTGACCGCCGCCGCGGAGACCGGGGCGCGCGAGGAGCTGCGCGGGACCGCCCGCGGCGGCCTGGCGAACCTGGTCGGGGCCGCGGTCTCCGGGCTCGGGGGCCTGGCGGTCACCTGGCTCGCGGCCGTCGCGCTGAGCCCCGCGGAGGCGGGCGCGTTCTTCGCGGCGACCTCGGTGTTCATGCTCGCGGGCGCGCTCGCGCGGCTGGGGACGCCGACGGGGCTCGTGTACTGGGTGGCGCGGCTGCGCAAGAGCGGCCGGGACGGGGCGATCGGGTCGGTGCTGCGGCTGGGCCTGTGGCCGGCCGCGCTCGCGTCGTTCGCGGCGGCGCTCGCGCTGCTGCTGGCGGCGCCGATGTTCGCGCGCCCGGACCTGGTGCGGCTGCTGGCGGTGTTCATCCCCGCGTCGGTCGCGATGGAGGCGCTGCTGGCGGCGACGCGCGGCTACCGGCTCATGGGGCCGTCGGTCGTGATCGACAAGCTGGGGCGCACGCTCGCGCAGCTCGCCGGCCTGGGCGCGATCGCGCTGGCGGGCACGGCGACGGCGCAGTGGATCACGTTCGCGTGGGTGCTGCCGTACCTGCCGGCGGCGCTCGCGGCGGGCTGGTACCTGCTGCGGCGCCACCGCCGGTCCGCGGCGGACCGGGGATTCCCCGACCGGGTCTCGGCGCGGGCGTTCTGGGGGTTCACGGCCCCGCGCGCGGCCGCGAGCGTGGCGCAGATCGGGCTCCAGCGGCTCGACATCATCATGGTCGCGGCGCTCGCGGGCCTGGGGCCGGCCGCGGTGTACACGGTGGCGACGCGGTTCGTGATCGTCGGGCAGATGGCCTCGGGCGCGGTGGGCCAGTCGGTGCAGCCGCGCGCGGCGGCGGCGATGGCCGCCGGGGAGCCGGCGTCGGCGCGGTCGCTGTACCAGGAGTCGACGGCGTGGATCGTGTCGCTGACGTGGCCGGTGTACCTGGCGGTGGGGCTGCTCGCGGACTGGTACCTGCGGCTGTTCGGCGGCGACTACGCGACGGACGAGGCCCGCGCGGTGGTGTGGGTCCTGGTGCCGGCGATGATGGTCGGCTCGGCGTGCGGCGTGGTCGACTCGATGCTGTCGATGGCGGGGAAGACCTCGTGGCAGCTCATGGACGTCTCGATCTCCCTCGTCGTGAACGTCGGGCTGAACCTGGCGCTGATCCCCACGATGGGCGTCGTCGGCGCGGCGATCGCGTGGTCGGCGGCGGTTCTGGTCAATAATTTGGTTCCACTGGCGCAGCTGTGGCGCACGTTCGGGCTGCACCCGTTCGGTGCGCTGACGCGGCGTGTCCTGCTCGCGGCGGGCCTCGGGTTCGGGGTGCTGCCGCTGGCGGCGTCCCCGTTCGGGCCGCTGTGGACGCTCGCCGCGCTGGCGGCGGCCGGCGCCGCGTGGGCGGTGGCGCTCCTGCGCTACCGGACCAGGATCTGAGGGGGAACACCGTGGCAGCCAACTACACCGAGGTCTTCCAGGACCCGACCGCGGTCGAGAAGTACGCCGAGCGCACGTACGCGCCGGGGACGTTCTCGTCGATCGTGTCGAGCCGTCAGGCGGGCTGGCTGCGCGGGTTCGTGCCGCACGCGTTCGGGATGCCGCCGGTGCACCACGACTTCGCCTGCGGCACCGGGCGGGTCGCGCGGATGCTGGCGGGCCTGGTGTCGGTGTCGCACGGCTACGACACCTCGGAGGCGATGCTGCGGAAGGGCCGCGAGCTGGGCACGCCGGGGCACGCGCACCTGGTGGCGCCGGGCCTGGCGGTGCCGGAGCCGGACGAGACGCGGCCGCGCCTGGTGACCGCGTTCCGGTTCGTGCTCAATGTGGACGTGCACCTGCGGGACCAGCTGATGGACTTCGCGTCGATGGCGCTGCCGGACGCGGAGTCGGGGCTGCTGCTGGTGGAGAACCACGGGAACGCGTCGTCGCTGCGGCACCTGCGCAAGACGTTCGGGCGCCTGGACGCGAGCACGTGGTTCCAGGAGCTGTCGCACGAGGAGATGACGGACCTGTTCGACCGGCACGGCTTCGAGCTGGTCGGCATGCAGGGCTTCACGATGTTCACGCAGGGCTGCTACCGGCGGCCGTGGATCTGGGGCGCGAAGGCCGCGGACTCGGCGCTGTGCTCGCCGATGGCGAAGTGGGCCACGGACGTCGTCTACATCGCCCGCAGGCGCTAGACGCGCACCCGGGACCGCCGGCGGGGCGCCGTGCGGCGCACTGGGGCCCGCTCAGCGTTCGCCGCGGCGCTTCCCGGCGGCCTCGGCGAGGAGCCGGACCGCCTCGGGGAGGTCGTCGCGGAGGTAGCGGCGCGCGAGGCGCCGCGGTTCGGAGCACATCCGGAACAGCCATTCGGTGCCGGTGCGCTGCATCCACTTCGGGGCGCGGCGGCGGTAGCCGGCGATGAAGTCGATGCTCGCGCCGCAGCCGAGGAACCAGGCCCGCGGGGCGGCCTCGCGCAGCCGCTCGGCGACGCGCTCCTGCTTGGGGAAGCCGAGGCCGACGTAGACGAGGTCGGGGGCGGCGGCCCGGACGCGGTCGGCGAGCGCGTCCCACTGGGACGCGTCGCGGTCGAAGCCCATCGGCGGGCACCACGCGCCGACGACCTTCAGGCCCGGGTGGCGGGTTTCGAGGACCTCGGCGGCGCGCTCGGTCGGGCGCGCGGCGAGGTCGGGGGTGCCGCCGAGGAGCGCGAGGCGCAGTCCCCGTTCGGAGGCGGCGGCCGCGAGGCTCCACACCAGGTCGGACCCGGCGACGCGTTCGGGCAGCGGCGTGCCGGCGAGCCGGGAGGCCCACACGAGCGGCGCGCCGTCGGCGGTCGCGAGCTCGGCGCCGTCGACGAGCGCGCGCAGGTCGGCGCTGCGGCGCGCGGCCGCGAGGATGTCGACGTTCGGGGTGGTGATCCGGCCGCCGCGTCCCGCTTCGATCGCGGCGAGGACGCGCGCGACCGCCTCGGCCCCGGTGACGGGGTCGATGCCGATGCCGCCCAGGCGGATTCGCGGGGAAGTGGGGGCGGGCACGCCGTCGGCGCGCGCAGGGCCCAAGCGCTCCATGACATCAGACGCTAGAGGCCGCGGGGCGGTTTTCCGGGATTTTTCGCCGCAGGGCGTGTCCCCGACCCCACCCCGGATCGTTATAGGGGCGACAGGGCAATACGAGGGTGAGCGAGGGTTCAGTGAGCTGGAGAACGGCCGAGCAGTCCGAGCAGTCCGAGAACCGCGTCAAGGTGGTCTTCATCGGGGGCCTGGGCCGGTCCGGCACCACGCTCCTGGAGCGCCTGCTGGGGCAGCTGCCCGGGGTCGTCCCGCTCGGCGAGATCACCCACCTGTGGGAACGGGACCTGGTCGGCAACGAGATGTGCGCGTGCGGGGCCACGTTCTCGCACTGCGAGTTCTGGCAGCGGATCGGCGAGCGCGCGTTCGGGTCCTGGGACAACGTGGACGTCGAGCGGCTGAACGCCCTGAAGGCCACCGTGGACCGCACCCGGCACATCCCGGCGCTCGCCGCGAGGAAGCTCGCGCCCGCGCAGCACGAGCTCGTCACCGAGTACGTCGAGTACTTCGAGAACATCTACCTGGCGGCCGCGAAGGACACGCGCGCGCAGGTCGTCGTCGACTCCTCGAAGCACGCGTCGCTCGCGTACTGCCTGCGCTGGTCCCCCCGGATCGACCTGCGGGTCATGCACGTCGTGCGCGACTCGCGCGGCGTCGCGTACTCGTGGACGAAGCAGGTGCGCCGCCCCGAGTCGCCCACGGGCGACCAGATGACGCGCTACTCCCCCGCGAAGGCCGCGATGCTGTGGAACGCGCAGAACGCCGCGTTCAGCCTCCTGGCTCGCCGCGGGGTCCCGGTGCGGCGGGTCCGGTACGAGCGGATCATCCAGCGCCCGCGGCGCGTCATCGCGTCCCTGGCCCGGTTCTGCGGGCTCGACCTGGTCGAGTCGGACCTGAACTACATCGGCGAGGGCTGGGCCGACCTCGGCCCGAGCCACTCGGCGGCCGGGAACCCGATGCGGTTCACCGTGGGGCGCATCCCGATCTTCCCGGACGAGGCGTGGACCGAGGACCTCCCCGACGGCACCCGCCGGATGGTCTCGACGCTCACGCGCCCGCTCCTGGGACGCTACGGTTACCTCGCCGAGGACGAGGCACCCTTGGAAGAGCCAGCGCGTGAAGAGGTGAGCGCCCGTGACTGACTGGCCCTCCGTCGGGGTCGTGATCCCGACGCACGACCGCCCCCAGCAGATGCGCGCCGCCCTCCGGTCGGTGCTGACGCAGTTCTACCCCGGCGAGCTCGAGGTCATCGTGGTCTTCGACCGGGCCAAGCCGGCCCCGGGCCTCGAGGAGGAGCTCAACGGCGGCTCCGGCGAGGCGTCGAAGCGGCCGGTGCGCGTCGTCAGGAACGAGCGCACGCCCGGCCTGGCCGGGGCCCGCAACACCGGGATCACGGCGCTGGAGACCGATCTGGTCGCGTTCCTGGACGACGACGACGAGTGGCTCCCGGGGAAGCTCACCGCGCAGGTCGCGGCCCTGGGCACCGAGGCCGAGCTGTGCACCACCGCGATCGAGGTCGACTACCGCGGGCGGCGGAACGCGCGGCTGGCGCAGAGGTCGACGGTCCGCCACGTCGACCTGCTCAGGTCGCGGATGATGATGCTCCACTCCTCGACGTTCCTGTTCCGGCGCTCGGCGCTCCTGGGCGGGCTCGGGCTCGTCGCGGAGGACGCGCCCGGCAGCCAGAACGAGGACTGGGACATGCTCCTGCGGGCCTCCCGGCGCCGGCCGATCGCGCACGTCGACGTCCCGTACGCGCTGGTGAACTGGGCCGGGTCGCATTTCGAGACCCGCTGGGACACTAAGATCTCCTCGCTGCGGTGGATCCTCGACCGCCACCCGGAGATCCACGGCAGCCCCGAGGGCGCCGCGCGCGTCTACGGGCAGATCGCGTGCTGGCACGCGGCGATCGGCGACCGCAAGGAGGCCCTGCGGTGGGCGCTGCGGGCCACGAAGGCGAACCCGGGCGAGCCGCGCGCGGCCGTCGCGGCCGCCGCCGCGGCCGGCATCGTCGGCGTGCCCGCGGTGATGGCGGCCCTCCACCGCCGCGGCCGGGGCATCTGACGACAGCGTCGACATCACTTCCGTGACCGGTCTCCGAGCCGAAGTTGTTTGGCAAACGCCGGAAAGCCACTGCCGCTGCATGGAAGTCGCATGCCTGTTCCCACAAGCATATCGACCATGGCACACGCTTCAGCCTCAGTCATCTTGCCGCTGTACTGAAGCTCGCTGAGAAGCCAGAGAGTCCCGTGGACACGCGGATAGTGTTCAGCCGCGACCTGCTTGGCCGCCCTGTCGTCGATGATCGCGGTAGCGCCGAGTTCCTCTGCGATGACCATGACACTCGCTTCACCGTGGTTTCGATCAGGATTGCCGCCCATGCGCTTCGCCCACCTGACGAATTCGATAACTCGCTCGAAACCGTCGATCGCTTCGGCGATAAGCCACTCCTGCTCACCGACCGCCAGCAGCTCAGGGCGATCAGGCACGCCGCGCTGAAGCTCATTCAATACGACGGTGGTGGTCAAACAGCGGCGTCCCACGAGCAGATTCCCCAGAACGTCAATGCGATCTGCGAGGGCGAATGCTGAAAGACAGGTGGTATCGAAGACCAACGCCTCCTCATTCGGCGCTACCACATCATCTCCCGAGGCACCTCGACCTGTGGCAGGTCCTCGGGCCCGTCGATCTGTCCCCTCATGATTTCGACCGCACGGTCCGCGGTAATGAGCCGAGCTTCGTACGCAGCCATCACCGCATGCGCCAACAGTGGCGTAATCCGCATACGTTCAAGGTCCGGTTGCGGCGCCCATCCAAGAGAGTCGAGGAACTCGGCACGCGTTGGCCGCTTTGCGCCCCATTCGCGCGCCACCGATTCTTCAACGCATCCGGCCAACTCGGCCTGCCTGATGGCCAAGCTCCACGACACCTGATAACGCGCGGCGATGCTAATGAGCGTCGACCGCGTCAATCTGCCGTGGTGCGGCCGGAGGACCGCAGAAGGCAGCAGAAATTCCGAAGCGAAAGCATCAATGACCGCTTCACGCTGGTCTCGGGAAGCATGCACCGCGATCTCGCTCGAGTACTCGTCACCCAGAAAGACATGCCCGAGCTCGTGCGCGGCCGTCGATCGGCGGCGACCGAAATCCTGTTTCAAGTTCACGACCGCAACGGCGTAGTCACCGTTGACGACGCTGGCACCGTCGCCTTCAAGCTCCACGACAGCGAGAAGGACGCCGATACGCTCCGACACGGTCATCAGGCTGCCAGTCGGATTCTCACCGATCCTAAGGATATGGCGCAAGTGACGCGCGGCGGCTCTGGCTTCCGAGGGCGTGCCTTTCGGTCCCTTATACGGGATCAGCTCGGGGATATCGAGAAGGCCGGTGTCGACCAGCTGCTCCACATCCCTCAGCCAAGCAACCAATGCGGTCTGCACTCTGAACATGGAACGTTCAGCTTCCGTGGTCTCTTCGGCGACCAGACCACTGCGACGCGATATGACAGGAGGAGGGTCGAATATGAACTGGTCGAGAGGAACCCGCAGCACCTGAGCCAACTGCACCAGCTCGATGCCGTCGATTCGGCGATCGCCAAGCTCGATCTTCGAGATCACGGTTCGGTCGTCCACACCTATACGTTGGGCGAGTTCGAGCTGCGACAAGCCTTCGGCGACGCGGGCGCGCCTGACCCGCTCACCGACGGCCTTCCACTCCTTCTCAAGCTTCATGTTGCGATAATCGCACAACGTGCGGCAGTGAGACCAGCGACACGCCGACTTCGTTATAAAACATTGACGGCATCCGCAAGGTTCTCTCGTGTGCCGAAGACGGAAGGGCGGCCCCGGAACCTCGCGGTTCCGGGGCCGCCCTCGTCAAGCGCTGCAAGCTAGGGCTAGCCCTTCTTGCGGAGCTCCTCTTCGTTCCGGTGCAGGTCCTCGAGGCCACCGCACATGAAGAACGCCTGCTCGGGGAAGTGGTCGTACTCGCCCTCGGAGATCTTCTTGAACGCCTCGACGGTCTCCTTGACGGGGACGAACGAGCCCTCGACGCCGGTGAACTGCTTCGCCGCGAACGTGTTCTGCGACAGGAAGCGCTCGATGCGGCGGGCGCGGCCCACGACGAGCTTGTCCTCTTCGGACAGCTCGTCCATGCCGAGGATCGCGATGATGTCCTGAAGTTCGTTGTACTTCTGGAGGATCTGCTTCACCGTCGACGCGACCGCGTAGTGCTCGGCGCCGACGACCTCGGGCTCCAGGATGCGGGAGTTCGAGGCCAGCGGGTCGATCGCGGGGTAGATGCCCTTGTCGGAGATCTTCCGCTCGAGGTTCGTCGTCGCGTCCAGGTGGGTGAACGCGGTGAACGGCGCCGGGTCGGTGTAGTCGTCCGCGGGGACGTACACGGCCTGCATCGAGGTGATGGCCTTGCCGCGCAGCGAGGTGATGCGCTCCTGGAGCTCACCCATCTCGTCGGCGAGGGTCGGCTGGTAGCCCACGGCCGAGGGCATGCGGCCCAGCAGCGCGGAGGTCTCCGAACCGGCCTGCGTGAACCGGAAGATGTTGTCGATGAAGAGCAGCACCTCCTGGTTCTTGACGTCGCGGAAGTACTCGGCCATGGTCAGGGCCGACAGGGCGACGCGGAGGCGCACGCCCGGCGGCTCGTCCATCTGGCCGTAGACCAGCGAGGTCTTCTCGAGGACGCCGGCCTCGGCCATCTCGGCGATGAGGTCGTTGCCCTCACGGGTGCGCTCGCCGACACCGGCGAACACCGACGAACCGCCGAAGTTCTGGGCGACGCGGATGATCATCTCCTGGATGAGCACCGTCTTGCCCACGCCGGCGCCGCCGAACAGGCCGATCTTGCCGCCCTTGACGTACGGCGCGAGGAGGTCGATGGCCTTGATGCCGGTCTCCAGCATCTCGGTCTTCGGCTCCAGCTGCGCGAACGCCGGGGCGTGGCGGTGGATCTCCCAGTGGTCGTCGGCCTGGACCTCTTCGCCCTCGGCGAGGTTGAGGCACTCGCCGAGCACGTTGAAGACCTTGCCCTTGATGCCGTCGCCGACCGGGACCTTGATCTGGGAGCCCGTGTCGCGCACCTCGGCGCCGCGGACGAGGCCGTCGGTCGGCGCCATGCAGATGCCGCGGACCTGGTTGTCGCCCAGGTGCTGCGCGACCTCCAGGGTCAGCGTCTTGGTGTCGCCGCCGTAGGTCACGTCAACGTGCAGCGCGTTGAAGATCGCCGGGATGGCGTTGCGCGGGAACTCGACGTCGACGACCGGCCCGATGACCCGTACGACGCGCCCCACTCCTTGAGTGTCAGTCATCGTTACTCTCTTCCTGCGGCGGAAAGGGCACTGGCCCCACCCACGATTTCGCTGATCTCCTGCGTGATCGCCGCCTGCCGCGCCGCGTTCGCGCTCCGCCGCAGGGTCTTGATCAATTCATCGGCATTGTCCGAGGCCGCCTTCATGGCCCGACGCTTCGACGCCAGCTCGCTGGCCGCGGCGTCGATCAGCGCCGCGTAGATGCGAGTCGTCAAGTACTTCGGCAGCAGCGCGTCGAGCAGCGCCTCCGGGTTCGGCTCGAACTCGTAGTCGGGAAGGAGCACGTGCTCTTCGAGCTCGGACTCCTCGACCTCCTCGACCTCGAGGGGAGCCAATTGCCGCGGTTCAGGGGTCTGCGTCAGCAGCGAGACGAACTTGGTGTGGACGATGTGCAGCTCGTCGACCCCAAGGATACCGTCCGCTCCGGCGTCGTCACCGTCGTCGTCGGCGCCGGACATGAACGCCGCGAGCAGCGTCCGGGTGATCTCCTGCGCGTCCGAGACCTTCGGCAGCTGGGAGAACCCGGTCCACGACTGCTGGATCTGCCGGGAGCGGAACCGGTAGTAGTCGACGCCCTTGCGGCCGGCGACGTACAGGACCGGGACCTTGCCCTCCTCGGCGAGCCGGGAGACCAGCTGCTCGGCCGTGCGGATGACGTTCGCGTTGTACGCGCCGCACATCCCCTTGTCGGCCGTGACCACCAGGACGCCCGCCCGGCGCACCGCCGCACGCGGCTGGAGCAGCGGGTGGTTGATCGACGCGTTCGACGCCAGGGACGTCATCACGCCGGTCATGGCCCGGGCGTACGGCAGCGAAGCCGCCACCCGGTCCTGCGCCTTGGCGATGCGGCTGGTCGCGACCAGCTCCTGCGCCTTGGTGATCTTCTTGATGGACTGGGTCGACTTCAGCCGCTTGCGCAAAGTACGAAGCTGCGCTGACATGGCTAACCCTTCTTGACGCGCTTGACGGTCTCGACGTCGACGTCGCCCTCCAGGGCGTCCTCGGCGGCGTCGGTCACGTGAAGGTCGTCGGCGGTGGCCTTGAACATCTGCTTGAACTTGGCGACGGCGCGCTTGAGGGTGTCCTCGACGTCGCCGGCGACCTTGTCCTTGCCCACCGTCAGCTGCGCGACGACGTCCTTGTGGTTGGCGCGCATGTAGGTGAGGAACTCGTGCTCGAAGCGGCGGACCTCGCCGACGGGGATGTCGTCGAGCTCGCCGGAGGTGCCCATCCAGATCGAGATGGTCTCCTCGCCCATCGGGAACGGCTCGGCCACGCCCTGCTTGAGGAGCTCGACCAGGCGCAGACCGCGGTCCAGCTGGGCCTTCGACGCGGCGTCCAGGTCCGACGCGAAGGCCGCGAAGGCCTCCAGGTCGCGGTACTGGGCCAGGTCCAGACGCAGCGAGCCGGCGACGGAGCGCATGCCCTTGGTCTGGGCCGCGCCGCCGACTCGGGAGACCGAGGTGCCGACGTTGATGGCCGGGCGCACACCGGAGTTGAACAGGCCCTCTTCGAGGAAGACCTGGCCGTCGGTGATCGAGATGACGTTGGTCGGGATGAACTGCGAGATGTCGCCGGCCTTGGTCTCGATGATCGGCAGGCCGGTCAGCGAACCGCCGCCCAGCTCGTCCGACAGCTTCGCGCAGCGCTCCAGCAGGCGGGAGTGCAGGTAGAAGACGTCACCGGGGAAGGCCTCGCGGCCCGGGGGACGGCGCAGCAGCAGCGACACGGTGCGGTAGGCCTCGGCCTGCTTCGACAGGTCGTCGAAGACGATGAGGACGTGCTTGCCGCCGTACATCCAGTGCTGGCCGATGGCCGAACCGGTGTAGGGGGCCAGGTACTTCAGGCCCGCCGGCTCGTCGGCGTTCGCCGCGACGATGGTGGTGTACTCCATCGCGCCGTGCTCTTCGAGCATGCCCTTGATGCCCGCGACGGTGGAGCCCTTCTGGCCGACCGCGACGTAGATGCAGCGCAGCTGCTTGTTCGGGTCGCCGGACTCCCAGTTGGCGCGCTGGTTGATGATCGTGTCGATCGCGACCTGCGTCTTGCCGGTCTTGCGGTCGCCGATGATCAGCTGGCGCTGGCCGCGGCCGATGGGGGTCATCGAGTCGATGGCCTTGATGCCGGTCTCGACCGGCTCGAACACCGACTGGCGGTTGATGACGTTCGGGGCCTGGGCCTCGAGCTCCCGCTCGGTCTCGGCCTCGATCTCGCCGAGGTCGTCGATCGGGTTGCCCAGCGCGTCGACGACGCGGCCGAGGAACTTGTCGCCGACCGGCACCGAGAGGACCTTGCCGGTCCGCTTGACGGGCTGGCCCTCGCCGACCTTGGTCGGGTCGCCGAGGAGGACGACGCCGATCTCGCGCACGTCGAGGTTCAGGGCCAGGCCCATCACGCCGCCCTCGAACTCCAGGAGCTCGTTGGCCATGACGGAGGGCAGGCCCTCGACGATCGCGATGCCGTCGCCGGCGCTCATGACGGTACCGACCTCTTCGCGGGTGATCTCCGGCCGGTACGACGAGACGTAGGCGTCGAGCGCGCTGCGGATCTCGTCAGAGGAGATGGTCAATTCAGCCATCTGAACGTTTCCCTTTCTGTTTCTACCGGCTGGATCAGCGTCCGGCCAAGGCTTGGCGGGCTTCGTCGAGGCGACGCGAGACGGTGCCGTCCCACAGGTCCGAGCCGACTTGCACCCGGATGCCCCCGACGATCGCGGGGTCGACGGTGACCTTGAGCGCCACCGGGCGGCCGTACACGAGCGAGAGCTTGGCGCCGAGCTGGCGCTCGCCGTTCTCGTCGAGCGGCTGGGCCACGGTCACGTAGGCCACGGACTCGTCGCGGGCCGCCGCGGCGACCTCGACCAGGTGGGCCAGTGAGGCGTGGAAGCTGCGCCCGCCGATGCCGAAGCATGCGGCGGTCGCGAGCTTCACCGTCACGGGTTCGGCCTTGCCGGCGAGCAACTGCTCGGTCAGCGAGGCGCGGCCCTTGGGGTCGGTGCCGGAGGCGCCGAGGACCGAGGCCAGCTCGGCGTCGCCGTCGACGAGCCGCCCGAAGCGGAACAGCTCGTCTTCGACGTTCGCCAGGCTGCCGTCCTTGGCGGCGGCGAGCAGCAGCGCCTCGACGGCGAGCTGCTCGGTGCCGTCCATGAGTTCGGACGGGGTGCCCCAGCGGCCGCGCACCAGCGCGGCCACCACGTCAGCGGCGGTGTCGCCGACTTGACCGGCGAGGAGCTGACGGATCAGGCCCTCCCGGTCGTCCGCCTTGCGGGCGGGGTCGGACAGGGCGCGACGCAGCCGAGGCTGGTCGACGAGGAACCTCGTTACCTGCAGCAGCTGATCGCCGCACTCGGTGAACTGCTCGGCGGAGGCGTCCAGTGCCTCCAGCACGGCCCGGCCGGCCTCGATGCTTTCGCGTCCAGTCGTCGACATCAGCGTGCTCCGCTCGTCTCAGCCGTCTCGTCCACGATCTCGGCCAGGAACCGGTCGACGGTCGCGGTCGTGTCGGCGTCGCCGGCGAGGCGCTGGCCGATGATCTTCCCGGCCAGGTCGACCGCCAGGTGGCCGACCTCGCTGCGCAGCTCGCGGATGAGCTGCTGGCGCGAGGCCTCGGCCTGGGCGTGACCGGCCGCGATGATGCGGTTGGCCTCTTCGCGGGCGGAGACGAGGATCTCCTCCTTGCTGGCCTCGGCGGTCGCGCGGGCCTCGTCGCGGATCGCCGCGGCCTCCTCCTGCGCGGTGGCGAGCTTCCGGCGGTACTCCTCGAGCGTCTGGTTGGCCTCTTCCTGAGCGCGCTCGGCGCGCTCGATGCCGCCCTCGATCGCGTCGACCCGTGCTTCGAACGTCTTCTCCATGCGGGGGAAGACGAACTTGATGAGCACGAAGCAGAGCAGACCGAAGGCGATGGCCCCGATCAGCATCTCCTGCCAGATCGGGAAGAGGATGCCGGTGCCTCCTTCTTCGGCGGCGAGAATCATGTTCGCTCCGTGTGTGGTGGCTAGTTGATGAACGCGAGGACCAGGCCGAACAGGGCCAGAACCTCGACGAGGGCGAAGCCCATGAACAGCATCGGACGGGTGATGCCGGCCGACTCGGGCTGACGCGCGGTCGCGGTGATCCACGCGGCGAAGATGAGAGCCACACCGATACCGGGGCCGATCGCGGCGAGACCGTAACCGATGACGCTGACAGAGCCTTCCATGGCGTTTTCTCCTAGGTTTCAGCGTGGCGTGTCCGTCACGCGCACGATGTTGTTCAATTGCGAAATCTGTGGGTGGGGGTGGAAGCCGGCGAGGACTAGTGCTCCTCGGCGAGGGACCCCTGGATGTACATGCCGGTCAGCAGGGTGAACACGTACGCCTGGAGCAGGATGACGATGAGCTCGAAGAGCGTCATCGCGATGCCCATGGCGAACGAGAAGACCGACAGGCCCTGGATGAAGAAGTTGCTCGAGTTGAGCATCTCGAACCCGCCGAGGATGAAGACCAGCAGGATGAGGTGGCCGGCGAACATGTTCGCGAACAGCCGCAGGGCGAGGGTGACCGGCCGCAGGATGATGTTCTGGAGGATCTCGATCGGGATCAGCAGCGGCAGGACGAAGGCCGGGGCGCCCGGCGGCACCACGGTGATCTTGAGCCACTTCACCAGGCCGTGCTGCTTGATGCCGACCCAGACGTACATGATCCAGGACAGGACCGCCAGCATCGCCGGGAACGCGATGTGCGCGTTCGGCGAGATCTGGACGCCGGGCACGATGGCCCAGAAGTTCATGAGGACGATGAACAGGAACAGCGTCGCGAGGTACGGGGCGAAGCGCACGCCGTCCTTCTTGCCCATGAGGTCGATGGCGACGGTGTTCCGGATGAAGCCGTAGGCCGATTCGGCGAGCCACTGCTTCTTGGTGGGGACGATCTGGGGCTTGCGGTAGGCCCACAGGAAGAAGACGATGAGGATCGCGACGGTCGCCCAGACCGCCATGGTGATGGTGGTGAACATGTGGGCGAGCGCGGTGCCGGTGAGCCCGGAGAACCAGTCGGCAAAGTCAAAGCTGTGGATACCGGGCGGGAAGTGGGACTCCCCTTCGGCCAGCACGATGGCTGAGTCGGTCACGCGAGCCACGCCTCTCAGTCAGTGTCGGTCAAATCTACGGCGACATCTGCTTGATGAGCAGGTACATCCCCGCTCCAGCACCGACCAGCATCCCTACCAGGAGCCCGACTTTGGGCAGTTCGAGCCACAGGTCGACGAGATATCCGAGACCACCCCAGACGATGATCCCGGACAGCAGATATCCCAGAGCGCGCCAGCCCATGTCAGAGCCGTTGGGCTGGGGTTTGCGATCGGGGGGTTCCATGTCGGCCATGTCGGATTGAACTCTAACAGCTACTACACAGGAACTGCCCAGCGGGTTCGCTGAGATGAGCGCCATCGGTGCGGAATTGTCAACCTCTTGGAAACACCGCGTGTCGCGGGGCGGAAGGCGTCAAGGAGGCGTCAAGACCGCTGGTCGAGCTCGATGTAAGGAATCTTCGCCTTATAAGCCCAGACAGCCTGGGTCGCGAGCCACACGACGGCCCCGCCGACGATCCCCCAGGCGAACGGGAGCAAGGCATCGGGAACCGTCGATCGCACAGTCCACAGTGCAATGAGCGCGACGACGAGCTTGAGCGCGTATGTGATCAAGGCCATAAGGAGAGTGAGACGAAGGTCAATCCTCTCGACGGCCGCGACCGCCTGCACCGAGCCCGCGAACCCCAAGGCGGCCAAGGCCACTCCGGCCGGAGCGGCCCAGGCGCCGACGCCCCCGGCCGCGAGCCACCCGGCGACCGCGGCGACGGCCGCCGCGATCCCCGCGACGGCGAAGCAGGGCTTCAGGAAGCCGCGCGCGGTCCTCACGCGTCCCCTTCGAGCGCGGCCGCGACCGGCTTGAGCGCGGCCTCGAGCTGGTCGGCGATCCGCGCGTACTCGGCGCGGCTCATCCCCCACGGGTCGGCCAGGTCGGCCGCCTCGTACTCGCCGCGCCGCTGCTCGGCCAGCGCCACGAGCGCCTTGCCGCGGGTGTGCACGTCGCCGTCGGGGAGCTCGGCCGCGGCGTCGGCGGCGATGCGGCCGAAGGTGCGGACCAGGAACGTCTTGCCGGCGGCCTCGGGGTAGGACTCCGCGATGAACTCGAGGTGCCCGGTGGTGGCGACGAGGACCAGGTCGGAGGCCGCGAGCTGGGCGCGGCTCAGGTGCCGCGCGCCGTGGCCGGCGGCGTCGTAGCCGCGGTCCTCGAGCTCGCTCGCGGAGAACGGCTGCATGTTCTCGCCCTCGTGCCACGACGAGGTGCCGGCGCCGTGGTTGTACACGTCGTCGCCGGTGAGCCCGTCGAGGATGCGCTCGGACATCGGCGACCGGCAGATGTTGCCGGTGCACACGTGGAGGACCGAGAAGGGCGGGGTCACGCCTGCGTCTCCTCGGACTGCTCCGCGGGCGCCTCGGCGGCGGTCTCCGCGCCGTCCTCGGCCTCGTCCTCCTGGTCCTCGGGGCGCTGGCCGGGGCCGTAGCCGTCGCGGTCGAGCGTGTCGGGGACGATCTTGCGGATCTGCTCGAGCGTGAGCGCGCCTTCGCGGAGGATCTGCGGCGGGTGCGCGACGCAGTCGACGATCGTCGACGGCAGGTTGTCCTCACTGGGGCCGGCCTCCAGGTAGACGGAGACGTCCGAGCCGAGCTGGGCCTTCGCGTCGGTGGCGGTCTCCGCCGGGGGCTGGCCGTGCTTGTTCGCGGAGGACACGGCCATGGGGCCGGTCTCCTTGAGCAGTTCGAGCGCGAGGGGGTGCAGCGGCATGCGCACCGCGACGGTGCCGTCGGTGTCGCCGAGGTCCCAGGTCAGGGTCGGGGTGTAGGGCACGACCACGGTGAGCGGGCCGGGCCAGAACGCCTCGATGAGCTCCTTGGCGGAGTCGGGGACGTCGGAGGCGATGCCGTCGAGGGCCCGCTTGGAGCCGATGAGGACCGGCGGCGCCATGTCGCGGCCGCGGCCCTTGGCGGCGAGGAGCGCCTTCACGGCGGCGTGGTTGAACGCGTCACAGCCGATCCCGTACACGGTGTCGGTGGGGATGACGACCAGGCGGCCGCCGGTGACGGCGCGCGCGGCGGACTTGATCCCGGTGGCGCGGTCCTTGATCTTCCTGCAATTGAACAGCCTCACGGCAGCAAGCCTAGCCTTCCCGTCGCGAACCTCGGCCGGCCGGCGAGGTCGTCGTGGTCCTCCGCATCGGTGAAGCCGCTGACCCGCAGGATCTCGGGGGCCACGGTGCCGTGCGTGTCGTCGTGCTCGAACCCGAACCAGCCGCCGGGCCTGAGCCAGCGCGCGGCGCGCACTGCGAGCGGCTGGATCACCGCGAGCCCGGCCTCGGCGGCGTAGACGGCCCCGGACGGGTCGAATTCGACCTCGGGGGCGACTTCGATCTCGAACGGCACGTACGGCGGGTTCGCGGTGACGAGGTCGACCTGCCCGTCGAGTTCGGCGAGCGTGCCGGGGGCGACGGCGTCGGCGAGCACGGGGACGGCGCCGGTGCCTTCGAGGTTCGACTCGAGCCATTCGAAGGCGTCGGGGTCGATCTCGACGGCCCACACGCGGGCGTCGGGCCGCTCGGTCGCGATCGAGTAGGCCACCGCGCCGGAGCCGGAGCAGGCGTCGATCACGGTGCCGCCCTTGGGCAGGTGCTCCAGGGCCCAGTCCACGAGGAGTTCGGTCTCGGGCCGGGGCACGAACACGCCGGGCCCGACCGCGAGTTCGCCGTAGCGGAACGCGGCGGAGCCGGTGAGGTGCTGGAGCGGTTCGCGGGTGGCGCGGCGCGCGACGAGCGCCTCGAACTGTGCCAGGCGGCCCGCGTCGGGGCCGTCGGCGATGAGGAGCTGCGCGCGCTTGAGCCCGGAGACGTGGGCGGCGAGCAGTTCGGCGTCGACCCGCGGGGAGGCGACGCCGGCCGCCGCGAGCCGCTCGGCGGCCGCGGCGACGGCTTCGGCCCAGGTCATTCGGCGCCGCGCGCCATGCGGTCGGCGCGGTCGGCGGCGGCGAGGGCGTCGAGGACCTCGTCGAGGGAGCCGTCCATGACCTGGTCGAGGTTGTACGCGGTGAAGCCGATGCGGTGGTCGGTGAGCCGGTTCTGCGGGAAGTTGTAGGTGCGGATGCGCTCGGACCGGTCGGCGGTGCGGACCTGGAGGAGCCGCGCGGCGCCGGCCGCGGCGGCGGCCTCCTCCTGCTGCTTGGCGAGCAGGCGGGCGCGCAGGACCTTGATGGCCGCCTCCTTGTTCTGGAGCTGGCTCTTCTCGTTCTGCGAGGTCACGACCACGCCGGTGGGCACGTGGGTGAGGCGCACCGCGGAGTCGGTGGTGTTGACCGACTGGCCGCCGGGGCCGGAGGAGCGGTACACGTCGACGCGGACGTCGTTCATGTTCAGCTCGAAGTCGACCTCTTCGGCCTCGGGCATGACCACGACCGCGGCCGCGGAGGTGTGCACGCGGCCCTGGGACTCGGTGACGGGCACGCGCTGCACCCGGTGGACGCCGCCCTCGAACTTCATGCGGGACCACACGCCGTTGCCGCCCTCGGGATTGCCCTTGGTGCGCACGGCGATCGAGGAGTCCTTGACGCCGCCGAGGTCGGTCGGGACCATCTCCAGGGTCTCGACCGCCCAGCCCTGGCGCTCGAAGTAGCGCAGGTACATGCGCATGAGGTCCCCGGCGAACAGGCCGGACTCCTCGCCGCCCGCGCCGGCCTTGATCTCGATGATGACGTCCTTGGAGTCGTCGGGGTCGCGCGGCACGAGCAGCTCGGCGAGCTTCTCCTCCAGCTCGGGGATGCGCTTGCGCAGGCCCTCGGCCTCCTCGGCGAAGTCCGGGTCCTCCTTCGCGAGCTCCTCGGCGGTCTCCAGGTCGTCCTTCGCGGTCGCGATGTCCTCGGCGGTCTTGGCGATCGGGGACAGCTCGGCGTAGCGGCGGCCGACCCGCCGGGCCTGGGCCGGGTCGGCGTGCAGGGCGGGGTCGCCCATCTGGACCTCGAGGTCCTTGTACTCGGCGAGGAGCGAGGCCAGGCGGTTGTCGGCGGCGGTAGTCATCTCTGTTCCTTAGAAAGTGAGCCTTGCGTACCAGGTTGACGGACGAAAAAACGCGGCGCCCGTGTCGAGGACACGAGCGCCGCGCAGCAAAGCTACTTGCCGGCCTGAGCCTTCTCGGCAGCCTTGGCGTAGCGGGCCTTGAACTTGGCCACGCGACCGCCGGTGTCGAGGATGCGCTGCTTGCCGGTGTAGAACGGGTGGCACTTGTTGCAGGTCGCAGCCTGGATCTTGCCGCTGGTCACCGTCGACCGGGTGGTGAAGCTGTTCCCGCAGGAGCAGGTCACCTCGGTGACGACGTACTCAGGGTGGATGCCCTCTTTCATGACTTCCCTTTCATGTCGGTCGCCGGGTCGGCCGGAGGGCCGTGAACCGGTACCGCGTCTCGCCCCCGGAGGGGCACTGGTCAGGGTGCGCGACCTGCGCACCAGCGTTCAATGGTAAGGCGTGAGGCCGCTCTCAACCAGGTCGGCCTCAGGAACTCACACGACTAGTCGTTCGGCGTGCTCTTGACGATGGACATCAGGAACTCGGCGTTCGTCTGCGTCTTCTTCAGCCGGTCGATGAGCAGCTCGATGGCCTGCTGCGGCTCCAGCGAGGACAGGACCCGGCGGAGCTTGAGCATGACCGCCTGCTCCTCGGGGCTCATCATGAGCTCGTCCTTGCGGGTGCTCGACTGGTGCACGTCGATCGCCGGCCAGGTGCGCTTCTCGGCGATCTTGCGGTCGAGCTTGAGCTCGGCGTTGCCGGTGCCCTTGAACTCCTCGAAGATGACCGTGTCGCCCATGGAGCCGGTCTCGACCAGCGCCGTGCCGATGATCGTCAGCGAACCGCCGTGCTCGATGTTCCGCGCCGCGCCCAGGAAGCGCTTCGGCGGGTAGAGCGCGGTCGAGTCGATGCCGCCGGACAGGATGCGGCCCGACGCGGGCGACGAGTTGTTGTACGCGCGGCCCAGGCGGGTGATCGAGTCGAGCAGCACGACCACGTCGTGGCCG
This sequence comes from Glycomyces terrestris, assembly GCF_003933745.1. Classification (GTDB taxonomy): domain Bacteria; phylum Actinomycetota; class Actinomycetes; order Mycobacteriales; family Micromonosporaceae; genus Glycomyces; species Glycomyces terrestris. The sequence continues at coordinate 234,839 of NZ_RSEB01000002.1, read as the reverse complement.
AGCTCGACGAGGCGCTTGGCGCGCTCGATCGCCAGCTCCGCGACCGTGGTGTGGTCCGACGGCGGCCGGTCGAAGGTCGAGGCGATGACCTCGCCCTTCACCGAGCGCTGCATGTCGGTGACCTCTTCGGGCCGCTCGTCCGCGAGGACCACCATGAGGTGGCACTCGGGGTTGTTCGTGGTGATCGCGTTCGCGATCGCCTGGAGCACCATCGTCTTGCCGGCCTTGGGCGGGGAGACGATGAGGGCGCGCTGGCCCTTGCCGATCGGGGCCACGAGGTCGATGACGCGCGTGGTCAGCTGGTTCGGCTCGGTCTCCAGGCGCAGGCGCTCCTGCGGGTACAGCGGCGTGAGCTTGTAGAACTCGTCGCGCTTCTTCGCGTCCTCGGGGTTCATCCCGTTGACGGTGTCGAGGCGCACGAGCGGGTTGTACTTCTCGCGGCGCTGCTTGGCGTTGTTCTGGTTCCCGCCGGGCTCCTCGGTGCGGGTGGGCTTCACCGCGCCGGTGATGGCGTCGCCGCGGCGCAGCCGGTACTTGCGGACCTGCGACATCGAGACGTAGACGTCGTCCGGCCCGGCCAGGTAGCCGGTGGTGCGGATGAACGCGTAGTTGTCGAGGATGTCGAGGATGCCGGCGACCGGGACGAGCAGCTCGTCGTTCTGCTGCGGCTGGCCGCCGCGCTGCTCGGACTCGTCGCGCCCTCCGCGCTGGCGGCGGTCGGAGCGGTCGCGGCGCTTGCGGCGGCGGCCCTCGCCGTCCCCGTCGCGGGGACCGCGGTCGTCGTCGTAGTCGTCGCGCTCGCTGCGGCGCTCGCGGGACTCGGTGCGGGCTTCCTGCTCGTCGCGGCGGCCGTTGTCGCGGGACTCGCGGCCGCCGTCGCGGCTGATCTCTCGGCCGCCTTCGCGGACGCGGCGACGGCGCGACGGACGGTCCTCATCGGACTCGATGACGGCGACGGACGCGGGGACCTCGGCGGTTCCGGTCTCGGCGACCTCCTGGGACGTCGACTGGGACTCCTGCCGGCGGCGCGGCTGCGGCGGCCCGGCCGGGCGCGTGGCCCGGCGGACGGCGCTGCCGCCCTTGGCATCGGAGCCGTTGTCGCTCGGCGCGGAGTCGACAGTGGCCTGCGGACCCTCGGCGATCGGTGTGTGTTCGGAGTCAGGCACTGGCGGGGCCTCCTGTTCTGCGCTGGCACCGCCGGGCTGCGAGCCCGCATCCTGCCGTTCCTGGATGGCGGCGATCAGCTCGCTCTTGCGCATCCGGCCGACGCCCGTGATACCGAGCGATTGGGCCATCTGCTGGAGCTCGGGCATCAGCAGAGAGGCCAGACCGGTTCCTGCCCGGCGGCGCTTCTTGGTCTCCGGAGTTTCTTCCGAAGCAGACGCCGCATCGCTCATCCGGTCCGACGTCGTGCCGGTGGTGTCGCTCAATGGATTCCTTCCCTGGCGGAACTTCGAATGGGATTCGAGGAGTTTCCGCGTCTTTCAAATAGCCGCAATGCCGATGTTCTGGTCTGCGTCCCGCCATCGCTTCGACCGCCTCGGCCCTGCCGGGCGCGGCGGATGGAAGACGACGGTTGACACCGGGTGCAACACCCCTGGGCTGTCCGCTGGGCAGACGGTCCTGATCGAGGGTTTGTGACCGGCGAGCTCGCGCTGAATGATCGTGCACGGTGAGACACGTGGCGCCGATCCCCGCTGATTGCGATCCAAGCGGACAGCGACTGTTCCTTCGTCGAAACCGTGCCATGCCACGCTGGAGCTATGCAAAGTCACAAATCCATGGTTGAGGGTGATGACCCAAACAAGAGATCAGGCGTGCGCTGGATGCGCCGCAGCTGTTGTGACCACAAGCATAAGCAAGGCTTCGAGCAGTCACGACACCGGGTGGTCGTCTAACTGGAATAGTAGCGCACTCTTGCCATTCCCAACAACGGACCCGAGGATCACTCGTTCGCAGCGGTTGCGACCTGCGCCGCGCCTTCGGACGCGACGAGTGCCGCTCCCGAAGCGCAGTCGAGGCGCCGCCGTTCGAAGCCCGCGGGGGCTTCGGGGACGTCGGCGTCGTCGACCGCCAGTGCGAGCACGGTCGGCCCCGCTCCCGAGATCGCCGCGGCGGTCCCGGAGGTGCGCAATGCCTGCAACAACCGCGTGCTCTCGGGCATTCCCGAGGCGCGGAAGCGCTGGTGGAGGCGGTCGTCGGTGGCCTCGAACAGCCGCGAGGGCTGGTGCGAGACGGCCGCGACGAGCAGCGCCGCGCGCGACAGGTTGAAGACCGCGTCGGCGTACGCGACCTTCTCCGGGAGCGCGGCGCGCGCGACCGAGGTCAGGCCCTTCGTCTGCGGGATGTAGACCCACGGGCGGATGCGCGGCGACGGGTCGAGCGCGACCGCCTTCGCGCCGTCCTCAGTGGAGTACGCGATGGTGAAGCCGCCCAAGAGGCACGGCGCGACGTTGTCGGGGTGGCCTTCGATCTCGTCGGCGAGCTTGAGCTTCTGGCCGGGAGTGAGGCCCGCGCCGGCGAGCGCGTCGGCGAGCATGATGCCGGCCACGATCGCCGCGGACGAGGAGCCGAGGCCGCGCGCGTGCGGAATCCTGTTGCGGCACTTGAGCTTCAGGCCGGGAGTGGCGAGGTCGAGCGAGGCGAACGTGCGGAGCATCGCGGAGGCGACGAGGTGGCGCTCGTCGCCGGGCACGGTGCCGGCGCCCTCGCCTTCGACCTCGACGGTGATCGCGGTGCCGCTGGTGGCCTCGGCGGTGACCTCGTCCCACAGGTCGAGCGCGAGCCCGAGCGAGTCGAAGCCGGGCCCGAGGTTCGCGGAGGTGGCCGGGACGCGGACGGTCGCCCGCGGCCCGGTCGAGACGGCGCCCACTACCGGTCCGCCCGTCGTCCGCCGCGACCCGGGCCGGTGGCCGCTTCGCCGCCCATCACAGCCCCAGCGCGGTCGCGGTCTTGAGCACGTCGACCGGGACGGTCTGCGGCTGCGGCGCGGTCGAGACGGCCCAGTCGGGGTCCTTGAGCCCGTTGCCGGTGACGGTGCAGACGACGGTCTGCCCCTTCTCGACGAGGCCGGCTTCGGCCTGCTTGAGGAGGCCGGCCACGGAGGCGGCGGAGGCGAGTTCGACGAAGACGCCTTCGGAGCGGGCCAGGAGCATGTACGCGGCGTGGATCTCGCGGTCGGTGGCCGCGATGATGTCGCCGCCGGACTCCTTCTTCACGTCGAGGGCCTTGGTCCAGGACGCGGGGTTGCCGATGCGGATCGCGGTGGCGATGGTCTGCGGGTGCTCCACGACGCGGCCCTCGACGATCGGGGCCGAGCCGGCGGCCTGGACGCCGAGCATCGTCGGCAGCTTCGTGGCCGCGCCGGCGGCGTGGTCCTCGTTGTAGCCCAGCCAGTACGCGGTGATGTTGCCGGCGTTGCCGACCGGGAGGCAGTGGAGGTCCGGGGCGTCGCCGAGGACCTGCACGACCTCGTACGCGGCGGTCTTCTGCCCGAGGATGCGGTTGTAGTTCAGGTGGTTGACGAGCGTGACCGGGTACTCGATCGCGAGCTTGTCGGCGATGGAGAGGCAGTCGTCGAAGTTGCCGTCGACCTGGAGGACCTTGGCGCCGTGGACGAGCGCCTGGGCGAGCTTGCCGAGGGCGATCTTCCCGGCCGGGATGAGCACCGCGCAGGTGATCCCGGCGCGCGCGGCGTAGGCGGCGGCCGACGCGGACGTGTTGCCGGTCGAGGCGCAGATGACGGCCTTCGAGCCGTCCTCGACGGCCTTCGAGACCGCGAGCGTCATGCCGCGGTCCTTGAAGGAGCCGGTCGGGTTCAGGCCCTCGATCTTGAGGTAGACGTCGCAGCCGGTCCGGGCCGACAGGACGGGGGCCGGGAGGAGCGGGGTGCCGCCCTCCTGGAGGGTCACCACGGGGGTGGCGGCGGAGACGGGGAGGCGGTCCCGGAACTCCTCGATCAGGCCGCGCCACCCCGGGCGCATAGCAGCAGCGGACATCGCGTCCTTATTCTCCTTCGACGCGCATGACGCTGGTGACCTGGTGCACCGACGTCAGCTGCGACAGTTCGTCAACGGTGTCCGACAACTGCTTGTCGGCGGCCGTGTGGGTGACCACCACCAGCTGGGCGTCGTCGCCGCGGCCGGACTGGTGGACGGTGGCGATGCTGACGCCGTGGTGGGCGAAGGTGGCCGCCACACGGGCGAGCACGCCGGGCTCGTCCACGACGTCGAGGCTGACGTGGTAGCGGGTGCGGGCCTCGCCGATGGGTTTCACCGGCAGGTCCTGGTAGGCGGCCTCGGGCGGGAACGCGGTGATCCCGCCGCGCTTGTTGCGCGCCACGGCCACGATATCGCCGAGCACCGCGGACGCGGTCTCGGTGCCGCCCGCTCCCGCTCCGTAGAACATGAGGCGGCCGGCGGACTCGGCCTCGACGAACACGGCGTTGTAGGCGCCGTTGACGTTCGCGAGCGGGTGGGTCGCCGGGATCATCGCCGGGTGGACGCGCACGGACACGCCGTCGGCCTCCCGGGTGGCGATGCACAGCGGCTTGACGACGCGGCCCTCGGCCGCGGCGGAGGCGATGTCGGCGGCGGAGACGCCGCGGATGCCCTCGCGGTAGACCTCGCCGAGGTCGATGTGCGTGTGGAACGCGAGCGAGGCGATGAGCGCGGCCTTCGCGGCGGCGTCGTAGTTGTCGACGTCGGCGGTCGGGTCGGCCTCGGCGTACCCGAGCTCGGTGGCCTCGCCGAGGGCCTCCTCGAACGAGGCGCCCGTCTGCGACATCTGGCTGAGGATGTAGTTCGTGGTGCCGTTGACGATGCCGAGGACGCGGTTGATCGTGTCGCCGTGGAGCGACTCGCGCAGCGGGCGCATGAGCGGGATCGCGGCCGCGGCGGCGGCCTCGTAGTACAGGTCCGCGCCGCCGGCCTTCGCGGCGGCGGACAGGGCCGGGCCGTCCTCGGCGAGCAGGGCCTTGTTCGCGGTCACGACCGACTTGCCCTCGCCGAGGGCGGTGGTGATCCAGGTGCGGGCCGGCTCGATGCCGCCGGCGACCTCCACGACGATGTCCACGTCCTCGCGCTTGACGAGGCTGAGCGCGTCGTTGGTGAACAGGCTCGGGTCCACCGGCAGGTGCGAGCGGTCCCGGTCGAGGCGGCGCACGGCGATGCCGACGATCTCGACCGGCTCGCCCACGCGGGCGGCCAGCTCCTCCCCGCGCGTTCGCATGAGGCGCACGACTTCACTGCCGACGGTGCCGCATCCGAGTAGCGCGAGTCTCATCGCTGGTGTCCTCTTTCCGTGGTGTGGCGCGCGCATCGCGCCCGGGCTAGCCGACGTCGAGTCGCAGCAGGTCGTCGACGGTCTCGCGGGCCAGGATCACTCGGGCCTGGCCGTCGCGGACGGCCACGACCGGCGGGCGCGGCACGTGGTTGTAGTTCGAGCCCATGGAGCGGCAGTAGGCGCCGGTCCCCGGGACCGCGAGCAGGTCCCCCGGCGTGACGTCCGCCGGGAGGAATTCATCTTTAACAACAATGTCGCCGGATTCGCAATGCTTTCCCACAACGCGGGCGAGCGCGGGCGTGGCGGCCGACGAGCGCGAGGCGAGCGTCGCCGAGTAGGTGGCGTCGTACAGCGCGGTCCGGATGTTGTCGCTGATGCCGCCGTCGACGGAGACGTACAGGCGCGAGGCGCCCGCCGAGAGGGTGACGGGCTTGACCGTGCCGACCTCGTACAGCGTGAACATCGACGGGCCGATGAGGGTCCGGCCGGGCTCGATCGACAGGCGCGGGACCGCGATCCCGGCGGCCGCGCACTCGTCGTCGACGATCTTTCGCAGGCTCGCGGCGATGTCGGCGGGCGCCAGCGGGTCGTCCTGGGTCGTGTAGGCCATGCCGAAGCCGCCGCCGAGGTCGAGCTCGTCGAGGGTGACGCCGAAGTCGGCCTGGAGCTTCGCCTGGAGGCGGGCCACGCGCGCGGCCGAGACCTCGAACGCGGCGGTGTCGAAGATCTGCGAGCCGATGTGCGAGTGCAGGCCGAGGAGGTGCAGGTGCTCGGCGGCGATGACGCGGCGCGCGGCCTCGTAGGCGACGCCGTCGGCCAGCGCGAAGCCGAACTTCTGGTCCTCGTGCGCGGTCGCGATGAACTCGTGCGTGTGCGCCTCGACGCCCACGTTCACGCGGATCATGACGTTCGGGCGCTTCCCGAGCTCCTTCGCGATCGCCTCGAGGCGCTCGATCTCCTGGAACGAGTCGGCGACGATGCGGCCGACGCCGATCGCCACCGCCTGGTGCAGCTCGGCCGCGGACTTGTTGTTGCCGTGCAGGCCGAGGCGGGCCGGGTCGAGGCCGGCCGCGAGGGCGACGGCGAGTTCGCCGGCGGTGCACACGTCGACGAACAGGCCCTCCTCGGCGGCGGCGCGGAGCACGGCCTTGGAGCAGAACGCCTTGGAGGCGTAGAAGACGTCGGCGCCGTCGAAGGCCTCGGTCCAGGCGCGGCAGCGGGCGCGGAAGTCGTCCTCGTCGAAGACGTACGCGGGCGTGCCGAACTCGGCGGCGAGCTTCTCGACGGAGACGCCGCCGATGTGGAGGACGCCGTCGTCGGCGCGCTCGACGTTCCGGGACCACAGCTGCGGGAGGAGCGTGTTCACGTCCTCGGGCACGCTGAGCCAGGCGGGGCGCAGGGAGGCGAAGTCGCCGTGCAGCGCGCCGGCTTCGTGGGTCCGCATTACATCCGCTCCGGGGCCGAGACGCCGAGCAGGGCGAGCGCGTTGGCGAGGACGGTGCGGGTGGCGTCGACGACCCACAGCCGGGCCCGGTTCAGGTCCGTGGCCTCCTCGTCGGGGAAGGGCAGGACCCGGCAGTCGTGCTGGAACCGGTGGTAAGCGCCGGCGAGCTCCTCGGCGTAGCGGGCGACCCGGTGCGGTTCGCGCAGCTCGGCGGCCGAGGCGACCACGGCCGGGAACTCGGCGAGGGCCTTGAGCAGGTCGGACTCGCGCTCGTGGGTGAGCAGGGCGGCGTCGTAGGACTCGCCCTTGTCGACGCCGCGCTCGGCGGCGTTGCGGAGGACGGCGGAGGTCCGGGCGTGCGCGTACTGCACGTAGTAGACCGGGTTCTCGTTGCCGTGCTTGGTCCACAGCTCGATGTCGAGGTCGATGGTCGAGTCGGCGCTGTAGCGGGTGAGCGCGTACCGGGCGGCGTCGACGCCGACGGCCTCGACGACGTCGTTGAGCGTGATGATGGTGCCGGCGCGCTTGGAGAGCCGGACCGGCTCGCCGTTGTTCAGCAGGTTCACGAACTGGCCGATGAGGATCTCCATCGTGCCGGGCTCGTCGCCGAAGGCCCGGCTGATGGCCTGCATGCGGCCGACGTAGCCGTGGTGGTCGGCGCCGAGCATGAAGATGAGCTTCGCGAAGCCGCGCTCGCGCTTGTCGAGGTAGTAGGCGCAGTCGGAGGCGAAGTAGGTCCAGGCGCCCTTGGAGTTCTTGAGCACCCGGTCCTTGTCGTCGCCGAACTCGGTGGTGCGCAGCCAGACGGCGCCGTCGGCCTCGTAGACGTGGCCGAGGTCGGAGAGCCGCTGGACCGCGTTCTCGACCTCGCCGCGGTCGTGCATGCCCTTCTCGCTGAAGAACACGTCGAAGTGGGTGCCGAAGTCGGCGAGGGTGGCCTGGATGTCCTTGAGCATGAGGTCGAGGCCCGCGGTCTTGAAGACCTCGTACGGGTCCTCGGACTGGAGCGCGTCGGGCCGCTCCTTGAGGACGTCGGCGGCGATCTCGTCGATGTAGGCGCCGACGTAGCCGTTCTCGGGGGTCGGCTCGCCCTTGGCGCGGGCGAGGAGCGACGCGGCGAAGTGGTCGATCTGGGCGCCGGCGTCGTTGACGTAGTACTCGGTGGTGAGCTTGGCGCCGGAGGCGCGCATGATCCGGGCCAGGGCGTCGCCGAGGGCGGCCCAGCGGGTGCCGCCCGCGTGGATGGGGCCGGTCGGGTTGGCGGACACGAACTCGAGGTTGGCGTAGACGCCTTCCATGGAGTTGTTGGTGCCGTAGGCGGCTCCGGCGGCGACGATCTTCCCGGCGATGCCCGCGGCGGCGGCCGCGTCGAGGGTGATGTTCAGGAAGCCGGGTCCGGCGATGTCGACCTTGGCGACGCCGTCGGCGGCGGCGAGGAGCTCGCTGACCTTCTCGGCGAGGGCCCGCGGGTTCGTGCCGGCCTTCTTCGCGGTCTGGAGCGCGATGTTGGAGGCGTAGTCGCCGTGCTTGGGGTCCCTGGGTCGCTCCACCGCCGTCTGGGCGGGCAGGACGGTGGCGTCGAGGCCGAGGGCCTCGAAGGCTTCGCGCGTAGCGGACAGCACTTTCTCTGCGAGCGTCTCAGGAGTCACCCGGTAATCGTAGACTCCCGGCTCGCGCACTCGCGAGTGATAAAGGCCCGTGTGGCCTGCACGGGTAGGTTGAGGGTCGGCAACTCCGACGGAAGGCTTCCGAACATGCGCCCGCTTCACACCGGCTGGTCCGCGACCGCGTCCCTCCTGGCCCTGGCGGCCCTCGCGGCCTGCACCCCCTCCCCCGACCCGTCGGCCGACGGCGGCGCCGCGGCCGAGCCCGCGACGCAGCAGGCCGAGGCGCCCGCCGAGATCGAGGGCGTGGAGAGCTTCTACGGCGAGTACGGCGACTACGCGACCGTCATGGCCGCGATCCAGGCCGGCGACGTCACCGCCGAGGAGCTGGAGCACCCGTTCGTGGCCCAGCAGGACCACGTGGACGCCCAGACCGGCTGGGACGGGCAGCCGCCGGTGTACGAGCTGCGGCCGCCGGTCGGCGGCGACCACCTCGGCCAGTGGCAGACGTGCACCGGCTCGGTGTACGACGCGCCGCTCGTCGACGGGCACGCGGTCCACTCGATGGAGCACGGCGCGGTGTGGCTGACGTACGACCCGGAGCTGGTCGAACCGGAGGCGGTCGAGGCGCTGGCGCTGCTGATCCAGGGCCGCGACTACACGCTGATGAGCCCGTACCCGGAGCAGGGCGCGGCGGTGTCGCTCCAGTCGTGGGGCAACCGGTACCAGACCGACGACCCCGCCGACCAGGCGATCGAGGCGTATCTGGACGCGTACGTCCTGAACGACCGGTTCAACCCGGAGCCGATGGCGACGTGCGCGGGCGGCGTCAGCACGACCATCGGGGCGTAGAGGGCGGCAAACGGGGCGCGTCTCGAAGGAACCGTCCAGGCCGGACCGGGTAAGGTGGCCTACGCGAGTGGTGTTCATGCCGGGCCCTCCCCCGGTGCCGCTCCGGCTCAACCTGTCGTCGACGAAGAGGCACGCCCCGCGATATGGCTACCAAGAAGCAGACCGCCACCAAGAGCGCCGGCAAGGGCAGCACTGGCAAAGGCACCGACAAGGGCTCGGGCAAGACCCCGGCCAAGGGGGCCGGCAAGGCCCCCGCGAAGAGCGCCTTCGACAAGGACGCGAAGACGGCGCCCGCGTCCCGCAAGGCTCGCGCCGTCCAGGTGAAGCAGCCGAAGCCGTGGGGCCTGATCCTCACCTTCGCGGGCGTCGGCGTCGTCGCGCTCGGCCTCATCGGGGCCGCCGTGTTCGTCGTGTGGGACCGGAGCCAGCCGCCGGAAGGCGTCACCGACTTCTACGGCGACTACGCGAACTACTCCGAGGTGTCCGCGGCCCTCCAGGACGGCGACATCACCGAGGAGGACCTCGACAACCCGTGGGTCGTCCAGCAGAACCACGTGGACGCCGACGAGGACACCGCGAACGACACCCCGACCTACGAGGTCAGCCCGCCCGCGGGCGGCAACCACCTCGGCCAGTGGCAGACGTGCACCGGCTCGGTGTACCCCGCCGCGATCCTCGACGGCAACGCCGTCCACTCCCTCGAGCACGGCGCCGTGTGGCTGACGTACGACCCGGCGCTGGTCGACGGCGACGGCATCGCGCAGCTGTCGGCGAAGATCACCGGACGCGACTACTCCCTCATGAGCCCCTACCCCGAGCAGGGCGTCGCGGTCTCGCTCCAGGCGTGGGGCGTGCAGTACCAGACCGACGACCTGGACGACCCGAAGATCGACGAGTTCCTGGACTTCTACATCCAGAACGCCGACAACACGGCCGAGGCGAACGCGGTCTGCTCCGGCGGGGTCTCGACCACGGTCGAGGACGCCGGCCAGATGCCCACGGGCTGACCGGGGCGAACCTTTCGGGCCGACGCTCGTTAGGCATCAGGGAGGCGCGGGCGCTCTACCGGGGCGCCCGCCGAAGGAGGACGAATGACCGGCTTGTGGCGCAGGCCCGCGGTGCTCATCGTGATCACCGCCGTGCTCATGCTCGCCGCCGGCGGCGCGGTCGGCTGGGTGGCGGCCACGTCCGCGCCGGGGAACGACTCGGTCGAGGCCGGGTTCGCCCGCGACATGATCAGGCACCACCAGCAGGCCGTCGACATGGCCATGTACGAGTGGCAGAACGGCTCCGACGAGACGATGAAGGCCGTCGCGTACGACATCGCCACCGCGCAGAGCGCCGAGATGGGCATGTACCGCACCTGGCTGCGGCAGTGGGGCGTCCAGCTCTCCAGCGGCGACCCGATGGCCTGGGCGGGCGAGGAGCACGCCCACGACTCGGAGGCGGCCGGCGGCCTCATGCCGGGCATGGCCTCTGAGGAGGAGATGGCCGAGTTCAAGGCCACCACCGGGACCGACGCCGACGTCATGTTCGCGAACCTCATGATCGACCACCACATCGGCGGCGTCGACATGGCCAAGGCCGCCCTCGACCGCAGCGACGACCCGCTCGTCGTGGACGCGGCGCAGCGCACGATCACGGTGCAGCAGTCCGAGATCGAGAACCTCGAAGGCCACCGCGACCGGATCCTCGCGAGCGTCGAGGGCTAAGGAGTCCGCCGTGAGCGAGAACTGGGGACCGCGGTACGGCGACCCGACGCACCCGACCACCGGGGAGCTGCCCCGGGTCGGCGACGGCCGCGGCACCGACAAGCTCAAGACCGTCCAGGTCGACACCGTCAGCGGGCCGATCCCGCACACGCGCGAGCCGTCCCGGCCGCGCTTCTCGTGGGAGAACCCCGACCACGGCCCCCAGGCGCCGTCCGCGCCGCGGCCGGAGCCGAGCGGCTGGTCCGTGCCGCGCGTCGGCCGCGACGGGTCGCCCGCCACCGAGTCGACGGCGGACTCGAACCGGTTCCGGTACTCGTGGGAGACCTCGCAGCCGCGCCCCGAGCCCGCGCGGCCCCGCCCGGACGACACCGCCCAGTTCGCGCGCGTCGGCGACGGCCTGCGCGGCTCCGTCGGGCCCGTCACCGTCCAGGTCGAACACGTGCGCGTCGACGGCGGCGTCCGCTCCGACGACACGCAGCTGCTCCCCACGTCGGCGTTCATGCGGCCCCAGCCGGAGGAGATCCCCGACGCGGTCGAGTCGCCCCGGCCCGAGGGCACCGGGCCGATGCCGGCGATGCGCCACCAGATCGGCCCCGACTGGACGCAGACCCCGCTGCGGCTCCTCGCCGCGGCCGTCGTCGCCACCGCGGTCCTCGGCGCCTCCGCCGCCAGCCTCATCTCGATCGGCAACTGGATCAACCCGTAGCGGACCCCTCCTGTCGTACCCCTGGGGGACCATGGAGGCATGGCTACCTGGGACGACGTGGTCGAGATCGCGATGCGCTACCCCGAGGTCGAGGAGACCACCAGCTGGCAGACGCCCTCGCTGAAGGTGAAGGGCCGCTTCTTCGCACGCCTGCGCACCGAGGCCGAGGGCGGCCTCGCGATCGTGTGCGACCCGAGCGAGAAGGCCGCCCTCCTCGCCTCCGGCGACCCCGCGTTCTACACCACGAGGCACTACGACGGCTCCGCGATGATCCTCGTCCACCTCGACCGCATCGACGACGCCCGCCTCGCCGACCTCATCGAGGACGCCTGGCGCCTCAAGGCCCCGTTCAGGGTCCGCAAGGCGTACGAGCAACGCGGCGACTGAACGGCCGAGGTCCGGGCCATTGTCGCGGCCCGTGTCGGCGGTCGCGTTCAGGGACGACAGGATCGGGGCCGGGCGCACAGCGCCCGGCCCCGATCCTGTTGTGTCGCTTAGACGATGATGCCGGCGCCCACGGTGCGGTTGTCGGATTCGTCGATGATGATGAAGCCGCCGGTGGCGCGGTTGCGGCGGTAGTCGTCGCACAGGAGCGGCTTCGTGGTGCGGAGGGTGACGCGGCCGATCTCGTTGAGCTTCAGCTCGCTGGCGGACTCGTCGCGGTGGAGGGTGTTGACGTCGAGCTGGTACTGGACGTCCTTGACGACCGCGCGGGCGTCGGAGGTGGTGTGCTTGATGGCGTACTTGCCGCGCAGGCGCAGCGGCCGGGCCTCGTCCATCCAGCAGACCATGGCCTCGATGTCCTGGGAGACGCGCGGCTGGTTGCCGGGGCGGCAGAGCATGTCGCCGCGGGAGACGTCGAGCTCGTCCTCGAGGCGGACCGTGACCGACAGGGGCGGGAACGCCTCGTCGAGGGGCCCGTCGGCGGTCTCGATCGACGCGATGCGGGAGGTGAAGCCGCTGGGCAGCACCATGACCTCGTCGCCGGGCTTCATGACGCCGGAGGCGATCTGGCCCGCGTAGCCGCGGTAGTCGTGGTTGTCGCTCGAATGCGGCCGGATCACGTGCTGGACCGGGAAGCGCACGTCCACGAGGTTGCGGTCCGAGGCGATGTGGACCTTCTCCAGGTGGTGGAGGAGGCTCGGGCCCTGGAACCACGGCATGTTCTCGGATCGGTTGACGACGTTGTCGCCTTTGAGGGCCGAGATCGGGATGACCGTCAGGTCGGGGACCTCGAGCTTCGTCGCGAACGCCTTGAACTCGTTCTCGATCTGCTTGAACACGGCCTCGTCGTAGTCGACCAGGTCCATCTTGTTGACGCACAGGACCATGTGCGGGACGCGCAGCAGCGAGCACAGGAACGCGTGCCGCCGCGACTGCTCGACCAGGCCCTTGCGGGCGTCCACGAGGATCAGGGCCAGGTCGGCGGTCGAGGCGCCGGTGACCATGTTCCGCGTGTACTGGATGTGCCCGGGGGTGTCCGCGATGATGAACTTCCGCTCGGGCGTGGAGAAGTAGCGGTACGCGACGTCGATCGTGATGCCCTGCTCGCGCTCGGAGCGCAGGCCGTCGGTGAGGAGGGCGAGGTCGGTGTACTCGTCGCCGCGGCCGGCGGAGACGGCCTCGACGGCGTCCCACTGGTCGTCGAACAGCGACTTGGAGTCGAACAGGAGGCGCCCGATGAGCGTGGACTTGCCGTCGTCGACCGATCCGGCCGTGGCGAAGCGCAGCAGCTCGTGCGTGTCCTCGCGGGAGCTCAGGACGTCGGTCATCAGAAGTAGCCTTCCCTCTTGCGGTCTTCCATCGCGGCCTCGGAGGTCTTGTCGTCGCCTCGGGTCGCGCCGCGCTCGGTGATGCGGGTCGACTCGACCTCGGCGATGATCTCCTCGATCGTGCGGGCCTCGGAGCGCACGCCGGCGGTCAGGTTCGCGTCGCCGACGGTGCGGTAGCGCACGGTCTCCTTGAAGACGGTCTCGCCCTCGCGCGGCTGGATGAACTCGTTGACGGCGTAGAGCATGCCGCCGCGGTCGACGACCTCGCGCTCGGAGGCGAAGTACACCTCGGGCAGCGGGATCGACTCGGAGCCGATGTAGCGCCACACGTCGAGCTCGGTCCAGTTCGACAGCGGGAACACGCGGATCTGCTCGCCCGGGTGCACCCGGCCGTTGTACAGGTTCCACAGCTCGGGCCGCTGGTTCTTGGGGTCCCACTGGCCGAAGTCGTCGCGGAAGGAGAACACGCGCTCCTTGGCGCGGGCCTTCTCCTCGTCGCGGCGGGCCCCGCCGAACAGGGCGTCGAACTGGTACTTCTCGGCGGCCTCCAGGAGCACGGGCGTCTGGATGCGGTTGCGGGTGCCGTCCGGCGGCTCGGTGACCATGCCGCGGTCGATCGCGTCCTGGACGGAGGCGACGATGAGCTGGACGCCCGTCTCGGCGACCCGGCGGTCGCGGTAGTCGATGACCTCCGCGAAGTTCTGGCCGGTGTCGACGTGCATCACCGGGAACGGGACCGGCGCGGGCGCGAACGCCTTCTGCGCCAGGTGCAGCATGACGATCGAGTCCTTGCCGCCCGAGAAGAGCAGCACGGGGCGCTGACAGGTGGCCGCGACCTCACGGAAGATGAAGATCGCTTCGGCCTCCAGCGCGGCGATATGGCTGATTCGATAGTCGCTCACCGGCGCAGTGCTCCTCTCGGCTCGGCCCCTCGCGGGGTGTCGGTCGGTCGTGTCGGCCCCGGTCGGGGCCGGGCGGTCAGTGCCCGTTGACGGCGCCGAGCAGCGGCTCGGCCAGGTCGGGGCGGCAGACCAGCAGGTCGGGAAGGTAGGGATCGGCCTGGTTGTACCGCAGCGGAGCGCCGTCGATCCGCGTGGCGTGCCAGCCGGAGGCCAGGGCCACCGCGACGGGGGCGGCGGAGTCCCACTCGAACTGGCCGCCGGCGTGGACATAGGCGTCAACTGTACCGGCGACGACGGCCATGACCTTGGCTCCGGCCGAGCCCATCGGGACGAGTTCGGCGCCGAGCGCGGCCTCCGCGGCCAGCGCCTGCGCGGGCGGGCGGGTGCGGGAGACGGCGATCCGCGGTTTCGCGGGCGCCGCCGCGGGGACCGGGTACGCGCGGTCGGTGCGCAAGGTCACTCCCTGCGCGGGGAGGGCGACGGCGGCGGCGGTGAGGCCGAGGCCGCGCTGCCAGAGGGCGACGTGCACGGCCCAGTCGTCGCGGCCCTCCTCGGCGTACTCGCGGGTGCCGTCGAGCGGGTCCATGATCCAGACGCGGTCGGCGTCGAGGCGCTCGGTGCCGACGCGGCCGGCCTCGTCCTTGCCCTCTTCGGAGAGGACGGCGTCGCCGGGGCGCTCGGCGGCGACGCGGCCGAGCAGGAAGTCGTTGGCGCGCAGGTCGCCCGCGGTCTTGAGGGCGCGGGAGTCGGCGAAGCCGAGTTCGGTCCTGATCGCGAGCAGCAGTTCGCCCGCGCCGGCCGCGAGCGAGGCGGCGAGCGCCGCGTCAGCGGGCGCCGCGGCCTCGGGCGTGGCGGTGGGGGCTCCGGTCGCGGGGGCGGAGCCTGGGGCGTCGTGCATGCCGGTCAGTCTACGCTGCGGCCCTGCCGCGTCCAAATGTTGGGCCAGGTCATCCCGCGAAATGGGAGCAACTCCCGGGTTCATGCGAACTCCAACCGTCGATGTGGAACCGGCGCACCCCGGGGTCGTGATCGGGGCCGGGAGGGCCGCCGCGGCGGCGCTCCCGGCTCGGGGTGCGGATGACTTTCGGAACGCGCCGCGCGGGCGTCGCGGCCGGGCCCTGCGCCCGGCCCCGCGGGCTAGTACGCGCCCTGCGGGCGCAGGATCGCGGTCACGGTGCGGAGCAGGATCACGAAGTCGAGCGAGAGCGTCCAGTGCTCGACGTAGCGCAGGTCGAGGCGCACGGCCTCCTCCCACGGCAGGTCGGAGCGGCCGGAGACCTGCCAGAGGCCGGTCATGCCGGGCTTGACGGCGAGGCGGCGGCGCATGTCGGACTCGTAGGCGGCGACCTCGACGGCGAGCGGCGGGCGCGGCCCGACCAGGCTCATGTCGCCGCGCAGCACGTTGACCAGCTGCGGGAACTCGTCGATGGAGAAGCGGCGCAGGTACTTCCCGACGGTGGTGATGCGGGGGTCGTCCTTCATCTTGAACAGGACGCCGTCGCTCTCGTTCAGGTGCGCGATCTCGGCGAGGCGCCGTTCCGCGTCGGTGTACATCGTGCGGAACTTCCAGATCGTGAACGGCTGGCCGTCCTTGCCGATGCGCTCCTGCTTGAACAGGGCCGGGCCGGGCGAGGTGCAGCGGATGAGGAACGCGGCGGCGAGCAGCAGCGGCGCGAGCATCAGGAGCAGGAACGCGGCGCCGAGGCGGTCGACGGCGTCCTTGGCGACGCGGCGCACGCCGGTGAGCCGGGCGTGGTCGAGGTGGAGCATCGGGAGGCCGTCGACGGGGCGCACGGTGGTGCGGTCGCCGGCGACGTCGACGAGCGCGGAGGCGACGATGAGGTCGACCTCGCTGCGTTCGAGCTTCCACGCGAGGCGGCGCAGGGCCTGGCCGTCGATCTCGGGGCAGGACAGGACGATCACGGTGTCGGCGCGTTCGGCGGCGACGGCCTCGGCGATGCGGTCGAAGCTGCCGCGCACCCGGGTGTTGAACTCCAGGAGGGCCCCGCGGGGCCGCTCGGTGGGCAGGCAGGCGGCGACGACGTTGAGGCCGTGATAGTGCTCGCGGCGCAGCTGCACGATGAGCGCGGCGACGGAGGACTCGTGGCCGACCAGGACGACGCGCTTCATGCACCTGCCGGAGCGGCGCATCCGGTGCAGCCACTTGCGCCAGGCGAAGCGCGCGGTGATGGAGAACGCGGCGGCCGTGGGGATCGCGATGAGCACGAACACGCGCGAGGTCGGCAGTTCGAGTCCATAGGAGACGATCGCGACGACGGCGGTGAGGCCGACCGCGGCGTGCACGACCCGCTGGTACTCCTCGGTGCCGACGAACAGGTACCGCTTCTCGAAGGCCCGCGAGAGCCCGAGCGCGGCGATCCACACCGCCGGCAGCGCCACGAGCGCGAGCGCGTAGACGCGGCTGTGGTGGTCGAAGTGGCCGAAGCGGGCGAAGAACGCCAGGGCCGCACCGAGGACGCCCGCGGCGACGTCGGAGCAGACGATCCCGGCGAAGTACTTGCGCTGCCATCCGGGCTGGCCGCGGTACGGGCGGCTCGCCGCCTGGGGGCCGATGGAGTAGACGCGCCCGCGCGCCTCTGTGTCCTGAATGCTCTCGCGTGCCTCGGTAACCGTCACAACGGATCTAACGACCGAGGAGACGAAGAGTGACGGACTTGTGACGCTCAGGAGTACATGAGATCGGTGCACGGTCACGGGACCGGCGGGCGGCCTTGCGGCACAAGGGTTACGAAGGCGCTACTGCACCTTCGGTTCACTGCGCTTCGCGGCGTTCACGGCGTTCTGGGCCATGACGAAGCCCTTCTCGATGATCGCCTCGACCGCGTCGGCGGCGAGCTCGATGCCGAGTTCCACTTCGGGCCGTTCGGCCTTGGCGAAGTCCTTGAGGACGAAGTCGGCGGCGTCCTGGCGGCCGGGCGGGCGGCCGACGCCGAACCGGACCCGGGCGTAGTCCTTGGTGCCGAGCGACTTCGAGAGCGAGCGCAGGCCGTTGTGGCCGCCCTCGCCGCCGCCGCGCTTGATGCGGATCTCGCCGAAGGGGATGTCGAGCTCGTCGTGGACGGCGATGACCGACTCGGGGGCGATCCCGTAGTACTGCGCGAGCGGGGCGACCGAGTCGCCCGAGAGGTTCATGTACGTCAGGGGCTTGACGAGGATGACGCGAGGCCCGCCTACCCCCAGGCGGGCCTCGCAGACTTCGGCGCGGGCCTTGCGGGCGACCGCGAACGTGCCGCCGACGCGCCGGGCGAGCGCGTCGGCGACCATGAAACCGACATTGTGGCGGTTCGCGGCGTACTTCGGCCCGGGGTTGCCCAGGCCGGCCACGAGCGTCGGGGTGTCGGTCATGAGTCGAATCTACTCCGCGGGGGCCTCGGCCTCGGCGGTCTCCTCGGCGGCAGCCTCGGCCTCGTCGTCGGCGGCGGCCTCGGCGCGCGGCTCGGCGACGGTGGCGACGGTCTGCTCGCCGTCGTTGAGGATGACGACGCCCTCGGGCGCGGTGACCTCGGCGACGGTGCGCTGCGAGCCGATGGCCAGGCCCTCGAGGTCGACCTCGATCGACTCGGGGATGTGGGTGGCCTCGGCCTCGACGGACAGGCTGGTCAGCTCGTGCACGACCAGGCCGCCCTTCTCGACCTCACCGGTGAAGGAGATCGGGACGTCGGTCGTGATCTTCTCGCCGCGGCGGACGATGAGCAGGTCGGCGTGGACGATGTCGTCCTTGAGCGGGTCGCGCTGGATGTCCTTGGGGATCACCAGCTCGCGGGTGCCGTCGGTGACCTCGACCTGGATCAGCTGGTTCAGGCCGCCCTTGCGGAGGGCGGCGGCGAACTCGAGTCCGGGAAGGGAAATGTGGCGCGGCTTCTCGCCGTGGCCGTAGACCACTGCGGGAACCTTTCCAGCCCTGCGCGTACGGCGGGCACCGCCCTTCCCGAAGTCAGTGCGAGGCTCTGCGCTGATACGAACTTCGGACACGGAAATACTCCCCTGTTTCTCAACAACGATTCATGCGGCGCTCGACGCTCACGTCGGCATTCAGAAGGGCACAGCAGCCCTGAAAAGACCTACGCCTTTGCGTCGATTACGGCGCCCTCTGGAGGACACCCTCGCCGTCGGCAACCCCACCAGAGTACACCGCACGTCCGGTGGGGCTTGACACGGGCATCGATGTGTGACTTAGGAGAGGCCGCCGAACAGGGTGGTGACGGAGCCGTCGTTGAAGACCTCCCAGATGGCCTTCGCGACGAGCGGGGCGATGGAGAGGGTGGTGATCTTCTCGAGGTCCTGCGCCTCCTTGGGGAGCGGCAGGGTGTTGGTCACGATGACCTCGGAGACGGGGGCCTTGGCGAGGCGCTCGACGGCGGGGCCGGACATGATCGCGTGCGTGGAGGCGATGACGATGTCCTCGACGCCCGACTTCGCGAGCATCTCGGCGGCGGAGCAGATGGTGCCGGCGGTGTCGATCATGTCGTCGATGAGCAGGCAGGTGCGGCCCTCGACGTCGCCGACGACCTTGTGCGCGACGACCTGGTTCGGCTTGAGCGGGTCGCGGGTCTTGTGCACGAACGCGATCGGGCAGCCGCCGAGGCGGTCGGACCAGCGCTCGGCAAGCCGCACGCGCCCGGTGTCGGGCGAGACGACGGCCATCTGGCGGTCGGCGTACTTCTCCTCGACGTACCGCGCGAGGGTGCCCATGGCGAAGAGGTGGTCGACGGGGCCGTCGAAGAAGCCCTGGATCTGGGCGGTGTGCAGGTCCACGGTGAGGATGCGGTCGGCGCCGGCGGTCTTGAGGAGGTCGGCCATGAGGCGCGCGGAGATGGGCTCGCGGCCGCGGTGCTTCTTGTCCTGGCGCGCGTACGGGTAGAACGGCAGGACGACGGTGATGCGCTTGGCGGAGCCGCGCTTGAGCGCGTCGATCATGATGAGCGTCTCCATGACCCACTCGTTGATCGGCGCGGGCATGGACTGGACGACGAAGGCGTCGCAGCCGCGGACGGACTCCTGGTAGCGGACGAACAGCTCGCCGTTGGCGAACGAGTACGCGCTCATCGGGGTCGGCGCGACCCCGAGGTGCTTGCCGATCTCCTCCGCCAGCTCCGGGTACGCGCGCCCGGAGAACAGCATCAGCATCTTGGAGTTGACAGCGGACATGCTCGCCATTGGGCTCCCCCATAGGTCGTCTCACCTGAACCTGTGACGGTTCCAGTGTCCCCGACCTGCCCGGTCGGCGGTAGCCGACCGGGGCGTTTAGTGTCGCGTCACGCTTCGGCCACTCCCGCCTCACCTTTCGCACGCCGTGCTGCTTGGTCCGAGACGGTGCCGGGGCGCTTCTTGGCGACCCAGTCGGTGAGCGCGGCCTGGCGGGCGCGGGCGACGGCGAGGTCGCCGGGCTCGACGTCCTTCACGATCGTGGAGCCGGCGGCGACGTAGGCGCCGTCGCCGACCGAGACGGGGGCGACCAGGACGCTGTCGCAGCCGATGAACGCGCCCTCGCCGATCTCGGTGCGGTGCTTGTGCACCCCGTCGTAGTTGGCGGTGATGACGCCGCAGCCGATGTTCGCGTCGGCGCCCACCGTGGCGTCGCCGAGATAGGCGAGGTGGTTGGCCTTCGCGCCGCGGCCGATCTCGGCGTTCTTGGTCTCCACGAACGCGCCGACCTTCGCGGACTCGGCGAGCTTGGAGGCCGGGCGCAGGTGCGCGTACGGGCCGACGTGCGCGTCCTGGCCGATGTGGGCCTGGTCGGCGTGCGAGCGGACGACGACCGCGCCGGCGCCCACGATGGTGTCGGTGAGCGTCGTGTCGGGGCCGATCTCGGCGCCGGAGTCGACGGCGGTGGCGCCCTTGAGCTGCACGCCCGGGCGCAGCGTCACGTCGGGCGCGACCTTCACGGTGGCGTCGATCCAGGTGGTGGCCGGGTCGTCCATGGTGACGCCGGACTTCATCAGCTCGGTGTTGATGCGGCCCTGGAGGATCCGCCGCAGCTCGGCGAGCTGGGAGCGGTCGTTGCAGCCGAGGGTCTCGGTGGGGTCGTCCACGACGACCGCGCCGACGGTGTGCCCGGCCTCGCGCGCGAGTTCGAGGATGTCGGTGAGGTAGTACTCGCCCTGGTCGTTGGCGGTGCTCAGGCGCGCGAGCTGCTCGCGCAGGACGTCGGCGTCGCACGCGAAGGTCCCGGAGTTGATCTCGCGGATGGCGAGCTCCTCGGCGTCGGCGTCGCGGTGCTCGACGTTGCGCAGGACGTTGCCCTCGTTGTCGCGCACGATGCGGCCCAGGCCGGTGGGGTCGTCGACGAACGCGGTGAGGACCGTGACGGCGTTGCCCTTCTTCTCGTGCACCTCGACCAGCTCGGCGATGGAGCTGGAGCGCAGCAGGGGCGCGTCGCCGAAGGCGACCACGACGGTGCCCTTGAGGTCGGGGTGGGCGTCCATGGCGATGCTGACGGCGTGCCCGGTGCCGAGCTGCTTGTCCTGGTAGACCGTCTCGGCCTCGGGGGCGACCTCGGCGAGGTGCTCGCGGACCTGGTCGGCGGCGGCGCCCACGACCACGATCTGGCGCGCGGCCCCGATGGCCTTCACGCTGCGGAGGACGTGCCCCACGAGGGTGCGGCCGAGCACCTCGTGCAGGACCTTGGGTTTGGAGGACTTCATGCGGGTGCCCAGGCCGGCGGCCAGGATGATCGCAGAACGCTCACTGCTCATGATGGGCCATGGTAGTCGGTGGCGCCGACGTGAACGGCCGGGGCCGCCGCGGCGGCGCGCCCCCGCCCCATTACCGAATCGTTACGAATGGAACACGCTCTCCACCCCGCCGCATCTTGTGCGAACTGTGTCCTCCATCATAAGTTGCAGTCAACAACAAACCTTGGAGGTACCTCTCATGCACTCCATCAGCAGCCCGACCCGGCCGGGCACCGCACGCACGCTCCGCCGAGGGGCGGCCGCGCTGGGCGCGGCGGCGCTGGCCCTGACCGCCGCGGCCTGCGGCGCCGGCGACGACGGCGCGGGCGGTGACGGCGAGACCCCCCTCATCGGCGTCATCCTCCCCGACTCCGCCTCCTCCGACCGGTGGGAGACCGCCGACCGCAAGTACCTCGAGGAGGCCTTCGAGGCCGCCGGCGTCGACTACGACATCCAGAACGCCCAGGGCAGCCGCGAGGACTTCCAGACCATCGCCGACCAGATGCTGACCAACGGCGTCGACGTCCTGGTCACGGTCAACCTCGACTCCGGCACCGGCAAGACCGTCATCGAGAAGGCCAAGTCGCAGGGCGTGGCCACGATCGACTACGACCGCCTCACCGAGGACGGCGGCGCCGACTACTACGTGAGCTTCGACAACGAGCAGGTCGGCGTCCTCCAGGGCGAGGGCCTCGTGGCGTGCCTCGAAGGCGCCGCGGCGACCCCGCTCGTGGCCGAGCTCAACGGCTCCCCCACGGACAACAACGCGACCCTGTTCAAGAACGGCTACGACTCGGTCCTCGACCCGCTCTACGCCGACGGCACCTTCGAGAAGGGCCCCGACGAGTGGGTCCCCGACTGGGACAACGCCCAGGGCGGCACCCTGTTCGAGCAGATGCTCACCGACACCGGCGCCGAGATCGACGGGGTCCTGGCCGCCAACGACGGCCTCGCCCACGCCGTGATCACCGTCCTCCAGCGCAACAACCTCAACGGCACCGTCCCGGTCACCGGCCAGGACGCGACCATCCAGGGCCTCCAGAACATCCTCACCGGCGACCAGTGCATGACCGTCTACAAGGCGATCAAGCAGGAGGCCGACGCCGCCGCCGAGCTCGCGGTGGCCCTCGCCAACGGCGAGACGCCCGAGACCGAGGCCAGCGTGACCGACCCGATCTCGAACGCCGAGATCCCGGCCGTGCTCCTCGAACCGGTCGCCATCACCGCCGAGAACATCCAGGTCGTCGTCGACGACGGCTACGCCGACCCGGCCGAGCTGTGCGCCGGCGACTACGCGGCCCTGTGCGAAGCGCACGGGATCGGTTAGGAGACAAGAACACGGTGCTGCTCGAACTCACCGGCATCTCGAAGCGCTTCGGACCGGTGGAGGTCCTCTCCGACGTCGATCTCGCGATCGACGCCGGAGAGGTCTGCGCCCTGGTCGGCGACAACGGCGCAGGGAAGTCCACTCTGGTCAAATGCGTGGCCGGCATCCACGGCGTCGACGGCGGCGAGATCCGCGTCGACGGCGCGCCCCAGGTCATCTCCAGCCCCCGGGACGCCGCCGGCCTCGGCATCGAGGTCGTCTACCAGGACCTCGCGCTCTGCGACAACCTCGACGTCGTCGAGAACCTGTTCCTGGGGCGCGAGAAGCGCCGCGGCCTCGTCCTCGACGACGACGCCATGGAGCAGCTCGCCGCCGAGACCCTCTCCTCGCTCGCGGTGCGCACCATCCGGAACCTCCGCCAGCCCGTCGCCAGCCTCTCGGGCGGGCAGCGCCAGACCGTCGCCATCGCCAAGGCGGTCCTGTGGAACTCCCGGCTCGTCATCCTCGACGAGCCCACCGCCGCGCTCGGCGTGGCCCAGACCCGCCAGGTCCTCGAACTCATCCGGCGCCTCGCCGACCAGGGCCTGGCCGTCCTCTACATCTCCCACAACCTCAACGACGTCTTCGCCGTGGCCGACCGGATCGCCGCGCTCTACCTGGGCCGCATGGCCGCCGTGCTCGACGCGGCCGACACCACCCAGTCGCAGGTCGTCGAGTTGATCACCAGCGGCCGCTCCGGCCAGCTGGGCCTCACCGACCAGCACACCGACCTGAACGGAGCCCGGCCGTGACCACCCCCGTGATACCGAACGACGCCGAGGCCCCCGAGGCCGCTCCGGCCGAGCCCGGCGCCGTCCAGGCCGTCGTCGCCCACGCCAGGGCGTACTGGGCCGACGTCCGCTCCGGCGAGGTCGGGGCCCTCCCGGCCGTCGCCGGGATCATCGCCCTGTGCGTGTTCTTCGGCCTGAGCAAGCCCGTGTTCCTGTCCGTCGGGAACCTCGCCAACCTGTTCGGGCAGGGCGCCGCCGTCGCGTGCATCGCGATGGGCCTGGTGTTCGTCCTCATCCTCGGCGAGATCGACCTCTCCGCCGGGTTCGCCTCCGGCGTGTGCGCGTCGGTGATGGCCGTGATCCTCACCGACTGGGGCCTGCACTGGACGCTCGCGATCGGCGCGGCCCTCGCGACCGGCGTCGTCATCGGCCTCGTGCTCGGGACGCTCGTCGTCAAGCTCGGCATCCCGTCCTTCGTGGTCACCCTCGCCGCGTTCCTCGCGTTCCAGGGGATCGTCCTCATGCTCCTCGACGAGGGCACGAACATCTCGATCAACGACGAGACCGTCAAGGCCGTGGCGGGCGGGAACCTCGAACGCTGGCAGGGCTGGGCGCTCCTCACCCTCACCGTCGCGGCGTTCGCGGCCCTCCAGATCCAGCGGTGGCGCCGCCGCGTCGCGCGCTCGCTCGTCCACGAGCCGCTCGCGGTCGTCCTCGCGCGCATCGGCGCGCTCGCGGCCCTGCTCGCCGCGGGCGTGTTCCTGCTCAACCTGGAGCGCTCGGCGAACCCGCAGATCATCTCGCTCACCGGCGTGCCGATCGTCATCGTGATCCTCGGCGCCCTGTTCGCGATCTGGACGTTCGTCCTGCACCGCACCAGGTTCGGGCGCCACCTGTACGCCGTGGGCGGCAACCCGGAGGCGGCCGTGCGCGCCGGCGTGAACGTCGACCGGGTCCGGATCGCCGCGTTCGTCATCTGCTCGGGCATGGCCGCGGTCGGCGGCGTCGTCGCCGCCTCCCGCGCCGCCTCGGTCGACCCGAACACCGGCGGGTCCAATGTGCTGCTGCTTTCCGTCGGGGCGGCCGTGATCGGCGGTGCTAGCCTCTTCGGAGGCAAGGGCACGGTGCGGGCTGCCCTCCTGGGAGGAGCGGTGGTGGCGATCATCAACAACGGCATGGGGCTCATGGGCCTCAGCGCCGGGGTGCGGTTCGGCGTCACCGGTGCGGTCCTGCTCCTCGCCGCCGGCGTCGACGCGATGTCCCGCGGCCGGGGCAAGCTCTTCGGCAGGCACTGACCGGTGGCCCGGACCGGGACCGAGGAGCTGCGGCGACGCAACCGCGCGGCGCTCGTCGAGCAGCTCCACCGGCACGGTCCTCAGACCCGCGCCGAGCTCACCGAGGCCCTGGGGCTCAACCGGTCGACGATCGGCGCGCTCGCGGCGGACCTGGCCGACTCGGGGTACGTCCGGGAGACGAGCGGCCGCTCCACCGGCTCGGCCGGCCGGCCCTCGACCCTCGCCGAGTGCGTCTCCAAGGCCGCCACCGTGACCGCCGTCGAGATCCGCGCCGACCGGATGCGGTTCGCGCTCGTGGGCCTCGGCGGCGAGGTCCTCGAGCGCGGCGAGGCCGAGCTCGACGGCGCCGACCCGGTCGACGCGATCGAGGCCGTCGCCGGCGGCACGGCCCGCGAGGCCATCGAGGCGGTCGCGGCGGTCCCCGGCCTGGTCGACGCCGGCGCCGTCGCGCACTCGACCGAGCTGGGCTGGACCGGACGCGACCTCGCCGCGGACCTCGCCGCCGCGACCGGCCGCGAGTGGCAGGTCGTCGACACCGCGACCGCCGCCGCCGTCGGCGAATGGTCCCGCGGCGACGCGCACGAGTCGACGAAGCTGCTCTACCTGCACGGCGGCCGCGGCCTCACCGCCGGCCTCGTCGTCGACGGCCGCGCCCAGCGCGGCGGGTCGATCCAGCTGGGGCACATCGTGGTCCAGCCGGGCGGACGCGAATGCGGGTGCGGGCTGCGCGGCTGCCTCGAAGCGGAGATGGAGGTCTTCGGCTACGCCGAGGACATCGAGCACGCCACGCTCGCCGCCGGCATGGGCGACGCCGCCGCCCGCGACGGCCTGCGCCGCTCCGGCGAGGACCTCGGCCGCGCCCTCGGCGCGGTCGTCACCGCGACCGGTCCCGACGAGATCCTGTTCGGCGGCTGGCTCCGCGAGCTCTACCTCGCGACGGCGGCCCCGGTCCGCTCGGCCCTCGCCGAGACGACCCTCCCGCACCTGCGCTCCCGGCTGCGCCTGCGCACCCCCGTCCTCGGCGACGAGGGCGCCCTCGTCGGCGCGGCCGAGACGGGATTCGCGGGCGTGATCGACCGGATGCGCTGACGCGATTCGGTGGTACGATTTCTCGTACCGATCAGGTACCATCTGAAGTGCCACCGATGCGAGAGGAGGCGGCGATGACCATCACCGCCAGCGAGGCCCGGAGGGATCTGTTCCCCCTCATCAAGAAGGTCAACGACGACCACGCTCCGGTGCGCATCTCCTCGAAGAGCGGCAACGCCGTGCTCATGTCCGAGGAGGACTACGAGGCATGGCAGGAGACGATGTTCCTGCTCAGGTCGCGTCGCAACGCCGAGCGCCTGATGCGGTCGATCGCCGAGATGGACGCGGGCGGCGGCACCGTCCGCGACCTCATCGAGGTCGAGGACGACTGAGTGAAGACGGTCTTTTCGGAAGCCGGCTGGGAGGACTACACCTTCTGGGCCGAGACCGATCGCAAGATCACCAAGCGGATCAACCGCTTGATCAAGGAGATCAAACGCGAGCCCTTCACCGGCATCGGCAAGCCCGAGGCCCTCAAGGGGCCGCTGTCGGGCTGGTGGTCGCGGCGGATCGACGAAGAGCACCGCCTGGTCTACCGGGTGAGGGAGGACGCCCTCGAAGTCGTCCAGGCCCGGGGGCACTACGGCTGAGGATGGCTGGCCCGCCAGGACTCGAACCTGAAACGACTGAACCAAAATCAGTAGTGTTGCCGATTACACCACGGGCCAATGGCCGCGCGAGGCGGCCGCACCAAGGATATCGCTACTCGCCCGACCAGACGTGCTCGGGTATCCGGGCGCGGAGGTCGATCAGGAAGTCCGCGGTCGGCAGGATCGCCTCCAGGTCCAAGGGGCCCTCGCGCCACGTCAGGAGCCACCGGCCCTCGATCCGCCACCGCGACCGGTGCGCCCGCGGGTCGGTGAGCAGCCACTCGATCATGCGCGGGTCGATCACGTCGGAGGCGAACCGAGGGCTGGGCGACTCGACCCGGAAGCGGTCGTTGAACGCCTGCGCCTCGAACTTCAGGTCCCCCGCGCGCCCCGGGCGCACCTCTAGGAAGGGCCGCGCCGCCGGCAGGTCCACCGCCGTCACCTGGGCCCGCCACTCGCGCGTGTCGTCCCCGGACTGGTACCGGTACTGCCACGTGAACGCCACCATGTGCCTGCCGCGGTGGACGCCGCGGAACACGTCGAGGCAGTCCGGGCGCCGCGACTCCAGGAACGGCGAGCGCCGCGACAGCGCCCGCAGCGACCGGTCGGACCGCTGGTAGTGCAGCCCGCGCTCGATCGCCCACACCGAGAGCCGGTGCATCCGGCGCTTCTGGCCGTCGACCGACGCCTTGACGAGGAACACGAAGCCGACGACCACGCCGCCGAGGCACAGCCCGCCCACGGCGACGGTGAGCAAGAGGGTGAACGGATCGGCGGACACGGGCACCTCCCGGGACGCGCGAGGGCCGCGCCCGGCGGCGCGGCCCTCGGAAGCCTTCGCTAGTTGTTCGACCAGACGTGCTTGGGCACCTGGCCGTAGATGTCGAGCAGGAAGTCCGCGTAGAAGAAGACCTCCTCCAGCTTGAGCGCCCCCGAGCGGAACGTCATCAGCCACGGGCCCTCGAACCGCCACTGGTAGGAGCGGGCCCGCTGGTCGGCGAGCATCCACTCCATGGTGCGGGCGTGGATCACGTCGTACGCGAACCGGCGGTTGGGCGACTTGATCCGGAACGTGTCGTTGAACGCCTGGTTCTCGAAGTCGATGTCCTTCGCGAACCGCTTGGTCAGGAAGTTCTCCTGGCTGATGTCCAGCAGCGGCCGGGCCGTGGGCAGGCCGATCGCGACCACCTGGTTCGTGTGCGTCTGCGACTCCTTGCCCGAACCGGTCGTGTACTGGTACTGGAAGAAGACGATGTGCGAGCCCTTGTACATGCCGCGGAAGACGTCGATGCCCTTGCGCGAGTGGCCCTGGTTGAACGGCTCCTCGCTGGACAGGCCCACCACCGAGTTGTCGCTCGGCTCGTAGTGGAAGCCGTACTGGGCCGCCCAGGCCCGGTACATCGCGATCTTCTTCTGTCGGGCGCGCCAGCCGATGTAGGCGAGGATGAGGACGATCGCGCCGCAGCCGGCGTAGACCAGCCAGTTGGAGCTCTCCACGGGGTGCTTTCCTTCTCACGGGTGGCGGACGCGCTCGAACCGCGAGCGCCGCCGGGGCAGGGGGATCGGGGGCCGGCTACCGGCCGTAGGGCTGCTGGCCGTAGCCGGGCTGCTGCGGCTGCTGGGGCTGCTGCGGGTAACCGGGCTGCGGCTGGCCGTAGCCCGGCTGCGGGGCACCGTAGCCGGGAGCATGGCCCGGCTGCGGCGACTGACCGTAGCCTGGCTGCTGGCCGTACCCGGGCTGCGGAGTGGGCTGCTGCTGGTAGCCGGGCTGCGGGGCACCGTAGCCGGGCTGGGGGGACTGGCCGTATCCGGGCAGCTGGCCGGGCGCGGGCGCCGGCGGCATCTGCTGCTGCTGGGGCTGCTGCATGAAGCCGGGCTGCTGCATGTCGCGGAGCTTCGGGGCGGTGCGGGCCTCGGGGGTGTCGAGCTCGAAGTACTCCTCGGGCTTGAACCCGCCCATCTTCGCCGAGATCGAACCGGGGAACACCTGGAGCGCGGTGTTGTACTCGCGCACGTTCGCGTTGTAGAACCGACGCGGGGCCGCGATCCGGTTCTCGGTCTCCGCGATCTCCGTCTGGAGCTGGAGGAAGTTCTGGTTGGTCTGGAGCTGCGGGTACGCCTCCTGCATGTGGATGACGCCGCGGATGGCGTTCCCCAGCTGGCCCTCGACCTGGCCCTGCGCGGCGTGGCCGGCGTTCGGGTCCTGGCGGGCCTGCATCGCCAGCGCGCGGGCCTCGGCCACCTGGCGGAGCGTCGCGTTCTCGGCCCCGGCCGCCTGCTGCACGACGTACATCAGGTTGTCGAGCAGGTCGTAGCGGCGCTGGAGTTCGACGTCGATCTGCGCCCACGACTCCTGGGCGATGTTGCGGAGCCGGACCAGCTTGTTGCGCCCGCCGATGACGGCGAAGAGCACGATCAGGCCGATCAGCAGAACGAGGATCAGGATCCAGACGATTGGGTTGTCCATAATCCGTGAGCCTAGTCCATCTGTGCCAGCGGGAGGGCACCCCCAAGGGGCCCTCCCGCGTGCGGAGACGGTGGTCAGTGGTCAGGAGTGGGCGTGCTCCACGACCGCGGCGAGCTCGGCCGCGACCGACTGCGCGACGGGCTCCTCGGCGGCCTCGACCATGACGCGCACGAGTGGCTCGGTCCCGGAGGGCCGCAGGAGGACGCGGCCGTCCGCGCCGAGCTTGGCCTGCCAGAGCGCGACGGCGTTCTTGACGTCCTCGTGGTCGATGACGGACTTGTCGGCGACGCGCACGTTCAGCAGGACCTGGGGCGCGGGCGTGAACACCGACGCGAGGTCCTTCAGGGTCCGGCCGGTGGCGGCCATGCGCGCGAGCAGCATGATCGCGGTCAGGGAGCCGTCGCCGGTGGTGGCGTGGTCGGACATGATGATGTGCCCGGACTGCTCGCCGCCGAGGGAGTACCCGCCTTCGGCGAGGCGCTCGAGGACGTACCGGTCGCCGACCTTGGTGGTCTCGAGCTCGATGCCGGCCGCGCTCATGGCCTGGTGGAGGCCGAGGTTGCTCATGACGGTGGTGACGAGGACGCCGCCGTTGAGCCGGCCGGCGTCGCGCATCGCGAGGGCGAGGATCGCCATGATGGCGTCGCCGTCGACGGTGTTGCCCTCGGCGTCCACGGCGAGGCAGCGGTCGGCGTCGCCGTCGAGGGCGATGCCGGCGTCGGCGCCGTGCTCGACGACGGCGCGGCGCAGGCCGTCCATGTGCGTGGAGCCGCAGTTCTCGTTGATGTTGAGGCCGTCGGGGTCGTCGTTGATGGTGACGACCTCGGCGCCGGCGCGGCGCAGGGCCTCGGGGGCCGCGCCGGTGGCGGCGCCGTTGGCGGGGTCGACGACGACCTTGAGCCCGTCGAGCGGGTTCGGGCAGACGGCCACGAGGTGCTGGATGTAGGACTCGACGGGGTCGACGGAGCGGACGATGCGGCCGACGCCCTCGCCCTGCGGGAGCGGCGCGGTGTCGTCGAGGGCCGCTTCGATGGCGTCCTCGACGTGGTCGGGGAGCTTGCGGCCGCCGGCGGCGAAGAACTTGATGCCGTTGTCGGGCATCGGGTTGTGCGAGGCGGAGACCATGACGCCGAAGTCGGCGCCGGTCAGCGCGGTGAGGTGGGCGACCGCGGGCGTGGGAAGGATGCCGAGGTCGATGACCTTGGCGCCGGCGGCGGCGAGGCCCGCGGCGCTGGCGGCGGCGAGCATCTCGCCGGAGGCGCGGGGGTCGCGTCCGATGACGGCGACGGTGCGCCGGTCGGTGGCGCCGAGGACGCGGGCGGCGGCGATGTTGAGGCGGAGCGCCAGGTCCGGCGTGAGGTCGGCGTTCGCCCGCCCCCGTACGCCGTCGGTGCCGAACAGTCGTGACACGGTGTGGCTTCCCATCTTGGCGGTGCCGGTGCTGTGCTCGCGGGCCTCTGCTGCGGGCTGCGGGCCGGGACCGGACCTGTCGGTCGGCGGCAGTGCCGGTCGGCCTGCCGGGTGGCATGGAAAAAGGGGCCGCCGAGGATGTCCTCCTCGGCAGCCCCGTCGCTTGTGCAGACTAGCGCGTCCCTCTCGGAAGAGGGAAGGCGTGCTAGCGCTTCGAGTACTGCGGCGCCTTGCGGGCCTTCTTGAGGCCGTACTTCTTCGATTCCTTCTCGCGGGCGTCGCGGGTCAGGAAGCCGGCGGCCTTGAGGGCCGGGCGGGTGTTCGGGTCGATCTCCACGAGGGCGCGGGCGATGCCGAGGCGCAGGGCGCCGGCCTGGCCGGTGGCGCCGCCGCCGTGGATGTTGACCAGGACGTCGAAGTTGTCGCCGGCCTCGACGGTCACGAAGGGCTCCGCGACGGTCTGCTGGTGGACCTTGGACGGGAAGTAGTCCTCGAGGCTCTTGCCGTTGACGACGTACTTGCCGGTGCCCGGGACCAGGCGGACGCGGGCGATGGCGCGCTTGCGGCGGCCCACGGTCTGGATGGGGCGGTCGACGGGGACCACGGGGATGGTGGGCACGGACGGCGCGGCGGCGACGTCGGCGGGGACCTCGACCGGGACCTCGACGGGCTCGGCGGCGGCCTCGGGGGCCTCGGTTTCGACGGCCTCGGTGGCCTGGATCTCGTCACTCATGTCTGCTCCTCGCCCGCGCCTACTGCGCGACCTTCGTGATCTCGTACGGCTTCGGCTGCTGGGCGGCGTGCGGGTGGCCGGGGCCCGCGTAGACCTTCAGCTTCTTGAATACGCTGCGACCGAGCTTGGTCTTGGGCAGCATGCCGATGACGGCCTTCTCGACCACCTTGTGCGGGGCCTTCTCCATCAGCTCGGCGTAGGACTTCTCCTTGAGACCGCCCGGGAAGCCGGAGTGGCGGTAGGCCTTCTTGGTCTGGAGCTTGTTGCGGGTGAGCACGACCTTGTCGGCGTTGACCACGATGACGTAGTCGCCGGTGTCGGCGTTCGGCGTGAACGTGGGCTTGTGCTTGCCGCGGAGCAGATCGGCTGCGTGCGTCGCGAGACGACCCAACACCACGTCGGTCGCGTCGATCACGAGCCACTGCGGTTCGATGTCACCCGCTTTGGGGCTGTACGTCGGCACAGTGTTACCTAGCTTTCGTTGTCGGTGTGGAACGAATCCCGCAGATGAGGGCGGGACCGCCTGAATCCCCGCGGCCGCTGGCGGCGCGCGCCGGCCGCATCGCGGCCGTCCGGGATTCGTTGGACAGCGCCGCCGCGGCGGCCGCGCGGGCGGCCTGGTGCGGTGGCACTCGAACAACAGCTGCCAAGTCTACGCGGTGGTGGCGGCCCGCTTGAAGGCGGCCGCCGTGACCTCGGATACAGGCCCCGCGGCCCCGCCCGGGGCCGCGGGACCGGCCCGCTAGGGCTGCGGTGCGGCGTCGACGACGGGCAGGTACACCTTGCCGCCGGCGGCGGTGAACTCCTCGCTCTTGCCGGCCATGCCCTGGGCGGCGTACTCCTTCAGTTCCTGACTGATCTTCATGGAGCAGAACTTGGGGCCGCACATGGAGCAGAAGTGCGCGGTCTTCGCGGGCTCGGCGGGGAGGGTCTCGTCGTGGTACTCGCGGGCCCGGTCGGGGTCGAGGGCGAGGTTGAACTGGTCCTGCCAGCGGAACTCGAAGCGGGCCTTGGAGAGGGCGTCGTCCCAGGCCTGGGCCTGCGGGTGGCCTTTGGCGAGGTCGGCGGCGTGGGCGGCGATCTTGTAGGCGATGACGCCCTCCTTGACGTCGTCGCGGTTCGGGAGGCCGAGGTGCTCCTTGGGGGTGACGTAGCAGAGCATGGCGGTCCCGAACCAGCCGATCATGGCGGCGCCGATCGCGGAGGTGATGTGGTCGTAGGCGGGGGCGACGTCGGTGGTGAGCGGGCCGAGCGTGTAGAAGGGCGCTTCGCCGCAGATCTCCTGCTGGAGGTCGACGTTCTCCTTGATCTTGTGCATCGGGACGTGCCCGGGGCCCTCGACCATGACCTGGACGTCGTACTCCCACGCGATGTGGGTGAGCTCGCCGAGGGTGCGCAGCTCGGCGAACTGGGCCTCGTCGTTGGCGTCGGCGATGGAGCCGGGGCGCAGGCCGTCGCCGAGGGAGAACGCGATGTCGTACTCGGCGAAGATCTCGCAGAGTTCGCGGAAGTGCGTGTAGAGGAAGTTCTCCTCGTGGTGGGCGAGGCACCAGGCGGCCATGATCGACCCGCCGCGGGAGACGATCCCGGTGACGCGGTCGGCGGCGAGCGGCACGTACCGCAGGAGGACCCCGGCGTGGACGGTCATGTAGTCGACGCCCTGCTCGGCCTGCTCGATGACGGTGTCGCGGTAGACCTCCCAGGTGAGCTTGACGGGGTCGCCGTTGACCTTCTCGAGGGCCTGGTAGAGCGGGACGGTGCCGATGGGGACCGGGGAGTTCCGCATGATGTGCTCGCGGGTCTCGTGGATGTGCTTGCCGGTGGAGAGGTCCATGACGGTGTCGGCGCCCCATTTGACGGCCCAGGTGAGCTTCTCGACCTCGGCGGCGATGGAGTCGGAGACGGCGGAGGTGCCGATGTTCGCGTTGATCTTGGTGAGGAAGTTCTTGCCGATGACCATGGGCTCGGTCTCGGGGTGGTTGACGTTGGCGGGGAGGATGGCGCGGCCGGCGGCGATCTCGGTGCGCACGAACTCGGGTTCGAGCCCTTCGCGGATGGCGACGAACTCCATCTCGGGGGTGACGATGCCCTGCTTGGCGTAGTGGAGCTGGGTGCGGCACGGGAGGGTCCGGCCGCCGTGCCGGATGGCGCCGGGTTTCGCGCCGGTGCCCCCTGCGGCCGCTTCGGCGCTGTCGGCGGCGGTTTCGACGCCGCCCGCACTCGCTCTGGTGGCGCCCGCCGCGGCTTCGCGCTCGGCGATCCAGTGCGCCCGCAGCCGGGGCAGCCCGACCTCGGGCTCCGACCCGGGTCCGGAGGTGTCGTACAGCCGCACCGCCGGCTCGCCGCCGCTCAAGGCGACCTCGGTGAACGGAACCCGGACGTCGGCCCGCGACCCTTCGACGTAGACCTTGCTTCTGCCGTTCATGCTTCTCTCCTCAGTGATCTCGATCATCCGATCGCGCAGGGGCGGCGCGAACTGTCATACCTATGCCGCAGGTTTGGACCCGGGGGCCCGGAATCCGCGATTCGGGCGGTGCTTGGGCTGCTTGAAAACCTCTCGCGGACCAGCCGATCCGCCGCCTCCGCGATGTCGGACCCTTGGGGCAGGGTTGATGCCGGGGGCCCGGAATCCGCGAATCGGGCGGTGCTTGTGCTGCCCTCGATTCACAGGGCCGCGCTCTTGCGTCCGTGATGGTGGTGAAGGGGGCCGCGGCCGGTGCCGAGGCGCCAGGCGGCGGCCGCCTTCATCGCCTCGGTGACGTAGACCTTCGCGCCGGCGACGGCCTGCGGCAGCGGGTGCCCGAGGGCGAGGCGGGCCGCGATCGCGGAGGCGAGGGTGCAGCCGGTGCCGTGGTCGTTGCGGGTGGCGACGCGCGGGGCCGAGAGGTCGAGCATCTGGCCGTCGCACCACAGCACGTCGACCGCCGCCGCGCCGTCCCGGTCGAGGTGCCCGCCCTTGACGAGGACCGCGCGCGGCCCGTACGTGGCCAGCGCCCGGGCGGCCTCGCGCATCTCCTCGACCGACTCGATCTCGCGCCCGAGGAGCTGCCGGGCCTCGATCAGGTTGGGCGTCATCACGGTCGCGAGCGGCCCGAGCCCGCCGAGGTACGCGGCCGGGTCGCCCGCGTAGAGCGGGTCGCCGGTCGTGGTGACCATGACCGGGTCGACCACGAGGTTCGGCAGCCGGTCGGCCTGCCCGTACTCGGCCACGAGTTCGAGCAGCTCGGCGCCGCCGAGCATCCCGGTCTTCACCGCGGCGACGGGGAAGTCGCCGAGCACGGCGTCGAGCTGCGCCCGCACCAGCCCGGCCGCGACGGGTTCGGCCGCGGTCACCCCGCGGGTGTTCTGGGCGGTGATCGCGGTGAGGACGCTCGTGCCGTGGACCCCGTGCGCCGCGAACGTGTGCAGGTCCGCCTGGATCCCCGCGCCGCCGCCCGAGTCGGAGCCGGCGATGGTCAGCGCGATGGGCGGCTGCGGGTGGACGCGGTTCACAGGTCGGCCATCCCTTCGAACGTCGAGGAAGCCTTCGCCAAGTGCCGCTTGGGAATCCGCCCGGCGAGGCGCGCGGCGCGGCCGGCGTTGACGGCGTCGCGCATCGCGGCGGCCATGAGCGCCGGGTCGGCGGCGCGCGTCACCGCGGTCGCGAGGAGGACCGCGGAGCAGCCGAGTTCCATCGCCAGCGCGGCGTCGGAGGCGGTGCCGATGCCGGCGTCGCAGATGACGGGGACGTTCGCGTGCTCGCAGATGAGGGCGAGGTTGTGCGGGTTGCGCACGCCGAGCCCGGTGCCGATCGGGGCGGCGAGGGGCATGACGGCGGCGCAGCCGGCGTCTTCGAGACGGCGGGCGAGGACGGGGTCGTCGCTGGTGTACGGCAGGACGGTGAAGCCGTCGCGCACGAGGGTCTCGGCGGCGTCGAGGAGTTCGACGGGGTCGGGCAGGAGGGTGTCCTCGTCGCCGATGACCTCCAGTTTGATCCAGTCGGTGTCGAAGGCCTCGCGGGCGAGGCGGGCGGTGCGCACGGCCTGTTCGGCGGTGAAGCAACCGGCGGTGTTGGGGAGGAGGTCGACGCCGCACTTCTCGATGACGTCGAGGACGGACCCGGAGGCGTTCGGGTCGACGCGTCGGAGGGCGACGGTGACGAGTTCGGTGCCGGACGCGGTGATCGCCTCGGCGAGCTGGGCGTGGCTGGCGGCGCCGCCGGTGCCGAGGATGAGGCGGGAGCCGAAGGTCTTGCCGGCGATGGTGAGCGCGGTGTCGCCGCGGCCGGGCGGGTGCGGTTCCATGGTCAGCCTCCTTGGGTGGCGGTGAGGACTTCGACGGCGTCGCCGTCGGCGAGCGGCCGGTCCCATTCGGAGCGGGGCACGACTTCGCCGTTGACGGCGGCGGCGATGCCGCGGCGGGCTTCGGTGACGGCGGCGATCGCGTCGATCACGGTCGTGATCCCTTCGCGCGCTTCACCATTGACTTCGATCTTCACGTTTCCTCCTGTTCGGTGAACCGCTGCGGGGCAAAGGCCGCGACGGGGCCGGGGTCGCCGCCGGCGAGGAGTGCGGCGACGGCGGTCGCGGTGGCGGGGACGAGGGCGATGCCGTTGCGGTAGTGGCCGGTGGCGGCGAGGGTGCGCGGGTCGAGGCGGCCGATGAGCGGCAGGTTGTCGGGGGTGCCGGGCCGGAAGCCGACGCTGACTTCGGCGAGGTGGTACTCGGCGGTCTCGGGCACGAGTTCGATCGCCCGCCGCAGGAGGTCGTGGACGGCGCCGGCGGTGCCGGTGGTGCTGTCGAAGCCGCGTTCGTCGCTGGTCGCGCCGATGACGACTTCGCCGTGCTCGCGGGTGACGATGTAGACGCTGCCGCCTTTGACGTAGCCGCGCACGGTGGTGCGCGGGACGGGCTGTTCCGGTGCGGCCCTGAGCCGGAGCACGACGCCGCGCACGGGCCGCACCGGGAGTCCGAAGCGCGCGGAGCCGCAGCCGGCGGCGATCACGACGCGGTCGGCGTCGACCGCATCGAGATCGTCGACGGCGGTGGGTTCGAGGCGCACGCCGGCGCGGTCGGCCGCGGCGAGGAGGGCGTCGTGGACGGCGCGCGGGTCGACCGCGCGGTCCTCGGCGGCGAGGACGCCGGCCCGGACGCGGTGGCTCAGCAGGGGTTCGGTGCGGCGGACGGCGCGGCCGGTCAGGGTCTCGACCTCACGGGCGGTGAGGCGGTAGAGCTCGGTCTGGCGCTCGACTTCGGCGCGGTCGCCGTCCTCGACGCCGACGACGACGGTCGGGATGTCGCGGAAGCCGACCGGGAGGCCGGAGGCGGCCTCGAGTTCGCGGGCGAAGGCGGGCCAGGCGTCGGCGGAGGCGGCCATGAACGGGGTCAGGGCCGCTTCGCCGTAGTGGGATTCGGTGACGGGGGCGATCATGCCGGCGGCCACGCGGGAGGCGCCGGAACCGGGCTCGGGGTCGTGCACGACGACCTCGGCCCCGGCCTGAGCGGCCCGCCACGCGACGGCGAGCCCGATCGACCCGGCGCCGACGACGGCGACGCGCATCAGCGTTCGCCCGTCCCTCGCAGGACCCCGGTTGGGTCCGGGGGCGGCTGGTCGCGGTCGATCCGCGGGTCCCCGGCGGGGAGGGCGGCGCGGCCACTGCGGAGGTCCGGGCGGGAGGACTCGGTGCGACCGGTCCGCACCGTCGGGGCGGGCGCGTCGCGATCGAGGGTCGAGTCTTCGCGATCGGATTCGGTGGCCGAGCGAGCGCCCTGGTCAGCCCGCGTTCGCGACGGAACCTCCGTCACGGTCGTCTCTCCTACGGCCGCAAGCAGTTCCGCAGTGGTGGCGGGATCGGGGGCCGAGTCTTCGCGAGCCAACTCG
Organism: Glycomyces terrestris; assembly: GCF_003933745.1. Lineage (GTDB taxonomy): Bacteria > Actinomycetota > Actinomycetes > Mycobacteriales > Micromonosporaceae > Glycomyces > Glycomyces terrestris. The sequence continues at coordinate 198,329 of NZ_RSEB01000002.1, read as the reverse complement.
GCTGTCGAGCGGGCGCCCTGATCGGCCCGCGCCCACGTTCGCGGCGGAGCCGTCGGCACGGCCGTCTCTCCAACGGCCGCAAGCAGTTCCGCAGTGGCTGCGGCCGGATCGGCGGCGGCGGAGATGGCGCCGACGACCGCGACGCCGTGCGCGCCGGCGTCGCGGCACTGCGCGGCGCGTTCGGCGGTGATGCCGCCGATGGCGATCACGGGGAGGTCGACGGCGGCGCAGACGGCGGCGAGGCCGTCGAGGCCGATCGGCCGCGGCAGCCCGGCCTTGGTGGTGGTGCCCCAGACGGGCCCGACGCCGAGGTAGGTGGCGCCGGCGCGGCGGGCCGCGCGGGCCGACTCGGGGTCGCGGCAGGTGCCGCCGATGATCGCGCGGGCGGGGAGGAGGCGGCGGCCGGCGTCGAGCGGGAGGTCGTCGGCGCCGAGGTGGACGCCGTGCGCGCCCACGGCCTGGGCGATGTGCACGCGGTCGTTGACCAGGCACACCGCGCCGTACTCGGCGCAGCGCTCGGCGACGGCGGCGGCGAAGTCGTACGCCGCGCGGTCGGTGTAGTGGTCCTCGGGCCGGACCTGGACGAGCCGCGCGCCGGCCGCGAGCGCGGCCTCGACGACGGTCAGCGGGTCGGGCCGTCCCGGGGCGGGGACTCGGGTGTCGGTGACGACGTGCAGCCGGGGTAGGCGGATAGCGCGCATAGGCTCCTTCTCCCTGCGCCAGCATGATCTGGATCAGGTTCGACGGTCGGGACTACCCAGTCCCCTCTCAGCCCGATGCATCGGACTCCCGCGGGTTTCGTTGTTCGGCCGTCACGCTACGCCATCGCGAGCGGTCTTCGCAACCGGTGTGTCAGCAAGCGGACACGGCGGTTCGCGGACCCGCGCTGCTGTCGCCATTGCCCCGCGCGGCCCGTTTGAGGCCACTTTTACACCTGTGACCTGGGGCTTGACCTCCGGCCCCGGGGAGTCTTACGATGACCCGCACCCATACTACAACGTTGTAAAGAACGGGAGCTCCTCATGCGACAATCCCTACTCCTCGACCTGCGGCGAGGAGGCGCCCTCCTCCTCGCGGCGGTCCTCGTGCTCGCCGCCACGGCCGCGTCCATCGGGTGGTCCCCCGCTCCCGCGGCGGCCGTCACCACCGGGAACGGCGCCCTCGTGTTCTCGCCCGCGGCGGGCAGCTCGTTCAACCCCGAAGGCGGCACGCCCGCCGGCACCACCTACGCCAAGATCATCGTGCTCAAGCACGCCGGCTCCTCGAACGGCACGCAGCTGGTCACCTTCGACAAGCTCGTCCTCCAGAACAACGAGCAGGTCTACCCGATCTACCGCAGCACCAACGACGGCGTGAGCTGGACGCACGTCGCCGACGTGAACCCGAGCGACCAGTTCCCGGCCTTGACGCGCACCGCGCAGCCGTTCCTGTTCGAGGTCTCCGAGACCACCGGGAACCTCACCGCCGGCACGATCCTCCTGGCGGGCATGATCATGCCCGAGGACCGCTCCTCCAGCCGCCTGGTCGTCTACAAGAGCACCGACCGGGGCACCAGCTGGAGCTACCTGAGCACCATCGACTCCGGCGGCCCGGCCGTGTACGACCCGAGCCCGAGCTCGACCACCACCACCGTGTGGGAGCCCTCGCTGGCGATCGACGCCAACGGCGGCCTCGTCGCGTACTACTCCGACGAGCGCCAGAAGGCGAACGGCGTCCTCCAAGCCGTCTCCTACCGCCGCTCCACCGACGGCGGCCAGACCTGGGGCTCCCTGGTGAACGTCTCGGCCCCGAACAACCGGTCCGACCGGCCCGGCATGATCACGGTGACCGAGCTGCCCGACGGCCGCTACATGGCGACCTTCGAGGTCGTCAACCGCCCCAGCCAGTCCCAGAACACCGCGCCGGTCTACTACAAGATCTCCAACGACGGCCTCAACTGGGGCACGACCACCAGCATCGGCACCCCGATCAAGCTCGCGGACGGGCGGGGCATCGGCTCCTCGCCGTACGTCAAGTGGGTGCCCACCGGAGGTCCGAAGGGGATGGTCGTGGTGGCCTCGAAGTGGTCGCTCGACGCGAGCGGCAACATCGACGGCGGCCAGAACTTCTACGTCAACTACAACCTCGGCGAGGGCCCGTGGGAGCGCCTGCCGATGGCGGTCACCTACGACGCCAGCGACACCCAGGGCGGCAACTTCAGCGGCTTCGCCCAGGGCATCGACGTGGGCGCCGACGGCCGCACCCTCTACCAGGCCGTGAACGTCGAGAACACGACCACCGACCTGAACGACATCCGCGTCGGCTCGATCCCGCTCGACGCCCAGCAGTACGAGGCCGAGAACGCCGCGCTGAACAGCGTCTCCACCGTGACGCACGTGCAGGCCTCGAACGGGTCGAAGATCGGCAACATCAACGACACCGGCGACTATGTCGAGTTCACCGTGAACGTCCCGGCCGCCGGGACCTACACGATGAACGTCCGCTACGACAACGGCTTCGGCTCGACCGCGACCCACTCCGTCAGCGTCAACGGCGGCGCCGCCTCCTCGATCAGCTATCCGGCCACCGTGGACTGGGGCCGCTTCGCGTGGGCCCAGAAGTCCGTGACGCTCAACGCCGGCAGCAACACGATCCGGTTCTCGAAGGCGACGAACTTCGCCGAACTCGACGTGATCCACCTCTACCGCAGCACCGCGCTCGACCCGGTCTTCCAGGTGCAGAACCGCAACAGCGGCAAGTACCTCGAAGTCCTCAGCGCGTTGACCGCCGACGGCGCGGCCGCGGGCCAGTGGGGCGACACGAACCATGCCACCCAGCGCTGGACCGTCACCGGCGGCTCCACCGTGCAGCTCGTCAACCGCAACAGCGGCAAGCTCCTGGAGATCCCCTCCGCGCAGACCGCCGACGGGGTCGACGCCGTCCAGTGGGGCCCGACCGGCAGCGCCACCCAGTCGTGGACGGCCGCGACCAGCGGCGGCTACTGGACGTTCGCGAACGCCAACAGCGGCAAGCTCCTCGAGATCGCCGGCTGCTCCACAGCGGACGGCGCCGTGGCGCAGCAGTGGACCTCGAACGGTGCGGCCTGCCAGCAGTGGCGGCTCGTCAAGGAGGGCATCCAGTAGCGGCGAGCGGCGGCACGCGATGCCGCCGCGCCACCAGGCCATCGGGGCTCCGCGCCCCGGCGGATGAAGCAGAGGGGGCGCGTCGCGCCCCGGCGAGTACCGGGACCGGCGGGGCGCGATGCGCCCCGCCGGTTTCGGCGCTAGGCCGCGACGCGGTCGACGCGCAGGACCCGGTAGCCCTTCGCGCTCGCGTGCTTGTCGACGGCCCAGCCGCGCTCGGCGAGCCAGCGCGCGAGCGAGTCGGCGCCGAGGTGCTTGGAGACGACGAGCCAGGCGACGCCGCCGTCCTTCAGGCGCGGCAGCCAGGTGTCGAGGAGTTCGTGCAGGGCCTCCTTGCCGACCTTGATCGGCGGGTTGGACCAGATCTCGTCGAACCGGAGGTCGGCGGGGACGTCCTCGGGGGCCGCGGTGCGGACCGTGCCAGGGACGTCCGCGGTGTTGCGGCGGGTCAGGTCCAGGGCGCGGCGGTTGACGTCGACGGCCCAGACCTCGGCGTCCTCGCGCTGGGCGAGGACCTTGGTGATCGGGCCGTAGCCGCACCCGAGGTCGAGGAAGACGCCGGGCTCCTCGGGCAGGACCACCTTGTGCAGGAGCACGCTCGTGCCCGGGTCGAGGCGGTTGCCGGAGAAGACGCCGGTCGAGGTCGTCAGCTCGTACTCGACGCCGTCGAGTTCGAACCCGATGGTGCGCTCGCGGTCGTCGACCGCGGGCTGCTCGCTGAAGTAGTGCTCTGGCTGCTCGCCTGGACCGTTGGACATGCGGACCATTGTCACCCGCCCCGCCGGGCCGAAGCGGCGGGACCGGGAGGGAGAGAGGCGTGCGTCCCGGTCCGCACGGCTGACGGGGCCGGCCCGGGAGGTGGAATGTCACACGGCACTCAGACCATGCGCCGGGCCGGGCAGTGGAATGTCACCACTCAGACCGTGCGCCGGCCCGGGAGGGATGCGAACCCACACGGTGCGGGTGCGAGACCCGTGCTGCGGAGGGGATGGCACGCGGGCCGGGACCGGCCGATGCCGCCCGGTGGAACATCACATGTCACATGGCGCCCACTGCATTCGCCCCGGCGTGTCACCTGGGGACGACAGGGATTCGAACCCACACGGCACGGGTGCGAAACCCATGCTGCGCAGGGGAAGGGACGCGGGCCGGGACCGGCCGATGCCGCCCGGTGGAACATCACATGTCACATGGCGCCCACCGGATTCGACCCGGCGTGTCACCCGGGGAGATGAACGGCGCTCATCCCGTCCATCTCCAGGGGGAACGATTCACCGATTCGCCCGCTTCCGGGTCTAAGCTGCCACCATGGCACACGGCCCGTCCCCCTTCGGGGTCCCGCAGCAGGCGGGGCACCGGAACCAGCACCGACCGGGAACCGACTGGGCGGAGTACGACGAGCGCGCGCGGATGGACGCGTCGACCGTCCGGCTCAGCCCGGAGGAGCGCGCGCCGCTCCAGCGGTCTCCCGAGGAGGAGATGGAGGCGCACCTGGAGCACATCCAGGCGTCCCGTCCCCTGCGCCGCGCCGCGCAGCGCGCCCGGCGCCGTACCAAGTGGTGGCTCGTCGCGCTCGCGGTCGTCAGCGGGCTCGCGGTCGCGGCCGCGTGCGCCGCGGGCGCGTTCATCGTGCTGCGCGAGGGCGAGCCGGACCCGGCCGCGCCGAGCGCCGGCCCCGAGCAGTCGTCCACAGGGGACGCATCGGCGGGCGCGCCCGAGGTCGTCGACCCGATCGCGAGCCGCGAGACCGACGCCGCGCCGCTCACCGTCGCCGAGCTCTTCGGCGCCGACTCGATCACGCCCGCCGGCGCCGCCGGCGCGTACGAGGTCCTCGAGACCGAGGAGCTCGCCGACTGCGCCGAGGCCGGGCTCGACGAGCTCGCCGACCTCCTCGCCGACGCCGACTGCACCCAGACGGTGCGGGCCACCGTCGTGAGCCCCGACGGCGAGTACGCCGCCACCGCGGGGGTCCTCAACCTCGCCACGGCCGCCGAGGCCGAGGAGCTGCGGGCCGCGATCGCGGCCGGTCTCGACGGCGGATTCGCGGTGCTGCGCACCGGGGGCGGCGCCGAGGAGCTCGGCCGCGCCGACACCCAGCTCGGCTACAACACGTACGGGCACTACCTGATGTACGTCGTCATCGGCTCCACCGACGGCGAGCCGCTCCAGGACGCGAACGACGGCGTCCGCACGATCGTCGGCGACGTGCTCGACATCTGGTTCGTGGACCAGCTCAACCCGCGGCGCGAGGTGCAGTAGCGAGCGCGGGGAAAGGGGACGGCAGTCCGCGCCCGTTCCGCCGTCCGGCCGAAGGCCGGGCGGCGGCGCCGTGTCCGGCTCGTGAACATTCGTCCGACGCTCTTGCCTTAGCCGATGATCCCATGTTTACATCGAATGAGGCCGATGCCCCCGTCCCCCGTCAGCCGCTCCCCCGCAACCGGATCCGCCGGTTCCCCATCACCGCTCAGGAGCTGCACATGCCTGCCTGGTCCCTCCTCCCCCGCCGCGCCCTGGCCGCCCTCGCCGCCGTCGCGCTCGCGCTGCTGGCCGTCCTCGCCGTCGACGCCACCCCCGCCGAAGCGGTCCGCCCGCCCGGCATCCCCTCGACCGCGACCGCCCAGTCCGAACTGAACGCCCTCCGGGTCGCCGCCGAGTCGAACGGATCGAGCTACGACCGCTCCCTGTTCCCGCACTGGAGCGCGGTCAGCGGCACCGGCGGGTGCACCGCCCGCCAGCACATCCTCAAGCGCGACGGCCAGAACGTGGTCACCTCAGACGGCTGCCAGCCCACCTCCGGCCGCTGGCAGTCCGACTTCGACAACGTCTGGACCACCTCGGTCTCCAACGCCACCATCGACCACGTCGTGGCGCTGTCGGAGGCGTGGGCCTCGGGCGCCTACGCCTGGACCACCGCCCAGCGCCAGGCCTTCGCGAACGACATCAACTCGCCGCAGCTGTGGATCGCCACCACCTCAGCGAACTCGTCCAAGAGCGACTACGACCCCGCCGAGTGGATGCCGTCCAACACGTCCGTGCGCTGCGACTACGTCAAGGCGTGGACGCACGTGAAGTACCTCTACAACCTCACGGTCGACTCCGCCGAGAAGTCCGCGATCCAGTCGCACCTGACGAACTATTGCGGCTCCTCCGGCGGCACCGGCTGCACCGGTTCGAAGACCACGGCGGCCGCGATCCCCGAAGGCGCGCCGCTGAACTCGACGATCAGCCTGTCCTGCACCGGGACCGCGTCCGCGAGCGGCCAGATCACCGTGAGCGTCACCCACCCCTACAGCGGCGACATCGCCATCGCGCTCGTCGTCCCCGACGGCTCGACGTACACGCTCAAATCGGCGAGCGGCTCGACCACGCCGAACATCAACACGACCTACAGCGCCAACCTCTCCAGCGAGTCCCGCTCAGGCACCTGGACGCTGCGGGTCACCGACACCTACTCGGGCGGGTCGAGCGGCACGCTCAACAGCTGGTCGCTGAGCATCTAGCGGCCACCGGCGGCCAGCCCGGCGGGCCGGCCGCCGAAGCGGTCACCCAGCAGTCCCCCAGGGCTCGCGCGGAGGGCCGGGCGCGCATCGCGCCCGGCCCTCCACTGTATCCACCGCGGGGTCAAGTATGTCCTTTATGGTCGATCATTGAGGCGGGCGCTCCAGTGGACGCGCTCGCGGCCCTCGCCCTCCTGGCCATTCCACTGCGGCGTCTGCGTCAGGTAGAACAGGTAGCCGAGCGCCGGCCCGACCACGACCGCCGCGATGCCCACGGCCACGAGCAGGCCCTGCATCGTCGCCGGCGCGCCGGCGGCCTCCGCGATCGTCACCTGGTCGACGAGGACCCACGGGTACTGGCCGATCCCCCAGCCGGCCATGACGGCCGCGACCGCGATGACCGCGGTGCCGCGGGCCGGGCTGAACCGCCTGCGCCACAACAGGACCAGCGTGGCGATCCCGCCGAGTGCCGACAGTGCGATCACCGGCGCCGCGCGGCCGACCAGGCCCTCCCAGAGGGTCGGGGCGTCGTGCTCGATCGGGATGAGCCCCGCGAAGACGACGACGCCCGTGACCGCGCCGACCACCAGCGACCGCCGCCGCATCCGCTCCGCGAGCGCGGCCTGGCCGCGCCGGGCCGCGTCGGCGGTCAGGAACGTGCCGGCCAGGAACGCGCAGGTGCCGACCGAGATCGCGCCCGTGAACAGCGGCGTCGGCGCGATCCACGACGACCACGGGTCGCCGCCGCCTCCCGCGGGGACGCGCCCGGAGGCGAGCGCCCCGGCGATGGTGCCGAGGAAGAACGGCGCGAGCACCGAGGAGGTCGCGAACACGATCCCGAACAGCCGCGCCTGCCACAGGGTCTCGCTGTACTTGCGGAACGCGAAGCTCGCGCCCCGCAGCACGATCCCGACGAGGGCGAGCACGAACGGCACGTACAGGGTCGTCATCGCGGCCGCGAACGACTCGGGGAAGCCGGTCCACCACGTCACGAGGACGTAGATGAGCCACACGTGGTTCGCCTCCCAGACCGGCCCGATGCTGTGGTCGATGAGGGTGCGCACCTCGGCGCCGCGGCGGCTGCCGCCGGCGGTGAGGTCGTGGAACCCGGAGCCGAAGTCGGCCCCGCCGAGCACCGCGTAGAACAGGACGCCCGCGAACAGCGCCGCGGCGACCGCGAACTCGACCGTCATCATCGCCCGGCCTCCCCGCCGGCCGGCGCCTCCCGTTCGTCGGGGCAGTCCCGCACGTCGGCTCCCGCCGGGCCTTCGGCCGCGAGCGTCTTGGGGCCGTACGGGCTCGGCAGGTCGCCGCCCTTGCGCCAGCGGCGGGCCATGGAGCGGAGCACCACGATCGCGCCGAGGGTCATGCCGCCGTAGAGGACGACCGATCCGCCGTAGACGAGCCACAGCGCCGAGGAGTGGTCGCCGGCGGCCTCGGTGGTGCGCATGACGCCGTAGACGATCCACGGCTGGCGCCCCACTTCGGTGGCGATCCACCCGGCCTCCATGGCGACGACGGCGAGGATGCCGGAGACGGCCATGAACCGCAGGAACCACTTGTTGTCGAGCAGTTCGCGTCGTCGCCAGCGCAGGAACCAGTACAGGGCGACCGCGGCCATGAGCAGGAGGCCGATGCCGATCATGGCCTGGAACGCGTAGTGGGTGAGGTTCACGGGCGGCTCGTCCTCCTCGGGGAACTGGTCGAGGCCGGGCACGGGTTCGGTGAGCGAGCCCATCGACGCGATCGAGCTGAGGTAGGGGACCTCGATGGCCCACTTGACCTCGCCGTCGACGTAGACGCCGCCGATGCGCAGCGGGGTGGCGCCGTCCTCGGTGGTGTCGGCGAACTCGAAGGAGGCGAGTTTGGCGGGCTGGCGTTCGGCGAGGCCCTCGCCGAGGAAGTGCCCGACGAAGGGCTGGGCGAGGGCGGCGATGGTGGCGAACGCGAAGGGCACCATGAATCCGAGGCGGTGGTGGCGGTCGCGGCGGCCTTTGAGCATGCCGGCGGCGTAGACGGCGGCGATGGAGAAGCCGGCGACCATGTAGGCGGCGACCCACATGTGCGCGAACTGCATGAACGCGTGGGGGTTGAAGAGGACGGCCCAGGGCTGGACGTTGGTGACCTCGCCGTCGACGAGGTCGAAGCCGACGGGGACGTTCATCCAGGCGTTCACGGCGAGCACGCAGTAGGTGCCGATGACGCCGGTGATCGCCATGGGCAGCACCATGAGGAGGTGGAGCTTCTGCGGCATGCGGCCCCAGCCGTAGAGGTAGATGCCGAGGAAGATCGCTTCGAGGAAGAACGCGAGCCCTTCGAAGGCGAAGGGGAGGCCGAGGACGTCGCCGTAGGTGCCCATGAGGCCGGGCCACAGGAGGCCCATCTCGAAGCTGAGGACGGTGCCGGATACGGCGCCGATGGCGAAGAGCACGGCGGAGACCTTGCCCCAGCGCTTGGCGAGGTTGAGTGCGACGGGGTCGTCCTTGCGGATGCCGCGCAGGTGCATCACGAAGATGATCGCGGGGAAGGCGACGCCGAAGCAGGCGAGGATGATGTGCCACCCGAGCGAGAGCGCCATCTGCTGGCGGGCCGGGAGGAGCCCCGCGGGGTCGGCTGCGGCGACCGCGTCGGAGGCTTGGGCGAGGAGCTGGGTTGCGTCCATGCTTTGACGCTAAGCCCTCCGATGACCGATTCCATGCGCTTGTGAATGCTTTCACAAGGCCGTCTCGGGCGCTTCCGAACGTGTTCAAAAACCTCTGTGCCTGCGAAAACGCTGGTCGAGGCGGGATCGGGCCCGGCTCGGGGCGGGTGCGTCCCGGCAGCGCTCAATTTCCGGTCGAGCGGCCTTGGAGGGGTGCTCGTCGGCGCGGCGCCGTCGGAGGTCCGGCCGGCGCTCCTCGCGGGCCGACCCGGCGTCCGCGGAAGATCCGTCTCCGGACGCCGCCGCGGAGGACCGAGCGGCCGGGCCCGGGCGGGCCCGGCCGGGAACGGGCCGTGTCGGCAAGGCCCGGCCCCGGCTCGGGACCGGTCGGCCCCGCTCGCGGGTGGCTCGGTCTCGGTCGAGCGGGCCGCGTGCCGCTACGCGCCGAGTTCCGCGGCGGCGGCGACGAGTTCGGCGAGCTCGTCGACGTCCGGGTCGTCGGTCGTCTCGGCGAGCGCCTGCGCCTCGGGCAGGATCGCGGCGCAGTCGAACTCGGCGGACCCGCGGAGCGCTTCGGCGAAGGCCGCGGCGACCGTGGCGACGTCGAGGCCGCTGTCCGGGAAGTCGAAGACCGCGCCGGCGTCGGCGGTCTGCTCGGCGGTGCCGGTCTCGCCGGTCTCGGGGTCGGTCCAGCGCACGGCGGCCGTCAGGTACTCGCCCGTCTCGCCGGTCGGCACCACCTCGTAGAGCGCGGTGACGCTGTGGCCGGGTCCGACCTCGCCGGCGTCGACCGAGTCGTCCTCGAAGTCCTCGTCCTGGAGGGCCCGGTTCTCGAAGCCGATGAGGCGGTAGGAGGCGACCGTCTCGGGATTGAAGGTCACCTGGACCTTCGCGTCCTCCGCGGTGACGCCGAGCGTCGAGGTGAGCCGTTCGGAGAACACCTCCTCGGCGCGGCCCTGGGAGGCGAAGAAGACCGCCCAGCCGTCGCCGTTGTCGGCCAGCTGCTCGAGCAGCTCCTGATTGTAGGAGTCGCCGACGCCGACGGTCAGGAGCGTGATGCCGTCGGCGATCTCGCCGCCGATCGCATCCAGCATCGCGTCGTGCTCGGTGAGCCCGACGTTCGCCTCACCGTCCGAGAGGAGCACGACCCGGTTGTCGCGGTCGCCGTCGAAGGCCTCGGCGGCGAGCTCGTAGCCGTCCTCGAGGCCCGCGTGCATGTTGGTGGAGCCGTCGGCCTCCAGGTCGTCGATCGCGTCATGGAGCGCCTCGCCGTCGCCGACCTCGGTCATGCCGAGGAGCACGTCGGACTCGCTCTCATAGGTGACGATCGCGACCGCGTCGGTCGGCCGGAGCTCGTCGACGAGCAGGTGGAGGGCGTCGCGCACGATCGCGATGCGGTCGCCCTCCATCGAACCGGAGACGTCGATGACGAACGTCAGGTTGACGTCGTCGCGCCCGGCGTCGGACTCGGTCCGGGTCTGGAGGGCGACCCGCACCACCTGCGCCCCGTCCTCGGCGCCGTACCACTCGGGCAGGTCCTGGTATCCGACGGTGAGCGCGAAGCCGTTCCCGGCCGGCTCCTCGTAGCCGTAGTCGAAGGAGTTCACGAACTCCTCGGGCCGCACCTGGTCCGGCGGCGGAAGTTCACCGTCCAGAAGGGACTGGCGGGCGTAGTCGTAGGAGGCGGTGTCGACGTCGACGGCGAACGTCGACTCCGGGTCGTCGGCCGGGTCGGCGGACTCGTTGACCTCGTACTCGGCCTCGCTCTCGGCCGGGTCCACGGCGCCGGGGCCGGCCAGGTCGACGGCGGTCTCACCGCCGGCCTCGCCGGTGCAGGCGGCGAGAAGGGCGAGCAGGAGTGCGGCGGGTATCGCGAGGAGGCGTCTCATGGAGGGGTCCCTTCGGTGCGGTGGGCGTTCCTCCATGAGACGCCGGGCGGGCGATCCGGTTCCGGCCGTTGCCGAACCGTGACCCGTCAGCAGGCGCGGTAGCGCTTCGGCAGCCGGAAGCCGTAGTCCCGCATGACCTCGCGCAGCACGTCCGGGTAGTCGGTGATGATGCCGTCCACGCCGTCGTCCACGAGCTTGCGCATCGTCGCCTCGTCGTCCACGGTCCACGGGATCACCTCGATGCCGTGGTCGTGCGCGTGGTCCACCATCGCCTCCGTGACGTACGGGACGTAGTCCGAGTCCCCGACCTTGCCGTGCTGCGGGGAGCCGTGCACGGGCGAGAACGCGTCGGCGCCGAACGAGGCGATCGCCGCGATCGGGTCGCCGCCGAAGTCGTCGATGTCGATGCCGCCCAGCCAGGGCGAGGCGCCGGGCTGGCCGGTCTGGAGGAACGAGATGTTCGTGAGCGCGATCAGCGGCAGGTCCGGCGCGGTCTCGCCCATGAGCATGAGCGCGCCCCAGTCGAAGCTCTGGATCGTCACCTGGCGGCCGATGCGGGCCTCGCGGATGTCCGCGACGACGGCCTCCACGAACGCGGCGCGCGGCGCGGTCTCCTGCGGCGCACCGGCTTCGACCTTCGTCTCGACGTTGAGCTTCACGCCGTTGGCGCGGTACTCGCGCACGAGGCCGAACACCTCCGACAGCAGCGGCATCCGCTCGCCGGGGTGGGCCTCCTGGCCGGGGAAGTTCACCTGGGTGAGGGTGCCGCAGTCGAGCGTGCGGACCTGGTCGAGGGTGAGGTTGGTGATGTACTTGCCGACGTACGGGTACTCGGGGTCGCCCGCGAACGCGGGGGCGGTGTCGAGGCACTTCGTGGCGGCCACGCGGCGGTCGTGGGTCACGACCGCGTGGCCGTCTTCGGTGATCTGGACGTCGAGTTCAAGGGTGGTGACGCCGAGTTCGAGGGCGTTCGCGAAGGCGGGCAGCGTGTTCTCGACGACGAGCCCGAGGCCGCCGCGGTGGGCCTGGAGGTCGAAGTCGCGCTTGGGGTGCGCTTCGGCGGGCGAGGGCAGGGCGATGAAGAGCGCTGAGGCGGCGATGACCGCCACCGCGCCGGCGGTGAGGAAGCGTCTCATGGCCTCAGCTTCGGGGCCCGGCCTGACTCGCGGGTGAATGCCCGCACTCTTCCGGGTGACATTTCGGCCGGGCCGGCCGGTCAGGACTCCAGCGTGCGCACCCGGCGCGTCAGGTCGATGCGCTCGCGCCAGTCGGCGGGGTCGTCCGAGTAATCCACCTCGACCAGGGTCAGGCCGTGCGGGCCCACCACGTGGACGTCGTTGGCGCGCTCGCCGATCCGCAGGATCGAGGCGAGCCAGTCCTCGTCGCGGCGGCCGTCGCCCACCGCCAGGGCTGCGCCCACGAGGCTGCGGACCATCGAGTGGCAGAAGGCGTCCGCGCGCACCGTGGCGACCGCGGTGCCGTCCTCGTCGCGCGCCCAGTCGTACTGGAGCAGTTCGCGGATGGTCGTGGCGCCCTCGCGCTGCTTGCAGAAGCCCACGAAGTCGTGCTCCCCGAGCAGGCGCTGGCAGGCCGCGTGCATCCGCTCCACGTCCAGCGTCCGCGGCCAGGCGAGCGTGTCGAGGCGGCGCAGCGGGTTCACGCCGTAGACCGCGTCGGCCACGCGGTACCGGTAGCGGCGCCAGCGGGCCGCGAAGCGGGCGTTGAACGAGCGGTCCACGGCCTCGGCGGAGACGACCCGCACGTCGGGCGGGAGGATGCCGCGAAGGCGCCACAGGAGCCGCTCGCGCAGCTCCTCCCACTTCTCGGTCGGCACGTCGACGTGCGCGACCTGCCCGGTCGCGTGCACGCCCGCGTCCGTGCGCCCGGCCACGGTGAAGTCGGCGATGTCGCGGAAGAGCAGCTCCAGGCCGCGGATGACCTCCGAGGCCACGGTCCGCAGCCCCGGTTGCAGGGCCCAGCCCGAGAACTCGGCGCCGTCGTAGGCGATGCCGAGGCGCAGGCGCGTCGTGTCCTCCACGTGGAACTCCTTCCGGGGAAAAGAAACCGCGCGCAGAGCATAGGCCCTGCGCGCGGTCTGCCTGCCGTCCTAGTCGACCAGCTCGATGATCGCCATCGGCGCGTTGTCGCCCTTGCGGTTCCCGGCCTTGATGATCCGGGTGTAGCCGCCCTCGCGGTTCGCGAAGCGGGGGGCGACCTGCTCGAACAGGTCGTGGGTGGCGTCCTTGTTGCGGAGCTTGGCCAGCGCCAGGCGGCGGTGGTGCAGCGTGCCCTTCTTGCCGTACGTGATGAGACGCTCGGCGTACGGGCGCAGGCGGCGGGCCTTGGTCAGCGTCGTGGTGATGCTGCCGTGCTCGAACAGGGAGGCCGCGAGGCCCGAGAGCATGAGCTTCTCGTGCGCCGGCGAACCGCCCAGGCGGGGGCCCTTGGTGGGCTTAGGCATTGCTTACTCCTCTTGGATTGACGCGGCCGGCCGTCTCACGGAACCGACCGCCGTATTCACGCAGCTTCTAGAGCTGCTCGGTCTCGCGGAGATCTTCGCCGTCGTCCTCGTACTCGTCGGCGTCGGCGACCGGCGACCCGCCGTAGGCCACGGCGGCCTCGCTCGGGTCGAAGGTGCCGGGCGAGTCCTTCAGGCTCAGGCCCATGCCGGCGAGCTTCATCTTGACCTCGTCGATCGACTTCTGCCCGAAGTTGCGGATGTCGAGCAGGTCGGCCTCGGTGCGGTTGATGAGTTCGCCGACGGTGTTGACGCCCTCGCGCTTGAGGCAGTTGTAGGACCGGACGGTCATGTCGAGGTCCTCGATCGGCAGGGCCAGGTCGGCGGCCAGCTGCTGGTCGGCCGGGCTGGGCCCGACGTCGATGCCCTCGGCCTCGGTGTCGAGCTCGCGGTACAGGCCGAACAGCTCCACCAGGGTGGAGCCCGCCGACGCCAGCGCGGTGCGCGGCGTGGTGGACGGCTTGGTCTCGACGTCGACGGTGAGCTTGTCGAAGTCGGTGCGCTGCTCGACGCGGGTGGCGTCGACGGAGTAGGCGACCTTCAGCACGGGCGAGTAGATCGAGTCGACCGGGATGCGGCCGATCTCGTTCGTGTCGGCCTTGTTCGCCGGGGCCGAGACGTAGCCTCGGCCGCGCTCCACCACGAACTCCATGTCGAGGCGGCCCTTCGAGTTCAGGGTCGCCAGCTTGAGCTCGGGGTTGTGGACCTGCACGCCCGCGGGGGGCTGGATGTCGCCGGCGAGGACGTCGCCGGGGCCTTCCTTGCGCAGGTACATGGTGGCCGGCTCGTCGTTCTCCGAGGAGACGCAGATCTGCTTGACGTTCAGCACCAGTTCCACGACGTCTTCCTTCACGCCGGGGATGGTGGAGAACTCGTGCAGGACGCCGTCGATCTTGATCGACGTGACCGCCGCGCCCGGGATGGACGACAGCAGGGTGCGCCGCAGCGAGTTGCCGAGCGTGTAGCCGAAGCCGGGCTCCAGGGGTTCGATGGTGAACTTGGAGCGGGTCGGGCTGATCTGCTGCTCGGTGAGCGTGGGCCGCTGAGTGATAAGCACTGTGCGATGGTTCCTTTGTTCGGGGCGCCCGCTATTTGACGCCTAGACACTTGGATCGTTGATCTCCGTTGAAGCGGTCGCGCGATCAGACGCGGCGGCGCTTCGGCGGGCGGCAGCCGTTGTGCGGCTGGGGCGTGACGTCGTTGATCGAGCCGACCTCGAGGCCGACGGCCTGGAGGGAGCGGATCGCGGTCTCGCGGCCCGAGCCCGGGCCCTTGACGTAGACGTCGACCTTGCGCATGCCGTTGTCCATCGCACGGCGGGCGGCGGCCTCGGCGGCCATCTGCGCGGCGTACGGGGTCGACTTGCGCGAGCCCTTGAAGCCCACCTGGCCGGAGGAGGCCCAGGAGATCACGGCACCGGTCGGGTCGGTGATCGACACGATGGTGTTGTTGAAGGTGCTCTTGATGTGCGCGTGCCCGTGGGGCACGTTCTTCTTCTTGGCGCGCGGGTTCTTGGAACCGCCGCGAGTCTTCGGTGGCATCAGATGGTCTCCTAACGTGCCTTCTTCTTGCCCGCGACGGTCTTCTTCGGACCCTTGCGAGTACGGGCGTTGGTCTTGGTCCGCTGACCGTGGACCGGAAGGCCGTAGCGGTGACGGAGACCCTGGTAGCAGTTGATCTCGATCTTGCGTCGGATGTCGGCCTGCACCTCGCGGCGGAGGTCACCCTCGACCTGGTAGTTCTCCTCGATGAAATCGCGGAGCTTCACCAGCTCTTCGTCGGTGAGGTCCTTGACGCGCTTGTCGCGGTCGAGCTCGGTCGCGGCGATCGTCTCGAGCGAGCGCGTGCGGCCGATGCCGTAAATGTAGGTGAGTGCGATCTCCAGGCGCTTGTCGCGCGGGAGGTCCACTCCAACCAGGCGTGCCATGGCGGCGTACTCCTAGTGTTGTCGGAGGTCTGACCACTGCCTTCTCGCCGGGTCTAGGTATTCCCTGCCCTGACGGGCGATGCGAGCCCCGGCCTCCGAGCCGAGGGTTGTGCTTGCGCACTGGCGGCGGTTTCCCCTGCTGGGGCCTTTCCTTGCTGGCGTGTGTGCTGCTTAGCCCTGACGCTGCTTGTGACGCGGGTCGGACGAGCAGATAACCATCACTCGTCCGTGCCTGCGGATCACGCGGCAGTTCTTGCAGATCACTTTGACGCTCGGCTTGACTTTCACGAGTCCTACTTCATGTAGTCGTCAGGTCAGCGGTAACGGTAGACAATCCGCCCGCGCGACAGGTCGTACGGCGAGAGCTCCACCACGACCCGGTCCTCGGGGAGGATCCGGATGTAGTTCTGGCGCATCT
Organism: Glycomyces terrestris; assembly: GCF_003933745.1. Lineage (GTDB taxonomy): Bacteria > Actinomycetota > Actinomycetes > Mycobacteriales > Micromonosporaceae > Glycomyces > Glycomyces terrestris. The sequence goes on along the minus strand of NZ_RSEB01000002.1, from coordinate 182,317 downwards.
TGCCGCTGATGTGAGCGAGTACTTTGTGGCCGTTGGTGAGTTCCACCCGGAACATGGCGTTCGGGAGGGACTCGACGACCTTGCCTTCAATCTCGATGGCACCGTCTTTTTTCGGCATGTCCTCCGCTACCGTGACAACTCGGTCCGAAAACCCCGCGCCAAACACTGGCGCGGAGCTACTGGCACGCCTGCTCGAGGCTCAGGGCTTCGGGCGGGCGAAAGAACGATGCGGCCGTCCCTCGAAAGGGAGAGCGCCAGGTGCGTTCGCGGTTGATGCACCGCGAACGCGCGGCGACCCGACAAGGGACGCACTGCACCACTGAGCGAGTCTACTCGCGTCCCGAGACCGCCTACCAGCGGGTTGACCGTGACAGACGGCACTCGGGCGGCGTCCGCGCGCCGCTCCGACCAGGTGGTCCCGGCAGGAGCGGCGCACGGCGCGCTCAGGCTTACTTCGAGTAATACTCGACGACGAGCTGCTCGTCGCAGATCACGGGGATCTGCTTGCGCTCGGGCACCGACAGGAAGCGGGCGATCAGGCCTTCGAGGTGGGCCTCGATGTAGGCCGGGGTCGTCTCGCCCGCCCACGCGCCGGCGGCGGCCAGCTGGAACGGGGTGGTCTCGCGGGACTTCTTGCGGACCTGGACGAAGTCGCCCGCCTTCAGGCGGTAGGAGGCGATGTCGACCTTGCGGCCGTTCACGGTGAAGTGGCCGTGGTTGACGAACTGGCGCGCCTGGTAGATGGTCCGGGCGAAGCCGGCGCGGAGCACGAAGGCGTCCAGGCGGGATTCGAGCAGGCCGACCAGGACCTCGCCGGTCTTGCCGGGCTTGCGCACGGCCTCGGCGTAGGCGTTCCGCAGCTGGCGCTCAGAGATGTTGTACTGAGCGCGGAGACGCTGCTTCTCCACGAGCTGGTTCTTGTAGTCCGATTCCTTCTTGCGGCCGCGGCCGTGCTGCCCCGGAGGGTACGGACGGCGCTCCATGTACTTGGCGGCCTTCGGCGTCAGCGCGATGCCGAGGGATCGGGAAAGCTTGACTTTCGCCTTAGCTTGCAATGATCTCTCCAGTAATTCATGCGTGCCCCAAGCGGGGCTTGAGTGGTTTCCGCCGGTCTCTGACCAGCAGAAACGCGCGAGTGTAGCGCGCTCAGGATGCACCGGGGAAGTTCCCGGGCCTGGCGCGCACACGGTGATGCGGTCGCTCCGGCGCCGCCGAGGCGGCGCAGAGCTCGGGTCCAGGTTACGCGGCGTCCTTCTGGTCGCCCACCCGGGCCGCCGCGAGAGTGACCAGGCGCTCCACGAGGTCGCCGTAGGAGACGCCCGCGGCGGCGAACGCCTGCGGGACGCCGCTCATCGGCGTGAGCCCCGGCATGGTGTTCACCTCGTTGAGGTAGACCGTGCCGTCGGCCGCGAGGAAGCAGTCGACGCGGGCGAGGTCGCGGCAGTCGAGGAGGCGGAACACCTTCCGGGCCAGCTCCTGGGCGCGCTCGGCGACGCCCTCGGGGTAGTCCGGGTGCAGGTTGAACGGCTCGGGGTTGTCGAGGTACTTCGCGTCGAAGTCGAACCAGCCGTCCTCGCCCATGGCGAGCACTTCGAGCGGGTAGGTGATCTCGAGGTCCCCGTCGAGGGTCTCCAGGACGCCCATCTCGATCTCGCGCACGTCCTCGAACGACGCCTCGAAGACGACCTTGTCGTCGACCTCGCGGGCCTTCTCGACCGCTTCGGCGAGTTCGGCCGCGGACTTGGCCTTGCTGATGCCGAGGCTCGATCCGGCGCGGGCCGGCTTGACGAAGATCGGCAGGCCGAGCCGGTCGATGACGGCGTGGGCGTCGAGCGCCTCGCCGGGCTTGAGGACCGCGAACGCGCCCTGCGGGACGCCCTCGGCGGCGAGGAGGCGCTTCGAGAACTCCTTGTCCATCGACAGGGAGCTGGAGAGGACCCCGGAGCCGACGTACGGCAGGTCGGCCATCTCGAACAGGCCCTGGATGGTGCCGTCCTCGCCGTACGGGCCGTGGAGGACGGGGAAGGCGATGTCGGCGATCGGCTGCGAGCCGGGTCCGAGGTCGACGGCGACGGACTTGCCGGCGTCGGCGGTGACCTCCGGCAGCGCCTCGCCCGCGTCGATCGCGAACGCGGCGTCCGAGGGCAGTTCGACCCATTCGCCGCTGCGCGTGATGCCGATCGCGGTCACGTCGAAGCCGCGCTCGCGCAGCGCCTTGGCGACGCCGGAGCCGGAGGCGCAGGACACGGGTTGCTCCACGCTGCGCCCGCCGAAGAAGACGGCGACGGTCGGTTTCGTCATTTGTCAGACCTCAAACTGTCGATTTCCGGTTTCGTCTCGCGCCCCATGAGCTCGGCGACCGCGGCCCTGGGGTCGAGGCCCTCGTGGCAGACCCGCTCGACGGCGTCGCAGATCGGCATCTCCACGCCGACCTTGCGGGCGAGGTCGGTGATCGAGCGGCAGCTCTTCACGCCCTCGGCCGTCTGCTTGGTGACGCGCGCGGCCTCCTCCAGGGTTGCCCCGAGGCCGAGCTGCTCGCCGAAGGTGTGGTTGCGCGAGAGCGGGGACGAGCAGGTGGCGACCAGGTCGCCGAGGCCGGCGAGGCCCGCGAACGTGGCCGGGTCGGCGCCCAGGCGCACGCCCAGACGGGTGGTCTCGGTGAGGCCGCGCGTGATGATCGTGGCCTTCGTGTTGTCCCCCATGCCCATCCCGGCGGCCATGCCGTAGGCGAGGGCGATGACGTTCTTGACGGCGCCGCCGAGCTCGCAGCCGACGACGTCGGTGTTCGTGTACGGCCGGAAGTACCCGGTCGTCACTGCCTTCTGGATGTCCACGGCCCGGCCGTGGTCGATGCACGCCACCACGGACGCGGTCGGCTGCTCCTCGGCGATCTCGCGCGCCAGGTTCGGGCCCGACAGGACCGCGATGCGCGACTCGGCCGCGCCGGTGACCTCCGCGACGACCTCGGTCATGCGCTCGGTGGTGCCGAGCTCGATGCCCTTCATCAGGCTCAGGAGCGTCGAGTGCGGCTCCAGGTGGTCCTTCCAGGCGGCGAGGTTCCCGCGCAGCGTCTGGCTCGGCACCGACAGCACGACGAGGTCGGCGCCCGCGAGGGCCTCGGCCGGGTCGGCGGTCGCCGAGACCAGGGGCGGGAGCTCGATGTCGGGGAAGTAGTCCGGGTTGCGGTGCTCGGCATCGATCGCCGCGGCCACGGACTCGCGGCGCGCCCAGACGGTGACCGGGGTGCCGGCGTCGGCGAGGATCTTGGCGAACACGGTCCCCCACGAACCGGCTCCCATCACGGCTGCTTTCACTCGGAAGACTCGCTTTCCTCGGGTCGCTGCTGCCGGGGGTCGAACAAGGGGGGCGCCTCCTCGCCGCGGATCTCGGCGAGACCGGCGCGGAGGGCTTCCATGATGGCGTCGGTGACCTCGGCGAGGTCCTCGCGGCTCGGCTCCCCGCCGAGCCAGCGCGACAGGTCGACCGGCGGCAGGGCCCGGACCGTGACGGGCTTGCGGCCGAGCTTGAACTTCGGGTCGCGCTTGCGGTCGTGGATGCCGAGGGCGCCCCACTGGACGATCGGGATCACGGGCGCGCCCGATTCGAGGGCGAGGCGGGCGACGCCGGTCTTGCCGCGCATCGGCCAGCGGTTCGGCTCCTTCGTGACGGTGCCTTCGGGGGCCATGATGACGACGTGCCCGGCGGCGAGCTCGCGCCCGAGGGTCCGGAGCGAGTCGGCGGCCTCGGCGCTGCCGCGCTTGACGGGGATCTGCCCGGCGCGCTTGAGGATCGGGCCGACGACGGGGACGCGGACGATCGACTCCTTGAGGAGGAACCGCGGGTGGCGCCCGGCGTTGTACACGTAGTGGACGATGAGGATCGGGTCGATGTCGGAGTAGTGGTTCCAGACCAGGATCGCGGGGCCCTGGAGCGGGATGTGCTCCATGCCGGACCAGGAGCGGCGGCTCAGGCCGAGGATGGCGCCTTTGACGATGTTGGCGTAGAGCTTCACGTCGACGGGAATGCGGTCGCCGCCGCGGCGGCGGAAGGTGTACTGCGCCTCAGGGCTAGGCTCGGTCACCTGCTGGCTCGCTTTCTCGGGGGGCGCGGGCCGCATGGGCTCGGCCTGTGCCGTTGTGTACGGGATCGTCAGTGCATTGCACTCTAACGCCCGCACCGGCGCGAGCGGGCGACGGGAAGCGGAGCGTGGGGTTTGACTCGTTGCGCGAGGGGCGCGGTTCACGCGGCGTGAAGCCGCAGGTACGCGGCGCGGTGGGCCGCGGGTCCGCGGGGACGCACGCCTTGCGCAGAATCCGTTATGATGTCATCATAGAGTCAAAGTGACATCTAGCCGGCCGACCGAACCCAGTCGGCCCGGAATACGACTCGACTCGGAGTGAGTGACATGAACTGGCGTCTCTTCGGCTGGCTCGCGGCCCTGTTCGGCGGTGCCATCATCGCGATCTGGCTCGTGGCGAGCGTCATCGGTGCGGCCTTCGCGTTCCTCGGCGGGCTCATCAAGTTCGCGCTCGTCGTCGGCGTCATCGGCGTCATCGGCTGGTTCGCCTACAAGGGCTACAAGGCCATCGGCGGCTCGGAGCGCCGGCAGATCAGGAAGTAGGCGCCCCGCCCCTGGCCCCCGGGCGCCCCGGTGGTCCATGCTGAAGCCATGCAGGGCACCGTCTCGATCTTCAACGAGGACACCTCCGGCGAGGTCGTCCTCGACAGCGGCCGCCGCGTCGGTTTCGACGCGGCGGCCTTCGCCGTCTCCGGGCTGCGGTTCCTGCGCCCGGGCCAGCGCGTCTCGCTCGAGACCGGACCCGACGGCGCGGTGGTCGCGGTCCGCATCCCGACCATGCGGCCCTGAGGTACTCCGGGCGTGTGGCGGCCTACCCGCAGGTGGGCGGATCCCAGTACCGTATGAGGCGTGAGCGGTACGCAGAGGCGGGTGGCCGCCGCCGGCGGCCTGTTGTGGCGCAACGGCGAGCGCGGTCTGGTCGAGGTGGTCGCGGTGTGGCGGCCGCAGGTGGGGAACTGGTCGCTGCCGAAGGGCAAGCTCGACCCGGGCGAGCACCCGCTCGCGGCCGCGTGCCGCGAGGTGGAGGAGGAGACCGGGATTCCGGTCATCCCGCAGCTGTGGCTGTGCCGCGCCTCGTACGTGCTTCCCAATCCCGAAGGGGACGTGCTCAAGTGGGTCGACTACTGGTCGATGCGCACCGAGAAGCCGGACGCGGTGTTCACCGCCGACGACGAGATCGGCGAGCGCCGCTGGCTGACGCTCGCGGAGGCGCGGGAGGCGCTGACGCGGCCGCGGGACCAGCAGGTGCTCAAGGCGTTCGCCGCGCTGCCGGCGGTGACGTCGACGGTGCTGCTGGTGGCGCCGGCCGAGGTCGAGGAGGACTGGGACGGGCCTGACGTGACGCGGCCGCTGAGCGGGCGCGGGCAGGACCAGGCGGTGCGGCTGGCGGCGCTGGCGTCGCTGTACCAGCCGGACCGGGCGTTCACGGCGACCGGGCGCGCGAGCGTGCAGACGGTGGAGCCGATCGCGCAGGCGGTGCGGTGCGCGCTGTCGGGGGACTCGGTGTTCGACACCGAAGCGCACGAACGCAATCCCGAGCGCTCGAGCGCGCGCGTGCGGGAGCTCGCGGGCGGGGGCGGGGCCGTGATCGTGTGCGCCGAGCCGGAGGTCGTGTGCGACACGGTGGCGATCCTGGCCGACGAGGACGGCGTGCAGGCGCCGGACGTGTCGACGCGGCCGGGCGAGGCGTGGGTGCTGTCGCTGTCGGGGCAGAAGCTCGTGGGGATCGAGCGGCTGTAGGGCCGCGTCCCGGTCCTCGGGCCGATCGGGGGCGGCCGCGGCGGGCCGCGCGGTACCGTTGCCCGCGCAACCGCACCTGTGCGCCCCCGTGCGCTGTCTAGGAGGATCGTCGCCGTGGCTGATCGCGCCCCCACTCCCCTGCACAACTGGGCCGGGAACATCGGCTTCTCCCCCGCCCGGTTCGAAGCGCCCGCGACGCTCGACGAGGCGCGCGCGGCCGTGGCCGGCGCGCGCCGGCTGCGGGTGCTCGGCTCGGGCCACTCGTTCAACGCGATCGCGGCCTCCGGGGACGTGATGCTGTCGCTGGCGGGCATGGAGCCGTTCGCGGAACTGGACGTCCTCAAGGGGACGGTGCGCGCGGCGGGCTGGCTGACGTACGCGGCGCTGAGCGCGGCGGTGCACCGGGCCGGGTTCGCGCTGCACAACATGGCGTCGCTGCCGCACATCTCGGTGGCGGGGTCGATCGCCACGGGCACGCACGGGTCGGGCGACCGGAACGGGAACCTGGCGACGGCGGTGGCCGCGGTCGAGTTCATCGGCCCGGACGGGGAGCTGCGGACCGTCAGGCGCGGCGAGGAGGACTTCGCGGGCTCGGTGGTCCACCTGGGGGCCTTGGGGGTCGTGCACTCGGTGACGCTGGACCTGATGCCGGCGTTCGAGATGCGGCAGTACGTGTACGACGGGCTGGGCCTGGACGCGGTGCTGGCGAACTTCGACGAGCTGACGGGGGCGGCGTACTCGACGAGCCTGTTCACGCCGTGGGGCGCCGAGCCGTCGTTCCAGTTCTGGGTCAAGCAGCGCACGTCGGACCAGACGCACCCGTTCCCGCCGCCGAGCCGGTTCGGGGCGCCGCTGGCGGACGGGCCGCGGCACCCGGTGCCGGGCGTGGACCCGGCGGCGTGCACGGTGCAGCAGGGCCAGACGGGCCCGTGGCACGAGCGCCTGCCGCACTTCCGGCCCGAGTTCACGCCGAGCGCGGGCGACGAGCTCCAGTCGGAGTACCTGGTGGACCGGGCGGACGCGACGGCGGCGCTGCGGGCCCTGGCGGGCATCGGGGAGCGGCTCGGGCCGGTCGTGCAGATCAGCGAGGTGCGGACCATGGCCGGGGACGACCTGTGGCTGTCGCCGTCGTACGGGCGGGACACCGTGGGGCTGCACTTCACGTGGATCAGCGACCACGAGGCGGTCGCGCCGGTGATGGCGGCGGTGGAGGCGGCATTGGAACCGTTCTCCGCGCGGCCGCATTGGGGCAAATTGTTTTCGATACCAATGAATGAGGTCCGCTCGCGTTATCCGCGAATGGGCGACTTCGCGAAACTCCGCGCGCGCGTCGATCCAGAGGGGAAGTTCGCGAATGACTTCTCCGCGGCGCTCTTCGACTGAGGACTCGGGGCCGTTCGGCCGCGGCCGGGATCAGTCGCGCCCGGCCCGGTGGCGGGCCGGTCCGGGAACGCAGCGAGGGCATTCAGGCGGCTCCTGAATGCCCTCTTCCCCGTGCGAGTCGGACGGGTGCCCCACCGTGCCCCGAACCGGTTCGGGGCACGGCATAAGCTGCGCCCGCGCTTCGTGGTCTTCTTCGCCGCGGTCTTCTTGGCCGCGGCCTTCGTCGCGGTCTTGCGCACGGCCTTCTTGGCGGTGGCGGCCTTCTTCGCCGGCGCCGCCTTCTTCGCGGTGGTGGTCTTCTTGGCCGCCACGCGGCTCGTGGCGGTCGAACGCGACGCCGTGGACGCGGCGCGCGTGGTCTTCTTGGCGGCCTTCTTGGCCGTCGTCTTCTTGGCGGTGGTGGTGGTCGCGGCCTTCTTCGCCGGCGCGGCCTTCTTCGCGGCAGGAGCGGACTTGGCCGCCTTGCGCTTGCCGGTCACGAGTTCCTTGAACCCGGTACCGGGCCGGAAGGCCGGGACGACGGTCTTCTTGACCTTGACGGCCTCACCGGTGCGCGGGTTGCGGGCCATGCGAGCGGCGCGTTGGCGCTTCTCGAAGACGCCGAAACCGGCGAAGGAGACTTTCTCCCCTTTCACCACCGCGCGCTGTATCTCGTCGATCGCCACATCCACGACTTCTTTCGCGGCGGCCCGGTCGCCAGTGCGAGCGGCGATCCGATCGACGAACTCTGCCTTGTTCACGAGTCCTACCCTCCCGATAAGGTTCTGGAGCCATACCAGCTTGTTAAGCGCACGTTATGACGTTTCGAAAGCGAACGCAACTGTTTCCGCGAAAATCGACCCGTTGTGTCGCAAGGAATTTTTATTCGGGTGCCCGAAATCGACGCTCGCAACCCCGTTGGGAGGGCCCGGAACACGCCTGGAGCCGGTGGCAGCGCCACCGGCTCCGTACGTGAAGGCTAAGAGGATCGGGTTGTGCGGACTAGACGGCCGCCGGGAGAGTCCTAGGCCGCCAAGCATCCCGGTTCGATTCGAACGCGGCGATCTTGTCCTCGTCGCGGAGCGTCAGCGCCACGTCGTCGAGGCCCTCCATCATGCGCCAGCGCAGGAACTCGTCGAACTCGAAGGTCCAGGTGCGGTCCCCCGCACGGACTTCGCGCGCGGCCAGGTCGACGGTGATCTCCGACTCCGGGTGGAGCTCGGCGCGCAGCCACAGCTCCTCCACGGCCGCCTCGGGCAGCTCCACAGTCAACAGACCGTTCTTGAGCGAGTTCCCGCGGAAGATGTCGCCGAAGCGGGGCGCGACGACCGCCTTGAACCCGTAGTCCTTCAGGGCCCAGACGGCGTGCTCGCGCGAGGAGCCGGTGCCGAACTCGGTCCCGGTGACGAGGATCGTGGCGTCCTTGTACTCGTCCTGGTTCAGCAGGAACTTCTCGTCCTCGCGCCACTCGGCGAACAGGCCGTCCTCGAAGCCGGTCTTGGTGACCCGCTTGAGGTAGACGGCCGGGATGATCTGGTCGGTGTCGACGTTCGAGCGGCGCAGCGGGGCCACGCGCCCGGTGTGGGTCGTGAACTTGTCCATGTCCCTTGCCCTTCCTTACAGGTCCGCCGGGCTGGCGAGGCGCCCGGTGACGGCGGTGGCGGCGGCGACGGCCGGGGACACCAGGTGGGTGCGCCCGCCCTTGCCTTGGCGGCCCTCGAAGTTGCGGTTCGAGGTGGAGGCGGCCCGCTGGCCCGGCGTCAGCTGGTCCGGGTTCATGCCCAGGCACATCGAGCAGCCCGCGAAGCGCCAGTCGGCGCCGGCCTCGATGAAGACCTTGTCGAGGCCCTCCTCGATGGCCTGCTCGCGGACCTTCGCGGAGCCGGGGACGACCATCATGTTGACGCCGTCGGCGACCTTGCGGCCCTTGATGACCTCGGCGGCCGTGCGCAGGTCCTCGATGCGGCCGTTCGTGCAGGAGCCGAGGAAGACGACGTCGACGCCGATCTCGCGCATCGGCGTGCCGGCCTCCAGGCCCATGTACTCCAGGGCGCTCGCGGCGGTGGTGCGCTCGATCGCGTCCTCGAACGCGGCCGGGTCCGGCACGCTGCCGGAGAGCTCGACGCCCTGGCCGGGGTTGGTGCCCCAGGTGACGAACGGGCTCAGGGAGGCCGCGTCGATCACGATCTCCTTGTCGAAGACGGCGCCCTCGTCGGTCTTCAGGGTGCGCCAGTACTCGACGGCCGCGTCCCAGTCCTCGCCCTGCGGGGCGTGCGGGCGGCCCTGCACGTAGTCGAACGTGGTCTGGTCGGGGGCGATCATGCCCGCCTTCGCGCCCCACTCGATCGACATGTTGCAGATCGTCATCCGGCCCTCCATGGAGAGCTCCTCGATGGCCTGCCCGCGGTACTCGACGATGTGGCCCTTGCCGCCGCCCGTGCCGGTGATCGAGATGATCTTGAGGATGAGGTCCTTCGCGGACACGCCCTCGGGCAGGGAGCCGTTGACCGTGACGGCCATGTACTTCGGCTTCGCCTGCGGCAGGGTCTGCGTGGCGAGGACGTGCTCGACCTCGCTGGTGCCGATGCCGAACGCGATCGAGCCGAACGCGCCGTGCGTGGAGGTGTGCGAGTCGCCGCAGACCACCGTCATGCCCGGCTGCGTGAGTCCCAGCTGGGGTCCCACGACGTGGACGACGCCCTGGTTCGCGTCGCCGAGCGAGTGGATGCGGACGCCGAACTCCTCGCAGTTGGCGCGGAGCGTCTCGATCTGCTTGCGGCTGGTGGGGTCCGCGATGGTGAAGAGGTTGTCGGTGGGCGTGTTGTGGTCCTCGGTCGCGATCGTGAGATCGGTCCGGCGGACCTTGCGCCCCGCCTGCCGCAGGCCGTCGAAGGCCTGGGGGCTGGTCACCTCGTGGAGGAGGTGCAGGTCGATGTAGAGGAGGTCCGGCTGGTCGCCGCCGGTGCGGACAACGTGGGCGTTCCAGACCTTCTCGGCGAGGGTGCGCGGCCGCGCGCCCTCAGCTTCTTGTGGTGTACGTGACATCTCTGTTCCCAGTCGTTGGACTTCTCGAAATATGGGAGGTAATGTTCAGCTCGTGAGAACGAATACTATCAGCGGAGTGGGCGTCCTCGACAAGGCGGTGCTCATCCTCACGGCATGCACCAACGGCGCCAGCCTGGCTGAGCTCGTGCACGAGACCGGTCTGCCCAGGGCCACGGCCCACCGGCTCGCGCAGGCCCTCGAGGCCCACGAGATGCTGCAACGCGACCACGAGGGGCGCTGGCGTCCCGGCCCGAAGCTCGGCGAGCTCGCCGGGTCCACGGCCGACGTCCTGCTCAGCGCCGCCGAACCGGTCCTCAACCTGCTGCGGGACCAGACCGGCGAGTCGACCCAGCTCTACCGCAGGAGGGCCGACGAGCGCGTGTGCGTCGCCGCGGCCGAGCGCGCCTCCGGGCTGCGCGACACCGTCCCCGTCGGCGCCGCCCTGCCGATGACCGCCGGCTCCGGCGCCCAGGTGCTCCTCGCCTGGGAGCCCCCGGAAGGCATCCTCCCGCTGCTGCCGAAGTGCCGCTTCTCCTCCAAGACCCTCGCCGAGGTCCGCCGCCGCGGCTTCGCGCAGTCGGTCGCCGAGCGCGAACCCGGCGTCGTCAGCGTCTCCGCCCCCGTCCGCGACAAGACCGGCCGGGTCGTCGCCGCGATCTCGGTGTCCGGTCCCATAGAGCGCCTGGGACGCCGCCCCGGCGACCGGCTCGGCATGGCCGTCATCCGCGCCGGCCAGAAGCTCTCGGGCCTGTAGCCCGCCCCCCTCGAACTCCCCTGCGAACGCCGAAGCGGCCCGACGGAACCCCCCGTCGGGCCGCTTTGCATGTGCGCCGTCAGACCGCGCCGTCAGACCGCGCCGTCAGACCGCGCCGTCAGACCGCGCCGTCAGACCGCGCCGTCAGACCGCGCTGAGCAGCTCCTCGACGCGCGCCACGTGCTTGGCGTGGCGGCGGCGCTCGTCCTCCAGCAGCGGCGAGTCGGGCGCGTGCGCCTCGAGGTACCGGATCGCCACGATGTCGTCCTGGCAGCGCCCGAACCGGTTCTGGAGCCGCTTGGCCTCCGCGGCGACCGCCGCGGCCTCCTCGCCGAGCGCGCCCGCGGCGGCGTCGGCCGTGTAGCGGGTCCGCTTGGCGGCGTTGCGGGCCCGGTGCCGCGCCTCGTCGGCGTCGGCCGCGCCCGCGACGGCCGCCACCGCCCGCAGCATGTCCGCGCGCGCGGCCTCGACGACCGGGCCGAGCACCTCGCCGGCGGGGCGCGCCGCGGCGGGCGCGAAGTCCGGGTACGCGGCCAGCGTCCCGACGGCGGCGAGGAGCTTCACGGTCCGCTCCCGCGCGCACGCCTCCGCGAGCGGCCCGTACGCCGCCTGCTCGGCGGCCTCCAGCGCGGTGAACCAGTCGGGTCGCTCGTCCCCCAGCCGCTTCGCGAACCGCGTCCGCAGCACTTCCAGGTCGCGGACCTTCCCGAGCTCGTCGGCGAGCCAGCGCAGCCGCCGGCGCTTGAACGGGACCGCCGCGTACAGCGACCCGTACGTCGACAGCACCGACCGCAGCCGCCGCGTCGCCACCCGCATGCGGTGCACCGCGTCGGGCTCGCGCGCCATCACGGGCTCGCGCAGCGCGATCAGCGCGTCCGCCTGCACCGCGAGGTACTCGTGCACGCCGCCGCCGGCGCTGGGGATCTCGGTCATGGGGGCCTCCAAGCTCAACGGCCCCAATTACAGCATCGGGAGCCGGATCCGCCAAACGGCTACGAAAGCAGTTCCCGCACCAGGAACTCGGTCTTCGGGCTGAGGAGGTGCGGCGGGTAGAACTCCTCGACACTGCTGAGCGCCTCGTCAACGGAGGCGAACCCCGCGAGCGCGTAGAGCTGCCTCAGGTCGTCGGAGTCGCGGCCGACCCTGGCTGCGACGGCCTTCATCGCGAACAGGTACCGGGGCGAAGCGACGCGCACCGCGATGCCGGGCTTCTCGAAGAGGAGCGTGGCGTTCGGGTCCTCGCCGGGGAGGAAGCCCTTCACCGCGTCGTTCAGCCAGTCCTCGGCGATGCCGTGCCGCTCGGCGACTCTGCGCGCCGCCGAGTAGACGACCTGCTTCGGCTCGAAGACCGCGTCGAGGTCGCGGGTCGCGCGCCTGGTGTTGTACGCCAGGGCCATCGCCGCGCCGCCGACGAGGAAGAGGTCGGCGCGCTCCCCCGCGGCGTCGAGCTCGGCGCCGAGCTCGGTGAGCATGTCGACGATCGCCTCGCGGCTCAGCAGGGTCACACGCTCTCCAAAGAGGACCGATCGAGGAAGACGCCGCGGTTCGCCAGCTCGGGCGGCGAGTCGGCGAAGGACATGGCGGCGAGGCCCGGGGCCGGACGGCCGAGCAGGTCCTCGATGACGAACCAAAACCGCTTGAGGAACCGTCCGGGCGCGGTCGCCCAGCCCGGCACCGGGACGCGAGCCCGGCGGCTCGCGTACTCGGCGACCCCGGCGAGCAGCGCGTCCCAGCGCCGATCCCCCGTGGTGTCGGGCTCGGTCCGCATCGAGCGGCGCACCGCGGCGGGGTCGGCGGCGCGGACGTCATCGAGGAACTGGATCACATGGCGCAGTGCGTCGTTCGGGTCGCCGCCTGACAGCGACCGCCGCACCGCGGCGGCAGTCGAGTCGAGCGAGGGACCGGTGGCGGTCTCGACCGCCAAGGCGGCCCCGACCGCGCCCGCGTACCGCTCCAGGGTGCTCAGGCGCGGATCGGCGTCGCCGGACTCCAGCCGCGCGACCGCAGACTGCGTGGTCCCGATGCGCGAGGCCAGGTCGGCCTGCGAGAGGCGGCTGCGCAACCGCTCTGCCCGCAGGCGCTCGACCGTCGAGGGCAGTGATCGTTCCATACCCTTGATTATAGCGAATACGCTATAAAACGGCGATGGGTCACGCGAGGGGGCCGACGGCGGCCTCGATCTCGGCGCGGAGCGCGGTGCCCTGGAGCTGGTGCTTGACCTGTTCGATGACGGGCGCGAGGAACTGGTCCGGGCCGGGCTTGCCGGCGATCGGGCCGATCGCCGCGATCGCGGCGCGCGCGGCCGGGCTCGGGATGAGCGGCTGGCGCAACTGGAGGCCCTGGACGCCGGCGAGGAGCTCGACGGCCAGGAGCGTGCCGAGGTTGTCGATGATGGTGCGCAGCTTGCACCCCGCGGCCCAGCCCATCGAGACGTGGTCCTCCTGCATGCCGGAGGTCGGCACCGAGTCGACCGACGCGGGCGCGGCGAGGCGGCGGTTCTCGGCGACGATCCCCGCGGCCGTGTACTGCGCGATCATGAGGCCGGAGTTGACGCCCGGGTCGGGGCTGAGGAACGCGGGCAGGCCGCGCGAGCGCGTCACGTCCAGGAGCCGGTCGACGCGGCGCTCGGAGATCGAGCCGACGTCGGCGGCGGCGATCCCGAGGAAGTCCGCCGCGTACCCGAGCGGGGCGCCGTGGAAGTTCCCGGTGGACTCGACGCGGCCGTCGGGGAGGACGACCGGGTTGTCGACCACCGCGAGGAGTTCGCGGGCGGCCACGGTCTCGGCGTAGTCGAGGACGTCGCGGGCCGCGCCGGCGACCTGCGGGGCGCAGCGCATCGAGTACGCGTCCTGGACGGCGTGCGCGAGGTCGTTGCGGTGGGAGTCCATGACCTCGGAGTCCTGGAGCAGCAGGTGGATGTTCGCGGCGCTGCGCGCCTGGCCCGGCTGCGGCCGGATCTCGTGCAGCTCGGGCTGGAACGGCCGGTCGGAGCCGAGCATCGCCTCGTTCGACAGGGCCGCACACACGTCGGCCATCGTCAGCAGGTGGCGCAGGTCGGCGACGGCGAGCAGGAGCATCCCGAGCATCCCGTCGGTGCCGTTGATGAGCGCCAGGCCCTCCTTGGAGGAGAGCGCGATCGGGGTCAGGCCCGCGGCCTCCAGGACCGGGCCGGCGTCGGCGCGGGCGCCGTCCTCGGCGAGGACCCAGCCCTCGCCGAGGAGGACCATCGCGCAGTGGGCGAGCGGGGCGAGGTCGCCGGAGGCGCCGAGGGACCCGTGGCGGGGCACCCACGGCGTGACGTCGGCGTTCAGGAGCGCGGCGAGCGCGTCGGCGACCTCGGGCCGGACCCCGGAGCGGCCCATGGCGAGCGAGCGCAGGCGCAGCAGCATCATCGCGCGCACCACCTCGACCGGCATCGGGTCGCCGACGCCGGCGGCGTGGGAGCGGATGAGCGCGTGCTGGAGCTCGGCGCGGCGCTCGGGGGCGACGAACGTGTTGGCGAGCGCGCCGAACCCGGTGGAGACGCCGTAGACGGGGCGGCCGTCGCGCTCGATCGCGTCGACGATCGCGCGGCTGCGGGCCATGGCCTCGCGGGCCCCGTCGTCGATGACGACCCGGGCCCGGCCGCGGGCGACGGCCAGGACCTCCTCGGGCGAGACGGGGACGGGCCTGATGTGGACGGTGGGCATCGGTGCTCCTCTAGTTCTCGGCGCGCTGGTGGACGACGCCGCCGCCGCGGATGACGGTCGCGATCAAGGGCGTCCCCGGCCGGTAGGCCAGGTGGACGAACGAGGGGGCGTCGAGGACGGCCAGGTCGGCGCGGGCGCCGACGACGAGGCGTCCGATGTCGGTGCGCCGCAAGGCGTCCGCGCCGCCCGCGGTGGCCGCTTCGAGCGCTTCGTACGGGGTCATGCGCATCTCGCGGACGGCGAGCGCGATGCAGAACGCCATGCTGCTGGTGTAGGAGGAGCCGGGGTTGCAGTCGGTCGCGAGCGCGACCGTGGCGCCGGCGTCGATGAGGCGCCGCGCGTCCGGATAGGGCGAGCGGGTCGAGAACTCGGCGCCCGGCAGCAGGGTGGCGACGGTCGAGGAGTTCGCGAGGGCGTCGACGTCGGCGTCGGTGAGGTGGGTGCAGTGGTCGGCGGAGGCGGCGCCGAGTTCGACGGCGAGGCGCGCGCCGGGTCCGGCGGTGAGCTGGTTGGCGTGGACGCGGAGGCCGAGGCCGGCCTTCGCGGCGGCGGTGAGGACGGTGCGGGCCTGGTCGGCGTCGAAGGCGCCGCGTTCGCAGAACACGTCGGCCCATCGCGCGTGGGGCGCGCAGGCGTCGAGCATGGGGCCGGCGGCGAGCGCGGTGTACGCGTCGGGGTCGGCGCCGGCGGGGACGGTGTGGGCGCCGAGGTAGGTGGTCTCGGCGGTGAACTCGCGGGCGATGCGCAGGGACCGGGCCTCGTCCTCGACGGTGAGGCCGTACCCGGACTTGATCTCGACGGTGGTGGTGCCCTGGCGGAGCATCTCGGCGGTGAGGCGGGCGCAGTTCTCGCGCAGGCGCTCGTCGGCGGCGCGGCGGGTGGCCTCGACGGTGGTGCGGATGCCGCCGCCGTCGTACGGCTCGCCGCTCATGCGGGCGTCGAACTCGCCCGCGCGGTCGCCCGCGAAGACGAGGTGGGCGTGGGAGTCGACGAAGCCGGGGACGACGGCGCGGTCGCCGAGGTCGAGGCGGTCGTCGGCGGCGGGCCGGTTGAGGCGGTGGCCGATCCAGGCGATGCGGCCGTCCTCGACGACCATCGCGGCGTCGTAGTGGACGGTGCCCTCCGCGTCGGCGGTGACGAGTTCGCCGATGCCGTCGATGAGCAGGCTGCGTGTCGCGCTCATTGCCAGAGCTCCCCGATCGCTTCGCGGAGTTCGGCGCCGGCGTCGATGTACCGGTGGCGTCCCTCGTGGACGATGTGGCGGCCGTCGGCGACGACGTCGGTGACGTCGGCCGCGGCGGCGGCGTAGAGGATGCCGTCGGGGCGGGCCCCGGCGGTGCGCGGGGTGGCGGGGTCGACGGCGACGAGGTCGGCGCGCGCGCCCGGCTCGATGCGCCCGGCGTCGGGGAAGCCGAGGGCGGCGTGGCCGGTGGCGGCGGCGTGGAGGGCGTCGGCGGTGAAGCGGCCGCGCTCCTCGCTGACGAGGCGCTCGTGCATCTCGAGGGCGCGGGCCTCCTCGAACATGTCGACGACGGCGTTCGAGTCGGTGCCGAGCGAGAGGCGGACCCCGGCGTCGGCGAGCGCGCGGGCGGGTCCGATGCCGTCGGCGAGGTCGCGTTCGGTGGTGGGGCAGAAGGCGACGCCGGTGCCGGAGCGGGCGAGGAGGTCGACGTCGTGCTCGGTGAGGTGGGTGGCGTGGACGGCGGTGAGGTCGGGGCCGAGGAGCCCGCAGCGTTCGAGGAGCTCGGTGGGGGTGCAGCCGTGCTCGGCGCGGCAGGCGTCGTTCTCGGCGCGCTGCTCGGAGAGGTGCACGTGGACGGGGCGGCCTTCGGTGGAGCACGCGAACGCGGCGATGGCCTCGTCGGGGACGGCGCGCACGGAGTGGACGGCGCCGCCGACACGGGCGTGCGCGGGGGGCTTGAGGCGTTCGACGCGGTCGAGCCAGCCTTCGAGGCCGGTGTCGCCGAAGCGCTGCTGCGCGGGTTCGAGGGGCTTGCCGAAGCCGCCGGAGAGGTAGAGCGCGTCGAGCAGGGCGATGCGGATGCCGGCGTCGGCGGCGGCCTGGACCAGGGCCTCGCCCATGGCGTTCGGGTCGGCGTAGGGGCGGCCGCCGGCCTGGTGGTGGAGGTAGTGGAACTCGCCGACGCAGGTGATCCCGGCGAGGGCCATCTCGGCGTAGACGGCGCGCGCGAGCCGGTGGTAGGAGTCGGGGTCGAGGCGGGCGGCGAGCGCGTACATGCCGCGCCGCCAGGTCCAGAAGGTGCCCTCGGCGTCGTGGGCGCGGCCGCGCAGGGCCCGGTGGAACGCGTGCGAGTGTGTGTTCGCGAAGCCGGGGAGGACGACGCCGCCGAGGATCTCGCCGCGCGGGGCGGCGCCGGGGGTGACGGCGGTGATGCGGCCGTCGGCGACGTCGATCGCGACGGCGTCCGCGATGCCGCCCGGCAGCCGGGCGTGCCGGGCCCAGTAGGTCAGCACGCGAGCTCCCGCAGGACGGCGGCGAGGGCGTCGACGCCAGCGGCGCAGTCCTCGTCGCTCGCGGCCTCGCCGGGCGCGTGGGAGACGCCGGTGGGGTTGCGCACGAACAGCATCGCGGTCGGCACGTGCGCGGCGAGGACGCCCGCGTCGTGGCCCGCGCCGGTGGGGAGCACGGGCGCGCCGCCGAGGAGGTCGGCGAGGCGGTCGCGCAGCGCGGCGTCGAACTCGACGATCGGGGTCGCCGATTCGGGCGCGATCGCGAAGCCGGTGCCGTCGCGGGCGGCGCGTTCGCACACTTTGGACTCGAAGCCGGCGAGGATCGCGGCGAGCACGGCCTCGTCGGGGGCGCGGGCGTCGAGCCAGGCGGTGACCCGCGAGGCGATCGCGTTGGTGGCGTTCGGGACGGCTTCGACGCGGCCGACGGTGGCGAGGCCCCCGGCGAGGCGGGCCTCCTTGCGGGCGGCGAGGACGGCGAACGCGAAGGTGAGCATCGGGTCGCGGCGGTCGGGCAGGCGGGTGGTGCCGGCGTGGTCGCCCGCGCCGGTGAAGTCCATGCGCCAGCGCCCGTGCGGCCAGATGGCGCTGGCGACGCCGACGGGCGCGTCGAGCGCGCGGCCCTGCTCGACGTGGAGTTCGACGAACGCGGCGGTGGCGGCGAGGCGGTCGGGGTCGGGGCCGAGCGCGTCGGGGTCGGCGCCGGCGGCGCGCATGGCCTCGGCGAAGGTGGTGCCGTCCGCGTCGGTGAGGGCGCGGGCGCGGTCGGGGTCGATCGCGCCGGCCATGAGGCGGGAGCCGAGGCAGGGGACGCCGAACCGTCCGCCCTCCTCTTCGGTGAACGCGCCGATGACGACGGGCCGCGCGGGTGTGAAGCCGGCGGCGCGCAGCTCGTCGACGGCGAGGAGCGCGGAGACGATCCCGAGGGGGCCGTCGTAGGCGCCGCCGTGGGGCACGGAGTCGAAGTGGCTGCCGGTGAGGACGGCGCGGCCGTCCGCGGCCGCGCCGGGTTCGGGGTCCCAGTGCGCGTACCGGTTCCCGTTGCGGTCGGTCTCGGTGCGCAGGCCGCGCTCGGCGGCCTGCGCGTCGAACCAGGCGCGGAGCGCGAGGTCGGCCTCGCTCCAGGAGAAGCGCAGGTAGCCGCCGCTGTCGGCGCGTCCGATGGGCGCGATCTGGTCCCAGAGCCGCCGGAAGCCCGCCGCGTCCATTCAGGACTCCCGGGTGGGGATGCGGACGCCGTGGCCGGCGGCGACGCGGTCGGCCTCCTCGTATCCGGCGTCCACGTGCCGGATGACGCCCATCGCGGGGTCGTTGGCGAGGACCCGTTCGAGCTTCTGCGCGGCCAGCGCGGTGCCGTCGGCGACGGTGACCTGGCCGGCGTGGATCGAGCGGCCGATGCCGACGCCGCCGCCGTGGTGGATCGAGACCCAGGACGCGCCCGACGCGGTGTTCACGAGGGCGTTGAGCAGGGGCCAGTCGGCGATCGCGTCGGAGCCGTCCTTCATCGCCTCGGTCTCGCGGTAGGGGCTGGCGACCGAGCCGCAGTCGAGGTGGTCGCGGCCGATGACGATCGGGGCCTTGAGGGTGCCGTCGGCGACGAGCTCGTTGAAGCGCACGCCCGCGAGGTCGCGCTCGCCGTGGCCGAGCCAGCAGATGCGGGCCGGGAGGCCCTGGAACGCGACGCGCTCGCGCGCGAGCGAGATCCACCGGTGCAGGGTCCGGTTCTCGGGGAACAGGTCGAGCACGGCCCGGTCGGTGGCGGCGATGTCGGCGGGGTCGCCCGAGAGCGCGGCCCACCTGAAGGGGCCCTTGCCTTCGCAGAACAGGGGCCGGATGTAGGCGGGCACGAACCCGGGGAAGTCGAAGGCGCGCGCGAAGCCGCCCGCGAGGGCCTCGCCGCGGATCGAGTTGCCGTAGTCGAAGACCTCGGCGCCCGCGTCGAGGAAGCCGACCATGGCCTCCACGTGCCGGGCCATGGATTCGCGGGCGCGGTCGGTGAACGCGTTCGGGTCGCGCTCGGCGAGGCCGGCGGCGTCGGCGACGTCCACCCCGGCGGGCACATAGGACAGCGGGTCGTGCGCGGAGGTCTGGTCGGTGACGATGTCGGCCTCGACGCCGCGGGCGAGGAGCTCGGGCAGGACCTCGGCGGCGTTGCCGACCAGGCCGATCGACCTGGCCTCGCCGGCGCGCTTGGCGGCGAGCGCCTGGGCGACGGCGTCGTCGAGGTCGGCGGCGACGGTGTCGAGGTAGCGGGTCTCGACGCGGCGGTGGAGGCGGTGCGGGTCGACCTCGACGATGAGGCAGACGCCGTCGTTCATGGTGACCGCGAGCGGCTGCGCGCCGCCCATGCCGCCGCAGCCGGCGGTCACGGTGAGCGTGCCCTTGAGGGTGCCGCCGAAGCGCTTCGCGGCGACGGCCGCGAACGTCTCGTACGTGCCCTGGAGGATGCCCTGCGTGCCGATGTAGATCCACGAGCCCGCGGTCATCTGCCCGTACATGGTGAGGCCCAGGGACTCCAGGCGCCGGAACTCGGGCCAGGTGGCCCAGTCGGGCACCAGGTTCGAGTTCGCGATGAGGACGCGCGGGGCCCACTCGTGGGTGCGCATGACGCCGACCGCGCGGCCCGACTGGACCAGGAGCGTCTCGTCGGGCGCGAGCGTCAGCAGGGTCCGCAGGATCGCGGCGAGGTCGTCGCGGCTGCGCGCGGCCTTCCCGGTGCCGCCGTAGACGACCAGGTCCTCCGGGCGCTCGGCGACCGCCGGGTCGAGGTTGTTCTGGAGCATCCGGTAGGCCGCCTCGGTCTGCCAGGTGCGGCAGTGCAGGTCGGCGCCGTGTGGTGCGTGCATGTAGTCCCCGTCTGCTGGTGGCTCAGTGGATGCTTTGGGATGCCGTCGCGGTCACAGGTTGCCGCGCTTGGCCTGCTCCTTCTCGAGGGCCTCGAAGAGGGCCTTGAAGTTGCCCTTGCCGAAGCTGAGCGAGCCGTGCCGCTCGATGATCTCGTAGAACATCGTGGGCCGGTCCTGCTGCGGCTTGGTGAAGATCTGGAGCATATAGCCGTCCTCGTCGCGGTCGACCAGCACTCGCCGCCGCTGGAGCTCCTCGATCGGGACGCGCACGGTGCCGATGCGCTCGCGCAGCTCCGGGTCCTCGTAGTAGGCGTCCGGGGCCTCCAGGAACTCGACGCCGCGCTCGCGCATGGCGTCGACGGCCGCGAGGATGTCGCCCGTGGCGAGCGCGATGTGCTGGACGCCGGGGCCGCCGTAGAACTCGAGGTACTCGTCGATCTGGGACTTCTTCCGGCCCGCGGCCGGCTCGTTGATCGGGAACTTGATCTTGCGGGTGCCGTTCGCGACGACCTTGCTCATGAGCGCCGAATATTCGGTCGCGATCGCGTCGTCGACGAACTCGACGATGTTCGTGAAGCCCATGACCCGCTCGTAGTACTCGACCCATTCGCGCATCCGGCCGAGCTCGACGTTGCCGACGACGTGGTCGATGGCCTGGAAGTAGCGCTTCTCGGGCGGGGCGGTCATCGGCTCGGCCGCGACGAACCCGGGCAGGAACGGGCCGTCGTAGCCGGAGCGGTCCACGAGGACGTTCCGGGTCTCGCCGTAGGTGCCGATGACGGCGCGGCGGACGGTGCCGTGCTCGTCGGTCAGGTCGTGGGGCTCCTCGACCGCGATGGCGCCCTGCGCGATCGCGTGCGCGTAGTTGCGGTCGACGTCGGGCACCTCGAGGGCGACCTCGACGACGCCGTCGCCGTGCCGCGCGACGTGCTTGGTGGCCTCGGCGTCGGCGGTGACGCCGCCGGCGAGGACGAACACGACGCCGCCGGACTTGAGCGCGTACTCGGCGTGCTCGCGGAAGCCCTGCTCCGGGCCGCGGTAGGCGACGAGCGTCATGCCGAACGCGGTCGAGTAGTAGTGGGCGGCCTGGCGCGCGTTGCCGACGAAGAAGCGCACGTGGTCCCAGCCCTTGATCGGGAAGGCGTCCTCGCGGATGTCGTGCTCGACCGCGCCGACCAGGCCCGGCGCGTCGTCGGGGCCCTCCAGGACGGCGTCGGCGGAGCGGCTGGCGGTGTCGACCATGGCGGCCTCCTTGACTCGCGCGGTCCGGCGGGGCTTGTGGCCCTGATCATGATCCATTCTCGCGCACTGGGCAAGCAGTACCGGAAAGGTTGCGCAACTTGCGCAGATGTGCCAGTTGGACACCGCATACACTGGGCGGTATGACCAGTGGAACGGGCGTCGACGGCCTCGACGCCAGGCTCATCGAGCTCTTGGAGGCGGAGCCGCGCATCGGGGTCCTCGAATGCGCCCGGCGGCTCGGCGTCGCGCGCGGGACCGTGCAGGCGCGGCTCGACAAGCTCATCGCGCGCGGCGTCGTGCGCGACTTCGGGCCCCGCGTCGACCCGGCGGCCCTCGGGTACCCCGTGACCGCGTTCGTGACCCTGGAGCTGCGGCAGGCCGTCGGGCACCAGCCGATGGCGCAGCGGCTCGCGCGCATCCCCGAGGTGCTGGAGGCGCACACGGTCACCGGCGCCGGCGACATGCTGTGCCGCATCGTGGCGCGCACGAACGCCGAGCTCCAGGGCGTCATCGACCGGGTCCTCGCGAGCGAGGGCGTCCTGCGGGCCACCACGGTGATCGCGCTCGCCGAGCAGATCCCGCACCGCACCCTGCCGCTGGTCAAGGAGGCCGCGGGAGGCTGAAGCCCGGGCTAGGCGCCGGTCCTGCGGGCGATCACGGTGATCTCGTGCCGGTTGTGGCGGAGCTGGCGGGCGTGCAGGACCTCGTACGGTCCCGCCAGCGAGGCCAGGCACGCCTGGATCGTCGTGAGCACGTCCCGGCTGCCGGTCTTGAGCGTGACGATCGCGAGCGCACCGGGCGCGAGGTGCTCGGCGGCGCGGACCATGAGGTCGCAGCTCAGCTTCGGATCCATGCGCATGTCGTTGACCGCGACGTCGAAGACGGTGCGGTTGCTGCGCAGGAACCGCCCGGCGGTGAGCTTCAGGTGCTTGACCTGCGGGTCGCGAGCGACCCGCTCGTCCAGGTCGCCCGGGTCGACGGCCCACACGTGCATGCGGCGCTGGCGCAGGATCCGGGTCCAGCCGCCGGGCGCGGCGCCGAAGTCGACCGCCTTGCCGCCGGCGGGAAGGTCGAGGCCGAACTCGCGCAGGGCCTCCTCGAGTTTGAACTCGGCGCGCGAGATCTGGTCGCGGGACTTCGACAGGCGCACGCCGCCGCCGGGCCAGTCGCTGAGGCTGTCGCGGGTCTCATTGAGGCCCAGCAGGATCCCGTTCGGCGTCAGGCAGCAGGAGAGCACGTGGTCGCGCCCGGACTTGGCGACCGAGAACCCGGCCTCCTCGAGTTCGCCGGCGATCGCCCCGAACAGCGCCGCGGGCCCGAACCCGTAGTCCGAGCGCCCGCTCGCCCACACCTGGACGGCGAGGCCGCCCTCGATGCCGGCTTCGCGGACCTCCGCGAGCGCGGCCTCGGCGACCTGGTCGATCCCGGTGCCCGCGCCGAGCATCGCCGCCTGGACGGTGATGTGGCGCGGGAAGACCAGCGGCGCGGCGATGCACCGGTCGGCGACCTCCTGGGCGGTGAGCCCGGGCGCGGTGATCACGGCCGTCTCGGGAGCGATCTGCTCGACCTTCGCCTCAGGGCCGAAGTCGAGCTCGAGTTCCCGGATCGCCAGCGGAAGTGACTCTTCAGCCGCCGAAACGACAACTCGCTGCTCATCGAACACGCCGCACATCCTTCCACACGGCCGCCGCCGGCGGTCACGCGAACGGCGGGCGGGTGACCGGTCAGTGCGGGGCGGGCAGGATCGTGCCGGTCACCTCGCCCAGGCCGATGACCGAGCCGTCCGGGCCCGGCGCGGTCGCCTCCAGCACGACGGTGTCGCCGTCCTCGAGGAACGCGCGGGACTCGCCGTCGCCGACCGTGACGGGCTCCTTCCCGCCCCAGGTGAGCTCCAGGAACGAGCCGCGCTCGTCGGCGGCCGCGCCGGAGACGGTGCCGGAGGCGAACAGGTCGCCGGTGCGCAGCGAGGCGCCGTTGACGGTCAGGTGCGCGAGCATCTGCGCCGGCGTCCAGTACATGCCCTTGAACGGCGGCCGCGAGACCTGGGTGCCGTTCCAGCGCACCGACATCGACAGGTCGTAGCCGAAGCGCTCGGTCTCCTGGAGGTAGCCGAGCGGCGCCGGGTCCTGGACGGGGGCCTCGGCCTTCGCGGCGGCGAGCGCGTCGAGGGGCGTCACCCAGTGGCCGATCGAGGTCGCGAAGGACTTGCCGAGGAACGGGCCGAGCGGCACGTACTCCCACGCCTGGATGTCGCGCGCGGACCAGTCGTTGACGAGGACCGCGCCGAAGACGTGCTCGGCGAAGTCGTCGGGGTTCACGGGCGTGCCGAGGTCGGTGCCGACGCCGACGACGAAGCCGACCTCGGCCTCGATGTCGAGGCGGGCGCTGGGCCCGAACTCGACGGGCCCGTCGGGGGTCTTGCGCTGGCCGCGGGGGCGCACGACCGGGGTCCCGGAGGGGACGACGGTGCCGGCGCGGCCGTGGTAGCCGACAGGGAGGTGCTTCCAGTTGGGCAGCAGCGGTTCGGCGTCGGGCCGGAAGAGGCGGCCGAGGTTCGCGGCGTGGTGCTCGGAGGCGTAGAAGTCGACGTAGTCGGCGACGTGGAACGGCAGGTGCAGGTGCGCCCGGTCGACGGGGGTGAGGAGCGTCGCGGACTGGTCCTGGTGGCGGCGGTCCGACAGGAGCTCGGTGAGCTGGTGGCGGACCAGGCGCCACGCGGGCGGGCCCATCGCCATGAAGGCGTTCAGGGCGTGCTCGTGGAACGCGGGCCGGATCCACGGCAGGAAGAACGTGCCGGTCGCGAGCGCGCGCAGGTCGAGGATCTGGTCGCCGATGCGGACCCCGATGCGCGGGGCCGGGTCCTTGCGGGTCGAGAAGACCCCGTACGGGAGGTGGGCGAGGCCGAACGGGCCGGGGTCGGCGCCCTCGACCCAGCTGGTGGCGGTCATGCGTCGTCCCCTCTGGTCAGGAGCCGCAGGTCCAGGAGGTCCTGGAGCGGTTCGTCGATGCTGCACGAGCCGAAGCCGGTCCACAGGGCGCGCGGGCGGCCCAGGAGCCGCTTCGCGCGGGCGGCGAGGTCGGCGGCGTCCTCGGAGGCGAGGATCGCGGCGGTCTCGTCGACGCCGGCCCCGTTCGCGGCGGCGTCGGCGGCGACCAGGACGTTCACGAAGCCGTGGTGGGCGAAGCCGGTCGCCGGGTCGGTGCGTCGGACCGCGCGGTGCAGGCCCGCGGTGAGCTTGAACTGGAGGCCGCGGCGCCGGCATCCGCAGATCGCGGCGGCGAGCGTCTCGGGCGGCGGGAAGAACTCGGCGGCGGGGCCTCCGGTGCGGAACTTGGGCGTGAACCCGGTGGGGCGGACGGCGTCGAGGGCGTCCTCGCCGAAGGGGATCTCCGCGAACACGGGCTTGCCGGCGAGGTGTTCGGCGAGGTGGTCGAGGGCGTGCCGCGACTCGTAGTGGACGACCGCGACCTGCGGCGCGAGGGCGGCGACGGCGTCGGCGAGCGCTTCGAGCTCGCCGTCCACGACGACGCCGATGCGGAGCGGGCCGCGCCCGGCGAGCGCGGAGCCGGGGCCGAGGTCGCCGAGGCGGCTCTGCGGGACCAGGAGCGGGCCGATGAGGGGCTCGAACCAGGACTGGCGGTAGCCGCGGTGGGCGGGCACGGCGGCTTCGAGGGGCGCGTTCCCCGGCGGGAACGGCGCGGCGTCGTCGATCAGGCCCCGCAGCATCGCGGGGAGCGGTCCGGCCATGCCCCGAGCCTAGGGGTTCGGCGCGCGCCGGTCCAGCGGTCCGCGCACGCGGTGCGCGTTCGCGCCGGGAGGTGCGCGGAGCGGTCGAAATCGGACGGCGCGAGGGTTATCCTCAGGGTGCGGGGGCGCCGCCGCGGCCTCCGCGGGAACCGACGAAGGAGTCGCCGTGCCGTTCTACCGTTCGGTCGGGCAGATCCCCGACAAGCGACACACGCAGTTCCGGCAGGCCGACGGGAGCCTGTACTCCGAGGAGCTCATGGGCCAGGAGGGCTTCTCCTCGGACTCCTCGCTCCTGTACCACCGCTTCCGGCCCACCGCGATCAGCGCCAGCACCGAGCACCGGCCCGAGCGGGCCGAACCGGTCCCGAACCACCCGCTCAAGCCGCGGCACTTCCGCACCCACAAGCTCGACGCCGCCGGCGACGCGGTCCTCGGGCGCGAGCACCTGCTGTCCAATGCGGACGTGCGGATCTCGTACTCGGTGGCCGACCGGCCCTCGCCCTTGTACCGCAACGCGATCGGCGACGAGTGCGTCTACGTCGAGTCCGGTGCGGCGCACGTGGAGACCTCGTTCGGGGCCCTCGACATCGGGCAGGGCGACTACCTGATCATGCCGATGTCCACGATCTACCGCATCGTCCCGGTCGGCGAGGAGCCGCTGCGCACGCTCGTGGTCGAGTCGACCGGGCACATCACGCCGCCCAAGCGCTACCTGTCGGTGCGCGGCCAGTTCCTGGAGCACTCGCCGTACTGCGAGCGCGACCTGCGCAGCCCGGCCGAGCCGCTGCTCGTCGACGGCGAGGACGTCGACGTGTACGTGCAGCACCGCGGCCGCGGCTCGCAGACGCTGTGGACGCGGTTCACGTACGCGCACCACCCGTTCGACGTGGTCGGCTGGGACGGGTGCCTGTACCCGTGGGTGTTCTCGATCCACGACTTCGAGCCCATCACCGGTCGCATCCACCAGCCGCCGCCGGCGCACCAGGTGTTCCAGGGCCCGAACTTCGTGATCTGCAACTTCGTGCCCCGCAAGGTCGACTACCACCCGGACGCGATCCCGGTGCCCTACAACCACCACAACGTCGACTCCGACGAGGTGATGTTCTACTGCGGCGGCAACTACGAGGCCCGCCGCGGCTCCGGCATCGAGCAGGGCTCGATCTCCCTGCACCCGTCCGGCTTCACACACGGGCCGCAGCCGGGCGCACCGGAACGCTCGATCGGCGCCGACTTCTTCGACGAGCTCGCGGTCATGGTCGACACCTTCCGCCCCCTGGAACTGTGCGCGCCGGCCCTCGACGTCGAGGACACCAACTACGCCTGGACCTGGAACCGCGACCCGGGCCTGTAGTCGCGCCGCCCCCGGTGACGGGGCCGCCTCACGCGGCGGTCCCGTTTCCCGTTCGCGCGCACGGGCGGCGACGCTCAGGCTCGTCCGCTACCGGCCCTCATTCACCGCCGGCAGTCCCGAAGCCCATGTGGGCGAAGCGATCCTGGACGCCGCGGGCCGTCCCGCGTTCCTTCAGTCCTTCCGCCTCTCCGAGACCCAGACCCGCCGCGCCCGCCTCCTCGAAGCCCTCGCCGCCAACGACTGGCACCTCGACCGGACCGCCGAGGCCCTCCACTTGACGCGCCCGGCCCTGGTGGCCCTCCTCCACAACTCCGCCCTCACGTGGATGCTCCGCCAGGACGTCGCCGACCGGAACCTGGCCGCCCACCGCCGCGGTCAGTAGGACTTCAGGCGCTGCACGAGATCGGCGTTGTCGAGGTCGATGACGGGCCGCCATTCGGCGGCGTGGACCTCCTCGGCGCGGGGGTTGAGTTCGCCGCTCGCGCAGCGGAAGAGGTAGCGCACGTCGTAGTGGTCGTGGGCGCCTTCGCCTCTGCGGGGGTTGGCGGGGATCGGGTGGACGTCGATGTGGATCGGGGCCGGGTCCAGCAGCTCCAGGTCAGCGGGGCGCAGGCCGGTCTCCTCGACCGCTTCGCGCAGGGCCGCGCCCGGCAGCGTCTCGTCGTCCGGTTCGAGGTGGCCGCCGGGCTGGAACCAGCGGTCGAGGGCGCGGTGGTGGATGAGGAGCACCGCGCCGGCGGCGTCGAGGACGATCGCGGAGGCGGTCACGTGGCCGGGCATCGTCGCCCGCTCGAACCCGGCGGCGGAGTCGAGCGCCAGGAGCGGGCCGACGTCCCCTTCGGACTCCGGGTAGCGGTCGAGGTAGGCGGCGAGCTGCTCGTGCAGGTGGGCGATGGCAATGGGCACCGGCACATTCTGCCAGCGCGGCCGCGGGGTGGGGTGGGCCCCCGGTCGGAGAGGGGCGCCAGCATGATTCCGGGCAACCGCTTCCGCTTCCTACGTTGAGGGTTCAGGAAACCCCCTCTCCGGAAGGCGTACGACATGACACCGCTCAGCACCATGGCGGCCGGGCTCCTGGCCGCCGCCGCGCTCGCGCTGGCGCCGCCCGCGCCGGCCGCGGCGCAGTCGCCGGCCCTGGTCGAGACGGAGGTGACGTTCCGCAGCGGCGACCGCGAGATCGGCGCGACCCTGATCGCTCCCGAAGGGGCCCAAGGGCTCCCGGGCGTGGTCCTGGTGGCCGGCGCCGGGCCGGGGCCCGACCGGGACCGGCACCGGGCGAACGCGGAGGCGTTCGCCGAAGCGGGGATCGTCGCGATGATCTACGACAAGCGCGGCCCCGCGGACGGCTACTCGCAGTTCGACGGCTCGATCGAGGACCTGGCCGACGACGCGAACGCCGCCGTCGAGGCTTTGCGCGAGCGGCCCGAAGCGGACCCCGCCCTCGTCGGGTTGCACGGGCACAGCGAAGGCGCGTGGACGGTGATCGAGGCGTCGGCGCGCTCCGACGCGGCGGCGTTCGTGATCGCCTCCGGCGGCAGCGCGCTCACCCCCGAGGACACCCAGGGGTGGATGAACCGCAGCGAACTGGCGCGCCAGGGCGTGAGCGACCGGCTCGCCGCACGGCTCGGCGAGCGCTTCATCGCGGCGCTCGTCGCCGACGGCCTGTTCCGCCTCGCCGGCTACGACCCGCTCCCGCCGCTCGCCGAACTCGACCGGCCGTTCCTCGGCGTCTTCGCCGAGTTCGACCTGAACACCCCGGCCGGCCCGACAATGGAGCGCTACCGGGACGCCCTCGACGCGGGCGGCAACCCGAACTACGCGCTGCGGCTGATCCCGGGCGTCGACCACCGCATGGTGCCGACCGTCGACGGCACCAAGCCCGAAGGCTACGACCGCAACGCGATCGACCGCAGCCCCGGCGGCTACGTCGACACCGTCACGACCTGGATCCACGGCCTCGCCGCGGGCGCGTCCGCGATCACGGTCGACCCGATCCCGGCCACGGCCGTCGAACCGACCCCGGTGCCGTCCCCGCCCTGGTTCGGCACGGCGAACGCCCTGCTCGTCTCCCTGGGCCTGTTCACGATCCTGTTCCTCGCCTACCCCGCCGCAGCCCTCATCCGCCGCCTCCGGGGCCGCGAACCGCTCGCCGCCACCTGGTCCTCCCGCACCGTCGCCACGATCGGCCTGCTCCTCCCCCTCCTGACGACCGCCTACATCAGCTGGACCCTCATGACCGGAGCCCAAGCCCTCCTCGGCCCGGTCATCGCCGGCCGCCCCCTGCCCTGGCTGCTCCTCCAAGCCGCCGCAGCAACGCTGGCCCTCGCCGCGATCGCCCTCACCATCCACCTCTACCGCCGCCGCACCCGAATCACCCCCAGCGCAAAACTCCGCTTCACCACCCTCCTCGCCGGAGCCGCCCTCCTACTCCCCTGGAGCGCCTACTGGGGCCTGGCAGCCTGACCCGCTCCTCAGGACCGGGCGGGGCTCGCTCGCTGCGCGGCTTCGGGCGAGCCCCTCGTCTAGAGAACACCTTCGGCGTTGCAACCGGCCTGGTTGCAACGCCGAACCGCACCCTGTCACCGGTCGGATGAGACCTCCGCTGCGAGTGCGTTCAGGCCGTCCTTGGCTCGCTGCAGTACCAGCGGGTGCCCGCTCTGGCGGGCGAGCCCCAGCGCCAGTTGGTGGTGCTGGAGTGCCTCCTCCAATCGGCCGTCAGCCCTGAGGGTCAGGGCGAGGTCGTTCAGGATGATGAGTTCGCTGTCGAGAACGGCGAACTCGCGGGCCATGGACAAGGCCTCGAAATGCCGTTCCGTTGCGAGTTCGAATTCCTCCTGATCTCGATGGGCGTTTGCGATGTCGTTGATTACTCCCGGAACCTGGCTGCGATTGTTCATCGCGGTGAACACCTGCCTGCTGAACTCGAACGACTTCAAGGCTGCGCCAGGGTCACCGGACCTGAGACGCAGGAGCCCGAACCTGTAGTTGACGACCGCTTCGAAGTACGGTGACTCACCGGCCCTGTACATGTCGAGGGCGATAGTGAGCTGCTCTTCTGCTTCCTCGTACCGCCCGAGCTCGAGAAGGGCCTTGCCCGTCAGATTGCGGATCCGCGCAATCTCAGAGGCGAGGCCGGTCTTGAGGATCAACCTCAGTGCGCGCTCCAAGCACTCGAGGCCGTCTTCGAAGCGGCCTGTCCAGCTGTAGTAGGCGCCGAGGTTGGCGAGACACGCCGCCTCGAGCGCGATGTCACCGGCTTCGCGGGCGAGCTGGATGGCCTGCCGGGATCCTTCGATGGCCTGCTCGTACCGGGCCGTGCGCACCTGCACCACGCTGAGGTACTCAAAGGCCCTGCCCCGCTGCACCGGATGAGGCACGCGGATGGCGGCGGACTGCAGTCGCTCGTTGTGATACAGGTTGCCGCACATGTCGAGATACCTGAAGATCGTGAACGCCATTCGACTGGTGTGGTGGAACTGGTCGTGGTCGGCTGCCCACAGTGCGGCGGCGAGCAAGTTCACCCGCTCAGCATTCAGCCAGGAGAGCGCCGCTTCCTGGCTTCCGAACTCCGGCACCGGGCCCGCGAACTGCGGGGGATCGGGACGCAGCGCCTGCTCCATCGGGTGGAACACGTCCATCGCGCGTGAGGCGGCGGCGGCATGGAAGTCCAGGAGGCGTTCCACCGCACTGCCGCGCTCAGTCGAAGCGAGTTCCTCCTCGGCGAGCTCGTGCGCGTAGGACCGGAGCAGGTCGTGCATCGCATAGCGGCTTCCTTGGGCCCGCGACAGCAGATGGGCGCGAATCAGGACTTCCGACAACTCCCGGGCCTCGTCCATGGTGGTGCCCCAGAGCGCCGCCAGCCCGAAGAGGTCCAGCACGTTGATCGGGAAGAGGCCGATGAGCACGAACGCGCGCCGCACCTCGGCGCTCAGGTTGCGGAGCGACCAGGAGAACACCGCCCGGAGATCGGTATGCGGATCGTCGCCGATCGCGAGCGAGTCGAGTTCGCTCCGCCCGCGCCGCAGATCCTCCACGAGTGCGGAGATCGAGGCGTCAGGACGGGTGATCGCGATCGTGGCGGCGATGCGCAGCGCGAGTGCGTGGTGTCCGCAGGATTCGGCCATCTCCTCGGATGCCGCGCGGTCGTCCCCCACACGGCCGCCGATGAGTCCACCGAGAAGATTCACCGAATCCTCTCGCCGCAGCACGTCCAGCGAGAGGCTGACCCCGCCGTATCGGGCCGTGAAGCTGTCGAGCCGGTCGCGACTGGTGATGACGACGGCGCAGGTCGCCGAGCCTGGGAGGAGTTCCCGGATCTGTTCATTCGAGGAGGCGTTGTCCAGCACGAGGAGCATCCGCCGCCCGTAGATCAGACTGCGATAGCGGGCCGCACGCTCCGAGAGCCGCTGGGGCAGTTCGTTGTCAGAGAGCCCGAAGCTATCGAGAAGCTGCGCCAGCGCGTCCATGGGGTCGAGGGGCCGCTCGGGACTGTAACCGTGCAGGTCGATATAGAGCTCGCCGTCGGTGAACCGGTCCCGAACCCGGTGGGCCCAGTGCACTGCGAGACCGGTCTTGCCCACGCCACCCGGCCCGCTGATCACCGCGTTGGCGAAGCTCGGGCCGTTCAAGCTCGTGTCGAGGATGCGATCGAGCACCTGCAGTTCGCGTTCGCGGCCGGTGAACGCAGTGACATCCATGGGAAGTTGCCGCGGCACCGGTATCGGCGATCGGAGGGGCGAAGCCTGCACTGTCATGGAGCCCTCACCGACCACGTACTGACTCGCGCTTCCGTCGGCTCTCAAGCGGGAGAGGAGAACGGAATCTCCAGGATCACGGCTCCCTGACTCGAAGTCGTTCATCTGGCACCCGTCCCGGTGGTGGTCGACGACGCGGAGACGGCTCGTTCTGCGATGCCGCCAATGGTGAGTCCGCCGTTCCCGACGATGATCTGCACGGCGTTCCCGGATGCCTGAACGTCCCTGATGAGAACACCGGCATTGGAATCCGAGCGCGCACTGCCGTGCCGTTCGAGAAATGACGCCAGCTCGCGCGCGGCCTCGGGATCGTCCTCCAGTGCGCCTATGACCCGCGCCTGCCACAGTCCTGCGAAATAAGCCGGACTCTTCGGGGCCGACCGGCCGTCAGACAAGTTCGCGACCGCCTCGCGAAGTTCGTCGAGTTCGCGCTCAAGCCGGGTCCTGCGCAGCGGGTTCGACCGGCTGAGCAGCCTTGGAACTCGGTCTCGGAGTACCGACCAGAGATCGGTCGTGGCATTCGATATCAGCAGCGACGCTGCGTCTTCAGCAAGTTTCTCAATTTCCAACGGAGTCCTCGCAGTATCGGTGAAGCGGGGTTCGATCAGCAAAGCCAGTTCAAAAGACGCAATGCAGAGATGGGGGATCGAATTTTCCCTTTTGAGAATCGAACGAGTTCAGGCAGATGCGTGCCTTGCCTCCCACGGCGATCGAGATATTATCCCGCTCCTGCAACCCTCGCTCCATCAATTGTCGGATCCCCGACAAGGCAGCGTCACCGATGTTTCGGAACCAGCCTACTGAGATGGACGCGGCAAGCCTGAAGAACTGCCATGATCACGGATTTGCTCCTTCAACGCGGCGGACGAGCCCCGAGTACCGGCCCCCGCGCTCCCGATCGGGCTATCGCCACGTTCGAGTGACATTCACGTCTGCCGCGTCATGCGCGTTCCGAAAGCCGGTCTCTCCAGTAATCGAACCGAGTCTCGTTCCCGAAAGGGAAATCAAATGGCGACTGCCGTCCAGCACGAGCAACCAAGTCCTGATCCCACTCTGCCCTCCCCGCACATCCCAATAGCAGTCAACCAGGTAAAACGTCCACGAGATGATCGGTAGCCCCCATCCGAAGGACCATGCGGCCGCGGTAGAGGTCGTCCTCGTGCAGCGTGGTGATGCTCCCGGACGGCACCTTGAAGACGACATGGCCGAGCGAGTCGATCGGCATCTTGATCCAGGCGGCCACCAAGTACGTGAACGCGAAGCCGTGGGTCACCACGATCTGGTGCTCGCACGGACTTTGGAGGATCTCGTCCAATGCAGCGTAGATCCGCTGGGCGAGCGCGAATTTGGATTCAGCGCCTGGAATCTCGATATGGCCCATCCGATCGCCCGCAAGCGGCGGCGGGGAGAACAGCCGGTTCCACGCCTCACGCGGCTTCCCTTCGACTTCCCCGAACGACTTCTCCCGCAATCTGGGGTCGAAAACCGGTCTAATGCCGAAGCGCCCTGCGATCACCTCTGCGGTCTGAGCGGTGCGCTGTAGATCCGAGGAGATCAGCTCAACCTCGGCTCCTTCAGGCACCACCTCCCTAAGAGCCTCGCCGATGGCCTGTGCCGCTGCGGCACCAGCCTGCGTCAGCCGCGAGTCGTACCACCCGCCCACCAATCCCTCGACATGATGGGCCGCTTCCGGATGGGTGATGACGTAGACCATTCGCACGGCCTGAGCGTATCCGTCCAGACTGTCGAGTGTCTTCCCTGATTTGCCTGGTTCTCGGATTTTCAGATGCACTTCTAGGGCTGGCGAGGCGGTGGCATCGATTCCTCCGGGCCGAAGCGCAGCATCGGGCCGTGCATCTCGGGTTCTTCGGGCGGCTCTACGTGACCGTGGAGGAGGGGGACCGGGTGCCGAAGGTGGTCGGTAACCAAGTGACGGAGATACTGGAACCGCTGATATCCGCGACGCGGCGAACGGGTGGGGGGTAAAACAAAAGGCCCGCTCAGCGGGCCTGCTTGTTTGATGAAGCAAATTTGGCTGGCCTGTTGGAGACGTACAGGCACGCCCTACCCCAGGTACAAGCCCTGCATAAACGCCTCACCGCACCCGCCACCCGTAACGAGAGGCGGTAGCTCCAAATGTGCGCGAAGCGAATCCCAGGCACGAACACAGGCGACTTCAACGAGATAACCAACCGCCTGACCAGCCGAGACTTCGACATCCTCGAATCCCTGGAGAAGTACAAGATCATGACCGCCGGCATGATCGAAGCCCAGTTCTTCCCCTCACGCCACCAAGCAGGAGCCCGACTCCTCACCCTCCACGAACTCGGGCTCCTGGAGCGCTGGCGAAGCCCCGAAAGCAAGGCGTACCGCTATGTCCTCGCTTGGAGAGGCCAATGCATCCTCGCCCTGATCCGCGGCGACAAACCGCCGACGAAACTAGCGGGCACGCACGCTGCCCAACACCAGTTCCTCTCCCGCAACCGCCCGCACACAGAAGGCATCAACGCCTTCTTCAGCCGCCTGCATCTCTCCGCCCGAAACCACACCGACGTCCGCGTTCGCAGGCTCAACGAAGAACTCTGGATCACCGGAATCGTCCCCGACGCCCAAGGTGACATCACCTGGGCCGACGGAACCACCCTCCGCTTCTGGCTCGAACACGACCGCGGCACCGAAACCCTCGCCTACCTCGCCCACAAAATCAACGGCTACAAGGAGCGAGACAGCCGCAGACCAGCCGAAAAAGCCTCCGTCCTCCTGATAGAGCTCCCAAGCGAGCGCCGCCTCCGAAACTTCCTGCCCATCGCCACCAAGACCTGGAAGGACGAATCAATCGCCTGGAGAAGCCCAAGACTCACCGTCGCAGTGTGTGCCTCCAGCGCCAACGAACGCACCTGCACCAACCCAGAAACCTTCCGAGACGCCATCACCAACCCCCACTGGCACATCCTCGGCCGAACAACCACCCACAGCCTGGCCGAACTCCCAGCCATAGTCCAGGAGATCAGAAACCAAAGAACCGAAATCTGACCCACGGGGGCCACCCCCACAAGGTCGGCCCCCGCCCAACCCCTCGCACGACCCCCACCAATGACCCACCCGGCAAAAATCCACATTCGCGCAGCTCAACCCCAGTAACCAAGCAGGCTTCAGAAACCCGAATACATAGTCCCAGCGAAACACTTTTCTCAGTACCGGCTCGCGCCCACCACCGGGCTCGCGACGCCCTGCACATTGACCCTGAATCAACAAGATCGAATCCGACAAAAGGCTCCATGTCACGGCAATCTTGGTGAATACACGTGACCAGAACTGCGGCTCACATCCCCCACTCCTTAAGACATCGCGGGAAAGAGCCACACTTGAACTCATGAATGAACCGACAGCCCAGGGACGGAAATTGCGTGCTGAGTCGGCCAGCTTGATCAAGATTGGGTTTACAACATCCCAAGATACCAGTATCGTACCCGTATGGAAGATGCGACACGAGTTGGCTTCAATCTGGCCCATTTTTCAACCACTTCGGATGGCTCGCACCAATTGTCGGGGGTCAAGGAAGTTACCGAAACCCAATACATCCACCTAAAGGATAGATTTTCACTGTTTACTCGGATTGACTTGCGCCACATGTATAAGAGCACTGTCAATAACTACGGAAAATTGCACGCCCTTGACAGCTTCCTTGGAAATCTCTATCAGAATCCGATTGCACGAAGGAATTTGAATAGTCAAGAGTCGGCATTCCAGTACATGAATTCGCTCATGAATTGGCTCAACAGCGTCCGAATATTCGTAGATCACGAGTTGACTTATTATTCACGTCGTTTTGGTAAAGAGTCGAGCCAACTCCTCGCATTCAAGAAAGCCACTGCGACCCAATTTGACAATAACATTGCATACAGATTTATGTATAAGTTTCGAAACTACACTACTCATTGCGGACTGCCGCTTGGAAATGTCACTCTTGGCAGGAAGTACACCTCAAATAACGTTGAGGGGGCTCGAGAATCCATTTCTTTCAACTTGAAAAAGGCAACCCTGCTTGAGGAATTTCAAGAATGGGGGGCCGTAGTCAAGAAAGACCTAATATCAATGGAAGATGAGATCGAAATATTCCCTCTAGTTCGGGAATGCATGGTGTCCGTTCACTCCTTGATGCGAAAAGTTATCGAAATCGATTTTCTCTCCGCAAAGTCTGCTGCCATGGAACTAAAGCAAACACTGGAGAATCTTGACCCGGACCACCGAGCAAACTCGCTAGTTAGGTATCAGTCATTTCCCGACGGGAGAGTCACAATCAGCCCAACCCCTATCCCCACTAACATCATCGATACCGTTATAGAATTGCCCGATGCGGAGGGTATAGTCGAGGAGCCAAATATGTTCGAAGAACAATCACCATCATTCGATGGATTGCCTATGCTTTCACTCGAAACAACAAAGTACCAAAGAAGGGGCATCGAGGTTCTAAGCGCTTGGATTCATGAGGGTGGTGACACACCACGCTTCAACGAGGTAGTTCATGAAATGGTTCGAGAGGATGACAACAATGCCCGTCCTTTGTTGCTGGGGACCATACTTGTCGGGCACGAACTGCTTCAGATGACCTCCATCGTCACTGGGATGTCTCACTCCGAATTGCTGTCAAACTTCAAGGACACAAATAATGAAATGCTCCGGCGTCACGACACTGACTTCCCGTAGATTTTCAATTGTTCCTTGCAAACTCGCTAATACAAGTGGCTAATCAAGCTGGTCCCGCAGAAACGCTTCACGAAACCCGTCTACATCCGGAAAAAGGACTCTCCTTCTACGGTTATAGGTTCGCTTGAGAGGATCTCTGATCTTCTCTTTTACGGAATTGGGGATTATGATCGCGCAGAACGGAAGATTGGCCGGTCTCCCAGGACCTTCTTGGGTATTAAGCATTCTCCTAAGCTTTTCCGATCCAGGTTTCAATCCAGTAGGGTTGAAACCACGAACTCCAGCCGCACGGTGCTTCGCAGGTATAGCACTTCCGATAAAGAATCCCTCCTGCGCCCTCATTCGATCATCAGGGAGCGCAGAGAAAACTCTGAACAGTTGCTCCTTCTCTTTGGATTGCTCGAGAATCGCTTCATATGCACCTCCCAATGGATTCAAGACAGTCTTCCATGTAGGATCATTGAAGTAGAAAGTCTCACACCAGGGCGTATCGGTAACATCTATTGCGAATAGCACGCCTGAAGTTTTGGGAGATTCGCCGTGCTCGTCTTGCTTATGTTCCTCCGCTGCAAACCAAAGCGCGGTCATTGGGTTTGCCGTCACATCAATCAGGCGTGTTGGAACACCATGGTGCTGCAAAATCGCAAGCAAATGCAGATCAGTTGCTGAGCTTCCCAGATCTCTCCCGAGACCCCATCTTCGGGCCTCTTCTATGATTTCGAGTTCACGTGAACGCAGATGATCTTCCTCTACATCGGGTGAGGCGCTCTTGACAAGGCGATAAAGAGACGAGCTGAGATCCCAAGAAGCGTCATTTTGCCCCCGCCATGCGTAGGTTCGCCCTCGTTTCAACAATGCGATACGGCTGATAATTCGAAACAGTTGGTGAGGATTATCAACTTCAATGCCCCATCCATGAGAGAGCCAGCCTTTAAAATCAGGAGTTGTCATCTTGGCATTGTAGTGGCAATCTGACCACGGTGGTAGACCTCAAGAGCTACTAGATAGAGCCATCCAGGCAACATCGAAGCTGTCAGTCTTGCTTAGGTGCAAAGTAGTCAGTGAGCATCTCGCCTACCCAGGCGGGCTGGTGGAGGTCGCCTCGGGGGCCCATTTCTTGGAACCAGGGTTTGATGTCGAGGACTGGGGTTCCGTCCACGGCGTCGAGGTCTTCGACGTGTAGGTCGAGGCCGTCGACCTTGAGGAGCTTGCAGCGGCTCACGCCGAGCCAGTTGGTTCGCCTCATGTTGCGGTGGCCGAAGACACCGACCTTGGGCCATTCGGGGTTGTCGCGGGCGGCGCGGGCGCCGAAGTGCAGGTCGGACTTGTCGGTGAGGTGGAAGTGGAAGACGACTTCGAGATGGGAGAACTCATCGAGGCCTTGCACCGACTCTGCGGTGAAGTTCGGGTCATCGATCCGGATGATCGCCTGAGTGCCGCCCCAGTAGTCGTCCGTGGGTTCCTTTCGTCCTCCGATGACGTGGGCGATCGGACGAACGGTGATGTCCTCTGACATGGATCTCCCTGGTTTCCTTATCTGGAGGCGAGGAGGAGGTCCTCGGCCCTGGCCCGGAGCTCGACTGCGGCATCGACATCGGCGCCTTGATGGGAGTCGAGTGTTGTGATCAGCGTCCTAACGACACTTCGGGCGCGGCCGGACCGGATGCCGTTCATGGCGTCCAGTGCTCGCGACCATGCATCGCAGGCTGATTCGAGTTCGCCCTGCTGAGCGAACACTTCGGCGAGATACCCGAGTGTGACAGCGTGTGTCCTGGCGAAGGTCTCCGCACGACGTGCATTTACGCTTCGCTCGAACTCCCGAGCGGCTCCGTCGAGGTCCCCCATGTCGCGCAAGGCGCAGGCGGTTTCGTGGGCGAGGGAAGCTTCGCCGAAGAAGAACACGCGATCTGGTTCTTCGATTCCCGGATCGGCTGAGACGAGATCATCCTCAGCTTGGAGTAGCACTTTGGCAGCAGCGCGGTGTTCGCCAGCCGAAACCAGGGTTCGAGCTCGCACCACTCTGAGAAGCGCTCGCTCTCGCGGTGTGGCTAGCTCGATGGATGGGCCGGTAATAGAGGCTGCGGAGAAGTTGACGGCGTTGGCGGTCTGTCCGAGGTCGTTCGCCTGATGCGCCATCGCACGCAGGACGTGCCCGCTGAGCGGTGCGTCTCCGGCTTCCGAAGCGAGTTCGACTGCCAGCGCGAAGGCTTGGTGTGCTTCTTGATGGCGACCATCATCGAAGGCCATCCAACCGACGAGGTACGAAGCCTCGCCTGCCGCAGAGAAGAGCTGCTGACGCACCGCTTCGCTGCGGAAGGTCCCGGCCAGGGCTTCGGACACGTCAGTCTTGAGGTATTCGGCGAGTGCGTTCCGCGCATGCCCGCCACCTCGCCGTTGATCGGCTCGGGAGAAGAGCGCGATCATGTCCTTGACTGCTGAAACGTCTCCTGCGCCTATTCGCTGTGGCGCAGCGGTAGGCCCGCTGTCGACTGCAAGCAAGCCGGGGATCGAGCTGACACCGAGGGAAAGCAGGGCTCTACGGCGAATGACGTCCTCCTCTGCGAGCCGATGCCGCTCATGGGCGACCACTTCACGGTATGCAGCGATCACCTCGTTCGGTACCGGGCGGTGGTCGGTCTCGTAAAAGCCTAGGGCCGCTTTGCTCCAGGGCAAGCGGCGGGCCATGTCGCCGAGGCTGAGGTCGACGGCGGTTCGTGCTGCTCTGAGTTGCTGGCCTGGGGTCATCTGTAGACACCTTGTAGACGGTTTGAGTCTTCCTGTCGGCTTCGCTGTAGACGATGCTACAAGCATGGCTCCCGAGAGTCATCCACCGCTTACACATGGGCCCTGGCTGCTCAGGCGGTGCGCAAGCCAGTGTTGTGCGGCCCGCCTTCGGCTTCCACACTTCAGGCGGGCCGCCTCACCAGATCCACCAAAGGGAGAAATGGTGACGGCTCAGAGACTACGAGTCAAAGATGAGAAGGGCAACCGGTCGGCCCCTGAGATCCTCGGATCGTGGCTGACCGGCAGAGGCAACAAGCTGACGGTCATGGCGCGGCGGGGCACAGGCTATGCGTCCGTGTGGCTCGATTACCAAGGGACGCCCGTGAAGATCGGTTACGCGGTTCACGCAGGCGGCGTTGTTCGCGAGGTGCGGTGGGAGGAGCCGTGGCGGGAGCAGACCGATGCGTGGAAGTCGCAGCAGCGGAACCAGATCGCGGCGCTGGTTGCGGCTTGGCACGCCGAGCGTCCGGAACCGCAGGAGCCTGAGCCGCTTCCGGCGAGTGTGGTCGGGACGTTCGAGGTAGATGGGTTCCGGTTCGCCGTCGAGCCGGCCACGGCCGCCGAGCACGTGGTGCTCTGCCTCGTCAGCGCGATGAACGAGCTGACCCCCATCGCCGACCTCCTCCACGAGGGCGGCCGGATCTGCGGGATGGTCACCCGGCCTGGGTGGAAGGCCGCTCCTGAAGCTCGGCGGCGGCGCTGGCGTGCCGAGGTCGAATCCATCCTTCTTCGTGCCGTCGAACGCGGCGCGATCTGACCCTTCTCCCCCGCGGAGCCACCGGGTGGGCGGTGGCTCCGCACCCCCATTTCTCTTCATGATCTTGGAGCCTGTTGTGCTGCCTGCTGCAATCGATCTCGACGAACTGCTCATGGACCTGGACGTTCGCGGGTATGGCCTCATCCGTGCCGAGCCCGACCAGGAAGCGATGACCACGGCCGCCGCTCGGTTCGGAGCGCATGTTGGCGCCGGCTGGATGGGAGTCCGACTGTTGGAATCCTCCGGCTCGGTTGATTGGCTGCCCCGCCACACAGAGCAGTTGGACGATCCTGAACCGCTGCGCTACTTCGCGCTCGGGTGCTTGGAAGCGGCGAACAGCGGTGGAGCAACCTGTCTCTTCGACGGCCGTATAGCTGCCCGTGCATTGTTGGAGTCTCGGCCCGAGTTGGCGGAGGTTCGCATCACCTACAAGACAGAATGGCGGCCGACGGCCGCCACGCATCCGCTGGTCGTCCGCGATCCGCAACACGGGGCTGTCTTGCGATTCCGGTCTGCGCTGGGGACCAATGCCGTCCAAGGGCCGTTGCCTCTTTCGGTCTCGGAGTCGGGCCTCTACGCCGAAGTCGAGGCGGCGCTCTCCGAAGCGGTCGCCGTGGTGCATCGCTGGCGGCCTGGTGATCTGCTCATCGTCGATAACAGGGCCATGATCCACTCACGCGAGCCGTTCACCGGCACGCGCCGGATGGTGCGCTACCGATACGACGACCCGCACTTCAAGACCGTCATAATCGCCCGATGAGACACATCCGCCTGCCCGCGCCGATCCTCCGAGTGATCGCGCCGAGCATGCGGTTGTGGTGGCGAGTCCGCAAGCCGGAGACGTTCGGGGTGAAGGCGCTTCTGCTGCACCCTGATGGATCGGGGCGATTTCTGGTGGTCCGCCACTCGTACAGCGATCCGACCCGCTGGGGACTTCCAGGCGGCGGATACAACCCGTCCGCTGAGACGCCAGCTCAAGCCGCAGCGCGGGAAGTCTCCGAGGAACTCGCATTGACGGTTCCGGCTGAGGCATTCACCGTCCTAGACACCCTCGTGACGACACTGGAGGGGAAACGGGACACCCTGACGATCCTGCGCGCCCTCGTGCCGAGGGCGGACGTGTCCCCGTCACCGGAACTGGCCGAAGCCCGATGGATCGACGACGTTCGCCAACTGGAACCGGCTCCGGTCTCCCGCTGGCTCGTAGCTGCGGTCTCGCGCTCGAATTGAGTGGCGGCCTGTAAGACCGCTGGCGATGATTGCAGCGTGGAAACCCTGACACACGCGATCGAGGACTACCTCTACCGGCTCGATAGCGGGCTGGACCTGACCATGGCCGCCGCCGAAGCGCTGGCCCGTGGAATCGACTCCCCCGCTCTGGCAGAGTTGGCCGGTCTGTCGAAGGGCGCTGCCTACGAGATCCGCGAGATCGTACCGAAGGTCGTCGACGAACTCGCAATCAAGGTGTCCACCCTTCCTGAGGCGGTCTTCAGGAAGGCAGGTCACCCCGCACGAGCGTTCCTGGCCGGTGACCTCGAACTTCTTACGGCTGCGCGACAGGTCACCGATCTGCTGTTCAGGACGGACTACTGGGACTTCGATGAGCGCCCCGACGTCGGGCTTGATGCCTTTAACGACATCGCGCTTCTCAACGAGTGGGTCTATGCCGAAGACAACGGATTCGAGGGCGATGGCTGGTACTTCTTCAAGTCGTACGCAGATGCCGAAACCTGCTTTCGCGCCGTAGCGGCGGCGCTGGCGCAGGGTGCGTGATCGAAGCCATCCTGCCACGTCTAGCCACTGTTTTAGCTGGTAGTCCCATTTTTGAGCCTGTATTTGGGACTTGGAGAATGGTAGAATCGATGGGTCCAGGCCGTTCGATCGCGGCGAGACATCGCCATTGGTCGTTTTCTTTGTGCGTATAGCCAGCGCGCGTTCTTGTGGTGTTCCCGAAGGTCTTCCCGTGCGCGGGACGGTTCGGGGTGCTTCGGAGTCGGATAATTCGGGTCGCTCGACGGTGCGGCGAAGCGGGTCTACGGTGGCGTTGACCTGCTGTTTTGCTGTGACGGGGTGGTGAGCCTCGTGGGTGGCAGAGAGGTGCGTGTAAGGGTCACCGGGGCGCTTCGGGATGACGTTGATGTGCGGTTGATCGTGGAGAGTCTGATCGATGCCGTACTGGAGTCAGAGCGGAGTGTCGAGGGTGAGCCCGGGGATGCGGACGCAGGTCGGACCGAATCATCCAGTCGGAAGGCCGATCGATCATGAGTCAAGACGTCAGGGCGAAGCGTGCCGTGCTCTATCTGCGGGTGTCCTCGCGGGGGCAGGTGGAGACGGACT
Organism: Glycomyces terrestris; assembly: GCF_003933745.1. Taxonomy (GTDB): domain Bacteria; phylum Actinomycetota; class Actinomycetes; order Mycobacteriales; family Micromonosporaceae; genus Glycomyces; species Glycomyces terrestris. Next base: position 140,654 of record NZ_RSEB01000002.1, on the reverse strand, counting down.
ACGACCCGGAGGGGAACTCGATTCCAGCGCAGCGGAAGGCGTGCCAGCGGCGGGCCGAGGAGCTGGGGATGGAGGTCGTGGACGAGTACGTCGAGCCGGGGAAGTCGGGGATGACGGTCGATGGGCGGCCGAAGTTCCTGGAGATGATGGCGCGCATTAGGAACGAGAAGGATGTCGGGGCGATCATCGTGTACGCGAGGTCGCGGATGCACCGGGATACGGCGGATGCGGCGATCACACGGCGGGAGTTGAAGAAGCTCGGGGTGCAGCTCGTCTCGATCATGGACTACACCGAGGACAGTTACGTCGGTGACTTGGTGGCCGCGATCCTGGACGGGGTCAACGAGTATCAGTCGCGGGCGTCGGGTGCGGACGTGGCCTACAAGATGAGCGCCAAGGCAGCCAATGGCGGCACCGCTCATCAGGCGCCGATCGGGTACCTCAACACCGGAGTGATGGTCGATGGCCGCGAGGTCCGGACTGTCGTCCTGGACGAGGAACGGGCTCCGCTCATTCGGATGATGTTCGAGCTGTACGCGAGCGGGACGTACTCGTTCCGGGAGGTGCAGCGGGTGGTCACCGAAGCGGGGCTTCGGACCCGGCCGAGCAAGCGGTGCCCGGCCGGGCGGGAGGTGCCGATGTACACCGTCGGGTCGATCCTGCGGAACCGGTACTACCTGGGGCGGGTCACGTTCAAGGGTGTCGAGTACCAGGGGAGGCATGAGCCGCTGGTGAGCCAGGAGCTGTTCGACCGGGTCCAGGACGTGATGCGGCAGAACAACGGCGGCATCCGGAAGCGGGTGTACGACCACCCGCTGAAGGGGGTGTTGTGGTGCGGGCGTTGCAGGACCAGGTTCTACCTCGACATCGTGACCAATGGACGGGGCGTGAAGTACGCCTACTTCGTTTGCAGCGGCCGGGCGAACAAGACATGCCGGAGCGAGCGGGTTCCCGTCGCCATCATGGAGGCCGAGGTGCGGGCTCACTATGCGCGCCTTCGGATTCCACCAGCACTGGCGAGCGAGATACGAGCGAAGCTTGAGCGAGCCCTCTCGGAGCGCCAGCGGCTTGATGTCGAAGTCCGAGAGCAACTGAGTTCGGAGCGGGCTCGGCTCGAACGGCAGCAGGATCAGCTCTTGGAGCTGGTCGGTGATCCTGACTGGCCGCAGGCTCGGCTCAACGAGAAGGTTCGGGAACTACGGGATCAACTCTCGCGAGTAACCGAGCGCTTGGAGCGGGTCGGCAGCGCCGGGATGGAGGCCGCGGGACGGGCGGTCAACATGCTGCTTGAGCTGCTCGATGATCCGGTTCGGTTTCTTGAGGCCCTGCCTGAAGCCCAGCACCGGGCCGTTCATCTCGGGTTCTTCGGACGGCTCTACGTCACGGTCGAGGACGGGGAACGCGAGCCGAAGGTGGTCGGTAACCAAGTCGCGGAGCTGCTGGAACCGCTCGTATCTGCTGCGCAGAGAAGCAGGCACCATGTCGAGGGCAAACAAAAAGGCCCGCACAGCGGCGGGCCTGTTTGTTTGGATGAAACCAAATTGGCTGGGGTACCTGGACTCGAACCAAGAACGACTGAACCAGAATCAGCTGTGTTGCCAATTACACCATACCCCAATGGTGTCGCAGCGCCTCGAAGCTCGTTGCGCCGACGGGATGTAACTGTACCGGACGCGTTCGCGCCCCTCCAAACGGGTTCCTGTGACGGGGGCGACTCGGTTGGAGGGGCGCGGGTGCGGTGGGGTCAGGGGGTGGCGGGGACGGGGGTGGGGTGGTCGGTGCGCAGGTGGAGGTAGGCGAGGGCGGCGAAGGCGGTGAGGATGAGGAGGTCGGCGGCGTGGGCGAGGAGGTCGGTGCGGGTGATGCGGCTGAGGGGGAAGAGGGCGGCCGCGGCGATGAGGAGGAGGGCGAGGGGGCGGGGAGCGAGGCGGGTCCAGGTGAGGGCCGCGCCGAGGGCGGCGAGGGCGAGGGGGAAGGCCGGGCCGGGGATCCAGAGGACGAGGGCGGCGGCGACGGGGTGGTCGGCGGCGGCCGCGAGGGACGCGGGGCCGGAGACGTCGAAGAGGCCCTCGAAGAAGCCCTGGAGGCTGAAGGCCATGCCGCCGGCGAAGCCGGCGAGGGCCAGGAGCGCGCCGAGGGCGCCGAGCCAGGGGCGGCGCTCGCCGATGCGGGTCCAGACGGCGAGGAGGCCGTAGATCCAGGCGACGGTCGAGTACATGAGGATCGCGCCGGCGGTGACGCCGTAGCGGTCGCCGTCCCAGAAGAAGGTGGCGACGGCGGCGAGCAGGGGTCCGGCGAGGAGGGAGGCGGCGGCGAGGTGTCTGTTCATGTAGAGAGACTACATGTAGAGCGTCTGTATAACAAGACCGTCTACCTATCGAGGCGTAGCCTGGGGGCATGGACGCGGACGGCATTCACGGGCAGCTCGACACCCTCATCCTCGCCACGCTCAAACGCGGTGAGGCCCACGGCTACGCGATCATCGCGGCCCTGCGCGAGCACAGCGGCGAGCGGCTCGACCTGCCGAGCGGCACGGTGTACCCGGCGCTGCGGCGGCTCGAACGGGCCGGGAGCATCAGCGGCACCTGGTCGCAGGCGTCCGGGAGGCGCCGGCGCGTGTACTCGCTCACCGAGGACGGCCTGAAGGCCCTCGAGAAGGGCGTGCGGGACTGGAGGTCGCTCCGCGAGGTCATGTCGGCGGTCCTCGGCGCATGAACGACTACATCGCGGCCGTCGCCGCGCCGCTGCGCGGGCCGCGGCGGGTGCGCGCGGACATGCTCGCCGAGATCGAGGACGGCTTCGAGGAGGCGGTCGCCGAGCACGTCGCGGCCGGGCTGGACCGGGAACGGGCGCAGGCCGCGGCCGCCGCCGAGTTCGGCGCGCCCGGGATCGTCGCCGCCGAGGTGCAGCGGGAGCTCGCGGCCGCACAGGCCCGGCGCACCGCGTGGACGCTGCTCGTCACCCTGCCGGCCATGACGATCATGTGGGACCTCTTCAGCGGCGACGGCGACCCCGGGGTCGCCGTGACGCTCCTGGCGCGGATCGTGGACGCGGCCACCGCGGTGGCCTTCGGGGCCGCCGCGCTCGTGCTCACCGGGCACCTCCAGCGGCGCGCCGCCTCCGTCTGCGGACTGCTCGGGCTCGTGCAGATCGCCGTCGCGCTGGGGTGCTCGGCGCTCATCGCCGTTGTGGCGCAAGGCGAAGGCGACGCAGGCACCTGGGCGGTCCTGGCGGCCGCGTCCGGGGTCGGATCGGCGCTCGTGTGCGCCTCCTCGGTGCGGGCGCTCGCGGTCGCGCGCGCCGCGGCGGCCTAGTTGAGCGTCTTCGTCGTTCCGCGCGCTGCGGCGCCCAAGTTGAGCACGTTCGCCACTCAGCGCCGCGGCGTCCTGGAAAGAGCGCCTTCGCCGCTCCGCGCCGCGGCGCCCTAGTTGAGCACGTTCACCGTTCCGCACGCCACCGCGGCCTAGATGAGTACGTTCGCCGCTCCGCACGCCGCGGCGCCCTAGAAAGAGCGCCTTCGCCGCAGTACCAGCGCTCCCGCGCGCCGAGGCCCGCTGCGCCCGAGAAACCCGCCCGCACCGGACAACCGGGAGGGGCTCGGCCGCGTATTGAGCGTGCCGGGCCGAAGCCCACATCCACCCGTATGGGCGAGGCCGGGCCCCTACCCGTCATCTGAAAGAGGCCCAGTGAAGACCGAGGAGCAGCTAGAGGCCGAGTTCCGTTCCTTCGCGACAGCCCAGCGAGACAGCCTGCGGCGCTACGCGTACCTGCTGTGCGGGGACTGGTACGAGGCCGACGACATCGTGCAGAAGGCGTTGACGAAGATGTTCGCCGCGTGGAAGCGCGTGGAGCCGGGCGGCGCCCCGGCGTACGTGCGGCGCATCGTCACCAACGTGTACTTCTCGCACCGCCGCCTGTCGTGGGTGCGCCGCGAGCGCGCCAGCGACGAGCTGCCGGTGCGCCGCGTCGACCGCCCCCAGGAGGCGGTCGAGACGCGGCTCGAACTCGTCGCCGCGCTGGACCGGCTGCCGCCCAGGCAGCGGGCCACCCTCGTGCTCCGGTTCTGGGAGCAACTGTCCGTTGACGAGACCGCCGCCGCCATGGGGTGCTCGACGGGGACCGTGAAGAGCCAGTGCGCCAAGGGCATCGCCAAGATGCGCGAACTCCTCACCGACGCCGTCGTCCCTGCCCGGGCGTAGCGGAAGGAAGCGAAGAAGTCACCATGAATCTGCAAGACGACCCCGGAGCGGTGTTCCGGGCCAACCTGCCCGACCTGACACCGCCGCCCGCGGAGTTCGACCTCGACCGGATCGTGCGCGACGGCCACAAGATCCGCCGCCGCCAGCGCGCGGTCCTCGGCGGCGCCTCCGCGACCAGCGTCGCGGCCATCGCCGCCGTCCTCGCCCTGTCGGCCGGCGTCATCCCGGACGGGATCCTGAAGGAGGACGACGAGCTCCCCCCGACCCCGTCCCAGGAACTGGAGGCGGAGCCGTTCGCACTGGCCGGGTACCCGTGGCCCGGGGACGACGGCTTCGGCGACCCCGCGGAGGCGGAGGCCTTGACGGCGGCCGGGCGGGAGGCGTTCGGCGACCTGCTCATCGCGACGGGCCTGTTCGAGGCGTCCGACTTCGAGTCGGTCGTGAACGAGCCGTCCGAGGCGGAGATCCAGCAGTACGCCGAGGAGGTGGGGATCACCCTGGAGCAGGCCGAGCTGGAGCTGTCGTACGTCGAGGACGACGGGAAGTTCGTCTTCACCGGCCAGAGCACGGCCGGAAACTACGGCCAGGTGCAGCTCTACGGCTACCGGGCCTGGGCGCTGGCCGCGGAGAACGAGGACCCCGCGGGCGGGCGGGTGCTCGACGTCGAGACGCTGCTGCCCGGCGGCTGGACCGCCGAGCCCGGCCCGACCTCGAAGCAGTTCTTCCCGCAGCACCTCATCGACGACGACGTGGACGAGTTCGCGACGACCGAGCTCGACGACGGCCGGATCCTGTACACCGCCGTCGACGGGTGCGTGGTCAGGCACGCGGTGGTGTACCCGAACGGCTCGACGCTCCGGGCGGCCTGGGACGGCGGCTGCCAGGACGGCGATCCGGCGCACCCGGTCGACCGCGAGGCGTTCGAGGCCGCCGTGCTGGCGATGCCCGAGCTGGACTACAGCGCCGAGGGCCTGCACGAGATCGACCCCGTCGAGGTGCCCACCGGCTGGCTCGCCACCGACGACGCCTGGTGGGAGTGGGCCGAGGACGGCGCGCAGTCGACCGCCGCGGACGTCAGGGAGGCGCTCGCCGAGATCGCGCCGGGCGCCGAGGTCTTCGAGCCGTGGGCGAGCCCGGCGCCCGACTCGTTCTTCGACGGCGACGAGGTGGTGCTCCACAGCTACCACATGATCGGCTCGCTCCCGTACGAGACGACGATCGACACCACCACCGGCGACGCGTCGGTCGACCTGACGTACCGGCTCCCCGGCGGCTGGCTGCCGGGCTTCAACGACGCGGACGCGAGCGGCCCCTACATCGCCGACTGCGACCAGGGCTTCACGTGCACCGAACTGGAGGTCGAGGGGCGGACGGCGTACGTCGCCGAGCGGCGCGAGACGCACGAGCCCGACGCGGCGTCGGGCGCGGTGGAGCCCTGGTTCGAGGGCGAGTACGAGGTCACCGTCGTCGACCCCGAGGGCTGGGCGGTCTCGGCCTGGGTCCAGTTCGGGAACGAGGACTTCGCGCTCTCGGCCGAGGAGCTCGCGGGCATCCTCGCGCGGCTGCCCGCGCCCACGTACGACCCCGAGCTGGAGCCGGTCGTGCCGCGGTGACGCGCGGACGTCTTCGCTCCCGGACACGGCGCGGGCCCGACTCGAAAGAGCCGGGCCCGCGCCCGTCCCGCCCCCGGGACCGAGGCTGCGCGCCTCGAGTCGGGTGCGCCCCTGCGGAAGTCGGGCCTAGTTCAGGACGTGCCAGTCGCGCGAGCCGAGGTACTCCGGGCGCGGCTTCTCGGCCGCGAACGGGTCGGTGAGCGCGTTCTCGACCGAGTTGAACACGATGAACAGGTTCGAGCGCGGGAACGGCGTGATGTTGCCGTTCGAGCCGTGCATGCAGTTCGAGTCGAACCACACCGCGGAGCCGGCGTTCCCGGTGAACTGGCGGATGCCGTGCTTGTCGGCGAGGAGGCGCAGCGACGCGTGGTCGGGCGTGCCGGCCTCCTGGCGCACCAGCGACGACCGGTGGTTGTCCGCCGGGGTCTCGCCGACGCACGAGACGAAGGTGCGGTGCGAGCCCGGCATGATCATCAGCGAGCCGTTGAAGTGGTAGTTCTCGGTCATGGCGAGCGAGAGGCTGACCGCGCGCATGCGCGGCATGCCGTCCTCGGCGTGCCAGGTCTCGAAGTCCGAGTGCCACTCGAACGGGGCGCCGCCGAAGCCGGGCTTGTAGTTGATCCGGCTCTGGTGGACGTACACGTCCGAGCCGAGGATCTGGCGGGCGACGCCGGCGATGCGGTCGTCGCGGATCATCGCCGCGAAGAACGGCGAGATCCGGTGCACGTCGAAGACCGAGCGGACCTCGTCGGTGGTCCGCTCGCGCACGACGCGCTCGTCGCCGGCGAGGGCCGGGTCGTGCAGGAGCTGCGCGACCTCGTTCTGGGCCGCCGCGAGTTCGGCGGGGCTGAGCAGCTGGTCGACGGTGGTGAAGCCGTCGGCCTGGTGGCCGTCGAGGTGCGCCTGGGAGAGCGGCCCGTCGGCGGGCCGGCCCCACACGGCGGGGTCCTCGGTGCGGTAGATCAGGCGCGGTTCCTCGAACCGCCTGGTCGGATAGAGGTCGGTGGGCGACATGGTCGTTCGTTCCTCTCTGCGCCGCGGCGGCGTCAGTGCCGCCGCGAGCGGTGGGCGGGCGGCGGCGCGGTCAGCCGTCTTCGGTGAGCAGGGGGTAGACGCCGTCGGCGTCGTGGACCTCGCGGCCGGTGACCGGCGGGTTGAACACGCACACGCAGCGCAGGTCCTCCTCGACGTCGAGGACGTGGCGCTCGTGGCCGTCGAGGAGGTACATCGTCCCGGGCGCGAGCGCGTGGACCTCGCCGCTCTCGAGGTCGCGGAGCTTCGCGGACCCCTCGATGACGTAGACGGCCTCGACGTGGTTGGCGTAGTGCATGGTCGTGGAGGTCCCGGCGTACAGGACGGTGTCGTGGAGGGAGAACCCGGCGCCGTCGCGGGCGAGCAGGAGCCGCCGCGAGCGCCACGTGCCGGCGGCCCGGTCGCGGTCGCCTCCTTCGACGTCGGCGTCGGTGCCGACGAGGTCGTCGAGCCTGCGGACGATCATGCGGCCCCCCTCGCTTCGGCCTCCTTGGCGACGGCGGCGACGGCTTCGCGCGCGATGCCGATGCCCTCCTCGAACTCGTCCCTGGTGGTGGTGAGCGGCGGGAGGAACTTGACGACCTCGTCCTCCGCGCCGGAGGTCTCCATGAGCAGGCCGTTCGCGAACGCCTCCTGGCACACCTGGGCGGCGTGCGCGGGGTCGGCGAAGACGAGGCCGCGGGCGAGGCCGCGGCCGCGGGTGGCGATGCCGAGCTCGGGATGGGACTCGGCGATGCCGCGGAGCTCGCCGTCGAGCCAGTCGGCGCGGTCGTCGACGGCGGCGGTGAGGTCGTCGTCGCGCCAGAACGTCTCGAGCGCGGCCTGGGCGGTGACGAACGCGGGCGCGAACCCGCGGAACGTGCCGTTGTGCTCGCCGGGCTCCCACACGTCCAGGTGCGGCTTCATGAGCGTGAGCGCGAACGGGAGCCCCATGCCGCTCAACGACTTCGAGAGCGTGACGATGTCCGGCGAGATGCCGGCGCGCTCGAAGGAGAAGAACGGGCCGGTGCGCCCGCAGCCCATCTGGATGTCGTCGACGATGAACAGCAGGCCGTGCTCGCGGCAGAGCTGCTCGAGGCCGCGGAGCCAGGCGTCGGAGGCGACGTTGACGCCGCCTTCGCCCTGGACGGTCTCCACGATGACGGCGGCGGGCCGGTCGAGCCCGGAGCCGGGGTCTTCGAGGAGGCTGCGCAGCCACAGGAAGTCGGGCGTGCGCCCGTCCATGTAGTTGTCGTAGGGCATGGTCGCGGCGTTGTTCAGCGGGACGCCGGCGCCGCCGCGCTTCATGGAGTTCCCGGTGACGGCGAGGGCCCCGAGGGTCATGCCGTGGAAGCCGTTCGTGAAGGACACGACGGTCTCGCGGCCGGTGTACTTGCGGGCGAGCTTGAGCGCGGCCTCGACGGCGTTGTTGCCCGCGGGCCCGGGGAACTGGACCTTGTAGTCGAGGTTCCGGGGCGCGAGCACGAGGTCGCGGAAGGACTCCAGGAAGCTCCGCTTCGCCGCGGAGTAGGTGTCGAGGGTGTGGACGACGTTGTCCTCGGACAGGTAGGCCAGGAGGGCCTCCTTGAGCGCGGGGTGGTTGTGGCCGTAGTTGAGCGAGCCGGCCCCGGCGAAGAAGTCCACATAGGATCTTCCTTGCTCGTCGGTGATGCGGCTGCCCTTGGCGGTGGTGAACACCGCGGGCCAGTTGCGGCAGTAGGAGCGGACTTGTGATTCGACCTGATCGAAAACCTGCATGAGTCTCTCTGGGTCGGCCTGATCGGCTGCCCTCCGCTTCCCGTCCGGGACGGGCGCTTACCCGGGTCGGCGCTGATAGGAGGCCCGGGTAGGGCGGGCTCAGCCCCGGACGCCGGGCCCGCGGCGCGCGGCGATCGGGCGAGCAAGCGGCCCGATCCGGTGCAGCACTTCGGGTTCGTGTCCGGAGCCGAGCTCGCGCTCGGAGAACAGCACGTCGCGCGTGATACGCGCGTCGTTCGCCGCGGCGAACGACGCGAACAGGTGCTGCGACGCTTTGTTGCCCGGGGTCACGGTCGCTTCGACGAAGCGGACCCCTCGTTCGCATGCGGCGGCGGTCAGGTGGCCGAGCATGCGCGATGCCAGTCCGCGGCGGCGGAAGTCCGGGCCCACGGCCACCTGCCACACGAAGAGCGTGTCAGGCGCGGCCGGGCGCCGGTATCCGGTGATGAAGCCCGCCAGGCGGCCTCCCGCGCGAGCGACGACGCTGGTGTCCGCGAAGTCGCGGCACCACAGCAGGTACGCGTACCCGCTGTTGACGTCGAGGCCCCCCGATTCGCGGGCGAGCCGTTCCATCGGCGCCCCGTCCGCGGGGCTCGGGGAGCCCAGTTCGAACGGGGAGTTCGGATCGAGCGGCTCCTCGCCGGAGCCGCTCGTTCCTCTGACCTGGGTGTCGACGGCCCCTGCCGGGCCTTCGGCACTTGCGTCACCGGTTGGCATGGGGACGACCGTAACAAAGTTCGCCCCGATTGTTAAGGCCGCCCGAACATTATTGTGAAGTTTTCCGCATCGATTCAGTGGTCCTCGGACCCGTCGACGCCGTGCCCCTGCGGGTCGAGGCGCTCCAGCCCGGCGCGCTCGCTGATCGCATGGCGCAGTGCGAGTTCGGGATCGACCCCGGCGTTGCGGGCGGCGTTGACGGCGGCGAGCAGGAAGTCCCCGACGTCCTCGGGCGCGAGCTTGAGCCCGTCCGGGAGCTCGGGCAGGTCCAGCGGCTCGCCCTGGTCGCTGAAGCGCTCGATGACCTTGGCGGCCAAGGCGAGCGACGGCAGCTGCCGGGAGACGCCGTCGGCCGGGTGGTCGCGGTGCGGCTTCTCGGCGGCCTTCGCCTCGTTCCAGTGCTCGTACAGGTCCTCGGGATCGGCGTCACCCCACACGTGCGGGTGGCGGCGGACGATCTTCTCCACCAGGTCCCCCGCGACGTCGTCGATGTCGAAGTCCTCGGCGAGCGAGGCGTGCAGGAGCGGCTGGAACAGCAGGTCGCCGAGTTCTTCGCGGAGCTCGTCGGGGTCGCCCCCGGCGATCGCGTCGAGGACCTCGTAGGACTCCTCGAGCAGGTACGGCGCGAGCGTGCCATGGGTCTGGTCGCGGTGCCACGGACAGCCGTCCTCGGCGTGGAGCCGGGCGACGGCCTCGACCAGGTCGAGCAGGCGCGCGCCGGCGGGATCCCAAGAGCCGTAGACGACTTCGAGTTCGATCTCGCCGCCGGCGACGTACTCGGCAAGCGCTTCGCGCAGCTCCTCGTCGCCCTCGTCGCCGACGACCCAGACGCCGCCCTCCTCGAGGAACTCGGCGGCGTCCTCGACGATGTCGACGTCGATCCCGGCGTCGCGGATCGCCTCGACCGTGGGCGTCTCGTCGAACGCGGCCACCGCCTCGGCCTCTTGCAGTGCGTCCCACGCCTCGACCGAGAGGAGGCCGGCGGGGATCCGAGGGGAGGTCAGGAGCCAGGTGACGGTGCTCAACGCTGCGGGACCTCGACGGGGAAGACCGAGGGGAGCGGGCTGAGGTCGAACTCGCCGTAGCGGGGGTTCACGGAGACGTCGTACTCCTCGACGTAGCCGGCGAGGTCGTCGGTGAACCCGGCGAGGAGCTCCAGGTCGGTCTGCGTGTAGCCGGCGACGTTCGCGTCCGTCGCGGCGGCCGCGGCGACGGCCTCGATCTCGTCCGCGGTGAGGGCCCGCGGCTCGGCCCGCCCGACGAGCTGCTGGAAGTAGTTCTCGGCCTCCAGCGCGATCGTCTCCAGCTCGTCGGCGCCGGTGTCGCTCACCGGCTCGAGCCCGACGGCCTCGCCGAGCTCGGTGTAGAGCACGTACACGACGACCTGCTCCCGGTCGCCCGCGTAGTCGTGGATGGCCAGGTCCTCGCCCTGCTCGGCGCGGAAGTCGGCGATGGTGGCGACGTACCCGTCGATGGTCGTCTCGGGCACCCGCTCGTCCCCGACGAACAGCGCCGCCCCCTGCTGGCTCCCGCAGGCCCCCAGCACCAGGAGCCCGGCCGAGGCCGCACCCGCCAGTCTCAGTGTGCGCACAACGTTTCTCTTCACAGCAGGCCTTTCGAAGCAGGGCCGATCGAATGCACCTGTGACCTTAGCCTCACGCCCCGAGCCTCCACAATCCCCCGCCGCAACTCGAAACGGTCCGGTCCTTCACCCGTCCGGTGTCGCATTCCCGATTGAGCGCGCGGGGCCGGGCAGGTAAGAACGGGCGATGCCCCATACCCCACGGCACCTGCACACTCGCGGCTTCCGCGAACTTCTCACCATGGAGCAGTGGCAGGCCCTGGTGGCCGCCGGCCACCGGACCACCATCCCCGCCGGCACCCGCTTCCTCGACCAGGGCGGCCGGAAACCCGCGGTGTACGTCCTCGAACAGGGCCGCGTCAGGGTCGTCTACACCGAGCCGGACGGCAACGAGGTGCTCATCGCGATCCGCGGCCCCGGCGACCTGATCGGCGAGTACGCCCAGCGCGACCAAGGCGACCACATGGCATCGGTGTGGACGCTAGAAGGCTGCGTCGCGGTGGTGCTCACCGGCGACGCGTTCGAGCACTTCCTGCACCGCACCCGCCTCGAGGCCGCACTCCAGCGCTACATGCTCGCGAAGGCCCGGCAGGGCGCCGAGCGGATCTGGAGGGCGGCGAACCTCCACACCGAGCAGCGCCTCGCCCAGTTGTTCCTCGAGATCATCAACGCCGGGTCCAACCACCCGCAACCGGTCGTGCCCATGAGCCAGGTCTTGATCGCCTCGTCCCTCGGCGTGACGCGGCGCTCGGTGAACCAGCTGCTCTCGCAGTGGAGGGAGCACGGGCTCGTTCGCACCCGGCCCTCGCCGATCACGGTGCTCGATCTTCCCGCCTTGACCCGGCGAGCGAACCTCCGCTGAGTGTGCCGCGAGTCACCGGCGCGGTTGAGAAGTGCTTCTCATCGCGGCACCCGCGGGTCGCAGACGATGGCGTGAACGACACCCCTCCGACCCGTAAGGAGCCCTGTGAGTCTCGAAGCCATTCCTTCGCAGCGGAAGTACGAAGACCGCCACGTGGCGGTGCTCGCGTTCGACATCCGCCGGTTCAGCGCGTTCACCGACACCGAGCGGACCCGGATCGCCACGGAGTTCCGCGACGACATCGAGGAGGCGTTCCGCGGTACCGACCTCCAGCGCGCCTGGAGCGATCGCGAGTTCTGCCAGAACGGCGGCGACGGCATCGTCGTCGGCTTCCCCGCCGGGCATCTGCGCGACATCGTCGACCGCCTGCCGCAGGCGCTGCAGCACCGGCTGCGCGAACGCCACCAGCAGGGGGGATCGCGCCTGCGCATGCGCCTCGGCATCGCCGTCGGCCCGGTCCAGGGCATCGCCGACGACCGCGTCGACGTCGCACCGAACCAGCCGATCATCGACGCCTGCCGCATCGGCGACTCGAAGCCGACGAGGATGCTCCTGGAGAACTCCGACGAGGACGCCACCTATCTCGCCGTCGCGGTGGCGCCGAACGTCATCACCGGAACCATCGGGCCCGACCCGGTGTGGCTGCGCGCCAGCGAGTTCGTGAAGGTCTCCATCGATATGCCCGACAAGCGGTTCCACACCGAGGCGTATCTGCACGTGCCCTCGCCCTCCGGTGACCTCCTGCGCTTCGGGCTGTCCAACCTCCCCCGCGCGGACATCGCCGGCGACGACTCGGTCGAGCCGCTCGAATCGGTCATCCGGAGGGCGCTCGCCGAGCTGCCGCCCACGACCGTCGCCGCGGGCGGCGACCTGCACGACGAGTCCACCGCGATCGGCCGCATCGGCCGCGACGCCATCGGCGTCGGCTCGGGGAACCGGGTGCGCGACGACCACTCCGCCCGCGACGACCACAGCCGACACGGCACCGTCCGCCAAGGCAACGTCTTCAGCGGCGACGTGACCACCGGTGAGGGCGGCACCGTCAACGCCTTCGGCGGCGACCAGCACAACAACGGGCAGCGGCCCGCGCCGCGCGATGGACGGGAGCGGCGATGAGCGACCTCGAAGCACCGGAGTCCATGACCGGCAACGTGTTCCACGGTGAGGTGAGCACCGGTGAGGGCGGCACCGTCAACGCCTTCGGCGGCGACCAGCACAACAACTACTACCTGAGCGTCAGCGCCTTGAGGCGAAGGATCAGGTACGCCTCCGACCCCGCGAGACTGGACCGGGAGCTGCGACTGGTCGTGCCGCCCCCGGGCCTCGAGCGCGACCTCGCCGCTCTCCGCAGCACTCGGCTGCTGGTGCTCTGCGGCGGCTCGCGCACCGGGCTCTCGACCGCGGCCCGGCAGCGGTGGCGCGCCTTCGCCGCCGAGAACCCCGCGCGGCGCGCCGAAGAGCTGTTCGCCTCCGACGAGCACGAGCTCGTCGAGGAACTCGGCGAGCTGAAGCGCGCGAGCGTCCTGCTCCTGGACGTCTCGCACGACAAGGACTTCGCGATGGTGCTCACCGAGCGGTACGCGCTGATCCGGGCGGCTCTGGACGAACAGGACTCGTTCCTGGTGCTCGCGGTCGGAGAAGCGGCCTTCTCCGCCAGCACTCGGGCGCTTCCGGGGGCGGTGCACCGGATCGGCCGACCCGATCCGATCGCCGTGATGGAGAAGCGGATGCAGGACGCCCCGCTCCTCGACCGGCTCACGCATCATGACGCCTTCACCCGAGCCGTCGGAGAACTGTGGCCCCCGCAGGCGGTGCAGGCGGCCGCAATCCTGGACGAAGCATCGCCGGGGGCGACCGTCGACGCCTTGGTCAAGGATCTCGAGTCGGGACTGAAGTCCTGGTTCGAGGAGCTCCGGGTGCTCTTCGAGGACCGGCTCACGACCGCGCCCTCCCGCGCGCTCGCCGTCGCGACGAGTGCGCTCGAAGGCGCCGAGCGCGACTCCGTCTACTTCGCGGCCCGCGTCCTCTCCGAGGCCGCGGGCGAGACCGCCGACCCCTCGGTGCTCGCCGACCCGAGCCTGCACCAGAGCTTCCAGGACCTCGACGCCGAGCTCGTGTCCGAGAGCTCCAGCTTCCAGAAGAGCGGATACGGCGAAGCGGTGCTCGCTTTCGCATGGAGGGAGTTCCCGACCTGGCGGGCGCCGATCCGGGCCTGGCTCGACCGGCTGCTCCGTCCGCACCAGCTCGAGGACGGCACGCTCGCGGTCCTGCTCCCGAGGCTGCTGAGCTTCGCGGCCGCGACCGGAGCGGCTGACCTGGTAACCGGAAGAGCGGCGACGATCGCGGGTGACGGGGCCGGCGCCAGACTCCGCCGCGAACTCGCCGCGGGCCTCCTCGTCTCCGGCGCGCTCGATCCGGTCGTGGGCCAGCAGGTCCGCGCCCAGCTCTGGCGCTGGTCCTACCACCGGTCGGGCGTCCCGATCGCGCTGCAGCGCACGGTCGCGCTGGTCTGCGGCGACCCGGGGTACGCGGTCCGCTTCCCCCGCAACGCCCTCACGCGGCTCAAGCACCTGCTGCGATCGGAAAGCCAGATGGTCACCGCGGACGCGACCGCGGCCCTGGTCTCCGCCGCTGGGATCCTGCCTTCGCACACGGTGATCGAGCAGTTGGCCGAGTGGGCCGGCGGCGGGAGCGACCCGGAGACGCGAGGTGTGATCCCCGCGCTCCTGGTCGCGCTGGTCGAGGACCGGCAGGTCCGCGAGCAGTGGTCCGGCGACCGGCTCGCTCGCGACCACTCGGGGGCCGTCACCGCACTGTGGCACGGCGTCCTCACCGCGGGCGCTCCCGCCGCGGTTCGCGAGGCCGTGGCCGCGTGGCTCGACTTCGCCGCCGCAGCCCCTCCCGAGTATCGGGCGCCGCTCGCGGACCGCCTGATCGCCGGTACCGACGACGACTTCTGGGCGCTCGGCCAGCTGTCGCACGCACTCAGCGACCGGGCGTGGGCCGGACGCCCGTCCGAATCGGACGCTGCGGTCCTCCGGGATCACCTCGCCGCCACCCTCGCTCAAGCAAAGGACTCAGTCTGATGGTCATCGTGTTCCTCATCATCCTGGCACTCATCGTCTTCGTCGCCTGGAAGGTGTACCAGGGGTGGAACTCCACCGTCCCGCAGCCGCTGCCGCCGCCGGTGGTCGCGCAACCGCTGCCGGTGCACGAGTACACGGTCGAACTGTTCCTCCCCAGTTCGCTTCCCTCGCTCAAGTTCGGGGCCCGCTTCACCGTGAAGTACCTCCTGAAGGGAGAGCTCCGGATCGGGGAGGACGTCAGGCGGGTCCTCGAATGGGAACTCCACCAGGCCGCGCAGAGCGTCACCTCGCAGTTCCCCCTCACCGTGAGCCGGTACCTGCACCTCGCGCTGAACGACCGGCTCAACGCCTGGCGGTGGGTCCGCGAGGGCGTGGTCGGCTTCCAGGCCGAGTGCACCGGCGTGCAGGCCGATCCCAAGGACCTCGCCTTGGCGGCGGAACTGGAGCGGGCGAGGTTCACGCTCGAGATGGAGGCGCAGCTGCACGACGCACGGCTGCGCGGCGCCGAGCGGCTCGGCGGGCTCCTGGGTGAACCGCGCACCGCCGCGCTCTGGTGGTTCGCGCAGCATCCTGACCGCGTGGAGGACCTGCCGCGGATCACGGAGCTGATGTACACGCTCGACGCCCAGCTCAACCACAGGGGAGCCGTCCTGGGGCCGGGTGTCCTCGCCGTCGGCGACGAGTTCTCCCCCACCAGCGGCACCGATCTGGACGTCTTCCTGACCGGGGCGAAGTCGGAGGAGCGGACGCTGCTGCTCAACACCTTGACGACGGCCTACGAGCGCTTGGGCCGGCCGGACCTGGCGGAGCGGGCGCGGACGCTGGCCGACGTCGAGGAGGACGAGGCCGACGTGCGCTGAATCGCGACCGGGGCCGGCCGTAAGCGGCCGGTCCCGGTCACCACTCGGCGATCGGGGGTTCGTCGTGGGGGGTGGTGTTCCATTGGGCGGCGAGGCGGGTGAGGCGGGCGGGGGCGGCTATCGAGACGGCGTGGGCGATCCTGCCGTCGCGGACGGTGAGGATGATGGCGCCGACGGCGCGGCCGTCGACGGTGGCGACCATGGCGGGGCCGTGGTTGACGACGGCGGCGTGGAGGGCGGGGGCGCCGCCGGCGAGGCGGCGCTTGGCGTCGGTGGGCTTGAAGCCGCCGCGCAGGACGCGGGCGAGGTGGTCGGCGCCGGTGTAGCGCATGAGCGACTTCATGAGGCCGGCGCCGTCGGAGACGCCGGTGGCGTCGGCGGTGAGGAGCTCGACGAGGCGGTCGGTCTCACCGGAGGAAGCGGCGGTGACGAAGGCCTCGACGATGCGGCGGGCCGCGGCGCGGTCGACCTCGGTGCGGCGCTCGGCGGCGACGTGGAGGCGGGCGCGGCGGGCGTACTGCTGGCTCGCGGACTCGGAGATGCCGAGGATCTGGGCGATCTCGCCGTGGGAGTGGGAGAACGCCTCGCGCAGGACGTAGACGGCGCGCTCGACGGGGGTGAGCCGTTCGAGGAGAAGCAGGACGGCGACGGTGACCGACTCGCGCTGCACGGCGGTGTCCTGCGGGCCGAGCATCGGGTCGCCGTCGAGGAGGGGCTCGGGGAGCCAGTCGCCGACGGCGCGCTCGCGGCGGGCCTTCGCGGAGCGGAGCCGGTCGAGCGCCAGGTTGGTGACCACTGTGGTCAGCCACGCTTCGGGGACCTCGATGATGCCGCGGTCGGCGGCCTCCCAGCGCAGGAACGCGTCCTGCACGACGTCCTCGGCGTCCGCGGCCGAGCCGAGCAGGCGGTACGCCAGCGAGGCCAGCCGGTTGCGGCTGGCCTCGAAGCGCTCCAGAGCGGCGGCGTCCATGCGGCGACTCTAGGCGACGGCCGCCTCGCGGCGGGCGGTCGGGACGGCCGCGAGGGCGCGGCGGCGCACGGGCTTCCCGAACGTCGGGTGGGCCATGCCGTAGGCGGCGGTGCGCAGCACGGACTCCTTGAGGAACGCGGCGGTGCGGCCGCGGAAGTGCCAGCCGGTGGCCTGGGCTCTGCCGTTGACGGGCTGGAAGATCGCGTCCCGACGGCCGAGGCTCAGGTGGTTGCCGTAGTAGGCGAGCGCGGTGCGCCCGACGGGGCCGCCGGTGAGGTCGCCGATGATCGCGGCCGTGGCCTGCATCGCGGTGAACCCGGCCGAGGCGCACGACATCGGGAGCGGCTCGCCGCTCTCGGCGATCGTGAAGACCGCGTCGCCGGCCGCGTACACGCCCGAGTGGGAGACCGAGCGCATCTGGCGGTCGACGAGGATGCGGCCGTGCTCCTGGACGTCGAGGCCGCTGGCGGCCGCGATCGGGTGGACGGCGAACCCGGCGGCCCACACGACGGCGTCGGCCGCGAAGGCCCGCCCGTCGGCGGCGACCGCGCCGTCCGCGGTGACCTCGGTGATCTCGGTGCGCTCGTGGACGGCGATGCCGAAGCGGTCGAAGGCGCGCAGGAGGTGGCGGCGCGGCCGCTCGGCGAACCAGCCCCCGAGCTCGCCGGTGGTGGCGAGCGAGACCTGAAGGCCGGGACGGGATTCGGCGATCTCGGTGGCGGCCTCGATGGCGGTGAGGTTGCCGCCGACGACGAGGACGCGGCCGCTGCCGCCGAGGTCGTCGAGGCGGCGGCGCAGGCGCAGGGCGGCGGGCCGGGCGGCCACGTGGTGGGCGTGCTCGGCGACGCCGGGGACGCCGTGGTCGGCGGCGGTGCTGCCGAGCGCGTACAGCAGGGTGTCGTATTCGAGCGCGTCGCCGTCGTCGAGCGCGACGGTGCGGCGGTCGGCGTCGACGCCGGTGACCCGGGCCAGGCGCACGCGCACGCCCGTACCGGCGAACATGTCGGCGAGCGGGCGCGGCTTGAGGTCCTGGCCGGCGGCGACCTGGTGGAGGCGGAGGCGCTCGACGAAGTCGGGCTCGGCGTTCACGAGCGTGATCGAGACGTCCTCGGGACGCAGGTGGCGGGCGAGGAATCCGGCGGCCCAGGCTCCGGCGTATCCGGCCCCGAGAACGGCGATGCGGTGCTGCATGGTCTCACTCCCGTCTTGCTGGTGTCGGCCCTTGAACGGGGCGGCGCGCGAATCCATGACAGGAGGCGGATGTGCAGTGCGTCTCAGTCGCCGCTGTCCTCCTCGGCGGCGGCGAGGGGGCGGCGGCGGGGGCGCGGGCGCCGGAGGGCGCGGCGGCGGTCGAGCTGGTCCAGCTCGTACCGCAGGTACCAGGGCGTCCAGCCGCCCTGGCGGAACCACAGGCGCCCGGTGCGGGAGGCGAGGCCGCCGATGACGCACAGCGCCATGGCGATCCAGATGGGCGAGATGACGAGGGCGGTGACGTCGCCGTAGGTGCGCGAGACGCCGGCGATGCCGATCGCGGTGTTCGCGGTCGCGAAGAGGACCGCGAAGACGCGGGTCCAGCGGCGCCCGTTGCCGAGCTGGTAGACGATGACGGCGTACGGGACGGTGAGGACCGCGATGAGCGGCAGGACGACCGCGATCGGGAAGGTGGTGCCGACGGGGAGGGCCGCTTCGAGCTCGTCGACGCCGGGGATGTCGTGCGACTGGTCCTCGACCCAGCCGAGGAGGCGCGGGCCGAGGCCGAGGCTGACGCTGACCAGCATGAAGTACTGGAAGACCATCATGACCTGGGCGAGGTCGACGGAGTGCGGCTTGTCGTAGAGCGGTGCGGGGCCGGGAGAGACGGGGCTGTTCACGGGCGCTCCAAAAACGCTGGGTCCCTCCAGGGTACGTCCGCGAAGCCGCTGGTGGGTCCCCTTATTCGCCGGCCTCGGCGGGCCGCACGCGGGCCCAGCGCCACACCGGGGGCGACACGAGCAGTCCGAGGCAGGTGAGGTCGAGGACGCCGGCGAGCTTCTCGAGCGGCGGGGCCGCGAGCCAGGCGTCGAACTCGGCGAGGAGGACCATCGCCGGGACGCCGGTGGTGACGACCGCGAGGAACCAGGCCCAGGCGCGGCGGTGCCAGATCGCGAAGGCGTACAGCAGGAGCAGGGAGGCGCCGACGACGAGGACGGTGAGGAACACGGGGCTGGTGTAGCCCATGCGCCGGCAGCCGAGGTCGTGCGGGCCGCACGCGAAGTACTCGGGGATGAGGACCGCCATGAAGTCGATCCAGCTGAGGACGAGCAGGCCCATGAGCAGCCGCACGGTCAGCGGCCGCCGCTCGGTCGGTGTGCCCATGCCCCTATTGTCCGCCCGCGGGGGCGGGTCGGCGCAAGGGCCGGAAGAAGTCGCGCAGGTCCTGGACGAGGAGGTCGGGGGCCTCCATGGCCGCGAAGTGCCCGCCGCGGTCGAACTCGGACCAGTGGACGATCCGGTGGCGGCGTTCGAGGAGGCCGCGGATCGCCGGGTCGGTCGGGAAGACCGCGACGCCGGTGGGAACGTCGGAGGGGCCGGGGTCCGGCTCGTCGCGCACGGCCCGGTACTGGTGCGCCGAGCTCGCGCCGGTCCCGGTGAGCCAGTAGAGGGTGACGTTGGTGAGGAGCTGGTCGACGTCGACGGCGTCCTCGGGCAGGGGCGCGGCCGGGTCGGTCCAGTCGTGGAACTTGTCGGCGATCCACGCCAGCTGGCCGACGGGAGAGTCGTTGAGCGCGTAGGCGATCGTCTGCGGCTTGGTGGACTGGAGGTCGGCGTAGCCGGTGCCGTGGCGGACGAGCTCGCGCACGGATTCGAGGCGGGCGAGCTCGTCGGGCGCGAGGGAGGCGAGCGCGGGGTCGTCGGCGGGCGGGAGTTCGAGGCCGCCGTTAATGTGGACGCCGGCGACGCGGTCGGGGGCGAGGCGGCCGAGGGCCGGTGAGACCTTCGAGCCGGTGTCGCCGCCGTGGGCGCCGAAGCGCTCGTAGCCGAGCCGGTCCATGAGGACGAGCCAGGCGGCGGCGATGCGCGCGTGGTCCCAGTCGGGCGCGGCGAGCGGCGTCGAGAACGCGAACCCGGGGAGGGAGGGGGCGACGACGTGGAACGCGTCGGCGGCGTCGCCGCCGTGGGCGCGCGGGTCGGTGAGCGGCCCGATGATCTTGAGGAACTCGACGACCGAGCCGGGCCAGCCGTGGGTGATCACCAGCGGCAGGGCGTCGGGCTCGGGCGAGCGGGCGTGCAGGAAGTGGATCCGCTGGCCGTCGATCTCGGTGAGGCCCTGCGGGATCGCGTTCAGGGCCGCTTCGTGGGCGCGCCAGTCGTAGCGGTGGAGCCAGTGGTCGGCGAGGCGCCGCAGGTAGAGGACGGGGACGCCGCGCGCCCAGCCGGGTTCGGGACTCGCGGCCGGCCAGCGGGTGAGGCGCAGGCGGTCGTGCAGGTCGTCGAGCGCGGCCTGCGGGACGTCGATGCGGAAGTCGGCGGTCTCTCCCATCGGGCCCATGCAATCAGAACGCGGCGGCTTCGTCCACCCGTTTGGCCGACCGGATCGGAGGCAGGGACCTACGACCGGTCCGGGGACTTGACGCGTTCGCGGAGGCGAGGACACTGAGAGGCGAGAGGCCGAGGGAGGGCGCCGTGGATTTCACGGGATACCGGGTGGTGGTCACCGGGGCCGGGCGCGGGTTCGGGAGGGCGCTGGCGGTCTCGCTCGGGCGCGGCGGCGCGGAGGTGTTCGTGTCGGCGCGGCGGTTCGACGCCGCGGAGGAGACGGCACAGGCGGTCCGGCGCGTCGGGGGGAGGGCGCACGCGTTCGAGTGCGACCTCGCCGAACCGGAATCGGTGCGCGAGTTCGCCGAAGCGCTCGCCGAGACCGCGGACGCGGTGGACGTGCTCGTCAACAACGGCGCGCCGTACCTGGACGGCGGGTTCACCGAAGCGGACGACGCCCTGGTGGCCGAGACGATCGCGGCGGGGGCGGCCGGCACGGTGCTCGTGACGAAGGCGCTGCTGCCGATGCTGCTGCGCAGCGAGCGGCCGGACATCGTGACGATGGTGTCGGGCTGCGGCGAGTACGGGAACCACCGCTCGGAGGCGCACGAGGCGTTCTACGCGGCGAAGTCGGCCCAGGCGGGGTTCACGGAGGTCCTGTCGAAGCGCCTGCGGCCCAAGGGGGTCCGGGTGATCTCGCTGTACCCGCCGGACTTCGACAACCCCGACCCGCTCGGGCCCGAATGGGACGCCGAACGGCGCGGCGGCGACGCGCTGAGCGCCCGCTCGCTCGTGGACTGCGTCCGCTTCGCGATCGGGCAGCCGCGCGACTGCTTCATCAAATCGTTCTACTTCGAGCAGGTCTGAGCGAGTCCCGGGCACCCGGCGCTACGCCTTCGCCGGCGCGGACTCCGGGACGATGTCGGTGATGAGGTCCGCGCACCACTGGAGCAGCGCCAGGCCCTCGAGGGGCTTGCCGCCGACGCGGGAGGTCGTGGGGCGCGGGACGCTGATGAGGCCCGCGGGGGCCTTGTAGTGCGCGTCCGGGTAGTGGCGGCCCAGGCGCAGCTGCTTCGAGTCCGGCAGCTCCACAGTGGAGAACCGGAGGTTCTTGCCCTGCAAGGCGATGTCGGTGAGGCCGTGCGCGCGGGCGAGGAGCCGGAAGCGCGCCAGGTGGAACAGGGTGAGGACCTGCTCGGGCGCGGGGCCGTAGCGGTCCTCCATCTCCTCGCGGACCTCGTCGAGCTCGGACTCGTCGTGGACCTCGGAGATCTTGCGGTACATCTCCAGGCGCAGGCGCTCGACCTCGATGTAGTCGAACGGGATGTTCGCGTCCAGCGGCAGCTCGACCTTCACCGGCGCCGGGGGCTCCTCGCCGCCGCCCTTGAACGCCGTCACGGCCTCGCCGACCATCCGCAGGTACAGGTCGAAGCCGACGTCCGCGATGTGCCCGGACTGCTCGGCGCCCAGCAGGTTCCCGGCGCCGCGGATCTCCAGGTCCTTCATGGCGACGTACATGCCCGCGCCGAGCTCGGAGTGCTGCGCGATCGTCGCGAGCCGCTCGTGCGCGGTCTCCGACAGCGGCTGCTCCGGCGGGTACAGGAAGTACGCGTACGCGCGCTCGCGCGAGCGCCCGACGCGGCCGCGGATCTGGTGCAGCTGCGACAGGCCCAGCAGGTCGGCGCGCTCGACGATGAGCGTGTTCGCGTTCGGGATGTCGATGCCGGACTCGATGATCGTGGTCGAGACGAGCACGTCGTACTCGCCCTCCCAGAAGCCCTGCATGATCTGCTCGAGCTGCGTCTCGGTCATCTTCCCGTGGGCGACCGCGATGCGGGCCTCGGGGATGAGCTCGCGCAGCCGCGTCGCGGCCCGGTCGATCGACTCGACCCGGTTGTGGAGGTAGAACGCCTGGCCGTCGCGCAGCAGCTCGCGGCGGATCGCCGCGGCGACCTGCTTGGCCTCCCACGCGCCCACGTACGTGAGCACCGGGTGCCGCTCCTCGGGCGGGGTCTGGATCTGCGACATCTCGCGGATGCCGGTCACCGCCATCTCGAGGGTCCGCGGGATCGGCGTCGCCGACATCGTGAGCACGTCGACCGCGGTGCGCAGCGCCTTGAGCTTCTCCTTGTGCTCCACGCCGAACCGCTGCTCCTCGTCGACGATGATGAGCCCGAGGTCCTTGAAGCGGGTCTCGGCCTGGAGGAGCCGGTGCGTGCCGACGAGGATGTCGATCTCCCCCGCGGCGATGCCGCGCTGGATCTCGGCGGCCTCGCGCGCGGTCTGGAACCGCGACAGCTGCCTGATCTTGACCGGGAACTGGCCCATGCGCTCCACGAACGTGCCGTAGTGCTGGCTCGCCAGGAGCGTGGTCGGGACCAGGACCGCGACCTGCTTGCCGTCCTGCACGGCCTTGAACGCGGCCCGCACGGCGACCTCGGTCTTGCCGTAGCCGACGTCGCCCATGACGAGGCGGTCCATGGGGACCCGGGCCTCCATGTCCGCCTTCGTGTCGATGATCGCCGACATCTGGTCGGGGGTCTCCACGTACGGGAACGCGTCCTCCAGCTCGCGCTGCCACGGCGTGTCCGGGCTGAACGCGTGCCCCTCGGCCGCCTGGCGGGCCGCGTACAGCTGGATCAGCTCGGCCGCGATCTCGCGCACGGCCTTGCGGGCGCGCCGCTTCGTCTTCTGCCAGTCGGTGCCGCCGAGCTTGTGGACGGTCGGCTGCTCGCCGCCGACGTACCGCGTCAGCTGGTCGAGCGAGTCGGTCGGCACGAACAGGCGGTCGCCGGGCTGGCCGCGCTTGGACGCGGCGTACTCGATGACGAGGTACTCGCGGTCGGCGCCGCCGATCGCGCGGCGCACCAGCTCCACGTACTTGCCGACGCCGTGCGCGTCGTGCACAACGTAGTCCCCCGGGGAGAGCTCCAGCGGGTTGACCGCGCCGCGCCGCTTGGTGGCCTTGCCCTTGCGGGGGCGCTGGCTCGCGAGGGCCTTGCCGCCGGCGATGTCGGCGGCGGTGACCGCGACGACCCGCTCGTCGATGAACCCGAGCGCGAGCGAGCCGACGCACGCCACGACCTCGCCGGGCCGGAACGCGGCGGGAGCGGGCTCGAGGTGCGCGCCGATCCCCTCGGCGCGCAGCTGCTCGGCGGCGCGCTCGGCGCCGCCGAGGGCCGGGTAGACGACCGCGACGGCCCGGCCCTCGCGCGTCCAGGCCCGCAGGTCCTCGACGAGCTGGGCCGTGTTCCCGTGGTAGCGGGGCGATTCGGTGAGGCCGAGGTCGACGGTGAGCGCGTCGTCGTGCACGCCGCCGCCGTACGAGACGGGCTCGCCGGTGATCGCGGCGAGTTCGGCCGCGAGCTCGTCGGTCTCCTCGGGCGCGGCGGCGAACGGCGAGATCGTCCACCAGCGCTGGCCCTTGGCGAGCGCGGTCGTGCGGGCGTCGGCGAGGTCGTGGAAGGTGCCGGAGCCGAGGTCGACGGGCGCGGCGGCGCCGGCCGCGGCGGCGGCCCAGGACGCTTCGAGGAACTCGTTCGAGGTCGCGACGAGGTCGAGGGCGCGGGTGCGGATGCGCTCGGGCTCGATCGCGACGATGAGCGCGTCGCGCGGCAGGACCTCCTGGAACAGCTCCAGGCGATCGGGGCCGGCGAGCGCGGGCAGGAGCGACTCCATGCCCTCGACCGGGATGCCCTGGGCGAGTTTGGCGCACATCTCGGCGAGGCCGGGGAAGTCCTCGCCGAGGGCGGCGGCCTGCTCGCGCACGTCGTCGGTGAGGAGCAGTTCGCGGCAGGCGACGGCGCGCAGCTCGTCGGCGGCGTCGAGGGAGCGCTGGTCGGCGACGGAGAACTCGCGGATGGAGTCGACCTCGTCGCCGAAGAACTCCAGGCGCAGCGGGTGCTGGGCGGTGGGCGGGAAGACGTCGAGGATGCCGCCGCGGACGGCGAACTCGCCGCGCTTCTCGACGAGGTCGACGCGCTCGTACGCGAGGTCGACGAGGCGGGCGGCGAGGTCGGTCAAGTCGGTCTCGTCGCCGCGGCGCAGGTGCACCGGTTCGAGGGCGCCGAGGCCCTTGAGCTGGGGTTGGAGGGCGCCGCGGACGGGGGTGACGATGACGCGCGGCACGTCGCCGGCGTGGATGCGGTGGAGGAGGTCGAGGCGGGCGCCGACGGTGTCGGAGCGGGGCGAGAGCCGCTCGTGCGGGAGGGTCTCCCAGGCGGGGTAGTACGCGATGTCGTCCTCGGGGACGAAGGACGCGAGGGACTCGGCGAGCTCCTCGGCCTCGCGGGAGGTCGCGGTGATCGCGAGCACGGGCCCGGCGGCGTGGAGCGCGGCCTGGGCGAGGGCCAGGGGGCGGGCGCCGGGGACGGCGACGACGTCGACCGGGCGGTCGGACCGGGCGGCCAGTTCGGCGACGCGCGCCAGCTTCGGTGCGGCCGCGGCGGCTTTGAGCAGGCTCTCGAGTTTCGGCTGCGGCTTGCCTTCGGACATTCGCGGGCTCCCTGCGCGGCTGTTCTCGGATTGCCCTTGAGGGCACGACTGATGGCCGGAGACAGCCCTGACGGGGGGCTGTTCCGGCGACCGGTCGAGTCTACCTCGCGCCGGCCCGGGGGCCGAGCGCGATCGCGCGCGGGGGCGCGGGCGTCAGTTCGAGGCGCCCTGGCCGCCCTCGGGGCCGAACAGGAGCGCCTGGACCTCGGGGAGGTTGTAGAACATGCCGAGGACCACGATGACGGTGAGCGCGGGCAGGAGGATCTTGTTCTCGGCCTTGCCGCCGGCGCGGAGCGCGATCGAGTCGGGCAGGCCGATCTCGCGCCAGCGCTTCTTCTGGATCGGCAGGGGGAAGAACATCGGGCAGCCCATCTTGGTGATGACGTCGCCGAGGATGTGGATGAAGCAGCCGATGCCCATGGCGAGGCCGAGGATCCAGTAGGAGCGGTTCTCGTCGAGCAGGTGGTACATGCCGTAGGCGACGGCGAGGGAGATGCCGGTGGTGACGATCCAGCCGTACTTCTCGGCGATCGAGTTCATGAGGCCGCGCACGGCGAGGCCGGTGAGCAGGAACAGGATCGCGATGACGGCGAACTTCCCGCCCCAGGCGGCGAGGAAGCCGGTGCCGGTGCCCACGATCGCGGCGTGGACGATCGTATGGGTGAACAGGCGGTGGCCGTTGTTCCGCTTCTTGTCCTTCTTGGACTTGGTGATCAGGTAGAACCAGTAGCAGAGGCGTTCGACGATCTCGGCGAAGAGCAGGGACACGACGCCGAACGACCTGGCCACGGTGGACCCGCCCTTGTTCTCGGTGACGCGGCCGGCGCAGTCGATGTCGGGGTAGAGGGCGGCGCCCGCGGCGGCGATGGTGCCGACGGCGAGCTCGCTCGCCGTCTGGTCGATGCCGAAGGCGGCGGAGGCTACGGCCGAACCGGCGAGCCACAGGGCGGCGCCGGACATGGCGTGGGTCGGACCCATGACCATAGCGGGGACTCCTTAAGGGCAATGCGTAGAGCAGTCGGGAGGATGGCGACACTATCCCACACCGGGGCCACCAATGCGGCCCCAGGAGTGACAGAACTCCAGCCCTGCAACATCTTTCGCGTATCGGTCTCATCACGACCGGGGACCTGGGGTTTCACTCGCGGTATGGTCGAGGGGTGTTCGACTCCGCCATGCTGGCCGCCTACCTCGACCGCGTCGGGATCACCGCTCCGCGGCGCCCGACGCTGCACGCGCTGCGGCGGATCCACCGCGCGCACGTCGCGGCGATGCCCTACGAGAACCTCGACATCCAGCTGGGCCGGCCGATCCGGCTCGACGCGGACTCGCTGTTCGCGAAGCTCGTCGAGGGCGGGAGGGGCGGGTACTGCTACGAGCACAACGGCGTGCTGGCGTTCGCGCTGGAGGCCATGGGCTTCGACGTGCGCCGCGTCCTCGGGGGCGTGCGCCGCGAAGTGGACGGCGACGGCGCCTGGTGGAACCACATGCCGCTCGTGGTGCGGTTCCCCGAGCAGCACGGCAAGGACGGGTCGGAGTACCTGGCGGACGGCGGGATCGGGACGGGCTTCCGCGACCCGCTGCCGATCCGCAACGGCAGCTACCGGATCGGCGCGTTCAACTTCGGCGTGTGGAGCCTCGGCGGCGAGGAGTGGCGCTGCTCGATCGACCCGCGCGTGGCGAACCTGACGTTCGACTTCACGCTCGAGGAACGGCGTCCCGAGGAGTTCGCCGACCGCTGCCGCGAACTGTCCACTTCGCCGGAGTCGCCGTTCGTGCGGACCCTCGCGGTGCAGAACCCGCGCGAGCACGACATGTGGGTGCTGCGGGCCCGCACGCTCACCGTCTACGGGCCGGCGTACCCGGACTTCAAGTCGGTGACGGTCGTCGAGGACGCGGACGCGTTCGCGTCGCTCCTGCGGGACCGGTTCAACCTCACGCTCACCGACGCGGACGTCGCGGCCCTGTGGGCCAAGGCCGTCGAGCAGCACGAGCAGAAGCTCGCCGAGGAGAGCAAGGCCGGGGCGGTCTAGCGGCTCCGGCCTGGACGGTCGCGCGGCGGGCGCCGGTCCTAGAGGGACCGCTGGCGGGCGGCCTCGTAGAGCGCGACAGTGCCGGCGTTCGCGGCGTTCAGGGACGAAGCGGCCTTGGGCGACATGGGAATGCGGGCGACGGCGTCGGCGAGTTCGGTCCACGCCTTCGACATGCCCTCGGTCTCGTTGCCGACGACCAGGAGGAGCGCGCCGCGCAGGTCGTGGTCGGCCAGGGCGCGCTCGCCGCGCTCGTCGGTGCCCACGATGGAGGGCCGGTGGGCCTGCTTCGCGGCCCACTCGGCGACCTCGTGCGCGGAGGCGGCGTTGATGACCGGGAGCGCGAAGAGGCTGCCGGTCGAGGCGCGGACGGCCTTGGGGTCGTAGGGGTCCGCGGCATTGCGGCCGGTGAGGACGACCGCGTCCGCGCCGAACGCGTCGGCGGAGCGGATGAGCGACCCGAGGTTCCCGGGGCTCGTGGGCCGGTCGACGACGAGGCCGAGCCAGCCGGGGCGCGACTCCAGCTGCGAGAGGCGCCGGGTCGGGATGGCGACCTGGGCGAGGAGTTCGGGCGCGTCGCCGTCCTTGTCCCCCAGTTCGGCCATGAGGTCGGAGGCGACCGCGGCCCGCTCGGTGTGCGGGGCGTCGAGGAGCCCGCGGGCCCAGTCGGACAGGCGCGGTCGGTCGGCGTCGTACAGCAGCTCCTGCACGGTCCAGCCGTGCTCGACGGCCATCGTGATCGGCCGGACGCCCTGCACCAGGAACGAGCCCGTCCGGTGCCGCTTGGTCCGGTTGCGCAGCAAGGTCTCCCACTGCTGGAACTTCGCGTTCCGGACGCTGACTCGCAAGCTTCTCGCCATGATCTCCGCGCTTCGATCGGGTGGAAGCGCGAACCTAGCACGGGACCGGGGCGCCGCCCCGGCCCCGCGGTCGCTTTGGGACGTTCCTCCCGCCTCGGCAGGCCCGCGGCGGGCCGGCCGGGGGCCGCGGGTCAGCCGGTGTTGCGCAGGCCCGCGGCGATGCCGTTGACGGTGATGAGCAGGGCCCGCTTGAGCTGCGGGTCCACGTCGCCGTCGGCCCCGCCCTCGGAGCGGTAGCGCTTGAGGAGCGAGACCTGGAGGTGGTGGAGCGGCGCCAGGTAGCGGTCGCGGACCTCGAGGGTCCGGGTCAGCTGCGGGTTCGCGTCGAGGAGCTTCTCGCCGCCGGTGAGCGCCAGGATCTCGGCCACCGTGGCGGCGTGCTCGGTCTTGATCGCCTCGAAGATCGGCTGGAGGTGCGCGGGCACGAGCGTCGAGACGTACTGGCCCGCGATCGACAGGTCGGTCTTCGCGAGCGTCATCTCCACGTTCGAGACGAAGTTGCGGAAGAAGTGCCACTTCTCGTACATCTCGGCGATCTCGTCGCCGAGGCCCGCCTCGCGGGCGGCCGCGAGGCCGGAGCCGACGCCGTACCAGCCGGGGACGATCTGGCGCGACTGCGTCCAGCCGAACACCCACGGGATCGCGCGCAGGCCCGACAGGCCCGCGTCGGTGTTCGGGCGCTTCGACGGGCGCGAACCGATGTTCAAGGCGCCCAGCAGCTCCGTGGGGCTCACGGCCCAGAAGTACTCGGCGAGGCCGGGGCGGCCGGTGAGGTCGCGGTAGGCGGCCTTCGACGCCTCGGAGGTCTGGTCCATGACGTCGAACCAGCGGGCCAGGACCTCGGGCTGGTGGCGCGGCTCGGTGTGCAGCAGCGTGGCCTTCAGCGACGCGGCGACCGTGAGCTCCAGGTTCTCGCGGGCCAGCGCCGGCAGCGTGTACTTGTCGGAGAGGACCTCGCCCTGCTCGGTGATCTTGATGGCGCCGTCGAGGGTGCCCGAGGGCTGGGCGAGGATCGCCTCGTGGGTGGGGCCGCCGCCGCGGCCGATGGTGCCGCCGCGGCCGTGGAAGAGGCGCAGGCGCACGCCGTGCTTGTGCGCGACGTCGCGCAGCTGCCGCTGGGCCGCCTGGATGTTCCACTGGCTGGCGGTGATGCCGGCGTCCTTGTTGGAGTCGGAGTAGCCGAGCATGACCTCCTGGACGTTGCCGCGGGCGGCGACGATCGCGCGGTAGGCGGGCAGGCTGAGCAGCTCGTCAAGGAGGGTGTCGGCGCCGGCGAGCTCCTCGACCTCTTCGAGGAGGGGCACGAAGCCGACGTCGGCGCGGCCGCGGGCGACGTCGATGAGGCCGGCGTCGCGGGCGAGGATCGCGGGGGCGAGGACGTCGCCGGCGTCGTGGGTCATCGAGATGATGTACGACTCGACGATGGCCTTCCCGAACTGCTCCTGGGCGTCGCGGATGGCGTGGAAGACGTCGAAGGTCTTGCGGTTGAGCTCGGTGAGCTCGACGTTCGCGGGCGCGAGGGGCCGCTGGCCGGAGAGCTCGGCGGCGAGGACGGCGCTGCGCTCGGCGGCGGTGAGCTCGGCGTAGGGCTTGTCGAGTTCGCCGGTGGCGTCGTACAGCTCGGCGAGGACGGCGTGGTGGGCCTCGGAGTGCTCGCGGACGTCCATGGTGGCGAGCTGGAGGCCGAACGCGGCGACGGTGCGGATGACGCGGTCGAGGACGCCCTTGGCGGGCAGCTGGCCGCGCTGGCGGGCGAGGGAGTCGCGCATGACCTGGAGGTCGGCGAGGAGTTCGCGGCCGTCGGCGTAGTCGAAGCCGGCGCGGTGCGGGAGGCCCTCGGCGTGGCGGGTGCGGGTGTTCGCGAGCTTCGCCTCGATGGCGCGGGCCTTGAGGCGGTAGGGCTCCTCGGCGTGGATGCGCTTGTAGCGGGCGGGGATCGCGGCGCCGAGGCGGTCGAGGTCGGCGTTCACGGAGTCGAGGAGCTCCTGGGACGCGGGCCGCACGGCCTGGGAGACGGAGAGCTCGTTGATGAGCCCGGCGACGGCGCCTTCGGCGGCGGCGATGCCGTGCTCGTGCTGCATGAGCAGGACCTGCTTGGTGACCTCGGGGGTGACGAACGGGTTGCCGTCGCGGTCGCCGCCGATCCAGGTGCCGAACCGCAGGGGGGCGG
Source organism: Glycomyces terrestris (assembly GCF_003933745.1). Lineage (GTDB taxonomy): Bacteria > Actinomycetota > Actinomycetes > Mycobacteriales > Micromonosporaceae > Glycomyces > Glycomyces terrestris. The sequence goes on along the minus strand of NZ_RSEB01000002.1, from coordinate 110,926 downwards.
TGCCGGGCCGGGGGGAGCCGCCGAGGTCGGTGAGGGTGGCGTTGAGGTCGGTGAGGACGCGGGCGGCGGCGTCGCGGTAGAGGTCGGTGAGGTAGTAGATCGCGTTGCGGGCCTCGTCGGTCGGCTCGGGCTTCTCGACGCGGAGTTCGTCGGTCTGCCACAGGAGGTCGATGATCTCGGCGAGGCGGGAGTTGACGGCGTCGACGTCGGCGGAGCCGAGGACGGCGCGCTCGGCGGCCTCGGCGTCGAGGAGGTCGGCGATGTTGCGGAGCTTGATGAGGATGGACCGGCGGGCGGCCTCGGTGGGGTGGGCGGTGAAGACGGGGCGGACCTCGAGCCGCTCGGCGGCGGCCGCGATCTGGTCGGCGGGGACGTCTTCGAGGGTGATCTCGGCGCGGGCCTGGGAGAGCCAGCCGCCGTTCTCGGCGCGGGAGCGGCGCATGTCGCGGGCGCGGTGGACCTGCTCGGTGATGTTCGCCAGGTGGAAGTAGGTGGCGAAGGCGCGGGCGAGGTCGACCTCTTCGGTGACGTCGAGCTTGGCGAGCCGGGAGGCGACGGCCTCGGGCTGGTGGCGGACCAGGCCGCGCACCTCCTCGACGAGTTCGAGCAGCTGGGGGCCCTCCTGGCGGACGAGCGCCTGGCCGAGGAGGTTGCCGAGGCGCCTGATGTCGCGGCGCAGCTGCTTGTCGTCGGTTCCGCTGGAGGAGTCGTAGTAGTCCATGGGAGGTCTCCACTGCTGGTCTGGGCAAACCCTGAGGGGGCCGCTCGCGCCGACGTCCTTGTCCGCGGTGAACTGCTGTGCTCTGCGTCCGTGAGAGCGATGTCAGCGTAACTTACCGGTAATGGCCGCGCCACTTTCTCAGTCCGCCATGCGGGACGATCCGGGTCCGGGGTCGCGGAGGTCTCGGCGCGGGCGGGACGCCGATCGGACGCGGCCGCGGCGCGCGCTCGGGCGGCCGTGGGCGTGCGGCCGCGGGGCGCGCTTGGGCGGCCGTGGGCGTGCGGCCACGGCGCCCGCTTGCGTAGCCGTACGTGTGCAGAGTCGGCCCCGTGGCATACCCTGGTGCGACCGAGACCGATGCCGCCCCGAACGATCCGCTGCGAAGGGACCCCGACCGCCGATGTCTGACTGGGTACTGCCCGACGAGATCCTCGCCGAGGCGCCGAGCCACACCCCGCTGCCGCACGAACTGGCCGACCTGGAGCTGCTGCTGTACGGCGCGTACGCGCCGCTGCGCGGGTTCATGGGCGAGGCCGAGGCGCGGTCGGTGACGACGACGGGCATGCTCCCAGACGGCACGGCGTGGCCGGTGCCGGTGACCCTGGACGTGCCGATGGCGATCGCGCGGCTCCTGGACAACCCCGACCCGAAGCGGCGTGTGCTTCGCATCACCGACCCGGAGGGGGCGCCGGTCGCGGCGGTCGAATGCCACAGCCTCGACGCGCTCGGGCCGGACATGGTGCGGGTCGGCGGCCCGGTGCGGCGCATCGCGGACGCCGCGCACGGCGTGTTCACGGGCCTGCGGGCGACCCCGGAGCAGGCGCGCACCACGTACACGAAGCCGCGGGTGCTCGCGCTCGTCGCGGACCGGCCGCTGCACCGGCCCCAGCTCGCGCAGCTGGCGCGCGCCGCGCACAACCTCGCCGCGCACGTGCTGGTCATGATCCCGACCGGCGACGAGACGAACGGCGGCCGGGAGCTGCGGCTGCCGACGGCGGCCCTGGTGCGGTCGGTGCTCGCGGCGAAGGACCGGCTGCCGACGGCCACGGTGCTCACGGTCCCGCTGTCCAAGCGCGGCGACCGGCTGCGCGACGGGCTGCTGACCGCGAAGGTCGCGGCCGCGTACGGCGCGACGCACCTCATGACCGGGCCCGACGGGCTCGGCGGCGGCGACGGCGTGCGGGCCATGGTGCCGCGCGAGCTCGCCTACGACACCCGCGACGGGCAGTGGCGGCCGATCGAGGACATCGAGCCGCCGTTCCGGCGGACCGCGCTCAGCGAGGCCGAGATCGCGGACATGCTCGACCGCGGCTTCGGGCTCCCCGAGTGGCACACGCCGCCGAGCGTGGCCGCGGAGCTGCGCAAGGCGCGGCCGCCGCGGCGCCAGCGCGGGCTCGTGCTGTTCTTCACGGGGCTGTCGGGCTCGGGCAAGTCGACGATCTCCCGCGGCGTCTACGAGGCGCTCCTGGAGGAGGGGACCCGCACGGTGTCGCTGTTCGACGGCGACGTGGTGCGCCGGCTCCTGTCGAGCGGGCTCGGGTTCTCGCGCGCGGACCGGTCGGTGAACATCCGCCGGATCGGGTTCGTCGCGGCCGAGGTGGCCCGGCACGGCGGCATCGGCATGGCCGCCCCGATCGCCCCGTACGAGGTCGACCGGGCCGAGGCGCGGCGGATGGCCGAGGCCGCGGGCGCCGACTTCGTGCTCGTGCACGTCTCGACGCCGCTGGAGGTGTGCGAGGCGCGGGACCGCAAGGGCCTGTACGCGAAGGCGCGCGCCGGGCAGATCCCGGAGTTCACCGGGATCTCCGACCCGTACGAGGAGCCGCCGAACGCGGAGCTGGAGATCGACACCAGCGAGATCACCATCGGCGAGGCCGTCGAGCAGGTCCTCGAGTACCTGTCCGAGGGCGGCTGGCTGGAGCCGATCGGGCTGCGGATCGCCTAGCGGCGGACGACGTCGGGCCGAGGCCCCAGGCGGCAGCCCGGGGCCCCGGCCGTTCGCTATAGGAGCGTGGACCAGTAGTCCCAGAAGCCGGTGGCGACGATGCCGATGACGGCGAGGTAGAGCAGCGTCAGGCCGATCCAGTGGAAGCGGAGGACGTCGTCGACGGCGTCGCGCCAGTCCTCGGCCACGGGGATCGCACCGGTGCTGAGGTTGCGGATCGTGGTGAACCAGAAGATCGGGAGGACGGCGGCCCACACGGCCATGCACCAGGGGCAGAGCACGCCGATCTGGTACACGGACTGGAAGATCAGCCAGGACACGAACGCGAGCCCGCCGAGGGCGCCGAGGTTGAACCCGAGCGCGATCCACCGCGGCAGCTCCACTTTGGAGAGCCACAGGAGGCCCATGAAGACGACGAGCGGGAACGCCGCGAGCCCGATCATCGGGTTCGGGAACCCGAACACCGACGCCTGCCACGTGTTCATGACGGTGCCGCACGACAGCACCGGGTTGAAGTCGCAGGAGATGGCGTGGTCGGGGTCGATGAGCGAGGCGATCCGCTCGTAGGTGAGGTCGAACGCGGCCGCGAGGCCGACGAGCCCGCCGACGAGCAGGACCAGCCCGGTGACGGTGCGGCCCCTGGCCTCTCTTCCCGTCTCGCCGAACGCCTCGTCCATGCGCGCCCCCTGGGTCTCGTTCACGGTTGCCGTCGAAGTGATCACCACAGGGTAACGACCGCGGCGGGATCGGAGTTGCGCACAGGGCGGGCGAATATGGCGATCCGGACATCCGGGAACCGGCCCGGGGGCCGCGGCGTCGAAACGCCCGGCGCCCTGCGGGCACGGGAGGCGCCGCCTCGCCTGCGGGGCCGATTCTCCATGGGGCAGCCACTGCTGGGGTGCACCTGTGGACGGGCACCGCGGCAGCGGGAAGCAGCGTCTGGCGGCACTCCCGCGGCGCGGCGCGGTCGGCGCGCGGCCTGTCGCCCTTGCGGTCGGCGGGTGCGGTTCGGTCGGGTGTGCGGCGGGCTAGACGCGCAGCGAACGGCCGCCGTCGACCACGAGGGTCTGGCCGGTCACGTAGGAAGCCGAAGGCGCGCAGAAGAACACGGCCGCGGCGGCGACCTCCTCGGGCGTGCCGGGGCGGCCCATCGGGCCGTCGAGGCCCTGCTGGAGCTCGGGGACCGTGGAGGAGCCGGTGCGGACCAGGCCGGGCGCGATCGCGTTGACGGTGACGCCGTCGGCGACGACCTCGGTCGCCAGCGCCTTCGTCAAACCGGTCACGCCGGCCTTCGCGGCGGCGTAGGCGGCCTCGGCCGGGACGGCGTTGACGACGCCGGCGGTCGCCGCCACGTTCACGATCCGGCCCCAACCGCGCTCGGCCATCGGCTGCACGAACGCGCGCGACACCAGGAACGCCGTGTCGAGGTTCCGGGAGAGCTCGGCCCGCCAGTCCTCGTAGGACAGCTGCGCGACGGGCTTGACCACCGCCGGGTCCGACTTCGAGGTCAGGCCGGCGTTGTTGATGAGGATGTCGACCTCGCCCACCGCGTCGACCACGGCGTCGGCGAGTCCCCCGACCTCGGCCTCGTCGGTCAGGTCGGCCACGAACCCGACCGCGTCGATCTCCCCGGCCCGCTCGTGGATCCGCTTCGTCGTCGACACGATCGCCACCGTCGCGCCGGCCAGCCGCAGCCGCGTCGCGATCGCGAACCCGATCCCGTCGGTCGCGCCCGCACCGGTCACCAGCGCCACCTTGCCGGCGAGCGAGTCGAGCTGCTGAAGCCTGCCGAGCTCGGTCAGCGGGCCTTGACCGGCGGAGGGAAGGTCGATCACCTCGGCGAGGCCGTCTTCGAACGATTCGAGGCTCGGACGCGGTTCATTCATGCGGGCAGTCTCTCACGCTCCCCCGACCAAACGCACCACCGCCGGGCCGAACGGCCCGAAACCGCACCATCGGGGCGATCGGCCGCATCAGAGGGCTTCTCCCGCAACCGTTCGGCACGTCGGCGGGCGGGCCCGGCGCGCCGCCGACGCGGGCGTGGGACCATCGGAGGATGGAGCCGAACCTGGGCCCGGTCCTGACGGCGCTGGCGCGCAGCGCGGTCGCGACCTCGTTCGGCCCGCGGCCGCCCGGCGCGGCCGAACTGCTCGCCGACACTCCGCCCGCACTGGCCGAGAAGGCCGCCACCTTCGTGACCCTCGAGCGGGAGCACGCCCTCCGCGGCTGCATCGGCACCCTCGTCGCCCTGCGGCCCTTGGGCGTCGACGTGGTCCGCAACGCGCGGCTGGCGGCGCGGGACCCGCGGCTGCCGCCCGTCGAAGCCGACGAGGTGCCGGGCCTGACCGTCAAGGTCGCGGTCCTCACCCCGGCGGAACCGCTTGCGGCACAGGACTTCCCGGCCCTCCTCGACGCCCTCCGACCCGGAGCGGACGGGCTCACGCTCAAGGACGGCGACGGCCGCCGCGCCACGTTCCTGCCGTCCGTGTGGGCGGCCCAGCCGGACCCGGAGCGGTTCGTCGCGGCCCTGCTCCGCAAGGGCGGCTGGCCGCGGCGCTCCTGGGCCGGCGACCTCCGCTCGGCCCCCTGGCCCAAGGGCCTGCGGGCCGAGCGGTACGGCACCGTCGAGTACGTCAGCGCTCCTTGAGCGCCGCGCTCACCCGGAAGGAGCGGCCGCCGCGTCGGCTACGGCAGCGCCACCAGCGCGCCCTCGGCGGTCTTGACCGCCGAGCCGGAGACCGACACCGAGACCGGGACCCCGGCCTCGACGACGACCTCGCCGGACAGCGACGAGGGGCGCCCGATCTCGGCGCCCTGCGCGATCTCGTACGAGTGCACGCCGTCCCCGGCGATCAGGCCCGCGTCCACGAGGTGCACGCCGAGCGCGACCGCGGCCGAGCCGGTCGCCGGGTCCTCCCCGACGCCGACGTGGAACAGCCGCGCGTGGACCGCCGCGGTCTCGGGGTCGAAGCTGTACACGTACACCTTGTCGAGGTGGCCGGGCACGTCGACGGCCGCGGCCACGTCCTCGTCGGCGACGCGCACGAAGTTGTGGTCGAGCCCGGCGCTGGCGTTCTTCGGGGTGCCGAGGAGCCGGTCCGCGCCGAGGCCGATCGCCGCGGCGGCGGTCTCGCGGTCGAGTTCGGGGCCGACCGCGATCGCGGTCGACGTGAGTTTCGCCGCACCGGCGGCGCCGTCCACGGCCACGGTCATCAGGCCCGCGCCGCACTCCTGGACCACCCGGCCGTCGGTCGGGGCGACCCGTCCGGCGGCGACGGCGGCGATCGCGGCGCCGATCGTGGGGTGCCCGGCGAACGGGAGTTCCTCCGCAGGGGTGAAGATGCGCGCGCGGTAGTCGGCCTTCGGATCGGCTGCGGGGAGCACGAACACGGTCTCGGAGAAGCCGAACTCCTTCGCGATCGCCTGCATCTGCGCGGTGGAGAGGTCCTGGCCGTCGTAGACGACGGCGAGCTGGTTGCCCGCGTAGGGGCGGTCGGAGAAGACGTCGTAGATCTCGAACGGAAGCGTCATGCCGCACTTATAGCTCGCGGACTTGAGCGAGCGGTGGGTAAGGCTACGCTCACATTGGCGTCGGCGCGCGCCTGGCTACGATTGAGTCATGTCTGACAACGCCGCCGTCGTCGAGGCCGTACACGAAGCGCTCTCGCACGTCAACGACCCCGAGATCCGCCGTCCGATCACCGAGCTGGGCATGGTCGACTCCGTCGCGGTCGAAGGCGGGCGCCTGTCCTTGACGATCCTCCTCACCGTCGCGGGCTGCCCGATGCGCGACACGCTCCAGCGGGACGTCGCCGCCGCCGTCGACGCGGTCGAGGGCGTCGAGGAGCTCGAGCTCGAGTTCGGCGTCATGAGCGAGCAGCAGCGCGCCGACCTCCAGGTGAAGCTCCGCGGCAAGGCCGGCGCCGAGCCGGTCATCCCGTTCAACCTGCCCGAGTCCCGCACCCGCGTGTTCGCGATCGCCTCCGGCAAGGGCGGCGTCGGCAAGTCGTCGATGACGGTGAACCTCGCCGCCGCGCTCGCGCAGAAGGGCCTGTCGGTCGGCGTCGCCGACGCCGACATCTACGGCCACTCGATCCCCCGCATGCTCGGCGTCGAGGGCGCGCCCACGCAGGTCGAGGACATGATCATGCCGCCGCAGGCGCACGGCATGAAGGTCATCTCGATCGGCATGTTCACGCCCGGGAACACCGCGGTCGTGTGGCGCGGGCCGATGCTGCACCGCGCGCTCCAGCAGTTCCTCGCCGACGTGTACTGGGGCGACCTCGACGTGCTCCTGCTCGACCTGCCGCCCGGGACCGGCGACATCGCGATCTCGGTCGCGCAGCTCCTGCCGACCGCCGAACTCGTGGTCGTGACGACCCCGCAGCAGGCGGCCGCGGAGGTCGCCGAGCGCGCCGGCGCGATCGTCACCCAGACGCACCAGAAGCTCGCGGGCGTGGTCGAGAACATGTCGTGGATGGAGCTGCCCGACGGCTCGCACATCGAGCCGTTCGGCTCCGGCGGCGGCAAGACCGTCGCCGAGGCGCTCACCCGCGACATCGGCGCCGAGGTGCCGCTGCTCGGCCAGATCCCGCTCGACCCGCGGCTGCGCGAAGGCGGCGACGCCGGCGTGCCGCTGGTGCTCTCCGACCCCGACTGCGAGGCGTCCCGGTCGATCCGCGCGATCGCCGACCAGCTCGCGGTCCGCAAGGTCTCCCTGGCGGGCAAGCCGCTCGGGCTCAGCCCGGTCTAGGGCGCGAGACGGAACGACGGCGGCACCGGTCCTCACGGATCGGTGCCGCCGCTTCTATCTCCCGGTTCCCGAGAAAGTCCAGCCGAGGAATCCTCGTGCCCTCCACGCTATGCGGGCGCGGGGGCCGGCGCATCGGCCCGAGGGACGAAACCGCCCCTCCTGCCTGAGCAGGAGGGGCGGTACCCGGGTACTACGCCGGGCGGCTACTGGGCGCTGTGGAGCGCGGCGTTGAGCTCGCCCCACGTGCCCGTGCGCGGGCGGACTTCGAGGACGCCGGTCTGCGTGTTCGTCCAGAACTGGAGGTTGTCCTTGCCGGAGAGGGTCGCGGCCTTGACCACGGTCCCGTCCGGGAGGGTCACCTTCGAGCCGGCGGTGACGTAGCAGCCGGCCGCGACGACGCAGTTGTCGCCCAAGGAGATCCCGATGCCGGCGTTCGCGCCGAGGAGGCAGCGCTCGCCGATCGAGATGACCTCCTTGCCGCCGCCCGAAAGCGTCCCCATGATGGAGGAGCCGCCGCCGATGTCGGAGCCGTCGCCGACGACGACCCCGGCCGAGATGCGGCCCTCGACCATCGAGTTGCCGAGCGTGCCGGCGTTGAAGTTCACGAAGCCCTCGTGCATGACCGTGGTGCCCTCGGCGAGGTGCGCGCCCAGGCGCACCCGGGAGGCGTCGGCGATGCGGACGCCCGGCGGGGTCACGTAGTCGGCCATCGGCGGGAACTTGTCGAGGGACTTGACCTCGAGGGTGCCGCCCGCGGCGCGGAGCTTCAGGCGCGCGGCGTTCACGTGGTCGGCGGGGACCGGGCCGTGGTTCGTCCAGGCGTTGTTCGGGAGGAGCCCGAAGATCCCGGAGAGGTTGACCGTGTGCGGGATGACGAAGCGGTGCGAGAGCAGATGCAGGCGCAGGTAGACGTCCGCGGTGTCGACCGGCTCGTCGGCGAGGGACTTGACGAGGACCGACACGCCCTTGGAGGTGGTCCCGGTCGGGTGCTCCCGCTCGAGCTCCGGGGCCGCCACCCCGGTCGGGGCCTCGCCGAGGCCGAGGCGGGTGAACCACACGTCGAGGACGGCGCCGTCGGGCGCGACCGTGGCCACGCCGACTCCCCAGGCTGCGTCAGTCAGGAATTCACTCATGCCGAGAGCCTATCGACGCGGCGGGTATCGTCTGCGGATGTGATGGTTTTGAGTGAGGCAGTCCTCGCCGACCCGGTCGAGCTGACCAGGGCACTGTGCGACATCCCGTCGGTCTCCCGGGACGAGGCCGCGATCTGCGACGCGGTCGAGGCGGCCCTCAAGCGCCTGGGCCACTTGACCGTCGAACGCGTCGGCAACACCCTCGTGGCCCGCACCGACCTCGGGCGCGACCGGCGAGTCATGCTCGCCGGGCACCTCGACACCGTCCCCGTGAACGGGAACTTCCCCACCCGCACCGAAGGCGACGTCATGTGGGGCCTCGGGACCTCCGACATGAAGTCCGGGACCGCGCTCGCACTGTGGATCGCGGCCACCGTCGAGCGCCCGCGCTTCGACCTGAGCTTCGCGTTCTACGACTGCGAGGAGATCGAGGCGGTCCACAACGGGCTCAACAAGCTCTCGCAGTCGCGGCCCGAACTGCTCGCCGCCGACTTCGCGATCCTCCTGGAGCCGACGTATGGCCTGGTCGAGGCCGGGTGCCAGGGCACCATGCGGGTGCGCGTGACGACCCGCGGGAAGCGGGCCCACTCGGCGCGGTCCTGGAAGGGCGAGAACGCGATCCACCGGCTCGGGCCGGTCCTGGAGCGGCTGAACTCGTACGAGGCGCGGGAGGTCGAGGTCGACGGCTGCGTCTACCGCGAGGGCCTGAACGCGGTGTTCATCGGCGGCGGCGTCGCCGGGAACGTCATCCCCGACGAGGGCTGGGTCGACGTGAACTACCGCTTCGCGCCCGACCGGGACGAGGCGGCCGCCGAAGCGCACGTGCGCGAGGTGTTCGCGGGCTTCGAGGTGGAGGTCAGCGACACGGCCCCGTCGTGCCGGCCGGGCCTGGACCGCCCCGAGGCCGCCGAGTTCGTGGCCGCCGCCGGCGGCGAGTTCCGCGCCAAGCTCGGCTGGACCGATGTGGCGCGGTTCGCGACCCTGGGTATCCCGGCGGTGAACTTCGGGCCGGGCGACCCGAACCTCGCCCACAAGCAGGACGAACGCGTCGAGATCCCGCGCATCCGCGATTGCGCGGCGGCGCTGCGAGCCTATGTGGAGGCATCATGACCGATCGACGGATCACCGCGGACAACCCCGGCCGCGTCACCGCCGACCAGCACCTGCTGGACGCGGCGCACAAGGAGGAGTGGAAGCAGCGGGCCGCCTGGCGCGTCATGAAGTTCCAGGCCGAGTTCGTCGAGGGCTTCGACGCGATGGAGGCCGCCGAGCTCGGCGACGCCATCGGCGTCTACGGCTCCGCGCGCACCCCGGTCGACTCCGAGGAGTACAAGCTCGGCGTGGACCTGGGCCGCAAGCTCGGCGAGGCCGGGTTCTCGGTCATCACCGGCGGCGGCCCCGGCGCGATGGAGGCCGCCAACCGCGGCGCCGCCGAGGCGGGCGTCAAATCGGTCGGCCTCGGCATCGAGCTGCCGTTCGAGCAGGGCATCAACGAGTTCGTGCACGTCGAACTCGACTTCAAGTACTTCTTCGTCCGCAAGGTCATGTTCCTGAAGTACTCGTGCGGCTTCTGCGCGCTGCCGGGCGGCTTCGGGACCATGGACGAGCTGTTCGAGGCCCTCACGCTCGTGCAGACCGGGAAGGTCGGCAAGTTCCCGATCGCGCTCATCGGCTCCGCGTACTGGGGCGGCCTGTTCGACTGGATCCGCGGCTCCATGCTCGGCGACGGCAAGATCGGCCCCGCCGACGCCGACCTGCTCATGATGACCGACGACCTCGACGAGGCCGTCGAGCACATGCAGCGCTCGCGGTAGGGGCGCCGGGCGGCCCCTCAGAGGCTCCGGAGCGGGGCCTTCGGGGGCTTGTCGCCCTTGATCGCCGCGACCATGTCGAGGACCTCGCGGGTCGCGGCGACGTCGTGGGCGCGGAAGACCCGGGCGCCGTTCCAGGCCGAGATCGCCGTGGCCGCGAGCGTGCCGTTCAGGCGGCGGTCGACCGGCAGGTCCAGCGTCTCGCCCACGAAGTCCTTGCGGGACAAGGCGACCAGGACCGGCCAGCCGGTGTCGGCGAGCTCGTCGAGGCGGCGGGTGAGGTCGAGCGAGTGGTAGGTGGTCTTCCCGAAGTCGTGCGTGGGGTCGATGAGGACGCCGTCGGCGCGCACCCCGGCGGCCACCGCGGCCTCGGCGCGCTCCACGAGCTCGGCACGGACCTCCTTGACGACGTCGCCGTACACGGCCTTCTCCGCGATCGTGCGCGGCGCGAGCCCGCCCGTGTGCGAGACGACGAACCCCGCGCCGGTGTCGGCGGCGACCTCGATCACCGTCGGGTCCCAGCCGGCCCACGTGTCGTTGATGAGCTCGGCCCCGGCGGCGACCGCCTCGCGGGCGACCTCGCCGCGCCACGTGTCGACCGAGATCACGAGCTCCGGGTGGCGGTCGTGGACGGCGGCGACGAGCGGCACCACCCGGTCGATCTCCTCGGCGGCCGTCACCTCCGGGCCGTCGTCGCCGGCCTTGACGCCGCCGATGTCGACGATGTCCGCGCCGTTCGCGACCGCGGAGTCGACCGCGGCCACCGCCGCGTCGAACGCGAAGGTCCGCCCGGCGTCGTAGAACGAGTCGGGCGTGCGGTTGACGATCGCCATCACCGCGTAATCGCCGCCATCGAACACCCGTCTGCCAAGTCTCAGAGCACGCATGGCTCTATGCTGACAGCCGCACCAGCCACCCGCCACCACATCGGCCCCCGCGGCGATGTGCACGAGCCCAGAGGAGCACACGATGCCCCGCTTCGACCGGTCGCACACCGACGACCTCGCCGCGTTCATCCAGGCCGCGCCCACCCCGTACCACGCGTGCGCCGAGGCGGGGCGGCGCCTGGAGGCGGCCGGGTTCGAGCGACTCGACGAGACCGCGGAATGGACGCTCGGCTCGAACGGCGACGCGGCGGGGCACTACGTGGTCCGCGACGGCTCGATCGTCGCCTGGCGGACCCCCGGCGAGACCGCGGCGCGGTTCCGCATCTTCGGCGCCCACACCGACACCCCGACCTTCAAGGTGAAGCCGCGCCCCGACACCGGGAGCGCGGGCTGGAAGCAGGTCGCGGTCGAGGTCTACGGCGGCGTCCCGCACCAGACCTGGCTCGACCGCGACCTCGGACTCGCCGGCCGGCTCGTCCTGCGCGACGGCGCGGAGGTCCTGGTGCACCTCGACCGGCCCCTGCTGCGCATCCCGCGCCTCGCGATCCACCTCGACCGGGGCGTGAACGAGGGCCGGGCGCTCGACGCGCAGGGCCACCTCACCCCGATCTGGGGCCTGGGCGAGCCGCGCGACGGCGAGTTCCTGGAGTTCGTCGCGGGCGAGGCCGGCGTGTACCCCGACGACGTGCTCGGGCACGACCTGTTCACCGTCGCCCTCGACAAGCCCGCGTACCTGGGGAAGGACGACGAGCTGTTCGCCGCGTGGCGGCTCGACAACCTCACCAGCACCCACGCGGGCGTCGCCGCGCTCATCGCCGCCGAGGACACCGGCGCGAACGTCCCCGTGCTCGCCGCGTTCAACTACGAGGAGATCGGGTCGATGACCTACTCCGGCGCGCAGAGCCCGTTCCTGGAGACCGTCCTGCGCCGCCTGTTCGGCGAGGACCAGCGGACGTTCACGCGCGTCATGGCCGCCTCCGCGATGATGTCCGCCGACACCGGGAACTCGGTCCACCCGAACTACCCCGAGAAGCACGAGCCGGGCCACCGGCCGATCGCCGGGCGCGGCCCGATGATCAAGGTGAGCGCGAACCAGCGGTACGCGAGCGGCGCCGAGGAGGAGGCCCTGTTCCGGCGCTCCGCCGAGCACGCCGGCATCCCGTGGCAGTACTACGTCAACCGCAACTCGATCCCCGGCGGCACCACGATCGGCCCGATCTCGGGCACGCAGCTGGGCATCCTCACCGTGGACGTCGGCCTGCCGATCCTCTCGATGCACTCCGCGCGCGAACTGTGCGGCGCCGAGGACCCGGCGCACCTGGCGGACCTCGCGCTCGGGCTGTTCGCGCACTAGCGCCCGAGTTCAAGAGCCGCGCGGGCCCGGTGGGACGGCGTCCCGCCGGGCGCGCACGCTGTCGGACTCGCCGGCCGATCGGCCGCGGTCCGATCCGGATTCACATGCGGGGCTGTCGCGTTCGCGCTCCGCTCCGGTCTCCTCACGCGGCGCGGCGCCCCGGTAAGGTGGTGTCGTTCACGGCACCCCTTGGAGGCGGCATTGACTTGGCGGACCGAACTCGAGCGGGCCGCGGCGCGGCTGCGCGACGCCGCCGGGGCCGCCGACCGGGCCGAGGAGCTGCTGGTCCGCGCCGCCACGCGCCTCGCGGCCGACGACACCGACAGGCGCAGAAGCGAACTCGCACAGCGGCTGCGGGCCGCGGCGGCCGGGGCCGCGAGCGGCTGGCTCGGCGACGACCTCGCGGCCACCGACCCGAACACGCCCTTGTGGACCGAGACGCCGCGGACGGGGGCCGAGGCGGTGCGGGTCGGGACCGCGCTCCTCGACGACGAGCCCGTCTTCCCCGCCCTCGCGGGCCTCCTCGGCAAGGGCCACCTCGTGTGCGACGGCGACGCCGCCGACCCGCGCGTGGCCGGGATGCTCCAGTCGCTGCTCGTGCGGATCACCGCCGCGCACCCGAACCTCGAACTGTCCCTCGTGGACGGCGTCACCCTCGGGCAGGTGTTCGCGCCCGCGACCGCCCTCGTGGACGCCGGGATCGCCACCACCGTCGCCACCGACCACCTCGCGCTCGCGCGGGTCCTCACCGCCGCCGAGAAGCGGCTCACCGAGCTGCGCGACGTCGCCGCCCGCGGCCAGTCGATCGCCGACCGGCCCTACCACCTCATCGTCGTCGCCGGGCTCCCGCCAGAGGTCGGCAAGTCCACCCGGGAGCGCCTCGCCGCCCTCGCGCACGCCGGCCCCTCCGCCCGCTGCCACCTCGTGCTGTGCGGCTGGCGGGACCTCCCGCACCGCGAGCGGCTCCCCGCGATCGAGCACGCGACCCGCCTCGAATGCGGCGACGAGGTGCGCCTCGGCGGCCTGCCGCTGCCGGTCGTCCTCGACGCGCCGCCGCCGCCCGCCCTGGTGCGCGCCGTGTTCGCCTCCCGCGCCGAGCAGCGCCGCGAAGCGGGCGAGCTGTCCGTGGCCGACCTCGTTCCCGAGGTGCTGTGGACCGAGTCGAGCCGCGACGGCCTCACCACCGTCATCGGTCGCGACCAGGCCGGGCACACCGCCGGCGGCGACGTCGAGGTGTCCTTCGACGACGCGACCCCGCACTGGCTCATCGGCGGGCGCACCGGCGGCGGCAAGACCGTGTTCCTCCTCGACGTCCTCTACGGACTCGCGACCCGCTACTCCCCCGACGAGCTCGAGCTGTACCTCCTCGACTTCAAGGAGGGCGTCTCGTTCACCGAGTTCACGCCCTCCGCGCTCGACCCCTCGTGGATCCCGCACGTCAAGGCCGTCGGCGTCGAGTCCGACCGCGAGTACGGCGTCGCGGTCCTCGCGGCCCTGCGCGCGGAGCTCACGCGGCGGGCCGGGCTCATGAAGCGGGCCGGCGCGACGAGGCTCGCGCGGCTGCGGGAGCTGCGGCCCGAGGTGCGGCTGCCGCGGATCGTGGCCGTCGTCGACGAGTTCCACGTCCTGTTCGCCGGGAACGACCGGCTCGCGGGCGAAGCGGTCGCGCACCTCGAGGAGCTGGCGCGCAAGGGCCGCTCCTACGGCGTGCACCTCGTGCTCGCCTCCCAGACGATCTCCGGCATCGAGGCCCTGTACTCCAAGAAGGACTCGATCTTCGGGCAGTTCCCGCTGCGCGTGGCCCTGCCGGGCGCGAAGCACCTCCTCGACGAGGGCAACGACGCCGCCGTCGAATCGGTCGGGCAGGCGGTCATCAACGACGCCGGGGGCCTCAAGGGCCGCAACCGGACCTGCCGGTTCCCCGACGCCTCCAGCGCCGACGAGCTCCTCGCGCGGCTGCGGCGGGACCTGTGGGCGCGGCGCGACTCCGACGAGGAGCCGGTCGTGTTCCGCGGCTTCGACGAGCAGCACCTCGACGCCGACCCGCGGTTCGCGGCGCTCGCGCCCACGCACGCGCCGCGGGCCCTCCTCGGCCGCGCGGTCGACGTCCGCATGTCCACCGTCGGGTACCAGTTCGACCGCAGCCCCGGCCGCCACCTCGCGGTCCTCGGGACCTCGATCGTCGCCGCCGACGTGCTCACCTCGGCCGCGGTCTCCCTGGCGCGCCAGCACGAACCGGGCGCCGTCGAATTCCACGTCGCGGCGACCGCCGCGGGCGCCGAGGAGCTCGCGCGGGACCTGGTCGAGGAGCTGAAGGCCGCCGGGCACGAGTGCCGCGAACTCGAACCGGGGGCGGTCCTGACCGCGCCGCGCGCCCGGCCCGTGTACCTGGTGTGGTTCGGGGCCGACGGCGCCGACGGCCAACCGGGGACCCTGCGGGACCTGCTGCTGCACGGACCGGCGACCGGGGCGCACGTCATCGGCTGGTGGCGGGGCGCGCGTCGGTTCCTCGACGACATCGGCGGATCGGCCGGCCGCGAGCACGTCGCCGGCGTCGTGGCCCTGAACATCGCCGCGAACGACCTCGCGGCGATCACCGGCGGCTACGAGCGGACCTGGGACGCCCGCGCGAACCGGTGCCTGGTCATCGACCGGCACGCCGGGACCGAGACCCTCGCGGTCCCGTACGTGCGGCCCGGCCGCCTGGACGAGGTGGTGGAGACCCGATGAGCCTGAGCGCGTACGACGACCTGGTCCACGAACTCGCGCGCCTCGACGCCGACTCGGCCGCGAGCACCGCGCAGGCCGCGCGGCGGCTCGAGCGGCGGCGGGCGGCGCTCGCGGAGGTGCGGTCCGAGCTGGACGCGCAGACCTCGCGGGTCGCGGAGCTGTGCTCGACCCTGCGGCAGTCCACACCGGACCTCATGCCGTCCCCGGCGGTCGAGGAGGCCGAAGCGGCCGTGGACGATCCGGACGCGGCGCTCGCGCGGGCGCAGACCGCGCTGCGGGAGGCCGAGCTGTCGGTCAAGGCGACGGTGCGGGCGGCGCAGCGGCCGACGCTGCTGCCGAACGCGCACCACGTGCTGCGCGAACTCCTCGTCTACGGCTCGTGCATGGTCGCCTGCCTCATCGGGCAGCTGGTCTACCTGGCCGCGAGCGGCGGCGGCGAGGCCACGTGGTGGGTCATGTTCCTGCCGCCGGTGATGGCCGCGCTCGTGGGATATCTGCTGGTGGGGGCCGCGAACCGGCCCCGGCTGCCGCTGACGGACCGCAACGGGCGGCCGGTGAGGCCGGTCGTCCCCCACAACCCGCGTCTGGGAGTGACCCTCGCGGTCTGCACAATGGCGCTGTTCGCCTATTTCGCGTTCTTCGCTTAGAGCTGCTTGGAGGAACCCGTGGGTTTCGTGCTCCCGGTCATCGTCGCCGTCATCGGCGTGTGGATCGCGTTCTCGATCGTCGTGTGGGCCACCGGCCGCGACACGCTGCTGGACCTCGCGCCCGCGGGCGCGCCGGCCGGGCTCGGCGATGAGGAGCCGGTCAGCGAGGCGTCGATCGGCGCCCTCAAGTTCGACACCGGGGCGCGCGGCTACCGGACCGACCAGGTCGACGCGGCCCTGACCCGCCTGGCGTGGGAGATCGGCCGCCGCGACGAGCAGCTCGCGGCGCTGCGGGCCGAGCTCGGGACCGACGCGGTCGAGGAGGCCGAGGCCGAAGCGGAGGCCGAGGTGCTCGCGGCGGACGACGAGGGCGTGGAGCCCGCGGGCGGTCCGGTCCCGAACGCGGTCGAGGCCGGGTCCTCCGAGGGCGACGCCTTCGACGAGCCGCTCGAAGAGGGCACGTTCCGGCTCGCGAAGGAGGCCGGCGCGGAGGGCGGCGGCGCCGGACGTGAGGCAGGGCGCGAGGACGAAGGGGAGCAGACGCCGCGCGGCGGAGCGTGATGGGATATGCCCATGCGTTATTGGCTGCTGGTGTTGAACGAGGACGAGTACGCGGAGCAACAGGCGTACGAGGTCGAGGCAGTGGAGCCGAGGGCGGCCCTCCCCGACGGGGCCGCGGACGGCGACGAGGTCGCCCTGGCCGGACCCGAGGGCGTCTTCGCGCTCGGCGAGCTCGACGGCGCCGCGATCGCCTACCGCCGCCGCCTCGAGGAGCCCGAGCAGACCGCCGAGAGCGCCGCCGCGGCCGAGCGCCTGAGCGACGCCAAGGGCGTCGTCGTCGGCGGCTGGACGCAGCTCATGCCGGACGCGTGGGAGGACCTGGTCCGGACGCTGCCGACGCCCGAGCGGCGCCGCGACTGGATGGTGACGCTGTCGATGCCGATCGAGGCGGTCGACAAGGCCGAGGCCGTGCGGCAGTTCTGGTCCTACATCCGCTCGCTCGGGCCCAAGGAGCTGCCGACGTTCGTGTCGCCGTACGGGCGCGAGATCGAGGGCACCGCGTTCCTGCTGGGGGCCGAGCACGAGCAGGACCCGGAGGAGTAGCCGCCGCGGCGCGGACGGACCATCACGATCCGGCAGTATCGCAGGGCGGTGGGCACGTGAATCGGAAATCCGCAAATTGGCTGTCCGATTTAAACGCTTTTAAGCACTTTCTCCGCAACTTTGTCACATACTCGGAGGGGCGAGTTGGCTCTCGGCCTGCGGATCGGGGAAACTTGATCTAGCAACGTCGAGTCGCAACCTGCGGCCTTGGATCGAGGGGAGACGAATATGGCGGCCATGAAGCCGCGGACCGGCGATGGTCCGTTGGAGGTTACCCAGGAGGGCCGCGGCATCATCATGCGGGTGCCGCTGGAAGGCGGTGGCCGACTTGTGGTCGAGATGTCGCCGGAAGAGGCCGAGACCTTGAACAAGGAACTCCAGGGCGCCCTCGAGTAACGGCACCAAGCCCACCCCACCTCGGCGGTCACCCCGCCGCCGGTCCGGACTGAAGGACCCGCTGCACGAGCCGTGAAGCGGGTCCTTTCTCGCGCCCTCGGACCGGCCGGAGTGGACGTACCGTCACGAGGCGAGCGGGAATCGCAGCGCGGGTGAAGGGGCGGCAAATGCGGCATAGACTCGTCGCATGACTTCCGGCACCCAGCCGCCCCAGGCAGATCCGGGCGATCAGCGGCGACCCCGAGAGCCGTGGCAGCACTCCGCGCAGGATCCGCAGTCGGCGGAGCGATCAGCACAGGCGTCCGAACCCCACGCGGCGCCCCGGCCCGGCCCCGATGCCGCGCCGGGACCCGACCTCCAGGCCCCGCCGGTGTCGGCCGGGCCGCCGCAGACGGGAGCGCAGTCGCCGCACGACGGCGCGCCGCCGCACCTGTCGGGAGCGGCGGGGCCGCAGGCGTCCGCGGGCATGCAGCCGCCGCAGGCGTACACGGGCGCGCAGGCTCCCCAGGCGGGCGCGCAGGCCGGGCCCGCCGGCCCGCGGGTCGGACAGTCGGCGTGGTGGAACCCGGCCGCGCCGAGCGACCCGTGGCGCGACCCGGGCAGCCGCGCGGTCATCGAGACGCGCCCGGCCCCGGGCGGGACGCCGGTCGAGCCGCTGCCCGAGCGCCGCGGGGGCGCCGCGCGCGCCGGGCTCGGGCTCGTCATCGCGGTCGCGGCGATCACCGCGCTCATCGCCGGGACGCTCGGCGCGGCCGTCGGCATCTGGGCCACGCGCGGCGACGGCGGCGGGGGCATCACCGGGGCCGACCCGCAGACCGAGCGCGACCTGTCCTCGGTCGCGGGGGTCGTCGAGCAGATCATGCCGTCGGTCGTCACGGTGCTCACCGCCGACGGCGGCAACGGCTCGGGCTTCATCGTCTCCGACGACGGGTACCTGCTCACCAACCACCACGTGGTCGTCGGCGGCGGCTCCGAGCCCGCCGAGAGCCTCCAGGTCCTGTTCAGCGACGGCTCGGTGACGACCGCGGCGGTCATCGGCTCCGACCCCGACTCCGACGTGGCCGTGCTCCAGATCGAGGGTGGCGACCACCCGGCGATGGTCTTGGCCGACTCCGACAAGGTCGCCGTGGGCGACCCGGTGCTCGCGGTCGGCGCGCCGCTCGGGCTGTCCTCGACGGTCACCGAGGGCATCGTCTCCGCGATCGACCGGCCGGTGCTCACCGAGAACAACAACGGCGAGGTCGAGTCGGTCATGGCCGCGATCCAGACCGACGCGGCGATCAACCCCGGCAACTCGGGCGGGCCGCTCACCGACATCGCCGGGCAGGTCATCGGCATCAACACCGCGATCGCCTCCACGGCCGCCGAGGGCGAGGCCGGGAACATCGGCATCGGCTTCGCGATCCCGATCAACCAGGCGAAGCGCATCGCCGACGAGATCATCGCGACCGGCACCGCCAGCCACACCGTGCTCGGCGCCGAGCTCGGCGAGTCCGAACTGGGGGTCGGGGTCACGCTGAGCACGATCGTGGCCGGCTCCCCCGCCGACGACGCCGGCATGGAGGACGGCGACGTCGTGACCAGCTTCGACGGCACCACCGTCACCGAGAACACGCAGCTGATCGCGCTCATCCGCAAGCTCGCGCCCGGGACCGTGGTCACGGTCGTGTACGAGCGCGATGGCGAGGAGCACAGCGCGCAGGTCACTCTAGAAGCGGCCGGGGACTGACGTGGGGGTACGCTAGGCGGAGGTTTTTCAGGTATCAGCAGTCACAGTCGGTCATCGGAGGGTCAGCGTGTTCGGAGGCTTGGGCGGAACCGAGTTCCTCGTCATCATCCTCATCGCGATCTTCCTTTGGGGCCCCGACAAGCTGCCCAAGGCCCTGGCGAACCTCCGCCGGTTCATCTCGAAGGCCCGGACCATGGCGTCGAACGCCGCGGCCGACCTGAGCCGCGAGATCGGCACCGACATCAAGCCCGAGGACCTCAACCCGAAGACGTTCGTCCGCAAGCACATCCTGACCGAAGAGGACCAGGAGATGCTGACGAACCCGCTGAAGTCCACGATGCGCGACCTCCAGGAGGGCACCAGGCCGCTCAAGGAGGGCCTCACCGACGCCACCCGCGACGTGGAGAGCACCCGCCGCAGCGTCAACCGGGGCGCGATCACGCGCGGCTCGAACGGCTCCGCCAACGGCTCGGCCAACGGGAGCGCGGCCGACGCCGGCGAGTCGGCGCCCGCCGAGCGCACGCGCGGCCGCGCGGCCAGCTTCGACGACGTCACCTGAGCGGACGGCCACCGCGAAGTCACCCGGTCGGGTGAGGGCGCGCCGCGGTGAGCGGGCCGGTCCGACCGCGCGGAACCGGTCCGGGCTCCCGCGGGATCGGCGACGGCGTCCCCTGAACCGCGTTTGACGGTCGCACCCGGCTGGAACACTGGCCTGATGATCGGAACATGGCACGGACTCATCATCGACTGCCCCGACCCGTCGTCGCTCGCGTCGTTCTACGAGGAGCTGCTCGGCATGGTCAGGGTTCAGGACGAGGACGACTGGGTCGTCATCGGCGACGCGCCCGACCGGCCCGGCGTGGCCTTCCAGCAGGTCGAGGGCTACCGGGCCCCCACCTGGCCCACCCAGGACGCCCCGCAGCAGATGCACTTCGACGTCAAGGTCGGCGACCTGGACGCGGGCGAGGAGGCGGTGCTGAGGATCGGCGTGCGGCGCCTCGAAGGCGGCGGGGAGACGTTCCGGGTCTTCGCCGACCCGGTCGGGCACCCGTTCTGCCTCGTCACCATGTGAGGGCGTGAGGGAACGCGAAAGCGGCGCGGGCCGGGCCCGCGCCGCCTCGAGTCGTGCGGTCTAGTACGTGGTCGTCGTCGCGGCGCTGCCGAACATGGCGAGCAGGCTGCCGACGGCGATGAGCGCGATCAGGGCGAGCGCGCAGACGATGATGCCGAGGACGAGGCCGGTGATGGCCTGGCCCTTGCCGCCCGCGAGGCCCTGGTTGATCTTCTTCATCGCGATGCCGCCGAGGATCGCGGCGGTCACGCCGCAGCCGAGGCTGATGATGCCGCTGACGTACGGGATCGGCAGGCAGAGGATGCCGACGCCGATGATGCCGAGGACCATCGACGCGATGGCCTGGCCCTTGGGCAGCTGCGGGCCGTAGGGGCCGGGGACGCCGTACTGGGGCGGGTAGCCGGGCGCCGCGGGCGGCAGCTGCGGGGCGGGGCCGTAGCCCGGCTGCTGGGGCTGGTAGCCCGGCTGCTGCGGCTGCGGGCTGTAGCCGGGCTGCTCGGGCTGGGAACCGGGCTGGCTGCCGTACGGGTCGTACTGGAAGCCGCCCTGGCCGGACTGGTCCGGAGTCGGAGGATAGGTCATCGCTGCACTCTCTGCTCGGGCGGAAACGGCGCGGGGACGTTCACGATATCCGACCCCCGCAATGACTGTGGGACGAGGCCACTTCGCGAATCGGGGCGAAACGGCCAGCTCAGGGGCGCAGCAGGCGACCCCGGAGGATGATGAGCGCCGGTTCGCGGACCGCGGCGAGGTCGAGCCGGGGATCGCGGTCGTAGACGACGACGTCGCCGAGGTCCGGGGCGATGCCGAGCCATTCGCGGGCCTCCCAGGAGGCGGCGGCGACCACCTCGGCGGCGGGGATGCCGGCGCTCTCGTGGAGCAGGCGCATCTCCTCGGCGGCGAGGCCGTGGTCGATGCCGCCGCCGGCGTCGGTGCCGAGGCGGACCTTGACGCCGGCTTCGTAGGCGGCGCGCACGACCTCGGGGAAGCCGCGCTTGAGGCGGCGCATGTGGTCGGCGTAGCGGGGGAACTTGGCGTCGGCGCCGGCCGCGATGTCGTCGAAGGTCTCGATGTTGATCATGGTGGGCACCAAGGAGATCCCTTTGGCGGCCATGCGGTCGAGGAGGTCCTTGGAGAGGCCCGTGCCGTGCTCGACGGAGTCGGCGCCGGCCTCGACGACGCAGGCGACGGCCTCTTCGGAGAAGGTGTGGACGGCGACGCGGGCGCCCTCGGCCTGGGCGGCGTGGATGGCGGCGGTGAGGATCTCGGGTTCGAACGAGGGGGCGAGGTCGCCCTTGCCGCGGTCGATCCAGTCCCCCACCAGCTTGACCCAGCCGTCGCCGAGCTTCGCCTGGCGGGCGAGCGCGGCGACGGCCTCGTCGGGTTCGCATTCGAGGCCGATGCCGCGCAGGTAGCGCTTGGAGGCGGCGACGTGGTGGCCGGCGCGGATGAGCCGCGGGAGGCCGTCCTCGCCGACGAGCTCGGGGTACGGGTAGGGCGATCCGGCGTCGCGGATGGCGAGGACGCCGGCGTCGCGGT
The DNA here is from genome assembly GCF_003933745.1 of Glycomyces terrestris. Classification (GTDB taxonomy): domain Bacteria; phylum Actinomycetota; class Actinomycetes; order Mycobacteriales; family Micromonosporaceae; genus Glycomyces; species Glycomyces terrestris. Next base: position 89,105 of record NZ_RSEB01000002.1, on the reverse strand, counting down.
CGGCGCGGGCGAGCTCGCGGGCCTCGTCGAGGCTCTCGACGGGTGCGGCGCCGCGGCGGATGCCGATGTGGCAGTGGGCGTCCACGAGGCCGGGCAGCGCGAAGCCGGAGGTCGCGATCGTCTCGGCGCCCGGAACGGGGTCGAACGTGATGCGGTCCCCGTCCACGTAGAGGTCGACGACCGTGTCGTACGGCAGCCAGACGACCCGGAGATGGAGCGGCGCGAGCGGTTCGAGTGCAGTCATCGCCCCGAAGTATCACCCGGACGGGTCGCGATGTCCAGCGCGGCGCCCGAATCGGCGCCGGGTCCGGCCCGGTCGGTTCCCGTCGGCGCGGCTACTTGTCGTTCTTGCCCTGGTCCTTGAAGAACTGCTCGAAGTCGATGTCGGGGAGGTCGGCCGGGTTGAAGCCGGAGAGGTCCGGCATCTGGCCCGGGAGGCCGCCCTGCGGGAGCTGGGGGGCGCGCTGCTGGGAGGCGGGGCCGCCGCGGCGGACCGTCTTCTTCTTGGCGCCCTTCTTGCCCTTGCGCTTGGTGTAGGGCGACTTGGTGGCCTTCCCGCTGGGGATGCCCATGGCGCCGCTCATCTGGCGCATCATCTTCTGCGCCTCCTTGAACCGGGCGAGGAGCTGGTTCACCTCGGAGACGGTGACGCCGGAGCCGTTCGCGATGCGCAGGCGGCGCGAGCCGTTGATGAGCGAGGAGTCGCGGCGCTCGGCGGGGGTCATGGAGCGGATGATCGCGGTGGTCCGGTCGATCTGCTTGTCGTCGATCGAGTCGATCTGCTGCTTCATCTGGCCCATGCCGGGCATCATCTTGAGCAGGTTGCCGATGGGGCCCATCTTGCGGATGGCCTGCATCTGGTCGAGGAAGTCCTCGAGGGTGAAGTCCTCGCCCTTGAGGAGCTTGTCGGTGTACTCCTCCTTCTGCTTCTCCTCGAAGACGGCCTCGGCCTGCTCGATGAGGGTGAGCATGTCGCCCATGCCGAGGATGCGCGAGGACATCCGGTCGGGGTGGAAGACGTCGAAGTCCTCGAGCTTCTCGCCGGTGGACGCGAAGAGGATGGGGCGGCCGGTGACGTGGCGGACCGAGAGGGCCGCGCCGCCGCGGGCGTCGCCGTCGAGCTTGGAGAGGACGACGCCGGTGATGCCGACGCCGTCGCGGAAGGCCTCGGCGGTGTTGACGGCGTCCTGGCCGATCATGGCGTCGATGACGAAGAGGACCTCGTCGGGGTTGACGGCGGCCCGGATGTCGCGGGCCTGCTGCATCATCTCCTCGTCGACGCCGAGGCGGCCGGCGGTGTCGACGATCACGACGTCGTGGCCGCGCTGCCGGGCCTCGGCGATGGAGTCGGTGGCGACCTTGACGGGGTCGCCGACGCCGGAGCCGGGCTCGGGGGCGTAGACGGCGACGCCGGCGCGCTCGGCGAGGACCTGGAGCTGGCCGACGGCGTTGGGGCGCTGGAGGTCCGCGGCGACCAGGAGCGGGGAGTGGCCGTCGCCCTTGAGCCACTTGGCGAGCTTCCCGGCGAGGGTCGTCTTGCCGGCGCCCTGGAGGCCGGCGAGCATGATGACCGTGGGGGGCTGCTTGGCGTAGTTGACGCGGCGGGTCTCGCCGCCGAGGATCGCGATGAGCTCCTCGTTGACGACCTTGATGATCTGCTGGGCGGGGTTGAGGGCCTTGGAGACCTCGGCGCCCTTGCAGCGCTCCTTGATCTGGGCGATGAAGGTCTTGACCACCGGGAGGGCCACGTCGGCCTCGAGGAGGGCGAGGCGGATCTCGCGGGCGGTGGCGTCGATGTCGGCATCGGTCAGGCGGCCCTTGCCGCGGATCGACTCGAAGATTCCCGACAGTCGATCTGACAATGCGTCGAACACGATTGGACCTCTCGGTGGATGGGCTGGACTCATACGAGCTTAACGGGGCGCGCGGCGGGGCGCGAAAACAGGACGGCCGCCCCGTGGCGGGGCGGCCGTCCCTCAGCGGTGACGTGAAGTCGGTGCCTTACGCGGTGACCTTCTCGGTCTCCGGCGCGTCGAGGCTGGTGTTGCCGTTGACGGGCAGGTCGTAGCCGGCCTCGCCGTGCTGGGCGGAGTCGATGCCGGCCAGCTCCTCCTCCTCGCTGATCCGGACGCCGATCGTGAACTTGAGGATCAGGCCGATGATGAGCGAGGCGATGAAGGAGTAGGCGACCACGGCGAGGACCGCGGCGACCTGCTTGCCGAGGAAGGCGGCGTCGCCGCCGTAGAGGAGGCCGTCGGTGCCGGCGACCTCGGCGACCGCGAACAGGCCGACGGAGATCGAGCCCCAGATGCCGGCGACCATGTGCAGGCCGACCACGTCGAGGGCGTCGTCGTAGCCGAGCTTGTGCTTCAGGCCGATGGCGAGCGGGCAGATGACGCCGGCCACGGCGCCGAGGGCGATGGCGCCGATCGGGCTGACGTACCCGGCCGCCGGGGTGATGGCGACGAGGCCCGCGATGACGCCGGAGCAGGCGCCGAGGACCGAGGGCTTGACGCCGCGGATGCGGTCGATGAGGAGCCAGGCGAGGATCGCGGCGGCGGTGGCGACCTGGGTGTTGAGCAGGGCCAGGCCGGCGGTGCCGTTCGAGGCGAAGGCGGAGCCGGCGTTGAAGCCGAACCAGCCGAACCACAGCAGGCCGGTGCCGATCACCACGAGCGGCAGGTTGTGGGGGGCGAAGTTGCCGTCCTTCCAGCCGATGCGGCGGCCGACGACCAGGGCCAGGGCGAGGCCCGCGGCGCCGGCGTTGGCGTGGACCGCGGTGCCGCCCGCGAAGTCGAGCACGCCCCAGTCCTCGATCCAGCCCGAGCCCCACACCCAGTAGGCGACGGGCGCGTAGACGACGATGACCCAGACGGTGGCGAAGATGACCCAGGCGGAGAACTTCATGCGGTCGGCGACCGCGCCGGCGATGAGGGCGACGGTGATGATCGCGAACATCATGCCGAAGGCGGCGACCGCGGCGTTCGAGACGCCGCCGGTGTAGCCCTCGAGGTCGGTGGTGTAGCCGAGGAGGAAGGAGCTGGAGACGTCGCCCCACAGCGGGTGCTCGCCGGTGAGGTCGCCGACGGCGATGGACTCGCCGACGACGGTCCACGCGATCGAGACGACGCCGATGGCGACGAGGCACTTCATCATCATGTTGATGACGCTCTTGGCGCGGGTCAGACCGCCGTAGAACAGGGCCAGGCCGGGGGTCATGAGCAGAACAAGGGCGGCTGAGGTAAGAATCCAGGCATTGCTGCCGCTGTCGAACTCGGGCATGGCCGCCTCCTCTCTCCAGAGATAGGTAGATATGGGCTTGAGTAGGTGTCCGGCGTCGAGGGGAGCGGCGGTGCTCTGGAGAATGGTCACGCGCCGGCCTTGCGACCGGCGCGTGAATCTCCTACCTACCGGAGTGAAGCCAGCTTCACCGTGACGTGTTACGCGACCCGGGCCTGCGTGTTAAGAAGCTGTCGCCAAAGATTTCGAGTGTGTGAACTCACGCTCACAGGGGTGGTTTTCCGCGAGGCCGGAGGCGCGCGTGGGGCCGATGCGGCTTTTGAGCGCATTGATGAGCTCGAATGAACCGTTACCTCGGCATGACCGCTCCGTTACGGAACTGTGCTCTAATGTCCTTGGACTCGCAGATTGGTGAACGTTCACAACGGGCGGCGTATCGTCGTATTGGACCGGGGCGCTCCGCGCGCCCCGCAACGGCGTGCGTGCGAACGAAACATGGAAAGCGACGGCAGCGATGGCGCAACCGAAGAAGGCAGCCAGTATCTGGGACGTGGCGCGGCTGGCAGGCGTCTCGCACCAGACCGTCTCCCGGGTCGTCAACGGCTCCCCGCGCGTGGCCGCCGCCACCCGCGACAAGGTCCTGGAGGCCATCGCCGAACTCGGGTACCGGCCCAACCGGCTCGCGCGCAGCCTCGCGGGCGGCGCCGCCGAGTCGGTCACCGTCCTCACCGCCGACACCTCCCTCTACGGCCCCGAGGCCGCGCTCCGCGGCATCGAGAAGGCCGCGCGGGCCCTCGACTGGAGCGTCCAGATCTCGGTCCTCGACCCCGCCGACACGCACTCGGACGCCGACATCATCGCGCGCCTCCCCCGCGCCGGCGAGCCCACGATCATCATGGCCCACGACGAGCCCGGCATGCGGGCCAAGCAGGTCCTGCTCGACCAGCAGCCGCACGCGATGGTCGCGATCGGCCCCTACACCGCCGAGGAGCTCGCCGCCTCGCCGTGGCTGGTGGGCATGGACGACGGCAAGGCCGCCGCCGAGGCCACCAGGTACCTCCTCGACCTCGGGCACACCACCGTCCACCACCTGGCGATCCCCACCTCGACGGGGACGTTCGGCGGCGGCAAGGCCCACCGCGCCGAGGGCTGGGCCCGGGTGCTGCGCGACGCCGGCCGGCCCGTCCCCGAGCCGGTGCCGTCCGGCTGGACGATCGCCGAGGCGTTCAAGGCCGTGCAGCCCCTCGTGGCCGACCCGGAGGTCACCGCGATCCTGTGCGGCAACGACCACCTCGCGCTCGCCACGCTCCGCGCCGCACACCTGGCGGGCCGCTCGGTCCCCGGCGACCTGTCGATCGTCGGCTTCGACAACACCCCGTTCTCGGCGTACACGACCCCCGCGCTGACCACCGTGAACCAGGACTTCGAGAGCGTCGGGCGCGGCGCGTTCGAGCTACTGCGCCACCGCGTGGACGGCTCGATCCCGCGCCCCGTCCCGGGCTGGCCCGAGCCCGAGCTGATCGTCCGCGAGACCTCGGGGCCGCCTTCCTCCTGACCCCGGGAGGCGACCTGCGCGTGAACCCCGAAAGGCCCAAGCCATGAACCCCGTCCCCTCCGAACCGCCGGCGGGGCCCTCCGGCCCTGTACCCCAGGCGAACCCGCGGCTGGTCGCGGACTTCGCGACCCCCACCGGCCCGGTCATGCACGGCGCGACCGGGTCGCTGTACGGCGTGGCCGAGGACGGCGTGCCCGGCGACGAGCTGCTGGACGCCCTCGACCTGACCACGCTCGCGGTCAAGCCCGACGGCGGCGCGCAGCACCCCGGCGGGGACGCCTCCGCCGCGGTCGCGGTCCTGCGCCGCAACGGCAGGCCGCGCGGGCGCACGGGCCTGGCGTTCGTGTACCTCCAGGACCTGTTCGCCTCCTGGCCGTACGAGGACGTCGGCATCGACGTCTACCACGAGCGGCTGTGCGAGGTCGTCCCGCCGATGCTCACCGAGGCGAACGAGGGCCGCCTGGTGCTCGTGCCGTTCAACGAGCCCGACTGGATCTGGTACGCGCTCAAGGAGGACGCCCCGGCGCGGTTCGACCGGTTCGTCGCCGACTGGACCACCACGGTGCGGCTGCTGCGCCGCCTCGCGCCCGGCGTGCCGATCGCGGGGCCGAACGAGTCCTACTTCCACGGCCGGTTCCTGCGGCACTTCCTGCGCCGCGCCCGCGACACCGGGACGCTCCCGGAGTGGACGGCCTGGCACGAGCTGTCCCCGAAGTCCTTGGCGGACTTCCGGTCCCACCACGCCGAGTACCGGGAGCTCGAGCGCGAGCTCGGCATCGAGCCGCGGCCGGTGAACATCGACGAGTACGCGAACAACCGGGACCTGTCGGTGCCCGGCCAGCTGGTGCAGTGGGCGGCGCTGTTCGAGGACGCGAAGGTCCACGCGGACATGGCGTTCTGGACCGCGTCCGGGGGCTACTCGGGCGCGGCCCCGCAGACGAACGTGCCCAGCGGCGCGTGGTGGCTGCTCAAGGCGTACTCCGGGATGACCGGCACCACGGTGCAGGTGACGCCGCCGCAGCCGGACACGCCCGACACGCTCCAGGGGATCGCGAGCCTCGACCGGGAGCGGCGCACCGCGCAGGTCCTCGCGGGCGGGTGCGCCGGGGACTTCACGGTCGTGGTCGAGGGCCTGGACCCGGAGCTGTGGGGCCCGGCCGTGACCGCGACGGTGCACCGGATCGACTGGACCGGGTACGAGGGCGCCGCCGGGCCGCCGGTCGCGCTGAGCCGGGTCACCGGACCGCCGGGCCGACTCGAAGTGCAAGTGCCGCAAGCGGACCGCATGGCCGCGTACTGGATCGCGATCGTCCCGGGCGCGGGCGCGCCGCTGGAGGCCCCGCCGTGGCGCGGCTCTTGGGAGGCCGAGCACGCGCAGGTCACCTCCGGCGAGGTGGCCCGGCAGGGGCACCCCGGCGAGGGCGACGGGTTCGCCGCCTCCGGCGAGCACGACGTGAGCGGCCTGAACATGAACGACTCGGCCGTGAGGTTCACCGTCGAGGTCCCCGCCGACGGCGGCTACGACCTCGCGGTCTTCTACTCCCACGAGTACGGGCGCGGCGCCGAGGCCACGGAGCCGCAGCCGGCCCAGCAGGTGCTGGCCGTGAACGGCGCCGAGCGGTTCCTCGAGTACCCCTCCACGATGAACTGGCAGCACCGCTCGGTCGTGCACGTCCCGGTGCGCCTGCGCGCGGGCGCGAACACCGTCGAGCTGTCGAAGTCCGGCGCGATCGGCACCGCCCGCGGCGAGGTCGCCCTCGACAAGATCGTGCTCACCGAGGACCGGCCCGAGCGGGGCGTGTACGACGGGGCGTTCGCCCGGCACGACGACGCCGCGGGCCCGGTGTTCGACGTGTACGCCGCCGCGGACCGGTACCACCGCATCGCGGGCGCCGCGCGCGGCGTGCTCCTGGGTCCCCAGAACCAGTGCGTCCCAGTGGACCTGACGCGGCCGGTGTTCCTCCACGCGGGGATCAACCGGCTGCGGGCCGACGCGGTGGAGCTCGTCGTGGAGCCGGTCGAGGGGCCCGCGCCGCTGGAGGTGGACGCGGCCGAGGCGGTCCGCTCGGGCGGGTCGTGCCTGATCGTGAACGACTTCGCCGGCGGCGGCCACGTCATCGGCTGGAACGGCCGCGGCGCCGACGCGACCATCGCGTTCGAGGCCGCCGCGGGGCCGCACGCGCTCATCGTCAGCTACGCCAACGGGGAGCGCGCCGAAGGCCACGAGTCCGACGTGGACATCGTGACCCGGCACTGCGACCTCGTCGTGAACGGGAAGCCAGCCGGGCGGTACCCGATGCGCGGCACCTGGACCTGGAACGACTTCTGGACGTACCCCGTGATCGTGGACCTCGCGGAGGGCCGCAACACGATCGCGTTCGGGAACGAGGACGGCCCGACCGCCGAGTTCGAGCGGTTCGTGATCGCCCCGCTGAACCCGTGAGCGCGGCGGGGCCCGCGCCGCTCGGCGCGGGCCCCGTCGCGGCGCCTCGGGGTCCTAAGCGGACGCGAGTGCGTCGAGGACCGCGTACTGCTCGTCGGTGAGGACGACCTCGCGGGCGGCGACGTTCTCCTCCAGGTGCGCGATCGAGCTGGTGCCCGGGATCGGCACGATGTTGTCCGAGCGGCGCAGGAGCCAGGCGAGCGCGGTCTGGGCCGGGGTCGCGCCGACCTCGGCGGCGACCTTGCCGACCGGCCCGTCCGGGCCCGCGTGCTCGCCGGCGGCGATCGGGAACCACGGGATGAACGCGATGCCCTGCTCGGCGGTGTACTCGAGGACGGCCTCGCTCTGGCGGTTGATGAGGTTGTAGAGGTTCTGGACGCTCGCGATCGGGGCGACCTGCTGGGCCTCCTTGAGCTGGTCCACGGTGACCTCGGAGAGGCCGATGTGGCGGATCTTGCCCTGGCGCTGGAGGTCGGCGACGGTCTCGATCTGGTCGGCGACCGGGAGGTCGGGGTCGAGGCGGTGGAGCTGGTAGAGGTCGATGGTCTCGACGTTCAGGCGGCGCAGGCTGAGTTCGGCCTGCTGGCGGATGTACGCCGGCTTGCCGAAGGGCACCCACTCCTCGGGGGAGGGCCGGGTGTTGCCGCCCTTGGTGGCGATGACGACGCCGTCGGCGTACGGGTGCAGGGCCTCGGCGATGAGCCGCTCGTTGTCGCCGAGGGCGTACGCGTCGGCGGTGTCGATGAAGTTCACGCCGAGCTCGACGGCGCGGCGGAGCACCGCGACCGCGGCGGCGCGGTCCTTGGGCGGGGTGAAGATGCCGGGGTCGCCGGTGAGGCGCATGGCGCCGTAGCCGAGCCGGTCCACGGTCAGGTCGCCGCCGATGACGATGTCGCTCATGGTTCTGCCTTCTCTCGCTGCTGCGGGTACCGGGTGCGGTGCCTGGTGCAACCGCGGCGGCCGGGCCGGTTGTTCCCGATCGGGTGGTATCGCCTCGGTCACAGCCGACACCGCGGAGCACGGCGCGGGCTCGGGCGCCCCCGGATGCGAGACTCTGGGGCATGATCAAAGGTTTCAAAGACTTCCTGATGCGCGGCAACGTGGTCGAACTGGCCGTGGCCGTGGTCATGGGCGCGGCGATGACCGCGCTCGTGACGTCGTTCGGCGACGCGTTCCTCAACCCGCTCATCACGCTCGTCACGGGCGGGGCCGAGGTGGGCGGCAGCTTCACCGTGAACGGCGTGGAGTTCCCGTACGGGGTGTTCCTCAACGGGCTGCTGGTGTTCTTCCTGACCGCGCTGGCGGTGTACTTCGTGATCGTGCTGCCGATGAACAAGCTGCGGGAGCGGTTCAGGGACCACCAGGAGGTCGAGGAGGAGCTCCAGGCGAGCGAAGTCGTGCTGCTGCAAGAGATCCGCGACCTGCTGCGGGAGCAGCGCCAGAGCTAGGCGCGGTTTCGGGGGCGGCGGCGCCGGGCATTCCCGGGGCCGCCGCCCCTTGCCAGTGCGGGCACCGGTTTGGGACGCTGGACGACACCGACCCGACGGGAGGACCGCCATGCCGACCTCGATCCCTCTGGGCGCGCCGATCTGGGCCGACGCCGTGACGCCGGACCTGTCCGGGGACGTGGACTTCTACATGCGCCTGTTCAACTGGGCGGCGTTCGACTCGGGCGAGCAGTTCGGGCACTACACGGAGCTGTGCCTGGGGACGACGGTCTCGGAGGCGCGGGCGGTGGCGGGGATCGCCGAGGGCGCGTCGGGGGGAGCGGGCTCGTCGTGGGGGGTCGCGTTCCACGTGGGCGACTGCGTGCAGGCGGTGGCGGAGGCGGAGAAGCTGGGGGCGGCGATCACGAGCCACCCGATCCGGGTCGGGGACGACCTGGTGTACGCGGCGCTGCGGGACCCGGACGGCGGGGCGTTCGGGCTGTTCGAGCCGTTGAGCGAGAAGGTGGGGTTCACGGCGCGGAACGAGCCGGGCGCGATCGTGTGGTTCGAGTACGTGTACGACGGGGCGCCGGCGGAGGCGATGCAGTTCTACTCGGAGCTGCTGAACTGGTCGCTCAAGGACGCCGAGGGCGGCGAGCCAGGCGAGGACGCGGCGTACGTGGGCCTGTGGACCCATGGGGGGCACGGGATCGCGGGCCGGCAGGTGGAGTTCGGGGGCGCGCGGATGGCGCTGGGGCCGGAGCTGCGGATGAAGCCGCACTGGACGGTGTGCTTCGGAACGGACTCGGTGGATCTGACGGCGTCGAAGGCGGTCGACCTGGGCGGGACGGTCGCGGTGGCGCCGGTGGACGACCCGGGCGGGCGGATGGCGGTGCTGACGTCGCCGACGGGCGCGTACTTCACGGTGATGTCGACGCGGGAGTAGCCCGGAGTGGGCGAAACCGGCTCGAGTGTCGGTGGGGCGTGCCACGGTGAGGGGGTCAGCGCACACCGACCCTCTGAAGGAGCAGCGCGCCATGACCGAGATCGCACTGGGAGCCCCGATCTGGGCCGACTCCCTCACCTCTGACCTGGCGGCGGACACCGCCTTCTACGAAGGCCTGTTCGGCTGGGAGTCCGAGAACGCGGGGCCGGACTTCGGGGACTACACGACGTTCGGGATCGGGGGGCGGGCCGTCGTCGGCATCATGCCGTGCCCGCCGGGGATGCGGCCGTCGAAGTCGTGGGGGCTCCAGTTCAAGGTCGCGAGCTGCGACACCGCGACCGAGCAGGCGGTGCGCCTGGGCGCGACGGTGACGGCCCCGCCCGAGAGCGTGGGCGGGATGCTGCGGTTCGCGATGCTGGAGGACCCGAACGGGGCGTCGTTCGGGCTGGTGGAGGCGCTCGACGAGACGACGGGGTTCGGCGTGTGGGGCGAGCCGAACTCGGTCTCGTGGGCGGAGTACCACGTCGACGGCGTGCCGGCCGAGGCGATGCGGTTCTATCAGGACCTCTTGGGCTGGAACGTGGTCGTGCCGCCGTGGGAGGACCCGGCGAACCCGCGGCCGTACGCGGCGCTGAGCCCGGGCGGGGGCGGCGCGGAGTTCGGGGGCTGCCATGCGGCCGAGGGGTTCGAGCAGGGCCTGCCGCCGCAGTGGAGCGTCATGGTCGCGGTGGACGACGCGGACGCGGTGTGCGCGCGGGCGAAGGACCTGGGCGGGTCGGTGGCGGCCGAGCCGATGGACGTGCCGGGCCTGCGGGTCGCGGGCGTGGCGGCCCCGAGCGGCACGGTGGTCTCGATCCACTCCCCGCGCCCCTGGGAGTAGCGGCGGCCGAGCGGTCGCCTGCCGAATCGAGTGCGGCGGGACGGGGGCGGTCGTCCCCGTCCCGCCGCGCGTCGTTCACCGCGCGGGACGCCGGCGTCCCGGCAGGGCGACGGCGGCCATGACGGCGAGGGTCATGGCGGTCATCGCGGCGGCGGGGGCGAGGGCGGCGAGCGGGGCGCGTTCGAGGTAGGGCAGGGAGCGGGCGAGGCTCGCGCCCCATTCGGGCGAGTCGGGGCCGGCGCCGAGGCCGAGGAAGCCGAGCGAGGCGATGCCGAGCGCCATGCCGGGCAGGCGGAGTGCGGCGTGGGAGGCGAGCGGTCCGGCGACGAGCGGGAGCGTGTGGCGGCGCAGGAGGTGCCAGGGTCCGGCGCCGAGGGCGAGGCGGGCTTCGAGGTGGCCGGCGGTGCGGGCGCGGGCGGTGAGTTCGGCGGCGTGCGCGGCGAGCGGGGGCCAGGAGACGGCGACGACGGCGAGCACGGCGCCGGTCTGGCCGCGGCCGAGGAGGACGACGACGAGCATCCCGGCGATGGCGACGGGGAACGAGTTGCAGGCTTCGGCGAGCGGGTGGGCCAGGCGCGGGACGAAGCCGAGGGCGAGCGCGATCGCGTAGGAGACGGCGCAGGCGGCGACCGCCGCGCCGACCGTCCACAGTGATCCTTGACCGAGGCGGGCGAGGACGTCGCGGCCGAGTTCGTCGGTGCCGAGCCAGTGGGCGGCGCTGGGGGCTTCGAGGCGGGAGCCGGTGGCGACGGCGCCGGAGCGGACCAGGCCGTAGCCGACGGCGGCCAGCAGCGGGGCCGCGGTGCAGGCGATCCAGAGGAGGGCGCCGCGGCGGGAGCCGTGGACGGGCGGGGCGGCCGCGGTGGGGGTGCCGGCGGGTCCGGCGAGCCGGTCGGCGGCGGTGCGGGCGAGGAGGCCGGCGGTGAAGCCGAGGCCGACGAGCAGGGCCATGCAGGCCTGGAGGACGGGGAGGTCCTGGGCGTCGGCGGCGGCGAGGGCGGCGCGGCCGAGGCCGGGGACGGCGAAGACGGTCTCGACGGCGACGGCGGCGCCGGTGATCGAGACGGCGATGATCGCGAGCTGCGGGAGCAGCGGCGGCAGGGCGCGGCGCAGGAGGCCGCGCATGATCCGGCGGCGGGTGCAGCCGGCGGCGCGCCACTGGCGGACCCAGTCCTCGGCGGCGACGTGGCCGACGGCGTCGCGGGCGAGGCGGGCGAGGACGCCGCCGCCGGACAGGCCCATGGCGAGCGCGGGGAGGACGAGGTGCTCGGGTCCGGTGAAGCCGTAGGCGGGGAGGAGGCCGAGCCAGGCGGCGAAGACGGCCACGCCGAGGGCGGCGACGAGGAACTCGGGGAGGGCGGCGAGTCCGGCGACGGCGACGCCGCCGGTGCCGACGCGGCGGCCGTCGGCGGCGCGCCTGAGGGCGGGCAGGGCGGCGGCGCCGGCGATGGCGAGGACGACGGCGAAGGCGGCGCCCATGACGGTGAGGGAGACGGCGAGGGCGGGCAGGACGGTGCCGGCGACGGGTTCGCCCGAGACCCAGGAGGTGCCGAGGTCGCCGCGGGCGAGGCCGGCGAGCCGGTCCCGGAGGAGCGCGAGCGGGCCGGCGTCGAGGCCGAGTTCGGCGCGGACGGCGTCGAGGGCGGCCGGGGTGGTCTCGCGGCCGGGGTAGCGGGCGCGCAGGACGGTGAGGGCGGGGTCGCGGCGGGCGAGCCAGGGCATGAGGCCGATGGCGGCGAGGACGGCCGCGAGGACCGCCAGGCGCACCAGGAGGCCGCGGAGGAGCGCCATCGGTTATTCGATCGCGGTGGCGGCGGTGATGATGCGGCGTTCACGCGGGTCGCTGGCCACGTCCCTGACGCCTTGGGCGACACCGGTGACGAGGCGCTCGTGGGCGACGGGGACGACGGCGACGGTGGCGAGGACGGCGGCCTCGGCGTCGAGGACGGCGCTGTGGCGGTCGGCGGCGGTCGCGACGGCGGCGACGGCCGCGTCGACTGCGGGGTCGGCGAGCTGGGAGACGTTGAAGGCGCCGCCGCTGGTGAAGTCGGAGTGGAGGTAGGTGTAGGCGTCGCCGGAGTCCTGGACGACGGAGCGTGACATGAGGAAGAGGTCGAAGGCGCCGGCGAGCATGTCGGGTTCGATGTCGTTGTACTCGCGCACTTCGGTGGTGACGGCGAAGCCGGCGTCCTGGAGCTGGGCGGCGAGGACGGTGAGTGCCTCGGGGAGTTCGGCGCGGTTGGAGTAGGTGGCGAAGCTGAGGGCCTCGCCGGCGGGGGCGGCGGGGTCGGGAAGGGTGTGGGGGCGGTGGTCGGCGGCCCAGGCGAGGGCGGGGCCGAAGAGTCCTTCGGGGGCGTCGGCGCGGCCTTCGTAGATGTCGTCCACGATCGGGGCGGGGTCGACGGCGGCGGCGACGGCGGCGCGGAGCGCGGGGTCGGCAAGGGGCCCTTGGGTGTTGAGGTAGAGGCTGACGGTGCGGCCGGTCGGGGCGTCCTGGAGGCGGGAGTCGTCCAGGTTCGCGATCTGGGCGTAGGGGACGGCCTCGATGACGTGGGCTTCGCCGGAGCGGAGGGCGGCGACGCGGGTGGCGGCGTCGGGGACGTAGTCGGCGCGGTAGCCGGTCATGGCGGCGGGCTCGCCCCAGTAGTCGTCGTGGCGTTCGAGGACGACGCCGGTGGTGCTGGACTCGGTGATGGCGAAGGGCCCGGTGGCGCGGCCGACGGGGTCGACGGCGCCGCCGCTGTATGCGCCGGCGGCGAGGATCGCGAGGTAGGGGCTCGAGAGCCGTTGCAGGAGCACGGGGTCGGGGGTCTCGGTGCGCACGCGGAGGGTGCGGTCGTCCAGGGCTTCGGCGGTGAGCCCGACGCCGTCGATGACGCGGGGGACGGCGGCGGCCCGAGCGGCGGCGGTGAGGGCGGCCGCGGCGGCGGCCGCGTCGAGGACGGTGCCGTCGTGGCAGCGGACGCCGTCGCGGAGGACGAGGTCCCAGGCGGTGTCGTCGGCGCGGGTCCACTCGAGGGCGAGCCGGGGCACGGGCTGCCCGTCGTCGTCGAGGTCGACGAGGGTCTCGGCGACGCCCCAGCGGGCGAGGAGGAACGCGTCCTCGGAGTGCGGGGAGAGTCCGGCGGCGGGGGTGAGGGCGTTGGCGAGGACGAGGCGGCCGGCGCCGGCCTCGTCGGGCGCGAAGCAGCCGGAGGCGGCGAGGGTCCCGCCGAGGCCGAGGGGCGCGGCGGCGGCGAGCAGGGTGCGCCGGGAGAGCGGCATGGCGTGGGCCTCGTCTCTTGTCGCGAAGTTCTTCTTATTGCAAATCGAGTGCAATAATGGCACACATGTCGAGTGCCGCAACCGCGAGTGAAACCAGAGACGTGACGGATTACGTTGTGCGCCAAGCAGAGGCGTCCGACCTGGCGCAGGCGCGCTCCGTGATGCTCGACACCGTCTACCGGGACTTCGGGCACGGGTACCTGCCGCAGTGGCACGCGGACATCATCGACCTGGAGGCGTGCTACCTGGCGCCGGAGGACAACGCCCTGTTCGTCGCCGAGCGGGGCGGCCGCGTCGTGGCGACCGCGGGCGTGCGCGGGCAGACGCCGGCCTCGCCGCCGCACCCGCCGGAGGTCGCGGCCCGCTTCGAGGAGGGCCGCACCGCGAGCCTCTACCGCGTGTACGTGCGCCCCGAGCACCGCCGCCGCGGCCTCGCCGGCGCCCTCGTGGACGCGTGCCTGGCCTTCGCGGCCTCCCGCGAGCGCTACACGGGCGTGTACCTCCACACCGACGCCCGCACCCCGGGCGCGGTCGAATTCTGGTCCCGCCGCGGCCGCGTCCTCTTCGACGAGCGCATCGCGGTCAACGAGGCGGCGGAGGACGCGGGCGAGCCCTTCCAGACCGTCCACTTCGAACTCGACCTTCCCCGCTGACCCCCTCCCCCGCAGAGCCTCGCGGCCGGCGCGGCCGCCCGCCCTTCCCCATCCCGCAGGCGCGATGTCACACCCGCCGGGCACTCTTGCAGCCGGGGGCGGTCGCGATCGGACACACCCGACCCCGGGGGTCGGCGGGCGCGGAGATCGTCGTACCCCTCGGGCACCTTTGTAACCGGGGGCGCTTGCGCTGCGACACACCCGACCCCGGGGGGCGAACCTGGTCTCCGGACACGAGGAGGGGCCGCCCCGGCGGCAGGGCGGCCCCTCTTCTCGGTTGCGAATCCTGGGTTCGCGACCCGGTCTCAGCAGTCGCGGGCTGCGATCGCCTTGTCCGGGTAGTCGCTGAAGACGGCGTCGACGCCGAGCGAGTAGAACAGCTCGTACTCGGCTTCGAAGTCGCCCCACGTCGCGCCGCCGCTGCCTTGGCGGAAGTCGGCGGGCAGGAACTGGTTCTCGTTGCGGAACGTCCACACGTGCACGTCCAGGCCGCGCTCGTGCGCGCGCTCGACCACGTCGGTCGGCTCCAGCAGGTAGCCGTTCGCGTCGCGCGGCACGATGCGGTTCTTGTTCAGGCTCACCGTGTCCAGGGTCTCGGCGTACTCGTCGAGCTCCGCGTCCGGGATCTCGCCCTGGCCGTCGATGTTCAGGCCGATGCGGTTGTCGACGCGCTCGGCGATGTTGAGCAGGCTCTGGTACTCGAACGACTGGATCCACACCGGCGAGCGCTTCTTGTCGAGGCGGCGCTCCTCCAGGAGGTCGGCCAGCGCGTCCTCGATGCTCATGCCCTTGTCCTCGTAATAGGACGGGTGCTTCATCTCAGGGTAGGTGATGACACGGCGGTCGAGGCCGTCCACGAAGTCGAGGACCTCGTCGTAGGTGACCAGCTCGAACTCGCCGTCGTGGGCGGCGCTCTGCGGACGCACGGACGGCAGGCGCTCCTCGGCGCGGAGGGTCTTGAGCTCGGCGAGGGTGAAGTCGTCGGCGAAGAAGCCGGTGACGGGGACGCCGTCGATGAGCTTGGTGGTCTTGCGGTCCGCGAACTCGGGGTGCTGGGCGATGTCGGTGGTCTCGTCCAGGACCGGCTCGTGGCGGGCGAGTAGCTCTCCGTCCTTGGTGAGCACCAGGTCCGGCTCGATGACGTCGGCGCCGAGGTCGACTGCGAGGGCGTACGCCTCGAGCGTGTGCTCGGGCAGGTAGCCGCTGGCACCGCGGTGGGCGATGACGATCGGGTCGGAGTCGTGGCCGTGGCCGGGGTGGTGCGGCTTGGCGGCGGCCGGGGAGGCCATGAGGCCGATGATCGCGCCGGCGGCGGCGATCGCGGCCGCGCCGCGAAGGAGGGCGCCCTTGCGGGACATGTGCGTCCACCTTTCTCGGGGAAGGGCCCGTCGGGGGCCTGGGTCACCCTCAGCCAACCGTGCGCGGCCGTACTCGCGCGGGACCGTAGTTGAACGGGACTTGAAGCCTGGTTGAAGATACCCGCCCGAAATCGGGCCTTTCGCCCGGCGGCGCCGCTATAACCACTGAGCCGCAACCGCGCCGGGCGCTGCGCCGAGCTGGGCGTCAGCGAGGGCACGGCCGGGCTCATGGTCACCGTCCTCGGGGCCGCGATCGCCGCGCCCCTGAGCGTCGTCCTTACGCGCCACCTCGACCACCACCTGGAGCGGATCCGGCTCACTCGACGCTCCGAAGGGGACGATCCAAGGGCTGCGCCCCGAGCATCGAAGCCCGCAGATATCAAACCGGACCGACAGGTTAGGCCGGGCCGCATCGCAGCCCGGCCCTCCCGCGGTCGATCGTCAAGCGGCCGTGAGCAGTTGCGAGGCCGCCAGGTCGCGGTAGAGGTCGTCCTTCTCGACCAGTTCGGCGTGGGTGCCGACCGCGCGGACGATGCCCGCGTCGAAGACCACGATCTGGTCGGCGCTGGTCACCGTCGACAGGCGGTGGGCCACGACGAGGACGTTCGTGCGCTCGGCCGCGTCGAGCATGACCTGCTTGAGCGAGGCCTCGTTCGCGGCGTCGAGCTGCGAGGTGGCCTCGTCGAGCAGCAGGAGCCGCGGCTTGCGCAGCAGCGCCCGCGCGATCGCGACGCGCTGGCGCTCGCCGCCCGAGAGGGTGGTGCCGCGGTAGCCGATCCGCGATTCGAGCCCCTCGGGGAGCTTCTCCACGAGTTCGGTGAGCCGCGCGGTCGTGACGACGTCCTCGATCTCGGCCTCCGTGGCGTCCTGGGCGGCCATCACGAGGTTCTCGCGGAGCGTGCCGTCGAGGACCGGGGCGTCCTGCTCGACGTAGCCGATGAGGCCGCGCAGGTCCTCCAGGGGCCAGTCGCGGACGTCGACGCCGTCGACCGTGACCCGTCCGGTGGTGACCGGGTAGAACCGCTCGATGAGCGAGAACACGGTGGTCTTGCCGGCGCCGGAGGGCCCGACGAGCGCGGTCAGGCCGCGCCCGGTCGACGCGAAGGTCACTCCGTGGTGCACGAACGGCAGGTCGTCGGCGTATCGGAAGGTCACGTCCTCGAACGCGACCTGGGCCGGGCCCTCCGAGGCCGTGGTGCGCGGCTCGCCTTGGGCCGCTTCGGAGGCGAGGTTCGCGACCTCCTCGACGCGGTGGATCGCGGCGAGGCCGGTCTGGAGCTGCGAGAGCGACGCGACCAGGCCGCTGATCGGCCCCATCAGGTAGAACAGCAGCAGCAGGAACCCGATGAGGGTGCCGACCTCCATGGCCCCGGAGGCGACGCGCGCGCCGCCGACGCCGAGGACCAGCAGGAACGCGATGTTCACCGGCATGAACGCGGCGACGCCCGCGAGCGCCTCCCACAGCGAGGCCTTGACGCCCTTGTCGCGGGCGGTGGTGGCCGCCGCCTCGAGGCGGGCGATCTCGTGGTCCTCCGCGCCGGAGGCCTTGACGGTGCGGAACGCGCTGAAGATCCGCTCCAGCAGCGATCCCATGTCGCCCAGGGCCTTCTGTGAGTCGACCGTGGCGTTCTGGATGCGCGGCATGATGAACAGCATCATGACCGTGACCATCGCGACCATGGCCATGGTGGTGCCGAACAGGACCGGGTCGAGCCAGGCCATGAGGCCGATGCCGCCGAGGATCATGAACGTGTCGGTGACGCCGCCGATGACGGTGGTGCTGGCGACGGTGCGCAGGAGGTTCGTGTCGGAGCTGAGCCGGGAGACCAGGTCGCCGGGCTTGAGCCGGTCGACCTCGGCCACCTGGAGGCGCACGAGCCGCCCGATGAGGTCCTTGCGCACGGTCAGGACGACGTCCTGGCCGGCGATCTGCATGAGGTAGGGGCCGAGGGCGGTCAGCGCGCCGCCGACCACGACCACGGCCGCGAGGTAGAGGAGCGGGCGGGTGAGCGAGTCGTTCGCGGCGAGGGTGTCGATCACGTCCATCGCGATGAGCGGCTGGACGAGGCCGACGATGCCGCCGGCGAACGAGAGCGCGCCGCCGATGAGGAGCAGGCGCAGGTGCTGCTTCGCGTAGACCCACAATCGGGTGATCGGTGCCCGGGCCGGGGCCTCGGGTGCGGCGGCCTCGGCCGCCGGGGTGGTGTCGGTCATCCTGGTTCCTTCGGCTTTCGCAGCGGCGACGCTGCGGGTCCGCCGGGTGTCGCGGACCCCCTCGACGCTACCCGGGGCGGCCGACACCGCCCTCCGCTCGGGGGAGTAATTCGGACTCCTCCGAAGGTCGTAAGACCTCGGCGCCGGGCCTCAGTCCTCCGCGAGCACGATGATCTTGTCCCCGGGCTGGAGCATCATCTGCACCGACTTGTCCGGGTTCAGGTGCACGCCGTAGCTCGGCGCCCGCTGGGCCTCGGCGACCACCCGGTACCCGATCGCGGTCTCGCCGCGGCGGCGCGCCGACTCGGCGACGGTGTAGAAGTTGACCGGCACGCCCGGGCGCACGTAGTGGTCGGCGGGCTTGAGGTAGATCTCCGAGCCCTCGGCGCTGAAGAGGTTCCCGAACACGTGCGACAGGTGCGGGTTCTCGGCGGTCTGGGTGAGCAGCAGGCTGATGAGCTTGTCGCTGACGATGAAGTCGTCGGCCTGCGTGACCTGCGCGAGCGTGCGGTTGCGGTCGTCGGCCATCTCGGAGACGACCTTGAATCGCGTGTTGGAGCGCTGGGACATGTCGCGCAGGTGGAGCAGCGTCACGAGCGTCTTCGAGTCCGCGAGCTGCGGCGGGACGTCGTCGGAGCACAGCGCGATGATGTGGTCGTACGAACCGGGCTTGAGCGATTCGAGCAGGAGCCGGTCGGTGGTGTCGTCCTGCTTGAAGTTCAGGCCCTGGACGCGCATGGTCGGGCCGATCTTGCGGATCGCCTCGGCCGCGTCGGGATGGTCGGTGACGACGTCGGTGACCGAGCCGGGCGCCACGTACTGGTCGAGCTGCTCGAGGACCATGCGGGTCTTGGCGTTCCAGCCGAGGATGAGCGTGCGCTCGGGCTGGAGCCCGACATCGGCGCGGGCGACGATCGCGGACTCGTCGATGACCGGGCGGGAGCCGTCGAGCTTGATCGCGGAGTCGTCGGAGGCGATGAGGATGAGCTTGTCGCCGGGCTGGAGCGAGGCGCTCGACGGCGGGTTGATGATGCAGCGGCCCTGCTTGGTGAGGACGCCGATGAAGGACGAGGTCCGGTACGCGTGCAGGGCCTGGCTCAGGGGCCGGCCGAACAGGTTCGGCTCCTCGACCATGTAGATCTCGTCGCCGCCGAAGTCGAGCAGGTCGGTGTAGACGACCGAGAGGCCGGACTGGCGGCAGGTCTGCACCATCAGGCGGGCCATGAGGTCGTTGGCGTCCACGACGTGCGCGCCGCGGCCGCCGGCGAGGCGGGCCGCGGGGAGGTTCCGGCTCTCGGCGACGGCGCCCACGACGTGGCACTTCAGGTCGCCCTGGCCGCCGTGGGTGACGGCGAGGAGGCTGCGCACCAGCTGCGCGTCGGGGTCGTCCTCGGCGGAGGTGAGCAGGATGATGCTCTTGGCCTGGCCGGGGTTGACGATCGCGATGTCGTCGGGGTCGGCGGGGTCGCCGGTGCGGCACACGACGTGGGTGGTCTTCAGGTCGGGGAGCTTCGCGCGGATCTCGTCCTCCATCTCGACCTTGTCGCGGTCGGCGAGGATCGCGATGACGGCGCGCTTCTCGCTCTCGTTGGCCTCCACCAGCTCCGAGATGATGATGAAGACCTGGTCGGACCAGCCGAGGACGACGGTGTGGTCCTTCTCGACGACGAGCGAGCGGCCCTTCCGGAGCTCCTCGAGCTTCGCGTCGAGGCCGGTGGTCAGGACACCGACGAGCGAGGAGAGGATGACCAGGCCGCCGATCGTGGTGATGAACATGATCACCATGAATGCGGGGCCCTCGCCGTCGCCGGTGATCGTCCCGGCGTCGAGGATGTGGATGAACGAAGTCCACAGAGTACCGCCGACCCCATTGCCCTGGTTGGTGACCAGGAGGAACAGCGCGCCGATCGCAGTGAGCGCGAGCGTGATGACGGTGAGCCATCCGATCAGCGCGATCGTGCCCTTCGACATGGTGTTGTCGAACCAATAGCGAGCCCGCTGCTTGAATGTCGGATCGGACATCGGGGGCGTCCTTTCTCATATTTCGCGTGTCGTCCGACCGACTCGGGGCGGAGGCGAGTGGGGCCGGGAGAATGTCGGGGCGACGACCATTGATAGCGCATTGCGTCCACTGCGACCGGTCGAAGCGAATTCACTACTCGGGGTCACCCGGGCCGGAGGGGTCGCGGAGGGACGGCGCGGAGGCGGCGGGCGATCACCACCCCCACCCTAGAACGGGCGTCCGGAACGTGACCGGCAGGCCGCTACGGGAGGGCGTCGGACACGGGCGCGACGCGGATCGCCAAGCGGGTGTGGCGCTTCGGGACGGTGAACCGCGCCTCCGCGGCGTCCTCCGGCCGCTCGGCCCCGCGGTAGGCGGTGATCTGGAGGCTCACGCCGTCGCGGCACTCGCGGTCCCACAGGCCGGCCTGGTCGGCGACGCGGGCGGCCAGCGCGGCGCCGTTCGGGCCGTGGCCGCGCACGCCGATCTCGTTGCCGCCGGGGACCTTCCGGCACACGACGTAGGCGAAGTCGGCGCCTTCGACGACGGCCGGGTTGGCCCAGCGCATGAGGAGGCGCTGGAGGCCGTGGTCGCCGAAGGGGGCGCTCATGCGGCCGTAGCCGGGGAACGCGCAGGCGAGCCACAGGGAGAGCTGGGTGGCGTCCTCGTTCACCTTGAGGCGCACGGAGGTCCAGACGGTGGTGCCGCGGCCGTCGAGGGCGCCCTCGGCGCCGGCGGCCTCGACCTCGCTGTCGACGTGGAAGGTGAGGATGCGGCCGCTCGCGAGCTCCACGGTGCTGCCTTCGTGGCTGCCGAGGCCGCGCATGGGCATGAAGCCGCAGCTGACGATGGAGCGGCTGCGCATGACGCCGCCGGTGTAGTCGAAGGCGACCGAGTGCTCGCAGCCGCGGATGCTCAGGGGCGCGACGAGGCGGCCGCCGTCGGCGAGCTGGTCCCACCAGGCCGGGGGCAGGTCCCAGGTGCCGACGGTGGCGATGATGCGGTCGTAGGGGGCGCCGTCGGGGGAGCCGAGTTCGCCGTCGCCCTGGACGGTGCGGACGCGTTCGCAGCCGACCTGGTCGAGGGCGCGGCGGGCGCGCCTGACGGTGTCGGCGTCGATGTCGACGGTGGTGACGGCGCCGGCGGGCCCGACGAGGGCGTCGAGGAGGGCGGCGTTGTAGCCGGTGCCGGCGCCGATCTCGAGGACGCGGTGGCCGGGGCGGACGTCGAGCTGTTCGAGCATCTCGGCGACGATGGAGGGCTGGGAGGCGGAGCTGACGGCGTCGCCGTCGCTGTTGCGCTTGGTGATGTAGACGTCGTCGGCGTAGGCGGTGCGCAGGGGCGCTTCGGGGATGAAGCGGTGGCGGGGGACGGCGAGCATCGCGGTCTCGACCGATTCGCTCCGGAGCACTCCACTGGTGCGCAGGCCGCCGACGAGGCGGGTTCGCAGTTTATGCGCTTCGTTACCGGAGGTATCGGTGTGATCACCCACGCGTCAAGCGTACGTCCGATGTGCCGGGTCCGCCTCCTCCACTTGCGCCTCCGAGACGCGGGACACGCCCGGGCGGGGGTTCGGGAGCGTTGCGGCGGTTCTCGGCGAATCGGGCGCCGGGTCTCGCTGCGCCCGTCAGCCGCCGCGGCCGCAGCGGGTGTCGAGCATGGCCCAGAGGGCGTCGCGGTGGGGGTCGGGGACGGGGATCGGGGTGGCGATGGGGTCGGCGCCGTCGATGGTGACCCAGACGGTGAAGCCGAAGGGCTGCTTGGCGTCCCCGACGGCGTGGCCTTCGCAGCGGAACGCGTCGATGAGGAGGGGGACGGTGACGGCCTCCCCGGGGGCGCCCGCGATCGGTCGGGCCGCGAGCGGCGCGGACTCGACGGTGAACAGGACGCTGCCGCGCACGTCGGTTACGCCGACCGCGGCCCCTGCGAGCGGCCGCAGGGTCAGCGCCGCTTCGAGCGCGCCGTCGGCGGCCTTGGTGGGCTCGGCGAGTTCGATCGCGGTGGAGGCGGCGATCGCCTGGGCGGCGCAGGCCTCCCGGAGCAGCCGGTCGAGGGTGCCGTTCGGGTGCGGGAGTTCGGCGACGACCTCGTGGACCGCGCCGTCCTCGGTCGCGACGTCGAGGACGACCGAGGCGGGCCGGGCGGTCGAGTCGACGCCGGCGGGGCAGCGGGCCTCGCCGTACTCGGTGAGGAGGTCGCGGGGGTTGACGCTGGGCGGGACGTGCGCGTCGAACGCCTGGACGCCGAGGGGCGCGAAGGACTCCGTGAGGAGTTCGACGCCGCGGATCTGGACGGGGGCGTCGCCGTGGTTGGTCACGGCGATCGCGACGATGCCGGGGGCCATGAAGGACCGCCGGATCTCGGCGGTGGCGGTGAGGTCGGGCGGGTCGGAGGGCGCGGCGGGGTCTGCGCCCGGGCCGGCGTCGCGGCCGGCGAGGCCGCCGGCGAGCCCGGCGGTGGCGGCGGCCAGCAGGAACGCGCCGACGACGGCGATCCGGACCCCTCGCATGGCGACTCCCTGTGCGCTCGACCGCCCGGCGCTCGCGTCGCGCCTTCGGCGGGCCCGTCCAGTCTGGCACCGCCGCACCGGGTTGGGAAGTCCTCGGACGGGGCGAGGCCGCGCGTCAGCGGTTGGGCGCCAAGCGCTCCGCGGGGTCGAGGCACCAGGCGAGGGCGGCGGGCCAGGGGCCGTAGCCGTCGTCGAGGGCGAGGTGGCCGGCGCCGGGGAGGACGTCGACGTCGCAGCCGAGCGGGGCGCCGTAGGTCTCGGCGGCGCCCTCGGCGCAGTACGGGTCGTCGTCGGAGCAGGCGAGGCGCGGGGTCTGCGCGGCGAGCTCGAGGCCGCCGAGGTCGAGTCCGGCGGGGTCGAATCCGGCGATGACGTCCCAGTCGAAGGCGGCGGGTCCGGGCGGGCTCACCAGCAGCAGGCGGTCCGCGGCGGCGGGGGCGGCGGCCGCGACGTGGAGCCAGGCGGTGGAGGCGAGGCTGTGGCAGACGACGACCTTCTCGCCGCGCATGAGCGCCAGCTCGGCGAGGATCGCCTCGACCCAGGCTTCGAGCGAGGGCCGGTCGGTGTCCGGCAGCTGCGGGTAGAACACCTGCTCGCCGCGGCCGCGCAGGGCGAGGGCGAGTTCGTGCTGCCAGTGCCCTGCGGGCCTGCGGTTCTCCACGCCGTGGAGGATGAGAAAGCTGCGGTTCCACATGGCGACCGAGGGTAGCCGCGGTTCGATGTCGGGCGCGTGAACCGTCCCAGCTGGTGGCGGGGCGGCGGGGCGCCCCGCCGGCCGGCTAGGGGACGGTCGCGACGGTGAGCAGGTGGTTCGAGGCGCCGAGCAGGGACGGTTCGCGCTCGATGACACGGAGGCCGTCCATGAGGTGCGCGCGGGCCTCGTCGTCGTCGATGAGGTTCTCGAGGTCGGGCAGGAAGCCCGGGAAGCCTTGGACCGCATACTGGTCGGGCGCGGCGAGGCCGGCGTCGGCGAACTCCGCGGCGGTCTCGGAGGGATGCGCGAGGTACGCGGTGGTGAACATGTCCTGCTCGTAGTGGCGCAGGTCCCCGTCGCGGAGGATGCGGAGGCTGTCCTCGGCGCTGATGGAGCGGTCGATGCCGTGGGCCGTGAACAGGAGCCAGTCGGCCCAGCCCGCGGAGCGGTTGATCGTCACGGCCGCGACGGTGCCGCCGGGGCGCGCGCAGCGGCGGGCCTCGGCGATCGCGCGGACGCGGTCCTCGCGGTCGGTGAGGTGGTAGAGCGGGCCCATGAGGAGGACGGCGTCGAAGGCGGCGTCCTCGCAGGGGAGGTCGCGCGCGTCGCCGACGAGCGCGGTGACGCCGGGGAGCTCGGCGGCGACCGCGACCTGGCTGGGGACGGGGTCGACGAGGGTGACCTCGTGGCCGTCGGCGGCGAGCCAGGAGGAGTGGGCGCCGGTCGCGCCGCCGACGTCGAGGACGTCCAGGCCGTCGCCGGGGAGCAGGCGCCGCAGCAGGTCCTGCATGCGGGCGAACTCCAGGCGGCCGCGGGCGTTGCGGCTCAACCGCTCCCGCTCCCCGCCCCGGGCGTAGTAGGCCGCGATCTCGGCCTCGAGCTCGTATTCGTTCATGGGCCGATTGTGCAGGCGCGTAAGCGTTTTCGCCACTCGGTTCCGGCGCACGCGAACGGCGGCCGGACTGCCGGTTCCGCGCACTCCCGCAAGCGCGCGGGCCCCGGTCGGCTGGCCGCCGCTGTGCTATCTCACCTCATCGCCTCGGGACGCCCGCGCGCGGCTCCCCCGCGAGTCGGTCCCGCCATGGCGCGCAACGGGAGCGGGCCTCAGTTCGCGGCCACGCGGAGTCCGAGCGCGACCATGACCGCGCCGGTGACGCCGTTGATCCAGGCGCGCACCCGGGGGCGCTCCAGCAGCGTGCGCAGCAGTCCGATGAGGCCGGCGAGCGCGAGGTAGAAGCCGGCGGCGACCGCCATCCCGACGGCGGCGAGCTCGGCGATCACGACCCAGTCGCCGCCGGTGCCGAGGAACTGCGGCATGAGCGCGGTGAACAGGACGACGGCCTTCGGGTTGAGCAGGTTGCAGAGGAGGCCGGAGCGGAACGCGGCCAGGCGGCTCATCCTCCGGTCGAGCTCGATCGCCGCGGCGGGCTTGCGCCGCTCCTTGACCGCGGCGACGATCGAGCGGACGCCGAGGTAGACCAGGTAGACCGCGCCGGCGAGCTTGACGGCCGTGAACGCGATCGCGGAGGCCGCGAGCAGCGCGGCGAGCCCGATCGAGGTCGCCACGACCCAGACGGCGATGCCGAGGCCGATGCCGGCCGCCGTCCACATCCCGCTCCCCCGGCCGGAGGTGACGGTGTTGCGCACGACCATCGCGAAGTCGGGGCCCGGCACGATCGCGGCGAGGAAGATCGCCAGCGCGAAGATCAGCAGCACGGTCACGGGGCGCTCCTTCCGGTGGACTCCGATGGTCCCACCGGGCGGGGCCGGCCGCATCGGGCGATCGACGGGGTCGGCCGACCGGGTTTCCGCGCCGGCCGCGTCAGGCGGGGTCGGCGAGGCGCCAGTACTGCTTCTTGTCGCGGTCGCGCACGACGACGCCGAGGGCGGCGAGTTCCCCGCGCAGTTCGCGCACGTCGCCCTCGTTCGACTTCTCGAGGGCGTGGGCGCGGGCCTTGAGCAGGGCGTCGGCGCCGCGCGGGAGCCCGTCGGCGCCGGGGACCCAGCGCCGCAGCTGCGCGCCGAACGGGTCGGCGGTGCCGAGCAGGCCGTAGCCGTGGCGGCGCAGCGCCTCGCCGAGGCGGTCGCGGTTGAGGTCGAAGTGCACCTGGGCGAGCTCCTGGCGGCGGTGGCCGAGGACGACGAGGAGCTTGTCCTCGACGAACACGGAGGCGACCTCGGCGCGCGGGACCTCCTCGTCGAAGTCGCCGCGCTTGAGGCGGAGGCCGTCGCGGCCGACGGTCACGGTGAGCATCTCGTGGTGGACCCAGAGGGCGAGGAAGACGCCGACGGCGAGGCCGAGCGCGATCCCGGCGAGGAGTTCGACGGCGTCCGGGAGGCGCAGGAACAGCTCGAACAGGCCCTGGAACGGGAACCAGGACAGGCCGGTGATCCACTCGGCGACGAGCGTGAGCCCCCAGCCGAGCGCGGCCCCGAGGAGCGGGAGGGCCGTGTACACGGCCGGGACGGTCCAGGGCGCGTCGGCGACCACGGTGCGGTCGCCGCTGGTGTTCTCGGTGGGCATGGGGCCGCCGCCTTTCCGTTGAATGCGAACGACTCCAGCGTATAACATGCCTTCCCACCTGCGGAAACACAATCCTGAAGGACTAGTTCGCAAGGAGGAGAAGGGGAACGCGGTCCGATACCAAAGTCGCGGCCGGCCCCCTACCTCGGTCGCGGCGGCCGCATTCCGATTCGGCTGAAACGAATATGAACCGGACATTCGGGGGCTACGATCCGAGGCGTTCGATCCTGGCGCGCGGCCCGCGCGCCGCGCACGAGAAAGGGCCGATCCCCTTGCGACACCGCTTCCCGCTCATCGTCGCGGCCGCCGCCGCGCTCCTCCTGTCCGGTGCGGTCCCGGCCGCGGCGGCGGAGGCACGACCGGTTCCGGCCGGGTCCGGCTCGGCCGCGGAGGCCGGGCACGCCGTCGACATCACGCTCGCCGAGCGGAAGGGCGCCTGCGAGGCCGCGGGGGTCCCGGTCGGGGCCGCGCCACCCTTGGAGGTGCGCATCGAGTCCGATGAGGTCGCGTTCGACTGCTCCGGCAGCATCCGGTTCCGGCTGGGCCGCGACACGCGGTTCGCCTTCGACGACGCCGCGGGGACCGCGACGGCCGACGTGATCCGCGTCGTCGCCACCAAGTTCGGCGTCACCTGCGGTTACGAGGCGACGGACGTCGTCTTCCGCCGCGAGGGACTCTCGCGCGAGTACGCGGGCGGTCCCTACACGGGCAGAAAGGTCCAGGGCTCGTTCCTGTGCCCGAAGTCGGTCCAGCTCGACCGGGCGGCGTTCGCGTTCCACTGAGCGGCTCCCGGCTCCCGGCCGCCGGACGCCGCAGGCCGGCGGCCCCGACCGAGCGGCCGCCGCACGAACTGGACAAGGGCAGCCGATCACCAGTCGCGGGTCACTGCCGCCGGCCCGGTGACCAGCCACCAGCCACCAGCCACCAGCCACCAGCCACCGAGCATGATTCGCGTTCGGCGGATCGGAGCCGTCGGACCCTCCTGGCAGCATTGAAATGGGGGGTTCCCGGGGGTCCGATTTGTACGGACCCTCCGGGACACGCTCAATTCGCCGGCCGCGCCGCGGCCACCGCTTCGCGCCACGGCTCCGCTGCCGCGGCCGGCAGGCGCTCCGGGATTCGCTCCTCCAAGAGCGCCAACTGGAGCCGCTGCAACCGCGCCTGGGCCTCGCGCCCGGTCCCGGCCCGGAACGAGCGGAGCCGGCGGCGGCGCGACCCGCGCCGCGACAGGCTCGCGGCCTCGTCCCGGGTGAGGCTCCCGGCCGCGACCTCCTCGGCCGACACCGCCGCCCACCGGGCCCGGAACCCGCGCCGCACCACGACGTAGACGGCCATGACGGCCGCGAAGTTGACGAGCGGCTTCACCAGCGTCCCCGCGATCCCGCCCCCCAGCGGGCTGTCGAACAGGAAGTGGAGCGCCATCGCCAGCGCCATGCAGCCCACCGCGACCCAGACGCGCCGCGCCGCCGACCGGCCCGCGGCGCTCACCAGGTAGCCGATGCCCGCGCCCGCGATCGCGCTCATCGCCCAGTGCGAGCCGATGCCGGTGAGCACGATCCGGATCCACAGGGTCTGGAACGTGGCCGCGAACGGCTCCACGCCGCCGGCCATGAGGATGCCGTTGAGGCCGTAAGTGAAGTTCTCGACGATCTGGAAGCCGAAGCCGACGAGGGCGCCGTAGACGAGCCCGTCGGCGGCGCTGCGCACCAGGCGGGTCGAGACGGCCGCCAGCAGGACCACGCCGGCGGCCTTCGCGGTCTCCTCGTTCAGCGGCGCGGTCAGGGCGGCCGACCACCTCGAGGACGCCTCCAGGCCGAGGGCCTGCGACCACACCGCCAGGAGGCGGCTGTTCATGAGGAGCGCCATCCCGCACGCGGCGAGGCCGCCCCACATGAGCGCGAGCCACGTCCCGGACCAGGGCGGGGCCTGGACGGGCCGCATGACGCGCCGCGCCAGCCACACCCCGACCGCGAGGGTCGAGAGCAGCACGGCGACGTTCAGGGCCGCGCTCGGCGGGAACGCGAGCATCGCCGGGACGGCGTTGCGCTGGAGCGTCCACAGCCCGAAGGCGGACATGGCGATCATGGCCCAGAACGCGACCGAGCGGACGTCGACCGCCCGGCGGGGCAGGGCGCGGACTGCGGCGGTCATGCGCGCTCACCGCCGTCCTCGAAGGCCACGGAGTCGATGATCGACGTGGCGGCGTCCCAGTCGGCCTGGTCGGCGTCGAACGGGCCGAGGACCTTCGCCTCGACCGCCTCGTCGCCGTCGGGGCCGGGGAGCACGAACGCGGTGCCGATCGCGGTGCCGATCTGGAGGCTTCCGTAGAGGCCGCCGGAGACCGACCTCGTGTCGAAGCCGGTCGGCTCGCCGAGCCACACGTCGGTGCCGGCGTACTCCTCGACCTCGAGGGCACGCCGCATGCCGTCCCACATCTCCCGCACGCCGTCGGGCCTCCCGGCGGAGAACACGACGCTGCTGAGCCGCACGGTCACCTGGCCGCGCGTGAGGGTGAGGCCGCTGCCCAGGTCGCTCGCCGTCTCGTCGAGGGTCCAGCCCTCGCCGACCTGCGCGCTCACCTGCTCCTCGGACCCGAACTCGATCACGGTCCCCGCGGCGAGCGCCTCGCCGTCGGGGAGGGCCCGGCCGAGGAGGCCCTCGACGGCCGTCAGCGCGAACAGGACCCCGACCACCGCGAGCGGCACCCACACGCGCCGCGCGCCGTGGACGGCGTTGCCCGCCGTCTTGAAATCGTCCACCCCTCAAACCTAAACGGTCTTCGGGGGGCGAACTGGGAAAACGCGGAGGGGGACGGGCCGCCGATGGCGCGAGAACACGAACACGGGTCGCGATCCGTATTAGTCTCTGGACATGGCGATTCGATGGACCACCGCGTTCTGGGACTTCCCCGCCGAGGGCGCCGAGGACGGCATCGCCTTCTGGCTCAAGGCGACCGGCTCGACCCTCTCGCCGCGGCGCGGCCCGGAGGGCGAGTTCGCGACCCTGGTGCCGCCGGGAGGCGACCCGTACCTGCGGGTGCAGCGCGTGCGGGGCGGCAAGGGCGGCAACCACCTCGACCTCCACGTGGACGACGTCGAGGCGGAGGCCGAACGCGCGCAGGTCCTCGGCGCGACCCCCGTGCACGTCGAACCGGGCCTGGCGGTGCTCCGCTCCCCCGGCGGCTTCGCGTTCTGCCTGGTCCGCCACCACGGCGAGGCGAAGGTCCCCGCGCCGGAGGCGTGGCCGGCGGGCCAGCGCAGCCGCGCCGACCAGGTCTGCGTCGACGTCCCGCCGCAGGCGTTCGACCACGAGCTGGTGTTCTGGCAGAGCCTCACGGGCTGGCCGCAGGCGGGCACCCGGTCGCTGGAGTTCCGGCGCCTCATCTCCCCGCCGGACCTGCCGCTGCGGTTCCTGTTGCAGCGCTTGGACGTCGCCGAACGCGGCCAGTCGTCCGCCGCGCACCTCGACCTGGCCTGCTCGGACGTGGACGCCGAGACCGAGCGCCACACCGCCTTGGGCGCCACCGCGGTCCGCCGCCACCACTGGTGGCAGGTCATGCGCGACCCGGCCGGCATCGAATACTGCATCACCGCCCGCGACCCCGACACGGGCGCGGTCCCGGTCCAGGGGTGAGGCGCGGGCCGCGGGCAGCGCGCCGGGTCGATAAGGTGGACTGCGAGTTCTCCCCCGGTGAAGGACGCCCTCCTTGGCAGATGCGCAGTTCGGTGACGGGCCGGAGCCCGAGACGCAGCGTCCGGTTCCCCCCGGCCACGCAGGCGTTCCGCTGCACTCGCGGATCGAGATCGGCGCGATCCTCGAACACCTCGCGCCGGTCCGCGTGCACGACTTCGAGACGGGTCAGCTGCTCATCGGGAATCTCCCGGGTCTGCCGGACGGCCTCCAGCACCGTGAAAGCGATCGGGAGCTGGCGAAGGCGCTCGATGCAGGCGACGGAGCCGTCCTGTGCCAGATCCTCACCGGTATGGGCGGCGTGGGCAAGACGCACACCGCGGCCGCCTACGCGCGCCGCATCTGGGACGCGAAGGCGATCGACCTGCTCCTGTGGGTCCGGGCGGCCGACCGCGGTTCCATCGTCTCGACGTACGCGGCCGCCGCATCCCAGGTCTGCGGTTCCGATCCCGCCGATGGACTCGCCGCGGCGAAGGAACTGCTGTCCTGGCTGGACCGCCCGAGCGCTCCCGCCTGGCTCATCGTGCTGGACGACTTGACGGACTCCGACCATCTGGCCGGCCTGTGGCCGCCCGCGACGCCGCGCGGGCGAACCGTCGTCACGACCCGCCGGCGGGACGCGTCCCTGGACGGCTACAAACGTCGCAGGCTGGACCTCGACCTGTTCTCGCACACGGAGGCACGGGCGTTCCTGCGCAGGCGGCTCGGTGCGCACACCCCCGCTCAGGAAGGGGCCGACGAGCTCATCCGCGCCACCGGGCGCCTGCCGCTGGCCCTCTCCCAAGCGGCGGCGTACATCATCGACCGGCAGGACATCACCTGCTCGGCGTACGCGGGCATGCTCGACGACCGCACGATCAAGCTCGCACGGCTGAGCCCCGAACGGCTCCCCGACGAATACCCCTCGAAGGTCGCCGCCTGCTGGACCATGTCGGTCGAGGCCGCCGACCGCGAGCCCCCGGTCGGCGTCGCGGGCCGGCTGATGGCCGCGGTGAGCGTGCTGGCTCCGGAGGGCATCCCCGTCGACCTGCTCACCTCGGAA
Organism: Glycomyces terrestris; assembly: GCF_003933745.1. Classification (GTDB taxonomy): domain Bacteria; phylum Actinomycetota; class Actinomycetes; order Mycobacteriales; family Micromonosporaceae; genus Glycomyces; species Glycomyces terrestris. Next base: position 58,664 of record NZ_RSEB01000002.1, on the reverse strand, counting down.
GGGGTGCGAAGCCAGCTCGCCGGTTCGCGAGAGGGCACGGTGCCCGATGAGGAGCAGACCCGCGAGGTCCTCAGACGGCTCCGCAAGCTGAGCCTCCTCGAGTACGACGGCCGCACGGTGCGCGTCCACGCCATGGTGCAGCGCGCGGTGCGCGACAGGCTCACCGAGCCGGAGGTGGCGGCCCTCGTCCTGGCGGTGGCCGACGCCATCGTGGCGCTGTGGCCGGAGACCGCGGAGGACCAGGACCTGATCGCGCTCCTCCGCGCCTGCACCGCCAGTCTGCGCCGGTACGCCGCCGCGACCCTCCTCGAACCCGAGGCGCATCCCGTGTTCTTCGCCGCCGGGGTGAGCATCGGCGAATCCGGTCAGGCGGCGGAGGCCGCGAGGTACTTCGAAGACCTGAGCACCGATCTCGAAGGCCGCCTCGGCCCCGGCCATCCCGACTCGATCCGGGCCCGCAGCCTCCGGAACACCTGGCGCCTCGAAGCGTTCGCCGGGAGGCCTGGGGAGGACGCCGACTTCGAGGCGCTGCTGCGCGAGCAGGAACGGCTCCTCGGCCCCGACCATCCCGACACGCTCACCACCCGTCAGCGCCTCGCCAACCGGCTCGGCGAAGCAGGGGACGCGGCCCGAGCCGCGGCCGACCTCGCCGGCCTGGTCGAAGACCGGGTCCGCGTCCTGGGTCCGGACCATCCGAGCACCCTGGTGACCAGGCACAACCTCGCGTACTGGACGGGCCGGTCCGGCGACGCGGCCAAGGCGGCCGCGATCCTCGAAGCGCTGCTTCCCGACGTCGTCCGGGTCCTCGGCCCCGACAACCCCCGCACCCTCTCCGCCCGGCACAACTTCGCGTACTGGAGCGGCCTGGCCGGTGACGCGAGGCGGTCCGCACGCGAACTGCGAGGCCTGCTGCGGACCAGGAGCGACCTCATGGGCCGGTACCACGCCGAGACGCTCAACACCGCTGAGCACGTCGCGTACTGGAGCGCGGCGACCGGCGATCCGGGTGAAGCCGCCGCCGCGATCGAGGCCCTTCTCGGCGACCGTCATCTGAGGTTCGGGCTCGACGCCGACGGCACGGGTGCTTCGCGGAGCTTGGCGCTGGCCGATGAAGCGAAGGTCGTCAGCGCACTGGTGTCGCTGTGGGGTGGGCGGCGGCGGCACATCGGCGCCTACCGGCCCGATGCGGCCTTCACGCGGGTCATCGCCGACCTGTGGCGCCTCGCCTCCGATGCGCGCGAGGACCCCGGCAGTCGGCCTGAGCCTGGCCGGGAGGACTGAACAGGGTCCGTATCGGAGCCGATGCCGGCCGGAGGGTGGGATGCTGGGGAGGTGTCGCATCGTCCTGAGCCCGTGACCGTCGATCCGCCGCGGCCGGTCCGGCGGGCGCTCATGACGCAGTCGTGGCTGGAGGTGGCCTTCCTGCACTGGGAGGTCGATCCGGCGGCGGTGGCGCGGCTGCTGCCGCGGGGGACGGTGCCGGACCTGTTCGAGGGCGCCGCGTACGTGGGGCTGGTGCCGTTCCGGATGCACCGGGTGGGGTGGTTCGGGCTGCCGGGAGTGCCGTACCTAGGGTCGTTCCCGGAGACGAACGTGCGGCTGTACTCGGTGGACGGCGAGGGGCGGCGGGGCGTGGTGTTCCTGTCGCTGGACGCGTCGCGGCTGCTGCCGGTGCTGGCGGCGCGGATCGGGTTCCGGCTGCCGTACGCGTGGTCGCGGATGGGCGTCAGGCGCGGTAGCGGCGCGGTGGGGTTCGCGAGCCGGCGGCGGTGGCCGGGGCCGCGGGAGGCGTACAGCCGCATCGTGGTCCGCCCGGGCGAGCCGGTGGCGCGGCCGAGCGCGCTGGAGCACTTCCTGACGGCGCGGTGGGGGCTGCACAACGCGGTCGCGGGCCGGCTGGTGTACATGCCGAACGCGCATCCGCGGTGGCCGCTGCACCGGGCCGAGCTGGTGCGGTGCGAGGAGAACCTGGTGTCGGCCGCGGGGCTCGAGACGCGCGGGGCGCCGGTGAGCGTGCTGTACTCGCCCGGGGTGCCGGTGCGGTTCGGGGCGCCGGCGCGCGTCTAGGACGCGGAACTTCGGATTTTCCGGCTCTTGTGCCGCTTCGCTGAAAAAGTTACATTTATCTATAAGGAAGGCTTCCTAATGATAATGAGGTGATCCAATGCTCCGTCGACCCCGCCGGAAGCTCCTCGCACTCCTCGGCTCGCTCGTGTTCGCACTGGCCCTGGGCGTCGGGATCTCGGCGTCCGCCGCGAACGCCCAGACCGCCTGCGCCGCCGCGTGGAACGCGAGCTCGGTCTACACGCAGGGCAACGTCGTGTCCCACGGCGGCCAGAACTGGACGGCCCAGTGGTGGACCCAGGGCGAGACGCCCGGCACCACCGGCCAGTGGGGCGTGTGGCGCAACCCCGTCGCCTGCGGCGGCGGCACCGGCCCCGGGCCGGGCACCCCCAGCGGCCTCGACGTCACCGAGGCCCAGTTCAACCAGATGTTCCCGCACCGGAACCCCTTCTACACCTACCAGGGCTTCGTCAACGCGACCGCGTCCTACCCGGCGTTCGGCAACACCGGCAGCGCGACCGTCCAGAAGCAGGAGGTCGCGGCGTTCCTCGCGAACGTCGCCCACGAGACCGGCGGCCTCGTCCACATCGTCGAGCAGAACACCGCGAACTACCCGCACTACTGCGACTGGGGCCAGTCCTACGGCTGCCCGGCCGGCCAGGCCGCGTACTACGGCCGCGGACCGATCCAGCTGAGCTGGAACTTCAACTACAACGCCGCCGGGAGCGCGCTCGGCCTGCCGCTGCTGGCCAACCCGTGGCTGGTCGAGCAGAACGCGACCGTCGCCTGGCAGACCGCCCTGTGGTACTGGAACACCCAGAGCGGCCCCGGCACCATGTCCGGCCACACCGCGATGACGACCGGCGCGGGCTTCGGCGAGTCCATCCGGTCCATCAACGGCTCCATCGAGTGCAACGGCGGCAACCCCGCCCAGGTGCAGAGCCGCGTGAACAACTACCAGTCTTTCACGTCGATCCTGGGCGTCGCCCCGGGCGCGAACCTCTACTGCTGAGGATGAGGGCGCGGGCCGGCCGGCGACCCCGGCCGGCCCGCGCGTCACGCCTCGAGGTCAGGGCGGCGGCGGCCGAACACCGGGACGAGCACGGCCGCGACGACCACGTGCATGAGGATCAGGACGATCCGCGTGCCCGTGGTGGCCTCGGTGTAGAACGGCGGCACCATCTCGACCGCGAACACGGCCGCGGCGCCGATGAGCCACACCAGGACGGCCTTGCGGGGCGCGAAGCGGTCGAGGACGGCGCGGGCGATCCAGCCGAGGCCGCCCGCGAGCAGGGTCATGACCGCCCCGGCCGCGAAGCCGACCTCGATCGGCTCCTGGCCGGGGTTCGCGGCCCGCATCTCGACGCCGGCCGCGGCGGCGATCACGGCGGTCAGGCCGGCCGCGACCGCGGCGGCGACGAGGGCGATGAGCCGGGGGCGCCAGACGGGGGCGGCCTTCGGACGCGCTTCACTGTCGGTCTTGGACATGGACGGGTCTCCTTGGTCTCCGAGGGAACACCGCCGACGGTAGTCGCGGCGGCCGCGCGGGCCAATCCGCGAGCGTCCTCGCTTCATGTCCGATCGTCCCGGCCCAGCTAGGCTTCAGCGATGGACGTGCTCGGCGATGTCATGACGGTGCTGCGGACCGGCCGGCCCTTCGCGGCCCGCTTCGCCAGGGACGCACCGTGGTCCGACCACCGCGCGGCCCGACCGAACGGCTTCGGCGTGCAGATCATGGTGCGCGGCGGCGCGGTCGCGCTCGGCGAGTCCGGCGAGTCGTTCGCGCTCGGGCCCGGCGACGTGCTGCTCGTCCCCCACGGCAGCCCGCACCGCATCGCCGACGCGCCCACCACGCCGCCGGGGCCGCCGTGCGACGGCCGCGGCGAGCCCGCGGGCGCCGTGATCCGCGCCGACGACCCGGACGCCTCGCACGCGATGATCTGCCTCGCCTACGAACTCGCCCCCGGCCGCACCCACCCGATCATCGGCACGCTCCCGGACTTCGTCCACCTCCCCGCCGACCCGGCCGCGCAGCCGCAGCTCGCCGCCGCGATCGCGATGCTCGACGGCGAACTCGCGTCCGAGCGGCGCGGCGGCGACGTCCTCGTGCCCGCGCTCCTCGACGCGGTCCTCATGTACCTGCTGCGCGAACTCCTCGGCCCGCGCACCGCCGAATGCCGCTTCGGCGGCTGGTCGGCGGCCCTCGCCGACACCGCGATCGCCGCCGCGCTCGAAGCGATCCACGCCGATCCCGCCCGGCAGTGGACCGTGGCGTCCCTCGGCGAGACCGCGGGCCTGTCGCGCTCGGCGTTCTCACGGCGCTTCGCCGAACTGGTCGGCCAGCCGCCGCTGGCGTACCTCACGTCGTGGCGGCTCACCCTCGCCGCGCGGCTCCTCGCCGACACCGACCGGCCGCTGGCCTCCGTGGCGCGGGAGGTCGGGTACGCCTCGGAGTTCGCGTTCGCGGCCGCGTTCAAGCGCGGCTTCGGCACCCCGCCCGGCCAGTTCCGCAAGCAGACCCCGGCCTGCGACCCCGCCGCCGAACCGTTCCGGCGCGAGGCCGTCCCCGTCTGAAACCCGGCGCCGGCATTCGCCGGTCCGGTACGCTCCCGGCACGAAAACGAGGGGGCGGCATGGGCGCGAGGCTGCGGGCGAGCAGGATCTGGCACGGGACGCTCGTCGCGATCGTCCTGGCCGCCATGGTCACCCAGGTGGTGCTCGTCGTGCGGGGCGGCACCGACGTCAACGCGGCCGGCGGCGAGCCGCACGAGCACACGGCCGTGCGCCTGGTCCGCCTGTTCAGTTACTTCACGATCCAGAGCAACCTGCTGGTCATCGCCGCCGCGGGCCTGCTCGCGCTGCGGCCCGACCGGGACGGCCGGGCCTGGCGGGTGCTGCGCCTGGACGCGCTGCTGGGGATCGTCGTCACCGGGATCGTCTTCGCGCTCGTCCTCGCCCCGCTCGTGCACCCGGTCGGGGTCGCGTGGGCCGTGAACGCCGCGTTCCACTACGTCAGCCCGGTCGCGTTCCTCCTCGGCTGGATCCTGTTCGGGCCGCGCGGGCGCATCGACGCGGGCGCGGTCGCCGGGGCGTTCGCGTGGCCGGCCGCCTGGATCGCCTACACGTTCGCGCACGGCGCGGCCACCGGCTGGTACCCGTACCCGTTCCTCGACGCCGGGGCGCTCGGCTACTCGCGGGCGCTGCTGAACACGGCCGCGGTCCTCGCCACCGCCCTCGCGCTCGCGGCGCTCGCGGCCTGGGCCGACCGGCGGTTCGCGCCGCTCCCGGCGCGGTTACGCGCGGCGGGCGGCCCTGGCGGCGATCACGACGACCGGCACGAGCAGGACCGCGCCGATCCATAGGACCGAGGACGGGCCGGCCTGGTCGACCGCGAAGCCGCCCGCGAACGAGCCCGCGGCGATCGACAGGTTGAACATGACCGTGTTCAGGGAGGTCGCCACCTCGACCTCGCCGGGCTCGACCGCGTTCATGTACCAGGTCTGCACGGCCGGGGACACCAGGCCGTAGCCCGCGCCCCACAGCAGCAGGACGGCCGCGGCCGAGAACAGGTCGCCGACCGCGAACGCCATGAGCGCCATGCCGAGCGCCATCGCGACGCCGAGCGCGGCGAGCGTGCCGCGCAGGCGCCTGCCGATGAGCGATCCCGAGGCCACGGTCGCGACGAGCGCCGCCGCGCCGAAGGCCAGGAGGAGGCCGCTCACCTGGGAGGCCGCCAGGCCGTTCGCCTGGAGGATCGGGCTGATGAACGTGTACGCGATGAAGTGCCCGGTGACGATGAAGAAGGTCAGGGCCAGGCCGGTGCGCACGGCCCGGTTGCGGCGCACCAGCTTCGGGAGCGACGCGAACGAGACCGTCGTGTTCGACGGGAGCCTCGGCACCAGCAGCGCGATCGCGGCCATCGACACCAGGGCCAGGACCATGAGCGCCACGAGGGCCGCGCGCCAGCCGAAGTGGTCGCCGACGAGCGTCCCGGCCGGGACGCCGAGGACGGTGGCGGCGCCGATCCCGCCGTAGACCGCGGCCGTCGCGCGCGGCACGTCGCGGGCCGGGACCAGGCGCAGCGCGATGCCGCCGGCCACGGCCCAGAACGCGCCGATCGAGACGCCGACGAGGACGCGGGCGGCCAGCAGCGGCCCGAAGCCGTCGGCGGCGGCCGAGCCGATGTTCGCGCCCGCGACGAGGACCGCGAGCCCGATGAGCACCAGGCGGCGGTCGAGGCGGCGGGTGAGGACCACGCTCAGCGGCGCGGCGATCGCGGCCACGAGCCCGGGGACGGTGACCATGAGCCCGGCCGTGCCCTTGCTGACGCCCAGCTCGGCGCTGATCGGCGTGAGGAGGCCCACAGGGAGGACTTCGGAGGTCATGACGACGAAGACGCCGAGGGCGACGGCCGCCACGGCGAGCCACTGCCGCGGCGTGGCGCGCTCGGCGGCCGCGGGAGCAGCGGAGACGGTGCCGTCGACGGGGTCGACGGTGCGGTCGAGGGTGGTCACGGCGGCGCTCCAAGCGGTTCAGAGGTTCTCGGCAGGACCCTTGCGGGTCGTATTGCCGGAACCGGTCCACCACTCGGTCCGCGCATCGGCGGCACGGACGCGGCCCGTACAGGGGCCGAAGGCCCCGGGGGGCGGTCGGCCGGGGAGCTGAGGTCCCCTTGGCGGTGTACGGGCGTCTGCCCTGGCCGGAAGCGCAGTGCACTCCCGGGGCGTCGCCTGCCCCAAGGGTAAGGCCTCCGGGGCCCCACCGTCCACCCGTGCGCCTGTAGCGTTCACGACTGGACGCGACGCCGACCGATCGCCCGCCGGGCGGTTGCGAGGCCATGACAGACTCGTGCTGCGCCGCACGCAGCGTGCGCACGCTTGATCGGAAGGAAGAACGGGCGCATGTCCACAGAAGGCGGCACCAAGGCGATCGTGGCGGCCCTCCTGGCCAACACCGGCATCGCGATCAGCAAGTTCGTGGCGGCGGGGATCACCAACTCCGCGTCGATGCTCGCCGAGGGCGTGCACTCGGTCGCGGACGCCTCCAACCAGGTCCTGCTCCTCATCGGCGGGAAGGCCGCGCGCAAGGCCGCGAGCCCGGCGCACCCGTTCGGGTACGGGCGCGAGCGCTACATCTACGCGTTCATCGTCTCGATCGTCCTGTTCTCCATCGGCGGCGTGTACGCGCTGTACGAGGGCTGGCACAAGCTCCAGGACACCGAGCACGGCCTGGACTCGCCGCTCGTCGCGGTCATCGTCCTCGTCATCGCGATCATCCTCGAGTCCTTCTCGCTGCGCACGGCCGTCAAGGAGTCGAACGCGGTGCGCGGCAAGCAGACCTGGGTGCAGTTCATCAAGGGCTCCCGCTCCCCCGAGCTGCCCGTGATCCTCCTGGAGGACATCGGCGCGCTCGTCGGCCTCATCCTCGCCCTCCTCGGCGTCAGCCTCTCCTGGATCACCCACAACGCGATCTTCGACGCCCTGGGCACCATGAGCATCGGCGTGCTCCTCGTCCTCATCGCGATCGTCCTCGCGATCGAGATCCGCTCCATGCTCATCGGCGAGTCCGCGACCCACGAGGACATCGCGGCCATCGAGGGCGCGATCAGGCAGGACGGCACCAGCACCCTGATCCACCTGAAGACCCTCCACGTCGGCCCCGACGAGCTCCTCGTCGCCGCCAAGGTCGGCATCGACCGCACCGAGACCGGCGAGCAGGTCGCCGCCGAGATCGACGCCGCCGAGGCGCGCATCCGCGCGGCCGTCCCGAAGGCGAAGCTCATCTACATCGAACCCGACATCCACCGCACCGAGACCGCCGGCGCCCCCGCCGCGGAGGCGTAGGGTCCGGTCATGGCGAAACTGGTGCTGGACCTCCACGACATCTTCAACAAGGGCGACCTGATCGAGAAGGCCCTGCGGGACGTCATCGACGAAGCGGTCGCGAAGAAGATCGACCTCGTCGAGATCATCCCCGGCAAGGGCTCGGGCCAGCTCAAGAAGAAGGTCCTGAGGTTCCTGGACCAGAAGGAGATCAAGGCCCGGTACCACCGGGTCGACAAGGACTCCAAGAACTTCGGCCGACTTTTCGTGCATTTTCAGCACAAAGACAAGTCTCGCAAGCGATGATGGATGCAGACGGCGGCGCAACCTTCCTCCCCGTGGGTTGCGCCGCCGCGTCGTACTCACCTCAGTGCGCCGACTGAATCCCCCTGCGGCTCAGTCGATCCGGTCGCCGTCGGCGCCGAGCACCTCCAGCAGCCGCAGCACCGGCACCCGGTAGCTGTGGCCGATCCGCAGGACCTGGACGGGGAAGTCGCCGTCCTTCGCCAGCCGGTACGCGACCGTCCGGCCGATCCCCAGGATCTGCGCGGCCGTCTCCACGTTCGTCATCACGCCGAGCGACTTGACGCGCTCGACCGTCCAGACGTCCTCGACGGTGGCGACACTCGAAGGCCCCACCTTCGCATCCGGTGTCATGTTCGTCCTTTCCGGCGTCCCGCGCCGACACGGGGTGCATCGGCGCGACGCTGCCAAGGACCAGTCGACCCCACGCGGCACGTCCGAGTAAAGAGCGACCCGCCGGTATTCACCCGTACGCGTGGTGTGCGTGTCCTCACCGGATGAGAGCGCATCTGGGCGCGAACGGGACTCATTGCCGCGAACCAGTCCGGAATGGGCGCTCGCCGAGTGTTCCCACTCTGTGACCTGGCGAGATGCAATCGAGATCGTCATAGGTTAGCCTTACCTACATGCCAGATGACGCAGGCCTGAGCGGCCGCGCCCTCCGACTCGCCTACTTCGGCGACACCGTCGTCCACGACGCCGACATCGACCTCCGCGGCGGCCAGGTGACGGCCCTCCTGGGCCCCAACGGGTCCGGCAAGTCCACCCTCCTGCGCTCCCTCGCGCGGCTGCACAAGCCCGAGGACGGCGCCGTCGGCTTCCCCGACGGCACCCAGGCGGCCGCCCTGAGCCCCAAGGAGTTCGCGCGCCGCGTCTCGCTGCTGTCGCAGTCCCGGCCCGTCCCCGGCGGCATCCGCGTCGTCGACGTCGTCGGCTACGGCCGCCACCCCCACCGCGGACGCTGGCGCCACGGCGACCCCGACGGCCCCCGCTTCGTCCAGCGCGCCATGGAGATCTGCGGCGTCGAGCACATGGCCGAACGCGGCATGGAGGCCCTCTCCGGCGGCGAGCGCCAGCGCGTCTGGCTCGCCTCCTGCCTCGCCCAGGACACCGGCGTGCTCCTCCTCGACGAGCCCACCAACCACCTCGACCTGCGCTACCAGGTCGAGATCCTCGACCTGGTCCGCGACCTCGCCGACGAGCACGGCACCGCCGTCGGCGTCGTCCTCCACGACCTCGACCAGGCCGCCGCGGTCGCCGACCGCGCCGTGCTCCTCCACGGCGGCCGCGTCACGGCCGCCGGGACCCCCGCCGAGGTGCTCACCGCCGAGAACCTCACGGCCGCATACGGCATCGACATCCGCGTCGACACCGACCCGGCGACCGGCCTCCTCACGGCCCGCCCCATCGGCCGCCACACCCGCAGACTCGCGGGCACCACCACCGAATAGAAGGAACCCGATGCGCATTCCCGCCCTCAAGAGCTTCGCCGTGCCCGCGGCACTGGCCGCCGTCCTCGCCGCCGCCGCGTGCGGCACCACCGAGGACGGCCAGGACGCCGGCGGCGACGCCGCGGCCGAAGGCCCCGTCTCGGTCACCGACTTCCTCGGGCGCACCGTGGAACTCGACGCGCCGGCCGAGGACGTCGTGGCCCTCGAATGGGCCGAGGTCGAGCTCGTCGCGAGCCTCGGGGTCATGCCCGTGGGCGTCGCCGACCTCGCCGGGTACAACACGTGGGTCGGCGGCGTCGTCCCGCTCGACGACACCGTCACCGACGTCGGCACCCGCTCCGAGCCGTCCATCGACGCGATCGCGGGCCTCGGCGCCGACCTGGTCGTCATGGAGACCGACGACGAGGAGCTCATCGCCTCGATCGAGGAGTTCGTGCCCGTCCTGGTCACCGAGGGCTCCAACGAGACCGACAACGTGGCCCGCATGAAGCGCGACCTCGACATGATCGCGACCCTCATGGGCCGCACCGACGAGGCCGACGCGCTGTGGAGCGAGTTCGAGGCCAAGGTCGCCGACACGAAGGCCGCCATCGAGGCCGCCGGCACCGGCGACGTCCCGTACCTGTTCGCGGACGGCTGGATCGAGGGCGACGCCGTCGCCATCCGCCCCTTCGGCGCGGGCTCGCTCGTCGGCTCCCTCGGCACCGCCGTGGGCCTCGAGAACGCCTGGACCGGTGAGACCGACGGGATGTGGGGCCTGGGCGGCACCGACGTCGAGGGCATGGCCCAGTACACCGACACCGAGCTGAAGTTCATCAACAACAACGCCGACGGCTCGAACATCTTCACCGAGGGCGTCGCCGGCAACGCGATCTGGGAGAACCTGGCGTTCGTCCAGAGCGGCGACGTGTACGAGCTCCCGGCCGGCACCTGGACCTTCGGCGGCCCCCGCTCGTCCGAGGCCCTCCTCGACTACTTCGCCGAGGTCTACGCGAGTTGAGCGCCCTGAGCTCGCCGGCGCGACCGGAGGCTCCGGCCCGGAGGCCGCCGCGCCTCCTTCCCGCCGCGGCGGCCTTCCTCCTCACGGCCGGGGCCCTGGTCGCGCTGGCGGCCCTCCACCTCACGCAGGGCACGTCCGAGGTGGACGCCGGCGACCTGCTCGCGCTGGTCTCCGGCAGCGCCGACGAGGGCGTGTGGCACGTCCTCCAAGGCTCCCGGCTGCCGCGCCTGGCGGGCGCGGTCCTGGTCGGCGTCGCCCTCGGCGCGTCCGGCGTGCTGCTTCAGTCGGTGGCGCGCAACGCGCTCGCGAGCCCCGACACGCTCGCGGTGAACGCCGGGGCGTACCTGGCGGTGACCGCGGTGGCGGCCTTCGGGATCACGCTGCCGCTGCTGTCGGGCATCGGCGTCGCGTTCGCGGGCGCGCTCGCGACCGCGGGCCTGGTGCTCGCGCTGTCGGCGGGCGGCGGCGAGTCGGCGACGACGCGGCTCATCCTCGCCGGGTCGGCGACGGCGATGGCCGCGAACTCGCTCGTGTCGCTCCTGATCCTGCTGTTCCAGGAGGAGACGACCGGCCTGTTCGCTTGGGGCTCAGGGAGTCTCAATCTGGCCGGGTTCGACTCGGTGTCGCAGGCCGCGCCGCTGGTGCTCCTCGCGATCGCCGCCGCGATGCTGTGGGCGCCGCGCCTGGACCTGCTGCGGCTCGGCGACGACACGGCGTCGAGCCTCGGCGTGCACGTGCGGCGCACCCGGACCGTGGCGGTCTTCTGCTCGCTCCTGCTGGCCTCGTGCGCGGTCGCGGTCGCGGGCCCGATCGGGTTCGTGGGCCTCGCGGCCCCGGTGATCGCGCGCCAGATCGCGCGGCGCCTCCCGGTGCTGCTCGCGCACCGGGCCCTGATCCCGTTCAGCGCCCTGTGCGGGGCGCTCGTCGTCGTCGGCGCCGACCTCGGCGTGCGCGCGATCCTGGGCGCGGACAAGAGCATCGAGATCCCGGTCGGCGTCACGACCACCGTGCTCGGCGCGGCCGTCATGGTGTGGCTGGCACGGTCGGTGACGAGCGCGGGCTCGGAGGACCGGCCGGCGATCCTGCACGGCGCGGCGAACCGGAGCCGGCTCGCGTTCCTGCTCATCCTCGGCGGCCTCGCCGCCGCGTCGGCGGGCGCGCTGTTCGCGGGGATGCTCTCGGGCGACACGATGCTCCTCGGCGGCGACCTCGTCAACTGGGTCGCGGGCCGGACCGGGGCGAGCTACACGTGGATCATCGAGCAGCGCTACCCGCGCGTGCTCGCCGCGATCCTCGCCGGCGCGGCGCTCGCCTGCGCCGGGACGGTGACGCAGGGGATCCTGCGCAACCCGCTCGCCGAGCCGGGCCTCCTCGGCGTCACGGCCGGCGCCGGGATCGGCGCGGTCGCCCTGATCACCTGGGCGCCCGAGTCGGGCGCGTGGGCCGTGACGGGCATGGCGGCCGTCGGCGGCCTGGGGGCGTTCGCGCTGGTGTACGCGCTCGCGTGGCGCGGCGGGCTCGACACGTCCCGCCTGGTGCTCATCGGGATCGGCGTCTGGTCGATCGGCATGGCCGCGATCACGCTCATCATCCTGGCGTCGGACCCGTGGAACACGCCGAAGGCGATGACCTGGCTGTCGGGCACGACGTACGGGCGCACCGCCGACCGGCTCATCCCCCTCGCGGCGGCGCTCGTGGTCGTGCTGCCGCTGATAGCGGCCCACCGCAAGGAGGTCGACCTCCTCGCGCTCGACGACGACACGCCGCGAACGCTCGGCGTGCGGCTGGAGCGGACGCGGCTGCTGCTGCTCGGCGCGGCCGCGGTCCTCACCGCGGCGGCGGTCGCGGTGGTCGGCGTGATCGGCTTCGTGGGCCTGGTGGCCCCGCACCTGGCGCGCGGCCTGGTCGGGAGCCGGCACGCGCGCGTGCTCCCCGTCTCGATCCTCCTCGGCGTGCTCCTGGTGAGCGTCGCGGACACCTTGGGCCGCACGGTGATCGCCCCGGCGCAGCTCCCGGCGGGGCTGGTGTGCTCGCTCATCGGCACGCCGTACTTCGTGTGGCTGCTGTGGCGGACCCGCACCAGGACCGCCTGAGGTTGGGGCGCACGACGAACGGGATTCACGAGGGGTTCACCGGCGGGGTCGAGGATCGATCCGACCGCTGAACCCCTCGGTCGCTTCCCCGTCGTCCCTGGAGGACCCGTGCCGCCACGCCTGCTCACCGTCACCGCGCTCGCCTCGATCACCGCCCTCCTCGCCGCCCCTGCGGCGCAGGCGGACCCGGTCGAGCGGGTCACCGCGATCCTCGAGACCCCCGCCCTGTGGGACGAGGACGACGCCGACGCCGACGACCCCGCGATCTGGATCGACCGCGAGGACCCCGAGGACAGCCTCGTCATCACCACGGCCAAGGAGGCCGGACTCTACGTCTACGACCTCGACGGCGACGAGGTCCAGCACATCGAGCCCCGCCCGGCCCCCGGCGAGGACGACGCCCCCGGCCGCTACAACAACGTCGACCTGGTCACCGACTTCCGCCTCGACGGCGAGCGCGTCGACCTCGCGGTGGCCTCCGACCGCGGCATGGACGACCTGGGGATCTTCGCGATCGAGGACGGCGAGCTGGTCGACGTCACGGCCCCCGACGCCGGCTGGATCTTCAGCTCCAGCCAGGAGGAGGTCAACGGCGAGCACACCGCGTACGGCCTCGCGACCTTCCAGACCCGCTCCGGCGCTTACGTCCTCGTCAGCCGCAACGCCGAATCCGAAGTGGCCCTGCTGAAGCTGCGGGCCGACGGCGAGCACGTCACGTGGGAGAAGGTCCGCACCCTGCGCCTGCCGGCCGACTTCACCCTTCCCGACGGCTCCTCGTGGAAGCCCTGCGACGACACCGGCCAGGACCCCCAGGTCGAGGGCATGGTCGTCGACGAGGCCACCGGCACCGCCTACCTCGGCCAGGAGCTCGTCGGCATCTGGAAGATCGCCGCCGACCTCACCGGCGAGCCCGAGCTCGTCGACACCGCCGTCGAATACGGCCTCCCCGGCACGTACGACCCCGAGACCGACGAGTGCGCGTACGGCCCGGACCCCGGCTACGGCGGCGACGTCCTCCGCACCGACATCGAGGGCCTCACGATCTACCCCACCGGCCGCGGCAAGGGCTACCTCCTCGCCTCCAGCCAGGGCGACGACAGCTTCGCGGTGTACGACCTGCGCGGCGCCAACGCCTACCTCGGGAGCTTCAGCATCGAGTCGGGCGCGGTCGACTCGACCCAGCACAGCGACGGCGCCGACGTCGTCAGCGCCTCCCTCCCCGGCTACCCCGGCGGCCTCCTCGTCGTCCAGGACGGCGACAACACCCCCGAAGGCGCCGACGAGTCCAGCACCAACTTCAAGTACCTCGCCTGGCAGGACGTGGCCGAGCACAGCGGCCTGGACCTCCACGTGAACTGCACCCGCCGCTAGCGGCACAGGAGGCCGCCGGACCCGTTCGGGTCCGGCGGCCTCGTGCTGCGCCCGGGCTAGCGGCGGTGCCTCGGCTCGGTGCGGTCGATGAGGTCGCAGTGGACGAGGCGCCAGCCGTGGTCGGTGGCGGTGAAGGTGAAGGTCATGGCGTGGTGGGCCGCGCCGTTCTCGACCATGGCGAGGACTTCGACGGTGCCGGGCGTCGGGGTGGTGGCGCGGCGGACCCGGACCTGGCGGAGGTGGTGGGGCACGCGGCGGCGGACTCGGACGAAGGCGGCCCAGCCCTCCTGGGTGGCGAACAGGCGGGCCTCGGCGGCGGACTTGCGTCCAGTGAGGACGTTCAGGAAGTAGCAGGAGTAGCTGACGGCCTGTCGCGGGTGCGGGAGAGTGGCGATGTCCTTGCGGCAGTTCACGGTCGCTCCTAACGGGTCGGTGGGTTCCGTTGGGAGAGAATCTAGAGGCGACATTGAGTGAAGTCAACAACACTGAACGTGACCATCGCCGTCCGGTGCCGCGATTTTTGTCGGGCCCGCACGACCGGTGTCGATGATGGACCGGCGCGTAAGCGACAGAAGCCAGGCGGTAACACCGCGCCGAATGCCGAACCCTACAAAAATCGGAGATTTCGCTTCAGCGTGTCGCCCAGGGGCTAGCGCGGCAGGCGAGCGACGATCAGGTCCCGATTGATCGCGTGGTCCACGCGGTGCTCGAAGTCGAGGTACGGCCCGGCGTCCATGACCTCGAGGCCGGCGTCCTCCAGCATCGCGGCCAGCTCGGACCGGTCGGTCGTGTAGGTGTTCCACGACAGCCCCATCGCCCCGCCCGGCCGCAGCAGCTCGGCCCACACCGGGACGGCGGCCTCGAGCAGCTCGGTCGGCCGGCGCGAGAGCGCCCTGGTGTCGCGCACCGCGGCGTGCTGCACGCCGTAGGGCACGTCGGTCACGATCAGGTCGAAGCTGCGCCGCCGGTAGATCTCGCCGCTGCGCAGCGTGTCGGCGTTGACGATCTCCAGCACCTGCGTCTCCCCGGCCCGGTGCAGCTCCTTGGTCGCCGCGAACTCGACCCGGGTCTGCTGCCCCACCCCGCGCCCGTCCCGCTTCACCCGGCTCGTCAGCGCCTTGTGCTTGAGCCGCTTGTCCTTCAGCCAGCGCTGGATGAACGCGCCGTACGCCTCGAAGTCCCGCTTGTCGACCTCGACCCCGAACCCGTCGTAGCCGTACATCGCGGCCTGGTTCAGCGTGGTCCCCCGCCCGCACATCGGGTCGAACACCTTCAGGCCCCCGCCGAGGATCCGCTCGGCGTCGAACGCGCTCGCCGCGGTCACGTTCAGCAGCAGCTTCGTGAACTGCTCGTTCGTCTTCCCCACGTACTTGAGGATCGACACCAGATCGTCGTCGTACCGGTCCATCCGCTGCACCGGGATCGGCTCCAGCATCGTCCCGTGCACCTCGAACAGCGCGAACAGCGACGACACGTTCGACAGCAGCCGCAGATCCCGCCCCGACAGCGCCTTGGCCCGGAACACCAGGTACGGCACGCCCCCGATGACGGCCTCCTCGAGCTCCTCCACGGCCCCCGCGAGCGCCCCGAGCCCGAACACCCCGATCTCCGCCGCCACCATCCGACCCGCATGCTGCGAATACACCCGGTTCGCAGAAGGAGCGATCAACATGGCGTACTGCTGCATCGTGGTCGCCCTTCGTTACGACTATTCGCTGAGAGCCTGCGACGGAAGCGCCCTCGCAGGTTCGACCGCGGATCCTACCACCAGGTGATCACCTAGAAATAGCCTCGGTTTTCGGGGTCGACAGTAAGCGCCCGGAAGCCCGTCGCAGAACCGTGAGCGACGACCCGTAGCGCGACTCCGTAGTAATCCCTCAAGCTGTCGGAATTAGACATGATCGATTCCCGGAAGCGGTCGAATGAGCCGTCTTTGAGTACCAGTAGCACTCGCAGGGCGAAGCGATGTCCGTCATACGGCTCGCCCTCGTCGTTGCACCACGCTCCGGCGGATTCACTCGCATGGCACATCACCCTTACGAAGGTGGGCAGCCAGCTCTTGGTCGCAAGTAGTTCCGCATGGCGGATGATCAGGACTACTCTATCCGCCTCGAGCGCCTCACCGACGGTTACCAGTGCCTCAGCGAGTGCATCCCAATTTCGACCGAGATATGGATGGAGATGGACCTTCCTCCCCAGCATGGTGAATATATCGACGGGCCCTGCAATCTTGCTTCCGTCGATTTCAATGAAGAATTCACGCTCGCGATCGCCGCTCTCACGCAGAAGATTCGACTCTTCGATGGCGAGAAGGACGGGTATGCTTCCGCGATAAGCTCCGGGAAGCTGAAGTTTCTCCCCCATCAGACAGGCTTCGACCCTCCGTGCAGATAATAGAAAGTATGGTAATGATCCGGCGAGTAGTAGGCATCATTGTTCGTGGTGTCCCGAGTCGTGATCACTCGCTCATCTCCTCGAACGGTCCCCCCGCATTGCGGACAGTTCACCGAACCGGTGGGATACACGTCCCATTCGCGATACCGCTGATCAGTGGGCAGAAGTCCGCCTCCGTTGCCCCAGTTCACGTTGCCATTGTAACCTGGCACTTTGCCCAATCCGTCGGGACGAGCATTGATCAAGTCGAGCATTGCATATGCCTGGGCCGGAGCAGGCCCCTCGACCAGGCCGACGTCTGGAAGATTGGCACTATCCGCAACGGCCGTACAAGCATCCAGATGTCCGTTCTGATTGTGCGCGAGGATTGAGGCATCGCCAGCAGCCACCAGGTAGGTATGAAGCCCCTTGACCGTCAGATTGTAGGTTTCGGTCACGGTCTGTCGTTCCAGAACGGCTGTCACCTGGACCCAGGTCCCGGCACCGGTCGAGATCCAGCTTCCCGCTTCGAGTGAACGCGCGGGCCGCCAGTCCGCGGGGATCTCGTTCCATGTCGCGTCGACGGCGGATTCCGATTCCACGTTGTCGTCTGCGACCCAGAACGGATGCCCGACCGTGGAGACGACCACCGTGTCGCCCGTGCCATCGAGGTCTGTGTCGATTGCTATCTCGATAAGACCACGCTCTTGGCTTGGAGTCCGGTGTGCGACTAGGACTTCTCCTGTCGCGACCTGGCCGGTGACCGCATCCACTGCCTGGACGCGGTCTCCCTGCCGGATGTTCTCGATCAGAACCCGGGTGCCGTCAGCAAGGAGGACTTCAGTTCCGGGTACGAACGACTTGCACGAACTCGCTCCCGAGTCATCGGTGGCATCGGAACTGGGGCTCGTGCCGCCGTCGGTTGCGTCGGGACCCCTTCTTCCTCCCGGGATGAACTCGGTGATGCAGTCGGTCGCCGTTCCTGTGGTGCAGGTGTAGGCGGTGGCGGCGACGTCGGCTGCGGTGCCGAGGGGGCCGGGGAGCATGCCCGCCACGCCCATGGCGCAGTCCACGGTCTCGCCCGCGGCGCAGGCCTGGCTGGTTTCGATCGCTCCTGCGCCGATGGCCACGGCGCTGGCGGCGAGGGCGACGACCTGGCCTCCGGGGACGAAGGCGGCGACGGTGGCGACGACGCCTGCGACCGTGGAGATCGTGCCGGCGTTGTCGACGACCCAGTCGGCGGCGCTGCCGGCGACGTCGGAGACGGTGTTGGCGACCGAGTCGACCGCGTCCTTGGCCTTGTCCACCAGGCCGCCGAGGAAGAGGCCGGTGGGGTCGGCGAAGGTCACCGGGTTGTGGTTGGCGTACGCGTAGCCGTTGATCTGCTGCTCGTCGGTGACGTCGATGACGGGGTCGATCGACATGAACCGCCCGAACAGGGCGTCGTAAGATCTGGCGCCGAGTTCGAGGAGCCCGCTCTCGGGGTCCTCGACGCCGCCGACCCATCCCTGCTGGCCGAACCACTGGCCGGTGCGGTCGCCGCGGTTGATGCCGTACGGGTCGAAGTAGCGGACGGTCACGAACGACTCGGAGACCGCGTTGACCGAGTGGGTCGCGGTGCCTTGCGGGCTGACGCCGGTGAAGCGCCAGTTGCCGAGGGAGTCGCCGTTGGCGACCGCCACGGTGTGCCCGGCGTGCTGGAAGTAGCGGGTGGTGTCGAGCGTCTCGGCGTCGCGGTTCCAGACGACCTCGGTGTCCGCGATGAAGAGGGTGACGGTGTCGCCGTCGTCCCTGATGAGGCGCTCGCCGTCCGGGTCGTAGACCATGCGGGTCTGGGCGTCCCCGGTGTTGACGACGGTGTTGTTGCCTTCGGCGTCCCATTCGAAGGTCTGCACGTCGCCGCCGACGTCGCGGCTGGTGGTGTTGCCGGCCGCGTCGTAACCGAAGATCGCGCGGTCGCCGTTGGCGTAGTCGACCTCGACCGGCGCATGCGGGCGCGCCTCGCCGGGCTCGGCGTACGTGAAGGTGCGCGCGGTGTCCGCCTGGCCGGTGACGCTCAGATGGTCGCCGGTGCGGTTCCCGGCGTCGTCGTAGGAGTACGTGTTCCGGTACGGGGCCGGGCCGCCGACCGTGGCGGAGGCGCTCGTCGCTGAGCAGGCGGTGTCGCCGCCCTGGGACCAGGCCTCGGTCAGCCGCTGCTGCGCGTCGTAGTTGAAGCACTGGGTCTCCCAGCGGGACCCGTTGCCGACGGGCTTGTCGACGACCGACTGCACGTTCCCGGCGTCGTCGTAGGCGTAGTTCACGTCGGCCACATGGGGATTCGTGGTCTCGTGACTGAACGTGAACCGGGTCAGGCGCCGGGTGGTCTCGTCGTACTGGAAGTTCTGGTACGCGTACTTCGCGTCCTCGGAGTTGAGGCGGCGCGAGGAGATCTCGCCGAAGGGCGTGTAGGTGGCGGCGTCGACGATGACGTGGTTGTAGTCGCCGATGGACGTGAGGATGTGGGTGGGGTTGCCGAGCGAGTCGTAGCCGAAGGTGAGGATCTGCTCGCCCATCGAGCCGGTCTCGGAGTACCCGCGCGTCGCCATCTGGCCATTGTCGAAGAACGTCTGGCTGACCGTGTACCAGCCGGCCAGCGCGCCCTCCGATTCCGGGATCGTCGTGGTGACGATCTGGGCGCGGCCGGCCGCGTCGTACATCTCGATCTCTTCGACGTACGCATTGCCGCCGACCCAGCGGGTGGTGCTCGCCGGCAGGCCCTTGCCTCCGGGGACGGTGTCATAGGTCCAGGAGGCGAGCAGCGTGCCGGCGCCGTCGCGGCGCTCGATGACGCGCCCGATCAAGTCGTACTTGAACTGGAGGGTCTTCCCGCGCGCGTCGGTCGTGGACATGGTCTGGCCGGCGCCGTCGTAGACGGTGGTGGTGGTTCCCGCGTCGGGGTCGGTCGAGGAGACCTGGCGCCCTTGGAGGTCGTACTTCCACTCCCACAGGTTCCCGGCCGCGTCGGTCATGGTCGCGACCTCGCCGAGCGGGGTGTAGGTGTAGGTGAGCGGGTCCCAGTCGCCGGTGGGCTGGTTCGAGTCGTAGGTGCGGATCTCGGTGACCTGGTCGAGGGCGTTCTCGATCGTGGCCTCGGCGGCGGCGCCGTCGGGCGGGACGGTCAGGGTCTGGAAGCCGTCGGTGGAGCCGCCGTAGGAGGTCGTGGTGCGCCACAGCTCTTCATCGCGGTCGAACTGGATCGTGTCGGTGATGCGGCCGGCGGCGTCGAAGCGGTACTCGACGCGGTTCGGGGAGTCGGTGCGGGCGACGGTCGCGATGGTCGTGGAGGGCGGCGCGCTGTTGTAGTTCGGCCCCCGCTCCTCGTAGACGCGGCCCTGCGAGTCGTAGTACTGCTCGGTGATGGTGCGGCCGCCGTTGATCGAGGCGGCCTGCGTCTCGCGGAGTCGCAGCATCGCGTCGTAGAGCTCGATCGAGGTGATGTAGCCGCCGGCGGCGTTGAGCTCCTTGGTGGTGATCGTGGAGGGGCCGTCGCTGCGCACGTTGTAGGCGAAGGTCATCGAGGCCGACTCGGTGCCGCGGGTCCGGCCGGGCAGCCACACCGCGACGGTGCGCCCGAAGGCGTCGTAGGCGATCTCGGTGGCGCGGTTGTTGGCGTCGACGATCTTGGTGGCGTGTCCCCAGGCGGGGTCGAGCGTGACCGTCTCGGCGAAGCCCGCCGGGTCGGTGGTGACGGTCTTGGTGACCGGTCCGGCGCCCGTGGGGGTGAACGCGGTGGTCGTGATCCGGTTGAGGCCGTCCTTCACGGAGGTGACGCGGCCGAGCGCGTCGTAGCCGGTGGTCTCGACGGTCTTGTAGGTCGCGGAGCCGCCGGCGGGCCACGAGGCGAGCTCGTCGACGCGGGTGAGCAGGCCGTCGACGGGCTCGTCGCCGATCCCAGTGTGGCCGTCGAAGTAGAAGCGGGTCTCGCTGAGCACGTCCGCGGGCCTGGACGGGGTCGTCCCGCATCCGACGTCGACGACCTCGTTTCGGCTGACGAGGGAGTAGAGGTTCGCGGTCGCCGAGTCGACGTACCAGGTGCGGGTGCACTTCTCGTCGCCGGTGGCGGCGAGGTCGCCGTGGTCGGTCACGGCTTCCGGGCGGCCGAGCGCGTCGTACTCGGTGGACAGCCGGCTGCGCTGCCAGGTGTCCCCGGCGAGCCACCGCCGCGAGTCCTCTCTGGAGGGCGCGGTGAGCCATGCCTCGTACGCGCCGCCGTCGTGGGACTGCGAGGCCCGCTTGGAGGTCCAGTAGCGGGTCGTCGCCCCTTCGACGATCTGGTCGCCGTTGTAGGTCAGGGTCTCGAAGACGTTGCCCGCCAAGGCCTCGTGGTCGGTGACGGCGTTGCCTTCCGCATCGGTGACCGTCGCCGAGCGTTCGCCGCCGCCGGAGAGCGGCTGGCCGTCCATGCCGCGGTAGTAGCGCGTGCGGGTGACCTGCTGCGGTCCTTCGGACGGATCTCCGACTCGGGTGGTGACCTGCGCGTATCCGCGCCACTGGCTGTAGGTGCGCTCGGACTTGCGGGTGTGGGCGGAGTCGTCCCAGGCCCAGAGGACGTCGGTGTCGCTGCCGTCCGTCGAGTAGTCGTAGTAGGTCGTCACCGAGGGCGAGAACGCGGTCGGGTCGCTCTGGCCGACCTCCAGCACGACGTACTTGTGGAACCAGTCCTCGACGGTGACGCTCTGCCCGCGCGGCTTCGAGAGGGTCGGGTAGCACCGCTCGGTGTTGGACGCCTTCGAAGGGAGCGTCTCGCACTCCGGCGCGGAGTAGCCGATGCTGATGACCGAGCCGGTCTCGGTCTTGATGGAGGACATGCGCCAGCGCCAGAGCTGGATGCGGTCGGCGGCCTCGACGCGGTTCGGCAGGGCGTAGCCGCCGAACTCGATCTTGGGCAGGGAGAGGTCGTCGCCGGTCTTGGCCGTCTGCTGGATCGACTTGAGCCACAGGACGACCTGGTTCTCGGATCCGTAGGTCTTGAAGTCGTAGTCGAGGTTCCACTGGTCGACGTCACGCCAGGAGGAGCCTTCGCGGACCTGGGTGGTGATGGTGTCGAGGTACCGGGTCTCGAAGAAGACCGGGGAGAACTGGGTGGAGCACGGGGCCTCGGCGCAGTGGAGGTCCCAGGGGACCTCGGGCCAGGCGGTCTCGATCGGTTTGCCGTCGGCGTCGTAGCAGTCGCCTTCGCAGCGGTCGGCGAGGGCGAAGTTGATCCGGGCGGTGGCGGCGGTGCCGGGTTCGTCGACCCGCAGGCCGTATTCGATGCTCTCGAGGTAGGCCTCGCGGGTGTAGGAGGTCCGTTCGTCCTCGTCGCCGCCGGCGCCGTAGTGCCCGGTCTTGGTGGTGTAGTTGTACCGGGTCTTGTTGCCGAGGGTGTCGACGGCGGTGTCGAGCATCCAGCGGTAGGCCTGCTTGCAGGAGGAGTCCTTGAACTCGGTGGCGCGGCAGGGTTCGCCGGAGTGGTTGCCGAAGACGGGCACGGTCAGGCGCGAGCCGGCGACGGCGCCGAACTCGTGGACGGTGCCGTCCTCGGTGGTGATGCGCCAGCGCTCGGTGGTGGCGGTGCCGGCGCTCGCGGCGGTGCCGAGGTGCTCGATCTTCCAGGCGGCGCCGTTCTCGGCGTACCACTTGCCGGAGTCGTCGTCTTTCAGCAGCGTGGCGGTGGTGCCGCTGAGCGAGACGGTGATGTGGTCGGACTCGCCTTCCCAGCACTGGTCGGCGGTGAAGTCGTCTTCGCCGTTGTTGGAGTCGTCGTCGCGGTCGTCCGAGCATGCGGTGTAGGTGCGCTCGATGAACCCGGGTTCGTAGGACCAGCCGTCGCCGACCCAGGACGCCTGGTTGTTCTTGCCGGAGGTGCGGCCGTCGTGGACCGCTGAGGAGTAGGACAGGGCGAGTTCGGGGACCGGTCCCTCGGCCGGGGGCACGGTGATCGGGATGCTGTAGGTGAAGGCGCCGGTGTTGGAGCCGGCCTCCCAGGTGCCGAGCGGGTTGAGCTTCGTCGCCGAGTAGTCGCCCGAGTCGCTGTCCGCGGTGGCGGCGACCGCGAGGAGGACGGGCTCGGTCCCGGCGGCGTCCGCGGCGGCCTGCATGCCGTCCGACTCGAGGTCGACGAGGAGCACGTCGGCGGCGGCGTCGTGCTCGGACTGGAGGTCGATCGCGCCCCCGCAGTCCGCGGAGGAGTCCTCGAGCGCGCAGGTCGGGAGGACGAAGGCGTCGAGGCGCTGCGTCCACTCCGCGCCGAAGGCGTCGGTCACGGCGCCGTAGTCCACGGCGATCGAGCCGTGCGATCCGTCGGCGGCGAGGTCGACCTCGATGACGACGCCGTTGACGCCGAGCGCGGCGGCGGTGGCGTCGTCGAGGACGGCGGCCTCGGTGGACTGCGCGGGTCCTTCGTCGACGACGGCGACCTCGACGTGCTCGGCCACCGATTCGACGGCCGCCGGCGGGGTCCAGACCTGGTCGGCCGAGGGGTCGGTCCATTCGGCGCCGCCGAGCGGGACGTCGGTGGCGGGCACCGGCTCGTCGAGGGCGATCTCCGGCGGCTCCTGCGCCGACGCCGGCAGCGGGGCCGCGGTGATCAGCGCGGCCCCCAGGAGTCCCGCGACGCCGAGATCCGCCGCGCGCCGCAGTGCCGTCCGCAGGCTCACGCGCCGGTGGGCGCGGAGCAGTCCATCGGGAACAGTGCTCATGTAGCTGGTCACATCCGTTGTCGCGAAGGGGTGGTGGACGGATCAGAGAGGCCGGTAGACCTTGCTGAACTGGTAGGGGTCGACGGTGGACTGCCAGACCTGGATCTGGTCGACCGCGCCGTCCAGGTGCTGCACGAGCCCGAGCTCGCGTCCGTGGACGCCGACGTACAGCGGCCCTTCGGCGTTCCAGGGGTTCGCGGGCGGGGCGACCGTGCCCGTCGGGTTCTGGAGGCTGGCGACCTCGGAGCCGTTGACGAACATGCGGATCGTGCCGCCGGGGATGTCGACGACGACCGCCACGTAGTACCACTCGCCGAGCGCGTACGTCTGCTTGGTGGTGAACGCACTCCACGTGACGTCCGCGGCGGTGTCGGCCGAGGGCATCGCGAAGAGGAAGTGGCCGCCGGCGGCGTCGACGGTGTAGTTCAGGTTGAAGCCGACCCGGTTGACACCGCCTTGGGAGAGGATCGTGGAGTGGGTGCCGTTCGTCGGATTGGCGTCGACCTTGACCCACGCCGCGATGGAGAACGACTGGTCGGTGCGCACGACGGCGTCGGGGGTCGTGGCCCACCCGGCGCGGTTGAACTCCAGTGCGGAGTTCGCCAGATTCGCCCGGTTGAAGCCCCACTTCGTGTCGCCGTGGATCGTCAGGTGGTTCGCGCCCTCGCTGTCGGTGAGCCTCCGCGAGTTCAGCGTCCAGTGCCCGAGCAGGTCGGCGGCGGGGTTGCCGCCGTACTCGGCGGCGGCCTCGGCGGTCGTCAGCGCGCCGCGCCACAGCCGGACCGTGGAGATGGTGCCCTTGAACAGGCCGCCTCCCGGGGCCCCGGACTGGAGTGCGCGGCAGCCGATGTTGACCTTCCCGTACCCCGGGTCCGGGGTGCCGCTGGAGAGCGACTTGGTGCCGGCGAGGACGCCGTCGACGTACAGCCGCACCTGGCCGGCCTCCTCGTCGTAGACGCCGGAGAGGTGCACCCACCGTCCCGCCACCGCGGGGCTCGTGCTGCTGACGCCGTTCCAGGTGGCCCCGCCCTGCGAGTTGGGCAGCGTGACCGAGAAGGACCAGGTGCCGCTGGAGTCGAGCATCAGCTTGAACTTGCTGGCGAGCTCGTCGCCTTCGGACAGGATCGTCTGCTCGGCTCCGGTCACCGCGTCGACCTTGGCCCAGGCCGACACCGAGAACGAGGCGTCGGAGCGGTTCTGCGACAGGACGCCGGCGGTGAGGCAGGACGTGCCGTCGAGCCGGACGGCGGATTCGCCGCGCCCCCACTGGTCGTCGACCCACGCGGCGCCGCCGGCCGGGAGGACCATGTCGTTCGCCTGCCCTGAGGTGTCGTCGGCGTCGCCGCGGAGCATCCACTCGCCGGCGAGGCCCGCGGGCAGTCCGCCCGCCATGACGGCCTGGATCTGGCCCGTGGTGAGCAGGCCGTTCCAGATGCCGACGTGCTGGATCGCGCCGATGAAGTAGGAGTGCTGCGCTCGGGTGTCGTTGCGGGCGCTGCAACCGATGTTCACGGGACCAACGGAGTTCCAGGCCTCGTGGCTGAAGTTCCTCGTCGTCTCCAGGACGCCGTTGACCCACAGGTGGATCGCCTTGGACCCCGGGTCGACCGACACCGCCAGGTGCGTCCAGTCCCCCACGGCCGGAACGGTGGTGGAGGAGGCCCGAACGACGGCGCTGGTGTCGGTGTCGTCGGTCGGGTTGAGCATGAAGTCCCACTGGTCCGAGGCGCCGCGGTAGCGGAGCGCGAACCCGGTCTGCCGCTCGCCCGACTGGGACAGGACCGTGCGGATGTTCTCGTCGTTCGTGTCGGTGCGGACCCAGGCGGCGACCGTGTAGCTGGTGCTGGTGTTCACCGCGGGACCGAGCGTCGAGACGCAGTCGGAGCCGCCGAACTTCATCGCCTCGCCCGGAGGGGTCTCAGCGCCGGACTCGGTCCACCCGGAGGTGCGGCCGAGGTTGAGGTCGAGGCTGGTCTGGACCTCGCCGACCTTGACGACGTCGCCGA
This sequence comes from Glycomyces terrestris, assembly GCF_003933745.1. GTDB lineage: Bacteria > Actinomycetota > Actinomycetes > Mycobacteriales > Micromonosporaceae > Glycomyces > Glycomyces terrestris. The sequence continues at coordinate 33,459 of NZ_RSEB01000002.1, read as the reverse complement.
CGTCGTCGAAGCCGTCGCCGTCGAGTCGCCACGCCGCGGCGGGCGTCGTCACGACGTTCCGGGGAGCGTAGAAGTCGGTCGTGGTCAGTCGGCTGCCGCCGGCCTTGTCGTAGGCCCAGACCTCGAGTTTGACCGGCCCGCCGGCGGTCGGTGCGACGAAGGAGAAGGTCGCCTTGCCGTCGGCGGCCGCGACGGGATCGCTCATGCGCCCGTCGTTCACCGAGTACCGGAACGAGGCGACGCCGGAGTGCGCGTCGGTCGAGGACACCTGGAACTGGACGGTGTCCCCGGCCTTGGGGTCGGCCGGACTCAGGATCTCCACCTTCGGCGCGGTCGGCGGGGTCGCGTCGACGCGGAAATGGCACCAGGTGGTGGCCCAGGCGTCGGTGCCGCTCGCGTAGTCGTCGAGGGAGCCCATCCTCCAGCGGTAGTCGCCGCTGGTGAGCGCCTTGTCGACGGGCACCGTCCAGTTCTGGATCGAGTTGCTCGCCTTGTTCCGAGTGGTCGACCAGGTCAGGATGTTCTTGGTCGAGCCGCTCCGCTGGACCTCGATCTTGGCGCCGGTCTTCCCGTCGGGGTCCTGGGGGTACCCCGAGAACCGCGTCTGGACCTCGGCGGTCCACGGGGCGGTGGCGTAGCTCGACGCGCAGGTGCCGCCGTCGACATGCGGGTTCGTCCGCATGTTGGTGGGGGGCTTCGCAGGCCGGTTGTAGGTCACCTGGAGTTCGACCGATTTGATGTCGATGCGGCGCCAGGAGTACGGATCGTCCTCATCAGAGGCGCGCACCACGAACGACATCCAGTCCCGGCCGGCGGCGACGTTCTCCCTCAGCTCGGTCTTGATGTCACCGCCGTCGAAGTTCACGTCGCGGTCGGGATGCTTCGTGGAGCATCCCGACGAGTTGGACGACGCCACGGACTTCGTCTGGAGGTGCTCGTCCGGGGAGCCGGTGACGGAGTTCCAGGTGGCGCCGTTGGAGATCTTCCGGTCGAGTTCCCACAGCTCCATGCTCGTCGAGCCGCAGCTGCCGGTGTGCGTCTGCGTCATCGCGACCTTCGCGGTCAGGATGTCCTTGCCGTCGAGGGCGCCGATGTCGAAGCGCACTGCGGAGCGCCACAGGCCGCAGGCGTCGGGCGCGCAGTTCTGCCAGGTGTTCAGGCCGACCCGCATGCCGCCCTTGCGGGGCCAGTCGTCGTCGTTGGTCCAGGAGGCGGAGCGGTTGCTCTCGAGGAGGTTCGCCCATGCCTGGCGCTTGCCGACGAACGGCGGGTCGATCGTGAGCGGGTACTGGACGTCCTCGTTCGCGAGCAGTTCCGCGTCCGGGGTGACGGTCAGGGTCCCGCCGTCGATCGCCACGTCGACCGGGGCGTACTGGCCCGGCATGACATCGTCCTCGCCGAGCAGGTCGGTCGGCAGCTCTTCGTCCTCGGCGGCGGCGAAGGCCTGCGCCTCGGCGGCCGCCGCGGCGGGATCGGGCACGACCGAGGCGTCCCACATGTAGGCGGCGGGCGCGGCGAAGACGACCTCGCCGGCGGCGTCGGTGGCGGCGATCCCGCCCTCCTCACCGGGGCCGACGGTCAGGCCGGAGGCGCTGATGCCGAGATCGATCGCGGCGAGCTCCGGGTTCGCGGCCGCTTCGGGGGTGTGCACGATGAAGGCGTACGTGAACCCGTCCGCACTGGAGCTGACCTGGAGGTCGACGTCGGTGAGGACGCCTTCGTAGGTCACGGTGTCGCCCTCGACGACCGGCGCGGGCAGCGGGTTCGGCCACGTGAGCGAGAGGGATTCGCCCTCGGGAGAGGTCGCGGTCACGAACGGGCCGTCGCCGCCCGGGGAGACGGTGATGTCGGAGACGGCGGCGGAGGTGGTGATCGTCCCCGAGGCGTCCTGGACGAAACCGGTGTCGATCTCGGTCCACGTGCCGGCGGCGTCCGGCGCCCACGCGGGGACGGTCTCGACCTGCGCGGTCAGCGTGCCCCCCGGGTTCGCCACGATCTGCGTGTCGTAGTCCTGGAGGCCGGTCACGACGACGCCGAGGCCGCATGCTTCGGCGAGCAGGAGCGCGCCGCCCTCGCTCGGGGCCGTGAGCGTGTCCGCCGCGGGATCAAGGCCGGTGGTGTCGTACGGGCAGGTCAACGTGTCCGTGGAGACCTCTTCGACGAGGTCGAGCGTCGAGTCGACTTCGAACGTGCACCAAGTCGTGTAGCGGGCGGTCACGCCGTCGCCGGAACTGGTCCGGGCCCGGAACTGGTACTCGCCGTTGGCGAGCGGCGTCGTCGCCTGCCAGGAGTAGGCCTCGCCGGAGGGGACGGCGCCGGGGCTGTCGTGCTGGGCCACCGCGTTGCCGGCGGCGTCCTGGATCCAGAAGCTCAAGCGTCCGGCGTCGTCGCTGGAGTTCGGGATCGCCGACAGCGTGGGAAGCGTGCCGGAGACGCGCGCGGCCTCGGGAGCGAGGCAGCCGGTGCCGTCGACCTTGAGGTCGGAGGGGACCGCGACGGCCGGCTGGTACGACACGGTCAGGTGTGCGGTCGCGACGTTCGCGCGGAACCACTGCTCGCGGTTCGTCTCGTCGGTCGCCCTGAGCCCGAAGGTGATCGACTGGTACGGCTCGTTCGCATGCCGGTTCACGTGGTGCGTCAGCGCGTCTGAGGCGAAGGTGACGATGCGGGCCGGGTTCACGACGGGGCAGCCGCCGGAGGCGTTGGCGCTGGCGACGGTCCGAGTGTCCAGCGGGGCGCCGTGGAGCCAGTTGCCGGAGGTCGAGTTCCAGGAGGTCGGGGTGACGCCCTTGGTCACGGCGTTGGTCTGCCACAGTTCGAGCGGGTAGGAATTGCAGCCGCCGGTGTGGAACAGCTCGAGCGACATGGATGCGGAGCTGACGGTGGCGTTCTGAAGCTGTCCGATGTTGAAGCGGATCATCGACCGCCAGACCCCGTAGCCCTCTTCGCCGGGAGCCGCCCAGCCGTTGAAGCCCATCCGCAGGCCGCCGGAACGCGGCCAGGCGGCGTCGTCCCACCACGTCGTGTCCGCGTACTGGCCGCTGCCGACGGTGGCCCATGCCCAGATCGGGGACTCGAACGACGGGTCGATCACGACCGGGTACACGGTCTCGGGGTCGGTGAGCAGGTCCGCGTCCGGCGTGATCGCCAGTGTGCCGCCGTCGAGCTCCACCGCCATGTGCTCGACCCGGCCGGGGTCGCCGGGGTCGCTGTCGGAGCCGATCTCGGCCTCGGCGAGCGCCTCGGCGAAGAACTGGGTCGGACCCGCCGCGGGGATGTCGGCGGACTGCGGGGCGGACGAGTCCCACATGAGGGCGTTCGACGCGGTCAGGACCGCTTCGCCGGTCGACGGATCGGTCGCGGTGAGCGCGCCGCTCTCGGCGTCCTGGGAGACCTCCAGCGTGCCGTCGAGTTCGACCTCGATCTGAGCGAGTTCGGGATTCGCGGCCGCCTCCGCGTCCTCGACTTCGAGGCGGTACGCGAAGCCGGCCGCGGCAGCCTCCACGATCAGGTCGACGCCGGCGAAGACCTCCTCGTACCGTGCGGTCGCCCCGTCGAGCACCGGTTCGGGAAGGGCCTCGGGCCACCGGAGTTCGAACGTCTGCCCGGCTTCGGTGGTCATGGTCGCCAGGGGCTGTGCGCTTCCCCCGGAGGAGACCGAGAAGGTCCCCGGCACCTGGGCGGCCTGGATCAGGCCGTTCACGTCGGGCGCGAGCGTGGGGTCGATCGCGACCCAGCTCCCCTCCGAGTCGGTGGTCCACTGCGGAGTCGCGTACATCTCGGCCGTGATCGTGCCGTCGACCTGCGCGGTGAATCTGGTCGTCTCGTTTCGCAGTGCGTCGACCTCCGTCGGCCGTCCGCAGTCCTCGGCGAGTTCGAGGGCGACCGCTTCGGAGTCGACGACGAACTCCGGATCGTCGAGGATCGTGCAATCCGTTCCGTCGGCGGTGGTCTCCGCGGGGGCGGACTCGGCGATGAGCAGGGAAGCGGCGAGCGCGGCGGTCGCGGCGAGCACGATCGAGCGGGACAGGCTCGTCGAGGTCTTCCGAGGGGAGAACCTGAGATCGGGGAGTCGCAGGGTATTCGGCATGTGGGGGGTCCGCATTCAGTTGGGGTACCGGGGTGTCGAGGCGACCACGGAAGCGGGCTCGACCGGGCGTCACCGTATCGGCACCCACACTGGACTGTCAAGAGTGAACTATTCGACCGAAGAGGCCAAATGAGACATGAAGGCCGAACTCACTCCGAGTCCCCAGATCGTCACGAGTCGGCGCTGATCATGATCACCGGGCGTAATCACAGGTGGACGGGCAGACGCGTGGCAAGCGATGTCCCGACCGATTCACGATAGTGACTTGTGACACATTCGTTGCGTGCTGACGCCAGGCCCCTGAGTCAGAAATACGAAAAAGGCCCCAGCCTGATGGCTGGGGCCGTTGGTAGCGGGAGGCGGATTTGAACCACCGACCTCCAGGTTATGAGCCTGGCGAGCTACCGAGCTGCTCTATCCCGCGTCGGTATGTAAAGAGTACATCATCCCGGAAACCACCTGCCACAGCGGGTTCGGTGAGTGGGGTCACCCTACGTTTACCTGCGGTCGGAACGGCCGCGCGGCTAGAAGCCGAGGCGTTCGAGCATCTTGGGGTCCTTCTGCCAGTCCTTGGCGACGCGGACGTGGAGGTCGAGGTAGACGCGACCGCCGATGAGCTGGGCGATGCCCTTGCGGGCCTTCGTGCCGACCCGCTTGAGGCGCTCGCCGCCCTTGCCGATGACGATGCCCTTCTGGGAGGAGCGCTCGACGTAGATCTCGGCCCAGATCTTCTTGCGGGGGCCGCCTTCGGACTCCTCGTCCTCGACGTCCTCGATGACGACGGCGAGGGAGTGGGGCAGCTCGTCGCGGACGCCTTCGAGGGCGGCCTCGCGGATGAGCTCGGCCATCATGACCCGCTCGGGCTCCTCGGAGATCATGCCGTCCGGGTAGAGCTGCGGGGACTCGGGCAGGTGGCCCGAGAGGACGCCGACGAGCTCCTCGAGGTTCTCGCCGGTCTTGGCCGAGACGGGCACGATGTCGGCGAACTCGCCGAGGGCCGCGACGTTCGTGAGGTGGCGGACCAGGGCGTCCTTGGAGACGAGGTCGATCTTGGTGACGACCGCGACGACCTTGGCGCCGAGCTTGGCGATCTCGCCGGAGATGAACTTGTCGCCGGGGCCGGGCTTCTCGTTCGCCGGCAGGCACAGGCCGATGACGTCGACCTCGGACCAGGTCTGGCGCACCAGGTCGTTCAGGCGCTCGCCGAGGAGCGTGCGCGGCCGGTGGAGGCCGGGCGTGTCGACGAGGATGAGCTGGGAGTCCGGGCGGTGCAGGATCGCGCGCACGACGTGGCGCGTGGTCTGCGGCCGGTTCGAGGTGATCGCGATCTTCTGGCCCATGATCGCGTTCGTGAGCGTGGACTTCCCGGCGTTCGGGCGGCCCACGAAGCAGGCGAAGCCGGCGCGGAACTCGTTGCTAGGCAAGACGGTTCACCTCTTTCCGGATGACCGAGTACGCGGCCACGTCGCTGCTGATGTCGCGGGCGGCCCGGAGGCCCTCGTCGTCCGACTCCGCACCGAAGACCACGGCCGCTTCCAGCACCTCCGCGCCCGCCGCGAATGCCTGCGCGACCGCCGCCTGGAGCGCGGTCAGCCGCAGGGACGGCAGGTCGACCGCCGCCGAGGCGTAGGTGCGGCCGATGCCGTCGCGCACGGCCGCGCCGGTGGTCTGGGAGACGCGCCCCGCGGCCCCGCGGGCCAGCGTGAGGAGTTTCGCGTCCTCGGCGTCGAGGTCGTTGAGGTCCAGGTCAGACATTGAGTTCGTGCCTTTCGTCAGTGGCGGTCGCGGCTTCGGGCGTCTCGTCGTCGGCTTCGGGCAGCCGCGCGACGCGGACCGTCTCGATGCGGTTGCGCCGGCCCACGGTGCCCTCGGCGGTGAGTTCGAGGCCCGCGAGGCGGGCCCGGTCCCCGGCGAGCGGGACCTTCCCGAGCTCGGCGGCCAGGAGGCCCGCGACGGTGTCCACGTCGACCTCGGGCAGGTCGACGGCGAAGAGCTCGGCGAGGTCCTCGACGCCGAGCCGGGCGGTGACGCGCGCGGTGCGGTCGTCGAGCCAGGCGACGGGCGGGAGCTCCTGGTCGTACTCGTCGGTGATCTCGCCGACGATCTCCTCCAGGATGTCCTCGATGGTGACGAGCCCGGCGGTGCCGCCGTACTCGTCGACGACCCCGGCGATGTGGATGCGCGCGGTCTGCATCTCGCGCAGCAGGTCGTCCACGGGCTTGGAGTCGGGAACGATCGAGACGGCGCGCATGACCTCGCCCACGGTCGGGTTCGCGCCGTCCTCGAGGCGCACCAGGTCCTTGAGGTAGACGACGCCGCGGAGGTCGTCGAGGTCCTCGCCGACCACCGGGATGCGCGAGAACCCGGAGCGGAGCGCGACGTGCTTGGCCTCGTCGGCGGGCGTGTCGGCTCCGACCCACACCATCGCGGTGCGCGGGACCATGACCTCGCGGACCACGGTGTCGCCCAAGGCGAACACGGAGGCGATCATGTCGCGCTCGTCGTGGTCGACAGTGCCCTGGGCCTCGGCGGCGTCGACCATCTCGCGGATCTCGATCTCCGAGGTCGCGAACGGGCCCTCGCGGAAGCCCTTGCCGGGCGTGAGGGCGTTGCCGATGAGGATGAGGACCTTCGCGAGCGGCCCGAGCGCGGTGCCGAGCATCGCGACCGGGCCGGCGACGGCGAGCGCGACCGGGTAGGCGTGCTGGCGGCCGAGCGTGCGCGGGTTGACGCCGATGACGACGAACGAGACGACGGTCATGACCGCGGCGGAGAGCACGACCGCGGTCCACGAGTCGTCCCAGGTGTGGAACGCCAGGACCGCGACGATCGAGATCGCGGCGGCCTCGCAGGCGAGGCGCAGCAGGATGAGCAGGTTGAGGTGCGCGGGCAGGTCGTCGACGACCTTCACGAGCGACTCGGCCCCGCGGCGGCGCTGCTCGGCGAGCTCGGCCGCGCGGGCCGGCGAGACCGCGGTGAGGGCAGAGTCGACCATGGCGGCGGCCCCGGCGACGACGATGAGCGCGACGGCGGCTGCCAGCAGGTTGTACGGCATCGGGGCCTAGCTCTCCGCCGCGGCGGCGGCGCGTTTCGAGCGCCAGGAGTCGAGCAGGCGGTTCTGCAGGCCGAACATCTCCTTGGCCTGCTCCGGTTCGGCGTGGTCGTAGCCGAGGATGTGGAGCACCCCGTGGACCGAGAGCATGTGCAGCTCGTCGGCGGTCGAGTGGCCGGCGTCCTTGGCCTGGGCCTCGGCCACCTCCGGGGAGAGGACGAGGTCGCCGAGGATCGGCGTGCCCGGCTCGGAGGAGTCGGGGCGGCCGGGCATCGCGTCGTCCATCGGGAACGAGAGGACGTCGGTGGGCCCGGTGCCCCCCATCCAGCGCTTGTTGAGCTCGGTCATGTGCTCGATGTCGACGATGAGGACCGAGAGCTCGGCGAGCGGGTTCACGCCCATCTCGAGCAGTGCGAACTCGGCGACGGCGCGGATGCCCGCCTCGTCGACCTCGCGTCCGGACTCATTGATGATCTCGATGCCCACGGTTCCCTCGTTGCCCTTTCCCGGCGGGCCCGCGATGGTGCTCCTTCGCGGCGTCCCACTTCTCGTAGGCGTTCACGATATCGCTGACGAGCTGGTGACGGACGACGTCTTCCGCCCGGAGCGTGGCGAAGTGCACGTCCTCGACGCCTTCGAGGATGTCGCGGACCACGCGCAGCCCGGAGGTGGTGCCGCCGGGCAGGTCGACCTGGGTGATGTCGCCGGTGACGACGATCTTGGAGCCGAAGCCGAGGCGGGTGAGGAACATCTTCATCTGCTCGGGCGTGGTGTTCTGCGCCTCGTCGAGGATGATGAACGCGTCGTTGAGGGTGCGGCCGCGCATGAACGCGAGCGGCGCGACCTCGATCGTGCCCGACTCCATGAGCTTCGGGATCGAGCCCGGGTCGATCATGTCGTGGAGCGCGTCGTAGAGCGGGCGCAGGTACGGGTCGATCTTCTCGAACAGCGTGCCGGGCAGGAACCCGAGCCGCTCCCCGGCCTCGACCGCGGGGCGCGTCAGGATGATCCGGTTGATCTCCTTGGACTGGAGCGCCTGCACGGCCTTGGCCATGGCGAGGTAGGTCTTGCCGGTGCCGGCGGGGCCGATGCCGAACACGATCGTGTTCTGGTCGATGGCCTCCACGTAGCGCTTCTGCCCGATCGTCTTCGGGCGGATCGCCTTGCCGCGCTTGGAGACGATGTTCTGGGTGAGCACGTCGACGGGGCGCTCGCCGGGCGCGGACTTGAGCATGTTCTCAGTGCGCCGGATGATGTCGGGATCGACGTTCTCGCCGTTCTCGATCAAGGCGAGCAGCTCCTTCACGAGTCGTTCGGCGGCGTGGAGCGCGCCGTTGAGGCCGGTGAGCGTGATGGTGTCCCCGCGCACATGGAGGTCGACGCCGGGGTTGCGGCGCTCGATGTAGCGCAGGTTCTCGTCGGCGCGGCCCAGCAAGGCCATGAGCGAGCTCTGGTCGCCGACGGTGATCGTGGACGTGATCGTCGATGCATTCTGGCCGTTGTCAGAGCGGTCGGTCATAGGCTTCGCCGCGAGGGCTGTTCGCCACCTGCTTCCTCAAAGAGATTTCAAGCGGCCTCGCGGCCGCTGGTTCCATGCCTCAATGGTAGTTCCTGCCTGCGACAAGGGACAACGAGTAAACGAGGCGGGGGTGTGATTTCAGGCCGAAACCATCGGTCCGAGCGGTTTCCCGCCGAGGACGTGGAAGTGGACGTGGAAGACGTCCTGGCCGCTGTGCGGGCCGGAGTTGGCGATGAGCCGCCACCCGCTGTCCGCGACGCCCTCGGCGGCGGCGACCTCGCCGGCCGCGGCCACGATCTCGCCGGTCAGGCCCGGGTCGGCCGCGGCGACCTCGGCGGCGTTCGCGTAGTGGTCCTTGGGGATGACCAGGACGTGCGTGGGGGCCTTCGGGTAGAGGTCGCGGAACGCGAGGACGCGCTCGGTCTCCAGGACCCGGGTCGAGGGGATGTCCCCGGCGACGATCTTGCAGAAGATGCAGTCGGTGTCGGTCATTCGAGGATCCTATTACCAGCGGCCGAGGCGGGCCTGGAGCACCGCGAGGGCGGCGGGCCCGGCCGTGGAGGTGCGCAGGACGGTGTCGCCGAGGCGCACCGGCGCGCCGAACTCGGCGAGGGCGGCGAGCTCGTCGGGGCTGATGGAGCCTTCGGGGCCGATGACGAGGGCGATCTCGCCGGCAGCGGCGAGGTCGACCTGCGAGATCGGGTTCGCGGCCTCCTCGTGGAGGACGAGGACCTGCGCGGCGTCGCGGAGGCGCTGCACGAGCTGCTTGGTGGTGTGCAGCTCGGCGACGCGCGCGAGGCGGGCCCGGCGGGCCTGCTTGGAGGCCTCGCGGGCGGTGGACTCCCATTTCGCGCGGGCCTTGTCGCCGCGCGGGCCCTTCCACTGGACGATGGATCGCGAAGCGGCCCAGGGGATCACCTCGTCGACGCCGATCTCGGTGAGCATCTGCACGGCGCGCTCGCCGCGGTCGCCCTTGGGGAGGGCCTGGACGACGGTGAGCTTCGGCTCGGGGGCCGGGAGCGTGCGCCGGTCGAGGATCTCCAGGCGCAGGAGGCCGCGCTCGGCGTGCGCGACGCGCGCGGAGGCGACGGTGCCGTCGCCGTCGGCGAGCAGCAGCGTCTCGCCGGGCTGGAGGCGCTGCACGTCGGCGGCGTGGTGCCCTTCGGGGCCGTCGAGGGTGAATTCGCCGGCGCCGGGGACGGCGTCGACGAGGAAGACCGGATCGCTCACCCGGACAGCCTAGGTCCTGCCGGGGGGCGCCGGAGGAGGTGTCCGGGCGCCGACGCGCGCGGCGGCGCCGCCGGCGGTCAGCGGGTGAAGTCGACCGCGCGCTCCCAGCGGAGGCGGCCGGTGATCTTCCGGTACAGGCCTGGGTCGCCGATGCGGCCGAAGGCGTGGTCGAAGCGGCCCCTCGGGAGGTGGACCGGGACGAGGTCGACCCAGCCGTCCTTGTCCGCGGGCGGGTCCCAGCGGTTCGCGGGGGCGGCGACCCGCCATTCGGCCTCGCGGGGCTCCTGCGTGGTGCACTTGAGGACCCAGTAGCCGCGGCCGGAGTAGCCGATGACGAGGACGGGGCGCTCCTTCGAGCGGCGCGGCTCGTCCTCGAAGGGGACGTCGGCCAGCCAGCGCTCGCCGTTCTGCGGCCCGCCGACGGGCGGGGCCGCGTCGAGGCGGGGCGCGCCGGGGGCCCGGGTCGGGGCCGCGCGGCGGCGCAGGACGACGACGAGGACGACGAGGCCCGCGGCGAGCACGAGGAGCGGGAACAGCAGGGTTCCGGGGTCGAGGCTGATCACGGCCCCGGAGTGTAGCGGAGCCCCGCTCCCCGGCCGGGGCGGCGCTCAAGGCTCGGCGCTCGGCGCTCAACGCTCAACGCTCAACGCTCAACGCTCAACGCTCAACGCTCAACGCTCAACGCTCAACGCTCAACGCTCAACGCTCAACGCTCAACGCTCAACGCTCAACGCTCAACGCTCAACGCTCAACGCTCAACGCTCAACGCTCAACGCTCAACGCTCAACGCTCAACGCTCAACGCTCAACGCTCAACGCTCAACGCTCAACGCTCAACGCTCAACGCTCAACGCTCAACGCTCAACGCTCAACGCTCAACGCTCAACGCTCAACGCTCAACGCTCAACGCTCAACGCTCAACGCTCAACGCTCAACGCTCAACGCTCAACGCTCAACGCTCAACGCTCAACGCTCAACGCTCAACGCTCAACGCTCAACGCTCAACGCTCAACGCTCAACGCTCAACGCTCAACGCTCAACGCTCAACGCTCAACGCTCAACGCTCAACGCTCAACGCTCAACGCTCAACGCTCAACGCTCAACGCTCAACGCTCAACGCTCAACGCTCAACGCTCAACGCTCAACGCTCAACGCTCAACGCTCAACGAGGAGCATCTCGCGTCAGGCGTGGCCGTTGAAGGCGTCCCTCATCCTCGAGAAGAAACCGCTGCCGCCCTTGACTTCCTTGATCTCCTCGTCGCGCAGGGTGGCGAGCTTGCGGAGCAGCTCCTCCTGCTCGGCGTCGAGCTTGGTGGGGGTGCGCACGTCGAGCTCGACGAAGAGGTCGCCGCGGGCGCCGCCGCCGCGGAGCTTGGGGACGCCGTGGCCGCGGACCTTCTTGATCGTGCCGGGCTGCGTGCCGGGGGTGACGTCGACCTCGACCTGGTCGTCGAGGGTGTGGATGTTCAGCTTGGTGCCGAGCGCGGCCTGGGTCATCGGCACGCGGACGCGGCAGCGCAGGTCCGAGCCCTCGCGGGTGAAGACCTCGTGGGGCTTCTCGTGGACCTCGACGTACAGGTCGCCGGCGGGGCCGCCGCCGGGGCCGACCTCGCCTTCGCCGGAGAGGCGGATGCGCATGCCGTCCTCGACGCCCGCGGGCACCTTGACGGTGATGCGCCGGCGCGAGCGCACGCGGCCCTCGCCGCCGCACTTGCGGCACGGGTCGGTGATGATCGTGCCGTAGCCGGAGCAGGCCGAGCAGGGGCGCGCGGTGCGGACCTGGCCGAGGATCGTGCGCTGCACGACCTGGACCTCGCCGGAGCCGCCGCAGGTGCTGCACGTCTGCGGCTCGGAGCCGCCCTCGGTGCAAGAGCCGTCGCAGGCGTCGCACAGGATCGCGGTGTCGACGGTCAGGGTCGACTCGGTGCCGAACGCGACCTCCTCGAGGTCGAGGTCGAGGCGCAGCAGCGCGTCGTTGCCGGGCCGGGTGCGCGAGCGCGGGCCGCGGCGGCCGAAGCCGCCCATCGAGCCGCCGAAGAAGGCGTCCATGATGTCCTCGAAGCCCATGAACGGGGCACCCGCGCCGCCGGCGCCGCCGCGCGCGTACGGGTCGCCGCCCGCGTCGACGATCGCGCGCTTCTGCGGGTCCATGAGGACCTCGAAGGCCGCGTTGATCTCCTGGAGGCGCTCCTGTGCGTCGGGTTCGTCGCTGACGTCGGGGTGGTACTTGCGCGCAAGCTTCCGGTACGCCTTCTTCAGCTCGTCCTCGGTCGCGTTGCGCTCGACACCGAGGATGCCGTAGTAGTCCTTTGCCACGTGGGTGCTCATCGTCCTGTCAGCGGTTCTGTTCCAAAATCTCTGATACGTAGCGGGCGACGGCGCGGACGGCCGCGATCGTGCCCGGGTAGTCCATGCGGGTCGGCCCGAGCACGCCCATGTGCCCGACGACGGAGCCGGGCCCGTACCCGGCGGTGACGACGGTCGCCTCGCGGAAGTCGGCGACCTCGTTCTCGTCGCCGATGCGCACCGTCAGGAGGGCGTTGGAGTCGGCGCGGCCGAGGAGCTGCATGAGCACGACCTCCTCCTCGAGGGCTTCGAGGATGGGCCGCAGCGAGCCGGCGAAGAAGTTGCCGTTGCGGGTGAGGTTCGCGGCGCCAGCGACGGCGACGCGCTCCTCGGTGCGGGCGACGACGGACTCCAGGAGCACGCGCGCCAGCGCGGAGGCGGTGGCCCGCAGTTCGGGGCGGGCCAGGCCGGCGAGGCCGTCGATGATGCGGGGGGCGTCGGCGAGGGCCTTGCCCTGGAGCTGCTCGTTGACGAGGCGGCGCAGGTCGAGGACGTCGTCCTCGGTGAGCTCGGCGGGGACCTCGACGTAGCGCTGCTCGACGCGTCCGGTGTCGGTGATCATGACGAGCATGAGCCGGGTGGGGGTGAGCGAGACGAGTTCCAGGTGGCGCACGGAGGAGCGGTTGAGGCTCGGGTACTGGACGACGGCGACCTGGTGGGTGAGCTGGGCGAGCAGGCGCACGGTGCGGGTGACGACGTCGTCGAGGTCGATGGCCTCGGAGAGGAAGCGGTGCACGGCGCGGCGCTCGGCGGCCGAGAGCGGCTTGATCTTGCCGAGGCGGTCGACGAAGAGGCGGTAGCCCTTGGCGGTCGGGATGCGGCCGGCGGAGGTGTGGGGCTGCTGGATGTACCCGGCCTCTTCGAGGTAGGCCATGTCGTTGCGGACGGTGGCGGCCGAGACGCCGAGGGAGTGGCGCTGGGCGACGGCCTTGGAGCCGACGGGCTCCTGGGTCGCGACGTAGTCCTCGACGATGGCGCGCAGGACTTCGAGCTTGCGGTCGTCCATCGTCGCCACGTCCCCTCAGTCTCGATGCCGGCGTCCGGCGGGCCGGGCCGAAGCTCAGTCCGCCGGACTCAAGTCTGGCACTCCGTGTCCAGGAGTGCCAGTGTACGTGGGGGGTCAGACGCCCGGGATGATGAGCGCGCCGTCGTCGGCGACGGTGACCCCGTTCTCGCCGAAGTCCTCGGCGAGCTCGTTGAGGTCGTCGAAGGCGCCGTTGTCCTCGTCGAGGGTCGGGTAGCCGTCGCCGTCCATGATGCTGGCCTGGGCCTTGGCGGCGACGATGGTGCCGTCCTCGCGGATGGTGACCGAGAGGATGGCGGAGCGGCCGAGGGGGCCGTCCATGCTGAAGAGGTTCTGGCCGCCGCCGAAGTTCCCGAGGGAGTAGGCGATGAGCTTGCCGTTGTAGACCTCCATGCCGCGCAGGACGTGCGGGCCGTGGCCGAAGACGAGGTCGGCGCCGTTGTCGATGCAGGTGTGGGCGAAGGCGCGGGTGTCGCCGCGGTCCTCGCCGAGGTAGGTCTCGACCCCTTCGGGGACGTGGCGGTGGTCGGTGCCCTCCGCGCCGAGGTGGGCGGTGGCGACGACGATGTCGGCCTGCTCCTTCGCGGAGGCGACGAGGGCGGCGACGGCGTCGAGGTCGCGGTTGTCGGTGTAGAAGGTGTAGGGCGCGAAGCCGACGAGGCCGACGGTGAGGCCGCTCTCGGTCTCGACGAGGCAGACCTCGTCCTTGATGCCGCAGATCTCCATGCCGGCGGCGCGCACGGCCTCCTGGGTCTCGGCGGCGCCGTCGGGCCCGGCGTCCCAGCCGTGGTTGTTGGCCTGGTTGAGGACGTGGAAGCCGGCGTCGGCGAAGACCTGGGCGTACTCGGCGGGGAGGCGGAAGTAGGTGCACTCGCCGCCGCCGCACTTGTCGAACTCCAGGGTCGACAGGGCGCCTTCGAGGTTGGCGATGACGACGTCGCCGGTGAGGTTGTCGCGAACGCCGTCGAAGAAGCTCGCGCCCTCGTCGGAGGCCATCTGGTTCGGGTAGGAGCCGGGCATGGTGTCGCCGACGTGCGTGATGGTGATCTCGCGGGGGGGCTCGGGCGAGGGGGACGGCGAGGGCGAGGCCTCCTCGGAAGCGCCGGCGCCGCCGTCGTCCTCGGCCTGCGGCTCCTCTCGGGAGCAGGCGGCCAGGGCGAGGCCGGCGAAGGAGGCGGCGAGGACGCCGCGGCGGGAGGCGGCGGGGGATGGTGTGCGCATGGGTGGTCTGGGCTCCGGTGTCGAGGATTCAGGGGTGACGGGGCCTGGGGCGCCGGGGGTCGGCGGGGCCCGCGCCGGCGGGGCCGACTGGGGACCGGCTCGCCGCGACGGGTCAAATCTACGGGGCGTCCGCTTGCGCGTCGTCAGGCGGTGAGGTCTCTCACCACGGCGTCGGCGAGGAGTCGACCGCGGAGCGTGAGCACGAGCCGGCCGTCGCGGAGTTCGGCGAGTCCTTCGGCGGCAACGCGTTCCGCGGCGGCGCGGCCCTCGGGGCGCAGGTCGGCGAGTGGAAGGCCGCTCGCGAGCCGGGTGAGCAGGAGCACCCGCTCGAGATAGCGGTCCTCGGGGGTGAGGAGCTCGTGGCCGGCGACGGGCAGGCCGCCGTGTTCAGCGGCGTCGGCGAGCGCGGCGCCGTAGGTGGCGGGGTGCTTGTGGTTCCACCAGCGGACGCCGGGCAGGTGGGAGTGGGCGCCGGGCCCGGCGCCCCACCAGTGGCCGCCGTCCCAGTACAGGAGGTTGTGGCGGCAGCGGGCGGCGTCGTCCTTGGCCCAGTTGGAGACCTCGTACCAGGTGAAGCCGGCGGCGTCGAGGGCCGCCTCGGCGGCGAGGTAGCGGTCGGCGGCGACGTCGTCGGAGGGCTGGGGCACCTGGCCGGCGCGGATGCGGCGGGCGAGGGCGGTGCCGTCCTCGACGATGAGGGCGTACGCGGAGACGTGGTCGACGCCGGTGTCGACGGCGGCGGCGAGGCTGTCGGCGAAGTCGGCGGCCTTCTCGCCGGGGGTGCCGTAGATGAGGTCGAGGCTGACGTGCTCGAACCCGGCCCGGTGGGCGTGCGCGACGGTGTCGAGGGCCTTCTGCGGGGAGTGCTCGCGGTCGAGGACCTTGAGGACGTGGGAGGCGGTGGACTGCATGCCGATCGACAGGCGCGTGAAGCCGCCGTCGCGGAGTTCGGCGAGGTAGTCGGCGTCGACGGACTCGGGGTTGGCCTCGGTGGTGGCCTCGTAGCCGTCGGCGAGGCCGAACTCGCGGTCGATCTCGGCGAGGATCGCGGCGAGGTCGGCGGCGGGCAGGAGCGTGGGGGTGCCGCCGCCGAAGAAGACGGTGTCGACCTTCGGCCTGGTGCCGAACTGCGCCGCGGCGGCGCGGATCTCGCCGCGGACGACCGCGGCGTAGGAGTCGCGGGAGACGCCGCCACCGAGTTCGGCGGCCGTGTAGGTGTTGAAGTCGCAGTAGCCGCAGCGCGAGACGCAGAAGGGCACGTGGACGTAGAACCCGAACCCGGCCTCCCCGGCGGCGGGGTCGGCGGCGGCCGCGGCGATGTCGGCGGCGGGCGGGCGTGCGGCTGCTACTGGCGAGAAGGCGGACACACCCACTACGGTACTGGCGTGGACAGCAACGACGCTCTCATCAAGTACCGCGCGGACCTGAACGTGGCCTCGATTACCCTCGACGCCCCGCAGCGGCGCAACGCCCTCTCGACCCGCATGATCGCCGAGCTGCGCGAGGCCGTGGCGAAGGCGGTGGCCGACCCGGTCGTGCGGGTCATCGTGATCGACCACACCGGGCCGGTGTTCTGCGCGGGCGCGGACCTGAAGGAGTCGGCGGCCGCGACCCGCCTGGAGGACCTGCCGGCGGCGCACCTGGCCGAACTCCTCGCCGACCTCTGCGAGGCCCCGAAGCCGGTGGTCGTGGCCGCGGGCGGCGGTGCGAAGGGCGGCGGCATGGGGCTCATCGCCGCGGCCGACCTGGTGGTCGCCGCGGCGGCCGCGCCGATGTCCTTCAGCGAGGTGCGGCTGGGCGTCGTCCCGGCGGTGATCGCGCCCGTGGTGGCGCGCAAGCTCGACCAGGGCCTCATGCGGCGCCTGTTCCTGACCGGGGAGTCCTTCGACGCGGTGCGGGCCGAGGCGTGGGGCCTGGTGACGCACGCGGTCGCCCCGGAGGCGCTCACGGACCGGCGCGGCGCGCTGGCCGCGAGCCTGCTCGCGGGCGGCCCGTCGGCGCAGGCGGGGATCAAGGTGCTCACCGCCACACCGGATCTGCGGGAGCGGCTGCGGGAGGCGGCCGCCCTGACGGCGGAGTTCTTCTTCTCCGAAGAGGGACGCGAAGGGGTCCGTTCGTTCATTGAGAAGCGGGCCGCCTCTTGGGTAGGCTTACCAGCCGCCGACCGACCAGATCGGAGTCTTCATTGCGCGCAATCCTGGCCCTGACCTCGCTGCTCGCGGCACTCGTCCTTACGGGCTGCACCGAGGAGGCGCGGGAGTCCCTGCGCCCCAGCCGGACCGGCTGCTACTTCACGACCGGCGCGGGTGAGACGCACCTGACGGCCGAGCAGGCGTCGAACGCGGCGACGATCGCGGCGGTGGGGCTGCGCGACGGGATGGACGAGCGGGCCGTGGCGGTGGCGATCACCACGGCCATGCAGGAGTCCGAGCTGGTGAACGTGAACTACGGGCACGACGACTCGCTGGGCCTGTTCCAGCAGCGCCCGAGCATGGGCTGGGGCACCGAGGAGGAGCTCATGGACCCGGTGTACGCCTCGTTCAAGTTCTACGAGAAGCTGCGCCGCACCGACGGCTGGGAGGACATGACGCTCGCCGAGGCCGCGCAGGAGGTCCAGGTGAGCGCCTACCCGGAGCTGTACCGGCAGTGGGAGGACGAGGCGACGGTGATCGCCGCGGTCTTCGCCGGGGGCCTGGACGGGGGCATCGGCTGCGTCAAGGGCAGCGCCGACGTGGTCGCGTTCGACCCGGCGGCCCTCGCGGAGGCGTACGCGTACCAGTGGGGCGGCGAGGTGTCCGAGGCCGAGGGTTCCACTGTGGTCATCGACCCGAGCGACGCCGCCGCGGGCTGGAACCGGGCGGCGTGGGCCGTGGCGCGCTCGTACGACTTCGGGATCGCGAGCGTCGCGTACGGCGGGATGGTCTGGGCCGCAGGCGAGGACGGCTGGTCCGAACCGGACGCGGAGGCCGACGGCGAGGCCGCGGTGGAGATCGCCAACGACAGCCACGCCGCCGTGATCATCACCTTCGCCGCAGCCTGAGGCCGCGGGCCGGGGCAGAATTCGGCCCCGGTTCACCGCCCCTTCGACCGGACGTTCCGGACGATCCACGCTCGCTTGTTGGGCTGTGGTGGGTCGCAAACCCGCTACAATCCCCCCGAAGCGAGGTCCACAATGCACATATCCCGCCGCGTCCTGCTGGCGTCCTCCGGCGTCGCCGCCGCCACCGCCGTGCCGGCCGCCGCCTGGGCCGAGATGAGGGTCCACCCCGTGCTCGAGTCCGACCCGTTCACCCTCGGCGTCGCCTCGGGCGACCCCGAGCCCGACGGCGTGGTCCTGTGGACCCGCCTGGCGGTGAACCCGCTCGCCGAGGACGGCTTCGGCGGCATGCCGAACGGCGTCTTCGACGTCAAGTGGGAGGTCGCCAAGGACGAGCGCTTCCGCCGCCGCGTCGCCTCCGGCCGGGCCGAGACCGCCGCCGAGGTCGGCTACAGCGTCCACATCGAAGTCGAGGGCCTGGAGCCGGGCCGCGAGTACTACTACCGGTTCAAGACGGGCCGCTGGACCTCCCCGATCGGGCGGACCCTCACCGCGCCCTCGCGCCGGTCGATGCCGGACGAGCTGCGCATGTCGTTCGCGTCCTGCTCGCAGTACGAGCACGGCTACTTCACCGCCTACCGGCACATGGCCGAGTCCCGGCCCGACCTCATCCTCCACCTGGGCGACTACCAGTACGAGTACAAGGCCGGCGTGTACAACTCCCCCGACGGGAACGTGCGCGACCACGAAGGGCCCGAGACGGTCACGCTCGCGACCTACCGCCAGCGCCACGCCCAGTACAAGGCCGACCCGGACCTCCAGGCCGCGCACCTGATCGCGCCGTGGCTGGTGGTGTGGGACGACCACGAGACCGAGAACAACTGGGCCGACGAGTTCCCGGAGGCCGGTTCGGACACGCCGGACCCGGCGGCGTTCCTGGCGCGGCGGGCCGCGGCGTTCCAGGCGTACTGGGAGAACATGCCGCTGCGGCGCACCTCGGTGCCCGCGGGCATCGACATGCAGCTGTACCGGCGGGTCCGGTGGGGCCGGCTGGCGAACTTCCACATGCTCGACACCCGCCAGTACCGCGACGACCAGGCGTGCGGCGACGGCACGCAGTCGAACTGCGCCGACGCGTGGGACGAGTCCCGCACGATCACCGGTGCGGCGCAGGAGGAGTGGCTCATCGACGGTTTCCACGAGTCGAACGCGCGGTGGGACGTCATCGGCCAGCAGGTGTTCTTCACGCAGCGCGACAACAGCGCCGCCGCCGACGTGCTGCGCACCAGCATGGACGGCTGGGACGGGTACGCGGCCTCGCGGCAGCGGATCATCGACGGCTGGGTCGAGGCCGGGGTGCGCAACCCGGTGGTCCTCACCGGCGACGTCCACACGCACTGGGCCGGGGAGATCCTCCCGGACTTCCCGGACGCGCAGGGCGACTCGGTGGGCGTGGAGCTGGTGGCCACCTCGATCACCTCGGGCGGCAACGGCGTCGACTCGGTGCCCGAGGACAACTCGGTGCTGAAGATCAACCCGCACATCAAGTTCCGCAACGCCCAGCGCGGCTATGTGGAGACGGTGATCACGCCCGACCAGATGGACGTGAACTTCCAGGTGGTGCCGCAGGTGACCGTGCAGGACGCGCCGGTGTACACGCGCCGGTCCTACGCGATCGCCGACCGGGACCGCACGCTCCACCAGACCTACGACCGGCCGGTGGACGTCGCGACGATGTCGACGAACACCGGCCCGTTCGCGGACTCCGACGAGCTCGTCGACGACTCCCTGGACTAGTCCCCCGCCGGGGCGGGCGGCGCCGGCCGGCGCCGCCCGCCCCACCTTCCGTTCGCGTGCCGTTCGACCGGCCGCCACCGCCGCCGTGACGCCTCGTCCGGCAGGTGTTCGCGCAGCTTCTCCGGGTCCCCGGCGCTTGCGTGCGGCGGCTACAGTGAGCGGTGATGGCACACCCTTCTCTTTGCCCGGAGCAGCGACTATGACGTATCCCCCGCAATCTCCCCAACCCGGTCAGTACGGGGCCCCCGGCCCCGCGGGACCCGGTCCGCAGCCCGGCGGGACCGGCGACTTCGCCACCGAGTGGGGCATCAAGGAGCACCCGGGGCGGCCCAAGAAGGTCAACCACCTGACGATGATGCTGTGGGGCTACGTGGCCCTGTCGGTGCTCATGCTGCTGCTGTCGATCGTGGCCACGATCAGCGCGCCGTGGTGGGCGGCCACCGGGTTCGTGGTGGCCTCGGGCGTCGTGGGCCTGATCTTCCACGGCGGCGTGGCGATCGGCCTCGCCTGGTTCATCACCAAGAGCCGCCTCGGCGCGTTCGGCGCCCAGGACCCGCGCGTGCCGCTGTACATCGGGTACGGCCTGCTCGGCCTGTTCTCGCTCGGCGGCCTGTGGGTCGGCTGGGGCTGGATCGCGGCCGTGGGCGCGCTCGTGTCGATCGCGCGGCTCGGCGCCGTCGGCTTCAGCTTCTACCTGCTCACCCAGCCCGAGGTCGAGCACTACCTGAAGTCGCAGCCCGGCAACCAGCCCAAGGCGCCGGCCGTGCCGCCGCAGGGCGGGTACCAGCAGCCCCCGCAGGGCTACCCCCAGCAGCAGGGCTACCCGCAGCAGCCCCCGGCCCAGGGGTACCCGCAGCAGCAGCCGCCGGCCCCCGGCCAGCACCAGGCGCCCCCGCCCGGGTACCCGCAGCAGTAGGCGTACGTCGAAGGGGCGGAACCGGTTCGGTTCCGCCCCTTGTTCATGCCCCTAGTTCTCGTCGGTCCGCAGCGCGGCGATGAACGCCTCCTGGGGGACCTCCACGCGTCCGATGTTCTTCATGCGCTTCTTGCCCTCCTTCTGCTTCTCGAGGAGCTTGCGCTTGCGGGAGATGTCGCCGCCGTAGCACTTGGCGAGGACGTCCTTGCGCAGGGCGCGGATGGTCTCGCGGGCGATGATGCGCGAGCCGATCGCGGCCTGGATCGGCACCTCGAACTGCTGGCGCGGGATGAGCTTCTTGAGCCGTTCGCTCAGCCGCACCCCGTACGCGTAGGCCTGGTCCTTGTGGACGATCGCGGCGAACGCGTCGACCTTCTCGCCTTGGAGCAGGATGTCGACCTTCACCAGGTCGGACTCCTGGGAGCCCTCGATGTCGTAGTCGAGGGAGGCGTACCCCTTGGTGCGGGACTTGAGCTGGTCGAAGAAGTCGAAGACGATCTCGGCGAGCGGCAGCGTGTACCGGATCTCGACCCGGTCGGTCGAGAGGTAGTCCATGCCGATCTGGACGCCGCGCTTGGTCTGGCACAACTCCATGACCTGCCCGATGTACTCCTTCGGGGTGAGGATCGTGGCCTTGGCGACCGGCTCGGTGATCGAGTAGATCTTCCCTTCGGGGAACTCCGAGGGGTTGGTGACCTCGACCTCCTCGCCGTCCTCCTTCACGACCTGGTAGACCACGTTCGGCGCGGTCGAGATGAGGTCGAGGTTGAACTCGCGCTCGAGGCGCTCCTGGATGATCTCGAGGTGGAGCAGGCCGAGGAAGCCGACGCGGAAGCCGAAGCCGAGCGCGGCCGACGTCTCGGGCTCGTACTGGAGCGCGGCGTCGTTGAGCTGGAGCTTATCGAGGGCCTCGCGGAGGTTCCCGTAGTCGGAGCCGTCGATCGGGTAGAGCCCGGAGTAGACCATCGGCTTGGCCTCGGTGTAGCCGGGCAGCGCGGTCTGGGCCGGGTTCTTGTTCAGGGTGACGGTGTCGCCGACCTTCGACTGGCGCACGTCCTTCACGCCGGTGATCAGGTAGCCGACCTCGCCGACGCTCAGGGCCTTGGAGACGACCGGCTCGGGGCTGATGACGCCGATCTCGAGCAGCTCGTGGTCGGCCTTGGTCGACATCATGCGGATGCGGTCGCGGGCGTTGAGCTTGCCGTCGACGACCCGGATGTAGGTGACGACGCCGCGGTAGACGTCGTAGACCGAGTCGAAGATCATGGCGCGGGCGGGCGCGTCCGCGTCGCCGACGGGCGCAGGGACCTGCGCGACGACCGCGTCGAGAAGCTCGGCGACGCCGACGCCGGTCTTGCCGGAGACGCGGAAGACGTCCTCGGGCTCGCAGCCGATGAGGTTGGCGATCTCCTCGGCGTACCGGTCGGGGTCGGCCGAGGGGAGGTCGATCTTGTTGAGCACCGGGATGATCGTCAGGTCGTTGCTCATCGCGAGGTACAGGTTCGCGAGGGTCTGCGCCTCGATGCCCTGCGCGGCGTCGACCAGCAGGATCGCGCCTTCGCAGGCGGCGAGCGAGCGGGACACCTCGTAGGTGAAGTCGACGTGCCCGGGGGTGTCGATCATGTTGAGGACGAAGTCCCGCCCCTCGGCCTCGCCGGAGCGGGCCGTCCACGGCATGCGCACGGCCTGGGACTTCACCGTGATGCCGCGCTCGCGCTCGATGTCCATCCGGTCGAGGTACTGCGCGCGCATCTGGCGGGCGTCGACGACCTCGGTGATCTGCAGCATGCGGTCGGCCAGGGTGGACTTCCCGTGGTCGATGTGCGCGATGATGCAGAAGTTCCGGATCGACTCCGGCGCGGTCGAACCTGGCGCGTTGGTCACGTTGACCTTCCCTCTCGGCTGCACGGACGATTGGCTCGCAAGCTTCGCCAACACCCGCCCGGGGCCGCGCGGTCGCGGCGGCGCTGTTGTTCGGGGCGGATTTGACAATTCTGCCTTACGGGCCCGCGTGCCCCCGCACACCCAGCGCGAAAAAACGGTCCGCTCACGGATCGGAACGCGGCTGCGGCCCCGGACCGCACGCGGTCCGGGGCCGGAACGGGTCGAGACGCGGCTCGCTACGCCGCCGCGGCGGCGGGCTCGCGCTCCTCGGCGCCCACTGCCCTGGCCTTGGCCACGACCGCGCCGACGGTGAACAGGACGGCGCCGGCGGCGAGCCACGCGGCGAGGGTCAGGAGCACGGCGTTCGACCCGGCCCCGTCGAAGTACGCGACGGAGCGCACCAGCGTGCCGCCCGCACCCGGGGTCAGGAACTGGCCGAACGCGCCCCACGGGGCCGGCAGCAGCTCGGGGGCGGCCGTCATGCCCGAGAGCGGGTTGCCGACGAGCATCACGATGACGGCGCCGAGCGCGAGGCCGGCGCGGCCGAGGAGCTTGAGCAGGCCGAGGATCGTCCAGGACGAGGCGGCCATCGTCAGGGTCAGCGCCCCGGCGACGGGCCAGAAGTCGCCGTCGATCGATTCGAGGACGTACAGCAGGATTGCGGCGACGCCCGCGCCGACGGCCGGGGGCGCGAGGACCGCGGCCGCGACCTGGCGGCCCGTGCCGCGCACGCTCAGGCCGATGAGCGCGGCGATGATGATGCCGCCCATGGCCATGGGGAGTGCGGAGGCGGCGAGGCCGGCGCCGTTCGGGTCGTCGGCGGGGAGGGCCACGACGTCGTCGACGGTGACCTCGACGGGCTGGCCTGCGGCCTGGCCCATCTGGGCGGCGATCTGGTCGGCGATGCCGGTGACGAGCCGGGCGACCGTGGGTGAGGCGGCGGTGGCGGTGTAGGCGGTGACGCCGTCGGGCGCGATCTGGAGGGCGGCGTAGACCTCGCGGTCCTCGATGAGCGCCCGGGCCTCGTCGGCGTCGGCGGCGGCCGTGACGTCGAAGCCGCCCGGTTCGGCCTCGTCGAGCTGGTCCTGGACCTGCGCCGCGGCCTCGTCGGGGCCGACGACGGCGATCGGGACCTCGTGGGGCCCCATGTCGGAGGAGGGCCAGGCGAAGGCGAGGGTGATGAGTCCGACGATGAGGGCGAGCGCGGCGCTGAGCCCGATCACGCGTCCGATCGGGGTCTTCTCAGGGGTTGCCATGATGGTTTCCAATCATCCGTAAGATACGGTCCGTATCTTGCTTGCTTCAAGCTAACATAAGAAACGGTCGGTATCCAAGGGGGTCGGGTTTGGAAGGCAAGGGTGCGTCGAGGCGCCGCGGGGAAGCGCTTGAGCAGGCGATCCTCGACGCGGCGTTCGAGGAGTTCCGCGCGAGCGGCTACGCCGGATTCACCATGGAGGGCGTGGCGAAGCGGGCCGGCACGAGCAAGCCGGTCGTGTACCGCCGCTGGTCGAGCCGGGTGGAGATCCTGATCGCGTGCGTCGCGAACCGGTTGCCGCCGGTCGAGACCGTCCCCGACACCGGCGCGCTCCGCACCGACCTTGTCGAAGTGCTCACACTCGCCTACGGGCGCATGAAGATGATCGGCCAGACGGCCATGCTCGGCATGCTCACCGACGTCAGCGCCGACCCCGATGCCCGCGAGCGGCTGCTCATCTCGCTCGTGAAGGAGCTCACCAACCTCCTCGACCGGTCGGTGTACGACCGGGCGATCGCCCGCGGCGAACTCGCCGAGGAGCACCTCACGCCGCGCCTGCGGCGCCTCCCGATCGACTTGGCGCGCAACGAGTTCATCATCTTCGGCCCCATCGCGGTCGAGGCGATCGGGGGCATCGTCGAGGAGGTCGTCCTCCCCGCGCTCCGCGCCCGCGGCGCCCGGGTCTGATGACGGCGGCGGGCCCGCAGGCAGGCGGCGGCGCGAGCCGCTCCGGCCGCTGCGGGTAGCCCGGGTAACACCGGCGGGACCTGGGCGAGGGCGGTGCCCGCCACCTGGTGTAACCTGGCTCGCGGTCATGCTCCCAGGGCGTGCGTGTTGCTCGGGTCCTGGTAACGTTGACAGGCGCTCGGAGTGCCCTCTGCCTCTGACGCGATCAATTAAGGAACCAAGCAATCACGAAACTGAGGCTTCACGCGTGGCGAACATCAAGTCCAAGGAAAAGCGCATTCTCACCAACGAGAAGCGCCGTATCCGCAACAAGTCTGTGAAGTCGTCGCTCAAGACGTCCGTCCGGAAGTTCCGTGAGGCGTCTGCCGCTGGCGACGTCGCTGCTGCAGAGACCCACCTGCGCGCCGCCAGCCGCGAGCTGGACAAGGCCGCGACCAAGGGCGTCATTCACAAGAACCAGGCCGCGCAGCGCAAGTCGAAGCTCGCCGCCTCCTTCAACAAGCTGTCCGCCGCCGCGTAACCCGCGAGCACAGGCGAACAGCACCAAGCTTCAGAAGGCCCGGGCCCCGGCCCCGGGCCTTCGGCGTTCCCAGAAGCACCCCGCACCCCGCACCCCGCACCCCGCACCCCGCACCCCGCACCCCGCACCCCGCACCCCGCACCCCGCACCCCGCACCCCGCACCCACTGTCATACCCCCGAGGCACCATTCAGCGGGGGGCGGCTGAATCCGGCGCAACCAGCCTCTCGCCGTGCCCGAAAACCGGAGCCGTCCCGGAAGCCGGGCGTCGAACTCCGGCACTGTCATACCCCTGCGGCATCGTCGAATCGGGGGCGACTCAATCTCGTCCACCGCGCCTCTCGCCGTGCCCAAGAACGGGGTGAGCCCGCTGGCCGCCCCCAGCACTGTCACACCCCCGCGGCACCATCGAATCGGGGGCGACTCAATCTCGCCCGCCCCGCCTCTCGCCGTGCCCGGAGAAATTCAGTCAGCCGTGGCGGTTCAGGGCGCCCGCGACGAGGTCGTTCAGCTTCACCATGACCGCCACCGCGAGAGGCAGGACGACGACGACCCACCACGACACCAGCTCGGTCAACGCCATGAGCACCGCCAGCGCCACCGCCCCCTCGAAGAGCAGCACGCACATCACGTTCGACAGGTACAGGTGCTTGATGCCCAGCGCCCGCGCGTACCAGGGCCGGCGGGGGCGGCTCACCCTCCCGTGGCGGTACTCAGACACGGCCCCTCCCCGCTGCGCTCAAGCGGGTGATCTGGAGGATCGCGTGCTCCAGCGCCCACCCGCGGTCGTCGGCGCCGCCCTTGACCTCGCCGTTGAGCCGCGCGCACACCTGCATCGCCTCCGCGAGCGCGTCCGCGGTCCAGTTGCGGGCCTGCTTGCGGGCCTTCTCGATCTGCCACGGCGCCATGCCGAGCTGCCCGGCCAGCTGCGCCGCCCCGCCCCGCTCGGCCGCGACCCGCGACAGGTTCCGCACCGCCATCGCCAGCGCGTCGGCGATCGGCACCGGGTCGACGCCGACCTGCATCGCCCAGCGCAGCGCCCCGAGCGCCTCCGCGGCGTCGCCCGCGATCGTCGCGTCGGCCACGGTGAACCCGGAGACCTCGGCGCGGCCCGAGTAGTACTGCGCCACACTCTCCTGGGTGATCTTCCCGTCCGTGTCGGCCACCAGCTGCGCGCACGCCGAGGCGAGCTCCCGCAGGTCCGAGCCGACCGCCTGGATGATCGTGTCCGCGATCTCGGCCGACGCCGACCGCGGCGACGCCCCGGCGTCCCGCAGCTCACCGCGAACGAACGCGATCCGGTCGGGCTGCCGCTTGATCTTCGAGACCCGCACCGGCTCGATCCCGAGCTTCTTGAGCCCCTCCGACAGCGCCTTGCCCTTGTTGCCGCCGTTGTGGCACACCGCGAGGTAGATCTCCGGCGCGGGCTGCTTCGCGTACGCGAGGAGCGCCGCGATCATGTCCTTGTCGACGTCCTGGCCCGACTCGACCACGCCGACGACCGCGCCGCCGAACAGGGTCGGGCTCGTCAGCTCCGTCAGCGCCCCGCTGGTGAGGTCGGCGCCCGCGATCCGGTTGACGGCCGGCGCGGGGTCGTGCTCGGGCATCGCGGCGCGCACCGCCTTGACGTAGTCGGCGGCGGCCCGCTCGGCGAGGAACTCGTCGTCGCCGAGGATCAGTCTGATGGGTTCAGGTGCAGCCACGGCACCATCCTCGCATGCCGCGCGGGACGCTCCGGTCCGTGACCGGTCCGGCGCTTTCCTCGCCGAGCCCGGGTGCTGCCGGTGTGTACCGGTCCGCCCCGCCGCATCCGTCTCCCAATCACCCGAACGGCGTCGCCCGGTAGTCGACTGCTCACCTCACTCCTCGGTCCTCACCTCCATCCGCGCGCCGTTCCGCGACACGGTGATCCGCCCGTCCTCGTCGGTCCGGAACACCAGCGCGCCACCGTCCTCGAGGACGCCGAGCGGCCCGGGGTCGGGGTGCCCGTACTCGTTCCCCGCGCCGACGCCGACCAGCGCCACCGCCGGCTCGGCGGCCTCCAGGAACTCGCGCACCTGGAACGAGGACCCGTGGTGCGGGACCTTCAGCACGTCGACGTCGAGTGCGCTGCCGCCGTTCAGGAGTGCGCGCTGGCCTTCGAGCTCCACGTCCCCGGTCAGGAGCACGCTCGTCCCGGCGACCTCCGCCCGCAGCGTCACCGAGTTGTTGTTCGGATCCGACCGGGTGCCGCTCAGCAGGTCCTCGGGCGGGCCCAGGACCTCCAGCCGCGTCTCGCCGAACTCGAACACCTCCCCGGGCACGGCCTCCAGCAGGGGCACCGCGCCGGCGCGCTCCTCTACCATCGCGAAGCCGTACCGCGCCTCGCCCGGCGGCGGCGCGAGAATCGCCGCGACCTCCCGGCCCTCCAGGACGCCACCGATCCCGGCGGTGTGGTCGATGTGGAAGTGCGACAGCACGAGCAGCGCCACCCGCTCGACGCCGAGCGCGTCGAGGCACGCGTCGACGAGGGCCGGGTCGGGGCCGACGTCGACCACGACCGCGGCGTCCCCGGCGGGCAAGACGAGCGCGTCCCCTTGGCCCACATCGCACATCGTCACGACCCATCCGGAGGGCGCGCCGCCGGAGAACAGGCACGCCGGGACCGCGCCGAGCCCGGCCACCAGGAGGACCGCGAGGACGGCGCGCCGCAGCCGCCGCACCTGGAGCAGGCCGACGACGAGTGCGAGCACCGCGGCCGACCCGAGGCCCCACCACACGCCGCCGGGCACCGGCAGCAGTGCGCCCGGCACTTCGGCCCCGGTGCGCGCCAACCAGATCAGCCACCGCGCGGGCACGGCGGCGACCTGCGCCACCAGCTCCCCCGCGGGCAGCCACACGGCCGCCGCGGCCGCGGCTCCCACCGACAGCACCACCACCGGCGCGGCCACCAGCGCCGCCAGCAGGTTCACCGGCACCGACACGAGGCTCACCCCGCTGCCGAGGCCGACCAGCAGCGGCGTCACGGCCACCTGGGTCGCCAGCGGGATCGTCACGGCGAGCGCCACACCCTGCGGCCAGCCGCGGTGTTCGAGCGGCCGCGCCCACCGGAACGCCAGCAGCAGCAACCCCACGCACGCCGCGACCGACAGCGCGAACCCGGCCTGCGCGGCCATGTCCGGGTCGGCCAGCACCACGAGGAGCACCGCGGTCGCCAAGGCCGGCATCGCGGCCCGGGGTCTCCCCGCGGCCAGCGCCAGCAGCGTCATCCCGGCCATCACGGCGGCGCGCAACACGCTCGGCTGGGGCCCGGCGACGACCACGATCGCCCCGGCGGCCACGGCTCCCGCCGCCACGCGGGCCCGGGGCCCGGCCCGGCACGCGACCGCCACCGCGAGCACCGCCCCGACCATGAGGCTCAGGTGATAGCCGGAGACGACCACCAGGTGCACCAGCCCGGTCGTGCGGAAGTCCGCCGCGAGCTCCGGGTCCATCATCGACGTGTCGCCCACGGCGAGCGCGGGGATCAGTCCCGCCTCCGGCTGCGGCACCGCCTCGACGGCCGCCGCGAGCCGGTCGCGCACGTGGGCGGCGAACCGGTGCGGGAGCGCGGGCTCGCCTGCGGCCTCGGGAGGCCCGCGGGCGCTGACGACGGCCGCGGTGAGCCGCCCCGGCTCCGCCTCCCTGAGCACCGCGGACACGACGACCCGCTGCCCGGCGTCCAGCTCCAGCCACTCCCCGCCGGAGGCGACGAGCAGGACCTGCCAGTTGCCGTGGACGACGGCGTCATCGGTCGTGAACGAGCGCAATCGCGCGGTCGCGATGACCATGTCGGGGCGCCGCGCCGACTCCTTCGGGACCGCGCGCAGCACCAGTTCCGCTTCCCCGTGCGCCTCAGCGGAAGTGAGCGCGGTGAGGCCGGGATGGTCGCGGGCGGCGACGTGCGCGGTCGTCACCCCGGCGCCGAGCACCGCCCCGAACGCGACCGTGGCCGCCGCGGAAGCGAGGTCGCGGCCGCTCCTGCGTCCCAGCGCGACCACGGCGGCGCACACCGCCGTCGTGACCAGTCCGCTGACGACGCCGCCGTACAGGCCCGCGAGCGCGGCCGCCCACACTCCCGCGGCGACGAGCGGCAGCCGCCAGTCCCGCCGCACCACTTCGGACGGTGCGGGCCGCAGCGTGAACTCGGCGCTCACGGCGGGCCTCCCCGGCCGTTCACAACGTCACCTGTCCGCGCAGCTGCTCGAGGAGCGCCGATCCGATGCCGGAGACCTCGGACAGCTCGTCCACCGACTGGAAGCTGCCGTTGGTCTCGCGGTACGCGATGATCCGCTCGGCGAGGACCGGCCCGATCCCGTTGAGGGCGTCGAGTTCTTCGGCGCCGGCGACATTGATGTTGACGAGCCCG
The DNA here is from genome assembly GCF_003933745.1 of Glycomyces terrestris. Taxonomy (GTDB): domain Bacteria; phylum Actinomycetota; class Actinomycetes; order Mycobacteriales; family Micromonosporaceae; genus Glycomyces; species Glycomyces terrestris. Next base: position 4,496 of record NZ_RSEB01000002.1, on the reverse strand, counting down.
CCCCCGCCGGAGCCCTCCGCGCCGGGGGCCGGCGCCCCGGACTCGGAGGCGTCGGGCACGGCGACGAGGTCGCCGTCGGCCACGACGCGGGCGAGGTTGAGGTACCCGGGATCGGCGCCTTCGGCGAGGCCGCCCGCGGCCTCGATGGCGTCGGCGACGCGGGCGCCGGTCTCGAGCTCGACGATGCCCGGCTTGTTGACCGCGCCCGCGACCGACACGATGATCGTCCCCGGCGATGCCTCGGAGGCTTGGGGCGCGGCGACCGGCGCGGTGGCGGCCGGCTGCGAGTCGGGCCAGGACAGGATCGTCACCGAGAGGCCGACGACGGCGACCAGGACGCCGACGATCGCCAGCACCCACCGGTTCAGGTGCGAGAGGCCGAACCGGTGCTGCAAACGCTCGAGCCGGTCCTCGAACCGCCGCGCGGGCGGCGCCTTCGGCACCGGCTCGGGCGCGGCCTCACCGCTGTCGGCGTCGACGGTCTCCTTGCACACTTCGCCTTCGGCCGCATGCAGTCGCAAGCGGAGCCGCGCGGCGAGGGCCGCTGATTCGGGTGGCTGTTCGCGTTCCATACCCGGGTCAACGAGCGAGGGTCACGGCCGTGACTGAGAATTTTCCGGCCTGTGGATAACTCGATGTGGCCTGTGGACAACCTGGCTTCGGGTGGACGGCGGCGCGGTTTCCGAGCGATAATCCTCGGCGCTCGCGACCCTCGAATGTGAACGGAGGTTCCGGAGCAAATCGGACACCGGGGGACCCCCCTATTCAAATCTACTCGGCGCCACCGACATCCGTCGTAAGCCGGGAACGCCGACGCGTAATGACCCCGACCAGGCCCGGGCCGCAGTGCGCGCCGACGGCGGCGCCGACCTCGGTGACGTCCATGCGCCGCAGCCGGCCTTCGAAGCGCTCCTGGAGCCACCCCGCGAGGGCCTCGGCGCGGCGCTCGGCGCCCAGGTGGTGCACCGTCATCTCGACCTCGGACTCGCCCGCGTCGGCCACCGCGAGGGAGGCGAGGCGCTGGAGTCCGCGCGTCGGCGTGCGCACCTTCTCGATCACGTCGATGCGGCCGTCCTCAACGCCCAGAATGGGTTTCACCGACAGCGCGGTCCCCACGATCGCCCGGGCCGCGCTGATGCGGCCGCCGCGGCGCAGGTACTCGAGGGTGTCCAGGTAGAAGTACGTCGTGGTCCGCCCGATCGCCTGGTGCGCGGCCGCGGCCGCCGACAGCAGGTCGAGGCCCTGCTCAGCCGCCTCGACGGCGGCGAGCGCCGGGTAGCCGACGCCCATGCCGGCCCCGAGCGAGTCGACCACGGCGACCCGCCCGCCGAAACCGGCCGCGGCCGCCTCGGCCGCCGCCACCGTCCCGGAGAGCCGGCCCGACAGGTGCACCGACACGATCCCGGTCGCGCCCTCGTCCAGCAGCCGCGTGTACGTCGACCGCAGCTCCTCGGGCGGCAGGCCGGAGGTGGTCACCGTCTGGCCTTCGCGCATCGCGCGCAGGATCGCGTCGGCGCGCACGTCCTCGCCCTCGCGGTGCTCGGCGCCGCCGATCAGCACCGGGATGCCGAGCACCGTCAGGCCCTCGTGCGAAGCGCGAAGCGCCTCAGGGAGGGCCGAGGTGGAATCGGTAACGACGACGACGGTCACCCGGCCACACTACCTAACCCGCGGCCTCGGCCTCCGAGACCACGAACGGCGTCCCCTGCTGGCAGGTGGTCATCATGCCGCTGTCCACGACGCCGTGCAGCGTGACCTCGGCACCCGCGTACACGACCGACGCGTCGTAGCTGCCGTAGATCCCGTACACCGTGCCCTCGAACTCGAGGACGAGGCAGCCGGACTCGACGCCCGACTCGACCGTGCCGGTGATGGTCGTGACCGAGCCGGACTTGGACGAGTCGTCGAACGACGGCTCCATCGACGGGCTGGTTCCAGGCACGGAGCTCTCCTCACTCGTTGCATCGGTCGGCGACGCGCTCACGGTGGGGGTTGCGGAGGTCTCGTCGCCGGAGCCGCTCTCGCCGGCGCCGCACGCGGTCAGCGCGGCAAGCAGGAGTCCGCCGGTCAGCAGCCCCGCGGTGTTCGCGATTCGCCTGATTCGGGATGTATGCGTGTCCATGACGGTTTGACGCCTCCGGTCCCGGCGCGGTTGCACCACGACCGAAGCCTAAATCCCGGGAAGGGACCCGGTCCAGCACTCGGCGGCGAAACCGCTACCGGGCCAGCTGGCCCTTCGCGAGCGGGCTCGCCCCGACCGTATGCGGCGCCGGGACGCCCAGGTTGTAGCCGAACATCCGCCACTTCCCCGAACGCATGCGCCGCAGGTCGGCCCAGTGCGCGTTGTCCATGCCGGAGAGGCTGCTCGTCGGCGCCTGGTCCCAGCCGAGGATGCCGCCGACGATCTGCCGGGCCGAACCGCCGTGGCAGACCACGATCGCGGTCCCGTCGACGTCGGAGTCGATGATGTCCCGCACCGCCTCGGACGTGCGCCGGTGCAGTTCGTTCCAGGTCTCGATCTCGGGGTGCTGCAACGGCTCCCCCGCGCGCCACCGCCGGTGGTCCTCGGGGAACTGCTCGGCGATCTCGGAGCCCGTCAGGCCCTCCCAGGGCCCGTAGCCGCGCTCCTGGAGCCGCTTGTCCAGCTCGATCTCGACGCCGGTGAGCTCGGACACCGGCTTCGCCGTGTCGACGGCCCGCCGGAGGTCCGAGGAGATGATCCGCGCCGGCTCGTACCGCGCCAGCTCCGGCCCGGCCTCGAGCGCCTGCTGCTTCCCCGTCTCATCGAGGTCGATGTCCGAGGAACCCTGGATGCGCCCCGCGATGTTCCACTCGGTCTGGCCGTGGCGGACGACGAGGAGCCGGTTCACCGCTCGTCCCCGTCCTCGGCATCGCCGCCCTCGGCCCGGCGCTCCCGCTCGGCCTCAGCCTGGTCCACGAACTCGATCTCGGGGCAGTCCTTCCAGAGCCCGTCCAGGCCGTAGAAGACGCGCGCCTCCTGGTGGAAGACGTGCACCACGATCTCGTTGTAGTCCAGGAGCACCCACTGCTCGCCGCCCTTGCCCTCGCGGCGAAGGGGACGCGTGTCGTGCTCCTTGATGAGCCGCTCCTCGACCGCGTCGACGACCGCGTGAACCTGCCGCTCGTTCGAGGCCGAGACGATCACGAACACATCGGTGAGTGCGATCTTCGAGGTGACGTCTCGGAGGTTGATGGCGAAGGCCTTCTTGTCAGCCGCCGCCTGGGCTGCTGAGAAGGCCAGGGTCTTGGCGGTTTCGCTTGCGGTCACGAACGCTCCTGTCGACGAGGCTGCACCGGCACCGCGCCGGTTCAGCTCTAGTTTTACACGTGCGGTCCGACGCCGACCTCCCTGTTTCGCGCCGGTCGCTGTGCGACTCGTCCCAGCCCTCAGCCGCGGTACAGACCGCGCTCCTCGATGAACTCCGCGACCGCGTCCGGCACCAGATACCGGACCGGCTGGCCTTCCCGGACCCGCTGCCGGCACCCCGTGGACGACAGGTCCACGGCCGGCATGTCGATGAACTCGACGTCGATCCCGAACGAGGTGTCGACCTCGCGCCGCGAATGCCCCGGCCGGTTCAGCGCGATGAACTTCACGGCCTTCACCAGGTCCGCGACCCGGTGCCAGGTGTGGAGGTTCTCCAGCGAATCGGCGCCGATGATGAAGAACAACTCGACCTCGCCGTCGTACTCCGCTCGCACGTCGGCGACCGTGTCCACTGCGTACGTCGCGCCCCCGCGGTCCAGATCGCAGGTGCTGACCCGGAACAGCGGATCGGACCCGACCGCGAGCCGCGTCATCTCAAGGCGCGCAGCCGCATCCGAGACCTTGACGTGCGCCTTCTGCCAGGGGTCGCCGGCCGGCACGAAGACCACCTCGTCCAACCGGCACTCGAACGCCGCCTCACTGGCGGCCACCAGATGCCCCAGGTGCGGAGGATCGAACGTCCCCCCGAACACCCCGATACGTCGAGCACTCCGGTCAGCCACAGGCCGAATCCTATCCCGCGATTCCGAATCAGGGCACGCGAAAAGGCCCAGTGCGAAAAGCACCGGGCCCTTGTGCATATACGAAGGAAGGCACCCACCTGGTGGTGGGTTCTTGTTCTGGGTGTGCGAAAGGCCCGACACTGGGTGTCGGGCCTTTCGCTCCATGTTCATGTTTGGCGGTGTCCTGCTCTCCCACACCCCCTCGGGTGCAGTACCATCGGCGCTGGAAGCCGTAACGACCGGGTTCGGAATGGGACCGGGTGTGTCACTTCCGCTCTCACCACCAAACAAACCTGCGAGACCACGGGTCTCCAAAACCCAAACAAGGAGGTTTCCGGCTGTTTGGATTCGAGCACACACGTGTGTTGTCTCAGAATCGCATAGCGTGCGTGAATGTCGTTTCTACCTGACCCTTGCCCTTGCGGGCGGGCCGTCGTTGTTGTGTTAAGTTCTCGGCGGTTAGTACCCGTCCACTCCACACATTG
>NZ_RSEB01000015.1 GCF_003933745.1 Glycomyces terrestris | reverse complement strand
TTCGGCACATCCAAGCACCGACCCGACCCCACACCACGCACCTGACCGGAATCACCACCACCGGGGTTGCCGTTGTTCAGAGCGGCGAGGACGGAGTGGTAGGCGGCCTTCTTCTGGTAGTTCCCGTCGAACAGCAGCGGGTTGTCGGTGCGCCAGGAGTACTTGTCGGTGACGCCCCAGACGGTGATGCCGGTGCAGCGGGAGACGGCCATGCAGGCGCGGGTGACGGTCTCGTACGTCGCGGCCTGGCCCGAGCCCTGGCCGACGTCGAGTTCGGTGATCTCCACGGCCACGCCGAGGTCGGCGAAGCGCTGGAGGTTGGCCTGGTAGCTCGACAGGTTCTCGTTGTGGGCGATGTGGGTCTGGAAGCCGACGCAGTCGATCGGGACGCCGCGGCTCTTGAAGTCGCGCACCATGTTGTAGATCGCGGTGCTCTTGGCGTTGATCGCGTCGGTGCCGTAGTCGTTGTAGCACAGCCGCGCGTTCGGGTCGGCGGCGTCGGCGGCTCGGAACGCCTCCTCGATCCAGCCGTTGCCGAGCTGGATCTGGAGGTTCGACTGGCGGCGCGAGCCGTCCCACTCGAACGCCTCGTTCACCACGTCCCAGGCGAAGACGTCGCCCTCGTAGTGGTTGGCGACGCCGGAGATGTGGTTGAGCATGGCGTTGCGCAGGTTCTGGCCGGTGAGGCCCTGCACCCAGCCCGGCTGCTGCGCATGCCAGACGAGGGTGTGGCCGCGGACCGCCATGCCGCGCGCCTGCGCCCAGTTGACGAGCTGGTCGCCGCCGGAGAAGTTGAACTGGCCGGGGTTGGGCTCGGTGGCGTCCCACTTCATGGCGTTCTCGGCCACGACCGAGTTGAACTCGGTGCCGAGGGTGTTGGCGTAGGCGGCCTCGCTGAGGTACTGGGTGGAGACGGCGGCGCCGAAGTAGCGGCCGCTCTCGGCCGCGGAGGCGCCGAGGGTGGACGCGGCCTGGGCCGTCCCGGCGGACATCACGAGCGCGGTGGTCGCGCCCAGGCTCACGGTCGCGACGGCGGCGAGCGCCGACCAGGCGCGGTGCCGTCGTCTCGGTGAAGTGTCGATCATGGTGCTCCCTGTGCGTGCGGGGTACTCAGCGGTCGGCGCGGCCGGTGATACCGGGACAGCGGTGCGCCCCTGAGTCTGCGAAAGTTTCCGAAGAATCTCCGAAACTTACGTGCTTCGAACTATAGATATGGTTCGATATCTCGTCAAGCGTTCGGGGCGGGAGTCGACGCCGCGGCGGAGGCGGAGGTCCCCGCGGCGCGGATTGGGGCTGCCAGGTCAACAAATCACATCGAAGTATTTACATGTGATGAGTCCTCTGGCTATCCTGTGTGCACATCTAACGTTCGGCGTCCGCGCCGAAACGTTCGTGTTCCCTGAAGTTGTTAGCGATAACCAACGCAGGGGCCCGATCAGAGAGGCACCCCATGAGTCAACCCACCCGCTTGCGATCGCGGCTCGCGATGCTCGCGGTGACGCTGGTGGCGGCGCTTGCCGCGGCCACCCTGAGCGCCGCCGCCGAACCATCGCCCGACCCGGCATCGGCCGCGCCGCTCCCCACCAACTTCCGCTGGGAGTCCACCGGCGCCCTCGTCGGCCCCCAGCAGACGGCCCCCGGCCGCACCCTGGTGTCCATCAAGGACCCGTCCGTCGTCCAGGTCGACGGCCAGTACCACGTGTACGCCACCACCGCCGACACCAACGGCGGCTGGTCCCTGACCTACTTCGGCGGCTTCACCAACTGGAGCCAGGCCGGCCAGGCGCCCCAGTACCACCTGAGCCGCACCCCGATCGGCGGCGGCTACCGCGCCGCGCCGCAGGTCTTCTACTTCGAGCCGGACAACCAGTGGTACCTGCTCTACCAGACCGGCCTGCCGTCGTTCTCGACCCTGACCCACCCGTCGCAGCCGCAGAGCGCCTCGGCCCCGCGGAACTTCATGAACAACCACGGGATCGCCGACGCCGGCTCGTCGTACATCCTCGACTACTGGGTCGCCTGCGACGAGGTCAACTGCTACCTGTACTTCAACAACGACAAGCAGAAGTTCTACCGCGCGCAGACGACGGTGGCCGAGTTCCCGAACGGCTTCGGCGACGTCGAGCTGTTCATGGAGGCCCCCAACCAGAGCCTCTTCGAGGCCACCAACGTCTACAAGGTCGGCGACACCGGCCAGTACATGCTGATCGTCGAGGGCATCGGCTCGGGCGGCGTCCGGTACTTCCGCTCCTGGACCTCGAACAAGCTCGACGCCAACTTCAGCGAGTGGACCCCGCTGGCCGACACGCAGTCGAACCCCTTCGCGGGGGCCGCGAACGTCACGTTCCCGGGCGGCTCGTGGACGAACGACATCAGCCACGGGGAGATGGTGCGCACGGACGGCAACCAGACCATGGAGATCGACCCGTGCAACATGCGCTACCTCTACCAGGGGCGCAACCCCAACATCGGCGGCGAGTACTCGCAGCTGCCCTACCGCCTCGGCCTGCTGACCCACACCAACCCGACGCCCGACTGCGGTGGCGGCGGTGGTGGTGATTCCGGTCAGGTGCGTGGTGTGGGGTCGGGTCGGTGCTTGGATGTGCCGAA
>NZ_RSEB01000014.1 GCF_003933745.1 Glycomyces terrestris | reverse complement strand
GAGGGCGTGCGGATCGTCGACCACGCCGAGATCTTCGCCGACCCCTCGGTGCTCCCGGTGTTCAACTCGCAGGCGATCGAGGCGCAGCTGCACCGCATCCCCGGCCTGTCGGACCGGTACCTGGTCCTCAACGACGACACGTTCTTCCGCCGTCCCGCGACGCCTTCGACCTTCTTCCACGCCAACGGCATCATCCGGCTGCCGTTCTCGCCCGCGCAGATCGGGCTCGGCCGCCCGCGCGCGGAGGAGGCGGCCCCGAGCTCGGCCGGGAAGAACGTGCGGGCGCTCCTGGAGGCCGACTTCGGGCGGTTCATCGCCTCCAAGTTCAAGCACGTGCCGCACCCGCAGATCCGCGCGGTCGCCGAGGAGCTGGAGGAGCGGTACGCGGAGGAGGTGCGGGCGACCACGGCGTCGCGGTTCCGCGCCCCCGACAACATCAACTTCGCGACGGCGCTGCACCATCACTACGCGCTGTTCACCGGCCGGGCGGTGCCCGGCGCGTTCCGGCTGCGGTACATCGACGTGACCGCGCCGACCGCGCCGGAGCGGCTCGCGGAGCTGGAGGCCGACCGGAGCGTGGACACGTTCTGCCTCAACGACGTCGACACGAACGAGGAGAACGCCGCGCGCGTCGACGCCCTCGTGCGCGGCTTCCTGGAGCGGATGTTCCCGTTCCCGTCGCCGTGGGAGCAGTCCTAGCGGCGCCCGGAGGCGAGCGGGGCCCGGCGGGAGCACCGCCGGGCCTTTCGCGTTGCCGTGCACCGGCTCTCGGGCGGAGCCGCCGCGGGCGGCCGGAGCCGCCGGACGCGGTTCCCGGGCCTCAGATCCGCCGCGGCATGGGGAGCCGCTCGGGCGCCGGGACGCTCGCCGGGTGCGGGGCGATCATGCCGCGCTTCTCCCGCTCGGCGCACAGGTCCGCGAGCCGCTCGTACGCGGCCGCGCCCAGCAGCTCGGTGAGCTCGACGGCGTACGACAGGTACACCGGCTCCGACGCGGTGTGCGCCAGCGGCGAACCGGTGCACCACCAGTCGAAGTCGTGCCCGCCGGGGCCCCACGAGGCCCGGTCGAACTCGGTGATGAGGGTGACCGACACGTCGGTGCCGTCGGCGCGGTGCTCGGTCTTGAAGTCGCGCTTGACAGGCAGCTGCCAGCACACCTCGGGCTTGTACTCCATCGGGTGGACGCCGTCGCGCATCGCCTGCTGGTGCAGGGCGCAGCCGGCGCCCGCGGCGAAGCCCTCGCGGTTGTGGAAGACGCAGGCGCCGTCGACGACCGCGGTCTTCTTCGCGGGCTCCTCGACGCCGTCCTCGTTCTCGAGGGTGTCGTCGACGATGGTCTGCCTCCACTTGCGGTGCAGCTGCCACGTCTCGGGCGTGAGCTTCTTGACGACCTCCTTCGTGCGCCTGATGTCGGCCGCGTCGGTGTAGAACGCGCCGTGCAGGCAGCAGCCGTCCGCGCTCCGCTCGAGGTCGATCCCCGGGCAGCCGCCCTGCTCCGGGTGCCTCCCGAAGATGCAGCCCCACCTGGACAGCAGCCAGGTCAGGTCCGCGCGGACCATCGTGTCGGAGTCAGCGGGGTCGAAGAACTCGACCCACTCGCGGTCGAAATCCGCGGGCACCTCGTCGGTCATCCGTCAACGGTACCCGCACCGCCCGTTCAGACCCGGTTCACGCCGCGCGCACCCCGACGCCCGCACCCCGTCCGCGGCACGGCGTACCCTGGACCCCGTGACCCAGTCCGTCCCGGTTCTGCTGTCGACGACCTCCGTGTACCCCGAACCCACGGCGGTGGGCTTCGAGCTCGCCGCCGAACTGGGGTACGACGGCGTCGAGCTGATGGTCTTCACCGACCGGGTCTCCCAGGACCCGTCGGCCGCGGCCAGCCTCGCCAAGCACTACGGCGTCAAGATCGGCGCCGTCCACGCGCCGTGCCTCCTGGTGACACAGCGGGTGTGGAGCTCCGACCCGTGGACCCGGCTGCGCCGGTCCGTGCAGGCCGCCGAGTACCTCGACTCGCCCACGGTCGTCATCCACCCGCCCTTCAGCTGGCAGCGCGACTACGCCGCGAAGTTCTCCACCGTCCTCGACGGGCTCCACGCCCGCTACCCGGGGATCACGATCGCGGTCGAGAACATGTTCCCGCTCAAGCTCGGCAAGCGGAACCTCGTGCCCTACCGGCCCCACTGGGACCCGACCCGGCACGGCTACGACTCCTACACCCTCGACCTGTCCCACTGCGCCGCCTCCGGCGCCGACGCGCTCGCCATGGCCGAGCGGATGGGCAGGGGCCTGCGGCACATCCACCTGTGCGACGGCAACGAGCCCGGCGCCGACCAGCACCTGGTGCCCGGCCGCGGGAAGCAGCCGTGCGCCGAGCTGCTCGGCTCCCTCGGCCGCTCCGGCTGGGACGGCTCGATCACCGTCGAGGTCTCGACCCGCAAGAGCGGCAACCGGACCCGCCGCGCCGAGGACCTCCACGAGTCGCTCAAGTTCGCGCGCGAGGCCCTCGCCGCCGCGGACTGACGTACGTCACAGCGGTTCCGGTGCAACCGTCCGGGGGGTGCCGGCCGTCCACTTGCTGTACGTTCACATCTCGTTCAGCGGATGTTTCCGCTGTATTATCAACGTCGCACGTGCACGCGTTCCGTGCGAATCCCGGAGGAGGACGCATGCCCGGTCAGCAGCCGAGCCTCGGCGCCGCCGCGCGCCACCTGGCCGGGAGGCTGCTCCCCGCGGGGCTGCGCGCGCGGCTCCAGGACCGCCGCCGGCGCCGCATCGGCGCGCGGAGGGTCGCCGAGCTCGTCGCCGCCGACCCCGGGCTGCGGGCGTTCGTCCACGACGGGTTCGCGCTCGCGGGCCGCCTCGCCGACTCGTTCACCGCGGCCGAGGCCGCCGAGGCGAACCTGCGGATCGTCGCCGAGGCCGCCGAGGCGGCCGGGATCCCCTACTTCGTCGTCCCCGGCAAGTCCCACGTGCGCTACGCGGTCGGCGTGCGCCACGCCGACAAGAAGGCGTTCCTGGAGGCCATGCGCGCCCGCTACGGCGGCACCGAGGTGTACGCGGCGAAGACCGGCGGCGCGAACCGCGCGGCCGCGCTGTACGCCGAGGGCGCGCTGCCGAAGGCCGTCAAGTTCGCGCAGGTGATCCGGTTCGGCCGCTGCACGCTCGGCCCGCACGGGCAGCTGCTGGCGGGCCTCGACTACGGCTGCGACGTGGAGTTCTGGCGCGACGGCGACCAGTTCGCCGCCGACCCCGCGTTCGAGGCCAAGAACGCGCGGCTCAAGGTCCAGGTCCCGGCGGCGATGCTCGCCGGCGGGCTCGTGGCCCCCCGCCCGAACCGCGTCGCCGACGTGCTGCCCGCCGAGGAGCTCGTCCCGGCCAGCGTCGAGGTCGGCGACCACAAGCACCCCACGTACCGCGCGTTCACGCACCGCCTGGTCGACGAGGTCGACTTCCCGGTGGACGCGGTCTACATGTGGGTCGACGGCGACGACCCCGAGTGGGCCGCCGCGCGCGCCGCCCACCTCGGCGGCGACGCGGCCGGCCACACACACCTGACCGGGGCCTCGCGCTACCTCAGCCGCGACGAGCTGAAGTACTCGCTGCGGTCGCTGCACACCTTCGCGCCGTTCATCAGGA
>NZ_RSEB01000013.1 GCF_003933745.1 Glycomyces terrestris | reverse complement strand
TGTTGTGTTAAGTTCTCGGCGGTTAGTACCCGTCCACTCCACACATTGCTGTGCTTCCATGTCGGGCCTATCAACCCCATCATCTCTAGGGCGCCTCACCAGCTTGCGCTGACGGAGATCTCATCTTAGAGCACGCTTCCCGCTTAGATGCTTTCAGCGGTTATCGCTCCCGAACGTAGCCAACCAGCCATGCACCTGGCGGTACAACTGGCACACCAGCGGTTCGTCCATCCCGGTCCTCTCGTACTAGGGACAGCCCTCCATCAAATCTCCTACGCGCGCGGCGGATAGGGACCGAACTGTCTCACGACGTTCTAAACCCAGCTCGCGTGCCGCTTTAATGGGCGAACAGCCCAACCCTTGGGACCAACTCCAGCCCCAGGATGCGACGAGCCGACATCGAGGTGCCAAACCATCCCGTCGATATGGACTCTTGGGGAAGATCAGCCTGTTATCCCCGGGGTACCTTTTATCCGTTGAGCGACACCACATCCGTACGTCGGTGCCGGATCACTAGCCCCTGCTTTCGCACCTGCTCGACCCGTCGGTCTCACAGTCAAGCACCCTTCTACGCTTACACTCACCGACCGGTTTCCAACCGGCCCGAGGGCACCATTGGGCGCCTCCGTTACCATTTAGGAGGCAACCGCCCCAGTTAAACTACCCACCAGGCACTGTCCCCCGACCCGATCAGGGCCGCGGGTGAGACACATCATTTGATCAGAGCGGTATTTCACCAACACCTCCACCCGAACTAGCGTCCGGGCTTCCCAGGCTCCCGCCTATCCTACACAAACCAGACAATATGCCAATACCAAGCTATAGTAAAGGTCCCGGGGTCTTTCCGTCCTGCCGCGCGAAACGAGCATCTTTACTCGTACTGCAATTTCGCCGAGCATGTGGTTGAGACAGCGGGGAAGTCGTTACGCCATTCGTGCAGGTCGGAACTTACCCGACAAGGAATTTCGCTACCTTAGGATGGTTATAGTTACCACCGCCGTTTACTGGCGCTTCAATTCACCACTGCAGGCCAAAGGCCTTGATGGATCCTCTTAACGTTCCAGCACCGGGCAGGCGTCAGTCCATATACCTCACCTCACGGCTTCGCATGGACCTGTGTTTTTAGTAAACAGTCGCTTCCCCCTGGCCTCTGCAACCCCCAACCGCTTCCGTGCGCACGCACCACGGTCAAGGGCCCTCCTTCTCCCGAAGTTACGGAGGCAATTTGCCGAGTTCCTTAACCACACATCACTCGAACGCCTCAGTATACTCTACCTGACCACCAGTGTCGGTTTAGGGTACTGGCCGACTACCACTCGCTAGAGGCTTTTCTCGACAGCACGGGATCACCGAATTCGGCCTACAGGCCTATGCTTCAGCGCTCACCCTCGCTATTGAAAGCAGCGTTCCCGGATTTGCCTAGGAACGCGGGCTACCACCTTACCCCGCCTAATCCACCAGACGGTACGGCTACCCCACTGCGTCACCCCATCACTACGCTACACACGGAAAGGACCCCAACCACTCACCAACAAGCGACCACCCGAAGGCGACCACTCGCCGGCTCGCAGCCGGTTAGCACAACCGCTATCACTCATACGCGGCACTCGGGTACCGGAATATCAACCGGTTATCCATCGACTACGCCTCTCGGCCTCGCCTTAGGCCCAGACTAACCCAGGGCGGAACAACCGTCCCCTGGAACCCTTAGTCAATCGGCGCACAGGATTCTCACCTGTGTTTCGCTACTCATGCCTGCATTCTCACTCGTACAAAGTCCACCCCATGGATCACTCCGGAGCTTCACCCCATGTACGACGCTCCCCTACCCAACCCAGGCTCCCACAGGAACCTGGCATTGCTACGGCTTCGGCGGTGCACTTCAGCCCCGCTACATTATCGGCGCGAAACCACTCGACCAGTGAGCTATTACGCACTCTTTCAAGGATGGCTGCTTCTAAGCCAACCTCCTGGCTGTCAACGCGACCCCACATCCTTTTCCACTCAGCACACCCTTAGGGGCCTTAGCCGGTAATCTGGGCTGTTTCCCTCTCGACGACGGATCTTCTCACCCGCCGACTCACTGCCGCACTCAACACCATGGCATTCGAAGTTTAGCTGAGCTCAGTAACCGACACGGCCCATCACCCAACCAGCGCCCTACCACCACGGAGCAACATACGACGCTGCACCTAAATGCATTTCGGGGAGAACCAGCTATCACGGAGTTTGATTGGCCTTTCACCCCTACCCACACCTCATCCCCCCAGTTTGCAACCTAGGTGGGTTCGGGCCTCCACGACCTCTTACAGCCGCTTCACCCTGGACATGGGTAGATCACCCCGCTTCGGGTCTACAACACACCACTCGACGCCCTATTCAGACTCGCTTTCGCTCCGGCTCCACCACACGGCTTAACCTCGCGGCATACCATAACTCGCAGGCTCATTCTTCAAAAGGCACGCCATCACCCGCCTACCAACTGCAAGCAGCCGGCCGAGCTCTGACGGTTTACAGGCACATGGTTTCAGGCACTCTTTCACTCCCCTCCCGGGGTACTTTTCACCATTCCCTCACGGTACTCTCCACTATCGGTCACCGGACCTCTTTAGGCTTAGCAGACGGTCCTGCCAGATTCACACGAGCCTCCACGAAACCCGCGCTACTCGGGTGCGCTCCCCGAACACCACCAACAACCTTCACCTACGGGACTCTCACCCACTCCGGTCGGCTTTCCCACACCGTTCGACTAGCTGCTGATGCATGAACCTAGTTTCGGCAGAAACTAACGGAAACGTCCCACAACCCCCGACCCGCAACGCCTGCCGGCTATCACACGAACCAGGTTTAGCCTCCTCCGCTTTCGCTCGCCGCTACTGACGGAATCACTCTTGTTTTCTCCACAGCAGGTACTGAGATGTTTCACTTCCCCGCCACACCACCACCCACCCTATACATTCAGGCAGGCGCGACCGGCCATCAAGCCGGCCAGGTTACCCCATTCGGAAACCCTGGGATCACAGTCCAGTTGGCAACTCCCCCAGGCATATCGCAGCCTCACACGTCCTTCATCGGTCATCCGGCACCAAGGCATCCACCATGCGCCCTACACAACTTAACCAACACGGCCAAGTCAGATAGAAACAAAGACACTCACGCACACTATACAAATCTCAAACAACACACCAGCCACACCAGCATTGCCCGCTACCAACAGACATACCAACATGACCAGGCTCCGAGACGTATTGCCTCAGAACCCCAACAGGGTGCGAGACCCAACATCACCACACCGACCAGGACCGAAGCCCACACTCGATGCAGAAACCGTTGGGTCTCAAGGATGGGAACGAGACCTCGTCTCGTCCAAACAACGTGTAGTCGACACACCATTCAAAACATTCAGTCCATACACACCCGCGGTAATCAAGACAACCACACGGCTGCCAGGCCGGCACCCCACCAGGGGGCACCAGAGCGGATGGTTGACGCCTCGCCTCAGCGAGGGTCGGGACTCCTTAGAAAGGAGGTGATCCAGCCGCACCTTCCGGTACGGCTACCTTGTTACGACTTCGTCCTAATCGCCAGCCCCACCTTCGACCACTCCCTCCGGTAAACCGGTTAGGCCGCAGGCTTCGGGTGTTGCCAACTTTCATGACGTGACGGGCGGTGTGTACAAGGCCCGGGAACGCATTCACCGCAGCGTTGCTGATCTGCGATTACTAGCGACTCCACCTTCATCGAGTCGAGTTGCAGACTCGAATCCGAACCAAGACCGGCTTTACAGAGATTCGCTCCACCTCACGGTATCGCAACCCGCTGTACCGGCCAATGTAGCATGCGTGAAGCCCTGGACATAAGGGGCATGATGACTTGACCTCATCCCCACCTTCCTCCGAGTTAACCCCGGCAGTCTCCCGCGAGTCCCCAACTGAATGCTGGCAACACGGGATAAGGGTTGCGCTCGTTGCGGGACTTAACCCAACATCTCACGACACGAGCTGACGACAGCCATGCACCACCTGTCACCCAGTCCGAAGAGGGCCCTATCTCTAGAGCTTTCCGGGTGATGTCAAACCCAGGTAAGGTTCTTCGCGTTGCATCGAATTAATCCGCATGCTCCGCCGCTTGTGCGGGCCCCCGTCAATTCCTTTGAGTTTTAGCCTTGCGGCCGTACTCCCCAGGCGGGGCGCTTAATGCGTTAGCTACGGCACAGAACCAACCAACGTGGCCCCACACCTAGCGCCCACCGTTTACAGCATGGACTACCAGGGTATCTAATCCTGTTCGCTCCCCACGCTTTCGCTCCTCAGCGTCAGAACAAGCCCAGAAACCCGCCTTCGCCACCGGTGTTCCTCCACATATCTGCGCATTTCACCGCTACACGTAGAATTCCAGTTTCCCCTACTTGCCTCAAGCCCGCCCGTATCCACCGCAAAACACCGGTTAAGCCGATGCCTTTCACGGCAGACGCAGCGGGCCGCCTACGAGCCCTTTACGCCCAATAAATCCGGACAACGCTCGCGCCCTACGTCTTACCGCGGCTGCTGGCACGTAGTTAGCCGGCGCTTATTCAACCACTACCGTCAACCAGGCGAATACCTGGCCTTCGTGGTGGATAAAAGAGGTTTACAACCCGAAAGCCGTCATCCCTCACGCGGCGTCGCTGCATCAGGCTTCCGCCCATTGTGCAAAATTCCCCACTGCTGCCTCCCGTAGGAGTCTGGGCCGTATCTCAGTCCCAATGTGACCGACCGCCCTCTCAGGCCGGCTACCCGTCACCGCCTTGGTAGGCCATCACCCCACCAACCAGCTGATAGGCCGCGGGCCCCTCCCCAACCACAAAAGCTTTCCACCAAGACACATGCGTGCCAAGGTCGTATCCGGTATTAGCCGCCGTTTCCAACGGTTATCCCAGAGATGGGGGCAGGTTACCCACGTGTTACTCACCCGTTCGCCACTCGAGCACCCCCGAAAGGGCCTTTCCGTTCGACTTGCATGTGTGAAGCACGCCGCCAGCGTTCGTCCTGAGCCAGGATCAAACTCTCCAACAAAAACTTGTCGCGCACCAC
>NZ_RSEB01000012.1 GCF_003933745.1 Glycomyces terrestris | reverse complement strand
CGGCAGGTTCTTGGTTCGAGTCCAAGTTGGGGAGCCAAACACCAAGGTAAAAGCCGGGTCCGCGTGATGCGAACCCGGCTTTCGTCATTCAGCAGTACACATTCAGTACACCTCAGGCGGTGTCAACCTCCAGCTCGAGCGCGCAGCCGCCTCAAGCACTTCCGCACCCGGGGGTCGCGCCGGGGCGACCAGCAATCTGCTTCGCCAGCTCAGTGCCGACCTCAGGCATCGCGCCGCTACGCGACCGGTCATCGCGACCAAGAACGAGTAGCCCAGCTCGCGGTCTCGACAAGGTCGATAGGCCTCAGATACACGGAGAGGATCAAATCGGACACTAAGTTAGATCTGGCGACCTAATATCACATCTATGCGCGGCCACATATCGCTCGTTGACCAGATGCACATCCTCTGGGGGGACTGCGACGGCGGAGGCGGCGGCCATCATGCGGAAGCAGACGTTAGTGGGAAGGCAAGGTTCCCAAGCGATTGGGACTGCGAGCGGATCCTGAGCACAATCAGCGAGATCGCTAGGAATCCAGAACATTGTGAGGAGCGCGTTGGCGGCCGCGGCGAGGTTTGCACCAGCACCCGAGACGGTGTCACGATCAGTGTGGTGACGAACACCGATGGAAGCGTTAGGACCGCCTATCCTGTCCCAGGCCCGCGTGTAGTGACAAGGTGAACATCAATGGATGAGAAGCAGTTCAAGCTGAAGGCCCGCCGGACCCTGGCGCAACTGCAGCGCTACGTACCCGAACTGGTCCAATACCTGCATGAACTAGAGGCATACTCAAGCTTCGAGGCACCGCGCTTCACCGCTTCACATAAAGAGATGGAATGGGTCCTGACCCACGTCGCTCGAGAGCTGCAGGGAAGAAACGTTGGCTTTCCACAGAACCTTCGTAGAGCGCTAAGAGAACTTCTCGAAGATCTGGGAGAGGATGCGGCCTGGCTCGAAGATCTCCCCGAAGGCGAGCCTGGCACAATCAGCGCGAGAACCCTCGAGATAGCAAGGTCAACAAGTGCGGTCGTTGAGCACTTCTCTGCGAGGCTTGATCCGACCTGGCGCGAAATCCTTACGGAAGCAAGCAATGCCGGGTCGTGGAGATTCGCGGCAACTGAGCTGGTGGCAGTGCTCGCGCTCAGGAAGATTTCCGTTACCTCCAGCGAGCGTGACGATTTGCGCAAACTTCTTGTTGTGCTAGGTGAGCCAACCGAAAACATTGACCGTCTCGTGGTTGCTACGTCTTGATCTTTGCTCTGCGCCACAGGGGCCAGCCCTAGACACAGGGCAAGAGCCGGGTCAGCCCGATGCGAACCCGGCTCCTGCGTTTTTGCGTTTAGGCTGTGTCCTCCTCCAGGCCAAGCGCAGCGGCCCGCTTCGCGCTCATTGCGTCGGCGACCTCATCGAGGCGGTCAGGGAACAGGTGCCCGTACACGTCGAGGGTCATGGTTGCGCTGGAGTGGCCCAGCATCTGCTGCACGACTTTGATGTCCGCCCCGGCCGCGATGGCGAGCGACGCGGCACTGTGCCGCAGCTTGTGAATGGTCATCGCACCCGAGAGCCCCGCCTCGGCGACAGCCCGGTCGAACACCCGCGTGCGGAAGTTGGCCGCGCGCAGCACGCCTCCGTTCGGTGAGGTGAACACCAGCCGGTCAGCCTCAGTGCCGGCCGGTGGCAGGAACGGCGCCAGCTCGGCAACCAGGAACTCGGGAACGGGGACCGTGCGGGGCTCATGACTCTTCGGCGTCGACAGGTACAGCTTGCCGCCCTTGGATTCGCTATACGCCTCCACAACGTGGATGCGCCGCCGGTCGAGGTCGACGCGACCGGCCCGCAGCGCGCTCACCTCGCCCCACCTCAGGCCTGTATAGGCCAGCAGCATCAACAGGGCGCGGTACTCAGGCGCCTTGGCGCGCGAGGCGGACAGCCGGAAATCGAGTCGCGTCACCGCCTCGGCGAGCTGCGCAACTTCGGCATGGCTCAGATAGATGTGGGTCGAGGGCGGGCGCCGGGGCAGCGGAACACCTGCGGCCGGGTTGGCAGCAAGGCGCTTCGACATGACGGCCCAGTCCAGAATCATGCTCATGACGCGGTGGATGGTTCGCAGGTGAGACGCCCCGACCTTGCCAGTCTTGGCGCGGGGCCGTTTCCCTTCGTTGTCCTCGTCGGGCTGATCGGCGTCGGGGTCGTGGATCTCGTTCAGCCAGTCGGTGATCCGCTCGTAGGTCACCGCGTCGAGAGCGGTCGCGCCCCATGTGGGCAGGAGGTGCCGTTCCAAGGCGTTCGCGTACGACTTCCGCGAGGATTCCTTGATGTCGCGGCGGTTGTCGAACCACTTGGCGGCGGCTTCGCCGAAGCGCATCCGCCCGGCCTTGGGGTCGCGGTAGGTGCCCTCGTCGAGGCGCGCTTCGAGCTTGACTTGCTCGGCTTCGGCCTGGGACTTCTTCTTGAACGTCAGGGCCTTGGCCTTGCCGTCAGGGTCGTACCAGCGGAGGCGCCAACGACCGGGCGGGACGCGTCCCGCCGCCTTCGCTGCGGTGACTTGTTCGCGGTAGGCAGCGTGCTTGTTGCGATCTTCAATCCAGGTGCGTGCCATGGGATTCCCTTCGATGGTGGCGCGGCGAGGGACGCTGGTCCCTCGCCGCGCCGGGCTAGCTGTCGGCGGTGACGGTCATGGCTTCGATGAAGCGGTGAATCTCGCTGTGGCGGTATCGGCAGCGGCGGGCGCCGAGCTTGACCCATGAGGGGCCCTTGCCCTGGGAACGCCAGTTCGCGAGCGTCTGGGTGGCGACCTTGAGGATGTCGGCGGTCTCCTCGGGCGTCAGCAGGAAGTCGTCCGTCGTGGATTCCTTGCCCGAGGTACCGGTGTTTGCGTGTGCCATGATGGGCTCGCTTTCTATTGATCGGGCCTCGGCGGGTTTGCGACTCGCGCCGGGGCCTGTTTCGTTCTCTGCCTGAACCCTTCTGAACCCTTTCGGAAATCCGGGTTGACCTGCGTCTATGCCGTCGAAGGGTTCAAAGGGTTCAAAGTTTCAAAGGGGTCAGAACATCGACTCGGCTTCGCGACCGCTGTCGATGGCGAGCCACTTTCCGCGGCCAATCGGTTTGAACCAGCCCTGCTTCTCGCCGCGTCGCAGTGTGGTCTTGACCGACTCCGGATTGAGTCCCGTGCCGGCGACGATGGCGGTCGGGCCGGACTCGGGGTTGTCGAGCAGCCAGTCGTGGACCGTGGAGTGGTTGTCCGTCTGGGTGAGCTTGCGCGGGTCCCCGTCGAGCAGCCGCCAGGCGCCGCGTGCGGGGTCGAAGGAGAAGGCGTGTTCGACCTCTTCGACGTCGCGGCCGGTGATGTGCAGCAGCCCGTCGGCCTTGCCGCGACCCCTCTTGAGCACGAGCGTGGCGTCGGCCGCGCCCGCGATGCCGTTCGTGCCCGAAACCTCGGAGAGGAAGTCGTCCGATCCGGCCTTGCGGACGTGGTGGACGACGAGGAAGGCGACGGCGTGCTTGTCGGCCAGGCGCTTGATCGCGCCGATCGCGGCGTAGTCGGCGTCGTAGGCGTTGGAGCCGTGCGCGGCGGCGGGCCGGATCTTGGCGAACACGTCGACCACGACCAGGCGCGCCGTCGGGTGCGCGGTGAGCCAGCCGTCGATCATCTCCGCGCCGCCGTTGTCCAGACGCGGGCACTCGGTCACGATCGTCAACTGCTCGGGGGCGCGGTTCCCGGCGAGCAGGGTCCGCATCCGCGACTGAAGGCGCCGCGCGGTGTCTTCGAGTGCGAGGTAGAGGACGGGCCCGGCGTTGACCGGGATCGACCCGAACGCGACGCCGCCGGCGGCGATGTCGAGGCCGAGTCCGAGGCTCGCCCAGGACTTGCCGACCTTGGGCGGGCCGCAGAACAGGTTGACGCCCTCGCAGATCATGCCGGGCACGGCCCACTTCGGTTCGGGGAAATGGGCGTCCATGAGGTCCGTTGCGGACCAGGCGACGCGCCGCTTGGGCGGTGCGAATACGCCGAGGTCGGTGTCCTCGGGTGGTGGTGGCGTGTGGTCGTCGTGGTCGAACATGCTGTGTGCCTCCGGGTTCGGTAGCGGCTAGTCGAGGTCGAGGGTTCGCGGGTTGCGGGCACCGGCGGTGAGGCCGGAAGCGATGGTGCGGGCAGTTTCGAGGTCTTCCAGGCCCGCGGTGCGGGCGGCGGCCGTGAGTGGTTCGGTCGCTTCGGCAACAGTGAGGTAGCCCGACGCGGCGAGCTGCCCGAGAGCAACGGCGGCGCAGTAGAGGCGGTGGTTCCGCCCGCCCTCGGTGGCCGAGGCAACGGCGGTCGTCTCTCGGTCGATCGCGGCGGCCAGGTACGCCGCGAGACGGCCCGTGCGCCGCTCCGAGCGCGCCAGCCGAGCCGCAGCAGGCACCGCAGCGCCGGGTGCGTGTGGGGGCCGTTGGGCGGGCGCAAGGCGGGCTGCGAGCCAGGCCGGGAGCGGCAAGGCGGCGCCCTTGTGGATCACGGTGTAGGCGCCGGCGTCGGTGCGCGAGCCGGGCGCGACGACGTAGCCGCCGTGGGCGCGGGTGTCGACCAGGTAGGCGAGCGTCGAGGCCGTGTTGCGCAGTGGCGCAACGCCCTCGGGGTGGGTGAAGTACAGGTGCCAGCCGCCCGAAGGGGTAGCGACGGTGAAGGTCTCCCCCAGGCCGCTCGCGCCTTCCGCCTCAGCGGCGAGAGTGTCATAGCCGACCGCGCCGGTGTAGATCGACCCGTCGCCGTTGAACCGCTCCTGCCCGCCCTTGGGCCGGTCGAGGTCGACCACCACCAGGCCAGCAGGGCCGGTCGCGAGACCGATGTTCCAATCCCCGCGGCTCCAGCAGGCGCGGATGCGGTCGGGGTCAGTGGTGGCGCGGGTTTCCCAGTCCTTGATGGCGGGTCGCTTGCCGCCCTTGAGGAGCGGGAAGACCGGCCAGCCGCGACGCGCGCAGGCCACGGCCGATGCGATCAAGCTGCGGTCCATGTCAGTTCCCTTCCGGCCGTCGCGGCCTGGTAGTCGGTGAGGAGGTCTGCGAGGGCGGCGGCGCCCTGGTGAGGTACGACGCCGTTGCCGAGGGCGCGGAGTTGGGCGGTGCGGGGCAGGTCAAGGCCGGTCACGAACCCTGCGGGCAGGCCCATGAGCCATTCCACGAATCGAGCGGCCAGGCGGGGGCCGTTCCTGCCCTGCTCGGTCGGGAAGGGTGTGGGGCGGCCCATCACGTGCTCCCATTGGGCGATGGCGGGGGCGTAGGGTCCCCAGTCCAGAACACGTCCAGGAGCGTCGAGGACCGCGTGTTCGTCGTCGGCTTCGGGGCGCTGCGGTTGGCGGTCGCGTTCCGCGAGTGCGCTTGCGTGGTGGGCGTGGGCAGCAGGACGACTTGCGTCTCCAGCCGGGTGCGGTTGCGGCGGTTGGACAGGTCGCCGGGGCTGCAGCTCGAGCTGGTCATCGGCGTGCCAAGCAAGGCAGAACCATCGCTCTCGGCGGTGGGGCGCGCCGATGTCGGACGCGTGAAGGCATGTCCAGCTCGCGTCGTACCCGAGCGCGGCCAGGGAATCGAGGACGGCGCCCAGGTTTCGACCAGTGATGGCTGCGACGTTCTCCAGGAACACGAGTCGGGGTCGAAGTACGCGAACGGCGTCTGCGACTGCGGGCCAGATCCATCGGGCATCGGCTTGTCCTTTCCGTTTGCCGGCGTTCGAGACGGGTTGGCAGGGAAACCCTGCGGTGAGGATGTCGACGGGCTCGACTGCGGCCCAGTCGGTGCGGGTGATGTCGCCGTGGTTGGGGACGGCGGGCCAGTGGTGGGCGAGGATGCGGGCGGCGTACTGGCGCGGGTCGTCGGGGTCGAACTGGCAGTGCCACACGGTCTCGGCGTCGAGCACGGCCGAGACGGCCATGTCCAGGCCGCCGTAGCCCGAGCACAGCGACCCGATTCGAAGCGGGGTAGGTGCGTTCATCGGTGGCTCCTTTCGGTCGGGCCCGGCCCCGATCGGGGCCGGGCCGGGTGGGTTAGTACTCGTCGGCGAGGCCTGCGGCGCGCAGGCAGTCGTAGCAGTCGCCGTCGACGCAGCACTCGTAGTCGTCGCCGCAGACGCAGGCGTAGGGCCCGCCGCGGCCGTACTCGCCGCCGCAGTCGTGGCAGTAGGCGCAGGGGCTCTTGCCGCACTCGCGGCAGGGCTCGGGTGTCGTCTCGTCGTGCTCGGGCATCGCTGGTGCTCCTTGCGTGCGTGTGTTGGCGGGTGCGGTTGCGGCTCACCCGGGTCACCTGCCCCCTATGGGGGGTCGGTTTACGGCTCACCGTGAGCCGCAAACCGGATTCCCAGGCATGAATCGGGCACGCTTGGACCGCAGCGTGAGCCGCAACCCAGGGCCTTGAGCCGAAAACTGGGCCGATAAATCGGACTATCGGGTATTAATCTCTTCGCTTGAGCCCAAAGGATCGGCTGGTGAGCCGCTGCTACTCGCGCAGGTTGGCGAGGGTCTGCGACAGGTGGAAGGTCGCCGCGGCTTGGGCGATCGCCGCCCAGGCGGTCGACTCGGTCTCCTCCCCTAGCTCGGCGTGGTCCTTGGCGCGGCCGAGCGCGACGGTCACGAGCTCGTCGAGGGTGTAGCCCTCCAGCGGGTTGTGGCCGATCTGGTAGCGGTCGCCGGGCTTCTTCTTCACGGTGGTGTCCCTTCGGTTGTGGTGCGGTTCAGGCCGAGACGAGCTGGTCGTCGGCCAGGTAGTAGCGGGTGGCGCGGCCCGAGCCCTCACGGCGAACCCGGGGGCTCTGGCCGGTCTGGAGGGCACCCAGGACGCGCTTGGCGGTCGAGGTGGACAGGGAGGCGCTGCGCTCGATGTCGGCGCGCGACAGGCCCTTCGCGGCGGCCTGGACGAGCGCGGCCAGGACGGCGGCCTGGCGCTCGTCGTCACCGTCGACCGGGTCGGCGCCGGTGATGATCCCGGCCCCGGCCGGCATCTGGTCGTCCTCGATCGCGTCGGCCAGCAGAGCGGCGGCGTCCATGCCGCGCTCGTCGGTCGCAAGCGGCGCAGCGGGCGCGAGAGCGGCCGGGCGCTGTCCGGCGACGGCGACGGCCGTCTCGGCGGTGTCGGTGCCGCAGAGGGCATTGCCCCAGCCGAGCGTGCCAACTTCGACGTGGTGGAGGCTCGGGCGGTGGCCGATGTAGTCGGCGACCGCGCGGTTCCATTCGGCCTCGTCGGCGATCTGGGAGTCCATGTCGTAGGACATGGTCTTGATCGGGTCACCGCCGTCGAGGTCACCGAGGAGGTTCATGCCGACCTTCGGCAGGCCCGCCTCCAGGTAGTTGACGTCAAGGCCCTGCCAGATGTCGCCGCCGTCGGCGAGCTTCTTGAGCTGGTGGACGACGTAGGTGCCCATCTGGGAGGTGAAGTCGGGGCGGATCATCTGGAGCTTGGCGGTCTGCGACATCGGCACGAGCACGATGCCGGCCTGGCGCACGAACTGGCCGAGTCCGATGAGCAGGTCCCAGATCCGCTCGGCCTGGTCGGCGTTCTTCGCGCCGATCGCCAGCATGGTGTTGGCGAGCTCGTCGAGGAAGTAGACGACGGCCGGGGAGGTCGGCGAGGGCACCCAGTTGCGGGCCCGCTTGCCCTCGGCGGTGTGGACTTCGCCGCGCGCCAAGCGCGCACACCGGTCCGAGGCGAGGTTGTACAGCCCGACCAGGTCGGCCTCCAGCTCGTCGGCGGTCCGCGCGATCCGGTGGAGCACAGGGGCGAACGGGAGCCCGAGGTTTCCGGCCTTGGGGATGTCGCAGACGCCGACGACGGCGTCCTTGCAGGCGATGAGCGACAGCAGGGCGGCCGTGGCGGTGTTGGTCTTGCCCATGCCGGACTTGCCCAGCAGCATCACGCAGCGGGCGTCCTGGGAGGCGTTGTACAGCTTCATGACCGCTTCGGCGGCCGACCCGAGCACCGACCCGGTCGGCAGGCCGTTGAGGACCGAGCGGGTACCGGGCGCCCAAGCCGCCCCCGCGGTGCGGTTGGCGGCCTTGAGGGCCGGGTGGACCTTCTCGGCGACCTGGTCCGGCGACTTAGCGAGGTGGACGATCTTGACCGACCGCGAGGAGCCCTTCTCGACCCGGCGGACCACGACACGGTCCAGGTTGGTCTTGAGCATGTGTGCCACGTCCTCGGCCTTGATCTGGTCGGGCCGGTCCTCGTCCCCCAGGTAGAGCCGCCACTCACGCGAGCCATCCGGGAGGATGCGGGCCGAGGTGATCCGGGTGCCGGCCGAGATCCCGAGCTTGGCAAGGACGGTCTCCATGCGCCGCTCGGCGCGCTTGACGGCCTTGTGGCCCTGGTAGGCCTGCCCATTCCACCACCACGTGCCCAGGACGAGCCCGGCAACGCCGACGACCATGTACGCCTCGATGTAGGCCCCGGCGAGGATGAGGACGACCGAGGCGGCGGTGGTGAACAGCAGGAAGGCGACGCCGGGGGCGCGTGCGGGCCGCTGGAGGGTGCCGACCCACCCGTCCGCCCAGATGAACAGCACGATGCCGATCGCACTCGTCCAGGCCCACGCCCAGGGGCCGTAGAGCCACGCGAAGAGGCTGGAGCCGCCCGCGAAGGCCATCGCCGCGCCGATACACAGGACCGGCAGGAGCCCCCGCCAGTGGTGCACGGTGAACTCGGTGGCCTTGACCGCGCCGCGCCCGGTCTGCATGACCACGTGGCCGACGTGCTTGGCATTGGTGTTGGAGCCCATGGGAATCGTCCTCTCAAGGGTGGGTGCTGGAGCGGCGATAGGCCGCCGCTCCAGCAGGGCGGTTGCTAGGCGGCGCGGCCCAACGGGATGGTGAGGATGGTGGCGGTGCCGGTGGCCTCTTGGGCCATCTGCGCGCGGTACAGGCTGGTCAGGGACCGGCGGGCGGCCCCGAACGCAGCGGACGTGCCGACAGCGGCGTCGGCGCCCGAGGCGACCTTGACGCGCACGCGCCGGTCGACCGCGAAGGCGCCCAGGCGCTCGGCCAGGGCCGTGGCGGCCTCACCGACCACGGCCCACCCGGCCTGGCTTACCTTGACGACCTCGAGAATCGAGGTCGCTTCCTCGTCGACGCGCGGCTCGAACGCCATGTAGTAGGCCGCGAGCTTGGTCGCGAGCGGGGCGAGGCCGGTGGTCTCTTCACCGCCTGCGAGGGCCGGCAGGGCGTTGACGACACCGACGCTGGATTCCTCCTGCATGATGCGGTCGCCGTAGATGGTCTCGACCAGGCGGCGGGCCTGGCGCATCCGCTCACTGATCGACTCGGCGTCTTCGACGGCCTGGTAGAGGTGATGGACGACGCGCGAGTGCATGCCGCAGGCGAAGACGACATCGGCGAACATGTCGACCCCGCCCGCCAGGCGCCCGAACGCCTGGTGGGCGTCGGTGAGCAGGTTGAGCGTCGAGGTCGCTTCCTTGTCGCGGGCGGGCGTGAAGTACTCCAGCTCGGCGGCGAGGGCAACGAACAGCTTGCCCATGGGTGTCGTGCCGAGCATCTGCTTTCCGGTCTGCATGAGCGGTCCCTTCATGTGAGCGGGTCGGGCGGCGCCGGTGGGGATCAACGTGACGACGTTGCCGCCGTAGCTGACCTGCGCGGGGCCGCCGTTGCCCTTGTCGGCGTTGGTGATGACGGTGACGCTCTCGCGAGCGGCCTTGAGGGTCTTGGTCTTGGTGGTCTTGCCCAGCAGGTGCCGCCCGCCCTTCCAGGCGGCCTTGCCGGTGACTTTCGGGAGGTTCCACACCAGGCCCTTGGTGCCCCAGGCGAGCAGGAACGTCGTCGGGTGGTGCGTGAACCAGTGCTGCAGGCTCTGCTTCTGCTTGCGCGCGACCTTGTAGCCGGTCTCGGACCAGAACCCGGTCCACAGCCCCTTCTTCGGCATGCGCTTCTCCAATCGGTAGCGGCGGGGGCCGGGCGAGCAGCAGGCCCGGCCCCCGCCAGAGGTGGGCTATTCGGTCGCCTCGATCGAGGCGTACTGGTCACGGGCGCACCGGGCGCGCGCCTTGGCGATGCCGATCGTGCGGCGGATGGACTCGGCGCTTTTGGGGTCGATCGGGCGGCCGGTGCCGGGGTCGATGGCGCGGTTGCGGACGGCTTCGGCGAGGTCGGCGAGTACTTCGGCGTCCGACCTGGACTCACCGGCGTCACCCGCGTTGACCTGCGACGGTCCAGGCGCGGTCCAGTCCGAGTCCACCTGGACTCCGGCCTGGGGAGTCACCCGGAACGCCTGCGGCGCTACGTCGGGGATCGGCTCGGCGGAGGCGGCGGTGAGGGCCTGGCGGGTGTGGCCGATCAGGCGCGGCACCAGGTTCGCGGAGATCGCGAGCCCGGCCGGGACGATCGCCCACACGAACGCGGCGGGCGTGAGGCCGTCGACAGCGATGTGCAGGCCGACGTTGAGCACCAGGGCCACGAAGACCAGGCCCCGCTCCAGGCTGCGGTAGGGGTTGGCGTCGCCTTCACCGACCGCGCCGAGGATCTGTGCGATCAAGATCGCCACGACCGGCAGCGTCAGCAGCGGCTCGACCATCCAGTTGATGAGCTGCGTGCCCGGGGAGAGCACGTCGAGGCTCACGCCGACGTTGACCGCGCCGAGCCCGGCGGCCAAGAACGCCGGCAGCGTCGCGATCCACGGCACCCACCGCTCGGCGGCGGCCAGGCGGACGACGCGCGTGGTCGGGTCGAGGGCCCTGTCGCGGCGCTCCAGGGCCGCGGCGGCGCGGTTCTCACGGCGGCGGCGGGCCTCGGCCATGCGCGCCTCGTGCTCGGCCTGGCGGCGGGCGCCCTCGGCCGCGAGCTGCGCCCGCAGCTTCGCCACCCCCGCGCCAAGCTCGCGCTCGACCGAGCGCTGAGAGGCGGCCTGGGCGATGATGTCGCGCGCCTCGGGCTCGGAGATCGCCCCGGCCAGGGCCTGGATGTCGGCCGCTGAGACGGCCGCAGCGCGGCGCATCGCCGCCTTCGCCGCTTCAGGGTTGGGCCGGGCGAGTTCGCCGGTGTTGCGGCCCTTGGCATCCACCACCGAGGGCCACAGGTACGAGTCGGCCTCGGGGTCCACATCGGCCTCGGACTCGTCCGCGTTGGCGGGCGCCGGGACGGCCGCAGGGGCCGGGCCAGCGACAGGAGTGCGGTTCGGCTCGATGCCGGATGCGGCCAAGACCGCGGCCTCGATCGCCGCCCACTCGTTCCCGGGCTCGTCCGGCCCGATCAGGTTGGTGCTCATGACAGGTCTCCGTTCTCGCCCACGAGGTAGGCGGCAAGGGGTTCGATCTCCTCGGCGATGCCCAGGCGCATGGCGACGGTGTCCATGCGGAAGACGGCGCGCTCGTGCGCGCCGCGGGCGGACTCGGCAAGGGCGATCCCGGTTTCCTCGATCAGTTCGAGGAGCTGGTCATCGGTCAAGGCGGCGTAGGCCGGGAAGCGAGCGGCAATGGTCTGCATCAGGCCGCCTCCGTCCACGCCTCGGCCCGCTCGGCGGCGGGGGCGTCGTGGCACTCGGCGCATTCGCCGAAGCGGCGCGGGATGTAGTAGCCGAACTCGCGCCCGCACGTGGGGCAGATGCACTGCGCCACATGGGCTTTCAGGAGCGCGGCCAACTGCGCGTCCGTCGCCGGGCGCTTCGGGCGGGCGAGGTCGGTGCGGTAGAGGTAGGCGCAGCGGATGCGGGAGCCGCGCCGCCACAGGATCTGCGCCGCGATCGGCTGGCGACCCGGTGTTTTGCCCTCGGCCGCGAGCTGGCGGCGCGTGGCAAGGCCCTTGGGGGCGTGGCGGAAGTTGAACGTCGGCAACCCGCCGTGTCGCTCGCCCTCCGGGTCATCGAACTCGACTCGATACACCGGCCGCACCTCCCTTCGATCTGATCTGGCTTGGCTCATCAGCGGGCCGAGAGCCACCCGGCACCGGACGCAGGCGACGCCTGCGTTTCGCCTCAACTGCGGAGCTTCGCCCACAGGCCGGCCGACTGCTCGGCCTCGATCACGGCCGCATTGAGCCGCAGGAACTCGTCGTCTTCCGCACCGCCCTCGGGCGTGTAGGCGTTCAGGCGGTCACGCGCCTCCGTGTACCGGCGGTCCGCCTCGCGACGCTGCTCGCGGCTCATGTGCTTGCGTCCGTTGCTCATCCGCGTCTCCCTCGATTCGTTCGGCTTGGCTCATCAGCGCCGGGGAAGCCATCCACCGGCGGACCACGGCCCGAAGGCCGGGTTTCGCCTAGACGCTCGCGGGCGCTTCGGTCGCCTCCAGCTCGTGGAAGGACAGGACGATGCAGTCCCAGCCGGGGTTCTGCTCCTTGAGCAGGGTGGTGAGGCCGTTGAACGCCTCAGCGGTCATCGGGCTGTTCTGGGAAAGGGTCAGGGAGGAGAACCCGAACCCACCACCGTTCTGGCTAACGCGGGCGTAGGAGACGAAGAAGTTGCGCTGCATGGGCTTCCTGCTTTCGGTTCGGCTTGGCTCATCAGCGGGGAGGGAGCCGCCCTCACCCGGACCGGACCCGCCTGTAGACAGACCCGGTTTCGCCGTCATTCGCTGGGCTCGTATCGGTTCAGCCACGCATCGATCTCCCCGACTTGCTCTTCGGTCATCTGTCCAGTCATGACCAAGTGGTTGAACAGCCCCGCGGCCGAAGCGATCGCGGTTTCGAGTCGTTCGACCTGCGCGACAAGACGCTCGATCTCCTCGCCGTCGGAAGCGGCCTGCGCGTCAATCTCTTCGAGGTCTTCCGAGGACATCCAGATCCCGTCTGACATCACGTCTCCTGTCAATTCGGCTTGGCTCATCAGCGGGGAGGGAGCCACCCTCACCCGGACCACAGGCCCTGAGGCCTGGGTTTCGCCTCAAGCGGCCTGCGGGACCAACCCCGCGGCGAAGACCTCACGGCGGGAGGCCTGGCGGCGGGCGCGAGTGAGGGCGGCGAGCGTGACGACACGGGCCGGGCTGAACGAGCGAGCTCCGGAGACCTGCCCGAGGAGACGCGGGTCCAGCGGAGAGCCCAGGGCGTCGACCACGGTCACCGTGCGGGAGAGCAGGTATCGGGCGTGGCACAGACCGACCTGGCGGCGCTGCATGAGCGCGAGCTTCGCGGCCTGCCACTCGGCCACGGTCAGCTCGACCGCCTTGCCGGCCACCGCGCGCTCGACCGCGACCTCATCGATCAACTCCGGGTCGGCCTCGCACACCTCCGGAAGCCCCGCCTCGGCAGCGGCTTCCTTGTCAGCGATCAGCGCCGTCTCCCAGCACTCCGGGCAAGCCACGTCCTCCCAGGACGGCGTGTGGTCGTGCAGCGAGCGGCAGAGTCGCGCCGCCGCCGACGCCACCGGGTGAGAACCATTGCGGATCATCTGAGCCTCCTGAACTGCGGTAACGGCAGCCCTTCGACGCTTGTCGACTTGGCGAGCCAGGTTGGATATCTATGAAGATACACAGCTTGACTAGTCATGTCAACAGGACGTTCAAGATTTTTCCGGCCTGGCTAGCCAACTGCTAGCCTGGATGCATGGACGACTACACCGACGAGTACGACTTCCTGGGAAAACTCGACCCGGATAGCTCGGACGCCGACTACATCCAGATCGCCAAGCGGCTCAAGGCGGCGATCCTGACGGGGAAGTTCTCACCCGGCGAAACCCTGCCTGCCAACGCAAAGCTCATGAAGCGGTTCGGGGTGGCTCGGGAGACCGTCAAGAAGGCCATCCGCATGCTCGATGAGAGGGAAAGCCTCATCGTCACAGGACAGGGGAAGCTGCCTCGCGTGCGCAGCAAGACCCATCGCACCGTCGAACTCCGCCCCCACGTCGAGGAACTGTTCCGGCAGGACCGAGTGACAATCGACTTTGCAGGATTCTCCGGCGAGACGCTCAGGGGCGTGATCTCGGAACCGCTCGATCGCATCCGACTCGGGGAGCTGACCCCGCAGAGCATCCACCTTCGGATCATGGTGTCCGACATGCGCCTGCCGATGGCACTGCCAATCCCGGTCGATCCCACCGAGGACCCCACCCTCGCTTCAAACCGGATGGCTCGGATTACCGATCAAGCTCTCGATGGACTCACCAACGATGTCCGTGAGCTGCAAGGGCTCGGCCTCATCAAGTCAGGCGCCGTCGAGGTGCGGATGCACGGCGTTGCCCCGACGTTCAAGCTCTTCATCCTGAATGAGGCGGAAGTCTTCTTCGGCTTCTACCCGATCGTTCAGCACCCGGTTTCCATCAACGGCACGGACATCGACATCTTCGACCCGATGGGCAAGGACGCCCACCTCTTCCACTTCTCGCGCGGCGGAGGCGAGTCCGAGCAGGGCACTCTCTTCGTTGAAGCTGCGCGCAAGTGGTTCGATTCCGTATGGACCACCGTGGCCTCGGGGCGGGAGGGATCGTGATCCGATCTGGTCAAAGCCGAGAGCTTGCCGCGAAGGAGCTCCTGCTTCTCGACTTCGACGGGCCGGTGTGCAGTGTGTTCGCTGGATACCCGGCACCTGACATCGCTCAAGAGCTGGTGGCCTTCACAGAGGGGTTCGCACCCGACCTTGCGAAGCAGCTCGGCGGCGAGACCGACCCCATGCAGGTCCTGAGTACCGCCGCGATGACGCTGCCAAGGCAGCGCGTCATCGAGCTCGACGAGCGACTTCGCCGGGCAGAGGTGCTGGCCGTAGAAACTGCGACGCTGACCTCAGGAGCATCCGAGTTGATCAATGCCGCGTACGGGCGGGGGCTCTCTGTGGGCATCGTGAGCAACAACTCCGAGCCATCGATCACCAAGTACCTCAAGCGCAATGGGCTCGACTCGATGGTGGCGAGAGTGCTGGGACGGCCCTTCGCTCATCCGGAGTCCATGAAGCCCAAGCCGTTCCTGCTTGAGCAAGCTCTCGCCAGCTTCAAGACCACGGCAGCTAAGGCGTGCTTCGTTGGAGACTCGGTGACCGACATCGAGGCCGGCAAAGCGGCGGCAATCATGACGATCGGTCTTGCGAACAAAGCCGGGAAGCGGCAGCGGCTTGCCGCAGTGGGGGCCGAAATTCTCGTTGACGAGCTCTGGGAGCTTCCTTGGCTCATCGACGCTCAAGAGAGCTGAAACAAGGGGGATATTGCCCCTGACCTGCGGAAACATAACCCGCTGAGAGCCACGTAGAGCGGCTTTCAGCGGGTTTCCCTATGTGGGTATACCCCTCAATTCCGTTGGGGGGAAGAAAAAGGGTTTCAACCCCCTCCCACTTGTAGAACCTCAACAAGAGGGAAGGGGTTCTGTTGTACGCCGAATCTTGAAACTTTGAACCCCTTGAACCCTTTACCGATATAGAACCAGGTCAGGGGTTTGCCACTGAAGGGTTCAAAAGGGTTCAGGCTTCCAGTGCCCGACCGGCAACCCCCTATGTTTCAGCCCCAAGTACCAAGCATCAACCTTGGGGTGAAGTACGGATTCAGTACATACGGACCCGGCAAGTCGCGGTAAATCTGCATAACAAGCGGGTGTCCGCGCAAGGCTCCCGAGACTGCGTAGCCTTTGCTGACAGGAGGCGCTACCCCTGGTCATAGCCGGATTCCCGGTCTCCTTGACATGCCGAGATTCGGAAACGGC
>NZ_RSEB01000011.1 GCF_003933745.1 Glycomyces terrestris | reverse complement strand
GAACGCGGCCCTGGTCCAGCTGTGGAGCTGCCACGCCGGCACCAACCAACGCTGGACCATCACGTAACTCCGGAGCCGCTCCGCTCCCCGATCGCCCGGGCCCCTCGCGGGACCCGGGCGATCGCGTTGCGCGCCAAGAGATTCCGGCCCGGCCGGAATAGAAAACGATATCTCAAACGATCGTCAGCAGCAGCCGAAAACGCGTGCATCAGACGATGCCGAGCACGCCCGGAGCGGCATCCAAAGCGCGAAAACGGCATTGAGCTGGAACAACAAGCCGAATCCGCTCGACCTTGCTCCACCACTGGGAATGAGATATCGTTATCTCTCGATAGAAAACGATCTCTCGAACGGAGCTGGTACCTCTCATGCATCCCCCCACGGCCGCCTCCCGCGGCCGCGCCCTGCGCGGGCGCGCCGCGGCGCTCACGGCGGCAATGCTGCTCTCCCTGGGACTCCTCCAACTCGCCCCGCCCGCCGGACCCGCGGCGGCACAGGACGCCGGAGTCTGCGATCTGCGATTCCACTCCACGACGAGCGAAGCCGGGTTCAGCCACCCCGGCATCGGGCTCACCGAGCCCATCATCGAGAACGTGCGCACCCAGCTCGCGGCCGGAGCCGAGCCGTGGGTCTCCGGGTTCGACGCGCTCAAGCGCTCCAGCGCGGCCGGCGAGACCGTGAAGCCCTCCAACGCCGGGTCCGACCCGACCAAGCCGCGCACCACCGCGTTCAACGCGGGCACCAGGGGCATGTTCGAGGCGGACGGCCTGAAGTCCTACACGCAGGCGGTCCTGCACGTGCTCACCGGAAAGGAGGTCTACCGCAAGAACGCCCTGGCCATCATCCGCAACTGGGAGCAGATGGACCCCGCGAAGTTCGAGTACTACACCGACTCGCACATCCACAACGGCATCCCGCTCTTCCGCATGGCCTCCGCCGCCGAACTGCTGCGGTACACCAGCTGCGGCGACGACCCGGCGCTCGCCTGGACCGAGGCGGACACCCGCGCCTTCAGCGACAACCTGATCAGGCCCGCGATCGCCACGTTCATGTCCTCCCCGGACCACTTCATGAACCAGCACAACTACCCGCTCCTGGGCTCCATGGCCGGCTCGATCTTCATGGACGACACCGCGCTGTACCAGGAGAAGGTCGAGTGGTTCACGGTCAACGAGACCGCGAAGGACGAGGGCTTCAACGGCTCCATCGCCAGGCTCGCCCGCTGGGTCGACCGGAACGACAAGACCGGCGAGCCCATCGACGACCCCCATGTGCAGCTGGTCGAGATGGGCCGCGACCAGGCCCACGGCGGCGGCAACCTCACCAACTTCGCGGCCCTGTCCCGCATGATGACCGCCCAGGGCACCGAAGTGGACCCGGTCGACGGCACCGTCTCGACCGCCGCCGACGCCGTGGGGCCCTACGAGTTCCTGGACGACCGCATCCTCAAGGCCGCCGACTACTTCTGGCAGTTCATGTCCGGCCGCGACCCCGAGTGGACGCCCGTCGGCTACGCGATCTCGCCCGACGGCACGATCCGCGACACCTACGACCACATCGCCGACGGCTACCGCGGCCGGTACGCCACCGCCAGCTTCTGGGAGATCTACTACCACTACGAGTACCGGCGCGGCGAGGACGTCGAGGCCATCGCCCCGTACTTCGCCGAGGCCTACGCCAAGCGCCCCACCCCCGTCCAGATCGGCTGGGACGGGCGCGACGGCGGCGGCGACTCCTGGATGTTCGCCCCCGCCGAAGCCGCCGGCGAGACCGCTCAAGCGCCGAACGCCGACCCCGACATCCTCGAGGTCGAGCACCGCTACACGCACCTCGCCGGCGACGTCGAGCTGGGCGAGGGCTTCGTCAGCCTCGCCGGCGGATCGAAGATCGCCTACCTCAGCGGCGCGAGCAGCAGGACCCAGCAGGGCTTCCTCGTCCGCACCGAAGGCCCCGCCGTCATCCACCTCGGCGGCGTCAGCCACGACGACACCGTCAGGCGCGACACCTCCGTGACCGTGCCCGACACCGGCGGCGAATGGCGGTACGTCACCGTCACCAGGGGCATGGACAACATCCTGTTCATCGAGACCGAGGGCGCCGCGGTCGACATCGACCACATCAACACCAACGCCGAGGCCGAACTCGACGGCCCGGTCTTCCCCGAGGACGCCGCCGACCGCGTCGTCGGCTGGCCCGGCGCCGACCTGGTCCTCGACCTCGCCGCCACCGCCGCGGACGGCACCGCCTACAGCGCCACCGATCTTCCCGACGGCGCCGAGTTCGACGCCGCCACCGGACGGCTCAGCTGGACCGGCGAGGACTCGGGGACGATCACCGTCGCCGCCGACGACGGCACGAGCGTCGCCGCGCGCACGATCGTCCTCGACGCCGCAGCCGACCGGCAGAGCGCGCTCGCGCTCGCAATGGAGGACTACGAGCCGGAGGACGGGTACGAGTCCGCGACCGAGGCCGCCTTCACCGCCGCGCGCGACACCGCCGAAGCGGCGCTCCAGGACGGCGCCGACGACGAGTACGCGACCGCCCTGGCGGCCGTGGTCGCCGCGGCCGACGGCCTGCGGCTCATCTCCCCGAGGTCCGAAGTGGACGGAAGTCTCGACTATGCGAACCTCCTGCACGCCTCCACCGCGGGGACCCGCGCCGCGCTGCTCGTCGACGGCGACAACCAGACGGGAACGGCGTACCCGCAGGCCGTCAACATGTCGCACACGTTCGACTTCGGCCCCGACTTCCGGGTCTCGGCAAGGGAGTTCGGCTTCCAGAGCAACATCTTCGCCGACCGGCTCGCCAACTCGACCGTGTACGGCTCGAACGACGGCGTCGAATGGACCCGGCTGACCCCCGGGGTCACGCAGTTCACCCAGGACTTCAACACCCTCGAAGTGGAGCCGGAACTCCGCGACGACCGGTTCCGGTACATCAAGGTCCAGATGATCGAGCAGCTGCCGGACGTCCTCTACGGGATCGTCCGCGGCGTGTTCGAGATGACCGAGTTCCACATCTACGGCGAGCGCCACGAGATCGGCAACCAGATCGCGTCGGCCTCCATCGCCTCCGAGGACGCCCTGGCGGGCAAAGTCTCCGTGGGGGACACCGTGACGGCCACGCTCACCACGAGGAAGCCGGTCGACTCCCTCACGGTGAACGTCATGGGCGTGACGGCGGAGGCCACCTCTGCGGACGGCGTCAACTGGACCGCCGCGGTGGTCCTCGACGGCGTCGAGCCCGGGCCGGTCACGCTCTCCGCCGAGTACGTCTACGGCGGTGAAGCCGGCCCCGCCTTCTACGGCACCACCGACGGCTCCGCGCTGTTCGTCGGCGGACATCCGGACCAGTTCATCGACGTCGCGGAGGTCGCCACCGTCATCGCCTCCGACAAGCAGTGGCCCGGGAACAGGCTCCCCGCCGACCAGGTCGGCTACCTGCTCTTCGACCATGACGCCGCCACCTTCGGCGACCTCAACACCGGCACGGGCTCCTACTACACGATCGACTTCGGCGCGGGAACCGAAGTGCACCTCGACCAGGCGTACTTCCTGCCGCGGGCCTCGCATCCGACGCGGGCCAACGGCACGATCGTGCAAGGCTCGGACGACGGGGCCACCTGGACCAACCTGACCGTGGCGCTCACCGGCGGCACCGCGAACAAGTGGATCCAGAGCACCGCCGCCGGCGATGACCACTACCGATACTTCCGCATCTACAACGCGGGAGCCTGGAGCGGCAACCTCGCCGAAGTCGAGTTCTACGGCGACTTCGCCTGACACCGACCGCCCCGCCGCGCAGTCCGCGCGGCGGGGCGGGCGGACTCACGCCTGGATCGCGAGCAGGCCGGGGTCGACGGCGTGCCGCAGCGGTTCGCCCGCGGCCAGCCGCTCGGCCTCCTCGACGATGCTCAATCCCATGCGGGCGAGCTCGTTGCCCTGCGAGCCCGCCACGTGCGGCGTGAGGAACACGTTCGGCAGGTCGAACAGCGGCGATCCAGACGGCAGCGGCTCGGGGTCGGTGACGTCGAGGATCGCCGAGATCCGCCCGGTCGCCAGCTCGGCGGCGAGCGCGTCGGTGTCCACGAGCGAACCGCGCGCGGTGTTCACCAGGACCGCGCCGTCCTTCATGGCCGCCAGCCGCTCGGCGTTCACGAGCCGCCGCGTCTCGGGCAGGTCGGGGGCGTGGACCGAGACGATGTCGGCCGCGGCCATGAGCGCGTCGAGGCCGACCAGGCGCACGCCGAGGCGGTCGGCCTCGTCCCCGTCCACGTACGGGTCGGCCAGGAGCACCTCGAAGTCGAAGGGGCGCAGCAGTTCGATCACGCGGCGACCGATCCGCGAGGCCCCGATGAGCCCCACGGCGCGCCCGAAGTTGCCGGCCGCGCCGTGGTCCTCGCCGACCACGAAGCCGCGCTCGGAGCGGAACCGCTCGCGCAGCCCGAAGACGTCCTTGCCCGCCAAGAGGATCATCCCGAGCGTGTACTCGGCGACGGGGACGGCGTTCGCATCCTGCGCCGAGACCACGGCGATGCCGCGCTCGTGGACGGCGCGGTCGACCCACTGGACGCTGCCGGCGGCGTGGAGCACGGCCCGCAGCCTGCCCGCGGCGGCGAGCGCCGGGGGATCGAACCGCGGTGCGCCCCAACCGGTGACGACCACCTCCGCCGCGGCTAGTACGGCGGCCGCCCGATCGTCGGCGAAATCGCGGACGACGAGACCCGGATCGATGTCGAGGACGGCGCGGAGGCGGCTCATGTACGGCTCGGGGAACAGCTTCGGGAGGTAGACGGGGTCCATCGCGAACAGGCCGGGGATGCGGTCGGTCATGTGGCGTTCCTTGGTAGGTCCGAGAGATAACGATTTCTAACTTAGGGCGCATCACGGGTTTTGTCGAGGCGGCGATCCAGCATGCAGGACGCCGAAGCTCCCCCGGATGCAGGCCGAATCCAGGTCGAGACCGCACGACTCACGATCGAGGGTCACTCGAATATTGACATATCTCAATGAAAACCTTATCTTCGAACCAGGGAGATAGCGTTATCTACGCGCGGTCCGGAATCTCCCGCCCACCCCTCGCCTACGACAGCCGAAGGAGCCTCCATGACCGACAACCGCACCGGCAGCCCCCGCTTCAAGCGCCGGAACCTCCTCAAGGGCGCGTTCGCCGCGAGCGCCCTGGCCGCCGCCGGCGCCGGCGGCCTCGCCACCGCGCAAGCCCAGCAGCACACCGCGCAAGCCGACGCGCTCGCCCACCCGGGCATGCTCCACCTCCAA
This sequence comes from Glycomyces terrestris, assembly GCF_003933745.1. Lineage (GTDB taxonomy): Bacteria > Actinomycetota > Actinomycetes > Mycobacteriales > Micromonosporaceae > Glycomyces > Glycomyces terrestris. The sequence continues at coordinate 20,279 of NZ_RSEB01000011.1, read as the reverse complement.
GCCGACTTCGACCGCATGCGCGCCAAGGTCACCGCCGGCGCCCAGCCCTGGAAGGCGGGCTGGGACAAGCTCCTCGCCAACGCCCACTCCCAGAGCACCTGGACGCCCCAGCCCGTCGAGGAGATCGTCCGCGGCAGCACCGACAAACCCCAGAACTACTGGCTGCTCTACAACGACGCGCACGCCGCCTACCAGAACGCCCTGCGCTGGCGCATCACCGGCGACACCGCGCACCGCGACGCGGCCGTCCGCATCTGCAACGCCTGGTCGCAGACCCTGAAGTCCATCTACTACCCGCCGTCGGACTCGCGCCTCGCCTCCGGCATCTACGGCTACCAGTTCGCCAACGCCGCCGAACTCATCCGCGGCGCGCCCGGGTTCGACCTCGGCCGCTTCCAGCAGATGATGACCACGGTCTTCTACGAGCTCAACAGCGACTTCCTCGTGCGCCACAACAACACCTGCGACACCCACTACTGGGCCAACTGGGACCTGTGCAACATGGCGTCTATCCTCGCCATCGGCATCCTCTGCGACGACCAGGCCAAGATCGACGAAGCCGTGGACTACTTCCACAACGGCGCGGGCGCCGGATCGATCACCAACGCGATCCCGTTCGTCCACGGCGACCTCGCCCAGTGGCAGGAGTCCGGCCGCGACCAGGCGCACGCCATCATGGGCATCGGCCTCATGGGGGCCTTCATGGAGATGGCCTGGAACCAGGGCATCGACCTCTACGCCGCCCGCGACAACGCGTTCGCGAAGGCCACCGAGTACGTCGCCCGCTACAACCTCGGCTACGACGTGCCGTTCACGACCTACCGCAACTGCGACGGCGTCGAGCACACCGCCGTGTCCTCCGGCGGGCGCGGCCAGATCCGGCCGGTGTGGGAGCTCGTCTACAACCACTACAGCGTCCGCCGCGGGATGCGCATGCCCCACGTCGCCCGCATGGCCGCGCTGGCCCGGCCCGAAGGCGGCGGCGGGGACTACGGCGGCAACTCGGGCGGCTTCGACGCCCTCGGCTGGGGCACGCTCGCGCACCTGCGCTCCACCCCGGCGGTCGTCTCCGGCGGCACCTACCTGCTCATGTGCGAGCGCTCCGGGAAGCTCCTCGAGAACGGCCGCTCCACGGTAGACGGCCGGCCGGTGATCCAGTGGGGCGAGAACGGCGGCGCCCAGCAGCGCTGGAGGATCACCGACGTCGGGAGCGGCCACCACAAGCTCGTCTGCGAGCACTCGGGCAAGGCCCTCGACAACGGCAACTCCACCGTCGAAGGCGCGCAGGTCAAGCAGTGGACCGACAACGGCACCGCCGCGCAGCGCTGGAGGATCGCGGACGTCGGCGGCGGCGCCGTCGAGCTCACCTGCGAACGATCGGGCATGGTCCTCGACAACGGCAACAAGGAGGCCGACGGCGACCCCGCGATCCAATGGGCGGACAAGGGCTCCGTGCCGCAGCGCTGGCGCCTGATCCGCGTCGCGTGACGACGCGAGGGGGCCGGGCGCGACAGCGCCCGGCCCCCTCGCGATCCGGTCGGTTCAGCCCTTGACGGCGCCGGTGAGGACGCCGGAGGTGAAGTAGCGCTGGAGGAAGGGGTAGACGACGAGGATCGGGACGGTGGCGAGGACGATGACGGCCATCTGGAGCGTGACGCCCGGGGGCGGCGGCTGGTCGGGGGAGACGACCGCCCCGGGGATCTGGACCCCCGCCAGGACGTACTGCTGGAGCACGACCTGGATGGGCCACTTCTCGCTGTCGTTGATGTACAGCAGGGCGTTGAAGTAGGTGTTCCAGTAGCCGACGGCGTAGAACAGGCCCATGACGGCGAGCACCGGCTTCGACAGCGGCAGGACGATCTGGAGGAAGATCCGCCATTCGCCGGCCCCGTCGATCCGCGCGGCTTCGATGAGTTCCTCTGGGAGGCCCTGGAAGAAGTTGCGGATGACGATCATGTTGAACGCCGAGATCAGCCCGGGGATGATGAGCGACCAGGTGGAGTCGAGCAGGCCCAGGTACTTGACGAGCATGAAGTTGGGGATGATGCCGGCGCTGAAGAACATGGTCGCCAGGATCATCACGAGCACGAACTTCGCGCCGGGGACCTGGCGCGTCCTCGCCAGTCCCCACGCGAGCATGGAGGTCGCCGTGAGCGACAGGAGGGTGCCGGTGAGGGTGATGAACAGCGAGTTCTGGAGGCCCTGGGTCACGGTGCCGCCGTTGAAGATCGCGCGGTAGGCGTCGAGGGAGAACTCGGTCGGGAACACGACGCCGGCGCGGGCCTGCGAGGGGGCCGCGAAGCTCATCGCGATGACGTACACGAGCGGGTACAGCATGGTGATCACGATCAGGCCGATCACCACGGCCTTGACCGCGCGGATCCACGGCGACGGCGGGCTGAGCCAGGGCGCTCCCTGACGGCGTTGTTGCGCGAGTGCGGTCATCAGTAGATCCCTTCTCCGCCGAGTCGTTTGGCGATCTTGTTGGCCGACAGCACGAGGATGGTGCCGATGACGCCCTTGAGCAGACCGGCGGCGGTCGCGACGCCCCACTGGCCGCCGAGGACGCCCCGGAAGTACACGAACGTGTCGAGCACTTCGGCGGCTTCGGCGCCGACCATCGGCTGCTGCAACAGGAGCTGTTCGAAGCCGACGGTGAGGATCGACCCGATGTTGAGGATGAGCAGGAGGGTCGCGACCGGGACGAGGGCCGGGAGCGTGATGTGCCAGGTCCGCTGCCAGCCCGAAGCGCCGTCGATCGCGGCCGCTTCGTAGCGGTCGTTCGGGATGCCCGCGATCGCGGCGAAGAAGATGATGGTGCCCCAGCCGCAGTCCTTCCAGATGTTCTGGGCCACGACCAGGAGCTTGAAGGTGTCGGCGTTCGTCATCGCGTCGAACCCGCTGACGCCCCAGCCGTCGAGCAGGCCGGCCACGAGGCCGCCGCCGCCGAGGACCTGCTGCCACACCGAGATGACGATGACCCACGACAGGAAGTAGGGCAGGTACACGACGGTCTGCACGAGGCGTTTGATGCGCTCGGACAGGAGCGAGTTGAGCAGGAGTGCGAGGGCGATCGGGGCCGGGAACGCGAAGACGAGCTGGAGCACCGCGATGACGAGGGTGTTCTCGAGCGCCTGGAGCACCGCCGGGTCTTCGAGCAGCACCGTGAAGTTGGCGAAGCCGACGAACGGCGACCCGGTGAATCCCCGGAACGGCGAGTACTGCTGGAACGCCACGATGTTGCCGAGCATCGGCACGTAGGCGAACACCAGGAAGAACAGTGCGCCGGGGACGATGAACGTGTAGGTCCAGCGCTCGCGCCAGATGCGTTGCCGCAGTGTGCCTTTGCGCTTGGAGGCGGCGGAAGGCCCCGAGGCCCGCTCGGTGCGGGTCTCGGGGCGGGCGGCGGTGTCCACGCTCACTTGCCGGCGTCCTTGAGCGCCTGCGTGTACTCGTCCCTGACCTGGGTGCCGCCCTGCGACATGTAGTCGGCGACGAACGAGTCGAGGTCGCCGATGCTCTCGCGGCCGGTGATGACCCCGGTCTCGAAGTCCGTCCACAGCTGCTTGAGCTGCGCGCCCTTGGTGACGAACGTCTGGGAGGCGCCTTCGAGACCGGTGAGCGGCCGGTCGATCGAGTTCTGGGCCAGGGACTCCATGACGGTGACGAACGAGTCCGCCCACGGCGCGGCGTTCGGGTGGATGCGGTAGGAGTTGTCACCGGACGAGACGCCCACGTACTGCACGCCGAGCTCGGTCATGTACTCGGTGTTGGTGACGGGCATGCCGTGCTCGTCGAATTCGAAGTGGCGCCCCTGCTGGCCCGAGCCGATGAACAGGGCCTCCTCGGACCCGAACGGCGCGGAGAAGTAGTCGAGGACGTTGAGGATCTCGGTGAGCCGGTCCTCGTCCTCGGCCGCGGCGGCCGAGACGCAGGTGGAGCGGCCGTAGGGGATGTTGCGGACCACGAGCTGCGAGGAGCCGTCGAAGCCGGGCATGTCGAAGAAGTCGAACGTCGCGCCGGGCAGGTCGGCCTCCCACTGCGACAGGCCCGTGGCGCCGATGGCCGCGCCGACCGCGTCGTAGCGGATCGCCGCGCCCGAGACGATGTCGGTCGGGGTGGGGGACATCGAGACCGGGTCGAAGAGGCCCTCGGCCCACGCGCGGGCGAGCCATTCGAGCATGAGCCGGTAGTTCTCGGTCTCGATCATGTGGACCAGGTCGCCGGCGTCGTTCTGCTGCCATTCGGGGCCGGTCTTGAACAGCCGCTGGAACATCGACGCGGTCCCGGGGTGGGCGTCGTACTTGTTGAGGCCGTAGACCTGCTGCCCGCCGGGCCCGGTGCCGAGCGCGGAGACCTCCTTGAGCATGGTGAACAGCTCGTCGGCGTCCTTGGGGGCGCGGCCGATCGAGGTCTGGTCGACCAGGTCGGTGCGCATGACCGGCAGGTTCGTCAGCGCCCAGACGATCGAGGGGATCTGGTAGATCCGCCCGTCCTTGAGGCTGGCCTTCCAGATCTCCTCCTTGCGCGCGGCCAGGTTGGGCCACTTGAGGATGTTGTCGCCCGAGAGCGTCTCGGACAGGTCGGCGAACGCCCCGTCCCGGATGCCCTGGAGGTTCACCGCGGACTGGTCGTTCACGAACACCAGGTCCGGGACCTCGCCCGAGGCGAGCATCGTCGCGAACTTCTGGTCGAACACCGGCTGGGGCACGAACTGCGGCTCGAAACTGACCCCCAGGCGCTCGTTCAGCTCCTGCCAGTACGGGTTCTCCTCCAACGGCTTCGACGGATCGCCCCACGTCAACTGAAAGCTCGTGACCGTCCCGCCCGAACCCGGCTCGCGCTCCACCGACTTGAAGTACGTCTTGGGGTAGTCGGTGTAGACGGACTCCATGCCGGGTGTCTCGGACGCGTAGTACGGCTGGACGTCGAGATCCGGGGCGGGCTGGTAGGTGGGGATGTCGTAGTCGCCGCCCGCGGCGCCCCCGCCGTTCCCGGAGCAGCCCGCGGCGCCGGCGCCGACCGCCGCCGACGCGGCCGCCGCACCCGCGGCACCGAGGAACTTGCGGCGTGAGAATTCGACCATGAGAGGGGCCTCCTGAAGATGTCGCTGTGAGAGTCGGCGCAACCGCCGGGGGAGGCCGCGGGGTGCCGGAAGGGTCGGACTCCGTGGCGCAGCGCCGAGAGAAGGTTATCAACACGATCGACAGCGGTCAATGATCTGCGTATTCGGGAGCGCGGCTCAGACCGGAACCTCGACGCGATCCGGCACATACAAGCAGTTCACAGGCGTCGCATCGCGACTACTGCTGCTCCGAAATCGATCTTGCGACTGCCTGCATGGTGAGATAACGATGATCCCGAACGCCGATCCCCGGCGTCGTCCACACTGACCGTCTCGTATCCTCGAAGCCATGTCCTCCTCGAAGTCGTACCGCGCCCCCGTCCTCGCCGACGTCGCGAAGGCGGCGGGCGTCTCGGTGCCCACCGTCTCCCGCGTGCTCAACGGGACCAAGAACGTCGCCCCGGAGCTGGCCAGGCGCGTGCACGCCGCGGTGAAGGAGCTCGGCTACCGCCCGAACAGCGCCGCCAGGTCGCTGCGGCTGAGCCAGCCGAACCTCATCTCGATCATCGCCGAGGCCACCACCTCCAGCTACGGCTACGCGAACACGCTCAGCGGCATCGAGACGGCCGCCCAGCGGGCCGGGATGTCGGTCTCGATAACGATCGTCTCGTCGGACGAGGACGAATCCGTCATGCGCGCCGTCGACCTCGCCCTGTCCCAGCCCATCGGGGGCGCGATCGTCCTGGAGTTCAACCAGGCGGGCATCAAGGCGGCGAAGGCGCTGCCCGCCTCGCTGCCGGTCGTCGCGGCCGGCGGCGGGTTGGAGCGCACGGACGGCTCCCTGGCCGCGCTCATCGACGAGGCCGCGGGCGGGCGGCAGGTGACCGAGTTCCTGCTGCGGCAAGGGCATCGGACCGTCCACCACATCGCCGGCCCGACCGGCGGCAAGGTCTCGGGCCGCACCGAGGGCTGGCGCACGGCCCTCCAGGACGCCGGCGCCGAGGTCCCCGCCGTGATGAGCTCCGAGTGGGACGCCCTCTCCGGCTACCGTTGGGGCGAGCGGATCGCCGGCCGCGACGACGTCACCGCCGTCTTCTGCGGGAACGACGAGATCGCCCTGGGCGTCATGCGGGCCCTGGCCGACCGCGGCATCGACGTCCCCGGCGACGTGTCTATCGCCGGATTCGACGGCCAGCCCCTCGTCTCCCTCTGGCGCCCTTCGCTGACGACCGTCGAGCAGGACTTCGAGGACCTGGGGACGCGCGCGTTCGACCTGCTGTCGCAGCAGCTCCAGGGCAAGGGCGACCTGCGGACCTCCGTGGTCGAGCCGCAGCTGGTGGTCAGGGAGTCCACCGCGCCGCCCCGCCGCTGACCGCGGCGCGCGAGACGGTCCCCCGGCCGGGCCGGGGGACCGCCCGATTCCTACACTCGCTCCGGCGCGTCGCCGAAGTCCTCGATCCGCAGCCGCTCGCCGCCGCGCAGCGCCGACTCGTGCGCCACCAGGCCCGGCAGCGTGTACCGCGCCGCCACCCACGCGTTCACGCTCGGCATCGTCCGCTCGTTCACCGCGGTCACGAAGTCGTGCACGAGGAGCTGGTGGCTGCCCATGTGGCCGTTGCCGAGGCCCTTGAACTCGACCGGCAGTCCCGACGTGTCGTGGATGGGCGCGTGACCGGAGATGAACGAGTCGTGCAGCGCCGGGTCCACATTGGCCAGCACGGGGTCGTCGGCGCCCGTCGCCCAGCCCGGCTGCACCAGCTCGGTGCAGTCGTGCAGCGGGCCCGAGCGCTCGTGCCAGAAGGTCGAGCGGGAGTTCTGCTCCAGGATGCCCTCGGTGCCGTAGAACGTGAACCGGGACTCGGGGATCCAGTGGGCCAGCCCGACCCGCCGGAACTCGTTGGTGCGCATGCTGCCGCCGTCGGCCGTCTCGAACAGCGCGGTCGCGTTCGAGAAGTCGTTGTCGAACATGCTCACGGCCTTGTCGAAGACGCCGTCGCCGCGCTGGTCCGGCACGCCGATCGCGCTCACGCTCACCGCGTGCGTGTTCCAGGCCCCGAGCACGCCGCCGATCGCGTGGGTCGGGTACTTGAGCGGCGGGAAGCTCGCGGTGCGCTTCCAGTCCTCGCCGCCGCTGTACTGGTAAGCGGCGTAGAAGCCGTGGTCCATGTCGTGCACGTAGTCGCCCTCGGCGAAGAACAGCCGCCCGAACGCGCCCTCGGCCGCCTTCTGCCTGGCGAGCACCGTGACCGGGTGGTAGTGGCTCGTCTCGCCCATCATGTACGTCAGGCCGGTCTCCTCGACCGCCTCGATGATCTCCCCGATCTCCTCCACCGTGAAGGCCATCGGCACCGCCGAGTACACGTGCTTGCCCGCGCGCAGCGCCCGCACCACGAGCGGCCCGTGCGTCCACCGCTGCGTGAAGACCGCGACGGCGTCCACGTCGGAGGCGAGCATCGCGTCGAAGTCGTCCTCCACCCCGGCCAGGCCCAACTCGCCCACGAGGGACGCGGCGCGCTCGGGGAGGAGGTCGGTCGCGGTGACGCGCGAGACGCCCGGGTGGGCGTCGAACAGTTTCGCGAACGCGCCGGCGAACTGCCCGGCGCCGACGAAGCCGATTGAGAACACAGGGACTCCTTGCTGGTGGGGCCGGTCGGTCGTGGGCGCCTCCGGCCGTTGCGGCACCACCGTATAAGTTTCGATAGGAGAATTCTTCACTGATTGGAGCGAGTCTTTCTTGGATCCTCAGATCGAGATCGCCCCGCCCGAGCTCGTCGGATGGGCCGGGCGGCCCATCCTCATGGACACCGCCCACCAGCACGACGACCTGGAGATCAACTTCGTCGCCGAAGGTGGCACCATGCTCTACCTGTTCGGCGGCGAACCCGTCGAGATCGGCCCCGGATCGGTCGCGGCCTTCTGGGCCGCCGTGCCCCACCAGCTCGTCGCCAACTCCGCGACCCGCGTCCACTGGGTCCACGTCCCCTTCGCGACCTTCCTCGGCTGGGGCCTGCCCACCGGGCTCGTCGGCCGGCTCCTCTCGGGCCTGCCGCTCATCGCCCCGCCCACCGCGGTCATGGCCTCCGACCCCGCGAACTTCACCCAGTGGGCCGCCGACCTCGCCAGCGCCCACCCCGAACGCCGCCGCATCCTCCTCCTCGAGGTCGAGGCCCGCGTCCGCCGCCTCGCCCTCGACGCGCCCCAGGAACCGGTGCGCCAGTACGCCGGCGGCGACCCCGCGCTGCGCCACGTCGTCACGATGGTGCGCCACATCGCCGAGCACTTCCGCGAACCGCTGACCGTCGCCGACGTCGCCGCCGCGGCCCGCCTGCACCCGAACTACGCCATGACCCACTTCGCGAAGATCGTGCGCACCACGATCATCGACTACCTCACCCGCTGCCGCCTGGCCGAAGGACGCCGCCTGCTGGTCACCACCGACCTGTCGATCGCGGCCGTCGCCGCCGACTCCGGCTTCAGCTCGGTCAGCCGCTTCTACGCCGCGTTCAAGTCCGAATGCGGCCTCCCGCCGGCCGCCTACCGCAGGCAGCACCGGTGACCACCGACCCCGGATCATCCCTTCCGACAAGATAGGTTCTGCCCTGATGGAATACCTCGACATCGAGCACGAGGGCCGCACGCTCCGCGGCGTCCTGCACCTGCCCGTCGGCCCCGCGGCCGCGGTCCCGGCGGTGGCGCTCTGCCACGGCTTCGGCGGCAACCGCGCCGAGTTCGGCTACACGTTCGTGCGCCTCGCCGAGCGCCTGGCCGAGCGCGGCGTCGCCGCCTACCGGTTCGACTTCGCCGGGTGCGGCGACTCCGACGGCGACTTCGACGAGCTCACCGTCTCCGACCAGGTCGCCCAGGTCGGCGCGGTCCTCGCCGCGCTGGCCGCGCACCCGGCCGTCGACCCGGACCGCTTGTCGCTCATGGGGATGAGCCTGGGCGGCCTGACCGCGCAGCTGGCCGCCGCGCGGCATCCGGTGCGGTCGCTGACGCTGTGGGCGCCGGCGGCCGCGGCCGTGTCCATGGACGAGGAGGCGGCGAAGCGCCGCGCCGACGCGATCGCCGCGGCCGGCTACGACGACTTCGGGGGCCTGCCGGTGCGCCGGCCGTTCGTCGACGACGCCGCGACGATCGACGCGTTCGCCGACGCCGCCCCGTACCCGGGCCCGGTGCTGCTGGCCGTGGGCACCGAGGACTTCGTGCTCGGCTCCGAACTCCTCGACCGCTACTGGGGCACGTACGGCGACCGGCTCGACCTGCACGTCTTCGACGGCGTCGGGCACGGCTTCGAGACCGTGGCCGCCCGCGAGCGCCTGGTCGAGCTGAGCGCGGCCTTCACCGCGCAGCACGCCTGAGCCGCCGGGGGCGGGGCCGCCCCGCGCGGCCCCGCCCCCGGCCGGTCACTCGGGCAGTGCGATGCGCACGACCTCGCCGGCCGCCTCGACGCGCACCGCGCCGGGCCGGTCGGCGACCACGACGGTCCGGCCGGCGCTCGTCCAGGCGCGGCACCAGTTGCCGTCGTCGGCGGCCACCGCGCCCTCGGCCAGGACCTGCCGGTCGGCGGTGTACGCCTTGACCTCGGTCATCCACGGGGCCACGCCGTTGAGGGTGCGCAGCTGGACGTCGGGGAGGCGCCCGGACGCGTCCGGTCCGACGTTGAGCAGGAGCCGGCCGCCGCGCGAGACCACGTCGACGTAGTGCTTCGCCAGCTCGCGCGGGCTCAAGGTGTGCTGCTCGTCCTCGACCCGGTTGTAGCCGAAGGAGGAGCCGAGGCCGCGGTTGTGCTCCCAGCCGGTGCCGGTCTCGTGGTCGGCGCCCATGGAGTACTCGCTGGTGCGGTAGTCCCACACGTCGGCGCCCCAGCGGTCGTTCACGATCCCGTCGGGCACCTCGCCGCGGTAGTAGGCGATGAGCGCTTCGAGCGAGCCGTCCTCCTTGCCCGCCTCGGGCCATTCGATGTCGTTCCACAGCACCGAGGGCCGGTAGCGGTCGATGAGGTCGCGCACGTGCGCGGTGGCGTAGGCGGCGTACTCGGCGTCGTTGGGGCGGTGACGCCAGATGTCCTCGACCTCGACGATGGGCGGGGCGTCGGTGATCGACCAGTCGAGGCCGCCGGAGTAGTACACGCCGAAGCGCATCCCCTCCGCGCGTACCGCCTCGGCGAGCGGGCTGAGCAGGTCGCGCTTGGGGCCGCGGTCGACGGTGTTGAACCCGCCGGTGCCCGGGGCGTCCCACAGGGTCACGCCGTCGTGGTGCTTGGTCACGGGCACCACGTAGTCCGCGCCCAGGCTCCGGAAGGCCCGCGCCCAGGCGGCCGGGTCGTACGCCTCGGCCCGCCACTGGTCGAGGAAGTCCTCGTACGGCGCCGACCCGTAGACCTCCGCGTGGTGCGCGGCCGCCAGGGAGCCTTCGATGCGGATGGTGTTCGCGTACCACTCGGCGTAGGAGCTGTGCTTGAACCAGCCGCCCTCGGGCTCGGGCTCGCCGGCGATGTGCTCCGGCTCGGCCCACGCGGGGACCGCGTACGCCCCCCAGTGGATGAAGATCCCGAGGCTCGCCTCCTGCGCCCATTCGGGCAGGCGCTCGCGGTGCGTTCCGGTCATGGTCAGCGGTCCTTTCGGGGGGTCACGCCGGCGACGCCGACGGTGAGCAGCAGGTTCGCGTACTGGCGCCGGTCGCCGGTGGCGACGACGACGGCGGTGTCCGCCGTCCGCGCGAGGTCGTAGAAGGCGAAGCGCTCGACCTCCTCGAACGGCACCTCCGCGCCGAGCGCGGCGCGGTAGCCCTCGTGCGCCGGCACCGGGGCGCCGCCCGAGGCCATGACGGCCGCGTGCTCGATCGGCACGGCGTCGAGCAGCGGTTCGAGGACCTGGTCGACGTCCAGCAGTCCCGGGCGCAGGTTGAGGTGGATCATCGCCGCGGCCGGGTTCACGTGCGTGGAGCACGGGAAGTGGCCGTCGGCCAAGAGGATCCGCGAACCGTGCCCGGCCGCGGCGAGCGCGGCCAGGAGCGGCGGGTGGATGAGGTCGTAGTGGAGCAAGGCTGTCCCTTCCATGGCGGGCTCATGCCGAGGCTAGGCGCGGCGCCCGCCGGCCGGAAGGTCCAGGTTCACCGTCTACTGGTCGGTTCTCACCATCGCGGGTCTACGCGGACCGGTGCCGCCAGTAGGTCCCGTCGGGGTAGGCGAACTCCGCGATCGAGGCCGCGCGCATCTCCGCGGAGTACCCGGGCCGGCTCGGGAGCAGGTAGTGGCCGTTCTCGACCAGGCACGGGTCGGTGAAGTGCTCGTGGAGGTGGTCGACGTACTCGGTGACGCGGTCCTCCAGCGAGCCCGAGACGGCCACGTAGTCGAACACCGACAGGTGCTGGACCAGCTCGCACAGGCCCACGCCCCCTGCGTGCGGGCACACCGGGACGCCGAACTTCGCGGCCAGCAGGTAGACGGCGATGATCTCGTTGACGCCGGCCAGGCGCGCGGAGTCGAGCTGGAGGTAGTCGATCGCCTCGGCCTGGAGCATCTGCTTGAACAGGACCCGGTTCATGCCGTGCTCGCCGGTGGCGACGCGGACCGGCGCCACGGCGCGGCGGACGGCGGCGTGGCCGAGCACGTCGTCGGGGCTGGTGGGCTCCTCGATCCAGTGCGGCTCGAACTCGGCCAGGGCCTTGACCCACTCGATGGCCTCGGGCACGTCCCACACCTGGTTCGCGTCGATCATGAGCTTGGCGTCCCAGCCGATGACCTCGCGGGCGATCCGCAGGCGGCGGCGGTCCTCCTCGAGGTCGGACCCCACCTTGAGCTTGACGTGCCGGTAGCCCTGGTCGACGGCCTCCTGGAGCAGGCGGCGGAGCTTGTCGTCGCTGTAGCCGAGCCAGCCGGCGCTGGTGGTGTAGCACGGGTAGCCGCCGCGGGCCTCGAGCGCGGCGACGCGCTCGGCGCGGGTGTCGTACCGCTCGCGCAGGATCGCCAGGGCCTCCTCGCGGGTGAGGGCGTCGGAGAGGTAGCGCAGGTCGGCGGCGTCCACGAGCTGCTCGGGGGTCATGTCGGCGAGCAGTCGCCACAGCGGCTTGCCCGCGGCGCGGGCGGCGAGGTCCCAGACGGCGTTCATGACCGCGGCGAGCGCGATGTGGACGACGCCCTTCTCGGGGCCGAGCCACCGCAGCTGCGAGTCGGACTGGAGTTCGCGGTAGAGCGCGCCGGGGTCGGCGGTGATCGCCTCGACGTCGCGGCCGATGAGCCGGACGGCGTGCTGGAGCGCGGCCGCGGTGACGATGTCGTTGCCGCGGCCGATGGTGAAGGTGAACCCGAAGCCGGAGAACTCGGGGTCGTCGGTCCGGAGGATCACGTAGGCGGCGGAGTAGTCGCCGTCCTTGTTCATCGCGTCGGAGCCGTCCATGGTCAGCGAGGTGGGGAAGCGGACGTCGTGGGTCTCGACCGCGTCGATGAAGGTCATGCGGGTTCCTTGGGAGGTGAGGCGGCGCAGTGGGGGGCGGCGGTGCGCAAACGATTGATCAGGCGTTGACGATAGTCGCCGCGCCCTTCCGGTGCAAGACCCGCGCCGCCCTCAGCGCGCCGGCGGAGCGGTGGAGGCGCGTTCGACCAGGGCCGGCGCCGGGTCCTCCACGGCCCGGTGCGCGACCGGCCTGCCCGCGGCGACCTCGGCGAGCAGCGCCACCGCGGTCCTGCCGAGCTCGTACAGGGGCATGCGGACGCACGTCAGCGGCGGCCAGGTGTGCTCGGCCGTCCACGCGTCGTGGATCGCGACCACGGACAGGTCGCGGGGCACCGCGAAGCCCTGGGCCCGGGCCTGCGCGAGCACTCCCACGGCCGCGTTGACGTTCGCCGCGACGACCGCGGTCGGCGGCTCGCGCCGCGCCAGCAGCTCGGCCGCGGAGGCCCGCCCGTCCGCCTCCCGGTATCCGCGCCAGGTGACGAGCCCGGGCTCGGCGGGCAGGCCCGCCTCGAGCACCGCCGCCAGGAACCCGTCGGCCCGCCGCCGCGCCGACGGCGACGCGGACAGGCCCCCGGCGAAGCCGATCCGCCGGTGCCCCAACGCGATCAGGTGCTCGGTGGCGCGCCGCGCGGCGAGCGCGTCGGGCACCACCACCGACCCGGCGCCGGGGATCTCCTGGTGGATGGTCACCAGCGGCGCCCGCTCGCCCACCGCCTCCGCCAGCGCCGCCGGGTCGGCCCCGTCGCGCGGCTGGAGCACGATCCCGTCGACCCGGCCCTCGCCAAGGAGCCGGTCGAACATGGGCCCGCCCGGCTGCATGTCCTCGCTGCGCGCCAGCAGCATCACGCACCCGCGCGCCACCGCCTCGTCCTCCACGCCGCGCGTGAGCTCGGTGAACAGCGCGTTCGTCACATCCGGGACCACGAGCGCGATGACGTCGGTGCGGGCCAGCTTCAGCGCCCGGCCGGCGAAGTTCGGGTGGTAGCCGACCTCGGCGGCCGCCCGCCGCACCCGCTCGCGCGTCGCCTCGCTCAGCCGCGCCGCCGGGTCCCCCGAGAGGACCCTCGACACCGCCGACACCGAGACGCCCGCCCGGGCCGCCACATCACTGAGCTTCGCCATCGGTCCAGTATCACCTACGGCGAAAACCGATGATCAAACGATTGCGCAATCGCGGGATGTGTGCGATCCTCATCCGCGACCGTTCCCCACACCACCCGAGGAGGCACCCGTGCTCGCCGCACACTACGCCGGGAACCGGACCATGACCGTGGGGGAGACCGACCCGGCCCCGCCCGGCCCCGGCCAGGTCCAGATCGCCGTCGCCTACAACGGCATCTGCGGCACCGACCTCCACATCCTCAACGGCCACATGGACGCCCGCGTCACCACCCCGGCCGTCATCGGCCACGAGATGAGCGGCACCGTCGCCGCCCTCGGCGAGGGCGTCACCGACCGGGCCGTCGGCGACCCGGTCACCGTCATGCCCCTCGCCTGGGACGGCACCTGCCCGGCCTGCCGCGCCGGCAACGCCCACGTCTGCCAGAACCTCGACTTCGTCGGCATCGACTCGCCCGGCGCCCTCCAGGGCCGCTGGAACGTCGACGCCGGACTCCTCGTCCCCCTGCCGCCCACCCTCTCCCTCCGGCACGCGGCACTCGTCGAACCCACCGCCGTCGCCGTCCACGACGTGCGCCGCGCCGAACTCGCCCCCGGCCAGAAGGCCGTCGTCATCGGCGGCGGCCCCATCGGCGTCCTCATCGCCGCCGTCGCCCGCTCCTTCGGCGGCGACGTCGTCGTCATCGAACTCGACCCCAAGCGCCGCAAGGCCGTCGCCGACCTCGGCCTCACCGTCCTCGACCCCGCCGACGACACCGTCGCGCACGTCGAGGAGTGGACCGGCGGCGCCGGCGCCGACGTCGTCTTCGAAGTCTCCGGCGCCGCCGCGGCCGTCCTCGGCGCGGTCGACTACGCCAAGGTCCGCGGCACCCTCGTCGTCGTCGCGATCCACCCCGAGCCCCGCCCGGTCAACCTCCAGCGCGTCTTCTGGCGCGAACTGCGCCTCCTCGGCGCCCGCGTCTACCAGCGCGACGACTTCGACACCGCCGTCGCCCTCCTCGACGCCGGCGAGATCCCCGCCGACGCCCTCATCACCAAGACCGTGCCGCTCGCCGAGATTCAGTCCGCGTTCGACGCCCTCACCGGCGGCGACGCCATGAAGATCCTCGTCGACGTCCAAGCCGGACAGGAGCCCGCATGAACCCCTTCGACCTCACCGGCCGCCTCGCCGTCGTCACCGGCGCCAAGCGCGGCATCGGCTTCGCCATGGCCGAAGCCCTCGCCGCCGCCGGCGCGGACGTCATCGGCGTCAGCGCCACCATCGAACCCGAAGGCTCCGCCATCGGACAGTGCGTCACCGGCCTCGGCCGCGCCTTCCGCGCCCTCCGCGCCGACCTGAACGACCCCGCCCAGACCGCCGCGCTCGCCGAGTCCCTCGCCGCCGAACCGGTCGACATCCTCGTCAACAACGCCGGCACCATCCGCCGCGCCCCCGCCGCCGAGCACTCCGACGAGTTCTGGAACGAGGTCCTCCAGGTCAACCTCACCAGCCAGTTCGCGCTGGCGCGCGCGGTGGGCCGCTCGATGCTCGCGCGCGGCGGCGGGAAGATCGTGTTCACCGCCTCGCTCCTGAGCTTCCAGGGCGGCATCAACGTCCCCGGCTACGCGGCCGCGAAGTCCGGCATCGCCGGCCTCACCCGCGCCCTCGCCAACGAGTGGACCTCCCGCGGCGTCACCGTCAACGCGATCGCGCCCGGCTACATCGCCACCGACAACACCCAAGCGCTGCAAGACGACCCGGACCGCTCCAAGGCCATCCTCGACCGCATCCCCGCGGGACGCTGGGGCCGCCCCGGCGACCTCGCCGGCGCCACGGTCTTCCTCGCCAGCCCCGCCTCCGACTACGTCTCGGGCGCCGTCATCCCCGTCGACGGCGGCTGGCTCGGGCGCTGACCGGAGGAGCGGAACATGCGACCGTACGCGGGCTACCTCTACGCCCACTTCAAACGCGAGTCGGCCGACGGCGAGCAGATCCACTTCGCGCTCAGCGACGGCGACGACCCGCTGCACTTCACCGACCTGAACGGCGGCCGGCCCGTCCTCACCTCGACGCTCGGCGAGCGCGGCGTCCGCGACCCCCACATCGTCCGCTCACCGGACGGCGAGCGGTGCTTCATGGTCGCGACCGACCTGCGCGTCTTCGAGCGCACCGACTGGGACGAGATGCAGCGCCGCGGCAGCCGCTCGATCATGGTCTGGGAGTCGACCGACCTCGTCGACTGGGGCGAGGGCCGCCTCGTCGAGGTCGCCCCCGCGGCCGCGGGCAACACCTGGGCCCCCGAAGCCGTCTGGGACCCCGAGCAGGACGCCTACCTCGTCCACTGGTCCTCCTCGCTCTACGAGGACGCCGCGCATGAGAGCGAGAGCTACAACCGGATCATGTGCGCCACCACTCGCGACTTCCGCGCGTTCTCCGAGCCGCGCGTGTGGGTCGACCGCGGCTGGAACACCATCGACGCCACGGTGATCGAACACGAGGGCCGCTACTACCGCTTCCTCAAGGACGAGCGCGCCCGCGGCGGCCCCGCGCCCCGCGGCAAGTCGGTCTTCTCCGAGACCGCGGCCTCGCTGACCGCGCCGCACTGGGAGCCCCTTGCCGAAGGCATCGGCCTCGGCCCCATCAAGCAGGGCGAGGGCCCGCTCGTCTACCGGTCGAACACCGAGGACAAGTGGTACCTCTGGATCGACGAGTTCACCCCCGAGCGCCGCTACGTCCCCTTCGAGACCACCGACCTCGCCGGCGGGCACTGGACGCCCTGCGCCGACTTCCGCCTCCCGCCCGACCCCTGCCACGGCGTCGTCCTCCCCGTCACCGCGGAGGAGCACGCGCGCCTCAAGGCGGCCTGGACCTGACCGGGCGGACCCGCCGACGCGACGACGCCGCCCCGCGAGATGCGGGGCGGCGTCGTCTCACTGATCGCTGACGGAGCGTCCACCGCTGGTTCGCAGTGGCACGACCGCAGGCGCACCGTCGTGCCGGCCGCCCCGCGGTTCGCGGGGCGGCCGGCACGTCAGGCGATGTCGCCGTAGATGATGCCGCGGCCGTTCGTCGTCAGGTAGACGCGGCCGTAGACCTGCGGGTCGCCGGTGATCGCGGACCCCGACCACGCCCACTGGTGGTCGTCGTCGTTGATGCGGGTCCAGCGGTTGCCGCCGTCGGTCGAGCGGTAGATCCCGGCCTTGCCGTCCCGCTCCGCCGAGGTGTAGACCGTCGGATAGCCGGAGTGCCTGGCGGCCTTGCCGAAGCCGACGGACTCCGCCGTCTCGAACGCGGCGATGCGCTTCCAGGTGGCGCCGCCGTCCTTGGAGCGCCACATGCCGCCGCCGATGCCCTCGGTCTCGTCGCCGCGCCCGGCGAGCCAGACGTGGTTCTTGCGGCCCGGCACGGCCCGGAAGTCCTCGACGGCCCCGGACGGCAGGCCGGTCGCGCCGGTGTCGGCGAAGGTCTTGCCGCCGTCGGTGCTGCGGTAGAACCTCCCGGCGGCGAACGAGTACAGGACCGAGGCCTTGACGCGGTCGGAGCGGATCTTCGCCCCCGCCGGGAGGCCCTCGACCGGCTGCCACGTCTCGCCGAGGTCGGTGCTGTACACCGGGGTCACCTCGGTGTCGCTGGGGGACCACACGATCGCGGACCCGTCGGCGGTGATCGCGACGGTCCCGCCGTGGCCGCTCCCGGGGACGCCTTCGACGCGGGCGGTGTTGCGCCAGGTCTTCCCGCGGTCGGTGGAGACGCCCACGTGGCCCTTCTCGTCGCCGTGCACGTTGCCGGTGCCGACGACGAGGTCCGGGTCCGCCTGCGCGAAGTCGACGCTGGTGCCGGTGGACCAGTCCGTGTCGATCATGGGCTCGGCCCGGTCGAGGTCGGTGTGGACGAAGCCGCCGACGTCGCCGACCGCCGAGACGAGCGTGCCGCCGATCGCGGCGAGGTCGAGGACCGCGCACTCCTCGACGCCCTCGGCGCGGACGCCGACGGTGAACTGCTCGATCGGCAGCGCGACGCGCTCGCCGGCCTCGTTCTCGCCGATGAGTTCGCCCTGGGCGTCCCACTGCGTCAGCGACTCGGTGCCCCAGATCGTGGCGCCGGTGCCCCACATGATGCGGTCGGAGTCGTGCGGGTCGATGGCGAGCGCGTCGATCATCCAGCCGTGCTTGACCGCGTACGCGTGCCCTTGGTCCTCGCCGTTCCACGACAGCCACGGGCTGCCGCTGTTGTCCATGACGAACCGGTCGTGCCGCTCCTGCCCCTCGGCGTAGTCCCAGCTGATCGACCAGGTCGCACCGGAGTCGGTGGAGCGGAAGAGGATCTCGTCGGGGTGCCAGTTGTTGCGCGTGGCCGCCATGAGAGTGCCGGGGTTCTGGCGGTCGACGGTGATGCCGCCGAAGCCCGGAATCCCGCCGCGGGGGTTGTAGGTCGGCGTGATGTCGGTCCATTCGCCGGTCTGGGTCGCCAGGCGCATGATCTTGCCGCCGGCGCCCGAGGCGGGCGCGCCGTTGTAGGGCCCGGGGTCGTGGCTGGTGACGATGTACAGATACCCGTTGGTGTTGTCCACTGCGGACTGAACGGGGATGGTGCGGTTGCCGTCGGCGCTGCCGAGGGCCTCGACCGCGCCGGGGACGGCCTGCCAGGTCGCCCCGCCGTCCTCGGAGACGTAGAGCGGGTCGGCGGGGTCGGCCACCCCCACGTAGATCCTGCCGCCGATCTGGTCGAAGTCGATCCAGATCACGCCCTGGTTGTCGGCGGAGTACGGGTTGTTCGGGTCCACGACGAAGTTCCCGGGGTTTGGAAAGTTCTCGACCTTCGCCCAGGTGCGGCCGTAGTCCTTCGAGCGCCACAGCCCGTTCCCGCTCGGCGTGCCGAGGTACAGCTCGGCGTTGTCAGCGGGGTTCACCACGAGGCGTTCGCCCATGCCGCGGCCGGGCATGTTGCCGCCCTGCTTGAACGGCAGCTCGGCCGCGCCCCAGGTCTCGCCCTTGTCGTCGGAGTAGAGGACCGCGCCGTTGTTCGGGTCCCAGTCGGTCGTGTAGGTGCCGACGGCGGCGTAGACGCGGTCGGTCTCGACCGGGTCGGTCGCCATGGAGACGACCCCGGACCACCCCCACTTGTCGCGGCCGACCCAGTCCAGCAGCGGCTTCCAGGTCCGGGTGTCCTCCTGCCAGCGGTAGCAGCCGCCGATGTCGGTGCGGGCGTAGATGAGGCCCGGCTCGGTCTCGTTGAAGACGATGCCCGGGACGAAGCCGCCGCCGTTGATGGCGGCGTTCTTCCAGACGTAGGCGTCGCCGCCGCGGCCGCCCTCCTCACGGGCCCAGGCCGGCAGGGTGCCGGCGGTGACCGCGGCGGCGGCCGCCGCCGCGCCGACGGATGCGGTGAATGTGCGTCGTCGCATCAGATGCTCCTTTGCTTTCGATGTGCGAGAGGTCGCGGGGAGCGCCGGGCCGCGGACGCGGCCCGGCGCGGGAAGTGTTCGAAATGCGGTGCGCGCCTTGACAGGTCTGGCCGGGGGAGTGCGGGCGTCCGGGCCCGGCTGTGATCCGGACGCCCTCCCCCTCGCGGACCCTCACAGACCGCGGGTCTATCCCTTCACGGCGCCGGTGATGACGGCTTTCGTGAAGTGCTTCTGGATGAACGGGTACATGAGCACGATCGGGATGATCGTGCAGACCACGACGGCCATCTTGAGCGCGGCGGTCGGGGCGGCCTCGCCCTGGTCGCGGTACTGGGCCGCGGCCTGGGCGCCTTCGGGGAGCCCTTGGGTGGACATGAGCATGCGCTGGAGGACGACCTGGATGGGCTGGGTCTCCAGCCCCGGCGTGTAGAGGACGGCCTGGAAGTACATGTTCCAGTAGCCCACGGCGTAGAACAGGGCGATGACGGCGAGGATCGCCTTCGACATCGGCAGCACGATCGTGAACAGGGTGCGGAACTCGCCGGCGCCGTCCATCTTGGCGGCGTCGAGGAGCTCGCCGGGGATCGCGTTCTGGAAGAACGCGCGCAGGATGATGATGTTGAAGGTGCCCACGGCCCCCGGCAGGATGAGCGCCCAGTAGCTGTTGAACAGCCCGAGCTTCTGCACCACCAGGAAGCTGGGGAACATGCCCGGTCCGAACAGGAACGTCAGCAGGATGAACCACAGGATCGGGCGGTGCAGGAGCGAGCCGGACCTGGAGAGGGCGTAGGCGCCGCAGATCGTCAGGACCATGCTGATGGCGGTGCCGGCGATGGTGAGGACGGTGGTCAGGATCAGGGAGTCGGTGAGCGCGCCGCCGGAGAAGATCTCGGCGTAGGCGCCGAAGCTGATCTCGGTGGGCAGGATGAGGAGGTTGCCGCCGGCGCGGGACAGGGCCTCCTCGCTCGCGAAGCTGGTGGCCAGGACGGCCCACAGCGGCAGCACGATGGCCGCGCCGTAGCAGATCAGGAACAGGGCCTTGACGGCCTTGCCGGCGAGGGAGGGCTCCTCGTCCCAGACGGGGCGGGCGCTCCTGCGGCGGGGTTTGACGTCGATGGCGGTCATGACTTCTGGTAGATCCCTTGCTCTCCGAGGCGGTGCGCGATCTTGTTGGCGACGAGGATGAGGATCAAGCCGATGACGCCCTTGAACAAGCCCGCGGCGGTGCCGAAGGACTCGCCCTGGCTGCCGACGATC
>NZ_RSEB01000010.1 GCF_003933745.1 Glycomyces terrestris | reverse complement strand
CGCGAGGCGATGGAAGAAGCGTGCGGGCGCATCGGCACCCAGCCGATGCGCCCGCACCGAAAACCCAACAACAACCCGAACCGAACCCGACCCATAAACAACCGGACCGCACCGCCCGGCCCGAGGGCGAAAAGCCCAACCCGCAACAGCCACCCAAGGGCAAGAGCCAACCCGACAACCGCCCGGCAGCAACGGGATCGGCCTGCGAAGACCACCCGCCGACCCCGCGCCCAGGGCCGAGCCGAGCTGGACCGGGCCGGACCCAGAAATGGGAAAGCTACGAGAGCCGGAACAGGGCCGAGCTGTGCGGTTGCAGCTTCGCCCGCAAGTGGTCGCCGGGGACGATGTCCGTGCGGGTCCAGCAGTCCCGGACCCGCGCGGGTTGGGGGATGCCCAGGACGGCCCAGGGGAGTTCGAGTTCGGCGGCCTCGGGGCCGCGGTTGAAGACGGCGGCGAAGGCGCCGTCTTCCGATGCCCATGCCAGGTGCTTGCCCTCACGCCAGACCTCGCGGGCCCCCACGGGGTGGCGCTGGGCGGCGAGGACCTCGGGGTTGGTGAGGAGTTCGATCGTTTCAGCGCTCGAACCGGGCAGATCGGCCCCGACCATGAGCGGGGAGCGGGCGATGCACCAGAGGGTGAGCATCGTGCGCTGCTCGTCGGGGGACAGGAGGCTCTCGCGGGGCTCGCCGACTTCGGCGCGGATTCCCATGCGGCCCAAAGGAAGCATGTCCGCGTCGGGCCAGTGGCCGGGGCCGGCGTGCGGGGCCCAGTCCCGGAGGAGGTCGAACTGGGCGTTGATGTCGCGCCAGCGGTCCCACAGGTCGGCCGAGATGCGCCACAGGTGCGAGTGGGCCTTCAGGTGCTCGGCGTGGTCGGTGGACACGTTCATGCCCGGGGAGAGGCTGAGGAGGATGTCCCGGTCGGCTCGGTCGATCGCGTGCCAGAACGCCTCGACCTCGTCCTCCCAGTACGGGGCGATCATGTCGTCCGCCTTGACGTAGTCCACGCCCCAGTCGGCGAACTGTCGCACCAGCGAGTCGTAGTAGGCCTGGCCGCCGGGGTGGGAGTGGTCGATGCCCCAGTTGTCGTCGATCCAGGAGGAGCGCCGCTCCCGGTCGGGGATCTGCGCCGCCGAGTACTCGCTGCCCTTGATCGGGGTGTCGGCCGCGACGGCCTGCCGCGGGACGCCCCGGAGGATGTGCAGACCGAACTTCAGCCCCAGCGAGTGCACGTAGTCGGCCAGGGGCTTGAAGCCCGCGCCGCCCGCCGCGGAGGGGAACCGGTTCGGGGCCGGCTGCGGGAGGCCGTACTCGTCGAGCACCAGCTTGGTCCCCAGGTTGTACCCGCCCGCGCGGGCCGCCGGGTCGTACCACTGGATGTCGACGACGACGTACTCCCAGCCGTACGAGGCCATGTGCTCGGCGATGAACTCGGCGTTCGCGCGGGTCTCGGCCTCGGTGACCGAGGTCCCGAATACATCCCATGAGTTCCAGCCCATCGGCGGAGTGGCAGCGAGTCGGGTCACAGAAACCTCCTCGGGGGTAGGGTGCCCTGTACGCTACTCGCGCCCGCCGACGCCTTCCACCACCCCTTCCGAAATCCTTGCGGCACTTCGATTCGCCCGGATTCGACCGCCAACGGTCCGCCGGCCTGGCCTCCGGCCCGCCGCGGGGGCGGGCGTCACGTTCGCCGCAATACCACTTCGGTGGACCGGTCGGCGATGTTGTACAGTGTTCACGGCAACGCGCACGATGCGTACAGCCTGGCCAGGTAGCTCAGTTGGTACGAGCGTCCGCCTGAAAAGCGGAAGGTCGCCGGTTCGACCCCGGCCCTGGCCACGTTTGGGTGAGCCCTGCTTCTCGGTTCGAGAGGCGGGGCTTTTCTCGTGTTCAGGGGAGGGTCGGGGCCGCGGCGGGGAGCGGGCGGGCCCCCTCGGGGCGGAGGCCGTCGAGGATGATGCCGAGGTAGCGGCACCAGAGGTCGGGGGCGGCGTCGGGGACGGAGCCGGCGACGTAGTTCGGGGCGCACATCAGCAGGAAGACGTCCGTGCCGGTGACGTCGGCGCGGATGGCGCCCGCCTCGGCCGCGCGGGCCACGATGCGGTCGATCGCGTCCATCATGCGGGCCCGGGCCGCGGCCACCTCGGGCATGGAGCCGGCCGCCTCGGCCAGGAACGACAGGTCGCGCTCCTGGCGCTGGGCCGCGGCCGCGGTCAGGAACTCGTGCAGCGCCGCACCCGGGTCGTCGGATTCGAGGAGCCGCTCGCCGAGGCGGTGCAGGTCGTCCATGCGGTCGGTGAGGATCGCGGCGACCAGGTCGTCCTTGGTGGGGAAGTGGCGGAACACGGTCCCCTTGCCGACGCCGGCGCGGCGGGCGATGTCGGCCACCGAGGCGTCGAGGCCGTACTCGGCGAATTCGTCGGCGGCCGCGGCGAGGAGGCGCCTGCGGTTGCGGACGGCGTCGGCGCGCGGCGGGCGGGATGCGGGCATGCCGCGACTCTAGCAAGTTGACCGAACGGTCCGGTTAGTGCTAGCGTCCTTCCGAATAACATGACCGCATGGTCCGTTTATCCGGAGGTTCCAGCCGTGAAAGCAGTTGCCGCACTCGACTACGGCCCGCCCGAGGCCTACACCGTCACCGACCTCCCCGCGCCCCGGCCCGGACCCGGCCAGATCCAGGTCCGCATCGCCGCCGCCTCGATCAACCCCGCCGACGTCCAACTCCCCAGCGGCGAGTTCCGCGAACAGTTCCCCCTCCAGTTCCCGCACGTCCCCGGCAACGACTTCGCCGGCACCGTCAGCGAAGTCGGGCCCGGCGTGGACGCCTACCGGGTCGGCGACGAGGTCTTCGGGCATGCCGTGCCCCGCGCCCTCAAGGCACTGGCCGGGTCCGAGCGGCCCTCGCTCGGGACCGGCTCGCTCGCCGAGTACGCGGTCTTCGAGGCCGATGCGCCCTTCATCGCCCACCGGCCACCGGCACTCGACGTCGAGACCGCCGCGGCCCTGCCCACCGTCGGCCTCACCGCCCGCGCGCTCATGGCCGCCGCCGAGGTCACCGCAGGCGCGACCGCGCTCGTCATCGGCGCCACCGGCGGCGTCGGCACCACCCTGCTGCCGCTCCTCGCAGTGGCCGCCGAGGTCACCGCCACCGCCACGGCGGCCGACGCCGAACTGGTCCGCTCCCTCGGCGCCGCCGCCGTCATCGGCTACGATCCCGAGGCTTACCCGTCTGATGTGGACTACGTCTTCAACCTGGTCCTGCCCGGCGACGCGCTCGCCGACGCGGCCCGGGTGCTCAAGCCCGGCGGGCGCCTCGTCACCATCACCTTCCCTGTCACGCAGCCGGAGCACCTCGGCCGGGACGACGTCGACCTGCGGTTCGTGCTCGACATGGACGGCCGCTACGGCGGCATGGCCGACGTCGCCGCGGCCGCCGCGCGAGGGGACCTCGACGCGGTGATCGGCCGCCGCTACACCCTCGACCAAGGGCCGCAGGCGATCACCGACTTCGCCCGCCGCCACACCACCGGGAAGCTCGTCGTGCGCCTCTGATTCAGGCGATGTCGAAGCCGGCCTGGCGCAGGAGGCGGCCCAGGTAGGCGGTGGTCTCGGCGGCGTCGGGCGGGGTGGGGGTCATGAGGAGGTGCTGCATGATCGCGCCGGTCATCATGTCCATGAGGAGGTCGACGTCGGCGTCCGCCGCGAGCACGCCGGCCGCCTGCGCCTGGAGCATCGCGGCCCGCGCCCGCTCCCGGCGCGGCTCGACGTGGTGGCGCACGTACGCCTCCAGGAGCCGCGGATGGTCCGGCCCGGCCCCGAGCAGCCGCGCGGTCAGGGCCCGGAAGCGCGGCTCGGCCAGCACCTCGCCCCAACGCGGCAGCAGGTCCGCGATCACCTCGGGCAGCGCCTCGGCGGGCCGCCCGGCGTCCGCGGTGTTCGGCAGGTCCTCCCGCGCGTGCTCGATCGCCGCCGCCAGCAGGTCCTCTTTGGAGCTCCAGCGGCGGTAGACGGTCACCTTCGCGACGCCCGCGCGCTTGGCGATCTGCTCGATCCCGGCGTGCTCGACCCCGCGTTCGACGAGGAGCTCCATGGCGGCCTTGAGAATCGCGGCGTCCGCGGCCGGGTCGCGGGGCCGCCCGGGGCCCTCCCGCCCCGTCACCGCCGCCCCCGCAGCACGGCCGCGAGGCG
Source organism: Glycomyces terrestris (assembly GCF_003933745.1). Classification (GTDB taxonomy): domain Bacteria; phylum Actinomycetota; class Actinomycetes; order Mycobacteriales; family Micromonosporaceae; genus Glycomyces; species Glycomyces terrestris. The sequence goes on along the minus strand of NZ_RSEB01000010.1, from coordinate 27,731 downwards.
CCGCTCGGCGTCCGCCGGGTCGGCGCCGCGCCACGCCAGGTGGCCGTCGGGGCGCACGAGCAGGACCTCGCCGGGCCCGGAGTCGGTGTGGAGCACGACGACATTGTCGCCGAGGAGGCCGCGGGCGGCCGCCGCGACCCGGTCCGCGGCCGGCTCGGCCCGGCCGGCGAGGACGGCCCAGTCCGGGCCGAGGGCGTCGTACAGGCGCACCGCGGCCCCGCCGTGCTGGCAGTCGCGGTCGGGCACGCGGTCGCCGACGCCGCCGCGGCCGCCGAGCGGCCCGCGCCGGTACGTGACCCACAGCTGCGAGGCGGTCCGCGTCGCCTTGCGCTGCATCGCGGGCAGGCCCAGGAGCGGGACGAAGAGGCGGTCGCGCACGAACCGCGAGACGGGCCCCTCGCCGACCAGGATCCGCGTGTTCCCGGTGGTGCGCTTGAGGACGCCGGCGGCGAGCGGCCGCCGCTCGGCGGTGTACGTGTCGAGCAGCGCGACCCCGGCGCGCCCGCGGGCGACGAGCGCGAGCTTCCACGCGAGGTTCTCGGCGTCCCCGATCCCGGTGTTCATGCCCTGGCCCCCGATCGGGCTGTGCACGTGCGCGGCGTCCCCGGCGAGGAGCACGCGCCCGGCCCGGTAGTCGGCGGCGAGGCGCCGCTGGATGCGGAACACCGAGGTCCAGACGGCGTCGCGGAGCCCGATGTGCTCGCCGCTGCGCTCGGGCACGAGCGCGGCGAACCGCGCGGCGATCTCGCCGCCGGTGAGGCGGCGGTCGCTCGGAGGCACGTCGGCAATGAGCCGCCACAGGCCGCCCTCCTTGTCGCGCATGGGGATCGCGAGGAGGACGCCGTCGCGGTGGAACCAGCCCGCCGAGGTCGTGCGGTCGCGGTCCCAGTCGGCGTGGACGTCGGCGAGGAGGAACTGCTCGACGACCGGGACGCCGGGGAAGCCGATCCCGGCGAGCTCCCGCACGGCGCTGCGGGCGCCGTCGCAGCCGGCGACCCAGTCGGCGCGGATGCGCTCGCCGTCTTCGAGGATCGCGGTCGCGCCGCCGGGGTCCTGCGCGAGTCCGGTGACGCGGCGGCCCCACTCGACGTCGCCGCCGAGGTCGCGCAGGCGGCGGCGCAGCTCGGCCTCGACGTCGGCCTGGGAGGTGAACAGCGCCTGCGTCGACTCGCGCGGGTCGGGCGCGAACCGCATGGTGGCCAACGGTTTCGAGCGGACGTGCATGGTCATGCCGACCGGGGCGAGGGACCGCTCGGGGAGGTCGCCGAGCGCGCCGGTGCGGGCGAGGACCTCGACGCCGCGGGCGTGGAGGATGTTGGCCCGCGAGGTCGCGGCGGGGCCGTCGGCGGCGTCGACGACCCGGACGGCGACGCCGCCCGCGGCCAGGCCGCAGGCGAGCGTGAGGCCGGTGGGGCCGGCGCCGACGACGAGGACTTGCGCTGTGCTCATGCCGACTCGATTCGAATACGTGAACGGATGCGTATACAAATCCTAGCCCGCTGGGCGCGCCCCGTCGAGACCCGCGCAGGGAGCCGCGGGGCCGACCGGCCCGCACTCGCTTCCCGCGTCCCTTCCCGCGCACGCGGCGAGGGGCCGGCCGCTGCTGCGGTCGGCCCCCTCGGCTCCCTGGGGCGGGCGGTGTCGGGCGGTCAGGCGTCCAAGGCCTCGGTGACCTTGCGGGCCATCTCGGCGAGGGTCGGGGACGGCTCGCCCTTGTGGGCGCGGTTCGCCGCCTCGATGACCACGGCGATCGTGGTGCGGAAGTTCTCGGCCTCGGCCGGCTCGTGCGCCTCGAGGACCTTGACGGCCGCGGTGAGCGCCGGCAGGACCCGGTCGGCGATCTCGGCGGCGTTCTTGCCCTTGATCTTCGCGGCCTTCGGGTTGTCGGCGATGGCGTGGCCGACGGCGCCGGTGGCGGCGTTCAGCGCCAGGGCCGCGTCGGTCGCGACCTTGTGGGCCGAGCCGGCGATGCCGGCGATCGAGAGGAGGGTGACGGTGCCCCAGGCGGCGGTGGCGACGGTGGTCTGGTCGGCGGCGGAGAGGGTGTTCGACATCTCGGTGCTCCTTCAAGCGGTGTGTTCGCGGCGGTTCGCCTTGATGGGAGAACTATCGGCGGACGCGCTGACACGCCGCTGACACCGCCCTGACGCGCCGTCCCGGCCCCGGTCAGACGGCCCGTCCGGCCCGCACGCCGGCCTTCGCGGGGTCCCGCGCCAGCCCCGGGACGAGCCGCCCGGCCGCCAGGTACACCCCCGCGGCGGCGACCGCGAGCGCGCCGACACCCAGGTACATGGCCGTGCTGTTCGCGCCCGCGAGGAGCAGCCCGCCGAGGAGGGGCCCGGCGAAGCCGCCGAGCTGCGTGAAGGTCTGCGCGCCGAAGTACGCGCCGCGGGCGGCGGCCGGGGCGATGCGGTCGATGAGCGCGAACTCGGACGGCACGATGAACACCTCCCCGAGGCTGAACACGACCATCGCGGCAACGAAGTGCCACAGCGAGGTCGAGAACGCGAAGCCCGCCATCCCGGCGAACAGCAGCAGCCCGCCCGCGGTGATCGCGGCGACCGGTTCGAGCCGCAGCACGTGCCGGGCGGCCAGGAGCTGGAACGCCACCACGGTGACCGCGTTCGCCGTCATCGCCGCCGCGAGGATCGCCGCGCCGTCGGCGAACCGCATGTCGAGGTCCTGTGCCAGGAGCGCGGAGACGCGCAGCTGCACCGATTCGAGCAGCAGCCCGGCGAACAGGAGGACGAGGAGGCGCGGGTCGGTGGCGACCGCGCGGAGGCTCCCCCGGAGCCGCGCGGCCCCGCCCGCGCCCGCGGCGGCCGGCGCGGTCGGCACGGGCGCGAACCGGACCGCCGCGGCGAGCGCGGCCAGGTAGAGGCCGTAGACGACCGCGGCGGCGGCGAACGCGGCGCGGGCCCCGGAGAGCCCGAGGGCGACGCCGAGGAGCGGGCCGGCGGCGTACCCGGCGTTCGTGGCGAGGTACTGGTGCGAGAACCAGCGCACCCGCGTCCCCGCGGGGAGCAGGTCGCCCAGGAGCGCCTTGCTCACGGGCGCGAACACGCTGCTGGACAGGGCGAGTGCGGCGTTCGCGGCGATCACGGCGGCGAGGTGCTCGGCGGCGGCGAAGGCCGCGAAGGACGCCGCCACCCCGGCGAGTCCGGTGAGGAGGACCGGGACGCGGCCGAAGCGGTCGGAGAGGGCGCCGCCGAAGAACGCGGCGGCGATCGAGCAGAACACCGATGAGCCGATGACGAGGCCGACGGCCGCCGGTTCGAGTCCGAGCTCGCGGCGCAGGAAGAGCGCGAGGAACGGGATCGTCACCGAGTTGGCGAGGCTCATGATCCCGGAGCCGGCGACGAGGAGCCTGGCGAGGGCGGGGGTGCGGCGGTCCATCGCGGGTCCTTTCGGAACGGAGAGGAATACCGGAGGGGGGTATCCCCGACGTTCTTTATACCCGAGAGGGGTATTCCTGGCAAGCGGGTCAGCCGCGCAGGTCGGCGACCTCCTGCCGGTAGTCGCCGAACGCGGCGGCGACCTCGGCCTTGCCGAGGCCGTACCGTTCGAGGGCGGGCCGGTGGTCGCGGCGGTAGGACGGGTCGTCGACGATCGCGTTGAGGCCGTTGCGGTCCGCGGCCGTCCACGGCGCGCCGAGCCGTTCGAACAGCCGCGGCGCGAACTCGTGCGGGTAGCCGGTGAAGCGGTGGTGGTTGACGTCGACGACCGCGTCCTCGGGCAGGGCGCGGCGGAGCTTGCGGCCGCGCTCGACCGCGTCGGCGAGCACCGGGAGCCAGGCGCGGCCGATGGCCGCGGGGTCGGCTTCCTTGCAGTGCAGGGCGGTCAGCTGCTCGGCGACGGAGCAGAACGACGGCACCGCGAACACCGGGTCGCGGTGCGTCCACACGAAGACCGCGTCGGGGAAGACCTGCCGGATCACGTCGAGATGCGCGGTGTGCCAGGGGGACCGGAGGATCCACCGCCGCGGCGGCTCCCCGTACTGGAGCACCTGGAGGACCTGCTTGAGGTGCTCGTAGTCGCCGGCCGGGTCGGCCTGGTCGAGCCGGGCGCGGAACTCCGGGAGCGGCGCGCACGCGAGCGGGGCGTGGGTGCGGGCCATGACCTCGCCCGAGTCCTCGGGCCGGTCGGCCCAGTGCGGGCGCACGGCGTGGAGGCCGGGCGCGAGGCGCCGCAGGGCCGCGGTCTCGCGTTCGACGGCGGCGGCGGCGTCGCGGCCGAGGCCGGTGCGCCGCAGCTCCCAGAGGGCCGGGCCGCGGTGCCCGGGGGCGGCGGCGAGGACGCGGTGGGCGAGGGCCCCGGCCGAGCGCGGCAGGCCCACGATGAACACGGGCCGCTCGACGGGCGCGGCGGCGACGAGCGGGTTCTGGGCGTGGATCCACTTGACGCGCAGGCGGTTCTCGAACTTCTGCTGGGCCCGGCGCAGCTGGATCGTCCAGCCGAGCGGGGTGAGGTCGGGGACCGCGGCGAAGCACTGGAGCAGGAGGCCGAGGTCCTCGGCGTAGGCCCAGTCGCCGGCGTCGGGTTCGACGCCCGCGGCGTCGAGGGTCGCGCGGAGGCGCTCCCGCCAGGCCGCGAGCGCCTCCGCGGGGTCGCGGCGGGCCCGCGCGGTCCGTCCGAGGGCGGCGTTGAGCACCATTCGTCGCATGGGGCGTCCTCACGACACAACGTCCTAAAAGGAATGGATTGTCACTCCCAATCGGTGCAATGTTACCGATGCGCCCCTATCCTGTACAGACCAGGTCGGGCGGGTGCGAACCTCCGGGACACCGATAAGTCCCCTGTGGACTCGTCGCTCTCCGTTCTGGACCGGCTTCCCTTGGGAGCGTTCGACATCGGTTGTCGCCATCCCTGCGGTAGCGCGCGCAAGCGGGGTGCTAACCTGATCGCAGACTTGTCTTCGAGGGGTATGGGCCCTGACCGACGGAAACGCCGGTCAGGGCCTGTTTTGCGCCCTGCTTCAAACCGCCGCGGTCAGAGGACGCGCGCGATGGCCCCGGTGAGGGCGAACGGGACCACCCTGAGGCTGTCGAAGCGCCATCCGGCGGGGGTGCGCCGCGCGGTGTAGTGGTGCGTCCCGGAGGCGATGGCGGCCTCCTCGCCGTTCGCGATGAAGACGCCGATGTCGTTGGCGCGCACCGAGGCGGTGTCGCCGTCGAGTTCGATCACGGTGTTCGCCTTGGTGTGGAGGGTGGCCTCGTAGCCGGTGTGGCCGCTGACCATGGCGACGAGCGCGGGGATGCCGCGGGCCTCGCCGCGCAGCGAGGTGACGACGACGTCCTCGGTGAAGACGCGGTCGGTCTCGTCCCACCGGGCCTCGTCGACCCAGAGGGTGTGGCGGGCGACGAGGTCGTCGAGTTCGGCGCGGTCGGCGAGGCGCTGGAGGAGGTCGGTGCTCATGTCGGGTTCCCTTGCGGTCGTGGGCGGTCGGTGGGGGTCGGTTCGGGGGTTCAGCGGTGCCGCGCGACGTCGCCGGTGCGCGCGAGCGGCGTGACGGCGATGCTCGCGAAGCGCCAGCCGCGCTCGGTGCGGCGGGCGTCGAAGCGGTAGCGGGCGTCGACGAACTGGACGGCCTCGCGGTCCCGGAGGACGAAGACGGCCTTGACGCCGCACTCCACGACCGCCTCGTCGCCGGCGAGCTCGACGGCGACGGAGTGCGTCGCGTGGATCGTCCGCTCGTACTCGCGGTGGCGGCCGAGGGCGAGCTCGGCGACGGCCGCGGCGCCGCTGACCTCCCCGCCGGGGGTGCGGGCGACGGCGTCGTCGGTGAAGACCTCGCCGGTCCGGTCGGCGGCCCGGTCGTCGAGCCAGCGGCTCTGGCGGGCGAGGAGCTCGGTGAGCTCGGCGCGGTCGGCGAGGTCGCGGACCAGGGTCTCGATGGGGGTCACGGGGTGCTCCGATCATTTGTTAGTTACACTAACGTTTGTGATGCTAACGAATATACATCGTTAGTGGCACTAACGCAACGGGGGTAGGGTGTCCCCATGGAAGACCTTCGGTTCGACTACGGCGACGAGACCCCCGAGCTCGTCAAGCGCCAGCTCTCGCGCCTGGCGGGCATGACGAGCGGCCTCATGAGCAGGATCGCCGCCGAGGCCCTCGGCGAGGTGGGCGCCCACAAGTTCCACTTCGTCGTCCTCGCGGCCCTGGACGAGTTCGGGCCCGCGAGCCAGTCCGTGATCGCCGACCGCACCCGCGTCTACCGCTCCGACCTGGTGGCCGTCCTGAACGAGCTCGCCGACGGCGGCTGGATCGTGCGCGCCCCCGACCCGGCCGACAAGCGCCGCAACACGATCACGATCACCGACGCCGGCCGCGAGCGCCTCGCCGAGCTCGACGCCGTCCTCGCCGGCGTCAACGAGCGCATCATGGCGCCCCTCGACGCCGAGGAGCGCCGCCAGCTGTTCGCGCTGCTCGGCCGCGTCAACGCCCACCTCGCGGCGGGCGGCTGACCTACCGCAGGCGCCGCATCACCTGCTCCTTGAGCGCCGTGAACGGCGGGTACACCACCTTCATCGTGTCCGGTGCGAGCGGCTTGTCCAGCACCGACTTCGCGTGGCTGAACGCCTCGATCGACGCCTTCCCGTGGTAGGCGCCCAGGCCCGAGTTCCCGACCCCGCCGAACGGCAGGCCCGGCACGTCGATGTGCGCCATCGGGATGTTGAACCCGACCGCCCCCGAGGAGGTGCGCGTCAGGAGCTTCCGCCGCGTCTGGTCCGAGTTCGTGAACGCGTACAGCGCCAAGGGCTTCTCGCCGGCGTTCACGAACGCGACCGCGTCGTCGAGCGAGTCCACGGCCAGGATCGGCAGCACCGGCCCGAACACCTCCTCGCCCATGACCGCGTCGTCGGGCGAGACGTCGGCGAGGACCGTGGGCGCGATGTACCGGTCGGCCCGGTTGTGCCCGCCCCCGCACACCAGGCGCCCCTCGCCGAGGAACCGCGCGATCCGGTCGAAGGAGCGCTCGTCGACGATCCGCCCGAAGTCGGGGCTGTCGGCCGGCGCGTGCCCGTACATCTCGCGCACCGCCTCGGCGAGGTGCCGCTCCAGCTCGGGGCCGACCCCGCCGACGGCGAGAACGTAGTCGGGCGCGATGCACGTCTGGCCGGCGTTCATGAACTTGCCCCACGCGATGCGCCGCGCGGCCGTCGCCAGGTCCGCGCCCGGCTCCACGATCGCCGGGCTCTTCCCGCCCAGTTCGAGCGTGACCGGCGTCAGGTGCTCGGCGGCGGCCTTCGCGACGATCCGGCCCACCCGCGGCGACCCGGTGAAGAAGATGTGGTCGACGCGCTCGGCCAGCAGCGCCGCCGTCGCCTCCGCGCCGCCCTGCACGACCGCGACCGCCTCCGGGTCGAGGTACTGCCCGATGAGCCGCTCGAGGACCGACGCGGTCGCCGCCGACGCCTCGCTCGGCTTCACCACCACCGCGTTCCCGCACGCGAGCGCGCCCGCGAGCGGCGCGAGCAGCAGCTGCACCGGGTAGTTGAAGGGCCCGATGACGGTCACGACGCCGAGCGGCTCGCGCAGCACGTACGCCTTCGCGGGCTGGAGGTGCGGGGGCGTGTAGACCCGCTTGGGCCGCAGCCAGGACCGCAGGTGCTTGCGCAGGGCACGCACCTCGGCGGACACGAAGTCGATCTCCGCGAGGAACGACTCGGGCGCGGCCTTGCCGAGGTCGGCGCGCAGCGCGTCGGCGAGCTCCTCGCCGGCCTCCCGCAGCAGCCGGTCGAGGCCCTTGAGCTGCTCGAGGCGCCACGGCACCGGCTTCGTGCGGCCCGTGTCGAAGTGCGCCCGGAGGCGGGACACCGTGTCGGAGGGGGACTCTGGCCCGTACGAGCTTTCCATGGGACGACTCTAGCGACTCGCGGCCTCCGGCGGGACGCTGCGCGGCGCCCGGATTCCGTCCCTGCTCAATGGACAGAACAGGTGTGTCACGCCCCATGGCCCGGACGCGGTCTCCGGGACAGTGCGACGCCCTCGTGACAGGATGTCGCACATGAGCGCCGCGAAACGATCCCCGCTGCTGTCCTGGACCGTCATCGCGCCGGTGGTCGGCATCGTCGTCCTGGCCCTGACCTGGGGCCGGGAGTCGGGCGCCCTCCTCGTCACCGTCGCCGCCGTCGCCCTCATGGCCACCGTCGTGGCCGCGGTCCACCACGCCGAGGTCGTGGCGCACCGGGTCGGCGAGCCGTACGGCTCCCTCGTCCTCGCCGTGGCCGTCACCGTCATCGAGGTCGCCCTCATCGTCACCGTCATGGCCTCGGGCGGCGAGGACGCGCAGACCCTCGCCCGCGACACCGTGTTCGCCGCGGTCATGATCACCACCAACGGCATCGTCGGCATCGCGCTCCTGGTCGGCGCCCTCAAGTACGGGGTGACGCTGTTCAACCCGGAGGGCTCGGGCGCGGCCCTCGCCACCGTCGCCACGCTCGCGACCCTGGGCCTGGTCCTGCCGACGTTCACGACCAGCGAGTCGGGCCCGGAGTACTCGACGTCGCAGCTGGTGTTCGCCGCGCTCGCCTCACTGGTCCTCTACGGCCTGTTCGTGTTCACCCAGACCGTGCGCCACCGCGACTTCTTCCTGCCGGTCACCGAGTCGGGCGTGGTCACCGAGGAGGAGCACGCGGACCCGCCGAGCGCCCGGACCGCGGTGCTGAGCCTCGCGATGCTCATGGTCGCCCTGGTGGGCGTGGTCGGCCTCGCGAAGGTCGAGTCGCCGGCGATCAAGGCTGGCGTGGACGCGGCCGGGTTCCCGGCGTCCTCGGTCGGCGTGGCGATCGCCCTGCTGGTGCTGCTGCCGGAGTCGATCGCGGCGGTCCGCGCGGCCTCACGCGAGCGCATCCAGACGAGCATCAACCTCGGCTACGGCTCGGCGATGGCCTCGATCGGCCTGACGATCCCGGCGATCGCGGTCGCCTCGTTCTTCATGGACGGGCCGCTGCTGCTCGGGCTCGGGTCGACGCAGATCGTGCTCCTGGGCCTCACCGTCGTGGTAAGCGTCCTGACGGTGGTGCCGGGCCGGGCGACGCGCCTCCAGGGCGGCGTCCACCTGGCGCTGCTGGCCGCGTACCTGTTCCTGGCGATCAACCCTTAGCGGGCCGCGGCCCAGACGTCCCAGCTGAGGCGGGCGAGCAGGGCCAGCACGACCGCGACGAGGACGATCCGCACGAACCGGGACCCGCGGGCCATGGCGGTGCGGGCCCCGAACCAGGCGCCGGCCATGCAGCCGAGGCCCATGAGGAGGCCGAGGACCCACCACACGTTCCCCTGGAGGGCGAACACGGTGACGCCCCCGATGTTGGTGGCGGCGTTGACGACCTTGGTGTGGGCGGCGGCGCTGACGTAGTCGAAGCCGATGATCGCGGTGAACGCGACGGACAGGAAGATGCCGGTGCCGGGCCCGATGAGGCCGTCGTAGAAGGCGACGCCGACGCCCGCGGCGAGCATGAGGGCGGCGGCGCGCAGCGGGGTGCGCAGCCGCGGCTGCGGTTCGAGGCCGAGCTGCGGCCGGGCGATGACCAGGACCAGGACGGCGAGGAGGACCGCGATGATGATGGGCTTCAACGCGCTCGCGGAGACGGCGAGGGCGGCGACGGCGCCGCCGGCGGAGCCGAGGAGGGCGAGGCCGACGGTGGGCCACAGCAGCCGGTGCTCGAGCTTGATCTTGCGGGAGTACGTGATCGCGGAGATGGTGGTGCCGCACACCGACGCCATCTTGTTGGTGCCCAGCATGAGCTGCGGTGGGGCTGTGGGGAAGGCCACGAGGAGCGCGGGGAGCTGGATGAGCCCGCCGCCGCCGACGACCGCGTCGACCCAGCCGGCGAACACGGCCGCGACGATGAGCAGGGCGAACACGCCGGGGTCGATGTCGAAGGGCACCAGGCCAAGTTACTTGCCGCGCGGCTGGGAGACACGCCGATGAGGTGAGGAACACGTGGCGGTGCGTAATCGTCTGATATCAACAGGTCATGGACATGACGAAGCCTATGACCCACTTGGTGAAACGCGGGTACGAGTACGCGTTCGAACCCGACGACCAGCAGCGGCGGAACCTGGAGGAGACCCTCGAAGCGGTTCGGGCCGTGTACAACTGGTCCCTGTCGGTGTTCCAGCGCGAGTGGCGCGCGAAGGGGGAGAAGATCTCGTACGCGGAGATCTCGGCCCGGTTGACGAAGTGGAAGAACCAGCCGCAGAACCGGTGGGTCAAGGCGTATTCGTCGGTGCCGCTCCAGCAGATCGCGCGGCAGCTGCACACCGAGTACCACGGCTTCATCAACGGCCGGGGCCGCGAGCCGGTGCCGAAGGAGCACGGCGAGCAGGTGCAGCTGGTGTACTCGCGGGCCGGGTACTACCTGAAGGGCCGCGAGGTGAAGCTCGCGAAGCACAAGGCGCCGTTGGACATCGAGTGGGGGCTGGAGCGGCCGAGCCGGGACGACATCACCTCGATCACGGTGATCCGGGAGGACGCGGAGCGGTGGAAGCTGTGGATCGTGGCCGAGGAGTTCGTGGAGGTGCCGCGGCAGAAGCCGCCGGAATGCGGTGAGTGCGGGCGCGAGCTCGACGAGTAGGGCGCGCAGCGGAGCGGCCCCCGTGCGGTGCACGGGGGCCGCTGCGTGCGCCCGGCCGGGAAAGCCCTGGATCCCGGCCGGGCGGCGGCTCTCTCCGGCGCTTCCTTCGACAGGGGGCGCGCCGGGACGGCAGAGCCGCGGTCGAGGCGGGCGCGGGCCCCGGCGGCTTCTTTCAGGGGCCCGCGCCCGCTCGGCGTCTGTCTACCTGCCGCGCAGTTCGGCGACGGCCGCCGCGAGCCGCTTGCCGTACTGCTCGTCGGCCTTCGCGAAGTTGCCGACGGCGCGCTCGACGATGTCGTCGCGGCCGACCTTGGCGAGGAACCCGGCGAGGTTGGCGATGAGGCGGTCCTGCTCGTCGGCGCTCATGAGCCGGTAGAGGTTCCCGGCCTGCACGAAGTCGTCGTCCTCGGCGTGGCGCGGGGTCTCCCACGCGCCGGTCGCGCCCGCGACCTGGACCGGGGCCCACAGGGGCCGGCCGGTCTCGGCGGGGCCGCCGAAGGAGTTCGGCTCGTAGTTGCGGCTGCGGCCGTGGCGGCCGTCGTAGCCGAGGCCGTCGCGGTTGCCGTTGCGCGCGACGGTGGCGTGCGGGCGGTTGACCGGGAGCTGGTCGGCGTTGACGCCGACGCGGTAGCGGTGCGCGTCCCCGTACGCGAACAGGCGGCCCTGGAGCATCTTGTCGGGGCTGGGCCCGATGCCGGGCACGAAGTGCGCGGGGGAGAACGCGGACTGCTCGACCTCGGCGAACACGTTCTCGGGGTTGCGGTTGAGCTCCAGCTTCCCGATGGTGATCCGCGGGTAGTCGGCGTTCGGCCACACCTTGGTGAGGTCGAACGGGTTGAACCGGTAGGTCGCGGCCTCGGCGGCGGGCATGATCTGGACCTGCACGGTCCAGGACGGGTACTCGCCGCGCTCGATGGCCTCGCGCAGGTCGCGCTGGTGCGAGTCGGGGTCGGTCCCGGCGAGCGCGTCGGCCTCGGCCTGCGTCAGGTTGCGGATGCCCTGGTCGGTCTTGAAGTGGTACTTGACCCAGAACTGCTCGCCGGCCTCGTTGACCCACTGGTAGGTGTGGGAGCCGAAGCCGTCCATGTGCCGGTAGGAGGCGGGGATGCCGCGGTCGCCGAACAGCCAGGTGACCTGGTGGACGGACTCGGGGGAGTGGCTCCAGAAGTCCCAGACGTTGTCGGCCTCCTGCGAACCGGTGTACGGGTCGCGCTTCTGGGTGTGGATGAAGTCGGGGAACTTGATGGCGTCGCGGATGAAGAACACCGGGGTGTTGTTGCCGACGAGGTCGTAGTTGCCCTCTTCGGTGTAGAACTTCAGGGCCCAGCCGCGCGGGTCGCGGACGGCGTCGGCGGAGCCGAGGGAGCCGGCGACGGTCGAGAAGCGCAGGAAGGTCTCGGTCTCCTTGCCGACCTCGGAGAGGAACGCGGCGCGGGTGTACGCGGTGACGTCGGCGGTGACGGTGAAGGTGCCGTAGGCGCCGGCGCCGCGGGCGTGGACGACGCGCTCGGGGATGCGCTCGCGGTTGAAGTGGGCGAGCTTCTCGAGCAGGACCTGGTCCTGGATGAGCAGCGGCCCGCCGGGGCCGGCGGCCTCGCTCTGGTTGTTGGAGGCGATCGGCGCGCCGGACTCGGTGGTCAGCGGCCCTGCCGTGTGGTCGTATCCAGTGCTCACGGTGCGAGCCCCTTCCCTGGTGTCGTGTCCCGTCCGGCTTGGGCGCCGGTCGGCGTCGAGGCCGCCCCGCCCGCCGCTCTGCGGCGGCCGGGCGTTTCGGGAACCTGGTGTTCCGGACTCGATCCTAACTTAGACTATGTCTAAACTGAGAAGTCGTCCAGTGTCAGTGGTGCCACATCCGTTTGTCCTGCTAGGGTGGTATTCGACTTCCTGACCGTGTGAGAGAACAGCATGAGCGACCTGGTAACCCGACTGCGGCGCCACAACTGGCGCATCACCCCACAGCGACGCGTCATCGCCGAGACGCTCGAGGGCTCCCACGTGCACTTCACCGCCGAGCAGGTCCTCGAACGCGCCTGCGAGCGCATGCCCGAGCTCTCCCGCGCCACGGTCTACAACACCCTGAACGAGATGGTCGCCCTCGGCGAGGTCATCGAGCTCAGCCTCGAGGGCCGCTCCAAGCGCTACGACCCGAACGCCGACCACGACCACCACCACCTCATCTGCGAGGGCTGCGGCCTCATGAAGGACGTCCACGCCGTCGCCGACCCGGTCGAGTGGCTCCCCGGCGACGAGCGCCACGGCTTCACCATCACGCGCGCCTCGATCACCTACCGGGGCCTGTGCCCCGACTGCCAGGCCGCCGCCTAGTCCCGGCGGAGTCCTCTAAGGAGTGGCCGGGCCCTCACCGCCCGGATAGGCTCTGGCGCATGACCCTGCCCGAGGAGCCCTGGAAGTCCGACATCTGGCGGAACCGGCCCGCGTTCCTGTACTCGCGGCGCCCGATCGCCCGCTACGTCGGCCGCCCGGCCGCCGAGTTCCTCAAGATCGAGCCCGCCGCCGGCGTCGTCCTCGTCGTCTGCGCCGTCCTCGCGATGCTGTGGGCGAACTCGCCGTGGTCGGCCTCGTACGACGCGGTGTGGGGCTTGGACGTCACGTTCGCCTTCGGGGACTTCGAACTCCACCACACCCTCCGGGACTGGATCAACGACGGCCTCATGGCCGTGTTCTTCTTCGTCGTCGGCCTCGAGATCAAGTCCGAGATCGTCTCGGGCGAGCTCGCCAGCCCCCGGAACGCGGTCACCCCGATCGCCGCCGCGCTCGGCGGCATGGCCGTCCCGGCGCTCATCTACGCCGCCCTCAACGGCGGCACCCCCGGCGCCGGCGGTTGGGGCATCCCCATGGCGACCGACATCGCCTTCGCCGTCGGCGTCCTCGCCCTCTTCGGCTCCCGCATCCCTTCGGCCGCCCGGATCTTCCTGCTCACCCTCGCGATCGTCGACGACCTCGGCGCGATCGCCGTCATCGCCGTGTTCTACACCGACGACCTCTCCGCCCAGTGGCTCATCGCCGCCGCGGCCCTCACCGCGCTCGCCGTCCTCATGCGCCTGCTCAACGTCTGGTCCGCGCCCGTCTACCTCGTCATCGGCGTCCTGCTGTGGGTCGCGATGCTCGAGTCGGGCGTCCACGCCACCATCGCCGGCGTGATCATGGGCCTGATCATCGCCGCGAAGCCCCTCCTCGACCCGGCCGTCGCGCACGAGGAGGCCCAGGAGCTCGCCAAGGACGGCCTCACCGTGGAGGAGACCGAGCGGCTCGTCCGCCTCACCCGCGACGCCCAGCCCCCGGCCGCGCGCATCCAGCACCAGAACCACCGCTTCTCCTCGTTCGTGGTCCTGCCGCTGTTCGCGCTCGCGAACGCCGGCGTGCCGCTCTCGGCGGACCTGTTCGCGGCGGCCGCGGGCTCGACGGTGACGCTCGGCGTCGTCCTGGGCCTGGTCGTCGGCAAGACCGTCGGCATCACGCTCACCACGTGGCTCGTCGTGCGGCTCGGCCTGGGCCGGATGCCGCGCGGCACCGGGTGGCCGCTGCTCGCGTCGATCGCCGCGGTCGCGGGCATCGGGTTCACCGTGGCCCTGTTCATCACCGAGCTCGCGTTCCGCGGCGGCGACCCCGTCCTCACCTACGAGGGCAAGATGGGCGTCCTCGCCGCCTCGGTGATCGCCGCGGTCGTCGGCGGCCTCGCCGTCCACCTCACCGCGCCCCGCACGCCGCAGGAGGACGATGCCGACCCGGTCATGGAGGACGCCGAGCAGCCGGGGTTAGGCTTGGCCGACTGCTTTTCACGAGCGACTCGACCCTAGAGTGAGGACCCGCATTGGCTCCCCAGAATCTGATGTCACAGCCTCCGGCGACGCTGCTGCCCGAGGACACCGAGGCCAGGACGTACCTCGACGAGCACTCGCCCGAGGACACCGTCCGCCACTACCCGTGGTTCTGCGCCGCGTGGGCGCGGCTGGCGAAGAACGCCCTGGAGTCGGGCGACGACGTCACCGCGTACGCCTTCGCGCGCACCGGATACCACCGCGGTCTCGACCAGCTGCGCCGCAGCGGCTGGAAGGGCCACGGCCCGATCCCGTGGGAGCACAAGCCGAACCGCGGCTTCCTCAAGTCCCTGTACCAGCTCTCGCGCGCCGCCGCCGCGATCGGCGAGGCCGACGAGGCCGCCCGCTGCGCCCAGTTCCTGCGCGACTCGGACCCGGCCGCCGCCGACGCCCTGACCTGATCCGGGGCCGCCCGCGGGGCGCCTCCGCGCACGCGGCTGGTCGTCCCGAGCGCGATCGGCCCGCGCCCGCCGGGCGCCTCCGGCACCGACGGCGAACCGGCCGGGGAGCGATCGCTCCCCGGCCGGTTCCGCTCGTCCGCCCGCGCTCAGGCGAGGAAGATCTGGCCGTCCTCGACGGTGATCTCGACCGGGCTCAGGCCGGTCTCGGCGGGGCCCTTCTCGAGCTCGCCCTCCAGGGAGAACTCCGAGCCGTGGTTGGGGCAGATGATGACCCCGTCCGCGTCCGGCGGGTTCACGGGGGTGCCCATGTGCGGGCACGCCGCCGAGAACGCGAGGAACTCGTCGGCGCTCGGCTGCACGATCACGGTGTCGTCGACGACGATCCCGCCGCCCTCGGGCACGTCGGCCGTCGCGGCGATCGCCGCGCCCCCGCCCGCGTCCCCCGTCGCACCCTCGGACGTCCCCCCGGTCGTCGCGTCCGCGTCCGAGGACGAGTCCCCGGACGGCGGCTCCGCCGTCCCGCACGCCGCGAGGGCCCCCGCGGCGCCGAGCCCGGCCAGGCCGCACATCAGCCCGCGCCGCGAGGCGAGGACCCGCTGCGCGAGGTCGCTTCCGGTCTTGCTGTCGGTCATGTCTTGAGCTCCTTCTCGAGCGGCCCGTCCGCCCCTGTGGACGGTCCCATGGCAGCCTGCTAGCCATGTGAGAGGTATCAGGCCGCGGCGGCAACGCTACTGCCGAAGAGCCGAGCTTGTCATGGTTCAAGGCGAAAACTCAAGACCTTTAGTTGAAGTTTTCAGTAAACTCACAGGCGGCGGCCGGGACACCCCAACCGCCGCCTGAACGGCCCTCTAGCAGGTCCCGGCCCCCGCCGATCGGCTCTCCAGCACTGCTCGGCCGCCGCGCGGGCGGCCTCCCCGCCCGCTCCGGCCACCGCAGCAGCCCGGCATCGCGCGGCCGGGCCCCGCAGGTCCCGGCCCCCTTTGAACGGCCCACCAGCACTTCTCGGCCGCCGCGCGGACGGCTTCCCCGCCCGCTCCGGCGGCCGCAGCGGCCGGGAATCGCACGACCCAGCTCCGCCCCGCACGACCCAGCTCGGCACCGCACGGCCCAGCCCAGCTCGGCCCGGCGTTCGCAGGGCCCCAGCCGCGCGAGCAGGCGCGGCCGCCGGGACGGGCCCAGGCGCCCGGGCTCCGCTCCCGCGGCCGCGCCTCGACGGTCCGCTCGTTCGCTTACAGCCCCAAGGACCTCGCGATGAGCATCCGCTGCACCTCGTTCGTCCCCTCGCCGATCTCCAGCACCTTGCAGTCGCGCCACGCCCGCGCCACCGGCGTCTCGTTCATGAACCCGTACCCGCCGAAGATCTGCGTCGCCTCCCGCGCGTTCTCCACCGCCGCCTGCGAGGCGTGCAGCTTCGCGAGCGCCGCGTCCGTCCCGAACGGCTCCCCGGCCTCGGCCTTGAGCGCCGCGTCCTGCCACGCCAGCCGCGAGGTGTGCGCCCGCAGCTTCATGTCCGCGAGCATGAACGCGATCGCCTGGTTCTCGGCGATCGGCCGCCCGAACGCCTCCCGCTCCTTCGCGTGCGCGAGCGCCTCGTCCAGGCACCCCTGCGCGGAGCCGGTGGCGAGCGCGGCGATGGCGACGCGCCCGGCGTCGAGCAGCTCCAGGAACTGCACGAAGCCGCGCCCGCGCTGGCCGACGAGGTTCGCCTCGGGCACCCGGCAGCCGTCGAAGTACACGGGCCGCGTGTCGGAGGCCCGCCACCCGACCTTCGAGTACTCGGGCCCGATCTCGAGTCCGGGCGTGCCGGGCTCGACGGCGATGCAGGAGACCTCGCCGGGCCCGGTCTGGGCGGTGGTGATGATGAGGTCGGTCATGGCGGTGCCGGCGTTGGTGATGAAGCACTTGGCGCCGTCGATGACCCACTCGCCGTCCTCGAGGCGGGCCTTGGTGTCGGTGTGGCCGGCGTCGGTGCCGCCGCCGGGTTCGGTGAGCGCGAACGCGACCAGGCCCTGCCCGGCGGCGAGGTTCGGGAGCCACTTCGCCTTCTGCTCGTCGGTGCCGAACTTGGCGATGCCCTCCGCGCCGAGGGTCACGGACGCCTCGACGGTGACGGCCACGGACGCGTCGACGCGGGCGATCTCCTCCAGGGCGAGGCCGAGCATGAACAGGCCCAGGCCCGAGCCGCCGTACTCCTCGGGGAGGGTGACGCCGAGGACGCCGAGCTTGCCGAGGCCCCGGACGAGCTCGATGGGGAACTCCCCGCGCTCGTAGAAGTCGCCGATGACGGGGCGGATCTGCTCCTGGGCGTAGGCGCGCACGGCGGCGGCGAATTCGGTCTGCTCGAGGTCGAGTTTCATGGCGGGCTCCTCTTACACCGGTGTGATCGGGTGTCTGCGGTCGGCGAACCGGCGGTCCTTGTGGGTCAGCCGGCGGTATCGGGCGATGAGGTCATCGCGGAGTTCCTCGGGGGCGAGGACGTCGTCGACGACGAGTTCCCCTGCGAGCCTGCGCAGGTCGACGTCGGCTTCGTACTCGGCGCGCCGGTCGGCGACGTACTGCTCCCGCTGGGCGGGGTCGTCGATGGCGGCGATCTTGTTGGCGTACACGGCGTTCACGGCGGCCTCGGCGCCCATGACGGCGATGCGCGCGGTGGGGAGCGCGAGGACGGCGTCGGACCCGAACGCGGGCCCGGCCATGGCGTACAGGCCGGCGCCGTAGGCCTTGCGGACGACGACGCAGATCTTCGGGACGGTGGCCTCGGCGACGGCGGCGATCATCTTGGCGCCGTGGCGGATGATGCCGGCGTGCTCGACGGCGGAGCCGACCATGAACCCGGGGACGTCGGCGAGGAACAGCAGCGGCACGTTGAACGCGTCGCAAGTGTTCACGAACCGGGCGGCCTTGTCGGCGGAGTCGGAGAAGAGGACGCCGCCGCGCACCGCGGAGTTGTTGGCGACGATGCCGACGGGGCGGCCGTCGAGGCGCGCGAACGCGGTCATGAGCTCCCCGGCCCAGCGGGCCTGCACTTCGAGGACGGAGCCCTGGTCGACCAGGCCGTTCACGAAGTCGTGCATGTCGAACGGCGCGGACTCGCTGGGCGGGACCACCGCGGCGAGGTCGACCGGGAGCGGCGGGCGGGCCGCGCGCACCGGCGCTGGCTGCGTCCAGTTCGAGGGCAGGTAGGAGAGCCAGCGGCGCACGTCGGCGATGGCCTCGTCCTCGTTGCGGCACAGGAAGTGTCCGACGCCGGACTGCTCACAGTGGACGCGGGCGCCGCCCATGTCCTCGAGGGTGGTCTTCTCGCCGGTGACCATCTCGACCATGCGGGGGCTGCCGAGGTACATGGAGGCGTTGCCGTCGACCATGGCGACGATGTCGCAGAACGCGGGGATGTACGCGCCGCCGGCGGCGCTGGGGCCGAAGAGCGCGCACGCCTGCGGGATCCTCCCGGAGGCGCGGACCTGCTCGTGGAAGATGCGGCCGGCGCCGCGGCGGCCGGGGAACAGCTGCACCTGGTCGGTGATGCGGGCGCCGGCGGAGTCGACGAGGTAGACGATCGGGTGCTGCTCGAGCTGGGCGGCCTCGATGGTGCGGATGATCTTCTCGACGGTGCGCGCGCCCCACGACCCGGCCTTGACGGTGGAGTCGTTGGCGACCAGCCGCACGGGCCGGCCCTGGACGGTGGCGGAGCCGACGACGACGCCGTCGGCGGGCAGGGACGGGTCGGGGTTGGCCCAGAGGGCGTCCTCGCGGAACGAGTCGGGGTCGCATAGCCGCCGGATGCGCTCGCGGGCGTGGTACTTGCCCGCGGCGGCCGCCGCCTGGTGGTACTTCTCGGCCCCGCCGCGCTCGATCCGCTCGCGCTCGGCCGGGTAGTCCCCGCTGAAGTCCACGGTGCCGTCCTCCTCGACGCTCCATCCCTTAACGATCGTTAAGGCACTGCAATCGTGGCACGCCCCCGCCCCCCTGTCAACGGATCTCCACACCCCCGCCATTCACCGAATCCGCCCCGGCCGCCAGCGCCTGCCAGGCCGTGTCGCACCCCCGAGGCACCCTTGCAACCGGGGGCGCTCGACGCGCCCGATTCCTCCGCATTCACATTCCGTTCAGCGGCCGCCGCGCCATCGCGGCCACGCCCGGCCGAACTGTCGCACCCGCCAGGCACTGTTGCATCGGGGCGCCTACGAATGCCCGATTCCTCCGCTTTCACGTTCCACCCCACACCGGTCCCACCCCGCCCGGCCTTCTACGCTCGATGCGACACCCGCCGCCGCCTCGCCCCGGAGACCCATGAGCGCCACCGCAACCTCGGCCGCCCCCGGCCGCGACGCCGCCGACGCGCCCGCCCCGCGGCCGCCGCGGCTGCGCGAGATCGACGGGCTCCGCGGCCTCGCCATCGCCGTCATCGCCGTCTACCACATCTGGTTCGACCGCGTCTCCGGCGGCGTCGACATCTTCCTGCTCATGTCCGGCTTCTTCATCACCGCGGGCTTCCTCCGCTCCGCCGACGCCGGCCGCGGCCTCGGCCACCTCAAGTACGCCGCCCGCATCGTCCGCCGCATCTTCCCGCCCGCGCTCATCGTCGCCGCCGCCACCGTCCTCATGGTGTTCCTCTGGCTGCCCCGCGCCACCTGGAACCAGCAGCTCGGCGACATCGCCGCCTCCGCCCTCTACTACGGCAACTGGAACCTCGCCGCCCACTCCGTCGACTACCTCTCATCGAACAACGGCGCCAGCATCGTCCAGCACTACTGGTCCCTCGGCGTCCAGACCCAGTTCTACGTCCTCTGGCCCGTCCTCATCGGACTCGTCCTCTGGACCGCCCGCCGCACCGGCCTCCCGCCCATGCGCACCGTCGCCGCCGTCCTCGCCCTCGTCCTCGCCGCCTCCTTCGCCTTCGCCCTCTGGGAGACCGCCGCCGACCAGGCCTTCGCCTACTTCGACACCCGCGCCCGCATCTGGCAGTTCGCCGCCGGCGGCCTCCTCGCCCTCGCCCTCCGCCCCGCCACCCGCGCCTGGACGGCCCGCATCCCCGGCCCCCTCGCCGCCGCCCTCGGCTGGTCCGGCGTCGCCGTCCTCGTCCTCGCCGGCGCCTTCCTCGACTCCACCCAGTTCCCCGGCTGGGCCGCCCTCGCCCCCGTCGCCGGCGTTTGCGCCGTCATCCTCGCCGCCACCGCCGCCCCCGGCACCGGCGCCGGACGCCTCCTCAACACCTGGCCCCTCCAGCGCCTCGGCACCCTCTCCTACACCCTCTACCTCTGGCACTGGCCGATCCTCGTCTGCTACCTCACCGCCACCGGACGCGACACCGCCACCCTCCGCGGCGGACTCGCCGTCCTCGCCGCCGCCACGGCCCTCGCCGCCCTCACGCACTGGGCCGTCGAGATCCGCCTGCCCGCCACCGGACTCGGCCAGCGGACCGCCCCCGGCGCCTTCGCCCTCGGCGCCGCCTGCATCGCCCTCGTCCTCGCCGCCTGCGCCTCCATGACCTGGTACATCGCCCACGAGCGCGCCCGCCTCGCCGCCGCCGCGACCGACCCCGCCGCCTACCCCGGCGCCGCCGCCCTCGCCGAGGACCTCGATGTCCCCGAAGCCGACTTCGCCCCCTCCACCCTCGACGCCGCCCAGGACTACGACCCCGCCCTCTCCGGCGACTGCAACGTCACCATGGAGGGCTACGACCCCATCCGCTGCGACTTCGGCACCTCCGAGGACGAGGCCGCCGCCACCGTCGTCATGTACGGCGGCTCCAAGATCTGGCAGTGGCTCCCCGCCGTCCTCGAAGCGGCCGAATCCCAGCGCTGGCACGTCATCGCGTACACCAAGAACGCCTGCATCATCGAGACCGGCCAGGAGGACCTCGGCGAGGAGCGCTATCGCTCCTGCGCTGCCTGGAACAACGCCGTCGTCGCCGAGATCGCCGACATCCGCCCCGACCTCGTCTTCACCTACGGCTCCCGCGTCGGCTACGAGGCCTACGAGACCTTCCCCGACTACACCGACCGCTACGAGCAGCTCCTCGCCACCGGCACCGCCGTCGCCGCCATCCGGGACACCCCCAGCCCCCGCTTCGACATCCCGATGTGCGTCGACCTCCACGGCCGCGACGCCCCCGAGTGCACCGTCGACCGCGACGCCTACTACGACGAGGGCGCCTTCGACGCGCTCGCCGTCCCCGCCGGCGTCCACAAGATCGACCTCACCGACTACCTCTGCGGCCCCGAGGCGTGCTCGCCCGTGGTCGGCAACATCCTGGTCTACCGCGACGACGCCCACATGACGAACACGTACGCCGCCACCCTCGGCCCCTACCTGGAGGCCGAGCTCGCCGCGGTCCTCGCCGCCGCGCCCGCCGAATAGCCGGCCCACGGGCGCGGCCCGGGCCCCGGACGCCCGAACGTCCCCGGCCGCGGCGGACCGGGCTTCCGGGCGCGCGAACCGCGCCGGCGGACCCGGCCCCGGGCACGCGAAAGGCCCGGTCCGCACGGAACCGGGCCTTCGCGGCGACGTCTACGCGGTGACGGCGTCCAGGGCGATCTCGACCATCTCCGAGAACGACTCCTGCCGGTCGGCCGCGGGCAGCTCGGTGCCCTTGAGGATGTGGTCCGAGATCGTGCACAGCGCCAGCGCCCGCGCCTTGAACTTCGCGGCGAGCGTGTAGATCGCCGCGGCCTCCATCTCGATCGCGAGGATGCCGTAGTCGGCGAGCTTCGCCTCGACCTCGGGCGCGTCCGTGTAGAACGTGTCCGAGGAGTACAGCTGGCCCACATGCAGGTTGATCCTGCGCGCCGCGGCCGCGTCGACGGCGCCGCGCAGCAGCGAGAAGTCCGCGACCGGCGCGTAGTCGACCACGCCGTTGAACCGGATGCGGTTCATCGACGAGTTCGTCGACGCCCCGATGCCGGCCACGACGTCGCGCAGCTCGATGTCGTCGTGGATCGCGCCGGCCGAACCGACCCGCACCACGGTCGTGACGCCGTACACGTCGAGCAGCTCGTGCGTGTAGATCGACGCCGACGGCTGGCCCATCCCCGTGCCCTGGACCGAGACCCGCCTGCCCTTGTACGTCCCCGTGTAGCCGAACATGTTCCGCACCTCGGTGTAGCACTCGGCGTCGGTGAGGAAGGTCTCGGCGATCCACTTCGCGCGCAGCGGGTCGCCCGGCAGGAGGACGCTCTCGGCGATCTCACCGGGCTTGGCGGAGATGTGTGCAGTCATGACGCCAGCTTCTCATAAACATCCCATGAATTTGCGGAGACCGCCTGTGAGGTGGATCGCCCGATCCCGCCCGACGGCCCTCCCGCCGCATCCGGTAACCTTTTCCGCGGTGGCGTGTCCGAGCGGCCGAAGGAGCTCGCCTCGAAAGCGAGTGTTGGGTAACCCTCAACCGTGGGTTCAAATCCCACCGCCACCGCCAACTTCCGGACGCCGGGTCTCCCAGAGACCCGGCGTTCGCCGTTCCGGGCGGCCTCCCGCTAGGCTGTCGAGTCTCCGAAGCGGCCGGTGCGTGCCGCGCGATGTCGAAGGGCGGACCGGGTGCGCAGGACTGGTGCGAAGATCTTCAGCGGCGTCGTCATCGCCGCCTCCCTCCTCTTGGCCGGGGTCCTCCTCTTCCACCGGTTCATCCCCAACCGCTGGTACAACCTCGGCAGCCTCATCGAGACGTTCCTGCCCTGGTTCGGCATCGGCGTCCCCGTCCTCGTCGTCCTCGCCGCGATCCGCCGCCGCCCCCTCGCGATCGTCTGCTCCCTCCTGCCCGCGCTCGTCTGGTTCCAGATGTACGCCGCGCTCATCCCCGACAAGCACCAGGGCGCCGGCGACTTCCGCGTCGTCGCCCACAACGTGAACGCCGAGAACACCGACACCGAGGCCACCGCCGCCACCCTCCTCGCCGCCGAACCCGACGTCGTCGTCCTCGTCGAGCTCACCGAGGAGCAGCGCCTCGACTGGGCCGGCGTCCTCGACGGCGCCTACGAGCACTCCGCGTCCTACGGCACCGTCGCCCTCTGGTCGACCTACCCGATCACCGAGTCGAACGAGGTCGACCTCGAACTCGGCTGGGCCCGCGCCTTCCGCGCCGCGATCGACATCGACGGCGAGCCCGTCGCCTTCTACGTCGCCCACCTCCTCTCCGTCCGCGTCAACGCCGAGGGCTTCACCTCCGAGCAGCGCAACCGCACCGCCGAGCTCCTCGGCGAGGCCATCGCCGCCGAGGACCTCGAACGCGTCGTCCTCGCCGGCGACCTCAACGGCACCGTCCAGGACCGCTCCCTCGCCCCCATCACCTACCAGCTCGACTCCGCGCAGGCCGCCGCCGGGAAGGGCTTCGGCTTCACCTGGCCCGCCGACGCGCCCCTGGCCCGCATCGACCAGGTCCTCTACCGCGGCCTCGAGGCCACCGGCTCCGACGTCCTCGACGCGACCGCTTCCGACCACCGCCCCGTCCAGGCCGACTTCGCGTTCTGACCGGGCCGTGCAACTCCCGGCGGCCCTCGCGGCGTCTAGGTGACGTGACCGAGAACGACGCCACGCTGATCCTGCCCACCGTCACCGCGGAGGGCGCGGCGGACGACACCGCCGTGTTCGCGCGCGTCGACGACGCGCGGCAGCCGGGCCCGCGGGCGCTCATCGAACTCGACGGCGTCGGCATGACCTACCCGGGCCCGCCCCCCGTCGAGGCGCTGAAGCCGGTGCGGCTCGCGGTCGCCGACGGCGAGTACGTGGCGATCGTCGGCCCCTCCGGCTCCGGCAAGTCCACGCTCCTCAACCTCCTCGGCCTCCTCGACGCCCCCACGACCGGCACGTACTGGCTCGACGGCCACGACACCTCGAAGATGAAGGAGTCGATGCGCACCCGCCTGCGCGCGGACAAGATCGGCTTCATCTTCCAGTCGTTCCACCTCATGTCGCACCGGACCGCGACCGAGAACGTCGCCATGTCCCTGGTGTACCAGGGCATCCCGCGCCGCAAGCGCCGCCAGATCGCCCGCGAGAAGCTCGAGCTCGTCAACCTCGGACACCGCCTCGACGCCCTCCCGACCACGCTCTCGGGCGGCGAGCGGCAGCGCGTCGCCATCGCCCGCGCGCTCGCGGCCGAGCCGAGCCTGCTGCTGTGCGACGAGCCCACCGGCAACCTCGACTCGCACACGGCCGAGGCGGTCCTGGCGACGATCGACGAGCTCCACGCCGGCGGCCTCACGGTCCTGATGATCACCCACGACCACGACGTCGCCGAGCGCGCCCAGCGCGCGGTCACGATCCGCGACGGTGAACTGCGCGAAGGCAACCACGTGGGCGACGAGCGCGTCCCGACCGACGACCCGGCCCCGGGCACGCTCGTCATGCCGCGCACGCAGTAGCCCGTCCCGACTCCAGGCTTTACACCCTCCCAAGGAAAACGAGGGCCTGCGCTTACGAGGCGCGGGCCCTCTCCTTTGCGCTGCACCGCGTCCGTGCGGCGTCAGGGGACACCGCGGCCTGCTGCGGCCCGCTCCGGGGGCGTCGTCGGCAAAGAGGGGCGTTCGAGGCGCTGGGCGGGCGGCGGGCCGTGACCGCCTGCGGGCCAGGCGGACCGGGGAACGCGCACGAGGCGCCGCCCCGTGCGGAGCGGCGCCTCGGCGGTTCAGTCGCGATTGCCCGGTGGACTGGAGGACTCGTCCTCGTCGGGCTCCTCCTCTTCGTAGCCGGAGCCGTTGGACACGAGGATGTAGACGGGCGCGCCGTCCGGCGCGGAGCCGGTCGGGGAGGTCCCGAACGCCTCGCCCTCCTTGCAGTCGGAGTCGAAGCGGCCCGAGGCGATCGAGGCATCGAAGCCGGCGCTCGCGACGCGGGAGCGGGCGTCGTCGGGGTCCATGCAGCTGATGGACGGGATCGAGGTGAGGTTCTCGCCGTTGACCATGGCGTCGCTCGGCTTGGGCCAGCCCTCCTCCTCGAGGTCGCGCACGGCGTCCTTGAGGATCGCGATCCCGGCCTCCTTCACCGAGGTCTTCAGGCTCTGGGTGGCGACGTTCTCGCGGTGCGTCGCATCGGGGTCGCCGACGAACGTCGCGGTGGCGGCGTTCGGGGTCGCGCCGATGAACCAGTAGGAGCGGTTCGAGTCGGCGGTCCCGGTCTTGCCGAACAGCGGGCGGTCGAAGCCGCTCGCGGCCGCGGCGGCGGTCCCGTTGCCGGAGCACTGGGTGCCCTCGGCGTTCTGGCCCACGACGCAGCGGCCGGCGCTGACGGCCGCGTACGCGACCTCCTCGGGGAACGCCTGGTCGCATTGGGGCGCAGCGGCTTCGGTCCACTCGGCGCCGTCGGCGCCGACGATCTGCACCACCGGCAGCGGCTCGCAGTGGAGGCCGCCGGCGGCCACGGTCGCGTAGGCCTCGGCCATCTCCAGCGGCGTCGTCGAATGGAGGCCGAGGGTGAAGGTGCCCTGGGACTCGTCGATGGTGCCGTTCTCGTACGCCTCGTTCAGGGGCGAGTTGTAGAAGTCGACGCCGGAGGCGACGGCGGCCTCGTAGGCGGCGCTGACGCCGACCATCTCCTGGAGCCGCACGAACGCGGTGTTCGAGGAGCGGCCGAACATGCCCCACATGTTCAGGGGCGCGGAGGACCAGCTGCCGTCGTTCTTCGGGCACCAGTGGCCGTAGCGCTCGCCGTCCCTGGTGAAGTGCTGGCAGTCGGAGGTCGAGTCGTCGAGCGCGGACCCGCTCATGAGGTACTGGGACGCGTACTGGCCGGGGGACGGGATGCGGGTCTCCAGGGGCCAGCCCTTGTCGAGGGCGGCCAGCATGGTGAACATCTTGAACGTCGAGCCGCCCGGGTACCCGTTGACCTCCTCGTTGCCGCTGAGCAGCGGGATGGTCGTGGCCGGGTAGTTCGAGGGCTTGGAGTCGTCGCCGTCGGTGCGGGGGCCGTTGTCGGTCTGGTCGAGGCTGTAGTTGCGGTTGACGGCCATGGCGCGCACGTACCCGGTGCCCGGGGTGATGGTGACCGAGCCGAGGGCTTCGGGGCTGTCGACGTCGACCTCGTCGGCGAGCTCCTCGGAGGCCTCGTTCTGGAGCTCGGCGTCGAGCGAGGTCACGATGCGGAAGCCGCCGCGGTTGAGGAGGCTGATGCGCTCGCGCTCGGTCTCGCCGAACGCGGGGTTGGCGGCCCACCACTCGCGGAAGTAGTCGCAGAAGAAGCCCCAGTTGGAGGTCGCGACGTCGACGCACTCGTTGCGCTCGGGGCGCGGGTTCAGGCCCAGCGGGAGCGCGATCGCCTCGTCGGCCTCGGCCTGGGAGATGCTGCCGAGGTCGGCCATGCGCTGGAGGACCCAGTTGCGGCGGTCCAGGATCTGCGAGTCGTCGCCCTCGCCGTCGAGGAGGCCGTCGGCGTAGGAGGGGAACTTCGGCAGCGAGGCGAGGGTGGCGGCCTCGGCGAGGGTGAGCTCGCTCGGGGGCTTGTTGAAGTAGCTGTAGGAGCCGGCGTGGACGCCGTACGCCTGGTTGCCGAGGTAGATCACGTTCAGGTAGCCCTCAAGGATGTCCTCTTTGGACATGGACTCCTCGATCGCCATGGCGTACCGGGCTTCCCGGAGCTTGCGCTCGTAGGTGTCCTCGGACGCGGCGATGACCTCGTCGATGGTTGAAGCCGAGTAGATCAGGGTATTGCGCACGAACTGCATCGTCAGGGTCGACGCGCCCTGCGAGTCGCCGCCCTGGTTCGCCACCGCGGCTCGGATGATGCCGGCCCAGTCGACGCCGTTGTGCTCGTAGAACTTCGAGTCCTCGGCGGCGAGCAGTGCTTCGACCATGAGCGGGGAGACCTCATCGAGTGCCACCTCGCGCCGGTTCTCCTCGAAGAAGGAGGTGATGAGGGTCTCGCCGTCCGAGGCGTACACATAGGACGTCTGCGGGAGCGCGGGCTTGGTGAGCTCCGTCGGCAGGGATTCGAACGACTGGATGCTGTTCTCGGCGGCCATGCCGAAGAGCCCCGCGAGCGGGAAGGCGGCTGCGGCCGCGAGGATCCCGGCCAGGACGCCACAGACGAGCAGCGCTACGGCGTCCCCGAGGGGACTGCGGTCGCGTTTCAAGGTCTCCACCGCCTCAGATTAGAACGGACGTCGGGAAGGGCGGGGACTGCCGGGCACATGTGCTGAGCACGACCGCGGAATCCGGCGTGAACGGCGCCCTGGGAATTGGACGCCGCGAACCCGGACCAGGGGTGCCCCCGTATTGGAATCGTTATTATCGCGAGTCGCATTCGCGTAGCGAACCGTAGGGGTGAAGCCGTCCCATGGAGTCCGATTTTCGTCTCGGAGAGTAGTCAAACACTTACAAGAGGTGTAGGGTCCGTTCTGACGGCGACGTTGTGTGATCGAGAGATCACTCGACTGTAGTCGTCGGGGGGTATGAAGGGTAGATCTCACGGGGAGGTCATGCAGATGGGACTGCTGATCGACTGGACGACCAAGGCGCTTTGTCAGGAAGGTGATCCTGACGCCTTGTTCGTTCAAGGGGCCGAGCAGAACAATGCGAAGAAAGTATGCCGGGGCTGTCCAGTCCGGCTTGAATGTCTCGCAGACGCACTCGACAATCGCATCGAGTTCGGAGTCTGGGGCGGCATGACCGAACGGGAGCGGCGGGCGCTGCTGCGCAAGCACGCCGACGTACGTTCATGGAGGGCGGTCTTCGAAGTCGCCCTTGAAGAAGAGCAGCGCAACGCCCGCAAGAGCAGCCGGCGCCGGATCCCGGTGAACCTCAACTTCTGACCGGCCGACCGCGGATCGCGGCCACAAGACGCTTACGGGCCCGGACGGCTTCGCCGTCCGGGCCCGTTCACGTCCGCACTCCCTGTGGAAAACTTCTCCGCTCACGACCAGGCAAAATGATCAACCCTCGCGAAGTTATCCACAGGCGGGAAATCAATCCTGTACAGAT
>NZ_RSEB01000001.1:1051414-1170648 GCF_003933745.1 Glycomyces terrestris | reverse complement strand
ACCTTGGTGTTTGGCTCCCCAACTTGGACTCGAACCAAGAACCTGCCGATTAACAGTCGGCTGCTCTGCCAATTGAGCTATTGGGGAAGGGGTCCTACCTTGCGGTGAACCGGATACGAGAGTACAGGAGCGGCGAAGGCGGGTGCCACCGGGGTAGGTGTGGCGCGGGTCCCCGGGCGGGGGATTCGGGCGGCGCGTTTTGCGCTTGGGCGGGCGGGGCATCCACGGATGCGGCAGAATGGCCGCTGTGTGCGCACGCACAGTGAACTCCAGAGCACACGAAGACGAGGCAGCGTCCGGCCCGAGGGTCGGCCGGGGGAGGCAAACATGCGGAAGTGGTATCTCGTAGCCGGGTTCGCGGTCGGGTACGTCCTGGGGGCGAAGGCCGGCCGGGAGCGGTACGACCAGATCATGGACTACACGCGCCGGGTGACCGGCAATGACAAGGTGCAGCAGGTGGCGACGTCGGTCCGCACGCAGGCGGGCAAGGCGGTCAACGCGGCGCAGGACAAGATCAAGGACACGAAGTTCGGCGAGATCATCGAGAACTTCACGACCAGTGCCGACGAGCCCCCGAAGGCCGAGCCCTGGGACTCCGCCGGGGTGACCACCCCGGCGCGCAGCGACCGCGCCATCCGGGAGGACGCGCCCGGCTTCTGAATTCCTTGAACGAGCGACATGCGGCGAGGGCCGGGATCCCCAGATCCCGGCCCTCGCGCGCTCCCTCGGATCAGGCTTCGATCGCCGCGGTGAGCGGGAGGTCGTTCACGTTCCGGCCGGCCTTCGCCGTCCAGGCGCCCGGGACGGTCCGCCAGGCGCGGTCCTCCTCGTTCCAGTACTGGAACGCGCGGTCGTCGACCGCGAGGACCACCTCGACCTCCTCGCCGGGGCCCGCCTCGACGGCCGCGAAGCCGGCCAGGCGGACCGGCTCGATGCCGCCCGGGACGTCGGCGGCGGGGTCGGGGGACAGGTACAGCTGGACCACGTCGCGGCCGGTGACCGCGCCGGTGTTCCGGACCCTGACGCGGGCCTCGCGGCCGGCGACCTCGAGGGACTCGTAGGCCCACTCGGTGTAGGACAGGCCGTGGCCGAACCAGAAGGCCGGTTCGACGGTGCCGCGGCGCTGCCAGGCGCGGTAGCCGATGAAGACGCCCTCGTCGTAGTGGAGCCGCCCGGCCTCGTCGGGGACGACCTGCGTGACGGGGGCGTCGGCGAGGGTCTTCGGCCAGGTGGTCGTCAGGCGCCCGCCGGGTTCGGCGCCGAGGAGGACCTCGGCGAGGGCGTTGCCGCCCTCCTGGCCGGGGAACCAGGTCAGGAGGATGCCGGCGACGGCGCCGGCCCACGGCATCTCGACCGGGGAGCCGGTGTTGACGACGACGACCGTGTTCGGGTTGGCGGCGGCGACGGCCGCGACGAGTTCGTCCTGGCGTCCGGGCAGGCGCAGGTCGCGGCGGTCGAAGCCCTCGGACTCGGTGAGCGCGGTGGTGGAGACGACGACGACGGCCGTGTCGGCGGCGCGCGCGGCGGCGACGGCCTCCTCGATCAGGGCCTGCTCGTCGGGCCGCGGCTCGGTGTGCATGAGCCCGAACAGGACCGAGGGCGGGAAGCCGGGCGGGAAGTCGAACGGCGCGAACTCGAGCCGGATCTGGAGCACCTGGCCCGCGTCGAGCCGGATCCGGGTCCGCTCGACGCCGGGGCCGAAGAACGCCTCGAAGGGGTCGTCGCCGGCGTACTGGTGGTCGTCGTCGAAGACGACCTCGCCGTCGATGACGAGCCGGTGGTGCCCGTAGCCGCGGGTGCCGAAGACGTGCTCGCCGGCCTTGGTCGCGGTGTATCGGCCTTCGAGGACGGCGTGGCCGAACTCGTCGGGGGTCATGCCGGGCACGTACCCCATCCACTTGACGTCGCCGTTCGCGAGCGGCTCGGCCGGCAGCTCGGTGCCGTCCTTCGCGACGGGCCGCACGGTGAGCTCGAAGCCGCGGCCGGCGGCCTCGATCTGCTCGAACAGGTCGACGCCCTGGGCGTAGACGACGCGGTCGCCGAGCCGGGCGGTGAGGCCGTCGAGCGGGGAGACCACGTGCGGCGGGAAGACCGTCGCGGAGCCGCCGCCGAGGACGCGGGCGTCGCGGGCGGCCGGGCCGATGAGCGCGACGGTCCCGGTCGCGTCCGGGTCGAGCGGCAGGACGGCGGCGCCGCCGCCGGCGGGGGCGTCGTTCTTGGCGAGGACGAAGGAGCGGCGCGCGATCTCGCGCAGGAGCGCGTCGGGGTCCGCGATCGCGGCGGCGCGGCCGGCGACGGCGGCCTCGACGCCGTCGAGGGCGCCGACGCGGGCGGCGAGCTTGAGGATGCGGCGGACGTTCGCGTCCACGGCGGCCTCGGTGGTGCGCCCCTCGCGCACGGCGTCGGCGAGGTGCCTGCCGAACACGGTGAACGGCCCGGGCATCGCGAGGTCGAGGCCGGCCTCGGCGGCCTCGACGGTGTGGCGGGCGGCGCCCCAGTCGGAGACGTTGAACCCGTCGAAGCCGAACTCGCCGCGCAGGACCTCCATGAGCTCCCGGTGCGCGGTCATGGTGGTGCCGTTGACGGAGTTGTACGCGGTCATGACGCCCCACGGGTTGACGGCCGCGGCCACCATCTCGAAGGGGCGCAGGTACAGCTCGCGGAGGGTCCGCTCGCCGATGACGTTGTCGACGGTGAACCGGTCGGTCTCGGCGTCGTTGGCGACGTAGTGCTTCATGGTGGTGCCGACGCCCTGCTCCTGGACTCCCGCGACGTACGCCTCGGCGATGCGCCCGGTCAGGTACGGGTCCTCGCTGAACGCCTCGAAGTGGCGCCCGCCGAGCGGGGAGCGGTGCAGGTTGATCGTCGGGGCCAGGAGCACGTCGACGTCCTTGCGGCGGGCCTCGGCCGCCAGCAGGTTCCCGATGCGGCGCACCAGGGCCGGGTCCCACGAGGCCGCCTGCGCGGTCGGGCTCGGCAGGGCCAGCGACGGGTCGGCGGCGGTCCAGAAGCGCCCGCGCACGCCGATGGGGCCGTCGGAGACGGTCATCGACCGCAGGCCCGCCTCGGGCGCGGCGACGGTCCGCCACATGTCGAGGCCGGCCAGCAGGTCGGCCTTGGTGTCGAGGTCGAGCTTGGCGAGCGCCGCCTCGACGGCGTCGTCGTACTCGGGCCTGTCGGCGGGGACGGTCCAGTCGGTCATGGCCGTGCCCTTCCTTTCTCTCGGTTCCTTCGCAGGGGCGTCTGTGGCCGCGCCGCCGGACCCGGCTCGTGCCGGCGGCGCGGGGCGGGTCACCGCACGCTCGTCACGCGCGCGAGCGCGGGCAGCGCCGCGAGGGCGGCCGCGGCGCACAGGACGAACAGCAGCGTGTACTCGGTGTCGCCCAGCGCGAGCAGGGCGGTGGCGACGGGCGGCAGGATCGCGCCCGGCAGGCCGTTGGCGAGGTTGGCGACGCCGAGGTCCTTGGCGGGGGCGTCGGGGTCGGGGAGCGTCTGGAAGACGAGGACGCCGTCCATGGCGGCGAACAGGCCGCCGGCGAGGGTGAGGAACGCCTGCCCGGCGAGGATCTGCGGGAGGCCGTCGGCGAACGCCATGAGCAGCAGGCCGGCCGCGGCGAGGATCGCCGCGGCGGCGGCGAAGGGACGGCGGCGGCCGAGGCGGTCGGAGAGCCAGCCGGTGCCGAGGGTGACGGCGGTCTGGACCGAGAAGTTCACGACGAACACGAGGCCGACGAGGGCCGCGGCGTCGGCGGCGGTGAGGTCGAGGCGGGCGGCGACGAAGTACACCATGTACGTCGAGGGCGCGGCGACCCCGAAGATGAAGCAGAACTTCGTCAGCCACACCCACGCGAACTGGGGGTGGCGGCGCGGGTCGAAGGCGAAGGTGCTCGCGAACTCCTTGAGCGAGAACGGCTTCGGCGGTTCATGGACGGCCGGGTCGCGGAGGCCGAGCACGAACGCGCCGGTGAGGACGGCGACGAGCGCGCACGGGAGCAGGAACATGACGGTGGCGTCCTGCGTGAGGGCGGCGATGGCCGAGCCGGTGAGGAACCCGCCGGTGACGGCCGCGCCGAACGCGCCGGAGGCGCGGCCCTGGTCGGCGGCGGGGATGCGCTCGGGGATGATCGCCATGGTCGCGGCGAGGGCCGCGTTGAACCCGGCCTGGACGAGGACCCATGCGGGCACGAGCAGCCACAGGGTCGGGGCGTACGCGACGGCGACGGTCCCGGCGACCCCGGCGAGCGCGCCGCCGGCGATCCAGGGGCGGCGGCGCCCGAACCGGGTCCGGGTGCGGTCGGACAGGCGCCCCCACAGCGGGTTGCCGAGCATCCCGACGACGATGCCGGTGGAGATGACGGCCGAGTACGCGGCCTCGTAGTCGTCGCCGGCGATCTCGGGGACGCGGATCGCGAGGGTGAGGACGCCGGGGGTGAGGAGCGCGGTCCACAGGCCCCAGTTGGAGAGGGCGGCGCGGAGCACGAAGCCGTTCGGCGGGGCCGGGACGGGGGCCGGGGCCAGGGGCGGGGGCGGTGCGGGCGGCGGGGCCTGGTTCGCGTCGAGCGCCATCGCTCGGGCTCCTCTGCGGATCGAGGGGAGGGAGTGGCCTTTGAGTCTGCCACAACTACCGAGTACACGGTAGTGGCTGTTACCGAATAGTGATTATCTATGCTTGAGGACCAGCGAGACAGAATCGGGGCCAGCCATGACGAACCCGCCGAGGCCGAACGGCGTCCGCCACGGCGCCCGCGGGCAGGCCCGCCGCGAGGAGATCGTCCGGGCGGCCATGGAGGTCATCGCCGAGCGCGGCTACCGCGGGGCGAGCCTGGCCGCCGTCGCCGAGAAGGTGGGCCTGACGCAGCAGGGGCTCCTGCACTACTTCCCGTCCAAAGAGGACCTGCTGATCGCGGTGCTCACCATGCGCGACCAGTGGGACCGCGGCGACCGGGTCGCCGACGGCGAGCCGATGTCGATCGAGCAGACCGTGGGCGTGGTCGAGGCGAACGCGCACCGGCCCGCGATCATCCGCACCTTCTCGGCCCTCCTCGGCGAGTCCGTCACCGAGGACCACCCCGCCGAGCCCTACTTCCGGGAGCGGTACGCGCGCGTGCGCCGCCAGATGGCCGCCACCCTGCGCGGCAGGTGGGGTGACCGGCTCCCTTCCGGCCTCACCCCGGAGGAGGCCGCGCCGCTGGTCGTCGCGATCATGGACGGGCTCCAGTACCAGTGGCTCCACGATCCCGAAAGCATCGACATGCCCGCGTCCTTCCGCGCCTTCCTCCGCCTCGTCGACCCCGAGGCCGCCGCGTGACGCTGCCCGCGCTCGCCGCGCTCGCCTGCCCCAACTGCGGCCAGGGCCTCGACCAGGCCGACCGGCGCCTCTCCTGCCCCGGCGGGCACTCCTTCGACCTCGCCAAGCAGGGCTACGCGCCGCTGCTCGCGCCCGGCTCGAACGCGACCACCGGCGACACCGCCGACCAGGTCGCCGCCCGCGAGGACTTCCTCTCCTCCGGCGCCTACGACCCGCTCCTCCGGGCGGTCGCCGCGGCCTCGGCCGCCGACGCCCCCGGCGTCGTCGTCGAGCCCGGCTGCGGCACCGGCCACTACCTCGCCGCGGCCCTCGCCCTGGACCCCGCGCGCGAAGGCGTCGGCCTCGACACCTCGAAGTACGCCCTGCGGCGCTGCGCCAAGCGCACCGTCCCCGCGGACCTCCTCCCCGGAGACGGGGAACCGCGGCGAGCCGCCGGAACTCAGGCGCGACTCGCCGCGGTGCTCGCCGACGCGTGGAACCGGCTCCCGGTGCGCGACGGCGCCGCCGCCGCGGTGCTGAACGTCTTCGCCCCCCGGAACGCCGACGAGATCGCGCGCGTCCTCCACCCGGAGGGCGTCCTGGTGGTCCTGACCCCCCGGCGGGACCACCTGCGCGAACTCGTCGACGCCCTGGACTTGCTGAGCGTCGACCCCGCCAAACCGCAGCGGACCGCCGACCAGCTCGGCTCGGCGTTCGAGGCCGAGCGGGCCGACGAGATCTCCTATTCGATCGGCTTGGGACGCGAGGCGGTCCGCCGGCTCGTGGGGATGGGGCCGAGCGCCCGCCACCACGGCGCGGCCGAGCTGGACGCGGCCGTGGCCGCCCTGCCCGAGCGCGTCGACGTGACCGTCTCGGCGACCGTCGCCCGCTGGCGCCCGAAGGGCTGAACGCGGTCCGCGGGCCGCCCCCCCGAGCGCAACAGGCCCCGTCTCCCCCGATGCGCGGCAAACGCTTCGATTCACCTCTTGTCCTCGTTTGCCATGACCGATACGGTACGAGGCATCACCCCTGAACCACCTGGAGACGAGTTCAATGTTCGATGAGAAGCGGGCGGCCCGGCACGGCCTCGCGTTCACGGCCGCGGGACTCCTCGCCCTCGCCGCCTGCTCCAGCGGCGACGCGGCCGCCGACGAGAGCGTCACCGTCCCCGAGGACGCCGCCGTCGAGGAGAGCACCGTCGAGGAGCTCACCGTCGAGGTCATCGAGTCCTACGACCACGACCCCGGCGCGTTCACGCAGGGCCTCGAACTCGGCGAGCACCCCGAGCACGGCACCGTCCTGTACGAGAGCGCCGGCCTCTACGGCGAGTCCGACGTGCGCGCCACCGACCCCGCCACCGGCGAGGTGCTCGCCTCCCAGGACCTCCCCGCCGAGGACTTCGCCGAAGGGCTCACCCTCACCGGAGACGCGGTCTGGCAGATCACCTGGCAGGAGCACCGCGCCTACCAGCGCGACCCCGCCACCCTCGACGTCGTCGCGACCGCCGAGTACGAGGGCGAGGGCTGGGGCATCTGCGCCGACGGCGACCGGCTCGTCATGAGCGACGGATCGTCCACACTGACCTTCCGCGACCCGGACACCTTCGCCGCGACCGGCACCGTCGAGGTCACCCTCGAAGGCGAGCCCGTGTTCTCCATCAACGAGCTCGAGTGCGTCGACGGCCAGGTCTGGGCCAACCTCTGGCAGACCGACCAGATCGTCCGCATCGACCCCGCCACCGGCGAGGTCGGCGCCGTCGTCGACGCCGCCGGCCTCCTCTCCC
This sequence comes from Glycomyces terrestris, assembly GCF_003933745.1. Lineage (GTDB taxonomy): Bacteria > Actinomycetota > Actinomycetes > Mycobacteriales > Micromonosporaceae > Glycomyces > Glycomyces terrestris. The sequence goes on along the minus strand of NZ_RSEB01000001.1, from coordinate 1,163,578 downwards.
CGGAGGAGTCCGCGGGCGCCGACGTCCTCAACGGCATCGCCGCCGCGGAGGACGGCGCCTTCTACGTCACCGGCAAGCACTGGCCGAAGCTCTTCCTGGTGCGCTTCGTCTGACCACCGGCCCGCGGCCGATTGCGCCGCTGGTCGCGGTGGGCCATGATGACCTCATGGCCATCACCCCCCTTGACCGATTGCTGGAGTACAAGATGCACCTCTTGGCCGACTCCCGGCAGCCCCGCGTCTTCGCCTCCTGGTGGCAGGACCTCACCACCGCCGCGTTCTCGGCGTGGTTCATCGGCGGGCTCGTCCTCGACGTCAACGCCCACGCCCGCGGCTGGGCCGAGTCCTTCTTCACGTGGTGGCACCTGGCCTTCTACACCGGCTTCGCCGCCACCGCCGCCTGGATCGCCTGGATGCTCGTGCGCGCCCACCGCACCGAGGGCCGCACCGGCATGGCCGCCGTCCCCCACGGCTACGGGCCCGCGATCGTCGGCGTGCCGCTCTTCCTCGCCTCCGGCGTGGCCGACATGATCTGGCACGAGCTGCTCGGCATCGAGACGAACCTCGACATCTTCTTCAGCCCGTCGCACCTCGGCCTCGCCGCCGCCGGCGTCCTCATCACCCTCGCGCCCTGGCTCTCGGCCTGGCGGCGCGAGACCCTCGCCGTCGAACCCGAGCCGATCCCCGTCGAGGCCCGCCTCGCCGCGCCCGCGCTCTCCCTCGGCTTCCTCGCCGCCACCCTCGTCCTGTTCCTGAACTACCTGGTGCCGTTCACCGGCACCCCCGCCGCGACCGGCGCCGGCCTCTCCGGCCGCCTCGGCTTCGACAGCGGGCCCGTCGCCGGGATCGTGTTCACCACCGTCATGGTGCTCGCGCTGGCGGTCTTCGCGACCGGCCGCTTCCGGCTGCCGCTCGGGTTCTTCACCGTCGTGTTCGCCTACCCGGCCATCATGGCCGGGGCCTTCTCCGGCTTCGAGAACGGCGCGTACGTGTGGATCCTCCTCCTCGCGGGCGCCTGGCTCGACGTCCTGGTCTGGCTCGTCCGGCCCGAGCTGCGCCGCCGCCGCGACCTCGTCGTCCTCGCGGGCGCCTGGTCGGTCCCGGTGTGGGCGGCGTTCCTGATCGCGACCGGCGTGCACGCCGGGGAGTGGCCCGCCGCCGAGATCGGACTCGGCGCGCCCGTCGTGGCCGCCGCCGTCGGCTGCCTGTTCATGCTCGTGGTCCAGCCCGAGCACCGCGACGCGGTCCGCCCGACCCCGGCCGAGCCCTCCCCGTTCGACGACGTCATCGCCCGCGCCAAGGCCATGACCGCCAACCGCGGGCCCGAGCAGCAGTAGCGCGGGCGGCCGCCGGCCCGCGCGGGCCGGCGGCCGCCCGCCGCTCACCAGCTCACCGCAGCGCCGCGAGGCTCGCGGTCATGAGCTCCTCGGAGATCAGCGACGTGCTCGTGCCCTCGGTGCGGCACGCGTAGGCGCCCGCGATCCGGCCCGCGTCCAGGGCGGTCGCGAAGTCGTGACCCTGCCCGCGGGCCCACAGCAGGCCCGAGGTGAACGCGTCGCCCGCGCCGTTCGAGTCGACCGGCGCCCAGGAGGCCCACTCGGGCGAGACGCCGCCGAGCTCGGCGACCGGGTCGATCGCGCGGTACCGCTCGACCGCGCCGCCGCGCTCGAGGACGTAGCCGCCGTCCTCGCCGTCGGTCGCGACGACCACCGCGGCGCGGCCGTTGTCGACGATCCAGCGCATCGCCTTCTCCGGCTCCCCGCCCAGGCGCGCGGCCGAGAGGGTCACCAGGTCGGCGCGGCGCGCGAAGTCCTTCTGGTGCTCGGCCTCGCCGTCCCAGCCGTGCAGGTCGGTCGAGACCGTGACGCCCTCGGGGATCGCGGCGAGCACGTCGCGGGTGTGGTTCGGGATCGACACGTGCACGTGCTTCGCCTCGGCCACATGGGGTCCGAAGAACGACGCGGGCATGCGCAGCTCGGGGGCGTGCCGGTAGTCGTAGAAGGAGTAGCGGCGGCCGCCGGCGTCGACCAGGTTCACCGACCTGGAGGTCCCGTTCGCCGAGACCAGGTACCGGAAGTCGAGGCCGTGCTCCTCGTAGTGGCGCCGCACCAGCGCGCCCTGCTCGTCGTCGCCGATGTAGTCGATGAACCGCGTGGACAGGCCGAGGTGGAGGCAGCCGAGGGCGACCCCGTTCCCGGTGTGCGCCACGTAGTCGCGGATCGGCTCCACGGCGAGGGAGTCGCCCTCGCCGATCGCGATCTCCGGGACCCGCACGATCGTGTCGACGCCGACGCCGCCGACGACCAGGATGTCGAGCATGTGGTTGCTTCCTTTGAAAGAATTTGCAGGAATCAGTGGAATCTGTTGCGGGAGCAACAGTATGGCAGCGGGCGCCGCCGGGTCAACCCCGATGCCCCACGCTAAAGCGGGCCCCGGGACGCGGCGTCCCGGGGCCCGTGCGCGGGCGCGGTTCAGCGGGCGGTCACGACCCCGCGGCGGATCGCGTAGGCGAGCGTCGCCGCGCCCAGGGCCGGGCCCCAGACGTAGAACGGGAACGCCCACACCAGTTCGAGCCCGTCGTGGCGGATCGCCATGGTCACGAACGGCACCGACACGAACGTGAACAGCGCGGCCACGATCGACGCCGGCACGATCGCGACCTTCGGCGGGACGGGGCGGCCCTTGACCGCCGGCATCCAGAACGGCCAGCGCGTGCCCCACGAGTACGTCATGCCCAGGCACAGGACGCCGCCGCCGAGGGCCGCGAAGCCCAGGCACAGGCCCCACACGCGGGTGGCGGGGTCGATGAGCGAGGAGTCGATGGGGCCGCCGATCCAGGCCCACGGGGTCAGCCACGTCAGGCGGGTGAGCCCGTAGGGGAGCGCGCAGGCGAACGCGATCCAGCTGGCGGTGCGGCCCCACCTGGCGGCGCGGTCCGGGGCGAGCCACGCGGGGGCGGGCCGGCCCTCGCGGCCGTTCAGGACCAGGGCGAGCGTCAGCGCGGTCCAGATCGCGCCGCCGGCGATGATCCAGGTCTGCACGAGCATGTAGAGGCTGATCTCGGCGAAGCGGCCGCCGAACATCTTCAGGAAGGCGCCGACGGCGGCGTAGTCGACGACGCCGGTGACGCCGAGGACGACCAGGAGCGCGGCGACCGCGGCCGCGGCGACGAGGCGGCCGATCGCGCCGCGGGCGAGCAGGACCGGGGCCGCGGCGATGAGCACCGGGACGAAGAAGGCGCAGATGTAGCCGGCGAAGGCGATGGGCGAGGTGGTGGTGAGCACCAGGCCGAACACGGCCGCGTACCCGGCGGTGAGCGGCCACATCCCGGGCCTGGCGCGGGCCGCGAGGAGGCCGAGGACGCCGGCGGCGATGAGCGCGGCCGGGCCGGCCCAGGCGGGGACGGCGTCGGGGAGGCGGAAGGTGGGGTCGTAGAGCTCGTGGCTGAAGGGCCCGCCGGCGGGGTCGAGGAGCTGCCAGAGGCCGATCGGGAGCGCCAGGAGCGACCAGAGGAACGCGGCGAGGGCGGCGGCGCGGCCGGTGCGGCGGCGGGGCTGGGTGGTGGGTTCCGTTGTCATGCCTTCAGCCTCGCCGTCCCCGCGCTCCCGTTCCTCCCGCGCGCGGGCGAACCGCCTCCCCCGCGCGGGGGAGTTCCGAAACGCGAGCTTCCCTTCCCCGCAAAGCGATTGCAATACCGGATCAGGAAGGTCACGGAGCCATCACAAACAGGAACGGGTGTGGTCACGGTGTCTGGCATCGCCCCCTGGCCTGCCATAGGGTGTAACTCGGATCACGTCAACCTCCATATCCACGTGCGGATCCATCTCGAACACTCAATAGGAGAAACCATGGCTCGCTTTCCCCGAGCACTGCTCGCCGCGGCAACCGTCGGCGTCACCGCGTTCTCGCTGGTCGCCTGCGGCTCTGACGACGACGGGGCGTCCGGTGGCGCATGCACCGAGAGCGAGGACGGTCTGAAGATCGGCACGATCCTGCCGCAGACCGGTTCCCTCGCCTTCCTCGGCCCGCCCGAATTCGCCGGCGTCGACCTCGCCATCGAGGAGATCAACGAGGCCGGGGGCGTGCTCGACAACTGCGTCGAGGTGTTCCACGAGGACTCCGGCGACACCTCGACCGACATCGCCACCACGGCGGCCGACTCCCTCATCGCGCAGGGCGTCCACGCCGTCATCGGGGCGGCCTCGTCGGGCGTCTCCTTCCAGTTCATCGACAAGCTCTACGAAGAGGGCATCGTCCAGGTGTCCCCGGCGAACACCTCGCCGGACTTCACCACGTACGAGCGCGGCGACTACTACTTCCGCACCGCGCCCTCGGACGTCCTCCAGGGCCGCGTCCTCGCCGACACGATCATCAACGACGGCCACGAGAAGATCGCCATCCTGGCGCTCCAGGACGCCTACGGCACCGGCCTGGCCGACTCGGTCGAGCAGAACTTCACCGAGTTCGGCGGCGAAGTGGTCCTCAAGACGATCTACGACCCGACCGCGACCGAGTTCTCGGCCGAGGTCAGCGCCGTCGCCGCGTCCGGCGCCGACGCGATCGTCCTGATCACCTTCAACGAGATCGTGAACCTGGGCCCGGCCCTCGCCGAAGGCGGGCTGAGCACCCAGGAGGTCCCGTGGTACTTCGTGGACGGCAACCTGGCCGACTACTCCGAGACCTTCGACCCGGGCTTCCTGGAGGGCGCCAAGGGCACCTTCCCGGGCGCGGACACCGCGGGCATCCAGGAGCGGCTGCTGGAGATCAACCCGGACCTGACCGACTTCACGTACGGCCCCGAGTCCTATGACGCCACCTCGCTCGTCGCGCTCGCCGCGATCGCCGGCGACAGCGTCGACTCCGAGGTCATCAAGAACAACCTGGTCGACGTCTCCTCCGGCGGCACCAAGTGCACCGGCTACACCGAGTGCTACGAGCTGCTGGCCGAGGACAACACGGCGGACATCGACTACGAGGGCTACTCCGGCCCGATCGAGTTCTCGCCCGAGGGCGACGTCACCGCCGCCACGATCGGCATCTACCAGTACCTGAACGACAACACCTACGAGAACCTCGAGTACCGCTTCGGCGAGCTGGAGTAGTCCTCGACGGGATCCGAGCACGGAGGCGCCCCCCGGGACCACAGGACCCGGGGGGCGCCTCCGTGTCCCGGTGGGCCCGTGTCCGCACGGGGTTCCGCGCCGACGCGTCGCTCCGCGCCCGCGCCGCCGTGGCCCCGCACCCCGCTCCGGGCCCGTGCACGGGAGAGCCCCCGGGACCGCGAGGTCCCGGGGGCTCCGCCTTCGCGTTCCGGCTAGCTCGCGCGCCCGAGGGTGCCGAGGTACAGCTCGACGACCTTCGGGTCGTCGATGAGGCCGTCGCCGGGACCGGTGTAGGCGCTGCGGCCCTGGTCCAGGACGTACCCGCGGTCGCAGATCTGGAGGCACCGCCGCGCGTTCTGCTCGACCATGACCACCGTGACGCCGGTCTGGTTGATCTGCTTCGTGTTGAAGAAGACCTCGTCCTGCATCGCGGGGGACAGGCCCGCCGACGGCTCGTCGAGCAGCAGCACCGACGGCTCCATCATGAGCGCCCGGCCCATCGCCACCATCTGCCGCTCGCCGCCCGAGAGCGACCCGGCCCGCTGCGCGCGCCGGTCCCCGAGCACCGGGAACAGGTCCGTCACGAAGTCGAACCGCTCCTTGAACGCCTTCGGCCGCAGGAACACCCCCATCTCGAGGTTCTCCTCGACCGTGAGCGCCGCGAACACGTTGTTCGTCTGCGGCACGAACCCCACCCCCAGCGGCACCAGCTGGTGCGCCTTGCGGTTGGTGATGTCCTCGCCGCGCAGCACGACCTTCCCGGAGGTGATGCCGACGAGCCCGAACATGGCCTTGAGCAGCGTCGACTTCCCGGCCCCGTTCGGGCCGATGATGCCGACGAGCTCGCCCTCGTTCGCGTACAGGTCGGTGCCGTTCAGGATCGACACGCCCGGGATGTACCCGGCCTCGACCTCGTCGGCGCGCAGCAGCGCGTTCCCCGAGGCCGCCAGGTGCCCTTCGCGGCTGCACACCTCGGTCGCCGACTCGACGCTCTCGTCGATGGGGGCGCCGGTCGGGCCGATCCCCTCACTCGTCTCGTTGTCGCTCATGCCGCCTCCTAATGCTGTGCCGCGTCGTGGTGGGCGCCCAGGTACGCGTCGATGACCCGCTGGTCGGCCGAGATCTGGTCCGGAGTGCCCTCGGTGATGAGCTGCCCGGCCGCCATGACGGCCACCCAGTCCGCGATCTCGTGGACCATGTCCATGTCGTGCTCCACGAACAGGACGGTCATGCCGTCCTCGCGCAGGTCCTTGATGTGCTCCAGCAGCGACTGCTTCAGCGCCGGGTTCACGCCGGCCATCGGCTCGTCGAGCATGATCATCTTCGGGTTCAGCATGAGCGCCCGCGCCATCTCCAGCAGCTTGCGCTGGCCGCCCGAGAGCTCGCCCGCGTAGTGCTCGCGCTTGTCGACGAGCTTGAACCGCTCGAGGAGCTCCATCGCCCGCTCGCGGTTGGCCGCCTCCTGCTTCTTCCACACGCCCGGCACCAGGCCCGCCCACATGCGCTCGCCGATCTGGTCGGCGGCGCCGATGAGCATGTTGTCGAGCACCGACATGCGGGTGAGGGCCTTCGTCAGCTGGAACGTGCGGACCATGCCCGCCCGCGCCACCTGGTACGAGCGCATGCGGTGGGCCGCGCGCCCGTCGAAGTCCCACTCGCCGCGGCTGGGCCGGTCGAAGCCGGTGACCAGGTTGAAGAACGTCGTCTTCCCCGCGCCGTTCGGGCCGATGAGCGCGGTGATCGTGCCCCGCTGGACCTCGAGGTGCTCGACGTCGACGGCCACGAGGCCGCCGAACGCGCGCCGCACCCCGGTCGCCGACAGGATCGCGTCCTGCTTCGGCGCGCCCGGCTCGGCCGGGACCCCGGCCAGCGCCGCGGTCGCGGCGGCCTTGCCCGCCTTCTCCTTATCGGACATCGAACATCAGCTCCTTCCGGTTGCCGATGAGCCCCTGCGGCCGGAAGATCAGCAGCAGGACCATCCCGAGGCCGAGCAGGAGGAACACCAGCGGGCCCACCTGCGTCGCATCGAGGACGCTCGGCGGGATGACCTCGGCGCGGATCGCCTGGCTGAGCCCCTGCGACAGGATGTTGTACAGGAACCAGAACAGGGCCGCGCCGAGCACGGGACCGAAGATCCGGGCCGCGCCGCCGAGGATGAGGACCACGTAGAAGTAGAACGTGAAGTCCGTGGTGAACGTGTCGGGCTGGACGTTGGCGCGGCTGAGCGCGAACAGGAAGCCCGCCACCGCGCCGATGATGCCGCCCATGACGAGCGCCTGCATCTTGTACGCGAAGACGTTCTTGCCGAGGCTGCGCACGGCCTCCTCGTCCTCGCGGATGCCCTTGAGGACGCGGCCCCACGGGCTGTGGATGAGCAGGGCCATGACCCCGGTGATGAGCAGGACCAGCGCCCAGCCCACGACCATGATCCAGGTGTCGCGGTAGGAGTACTGGAGCTCGAAGATCCCGAAGTCGACGGCCAGGCGGCCGCCGTCCATGGAGACGAACAGGAACGTCCAGGTCGCCTCGCGGTCCCACGGGATGAGCTCGAAGAACGGCTCCGAGAAGCCGCGCATGCCGTCCGAGCCGCCGGTGGTGTCGGACCAGACCGTGGCGCGGGCGAGCCGCCGCACGATCTCCGCGGCCGCGATCGTGACGATCGCGAGGTAGTCGGCCCTGAGCCGCAGCGTCGGGATGCCGAGCAGGAGCGCCATGACGCACGCCGCGGCGAGGCCGATGACGATGCCCCACCAGAACGGCAGGCCCCACGCGACCACGCTGAGGGCGAGGCCGTAGGCGCCCATGGCGGCGAACGCCGCCTGGCCGAAGTTGAGCAGGCCCGTGTACCCGAACTGGAGGTTCAGGCCGATCGCGCCGAGGGCGTACACGAGCATCGTCGGTCCGATGGCCTGCGTGAGCGCCTGGCTGAAGATGAACTGCCAATCCATCGCGTGGCCCCCTAACCGATTCTCTCGCGGCGGCCCAGGATGCCCTGGGGCCTGGTCAGCATGATGATGATGAGGACGGCCAGCGCGCCGACGTACTTGAGCTCGGGCGCGACCACGAGCGTGGACATCTGCACGAACACGCCGATGAGCATGGCGCCGACGAACGCGCCGAAGGCGGTGCCGAGGCCGCCGAGGACGACCGCGGCGAACACGAGCAGCAGCAGGTGCTGGCCCATGTCGAACTTGACGCCGTCGCTGATGGACAGGAACACGCCGGACATGGCCGCGAGCGCGCCGCCGATGGTCCACACCAGGCGCACGACCTTGTTGACGTCGATGCCGGTGGACGCCGCGAGCGACGGGTTGTCGGCCACCGCGCGGGTCGCCTTGCCGAGCCTGGTGTAGACGAGCGCGAGCCCGACCAGGATGCACACGGCCAGGGCGATGGCGCCGGTGACGACCTCCTTCGGCGTGACCACGAGCCAGCCGAAGTCCCAGGGGCGCTGCCCCACGTAGTCGCTGTAGCGCAGCCGCTCGCCGCCGATGAAGAACAGCGTCGCGTTGCGGATGAGCAGGGCCACGCCGATCGAGATGATCATCATCGAGACCAGGCCGGTCCCCCGGCGGCGCAGCGGCGACCACAGGCCCCAGTCCTGGGCCCAGCCGAAGGCCGCGCCGAGGACGACCGCGGCGATCGCCGCGACCCACACCGGCAGGCCGAGCGTGACGTTGAACAGCAGCGCCATGACGCCGCCGAAGGTGACCAGGTCGCCGTGGGCGAAGTTGGTGAGGCCGGTGGTGCCGAAGACCATCGACAGGCCGACCGCCGCGAGGGCGATCATGAGGCCGAAGTGGAGGCCGGACACGAGGAGGCTGATGGCGCGGGTCGCCCCGCCCTCGCCTTCGACCTCGCTGACCTCGTCGGCGGCCGCGTCCTCGGCCGCCTCGTCCTCGGACTCGGAGGACGGCTCCCCGCCGGGCTCCTCGCCGGCGTCGGAGGACGGCGACTCGCCGCCGGCCGTCGGGCTCTCGCCGGGCGTGCAGCCGTCGGTCTGGGCGTCGAGCGGGAACAGCGCGGTCCGGTCGGAGGTGATCTCGACTTCCAGCCGCGGTTTGCAGTTGCGCACGACGAGGCCCTCGGGCAGGGTCGACTCGTCGAGGACGACGACGTAGTCGCCCTCGGCCTCCAGCGGGACGGCCCAGGTGCCGTCCTCGGCCGTGACGACGGTCGCGATCTCGGTGCCGGCGGCGTCGGTGACGGTGATCGACACGCCCGCCACGGGCTGGTCCTGCTGGTCGTCGAGCGTGCCGTGGACGCCGAGCGCCTCCTGCGCCGTCGCGCTGCTGCTCACCCCCAGACACAGCAACAGGCCGGCCAGCGCAGCCGACAGCAGCATCAATGGTCGTCTCAATGGGCCCCCTCGGGAGGTTTCGGGCGTCGGAACCCGCCGCGTGTGCAATGTTCGAGAAACACGGAACGGCGGGAGTGAGTCGGATCTTAAAGAGACCTGGCTAACAACAGCACCTGTCGTTATAGAACCGTTGCAAATGTGGCGCGAATGTTACCGCCGCGCCGCCATGGCCTCCCCCTCCGTGCCATCCGGCCGTTTCGGTCCGGTTCGGCACCAGTGAACACCGGATGGCGTTTCGCCCCGCCGCCGCACCCCCGCCGGACCGGCCCCGGTGCCCTGGGGCCACCGCGCCGACACGGGGTGTGAGAGGATATTGCCCGCTCGGGGCAGTAGCTCAGCTGGTTAGAGCAGGGGACTCATAATCCCTGGGTCGCGGGTTCAAGTCCTGCCTGCCCTACCGACCGCCGCACTGCGGAGGCCCCGCGCCGCGCGGGGCCCTCCGCGTATTCGGAGCTCTTTCCGCGATTGCCGCAATCCGTTATGGTCGGAAACCGCACAGTCCCTCCGACGACCCGGGAGCCTCAATGGCGGATGACCCGTCCGACATCACGACCTACGACGACCCTTCCCAGAAGGGCAACTGGACCAAGGCGGGCGAGTCGACCCCCGGTGTCAAACAGGTCCTCAACAGCGCCGGCGTCATCCAGCGGGCCATCGAGGAGGAGGAGGTCACCGCGGGCAACGCCGCCGCGACCGTCGCCGCCGACATCGCCAGCCTCGGCCTGGAGGCGTACGCCGCCTTCACGAACCCGCTCGGGATGCTCGTCAACGTCGGCCTCGACTTCGTCCTGAACCTGTTCGAGCCGGCGAACAAGCTGCTCACCTGGCTCTCGGGCGACCCCGGCCAGATGCAGGACCTCCAGGAGCGGTGGCGCCAGTTCAAGGACGTGCTCATCGCCATGCAGGACGAGGTCGACGCCGCCTGGCAGGACGCGCTGAAGACCTCCGATTCGCCGACGACCGACCTCGCCAAGGACAAGGTCAACGGCATGGCCGCGGCGCTCGGCGGCATCGCCACCGCGATCTCGCACATCGAGTCGCACATCGGCATGGCGCAGATGCTGTCGAAGGCCGTCTACGAGCTCATCAAGGCCCTCCTGTCGGCGCTCATCGAGCAGGTCATCATCTACGGCCTCGTCGCCCTCGCCTCGGCGTGGGTGAGCGCGGGCAGCTCGATCGCGACGTTCCTCATGTGGGTCACCCAGAAGTCCGCGATCGACACCGCCACCATGTTCCTGCGCGTCTCGCTCGCGCAGTTCACCGGCAAGCAGCTCGCGCACATCGGCGGGGAGATCCTCCGCTCGACGTTCGTGCAGGCCTCCGGCGACATGATGCGCTGGGCCGGCGGGCTCATCGCGAACTGGCAGGGCGGCATCCAGAGCACCGGCGCGCCCGGCCGCGGCAACCCGTCGCCGGCGTCCGCGAACCCGTCGGGCGACATGGCGACGTACACGAGCGTCGACCCCGACGAGTTCGACGGCGTCGCCGAGAAGCTCAAGGGCCTCCAGGGGAACGCCGACTCGCTCTCGCAGAAGGTCAACTCGGACACCGAGACCGACTTCTTCACCTGGGGCCTCGCCTGCCAGGGCTGGGTCGAGGGCTACAACCAGCAGCGCGAGGAGCTCGCGACCAACGTCGCCCTGATCTCGCCCGCGCTGGAGGGGAACGCGACCCGCTTCACCGAGACCGCGAACGCCTACCGCGAGGCCGACATCCAGGCCGCCGAGGACATCAAGGTCGCCGGGGGCAAGTAGTGGAGGGCATCGACCGCAAGGCCATCCCGAGGAACCTCGCGGAGTCGTACCGGCGCAGCCGCGGCGACTACGCGGACGCCCTGGGCCGGCCCGTGCGCTCGAAGCCCCTGCTCCACCGGGACGCCGCGATCGAGGCGCTCCCGTCCCCGCTCGACGTGTCCCTGACCCGGCCGGTCCCGCCCGCGGGGTCGGGCGTGCTCGAACTCGTCGTCGACGCGGCCGCGACCATGCCCGTGGCCGCCGTCGACGAGGTCCCGGTCGCGGTCGGCGACGGCACCGTCTTCGTCGTCCTCCCCGCCGGGCCGCACGCCGTCGACGTCCAGAGCGGCGCCGCGACCAGCCCGGTCGTCGTCGCCGTCGAGGACGGCGCGACCGCGGTCCTGGTGTGGCGCGAGGAGGCCGACCGGCGCACCGTCCGCTTCGGACCCGAGGCGGTGGACGCGCTGCCGCCGGCCTCCCGCGTGTACCTGTACGAGTGGGCGGTCCTCACCGTGCTCGTGTGCGGGCTGCCGTTCGGGGCCGTGAACGCGTTCGCGTTCGACGGCACCGCCAGCCGGGTCGTCCTCGTCGTCCTCGCGGTCGTGATCCTCGGCCTGGTGCCGTTCGCGCCGTGGCGCCGGCGCGAGCGCGCCCGACTCGCCGCGCTCCGGCTCGAACGCCAGGCCGCGGCGCTCTCTCGCCCGGTCCGCTACCCGTGGGACGGACCCGAGGTCCCCGACCGGCCCGCGCTCGTCGGCGACCGCCCCGAGTCCCTCCCCGAGCTCGCGCCCGGGTACGGGGCGCTGCTGCTGCGCGCGACGGCCCACCGGCACCTGTGGAAGGACGGCGACGGCGTCACCGTCCGCGACACCGCCCTCGCCGCCCTGCGGGCCGAGCCGCCGCGCGTGCGCCTCGACGGCCTCGAGGTCCCGGCGACGTGGGGCAACTGGTGGCATCCGCTGCGCCCGGGCGCCCACGTCCTGGAGTTCGAGGCCGCCGGCGCGGCCGCGCGACTCGAACTCGTCGTCGCCGACGGCGAGGCGACCGCCGTCCGCGCCGAAGCCCATCTGTACGCCCACCGGGACGGCGGCGAGATCGTCCGCGAGGACGCGCGCCTGCGCCTCGAACCCGAGGAGTTCCGGCCCGAGTGGATGGGCGATCCCGCGAAGCGGCTCGCGTACTGGAACTGACCCCGGCCCAGAAGAAAGGAGCGCCGACCATGTACGGCGACATGCAGAACAGAGTGGCCGAGGCCCAGCGGCTCGCGGCCGAGACCGAGGCGGAGGCGGTGTCCGAGGACGGCGCCGTCCGGGTCGTGGCCGGCCCCGGCGGCGACGTCAGGATCATCGACCTGCGCATGAACGCGTTCGAGCTCAGCGGCCTCGAACTCGGCGAGCTCACCGCCGCCACCGTCAAGACCGCGACCGACGAGGCCGACCGGCAGCTGTCCGAGGCCATCCGCCAGTCGCTGGCCGGCCTGTTCGCCGCCGAGCGCGAGGAGGGGCAGCGGTGAGCGACCGTCCCACGCCCGAGCAGATCATGGCCGAGTTCGAGCGCATGCGCTCCGAGGCCGAGGCCACGCTCGAGAAGTACAAGGAGGTCAGCGCCGAGCTCGGCGCCGACGCCGTCGAGGTCGTCTCCGAGGACGGCCTCCTCACCGTCCGCCTCGACCCGAACGGCAAGGTGGACGCGATCGTCGTGAACGAGGCGGCCATGCGCTACCGCCAGTCCCTCGGCCCCGCGATGGTCGCCCTCATCCGCCAGGCCCGCGACGCCTACGCCCTCAAATCGGCCGAAATGGCCCGCCGCCTCCTGGGCGACAAGATCGACGTCGACGCGATCCTCTCCCAATACCTCCCGAAGGACGGCCAGGGCCCGGGCCGCACCGGCTTCTAGACCGCGACCGGCCCGGAGCGCTGTGCTCCGGGCCGGTCCGTCGGCTACCGCCGCTACCAGGGGCGGCGCTACCAGGGGACGGTGGTGTCCGCGTGGTATTCGAGGCCCTCCTGGAAGAAGCCGCCGTTGGGGCCGTCGTCGCCCGCCAGGGCGAGGTCGATCGCGACCTTGGCGGAGGTCTCGGGGTCGCGCCAGCCCTGGTTGTGGTTCAGGTCGGTCTTCGTGTAGCCGGGGGTCATGGCGTTGACCTTGACCGGGCCGTCCTTGAACTCCTTGGCGTAGGAGACCGTCAGCATGTTCAGGGCCGACTTGGACGCGCCGTACGCGCCGCCCTGCATCTGCGCGAACTCGTGGTCGCCGGTCATGAACCCGAACGAGCCGACCTCGCTGGAGACGTTCACGATCCGCGGCGCCGGCGACTCGCGCAGCAGCGGCAGGAACGCGTTCGTCACCGAGACCACCCCGATCACGTTGGTCTCGAACACCTTCCGGGCTGTGGCCACGGTCAGCTCGCTGGTGTTCCAGCCGCCGTCGGCGAGCGCGATCCCGGCGTTGTTCACCAGGATGTCGAGGCTGCCGACCTGCTCGACCGCCGCCGCGACCGAGTCCTCATCCGTGACGTCGAGGCGCACGAACTCGGCGTCGGCGCCCTCCTCCCGCAGCCTGGCGGCCGCGGCCTCGCCCAGCTCGACCGAGCGGGCCGCCGCCCAGACCTTGACGCCCTTCGCGCCCAGGCCCCTGGCGATCTCGAATCCGATTCCCTTGTTCGCGCCCGTGACGAGCGCCGTCCTCTGTTCCATGCCCCCGAGCCTGCGCCCGATCCGCGCCGCTGCAAAGAGCACTCCTTATGGTGGTACATCCGGTACCTGGCTGCCGGGCCCGAACCGGGGGAGGATGGGACGCATGGACCGCCAGCAGCTCGCCGACTTCCTCCGCACCCGCCGCGCCGCGCTCAAGCCCGAAGGCGTCGGGCTGCCGAGCGGGTCGCGCCGGCGCACCCCCGGGCTGCGCCGTCAGGAGGTCGCGCAGCTCGCGGGCATCTCCGTCGAGTACTACATCCGGCTGGAGCAGGCCCGCGGCCCCAAGCCGTCGCGGCAGGTCCTCGGCGCGCTCGCCCGCGCGCTCGTGCTCGACCACGACGAGCGCGCCCACCTGTTCCACCTCGTCGACGAGCTCCCCGAGTCGGAGTGCGCCGGCTCCGTGGGCGAAGCGCCCCCCACGATCCGGAACCTCCTCGCCGGGCTCGACGACTTCCCCGCGTACGTCATCGACGCCTGCTACGACATGATCGCCTGGAACGCCATGGCCGAGCGGCTCATGGGCTACCTCTCGGGCCTCGCGCCCGAGCAGCGGAACATCCTGCGCACGAACTTCCAGGGCGACGCCGCCCCGCGCCTCGCCGACCCAGCCACCCGCCGGTTCCTCGCCGACAGCGTCGCCGACCTGCGCGCCTCCCTGGCCCGCAACCCCGGCGACCGCCGGCTCAAGGGCCTCGTGGACGAACTGCTGCGCACCAGCCCCGAGTTCGGGGAGCTGTGGGCCGACCACCGGGTCACCCCGCGCCGCGCCACGACCAAGCGCGTCGTCCACCCCGAGGTCGGCCCGCTCGAGTTCGACTGCCAGGTCCTCGACGTGCCCGGCACCGGCATGCGCCTGGTCATGTATGTGCCGCAACCGGACTCGGCGACCGCCGCGGCGTTCCGGAGATTGGCGCCCGTCACTTCCGAAACCCCCGCGCCCGCCGCGTAACGCGGCGGCGACGGACATCACCACGACTTTTCACCTCAGGGACTTTTCCTCGTGCGGCGAGTGTTATTACGCTTGGATGCGGAGGCCCCGCCTCCCCGTCTTGACAGCGACCGGTACGGCAAGGAAGCAGCCGGTGACAGCCTCAGCGTTCTCACCCTCCTTCTCATCCCACCGGAGCTGCTTTCCATGCGCATGCCTCTCTTCGCCATGTCCATCGGCGCGTTCGGCATCGGCACCGCCGAGTTCGCGATCATGGGCATCCTGCCCCAGGTCGCCGCCTCCCAGGGCGTCTCGCTCGCCCAGGCCGGCCTCGCCGTCTCCGCCTACGCGGTCGGCGTCGTCCTCGGCGCGCCCCTGCTCACCGTCGCCACCACCCGCCTGCCGCG
The DNA here is from genome assembly GCF_003933745.1 of Glycomyces terrestris. Classification (GTDB taxonomy): domain Bacteria; phylum Actinomycetota; class Actinomycetes; order Mycobacteriales; family Micromonosporaceae; genus Glycomyces; species Glycomyces terrestris. Next base: position 1,148,353 of record NZ_RSEB01000001.1, on the reverse strand, counting down.
CAAGCCGCTGCTCATCGGCCTCATGCTCGCCTTCGCCGCCGCGAACCTCGCCACGGCGCTCGCGCCGGACTTCGGGTTCCTGCTCGGCTCCCGGTTCGTCGCCGGCCTGCCGCACGGCGCGTTCTTCGGCGCGGCCGCCGTCGTCGGCGCCAGCCTCGTCGCCTACGACCGCCGCGCCCGCGCGATCTCCGGCATCATGTCCGGCCTCACCGTCGCCACCATCGTCGGCGTCCCGGTGAGCGCCCTGCTCATCGGCCAGATCTCGTGGCGCTGGATCTTCGCGGCCGTCGCCGCGCTCGGCCTGGTCGCCGCCGCCGCCATCTGGGCCACCGTGCCCGACACGCGCGGCGTCATCGTCCCGACGAAGGCCGCCGACGAGATCCGCGCGATCCGCTCCAAGCGCGTCGTGCTCCCGCTCGTGACCGGCGCGGTCGGCTTCGGCGGCATGTTCGCCGCCTACACCTACCTGACGCCGATCCTCGAGGACGTCACCGGCATGAACGCCGTCGCCATCGCGATCACCCTCGCGGTCTTCGGCATCGGCCTCACCCTCGGGAACGTCTTCGGCGGCCACGTCGCCGACAAGGCCCCGATCCACGGCCTGTTCGCCGCGTTCGCCTCGATCGCGACCGTCCTCCTGGCGATGTACTTCTCCATGAGCAACCCGGTCCTCGCCGTCGCGGGCGTCCTGCTCATGGCCACCTCGTCCTCGCTGGTCGGCCCGGTCATGCAGCGGCTGCTCCTCGACGGCGCCCACCAGGCCCCGTCGCTGGCGTCCTCGCTGCACCACGCGGCCTTCAACCTCGCCAACGCGAACGGTGCCTGGCTCGGCGGTCTCGCGCTCTCGCTCGGCCTGAGCCTGACCGCCCCGATCCTCGTCGGCGTCGGCCTCGCCCTGGCGGGCCTGGTGCTCTCGATCCCGCTCGCCCGCGCGCACGCCGAGGCCGCGGTCCCGAGCATCGAGCCGGCCGAGCTCGTCACCGCCTCCTAAAGGGGCGCAAGCGGACAGGGGCCCCTCGGCAGTACGCCGAGGGGCCCCTGCCGCGTCCGTCAGGGCACGAGCACGACCTTGCCGGTGGTGCCGCGGTTCTCCAGGGCCCGGTGGGCCTCGGCGGCTTCGGCGAGCTTGAACGTGTGCACGGCCGGGCGCAGCCGCCCGGCGGCGAGCTCGGCGAGCGAGCGCTCCTCCAGGGCCCGCAGACCGCCCATCTTCGCGACGATCTTCGGCCCGAGTGCGCCCGAGACGGTCAGGCCGCGGCCGACGATCTCCTCCACCGTGGCCTCCGTGGCCTTGCCCGCGGACCAGCCGAAGACGACCATGCGGGCGCCGAAGCCGAGGCGCTCGAACACGGCCCGGCCGACCGCGCCGCCGACCGAGTCGAAGAACAGGGTCGCCTCGCGGCCCTCCAGGGCCCGGTCGAGCACGTCCGTCCAGTCCGCGGCCCGGTAGTCGATCGCGGCGTCCGCGCCGTTCGCGGCCACCTGCCGCACCTTGTCGGGGCCGCCGGCCAGGCCGATCACATGCGCGCCGGCGTGCTTGGCGGCCTGCACCAGGAGCGTCCCGAGGCCGCCGGCGGCGGCGGGGACGACGACGACGTCGTCGGCCTGCACGGGCCCGACCGACAGCACCAGCAGCGCGGTCCGGCCGGTGCCGATCATGGCGACGGCCTCGCCGAAGTCGACGCCCGCGGGGATCTCGTGCACGGACTCGACCTCGCGCACGGCCTTCTCGGCGTACCCCTGCGAGGCGAAGCCGAGGTGCGCGACGACGTGCCTGCCGATCCACGACGGGTCGACGCCCTCGCCGACCGCATCGACGACCCCGGCGGCCTCGCGGCCGGGGATGAACGGCAGCTCCGGCAGCGGGTACGGGCTGTTCGCGTCCCCGCTGCGGAAGGTCGTGTCGAGCAGGTGGACGCCGGCGGCCCGGTTGGCGATGCGGACCTGGCCGGGGCCGGGCTCGGGGTCGGCGACCTCCTCGTACACGAGGACCTCCGGGCCGCCGAACTCGTGCTGTCGGATCGCGTGCATGTCGCGCCTTCTCTCCATCTCGCTGGGTGTGCCGCAACGCTATCGGCCGCCCGACTGGCACCGCATCCGTCGACCGACTGGCGCGTCAGTCCCGCCGGTGGCGGCCCTTCGCCTGCGGCTCGGCCTCCTCGGGCAGGACCAGCGGGTTGATGCCGCAGGCGCGGAGCACGCCGCCGATGTCGCCGGGCAGGTCCACGCCGGTCCAGTGCTCCTGGAGCAGGGCCTGCTCCTGCGGGGTGAGGATGCGTTGCGTGATCCGGTTGGCGTGCTTGACGATGAGGATCGCGTCGATCTGGATCACGGCCTCCTGCTCGTGCCGCAGCGACTCGATGAGCCGCGACACGGCCTCCACCAGGCCCGGGTCGACCTGCGGGCCCCGGCCGGCCGTCCCGGTCGAGGCGTCGACGGCCGCGGCCAGGTCCACCGCGCGCACCTGCCGGTGGTTGCCCCACACGGCGATCCGGAACCGCTGGAAGAACGAGCCGAACCGGGGCGGGTCGGTCTCGGCGATCTCGAGCCCGAGCGCTTCGAGGACCCGCCGGTAGGCCGCGAGGGCCTCCTCGCGGCGCCCGCCGTCGCCGAGGAACACGACGCCGTCGGCGTGCCCGCCGCCGCGAGGCCCGCCCGCGGGGAACGCGGCGTCCGCGGCGCGCCCGCGCGAGGCCGCGCGCTGGAACGACCGCGACCCGATCGGCCGCGGGTCCAGGTTCAGGGCGCTGTACAGGGACGCGGCCTGGGCCCGGTGGATCTCGGCCTCCTCCTCGTCGCCGGCCGCGGCGTACGCGTCCGCGAGCGCGCCGAGGCTCCGGGCCTGCCGGAGCGGGTCGGGCATGGCCGCGAACACGTCCACTGCCTGGCGGCCGTACTTGACGGCGGCCCGCATGCGGCCGTCGGCGGCGAACAGGCGGCACAGGACGCGGGCCTTGACCGCGAGGGTCTCGGAGGTCTCGTACCGGCCCAGGTGCTCGACCTTGACGATGGCCTCGCGGGCGGCGTCGAACTGGCCGGTCTCCAGGTACAGCTCGGCGAGCGCGTACGTGTACAGCAGCTGGTGGCGCCAGCTGGAGACCTGCTCGACGAGTTCGAGCCCGCGCAGGAGCGCGGCCTCGGCGCGGGGGAGGTCCCCGTCGGCGCTGTGGACGGCGGACTGCCGGAAGTACAGGCGGGCCCGGTAGTACTGGGACGGGTGGCCGCGGAGCATCTCGCCGATCTCGCGGCACAGCTCGTCGGCGGCGCTGATGCGGCCGAGGTCGACGTACAGGCCGGTGAGGGTCAGCAGCGGGTACACGGTCGTGGGCCCGTCGGGGCCGGACGCGTCGAGTTCGCGGGCCTTGAGCAGGAGCGCCTCGGCTTCGGCGAAGATCCCCATGTGCCGCAGGACGGTGCCGAGCGAGGTGAGGACCTCGACCTGCACGTAGCGCTTCCCGGAGTGCTCGGCGGCGACGACGGCCTCCCGCAGGAGCGACACCGCCTCCCGGTAGCGGCCGAGCTGGATGAGCGTGGTCGCGAGGTCGTTGCGGGCCTTGCCGGTCGCGTCGCCGTGCGGGGTGCGGCGCAGGTTCTCCAGGGTCTTCTCGGCGAACACCTTCGACTGGTGCATCTCGCCGGAGGCGTACGCGACGGCGTCGGCGAGCGCGTACGCGCGCACCGCGTCCATCGGCTCGGCGGACTCCACGCCGGTCTCGATCGCGAGCTGCGCGACCTTCGCGAGCTCGGGCAGCTCGTACGGGGAGTCGGTGCTCTCCTCGCGGTACCCGGCGTCGGCGAACGCGACGAGCCGGGTGAGCAGGCGCGAGACCGTGGGGTGCCCGTTCCATTCGAGGAACGCGGCGACGATGTTGCGGTACTCCTCGACCGGGAGCGCGGCGGTGCCCTTGGCGTACCACTCCACGACCTGCTCGCGCAGGCGCTGGATCGCGGCGGGGTCGAACGCGGCCTCGGCCTTCTGGCGCGCGTACTCGCGCACGAGGTCGTGGAAGCGGTAGCGGCCGGGCCGGTACTCCTCGACGCGGTGCGCGGCGACGAGGTTCGCGAGGAGGCGTTCGGCGCTGGCGGGCTCCCAGGTGACGAGCGCGCACGCGAGGTCCTTGGAGAAGTCGGTGCCCGGCACGCACGCGAGGTTGAGGTACAGCAGCTCCTCTTCGGGTTCGAGGGCCTGGTAGGACAGGTCGAACGCGGCGGCGACGGTCATCGTCGGGTCGCCTTCGACGGCGAGGTGCGCGAGCCGGTCGCGCCCTTCGAGGGCGGTCGCGGTCTCGGCGAGCGACAGGTGCTGCCCGTCGAGGTTGGTGCCGACGATCCGCAGCGCCAGCGGCAGTCCCGCGCACAGCTGCGCGATGCGCTGGGCCGCTTCGGGTTCGCGGGCGACGCGCTCGGGCCCGACGAGGCTCTCCAGGAGCCGCACGGACTCGTCGCCGTCGAGGGCGCCGACGGTGACCTGCCGGACGTCGCGCAGCGCGGCGAGGTCCGGCAGCCGGGAGCGGCTGGTGACGACCGCGACGCACCCGGCGGTGGCCGGCAGCAGCGGGATCACCTGCTGGGAGTTGCGGGCGTTGTCGAGGATGACGAGGGTCCGGGTGTCGGCCAGGCGCGAGCGCAGCAGCGCCGAGGCCTCGTCGGCGTCGGAGGGGATCGCCTCGGTCGGCACGCCGAGGGCCCGCAGGAACCCGGCGAGCGCGTCCAGCGGCGTCAGGGGCGCGGCCCGGTCGAAGCCGCGCAGGTTCACGTACAGCTGCCCGTCGGGGAACTGCTCGCGGACCCGGTGCGCCCAGTGGAGCGCGAGCGTCGTCTTGCCGGAGCCGCCGATCCCGGACAGGACCGCGACCTGCGGCCCCGGCCCCAGGAGCGCGTCGAGGGCCTTGAGCTGCCCGGAGCGGCCGGTGAAGTGGACGCTGTCGGCCGGCAGCTGCGCGGGCGCCGGGAGCGCCGGCCGGCCCGCGGCGGGCGGGGCCTTCGCGGGCGCCTGGAGCTCGGGGTCGTCGCGCAGGATCGCGGTGTGCAGCTCCTTCAGGCGCTGCCCGGGGTCGATGCCGAGCTCGTCGGCGAGCTGGCGGCGGATCGCCTCGAACGCGTCGAGGGCCTCGGCGGGCCGGTCCTCGCGGTAGAGCGCGGTCATGAGCAGCTCGGCCGCGTGCTGGCGGTACGGGTGCCGGTCGAGGACCCGGCGCAGGTCGGCGACGACCGAGACGCCGGTGCCCAGTTCGAGTTCGAGCTCGGCGCGGGCCTCCTCGGCGGCGGCGCGCTCCTCGTCCCAGCGCAGCGCCCCCGCCTCGATGAAGCGGCCGGTGAGTCCGGCGAGGGCCGGTCCGCGCCACAGGTCGAGCGCCTCGCGCAGGCTCGTCAGGGCCGCTTCGGGTTCGGAGGCGGCGACCTGCTCGCGGGCGATGCGCGCGGCCCGCTGGAACCGGAGCGCGTCGAGCTGCTCGGGGCGCACGCGCAGCCGGTAGCCGTCGCCGACGGTCTCCAGTTCGCTGGTCCCGGACCGCAGGAGCAGGCCGCGCGCGGTGGCGACGGTGTTCTGGATCTGCCGCTTCGCGGTCGCGGGCGGGTCCTCGCCCCACACCGCGTCCACGAGGCGGTGGAGGGGGACCACGGTGCCGGGCTCCAGGAGCAGCACGGCGAAGAGGCGGGGCAGGGTGCGGCCCGGGAGCGGCACGGGGACGCCGTCCCATGTCAGTTGCAGCGGGCCGAGGATGCCGAAGTCCAACGGCGCCACCTCCCGGGGAGCCGAGGCGGTCCGAACTGGCGGGGTCTCTCCAGTCTATGGGCATTTCTTGATCATTTGGGAACGCTCGCAACGCGAATCGCTCAGTGAACACGCGGTGGCGCTCAGGTGTCCGGACTGCATGCGCATCCTGCTCGTGAAGGACTCGTGAACCCGTTGACATGGCGTTATCGGATTCTCGACACAACGAGCAGCACCTTTCGAGGAGGAGCGATGTTCACGAGACAGCGTCCCGAAGCGCAGACCAGCCCCCGCGAGGCGCGCGCCAGGTTCAGGGACGGCCTGGTCGCCCACACCAGCGGATGGTCCCAGGGCTACGTCCAGGCCAACCTGGTCAGCGTCCCCCGCCGCGATGCGATCGCCTTGCGCCGCTTCGCGGTCCGCAACCCGCGCGCCTGCCCCCTGCTGGACGTGGTGGCGGCCGGCGACTACTGGACCGACCTCGCCGTCGGCGCCGACCTGCGCCGGGACCTCCCGGCCTACCAGGTCTGGCGCAAGGGCGAGCTCGTCGACGAGCCGACCCACGTCGTCGACTACTGGGGCCGCGACCTGGTCACCTTCCTGACCGGGTGCACGTTCACGTTCGAGCCGTTCCTGGAGCGCGCCGGCATCCCGCTGCGCCACCTCGAGCAGGGCGTCAACGTCCCGATGTACCGCACCAACCGCAAGGCCCTGGGCGCCAGGCGCTTCCGCGGCCCGGTCGTGGTCTCCATGCGGCCGGTCCCGGCCGACCTGGTCGACCTCGCCGCGGGGATCACCATGGACATGCCGTACGCGCACGGCGCGCCCCTGCACGTCGGCAGCCCGTCCTCGATCGGCGTCCGCGACCTCGCCCGCCCCGACTTCGGCGACGCCGTGCGCCTCCACGCCGGCGACGTCCCCGTCTTCTGGGCCTGCGGCGTCACCCTCCAGGAGGCGGTCGTCAAGGCCCGGCTCCCGTTCGCGATCACCCACGCGCCCGGCCACATGCTCATCACCGACCGCCGCGCCAGGCCCGGCGGCACCGGCGAGATCAGGATCATCCGATGAGCGGCGGCACCGTCATACCGCGCCCGCCGAGGCCGCGGCCGGCTCCGGGAGGCGGAACATTCCCAAGAAGCGCTCGGCCATCGCCTGATCGCCCTGGACGGTGACGCGCCCGGCGTGCAGCGACACGTCGAGGCTGCGCCCGCCCAGGGTCAGGCGCTTGAGCGTCTCCGCGTCGGTCCGGATGACCGCGTGCGGATGCTCGGGCCGGCCCGGCGCCAGGATCAGCTGCGCGTCGATGACCTCGGCGATGAACGGCCGGTCCCCGACCCACAGCTCGAACGCCGCGTCGAAGCCCTGCGCCGACTGCGGCATGAACAGGCTCCGCATCGACAGGATGAGCGCGTCGGCCCCCATCGGCGCGTCCAGCGGGATCGCGGCCGAGCGCGCGCCCCACCGCAGCAGCAGCACGATCACGCCCTCCAACTCCCGGCCCCACTCGGTGAGCTCGTACACCTTCGAGGCCGCCGGCGGCGGCAGCCGCCGCTTCGACACCACCCCGGCCGACTCCAGCTCGCGCAGCCGCTGCGACAGCACGTTCGCGCTGGCGCCGTGCAGCCCCGACCGCAGGTCCGTGAAGCGCTTGGGGCCGAGCAGGAGCTCGCGGACGATCAGGAGCGACCAGCGCTCGCCGACGAGATCGAGCGCGTGGGCCGCGGGGCAGCCTTCGCCGTACGTGCGCACCGGTGGCCTCCAAGTCCCTGCGGCTGACGAACCCGCTGGTGAATCGTGTTGCGGTAGTTCGGTTTCATCCTATGGTCCCCTTCCGCGAGCGACAAGTCCTGCGAAATGACCGGAAGATCTCGGAACGGTAACGTGCGATGTGTAAAACGTGCGTCACGGTCAGCCCGTCGCGCTTGCACCGGCGCGCATCGTACGGCACCATTCAGGGCGTGCCAGAACTGACCGCCTCCTCGCTCATGGAGCACCACGAAGCCGCCAAGACGCTCGTCGCCCTCCTCGAAGGCAACGGCCGGTTCGTCGCAGGCGAGCCCCGCTTCAAGCGCGACATCGTCTCGGCCCGCCAGCACGCGCCCGGCCAGACGCCGACCGCCGCCGTCTTCACCTGCATCGACTCCCGCGTCACCGCCGAGTCCGTGTTCGACTGCGACTTCGGCCAGCTCCTGGTCGTGCGCACCGCCGGGCACGTGCCCGACCGCGCCGCCGTCGGCTCCCTCGAGTTCGCCGCCGCCGAACTCGGCGTCTCCCTCGTCGTCGTCCTCGGCCACGAGCGCTGCGGCGCCATCAACGCCGCCCTCCACGCCGTCGAGGCCGACACCCACGACCCGCGCACCGACTACCTCGTCGAGCAGCTGTGGCAGCCCGCCTCCCAGGCGCTCGCCGAGACCCCCGAAGGCGAGGACGCGGCCCCCAAGGCCCTGCGCCTCCAGGTGCGCCGCACCGTCGCCGACCTCGGCCGCCGCGAGAACCTCGACGGCGTCCTCGTCGTCGGCGCCGTCTACGACCTCGACACCGGCGAAGTGACGCTCATCGAGGAGAACTGACCGCCCGGGTGCCACAATCGGGGGTATGAGCGACCAACCCTTGACCGAGGCCGAGATCGAACTCGCCCTCTCCGACCTGCCCGGCTGGACCCACGCGCGCGACCGCCTGGAGTGCACCTGGACCTTCGACGGCCACCTCCAGGCGCTCGCCGCCGCCACCGGCGTCGGCCTGCTCTCCGAGCGCCGCGACCACCACGCCGACCTCGCGATCAACTACAACAAGCTGACCGTCTCGGTCACCACGCACTCGGCCGGCAACAAGGTCTCCGCGAAGGACACCGACCTCGCCCGGGCAGTCAGCGACCTCCTGGACTGACGTCCGGTCCCACTGGCGCGCAACCCGTCCCGCACCGGACGCCAATGTGTACGAACGGTGCGGACGGGGAACCCCGCGGTCCACACGACCCCGGGAGCCACGTCATGGACGCCTTCGCCATCCGCCCCACCAGGGCCCACCGTCGCATGGCCCTCTACCGGCTCGCGCAGGCCCACCGCCGCGGCGCGATCGACGCCGACGAGTTCAAGCTCCGCCGCCAGCTCGTCAGGCGCGCCGAGACCCTCGCCGACCTCCAGGCGCTCCTGGAGGACTTCGCCACCGACTACGAGCAGGGCCACGACCACTGGCGCTACGGCCGCTGGCGCCGGCCCGTGCGCGAAGGCCACGAACTCGAGATCCAGCGCTACATCGGCATCGCGATCGTCGTCGTCGCGATCATCGCCCTCATCGCGCTCGTCTACGGCATCGCCGCGGTCGCCGACCGCGTGGACTGAACCGGACGGCGCTGCCGCATCGGCCTCGGCAGCGCCGCCCGGCGCCTACTCGGACGCCGTCAGCGCCCGAAGCTTCTCCGCCAGGCCCGCGAGGGCCTCGGCGATCCACGGCATCTCCATGGGGAACCGCGACACCAGCGCCGCGAGGCGCTCGGAGTCGTTCTCGCCGTAGATCCCGGTCACCGCCACGCGCAGCGTCAGCGCCTCCGGGTCGTCGCCGAACGCGCTGCCCGGCAGCACCACGATCCCGAACCGCTCCAGCAGGACCCCCGCGAGATCCGCACCCGTGGCGATACCCCACTTCGCCGCCAGCGAATCCCGCAGCGGCGCGAAGTCCGGCCACACGTAGAACCCGCCCTGCGGCGCCGGCACCGCCGCGCCGGCGGCGGCGAAGACCTCGGCCACCGCGGCCGCCACCGACCCGTGCAGGCGCCGCGCCAGCGCCACCCGCTCCACGAGCTCCTGCGGGTCGGACCAGGCGTACGCCGCCGCGTGCTGCATCGGCATCGGCGTCGCGGACCACAGCTCGGAAGCGGTGCCGCGCACTGACTCCCGCAGCCGCGCGCCCAGCGGCGAGTCCGGGAAGCGCGCCGCGCCGACCCGCCAGCCGCCGAGCGCGTAGTTCTTCGACAGGGACGTGGTCGTCACGGTCCGCTCGGGCGCCCACGCGGCGGGGGAGGGGAACGACCCGGGCTCGAACACCAGGTCCCGGTAGATCTCGTCGGCCGCGATGATCAGGTCCAGCTCGCGCGCGGCCTCGCACAGCGCCTTGACCGACTGCTCGGACGCGAGCCGCCCGGTCGGGTTGTCCGGGAGGGTCGCCACGACGACGCGCGGGTCGCGCCCGGCCCGGCGGGCCGCCCGCACGGCCGCGTCCAGGGCCTCCGCATCCGGAACGCCCCCTTCGCCCTTCGGCACCGGGACCCGGATCGGGTCGCGGCCGAGGAGCTCCGCCTGGGCCGCGTACGACACCCACGCGGGCTTCGGCAGCACCACGTCGCCCCCGGCGGCGTGCAGCAGCGCGAACAGCAGCGGCTTCGAGCCGGGCCCGAGGATCACCTGCTCGGCCCCGGTCGGGATCGCCCGGCGGGTCCAGTACCCGGCGGCGGCCTCGCGGGCCGCGTCGATCCCGGCCACCGGCCCGTAGGAGATCTGCCCGGCGGCCTGCGTCAGGCGCTGCCTGAGCAAGGGGTGCACGGGGATGCCCGCCTCGCCGAACCCCAGTGCGAGCACCTCCTGCCCGGCGGCGCGGCGCGCGGCGACGGCTTCGTTGGCGGCGAGGGTGGCGGAGACGGTCACGTGAGGACTCCTCAGTGGATGGTCGTGCGCGTGCGCATCGGCGGCGCGGACGCGCCCTTGTGGTCCCCACACTCCTCTCCGGCGAGCATCATGGCAAGTATTTCTACCTTTCGCCGAGGATAAGATTTGCTTATGCTCGACGTCCGCCGCCTGCGCCTCCTCTACGAGTTCGCCGCCCAGGGATCGATATCCGCCACTGCCGTCGCCACCGGCCAGACCGCCTCCGCCGTCTCGCAGCAGCTTGCGGCCCTTGAGAAGGAGACCGGCGTCGCGCTTCTGGAGCGCACCGCCCGCTCGGCCCAGCTCACCGACGCCGGCCGCCGCCTCGTCGAGCACACCGCCCGCATCCTGGAGGCGATCGACGCGGCCGAGACCGACCTTGCGGCCGAGTCGGCCGAGCCGCGCGGGCGCGTCACCGTGACCGCGTTCCCGACGGTCGCCGTCGCGCTGGCCGGCCCGATGGTGCGCCGCCTGCGCCGCCACCCCGAGCTCCAGATGGTCCTGCGCCAGCAGCACACGGTCTCGGAGTCGCTCGCGCGCGTGCGCTCGGGCGAGATCGACCTGGCGCTCATCGACGACTGGTCGGGCCAGCGCCGCCCGGCCGCGGTCGGACCGCTGACGTTCCACCATCTCGTGCAGGACCCGCTCGTCGCGGTCCTGCCGGCGCGGCATGCCTTGGCCGCCAGGGAGGTCCTGTCAGCGCACGAGCTCTCGGGGGAGCCGTGGATCGCCTCGCCGGAGGGCGAGCCGTCCCGCGCGGCGCTGGACCGGCTGTGGCGCGCCGAGGGGATCTCGGCCCCGGTCTCGGAGTTCGAGGGCCTCGACACGATCCTGACGCTCGTCGCCAAGGGCCTCGGCGTCACCGTCGCCCCCTGGATGGCCGCGGCCGAGCGCCGCGACGTGGCCGTGCGCGCGGTCGCGGAGGAGCTGCGCGGCCGCGACGTCTACGTCGTCCACCGCACCGCCTCGACCGGCCGCCCCGCCGTCATGACGGTCCTCCAGGCCCTCCACCAGGCCGCCCGCAAACTCATGACCGCCGCCGAGCGCTTCTGAGCCGTCGGACCCCTGCCACCGGTGTCGGACCCCCGCGCCACCCTTGCACCGGGGGCCCGGCGATCCGACACCCCCGACCCCGGGGGCCGGTCAGCGCAGGTGCGACGGCGGGTAGGGCGACTCGTCCGCGTCCCAGTCGCCCCCCTCCGGGACCGGCTTCGGGCGGGGCCGCTTCGGTTCCTTCTCCTTGGGCTCCTTCGGCTTCGGCTGCCAGCGCACCAGGTACGCCGCGAGCCAGGTCGTGATCGGCACGGCCGCGATGAGCCCGAGCGTGCCCGCCACCGAGCGCACGATCTCGGTCGCGATCGTCTGGCTCGTGAGCACCTGCTCCAGCGGCCGGTTCGCCGCCGCGATGAGCACCAGCAGCGGCAGCGACGCGCCCGCGTACGCGAGCACCAGCGTGTTCACCACCGACGTCAGGTGGTCGCGCCCGACCCGCATCCCGGACCGGAACAGCCGCGCGTGCCCCCACTTCGGATTCGCCTTCGCGAGCTCGTCCACGGTGGCGGCCTGCGAGACCGTCACGTCGTCGATGACGCCGAGCGCGCCGATGAGGATGCCCGCGAGCAGCAGCCCGGACATGTCGATCGGGTACTGGAGTGCGAGGTTCGTCGTGTTCTCGTCGAGGACCCCGTTCAGCTCCGTCAGCCGCACCGCCGCCTGGGCGAGCAGCACCGTGAGCACGAGCGAGGCCAGCGTCCCCACCACCGCCACCGTCGTCGTCCGGTTCCACCCGTGCGAGAGGTACAGCGACACCAGCATGATCGCCGCCGCGCCCACGATCGCCACGAGCACCGGCGGCGACCCGTCGAGGACCGCCGGCACCATGAACAGCAGCACGACCGCGAACGTCAGCCCCAGGCTCACCAGCGACCGCAGGCCCTTCCAGCGCCCGAACGCCACCACCGCGAGCGCGAACGCGATCACCAGCGCCCACAGCGCGCCGGCCCGGTCGTGGTCGATGATGTGGTACTGCTGGCCCGACACCGACTCGGGCGTGTAGAGGAGGATGACGTCGTCGCCGGGGCTGACCACCGGCGCGCCCGGCCCGCTCGGGATGTCGACCACGGCCTCCTCGCCGGCGTGCTCGCCGCTGTCCAGCCGCACCACGACCTCGCCGCACACGGTCAGGACCTCGGCCTCCTCCGCCGTGCACTCGGTCTCGGCCACCGCGATGACCCGGCCGTCGACCTCGGTCCCGAACTCGTCGGCCCGCGCGTCCTCGACCCCCTGCGGCCACAGCAGCACCAGGCCCAGGACCGTGGCGACCGCGGCCGGGACCAGGATCCACAGGGCGGCGCGGGGGACGGCGTCGTTCGGGACGGCATGACTGTGCTTCAGCTCCTTCACGCCGCCGAGCTTACGGTCCCGCGCCCGCCCGATCGCGCAGCAGCGCGCCCCGAACGGCCACAGCGGACAAAGCCCGCCAAAACCGTCCGATCACCTGCGTGTCCTCGCTGTAGCGCTCCAGTCGCCGTGTGTCAAGTCGTCAGACGTCTACGGGATCGACCCACCGGACCGCGGAGTAATTGCGCCACAAGTGGAGCAGTGCCGGGTCTCCGTGAACGGCGAGGTCGTCGAACGGCAGCCGGTTCCACAGCGCCAGGTACAGCAGCTCCACCGGGCCCTCGATGACGCAGTGCGGGGACTCGACCTCGCTGAACGTCACGAGCGGCCCCGTGTCGGTGGGGTGCACGTACCAGTCGCCGCGCCCCGGCGGCAGATCGGTGGCGTGGATGTGGAGCACTGACGGCCGCAGCGCCCGCACCCTGCTCGACGGGCGGCCGTGGAAGCCCAGCAGCAGCTCGTCGATGCCGTCGGCCGCGAACTCGGGGCCGACCGGTGATATCTCGTCGCCTCGCGCCTGCTCGGCGTCGACGCGGTGGATGGTGGTCTCGTGGGCCTGTCTGCGGACCCAGAAGCGGCGGGAGGACTGGGCGGGGAACATCTGCCAGCACTGGAGGTCGTCGGGGGCGGCCTCCAGGACGGCCGCGAGCCGCAGGAGCCCCTCCCTGACCCAGTCGACCAGCAGGTCGTCGTGGGGAGTGGGCCCCACGATCCGCTGGAAGTCCTGCTTGCGGGGATCGTAGGGCAGGGCTCCGCCCACGATCGCCGCCGCCCAGCGATGGACGGTCCCGATGTGGGTCAAGAGGTCCTTGACGATCCAGCCCGGGCAGGTGGGCACGAGCGCGTTCAGTGCGAGTTCCCCACCAGCGACAGCGATCCGCTCCCCTTCGGTTCGCAGCACGTTGATTTGATCGCCGATGTTCATCCCCTGAAGTTTCGCACCTGTGTCGTGAATTACGCAAGTTCGGCCCATGGACCGATACACAAGTGTTAAACCGCCCCAGCACCGACGAGACGGACGCGAATCCCACCGGGAACACGCGGAACTCGGGCGCACTCCCGTTCGGGGCGTAGGTTCGGGGGTATGCAGCACCGCCTCATCGTCGTCACCGACCGGCACGCGTGCCCGCGCCCGCTCCACGACCAGGTCGCGCTCGCGCTGCGCGGCGGGCCCTTCGCGCTCGTCCTGCGCGACAAGGACCTCCCGTGGGAGGAGCGGCACCGGCTCGCCGCCGGCATCGGCATCATGGTGGCCGAGGCCGGGGGCGTCGTCCTCGTCGCCGACCCGGAGGGCCCGGTCGCCGCGGCGCACCTGTCCGCGTCCCGGCCCGTGCCCGACCCGCGGCCGGTGCTCGTCGGCCGCTCCGTCCACGCCGGCGAGCCGATCGACCCCGACCTGGACTACTGCACGTACTCGCCGGTCTGGGCGAGCGCGTCGAAGCCCGGCTACGGGCCGGCGGTCGGGCCCGCCGCGCTTGCGGAGGTCTGCGCGGCGAGCCCGGTCCCGGTGTACGCGCTCGGCGGCGTCGACGGCCCCGACCGGGCCCTCGCCGCGCGGGAGGCGGGCGCGGCGGGGGTCGCGGTCATGGGCGCCGTCATGCGCGCCGACGACCCGGAGCACGAGATCCGAGCGCTCCGGGGCGCCCTCGTGTGACTACCGGTCGAGGCCGTTGGCGGCGATGACCTGGGAGTAGAACTTCGCGCTCGCCTTGGGCGTGCGCTTCTGGGTGGCGTAGTCGACGTGCACGATGCCGAAGCGCTTGTCGTAGCCGAAGGCCCACTCGAAGTTGTCCATGAGCGACCAGGCGGTGTAGCCGCGCACGTCGGCGCCGGCCCCGATCGCGTCGTGGACCGCCGCGATGTGCGAGCGCAGGTAGGCGACGCGCTCGACGTCGTCGACCTCGCCGTCCTCGCCCGGCCCGGTCGGGTACGCCGCGCCGTTCTCGGTGACCATCGTGGCGATGCCGTAGTCCTTGTGGATGCGCACCAGCAGGTCGGTCAGGCCGGTCGCGTCGATCGCCCAGCCCATGTCGGTGAACTCGAGGCCCTCGGGCGTGTACGTCTCGACGTCCACCGTGCCCGGGCCGACCGGGCTCTCGGGCTCGCCGGCCTTGGCCCGCACCCAGGTCGGGCTGTAGTAGTTGACGCCGAGCAGGTCGATCGGCTGGCTGATCGCCGCGAGGTCGCCCTCCCGCACGAAGGACCAGTCGGTGTGGTGCGCGGTGCGCTCCATGACGTCGGCGGGGTACTCGCCGCGCAGGATCGGGTCGAAGAAGACGCGGTTGGCGATGCCGTCGACGACCCGCATGGCCTCCTCCTCGCCCCGGACCTGGGTCGGATTGAGCACGATCGAGACCTGGTCGGCCCCGGCCGCGCGCAGCGCCTGCACGGCCAGGCCGTGGCCCAGGTTCAGGTGGTGCACGGCCGCGAGCGCGGCGGCCGGCTCGGTGCGGCCCGGCGCGTGGTGGCCGTTGCCGTAGCCCAGGTAGGCGGAGCACCACGGCTCGTTCAGGGTCCACCAGGTGTGGACGCGGTCGGCCAGGCGCGCGCCGACGATCGCGGCGTACTCGCCGAAGCGCTCGGCGGTGTCGCGCACGGGCCAGCCGCCGCGGTCCTCGAGGCTCTGCGGCAGGTCCCAGTGGTAGAGCGTCGGCATCGGCTTGATCCCGGCCGCGATGAGCTTGTCCACGAGCCGGTCGTAGAAGTCGAGGCCGGCGGGGTTGGCCGGGCCCGAGCCGTCGGGCTGGATGCGCGGCCACGCGATGGAGAAGCGGTAGGTGTCGACGCCGAGGGAGGCCATGAGCGCCACGTCCTCGTCGACCCGGTGGTAGTGGTCGCACGCCACGGCGCCCGACTGGCCGCGCCAGGTCTTGCCGGGCGTCGCGGAGAACACGTCCCAGATGGACGGGCCCCGGCCGTCCTCGTTCGCCGCGCCCTCGATCTGGTAGGAGGCCGTGGCGGTCCCCCACAGGAATCCGTCGGGGAAGCTGAGCTGCGTCATCGGATGGCACCTTTCTCCGCCGCGCTCCCGGGTGCGGGGGCATTGCGGCGCGCTGTGGAAACGAGTTGCCGGGCGGTGGAATGATACGTCATTGGAATCGCTCCCATCGATTGGGTGGGGACAGATATCGATCCAATCCCACCCGGTAACGATTCGGCAATGCACACTTGACAATCAGTGTTACCCAGAGCACCATTGCCAGCGTCGCCCCAACGGCGGGTGAGGCAGTCCCTACCTGGGGTGGAAGTCGTGAGAGCGCTTCCCATTCGCGGGTCGGGACAGGGAGGCAGTCGGACTCGCCGGGCGCACGAAACCTGCGAAGAGAGGGAAACCCCGATGAGCAAGACCCGACGTATTTCCTGCCTAGCGGCTGCCGCCAGTGCCATCGCGCTCGCCGCGGCCGCGTGCGGCGCACCGGAGGAGGAGGGCGACGACCGCGGCGCGGTCCCGGACGACGCCACCGACTGCGCCAACTACGAGCAGTACGGCGACCTCGAGGGCGAGACCATCTCGATCCTCGGCTCGATCCGCGACACCGAGGCCGACGAGATGATGGAGGCCTGGAGCTACTTCGAGTCCTGCACCGGCGCCGTCATCGAGTACGAGGGCTCGGGCGAGTTCGAGTCCGACATGAAGGTCCGCGTGGACGGCGGCAACGCGCCCGACATCGCGCTGTTCCCGCAGCCCGGCCTCATGTCCAACTTCGCCGACAGCCTCGTCCCGGCCTCCGAGGAGGTCACCTCGCTCGCGACCGAGGGCTGGACCGAGGACTGGCTGAACTACGGCACCATCGACGGCACGCTCTACGCGGCGCCGCACTCGTCGAACGCGAAGTCCTTCATCTGGTACTCGCCGTCGTTCTTCAGCGACAACGGCTACGAGGTCCCGCAGACCTGGGACGAGCTGATCGCGCTGTCCGACACCATCGCCGCCGACGGCATCACCCCGTGGTGCGTCGGCTTCGAGTCCGGCGGCGCCACCGGCTGGCCCGGCACCGACTGGATCGAGGACATCGTCCTCCGCGAGGGCACCGACGTCTACGACCAGTGGGTGACCCACCAGATCCCGTTCAACGACCCGCAGATCGTCACCGCTATCGACAAGGCCGGCACGATCCTCCAGAACCCGGACTACGTCTACAACGGCACCGACACCATCAGCTCGACGCCGTTCCAGGAGGCCGGTTACCCGATCCTCGACGGCAACTGCGCGATGCACCGCCAGGCGTCCTTCTACGGCGCCATGTGGCCGGCCGACACCGAGGTCTCGGAGACCGGCGACGTGTTCGCGTTCCGCTTCCCGGAGTCCAACGAGGGCGACAACACGATGCTCGTCGGCGGCGAGTTCGTGGCCGCGTTCGACGACTCCGAGTCCACCGAGATGGTGCGCCAGTTCCTGGCCTCCGAGCTCTACCACAACGCCCGTCTCCAGACCGGCCCGTGGAGCACCGCCCGCCAGGGCGTGGACCCGAACAACGCCACCACGCCGATCAACGTGTTCGCGACCGAGATCCTGACCGACCCCGAGGTCACCGTCCGCTTCGACGGCTCCGACCTCATGCCGGGCGAGGTCGGCGCCTCCTCCTTCTGGACCGGCATGGTCCAGTGGGCCGACGGCGACAAGACCTCCCAGCAGATGGCCGACGACATCGAGGCCTCCTGGCCGTAGGATCCGGCCCGTGTAGCTGACACCGAACGCCGAGCGGGGCCAGGACCTGGCCCCGCTCGGCCTGTAGCCCACTCGGCGCAGCTTGCAAGCCGGACATTGGCACGCACAATCTGGAGTCGCACAACGTGAACATCTCCGACCTCACCGACCGGTTCGGTCTCCTGGCCGTCGGGCTGGTCGCCTTCGTCGCGATCCTGCTCGCCCTCTACGGCCTGGCCGAACTCGCGTCGCGCCGCGACCGCAGCCGCGCGGTCGCCGCCGTCTTCCTGGCCCCCGCGGTCGTCTTCCTGCTCGTCGGCCTGGTCTACCCGGCCGTGCGGACGTTCGTCATGTCCTTCTTCAGCGGCGACGGCACCGAGTTCGTCGGCCTGGAGAACTACTCGTGGGCCGTCACCAACCCCGACGCCCTGCAAGTGCTCGTCAACACCGCGATGTGGATCATCATCGTCCCGCTGCTGTCGACGGCCGTGGGCCTGGTCTACGCCGTCCTCATCGACGGCCGCCGCGGCGAGCGCACCTACAAGGCGCTCGTCTTCCTCCCCATGGGCATCTCCTTCGTCGGCGCCTCGATCATCTGGAAGTTCGTCTACCAGTACACCGGCTCCGGCGACCAGATCGGCCTGCTCAACCAGCTCCTGGTCTGGATCGGCGCCCAGCCGGTGAACTGGCTCAACGAGTCGCCGTGGAACAACTTCCTGCTCATGGTCGTCCTCATCTGGATCGAGGTCGGCTTCGCCACCGTCGTCCTCTCGGCCGCCCTCAAGGGCGTCCCGACCGAGATCGTGGAGGCCGCCCGCATCGACGGCGCGAGCCCCTCCGAGATCTTCTGGAACGTCACGGTGCCCTCGATCCGCTCCGCGATCGTGGTCGTGGCCGTGACGGTCTTCATCGCCACGCTGAAGCTGTTCGACATCGTGCGGGCCATGACCGGCGGCCACCACGGCACCGACGTCCTCGCCCACAACATGTGGGACCAGGCGTTCCGCCTCGGCAACGACGGGCGCGGCGCCACCATGGCCGTGCTGCTGTTCGCGCTGGTCATCCCTGTCGTCATCTACCAGGTGCGCAACATGCGCCGCCAGGAACTGGAGGCCCGATGACCGTCCCGATCGGCACCGACATCCCGGACCCCGCCGCCGAGGCCCAGCCGGTCGCGCGCATCGGCGAGAGCCGCGGCGAGCGCCTCCGCCGCGTCCTCTCCAGCCGGGTCGCCAGCATCGCCGCGCTCGTCATCGCGGTGCTGTGGACGATCCCGACCGCGGGCCTGTTCATCTCGTCCTTCCGGCCCGAGGACGACATCCGCGACTCGGGCTGGTGGACGATGTTCACCAACCCGACGTTCACGCTGGACACCTACAACTACGTCCTCTACTCGGACTCCCAGGGCGGCGGGCTCATCCGCAACCTGATCAACACGGTCGTCATCACGATCCCGGGCGTGGTCGTGCCCGTCGCGTTCGCCGCGATGGCCGCCTACGCGCTCTCCTGGATCGACTTCAAGGGCCGCAACTTCCTGTACATCGCGATCTTCGCGCTCCAGGTGGTGCCGCTCCAGATGGCGCTCATCCCGCTGCTGTCCTTCTTCAGCCAGGGCCTGCACGTGGGCAGCGTGACGATCATGCCGGCCTGGGAGCTCGACGGCGTCAACACGATCGTGCAGGTGTGGATCGCGCACTCGATCTTCGGCCTGCCGCTGGCGATCTTCCTGCTGCACAACTTCATGCGGGAGCTGCCGGGCGACGTCATGGAGGCCGCCCGCATCGACGGCGCCAGCCACTCGCAGATCTTCCGCAAGGTCGTGCTGCCGCTGGTGACGCCGGCGCTGGCCTCGATCGCGATCTTCCAGTTCCTGTGGGTGTGGAACGACTTCCTGGTCGGCCGCACCTTCGGCGGCGGCGAGGCCACCCGGCCGCTCACCGCCGTCCTCGGCGACATGGCCGGCACGTGGGGCTTCGGTTGGACGCGGCTCCCGGCCGCGGCCTTCGTCGCCATCGTCGTGCCGCTCGTGGTGTTCCTGCTGCTCCAGCGCTACTTCGTGCGCGGGCTGCTGGCGGGCTCGGTCAAGGGCTGACGCGCTCGGCATCGGAGGGGAGGGGCCGCGGCCCCTCCCCTCCCGCTATCTGGCGCCCTGCCACAGCTGCTGGAAGAAGCCCGCGTACAGGTCGGCCACGGCCTGGTTCGCGACGCGCAGCAGGTTGTCGTCGGCGTGCTTCATCGCGTTCCCGTTCAGGTTGTGCGTGCCGGTCCACACGACGGCGCGGTGCGTGCCCCCGAAGTACGCCTCGGCCACGATGAACTTGTTGCGGTGCGACTCGTGCACCCGCACGTTCGACGACCCCAGCCGGTCCTCGATCCAGCCGGGGCTGCTCGTCTCGCCGTCGAGCACCACCACCCGCACCTGGCAGCCCAGGCCCTGGATGCGGTCGAGCTCGGCGCGCACCGCGGGCCGCTTCGACTGGAAGTTCGCGTGCCCCACCAGGACCCGGTCCCCGCTGCCGCACTTGGTGATCTCGGCGAGCTGCTGCGCGACCGGGTCGCTCCCGCGCGGGAACACCCACGCCCGGCCCAGGTCGCCCGTGGGGCCCCGGTTCTTGTCGGTCCACCCGTCCCAGTCCCCGGCGTACAGGCGGGACCAGTAGGACGAGTAGAAGTCGAACAGCCCCCGGTCCCCGTGGACGCCGAGCAGGTTGTTCGACTGGGTGGTGTGGAAGCGCACGAAGCTCTGGTTGGTCACCAGGACCGTCGGCGAGCCGTCCCGCTCGATGAGGAAGAACCGGTTGTGCATGGGGCCCTCGCGGTCCCCGTCGGCGTTCGGCAGGCACGCGCCCTTGCACTGCCGCACCGGGATGCCCGCGCCCTTGAGCTTGCTGATCACCGGGTTGTTCGAGGTCGGGTTGGTGCTGAGCTGCCCCACCACGGCCCGCACGTCGACGCCGCGCCGCTTCGCGTCCACCATCGCCTCGGCGAGCGGCGTGACCGGCTTGTCGAGCGACCACTGGTAGACCGCGGCGCGGACGGTGTCGCCCTTCCCGGTCGCGTCGATCTGGCGCACGATCTCGTCGATGATCGCCGGGTCCTTGACGGCCCCGCCCGGATTCGTGCGGCACACGGTGTAGCTGCCGGTGCGCGTGCACCCGGTCGCCGCCGCGGCGGCGGGCGCCGGGGCGGCGACGGACATGAGGAAGGCGCCGGCGGCCACCAGCGCGAGGAGTTTGCGGTTCATCCATGGACTCCCATCGGTCGTACCTGGACATGAAGATGTCACGTCTTATGTGACGGGGGGAGACTTCTGTCGGGTACAGGACGTTCGGCGAGGTAGGGCCGTCACGGCCGTGTAATTTCCAGCAGGGCGAAATCGCGTTGTTGTCAGGCGGATTCCTGGAAACCTCGGTCGGATAGCCGACGGTCTCTCGACAATTGAAGGAGCAACCCGGAACTCGTCGTCAGGAGAAAGCCATGAGCTCGTACGCGGCAAGTGATCTTCCGGAGGAGTTCCGCCACACGCTCGCCGAGCAGGCGGTCCCGGAGGCCCACCACGACGAACCCCAGGTCCTCGCGGAGGAGCAGCCCCGCCAGCCCGAACTCGCGGGCAACGCCTGGCTCCTGCTGGGAATCCTGCTGCTGGTCGCCGTCGGCGTCCTCATGCTGCTGATCTTCGCCTCGGGCGGCAACGCCGACTCGTCGATGATGCTGTAGTCCTCACTGCGATCGCGTCCGGATGGCCGCCGCCGCCGGGCAGTGAGAAGATCGTCCACGTGGAAACCTGGCGTGGAATAGACGCGACTCCCGAGGGCTGGCCCGCATCCGTCGTGGCCGTCGGCGTGTTCGACGGCGTGCACCGCGGCCACGCCGCGCTCGTGCGCACGGCTGCGAAGGCCGCCGCCGAGCGCGACGCCCGCTGCGTCGTCGTCACCTTCGACCCGCACCCGACGGCCGTGGTCGCGCCGCACGCGGTCCCCGCCCAGCTCGCCTCGGTGGAGCGCCGGGTCGAGCTCCTCGGCGCGCTCGGCGTCGACGCGGTCTGCGTGCTGCCCTTCACGAAGGAGCTCTCGCAGCTGAGCCCCGACTACTTCGTGCGCCACCTCCTCGTCGGCGCCCTGCACGCCAAGGCCGTGGTCGTGGGGGAGAACTTCCGCTTCGGCCACAAGGCCGCCGGCGACGTCGCGAAGCTCGCGGAGCTCGGCGCCGAGTTCGGCTTCGAGGTCCTGCCGCAGACTCTCACCGCCGACACCGAGGCGTACTCCTCGACGCGCGTGCGCCGGCTCGTCGCCGAGGGCGACGTGGCCGGCGCGGCCGAGGTCCTCGGCCGCGACTTCGGCGTCGAGGGCATCGTCGTCCACGGCGCCGGCCGCGGCGGCACGGCCCTGGGCTTCCCGACCGCGAACCTCGACGTCCCCGCCGGCATGGCGATCCCCGCCGACGGCGTCTACGCGGGCTGGTTCTACCGCGACTCGCTGCGCCACCCGGCCGCGATCAGCGTCGGGACCAACCCGACCTTCGAGGGCTCCGAGCGCACCGTGGAGGCGTACCTCCTCGACTTCGACGGCGACCTCTACGGCGAGCACGTGCGCCTCGACTTCACCGCCCGCCTGCGCGGCCAGGTCGCCTTCTCGGGCCTGGAGCCGCTCATCAAGCAGATCGAGACGGACGTCGCAGACACCCGCCGGGCCTTGGAGCTGGACTAACGCCCCTGTTACCCTGGTCGTGAATCCACGACTCGGGCATTCCCGACTCGTGCGTTCGCACACTGACCAGCCTGCACGACACCGCGGACTGGCCTGACATCAAACGAAAGGGTGTTCGACCATGGCGCTCGACGCTGCGAAGAAGGCCGAGATCATCAAGGAGTACGCCACCCACGAGGGCGACTCCGGCTCGACCGACGTGCAGGTGGCGATCCTGACCCACCGCATCAAGGAGCTGACCGCTCACGTCCAGACGCACAAGCACGACCACCACTCGCGTCGTGGCCTGCTGCTGCTGGTCGGTCAGCGCCGCCGCCTGCTCAAGTACCTGAAGAAGGAAGACATCACGCGCTACCGCGGCCTCATCGAGCGCCTCGGCATCCGCGACAACGCCTAAGACGGACTTGACGAAGGGAGCGTCCCGCTCGGGGCGCTCCCTTCGCCGTGCCCGCCGCCGCCCCGGAAGGCGTTATCTCGCCTCACTTTCGCTTCGCGGCTGCCGCCGCGTCGGCCGCGTGACGTATGGTGGGCGGTGAGCAACATGCTCCATCGCAAGCGCCTCGTGCGAGGCGCGGCGCGGCTCCGCCTGAGACCGCACCGGTCCTCGGTAGTGGCATCCGGAACGTCCCTCCAGGCAGGGACCCGACTCCGAGTGCTTCGATCGAAGACCGGAAAGCGTGGCGGGACACGCGCTTCCGAACTACACAAGGAGATCGACACTCTATGTCCGATAACGACCGGACACCCGAGGCGTTCAACCTCGGGGATCACCACGCCACCGCCGTCATCGACAACGGCGAGTACGGCACCCGCAAGATCGTCTTCAGCACCGGCCGCCTGGCGAAGCTCGCCCAGGGCTCCGCGATCGTCCAGATGGACGACACCGTGGTCCTCTCGACCACCTCGGCCTCGAAGAACCCGAAGGACCACTTCGACTTCTTCCCGCTGACCGTCGACATCGAGGAGCGGATGTACGCCGCGGGCCGCATCCCCGGCTCGTTCTTCCGCCGCGAGGGCCGCCCGAGCGAGAACGCCATCCTCATCTGCCGCCTCATCGACCGCGGCCTGCGCCCGTCCTTCGTGTCGGGCCTGCGCAACGAGGTCCAGGTCATCGGCACCATCCTCTCGGTGGACGCCAAGGACGAGTACGACGTGGTCGCCATGAACGGCGCCTCCATGTCCACGCAGCTCGCCGGCCTGCCGTTCTCGGGCCCGCTGGGCTCGACCCGCGTCGTCCTCATCGACGGCAGCTGGGTCGCGTTCCCGACCCTCGAGCAGATC
The DNA here is from genome assembly GCF_003933745.1 of Glycomyces terrestris. GTDB lineage: Bacteria > Actinomycetota > Actinomycetes > Mycobacteriales > Micromonosporaceae > Glycomyces > Glycomyces terrestris. Next base: position 1,124,962 of record NZ_RSEB01000001.1, on the reverse strand, counting down.
GAGAAGGCCACCTTCGACATGGTCGTCACCGGCCGGGTCCTCGACTCGGGCGACGTCGCGATCATGATGGTCGAGGCCGAGGCCACCGACAACACGCTCAACCTCATCGCCGCGGGCGGCACCAAGCCGACCGAGGAGGTCGTCGCCGAGGGCCTCGAGGCCGTCAAGCCGGTCATCGCCGAGCTGGTGCGCGCCCAGGCCGAGCTGGCCGCCGTCGCCGCCAAGCCGGCCGCCGACTACCCGCGCTTCCCGGACTACCTCGACGACGCCTACGCGGCCGTCGAGGCGGCCGTGTCGGCCGAGCTGGACCAGGCGCTCCAGATCGCCGACAAGACCGAGCGCCAGGACGAGCTCGACCGCGTCAAGAGCGTCATGCTCGAGAAGGTCGGCGCCGACTTCGAGGGCCGCGAGGGCGAGCTGTCCGCCGCCCTGCGCTCGCTCACCAAGAAGCTGGTCCGCAAGCGGGTCATCAACGAGGGCGTCCGCATCGACGGCCGCCTGCCCGCGTACATCCGCCCGCTGGGCGCGGAGGCCGGCATCCTGCCGCGCGTCCACGGCTCGGCCCTGTTCGAGCGCGGCGAGACCCAGATCATGGGCGTCACCACGCTGAACATGCTGCGCATGGAGCAGGCCATCGACACGCTGTCGCCGGTCAGCAAGAAGCGCTACATGCACAACTACAACTTCCCGCCGTACTCGACCGGTGAGACCGGCCGCGTCGGCTCGCCCAAGCGCCGCGAGATCGGCCACGGCGCGCTCGCCGAGCGCGCCCTGGTGCCGGTGCTGCCGAGCCGCGAGGAGTTCCCGTACGCGATCCGCCAGGTCTCCGAGGCGCTGGCGTCGAACGGCTCGACCTCGATGGGCTCGGTCTGCGCGTCCACGATGTCGCTCATGAACGCCGGCGTGCCGATCAAGGCCCCCGTCGCGGGCATCGCGATGGGTCTCATCTCCGAGGAGACCGAGGAGGGCACCAAGTACGTGACCCTCACCGACATCCTCGGCGCCGAGGACGCCTACGGCGACATGGACTTCAAGGTCGCCGGCACCGCCGAGTTCGTGACCGCGCTCCAGCTGGACACCAAGCTCGACGGCCTGCCGTCGGAGGTGCTGGCGCAGGCGCTCCAGCAGGCCAACGACGCCCGCCAGGCGATCCTCGACGTCATGCTCGACGCGATCTCCGAGCCGGGCGAGCTGGCCTCGACCGCGCCGCGGATCACGACGCTGAAGATCCCGGTCGACAAGATCGGCGCGATCATCGGCCCGAAGGGCCAGACGATCAACCAGATCCAGGACGACACCGGCGCGGACATCACCGTCGAGGACGACGGCACGATCTACGTGTCGGCGGAGAACGGCGAGGCCGCGGCCGCCGCGGTCGAGACGATCAACGCCATCGCGAACCCGACCCTCCCGAACGTGGGGGACCGGTTCCTGGGCACGGTCGTCAAGACCACCGACTTCGGCGCGTTCATCTCGCTGGTGCCGGGCCGCGACGGCCTGCTGCACATCTCGAAGGTCGGCGACGGCAAGCGCGTCGAGCGGGTCGAGGACGTCCTCGGCGTCGGCGACAAGATCGAGGTCGAGATCGGCGACATCGACAACCGCGGCAAGATCTACCTCGACAAGGTCTACCCGGAGGGCCAGGAGCCCGAGGGCTACAAGAAGGGCCGCCCGGCCGAGCGCAAGGAGTCCCGCGGCGAGCGGGGCGAGCGCGGCGACCGCGGGCCCCGTCGCGACCGCGAGCGCGGTGAGCGCGGCGGTGACCGGGGCGAGCGCCGCGACCGCGGCGAGCGCTCCGAGCGGCCCGCCGACCGCGGTGAGCGGTCCGCCGACCGCGGCGAGGGCGGGGACGGCGAGCGCCGCCGCCGCCGCACCCGCCGCACCGAGGACGCCGGAGGCTCGGAAGAGTAGATGAGTCGACCCCAGACTCGCACGCTCATAGACGACCCGCTGGGCGGCACGGTCAAGCTGACCGTGCTGCCCGGCGGTTTGCGTGTGCTGACCGAAACCGTCCCCACCATGCGCTCGGCGTCCGTCGGCGTGTGGGTCGGGGTGGGGGCCCGCGACGAGGCCCCCGAGCTCGCCGGCGTCTCGCACTTCCTGGAGCACCTGCTGTTCAAGGGCACCGAGAAGCGCACCGCCACGCAGATCGCGGAGGCGATCGAGGCCGTTGGCGGCGAGTCGAACGCGTACACCGCGCGGGAGCTGACGTGCTTCTACGCGCGGGTCCTCGACGACGACCTGCCGATCGCGATCGACGTGCTGGGGGACGCCATGTGCGGCTCCCTGGTGACCGAGGCCGACGTGGAGGTCGAGCGGGACGTGATCCTGGAGGAGATCGCCGCCTCCCAGGACGAGCCGTCCGACGTGGTCCACGAGCTGTTCTCGCAGGCGCTGTTCGGCACGGGCGCGCTCGGCCGGGACATCGCGGGCGACCCGAAGACGGTGCGCGCGCTGACGCGCGACCAGATCTACGACTTCTACCGGCTCCACTACCGGGCCCCGAACCTGACGGTGTGCGCCGCGGGCGGGGTCGACCACGCCGAGACCGTGAAGCTCGTGCAGGAGGCGTTCGGCCCCCTGCTCGGCGGCACGGGCGAGCCGTGCGGGCGCCGGGAGGACGCCGAGGTCCTGCCCGAGCCGCGGCGGCTCCTGGTGGAGCGCCACGACACCGAGCAGGCGCACCTGGTGGTCGGCTGCCGGCTGTTCTCGCGGCACGACGACCGCAAGGACGCGTTCGAGGTGCTGAACAACATCCTCGGGGGCGGCATGTCCTCGCGGCTGTTCCAGTCGGTGCGCGAGCGGCGCGGCCTGGCGTACACGGTGTACTCGTTCACGACGTACTTCGCGGACACCGGCATGTTCGGCGTCTACGCGGGGTCCAACCCGGACAAGGTCCACCAGGTGCGCGACCTGGTGCTCGAGGAGCTGGCGAGGGTCGCGGCCGAGGGCGTGACCGACGAGGAGCTGCGCCGCGGCAAGGGCATGGCCCGCGGCGGCGTGGTGCTGTCCATGGAGGACTCCGGTTCGCACATGAACGGCCTGGGCCGCGAGGAGCTCCTGTACGGCGAGCACTACTCGATCGCGCGGGAGCTGGCGGACATCGAGGCGGTCACCGCCGAGCAGGTCCGCTCGGTGGCCGCGGCGGTCCTGTCGCAGCCGATGACGATCGCGGCCGTGGGGCCGTTCGACGAGAAGGACTTCCGATGATCAAGGTGGGGGTGCTCGGGGCCCGGGGCCGCATGGGCCGGGCCGCGTGCGAGGCGGTCGACGCCGCCGACGACATGGAGCTGACGGCGACCGTGGGCCGCGACGAGCCGCTGGAGAAGGTCGCCGGCGTCGACGTGGTCGTGGACTTCACGCTGCCGAACGTCGTCATGGAGAATCTGGCCTGGTGCACCGACCGCGGCATCCACACCGTCGTCGGCGTCTCCGGGTTCGACGCGAAGCGGCTGGAGGCGGCGCGGGAGATCCTCGCCGCGGACCCCGAGGTCGGGTCGGTGATCGCCCCGAACTTCGGGATCGGCGCGGTCCTGATGATGCAGTTCGCGGCCAAGGCCGCCAAGCACTTCGACTCGGCGGAGATCATCGAGGCGCACCACCCGCGCAAGGTGGACGCGCCTTCGGGCACGGCGGTGCACACGGCGCGGCTCATCGCCGCGGCGCGCGCGGAGGCCGGCCTCGACGGGATGCCGGACGCGACCGAGTCGGACCCGCAGGGCGCGCGCGGCGCCGACGTGGACGGCGTGCACATCCACGCGGTCCGCTCGGCCGGGTATGTGGCGAGCCAGGAAGTCCGCTTCGGCGGTCCCGGCGAGCGCTTCGTGATCGCGCACGACTCGCTCGACCGCGAGTCGTTCATGCCGGGCGTGCTCCTGGCGATCCGCGAGGTCGTGAAGCGCCCCGGTCTCACCGTGGGCCTGGACGACCTGCTCGACTAGCCGCACACCGCTCGCACCGCCGGTCGACCGCCTCGGTCAGCCGGCGGTCGTGCTTTCTGGGGCCGGGCTGGTCTCGTCCTGCGTCTCGGGGGTCGGGGTGGCCTCGGAGCCGCCCTGGCCGGTGTCGGCCGAGGGGGTCTCGCTCGGGCTCGCGGTGGCCGTGGGGGACTCGCTGGGGGAGCCGCTGGCGCTGGGCGACGCGGACGGGGACTCGCTCGGCGAGGCGGACTCGCTCGGGGTCTCCTCGGCGCTGGTGGCGTCCTCGCCGGGGCTCTGGATGATCACGGTGGTGGTCGTGTCGGGGTCGGCGTTGATGAGCCGCTCGGGGTCGCCGGTGAGCGCGCCGAGCAGGTAGAGGGTGCCGATGGTGAGCCCGAAGACGAGGACGCTGGAGACGAGGATCGCCAGGAGGGTGCGCTTGCGGGAGGCGGACTTCGCGAGGTGCGTCTCGGGCGCGGGGGCGGGGATCTCGGCGGTGGGCTCGTCGCCCGCGGCCTCCTCCGCGGCGGCTATGGCGGTCTCGGGGATCTTCGGGGTGGCCTTGACGCCCTCGCCGGTGCCGTCGGGGTCGAGTTCGACGGTGACGGCGGTGCCCTTCGCGGGGCCCTTGGGGGCCATGGCCTGGATCTGGGCCTTGACGCGGTCGCCGGTGCTGCGGATGGCGCGCAGGATGAGGACGGAGCCGATCGCGGAGAAGACGCTGAGGAACGCGGTGCCGGGGATCGTGCCCCACAGGTTGAGGAGCTTCGCGAGGACCGCGCCGAGGACGGTCGCTCCGGCGGCCGCCAGGACCTGTCCGACGCTCAGTTCGAGGCTCGGGTCCTTCTCCTTGTGGCCCTTGCTCTTCGATTGGTACTGGGTCACCCGTCCCCCTTCCCTTCCGGCGCCGTGCGGCGGGCGTGCGTTACCGTTCCGTGATCGCCAAAGGTTTCCCAGGATACGGGGCGTGCACGCGGCGGCTACGGTTTGTGCGCGAACTAACGGGGCGATACGCCGGTGGAGTATTTCCGGAGCGCGCGCCGCTGGACCAGCCAGATCAGTCCGACCGCGAGGACGAAGCAGCCGACGCCGGCGATGAGGAAGCCCCAGCCGTTCGGCTCGACGGCGGTCGCGCGCATCTCGTAGTCCCGGCCGGGCGTCATGGTCCAGGTGACGGTGCGGCCGTCGAGTTCGCCGTTGTGCTCGGTGACCGCGGCGGGGAAGTTCACGCTGATGAGGATCTCGGCGTCGTCGAACGCTGCGGGGTCGATGAACCCGGCGGCGCGCAGGTCCCAGTAGCCTTCGAGGTCGTACTCGCGGCCCACGTGGGTCAGGCGCAGGTAGCCCCATTCGTCGCCGCCGAACTCGGCGAAGTCGGCCAGCGGCCGGTCGGTGAACGTCGCGGTCTGGCCCTGGAAGCCGTCCTCGTCGTACGCGGTCCGCTCGGTGCCCGGCACGCCGTCGAGGAGCGCGTCCAGGAACGCGTCGAGCTCGGCCCGGTCCAGGCCCTGGTCCTGGGCCTCCTCCAGGAAGTCCTTGCTCCAGGCCGCGGTGAACTCCCCGCCGACCGTGTCGTCGGACCGGATCTCCAGCCCCAGGTCGAGCCGCACGCACCCCGAGGCGGCGACCAGCACCCCGACCGCGGCGGCGGCGCCCAGCACCCGGCGCCCAAGCACTCCCAGCATCCCCCGAGCCTAAGCCCCCGAATCGGACGAAATCCGTGCTTTCCCCCACGCGCCGCGAAATGCCGGAACCGTCCTGTCGGACCCGCGTGTCAGGGTGTTGAACCGGGGGCAATCCGATCGGGGCCGCCGGGCGCTCGGCGTGCCCGCTACGCTGTTCGGTGAGGAGGGCTTGTGTGCGCAGTCGATGAGGCGACCCTGGAGTCGCGGCCGGACCCCGAGCAGCCGCCCCGCCGCAGCGGGAACCCCGTGCGGCGCTGGGTGACCGACGTCGTCGTGCGGCCCTGGTTCGCTCCGCTCGCGATCCTCTCCTGCTTCGCCGCTGCGGCCGCCGGCGTGGTCGCCACCAACCCCACCGACGACACCGGCCCTACCACCTGCCTGTTCAAGCTCGCCACCGGCTTCGACTGCCCCGGCTGCGGCGGGACTCGCGCGTTCTACTACGTGCTCACGCTCAACCTGCCCGAGGCCGCGCGCCACCACGTGATGGCCGTGTTCGCCGCCCCGTTCATCGCCTGGATGTACCTCGGCTGGGCCCTGCCGCGCCTCTTCCCGCGGCGCACCTGGCGGCTCCCGACCTTCCACCTCACCCCGGGCCTGATCACCGTGTTCCTCTCGGCCTGGGGCGCGTTCACGATCCTGCGGAACCTCCCGTGGGAGCCGTTCACGTTCTTCTACGTCTGAGCCCGACGTCTGAGCCCCTCTTCCGCGCCCGGGACGCCAAGCGGCCCGGCCACCGTGGTGACCGGGCCCGCTCGTGGGTGTTGGATCGAAGTCTTACGCGAACGCGCTGGCGCGGTGCAGGTAGATGTCGCCCGACACCGACCGCGCCCGCACCTCCAGGCTCGTGCCGTCGCTCGACGGGGCCGGCGAGGTGTCGCCGGTCGCCAGCTCGGAGGTGACCGAGCCGGCCTTCGCGTCGAGGTCCACCCAGATGTCGGTGCCGGGGACCACGCCGAGGCTGATGCGCCCCGAGACCGTGTTCGCCTTCACCGAACCGGAGCGCAGCGCCCCGAGCTCGATGCCGCCCGAGAGGGTGTTCACGTTCGCGTTCGAGTCGAGCCGCTCGGCCGTGATCGAGCCGGCCACGGTCTTCGCGGAGAAGTCCCCGCCGACGTGGTCGGCCTTGACCTGGCCCGAGGCGGTGTTCGCGCGGAAGTCCTCGGTCGTGTCGATGACGCTGATCGAACCCGACACGGTGTTCGCCCGCACGCTCGTGGCGCTCTCCACGGTCGCCGACCCGGCGACCGTGTTGATCGAGACCGCGCCGAGCTTGCCGTGGAGGCTGATCGGCGCCGAGGTCGTCTTGACCGAGACCTCGGAGCGGACCGGCAGCCGCACCGACAGGTGCACGCCGATCTCCTTGCGGAAGAACCAGTTCTGCGGCTTCTCGGGAGCCACCACCCGCAGGTGCCCGTTCTCGAACGAGACGCTCGCCAGGTCGGCCGCGTCCGAGTCGTTGTCGACGCGCCGCTGGGCGGGCTTGATCTCGACCAGGACGGTGTCCAGGTCGTGGGCGGTGACGGTGACCGAGCCGTCGGCGAGCGTGATCGCCGCCGTGACCGGTCCGTCGTGGGTGAATTCGGTGTACTCGTTCATCCTCGTGCTCCTAAGCCCGGGCGTAGCCGGTGATGCGCTGGCTGTACTTCGCGCCGGCGGGCTGGCCCGAGGTGCGCGAGGCGTGGACCGCGTTGTTGATCGCGCGCACCAGCCAGGCGTTCACCGAGGCGCCGTCCTTGGAGGCGGCGCGCTCGACGTCCTCCTTGAGCGACTCCGGCAGGCGCAGCGTGATGCGGGCGACGTCGTCGTCCACCGGCGGGGCCGGCGGCGGTGCGGCCTCGGCGGTCTCGCCGCCGCTCACCCGCAGGTCGACCTCCTTGCCGCGCACCCGCAGATCGACCGACGCCGAGGAGCCGGCCTGGTCGAGCCCGGCGGTGATCTCGGCGGCGGCCTCGCTGAGAGCCTCCATGAGCGCCAGGCGCGCACCCGCGTCGAGCGCTTCCGACAGCAGTTCCGCAGTCCGCGCGGCGTCCTCCCCGCCCGGCGCGGCGGCGGCGGTGAGGCTCCGGCGGAGCGATTCGATATACGGCGTCAAGTCCATGACACCATCATGACATCATTTCTGACGTCTGTCAAGCGGCGCGCTGGAGCCGGGGTGCGGCGGACCGCCCCGCGCGCCCCAACAAGAACACGCGATCTCCTCGCGTAGCCGGGCGCGTGCAGGGACACACTCGCCCCCCGAGTACCCTCAGAGAGTCGAGAACCAGCACTAACAGGCACCGAACACGAAACGAGGGGGACCGGGGATGCCCGAGATCGTACCGATGGACGTCCGACTCATCGCCTGGACGCACTTCGAGGCGCCGGACGACGTCCCCTGGGACACCGACGCCGACGGCGGCCAGGCCCTCGCCGAGTTCGCCGGCCGCGCCTGCTACCAGTCCTGGACCAAGCCCAACCCCAAGACCGCCACCAACGCCGGGTACCTCGACCACATCCTCCAAGTCGGCCACCTCTCGGTCCTCGAGCACGGCTCCGTCAGCTTCTACCTCAGCGGCATCTCCCGCTCCCTCACCCACGAGCTGATCCGCCACCGCCACTTCTCGTACTCCCAGCTGTCTCAGCGCTACGTCCCCGAGCGCGACGCCCACATGGTCGAGCCCGAAGTGATCGCCGCCGACCCCGAGCTCCACGAGCGCTTCCTCGCCGCCGCCGAGGCCGCCCAGCACGCCTACGACGACCTCCTCGAAGGACTCGAGAAGAAGTTCGCCGACGTCGCGAACCCCACCCTGCGCCGAAAGCAGGCGCGCCAAGCGGCGCGATCGGTCCTCCCCAACGCCACCGAGACCCGCATCGTCGTGACCGGCAACTACCGCGCCTGGCGGCACTTCATCGCCATGCGCGCCTCCGAGCACGCCGACGTCGAGATCCGGGCGCTGGCCGTCGAATGCCTGAAGCAGCTCCAGGACAAGGCCCCGAACGTCTTCGCCGACTTCAAGATCACGAAGCTCGACGACGGCACCGAGGTCGCCTCCAGCCCCTACGTCACCGAGGGGTAGAGCCGCCGGGCGCACCGCCCGCAGCAGCCGGACCCCGGCCCCCGCGCGACGCGCGGGCCGGTTCCACGGCCGCGGGCCCAGCAAACTTGAGACAGTTATACGGAACGAGCGGCCGGGCGCAGGCGCCCCCGCCGCCGGAATCAGCATTGGTGAAAGCAGATGCGCAACGCAACGCGCCCCTTCGGGCGCACACTCGCGGCCATGATCACGCCGTTCACACCCTCCGGGGAGCTCGACGTCCCCGGGACGGCCGCCCTCGCCCGCCACCTCGTCGACGAGCAGGGCTGCGACGGCCTCGTCGTCAACGGCACCACCGGCGAGTCGCCCACCACCACCGACGCCGAGAAGACCCAGGTCATCGAGACCGTCGTCGAAGCCGTCGGCGACCGCGCCCACGTCATCGCCGGCGCCTCGACCTACGACACCCGCCACTCGGTGCGCCTCGCGCAGGCCGCCGAGAAGGCCGGCGCGCACGGGCTCCTCCTCGTCACCCCCTACTACAACAAGCCCACCCAGGACGGCGTCGCCGCCCACTTCGAGGCCATCGCCGACGCCGCCGAGCTGCCCGTGATGCTCTACGACATCCCGCCGCGCTCCGTGCTCGGCATCGGCGAGGACACCTTCGCGCGCCTCGCCCGGCACGAGCGCATCATCGCCGTCAAGGACGCCACCGGCGACCTCGCCAAGGCCCAGCGCGTCCGCGCCGCCACCGGCCTCGCCTTCTACTGCGGCGTCGACGAGCTCAACCTCGCCGCCTACGCCACCGGCCAGATCGGCGTCGTCTCCGTCACCGCCCACCTCGTCGGCCGCCAGATCAACGCGATGTTCGACGCCCACGACGACGGCGACAACGCCCGCGCCCTCGCCCTCAACGACGCGCTGGTGAGCGTCACCGCCGCCGTCTTCTCCATCCCCGGCCTCGCCGCCGTCAAGTCCGGCCTCGCCACCCTCGGCCTGCCGGGCGGGGAGCCGCGCCTGCCGCTGCTCCCGGCCGACGCCGACACCGCCGCCCTCATCGCCGCCCGACTCGCCGACCTGAAGGAGTCCTGATGGGCCTGACCCGTCCCAAGAACCTCGGCGAGCCCGGCGCCCTCCCGGACGGCGCCCTGCGGGTCATCCCGCTCGGCGGCCTCGGCGCCATCGGCCGCAACATGACCCTGTTCGAGTACGAGGGCCGCCTCCTCATCGTCGACTGCGGGGTCCTCTTCCCCGACGTCGACCAGCCCGGCGTCGACCTCATCCTGCCGGACTTCACGCCGATCCTCGACCGCCTCGACGACATCGAGGCCGTCGTCGTCACCCACGGCCACGAGGACCACATCGGCGCGATCCCGTTCCTGCTCGAGCACAAGAACGACATCCCCGTCGTCGGCTCCCGCTTCTCGGTCGCGCTCGTCGAGGCCAAGCTCCGCGAGCGCCGCATCAAGCCCGCCGGGATCGTCGTCGCCGAGAACGAGACCCTCCAGCTCGGCCCGTTCGGCCTGGAGTTCCTCGCCGTCAACCACTCCATCCCGGACGCGCTGGCCGTCGCCATCCGCACCGAGGCCGGCCTGGTGCTCCACACCGGCGACTTCAAGATGGACCAGCTCCCGCTCGACGGGCGCATCACCGACCTCGCCGGCTTCGCGCGCCTCGGCGACCAGGGCGTGGACCTGCTCCTCTCGGACTCCACGAACGCCGAGATCCCCGGCTTCGTGACCTCCGAGCGCCAGATCGGCGCCGTCCTCGACAAGCTCTTCGAGGACGTCAAGGGCCGCATCATCGTCGCGTCCTTCGCCAGCCACGTGCACCGCGTGCAGCAGGTCATGGACGCCTCGCACGCGCACGGCCGCAAGGTCGCCCTCGTGGGCCGCTCCATGGTCCGCAACATGGCGATCGCCCGCGACCTCGGGCTCCTCCACGTCCAGGAGGGCCTGATCGTGAGCATGGACGAGGCGGTGCGCCTGCCGGCCGACGAGATCGTGTACATGTCGACCGGCTCCCAGGGCGAGCCGATGAGCGCCTTGGGCCGCATGGCCTCCGGCGACCACCGGCACATCACCGTCGAGCCCGACGACACGGTCATCCTCGCCTCGTCGCTGGTGCCGGGCAACGAGACCGCCGTGTACGGCGTGATCAACCGCCTCGCGCGCACCGGCGCCACGGTGATCCACAAGGACGTCGCGAAGGTCCACGTCTCCGGCCACGCCCCCGCGGGCGAGCTGCTGTACGTCCTCAACGTCGTCAAGCCGTCGAACATGATCCCGGTCCACGGCGAGGCCCGCCACCTCCAGGCGCACGCGCGGCTCGCGATCGAGTCCGGCGTGCCCGCCGACCAGGTCATCGTCATCGAGAACGGCGACGTCGTCGACCTCGTCGACGGCCGCGCCCGCCTCGTCGGGCACATCCCGAACAACCTCATCTACGTCGACGGCCTCTCCGTGGGCGACGTGGGCGAGCCGGTCCTCAACGAGCGCCGCGTCCTCGGCGACGGCGGCTTCATCGCCGCCACGGTCGTCATCGACTCCGAGAACGGCAAGGTCGTCGGCGGCCCCACCGTCTCCGCGCGCGGCTTCTCCGAGGACCCGAAGGCGTTCGACGGCGTGCTGCCCCTGATCGACGACGCCATGGAGCGCGCCGCCCAGGACGGCATCACCGACCCGCACCAGCTCCAGCAGATCCTGCGGCGCACGGTCGGCAAGTGGGTCAACGACACCTACCGCCGCCGCCCGATGATCGTGCCGCACGTCCTCGAAGTATGAGAGGACGCATAAGGCAGAGCCTCGAAGTATGAGAGGACGCATGAGGCAGAGCCTGGAGGTCTGAGTAATCCTCCTGTATGCGGTGGGGCCGCGCCCGCAAGGGCGCGGCCCCACCGCATATTCTTCCGGAGGACGACCCCCCAAGCTCGACTGAGCGGGCCGCGCCCTTGGAGCGCAGCCCCGTTCGCTTAGCCTCTGGGCCGGATCGGGAGCGGGTTCGGGGGCTCCGTGCGGAGCTCGTTCACGACCATGTCCGCCGGGGCGTCGAGGACCGCGAGGATCGTCTTCGCGACCGTGTCCCGGCTCATCGCGCGCGACGGGTCGTAGTCCGAGTCGTACTGGTCGCGCAGGCCGCGCTGCATGTCGGTGTCGAAGTGCGACGGGTAGAAGCTCGTCACCCGCACCCCGTTCGCCTGCTCCTCGGCGCGGAGCGCGTCCGCGATCGCCTTGAGGGCGTGCTTGCTCGCCGCGTACGACGACAGCCGCGGCGCCGCGTGCAGGCCCGCGCCCGAGTTCAGGAAGAAGACGTGCCCCTGCGCCGCGCGCAGCGCCGGCAGCAGCAGCCGCGTCAGCTCCGCCACGGACACGACGTTCACCGCCATCGTCCGCTGCCACCACTCCAGCGTCTCCTCGGCGACCGGGTTGACATTGAGGACGCCGGCATTGTGGACCAGCGCGTCCAGGCGCTCCACACCGAGCGCCGCCACCGCGTCCGCCAGGCCCGCCGGGTCGGCGAGGTCCGCGATCAGCGCCGCCGCGTGGGGGACGCCGTCGAGCGCGGCCGCGCTGCGGGCGTGCCCGATCACGGTGTCGCCGCGCTCGCTCAGCCGCTCGGCCAGGGTCCGGCCGAGGCCGCGCCCGGCGCCGGTGACCAGGATCGTTTTTGACATGCCGTCACATTAGCCCCTCCCGTGAAGCCCTTCGCGTCAACGGCGGTCGGCGTGCGGGCGGTAACGTATGCACCATGATGGCCAGGACGAGCGGAAAGGGCGGCACCGCCCGGAAGCGGACCGCGCCCGCGGCGCGCCGCCAGCCCGCCGCCAAGAAGGCCGCCCCGAAGCGGCCCGCCGCCACGAAGGCGGCCAAGAAGACCGCCGCCAAGCGCACCGTGAAGAAGACCGCGCCGAGGAGACGCGCCGACGCGATCCCCGGCCCGCTCGAAGCCCTCGGCTTGGGCCTGCGCGGCCTGTGGATCGGCACCGCCCGCACCACCGGCTGGATGGCCCGCTCCGTCGGCAAGGAGGCCGCCACGGCCCGCGAGATCGACCCCGCCCACCGCCGGGACGGCCTCGGGCTGCTCCTGGTCGCCACCGCGATCGTCCTCGCGTGCGCCGTCTGGTTCGACGTCGCCGGGCCCGTGGGCGAGCGCTTCGCGTTCATCCTCGACTGGCTCCTGGGCCTCGCCACCCGCGCGCTCCCGGTCCTCCTGGTGCTGTGGGGCGTCCGCGTCATGCGCCAGACCCCGCCCGAGGGCGCCCACGGCCGCTCCCTCGTCGGCTGGACCGCGATCTGGCTCTCCAGCCTCGGCCTGCTGCACCTCATGTCGGGCCTGCCGGCCGACATGGGCGAGCGCATGGCCGCGGGCGGCCAGATCGGCTGGCTCGTCGGCGGCGGCCTCGCGCTGGCCGTCTCCGCGTACGTGGCGTTCCCGCTCCTGGTGCTGCTCCTGCTGTTCGGCGTCCTGGTCGTGACGGCGACGCCGCTGAACCAGGTGCCGACGAAGCTCGCGCACCTGTGGGGCCTCGCCACCGGCAAGGTCGAGACCTATGAGGACGACGAGGAGGCCGAGCCGCGCATGACGCGCGCCGAGAGCCGCGAGGCCAAGCGGCTCAAGGAGGAGGAGGCCAGCCGCGTCCACCGGCCCACCACGGTCCTGCCGCGCCTGGCCCCCGAGGAGGTCCCCGACCTGGGGGCCGACGAGCCCGAGCCGCCGCGCCGCCCGTCCGCGCCGATCCCCGAGCCCGAACCGGTGCGCGAGCCGCCGAAGCACTCGCCGCCGCCGAAGCGCACCGAGCAGCCGACCCTCTCGGACGGCGCGTCGGACGGCGACTACCGGCTGCCGCCCATGGACATCCTGCCGACCGGCCCGGCCGCGAAGAAGCGCTCGAAGGCGAACGAGGTCGTCATCGCGGCCCTCCAGGAGGTGTTCGCGCAGTTCAACGTGGACGCCGCGGTCACCGGCTTCACGCGCGGCCCCACGGTCACGCGGTACGAGGTCGAGCTCGGCCCCGCCGTCAAGGTCGAGCGGATCATCCAGCTCGCCAAGAACATCGCGTACGCCGTCAAGAGCGCGGACGTGCGGATCATCAACCCGATCCCCGGCAAGTCCGCGGTCGGCGTGGAGATCCCGAACACCGACCGCGACGACGTGGCGCTCGGCGACGTGCTCCGCTCGCCGCTGGCCCAGTCCGACGCGCACCCGATGATCGTGGGCCTCGGCAAGGACGTCGAGGGCGGCTACATCCTCACGAACCTGACGAAGACCCCGCACCTGCTCATCGCCGGCTCCACCGGCTCGGGCAAGTCGAGCTGCATCAACTCGCTGCTGGTGTCGACGCTCATGCGGGCCACGCCCGAGCAGGTCCGCATCCTCCTCATCGACCCCAAGCGCGTCGAGCTGTCGAACTACGAGGGCATCCCGCACCTGGTCCACCCGATCGTGACGAACCCGAAGAAGGCGTCCGACGCCCTCCAGTGGGTCGTCAAGGAGATGGACATGCGCTACGAGGACCTGGCCGCGGCCGGGGTCCGGCACGTCGACGACTTCAACCGCAAGGTCCGCGCCGGCGAGGTGACGGTCCACCCGGCCTCGGGCCGCGAGTTCCGGCCCCACCCGTACCTGCTGGTCATCGTGGACGAGCTGGCCGACCTCATGATGGTCGCCGCGCGCGACGTGGAGGACTCGGTCGTGCGCATCACGCAGCTCGCGCGCGCCGCCGGCATCCACCTGGTGCTCGCCACGCAGCGGCCCTCGGTGGACGTCGTCACCGGCCTCATCAAGGCGAACGTGCCCTCCCGCCTGGCGTTCTCGACCTCCTCGCTCGCCGACTCGCGGGTCATCCTCGACCAGCCGGGCGCCGAGAAGCTCGTGGGCCGCGGCGACGGCCTGTTCCTGCCGATGGGCGCCTCCAAGCCCGAGCGGATCCAGGGCGCGTGGGTCTCCGACAAGGAGATCGAGGCGGCCGTGGAGCACGCGAAGGCCCAGATGGACGCCCAGTACATCGAGGAGGTCACGGCGGCGCCGGGCTCGACGCGCGAGATCGACCCGGAGATCGGCGACGACCTCGAACTGCTCATCCAGGCGATCGAGCAGGTCGTCACCACCCAGTTCGGGTCGACCTCGATGCTCCAGCGCAAGCTCCGCGTCGGGTTCGCGAAGGCCGGGCGGCTCATGGACCTCATGGAGACGCGCGGCGTCGTGGGCCCCTCCGAGGGCACCAAGGCCCGCGACGTCCTCGTCAAGCCGGACGAGCTCGACGGCGTCATCGCCTCGATCCAGGGGGAGTGAGCGGGCCGGTCCGCCCGGACCGGCCCCCCGCGGCTACTCGAAGCTGGCCGTCAGCTCGTGCGTCTCGTCGCCGGTGATCGGCATCGACACGTCCTCGGCGGGCCACTCGACCGGCCCGTCCGGGTGGAACTTCAGCGTGAACACCAGGCTGTCGGCCGGCACGCTGTACGTCAGCGTGTACGTGCGCCAGATCCCGTCGCCCCACTCCTCGTCGACGTGCTCGACCGAGGCCGCCGCCAGCTCCCCGTTCGGGTCGCTGACCTTCAGGGCCTCCTTCGGGTCGATGTTCCACTCCAGGCCCGAACCGGACTGGAGCCACCCGAAGCTGACGTGGAGCACGGCCGCGTCCGGCTCGGCGATCCAGCCCTTGCCGGGCTGGTACACCTCGCGCGAGAGCGTGAAGTCGGTGGAGTACTGCCAGTCGTCGAACCAGTACTCGTACGAGCCGGTGCTGGTGTAGCCGTCGACGGAGTTCTCCACGACCTCGGTCGTGACGGTGTCCGTGGACCCGTTGTACAGCGCCTCGATCAAGCCCGTGCGGGTGCGTTCGCGCAGGTCGAGCGTTTGCGTGCGCTCGACGTCGGTGATCTCCAGGGTCACCGGCGCGCCCTTCTCGGCCACCGCGAAGTACACCGAGCCGGGCTGGGGCGCCTCCCCGGCGAACTCCCACACGTCGTCGCCGATGGAGAGCGTCCCGGACAGCTCGGTGAGGTCGTCGATCGCGTACGGCGCCTCGACGCCCGGTTCGGGCGCGAACTGCACGATCGTGAACTCGTACCCCTGCGGCGGCGGCAGCAGCCGGTACCCCTCCCGGAGCAGGTACTCCAGCTGGAACCCCTCGGGGACCTCCTCGAACGAGGCCAGGCACTCGACCCGGAGCGCGAAGTGCGCGCCGCGCAGCAGCCCCTCGTCGCCCTCGAAGCGGTGCTCGCCCTCGGAGGGGCAGATCGACACGGGCACGTCGTCACTCGAAACGGTGTATCCCGCGGGGGTGTTCACCGTTCCGGTCGGCACTTCGCCGCACGCGGCGGCGGTGAGCGCGGCGGCCGCCGCGAGGGCCGCGGACGCGACGCGGCGGACCTGGTTCCTGGGGTTCGGGAGGGCTGGGGCGATGCCTTTGGGGGACATGGAACAAGCCTAGGGCACGGTCGCAACGGCCGGTGAACCGATGTTGCCCCAGCGCAGAAGGGAAGGGAACGCCCCGAAAGGTCCCGCCGCGGCGCGCGCGGCCGGTCCGGGGCGGCTCCGGCGTAAGGTGCGCCACTCTACCGCCCGGAAGACCGTGACCCTGCCCGCCGCCCCGGGCGTCGACCCGCTGCCGCTGGGTACGCTTTCCGGGTGTCATCAGCTCATTCGACCCGATCCGAGGACTCGGGCGTGCGCGGCTCCAAGAGCGTCGCGCTCCTGACGCTCGGCTGCGCCCGCAACGAGACCGACTCCGAGGAGCTGGCCGCCCGCCTGGCCGCCGGCGGCTGGCGGATCAGCGACGACGGCGAGAACGCCGACGTCGTCATGGTCAACACCTGCGGCTTCATCGAGCAGGCCAAGACCGAGTCCATCGACGTCCTCCTCGAGGCGTCGGGCACCGGCGCCAAGGTCGTCGCGACCGGCTGCATGGCCGAGCGCTACGGCCGCGAGCTCGCCGAGAGCCTCCCGGAGGCCGACGCCGTCCTCGGCTTCGACCACTACCCGGACATGGCCGCCCGCCTCGACGACATCCTCGCCGGCCGCGCCGTCGAGTCCCACCAGCCGTCCGACCGCCGCAAGCTCCTGCCGCTGGCCCCGGCCGCGCGCCAGAGCGCCGCCGCGGTCGTGCCCGGCCACTCGCGCACCGCCCAGGCCGACGGCACCGCCCTGGAGGCCGGCGCCCCGCAGCACCTCACCGTGCTCCGCAAGCGCCTCACCGACGGCCCCGTCGCCAACCTCAAGCTCGCCTCCGGGTGCGACCGCCGCTGCACGTTCTGCGCGATCCCGTCCTTCCGCGGCTCGTTCGTCTCCCGCACGCCCGAGGAGATCCTCGCCGAGGCCGCGTGGCTCGCCTCCGAAGGCGTCAAGGAGCTCAACCTCGTCTCGGAGAACACCACCTCCTACGGCAAGGACCTGCCCGACAACCAGGCCCTGGAGCACCTCCTGGAGGGCATGGCCGCGATCGACGGCATCGAGTGGATCCGCCTGTCGTACCTCCAGCCCGCCGAGCTGCGCCCGAGCCTCATCGAGGCGATGCTCCGCACCGACAAGGTCGTCCCGTACTTCGACCTGTCCTTCCAGCACTCCTCGGCGAAGGTCCTGCGCCGCATGCGCCGCTTCGGCTCCACCGAGAACTTCCTCGCGCTCCTCGACCAGATCCGCGAGCGCGCGCCCCTGGCCGGGGCCCGCACCAACGTCATCGTCGGCTTCCCCGGCGAGACCGAGGAGGACGTCGAGGAGCTCATGGGCTTCCTCGAGGCCGCCCGCCTCGACTCCACGGGCGTGTTCGCGTACTCCGACGAGGACGGCACCGAGGCCGTGCACCTCGACGGCCACGTCCCCGAGGACGAGGTCCAGGAGCGCCACACCCGCGTCGCGATGCTCGTCGACGAGCTGGTGAGCCAGCGCGCCGCCGAGCGCGTGGGCGAGACCATGACCGTCCTGGTCGAGTCCGTCGAGGATGACGGCGTGGACGGCCGCGGCGCCCACCAGGCCCCGGAGGTCGACGGCACGGTCGCGCTCGTCGGCGAGGTCGAGGGCCTCCAGGTCGGCGACTTCGTCACCGCGAAGGTCGTCGACTCCCACGGCGTCGACCTGGTCGCGGAGATCGTCGAGGAGGTCTGGTGACGACCGACCAGCCGGTCTCGCCGTGGAACATCGCGAACGTGGTGACCGTGGCGCGGATCTTCCTGGTGCCGGTGTTCGCGGTGTTCGTGGTCCTCTCGGAGATGGAGCACACGGGCTGGCGGGTCGCCGCGTGCCTGCTGTTCATCTTCATCTCGGCGACGGACTTCGTGGACGGCTGGCTCGCGCGCTCGCGCGGCCTGGTGACCGATTTCGGCAAGCTCGCGGATCCGATCGCGGACAAGGCGCTCATCGGCACCGCGCTGGTGCTGCTGAGCTTCTACGGCGACGTCGCGTGGTGGGTGACGGTGGTCATCCTGGTGCGCGAGTTGGGGATCACGGCCTGGCGCATGGCGATCCGCACCCGCACGGTGCACGCCGCCGACCGGGGCGGGAAGCTGAAGACCGTCTTGCAGATCACGGCCGTGTCGTGGCTGCTGTTCCCGTGGCCGGCGCCGCTGGACGCGGTGGGGTCGTGGCTGATGTACGCCGCGCTCGTGCTCACGGTGCTGACGGGAATGGATTACCTCTGGAAAGCATTCAAATTGAAGGAGAGCGAGCCGAACCGGACGAGCTAGGCTTGCAGAACCGGTTTAGGCTCACATGAGCGATCGGCGGCGTGGAGGAGAACCCTATGGTGTTGTTGAGGGAACTGCTGGGCGAGACCCTGCGGCGCCGCCGCCGCGCGCAGAAGCGCACGCTGCGGGACGTCTCGAAGCAGGCCAACGTGAGCCTCGGTTACCTCTCGGAGATCGAGCGGGGCCACAAGGAGCCGTCGAGCGAGCTGCTGGCCTCGGTGTGCGGGGCCCTCCAGGTGCGCCTGTCGGAGGTCCTGGCGGAGGTCTCGCGGGAGGTCGCCCAGCACGAGCGCGGCGAGGGCCAGGCGCCCGACGCGCAGGGCCGCCAGGTGGCAGTGCTGCCGCTGCCGCGCGAGCAGGCCGCGGCCGAGGAGTCGCGCCGGCGCCGCCACGCGCCGCCGCCGTCCCCCACGATCGCGCAGGTCCGGTCTCGTCACCGCCGTGGCGACGTGACCGATTCGGTGGTCCGCGCGGCTGCCTGATCGCACCCGATGATGTAGTTTTGCGATTGAGGCGTCGCCCCTGTCCCGCACGAGTGGCGCCGATGTCCGACACTAGAGTCAGTCGGCGTTGTGATCACCGGAAGGACCCCGATAATGGCCAATCCGTTCGTCAAGGGCTGGAAATACATGATGGCGCTCTTCGGTGCGAAGATCGACGAGTACGCCGACCCCAAGATCCAGATCCAGCAGGCGATCGAGGAAGCGCAGAAGCAGCACCAGGCGCTGGTGGGCCAGGCCGCCTCGGTGATCGGGAACCAGCGCCAGCTCGAGATGAAGCTCAACCGCTCGATGGCCGAAGTGGAGCGTCTCCAGGCGCAGGCGCGCCAGGCGCTGGTGCTGGCGGACAAGGCGCGCGCCGAGGGCGACGAGCAGAAGGCGCAGCAGTTCGAGTCGACGGCCGAGATCCTGGCCGGCCAGCTGGTCTCCACTGAACAGTCCCTCGAGGACATGAAGGTGATGCACGACCAGGCGCTCACCGCCGCCGACCAGGCCAAGAAGGCCGTCGAGAACAACCAGATGATCCTCCAGCAGAAGCTCCAGGAGCGCACGAAGCTCCTCGGCCAGCTGGAGCAGGCGAAGATGCAGGAGACGATCGCCTCGTCCCTGGAGTCGATGTCGCAGACCGCCGCCCCGGGCAACGTGCCGAACTTCGACGAGATTCGCGACAAGATCGAGGGCCGCTACGCGTCCGCGATGGGCCGCGCCGAGCTCGCCTCGAACTCGGTCGAGGGCCGCCTCCTGGAGGTCAACCGGGCCACCCGCGACATGGCCGGCGCCTCGCGCCTGGAGCAGATCCGCGCCTCCCTCGAGGGCGACCAGCTCTCGGGCGGCAAGGAGAAGGCGCAGATCGAGTCGAAGGAGGCGGTCACGAACGCCCGCCTCGCCGACATCCGCGCGTCCCTCGGTGAAGAGGGCACCGCGGAAGCGGACACGACCAAGAGCTAGGAGCACCCCCCGGTGGACGCCAAGGAGCGCAAGCGCGCCTTCAAGCGCCTGCGGTCCCGCCTGGCCTCCGCCAAGGGCTGGACCACCACTGCCGGCGGCGCTGTCGCCGGCAGTGCGTTCTTCATCCCGTACGCGGGCCTGGGCGCGCCCGACGGCGTGTGGGCCACGGTGGCGGGGTTCTCGACCGCGATGGCGGTGGTCCGCTGGCTCGACTACCGGCGCCTGGCGCGGGCGCTGCCGTCCGAGGAGCGGGCCTCGCTGGAGATCCACGGCCCCGCGAAGCTGACGCGGGAGGCGCAGGGCCTGGTCGGCGACGCGGCCCAGGCGATCCGGCGCGGGCGCATCCGCGGCCAGTTCAAGCACAGCCGGGCGCTCGCGCCCTACGACCGCCTGGAGCAGGCGTCGGTCGCGGCCGAGCGGATGGCCGAGCGGCTCAAGGGGAACGACGAGGCACTCGCGATCCTGGCCGGGGCCGGGAAGGCCGGGCGGGAGCTGTACCAGCTCGCGTTGAGCGTCAAGGACGTCGAGCAGGCGATGGCGGTGTCCCCGGCGATGAAGCGCTCGGGGCTCCAGGACGGCCTCGACCGGATGGTCGAGCGCCTGGAGGCGGGCGTGGCCGCGTACGAGGACATGGTGAGCGCGGCGGGGGAGTGCCTGGCCGGTTCGATCGGGCTCCAGCACGAGCTGACCGCGCACCGCGCGGACGAGACGCTCGACATGCTCACCGACGCGGCGGACCGCCTGCGTGCGGCCGGTGACGCGGCGAGTGAGATCCGCGGCCGCCTCGGCCCGCAGCGCGGTGCGACCGGCTGACGAACGTGAATATGTCTAATTTGGTGTAATTCGAGGGTGAAAGCCCTTGTACTCCGAGTCCCCGCGGTCGCCGTTCTCGCCCTGACCGCTTGGGCCGCACCGGTCTCCGCCGCCCCGCTTCCCGAGGGCGCCGCGACCCTCTTCCTCAAGGAACACCGTGAGCTCCCGCTCGCCGTCGAGGACGGCCGCGCCGTCCTCGCCGCCGAGCCGGACCTGTGGACCCTGCGCCCGGTCGAGGCCCTCCAGGACCTCGGCGGCCACCACATCGTCCACGACGACACCGGGCAGTGCCTCACCGCCGACACCTCCGGCGGCGAGGAGGTCGTCCCGGTGGTCCTCGCCGACTGCGCGGACGCCGCCGTCTGGCGGGTGGTGCACAACGACCTGTCCTCCCAGGACGATCTGCGGTTCATCACCGACGACGACTACTTCCTGGGCCTGCCCGACGACGTCGACCCGGCCCCGGGCGCGCTCGTCGTCGCCGTCGACCCCGAGTCGGGCCAGTCGCACCACTCGCAGGAGTGGCGGTTCTCCGAGCCGCCGCAGCCGAGCCCGTCCCCGAGCGAGCCCGCGCCGACGACTCCGCCGGTGACGACCCCGCCGCCGGAGGCGTCGTCCGAACCGACGACCCCGCCCGCGGCGCCGCAGCTGCCGACCACCGGCGCGGGCCTCGGCGTGGCCGTGGGCGGCGGCGCGGTCGCCCTCGCGGGCGGCAGCGCGGCCGTGCTGTGGTGGCAGCGACGCCGCGCCCTGCGCCACCACTGGTAGACCCGGCGCGGCGGCCCGCCGCGCCACCTGCGCGACACCTGCCTTCCACGACACTCTGCCTTCCACGACACACTGAATCCCACGATGCGGGAAATGCTGGTTCGGTCCTGCGGCCGGTGGCATACTTCGACTCGTGACTGTCCAGCTCATGATTAGCTGCGGGCGTTCCGCGAGGCCGTAGATGCCATCGCCGAACGCCAGACCTCCTGCGCCCGCAGGGGGTCTTTTTCGTTCAGGGCAAACGAACGTTCAGGTCCGGCGCGCAGTACAGGACCCATCGCAAGAGAGAACTTGGAGCACCAAGTGACGCAAGCAGACTCCGCACAAGGCGACTTCCACGTCTTCGACACCACGCTCCGCGACGGCGCGCAGATGGAGGGCCTCCGCTACTCCGTCGCCGACAAGCTCGCGGTGGCCGAGCTCCTCGACGAGCTCGGCGTCGACTACATCGAGGGCGGCTGGCCCGGTGCGATCCCCTCGGACACCGAGTTCTTCGCCCGCGCCGCGGACGAGCTGAACTTCAAGCACGCCAAGCTCGTCGCCTTCGGCATGACCCGGCGGGCCGCCTCCACCGCAGCCGACGACCCCGGCTTCCAGGCCCTCCTCGACTCCCGCGCCCCCGTGCTGTGCCTCGTCGCCAAGTCCGACATGCGCCACGTCGAGCAGGCCCTGCGCACCACCCCCGAAGAGAACCTCGCGATGATCGCCGACTCCGTCCGCACCGGGCGCGAGCACGACCGCCAGGTCTTCATCGACTGCGAGCACTTCTTCGACGGCTTCCGCAACGACCCGGCGTACGCCACCCTCGTCGTCAAGACCGCCCTCGACGCCGGTGCCGAAGCGGTCGTCCTGTGCGACACCAACGGCGGCTCGATCCCCTCCGACATCACCGCGGCCGTCACCGACCTGCGCCGCCGCCTCGCCGCCGACCTCCCGCCCGAGCGCATCCGCCTCGGCATGCACGCCCAGAACGACACCGGCTGCGCCGTCGCGAACACCATCGCCGCCGTCGAGGCCGGCGCCATGCACGTCCAGGGCACCGCCAACGGCTACGGCGAGCGCCCCGGCAACGCGAACCTGTTCACCGTCATCGCGATCCTCGAGACGAAGCTCGGCCGCAAGGTCCTCCCCGAGGGCGGCCTCGAGAAGCTCACCCGCGTCTCCCACGCCATCGCCGAGATCGCGAACATGGCCCCCGACGAGCACGCCCCCTACACCGGGCACGCCGCGTTCGCCCACAAGGCCGGCATCCACGCCTCCGCCATCAAGGCCGACCCGGCCCTGTACAACCACGTCGACCCCGTCGTCGTCGGCAACGACATGCGCATCCTCGTCACCGAGATGGCCGGCCGCGCCTCCGTCGAGCTCAAGGGCCGCGAGATCGGCATCGACCTCTCCGGCGACAAGGACGCCCTCGACCGGATTACCAAGCGCGTCAAGGAACTCGAGTCCCGCGGCTGGTCCTTCGAAGCCGCCGACGCCTCCTTCGAGCTGCTCGTACGCGACGAGGTCGAAGGCGGCCTGCCGCGGCCCTTCACCCTCGACACCTACCGCGTCATCGTCGACCACGACCCCAACGGCGCCACGGTCGCCGAGGCCACCGTCCGCGTCGACATCCACGGCGAGCACGGCGAAGCCGACGAGCACAGGATCTCCACCGCGCAGGGCAACGGCCCGGTCAACGCCCTCGACGCCGCCCTGCGCTCGGCGCTCGCGGCCCGCCACCCGCGCCTGGCCGAGCTCACCCTCTCCGACTTCAAGGTCCGCATCCTCGCCGGCTCCAAGGGCACCGACGCGGTCACGCGCGTCCTCATCTCCATGAGCGACGGCGAGGCCGAGTGGACCACGGTCGGCGTGGCCCCCAACCTCATCGAAGCCTCCTGGAACGCGCTGGCCGACGGCCTCGCGTACGGCCTCAACCGCCGTTAGGCAGTCGATTCCACTACCGCCACAAGCGGAACAGACCCGGGGGCCGTCCACGAGACCGGCCCCTCGCCCGGCCCGCGCCGACCGTGCGGGAGGGACGCGACAAAGGGGTCCGATCAGCCGATCGGACCCCTTGCGCGCGCCTGGCGTCAGTCGAAGACCGCGAGGCGCTTCTGCTCCATCGTGCCGCCGCCGAAGGTCGTGAACGAGCCGCCGACGCTCAGGTTCGCGCCCGACGGGTGCGCGGTCGCGTCCCAGGCGCCCACGACGCCGTTCGCGCCCGGGTTCCACGGCAGCAGGTTCCCGCTCAGGTCGACCGCGAGGAGCTTCCCGCGCTCGGCCTTGACCCCGTCGACGCACTCGCCGAGCGGCCCGGCGTGGTTCGTGACGCACGCCTTGTCGAAGTGGCCGCCGCCGATGACGGCGTTGCCCCACACCTCGACGGTCTGCATCCCGCCGTCCACGGCCTGGTACCAGAGGGTCTCGCCGGTGGTCGTGAACGCCCGGATCTCGCCGCCGCGCCCGTCGAGCGCCGCGTAGACGCGGTCACCGGCGACGACGACCTCGCGAGTGAGGACGTACACCTTCGCGACGAACCCGGTGTCGACGGCACCCGAGGCGGGGTTGACCGCGCCGAGCTTGCCGTACTTCTTGTCGTTCCCGATCATCGAGAACACCCCGGCGACGTACAGGCGCCCGTGCCCGGTCTGGAGGTCGCGCACCGCGCCCTCGGACACGTTGGGCGCGAACGCGGTGACGGGCGCGCCGGTGGCGGCGGTGACGGCCGCGAGGCGCGGCTGCACGTGCCCGCCGACGGACGTGAACGTCCCGCCGAGGTAGACCGTGGCGCCGGCGGGCTCGACCGAGTACACGGTGGCGCTCGGCTTGGGCTTCCAGGCAGCGTCGAGCTCGCCGGTGCTCAGGTTGAAGCGGGCGACCCGGGCCATGGCGACCCCGTCGACCTCGGTGAACTTCCCGGCGATGTACAGGTAGCCGCCGCCGGTCTTGACCTCGTGGACCGAGCCGTTCAGGACCGGCGCGAACGGCAGCAGCGCGCCGGTGCGGGAGTTCACCGCCGCCAGGTAGGTGCGGCCGGCGAAGGTCCCGTCGGTCTGCCGGGCCCGGGTGAAGAGGCCGCCGGAGTACACGGTGTCGCCGTGGTAGGCGACCTTGATGACCTGGTTGTTGAAGGAGGCGGTCGCCTGCGGGAGGCTGGAGTCGATGGCCCCCGCGGGGACCTGGATGAACAGGAGGGCCGCGAACAGGGCGGAGAGTGCGATCAGACGGCGCATCCGGGCAGTGTTGCACGCACGCGCGGCCGCTCCCGGTATTCGCGGCGGCGCGTCAGTCATGACCGGGCGCACAGGTCCCGCCGGCGGGTGACCTCCGCACGAGACCGCCCCGCACCGGACCGCGCCGCACGGACCGCACCGCACCGGACCGGACCGCGCGGCCGCTTCACCCCGGCGCGGGCGAATGCGGTCACCGGGTCCGTTGCCGCGCCGTACTAGAGTTGCAGTGTGACTTCCTACAAGACCGATCGCGCCCGCGCGGCGGCCCTCGCCGCGGACTCGGCCGTGTACGGACGCCGCCGGTTCGGCGCCGGGTTCTTCCTCGGCCTGGTGATCCTGGTGATCCTCGCGTTCTCCCTCGGCTTCGTGCTCGACTCGGGCTTCGGCGTGACCCTGCGGGTCCGCCTCGGCGTGACGGCCGTGTCGCTCCTGGTCGCGACCCCGCTCACGTGCACGCTCGGCTTCCTCGTCGGCATGTTCGGCCGCGTGCGCCGCCTCGGCATGGGCATCGTCGTGGGCGCGCTCGTCGGCACCGTGATCCTCGCGGGCCTGTTCCTGCTCCTGCGCTAGCGTGACCGCCGCACCGGCCGCGCGGGAGCGCCGTGCCCCGTCCCGCCCCGCGAACTAAGCTGAGGCCGCAAGCTTCCGATCCAGTCTTAGAGAGGGGCCGACTGTGCGGATCGCGCGGATCGCTCACCCCACCGGCATGTCGTTCGCTGTCCTCGAAGGGGAGGGGCCCGGGGCCACCGCCGCGGAGATCGAGGGGCACCCGTTCGCGCAGATCAAGCTCACCGGCCAGCGCTGGGCGCTCGACGACGTGCGGCTGCTCGCCCCGATCCTGCCGTCCAAGGTCGTGTGCGTGGGCCGCAACTACGCCGAGCACGCCGCCGAGCTCGGCAACGAGGTCCCCAAGGAGCCCTTGATCTTCCTCAAGCCCTCGACCTCGGTCATCGGCCCGAGCGAGGCGATCCGCCTCCCGGCCGTGTCCGACCAGGTCGAGCACGAGGCCGAACTCGCCGTCGTCATCGGCCTGCACGGCGCCCGCAACCTCGACCGCGAGGCCGCCAAGGGCGCGATCTACGGCTACACCTGCGCGAACGACGTCACCGCCCGCGACCTCCAGCGACAGGACGTGCAGTTCACCCGCGCCAAGGGCTTCGACTCCTTCTGCCCGCTCGGCCCCTGGATCGAGACCGACGCCGACGTTTCCGACGCCGAGGTCCGCTGCGAGGTGAACGGCGAGGTCCGCCAGCTCGGCAGCACCAAGGACATGGTGTTCGACCCCGCGGCCCTCGTCGCGTACGTCTCGCAGATCATGACGCTGATCCCCGGCGACGTGGTGCTCACCGGCACCCCCGCCGGCGTGGGCCCGATCCAGGCGGGCGAGACCGTCTCCGTTTCCGTCGCCGGCATCGGCACGCTGTCCAACAAGGTGATCGCCAGTGAGTAAGGTCCGCACCCGCTTCTGCCCCAGCCCCACCGGCACCCCGCACGTGGGCCTGGTGCGCACCTGCCTGTTCTCGTGGGGCTACGCCCGCGCGAAGGGCGGCGAGTTCGTGTTCCGCATCGAGGACACCGACGCCGCCCGCGACTCCGAGGAGTCGTACGAGCAGCTCCTCGAGGCCCTCTCGTGGCTCGGCATGACCTGGGACGAGGGCCCCGACATCGGCGGCCCTTACGCCCCCTACCGCCAGTCGCAGCGCCTCGACGTCTACGCCGACGTGATCAAGCGCCTCCTGGAGGGCGGCTACGCCTACGAGGCGTTCTCCACGAACGAGGAGGTCGAGGCCCGCCACCGGGCCGCCGGCCGCGACCCGAAGCTCGGCTACGACAACTTCGACCGCGACCTCACCGAGGATCAGAAGGCCGCCTACCGCGCCGAGGGCCGCAAGCCGGTGTACCGCATGCGGATGCCGAACGAGGACATCGTGTTCCAGGACGCGGTCCGCGGCGAGGTCCGCACCCCGGCCGGCACCGTCCCCGACTACGTGATCGCCCGCGGCGACGGCTCGCCGCTGTACACGCTGACCAACCCGGTCGACGACGCGCTCATGAAGGTCAACATGGTCACCCGCGGCGAGGACCTGATGCCCTCGACGCCGCGCCAGATCGTCATGTGGCGCGCGCTGGTCGAGCTGGGCCTGGCCGACGAGGTGCCGGAGTACGCGCACCTGCCGCTCATCGTGGACGAGCGCGGCAAGAAGATGTCGAAGCGCGACCCGCGCTCGAACCTCTTGCAGTACAAGGAGGCCGGGTACCTGCCCGAGGGCGTGCTCAACTACGTGGCGACGCTCGGCTGGTCGATCTCGGGCGACCGCGACACGTTCACGGTGGCCGAGTTCCTGTCGGCCTTCGACCTGCACGACGTCAAGTCGAACCCGGCGCGGTTCGACGAGAAGAAGTTCGACGCGATCTGCGCCGACCACTTCCGCATGACCGACACCGCCGAGCTCACCCGCCTGCTGCTGCCGCGCCTGCGCGAGGCGGGCCTGATCGGCGACGCCCCGACCTCGACCGAGGCGCACATCCTCGACGTGGCGGTGCCGCTGGTCCAGGAGCGCTGCACGACCCTCTCGCAGGCCGTGGAGATGCTGCGGTTCCTGTTCTGCGGCACCGAGGTCGCGATCGACGAGGACAGCGCGAAGAAGACCTTCAAGGACGACGCCGCGCAGGTCCTCGACGCTTCGATCGCGGCCCTTGAGGGCATCGAGTGGACCACCGCGAACATCGAGGAGGCCCTCAAGGCCGCCCTGGTCGACGGCATGGGCCTCAAGCCGCGCAAGGCGTTCGGCCCGGTCCGCGTCGCGATCAGCGGCAAGACCGTCTCCCCGCCCCTGTACGAGTCGATGGAGCTCTTGGGCGCCGAGGTGAGCCTGGCGCGCCTGCGCGCCGCCCGGGCGACGCTCTAAGCGACACATACGAAACCGGCCCCGCGCGTCAGCGCGGGGCCGGTTCCGTTTGTCTCGGGTTAGCTTGCGGCACTGAGCAGCGCAGTGAGGTCGGCGCTGGCGAGGCCGAAGACGGGGGAGTCGTCACCGAGCTTGGAGTCTCGGATGTGGAAGCCGTCGTCGGTGCACGCGCACAGTTCGACGCATTCGGAGGTGCCGGAGCCGTTGCTGCGAGCGCTCTTGCGCCAGTTCCGCCGAAGCTCGACGCAGTCGGAGTTGCCGTCGCCGCCGCTGTGGCTGCTCTTGCGCCACGAGCGGCGGAGTTCGACACAGCTGCTGGTGCCGCTGCCGTTGCTACGAGTGCTCTTACGCCAAGCGGTCACGTTCTGCATCAAGGAACTCCTTTAGTGGTGTTGCATGCTTCCAGTTCTTCTTGATGAGCTCATGGTACGCCTGAACCCGGTCACGCTCCTCGATGCACCAGCTGAGGTCATGGATTTCGGTGTAGACGAACGGGGGCCCAGCAGTGGGACTGTCGCCGGGCACATAGACCTCGAACGGACCGGGCAGGGTAGATGCCGAGTGCATGACCCGAATCTCCCACCCTTCGCGGGCGTTGCACTCGCGAAGGTATTCGACCTGCTCACGGCGGTCTGCGAGCTCCATGTCCTTGAGGTGGAAGAAGACGCTGGAGCCGATCAAGATGCTCATGCGGTACTTCGTGCGCCGTTGCTTGAGCTCGGACTGCCGCTCCTTCTTGAAGGTCCAACCGAACCGCGAGAGCTGCTCGGTGAGCTCTTCGACCACTTTGAGGATCTGTTCCTGATAGGCGCGGACCTGTGTGATGCCCGGCAGGATCAAGGGCTCCCACTTCCAGATCGACCCGTAATGCAGCTCGGCGAGCGCCAGGCACAGCGCGTTCTCGCGGGGCGTCAGCTCGATGTTGTGCGAGCTGTCGGCAAGGGCGAGGCGGTACAAGAAGGCCTTGATCTCCCCTTTGATCCCCAGCACATCGCAGATCTTCTCGATCTGGGAGGAGTGAGGCTGGGACCGCCTGTGCTCCCAGTTGGCGATGGTCGCGGGGGAGAGGTTGAGCTCCCTGGCCAGCTCGGCCTGGCTCCACTTCCTCCGCAAGCGGGCATCGCGGAATCGAACGCTCGCATTCCATTCGGTCAGGGACGAGGGAGCCGGCATGGATACCTCCAACGTACTTGGTGGGAGATTCAGGGTCGCATGAATCGGTTTGTCTCGCGGAGCGTCACGCGCCGCAATCTCTTGTGCCATAAGGAATGACCGTCAACGATTGGGGGCCTTTCCTTGAGGGTATCGGCGGGTGCGAGCACTCCAGTTCCACTATGGAGTTGTTGCCGCCAGTACCAATTTCGTATCCCTGTGCGTACATCGAGTGTCCCATCCGCATCAGGAGCCGTCATCACTCAATCGAGTGGTAAATCTTCAGCCTGGCTTCAGGTTCTGGTAGGCGAAGCGCGGCCGGCGCGCTCGCGCGCCGGAGCTACTGTGCATTGCATGGTACTGTGTAACGCGTGGACCGATCGCAACTGCTCAAGGGCCTGCTCGACATCATCGTCATGCGGGTCCTGGCCGACGAGGACGCCTACGGGTACGAGATCCTCCACCGCCTCCGCAGGGCCGGCTTCGAGGAGCTCGGGGACGCCACCGTGTACGGCACCCTCCGGCGCCTCTACAAGGCAGGCCACCTCTCCACGTACGTGATGCCCAGCGACGCCGGGCCGCACCGGAAGTACTACGCGCTCACCGAGTCCGGCCGGGCCCGCCTGCTCCAGATGCGCGAAGCATGGGAGGACGTCAGCGCCAAGATGCGCGCGCTCCTCGACCCACCAGAGAAAGGCTGACGATGACCGACCACCCCCGCGAGTCCGAGGCGGCGGCCTACCTGGCCGAGGTCCGCCGCCACCTCGCCGACCTGCCGACCGGCGTCCGCGACGAACTCCTCGCCGATCTGGAGGCCCACCTCAACGAGGTCGCCGCCGACCTCGAACCCGGCGCCACCCTCGCGGGCCGCCTCGGCTCGCCAGAGGCGTACGCCGCCGAGCTGCGCGACACGGTCTACGTCGAAGGCTCGCCCGGCGAGCCGACGCGCCCCGCCCGGCTCCAGGCCCTCGGCGCCGCCGTCACGCGCGGACTCGACCGGATCACCGGCAGCGCCGGCGCGGGCACCTTCGCCGAGCTCCGGCAGTCGCTCAAGCCCGCCTGGTGGATCGTGCGCGGGATCGCGGCCGCCGGGCTCATCGCCTGGATCGTGCTGCGCCTGGAGCAGAACTTCGCTTGGGCCGCACTGGAACGGCCGCTCCTGACCATCGCCGCGATCCTCGCGCTGGCGCTGCCGCTCGCCTGGTACTCAGTGCGCCTTGGGAACCGGTCCGAAGGCTGGCGTCAGAGCGGACGCACCGCCGTCGCCCTCGCGGGGATCGCGCTCGTCGGTTTCACCGCCGTGCGCGCCGCAGACGTCATCTTCGGCGAGCAGTTCTCCTTCTACGACGGCTCCGGGTACTCCCCGTATGCCGCGGTGAACGACGTCTACCCGTACACCGCGGACGGCGAGCTGCTGACCGGCGTGTACCTCCTCGACCAGAACGGCAACCCGCTGTACCTCGGCGACCCGTCCCAGTGCTCGGTGCTCACCGACGACATGTACGACCTCCCGGACAACGCCGACGACCCGTACGGCGACGCCCCCACCGACTGGGACTACGGCTACCGCTACCCGATCTGCGCGCCGCCCGCCGAGGGCCCCACGCCCGGGGAGTCGGAGACCGAGGAGGCCCCGACGTCGGCGGAGGAGCCGACCGAGTCGGCGTCCGAGTCCGAGTCGCCGAGCGAGTCGCCGTCCGAGGAGTCCGCGTCGCCCACCGAGTCGCCCTCGCCCTCCCCGACCGGCTGACCCATGCGTCACACCGGCCCCGTCCGCACCAGGACGGGGCCGTCCTGTTGCCTCCTGTGACATTGCTCTCTGTGGACCTACGGGGAAGAAGGTCGAGCGGCCCGTCCGGTGTCAATGGGCCGTTCGGAGGAGCGGACGCGCCGCGGTCTCCGGCGTAAGGCCCGGCGCTCGCGATACCGCCGCTATCGGGCGAGACGGGCACACAAGCCCATCCGGTACAGGCGTCGATGTGCCGTATTGTCGCCGTTACTCAGTGGTACGGCCGCGGCGTTTCGCACTTCTAGGGTTACCCCCGATGTTTACCCGCATGAAGACGACCCGCGCCAAGCACCGCGCCGACGAGCGCCGCCCCGGCGGCCTGCGCCGCGCCGTGCGCACTCGCGTGTTCGTGTCCTCGGCGGCCGTACTGCTTGCAGTCGGCTCGGCGAGCAGCGCGAGCGCCGCGATCATCGCGACCGACGACCCCACGCCCCAGGAGCAGCTCGCCCAGGACATCGTCGCCGACGCCGGCTCGACCGACCGGCAGTGGGACGACGTGGACCGGATGGAGAGCATCCTCCCCGAGAAGGCGGAGGCCGCTCCCGAGACCGCGCAGTCCGACCCGGCCGAGGTCCCCGCCGAGGAGGAACCGGTCGAGGAGGAGACCTCCGAGGCGTCCTCCGGACCGAGCGTCGACATCTCGGCCGAGTGCTCGGACTACTCCGGCAACCAGGCCATCGGCTGCACCATGACCCTCGACGCCGGCTGGGACATGGGCGAGTTCCAGTGCCTGGTGGACCTGTGGAACCGCGAGTCCGGCTGGAACGAGACCGCCTACAACGAGGGCTCGGGCGCGTACGGCATCCCGCAGTCGCTCCCCGGCGACAAGATGGCCTCGCACGGCGACGACTGGGAGACCAACCCGGCCACCCAGATCGCCTGGGGCCTGGACTACATCGAGGGCCGCTACGGCAGCCCGTGCGGCGCCTGGTCGCACAGCGAGTCCAACGGCTGGTACTGACGGCCGCCTAATCTGAATCCAGTGCGAACCCGGAGTTCGCTGACCCTGGGAGGCCCCGGCGCGCTCGCGCCGGGGCCTCCCGTCGTCTCAGGCGCCGGTCTCCATCGAGGCGGCGCGGACCGAGCGCAGCAGCAGCCGCGGGTCGCCGAGCATCCGCTTCAGGCGCCGCTCGAGGCCGGCGATCGGGGTGAGGTTCTGCGGGGCGCGGGCGTCCTTGTGCGCGGCCGAGCCCAGCGGCGGCAGGGCCGCGGCCGTGGCGTCGGCGAGGCCGATCGCGGCCTCCTCGCTCAGGTCGTTCGCGGCCTCGATGCGGGCGATCCCGGCCCAGCCGCGCGAGGACGTGCCCGGCAGGCGCAGGTACCACGTGTAGCGCGGCCAGCCCGACGTCAGGTGGAACACCGGGGTCCGCTGCCCGGGCCGCAGCTGCTCCACGACCGCGTTCAGCGTCTTCGGCAGATACGCGCGCTGGTGGCTCTTGATGTAGCCCACCGCGTTCGAGAGCCGGTCGCGCCCGCGCAGCGGCCCGTCGAGGACCGACAGCTCCGCGTCCATGGCGACCGTGGACGCCACCTTCGCCTCCAGCTCGGCCATGGCCGCCTGGGCGGCGCCGATGAGCTCGCCCGCGTCGGCGGACTCGACCTTGCGGAACGGGTAGCGCCCGAAGTCGGCGCCGGGGTCGACCGCGGCGAACAGGCCCCGCTCCACGGCCGCCTCGGCGACCGCGGACACGTGCCCGTCGAGGTCGCAGGCGACCGCGCCGGCGGCCCAGGAGACGCACACGCCCGGCCAGCGCTCGCCGTCCTCCAGCAGCTCCACCCGCGCGTCGACGCGGCGCACCCCGTCGACCACGACGATGCGGCGCGGCCCGCTCGCGGGCGCGTCCACGGGCCGCCAGTC
The DNA here is from genome assembly GCF_003933745.1 of Glycomyces terrestris. Classification (GTDB taxonomy): domain Bacteria; phylum Actinomycetota; class Actinomycetes; order Mycobacteriales; family Micromonosporaceae; genus Glycomyces; species Glycomyces terrestris. The sequence continues at coordinate 1,092,708 of NZ_RSEB01000001.1, read as the reverse complement.
GGCCGGTTCGAGCTCCACGCCGGGCTCCACGATCGCCGTGTTGCCGCGCGAGGGCGACTCGGGGTTGTCGGCGAAGGACGGGTCCCACGCGTCGACGGTGATCTGCAAGGCGCACCTGCTTTCAGGTCGATTGCGGCCCAGCCTACTTCCCGCCGTCGAGGTGCATGCGGCCCATGGAGGCCCGGGCCGGCCGCCCCCCGGCGACCGGCCCGGGCCCCGGGCCCGTCCCGAGACGGGCCCGAGTGCGCTCTACTCCTGGATCTCGGTGACGAGACCGGTCTCGAGCGAGTAGACGGCGCCGACGATCGTCAGTTCGCCGTCGGCGACGAGGGTGGCGAGGTTCGGGTGCTCGGCGAGGGCGGCCATGGCGAGGCGGACGTTCGCCTCGGTCATCGCCGCGATCGGGTCCCCGGGCGCGCCCTTGCTCGCCTCGTAGGCGGCGCGGAGCGCTTCCACGGTCTCGGGGAGCGCGTACTCGTGCTCCTCGGGCTCGTGGCCTTCGTCGGCCGCGGAGAGCGCCGCGTGGGCGGCGGTGACCGCGCCGCACTTCTGGTGGCCGAGGACGACCAGCAGGGGGGACGCCAGGGCGGCCGGGCCGTACGAGACGGACTCGGCGACAAGGGGGTTGAGGACGTTGCCGGCGGTGCGGGTGACCATGATGTCGCCGACGCCGGTGTCGAAGACGAGTTCGGGGGAGACGCGGGAGTCGACGCAGCCGAACACCGCGGCGCGGGGCTGCTGGCCCGCGACGAGGGTCTTGCGCCACCGGACGCTGGTGTGGGGGCGGGTGGCCCTGCCGCAGGCCCAGCGCTCGTTGCCGTCCAGGAGGGCTTCCCAGACCTCCTCGCCGGTGTCGGCGTCGTGGAGGTTGAGGGAGGCCGTCTGCGCGGTCGCGGGGGCGGCTGCGGCGGGGGTGGCGCCGAGGGTGAGGGCGGCGGTGGCGCCGAGGCCGATGGTGCCGGCCCCGGTGATCAGCGTGCGGCGATCGCCGCGAATGTGCAAAGTGCTCATGTTCTCAGAGGTACTTGAACATTCAAGGTTGACCGCAAGTGAACCGAGCTCATGTGGGATGCGACATAACGGGACAATTCACCGATAGGCGCGCGTCAGTATTGCGCGAGCGGATGACGTCCGTTGCGCCGTAACGAAGCCAACGGATCGAACTTACTCCTCCGCGTGGGCGGGAAGAAGGCCAGTTCGGGGCCGGATCGCGAGGGGTCACTGCGATCGTCCTCACAGGCAGGCGCGTCAACTTCGCGAGCCGCCCGTAGGGGGCGGTGCGTATGGTGCAAATCGGACGGACCGGGTGCACGGCGGGGCGCGACGCCGGCCCGATCAGCGACACCCCGGCGTACCGGAAGACGGGACGCCACAGGCCCCTGGTCGCGGCTTCACCGTCGTCGGCTTCCCGCTCCCACGACTTCATGGGCCAGGGGCCGGGCACCGGCGAGGAGATCGCCGAGTCCTGCTCGGTCGACTACGTGGTCACCCCGAGCGAAGGCCGACCGGTCAGGACCAGGTCTTCTCCACGTGGGAACCCTTGGCGTCCTTCGTGATCCGGAACCGCACCGGCACCCGCTCGGCCAGCTCCGCCACGTGCGTCACCAGGCCCACGGTGCGCCCGGCCGAGAGCGTCAGCGCCTCCAGGGTCGTCGCCACGGCGTCGAGCGTCTCCGGGTCGAGCGTGCCGAAGCCCTCGTCCAGGATGATCGACTCCAGGCTCGCCCCGTGCCGCGCCAGGCTCGCCAGCTGGTCGCTCAGCGCGAGCGCCAGCGACAGCGAGGCCGCGAACGTCTCGCCGCCCGACAGGCTCCGCGCCGGGCGCGCCATGTCGGCGTCGTGGTGGTCCACCACCCAGAAGTCCTGGTCGCGGTAGATCAGGTCGTACTGGCCGCCCGTGATCCGGTTGAGCATCACCGTCGCGCCCTCGACGAGCTCGTCGAGCGCCTCCGACAGCAGCCACTCCATGAACCGCCGCGCCTCCAGATGCGAGGCGAGGGCTTTCGCGACCTCGGCCTCGTGCGCGAACTTCCGCGTCTCCGCCTCCAGCTCCACGCGATGGCGGCGCGCCTCGGCCAGCCGCGCGGCGGCGGCCTTCGCGGTCTCCACCGCGGCCGCGTGCCTCGCGACGTAGTCGCCGCCGGTGCCGGTGCGGGGCACGTCGATGTCGAACTCGCCCAAGGCCATCCGCAGTTCGCCGCGGAGCGTGCCGGCGCGGCCGTCGAGCCCGGTCAGCTCGGTGCGGGCGGCCTCGCGCTCGCTCGCGGCCCGTTCGAGCGAGGACTTCGCCCAGTCCACGAGCGCCTCCCAGCTCGCGGCCAGGTCGTCTCCGGCCGGCGGCGGCGCGAGGGCGGCCACCTGGTCGCGGGCGTGCTGGAACTCCTTCCAGGCCCGCTGCTGGCGCTCGTCGGCGGTCTGGCGGCGCTTCTCGGCCTCGCGCAGCGCCCGCCGCGCGGCCTTGAGCGCGGCGCTGGTGCCCGCGAGCTGCTGGCGCGCCTCCTCGGAGGACGAGCGCCGCGCCTGGAGCGCGGCGGGCTCGTCCACCCCTTCGAGGCGCTTCTTCAAGCGCCCCTCGGCCAGGCGCAGCTCGGTGAGCCGCTCCTCGTAGTTCTCCAGCTTCGTCTGGAGCGCGACCACGGCGGCCTGTGCGTCCCGGAACTCCACCGTCGCCGTGCGGGAGGCCTCTTCGGCCTGCTGCATGGTCTCCGAGAGGTCGTGCGAGGGCACGGTCTCCACCGGCCGGTCGCAGACGGGGCACTCGTCGCCCACGGCGAGCCCGGCCCGGAGCGTCCCGGCCAGCTCGGCCATCCGGACCTTGTGGAGGGACGCGTGCTGGATCTCGACCTCCTCGCCGGCGGCCTCCTCCAGCTCCTTCGCCTCCGCGAACTGGTCGCGCAGCTCCTCGGTGAGCTCCTCGCCGGTCTTCAGCTTCGATTGCGTCTCGGCGAGCTCGGCCCACGCCTTGAGCTGGCGCTCGATGAGCCCCAGGTCGAGGCCGTCGAGCTCGGCGCGCAGCCGCTCGTCCTCGGCCTCGGTCGCCTCGACCTCGGCGGCCTTGGACGCCACCGCGGCGGCCGCGTCCGCGACCTGCGCGGCGATGTCCGCGACCCCGTCGGGCCGCTTGATGTACGTGAGCGAGGCCAGGTTCGCCTCGGCCTCGGCCAGGCGGCGGCGGGCCGAGTCGACGGCCGCGGCCAGCCCGTCGAGGGCGTTCGCCTTGTCGCGCACCGGCTCGGTGAGCTTCTCCAGCTGCTCGACGCGCTCGGCGGCGCCCGCGATCTCGGCGTCCGTGACGGCCGGGACCCGCGCGAGCTGCGCCTCCAGGGTCTTCATCGCCGTCGTCGCCGCGTCCCGCTTCGCGCCCGCGAGCTGCTGCACGCGCCGGTAGACGCTGTGCCCCAGCAGGTTCTCCAGGATCTTGCGCCGGTCGGCGGGGGAGGCGTGGAGGAACTCCGCGAACTCGCCCTGGGGGAGGAGCACGCACTTGGTGAACTGCTCGAACGGCAGCCCGATGACCCGCTCGGCCGCGGCCGAGACCTCGCTCGGACTGCCCGCGAGCGCCCGGCCCAGGCCCTCCACCAGCGCCTCGTCGTCGGCCGGGTCCACGCCGTCCGGCAGCTGCTCCAGCGCGGCCGTGGTCGTCTTGACCTTGCCGTTCCGGTCGCGGCGCAGGATGCGCGTGGCCACGTAGTGGGTGCCGGCCGCGGCGAACACCAGCCGCACCCGTCCCTCCACCGCGGACGGCGCGATGGCGTTCTGCGTGGTGTTCACCCGCCACCGCGGCGTGCGCCCGTACAGCGCGAAGCACATCGCGTCGAGCACGGTCGACTTCCCGGCCCCGGTGGGCCCGGTGAGCGCGAAGAAGTCGACGTCGGTGAAGTCGAACGTCTCGGTGCCCGTGTAGGACGCGAACCCGTTGAGGTCCAGCCGGATCGGACGCATCAGGCCTCCTCGGCCACGGTCTGGGTGTCTTCGTACAGCTGCGAGAACAGCTTCGCGACGGCCGGGTCGTCGTGGCCGTTCTCGCTCAGGTACGCGCCGAACAGCTCCCCGGGGCTGCGCCCCGAGCGCCGCTCGCGCGGCTCGGTGCGGTCGACGCGCATGACCGGGTCGATGTGGATCTGGACGGCGCGCGGGAACAGGTCGGCGACCTCGGCCCGCAGGCCCGCGCGGGCGGGCTCGGTGACGAACACGCGCAGCCAGGCTCGCTCGTCCGGCTCGGCCTTCGCGAGCTGTTCGAGGCTGCCGCGCACGGTCTGGAGCGGCACCGCCTCCGTCAGCGGCACCGTCCGGACCTTCGCCGGGATGCCCGGGCTGACCTCGACGATCGCGACGCCGGGCGTGTGGTCCTCCTCGCCGAAGTCCACCGCGAGCGGCGCCCCCGAGTAGCGGATCGGGCAGGGCCCGGTGATCGCCTGGCCCTTGTGCAGGTGCCCAAGGGCCACATACGAAGTGGTGGGCGGGAAGATCGCGGCCGGCACGGCGTAGTCGGCCACGGTGTGGACCTCGCGCTCGCCGCCGCCGACCCTGCCGCCGACCACGGTCAGGTGCCCGGTGAACAGGTTGACGGTGTCGGCCCCGAAGTCCTGGGTGAGCGCGGCGACGAGGCGGCGCAGGTGGTCGGCGTAGTTCGCCTCGGCGCCGGCCGCGCCGAGCTCGAACAGCTCGGCGGCGCGCACGGCGTGGCGCTGCGCGATGAACGGCAGGGCCGCGCACTTCCACCGCTCCCCGCCGGCGGTCTCGCCGGTGATCAGGTGGTCGGCGGCCTTGCCGAGGCTGCCGCGCAGGTGGATCCCGGCGGCGTGGGCCCATTCGCGCAGGGCGTCGAGGGCCTTGCCGTTGTCGTGGTTGCCCGCGATGACGACGACCTCGGCGCCGGTGCGGCGCAGCGCCGACAGCGCGGCGGTGAGCAGCTTCTGCGCCTCGCTCGACGGCGAGGCGGTGTCGAACAGGTCCCCGGCGACGATCACGAGGTCCACGGCTTCGGCCTTGGCGACGTCGACGATCTGCTTGAAGACCGCGCGCTGCTCGTCGAGGCGCGGGCGCCCCTTGAGGGTGACGCCCACGTGCCAGTCGGAAGTGTGGAGGATGCGCAATGTGTACCCCTTCTCGGCGGCGCACCGCCGAGCTAGAACGGAATGTCGTCTTCGTCGTCTCCGGCGAGGTCGAAGGGGTCGACCCTGGCGGTGGCCGAGACCGACCGGCCCGGCCTCGCGGTCGCGGGGGCGGCGCCGGCCTCGGCGGGGCGGGTGGCCCAGGCGGGGAACGGGAAGTTCACCACCAGCGGCACCGGGAGCTCGGGCTGGGCCACGAACATGGTGCCCGGCTTCGCCATGAGCACGCGCATGCGCTGAGCCTGGGTGAGGAACCCGTACTCGGGCCGGGTGGCCTCGGCCGCGTCGAGGCGGCCGACGACGCGGATCGCCGAGTTCGACGCGATCCGGCGCTCCACTTCGGACGCCGTCTGCTGGGCGCCGATGAGGATGACGCCCAGCGACCTGCCGCGCTCGGCGATGTCGAGCAGGATGTCCTTGATCGGGCTGGTGCCCTCGCGCGGCGCGTACTTGTTCAGCTCGTCGAGCACCACGAACTGGAGCGGCCGGGCCGTGCCGGCCTTCTCCTTGCGCTCGAACTCGCTGCGCAGCACCACGCCGACGACGAACCGCTGCGCCCGGTCGGGCAGGTTGTGCAGGTCGACGACGGTGACCTGCGCGTCGGAGGACAGCGCCGCCCCGCGCGGGGGCAGGTCGCCGCGGATGAGGCGGCCGATGTCGCGCCCGGAGGCGATGAGCCGCCGGATGAACGCGTTCACCGTGCCCAGGCCGATCGCCGACCCCGCCCACTCGGTGCGCGTCTCGTCGTCGGCGAGCCGCTCGCAGATGAGGTCGACCAGGTCCCGGTAGCTCGTGAGCAGCCGGCCGTCGACGCTGATCGCACCGTTGTCCTTGGGGCGGGCCTCCTTGCGCAGCCGGGCCGCGACCTGGTGGACCACCATCGTGTACTGCTGCCGGTCGTCGTCGCCGTCCGCGAACACGAACGGCAGCAGGTTCAGCTGGCAGAACTCCGCGAGCGTCCAGTAGAACGCGTCGACGCCCGTGGACCGGCACGCGACGTCCGGAATCCCGTTCGCGTCCCCCTCGCGCGGCGGCGCGAGCACCTCCACCGACTTGAACGCGCCCGGCTCCATGCCCAGGCGCCGGTACGAGTCGCGCACCGACTCGTCGATCTTCGTGTTGTCGTGGTCCAGGAGCAGCAGGTCCTCGCCCTTGACGTTGAAGATGAGCGCCTTCGTGTTCGCGGCCTCCGCGCCGAGCGCGCCCGAGTGCAGCAGGGAGTACAGCATCCACGTCGCGAACGACGTCTTCGTCGCCACACCCGAGATGCCCGAGATCGACACGTGCGCGCCCCGCGTGCCGTCGAGGAAGTCCGGGTTCAGGAACACCGGCTGCCCGTCACGCGAGAACCCAAGGGGCACTTGACGGGTCATACCGTCGAAGTACAGGGCCCGGTCGCGGTCCTCGCCCGCGGCCCGCTGCACCTCGGCGCCCGGGCGCGGCGGCACGAACACCTCCGGCTCCACCCGCGTCACCGTGACCTCGGCGGCCTCCTGCACCTGCGCCGGGAGCAGGCCCCCGGCGATGTCGAACACGTCCGAGTCGAACTGGGCGCCCTCGTGGCGGCTGCGCACTGAGGTGACCACCCCGGAGATGCGGACCGTGCCCACCCCGGGGACCTGCCGCTCCGTGGTGAGCACGTCGTCGAGCTGCGCATACGCCTCCGGGCCGACGCCGACCCAGAACGACAGGGGCGTCGCGTCCTCCGTGCCCAGCACGCGGCCCACCGAATCACTCATCGCTCGATCCTCGCACGTAGCGCAGGATCAGGTCGTCCCCGGCTTGGAGGACGTGTCGCAGGCGAAGCCGCCTCGCATGCTCGGACTCGAAGCCCTCCGCGATCCGGTACGGACCGCCGCCGACCAGCATCGCCGACACCGTCAGGTCCAGCTCGTCCACCAGGTCCGCCGCGATCAGGCTGCCGAACACGTGCGGCCCGCCCTCGCACAGGATCTGCCGCAGGCCCCGCTCGCGCAGCGCCGCCACCGCCGCCGCGAAGTCCACCCCGCCGGTGCCGACGCCGATGACGTCGGCCACCTCGCGGAACGGCGCCAGCTGCACCTCCGGCAGACCCCCCGGGCAGACCACGATCGGCCGCCGCGGTGCCTCGGTGAAGATTCCCGCCCCGGGATCGAGCCGCGCCGTGCGCGTCACGATCGCCATGACCGGCACCTCCGGCAGGCCCTGCGCCCGCCGCCACGCCTTCCGCTCCTCGGAGAGCACCAGCGGCCCGTAGTGCTCGGTGCGGACCGTCTCGGCCCCGGTCAGCAGCACGTCGCACCGCGCGCGCAGCACCTTGAACACCCGCTTGTCCGCGTCACCCGACAGCGAGCCCGAGACGCCCCCCAGCGTCGCCGCGCCGTCGGCACTGGACACGAAGTTCACCCGCAGCCAGTCCGGCTCCGGCGGCGCGTACGCCGCATAGACCTCGTCGTCGGTCAGTTCATCGAGTTTTCGGTAGAGCACCTCAGCCACGGCCACAACCTAGCCCACTCCACCGACAGCCCGTCGCACGCCCGCGCTACGCCCCCAGCACCCGCTCCAGGTACGGGTTCGCGAAGCGCCGCTCCGGGTCGTACTCCTCGCGCACCCGCCGGAAGTCCTCGAAGTGCTTGTACCGGCGCGACAGCTGCTCCGCGCCCAGCGAATGCATCTTCCCCCAGTGCGGCCGCCCCTCCGCCGCGTCGAACACCGCCTCGCAGTCCCGGAAGTACGGCACGTGGTCGTGCCGGTGGAACTGGTGCACCGCCACGTACGCCGTCCGCCGCCCCTGCGCCGTCGACAGCCAGATGTCGTCCGCCGCCGCGAACCGCACCTCCACCGGGAACGACACCGTGTGCCCCTCCCGCTCCACCATCGCGCGCAGCTCCCGCAGCACCGCCGGCAGCGCCTCCCGCGGCAGCGCGTACTCCATCTCCCGGAACACCACCGTTCGCGGCGACGTGAAGATCCGGTGCGACACGTCCGTGTACTCCCGCGCGCTCCACACCCGGCCCGCGATCCGGTTCAACCGCGGCACCAGCCCCGGGAACCGCACCCCGACCCGGTTGCTCGCCGAGAACAGCGTGTTCTCCGTGAACCCCTCGTTCCACCAGTACGACAGGCGGCTCGGCGCCCGGCTCGGCTCCGACATCGCCTGCCGGTTGTTCCGCTTCGTCAACGTCCGGTCCGTGTGCGGGAACCAGTAGAACTCGAAGTGGTCGTTCTCGGCCACCAGCTCGTCCAGGCCCTCCAGCACGCCGTCGAGCCGCTCCGGCCGCTCCACCGCGTGCAGCCGGAACGCCGGCACGCACTGGAGCGTGACCTCCGCGATCACCCCCACCGCCCCCAGCCCCAGGCGCGCCGCCGCGAACAGCTCCGGCCGCTCGAACTCCGTGCACTGCACGGCCTCACCGCTCGCCAGCACCAGCTTCAGGCCCTTGACCTGCCACGCGAACCCCCGGTACCGGTCGCCCGTGCCGTGCGTCCCCGTCGAGATCGCCCCCGAGATCGTCTGCCGGTCGATGTCGCCCATGTTCTCCAGCGCCAGCCCGTGCGCGTCCAGCACCTGGTTCAACCGCCACAGCGGCATCCCCGCCTCCACGGTCACCAGCCCCGACTTCGGGTCCACCGCCACCACCTGGTCCAGGCCCCCCATGTCGACCCGCACCCCGTCCGGCACCGCGATCCCGCTGAACGAGTGCCCCGCGCCCACCGCCTTCACCCGCAGCCCGTCCCCGGCCGCCGCCGCCACCGCCGCCGACAGCTCCTCGCAGGTCGCCGGCCGCACGGTCCGCACCGGCTCGGCCGACTCGGTGCCCGACCAGTTCTGCCAGACCGGATGCTCCACAGGGGTGCTCATGGGGACGTTTCCTTCCAACGGCTCTGTTGAACACGAGACGTACTTCACGGTAGCTTTCATCTAACCCCAGATGAGCTGCGGAAGGGAAGTCGGATGGGTATCCAGCGAGTAACGGGTGCGCCGAGGAGCGCCGCGCCCGCGGGCGCGGACCAGCGCTTCGGCGCCCTCGACCGCGCCACGGCCGGCCTCCAGCCGCCGTTCGCCGCCGTCGACCTCGACGCCTTCGACACCAACGCGGCCATCCTGCGCCGCAACGCGATCGGCAAACCGCTCCGGCTCGCCAGCAAGTCCCTGCGCTGCCGCGCCCTCATGCGCCGCGCCCTCGCCCAGCCCGGCTTCAAGGGCGTCCTCGGGTTCACCCTCCCCGAGGCGCTCTGGCTCGCCGAGGAGTTCGACGACGTCGTCGTCGCCTACCCGACCGCCGACACCGACGCGCTCCGCGCGCTGGCGGCCGACGACGAGCTCGCCCGCCGCATCACCCTCATGGTCGACTCCGTCGAGCACCTCGACTTCCTCAGCCGGCACGTCGAGCCGAACCCCTCCCGGCCGCTGCGGCTGTGCCTCGAACTGGACGTCTCCCTGGAGCTCCTCGGCGGCCGCGTCCACCTGGGCGCCTTCAGGTCCCCGGTCCGCACGCCCGACCAGGCCCTCGACATGGCCCACGAGATCGACAAGCGGCCGGGGGTGCGCCTGGTGGGGATCATGGGCTACGAGGGCCAGATCGCGGGCGTCCAGGACGCCTACAGCGCCGCGGCCCTGAAGTCGCCGATCGTGCGGCTCATGCAGACCGTCTCGAAGGCCGAGCTCGCCGAGCGCCGCGCCGAGGCCGTCGCCGCCGTCCGCCGCGTCACCGACCTCGAGTTCGTCAACGGCGGCGGCACCGGCTCGGTCGTCTCCACCGCCACCGACCCCTCCGTCACCGAGATCGCCGCCGGCTCCGGCCTCTACTCGCCCGCGCTGTTCGACGGCTACCGGTCGATCCGGCCGCTCCCGGCCGCGTTCTTCGCGCTGCCGGTGGTGCGGCGCCCCAAGCGCGGCATGGTGACCGCGCTCGGCGGCGGCTGGATCGCCTCGGGCGCGCCCGGCCGCGACCGGCTCCCCAAGCCGACGTTCCCGCTCGGGCTGCGCTACGTCGCGACCGAGGGCGCCGGCGAGGTCCAGACGCCGCTGCGCGGGCGCGCCGCCGACGGCCTCGCCGTCGGCGACCGGGTCTGGATGCGCCACGCCAAGGCCGGCGAGCTGGCCGAGCGCGTCAACACCCTCCACCTCGTGCAGCGCGGCGAGGTCGTCGACGAGGTCCCGACCTACCGCGGCGAGGGCCGCGCCTTCGTCTGACCCTCAAGCGGCGCAACGGGAACGGGCCCGGCGGGAGTGATCCCGCCGGGCCCGTGCCATGTTGTGTCGAGGCATGTCGTGGCGAGGCGCGTCGTGTCGAGGCGTGTCAGTCGCGGCCGCCGCCGCCACCGCCGCCGCCACCGCCGCCCCCTCCGCCGCCGCCACCGCCGCCGGTCGGGGTGCACAGGCCGAGGGCCTCCATGAGCGGCGTGCAATGCTCGTTCCCGCCGCCTCCGCCGCCGCCCTGCGGCTGGCCGCAGCGGGAGTCGGCCGCGCCGGTCGGGGTGGCGCAGTACGGGCTGTCGGCGTCGATGGTGCCGTCCTCGTTGACGATGTCGTCGACGATGGCGGAGCCGATGTGCTCGGCCTCGGTCCAGGGCACCTGCTCGTACTCCTTGGCCTCGATGACCCCTTCCATGAACTGCTTCCACACCGGGTAGCTCAGGGTGCCACCGAAGACGTTGTCGGTGCCGCCGTTCTTGTTGAGCAGGGGCGCCGACTCGGCGGTCGCGTTGCCCACCCAGGTGGCGATGCTCAGCTGCTTGATGGCGCCGACGTACCAGGTGTGGGCGTTGGCGTCCTCGTAGCCCTCGGCGGTCGCCTCCCAGGTGCCGGTCTTGCCGGTGTAGGGGTGGCTGATCGCGCCGCCGTCGCCGTCGATCTCGGAGCCGACCCACTGGAGGTTGCGGGCGATGCTCGCGTCCAGGGCCTCGGTCTGCTCGAGCGGGCGGATCTCGGGGACCGGCTCGCCGTCGCGGTCGAGGACCCGCTCCACGAAGTGGGTCTCGTTGTAGACGCCGTCGTTCGCGATGGTCGCGTACACGGTCGCCATGTCCTTCACCGAGGTCGGGTACTGGCCGAACGAGATGTGGTAGTAGAACGGCGAGTTCGGCGACTCCAGGTCGAGCGGGGTGCGCACGGGCGAGCCGTCCTCGTTGACCTCGTCGAGCGGGGCCAGCGGGTCGACGTTCCCGGCCCTGTCCGTGGCGAAGGTGCCGTCCGCGTTCTCGCGCACGCCGTGCCGCGAGTAGGTGATGGTGCCGTCGTCCTCGATGTAGAACCGGTACGTGACGGCGACGCCGTCCTCGTTCTGGGTCATGGTCCGCAGACCCATCTGGATGGCGTTCTCGAGGATCGCGGTGGCGCCCCACTCCTCGGCGATCGCGTACATCGGCGTGTTGCGCGAGTCGCGCACCGAGTCGGTGAGCGTCCGGTCCGTGTTCTCGGTGCGGCCGGCGTTCGAGACGGTGCCGTCGCCGATGCCCTCCATGGTCTCGAACTCGCGCGGCGAGTCCGAGTTCCACCACGAGTCCACCGACGCGCCGTTCTCGATCGCCGTGGCGGCGGTGATCATCTTGAACGTCGACGAGGGCGGGTGCGGGTTCTCGATGCCGGCCTTGTCGACGCCGAGGCCGTTCTCACCGCCGTAGTAGCCGAGGACCCGGCCGGTGCCCGGCTCGACGGCGACCACCGCGTCGGCCATCGACAGGTTCTGGTCGGCGAGGGCGGCCTTGTCGTTCGTGTTCTGGAACTCGAAGAAGCCGTCGTCGTTGACGTACTCGTCGGCCATCCACTCCTCGGCGACCGGGTTGCCCTCGGCGTCGATGAACTCGCCCGCGTCGTTCGTCATCCGCTCGAGGTCGCCGCGGCTGGCGGTCTCCCACGCGAGCTGCTGGATGGTCGGGTCGAGGGTGAGCTCGACGGTGTAGCCGCCGGTGCCGGCGTCGTGGCCGTAGAAGTCGTTCTGCGTCAGGCCCCAGCGGCTCTCGAGCTCCTCCCAGATGTAGCCGTCGGTCGGGTTGGTGATGAAGCCCGTGGGGGTGTCGTGGCCCCAGGTGCCCGGGTTCTGGAGGGCCTCCAGGGTCTCGGGCATCCCGGCGTCGAGTTCGGCCTGGACCTGGGCGAGCTGGTCCTCGCTGAGGTCCTCGGTCATCGTCAGCAGGGACTCCATGCCGTGCGTCCACCGGTCGGCGGGCGCGGTGTCGCCCTCCTCGACCAGGCGCGGGTCGAAGGAGCCGTCGCCGGCCTTGACCTGCATGACGAGCGTCATCGCCTGGCCCCAGGTGAGCTCCTCGACGGGGACGCCGAACCAGATCTGGGCCGCGGCGGCGATGCCGTAGGTGCCGCGGCCGTAGAAGTTGAGGTTCAGGTAGTGGAGGAGGATCTCCTGCTTGGAGTACTGCTGCTCCAGCTTCATGGCCATGACGGCCTCGCGGGCCTTGCGGCCGTACGACATGTCGTCGCGGATCTCCATGACCATGCCCGCGTACTGCTGGCTGATCGTGGACGCGCCCTGCGTGTCGCCGCCGGTGACGTTGTTGATCAGGGCGCGCATGGTGCCCTTGTAGTCGACGCCGTCGTGCTCGAAGAAGTCCTTGTCCTCGAGGGCGAGCAGGGACCAGACGACCTGGTCGGGCAGCTCGTCGTAGGTGTCGACGAGCTTGCGCGTGTACTCGCCGTACCCGGCGATCACGGTGCCGTCGGAGTAGGCGATCGAGGTGGACTCGCCGAATCTGAGGTCCTTGGGGGCGGGCACGTTGTCGAAGAACCAGGAGCCGGCCACGGTGACCGCGCCGAGGAGCATGAGGCACACCATGATGAGCGCCGCGTAGACGCGGCGGCGGCGCACGGAGATCTTCTTCTTCCGCTTCTTGGCCCCCGGCGGCGGCGTGCCCGGGCCGCGCTTGGGCCTGGTCGCGCTCACGACGGAGGCGCGCCCGACGCCGGCGCGGCCGGTCGCGGCGCCCGGCGGCGGCCCGGCGGGCGCTCCGGCCGGCGGCGCCGGCGGTCCCGCGGGAGGCGGCGGCGGTCCGGCGGGCGGGCCCATCGGGGGCGGCGGGACGCGGCCGGGAGGCGGTCCCGGCGGGAGCCCGCGGGGCGCGCCCGGAGGGCTCGCCTGGAAGCCGGGCCGCGGTCCCGCCGGAGGCCCTGGAGGAGATCCGGGAGGTCCGGCCGAGTGGCCCGAGGAGGGGCGGTAAACGTCGCTCATGCTCAACCATCCACGAGTTGTGAGGTGCCGGTCCTCGGCGCACGGCCCGAGTCGGCTTCGGCGAGCGCTGCCGAAGGGTGGTGGGTCCGGCCGGCACCCGCAGAACCTTGGATGTTAGCGGACCACGCCCGGTAGGCGAGGAGTGCTCGGTTTCGCGGGTGAGGAACGCCGCTTATCGCCCACCTTAGACCGCCCATGCGACCCCGCATCCGTTCAAGTGCGCCTGGTACCGCCCTATGCCGCGACATTCCGGACAGCACCGCCGACCACGACTCCGACCAGCCGTGACCTATTTCACCACGCCCCTTGCGGCCTGGCGTCCCGAGAACAGGCATCCGCCCAGGAACGTCCCTTCGAGGGAGCGGTACCCGTGCATCCCGCCCCCGCCGAACCCGGCGGCCTCGCCCGCGGCGAACAGCCCCGGCAGCGGCTCCCCGTCGGCCTTGAGCACCCGCCCGTCGAGGTCGGTGTGCAGCCCGCCGAGGGTCTTGCGCGTCAGGATGTTCAGCCGCACCCCGATGAGCGGCCCGGCCTTCGGATCGAGGATGCGGTGCGGCGACGCGACCCGGATGAGCTTGTCGCCCCGGTAGTTCCGCGCCCCGCGCAGGGCCGTCACCTGGAGGTCCTTGGTGAACTTGTTTCCCATCTCGGCGTCCCGCGCCTCGACGGCGGCCCGCACCGTCTCGTACTCCAGCAGGTTGTCCCCGCTGATCGAGTTCATCTTCGCCACCAGCTCGGGGAGCGTCGCGGCCACCGCGAAGTCCGCCCCGTGCTTCTTGAACGCCTCCACCGGCCCCGGCGCGCCCGGCAGGACCCGCTTGAGCAGCAGCTTGACGTTCTTCCCCGTCAGGTCCGGGTTCTGCTCCGAGCCCGAGAGCGCGAACTCCTTCTCGAGGATCTTCTGCGTCAGGACGAACCAGGTGTACTCGTACCCGGTGGTCGCGATGTGCTCCAGCGTCCCGAGCGTGTCGAACCCGGGGAAGTAGGGCGCGGGCAGCCGCCTCCCGGTGGCGTCCAGCCACAGCGACGACGGCCCGGGCAGGATCCGGATGCCGTGGTGCGGCCAGATCGGGTCCCAGTTCTCGATGCCCTCGGTGTAGTGCCACATGCGGTCCCGGTTGATCAGCTCCGCCCCGGCCTCCTCCGCGATCCCGAGCATCCGCCCGTCCACGTGCGCCGGCACCCCCGAGATGAGCCGCTTCGGGGCCGCCCCGAGCCGCTTCGGCCAGTGCTGCCGCACCAGGTCGAAGTTCCCCCCGATCCCACCCGACGCGACCACGACCGCACCGGCCTCGAGCTCGAACTCCCCGAGCGCCTCCCTCGTGGTGGAGGCGCCGCGCGCGGACTCGTCGGGCGCGAGCAGCGTCCCCGAAACCCCGGTCACGGCGCCGTCCGTGACGACCAGCCGGTCCACCCGGTGCCGGAACTTGAGCTGAACCCGCCCGTCCTTCACCGCCTGGCGGACGCGCTCCACGAACGGGGCGATGACCCCGGGCCCCGTCCCCCACGTGATGTGGAAGCGCGGCACCGAGTTCCCATGCCCCTGGGCGGTGTACCCGCCCCGCTCGGCCCACCCGACCACCGGGAAGAACCGCACCCCCATCGCGTGCAGCCAGGCCCGCTTCTCACCGGCCGCGAAGTCGACGTACGCCTCCGCCCACTTCCGGGGCCACGCGTCCTCGGGCCGGTCGAACGCCGCCGTCCCGAGCCAGTCCTGCCACGCCAGCTCGCGCGAGTCCTTGATCCCCATGAACCGCTGCTCCGGCGAGTCCACCAGGAACAACCCCCCGAACGACCAGAACGCCTGCCCCCCAAGCGACTGCGACCCCTCCTGATCGACGACGGTGACCGTCTTCCCCAACCGCACCAACTCAGAGGCGGCCACCAACCCAGCCAACCCACCCCCGACGACAACGACATCACTCCCCATCGCCCGACCACCCTCCTGGAACGCTACTGACGCGTAGCGCAGATATACCAGGCATGGAACCGGCAGTCAACGAAGTGCGTTCGCCTCCTGACGTCGGCAGACCCATCGAGCATCACAAATACGATAGGATTTTTCATCTTCAAGCGCCGCAAGCTTCCTCATCCCTTCGACGAGAGACGAGCCCGCGAACCATGGTAAGTGCGTACGAATCGGATCCGATCTTCGAGACTGTGCCGCGGCAGCTTTCGAACCTGGTCACCCGAATTCGCAGTGGAGAGATCGCGCTCCCCGATTTCCAGAGGGACTTCGTCTGGGACGCCGCGCGGACGGAGGAGCTGATTCGGTCCATCATCTCGAAGTTCCCCGTCGGCACCCTGCTGTTCTGGAAGCAGGGCGGGGTCGAGCGCATCGCCAGCAGGAACTTCGGCGGGGCGCCTCCCCTCCAGGGAAACATCCCGGCTGAACTGGTCCTCGACGGCCAGCAGAGACTGACCGCCCTGTATCAAGCGCTGACCGGCACGGGCGATGAGCACTTCTACCTCAAGATCGACGCTTTCGTCGACATCCAGGAGAACGAGGTCCTGGAGTTCCACAAGGTCGACTTCGACACGGCGATCATCTCGGTGCCCGCGCCGAACAGCAGCACGCGAAAGCAGAAGAGGAGCACGGTCCAGCTTGAGTCGTCGCACTTCCACATCGCCGATGTCGATGCCTTCGACGACTGGCTCGACGAGTACGTGGAAAGCCAACGAGAAGAGCCGGGGTTCGTCAGTCACAAGTACCTGAAGTCCCTGTACCGCAGGATGCGGGACAAGTACATCGTCCCCCTGCGGTCGTACGGGCTTCCGGTCTTGACGCTTCCGGACAGCACCCCCATGGAGGCCGTCTGCACTATCTTCGAAACGCTGAACCGCACGGGGAAACCCCTGGGCCCCTTCGAGCTTCTCACCGCGAAGTACTTTCCGCACCACGTCAACCTGCGAGAATACTGGATCGACGCGCAGGAACGGTGCCCGAATCTCTCTGATTTCAAGATCGATCCGTACAACATCCTGCAGGCGGTCTGCGTGCGAGTGCACGGCTCCGCGCAGCGGGCCGACGTGCTCAACAAGCTCACCGCCGACGACATTCGCGGACACTGGGATGAGGTCGTCAGCGGAATCCAACACGTCATCGACATGCTGCAGTCCGACTGTGGCCTGATATCCCCGAGGCTGTTGCCTTACGGCACGTTGATCATCCCCATGGCGGCCGTGTGGCCGGAAATCGAGAAGCTCGACGCGTTCGACCAGGCGGAAGCGAGAGAGCGGCTCCAGCAGTTCTTCTGGTGCAGTGTGTTCACCACCAACTACGATCAAGGTGCGAACAGCCAGATCGGCGCGGACTACTCGCTGCTCAAATCATGGGTCATCTCCGGCGTCGGCGACGCGCCGGAAGCCGTTGACAAGCTGCCGCTGATGGCTGAGACGCTGCGATCCGCTGGGATTCGCCGGAAGGCCCTGCACGCGGGAGTCATGTGCTTGCTCGTCCAAAGCCGGGCCGAGGATTTCCACAAGGGCAACCCCCTGACCCAATTCCGAATCTCCGCAACAGAGGTGGAATCACACCACATTTTCCCGAAGGCTTATCTCGCCAAAGTCGGGTCGAAGGAAAGCTCGGAGCTGATCCTCAATCGGACGCTCATCGACGGCAAGACCAATCGCATCATCAGCAACAAGGCACCCAGCGTCTATCTCGGAGAGATTTCGGAGAACCTCGGGCGGGATCGCATGGAATCGATTCTCGAATCTCATGCGATTCACGCCGGGACGGACAGCGGCATCTTCAACGACGACTACGAGAAGTTCTTGGACGAGCGACTGGCCATCCTTCTCGAACTTGTCGCCAAGGTTACCAAGCGGGATATCGCTCGCCCGGTGCCCAGCGCCTAGGCCCCGTCCTTGAGGGTCCTGCTCGTCGAACCTCGCA
Organism: Glycomyces terrestris; assembly: GCF_003933745.1. Taxonomy (GTDB): domain Bacteria; phylum Actinomycetota; class Actinomycetes; order Mycobacteriales; family Micromonosporaceae; genus Glycomyces; species Glycomyces terrestris. The sequence goes on along the minus strand of NZ_RSEB01000001.1, from coordinate 1,075,531 downwards.
AGAGCGGCGGTCGAAGCGGCTGAACTCCTTGCGCGGCTTGCGGAGTCGTTGGCGCGGGATGACTGGTTGTCATCCCGCGCCATTTTCTTGAGGTCGGGCGGTCAAGTGGGCTTGATCAGGTGGCGCCGGCAGAGGGGCCGGGCGGGGGTGGGGCGGGGTCTGGGGGGGAGGGGGATTCGAGGGGTGGCGGGGGGTGGGAGTTCCCAGGCGGCGTGGCGGAGTTGGGTGACGAGGTGGTCGGCCGCGGATTCGATGTCGTCCTTGCGGAGGTCGTCGGGGAGGCGGTTGGAGGCGATGCGGGAGAGGATGAGGACGTTGAGGGCGGTCTCGCGGAGGAGGGTGGGGAGCGGGACGCGGTTGCGGGCTCCGGCGAGGGCCGTGATGGCGTCGGCGAGGTCCTCAAGTTCGGGAAGTGGCATTGGTGCCTCCTAGTGTGCTGTTGTCGGATGCTGTTGTGACTCTGAGGTTATAGGTCGCCACCGACAGTTTCTCGGTGGGAGTGAGCTGAGTCATATCGGGGCCGACGGGCTTTCGCTCGTCGGCCCCGCGCCTTGGTCAGGCTCGGCAGAGGATTTCGCCGTGGGGGATCATCAGCCAGGAGGCCGCGTCCTGGCCCCAGGACTTCCAGGCCGCTGAGATCGCTTGGAGCTGTTCAGGAGTGGCGTGGTCGCCGGCGAGGGCCTGGGTGGCGAAGTCGGAGTGGAGGCTGCGGTCGGCCCACAGGTCGCCCCACCAGGTGCGGTCGGCCTCGTCGGAGAAGGTCCAGGTGGAGGAGGTCGCCTCGATGGCGGGCTCGGGGAAGCCGGCCTGGAGGGCCCAGGACTTGAGGCGGCGGCCGGCGTCGGGTTCGCCGCCGCCGGCGCGGGCGACGCGCTCGTAGAGGTTGAGCCAGTCGGTCAGGCCCTTGGTCTCGGGGAACCAGGTGAAGGCCGCGTAGTCGCTGTCGCGCACCGCGATCAGGCCGCCGGGCTTGGCGACGCGGCGCATCTCGCGCAGCGCCTGGACCGGGTCGCCCACGTGCTGGAGCACCTGATGGGCGTGGACGATGTCGAAGGAGTCGTCCTCGAAGCGGAGCCGGTGGACGTCGGCCTGCTCGAAGGCGGTGTTGTGCAGGCCGCGCTCGGCGGCCGCGGCCTCCGCCTGGGTCAGGACGCCGGCGGCGAAGTCCACTCCGGTCACCTGCCCGTCGTGGGCGATCTCGGCGAAGTCGGCGGTGATGGTGCCGGGGCCGCAGCCGATGTCGAGGATCGCGTGGTCGGTCTTGAGGTACGGGAGCAGGTACGCCGCCGAGTTCTCGGCGGTCCGCCAGCTGTGCGAGCGCAGGACCGATTCGTGGTGGCCGTGGATGTACTTCGCCGTCTCTTGTGCCATGGCCACGAGACTAGCCGCTCGATACCAATAAGTGGGAGGAGGATTCCAATATCCGGTCACCAGTGCCGCCGGTCGGCCAGCCAGTCGGCGGCGGCCAGGCCCGACCAGCGCATCAGGTCGTCGATCGCGGCGGAGATGAGGTTTTCGGGCCGCTCGTCCCACCCGCGGAGCAGGCCGCCGGTCACGGCGGTCAGCGCGGTGTCGAGCTCCTCGCCCGAGACTCCCGCAGCCGTGGGGTGGCCCCAGAAGAGCGCGTCGGCGTCGTGCCCGTCGGCGTGGGCGGCCAGGAGGAGGACGACCGTGTCGATCCAGGGCGGCAGGTACGCGGGCTCGGCCCAGTCGCAGATCCAGGCCCGGTCCGCGCCGCAGACGAAGTTGTCGACGCGAAGGTCGGCGTGCGAGACGCGGTCGGTCCTGAGCACGGCGTCGATCGGCGCTTCGAGCGCGGCGAGCTCGTCGATCCGCCCGTGCAGCCGCGGCGGCAGCGCGAACGGCGGCTCCTCGCCCGCGGCGACCGCCGTGAACTCCTTCATGCCCCCGGGCGGCTGCGACCGGATGCCCGCCGCGACCAGGGCTTCAGGTGGGGGATCGAGCGCCTCGGCGGCCTCCGCCCAGGTGGTCAGCAATGTGGTCACGGTGGTTGGACGTATCGGAAGTGTCACCGGGTTGCCTTGCACCGCTTCGAATCCGGCCACCGACCAGCCGGCCGCCTCGTCGGCGAACAGCAGCCGCGGCGCCGGAAGCTCCGGAGGCAGGGCCGCCGCGATCCGCGCCTCCTGGCGGTACATGTCCCGGACCAGGGGCGTCTCCGGTCCCGCGGCCTTGACGAACCGCTCAGGGCCCGAACCGGATCGGAGGCGGGCGGCGAAGCCGCGCGTGTAGCCGCCGCCCGCGATCCGCACCGCGTCGGGCTCGCCGCCCAGCTCGCGGGCGATGAGCCGCCGCACCGGGTCCGGCAGGTCCGCGTAGTCCGGTCGGACCGCGGTGGCGTCGAGCGGCGGCGGCGTGCCGAACCGGGTCATGACCAGCCGCGGCGTCGCGCGAGCCAGTCGGCGGCGGCCAGGCCGCTCCAGCGCTGGTGCTTGCGGATGTACGGCGAGACGTCGGGGATGAGGTCGCCCGCGGACTCGCCGAGGTAGTAGCCGGTGATCGACGCGAGCGCGGTGTCGAGCTCGTCGGGGGTCACGCCGGCCGCGGTGGGGTGCTTCCAGAAGAGCGCGTCCGCATCGTGCCCGTCGCCGTGCGCCGCGATCAGGAAGCACGCGGTGTCGAACCAGGGGGAGTGCACCTGGACCCAGTTCCAGTCGCACACCCACGCCCGGTCCGCGCCGAGGACCATGTTGTCCGGGCGCAGGTCGAAGTGCATCACCGCGTCGGACTCCATCGCCGCGTCGATGCCGGCCTCCAGCGCCGCGAGCTCCTCGAGCCGGCCTTCCAGCGCCGCGGGGACGAAGAACGGCTCCTTGCGTCCCGTCGCGACACCGGTGAACTGGCGCAGGTTGTCGTCGATCGGGCGGGCCTCGACGCCGAGGTCGAGCAGCGCCTGCGGCGCGGGGGTGAGCGCGGCGGCGGCCTGGGCCCAGGCGTCGAGCATGAGGTCGAGGTCGCGCGGGGACATCGGGAGGGTCGGGGCGCGGCCGGGGAGGGCTTCGAAGCCGAGGACCGTCCAGTCGTCGAAGTCGGCCGCGAACTCGAGGCGGGGCGCCGGGACGCCGGCGGGCAGGGCGCGGTTGACGCGGGCCTCCTGGCGGTAGGCCGCAAGGGCCCACGAGCGGTCCGCGCCCGCCGCCTTGACGAAGAGTTCGGCGCCCGATTCGGAGCGGACGCGGGCGGCGAAGCCGCCGCTGAAACCGCCGCCGGCCATGCGGATCTCGGCGGGCGCGCCGCCGAGCTCCTTGATGATGGTGGCGCGCACCGGCTCCGGCAGGGAATCCCAGCCGGTGCGGATCGCGGTGGCGTCGTAGGGGACGGTCTCGCCGAATCGGGACATGAGGAGAGTGTCGGCGAGCGGGGGCGGGGGTGCAAGCCGTTTACGACGAATGTGAACGGCGGTTCCCGGCAAATCGGACAGTCGGAGCCGCCCCCGATTCCCAGTGTGCCCCGGACGACCGACAGGACCCCGAGCAATCGACGAGGCTCCGGAGTCGACACGGCTCGGAGACGCGAGGCGTTCAGGCCGCCACGGAGCCGAGTTCCCAGGGGCCCAAGGGGTCAGCGGGCCTCTGGGCAAGAAGCGGCCCTCGCAGCCGTGGTGGGGGCGGCAGCGAGGGCCGGGTCTATTCTAGGCGCTCGCGAGCAAGGATGGAATGACCACGGGGAGCACATAGCAGCCGATGTCGCCGACTTCGCTGTAGGTGAGGGCCCAGCGGGCGGTCTTGGCGTCGCGGCACAGGACCACGAAGGCCACCATGCAGCTGAGGGTCCGCTGCGCGTCGGTCATGAACTGGAGCCAGGACTGCGCCTGGACGGGGTCGGGGGCGAGGACCGCGTCGAAGAGGAGGGCGATGACGCGCTCGCCGCCCTTGGCGTAGGCCGCCGCGACGCAGACGCGGAGGCGGCCGGGCTGCTCGGGCAGGGTGAGGGTCCTGCGGCTGACGGTGATGCTGTCGTACTCGGGGAGGTCGGGGCCGTCGGTGAAGTTGTAGAGCTCTGTGGCGAATTCGGGGCGGGTCTCCATCAGCATGGCGAGGAGTTCGTTGTACTCGATCGACATTCGAGCTTCCTAACTTCCGCGTGGGGTCACAAAAGGTGGGTTGTAGGAACAACGAAGACACGAGTTCGGGGTTACGGGTAGGCGCCGCGACTTGTGGAGGAAACCTGTGTATGCACGCAGCGGCGTCCGGCGCAACGCGAAGGGGCGCGGCGGGAGTGGTCCCGCCGCGCCCCTTTCGGAGACTCGCCCGTTACAGGCCGAGCTGGTGCTCGAAGTTGCCCTCTTCGATGCGCGTGGTGACCGCTTCGAGGTAGCGGGCCGCGTCGGCGCCGTCGATGAGGCGGTGGTCGTAGCTCAGCGTCAGGTGCATGACCGAGCGCACCGCGATGACCTCGCCCAGCTCGGGGTCGTTGATCACGCGGGGGCGCTTGACGATCGCGGCGGTGCCGAGGATCGCCGACTGTCCGAGCGGGACGATCGGCGTGTCGAACAGCGCGCCGACCGAGCCGGTGTTGGTGATGGTGAAGGTGGCGCCGAACAGGTCGTCGGGCGCGAGGCCGCCGTCGCGGGCCTTCTTGGCGATCTCGGCGATCCGCTTGGCCAAGCCAGGGATGTTGAGGTCGCCGGCGTCCTTGACGACCGGGACGATGAGGCCCTTCGGCGTGTCCACCGCGAAGCCGACGTTCTCGGTGTCCGGGTACGTGATCGTCTTCTCCTCCATGTTCATGGAGGCGTTGATGACCGGGTACTGCTTGAGCGCCTCGATCGCGGCGATCGAGAAGAACGGCAGGAACGAGAGCTTGACGCCGTGGCGGGCGAGGAACTCGTCCTTCTTGGCCGCGCGGAGCTTCGCCACCTTGGTGACGTCCACTTCGCGCACCGTGGTGAGCTGGGCCGTGGTCTGCATCGAGGAGAGCAGGGCCTTGGCCGCGGACTGGCGCAGGCGCGACATCTTCTCGGTGCGGCCGCGCAGCGGGCTGACCTCGACCTTGGCCGGGGCGGCCGGGGCCGCGGGAGCGGCGGCCGGAGCCGGGGCCTCGGACTTCTTGGCGTCGATGACGGCCTGGACGTCCTCCTTGCGGATGCGCCCGCCCACCCCGGAGCCGGAGACCGACGAGAGGTCGACCCCGTTGTCGGCGGCGAGCTTGCGCACCAGCGGCGTCACATAGGAGCCGGACGGCTTCGACGCGGCCGGGGCCGCGGCGGGTGCCGACTGGGCCGGAGCCGTGACCGGGGCCTCGGCGACCTCGGGGGCGGCCGGGGCCGGCGCGGTCGGCGTGGACTCGGCCTGCGCCGGGGCCGGAGCGGGCTCCGGCTCGGACTGCACCGCGGGCGTCGGCTCGGGAGCCGGGGCCGCGGGGGCCGGGGCGGCGTCGCCGGTGCCGATGATCGCCAGCACCGAGCCGACCTCGGTGGTCTCGTCCTCGGCGACGCGGATCTCCAGCAGGGTGCCGGCGGCCGGGGACGGGATCTCGGTGTCGACCTTGTCGGTGGAGATCTCCAGCAGCGGCTCGTCGACCTCGACGGTGTCGCCGACGGCCTTGAGCCAAGTGGTCACGGTGCCCTCGGTGACGGACTCGCCCAGCTCGGGCAGCAGCACCTCGGTGCCGGACGCGGCGCCGGCGGCCGGGGCCGCGGGGGCCTCGGCGGCGGGGGCCGGAGCCGGAGCGGCCTCGGCCTTGGGGGCCTCGGGCTCGGGCAGCGGCTCCTGCGCGGGCGCGGGGGCCGGCGCGGCCGGGGCGTCCCCGGTGGCCTCGGACGGGTCGCCGATGATCGCGAGCTCGCCGCCGACCTCGACGTCAGTGTCCTCGGGGACCACGATCTTGAGCAGCACACCGGCAACCGGCGAAGGAACCTCGGTGTCGACCTTGTCGGTCGAGACCTCCAGGAGCGGCTCGTCGACCTCGACGGTGTCGCCTTCCTTCTTGAGCCACTGGGTGACAGTGCCCTCGGTGACCGACTCACCGAGAGCGGGCATCGTTACCGATGTCGGCATCGTTCGTTCAACTCCTGCGGTTGTGGATTAGTCGTGCGCGTGCAGCGGCTTGCCGGCCAGCAGCATCGCCGCTTCGCCGATCGCCTCGTTCTGGGTGGGGTGCATGTGGATCAGCTGGGCGACGTCGTTCGCGTACGCCTCCCAGTTGTAGATCAGCTCCGCTTCGCCGATCTGCTCGGAGATGCGCGCGCCGACCATGTGGACGCCGACGATCGGGCCGTCCTCGACCGCCACGAGCTTGACGAAGCCCTGGGTCTTGAGGATGTTCGACTTGCCGTTGCCCGCAAGGTTGTAGTTGACCGACTTGATCTTGTCGGCCCCGTACTTCTCCTTCGCCTTGTCCTCGTTGAGGCCCATGGAGGCCACCTCGGGCTCGGTGAAGGTGACGCGCGGGATGCCGGTCTCGTCGATCGGGGCCGGGTTCAGGCCCGCGATGTGCTCGGCGACGAAGATGCCCTGGAGGAAGCCGCGGTGCGCGAGCTGGATGCCGGGGACGATGTCGCCGACGGCGTAGACGCCGGGGACGCTGGTCTGGAGGTGCTCGTTCACCGGGACGAAGCCGCGGTCGAGGGTGATGCCCTGCTCCTCGTAGCCGAGGTTCGCGGTGACCGGGCCGCGGCCGACGGCCACGAGCACGAGGTCGCCCTCGACGACGGTGCCGCCCTGGATCGTGACCTGGACGCCGGAGGCGGTCTTCTCCACCTTCTCGAAGAACTTGCCGGTGTGGAACTTGATGCCGCGCTTGCGGAACGCGCGCTCGAGCTGCTTGGAGGAGTCGGCGTCCTCGGCGGCGATGAGGCGGGGGAGGCCCTCGATGATCTCGACCTCGACGCCCAGGGACTTCCAGGCGGAGGCGAACTCGACGCCGATGACGCCGCCGCCGATGACGATGGCCTTGTTCGGCAGCTCGGTCAGCTCGAGGGCGTGCTCGGAGGTGATGACCTTCTCGCCGTCGATGTCCAGGCCCGGGAGGGTCTTGGAGTACGAGCCGGTGGCGAGGACGACGTGCTTGCCGGTGACGGTCTGGCCGTCGTCGACCTGCACGGCGTTCGGGCCGACGAGCTTGCCGGTGCCCTGGATGAAGTCGACCTTGTGGGCCTTGACCAGGCCCTGGAGGCCCTTGTACAGCTTGGAGACGACGTCGTCCTTGTACTTCTTGACCGCCGGCATGTCGACGCCCTTGAACTCGGCCAGGATGCCGAACTGCTCGGACTCGCGGGCGGTGTCGGCGACCTCGCCGGCGTGGAGGAGGGCCTTGGTGGGGATGCAGCCGCGGTGCAGGCAGGTGCCGCCGACCTTGTCCTTCTCGATGAGGGCGACTTTCAGCCCCAGCTCAGCCGAGCGGAAGGCCGCCGCGTAGCCGCCGCTGCCGCCGCCCAGGATTACTACGTCGTATCCTGCGTTCGGGTCGCTCATTGCTCTCCCCACTTGCCACTTAACGGATGCTTAGGTTCGCTGCCCATCCTTCCACCGGGCGCATCTCGTGGTCGCCCAGACCCGGTGCTTGGAGTGTGCAACACCATTCAACCGCTTGCTGGGTGCTTCGGAAAGTCATGTTCGTGTGCGGCTGGACACAGGCGTCATAGCGCGTGTGTACGCTTGAAAGTCGACATCGTGCGGGTGCGTGAGGAGCGGCTGTGGGCTGGTTCGGACGGCGGAAGAAGAAGCAGGGCGACGGGACGCTGGACCGCGCCTCCGACAACGGCGACCTGCGCCACCTGGTCGAGTTCATCAACACGCGCACCGGCGTCGAGGCGTACGTCGAGCCCAAGACCACCGTCACCGAGACCACGGTCATGCTCATCGCCTTCGACGGCGAGTGGACGCGCCGCCGCGTCGACGGCCCCGCCGGCGCCTTCGCCTTGGGGCGCAAGCACAACATCCCCGTATACGAGGTCGCGAAGGTCGGCTACCCCCAGCGCAAGCGCGACTTCGACGCCCGCAAGAAGCTGGAGCGGCAGCGCCGCCAGTGACGCGCGCACCGGCACGCGGTGCCGCAGGGCGCAGCGTCCCGGGAAGGGCTCGAGCGGCGGCGCCGCCGGTGACGCGAGCGGCCGGCCCTCCCGGACCGGCCGCTCGTGCGCATCAGCCGCGCATTCATGCGCACTGTTCATGTCAGTGCACTGTAAATTTCCGCGCACCGTCCCGCCACCTGGCGGTGAGCGCGCCGCCTCCTAGCCGGCGTGCTCCTCCAGGAGCGCCAGGAGGGTGCGCACCGGCACCGCCGTCGCGCCCTTCGCGGTGTAGCCGTGCGCCGAGTCCGAGTCCGCGGGTCCCGCGATGTCGAGGTGCGCCCACGGGATCTCCTCGGGCACGAACTTCGACAGGAAGATCCCGCCCTGGATCATGTGGCCGTCGCGCTTGAGGCCGGCCGCGCACTGCGACACGTCCGCGATCGAGGACTCCATGAGCTTGACGAGGTCCTCGGGGAACGGCATCGGCCAGCCGTGCTCGCCGGTCTCCTCGCCGATGCGGCGGAGCCGCTCGGTCTCGGAGTCGGTGCCCATGAGGCCCATGGTGCGCCGGCCGAGCGCGATGAGCTGCCCGCCGGTGAGGGTCGCGACGTCGTAGACCGCGTCGGGCTCGTCCTCGACAGCGCGCGAGAGCGCGTCGGCGAGCACCAGGCGGCCCTCGGCGTCGGTGTTGAGGATCTCGACGGTCATGCCGTTGCGGATGGTGAGCACGTCGGAGGGCCGGTAGGCGGTGCCCGACACGAGGTTCTCGGCCAGCGCCACCGTGCAGGTGACGTTCACGGCCAGGCCGAGCTTCGCGGCGGCGATGGTCGCGCCGACGACGGCCGCGGCCCCGGCCATGTCGAACTTCATCTCCCACATGCCCGCGGCGGGCTTGATCGAGTAGCCGCCGGAATCGAACGTGATGCCCTTGCCGACGAGCGCGATGTGCTTGCGCGCGCCCTCGGGCCGGTAGGAGAGCCGCACCAGGCGCGGCTCGGCGGAGGAGCCGCCGCCGACGGCGAGGACGCCGCCGTAGCCGCCGGCCGAGAGCGCCTCGGCGTCGAGGATCTCGACCTCCAGGCCCGCCGCGGCGGCCGCCTGCTCGATCTCGATCGCGAACGTCGGCGGGCGCAGCAGGTTCGCGGGCGCCGACACCCAGTCCTTGACGAGGGCGACGCTCTCGCCGACGACCAGGGCGCGCACGATCGCGTCCTCGGAGGCGCCGTAGACCGCGATCGACCCGGGGGCCGCGTCGCCGCCGCCCTCGGTCTTGAAGCCCTCGAACTTGTACGCCCCGAGGATCGCGCCGGTCGCGGTCGCCTCCGGGTCGCCCTCGAACGCGATCGCGACCGTAGCCTTGCCGAACGCGGCGCGCACCGCGGTCCCGGCCGCGCGGCGCAGGGTCTCGTCGTCGAGGTCGTCCGCGTCGCCGAGGCCGACGGCGTACACGAGGGAGGCGGCGACGCCGTCGGGCGCGGGCAGGCGGGTGAGGGAGGAGGCGCCGCCGGTGTTGCCGAGGGCTGCCAGCTGCGTGGCGAGCCGCCCGCCGAACCCGGCGTCGACGCCCGCGAGGCTCTCGGGGAGCACGGGCGCGTCCTCCCCGGAGAAGACGCCGACGACGAGGACCTCGACGTCCGCGGCCGCGGCGTCGCCGGAGGCGCTCAGCAGATCAGTCACGATCGTTCCTTAGCTGTTTCGGGGACCAAATGCTCCGATCCTAGCCACTGGGACGCGCACGATAGGCTCTGTCCCATGTCCGAACCGTCGCTGCTCACCTCACCGCTGCACTCCCGCCACATCGCCCACGGCGCCAAGTTCGCCGAGTTCGCCGGCTGGGATATGCCGCTCCAGTACTCGAGCGGCGTGCTCGCCGAGCACCAGGCGGTGCGCACCCGCGTCGGCGTCTTCGACGTCTCCCACCTCGGCAAGGTCTGGGTCACCGGCGAGGGCGCGGCCGCGTTCGTCAACCGCTGCCTCGCCAACGACCTCGACCGGATCGGGCCCGGCGGCGCCCAGTACACGCTGTGCCTCGACGAGTCCGGCGGCGTCGTCGACGACCTCATCGCCTACCGCTTCGGCGACGACCAGGTCTTCCTGATCCCGAACGCCGCCAACACCGCCGAGGTCGCCCGCCGCCTCACCGCCGCCGCCCCGGACGGCGTCGAGGTCCGCGACGTCCACCACTCCTTCGCCGTGATCGCCGTCCAGGGCCCCGAGTCGCCGCGCATCCTCGAGTACCTGGGCCTGCCGCACGAGCACGACTACATGAGCTTCCGCGAGCACCTCGTCGACCACGCCGACGTCATCGTCTGCCGCTCCGGCTACACCGGCGAGACCGGTTACGAGCTCGTCATCCCGAACGAGGCCGCGGGGGACCTGTGGGACGCGATGCTCGTGGCCGGCGCCGCCCCGTGCGGGCTCGGCGCCCGCGACACCCTCCGCCTCGAGATGGGCTACCCGCTCCACGGCCAGGACCTCAGCCTCGACATCACCCCCGTGCAGGCCCGCCTGAACTGGGCGATCGGCTGGGACAAGCCCGAATACTGGGGCAAGGCCGCCCTCGACGCCGAGAAGGCCGCCGGGCCCAGGCGCCGCCTGTGGGGCCTGGAGGCCACCGGCAAGGGCGTCCCGCGCGCCCACATGACCGTCCTCGACGGCGAGCGCGAAGTCGGCGAGACCACCTCCGGCACCCACGCGCCGACCCTGAAGAAGGGCGTCGCGCTCGCCCTCCTCGACGCCGCCTACAAGCCCGGCGCCGAGCTCGAACTCGACGTGCGCGGCAGGCGCCTCCCCGTGCGGGTCGTCAAGCCGCCCTTCACGACAGCGACGCCGAAGTAGCGGGCCAGGGCGCGCCCGCGGCGCCGGCGCGCCCTGGCCTTGCCTGCCGCGAGGTTCTCAGATAGCGTTTACCAGAACCTCGCAGACGAAGGAGTCACATGTCAGGCACGCCCCATCGCTATGCCATCGTCGGGACCGGATCGCGCGCCACGATGTACGTCGACGCGATCACCGAGCGGGGTGACCGGGCCGCGCTCGTCGCGCTGGCCGACCCCAACCCCAAGCGGATCGCCCACCACGCCGCCGCCGTCCAGGCCGCCGGGCTCCCCTCCCCGGCCGCGTACGACGCCGCCGCCTTCGAGCGCCTCCTGACCGAGACCGACCCCGACACCGTCATCGTCACCTCGGTCGACGCCACCCACCACGAGTACATCCTCGCCGCGCTCGCCGCCGGCAAGGACGTCATCTCGGAGAAGCCCCTGACGACCACCGCCGAGCACGCCGCCGCGATCCTCGCCGCCGAGCGCGAGTCCGCCGGCAAGGTCACCGTCACCTTCAACTACCGGTACAACCCCCTCCACGAGAAGGTCGCCGAACTCCTCCGCGACGGCGCCGTCGGCGAGATCACCTCCGTGGGCTTCGACTGGCTCCTCGACACCCGCCACGGCGCCGACTACTTCCGCCGCTGGCACCGCGAGGAGGCCAACTCCGGCGGACTCCTCGTCCACAAGTCCGGCCACCACTTCGACCTCGTCAACTGGTGGCTCGACGCCGCCCCCGTGCGCGCCTTCGCGAAAGGGAAGCTCGCCTTCTACGGCGAGAACGGCAAGGCCAACGGCCACGACCGCGGCTACGAGCGCGTCCACGGCTCCTCCCTCGCCTCCGACGACCCGTTCGCGCTCCACCTGGAGGAGAACCCGACCCTCAAGGCCCTCTACCTCGACGCCGAGGACGCCGACGGCTACGTCCGCGACCAGAGCGTGTTCGCCCCCGGCGTCACCATCTACGACGACATGATGGCCCTCGTGGACTACGACTCCGGCGTCACGCTCTCCTACCGGCTCACCGCCTACTCGCCCTGGGAGGGCTACCGGGTGCACTTCAACGGCACCCAGGGCCGCCTCGAACTCCTCGTCGTCGAGAACGACCACGTCAACCCCGCCCTCAAGGGCCCCAACGGCGCCAGCGTCCACGGCACCCACGCCGCGGCCGAGGAGGGCCGCTACGAGCTCACCCTCCACCCCTTCTGGACCAAGCCCACCCGCATCGACCTCGGCGAGTACCACCGCGCCGGCCACGGCGGCGGCGACGCCCGCATGCTCGGCGTCCTCCTCGACGGCGACACCGACCCCCACGACCGCTCCGCGAGCGCCCGGGACGGCGTGAACGCGCTGGCCGCGGGCCTGGCGTCCAACGCCTCGATCCGCACTGGGCAATCGGTTGCCGTCTCGGACCTGTTCAACCTGGAGAAATAAGTGCCGCTGCATCCCGACCGCCTCTTCCCGGCCGACGAGCGCACCCGCGCGATCGCCCGCGAGCTCCACCGGAGCACCGCCGACCTGCCGCTGGTGAGCCCCCACGGGCACGTCGACCCGCGCCTGCTCGCGGAGAACCGGCCGTTCCCCGACCCGGCGCGCCTGTTCGTCGTCCCCGACCACTACCTGACCCGGATGCTGTACTCCCAGGGCGTGCGCCCCGACGAGCTCGGCGTCCCCTCCGCCGCCGGCGGGCCCTCCGAAGCGGACGGGCGCGCGATCTGGCGGCGCTTCGCCGAGCACTACTTCCTCTTCCGCGGCACCCCCTCGAAGCTGTGGCTCGACCACACCTTCGCGGAGGTGTTCGGGATCGACCAGGAGCTGAGCGCCGACACCGCCGACGAGTTCTACGACCACCTCGCGGCCCGCCTCGCCGAACCGGCCTACCGGCCCCGCGCCCTGTTCGACCGGTTCAACATCGAGGTCCTCGCCACCACCGAGTCCCCGGTGGACTCGCTCGAACCCCACGCGGCACTCGAAGCGCTCCCGGCAACCGGCGGCCGCAAGTGGGGCGGCCGGGGCGGCAAGGTCGTCACCACGTTCCGGCCCGACAACCTCGTCGAGCCCGGCTGGCCCGGCTGGCGCGAGCGCGTCGACGCCCTCGCCGAGATCACCGGCCAGGACACGGCCACGTTCGACGGCTTCCTCACCGCGCTCCGCCGGCGCCGCCAGGACTTCATCGCCGCCGGCGCCACCTGCACCGACCACGGGAACCTCACGGCCGCAACGGAAGACGACCCGAAGGCCGCGGCCGAGATCTACGCCCGCGCCCTCGACGGCGAGGCCACCGAGGCCGAGATCCTGCGCTTCCCCGCGCTCATGCTCGTCGAGTTCGCGCGCATGAGCGCCGACGACGGCCTCGTCATGCAGCTCCACCCCGGCGCGAACCGCAACCACAACCAGTGGCTCTACGAGGGCTGGGGCCGCGACGTCGGCGGCGACATCCCGGGCGCCACCGAGTACACGCGCGCCCTCAAGCCCCTGCTCGACGCGTTCGGCAACCACCCCCGGTTCCGCATCGTGCTGTACACGCTCGATGAGACGGTCTTCAGCCGCGAGATCGCGCCCCTCGCCGGCGGCTACGCCTCCGTGTTCGCCGGCGCGCCCTGGTGGTTCCTCGACTCTCCGGAGGGCATGCGCCGCTTCCGGGAGGCGATCCACGAGACCGCCGGGTTCCACAACACGGCCGGATTCGTGGACGACACCCGCGCGTTCTGCTCCATCCCCGCGCGGCACGACGTCGCGCGGCGCATCGACGCCGCCTACCTCGCGCGCCTCGTCGCCGAGCACCGCATGACCGACGGCGAAGCCGCCGAAGTCGCGGTCGACCTCGCCTACAACCTGCCCCGCAAGATCTACGGACTGGACCCGCACCCGTCGCCCCGCCCGACCGTCCCGCTTCGCTCGACTTCCCCCAAACCGGAGTAAACGCCATGCCTTCTTCCGTGTCGACCAAGATCGAACGCCTCGAGGTCCACGACGTGCGGTTCCCGACCGCGACCGCCGGCGACGGCTCGGACTCGATCAACCGCGCCGACTACTCGGCCTGCTACGTCGAGCTGTTCACCGACGGCGGCCCCACCGGCACCGGCTTCACCTTCACCGGCGGCCGCGGCACCGAGATCTGCGTCCAGGCCGTCAAGGCGTACGCGCACCTCGTCGTCGGCAGGACCGTCGAGGAGATCTTCGCGAACCCCGTCGAGTTCACCCGCTCCATCGTCCAGGAGCCCCAGATCCGCTGGCTCGGCCCCGAGAAGGGCGCCACCCACATGGCCGTCGGCGCGATCGTCAACGCCGTCTGGGACCTCCGCGCCAAACTCGAGGGCAAGCCCATGTGGCGCCTCCTCGCCGAGATGGACTCCGCCGAACTCGCCGCCCAGGTCGACTACCGCCACATCGAGGACGAGCTCACCTACGACGAGGCCGTCGCCATCCTCGACGAGGGCCGCATCGGCTACGAGGACCGCCTCAAAGTCCTCGAGCACGACGGCTTCCCCGCCTACACCACCTCCGTCGGCTGGCTCGGCTACTCCGACGACAAGGTCCGCGCCCTCACCGAGCAGGCCGTCGCCGACGGCTGGACCGCCGCCAAGATGAAGGTCGGCTCGCCCGACGTCGCCGACGACGTGCGCCGCGCCCGCATCATCCGCGACGTCCTCGGCCCCGACCGCCTCCTCATGATGGACGCCAACCAGATCTGGTCCGTCCCCGAGGCCATCGCCAACATGCGCGAACTCGCCGCCTTCGACCCCTACTGGATCGAGGAGCCCACCCACCCCGACGACATCCTCGGCCACGCCCGGATCGCCAAGGCCGTCGACCCCATCCGCGTCGCCACCGGCGAGGTCGCCGCCAACCGCGTCATCTTCAAGCAGCTCCTCCAAGCCCAGGCCATCCAGGTCTGCCAGATCGACGCCTGCCGCGTCGGCGGCGTCCCCGAAGTCCTCGCCACCCTCCTCATGGCCGCCAAGCACGGCGTCGACGTCTGCCCGCACTCCGGCGGAGTGGGACTCTGCGAATACGTGCAGCACCTCGGCATGTTCGAATACCTTCGGATCGGAAAGACCCTGGAGGGCCGCATGATCGAATACGTCGACCACCTGCACGAGCACTACACCGACCCCGTCACCGTCGTGGACGGCCGCTACCGGCTGCCCACCCAGCCCGGCTACTCGGTCACCCTCAGACCTGAGTCCGTCGCCGAGTTCTCCTTCCCGAACGGCCCGGCGTGGACCGCCTGAGCAACGAGGTCCTCAAGCGGCTCCCCGGGGACGTCGCCGTCCCCGGGGACCGCCCCGACCGCGCCGGCGTCCTCCACCTCGGCGCCGGCGCGTTCCACCGCGCCCACCAGGCCGTCTACACCGACGACACCGACTGGGGCATCACCGTCGCCGCCCCGCGCTCGCGAGACGTCATCGACGCCCTCGCCGCCCAGGACGGCCTCTACTCCGTCGCCACCCTCGGCCCCGACGGCGCCTCCCTGCGCGTCGTCGGGTCCGTCGTGGACACCCTCCACCTCGCGACCGAACGCGACCGGGCCCTCGACCTCGTCGCCTCGCCCGCCACGCACGTCGTCACCCTCACCGTCACCGAGAAGGCCTACCGCGACCCGCACGGCGTCCCCGGCCTCCTCGCCGACGGCCTCCGCCGCCGCGCCGCCCAAGGCGGCCCGCCGCTCACCATCCTGTGCTGCGACAACCTCCCCGACAACGGCAAGGCCACCCGCGCCGCCGTCGAACCCCTCCTCGACGACACCACCCGCGCCTGGGCCGAGGAGCACGTCACCTTCCCCTCCAGCATGGTCGACCGCATCGTCCCCGCCTCCACGCAGGCCACCTACGAGCGCGCCCTCGCCGAACTCGGCGTCACCGACGCCGCCGCCGTCGAAGCCGAGCCGTTCACCCAGTGGGTCATCGAGGACGACTTCGCGGGCCCCCGCCCCGGCTGGGACGCCACCTACACCGCCGACGTCGCCGGCTGGGAGCGCCTGAAGCTGCGCACCCTCAACGGCGTCCACTCCACGCTCGCCTACCTCGGCGCCCTCGCCGACGCCGAGACCGTCAGCGAGACCCTCGCCCTCCCCGGCGCCGCCGACTTCGCGCGCTGGCTCGTCGCCGAGCAGATCGCGCCGAGCTTCACCCCGCCCGACGGGCAGGACACCGTCGCGTACGGCGAGGGCGTCCTCGAGCGGTTCGCGAACCCCGGCATCCGGCACCGGTGCATCCAGATCGCCATGGACGGCTCCCAGAAGCTCCCGCAGCGCCTCTTCGCCACCATGACCGACCTCGCGGACGCCGGCGTCGACCTCGACCTCATCGCGCTCCCGCTCGCGGCGTGGACCCGCTTCTGCGCCGGGAAGTCCGACGGCGGGGCCGACCTGCCGCTCGACGACCCGCTCAAGGACGTCATCCGCCAGAGCCTCACCGCCGCCGGCCCCGCCCCCGCCGCGCGCGTCGACGCGATCCTCGGCCTCAGACAGGTCGTCCCCGAACCCCTCGCCGACCACCACCAGCTGCGCCGGGCCGCCGCCAAATGGCTGCGCGAACTCGACCGGCACGGCGTCGCCACCACCCTGGAGCACCTGTGACAACGAGCATCCCCCGCGTCGCCCTCGTGGGCGCCAACGGCTTCGGCCTCCACCACCGCCAGCACAACCTGGAACCGCGCCGGGCCCGCGGCGAGCTCGCGTTCGTCGGCATGTGCGACACGGCCGAGATCACCGAGCTCCCCGAGGCGCCGATCGGCGACACGCCCGTCTTCGACGACTACCGGGCCATGCTCGACGCCACCGACCCCGACGTGGTGGTCATCGCGACCCCGCCGCCGAGCCACCTGCCGATCGCGAGCGCCGCGATGCGCCACGGCGCCGACGTCTACCTGGAGAAGCCCCCGGTCACCAACCTCGCCGAGTACGCGCAGCTGTACGACGTCATGACCGAGACGGGCCGCAACGTCCAGGTGGGCTTCCAGGCCCTCGGCTCCCACGCCTTCAACGCCGTGCGCGACGCGATCGAGGCCGGCCGCTTCGGCGAGATCGAGTCGATCGGCGTCGCCGGCTCCTGGCAGCGCCCCGACTCCTACTACCGCCGCTCCGCCTGGGCCGGCAAGCGCGAGCTGGGCGGCGTCCTCGTCGCCGACGGCGCCCTCGCCAACCCCTGGGCGCACGCCTCCCAGCAGGCCATCGCCCTCGCCGGCGACTGGCCCCTCCAGGGCCCGGTCGAACTCGAGCGGCTGCGCACCCGCGCCTCGATCGAAGTGGACGACACCGCGGTCTGGCGCGCCGTCAACAAGAACGGCGTGCGCATCACCGTCGCGGTCACCCTCTGCGGCGAGCAGAAGGTCGAAGGCGACATCTACATCAAGGGCACCGAAGGCGAGGCCTGGTACGGCTTCCGCGAGGACCTCCTGCGCCTGCCCGGCGAGACCGAGGCCAAGCGGTACGGCACCACCAACCTCCTCGACAACCTCTTCGCCCACCGGCAGCGCGGCGTCGGCCTCATCTCCGGCCTGCGCCGCTCCAAGCCGTTCACCGGCGTCCTCGAGCAGGTCCTCACCTCGCCCGTGCCGCGCCTGGTCGACGAGAAGCACCTCGAACGCGTCGGCGACGACCCGGTGACCATCCTCAAGGGCGTCGACCGGGCCGTGGTCGACGCCGCCGTCCAGGGGAGGCTCTACAGCGAGCTCGGCCTGCCCTGGGCCTGAGACGCGCGAGGCGCGGCCCCGGTCCGATGGCCGGGGCCGCGTCGCTCTATCGGGGGAGGTGCGCGGTCAGCGCGCGCCCGCTCCGCCGCTCACGATCGACTTGACCTGCGACGGCGTGTCCAGCTGGAAGCCGTAGGGCACGCCCGCGACCGAGCCGCGGCTGACGGGGGCGGGGGAGTTGACGACGTGGTTGTTGCGCGAGACGATCCGGCCGGGGCCGGAGTCGCCCTGGCCGATGTCGACGGTGCGGTTGCAGTTCTCGAAGTAGTTGCCCTCGTTGATGACGCCGGCGTCCATGGTGGTCGCGATGCAGTACGAGCGCACGTTCGCGTAGTAGTTGTTGTAGACGTGGACGGGCTCGGCGAAGCGGACCCGCGGGGTGCGCTGCGTCGTGCCGTTGAAGTAGTTGTGGTGGTAGGAGACCCGGAGCTTGCCGCGGTCGGCGGTGTGGCCGTCGCTGTGGCCGAGCAGGCAGGTCTTGTCGGTCCCGTCGAACCGGTTCCACGAGACCGTGATGAAGTCGGACTCGCGCTTGATGTCGCACGCACCGTCGGTGCCGGGTTCGAAGGTGTTGTGGTCGATCCAGATGTTCCGCGAGCGCTCCTCGACGTTGATGCCGTCGTCGGCGTACCCGCGGAACCGCAGGTTCTGGATGATCACGTTGCTGACGGTCCGGAGCGTGAGGCCGCCGCCGGTGAGGACGGCGCCGGAGTTGCCGACGATGGTCGTGTTCGATCCGACGCGGACCATCCCCGAGATCTGGATGGTGCCGCTGACGCGGACGATCTTCCGCGCGTCGCCGCTGACGGCCGAGGCGAGGGCCGAGGCCGAGGTGACGGTGGTCGTGCCGCCGCCCGATCCGCCGGTGGTGCCGCCGTTCTGGGTGGCCCAGCCGACGGGGCTGCCCGTCTGCGCGAGGGCGCTCCCGGGGCCGGCGAGCGGCGCGGCGGCCGCGCCGAGGGCGACGGCCCCCGCGGCGGTGAAGAGCGTGCGGCGAGAGTGCCGGTTGCCGAAGACATGTTCCATGCCCGTGGTCCTCTCTCTGTGAGGGTGGTATTTACGAACATCGATACGTTCGTGCTAGTGACCGTAAACCCCTTCGGACAGCGTTTGCAAGGGTTCGGCCGGAAATAGAAAGCAACGGGGCCCGCGAGGAGCCGGCGCGCCCGGCGGGCGTCTGACGAGCGCTGATGTCCCGAGTGCCGGATGTGGCAACCGGTTGCGGTGGACTTCTTTGTTTGGTCGTGCTACAAACTCCCCATGGCTCTTTTCGACCTCCCCCTGGAACAGCTCCGCGAGTACCGGCCCGACGTCCCCGAACCGGCCGACTTCGACGACTTCTGGAAGACCACCCTCAGCGAGGCCGGCGCCCACGGCCTCGACGTGCGACTGGAGCCGTACGACGCCGGCCTGGTGACCGTGGACGTCTTCGACGTCGTCTTCGCCGGCTGGGGCGGCCACCCCATCAAGGCCTGGCTCGTCAAGCCCAAGGGCGTCGAGGGCCCCCTCCCGTGCGTCGTCGAGTACATCGGCTACTCCGGCGGCCGCTCCTACCCCTGGGCCCACACCACCTACCCCGCCGCCGGCTGGGCCCACTTCGTCATGGACACCCGCGGCCAGGGCTTCGGCAACTGGCAGCCCGGCGACACCGCCGACCCCTACGGCACCACCGGCCCCACCAACAAGGGCTGGATGACCCAGGGCCTCGAAGCCCCCGAGCACTACTACTACCGCCGCGTCTTCACCGACGCCTACCGCGCGGTCGACGTCGCCAAGGGCATCGAGGGCATCGACCCCGACCGCATCGTCGTCGCCGGCGGCAGCCAGGGCGGCGGGATCACCCAGGCCGTCGGCGGCCTCCGCGACGACCTCGCCGGCGCCATGATCGACGTGCCGTTCCTGACGCACTTCCAGCGCGCCGTCGTCATCACCGACGCCTTCCCCTACCAGGAGATCGTCGAGTTCCTCTCCGGCCAGCGCCTCCGCGAGGACCGCGTCTTCGCGACCCTGAACTACTTCGACGGCCTCCACTTCGCCGCCCGCGGCACCGCGCCCGCCCTCTACTCGGTGGGCCTGATGGACGACGTCTGCCCGCCCTCCACCGTGTTCGCGGCCTACAACCGCTGGCAGGGCGAGAAGCGGATCACCGTGTGGCCCTGGAACCGCCACGAAGGCGGCGGCATCCACCAGCGCGGCGAACAACTCAAGTTCATCGCCGAGCTCTAGCGAACGAGAACGGGGCGGGACCTGCCGGTCCCGCCCCGTTCCGCGTCTACAGCTCGCGGATCTTCAACCGCTCCAGCGCCTCCTCGTGGAGGAGCCCGTTCGTCGCCAGCGCCGACCCGCCGTCCGGTCCCGGGCGGCCGCGCAGGTCGGTGAACCTGCCGCCGGCCTCCTCGACGATGAGCGCCAGCGGCGCCAAGTCCCACAGGGCCACTTCGGGTTCGGCCGCGATGTCCACGGCCCCCTCGGCGAGCAGGCAGTACGAGTAGAAGTCGCCGAAGCCGCGCTCGCGCCACGCCTCGTGGAGCATCCCGAGCATGGCGCCCTGCCGGTCGAGCTTGGCCCAGCCGGTGATCGAGGAGATGCTCACCGACGCGTCCTGGAGCTTCCCGACCTTGGAGACCTGGATGCGCTTCCCGGCGCGCTGGTCGCGCCCGGCGAAGGCCCCGGCGCCCTTCATGGCCCACCAGCGGCGGCCGAGGGCGGGGGCGCTGACGACGCCGACGACGGGCTCGCCGCGGTCGAACAGGGCGATGAGGGTGGCCCAGATCGGAACGCCGCGCACGTAGTTGCGGGTGGCGTCGATCGGGTCGATGACCCATTTGCGGCCGGAGGCGCCGGGGTTGTCCCCGTACTCCTCGCCGAAGATGCCGTCGCGGGGCCTCGCGCGCGAGAGCGTGGACCGCAGCACCTCTTCGATGGTGGTGTCGGCGTCGGAGACCTCGGTCATGTCCGGTTTCGACGAGACCCGGAGGTCGGAGGACCGGAACCGGCTCGTCCCGATCTGGGCCGCGGAGTCGGCGAGCAGGTGCGCGAGTCCGAGATCGTCGTTGTAGCTGGAAGAGGGCATGGGCTCATCCTACTGACCCGCCTCACGCGGTCAGTTCTTCGTGTCCGCTTCGTGCAGCGAGGCGAGGACGCGGCGGAAGGAGGCGAGGCGGCCGGCGCGCGGGTCGTCGGGCCCGATCGCGGCGTCGAGGGCGCAGTCCCCGATCTCGGGGGTGTGGGTGCACCCGCGCGGGCAGTCCTCGGCGACCTCGGCGAGTTCGGGGAACGCCTTGAGGATCGAGTCGGCGGTGACGTGCGCGAGCCCGAAGGAGCGGACGCCGGGGGTGTCGATGACCCAGCCGCCGCCGGGCAATTCGAAGGAGACGGTGCTGGTGGAGGTGTGCGAGCCCTTGCCGATCGCGCGGACCTCGCTGACGGCGCGGCCCGCGCCGGGCACGAGGCGGTTGACGAGCGTGGACTTGCCGACGCCGGAGTGCCCGAAGAACACGTTCTCCTTGTCGCGCAGGAGGTCCACGAGCTCGTCGAGGGGGCTGTCGGGCTCGGTGGCGACGATCGTGAGGTCGAGCTGGGAGTAGTAGGCGCGCACCTCGTCGACCATGCCGGGGGCGAGGTCGTTCTTGGTGAGGCACAGGATCGGGGCGACCCCGGCGTCGTAGGCGGCCACCAGGCACCGGTCCACGAACCCGTACCGCAGCGGCGGGTCCACGGTGGAGGCGACCACGACGAGCCGGTCGACGTTGGCGACCACGACGCGCTCGGTGGCGTTCTCGTCGTCGGCCGAGCGGCGCAGCTCGCCGTGGCGCTCGGCGATCCGCACGATGCGCGCGAGCGTGCCGGGGCTGCCGGAGAGGTCGCCGACGAGGCCGGCGCGGTCGCCGACCACGATGGACTGCTTGCCGAGCTCGCGGGCCTTCATGGCGGTGACGGTGACGTCGCCGACGCGGCAGGTGTAGCGGCCGCGGTCGACGGCGGTCACGAAGCCCTCCTCGGCGTTCGCGTGCTTGGGCCGGATCTTGGTGCGGGGGCGGGAGCGGCGGGTGGCGCGCACCCGCACGTCGTCCTCGTCCCACTCCTCGTCATCGTCGTCGGCGACGTCCCAATCCGGCCTCGGCAACGGCTACTCCTTCCCCCGCACGGCCCGCTCCCAGACCTCGGCGAAGTCCGGCCAGGTCTTGGAGGTGCAGGCGACGTCGTCGAGGACGAGCCCGGGGATCGCGAGGCCCGCGACGGCCCCGGCGTGGGCCATGCGGTGGTCGGCGTAGGTGGCCCAGGTGCCGGGCTCGCGCCCGCCCGCGCTGATGCGGAAGCCGTCCTCGTACTCGTCGACGTCCGCGCCGATCTTGCGCAGCTCGGTGACCAGGGCCGAGACGCGGTCCGTCTCGTGGCCCCGGATGTGGGACACACCGCGGATCACGAAGGGGCCCTTACTGATCCCGAAGAGGGCCGCGAGGGCGGGGGTGAGCTCGGCGGCGTCGGCGAGGTCGAGCTCGCACGGGATCGGCTCGGCCGAGCCGTAGGCGGTGAGGCCGCCGCGGGTCCACTCGACGCGGGCGCCGAGCTGGACGAGGAGGTCGCGGACGGCGTCGCCGGCCTGCGTGGTCTCGGTGGGCCAGCCCTCGACGGTGACGCGCCCGCCGGCGGCGAGGGCGGCGATGAGGAACGGGGCGGCGTTCTGGAGGTCGGGCTCGATGACCCACTCGCGGCCCTGGAGCTCGCCGGGGGCGACGCGCCACCGGTTCGGCTCGCTGTCGTCGACCTCGGCCCCGGCCTGGCGGAGCATCTGGACGACCATGTCGAGGTAGGGGCGGCTGGGCACGGGCCGGTCGCCGGTGTGGCGCAGGTCGAGGCCGTCCTCGAACCGGGGCGCGGCCATGAGCAGGGCGCTGACCAGCTGCGAGGTCTTGGACGCGTCGACCTCGAGCGCGCCGCCCTTGACGCGGCCGGAGGCGTCGACGGTGAACGGGAGCGCGAGGCGGCCGCCGTCCTCGATGTCGACGCCGAGGCCGCGGAGGGCCTTGATGACGCCGTCGTTGGGACGCTTGCGCGCGTGCGGGTCGCCGTCGAAGGCCACCGGCCCGTCGGCGAGGGCCGCGACCGGCGGCAGGAACCGCATGACGGTCCCGGCGAGGCCGCAGTCCACGGAGGTCCCGCCCCGGAACGCGCCGGGCGCGACGGTCCAGGCGTCGTCGTCGCCCGTGTCGACCCCGACGCCGATCGCCCGCAGGCCCTCGACCATGAGGAGGGTGTCGCGGGCGATGAGCGGGCGCTTGATCGTGCTGGGGCCGGAGGCGAGCGCGGCGAGGATGAGGGCGCGGGCCGTCATCGACTTCGAGCCGGGCACGCGGACGACCGCGTCGAGCTCGGCCTCCGCGTACGGGGCCTCCCAGCGGCGCTTCTCGGGGGCGGCGGTTGCGTTCACGCCCGCCAGTCTAGTGGTCCGGTGGGCGGGAACCGGGTGGTCGCCGGGGCCGGGGTGGCGTGCGGCGGCCGCGGCGGAAATGGAGGAGCCGGAGTGTCGGTGGCCGGGGTTACCGTGTGGGCATGTGCGGAAGGTACGCGAACAGCAAGTCGAGCCCGTCGATGGCGGCGCTCTTCGACGCGGAGGACTTGATCGCGGGGGCGTGGACTCCCAGCTACAACATCGCGCCCACGGTGCAGGCGCCGCTGGTCCGCCGCTCGAGGTCCCGCGAGGAGCGGGTGGTCGAGCTCGCCCGCTGGGGGCTGGTCCCGCCGTGGGCCTCCGACCCGGCGGTCGGGTCGCGGATGTTCAACGCCCGCATCGAGACCGTGTCCTCGTCCCGCGCGTACAAGCGGCCCTTCGCGTCCCGGCGCGCCCTCGTCCCCGCCGACGGCTGGTACGAGTGGCGCAAGCTCCCCGGCGGCGGCAAGCAGCCGTACTTCTTCACCCGCCCCGGCGGCGTCGTCTTCGCGGGCCTGTGGGACACCTGGAAGCAGGGCGGCGACCTGACGCTCCTGACGTTCACGGTGCTCACCTGCCCGGCCCTGGGCGAGGCGATGGAGACCATCCACGACCGCATGCCCTACGTCCTCCCGCCCGAGCGCTACGCCGCCTGGCTGGGGGAGGAGGACGCGGCCGAGGGCGAACTGCTCGCCGGCCCCGTCCCGTCGCTCCTCGACGATCTCGAGATCCGCAAGGTCGGCCGCGGCGTCGGCCGCGCGACCAACGACGGACCCGAACTCATCGAGCCCGCGGACGGCGATCCCGGACCCGCGACCATCCCTGGATTGTGAAGTCAATCACACTACCGCATCGGTATCTGTACCACAACTCGTCGGTCTTTCGTGTACAAGCCGTCGCCGGCTGAAGGGAACGCTTCCGGGAGTCGAGGCGAAGACGCTCGGAGGGGCTGCGGCGGCAGTGAAATAGGGAGGCAGCAATGCGGCGAATCCGCCCCGAGGAAGTAGCCCGCGCCCGCAAGGACCCCCGGCTGCTGGACGCCGCCGAGTACCGCAGCGAGGCGATCGGCGGCGCGTACCGGATGAGCGGCGACGACTGGCTGCGCCGCGGCAACTGCGCCGAGGCCGAGCCGGACGTCATGTACCCCGAGCCCCGCGAGCCCATCGACGAGGCGCTGGCGATCTGCGCGTCCTGCC
>NZ_RSEB01000001.1:0-1051404 GCF_003933745.1 Glycomyces terrestris | reverse complement strand
GGGGGCCACCGCGCCCCGCGAGCGCCGCGCCATGATCGAGGTCTGGAAGGACATCAACCCCTTGGCCGTGGGCGCCTAGCGCTCACCGGTTCGGATGGCCGCGACCGCCCCTCGGGGCGACCGTCGCGGCCTTTCGCGTTGCGGGGGAGCAGGGGGCCGGGTCGAGACCTCCCCGGACCGGCGGCGGTGTCATGTCCGCCGGCCCGGGGCAGGTACTGGGAGTTCACGCCCCGGCACGGCCGGCGCGATCAGGACCCTTCCGGGTCCACCGACCATAACGACTCCGCGCACCGAAAGTTACCAATTCCGCCAATACGTAGTGTTTTCGCGTGATTCGAGGGTTTCGCCGGCCTCGTTCGCCCTCCCGCCCCGGCGGTGTGGCGGAGCGGACACGCCGCGGTTCGCCGCGGGCGGAATGAACGCGGGGCGGGCGCTGTTGAGCGGTACGAGTCTCCGACCTGAAAAAGGAGCGCATCGCTTATGACCACCACCGTCCGCGGACGCGAAGACGAACGTCTGGCCGCCTTGTTGAGCGGGCCCGACTGGAGCCCCGCCTACGGCGCCGTCGGCGGGGTCACCGCCGCGGGTATTTCCGCCGTCGCCCTCGAGACCCCTGCCGTAGGCTCGGCTTCTGAGGCCGACGAGAGGGAGACGGTGACCGAGGCAGGAAGCGAGACCGCCCAGGAGCGGCGCGAGCGTTTCGAGCGCGACGCGATGCCCCTGATCGACCAGCTCTACGGCGCCGCCCTGCGCATGACGCGCAACCCGGCCGACGCCGAGGACCTGGTCCAGGAGACGTTCCTGAAGGCGTACTCGAAGTTCCACCAGTTCCGCGAGGGCACCAACCTCAAGGCGTGGCTGTACCGGATCCTCACGAACACGTACATCAACTCCTACCGCAAGAAGAAGCGCCAGCCGCTGACCTCGCCGACCGACGAGATCACGGACTGGCAGCTCGCGGACGCCGAGTCGCACTCGGCCTCGGGGCTGCGCTCGGCCGAGACCGAGGCCCTCGACCACCTGCCCGACTCCGACGTCAAGGACGCCCTCCAGCGCCTCGGCGAGGACTTCCGCCTGACGGTCTACCTCGCCGACGTCGAGGGCTTCTCCTACAAGGAGATCGCCGACATCATGGGCACGCCGATCGGCACCGTCATGTCCCGGCTGCACCGGGGCCGGCGGCAGCTGCGGCAGCTGCTGAGCTCGTACGCCGCCGACCGCGGCCTTTCGCCCGCACAGGAGGGCCAGTCGTGACCAGCGAACCGGACAAGCCCCACCTCGACTGTCGCGAGGTCCTCGAGGAGGTCTACCTCTACCTCGACCAGGAGTGCTCCGAGGTGCGGCGCGACGTCATCAAGGACCACCTCGAGGACTGCTCGCCGTGCCTCTCGGAGTACGGCATCGAGCAGGAGGTGCGCACCATCGTGCACCGCTGTTGCAGCAATGAGAAGGCGCCCGACGACGTCAAGGAGCGCCTGCGCCAGAAGCTCAGCGCGATCGAGCAGGTGAGCGAGTTGTTCAGCGAGGTCGCCGAGCGCGATCGCTGACCGCGCCCGAGCGTCCCCGCGTCACGCGGCGGCGTTCGCCTCGATCATGCCGATCGAGATCTGGAGCGACGCCTCGCGGATCTCG
Source organism: Glycomyces terrestris (assembly GCF_003933745.1). Classification (GTDB taxonomy): domain Bacteria; phylum Actinomycetota; class Actinomycetes; order Mycobacteriales; family Micromonosporaceae; genus Glycomyces; species Glycomyces terrestris. The sequence continues at coordinate 1,049,772 of NZ_RSEB01000001.1, read as the reverse complement.
TCCTCGGACTCGTCGACCCGAGGATACGTGATCCAGTTGCTGTAGAGGGTCGTGATCGCGTCCCACGCGCGCATGCGGTGGATCAGGGGCGCGTCCGACTCCACGAGCAGCGCGTGCAGGCGCCGCTGCCGCAGCCGGAAGACCGACATGCGGTCCAGGCGCGTGAGCGCGGCCTGGTTGTTCTGCATGAACCTGAGCACCGGCACGTGCGCGCGGATGACTTCCGCGTAGCGGCGCAGCAGCTCGGTGCGGGTGGCGAGTTCCCTCGGCTGGGTGTCGCCCCAGTCGCAGATGCCGTCGAGGTCGTTGGCGTAGGACTCGAAGAAGCTCGCCGCGATGTCTTCCTTGGTCTTGAAGTGGTAGTACAGCGCGGCCTTGGTGACGCCGAGGTGCTCGGCGATCTCCCTGAGAGAGGTGTGCTCGTAGCCGTGCTCGCTGAAGAGCGCGATCGCGGTCCCCTGGATCCGCTCGCGGGTGCTCGGCTGGTTCTGCTCGCGCGCTTCGCGCGGCGCTTCGGTCATGTGGGCAAGTCTCGTTCTTGTCCTCGGGCCAGTGCCATCGCGGGGCAGTCGCGGCCACGGCCGCCTGCCCCGCCAAGCGCTAGCTGTTCGGCCGCTTCCCGTGGTTCGCGGCCTTCTTCTTACGCGACTTGCGCTTGCGAGCTGCTTTCGCCATGGCATCCTCCTCGGTGGTCGGGAATTCAGTGGGTCAACCTTACCGGTACCTGCGCGACCGTCCGGAGGGCGTTGACGACGGCGTGAAATCGACGCAGGGTTGAGGGGACCGCACGGGGGCGCGGTCCGGCCGGCGGGATGCCCGGGCGGCGGTGGACGGCTCCGGCGCGCGTGCACTAGGCTTCATTTTGAAGGTTTGTTTAATATTTCTTTGCGGTATCCGTCTGACAAGGAGCGTCCCGTGAACCAGCCCCAGGCCGGCGTCCCCGACACCACCGGCGCCGACGAGCGCCCCGGAACCGGCATGGCCGCCGACATCGCCGAGCAGCCCGACGTCTACGCCGACGTGCTCGCCCACGGCGCCCCCGAGATCGCCCGCATCGCCGCCCTCATCGCCGAGCGCCGGCCCCGCTCCATCGTCTTCACCGCCCGCGGCACCTCCGACCACGCCGCCCTCTACGCCGCCTACCTCACCGAGATCCGCCTCGGCCTCCCCGCCAGCCTCGCCAGCCCCTCCGTCGTCACCGTCTACGACGCCCGCCCCGACTGGTCCGACAGCCTCGTCATCGCCGTCTCCCAGTCCGGCGGCTCCCCCGACCTCGCCCAGGTCGTCGCCGCCGCCCGCGCCGGCGGCGCCCTCACCCTCGCCGTCACCAACAACCCCGACTCGCGCCTCGCCGCCGAAGCCGAACTCCACCTCGACGTCCGCGCCGGCCACGAGCGCGCCGTCGCCGCCACCAAGACCTACACCGCCGAACTCCTCACCCTCCTGCTCCTCATCGAAGGCATCCGCACCGGCACCGGCCGCCTCGACGCCGCCGAGACCGCCGTCCTCGACAAGCTCCCCGAACTCGCCCAGAGCGTCCTCGACGACCCCGGCGCCGCCGACCTCGCCGGCCGCTACCGCTTCGCCTCCCGCTTCGTCACCACCGGCCGCGGCTACGCCTACCCCACCGCCCGCGAGACCGCCCTCAAACTCATGGAGACCTCCTACCTCCCCGCCCTCGCCTTCTCCGGCGCCGACCTCCTCCACGGCCCCCTCGCCATGGCCGACCCCGGCGTCCCCGTCCTCGCCGTCGTCGGCTCCGGCCCCGGCGGCCACGCCATGTGGAACGTCCTCACCCGACTCGAGAAGCAGCGCGCCGACGTCGTCATCGTCGGCGCCGCCGACGTCCCCGGCCAGACCGCCCGCCTCGCCACCCCCGCCGTCGACGAGCGATTCGCCGCCCTCCTCGACATCCTTCCGCTGCAACGGGTCGCACTCCATCTCGCCATCGAGCGCGGCGAGAACCCCGACGCCCCAAGAGGTCTCAAAAAGGTCACCGAAACGGTGTGACCCCAGCTCCGCGGCCCCGCGGCGGCTGGTGTTCACCTTCGGTTCACCGATCCGTTCAACCGAATCCGTACACTCAGCGTCATGCAGGCCCCACCTGCCGCGCAGACCGGCATCACCGAGATCGTCTGGCATGACAGGCGGTACCGGGCCCGTGCGGTCGCCGGCGGCGCCGCATTCGAGCTCTATTCGGACACTTCGGAACCCGGCTTCCAGCCGACCGGATCGGCCTACCACCGGTTCATCCACGCCTCCGAAGCCGTCAGCGCCGGCGGCGAGATGCTCCTCGCCGGCGTCGCCCCGCTGTCGATCCCGGTCATGCCCGGGATCACGGCGTCCACAGTGCACCAGTACAGCCAGAACCCGCGCATCGGCCCCGCCGAACGCGCCCTCGTCTCCGCCAGCCGCGCCACGGCGTTCATCACGCCCGGCACCCGCATGGTCAAACCCCTGAGCCGCCACCAGGTCTCGCGCCAACTCACGTCCGCGCCCCTGGTCAGCGGCCTGTGCTTCCGCGAATTCGACGTCGCCCACCTGCGGTTCCCCAACGACCGCGTCGTCCTCTCCGGCGACCCCGACGACGTGCGCGACCTCGCCTTCGCCCTGCGCTGGCGCGCGATCGCGCCCGAGGACTACACCAGCACCGAACTCGTGCACTTCCCCGGCCTCGTCGGCATCCCCGGCCGCGAACGCCGCGGCTCGATGATCCTCGGCACCGGGTTCCTGCCCAGCGGCACGCACCTCATCGCCGAGTTCGCCACCGCGGGCCTCGCCGACCTGCCGCTCACCGCGCGCGCGGAGATCCTCGCGTACACGCCCGACGGCGCCGAGATCGCGCTGTTCCAGTACCAGCCGCAGACCAACGTGTGGAGCCGCGTCGCCGGCGCCCGCCACCGCGACCTCGTCAACCGCATCCCCGGCCTCGAGACCGGCCGCACCCTCTTCCGCGTCAACCCCTCCGTGCACGCCGGGCTCACCGGCGAGCACGAAGGCGAGCGCGTCCCGATCACCGCCGACCCCGGCCACGGCTTCCACGCCTACGCCCGCGGCGCCGCCAGCCGCAGCCCGATCACCGCCCCGCGCCGCTTCCACACCCGCGCGCGCTGGCGCGACACCGAGGTCGTCGCCCTGGGCCGCAACGAGGACTGGGTCCGCCTGCGGCTGAGCAACCCCGACATCGAAGCGATCATGGCCACCGACGCCACCTGCGTCGAGCGCGGCGTCTACGAATGCTGGGCCCCCCTCGCCGAACTCGAGAACCCGAGCACGGTCAACCTCGACTACCCCCTCCCACCCGCCCCGCCGATCCCCTGACGCGACCGGCTTCCTTGGGGGCCCTCCCCCCCCGCTCCCCGCCCCCTCCCGCCCACCCCTCCCGTCGCACGCCCACCCTGAAGCGCCGGCTGGCGTTGCCGCGCCACCGCTTCGGTTTCCCCGGCGCGCCTCGCTGGGGCCCTCCCCCCCCCGCCCCCACCCCTCCCACCCCGGTTCGATTTCGGATGCGGTGCACCGCATTGCTTGCCAATGGCGTCGACGTGCGTGGAGTGCTGGTCGGGTCCGTGCCGGCTCGCCGTTGAGACGCGGTGGACCAGGCCGCCGGTTCGGCGGGGCTCGGATTCGGGTCAGGGTCGGACTCCTTTCGGTCGCAGGTGGTCGGGATCAAGGCCGCGAAGGCCTGGCGAGGCGCCAGCGGTTGTCTATTCGGTCGACCCAGCGCATGCGCTGGAGGCGTTCGAGGGTCTCGGCCGCCGTCTCTGTGGGGAGGCCCGCCGCGGCTGCCAGGCGGGCCGTTTCGACCACGTAGCCGCGCGGGAGGGACTCGACCAGACGCGCCTCGATCTCCGTCAGGCGGTCGAGCGGGCGGCGCTGCGGCGGCGGCGGGGTCGCGAGCGGGCCGCCGATGCCGGTCAGGTCCTCCACGACCTCCTCGGCGTTCGTCACCAGGCGCGCTTCCCAAGGCTCCCTTGCCAGCCGGTGGACCCCCACCGACTGCGAGGACGTCACCGGGCCCGGCGTGAACATCAGCACCCGCCCCAGCTCGGCCGCATACCGCGCCGTGTTCCGGGCCCCCGAGCGGTCGGCCGCCTCCACCACGACCGTTCCCGCCGTCAGCGCCGCGATCACGCGGTTCCGGGTCAGGAAGCGGTGCTTCATCGCCGACGAGCCCGGCGGCCACTCGCTCAGGAGCATCCCCTGCTCGGCGATCAGGTTGAACATCGAGTGGTTCGCCTTCGGATACGGCAGCTCCACCCCGCAGGCCAGCACCGCCACCGTCGCGCCGCCGCGCGCCAGCGAACCCAGATGGGCCGCCCGGTCGATGCCCAGGGCGCCGCCCGAGACGATCGTCCAGCCCGCCGAAGTCAGGTCCGCGGCGAGGTCGTCGGCCAGGTGCTGGCCGTACTCGCTGGCCGCCCGCGAACCGACGATCGCCACCGAGCGGCCGCACAGCTCCGCGAGGTCCCGCCGGCCCCGCACCCACAGGCACCTCGGCGGCCGCACGTGCGGTTCGTCCGCGTCGCAGACCAAGTGGAGGTCGCGCAGCTGCTCGGGCCAGTCGGGGTCCCCGGGCGCCAGCACCCGGGCGCCGCACGCCTCCGTCGCCGCGGCGATCTGCTCGGCGCGGTCGGCCGGGTCGGGCGTGCACGAGACCGAGGCGCTGGTGAGCCGCCGGAGCCGGTCCGGCACGTCGCCCTCCCAGATCTTCTTGACCGCCTCGATCGGGTCGGTGTCCGCGAGCAGGTCGTCGAGCTCGGCGTCGCCGGGCTCCACCAGTTCGGACAGCAGCATGAGCGCCCGGCGGGCGTCGGTGGGCAGGTTGGTCACGGGTCCTCCTCTCCGACCGCCTTGCGGCGGATCGGGTCTGCGGCAGCGGTTCATCGGAGCGGGTAGCCGAGCCGCAGCTCGCTGGCCTCGGCCACGTCGTCGGCGGTCGGTCTCTCGTGCTCGCGGAGGTCCGCGATCGTCCACGCCAGCTTCAGGACCCGGTCGTAGCCGCGGGCCGTGATGCGCTCCTTCAGCAGGAGGTCGTCGACGCGCCTGCGGTCGGACGGCGGCAGCCGCCAGCGGACCGAGCGGAGCACCGGGCCGGGCACCTCGCTGTTCAGGCCCCACGGCTCGCCGGCCTCGGCCCAGCGGGAGGCCGCCGCCTCCCGCGCCCGCAGGACCCGCTTCGCCACCGAACCGGACGGCTCGGCCTCCGTGACGTCGGTGAGGATCGCCGACGGCGGCACCGGCGGCAGGTGCACGCGCAGGTCGATGCGGTCCATGAGCGGCCGCGAGATCCGCGTGAGATAGCCGCGGCGCTTCAGCGGCGGGCAGGTGCAGTCCGCCGGCTTGTTCGGAGCGCACGGGCACGGGTTCGCCGCCAGGACCAGGGTCACCTTGGCGGGGTAGCAGATCGACGTGTTCGCCCGGCGGATGCGGACCTCGCCGCTCTCCAGCGGCTGGCGCAGCGAGTCGAGGACTGCGCGGGGCCACTCGGGGGCCTCGTCGATGAACAGGACCCCGCGGTGGGCGAGCGCGAGCGAGCCCGGACCGACGTTCCCGCTGCCGCCGCCGACCAGCGCCTGCATCGTGATCGAGTGGTGCGGCGCCTCGAACGGCGCGTTGTGCAGGAGCGCGGCCGCGCCGCCGGTGAACCTGCCGCGCAACGAGTGCAGTGAGGTCACCTCGACCGCCTCCGCGTCCGACAGCGGCGGCAGGATCGACGGGAGCCGCTCGGCGAGCATCGTCTTCCCCGCCCCGGGCGGGCCGATCATGAGCATGTGGTGGCCGCCCGCGGCCGCGATCTCCAAGGCCCGCCGGGCGAGCGGCTGGCCGTGGACGTCGGCCAGGTCCGGGAGCCGCGGCGGCGGGGGCGCCGGCGGGCGCGGCACCGGGTCCAGGGGCGTCTGGCCGAAGATCCAGGCGACGACGGTGGCGAGGTCGCGCGGGGCCAGGATCGTCAGGCCCTCGACCATCGCCGCCTCCGCCGCGTTCTCCGGGGCGACGATCGCCGTCCGCAGGCCGGCGCGGCGGGCCTCCATGAGCGCCGGGAGCGTGCCCGGGACCGAGCGCAGGCTGCCGTCGAGGCCGAGCTCCGCGAGCAGGACCGCGTCGGCGAGGCGCTCGACCGGGAGCAGGTCGTCGGCGCACATGATCGTCACCGCGAGCGCGAGGTCCGCGGCCGAGCCGGTGGTCGGGACCGAGGCCGGTGCGAAGTTCACGCTGATCGACTTGTCGGGGAAGCGGAGTGCCGAGTTCGCCATCGCCGAGCGGACCCGCGTCTGGGCCTGGTTGACGACGTTGTCCGGCAGGCCCGACATGCGGACCGTGTCAGCGCCCTTCGACGAGGACTTGTAGACCGAGGCCTCGACGGTGACCGCGACGGCCGCGGCGCCGACCATGCAGACGGTGTTCGTGCGCGCGTAACCCACGGCGGGCCCCCTGGCGGTGCTCGAGCTCCAGCCGCGCGGTGCCGGTGACGGTGAGCGCGAGGCGGTCGAGCCGCCACGGCTGGTCGGGGCGGCAGTGCCCGCGCAGCCACGAGCGGGCGAGGCGTTCGAGGCGGTGGACCTTCTCGCCGTCGACGGCCCCGAGCGGGCCGCCGAAGCGCTCGGAGCGGCGGGTCTTCACCTCGCAGACGACCACGGTGTCGCCGCTGCGGGCCACGAGGTCGAGCTCGCCGCTGCGGTCGCGCCAGTTGCGGGCCAGGATCTGCATGCGGTGCCGCTTGAGGTGGGCCGCGGCGAGGTCCTCGCCGAGGCGGCCGAGCTGGTGCGGGGTGAGGCGGCGCAGGTCGATGCCGTCCGGCCGCGGCGGGGCGGGAGTTCGCGAGACGTTCATGAGCGGGCCTCCGCGCGGCCGGGCCGGGGGAGGAGGCGGACCTCGCCGGCGCCGAACAGGAGCATCGGGTCGAGGTAGAGCGGCCCGCGCTTGAGGCCCAGGTGCAGGCAGACCGCGCCCGGGCAGGAGCCGTGGCCCGCTTGCAGGGCGCCGATCGGCTGGCCCGCGGCCACGGTCTCGCCCGCGGCCACCGACGGCTCGACCGGTTCGTACGTGGTGCGCAGGCCGTTCGCGTGGGCGATGCTCACCACGCCGCGCCCGGCGAGGTCGCCCGCGAACATCACCGTGCCGGCTCCGGCGGCGACCACGGTCTGCGCGTCGGCGGCGGCGAGGTCGACGCCGCGGTGGCCGCTCATCCACGGCAGGGGCGGCGGGTCGAACGGGGTGCGGAGGTCGAGCCCGCCGGTCGGCGGGCGCCAGGGCGAGTGGCCCTGGTCTCCCGCGAGCGCGGGCGCGGGCTGGAGGAGGGCCGTGGCGGTGAGGATCACGGTGGCGATGAGCCCCAGGATCGTCGCGTTCTGTAGTCGTCGCATGACTCAAGGTTCGGCGGGTGCGCCGGAATCGCCCACAAAAATCTTCCGGGCCTGTGGATAACTCCCGTGCCGGGGCCGCTGCCTGCGCGAACGCCTCATCATGCGGCGGGGGCGGCGGGCGGTTCCGGGCCGCGCCGGCGCATTGCCTCAGTCACTGCCGTCCACCGCCTTCGCGGGGGTCCGGCGGCGGCAAGTACACTGATCAAAGCGGTACGGCACCACTGTGCGCCGAACCGACTTCGCGCACTCGTCGCGGCCCGACCTCCATCGCCATCTCGGTACCCGAGCACTGCGGTGGGCAAGGTCCGGCCCTCGCGATCTCCCAGGTCCGGGTCCTTCCCGGTTGCGGATCGCCGGAGGCGGGTGCCAGGCGCGGGACGCCCGGACCTCGGGCGGCACCCGCGAACGAACCAGGGAACGAAAGGAACACAACCGTGTCGGTTGTCACCATGCGCCAGCTCCTCGAGAGCGGCGTGCACTTCGGCCACCAGACCCGTCGCTGGAACCCGAAGATGAAGCGGTTCATCCTCACCGACCGCAACGGCATCTACGTCATCGACCTGCGCCAGACGGTCGACTACGCGGCCAAGGCCCACGACTTCGTCAAGAACGTCGTCGCCGAGGGCGGCGAGGTCCTCTTCGTCGGCACCAAGAAGCAGGCCCAGGAGGCCGTGGCCGAGCAGGCCCAGCGCGTCGGGATGCCCTTCGTGAACCACCGCTGGCTCGGCGGCATGCTCACGAACTTCCAGACCATCCAGAAGCGCCTCATGCGCCTCAAGGAACTCGAGATCATCGAGGCCAACGGTGCGGCCAACCGCACCAAGAAGGAAATGCTCCAGCTCATGCGCGAGAAGGACAAGCTCGAGCGCACGCTCGGCGGCCTCCGCGACATGGAGAAGACCCCGGCCGCGATCTGGATCGTGGACACCAAGAAGGAGCACATCGCCGTCGACGAGGCCCGCAAGCTCGGCATCCCCGTCGTCGCGATCCTCGACACCAACTGCGACCCCGACGAGGTCGACTTCCCGATCCCCGGCAACGACGACGCGATCCGCTCCGTCGCGCTGCTGACCAAGGTCATCGCCGACGGCGCGGCCGAGGGCCTCCTGGCCCGCTCCGGCGGCCAGGGCGAGAAGGCCGAGGGCGAGCCGCTCGCCGAGTGGGAGAAGGAGCTCCTCGTCGAGGACAAGCCCGCCGAGGCCGCCGCTCCGGCCGCCGAGGCCGAGGCGACCGAGCAGACCTCCGCCGAGTAATTCGGCACTCACGAGTAGTAAGAAGGGGAGCAATGGCCAACTTCACGATGGCTGACGTCAAGAAGCTCCGGGAAGCCACCGGCTCCGGGATGATGGACGTCAAGAAGGCCCTCGAAGCGGCTGACGGCGACTACGACACCGCCCTCGAGGCGCTGCGCATCAAGGGCGCCAAGGACGTGGGCAAGCGCGCCGAGCGCACCACCGCCCAGGGCCTGATCGCCCAGTCCGGCAACACCATTCTCGAGCTGCTGTGCGAGACCGACTTCGTGGCCAAGAACGGCGCGTTCATCGAGCTCGCCCAGACCCTGGTGGAGCGCGCCGACGAGGTCCGCCCCGCGGACGGCGCGGCCTTCGAGCAGGCCGAGCTCAACGGCACCACGGTCGCCCAGGTCATCGCCGACGAGTCGGTGAAGCTCGGTGAGAAGATCGCCCTGGGCCGCGTCGGCTCGCTGGAGGGCGACGTCTCGGTGTACATGCACCGCAAGGCCGCCGACCTCCCGCCCGCCGTGGGCATCCTCGTCTCCTACACCGGTGACGCCGAGGCCGCCCGCCAGGCCGGCATGCAGGCCGCCGCGATGCGTCCGAAGTACCTCACCAGCGACGAGGTCCCGGCCGACATCATCGAGACCGAGAAGCGCGTCGCGCTCGAGACCGCCAAGGAAGAGGGCAAGCCCGAGCGCGCCTGGGACAAGATCGTCGAAGGCAAGGTCAACGCCTACTTCCGCGACTTCGTCCTGCTCGACCAGACCTCGGTCCTCGACAACAAGAAGACCGTCCGCCAGGTGCTGGCCGAGGCCGGCACCGAGGTCACCGGCTTCATCCGCTTCGAAGTCGGCCAGGAGTAGCGAGCGGTCCGCGGACGCGGACTACACTGGCTCCAGCCGTAAGCATGGGAAGGGGCGGCGGCGCAGGCCGCCGCCTCGTTCCATGTCTGGAGCACCCGGGCCGCGCCAGCGGCGCGCCGCCCGCCGAAGGAAAGTCAGAGCAGGGAGTGCCATGAGTCAAGCCACGTTCCGCCGGGTCGTCCTGAAACTGTCCGGCGAGTCCTTCGGCGGCGGTTCCGTCGGCGTGGACCCCGACGTCGTCCAGGCGGTCGCCCGCCAGATCGCCGCGGGCGTGGCCGAAGGCGTCCAGGTGGCCGTGGTCGTCGGCGGCGGCAACTTCTTCCGGGGCGCCGAGCTCCAGCGCCGCGGCATGGACCGCGCCCGCGCCGACTACATGGGCATGCTCGGCACCGTCATGAACTGCCTCGCCCTCCAGGACTTCCTGGAGAAGGAGGGCGTCGACACGCGCGTCCAGACCGCGATCGCCATGGCGCAGGTCGCCGAGGCGTACCTGCCGCTGCGCGCCATCCGCCACCTGGAGAAGGGCCGCGTCGTCATCTTCGGCGCCGGCGCCGGGATGCCGTACTTCTCCACCGACACCGTCGCCGCCCAGCGCGCCCTCGAGATCGGCGCGCAGGAGGTCCTCGTCTCCAAGAACGGCGTCGACGCGGTCTACACCGCCGACCCCAAGACCGACCCCGACGCGCAGCGCCTGGACGACATCACCTTCGACGAGGCCCTCAAGCGCGAGCTCATGGTCGTCGACCAGGCCGCCTTCAGCCTCTGCAAGGACAACGCCCTGCCGATGCGCGTCTTCGGCGCCGACGACGACGGGAACCTGCGCCGCGCGCTCGTCGGCGACCAGATCGGGACCCTCATCCACGCCGCCGAGGACTGAACCGGTGCGGCGGACCCCGCCGAAGGGGACGTCCGCGCCACCGAGGACCGACGGCGGGACGGTACGGTCAGAAGTGCTGTCAAGGCCGCGAGAGAATGTGAGAAAGCCGTGATTGACGACACCCTCCTCGAAGCCGAGGAGAAGATGGAGCGCGCCATCGAGCACGCCAAGGAGGAATTCGCCGCGGTCCGCACCGGCCGGGCCTCCTCCGCCATGTTCAACCGGATCACCGTCGACTACTACGGTGCGCCCACCCCCATCCCGCAGGTGGCCTCCATCGCGATCCCCGAGCCCCGCATGGTCATCGTCAAGCCCTTCGACTCCTCCCAGATGAAGGAGATCGAGGACGCGATCCGCAACTCGAACCTCGGCGTGAACCCGTCGAACGAGGGCACCCAGCTGCGGCTCAACCTGCCTCCGATGACCGAGGAGCGCCGCCGCGAGATGATCAAGATCGTCCGCACCAAGGGCGAGGACGCCAAGATCGCGATCCGCAACGTGCGCCGCAAGGCCAAGGACGAGATCGGCAAGTTCGTCAAGGACGGCGAGGTCTCCGAGGACGAGGGCCGCTCCGGCGAGAAGGAGCTCGACGACCTGACCGGCCGCTTCACCGGCCAGGTGGACGAGCTCGTCGCCTCCAAAGAGTCCGAGCTGCTCGAGATCTGATGAGCGCGATTCCCGACGGTGCGCCCGGCCGTCGCCCGCACCCGTCCCCCGACGGGCCCGGGCGCGGGCGCGACACCGCCGAGGCCGGCCCCGACCCCAAGCCCAAGGCCGGCCGCAACCTCCCCGTCGCCATCGGCGCCGGGCTCGGCATGGCCGCGGTCGTCCTCGCCTCCCTCCTGTTCCAGCCGATCGCGTTCCTCGGCCTCGCCGCGATCGCCGTGGCCGTCGCCTGCTGGGAGACCGGCACCGCGATGCGCAAGGGCGGCAAGAACGTCCCCGTGATCCCGCTCGCGGCCGCCGGGGCGCTCATCGTCGTCCTCGCCTGGTTCGGCGGGGCCACCGGCCTCCTCCTCGGCACCGCCGTCAGCGTCGCCGCCCTGTACGTGTGGCGGCTCTCCGAGGGCGCCACCGGCTACCGCACCGACATCTCCGCCGCCGCGCTCGTGCTCGTCCAGGTCCCGTTCCTGGCCGGGTTCGTGGCGCTCCTGGCGACCTCCGACGCCGGCGACGCCCGCCTCATCGACGGCGCCGCCGCGCAGGTCCTCATCTACCTGTTCGCCGTGGTGTGCTCCGACACCGGCGGCTACACCGCCGGGGTCCTGTTCGGCCGCCACCAGATGACGCCCCGCATCAGCCCCAAGAAGTCCTGGGAGGGCCTGGCCGGCTCCGTCGCGGCCGCCGCGATCGGCGGCTCGGTCACCCTCTGGGCGTTCTTCGGCGTGTCCTTCCCCCTGGGCGTGGCGTTCGGCGTGTGCGTCGCCCTGGCCGCTACCTTGGGGGACCTGTCCGTCTCGCTGCTGAAGCGGGACCTCGGCATCAAGGACATGAGCAATCTCATCCCCGGCCACGGCGGGGTCATGGACCGGCTCGACTCGATCCTCATGGTGGCCCCCGTGGCCTATGTGTGGTTCCGTTACCTGCTCGGGTGATGTGTCCTGATTGGTGGATCCGACGAAGGAGGGCCCGGGGTGAATTCGACGATCCGGGGTTGGCGGGCCGCGGGCCTGTCATGCGAGACTAGGTCGTGACATGTCTGTAGCACTCACGTTGACCGAACCGCGCCCCCGCAAGGCCGCGCCCCGGCACCTCGCCGACCTCGACCTGGCCGGGTGCCAGTCCGTCCTCTCCGAGATCGGGCAGCCCGCCTTCCGCGCCAAGCAGCTGCGCCAGCAGTACTTCGGCCGCCACGTCGGCGACGCCTCCCAGATGACCGACCTGCCGGCCGCCGCGCGCGAGGCCATCGGCGAGGCGCTGCTCCCGCGGCTCCTCCACCCGATCCGAGTCGACTCGTGCGACGGCGGCAAGACCGTCAAGGCCGTCTGGCGCCTGTACGACGGCGCGCTGGTCGAGTCCGTGATCATGGCCTACCCCGACCGGGTCACCGCGTGCGTGTCCTCGCAGGCCGGCTGCGGCATGGCCTGCCCGTTCTGCGCCACCGGCCAGGGCGGCCTCGACCGCAACCTGACGACCGCCGAGATCGTCGACCAGGTCGTCAACGCCGCCCGGCTCGCCGAGGAGCGCGGCCTGGGGCGCCTGTCGAACATCGTGTTCATGGGCATGGGCGAGCCGCTCGCGAACTGGGCCCGGCTCAAGTCCGCGCTGCACCTCATCACGAAGCCGGTGCCCGACGGGATCGGCCTGTCGGCCCGGAACGTCACCGTCTCCACGGTCGGCCTGGTGCCCACCATCAAGAAGCTCGCGGAGGAGGGCCTGCCGGTGCGCCTGGCGGTGTCGCTCCACGCGCCCGACGACGAGCTGCGCGACGAGCTCGTCCCCATCAACACCCGCTGGAAGGTCGCCGAGGTCCTCGACGCGGCCTGGGAGTACGCTCGGGTGACGAAACGTCGCGTCTCGATCGAGTACGCGATGATCAGGGACGTGAACGACCAGCCGTGGCGGGCCGACCTGCTCGGAAAGCTCTTGAAGGGCAAGCTGGTCCACGTCAACCTGATTCCCTTGAACCCCACGCCGGGGAGCCGGTGGGACGCGAGTCCCAAACCGGTTGAGGCGGAGTTCGTGCGGCGCCTCCGCGAAGCGGGCGTGTCCACGACGGTGCGCGATACGCGCGGCCAAGAGATCGACGGCGCTTGCGGGCAGCTGGCCGCTTCGGTCCGGGAGGCCGGGACGCCCGGCCGCGCCGGTGCGAAGCCGCTCGGCGCCTCCGGCGCCGCGGAGTAGGCGGAAAGGGTGGCTTGGTAGTGGCGAGTCATGGTGACCGGTTCCGGCGCCGGGCGTTGAGCCGGGGCTACAAGGTCGACGAAGTCGACGCGTTCCTGGACCGCGTTGAGGCGACGCTCGCCGGCGAGCCGGTGGGCAGCCCCGTCTCGGCGGACGAGGTCGACGACGTCGTCTTCAGGGTCCGCTTCGGCGGCTACGACGAGTGGCAGGTGGACGTCTACCTCGACCGGGTCGCGCGCCAGCTCGCCGAGCTGGAGGAGCGCGGCGTCCTCGGCTCCGCCCCCGCTCCCGACTACGGCAAGCCCGAGGCGGCGGCGCTCCCGGGCGGCCGCGGCTTCGACGAGCCCCCGATGCAGCCGGGGCCGGGCGCGCGCCGCGCCCCCGAGACCCAGGCGACCCAGGTCATCCCCGCGCACGAGATGATGGCCGCCCGCGAGATGGCGCCCCCGCCGCCGGCCCCCGAGCCGGTCGGCCGCGGCCGCGGACCCGCGCCGCGGGCCGCCGCCCCCCAGGACAACGAGGGCTTCGGCGACCTCCGCGGCGACGACGACGAGGGCTTCGGGTTCCTCTCCGGCCCGCCCGGGGACGACTACGACGACCCGTTCGCCAAGCGCGGCGGCCAGGACTTCGGCGCGCCCCGCGGCGGTCCCCAGGGCGGCCGCGGCGACTTCGGCGGACCCCGCGACGACTTCGGTCCGCCGCAGGACCAGTTCGGCGGTCCCCAGGACCAGTTCGGTCCTCCCCAGGATCAGTTCGGGCCCCCGCAGGACCAGTTCGGACCTCCCCAAGACCAGTTCGGGCCCGGCGGCCGCGACGAGTTCGCCCCCCAGCGCGGCGCCAACGGCTTCGGCCCGCCGCGCGGCGGCGCCCCCGAACCGGGCGTCTACGGCGGCAGCGAGTACGGCGGCGGCCCGCGCGGCCCCGAGCCGGTGCGCGGCGACTTCGCCCCGCCCGCGCAGGGAGGCCCCCGCGCCGGCGGCCCCGGGCACGACGGCCCCCAGGCCGGCCCCGTGCCGCACGGCGCCACCGAGCAGCTCCCGCTCCAGTCCGACCCGCGGCGCGGCGGTTTCGGCCCCGCCGAGCAGCCCGGCGTCTACGGTCAGGGACCGCGCCGCGGCGCCCCCGAGCCGCCCCCCGGGTTCGGCGCGGCCTACGACGACGAGTTCAGCGACACCGGCAGCCGCCGCGCGGCCCCGCCGCACCAGTCGCCGATCCAGCAGAACCCCATGGGCCCGCCCCACCAGACCGGCGCGATCCCGCGGGCCGACCGCTACGGCCAGCCCGAGCCGGAGCCGCTGCCCCCGGCGGCGCCGACCCAGGCGATCCCGCAGAACCTCGTCCCCGGCATGGGCCCGCAGGGCCCCATGGGCCGCCCCGAGCCGCCGCAGCCCGAGCCCTACGGGGCCCCGCGCGGCCGCGAGTACGGCGGCGCCCAGGGCGGCTTCGGTCCCGGGCCGCAGGAGGACACCTCGTACGGGCGCCGCGCCGGCGTCCCGAGCCCGCCCATGCAGGGCGGCTTCGACCGCGGCCCGCAGCACGAGCCCGCGGGCGGCTTCGGCGCGCCCCCGGTCCCGCCCCCTGGGCAGGACCCCGCCGGCGGCTTCGGCGGCCCGCCCCCCGGGCCCGGCCCGCGCGGCGCGGCCACCCCGCCGGACTTCGGGCGCCGCAACCCCTACGAGGGCCGCGGCTTCGAGGCCCCCAGCCGGCACGGCCGCGACGAGATGACCACGGAGATGCGGGCGTCGGACTCCCCCTTCACGCCCGACGACGTGCAGCGCCTCGAGCAGCTGCGCCGCGCCTTCCAGCCGCGCCGCTTCGGCTCCGGGTACGACCCCGGCCAGGTGGACCAGATGTTCGACGCCGTGTCCTCGGCGATGACCGGCCGCAACCCGGTCCCGCTGTCCGACCGCGAACTCGACACCAGCCAGTTCTCGCTCGTGCAGGGCGGCTACTTCGAGGCCGAAGTGGACTCCGCGCTCCGCGAGGTCCGCGAGATGTTCGCCCGCCGCGGCATGATGCACTAGCGGCGCAAGACGACAGGGGCCGGACCGCGTCGCGGTCCGGCCCCTCTTGGTCTTCGGGCTAGCGCAGGCCGGCCTTGACCAGCCAGGCGTCGGTGACGATGATCGCCAGCAGGACGCCGGCGGTGAGGAGGAGGAACACGTCCTCCACCCAGCCCTGGTGGTTGCCGAACAGGTACGCCAGGTTGATGACGATGCCGACGGTCAGCGCCGAGTAGAGGGCCTTGCGGCTGGTCGGCTTGCGCTGATCGGGCGAGAGAATCTGCTCTTCGGCAGCCATGCGGGTTCCTCCAACCACTCGATTGACCGGAACAGTCTCCCACGCCACAAGCGACGGCGTCCCGGCCCCGCCTGCGCTGTGACTTGTAGGCTGGATCCGTCGTCGTCCCCATGTCCGGAAGGGTAACCGTGCGAATCACCGGTACCGGCCACGCCAGCATGTTCATCGAGACCGCCGCGGGTTCGATCCTGTGCGACCCCTGGGTGAACCCCGCCTACTTCGCGTCGTGGTTCCCCTTCCCCGACAACTCGCGGCTGGACTGGGACGCCCTCGGGCAGGCCGACTACCTGTACGTCTCGCACCTGCACCGCGACCACTTCGACGAGGAGCACCTCACCAAGCACATCAGCAAGGACACGACGGTCCTGCTGCCCGAGTACCCCACCTCCGAGCTCGAGTCCGAGCTGCGCGCCCTGGGCTTCCACAAGTTCATCAAGACCGTCTCCGAGGAGATCGTGGAGCTCCCCGGCGGCGTCAAGGTCATGATCCAGGCGCTCACCAGCCCCACCGACGGCCCCATCGGCGACTCCTCGCTGTGGGTCGAGGACGCCGACGGCACCCGCCTGCTCAACCAGAACGACGCCCGCCCCACCGACATGAGCGTGTTCCTCCAGCACGGGAAGATCCACGCCCACCTGCTCCAGTTCTCCGGCGCGATCTGGTTCCCGATGGTGTACGAGCTGCCCGACAACGCCAAGCGCGCCTTCGGGAAGCAGAAGCGCGAGCGCGGCTTCGACCGCTCGCTGCGCTACATCGACGACGTCCAGGGCGACTGGGTCTTCCCGATCGCCGGCCCGCCCTGCTTCCTCGACGACGCGCTCTACCCGTTCAACGACGTCTTCGGCGACGAGGGGAACATCTTCCCCGACCAGATGGCGTACGTGCAGTGGCTCGAGCAGCAGGGGCACGACAACAACATCATCCTGCTGCCCGGCTCCGTCGCCGAGGTCTTCGCCGACGGCCGCGGCTCGGTCGAGCACCCCGTGGACGACCTCCGCGAGTGGTTCGCCAACAAGAAGCAGCACCTCGACGAGTTCAAGGAGCGCATGCAGCCGCGCATCGCGGCCGAGAAGGCGTCCTGGTCCCACCCCGAGATCGACGTCCTGGAGACCCTGCGCGAGCGCATCGAGCCGCTCATGGCCTCCGCCGAGCACATCGCCACCGGCATCGGCGGGCCCGTCCGCTTCGACCTGACCGCGCCCGACTCCGACGAGGTCGTGGAGTCGATCGTGTTCGACTTCCTCGAACGCAAGATCCACCCCGACGACGGGGGCAAGGTCCGCTACCGGTTCCGCACCGAGCGGCGCCTCATCGAGCACCTGCTCCACATCCGCGAGGTCGACTGGGTCAACTCGCTGTTCCTGTCCTGCCGCTTCACCGCCGCGCGCATCGGCCAGTACAACGAGTACGTGTACGCGTTCTTCAAGTGCCTCTCCGAGGAGCGCCTCCAGTACGCCGAGGGCTGGTACGCCGAGCAGCGCCCCGACGACGAGGACATCGTCATGAACGGCTGGCAGTTCCAGCGCCGCTGCCCGCACCTCAAGGCCGACCTGTCGGTCTTCGGGAAGATCGAGGACGGCGTCCTCACCTGCCAGATGCACGGCTGGAAGTGGAACCTCAAGTCCGGCAAGTGCATGACCTCGGTCGGCCACGACATCCGGAGCTGCCCCGCCGAGGCGGCCGCGAACTGACGCGAACCGACGGGCCCGGACGCTCTCGTCCGGGCCCGTCGCCGTCCCTACTCGCCGATCCCGAACTCGCGCATGACCGAGACGATCTGCGTCTTGTAGAACTCGTCGATGTTCTCCTGCACCGGCAGTGATCCGAACGCCTCCATCACGACCAGGCCGAACACCCGCACCCAGCCGGAGGTGAAGGTGAAGATCCACGACAGCGGCAGCGGCTCGCCCACGATGAACGCGGCGCACTTCTCCATCAGCTCGGCCTGGAGCGCCTCGGAGAGCGGGGGGATCTCGACGGGGTTGGCCGACTCGACCTCGCCGGCCTCGACCCGGCGGTAGAACTTCGCCAGCTCCCGCCCGCACATCTGCGAGTGCTCCAGGGACTTCAGGGTCACCGGGTCGACGTCCTCGACGGCCTCCCCGAGCCGGCGGCCGTCGATCGCCATCGCCGAGCCGCCCTCCGGGTAGGAGAGCATGAGCTCGAACTCGCGCCGGTTGGACACGGCCCAGGACCGGAAGGACCAGATCCAGGACTTCATCCGTTCGAGGTGCGCGTCGGCGGGGTACGCGTCCATGGCGGCCGCGGTGCTGGCGATAAGTTCGTCGTAGAGGTCGCAGCAGATGGCGACGAGCAGGGCGTCGAGGCTGTCGAAGTACCGGTACAGGGCCGCCGGCGTGACTCCCACCTCGCGGGCGATCGCGCGGAGCGAGATCCCGCTCGGGCCGCGCTCCTGGAGCTGCCTCCGGGCGCTCGCCTTGATCTCGGCGATGGTCTCGGCGCGCATTCGCTCGCGACGGGTCGGGCCACCCGCGGTGTTGGAAGTCACTGCTCTCCTCTGCTTACAAGTTAGTTAACGCCGTTGACTCTATGAGGGGCGTTCATTAGAGTAAACAGCGTTAGCTAAATGATCAACGCTTACATCGTACCGCCGTCGGAGTCGTCGGCACCAGCGGTCGCAGTCTTCCTCTCCGCTTGAACACCCATAGGAGAAATCCATGTATTCCCTGATTGGCCGCGCGGTCATCAAAGCGCGCTGGGTGATCCTGGCCGGCGTCGCGGCCGTCTTCGCCGTCGGCGCCACCTGGGGCCTCGGCGTCTTCGACGAGTTCACCGACGGCGGCTACGTCTCCCAGGACGCCCGCTCCGTCCGCGACGCCGAGGCGATCGAGGACGAGTTCGGCTCCATCGGCGCCGAGGTCGTGGTCCTGTTCGCGTCCGACGACCTCACCGTGGACGACGAGGCGTTCGCCTCCGGCGTCACCGGTGCGGTGGAGGACATCCGCGGCATCGACGGCGTCGAGGGCGCCGACTCCTACTACGAGGTCCTCGCCGCCGCCCCCGAGCAGGCCGCCGGCCTCGCCTCCGAGGACGGGCACGCCCTCATCGTGCCGGTCTCGCTCGCCGGCTCCTCCGCGGAGGACCGCGCGAACGAGTTCACCCTGATCGAGGAGGAGCTGCGCGACGCGGCCGAGTCCTCCGGCCTGGAGGTCAGCCTCGGCGGCGGCGCCGCCGTCTTCGCCGACCTGAACGAGCAGGTGCAGCACGACCTCGAGATCGCCGAGATGATTTCGATGCCGATCCTGCTGCTCATCATGATCCTGGTCTTCGGCGCCCTCGTGGCCGCCTCGCTGCCGCTGCTCATCGGCGGCATGTCGATCCTCGGCGGCTTCGCGGTCACCCGCGTCATCACCGAGTTCACCGACGTCTCGGTCTTCGCCGCCAACGTCATCACCATCATCGGCCTCGGCATGTCCATCGACTACTCGCTGTTCGTACTGCGCCGCTTCCGCGAGGAGCTCGCGCAGGGCCGCGACAAGCGCACCGCCACGATGAACACCGTCGCCACCGCCGGGCGCACCGTCATGGTCTCGGGCCTCATCATCGTCCTGTCCATGGGCGGGCTCCTCCTGGTCGACGTGCCGTTCCTGCACGGCATCGCGTACGGCGTCATGTCCGCCGTCGGCGTCGCCATGCTCGCCGCGCTCGTGGCCCTGCCCGCCGTGCTCTACCTCCTCGGCCACCGCGTCGACAAGGGCCGCCTCCCCTGGCGCCGCGACGCGCAGGCCAAGACCGACACCGGCTTCTGGCACTCGCTCGCGGCCGGCGTCATGCGCCGCCCCGTGCTCGTGCTGCTCCCGGTCCTCGCCTTCATGGCCCTGCTCGCCAGCCCCATGCTCGACATGGCCTTCGGCGGCGTCGACGAGCGCGACATGCCCGAGGACGCCGAGTCGCGCGTGGTCACCGAGACGATTGCCGCGGACTTCCCCGGCGGCGACCAGGAGCAGTTCCAGGTCATGGTCGCCGGCGACGAGGCCGCGGCCGCCGCGGCCCAGGCCGAGCTCGAAGCGCTCGACCACGTCGACGCCGTGCGGCCGGCCGCCGCGCCGACCGGCGACGCGGTCCTGTTCGACGTCCACTACGACCTCGACCCCTTCAGCGCCGACGCGCGCGGGCTCATCGAGGACGCGCGCGCCATCGACGTGGACGGCGCCGAGCTGTACATCACCGGCGGCGCCTCCGACCGCGTCGACATGCTCGAGGCGATCGGCGACGGCCTGCCCTACATGCTCGGCTACATCGTCATCGTCACCATGGTCGTGCTGTTCCTCGCCTTCGGCTCGATCCTGCTGCCGATCAAGGCGGTCCTGATGAACGCCGTCTCGCTCGGGGCCGCGCTCGGCGTCGTGGTGTGGATCTTCCAGGAAGGCCACCTCTCCGGCGTCCTCGACTTCACGCCCTCGGGCTATATCGACCCGTCGAACCTGCTGCTCATGATCGCCCTGCTGTTCGCGCTCGCCACCGACTACGAGGTCTTCCTGCTCTCGCGGGTCCGCGAGGAGTGGGACCGCGGGGCCGACAACCGCACCGCCGTCCTGCGCGGCATGCAGTCGACCGGCTCGATCATCACCGCCGCCGCGGCCATCCTCATCGTGGTGGTCGGCGCCTTCGCCTTCAGCGGCATCACGTTCATGAAGATGATCGGCCTCGGCATGGCGATCGCGATCTTCCTCGACGCCACCGTGGTCCGGATGCTCCTCGTCCCCGCCACGATGCGCCTGCTCGGCCGCGCCAACTGGTGGGTCCCCGGCCCGCTCGGGAAGCTCTACGCCAAGTACGGGATCAAGGAGTCCGACGAGGCGCCCGCCGCGCCGGAGCGCACTCCCGTCAACGCCTGACCGCCACAGGAAACCAGGGCCCGCCCGGCGCACCGCCGGGCGGGCCCGTTCCCGTTGCCGGTGGGACGGCGGTGAACGGCGGCCCGGAATGCCCCCGGCCGCAGGCCGCGCCGCGAACAATATCCAAGAATTTAAGTTGAGCCATTGACTTTAGGCAAGCGGTTGCATAGATTGATGTGATCTAGGAGCCAACCCCCTCCGAAAGGTCCCAATACCCTATGACCGACAACGATGTCGCTGTGGTGCGCCCGAAGCAGCGCAGCTCGGGCCCACCGCCCGAGCCCGCGGCCCCCGCGAAGCGCCCGGCCCCGAACCGGGGCCGCGGGACGATCCGCACCCGCGAGCGCTGGGCCGCCCTGAGCTTCATGTCGCCCTGGATCCTCGGCCTGCTCGCCATCACCATCGGGCCCATGGTCGCCTCGTTCTACCTCTCGTTCACCGACTACAGCCTCGGCTACGGCGAATGGGTCGGCGGCGAGAACTACGCCCGGATGCTCGAGGACCCGCGGCTCGCCAACGCCATCAAGGTCACCGCGGTCTACACCTTCGTGTCGGTGCCGCTCCAGCTCGGGGCCGCGCTCCTCCTCGCGATCGTCCTCGACCGCGGCCTGCGCGGCATGTCGTTCTACCGCTCGGTGTTCTACCTGCCCTCGCTGCTCGGCGGCTCGGTGGCCATCGCCATCATGTGGCGCCAGATCTTCGGCACCGAGGGCCTGGTCAACCAGGTGCTCGCGATCTTCGGCATCCAGGGCGAGGGCTGGGTCTCCCACCCCGACTACGCCCTCGGCACCCTCATCGTGCTGCACGTGTGGACGTTCGGCTCGCCGATGATCATCTTCCTCGCCGGCCTGCGCCAGATCCCCGCCATGTACTACGAGGCGGCCAAGGTCGACGGCGCCGGCCCGCTGCGCCGGTTCTGGAGCGTCACCATCCCGCTCCTGACCCCCATCATCTTCTTCAACCTGGTGCTCCAGATCATCAACTCGTTCCAGTCGTTCACCCAGGCGTTCATCATCTCCAGCGGCAAGGGCGGCCCGGCCGACTCCACCATGTTCCTGACGCTGTACCTCTACGACCAGGGCTTCACCCAGTTCGACATGGGCTACGCCTCGGCCATCGCCTGGCTGCTCCTGGCCATCATCGCGATCTTCACCGCGCTCAACTTCCTCATGTCGAAATTCTGGGTGTTCTATGGCGACAATGACTGAGACGACGGCCCCCGCCCCGACCCGCGACCGCCGCGGCCCCGCGACCGGCCTGCGCCGCTTCGTCTTCCACCTGCTCCTGACCGTCGCCGCGATGGTCATGATCTACCCGCTGCTGTGGATGCTCTCGGCCAGCTTCAAGCCGCTCGACGAGATCTTCACCGACCCCGGCCTGTTCCCGAACACCTGGGAGTGGAGCAACTACGCCGAGGGCTGGACCGCCCTGCCGCACCCCTTCGAGACGTACATCTGGAACTCGATGGTCATCGTGGCCGGCTCCATCGTCGGCAACCTGGTGTCCTGCTCGATGGCCGCCTACGCCTTCGCCCGGCTGCGGTTCCCCTTGCGCGGCATGCTCTTCGCGGTCATGCTCGGCACCATCATGCTGCCGATCCACGTCGTGATCATCCCGCAGTACATCCTGTTCAACAACCTCGGCTGGGTCGACACGTTCTGGCCGCTCATCGTCCCCAAACTCCTCGCCACGGACGCGTTCTTCGTGTTCCTCATGGTCCAGTTCATCCGCGGCCTGCCGCGCGAGCTGGACGAGGCCGCCTCGATCGACGGCTGCGGCTACTGGGGCACCTACCTGCGGATCATCATGCCGCTGTGCATGCCCGCGCTCGCGACGACCGCCATCTTCACGTTCATCTGGACGTGGAACGACTTCTACTCCCAGCTGATCTACCTGCGCGACGTGGACCTCCAGACCGTGCCCCTGGCACTGCGCCTGTTCATGGACTCCACCGGCACGACCAACTGGGGGGCGCTCTTCGCGATGTCGATCGTCGCCCTGGGCCCGATCTTCGGGTTCTTCCTCGCCGGCCAGCGGTACCTCGTCCGGGGGATCGCGACCACCGGCATCAAGTAACATCCGGCACAACAACCCTCACAGAGTCCTGAAAGGACGAACGCATGCGCAACTCGAACCCCTCGGGCGTCTCGCGGAGGACGCTCGCCAAAGCCGGCATCCTCGGCGCCGCGGCCGCCCCCCTCCTCGCGGCCTGCGGCAACGACGGCGGCGGCGCCGAAGAGGGCGACGGCGAGCTGGACTTCTGGTGGTGGGGCTCCGACCCCCGCCACGAGTACACCCAGCAGATCATCGACGCCTTCCTCGCCAAGAACGAGGGCGTCACGATCAAGCCCAGCCCCAACGAGTTCGACTCCTACTGGGACGCCCTGAACGTCTCGGTCTCCGGCAACAACGCGCCCGACGTCCTCCAGCAGGACGACCGCTACCTGCGCGACTACGCCGACAAGAACGCGCTCCTCGCCCTCGACGACCTCGGCATCGACCTGTCGAACATCGAGGAGGGCACGCTCCAGACCGGCCGGTTCGACGGCAAGACCTACGGCATCCCCACCGGCGTCAACGCCCTCACCCTCGTGGTGAACCCGGCGCTCGTCGAGGCCGCCGGCGTCGCGATGCCCGACGACAAGACCTGGACCTGGGCCGACTTCATGCAGTTCACCACCGACATCTCGGCCTCGGGCGCGGCGATCGGCAACTCCGCCATCACCTTCAGCAACGAGTCCCTGTTCAACGTGTTCGCGCGCCAGAAGGGCGAGAGCCTCTACACCGACGACGGCAAGCTCGGCTTCACCGAGGGCACCATGAACGCCTGGTGGCAGATGGTCCTCGACATGCAGGCCTCCGGGGCCATCCCCGAGTCCAGCACCATCGTCGAGTCCTTCGCCGCCGGCCAGGACCAGGCTCCGCTCGCCACCGGCACCGGCGCCACGGAGTTCTACTGGACCAACCAGATCGGCGCCCTCCAGTCGGTGCTCGGCTCCGACCTGGTGCTCCTGCGCGTCCCCGGCGAGAGCGAGGGCTCCCAGCCCGGCCTCTACCTGAAGTCGGCCATGTTCTGGTCGATCTCGCGCACCACCTCCGACCAGGCCGCTTCGGCGAAGCTCGTCGACTTCCTGCTCAACAGCGACGAGTCCCTGGACCTCATGCTCGGCGACCGCGGCCTCCCGGCCAACACCGCCCAGCGCGAGCGCATCCTGCCGCAGCTGCCGCCGGACCAGGCGCTGGCCGCGTCCTACATCGCCGACCTCACGCCCGACCTGGGCGAGGGCCCGGTCGTGCCGCCGGTCGGCTCGGGCACCGCCGCCGACATCATGCTCGGCGTGTTCGAGACGTTGATCTTCGGCCAGACCACCGTCGAGGAGAGCACCGCGGCGTTCATGGAGCAGCTGAGCGCCGAGATCGGGGCCTAGTCCGAGATCGTCGCTCGGTGTGACTTGACGCTCACGCTGAGCGAGCTATCATGGAGGGGAAGGGTGAACTCGAAAGAGTCCGCCCTTCCTCGCCGTCCGGGCCCTTCCGGGGCCCTGGTCCCCGCGCCGTCCCTCCGGTGCCGTCCCGTCCGTGACGGACGTCGATTGCCGCCCCCGCCGGACCCTCCGTATCATTGGTGGGATGACCAGCCAGTTCGTGCTCACGCTCTCCTGCCCCGACCGCCTCGGCATCGTGTACGCCGTCTCGGGCTTCCTCACCCGCCGCGACGCGAACATCGAGGACTCCCAGCAGTTCTCCGAGCACGGCTCCGGACGCTTCTTCATGCGCGTCGAGTTCAGGACCGAGCACGCCCGGGACGAACTGGCCGTCGGCTTCGCCGAGATCGCCCGCGAATTCGACATGGACTGGCAGCTCCACGACCGCGCCGTCAAGCCGCGCGTCCTCATCATGGCCTCCAAGCAGGGCCACTGCCTGAACGACCTGCTCTACCGCTTCCGCATCGGCGCCCTCCACGGCGAGGCGGCCGCCGTCGTCTCCAACCACCCCGACTGGGCCGACCTCGCCGCCTCCTCCGGCGTGCCCTTCCACCACCTCCCGGTCGGGCCCGGCGGCAAGGCCGCCCAGGAGCAGCAGATCCTCGACCTCATCGAGTCTGAGCGGATCGACGTCGTCGTGCTCGCCCGCTACATGCAGATCCTCTCGCCCGAGTTCTGCGCCAAGCTGCCCGGCCGCATCCTCAACATCCACCACTCGTTCCTGCCGAGCTTCAAGGGCGCCAAGCCCTACCACCAAGCCCACGCCCGCGGCGTCAAGCTCATCGGCGCGACCTGCCACTACGTCACCTCCGACCTCGACGAGGGCCCCATCATCGACCAGGAGGTCGCCCGCGTCGACCACGCGATGAGCCCCGAGGACTTCGTCTCGGCCGGACGCGACCTCGAGTCCACCTGCCTGGCCCGCGGCCTCGCCGCCCACCTCGATCAGAGGATTCTCCTCAACGGGCACACGACCGTCGTGTTCCGCTAGCGGATAATGGCCGCGTGACCGACCAACGCGAGATCGTGCTGCTGGGGTCCACCGGCTCCATCGGCACCCAGGCCATCGACATCGTCCGCGCCAACCCCGGCAAGTACCGCATCGTCGGGATCGGCGCGGGCGGCGCCAACCCCGCCGCCCTGGCCGAGCAGGCCGTCGACCTCGGCGTCGACGTCGTGGCCGTCGCCGACGCCACCGCCCTCGAAGCCGTCCAGCTGCGCCTGTTCGCCGCCGCCAAGGAGCGCGACTGGGACTCGGGCGGCTTCAAGATGCCGAAGCTCATCGCGGGCCGCTCGGCCATGACCGAGCTCGCCGCCTGGCCCTGCCACACCGTGCTCAACGGCATCACCGGCTCGATCGGCCTCGAACCGACCCTCGCGGCCCTCAAGGCCGGCCACCAGGTCGCCCTCGCCAACAAGGAGTCCCTCATCGCGGGCGCCGCCCTGGTGTGGGACCTGGCCGCGCCGGGCCAGATCGTCCCGGTCGACTCCGAGCACTCCGCGCTCGCCCAGTGCCTGCGCTCGGGCCGGCCCGAGCGGGTGGCGAAGCTCATCCTCACCGCCTCGGGCGGGCCCTTCCGCGGCCGCACCCGCGCCGAGCTCGCCGGCGTCACCGTCCAGGACGCCCTCGCCCACCCCACCTGGGACATGGGCCCGGTCATCACCATCAACTCCGCGACCATGGTGAACAAGGCCCTGGAGGTGATCGAGGCCCACGAGCTGTTCGGGATCGGCTACGACGACATCGAGGTCGTCGTCCACCCCCAGTCGGTGATCCACTCCATGGTCGAGTTCGCCGACGGCTCCACCATCGCCCAGGCCTCCCCGCCCGACATGCGCCTGCCGATCGGCCACGCCCTCGCCTGGCCCGACCGCCTCCCCGGCGCCGCCCGCCCCGTCGACTGGTCCCGGGCCTGCGACTGGCACTTCGAACCGCTCGACGAGACCGCGTTCCCGGCCGTCGCGCTCGCCAAGGACGCCGGCCGCGCCGGGGGCCTGAACCCCGCGGTCTTCAACGCCGCCAACGAGGAGGCGGTGGCCGCGTTCCGCGACGGGCGGCTGCCGTTCCCCGGCATCGTCGACACCATCGAAGCGGTCCTCGCCGCCGCCCCGGACTTCGGGCGACCCTCCAGTGTCGCAGACGTACTCGAGGCGGAGAAGTGGGCGCGGTCGAGCGCCCGACGGCTAGTCTTGGACGCGTCCGAGCGTTAGAAGGAGACAGACTTGCTGGCCTACATCACCGGTATCGCGCTCTTCGCGCTCGCGATCCTCATCTCCGTCAGCCTTCACGAGTTCGGGCACATGCTCACCGCGAAGGGCTTCGGGATGAAGGTGACCCGGTACTTCGTGGGATTCGGCCCGACCCTGTGGTCCTTCCGGAAGGGCGAGACCGAGTACGGCGTCAAGGGCGTGCCGCTCGGCGGCTTCGTCAAGATCGTCGGCATGACCCCACTCGAAGAGGAGGAGGAAGACCTCGACGAGAAGGACCAGAAGCGGGTCTTCTGGCGCAAGCCGCTGTGGCAGCGCACCGTCGTGCTCGCCGCCGGCTCGGTCACCCACTTCGTGCTCGGCTTCATCGTCCTGTGGATCCTCGTCTCCTTCGTCGGCATCGGCCAGAACCCGGCCTGGGCCGAGGCCGCCACCCAGGCGCAGGAGGACGTCGCCGTCGAGGTCGCCCCCTGCGTGGAGACCTCCGACCCCGCCACCGGCACCGCCGGCGACTGCCCCGAGGGCCAGATCGAGGGCCCGGCCGCCGCCGCGGGCATCGCGAACGGCGACGAGATCACCGCCGTCGCGGGCGCGCCGGTCGCCGACTGGGACGGCCTCCTGGCCGCCGTCGGCGAGCTCACCCCCGGCGAGCCGGTCGCCGTCACCGTCGACCGCGACGGCGCCGAGCGGACCGTCGAGGTCACCCCGTACGCCGCCGAGGTCGAGACCGCCGACGGCGGCACCGAGACCGCCGCGCGCCTGGGCGTCTACGTCTACGTCGACCCCTCGATCCCGTACACCGCCGCGGGCGCCGGCCCGATCGCCGGCATCGGCGAGACCTTCTCCTACACCGGGGACATGTTCAAGGAGACGTTCATCGCACTGGGCCAGCTGCCCTCGAAGATCCCGCCGCTGTGGGACTCGATCTGGGGCGCCGAGCGCGCCGACGACACCCCCGTCAGCGTCGTGGGCGCCTCCCGCCTCGGCGGCGAGATGGTCCAGTACGACCAGTGGGCGATGTTCTTCATGCTGCTGGTGGTCCTGAACTACTTCATCGGCGTGTTCAACCTGCTGCCGCTGCTGCCGATGGACGGCGGACACATCGCCATCGCCTGGTACGAGCGGTTCCGGTCTTGGGTCGCCGCCAAGCGCGGCAAGCCCGACCCCGGGCGAGTTGACTACTTGAAGCTGATGCCGCTGACCTACGCTGTGATCGTCCTCCTGGGCGGCTTCATGCTGCTGACCATCACCGCCGACATCGTCAACCCGATCACCATCTTCAACTGACCCGCGAATCTGGGTGGAGACTAGCCACATGACCGCAGTGAACCTCGGGATCCCCACCAAGCGCCACGACCACGAGATCGAGCCCCTGGCGCCCCGGAAGCAGACCCGCCAGCTCAACGTCGGCGGCGTGCTCGTCGGCGGCGGGGCCCCGATCAGCGTCCAGTCGATGACCACCACCCGGACCTCCGACATCGGCGCGACGCTCCAGCAGATCGCCGAGCTCACCGCCACCGGCTGCCAGATCGTGCGCGTCGCCTGCCCGACCCAGGACGACGCGGACGCGCTCAAGGTGATCGCGAAGCAGTCGCAGATCCCGGTCATCGCGGACATCCACTTCCAGCCGAAGTACGTCTTCGCGGCCATCGACGCCGGCTGCGCGGCGGTGCGCGTGAACCCGGGCAACATCAAGCAGTTCGACGACCGCGTCGGCGAGATCGCCCGGGCCGCGAAGGACGCCGGAACCCCGATCCGCATCGGCGTCAACGCCGGCTCGCTCGACAAGCGCCTGCTCCAGAAGTACGGCAAGGCCACGCCCGAGGCGCTGGTCGAGTCGGCGCTGTGGGAGGCGTCCCTGTTCGAGGAGCACGACTTCCGCGACATCAAGATCTCGGTCAAGCACAACGACCCGGTCGTCATGGTCAAGGCCTACCGGCTGCTCTCCGAGCAGTGCGACTACCCGCTGCACCTCGGCGTCACCGAGGCCGGGCCCGCGTTCCAGGGCACCATCAAGTCCGCCGCGGCCTTCGGCGCGCTCCTGTCGGAGGGCATCGGTGACACCATCCGCGTCTCGCTCTCGGCCCCGCCGGTCGAGGAGGTCAAGGTCGGCAACCAGATCCTGGAGTCCCTGGGCCTGCGCGAGCGCGGCCTGGAGATCGTCTCGTGCCCCTCGTGCGGGCGCGCGCAGGTCGACGTCTACACCCTGGCCGAGCAGGTCACGGCCGGGCTCGAGGGCCTGCCGGTCCCGCTGCGCGTGGCTGTCATGGGCTGCGTCGTGAACGGCCCCGGCGAGGCCCGCGAGGCCGACCTGGGCGTCGCGAGCGGCAACGGCAAGGGCCAGATCTTCGTCAAGGGCGAGGTCATCCGGACCGTGCCCGAGTCGCAGATCGTGGAGACGCTCATCGAGGAGGCCGTGCGCCTCGCCGAGGAGATGGGCGCCGAGCTGCCCGAGGAGCTCCGCGGGCTCGCCGGACCGGTCGTCAAGGTCCACTGACTGTCGGATCGCCGACTCCGCGCCGGCGTCCGCTTCCCTACGCTTGGTACAGAGCGGCAGTTCAGGCCAGGTCGAAACCGGACACCGCGCTCATCTTGTGTGAAATTCCACATTGATGACTCGGAGGATTCCGCCTGCGACGTGTCCTGCGCCACGCATAATTACGGCTGCGCCCGCACAGCGCCCGCGACCGGGCCGTCCGACGACATGGGGAGCCACCGACATGGGCAAGATCGAACGCCAGATTTCCGAGGGTGTCACCAAGTACTACTGGTACCCGGGTGAGAAGGTCGACTGGATCCGGGGCGTCCTGACGCTCCTCGGCGGCGGGCTGCTGTTCGCGCTGATCTACGTCGTCACCAAGAACAGCCTCCTGGCGGCGGTCGTCACCGGCACCGCCGTGCAGGCGGTCGTCGGCGCCTACCTGGGCCGCCGCGACGCCGCGGGGCTCTCGGAGTTCCACGACCCGGCGACCGAGCGCCGCGAGGCCGTCGTCGACGGCACCCGCGCCGCCTGGCGCGGCACGCTCCAGGGCCTGCTGTGCGCCGGTTCGGCGATGCTGGTGCTCAACATGCCGCACAGCGGGTTCCTCGCGGACTGGGTGCTGCCGTTCGTGCCCTCGATTATCGGCGCGATCGCCCACTCCGGCGGGATGCTGTGGGAGCGGCTGGCGCAGGAGGTCAGCGCCCCGGAGGCGGCGGCCGCCGCGGCCGCCGAGGAGCCGACCAAGGAGCTCGAAGCCGCCTGACGGCTTCGCAGGAGCGGCCCGCGCCCCTGACGGGGGGACGCGGGCCTGCTCGCGTGCGGGGGAGTGGTGAGCCGACGCAGGGCGACTGCACGCCGCCTGGGTTGGACAGGCGGGGCGCTCGACCGCGGGAGGTGTCGTACGCCGTCTTCCAGGTACGGAACCAGGTTGCCGGCACTGCCGCGGGAGCAGCGCCCCGCGTCGGCTCGGATAGGAGAGGCCTCGCGGGGTCCGGCCTGCTCGGACGCGGGCCGGTGCACTCAGGATGCCGATTCGGGACTCGAAACGCAAGAGGTTTTCTCCTCGCGAACCGCACTTTTCCGCGTCGTCTCGGTAACGGAGTCACAGCCGCCCCGCAGGTCCCGGTGCGCGCGGACGTTAGGCTGGGCGGATGAGTTCCCGTCCCGCGCTGCGCCCCGGAAGGCAGAGTCCCCGCAGGAGCGTCCCCGACGCGATCGAGCGCCCCGAGTACGTCGGCAAGGCCGCGCCGACCCCGTTCACCGGCAGCGAGGTCAAGGACGCCGAGACGATCGAGCGGATGCGCGTCGCCGGCCGCATCGCCGCCGACGCCCTCGTCGAGGCCGGCAAGGCCGTCGCGCCCGGCGTCACCACCGACGAGATCGACGCCGTCGCCCACGAGTACCTGTGCGACCTCGGCGCCTACCCCTCGACGCTCGGCTACCGCGGCTACCCGAAGTCCTGCTGCACCTCGCTCAACGAGGTCATCTGCCACGGCATCCCCGACTCCACCGTCGTCCAGGACGGCGACATCGTCAACATCGACATCACCGCGTTCATCGGCGGCGTCCACGGCGACTGCAACGCCACCTTCCTCGCCGGGGACGTCTCCCAGGAGGCCCGCGACCTCGTCGAGCGCACCTGGAAGGCCACCTGGCGCGGCATCAGGGCCGTCAAGCCCGGCCGCCAGCTCAACGTCGTCGGCAAGGTCATCGAGGCGTACGCCTCCCGCTTCGGCTACGGCGTGGTCCGCCAGTTCACCGGCCACGGCATCGGCACCTCGTTCCACTCCGGGCTCTACGTGCCGCACTACGACAATCCGAAGCTCACCACCGTGATCGAGACCGGCATGACGTTCACGATCGAGCCGATGATCAACCTCGGGACCGCCGACCACGAGATGTGGGACGACGGCTGGACCGCCGTCACCCGCGACCGCAAGTGGACCGCCCAGTTCGAGCACACGCTCCTGGTCACCGACGACGGCTTCGAGATCCTCACCCTGCCCTCCACCGGCGTCCCCGCGGGAACGCCCGCGGGACAGCTGTAGCGGCGCCGCGCCCCTGAGCCGGGCCGCGGCGGCGCCGGCCGGACGGATGCCGCGAGGCCGCCCCGCGAACGCGAAGGCCCGCCTGCGGATCGCAGGCGGGCCTCCTCCGTCCTCCTTGGGCGCTAAGTGATCCGGCGCTCGCTCGGCAGCGTCGCCTTCGTGAACACCAGCGCCCCGGCGGCCGCCACGAGCGGCACCGCCAGCAGCATGATCGCGAAGCTCGCCCACGGCAGCTCCCAGCCGTACAGCGTCTGGAACGGGTACGACCACTGGAACGGCCGGTTCAGGGCCTCCCGGATGAGCGCGTACCCGACGACGCCGGCGAGGGTGCCGAGCCCGGCGCCGAACGCCGCGATCACCACCGTCTGCCACATCGCGAACCGCTTGCGCAGCCCCGGGGCCGCGCCGACCGCGCCGAGCGTGGCCATGTCCCGCCGCTGCTCGGCGATGATGAGCCCGGTCGAGACCGCGGTCGCGCCGAGCGCCACCAGGGCGCACAGGCCCGTCACGGCGATCGTGAAGTAGAACATGAACGGGTCGGTGTAGTCGGTGACGGCGAACGAGGCCCACACGTCGCCGCCGGCGAGCTCCCGGTTGAAGTCCTCGGCGAGCGCCTCGGCCGTCCCCGGCTCCAGCTCCTTCGCCGCCTCCACCAGGTAGGACCGCTGCCACTGCGACTCCTGCATGTCCAGCGCCGCCGCGGCGGCGGGGCTGAGGAGGAGCTCCGAGAAGCCGAGCTGGCCGCGCTCCACGGCCATCGCGGGCAGTTCGACCTCGACGTCGGCGGGCGGGGGCTCGATCGCGTAGCCCTCCTCGTCGAAGATCGTGGTGCTCTTGCGGAGCACGACCGTGTCGTCCTCGGTGAGCGCCCACGGGTCGCTCACCAGCACGCCGCCCGCTTCGAGCACCTCGACCGCGCGGGCGAGCTCCTCGCCTTCGAGCTCGGTGTACTCGGCGACGACCTCGGGATCGGTCGAGCCGGGGACGTCGTACAGCTGGGCGCCCTGCCCGGCGAGGGACTCGTCGCAGCGCGGGTCCTCGCGGGCGGCCTCGACGGCGGCCCGCTCGGCCGCCTCGTCCGGCCGGTCGGCGTCCCAGTACGAGCACTCGTTCGCGTCGGGCCTGAGCACGGTCCAGGCGCAGTCGGCCCACATGAGGTCGTTCTCGAGCTCCCCGGCGCAGTCCTCCCCGGGCGAGTACTTGGTCACCGGGGTCAGGCTGACGTCGCCGAGGTTCGCCTCGAGCGTCGCCTCGGCCTCCGCGAGCGCCGCGTCCCAGGCGGGCATCACGGTGCCGTCGGCGTTGTTGTACAGCGTCAGCGACATCTGGCCCTGCGTCAGGATCTGCTCCTGCTCCTGCTCCTGCCGCACCGTGTCGGCGGTGACGATCATCGAGAACGCCATGCCCCCGGCCACGACGCCGAGGACGGCCGCGATCGCCGGGGCCGCCGAGCCGCGGTTGCGCCCGGCCTCCCGCAGCGCCATGCGCGGCGCCAGCGGCAGCCACCGGCCCAGGCGCGAGGCGAACGACAGCAGCGCCGGCGTGCACACGACCATGCCCAGCTGCGCCAGGACGATCGCCGCCGCCATGAGCGGCAGGCTCCAGATCGCCACGCCGCCGAGGCCCGCCACGACGCCCGCGGCGACCATGGCGATCCCGGCGAACATCCACCGCTTCGAGCCCTTGCGGCGCCCGGCTCGGCCGGTCAGCGCCTCCACCACGTTGATGCGCGAGGCGCTGATCGCGGCGGCGAGCGCCGAGAGCAGACCGGTCGCGAGGGCGACGCCCACGAGGAGGGCCTGGAGCGCCGGCATGACCCGCAGCCCGGCGCTGCGGTGGCCGACGAACTGCTCCAGCCACGGCGTCCCGGCCGCCACGAGGCCGACGCCGAGCACGATCGCCGCCACCGCCGCGAGGAGTCCGAAGAGGACGCCGCCCGCGAGGACGACGGACCGGACCTGCCCCGGCGTCGCGCCGTTCGCGCTCATGAGCGCGAACTCGCGGGTGCGCCGGCGGGCGCTGATCGCGAACGCGGGCCCGGCCAGGAGCACGACCTCCATGACGACCACGACCACGATGAGGCCGTAGATCAGCAGCTCGGCGTCGTCCATCATCGCCGAGGACTCGGAGTACGGGCCGGTGACCGGCTCGTCGAGCAGCGACTGCGCCCAGACGGTCATCCCCAGCTCGTTCAAGGCCAGCGCCTGGTCCTTGGTGACCGGCTCGGGGGTGTCGACCAGCCAGCCGCTCGCCTGGTTCGGGAACGCGTCTCCGATCGCGTAGCGCCCGTTCAGGTCCCACGGCATCTCGACGATGCCGCTGATCTCGTGCTCGCCCGAGCCGGCGCCGCTCTCGACCACGAGGTCGTCGCCGACGCCGAGCTCGAGGTAGTCGGCGGCCGCCGCACTGACGACCACTTCACCGCGCCCGGGCGCCGACCCTTCGAGGTACTCCAGCCCGGCCGCCTCGTAGAGGTCGTCGGCGAGGTCGTACCCGTGGGTGAAGAGCTGTCCGAGCCCGTCGGGGGTCTCGACCTGCACGGTGTCGCCGGACCCGGAGTCGGGGGAGTAGGGGGCGATCCAGGACCCGATCGGCAGCAGGGACAGGATCTCGGTGTCGGTGACCGCCCGGCCCGGGTCCTCGTAGTCCTCCTGGTCGTACAGGATCCAGCGGTCGTGCCAGCTGTGCTGGACGAGCGGGGCGCCGGGGACGCCGAACTCGACGTACGCCTCGTTCTCGCCCAACACCTGCGCGGCGGTCTCCTCCTCGGAGAGCTGCGCGGTGTCGTAGGCGCTCGCCCCGACGGCGACGGCGAGCAGGGGCAGGCCCAGGAGGGTGATCGACAGCGCCGACCGTCCCTTGTAGCGCCACGCTTCGCGGCGCGCGATCCGGTACGCCAGGCGCTGGCCTGCGAACATCACTGCGCCCCTTCGAGGAGGGAGTCCGCGTCGGCGAGCGGCGCGGAGGAGTCGACGACGCGGCCGTCGCGCAGGAACACCACGCGGTCGGCCCACCCGGCGTGCCGGGCGTCGTGGGTGACCAGGAGCCCGGCGGCGCCGGCGTCGACGCGGCGGCGCAGGAGCTTGAGGACCTCCTCGCCGGTGGCCGAGTCGAGGGCGCCGGTGGGCTCGTCGGCGAGGACGAGGCGGCGCTCGCCGATGAGCGCGCGGGCGATGGCGACGCGCTGGGACTGGCCGCCGGAGAGCTCGTCGGGGAACCGGTCGCCCTGGTGCGCGTCGAGGCCGACCTCGGCGAGGGCGTCCACCGCCATGGCGCGCGCCCTGCCTGCAGCGACGCCGTCGAGTTCGAGCGGCAGGGCCGCGTTCTCGGCCGCGGTGAGGCTGGGGATCAGGTTGTAGTCCTGGAAGACGTAGCCGACGCTGCGGCGGCGCAGGCGCGCGAGCTGCTTCTTGTTCAGGGAGGCGAGGACGGTGCCCTCGACGAGGACGTCGCCGGAGGTGGGCGCGTCGAGGCCCCCGGCGAGGTTGAGGAGGGTCGACTTGCCGGAGCCGGACGGGCCCATGATGGCCACGAGCTCTCCGGCGGCGACCTTGAGGTCGGTGTCGACGAGGGCGTTGACGGCGTTGTCGCCGGTGCCGTGGACGCGGTTGACGCCCCTCAGTTCCAGTACGGTCATCGGGGTCACCGGCTCTCTCGGACGGTCTCGGTCTCGGGCTGCTCCGCGTGCGCGGCGAAGGGGCTTGGCGCCGGCGGCCCGGTGCGGGCGACGACGGCCTCGGTGTGGTCGAGCCAGCGCACCTCGGCCTCGGCGCGGAAGATCATGGACTCCAGGACGAGTCGCCAGGCGAGCTCGGCGTCGTCCTCGGCGGCCTTGAGGCGGGTGTACTCCTGGAGGAGTCGGAGGGTGGCCGTGCGCTGGCGCTGGATGACGTCGGCGACGTCGACGCCGGGCGTGGTGACGGCGAGCGCGAGCTTGATCGTGAGCTCGTCGCGGGGGCGGTCGGCGGCCTGCACGGGGGAGGCGAACCAGCCCGCGAGCTGGCGGCGGCCGGCGTCGGTGATCCGGTAGGGGCGCTGGCCGGACTCGTTCTCGGGCAGGGCCTCGACGAGCTGGTCGCGTTCGAGCCGGTTGAGGGTGGTGTAGACCTGGCCGATGTTGAGCGGCCAGGTGTTGCCGGTGGCGCTCTCGAACGCGGCGCGCAGCTGGTAGCCGTAGGCCGGGCCGCGTTCGAGCAGCGCCAGGAGGCTGTGCTTGACACTCATGTGCAACCTCGCATCGCTGGGGACACTCTTCACGTCGAAGAGATACTCAGTAGGGTATAGCGGGTATGCAAATGATGGATACGCGGTATGGCCTATGGCTGTTCCGGCAGTTCAGCCCCTATGCGGGCCGTCCGGGCCACGGGTTGGCGGCGGCCTGCCCGATCGCGCGGCGCCACCGGGCGAGCGCCACCGCCGAGGCGGCGTACATGTCGAGGCACCGCTGCCGCTCCTGCGGGTCGGCCGCGGCCACGCCCGCCCGCCAGGTCGCGGTCACGTCCGTCTCGACCTTCGTGAGCAGTTCCTGCGCGGCGGCCGCGTCGGCGATGGCGCCGACGTCGTAGCCGGCGGCGGGCGCGGGCGCCTCGGCCCCGGCGGCCGCGTAGTGGTCCAGGAGCGCGTCGCGGCGCGAGCGGTGTTCGGCCTCAAGGGCCTCGGCCTGGTCGCGCGGGGCCCCGTCGAGGTGCACGGCGGCCGCGCCGCACGCGAAGATCGCCGCGTACTCGGCCTGGAGGCCGGTGTCGGTGGCGGTCACGCGATCACCGCCGCGTGGGCGGCGCGGCTGGCCGCGATCTCGCCGAAGAGCACGGCGTAGTCGGACTCGGTCGTCATGCACGACGCGGCCGCCTCGGCGCTCCCGGCGGTCTCGGCGGCGGCGAGCGCCTCCGCGTCGGCCGGCGGCTCGGCCTTCTCCTCGGAGATGGAGCTGGGCCGCAGCAGCCGCTCCAGGGTCTCGGCGTGCGTGCGGTGGTCGGCGGCGATCTCGCTGTAGCCCAGGGCTTCGGCGCCCTGCGCGAGGGCGCGCGCCGTGCGCAGCGCGGCGGTGAGGTCGGCGTCCGAGATGGTGATCTGCGCCTGCTCCGTGCAGCCGGCGGCGGCGAGTGCGGCCGCGCCGATCAGGAGTCCGCGTCGGGTCGTGAACACCCCCCCAGTTTCCCAGGCTGCCTTTCCATTCTGACTCCGGGCGGTTAATCTCGGCGAAATAGGCGATGGGAGAGGAGTGCGCATGGGATCCGAGCAGCGCGCCGAAGTGGAGTCGATCCTGGCCCCGGCGGTGTCGGCCGCGGGCTACGACCTCGAGGGGCTCACGGTCACCAAGGCCGGGCGGCGGCTCCTGGTGAGGGTCCTTGTGGACAAGGACGGCGGGATCAGTCTGGACGATGTGGCCGTTGTCTCGAAAGCGTGCTCGAAGGCCCTGGACGAGTCCGACTCCACGGGCGGGCCCTTCGCCGACACCGCATATACCCTGGAAGTGTCGTCGCCGGGCGTCGACCGTCCGCTGACCGAGCCCCGGCACTGGCGGCGTAATATTGGGCGCTTGGTAGCCGTGAACATCGGGGAGGAGCCCGTCACCGGGCGGATCGCGGATGCCAGCGAGCGGGGGATTGAACTAGAGGCCGACGGCGTGCGCCGCTCGGCCACCTATGCCGAGCTGGGGCCCGGCAAGGTGCAGATCGAGCTGCGATGAGCGTCCGAAGGCGACGCCACCGGCTCGCACGCCTTGAACGGCCGCGGTGAGGACAACTCAAGACTTAAGGAGAACGGGTGCATATCGACCTGGCCGCGCTGCGGTCGCTGGAACGCGAGCGCGACATCCCTTTCGAGACAATCCTCGGCGCTATCGAATCGGCGCTGCTGACCGCCTACAAGCACACCCCCGGGGCCGATGAGCGCGCACGAGTCGTGGTCAACCGCGACAGCGGGATCGCCAATGTCTTGGTGCCAGTGTTGAACGAGGACGACGAGATCGTCTCCGAGCGCGACGACACCCCGGAGGGCTTCGGGCGCATCGCCGCCCAGACCGCGAAGCAGGTCATCCTCCAGCGGCTCCGCGAGGCCGCCGACGAGGTCAACTACGGCGAGTACTCCGGCAAGGAGGGCGACATCGTCACCGGCGTCGTCCAGGCCCACGGGGAGCGCAACGAGCGCGGGATCGTCACCGTCGACCTCGGCAAGATCGAGGCCACCCTGCCGCTGAACGAGCAGGTGCCCGGCGAGACCTACGAGCACGGGAAGCGCATCCGCGCCATCGTGATCCAGGTGAACCGCACCGCCCGCGGCCCGCAGATCACCCTCTCGCGCACCCACCCGGCACTGGTCAAGAAGCTGTTCGCGTTCGAGGTGCCCGAGATCGACGAGGGCGCCGTGGAGATCCCGGCGATCGCGCGTGAAGCCGGTCACCGTTCCAAGATCGCGGTGCGCGCCACAACGAAGGACGTCAACGCGAAGGGCGCGTGCATCGGCCCGATGGGCTCGCGCGTGCGCGCCGTCATGAGCGAGCTCGGCGGCGAGAAGATCGACATCGTGGACTGGAGCGCCGACCCGGCGCAGTTCGTGGCGAACGCCCTGTCCCCGGCGAAGACCCTGTCGGTGCGGGTCGTGGACGAGTCCACCCGCTCGACGGAGGTCATCGTCCCGGACTACCAGCTGTCGCTCGCGATCGGCCGCGAAGGCCAGAACGCGCGCCTCGCGGCGCGCCTCACCGGCTGGCGGATCGACATCAAGTCCGACGCGCACGTGTCCGGCGGCACGAAGGAGGAGACCGGCCCGGCCGGTGGCGGCCGCCGCTCCGGGAGGTAGACTTATCAACGGATCGCAACGTGACGCAGCGGTAGTCCGCACCTGTGTGGGATGCCGCAGACGTGCTTCCGCTTCCGAGCTGCTGCGCGTCGTCGTTCGACGCTCTGAGGGTTGCCAGAACCGTTTGGTTCCGGACCCGCAGCGCCGCCTCAGCGGCCGCGGAGCCCATGTGCACCACTCTTCGAACTGCCTTGAACAGGCAGTTCGCAAGCGTGCGTTCGCCCGGGCGCTCAGAATCGAGGGAGCCGTGGACGTCGCCGCGGTGCGAACCCTTGTCGAGTCGGAGTCGGCCGAGAGGCCGACTCCCGCACACGAAGCAGGTAGAGACCGAATGAAGACCACGCGATGAAGTTCTCCCGATGAACTGGTTGTCAGTGGAAGGCTGAGGTCGGCGGGCGCTGCCCGTACGGCCTCGAATGTGAGGAGTGCAGTGGCAGCAAAGCCCCGCGTACATGAACTTGCCAAGGAACTGGGCACGACGAGCAAGGAACTGCTCTCGCGCCTGGGCGACATGGGCGAGTTCGTGAAGTCAGCGTCGAGCACGGTCGAAGCGCCGGTGGCGCGTCGGCTGCGGCAGGAGTACGCCGACGCCCAGGGCGCCCCGGCCGCGTCGGCCGGGAAGACCGAGTCCCCGACGCCCGAGCCCGCGAAGTCGGCGGCGGCGAAGCCGCGCCCGGCCGCGCCGAGCCCGTCCAAGATCATGCAGGCCAAGGTCGACGCGAAGGTCGAGTCCGTGGCCAAGAAGGCCGCGAAGAAGGCCGCCCCGAAGCCGGGCGCGCCCGCCTCCGCGGCGCCGAAGCCGGGCCCGAAGGCCCCGGCCGCTCCGGCCCAGCCCGAGATCAAGCCCGCGTCCGCCCGCGACATCGAGGTGGCCGCGGAGCAGAAGCGCGCCGAGGAGCTGCTCAAGCGGCAGCAGGAGCAGGCCGAGGCGGCGCGCGTCGCCGCGGCGGCCCCGAAGCCCGGCCCCAAGCCCGCGCCGGCCGCCCGCCCGGGCGCGCCCAAGCCGGGCCCCAAGAACCCGTTCGGAGTCGGCGGCGGCACCGGCGCGAAGCCGCGCCCGGCCGCCCCTGAAGGCGGCGGCGACCGCCCCGGCGGTCCCCGTCCCAGCCCGCGCATGATGCCTCCGCGGCCGAACCCGGGCATGATGCCCGGTCGTCCGGCCGGCGGCGGCCGCGACGGCGGCGGTCCCCGCGGGGCCCGCGGCGGCGGTCGCGGCGGACCCGGCGGCGGCGCTGGCCGCCCCGGCGGCGGTGGCGGTCGTCCCGGTGGGGGCGGCGGCAACTACCGCGGCACGTTCGGCGGTTCCGGCGGCGGCGGTGGCGCCGCGGGCGGCACCGGCGGTTCCGGTCCTTCGACCGGCGCGCCGGCTCCCTACCGCGGCGGCGGCGGCCGCGCGGGCGGCGGCGGCAAGGCGCGCGGCGGCGGTGCCGCGGGCGCGTTCGGCCGCGGCGGACCCCGCGGCAAGTCCCGCAAGTCGCGTCGCCAGCGGCGCCAGGAGTTCGACAACCTCGCAGCGCCGAGGATGCAGTCGGGCGCTCCGCGAGGCAACGGCGAGACCATCCGCCTCGCCCGCGGCGCGTCGCTCTCGGACTTCGCCGACAAGATCGGCACCCTGCCGGGCACGCTCGTCCAGGAGCTGTTCTCCCTGGGCGAGATGGTGACCGCCACGCAGTCCGTGTCCGAGGAGACCTTCGAGCTCCTCGGCGAGCACCTCGACTGGGACATCAAGATCGTGTCCCCCGAGGAGGAGGACCGCGAGCTGCTGTCGCAGTTCGGCATCGACCTCGACGCCGAGGACAAGGACGACTTCGTCCCGCGTCCCCCGGTCGTCACGGTCATGGGCCACGTCGACCACGGTAAGACGAAGCTGCTGGACGCCATCCGGTCGTCCAACGTCGTCGCCGGCGAGGCGGGCGGCATCACCCAGCACATCGGCGCGTACCAGGTGCACGTCGAGCACGACGGCGAAGACCGCGCGATCACGTTCATCGACACCCCGGGCCACGAGGCGTTCACCGCCATGCGCGCCCGCGGTGCGAACGTGACCGACATCGTGGTCCTCGTGGTCGCGGCCGACGACGGCGTCATGCCGCAGACGGTCGAGGCCCTGAACCACGCGAGCGCCGCCGGCGCCCCGGTCGTGGTCGCCGTCAACAAGGTCGACCTGCCCGACGCGAACCCGGCCAAGGTCCGCCAGCAGCTGACCGAGTACGGCCTGGTCGCCGAGGAGTACGGCGGGCAGACCATGTTCGTCGACGTCGCCGCCAAGCCGCGCATCGGCATCCAGGACCTGCTCGAAGCGGTGCTCCTGACCGCCGACGCGTCCCTGGAGCTCGAGGCCTCGGAGACGGGCAACGCGCAGGGCATCGCGATCGAGGCGCACCTCGACAAGGGCCGCGGCCCGGTCGCGAGCGTCCTGGTCCAGAAGGGCACGCTGCGGGTCGGCGACTCGATCGTCGCCGGCGGGGCCCACGGCCGCGTCCGCGCGATGCTCGACGCCGACGGCAACAAGGTCACGGAGGCGACCCCGTCGTTCCCGGTCCAGGTGCAGGGCCTCGCGTCCGTGCCGATGGCCGGCGACGTGTTCCTCGCCGCCGACGACGACCGCACGGTCCGCCAGATCGCCGAGCAGCGCCAGGCACGGCGCCGCGCGGCCCAGCAGGCGGCCCGCGTCTCGCGCACCACGCTCGAGAACCTCATGGACAAGATCGCCGAGGGCGAGCGCACCACGCTCTCGCTCATTATCAAGGGCGACGGCGCCGGCTCGGTCGAGGCCCTCGAAGAGGCCCTGGTCGCGTTGGAGATCCCCGAGGAAGTGCAGCTGCGCGTCATCCACCGCGGCGTCGGTCCCGTCACCGAGAACGACGTCAACCTCGCCGCGGCGGGCGACGGCGAGTCGGCGACGATCATCGCCTTCAACGTGCGGGCGGAGGGTCGCGTGCGCGACATGGCCGACCGCGAAGGCGTGGACGTCCGGTACTACACGGTCATCTACCAGGCGATCGAGGAGATCGAGACCGCGCTCAAGGGCATGCTCAAGCCCGAGTTCGAAGAGGTCGCGCTCGGATCGGCCGAGATCCGCGAGGTCTTCCGCTCGTCGAAGCTCGGCAACATCGCCGGTGCGCTCGTCACCAGCGGCTCGATCAAGCGCAACGCGAAGGTCCGCCT
Organism: Glycomyces terrestris; assembly: GCF_003933745.1. Classification (GTDB taxonomy): domain Bacteria; phylum Actinomycetota; class Actinomycetes; order Mycobacteriales; family Micromonosporaceae; genus Glycomyces; species Glycomyces terrestris. The sequence continues at coordinate 1,009,237 of NZ_RSEB01000001.1, read as the reverse complement.
CATGCGCGACGGCGCGGTCGTCACCGAGACGACCATCTCGTCGCTGCGCCGGTTCAAGGACGACGCCAACGAGGTCCGCGAGGGCTTCGAGTGCGGTTTCACCTTGAAGAACTACAACAACATCGAAGAGGGCGACATCGTCGAAGCCTTCGAGATGCGCGAGAAGCCGCGCGCGTAAGTGCGGCTCCTCCAGACCGATGCCGCGGCGCGGCTCGGCGAGGCCCTTCGGGGCTTCCGCCGGGCCGCGCTGTCGGCCGTCCACGGCCCGGAGACCCTGGCCGCCGCCGACCGCGGCGACTACCGGGCCCTCCTCGCGCAGTGCGGGGACGACCCCCTCGGGGTCCTGACGCGGCTGTTCGTCGCGGGCGTGCCCGTCCCCGCCGCGGCCGCCGCGAACGCCTTGGCGCCCTTCACCCTCGACGAGGCGCTCGCCTGCGGCCTGCTCACCGGCGGCGGCGAGGTCGCGGCCGGCTGGGGCGCCCAGTTCGAGGGCGACCGGCTCCTGCTCTCCGACCAGCTGCCGAACACCACGGGCGGGCGCACCCGCGAGCACGTCCTCGGCGTCGGCGGCGCCTCCCGCCTCCTGCTCGACGCCACCCTGCGCGACCCGGTCGGCAGCGCGCTCGACCTCGGCACCGGCTGCGGCGTCCAGGCGCTCGCCCTCACCGGCCACGCGGCGGCCGTGACCGCCACCGACCTGAGCGGCCGCGCCCTCGCCTTCGCGGCCCTGAACGCCGCCGTCAACGACGCCGACCTCGAACTCCTGCAAGGCGACCTGCTCGCCCCGGTGGCCGGCCGCGCCTTCGACCTGGTGGTCGCGAACCCGCCGTTCGTGATCGCGACGCCCGGCTCCGGCTGGACGTACCGCGACGGCGGCCGCGAGGCCGACGGCGTCGCCGCCGAGCTCGCCGCCGCGTCCACCGCGCTGCTGCGCCCCGGCGGCACCATGCAGTTCCTCGCGAACTGGCTGCACCGCAAGGGGGAGGACTGGTCCGAGCGCGTCGCCGGCTGGTTCCCCGACGAGGGCGCGCTCGTGTGGGCGGTCGAACGCGAAGCGCTCGACCCGCTCGACTACGTGCGCACCTGGCAGCGCGACTCGGGGGAGTCGCACGACGCCGAGCAGGCCGCCGCCTGGCTCGACTGGTTCGAGTCCGAGGGCGTCGACGCGGTCGGCTTCGGGTTCGTCGCCGTGCGCAGGATCGACGGCCCCAGCCGGATCGTCTGCGAGGAGGTCCGCCACGCCGTCGCGACCCCCTGGCGCGACCGCGTCGCCGACCGGCTCGCGGTGCTCGAGCGCCCGGTCGAGCCGGAGGAGCTGTGGGAGGCGCGCCTGCGCGTCGCCGACGGCGTCGTCCTCCAGCAGACCGCCGCGGTCGGCGCGGAGGGCTGGGACGTCGACCGCCAGTGGCTCCAGCAGGCCGAGGGCATGCGCTACGCCGAGGAGGTCGACCCGCTCCTGGTCGCCTTCATGGGCGCCTGCGACGGCACCGCCGAGGTCCGCCTCCAGGTGCAGCTCCTCGCCGACACGTACGGGGCGGAGCCGGCGCCGCTGTACGCCCAGCTCTACCCCGTGCTGCGCCGCCTCCTCGAACGCGGCTTCCTCGCCCGCGCGTAAGGACGCCGGGCCGGTCGCCGCGCGGGACGGCTAGGACCGCAGGTACGCGAGGACGGCCTTCACCCTGCGGTGGTGGTCGCCGTCCTCGCTGCTGAGCGCCAGCTTCGTGAAGATGTTCCGGATGTGCTTCTCGACCGCGCCGTCGGAGATGAAGAGCTTCTTGCCGATCGCCTTGTTCGAGTGGCCCTCGGCCATGAGGCCCAGGACCTCCTTCTCGCGCGGCGTCAGCGTCGCGACGGGGTCGTTCTTGCGGCGCCTGACCATGAGCTGCGAGACCACCTCCGGGTCGAACACGGTGCCGCCCGCGGCGACCCGCCGCAGCGACTCCATGAAGTCGTCGATGTCGATGACCCGCTCCTTGAGCAGGTACCCGACGGCGCCCCGCGCGTCCGCCAGCAGGTCGTCCGCGTAGGAGACCTCCACGTACTGGCTCAGGATGAGCACGGGCGCGCCCGGGACGAGCTCCCGGGCGCGGGTGGCGGCCCGCAGGCCCTCGTCGGTGAACGAGGGCGGCATGCGCACGTCCACGACGGACACGTCGGGCCGGTGCTCGGCGACGGCCTCCACGAGCGCGTCGCCGTCACCGACCTCGGCCACGACCTCGCATTCGAACTCCTCCAAGAGCTTCACGAGCCCGGAACGGATGAGCACGGCATCGTCTGCGACGACTACACGCACGGAACCTCCACGACGATCACGGTCGGACCGCCGTCGGGGGAGTCGATGGTCCACTGGCCCTCGACGGCCTTGACCCGGTCGGTGAGGCCCGAGAGCCCGTGCCCCTTCGAGACGTGCGCGCCCCCGACGCCGTTGTCGCCGACCGAGAGCACCAGCCTATCGCCCCAGTCCTCGACCGACACGGTCGCTTTGGTCGCACGGGAGTGCTTGGCCACGTTCGTGAGGCACTCGGCGGTCACGAAGTACACGGTGCTCTCCACCGCCGCCTTGTACCGGCCGTTCAGGTCGGTCTCCAGCTCCACCGGCACGAGCGAGCGCGCCGCCAGGGCCGCGAGCGCCGCCTCCAGGCCGCGGTCGGTGAGGATCGGCGGCGCGATGCCCCGCGAGAGCGACCGCAGCTCGTCGATGGTCTCGCGCGTCTGCGCGATCGCCGACTCCAGCGTCTCCTGCGCCGCCTCGGGATTGGTCGCGAGCTGGCGCTTGACGCGGGCGAGCTCCATGCCCAGGCCCACCAGGCGCTGCTGCGGGCCGTCGTGGATGTCGCGCTCGATGCGCCGCAGCGCGTCCGCCTCCGCCGAGGTCGCCGCGGCCCGCGACTCCTCGAGCTCGTCGATGCGCTGGTGCAGGCCCGAGATCGAGGTGAGCATCCCCTTGCCGATGAGCGCCTCCGCCATCGCCATGCCGCGGATGACCGGCACGATCGTCAGGACCATGACCGCGCCGCCGATGAGCGTGAGCGCCGACATCGCCAGGTACGAGTCGCCCCAGCCGAGCCAGGTGGCGGCGATCTCCAGGCCCTGCTCGGACTCGCCGGTCGCGGCGATGACGATCCAGCCCCACAGCGGCCACGTCACGGTCGCGATCGTGGCGGCCCACCACGCGACCGCGATCGCGAACCCGGCGATCGCCACCGGCAGCACCGCGACCGCCCACAGGATGTTCAGCCACGACTGGCCGTCGGTGAGCGCGGTCAGGAACCGCCGCAGCGCCGAGGCGTCCTCGGGCGCCCGCTTGTAGCGCGGGCGCGGCAGCTCGCGGTTCAGGACCGCCGGGAGCATCGAGCGGCCCGCGGCGGCCATGCCGCGCATGGCGAACATCGTGGCCGCGGCGATGGGCACGCCGATCCAGATGACCGCGGTGCCGACGCCGAGGACGGTCCCGACGACGCCGATGATGAAGGAGGGCAGGGCAATGAAGAACATCGACAGCAGGTAGCCGGTGTCGATCCCCAGTTGCCGGAGGCTTCTACGCATGCGTCAACAGTAGAAAAGCGGGACGCCCGGTACGACCCGGCGGTCCCGCTGATTCCCGGTAGGGCAGGCCCTACCCCCGGTCAGAGCATCCCGGTCCCCGCGGCGCTCGGCCGGGTCGCGATCCCCGCGACGGAGTTGAGCAGGCTCACGATGCACAGCCCGATCAGCAGGTTGATCGCCGCGGTCGCGATCTGCGAGGTGGTCTCGGCCGCCACCGTGAACGGGATGAGCACGCCCACCGCGATCACCAGCAGCATGATCCAGTTGAAGAACGCCATCGGGCGCGGCATGAGCATGAGCAGCATGTGCACGGCCCCGGTCGCCAGGATCGCCACCGCGAACGCGCCGAACGCGTACGTCGTGGTCATCGCGTCCCCGTACGCGCCCGCGTCCGAGGGCGACAGGATGTGGATGCCGAGCACCCCGCGCACCAGCAGGATGCCCACGAGGGCCACGAGCGCGGCCACCACGGCCGTCCCGAAGCCGCCCGCCCACAGCTTCCCCGCGTTCACGACCGGGTGGTCGTCCGGCTGCGGCGGTGCGGACGGGTATGCCCGCGTGGGCTGCTCCTGATAGTTCCGGTCCCAGCCGCTCTGCGGTGACGCCATCGCTCCTCCTCGGTCCGTCTCCGGCCTCATGTTGGCAGGTACCCGTGACGGAGGTCGCGAAACCGGCGATTTCCGGCCTTGCTCGGGTTACGGTCGGCAAGCGGGCGCCGCGGCCGTTAAAGATCTTGGGGAAGTCGGGGACGGCGCGTAATCTAGAGCGGTGTTCACCGGATGCGTTGAATTCGACCTCCTCCTGCCCCCGGACTCCCGCTCGCTGAAGGCCAAGCGCTCCTACGTGCGCCCGATCGTCGCCTCGCTGCGGAAGTACGAGGTCGCGGTCGCCGAGGTCGGCGACCAGGACGTCCACGGGCGCACTACGATCGGCGTCGCCGCCGTCGCGGGCGACCACCGGCACGTCAGGGAGATCCTCGACGCCTGCGAGCACCACGTCGCGGGCCGCCCCGAGGTGGAGCTCCTCAGCGCCCGGCGGCGCGTCTTCGGTCCCGAAGATGAATAGCGGGGCCGAATAACGCCGCCGAGGAGCGGGGCCGAATTCGGGCACCGGCGAGCAGTCAGTAACCGCGCCCGCGGACGGGCGCGGTGGACCAAGGCGCATCCGACCAGAGATGCGCGCGAACGCAGAAGGCAGGGGAGAGCGATGGCAGACGCGGCGAAGCGGGCCCAGGTTTCCAAGCGGGTCATGGAGCTGACCGCGCAGGCGGTCCGCAAACTCAAGGACCCCCGGGTCGGCATGGTCACCATCACCGACGCGCGCATCACCTCGGACCTCCGCGAGGCCACGGTCTTCTACACCGTCCTCGGCGACGAGGACCAGGTGAAGGCGTCCGCGGCGGGCCTGGAGCGCGCCACCGGGCACCTGCGCACCACCGTCGGCCGGGCCCTGGGGATGCGGCACACGCCGTCCCTCACGTTCATCGCCGACACCGTCCCGGACCAGGCCAACCGGATCGAGGAGCTCCTCGCGAAGGCCGCCGCGGCCGACGCCGAGGTCCACAAGATCGCCGAGAACGCCACCTACGCCGGCGACGCCAACCCGTACATCGAGAAGGACGACCCCGAGGACGAGGCGTCCGAGACCGCCGAGCGGTGAGCCCGGCCGCCCCCGCCGGGCCGGTCCTGCCGAAGCCGGCCTCCTACCGGAAGATCGCCTCCCTGGCGCTCCCGGCCCTCGTCGTCCTCGCCGCCGAGCCGATCTACCTGCTCATCGACACCGCCGTGGTCGGCCACCTCGGCGCCGTGCCGCTCGCGGGCCTCGCGCTCGGCGGCGTCATCATGGGCCTCGCGCCGCTCGTCGGCGCGGTCCTCGCCTACGGCACCACCGCCCGCGCCTCCCGCCGCTACGGCGCGGGCGACCGGGCCGGCGCCGTCGCCGAAGGCGTCCAGGGCACCTGGATCGCGCTGGCGGCCGGCCTGCTCATGATCGCGGCGATCGAGGTCGCCGCGGGCCCGCTGGCGCGCCTCATGGGCGACGACCCGGCCGTGGAGGCCGCCGCGGCCGAGTGGCTGCGCGTGGCGATCCTCGGCGCGCCGTTCCTCCTGGTCGCCGGGGCCGGCCAGGGCTGGATGCGGGCCGTCCAGGACACGCGGCGGCCGATGTGGTTCGTGTCGGCGTCGTTCCTGCTCTCGGCGGTCCTCGCGCCGGTCCTGGTCTACCCGGCCGGCCTCGGCCTGGTCGGCTCGGCGTGGGCGAACGCCGTCGCGCAGGCCGTCTCCGGCACGCTGTTCCTGCTGGCGCTGCGCCGCGAGCGGGTCGCGCTGCGCGTCGACTGGCCGCTCCTGTCGAAGCAGCTGGTCGCCAACGGCGACTTGATCATCCGCGGCGTCGCGTTTCAGGTGAGCTCCTTCTCGGCCGCGGCGGTGGCCGCCCGGGTCGGCACGGCCGCGCTCGGCGCGCACCAGATCGGCATGCAGCTGTGGTTCTTCGCGGCCCTCGCGCTCGACGCGGTCGCGATCGCCGCCCAGGCCCTCATCGGCGCCGACCTCGGCGCGGGCCGGCCCGAGGCCGCGAGGGCCTCGGCGAAGCGCATCACCGTCGTGGGCGTCGGCTACGGCGTGCTGTTCCTGGTCGCGGTGCTCGCGCTCGTGCCGGTGCTGCCGGGCCTGTTCACCTCCGACGCCGCCGTCCACGACCAGCTCGGGCGCATCTGGCCGTGGCTGGTGCTGCTGCTGCCGGTCGCGGGCGTGGTGTTCGCGCTCGACGGTGTCCTCATCGGCGCCGGCGACCTGCGGTTCATGCGGAACATGACCGTCGTCTCGATCGCGAGCGGGCTGCCGTTCACATGGCTGACGCTCGTCTTCGACTGGGGCCTCACCGGCATCTGGGGCGGGGTCGCGGTCTTCATGCTGGTGCGCCTCGGACTCATCCTGTGGCGCTTGCGGTCCGGTGACTGGGCCGTCACCGGCGCCGAGCGCTCCTGACGACAGCTGTCTCACCATGTGAATTCTCGGCTGTGAAGCGCCTGAACCTCCGTTAAGGTGTCGAGGATGAACACCGATTCATCGCCTCGACGCAAGCGCCGCGCCCGTCCCAACACTTGGGATGAAGAGAAGGCGGAGGCGCTGCGCGCCCTCCAGGAGTCGCTCGACCGCCACCAGTAGCCCGCCTCCGGCGGCGGCGCGTTAGCGTGTACGACCGTGACCGCAGCGCAGAACGGCCCGCAGCCGGGCCTCATCGTCGTCGACAAGCCGCAGGGCATCACCTCGCACGGGGTCGTGTCCCGGATGCGCCGCATCTGCGGCACCCGCAAGGTGGGCCACGGCGGCACGCTGGACCCGATGGCCACCGGCGTCCTCATCGTCGCCGTCGGCAAGGCCACCAAGCTGCTGACGTACGTGTCCGGCCTCGACAAGTCGTACGCCGCGACGATCCGCCTCGGCCAGGCCACCGTGACCGACGACGCCGAGGGCGAGACCACCGCGACCGCCGACGCCTCCGCGGTCGCCGAGGACGCGATCCGGGCCGGCCTCGCGGCCATGACCGGCGAGATCGACCAGGTGCCGAGCGCCGTCAGCGCCGTCAAGGTCGAGGGGCAGCGCGCCTACAAGCGGGTGCGCGAAGGCGAGGCCGTCGAGCTCAAGCCGCGCCGGGTCACCATCGCCGCGATCGAGGTCCTCGCGATCCGCCGCGAAGGGGCCTTCACCGACGTCGACGTCGACGTCTCCTGCTCCTCCGGCACGTACATCCGCGCCATCGCCCGCGACCTCGGCGCCGCCCTCGACGTCGGCGGCCACCTGACCGCCTTGCGCCGCACCAGGATCGGCGGCTTCGGCCTCGACGCGGCCGCCACTCTCGAGGCGCTGGCCGAGCGCGCGGAGGCGGGGGAGCCCCTCGGCGCCCTCACGATGGGCGAGGCCGCGGCGCGGCTCATGCCGACCCGCACCGCCACCGACGCGGAGGCCAAGGCCCTCTCCTACGGCAAGCCCCTCAAAGCCGCCGGCATCGCGGGCCGCTACGCCGTCCTCGACGCGGCCGGCGAACTCCTAGCGGTCCTCACCGAGCAGGGGGACACCGCCAGACCCGAGACGGTCTTCGCCGCGGCCAGCTGACGCCGCCCGGGCCCGATTGTCGGACTTACCGCGGCGCCAGGACCTCGCTTCTGAAGGCGATCGGGGTCCTGCCGGTGCGCTGGGCGAAGAACTTGTTGAAGTTGGTGGCGCTGGAGAAGCCGAGGCGCTCGCCGATGCGGGCGGCCGGGACCGAGGAGCACGCGAGCATCCGCTTCGCCTCCAGCACCACCCGCCGGTCGATGAACTCCTTGGCGGGCATGCCGACCGCCGCAATCGTGGCGCGCGAGAGCGTCCGCGGCGAGCACGCCAGGGCCTCGGCGTAGTCGCTGAGCGTCCGCGTGTTCGCGAAGTCGCGCTCGACCGCGTCGCGGAACGACAGGTACACCTCGCTGTGCTCGGCGCCGGCCGCCGCGCCCGGCAGGCTCGCCACCCGCAGCACCAGGACCGCGAGGAGGTGCCGCAGCACCTGCCGCCGCGTGTCCGGCGCGAGCCGGTCGGCCGAGTGCTCCCACTGGAGCTGCGTGGTCGCCGCCCGCAGGAGCGCGTGGTCCTCGGCCGCCGGCACCCGCAGCACCGGCGCGTGCGGGTCGTCGGCGCACACCCCGATCGCGGTGTCGGGGTCCAGGAACCCGGTCGCGAAGCGGATGACCGTGCCCTCGGCCCGGTCGAGCGCGCCCCACTGCTGCACCTGCCCGGGCCGCGCCCACAGCCACTGGCCCGGCGCGAGCGCGTGCTCGCGGAAGTCCACGGCATGGCGCAGCGACCCCGAGGTCAGCGTGACCAGGCAGTGCCGGTCCGGCCGGAACGGCCGGCCCAGGGCGGCGCCGCTCGCGCGCAGGCGCGAGAGCGTGAGGATCTCGAACGACGGGGCCGGTGCGCCGAACGGCTCGGCGAGGCACTCGGCGGCGCCCGGGAACAAGCGTCCCGATATGTCATCTTGTCGCGTATTCACCAGCATCGAGTGGTACTTTATCCGGTTTTTCGCGACCGCGAGGTGACTCCCGATCATGGGCGGCCGCCCTGGGGACTTGTTCAAATTTGAAGTAGGCTGGTCGGCATGACCGATACCAAGACCGTCGACTTCTGGTTCGATCCCGCCTGCCCGTGGGCGTGGATGACCTCCCGCTGGATCATCGAGGCGGCGAAGCACCGCGACCTCGACGTGCGCTGGAACGTGATGAGCCTCTTCGTCCTCAACGAGCCCAAGCTCGACGAGCTCCCCGAGCAGTACCGCGCGTTCATGCCCGGGACCCTCCCGGCCGTGCGCGTCGCCACCGCCGTCGCCGAGCAGTACGACAACGAGACCCTCGGGCGGCTCTACACCGCCCTCGGCAACCGCATCCACCTCCGCAAGGAGCGCGACTCCGCGGTCTACATCGCCTCGGCGCTGGAGGCCGTCGGCCTTCCGGCCGAGCTCGCCAAGGCCGCCGACACCGACGAGTGGGACGCGGCCCTGCGCGCCTCGCACGAGCGCGGCATCGGCCTGGTCGGCACCGACGTCGGCACCCCGGTCGTCGCGGTCGAGAACGACGAGGGCGTCAAGGTCGGGCTCTTCGGCCCGGTCGTGACCCCCGCCCCGCAGGGCGAGGCCGCCGCGAAGCTGTGGGACGGCGTCTACGCCGTGACCACCACGCCGGGCTTCTACGAGCTCAAGCGCTCGCGCACCGACGGCCCGAACTTCGACAACCTCGTCGACGACCTCTAGCCGCGCGGCTCCGGCCGCACAGCGGAACGCCCGCAACGCGATCGCGTTGCGGGCGTTCCCCTTGCGTGCTAGCTGACCTGGGAGAGCCAGGACTGCTCGGTGCCGCCGGCGGCCTGGCGGTAGGGCGCCAGCTCGCGCTCCCACTCCAGGCCCAGGAGCTGGTCCAGCCCGGAGCGGAGCGCCTCGGCGCTCGTGGTGGTCGCCAGGAGCGCGCGGATGCGGTCCTCGGCGATCATGATGTCGCCGCTGGCGCTCATCGCGGCGCGGTAGACGCCGCGGCCGGGGACGTGCATGATGCGCTCGCCGTCGACGCCCGCGCTCGGGTCCTCGGTGACCTCGAAGCGGAGCATCGGCCACTGCGCGAGGGCCTTCGCGAACTCGGCGCCCATGCCGGCGTAGCCGGTCCAGGGGCGCTCGGCGCGCATGGTGCCCCGCTCGGCGTCCTGCGGGGACCAGCCCAGCTTGACCGTTCCCTGGCGCGAGGCGCCGCCGGAGCTCTCCAGGACACGGCCGATCGCCCACTCGACGTGCGGGCACACGGCCGGCGGGCTGGAGTGGATGTAGATCACGCCGCGTGTCTGCATCGCGCACCTCCTTGGAAATCGGCGAATCTGAGTACCGGCTCACTCCTTGTGGTCATTTGGCTACGACTTGAAGTCGCCCAACGGGTATCGGCCGGGCCGATCAAGGGATGATCTCGGACCCGGCGCGCTATTCCGCTCTGTTACATACTGACAGCTTCGAAAGCATCGCGCTAGGCTTAAACGGCTCCGGGCGCTCACTTTTTCGATCATTCGATGTGTCACACCCGGTGTATGTGCTAGTCGTCCCAGGCGACACCTGAGCTACACTTGCGCATGACCGGCGTACTGTCGGTTTTCTTTTGTGGTCCAACCCAGGTTCAGTGCCAGTCTTCGGGGCTGCTCTTCCTGCGTGAGACCGAGATCCGTCTACACGACATGGTGAGGAGACCGGCGTGGCAGCCAACACTTCCAAGACAGCACGCGCTTCCGTCAAGGCCGGCCAGGGCAAGGGTGCTGCGGGCCTCAGCGTCCTCGGCGAGTTCAAGTACCTGATCCCGCTGAACAACGGCAAGCACGTCTACCTGCGCAACCTGACCGACGGCAAGACGATGCACCTCGCCACCGGCTCCGAGGCGTTCACCGAGGCCGTCAAGGCCCTGGCCGCCGCCGGGCACGGCGAGAAGATCAAGGCCGAGATCGAGGGCCTCGCGGCCAAGCTCCCCGCGGAGCAGGGCTGGGACACCACCCTGAAGAACCTCGAAGAGGCCGGCGCGTTCGCCGCCGAGGCCGTCGCCGCCTAGGTCTTCGCACCCGCGACAGCCGCGCTCCATGCCCCTCCGGGCGTGGGGCGCATTTTTCTTGCCCGCCGGAATTGGTCGATCAAATGTTCGACGGCGCTATTCGCGGCCCATTTTCTGCAACTGCGGAATGCGACTCCAGAGTGGCGCGCACCGCCCGATCGGGCGGCCTCATTCGCCGAGATCGGCCGTGCACACCGGTTCGGACATCGGGACGTGGTTGATGTCCCACATCGCGCTCACCTGGAAGCAGTAGTCGTCGTCGGGCACGAAGCCGGCGACGGTGTACGTCGTCTCGCTCGTCCCGGCCTCGTCGAGGACCTCGGCCTTCTCGTCGCCGACGCGCTGCGCGAACACGAAGTACTTCAGCGACGCCGTCGCGCCCTCGGGCGCGGTCCAGCTCAGCGTCACCTCGCCGTTGTTCCACGACTCGATCACGAGGCCCGTGGGGGCGTTCTGCCCGTCCGTCTCGGCCTGGTCGAGGTCCTCGGCCCCCTTGTTCGGGACCAGCAGCCACAGCCACAGGGTCATGACGAGCCCCAGGACGACCGAGATCGCCAGACCCAGGACCACATACCCCTTGAGGCTCCGCGGGTCCTTCTGCTTCGGCTGGACCTGCTTGGCGGGCTTGTACGCCTTCGTCTTGCGCTGCTTCGCGCCGTCGCGCCCGATGACCGGCGGCGCGAACACCTGCTCCTGCGGCGGGGCCGCGTGCTGCTGCATCGGCGACGCCTGCGGCGTCCACGGCGTCGGCGGCGGCTGCATGCTCACCGGCGCCTGCGGCGGCGCCGAGTACGGGGCGATGTGCGGCGCCGCGGACGCCGGGGCGCCCGAGAACGGCTGCGCGGACATCGGCGCCCCCGAGAACGGCGCGGCCGAGACCGGCGCGCCGCCCAGCTGCTGCGCGTACCGCGGGTCGACCGGGTGCCCCAGCTGCGAGGCGAACCCGTCCGTGCCGCCGCCGGTCATCCCCCCGGCGGTCGAGCCGAGCGTGTTCCCGTACTCCGAGTGCGGCATCGGCGGGACCACGGGCGCGAACGGGTCGAGCGGCACCCGCGTCCCCCGCGAGGCCACCTCGGGCCGGTACACCGTCTCCTCGTTCGAGACGTCCCCGATCACCGACGGCGCGGCGGCCTTGCCGACCCCGCCGCCGTACATCCCCCGCTGGAGCTCCTCGGCGAACGCCTCGCACGACGCCGGACGCCGGGCCGGGTCGCGCGACAGGCTCCGCACCAGCAGGCCCTCGAGCCAGTCCGGGACGTCGTCGCGCGGGAGCTTCGGCGGCGGCACGTCGGAGGTGACGCGCTGGCGGTGCGTGTCCGGGTCGGTGCCGCCCTCGGGATTCGCGAACGGCGCGAACCCGGCCAGCAGGTGCCACATGCTCGACGCGAGGCTGAACAGGTCGCTCGCGGCCGTCTGGGCCTGCCGCAGCAGCGCCTCGGGGGAGGCGTGGAGCGGGGTGAGCTTGTCGATCGCGGCCGTGGCCGCGAGCGCCGCCGGAGTCCGGGCGATCCCGAAGTCGGCCAGCGCCGGGCCGTACTGGCCGCGCAGAATGTTCTGCGGCTTGACGTCCCGGTGCAGGATGTCGGCGTTGTGGGCGGCCTGGAGAGCCTGCCCGATCTTGACGCCGACGTCGATGACGTCGGGGACCGGCAGGGGGCCGTTCGCCTTGAGGATCGCCGAGTAGGAGCCGCCCTCGCAGTACTCCATGACGATGAACGGGTGCCCGGCCTCGGTGTGCCCGGTGTCGATGATCGAGACGATGTGCGGGTGGTTCGAGACCGCCACGGTGGCCTCGAGCTCCTTCTCGACCGAGTCGGCGGTGGTCATGTCGTCGTCGACGAGCAGGACCTTCACGGCCACGGTCCGGTCGAGGCGCTCCTGGACGGCGCGGTAGACGAACGCGGTCGACCCGTGCGCGACCATCTCGAAGTCGCGGAATCCGGGGATGGCCGGAGTGGGGAGGCTCAAGGCGGGGGCTCTCTTCCGGGGACGTTGTCCCGTCCAGATTAGCCCCCGCCCTGAGACTTGTTCAGATGCGCCCGGCGGAGCCGTTCAGCAGGTTCGCGACCCGGATGAGCCCGAGGTGCGAGTACGCCTGCGGGTGGTTGCCCAGGCCCCGCTCGGCGATCGGGTCCCACTGCTCGGGCAGCAGGCCGGTCGGGCCCGCGCACGCGAGGATCTGCTCGAACAGCTCCTCGGCGTCGGTGCGGCGGCCCACCTGGAGGTACGCCTCGGCGAGCCAGGCGGCGCAGATGATGAACCCGCCCTCGGTGCCCGGGAGGCCGTCGTCGCGGTGGTAGCGGTACACGGTCGGGCCCGAGCGCAGGCCGGCCTCGATCTTGAGGACGGTGCGCAGGTAGCGCGGGTCGTCCGGCGGGAGCAGGCCCGAGAGCCCGATCCACAGGGACGCGGCGTCGAGGTCGTCGTGCCCGTACGCGGCCGTGTAGGCGCCGATCTCGTCGTTCCAGCCGAGTTCGAGCACGTTCTTGGCGATCTGGTCGCGCAGCTCGGGCCAGTCCGGCTTGTACTCCATGCCGAACTGCTCGGCGACCTTGAGCGCCCGGTCCACGGTCACCCAGCACATGACCTTGGAGTAGACGTGGTGCCGCGGGGCCTGGCGGGCCTCCCAGATGCCGTGGTCGGGCTCGTGCCAGCGCTTGGCGACGGCCTCGACCATGTTGGCCATGACGCGCTCCTCGAACTCCGAGAGGTGCCCGCGGCGCTGGGCGACGGCCTCGATGAGCATCGCGACCGGGCCGAACACGTCCAGCTGGACCTGGTTCGACGCGGCGTTGTTGATGCGCACCGGCCGCGCCCCGGCGTACCCGGGGAGCGTGTCGATGATGGCCTCGGGGCTGGGCGCCTGGCCTTCGATGTCGTAGAGCGGGGCGAGCCGCTCGGGGTGCCCGGCGGTGCGTTCGAGGATGCCGGCGACCCACGTGAAGTAGGACTCGGCCTCCTGGAGCGAGCCGAGGTCGACGAGCGCGTTCGCGGTCATCGCGGCGTCGCGGATCCAGCAGAACCGGTAGTCCCAGTTGCGGACGCCGCCGAGCTCCTCGGGCAGCGAGGTGGTGCCGGCGGCGAGGATCGCGCCGGTCGGCTGGTAGCACAGGGCCTTGAGCGTCAGGGCCGAGCGCGAGACGGTCTCGGACTCGATGCGCGGGAGCTTGAGCGAGTCGGACCAGTTGCGCCAGCCGGCCTCGGTGGTGCGGCGGCGCACGTGCACCGGCGGGCGCCACTCGGACAGGTCGTCGATGCCGGCGCGCATCTCGAGCACCAGGGACCCGCCGATGCGGGCGAGGTCGACGGTGGCGACGGCCAGCGAGTGCTGCCCGTCGTACTCGATGTGCCATTCGACGCCGGGCGAGCGCAGGCTGATCGGCTCGCGGCCGCCGAGGACCTTGAGGCCGTCGTCGCCGACGGGCTGGAGCTGGACGGGCAGCTGTCCGAACTCCGGCCGCGGCGCGAACGTGATCTTGACCGGGATCTCGCCGGTGACCTCGCGGACGAGGACGGTGGCGTTCAGGTCGCCGCGGCGGCGCGGGGTCGAGTCGAGCCAGTCGGTGACCGACAGGCCCGACCAGCGGGTCTCGACGGTCATCGTGCCGGCGACGTACCGCTGGCCGAGCGGGATGCCGGCGCTGACCGGCTGGACGGTGAAGTGGCCGGCGTGGTCGCCGCCGAGCAGGTCGGCGAAGACCGAGCCGGAGTCGGGCTTGGGGTGGCACATCCAGGTGACGCGGCCCTCGGGCGTGAGCAGCGCGTGGTTGGCGCCGTCGGCGAGCATCGAGTGGCGCTCGATGAGCTGCGCGGACTCGCCCTGGAGCCAGGCGCGCCGGGTGTCGACCAGGCGCGCGAGGAGGACGGCGACCGCCTCGGGGTCGGCGATCCGGTAGGCGGCCCGGGTGGGGCCGGGGCCGATGCGGACGCCGACGTCGGGGCCGTGGAGGTGCGCAAACGCATTCTCGTCGGTGACGTCGTCGCCCAGGAACAGGACCGCGGACGCCCCCAGCTGGTGCCGCAGCTTGTCGAGGGCGTCGCCCTTGTGGGTGGCGACCACCGACAGGTCGATGACCGCCTTGCCCTCGGTGGTCTGCACCCCGTCCCAGGACGAGGGGCCCTCGCGGACGTCCTCGACGGCCCGGGACGCGTCGGCCTCGCTTGCTTCGCGCACGTGCAGCGCGGCGCCGGCGGGCTTGGGCTCCACCCGGGCGCCCTCGTAGCGTTCGGCGATCGCGGACAGCTCGGCCACGAGCTTGTCGCGCAACCGCTGGTCCTCGCTGGAGAGCGCCCGGGTGAAGCCGACGTCGAACTCGGACCCGTGGGATCCGACCAGGTGCACTTCGGAAGGCAGGCGGGACAGGGCCGCCAGGTCGCGCAGGGCGCGACCCGAGATGACCGCGACCTTGGTCTGCGGCAGGTTCGCGAGCGTCCGCAGGGCCGACACCGACTCCGGGATCGGTTTGGCCTGCGAGGGGTCGGTCACAATGGGGGCGAGCGTGCCGTCGTAGTCGCACGCGATCAGCAGCTGCGGAACGCGGGCGAGCAAGGTGAGGGCCGAGCGGAGCTCGTCGGAGGAGGCTGGGCCCTCCGGGGCACGGCCCTCTGGGCTAGGTGCGGTCATCGTGGCGTATCTCTCCAACACCGTCGTTGCGGAACATGAGTGCCTACCGGCCCCTGCCTGCCGTTTTTCAGTCGGCGGAGGGCAGGCTGCCCGGATTGTACGCCGCGCTGCGCTCCGGAACACCCAGCGCCGTGAGGAAGCTGCGGGCCCAACGGGAGACGTCGTGCTTGCGCAGGTACCTCCTCATGGCGCGCATTCGCTTCATCTTATCTTCGGCCGAGGCGTTCGCCGCTGTCACAAATCCGTCTTTCAAATCGGTCAGATCGTGCGGATTCACGAGAAACGCCTGCCGCAGATCGCCTGCGGCACCGGCGAACTCGCTGAGGACGAGCGCGCCGCGGTTGTCGACCTGGCTGGCGACGTACTCCTTCGCGACGAGGTTCATCCCGTCGCGCAGGGGTGTCACGGCCATCACGTCGGCGGCCTGGTACAGGGCCGCCAGCTCGTAGCGGTCGAAGGACTGGTGCAGGTAGTGCACGGCCGGGAGCCCGACCTGGCCGTACTCGCCGTTGATCCGGCCGACCTCGCGCTCGACCCGCTCGCGCAGGGCGATGTACTGGTCGACGCGCTCGCGGCTGGGGGTCGCGACCTGGATCATGACGGCCTTGGGGACCTCCAGCCGGCCGTCCTCGAGCAGTTCGCGGAACGCCTTGAGGCGCCGCTCGATGCCCTTGGTGTAGTCGAGCCGGTCGACGCCGAGGATGATCGTCTCGGGTTCGCCGAGTTCGGCGCGGATCTCCTTGGCGCGCTGGCGGACCCGCTCGGTGCCGGCGACCTCCTCGTTGGCGGCGGTGTCGATCGAGATGGGGAAGGCGTCGGCCCTGACGAGGCGGTCGTCGACGGTGACGTAGTGCCCGCGGGGCCGGTAGCCGAGCAGGTGCCGGGTGAGCGCGAGGAAGTTCTGCGCCGCCAGCGGCCGCTGGAAGCCGACGAGGTCGGCGCCCAGGAGGCCCTTGAGGATCTCCATGCGGTGGGGGAGCTGCATGAACAGCTCGACGGGCGGGAACGGGATGTGCAGGAAGAACCCGATCCGCAGGTCCGGGCGGCGCTCGCGGAGCATGCCGGGGACGAGCTGGAGCTGGTAGTCCTGGACCCACACGGTCGCCCCGGGGGCGGCCTCGCGGGCGCACACCTCGGCGAACCGCTCGTTGACTTCGTAGTAGGACTTCCACCAGGAGCGGCGGAAGACGCGGGGCTCGACCGCGTCGTGGTAGAGCGGCCACAGCGAGGCGTTCGAGAACCCCTCGTAGTACCGCTCGACCTCGTTCGCGCTCAGTTCGACCGGCAGCAGCGTGACGCCGTCCGACTCGAAGGGCTCGGGGGCGGCGCCGGCGATGCCGGCCCAGCCGATCCACGTCCCGCGGTTGGCCTGGAGCACTGGTTCGAGGGCGGTGACGAGGCCGCCAGGGGATCGGCGCCAGGTTTTCTTTCCCTCTTCATCGACGACGGCGTCGACGGGGAGGCGGTTGGCGACGACGATGAACGATGCGTTGCTCAATGTTTTCCTCCTTTCCGCAAGCCTAGCGGGGGAGGCGTTTCCGGGGGTGGTGGTGACGCACACGCTCCCGCGAGGCCCTGGTTGGCGGACGCCCCCGGGGCTTGACATCATTGGTACCGGTCAGTTCCGTACAGCCCGTCGCACAGCGAAGGATCAGCGTGGCGCAGTTCATCTTCTCCCTGGAAAAAGCCCGCAAGGCGCATGGTGACAAGGTCATCCTCGATGACGTCAACCTCTGGTTCAACCCGGGTGCGAAGATCGGCGTCGTCGGCCCCAACGGCGCCGGCAAGTCGAGCCTGCTCAAGATCATGGCCGGCCTCGACCAGGTCTCGAACGGAGAGGCGAAGCTCGCCGCGGGCGCGACCGTGGGCCTGCTCGCGCAGGAGCCGCCGCTGACCGCCGGCAAGACGGTCATGGAGAACGTCCAGGAGGCCGTGGCCCCGATCCAGGCGAAGCTCGACCGGTTCAACGAGGTCGCCATGGAGATGGCCACCGACTACACCGACGAGCTCATGGCCGAGATGGGCCGCCTCCAGGAGGAGCTCGACGCCGCGAACGCCTGGGAGCTCGACTCCCGGCTGGAGCAGGCCATGGACGCGCTGCGCTGCCCGCCCGGCGACGAGTCGGTCGACCACCTCTCCGGCGGTGAGCGCCGCCGCGTCGCGCTGTGCAAGCTCCTGCTCGAGGAGCCGGACCTGCTGCTGCTCGACGAGCCCACCAACCACCTCGACGCCGAGTCCGTGCTGTGGCTGGAGCGCCACCTCGCCTCCTACCCGGGCGCGGTCATCGCCATCACCCACGACCGGTACTTCCTCGACAACGTCGCCGAGTGGATCCTCGAGCTCGACCGCGGCCGCACCTACCCGTACGAGGGCAACTACTCCACCTACCTGGAGAAGAAGGCCGAGCGCATGAAGGTGGAGGGCCGCAAGGACTCCAAGCTCCAGAAGCGCCTGAAGGACGAGCTGGAGTGGGTCCGCTCGAACGCGAAGGCCCGCCAGACCAAGTCCAAGGCCCGCCTCGGCCGGTACGAGGAGATGGCCGCCGAGGCCGACAAGACCCGCAAGCTCGACTTCGAGGAGATCCAGATCCCGCCGGGGCCGCGCCTGGGCTCGTCGGTCATCGAGGTCAAGGACCTCTACAAGGGCTTCGACGGCAACACGCTCATCAACGGCCTGTCGTTCTCGCTGCCGCGCAACGGCATCGTCGGCATCATCGGCCCCAACGGCGTCGGCAAGACGACCCTGTTCAAGACCATCGTCGGCCTCGAGAAGCCCGACTCGGGCGAGGTCAGCATCGGCGGCACCGTCCAGCTCTCCTATGTGGACCAGAACCGGGCGGGCCTCGACGGCGACAAGTCGGTGTGGGAGGTCGTCTCCGACGGCCTCGACTACCTCATGGTCGGCAAGGTCGAGATGCCCTCGCGCGCCTACATCGCCGCGTTCGGCTTCAAGGGCCCGGACCAGCAGAAGCCCGTCAAGGTCCTCTCCGGCGGCGAGCGCAACCGCCTCAACCTGGCGCTCACCCTCAAGGAGGGCGGCAACGTGCTCCTCCTCGACGAGCCCACCAACGACCTCGACGTCGAGACGCTCTCCAGCCTCGAGAACGCCCTCCTGGAGTTCCCCGGCTGCGCCGTCGTGATCTCCCACGACCGGGCCTTCCTCGACAAGGTCGCCACCCACATCCTCGCCTGGGAGGGCGACCCGGCCACCGGCGAGCCGGCCTGGTTCTGGTTCGAGGGCAACTTCGAGTCCTACGAGAAGAACAAGATCGACCGCCTCGGCGCCGAGGCCGCCAAGCCGCACCGCGTCACCCACCGGAAGCTCACCCGGGACTAGCCGTGGCCCGATTCAAGGTCGACGTCGCCCTCCGCTGGTCGGACATGGACGTCTTCGGGCACGTCAACAACAACAAGTTCATGGTGCTGCTCGAAGAGGCGCGGGTGGCGATGATGTTCGACACCGCCGAGGAGGCCGGCCTCACCGGCTTCCGCGAGGGCGTCGTCGTCGCCCGCCACGAGGTGGACTTCCTCCTCCCCGTGGTGGTCCCCGCCGAGACCAGCGTCGAGATCTGGGTCGAGCGGATCGGGAACTCCTCGTTCACGTTCGCCTACGACCTCGTCGCGAACGGCAAGGTCGCGCTCAAGGCCAGGTCCGTCATGGTCCCGTTCAACACCGAGACCCAGCGGCCGCGCCGCGTCACCGAGGCCGAGCGGGCCTTCCTCGAGCGATGGACCGACTGACCGCCGGCGACGGCCTCGCCTTCGCCGCCCGCGTCGCCCGCCTCGACCCGGACGCGCCCGTCCTCGCCCGCGACGGACGCCTGTGGGCGACCCTGCCCATCGGCGTCCTCGCCGTGCGCGACGCCGGCGGCGCCCTCCCCGACGGCGTCTACCGCGCCGCCGACCTCGCCGCCGGGACCCCGGCCGCGCAGCCCGAGGCCGCCTGGCGCGGGCGCCTCCCGCAGCGGCCCTGGACGGCCGTCGAGACCGTCCCCGCCGCCGACGTCGCCGACATCGACCGCAAGGCCGGCGCCGCCCTGCGCGAGCGCCGCGGCCACGGCGTCGGCGACCGCCGCCTGCGCGACGCCATGCTCGACCACGTGGCCCTCACCGTCGAGCGCGACGGCCGCCTCTACCCCGTCCAGGTCCGCCTCGTCGCCGCCCTGTGCCGCATGGGATTCCTCGGCGACGACCCCGTCAAGGTCCTCCGCGCCGGCCGCCGCCTCGGCCTCTCCGGCACCTTCGGCGCCGTGTGGGAACGCGACCGGGGCCTGCCGCTGCTGTGACCCGGACCCCTCCCGGACCGACCCGATCGACGGTCACGCCGTTCAGTGACTGATTTCCGACGTCCGGAGGATGGGACCGCGCTTCCGTCTCTGATACATATGAAACCCGTGACAGTACCCCGTTCGGGCCTGCGAACAAACGCTCGACGGTTCATACTTTCAGTCAGGATTGGCTGACGGTTGTGCCAAGTCGCGCCGAGTCCCTAGTCTGCTCACTGCAATGCGACGTAACTTGGCTGTGCCCCGCGAAGCACAACCAATCACAACCAATGGCACAGTCCAATACGAATGCCAACGAAGTACCCAAGCACTGCCAGTGATTCGCATTTTGGGTGGGAAGGCGGACAACACCATGGCATGGTGGCGCAGCAGAAAACGCGACGCAGAAGACAACCCGGTGACCGAGGCGGTCGCCGAGGCCGACAGCGAGATCGGCGGCTCCGCCGAGCGCGCGCAGGCCCGCGGCAACCAGCCCAGCGCGGTGCCGACCCCCCGCGCCGAGCGCCGGGTCGAGGCCCCCGAGGAGGCGGTCGAGCTCGAACTCGAGCTCGCCTCCCGCGAGCTGCGCCACGAGCTCACCGCCGAGCAGCTCCTCCTCGGCCCCGAAGAGGAGCAGATCTCCGAGGTCGAGCGCTGGCACCTCATCAAGCAGGACCTGGCCGAGATCGACCCCGAGTTCATCGCCGACCTCGAGCAGATCGCGGCCGACGCCCGCGACGAGGCCGCCCCGCTCGACTCCGACCGGATCATCGCGGCCCTGAAGAGCCTCGACATCCGCTACCTCGTCGACGAGAACGGGGGCATCGTCGCCCTCTGGGAGCGGCACATCGTCCAGGTCCGCGCCGAAGGCCCCGACGCCGACATCCTGGTGCTGCGCGCCCGCGCCTACCAGACCGTCCCCCGCGAGTGGGCCGAGCGCGGCTACGCGGCCATGAACGAGTGGAACCGCACCCGCCGCTTCCTCAAGGCGTACCTCGGCGAACCCACCGAGTCCGGCGCGCTCCCCGTGTTCGGCGAGATCCAGGTCCCCGTCCGCCCCGGCATCACCACCGCGCTCCTCGAGGAGCTCATCGACTGCGGCACCGCCATCTCGGGCACGTTCGTGGAATGGCTCGAAGGCGAGCTCCTGTAAGACCTCCCGACCGAAGGGGGCGGACCGCACGGCGGTCCGCCCCCTTCCGCGTTCCCGGTCCGGGACGACGCGGCGACGCCGGAGGGCGGGACGCGATCGCGTCCCGCCCTCCGGCGTCGCAGTCTGCTATTGCGTGGTGTGCTTGCTGAGCCTCGGGTTCATGCGTTGCGCGTGCTGAGCCTCAGCTGCACGGGTTCCGCATGCTGCGCCTCTGGTTCATGCGTTCCGCATGCTGCGCTCTAGCTTCATGCGTTCCGCATGCTGAGCCTCTTGCTTCACGCGTTCCGCATGAAGTCCGCGGCCCGCTCCATGTACTCCCACATGACCCGGTCGTACTCCGGCGGCAGCGCCACCTCGTCCATCGCGGTGCGCATGCACTTGAGCCAGGCGTCGCGCTCGCGCTCGCCGATCACGAAGGGCGCGTGGCGCATTCGCAGGCGCGGGTGGCCCCGCTCCTCCGAGTACGTGTGGGGCCCGCCCCAGTACTGCTCCAGGAACATCTTGAGGCGCCGGGCCGCCGGGCGGAGGTCCTCCTCCGGGTACATCGGCCGCATGACCGGGTCCTCGGCCACCTGGGCGTAGAACGCGTCCACGAGGCGTTCGAAGGTCTCCTCGCCGCCCACCGCCTCGTAGAAGGACTGCGTGGGCGCGGGCTGACCAGTCGGCGTGAGGGGCACAACCGCCCGCGGGCTGTCACTAGGCATCTTTCAATCGTGCCAACCGCGGCCCCGAGTGGAAAGCCGATCCGGTGCGCGTCACACCGAATGGGCTCTATATCACCGATCCGCCTACGCGGTCGTGCCCGCGGCCCCGGCCGCCCCGCCGTTCGCCATCGTGCGCGGCACGTAGATCCGCCCGCTCGACGCCAGGTCGATGATCCCGGCCTCGCGCAGCGCCTCGGTCACACGCCGCCGCAGCTCGCGCCCGGCCGCCCACTGCTGGTCCGAGGTCATCCGCACGCCCAGGCGCACCTTGATCTCGTCGATCGTCATCTCGATCGGGCCCAGGTACTCGGGCGCCTTGAGGACGTGGTCGCTCCACTCCTCGTCGTCCTTGAACTCCTCGGCGACCCGCGTGATGATCTCCCCGGCCCGGTCGATGTCCGCCGTCGGCGGCAGCGGCGTGTCCACCACCACGTACGCCCAGCTCTGGCTCGAGTTGCCCACGCGCAGGATCTGGCCGTTGCGCACGTACCACAGTGTCCCGTCCAGCGACCGCAGCGTGGTCACCCGCAGGCCCATGTCGACCACGGTGCCCGTGGCGTCGCCGACGTCGACGTTGTCGCCGACCCCGTACTGGTCCTCGAGGAGGATGAAGATCCCGGCCAGGTAGTCCTGCACCAGGTTCTGGGCGCCGAAGCCGATCGCGATGCCGGCGATCCCCGCGCTGGCGAGGATCGGCGCCAGGTTCACGTTGAAGGAGCTGAGCACCAGCATGAACGCGACCGTGTAGATCACGATCCCGGCGACGTGCTGGAGCACGCCGGTGAGCGTGTCGGCCCGCGCCTTCGACCGGTCGCCGAGGAGCTCCTCGCGCCGGGAGTTCGAGGAGCCGAGCTTGTCGGCGAGGTCCGCGATCGACTGCGGGCCCTTGATGGTGGTGACCTGCTTGATGATCCGCGCGATGGCCCGGTTCACGACCCACCGCAGCAGGAACGCGACGACGAGGATCAGCAGCACCTGCCCGATCTTGTCGAGCACCGAGCCGGCGTCCACCGCGAACTCCTTGTTGTCGCTGATCCGCCACAGCAGCGAGCAGGCGTTGAACCCCGTCTCGCAGGGGGACGCCGTCTCCGCCTGGGCAAGCACTTCCACGTTCACCATTCTCCGCTTCCGACCCCGGCCGCACGGGCCCCGGCACCGCACCGTCCGAGGCCACCGGGGGTTCGAACAGACGATATTCGTTCGTCATTCAAGATCCCACGGAACCAGGGTGCAATTTTCTGAGATATAGGTCAAACTTGACGGGACCGATGGCTTGGAGGTACGTCACCGTGATAGGTCCTCGACATAGGAGCACGCTCGACAGCGATGACCCTGCCCCAGGGGTGCACGCGAATCTCTTCACGCACGGCGTCGGTCTCGGATCGGCGCTGGTCCTCAACCAGAGTTACGAGCCGCTGTGCGTGATACCAGTGAAGCGGGCGGCGGTGCTGCTGCTCACTCGCAAGGCCGAAACCGTCACTCCTGGTGACGGTTTTCTGCGCTCCGAAACCATGCACATCCCCGTCCCCTCGGTGGTCCGGTTGAACCGCTACGTCGCCATCCCCCGTCAGGTGGGCGCCAGCCCGTCGCGCCGCGGCGTGTTCACCCGCGACGACTGGCGCTGCGTGTACTGCGGCTCCTCGGCCGAGACGATCGACCACGTGGTGCCCCGCTCGCGCGGCGGGACGCACACGTGGGACAACGTCGTGGCGGCGTGCGCCCCCTGCAACCACCGCAAGAGTGACAAGACCCTGGCCGAGCTCGGCTGGCGGCTCCCGCGCGTCCCCAAGCCCCCCTCGGGCTGGCAGCTGCGCGGGTTCCGGGGACAGCGGCGTCCCGACCCGGCCTGGGAGGCGTGGCTGCCCCGCCACGGGAAGGAGCGCGCCCGCCTCTCGTAGTGCTCCCCATCGGACGGGACGGGCCCGCCGGCACGGTCTTCGGACCGCCGGCGGGCCCGTCCCGTTCCCATCGGCCTCCGCCCCTTGGGAACCCGGGTTGCACGCTCCGCGGAGCGGGTACTTCCCACCTGCGGCGATGTGAGGGGCGCAATTGGATTAGGCTGAGAGCGGTCGCGGCGCCCGCTTGCCATTGGCGTTGTCACCATGTCTCTGCAACTAGGGGAGCAACAATGGATTTCCAGGACTGGCTGATTCTGTTCGGCGCCCCGATCCTGGTCGTGGTCACGGTGTTCACCGTGGTCTTCCTGCGGCACCCGCGGCCGCAGTCCCGCTACCGCGCGGGCCGTCCTTACGACTTCAAGCCGGTGTGGTTCGTGGCCCGCAGCGTGGCGGCGCCCGGCGACACCGGTTCGCACGCGGCCGCGCTCGACGCCGCCCACGGCGAGGCGCTCGCCAGTGGACCCAAGGGAGGCTCCCATGGCAAGTGGTAACCAGGTCGCCGTCGCCACCACCGACGGCATCGTCGAGGGCGTCGACCGCAGCCCCGAGCTCATGCGCCAGCCGATGCTGGAGGGCCCCTTCGACGTGAAGGAACTCCTGCACCTGGACGAGGCCCTGTCGGTCGCCGAGCGCGACGGCGGCGGCCTGCACTACAGCGTCTACGTCGGCCCGCTGCACGACCCGGTGCGGGGCGCGGCCGAGGCGCTGCACGACCGGCTCGCCGACCCGGAGCGCTCCGTGCTCATCGCCGTCTCGCCCGAGCAGCGGCAGCTGGAGATCGTCACCGGCCGGCTCGCCCAGGAGAAGATCCCGGACCGCTCCGCGGCCCTCGTGGTCTTCTCGATGGAGGCCGCGTTCGGCGCCGGCCAGCTCGCCGGCGGGATCATCACCGGCCTGCGCATGCTCGCCGAGACCGCACAAGGACGCTAGCCCGCCAGAAGTGCAGCGGCGCCAGCCCGCGAGAAGCGCAGCGGCGCCAGGTCCACTGGAAGACCAGCGGCACCGAGCAG
This sequence comes from Glycomyces terrestris, assembly GCF_003933745.1. Taxonomy (GTDB): domain Bacteria; phylum Actinomycetota; class Actinomycetes; order Mycobacteriales; family Micromonosporaceae; genus Glycomyces; species Glycomyces terrestris. The sequence continues at coordinate 984,933 of NZ_RSEB01000001.1, read as the reverse complement.
ATACGACGAGCGGCGGCCGGGAGGTGCACCTCCCGGCCGCCGCTTCATGCTTGTCAGTCGTCCGCGGGCTGCTGCCGCTTGAGGAGCCCGTCGGCGTCGGTGAGTTCGAGCTTCCCGATGAACTCGACCCACGAGAGGGAGTCGGCGACGGTCTCGCGGATCGACAGGATCGTCGTGCCGGGGATGCGCATCGTGAGCGTCGCGGGCGTCCCGATCTGCTTCTGCGCCAAGACCGCCTCGGTCGGCTGGCCGTTGAGGCCCTTCGCGAGCTCGAAGACCGCGGACTCGTTCTCGCGGGCCTTCGGCACCCAGTCCATGTCCCGCTTGAGCATCAGCGCCGCGCCCACCGGCTTGCCGTCCGCCTCGCCGCTGTACGTCAGCACGATCCGGTCGGCGGTGCCGCGCGCGCTCGACAGGCTCCAGGCCGCGTCGGTCACGTCGACGAGCTGGCCCTGGAAGCGCCGCACCGAGGTCCGCACCTGCTTCGCGGTGCGCCGGTCGGCGAGCGGCTTCGCGATGAGGCGGAAGAACACGACGAGCACCACGAGCACGAGCAGGCCGATGCCGGCCGCGGCGAGCCAGTGCAGGCCCGCCTCGGAACTCCAGATGATCGACATCGGCACGAGGATGCCCGAGGCGAAGCCCAAGAGCGGCTTGAGCCAGAACGGCCCGGACCCGCCGGGCAGGCGCAGCGGCGCCATGAGCCCCACGACGGCGGCCACGACCAGGGCGATGCCCGTCAGCTCCGGCACCGGCACGTCGTAGCGGCGGAGCCATTCGACCGCCCACCACGACAGGAACACCGAGCCGATCGCGACGGTGGGGATGAGGAGCACGACGGCGAAGACCAGCTGCTGCGGCTGCGGCCGGGTCCGCGAGGCGAGGACCGGCCCGAGGAGCAGGAGCGGCAGGACGACGCCGAACAGCGCGACCAGGGTGGCGCTGAGGACGACCACCGGCAAAAGCGCGGACAAGACTGCTCTCTCCATTCATCCCCAGGGCGGGCACGCCGCGGCCGCGCCGCGACACGGCGAGCTTACCAACGGCGTGAGAAGCACTCGGGGCTCCGGGACCGGTCGTGCCGGCCCCGGAGCCCCGGGTCGCGGGCGCTTACGCGCGCGCGTCGAGCTCCTGGCCCCTCAGGGCCCGGGCGGTGTCGGCGCGGCCCTCGGCGACGCCGCGCTTGACCGGCGCGGGCCGGTCCTCGGCCAGCCACGCGTCGAGCACCGCGAGCGACTCCGCGTCGATCAGGTTCGACGGGAACGCGAGCTTGGAGAACTCGACGGCCTGCTGGGCGCCCAGCTTCTCCCACAGCTCCGGCACCGCGTCCAGGTACGGGCGCAGGTACGGGCGCACCAGGTCGGCCTGGTCCAGCGGCGCGAACCCGAGCATCGAGGAGCGGCGCACGTAGTTCTCCGAGGCCGGGTCCACGATCCGCTCCCAGGTGCGCTGCTTGGCCTCCGCGGTCGGGACGACGGCGCGGGCGATGAACGACAGGCGCTTCCCGTCCGCGGTCGAGTCGCGGTTGAGCTCGGCGTCGATCGCCTCCTCGGCGACGGCGCCCGTCGCCACGAGCACGGTCAGCAGTGCCCAGCGCAGGTCCGCGTCCACCGCCAGGCCCTCGGGCACGCCGGCGCCCTCGAGCCACCCGGCGAGGCGGGCCAGGTCGGCCTCCGAACGCGAGGCCGACGCGTACGCCTTCGCCCACGACCGCTGCGGGTCGGAGCCCGGCGCGGCCGCGCCCATGGCCGCCTCCGCGGCCCGGGCCCAGCGCTCGCGCAGCTCGGCGCGGTGCGACGGGTCGGCGTAGGCGAGCGCCCCCGCGACCTGCCGCTGCGCGACCGTCACGATGTTGATGTCGTCCTCGGCCGTCAGGCTCGTGCAGCCCAGCTCCACGAACTGCGACGCCGGCAGCTCGGCGTCGCGCAGCATGTCCCAGGCCGCGGCCCAGATCAGCGCCCGCGCCAGCGAGTCCTCCAGCGCCGAGGTGTGCGCGACCGCCGTCGCCAGGCTCCGCTCGTCCAGGCGCAGCTTCGCGTACGTCAGGTCGTCGTCGTTGAGCAGCAGCAGGTCCGGCTGCCGCACCCCGGCCAGCTCCGGCACCGCCGTCGCCTCGCCGGTCACGTCCACCTCGATCCGGTCGCGGCGCTTGAGCACCCCGTCCTCGAGGTCGTACAGGCCGATCGCGATGCGGTGGGTCCGGTGCGTCGGGTGCTCGGCGGGCACCTCCTGGAGCACCGTCACCGACGTGTAGTTCCCGTCGCCGTCGACCGCGACCTCCGGGCGCAGGGTCGAGACCCCGGCCGTGCGCAGCCACGTGTCCGCGAAGTCCTTGAGCGGCTTGCCCGAGGCGGTCTCCAGCTCCCCGAGCAGGTCCGAGAACACCGCGTTCCCGAACTGGTGCTGCTGGAAGTACGCGCGCAGGCCCGCCAGGAACGGCTCGATGCCGACGTACGCCACCAGCTGCTTGAGGATCGAGGCGCCCTTGGAGTAGGTGATCCCGTCGAAGTTCGCCTGGATCTCCTCGGTGTCGCCCGCGTCGGTGTACACCGGGTGCGTCGTCGGCTGCTGGTCGGCGCCGTAGCCCCAGTTCTTGCGCGCCGACAGGAACGTCGTCCACGCCCCGCTGAAGCGCGTCGCCTCCACGTTCGCCCAGTGGCTGGCCCACTCCGCGAACGACTCGTTCAGCCACAGGTCGTCCCACCAGCGCATGGTGACCAGGTCGCCGAACCACATGTGCGCCATCTCATGCAGGATGACGTTCGCGCGCTGCTCCAGCTCGAAGTCGGTGACCTGCGAGCGGAACAGGAACGAGGCCTCGGCGATCGTGATGCAGCCGAAGTTCTCCATCGCGCCGAAGTTGTACTCCGGGGCGAAGACCTGGTCGTACTTCGGCAGCGGGTAGCGCACCCCGAAGTGCTCGTGGAAGTGGTCGAAGCCCTGCCGCGTCACCTCGAAGACCCCCTCGGGGTCCAGGTAGTCCTTCATGGACTGGCGGCAGTACAGGCCCATGTCGATGCCGTCGTGGACCTCGTGCACCCCGTAGTACGGGCCCGCGCAGATCGCGGTGATGTACGGGCTCATCCGCACCGACGTCTCGAACAGGGTCACCTTCGTCTGGAGCGCCTCCACCACGGTCTCGGAGGCCGCCGGCATGTTCGAGATCACGGTCCAGTGCTCGGGCGTGCGCACCTGGAACGTGAAGCTGGCCTTCAGGTCCGGCTGGTCGAAGCACGCGTACACGCGCTGCGCGTCGGCGACCTCGAACTGCGAGTAGAGGTAGGTCTCCTTGTCGACCGGGTCGACCATGCGGTGCAGGCCCTGCCCGTCGGTCGAGTACGTGCAGACCGCGTTCACGACCAGCTCGTTCCGCGCGGCCAGGTTCGTGATCCGCAGGCCCGCCTTCGGGTCGTACCCGGAGACGTCGACCGGCTCGCCGTTCAGGAACGCGTCCTCGATCCGCTCGGCCGCGATCTCGATGAACGTCTCCGCGCCCGGTTCGGCGCAGTCGAACACGACCGCGGTCCGCGAGCCGAAGGTGTCGCCCCGCTCGTGCCCGGTCAGGTCGAGCTCCACGGTGTAGGAGTCGACGGTGAGCAGCTCGGCGCGCCGCTCGGCCTCGTCTCTGGTGAGAATGTGCGTCGACGGCACGATGCCTCCAGTGGTCAAGAGATCGGATATGAAAGAAGTGTGTCACATTCCCGGAGTCCGGTCGGCGGCCACGGTGACGCTACCGCGACCGATTACGCTCGGGGCGTGACTGCTGCACACCCGATCGATCTGGCCTGGCTCTCCACCGGAGGCACGGGCGCGAAGAACTACGACGAGTTCCCCGACGAAACCGAGATCACGCGGATCATCGAGGCGAACCCGGCGTCCATGCTGGGCGTCGAGATGCCCGCCCACACGCCCGAGGCCGTCGCCGCGGGCCTGAGCTTCGACCAGGCCCTGCCGGCCGCGGCCGAGCGGCTCGGCGCCCTCAAGGACGCCGGCAGGTTCGCCGCGTACGGCGACGTGGCCGTCGCCTACCGGATCTCCGGCGGCGAGGAGCCCACCGCGTACGGCGTGTTCTGCCTCGTCGACACCGCCGAGATCTCCTCCTCCGCCGAGGAGCCCGGCAAGGTCATCCGCAACGAGGACGTCTTCATCGAGAAGGTCAAGCAGCGCAACGAGCTCAACCAGCTCCTGCGCCACCTGCTCAGCCCGGTCCTGCTGCTCCAGTCCTCCAAGGGCGAGGAGCTGCACGCCGCGATCGAGGCCGCCATCGCCGACGCCGGCGAGCCCGTGGCCGCCGACCTCGACGAGTCCGGCCGCGCCCACGAGATCTGGCCCGTCGGGGGCGAGGCCGGCGAGCGGCTGGCCGCGCTGGCCGGGGACGGCGACCTCATCGTCGCCGACGGCAACCACCGCTCGCTCGCGGCGCAGGTCGGCGGGCTCGACCGCTTCCTGGCCGTGATCACCACACCCCGGTCGGTCGCCATCCGCCCCTACCACCGCCTCGTCAAGGGCCTGCCCGGCTCCGCCTCGCAGCTGGTCGAGCAGATCGGCCAGATCGGCGCGACCGTGACCGAGGTCGACGGCCCGCCCGAGACGCCCGCCGCGGGCGGCACCGTCGTCATGTACGGCCAGGGCCGCACCTGGGAGGTCGGCTTCGGCGACGTCGAGGGCAGCGTGGTCGACCGGCTCGACCACACCCGCGTCGAGAACGAGGTCTTCACCGCGCTCCTCGGCTGGGAGGCGGGAGACAAGCGCATCACGTACGTCGGCGGCGACTACCCGGCCGCGTGGCTGGCCGAGCAGGTCGACGCGGGCCGCGCTGACCTGGCGATCCTCATCGCGCCGGTGACCGTGCCCGACTTCATCGACGTGAACCTCCAGCGGCTGAAGATGCCGCGCAAGTCGACCTGGTTCGTGCCCAAGGCCCGCGCCGGTCTCGCCATCGCCGAGCTCCCGAAGGGTTAAGGTCTGTCAACGTGCGCATCTATCTCGGCTCCGACCACGCGGGCCTCGAACTCAAGGACCACCTGGTCAAGCACCTGTCCGGCCGCGGCTTCGAGGTCGTCGACGTCGGCCCGCACTCGTACGACCCGGACGACGACTACCCGCCGTTCTGCCTCCACGCGGCCTCCCGGACCGTCGCGGACCCCGGCAGCCTCGGCATCGTGATCGGCGGCTCAGGCAACGGCGAGCAGATCGCCGCGAACAAGGTCCCCGGCTGCCGCGCGGCCCTGGCCTGGAGCGTCGAGACCGCCAAGCTCGGCCGCCAGCACAACGACGCGAACGTCGTCGCGATCGGCGGGCGCATGCACTCGCTCGAGGAGGCCACCTCGTTCGCGGACGCGTTCGTCGACGAGCCCTTCTCCGGCTCCGAGCGCCACCAGCGGCGCATCGACATGCTCACCGCCTGGGAGTCCACCCACGAGCTCCCCGACCTCCCCTAGGCGGCCACGGCACCGAAGGGCCCGGACCCCGGTCCGGGCCCTTCCGCATCCCCGGAATCAGGAGAATTCGCCGAAACACACCTGGAGTTATTGGACGGGTGTCGGTATCGTCGATCCATGTCAAAGGGTCTTCGCGTCATCCTCCAAGTCCTCCAGGTGATCGGCCTCCTCGGAACCCTCCTGTTCCTCGGCTCCTCCCTCGCCTGGCACCTCGCCGACTTCGACCTCACGGGCGTCGCCGAGAGCGCCCCGATCGAGCAGTGGGCGGTCGGCTTCGGCGTCCTCACCGTCGCACTCGCCCCCGCGCTGTGGTCGCTCAAGCGCGACGGCGCCGCCGTCCTCGCCTCCGGCTCGGGCGGCAGCGTCGACCGGGCCGCGTTCGAGCCCGTCGTCTCCCCGCAGCAGCCCGGCAAGCCCGGCGGCGTGTTCGAGCCCATGAACCCCTCCGCCGCCCCGGCCCCGCCCGCCAGCTCGTACGGCCAGCCCGCGGCCGGCTTCGGCTCCCAGCCCGGCGGCGACAGCCCGTGGGGGTCCGGCCGCTGAGGCCCGGTTGCCTCCGAAGCGATGCTGAGATGATGCGTACAGCGGGCCCTCCGGGGACCGCGAAGGGTGGATTCCGGGCGTTACGCTATGGGCTCAGCCTGAGACCCGAAGGACCACGCAATGTCGAACGCCACCGTTGACCTCGTCTGCGGCCCGGCCGACCCCCTCCCGGGGTCAGAGCAGAGCTACCGGCTCACCGGTCTGCTCGGCTCGGGAGGCCAGGCCGACGTGTACCAGGCCGTGCGCGTGTCGGCGGGCGTCGCCTCCGCGCCCCTCACCGTGAAGGTGTTCCGCCCCAACCCCCAGGACACCCGCGAGCACCAGTTCCGGTCCTGGGACAAGGGCGACGCCGTCCTCATGGACCTCCACTCGCGCAACGTCGGCTCGATCTGCCGGCGCATCGACGCGTTCTACGGGCGCGCCCCGCACCCGGCCGGCCGGCCCCCGCAGGGCGACCCCATGCCGTTCCAGGTCCTCGAGTACCTCCCCGGGCACGACCTGCGCCAGCTGCTGTCGCAGCGCCTCGGCCGCGTCGACGCCGCCCGCACGCTCCGCTCGGTCGCCGACGTCATGCAGGCGATGCACCACCCGCCGGTCGGCGCGCACCCGGTCCTGCACATGGACCTCAAGCCCGCCAACGTGATCATCGGCCCCGACGGGTCCGCGAAGGTCATCGACTTCACCGGCGCCCGCTACTACACGCCCGCGCACCTGACGACGATCGCGTACACGCGCGAGACCGCCGGCCCGGAGGCCCACCAGGGCACCGTCGGCCCCGCCTACGACGTGCACGGCTTCGGCTCGATCGCGTTCTACCTGGTCACGGGCGCGACCGCGCGCACGGACTCGCCCGGGCACGAGCAGAGCGTCCCGTGGGCGCGCCTGCGCCGCCACCCGCTGCTGGAGTCGAACCCGCGCCTGCGCGAACTGCTCACCGCGCCGCTCGACGACAACCCGGACAACCGGCCCCGCACCGAGGAGCTGCCGCGCTGGATCGCCGACCTCGTCGCGGTCGTGTCCCGCTCGAACCTGCCCGACCTCGGCGTCGACTGGGGCCGCGCCCCGGCCGCCGCCGACGCGACGCGGCGCCTCGACGCGCCCGGCGCCGACCGGACCCGCCGCATGGACGTCCCGGCCCCGATGTCCGGCGTCCCGGCCATGCCGGCCTCCCCGGCCACGCAGATCGTCCCGCAGCCGGCCGCGAACAGCACCCGCATCATGGACGCCGGCGCGAACCCGGTGCAGGAGAAGACGATCGCCGGACGCGTCCGCGTCCCCGACCAAGACGAACTCCTGGCCCGCCAGCAGCGCCCAGACGGCTCCTTCTCACCCGGCCGCTCCGCCGGCCCGGTCGAGCGGCGCGGCCCGCTGCCGCGGCTGCGCCTCGCCACCGACCCCGAGGAGCCGAGCGAGCGCGAGCTCGCCAAGCAGGACCGGCCCCCGCTGCTCGGCCCGCCCGGCTCCCTCGCGAAGGGCTTCGAGCTGTCCGTCATCGGCGGCCTGTTCTCGCTCATCATGTGGCTGCTGCGCGTCATCACCAACGGCCTCGACACGCTCCAGACCCAGGTCCTCAGCTACCTGTTCGTCCTCGCGGTCGCCGTGGGCCTGTTCTTCCTGATCCGCGTCGCCGGGGGCATCCTGTGGGGCCGGTGGCTGCACGCCAAGCGCAAGTCCGCGCGGCTGGCCCACCTCGCCACGGGCGTCTTCCTGTTCATGGTCGGCATCGACTACCTCGGCGAGCTCGACTGGGACTGGCTCAGTTTCGACTTCACCTGGTTCTCAGACCTTTTCGGACTGTGATATTCCGTCCGAATTCACGGTGAAAAACGCGGATTCCTCCTTCTTCTCATGCGACTTCGAGACTTTCTCCAGCGGTCCTGAAGCGATGAGTCCTACGATTTCCGGTAACGCGCACCGCCGGGTCCTTGCCTGAGCTTTTCCAGATTCGGCGGTGCAACCGATACGGGAGGACGGCGCGTCTCACTGACGACAGATCCCCCCTGGACACCGGAAAGGCATTGAGATGACCGCAGTGACATCGGTCGGTGCCGCAGCTCTGACTCCGGAGCAGCGCGAAGCCTTCGATCGGGACGGCTACCTCATGATCCGCGGCGCCCTCGACGCCGACGAGATCAAACGGTGCTCGGACGCCCTCGACAGAGTCTACGAGCTCGAGAAGGAGGCCGGCCGGCTCAGCCCCGAGGGCGCCATGCACCGCCTCGACGCCGTCACCTCCTGCCCGGAACTCGCGTTCCTGCTCAACCACCCCCGCACCTTCCACTACGTCTGGTCGATCCTCGGCTGGAACTTCCACGTCTACCACTCCCACGTGGACAAGCACCCGCCGATCGCCGGCAAGCGGCCCTTCCGCTTCGAATGGCACCAGGACGGCGGCCGCCAGAACCGCGAGACCGAGACCGAGCCGCGCCCGCGCCTCTCGGTCAAGCTCGCGTACTTCTTCACCGACCTCTCCGCCGAGGGCCGCGGCAACACCAAGATCGTCCCCGGCTCCCACAAGTGGAACCGCATCGACGGCCCGCCGCGCCGCGACATGGAGTGGCCCGACCCCGAGGGCGCCATCGAGGTCACCGGCAACGCCGGCGACGTCATGTTCTTCGACCGCCGCATCTGGCACGCGCGCAGCGACAACTACTCCGACCTCACCCGCAAGGTCGCGTTCTTCGGGTTCACGCCGCGCTGGATCCGCGCCCGCGACCTCGTCGACGACCTTCCGAACCAGCCGTGGTGGAACGACCTCGACCCGGTCCAGCAGCAGCTCCTCGGCGGGCACATGCCCACCGGCGACCACGGCTGGGGCCACTACCCGAAGGAGACGCCGCTCTACAACTGGCTGGCCGAGCGTGACCTCCTCGACCCGTCCTACCCGCCCCTGCGCCCGTAACGCCCCCGCCATGGCAGTCTGAGCGCATGAGCCACGACGACCTCGCCCGCGACCTCTTCAACCGCTCGCACCTGACCGGCGAGTTCACGCTCCGGTCCGGAGTGGTCGCGCACGAGTACTTCGACAAGTACCTGTTCGAGTCCGACCCGGTCCTGCTGCGGCGCATCGCCGAAGCGCTCGCGCCGCTGGTGCCCGCGCACGGCGTGGACGCGCTCGCGGGCCTGGAGACCGGCGGCATCCCGATCGCGGTGATGCTCTCGCAGGTGACGGGCCTTCCTGCCCTGTTCGTGCGCAAGGAGGCCAAGACCTACGGCACCTGCCGCCTCGCCGAGGGCGGCGAGGTCGACGGCCGGCGGCTGTTCATCGTGGAGGACGTGGTCACCTCCGGCGGCGCCGTCCTCGACGCCGTCGGCGAACTGCGCGAGCGCGGCGCGGTCGTCGAGCAGGGCGTGTGCGTCATCGACCGCGAGTCGGGCGGGCTGAAGAACCTGGCCGACATCGGCATCGAGCTCAAGGCCCTGTTCACCATGACGGAGCTGAAGACCGCCGGCGCGAAGTGAGGCGAACGGAACGGGGCCGGGCGGATCGCCCGGCCCCGTTCCGTGTCCGTCTACCTGGCCCAGAGCCAGATCTCGGCGCCCTTCGGGTGCTCGCTGCCCGCGTCCAGTGACTGGTCGAAGACCGTTCCGGTGAACCAGATCTGCGCGGTCTTCACCGTGAACCCGAGCGACTCGAGCTCCTCGGTGGCCTCCTCGATGTCCATGCCGACGACGTCGGGGACCTCGACCGGCTCGGGGCCGTCGCTGACGACGAGGGCGACCGCGTCGCCCGGCCCGGCGGGCGCGTCGGCCGCCGGGGTCTGCTCGATGACCGACCCGGCCGGGATCGTGTCGCTGTAGCGCCTGGTCACCTCGCCGAGCTCGAGGCCCTCGGCCTCCAGCGCCGCCTGCGCGTCCGCCTCGGCCAGGCCGACCACGTCGGGGACCGTGAGCGGCGGGTACCCGTCGGAGACGTACAGCGTCACCGGCGTCCCGGACTTCACCTCCTCGCCCGCGGGCGGGTCGGTGCGCGTCACCTGCCCCGGCTCGGTGAACTCGGTGCTGTACTCGTGCTCCACGGTGACCTCGGCGTCGAAGGCCGCGAGCGCCTCGCGCGCGTCCGCCTCCGTCTCGCCCGCGAGGTCGGGCACCGGGAACCGCTCGGGCCCGAGCGAGACGACCACGGTGATCACCGCGCCCTCGCGGATGCGGTCGCCGACCTCGGGGTCCTGCGAGACGATCCCGCCGATCGGCACCGACGCGCTGTAGTCCTCCTCGATGCGGATCTCGAAGCCCTGCTCCAGGCCGTAGGCCGCGACGGTGTCGCGGGTCTGGTCGAGCAGCGACGGCGTCGCCGTGTACCGGCCGATGCCGATCCACCAGCCCGCGGCCGCGACCGAGACGAGCACGGCCGCGATGAGCCCCAGCGTGACCAGGGCCTTCCAGTTCCGCTTCGCCTTCGGGTGGTCGACGACCATCGTCGTCTGCACGGCCCGGGTCGGACGCGGCACCTGGCCGGTCGTGCCCGGCACGTGGCCGAGGTCGACGGCCTGGAGCCGCCGCAGGAACGCCCCGGCGTCGACCGGGCGCTGCCCGGGCCGGCGCGCCGCGGCGGCGGTGACGAGCTCGGCCAGGCCCTCCGGCACGTCGGGGGTCGTGAGCCGCGGGGACGGCACGTCCTCCTCGACGTGGCGGCGCGCGACGGCCCCCGAGTCCGGCCCGTCGAACGGGACCTCCCCGGTCAGCAGCTCGTACAGCAGGATCGCGGTCGAGTAGACGTCGCTCGCGGTCGTCGCCGGCCTGCCGCCGACGAGCTCGGGCGCGACGTACGCGGCGGTCGCCACGAGCGGCCCGCCGGTGTCGCGGTCGCCGTGGACGGCCTCGGCCAGGCCGAAGTCCACCACCTTGACGCGGTCGCCGCGGCCGCCGTTCTTGAGCAGGATGTTCTCGGGCTTGATGTCGCGGTGCACGAGCCCGGCGTCGTGGGCGGCCTGGAGCCCGTCGAGGAGCTGCGAGCACACCTCCACGGCCTCCTCGATCCGCAGGCGGCGCCGGCGGTTGAGCAGCTCGCGCAGCGTCGTCCCCGGCACGTACTCCATGACGACGTACGGCAGCCCCTCGTGGACGCCCTGGTCGAAGACGGCCACGATGTTCGGGTGCGAGAGCCGGGCGATGGTGCGGGCCTCGTGCGTGAACGCCGTGAGGTCGAACCCGTCCGCGCGCCCGGCGGTGATCATCTTCACGGCCACGGTGCGGTCGAGCCGCTCGTCCTCGGCCTCGTAGACGTCCGCCATGCCGCCCTGGGCGATCAGCCGCTCGAGCCGGTAGCGCCCGTCGACGAGCGCACCGGTCAGGTCCCCGGTCGTCGTTGTCAACCCGCACCTCCTACACCTGCTGACAGTGTATGAGCTTGCGTCTCTCGCTACAGGACCTCGGCCCCGGGGAACACCGGTTTGTCAGGGGCCACAACGCCGAGCCGCTTCGTCGCCCGCGTCAGCGCCACGTACAGGTTCCGCAGCCCCGTCGCCGCGACCGCGTCCGGGTCCACCACGATCACCGAGTCGAACTCGAGCCCCTTGGCCTGCTTCACCGTCAGCACCGAGGCGTCGGCGATCCCCGCCAGGCCCGCGGCCCGCTCCGCGGTCGTCACGACCGCCACCGAGCCCTCCCCGACGATCCGCTTCTCGGCCGCGACCTGCTCCTCGACCACCCGGTCGAGCTCCTCCCCGGCGACCTCCAGCCACGGCTCGTGCCCGGACTCGCGCACCGACCGCGGCCGGGGCGCGTCGATCCCGATCGCGTCGAGCACCCGCACCGCGACGTTCATGATCTCCTTCGGCGTCCGGTACGACACCGTCAGCTGCTCGGCCCGCCACACCAGGTCGGCGTCGCCGAACACCGCGCCCCAGCTCGCCGGCGCCGCCGGGCCCGCCGCCTGCGCGAGGTCCCCGGCCACCGTGAACGACCGGGTGACGCACCGGCGCAGCAGCGCCCGCCACTCCATCGGCGACAGCTCCTGCGCCTCGTCCACGATCACGTGCCCGAAGATCCAGCGCCGGTCCGCCGCGGCCCGCTCGGCCACCGACACGAACCGCTCGTCCACCTGCCGCTCGCCGAGCCAGAACTCGTCGATGACGTCGGTCGCCTGGAGCAGCTCCGACTCCTCGTCCTCGAAGTCGAACGACGCCGACCCCTGCGCGATGGTGAGCACGTCCTGCGCGTACGCGATCTGCTCGGCGCTCGGCCCGCCCGGGCGCTGCGCCCGCTCGACCTCGCCGAGGTGCTCGGCCGCCTCGTCGAGCAGCGCCACGTCGGCCTCGCTCCACCCGCCCGGCCGCCGGTGCAGCAGCGCGCGCTCCTCCGGCCCCAGCACCGCCGCCGCCGACGCGATCCGCTCGCGCGACGCGAACAGGTCCTCCAGCAGCTCCTCGGGCGTCAGCTCCGGCCACAGCTCCTCGATCTGGCCGCGGATCACCGGGTCGGAGGCGATCTCGACCGCGAACTGCGCCCGGTCCGCCAGGCCCAGCAGGTTCTCCCCGCCGAGCGGGTCCTCCCCGATGATGTCCGCGTACTGCGTCGCCAGGTCGGCGATGACCCGCTTGTGGAACGTCTCCCGGGCCTCGTTGTGCGCCAGGCCCGTCTCGCGCGCCGCGTCCCGCGCCGCCGTGATCTTCTCCGGTCGCAGCCACAGCTCGTGCCCCTCGAAGTCCACCGGCAGCGGCTCGCGCGGCACCACCTGCCGGTCGGCCACCGCGCTGGCGATGACCCCGGCCATGACGGCCCGGCCCTTGACGGCCGCCACCGCCTCGGTCTCGGGCCGGTCGGCCGCGATCCCGGGCACCAGCTGCGCGGGCGTGCGCAGCAGCACGTCGGTCTCGGCCAGGCCCGGCAGCACCTCGGAGATGTAGCGCAGGAACTGCTTCCCGGGCCCGATGATGAGCACGCCCTGGCGCTTGAGTCGGTCGCGGTGCTCGTACAGCAGGTACGCGGCCCGGTGGAGCGCGACGGCGGTCTTGCCGGTGCCCGGCGCGCCGTCGACGATCATGACGCCCTCCAAGGGCGCCCGGATGATCCGGTCCTGCTCGGCCTGGATCGTCGCCACGATGTCCTTCATCGTGCCCGTCCGGGCCGCGTCGAGCGCCGCCATCAGGGCGCCCTCGGACCCGATCGTGGAGCCCGAGTCCGCGGCCGCGTCCAGGTCCAGGACCTCGTCGTTCACCGACCGGATGCGCCGGCCCCGGGTGTGCAGGTGGCGGCGGCGGCGTACGCCGGCCGGGTTCGCGGCGGTCGCCAGGTAGAACCGGCGCCCGGCCTCCGAGCGCCAGTCCACCAGCAGCTGCTCGCCGCCCTCGGCGTGGATGCCGATGCGCCCCAAGTACATCGGGGCCTCATGAGGGTCGATGTAGTCGAGCCGCCCGAAGCACAGGCCCTCCTCGACGGCGTCGAGGAGCGCGATCCGGCGGCGGTACAGCAGCGTCTCGGCGTCCCGCTGCGAGCGCTCCTGGTCGTTCTCCACGTGCCGCCGGCCGGCCTCGCCGAGCCGCTCGGCGGCCTCGTCGCGGAGCCGGTCGACGCGGGCGTACAGGCCGTCCAGGCGGACCTGCTCGGCCCTGGCGGCGGGAGTGATGGCAGCGGACACGGCTCTCCTCTGAGACGGAGCGGATGATGTGGGGGCGCTGACGTCGCGCGCGAGGGCCACCGCCGATGGACGGCCTCGCCTGCGCGCCGTGCCGATCGCGGTGGAACTGATCAACCTTACCGCCGCCGGGGCCGCTCCGTCTCGTTCCGCGGCAAGGCCCCTGATCACCTCACCGACACCGCCCCCGACCCCGGGCCCGCCGTTGGTTACGGTATAGGCCGTTTTGACTGCCCCTCTCGGCGTGACTGGAGATACTGACGAAATGGCAAGAGAGCAATGGGGGAGCCGGGTCGGGTTCATCCTGGCCGCCGTCGGCTCGGCCCTCGGGCTCGGGAACATCTGGCGCTTCCCCGGCGTCGCCTACGAGAACGGCGGCGGCGCCTTCCTCCTCCCCTACCTCGTGGCCCTGTGCACCGCGGGCATCCCCCTCCTCATCCTGGAGTTCACCATCGGCCGCCGCTACCGCGGATCGGCCCCCGTCGCGTTCCGCCGCATCCACCGCAACGCCGAGTTCCTCGGCTGGTGGCAGGTCGCCATCGCGATCGTCATCGGCGTCTACTACGCGGTGATCATCTCGTGGGCCGCCTGGTACGCGTGGTTCTCGGTCGAGAAGCAGTGGGGCGAGGACCCCGCGACGTTCCTCATGGCCGACTTCCTCCAGGCCGGCGACCTGTACGACTTCGGCACCTGGCTGCCCGGCCTCGGGGTCGCGCTGGCGCTGGTGTGGGTCGCGACCCTGGTCGTGATCGGCGCCGGCGTCAAGAAGGGCATCGAGGCGAGCAGCAAGGTGTTCATCCCGCTGCTGATCGTCCTGTTCGGCGCGCTGGTGGTGCAGTCGCTCACCCTCGACGGCGCGGTCGACGGCCTAAACGCGTTCTTCACCCCCGACTGGGAGGCGATCCGCGGCCCGCAGGTGTGGCTCGCGGCCTACAGCCAGATCTTCTTCACGCTGTCGGTCGGCTTCGGCATCATGGTCACCTACGGTTCCTACCTCAAGCGCAGGTCCGACATCACCACCTCGGCGTGGACGGTGGGCATGTCGAACTCGTTCGGCGAGATCCTGGCCGGCATCGCGGTGTTCGCCGTGCTCGGCTTCCTCGCGTTCGAGACCGGCGTGCCGATCGACGAGCAGTCCTACCAGGGCGTGGGCCTGGCGTTCATCGCGTTCCCGGCGATCATCAACACGCTGCCGTACCTGGCCGGCCTGTTCGGGGTGCTGTTCTTCCTCTCGCTGGTCGTGGCCGGCTTCGCCTCGCTCATCAGCGTGGTCGAGGTCCCCGTCGCCGCGGTCGAGGACCGCTTCGGCTGGAGCCGCCGCAAGTCCGTCGGCATCGTCGGCGGCGGCATGGCGATCGTCTCGGTCGCGCTGTTTCCCACGGTCAACGGCCTCATGCTGCTGGACGTGACCGACTACTTCATCAACAACTACGGCATCGCCGTGGCCGCCCCGGCCGCGATCATCGCCGTGGTCTGGGTGCTGTGGAAGTGGAAGGAGCTGCGGGACAACGCGAACGCGACCTCGGTGTTCAAGGTCGGCCCGATCTGGGTCACCTGCCTGGGCGTGGTCACCCCGCTGGCGCTGACCGTGATCCTGTTCCTGAACGTGCGCGACCTCGTGACGGCGGGGCCCGAGGACGTGAACGCGGCCTACCACCAGTACCAGGCATTCGGCTGGGCCGTCGCGGGCGGCTCGCTCGCGTTCGCCTTCGTCATGGCGCTCCTGCTGCGCCGCAAGGAGACCCCGCCGTTCATGACCGAAGAGGAAGTCCACGACGTGGAGGAGGCCGCCCGATGAGCGCCAGTGCGATCACCATGCTGGTCATCTCGATCCTCGTGGTCGGCGGCGGCCTGCTCGCCTCCGTGATCACGCTGATCAACCACCCGGAGTCCGAAGAGGACTGAGGCACCGACCGCCGGCGGCGGCCGCGCACGGATCGTGCGCGGCCGCCGCCGTTCTGTGTGGAAAGGCGCCGCTTCGCCGAAACGCCCGAAAATCCGCCGCCGACCCCCTTGTGTCGTCTCCCACAAACTGTTAGGTTACTTTTTAATTCATGTCGTCGCAGGTAGGAAGTGTTACGACATTGAAGGGAATCGCTGAATCCAACGTTTTGATGGGAGACGACGATGCGCAAGCCGCGCAAGATCATCCTGTCCATCGCCGGCGCCGCGACCCTCGCGGTCTCGGCCTCCATGGCCGCCCTGGCCTGGGGTCACGGCTACACCTCCGACCCGCCCTCCCGCTCGGCGCTGTGCGCCAGCGGGGAGGTCACCGATTGCGGGGCCATCTCCTATGAGCCCCAGAGCGTCGAGGGCCCCAAGGGCTTCCCGGCGGCCGGTCCCGCGGACGGCGAGATCTGCTCCGCCGGCCACGACACCTTCGCCGAGCTCGACGACCCGCGCGGCGGCAACTGGCCCACCACCTCGGTGAGCGCCGGTCCGCGGACCTTCACGTGGACCATGACCGCCCGGCACTCCACCGCCACGTTCGACTACTACATCACCAACGCGAGCTACGACCCGACGCAGCCGCTCACGCGCGCCGACCTCGGGCTCACGCCGATCGCGTCGTTCCGCATGGGCGGCGCCCAACCCGACCACACGATGACCCAGACCGTGACGCTCCCGGCGCGCACCGGCCAGCACCTGGTCCTCGCGGTGTGGAACATCGCCGACACCGCGAACGCCTTCTACTCGTGCATCGACGTCGACTTCGGCGGCGGGTCCGGCGACCCGACCGACCCGCCGACCTCGACCGACCCCGGCACCGGCGAGGGCTGCTCGGCCGCGGCCTGGGCCGCGACCGCGGTCTACACCGGCGGCAGCAAGGTCACGCACGAGGGCGCGGCCTACACCGCCTCCTGGTGGACGCAGGGCGAGGAGCCCGGCACCACCGGCGAATGGGGGGTCTGGAAGCGGACCTCCGACTGCTAGGCGGTCCGCAGGGGCCGCCCGGTTCCCCGACCGGGCGGCCCGCGGCGCGCATCACGCTTGACAGCGCCGCGGGGGCGCGGCTACGGTTGTCCCGTCCTTGTCCCCGACGTTAGGCACTCACTTGATTCTCTAGGTCGCAGACATCGCGTCAGCACGTCTCTGCGCACGTGCACGGTGTGTCTTCGATCGAGAGTGCCCATTCCCGGGGACCGTCTCCTCCGCCGCTGCGGCGCGATGTCTCTCATGTGATCCCGCTTCGACACTCACCTGAGAGAGGTCTCATGACCACCTATATCAACGTCCAGCAGCTGCGCTTCGCCTGGCCGGAGGGCGAGCGCGTCTTCGACGGCGTCGACGTCGTGTTCTCGGACGGCCGCACCGCCCTCGTCGGCGACAACGGCACCGGCAAGTCCACGCTCATGCGCCTGGTCGCCGGGCTCCTCAAGCCCGAGTCCGGGTCGATCACCGCGTCGGGCCTCATCGAGTACCTGCCGCAGGAGCTCCCGCTGCGCCTCGGCGACACCGTCGCCGACCTGCTCGGCATCGCCGGGAAGCGCAAGGCGCTCCTGGCGATCGAGTCCGGCGACGCGGGGGAGGAGCACTTCGCCGCCATCGGCGACGACTGGGACTTCCTCGACCGCTCGCGCGTGGCCCTCGACGAGCTGGGCCTCGACCACGTCGGCTTCGACCGGACCGTCGCGACCCTGTCCGGCGGCGAGTCGATGCTCGTGGGCCTGGCCGGGCGGCTCGTGCGCCGACCCGACGTGCTCCTGCTCGACGAGCCGTCGAACAACCTCGACGCCACCGCGCGCGGCCGCCTCTACCAGGCGATCCGCCGCTTCAACGGCACGCTCGTGGTCGTCAGCCACGACCGGGCGCTCCTGGAGCACGTCGACGCCGTCGCCGAGCTCTACAAGGGGCGCATCCGGGTCTTCGACGGCCCCTTCAGCGCCTACGAGCAGGTCATCGCCGCCGAGCAGGAGGCCGCGGCCCGCGCCGTGCGCGACGCCAAGCAGGACCTGACGCGGCAGCGGAAGGAACTCGTGGCGACCCGCATCCAGAACGACAAGGGCGCGGCCGCGTGGAAGCGCGAGCGCGACCGCGGCGGCACGCCGAAGATCCTCCTCAACGGCAAGAAGAACGCCGGCGAGGTCTCCTCGGCGAAGATCCTCCTGTCCAAGCAGGAGGACGTCGCGGAGGCGCGCGAGCGCCTCGACGCGGCCGAGGAGGCCGTGCGCGACGACGGCGCGATCAACGTGGACCTGCCGGAGACGAGCGTCTCGACGCACCGCGAGATCGCGGTCATCAAGGGCCTCGACGCGGACGGCCTGTACGGCGAGGGCCTGGGGCTGCACCTGCGCGGGCCCGAGCGGGTCGCGATCACCGGCGACAACGGCTCGGGCAAGACCACGCTGCTGCGCGCGATCGCGGCCGCCGCCCGGGTGCCGCACGGGTTCCTCACACAGCGGCTCGAACTGCTCGACGAGGACGCGACGGTGCTCGACAACGTGCGCGCCGCGGCGCCCGAGGCCGACCAGTCGGTCCTGCGGACCCGCCTGGCGCGCTTCGGGATGCGCCGCGACGCGGTGTTCCAGCGGGTCGGCACGCTCTCGGGCGGGCAGCGGCTGCGGGCGGCGCTCGCGACCGTGCTGTCCTCCCAGCCGGCGCCGCAGCTGCTCCTGCTCGACGAGCCGACGAACAACCTCGACATGTCCTCGACCCGGCAGCTCCAGCAGGCGCTCACGGCGTTCCAGGGCGCGCTCGTGGTCGTCAGCCACGACGAGGCGTTCCTTGACGGGCTCGGCCTGACGCGACGGGTCGAGCTGGTGCGCGGCGAGGGGATCGCCGCGGACGTCCCGGTCGCGGCCGGGGTCTGACACCCGCCGCCGCGGCCGGCCGCAGGGCCGGTCGCGGCGGCCACCGTGCACGACCGTGGGCGCCGGACACGGCCGCGCAATCCCGCGACGGCGGCCCGGTCGGCCCGATACTGGTGTGGCCGAACGACGAAGGAGCGCCCATGCAGTCCCGCCGAGCCACCGCGACGACCGCCGCGATCGCGGCCGCCCTCCTCACCGCCGCCGCCGCGGGGTGCGGGAGCGACGCCGAGGACGGCGGGGACCTCGGCGGCTCCTGGACCGCGGCCCTGGCGACGACCGCGGCGTGGTCGGCGGTCGACCCGAACGGCCACGGCACCGCCGACGTCTCCACCGGCGACGGCACCCGCGTCCAGCTCGCCGTCGCCGGCCTAGCCGCCTCGACCGAGTACACCGCGCACGTCCACGACGGCGAGTGCGACGACACCCCGCCCGGCGGCGGCCACTGGCTCGCCGACCCCGACGGCGAGGACGCGGCCGGCAACATCGTGGAGCTCGTCTTCACCACCTCCGAGACCGGCACCGGCGAGGTCACCGAGTCGAGCGGCCTCGTCCTCGACGACCGCGCCGAGTCGATCGTCGTCCACGCCCCCGACGCGATCATGACCGCCGAAGGCCTCACGGACAACCGCGTCCTGTGCGGCGACCTCGAGGACTGACGGCCCGGTGCCGAACGGCTCCGAACGCCGTCGAGACGCAGGCCGAACAGCCCCGAACGCGGCCGAGCCGCAAGCGGGGTACCCGACACGAGCGCGCCCTCGGATGCGAGTCCCCCTCGCCTCGCAGTGATGTCAGACCTGCCGGGCAGCATTGCAATCGGGGGTCCCCCGAAGTCCGATTCGCGGAGACGCTCCCGACTCCCGCCGGGCGGGCCACACCCGGCGATAATGCATGGCGCGCAGCGCCGCCGCCCGCGTATCCTTGCCTATCGTCATGCCCAGCAGCGCCCAAGACTCCCGTCCCAGCCTGCGCGAGCGCGTCTCCGCGCTGCGCACGGCCGATCAGCGCGCCCTGAAGCGGCGCCTGCGGGAGGCCCGCGAGCTCGACGGCCAGGCCCGCGCCGACGCGTACGCGCGCCTCGAAGCCGACGTCGCCGCCAAGGAGGCCGCGCTCGCGGCCCGCGCGGCCGGCGTCCCGACGATCGTCTACCCCGAAGAGCTGCCCGTCTCGCAGCGCAAGGACGACATCCTCGAGGCGATCCGCGACCACCAGGTCGTCATCATCGCGGGCGAGACCGGCTCCGGCAAGACCACGCAGATCCCGAAGATCTGCCTCGAACTCGGCCGCGGCGTGCGCGGCATGATCGGCCACACGCAGCCGCGCCGCATCGCGGCCCGCGCCGTCGCCGAGCGCATCGCCGAGGAGCTGCGCTCCCCGCTCGGCGAGGCCGTCGGCTGGAAGGTCCGCTTCACCGACCAGGTCTCCGACGCGTCCTACGTCAAGCTGATGACCGACGGCATCCTGCTCACCGAGATCCAGCACGACCGGCTCCTGAGCGCCTACGACACGATCATCATCGACGAGGCCCACGAGCGCAGCCTCAACATCGACTTCATCCTCGGCTGCCTCAAGCAGATCCTCCCCAAGCGCCCCGACCTCAAGGTCATCGTCACCTCCGCGACCATCGACCCCGAGCGCTTCGCGAACCACTTCGCCTCCGGCGGCAGGCCCGCCCCGATCCTCGAGGTCTCCGGCCGCACCTACCCCGTCGAGGTCCGCTACCGGCCCCTGCGGGACGAGGAGGGCGACGAGGACCGCGACCAGATCGACGGCATCCTCGACGCCGTCGACGAGCTGTCCCGCGCCGGCGACGGCGACATCCTCGTGTTCCTCTCCGGCGAGCAGGAGATCCGCGACACCGCCGACGCCCTGGAGAAGGCGAAGCTCCGCCACACCGAGATCCTGCCGCTGTACGCGCGCCTGTCCGCGCAGGAGCAGCACCGCGTCTTCTCCTCCCACACCGGCCGCCGGATCATCCTCTCCACCAACGTCGCCGAGACCTCCCTGACCGTCCCCGGCATCCGCTACGTGATCGACGCCGGGTACGCCCGCATCTCCCGCTACTCGGCCCGCACCAAGGTCCAGCGCCTCCCGATCGAGCCGATCAGCCAGGCCAGCGCCAACCAGCGCGCCGGCCGCTGCGGCCGCGTCGCCGAGGGCATCTGCATCCGGCTGTACTCCGAGGAGGACTTCAACGCCCGCCCGGAGTTCACCGACGCCGAGATCCTGCGCACCAACCTCGCCTCCGTCATCCTCCAGATGACCGCCGCGAAGCTCGGCCGCGTCGAGACGTTCCCGTTCGTCGACGCCCCCGACTCGCGGAACATCAAGGACGGCATGGACCTCCTCGTCGAGCTCGGCGCCCTCGAGGACGTGCGGGCGGGGGAGCGGCGCCTCACCCGGACCGGCCGCGACATCGCCCGCCTGCCCATCGACCCGCGCCTGGCCCGCATGATCCTCCAGGCCCGCGAGGAGGGCTGCGTCCACGAGGTCGCCGTCATCACCGCCGCGCTGTCCATCCAGGACCCGAAGGAGCGCCCGGCCGACAAGCGGGCCCAGGCCGACCAGTCGCACGCCCGGTTCAACGACCCGGACTCCGACTTCTCCGCGTACCTGAACCTGTGGCAGTACCTCGAAGGCGAGCGCCGCACCCGCTCCTCCAGCTCGTTCCGCCGCATGTGCAAACAGGAGTACCTGCACTACCTGCGCATCCGCGAGTGGCAGGACCTCGTCCGCCAGATCCAGGGCGTCCTCAAGAGCCTGAAGATCCCGGTCCAGCCGACCGAGCCCGCCCCGGACGCCAAGCGCATCCACACCGCGCTCCTCGCCGGCCTGCTCTCCCACATCGGCGTCAAGGAGGCCGACACCCGCGAGTACCTCGGCGGCCGCAACGCCAAGTTCGCGATCTTCCCCGGCTCCGGCCTCGCCAAGAAGCAGCCGCGCTGGGTCGTCGCCGGCGAACTGGTCGAGACCAGCCGCCTGTGGGGCCGCGTGTGCGCCAAGATCGAGCCCGAATGGGTCGAGCCGCTCGCGCAGCACCTCGTCAAGCGCACCTACTCCGAGCCGCACTGGTCCAAGCGCTCCGGCGCCGTCCTCGCGTTCGAGCGCGTCACCCTCTACGGCGTCCCGATCGTCGCCCGCCGCAAGGTCAACTTCGGACGCATCGACCCGGTGACGAGCCGCGAGCTGTTCCTCCGCCACGCCCTCGTCCAAGGCGAGTGGGAGACCCACCACAAGTTCCTCGCCCGCAACCTCGCCAAGATCGGCGAGGTCGAGGAGCTGGAGAGCCGGGTCCGCCGGCGCGGCCTCCTCGCCGACGAACAGACCCTCTTCGACTTCTACGACGAGCGCGTCCCCGCCGACGTCGTCTCCGGCCGCCACTTCGACGCCTGGTGGAAGCGGGAGCCGGACAAGACCCTCCTCGACTTCGACGAGGCCCTGCTCCTGGGCGACCGCGCCGAGGACGTCGCCGCCGACGCCTACCCCGAGGTCTGGACCTCCGAGGGCGCCGACCTCGACCTCGACTACGAGTTCGAGCCCGGTTCGGCCCGCGACGGCGTCACCGTCGCCGTCCCGCTCCCCGCGCTCCAGCAGCTCGACCAGGACGCGTTCACCTGGCAGGTCCCCGGCCTGCGCGCCGAGTTCGCCGAGGCCCTCATCAAGAGCCTCCCGAAGTCGCTGCGCCGCAGCTTCGTGCCCGCCCCCGACTTCGCCAGGGCCGCCGTTGCCCGCATGGCCCCGGCCCCCGGCCGGCCCATGATGGCCGCGCTCGCCGACACCCTCAAGGCCATGACGAACGTGCACGTGCCCGCCGACGCCTTCGACCTCACCAAGGTCCCCGGGCACCTGCTCATGACGTTCCAGGTCAAGGACGAGGACGGCGCCGTCCTCGCCGAGGGCAAGGAGCTCGGGGCGCTCCAGCGCCAGCTCGCGCCCAAGACCCAGGAGGCCGCGGCCGAGGCCTTCGACCTCGAGCGGACCGGCCTGACCTCCTGGGACTTCGAGGAGCTGCCGAAGCTCCACGAGACCCCGCGCAAGGGCTACACCGCGAAGGCGTACCCCGCGCTCACCGACGAGGGCGCCAGCGTCGGCGTCAAGGCCTTCCCCGACCCGGGCTCGCAGGCCGCGAACATGTGGGCCGGCACCCGCCGCCTGCTCCGCCTGAACTGCCCCGACCCGCACCTGAAGGAAGTCCTCACCCGCAACGAGCAGCTCGCGCTCGCGACCGGGCCGTACGCGAACGTCGACGCGCTCCTGGCCGACTGCGTCCGCACCGTCCTCGACAAGGTCCTCATCGAAGGCGGCGGCCCCGCCTGGGACAAGGCGGGCTTCGAGGCGCTCCTCAAGCGCGCCCGGCCCGAGGTCGCGGGCGAGTCGCCCGCCGTCGCCCGCAAGGCCGCCGCGATCCTCACCGAGACCCGCGAGGCCGTGCGCCTCCTCGAAGGCAAGTTCGACTTCACGATGCTCGCGGCCATGAGCGACATGCGCCGCCAGCTCGACGGGCTCACCGGCGCCGACGGCTTCGTCGGCGCGACCGGCTGGTGGCGCCTGGACGACCTCCTCCGCTACGTCAAGGGCGTCGCCTACCGCGCGAAGCGCGTGGTCGCCGACGTCAACGGCGACAAGGCGAAGATGGACGTCGTCCACGCCCTGGAGGCCGAACGCGACGCGCTCGCCCGCGCCCGCCCGGCCGCCCTGCGCACCGGCGAGGGCCGCGAGGTCCGCTGGATGCTCGAGGAACTGCGCATCAGCTTCTTCGCGCAGCAGCTCGGCACCCGCTACCAGGTCTCCGAGAAGCGCATCAGGAAGCTCCTCCAGTCCCTCTGATCACGGACGCGACACGCGTTCGTGAAAACGGTCCCCGTGTCGGACCCAGGGTGCATGATCGACTTCCGTCTCCACGCTAAATACCGCGCTGGGATGATGCCAACAGGGCGTCAACCTGACATCATGAGAGCTGGCGCACACGCGCCGCGGAAACCAGAACCCTGCACACGCTTCCGAAGGAGGACGACGTGTCCCATCCCGGAACCACCGGCGACTACGCCATCGAGGTCGAAGGGCTCACCAAGCACTTCGGCGACCTCGTGGCCGTCGACCACATCGACCTGAACGCCCGCGCCGGCACCGTGCTCGGCGTCCTCGGCCCCAACGGCGCCGGCAAGACCACCATGGTCCGCATGCTCGCCACCCTCTCCCGGCCCACCGCCGGCACCGGCCGCGTCGGCGGCTACGACATCATCCGCAACGCCCCCGAGGTCCGGTCCCTCATCGGCCTCACCGGCCAGTTCGCCGGCATCGACGAACTCCTCACCGGCGAGGAGAACCTCCGCTTCATCGGCCGCCTCCTCGGCATGCCCACCCGGGACGCCAAGGCCCGCGCCCGCGAACTCCTCGCCCAGTTCAACCTCTCCGACGCCGCCGACAAGGCCGCCAAGGCCTACTCCGGCGGCATGCGCCGCCGCCTCGACCTCGCCGCCAGCCTCGTCGGCCGGCCCCGCATCCTCTTCCTCGACGAGCCCACCACCGGACTCGACCCCAGGGCCCGCGGCGAGCTCTGGGGACTCGTCCGCGGACTCGTCGCCGACGGCACCACCGTCCTGCTCACCACCCAGTACCTCGAAGAGGCCGACCAGCTCGCCCACGAGATCGCCGTCATCGACCACGGCAAGGTCATCGCCACCGGCACGCCCACCCAGCTCAAGGCCAAGATCGGCGGCCAGTCCCTGCGCATCCAGCCCGAGGACCACGCCCGCCTCGACGACCTCCTCGCCCTCGTCGCCGAGCGCTTCCCCGACCTTGAACCGGTCGTCTCCGCCGGCGCCGTCACCATCGGCGTCAACGACGAAGGCGTCATGCCGACCCTCGCCGCCGACCTCCGCGACCGCGGCATCGCCCTCACCGACTTCCACCTCGGCCTCTCCAGCCTGGACGAAGTCTTCCTGACCCTCACCGGCCACCGCACCGAGACCGACGACGAGAACGAGGAGGCCGCCCGATGACCGCCGCCACCATCGAGGCCCCCGCGCCCGCCCTCGGGCGCCCCGGCCTCGGCGCCACCGTCAGCCAGACCCTCTCCATGGCCTGGCGCCAGATGGTCCGCATCAAGCACAACCCGTTCGAACTCGTCGACCTCAGCCTCAGCCCGATCATGTTCCTGCTGCTGTTCGTCTACGTCTTCGGCGGCCAGATGGCCGGCTCCACCTCCGAGTACCTCCAGTACGTCCTCGGCGGCCTCATCGCCCAGAACGCCATCTTCCTCACCATGTACACCGGCACCGGCATCAACGCCGACCTCCGCAAGGGCGTCTACGACCGCTTCCGGTCGCTCCCGATCGCCCGCTCGGCGCCCCTGGCCGGGAAGATCTTCGCCGACATGTTCAAGCAGGTCTGGTCGATCCTCATCATGGTCCTGCTCGGCATGCTCATGGGCTTCGAGCTGCGCAGCGTCGGCTACGCCGTCCTTGCCACGCTCGTCCTGGTCGTGTTCGCGCTGGCGATCTCGTGGATCTCGGTCCTCATGGGCGTGGTCGCGGACTCCGAGGAGAAGGTCCAGATCTACGCCTTCGTGATCATCATGCCGCTCACCTTCACCTCCAGCGCCTTCGTCGACATCACCACGATGCCCGGCTTCATGCAGGCGTGGGCCAAGGTCAACCCGGTGACGCACCTGTCCGACGCGATGCGCGGCCTGCTGTCCTACGGCCCGATCTCCGAGCCGCTCATGTGGACGTTCGTGTGGGCGGCGGCGATCTTCGCGGTCACCGCGCCCCTCGCGATGCGCGCCTACAAGCGCAAGATGGTCTGACGCGACGAAGCGGGGCCGGTCGGAACGACCGGCCCCGCTCCCGCGTCCTCAGACCCGGGCGAGGACCCGGGGCGGCTCGGCCGGAGCCGCGGCCGGGGCCTTCGGCCGGCTCTGGAGCTGCGCCAGGAGGGTCGCGCCGAGGGCGGCGGCGAAGCCGGCCGTCTGGAGGACGGTGAACGTCTCGCCGGCGAGCAGCCAGCCGACCGTGGCGGCGGTGAGCGGCGAGAGCAGCCCCAGGAAGCTCAAGGGCACCACCGAGAGGCGGCCGATGCCGCGGAACCACAGCCAGTAGCCCAGCGCGGTGCTCACCAGGGTCAGGTAGAGGTAACCGAGGACGTTGGTCTGCGTCAGGGCCGGGACGCCGCCCTCGGCGAGGAACACGAGCGGGCCGAGCAGCAGGCCGCCGGCGGTGAGCTGCCAGCCCGCGAGGGCCGCGGGACCGGCGCCTTCGGGCAGGCCCCACT
The DNA here is from genome assembly GCF_003933745.1 of Glycomyces terrestris. GTDB lineage: Bacteria > Actinomycetota > Actinomycetes > Mycobacteriales > Micromonosporaceae > Glycomyces > Glycomyces terrestris. The sequence goes on along the minus strand of NZ_RSEB01000001.1, from coordinate 959,293 downwards.
TCTTGGTGAGGACCACGGCGGTCGACATCGAGACCGCGCCGCCGACGCCGGCGAGGGCGCCGACCAGGTCGAGCCGGGCCTGCGCGGTGAGGACGACCATCGCGACGCCGGTGACGCCCGCGATGCCGAGCAGCCACGTGCGCAGCGGGACCCTGGTGTGCAGCACCAGGATCGTCATCGCGGCGGTGACGAGCGGGCCGACCGCGCCGAGGACCGCGGCGACCCCGCCGGGGAGCCGGAACGTGGCCGTGAACAGGAGCGCGAAGAACACCGCGATGTTCAGCAGGCCGATGACGCCGGACTTCCACCACCACGAGCCGCGCGGGAGCCGGCGTGACAGGACTATGAGCAGCAGGCCCGCGGGGAGCGCGCGGAGGAACGCCGAGAGGAAGGGCCGGTCGGCCGGGAGGAACTCGGTGGTCACGTAGTAGGTGGTGCCCCACATGACCGGGGCGAGGGCGGTGAGGAGGAGGTCCTTGGTGCTGCGGTTCACGACGGCTCCCTGAAGTAGCTTGGTTGTAAATAGCTTACATCAAAGTAGCTTGAAGTCAAGCTACTTGATCCCGAGTAATGTCACCGCCAGGTACGTCCGCGGTGTCACCGCAGGTGGGGGAGAATGTCGACCATGACTGACGACGCTGTGGACCGCATCATCGGCCAGTGGCACCGCGAGCTGCCCGAACTTCCCATGGAGTCCCTGGGCGCGATGGCCCTGTTCGGCCGCATCCACCGCATCTCGCAGAAGCTCGGCGCCCGCCTCCACGAGCTGCGCGCCCGCAAGGGCCTGGGGCGCAACGAGTTCGACGTGCTCGCCACGATCCGCCGCTCAGGGGAGCCCTACACGCTCTCGCCCAAGGAGATCAGCGCCGACATGATGCTCAGCTCCGGCGGGCTCACCGGCCGCCTCGACAAGCTCGAGGCCGCCGGGTTCGTCGAGCGCCTGCCCGACCCCGGCGACCGCCGCGGCCTCAAGGTCCGCATGACCGACCTCGGCCGCGAGGTCATCGAGGACTCCGTCCGCATCGGGATCGCGGTCCAGGACGAGGCCCTGTCCGTGCTCACTGACGCCGAGCGCGAGCAGCTCGCGGCGCTCCTGAAGAAGCTCCACGCCGGCTTCGAGGACCAGCCGTTCGACTAGCGGAGGCTCTAGGGCCGCAGGTCGATCTGGTAGTCGAACACCTCGTAGACGACCGTCGGGGCCGGGGGAGCGGCCGGGGCCGCCTCGGCGGGCGGGGCGGCCGGCGCCGGCGGGGCGAGCTCGCGCCACCGCGCGAGGGCGGTGCGGATCGTCGCGGGCGGGAACGGGCCGTGCTCGGCGGCCTCGTCCTCGGTCAGGAAGCCCTGCGCGACCTCGGCGCACAGCCGCGCGACCTCGGCGAGGTCCCGGGCCTGCGCCCGCGCCCACCAGTAGTCGCCGGGCTCGCCGTGGCCGGGCACCACGGTCCGCGGCTTCCAGCCGAGCAGGTACTCCACGGCCCGCGGCCACTCCAGCGGGAACGCCGAGTCGTAGGAGGGCGGCGCGCCCTCCTCCAGGAGGTCCCCGGCGAACAGGACGCCCGCGTCGGGCACCTCCACCACCATGTCGTTGTCGCTGTGCGCCAGCCCGACCTGCCGCAGGACCACGGTGCGCCCGCCGAGGTCGAGCCCGACCGCGCCCTGGACGCGGCAGTTCGGCGGGACCAGGCGGGAGGCCCCGATGCGCCGGGCGTCCTCCTCGCGGCCGTCGAGGCGGTACTTCGCGGCCCACTTCTGGCGCTGCGCGTCCCCGAAGGCGACGTAGTGCGCGCCGTCGGCGACGGCCCACACGGCCGACTCGCCGAACGCCGCGGTCCCGAACCAGTGGTCGAAGTGGTCGTGCGTGTACGCGATCTGCCACGGCCGGTCGGTGAGCTCCCGGACCGCCGTGGCGAGCGCGAAGCCCGCGTCCGCGCTCACGCCGGTGTCGATCACCAGGGCGCACTCGTCGCCGACCACCAGCCCGACGGTCTGGTCGAGCTCTTCGAGGCGGCGCGCCCACACCCGGTCGGCGACTTCGATCCAGCGGTCACTCATGCCCGCAATGGTATTCGGCCGCCGCCCGCGCGCGGCGGCCCGCGCCTTCCCGGAAGCGACCCGGCTCCCTCGGAGGAGGGGCGGCGGAGACCGCTCTCCCCGGCCGTTCTACCGTCGTCTCGAAGCATTTCCGAATGATGACCACCGGGTGTGGAAATCACTCGGTGCCCACGTCGTAATATGGCTTCGGTCCTGATTCCTCCCCACTTCAGGACACGGTTCCATCACGGAAAGACCGGCTTGTCGCTTTTTCCGGCCGTGTTAGTTTCGGGGGTGTTGCAAACCCCTCGTGTACGAAGGAGTACCACCCTTATGTACCTCAGTCGTCGTGGCCTGCTGTACGGATCGGCGGGCGCCGCAGCGGTGTCCTTGGCCGGATGCGGGGTCGGCGGTGAGGACGCGCCGCAGCTGACCGGCTTCACCGGGATCTCGATGCCGACCGACACCTCCGAGCGGTGGGTGATCGAGGGCCGGGCGCTGGAGGAGAACCTCAAGGGCCTGGGCTACGACGTGATCCACCAGAACGCCAAGGACGTGGTCGAGGACCAGATCGCGCAGATCCAGTCCATGGTCGAGGAGGGCGTGGAATTCCTCGTCATCGCGGCCATCGACAACAAGTCGCTCGGCCAGGTGCTGGCCGACGCGAAGGACCGCGGCGTCACGGTCATCGCCTACGACCGGCTCATCCTCGAGACCCCCGACGTCGACTACTACGCCTCGTTCAACAACTACCAGGTCGGCGTCCTCCAGGCGACGCACATCATCGACCGGCTCGGCATGCGCGAGAACCCGGGCCCGTTCAACGTCGAGCTGTTCTCCGGAGACCCCGGCGACAACAACTCGCAGTACTTCTTCCTCGGCGGCCTCGACACCCTCGAGAGCTTCATCTACAACGGCACGGTCGTGATCCCCTCCGGCCAGACCGAGCAGGACCCGACCTCCACCCAGGGCTGGAGCGGCGACGTCGCCAAGGAGCGTATGGAGGCGCTCCTCGACGAGTTCTACTCCGACGACCTCAGGCTCCACGCGGTCCTGTCGCCCTACGACGGCATCAGCCGCGGCGTGGTCGCGGCCCTGGCCGAGAACGACTACGAGCCCGGCTCCGACGACTTCCCGGTCGTCACCGGGCAGGACGCCGAGGCCGCCTCCGTCAAGGCCATCAAGGACGGCACCGGCCAGACCGAGACCGTCTTCAAGGACACCCGCCTGCTCGCGTCCACGGTCACCGAGATGGTCCAGGCCATCGTCGAGGGCGGCGAGCCGAAGGTCAACGACCTCGGCACCTACGACAACGGCTTCAAGTTCGTGCCCTCGCTCCTGCTTGACCCGGTCGACGTGACCGCCGAGAACTACGTCGAGGTCATCGTCGAGAGCGAGTACCTCACCGAGGAGCAGATCGACGCCGGCGAGGCGTAATCGCCGTCACGTCGCCGAGCGGCGCGACCGGACCGGTGTAGCGGGCCCGTGCCGCCGCGCGGGCGGCCGGGCCCCCGAGCGGATCCGGCCGCGTCCCTTTCGCCCGATCCGCCCCGAGTGGGCGGCGACGATCCGGATGCCCTGCGTCGCTTCGGGTGACGGGCCGCGCCGTTACCCGATCGTTATGCGACCCTTCTTCGCCTCGCAGCGTGTCTCCTTTGGTACGGTGCCGAGACCGGTCAGCGCTCAACCCCCTGGCCGACGACACCCCCGATCCCCCCAAACCCAACAGTCATCTACTTAGGAGAGACATGAACCGTACCCTCAAGCGGGTGCTCGGACTGGCCGGCAGCGCCGTCCTGGGCCTCGCCGGAGCGGTCACCTTCGCCTCCGCAGCCCAGGCCCACCACGTCGAGATCGAGGGCATCACCGAGTGCACCCCGGACGGCGGCTGGACCGTCGTCTGGCAGGTCACCGACTGGAACTCCCAGGGCGACGTGGTCGGCGAGATCGAGACCGTCACGGTCGACGGCGAGTTCAACGAGGGCACCGAGATCGTGCCGGGCGCCGTGCTCCCGCACCCGTCCACGGGCGACTACCTCGAAGGCAGCCAGAACTTCGGCGCCGACGTCACCGGCGCGTCGATCACCATCGACGCGGTGTGGGACAACGGCAACACCAACACCAGCTCCGCCTACGTGCCCGCCCCCGAGGGCGGCTGCGAGGCCGAGGAGCCCCGCCCCGAGGGCTACGTCGACGTCTGGACCGACTGCTTCGGCATCAACGTCTACGCCTGGAACGAGAGTGAAGAGGCCCTGGCCGAGTTCACCATTGAGACCAGCGACGGCTTCTCCGAGACCGTGACCCCGGCCGTCGGCGACGACTACTACAACTACTTCGAGGTCACCGACCCCGACGCGGGCCTCGCGGTCACCATCCTGATCGACGGCGAGCTGTACGACACCTTCGAGTGGGACGACAACCCGATGTGCCACTACGCGTCGGTCGAGTCCGACTGCGAGAACGGCCTGACGTTCACCCTCACCGTCCCCGCCGACGGCGATGAGACCACGTTCTACTTCTGGGAGAGCCTGACCGAGACCGAGCAGGAAGTCGTCGTGGCGCCGGGCGAGACCGGCACCGTGAACTTCCCGCCGGCCGCCGAGGAGTTCTGGGTCTACTACGAGATCTACAACGACAAGGACTTCATCTCGGGCGAGACCCCGTGGTACCCCTGCGACGTCGAGACCCCGAGCGAGTCCCCCTCGCCGAAGCCCGAGCTCCCCAAGACCGGCAGCTCGCTGACCATCATGATCTCCTCGGCCGCCGCGCTCATCGCGGCCGCCGGCGTGATCTTCTTCCTGATGCGCCGCCGCCGCGCCGCGCAGGACTGGTAGTCGAACCCCCTGAGGGTTACGGACTCCTGTAGAGCTGAATAGGCCGAGGGGCCGCCGGGCGAGAGCCGGGCGGCCCCTCGGTCGTCTCTCAGGAGACCCCGGCGAGGCGCAGCAGCGCGGTGGTGGCCGCGGCGGCGACCACGACGACCGCGAGCGGCGCCCTGCGCCAGGCGAGGACGCCGCCGACGAGGACCCCGGCGGGGAGCGCCCAGCCGGCCCAGTCGCCTTCGACGACGACGGCCGAGGTGGCGACGAGCGCGAGGAGGACGACGGTCGCGCCGGCCTTGAGGACCGCCTCGGCGTGCGCCGAGAGGCTGATGCGCTCGCGCAGCAGCGGCCCGGAGAGCCGGATCAGGAACGTGCCGGCCGCGAGGACGAGGATCGCGATGAGCATCATCATGCGGCGGCCTCCGTCCCCTTGGCGCCCTTCCACATCACCACGAGGCCGACGAGCGCGAGCAGGACCGGAACCCCGGCGGGCAGGACGAAGCTCGCGGCGAGGGCCACGGCGGTGCCGAGGAGTCCGGCCGCGAGGGTCCGCCGGTCCTTCAGGCTCGGCATGACCAGGGCGAGGAGGATCGCGGGGAGGGCCGCGTCGAGGCCGAGGACGGCCGGGTCGGCGACGAGCTGCCCGGCGAACGCGCCGAGGACGGTGCCGGCGTTCCACACCGCGAACAGGCTGACGGCGACGGTCCAGTACGTGTGCCTGGCCTTGCGCGGGTCGTCGCCGGCGGCGAGGGCGAACGCGGTCGACTGGTCGGTGAGCAGGTGCGTGCCGAGGATCTTGGCGCGCAGGCTGGTCCAGTAGACGCCGCCGACGGCCATGCCGTACGGGATGTGCCGCAGGTTGAGGATGAGCCCGGCCGCGACCCCGGCGGCGAGGCCGCCCCCGGCGGTCATGATCCCCATGGTCGCGAACTGCGAGGCGCCCGCGAACACGAAGAGGGACATGGCCGCCGACTGCCACCACGGGACGCCCTGCGAGGAGGCGATGGCGCCGAAGGAGAGGCCGACGATGAAGATCCCGGCCGCGAGCGCGGCGATGTCGCGCAGCAGCGGCCGGTCGAGGTGTCTGGCGAAGGCGTGAGGCACCGCACGAGTATGACTCGGGGCCCGCGGCCTGAACAAACGTTCGAGGGCGCGGCCGGAGACCGGCCGCGCCCTCGGGGGCACCGGAGGACTAGACCTCGTAGTAGAGGTCGAACTCGTGCGGGGTCGGGCGGAGGCGGACCGGGTCGATCTCGTTCTCGCGCTTGTACTGGATCCAGGTCTCGATCAGGTCGGGGGTGAACACGCCGCCCTCGGTGAGGAAGTCGTGGTCGGCCTCGAGGTTGTTCAGGACCTCGTCGAGCGAGCCGGGGACCTGCTGGATGTCGCCGTACTCCTCCGGGCCGAGCTCGTACAGGTCCTTGTCGACCGGCGCCGGCGGCTCGATCTTGTTCTTGATACCGTCGAGGCCCGCCATGAGCATGGCGGAGAACGCCAGGTACGGGTTGCTCGACGGGTCCGGCACGCGGAACTCGACGCGCTTGGCCTTGGCGTTGGAGCCGGTGACCGGGATGCGGGTGCAGGCGGAGCGGTTGCGCTGCGAGTACACCAGGTTGACCGGGGCCTCGAAGCCCGGCACGAGGCGGCGGTAGGAGTTCACGGACGGGTTGGTGAACGCCAGCAGGCTCGGGGCGTGCTTGAGCAGGCCGCCGATGTAGTAGCGGGCGGTGTCCGAGAGGCCCGCGTAGCCGGTCTCGTCGTAGAACAGCGGGTCGCCGTTCGCCCACAGCGACTGGTGGGTGTGCATGCCCGAGCCGTTGTCGCCGAACAGGGGCTTGGGCATGAACGTCACGGTCTTGCCGGCCTGGGTGGCGGTGTTCTTGATGATGTACTTGAACTTCTGGACGTCGTCGCCGGCGTGCAGCAGGGTCGAGAACCGGTAGTTGATCTCGGCCTGGCCCGCGGTGCCGACCTCGTGGTGCGCGCGCTCGATCGTCAGGCCCGCCTCGATGAGCTTGGTGACCATGGTGTCGCGCAGGTCCGCGAACTGGTCGACCGGGCCGACGGGGAAGTACCCGCCCTTGTGGCGCGGCTTGTAGCCGAGGTTCCCGCCCTCTTCCTCGCGGCCGGTGTTCCACGCGCCCTCGACCGAGTCGATGTGGTAGAACGCCTGGTTCGCGGTCTGGTCGAAGCGGATCGAGTCGAAGATGTAGAACTCGGCCTCGGGCCCGAAGTACGCGGTGTCGGCGATGCCGGAGCCGGCGAGGTACTGCTCGGCCTTCTTCGCGATGTTGCGCGGGTCGCGGCTGTAGGCCTCGCGGGTGAAGGGGTCGTGGATGAAGAAGTTCAGGGCGAGGGTCTTCTGCTCGCGGAAGGGGTCGATGAACGCGGTCGCCACGTCCGGCAGGAGCAGCATGTCCGACTCGTGGATCTGCTGGAAGCCGCGGATCGACGAGCCGTCGAAGGCGAGGCCCTCCTCGAGGAGGTCGTTGTCGAAGGACTCGGCCGGGATGTTGAAGTGCTGCATGACGCCGGGCAGGTCGCAGAAGCGGACGTCGATGAACTTCACGTCGTTGTCGCGGACGTAGCCGAGGAGCTCTTCAGGGCTGGAGAACACGAAGGTATTCCTCTCGGTAGGTGAGTTGCCGGGAGGACCACGGCGCGGCCCCGCCCAGCGGGTCCCGGCTCGTCGAACGACCGAACCGGTGGGCCGACCTCGCTGTCGACGCCTAAGCTTATTAGCCGAAACGCTAACCGCGATCAATTGCCTCACCGTAAATCAATTGTTTCGCGCGTGTTACTTGCAAGATGCGTGCCTGTTCACAACCGCTCGAAACCACAGCTCAGGACGGTGCGATCCACGCGTCTCGGGACCGAGCCGTAGACTCGCGGCATGACGAGCGAACGCGGTGCGAAGACCCCCGAAACCACCGGCACCGGGCAGGACCTGGCGACCGTCAGCGCGCGGTTCGTCGCGCTGGTGATCGACTGGACGGCGACCGTCCTCCTCGCCTACGGCCTCAACTGGGCCGGGCTGCTCAGCGACGACCCGTTCGTGTTCAACCTCGAGATCGCCCTGCTGTTCCTGGTCTACTACACCTGCTGCATGGGCCTGCGCACCCAGAGCCTCGGCATGGCGCTCATGAAGATCGCCTGCGTCTCGACGGCCGACGGCGGCCGCCTCGGCTTCGCCCGCGCCTTCGTGCGGGCCCTCCTGCTCTCCCTGCTCCTGCCCGCGCTCACCGCGTTCGTCCACCCCTACAGCCGCGGCCTCCACGACCTCGCCGCCGGCTCGGTCGTGCTCAAGGCCCCCGCCGAGTAGCGTCAGGTCCGCTGCATCCACCGGACCAGCAGCGGCGACGGCACCGCGTACGCGCCCTCGCGCCGCACCCGGTCGACCACCTCCCGGTCCGACGAGACCACCACGACCGGCCGGCCCTCGGGCTCGACCCGCGCCAGCTCGACCACGACGTCGTCGGCGATCTGCCCCTTCGCGCTGAACAGCACCCGCACGCCCCGCGCCGACGGCTTCGCGCCGAAGATCGCGTCCGCGCCGTCGAACACCACGGTGATCTCCGCGCTCGTCTGCGCCGCGACCGCGCCCAGGCCGTGCACGAGCCGGTTGCGCTGCTGCTCCAGCGTGAGCGTCTCGCCCCACGCCGAGATCGTCACGTTGTAGCCGTCCACGATCAGGTGCGGGTTCGGCAGCGACAGCAGGTGGTCCAGGCGCTGCGGATCGGTCTGCTCCAGGCCCCGCGAGCCCTCGAACGGCCGCTCCTCGGGGTCGTCGCAGTACTCCTCGGCGATGTAGTCCGCCGGCCGGTCGTCCACCGGCTCCAGCCCCAGCTCCCGGCGCAGGCCTGCGGCCGCGCCCGAGAGCGTCTCCATCAGCAGCCACAGCCGCGCCGACGCGAGCCGCTCGTGCTCCCGGTCGGCCTTGCGCACCCGGTCCAGCTGGTCCCGCAGTGAGTCCACTTCGGACTCCAGGCGGCGGCGCTCGGAGCGCCGCTCCGCGTCGGCCTGCTTGAGCCGGCCCTTCTCCGCGGCCAGGTCGCCGGCCGTCTTCGCCGCCCGCTCCTCGGCCTCCCTGAGCTCCCGGCGGGCCCGCCGCAGCTCCTCCTGGAGCACCGCGGCCGCCGCGCGCTGGTCGGCGAGCGCCCCGCGCAGCTTCCCGTTCTCCTTCTCCAAGGCCGCCAAGCGCTTCCGGGCCTCCTCGTCCGGCCCGGCCGCGGCCGGCGGCGGCTCCGGCGACTCCGGGATCGCGTCGACGGCGGCCGCGATCAGCTCCCGCCAGCCGTCCGGGCGCAGCAGGTACGTGAGCGCCGCGACCTCCACCGGGTCGGCCATCGGCGAGACCGCCCCGCCGGACGCGATCGACGCGATGAGCGGCGAGTCGGTCGACGCGAGCACCTCCGACAGGCCCGCCCGGAACGCCCCGTCCCCGTCGAGCGCCGCCGCGAGCTCGCCCTTCGCGAGCTTCGCCCGCTTCGCCGGACTGAACTTGAGGAAGCGCCGCAGCCGGGCCGGGACCCGCGCCGGCGCCAGCCCCGGCATCGCCGCCGCCGCGATCTCGACGGCCCTGCGCCGCACCGGTTCGGTCAGGAACACCATCGCGCCGGACTCGGCGCGTTCGGAGGGGTCCCCCTCGCCCGCGCCCTCGTCGCCGGCCGCCGCGGAGGCCGGGGCCTCCCGCGGTCCGGCGCCGGGCCCGGCGCCGCTGGTCTCGTCGCCGCTGCTCATGTGCACCAGTGTGCCACCGCCGTCACAGCCCGGGACCGGCGACCGCGGTACTTCACGCCGACGTCATCAGGGATGGCCGCACCGCTTGCGCCGGCATGGCAGACTGGTTCGATTGCGAAGGGGGTCAATATGAGCCGCACCCTGCTGGTGACCAACGACTTCCCGCCCCGCCGGGGCGGCATCCAGACGTTCGTGCACGGCATGGCGATGCGGCTGCCCGCCGACGACCTCGTCGTCTACACCTCCACCTCGCCCGGCTGGGCCGAGTTCGACGCCGCCCAGCCCTTCGAGGTCATCCGCGACCGCACCTCGATGCTCCTGCCCACGCCCCGCGTCGCCCGCGCCGTCACCGCCCTCGCCCGCGAGCGCGGCTGCGACCGCGTCTGGTTCGGCGCCGCCGCCCCCCTCGGCCTCCTCGCCTCAGTCCTCAAGCGCGACACCGGCATCGAACGCGCCATCGCCCTCACCCACGGCCACGAGGTCGGCTGGGCCGCGATGCCCGGCACCCGCGGCCTCCTGCGCCGCATCGCCGCCTCCCACGACGTCATGACCTACCTCGGCGACTACACCTACCGCCGCCTCGCCCCCGTCGCCGGACCCCACACCCGCCTCGAGAAGCTCACCTTCGGCATCGACGCCGACACCTTCCACCCCGGCGTCGACGGCACCGCCGTGCGCGAGCGCCACGGCCTCGGCGACCGCCCCGTCATCGTGTGCGTCTCGCGCCTGGTGCCCCGCAAGGGCCAGGACATGCTCATCGCCGCCCTCCCGCAGATCCGCGCCAGGACCGGCCAGGACGTGCGCCTCCTCATCGTCGGCGAGGGCCCCTACGAGTCGCGGCTGCGCGCCGCCGCCCGCCGCCGCGGCGTCGCCGGCCAGGTCGTCTTCACCGGCGGCGTCGCCGAGCACGACCTCGCCGCCCACTTCGCGGCCGGCGACGTCTTCGCCATGCCCTGCCGCACCCGCCGCCGCGGACTCGACGTCGAGGGCCTCGGCGCCGTCTTCCTCGAAGCCGCCGCCTGCGGGCTGCCCGTCATCGCCGGGAACTCCGGCGGCGCCCCCGACACCGTCCTCGACGGCCGGTCCGGCTGGGTCGTCGACGGCCGCGACCTCGACGACATCACCGCCCGGATCACCCAGGTCCTCACCGACCCCGCGCTCGCGCGCAGGTTCGGGGAGGCCAGCCGCGACTGGGCCGTCGGCGAATGGACCTGGGAGCGCCAGGCCGAACGCCTCGAGTGCATGCTCTACGGCGAGACCGTCTAGAACTTCGGCTGGTCGGGGGCTTCCAGCAGGCCCAGCTTCAGGGCCGTCATGAGCGCCTGGGCCCGGTTGCCGGCCCCGAGCTTCTCGTACAGCTTCGAGATGTGCGTCTTCGCGGTGGACTCGGACACGTACAGCTGCTTGGCGATCCCGGCGACCGACAGGCCGTCGGCGAGGAGCTTGAGCACCTGCGACTCGCGGGGGGACAGCTGCGGGCCGGTCGGGGTGAGGCGCCGCTGCATCGCCTCCGCCAGGTCCGCCGCGCTGAACGCGGTCGGGTTCGCGGCCGCGTGCCGCGCCGCCGAGACGACGTCGTTCGCCGGGGCCGACTTCGGCACGAACGCCGAGGCGCCCGCGTCGAGCGCCCCGAACAGCTGGTCGTCGCCGGCGTACATCGTCAGGACCACGATCCCCATGTTCGGGTGCGCCTTGCGGAGCTTCCGCGTCGCGTCCAGGCCCGACCCGTCCGGCAGGCGCAGGTCCATGATCACCACGGACGGCATGAGCGACGCGGCCTGCCGGAGGGCGTCGGCGGCGGTGTCGGCCTCGCCCACCACCTCGAACTCGGGGTCGCGGTCGAAGGCATGCCGGAGGCCCTTGCGGATCAGATCGTGGTCGTCGACGATCAGCACCGTCGTCTGACCGGTCGTCTCCAGCGCGTCAGCGTTCATGCGTGTCTCTCCTCATTGGCTGCCGCGGCCACCACCGCGGTCAGGCCGTCGGGCCGGCTGTTCAGTTCTGGCGCGGTCGGCGGCCGCCCAGGCCGCCGAGCCGGGGCGGGGCGCCTCGGCCCTCGGGGTGGGCCTCGCCCCCGCGTTGAGCACCACCGCCACGGTCGTCCCGTGCGGCTGGTGCGGTCGGATCTCCAGCGAACCGCGGATGCGCTCGGCCCGCTCGCTCATGATCGCCAGGCCGTAGCGCCCCTCGGACGCCTCGCCGGAGAGCCCCTGTCCGTCGTCGGTCACCTCGATGCGGGTGTAAGGCGGGTCGACCTCACACGTCACCCACAGGTTCTCGGCCCTGGCGTGCTTGCGGGCGTTCGTGATCGCCTCCTGGGCGATCCGCAGCAGCTCGGCCTCGGTGCTCGCGGGCAGCCGCGCCCCGCCTTCGTCGAGGGACAGGTGAACCCGCAGTCCGGCGGAGGCGCCCACAGTACGAGCATAGTCCGCGATCGCGGAGGCGAGGCCCCCCTGGCGGTCGACGTTCGAGCGCAGCTCGAACAGCGAGAACCGCAGCTCGGTGACGAGGCGCGTCACCTCCGAGCGCAGGTCCTCCAGCTCGCCCTTGGCCTCCCCGGCCTCGGGCGGGAGGATCGCCATCGCGTTGTCGATCCCGTAGCCGAGCATCGCCAGCTCCTGGGCGATGCCGTCGTGGATCTCGCGGGCGAGGCGCTGGCGCTCCTCGGTGGTGGCCATGGACCTGACGTCCTCGAACAGCAGCGCGGTCTCCAGGCGCAGGGCCGCGCCCTTGGTGCGCTCCTCGGCGGCGGTGATGGCCTCGGGGCCGAACGCGGCGGGGTCGTCGGACTCGATGGCGACGAGGCCGACGGTGCGGCCCTCGGCGACCAGCGGGATGACCAGGGACGCGACGGGCCCCTGGGTGGAGCGCGAGAGCGGGACCTGCCCGGCCTGGGGCTTCTGCCCGGCCCAGGCGTCGGCGAGGAGCGAGTTCAGCTGCGGGGAGGTCTCCCAGTCGACGCGCTCCTCGGCGTGCTCGGCGAGGACGACGAGGCGCCGCCCGGAGGCCGCAGAGAGGACGGCGGCGCGCTCGACGCCGGGGATGCGCGAGGCGGTGTCCACGATCTCGGTCGCGATCCCGCCGGGGTCCAGGGTGGACCCGGGCAGCTGCCTGGCGACGACGCGCAGCTGCGTGAGCAGGGCCGCGGCCTCGGCGTACGGCAGCTGCGAGTGGTGCATGTCGGAGGTGCGGGAGCGGCGCAGCCACCAGGCGCCGACGGCGGAGGCGAGGCCGAACGCGAGGGCGACGGCCGCGGTGGAGACGTAGGTGCCGCGGTTGAAGTCGGCGACGCGGGGGGCCTGGGCGATGAGCCCGACCGCGGCGAGTGCGACGAGCGCGGGCGGCCCCCAGGTGCGCAGGCGCGACCAGCGGTCGCCCTCCTCGGCGGGGGCGGCGGCGTCGAACGCGGCGGTCGCGAAGGGGGCGATCAGGTACGGGAGCATCCAGGCGGGGAGGCCGCCGGTGGCGAGGGTGCCGAGGACGACGACGGCGACCTCGGCGAGCCGTCCGGCGGGCGCGAGGAGCCGGTGCCGGGGGAGGACCACGCCGGGGAGCGCGGCCAGGGCGAGGATGCCGCACCAGGTCGCGGCCTCGGCGAGGCCCACGGAGGCCCAGCCGAAGACCGCGACGAGTGCGAACAGGGCCCCTCGCAGCGCGACGGCGGGCAGTCGCCACTGGCGCTCCAGCGCCGCCTCCTCGCCCATGGGCCCCTGTCTCTCAGCTCTTGTCGTCGACGCGCGCCTGGTCGTAGAGCGCGTTCACCTCGCTTGAGTATTTTTCCATGACGACGTGACGTTTGACCTTGACTGACGGAGTGATTTCTCCGGCGTCCTCGCTCAGTTCGACCGGAATGACCCGGAATCGCTTGATCTGCTCCGCGCGGGAGACGGTCGCGTTCGCCTCGTCCACCTTCTCCTGGAGCTCGGCGAGGAGCTCGGGGTCCTCGACGAGGTCGGCGATCGGCGTCGCCGGGTCCTTGCCGTGGCGGCTGAGCCAGTCGGGGAGGATGTCGCCGTCGATGGAGATCAGGCACCCGATGTACGGGCGGGCCTCGCCCACGACCAGCGCGTACGCGATGAGCGGGTGGGCGTCGAGGATCTTCTCCAGCGGCCCGGGGGCGACGTTCTTGCCGCCGGCGGTGACGATGATGTCCTTCTTGCGGCCAGTGATCGTCACGTACCCGTCGTCGTCGATCTCGGCGATGTCGCCGGTCTTGAACCAGCCGTCGGCGTCGAGGACCTCGGCGGTGGCCGCGTCGTTGTTCCAGTAGCCGGGGAACACCTGCGGGCCCTTGGCCTCGAGCTCGCCGTCGTCGGCGACGCGCAGGGCCGTGCCCGGGATGGGCCGGCCGATCGAGCCGACCTTGAGCGCGGTCTCCATGTTCAGCGAGAGCACCGGCGAGGTCTCGGTGAGGCCGTAGCCCTCGAAGATGGTGATGCCGACGCCGCGGAAGAAGTGGCCCAGCTCGGGGCCGAGCGCGGCGCCGCCGGAGACCGCCGAGTTGCACTCCCCGCCGACGGCGGCGCGGATCTTCTTGTACACCAGCACGTCCCACAGCTTGTGCCGCAGCTTCAGGCCCAGGCCGGGCCCGCCGGGCTTGTCGAGGGCGCGGCTGTACTCCTTCGCGGTCGCCGCGGCCTTCTCGAACAGGTGGCCCTTGCCGCCGTCGACGGCCTTCTGGTACGCCCCGGCGTACACCTTCTCGAACACGCGGGGGATCGCCAGCAGCGTCGTCGGCTTGACGACCGGCATGACGGCGGTGAGCCGGGTGCGGTCGGCGTGCGCGATCGTGGTGCGCGACTCCATGCCGGCGATCTGGAGGATCCGGGCCAGCACGTGCGCGAGCGAGAGGAACAGCAGCATGCGGGCGCCCTCGTAGAGGACGCCGGGCACCTCGGGGACGATGTTGCGGATGTCGTTGAGCAGGTTCCCGTGCGTCAGCATGCAGCCCTTGGGCCGCCCGGTGGTGCCCGAGGTGTAGACGATCGTCGCGAGGTCGGCGGTGGTGCGGGAGGCGCGGCGCTCCTCGATGTCCACATCGGCGTCCGCGCCGAGCGCGTTCAGGGCCTCCACGCCGCCGGCGTCGATGGTCCACACGTGCTTGACCTCGGTGCCCAGGCCCTCGATCATCTCGGCCATCTCGGCGGTCTCGGCGATCACCGCGGTCGTGCCCGAGTCCTCCAGGATCCACCTGGCCTGGTCGGCCGAGGACGTCTCGTAGATCGTCACCGTCACCGCCCCGGCGGCCCAGATGGCGTAGTCCAGCAGGGTCCACTCGTAGCGGGTCGCGGACATGATGGCCACCCGGTCGCCGGGCTGCACGCCCGCCGCCGCCAGGCCCTTGGCCGCGGCCACCACCTGGTCCCGGAACTGCACCGAGGTGACGTCCTGCCAGGTCGCCCCGTCGTCGTACGAGCGCATGTACAGCACGGCGGAGGGGTGGTTCTCGGCCGCGTCCCACAGCGCGGTGAGGGTGTTGTCTTCGTCGGGCACTGTCACCACTGGGGGGACGGCGAACTCGCGCATTATGGCTCCGTTCAACGCGCCGTGGTTACGGCGTTGTAAGAAAGGCGGTCGACACGTGTGATGGGCACAACTTACCGGTGAGTTAACTCCGTTGGCAAGTCAGGTTGAATTCCGATGCTAGAGCACTGAGAACGAGATCGAAAGTCACTGCGGTGATACCTTCGCCAAGGGGGATGGAACAGCCGATTTCCTCGGGAATTAATCGTGGCGTAAAGTCTGTCGGTGGCCCGCAGCGTCGCGTGGCAGCCAACGCCTCAATTCCGGGAACCGCTGGAGGGACAGCTGTGAGTCTGACTATCGGAGTCGACATCGGGGGCACGAAAGTCGGCGGCGGACTCGTCGACGAGAACGGCAACGTCCTCGCCACGGCGCGACGCCCCACTCCCGCGGACGACCAGGCCGGCGTCATCCAGGCGGTCAAGGAGGTCGTCGACGAGCTGCGCGCCGGCCACGAGATCGAAGCGGTCGGCATCGGCGCGGCCGGCTGGATCTCCTCGGACCGCTCCACCGTCATGCTGGCCCCGAACGTCTCCTGGAAGAACGAGCCCCTCCGCGACAAGGTCACCGCCGTCATCGACCTCCCGGTCGTCGTCGAGAACGACGCGAACGTCGCCATCTGGGGCGAGCACCGCTTCGGCGCCGCCAAGGCCCACCGCTCCTCCGTGCTCTACACGATCGGCACCGGCGTCGGCGGCGGCATCGTCGTCAAGGACAACCTCCTGCGCGGCACCCACGGCGTGGCCGCCGAGATCGGCCACATCCGCTCCGTCATGCCCGGCGGCCGCGAATGCGGCTGCGGTCGCACCGGCTGCCTGGAGCAGTACGCCTCCGGCCGGGCCCTGACCCGCGCCGCCCGCGACGGGGCCGCCGAGACCCCCGCCAAGGCCGCGGTCCTCCTCAAGCTCGCCGGCGGCGACCCCGAGGCCATCACCGGCCGCCAGGTCACCGAGGCCGCCCGCGACGGCGACGAGGTCGCCCTCGCCGCGTTCGACTCCATCGGCTACTACCTCGGCAACTCCGCCGCCGACATGGTCAACCTCATCGACCCCGGCGTCATCCTCATCGCCGGCGGCGTCGTCGACGCCGGCGACCTCCTCCTCGACCCCATCCGCAAGCACTACCAGGAGGCGCTCGCGAACCGGGCCCAGGTCCCGGTCGCCGAGGTCCGCGCCGCCGAGCTCGGCTCCAAGGCCGGCGTCATCGGCGCGGCCGACCTCGCCCGCCACCGCGACATCGTGCCGTAGGAACCTCGTGCCCTAAGGCCCCCGAACCCCCGGCGAACAGCCCCGAATCAGACGGAAGCGGCAGGGCCGGAGCGCGCGCTCCGGCCCTGCCGCTCCGTTTCAGCACACGTTCACCGACGCGTTCCCGCTGATCGTCCAGTTCGTGTTCTCGCCGCACGGCGACTCGCGGACCGACGTGTTGTTCACGGTCATGATCATCCAGATGTCCCGGTTGTTCGGGAACTCCGAGCGGGCCGCCAGGCGCACCTCGCCGCCGCCGTTGACCGTGCCGCCCCGGATCGAGACGTTGTAGCAGTTCTCGATGAGGACCGAGTTGTTGCCGTTGCTCGCCAGGTCGACGTTCTTGATGACGACGCCCCCGGACTGCGAGACGCAGAAGATCCCGCGCCCGCCGCCGCGGGAGATCACGTTGTCCACCCAGATGTTGGTGCTGTACGAGCCGTTCGCGAGCCGGCCGTTCGTGTTGGCCATGCGGAAGGTCGCGTAGCCGGTGCCGGTGGCGACGTTGTTGCCGTCGACGGTGCCCACCCAGCCGTTGCGCGAGTTCTGGATCAGCAGGCCCGACTGGCCGACGTTGCGGGCGGTCACGCGCGTGATGTTGAAGCCGTCGATGTTCCACGTCTCGACCGCGTGCGAGCTCGCGCCGGAGACGTAGATGTCGTTCATCGTGACGTTGTAGTTCCAGGCGGCGTCGCGGTCGAAGCGGATGCCGAGGCCGCCGCTGAGGGTGAGGTCGATGTCGCCGAGCTTGAGGCCGTTCGTGCCCGAGAACCGCAGCCCGAAGTAGGGGTTCCCGGCCATCTTCAGGTACGCGATGTTGACGTTCGTGGTGTTGATCGCCTCGATCGCGCCGCGGCCGGAGCGGTTGGCGACGGTGATGGTGCCGCAGCCCTCGAAGGTCTTGCCGCTCTGGATGGTGATGGTGCTGGCGCCGATGCTGCCGGAGGCCATGACGGCGACGCGCTGGCCGCTGGAGATGGTGTCGACGCCGGCCTGGACGGCCGCGCGGTAGTCGGAGCCGGAGTAGACGGTGGTGCCGCCCTCGCGGGTGACGTAGGCGCCGGGGGACCCGGTGACGGTGGCGTGGGGGGTGCCGGCGCCGCAGCCCTGGGCCATGGCGGCCTCGGGGGCGGCCACGGCGCCGAGCGCGCCGGTGAGGAACACGGCGGCCGCGGCGAGCGCGAGGTGCAGCCTCCGTTTGGGATTGCCGGTGAGGGACATCGTTGTGCTCCTTGAGATTCCCGTCGATTCGAACGTTTCAATCCAGATATTGAAATGAATCGATTTAATGGGATCATAGCGGGCGCACCGCGATTTGGAAAGCGTTACCCACCCGAAAATCGCCACGAACGGGTGACATTCCGGCCGGGGCCGGGCGTTTCTGTCGCACCCCTCGGCAATGCTGGCCGCTACGGTCCCCTCGAACGGGTGGGTGGGGGCTGGGGACGGTAGACGGCCTTCAGCCCCCGCGCGCGAGCGGAGCAGCGGCGCGCCAAGGTAGCAGCGGATGCCGACCCTCCGGCCCCCGCGCGCGCGAGCGGGCGAAGCCGCGGCCGTCCGGCCGCGGCCGGGCCGCCGCTAGTCGCGCTTGTAGCCGACGACGAGCTCGCCCGCGAGCTGCTCGCAGAACAGGCCGATGTCGGTGATGACGCCGATCGCCTGGGCCGAGCCGCGGTCGGCGAGCTTGGTGACCGTGGCCGGGTTGATGTCGACGCTCACCAGCGGCACCTTCGCGGGCAGGATGTTCCCGGTCGCGATGGAGTGGAGCATGGTCGCGACCATGATCGCGAACCCGACGCCGGGCAGGGCCGCGCGCATGGCGCGCTGGCCCTCGATGACGTCGGTGTACACGTCGGGCAGCGGACCGTCGTCGCGCACGGAGCCGACGAGCACGAACTCCTTGCCGTTCTTGACCATCGCGTGCATGATGCCGCCCTTGAGGACGCCCTGCTCGACGGCCGCGGCGATGGAGCCGCAGGTGCGGATCTTGTTGATCGCCCGGATGTGGTGCTCGTGGCCGTGCGGCACGCCGTGCCCCTTGTCGAGGTCGACGCCGAGGGAGGTGCCGAACAGGTTCGACTCGATGTCGTGGGCGGCGAGGGCGTTCCCGGCGAAGATGACGTCGGCGTAGCCCTCGTTGATGAGCGCCTCCAGGGCCTTCCCTGCTCCGGTGTGGACGATCGCGGGCCCGCCGACCCAGAGGATCTTCTCGCCGCGGGCCTTGACCTCGCGCATGTGCTGGGCGATCTGGCGGACCTGGAGCGCCTGCGGCCGCTCGGAGGAGACGCCGCCGCTCATGAACTCGAAGTTCGACGCCTCGGGGCTCCTGCGGGCGGGCTCGGGCAGGGGGAGGACCTTGACGCCCTCGCCGCCGCAGACGACGAGCTGGCCCTCCTTGACGTCCGACACCGGGAGCGTCCAGGCGCGCGAGCGGTCCTCGGAGACGATGATGCCGCAGTCCATCTCGGAGTTCTCGACGTCCATCCAGCCGCCGTTGAGGCGGATCTGGGTGTCGAAGTTCGTGGTCGAGTAGAAGTCCTCGGGGAAGACGCCGTCGCGCGGGGCCGGCTTGACGGTGGCGATGCCGGGTTCGAGCGGGTTCGCGCCGTGGGTCTGGAGGCGCATGACGATGCGCTCGAGCAGCTCCGGCGTCTCGGCGGAGACGGTCAGCTGCGCGTACGACTCGTCGGTGTGGTGCCGTCCGACGTCGAAGCGGTCGATCGAATAGGCCCCCGAGTACTCCAGCACGTCGTCCATGACGCGGGCGAAGACGCCCTGGTCGATGAGGTGTCCGCGCAGCTCGACGGTCATTGCGTGTTCCACGTTGGTGCTCCTGTCGCGTCCCGGCGCCGCGGTCCGGCACGGGCGGCGCCGGATCGAGCCTAGCCCCCGGCCGGCCGCGGGGGCGGGGGCACTCCGCCGTCCGGGGGATCGGCGGGGGAGGTCAGGGGGCCGCGGGCTGGGGCGGCGGGGCGGCGGCGGCCTTCGCGGCCTCGATCTCCTCGGCCGTGGGCCAGACACGGGTCAGGAGCGCGTGGATGCCGAAGCCGATGACGCCCCAGGCGCCCACGACGTACGGCACGGGCACCCCGAGCTCGGCGACGAGGCCCACGCCCGCGATGGCCGCGCCCTGGCTGAGCTGGAGCCCGGCGTTGACCGCGGCGACGACGCGCCCGCGCCAGCCCTCGGGGATGCACTGCGCGAGCACGGCGTTCATCGGCGCCATGGTCATCGTCGCGAGCCCGGCGCCGAACGCGAGGACGAGGACGCCCGGCAGCGGCGGGTCCAGGAGCGCGGCCGTCAGCGCCAGCGGCGCGAGGAACGCGAGGGGCCGGATCAGCTTGTCGCGCAGCGAGGGCCGCAGGAGCCGCGCGAACAGGAGGGTGCCGACGACGGTGCCGAGGGCGTCGATCGCCATGATGACGCCCTGCGTGGCCGAGCCGCGGTCGAGGTGCACCGCCCACAGCACCGCGACCCCCTCGGGGACCGCGGTGAGCGCGAACAGGCCCCAGATCCCGAACGACACGGTCCGCAGGACCTTGTTGTCCCACACCATCCTCATGCCGTCCGCGGTCTCGGCGAGGACGTGGCGGCGCTCCTCGCGCCGGTTCACCGTGGGCCGGTACCGGACCAGGCCGAGCACGGCGACCGCGCTGACCGCGAACAGGGCCGCGTTCACCGCGAGCGCCGTGTACGGGTCGATCGAGGACAGGAGGCCGCCGGCGAGGAACCCGACGATCTGGGCGATCGCGGCGGTGGTGAAGGTGAGCGCGATGGCGGTCGAGAGCCGGTCGCCGGTGAGGATCTGCGCCAGCGTCGCGGTGCGCGCGGCGTTGTACGCGGGCTGGACGGCGGCGACGGCGAAGACGACGGCCATCATCGCGGGCACCGGCATGCCGGGCACGAGGAGCAGCGCGATGAGGCCGGCGCGCAGGACGTCGCACGCGACCATGACGTTCCGGTACGCGTAGCGGTCCACGACCGCGCCGAGGACCTGGGCGAGGCCGAGATAGGGGGCGTAGCTGATCGCGAAGGAGGCGACGGCGAGCGCGGAGGAGCCCGTGTTCGCCCACACCAGCGCGGTGACGGCGACCCGGTTGAGCATGGAGCCGGCGTTGGAGAGGCAGAACGCCCCCAGGTAGGCGGCCGCCTCGCGGTCGCCGAAGACGTCGGAGAACCGCGGGCGGCGGTCGGCCTCCGACTGGTCGCCGACGGGCTCGGCGGCCTTGGGGTTCTCGTCAGACACGGGGCCTTCCCTGCCATTCCACGATCCGTCCGCCCGCGGCGGCGACGGTGCTCGGTGCGGTGTGCGGGACGGGGCGGTGCCCGCGCTCCGCAGGCGTCACCGGGGGCTCGGTGCCTGAAGGGGCGGTAAGTGACAATCCTCCGCGATTGCCGCAAGTGTCACCAGTCTGCCGCTGACGCTGGAGGTTGTCAAGCATTCCAGTGTGTTCAAAGTGCCAAAACCCGGACGGACGTGGAGCGTCCGGTCCGATAGCGTGAAACCGCGCCTCAGCCTATGCCCGACGCCCCGGGAGGGGTCCGGCGGGCCTCGATCGGATAACGGTGGTCGGTCCCCCGGCCGCCGTCCGCCTGACGGTATCCTCCAATCGTCTTTGTAGGAACCTGCTAAGGAGCCGTGATGTCCGCCAGTGCCTCCTGGATCGCCAGGGACGCCGCCGCCGTCTGGCACCCGTTCACCCAGCACGCCGCCTGGACCGCCGACGACCCCGTCGTCGTCGACCGCGCCGAGGGGCCCTGGCTGTGGGACGTCGACGGCCGCCGATACCTCGACGGCGTCTCCTCACTGTGGACCACGACCCTCGGGCACGGCCACCCCGCGATCAGCGCCGCCGTCGCCGCCCAGCTCGCGAAGCTCGATCACGCCACGTTCCTCGGCGCCACCCACGCCCCCGGCATCGAACTCGCCGAGGCCCTCGTCGCCCTCGCCCCCGAGGGCGACGGCCCCGAGCTGACGAAGGTGTTCTACGCCGGCGACGGCTCCTCCGCCGTCGAGGCCGCCCTCAAGATCGCCTACCAGCACTCGGCGCAGACCGGGCGCCCCCGGCCGAAGTTCGTGCGGCTGGACCACGCCTACCACGGCGACACCCTCGGCGCCGTCGCCGTCGGCGGCCACGACCTCTTCCACGAGGCGTACCGGCCGCTCCTGCTGGAGACCATCGGCGTCGCCTCGCCCGGCGACCGCGCCCTCGGCCCCGACCGCCTCGGCACCGCCCTCTCGCACCTGCGGTCGGTCATGGACGAGCACGGCGACCAGGTCTGCGCGATCATCGTCGAGCCGATGGTCCAAGGCGCCGCCGGCATGCTCGACTACGACGCCGAATTCCTGCGCGCCGCAAGGAGACTCGCCTCCGCGCACGGCGCGCTGCTGATCTTCGACGAGGTCGCCACCGGCATCGGCCGCACCGGCCGCATGTGGGCCGCCGAGCACGCCGGCGTCGTCCCCGACCTCCTCACCTGCGGCAAGGGCATCACCGGCGGGTACCTGCCGCTCTCGGCCGTGCTCGCCGCCGAGCACGTCTACGAGGCGTTCCTGTCCCGCCCCGGGGACACCGCGCCGCGCACGTTCTTCCACGGCCACACCTACACCGCGAACCCGCTGTGCTGCGCCGCCGCGCTGGCGAACCTGCGCGCCATGGGGGAGGAGGACGCGGTCGGGCGGGCCGCGCGCCTGGGCGAGCGGCTCGGGAAGCTCCTCGAACCGGTGGCCGCGAAGGACGGCGTGGTCGAGGTCCGCCGCCTCGGCACCATGACCGGCGTTGAGGTCGCCCCAGCGGGGGACCGCACCGGCTTCCGCGTCTGCCGCGCCGCCCGCGACCGCGGCGTCTGGCTGCGGCCCCTCGGCGACACAGTCGTCCTCATGCCGCCCTTGACCCTCGGCGACGACGAGGCCGACCTCCTCGTGGAGGCCCTCGACGCCGCGATCGACGAGGTCTTCGCATGAGCCCCGAATCCGCCACTGCGCCTACCGAAACCGGTCGACGAACGCAGTCCGACGTGGGGGTGGCGGTCGAGCCCGTCACGCCGGAACCGGTGGCCGAGGGCCCGGCACCCGGACCCGAGTTCGCGCGAACGCGCGACGCCGCCGCGCCGTCGGCCGGTCTCGCGGTGCCACCGCGACCGACCGGCGCCCGGCGCAGCACGTCGCCCGGCACCGGGGCTTCGCGCGCCGCCGACGCTTCGGCCGGTCCCGTGGCACCGGCGGAGCCGCACCCGCTTGCCGCCGTCTGGGACCGCTTGGGCCGCAAGGCGGACCTGCGGGCCAAGGCCGGGCTCACCCGCACTGCCCGGGCCCGCGCCGATGCGATCGACCTGGCGGGGAACGACTACCTCGGGCTCTCGCGCCACCCCGGCGTCCTCGCCGCCGCCGAGGCCGCGCTGCGGGAGCACGGGCTCGGCGCGGGCGGCTCGCGGCTCGTGCGCGGCACCACCGGCGTCCACGAAGCGTTCGAAGCGGACTTCGCCCGCCTCACCGGCACCGAGACCGCCGTCCTTTACTCCTCCGGATACCTCGCGAACCTCGGCGCGGTCGCCGCGCTCGCGGCCGGGCCGGTCCTCCTCGACGCGCACGCCCACGCCTCCCTCCACGACGCCGCCCGCCTCGCCGGGAAGCCCTCGGACACGTTCGCGCACAACGACCTCGACGACCTCGAACGGCAGCTGCGCGCGCTGCGGCCCGCGCTCGTCGCCGTCGAGTCGGTGTACTCCGTCCTCGGCGACGCCGCCCCGCTCCGCGACCTGGCCGCGCTCACGAGCGCGCACGGCGCGCTCCTCCTCGTCGACGAGGCCCACGCGATCGGCACGATCGGCCCGGACGGCGCCGGCGGCGTCGCCGCCGCCGGACTCGCGGGCGACCCCGGGGTCGTCGTCACCGCCACGCTCTCGAAAGCGCTCGGGGCCGCGGGCGGCGTCGTCGCCGGCCCGGCCGCCCTGCGCCGCCACCTCCACGACACCGGCCGCACCTTCATCTACGACACCGCCCCGCCGCCCGCCGTGATCGCCGGCGCCGCCGCGGCCCTCGCCATCGCCCGCGAATCCCGAAGCGCCCGAACCGAACTCCACCGCCGCGCCGCCCTCGCCGCCGCGGCCCTCGGCGCCCCCGCGCCCGCCGCCGGCGTCTGCTCACCGCCCGCCGGAGACTCGCACGCCGCCGCCGCGTGGGCCGCGCGCTGCGCCGCCCGCGGCGTCGCCGTCGGCTGCTTCCGGCCCCCGTCCACCCCCGACCACCGCTCCCGCCTGCGCATCACCGTCAACACCGGCGTCCCCGCGGACGACTTCGCGCACGCCCTCGACACCGTCCTGGAGGCCCGCCCATGATCACCTTCGAAGGCCCGGTCCTGGTGACCGGCACCGACACCGGCGTCGGCAAGACCGTCACCACCGCCGGACTCGCCGCCGCCCTCATCCGCCAGGGCCGCAGCGTCGACGTCATCAAGATCGCCCAGACCGGCGATGACGACGACGCCGCCGAGATCACCCGCCTCTCCGGCGCGCCCGCCCGCGCCCTCGCCTCCTACCCGGACCCGCTCGCGCCCTACGCGGCCGCGCGCCGCAGCGGCCTCCCGCTCCTCAAACTCGCCGAGGCCGCCGACGCCGCCCTCGACTCCCCGGCCGAGGTCGTCCTCCTCGAAGGCGCCGGCGGCCTCCTCGTCCAGCTCGGCCAGGACGGCTGGACCGCCCGCGACCTCGCCGTCGAACTCGGCTGCCCCGCCGTCGTCGTCGCCCGTGCCGGCCTCGGCACCCTCAACCACACGACGCTCACCCTCGAAGCCCTCTCCCGCCGCGGCATCGACACGGCCGTCGTCATCGGCGCCTGGCCGCTCCACCCCGGCATCGCCGAATACGAGAACCTCACCGACCTCCCCGGCGACCGCCTCGGCTGGATCCCCGACGGCGCCGCGAACCTCGACCCCGAGGCGTTCCGCCTCGCCGCCGCCGAATGGTTCGCGCTCCCTGAACCTGAAGCGCTGCACTGACACCGACGGCCGGGACGCGCCGTGCGGTCCGGGGCCGCGTGACGCCGCTGCCGGGCCGCTCTCGCGCCGCGGCCGGTCCGCGATCCTCTCTGGCAGCCCGCCCGAAGCGCCGGTGCACGCACATCCGCGGCCGGTCCGCGACCGCAGCGCGCCATGTGCTCTCCCGGTCCGCGCTCGCAGCGCCGCGTGCCCACCCGGGCTGTGGCGCTCCGCGACCACCGAGCCGGCCAGCGCCACGTGCCCTCCCGGTCCGTGGCGCTCCGCTACCACCGATCCGGTCCGCGCCCGAACCGCCCGCCGCGTCGCGCCCGCCCGCCGACCGCGCCCGCCGCACCCGTCCGCATCCGCGCCCGGGCCGCCCGCGCAGTGGAACGCCTCCGCTACATTTGGCAGCGATCCGGCCCTATTCGGGCCATATCAACGCGATGCGGGCGCCCCTACCCCCGGCGCCCGCATCGTCCCAGGCAGCGCCCGCGCCGCCGTGAATCGCGGCACCGCCGCACCCAGCAGCCAGTCCAGGCCCCAGTCGATCCCCGACGCCGCCACGCTGCGGAACTCGCAGCGCATCCGCAGCCCGTCGTCCGCGTCGCCCGTGACCGGGACCGTGTGGTCCCACGCGGCGCGCGGATCGTCGGTCTCCATCCACGAGTACGTGTTCACCTGGTAGTCGAAGTCGCGCCACTCCGGGACCGCCATCAGCTTGCTGCCCAACACCTCCCCGAACCGCACGCCGCGCACCCCGGTCTCCTCCACCGCCTCCCGCAGCGCCGTCTCCCCGGGCGTCTCGCCCGGCCGCGCCCCGCCCCCGGGGACCTGCACCCCCGCCTCCGGATCGTCCACATGGAGCATCACGAGGACCTCGACCCCTGGCCCGCCCGGAAGATCGCGAAGGACATAGGCGGTGCCGCGCTGGCGGAACTCCAAGAACTCAGGCATCCCGACAGCCTGGCAAGCGCATGCACCCCAACGCAAGCGCAATACCGCCACCGCTCACCCGCGCAGCCGCACCACCAGCGGGCTCGGCATCCGGAACGACAGGTTCGGGTCGCTCACCGGCGCCGCCACCACCGCGCAACGGGGGAGCAGCGGCGCGAACTCCGCCACCACCACCTCCGCCTCCAGTCGCGACAGCTGGCTCCCCAGGCAGCGGTGCGCGCCCGCCCCGAACGCCAGATGCCGCCGCGACCCGCGCTGGCCCGGGACCATCGCCGCCGGGCACGCCGCCACACCCTCGTCGGCCCCCGCCGCCGCCAGCCACACCAGCACCGAGTCGCCCGCCGCCACCGGCACCCCGCCGAGGTCCATGTCCCGCAACGCCACCCGCCGCCACGACGTGATCGGCGGCAGCAGCCGCAAACCCTCCTCCACGATCGCGGCCGCGTCATGGTCCAGCAGGCCCGGCTCCACCACCAGGCGGTGCAGCAGCAGCGTCAAGAACTGCGACGTCGTCTCCTGGCCCGCCACCAGCAGGAAGAACAGCGCCGCCGTCGCCGCGTCCTCCCCGTGCTCCTCCAGCAGACCCCGGGTGGCACCGGTCGACACGGCCGCCCAGCCCCGCAGCAGCGCATGGAACGGCCCCACCGTCTCGGCCAGCTCGCGCTGGCGGTCCAGGTCGGGGTCGCCCCAGAACAGCTCCAGGGCCGCGCGGCTGAACCGCTTGACCTCACCGGTCGCGGCCACGTCGAGGTCCATGAGCCGCGCCAGGGCCGCCAGCGGGATCTCCGACGACACCGCCGCGTCCACGTCGACGGCCTCGCCCGCTCGCAGCCGGTGCGCGACGCCCGCGGCCGTGCGCCGCGCGAGCCCCGTCAGCCAGGGGCGCAGCGCCGCCACCCGGGCCGGCGCGAACACCTCCCCGAACCGCTCGCGAATGCCCGCGTGCGAAGGGGTGTCGTTGTTCGCCAGCGTCGCCGGGAGCCGGAACCGGTGGGACGCCAGCTCGCGCAGCGGCCCGGCGGGGATCGGGACGACCGCGTCCAGGGCGTTCGCGGCCGAGAACCGCTCCCGGTCGGCCAGGACCTCCCGGGCGAGGCGGTGCGAGGCGACCACGACCTGCCCGTCCTGCCGGAACACCGCGGCGGCGGGGCGCGGATGTTTCCACAGCTCGTAGAGCACGGGCGCAGCCTACCTCCCCCGAACGTACGAGGCCCGCTCACGGTAATCTGCTCTCAGTCTTTCGGCGCGTCTCACCCAGGCCGGCACCGCCCGCCGGCGAGCGCCGGCGGCGCCGTCCGGCACAAGAGCAATGCCCACAGAAGGAGACCGTTCCCTTGCAGGAGTACTCCTCCCAGGCCGCGTACGACCGCGGCGAGGCCGTCTGCGTGATCGGCGCCGGGGCGTCGGGCCTCATAGCGGTCAAGAACCTCCGCGAGAACGGCTTCGAAGTGGACTGCTACGAGCGGGACACCGTCCTCGGCGGCCTGTGGAACCCGCAGAACCAGCACAGCCCGCTCTACCCGAACACCCACCTGGTCACCTCCCGGTCCCAGACCGAGATCCCCGACTTCCCCATGCCCGACGACTGGCCCGACTATCCGTCCGCGGCCCAGATGCTCGCCTACCTGACCTCGTACGCCAAGCACTTCGGGCTCTCCGAGCACATCTGGTACGGCTCCGAGATCTCCCACGTCGAACCCGTCGACGGCTCCCGCTTCGAGGTCGTCGTCAAGCCCGCCGCCGGGAACGCCGCCCGCCGCCTCCGCTACGCCGCCGTCATCATCGCCACCGGCCACCACTGGTCCCCGAACCTGCCGTCCTACCCCGGCCTCGACCAGTTCCGCGGCTCGGTCCTCCACTCCTCGCAGCTCAAGGACCCCTCCCGCCTGCGCGGCAAGCACGTCCTCGTCGTCGGCGGCGGCAACTCCGGCGCCGACATCGCCTGCGAGGCCGCCGTGAACGCCGCCAGCTGCGTCCACTCCGTGCGCCGCGGCTCCTGGCACCTGCCGAAGTACCTCGGCGGCGAGCCCTCCGACTACGCGCTCGCGCGCCTGGCCTCGCGCCCGAAGTTCCTGCGCCGCTTCCTCACCGACCGCCTCCTCAAAGGACCGGCGGCCCTCGCCGCCCGCATGGGCGTCGCCGCCGAGGGCCGCCCGCTCGAGGAGGAGCCGGTGCGCAACGGCCGCTACATGGAGCACGTCGGCGACGGCTCCATCCAGCGCCGCGGCGAGGTCGCCCGCTTCGACGGCTTCGACGTGGCCTTCGCCGACGGCACCGAGATGCGCCCCGACCTCGTCGTCCTCGCCACCGGGTACCGGCCCAAGTTCACCTCGGTCGACCCGAAGCTGCTCGGCATCGAGGGGGACTCGCCCTACCCGAAGCTGTACGCGCGCATGTTCTCCCCGCACAAGGAGACCCTCGCGGTCGCCGGCCTCGTCGAGCCCGGCGTCGGGGTGCTCCCGATCGTCCACTGGCAGACCCACGCCATCGCCCACTGGCTCCTGGTGCGCAAGAGCGACCCCGAGCGCGCCGCGAACTTCCGCGTCCAGGTCCGCAGCGAGGCCGAGCAGGACACCGCGCGGCCCGCGGGGTCGTCGCCGCGGCACCAGCTCGCCGTGGACGCCGAGCAGTACCTCGCCAGCCTCGGACGCATCATCGACACCCTCGAACAGGAGCCCGCCAAATGAGCCTCGCCGCCTGGGTCCGGCGCGCCCGCACCCCCGCTCCCGCCCCCGTCAAGCGCGAGTACGCGTTCTTCGAGCCCGCCGACCTCTTCGACCTGGAGATCAAGGACGACCCCGAGGCCAGCCCGGTCCTGTGCTGCACCGGCGACCCCGCCGGCGCGGCGGCCTTCAACGCCTTGTGGCTCAAGCGGATCGCGACCTCCGGCCGGTACGCGGCCGCCGTGAGCGTGCGCGGCCAGGGCGGCACCCCCGCCGCCGAGGGCGGCCTCGAGGCCCGCGCCCACGACCTCGTGCAGGCCGCGGTCACCGTGCCCCGCCAGGCCGTCCTCATCGGACACAAGGAGGGCGCGGCCTGGGCCGCGCTCGCCGCGGGCCGCTACCCGACCGCCGGCCTGGTGCTCGTCTCCCCGCGCCAGGTCCCCAAGCAGCCCCCGCGCCCGGTCGGCGCCCCGCCGGTGCTCCTCGTCGTCGCCGAGTCCGAGACCCAGTCCAAAGAGGCCCAGGCCGTGGCCGACGCCTACGGCACCGCCCCCCTGACCTTCGCCGGCTCCCCCGACGACGTCTTCAAAGGCGCCGGCGCGGAAGGACTCCTCGACGCGATCCTCTCCTGGCTCGCCGCCGGCAAGAAGGACTGACCGCCGCGCACACCACCGACCCCGCCGACGGCGAGGGAAGGGCCCCCGGTTTCGAAGCTACCGGGGTGAACCTGAAGGGGACCTGAAGCGGCGCGTCAGACGACCGCGCCGTCGTCCGGGTCGTCGGCGTCCTTGTCCGGGCGGAGGCGGCTGATCAGGAGCCACACGCCGATCAGGAACCCGCAGAAGCCGACCAGGCGGCCCGGGTTCGTGCCCAGCGGCGCGATGCCCGGGTTCACCAGGAGCGCCAAGCCCGCGATCACGAGCAGCACCCCGCCCACCGCGGGCAGGCTCGGCCACGGCACCGGCGGCGGCTCCGGAGGATCGTAGTCGTCCTCCTCGTCGTCCGGCAGGTCCGCGTCCCACAGCTCCAGCAGGCCCGGCTCCTCATCGGACGCCGCCGACGCCGGCGGCGTCATCGGCACGGCGTCCGCCGGATGCTCCTCCGCGCCGTACGCCTTCGTCAGCCCCAGGCCCGGGTCCTCCAGGTCCTTGATGAGCTCGTTGAACCGCCGGTCCACGTCCTCGGGCAGGAGCTCGCCCTCGCGGCCGTCCTCCTGCTCGCTGCGCTCAGGCTCCTCGCCCCGCTCAGTCATGGACGCTCCGTGCCTTCGCCAGCTGCCGCTCCATGAACTCCGCGCTCCCCGCGAAGATCGTCTCCGCGTCATAGTCGAGCGTCGCCACATGGTAGCTGCGCGGCAGCACCGTCGACTCCACGTCCTTCGACCGCACCCCGGCCCGCACCACCGCGCTGTTGCGCGGACTCACCACATGGTCCTGCGCGCTCGTGAAGATCCGCAGCGGCACCGTCACCCGCGCCAGCTCCGGCCGCGTCACCTTCCACAGCCGCCGCAGCGACGCGTACGCCGCCACCGGCGTCCGGGCCGTCGTCTTCTCCCGCACGTCGGGCTTGTTCAGATCCGAGCCGATCGCCGCCACGCTCGGCATCACGTACCGCAGCACCGGCGCCAGGAACCCCTGCGGCTTGTCGTCGAAGATCGCCGGGTTCACCAGCACCAGCCCCGCGAGGTCCCCGCCGCGCTGCTCCGCCAGCCGCAGGCACAGCGACCCGCCCATCGACAGGCCGCCCGCGAACACCGGGCGCCCCAGCGCCAGCGCCTCGTCCAGCGCCTCCTCCAGGCGGCCGTACCACTCCTGCCACGTCGACTTCGCGAGCACCTGCCACGTCTGGCCGTGGCCCGGCAGCAGCGGCGCGATGACGTTGAAGCCCGCGTCCCGCAGGTGCTCGCCCCACGGCCGCATCGACGCCGGGTCTGACGTGAACCCGTGGCAGAGCAGCATCGTGGCCTTGGCGTCAGGGCCGAGGTCGAACGCGAACTCCTCGGAATCGATCGACACGTCGCCTCCTGGAACGATGAATGACGGGCGCCGGGCCGACCGGTGGTCGACGCGGCACCTGGGCCGCGACCGGGAGGTCCCTTTTCGCGCTGCGTGCCCATTCTCGCACGCGCCCGCCCCACCGTGCCACCGCTGAGGGCCCCGCCGCCCCGTGCGGGCCGGACGCCGTCCGCTGGATTGACCGATGCCGATACGCTTGAACGCGTGATCATGTGGTGGTTTCTCAAGGCGACACTGGGGTCGCTGCTGTGGGTGGTCTACCGCCCGAAGGTCGACGGGCTCGAGCACGTGCCCGAGGAGGGCCCGGCGATCCTCGCCTCGAACCACCTCGCCGTGACCGACTCCTTCTTCATGCCCCTGGTCCTCAAACGCCGGGTCACCTTCATTGCGAAGGAGGAATACTTCACCGGCACCGGCTTCAAGGGCTGGTTCGTGCGCTCCTTCATGAACGCCGTCGGCGCCATCCCCGTCGACCGCGCCGGAGGCGACGCCGCCAACGTCTCCCTCGACACCGGCAAGCGCGTCCTCTCCGAAGGCCGCCTCTTCGGCATCTACCCCGAGGGCACCCGCTCGCCCGACGGGCGCCTCTACCGCGGCAAGACCGGCGTCGCCCGCCTCGCCCTCCAGACCGGCGCCCCGGTCGTGCCCGTCGCCATGCTCAACACCGGCGAACTCCAGCCGATCGGGCGACGCATCCCGCGCATCGGCCGCGTCCGCATCAAGTTCGGGCCCCCGCACGACTTCAACCGCTACCGCGACCTCGTGGGCGACCGCTTCATCGAACGCGCCGTCACCGACGAGGTCATGGACGCCCTCCGCGAGCTCTCCGGCCAGGACTACGTCGACGAGTACGCCGCGAAGGTCAAGGAACGCCGACAGCAGGGCTGACCCGCTCCGCGCCGCACCTTACTTCCCTCCGGGCCGTCGCACTGCACTTCCCTCCGGGCCGTCGTACCGCCCGCACCGGGCGGCCGCACCGCACCCGCTCCACCGCCGAACCGCACCACACCGCATCGGCACCGCATCCGCACCCTGGACGCCGCCGCACCGCCCCCGCAGCACCGCCCGCGTCCCGCCGCGGGACCGCTCCTACTCGGGCCCGCCGAAGCCCGCCCGCCGCCGCAGCGCCGGCAGGTCCACCACCACGATCTTGCGGCCCTCCGTGCGCAGCCAGCCCCGGTTCGCGAAGATCCCGATCGCCTGGTTCACGCTCTGGCGCGACCCGCCCGCCATCTCCGCCAGCTGCGTCTGGTTCAACTCGATCGTCGTCATCGGCGAGGAGTGCTGCTCCGCCAACCGCACCAGGGTCTTCGCCACCCGCCCCGGCAGGTCCAGGAACACGTGGTCCGAGGACTGCTCCGTCAAGCGCCGCACGATCATGCCCATCGACCGCAGCACCGCGTCGAGCATCTTCGGGTTCCCGTGCACCAGCTCCAGGAACGACGACCGCGCCAGCGCCAGCGCCGACGTGTCCTCCAGCGCCTCCGCGCTGGCCGACCGCGGCGAGCCGTCGAGGAGCGAGACCTCGCCGAGGACCTCCGGGGCGCGCGCGACGTGGAGCATCGCCCGCTCGCCGGTGGCGGCGGTCCGGAAGACGCTCACGGCGCCGGAGCGGATCATGATGAGCGACTCGCCCGGCTCGCCCTCGAAGAACAGCAGGTGCCCACGCCGGTAGTGGCGCTGTACCGCCACCCCCGCGATCTGCCGCCGCGCCTGCGAGTCCAGGCCGGCGAACATGGCGACGCCTGCAAGCGGGTCTTCAGATGGGCTGACACCCATGGTTCTTCCCCCTTCGGTGGGTCCCGGGTCCGCGGGTCCCCTCCGATGATCGCTGTCTTTTCCGTAGTTGTACAGGGCTCGGTGTCGGAAACTTCACGCTCCGTTGGGTCGTGTGTCCGGACGGTGCACTTGTCGCTCGGCCGAGCGTACGATGGAGTCTACGTGCTTTCGCGTCTATTGTCCGGTATCGCGCTGCTCATAGGCGGATTGCGAGGTCAGATTCCGGCTGCCTGATCGTATGGCGTAGCGTCGACTCCAGTCCGGCGACATACGGGCGGCTCCCGATTCGGGCCGAACAGGCCGCCCGTGATCATACGAAAGGCCGATGCGTGGCGTACCGCTACTTCTACGACACCGAGTTCATCGAGGACGGTCGCACCATCGACCTGGTCTCGATCGCGGTCGTCGACGAGCACGGCCGCGAGTACTACGCCGTGTCGACCGAGTTCGACCCGTCCCGGGCGATCGAGTGGGTGCGCCGCAACGTCCTCGACAAGCTCCCGGCCCCCTCGAGCCACCTGTGGAAGGACCGGGCCACGATCCGCGACGAGCTGTACGAGTTCCTGGTCGAGCCGGTGCGGCGCAAGACCGGCAGCCACCCGGGGGAGCGGGTGGAGCTGTGGGCGTGGATCGGCGCGTACGACCACGTCGTGCTCGCGCAGCTGTGGGGCACGATGCCGGAGCTGCCGCGGGCCCTGCCGCGGATGACGAAGGACCTGCGCCAGCGCTGGGAGGACCTGGGCCGGCCCGAGCTCCCGGTCACGCCCGACGCGGACATGCACGACGCCCTGACCGACGCGAAGCTCAACCTCGCCCGCTGGAAGGCGCTCGAGGCGGTGCGCGGCGACCGCGCGGGCGCCGTCGAGTCCCACTACTGAGCGCTCCCGGGCGTCCCATCCCTGATCGCGCCCCGGAACCCCTGGTCGCCGCTCCCGGGCCCCGATATATGGTGGGTGGTGTTTCGGCAATGAGGCCGCCCAGTTAACAGTCCTCACTTCTAGGGAGTTAGACGCATGCGCATTGGCGTGCTCACCGGCGGCGGCGACTGCCCCGGTCTCAACGCGGTCATCCGTGCCGCTGTCCGTAAGGGCACCAAGGAATACGGCCACGAGTTCGTGGGCTTCCGGTACGGCTGGAAGGGCCCGATCGAGGGCATCACCCAGGAGCTGAACTGGGACGTGGTCGAGGGCATCCTCGACCAGGGCGGCACCATCCTCCACTCCTCGCGGACCAACCCCTACAAGATCGAGGGCGGCGTCGAGGCCATCAAGAAGAACATGGCCGAGCTGGGCGTGGACGCGCTCATCGCGATCGGCGGCGAGGACACCCTGGGCGTGGCCACGAAGCTGACCGCCGACGGCGTCAACTGCGTCGGCGTGCCGAAGACGATCGACAACGACCTCTCGGGCACCGACTACACGTTCGGGTTCGACACCGCCGTGAACATCGCGACCGAGGCCATCGACCGCCTGTGGACGACCGCGGACTCGCACGACCGCTGCATCGTCGTCGAGATCATGGGCCGCCACGCGGGCTGGATGACGCTGCACGCGGGCATCGCCGGCGGCGCGAACGTCGTCCTCATCCCCGAGGTCGCCTTCGACATCGAGAAGGTCGCGAACTTCGTCAAGGAGCGCAAGGAGGCCGGCAAGGCCACCATCGTCGCCGTCTCCGAGGGCGCGCACGCCGAGTCCGGCATGGTGCTCAAGGACGGCGAGGTCGACGCGTTCGGCCACGTCAAGCTCGGCGGCGTCGGCGACTGGGTCGCGACGGAGATCAAGGAGCGCGCGGAGATCGAGACCCGCGCGATCATCCTCGGCCACCTCCAGCGCGGCGGCACCCCGACCGCGTTCGACCGGGTCCTGGCGACCCGCCTCGGCCTCGAGGCCGCCGACGCGGTCAACGAGGGCGACTTCGGCAAGATGATGGCGCTCCAGGGCACCAATGTGGTGCGCATCCCGATCCACGAGGGCACCGACGTGCTCAAGACCGTCCCGGTCGAGCGCTACGCCGACGCCGAGGTCTTCTTCGGCGTGTAGCGCACACCGAAGGCCGGTCCCGGCCGCTGGGGTGGGCCCCCGGTTTCGAACCCTAGCGGGGCGAACCTGAAGGGGAGCTGAAGCGAGGGCACGGCGAGAGCCGTCCGGAGCCCAGGGGTGGGCCCCCGGTCTCGAACCCTAGCGCTGGGTTCCTGAAGGGGAGCTGAAGCGGGACCGGCCACAAAGCACTGCGAACGCGCAACCACGGGCACGCCCGGTCGTTAGACCGGACGTGCCCGTGGCTCATGCAGAGGCTGAACCTCTCGAAGAGAAGGAAATCGGCGAGATCCCGCATCTCGCCGATTTCACGTATCACAAGACCCTCGCCGACGTCGACTTCGACGGCGTCCCGGTGGCGGGTCTCGACGCCGACTTCTACCGGCGCCCGGTCGGCGACCGGCTGCTCAGCGTCGGCGTGTACCGGTTCGCCGGAGCCGAGACCCACCGGGCCTGGGGCTGGGTCGGCGAGGAGCACTGCTCCTGGCACGCCTACCGCGACCCCGCCACGGGCGGGTTCGACGGCCCCTTCGCCGGCTGCCCGCTCCTGCGGGTCCTCCGCGACGGCGACACCGCGAGCGGGTTCGAGCTCGGCTCGGGGGACCGCGCCAGGCGGTACCTCGTCACCCCCGGCGCGGCCGGGACGGCGGGCGCGGTCACCGCGCGCCCGGCCGATGCGGCCCCTGCCGGGCCGGCTTCAGTCGCCTTCCGCGACCTGGGCGTTCGCCTGGGCGCTCTCCAGGCGGGTCACCCGCCGCGTGTAGACGATCGCCGCGACCGTGACCGCGAGTCCGAGGAACAGTCCGCTGCCCGCGAACAGGGCCGAGGCACCCGGTGAGAACCCGAGGATCGCCACCGGCACCTGCACGACGCCGATCAGGCCGACCAGCAGCCACTTGCTCCGGCCCCGCCCCCACAGCAGCGCCGTCCAGATCGGCGCGACCACGATGGCGAGGGTCGCGATGTCCAGCGCCCAGTGCAGCACCGGGTTGTGGACCCGGTCGTGCTGGAACGCCATCGCCGGGCTCGACACCGCCAGGATCATGGCGGCGACGGTCGCCACGAAGGCAAGACGACGTGTCATTCGTGACCTCCTTTGCGTGCGAACTCTTAACGCTACGTGCAGTAGTCGCTCCTGTCTGTCGGGTATCCGCCACTAGCCGGGACCGCTTCGAACGCCCATCTGGCACGAATCGGGGGAGTCGGCCCCGGCCCGGCCGCCGTACATTGCTCGTGAATCGACAGTGGGAGGATCCTGTGGTGGGTCAGGTCGGCCATGGCGGCATCGACTGGGCGGGCGTGGTGCTCGACCGGGGCCGCGACGCGGCGACCGAACGCGAGGGCCGCGCGGCCGTCGCCGGCTGGCAGCGCTTCGCGCGCCGCTACCGCCTCGAGTTCCGGGCCGAGCTCGAACCGGAGGACTGCGACGGCGAGACCGCGGAGGTCCTCACCGCCCTCGGCGCCCTCGGCTTCCCGGTGGCCTGCGTGCGCGGCTGGACCCGCGGCGCCTGGGACGGGCGGACCTCCTTCGGGTTCTGCGCCGTCGACGCCACCGCCGCCGGCTCCCGCTACCAGCTGCGCTTCAACGCCGCGCCGCTGCGCCTCGACCGACCCGACACGGTCCAGCACCGCCTCCTCGACGGCGACTCCGCGCTGGCCGCGACCTGGCACCCCGAACGGCACCGGTACGCGGCCGTGGCGCTTACCGAGCCCCCGCGGCCCCAGGCGCGCCACCGCGGCCGACTCGGTCAGGCCGTCGACCGCCTCTTCCGGCCCGTGCCCCGCCGCCTTCACACCGCCGACCCGCGCTTCGCCGCAGCGCTCGCCGCCGAGGCCGACCGCTCCGGCCTCGATCTCTTCCGCTGGTCCTGGGCCGCCAAGGGCGGCTGGCTCACCACCTGGCGCAGCGACGCCGCCCCCGGCGACGACGACCGCTCCCGCGCCCGCTTCATGGACTTCCTCCCGGCCCTCGCCGCCTGCCTCGAACGCACCCAGACCCACTAGCCCCGATTCGAATCGCCCGCTTCAGCTCTGCTTCAGGTTCGCTGCGCTAGCTTCGAGACCGGGGGCCCTTCCCTGGCGGTGTGCCCGGCCGTTCGCGTACCCGGCGGCGGTCCCGGTGGGGCGGTCGGCTTCTTCAGCTCTGCTTCAGGTTCGCTGCGCTAGCTTCGAGACCGGGGGCCCTTCCCTGGCGGTGAGCCCGGCCGTTCGTGCACCCGGCGGCGGTCCCGGTGGGGCGGTCGGCTTCTTCAGCTCTGCTTCAGGTTCGCTGCGCTAGCTTCGAGACCGGGGGCCCTTCCCTGGCGGTGAGCCCGGCCGTTCGTGCACCCGGCGGCGGTCCCGGTGGGGCGGTCGGCTTCTTCAGCTCTGCTTCAGGTTCGCTGCGCTAGCTTCGAGACCGGGGGCCCTTCCCTGGCGGTGAGCCCGGCCGTTCGTGCACCCGGCGGCGGTCCCGGTGGGGCGGTCGGCTTCTTCAGCTCTGCTTCAGGTTCGCTGCGCTAGCTTCGAGACCGGGGGCCCTTCCCTGGCGGTGAGCCCGGCCGTTCGTGCCCCCGGCGGCCGTCCCGGTACGGCGGCCCGCTTCAGCTCCCCTTCAGGTTCGCCTGTGTAGCTTGGAAAACCGGGGGGCCTTCCCCAGGACTTCCGCAGGTCTTCAGCGTGCACGCGAACGGCCGACCGCCCAGGAGGGCGGTCGGCCGTTCGGGTCGCCAGTTCGCGTCGCCGCAGTTCGGGTCGCCGTGGTTCGCGTTGTGCCGCTTGGCGTTACGGGTGGGTCTTGGACAGCTCCGCCGCTTCGACCGTGTGGCGCAGCAGGAGTGCCGTCGTCACCGGGCCGACGCCGCCGGGGACCGGGGTCAGGCGGCCCGCGATGCCGGAGACGGCCGCGTAGTCGACGTCGCCGACCAGGCCGCCGTCGTCGGTCGGGTTGGTGCCCACGTCGATCACGGTCGCGCCCGGCTTGACGAAGTCCGCGCCGATCATGCCCGCGCGGCCCACGGCCGCGACCAGCACGTCGGCCTCGCGGCAGACCGCCGCGAGGTCCTTCGTGCGCGAGTGGCAGACCGTCACCGTCGCCGACTCGTTGAGCAGCAGCAGCGCCGCCGGCTTGCCGACCACTGTGGACCGGCCGACCACCACGGCGCGCGCGCCCGACAGCGTCAGGCCCTCCTCGTGCTTGAGCAGCTCGAGCACCGCCGCGGCCGTCGCCGGGGCCCACGTGCGCAGGCCCGCGCCGAGACGGCCCAGGTTCGTCGCGTTCGCGCCGTCGATGTCCTTGAGCGGGCTGATGTGCCCGCCGACCTCCGCGAGCGTCACTCCCTCCGGGAGCGGCGTCTGGCAGATGATCCCGTGCACGCCGGGATCGGCCGACAGCTCCTGGAGCTTCGCGACGATCTCGTCGCGGCCCGGCGCGTCGAGCTGCTCGATGCGGCAGTCGACGCCCTCCTTCTCGGCGGCCTTCTTGATCGACCGCACGTACCAGGCCGTGCCCTCGTCGTCGGTCGGGACGACGACCGCGAGCGTCGGTGCGGTCCCGTTCTCGCGCAGCTTCGCCGCCGCCGCGGCCACGCCGGCCCTGATCTCCTTGGCGACCGCGCGCCCGTCGATGTCGCTCATGCCCGGATCCGCTTCGCCACCGCGTGCATGATCGCCTCGGCCTGCACCTTCGCCTGGAGCGCCTCGTTGAGCGCGCTCGCGAGCCGCTCGCGCTCGCCCGCGTCCTTGATGGACACCAGGTTGATGTCCACGTTCAGCGCCGCCGACTCCAGCGCCGACTTCGCCGCCGACGCCGCCACCGCGACATCGGAGAGCACGTTCGGGTTGGAGCCCTCCAGGACCCGGCCCGACAGCTTGATGACCTCGGCCGCGACCTTCGCCACCGCGAGCGGCACCGCCGCGGCCTCGACCAGGCCCGCCTGGATCGCCGCGGTCCGCGCCGCCTTCTCCTCGTCCGAGGACTTCGGCAGCCTGTAGGCCGCGACCACGCCCGAGAACGCCTCCGCGTCGTCCTCCGCCAGCTGGAGCGCCTCCAGCCGCAGCCGCTCGGCCTCGGCCAGGACCTCCCGCATCATCGCCTCGTGCTCCGCGAACTTCGGCTTCCCGATCGTCAGGTTGCACACCATCGAGACCAGGGCGGCGCCCATGGCCGCGTTCACCCCCGCCGCGGCGCCCCCGCCGGGCGCCGGCCGCTCCGACGCGAGGTCGGTCAGCCACTCTTCAATCGTCGTCTTGCGCACCCGACCAGCTTAGACGCGCCCCGAAAGGTGGGATGTCTCCGAGCGCCCCAGTGTGTCGCGCCGCCCGCCGCCGCTCAATCCCTGGGATCGCCAAATCGGCGTCGCCGCCCCCCAGCCCGCCCGCGTACGATATCGGCGTGAACCGCCAATGGCATGACCTGCGAAACCCCGGACTCGTCCCCGTCATCGCAGACGAGGAAGAAGCCGAGCGCTATCAGCTGGACGCCTGGCGGGACCTGCCCCGCGAGCAGGTTCCCCCGTGGCCCGATTACGCCGAGGTCGAAGAGGTGACCGGCGTCCTCGCCGCCGTCCCGCCGATCGTCGCGCCCTACGAGGTCGACCACCTGCGCGAACGCCTCGCCGAGGTCTGCGAGGGCCGCGCCTTCCTCATGCAGGGCGGCGACTGCGCCGAGACCTTCATCGACAACACCGAGCACCACGTCCTCGCCAACATGCGCACGCTCCTCCAGATGGCGGTCGTGCTCACCTACGGCGCGTCGCTGCCCGTCGTCAAGGTCGGCCGCGTCGCCGGCCAGTACTCGAAGCCGCGCTCGGCCGCGACCGACTCCCTCGGGCTGCCCGTCTACCGCGGCGACATGTTCAACTCGCTCGAAGCCACCGAAGAGGCCCGCGTCTGCGACCCGCAGCGCATGATCCGCGCCTACGCGAACTCCGCGGCCGCCATGAACATGCTCCGCGCCTACCTGCGCGGCGGCCTCGCCGACCTCATGGCCGTCCACGACTGGAACAAGGACTTCGTCCGCAACTCCCCGGCCGGCGAGCGCTACGAGGCCATCGGCCGCGAGATCGACCGCGCCGTCCGCTTCATGGCCGCCTGCGGCGTCGACTCCGAGAACCTCCACACCGCCGAGGTCTTCGCGTCCCACGAGATGCTCGCCATCGAGTACGACCGGGCGCTCACCCGCATCTTCGACGGCAAGGCGTACGCCCTCTCCGGCCACATGCTCTGGAACGGCGAGCGCACCCGCCAGCTGAACGGCGCCCACATCGACTTCCTCTCCCGCGTCGCGAACCCGGTCGGCTGCAAGATCGGCCCCACCGCCACGCCCGAATGGGTGGTCGAGATGTGCCAGAAGCTCAACCCGCAGAACCTGCCCGGCAAGCTCGTGATCATCACCCGCATGGGGCACAAGCACGTCCGCACCCTGCTCCCGCCGATCATCGAGAAGGTCGAGGCCGCCGGCTGCAAGGTCGTGTGGCAGTGCGACCCCATGCACGGCAACACCTACGAGTCCGCCTCCGGGTACAAGACCCGCGCGTTCGACCAGGTCGTCGATGAAGTCCTCGGCTTCTTCGAGGTCCACCGCCGCACCGGCACCCACCCCGGCGGCATCCACATCGAACTCACCGGCGAAGACGTCACCGAATGCGTCGGCGGCGCCCAGGAGATCCGCGACGACCAGCTCTCCGACCGCTACGAGACCGCCTGCGACCCGCGCCTGAACACGCAGCAGTCGCTCGAACTGGCCTTCCTCGTCGCGGAGATGCTGCGCCACTAGCCCATAGAGTGGTGTGCATGAGTGCACACGACGTGTTCCTGCTCGGCGGAGTCTTCCCCGGTGCCGCACCGGCCGAAGCGCTCCGCCGAGTCGTCTCCTATGCGCGCCAAGCGGAAGCCTCCGGACTCGACGGCGTCTGGACCGCCGAGCACCACTTCATCGAGTACGGCGCCAGCCCCTCCGCGACCCTCATGGCCGCCCACCTCCTCGCCGCCACCGCCCGCATCCAGGTCGGCACCGCCGTCGCCGTCCTCTCCAACCGCCACCCCGTGGCCCTGGGGGAGGAGGCCGCCGCCCTCGACGCCCTCGCCCCCGGCCGCTTCCGCCTCGGCGTCGGCCGCGGCGGCCCCTGGATCGACCTCGACGTGTTCGCCACCGGCCTCGAACGCTACGAACGCGGCTTCGAAGAAGGCCTCCGCCTCCTCGTCCGCTGGCTCTCCGGCGACACCGAAGTCGCCCACACGGGTGAATTCTTCGACGTGCTCCCCGTCCGCGTCATGCCCCCCGGCACCGGCGCCCCCATCTGGGTCGCCGCCACCGGCGAAGGCACCGCGCGCCTCGCCGGCCGCCTCGGCCTCCCGCTCCTCCTCGGCATGCACGCCCCCGACGACGACCACCGCGCCCTCATCGCGGCATGGCGCGCCGAAGCCGAGACCGCCGGCCGCGACCCCGACGCAGCCGAGCACGCCTCCACCCACCTCGCCCAGATCGCCGACACCCCCGCCGGCGCCGACCGCCTCCGCGCGTCCCTGACCGAGCTCCTCACCCGCGGCGTCGGCCAGTACGTGTCCCTCAAACCCGGACGCGCCCAACGCGACCACGCCGCCTACGTCGACTGGATGATCGAGCGCCACGCCGTCGGCACCGCCGCCCACGTGGCCGAACGGCTCGCCGCCTCCGCCGCGGCCACCGGCGTCAAGCGCCAGCTCCTCCTCGTCGAAGGACTCGGCGACGAAGCGGCCGTGCGCGACAACATCGCCGCGCTCGGGGAGGTGCTCAGTACGGCCGGAACTGCGTCGCCTGCGGCGGCAGCCCCTTGAGCGGCTCCCGGCCGCGCTGGCGGAACCACTGGTTCGCCGAGCCGGTGAACAGGCACAGGAGCGTCACCAGCGGCATCGACAGGCCCAGCAGCGTCCAGACCAGGCGCGAGCCGTCGACGGCCGCCCCGGCGTCGTCGTCGGCCCGGAAGCCGGTGTACATGCCGATGAAGCCGACCACGACGGACGCGAGCATGAGCAGGATCGTGACGATCTGCGCCCAGCGCCGGCCCGCGCCGATCTTCACCGCGAGGATCCCGTAGAGGATCACCACCAGGATCGTCACCGCGACGACCATCACCACGAGCGCGGCGAGATCCTCGAACACGTCGGTCAGGTCCTGGTCGAACGTGAACTCGCCGAAGTCGACCGAGGTCCAGAACACCCCGATGATCCCCGTCCCGGCCCCGCAGCAGATGAGGAACGAGAACTGGAGCCACAGCATCACCTGCGCGGCGGTGACGGTCCCGGGCTTGCGGTGCAGCAGCTCCGGCGGCAGGGGCGTGGACGGCGGGGTCAGCATGGGCGGGTCCTCCGGGTGGGCGGTCCCTGAAGTCTAGGGCTCGGGGGCCACCTCGTCGGGACCGGTGAACCACCGGTCGGCCTCGGCTGTGCGGAGGTTCACGACGGTCATGGCCTGGATCGCGAACCACGGGAGGGCCGTCGCGAGCGTCACGAACGGCATCGGCGACGCGAACGCGGCCGCCGCCGCACCCGTCGCCAGCACCACCGAGGCGATCACGGCCGCCGACCGCGCGCCCTGGAACCGGTCCCCGATCATGAGCGTCAGCAGCCCGGCCCCCATCCCGAGCGCCGGCACCCCGACGACGAGCAGCAGCCCCACCAGGCCCCCGCCGACCGCGCCGATCATGAGCATCCCGAACGGGTAGGGCACGAACGCGGCGGACAGCAGCCCGCCGCCGACGAAGTACCCGAACTGGAGCCACAGCCCGATCTGGGCGAGGCTGATCGAACGCGGCGTCTCTCGCGGGGATGCGGCCATGGACCAAGTGTCGCTCAATCGCCCGGCCCGGTCGGCTCCGCGCCGGCGCGGAACGCCTCGCACTCGCGGAACCACTGTTCCGCTGACCGCGAGTAGACGCAGGCTGTCGCGGAACGTTTGGAGCAGGACCGCAGGCAGCGCCGTCGCGAGTGCGAACCCGAACAGGGTCGGATCGGAGGCGGTCACGGCAGGCCGGTCGCGGACGGACGCGAGACCGGCCCCACAGGAGCGGGGCCGGTCTCAACAGTGGTGTTCGGGCCCGGGTCAGCGCGGCAGGGCCGTCCGCAGGGCCTCGAAGACCGTCTGGTCCCGGAACTCGAAGCCCATGGCTTCGAGCTTGCGCGGCTTGATGTTCGAGCCGCGGAGCATCTCGATCGCGGCTTCGCCCGCGACGAGCTTGACCGCCCACCCCGGGATGATCCAGGGGGCCGGGCGGTGGAGCGCGGCGCCGAGCGCCGTCGCGAAGTCCTTGTTGCGCACGGCGTTCGGGCCGACCATGTTGACCGGGCCGGAGACGTCGCCCTCGATGACCGCCTTGGCCGCGGCGGTCCAGTCGCGCAGGGAGATCCACGACATGTACTGGCGGCCGCTGCCGAACCGCCCGCCCAGGAAGCACTTCCACGCGGGCACGAAGCGCGCGAGGAGGAGGCTGCCGGGGCCGAGGACGTGGCCGGTGCGCAGGTGCACGACGCGCGCGCCCGCCTCCTCGGCCGGCGCCGTGGCCCGCTCCCAGTCGACGCAGAGCCGGCCGAGGAAGTCTGCCGCCGCCGGGAAGGACTCGTCCACCTCGAGGTCGGCGCGGTCGCCGTACCAGCCCATCGCGGAGGCGTTCACGAGCGCCGGGACCCCGGCCCGCGCGACCGCGGTCGCGAGGACCTGCGTCGGGATCACCCGGGAGGTGCGCAGGCGCCGCTTGTACGCCTCGTTCCAGCGCTGCCCGCCGATCGAGGCGCCGCAGAGGTTGACCACGACGTCGACGCCGTCGAGGATCTGCGGGTCCAGGGCCTCCTTGTATGGGTCCCAGAGGATCTCGTTCTCCTCGTCCGGCCGGTGGCGCACCAGCCGCACGAGGTCGTGCCCTTCGAGTTCGTCCATCAGGGCTTGGCCGAGGTAGCCGCTCGATCCGGCGATGACGATGCGCATGACGACAGCCTATTGCCTCGGCCGGGCATACCACTCCTGGACTTGCGTGCGCAGTCCCGGCGCCTGGAGTTCCGCGTTCGCCTGCACCGCCGCCAGGGTCTGGGCGGCCAGGGCCCGGCGCCACTCGAGTTCGGCGCTCCGCATCGCGGTGTCGATGGCGCACGGGGCCCGGAAGACGGACGCGGGCTCGTCGGCCCACACGCCGTGCCGCCGGATCTCGGCGCACTGGAACGCCTCGTCAGGCCCCTCGATCGCGGTGAGGACGTCCATGAGGGTGATGTCCGCCAGCGGCTTCGCGAGCCGGAACCCGCCCTTCTTGCCCGCGGTCGAGGTGAGGATGCCGGCCTTGACGAGCGGCTGCAACTGCTTGTTGAGGTAGGCCGCCGGCAGGCCGTACCCGGCGGCGAGCCGGGCGGTCGAGACCGGCTCGCCGGTGCCCATCCAGTCGAGGAGCAGGCAGCAGTGCGCGGCCCACTCGACGCCTTCGCTGATTCGCATGAACTCGATACTAGCCCTCCGGATTGCGGCCGGATGTGGCGCTGCGCACGACGATTGCCGATCTTTATCTAGACATGTAATATCTAGATATGAGTTCCGGCGAGGGCCGGAACCGCGACTGGAGGTCCACGACATGAGCACCGTCCCGCAGCCCGTCATCGCCCGCGCCGACGCCGCCGAGCGCCTCGCCCACGCCCACCGCTCCGTCATGACCCTGCTCGCCGACTCCTCCGAGACCGGCGGCGCCCTCTCGGTGACCCGCTCGACGTTCCCCGCCGGCGGCGACGGCGCGCCCTCGCACTTCCACACGGCGACCACCGAGTCCCTGTTCGTCATCGCCGGCCGGCTCCAGGTCCTCACCGGGGACGAGGTCGTCGAGCTCGGCGCGGGGGACTTCGTGTCGATCCCGCCGGGCCTGCCGCACGCCTTCGGCGCGGCCGCCGGGCACGACGCCGACGTCCTCGCGGTCTTCACGCCCGCGGCGGACCGCTTCGACTACTACCGCCTGCTCGAACGCGTCGCCGCGGGCGAGGCCGACCCGGCCGAGATCCCCGCGTCGGGGCAGCGCTACGACAACCACTACGTGGCGAGCGAGGCGTGGCGCCTCGCCCGCGCCTAGGGACGCGACGGCGGCCGCCTCGATCGAGGCGGCCGCCGTGTTTCGTGTCAGAGTCCGAGCCGGGCCAGGTCCAGGCGGCCGAAGCGGTTGCGCCACACGACGCCGGCCTCGAGCCCGGCCATGACCGAGCGTTGCAGGGTGTTGTCCTGCGGCAGCTCCTCGACCGGCGTGTCCTCGGGCCGACCGAAGACGAAGCGCCACAGGTCGCTCCGGTTCCCGGCCGGGTCGCCCTCGCCGATGAGCTCGAACAGCGCCCCGAACCCGGGGATGTTC
The DNA here is from genome assembly GCF_003933745.1 of Glycomyces terrestris. Taxonomy (GTDB): domain Bacteria; phylum Actinomycetota; class Actinomycetes; order Mycobacteriales; family Micromonosporaceae; genus Glycomyces; species Glycomyces terrestris. The sequence continues at coordinate 915,176 of NZ_RSEB01000001.1, read as the reverse complement.
GAGCGCTCGGGGAGCCAGTCGCGCAGCTGCGGGTCGAGCAGCCACGACTCGCACCGGAACTCCAGGTCCTCGGGGCCCGCGTACCGCTCGGGGAAGACCGCGGGCAGGAACTCCAGGGCCCATTCGACCGAGTCGCGCACGGCGTCGAGCGTGAGCGGCCCGCCCTCGCCGCGGATGTGCATGCCCGCGAAGGGCCGCGGGTCGGGGCCCTCGACGCAGAACTGGAGCCGCCCCAGCTGGTACAGCGCGCCGCGCACGTGCCCGGTGAACCAGTTCGCCACGTCGAGCCCGGCCCGGCCGTGGATCCGCCGGTTGAACCGCAGCTTCTCGCCGAGGTCGGCCAGGACCCGGCGCGACAGCTCCTCGTCGACGCCGCGGTCGCCGTGGAACTTGAGCATGTCCGGGACGGCCGCGAGCAGCGGGAACAGGTGCAGCAGCGGCGCGTCGGCGGGCGGCTTGGGCCAGCCGAGCCACTTCTTGCCGCCCATGTCCGCCGCGATCGACTGGTACAGCCGGTCGGCGGTCTCGTGCGCGGCGCCGTCGACCGCGGCGAGGGCGCGCACCGCGTCGTCGGCGTCCTGGGGGTCGGCGCCGCACCAGTCGAGGAGCAGCTCGCGGACGGCGGCGGCGTCGGGGGCCGGGTAGGGCCGCACGGCACCCGCCTGGGGAAGGTCCTGGGTCACCGGCCTATGTCACCATGAACGGCCCCCCGGCGGCAACATCGGGTCGGTCACCCTAGTCTGGGGGCGTGCGACGGCTGCTGACGCCTCCCTGGATCGTCCTCCACTGCTTCGCCGTGGTGCTGACGGTCGCCTTCGGGCTGCTCGGGTGGTGGCAGCTGACCCGCGCGCAGGGCGGCAACGCCATCAGCTGGGGCTACGCCCTCGAATGGCCGCTGTTCGCGGTCTTCACGGTGGCCCTGTGGGTGCGGCAGATGCGCCTCGAACTGCGCAAGGACCGCCCCGAGGGCGAGTCGCGCCGCAGCCGCCCCGAGCCGCCCCCGATGACCTCGCCGTTCGAGAAGTCCATCTTGGACGCGCGGCGGTCGCCGTCCGAATCCTCCCAGGGGAGCCACGCTTGAACGCCGCTCTGAAACGCTTCCGGATCGTCGCCTGGATCGTCGGCACGTTCCTCATCGCGCTCATGTTCGTCGCCATGCCGCTCAAGTACTTCGGCGGCGACGACACGCTCGTCACGGTCATCAGCCCGATCCACGGCCTCTGCTACATGGTCTACCTCGTGCTCGGCTTCCACCTCGCCCAGCAGGCGGGCTGGAAGTTCTGGCCGCACACCGTGGGCCTGCTGCTCGGCGGGACCGTGCCGGTCGCCTCGTTCTTCGTGGAGCGCTGGGCGCACCGCCGCATCCTCGAGGAGCACCCGCAGGCCGCCGACCCGAAGGTCCGCAGCGAAGAGCCCGTCTGAGACGAAGCGGAAGGGCCCGGCGGTCGCACCGCCGGGCCCTTCCCCATGTCTCACGCCAGGTAGGACCCGGCCTTGAACGTCTCCCAGTCGAGCGTCCAGCCGGTGAAGCCGTCGCCTTGCGGCACTTCGATACCCGTGTTCTTGACGACGACCGGGTCGCCCCAGCGCACGAAGTTGTAGATCCACTCGCCCATCTCGTCGGAGACGTTCAGGCAGCCGTGGGAGCCGTTCGAGACGCCGAGCCGGTCGGCCGCCCACGGGGCGCCGTGGATGAACTGGCCCGAGAACGTCAGGCGCATCGCCCACTTGACGTCGGTCTCGTAGTCGTACAGGTCGGAGACGAAGGTCGACTCCTCCTCGCGGCTCATGATGATCATGGTCCCGGAGAAGGACCGGGCGTCGTGCCCGTCGATCTCGTCGGCGCCCAGCGAGATCGGGATGGTCTGGACGATCGAGCCGTCCAGGTACGCCCGCATCTGCTTCGTGTCGTCGTCGGCCTCCAGCAGCCGCGCCTCGGCGTCGGTGGTGAAGGACGTCTCCTGGTCGAACTCGCCGTACCTGCCGCCGCCGAGGTCGAGGCCGCCGAGCCCGAGCCGGACCGTGACCTGCGTGTTCGGCTGCCAGTACTCCTTGGGCCGGTACTCCAGGGCGCGGCCGGTGATCCAGTGCCACGAGCCCTCCTGCGCCGGCTCGGAGGTCACGAACAGGCGCCGCTCGACCGAGGCCCGCAGGTCCTCGGGGATCTCGTAGTCGGTGAAGCGGAACGCCAGGATCGCGCCCTGCCCGACCGTGGAGTCCTGGCCCGGGAGGTAGTTCTCGATGCCCACCCGGTCGCCGGGGGAGGCGATGACGGTGAACGTGGAGGTCGCGGTGGCGACCAGGCCCGCCTCGTCGGCGGCGGTGACCGTGGCCGTGTAGGTGCCCTCCCATTCGAGGGGGTTCGCCGGCACCCAGGTGGTCCCGTCGGGGTGCATCGCGCCCTCGACGGCCGCGCCGGACGCGTCGACCAGGGTCACCTCCTGGAGCTCGCCGGCCTCGACGGTCCAGGCGATCTCGGTGGCGGCGGTGGCCTCGGCCGAGCCGTCGGCCGGGGTGATCGTCACCTTCGCGGCGCTCTGCGGCTCCTCGGAGGTGGCGTCCTCCGCGTCCGAGATGGTCCCGTCTTCCTTGGTGCAGGCCGCGGCCAGCCCGAGGGCGGCCGCGGAGCCGGCGGCGGCGAGGGCGCCGCGGCGGGTCAGCGGGGAACGTCCGAAGCTCATCGCCCCACGGTACAACCGCGCGGCGACGCCGTGTCCCCTGTGCACCTGTGAGAAACGCGTCGTTCGGGCCGTGCAACCGGGACGCGGCTCAACTGCGCATACTCAGATGGACGTGGTTCGTGTGGTCCGAGGACGGGTCGCCGTACGCGCCCGAGTAGGACTTCCAGCCGCTGCCGGGGAACCAGATCTGGCGGTACCAGATGACGTACTGGACGCCGAGCGCGTCGGCGTTCTCGATGAGCCAGCCCGCGAGGTTCTGCCCGTAGTCGTAGTCCTCGCCGGTCGCGTCGCCGCCGAAGCCGCCCGGCTCCGAGGAGAAGTCGCAGGCCCGGCCCTTGGGGTGCTCGCCGGAGCCGCCGGAGCGGTAGCAGGAGACGTACCTGGTGAACCCGGCGATCTGCGCCTGCTCCAGCGCGTGCAGGGTGCGCGGGGTGATGCAGCCGTTCGCCGGGGTCGGGTCGTCCTCGGTGCAGCCGCCGCCGTCGCCCTCGAACGGCTCGGCCGCGGGCGCGTCGGAGACCGTGGGGCCCACGGCGTCGTCGCCGCCGGAGCCCGCGAGCTCGCGGGCGGCCTCGTCGCGGGCGTCCTCCAGCTCCTCGGCGACGTCGGCCTGCTCGGCGATGTTGTCGTCGAGGGTCTGCTGGAGCGCCTCGATCTCCTGGAGCCGCGCGAGCAGCTCGTTGAGCCGGTCGGCGCGGGACTCCCCGAGGAACTGGAGCATCTCCATCGCCGCGATCGCGTCCTGCGGGTCGCCGGAGGCCAGGAGCGCGGCGGTCGACTGGTAGTCGGAGGTGGTCGACGCGATGTACGCGTAGTCCTCCAGCTCGGCCCGGAGCGCGGCCTGCTCCTCGGTGGAGGCCGCGAGCTCCGCCGCGAGGTCGTCCTCCTGCTGCTCCAGGGCGGCGAGCTCGTCCCGGGCGTTCAGGTAATCCTCGATGGCCTGGCTGAGCGCGTCCGAGGCGCCCTCCTCGCCCTCCTGCGCGCTCGACTGGGAGGCGGGGGAGACCAGGAACACCACGGCGGCGACGGCCGCGACGGGGAGGGTGAGGAGCCGCTTCGCCCCGCGGAAGGGGCGGGCGGCGCGCCTGGCGGCGGTTCCGGCGTTCAAGGCGTGCGGTCCTTCGGTTGCTCGGGGCCGAGTGGGCCGATGGTCGGCCCCAGCCTAGAACGGGAGGATTCCTCTATTCGAACCGGGCCATGTGGCATAACCGCTGGTGGTCGCCGAGTCACGGGGGTGTGGCGTGCCCGACTCGAGGACCGTGGAACGCCTCACGGCCTGATAGGATCGTTCGAATTCGAACCAGCTTCGCGGCTGGCGCCGACGACAGGGAAGGAGGACCGGGATGAGCGCGGGCGATTTCGAGAGCCGCTGGCTCCGGCCCGACGTGAACGCCGTCTGGACCCGGTTCCTCCAGGTCACCCACCGCTTGGAGCACCACATCGACCGGCGCCTCCAGGACAACCACGGCATCACCCACACTCAGTACGAGATCCTCGTGCGGCTCGCCGACAGCGACGAGCGGGCCATGCGCATGAGCGACCTCGCCGACGAGATCGTCACCGCCAAGAGCGCCGTCACCTACCAGGTCAACCGCCTCTCCGAGATGGGCCTGGTCGAGCGCCACAAGTGCGACCGCGACAACCGCGGCACCTGGGTCAAGCTCACCCCGGCCGGGCTCGAGCGCCTGGAGCAGGCCGCGCCGTGCATCCTCTCCCTCGTCCGCGAGCTGTTCCTCGACGACCTCAACTGCGACCAGTCCGCCGAGCTCGACAAGCTCCTGGGCACCTGGTCCGACAACCTCGACGAGCACGAGCGCAACCCGGTCCACCGCCCCGACCACTAGGACCCGCCGATCCGCCCGTCGTCCTGGCGCGCTGCGCGGGCGGTGTACGGCCTGCGGACGGTCGGTGCCGGTGTAGGGTCAGGCCGTGCCGACCTTTCCGCGTCCCCGCCAGACCGTCCCGTACCGCCTCGACGGCCTCGCCGACCTCCTGCCCGAGGCCGGGGACCTGGACCTCGCCGTCACCGGCGTGAGCCTCGCCGCCGGCGCCGTCGAGCCCGGCGACCTCTTCGCGGCCCTGCCCGGCGCGAACCGGCACGGCGCCGAGTTCGCCGCCCAGGCCGCCGAGCGCGGCGCGGTCGCCGTCCTCACCGACGCCCGCGGCGCCGCCCTCCTCCAGTCCGCCTCCGGCGACGCCGCCGGGCGCCTCCCGGTGCTCGTCGCCGACGACCCGCGCACCCTCACCGGCGAGGTCGCCGCCCGCGTCTGGGGCCGGCCCTCCGAGCGCCTCAACCTCATCGGCATCACCGGCACGAACGGCAAGACCTCCACCGCCTACCTCGTCGAGGCCGCCCTCGCGCACGCCGGGCGCACCACCGGCATCATCGGCACGGTCGAGACCCGCATCGCCGGGGACCGGATCGAGTCCGAGCGCACCACCCCCGAGGCCCCCGAGCTCCAGGCGCTCCTGGCGACCGCCCTCGAACGCGGCGTCACCGACGTCGTCATGGAGGTCTCCAGCCACGCCCTCGTCCTCGGCCGCGTCGAAGGCTGCCGCTTCAAGGCCGCCGGGTTCACCATGTTCGGCACCGACCACCTCGACTTTCACGCCGACCTCGACGACTACTTCGCCGCCAAGGCCCGCCTGTTCGACGGCCGCGCCGAGACCGAGGTCCTCAACGCCGACGACCCCCGCGTCGCCACCCTCGCCGACGGGCGCAACCGCACCTTCTCCTTCCGCGACCCCGCCGCCGACTACTACGCGACCGACATCGCCGGGGACGGCTTCACCCAGACGTTCCACCTCACCGGCCCCCACGGCAAGGGCGAGGGCCGCGTGAACATGCCCGGCCGCCACAACGTCGCCAACGCCGTCCTCGCCGTCGCCCTCCTCGAAGCCGTCGGCCTCGACACCGACACCGCGCTCGCCGGCGTCGCCTCCTGCACCGGCGTGCCCGGCCGCATGGAGCTCGTCTCCGGCGACGCGCCCGTGCGCGGCGTCGTCGACTACGCCCACAAGCCCGAGGCGATCACCGCCGTCCTCGCGGCGCTCCGCGAGTCCACGCCCGGCCGCGTGATCGCGATCCTCGGCGCCGGGGGCGACCGCGACCGGTCCAAGCGCCCGCTCATGGGCGCCGCCGCGGCGGCCGCCGCCGACCTGGTCATCGTCACCGACGACAACCCGCGCACCGAGGACCCCGCGCGCATCCGGGACGAGGTGGCCGCCGCTGTCCAGGGCGTGCCCTGCCGTAATATTCCCGGGCGGGAAGTCGCCGTCCGCGAGGCCGCCGCCCTGGCCGCGCCCGGTGACGCCGTCGCCCTCCTCGGCAAGGGGCACGAGACGTACACCGAGACCGCCGACGGCCCGGTGGCGAGCGACGACCGCCTGCTCCTGGCCCGTGCGCTCAGGGACGCAGGCTGGGTGAAACCGGCCCCGCACGCTCAAGCGTGATAGTCCGACAAGCACGACAGCACGAGGAGTCCGCCGCGTGATCCCCATGAGCCTGGCCCAGATCGCCGCCGTCACCGGCGGCACGCTCAGCGACACGGCCGACCCGGAGGCGATCGTCACCGGCGGCGTCGAGTTCGACTCGCGCAAGGCCGGGCCCGGCGGCCTCTTCCTCGCCATCCCCGGCGCCAAGGTCGACGGCCACGACTTCGCCGCCAAGGCCCACGCGCAGGGCGCCGTCGCGACCATCGCGACCCGGCCGATCGACACGCCCGCCGTGTACGTCGACGACGCCGTCGCCGCCCTCACCCGGCTCGCCGAGCACATCGCCGCGACCTCCAAGGCCACGATCATCGGCGTCACCGGCTCCAACGGCAAGACCTCGACGAAGGACCTCATCGGGCAGCTGTGCGCCCGCCTCGGGCCCACCGTCGCCACCGAGGCCAACTTCAACAACGAGCTCGGCCACCCCTACACCGTCTGCCGCACCACGCCCGAGACCGAGTACCTCGTCCTCGAACTCGCGGCCCGCGGCGTCGGCCACATCACGCAGCTGTGCGAGATCGCCCCGCCGTCCATCGGCGTCGTCCTCAACGTCGGCATCTCCCACCTCGACGGCTTCGGCTCCATCGAGACCACCGCAAAGGCCAAGTCCGAGCTGCCGCGCTTCCTCGCCGCCGACGGCACCGCCCTGCTCAACGCCGACGACCCGCGCGTCGCGGCCATGGCCGACGCCACCGCCGCGACCGTCGTCCGCTACGGCGTCCGCGAGGACGCCGAGATCCGCGCGGTCGACGTCGACCCGCGCGACGGCCGCCACGCCTTCACCCTCGTCACCCCTGCCGGCCGCGCCCGCGTCCAACTGCGGCTGTGGGGCGACCACCACGTCTACAACGCCCTCGCCGCCGCGGGTGTCCTCTGGAAGCTCGGCGCGACCCCCGAGCAGATCGCGGAGGGCCTCGGCGAGGCCGGGCGCCTCTCCGAGCGCCGCATGGACGTCTTCACCCGCCCCGACGGCACCGTCGTCATCGACGACTCCTACAACGCCAACCCCGCATCGATGGGCGCGGCCGTCCGCGCCCTCGGGCGGCTCCCGACCGCAGGGCGGCGCATCGCCGTCCTCGGCCTCATGGCCGACCTCGAAGAGCTCGAAGAGGAATGCCACCGGCGCCTCGGCGAGCAGGCCCGCGACGCCGGCGTCGACGAGATCATCGCCGTCGGCGACGGCACCCAACCCATCATTGACGGTGCCGACGGCGTCACCGCCACCCATGTCCCCGATCAAGCCGCGGCCATCGCGCTGCTCGAGAACCGGCTGCGCCCCGGCGACGCCGTCCTGGTGAAGGGTTCCCGCTACCGGACCTGGGACGTCGCCGACCACCTGCGCGCCAAGGAGGAAACCGACCAGTGAGAGCAGTCATCGTCGCCGCGTTCGTGGCGTTCGCGCTCACCATGGCGCTGACGCCCCTCGCGGCCAAGCTGTTCCGCCGCCTCAAGGCCGGACAGCCCATCCGCACCGACGGACCCCAGACCCACCTCGCCAAGGCCGGCACCCCAACCATGGGCGGCGTCGTCTTCATCTTCACCACCGTGCTCGCCTACGTCGCCGGCCACCTCGTCCTCATGGCCCTGCCCGAGGCCGACACCGAGAAGTTCTCCCGTCCCACCGGCTTCACCGCCACCGGCATCGTCCTCATCGGACTCTTCGTCTCCTGCGGCTTCGTCGGCTTCATCGACGACTGGCTCAAGATCCGCCGCAAGCACTCCGGCGGCATCTCCGGCCGCGCCAAGGTCATCGGCCTGAGCATCGCCGCCACGATCTTCGGCATCGTCGCCGTCTACTACCAGGGCTCGATCGTCACCTCCGAGATCTCCGAGACCGTCGCGACCCCGTTCATCTCCTTCACCCGCGACCTCCCGATCAACATCACCGAGATCGGCATGGTCGTCCTCATCGTCCTGCTCGTGAACGCGACCGCCAACGGCGTCAACCTCACCGACGGCCTCGACGGCCTCGCCACCGGCTCCTCGATGATGGCGTTCATGGCGTTCCTCATCATCGGCTTCTGGGAGTACCGCCACTGGTGCGGCGGCGCCCAGCCCGCCGACAACCTCTGCTACGACGTCCGCGACCCCCTCGAGATCGCCCTCATCGCCGGCGCCGCCGCCGGCGCCATGTTCGGCTTCCTGTGGTGGAACACCTCGCCCGCGCAGATCTTCATGGGCGACTCCGGCTCCCTGAGCCTCGGCGCGCTCATCGCCGGACTCGCCATCGCCTCCAAGACGATCCTGCTCCTGCCGATCGTCGGCGCCCTGTTCGTCATCACCACCGCCAGCGTCATGATCCAGGTGACCTCCTTCAAACTCACCGGCAGACGCGTCTTCCGCATGTCCCCGATCCAGCACCACTTCGAACTCGCCGGCTGGTCCGAGGTCACCATCGTGGTCCGGTTCTGGATCATCGCCGGCATCGGCGTCGCCATCGCCCTGGGCTTCTTCTTCGCCGACTTCCTGCGGATCGCGGGGTAGCGCGGTGCCCGACATAGCCAGCAGCGTGCTCGTCGCCGGCGCCCGCGTCGCCGGCGGCGCCTGCGCCGAGGTCCTCCTCGACCGCGGCGCCGCCGTCACCGTCTACGACCGCGACGACTCCGAGCGCCTCCGGGCCCTCGCCGCCCGCGGCGCCCGCACCGCCACCGGCGAGTTCGACCCCGCCCTCCTCGACGGGGTCGGGCAGGTCGTCCTCTCGCCCGGGTTCCCGCCGCACCACCCGATCGCGGCCGCCGCCCGCGAGGCCGGGATCGAGACCTTCTCCGAACCCGAGCTCGCCTGGCGCCTGCGCGAGCCGGGCGCGGCGCGCTGGCTCGCCGTCACCGGCACCAACGGCAAGACCACCACCACGACGATGCTCGCCGCGATGCTCGCCGCCGGGGGCCTGCGCACCGCGGCCCTCGGCAACATCGGCGTCCCGCTCGTCCAGGCCGCCAACGGCCCCTACGACGCGATCGCCGTCGAGCTCTCCAGCTACCAGCTCCACTGGTCCTCGCAGCTCGCCCCGACCGCCGGGGCCGTCCTCAACCTCGCCCCCGACCACCTCGACTGGCACGGCGGCTTCGACAACTACGCCGAGGCCAAGGCCGCCGTCTGGCGCGGCGGCCGCGCCGTCGTCAATCTGGACGACCCGGCCGTCGTCGCCCTCGCCAAGCACACCGAGGCCGAGGTCACCGGGTTCACCCTCAACCACCCCGAGCCCGGCCAGTTCGGCGTCGCGCTCGGATTCCTCGTCGACCACACCGGCGACGCGCCCGTCCAGATCTGCTCGGCCGGCGACGTCAGGCCCGCCGGCTGGCACAACGTCGCCAACGCGCTCGCCGCCGCCGCGCTCGCCCGCGCGGCCGGCGTCGCGCACGAGGACATCGCCGCGGCGATCCGCGCCTACACCCCCGAGCCGCACCGGAACGTGACCGTCGGCGAGTGGGCCGGGGTGACCTGGGTCGACGACTCCAAGGCCACGAACCCGCACGCCGCGGCCGCCGCGCTCGCCGCCTACGACTCGATCGTGTGGGTCGCGGGCGGCCAGCTCAAGGGCGTCGACGTCGACGGCCTGGTCGCGCAGTACGCTCCGAAGATGCGCGCCGCCGTCCTCATCGGACAGGACCGGGCCGAGATCGCCGAAGCGCTCGCGCGACACGCCCCGGACCTCCCCGTCGCCGTCCTCGACGGCGGCGACGATGCCGTCATGACCGACGTCGCCGCCCGCGCCGCCGCCTTCGCGCGGCCCGGGGACACCGTGCTCCTGTCGCCCGCCGCCGCCTCCTACGACATGTTCCGCTCCTACGCCCACCGCGGCGACGCGTTCGCCGACGCGGCGCGCGCCCTGGGAGGCGATGCGTGAGAAGCGGGTTCACCGAGATGCTCCGCGGCCTCCTCGACCGGCCGCTCGCCTCGTACTACCTGCTGCTCTCCTCCGCGGGCCTCCTGCTCACGGTCGGCCTGGTGATGGTCTTCTCCGCCACCATGGTCGAGTCCTACGAGGCCACCGGCAACGCCTTCGCGGTCATCCTCCAGCAGGTCATCTGGGCCGTCGTCGGCCTGATCTGCTTCTGGATCGCACAGCGCCTGCCCGCGCGCACCTACCGCGCGGTCTCGCGCCCGCTGCTCGTCGTCGCGATCCTCCTCGGCCTGTTCCTGGTGGTCATGTCGGTCCGCCAGGACCAGCTGGAGTCCGCCGGCGCCGACGCCGGGAGCGGGATCGCCGACGGCCTGTGGATCAACCTGGGCCCCGTCCAGTTCCAGCCCGCCGAGATCGCCAAGTTCGCGCTCCTGCTGTGGGCCGCGGACTCGCTGGTGCGCCTGGGCCCGCGCATCGCGTCCTGGCGCGACCTCGCGATCCCCATGTTCCCCATCGCGGGCCTGCTCATGATCATCATCGGCTACGCCGACCTGGGGACGATGCTCATCATCGTCGCGATGTTCATCGGCCTCCTGTGGGCCTCGGGGGTGCCGCTGCGCATCCTCGGCGTCCTGTTCGCGATCGCGCTCACCGGCTCGGCCCTGCTCATCGCGTTCGAGGGCTACCGCATGGAGCGCATCATCTCCTTCTCGCGGCCCGAGGACTTCGCCGACACCTGGGGCTACCAGGCCATCCAGGGCTACTACGCGATCGCGGACGGCGGCTGGTTCGGGCTCGGGCTCGGCGAGAGCCGCCAGAAGTGGGACTGGCTCCCCAACGGCCACAACGACTTCATCTTCGCGCTCATCGCGGAGGAGCTCGGCGTCGTCGGCTGCCTGGTCATCCTGGCCCTGTTCGCGGTCCTGGTCTACACCGGCTTCCGGATCGCGCGCCGCTCCGACGACCCGTTCCGGTCGCTCGTCGCCGCGGGCGTCACGATCTGGATCGCCGGGCAGGCGTTCATCAACATCGGCGGCGTCCTCGGCCTCATCCCCATGACCGGCGTCCCGCTCCCGTTCATCTCCGACGGCGGCACCGCGCTCGTCGTCGTCCTCGCCGCGGTCGGGATGCTCGCCGGGTTCGCCCGTGCCGAACCCGACGCCGCGCAGGCGCTGCGGGCGCGCAACCCCTCCCGTCTCGTACGCTTGCTCTGGGCCCCCCTGCCGCCCGCTCCCCGCTCGGAATCCGATTCCGAGGCTCCGAAGAAACCTACGACCAGAAAGACATGACGTTGCCACAGCTTCGATCGGTCGTCCTCGCCGGCGGCGGCACCGGCGGCCACATCTACCCGCTCCTGGCCTACGCCGACTGCCTCCGCCGCCACGACCCCCACGTGCGCGTCACCTGCCTCGGCACCGAGAAGGGCCTGGAGAACGACCTCATCCCCAAGGCCGGGTACGACCTGCGCAACGTCCCCGCGCACCAGCTGCCGCGCAAGGTCAACCTCGACCTCCTCCTGACCGCGCCGCGCATGCTCAAGGCCATGAAGGCCACCCGCGACATCCTCGACGAGGTCCAGGCCGACGCCGTGGTCGGCTTCGGCGGCTACGTCGCCGTCCCCGCCTACCTCGCCGCCTGGCGCCGCAAGACCCCGATGGTCATCTTCGAGTTCAACGACCCGCCCGGGGTCGCCAACAAGCTGGCGCTCAAGTTCAGCGACAACCTCGCGCTCGGCTTCCCGCACCTCGCGCAGGCCTCCCCGATCCTCGCCGACGGCGAGTTCACCGGCGTCCCGCTGCGGCCCGCGATCGCCCACCTCGACCGCAACGCCATGCGCGCCCAGGCCTGCCAGTACTTCGGGCTCGACCCGCGCCGGCCCGTCCTGTTCGTCTACGGCGGCTCCCAGGGCGCGGCCTCGATCAACAACGCCGTCTCCGGCGCGGCCCAGATGCTCGCGCACCGCGGCGTCCAGGTCCTGCACATCACCGGGGCCCGCCGCGACGAGCCGATCCACGTCCCCGAGGGCCTGCCGGTCCCGTACCGCACCCTCCCGTACCTCGACCGCATGGACCTCGGCTACGCGGCCGCGGACATGGTCCTGGCCCGCGGCGGCTCCATGACCGTCGCCGAGGTCTCCGCGCTCGGCATCCCCACGGTCTTCGTCCCCATGCCGTGGGGCAACAAGGAGCAGTACCGCAACGCCGGGCCGGTCGTCGCCGCCGGCGGCGCGATGTTCTGCGACGACGAGAACCTCAGCCCCGGCTGGATCGCCGAGCACCTCATCCCGGTCATCACCGACCGCAACCGCGTCCTCCAGATGTCGCAGGCCGCCGCGGCCTTCGGGTCCCGCACCGGCGACGAGGCGCTCCGCAACTACACGCTGAAGGTGGTCTCGCAGGCATGAGCGATCCCAACGACCTGACCAGCCCCATCGACGAGGGCGTCACCGCCGAGGACCTCGGGCGCGTCCTGTTCATCGGGGTCGGCGGCGTCGGCATGAACGGCCTCACCCGCCTGTACGCCACCCGCGGCCTCCCGGTGTCCGGCTCCGAGCTCAAGGACTGGCCGTCCCTGCCCGAGCTGGAGCGCCACGGCGTGGTGATCCACCGCGAGCACACCGCGTCGAACCTCGACGGCATCGACACCGTGGTGCGCTCCACCGCGCACAACGACGACCACCTGGAGGTCGCCGAGGCCCGCCGCCGCGGCATCCGCGTCTACCACCGCTCCGAGGCCCTCGCCGCCGCGATGACCGGGCGCCGCTCCATCGTCGTCACCGGCACCCACGGCAAGACCACCACGACCGCGATCATCACCCAGATGCTCGAGCACGCCGGCCTCGCACCGTCCTATGTGAACGGCGGCGAGAACATCGGCGCGTACACCGGCGCCCACGGCTCCGGCGACCTCTTCGTCGCCGAAGCCGACGAGTCCGACCGGTCGTTCCTGCGCTACCGGCCCGAGGTCGGCATCGTCACGAACATCGACGTCGACCACCTGAACACCTACGGCGACATGGACGCCCTCACCGAGGCGTTCGAGCGGTTCTGCCGCAACACCGACAAGGACGGCCTCCTCGTCCTGTGCGCCGACAACCCCGGCACCCTCGCGCTCGCTGATAAGCTCCGCGCCGAGGGCCGCACCGTCGCCACCTACGGCTTCAGCGACGGCGCCGACGTCCAGCTCGGCGACGTCGAGTCGAACGTGGACGGCGTCGACTACACGGTCCTGCACCAGCAGCAGGTCCTCGGCCGCTTCCACCTGCCGATGCCCGGCCGCCACATCGCCCTCAACTCCACCGCCGCGATCGCCGTCGGCCTCTACCTCGGCCTCGAACCCGAGGACATCGCCGCCGGCATCGCCGCCTTCGGGGGCGTCAAGCGCCGCTTCGAGAAGCGCGGCGAGGCGCACGGCTACGCCGTCTTCGACGAGTACGCCTACCACCCGACCGCGATGACCGAGGCCGTGAAGACCCTCAAGGAGGTCGCCGGGGACGGGAACCTCGTCGTCGTCTTCCAGCCCTACCGCGTCTACCGCACCATCGCGATGCGCGACGAGATCGCCGCCGCCCTCTCCCTGGCCGACAAGGTCGTCGTCATGGAGATCTTCGGCCCCGGCGAGGAGGTCCCCGAAGGCGAAGGCGGCCAAGCGCTCTGCGACGCGATCGCCCTCCCCGACGAGGACAAGGCGTTCGTCCCCGAATGGGACGACGTCCCCGCCGCCGTCAAGGCCCTCGCCGCCCGCGGCGACGTCGTCGTCACCATGGGCGCCCCGCCCGTCTCCCTCATGCCGGACGACCTCCTGCGCTGAGACCCCCGGACGGGCCCGCCCGCGCGGGCCCGTCCCCCTGCCCCCCAACCGGTCCGCGCGGGGACCGGTCCCGGCGGCCGGCCGGTACGATGGTGACGGCCCCATCACCGACCCGGCAGGTGACACCCCTCCATGGCGACCGTCAGACGGATGATCGCGGACGCGAAGCGCTCCGGCAGCACCTCCCTCGACTGCTCCCGCTGGAACCTGACCGCGGTCCCCGACGGCATCAGGGACCTCAAGTACCTCACCTCGCTCGACCTCTCCGTCAACGGGATCACCCGCCTCCCGGAGTGGATCGGCGAACTCACCAACCTGACCAGCCTCAACCTCTTCGGCAACCGCATCGCCGCCCTGCCCGAGTCCATCGGGGACCTCGCCGAGCTCTCGTGGCTCAACCTCGGCGACAACCAGCTCACCGCCCTCCCCGCCTCGATCGGGAGGCTCGGCTCCCTCGTCCGCCTCGACCTGGACGCCAACCGGATCACCGCGCTCCCCGGCGCCGTCGGCCGCCTCTCGCGGCTGCGCCGCCTCGACCTGCACCGCAACCAGCTCACCGACCTGCCCGCCTCCCTCGCCCGGCTCCAGGCCCTCACCTGGCTCGACGCGGGCGACAACCGCTTCGGCGCCCTGCCCGAGCCGATCACCGAGCTGACCGGCCTCACCTGGCTCGAACTCCACCGCACCGGCCTCACCGAGCTGCCCGAGTCCATCGGCCGCCTCGTCCGCCTCGTCCACCTCGGACTCGACTCCAACCGGCTCTCGACCCTGCCCCGCTCGATCACCGCCCTCACCAGCCTCGACCGGCTGAACCTGAACCGGAACCAGTTCAAGGAGCTGCCCGAGCACATCGGCGCCGTGCCCGCGCTCAGCCGCCTCGACGTCGAGAAGAACGGCCTGCGCTCCCTGCCGCGGTCCCTCCTCGATCTCGAGCACCTCGCCAGCCTCTACCTCGACGGCAACCTCCTGCCGCCCGAGCAGCGCGCCGCGGCCGAGACCGGCCTCCCCGAGCTGCGCAAGCTCATCGAGCGCACCGAGGTCGAAGGCGCCGACTTCCGCGAGTCGAAGCTCGTCCTCGTCGGCGAAGGCGAGGTCGGCAAGAGCTCCCTCCTCGCCGCCATGCGCGGCGAGCCCTTCGACGCCGCCCGCGGCTCCACCCACGGCATCGAGGTCAAGACCCTCGAGCTCACCGGGCCCGGCGGCGAGCCGTCCTCGGCGATCACCTTGAACGCCTGGGACTTCGGCGGCCAGAAGGCGTACCGCCCGACCCACCAGCTGTTCTTCACCGCCCCCGCCGTGTACGCCGTGGTCTGGAAGGCCCGCCAGGGCCCCATGCAGGGCTTCGTCGACTACTGGATCGACCTCATCCGCCGCCGCACCAGCGACGAGCACGTCAGGATCCACATCGTCGCCACCCACACCGACACCGAGGGCCAGCACCCCCGCATCGACCAGGCCGCCCTCAAGGAGCGCCACGGCGACCTCATCGGCGGCTTCCACTTCGTCGACTCCCGCACCGGCCGCGGCGTCGCGGCCCTGAAGGCCGCCCTCTGGGAGTCCGCCGCCGCGATGCCCCAGATCAACCGCGAGGTCCCCGCGAGCTGGCGGAACCTGCGCCGCTCCCTCCTCGAGAGCGGCGAGTCCTACCTGGAGTACGCCGACTACGAGCGCCGCGCCGCCGCCTACGGCCTCGACGCCGAGGCCGCCCGCGCCCTCGCCCGGATCGCCACCCAGCTCGGCTACTGGATCCACTACCCCGAGATCCCCGGCCTCGACGACATCGTGGTCCTCAAGGGCGACTGGCTCTCCACCGCCGTCAGCATCGTCCTCGACGACGACCTCACCGCGAACCGGCACGGCCTCGTCGAACACCCCCGCCTCGCCGAGCTGTGGCACCCCGCGCCCGGGACCCGCCACCGCTACGACCCCAAGCTCCACCCGGCCCTGGTGCGGCTCATGGAGAAGTACGACATCTCCTACCGCATCCCGCCCCAGGGCGGCCGGCCCGAGAGCAGCCTCGTCGCGCAGCTCCTCGACGAGGCCCCGCCGCCTCTGGAGGAGGTCTGGGACCGCTTCGGCGCGCGCCTCGCGCACGACGTCCAGCTGTGCGAGTTCATCGACGCCAACGACGCCAAGGGCGTCCCCGAAGGGCTCATGCACCGGCTCATCGTCCGCTGGCACCGCCACTCCCTCGGCCGCGAGCGGTTCGAGGACGGCGTCCACTGGCAGGGCGGCTTCGTCATCCAGCCCGACCGCTACTCGCGCGCCCTCGTCCGCCTCGAAGGCCAGCGCCTCCGCGTCGAGGTCAAGGCCGTCTATCCCGAGCAGTTCCTCCACGAGTTCGTGCAGGACCTCGAGGAGTACGCTGGCGAGCTGTGGCCCGGCTTCAAGCTCAAGCGGCTCGTGCCGTGCGCGGGCGTGTGCGCCGACCCCGCGGGCTCGCAGCGGGGCCTGTTCGGCATGGAGCGGCTGCTGACGCGCCGCGCCGACGGCAAGCGGACCGCCGAGTGCCGCCGCTGCTGGGCCGACGTCCCGATCGACGGGCTCCTGCGCCGCCGCGCCGCCGCCGACGGCGAGGACGACGCGGTCGTGGCGGTCCGGCCGGACGCCGCGCCGGTCGAGCTGGGGGCCATCGAGCAGTGGAGCCAGATGCGCCAGGACCTCCAGCGGATCGTGGACCTGCTCTCGGACGAGGCCGCCGACGGGCCCCGCGTCTACTCGGTCGAGCTGCGCGACCGGCAGGCCTGGACCAAGCGGCTCTCGCACGTCGGCATCCGCGTGGTCCTGTGGTGCGAGCACTCGCGGCTGCCGCTGTACGTCCTCGACGGGGACCCGGCGAGCGGCGTCTTCGACATCGACGTGCCCCGCGACTGGCTCGTGAAGTCCGCGCCCCTGATCAAGAACACCCTCAAGGTCCTGTGGTCGACGGTGCTCCCGGGCGCCTCGGTCGCCGCCGACCTCGTCTTCCCCTCCTTCGACCCGACCGCGATCGAGAACCACCTCGAGCTCGCCGAGGAGTCGTTCAAGGTCATCGCCGAGCTCGGCGAGGTCGAGGCCGACCCGACCACGGACCTGCCCTGGGGGAACGGCGCCGGCGCGGCCCACTCGGGCGCCGAGCTGCGCCGCCTGCACGCGTTCCTGAACAAGACCGACCCCGGCTACGGCGGCTTGGAGCGCGTCCGCGACCGGGGCCGCTTCCTGTGGGTCCACCCGCGCTTCGCCACCGAGTACCGCGCCGGCACCCCGACCTTCTAGCGGGCACGGGAACGGCGGCCGCCGTCCGGCGGCCGCCTTCCCCGGAACCCGTTCAGTCCCAGGCGGTCCCGTTGCGCCAGTAGCCCATGAACGCCCCCGACTCCTTCGGCAGGCCGAGCTCCTTGCGGATCGTGAAGCGGAGCGTCTTGACCACGCCGGTCTCGGCCGCGATCCACACGTACGCGCCGCCGGCGCCGACCTCCTGGGGCGCGTCCCAGATCATGTCCTCGCCGGTCTCCTCGAACTCGCCGCCCGCGCCGAGGTCCATGGCGCGGGCCGCGTCGGCGACGGCCGGGACGAGGCGCTCGCCCCAGGCCGCGCCCTCGCGCGGCAGCCAGTGCACCGCGACGTCGGCGGGCGCGTCCACCTCCAGGACGTCGGCCGCGGTCGGCACCTCGATGAAGACCCGGCCGCTCGCGGTCACCGGCAGGTGCTCGAGGATCGCGGCGATCGCCGGGGCCGCGGTCTCGTCGCCCGCGATCAGGAGCTCCGCGCCCTCGGGGGCGCGGAAGTCGATGCCGCCGGCGTCCCCGTCGAAGCGCGCGTCCGGGCCCAGCAGGAGCAGTTCGTCGCCGACGGCCGCGGTCCGCAGCCACCGCAGCGCCGGGCCGCAGTGCTCGTCCGACTCGGCCTCGTGCACGACCATGTCGACGTCGACCTCGCCGAGGTCGTGCCGCACGTCCCGCACGGTGTAGGTGCGCACCCCGCACTGCTCCTCCTCGGGGAGGGCCCGCAGCTCGGAGTACCAGCGCTCGGTGCGCGGCATCTTGTCGAAGCCGCACGCGGGGGCGGGGAAGATGAGTTTGAAGCGCTGGTCGAACCCGTTGTCGGCGAAGTGGCGCAGGGCCTCGCCGGCGAAGGTCACCCGGAGGAACGCGGGGCTCAGGCGCCGCAGCGCCCGCACCCGGGCGGGGAACAGGTCGAACGGCCGGACGGCCGGGGCCGCCTCGGTCTGGGCCTGGGTCTGGGTCGCCACGCGCGGTCCTCCTCTAGGAATAAGGTTTGCCTAACCTTATCGAACGACGCGGCGTGCCGCCACCGCCCGGTGGCCCGTCCGTGCCATGATCGACGCATGCGCGGCTCCGACAATCCGGCCGGGTCGGGGACCCGGCGGCTCGTCCACGTGGTGCGCCGCGGCATCCCCGACAAGCGCCTGCGGCTCGCCGTCGCCGGCGTCCTCGCCCTGCTCCTGGCGGCGTTCACGGTCCTGTGGACGGTGCCCTGGTTCGAGGTGCGGCGGATCGAGGTCGCGGGCACCGCGGTCCTCGACCCCGCCGAAGTCCAGGCGCTCGGCCAAGGGGCCCTTGGGGATCCGCTGCTCGGGGCCGATCTCGACGCGCTCGCCGCCGACGTCGCCGCGCTCGCGCCGGTCGCGTCGGTGGACGTCTCGCGCTCCTGGCCCGACGCGCTCCTGGTGGAGGTCACCGAGCGGACGCCGTATATGGCCGTTCCCACCGGAGACGAGACTTTTCTCATGGTCGATTCCGACGGTGTGGCATTCGACGAGGCCGATTCGCCTTTCGGTACTCATTGGATTGTCGAACTCGACGACCCGTCACCGGACGACCTCGCCACGATCGAGGCCCTCGCGGTCCTCGAGTCGGTCCCCGCGGACCTCGCCGACGAGGTCGAACACGTCGAGGCCCCGTCCCCCGCGGGCATCACGCTGTTCCTCGAAGGTGGACGGACGGTCACGTGGGGCGACGGCTCCGAGGGCGAGCAGAAGGCCGAGGTGGTCGATCGATTGCTGGCGGTCGGGTACGAACATGTCGATGTCAGCGCACCAGATGCACCCACTGTGAGTTAGCGTTAAGGGGGAGCGGGTGTGCGCGCACATCCCGTTTGTCGCACCCAGGGCCGCGAAGGGGAAGGAAGGCAGCCGCGATGACACCACCGCACAACTACCTCGCCGTCATCAAAGTCGTTGGAGTCGGAGGCGGCGGCGTCAATGCTGTCAACCGGATGATCGAGGCGGGCCTCAAGGGCGTCGAGTTCATCGCCATCAACACCGACGCCCAGGCGCTCCTGATGAGCGACGCCGACGTCAAGCTCGACGTCGGCCGGGAGCTGACGCGCGGCCTCGGCGCCGGCGCGAACCCCGAAGTGGGCGCGAAGGCCTGCGAGGACCACCGCGACGAGATCGAAGAGGTCCTCAAGGGAGCCGACATGGTCTTCGTGACCTGCGGCGAGGGCGGCGGCACCGGCACCGGCGGCGCCCCGGTCATCGCGAACATCGCCCGCAAGCTCGGCGCGCTCACGATCGGCGTGGTCACCCGGCCGTTCGCCTTCGAGGGCAAGCGCCGCCAGACCCAAGCGGTGTCGGGAATAGAGGATCTGCGCAACGAGTGCGACACGCTGATCGTCATCCCCAACGACCGCCTGCTCCACCTCGGCGACCGCTCGATCTCCATGATGGACGCCTTCCGCCTCGCCGACCAGGTGCTGCTCTCCGGTGTCCAGGGCATCACCGACCTGATCACCACGCCCGGCCTCATCAACCTCGACTTCGCCGACGTCAAGAGCGTCATGTCCGGCGCCGGCTCGGCCCTCATGGGCATCGGCTCGGCGCGCGGCGAGAACCGCGCGGTCGAGGCCGCGCGCGCCGCGATCGAGTCGCCGCTGCTGGAGCAGAGCATGGAGGGCGCGCGCGGCGTGCTGCTGTCCATCGCGGGCGGCTCCGACCTGGGCCTGTTCGAGATCAACGACGCGGCCGAGCTCGTCTCGGACTGCGCGCACACCGAC
This sequence comes from Glycomyces terrestris, assembly GCF_003933745.1. Lineage (GTDB taxonomy): Bacteria > Actinomycetota > Actinomycetes > Mycobacteriales > Micromonosporaceae > Glycomyces > Glycomyces terrestris. Next base: position 895,349 of record NZ_RSEB01000001.1, on the reverse strand, counting down.
GCGAACATCATCTTCGGCGCGGTCATCGACGACGCCCTCGGCGAAGAGGCCCGCGTGACCGTCATCGCCGCCGGCTTCGACGTCGAGGACGAGACCGCCTTCGAACTGGCGCAGCCGACCCGGATCACGGCGCTGCCCGAGCAGAAGCCGGAGCCGGTCCGCGAGGCCAAGCCCGAGCCGGAGCGCGAGTCCGGCGCCGGCAAGGTCCTCTTCGACGACGTCGACGTCCCCTCCTTCCTCAAAGAGGGCTTCTAGCGGCGGCGCTCCGTCGGGTCGCGACGACTCGGCGGACCGCCGCCCGCCGCCCCCTTGCACGCCCGAACCCCACCGCCGAGGACCGCCTTGACCACAGATGCGCGCCGAGCCCAGTTGCGGGACAACCTGAACCGGACGCGCGAGGCCCTCGCCGCCGCCTGCGCCGACGCGGGCCGCGACCCCGCCTCGGTCCGCCTCATCGCCGTCACCAAGACCTTCCCCGCCGCCGACGCGGCCGCCCTCGCCGAACTCGGCCAGCGCGACCTGGGGGAGAACCGCGACCAGGAGGCCGCGCCGAAGGCCGCCGACCTCGCCGCCCGCGGCCTGGACCCGGTGTGGCACTTCGTGGGTCAGCTCCAGCGCAACAAGGCCCGCTCGGTCGCCGGGTACGCGCACTGGGTCCACTCGGTCGACCGCGCCCGCCTCGTCGACGCCCTCGAAGGCGCCGCGGCGTCCTCGGGGCGGGACCGGAACCTGAACGCGCTCATCCAGGTGAGCCTCGACGGGGACACCTCCCGCGGCGGGGTGCCCGTCGCCGAGGTCGAGCCGCTCGCCGAGCGCATCGCCGCGGCGCGCCACCTCGACCTCAAGGGGGTCATGGCCGTCGCGCCGCTCGGCTGGGAGCCCGCGAGGGCCTTTGCGCTGCTTCGGGAGTGCTCCGAGGCGGTGCGGCGGGTGGACCCGGCCGCGACCGAGGTCTCGGCCGGCATGAGCGGCGACTTCCGGGAGGCCGTGGCGTGCGGCGCCACAATGGTCAGACTCGGGAGAAACGTCCTCGGCGAACGTGAGTCGATGGCGTAAGGTATACGGCAGTAAAGGGATCTATGCCGCGGCCGTTCACCGGCGAACCGCGGAAAAACACCTCCGTGTAAGGAGTCGGCGCTAGGATGAGACCGCGTACCTGACTCAATTGCAGGGGCGGCCCGAGGAGGGAGCACGATCGATGGGCGCGATGCGGAAGGCAGGCATCTGGCTCGGCCTCATCGAGGACGAGGAGGATCGCGGCTACAACGGGTTCGAGGAGAACGACGAGTTCGCCGAGGAGCCGGCGCCCGTGCGCGCGCGCGGAGCGCAGCGGACCACCGGCCGGGTGGGCCGTCCCGCCGAGGAGCGCAGCCCCGTCCGCCAGCTCAACCGCGGCTCCGGCTCGGTCACGCCGCTGACGCGCGACAACCTCGCGCTCGCCGAGCCGGCGATGGTCCGGCCCGCGCCGGCCGAGGAGGAGTCGCACGCGAACTACCGGATCACGACGCTCCACCCCACGACCTACAACGAGGCGCGCACGATCGGCGAGCGCTACCGCGACGGCACGCCGGTGATCATGAACCTCTCGGAGATGGAGGAGGCCGACGCCAAGCGCCTGGTCGACTTCGCCGCGGGGCTCATCTTCGGCACCCGGGGCTCGTTCGAGCGGGTGACCAACCGTGTGTTCCTCCTCTCTCCTCCGCACGTCCAGGTGACGGCGGAGGACAAGGCGAAGATCGCCGAGGGCGGGTTCTTCAACCAGTCGTGACCGGCCGGATAGACTCCGTACCGTGAACCTGGCACTCCAGCTCGTGTACTTGGCGCTCTTCGCGTTCTACCTGTTCCTACTGGCTCGCCTGGTGTGCAGCGTGGTGGTCCAGTTCTCCCGGCGCTGGGAGCCCGGCCCTCGGGCCGCGGCCCTGCTGGAGACGGTCTACAGCGTGACCGACCCTCCCCTGAAGGGGTTGAGGAAGGTGATACCCCCTCTCAGGCTTGGTACTGTATCGATTGATCTGGCGTTCCTGGCGCTGCTCCTGATCGTGTGGATCCTGATGGACTTCGTCATCGGGAGAAACCTCTCCTAGCAGCTCCGGGCGGGGGTGCACGATGCGGTTATCGTGTCGAGTGGCCTTGTGCGCCAGGCGAACAGCTGAGAAGGAGTTTCGAATGCCGCTGACCCCAGCAGACGTTCACAACGTCACGTTCAAGAAACCCATGCTCGGAAAGCGCGGATACGACGAGGACGAGGTCGACGGTTTCCTCGACGAGGTCGAGCGCGAACTCGCTCGCCTCAGCGATGAGAACGGCGAACTTCGCGCGCAACTCGACAGCCTCCGCGCCGGTGCTCCCCCCGGGGCCGCCGACCACGCCGAGATGGCCGCCGCACTCGACCGGGTGCAGCGCGAGAAGCACGCCATGGAGCAGCAGCTCCAGGAGCTCGACGCCGAGCTGCACGAGATGCACCAGCAGATGGTCGCCGCGCAGCAGCAGGCCCAGCAGCTCCAGCAGGAACTGGCCCAGCGCGGCCCGCAGCAGGACGCGTCCGCGCCCGGCGGGGCCGGCGGCGAGCAGGAGGCCCTGCGCCTCCTCATGGTCGCCCAGCGCACCGCCGACGAGCACCTCGAGGACTCCCGCCGGGAGGCCGAGGACCTGGTCACCCAGGCCCAGCGCGAGGCCCAGACGATGGTCGCCGACGCCCAGCGCGAGTCGCAGTCGATGCTGACCCAGGCCCAGCGCGAGTCCAAGACCATGGTCACCGAGGCTCAGCGCGACGCCGACACGATGGTCACCGAGGCCCGCGCGCAGGCGGAGGACCTGGTCGGCCAGGCCCGCGACAAGGCCGAGCGCATGGAGCTCGAGGCCGAGGAGGAGCGCCAGAAAATCATCGGCCAGCTGGAGGAGTCCCGCACCTCGCTGCTGCACAACATCGAGGAGCTCAAGACCTTCGAGCGCGAGTACCGCACCCGCCTCAAGCTCTACCTCGAGAGCCAGCTCCGCGACCTGAACGGCCAGCAGAGCCGCACGCAGGACGAGGCCTTCGAGGAGGCCCAGCGCGAGACCGGCAACGAGCGCACGGGCGCCCGGTCGGCCTTCGTGATGCAGGGCGGCCGCGGCTGACCCTCCCCGCCTTCCGGGGGCCGCTGCCGCGTGCCGAGGCAGGTGTCGCGCCAGGCGACATTGGCACGCCTGCGGGCATAACCTGAACGGGGATCGCCTCGTTATCCATGGGTGAGCGGGTGAGGGCGCCGGTGCTCTGCGGAGCACCGCCGACGCCCTCACCACCGCCACCACCATGCGTTAACGATCCGCGGTCCCCGGTTCGCCGGGGGCCGCGTCGGACCGCGTGCGGGACCGCTGCCCGCGCGCAGGGGAGGACTCGACGTGATCGTCAGCAGCCTGCTGATCCTCGTCATTGCGGCGGTCTTGCTGGTCACCGGCATGATCACCGGAAACGACCAGTTGCTGGTCTCGTCGATCTCGGCGAGCCTCGCCGCCGGGGTCGCGCTCTACGTCGGCATCCGCGGGAGGGGCGCCAAGCGCCCGCGCATCGCCTCCCAGCGGACGGCCGACGACGACACGCAGCAGTTCCGCCGGATCGGCGGCGACGACACCCCGACCACCGAGCTGCCGCTCCTGGAGGGCAAGGTCTTCGAGTCCACCGACTACGCGGTGGACCGGGACCCGGAGCTGCGCTTCGAGGAGCCGCCGCGGCAGGCGGCGAGCCACCGGGCACCCGAGTCCCTGGCCGACGAGCCCACCGAGCAGCGCATGTCCAGCGTCGAGGCCGCCGCGCTCATGCGCCTGGACACCGAGGTCGCCGTGGTCGACGGCCGCCCGCGCTTCCACCACACCCGCTGCGCGCACCTGCACGGCCGCGAGCACGAGCCGCTCCCGGTCGCCGAGGCGCTCGAACTCGGGTTCACGCCCTGCGGCATGTGCGAGCCGGTCTCGCGCCTGCTGATGGCCCCGCTCGCCGGGCGCTGATCCGCGGCGCCCGCACGGGTTCCCTGACGCCACGGGTCTCCTGACGCCCCGGGTTCCCTGACGCCTCGGTTTTCCTGACGCACAGTCCGGAGGCAAGTTCCCGAAGTAATTGACCTCGTTGCAGGTCTTGCGTATCCTGTGTGCTTAATTGCGCGGCAGGTGCCCGCCTCGGCGGGGCCTGGCGCGCATTGTCCTCGTTTCCGACGGGGACGTCAGGAGTACGCCAACTCGGGAGCCGCGATGCCGAACGCCCGACCCAGGGCACTGCCCCGACCCCGGCGTGCCCAGGCCAGACCGGAACCCGAGCCGACACACCCCTCCAGAGGCGCGTCATGAGTCCAGCCAAGAAGACCCAGCAGCAGGCCGCGAAGCAGACGGCGGTGAAGACCGCCGCCAAGCAGAGCGCGGTGAAGAAGGCGCCCGTCAAGAAGGCCGCGGCGAAGACCGCCGCGGCCGCAGCCGACTCGCCGGCCAAGAAGACCGTGAAGAAGTCCGTCAAGAAGGCGCCGGCGAAGCGCGCGGCGAAGGCCGCCGAGCCGGCCCCGCCCGCGGCGGCCGACGCCGACCACCAGCCGCGCACCGAGAGCGAGCAGGACGAACTGCGGGCCGCGCTCCAGGAGCGGCTCGACGAGCTCCTCGCCGAGCAGCGGCGCTACACCGACTCGATCACCGTCGCCCAGCGCGAGCGCCTGAGCGACACCGCCGGCGACGACCAGATCGACTCCGGCTCCAAGACCGTCGAGCACGAGCACGAGGTCGCCGTGGCAGGGGCGATCTCCGAGCGCATCAGGCAGGTCAGCCACGCCCTCGAACGGATCGACGAGGGCGGCTACGGCTTCTGTGAGAAGTGCGGCAAGCCCATCCCGGCGGCTCGTCTGGCCGCCTTCCCGTCGGCTACCCTCTGCGTCAGTTGCAAACAGCTGGAGGAGCGACGCTGAGCGAGGACACCCAGCCCGAGGCCGACACCGGCGCCGGGCCCGACGACACCCCCGAGGACAAGCGCAGGCGGCCGGGCCTGACCCTGGCCGCCCTGCTCACAGCGGCGTTCGCCGTCGGCCTGGACCAGTGGACGAAGTTCCTGGCCGAGGCCAACCTCGACCCGCAGGAGCCGGTCCGCATCCTCGGCGGCCTCGTCTACCTGAGCCTGACGTGGAACTCCGGCGCCGCCTTCAGCCTCGGCACCGGCTACACCTGGATCTTCACGATCATCGCCTCGGCGGTCGTGGTGTTCCTGGTGTTCCTCTCCCGCCGGATCGCCTACCCCGCGTGGGCGGTCGCGATCGGCCTCGTCCTCGGCGGCGCGGCCGGGAACCTCGTGGACCGCTACTTCCGCGAGCCCGGGTTCGCCCACGGCCACGTCGTGGACTTCATCAGCGCGTTCAAGCCCTTCGGCGAGGCGTTCCCGATCTTCAACATCGCCGACTCGGCCCTGTGCTGCGGCGTGGTCCTCATCGTCCTCCTCGAGCTCACCGGCCACGGCTTCTCGCCGGAGTCCCGGCGGGCCGCGAAGGACGAGCAGGACGCGAAGGCCGAGGCCGCATGAGCGACGTCGCCGCGCGCCAGACCCGCGCGCTGCCGGTCCCCGAGGGCTTCGAGGGCCATCGGATCGACCAGGTCGTCTCCCGCCTCCTCGGGCTCTCGCGCACCGTCGCCGCCGAGCTCGTGGCGGCCGGGGACGTCACCGTCGACGGCGCCCCCTGCGCCACCAAGTCCGAGCGCGTCTCCGCCGGCGCCTGGCTGGAGGTCGTCCTCCCGCCGCCGCCCGAGGACGTGCGCGTCCGCCTGGAGGAGCCCGTCGCCGGCCTCGACGTCGTGTTCGACGACGACGACATCGTGGTCGTCTCCAAGCCCGTCGGCGTCGCCGCCCACCCGAGCCCGGGCTGGACCGGCCCCACGGTCACCGGCGGCCTCGCCGCCGCCGGCTACCGGCTCTCCTCCCACGGCGCCGACGAGCGCCAGGGCATCGTCCACCGCCTCGACGTCGGCACCTCCGGCCTCATGGTCGTCGCCAAGAGCGAGGCCGCCTACTCCGAGCTCAAGCGCGCCTTCAAGGAGCGCCGCGTCTCGAAGCGCTACCGGGCCGTCGCGCAGGGCCACCCCGACCCGCTCTCGGGCACGATCGACGCCCCGATCGGGCGCCACCCGCGCCACGACTACAAGTGGGCCGTGGTCGCCGACGGCAAGCCCAGCGTCACCCACTACGACACCATCGAGGTCTTCCCCGGCGCGTCCCTGATGGACCTCGGCCTGGAGACCGGGCGCACCCACCAGATCCGCGTCCACTTCTCCGCGCTCGGCCACCCGCTCGCGGGCGACCTCACCTACGGCGCCGACCCCGTCCTCGCCGAGCGCCTGGGCCTGACCAGGCAGTGGCTGCACGCGTACCGCCTCGAGTTCGCCCACCCGGCCACCGGCCGCACGGTCACCTTCACGAGTGATTACCCGGACGACCTCGAGACCGCCCTGGCGCGGTTGCGGGCGGATCAATGAGGAGCCACTAGACTGGTTCCAAGCGCCCGCCGCACCGCCGGGGCGGACGTAACGCACGCCTCACCCCCGGGCCCGCACGGCCCGCGATTCGCAACGGGCCTTGAGGAATCGTTGTGTTCTAATAGTCGCGGGTGGTAACGGTGTCCGGTCGGGACGGCGCGGGACCGCGAGCCGGGGTGCTCGCGGACCGACCACCGCAACGGTCGAGAGGAGGTCGCACGTGAACACGCCCGAAGCTTGGAGCAACGACCGCAACAACGACGGCTCGCGCTGGCAGAAGCTGCTCGGTCGCGGCCGCGGTCGCGCCGGAGGCGCCCAGCAGACCCCCACGCCGCCGCCCCGCGAGTCCTACCCGCCCTCGCCGCCGGTGGGCCCCCCGCCCGGCCAGGCGCACTACTCGGTGCCGACCGCGGGCCGCCGCCCGCCGGTCGCCACGCAGACCCCGCCCAGCGCCGCCCAGCTGACCCAGCCGATCCGGCCCCAGCAGGGGCTGCCGCCGCAACCGCGCCAGCCGCAGCCGCAGGTCGAACCGAGCCCCGTCGCGCTCCAGCGGCTCCGCCGCGACCTCGGCCGCAGCCGCGTCATCGCGTTCATCAACCCCAAGGGCGGCGTGCACAAGACCACCGCCACCGTCCTGTCGGCCGCGGCCATGGGCACCGCCCGCGGCGGCGGCGTGATCGCCTGGGACGACAACGAACTGCGCGGCACGCTCGGCCTGCGCGCCGGCTCCGCCCGGCACGGGCGCACCATCCGCCACCTCGTGGAGCACCTCGACCAGGTCGAGGCCGCCGGCGTGCACCTGCCCGAGCACCTCGACGAGTTCCTGCGCCACTCCTCCGACGGCTCCTTCGACGTGCTCGCCGGCGACGAGGACCCGAAGCTCCAGCGCCGCCTCGACCCGACCACGGTCCTGCGCGTCCTCGACATCCTCACCCGCACGCACAACCTCGTCTGCATCGACACCGGCAACAACGTCGAGTCCCCGAACTGGCGGACCGTCGTCTCCTCGGTCGACCGGCTCGTGGTCACCACCGTGCCCCGCGAGGACGCCGCGTTCTCCGCCGACTGGATGCTCGACCACCTCGAGGAGGGCGGCTACGGCGACCTCGTCAAGAACGCGGTCACGCTCCTGTCGATGCCCACGCCGAACCCGGGCCCGCTCCTGCACGACCTCCAGCGGCACTTCGCGCAGCGCACCCGCGCCTGCGCGGTCGTCCCGTACGACCCGTCGCTGGAGCCGGGCGCGAAGATCGAGTTCTCCGCGCTGCGCCCCGAGACCCGCGCCGCCTGGTTCGAGGCCGCGGCCACGATCGTCGACGGACTGTAGCGGCCCCGTCCCCCGCCCCGCGCGCGAACCGCACAGCCCGAGCCCCGCCGAGCCCCCTGTGGCAGGATTCCAGGCGTGACCGACGAAGCGACCCCCCGCACCGACCCGCACGACGACCCGCACGTCTACGGCGGCAAGCGGACCCGGTCCCAGCGGACCGTCGGCCGCGACCTCCTTGCCGCCGGCTTCCTGGCCGTGATCCTCACCGCGCTCGGGTTCCCGGCCGCGATGCTCTGGCAGATCGTCACCCCCCGCGTCGAGTACGTCGTGGTCGACGGCGGCTGGGCGATGGTCGAGCCGTACCCGGACGCGTTCGTCGAGGGCGACCTCGTGTTCGCCGGCATCGGCCTCGTCCTCGGCATCCTCGCCGCCGTGGCCGCCTGGGCCGCGATGCGCGACCGCCGCGGCCCGATCCTCCTCCTCGGCCTCGTCATCGGCTCGGTCGCGTGCCAGGTCGTGGCCTGGAAGATCGGCGCGATCGAATGGCAGGCGTTCTGGGACGCCGTCGAGCGCGCCCCCGCCGGCGCGCACATGTGGCGCCCCCCGTCGGTCCTGTTCGTCGAGCTCGACCCGGCCGCCGCGTGGGCCGCGCTCAGGGTCGGCGATCTCACAGCGGCGCTCGACGCCCTGCGCCTGGGCGCGCTCGCCGTCATGGCCCTCGCCGCGACCTTCACTTACACCGTCGCCGCGGGTTGGTCACGCCGGCCCAGCCTTCGAACGGACGCTCCCGAATAGCGGTATGCCCTTTGACCTGGAAATGCGGGTGACTACGCTTGGAGCGTGCTCAGACGCATCGACCTCATCGGAGCCGTATCCGACTACCCGGCCCGCGCCCTGCGCGAGCTGATGCCGCGCGCCGCGTTCGACGTGAACGAGGCGCTCCGCTCGGTCCAGCCGCTCATCGACGACATCGCCCACCGCGGGACCGCCGCCGTGGTCGAGATCGTCGAGCGCTTCGACGGCGTGCATCTGGAGCACCTGCGCGTCCCCGAGGCCGCGATCAAGGCCGCCGTGGAGGAGCTCGACCCTGAGCTGCGCCGCGCCTACCGGACCTCGATCGACCGCGTCCGCGCCGCGCACGAGGCCCAGCGCCTCCCCGACGTCGTCACCGAGGTCGCCCCGGGCGGCACGATCACCGAGCGGTACCTGCCGGTCGGCCGCGTCGGCCTGTACGCGCCCGGCGGCCTCGCCGTGCTCGCCTCCTCGGTGATCATGAACGCCGTCCCGGCGCAGATCGCCGGCGTCGACTCGATCGCGCTCGCCTCCCCGGCCCAGAAGACCAACGGCGGCCTGCCCGACCAGGGCATCCTCGCCGTCGCGGGACTCCTCGGCATCGACGAGGTGTACGCCGTCGGCGGCCCCGCCGCGGTCGGCATGTTCGCGTACGGGACCGACGAGTGCGACCCGGTCGACATGATCACGGGCCCCGGGAACATCTACGTCACCGCCGCCAAGCGCGCCGTGCGCGGCCTGGTCGGCATCGACGCCGAGGCCGGGACCACGGAGATCGCGGTCATCGCCGACGCCGGCGCCGACCCCGCGCACGTCGCGGCCGACCTGATCAGCCAGGCCGAGCACGACCCGGCCGCCGCCTCGGTCCTCATCACCGACTCCGCGGCCCTCGCCGACGCCGTCGACGCCGAGCTCGAGCGCCGCGTCCCCCTGGCCCGGCACGCCGGGCGCATCGCGACCGCGCTCGCGGGGGAGCAGTCCGGGACGATCCTCGTCGCCGACGTCGACGAGGCCGTGCGGGTCGCGGACGCGTACGCCGCCGAGCACCTGGAGATCCAGACCGCGAACGCCCGCGAGGTCGCGCTGCGCGTGCGCAACGCCGGCGCGATCTTCATCGGCGCGTACTCGCCGGTGTCCCTCGGCGACTACTGCGCCGGCTCGAACCACGTGCTGCCGACCGGCGGCTGCGCCCGCCACTCGGCGGGCCTGTCGGTCCACACGTTCCTGCGCGGCGTGCACCTCGTCGACTACTCGCGCGACGCCCTCGCGGCCGTCGCCGCGGACGTCGTGAACTTCGCGAACTCCGAGGACCTGCCGGCCCACGGCGCGGCGGTGTCCGCCCGGTTCGAGGACGCGGCGGGGGCGGCGCAGTGAGCGAGATCGAGGCCCTGCTCCGGGAGGAGCTGCGCGGGCAGCCGCCGTACGGCGCGCCGCAGCTCGACGTCCCGGTCCAGTTGAACACCAACGAGAACGCGTTCGCCATCCCCGAGGACGTGGCGGCCGTCGTCGCCGAGTTCATCGGCCGGGAGCTGCGCGGCCTCAACCGCTACCCCGACCGCGACGCGGTCGCGCTGCGCGCCGACCTGGCCGCCTACCTCGGGCACGGGCTCACCGCCGACCACGTGTGGGCCGCCAACGGCTCCAACGAGATCCTCCAGCAGCTGCTCCAGGCGTTCGGCGGGCCGGGCCGCACCGTGCTCGGCTTCATGCCCTCGTACTCGATGCACCCGCTGCTCGCCCGCGGCACTGGCACGGCCTTCGTCGACGCCGGCCGCGAGGACGGCTACACGCTCAGCCCCGCCTACGTGGCGCGGGCGATCGCGGCGCACGACCCGGACCTCGTGTTCCTCGTGTCCCCGAACAACCCGACCGGGACCGCGCTCGACCCCGCCGTCGTGGAGGCCGCCTACGAGGCCGCCCGCGGCGTGGTCGTCGTCGACGAGGCGTACGCCGAGTTCGCCCGCGACCCCGGGACGACCGCCCTGCGCCTCCTGCCGGGCCGCCGGCGCCTCGTGGTCACCCGGACCCTCTCGAAGGCCTTCGCGTTCGCCGGGGCCCGCGTCGGCTACCTCGCCGCCGACCCCGAACTGGTCGAGAAGCTCCTGCTGGTGCGCCTGCCGTACCACCTGTCGAGCATCACGCAGGCCGCCGCGCGCGGCGCGCTCGCGTGCGCCGCGCAGCTCCAGGCCGAAGTGGACGAGCTCAAGCACCAGCGCGACCGGATCGTGAAGCACCTGCGCGCCAAGGGACTCCCGGTCGCCGACTCCGACGCGAACTTCGTGCTCGTCGGCGGCCTCACCGACGCCGCCGCCGTGTGGCGCCTGATCCTCGACCGGGGCGTCCTCATCCGCGACGTCGGCCTCCCCGGCCGCCTGCGCGTCACGGCCGGGACCGAGGAGGAGACCACCGCGCTCCTCGACGCCTTCGAGGCCGCCATGACCGACCGCCCCGAGTACTTCGCGACGGATGCGGAGCAGATCGAGCAGCACAGCGAGGAGAGCAAGTTACGTGAGCCGCACCGCGCACATCGTCCGCACCACGGGTGAGACCAGCGTCGACGTGTACGTCGACCTCGACGGCACCGACAAGACCGTCGACATCGCCACCGGCGTCGGCTTCTACGACCACATGCTCCACCAGCTCGGCAAGCACGGCGGGTTCGACCTGAAGATCGCCGTCAAGGGCGACCTGCACATCGACGCCCACCACACCATGGAGGACACCGCGATCGCGCTCGGCCAGGCGTTCGCCGAGGCCCTGGGCGACAAGGCCGGCGTGGTCCGCTTCGCCGACGCGTCGGTGCCCCTCGACGAGGTGCTCGCGCGCGCCGTGGTCGACCTCTCGGGCCGCCCGTACATGGTCCACGAGGAGCCGATGGACATCGCCCCGATGATCTCCACCGACTACCCGACCTCGATGACCCGGCACATCCTCGAGTCGTTCGCGTACCACGCGCGGATCTGCCTGCACGTCACCGTGCTCCGGGCCGCGAACCCCGGCCAGAAGCCCGACGCGCACCACGTGATCGAGGCCCAGTTCAAGGCCCTCGCGCGGGCCCTGAAGTACGCGACCCGCATCGACGGCACCGACATCCCCTCGACCAAGGGGGTCCTGTGACCTGGGCCGGCCCGATCCTGCTCATGGCGCTCGCCGGCATCCTCCTCGGCGGGGCGATCAGCCTGCGCCGCGGCGGGAAGCTCCCCGCCGCGGTCGTCACCGGCCTCCTCGCCGTCGCCTCCTTCGGCGGCGGCCTGTACCTCGTCTACGGGTAGGGGAGGCGACGTGACCAGACCGACGGTGGCCCTGTTCGACTACGGCTCCGGCAACCTCCGCTCCGCCTTCCGCGCCCTCGAGCGCGCCGGCGGCGACGTCACACTGACGAGCGACCTGGACGCGGCCCGCCGCGCCGACGGCCTCGTGGTGCCCGGCGTGGGCGCCTACGCCGCCTGCATGGAGGGCGTCCTCAAGAGCGGCGTCGACGCCGTCATCCGCGAGCGCGCCGCCGCCGGGGCGCCCGTGCTCGGCATCTGCGTCGGCGAGCAGGTCCTGTTCGAGGAGGGCGTCGAGCACGGCGTCCGGACCCGCGGCGTCGGCGTCTTCGAAGGCCGCGTCGACCTCGTCGCGGCCGAGCGCATCCCGCACATGGGCTGGAACACCGTGCGCGCCGACGAGGGCATGCGCCTGTTCGCCGGCATCGGCCCGGAGGAGCGGTTCTACTTCGTGCACTCCTACGCCGCCAAGGCGGTCCCGCCGGGCGCGAAGGCCGCGATCGCGGTGCACGGCGAGCCGTTCATCGCCGCCGTGGAGCGCGGCCCGCTCGCCGCGACCCAGTTCCACCCCGAGAAGTCCGGCGACGCCGGGTACGCACTGCTGTCCAACTGGATCAAGGACCTGACATGACCCAACTGACTCTCCTGCCGGCCGTCGACGTCACCGGCGGCAAGGCCGTCCAGCTCGTCCAGGGCGTGGCGGGCTCGGGCAAGCAGTACGGCGACCCGCTGGAGGCGGCCCTCGAATGGCAGCGCCAGGGCGCCGAGTGGTTGCACCTGGTCGACCTCGACGCGGCGTTCGGGCGCGGCTCGAACCACGAGCTGCTCGCGCAGGTCGCCGCCAAGGTCGACATGCAGGTGGAGCTCTCGGGCGGCATCCGCGACGACGAGACCCTCAAGCGCGCCCTCGACGCCGGGGTCCGCCGGGTCAACATCGGCACCGCGGCCCTGGAGGACCCGGAGTGGTGCGACCGGATCTGCGGCGAGTACGGCGACCGGGTCGCGATCGGCCTGGACGTCAAGGGCGGGCGGCTGGCCGCGCGCGGCTGGACCCGCGAGGGCGGCGAGCTGTTCGCGACCCTGGAGCGCCTGGAGCGCGCCGGGTGCGCCCGCTACGTGGTGACCGACGTGAACAGCGACGGGATGCTCTCGGGCCCCAACCTCGACCTGCTGCGCAGCGTCTGCGAGGCCACCGACAAGCCGGTGATCGCCTCCGGCGGCGTGTCGTCCCTGGACGACCTCCGCGCGCTGGCGGGGCTCACCGGGATCGGCGTCGAGGGCGCGATCGTGGGAACCGCGCTGTACGAGCGTAACTTCACGGTCGCTGAGGCGTTGAACCTGTTGCAGGGACTGTAACCACAGGGGAGGCGCGCATGGCTTTGGTCGAACGGGTTCCGGAGACCGGGCCGTGGGCGCAGCTCTACGGCTACTCCCGCGCCGTGGCCGTGGGCCCGCTCGTGGTCACGAGCGCGTGCACCGCCGACGTCGAGGCGCGGCCGCACCTGCACGGGGACCCCGCCGGACAGGCCCGCGAGGCGTTCCGGACCGCGCTCGACGCGATGGTCCACGCGGGCGCCGGCGTCTCCGACGTGGTGCGCTCCCGCCTCTATGTGACCGACCCGGCCCACGCCGACCCGGTGGGCCGGGTCCACGGCGAGTTCTTCGGCGTCGTCCTGCCGACCGCCACCGTCGTCATCGTCACCGGCCTGTTCCACCCCGGCCAGCTCGTGGCCGTCGAGCTCGAGGCCTTCCGCGCCTGGCGCGACATCGACTAGCGCCGCCGGCCCGCGCGCCGGACGCGGCGGCGACCCGCCGGCCGGATTCGCGCCGGCGGTCCCGTTCCATGCGGAATGATGTCAGGGACTTCCGCCGCCTTGTGCCTGAACGACCGTTCAGTAGTATTGGCCGTGAGTCCGACCGCAGGCTCGCCGTAGTCTCGCCAAAAGTGAGGTGTCACCGTGGACGCTGAAGAGATCGCCGAAGGCCGCGAGCGCTGGGCCAAGCGCTACGCCTCCGCCGCCAAGCGCGACGCCGACTTCACGACCCTCTCGGGTCTCGAGGTCGAGCCCGTCTACGGCCCCCCGGAGGGGGTCGCCGACCCGCGCATGGAGCGCATCGGCTGGCCCGGGGAGTTCCCCTACACGCGCGGCCTCTACCCGACCGGCTACCGCGGCCGGCAGTGGACGATCCGCCAGTTCTCCGGCTTCGGCAACGCCGAGCAGACCAACGCCCGCTACAAGATGCTCCTGGGCGCCGGCGGCGGGGGCCTGTCGGTCGCGTTCGACATGCCGACGCTCATGGGCCGCGACTCCGACGAGCCCGCGTCCCTCGGCGAGGTCGGCCACTGCGGGGTCGCGATCGACTCGACCGCCGACATGGACCGCCTCTTCGACGGCATCGACCTCGGCGGCGTCACCACCTCCATGACGATCTCCGGGCCCGCCGTCCCGATCTTCTGCATGTACCTCGCCGCGGCCGAGCGCCAGGGCGTGGACCTCTCGACCCTCGACGGGACGCTCCAGACCGACATCCACAAGGAGTACATCGCGCAGAAGGAGTGGCTGTTCCCGCCCGAGCCGCACCTGCGGCTCATCGGCGACCTCATGGCCTACTGCGCCGAGCGGATCCCGCGCTACAAGCCGCTGTCGGTCTCCGGCTACCACATCCGCGAGGCCGGCTCGACCGCCGCGCAGGAGCTCGCGTTCACCCTCGCCGACGGCTTCTCCTATGTGGAGCTCGGGCTGTCGCGCGGGCTCGACGTCGACGTGTTCGCGCCCGGCCTGTCGTTCTTCTTCGACGCCCACATCGACTTCTTCGAGGAGATCGCGAAGTTCCGCGCCGCCCGCCGCATCTGGGCGCGCTGGCTGCGCGACGTCTACGGCGCGCGGACCGAACGGGCCCAGTGGCTCCGGTTCCACACCCAGACCGCCGGCGTCTCGCTCACCGCGCAGCAGCCGTACAACAACGTGGTCCGCACCGCCGTCGAGGCGCTCGCGGCCGTCATGGGCGGCACGAACTCCCTGCACACCAACGCCCTCGACGAGACCCTCGCGCTCCCGACCGACCAGGCCGCGGAGATCGCCCTGCGCACCCAGGCGGTGCTGCGCGACGAGACCGGCGTGACGAACGTGGCCGACCCGCTCGGCGGCTCCTGGTACGTCGAGGCGCTCACCGACCGGATCGAGGCCGAGGCCGAGGACCTGTTCCTCCAGATCCTCGCGCTGGGCGGCGAGGCCGGCGACGACCCGGCGGCCGTCGCCCGCGGCGCCATGGGCGGCCGCCACGAGATCGGCCCGGTCACCTCGGGCATCCTGCGCGGCATCGAGGACGGCTGGTTCAACGCCCAGATCGCCGAGGCCGCCTTCACCTACCAGCAGCAGCTGGAGGACGGCACCAAGCACATCGTGGGCGTCACCGAGCTGACGAACACCGTCACCGCCGACCTGGAGATCCTCCGCGTCTCAGGCGAGGTCGAGCAGGGCCAGAACGCGCTCCTGGCCGCGCGCCGCGCCGGCCGCGACAACGCCGCCGTCGCGCGGGCGCTCGCCGACATCGTCACGGCCGCAAGGGGAACCGCGAACCTCATCGAGCCGATCCTGAACGCCGCGCGGGTCGAGGCGACCCTCGGGGAGATCTGCGGGGCGCTGCGCGACGAGTGGGGCGAATACCGGGAAAACGCTGCCATTTGACCTGATAAACGCGATATTAACCCGCTTTGGCATTGATCTTGCGCCGACCCGGTCGTACACTGGGGGTGTCAAATACCCATACGGGGCAACATGCTTCAAACCGATGTCCGATGTGGACAGGAGGGCGATCGCATGGGAGACAAGAAGATCGAAGCCAAGCGGCAGGGTTCGAGCGAGTACGCGCACCTGGCGCCGCTGTTCCGGGAGCTGGCCTCGCTCGACGAGGACGACCCCCGGCGCACGGAGGTCAGGGAGCGGCTGGTCACCGGCCACCTGCCACTGGCGGAGCACATCGCGCAGCGGTTCTCGGGGAAGGGGATCGCGAAGGACGACCTCGTGCAGGTCGCCTCGGTGGGCCTCATCCACGCGGTCGACCGCTTCGACCCCGACCAGGGGTCGGACTTCCTGTCCTACGCGGTGCCGACCGTGATGGGCGAGGTGCGCCGCCACTTCCGGGACACGAGCTGGCCGATGCGGGTGCCGCGGCGCCTCCAGGAGCTGCGGATCGCGCTGAACCGGGCCGGGGCCGAGCTCTCGCAGCAGCTGGGCCGGCCGCCGACCGACGCCGAGATGGCCGAGCACCTCGACATCACCGAGGCCGAGGTCCTGGAGGGCTACGAGGCCCGGCAGGCCTACCGGGCGGTCTCGCTCGACGAGGCGCCGTTCGCCGACGACGACCGGTCGACGCTGGCCGAGTCGGTGGGGGAGGAGGACGCGGCCCTGGGCCTGGTCGACGACCACGAGTCCCTGGTGCCGCTCATCCAGGAGCTCCCCGAGCGGGAGCAGCGGATCCTCGCCCTGCGCTACTACGGGGACATGACGCAGACGCAGATCGCCGAGGAGGTCGGGATCTCGCAGATGCACGTCTCGCGGCTGCTCCACCGCACGCTCGACGAGCTGCGCGAGGGCCTCGACCGGCCGTAGTCCGCGCCGCTGCGCACCCGGAGCACGCGGGCGGCGCAGCCCGTCCACGACATGCGGGGGCGGCGGGCCCGACCGGGCCCGCCGCCCCCTTTCACTCAGCGGGTCTCACACGTCGCGGTTCGCGAGCGCGTCCCTGATGTGGTCGATGAATCCGACGCCGGGCCCGACGACCAGGTTGGCCGGGGTCGTATCGGGCGCGTGCGGGTGCGGCCGCGTCGGCGCGAACGCCTTCGCCGCCTGCACCTTGAACCCCAGGTCCTGGAGTTCTTCGGCGTCGCAGGCCGCGGCGAGCCGGGGGAGGAGGCGCGCCTCCTCGTCGGCGACGTGCGCCCGGACGCCCGCGATGAGCCGCGCCAGGAGCGGCTCGAACTCGAGGTCCGCCGGGCCCTTCGACTCGAGGGCCTTCATGAGCGCCTCGGCCTCGGCGTACGCCTCCAGTTCGCGCTCGACGACGGCCTCGCCGTCCTCGAACACGCGGCGGACCACGGGGTGCACGAACTGCTCCTGGACCACTGTGTGGCGTACGAGCTCGGCGATGACGTGGTCGACGAGCGCCTTGCGGCCCACCGGCTCCCCGGCGCTCGCCTCCAGCTCCCGGAAGGCCGCCTCGAAGGCGCGGTGGTCGGCCTCGACCACCCGGATCAGGTCGGTGTCCTGCTGCTCGATCTGGGGCATCGCTGCCTCCTTAGGGTGTGCGGCGTCCGGGGGGACGCGGAGCGGGGCGGGAGGGCCGCCGGAGTCCCCTCGCGGCGGCCGCTCCCGGTTCCGGTCAGGACCGGATGGACTCCACGAGCCCGCCGGTGACGGACTCCGGCATCCGGTGCGAGATGTCCTGGAGCGAGATGATGCCGACCAGACGGCCGTTCTCGAGCACCGGAATACGGTTGACCTGGTGCTCCTTCATCTTCGCGATCGTGGTGTCGACGTCCTCGTCCGCGTCGGCGAGGATCAGGTGCCCCTGCGGGAGCCGGTCGACGGTGTACGCCTCGGCGTCCTCGCCGGCGGCCATGACGTGCAGGACCAGGTCCCGGTCGGTCACCATGCCCTTGAGCTTGTCGTCCGGGCCGCAGATGGGCAGCGCGCCGATGCCGAGCTCGGCCATGAGCCGGGCGGCGTTGCCGGCGCTGTCGGTGCTCTTCACGCAGGTGCATCCGTCGTGCATGAGGTCTCGTGCGGTTGCCATGTGGTTCATCTCCTTACGGGTCCGTCTGATCCGTGAATGTCCCTCGATCTTCTCCGGATACCCGGCCGCCCGGGCGATAAGCGCCGAATCAGGCCAGCAGCCGCTGCGCCGCCTGCACGATCGCGGCCGCGTCGATCCCGGCGGCCGCGAGCTGCTCGGCGGGCCCGGCCGACCCGGGCATGCCGTGGACGGCGAGCTTCGCGAACCGCACGTCCGGCACCTTGCCCGCGACCGCGTCGAGGACGGCGTCGCCCAGCCCCCCGACGGGCCGGTGGTCCTCGACGGTGAGCACCCGGCCGGTGTCGGCGGCGGCCTGCCGGATCGCGGCCGCGTCCAGGGGCTTCACCGAGTACGCGTCGATGACGCGCACCGGGACGCCGTCCTGAACGAGCCGCTCGGCGGCCTGGAGGCTCTCCGAGACCGTGATCCCGGCCGCGACGATCGCGATCCGGTCGTGCTTCGAGCTCAGCAGCGTCTTCGACCCGCCGACGGGGAACAGCTCGTCCTCCCGGTAGATCACCGGCGCCTCGGCCCGGGTGGTCCGCAGGTAGCTGATGCCCGGCAGGTCCGCCATCGTCGCCGTCAGGTGCGCGGCCTGGTTCGCGTCGCACGGGTAGAGCACCACCGAGCGCCACAGGGCCCGCATCATCGCCAGGTCCTCCAGGCCCATCTGGCTGGGCCCGTCCCGGCCGATCGACACGCCCGCGTGCGAGCCGACGACCCGCAGGTCGGAGCCGCTGATCGCGGCCATCCGCAGGAAGTCGTGCGCGCGGGTGAGGAACGCCGCGAACGTGGCCGCGTACGGGCTCCAGCCCTGCGTCTGGAGGCCCACGGCCGCGCCGATCATCTGCTGCTCGGCGATGTAGCACTCGATGAACCGGTTGGGGAACGACGTGGCGAACCCCGCGGTCCGGGTCGAGTCGCCGACCTCCGCGTCGAGCACCACCACGTCCGGGTCGGCCTCGCCGACCGCTTCGAGCCCCTTGCCGAACCCGTCCCGGGTGGCGGCCATCGTGCCGACCGGGAACGACGGCAGCACCAGCGGCATCCGCTCGCCGCGCTGGCGCGGCTCGGTGGACCGCGGCGGGCTCACGCGGACCGTGGCCGACCGGACGCCGCCGAGCTCGACCACGGCCTTCTCCGGCTCCTGGAGCGGCTTGCCGTGCAGGCCCTCCTTGTCCTCGGCCGCGGCCACGCCCTTGCCCTTCTTGGTGCGCGCCAGGATCGCGGTGGGCCGCGAGTGCTCGGCCTCGGCGGCGGCGAGGGCCCGGTCGATCTCGGCCGGGTCGTGCCCGTCGATCTCGACGGTGTGCCACCCGAAGCACCCGATCCGCGCCGCGTACGCCGCGGTGTCCCACTCGTACCGCGTCGGCCCGGTCTGCCCGAGCCGGTTCACGTCCACGATCGCGCACAGGTTCCCCAGGCCGAGGTCCGCGGCGGCCGCGAACGCCTCCCACATGGAGCCCTCCGCGACCTCGCCGTCCCCGCACAGCACCCACACGCGCGCCGACGACCCGCCCAGGCGGGCGCCGAGGGCCATCCCGACGCCGATCGGCAGGCCCTGCCCGAGCGACCCGGTGGCGACGTCGACCCACGGCAGGCGCGGCGTCGGGTGCCCCTCCAGGTCCGAGCCGAGCCGCCGGTACGTCATGAGCTGCTCCTCGTCGATCGCGCCGACCGCGCGGAGCATCGCGTACAGCAGCGGCGAGGCGTGCCCCTTCGAGAAGACGAGGCGGTCGTTCCCGGCCCGGTGGGGGTGCTCGAAGTCGTAGTGGAGGTGCCCCGCGAGGAGCCCCGCCATGAGGTCCGCCGCCGACATCGAGGAGGTCGGGCGGCCCGACCCCGCCCGGGCCGAGGCCCGCACCGCGTCCACCCGCAGCTGCTGCCCGAGTTCCGCCAGTCCGGAGATCCGTTCGTCGATGACGCCCATCCTGTTCCCTCCGCTCCCTGCTCAGGTGATCCGGCTACCCGCCGCCGCCGGGCCGAAACGGGGCGTTTCCAGGCCGAGGTTTCCGTGCCGCCGGGCCGGGAACCCGGTCCCCATCGGACCGGCCGAGACCGCCTGGAGGTGAGACGGCCATGCCCCAGAAGCAGTGGACCGACAAGGAAGAACGCAAGTACAAGCACATCCGGGACAGCGCCGAGGAGCGCGGTGAGAGCGAGGACCGCGCCGAGGAGATCGCCGCCCGGACCGTGAACAAGCAGCGGGCGCGCGAGGGCAAGACGAAGACCGCCAGCCGCACCTCGACCGAGGACATGTCGTCCTCGAAGCGCGGCGGGAAGCGCTCGCACTCGGGCCCCAAGGGCCGCACCAAGGAGCAGCTCTACCAGGAGGCCCGGCGCAAGAACGTCGAGGGCCGTTCCAAGATGAACAAGGCCGAGCTCCTTCGCGCCGTCGAGCGCAAGAAGTAGCCCGGCGGAGAGGTGAGTGAGACATGGAGGTTCGACACGACCCCGAGGCGATGGCCGCCAGGCAGAGCGAACGGGAGCAGTCCGGTGAGTGGACCCGGCGCCCCCGCCGCGACTGGAACGACCACGACCGCTCCGTGGGCGCCATCGTCGGCGACCTGACCGCCGAGGTGGCGCACCTGGCCCGCATCGAGGCCCAGCTCGCCGCCCGCGAGGTCGCCGAGAAGGCCAAGCGCGGCGCCAAGGGCGGCGGCATGTTCGCCGCGGCCGGCGTGTTCGCGCTGTACGGCGGGGCCGCGTTCGCGCTCGCGGCGGGACTCGCGCTCGCCCTGGTGTGGCCGGCGTGGCTGGCCGCGCTCGTCGTCGGCGCCGTCCTGTTCGCGATCGCGGGCATCGAGGCCCTCATCGGCCGCTCGATGATCAAGCGCGCGCTGCCGCCGGTCCCCGACGAGACCATGGAACGCGCCCGGGAGGACGCCGAGGCGCTGCGAGGAAGGATGAACCGATGACCGCCATGCCGATGCAGCCCGGCGGGCTGCCGCCCGGCGTCGGCCTCGTGCCGCCGCCCTCGACCGGGATGCCGTACCAGCCGGAGGTCGACGTCGTGCGCCACGACGAGGCCGCCGAGCTCGAGCACCAGCACGAGTGGGCCGAGTACGACGCGGGAGCCGCCGAGCCGGCACCGCCCGCGACCACCGAGGAGCTCGAGCGCGAGGCCGAGCAGGCCCGGCGCCACATCAACGACTCCGTGAACGAGCTGCGCGAGCGCCTCGGGCTCGACCCGGACGCCGAGCACGCCCACGGGCCCTTCGCGCCCGTGCGGCGCCACCCGTTCACCGTCGCGGTCGCCGCGGCCGGAGCCGTGACCACCGCTGTCGTCACCGTCGCCGTCGCCCGCGGGCACCGCAAGGCCGAGAAGCGCTCGGCTCGCGACAGCGCCCGGAGCGCCGCCGCGAACGCCGCGACCGCGGTGAAGCTCGCCGCCGGCGACGCCCGCAAGAACACCAGGCGCAGCCGCAGGAACGCCCGCAAGAAGCTGAACCGCGCAGCCGCCGCGGTCGGCTCGGCGGCCGACCGCCTGCGCTTCAAGCGCCGCTCCAAGCTCCGCCGCCTCCTGCATCGATAACGGCGGACGCGCACCGGGCCCCGGGAGCCATGGCTCCCGGGGCCCGGCTGTGCCCGGTCGTCCTCGGGATCGGCGGCGCCGGGCGGCGGGACGGCCGGAACCTCGAACGGGCCGGGCCACGGAGCGCTTTCACCCCCGGTCAGGGCACGGGGTGGGGGTGCGGGTGGGGAACGTGAACGGAGGGTCCGTGCAAAACGGACATCGGTGGGCCCCCGGCATCAACCCTGCCCGACGGGTCCGACAGCCCCCGCCCCGCGCTCCGCTCCGGGCCCTCGTCTGGCAGCCGGACGGGACGTAGGTCACAGTCGGGCGCGCCGGGTGCGCGGGCGGGTCCGCCGGGCGCTCCGGAACGGGCCCCCATGTCCGCTTTATTCGACGGAACGCCTGACCGCGACTGGTCCTGAACGTGCGGATGCGTTAGGTTGTGGGGGGTCCACCTGTGTGCAGCCGTCTTCCGTCGTGTGCGCAGCTGGCTCACTGCGCTTCACCGCGGGGGAATCCCCGCATGTGAACGGTCACTTCCGTTGAACGAGCATCCCCCAAGGAGGCCGCACATGACTGGCAGCGACAACGGTGCCGTTGCTATCGGGATCGACTTCGGCACGCTCTCGGGCCGCGTCGTCGTCGCGTCGGTAGCCGACGGCCGCGAACTCGCCAGCGCCGAGCACGTCTACGCGCACGGCGCCATCGAGGAGTCCCTCCCCGGCTCCGGCGTCCGCCTGCCGCGCAGCTGGGCGCTCCAGGACCCGAACGACTGGGTCGAGGTCCTCAAGCGCGCCGTCCCGGCCGCGCTGGCCGCCGCCGGCGTCAGCGCCGACCAGGTGATCGGCGTCGCCACCGACTTCACCGCCTGCACGATCCTGCCGACGACCGCCGACGGCACGCCGCTGTGCGAGCTCGACGAGTACCGCGAGCGCCCGCACGCGTGGCCGAAGCTGTGGAAGCACCACGCCGCCCAGGGCCAGGCCGACCGCATCAACGCGGTCGCGGCCGAGCGCGGCGAGTCGTGGCTGCCGCGCTACGGCGGCAAGATCTCCTCGGAGTGGGCCTACGCCAAGGGCCTCCAGCTCCTCGAGGAGGACCCGGAGCTGTACGCGCGCGCCGACCGCTGGATCGAGGCCGCCGACTGGATCATCTGGCAGCTGTGCGGCCAGGAGACCCGGAACTCCTGCACCGCCGGGTACAAGGGCATCGTCCAGGACGGGCAGCGCCCCTCCCGCGAGTACCTCGCGGCCCTGAACCCCGATTTCGCGGACTTCAACGCCAAGATGGAGCACCCGCTGTCGGCCCTGGGCGACAAGGCCGGCGAGCTCACCGCGGAGGCCGCCGAGTGGACGGGCCTGAACGCGGGCACCGTGATCGCGGTCGGCAACGTCGACGCGCACGTCACCGCCGCCTCCGCGAAGGCCGTCGGCCCCGGCAAGATGGTCGCCATCATGGGCACCAGCACCTGCCACGTCGTCAACGGCGAGGAGCTCAAGGAGGCCCCGGGGATGTGCGGCGTGGTCCGCGACGGCATCACCAAGGGCCTGTGGGGCTACGAGGCCGGCCAGTCCGGCGTCGGCGACATCTTCGCGTGGTTCACCAGGAACGGCGTCCCGGCCGCGTACACCGAGGAGGCCGCGAAGCGCGGGATCTCCATCCACGAGTACCTGACCGAACTCGCCGCCGAGCAGCCCGTGGGCGCGCACGGCCTGGTCGCGCTCGACTGGCACTCGGGGAACCGCTCGGTCCTGGTCGACCACGCCCTGCACGGCGCGATCCTGGGCCTGGGCCTCCAGACGAAGCCGGAGGAGATCTACCGCGCGCTGGTCGAGGCCACCGCGTTCGGGACCCGCATGGTCGTGGAGACGCTCGTCAAGGCGGGCGTGCCGATCGAGGAGTTCGTGGCCGCGGGCGGGCTGCTGAAGAACAAGTGGCTCATGCAGACCTACGCGGACGTGCTGCGCATGCCGATCACGGTCCTCACCTCCGAGCAGGGCCCGGCCCTGGGCTCGGCGATCCACGCGGCCGTCGCCGCGGGCGCCTACCCGGACATCCACGCCGCCTCGGAGGCGATGGGCAAGGTCGAGCGGCACGCGTACGTGCCCGACGAGGCCCGCGCCGACGCCTACGACCGGCTGTACGCCGTCTACGAGGAGCTGCACGACCACTTCGGCCGCGGCGGCTCGCGCGCCCTGCACACGCTCAACG
This sequence comes from Glycomyces terrestris, assembly GCF_003933745.1. GTDB lineage: Bacteria > Actinomycetota > Actinomycetes > Mycobacteriales > Micromonosporaceae > Glycomyces > Glycomyces terrestris. Next base: position 872,023 of record NZ_RSEB01000001.1, on the reverse strand, counting down.
AGATCGCCGTCGAGGCGACGCGGTGAGCGCGCACCCGTCGCCCGCCGCCCCGAACAGGAGGAACCGCTGATGCCCTATCGATCGACCGCCGCCGTCCTGGAGATGAAGGAGCGCGTGTGCGCGCTCCACGCCGAGCTCCTGCGCTGGGGCCTGGTGACCTGGACCAGCGGGAACGTCTCGGGCCGCGTCCCGGGCACCGACCTGATCGTCATCAAGCCGAGCGGGGTCTCGTACGACGACCTCACCCCCGAGCTGATGGTCGTGACCGACCTCGAGGGCAAGGTCCTCGAAGGCGACCTGGCGCCGTCGTCGGACGCGGAGAGCCACAACGAGGTCTACCAGCGGATGCCGGAGGTCGGCGGGGTGGTGCACACGCACAGCCCGTACGCGACGGCGTGGGCCGCGCGGGCCGAGCCGATCCCGTGCGTGCTGACGGCGATGGCCGACGAGTTCGGCGGGGAGATCCCGCTGGGCCCGTTCGCGCTCATCGGCTCGGACGCGATCGGCAAGGGCATCGTGGAGACCCTGCGCGGGCACCGCTCCCCGGCGGTGATCATGCAGAACCACGGCGTCTTCACCATCGGCAAGGACCCGAAGGCCGCGGTGAAGGCCGCGGTGATGGCCGAGGACGTGGCGCGCACGGTCCACATCTCGCGCCAGCTCGGCGAGCCGGTGCCGATCCCGCAGGCCGACATCGACCGCCTCTACGACCGCTACCAGAACGTCTACGGCCAGCAGCCCGCCCCGAAGGAGCAGTAGGAAGCAATGGGAAACAAAGAACTGTGGTTCGTCACCGGCAGCCAGCACCTGTACGGGCCGGAGGCGATCGAGCAGGTCGCGCAGAACTCGGCCGACATCGTGGCCGGGCTCGACGGGGCCGCCGCGATCCCGGTGAAGGTCGTCGCCAAGCCGGTGCTGACCACCCCTGAGGAGATCCGGCGGGTCCTGCTGGAGGCGAACTCGGCCGACGACTGCATCGGCGTGATCGCCTGGATGCACACGTTCTCGCCGTCGAAGATGTGGATCGCCGGCCTGGGCGCGCTCCAGAAGCCGCTGCTGCACCTGCACACGCAGCACAACCGCGACCTGCCGTGGGCCGACATCGACATGGACTTCATGAACCTGAACCAGGCCGCCCACGGCGACCGCGAGTTCGGGTACATGCTCACGCGCCTGCGCCACCGCCGCAAGACCGTCGTCGGCCACTGGGGCGACCCGCGGGTCCAGGAGCGCGTCGGCAACTGGGCGCGCGCCGCCCTGGGCTGGAACGAGGTCCAGAACCTGAAGCTGGTGCGCTTCGGCGACAACATGCGGTACGTCGGCGTCACCGAGGGCGACAAGGTCGAGGCCCAGATCCGCCTCGGCGTCGAGGTGAACACCTACGGCGTCAACGAGCTCGTCGAGCGGGTCGCGTCCATCGAGGACAAGGCCGTGGACGAGTTGGCCGCGGTGTACGAGGCCGAGTACGACGTGGTGCCCGAGCTGCGCGCCGGCGGCGAGCGGCACGAGTCGCTGCGCGACGCGGCCCGCATCGAGCTGGGCCTGCGCTCGGTCCTGGAAGAGCACGGCGCGAAGGCGTTCACGGACACCTTCGAGGACCTCGGGAAGCTCAAGCAGCTCCCGGGCATCGCGGTGCAGCGCCTCATGGCCGACGGCTACGGCTTCGGCGGCGAGGGCGACTGGAAGACCGCGGTCCTGGTGCGCCTCATGAAGGTCATGGCGCAGGGCCTGGAGGGCGGCACGTCCTTCATGGAGGACTACACGTACAACCTCGGCTCGGAGACCCCGCAGATCCTGGGCGCGCACATGCTCGAGGTGTGCCCGACGATCGCCGCGGAGCGGCCGAAGGCGGAGATCCACCCGCTCGGCATCGGCGGCAAGGAGGACCCGGTGCGCCTGGTCTTCACCGCGCCGCCCGGCCCGGCCCTCATGGTCGGCCTCCTCGACCTCGGCACCCGGCTGCGCCTGGTGGCGAACGAGGTCGACACGGTCGAGCCCGACGAGGACCTCCCGAACCTGCCGGTCGCGCGCGCCGTGTGGGTGCCGCGCCCGGACCTCCAGACCTCGGCCGAGGCGTGGCTGACGGCCGGCGGCCCCCACCACACCTCCTTCACGCAGGCCTTCGGCCGGGAGGTCATGGAGGACTTCGCGGAGATCGCCGGCGTCGAGCTGGTGACCATCGACGGCGACACCAACGCCCGCGAGTTCAAGCAGGAGCTGCGCTGGAACCAGGTGTACCACCACCTCGAGGGCGGCATTTAGGGCTGCGAAGGCATACGGCGCAAGGAGGGCGGGCCCGCGGGCCCGCCCTCCGGCGTCTCTCCGGACGCCGGCGGGGCGGCGGCGGAACGGGCGCCGGGAGGAGCGCCCGCCGGGCGGACGATGCAGCGTGCGCCGATCGACGCCGCGGACCGCGGCCGGGCCCCATGAGGACCTTGGAGCCGCGGAACTTGAGCCTAGGTCCGCCGCGGACCGGCCGGGCCCGCCTCAGTGGACGCCGCGAACTGCGCCGGCGCTGCGGACACCGCGCGCGCGTGAAGAGCTGAAGGCCGAATACCGTCCCCAGCCCCCACCCGCCCAGAGGGGGACGCCAGTCTGGGGCCAGCATTGCCGAGGGGTCCGACAAGAACCGGTCGTTCAAGCGCCCTGGAGGCGGTCTTTCACCCGATCGGGGGCCAGGATGGCGTCCCAGGCGATCTCGGCCGCGCCCGTGAGCGGGCCCGCCTCGCCGACCGTGCCGGCGACGATCCGCGGCGGCTCGCCGCGGCGGAACGCCATCAGGCCCGCGGCGCAGTGCGCCTCGATCACCTCGCGCCGCAGCCGGATCAGGTCCACGCCGAGCCCGGAGAGGCTGATCGCCTCCGGGTCGAGCGCGTTCGCGAGCGCGCCCAGGCCGCGTCCGAGCGCGGCCGCGTTCGCGTCAACGGCGGCCGCCGCCTCGGCGTCGCCGTCCGCTGCCCGCCGCAGGATCTCCCGCGCCAGCGCGCGCCCCTCCCCGTAGCCGGGCCGGGCCCCGAAGCGCCGCACGAGCGCGTTCGCACCCACGTCGAGGCTCCAGCACCCGCGCACCCCGCACATGCACTCGAGTCCGGACCCCGTGAGCGGCATGTGCCCGAACTCGCCCGCGATGTTGTGCCCGCCGCGCTGCGCGTCGCCGTGCAGCAGGAGCGTGCCGCCGATGTCGAAGTCGATGTGGAAGTGCATCGCGGTCCCGACGCCGCGCAGCGCCCCCCGCCGCGCCTCGGCGAGCCCGGCGAGCCGCGCGTCGTTGTCGACCAGCGTCGCCGGCCAGTCCGGGCCGACGAGGTCGCCGAGGTCCACCTCGTCCCAGCCGAGATGCGAGATGTGGAGGCGCCGCCCGTCGCGGATGGGGCCGGACGTCGCGAAGCCGACGACCGCGAGCCGGTCGCTCGCGTGCCGCCCGATCGCGGCCCGGATCGCGGCGAACGCCCGCGGGGTCCGGTCGTGCTCGCCCTCTTCGAGTCCGGTCGCCGCACCGCCGAGCTCCACGGACGCGAGCGTCCACGTGTCCTCCCGGAAGTCCACCGCGAACGCAAGCGGCCCTTCGGGATGCGGCACGAGGAGCGTCGTGGGCCGCCCCCGCCCGCCGGCCTCCGCGGGCACCTCGTGCAGCAGCCGCGCCTGCTCCAGCTCGCCCACGAGCGCCGCGGCGGTGTTCCGGCCGATGCCCAGTAGCCGCGCGGCCTCGGCCCGCGTCACCGGCGCGGCGGCGCCGTGCACGGCGCGCAGGAGCCGCACCTGGTTGTGAATCCTCAGGTCGGCGCTCGTCATCGTCTGCGGCATGGAGGGATTATGCCAGCCGCCACACATTTGTGCCCGGTCGGAACATAACCGTTGACGGGCGGCCCCCGCCCTGTTATGTTCTCACCAAGAACAAAACTGCTCTCCGGAACGGGACCCCATGTCCGACCCTCTCGCGCTGCGCCGCGCCCGCCTCGGCCTCCACGCCGCCTTCGCCACCTCCGGCTTCGTCATGGGCGCCTGGGCCGCCGCCCTCCCCGGCATCGACGCCCGCCTCGGCCTCGGCGAAGCGAAGCTCGGGACCGCGCTCCTGCTCATCCAGCTCGTCGGCCTCGCCTCGATGGTCCTCGCCGGGCGCATCGCCGACCGCATCACCTCCCGCCGCCTCCTCCTGTGGACCGCCCCCGCCACCCAGCTCGTCCTCATCGCCCCCGCCCTCGCCCCGAACTACGCCGTCCTCCTCGCCTGCGCCGCCCTCTACGGCGCCGGCGTCGGCTTCATCGAAGTCGGCATCAACGCCCACTCCGTCGAGCTCGAGCAGCGCTTCGGACGCCCGATCATCTCCGCCTTCCACGGCCTGTGGAGCCTCGGCAGCGCCGCCGCCGGCGCCCTCACCTCCGTGTGCCTCGTCCTCGGCCTCGGGAACCAGGCCGTCCTCATCGCCGTCGCCGTCGTCAGCACCGCGGCCATGGCGATCGCCACCCGTCCGCTGCTGCCGCCACCGGGTCGAGACAACTCCGGCGGCAGCAGCGGAGCCCCCGCCCCCACCGCGAAGATCGGCGCCGTCCTCCTCGCCGCCCTCTTCCTCCTCGGCCTCGGCGGCCACCTCGTCGAATCGGGCGCGATCGACTGGGCGAACCTCCACGCCGCCAACGTCCTCCACGCGGACGCCGCCCTCGCGCCCCTGTCCTACACCGTCTTCGCCGTCGCCATGACCGTCTTCCGCCTCCTCGGCGACCCCGTCCGCGCCAGGCTCGGCCCCGGCCCCACCCTCCAGTGGGCCGGCGCCCTCGCCGTCCTCGGCTACGCCCTCGTCCTCGCCTCCGGCGCCGCCGGCGGCCTCGCACTCGCCTGGACCGGCTGGATCCTCGCCGGCACCGGCATCGCCCTCATGGTCCCGGTCCTCTTCAGCGCCATCGGACAAGCCGGCGGGACGCCCTCGAACGTCGCCCTCATCTCCATGTCCGGCTCCGCCGGCCTCCTCATCGGCCCCGGCGCCATCGGCTACCTCGCCGAAGGCACCAGCCTCACCGTCGGCCTCCTCGTCCCCGCCGCCCTCGCCCTCTTCATCGCCGCCGGCGGCCCCCTCACGATGCGGCGCCTGGCGCGGCGAGCGCCACACCCCGCGCCCGTCGCCGCCGAGGCCGGCGCTCACGTATAGTTGCCAGCGCAGAAGGGGAGTAGCTCCCAACGCTGCGGTCGACACACTGGCCCGCGAGCCCGCCCAGGGCTCGCACGCTTCGCGAGAGGCGGGCCCGGCCGCACGGCCTCGGACCCCGGGGCGAGCGAGACCTTCGACCAAGGCCGCACGGCCGGGTCGAGGTCGCTGTGTCCCCTCCTCCCGGCCTGAACACTGGGAGGATCACCCTCAATGGAAGCACTGCTCATCGCCGCCGCCGTCGCGTTCGGCGCGATCTTCGTGGGCGAACTCGGCGACAAGAGCCAGCTCATGGCCCTCACCTTCGCCACCAGGTACCGGCTCCGCACCGTCGTCCTCGGCCTCGTCATCGCCATCGGCGCCCTCATCGGGCTCTCCGTCGGCGTCGGCGCCGCCGTCGGCAACCTGCTCCCCACCGACTGGATCCGCCTCGCCGCCGCCGTCATGTTCATCGGCTTCGGCCTCTGGGGCCTGCGCGGCGGCCACGACGACGACGAGGACGAAGGCCCCGTCAAGGAGCGCCGCACCGGCCTCCTCACCGTCGTCACCGCCATGTTCCTCGCCGAGTTCGGCGACAAGACCATGATCATCGCCATGGGCCTCGGCTCCAGCTCCGACCCGTGGGGCGTCTGGATCGGCGGCACCCTCGGCATGCTCGCCGCCGACCTCCTCGCCGTCTTCGCCGGCGCCTGGGTCGCCCGCCGCATCCCCGAGAAGGTCGTCCGCTACGTCTCCTCCGGACTGTTCCTCGTCATCGGCGTCCTGCTGGGCGTCGAGGCCGTGACGGCGCTCGCGGGATAAGCTGGCGGTCATGCCGAAAACGGACGAGATCGTGGACACCGCCGTCATCTACACCGACGGGGCCTGCTCCGGCAACCCCGGCCCCGGCGGGTGGGGCGTGTACTTCCAATGGGGCGGCCACGAGAAGGAGCTCTACGGCTCCGAGAAGGCCACCACCAACAACCGCATGGAGCTCATGGCCGCGATCCAGGCCCTCGAGACCCTCAAGCGGCCCATGAAGGTCGTGCTGTACACCGACTCCGCCTACGTCCGCAACGGCATCATGACCTGGATGAACGGCTGGAAGCGCAACGGCTGGGTCAACGCCAAGAAGGAGCCGGTCAAGAACGCCGACCTGTGGCGCCGCCTCGACGACGCCGCCGCCCGGCACGAGGTCGACTGGCGCTGGGTCAAGGGCCACGCCGGCGACCCCGGCAACGAGCGCGCCGACAAGCTCGCCTGCCAGGGCCGCGACGAGGCCGCCGGGCGCCGCTGAGACCCGGACCCGGGCCGTGACCGACGGCCCACAGCGGGCCCGGCCCGCGCCGCCGATCCCCGATGAGAATGGAAGAATCACCACCATGAGCGACCAGGTACCGTCACGATTCTCCGGAGGCGTCGACCTCAGCACCCTCGCCGCCGCCGCCCAGCAGCAGCAGGCCGCGGCCCAGGGCGCGAGCGGCGGCGCGGGCGTCCTCGCGATCGACGTCACCGACGCCACGGTCCAGACCGAGGTCCTCGAGCGCTCGCTCGACGCGCTCGTCGTCGTCGCGTTCTGGGCCGACCAGGTCCCCGAGTCCGTCCAGGTCCGCGACCTCCTCGGCAAGCTCGCCGGCGAGGCCGGCGGCGCGTGGGTGTACGCCCGCGCGGACGTCCTCCAGAACCAGCAGCTCGCCGCCGCCCTCCAGCTCCAGGCCCTCCCCGCGGTCGTCGCCCTCGCGCAGGGCCGCCCGCTCGATCTGCTCCAGGGTCCGCAGACCGAGCAGGGCCTGCGCCAGTGGATCGGCCGCATCACCCAGGCCGCCGGCATCGACGTCCCGCAGCCGGTCGACCCCGAGCTCGCGAACGCCGAGAACCTCATGGTCGAGGGCGACCTCGACGCCGCCGAGGCCGCGTACGACAAGTACCTCAAGAACCACCCGGCGTCCGCCGAGGCCGAGGCCGGGATCGCGCAGGTGCGCATGCTCCGCCGCGTCGGCTCCCTGCCGGACGACGCGGTCGCGCTCGCCGATGCCGACCCCGACAACATCGACACCGCGCTCGCCGCGGCCGACATCCAGCTCCTCTCGGGCCAGGCCGAGGCCGCCTACGACCGGCTCATCGCCTTGGTGGCCAAGAACGTCGGCGAGGACCGCGAGCGCGTGCGCAAGCGCCTCGTCGAGCTGTTCACCGTCGCCGGGAGCGACGACCCGGCCGTCGCCAAGGCCCGCCGCAAACTCAGCGCCGTCCTCTTCTAGACGCGGACCCTCAAGGGCCGCAAGCGACTTCGGACCTCCACGGCACGCGCGTGCCGTGGAGGTCCGGCCGTTCGGAGGAGGGAGATCACCTGGTGCCGCGGCGTCCGCTGTGCCAAGCTAGCGGGACAGCGAGAACGGTGGGAGGTGCACGGTGCCGGCGACTCGGACGAGACGCGTGGCCGTCCTCGACGCGCCCTCGAACCTCGGCCTCCGCCCGCCCACCCCGCACACCGTCCCCGGCTGCGCGAAAGCCCCTGGGGCCCTTCGGGACCACCGGCTCGTCTCGCGCCTGAACGCCCTCGACGCCGGGTGCCTCACCCCGCCGCGCTTCGACGCCTCCGCCTGGCGCCCCGGCGACGGCGTCGGCCAGGCCAAGGCCATCGCCGAGTACACGCGGCGCCTCGCCGACCGGGTCGAGCGGCTGTGGCAGGAGCGGCGCTTCCCGCTCGTCCTCGGCGGCGACTGCTCGATCCTCCTCGGCCCTGCCCTCGCCGCGCGCCGCCGCACCGAGCGCGACCGCAAGCCCCGCGGCCTGGTGTTCATCGACGCGCACTCCGACTTCCGCCACCCCGGCAACTCCCAGTACGTCGGCGCCGCCGCCGCGGAGGAGCTCGCGCTGGCGACCGGCCGCGGCCAGCCGGACCTGACCGACATCGGCGGCTTGCGGCCCTATGTGGACACCGATCATCTGGTGATGCTGGGCCTGCGCTCGGACGACCCGCACCGGGTCGAGCTGGAGGCCACCGGGATCGCGGTGCGCACCGTCCCGGCCCTGCGCGCCGGCGGGGTCGGCCGCAGCGCCGAGTGGGCCCTCGACTCGCTCGGCGAGGTCGCCACGTTCTGGCTCCATGTCGACGCCGACGTCCTCGACCCGTCGGTGATGCCCGCCGTCGACGGCCCCGCGCCCGGCGGCATCTCCCTGGGCGAGCTGAGTCAGATCGTCGCCACCTGCGCCGCCGACGACCGCTGCGCCGGCATGGATCTCACGGTCTTCGACCCCGACTACGACCCCGACGGCGAGTACGCGAAGGCCCTCACCGACCTCCTCGTCGAGGCCCTCCAGTAGCTTCGCCGCTCGCCTTCCTCCGGCGCTCCGTCGCGCAGCCGCCGCAGATGCACGCCCGCGCGGTGCGCCCGAGCACCGCGGCCTCGGAGGTGTTGGGGCGCAGGGCGATTCGGGCCTCCTGAGTCCAGTGCCTTCGGCAGGGTGAAGCCGACTGCGCCGCCGCCCAGCACGCTACGGACACGGTCCGCTCTCGAGAACGGCTCCGGCGGTGGCACATCGGCGCACGACTTCCGGCCCGGGCGGTTCCACTCCCGCGGGGGAGCGCGCTCCCCCGCGGGAGGGAGGCGGCGGCGTTCTCGGGGCGACACGATGGCGGGATGATCGATTCGCCTCCGGCGCAGCGGACGCTGCGCGTAGCGGCCGGGCTCGGCGCCGTCGCCGCGACCGTGCCCTATCTGGTGCTCAAGGTCCTGTGGCTCTCGGGGAATCTCGTCGGCGTGCCGGCCGGTTCTCCGGCCGCCGGCGAGGAGTTCGTGTACGCCAACGCGATCACGCTCGGCATGGACGCGCTCGTGGTGGTGCTCGCGGCGGCGCTGACGCAGCGCTGGGGGATGCGGGTGCCCGCTTGGCTGCTGCTCGCCCCCTTGTGGGTCGGGACCGGCCTGCTCGTCCCCGCCGCGCTCCAAGCGGCCGCGGGCGGCATCGTGTGGGCGGCCAGCGGAGGGCAGGCGATGAGGTTGGAGGGCGGACTGGTCGAGCCGTGGGTGTACGCGGTCGTCGGCGCGTCGTTCGCACTCCAGGGAGTCTTCCTCGCGGTCGCGTTCCTGTCGTACGCGCGAGCGCGTTGGAGCCACGCGTTCCGCGCGGCGCCGCCGGACGACGGCGCCACCCGCGAGGTGCAGACCGTGCTCGTGCGCGGAGGCGCCGGCGCGGCGGTGGCCGTCGCGGTCGGGTACACGGTCTGGCTGTTCGGGGAGGCGGGCCCCTTCGGTCCCTACGAGCCGGGATGGGAGGTGTCGCAGCGGACCCACCTCGCGATCGCCGCTGCGATGGCGCTCGCGGCCGCGATCGGCGCGGTGGGGATGCAGCGCCCCACTGGGCGGCTGCCGTTCGGGCGGGCGGTGGTGCTGGCGTGGGCGGGCTCGGGGAGCCTGTTCGGCTGGGGGCTCTACCAGGTGGTGGTCGTCCTCTCCGGGCCGACGCTGGCGCATGGGCTGTCGGCGGCGGGCAACCTGATGCAGCTCGTGTCGGTCCTCGCCGGGCTCGCGCTCGCGCTGGCGGGCCTGCTGCGGATCGTCGAACGACGCCCGGTCGCGCAGGTCGAGCCGGTCCCCTGAGCCCGACAGGCCGCCCGCGGCGGACGTCCGACCGCGCCGCTTCCCGTGGCCGGAACCGGATCGTCGAACGGCGCCCGGTCGCGTAGGCCGAGCCGGTCCCCTGACCCTGACGAGCCCCCGCGGCCGGCGGACATCCGTCCGCGCCGCTTCCCACGGCCGGAAAACGGCTGTCGGGCAGCACGGTTCGCCGCCTATGCTCCACGGCGTGGAGTTCGAGGAGTTCGAGGGCCTGAACCATCGCGAGGCCGCCGGACGGCTGGCCGCCGCGGGCTGGGGCGTCTGCGGGATCGGCGACTGGGCCTACGTGTGGCGCTCGCCGGACGGGCGGGTCGTGGCGCGGGTGTGCGCGTTCGAGCCCGGCTACGGGGTCTTCATCGCGCTGTGCGACCGGCTCAAGGGCCATCCGATGCTTCCGCGCGTCGACTTCGACGCCGAACTGCGCGGCGGCGGCCGCGTCACCGTCATGGAGTCGCTCATGCCCGCCTCGCGGGAGGAGCGCTCGGCCGTGACCGTGCGGTGGGACGCCGCCGCACCCGGGGACCCGGTCGCGGCGCTGCGCGAGGAGGCCGAGCGGCTGGACGCCGAGGCGGCCCGCTCGGTGCCGTTCTGGGGCGGGCTCGACCGGAACCCCGGGAACGTCATGCGGCGCGGCGACGGCGGCCTGGTGCTCGTGGACCTGTTCTACGCCAACGGCGAGGAGATCTACAAGGCGCTGGCCCAGGACCCCGCGGCGGTGGCCGCCGCGTACCCGCCCGAGCGGCGGGCGTTCATCTGCGAGATCGCCGCCGTCGTCCGCGAGTCCACGCCGGAGGAGCTGGCGGCGCTGCGCGCCGCCGCGGCCGCGATCGCCTAGACCCGCCGGCATCGCGCAGTTCGGCTCGCCTCCCCAGCACCGCGCGCCGGCCTGACTCCCCGGCGTCGCCCCGCTCGGTCCGCCTCCCGGGCACCGCGCGCCGGCCCGCCTCCCCGGCACCGCGCGCCAGCCCGCTTCCTCGGCGTCGCCCCGCTCGGCCCGCCTCCCCAGCACCGCGTGCCCGCCCGTCTCCCCGGCACCACGTACTGTCCCGCTTCCCCGGCACTGCGCGGCCAGCGTGGCCCGCCGCCCGGTTCTCAGGCCGCTCCGGTGCTGATCAGCGGCAGCACGACCAAGTCCAGGATCTCGTCGACGGCCGCGTCGTCCGCTGGCTCGGCCCGCGTCAGGAAGTGGTGCGTGAGCAGCGCCGGGGCCAGGTTCACCACGCGCGGGTGCAGCGCCTCGGGCCGCACCGTGCCGCGGGCGACGCCGTCCTCGAAGATCTTCGCGAAGATCCGGATGCGCGGGTGCTCGATCCGGGTGCGCAGCTCGTCGGCCACCTCGCTCGGAGTGCCGCGCAGCTCGCCGATCCAGCCGCGGATCGCCTCGCCGAACGGCGTCGCCTGCTGGGCCGCGATGTGCGCCATGACCTTCCGCAGGTCGCCGCGGAGGTCCCCGCTCGGTTCGAACTCCGGCTCGACCTCCGTGGCCTTGTACCGCGCCGCGGCCTGGACCAGTCGCGCCCGGTCCGGCCAGCGCTTGTACAGGGACGCCTTGCCCGCCTTGGCGCGGGCCGCGACGGCCTCCATGCGCAGGTTCGCGTAGCCGACCTCGGCGAGCTCGGCGAGCGCGGCCTCGAAGATCGCGCGTTCCAGGTCGTCGCCGCGCCGGCGGCCCGGTGTGGATTCGGTCACCACGGTCCTCTCAATAGTGAACGCTGCGTTCACTCGATGCTAGCGTGAAATAAGAGACGCGCCGTTCACTAACCCCGCGTCCCGCTCGGAAACCACCACGAACCAGGCCGCGGCGCCGCTGCGCGGCCTCCTCCGCACACACTAGGAGGCGTCACTTGACCGCCGCACCCGACGCTCCGCCGCAGGCCCCCATGACCCACCGGGAGGTCCTGCGCGCCCTCTCCGGCCTCCTCATGGTCCTGTTCGCCGCGATGGTCTCCTCGACCGTCGTCTCCGTCGCCCTCCCGCGGATCGTGGGCGACCTGGGCGGCAGCCAGTCCCAGTACACGTGGGTCGTCACCGCCACCCTCCTCGCCAGCACCGCCTCGACCCCGGTGTGGGGCAAGCTCGCCGACCTGTTCGACAAGAAGCGCCTGCTCCAGATCGCCATCGCCGTCTTCGGGGCCGCCTCGCTCGCGTGCGGCCTGGTGCAGAACACCGAGCAGCTCATCGCGCTCCGCGCGGTCCAGGGCCTCGGCATGGGCGCCGTCCAGGTCCTCGTGCAGGTCGTCATCGGCGCGATGGTGAGCCCGAAGGAGCGCGGACGCTACAACGGCTACCTCGGCGGCGTCATGGCCGTCTCCACCGTCGGCGGCCCGCTCCTGGGCGGCGCGATCACCGACGCCGACTGGCTCGGCTGGCAGTGGTGCTTCTTCCTCGCCGTCCCGATCACCGTGGTCGCCTCCGCGATGCTCTCGCGCACGCTCCACCTCGACGAGGTCCGCAAGGCCGACACGAAGGTCGACTACCTCGGCGCGGTCCTCATCGCGGCCGGCGTCAGCCTGCTGCTCCTGTGGGTCACGTTCGTCGGCGACGACTTCGCGTGGATCTCCTGGCAGACCCTCGCGATGGCCGGCGGCGCGGTCGCGATCCTGGTCGCGGCGGCGGTCGTGGAGACCCGCGTGGGCGAGCCGGTGGTCCCGCTGCACGTGCTCAAGCGCCGCGACCCGGCGCTGGCGACGGTCGCGAGCCTCGCGGTGGGCATGGCGATGTTCGGCGGCTCGGTGTTCCTCGGCCAGTACTTCCAGGTCTCGCGCGGGTTCTCGCCGACGGAGGCGGGCCTGCTGACGATCCCGATGATGCTCGGCGTCCTGGTCGCCTCGGCGGTCGCGGGCCGCATGGTGTCGAAGTCGGGGAGCGTGAAGCCGTACATCATCGCGGGGACGCTGGTCCTGACGGCCGGGTTCGCGATGCTCGCGACGATCGACCACGAGACGTCCCTGGTGTTCATGGGCGCGGGCATGTTCGCGGTCGGCACGGGCGTCGGCATGTCGATGCAGAACCTGGTGCTCGTGGTGCAGAACTCGGTGCCGCTGCGCGAGCTCGGCGCGGCCTCGGGCGCGATCACGTTCTTCCGCTCGCTGGGCGGCACGATCGGCGTCTCGGTGCTGGGCGCGGTGCTCGCGAACCAGGTGGCGGACAGGATCCGGGACGGCTTGGCCGCCATCGGGATCGACGCGGCGGCCGCGGGCGGTTCGAGCTCCGGTCTCGACCTGGACGCGATGCCGGAGCCGGTGGCCGCGATCGTGCGCGCCTCGTACGGCGACGCGACCGGGCACCTGTTCCTCATCTCCGCGTGCATCGCGGCCGCCGGGTTCGTCGCGACCCTGTTCCTGACGCCGGTGCGCCTGCGCGAGACCGTCGACCTCGTCGAGGAGATCGCGGTCGGCGAGGAGACGGTGCTGGGCGCCAGGTAGGTCCGGAGGCCCCGGGCCCGGGCACCGCACCCGCCCGGGCCCGGTTCTCCGTCGCTAGTGGAGCGTCGGGCGGTAGGTGAGCTCCTGAGTGCGGCCGTCGAGGGTGTGGGCCTCGAGGAGTTCGAGGTCGAAGTCGGCGGGGACCTTGAGGACCGGGTCGAGGCCGGTGCGGCCGGTGATGACGGGGAAGACCGTGATCTGGATGCGGTCGACCAGGCCCGCGGCGAGCAGGGACCGGTTGAGCGAGAGGCTGCCGTGCGAGCGCAGCGGCACCGGCGAGGTCTCCTTGAGCCGCGCCACCGTCTCGACGGCGTCGCCGGGGACGATCTCGGCGTCCGGCCAGCCGAGCGTGTCCCGGAGCGTGGAGGACACGACGGTGAGCGGGAGTTCGCGGAAGCGCTGCGCCCAGGCGTCGCCCACGTCCGAGTCCTCGTCCGCGAACAGGCCGACGGTGCTCCGGAACGTGTTGGCGCCTAGGACCAGCCGCTGGTCCTCGGTGTAGAGGTCGAGGCGGCGCCGGAGGAGTTCGGGGCCCTGCTTGCCCCAGTACCCGGTCCAGTCGCCGCCGGCGGCGCCGTAGCCGTCGAGGCTGGAGAAGACGTCGAAGGTGTACGTGGCGGTCATGGTGCCCTCCTCGGGTGGTCGTCCTCCTGTGCAGACCGCTTCAGCGCCCGGGATTCATCGGTGCGCCGGGGTGCCGCGGCATGAGCGCGGTCATGCGGGCGACGTCCTCGGCCCGGCCCGGCCAGGTCTTCACGGCGATCCGCGCGCCGTTCGGAAGGGCGCGCACCACGGTGCGGCCGTCGAAGTAGAGGTGCTCGCCGGCCGGGGCGCCGTGCACGCGGTCCTTGACGCCGAACAGGTCGGGGAAGCGCAGCTCGCCGCGGGCCGGGTCGTACACGCAGTACGGCTTCGCGAACTCGAGGACGCCGATGAGCGCGGTGAGCGCGCTGAAGACGAGGAACCCGATCCCGCCGGGGTTCCCGAGGCCGAACACGAGCGCGGCCCCGCCGGCGGCGGTGAAGACGGACGAGCCGACGACGATCGCGGGGAAGACCGGCCTGCGGCGGACCTGGACCCGGTGGCCGGGCGCGTCACTGGGGTGCACGGCCGGATCGTACCCGGCCCCGGCCACTCGCGGGGCGTCTGCGGCGAAGGGCCCCGATATGGGACCCTTGACGGTGGCGGCAGACCGCCACCCCGGACTCCCGAGCGAAGCACGATGGACGACACCACCGATTGCGACTTCCTTGCAGCAGACCAGCTCCAGACCCTCCTGCCCGGATACCGGCTCGAACCGGAGCCGCTCGGCTCGACGGCGATGAGCCGGGTCTACGCCGCCGCCGACACCGGCCTGCACGGCCGCCGGGTCGCCGTCAAGATCATGGCCGGCTACCTGGCCGCGGTCCCCGGCTACCGCAAGCGGTTCCTGCGCGAGATCGAGCTCATGGCCCGCCTCGAGCACCCGCACATCATGTCCGTCGTCGCCGCCTCGCGCGAGGACGAGCGCCTGCTCTACTTCGCGATGCCGCGCGCCGAAGCGGACCTGAAGGCGCGCTTGCGGCGCGGCGCGCTCGAGCCCGCCGCGGCCGCGCGGGTGCTCGCCCAGGTCGCGGCCGCGCTCGACTTCGCCCACGACCGCGGGGTCGTCCACCGGGACGTCAAGCCCGCCAACATCCTCTTCGGCGCCGGCGACCACGTGTACCTGAGCGACTTCGGGGTCGCGAAGCACGACGCGGGCGAGGACCTCACCCGCGCCGGGGACTCGATCGGCACCCGCCGGTACACCGCGCCCGAGGTCTACAGCGCCGCCAAGTCCTCGTCCGAGGGCCCGCTCGGCCGGGCCGGGGACGTGTACTCGCTCGGCGCCGTCCTGTACCACTGCCTCACCGGGAAGCGGCCCTTCGACGAGGCCGACGACATGGCCGTGCCCGAGTTGCAGCGCCGCGGCGAGGTGCCGCGGATCGCCGCGGTCCGCGCCGACCTGCCGGCGGCGTTCGACGCGATCGCGGCGAAGGCCATGAACCCCGTTCCGGCCCAGCGCTACCGCACGTGCGGGGAGCTCGCCGCGGCGTTCACCGCGGCGGTCGAGCGGGCCGCGGCCCCGGAGAAGACGCCGCAGGCCCGCGGCCGCGGCCGGGCCTTCGCGGCCGCGGGCCTGGCGGCCGGGCTCGCCATCGGCGGCGCCCTGTCGTACCTCGCGTTCGGCGACCGCGGCGGAGTCTCCGGGGACGGCGTCGCCGAGGGCTCGGTGGCGCCGTCGTTCGCGCCGGTGACCGGCGACGACCAGGCCGAGCGCGCCCCGCAGGTGGGGGAGTGCCTGACCGAGGCCGAGCACTACGTGGTCGTCGCCTGCGACTCGGCGGCCGCGGCGAAGCGCGTGTACCGCATCGTCACCGACCCCGAGGACCCGAACCCGGCGCAGGCCGACCACTACGACGCGGCCTGGCAGGCGTGCGGCCCCGAGGTGGTCGACTTCGACTACCACTGGACGGACTCGGCGATCCGGGAGGAGCGGGAGTGGAACCCCGAGACCGACCGGATCTACTACTTCATCTGCTACCAGGAGCAGTGAGGACGGTCCCTACAGGAGCGTCCAGCGCTGCTTCGCGTCGCCGGCGTCGCAGTCCTGGAGGGCCACCGCGTCGCCGGACTCGGCCGCCGCGCTCTTGAGGACGCTCAGGCACAGCGTGCCGCTCGCGGCGGTGCGCAGCTGGTAGGCGTCGCCGACCGGGACGAGCTCCCACGTCTGGGCGGCGAGGCCGTCGCAGCCGTCGAAGCCGACGAGCTTCCCGTCCTCGGTGCCCCCGTCGTCGGCGGTCATGCACGGCGTCCAGTCCTCGAACGCCATCTCGACCGCGTACCG
Source organism: Glycomyces terrestris (assembly GCF_003933745.1). GTDB lineage: Bacteria > Actinomycetota > Actinomycetes > Mycobacteriales > Micromonosporaceae > Glycomyces > Glycomyces terrestris. Next base: position 855,994 of record NZ_RSEB01000001.1, on the reverse strand, counting down.
GTCGCCGTCCTCGACCCACGTGAGCTCCGGTTCGGTGCTCCCGCAGTCGCCGAGGACCATGACGCTGCGCCCGTCGCCGCCCGGCTCGTCGCCCCACGTCATGCACAGGCCGCTGGCCTCCTGGCGGGCCCGGTAGACGCCGGTGCCCGGCAGCGCCGAAACCGTCTGCGCCGCTTCGGACTCGCCGGTCTCGGACGGCGACTCCCCGTCCGGTTCCGCCGCGGCCGTGGACGCCTCGGCGCTCTCCTCGCCGCCGCCGGCGGCCGTCGCCGTCTCCTCCGCGGACGGTTCGGCGCCGTTCGCGGAGTCGGCGTAGAAGTCGGCGAACGCGGCCGAGTCGGCGTCGGCGGCGGGGTCGCCGTCCGACAGCGCCTTGGAGGCGACCGCGGCGGCGAGCGCCAGCGCCACGGCCGCCGCGGACGCGACGGACCTGCGGGTCAGGACTCGCGGCCCGTCCGGGTCCGCGCCGCGCCCGGTGTTCTCAGTCTCCACTGTGCCGTCCTCGGGGGGATGATTCGTGGCATGAGCGTCGTCATCCTACCCGGGCCGGGTCTCAGCCCTCGGTGATGGAGGGCCGTCTGGGCAGGGCCCGGATGAGGCGGGCGGCGTCGGCGCGGTCGGTGCCGGTGAGGCTGACGCGGTGGCGCTCCCCGTCGGGCAGTTCGCGGTAGATCCGGCGGCCGTCGGTCCAGACGCGCTCGCCCTTCGGGCCCGCCGCGCCCTCCTTGCCGGCGCCGAAGGCCATGAAGACCGTGAGGGTCCCGGTGTCGGGCCGGTACAGGTACCGGGGCCGGAAGTACGAGCGCAGGCCGCCGCCGAACAGCGCCAGGCCGGTGAGTCCGATGGGGACGAGCACGGGGATGAACGGCGTGAACACCGAGACGGCCGCGCACGCCACGAGCACCGCGCCCATGCCGAGCAGGAGCGCGGACGCCTTGCGGGAGTAGCCGACGCGGATGACGGCGGGGCCTTCGGCGGAGGGCATCGCGGCTCCTGTGAGGGGCGAAGGGGCGGGGCGCCTTCAGGATAGCGAGCGCGGTCCCGCCTCAGTAGTGCTGCCACTCGGATTCGACGAGGTCGAGGATGACCGGGTGCATGAGCGTGGAGGGCGGCATGTCGCGGTCGGCGCGGTCGGGCGGGAACACCTGGGCCGCGTCGAGGAGTTCGGGCGTGAGGGACCGGAAGGGCCCCGCGGCGGCGTCGAGGCCGAGGACGGGGGCCTCGCCGCCGGCCTGCACGAGCAGGTAGCCCCAGTCGCCGAAGGACGGCACGGACACCCAGTAGGGGGTCGCGTCGTAGCCGGCGTCCTCCAGGGTCGCGTCGATCGTCCAGTACGTCTTGGGCGCGAAGTACGGGGAGCCGCCCTGGACGACCATGCGGCCGCCCTCGGCCAGGCGGTCGCCGGCGAGGGCGTAGAACTCGGTCGAGTACAGCTTCGCGGTCTCGGTGGCGTCCGGGTCGGGCATGTCGACGACGATCGCGTCCCAGGTGCCGGTCTGCTGCCGCAGCCACGTGAACGCGTCCTCGTTGACGACGGTGACCCTCGGGTCGTCCAGGGCGTCGCCGTTGAGCGCCACGAGGTCGTCGAAGTTCCGGGCGAGGTCGGTGACGGCGCCGTCGAGGTCGACCAGCGTCACCGTCTCGACGTCGCCGTAGCGGAGGATCTCGCGGACGGCGAGCCCGTCGCCGCCGCCGAGGACGAGCACGTCCCGGCGCGGGCCGGCCAGGGCCGGGTGCACGAGCGCCTCGTGGTACCGGTATTCGTCCACTGAGGAGAACTGGAGGTCGCCGTTCAGGTACAGGCGCAGGTCCTGCTCGCCGAACGGGGACGCCGACTCGGTCATGACGATCTGCTGGTACTGGGTGTCCTCGGTGTACACGATCGGCGCCGAGTACAGCGCCTGGCGCGCATCGGTCTCGAACTTCGCGGTGTACGCGAACGCGGCCACGAGCAGGAGCGCGGTCGCGGCCGACACGACGGCCAGCAGCTGCCTCGCGAGCTTCGAGAGGTCGCGGCGGAACAGCACGAACACCAGGAGCACGCCCGCGACGGCGTTCACCGCGCCGACGATGAGCGCCCCCTGGATCTGGCCGAAGAACGGCAGCAGCACGAACGGGAACGCGAGCCCGCCGATGAGCCCGCCCAGGTAGTCCGCGGCGTTCAGGTCGGCGACCGCCGCGCCCGCGGCCTGCTCGCGGATGCGCTGGAGCAGCTCCATGAGCAGCGGGATCTCCGCGCCGATGAGCAGGCCGATGGCGGCCGCGACCGCGACCAGCGGCAGCGAGTACAGGTCGGTCCACGCGAACGCCGCGTACAGCAGCATCACGCTGAACCCGCCCAGGAGCGCCAGGGCGAGCTCGACGGCCGCGAACGCCAGCGCGGGCCAGCGCCGCAGCGGCTTGGCCGCCAGGGCGCCCAGGCCCATCGCGAACACCATGATCGCCAGGACGATCGACGCCTGCTTCGCGGTGTTCCCGACCAGGTAGGCGCCCAGGGTGATGAGCGCCAGCTCGTACACGAGGCCGCACGCCGAGACCGCGAACGCGGTGGCGAGCAGGCCGAAGCGCGCCAGGCGGACCCGGCGCGCGCTCAACGTCGTCTGAGGGGCGGCGTCGGCCGTCACGACCGCCGGCTTACGACAGCGCCATGGCGATGACGCCGCCGAGGGCGACGTGCATCGAGGCGTTGACCCACACCGCGGGCTGGAGCTCGTCCTCGGTGAGGATGTCGCCGAGCTTCCCGGGGGTGAGCAGGTCGAGGATGAGGAACGCGACCGCCATGGCGCCCAGGCCGATCACGCCGTACACGAACGTGGAGACCACGCCGCGGACGACGCCGCCCTCGGAGGCCCAGATCGCGCCGACGACGATCAGGCCGACGCCGATGACGTTGGAGGTCAGCAGGATCGCCGCGTTCTTGTTCCGTTGAGTCCAGATCAGCTCGCCGAGCTTCCCGGGGGTGAGCCAGTCGGTGACGAGGTAGCCGAGCACCATGAGGACGATGCCCACGACGCTGTACGCGACGGCGCCGATGAGGGGGTCGAGGACGTCGCGGCTGAGCTCTTCGATCATTGGAGGCTGTGCCTTTCAGAGTTCTGGCTGGGCTTCGGGTCTGCGGGTCGGGCGGCGGGGGTCACTTGCCGGAGCCGGGGCCGCCGCCCCGGAACGGCGACGGGGGCGAGGAGGACCAGCCCCACAGGATGAACACCGACGAGTAGTGGTTGTAGCCGGACCGGTAGTCGTGCAGGAGGATCTTCGACCCGCCCTGGTAGGGGGAGACGGCCACGATGTGCTTGGAGTACTGGAGGTAGTAGACGCCGCCGTTCGAGCGCTCCTCGCGCGCCTCGGCGTCGTCGTCGATCTGGTCGGCCACGGTCGCGGGCGACAGGCTCGAGGTGTACGCCCGGCCGCCGCCCTCGTCGAGGTGCGCGGCCCGGTCGTAGTGGTCGCGGATCGTGCCGGTGGGGTTGTTGAAGTTGGAGTTCATCAGGAACACCCCGCCGCAACACAGCGCCAGCACGACGATGATCGCCGTCCAGTGCTTCCAGTTCATGCCGCGTGACGCGGGGGTCGGGGGGTGCTGCTGCTGTCCGTTGGTCATCGGCGGTCCTCGGTGGTCTCTCGGGGTTCGGGTCAGCTTACGGGTTCGACGCGACTGCTGGTGGTCACGACCTCGCCGTACTGCGGGTAGGTGTGGACCGTCCGCCACGACAGGGGGTCGGTGCCGGTGACCTCCAGGGCCGTGAGCGCGTCGGGGTCGCCGCCGAACAGGCCGACGAGGAGGTCGGGCTCGGCGGTGCGCTGCACGGCCCGGTCGCGCAGGGCCCGCACGCGCCGGCGCAGCTCGGGGACCGGGAGCGTTTCGACGGTGCACTCGTAGCGGTGCCGCCAGGCACCGACGCGCTGGCTGAACGTCTCGGGCAGGTCGGGGCCGAGGTTCGTGCGGTAGGCGAGGGTCTCGGCGATGAACCCGTCGGGGGTGGCGACCACGGCCTGGTGGCTGGCGCCGAGGAGGCGCAGGGACAGCCGCAGGGGCCCGGCGTCGCGGTCCATGCGGTCGAGGACCGGCATCGGGGGCGCGTCGGGGCGGAAGGTGAGCGAGGCGGCCGAGACGTCGGCGAACGGCACCTCGATGTGCGCTATCAGGATGGGCTCCGGGGGATCGGGCGGGCCAGGGGGGTCAGGCCTCGCTCTGGTGGTAGATGGTGATCTGGTTGCGGTCCAGGGTAAGGCCCTTCGCCAACTCCCACTTGCCGTCCTCGCCGAAGCGCTCGAAGGAGAGCTTCTGGCCGTCGGGGCCGGCGTAGTCGTGGTACTTCACGGTGCCGGTCGGGGCGAGCCCGGTGGTGGCCTCGGAGGTGTAGCGGGCGGTGCCCTTCTCGTCGGAGCGGTACGAGACGCCCTCGTGGCTCAGCTCGCGCGGGCCCGGCTGGAGGTCGGAGCCGGCGACCTCCTCCCACAGGACGACCTCGAGGTCGGGGTCGGCCTCGACCGACAGCCACCGGCGCACGCCGGTCCCGGTGTCGAGGAAGTGCTCGGACCAGTGGTAGTCGCCTTCGGAGAGGCGCAGGCTGCCGCGCACGGCGAGCGTCTTGCCGTACAGCTCCACCAGGTCGGCGGCCTTGAGGCGGCGGGGGTCGCCGCGGAGGACGTCGGTGTCGGCGTCGGCGAACGGGTCGACCGGGCCGGGCGCGGCGGCGCGCCGCTCCTCCTCCTGCTTGCGCGCGTTGCTGCGCCACAGCCACCAGCCGAGGACGGCCGCGGCGACGATCACGAGGGCGATGGCGAGGTACATGGCGGTGCCTTCTGTTGTGGGGTGTTTCCTTGACGTCACTCTACCGCCAGCGTGGCACCGCCTGGGGTACGGCCGGTGCGGAGACGGCGGTCACTCCGGTCGCGTCGGCAACTCTGGTGTAACCCCGCCGTCGTCTGCGAACCCTAGGATCTAGCCTGGAAACGACTCACAATGATGTGGGTCGAACGTGATTCGGACTGGAGTATCGAGACGTGTTGGCGTTCATCGGAGACGAAGAGTTCCGCGAGACCCTCCCCGACCGGGAGGAACTGCTGACCGAGGCGGCCCGACTGGCCGGATCCGACGAATCCCTGGCCCGGCTGGTCGAGCTGTACTGGAGCCTGGTGTCCGACGACGACCTCGTCGGCCGCTCCGCGCAGCAGCTGCTCGAGACCACCGCCCATCACCGCCGCATGGCCGAGACCCGCGCCCCGGGCCAGGTCTGCCTGGAGATCGACTGCCCCGACGACGCCGAGGGCCCCGACGCCGCCTCCTCCACGCGCGTCGACCTCGTCTGCGACGACTCCCCGTTCCTGGTCGACTCGCTCACGGGCCTGTTCAACCGGCACGGCATCGACATCGCCGTGTTCGTCCACCCGATCGTCCCGGTCCGCCGCGACGAGGACGGGACCCTCCAGGAGGCCCCCGCCCCCGGCGGCCGCGCCGAGTCCTGGATGCACATCGAGGTCCAGCGCCTCGCCGACGCCGAGGACGTGCGGCGCCTCGAAGCCGAGATCGAGGTCGTCCTCGCCGACGTCGCCGCCTGCGTCGCCGACTGGCAGGCCATGCGCGGCAAGGCCCTCGAGATCGCCGAGGACCTCGACCGCGCCGCCTCCGGCGCCGAGGGCACCATCCCGCTCCCCGTGCCGCCCAAGGACATCGACGACACCGTCGAGCTCCTGCGCTGGCTCGCCGACGACAAGTTCACGTTCCTCGGCTTCCGCCAGTACCGGCTGACCGGCGAGGGCGACGCCCAGGCGCTCACGCCGCTCGCCGAGACCGGCCTGGGTCTGCTGCGCAAGGCCCCCGCCGCGCCGCGGCCGCTGACGACGTTCAACGCCGACGCCCGCTCCCAGATCGGCACCAAGCGGCTCCTGGTCATCACCAAGTCGAACGCGCGCTCCACCGTCCACCGCACGTCCTTCATGGACTACATCGGCGTGAAGACGTTCAACGAGGCCGGCGAACCCGACGGCGAGCTGCGCTTCCTCGGCCTGTTCACCTCCGCGGCCTACCTCTCCAGCGTCACCGACCTGCCCGTCGTCAAACGCAAGGTCGCCGACGTGCTCGAACGCTCGGGCGTGACCCTGTCCTCCCACTCCGGGAAGGACCTCGTCACCGCCCTCGAGACCTACCCGCGCGACGAGCTGTTCCAGGCCCGCACCGACGACCTGTACTCCACCGCGATGGGCGTGCTGCGCCTGGCCGGACGCCGCCGCCTGCGCCTGTTCGCGCGCCGCGACGTGTACGGCCGCTTCTACTCCTGCCTCGTCTACCTGCCCCGGGACCGGTACAACACCGAGAACCGGATCAAGATCGAGTCGATCCTGCGCCGCCGCCTCCACGGCAAGGCCGTCGACTACGACGCGCGCGTCACCGAGTCCGTGCTCGCCCGCCTCCACTTCGTGGTGCGCATCGACCCGTTCGCCGACCACCCGCCGGTCGACGTCGAGTCCATCCAGGCCGAGCTCGCCGACGCCACCCGCTCCTGGGACGCCGACCTCGCCCTCCAGCTCGACCACCACGTCGGCGAGGGCCAGGCCCGCACCCTCTACAAGACGTACACGAACGCGTACCCGCCCGCGTACAAGGCCGAGCACACGCCCATCGACGCCGCCAAGGACATCGCGAAGCTCGAACTGCTCCGCGAACCCGGCGACATGGAGCTCCAGCTGTTCCGCCGCGGCGGCGACGACGCGAACGTCCACTTCAAGCTGTACGCCTTCGACCAGCCCGTGGGCCTCTCCGAGGCGCTCCCGGTCCTGCGCGACCTCGGCGTCCGCGTCGCCGAGGAGCGCCCGTACCACATCAAGCGCGCCGACGGCACGATCCACCTGCACGACTTCGGACTCGAACTGCCCGGCGAGGCCGCCGAGTCGGTGCCGCAGCTGCGCATCCGCTTCGAGAACGCGTTCCGCGCCGCCTGGTCCGGCGAGGCCGAGTCCGACCGGCTCAACGAGCTCGTCATCCACGCCGGCCTCACCTGGCGGCAGGTCGTCGTCCTGCGCGCGCTCGCGAAGTACCTGCGCCAGTGCGGATTCGTGTTCTCGCAGGACTTCATCGCCGCGACCCTCGGCGCCTACCCCGAGATCGCCGGGAACCTGGTGCGGCTCTTCGAGGCCCGCTTCGACCCGCGCGTGGGCGCCGACCGCGAGGCGGCCGTGGCCCGCATCGACGACGCCCTCGCCGAGGGCCTCGCGGCCGTCCCCAGCCTCGACGCCGACCGCATCCTGCGCGCGTTCCTGACGCTCATCCGCTCCACGCTGCGCACCTCGTACTTCCAGCGCGGCCGCTCCGGCCGCCCGAAGGAGTACGTGGCGTTCAAGTTCGACGCCCGCGCGATCGACTTCCTGCCCAAGCCCCGCCCCATGTTCGAGGTGTTCGTGTACTCCCCGAACTTCGAGGGCGTCCACATGCGCTACGGCAAGGTCGCGCGCGGGGGCCTGCGCTGGTCCGACCGGCGCGAGGACTTCCGCACCGAGATCCTCGGCCTCGTCAAGGCCCAGGAGGTCAAGAACACCGTCATCACGCCGGTGGGCGCCAAGGGCGGGTTCGTGCTCAAGAAGGACGGCTTCGCCGACCGGGCCGCGTTCCAGGCCGAGGGCGTCGCCCGCTACCGCGAGTTCATCTCCGCGCTCCTCGACATCACCGACAACCGCGACGCCGACAACACCGTCGTCCCGCCCCCGAACGTGGTCCGCCACGACGGCGACGACCCGTACCTCGTCGTCGCCGCCGACAAGGGCACCGCGACGTTCTCCGACGTCGCCAACGCCGTCGCCGCCGAGTACGGGTTCTGGCTCGGCGACGCGTTCGCCTCCGGCGGCTCGGTCGGCTACGACCACAAGAAGATGGGCATCACCGCGCGCGGCGCCTGGGAGTCCGTCAAGCGCCACTTCCGCGCCGAGGGCCTGGACACGCAGACGCAGGACTTCACCGTCGTCGGCATCGGCGACATGTCCGGCGACGTGTTCGGCAACGGCATGCTCCTCTCCGAGCACATCCGGCTCGTGGCCGCGTTCAACCACATGCACATCTTCATCGACCCCGACCCGGACGCCTCCGCGTCGTTCGCGGAGCGGCGCCGCCTGTTCGACCTGCCGCGCTCGACGTGGGCCGACTACGACCGCTCGCTCATCTCCGCGGGCGGCGGCGTGTGGGAGCGGGCCGCGAAGTCGATCCCGGTCTCCGAGGAGGTGCGGGCCGTGCTCGGCATCGACGCCGACGTCAAGGACCTCACCCCGCCCGAGCTCATCCGCGCGATCCTCACCGCCCCGGTCGACCTGCTGTGGAACGGCGGCATCGGCACGTACGTGAAGTCGTCCGCGCAGAGCGACGCCGACGCGGGCGACAAGTCGAACGACCCGGTCCGCGTCAACGGCGAGGACCTGCGCTGCCGCGTCGTCGGCGAGGGCGGCAACCTCGGCTTCACGCAGCTCGGCCGCATCGAGTACGCCCAGTCCGGCGGCCCCGAGCGGCTCGGCGGGCGCATGAACACCGACTTCATCGACAACTCCGCGGGCGTCGACACCTCCGACCACGAGGTCAACATCAAGATCCTGCTGCGCTCGGCGACGCTCACCGGCCGCTGCGACCCGGCCGGGCGCGACAAGCTGTTCATGGACATGGCCGACGCCGTCGCCGACGCGGTGCTGGCCGACAACTACGGCCAGAACATGGCCCTGGCCAACGCGATCCGCCTCAACCGGCGCCTGCTCCCCGTCCACATCAGACTGATGAAGCACCTGGAGAAGACCGTCGGCCTCGATCGCGAGATCGAGGGCCTGCCCAGCGACAAGCAGCTCAAGGAGCGCTCCGCCGCGGGCGGCGGCCTCACCGAGCCCGAGCTCTCGGTCCTGCTCTCGTACGTGAAGATCTGGGCCAAGCGCGCCGTCCTCGACTCCGACCTGCCGACCGAGGACTGGACCGCGCCGGTGCTGCGCGAGTACTTCCCGGCGCCGCTGCGCGAACCGTACGCCGACCTCATGGCCGAGCACCCGCTCCACCGCGAGATCGTCACCACCGCGGTCGTCGGCGAGGCCGTCAACCGCGGCGGCACCACGTTCCTGTTCCGCATCGCCGACGAGACCGGCGCCGACGTCGTGGACGTCATCCGCGCGTACGTCATCATCCGCGACGCCTTCGGCCTGCCGGCCCTGTGGCGGCGCATCGAGGCCCTCGACAACCAGGTCCCGCAGGAGTCCCAGGTCGCGGCCATGCTCGTGATCCGGCGACTCCTCGACCGCGGCGTGCGCTGGCTCGTGCAGCACCGGCGCGGGCAGCTCGACGTCACCGCCGAGACCGAGCGGCTGCGCCCGGGCCTGGCGGTGCTCCAGCCGATGCTCCCGGTGCTGCTCACCGACTCCGAGGCCGTCGGGTTCGAGGAGTTCGTGGACCAGCTCGAGGACCAGGGCATGCCCGCCGAGATCGCCCGCGACGCCTCCGCGCCCATCTTCGGGTTCGGCCTGGTCGACGTCGTGGAGTGCGCGCGGCTGCTGGAGACCGACCTGGAGACGACCGCGAAGGTCTACTACGGGATCGCCGCGCGGGTGCACCTGGACGAGATCCTCAACCAGATCTCGGCCCTGCCGCGCACGAACCGCTGGCAGACCCTCGCCCGGTCGGCCCTGCGCTACGACCTGTACGGCGCCATGCACGGCCTGACCTCCAGTGTGCTGCAAGCGAAACCGGGCACCGACCCGGCTGAGGCCGTCGACTCGTGGGCCGAGCGCAACGCCGCCGAGATCGCGCGGATCCACGAGGCGACCGAGGAGGCCGAGCGCTCCGACGAGAAGCTCGCCGTCCTGTCGGTCTCGCTGCGGCAGATCCGCGGGCTCGTGGAGACCGACGGGGATTGACCGCTCACACGCGCCGGTGGCGGGTGGGGACCCCGTGGATAATGTGGGCTCGGAGGAGAAGGAAGTACGAATGCCGAAGAGCCACACCCCCGGGGTGCCCAAGCTGCTGCGCGTCCTCAACGACCAGGCCGCGCTGAAGCTCCTGCTTGAAGACGGGCCCCAGACCCGCGCCCAGCTCGCCGAGCGGACCTCGATGTCCAAGGTCACCGCCTCGCAGATGATGGAGCGCCTCCAGACCCGCGGCCTGGTCGAGGTCGTCGGGTCGAAGTCGGGCGGGCGCGGCCCCAACGCGTCGCTGTACGCGGCCGTGCCCACGTTCACGTACGTCGTCGGCGTCGAGGTCGGGCCCGTGACCACGAAGGGCGCCTGCGCGGACTTCACCGGCCGCATCGTCGGCCGCGCCGAGATCGACGTGGAGGGCTCGACGGACCCGGTCGCGGTGGTGCGGCGCGTCGTCACCGACTCCGTGGCCGACGCCGGCATCGAGATGGCGAAGGTCCAGCGGATCACCCTCGGCACGCCCGGCGTCATCGACCCCGCCAGCGGCGACATCGGCTTCTCCTGGAACCTCCCGGCCTGGCACCGCGGCCTGCGCACGGCCCTGAACGAGGAGTTCGCGCCCGCGGTCGCCATCGAGAACGACGTCAACCTGGCCACGCTCGCCGAGCAGCGCTCCGGCGGCGCGGGCGGCGCCGCGGACTTCGTGTACGCCTGGTTCGGCGGCGGCCTCGGCCTCGGCGTCATCCTCAACGGGCAGCTCTACCGGGGCGCCTCGGGTGCGGCCGGGGAGATCGGCTTCCTCCCGGTGCCGGGCGGCGACCTGCCGACCGGCGGCGTCGTGACGCGCCTGTCGAAGGGCTCGTACCAGCGCGTCATCGGCGGGGACGCGGTGCTCGACATCGGCGCGAAGCACGGCTTCGAGGCCACCGAGCCCGAAGAGGTGCTGACGGCGGCGCTCGCGGCCGGCGAGGCCGGCGCGGGGTGCCTGGACGAGATCGCGCGCGGGATCGCCCTCGGCATCGTCGCGGTGTGCGTGCTCCTGGACCCCACGGTCGTCGTCCTGGGCGGCCCGGTGGGCTACGCCGGGGGACTGGAGCTCGCCGGCCGCGTCGCGGCCCAGACCTCCCAGCTCGCCCCGGTCAACCCGAGCGTCGTCGCCGGCACGGTCATCGAGGAGCCCATCATGCGCGGCGCGATCCTCCACGGCCTCGACGCGGTGCGCGAGAGCCTCTTCGACTAGCGCCTCTTCGGCGGGGCCTCTGAACGCGGAACGCCGCCCCCGCCGCGATGCGGCGGGGGCGGCGTCGAACGTGTCGCTCTGGGGCCGCGCTAAGCGGCGTCCCTGCGGTGGAACGACCAGGTCGCCAAGGCGCCGAACAGGAGCACGATGCCGCCGAGGAGCAGGCCGGCGTCGCCCCAGGTGATCACCATGACGTCCGGGTTCATGCCCATGTCGCTCCAGTCGGTCAGCTCGATGCGGCCGGAGATCCACGCGATGACCCACGTGTACAGCGAGAGCCGCTCGGGGAACGGCATCGGCATCGCCATCGACGCCATCTGCACGATCAGGTCGCCGATGATGAGGTAGCCCGCGATGACGCCGCCCGCGATCGCCGTGTGGCGGCCGAGCATCGCCAGGGACGCGCCCAGCGTCGTCATCCCCAGCGCCAGCACGCCCGTGCGCAGCAGGACCTCCAGGGTCTCCTCCCACCACGGCCCGTCGAGGGTGCCGACCTCGCCGCGCACCGCGGCCGTCAGGAACAGCAGCCCGAACGCGAGCGCCGCCAGCGCGATCATCGCGACCGCGCACAGCGCGAGCGCCGCGCCGAGCTTCGCGCCCCACACCTGCATCCGGTTGGGGTGCCACACCATCAGGTTCGACATGCCGCCGCTCGACCACTCCGCGCCGATCGCCGAGGACGCCAGCATCATCATGATGAGCCCGGCGACGATCACGACCCCGAGCAGCATCGAGGGGCCCTCGGACTCGAAGTCGAACGTGTACGTCCACACGTAGTCCGAGGCCCGCGAACCGCCCACGTACGCCTCGCAGCGCTCCTGGTGGCTCAGCTCCTCGTACTCCGGGTCGGTCAGGGCCCACTCGTAGAACTCGTTGTCCTCGAAGTAGTCCTCCTCCCCGATGCAGTCGACGTAGTCCGGGTTCTCCATGTTCCAGTCGTCGGCCATCTCCTGCGCCTCGGCCAGCTCGGCCTCGCTCGGCCCCTGGCTGGAGATCGCCCAGATGAACCCCGACAGGACCACCACGCCCGCGAGCGCGAGGATGCCGAAGATGAGCGACAGGCGCCGGCGCACGATGCGCCGCAGCTCCGCTTTGAACAGGTTCACCGCTGCGCCTCCTCGGCCTCGTTCGCGACCGTGACCGGCACCTCGATCGGCGCGGCCGTCTCCGGCACCGCCACCGACTGCCCGATCTGGACCGTCTGCCCGGGCGCCGGGGCCGTGCCCGTCAGCTCCAGGAACACCGATTCCAGGTTCTTCGTCTGCGTCACCAGCTCCGACAGGTAGATCCCCGCCTCGGCCAGCGTCTGCGTCACCCACGCCGCCTCCGGCGCGCCGGTGACGACGAGCCGGTCGCGTTCCACGACCGCGCCGACGGTCGGCTTCGCCGCCGTGAGCGCCTCGGCCGCTTCGGGAAGCGACGCGGCGTCGGGGAAGCGCACGCTCAGCGACGCCCCCGAGTGCCCGGCGATGATCTCGGCCACCGAGCCGTCGACGATGCGCCGGCCCCGCGACACGATCGTCATCGAGTCGCACAGCTGCTGCACCTCGGACAGCAGGTGCGAGGACACGACGACCGTGACGCCCTGCTCGTGCGCGAGCCATTGGAGGAGCTCGCGCATGTGGTGGATGCCCGCCGGGTCGAGGCCGTTCGCGGGCTCGTCCAGGATCAGCAGCTGCGGCTGCTTCAGCAGCGCCTGCGCGACCGCAAGGCGCTGGCGCATGCCCAGCGAGTAGCCCTTCACGGACGCCTTCGCGGCGTCCCGCAGGCCCACCTGCTCCAGGACCGCCTCCACGCGGTCCTTGGGCACGCCGGCGCTCTCAGCCAGCAGCTGGAGCGTCAGGCGCCCCGAGAAGTGCTTGAAGAACTGCGGGGACTCCACGACCGCGCCGATGCGCGACACGACCTGCGGCAGGCGCTGCGGCACCTCCTCGCCGAAGATCCGCATGGTCCCGCCGTCGACGCGGATGAGCCCGAGGAGGGCCCGCAGCGTCGTCGTCTTGCCGGACCCGTTGGGGCCCAGGAACCCGTGCACCTGGCCCGCGGCGACCTCGAGGTCGAGGCCGTCCAACGCGTTGTGCGGCTGGCGGAAGCTCCTGCGATAGGTCTTCCGCAGCCCCTGTATCTCGATGATGGGGGGCATGTACTCGTTTCCAGTCTGCGGTGTCGGGCACCGGTCGGGCCGCGCGAGCGGCGGTACTAGTGAGACGTTACTTGTGAGACGCCAACCGCGCCCGCCCAGTTGCACCGCCGGCCCGCCCCGGGCCCGCGCGGCAGCCGGGCCTGCTGCCACCGGCCCGCCCGCTGCATCCCGGCGCCCGGTGCGGCGACCTCGCGCCATGCCCGCGCCGGGCCCGCGCGGCAGCAGGGCGGCCTCCACGTCGCCGTCGCCGGCCCGCCCGCTGCATCCCGGCGGCCGGTGCGGCGACCTCGCGCCATGCCCGCCCCGCGCGCCGCCCGGGGCCGAGCCGCAGCGGGCCGCGGCCGACGCCGCGCGGCCCGGGGCTCGCCCGTGTGTCCTACTCCCGCCCCGCGGCCCGCCCCCGACCGATCGTTCAGGCCGCGTGGTTTCATTGACGCGTGGCTCAGTCTGAACGCGTCCTCGACCTGTCCGGCGTCACCGTGCGACGCGGCGGCAACCAGCTCCTCGACGGCGTCGACTGGCACGTCGACGCCGACCAGCGGTGGGTCGTCCTCGGCCCCAACGGGGCGGGGAAGACGACGCTGCTCAACCTGGCGGCCGCCCGCAACCACCCCACCTCCGGCGTCGTCGAGATCCTCGGCGAGCGCCTCGGCCGCGTCGACGTGTTCGAGCTGCGCCCCCGCATCGGCCTCACCACCACCCAGGTCGCCGACGCGATCCCCAACGACGAGAAGGCCTTCGACGTCGTCCGCACCGCCGCCTGGGGCATGATGGGCCGCTGGCGCGAGGAGTACGACCCGCAGGACGACGAGCGCGCCGCCTCCCTCATGCGCTGGCTCGGCGTCGCCCAGCTCACCGACCGCCGCTTCGGCACCCTCTCCGAAGGCGAGCGCAAGCGCGTCCTCATCGCTCGCGCGCTCATGACCGACCCCGAGCTCCTGCTCCTCGACGAGCCCGCCGCCGGCCTCGACCTCGGCGCCCGCGAAGCGCTCGTCGCCACCCTCGCCGGCCTCGCCCGCGACGAGGCCGCCCCGGCCCTCGTCCTCGTCACCCACCACGTCGAGGAGATCCCGCCGGGCTTCACCCACGCCCTGGTCCTCTCCGGCGGCGGCGTCATCGCCGCCGGCCCGATCGCCGAGGCCCTCACCTCCGAGACCCTCTCCAAGGCCTTCGGCCTCCCGCTCACCCTCACCGCCAACGGCAGCCGCTTCACCGCCACCGCCGCCTAGCGCGCCCGCACGCCCGCCGCGCGCATCCCGGCTCGGCTACGCTGGCCCGGTGATCAAGCGGTGGTGGCGTGCGGCGGCCCTGACGGCCGTCGCCGCCGTCGCGCTCGTCTACCTCGCCGGGCTCGCGCGCCTCGGCGAAGCCGAGGCCGAGCAGCTCCGCGCCGTCCCCGTGCTCGCCGCCGACCCCGGCACCGAACTCGCCGCCCTGCGCGCCGCCGCGCCCGTCACCGGCGACGACCCCGCCGCCGCGCTCGACGCCGCGCTGGCCGACCCCGCCGCCGCCGCCCGCCTCGTCGCGGCCGTCCCCACCGCCGACTCCGGCGAACTCGGCGCCGCCCTGGCCGCCCTCGCCGCGGCCGACGGCGGCCTCGACCCGGTCGCGGTCGGCGAGTTCTTCGCCGGCCTCGGCCCCGAGCGGACCGCGTGGCTCTCGGTCCTCTACCCGACCGTCATCGGCGGCATGCCCGGCGCGCCGTTCGAGGCCCGCACCGCCGCGAACCGCCTGGTCCTCACCGCCGCCGCCACCGCCTCCACCGCGTACGCCGGCCCCGAGCGGCCCTGGACCGGCGACACCGCCCGGCCCGCCCGCGCCGAACTCGAGGACCTCGTCGGCTCCGGCCGCGAGTTCCTCCACCTCGACCCGTACAGCAACGCCGGCGGCGGCTCCTGGATCGAGGTCGTCGGCGACCTCGACACCGCCCGGAACGTCGCCGTCATCGTCCCCGGCGGCTCCGCGTTCCTCACCAGCCAGAACTTCGAGATCTACCACGACCGCGCCCAGTCCTTCGTCGACGCCGCCGGGGACGGCCTCGCCGTCGTCGTCTGGGCCGCGGCCTCCTGGCCCTCCGGCTGGATCCAGGAGGCGTGGGCGTCCTGGTCCCAGGTCGCCGCCCGGAGCCTCGCCGCCTTCACCCTCGACCTGCGCGCGCAGCTCGGCGACGGCGTGGCCATCACGCTCGCCGGGCACTCCTACGGCGGCGCGGTCGTCGGCACGGCCGAGACCTACGACCTCGAAGCCGACCGCATCCTCCACATCGCCTCCGCTGGCATGGGCAGCGACGTCTACGCCCCCGCCGACTACACCGAGCCGTGCCGCCCGCGCTACTCCATGACCGCCCCCGGCGATCCCATCTCGTACGTCCAGGGCCTGCCGTACGTGCCGCTCCTGGGCCACGGCGCCGACCCCGACGACTTCCCCGGGATGCGCCGCCTCGCCACCGGGAACCTCTCCGACGCCCCCGGCGCCGTCGACGACACCGGCCTCAGCCTCCACGACCTCGGCATCGCCGGGAAGCCCGTCGAAGGCGTCCACTCCCACTCCGAGGTCTTCTACCCCGAGTCCGACGCCTGGCGCAACCTCCTCGCCGTCATGACCGGCGAAGACCCCGAGCTCACCGCCGAGCAGGCCCCCGCGGACCCCGACTGCGCCTAGACCACGCAGACGCGAGGACGGGCGCGGCCCGCGCCGCGCCCGTCCTCTCACGTTCCCCTAGTCGCGCTCGAGCAGCAGCCCGAGGTGCTTCTCCACGACCGGCAGGACCTCCTCGACCGTGACGTCGCGGCCCAGCTCCTGCGAGAGGCTCGTGACGTCCGCGTCCGTGATCGCGCACGGCGCGATCCGGTCCCAGTAGGACATGTCCGGGTTGCAGTTGAGCGCGAACCCGTGCATCGTCGTCGCCCAGCGGACCCGCACGCCGATCGCGCAGATCTTCCGCTCCGGCCCCTTGTCGTCCGCCGGCAGCCACACGCCCGTACGGTCGTGCAGGCGCCCGCGCGCCGAGGTCACGCCCAGCTCGTGGCACACCGCCGAGATCATGTCCTCGACCCGCCGCACGTAGCCGACGACGTCGACCTTGTTCCGCATCTTCATGATCGGGTAGCCCACGATCTGGCCGGGACCGTGCCAGGTGATCTGGCCGCCGCGGTCGACCGTGACGACCGGGGTGCCGTCCTGCGGCAGCGCCCACGTCTCGGTGCGCCGTCCCGCGGTGTACACGCTCGGGTGCTGGAGCAGCAGCACGGTGTCGCCGATCTCGTCGTCGATCCGCCGCTGCTGGAGCTCCCGCTGGTAGTCCCACGCCTCCTGGTAGTCCATGAGGCCGCGCTTCTCTACAGTGATGCCTTCGATGACACTGATGCCGGGGGCGTCTGCGCCCGCGGTCCCCACTGGTGCGGTCATCCTTCGACCCTAGACCGCAACGCGTCCGGGCGGCCACCGGACGACGGATGCGTCACCGTGGTTCCAGCGGTGCTTCAGGCCCGTTATGCGCAGGTCGTTCTTTATGATGCCGTTACTTAATTGCCGACTAGTTGCTGCCGTCGGCCGCCCCGGTGACCGCGCGTGAGCTGTCACACTACTATTCCTAAGGTATTTAAAGCCCAATCCGCTCGCCCCGCGCCAGTCGAGGGTTCCACACGACCACAGGGATACGAATGGAAGCAACGCCGAAGGCTCCGATGGTCACCATCGCCGGAGTGAACAAGCACTTCGGAGACCTCCACGCGCTCAAGGACATCGACCTGACCGTGGACGACGGCGAGGTCGTGGTCCTCATCGGACCCTCCGGTTCCGGCAAGTCGACGCTGTGCCGGACCATCAACCGACTCGAGACCGTCGACTCCGGCACCATCACCGTGAACGGGAAGCCGCTCCCCGCCGAGGGCCGCGCGCTCGCGAACCTGCGCGCCGACGTCGGCATGGTCTTCCAGCACTTCAACCTCTTCGCGCACCTCACGGTCCTCCAGAACATCACGCTCGGACCGATCAAGGTGCGCCGTACCCCCAAGGCCAAGGCCGAGGAGCGCGCCCGCCAGCTCCTGGAGCGCGTGGGCCTGTCCGGCAAGGCCGACGCCTTCCCGTCGCAGCTCTCCGGCGGCCAGCAGCAGCGCGTGGCGATCGCCCGCGGCCTGGCCATGGACCCCAAGCTCATGATGTTCGACGAGCCGACCTCCGCGCTCGACCCCGAGATGATCAACGAGGTCCTGGACGTCATGCAGGACCTCGCCCGCGAGGGCATGACCATGGTCGTGGTGACCCACGAGATGGGCTTCGCCCGCCGCGCCGCCAACCGGGTCGTCTTCATGGCCGACGGGCAGATCGTCGAGGTCGCCCCGCCGGACCGGTTCTTCGACGACCCGCAGACCGAGCGCGCCCAGGACTTCCTGTCCAAGGTCATGACGCACTGAGACCACCCAGCACCACATTGCCGACCCCACCCATAAGGAAGGAAACAGCTATGCGCGCATTCCGCAAGGCCGCCGCCGCGATCGCCGCGGCCGGCCTGATGTCCCTGGCCGCGTGTTCCGGCGAGGCCAGCCAGGACGCCGAGGAGCAGGAGTCCCTGGAGGAGTCCGTCGGGTCCTACTCGCTCGAGCAGGCCTCCGAGATCCCCGCCGGCCTCATCCAGGACATCCAGGAGAAGGGCTACATCACCGTCGGCGTCAAGTACGACCAGCCGCTGATCGGCCAGATGAACACCGCGACCGGCGAGGTCGAGGGCTTCGACGCCGAGATGGCCCGCCTGCTCGCCACCTACATCTTCGGCGAGGTCACCGAGGGCGAGGAGGGCAACCTCCGCTTCGTCGAGACCACCTCGCAGAACCGCGAGACGTACATCAACGACGGCACGGTCGACGTGGTCATCGCGTCCTACTCGATGTACCCCGAGCGCCTGACCCAGTTCGACTTCGCCGGCCCGTACTTCCAGACCGGCCAGAACGTCATGGTCGCCGCCGACAACACCGACATCAACTCGGTGGCCGACCTGGCCGGCAAGCGCGTCTGCATCGCCGAGGGCTCCGGCTCGATCGCGAACCTCGAGGCCGAGAACCCCGAGGCCGAGATCACGCCGCTGGCCGACTACGCCGCCTGCGCCCAGGCCCTGGAGAACGGCCAGACCGACGCGGTGAGCACCGACGAGACCATCCTCTACGGCTTCACCGTCGACAAGCCGGACGCCTTCCGGGTCCTGGACTCGTCGAACATCTTCACCGACGAGCCCTACGGCATCGCGATGCCGCTCGGCGAGACCGACGCCCGCAACTTCGTCAACGACATGATCGACGAGATCCTGACGAACGGCGACTGGGAGAAGGCGTTCGACCTGACCTTCGGCGCCGCCGGCATGCCGCTGCCCGAGACCCTTCCGGCCCCCAACCGCTACTAGGTCCGCGACCGTTCGGTGAAGCGGCGGCGGCCGTGCAGACGGCCGCCGCCGCCCGCCTTATGGAGGAGTCCGCTTGTTCGACAATTTCGACCTGATGGCCGAAGCCCTGCTGGAGGGCGCCCGCGTCACCGTCGTGGTGACGCTCGCCAGTTACGCGATCGCCCTGGCGATCGGCATGGTCCTGGTGGTCATGCACGTCAGCCCCGCCGCCCCCGCCCGCTGGGCCGCGAACGCCTACACGCAGCTGTTCCGCAACGTGCCGCTGCTGGCGGTCCTGTTCGTCATGTACTTCGGCCTGCCGTCGATCGGCATCGAGACCACCAGCTGGGGCGTCGGCCTCATCGGCCTCGGCATGTACACCGGCGCGTTCGTGGGCGAGACGCTGCGCAGCGGCATCAACTCGATCCCCCTCGGGCAGGCCGAGGCGGCCCGCTCGATCGGCCTCACCTTCGGGCAGTCGCTCGCGAACGTGATCCTCCCGCAGGCGTTCCGGGCCGTCATCCCGCCGCTCGGCTCGCTCCTGATCGCCCTGGTCAAGAACAGCGCGCTGGTGCTCGCGGTCGGCGTCACCGAGCTCACCGCCATGTCCCGCCGGCTCATCGAGGACGACCAGTCCCGGTTCGACCTGTGGGGCGTCGTCATCGGCGTGACCGTCAGCTACCTGCTGATCGCGTTCGTCCTCAGCTACCTCGTCCGGCTCGCCGAGCGGCGCGCCGCGTTCGTCCGATGAAGGCGGGTGACTCATGACCAGACAGAACGAGAGCACGGTCCTGTTCGACGCGCTCGGCCCCAAGGGCAGGCAGCGCTCGCTGATCGCGTCGGTCGTCTCCGGCGTCGTCATCGTCGGCCTCCTCGCTTGGGCCGCAGCCGGACTCGCTTCGAACAACTTCTTCGAGGCGTCCCGGTGGATCAACCCCCTCGACGCGCTCGTCGTCGAGACCACCTGGATCCCCGCGATCCTCGACACCCTGCTCGCCTTCGCGCTCGGCTCGCTCCTGGCGATCGTCCTCGGCGTCGTCATCGGCTTCGGGCGCATCTCGCGGTTCCTGCCCACCCGGGCGGCCTCCACCGTGTACGTGCAGTTCTTCCGCTCGCTGCCGCTGGTGCTGCTCATCTGGATCTCCTTCACCATCGACGGGTACTTCGGCTTCACCGCCGACACCCTCGGCTGGAGCGGCGACGCCCGCCGCCTCACGTTCCTGGTGCTGGGCCTGGGCATCTACAACGGCGCGATCCTCGCCGAGATCCTCCGCGCCGGCGTCGCGGCCCTCCCGCCGGGCCAGGCCATGGCCGGGTACGCGGTCGGCCTCAGCCACGGCCAGGTGCAGCGCCTCATCGTGCTGCCCCAGGTGCTGCGGAACATGCTCCCGGCGGTCCTCGCCCAGCTGGTCATCCTCCTCAAGGACACCTCGCTCGGCTACGTGATCACCTACCCGGAGCTGCTGCACTCGGCCAACATCATCGGCCGCGACTACGGCAACTCCTTCCTCCAGGCGCTCGTCATCGCCGCGCTCATCTACTTCGTGCTGGCCTACGCCCTCTCGAAGGTCGTGGTGTACGCCGAACGGCGCCTGCGCAAGAAGACCGCCGCGCCCAAGGCCGCGGCCCAGATCGAGGCCGGGGTCACCTCCGGCCAGTCGGTCGGCATCTGAAGCACCCGCCCCAGGGGCCCCGCCAGCACCGCTGGCGGGGCCCCTTTGCATATGAGCGCCAATCGGTTTCGCGGTTTGCTACCCTCCTCTTGAAATCAACAACCATTTTCAATTGGTGGGGGATCCGGAACCATGAAACTCGCCTTCGTCGGCAAGGGCGGCTCGGGCAAGACCACGATGGCCTCGCTGTTCGCGCGGCGCGCGGCCGCGCTCGGCCACCCCGTGATGGCCGTCGACGCCGACATCAACCAGCACCTGGCGGCCGCGCTCGGCCTCGACGCCGAGGCCGCCGCGATGCGCCCGGTGCTGGGGGAGCACCTGGCCGACCTCAAGGACCACCTGCGCGGGACCAACCCGCTCGTGCCCTCGGCCGACCTCATGCTCAAGACCACGCCGCCCGGCCCCGGCTCGCGCCTGGTCACCGTGCACGAGACGGGCCCGCTGTTCGAACGCCTCTTCACCGAGCACGACGGCATCCGCTTCGCCGCCACCGGCGGCTTCGTCGACGACGACCTCGGCGTCGCCTGCTACCACTCCAAGGTCGGCGCCGTCGAGCTCCTCCTCAACCACCTCGTCGACCGGCGCGACGAGTTCGTCGTGGTCGACATGGTCGCCGGCGCCGAGGCCTTCGCCTCCGGGATGTTCACCCGCTTCGACCACACCTTCCTGGTGTGCGAGCCGACCCTGCGCTCCGTCGGCGTCTACAAGCAGTACCTCGGCTACGCCGAGGACTACGACGTGCGGATCTCCGTGATCGGCAACAAGATCGACGACGAGGACGACGTCGCGTTCCTGCGCGAGCACGTGGGCGACGCCCTCCTGGGCTGGTGCTCGCGCTCGAAGTACGTCAAGGCCGCCGAACGCGGCACCGTCGGCCCCGTGGCCGACCTCGAACCCGAGAACCTCGCCGTCGTCGACGCCGCCCGCGAGCGCGCCGTGGCCGGCGGCAAGGACTGGGCCAAGTTCACCCGCCAGGCCCACGAGTTCCACCGCAAGGCCGCCCTCGCCTGGGGCAACGACCGCGCCGGCGTCGACCTCGCCGACCAGATCGTGCCCGGGTACGTCCTCGGCGAGCACCTCCTGAACGCCCCCGTCCACTAGCGCCGCACCGGCCCGTTCTGGACGCTCGGGGCCCCTGGACTCGTCTGCGTCGACTACCCGACAGCGGACGGTGACCGCCGCCAGCACAATGAACCGATTCGAACCGAGAGGAGTACGCATGTCCCTTGACGTCTCTGAAGACCTGCTCGCCAAGGCCGAAGCCGGGGAGGTGACCGACGCCGAGTTCCTGGACTGCATCAAGCAGTCGCTGCCGTTCGCCTGGGACCTCTTCGCCAAGGTCGCCGACGACCTGAAGCACGGGGTCGTGTCGTCCACGGGGTCCACCCAGTTCGCGGACAACACCACGCCGCCGCCGGACGAGCAGGCCCGCGGCCAGCTCCTGCGGGCCCTCGCCTCGGACTCGATGCGGGGCGCGCTGGAGCGCCACCACGGCGTCAAGTTCGCCTTCCAGAACTGCCACCGGATCGCGGCCTTCCCGCTCTCCGAGGTCGACTCGGAGACCTACCGCAAGTTCACCTCGCCGCGCGGGCAGCTGCTCAACCAGTCGCCGGAGCTGCGCGACTGCTGACGCGGCGCGCAGGGCACGCACCACCGAAGGGCCGCTCGGACAACGGCGTCCGGCCGGCCCTTCGGGCCGTCTACTCCTCGGCCGGCGCCGGGCCGTAGTGCCCCGGCCTGCGGGTGATGAGGAAGTCCCGCACCAGCTCCTCGCCCTGCTTCACCAGCGGACGCAGGATCTTCAGGCGCGAGAGCGCCACCACGCGGGCCGCCAGCGGCGCCGTGCGCCGCGCCAGCTCCCGCGACTTCTCCTGCCCCGGCGAGGCGTCGTACACCCAGTGCAGGACCACCACCATCTGGTGCAGCCACAGCATCTCCGGCAGGATGTCGGCCATGTCCTTGGGCACCTTGGTCTTCGAGCCCTCCAGGACCTCGCGGTAGAGCGCGATGTCGCGGTCGCGGCTCTCGCCGGAGTCCTCCGAGAACGGGCTGAGCGGGCTCGCCGGGTCGGCGGCGTTCCGGAAGAACTGCACCGCGAACGCGTGGTAGGGCCCGGCGATGTCGAGCCAGGCCAGGAGCGCCGCCTCGATCCGCTCCGCCAGGGTCTCCTTGCCCTCCAGCATCGTCGGCGTGAGCTCGGCGTGCCGCATCGTCGCCTGCTCGTAGAAGCCCTGGATCAGGTGCTCCTTGGACTTGAAGTAGTAGTAGGCGTTCCCGACCGAGACGCCGGCCTCGGCCGCGATCGCCCGCATCGTCGTCTTGTCGTAGCCGCGCTCGGCGAACATCTCGAGCGCGGTGTCGATGATGCGCTGACGCGTCCGCTCGCCCTTGCTGGCGGGGCGGGCGGACGCGTCGGAGTCGTCGGGTGCGGTGCTCACAGAGGCGATCCTACTGCGGATGCGGGCCGTACCCCTGGGGCCGCGGGCGCGGGGGCTCCATCGCGGCGAGGGCGCGGGCGTCGACCACCCGGCCGCGGCGGCGGAAGCCGTTGAGGACGACGACGTTGAGGACGTGCAGGATGCCGAGGACCAGGAGCACGGCGCCGATCTTGACGGCGACGGTCTCGAAGACCTCCCTGGCGGTGCCGATCTCCTCGCCGGTGCGCAGCCACAGCGCCACGAAGCCGAAGTTGAGGAGGTAGAAGCCGACCTGGAGGAGCCGGTTGACGGCCCGGGCGAGCTGCTCGTCCCCGTCGAAGACGTCCTTGATGAAGTGGAAGCCGTTGGCGCCCAGGGTGCGGGCGACCCAGACGGTGAGCGGGACGGCGACCAGGAGGTAGGCGGTGTAGGCGACGACCGTCATGTCCATGACAGTGCTCCGTTCGTTGGGGGAGTTCCTGAGTTGAACATGTTCAACTCTTATGCTCAACGTACGCAGTTTCTTGAACATGTTCAAGACTGCGGCGGGAAATATGGCCGACGCCACCGCGCCCGCCGCACGGTAGTCTGGCCGCGTGACTGTTGCGGTGCGTGTGATCCCCTGCCTGGACGTGGACGCGGGGCGGGTCGTCAAGGGCGTGAACTTCGAGAACCTGCGCGACGCGGGCGACCCGGTCGAGCTCGCCGCGGCCTACGACGCGGCCGGCGCCGACGAGCTCACCTTCCTCGACGTCACCGCCTCCAGCGACGACCGCGGGACCATGATGGACGTCGTGGCGCGCACCGCCGAGCAGGTCTTCATCCCGCTGACCGTCGGCGGCGGCGTGCGCACCGCCGACGACGTGGACCGGCTGCTGCGCGCCGGCGCCGACAAGGTCGGCGTGAACACCGCCGCGATCGCGCGGCCCGAGGTCATCGCCGAGATCGCCGACCGCTTCGGCAACCAGGTCCTGGTGCTCTCCGCCGACGTCGCCTCCGGTGCCGGGACCGACTCGGGCTGGGAGGTCACGACCCACGGCGGGCGGCGGCGCACCGGCATCGACGCGGTCGCGTGGTGCGCGCGGGCCGCGGAGCTCGGCGCGGGGGAGATCCTCCTCAACTCGATCGACGCCGACGGCACCAAGGCCGGCTTCGACCTCCCGCTCATCGCCGCGGTGCGGGCCGCGGTCGACGTGCCGCTCATCGCCTCCGGCGGCGCCGGCGCGGCCGCGCACTTCCCGCCCGCGGTCGACGCGGGCGCCGACGCGGTCCTCGCCGCCTCGATCTTCCACTTCGGCGACGTCGCCATCGGCGAGGTCAAGCTCGAACTCAAGCGCGCCGGCCACCCGGTCCGCTGAGGCGGAGCCGGATCCGGTTCTGCGAGAAGCGGACCGGGACGCGGCCCCGCCGGGCACGCGGCTTCGCGGGCACACCGCCCCGCCGCCCGTCGCGATCCGCGATCCCGCCGCGCAGCCGGGCACGCGGCGCCGCCGTGCCTGTGATCATGGCAACGGCCGTGTCCCCCTTCGGGTGACACCTTCGTCCGGGGGCGGGGTTTTCGTCGGTCCCGTCGGCAAGGATCGCGCCTACGGTTCCCCTCTGGGTGGGTGGGGGCTTGGGATGGCAATACGGCCTTCAGCTCTCAATGGGGTTGGCGAGTGTCGGCGGCGCGAGGCATGATTGCAAGCGGCCGCTTGCCGAGCGGCTAGGAACCTGCCCGGAGCCACCCACCCACCGGAGACCTGATGACGCTGCCCACCGGCGCCGCCGCCGACCCCGACGACCTCGCCGCAGGCGCCGACGAGCACCTCCTCGGACGGGGCCTGCGGAACATCGGCGACATGATCCGGATCAAACCCAAGCCCTTCGCCGTCGGCGCGGCCGGCGCCATGATCAACACCGGCATGACCCTCCTGCTCTCCTACGTCATCGGCTGGGTCGTCGCCGGGATCGCCGTCCCCGCCTACGAGAGCGGCGAGGTCGCCCTCGGCACCGTCCTCCTCGGCGTCGCCGCCCTCCTCGGCACCTCGATCATCCGCTTCTCCTCCATGTGCGCCAGGCGCATCGGCGCCGGCGTCATGCAATTCGGCGTCCAGGCCGAGTGGCGCCGCCGGATCACCCGCCGCTACCTCGCCCTCCCCGTCTCCTGGCACCAGAAGCACCCCACCGGGACCCTGCTCTCCAACGCGAACGCCGACGTCGAGGCCGCCACCCGCCCCCTCGCGCCGCTGCCGTTCGCCTGCGGCACCCTCTTCATGGTCGTCGTCGCCATGATCGCGTTCTTCACCATCGACTGGGCCATCGCGCTCGTCGCCCTCGGCATGTTCCCGGCCCTGTTCGCCCTCAACGCCGTCTTCGCCACCAGGATGGCCCCGCGCGCCAAGCGCGCCCAGGAGCTGCGCGCCGAGGTCTCCGCCGTCGGCCACGAGTCCTTCGACGGCGCGCTGGTCGTCAAGGCCATGGGCCGCGAGGCCGCCGAGACCGAGCGGTTCAGCGCCTCCGCCACCGAACTGCGCGACGCCATGATCGGCGTCGGGCGCCTGCGCGCCGCGTTCGAGCCCGCGATCTCCGGCCTCCCCGAGATCGCCGTCCTCGTCGCGCTCCTCGTCGGCCTCGCCCGCTTCGAGGCCGGCGCGATCGACCTCGAGCAGCTCGTCACCGTCTCCTTCATGTTCTCCGTCCTCGCGTTCCCCGTGCGCGCCATCGGCTGGGTCCTCGGCGACCTGCCCGCCTCCGTCGTCGGCCGCGCCCGCGTCGACCACGTCCTCTCCGCCACCGGCGACATGGCCTACGGCTACGAGGAGCTCCCGCCGAGCACCGCCCCCGCCCGACTCGAGTTCGACGCCGTCGCCTACGCCTACCCCGACGGACACGAAGCCCTCCGCGAGGTCACCTTCAGCGTCGAGCCCGGCACCACCGTCGCCCTCGTCGGCGCCACCGGCTCCGGCAAGTCCACCCTCGCCCACCTCGCCGCCCGCCTCATCGACCCCACCCGCGGCACCGTCCGCCTCGACGGGTTCGACGTGCGCGACCTCGACCACGCCAGCCTCGCCCGCACCACCGCGCTCGTCCAGCAGATCCCGTTCGTCTTCGACGACACCGTCCGCGCCAACCTCGCCCTCGGCCGCCCCGGCCTCGACGACGAGCGCCTCTGGGACGCCCTCGTCGCCGCCGGCGCCGAGAAGTTCGTCCTCAACCTCGACGACGGCCTCGACACCGAAGTGGGCGAACGCGGCACCAGCCTCTCCGGCGGCCAGCGCCAGCGCCTCACCCTCGCCCGCGCCCTCGCCGGCGACCCCCGCCTCCTCGTCCTCGACGACGCCACCAGCGCCGTCGACCCGAAGGTCGAGTCCCAGATCCTCGCCGGACTGAAGGACTCCTCCGACGCCGCGAGCGTCCTCGTGGTCGCCTACCGGCGCGCCACGATCGCCCTCGCCGACGAGGTCGTCTTCCTCGAAGGCGGCCGCATCACCGCCCGCGGCCCGCACGCCGAGCTGCTGCGCACCCACCAGCCCTACGCCGACCTCGTCACCGCCTACGAGCGGGCCGAGGCCGAGCGCGAGTTCGACACCGAGTTCAACGACGAGGAGGGCGCGGCGTGACCGCCCAGGAGACCCCCAGCCAGCCCGGCCCGTGGGAGACCGTCAAGCGCGGCCTCCAGCTCTCGCCCGAACTGCGCGCAGGACTCGGCTTCACCGTGTTCCTCGCCGCCGTCGCCGCCCTCGGCCGCCTGGTCGTCCCCGTGGGCGCGCAGAAGATCCTCGACGACGGCCTCCTCGGCCCCGGCGGCCCCGACCTCGGGTACGTGTTCACCGTCGCGGCCCTCGGCACGGCGGCGCTCATCCTGACCACGCTCGCGAACTACGTCATGAACCGGCGCCTGTTCGTCGTCTCCGAGCACGCGCTCTCCGAACTGCGCCGCAAGACGTTCCGGCACATCCACGACCTGTCCATGCTGCACCAGCAGTCCGAGCGGCGCGGGGCGCTGACCGCGCGCGTCACGACCGACATCGACCAGATCAGCCAGTTCCTCCAGCAGGGCGGCATGATCCTGGTGACCTCGACGGCGCAGATCATCGTCGCGACCGTGGTGATGCTGTTCTACTCGTGGCAGCTCGCGCTCGCGGTGTGGATCGTGTTCATCCCCGTGACGTGGCTGATCAAGTGGCTTCAGAAGCACCTCGCGTCGGCGTACACGAGCGTGCGCCGCAGCGTCTCGGCGATGCTCTCGGCGGTCGCGGAGTCCGTCGTCGGCGCGGGCACGGTGCGCGCGTACGGGGTCGGGGCGCGCACGAGCGAGCGCCTGGACGCCTCCATCGAGGAGCACCGGCGCGACCAGACCCGCGCGATCAGCCGCTCCGCGCTGTCGTTCGGCGCGGGCGAGCTCGTCTACCTCGGCGTCAACGCGGTCGTCGTCGTCCTGGGCGCGTTCCTGGTCGCCGGCGGCTCGATGACGGTGGGGGAGCTGACGGCGTTCCTGTTCCTCGTGGTGCTGTTCACGCAGCCGGTGGTCATCGGCACCGAGACGCTGAACGAGGCGCAGAATGCGGTCTCGGGCTGGCGGCGCGTGCTCGACATCGTCGACACCGCGCCCGACGTGGCCGACCCGGTCGACGGCGTCGAGCTGCCCGAGGGGCCCCTCGGGGTCCGCTTCGAGGGGGTCCGGTTCGCGTACCCGGGCGGCGCGGAGGTCCTGCACGGCATCGACGTCGAGATCCGCGCCCACACGAAGGTGGCCGTCGTGGGCGAGACCGGTTCGGGCAAGACCACGTTCGCGAAGCTCCTGACGCGGCTGATGGACCCGACCTCGGGCCGGGTGCTCCTCGGCGGGACGCCGCTGGACGGCGTCACGTTCGCGTCGCTGCGGCGGCGGGTCACGATGGTGCCGCAGGAGGGCTTCCTGTTCAACGGGACCCTGGCGCGGAACGTGCGGTTCGCGCGGCCCGAGCTGACCGACGCCGAGATCTACGTGGCGTTCGCCGAGCTCGGGCTCGCCGACTGGGTCGAGACGCTCCCGGCCGGGCTCGACACCGAGCTGGGCGAGGGCGGCGCGAACCTGTCGGTCGGCGAGCGGCAGCTCGTGTCCCTGGTGCGCGCGTACGTGACCGACCCGGACCTGCTCGTCCTCGACGAGGCCACGAGCGCGGTGGACCCGGCCACGGAGCTGCGCCTGTCGGCCGCGCTCGACGCCGTCACGCGCGGGCGCACCACGGTGATCATCGCGCACCGGCTCTCGACCGCGGAGACCTCCGACGAGGTCCTGGTGTTCGACGCCGGCGAGCTGGTCCAGCAGGGCCCGCACGCCGAACTCGCCGCCCAGGCCGGCTCGGTCTACGCCGGGCTCCACGGCTCCTGGGTGGAGCAGACCCGCTCGAACTAAGGAGAGGACCTCGACCGGGCAGCGGCGGCTCGGCGCGCCCTCAAGTTTGCGGTCGGTGGTGACCAGGTGGCAGCCGCGGATCTCCGCCAGCGCGATGTAAGCCGCGTCGTACGGGGTGAGGTTGTCGCGGAGCTCCCAGACGCGGTCGCCGATGACGGACCAGGGCGCGCAGGAGATCTTGAGGCGGCCGAGGGTCCGCACGGCGATGTCGGCGCGCTCGGCCGTGATCTTCGCGCCCAGGAGGCGGCCCCGGATCGCCGAGACGACCTCCGCGAAGAGGTGGTCGGGGGCGTGCCAGTCGGGGTCGTCCGAGAGGACGGCGCGGGCCCGGCGGCCGAGCTCGTGCTGTTCGATGAGCGCGGTGGTCATGAGCGAGGCGTCGACGACGATCACAGGGCCTCCGTGTTGCGGCGGTCGCGGTCGTCGCGCACGGCGGCGATCTCGGCCGTGATCTCGGCGCCGCTGAACTCGTCGCCCTCGTCGAGCGCGTCGATGGCGCGCAGCAGTTCGACGTTGGCCGAGCGCCGGGCCTCGTCCTTGAGCACGGACATCAGATAGGACTGCATGGACTGGCCGCGCGAGGCGGCGGTGGCGGCGAGCCGGTCCCGGAGGGCCTCCGGAACGTCCCTGATCTGGAGGTTCACCATGCATGCATTATACATGCACGCTGGCCGGAGGCCCGCCGCGAAACGACACGGCGTCAGTCGACGGTGAGCACGATCTTCCCGGTGGTGCGCCCGGTCTGGAGCGACTCGTGGGCCTTCGCGACCTCCTCCAGCGGGTACGTCTCGGCGACGTGCGGGCGCAGCTTCCCGGCCGCGATGAGCGCCGACAGGGCCCGCATGCCGCTCCAGTCCGGCTCGACCAGGACGAACCCGGCGCGCACGCGCGCGAGCTCGGCCTCGGGGAGCTCGCCGGGGATCACCGACATGAGGTGCCCGCCGTCCTTGAGGACCGACGCGGACCGCGCTGCGTACTCGCCGCCGATCGGGTCGACCACGACGTCGAGGTCCGACAGGACCTCCGCGAAGTCGACGGTGCGGTAGTCGATCGCCTCGTCGGCGCCGATCGAGCGCAGGACGTCGTGCTTGGCGGCGCTGGCGGTGCCGATCACGTACGCGCCGTTGGCCTTCGCGATCTGGACCGCCAAGTGCCCGACGCCGCCCGCGGCGGCGTGCACGAGCACCCGCTGCCCCGCCCGCACGCCCGCGTTGTCGACCAGCGCCTGGTGCGCGGTCAGCCCCGTGAGCGGCACCGCCGCGGCCTCTACATGGGACAGTTCGGCGGGCTTGAAGTCGAAGTGGCGCGCGGGCGCGGTCACGTACTGGCCGTAGCCGCCCGCCTCGTGCGGGAAGCGCGGCATCCCGTAGACCTCGTCGCCGGGCCGGTAGAGCCGCACGCCGACGCCGATGGCCTCGACGGTCCCCGAGACGTCCCAGCCGAGCGTGAACGGCGGCTTCAGGCCGGTCAGGCCCCCGGACTCGCGGGACTTCCAGTCGGTCGGGTTCACGCCCGCGGCCCGCACCCGCACCAGCACCTCGGTCGGGCCCGGCTCGGGCCGCTCGACCTCGGCGAGGCGCAGCACCTCGGGTCCGCCGAACTCGTCCTGGATCACGGCTCGCATGGTGGTCATTCTCGGTTCCTCTCCGCAGTTCCGGTGTACCGGACCCATTCTGGGCGCGGCGCCGGACGACGGGAAGTGGCCCGAGGGCCATCATGTGAAACAATCGGGCCATGACGGTTCCCCACCGCGTCGCGGTCCTCGCCCTCGACCACGTGATGGCGTTCGAGCTCGGCGTCCCCGACCGGATCTTCTCCGCCGCGACGGCCGACGACCTCACGCCCCGCTACGAGGTGCGCGTGTGCTCCCTCGACGGCGGGCCCGTGCGCACCTCCAGCGGCTTCGCGATCACCGTCGAGCACGGCCCCGAGGCGCTGGCGTGGGCCGACACGGTCGTGGTCGCCACGATCCAGCCCGAGGGGCCGGTGTGCGACGTGCGGGAGCTGCCCGGCGGCCTCGCCCAGGCGTTCGCGGCGATCCGGCCCGACGCGCGCATCGTCTCGTTCTGCTCGGCGGCGTTCGTCCTCGCCGAGCTCGGCCTCCTCGATGGGAGGTCCGCCACCACGCACTGGGTCCTCGCCGAGCGGATGCGGCGGCGCTTCCCGAAGGTCCGCGTCGACCCCGACGTGCTCTTCGTCGACGAGGGCCGCATCCTCACCTCGGCCGGCGCGGGCGCGGCCGTGGACCTGTGCCTGCACCTGGTCCGCCTCGACTACGGCGCCGCCGTGGCGAACGCGGTGGCCCGCCGCTGCGTCGTCCCGCCGTGGCGCGAGGGCGGCCAGGCGCAGTTCATCGAGCGGCCCGTGCCCGAGGCCGGGGAGGCGGGCACCGCCGGCGCCCGCGACTGGGCCCTCGCCAACCTCGACCGGCCGCTGTCCGTGGACGACCTCGCGCGCCGGGCGAACATGAGCCGCCGCTCGTTCACGCGCCGCTTCCGCGAGGAGACCGGTCAGAGCCCGGCGCAGTGGCTGACGCGCCAGCGCGTCGAGCACGCCAGGCACCTCCTGGAGTCCACGGACCTCACGGTCGACCAGGTGGCGCGCCGCTCGGGGCTCGGCACCGGCGTGTCGCTGCGCCAGCACCTGCGCGCCTCGGTCGGCGTCTCGCCCTCCGCCTACCGCAGGACGTTCAGGACGGCCGTCACGGGATGAGCAGGAGCTTCCCGGTGGTCCTGCGGGCCTGGAGGGCCTCGTGCGCCTCCGGGGCCTCCTCGAGGCGGAACGTCTCGCCGACGCGGACGAGGAGGTCGTCCTCCTCGATCATGCGGAAGACGTCGGCGGCGCGGGCGAGGTACTCCTCGCGGGTCCGCGTGAAGTCGCCGAGGGTCGGGCGGGTGAGCACCAGCGATCCCCCCTTGTGGAGCCGCTGCGGGTCGACGGGCGGCACGGGCCCGCTGGACTGGCCGAACAGGGCCATGACGCCGCGCGGGCGCAGCGCCTCCAGGCCCTCGTCGAACGTGGTCTTGCCGACGCCGTCGTACACGGCCGCGACGCCCTCGCCGCCGGTGAGCTCGCGGGCCTTGGCGCCGAAGCCCTCGTAGCGCATGACGTGGTCGGCGCCGTTCTGGCGCGCGAGCTCCGCCTTCGCGTCGGAGGAGACCGTCGCGATCACCTTGCCGCCCTTGTACTTCACCATCTGGGTGAGCAGCAGGCCCATGCCGCCGGCGGCGGCGTGGACGACGACCGTGTCGCCCTCCTGGACGTCGTACACGCTGTGGCACAGGTAGTGCGCGGTGAGGCCCTGGAGCATGACGGCCGCGGCGGTCTCGACCGAGACCTTCTCGGGCACCGGCACGAACTCGCCGGCGTCGCCCACGACGAGGTCCGCATAGGACCCGGGGACGCTCTTCCAGGCGACCTCGTCGCCGACGGCGAAGCCGGTGACGCCCTCGCCGAGGGCCGCGACGTACCCGCCGCCCTCAAGGCCGGGCGTGAACGGCAGGGGCAGCCCGTAGGCGCCGGTGCGGTGGTAGACGTCGATGAAGTTGACGCCGGCCGCCGCGACCCTGACGGCGATCTGGCCGGGCCGCGGGCCCGGGTCCTCGCCCTCCAGGAGCGTCATCACGCCCGGCCCGCCGGTCCGCTCGACCACGATCGCCTTCATGGGGTCTCCTTCCGCCGCAGGTTCACCCCATAACCTAGCGGCCCGGGAACCTATTCCTCCGTGCCGGTCCGGCGTCCGACGCCGGACGGGAAGCGCATGCGGGCGCGGCCCCACGGGTTCCTCGGCGCGGTCCTGGTGTCGACCTCCTCGCCGACGATGCGGCGGATCGCGTCCCGGAACCCCTTCTGCCGCATGTGGTGCCGCAGCACGTTCGCGGCCGGGTCGCTCGTCAGCTCCTTCATGAGGGCCACGCACAGCGCGAGCATGACGACCACGAACGGCAGCGCGACGATGATCGTCGCGTTCTTGAGCCCCTCGAGGCCGCCCGACAGCAGCAGGACCGCCGCGACCGCGCCGATCGTCGCGCCCCAGAACACCACGAGCGGCTTCTTCGGCGCGAGCGAGCCGCGGCTCGACAGCGACCCGAGCACGAGCGAGGCCGAGTCGGCGCCGGTCACGAAGTAGATCGCGACCAGGATCATCGACAGGCCGGACATGAGCCCGTACAGCGGCAGCGAGTCCAGGAGCGCGAACAGGGCGTGCTCCTCGCCCCGGGCGAGCGGGGCCTCGTAGTCGCCGGTGCCGCCGCCCTGCTTCCACAGGGCGGTGCCGCCGAGGATCGCGAACCACAGCGTCGAGGCCGCCGAGGGGATCAGGAGCACGCCGACGATGAACTGGCGGATGGTGCGGCCGCGCGAGATGCGGGCGATGAACGTGCCCACGAACGGCGCCCACGACAGCCACCACGCCCAGTAGAAGATCGTCCACGCCGCCATCCAGTCGGCGCCGCCGAACGCGCCGGTGACGCTGGAGAGGTTCACCAGGCTCGACAGGTAGCCGCCGACCGCGTTCGGCCACGCGTCCAGGATGAACAGGGTCGGGCCCGCGAAGAACACGAACACGACCAGGAACAGCGCCAGGACCACGTTCGTCGTCGACAGCCACTTGACGCCGCGGTGCACGCCCGAGAACGCCGACGCCACGAACGCGGCCGTGAGCGCCGCGATCACGATGATCTCCAGGAACTTCGAGTCCCGCACGCCCGCCACGATCCCCAGGCCCACCGCGACCTGGAGCGCCCCTAGGCCCAGGCTCGCCGCGGTGCCGAACACGGTCGCGAACACCGCGAGCAGGTCGATCGCGCGCCCGGTCGCCGGGCCCCAGCGCCGCCCGGCCGTGAGCGGCTCGAACGCGTCGCTCAGGTTGTTCCCGCGCTGCTTGCGGAACGTCGAGTAGCCGAGCGCGAGCCCCGCCACCGCGTAGATCGCCCACGGGTGCAGTCCCCAGTGGAAGTACGAGTACACCAGCGCGCCCTCCTGGAGCTGGTCCCCGTACCAGGGCGAGGCCGGGTTCAGCTGGAGCGGCGGCGGCGCGTCGAAGTAGTGCGAGAGCGGCTCGGCCACGCCGTAGAACATGAGGCCGATGCCCATGCCCGCCGCGAACATCATCGAGATCCACGGCAGCGTCCCGAACTCGGGCTCCTCGTCGGCGCTCACGGCGAGCTTGATGTTCCCGTACCGGCTCGCGGCGATGTAGACCGCGAGCACCAGGAAGATGTTGCCGGCGATGATGAACAGCCACCCGAAGTTCGCGATGACCCAGTCCAGGGCCGCCGCGGAGCCGTCCTCGAACGGCCCGGGGAACGCCGCGGCGAACACGATGACCGCGACGATGACGACCGCGCTGATCCAGAACACCGGCCGGTCCACCGGCAGCGTCGCCTGCCGCTCCTCGCGCTCCAGCGGCCGCTCGGGCGGGGGCGCCTCCTCGGGCGCCTCCGGGCCCTCGGCCCCGGGTTCGGTGGGCGTCTCGCTGACGGCCATGGCGCGGCTCCTCTCCGTCCGGCGGGGGGACTCAAGCCACCATAAGGGACCGACCGCCGCGATCCGGGCGGATCGGCTCAGGCCGGGCCCCGGCGGTACACCAGGAGCGCGACCTCCCCGATCGCGCGCGCCTCCACCAGCGCCAGCGGCCGCTGCGGCGACTGCGGGAACGCCGCCGGATACGTGAACCTCGCCCCGCCGCGCTCCCCGAGCAGGAACGGCGCCACCGCCAGGTGCAGCTCGTCGGCGAGGTCCCGCGCCAGGAACGCCGTGTGCACCGTCCCGCCGCCCTCGACCAGCAGCCGCTCCACGCCCCGCGCCGACAGGTCCGCCAGGACCGCGTCCAGGTCCACCTCGCGCTCGCCGGTCGCCACCACCTCGGCCGCCGCCGGGCCGATCCGGCACGCCGCGGCCCCGGCCGCCGAGGTGTACACCACGACCGGGTCCCCGTCCGCGAACAGGCGCGCGCCCGGGTCGAGCTCGCCCGACGGCGACAGGACCACCCGCAGCGGCGTCGCCCGCAGGCCCCGCGCCGTCCGCGCCTCCCGCCGCGCGGCGGACCTGACCTGGAGGCGCGGGTCGTCCGCGCGCACCGTCCCGGCCCCGACCGCGATCGCGTCCACGCCCGCGCGGACCGCGTCCACCCGGTCGAAGTCGGCCGCGTTCGACAGCACCAGCCGCTCGGGCGAGGCGTCGTCGAGGAACCCGTCGAGGCTCACCGCGGCCGAAAGGATGACATACGGGCGCTCCATGCCCCCGAGAATCCCACGATTCACTCGCGGCCGGGCCCGGGTGGCGGCCCGCGGCGCGGTGCGATCACAATCGGTACCTGTGGAAGGCCGAAACGACGACGTCACCGCGACCCTGACGTTCAACGCCGACGGGCTCGTGCCCGCGATCGTCCAGGAGCACGGCACCGGCGAGGTGCTCATGCTCGCGTGGATGGACGCCGAGGCGCTGCGCCGCACCCTCGCGACGAGGAAGGCCACGTACTGGTCCCGCAGCCGCGGCGAGTACTGGGTCAAGGGCGAGACCTCCGGGCACCACCAGGCCGTCGTCGCCGTCGCCGTCGACTGCGACCGCGACACCGTCCTGCTCACCGTCGACCAGACCGGGCCCGCCTGCCACACCGGCACCCGCACCTGCTTCACCGGGAGGGAGATCGCATGAGCGAAGCCGCCCCCGAGCGCGGCCCCGAGCCGCGCGCCGCCGAGCGCACCCGCGTGGTCCTCGCCGGGATCGCCGCCGCCGGGCTCGCGGCCCTCGCCGCCTCCCGCGGCTGGACCTCGACCGCCGAGACCGGCCACGCCGGCATCACCGCCACCACCGCCCAGTCCGGGACCGACCTCGCCTCGTGGGCGCTGCCGTGCGCGCTCGCCGGCGGCGCCGCGTTCCTCGCGATGCTCGCCACCGGCAACCGGGCCCGCCGCGTGCTCGGCGTCGTCGCCGCCCTCGCCGGGCTCGCCACCGCCCTCGGCGGCGCCCTGCACCTGACCGCCGGGCCGTGGCCGGTGACGCTCGCGGCCGCCGGCCTGATCCTCGCCGCCGCGGGCGCGTGGACGACCGCGCGCGCCGGCGGCTGGCCCGCCACCGACCGGTACGAGGCGTCCCCCGCGCAGGGCGGCGCCATAGCAGAGGACCCGGTGTCGCTGTGGAACGCCCTCGACTCGGGCCGGGACCCCTCGTCCCCTACTATCACGGCATCGGCGCAGGAGAAAGGACCGCTCAGGTGAACGTACTGGAGCAGATCATCACCGAAGTCCGAGTCGATCTCGAGCGGCGCCAGACCGAGACCCCCATCGAAGTGATCCGGGAGCGCGCCGAGGCCGCCCGCCCGCCGCTCGACGGGTACGCCGCGCTCTCCGGCGGCGGCGTCAGCGTCATCGCCGAGGTGAAGCGGGCCTCGCCGTCCAAGGGCGCGCTCGCCGAGATCCCCGACCCGGCCGTCCTGGCCGCCGAGTACGCCGCCGGCGGTGCCTCGGTCATCTCCGTGCTCACCGAGCAGTCGTACTTCAAGGGCAGCCTCGACGACCTCGACGCCGTGCGCGCCAAGGTCCAGATCCCGGTGCTGCGCAAGGACTTCGTGGTCTCCCCCTACCAGGTCCTGGAGGCCCGCGCCCACGGCGCGGACCTGGTCCTGCTCATCGTGGCCGCCCTCGACCAGGACACGCTGGTGTCCCTGCACGAGCGCATCGAGGGGCTCGGCATGACCGCGCTCGTCGAGGTCCACACCGAGTACGAGGCCGACCGGGCCATGCGCGCGGGCGCCAAAGTCATTGGCGTCAACGCCCGCGACCTGACTACGCTCCAGGTGGACCGCTCGGTGTTCGAGCGGATCGCGCCCGGGCTGCCCCGGGACGTCGTCAAGGTCGCCGAGTCCGGCGTCCGCGGCACCCGCGACCTCATCCGCTACGCGAGCGCCGGCGCCGACGCCGTCCTCGTCGGCGAGGGGGTCGTCAAGCAGAAGAGCCCGCGCGACGCCGTCCGCGAGCTGGTCACCGCCGGCTCGCACCCGGCCACGCCGCGCCCGATCTAGCACAGCAGGGGAGTAGTACCGTGCCGAACCCGGATGCCGGCGGCCACTGGGGCGAGTTCGGGGGACGGTTCGTTCCCGAAGCGCTCATCGCCGCGCTCGACGAGCTCGAGGCCGCGCACACCGCCGCCCTCGCCGACCCGGCCTTCATGTCCGAGCTCGACGCGCTCGGCCGCGAGTACGGGAACCTCCCGTCCCCGCTGTACCTCGCCGAGCGGCTCTCCGAGGAGGCCGGCGTCGAGGTGTGGCTCAAGCGCGAGGACCTCAACCACACCGGCGCGCACAAGATCCGCAACGTGCTCGGCCAGGCGCTGCTGACCCGGCGCATGGGCAAGACCCGGATCATCGCCGAGACCGGCGCGGGCCAGCACGGGGTCGCCTCCGCGACCGCCGCCGCGTACTTCGGGCTCGAGTGCACCGTGTACATGGGCGAGGAGGACACCCGCCGCCAGGCCCTGAACGTGGCCCGCATGCGCCTCCTCGGCGCCGAGGTCGTGCCGGTCACGACCGGTTCGCGGACCCTCAAGGACGCCATGAACGAGGCCCTGCGCGAATGGGTCGCCTCGGTCGAGCACACCCACTACCTCATCGGCTCGGTCGGCGGCCCGCACCCGTTCCCGATGCTCGTGCGCGACTACTGCCGCGGCATCGGCGACGAGGCCCGCGCCCAGTTCCTCGAGCGCACCGGGGCCCTGCCGGACGTCGTCGCCGCGTGCGTCGGCGGCGGCTCGAACGCGATGGGCATCTTCACCGCGTTCCTCGACGACGCGTCCGTCAAGCTGTACGGCTTCGAGGCCGGCGGCGACGGCTACGGCACCGGCCGCCACGCCGCGACCATCACCGCCGGGCAGATCGGCGTCCTCCACGGCGCCCGCACCTTCGTCCTCCAGGACGAGGACGGCCAGACCATCGAGTCGCACTCGATCTCGGCCGGCCTCGACTACCCGGGCGTCGGCCCCGAGCACGCGCACCTGGCCGCCTCCGGCCGCGCCGCCTACGAGCCGGTCGACGACGCCGAGGCCATGGCCGCGCTCGAGAAGCTCGCCCGCACCGAGGGCATCATCTGCGCCATCGAGTCCGCCCACGGCCTCGCGGGGGCGCTGCGGCTCGCCAAGTCCCTGGAGCCGGGCGCGCGCGTCCTGGTGAACCTCTCGGGCCGCGGCGACAAGGACATGGGCAACGTCGTCGAGTACTTCGACTTCGCCGACCGGAAGGGCCAGCAGGGATGAGAGCCGAAGCGGCGTTCGCGACGACGAGGGCCGAGGGGCGCGCCGCGCTCGTCGGCTACCTCCCGGCCGGGTTCCCGACCCTCGCCGACTCGATCAAGGCCGTCGACATCATGATCGACCACGGCGCCGACCTCATCGAGCTGGGCCTGCCCTACTCCGACCCGGTCATGGACGGCCCCGCGATCCAGCGCGCCGCCGACCAGGCCCTCGCCGCCGGGTTCCGCACCCGGCAGGTCTTCGAGGTCACCGAGGCCGTCGCCGGGCGCGTCCCGATCCTCGTCATGACCTACTGGAACCTGGTGGAGCGCTACGGCGTCGACCGGTTCGCGCGCGACTTCAAGGCCGCCGGCGGGGCCGGGCTCATCACCCCCGACCTCATCCCCGACGAGGCCGGCGAGTGGATCGCCGCCTCCGACGAGCACGACCTCGACCGGGTCTTCCTCGTCGCCCCCTCCTCCACCGAGGAGCGGATCGCCTCCACCGTCGCCGCCTGCCGCGGGTTCGTGTACGCGCAGTCGGTCATGGGCGTCACCGGCGCCCGCGCCGCGACCTCCGCGGCCGCGCCCGAGCTGGTGCGCCGCACCCGCGCCCACACCGATCTGCCGGTCGGCGTCGGCCTCGGCGTCCGCTCCGGCGACCAGGCCGCCGAGATCGCGGCCTACGGCGACGCCGTCATCGTCGGCTCCGCGATCGTCAACTGCTACCTGGACTCCGAGGACGTCCCGGCCGGCCACCAGCGCCTCGCCGCGCTCACCGCCGACCTCGCCGCGGGCGTCCGCCGCTAGTCCACATCGGCCCCGCAAGCCGCGCTTGCGGGGCCGCTCCATGCCCGCGTCCGGCCCGCCCTCCCTGACCCGATAGGTTTTCGTCGTGGACCTTGCTTCAATTCCGAGCCCTTCCGAGTCGGTCTGGCACCTCGGCCCCGTCCCGATCCGCGCGTACGCGCTGTGCCTGATCGCGGGGATCGTCGCCGCCTGCTGGATCGCGGAGGCGCGCATGCGCCGCCGCGGCGCGCCCCGCTGGGCCGTCCTCGACCTCGCCGTGTGGGCGGTGCCGTTCGGCATCGTCGGCGGCCGCCTCTACCACGTCTTCACCAGCCCCGACG
This sequence comes from Glycomyces terrestris, assembly GCF_003933745.1. Lineage (GTDB taxonomy): Bacteria > Actinomycetota > Actinomycetes > Mycobacteriales > Micromonosporaceae > Glycomyces > Glycomyces terrestris. The sequence continues at coordinate 817,540 of NZ_RSEB01000001.1, read as the reverse complement.
CCTACTTCGGCCCCGACGGCGACCCGTGGAAGATCCTCGCGGTCTGGGAGGGCGGCCTGGGCATCCCCGGCGCGATCCTCCTCGGCGGCGTCGGCGTCTGGCTCGGCTGCCGCCAGCTGAAGCTGCCGTTCGCGATGGTCGCCGACGCGATCATCGTCGGCATCCCCGTCGCCCAGGCCATCGGCCGCCTCGGCAACTGGTTCAACCAGGAGCTGTACGGCAAGCCCCTCGACGCCTGGTGGGCCGTCGCCATCGACGTCGACCACCGCGTCGCCGGCTTCGAGACCTATGCCACGTTCCACCCCACGTTCCTGTACGAGCTGCTGTGGAACCTCGGCGTGGCCCTCGTCCTCTGGCTCGCCGACCGCCGCTTCAAGTTCGGCGCCGGCCGCGCCGTGGCCCTCTTCGTGGTCCTGTACTGGACCGGCCGCTTCTGGATCGAGGGCCTGCGCATCGACCCCGCCCAGGCGTGGGCGGGCCTGCGCCTGAACCAGTGGGTGAGCATCGCCGTCGTCGTGCTCGCCGTCGCCTACCTGCTGCTCGTGCGCGGCTCCCGCCAGGTCTTCGTCGTCCAGGACGGCGTCCGCGTCCCCGTCGCGTGGGACTCCGCGGCCGCCGAGGAGGCCGGGTACGTCGACGGCGCCCTCCCCAAGGGCGCCCTCCTGCCCGGGACCGACGCCGACGGCAACGTCATCGACGCCCCCTCCGAGCCCGAGGACGACGACGAGGCGGAGGCCCGGCCCGAGCAGGACGGCGTCGCCGACGAGCCGTCCGAGGAGCCCGAGGCCGAGACCGCGGCCGACGGACCCGAGGCCGGCGCGGGCAAGACCCGCGGCGACGGCTGACCGACACCGCTTCCCCCCGGGCAGGTGCAGATGCAGAACCGAAGAGCCGTAGTCGTCGGCGCCGGCGTCGCCGGGCTCGCCAGCGCGATCGTGCTGTCGAAGCTCGGCTGGCGGGTGGCGCTGCTCGAACGGCGCGAGCGCCTCAAGGGCGACGACCTCGGCATGATCCTGTGGGCCTCGGGCGTGCGCGCACTGCGCGCGCTCGGGGTCGACGCGACCCTCGACGCCGCCGGGACCCCGGTGGAGCGCTTCGAGATCCGCAACGAGGAGCGCCTGTCCAGCTCGTTCGCCGGCGCCATGCTCGGCGCCGACGACGGCACCCCCTCGGTCATGGTGCACACCGCGATGCTCTACGAGGCGCTCGTCTCCCGCCTGGGCGACCGCGTCGAGGTCCACCCCGCGACGCAGGTCGACCGGATCGACATGGTCGACCTCGCCGCGGGCGACGCCTCCCGCCGCTGGAACGCCGACCTCGTGGTGGCCGCCGACGGCATCGACTCGCCGACCCGGCCCCTCATCGCCCCCGGATCGCCCACAGTGGACGCCGGAGTGGTGGTGTTCCGCGGCACCATCCCCGCCCACCGCGCCCCCGAGCGCGGCGCCGAGGCCGTCGAGGTCTACGGCCCCGACCGCCGCCGCTTCGGCTACGGCGACCTCGGCCACGCCGGCGCCTGCTGGTGGGCCACCGTCCCCGGCGGCATGCGCCCCGAGTCCCCCCAGATCCAGCACGAGCTCATCAACCGCTGGTTCGCCGACTGGCCCGCGCCCGTCGGCAAGTACATCGCCGCCACCCGGCCCTCCGAACTCACCCAGCAGTCCGTGCGCTACGTGTGGCCCGTCCCGCCGCGCCTCCACCAGGCCGCCGGGAACGGCGGCATCGTCCTCATGGGCGACGCCGCCCACGGGGTCGCCCCCATCCTCGCCCAGGGCGCCAGCCTCGCCCTCGAGGACGCCGTCACCCTCGGCTGGGCCCTGCGCCGCACCCCCGAGTCCATCCCCGACGCGCTCGCCTCCTACGACCGCGCCCGCCTGCCCCGCCTCAAGCGCGTCGCCCGCCTCTCGCGCCGCGTCCACACCATCGCCTCCGGCGGCCGCGGCGTCACCCGCGGCCTCCTGCGCGCCGTCCCCGACTCGTGGGTCCAGAGCCAGGCCGCGTCCCTGGCCGACTGGCAGCCGCCCCGCTAGACCCACTACGGTCGAGGCCATGCAGATCCGCGACGCCGCCGCCTCCGACTGGCCCGCCATGTGGGCGTTCATGCGCCCGATCATCCAGGCCGGCGAGACCTACCCCTGGCCGCCCGACACCACCGAGTCCTGGACCCGCGCCTACTGGATGGAGCGCCCCCGGCCCGCCTCCCGGCTCGTCGCCGTCCTCGACGGGCAGGTCGCCGGCACCGTCGAGATCCACCCGAACCTCCCCGGCCAGGGCTCCCACGTCGCCAACGCCGGCTTCATGGTCGACCCCGCGTTCGGGCGCCGCGGCGTCGGCCGCGCCCTCGGCGAGGCCGCCCTCGCCCGCGCCAAGCAGGACGGCTACCACGCCATGCAGTTCAACGCCGTCGTCGCCACCAACGTCCACGCCGTCAAGCTCTGGCACTCCCTCGGCATGCGCACCCTCGCCCTCATCCCCGGCGGCTTCGACCACCCCCGGGAGGGCCTGGTCGACATGCACCTCATGTACCGCGAGCTGTGACCCGCCGCTTCCCGCACGCGCCCTTGCGATCCCACCGGGTCGCCGCCGCCGGGTAGCATCGCTGTCACCATGAACGAACTGCGCGAGTCGATCCGCTCCCTCGGGATCGCCGAACCGGAGACCGCCGTCGCCGTCCACGCCGTCACCGGCGCCGACCCCGCCCTCCTCCCCGCCGACGGCCGGCTGCCGCAGCGGTTCGACGACCTCGGCGCCTGGCTCCGCGCCGAGTTCCTCGACCCCGGCAGCCCCCACTTCGAGACCCACGCCGGCCGGGCCGCGGCCCTGCTGGGGGAGGAGCCCGACGAGGACGCCGACGCCGTCCTCGCCCTCGCCGTCCTGCGCCCCCGCACTCTGTACGACATGCGCGCCGGCACCCGCCTGAGCGAGGACGCCCTCGCCGCGGTCCTGCCCCGCCTCGAAGCCGCCGGGCTCCTCACCCCCGCCCCCAACCCCCTCGCCCCCGACGACCCCTTCTGGACCTTCACCGACCGGCTCGCCCGCTTCCACTACGCCGTCGTCCGCCCGCAGCTGCCGCGCTGGCGGCGCGGGTACATCACCGACAAGCTGTGGACGATCAACCGGGCCCGCTTCGACCGGTACGTGGCCCGCCCCGAGTTCCTCGACCTCGCCCGCGAGCACGTCCTCGCCGACACCGGCGCCGCCTCGGTCACCCGCATCACCGTCCCCGACCCGCGGTACCGGCAGCTGCGCACCCTGGAGCTCGCCGCCTGGGACGACAAGGGCGCCCCCATCGCCCTCGGGACGGCCCGCTGGCGGTTCAAGATGGTCGAGCGCCAGCTCAAGCGCCTGCGCTACGTCAAGCGCCTCCTCGGCGACCCCGACGTGCGCCTGTACTGCGTCGCCTCCCGCTTCGAGCCCGGGATCACCGGCGACCCCGACCCCGCCCTGCGCGTCGTCGACGCCGCGCGGGTCCTCGCCGACCCGGCGCCGGAGCCCGAGGCGGACGCGGGGGCCGAAACGCCCCCGGATCGTGACTGAGGCCCCATTTCCCGGCTGGTGGGCGCCGAAAACGGGCGGGTAGGCTGAAGGCCTTCTTCCCCGTACCCGGACAACCGAGGAGTGACGATGGCGGCAAGCGTGGACGCGGTAGTGGCGGGAGCCGGTGGTTTCATCGGCGGGCACCTGGTGGCGAGCCTCCTCGCCGAGGGCAAGACCGTCCGGGCCGTCGACGTGAAGCCCCTCGACGAGTGGTACCAGGTCCACGGCGAGGTCGAGAACCTCCAGCGCGACCTCGCGGACCTCGCCGCCTGCCAGGAGGCCGTCGGCGACGGCGCCGCCGAGGTCTACAACCTCGCCTGCAACATGGGCGGCATGGGCTTCATCGAGAACAACAAGGCCCTGTGCATGCTCTCGGTCCTGCCCTCCACCCACATGCTCATGGCCGCCAAGGACGCCGAGGTCGGCCGCTTCTTCTACTCCTCCTCCGCGTGCGTCTACGCCGGGTACAAGCAGACCGAGGCGAATATCGCCCCGCTCAAGGAGGAGGACGCCTACCCCGCCGACGCCGAGGACGGCTACGGCTGGGAGAAGCTGTTCTCCGAGCGCATGTGCCGCCACTTCCGCGAGGACTTCGGGCTCGAGACCCGCATCGCCCGCTACCACAACATCTACGGCCCCGAGGGCACCTGGACCGGCGGCCGCGAGAAGGCCCCCGCCGCCACCTGCCGCAAGATCGCGGTCGCCGCGCTCACCGGCCAGAAGGAGGTCGAGATCTGGGGCGACGGCGAGCAGACCCGCTCGTTCACCTACATCGACGACTGCGTCCACGGCACCAAGCTGTTCACCCGCGGCGACGTCACCGAGCCCCTGAACCTCGGCTCCTCCGAGCTGACCACCATCAACAACCTGTACTACCTCGTCGCCGACATCGCCGGCATCGACATCGAGCTCAAGCACATCGACGGCCCCCTGGGCGTGCGCGGCCGCAACTCGGACAACACGCTCATCCAGAAGTACTACGGCTGGGAGCCCTCGATCTCGCTCCGCGACGGCATGGCGAAGACCTACGCGTGGGTCTACGACCAGGTCAAGGCCACGCTCTAACCCGCGATGGCCGACCCGAAGCTCCGCCGCGTCGACGTCCTCGGCGTCGGCGTCTCCACGATCGACCAGGCGATGGCCCTCGCCGAAGTCACCCGCTGGGTCGACTCCGGCGAGCGCCACTACGTGTGCGTCACCGGCGTCCACGGCGTCATGGAGTCCCAGCGGGACCCCGAGCTCCTCGCCATCCACAACGCCTCCGGGCTCACCACGCCCGACGGCATGCCGATGGTGTGGGCCGGGCGCAAGGCCGGCGCCGAGTGGATGGACCGCGTGTACGGGCCCGACCTGATGCTCAACGTCCTGGCCCGCGCCGCCGAACGCGGCTGGACCTCGTTCCTCTACGGCGGCAAGGAAGGCGTGCCCGAACTCCTGGCCGAGAAGCTCACCGAGCGCATCCCCGGCGTCAAGTTCGCCGGCATGTACTCGCCGCCGTTCCGGCCCCTCACCGAGGCCGAGGACGAGGAGATCGTCAAGCGCATCAACGACTCCGGCGCGCAACTGGTGTGGGTGGGCCTGTCCACCCCCAAGCAGGAGCGCTGGATGGCCGCGCACCGCGACCGGCTCCACGCCCCCGCCCTGTTCGGCGTCGGCGCCGCCTTCGACTTCCACGCCGGGCTCGTCCCGCAGGCCCCGCCGTGGATGCAGCGCAACGGCCTCGAATGGTTCTACCGGCTCACCAAGGAGCCGAAGCGGCTGTGGCGCCGCTACTTCCAGAACAACCCGGCGTACCTGCGCGAGATCCGCAGGCGCCCGCCGTTCCTGCGCGACTAGCGCGACGCCGCCCGGGCCCGCGCCCGGGCGGTTTCTCACTTACCTGTCCGCCCGATCAAGGCTAGGCTGTGCCGCATGGTCGACAACATGCCCCGAGAGAGCGCCAAGGCTCCCCACCACCCCCGCGTCGCCGTCGTGTGGTCCGTCCTGTCGGCCGAGATCGAGCGCTTCGCCGCCGGCACCGGCGCTACCCTGCGCATCCTCGACGTCGGCGGCGGCTCCGGCGGCTTCGCCGTCCCCCTCGCCGAGCTCGGCCACGACGTCACCGTCGTCGAACCCAGCGCGAACGCCCTCGCCTCCCTGCGCCAGCGGGCCGCCGACGCCGGCGTCACCGACCGCGTCCAGGCCGTCCAGGCCGACGCCGACGAGCTCCCCGACGTCGCCGAGCCCGGCTCCGCCGACCTCGTCCTGTGCCACTCCGTCCTCGAGATGGTCGACTACCCCGACACCGCCCTCGACGCCCTCGCCAACGCGTGCGCGCCCGGCGGCGCGGTCAGCATCCTCGTCGCCAACCGGATCGCCGCCGTCCTCGCCAAGGCCCTCTCCGGCCAGTTCGCCACCGCCCTCGACCTCCTCGTGCACGTCGACGGCGTCGCCGAAGGCCGCGACACCATCAAGCGCCGCTTCGAGACCGCCACGCTCACCGCCCTCGTCGGCGGCTCCGGCCTCGTCACCGAGCAGGTCCACGGCGTCGGCGTCGTCGGCGACCTCGTCCAGGCGCCCGAGACCGCCACCGGCGAGGCCCTGCGCGAGTTCGAACTCGCCACCGCCTCCCGCGTGCCCTTCCGCGACATGGCCACCAGCATCCACCTGCTCGCCCGCAAACCCATGCGCTGACCGGCGGGTACGTCAGCGAACGTAGGCGCGGGTACGCCGTCCGGCCCACGCCGCCGCGCCCCCGGGACCGTAGCCTTGAGCCCGTGAGCACCGCATCCGCGCCCCGGCCCCGCGTCCCGGCCCCCGTCTTCGACCTCGGCCTGGCGGTCCTCCTCGGGCTGGCCGCCTCCGGCGGGACCGTCGGCGCCAACGACGGCGTCGCACCCGAACCGGTCGCGTTCGCGCTCATCTGGGCCATGGCCGCGTTCCTCGCCGTCAGGCGCCTCTCGCCTGAGGCAGCGCTCGCCGGCACCATGGCCGCCCTCTCCGCCTACCTGTACCTCGACCAGCCCCCCGGGCCGGTCTTCATGCTCCCGGCCGTCGCCGTGTTCTTCTACGCGTTCACCCGGTCCGTCCGCACCACCGCGATCGTGCTCGCCGCCGTGTACGTCTACACCCTCACATTCCACCAGCTCATCGGCGACGGCATGCACCTGTGGTTCGCGGCCGGCGTCGCCCTCGTCTGGCTCGGCGTCCCCGCCGCGGGCGGCCGCATCGTCCGCGAGGCCCGCCGCGCCCGCACGCGCGAACGCGAGGCCGAACGCGAGCGGTACCGCGCCGAGGAGCGCGTCGAGATGGCCCGCGAGATCCACGACGTCGTCGGCCACAGCCTCGCCGTCGTCTCCATGAACGCCGGCGTCGCCCTCCACATGGCCGAGAAGCACCCCGGCACCCCCGACGCCGTCGTGGAGAACCTGCGCGCCATCCGCGAGGCCTCCAACCGGGCCCTCCAGGACCTGCGCGCCACCCTCGCGCCCCTGCGCAAGGGCCAGCAGCCCGAACTGCGGCCCACCGGCGCCGTCGCCGACGTCGCCGCCCTCGTCGACGGCGTCCGCAAAGGCGGCCTCCCCGTCGACTACACCCTCACCGGCGACCCCGCCGCCGTCCCCGTGAACGTCGCCGCCACCGCCTACCGGGTCGTCCAGGAGTCCCTCACCAACGTCATCCGCCACGCCGAGGCCACCCAGGCCGTCGTCCAGATCGCCTGCGACGCCGCGGCACTGCGCGTCGCCGTCCTCGACGACGGCCGCGGCGGGCCGCTCCACCCCGACCGGATGGGCCAGGGCGTCACCGGCATGATGGAGCGCGTCCAGGCCGGCGGCGGCACCTTCACCGCCGCGCCCCGGCCTGGTGGCGGCTTCGCCGTCACCGCCCGCATCCCTTACGACCGCAAGGAGCCGCGATGATCGAGCTGGTGATCGCCGACGACCAGAGCCTCATCCGCATGGCCCTGCGCAACCTCTACCGCGACGAGGAGGACCTCCACGTCGCCGCCGAGGCCGCGGACGGCCGCGAGGCCTGGGAGGTCATCCGCCGCGTCAAGCCCGACGTCGCCCTCCTCGACATCCGCATGCCCGGCCTCGACGGCCTCGAAGTCCTGCGCCGCATCGGGAAGGACCCCGAGCTCGCCGGCACCCGCGTCGTCATGATCACCACGTTCGAGATCGACGAGTACATCTTCGAGGCGCTCGCCGGCGGCGCCGCCGGGTTCATCATGAAGGACGCCCCGCCCGAGGACCTCCTGCGCGCCGTCCGCCTCGCCGCCGCCGGCGACTCCCTCCTCAGCCCCGACGTCACCCGCAAGGTCATCGACGCCTACGCCGAGCGCGGCACCGGCGGCGCCCGCCCGCATCCGCGCCTCGGCGACCTCACCGAGCGCGAACTGGAGATCCTCCGCTGGGTCGCCACCGGCCTGACCAACGACGAGATCGGCGGGCGCCTGTTCATCAGCCCCGCCACCGTCCGCACCCACGTCGGCAAGCTCCTCGCCAAACTCGGGGCCCGCGACCGCGCCGGCCTCGTCGCCATCGCCTACCGCTCCGGTCTCGACATCCCCGAGACGTGAGGCCGTCCGGCCTCTCTTGTGGCCGAAACGAGACGGAACCGGCTAGCCTCGGGCCATGCCTTCGAGCCCGTACCTCGCGGACGCCCGGCCCGCCTACGGCACCGGCACCCTCGCCGACGTCATGCCCACGGCCCTCGCGGCCCTCGGCGTCCCCCAGGGCGCCGACGGGGTCCTGCTGCGGCAGGGCGAGCTCGACGGCGTGCGCCGCATCGCCGTCCTCCTCCTCGACGGCTTCGGCTACCACCTCCTCGGCCAGGCCGCCCAGGCCAGCGCCACCGTCGGCGCGGTCCACCACGGCGAACTCGGCACCCTGACCCCCATCACCGCGACCGTCCCCTCCTCCACGCCGATCAGCCTCGCCTCGCTCGCGTGCGGCCTGCCGCCGGGCCGGCACGGCATCATCGGGTTCACCGTCCGCGTCCCCGACACCGGCGGCCTCGTCACCCACATCCGCTGGGACGGCTCCAGCCCCGACCCCGAGACCTGGCAGCCCGAGCCGACCGCGTTCGAGCGCGCGAGCGCCGACGGCGTCGCCTGCACGATCGTCTCCAACGGCGCCTTCCGCGACACCGGCCTGACCCGCGCGATCTACCGCGGCGCCGACTGGCTCCCCGCCGTCAGCCCCCGCGAGGTCGCCGACGGCACCCTCGCCGCGCTCGCCCGCGCCGATCGCAGCCTCGTCTACGCGTACCTGCCCGACGTCGACACCGCCGGCCACTTCCACGGTGTCGGCTCCCCGGACTGGCTCGAAGCCGTCGCCGAGGTCAGCGAGGCCCTCGACGGCATCCTCGGGGGCCTGCCGCGCGACGCGGCCCTGTTCGTCACCGCCGACCACGGCATGGTCAACGTGACCGACCGCCTCCACGTCGACCAGCGGCCCGACCTCCTGCCCGGCGTCGAGGCCATCGCGGGGGACGGCCGGATGCGGTACCTGTACGCCGCCCCGGGCGCCCTTGACGACGTGCGCGCCGCCTGGGCCGCCGCCGTCGGCGACCGCGCCGAGCTCATCGACCGCGACGAGGCCGTCGACCGCGGCTGGTTCGGCCCCAAGGTCACCGACGCCGCCCGCGAACGCATCGGCGACCTGGTCGTGGCCTGCAAGGGCACGTTCGCGATCGTCGGCGTCGAAGGCGAGCCGCCGCACGTGGCCCGCCTCATCGGCCAGCACGGCGGCCTCACCGCCGCCGAACTCGCCGTCCCGCTCTGGACCTACCGGGCGGGCTGAGCGCCCCGCGATCGACTCCCGCGTTGGCGGGACTGCGGTGCCGACATAGCGCATGTCGACATGGACGCCGGAACACCTCCACTTGAGTGGAGAAGCGAAGCGCTCAGCACTGGGACCAACGAGTGTCGGACCCGATCGATACGCTTTGCCCGTGGCCAGTGATCACAGTCGCCATATCGGACCGAATTTGTCCGATGAGGGTATAAATGTCGCGCATGTCGACATGGATGCGTTCTTCGCGTCCGTCGAGGTCGCCCGCGACCCCTCACTGCGCGGCAAACCGGTCATCGTGGCCGGGCTCGGGCCGCGCGGCGTCGTCGCGGCCGCCTCCTACGAGGCCCGCGAGTACGGCGTGCACTCCGCGCTGCCGACCGCGATCGCGCGCCGCCGCTGCCCCCACGGCGTGTTCATGACCCCCACGACCTCCTACGGGGAGGTCTCGCGCCAGATCATGGCGATCTTCCGCGAGTACACGCCCCACGTGCAGCCGATCTCGGTCGACGAGGCGTTCCTCGACCTCGCCGGGGCCCGCCGCCTCATCGGCTCGCCCGTCGAGATCGCCCGCTCGATCCGCGAGCGCGTCCGCGCCGAGCACGGCATCACCTGCACCGTCGGCATCGCCTCCACCAAGTTCATGGCGAAACTGGCGAGCGAGGCCTCCAAGCCCGACGGCCTCGGCGTCGTCGCCAAGGCCACCGAGCTCGAGTTCCTGCACCGCCTGCCCGTCCGGGCCGTGTGGGGGATCGGCGAGAAGACCGCCGAGAAGCTCACCCGCCTCGGCCTGCGCACCGTCGGCGACCTCGCCCGCCTCGATGTCGACAGCCTCGCCTCCTCGGTCGGCACCGCGAGCGCCGAGCACCTGTACGCGCTGTCGCGGAACATCGACCCGCGGCCGGTCCGGCCCGAGCGGGTCGAGAAGTCGATCAGCAACGAGACCACGTTCGGGCACGACGCCCCCGACGCCTCCGTGTGGGGCCCGGTGCTGCTCGAACTCTCGCGCAAGGTCGCGTCCCGGGCGCGCGCGGCGGGCTGGGCCGGGCGCGGCGTCACGGTGAAGATCCGCTTCGGCGACTTCCGCACCATCACGCGCTCGCGGATGCTCGCGGCTCACACGGATGTAGGCCGCGAGATCTACGAGGCGGCCCGGGAGATGGCCGACGCGGCCGCCACCGCGCCGGTGCGTCTCATCGGCGTGAAGCTCGACCACCTCGTGGAGGCGGCCGCGGTCGGGCGGCAGGTCGCCCTCGGCGAACCCGAACACGGTTGGCGCGACATCGAAGCGGTGATGGACAAGGCGACCGCGAAGTTCGGCAAGGGCGCGGTCCGCTCGGCCGGCCGGCTGGCGCGCGGAGACTCGCGTGTAGACACCCGCGATCCGGGGAACCCGGCCAGGTGAGCGCCGCCGCACCGAGGGACCCCGGCCGGGGACCGCAGGGGCAGAACGGACCGATTCAAGGACGAACTGCCTTCCGCCTCGGGCGAAAGCCTCGTAGACTTGGACTACAAGCACCGGGGCCTCGGGAGGTCCCGTCGAGACTAGTGCAGGAGGAGTGTCGTGCCGCTCTCCGACCACGAGCAACGTCTGTTCGAGCAAATCGAGCAGTCCTTGTCTGAAGACCCGCAGTTCGCCAATGCGGTGCGCGCCCACGATCCGGCGCATGTGACCCGGCGCAGGCTGATCCTGGCCGGGGTCGTCACGGTCATCGGCATCGTCGCCGTCATCGGCACGGTGATCGCCGGCGGGAACGTGGCCAAGTGGGGCGCCCCGATCGGCGCGGTCCTCATGTTCGGCGGCCTCATCCTGGGCCTGTGGGCGCAGCGCCGCGGCACGAACGTGAAGCTCAAGGCCGTCGACGGGAAGGCCACCAGGACCACCGGGGGCTCGAAGGGCGCCAAGCCCGGCGGGTTCACCTCCCGCATGGAGGAGCGCTGGCGCCGCCGCCGCGACAACGGCGACATCTTCTGACCTGCACCGGTCACACACGCACGCGAGCGACGGGCCGCGCCTGACGAGGGCGGGCCCGTTTTCGCGTGCTGCGCGGGCCGGTTCCAGGGCAGGGCCGTGCGCCGCCCGGCCCGGTATCGAGAGCCCCCGAATCACCCAGGATGCCCGCCGGGTGCGACATTCCGGGCCCGCGGAGGCCGGGCCGCCGGAGCACACGCGATTCCAGATCCCCGCAGGGGAGCCCGTCCGCCGCAGCGCCCGGGCCCGCGGCTAAGGGCCCGAACGCGAAACGGCCCGGCCGGGGGAGTCCCCGGCCGGGCCGATGCCGTTGCGGCGGTGCGCGTCTAGCGCCCGCGGAGCATCGCGCGCCGGGCCGCGCGGCCCTGGTTGACGCTCGTCGGGATGGGGCCCTTCGGGATCGCCATGCCGATGCCGAGCGCGTCGAGGCGCTTCGCGATGTGGTTCGCGGCCTTGGAGTCGATGTTCTTCGGCAGCTTCATCAGGCGCTTGCGGACCTCGGTCACCGAGAAGTCGTCGCCCGCGGCCTCGCCCACGAGGAACGTGTACACCGGGGTCGAGCCGACCACGCGCGAGATGCGCTTCTTCTCCTGGCCGAGGAGCTTGCGGACCTTCGGCCCGCCCTCGCCGAGGAGGACCACGCCGGCCTTGCCGACCGCGCGGTGCACCATCTGGGTCTCCGAGAGGGCCGCGACGCCGGGCGTCACGGTCCAGCCGCGGATGCCGTCGATGAGCGCGTACGCCGCGCCCGGCTTCCCGACGGCCTCCTGGTTCACCACCTTGCTCGTGCGCATGTTGAGCACGATCAGGCCCGCGAGCAGCGCCACGAACAGGGCGCTGATGTACCACAGCAGGCTGAAGTCGAGGAAGATCACCAGCGCGGTGACGATCACGAACGGCAGCAGGATCGCGGCGGCCGCCAACGGCAGGAACAGCTTGTCCCGCTGGTTGGTGAACTTGACCGCCATCCCGATCGTCTTCAGGCGCGACCCGAACGTCTCTTTTTCCTGCTGCTTTGCCATGCCGTCAAGTCTACCGGCGTGTCACGCGAGCGCGTCGGTGCGGGCTTCGCTCCTGGCCTGGATCGCCTGCTGGTACAGGCGCCCGGCCCGGTACGAGGAGCGCACCAGGGGGCCGCTCATGACGCCCGCGAAGCCGATCTCCTCGGCCTCGGCCGACAGCTCCACGAACTCCTCGGGCTTGACCCAGCGGTCCACCGGGTGGTGGCGCTTGGTGGGGCGCAGGTACTGGGTGATCGTGATGAGCTCGCACCCGGCCGCGTGCAGGTCGCGGAGCGCCTGCGAGATCTCCTCGCGGGTCTCGCCCATGCCGAGGATCAGGTTCGACTTGGTGACCAGGCCGTCCTCGCGGGCCCTGGTGATGACCTCGAGGGACCGCTCGTAGCGGAACGCGGGGCGGATGCGCTTGAAGATGCGCGGCACGGTCTCCACGTTGTGCGCGAGCACCTCGGGGCGGGAGGAGAACACCTCCGCGAGCTGGTCGGGCTCGGCGTTGAAGTCGGGGATGAGCAGCTCGACGCCGCAGCCGGGGATCGCCGCGTGGATCTGGCGCACGGTCTCGGCGTAGAGCCAGGCGCCGCCGTCGTCGAGGTCGTCGCGGGCGACGCCGGTGACCGTGGCGTACTTCAGGCCCATCGTCTTGACCGACTCGGCGACCTTGAGCGGCTCCAGCCGGTCGAGCGGGCCGGGCTTGCCGGTGTCGATCTGGCAGAAGTCGCAGCGGCGGGTGCACTGGGAGCCGCCGATGAGGAACGTCGCCTCGCGGTCCTCCCAGCACTCGTAGATGTTGGGGCACCCGGCCTCCTGGCACACCGTGTGCAGCCCCTCGCTCTTGACGAGGCCCCGCAGCTCGGTGTACTCGGGTCCGGTCTTGGCCTTGACCTTGATCCAGGAGGGTTTCTTCTCGATCGGGGTCTGGGCGTTGCGCACTTCGAGGCGCAGCATCCGGCGTCCTTCAGGCTGTACGGAAGTCACCGCCCCAGCCTACGCCGCGCCGCCGCGGACCGGCAGGTGTCGCTCGGCACAGCCCCGCGCGCCGTCAAACGTAGGACGACCGCCCCGCTGCTGTAATCGAGGCGGTACGGCCACAAGGAACGGGGAGCGGCAGTGGAACTCATTCACCAGGGCAAGGTCCGGGACGTGTACGCCGACGGGGACGACCTCGTCCTCGTCGCGTCCAACCGCGTCAGCGTCTTCGACGTCGTCCTCCCCACCGAGATCCCCGGCAAGGGCGCGCTCCTGACCGCGCTCAGCCTGTGGTGGTTCGAGCGGCTCGCCGACATCGTCCCCAACCACGTGATCTCCGCCGAGGACGTGCCCGCCGAGTTCGCCGGCCGCGCCGTCCGCGTCAAGCGCCTCGACATGGTCAAGGTCGAGGCCGTCGTCCGCGGCTACCTCACCGGCTCGGTCCTGCACGACTACCGCGCCACCGGGACCGTCAACGGCGTCCCGCTCCCCGCCGGCCTCGAGGACGGCTCCCGCCTCCCCGAGCCCGTCTACACCCCGACCACGAAGGCCGACGTCGGCGAGCACGACGAGCCCGAGACGTTCGAGCAGACCGCCGCCCGCCTCGGCCCCGACCTCGCCGGCCGCATCCGCGACCTCACCCTGGAGGTGTACCGCCGCGGCGCCGAGATCGCGCTCGCCAAGGGCATCATCATCGCCGACACGAAACTCGAGTTCGGGCTCGACGAGGACGGCGTCCTCACCCTCGCCGACGAGGTCCTCACCTCCGACTCCTCCCGCTTCTGGGACGCCGCGGGCTGGAAGCCGGGCCAGACCCAGCCGTCCTTCGACAAGCAGTTCGTGCGCGACTGGGCCAAGTCCACCGGCTGGCGGCCCGACGACGCCGAGGCCCCCGAGATCCCCGACGACATCGTCGAGGCCACCCGCGAGCGCTACATCGAGGCGTACCGGCTGCTCACCGGCCGCCGCTGGCAGTAGGCGAGGCGGCCTCCGCCGGCAGCGTCAGCCGCAGCAGCCACCCGCCCGCGCCGTCCGGCCCGTACTCGATCGCGCCGTCCAGCAGCTCCGCGCGCTGCCGCAGGCCCAGCAGGCCCACCCGCGAACTCGGCAGCTCCACGACCGGCCGCGTCGCCGCCGTGTTCGCGACCTCCACGACCACCGCGCCGCCCCGCGCCGACAGGCGCACCGCCGCCTTCGCGCCCGGCGCGTGCTTGCGCGCGTTCGTCAGCGCCTCCTGCACCGTCCGGTACACCGCCCGCTGCGCCGGCGGGTCCAGCTCCGGCAGCGGCCCGATCTCCAGCTCCGCGTCGATGCCCGAGCCCTCCACCAGCCGCCGCAGCTGCGCGATCGACGGCTGCGGCACCGGGCCCTCGCCGCGCCGCCCGCTCGCGTGCAGCACCCGCACCATCTGCCGCAGCTCCTCCAGCGTCGTCACGCTCACCTCCCGGATCGCCTCCGCCGTCGAGCGCGTCCGCCCGTCCGGCGCCTGTAGCTCCAGCGCCCCGGCCTGCACCGCGATCAGGCTCACCTGGTGCGACACCACGTCGTGCATCTCCCGCGCCAGCTGCGCCCGCTCCGCCGCCAGCGCCTGCTGCGTCAGCAGCCGCTGCTCGTGCTCGCGCGCCTCCGTGATCTCCACGAACCGGGCCGCGAGGTCGTGCCGGGCCCGCTGCAAGTGCGCCAGGATCACCGGCACCGACGCCATGAGCAGGAAGTACAGGTTCTGGCGCAGCACCATCACCTGCGTCGTGGTCATCCCCAGGAACAGCTCCGGGTCCGCCGGGTGGAACAGCCAGGGCGCGTTGTCGGTCATCGTGACCCGCGCGAACGCGAACATCGTGACCACGACCGCGGACACCGACACCAGCGCCCGGCCCGACCGGTACGCGAGCGCGTACAGCGCGAACAGCGTCGCCACCTTCTCGGTCACCAGGACCGCCGCGGGCAGCGTCGCGCACAGCACCAGGAACGGGTACCGGCGGCGCACCGCCAGGGCCGCCACGCCGAGGACCGCGAACCCGGCCGCCGGCTGGTTCTCGGGGTCGATCACCAGCAGCAGGTGCACCAGCGCGACCCCGATGACCAGGGCGTCGTAGGCCCACGCGGGCATCCACGGCACCCTCACGAAGGCCGGTCCGGGTCCAGGAGCGCCGACCGCTCGGCGATGAGCGCCGCCTGCACCCGGTTCGACACCTCCAGCTTCGCGAAGATCGAGGACACGTGGTCCTTGACGGTGCCCACGCCGAGGAACAGCTCCGCGGAGATCTCCCCGTTCGAGCGGCCCTCGGCGAGGAGCACCAGGATGTCGCGCTCGCGGTCGGTGAGCCGCTCCAGGCGCGGATCGGGCTCGGGCGCGCGGGCCGCGTCGAGGTACTTCGCCACGATCGACCGCGTCACCTGCCCCGACAGCGCGGAGCCCTCGGTGACCAGGGCCCGCACCTGGTGGATCAGATGGGTCGGCTTGGTGTCCTTGAGCAGGTAGCCGGCCGCGCCCAGGCGCAGCGCCGCGTCCACGTACTCGTCCGTCCCGAACGTCGTCAGCGCGGCCACCGCGGGCGGACGGGACAGCTCCCGCATCCGCCGCAGGATCGTGAGGCCGTCCACGTCGGCCATGCGGATGTCGAGCAGGACCACGTCGGGCCGGAGCGCCACGATCCGGTCGAAGGCGTCGCCGCCGGAGACGGCGTCGACCACCTCGATGTCCTCGGCGGTTCCGAGGATGTGCGTGAAGCCCGAGCGGATCAGGGCCTCGTCGTCGACGATGAGGACGCGGATCACGAATGCGCCTCCTCTCCTGTATGGGGCTTGTATGGGTCGGCAGGGAGCCGGGGGTCTGACCGGAATACCGCCCGGGCCCGGCGATCGGTTGCATCGCGGCCGCATCCGAAGGTCGGGAACCGACCCCGCCGAACGGCGGGAGCGGCCCGCCGAAGGTCGGGCAACCGCCACTTCCCGGCGGCCGTTCGGAAGCCGACCGGCGCGGACCGGTCCCGGCCGTTCGCCGGAGGCGCCGGGCCCCGCCCCGCACCAGCATGAGAACTCCTGACCCACACCCACCCCATAGGAGCGACCATGTGCGGATTCGTCGTCTGCGCCGCAGACCCCGCCGAACCCGCCGGCGGCGACCTGCCGGCCCTCCTCGACCTCCTCGACCACCGCGGCCCCGACGAGACCGCGGCCGACCCGCCCGGCGGCCGCGTCCGCATGGGCTTCAAACGGCTCGCGATCATCGACACCGCCGGCTCCCACCAGCCCATGCGCACCGCCGACGCGCGCCTCGCCATCGTCTTCAACGGCGAGATCTACAACTACCTCGAACTGCGCGACGAGCTCGTCCGCGAGGCCGGCGCCGTCTTCACCACCCGCGGCGACACCGAGGTCCTCCTCGCCGCCTACCGCCACTGGGGCCCCGACCTCGTCCACCGCCTCCGCGGCATGTTCGCGTTCGTGATCCACGACGCCGACGCCGACCTCCTCTTCGCCGCCCGCGACCCCTTCGGGATCAAGCCCCTCTACTGGACCCGCCGCGGCGGCGCCGTCTGGCTCGCCAGCGAGAAGAAGGCCCTCCCCGGCCTCGACCGCGACCACGTCGACCCCGACGCGCTCGCCCACTACGCCACGTTCCAGTACGTCCCCGAACCCGCCACCCTCCACCGCGGCGTCCACCGGTTCGAACCCGGCCACTCGGCCCTGTTCCGCCCCGGCGCCGACCCGCGGCCCGTCCGCTACTTCCAGCCGATGTTCAAGCCCGCCAAGGTCACCGACGAGGAACGCCTCCACCGCGAGATCGAGGCCGCCCTCCGCGACTCCGTCCGCGTCCACATGCGGTCCGACGTCCCCGTCGGCGCGCTCCTGTCCAGCGGCATCGACTCCACCGCCGTCGCCGCCCTCGCCCGCGAGACCGACCCGCGCCTGCTCACCTTCACCGCCCAGTTCACCGACCCCGGCCTGTACGACGAACTCGAGGTCGCCTCCCGCTCCGCCGCCGAACTCGGCCTCGTCAACATCCCCGCGCCCGTCGCCGCCGAGGACGTCATCGCCGAACTGCCCCGCATCGTGTGGCACCTCGACGACCCCGTGGCCGACCCCGCGCTCGTCCCGCTCTACTTCGTCGCCAAGAAGGCCGCCGAGCACGTCACCGTCGCCCTCGGCGGCGAAGGCGCCGACGAGCTCTTCGGCGGCTACACCATCTACCGCGAACCCAGGTCCCTCAAGCCCGTCACCGTCCTCCCCGACCCCGCCAAGCACCTCCTCCAGCGCGTCTCCCGGGCCCTCCCCGAAGGCGTCAAGGGCCGCGGCTTCCTCGAACGCGGCACCGCCGAGATCGAGGAGCGCTTCGTCGGCAACGCCAAGATCTTCACCGGCGAGGCCAAGGAGCGGCTCCTGCGCCGCCCCGGCCCCGACGTCCGCGACGTCACCGGCCCCGTCTGGGACGAGTCCGCGCACCTCGACCCCGTCTCCCGCATGCAGTACCTCGACCTGCGCACCTGGATGCGCGGCGACATCCTCGTCAAGGCCGACCGCATGTCCATGGCCCACAGCCTCGAACTGCGCGTCCCGTTCCTCGACCGCGCCGTCTGGGACACCGCCGCCCGCATCCCCGCCTCGCACCGCCTCTCCGGCCCGCAGACGAAGGTCGCGCTCCGGCGCGCGCTGGCCCGGATCGTCCCGCCCTCGATCGTCGAGCGCCCCAAGCTCGGCTTCCCGACCCCGCACCGGCAGTGGCTCGCCGGGCCCCTGTTCGACTGGACCGACCAGGTCCTCGCCGAGGCCCCCTGCGGGCACCTGCTCGACCTCGACTACGCGCGCGGCCTGCTGCGCGAGCACCGCGACGGCGCCGACCACGCCCGGAAGGTGTGGGCGGTCCTGGTGTTCTGCCTGTGGTACGGGCAGATCGAGGCCGCACCGCCCCGCCCGGCCGCGCCCGCGGTCCCCCGGCGGCTGCCGCCGCTGACGGCCTCGATCCCGGTCCCGACCGCGGGCGCCCCGGGCGAGCCGGTCGACGTCGTCCCCGACTTCGTGCCCGCGCCGCGGCAGGAGTCCCCGCAGGGCCTCGTCCCCGGGTTCTGAACCGGGGCGGGCGCCGCGCGGCGCCCGCCCCGCCGCCTCACCCGAACAGGCGCTCGCCCACGTAGCCGCCCTCGGCCGCGCCGGGCGGGACCGCCCACACGCCCGAGCCCTCGGCGGTGATGAACTCCGAGAGCCGGTCCGAGGCCGCCATCTTCTCCTGCGCGTCCACGAACACCTGCGGGTCGGCCTGGAACGACACGAACAGCAGGCCCGCGTCGTACGGGTGCTCGGCGTGCATGTGCCCGTCGAGGTGCCCGTCCGCGGCCGCGTCCGAGGACACGTCGCCCTGGGTCAGGAACCCGTAGTCGTAGTTGAAGCCGCGCCGCACCATCGCCGCGTCGTGCACGACCGCGATGTGCGAGTCCGCCGGGACCGCCGGCAGGCCCGACGCGTCCAGGACCGTGAAGTCCGGGTGGTCGAACTCGCCGCCGCCGCTCAGCGGCACGCCCGAGTCGCGCTCGCGCCCGAACGTCAGGTCCTGGTCCTCGGCGCTGAGCATCGACCAGTCCGGCAGCCGCATCCGGATCTTCCGGAACACCAGGTACGTGCCGCCCTCGAACCACGACGGCTCGGCGTCCACCGCCCACACGCGGGCGTCGAACTCGGCGCTCCCGGCCCGCGGGTTCGCGCTGCCGTCCTTGAACCCCATGAGGTTCCGCGGGGTCCCGCCGCCGGCGGGCGCCGACGAGAAGCCCTGCTGCACCCACAGGAGCGAGCCGCGGCCCACGGCCCGCTTGCGCAGCTCCAGGAACGCGTTCGACACGACCTGCTGGTCGTCGCCGCAGACCTGGAGCAGCAGGTCCCCGCCGGACCACGCCGGGTTCAGCCGGTCGCCGTCGAACTCCGGCAGCTCGGTGAGCTTCGAGGGCTGCGCCGCCTCCAGGCCCGCCTTCGCGAACGCGGCCGGGCCGATCCCGAACGTCACCGTCAGCCGCGCCGGGTCCAGGCCCGCCGCCACCGCCTCCGCGTCGAACTGGTCCGGGCCGTCGATCGCGGCCTTCGGCGGCGTCTCCCCGGCGGCCAGCGCCGCGGCGACCGCCGACCAGTCCTTCAGCAGTGCTTGCAGGGTCGCGGCCACCGCGGCCGCGTCGAGCGCGGCCCCGGTCGCGAGGTCGGCCGCGGCGAGGTCGAACGCCGCGAACAGCGCGTGGCCCTGCGACGGCGTCTCGATCCCGGCCTGCCGCTCCCCGTAGAACGGCTCGATTGCGGCGCCTTCGGCTTCGGCGCCGGCCCCGTCGTCCCGCGCCGACGAGGCGATCGCCATGCCGACGCCCGCGCCGACCGCGGCCGAGACCGTCGCCGTCGCCAGCGCCGTCCGCCGCGTCACCGTCGCCTCGCCGTCGCCGCGCTCGGCCGGGGGCTTCCGGAACCGGCGCCACAGCCCGATCGCGACGTCGGCGACCACGAACGCCGCCAACGAGATCCCCAGCAGCGGGAAGCACCAGCCGATCCCGGCCGCCGCCGCGACGACCACCGCGACCAGCGGCCACGGCAGTTGCCGCAGCCCGCCGCGCGGGTAGGCCCGGCCCACGAGCGCGCCCTTGGGGCGGCGCTGCCACCACATCCGGTAGCCCCAGACGATCATGAGGACCAGCAGCACCATCGCCGCCGCGAGCACCAGCTGGTTCGGCAGGCCGAACAGCAGGCCCATGTGGGCGGCGATGAGCACGTTCGTCGCCTGCGCCATCGTCGGCCAGTCCGCGAACCGCAGCTCGTCCACCGCTTCCGGTGCGCCCGAAGCGGTGTCGACGACGAGCTGGTCCTGTTCGAGCGGCAGCGACCGCCGCTGCTCGGCGACGAGGTACTGGGTGGCCGACCCGGTCGGCAGCGTGATCTGCATCGGGTCGCTCATGCCCGCCTCGCGCGCGGTCGCGTACACGCCGTCGAGGAGCGCGATGGAGAACGCCGACGTCGCGGCGCCGGTCATGGCGTCGTGCCCGGCGTGGTCGCCGCCCGAGGCGCCCGAGTCCACGGTGAGCGAGGGGGTGGTCCAGTCCAGCGCGGCCCGCAGCTCCGCGACGCGCTCGCCCGCGTACCGCGACCACGTGACGCCGGTGACCGACAGGAACAG
This sequence comes from Glycomyces terrestris, assembly GCF_003933745.1. GTDB lineage: Bacteria > Actinomycetota > Actinomycetes > Mycobacteriales > Micromonosporaceae > Glycomyces > Glycomyces terrestris. Next base: position 797,131 of record NZ_RSEB01000001.1, on the reverse strand, counting down.
CAGCACCAGGACCAGCCACACGCCGACCGGCCCGTGCCAGGCGAGGGTCCGGGACCGGCCCGCGCCCGCGGGTTTCGGCCGCCAGAAGCCGCCGTCGCGCCGCCGGCGCGCGATCCACAGGACGAGGCCGCCGAGGGCCACGACCCACAGCCAGCTCGCGGCCAGCTCCGAGTAGAGCCGGCCCGGCTCGCCGAGGTGGAGGCTGCGGTGGAGCGTGGAGATCCACTCGCGGACCGGCCCGGCCTGCGAGGAGCCGTACGTCGTGGAGTGCCCGAGGACGTCGCCGGTGTACGGGTCGACGTAGACGACGGCGACGGCGCCCGACTCGCGGTCCGCGCCGTCGTCGACGAGGACCGCGGTCGAGGCGTCGGGCGCGGCGGCGGGCCGCACCGCCGTCACCGGCCAGTCGGGGTGCGCCTCGGTCACGGCGCCCACCTGGGCGGCGAGCGGCAGCGCCTCGCCGCCGGGTTCGACGGTCTTCAGGTCCCGGTAGAGGAGGTCCTCCACCGGGTAGGAGAGTGCATAGGCCAGGCCCGTCAGGGCCGTGACCAGGAGGAACGGTGCGATGAACAAGCCTGCGTAGAAGTGCAGGCGCAGCAGCGGCCGCCGCAGGGCGGCCTTCATTGTGGACATGGTTCGCTTTCTGAGCAGCCCGGATTCCGGGCAGGGGGTGGCGCCCGACGGCGCCGGGGGACGACGAGGATCAGAAAGCGGGCCGCGGCGGGCCGCGCCGCGAGATGGCCGCGTACGCGACCGGTTCCGGACGCGGCGCCCGCGTCCGGGGCGGGAGCCGGCGCGGACGGACCGCGGCCGGCGGGTTCAGGCCCGCGACGCGCACCAGGCGCGCGAACCACAGGGTGAGCAGTTCGAGCAGGGCCGCGAACGCGGTCTCGCCGCGCGCGAGCCACGACGCCTGCGCCAGGGCCGCGGCGACGTGGACCAGCCACATGCTCAGGCCCGAGCCGTGCGCGTGCGCCGCGTCGACGGCGCCGGCCTGGAACAGCTCGTGCAGGCCCCACTGGGCCGCCAGGCACAGCGGCGCGAGCACGAGGAAGCCGCGGCGGCGCCCGCCGGCGGCGTACGCGGCGGCGAAGACGAGCCCGAAGGCCGCCGCCGACTGGAGCGGCCCGGGCGCGTGCCCGCCGCTCCACAGGTGCAGCAGGAGCGAAGCCGAGCCCGAGACCGCGGCGAACACGGCGGCCCGCAGCAGTCGGAACGGCGTCCAGCTCACTTGCACGGCCGTATTCTGTCACGGCCGCGGACGCGCGGACGCCCCCGAGTCAGGGATCCGACTCGGGGGCGTCGCGGGTGTTCGTCAGGACCGCTTGCGGCCGTAAGTGAGCCGTCGCAGCAGCACCTCGAACGGGCCGCGCTTGCCGGCCTTGTCCATGAGCACCGCGATGACCACGGTCAGCGCCCAGGTCGCGAACGCGAACCCGAAGGCCGCCAGGTACCCCATGTCCTCGCCCAGGCCCAGGCCCCAGGCGGTGAGCAGCGGGGCCATGATGATCGACTGGAGCAGGTAGCTCGTGAGCGAGCGCTCGCCGACCGCGGCCAGCGCCCCCGGGAGGCCGCGGCGGCCGGAGCCGCGCAGCCGGTGCGCCAGGAGCGCGAAGCCGCAGATGTAGCCGAGCCCGGCGTACATGCCGCCGATGAGGGTCGCGTAGACGGCGGCGATCCACAGGGCCCGCGAGGGCTCCCACGCGCCGAGCGCGATGAGCGCCACGCCCAGCGAGCTGACGACGTTCACGACCATGCCCGAGACGAAGACCTTCTTGAGCTGCGGCAGGTGCGCCTCGGGGTGGTTCAGCCAGCCGGAGCGCTGGAGCATCATGCCCGCGATGATGAGCGGGAAGAACGAGCCGGTGAGGACGAGCGCGAGCGTGCCGACCGGCGAGGCGATGAGACCGGTGAAGATCTGGTCGAGGTAGGGCGGCCCGCCGGGGGCGCTCGGCGGCGCGCTGGTGCCGGTGTACAGGAACGCCATGGCCGGGGTGCCGATGAGGACGACGTACGCCGCCGAGCCCCACAGCCACTTCTTGAGCGACTTGTCGGAGAGGTGCACGAAGAACAGGGCGATGAGGCCCATGGCGCCGTACGGGGCGAGGATGTCGCCGAAGAACAGGAGCACGGCGTGCAGGAAGCCGAACGCGAGGAGCCACCAGGAGCGGCGGCGCAGGACCTTGCGGACGCCCTTGGCGTCGATGCCGCGCGCGAACATGCGCGAGGCCATGACGGCGATGCCGAAGCCGTAGAGGATCGCGAACATGGGGCGCGAGCGGTCGGCGATGAGCAGCTGCTGGACGAAGTAGGCGATGTGGTCGGCCGCGGACTGCCCGGTGTTGTGGTTGTACTTGTCGAGGCTCATGCCCCACAGGTGGATCGGGACGTTCGCGATCGCGATGAACATGAGCATGAAGCCGCGGGCGATGTCGGGCGCGAGCGAGCGCTCCGCCCTGGTGATGGGCGCGGGCGGGCCGGCCGGCCGCGGCGGGTCGGCGGTCGCATAGGGGGTGGCGGTCACGACGGGCTCCTTCGGGATCGGGACGGGTTTCCTGTTTCCGGTTCGAACTGCGCGGTGGGGTCCGCGCTTCTCAGTCTAGGAAATTCGCACCCTTTTCACGGTAGTGCCAGCCCCCGCTCCGCGCTCCCGTCTGCGGTACCGTTCCGGCTCCTCCTGAAGAATGATCATGTCCGCGCGGATGTCGTACCGCGGCAGTATTTTTCGATCGGGGGCCCACCGGCTGTCCGGTTCGTGGTAGACCCTCCGCGACGTTCCTGAAGACCCGGAGACACCGAAAGACCCCGCCGCATCAGCGGCGGGGCCTTCCGGTTCGCTTGCGTCCCTAGGGATTCAACCCGTCCTACGCCTTCGTGCTGTACCTCTGGTTCACTCGGCTACGCCTTCGTGCCGAACCTCTAGTTCACTCCGGCTACGCCTTCGTGCTGAACCTCTAGTTCACTCCGGCTACGCCTTCGTGAACAGCAGCGCGGCGTTGTGGCCGCCGAAGCCGAAGGCCGTGTTCAGGGCGGCGTTCAGCTCCACCTTGCGGGCCTCGTTCGCGGCGACGTCCAGGTCCAGGGCCGGGTCGGGGTTCTCGAGGTTGATCGTCGGGGGGATGACCCCTTCGGCGATCGCCAGGATCGCCGCGATCGACTCGACCGCGCCCGCGCCGCCGAGCAGGTGCCCGGTCATCGACTTGGTCGCGGTGAGCACCACGTGGTCGCCGACCTCGCGCTTGATGCCCTTGACCTCCGCCATGTCGCCGACCGGCGTCGACGTGGCGTGGGCGTTGACGTGGCCGATGTCCTTCGGGTCGATGCCGGCCTGCCTGATCGCGGCCGCCATCGCGCGCCCGCCGCCCCGGCACTCCGGGTCGGGCTGGACGATGTCGTAGCCGTCGGAGGTCAGGCCGGAGCCCGCCACGACGGCGTAGATCTTCGCCCCGCGCGCCTCGGCGTGCTCGCGGCGCTCCAGGATCAGCGCCCCGGAGCCCTCGCCCATGACGAACCCGTCGCGGTCGCGGTCCCAGGGCCGGGAGGCGTGCTCGGGGTCGTCGTTGCGGGTCGACATGGCCTTCATCGAGGAGAACCCGGCCATCGGCAGGCCGCCGATGACCGCCTCGGCGCCGCCGGCGACGACCACGTCGGCGCGGCCGGCGCGGATCATGTCGGCGGCCCAGGAGATCGCCTCGGCGGAGGTGGCGCACGCGCTGGTGGGGGCGTGCACGCCCGCCTGGGCCCCGAACTCGAGGCCGACCACGGCCGCGGGGCCGTTGGGCATGAGCATGGGCACGGTGAACGGGGAGACCTTGCGCGCGCCGCTCTCCTCCAGGATGTCGTCCTGGGCGAGGAGCGTGAGCGCGCCGCCGATCCCGGAGCCGAAGACGACGCCGAGCCGTTCCTTGTCGAGGTCGTCGCTCAGCCCCGCGTCGTCCCACGCCTGCTGAGCCGCGACCAGCGCGATCTGCTCGGAGCGGTCAAGGCGGCGCAGCCGGACCCGAGGCAGGACCTCGGACGGCTCGACCGCCAGCTCGGCGGCGATCCGGCAGGGGAGTTCCCGGGCCCACTCGTGCGTGAGCTGGTGGACACCCGACCGTCCGGCCACGAGTGCTTCCCAGGTCGACGCCACGTCCCCGCCGAGGGGAGTGGTCGCGCCGAGCCCGGTCACGACTACCTCAGTCACATTAACCCTTCTCGATGTAGGAGACGGCGTCGCCGACGGTCTTCAGGTTGGCGACCTCGTCGTCGGGGATCTTCACGCCGAACTTCTCTTCAGCGGCCACGACGACCTCGACCATGGCGAGCGAGTCGACGTCCAGGTCGTCGGTGAAGGACTTGCCGTCGGCGACATCGTCGGGGTTGACGCCCGCGACCTCTTCGAGAATGTCCGACAGACCTTCGCGGATCTCGTCACGAGACAGAGCCATGAGTTATTTCCTCTCGATAGTTACGGGCAGCGGATGACCTGCCCGGCGTAGGTGAGCCCGCCGCCGAATCCGAACAGGAGGATCGGGGCGCCGGAGGCCACCTTGCCACTTTGTACCAACTTCGACAGCGCCAGCGGCACCGACGCCGCGGAGGTGTTGCCGGAGTAGACGATGTCCTCGGCGACGACGCAGTCGTCGCTGAAGTCCAGCCGCTTGGCGATGCCCTGGATGATCCGCAGGTTCGCCTGGTGCGGCACGAAGGCCGCGAGCTCGGAGATCTTGACGTCGGCCTTCTCGGCGACCTTCTCGATCAGGGGCGCGAGCTGGGTGGTGGCCCAGCGGAACACGGTCTGCCCGGCCTGCTTGATGTAGGGCACGTCCTCCTCGATGCGGATGACGTCGGCCATGGACGGCTCCGAGCCCCACACGACCGGGCTGATCGCCAGGGCGGGGTCGTCGGTGCCCTCGACGACGACCGCGCCGGCCCCGTCGCCGAAGAGGACGCACGAGGAGCGGTCCTCCCAGTCGGTGACCGCGGTGAGCTTCTCGGCGCCGATGACGAGGGCGCGCGTGGCGCTGCCGACGCGGATCGCCATGTCGGCCTGCGCGAGCGCGTACTCGAAGCCCGAGCAGGCGGTGTTGACGTCCATCGCGGCGGGGGCGTCGATGCCGAGCGCCTCCGAGACGCGGCAGGCGGTGTTCGGGCAGACGTCCTTGGCGGAGACGGTGGCCACGATGACCATGTCGATGTCGGCGGCGGTGAGGCCGGCGTTCTCCAGGGCCTGCCGGGCGGCGTGGGTCGCCATGTCGGCGACCTTCTCGTCGTCGGCAGCGATGCGGCGCTCCTTGATGCCGACGCGGGAGACGATCCACTCGTCGTTGGTGTCGACCATCTCGGCGAGGTCGGCGTTGGTGAGGACCTTCTCGGGCTGGTAGTGGCCGACGCTGAGGACGCGCGTTCCGTTGACGCTCACTCGACTCCTTCGGTGCTTGCGAGTTCGGCGGCGGCGGTGAGGTCGTCGGGGGTGTTGACGTTGTGTCGTTCCACGCCCTTGAGCGCCCGCTTGGCCAGGCCGGTGAGCGTCCCTGCCGGCGGCAGTTCGACGACCGCCGTGACGCCCAGTTCTCCAAGCGTACTCATGCAGGCGTCCCATCGGACCGGAGAGGTGACCTGGGCCACCAGTTGCTGCAAGGCGGCCGCGCCGCTGGCCACGGGCCTGCCGTCGCGGTTGGACAGGAGGGTCCGGACCGGGTCGGCGGTGGCGATCTCCGCGGCGACGGCCTCGAGGGCCTCCTGCGCGGGCGCCATGTGCGGGGTGTGGAAGGCCCCGGCGACCTTGAGCGGGATGATCCGGGCCTTCTCGGGCGGGTTGCCCGTGAGCTTCTCGATCGCGGCGACCGGTCCGGCGGCGACGATCTGGCCGGCGCCGTTGCGGTTGGCGGGCCAGGCGCCGGCCGACTCGATGGCGGCGAGGACCTCGTCCTCGACGCCGCCGAGGACGGCGGCCATGGTGGTCGGCTCGATGTTGCACGCGGCGGCCATCTCGCGGCCGCGGACGGCGGCGAGGCGGACGGCGGCCTCGGGGGTGAGGACCCCGGCGATCGCGAGCGCGGTGAGCTCGCCGACCGAGTGCCCGGCGACGACGGTCGCGGCCGCGTCGACGGCGGGGTCGGCGAGGAGGCGCTCGGCCGCGAGGAGCCCGGCGGCGACGAGGAGCGGCTGGGTGTTCGCGGTGTCGGTGATCTCGTCCTGGTCCGCTTCGGTGCCGAGGCGGACGAGGTCGAGGCCGATGGCGTCGGACCACTCGCGCAGCCTTGCGGCCGCTGCGGGGTCGTCGATCCACGGCGTCAGGAACCCGGGCTTCTGCGAGCCCTGCCCGGGAGCGAGAATGGCAAGCACACTAGAACTTTCGCATCGGCGGCATGGGATACGGGAGCAGTCAGAGGACTGAAAGCCCCGTCGGTTCTTGTAGGGAATCTACAACACTCGTTGTCAACTGCGAGAACGCCGGGTCACCGGCGAGTTCTCCAGGCGCCCTATGGTCAACCCCACACGAAGCACGAAGGCCTCATGCGGGTCGGTGGGGGAGAAACCGGTCACCTCCTGGATGCGGCGGAGCCGGTACCGGACCGTGTTCGGGTGGACGTACAGCTCGCGGGCGGTGCCTTCGAGGACGCCGCCGGAGGCGATGAACGCGTCCATGGTCTCCAGGAGCTCCCCGCCGGCGCGGCGCAGCGTCTGGAAGACGCCTTCGCGCAGGCCCTGGCGGGCCGCCTCGTCGCCGGCGATGGCGCGCTCGGGGAGCAGCTGCATGGCGGTGACGGGGCGGGGCGCGTCGGGCCAGGCGGGGGCGGCGCGGTGTCCGGCGACGGCGGCGAGCGCCGACGCGGAGGCGTCGGCGAGGCCGGTCACGGTGGGGCCCACGACGATCGGGCCGTCGCCGAACTGGCCGGTGAGCTTCTCGACGATCTCGACGGGCTCCTTGACGCCGCCGAGGAGGAGCACCAGGCGGGCGCCGTGGACGCCGGCGAGGATGTCGAGGCCGAGGCGGCGGGCGGCGCGCTGCACGGAGTGGAGGACGAGGGTGGCCTCGCCGCCGGGGGTGGCGCCGCAGACGACGGTGATCGTCTGGGTCTCCGACCAGCCGAGGGCGGCGGCGCGGCTGATGAGCTCGTCGGAGTTGTCGCCGCGCAGGAGCGCGTCGACGAGCATCGCCTGGAGGCGGGCGTCCCAGGCGCCGCGGGTCTCGGCGGCGCGGGCGTACACGCGGGCGGCGGCGAACGCGATCTCGCGGCTGAAGCGCAGCACCGACTCGCGGAGCTGGTCGTCCTCGCCGTCGGCGGCGAGCTGGGGCACCTGCTCCTCGACGACGTCGATGACGACCTGGATGAGGGCGACGGTGTGCTGGAGGCTGATGGCGCGCGCGAGTTCCAGGGGCGCGGCTTCGAACACCATGTCGGAGGTGCCGAGGTCGTCCCCGGAGGAGCGCAGCCACTCCAGGAACTGCCGCACGCCGGCCTGGGCCACCAGGGTCACCATCGAGCGCTGCTCGGCGGGGAGGTCGCGGAACCAGGGGAGGCGTTCGTCCATCCGGGTGAGCGACTGGGTCGTCAGCGCCGACGAGGAGCGTTCGATGTTCTGAATGGTCGTGGCCAGGTCCATGCCCTATAGCCTGCCAGACGTGGCGCGCGCCGCGCACCGACGTCGGTCGGAATACCGGGAGCGCCACTACTGTTGCCCGAGAGAGCACGAAATCAGCCAAGAACAGAGAGGCGGTCCTATGGCCACCGTTGAACTGACCAAGGACAACTTCGAAGCGACCGTCACCGGCAACGGCATCGTGCTGGTGGACTGGTGGGCCGACTGGTGCGGTCCGTGCAAGATGTTCGCGCCCACGTTCGAGGCCGCGAGCGAGCAGCACGACGACGTCGTCTTCGGGAAGATCGACACCGAGGACCAGCGCGAGCTGTCCATGGAGGCCGGGATCCAGTCCATCCCGACGCTCATGGCCTTCCGCGACGGCATCCTCCTCTACAGCCAGCCGGGCGCGCTCCCGCCGGCCGCGCTCGAGGAGATCATCGGCAAGGTCAAGGAGCTCGACATGGACGCCGTGCGCGCCGAGATCGAGAAGGAAGAGGCCGAGGAGGCGTAACGCCCCGGGCACTCCCCAGACTCCGCGGGGCGGGCGCGCCCGCCCCGGAACCCGAAGGGCCGCAGGCGATCGCCTGCGGCCCTTCGCACGTCTGCGGCTTAGGAGTCGCCGCCCGCCTCGCCGGCCTCGGCGGCCGTCGGGTCGGTGATCGCGTACTTCGCGGCGGCCTGGGCCGCCAGCTCCGGCTTGACCTCGCCGCGGGCGGCGAGCTGCTGGAGCGCGGCGACCGCGACCGACTCGGCGTCCACGTTGAAGTGGCGGCGCAGGGCCCCGCGGGTGTCGGAGTGGCCGAAGCCGTCCGTGCCCAGGGAGGTGTAGTCGCCCGGCACCCAGCGGCTGACCAGGTCGGGGACGGCCCGCTGGTAGTCGCTGACGGCGATGAACGGCCCGTCGGAGCCCGAGAGCTTGCGGGTCACGTACGGGACCCGCTTCTCGGCCTCGGGGTGGCGCAGGTTGTGCCGCTCGGCCTCGATCGCGTCGCGGTTGAGCTCGGACCAGGAGGTCACCGACCACACGTCGGCGGCCACGCCCCAGTCCTCGGCGAGCAGCTCGGCGGCCCGCTGCGCCCAGCCCATCGCGGACCCGGAGGTGAGCAGCTGTACTCGCGGCCCGGACGCCTCGGAGGTCGCGACCTTGTGGATGCCGCGCAGGATGCCCTCGACGTCGACGTCCTCCGGCTCGGCCGGCTGCACGATCGGCTCGTTGTAGACGGTGAGGTAGTAGAAGACGTGCTCGCCGTCGGCGTACATGCGCTTGAGGCCGTCCTGCATGATGTGCCCGATCTCGTACCCGAACGCCGGGTCGTACGAGACGACCGCGGGGTTGGTGTGCGCGATCAGGAGCGAGTGGCCGTCCTCGTGCTGGAGGCCCTCGCCGTTGAGCGTGGTCCGCCCGGCGGTGGCGCCGATGAGGAAGCCGTTCGCGAGCTGGTCGGCGGCGGCCCAGATGGCGTCGGCGGTGCGCTGGAACCCGAACATCGAGTAGAAGATGTAGAACGGGATCATCGGCTCGCCGTGCGTGTCGGCGGAGGTGCCCGCGGCGGTGAACGCGGCGAGCGAGCCCGCCTCGTTGATGCCCACGTGCAGGAGCTGGCCCTGCTCGGACTCCTTGTAGGAGAGGAACAGGTCGCGGTCGACGGACAGGTACTGCTGCCCGTGCGGCGAGTAGATCTTCGCCGTCGGGAACATCGCGTCCATGCCGAAGGTGCGGGCCTCGTCCGGGATGATCGGGACCCAGCGCTTGCCGGTCTCCTTGTCCCGCATGAGGTCCTTGAGCAGGCGCACCAGCGCCATCGTGGTGGCGGCCTTCTGCTTGCCCGAGCCGCGCCGGGCCGACTTGTAGGCGTCCTCGCCCGGCAGGTTCAGCGGCACGACCGTGTTGCGGCGCGAGGGGATCGACCCGCCCAGGGCGCGGCGGCGCTCCTGGAGGTACTCGTGCTCGGCCGAGCCCTCCTCGGGCCTGATGTACGGCGGCAGGTACGGGTTCGCCTCGAGCTGCTCGTCGGTGACCGGCATGTCGAGGGCGTCGCGGAAGCCCTTGAGGTCCTCGAGCGAGAGCTTCTTCATCTGGTGGGTCGCGTTGCGGCCCTCGAAGGTCGAGCCGAGCTTGTAGCCCTTGACGGTGTGCGCGAGGATCACGGTGGGCTGGCCCTCGTGCTCCATGGCGGCCTTGTACGCGGCGTAGATCTTGCGGTCGTCGTGGCCGCCGCGGCGCAGGTCCCAGATCTGGTCGTCGGACATGTCCTGCGCGAGCGCCTTGGTGCGCGTGTCGCGCCCGAAGAAGTGCTCGCGGATGAACGCGCCGGACTCGGCCTTGAACGTCTGGAAGTCGCCGTCGGGGGTGGTGTTCATGAGGTTCACCAGGGCGCCGTCGTGGTCGGCGGCCAGGAGCGGGTCCCACTCGCGGCCCCACATGACCTTGATGACGTTCCAGCCCGCGCCGCGGAAGTACGACTCGAGCTCCTGCACGATCTTGCCGTTGCCGCGCACCGGGCCGTCGAGGCGCTGGAGGTTGCAGTTGACGACGAACGTGAGGTTGTCGAGCTCGGCGCCGGCCGCGAACTGGAGCGCGCCGCGCGACTCGACCTCGTCCATCTCGCCGTCGCCGAGGAACGCCCACACCTGCTGCTGCGCGGTGTCGCGGATGCCGCGGTCGCGCAGGTAGCGGTTGAACAGCGCCTGGTAGATCGCGTTGATCGGGCCCAGGCCCATCGACACGGTCGGGAACTGCCAGTAGTCCGGCATGAGGCGGGGGTGGGGGTAGGAGGGCAGGCCGCCCTGCGGGCGCGACACCTCCTGGCGGAAGCCGTCGAGGTGGTCCTCGGTCAGGCGTCCCTCCACGAAGGACCGGGCGTACATGCCGGGGGAGGCGTGGCCCTGGAAGAAGATCTGGTCGCCGCCGCCGGCGTGGTCGCGGCCGCGGAAGAAGTGGTTGTAGCCCACCTCGTAGAGGTTCGCGGCCGAGGCGTACGTCGAGATGTGGCCGCCGACGCCGATGCCGGGGCGCTGCGCGCGGTGGACGGTCATGGCCGCGTTCCAGCGCACGTACGCGCGGATGCGGTGCTCGACGGCCTCGTCGCCGGGGTAGTGGGGTTCGGCCTCGACGGGAATCGTGTTCACATAGTCGGTGCTCGTGGACGCCGGGACGCCGATCTGGCGCTTCCGCGCGTGCTCGAGCAGCCGCTGCATGACGTAGCGGGCACGGGTGCGCCCGCCGGCGTCGAGGAGGCCGTCGAGGGATTCCAGCCATTCGCTGGTCTCCCCGGGGTCAGTGTCCGGCACTTGGGTCGGCAATCCGTCACTGATGGGCGGCCGGTTCTGTTCCGTGGTCACGGGCGATCCCTCGTTCTAAGACTGCGGCTTTGCAGGGTTTCTCTATGGCAGCAGAGTGTCATCGTTTTCTACCATCCTCCCTCGAATCTACCGCGACCCTCGTCCGCCCACCCGGGTTGATGCGACCGCGCCCACACTCCCCGCGACCTCGAACGCCGCTCACCTGCGCCCCCGCCGCGGGCCCGCGCGGCCGTGAGATCACGACCACGTGAACACTCCCGCACGTCCGCACGTCACGGGCGTGCGACCGTTTGCCGAAGGGGCTTCGCGAACGGGCGCGCGACTCCGCCATATGCCCCACCGAATATGCTCTACTCCATATGCTGTGGTTCACAGAGCGACGCGCTCTGGCATCCGACCTATGGAGGGGACAAGGTGAACGCTCCGAGCAGCCCGGCGGACGTGTCGAGCGTGGTGCAGCGACTCGGGCTCGACGGAGTCGAGGCGGTCATGGAGATCGGATTCGACACCGACGTGGACGCCGCCCTGCGGACGGCCGTCATCGAGGCCGTCGGCGAGCTCCTCGACGAGGACTCCGACGAGATCGTCGGCGCGGTCCTCCTGTGGTGCCGCGTGGAGGACGGCGACCTCGTCGACCTCCTCCTCGACGCCCGCGACCCCCTCGCCGACGACGGCGTCGTGTGGCTCCTGACCCCGAAGGCCGGCAAGCCCGGCCACATCGACCCGGCCGACATCGAGGAGTCGGCGGCCCTCGCCGGCCTGAAGTCGACCAAGACGCTGAACGCCTCCCCCGACTGGGTCGCGTCGCGCATGGTCGTCGCCCGCCGCTAACCTTCAGCGCGACAGACACCCGAGGCGCCCGCGAGCGGGGGCCCTGTGCAAGGAGCGCGCATGCCGATCGAGACCGGGGCCAAGGCCCCCGACTTCACGCTGAAGGACCAGCACAACCAGGACGTCGCGCTGGCCGACTTCCTCGGCGAGAAGCACGTCCTCCTCGTGTTCTACCCGTTCGCGTTCACCGGCGTGTGCGAGGGCGAGCTGTGCGGCATCCGCGACAACCTCGACGCCTACCAGTCCGACGACGTGCAGGTCCTCGCCGTCTCCGTCGACTCCCCGTTCGCGCACAAGGTGTGGGCCCAGCGCGAGGGCTTCGAGTTCCCGCTGCTGAGCGACTTCTGGCCCCACGGCGCGGTCGCCCAGGCCTACGGCGTCTTCAACGACGAGAAGGGCATGGCGAACCGCGGGACGTTCGTCATCGACAAGCAGGGCGTGGTCCGCTTCGCCGAGATGAACCTCCCCGGCGAGCCCCGCGACCAGTCGCAGTGGCAGAAGGCCCTCGCCGAACTCCAGGGCTAGAGCACCACTCTCCCGGGCGCGCCGTGCAACCCGCCGGCGCGCCCGCGGCGTCCTAGCGGCATCGACCCCCACAGGACGGGACCCATCGTGCACCGCAAACCCCTCGCCCTCGCCCTCGCGCTCCCGCTGGCCGCCGCCGGCTGCTCCTGGTTCGCCCCCGAGGAGGAGGACCTCGACTTCGCCGAGTACGAGCAGCAGCTCACCGAGACCTACAACGAGAGCATGCGCCTCTCGGCCGAGCTCGACGCCGCCGAGGCCCGGATCGCGCAGGCGTGCCTGGAGGCCCAGGGCTTCACCGTCCACGACCCGTGGGAGTTCCGGGAGGAGCCGACCGGCGAGCGCGAGACGTTCCTCGACACGCCCCCCTACGACTGGTTCCTGCCCTCCGCAGAAGACGCCGCGCGGCGCGGCTTCTGGCAGTGGACGACCCTCGCCGCCCCCGAGACCGTCGAGGACGGCGACGCGCTCCTCGCCGAATGGGACGCGTTCCAGGCCGAGATGGGCTGGTACAGCGTCGACTTCGGCGAGGACGAGCAGGAGGAGTACCCCTTCTTCGACCTGAGCGAGGAGGAGCGGTACGCCTGGTACGTCGCGTACGGCGGCGAGGCCTGGGCCGAGTTCCACCACCCCGACCTCGCCGGGATCGAGCCCGAGGAGACCGGTGACGGCGAGGAGGTCGAGGTCCCCGTGGGCGGCTGCAAGCTGGAGATGATCGAGGCCGTCTACGGCGGCCTCGAGGAGGGCCAGGACGAGCACACCGTGCGCCCCGAGCAGCCCGACGGCGACTGGACCCGCATGAAGGAGCGGTTCGCCGAGGAGACCGCCGACGCCGAGGTCGCGTTCACCGACTGCCTCGCCGACCGCGGCCAGGAGGGCTGGGAGTTCTACGAGGGCCAGATCCTCGTCCACGACTACCTCGTGGCCGCCGGCGAAGGCGTGTACGCGCTCAACTCGTACCCGGACGCGGGCGTGCGCTGGCCCGACCCGCCGGACGACGCCCCCGACGGCGACGACGCGCAGGGCTGGCTCGACTTCGAGCGGGCGCTGGCGGCCGACTTCGCCGAGTGCGGCGACGAGTCCGGTTACCGCGAGGCGGCCGTCCACGGCTGGCAGCAGGCGCAGCTGCGCTACTACCTCGACATCGAGACCGCGGTCTTCGCCTGGCACGACGAGATGCGCGAGCTCATCGCGAAGGCCCAGGAGGTCATCGGGGAGTGAGGTCCGCGTCGCCCCAGGGGCTCAGGAACACGTACGTGATCTGCGGGTACCGTTCGCGCAGCCGCGCCTCGGCGGCCCGGCTCGCGGCCTCGATCGCGGCCCCGTCGGCGCTGTCGCGGTAGTCGATCCGGGCCGCGACCAGGACCGAGGTCGGCCCGAGCTGGAGGGTCAGCAGCTCCTGCACGGCCGCGATCTCGTCCCCGGCCGCGAGCTCGGCGCGCACCGCCTCGCGGAACCGCGGCGGCAGGCTCCGCCCGATCAGGAGCGACAGGTTCGCGTGGCCGAGCAGGACCGCCACCACCAGGAGCAGCACGCCGATGAGGATCGAGGCGCCGCCGTCGTAGAGCGGGTCGCCGGTGGCCTCGGTGAGCGCCAGGCCGGCCGCGGCCAGGAGCAGCCCGACGAGCGCGGCGAGGTCCTCCAGGAACACCGCCTTCAGGCTCGTGTCCGGCGTGTGCTTCAGGAACCGGCGCGGGCGCACGTTCCAGTGCCGCGACTCGCTGCGCAGCTGCGCGATCGTGCGCGCGAACGAGACCGCCTCCAGGACGAACGAGACCGCCAGGACCACGTAGGACACCAGGAAGTCGGCCTCGCCGCCGCCGCTGATCGAGTGGAAGCCGTGCGTGATCGAGAACAGGCCGCCCGCCACGAACGTGAACGCCGCCGCGAGCGCCGCCCACATGTACGCGGTCGAGCCGTACCCGAACGGGTGGGCCTCGTCGGGGCGCTTCGCGCTGTTGCGCAGCGCGAGGTACAGCATGATCTCGGTGACGGTGTCGGCCGCCGAGTGCGCGGCCTCGGAGACCATCGCCGCGGAGCCGGACAGGACTCCGGCGACGAGCTTCGCGACCGCGATGGCGAGGTTCATCAGCCCCGCCAGGAGCACGGTCAGGACGCTCTCCGACTTCACTTCGCCCGCTTGGCCGCTCATCCTCCGAAGCTTAGGGCCTGGCGCGCCCGGTCCGAGCCGCGACGGCCGGACGCGCGCCCCGTCGCGGCATCGCGCTCAGTCGAGGAGGGCGAGGTGCAGGCGGAGCGCGGCGCCGGTGCGCTCGGCGTCGTCGGTGGCGAGGAGGTCGAGGATCGCGCCGCGCAGGACCGCGAGGACGAGGGTGCGCCGGGCCGGGTCGGCCCCGGGCTCGCAGGCGGCCAGGACCGCCAGCCAGTCGTCCACAGTGGCCTTCGCGAAGCCGGCCCACGCGCCGTCCGGCTCGACGAGCGAGCGGCCGTACGCCTCGACCCACAGCCGCAGGAGCGGGCGGTGCTCGGGCGCCGCGGCCCAGTCCCACAGCCGCGCGGCCGCGGCCGCCAGGCCGGCCGGCTCGCCGAGCCGGTCGAGGAGCGCCAGCTCGTCGGCGCGGGCGCGGGCGAGGAGGTCGCGGATGAGGCCGTCCTTGCTGCCGAACAGGAACAGCAGGACGCGGGGGCTGGAGCCGATCGCGGCCGCGAGCGGGCGCAGGGAGAGGTCGGCGAGGCCGTGCTCGAGCACGTACCGGTAGGCGGCCTCGCGCAGCTCGGTCCGGCGGGGGCTGGCGCTGTCCTGGGTCATGGCGCTAGCATAAGGCTACTGAAACGAGTGTTTCAGTGAGTTGCGAGCCTGGAGGTCCCCGATGCCCCGCCTCGACATCCGCGCCGCCGACCGGCCCGGCGACCTCGGCTGGATCGTCATGGCCCAAGGCGAGTCCTACGCCGCCGAGCACGGCTGGAACGCCGAGTACGAGGGCCTGGTCGCCCGCATCGTGGCCGACTTCGCCGCCGGGCACGACCCCGCCCGCGAGGCCGCCTGGATCGCCGAGGTCGACGGCGAGCGCGCCGGCAGCATCGCCCTCGTCGCGGCCGAGGAGGAGGGCACCGCCCGGCTCCGCATCCTCTTCGTCGCCGAGACCGCCCGCGGCCTCGGTCTCGGCTCCCGCCTGGTCGCCCACTGCCTCGACTTCGCCCGCGCCGCCGGGTACGCGCGCGTCGTCCTGTGGACCTCCAGCCTCCTCGACGCCGCCCGCCGCATCTACGAGGCCAACGGGTTCACCCTCGAGCGGGAGACCCCGTTCCGCGGCTTCGGCCACGACCTCACCGGCCAGGACTGGGTCCTCGAACTGAAGCCTCAGTAGACCGTCCGCCGCGCCCGCGGCGCCCGCCGCGCGTCGACCACCCTCGCGCGCATCGTGAACCGCCGCGCCGCCGCCTCGACCCGGGCGCGCCCCGAGGCGCTGAACGGCACCGACCGCCGCGCGAGCGCGCTCGAGACGTGCGCGGGCACCCCCTCCCGGTCCTCCGGCGCGCCCCGCGGGTCGGACCGCACCGGCTCGACCCCGAGCATCGTGGTCCACACCAGCCCGGTCCGCTTGCGCCAGAAGTAGATCCCGCGCACCTCCGCCCACGGCAGGTCCACCGCCGGACCGAGGCCGCGGCCCCGCCGCGCGGTCTCGGGGTACAGCCGCACGCCCTCGCGGTCGAACTCGGCCACCACCTGCCGCCTGGCGAGGTTCCGCCACCGGCTCAGGGGCCAGGCGGCGGCCCCGGCCGCGGCGAGCAGCGCCAGCGGCCAGCCGTTGGGGGTGCCCGCGGCCGCGGCGGCGACCGCCCCGGCCGCGACCGCGGCGCCGGCCGCGGTGCGCGCCGCGTCACGCCACTGAGGACGGTCGGTCACGCGCTCGACCGCGCGGCCGCCGGGGCGCTCGTCACCGGACATCGGAGATCCTTCGGGCCGAAGGGAGGGGCCGCCTCCATCGTCCCACGCCGGCCCGCCACGCGCGCCCCTCCGCCGCCCGGGCGGCGACCCGCTGCGGGCCCCCGCCGCCCGGGCGATACTGTGCGCTGACCTCGGAAGCGACCGGAAAGGACGTGCCCACCATGGTGGAGGCGAAGCGCTGGCGGGTGCCGATCGCGACCCGCGACCACACCGAAGGCCACCGGCAGGCCACCTGGCTCGAACTGTTCTTCGACCTCGCGTTCGTCGTGGCCGTCGCCCAAGCCGCCTCCCAGTTCGAGCACGCCGCCGCCGAAGGCCACCTCGGCGAAGGCCTCCTCGGCTACCTGTTCGCGTTCGCCGCGATCTGGTGGATCTGGGTCTCGTTCACGTGGTTCGCGAACTTCTTCGACACCGACGACGTGCCCTACCGGCTCCTCATGATGGTCATGATCGCCGGCTCGCTCGGCCTCGCCGCCGGCGTCCCGCAGGCCGCGCACCTCGACTTCCGCGTCTTCGTCGTCTCCTATGTGGTCATGCGACTGGCGTACGTCGCCCAGTGGGCCCGCGTGCACCGCTCCACGCCCGACCCCGTCATGCGCCGCCTCGCCGGCCGCATGATCGCGCTCACCGCGTTCGTCCAGCTCGGCTGGGTGGCGTTCCTCCTCGTGCCCGCCGAATGGCGCGTCGAGGCCTGGATCGCGTGGTTCCTCCTCGACCTCGCCGTCCCGGTCCTCGCCCGCTGGAACCCGCGCCTGGGCGGCCACTGGGGCCACATCCGGGAGCGCTACGGCCTGTTCACGATCATCGTCCTCGGCGAGGCCGTCGCCGCCGCCACGATCGCCGTCTCCGGCGCCGTGGACTCCGGGCTCGACTTCGACACCGCCCCGCTGCTCACCCTCGCCGCCGCCGGCCTCGTCATCGTCTTCGCCCTGTGGTGGATCTACTTCGACTTCAGCGGCGGCCACGCCTTCGACCGCGGCCCGGTCACCGTGTACGTCTGGGCGTACTCGCACTACTTCGTGTTCGCCGCCGTCGCCGCCCTCGGCGCCGGCACCGCGCTGGCGGTCGAGCGGATCACCGACCCCGGCCACGTCCACCTCGGCGACCGCGCCGTGGCGCTCGTCCCGGCCGTCGCCGTCGCCGTCATCCTCCTGACCACGCTCATGATCGAGGCGGTGAGCGAACGCGGCGTCGCCGCCGGGCACGTCGCCGCCAAGTTCGCGGCCGCCGCGGTCGCGATCGGCTCCGCGCTCCTCGCGCCCGTCCTGACCGTTCCCGGCGCCGCCGTCGCCACCGCCGCCGCGCTCGCCGGCCTCGTCCTGTACGGCGTGGTCGAGCAGCACCTCCGCTACCGCCGCTCGCCCGATACCGGGCCGGACGCCGCGGCACTAGGATCGAGCGACCAGCCCCCTTCGACCCCCGAGGTGACGCCGTGACCGCCACAGCCGAGACGGAAACCCCCGTTCGCAAGCGCCGCAGGCGGCTGCGCGGCACGATCGTCATCGTGGCCTCCGTACTCGTCCTCGCCTCCGCCGGACTCGTCGGCGCGGGCTGGTACTTCTCCGACGAGGTCCTCAAACCCGAGCACGGCGCCCCGGAGTACCCGCTCACGGTCGAGGCCGTCGGGACGCCGGACGGCGCGGCCCTCCCCGAGAGCGTCACCCTCCCGCGCGACGAGGCGACCGTCAAGCCCGGCACCTGGGGCCTCGCCTGGGACGGCGGCCAGGCCCTCATCGGCGCCGTCCTCGACGAGGACGGCGACTCCGTGACCCGCGCGGTCGACCGCGTCCTCTTCGGCGAGCTCGCCGAGGGCGAGCCCGTCCGCCTCGACACGTACGCCTACCGCGGCGACCCCGCGACCGCCCTCGGCCTCGACTTCGAGGAGGTCCAGGTCCCCACCCCCCTCGGCGACGCCCCCGCCTGGCACACCGCCGGCGCCCTCGACACGTGGGCCGTCATCGTCCACGGCCGCAACGCCTCCCGCGAGGAGACCCTGCGCGCCTACGAGGTCTACGCCGACCTCGGGCACCCCGTCCTCGCCATCACCTACCGCAACGACGAGGGCGCCCCCGCCTCCGAGGACGGCCTCCTCGACCTCGGCCGGGACGAGGCCGAGGACGTGATCGCCGCGATCGACTACGCCGTCGCCAACGGCGCGGGCGGCGTCGTCCTCCACGGCATCTCCATGGGCGGCGCGGCCGTCGCCATGACCGCCCGCACGATCGACGACCCCGCGATCATCCGCGGCCTCGTCCTCGACTCCCCGGTCGCCGACTGGGACTCCACCCTCGACCTCCAGGCCGACAACCGGGACGTCATCCCGCCGATCACCTGGGCCGCCAAGCGCGTCGTCGAGCTGCGCGCCGACCTCAAGCTGAGCGACCTCGACCAGCGGCGCCACGCCGGCGAGTTCGGGATGCCGGTGCTCCTGTTCGTCGACACCGAGGACGGGACCGTCGACCACACCGCGACCCTCGAGTTCGCCGAGCTGCTCGACCAGTCGCGGACCACCCTCGTGGAGTCCGCCTCCGGCCACACCGCGACCTGGAACGAGGACCCCGCGAAGTACGCGGCCGAGCTCGGGGCCTACCTCGGGTCGCTGTAGAGCGGGTTCGCCCCCGGCGGCGCCTCCGCCGGCGCCACCGGGCCCGGCGCGGTCCCGTCCCCGAACGGCGAGCCGCCGAGGCGCTCGCGGCCGTGCTCGGACAGCCAGTTCGCGAGGTCCGGCCCGGCGGGCACGACCTGCGTCGGGTTGATGTCCTCGTGCACGACGTAGTAGTGCCGCTTGATCTGGTCGAAGTCGACGGTGTCGCCGAACCCGGGCGTCTGGAACAGGTCGCGCGCGTACGCCCACAGGTGCGGCATCTCGGTGAGCTTGTTCCGGTTGCACTTGAAGTGGCCGTGGTAGACCGCGTCGAAGCGCACCAGGGTCGTGAACAGCCGCACGTCGGCCTCGGTCACGTGGGCGCCCATGAGGTACCGCCGCGTCGCCAGGCGCTCCTCCAGCCAGTCGAGCGCCGCGAACAGCCGCGCGTACGCCCGCTCGTACGCCTGCTGCGACCCGGCGAACCCGGCCCGGTACACGCCGTTGTTCACCTCGGTGAAGATCCGCTTGATCACCGGCAGCATGTCCTCGACCAGCGCGTCCGGCACCAGGTCCGGAGCGCCCTCGCGGTGGTGCGGGCGCCACTGGGTCGACAGGTCGAACGTGATCTGCGGATAGTTGTTGGTGACGACCTGCCCCGAGGGGACGTCGACGATCGCGGGCACGGTGATGCCGCGCGGGTAGTCCGGGAAGCGCTTGAAGTAGTGCTCCTGAAGGCGCTCGGAGCCGAGCACGGCGTCGCGCCCGCCCGGGCCGAGGTCGAACGTCCACGACCGCACGTCGTGCACCGGCCCCGGCGTCGCCAGCGAGATCGCGTCCTCCAGGCCGAGCAGGCGGCGCACGATGATCGACCGATGCGCCCACGGGCACGCCCGCGCCGCCACCAGCCGGTACCGGCCCGGCTCGACCGGCCACGCCTGCGCGCCCTCGGTCAGGCCCGCGATCCGCGGGTCGCCGATCGGCGAGGGCGCCTCGGGCCGCGCGGCCCGCACCGCCGCCGGGTCGGCCACGATCCGGTCCTCGATGTAGTTCGTGTCCCGCGTGAACTCCCCGCCGGTGACGTAGGCGCCCTTGGTCGAATGCTCGGTGTCCGCCGTGCGGGTCGGCTCGCTGTGCTCTCCCATGGGCTCCAGCCTACGCAGCCGGGCGCGGCCGCACCGGGGCGTCAGCCGTCGGAGCTGCGGGCCGCGAGGATCGCGATCGCGCCGGCCGCGTCCTGGATCCGCTCGTCCTCGACGTCGCAGCCGTGCTCCGCGAGGACGGCGAGCAGGTCCGCGATCACCGGCCCGGTGGCCTCCATGGCCCAGGACCGGTCGACCGGGTGCGCGTGGTCGGCGCCGCCGAGCCGCACGCCGTCGTGGTTCCACACCGCCGCGGCCGCCGCCGCGATCCGCCGCGCGCGCAGCTCCGCCTCGTCGAGGGGCCCTTCGGGTTCGGCGGTGTCCTGCCCCTGCGCGCCGTACGTGGGCCGGGCAGGGGTGCGGTAGCGCTCGTCGCCGAACAGCTCCCGGAAATCGCCGATGCCGTGCATTGCCGCGCTCGCCTCCCCCACCTGACGGGTGATCCGATGCCTCTATTTGTACCGGGTGCGATCGAAACGCCCGCAAGGGGAGTCCCCCGTTCGGGGACGCCCGCGCGGCGGCCGCAGGGCGGTATCCGGCCGTTGGGACCGCGGTCGGCGAAGCGGCCCGGGGGAGCACCCCCGGGCCGCTCGATCCGGTGCGGCCCTTCAGTTCCCGGCGAGGGCGCGCCCGGCCTCGCGGGCGGCGTCGAGCGCCTGCCGGTGCTGGTCGGCGGCGAGGTCGCGCAGGCCCTCCATGCCCGGGGTCGTGGCGGCGAGGGTGAGCTCGCGCTTGACGACCGTCAGGTCCGCGCCCCACAGGTCGCCGACGATGCGCTCGAGGTAGGGCGTGGAGTGGTCCCAGCCCTCGCGGGGCGTGCCGGGGCCGTAGCCGCCGCCGAGCGAGGTCACCAGGACCGTCGGCGTGCCCTTGAGGACCGGCGTGGTCGGCCCGGCGCCGGAGATGACCAGGTCGGCCCAGGTCTTGAAGTGCTGCGAGACGCCGTAGTTGTACAGCGGGACGGCCAGGATCGCCGCGTCGGCGGCCTGGAGCTCCTCGGCGAGTTCGGCGGCGAGGCCGAGGGCGCTGCGGTGGTGCTCGCCGCGCTGGTCCTCGGGCGTGTGGGCGCCGAGGGTGGCGTGCGCCCACGCCTCGGCGGGCAGCGGGTCGGTGCCGAGGTGGCGGCGGACGACGGTGCCGCCCGGGTGGGCGGCGGACCATTCGGCCTCGGCCAGGTCGGCGATCTCGGCGCTGGTCGAGGCGCCGGGGATGATGCTGGCGTCCAAGCGGAACAGGTTCATGCGTGCAGCTCCTTGCGAGCGGTCGACGGGTCGGGGCGCGTCGTCGGGCCCCTGCGACTTCTAAACGGACTTTACCCCGGTTGTATTCCCGGCGGGTAGATTGATCCCGTGGACCTTCCGCTCGTGCCTCTGGGCAAGCCCCGCGGCGAACGCGCCGACGCCAAGCGCAACCGCTTGCGGCTCTTGGCGACCGCGCGCCGCATGATGGCGGAGGGCGGCCCCGAGAGTGTGACGATGGACGCGCTCGCGGAGCGGGCCGGGCTCGGCAAGGGCACCGTCTTCCGCCGCTTCGGCACCCGCGCGGGGATCTTCAGGGCGCTCCTCGAGGAGGAGGCCGTGCGGTTCCAGGAGCTCGTGCTCGCCGGGCCGCCGCCGCTCGGCCCCGGCGCCGGTCCGGCGGAGCGCCTCGTCGCGTACGGGCGGGTCCGCATCGGCTTCCTGGTCGACAACCTCGAAGTCGCCCGCGCCGCGATGGAGCGCGACAGCCGGCTCCCGGCCGTCCAGGTCGACATGACCTTCGCCCACGTGCGCATGCTCCTGCGCCAGGCCGACCTCGGCGTGCGCGACCCCGACAGCCTCGCGATGCAGCTCGCCGCGGCCCTGGAAGGACCGCTGCTGCTGTACGTCTCGTCCGGACGGGACGCCGAGGCGCCCGGCTCCGAGGCGGGGCTGCGCCTCGCCGACGCCTGGCAGGACCTCGTGGAACGCCTCTTCCGCAGCGGTCCGAAATAGGCGGTCGCGCGGTCTCGCTTTTCGACGCCGAGAGGACTAGTCTGATCGAGTTGCGTGTGCATTCCGACAACGCGAATTGGAGGACTGCGCGACACGGTTGAGGCCCAAGGCCTCCCGTGCCGCAGGAGCACCCGGATTCCCGAAACGCGAAGTACGCCTTTCGTCCATGATCCGACATCACCCGTAGTGAGTAATGCGACACTCACTTTGCGAGAACCTCCATAGGATTCGATCATGGTCCCCGCCATCGATCACCCGCCGCAGCCGGTCCCCGGACCGGCCGACACCATCACCTCCGCCGGCGCCGCCGGTCGGACTCTCGCCGGACCACCGGCGCCCTCCACCGCCGCGGCATCATCCGGCGGCCCCACCTGGACCCGGGAGGTCTAGACGTGGAACTCAACTTCGACGGCGACTTCGTCAGACAGGCCGTCGCCATCCTCCTCAGCGCGAACCAGCTCGTCGCCTACTGGCTCGCCGGCAACAAGAACAACCTCGGATGGCTCCTCGGCGTCCTCGGGGGCATCCCCTGGATCGCCTTCATCGTGGTCTGGGACGTGTGGGGCCTCGCCCCGCTCGTGATCGGACTCCAGGTCATCTACATCCGCAACCTCATGCGCTGGTGGCGCGAGAGCCGCAGCGCCGAACCCGCACTCGAACCGCCCGCGGTGGTCCCGGCCAAGGTCGGGGCGCCGTCCGCCTCCTGACGCGAGTCACCGGACCGGCTGCGGAGGGACGGCCCCGCGAGGGCCGTGCAGCCGCCCGGTGCACGCGCTTCCCCCGGTGGCGGCGCTGTGGCACCATCACCTGATGCTCAGGTTCACCGACTTCATCATCGACTGCCCCGACCCGTTGGCGCTCGGGGCGTTCTACGCCGAGGTCACCGGCAGCCCGCTCAAGCCGAGCAGCACCGACTTCTGGGCCGCCATCGCCTTCGGCGGGATCGACCTCGCGTTCTACCGCGTCGACGAGTACACGCCGCCGACCTGGCCGAGCGGCGAGCACCCGAAGCAGTACCACCTCGACTTCGAGGTGGACGAGTTCGCGCCCGAGCGGGAGCGGATCACCGCCCTCGGCGCGACCCTCCAGCGCGAGTTCGTCAACGAGGAGGGGTACGGCTGGCAGGTCTACACCGACCCGGTCGGCCACCCGTTCTGCCTGTGCCGCAACAAGGGCTACGACTGGTCCTGAACCCCGGCCCATGACTCCGGGCGGTCCGCCAGGGCCGCCCGGATCTCGGCGAGCCACGCCTCGCCGCGCCGGCGCCCGTCCGGGAGCCGGTCGTCGCGGTCCCAGCGCCACGTCACCACCATCGCCAGCATGAGCAGGCGGCACTCCTCCAGCAGCTCCCGGTCGAGCCTCGGGTAGTGGTCGGCGACCTCCGCGGGCGCGTGGGCGAGGTCGAACTCGACCGGGCCGCGGCAGCACGTCTCGAAGTCGATGAACCGCGGCCCCGCGGCGGTGGCGAGCAGGTTGCCGGGGTGCGGTTCGCCGTGCAGCAGCTGCTCGGGGGCGCCGCGCGCGGCGATCGAGGCCCGCATGCGCCGCAGGACCGCGGACAGCAGCTCCCGCTTCGCCTCCGGCAGGTCCGGCGTCCGGTCGCGGTCGGCCAGGAGCAGCTGCGCTTCCTCGACCCGCTCGGTGAAGTGGGGCGCCGCGGCGTCGACGCGCCGCATCCCGGCGTGCAGTCGCGCGAGCGCGGCGGCGAACGGCGCCGGCGGGACCTCGCCGCTCGATTCGTAATGCGTCCACAGTGTCACCTCGAAGCCGTCGTGCGCGTAGACGCGCGGGGCCGCCCGGGGATCGAGCGCCGCCACCGGCGCCCCCGCCTCGGCCAGCCGCCGCGCGAGGTCGACCTCGAAGCGGGCGTTCGACTCCCCGGGGGGCGAGACGCGGGCGACGGCGTCGCACGGCAGCAGCCGCAGCGTGACCTTGTTCGAGGCGTGGAGCACCACCGCGTCGTCGACCGGCAGTCCGAGCGAGGCGGCCACCGCGACGGCGGCGCTCCGCATCTGTGAATCGCGCATCGCCGCATGGTTGCAGGCCCGCTCGG
This sequence comes from Glycomyces terrestris, assembly GCF_003933745.1. Taxonomy (GTDB): domain Bacteria; phylum Actinomycetota; class Actinomycetes; order Mycobacteriales; family Micromonosporaceae; genus Glycomyces; species Glycomyces terrestris. The sequence goes on along the minus strand of NZ_RSEB01000001.1, from coordinate 773,241 downwards.
CCGCCGTCGAGCCGATTTCCCGCGCCGGCCGCGGCGCGGGACCGCTCACGCGTACCGGCGCGCCGCCCCGTGCAGGGCCGCGATGAACGCCGTCGTCGCGGGCGGGTCGGGCGGTTCGCCGTAGGTGACGAGGTGGATGCGGCGGAAGCGGTCGAGCGGCGTCGCCTCGACGTCGGCCCGGCGGTGCGTCCGCAGGGCCAGGCCCGGCGCGGTCGTCACGCCCAGGCCGGTCGCGACCAGCGCCTGCTGGACGATGATCTCGTCGCTGGTGTAGGCGATCCCGGGGGTGAAGCCCGCCGACTCGCACAGTTCGAGCAGCTCCTGGCGGCAGCGCGCGCACCCGGCGATCCACGCGGAGTCGCGGTGGTCGAGGAGGCTCTCTCCTGCCTGGAGGCTGACCAGGAACATCGGGTCGTCGAAGAGGTGCACGCCGCGCACGTCCCCGGGCAGGTCGTCGTCGTAGCGGAACACCACGGCCGCGTCGACCTCGCCCGCCCGCAGCATCGCGAGCGCCGCCACCGGGTGCGCCTCGACCAGCTGGATGCGGACGCCCGGCTGCTCGCGGCGCATCACCGCCGCCGCGTCGGGGACCAGTGTGGACAGTGCGGACTGGAACCCGGCGACGCGCACGCGCCCGGTCCGCAGGCCCACCATCGCCTCCAGCTCGGCCTGGGCCGCGTCGACCCGGCCGATGATCTCGACGGCGCGCCGCGCCAGCATCTCGCCCTCGGGCGTGAGCCGGATGCCGCGCCCGACGCGCTGCACCAGCCGCGACCCGGTCTCGGCCTCGAGCCGGGCGAGGTGGTGGCTCACCGAGGACTGGGCGTAGTGCAGGTGCTTGGCGGCCTTGGTGACCGAGCCGTGCGCGGCGATCGCCGCCAGCACGCGGAGCCGCACGATGTCGAGCATGTATCGATCATATCGATCGGTCACCGCGTGATCTGGCATTGGACTGATGGGTCGATCCGGAGGAGGCTGGAGCCATGACCACCACGATCACTCCGGCACCCGCACTGACCGGTGTCACCGCCGCCGTCCGCACCGCGCTCCGCACCGCCCGCGACTGGGACACCGCCTACCGCCGCGTCGCCGACGCCGTCCGCCCCGTCCTGCCGGGGCCCGAGATCCTCACCCCCGAGCAGCGCCTCGGCAGCCCGGACGGGCCGACCGGGCACCTCCTCCACGCCGAGCCGGACGGCAGCTTCTCGGTGACCGCCGTGATCTGGCGCCCGGGCCAGACCACCCCGATCCACGACCACATCACCTGGTGCGTCGTCGGCGTCCTCCAGGGCGTCGAGCACGAGGAGCTCTACGATCAGGACCTCGTCCGCATCGGCGAGAGCGACAACCTCCCCGGCGAGGTCAACGGCTTCGCCCCGCCCGGCGACATCCACCTGATCCGCAACACCGGCGCCGAGACCGCGATCTCGCTGCACGTGTACGGTACCGACCTCTCGCGGGTCGGCAGCAGCGCCCGCCGCTACTACGAGTCCGCCCGAGGAACGAGGTGAGCCGGACATGACCGTGCGATTCGACCACGTCGGCATCGTGGTGGACGACCTTCCCGCCGCCGTCGCGTTCTTCCTCGACCTGGGCCTCGAACTCGAGGGCGAGACCGAGGTCGGCGGGCCCTGGGTCGACGAGCTCATCGGCCTCGACGACGTGCGCGCCGACGTCGCCTTCGTCAAGACGCAAGACGGCTCCGGCCGCGTCGAGCTCTCGGTCTTCCGCCACCCGGTCGCGGACGAGCCGGCCCCGCGGGCGCCCCTGAACGTCCCGGGCATCCCGCGCGTCACCTTCGTCGTCGACGACGTCCGCGCCCTCGTCGACCGCCTCCGCGCCGCCCACGGCACCGAACTCGTCGGCGGGATCGCCCAGTACGAGGACGTCTACCTCTACGTCAACGTCCGCGGCCCCGCGGGCGTCATCATCGGCCTGGTCCAAGAACTCCGCTGAAGGCATGTGACCACGAGCACACGCCTGAATGCAACGCCGGTTTCGCCGGTTTCCGTCTGGTCAGTGAACGGGACCCCCGTCCCGTCCACTTCGACCAGAAAGGACCCGTCATGCTGCGACGACGGACCATGGCCGCGGCCCTCGCGGCCGCCGCCCTCACGGGCGCGATGGCCGCTCCGGCGGCGGCCGAGAGCGACCCGCCCGCCACTGCGGCGCCACCACCGGGCACCGGCTCGGTCGTCCTGCCGACCGGCGACCGGGTGCACGTCCTGCCCGGGGGCGCCCTCGGGCTCGCGCCCGCCGCGGGCCGCGAGGGCGTCGCCTTCACGACCGTCCGGGCCGCCGACGGCGACGGCCTCATCGTGATCCCCGGCGACCGGGCCGACGAGATCCTCTCCGGCGCCGAGGACGCCCGCCGCTACAACGTCACCGACCTCGTCGCGGACGGCCGCACCGACGCCGCGGCCCTCGCCGCGGCCGACCTCCGCGCCTACGCCGAACTGCCCCCGATCGCGGCCGCCGCGGACCCGACGCTCACCGTCACCGTCCGCGACCACGCCGGCGCCGTCCCCGACAGCGGCTTCGCCACCTGGTACGACAGCGACGACCCCGAGCACAGCGGCACGCTCGAGTTCGACGCCGCCGGCGTCGCCGCCGCGGACCTCCCGCCCGGCGACTACCTGCTGACGCACGCGGTCTGGAACCTCGGGCCCGGCGACGCCTTCACCGAGTACGTCTTCGGCGTCTCCCATGTCACCGTCGACGCCGACGGCGCCGAATTCGTCCTCGACGGCACCGCCGCGTCGCCCGTGACCGCCGAGACACCTGCGACTACGGCGACCACGTCACGGGCGACCTCGGCCCTTCGATGTGCGCCCTCGTCGACACGCCGTTCCCTTCGCACCGCCTGAACCTCTACACCGCCTCGCCTGAAATCGCTTGGGACACTACGATTCTCGGCGGCGTCTTCGATCCCGAGACGGGGTCGGTGCGCGACGGGTTCACCGAGGAGATCGAGGACGCCGTCCTCACCCCGGGCCGGACCGAGCGGAGCTTCCCGCGCGGGCCGCTGACCGCCGGGCCCGCGGACGCGTCCGTCTCCGACGACGGCACCGTCCTCGACGCCGCGGTCCCCTTGGGCGCGAGCCTGAACGGCGAACGCGTCGTCCTCCTCGGGTACGACGGCGACGTCGAGCTGCGCCGCGACGGCCAGCGCCTTGACGCCGTCTCCGGCATCGACCCCGCGGAGGGCTTCGGCCTCGCCCTCGACGGCGCCGGCCGCCACACCCTCGCGGTCGCCGGCTCCCGCGAACCGCTCAGCGGGCCGTTCGCCTTCAAGTCCGCCATCGACTGGTCCTTCGACCTCGACCCGGCCGCGGACCGGGAGCTGGTCCTCCCGGCCGTCGCGGTCACCGCCCCCGACGTCGTCGCCGGACTGACCCCGAACCGGGAGCAGCGGATCACGCTCCACCTCGTGTCCGGCTCCGGCGAGCCCGTCGCGGCCGCCGACATGGGATTCGAGGTCTCCTACGACTACGGCTTCACCTGGACCCCGGTCGAACTCGACCTCGACCCCGCCGCCGGCACGGCCACCGCGGAGCTCCACCACCCCGCGGATGCCACCCACGTCTCCGTCCGCACCACCGCCACCGACACCGCGGGGACCGAGACCTCCCAGACGACGATCCACGCCTACGGCCTGAGCTGACCGGCGGACACGAACCCGCCCGACCCCGTCTCCGCCTGAGGTTTCCGCCCCGGCTGACGGGACCGTGCCCCCGTTCGACCCTGTGATCGAATGGGGGCATGGGAAAACAGAGGAAGCGCAAGAACCCGCCGAGCTTCATCGTGGTGGCGCGCACCGCGTCCGGCGGCGGCTACCCGCACCCGATCGAGGTCGGCGTCCGGCCGAACGGCGCCGACTCGGTGCTGGCCTTCTCGATCGGCCCCCACGTCGTCAACGCCGGCGGCCTCGTCCCCCTCGGCAACGTCCTCGACGAGCACCGCACCGGCCTCAACCCGCAGTTCGGCGAGGAGTTCGACGCCGCCGGACTCGACTGGCTCGTCCCCCTCCTCGTCCGCCTCCACGCGGGAGAAGACGTCGCGGAGGAGATCAGATCCGCCTATCAGGAGCGCCACGGCAAGCGCCCCGAGACGATGTACTGAGCCCCCAGGCCGGGGCGCACCGCCCCGGCGACGACATCGGAGACGTGCACGACCGTTGACCCAGACCCCCGGACCCGCCGCGGCGGCCATTCGCGACCACGCCGGCGAGATCGACGACCTCCGGCGCCGGCTCGAAGGCGTGCGGTTCACCAGCGCCCTGATCGACCGGGGCGCTCCCGCCCCGGCGTCCATGCTCGCGTGGATCAGCGCTCGACTGGAGCCCCACGTCCGCGAGCAGGACCGCATCGTCGAGTTCCTGGCCGGCAACCTCTCCATCGCGGCGGCACGCCTGCGCGCCACCGCGGCGGCGTTCGAGGGTGAGCCCGACGCACCCCCGATGGCGCGGGTCACCGCCACTTCATACTGGGCGCCTGAAGGCGAGTCCGCGCCGAGCGTCGACTTCGCGGCCGAAGCGGAGCTCGCGGCCCAGATCCAAGGACTCGCGCGGACCATGGCGGTCGAGGAATGGGCCGAAGGCTCTCTGGCCGAGCCGCGGCGGCCGGCCCCCCTCGACACCGCGGCGGTCGCCGCCGTGCCCCACGGCGTCGAGAAGGCGCTCGAATTCCAACCGGACGTCCTCGCCGCGCAGGTGCGGGCCTGGCGGCACATGTCGGCCGAGCTCCAGCGGATCGCGCAGGACCTCCGGCACCGTCTCGTCCACGACATGCCCGAATGGACCGGCGAGGCCCATGCCGCCTACTGCTGGCTCATGGAGCACAACGTCAACTCCGCGGTCGCCCTCGGCGGCGCCGCCGCCGGACTCGCGGCCGCGATCGAGGGCGTCGGCATCGTCACCGCCGCCACGCGCGAACTCATCCGCGAACGCACCGCCGCACTCCTCCACGTCCTGAACACCTGGGCCGAGAACGACGACCAAGCCCCGACCACGACGCAACTCGTGACGGCGGCCGTCCAATGGGCGCTCACCGTCGCGTCCCACCTAGCGGCCCTGGCACGCAGCCTCCGAAACCTGAACACACTGCTGCGCAGCTGACCCCCGACCAAGGCCACCGGCACGCGAGCATCGCCTCGACGGCCCTGCCGGTCAACCCGCAGCACGGGACGGCGACCGCATATTCACGGTAATCAGTATTGGGTGGGTGCTACAGGGATCGAACCTGTGACCACCTCCTTGTAAGGGAGGTGCTCTACCGCTGAGCTAAGCACCCTGGGGCGCGGTGGGGGCCGCGCCGAGCCTGAGACAGGGTACCTGAACGGGGGCTTGGGCGCGAGTGCAGGGTCTTCGGGGCGGGCGGGGGAGAGGCGCGCCGCACAGCGGGGAATTCGGTGGAAGGTTCAAGTGTTGGGCGTGGGGTGACGACACTGAACAAGGTCCGTGTGGACATCTGGTCCGACATCGCCTGCCCGTGGTGCTACGTGGGCAAGGCGCGGTTCGACAAGGCCGTGCAGGAGCTGGACGGGAAGGTCGCCGTCGAGGTGCGGCACCGGTCGTTCGAGCTCGACCCGAACCGCAAGCCGGGGGACACCGCGCCGGTGGTCGACATGCTCGTGAAGAAGTACGGCATGAGCCGGGCCGAGGCCCAGGCCGGGGAGTACCGGCTCCAGGACCTGGCCAAGGCCGAGGGGCTCGAGTACCAGGCCGAGGGCCGGGACCACGGGAACACGTTCGACCTGCACCGGCTGCTGCACCTGGCGGGCGAGCGGGGCGTCGAGGCCGAGGTGTGGCAGGCGTTCTACGCCGCGAACTTCGCCGACGAGGCCTCGATCTTCGAGCGCGACCGGGTCGTCGAGGTGGCCGTGGCCGCCGGGCTCGACAAGGACGAGGTTGTGGCCGTGCTCGACGACCCCGAGCGGTACCGGGACGCCGTGCGCGCCGACGAGGCCGAGGCCGCCGCGCTCGGGGCGACCGGGGTGCCGTTCTTCGTGATCGACGAGAAGTACGGGGTCTCCGGGGCGCAGCCGACCGCGCTGTTCGCCGAGGTCCTTGAGAAGGCGTGGAACGAGCAGCGGCCCGCGATCACCCCGATCGCCGGGGCCGAGGACGCCGACGCGTGCGGCCCGGAGGGCTGCGCGATCTAAAGCCGCGTAAGTGGTGAAACCTTCACAATTGGTCGCGCCCAGGCATATCCTGAGGCGAATTCGACCAACGAGGAGGCGGTAGCCATGCCCATGGATCGCGAGACGCAGCTCAAGCTGGTGCACCTGCGGGACGACGCCGGCGTGCTCTCGCTCTACGTCAACGCCGACCCCCGGCAGGAAGGCTCGACCCCGCCCTGGAGGACGCGGCTCGACCAGGGCCTGAAACAGCTGCTCGAAGCCGTCGACAACGGCACCAGGTCCCTCCTGGGGCGCCGCGTCGAGGAGCTCAAGCTCGACATCGAGGCGCTCGTCCGCCCCGGCTCGCCCGGGATCGGGCGGGCGCTGTTCGTCGCCCTCGGCACCGGTGAGACCTACAGCGTCGAGATGCAGACGCCCCTGACCGACCGCGTCGCCCTCGGGCCCCGGTCGCACATCGCCCCGATGTTCGGCGCCTGGGCCGAAGGCTCCCCGGTCGGGGTCGCGGTCGTCGACGGGAAGGGGATGCGGCTGCTCGACAGCCGCTTCGGCAAGTGCGAGGAGGTCTCCGGCCTCGCCTTCGAGCTCGACACCGAGGAGTGGCGGGTCATGAAGGGCCCCGCGGCCGTCCGCAGCGCCTACGGCGGCCGCGACGGCTTCATCTCGTCGAACCAGAAGGACCTGTTCGACTACCGGGTGGCCGAGCACCTCCAGAAGTTCCTCTCCGCCGCGCACTCCACGCTGGAGGAGCACGTCAAGGAGTTCGGCTGGGAGCTCCTGTTCTTCTGCGGCGAGCCCGAACTCGTCGAGGCCGCCACGAAGTCCCTGCGCAACGGCGTCAAGGCCGAGGCCGTCGCCTCGAAGCTGGTGCTGAGCCAGAAGTCGCCCGCGCAGATCCAGCAGGCCCTCGCCCCCGAGATGGCCGCCGCCAGGCGGGCCCGGGACGAGCGGCTCGCCGCCGACTTCGCCGAGGCGCCGCCGAAGGCCGCCATCGGGTCCGAGGAGGTGCTCGACGCCCTCCAGGGCGGCCGCGTCGACCGGCTGCTCATCGAGCGGGACTCGGTCTGGAGCGCGCGAACCATCCCCGAGGGCGCGGTCCTCGCCGACGCCGTCGCGCCCGGCGAGCCCGACGTCGCCACCGCGATCGCGGAGGCGCAGCTCGGCGAGGCGATGATCGAGATGGCGCTGGCGTCCGACGCCCGCGTGTCGATCCTCGGCGAAGGCGTCGACCTGGGGGAGAAGGCGGGCGGCGTGGGGGCGATCCTGCGCTGGTGACGACCGCTTGAGTCGATACTTAGGTTATGCTAACCTACATTCGGCAGTTCGAATTAGGGCCGCGAGTCTCTCACCTCTCGCGGCCCTAGCTGCGTTCCGGGGCTTTCCCCGCCCTTGCTGCTGCGTCACATTCCGGCCCGAGGGCTTCCGCGCCGACAGAATTCAACGTATGTTGAATTCATCGAATGATGAATTACCGGCCCGCCCCTAGGAGGACGCCATGTCACAGCAGCAGTCCGAGGTCATCGTCGTCGGAGCCGGCCCCACCGGGCTCCTCCTCGCCGGCGACCTCGCCGAAGCCGGCGTCGAGGTCACCGTCCTCGAGAAGCGCGGCGCCGCGATCTCCAACCTCACCCGCGCCTTCGCCGTCCACGCCCGTACGCTCGAAGTCCTCGACGCCCGCGGCCTCACCGACGACCTCTTCGCCCTCGGTGGCAACCGCCTGAGCGAGCTCTTCCTCTTCGGCTCCGCCAAGATTCGCCTCGGCGGCCTCGACTCCCGCTTCCCCTGCGTGCTCATGACCCCGCAGTACAACGTGGAGCGCGTCCTGCGCGAACGCGCCACCGCCGCCGGGGCCCGGTTCCGTTTCGGCTGCAAGGTCACCGGCGTCGACCAGACCGAAAGCCGCACCACCGTCCGCACCGACCGCGGCGACTTCCACGCCGCCTACGTCGTCGGCGCCGACGGCGTCCGCTCCGCCGTCCGCGAGGCCGCCGGCATCCCCTTCCCCGGCGAGGCCGTCCTCACGTCGATGATGCTCGCCGACGCCGAGCTCGCCGACCCGCCCGCGCAGAGCCCCAGCGTCGGCAGCGCCGGCGGCGCCTTCTGCTTCGTCGCCGACTTCGGGGACGGCACCTGGCGCGTCATCGCCTGGAACGCCGCCGACCAGCAGGACGACGACGCCCCCGTCGCCACCGACGAGATCCGCACCGCCCTGAAACTCGCCTTCGGCACCGACTTCGGCATGCGCGAACCGCGCTGGCGCTCCCGGTTCCACTCCGACGAGCGCCAGGCCCCGACCTACCGCGTCGGCAGCGTCCTCCTCGCCGGGGACGCCGCCCACTGCCACTCGCCCGCCGGCGGCATGGGCATGAACACCGGCCTCCAGGACGCCGCGAACCTGTCGTGGAAGCTCGCCGCCGTCCTCCGCGGCGCCGACCCGGCCCTGCTCGACACCTACGAGGCCGAGCGCCACCCGGTCGGCGAGACGGTGCTGCGCTCCAGCGGCCGGATCCTGCGCGTCGCCGCCAACAAGTCGAAGGTCGTGAAGGCCGTGCGCGGCGCCGTGCTCGGCACCGCGCTGCGCCTGGACCCCGTGCAGCACAAGGTCACCGGACTCATCAGCGGCATCGACATCCGCTACCCGCACGCCCACGGCGAGCACCCGCTCACCGGCACCCGCGCCCGGGACGTCGACCTCGCGGACGGCTCGCGGCTCTACGAGGCCCTGCGCGGCGGCCGCTTCGTCGTCCTCGACGGCACCGAACCCACTGGGGCCGTTGACGTCGCCTCCGCCGAGCCCGACGGCCTCACCCGCGTCGTCCGCCCCGACGGCTACCTCGGCTGGGTCGGCGCGGACGACCCCGCGGCCGTGCGGGCCTACCTGGAGGCCCGCGCCGTCACGGACTGAACCCCAGGAGACCGAGACGGCGGCGGGTCTGCACCCGCCGCCGTCGCCCCGTGCGCCGCGGCGGGACCGTCGCTTGTGGGCGCCGACGCCCCGCCGACACGAGTTCGCCCCGCGTTCACTCACTGAGGGTTGCACGCCGGTGGCATTTGTCGTGAACTTGCATTCCACCCGGTTTCATCCTGAGATATAGAGGTTCAATGACAAACGTCCTCAGTCGACGCGGCGTGCTCGGCGCCGGCCTCGCCGTCGGTGCCACGGCGGTCGCCACCGGTGCCCTCTCCGGAACCGCGCACGCGCAGGAGACCCTCGGCGGCTCCCTCATCGGGGAGGCCAAGCGCGACCAGCTCCACCTGCTCACCTTCAACATCCGCTACAAGGGCGACCCCACCCCCCACTCCTGGGAGGAGCGCCGCCCCCTCGTCAAGACCGTCCTCAAGCGAGAGAAGCCCACGATCCTGTTCACGCAGGAGGGCCTCTACGGCCAGCTCCAGGACGTCCTGGAGGACCTGGACGACCGCTACGACTGGATCCACCTCGGCCGCCTCGGCGGCTCGAAGTCGGAGGCCACCGCGATCTACTGGGACTCCAAGCGCCTCAAGGTCGTCGAGTACGACCACCTGTGGCTCTCCGACACCCCGCTGCTCATCGGCTCCAAGAGCTGGGGCAACAACGTGGTGCGGATGCTCACCTGGATCAGGTTCCTCGACCTGCGCACCGACAAGGAGTTCTACGTGGTCGACAACCACTTCGACCACCAGTCGGAGAACGCCCGCCAGCGCGGCGCCCAGATGAACCTCGACGTCATCGCCCCCTGGGTCGAGCAGGGCTTCCCCGTGGTCAGCGCCGGCGACTTCAACCAGGTGCCCGACACCCCGACCTACACCATCCTCATGGACGGCGGCCTGGTCGACACCATGCTCGCCGCCGAAGAGCAGGTCACCCCGGTGTGGGGCACCTGGAACGGCTGGAACCCCGTCCCCAGCGAGACCGAGCGCCGCATCGACTGGATCCTCACGACCCCCGAGATCCGGGTCCTCAAGGCCGCGGTCAACACCTACGTCAAGGACGGCCTCACCCCGTCCGACCACTGGCCGGCCCAGGCGCTCATCGAGCTGCCGTAGCGCCGGGACGCGCAAGCGCCTGCGGGGCGGCGGACGCGACGCTATGGTCGCGACCATGAACGTCGTTCGCACCGCCGCCCCCGAGGCGCCGCCCGTCCTGCGCGGCGCGCCCCTGATCGGCCCGGTCGAGGCGCCGGACGTGCACCTCATGACCTACAACCTCAAGTCCGCCTCCGGCAGCCCCGCGCACGCCTGGTGGCAGCGCCGGCCGCTGGTGCGCGACCTCGTCGGGGCCGAGCGCCCGACCGTGCTGTGCACGCAGGAGGGCCGGTTCCGCCAGCTGTGGGAGCTGCGCGAGGACCTCGGCGGCTACGACTGGATCCACCTCGGGCGCGGCGGCGGCTCGCGCTCGGAGTCGACCGCGATCCTGTGGGACGCCTCGCGGCTGGCGCCGCTCGACTACGACCACCTGTGGCTCTCGCGCCACCCCGACCGGATCGGGTCGCGCTCCTGGCGCTCGGGCACCGTGCGGATGCTCACCTGGGTCCGCTTCGAGGACAAGGCGACCGGGAAGGACTTCCACGTCGTGAACGTCCACCTCGACCACCGCTCGGAGAAGGCCCGCCGCAAGGGCGCGGCGATCTGCCGCGACGTGGTGCGCCGCTTCCAGGGGCCGGCCGTGCTCGCCGGGGACTTCAACTGCGGGCCCGACTCCCCGGCCCGCGCCGTGCTCGCCGGCGGCGGCCTGACCGACGCCTGGCCCGCGGCCGAGGAGCGCCTCACCCCCGACTGGGGGACGTTCAACCGCTGGAGGACCGAGCCGGCCGCGGGCCCGACCATCGACTGGATCATGGTCAGGTCCGGACCGCGGCGGCAGGAGCTGACCGTCCGCAAGGCGGGCGTGAACACCCGCAGCGCGGAGGGGATGACGCCGTCCGACCACTGGCCGGTTCAGGCGGTGTTCACGATCGGCCGGCGCTGAGGTACTCGCGGATCTCGCGCGCGGCGGCCCGCCCGGCCCGGTTGGCGCCCACGGTGCTCGCCGAGGGCCCGTAGCCGACCAGGTGGAGGCGCGGATCGGCCGCGACCCTGGTGCCGTCCATGGTGATCCCGCCGCCGGGCCCGCGCAGCTTCAGCGGCGCGAGGTGGTCGAGCGCGGCCCGGAACCCGGTGGCCCACAGGATCGTGTCGGCGGGCACGAAGCGCCCGCCGTGCGGGTCGGATTCACGGCCCGCGAGCGGCGCCGAGAAGACCACGCCGCCGGGTTCGATCCGGTCGAACATCGGGTGGCGTTCGAGGACGCCCGCCTCGCGGGCGGCCCGGATCTCGGGCGTGAGCGGGACGCCGGTGACGCTGACGACCGACTGCGGCCGCAGGCCCCGGCGAACCCGCTCCTCGACCATTGCGACGGCCTCGCGGCCCCGGTCGGGGTTGAAGTCGCCGCTGCGCCACCGCGGTTCGCGCCGCGTCACCCAGGTGGTGGCGGCCGCGTGCGGGTGGATCTCCATGAGGTGCTGGATCGCGGAGATCCCGCCGCCGACGACCACGACGCGCTCGCCCGCGAACTCCCAGGGGCCGCGGTACTGCGCGGTGTGCAGCTGCCGGCCCGCGAACGACTCCTGCCCGGCGTAGCGCGGCCAGAACGGGCGCTCCCAGGTGCCGGTGGCGTTGACGAGGGCCTTGGCGATCCAGGTGCCGCGGTCGGTGGCGACCTCGAGGCGCTTGTCCGGGAGCGAGCGCACCGACCGGACCGAGACGGGGCGCTGGACGCGGAGGTCGAACTCGCGCTCGTAGGCGGCGAAGTAGTCGGCGATGACCCCGGCGACCGGGGTCGACGGGTCCGGTTCGGGCACGGGCATCCCGGGGAGCCGGTAGACGCCGTTCACGGTCGCGAACGTGAGGGTCGGCCACCGGAACTGCCAGGCCCCGCCCGCGTGCGGCGCGTGGTCGAGGACGGCGAACCCGGTCTCGGGCTCGAAGTGTTGGCGCAGGAAGTACGCGGCCGAGAGCCCGGCCTGGCCGGCCCCGATGACCACGACGTCCACTTCCCGCATCACACCAGGCGAAACGCCGCGGGGCGGCCCCGGATTCCGGGAGGTGAGGGCCTTCACGCGCCCCGCGTCCTCACGGCGCGGGCGGCCCGAACTCGGCCTTCATCGTGAACGCCTCCGGCGTCGGGCCCTTCTCGCGCAGCAGCGTCAGGCGCTTCTCGGCGTCCTCGACGGTGGGCCGCTCGCCCGCGGGGACCCACCACAGCGCGGTGACGGCCTCGCGCAGGTGCGCGAACCACTCGCGGCGGCGCTGGAGGAACGGCCGGTGCGCGGGCCCGTAGACGTAGGCGCGGAACGCCTCCGCGTCCGTCCACACCGACATGTTCACGATGAGCCACTCGTCGCCCCAGAACCGGAACCCGGTCGCGCCGTCGACCAGGCGCCACACGAAGCCCTCGGCCGCGTCGGCGGCGGCGTTGACCTCGGCGAGGCCGTCCATGAAGTCCTGCATCACCGGGGAGTCCAGGGGTGCGCGCATCCGCCCGATGTTCACCTGCGCCAGTTCGTAAGCCATCCCCCGAGCCTGCCAGCGCCCGCCCGCGCGCGTCAACGCCCGGGCCCGAAACCCGGTCGGTCCCCAGTCGACTGGGTTTCCGGTCGACCGGGTTTCCGGTCGACCGGTTTCGGCCGGGGACGGGGGCGGGCCGCGCGGCCCGCCCCCGTCCTGCGCCTCGGGGTCCTACCCGGCCAGGAGGCCGCGCAGCACGTACTGGAGGATGCCGCCGTTGCGGTAGTACTCGGCCTCGCCCGGGGTGTCCAGGCGGACCACGGCCTCGAAGGTGGTCACGGTGCCGTCGGGGCCGGTCGCGGTGACGGTGACCGTCTCCGGGATGCCCTCGTTGATGGCGTCGATCCCGGTGATCGCGACCGTCTCCTCGCCGGTGAGGCCGAGGCTCTGGTGCGACTCGCCCTCGGGGAACTGGAGCGGGAGGACGCCCATGCCGATGAGGTTCGAGCGGTGGATGCGCTCGTACGACTCGGTGATGACGGCCTTGACGCCCAGCAGCAGCGTGCCCTTGGCGGCCCAGTCGCGGCTGGAGCCGGTGCCGTACTCCTTGCCGGCGAAGATCACCAGCGGGGTGCCGGCGGCGGCGTAGTTCTGGGCCGCGTCGTAGATCGTCGTCACGGGGCCGCCGGCCTGCGTGAAGTCGCGGGTCCAGCCGCCCTCGGTGCCCGGCGCGAGCTGGTTGCGCAGGCGGATGTTCGCGAAGGTGCCGCGGACCATGACCTCGTGGTTCCCGCGGCGGGCGCCGTAGGAGTTGAAGTCGGCCGGGGACACGCCCTGGGTCTTCAGGTACTCGCCGGCGGGCGAGTCGGCCTTGATCGAGCCGGCCGGGGAGATGTGGTCGGTGGTGACCGAGTCCCCGAGCTTGGCGAGGACGCGGGCCCCGTGGAGGTCCTCGACCGCGCCCGGCGTCGCCGGCATGCCCTCGAAGTAGGGGGCCTTGCGCACGTAGGTCGAGGCCTCGTCCCACTCGAAGGTGTTCCCGGTCGGGATCGGCAGGGACTGCCAGGTCTCGTCGCCGTCGAAGACGGAGGCGTACTCCTTGAGGAACATGTCGCGGCCGATGTGCCCGTCGACGACCTCGCGGACGGCCTCGGGGGAGGGCCAGATGTCGCGCAGGAACACGTCCTGGCCGTCCTTGCCCTTGCCGATCGGGTCGCTGGTCAGGTTGATGTCCATCGTCCCGGCGAGCGCGTACGCGACGACCAGCGGCGGGCTGGCGAGGTAGTTCATCTTGACGTCGGGGTTGATGCGGCCCTCGAAGTTGCGGTTGCCCGAGAGCACGGCGGCGACGGCGAGGTCGCCGGCCTGGACCGCGGCCGAGGTCTCCTCGGGGAGCGGGCCGGAGTTGCCGATGCAGGTGGTGCAGCCGTAGCCGACGAGGTTGAACCCGAGCTTGTCGAGGTAGGGGGAGAGCCCGGCGCGCTGGAGGTACCCGGTGACGACCTGGGACCCGGGGGCGAGCGAGGTCTTGACCCACGGCTTGGAGAGCAGGCCGGCCTCGACGGCGTTCTTGGCGAGGAGGCCCGCGCCGACCATGACGTACGGGTTCGAGGTGTTGGTGCACGAGGTGATCGCGGCGATCACGACGGCGCCGTGGTCGAGCTCGAACTCGCCGGCCTCGGACTTGACGGTCTGCGGGTTGTGCGGGCGGTCGCCGTTCGGGGTGCGGGCGGGGGCGTCGGAGCCCGGGAAGGACTCGACGCCGGCCTCGTCCACGACGTAGTTGGCGACGTCGCGGCGCCACTGGCGGCCGGCCTCGTCGAGCTGGATGCGGTCCTGCGGGCGCTTGGGGCCGGCGATGGACGGGACGACCGTGGACAGGTCGAGCTCGAGGTACTCGGAGTACTCGGCCTCCTGCGACGGGTCGTGCCACATGCCCTGGGCCTTGGCGTAGGCCTCGACGAGGGCGATCTGCTCCTCGGTGCGGCCGGTCAGGCGCAGGTAGTCGATCGTGCGCTCGTCGATCGGGAAGATGCCGCAGGTGGAGCCGAACTCGGGGGCCATGTTGCCGAGGGTGGAGCGGTCGGCGACGGGCACCGAGGCGACGCCCTCGCCGTAGAACTCGACGAACTTGCCGACGACGCCGTGGTCGCGGAGCATCTCGGTGATGGTGAGGACGAGGTCCGTGGCGGTGGTCCCGGGCGGGAGGTCGCCGGAGAGCTTGAAGCCGACGACGCGCGGGATGAGCATCGAGATGGGCTGGCCGAGCATCGCGGCCTCGGCCTCGATGCCGCCGACGCCCCAGCCGAGGACGCCGATGCCGTTCTCCATGGTGGTGTGGGAGTCGGTGCCGACGCAGGTGTCGGGGTAGGCGACGCCGTCGCGGGTCATGACGACGCGCGCGAGGTGCTCGATGTTGACCTGGTGGACGATGCCGGTGCCGGGCGGGACGACCTTGAACTCGTCGAAGGCGGTCTGGCCCCAGCGCAGGAACTGGTAGCGCTCGCGGTTGCGCTCGTACTCGCGCTCGACGTTGCGCTGGAAGGAGTCCGGGTGGCCGAAGAAGTCGACGATCACGGAGTGGTCGATGACCATCTCGGCGGGCGCGAGCGGGTTGACCTTGGAGGGGTCGCCGCCGAGGTCGCGGACGGCCTCGCGCATGGTGGCGAGGTCGACGACGCAGGGGACGCCGGTGAAGTCCTGCATGATCACGCGGCCGGGCGTGAACTGGATCTCGGTGCTGGGCTTGGCGTTCGGGTCCCAGGAGCCGAGGGCGCGGATGTGGTCCGCGGTGATGTCGGCGCCGTCCTCGTTGCGCAGCAGGTTCTCGAGGAGGACCTTGAGGCTGTAGGGCAGGCGCTGGTGCCCCTCGACCTTGTCGATGCGGTAGATGTCGTAGTCGTGTTCGCCGACCCGCAGCGTGTCGCGGGCGCCGAAGGAGTCCGTACTCACCATGAGAGCTCCTCGAGTCAGAACTGAAGGTCGGTCTCAGTCTGCCGCAACCCGAGAGGTCGGGGACCGCGGTCGGGCAGAGCCGCCGACTCTTAAACAGTACGTCCGTCTTATTTAACGGCTCCAACTGTAGCACCCGCGATTCGAAGGGCGTCGGTTAGCCGAGCCTAAGCGGCATCGAGTGGCATGGATCGCCTTGAGGGGGACCGCAACGAGAGTTTGAAGGCCGGCGGCGGCTGGCGGTTGTGTGCGGTGATGTCGCCGCCGCCGGCCCGGTGCGGTGGATATAAGTCTTAAATCGGACTATACGCGTCGGGCATTCAGGACCGTCACCGGCCCTCGAATGCCCCTCACGACCTGCGGGAACGCTAGTGAGCCCCGGCGATCCGCGGTCCCGCCTCCCGCTGCTCGGCGAGCCACGTCTCCACCTCGTCCGAGCTGCGCGGCAGCCCGTCCGAGAGGTTCTCGCAGCCGTCGGCGGTGACGCGCACGTCGTCCTCGATGCGGATGCCGACCCCGCGCAGCTCCTCGGGCACCAGCTCGTCGTTCGCCTGGAAGTACAGCCCCGGCTCCACGGTGAGCACGAAGTCCTCCTGCACCGCGCCCTTGTAGTAGTGCTCGGGGCGCGAGGCCGCACAGTCGTGCACGTCGAGCCCGAGCATGTGCCCGAAGCCGTGCAGCGTCCAGCGCCGGTAGATCAGCGAGTCCTTGTCGAGCGCCTCGTCCACGGTCCCCGGCAGGATGCCCAGGTCCTTCAGGCCCTCGGCCAGGACCCGCATGCAGGTCTGGTGGATGTCCTCGAACGCCGTGCCCGGCTTGATGACGTCCATCCCGGCCTGCTGCGACGCGTGCACGATGTCGTACACCTGCCGCTGGAGC
This sequence comes from Glycomyces terrestris, assembly GCF_003933745.1. Lineage (GTDB taxonomy): Bacteria > Actinomycetota > Actinomycetes > Mycobacteriales > Micromonosporaceae > Glycomyces > Glycomyces terrestris. Next base: position 756,807 of record NZ_RSEB01000001.1, on the reverse strand, counting down.
GGCGTGAACCGCCCGTCGACCGGCACCGTGCGGGTGACGTCGGCCGTGTACAGGTGGTGGTTCTCCACGCCCATGTCCATGAGCAGCAGCTCGCCGGTCTTCGTCGCGCCGTCGTTGGTGATCCAGTGGAGCGTCGTCGCGTGCGACCCGGCGCCCACGATCGAGTCGTAGCCCAGGCCGTTGCCCTCCAGGCGCGCCCGCGAGCGGAACACGCCTTCGATGAGCCGCTCGGAGACCGAGCCGGTCGAGGGGATGACCCGCGCGACGTCCTCGAAGCCGCGCACGGTGATGTCGACCGCGTCCTGGAGCTGCTCCAGCTCCCACGAGTCCTTGCGCAGCCGCAGCTCCGAGAGCACCGCCGCCAGCTCGCCGTCGCGCGTCAGCCCGCCCTCGGCCGCCTCCCCGCGCTCGAAGCGCGCGTCCAGCCGGGCGTCGAAGCCTCGCAGCAGCCGCGTGCGCGACCGCTCCGCGCCCCGGAGCGCCTCGTCGAGCCCCTCGACGTCCCGGCACGGCAGGCCGAGCCGCACCTCGGTCTCCTCCAGGGAGTGCTTGCGGCCGATCCACAGCTCGCCGTACTTCGCCGAGCGGAAGAACTCGTCCGAGTCGGTGCCCTTGCGCGGCCGGCGGTACAGGACCGCCTCGTGCCCGTCACCGCTCGGGTGCAGCACCAGCACGCCCTCGGGGTCCTGGTCGCCGGTGAGCCACACGAAGTCCGAGCCCGCCCGGAACGGGTAGTACGTGTCGTTCGAGCGCCGCTGCTCCTCGCCCGTGGGGATGATCAGCAGCTCGCCGGGGAACGCCGCCGAGAGCGCCTCGCGGCGGCGCGCCGTGAAGGCCGACTGCGGCAGCGGGGCCGCGTCCAGGTCCAAGGGCCCCCAGCCGGAGCGCATGAACTCCAGGAACTTCTCGGGGAACTTCGGGTCGTGGGGTCGCTCCCCGGACTTCGTCTCGGCCATCGCCGTTCCTTTCTCAGTGCTCGTGGCACAAGTGCCTGTCGCGCGGCTAGCGGCGCACGCCCCTGACGGTACCGCGTCCGGGCGCGCCCGCGGCACGCAAGCGCCGCCGCGGCCGCCGGCCCCACCACCGCCCGGCCGCTCGCCCGTTTCGCACCGGCCCCGCTACCCTGAGGATCGTGACCGATCGCGCCAATTCGTCGCTCAACCCGCCCCCGAACCAGGGGGCGGCCCCCTCGCGCTCGAGCGTCACCCTCACCGAAGCCCAGCTGGAGCAGATCCGCCGGCTCGTCGCCGTCGGCCGCGCCGAGTCCGTCGACGAGTACGTCGGCGCCGCCGTCGCCGAGCGCCTCGAGCGCGACCGCTCCCTCACCGAACTCCAGGACCTGTTCGAGCGCAAGGGCCAGGCCCCCGGCGCCGAGCACCTCGCCTGGGCCCGCGAGGTCCTCGGCGTGGAGGACAGGGACCGGGACGGGGAGGCGCGTACATGATCGGTGGCCGCATCCTGGACGTGTCGGCCATCGTCGGATTCGCCACCTCCATGCCCTACCCCCAGGCCGTGGTGTTCACCGCACTCGAGCAGAACGTGGTCCTCGCGATCCCGTCCGGGGCGCTGGCCGAGGCGTGGTCCCAGGCGCGCCGCCGCGACCGCGACGCGCTCCTGGTCCTGCTCGGCCTCCCGGTCACCGTGGTCATGGACCTCGACCAGAAGTCCGCCCGCGACGTCGGGCTCATGCTCTCGCGCTCGCGCCAGCACGGGAACATCGCCGCCGGGCACGTCGCCTGGTGTGGCCTGAACCGCCCCGGCTGGCCCATCGTCACGGGCGAGCCGAAGACCCTGCTTGCATTCGATTCCAGCCTGGAGATCGACCAGCTGCCGTGAGCGGCCGGCCGAGGGACAATAGAGGAGCAGCGTGACCGCCGTACAGGAGCACTCCATGACCACCACCGGCCCGCTCGACTACCGGCCCCGCAACTCCCGCATCGGGGCGTGGATCGGCGCAGCCGTCGCCTTCTTCGGGTTCACCGGCCTCTCCTTCACCCTCGGCTCGGCCACCGTCGAGGGCGGGGCCGTGACCATCGCCGACCAGGCCGCGATGATCGGCCTCGGCGTCATCGGCGCCGGCATCGCCCTGAGCTTCCTGCGCCTGCGCGTGCGCGCCGACGACAAGGGGATCGAGGTCCGCAACGTCACCTCGACCCGCTTCTTCCCGTGGCAGGTCGTCACCGCGGTCAACTTCACCGACAAGATGACGTGGGCCACGGTCGAGCTCGCGGACGACGACGAGATGTCGATCATGGCCGTCCAGGTCAGCGACAAGGAGCGGGCTCTGGCGGCGATCAAGCATTTGCGCGCGCTTCTCGAGCAGTCGCGCAAGTCATAGGCCACCTAATGCGACCCCACCTGTAGCACATAGCTATACTCGGAAGCTGTGCGCGCTCATGCGTCGCACCCGCAAGCGGAGTCCAGCTCCCACCCGCAGCCGGGTCCCCTGACGGGGGGCCGACAGGCGACCGGGTCACAAGACGGCGATTGACGTCGCCGTGCTTTGGAGTGGACCCCGGCATACGCTGGGGTCTTTCTTTGTTGGGACCTCATGCCCGAGGCCGCTGGGTCACGCTTGCGCGACGAGCCGCCGATGCACCCGCATCGGCGACGACCCGAAAGCCACAGGGGCGCCGGTGCGACCGCACCGGCGAGCATCGCCAACCAAGGAGGCCCCATCAGCGATTTGCGCGTGAACGACCAGATCCGGACCAAGGAAGTGCGCCTGGTCGGCCCGCAGGGTGAGCAGGTCGGCATCGTGTCGATCGACAAGGCCCTGCAACTGGCCGCGGACGTCGACCTGGACTTGGTCGAAGTCGCACCCACCGCCCGTCCGCCGGTCTGCAAGCTCATGGACTACGGCAAGTACAAGTACGAGTCCGCTCAGAAGGCCCGTGCCTCGCGCCGCAACCAGCAGCAGACGGTCATCAAGGAGATGAAGCTCCGGCCCAAGATCGACAAGCACGACTACGAGACCAAGAAGGGTCACATCGTGCGGTTCCTCACGGCCGGGGACAAGGTCAAGATCACCATCATGTTCCGCGGGCGCGAGCAGTCGCGTCCCGAGCTGGGACGCCGCCTGCTGGACAAGCTGGCGGAGGAGATCTCGGACCTCGCGGTCATCGAGTCCGCCGCGAAGCAGGACGGCCGCAACATGATCATGGTCGTCGCCCCGATCCGCCCCAAGGGCGAGGTCAAGGGCGGCGGACGCAAGGGCCGCGACCGCGGTGAGGCCGAAGAGGCCGCCCCGGTCGAGCAGGCCGAGCCGGCCCAGGCCGACGCGCCGGCCGCGCAGCCCGACGAGACGCCCGAGTCGTAGGACGACGGCCGCCGGACGAGCCGGGCGCGGGGACGCGCCCGCCCGTCCGGATGAACTAAGGAGAAGCACGATGCCGAAGATGAAGACCCACAGCGGTGCCAAGAAGCGGTTCAAGGTCACCGGTTCGGGCAAGCTGATGCGCCGCGGCGCCGGCAAGAACCACCTGATGCTGGCCAAGAGCGGCGCCTTCAAGCGCAAGCAGCAGGGCCGCATGGAAGTTTCCCCGGCCGACACCAAGCAGGTCAAGAAGCTGCTGGGCCAGTAAGCCCGTCTGACTTTCATCCGGTTTTAAAGCAAGGAGACTGAACTGTGGCACGCGTCAAGCGTTCGGTGAACGCCAAGAAGAAGCGCCGCGTCGTACTCGAAGAGGCCAAGGGCTACCGCGGGCAGCGCTCGCGCCTGTACCGCAAGGCCAAGGAGCAGCTGCTCCACTCGTACACCTACTCGTACCGCGACCGGAAGGCCCGCAAGCGCGAGTTCCGCAAGCTGTGGATCACCCGCATCAACGCCGCGGCCCGCGCGAACGGCATCACCTACAACCGCTTCATGCAGGGCCTGTCCCTCGCCGAGGTCGAGGTGGACCGCAAGATCCTCGCCGAGCTGGCCGTCTCCGACCCGGCGGCGTTCACCGCCCTGGTCGAGGTCGCCAAGGCCGCCCTCCCCGAGGACGTCAACGCCCCGGTCGAAGCCTAGAGCCCGGCGTCCTTACATGAGCGCAGATGAACCCGGGGCGGACGTGCTCACCGCGCGCTCGTCCCGGGTCGTCGCCGCCCGGAAGCTCCAGCGCCGGCGCGGCCGCGACAAGGCCGAGCGCTTCCTCGCCGAAGGCCCCCAGGCCGTCCGCGAGGCCGTCGCCGCCGGCGTCGTCACGGACCTGTTCTACGACCTCGACGCCGACACCCGCCACTCGGACCTGATCGACGCCGCCGTCGCCGCGGGCGCCCACGTGCACCCGTGCACCGACGAGGCGCTGGCGTCCCTCGCCGAGACCGTGACCCCGCAGGGGCTCGTCGCGGTCTGCCGCTTTCTCGAGCGGCACGCCCTCGACCAGCGGGTGCCCTTCGCGGAGATGAAGCTGGTCGCGGTCCTGCACGGCATCACCGACCCCGGGAACGCCGGCACCGTGCTCCGCGCGGCCGACGCCGCCGGGGCCGACTGCGTCGTCTTCGGCACCGACTCCGTCGACCCGTACAACGGCAAGTGCGTGCGCTCCTCCGCCGGGAGCCTGTTCCACCTGCCGGTCGTCCGCGCCGCCGACACCGCCGACCTGCTCGACGTGTTCGCGCACACCCAGATCCTCGCGGCCGCGGCCGACGGGGAGGACCTGTACGCCCTCGACGCCGCCGGCGACCTCGACGCGCCCACGGTGTGGCTGTTCGGCTCCGAGGCCCACGGCCTCGACGACGAGACGGCCGCCCTCGCCCACCGCCGCGTGGGCGTCCCCATCTGGGGAAGGGCCGAGAGCCTCAACCTCGCGGTCGCGGCGGGCGTGTGCCTGTACGCGAGCGCCGCCGCGCAGCGCAGGAAGTTAGACTGGTGCCATGTCCTACGACCGCCGCGAATTTATCCAGCCCGCCGGGTGCGGGCTGGGCGGCTAGTCGTCCACGTCTCCCCAGCGGGCTGCGGCCCCGCCGCGCGTCTTTTCTAGACTTCTTGTGGTCCCGCCAGGAGAGAGACGAATGAGCACTGAGAACGAGGCTGGCCTGCTCCAGCCCGAGGCCCTCGCCAGGGCCGTGAAAGACGCCGCCGCCGCCGTCGAGGCGGCCGCGAACCTCGACGAACTCGCCGCCGCGAAGTCCGCCGTCCTCGGCGACAAGTCGCCGGTGTCGCTGGCCCGCAGGGCGATCGGTTCGATCCCCGGCCCCGAGCGCGGCGAGGCCGGCCGGAACGTCAACGCCGCCCGCGCCGAGATCACCGCCGTGTACGAGGCCCGCGAGGAGATCCTCAAGGCCGCCGAGGCCGCCCGGATCCTCCGCGAGGAGACCGTCGACGTCACCGCCCGCACCCCGCGCCGCCGCCAGGGCGCCCGCCACCCGATCAACGTGCAGATGGACCGCATCGCGGACCTGTTCGTCGCCATGGGCTACCAGATCGGCGAGGGCCCCGAGGTCGAGCTCGAGTGGTTCAACTTCGACGCCCTGAACATCCACCCCGACCACCCGGCCCGGACCATGATGGACACGTTCCACATCGCCGACGGCACGGGCGGCTACGGGTCGAACATGGTGCTGCGCACCCACACCTCGACCGTGCAGATCCACACCATGCTCACGCAGGAGCCGCCGATCTACACCGTCGCGCCCGGCCGCGTGTACCGCACCGACGAGGTCGACGCGACCCACTCGCCGGTGTTCCACCAGACCGAGGGCCTCGTGGTCGACAAGGGCATCACCATGGCCGACCTCAAGGGCACCCTCGACCACTTCGCGAAGTCCGTGTTCGGGCCCGACGCGAAGACCCGCCTGCGGCCCTCGTACTTCCCGTTCACCGAGCCGAGCGCCGAGGTGGACGTCTGGTTCGCCGCGCACAAGGACGGCGCCCGCTGGATCGAGTGGGGCGGCTGCGGCATGGTCAACCCGCGGGTGCTGCGCGCCTGCGGCATCGACCCCGACGTGTACTCCGGCTTCGCGTTCGGCATGGGCGTCGAGCGGGCGCTCATGCTGCGCCACGGCATCACCGACCTGCGCGACATCATCGACGGCGACGTCCGGTTCCCGGCCGGCCTGCGAGTGGAGGAGTAGACGATGAGGATTCCCGTTTCCTGGCTCGCCGAGTACGCCGCCCTGCCCGCCGACCTGACCACCGAGGCGCTCGACGCCGCGCTGGTCGAGTGCGGCCTCGAGGTCGAGGAGGTCGACGACCTCCGCGGCCGCGTCACCGGACCGCTCGTCGTCGGCCGGGTCGCCGCCATCGAGGAGCTCACCGAGTTCAAGAAGCCGATCCGCCACTGCCAGGTGGAGGTCGGCGAGGCCGAGCCGCGCTCGATCATCTGCGGCGCCCGGAACTTCGCCGAAGGCGACCTCGTCGTCGTCGCGCTCCCGGGCGCGGAGCTGCCCGGCGGCTTCACGATCGGCTCCCGCAAGACGTACGGGCGCCTCTCGGACGGCATGATCTGCTCGGCCCGCGAACTCGGCGTCTCCGACGACCACGAGGGCATCATCGTCCTGCCCGCGGGCACCGTGGGCGAGGACGCCCGGCCGCTCGTGGGCCTCGACGACGTCGTCTTCGAGCTCGCGATCACCCCGGACATGGGCTACTGCTTCTCCGTGCGCGGCATCGCCCGCGAGGTCGCGCACCGCCTCGGCGTCGCCTTCACCGACCCGGCCGCGAAGGCCGCCGAGCCGAAGGCCACCGAGCACCCGCCCTACCCCGTCCGGGTCGAGACCGACGGCTGCACGCGGTTCACGCTGCGCGAGGTGCGCGACGTGGACGCGAACGCCGAGTCGCCCGAATGGATGGCGAAGCGCCTGGTGCAGGCCGGGATGCGGCCCCTGGGCCTGGCCGTCGACGTCACGAACTACCTCATGCTCGAACTGGGCCACCCGCTGCACGCCTTCGACCGCGACGCGCTCCAGGACGTCCTGGTGGTGCGCCGCGCGCGGCCCGGCGAGACGCTGAAGACCCTCGACGACGTCGAGCGCAGGCTCGACCCCGAGGACATGGTCATCTGCGACGCGACCGGCCCGCTCTCGCTGGCCGGCGTCATGGGCGGCCTCACCTCCGAGGTCGTGCCCGGCACCCGGAACGTGCTCATCGAAGCGGCCCACTGGGACCCGACCTCGATCGCCCGCACCTCCCGCCGCCACAAGCTCACCTCCGAGGCCTCCAAGCGCTACGAGCGCGGCGCCGACGCCGGCATCACGCTCCTCGCGGCCCAGCGCGCCGCCGACCTCCTGGTCGAGTACGGCGGCGGCACGCTCGTCGACGAGGTCGCCGACGTCGACCGCCGCGAACCGGCCGCGCCCGTCGCGCTCCCGGTCGACCTGCCCTCGCGCACCGTCGGCGTCGACTACGACCGCGCCACGGTCGTCGCCATGCTCGAAGCCGCCGGGTGCACTGTGGAGGGCGGCGACGTCCTGTCGGTGACGCCCGCGTCGTGGCGCCCCGACCTCACCGACCCGGCCGACCTGGTCGAGGAGGTCGTGCGCCTGCACGGCTACGCGCACGTCCCGTCGGCCACGCCCCGCGCGATCGCCGGGACCGGCCTGACCCCCGCGCAGCGGCGCCGCCGCCGCGTGGCGCGCGCCTTGGCGGACAACGGGTTCACCGAGACGTACACGTTCCCGTTCGTCTCGCGCGAGCGCGCCGACGAGCTGGGGCTGGACGCGAAGGACCCGCAGCGCGAGGCCGTCGCCGTGCTCAACCCGCTCGACGACGCCGCGCCGCTGCTGCGCACCACCGTGCTCGCGAGCCTGGTGAACGCCGTGCGCCTCAACCTGGCGCGCGGCGCGAAGGACCTCGCCGTGTTCGAGGAGGGCCTGGTCTTCCAGCCCGCCGAGGGGTGGACCGAGCTGGAGACGGTGGCGCTGCCGGTGTCGAAGCGGCCCGCGGACGAGGCGATCGCGGCCGCGATCCGGCGCCTGCCGGTGCAGCCGCGCCACGTCGCCGCGGTCCTGTGCGGCCAGGCCGTCCCCGCCGGGGTCGACGCGCCCGGGCGCGCCGTGGACTGGGCCGACGCCGTCGAGGCCGCCGAGATCGCGGCCGCGGCCGCGGGCGTGCGGCTCGAAGCGGCCCAAGGGGAGGCCGCGCCGTGGCACCCCGGCCGCTGCGCGGAGCTGCGCGTGGACGGCGCCGTCGTCGGGCACGCCGGCGAGCTGCACCCGGAGGTGTGCGAGCGCCTCGGACTGCCGCGCCGCACCGCCGCGATGGAGCTCGACCTGACCGCGCTCCCGCTGCCGGACCTGGCGCCCGCGCCGGTCGTCTCGCACTTCCCGGCCACGCTCATCGACGTCGCCGTCGTCGTGGCCGAGTCCGTCCCGGCCGGGCAGGTCGAGGCCGCCCTCCGCGAGGGCGCCGGGGAGCTGCTCGAGTCGCTGCGCCTGTTCGACGTCTACCGCGACGCGAAGCTCGGCGAGGGCCGCAAGTCCCTGGCGTTCAAGCTGGAGCTGCGCGCGGCCGACCGGACCCTCACGAACGAGGAGGGCGTCGCCGTGCGCGACGCCGCGGTCGCCGTCGCGGCCGAGCGGTTCGGGGCCGGACTGCGCGAATAGCGCATTCGATCAATGCGAACAGGGCGCGGTGCCACCACGGTGGCACCGCGCCCTTACTGCGTGTCCGCACCGTCGGCGTTTTCGGCATAAAGCAGGAGCCGCGGCTTGTCGCATGGTCCGCGCCTTTTAAGGTACGTGGTGTGAATAACGGGAACCCCTCTCGCGTTGGCAGGCGGCGGAGGCGGACCGGCTCGGAGGGCGGACCGCCGGGGAGTCACCGGGCCGGGCTCGCGTACAGCGGCGCGCGCCGGGCGGCCTGGTCCCTGCCCGACCGGCTGCGCGGCATGCGATTCACGAAGATGCACCTCGTCGTCGGCGGCGCGGCCGCCCTCGTCGTCGCCATCGGCGTGTCCATCGTCCTCGGCAACCTGCCCGACGGCGGCGCCGGCGCGGACGCCGAGGACGCCGCGCTCCTGTACCACGACGGCCGCGCCCTCCCCGCCGACTTCCCCGAGACGCACGCCGCGCTCGCCGAGCGGATCCACGCCGAACTCGAGACCCGCTACGGCATCACGGCCGACCAGCTCTACGACGAGGACGCCCGCCCGGACGGCTACCGCGTCGTCCTCACCCTCGACAAGGCCCTCCAGGACGCCGCCGACGAGACCGCCGCCGGCCGGGCCGGGGTCGTGGCGATCGAACCGGGCACCGGCGCGGTCCTGTGCTACGCCGGGACCGACCCCGACACCGGCGCCGACCTCGTCGGCCCCGCCTCCCCGCACCCGCCCTCGTCCGTGTTCGACATGATCACCGCCGCGACCGCGCTCGAAGCCGGGGCCTCCATCGAGTCCTGGTGGAGCGACGACGAACTCGACGTCACGCTCGCCCAGGCCGTCAGCGAGGGCCGCGCCGGCGCCATGGACACCGTCGCCGGCGAGTACGGCGTCGAGACCGTCCTCCAGACCGCGAACGGCATGGGCCTCACCGCGATCGCCGACGCCGACGGGAACGTCCGCGACCTCGCCTCCGGCGACTTCGCCGGGCTCACCGCCGCCGACCTCGGCACCTACCCCGTGCCCGTGGTCGACATGGCGAGCGTCTACGCCACCATCGCCTCCGGCGGCACGTACGCCGAGACCCACTTCGTCGGCGCCGTCCTCGACGCGGCCGACCGCGAGGTCGAGCCCGAGCGGGCCGTGCGCACCGCGCAGGCCCTCGCCGAGACCACGGCCCAGGACCTCCAGTACATCGGCCTCGGCGAGAGCGAGGCCATCGAGGACCGCGACTTCTTCGGGGTCGCCGCCGACTACCACGGCCAGACCACCGAGTCCTGGTTCGTCGGCGCGATCCCGCAGCTGAGCGTCGCCGCCTGGGCCAACGGCGCCGCGGCTGAGGACGGCGGTGTCGCGTTGTGGCGCAACGTCATCGGCACCGCGATCGAGGTCAACGGCTACGAGGCCGAGGAGCTCCCCGGCGCGTCCGGGGCCGGCGAGGACCTCACCGAGGGCCTCGGCGACGACGGCTCGATCGACCCCGACAGCGAGTACTGCCGGGCCAACCCCGACGAGCCCGCGTGCGCCGCCTCCGACTCGCCCAGCGAGTCGGCCTCCGAGTCCCCCAGCGAGGAGCCGGAGGAGACCACCGCCGAGCCCGAGCCCGATCCGACCACCTCGGAGCCCGAGGAGCCCGACCCGACGACCTCCGAGCCCGAGGAGACCACCAGCGAGTGCAACTCCTGGCCGTTCTGCTGACCCGGATACCATGCCGCCCATGACTCCCAACGGCTTCCCGAAGTCCCGGACGGCGCTCGTCCTGGCGGTCCTGGTCCCGCTCGGAGTCCTCGGCGACGCGCTGTGGATCCGCCTCGCCCCCGGCGGCGCGCCCTGGCAGGCCCTCGACGACCGCTGGAACGGCCTCGTCGGCGGCCCCGCCGACGGCGTCCGCTGGCAGCTCGCGCAGCTCCTCAACCGCCTCGGCGGCGAGCCGGGCCTGGCGCTCCTCGCGATCGCCGTGGTCGCGCTGCTCATCGCCCGGCGCTGGCGCTCGGCGGTGTTCGCGTGCGCCGCGATCGCCGCCACGGCGCTGACGGTGGACCTCATCAAGCGCGTGGGGGAGCGGCCGCGCCCGCTGGACGTCATGGTGGACACCGGTTCCTGGGCGTTCCCGTCCGGGCACGCCGCGCGGATGGCCGCGTTCGTCGTGATCGTCGCGGCGGTGTGGATCCCGGCCCGGCACCTGCGGGCCTGGTGGCCCGTGGGGGTGTTCCTGACGGTCCTGATGATGGGGGCGCGCACCTGGCAGCACGCGCACTGGCTCACCGACACGATCGGCGGCGCCGCGGTCGGCTGGGCCGTGGCCGCGCTCGTGTGGCGGGCCTGCACGCCGCTGCTCGACCGCGAACGGGCCCTGCGGGAGGCGCTGGACGCCCCCGCGATCGTGGAACCCGCCGCGAGCGAGGAGCGCTTAAGCTGAGGGCGTGCCAGGAACGACCGAGAGGTGCCCTTGATGTCCACGCCCGACGCCCCCGACCCGCAGGCCCCGCCGCCGCCCCCGCCGTACGGCCAGCCCGCGCCGCCGCCGTACGGGGCCTACCCGCCGCCCTACGGCTACTACCCGCCGCCGCGGCCGACGAACGGCATGTCGATCGCCGCGCTCGTGTGCGGCATCGTCGGGGCGTGCAGCCCCCTCGGCATCCTCGGCCTCATCTTCGGCACGATCGCGAAGCGCCAGATCCGCGAGACCGGCGAGGCCGGCGAGGGCTTCGCCACCGCCGGCATCGTCCTCGGCTGGATCGGCGTCGCCTCGATCGTGTTCTGGGTCCTGTACTTCATCTTCTGGATCGGCATGATGGGCACGATCTTCAGCAACATCCCGACCGACGACTGGCCCACCGACGACTCGACCTGGGACTACAGCGTGGTCCTCACGCTGCTCGGTCTCGCCTGACGTACGTCGTGGCCGCGGTGTTCGCCGCAGCGAGCACCGCGAACGCGATCGCCGCGGCCGGCAGGCCCAGGCCCCACAGCGCGGCCGCGCCCGCCGCGAACGCGAGCGCCTTCACGGCCACCGTCCCGGCGGCCGGCAGCGGCACCCGGGCCTTGGGCGCGGCGAACGCGCCCCACAGGACCACCAGCGCGCCCACGGACGCGGCGGCGATGAGCAGCCGCGTCCACAGCGCGTGGTCGAGCGCGAGCGCCCACCAGGCGACGAACACGAGCATGGCCAGTTCGAGCACGAACGCGAGGAACGCGTTGCCCATCACGGCGGTGCGCAGCACCCCGCTGTACCGGTCCCATTCGGGACGCGGCGCCTGAGGAGGATTCGGTTCGGTCACCCGAACATGATGGACCTTCCGGGTCGCGTGGGGTGCGTTGGGTGCGACCAAAGTCGGAGCCCGGCTCCCCTCCGAGAGTGAGGCCGCGGGCGCGCGGGCGTGATGGGATGGGGGCATGACCAGTCCGCCGGGCCTCCTCGGCCGCGTCCGCAGAGGCGACCTCGTCGCCGCCGTCCTCCTGTTCGCGATCGGCGCGGTCCTCATCGGACTCGGCAGCTACGAGCGGTACGTGGAGGGCCTGCCGCTCGCGGTGCGCCTGGTGCCGCTGGCGCTGACCTGCCTCGGCGTGGCGGTCCGCCGCGCCTCGCCCTCGTGGTGCCTGGGGCTCGGCACGGTCGCGATCGGCATCGAGATCGGCATCGGGCTCACCTTCGCGACGGTGTGCGTCTTCACCGACAACCTCTACTCGTTCGCGCGCTACGGGCCGCGCCGCAGCGTGCGCGTCCTCGTGCCGGCGGTCACGACCGCCGTGCTCCTCCTCGGCGGCCTGACGTACCTCGAAGGGGCCGAGGCGGTCGGGGTGCTCACCACGATCGCGGTCGGCGCCGTCGTGCTGCTCTCCCCGATCGCCACCGGCGTCATCGTGCGCCAGGCCCACGACCGGGCCGAGCTCGAACGCGAGCGCGCCGAGCAGACCGCGCGCCTGGCCGACGTGCGCCGCCGCGAGGCGGTCCTGCGCGAGCGCACCCTCATGGCCCGCGAACTGCACGACACGGTCGCGAACTACCTCTCCGCGATCGCGCTCCAGTCGACGGCCCTCCAGTCCCGCAAGGACCTCGACTCCGACGCGGTGCGCACCTCGATCGCCGCGATCCGCGCCTCGAGCGTCGACGGCCTCGCCGAGCTGCGCCGCATCATCGGCATCCTCCGCACGGGGGAGGAGGGCGAGGAGCTGGCGTCCTTCCGGATCGACCAGATCCCCGAGCTCGCCGAGCGGATGCGCGCGGTCGGCCTCCAGGTCGACTTCCGGGTGGAGGGCCCGCCGCGCGACCTGCCCGGCGAGGTCGAGCTGACCGCGTACCGGGTCGTCCAGGAGGCGCTCACGAACGCCCTCAAGCACGGCTGCGACGCCGAGGCGACCGTGCGGTTCGTCCCGGGCGCGCTCGTCGTCACGGTCGTGAACGCCTTGGGGGACAAGGCGGAAGCCGTTCCGGGGACCGGTTCGGGCCTGGTCGGGATGACCGAGCGGGTCCGGCTCCTGGGCGGTAAGGTGCACGCCGGACCGGACGGCGGGAAGTGGGCGGTCCGGGCCGAGATCCCGACCGGCGCGAACGACCCGCACGCCGCCCCGCACCCGCCGGATTGACCGCCGCCCGCCTGGGCGCACCGACGGCCCCGCCGCCCCGCCTCCGCCCGCCTTTCCCGAACTGGAGTACACGCTGATGACCAAGGTCCTGCTGGCCGACGACCACGCGGCCGTGCGCGCCGGGCTGCGCATGCTGCTGGACAGCGCCGACGACATCGAGGTGGTCGGCGAGGCCGCCGACGGCGTCGAGGCGGTGGCGCTCGCGAAGGAGCTGCGCCCCGACGTGGTGGTCATGGACGTGCGGATGCCGCGCAAGGACGGCATCGCCGCCGCGGCCGAGCTGCGCGGCACCGCCGACGTCCTCGTCCTCACCTCGTACGGCGACGACTCGTGCGTCTTCGACGCCCTGCGCGCCGGGGCGAGCGGGTTCCTCCTCAAGGACGCCGACGCCGAGACGCTCGTGGAGGCGGTCCGCACGATCGCCCGCGGCGACGGGCTCATCTCGCCGGCCGTCACCCGCGGCCTGATCGCCGAGTTCGCGCGCTCGCGCCCGGCCTATGCGCCGATCGAGGTCGACGACGCGGGCGTGGCGAGCCTGACCCCGCGCGAGACCGAGGTGCTGGCCCTCATCGGCGAGGGCATGTCGAACGCCGAGATCGCCGCCGAGCTCGGCATGGCCGAGGCGACCGTGAAGTCCCACGTCACGCGCGTGCTCGCCAAGCTCGGCCTGACCAGCCGCGTCCAAGCCGCGATCTTCGCCCGCGAACGGGCACGCTGAGCGCCGGGTCCGGCCCGGTCGGCCGGACCTGCGAGCCGGCCTGACCCCCGCCCGCAGACAGGGGCGATCCTCACATCCCACCACGCGGAATATCACTGTCGCGCCTCCATTGAATGCTGATACAGTTCTCTGCATAGTCATTCAAGACGGAGGTTTCCAGTGACGTTCAAGGTCGCCGTGGCGGGAGCCAGCGGCTACGCGGGAGGCGAGGTGCTCCGGCTGCTGGCCGACCACCCGCAGCTCGACGTCGTCGCCGCGGGCGCGCACAGCAACGCCGGTGAGTACATCACCGCAGTCCACCCCCACCTCTCCGCGTACGGCGACCGACGTTTCACCCCGACCACCCCGGAGTCCTTCGCGGAGGCCGACCTGGTGATCATGACCCTCCCGCACGGCCAGTCCGCCGCGCTCGCCGCGCAGCTGCCCGAATCGCAGAAGATCGTCGACCTCGGCGCCGACCACCGGCTCGAGGACGCCGCCGCCTGGGAGTCCTACTACTCCGGGCCCTACGCCGGCGCCTGGACCTACGGCCTCCCCGAGCTCCCCGGCCAGCGCGAGCGGATCGCCGCCGCCACCCGGGTCGCCGCGACCGGCTGCTACGCCGTCGCCACCATCCTCGCGCTGCGCCCGCTCCTGGACGCCGGCATCGCCTCGCCCGAGGACGTCGTCGTCATCGCCGCCTCCGGCACCTCCGGCGCCGGCAACGCCCCCAAGAAGAACCTGCTCGCCTCCGAGGTCATGGGCTCGATCAGCGCCTACAAGGTCGGCGCCCACCAGCACGTCCCCGAGATCAAGCAGGCCAGCGGCGCCGTCTCGGTCTCGATGACCCCGCTGCTCGCCCCGATGGCCCGCGGCATCCTCTCAACGGTGACCGCGAAGCCGACCGCCGAGGTCACCGCCGCCGACGTGCGGGCCGCGCTCGCGAAGGCGTACGACGGCGAGCACTTCGTGCAGGTCCTGCGCGAGGGCCAGTGGCCCGCGACCGCCTCGGTGTACGGCACCAACGCCGTCCAGCTCCAGGGCGCGGTCGACAAGGACTCGGGCCGGATCGTCGTCACCTCGGCCATCGACAACCTCGGCAAGGGCGCGGCCGCGCAGGTCGTGCAGTGCGCGAACCTCATGCTCGGCCTCCCCGAAGCCCAGGGCCTCACCGTGAACGGAGTCGCGCCGTGACCGTCACGACCCCCAAGGGCTTCAAGGCCTCCGGTGTCACCGCCGGGCTCAAGGCCTCCGGGAAGCCCGACCTGGCCCTGGTCGTCAACGAGGGCCCGCTCCAGGTCGCCGCGGGCCGGTTCACCGGCAACCGCGTCAAGGCCGCCCCGGTCAAGTGGTCCCAGCAGGTCCTCACCACCGGCGCGCTCAAGGCCGTGGTCCTCAACTCCGGCGGCGCGAACGCCTGCACCGGCCCCGAGGGCTTCCAGGACACGCACGCCACCGCCGAGAAGACCGCCGAGGTCCTCGGCTGCGGCGCGGTCGAGGTCGCCGTCTGCTCGACCGGCCTCATCGGCGAGCGGCTCCCCATGGACAAGCTCCTGCCGGGCGTCGAGGCCGCCGCGCGGGCCCTCGCCGCCGACGGCGGCGAAGCCGCGGCCACCGCGATCATGACCACCGACACCGTCGCCAAGAACGCCGCCGTCACCAGCCCCGCCGGCTGGACCGTCGGCGGCATCGCCAAGGGCGCGGGCATGCTCGCCCCCGGCCTCGCCACGATGCTCGTCGTCCTCACCACCGACGCGGTCGTCGACCACCCGCTCGCGGACACCGCGCTCGGCACCGCCTGCCGCTACTCCTTCGACCGGCTCGACTCCGACGGCTCGATGTCGACCAACGACACCGTGCTCCTCCTCGCCTCCGGCGCCTCCGGCGTCGAAGCCGAGGCCGACGAGTTCATCTCCGCGCTCACCGCCCTGTGCAAGGACCTCGCGCACCAGCTCCTCTCGGACGCCGAAGGCTCCACGAAGGACGTCGCGATCACCGTCTCCGGCGCCGCGAGCGAGGACGACGCCGTCGAGGTCGCCCGGATCGTCGCCCGCGACAGCCTCGTCAAGACCGCCCTGTTCGGCTCCGACCCGAACTGGGGCCGCATCCTCGCCGCCGTCGGCACCGCCAAGGCGCCCTTCGACGCCGACGCGGTCGACGTCGCCGTCAACGGCGTCTGGATCTGCAAGGCCGGCGCCGCCGGCGAGCCCCGCGACCTCGTCGACCTCAAGGGCCGCGACGTCGCGATCGACATCGAGCTCCACCACGGCGCGGCCTCGGCCACCATCTGGACCAACGACCTGTCCCACGACTACGTCCACGAGAACTCGGCGTACAGCACATGAGCAGCACCGACATCAGCGAACTCGCACCGCACCTCCAGGCGGCCCTCGGCAAGGCCGAGACGCTCATCGAGGCCCTGCCGTGGCTCCAGCGCTTCACCGGCTCCATCGTGGTCGTCAAGTACGGCGGCAACGCCATGATCAACCCCGAGCTCCAGGCCGCGTTCGCCGCCGACATGGTGTTCCTGCACTACGTCGGCATCAAGCCCGTCGTCGTGCACGGCGGCGGCCCCCAGATCTCCGCGATGCTCAAGAAGCTCGACATCGCCTCCGAGTTCAAGGGCGGCCTGCGCGTCACCACCCCCGAGGCCGCCGACGTGGTCCGGATGGTCCTGGTCGGCCAGGTCGGCCGCGAACTCGTGGGCCTGATCAACAACCACGGCCCGTTCGCCGTCGGCATGTCCGGCGAGGACGCGCAGCTGTTCACCGCCAAGCGCCGCTGGGCCGAGGTCGAGGGCGAGCGCGTCGACGTGGGCCGGGTCGGCGACGTCGCGTCGGTCAACACCGCCGCGGTCGACGACCTCATCGCCGCCGGGCGCATCCCCGTCGTCTCCACGGTCGCGCTCGACCACGACGGCATCCTCTACAACCTGAACGCCGACACCGCCGCGGCCGCGCTGGCCGAGGCCCTCGGCGCCCAGAAGCTCATCGTCCTCACCGACGTCGAAGGGCTGTACGAGAACTGGCCCGACCAGGGCTCGCTGCTGCGGCAGATCACCACCGACCGCCTCGCCGAGATCCTGCCCTCGCTCCAGGCCGGCATGGTCCCGAAGATGGAGGCGTGCCTGCGCGCGGTCAAGGGCGGCGTCCCGCAGGCCCACGTGATCGACGGCCGCGTTCCGCACTCGACGCTGCTGGAGATCTTCACGACCGACGGCGTCGGCACCATGGTCCAGGAGGCGAAGTGACCTATTCGGAGCAGATCAAGGCCCGCTACGGCCGGGCGCTCATGGGCAACTACGGGCAGCCGCCCGTGGCGCTGCGCGAGGGCGCCGGCAGCACCGTGACCGATGTGGACGGCAACGCCTACCTCGACATGATCGGCGGCATCGCCGTCTCCAGCCTCGGCCACAACCACCCCGCGCTCGTGGAGGCCGTGAGCACCCAGGCCGCGCGGATCGCCCACACCTCGAACCTGTTCTTCCACGAGAAGGAGGTCGAGCTCGCCGAGAAGCTCCTGGAGCTGTGGGGCAACCCGGGCCGGGTCTTCCTGTGCAACTCCGGGACCGAGGCCAACGAGGCCGCGCTCAAGCTCGCGATCCTCCACGGGAACGCGACCGGCAAGGCGAAGATCGTCGCCACCGAGCACGGCTTCCACGGCCGCACCCTCGGCGCGCTCTCCATCACCGGGAAGGCCGCGATCCGCGAGCCCTTCGGGCCCTTCGCCCGCGAGGTCGTGTTCGTGCCCTACGGCGACGCCGACGCCCTCAAGGCCGCCGTCGACGCCGACACCGCCGCCGTCTTCCTCGAACCCACCCAGGGCGAGACCGGCGTCGTCCCCTCCCCGCCCGGGTACCTCACGGCCGCAAGGGAACTCACCGCCTCCGCCGGTGCGCTCCTGATCCTCGACGAGATCCAGTCCGGCTTCGGCCGCACCGGCGCCTGGTTCGCCCACCACGCCGAAGGCGTCGTCCCCGACGCCGTGACCCTCGCGAAGGGCCTCGGCGGCGGCATCCCGATCGGCGCCGTCCTCGCGAGCGAGGCCACCGCGGCCCTGTTCACCCCCGGCACCCACGGCTCCACGTTCGGCGGCAACCCGATCGCGTGCGCGGCCTCCCTCGCCGTGATCGACACGATCGAGCGCGAGCACCTGTTCGACAGCGTCCTCGCCCTCGGCGCGCACCTCGAGGCCGTGCTCCTCGCCGACCCCCGGATCACCGAGGTCCGCGGCCAGGCCCTGTGGCGCGGCATCGCCCTCGCCGAGCCCGTCGCCGCCGAGACCGTCAAGCACCTCCTCGGCCTCGGCGTCCTCGCCAACGCCCCGCGGCCCGACACGATCCGGATCGCGCCCCCGCTCACCATCTCCCAGACCGAGCTCGACGCCTTCTGCGCCAAGCTCGTCGAAGCCCTCGACGCCGTCACCCCGGCTCCTGGAGGACGACCGTGACCCTGAACCACTCGGCCACGCCGAACCAGAGGCATTTCCTCAAAGACGACGACCTCACCCCCGCCCAGCAGGCCGAGGTCCTCGACCTCGCCGCGAAGCTCAAGGCCGACCGCTACGCCTTCCCCGCGCTCGCGGGCCCGAAGTCCGTCGCGGTCGTCTTCGAGAAGCCCTCCACCCGGACCCGGCTGTCCTTCGACGTCGGCATCGCCGAGCTCGGCGGCCACTCCGTCGTCATCGACGCCCAGTCCACCCAGCTCGGCCGCGGCGAGACCGTCGCCGACACCGCCCGGGTCCTCTCCCGGTACGTCAGCGCCATCGTGATCCGCACCTTCGGCGACGACCGCATCGCCGACCTCGCCGAGCACGCCACCGTCCCGGTCGTCAACGCGCTCACCGACGGCTGGCACCCCTGCCAGCTCCTCGCCGACCTCCAGACCATCGCCGAGCACAAGCCGCTCAAGGGCACCAGCATCGCCTACGTCGGCGACGCCGCCTTCAACATGGGCAACTCCACGGTGATCGCCTCCTCCCTCGCCGGCATGCACGTCCGCATCGGCGCCCCCGCCGGCTACCAGCCCGCCGACGACGTCCTCGAGCGCGCCGCCCAGATCAACGCCGCCACCGGCGGCTCGGTCACCGTCACCGCCGACCCGGTCGAGGCCGTCGCCGGCGCCGACGTCGTCTCCACCGACGCCTGGGTCTCGATGGGCATGGCCGACAGCGCGAAGCGCTTCGGCGACCTCCACCCCTACCAGCTCAACGCCGACCTCCTCGCGCACGCCGCCGACGACGCGATCGTCCTCCACTGCCTCCCCGCCCACCGCGGCGAGGAGATCACCGACGACGTCATCGACGGCCCCCACTCGCGCGTGTTCGACCAGGCCGAGAACCGCCTCCACGCCCAGAAGGCCCTCCTCGCCTGGCTCCTGCGGGAGTCCCGGTGAGCCCGCACCCGCCGACCCTCGCACCGCCCGCCGCCCCGAAGCGGGGTGACCGGCGATGAACCAGCCGACCACCAAGGCGGCCCGCCAGGCGCGCATCGTCGAGCTGATCTCGACCCGCGCCATCCGCTCCCAGACCGAGCTCGCCGCGCTCCTCGCCGCCGACGGGATCGAGGCCACCCAGGCCACGCTCTCGCGCGACCTCGAAGAGCTCGGCGCCGTCAAGGTCCGCGGCACCGACGGCGGCGGCGCCGTCTACTCGATCTTCGCGGAGGGCGAACGGCCCTTGCGCGACGCCGAGGCCGCCCCCGACCGCCTCCAGCGGCTCCTGCGGGAACTCCTCGTCGGTGCCGACCACTCGGCGAACATGGCCGTCCTGCGCGTCCCGCCCGGCGCGGCCCAATACCTCGCCAGCGCGATCGACCGCTCCGGCCTCGCCGACGTCATCGGCACCATCGCCGGCGACGACACGATCGCCGTCATCGCCCGCGACGGCGTCACCGGCAGGGACGTCGCCGACCAGATGCTCAATTGGGCCGGCAAGGGCCCGGACCCCTACCACGCCACCACCACTGAGGAAACTGAGGAGAAACTGAAATGACCGAGAAGGTAGTGCTCGCCTACTCCGGCGGCCTCGACACGTCCGTCGCGATCCCGTACCTCGCCGAGCAGCTCGACGCCGAGGTCATCGCCGTGGCCATCGACGTCGGCCAGGGCGGCGAGGACATGGAGGTCATCCGGCAGCGGGCCCTCGGCTGCGGCGCCGTCGCCGCCGAAGTGGTCGACGCGCGCGAGGAGTTCGCCGCCGAGTACTGCTTCCCGGCCGTGGCCGCGAACGCCCTCTACATGGACCGCTACCCGCTCGTGTCCGCGCTCTCCCGGCCGCTCATCGTGAAGCACCTCGTGGCCGCCGCCGAGAAGCACGGCGCGACGATCGTCTCCCACGGCTGCACCGGCAAGGGCAACGACCAGGTCCGCTTCGAGGCCGGCCTCGCCGCCCTCGCCCCGCACCTCAAGGTCGTGGCCCCGGCCCGCGACTTCGCCTGGACCCGCGACAAGGCCATCGCGTTCGCCGAGGAGAAGCACCTCCCGATCGACGTGACCAAGAAGTCCCCGTACTCGATCGACCAGAACCTGTGGGGCCGCGCCGTCGAGACCGGTTTCCTCGAGGACATCTGGAACGGCCCCATCGAGGACATCTACGACTACACGCAGAACCCGGCCGAGGAGCGCGAGCCCGACGAGGTCGTCATCACCTTCGTGTCCGGCAAGCCCGTCGCGCTCGACGGCGTCAAGAAGTCCGCGTTCGAACTCGTCAAGGAGCTCAACGAGCGCGCCGGCGCCCAGGGCATCGGCCGGATCGACATGGTCGAGGACCGGCTCGTCGGCATCAAGTCCCGCGAGGTCTACGAGTCCCCGGCCGGCATCACCCTGATCGCCGCCCACATGGAGCTGGAGAACGTCACCATCGAGCGCGAGCAGGCCCGGTTCAAGCGCCAGGTCGACCAGCGCTGGGGCGAGCTCGTCTACGACGGCCTCTGGTTCTCCCCGCTGAAGAACAGCCTCGAAGCGTTCGTGAACGACGTCCAGACGCACGTCACCGGCGAGGTCCGGCTGACCCTCCACGCCGGCAAGGCCACCGTCACCGGCCGCCGCTCCGAGGCCAGCCTCTACGACTTCGACCTCGCCACCTACGACGAGGGCGACGCCTTCGACCAGTCGAACGCGCGCGGCTTCGTGGAGCTGTGGAGCCTCCCGGCGAAGCTCGCCGCGGCCCGGAACGAGCGGATCAAGGCCGAGGCCGAGTAATGGCGAAACTGTGGGGAGGCCGCTTCACCGGCGGCCCCGCCGCGGCCCTCGAGGCCCTGAACGCCTCGATCGGCTTCGACTGGCGGCTCGCGCCGTACGACCTCACGGCGTCCAAAGCCCATGCGCGGGTGCTCAACCGCGCCGGGCTCCTCACCGGCGACGAGCTCGAGCGGATGCTCGCGGCGCTCGACGCGCTCGGCGAGGACGTCGCGAACGGGACCTTCACCGGCACGATCGCGGACGAGGACGTCCACACCGCGCTCGAACGCGGCCTGGTGGAGCGCCTCGGCGACCTCGGCGGGAAGCTCCGAGCCGGGCGCAGCCGCAACGACCAGATCGCGACCGACCTGCGCCTGTACTGCCGCGACCACGCCCGGGGGCTGGCCGCGGACGTGGCCGCGCTGGTGGAGGCGCTGGCCGCGCAGGCCGAGGACCTCGTGGACGCGCCCGCGCCGGGCATGACGCACCTCCAGCACGCCCAGCCGGTCACCCTCGGGCACCAGCTGCTGGCCCACGCGCAGGGGTTCCTGCGGGACCTGGACCGGTTGCGGGACTGGGACGGGCGGGCCGCGGTGTCGCCGCTCGGCTCGGGCGCGCTCTCGGGCTCGTCGCTGCCGCTCGACCCGGTCGCCGTCGCCGAGGAACTCGGTTTCGACGCGCCCGTGGGGAACTCGATGGACGGCGTGTCCGACCGCGACTTCGCGGCCGAGCTGCTGTTCGTGTGCTCGATGGTCGGGATCCACCTCTCCCGCCTGGGGGAGGAGGTCATCCTGTGGTCGAGCCAGGAGTTCGGCTGGGTCACGTTGGACGACGCGTTCTCGACCGGGTCGTCGATCATGCCGCAGAAGAAGAACCCGGACGTGGCCGAGCTGGCCCGCGGCAAGTCGGGCCGCCTGGTCGGCAACCTGACCGCGCTGCTGGTGACGCTCAAGGGCCTGCCGTTCACGTACAACAAGGACCTCCAGGAGGACAAGGAGCCGGTCTTCGACTCCCTGGACAACCTGGCGCTGCTGCTGCCGGCGGTGACCGGCATGGTCGCGACGATGCGGTTCAACGCCGAGGTGCCGCGCGCGTCGGCGCCGACGGGCTTCAGCCTCGCGACCGAGATCGCGGACTGGCTGGTGCGCAAGGGCATCCCGTTCCGCTCGGCGCACGAGATCGCGGGCGCCTGCGTGGCCCACTGCGAGGCCCGCGGCATCGAGCTGCACGAGATCGCCGACGCCGACCTGGCGTCGATCTCCGAGCACCTCGACCCGTCGGTGAAGGCCGTCCTCGACGTCGACGGGGCCCTCGCGGGCCGCACGACGCCGGGTTCGACCGGCCCGAAGGCGGTGGCGGACCAGCTCGCGCAGGTGCGCGACGCGGTCGCGAACGCCTGGCCGAAGTCCCTGTGAGGCGACGCGAAGCGGCCCGCGCCGGACCGGCGCGGGCCGCTTCGGCGTGTCACCAGCCGGTGGCCTCCAGCACGACGCGCTCCACGACCGGCGCGAGGGAGGTCGCGTACGAGTTCGTCAGGTGCGAGGTGTCGCGGTAGACGAGGATGTTCCCGATCTCCGCGGGGCACCGCGCGTCGGGGCAGACGTACCCGGTGAGGTCGGCGAAACGCACGTTGTCCGGGACGCCTTCGAGGGCGGCGGTCGGATCGACCGGGTCGTGGCTCGGTTCGGCGTCGAACACGCACGCGTCGGCGCCGAGCCGCGCCACGCACTCCGGGGCCGACTCCGAGAGCCGCGGCAGGTCGCGCAGCGCGAGGACCGGCACGCCCCACGCGTCGAGGCGGCGCCACTGGTCGACGAAGCCGGGGTAGGTGCGCTCGTCCCGGTCGTGGGCGCGGTCGGCGAGGGTCACCACCAGGTCGGGCCGCTCCGCCTCCAGCCGCTCCAGCGCCCAGTCGTTCCAGGCGGCGCATTCGGGGGCGAAGTCCTTGCGCTCCTCGGTGCCCGGCTCGGTGGTGAACTGGCAGCTGCTCTTGGTGAGCACCAGGAGCCGCCAGCCGCGGTCGAGGGCGGCCTGCTCGAACGCCGGGAAGTAGTGCGCCACCCGGGAGGCGCCCACGAGCGCCACCGTGCGGTCGCCGCCGGGGTCCCCGTACTCGCACAGCCGGGTGCCGTCGCAGTCCTCGTCCTCGGGGCCGTCGTAGATCACCGGGAGGTCCTGCGCGGCGGTCGCCAGGGGCGGCACCGGCGGCACCTCGTCTGCCAGTGAGGCCGCGAGCGCCGGGTCGTCGAGGACGGCGGCGCCGACGTACACCCCGCCTTCCGCGACGGCGGCGGCGATCTCGGCTTCGAGCTCCTCCTGCGCGACGGCGAGCTGCGCCTGCGCGGCGCCGGCGGTGGCGACGGCCGGGACGAGGAACGCGCCGGCGACCGCGACCGACCAGCCGCGGCTGCACGCGCGCCGCGGCGCGGTGCGGTCCTCCACGAACCGCTTGGTGAGCACGGCCGCGCCGAACGACAGCGCGAGCACCAGCAGGCCGCCGAGGACCGTGGCCGTGGAGCGCCCGGCGAGGTAGAAGTAGCCCAGCAGGATCGGCCAGTGCCACAGGTACAGCGCGTACGAGTGGTCGCCGACGACCGACAGCGGCCGCCACGTGAGCGCCCGGTCGGCGCCCCAGCGGCTCCCCGTGGTGCCGGCGACGATCACCATGAGCGCGGCCCCCGTGGGCCACAAGGCGATCCAGCCGGGGAACCGCGACGACACGTCGATCAGGGCCCCGCAGGCGAGGAGCAGCGCCAGCCCGGTCCAGCCGAGGCCCACGCGCAGCCGCGCCGGCGGCCGCAGGAGCGGCAGCGCCACCGCGAGCATCCCGCCGAGCGCGAACTCCCACAGCCGCGCCCCGGTGTCGAAGTACGCCCGCGCCTGGTCCGCGTGCGTGACCGCCACCGAGTACGCGAGGGAGCCGGCGAACACCGCCGCGCAGGCCGCGAACACCGCGCCCCGGAGGCCGAGGCGCAGCCGCCGCGCGAGCAGCCCGGCCGCGCCCACTATGACCGGCCACACCGCGTAGAACTGGCCCTGGACGGACAGCGACCAGAAGTGCTGGAGCGGGCTCAGCGGCTGGTCCTGGGCGACGTAGTCGACCGCGTCCGCGGCCAGCGCCCAGTTCTCGTAGTACAGGCCGGAGGCCACGGCCTGGCGGGCGGTGTCGTACAGCCGCGTCTCGGGCAGGAGCAGCCAGGCCATGAGGAGCACCGCGAGCAGGACGACCGCCGCGGCCGGGAAGAGGCGGCGCGCGAGCCGGGTCAGGAACGTGACCGGGTGCAGGCGCCCGTCGCGTTCGAGCGCGCGCAGCAGGGAGCCGGTGATGAGGAATCCGGTCAGGAACAGGAAGACGTCGACGCCGCCGGACACGCGGCCGAACCAGATGTGGTAGACGGCGACCAGCAGCACGGCGACGGCGCGCAGGCCCTGGATCTCGGGGCGGAAGGTGGGCATGGACGCATCATGCGAAATGGGCGTGACGGTCGCGTTTGCCCGGTCTGCACTCGGAGTGAACAGGGCGTGGCGGCCTCGGAACCGGCTCAGACCTCCTGCGAGAGCCGCCGCAGGCGCACGCTGGTGAAGACCGTGAGCAGGCCCCACGCGATCGCGAACACGCCGATGGTCACGACCAGCGCGATCGCGCCTTCGCCGGGGTTCGCGAGCAGGAGGACGCCGAGGGCGATCCCGGCGAGTCCGGAGAGGATGAACAGCCAGCGGCCGCCGCTGTCGCCGGTGAGGCCGACGCCGCTGACGATGGAGCCGACGCCGGTGACGATGGCCCAGAACGCGATCACGTACAGCAGCGCGAGCGCGGAGATCCCGGGCCAGATGAGCGCGATGAGGCCGGCGGCGACGCCGAGGACGCCGAGGGCGATGAGGATCGCGCGGCCGGTGTGCCGCCGCAGGCCCATCGCGATCGCGGCGATGCCGTCGACGAGCGCGTACGCGCCGAAGAGGATCACCATCGCGATGAGCGTGATCCCGGGCCAGAAGACCGCGAGGATGCCGAACGCGAGCGTGAAGATCCCCCGGACCAGGACCCAGGCCCAGTTCCTGGCGAGCAGTTCGAGCACTGCGACCACCCCGTTCCACCTGCGATGACGCGTGTACCTGCCACGCTAGACCCCGGGCGGCGCGAACGTGTGGAAACCGCGCGAATGCGCGGAAGGGCCCCGGCGCGGCGCGCCGGGGCCCCGGGTTTCCGCGGTCAGGTCCGGGCCGGTTCCCGGGCGGGTTCGGGCTCGACGGTGACGTGGGGGAGCGTGCGGTTCATCCACTTCGGCATCCACCAGGCGGCGCGGCCCATGACCTTCATGATCGCGGGGACCAGGAGGACGCGGATGACGAACGCGTCGATGAAGATCGCCGCGGCCATGCCGACGCCGAACTGCTGGAGCAGGCGCGACTCGCTGAAGACGAACGCGCCGAACACGGCGATCATGATCGCGGCCGCGGCGGTGACGACGCCGCCGGTGGAGGCCAGGCCCGTGCGCACGGCCTCGGTCGCGTCGCCGGTGCGCACCCACTCCTCCCGCATGCGGGACACGAGGAACACCTCGTAGTCCATCGACAGTCCGAAAACGATGGCAAAGGTCATGACCGGCACGAACGCCTCGATCGGCCCCGGCTCGGCCCCGAGCGCCCCGTCCTGGAACATCCAGGTGACCAGGCCGAGGCTCGCGCCGATGGTGAGCAGGTTGAGCACGGCGGCCTTGACCGGGATGAGGACCGACCGGAACACGACCATGAGCAGGAGCATCGACAGGCCCACGACGAGGATCAGGAACAGCGGGGCCCGATCCTCGATGATCTCGCTGAAGTCGATCGCGGCGGCGGTCGCGCCGCCCACGAGCTGCTCGCCCGGGGCCTCGTCGAGGACGTCGCCGCGCAGCTCGTGCACGAGGTCCACGGTGGCCTCGTCGCTGGGCCCGCCGGTGCCGATCACGGTCGACATCCACAGGCCCTCGCCGATCGGGAACGCCGGGGACGCGAACTCGACGGAGTCCAGTGCGTCGATCGCGGCCTGCGCGGCCCGCGCCTCGGCCTCGGTGCCGTCCGTGACGACCGTGAGCGGGCCGTTGAAGCCCGCCCCGAAGCCCTCGGCGAGCAGGTCGTACGCCTGGCGGCTCTGGAGCTCCTCGGACTCGGCGCCGGCGTCGGCGAAGCCGAGCCGGATGCCCGCGAGCGGCGCGGACAGGGCCGCCAGTCCGGCGGTCACGGCGACGATCGCGAGCCACGCCTGCTTCTCGACCAGGCGCGACCACGCGTTCCAGCGCCGGCCCGGGGCGCTCCCGGCCTTCGCCGCGCGCTTGCGCACCCGCCGCTCGATGCGCTTCCCGAACAGGCCGAGCAGCGCCGGCAGCAGCGTCACGGACGCGACCATCGTCACCAGCACCACGAGCGCGACGGCGACCGAGACCGATTGCAGCGCACCGAGTCCGAGCGCGTACAGGCCGATGAGCGCGACGATGACGACGGACCCGGCGAACAGGACCGAGCGGCCCGCGGTGTCGAGGGCGGTCGCGGCGGCGTCGCGCCGGTTCGCGCCGGCCAGCAGTTCGGAGCGGAACCGCGCGAAGATCAGCAGCGCGTAGTCGACGCCGACGCCGAGGCCCACCAGGAACAGGATCGGCGTCAGGTACGTCGGCAGGGTCGTCACGTGGGAGACGAGCTGCGCCAGGCAGAACGTGGTGCCCACGGCGAACACGGCGGTGATGAGCGGCAGGCTCGCGGCCAGGAACGACCCGAACATGAGCACGAGGATCACCAGCGCGGCGAGGACGCCGACGCCTTCGGCGGCCCCGCCGCCGCCCTCCTCGGCCTCGCGGATCGGCTCGCCGCCGAGCGCGACCTCGAGGCCGTCCCCGGCGGCGTCCTCGGCGAGCGGCAGCAGCGCGGCGGCCTCCTCGGTCGTCCCGTCGAACCCGGCGGTCGCGTAGCCGACGGTGCCGTCTTCGCTGATCGCGCCGGGTTCGGTGAACGGGTCGGAGACGGCGCCGACGCCGGGCATGGCCGCGATCTCGGCCAGCAGCGCGTCGACGCGGTCCTGCTCGGCCGCGACCGCGTCGGCGGCGAAGACGACCTGGACGGCGACCCGGTCGGCGTCGGGGGCGCGCTCCTCCAGGAGGTCGGCGAGCGCCTGGGACTCGGTCCCGGGCATCGAGTAGTCGTCGTCGAAGGCCGAGCCCGCGGCCGCGGCGGCGCCGATCGCGCCGCCGAAGACGAGGACCCACAGCAGGAGCGCGATCAGGGGCCGGCGCTGCGTCCAGTCGGACAGGCGGGCCAGGCGCGAGCGGGCGGGAGCGAGGTCTGGTTCCATGCCGCGACTCTCCCGAAGCGGCGGTCCGCGCCGCATCGTCCGGGCAGCGGCATTCGCGCTACTCCGCGGGGATCACGGCCCGGCCGGACCGTACGCCCCCGGTCGCATCACTGCCCGTCGGTCCAGGTCGGCCGCACCAGGCCGGCCTCGTACGCGGTCACCACCAGCTGCGCGCGGTCGCGCGCCGACAGCTTCGACATGATGCGGCTGACGTGCGTCTTCGCCGTCGCCGGGGACAGGAACAGCGCCCCGGCGATCTCGTCGTTGCTCATGCCCGTCGCCACGAGCTTGAGGACCTCGGTCTCCCGCTCGGTCAGCGCACCCAGCTTCGAACTCGGCTCGGGCCGCGCGACGCGCCCGGCGAACTCGGCGATGAGCCGCCGCGTCACCTTCGGCGAGATGAGCGCCTCCCCGGCCGCGACCACCCGGATCGCGTGGATGAGCTCGTCGGGGTCGGTGTCCTTGACCAGGAACCCGCTCGCGCCGGCCCGCAGCGCCCGGTACACGTAGTCGTCCTCGTCGAACGTGGTCAGGATGACGACCTTGACGCCGTCGAACCTCGCGTCGCGCCCGATCCGCTCGGTCGCCTCCAGGCCGTCCATGCGCGGCATCCGGATGTCCATGAGCACCACGTCGGGGCGCTTGCTGCGCACCAGTTCGAGGGCCTCGGCGCCGTCGCCCGCCTCGCCGACCAGCTCGATGTCGTCCTCGTCGCCGAGGATCGACGCGAAGCCGGCGCGCACCAGTCGCTGGTCGTCGACGAGCATCACCCGGATCACTTCGGCACCTCCAACGGCCACGCGGCCTCCACGGCGAAGCCGCCGTCCTCGCGCGGCCCCGCGTTGAAGGTACCGCCGAGCCCTTCGGCCCGCTCGCGCATCCCCGTCAGCCCGTTCCCGGGTGCGCTGGCGCCCTTGGCATCGCCGACGCCGTCGTCCGCGACCGCGACCGCGAGCGTCGAGGTGCCGATGACGACCCGCACCTGCACGCGGGAGGCCCTGGCGTGCCGCAGCACGTTCGTCAGCGACTCCTGCACCACCCGGTACGCGGCCGCGTCCACCGCGACCGGCAGCTCCGCGCCCCCGTCGACCCGCAGCTCCACGTCGAGCCCGGAGGCCCGCGCGGCGTCCACGAGGGACGGCAGCTGGGCGAGGCCCGGCCCGGGCCCGGTCGGCGAGTCCTCCCCGGCCTCCCGCAGCACCCCGACCATCGCGCGCAGCTCCCGCAGCGACAGCTGGCTGGTCTGCGCCACGACTTCGAGGACCTCCTCGGTCCGGAAGGACGGGTCCTTGCGGAGCTTCCGGAGCGCGGCCGCGGTCTGCACGTTGATGAGCGACAGATGGTGCCCGACCGCGTCGTGGAGCTCGCGCGCGATCCGGATGCGCTCCTCGGCGACGCTGCGCCGCTGCGCCTCCGCGAGCGCCACCAGCGTCTCGGCCCGGTAGCGCCGGTAGTGCGCGACCACGGCCCCGATCGCGGGGACCGCGACGATCCACCCGGCGAGCATGAGCGTCTCGCTCTCGGTCATGTGCGCGAACCTCGCGATGATCTCGGAGACGACGACGATCACGAACGTGGCCGCCGCGATCACCGACGCCGCGACGAGCCGCCCGAGGGCCGCGAGCGTGTACAGGGCGATGACGAACGCCGACAGCATCGGCCCGTCCGTCGAGGACGCCGGGTAGTACACGAGCGTCGCCGCCCACGTCACCAGCGTGACCGCGAGCGGGAACGCGGACCGGAAGAACAGGGCCACCACCGACACGGACATGACGATCCAGCCCAGGTCCTCGTTGAGGCCCTGCACGTCCCTGGTGCGCAGCTCCCACTGCACCAGCGACCAGGAGATGACCACGACCGCGTTGGCGGCCCCGACGACGAGGTCCATGGGCCGGAACAGGGAGCTGAACTTCACCGTCACAGCCTAAGAGGAGCGCCCGGCCCGCGCCGGGCGCTCCCTCTCGTCAGCGCTTCTTCTCGTCAGGGCTGCCTCGTATCAGTGCTCCCGCTTGCCGGGGCCGCCTCCGGTCGGCCGGTCACTTCGTGAGGCCGGCGCGGCGCAGCGCCTCGGCCATCGCGCTCTGCGGCTCGGGCTGGCGGCCGCCGCGCTGGCGCGGCTGCTGGCGCCCGCCGCCCTTGCCGCCCTTCTGGTTCCGGTCCCCGCCGCCCTGGCGGCGCTGGCCCTGCCCGCCGCCGGCCTCGGTCTCGTCGTCGAGGCGCATCGTCAGCGAGATCCGCTGCCGGGCCAGGTCGACGGAGACGACCTTGACCTTGACGACGTCGCCGGGCTTGACGATCTCGCGCGGGTCCTCCACGTACCGGTTGGCGAGCGCGGAGATGTGCACGAGGCCGTCCTGGTGGACGCCGATGTCGACGAACGCGCCGAACGCGGCCACGTTCGTCACGGCCCCTTCGAGGAGCATCCCCGGCTGGAGGTCGGCGACCTTCTCGACGCCCTCCTTGAACGCGGCGGCCTTGAACTCGGGCCGCGGGTCGCGGCCGGGCTTCTCGAGCTCGGCGAGGATGTCGGTGACGGTGGGGACGCCGAAGCGGTCGTCGGCGAAGTCGCCGGGCTTGAGGCCGCGGAGCGTCTTCGCGTCGCCGACGATCCCGGCGACCGTGGCGCCGGTGGCCGCGAGGATGCGCTCGACGACCGGGTACGCCTCGGGGTGGACGGCGGAGACGTCGAGCGGGTTGTCCCCGCCGGGGACCCGCAGGAACCCGGCGGCCTGCTCGAACGCCTTGGGCCCCAAGCGGGGCACCTTCAGGAGCGCCTTGCGGTCGGGGAAGCGGCCGTGCTCGTCGCGGTAGGCCACGATGTTCGCGGCCACGGACTCGCTCAGGCCCGACACCTGGGACAGCAGCGGCACGGACGCGGTGTTCAGGTCGACGCCGACGGCGTTCACGGCGTCCTCGACGACCGCTTCGAGCGAGCGGGTGAGCTTGGACTCGGTGAGGTCGTGCTGGTACTGGCCGACGCCGATGTGCTTGGGCTCGATCTTGACGAGCTCGGCGAGCGGGTCCTGGAGGCGCCGGGCGATCGAGACGGCGCCGCGCAGCGACACGTCGAGCCCGGGGAGCTCCTTCGTGGCGTACGCGGATGCGGAGTAGATCGAGGCGCCGGCCTCGGAGACGACGATCTTCGCGATCTCGGCCACTCCCGCGAACGCCTTGACGAGGTCGGTCGCGAGCCGGTCGGTCTCGCGCGAGGCGGTGCCGTTGCCGATGGCGATGAGCTGCACGCCGTGCTTCTTGACCAGGGCCCCGAGGACGGCGAGCGCGTCGTCCCAGCGGTTCTGCGGCTGGTGCGGGTAGATCGCGGTGGTGTCGAGGACCTTCCCGGTGGCGTCGACGACGGCGACCTTGACGCCGGTGCGGTAGCCCGGGTCCAGGCCCATGACGGCCTTCGGTCCGGCCGGGGCCGCGAGCAGGAGGTCCTTGAGGTTCGCGGCGAAGACCTTGACGGCCTCGTCCTCGGCGTGCTGCCACAGGCGCATCCGCAGGTCGACGCCGAGTTTGACGAGGATGCGGGTGCGCCAGGCCCACGAGACGGTCTTGGCCAGCCACGCGTCGGCGGGCCGGCCCTCGTTCCTGATCCCGAACTTCGCGGCGATCGCGGCCTCGCAGTCGGCGCCCTCGACCTCGGTCTCGCCCGGTTCGAGCGCGAGCGAGAGGGACTCCTCCTTCTCCCCGCGGAAGAGCGCGAGCACCCGGTGGGACGGAAGCGTGGTGAACGTCTCGGCGAAGTCGAAGTAGTCGGAGAACTTCGCGCCCTTCTCCTCTGCCCCCTCGCGGACCCTGGAGACGATCCGGCCCTTGCGCCACATGCGTTCGCGCAGGTCGCCGATGAGGTCGGCGTCCTCGGAGAACCGCTCGGTGAGGATCGCGCGGGCCCCGGCGAGCGCGGCGGCCGCGTCGGCGACCTCCTTGGCGGGGTCGACGAACGCCGCGGCGGCGGTCTCCGGGTCCTGTGAGGGATCACTCAGCAGGAGGTCGGCGAGCGGCTCCAGGCCGGCCTCGCGGGCGATCTGGGCCTTGGTGCGGCGCTTGACCTTGAAGGGCGCGTAGAGGTCCTCGAGCCGGGCCTTGGTGTCGGCCGCGTCGATCTGCGCCGCCAGCTCGTCGGTGAGCTTCCCCTGCTCGGCGATGGATTCGAGCACCGCCTTGCGGCGGGCCTCCAGCTCCCGCAGGTACCCGAGGCGCTCCTCGAGCGCGCGCAGCTGCTCGTCGGAGAGGCCGCCGGTGGCCTCCTTGCGGTACCGGGCGATGAACGGGACGGTGGAGCCGTCGTCGAGGAGCGCGACGGCCGAGCGGACTTGGTGGGCGCCGACCGAGAGTTCTTCGGCGATGCGTTGATCGATAGCTTGAGCCACGGGAGGATTCTGCCAGAGCGCTGCGACAACGCGCCCCGAAGCCGGAAGGCCCGACCCCCCGGTGGACGCTCCTGTCGGGGTTGGGTAAAGTTCTATCCCGTCGCCGGGGGAACGGAAGAACTCCTGGAAGACATGCGGACGTAGCGCAGTTGGTAGCGCGACACCTTGCCAAGGTGTAGGTCGCCGGTTCGATCCCGGTCGTCCGCTCGGAGCTCGAAAGAGCGCCTCCCGGACGATTAGCTCAGCGGGAGAGCACTCCCCTGACACGGGAGAGGTCACTGGTTCAATCCCAGTATCGTCCACCGAAGTGCGCGAGCCCAGGCTCATAAGGCCTGGGCTTTCGTCACATCAGGGTGGGTTGGCCGAGTGGCGAGGCAGCGGCCTGCAAAGCCGTATACACGGGTTCGACTCCCGTACCCACCTCAATTCGATGGTTCAGCGAAGAAGCCCGGGCGACCGGGCTTCTTCCGTTTCCCCGGGGAATAGCCGCGCGCCCGGCCGCGTTGGGGCCGCTGACCGACACGTCGTCGATCCGGGCCGAAGGAGGGACCGATGACCGACTTCAACGACTTCCTGCCGAGCGGCGAGGCCGCCCCGGACCGCTGGGTGGCCGCGACGCACCTGTTCGACGGGGTCGCGCCCGGCGGCGTCCCGGCGCCCCGCGAGGAGGGGCCCTTCGAGCGCTGGGAGCGCGCGAACGCCCGCTTCGACGCCCGGGACTACATCGGCGCCGCGAACCTCCTGGCCGCGATCGTCGCCGAGGACCCCGGGCCGACCGGGCCCCGGCTCCTGCTCGCCCGCGCCTACTACCACTCCGCGCAGCTGCGCCGCGCCGAGGAGCAGCTGCGCGAGGTCATCGACCGCGACCCGGTCGAGCACTACGCGCACCTCCTGCTGGCCCGCACCCTGGAGCGCCAGGGCCGCCACGACGAGGCCGCGTCCTGGAAGCGCATGGCCGCCGCCTTCGGCGTCACGGCCGCCGAGTAGGGCACGGCGCCCGGCCCGCCCGGGCGCCATGTTCGCCGCCCCGCGACGCGGGTATCCCGCCCCGGACACCGATCGGGGGCGAGGACATGGCACGACGGGCGCCCGGCGCCGAGCACTGGGTGCCGGAGGGCGCCGGGATCGCGGAGCTGCGCCGGGCGGCCCGCGACTGCGAAGGCTGCGACCTGTACCAGGACGCCACCCAGACCGTGTTCGGCGAGGGCCCCGCCGACGCCCGCCTGTTCATGGTCGGCGAGCAGCCCGGCGACGTCGAGGACCGCGAAGGCGAGCCGTTCGTCGGCCCCGCCGGGCGCCTCCTCGACCAGGCCCTCGCGGACGCCGGCATCGACCGCGACCGCATCTACCTCACCAACGCCGTGAAGCACTTCAAGTTCACGTGGTCCGAGCGCAGCGGCCGCCGCCTCCACAAGAAGCCCGGCCGCACCGAGACGGTCGCGTGCCGCCCGTGGCTCACCGCCGAGCTCGCCGCCGTCGCGCCCGCGCTCGTCGTCGCCCTCGGCGCGACCGCCGCCCAGTCGCTCATGGGACCCGACTTCCGCGTCAGCGCCCAGCGCGGCGAATGCTTCGACCTCGACCTCGGCGGCGAGCCGTGCGCGTTCCTGGCGACCGTCCACCCCTCCTCGGTCATCCGCCTCCAGGGCGCCGACCGGGACGAGGCGCTGGCCGCGTTCACCGCCGACCTGCGCAAAGCGGCCGCGAAGGCCGGAGACTGAGGACGCGCGAACGGCCCCGGGGCGACCCGGGGCCGTTCACTGTCGATACGGGCTACTCGGCGTCCGAGGCCTCGATCTCGACCGGCGCGCCCTTGACGGGAATCCGCTGCGCCTCCGGGGCGGGCGTGACCGCTCCGGCGACGCGGACGGTCAGGATGCCGTCGGCGACCTCGGCGCTCAGCTGCTCGGCGGTCGTGCCCTCCGGGAGGGTGAACTCGCGGCGGAACGAACCGGAGGCGAGGCCGCGCACGAGGTAGCGGTCGCCCTCGGCGGACTCGCGGGCCTTGCGCTCGGCGGTGACCGACAGGCGCCGGCCTTCGAGCTCGACCGTCACGTCCTCGGCGCTGACGCCGGGGACCGCGGCGCGGACGACCAGGTCCTCGCCTTCGGTGTAGACGTCGGCGCGCAGCGAGTACTGCACGGCGCGCTGGCCGAAGCCGAGTCGGACGAGGCGCTCGAACTCGCGGTCGAACTGCCGGAACGCCGCATAGGGGTGCTGGTAGCGAACGATCATGGTGGTCTCCTTGTCCCTCACGATTAGCACTCTCGGGTGTTGAGTGCTAACGACTCTAAAGACGCCGGAGCCGCGGCGAATATTTCGGCCGTGACCGGCGTCACTGCTCTATCGGGGTCGCCTCGCGGCCCGAGGAATCCGCAGAAAGCGCCTTACCTGCGACGACGCGCTCCTAGACTGACTTCGTTTCCGATCGGACGGGGTGCGGTCAGCGATGAATCGAACCGGCAGCACGGCCAGGCGCGCCGCCGCGGCACTGATCGCGGCGGCGTTCGCCGCCGTCCTCCTCCCGCCGTCCGCCGCACCCGCCGCCGCCCCGGTGGCCCTGTCCGGCCCCGTCACCGACCAGGTCGACGCGCTCGGCGACCGCCGCGGCGAGGTCGAGGAGGCGATCGCCGACCTCCGCTCCGCCACCGGCATCGGCCTGTACGTCGCCTACGTGGACGGCTTCGACCCGTACTCGCCGCAGACCTGGGCCGACACCAGCGCCGTCGACTCCGGACTCGGCTCCCAGGACCTCCTCCTCGCCGTCGCCACCGGCGAGCGCCGCTACACCTGGTCGGTCGACGCCGCGTTCCCGCTCACCGACGCCCAGCTGAACGAGGTCGCCGCGAGCGTCGTCGAACCGCGGCTCGAGGACGGCGACTGGGCCCAGGCCGCGATCGACGCCGCCGCCGGGTACGAGGCCGCGTACGAAGGCGGCGACGTCGCCGGCTCCGGCTCGGGCGGCGCCAACTGGTTCGGCGTCGTCCTGTGCCTCCTCGTCGTGGCCGCGCTCGCCGTCGGCGCCGTCCTCTGGATGCGCCGCCGCAGGCGGCGGCCCGCCGCGGCCGGCGGCGGGGGAGGAGGAGGCGCCCCGCAGCGGTCCACCGAGGACCTCAACAGCGAGGCCAACCGACTCCTGGTCGAGACCGACGACGCGATCCGCACCAGCGAGCAGGAGCTCGGCTTCGCCGTCGCCGAGTTCGGCGACGAGGCCACCGGCCGGTTCACCGCGGCCCTCGCGGGTGCCAAGGAGCAGCTGACGGCGTCGTTCCGCACCAGGCAGCTCCTCGACGACGACCGGCCCGAGTCCGAGGACGAGCGCCGCCGGATGCTCGCCGACGTCATCGACCGCCTCACCAAGGCCAACGCCGACCTCGACGCCGTCGCCGACGACTTCGACGCGCTCCGCGACCTCGGCCGCCGGGCCCCCGAGGCCGTCGCCGCCCTCAAGCGGCGCGCCGCCGAGGTCGACCTCGACGCGGCCCGGAACGCCTTGGCCGCCATGGGCACCGCCTATCCTGCCTCCGCGGCCGCGCCCGTCAAGGACTTCCCCGGCAACGCCGCCGACCGCCTCCGCTTCGCCGCGGAGCAGCTCGCCGCGGCCGACGAGGCCGTGGCCGCCGACGACGGCGGGAAGGCCGCAGTGCTCCTGCGCGCCGCCGAGGAGGCCGTGGGCCAGGCCGAGCAGATGGCCGCCGCCGTCGTGCGCCGCGCGGGCGAGCTCGACCAGGCCGCCGCCCAGCTTCCCGGCGTCCTCGCCGAGGCCGAGCAGGACGCCGCCGACGCCGAGCGCCTCGCCGCCGCCCAGGGCGGACAGGCCGTCGCCGCGAAGGCCGCGGACCTCAGGTCCGCCATCGCCGGCGTCAGGGCCCAGGCCCACCCGGTCGACCCCCTCGCCGCCACCGGCCGCGTCGAGCAGGCCTCCCTCGACCTCGACCGGGAGGTCCGCGCCCTCGAAGGGGCCGTGGCGAACGCGCAGAAGGCGAAGGCCCAGCTCCAGCAGATGCTCCTGTCCGCGCAGAGCACCGCGGCCGCCGTCGAGGACTACGTGACCACCAACCGCGGCGCGGTCGGCCCCGAGGCCCGCACCCGCCTGAACGAGGCCAAGCAGCAGCTCGCGCAGGCCCGCGCGCTCGCCGACTCGGACCCGGTGCAGGCGCTCGCGCTCGCGCAGCGCGCCGACCAGCTCGCGAACACCGCGTCCCAGCTCGCCCAGCAGGACGTCCAGGGCTACCTGGCCCCCTCGAACCCGAACAAGGGCGGCTCGCCCATGGGCGGCAACGCGGGCGCGATGCTCGGGGGCATCCTGCTCGGCCAGATCCTCGGCGGGGGCGGCGGCCGGGGCCCGGGCGGCTTCGGCGGCGGGTTCAGCGGCGGCGGAGGCCGCCGCGGGCCCGGCTCGTTCGGCGGCGCGGGCACCCGCGGCAGGCGAGGGGGTGGGGGCCGGTTCTGAACCCGGGGCGCAGCCCTCTGACCCAACGCAGCCAGTCTCGAGACAGGAGTGGACCAATGTCGAAGAAGCAGTCGATCTTCGGGCGCATCTCGCAGCTCGTCAAGGCCAACGTCAACGACGCCATCGACAACGCCGAGGACCCCGCGAAGATGCTCGCCCAGATCGAGCGCGACTACAAGAACAGCATCGTGGACGCCGAGAACGCCATCGCCGAGACCATCGGCAACCTGCGGCTGATGGAGGAGGACTACGCCGCCGACCGGCGGGCCGCCGAGGAGTGGGGCGCGAAGGCCAAGAGCGCCAGTCAGAAGGCCGACCGGCTCCGCGCCGAGGGAAGCACCGCCGAGGCCGACCGGTTCGACGACCTCGCCAAGGTCGCCCTCGGCAAGCAGATCGCCGTCGAGAAGGAGATGGCCGGCGAGGAGCCGCTCATCAAGAGCCAGCAGGAGGTCGTCGACCGGCTCAAGACCGGCCTGGGCCAGATGAAGGACAAGCTCGCCGAGCTCCAGTCCAAGCGCACCAGCCTCGCCGCGCGCGCCAAGACCGCCGAGGCCCAGCAGAAGGTCAACGAGGCGATCGGCAGCATCGACGTCATGGACCCGCTCAGCGAGGTCAGCCGCTTCGAGGACAAGGTCCGCCGCGAGGAGGCGAAGGTCCGCGGCCACCAGGAGCTCGCGATGTCCTCCCTCGACAAGCAGTTCGAGGACCTCGAGAGCGTCGGCGACGAGGCCGACATCGAGGCCCGCCTCGCGGCCCTCAAGGCCGGCTGAGCACCCTGCTCCGGTGCGGCGCGGGCCCGCGGGCCCGCGCCGCACCGCGTAAGAACGCGGTTGCGGGAGCGCTCGCCCTGCGGTGAGAATGTCGCCATGTATGAAGTCGCGATCCGCCCCCGCCTCACCCGCGCCGACGTCGAGGCCCTCGTCCGCGCCCACCTCGGCGCCGACCTCGAGTTCACCGCCCACGAGGAGTTCAAGGACGGGTTCTTCAACGCCGCCCACGCCCTCGAGATCGCCGACGGCCGCCACGTCGTCGTCAAGGTCGCCCCCGACAAGGACCTCAAGTTCCTGCGCTACGAGGTCGACCTCATGGCCACCGAGATCGAGTGCTTCGAGCGCGGCCTCGCGGCGGGCGTGCCGATGCCGAAGCTGTGGGCCGCCGACCCCGACGCCGGCGTCATGATCATCGACCGCCTCGCCGGCGTCCCGCTCCCGAAGGTCCGCGCCGAGATCCCCGCGGACCAGCTCCTGGCCCTGCGCAAGGAGATCGGCGCCGCGGCCGCCAAGTACGCGACCGTGACCGGCGAGCACTTCGGCTACCCGCGCCGGAGCGGCCGCACCATGGCCGCCACCTGGTCCGAGTCGTTCCTGGCGATGACCGGCGACGTGCTCGACGACATCGAGGAGAACGGCTCCCCGCTGCCGCGCCCCGCCGCCGAGTTCCGCGCCCTCTTCGCCGCCGAGCGCGACCTCCTCGACGAGGTCACCCGGCCCGCGCTCGTCCACTTCGACCTGTGGGACGGCAACATCTTCGTCAAGCGCGACGGCGCCCGCTGGGCCCTGGAGGCGTTCATCGACGGCGAGCGCGCCTTCTACGGCGACCCGATCGCCGAGCTCGTGTCGCTCCAGATGGTCCCCGAGGAGGAGTTCCCCGCGGCCGTCGACGGGTTCCTGGGCCGGCCCCTGACCGCGGCCGAGGAGCGCCGGCTCGCGCTCTACCGGACGTACATCATGCTCATCCTCGCCGCCGAGTGCAAGGTGCGCGGCTTCGACCCCCAGCAGGAGGCGAACCAGATGAAGTGGGCCACCGACACCCTCGAACGGGACTTCACGGCCCTGCGCGGCTAGGCGCCGCCTACACCGGCTCGTGGCGGTGGTCGTGGTCGTCCGGGTCGGTGCGCGCCGCGTCCTTCTCCCGGGTGGCGCGCGCCAGCCCGTACGGCGGCATGTTGACGTACGACGTCTCGTGCGCCCCCGCCGGCACCTTGTACAGCTCGTGCCACAGGCCCACGTCGCCGTTGCTCTTCACGTTGCGGTTGAACCACTTCCAGAAGCCGCGGTGGGCGTGGGCCTGCGAGTGCGCGTACCGCTCCAGGTGCTCCTCGCTGCGCCAGTACTGGACGACCATGATCACCCTGCCGCCGACCATGGTCCGCGAGTCCAGCAGGCCCAGCTCGGGGTCCCGGAGCTCGCGGAGCATCCGCGGCATCGACGCGAAGACCGGCACCCACTTGCCGAACTTCCAGAACTTGTTGACGCGCATGCCGACCGTGAAGACCACGAGGTCCTCGTCGTAGTCGACCACGACGCGTCCGGGCCTGACCTTCGCCACGTGAGGACCTCCAAGGGGTGAGCGGGAATGCCTCTCCCCCCAGGTTAACGAAGCGTGTTCACGCCGTGTCAAGCCGCCGCGGTCGCGTCTTCCACCATTCGCGTTGCGCGGCAAGCTAACCCGGCCAGCTCCAATCCGAGACCTCGGGAAGGTCCTCGCCGTGCGCGCGCGTGTGCTCGCGGGCCGCGTGGCGGGTGTCGACCATGCGCTGGCGCAGGCCCGCCGCGTTCGCCCCCAGCCCCGGGACGCGGTCGATCACGTCGATCACCAGCCGGTACCGGTCGAGGTCGTTGAGCATGACCATGTCGAACGGCGTCGTCGTGGTGCCCTCCTCCTTGTAGCCGCGCACGTGGAGGTTCGCGTGGTTGGCGCGCCGGTACGTGAGCCGGTGGATGAGCGTCGGGTAGCCGTGGAAGGCGAACAGGACCGGCCGGTCCGCGGTGAACACCGTGTCGAACTCGCGGTCGCTCAGGCCGTGCGGGTGCTCGGAATCGGGCTGGAGCCGCATCAGGTCCACCACGTTCACCACCCGCACCCGCAGGTCGGGCAGCTCGCGTCGCAGCAGGTCCGCCGCGGCCAGGACCTCCAGCGTCGGCACGTCCCCGGCGCACGCCAGGACCACGTCCGGCTCCCGGCCCCCGTCGGTCGAGGCCCACTCCCAGATCCCCAGGCCCCGTTCGCAGTGGCGCACCGCCTCCTCCATGCTCGTGTACTGGAGCGCCGGCTGCTTCCCGGCGACCACCACGTTCACGTACTGGCGGCTCCGCAGGCAGTGGTCCATCGTGGACAACAGGGTGTTGGCGTCCGGAGGCAGGTACACCCGCACGACGTCGGCCTTCTTGGTCATCACGTGGTCGAGGAACCCCGGGTCCTGGTGCGAGAACCCGTTGTGGTCCTGGCGCCACACGTGGCTCGACAGCAGGTAGTTCAGCGACGCCACCGGCCGCCGCCACGGGATGCGGCGCGCGGCGTCGAGCCACTTCGCGTGCTGGTTGAACATCGAGTCGACGATGTGGATGAACGCCTCGTAGCTCGTGAACACCCCGTGCCGGCCCGTCAGCAGGTAGCCCTCCAGCCACCCCTCGCACAGGTGCTCCGAGAGGACCTCCATCACCCGCCCGTGCGGCGCCTGGTGCTCGTCGGTCGGCAGGATCGCCGCCTCCCACTGCCGGTCGGTCGTCTCGAACACCGCGCCCAGCCGGTTCGACGCCACCTCGTCGGGCCCGAACAGCCGGAACCGGTCCGGGTTCGCGTCCATGACGTCCCGCAGCCACGCCCCGAGCGTCCGCGTCGCCTCGGCCACCGTCGCCCCGTGCCCCTCGACCTCGACCCCGTAGTCCCGGTAGTCCGGCAGCACCAGGTCCCGCAGCAGCAGGCCGCCGTTCGCGTGCGGGTTCGCGCTCATCCGCGCCTCGCCCTCCGGCGGCAGGCCCAGCAGCTCCGGCACCGGCGCGCCCGTCGCGTCGAACAGCTCCTCGGGACGGTACGAGCGCATCCACTCCTCCAGCAGCGCCAGGTGCTCCGCGCTCGTGCGCACCTCCGCCAGCGGCACCTGATGCGCCCGCCACGTCCCCTCCACCGGCACCCCGTCCACCTCGGACGGACCCGTCCAGCCCTTCGGCGTGCGCAGCACCACCATCGGCCACCGCGGCCGCACCGGCGCGCCGTTCGCGCGCCCGCGCGCGTCGGCCCGGATCTCCGCGATCCGGTCGAAGCACCGGTCCAGCGCCGCCGCCAGCGCCCGGTGCACCTCCGCCGGATCGTCCCCCTCGACCAGCACCGGGTCGTACCCCGCGCCCCGGAAGAAGTGCTCCCGGTCCTCGTCGGAGATCCGCGCGAACACCGTCTGGTTCGCGATCTTGTACCCGTTCAGATGCAGGATCGGCAGCACCGTGCCGTCCGAGACCGGGTTGAGGAACACGTTCGAGAACCACGACCCCGCCAGCGGCCCCGACTCCGCCTCGCCGTCGCCCACCACGCACGCCACTGTCAGCCCCGGGTTGTCGAACGCCGCCCCGTACGCGTGCGCGAGCGAGTACCCCAGCTCGCCGCCCTCGTGGATCGACCCCGGCACCTCCGCCGCCACATGGGACGGAATCCCGCCGGGGAACGAGAACTGCCGGAACAGCCGCCGCATCCCCTCCTCCGAGTGGTCCACCGACGGGTGCAGCTCCGGGTACGTCCCCTCCAGCCACGTGTTCGCGACCATCGCCGGACCCCCGTGCCCCGGCCCGCACACGTAGATCATGTCGAGCCCCCGCGCCTTGACGCACCGGTTCAGGTGCGCGTAGATCAGGCTCAGACCCGGGCTCGTGCCCCAGTGGCCCAGCAGCCGCGGCTTCACGTGCTCGGGCCGCAGCGGCTCGCGCAGCAGCGGATTGTCCAGCAGGTAGATCTGACCCACCGTCAGGTAGTTCGCGGCCCGCCAGTAGGCGTCGAGGCGCGCGAGCTCCTCATCGGAGAGCGGGTGGGCAGGGCGTTCGGTCTTCGCGGAGTCCATGCGTCAGAGCGTGCCCCATCACGCGCGGATTGACCGCGATTCAAGAGAATTCTTCGCGCCCGCCCGATTCGGCGTCCTTCGCCCGCCGCTCCAGCGACGCCAGCCGCGACTTGATCTCGATCAGCGACGCCTGGATCTCCGTCGCGTCCGTGCTCGCCTTCTCCGCCAGCTCCCGGTACCGCGCCTCCTGCGCCGCCGCCGCCCGCGCCTTCGCCGCCGCCGCCGCGAAGTAGATCCCCGCGATGATGATCGCGGTGACGAGCAGGAACATCCCGAAGACGAACAGCATCCCCGACTGACCCATGTTCATGCCGCGACTCCCTCATCCAAACGCGTCACCGGAAGTCTAAGCGCCCCAGCGCACCGATAACCGATTGCCGTCCGCCCCCGGCCCCCGGAGAATCGGACCATGCTCGCCGACCACCTGCCGATCCACCGGCTCCGCCTGCGCACCGACCGCCTCGAACTGCGCCTGCCGGCCTCCTTCGACGAGATCGCCGCCCTCGCGGACGCCGCCGCCGCGGGCGTCCACGACCCGGACTTCATGCCCTTCTCCATCCCCTGGACCGAAGGCGGACCCGCCAAGGCCGCCCGCAGCGTCGCCCTCTGGTACCACCGCGCCATCGGCCGCTGGGACGAGGACGACTGGGGCTTCCCCTTCACCGTCTTCCGCGACGGCGAGCCCATCGGCGTCCAGGTCATCGCCGGCAAGCGGTTCGCCGTCGTCCGCGAGGTCGACACCGGCTCCTGGATCGGTCGCGCCCATCAGGGCAACGGCTACGGCACCGAGATGCGCGCCGCCGTCCTCCACCTCGCCTTCGCCGAACTCGGCGCCGAGACCGCCCGCAGCGGCTCCTACGACGGCAACGACCCCTCCGAACGCGTCTCCCGCCGCCTCGGCTACCGCCCCGACGGCGAGGAGTTCCACGAGGTCCAAGGGAAGCGCCGCCACCTCCACCGCTGGCGCCTGAG
The DNA here is from genome assembly GCF_003933745.1 of Glycomyces terrestris. GTDB lineage: Bacteria > Actinomycetota > Actinomycetes > Mycobacteriales > Micromonosporaceae > Glycomyces > Glycomyces terrestris. The sequence goes on along the minus strand of NZ_RSEB01000001.1, from coordinate 714,878 downwards.
CCGCGACGACTGGGACGCCAATCGCACCCACGACGTCGCCGTCGAGGGCCTCGATGGCGAGGTCCTCGCGATGCTCGGCCTCGGCGACCACGAAAGCGAATGACGATGCTTACCGACTACCTCCCGCACTACCGGATCCGCCTGCGCACCGAGCGCCTCGAACTGCGCCTGCCCGACCTCGACGACCTCGTCGCCCTCGCCGACCAGGCCGCCGGCGGCGTCCACGGACCCGACTTCATGCCCTTCGTCGTCCCCTGGACCGACGCCGAACCGGTCGAACGCGGCCGCGCCACGATCCTCTGGCAGCTGCGCGCCATCGCCTCCTCGACCCCCGAGAACTGGGCGATGCCGTTCGTCGTCGTCCACGACGGCCAGGTCATCGGCATGCAGGAGGTCACCGCCCGGGAGTTCAAGGTGACCCGCGAGGCCACCACCGGCTCCTGGCTCGGCCTCCCGCACCACGGGCAGGGCTTCGGCACCGAGATGCGCGCCGCCGTCCTCGCCCTCATATTCGACGGCCTCGGCGGCGACTACGCGCTCAGCGCCTCCTTCGACGGCAACGGCCCCTCGGCCGGCGTCTCGCGCAAACTCGGGTACCAGGCCGACGGCATCGAGCACAAGACCCTCGGCGACGTGCGCCGCATCGACCGGCGCTGGCGCCTCGACCGCGCCGGCTGGGAGGCGCACCGCACGCACGAGGTCGCCGTCGAAGGGCTCGACGCAGCCGCGCTGGCGATGCTCGGCCTGGACGCGCCGCCGGCGTGAGCTGAGCCCCAATCGGGCCCAAGGCCCGATGAAGCCCGGCTGAACGGTGCGCTACAGTATTGTTCGTTCGCAGGGCAAACCTGCGAGATGCGGACGTAGCGCAGTTGGTAGCGCGACACCTTGCCAAGGTGTAGGTCGCCGGTTCGATCCCGGTCGTCCGCTCAGGTAATGGAAAGGCCCGGCGACACCGCCGGGCTTTTTCGTTGCCCGGGTATTGGGGTTTCCTCGGGGCGGACGTAGCGCAGTTGGCTGTGCCTTCGGCAGCGCTTCGCGCTGGTGCGACACCTTGCCAAGGTGTAGGTCGCCGGTTCGATCCCGGTCGTCCGCTCAACTGAAGAAGGAAAGCCCGGCGGTTTCGCCGGGCATTCCACGTCGGGGCTAGGAAGCCCTCACTGTTCCCAGTTGGCGCCCTTGGGGATCCAGCGGGCGCCCATCTCCTCGTCGGTGACGGGGGTGCCCGGGAGCGGGGCCGAGCCGGGGGCGCGGAGGGCCTGGAGGTACAGCTCCAGGGCCCGCAGGCGGGTCTCGCGGGTGCGGTCGGCGTCGCCGATGGTGATCGAGGAGAGCGACTCGGTGACCATCTGGAGGTCCCCGTTGTCGACGTCCTCGCGGAGCACTCCGGCGGCCTTGAAGCGGGCCAGCATGGCCTTGTTCACCGCGTCGCCCTCCATGGCCGCCTGGAACATCTCCGGGCTCGGCGTGAACGTCCCCGCGAGGCGCACCGTTATCGAGGGCGTGTCGGCGACCACGACCGCGCGCATGAACGCCCGGAACGCCTCCCACGGGTCTCCTTCGGACTCGACCGCTTCGCGCGCGAGCTCGATGTACCGGGCCAGGCCGTCCCCGGCGAGCTTGCGGAGCAGGTCCTCCTTGCTCGGGTAGCGCCGGTACAGGGCGCTGATGCCGACGCCGGCGCGCTTGGCGACCTCGGCGATCGGCGCCTCCGGGTCGTTCACGAACACCTCGTGGGCGGCTTCCAAGATCAGCTTGTCGTTGCGGGCGGCCTGCGCCTTGCGCCCGCTGAGCGGCTTGTCGGTCATGGCACGCATCCTATCTGGAACAGAGCGGTTCATTCTGATGTGCTGTTGTCGGAAGCGCCGCTGCCGGCCGTGCCCGAGGGGCACGACCGGCGCGGCGGTTCACGGCGGATCAGTGCTCGGCCTTCGCCTGCTTCGGCAGGCCGAACGCGACCAGGAAGGCCACCAGGGTCAGGAGGACCGTCAGGCCGGTGACCAGCTGCGCGGCGTGCATCGCCTCGGCCGCGCCGGAGCCGATCGCGAACTGCGCGAAGAACACCGTGCCGAGTCCGGCGACGCCCAGGGCCGAGGCGCCCTGCTGGAAGGATTCGAGCAGGCCCGAGGCCGAGCCGACCTCGTGGTCTTCGAGCTCGCCGGTGATGATCCCGAAGAGCGGCACGAAGATCATGCCCATCCCGATGCCGAAGACCGCGAACGCGGGGGACAGGGCCCAGGTGCCCGGCAGGGTGTCGGCGCCGAACTGGAACCAGATGACGACCAGGCCGGCGGCCATGGTCCCGAGGCCGACGTGCAGGATGCCGCGGCCGAGCTTCGGGGCGAGGGCCGCGCTGGAGCCCGAGCCGACGAAGGCGCCGACGGCCCACGCGGCCATCGCCAGGCTCGCCTGGAGCGGGCCGAAGCCGAGGCCGAGCTGGAGGAACAGGCCCACCGCGAGCGAGAAGCCGGTGACCGCGCCGAAGAAGACGACCACGAAGGCGATGCCGGAGGTGTACGAGCGCTTCTTGAAGACGCTCAGCTCGACCAGGGCGCTGCGACCGGCGCGGGCGCGGCGGGCCTGGGTCCAGGCGAACAGGCCCAGGACCGGGACGGAGGAGACGAGCATCGCGATCGACCACACCGGCCAGCCGAGCTCCTGGCCCTCGACCAGCGGGACCAGCAGGAGGCACATCCCGGCCGCGGCGAGGAGCGCGCCGCCGAGGTCGAGCTTCAGGCCCTTGACGGCCGGGGCGCCGGCGGGCAGGATCTTCGCGCCGAGGGCGATCGCGGCGGCGCCGAGCGGCAGGTTGATCAGGAAGATCGAGCGCCAGCCGGTGCCGAGCAGGTCGGCGTCGACCAGGAGGCCGGCCACGACGGGCCCGGCGATCGTCGCGAGGCCGATGGCCGGGCCGAAGAGCGCGTACGCCTTGCCCATGTCGCGGCCGAACATGTCGCGGATGAGCCCGAAACACTGCGGGACCATCACCGCGGCGAAGACGCCCTGCACGACGCGGGCGGCGAGGAGGACCTCGATCGTCCCGGCGGCGCCGCAGGCGAGCGAGGCGGCGAGGAACCCGACCAGGCCGACCATGAGGACCTTCTTGCGGCCGAACATGTCGCCGAGGCGGCCGCCGGTCAGCAGGCCGATCGCGAGCGCGAGGGTGTAGCCGGCCGAGAGCCACTGGAGGGTCGCGGCGGTGCCGCCGAGCTCGCTGCGGATCGCGGGGGCGGCGACGTTGACGATCGAGGCGTCGAGCAGGTTGAGGAGGGTCGCGGAGAGGATAGCGACGAGGCCGAGCCAGCGGTGCGGGAAGGTCCGCGGCCCGGCCGCGGTCGGTGCGGGGTGCGCCTGCGCGTCGCGGGCGGGGGTCTCGAGAATGGCGGTCACGGTAGCCTCCGGCTGATCCGAGTTCTGTGGAACGGAACGTTTGATTCCACTATAGCAGACCGGAATGATCTGTTCCAGTATCGGGGTAGAAAAAATCCCGCAGCCTCGCTGAGCTGCGGGAATGTACGGAACTCGGGTCCTCAGGCCTCCTGGCCGGCGTTCAGGTAGCCGAAGATGATGATCATCGCGACCGCGACGATCACCAGCCACAGCGTCGCCTTGCGGAACTTGTGGCGCGCGCCGGGGGAGAACCACATGACCGCCGCGATGATGAGCAGGACCCCGACGACCACGCCGGGAGCGGCGCCCAGATTATCTTCCATCTTCTGACCAATCGCTTCAGGTGGTGACCGTTCAGGCACTGTTGTACCGGTCGCCCGCTCCATCATTCAGGGCGGGGCCGCGGCGGTCAACCCGCACCGTCCACTTCACCACCCCGGCTCACGTCACCACCGCGGGGTCACCACTCGCAGGAGGTGCCGCCGCCGTTGTGCTCGTCCTCGTAGTTGTACGTCAGCGTGATCTGGCTCCCGTAGTCCGCGGTCGAGCCGGCCTGCGGGTTCTGGATCCCCACGTCGCAGTGCACCACCGCGTGCTCGCCCACGAAGTACCCCTGGCTCGGCACCACGTTCGTGAAGCCCAGGCCGTACAGGTGGTCGCGGGCCGCGAACGTGGTCATGCCCGTCACATCCGGGACCGTGCCGCTGCCGCTCACCGGCCGCTCCGTCTCGGTGTCCTCGTCCCCGCCGGTGTCGCCGGAGTCCCCTTCGGACCCGCCGCCGTCGTCCTGCCCGCCGTCCTCGCCGTCCCCTCCGCCCTCGGCGGCCGACTCGCCCTCCTGCGCCGCAGCGGACTCCGACGCCGAAGGCGACGCCGGGCCGGTCGTCCCTTCCTCCCCGGGTTCACCGGCCGCGTTCTCGGCGCTGTCCAGTGAGGACTCGCCGTCGGCCTCCGCGCCCGTCGTGCCGTCGCCGCTCCACGGGCTCCACACCACGAACCCGAACACCGCGGCCGCGAGCACCGTCGCGACCACCAAGAGCGCCAAGCGCTTCCGGCTCCGCCGCTCCCCGTCCGGCGCGGCACCGGGCGGCACCGACCCGGGTGCCACCTCGGGCGGCACCGACTCGGCCGGCCCGGGCTCGGCCGGGACGGCGATCTCGCCGGTCGCCGCCGACCGGCACGCCGCCGCGAACGCCTCGCCCGACTCCCAGCGCTCGTCCGGGTCCTTGCGCAGCGACCTGGCGACCACCGCGGCGATCGGCGGCGGCACCGAGCCCGGTAGCGCCGGCGGCTCCTCGTACAGGTGGCTGTGGATGACGGCCATCGGGTCCTGCGCCGGGAACGGCGGCGTCCCGGCCAGGCACTCGTACGCGACCGCGCCGAGCGAGTACAGATCGGACTTCCCGGTCACGTCCTGGTTGCGCAGGCGCTCGGGCGAGACGTACGGGACGGTGCCGAGCACCTCCCTGCTGTCGGTCAGCCGGGTCCGGTCCGCGAGCAGCGAGATCCCGAAGTCCACCACCCGCACCCGGTCCTCGGCGTCCACGAGGAGGTTCGCGGGCTTCACGTCCCGGTGCACGACCCCCTTGCGGTGCGCCGCGTCCAGCGCGTCGGCGGCGTCGGCGACGATCCGCATCGCGCGGGCCGGGTCGAGCCGCTCCTCGCGCGCGAGCAGCCGCGCCAGCGAGACGCCCTCGACCAGCTCCATCACCAGGAACGGGACGGTCCGGTCGCCGTCGACCTCCTCGCCGAAGTCGTAGACCTCGACGTAGTTCGGGCCCTTGAGGCTCGCGAGCGTCTTCGCCTCCCGCTCGAAGCGCTCGCCGTCGTCCTCGACCCCGGGGAGGAGGATCTTCACGGCGACCTCGCGGTCGAGCCGCTCGTCCCGCGCGCTCCAGACCGCGCCCATGGCGCCGGAGTCGATGGGCCGGTCCAGCCGGTAGCGGCCGGAGAGGAGGGTCCCGGAATCCACGTGCAAACCTCGTTCAGCGCGTCCTGCGAAGCCCTGGACCGGAAACGGGCCGAGGGCCGCTCGGGGGAAGCAGTTCCGCTCCAGTCTGACCGCCGCGCGTCCGGCGCGGGTCCCCGGGTCCGCGTTCGGACCCCTCGGGCCCGAAATCCCGTAGGCTGTCAAGCGAACCGAGCGGAGGAGGACCCAATGCCCGAATTCATCGAAGTCCCCAAGGGCCTCGACCGCGTCATCGTCGCCGACACCGAGATCGGCGACGTCCGCGGCGAGGAGGGCTTCTACCACTACCGGCAGTACAACGCCGTCGAACTCGCGAAGCACTGCTCCTTCGAGCAGGTCTGGTACCTCATGACCCACGCCGAGCTGCCCACCCGCGAGCAGCTCGACGCCTTCAAGGCCCAGGTCGCCCCCTACCGCACCCTCACTCCGGAGCTGCGCGCACTGCTCCCGCACCTGGCCGCGGCCTCCCCGCTCGACGGCCTGCGCACCGCGCTCTCGGCCGCGTGCGCGGCCCGCCCCATGCAGCCCGTCCTCGACATCGACGAGGCCGCCCGCGCCGACGACGCCCTGTTCGCCTGCGCCGTCACCCCCGCGATCCTCACCGCCATGTGGCGCCTCAAGCAGGGCCAGGAGCCGCTGGACCCGCGCCCCGACCTCGGCTACGCGGCGAACTACCTGTACATGATGACCGGCGAGGTGCCCTCCGAGGCGGCCGCGCGGGCCGTCGAGCGCTACCTGATCCTCACGATCGACCACGGCTTCAACGCCTCCACGTTCACCGCCCGCGTCATCGCCTCCACCGGGGCCGACCTCGGCGCGGCCCTCGTCGGCGCCGTCGGGGCGCTCTCGGGGCCCCTCCACGGCGGCGCGCCCGCCCGCGCCCTCGACGCGCTCGACGCCATCGGCGGACCGGACAACATCGACGCCTGGATCCGCGGCGAGCTCGAGGCCGGGCGGCGGATCATGGGCTTCGGGCACGCCGTCTACAAGACCGACGACCCGCGCTCGCTGCACCTGCGGTCGGTCGCGGAGTCGCTCGACGGCGAGATCGTGGACTTCGCGAAGACCGTGGAGCGCCGCGTGGTCGAGATCCTCGCCGAGGTCAAGCCCGGCCGCAAGCTGTACACGAACGTCGAGTTCTACGCCGGCGTGGTGATGGAGCTCGCGGGCGTGCCGCGCCCGATGTTCACGCCGACGTTCACCACGAGCCGCGTGGTCGGCTGGAGCGCCAACATCCTCGAACAGGCCCGCGACTCCAAGATCATCCGCCCGCGGGCGCGCTACGTCGGCACGCCGCCGCCCGTCGACGTGCCCGGGGACGGCTTCGCCGGCTGAGCGACTCCGCACGTCACCGGCGGTTCCTTGACTCGTTCGGGTGACAGCGCGGCCGCGGGCCGCCGTTCTTGTCGGACCCGAGGGGGAGGATCGACGCCTATCCTCTTCCCCGGGCGGGTGGGGGTTAGGGATGGCCTTCCCACCCGCCCACCCCGCTCGCGCCGGGCCGACCGCCTGCTCCCGGCCGACCACGGCGAGGCTCACAGGTGTTCCGGGGCGCAGATCCGCTGCGGGGCGCGCACGGGGTGGTTAGCGTTGGAGCCGTGGCTCAAAGTCTCTACCTCGCCAGTCTGGACCCCGGCAGCGGCAAGTCGACGGTGGCGGTCGGCGTCATGGACCTGCTCACCAGGCGCGCCGGCTCGGTCGCCGTCTTCCGCCCCATCGTCCGCGACGACCACACGGTCGCGGGCGACCCGATCATCACGCTCCTGCGCGGCCAGTACCGCCTCCCCGCCTCCTACGAGTCGTCCGTCGGCGTGACCTATTCGGACGTCCGCGCCGACGCCGACGCCGCGCTCACCCGGATCGTCGAGCGCTACCACGAACTCGCCGACGGGCACGAGGTCGTCCTCGTCGTCGGCTCCGACTTCTCCGACGTCTCCTCGCCGGTCGAGTTCGCCTACAACACCCGCGTCGCCGTCAACCTCGCCTCGCCGATGCTCCTCATCGTCACCGGCCACCGCAAGAGCCCGGCCGACATCGCCGCCGCGCTCCGCTTCGGCACCGCGCAGGCCGAGGCCGACCACGCGACGGTCCTGGGCGCCATCGTCAACCGCGTCGACGCGGCCGACGCCGGCCTCGTCGAGGACGCCCACCCGGGCGCGGGCGTCGTCGTCGAGGACCCCGAGCTCGTCGCCCCCACGGTCGGCGAGCTCATCGAGGCCGCCGACGCGACCCTGGTCTCCGGCGACCCCGACGTCTTCACCCGCACCGTCGGCGACGTCGTCGTCGCGGCCATGACCCTCCCCAACCTCCTCACGCGCCTCGCCGACGACAAGGCCGTGATCCTCCCCGGCGACCGCTCCGAGGTCCTCCTCGGCCTCATCGCCGCCCACCTCGCCGAAGGCACCCCGAGCCTGTCCGCGGTGTTCCTCACCGGCGGCATCCGGCCCGAGCCGCAGATCCTCGACATCGTCGCCGGCCTCGACTCGCGCCTGCCGATCGCGATGGTCCAGCACGACACGTTCGACATGGCCAACCTCGTCGGCGACGTCACCGGCTCCCTCGCCGCCGGCGGGCAGCGCAAGATCACGCGCGCCCTGGAGGACTTCGCGAAGGGCGTCGACGGCGACGACCTGCTCGACCGGCTCGCGCTCTCCAAGCCGACCGTGGTCACCCCGATCATGTTCGAGCACTCCATGCTCGGGCGCGCCAAGGCCCTCGACAAGCACATCGTGCTCCCCGAAGGCGCCGAGCCGCGCATCCTCAAGGCCGCCGAGATCCTCATGCGCCGCGACGTCGCGCGCCTGACGCTCCTGGGCTCCGAGGCCGAGATCCGCTCCCAGGCCGCGCAGCTCGGCGTCGACATCACCGGGGCCGCGATCCTCAACCCCGGCGACCACGAGATCCGCGAGCGCTTCGCGAAGGAGTACGCGCGGCTGCGCGCCCACAAGGGCGTCACCGTCGACCAGGCCTACGACACCGTCGCCGACGTCTCCTACTTCGGCACCATGATGGTCCACACCGGCATGGCCGACGGCATGGTCTCCGGCGCGGTCCACACCACCGCGCACACCATCCGGCCCTCGTTCGAGATCATCAAGACCAAGCCCGAGGTCGCCGTCGTCTCCTCCGTGTTCTTCATGTGCCTCGAAGACCGCGTGCTCGTCTACGGCGACTGCGCCGTCAACCCGAACCCCGATGCCGAGCAGCTGGCCGACATCGCGCTATCCTCGGCAGGCACCGCCGCCGAGTTCGGCGTGGAACCGCGCGTGGCGATGCTCTCCTACTCGACCGGCACCTCGGGCCGCGGCGAGGCCGTGGACAAGGTCCGGGCGGCGACCGAGATCGTCCGGTCCCGCCGGCCCGACCTCCCGGTGGAGGGGCCGATCCAGTACGACGCCGCCGCCGACGCCGGCGTCGCGGGCACGAAGCTCCCGGACTCGCAGGTCGCCGGGAAGGCCACGGTCTTCATCGTGCCCGACCTGAACACCGGGAACAACCTGTACAAGGCCGTGCAGCGCTCGGCGAACGCGGTCGCGGTCGGCCCGGTGCTCCAGGGCCTGCGCAAGCCGGTCAACGACCTGTCGCGGGGCGCCACGGTGCCGGACATCGTCAACACGGTCGCGCTCACCGCGATCCAAGCGAGCCAGACCGCCTGAGCGGGCGGGCGCTCTAGAGGGGAAGTGCCATGAGCGCACCGGTCCTGGTGATCAACTCCGGTTCCTCGTCGATCAAGTACCAGCTGGTCGACGGGGAGACCATGGAGGCGTCGACCTCAGGGCTCATCGAGCGCATCGGACAGTCCGACTCGGTCCTCACGCACAAGCACGACGGGGCCAAGACCGTCCGCGAAGACCGCTTCGGCGACTACGCCGCCGGCCTGGAGGCGATGGTCGCGGCCTTCGAGGAGCACGGCACGCCGCTGGCGGAGGCCGGGCTCATCGCGGTCGCGCACCGCGTCGTCCACGGCGGCGAGCGGTTCGTGCAGCCGGTCGTCGTCGACGACGAGGTCGAGCGCGCCATCGACGAGCTCTCGGCGCTCGCGCCCCTGCACAACCCGGCGAACCTCGAGGGCATCCGGACCGCCCGCAAGCTCTTCCCGAAGCTGCCGCAGGTGGCCGTGTTCGACACCGCGTTCCACGCCACGGTGCCCGAACGCGCCCACCTGTACGCCGTGCCCGCCGAGTGGCGCGAGGAGCACGGGGTGCGCCGGTACGGCTTCCACGGCACCTCGCACGCGTACGTCTCCCGCAAGGCCGCCGAGATGCTCGGCAAGAGCCCCAAGGAGGTCAACGTCATCGTGGCCCACCTCGGCAACGGCGCGTCCGTCACCGCCGTGGAGCGCGGCCGCTCGATCGACACGTCGATGGGCCTGACCCCGCTCGAAGGACTCGTCATGGGCACCCGCTCGGGCGACATCGACCCGGCGATCGTCTTCCACATGCACCGGCAGACCGGCGCGTCCTTCGCCGAACTGGACGCGGCCCTGAACAAGCGCTCCGGGATGCTCGCGCTCAGCGGGCACGCCGACAACCGCGAGATCGAGCGGGCCGCCGCGGCGGGGGACCGCGCCGCGCAGACCGCGCTCGAGATCTACTGCTACCGGATCCGCAAGTACATCGGCGCCTACATCGCCGCGCTCGGCGGCGCGGACGCGATCGCGTTCACCGCCGGCATCGGCGAGAACAGCGCCGAGGTTCGGGCCCGGGCCCTGTCCTCGCTCGTGGCCCTGGGGGTCGACCTCGACGAGGCCGCGAACGCCGCCGGAGGCCCGGTCGTCTCCACGCCGCACTCGCCGATCACCGTCATGGTGATCCCGACGAACGAGGAAGGCGAGATCGCGGCGCAGACGGCCGCGCTGCTGCGGTCCTAGACGCGCGAAGGGCGGACCGGGGAGGCCCGGTCCGCCCTCTCGTCACCGGCAGCGGCTACACGCCGCCCGCCAGGAGCTTCGTGAGGGTCGAGTCCATGTCGACATAGCCCGACTCGCGGCCGCGGGGGACCAGGCTGTAGGCCCGGCGGAGGAAGCGCTGCACGACGCCGCGGTTGATCTCGAAGAGGGCGTTCCCGTCCGGCGAGGAGAGCGCGAGCGCCACCGACTCGCCGCGCGGCGTCGTCCAGGGCCACACGCGCACGTCGCCGATGCCGGTCGGCTCCTCCAGTCCCTTCGCGAGCAGTTCGCGGGAGAACGACCAGGCCACCTGGTCGGCGTCCGTCCCGTCCGGATGGAACATGACGCAGACCGCGTAAGGGTCGTCCGGGTCGTATCGCAGACTCGCGCGCACACTCACCGTCGCGAAATCGGGCGCGACGAGCCGCATGGTGGTGCCGATATCGACAGTCGCCGATCGTGCCATGCTCATAGCGTTACCCCCCAGTGTGCGGCCGGCTCCCCCGAAGCCGGCCGTCGTTCCAGTCCGCCGCCGCACCGGAGTCGCCGGTTCCGCGGCCGCGAACAAGTCGTGATTCAGGTCTATCATTCAAGCCGTTGCACCGTACGACGATCAGCAAGACCGAGCCCGGCGCGTTCCGCTGATTCAGGGGCAAAATCCGACAAAAGACCACCGTTAATCTTCCGTCAATGTCGTAATTACAACAACAGGCTTCACCCATTCGCGGTACCATTCCCGCCCTTCGCCGCGGGCCGGCCTGATAGCGCCTTCGGGCCCTTAGTCGGAAAAGTCCGAATTTAACGGAGCGAGCCCTGTGGGACCGCGGTGATAGCGTTTCATCGACGTTCTCGGACCCGTCGGAAGGGGCGAACAATGGGCCAGGGGCAATGGACCGAAGTCGACGCGTTCCTCGGATCGCTGCTGGTCGGTGAGGACGAGGCCCTCGCCGGGGCCACGGCCGCGGCCCAGCGGGCCGGGCTGCCGCCCATCTCGATCTCGCCCGCGCAGGGCAAGCTCCTCTACCTCCTCGCGAAGACCCTCGGCGCCAAGCGCATCCTCGAGATCGGCACCCTCGGCGGCTACAGCGCGATCTGGATGGCCCGGGCGCTGCCGGCCGACGGGCACCTGATCAGCCTCGAGTACAGCCCCCGGCACGCCGAGGTCGCCAGCGGCAACGTCGCGCGGGCCGGCCTCGTCGGGACCGTGGAGATCCGGGTCGGCGCCGCGGCCGAGACCCTGCCGAAGCTCGCGGACGAGGGCGCCGGGCCGTTCGACCTGGTGTTCATCGACGCCGACAAGGGCGGCTACCCCGGCTACCTCGACTGGGCGCTGAAGCTCACGCGCCCGGGCAGCCTCATCATCGCCGACAACGTCGTGCGCGGCGGGGCCGTCGCCGACGGGCTCAGCCGCGACCCGAACGTGCAGGGCGTGCGGTCCTATCTGGAGAAGGTCGCCGCGAACCCGAAGCTGGAGGGCACCGTGATGCAGACCGTGGGCGTCAAGGGCTACGACGGCCTCTCGATCGCGCGCGTCCTCGACTAGGCCCCGCTCCGAACGCGACACCGGCCTCCGGCCGGGACCCCCTGCACCGCAGCGGGACCCGACCGGAGGCCGGTCGCATGGGCGCGGCCGCTAGCCCTCGCGGGTGCGGCGCACGTCCTCGGCCGCGCGCTGCGACTCGTCCTTGACGTGCCCGCCCGCAGCCTGCGCCTCCGTCTTGACGTACTCGGCGGACTCCTTCGCGCGCTCGCCGAGATGGTGCGTGGACTCCTTGGCGGTCTCGCCGACGTGTGAGCCGAACTCGGCGCCGGCCTCCTTCACCTGCGCGACGGCCGGCCCCGCGTGCTCGGCGACCGCCTGGGCCGCCTCTCGGGAGGTCCGGTCCGAGGGCAGCAGCGCGGCCGCGAGCGCGCCCACGCCGAACGCGATGAGCCCCGCGGCGAGGGGGCTGCCCTCGATGCGGTCCTCGATGCGGTCGGCGTCGACGGTGCCCATCACCTTGTCGCGCACGGTGTGGACGCGGCGCTGCACGCGCTCCTTGCCGCGCTGCACGATGCGCTTCGGGTTCACCCGGTCGTTGATCTCGTCGATCGTCTCCCCGAGCTCCTCGCGCGTGTGCTCGATCTCCTGCCTCAGCTCATCCGCTCGCGAGCCCATTCGACATCCTCCTTCAACGTCTCGCCGGTCTGCCGCGGCAGCGGCGAGACCTCTCGGAACTGCTTGCGGCCCGCGGCGAACAGCCCGGCCGCGACGGCCGCGGCGAGCACCGCCACGACCAGGAACGCCCACCCGGCCGGCATGACCTCGGCGAGCCCCCACGCTGCGGCGAACGCGGCCAGCAGGAGTGCCAGGTTGCCCAGCAGCGCCGCGGCGCCCAGCTTCGCGCCCGCCTTCGACGCCTTGGCGGCCTCTTCCCGGATCTCGACCTTCGCGAGCTCGACCTCCTTGCGGATCAGCTCGCTGACGTCGCGCGCGACTTCGCTCAGGAGGTTGCCGAGCGACTGGTCCTCGGGGTCGGCGCCGCGCACCTCCGGGTCCGTTCGCTGCTCATCGGTCATCGCCACGTCGCCTCCTCGTCGCGGGGCCCGGGAGCCGGGCGCTCGTACTGCGGCGGGCCCGTGTACAGGCCCGCGCCGGCGCCGGACGAAGCCTCGTCGGTGACGCTGGTGTCGCCGGTTCCGCCGCTGCCGCGGTGCTCGTCGTGCGCGTCCTTGCCGCCGCGCAGCAGCCGCCCGGCGGCGAAGCCGGCGACGACCGCGGCGGTGAGGAACAGGGCGGGGCGGCGGCGCGCGAAGCGCCTGGTGTCGTCCAGGACGCCGTCCAGTCCGCCGTCGCGCACGCGCTCGGCGGCGCGGCGGAGCTCGTCGGCGGCGGCGCCGGCGTAGCCCGCGAGCGGGCCGGCGTCCTCGGTGCGGCCGTCGGCGAGCGCGCCGAGCTGGTCGCCGAAGCGGCGCATCGACTCGGTCACGCGCTCGGTCTGGGCCTCGGCCTGGGCGCGCAGCTGCGCCCTCGCGTCGTCGGCGATGTGCCGGACCTCGGCCTTGGCCTCCTCGGACAGCTGTCGGGCCTCCTCGCGCGCCGTGCGGGCGACGTGCTTGACCTCGTCGGCGGCGCTGTGCGCGACCTCGGAGCCGCGCTCGCGCGCGACGGCGGCCGTCTCCTCGACGTCGGCGGGCCCGCGGTCGGCGGTGTCGGAATCGCGGTACTCGACGGCGGCTTCGGTGGACGCGTCCTCCAGCGAGCGCCGCTCGGCCCCGGCGAGGCCGGGTTCGCGGTCGGCGGAGCCGGGCTCGCGCCCGATCGGCTCGCCGCCGGGGGCGCCCTCGTAGGTCACCGCCTCGCGGCCGATCGCGGGTTCGTGGTCGGCCGCGGGGTCGTAGTGCCCGCCATCGGGTCCGGCGACGTCGCGGTCGAGGGCGGGGTCGTAGCCGACGTGATCGCGGTCGGCGTCGGGGTCGACGCCGCTCGGCTCGGGGGCGAAGGCCGGTTCGGCGCCGCCGCGGTCCGACTCGGGGCCGACGCCGCCGGGCGTCGGGTCGAGGGCGGGGTCGGAGCCGCCCCGATCGCGGTCGGGGACGCCGCCGCTCGGTTCGCGGCCGAAGGCCGGGTCGGCGCCGCCGCGCTCGGCGGCTCCGTCACCGGTGCGCTCCCGCCCGGTCCCGTAGGCGGCCGCCCCGGGGCTGACGGTGCGGTCGTGACCCGGGCTGCGGTCCGGGACCGCGGGTTCGCGGTCGGCGGGGACGTACACGCCGGGTTCGTACCCGGTGGCGTCGGAGCCCCCGGTCCTCCGGTCCTGGTCGACCGGAGGGGGCGTTGGTGTCTCAGACTCCGGCCCGGGCCTGGCGGCGCCGTGCCGTTCTGCATCGCTCATGTCTTCCTCCTCTGCCCCGTCCTCCTGACGGGTCCTCGGCGGGCGGTTTCCGCCCCTTGAGGAGCTACCCGAGGCCGCGAGGTCCATTCGCGATCCCGGGTGGACAGTCGCAGAACTCCGCCCGCGCGGGCCCCTGGGCAGGGAGCCGCCTGAGGACCCTCACCGCTCCTGGTAGTCCGAGAACCGCTTGAGGACCAGGCCGATCAGGCGCGCCATGAGCTTGCGGGGCCGGCGCGGCAGCAGGTGCGCCTGCGGCCAGTTCAGCACGTCGGGCACGACGTAGCCGCGGTCGCGGTCCAGCGCCCGCAGGGACTGGCGCACGATCCGCTCCGGGTCGGCCAGGAGCCAGCCGAGGCGGCGCCGGTCGTACTTGATGCCGTTCGCGATCGGGAAGCCGGTGTCCACGGGGCCGGGGCAGACCGCGAGGACCTTCACGCCGGTGCCGCGCGTCTCGACCCACAGGCCGAGGCTGTAGTTGACGACGAACGCCTTCGTGGCCGCGTACAGCGCCATGTACGGCTGCGCCTGGAACCCGGCCATCGACGCGACGTTCACGACCGCGCCGGAGCCGCGCGCGCACATCGCGGGCAGGAACCGCTTGACCAGGCCAGCGACCGCGACCACGTTCACCATCGCGGTGTCGCGGCCGTAGTCGGCGGCGACGGCCACGTCCCGCCCGAACGTGCCGATGCCGGCGTTGTTCACCAGGACCTCGACTTCGACGCCGGCCGCGTCGACGGCTTCGCCGACCCGCTCGGCCGCGTCCGGTTCGGCCAGGTCCTGCACGATCACCAGCGCCGCGACGCCGTGCGCCTCCCGCAGCTCGGCGGCGAGCGCCTCCAGCTTCGCGCCCGACCGCGCCACGAGCGCCACGTCCATGCCCCGCCCGGCGAGCTGCCGCGCGAACGCCGCCCCGATCCCCGACGACGCGCCCGTCACCAGCGCCCACGACCCCATGTGCCCTCCCTCCAATCCCTCGGCACAGCGTAGCGGCGGCTGCGCCGCAGGTCGCGGCCCGTGCGCGGGTACGCTTGCCGCACCATGTCGATGCTGGCCAATCAGATCACCAGGCGGCTGGCCCTGCCGGGCTGGTCGGTCCTGCGCTTCGGGCTCACGCTCGTCGCCGCCGCGCTCCTGCTCGCCGCCGTCCTCACCGGCGTCCTCGTCGTCTTCTGGATCGGCATCCCCGTCGCCGTCGCGCTCTTCCTCGCGATCCGGCTGTGGGCGAACTCGCAGCGGCGCGTCATCGGCGAGCAGCTCGGCGTCCACATCCCCGCGCCCTACCGGGAGCGGCCCAAGCGGGCCCGCCTGGACCAGCAGGCGCTCCTGCTCGTGCGCGAGGCCGCGACCTGGCGGGACTTCGCGTGGCTCGCGATCGACGCGACCCTCGGGTTCCTCGTCAACCTCCTCTACCTCGGCGTGTTCGCCGTCGCCGTCTACTACCTGGTGCAGCCGCTGCTCCTGGTCACCGTCTTCCACACCGCCCCGAACCCGGTCGTGAACGACTTCGGGTTCTACGACTTCGACACGCCCGCGAAGACCCTCATGCTCGTCCCGCTCGCGCTCGGCGCCGGCGTCGCCTGGTGGCGCTGGGGCGAGCTGTTCCTGCGCTGGTACTCCCATCTCGGGGTGCTCCTGCTCGGTCCGACCGCGAACGCGGTGCTCACGGCCCGCGTCTCCGAGCTGCGGCAGGCCCGCGACCAGACCGTCGACCACGCCGCCGCCGAGCTGCGCCGCATCGAACGCGACCTGCACGACGGCGCGCAGGCGCGCATCGCGGCCCTGAGCCTGACCCTCGGCATGGCCGAGGAGCTCCTTCGCCAGGACCGGCCCGAGCAGGCCGCGGGCCTCGTCGCCGAGGCCCGCCAGACCTGCTCGGATGTGCTCGTGGAGATCCGCCACCTCGTGCGCGGCATCCACCCGCCCGTCCTCGCCGACCGCGGCCTCAGCGGCGCGCTCCAGGCCATGGCCCTCGACCACCCGCTCCCGGTCTCGGTCGTCGACCGGCTCGGCGAGAAGCTGCCCGCGCCCCTGGAGGCGGCCGCGTACTTCGCGACGAACGAGGTCCTCGCGAACATCACCAAGCACGCGGGCGCCACCCAGGTGCAGGTCGTCGTCACCCACGAGGGCGGCCTGGTGCGGATCGAGGTCCGCGACGACGGCTGCGGCGGCGCCGCCGTCGTCCCCGGCGGCGGCCTCGACGGCGTCGCCCGGCGCCTCGCCGCGTTCGACGGCACCTTCGACCTCGACAGCCCCGAGGGCGGCCCCACCGCGGTCACGATGACGCTCCCCGCCTTCCAGGTCGGCGCGGCCGCCACCGACAATAAGCGCGCGTCCGGCCGCTGAGGCCGGACCAGGAGAGCAGGGAGCCCCGATGGACGTCGTCCTCGCCGAAGACCACTCGCTGTTGCGCGACGGCCTCACCCGGGTGCTCGAAGCGCACGACTTCAAGGTCGTCGAGGCCGTCGACAACGGCCCCGCGCTCACCGCCGCGCTCCTGGCGCACCGCCCCGACGTCGCCGTCGTCGACATCCGGCTCCCGCCCACGTTCAAGGACGAGGGCCTGCGCGCCGCCATCGAGGCCCGCCGCCACATCCCGGCCCTGCCGATCCTCGTCCTCTCCCAGTACGTCGAGCAGCTGTACGCGCGCGAACTCCTCGGCGACCGCCGCGGCGGCGTCGGCTACCTGCTCAAGGACCGCGTCTCGAACGTCGGCGAGTTCATCGAGGCGCTCCGCCGCGTCGCCGCCGGGGGCACCGCCATGGACCCCGAGGTCGTCGCCCGGCTCCTCGGCAAGCAGCAGAACCGCCTCGACGCGCTCACCCCGCGCGAGCTGGAGGTCCTGGGGCTCATGGCCGAGGGCCGCACGAACGCCGCGATCGCCGCGTCCCTGTTCGTCACCGAGAAGGCCGTGGGCAAGCACTCGGCGAACGTGTTCCGCAAGCTCGGCCTGGGCCAGTCCGAGGACGACAACCGCCGCGTGCTCGCCGTCCTCGCCTACCTCGAAGGGAACTAGCGCCTGGCGCGGCGTCGGGGGCCTGTGCGATCGTTGGGGCGTGGAACTGGAGGACCTCGTCCGGCTGCGCCGGGCCCGCGACATGATGGACCGCGACTACGCGAAGCCGCTGGACGTGCCGGCGCTCGCGAAGGCCGCGCTCATGTCGTCGGGGCACTTCTCGCGGAGCTTCCGGGCCGCGTACGGCGAGACGCCGTACTCCTATCTCATGACCCGCCGCATCGAGCGGGCGAAGGCGCTGCTCAGGCGCGGCGACCTGTCGGTGACCGAGGTGTGCTTCGCGGTGGGCTGCACCTCGCTGGGGACGTTCTCGACGCGGTTCACCGAGCTGGTGGGGGAGTCGCCGAGCGCGTACCGGGCCCGCGACCACGGCGACGGGGCGTCGATCCCGGCGTGCATCGCGAAGGCGTACACGAGACCGGTCAGGAATCGAGAAGCGAAGCCCTCCGGGGCCTCGTAAGTTGGTCGCATGAGCATCAACCTTTCCCAGTGCTTCATCGCCGTCGACGACCACGACAAGGCCATCGCCTTCTACCGTGACGTCCTGGGCATGGAGGTCCGCAACGACGTCGGCTTCGAGGGGATGCGGTGGGTCACCGTCGGCTCCCCGGACCAGCCGGACGTGAACATCGTCCTCGAACCGCCGCTCGCCGACCCGAACGCGTCGGAGGCCGACCGGCAGGCCATGAACGAGTTCCTCGCCAAGGGCCTGCTGCGCGGCGTCATCTTCGAGACCGACGACGTGGACGCGACGTTCGAGCGGATCAGCTCCGCGGGCGCCGACGTCCTCCAGGAGCCGATGGACCAGCCGTACGGCGTCCGCGACTGCGCGTTCCGCGACCCCGCGGGCAACATGCTCCGGTTCAACCAGCCTCGTAAGTAGGACGCGCCGAACCGTAAGCCCTGCGCGACTGTCGCCCGCCGCCGGTAGTCTCGGCGGCGGGCCGTCCCGGCCCCGGAACCAGATGGAGACCTCACCACCATGGCCACCAGCAAGAACACACCCAATCCGGCCGACGCGCACGACCTCATCCGGGTGCAGGGCGCCCGCGAGAACAACCTGAAGGACGTCAGCGTCGACCTCCCCAAGCGCCGCCTCACCGCGTTCACCGGCGTCTCCGGCTCGGGCAAGAGCTCGCTCGTGTTCGCCACGATCGCGGCCGAGTCGCAGCGGCTCATCAACGAGACGTACTCGGCGTTCGTGCAGGGCTTCATGCCGACCCTGGCGCGGCCCGACGTCGACGTCCTCGACGGGCTCACCACCGCGATCATCGTCGACCAGGAGCGCATGGGCGCGAACATCCGCTCCACCGTCGGCACCGTCACCGACGCGAACGCGCTCCTGCGCATCCTGTTCAGCCGCCTGGGCGACCCGCACATCGGCGGGCCCGGCGCGTTCTCGTTCAACGTCCCCTCCGTGTCGGCCTCCGGCGCGATCACGGTCGAGCGCGGCGGCAAGACCATCGCCGAGAAGGCCACGTTCAACCGGCTCGGCGGCATGTGCGCCCGCTGCGAGGGCGTCGGCTCGGTCAACGACTTCGACCTGACCGCGCTCTACGACGGCGAGAAGTCCCTGAACGAGGGCGCGATCCTCATCCCCGGGTACAGCATGGACGGCTGGTACGGGCGGATCTACCGCGCCTCGGGCTTCTTCGACCCCGACAAGCCGATCAAGCGGTACGGCAAGCGCGAGCTCCACGACCTGCTCTACAAGGAGCCCACCAAGATCAAGGCCGAGGGCATCAACGTCACGTTCGAGGGCCTCATCCCCAAGATCCAGAAGTCGATGCTGTCCAAGGACGTCGAGGCGATGCAGCCGCACATCCGCGCGTTCGTGGAGCGGGCCGTCACCTTCCAGACCTGCCCCGAATGCGAGGGCACCCGCCTCGGCCCGGAGGCCCGCTCCTCCAAGATCAAGGGCGTCTCGATCGCCGACGCGTGCAAGATGCAGATCTCCGACCTCGCCGAATGGGTCGCCGGCATCGAGGACGCCTCGGTCGAGCCGCTCCTGAAGTCCCTGCGGGAGCTCCTCGCGTCCTTCGTGGAGATCGGCCTGGGCTACCTCTCGCTCGACCGGCCCTCCGGCACCCTCTCGGGCGGCGAGGCCCAGCGCACCAAGATGATCCGCCACCTCGGCTCCTCGCTCACCGACGTCACGTACGTCTTCGACGAGCCCACCGTGGGCCTCCACCCGCACGACATCGAGCGGATGAACAACCTCCTGCTCCAGCTGCGCGACAAGGGCAACACCGTCCTCGTCGTCGAGCACAAGCCCGAGGCGATCGCCATCGCCGACCACGTGGTCGACCTCGGCCCCGGCGCGGGCACCGACGGCGGCACCGTCCAGTTCGAGGGCACCGTCGAGGGCCTGCGCAAGTCCGGCACCCTCACCGGCCGCCACCTCGACGACCGCGCCCGGCTCAAGGACGCGGTCCGCGAACCCACCGGAAAGCTCGCCGTGCGCGGCGCGAACGACAACAACCTCCAGGACGTCGACGTCGACATCCCCCTCGGCGTCCTCACCGTCGTCACCGGCGTCGCCGGGTCCGGCAAGTCCTCGCTCATCCACGGCTCGGTCGCCGGCCAGGAGGGCGTGGTCGCGATCGACCAGGGCGCCATCAAGGGCTCGCGCCGGTCCAACCCGGCGACCTACACGGGCCTGCTCGAACCGATCCGCAAGGCATTCGCGAAGGCCAACGGCGTCAAGCCGGCCCTGTTCAGCGCCAACTCCGAGGGCGCGTGCCCCACCTGCAACGGCGCCGGCGTCGTCTACATGGACCTCGGCATCATGGCCTCCGTGTCGACCACCTGCGAGGACTGCGAAGGGAAGCGGTTCCAGGCCGCGGTCCTCGAGTACAAGCTCGGCGGCAAGGACATCAGCGAAGTCCTCGGCATGTCCGTGGCCCAGGCCGAGGCGTACTTCGCCGACGGCGAGTCGAAGATCCCCGCCGCGCACAAGATCGCGCAGCGCCTCCACGACGTCGGCCTCGGCTACATCAAGATCGGGCAGCCGCTCACCACCCTCTCCGGCGGCGAGCGCCAGCGCCTCAAGCTCGCCACCCACCTGGGCGACAAGGGCGGCGTGTTCATCCTCGACGAGCCGACCACCGGCCTCCACCTGGCCGACGTCGAGAACCTCCTCGGGCTCCTCGACCGCCTCGTCGAGTCCGGCAAGTCCGTGATCGTCATCGAGCACCACCAGGCCGTCATGGCCCACGCCGACTGGATCATCGACCTCGGCCCCGGCGCCGGCCACGACGGCGGCCGGATCGTCTTCGAAGGCACCCCGGCGGAACTCGTCAAGCGCAGGGACACCCTCACGGGCAAGCACCTCGCCGACTACGTGGGCGCCTAGCGTCCAGCGGGCGGGAAGGCCGGCCCCGGCCCTCCCGCCCCGTGCGGCGCCCGCGGCCGCCGCACGGGACCCGCGGCGGTGGGCCAGCCGTGGAGTGCGGGGCCAGCGCGCTCGGCGTCCGCTCGGGGCCGGACGGACGGCCCGACGGTAGGGGTACGCCCACCCCGGCGGTGGACTCTCCCCGCCCGAAAAGCACTGATCTGCCCCACTGCGTTCCCGTCCGGATCGGACGACGATGGAATCGTCAACGATGCGGAAGCGAGGACGCTATGGCGACACTGACCCACACCGGCCCGACCCCCGCGGCCCCCAAAGCCGCCCCCAAGCCGATCTTCGGCGAACCACGCGACGCCGGGCGGCAGTCCCTCGTCTACCTCTTCCTGCTCGTGCCGATGGCCGCGCTCGCGGCCGCCGTGCCGTTCGCCTGGAACACCGGGCTGCTGTCGTGGACCGACGTGGCGCTGACCGTCGGGTTCTACCTGCTCACCCTGCACGGCATCACCGTCGGCTACCACCGGCTCTTCACGCACGGCTCGTTCAAGCCGAACCGGCCCGTCAAGATCGCGCTCGCGATCCTCGGCAGCATGGCCGTCCAGGGCCCCATCATCACCTGGGTCGCCGACCACCGCCGCCACCACGCCTTCTCCGACAAGGAGGGCGACCCGCACTCGCCGTGGCTCTTCGGCACCTCCGCCTGGGCGCTCACCAAGGGCTTCTGGCACGCCCACATGGGCTGGATGTTCGAGCCGCGCAACACCACGAACGAGGAGCGCTTCGCCCCGGACCTGGTCAAGGACCGCGACATCGTCCTCATCGACAAGCTGTTCTGGCTGTGGACGATCATCACGTTCCTGGCCCCGGCGATCCTCGGCGGCCTCATCACGATGTCCTGGGCCGGCGCGCTCACCGCGTTCTTCTGGGCCAGCCTGGTGCGCGTCTCGGCGCTCCACCACGCCACCTGGTCCACCAACTCGATCTGCCACATGATCGGCGAGCGGCCCTTCAAGAGCCGCGACCGGGCCGCGAACTTCTGGCCCCTCGCGCTGCTCTCGGGCGGCGAGTCCTGGCACAACTCCCACCACGCCGACCAGTCCTGCGCCCGCCACGGCGTCAAGCGCGGCCAGATCGACACCTCGGCCCGCGTCATCTGGCTCCTCGAACGCGCCGGCTGGGTCACGAACGTCAAGTGGCCCAAGGCCGAGCGCTGGGCCAAACTCGCCGCCGACTAGCACGTCCCGACGAGGGCCGGACCGCCGAACGCGGCCCGGCCCTCGTCGTCTGTGATCCAGCTTACTGACGTTCACTGACGCGTTTTGTCAGTGAACCTGCCGCATGCTTTCCCGCATGACCATCACCGCGCCGACGGCGAAGCGCCCGCTTCCCGCCGTCCCGCCCGCCGACCGGGCCGAACGCCTCCTCCTGCCCGCCACGTTCATCACCAGCCTCGGCAACGGCTTCCAGCTCGTCGCCGCCGCCGTCCTGGTGTTCACCACCGGGAACAGCGCGCTCGCGGTCGGCTGGCTCTACATCCTCGTCTCCGTCCCGCCCGCGCTCCTGTCCCTGTGGTTCGGCACGGTCGCCGACCGCTTCGACCGCCGCACCCTCTGCCTCACCGCCGACCTCGCCAGCGCCGCGGCCGCCGCGTTCCTCCCCGTCTGGATCCTCACCGGCGGCGACCCCGGCCCGGTCGCGTACGGGACCGCGTTCGCCCTCTCGCTCCTGTCGGCCATGTTCATGCCCGCGAGCAACGCCCTCATCAAGGAGCGCGTGCACCCCTCGCGCACGGCCCGCTTCAGCGCCCACTACGAGATGGCGATGCAGCTCGGCCTGCTCCTGTCGGCCGCCGCGGGCGGCATTCTCATCCACTACGTCGGCACCACGCCCCTGTTCCTGTTCAACGGGGTCACGTTCCTCGCCTCCGCGGTCGCCTTGTGGGCCATGCGGAAAGCCCCCGCCCGCCCCGAGACCGCCGCGCACGCGGCCGAGACCGACGGCGCGGCCGGCGCGCCGCTGGCGCGCCTCGGCCTGCTCTACGCCTGCGGCCAGACGATGATCATGGTCAGCAACACGACCCTGATCGTCCTGGTCTACGACGCCTTCGACCGCGGCGCGGGCGTGTACGGGATCGTCGACGCGCTGGCGGGCCTCGGGTTCTGCGTGGCGGCCGCGCTGTACCCGCGGGTGAGCGCCCGCTTCGGCGAGTTCCGCACGGCGGTGGCCGGCGGGATCGGGTGCGCGCTGATGTCGTTCGTGCTGCCGCTGCACCTGGCGGTGCTGCTGATCGCGGTCCCGCCCGCGGCGTTCATGGTCGGGCTCTCGCGGGTCGGGATGCGCTCGATCCTCCTCCGCTCGGTCCCCGAACGCCGCGCCGGCCGCCTCTTCGGCGCCGTCAACGCGGCCGGCCTGGGCCTGAGCGCGGCGATGACGATCCTGGTCGCGGCAGTCGCCGACGCCACCCACATCCGCTACGGCTTCTACGTCCTGGGCGCCTTCTGCGCCCTGGCGACCGCTGCGACGGCATTGAGCCTGCGCGGCAGGATGACCGCGGCGGCTCCGGTCCCCGAGATCGGGCGCGTCACCCGGACCGGAGCCTGACTCAGGCGTGGAGGTCGAGGACGGCTCGGGCGCGTTGGCGCATCATGGCGCGCAAGGAGAGCGGCTCGACGACCTCGACGCCGGCGAGCTTCATGAGCTCTCCCGAGGCGTTCCATTCGGTCTCGATGGGGATCGTGGCGACGGCCCAGCCGTGCTCGTCGCGGTCGGCCTTGGCGATGGCGGCGACGATGTCGGCGTCGAGCTGGTCCGGGGCGCGTTCGACGGCCTCGGGGGAGAAGCGGACCACGGCCTCGCCGCGGTAGCGGCCCGCGTCGAAGGCGTCGAGGTTCTCGGCCCACCAGGCCGCGAGGTCGAAACCGTCGGGCCGCTCGAACACCTCCTCCGTCTTGGCCGCCGCGAGCAGGTTCGCGACCTTGTACGGCAGCACCGGGCCCTCCCCCTGCGAGGCCGCCAGATACCAGCGGCCGCCCTTGAGCACCAGGCCCAGCGGGCGCAGGTCGCGTTCGACCTCGCGCGGCTCCTTCCACCGCCAGTATCGGACCCGGATCGCGCGCTGCTCCCACGCCGCGTTCGCCACCAGCGCCAGGAGCGGCACCGGCTCCGACCGCTGGAACCACGCCACGACGTCGAGGTGGAACAGCGCCCGCGCCCGCTCGGCCCGGTCCCGCTGCTGCGGCGACAGCGCCGCCGAGAGCTTGAGCTCCAGCGCCGCCAGCTCGGTCTGGAGCCCCAGGTCGGTCGCGGCCTGCGGCACGCCCGTGAGCGCGAGCGCCTCCGCCTCGCCCTCGGTCACCCCGGTCAGCCGCGTCCGGTAGCCCTCGACGAGCCGGTACCCGCCCTCGCGTCCGCTCTCCCCGTAGATCGGGATGCCCGCAGCCGCAAGGGCTTCGGCGTCGCGATAGACGGTCCGCACGGACACGCCGAGCTCCGCCGCGAGCGCGTCGGCGGTCATCCGCCCGCGCTGTTGGAGCAGCAGCATCATCGACACCAGGCGGCCAGCACGCATACCGCCAGTATCCGCACCGGCCCGACACCGCCCCGCAGCAGCGCCCGACTCCGCCCGGCCGCCCCGCCCGCGCCCGGCCCGCCCGTCCGCCCCCCTCGGTTCCGAGTTCGGCGTGGAGGCCGTAAAGCGTTTGCGGCGCAGCCGCTTCCGCCCTACGCTCACCTCCACCACGATGAGACGGGAGCCCCTGTGACGGGAAGCGCGCGCAGCAGCGACTGGGGCTACGGGGAGCTCTCCGCCCGCGTCTACGAACTCGACAAACCCGTTGGGAGGTCGCTCAACGGCGACGTCGAGTTCTACACGCGCCGCCTCGCGGGCATCACCGGCGAGATCCTAGAACCGGCCGTCGGGACCGGGCGCATGCTCGTGCCCCTCCTCCAGCAAGGCCTGCGCGTCACCGGATTCGACACCTCCGAGCACATGCTCCGCATCTGCCGCGCCAACCTCGCAGCGGCCGGGCTCGAAGCCCGCGTGTTCACGGCCGACATGACCGAATACGCGAAACCCGGTGCGTACGAAGCGATCCTGGTACCGACCGGATCGATCATCCTGCTGCCCGACCGCGCCGCGACCGTGCGGGCACTGCGCCGCATGCACGAGAGCCTCCGGCCCGGTGGGCGCCTCTTCGTCGACGTGCCGCCGCCGCGGCTGCTCACCGGACCCGGCGGCCTCAGGCACTGGCAGGACGGCGAATCCGAGCTGCTCACCCTCCAGACCATGCACATCGACCTCGACGAGGTCGCCCAGCGCGTCGTGCGGTGGCTGCGCTACGAGCTGTGGCGCGACGGCCGGCTCGTCGACACCCAGCTCCAGAACAGCGGCATGCTCTGCTTCGGCGTCCAGGAGTTCCGCCACCTGCTCCGCGAAGCCGGATTCACCGACGCGGCCGTCTACGGCGACTACGACGAGACGGCGGCACTCGCCGCGAACGCATCGACCTGGAACTTCGAGGCCGTCAAGGCCTGACCGCCGCCGGCTCGCGGTCGCCGGCCCCGCCGCGGCAGACGTCGACCGCGCCACGGACCCGCCCGACCCGGAGGCGCTACCCGGCCCTGCCCGGGTCGTCCCCGATGAACGAGAGCATCGCTTCGAAGCGGTCCTTCGTGGCGGCGACCCGGCGGTACTCGGCCTCGATGCGGGCGTGCTCCTCGCGGATCACCGCCCGCTGCTCGGGCGTCACCTCGTCGGCGCTCCGGCACCGCCGCAGCTTCGCGATCGCCCGGCTCGGGAGGCCGTTCGCGAGCAGCATGCGCACCCAGCGGACCTGCTCGACCGCGTCGGGGGAGTAGACGCGCTGGCCGCTCGGGGAGCGCTCGGCGTGCAGGAGGCCCTGCTCCTCGTAGTACCTGAGCGCGCGTACGGTCGCGCCGGTCGCTTCGGCCAGCTCTCCGATGCGCATCCGCGTCCTCCTCGATTCGTGTGGCGTCAGCCACGCTCGCTTGCCCCTGACGCCGGCGTGAGGTCTTAGCTTCGACCACATGGAAATCCAAGGATCAATCGCAATCGTCACCGGCGCCAACCGCGGCCTGGGCCGCCATTTCGCGCGGCAACTCCTAGAACGCGGCGCGGCCAAGGTCTATGCCGGCGCGCGCCGGATCGAGACGGTCGACCTGCCCGGGGTCGAGCCCGTGCAGCTCGACATCACCGACCCGGCGTCGGTCGCGGCGGCCGCGAAGACCGCCTCCGACGCGACCCTCCTCGTCAACAACGCCGGCATCGCGACCTTCGTGAACCTCGTCGACGGCTCCGAGGACGCCATCCGGCGCGAGATGGAGACCAACTTCTTCGGGACCTTGAACATGGTGCGCGCCTTTGCACCCGTGCTCGGCGCCAACGGCGGCGGCGCGATCCTGAACATCCTGTCGGTGCTGTCGTGGCGCTCGGCGGGGATGGGCCACGCGTACTCCGCGGCCAAGGCCGCGTCGTGGAGCCTCACCAACGGGGCGCGGCTCGAACTCGCGGCGCAGGGGACGCAGGTGACCGGGCTGCACGTCGGCGGCATCGACACCGACATGCTCAAGGACATCCCGGCCGAGAAGGCCGACCCCGCCGACATCGCGCGGGCGGGACTGGACGGCATCGAGTCGGGCGCGCTGGAGGTCCTCGCCGACCAGGTCTCGCTGGAGCTCAAGGCGATCCTGCACGCCGACCCGAGCGTGCTCTACCCGGAGCTGGCCGCGGGTCGGCAGGCATAAGAGTCCTCTTTCGGGTGACGCGGGCGCTCGCGGGTGCGGTTTCTGTCGGACCCGCGAGCGAGGATCGCGGCAGACTCCCGGGTGGGTGGGGTAGGTAGGTAGCCGAACCGAGCCGGCCGGGTCAAGCCGGGCCAAGCCGACCGGGCCAAGCCGGACCGGGCTGAGCCACGCCAAGCCGAACCGGACCCACCCGGTCCGGACTGGGCCGGATCGAGCGGGCGCAGGTGGGGAGGCCGTTCGAGTCGGTCGTGTTGCGGACCACTTGCGAGGGGCCAATAAGATCCCAAGCGCACACCCGCCCCGCCCCTCGCCCCGTCCTTCGGAGAAAACCAGTGACCTATCCTCCGCCCAACCCGTACGACCCGAATCAGGCGCCCGCCCCCGGTCAGCCGTCGCAGCCGCCGTTCGGCCAGCCGGCCCAGCCCGGGTTCGGCGCGCCCGGCCAGCCCGGCGGCTACAGCGTCCCGCCGCAGCCCGGGGCGTACGGTCCGCCGCCCGGTGACGGCAGCATCCCGCCCCAGACCGGCGCATACGGCCAGCCGCAGCAGCCCGGCTTCCCGCCCCCGCCCGGGGCCCCCTACGGCGCACCGCCGATCCCGCCGCCCTCCGGCGGCGGTGGCAACGGCCTGCTCGCCAAGATCCTCGGCGGTGTCGGCGCGCTGGTCATCGGCATCATCATCGTCGTGGTCAGGGTCCTGGCCAACGGCTCCGACTCGAACGACTCCGCGAACGACCCGGTCACCGACGCCGCCACCGACACCACCGACACCTCCACCCTCTCCGAAGAGGCCGCGGAGCAGGCCGAGGCGGCCGAGGTCGGGGACTGCCTCACCGACTCGGTCGTCAACGTCGAGGACCTCGTCGTGCCCTGCGACGACCCGACCGCGTTCTGGACCATCACCAAGGTCTCCGACGACTCGGGCGCCGCGGTCACCATCATGGGCGACCTGGAGGACGTCTCGGTCGTCTCGACGGTCTGCGGATCGGAGTACCTGGGCTGGACCCCGGGCGAGCTCTGGCTGAACTACCAGGTCATCTACACCGAGTCCATCGAAGGCATCGGCGGCCCGGTCGACTACCTCTACTGCATCGAGGCGATCGACAAGGAGGACGCCGAAGGCGGCCGCCCGGTCACGCCCGACGTCGGCGACTGCACCGACGGCTCCACCCTGCGCACCTTCGACTGCTCGAACTCCTTGGCGCTGTACGTGGTCGACGCGATCGAGACCTACGACCCGCCGATCGACGAGCTCGAGTTCGACTACCAGACCGCCCTGGACGGCTGCCCGAACTCGGACTACTACGCCACCCCGGTCACCGGCGGCGACGCGATCCTGCCGCAGGTCTACCTGGCCTATTGCAGCAGCGACAACTGATCGGCGCGACCTGCGACTGAAAGCGGGCGTCGGGGCCTCGCCCCGACGCCCGCTCTCGCGTTTCTAGACCGCTCGCGCGTCTCAAGACCGCGCGCCGGCACCTGTGCCGGCCCGAGCCCTACGCCTGCGTCCAGGCGCCCGCCTTCGCGGCGTCGAATGCCCAGTCGGCGAACGCGATCGGGGCGCGGCCGAGGATGCGCTCGACGTTGTCGGTGGTCGGGGACATGTTGCCCTCGCGCATGAACTGGTACATGAGGTTCAGGAACCCGACGAGCTCCTCGGGCAGCTGGGCGGCGCGCAGCGCGGCGTCGTGCTCCTCCGGGGTCTCGGCCCGGTAGACGACGGTCTTCCCGGACGCGGCGGCGATGGCCGCGGCGGCCTCGCCCATCGTCAGCGACTCGGGGCCGGTGAGCTCGTAGACCTGGCCGTGGTGGCCGTCCTCGGTGAGCACGGCCGCCGCGACGGCCGCAATGTCGGCGACGGCGATCAGCGGCTCAGTGGTGTCGGCGAGCGGCAGCGCGATCTCGCCGGCCAGGATGCCCGGCAGGTAGTCGCCTTCGCTGAAGTTCTCATTGAAGTTGTTGGGCTGCAAGACGGTCCACTCGATGCCGGAACCCTGCACCGCGGCCTGGGCGGCGTACATGCCGATCGCCTCGGGCCCGACCCCGGCCGCTGCGGCGAGGTCCTGGACGCGGCGGCCCGACTGGGCGACCAGTCGCCGCACGCCCGCCTTCGCGGCGGCCGCGGCGAACTCCTCGGCGGGGAACGGGTGGTCCGGCGCGATGATGTAGACGGCGGTGACGCCCTCCAGCGCCTTGTCCCAAGTGGAGCTGTCGGTCCAGTCGAAGGGGATCTCGGTGCTGCGGGAGACCGCCCGGACCTCCCGGCCCGCGTCGCGCAGGATCTCGACCAGGCGGCGGCCGACTTTGCCGGTGGCGCCGGTGACGAGGATGGTGTCGTTCGCAATGTGTTCGCTCATGCCTTCAGTCAACCGCGGATCGCGGAGCGGATGAATGGCTGCGGAGCCACATTGGATGTGTGATCGTCTACCGATTCCGATTCGGCGCGGGTGCGAACCGGTCGGCGCGACTGGGATCGAGACCGGGCCGGGGGTGTCGATGCCCCCGGCCCGGCCGCGGTCCCCGAGGCGCAGGGGACCGCCGGTGCCGCGGGCAGGTCGGGGCCGGCCCGCGGCGGGTCGGGGCCGGGTCAGGTGGCCGCGAACTCGGTGAGCACGGTGTTCGCGTGCTCGAACTCCTTCATGGCCGCTTCGATCCAGGGGACGGGCTGCGGATCGAGGGCCGCTTGCTGCATGTACCGCAGGCCCTCCGCCATCGCCTTCGCGGCGATCGTCGGCGGCTCGGGCAGCGGACTGCCGTAGAGCTTGCCGCTCTCCGGGTCGATCCAGGCGAACTCCTTGAACGTGACCTCGCCGCCCTTGCCGATGAGCTTCGCGGCCGCGTAGAACGCGTCGGCGGCCTCGGCCCGGAGCCGGTCGGCGAGCTTCTCGTCCTTCGTGAGGCCCGCCTGGGCGAGGAGGACTTGGCCCTGCCCGAGCTGCCCGTAGAAGTCCGCGCGGTCGGCCGGGTTCACGGCGTGGTCCTCGAAGCGGAAGAGCGGCAGGCACACCCAGCACTCCGGGGGCCACCAGTAGCGCGGTCCCGCGACCGGGACCTCGATCGTCGGGCAGACCTGCTGCCAGACGCCCTTGTCGTCCTGGACCCAGAAGCAGTAGGTGAAGGTCCCGCCGCCGGCCTGGGCCGGCGCCTGGACGAGGAAGACCGCCGAGAGGGCGAGGACGAGGGCCGCGACGAGCGTCTTGGCGTATCGGACAGGGTGCTTCATGGTCGTGGCCTCCATCATTGCGCCGCGAGGTCGGAGAGGTGCTGGTACGCCTTGTCGAAGTGCCGCATGGCGGCGTCGCCGGGCGGGTCGGGCTGGGGGTCCCACAGGTCCGCTTGGAGGATGCCGATGCCGGCGGCGAGCTCCGCTCCGGCGTCGGCGATCCACGGCTGCGGGCTGGGGTCCGGGACGGGCTTCTGGTTCTTGTCGTCCCACAAACCGCTGTGCGACAACGCGATCGGGTACTTCTCGACTGCCGCGGCGGCGTCGCGGAAGTGCGCGAGGGCGTCCGCGCGGAGCTGGTCGGCGAGCTTCGCGTCGTCGGTGAGGTGGGACCGGGCGAGGGCGTCCACGCCCTGCCGGAGGAGGTCGTTGAACTTCTCGTGGGCGACCGGGTCGATGTCGAACTTCCAGAAGTCGATGAGGACGCCGCATTCGGGGCAGCCGTCCGGCGGCCACTTCGGACCGAGTTCGGGGACCGGGACCCAGTGGCAGTTGTACAGCAGGCCGGTGTCGGGGTCCTCGTCGCAGACGAAGAGCAGGCCGAACTTGGCCTGCGCCGGTGCGGCGGGGACGAGCGTGAGGGCCGCGGCGGCGAGCAGGACCGCCGCCGCGGTGAGGAGTCTTCGGAGGGTGAGGCGCATGGGCACTCCTTGGGGAAGGGTGGATCGCCGCCTCAGTATGGAGTCGCGACGCCCTGACGATGGGTCCACGGCACGGCGCTGACCTGGGACTCCGGAGTCCTATGAAGACTTAACGGCCGGTTCGGCGGCCTTTGCGGCGCCGGACCGGCCGGAAAGTTGGCACGCGGTGTGCCAGCGTCAGGGCCTCGCGACGGGGCCTTCGCGACGGGGCCTCGCGACGGGGCCTTCGCGACGGGGCCTCGTGACAGGGCTGCGGGCGCTAGGCGAGGCCCGCGAGGACGGCGGCGAAGCGCTCGGGGTGCACGAGGATGCCGACGTGGCTGGATTCGAGGGTGTGGACGTCGAACGGGTTGCCGGGGGTGAGGGCGTCGGCCTCCTTGATGAAGAGGTCCTGGAGCTCAATGGGGATCGAGGTGTCCTTCGTGAGGCGCACGTAGCTGCGCGGGATGCGGCCCCAGGTGTCGGCGTTCGCGCGGTCCTCGGGGCCGCCGGCGTCGAGGCTCTCGTCAGGGGTGAGGGTGCTCAGGAAGACGCGGAACTCGTCGTCGGTGCCGTCGGCGAGCATCGACTCCTTGAGGGCGTTGAGGAGCGCGGGGTCGGCGGTGCGCCAGTTCATGCGGACCGCGCCGAGGCGGGCCGGGTTCGCGGCGGCCACGCCGAAGACCTGGTCGAGGACGCTGCCGGCGTTCTCGGGGCGGGCGACGTACTCGAGGGGCGTGTGCTCGACGCAGCACCAGGCGGAGGCGTAGACGAGGCGGTCGAAGAGGTCGGGACGGCGGTTGGCGACGGCGGTGAGGGTGACGCCGCCGCGGCTGTGGGCCACGGCGATGACCGGCCCGTTCTCCCTGGCGCGCTCCAGGATCGCGATGAGGTGGTCGACGTTCGCCTGGAGGCCGACGCCGTCGAGGTGCGACGGCGCCACGGCCAGCTCCGCCGCGTCCTGGGTCTGGTACGCCGCCGGGATGCCCGCGGCGAAGCCGTGGCCCGGCAGGTCGACCGCGAGCGAGCGGTGCCCGAGGAGCGCGAGCTCGCGCTGGAGCGGGGCCCAGGAGAAGGAGTTGGCGTTGGAGCCGTGGATGAGGACAAACGTCGGTGTCATGGCGCTCATGATTGCAAAGACTTCGATGCTTCGCGGTCCCGGCCGACCGCGGTGTGCGGTGTGCCGGGTGCGGCGCGTGACGCGCCCGGCGCGAAACCGGGGCGGAACGTGCACGAGCGTGCAGCCGCGGGCAGGGGCTGGTGACGCGAAACGTGAACGGAGGGTCCCGGCAAATCGGACATCGATGGGCCCCCGGTCTCAACCCTGCCTCGGGGGTCCGACAGTGCCTGCGGGGTGTCGGCGGGGCGGCCGGCGGCGGTTCGCGGGCACGTCGGTCGGAGGGGAATGCGAGGTCCCCTGGTTCAACAATGGCGCGGGGGTACGACGGTGCGGACGGGGGTCGTAAGCCGGGTCCGGCGGATCGTTAGCGCCTCGAGTGGCGTTCCGGGAAGCGGATCGTCAGCGCCTCGAGTGGCGTTCCAGGAACTGGTAGACCTCGGTCTCGTCGACGCCGGGGAAGGAGCCCAGGGGCATCGCCGCGAGCTGGGAGCTCGCGGCGCGGGCGGTGGGCCAGACCTTGCCGGCCCAGGCGCGCGAGAGCTCCCGCGGCGGGTTGCGGCAGCAGTCCGGTTCGGGGCAGCGGGACACCGAGCGGGCCTTGGTCTCCTTGCCGCGGAACCACTTCGCCGACTCGTACGGCACCCCGATCGAGAGCGAGAACAGGCCGTCGGCGCTGCGCTCGGTGCGGGCCGTGCACCAGTACGTGCCCGTCGCCGTGTCCGTGTACTGGTTGAACGCGTTGAACTTGTCCGGCACGTCGAACACCTGCCGGCTCGTCCAGTAGCGGCAGATCGGCTGCCCCTCGATCGCGCCCGTCGGGTCCGCCGGGAACGCCACGTCGTCGTTCTCGTACGCCTTGAAGATCACCCCCGACTTGTGCACCTTCTGGAAGTGCGTGCGGATCCCGAGGTGGTGCGTCGCCAGGTTCGTGAACCGGTGCGCCGCCGCCTCGTACGAGACCGCGAAGTTGTCGCGCAGGTCCTCGACCGCGATCTCCTTGTCCTGCATCGCGCCCCGCAGGAACGCCACCGCGCTCGACTCGGGGATGAGCAGCGCCGCCGCGAGGTAGTTCGTGGACACCCGCTGCCCCAGGAACTCCAGGTACGTGCGCGGCACCTCGTGCTGGAGCACGTAGCTCGCCAGCGCCTGGAGCAGGACCGTGCGCGGGTCGTGCGAGCCGGTGCCGACCTGCGTCAGGTAGATCCGGCGGTGCTTCAGGTCCGTCACCGAGCGGGTCGAGTGCGGCAGGTCGTCGACGTGGTGCAGCGTGAACCGCAGGTGCGCGGCCAGGTCCGCGATCTGGTGCTGCGAGAGCGGCCCGCCCGCGTAGTCGACCTTCCCCAGCAGGGTGCGGGCCTCGGCCTCGATGTCCGCGAAGTAGTTGTCCTTGTCGCGCATCCGCCGCCGCAGCTCCGTGTTCGCGCGCCGCGCCTCCTCCGGCGTCGCCGTGTGCAGGTTGATCTGGCGGTCCACCTCCCGGTGCAGGCCCACCAGGGCCTCGAGCGCCTCGGTCGGGATGCGGCTCGACGGCTTCACCGACGGCAGCCCGAGCGACCGGTACTGCCCGCTGCGCTGCGCCCGCTCCAGCTCGATCTCCAGCGCCACCCGCCGGTTCGGCGGCTCCGCGCCCAGCAGCTCGTCGGAAGAAACGCCGAACGCCTTCGCGAGCGCCCGCAGCATCGAGAGCTTCGGCTCCTTCTTGCCGTTCTCGATCAGCGACAGCTGCGAGGGCGCCGCGCCGACGGCCGCGCCCAGGTCCTCCAGGCTCATCTCCCGCTGTTTGCGCAGGTGCCGGATCTGCTTCCCGAGGCTGATGAGGTCGACCGCGACGTCGTCGGCGGTGAGCCCGGCGGCCTCCGCGGCGCCCCACGGGCGGTGCGGGACGTCGGCGGGGCGCGGCGGCAGGTTCGTCATTTCCCCAGTATTGCGAAGAAACGCGATTCTTTCCACCGGGAACCGCCCCGCAGGCGTGCGGAAGCGGGAAAGATTTCAGTTACCTGCAAGTAACGACCGCTGCGGCGGTCCCGACACTCGGAGCCGACGATGTCCGACACGCACCGCGACCCTCAAGCGAACCTCGCCGCCGAGCGCCTCTCCGCCGAGTGGGCCTCGGACCCGCGCTGGGCGAACACCGTCCGCGACTACAGCGCCGCCGACGTGGTGCGCCTGCGCGGCCGCGTCACCGAGGAGCACACCCTCGCCCGCCGCGGCGCGGAGCGCCTCTGGACCCGGCTCACCGAGGACGCCGCCGGCGGCGGGTACGTCCACGCGCTCGGCGCGATGACCGGCGGCCAGGCCGTCGAGCAGGTCAAGGCCGGGCTCCACGCGATCTACCTCTCCGGCTGGCAGGTCGCCGCCGACGCCAACCTCGCCGGCCAGACCTACCCCGACCAGTCCCTGTACCCGGCGAACTCGGTCCCGCAGGTGGTGCGGCGCATCAACAACGCGCTCATGCGCGCCGACCAGATCGAGGCCGCCGAGGGCGTCCAGTCCGTCGAGGACTGGCTGGTGCCGATCGTCGCCGACGCCGAGGCCGGCTTCGGCGGGCCCCTGAACGCCTTCGAGCTCATGAAGGGCATGATCGCCGCCGGCGCCGCGGGCGTCCACTGGGAGGACCAGCTCGCCTCCGAGAAGAAGTGCGGCCACCTCGGCGGCAAGGTCCTCATCCCGACGAGCCAGCACATCCGGACGCTGAACGCCGCGCGCCTCGCCGCCGACGTCGAGGACGTCCCGACCGTGATCGTCGCCCGCACCGACGCCGAGGCCGCGACCCTGCTCACCTCCGACGTGGACGAGCGCGACCGCCGCTTCCTCACCGGCGACCGCACCGCCGAGGGCTACTACCGGGTCGAGAACGGCATCGAGCCGTGCATCGCCCGCGGCCTCGCCTACGCGCCCTACGCCGACCTGCTGTGGATGGAGACCGGCACGCCCGACCTCGAGGCCGCGCGCACGTTCGCCGAGGCGATCAAGGCCGAGCACCCCGACCAGATGCTCGCCTACAACTGCTCGCCGTCGTTCAACTGGAAGCGCCACCTCGACGACGACACGATCGCCAAGTTCCAGCGCGAGCTCGGGGCCATGGGCTTCACGTTCCAGTTCATCACCCTCGCCGGGTTCCACGCGCTCAACCACTCGATGTTCGACCTCGCCCACGGCTACGCCCGCGAAGGCATGACCGCCTACGTGGACCTCCAGGAGCGCGAGTTCGCCTCCGAGGAGCGCGGGTACACCGCGACCAAGCACCAGCGCGAGGTCGGCACCGGCTACTTCGACCTCGTCACGTCCGCGCTGAACCCGACATCCGCGACGCTCGCGCTCGCCGGGTCCACCGAGGCGGGACAATTCCACTAACCGCCCAGCGACCAAGTCCGCCAGGGCGGGGCCCGGCCCCGCCCCGCCACACAAGGAGTGTTTCAGTGGTCATCGCATCAGAGACCCGCACCGACCCGGGGATCACGGTCAACGGGCCCCGCGTCGAGCGCGAGGACGAGATCCTCACGCCCGAGGCGCTGTCGTTCGTCGCCGCCCTGCACCGGAAGTTCGCGCCCCGCCGCCAGGAGATCCTCCAGGCCAGGCAGCAGCGCCGCATCCGGATCGCCAACGGGGCCGACCCCGGCTTCCTGCCCGAGACCGCCGACGTGCGGGACGACTTCTCCTGGAGCGTCGCCACCCTCGCCCCCGGGCTGGAGGACCGGCGCGTCGAGATCACCGGCCCGTGCGACCGGAAGATGACGGTCAACGCCCTCAACTCCGGCGCGAAGTGCTGGATGGCCGACCTCGAGGACTCGTCCGCGCCGAACTGGCACAACGTCATCGACTCACAGGTGAACCTGCGCGACGCCATCGAGCGCCGCATCGACTTCACCTCCGAGCAGGGCAAGGAGTACAAGCTCAAGGGCGAGACGCTCACCGACCTGCCGACGATCATCGTCCGGCCGCGCGGCTGGCACCTCGCCGAGCTGCACCTGCGCGTCGACGGCCTGCCCGTCGCCGGGTCCCTCGTGGACTTCGGCCTGTACTTCTTCCACAACGCGCGCCGGCTGCTCGAACTGGGCCGCGGCCCCTACTTCTACCTGCCGAAGCTCGAGTCGCACCTCGAGGCGCGGCTGTGGAACGACGTGTTCGACACCGCGCAGGACCTCCTCGGCATCCCGCGCGGCACGATCCGGGCCACCGTCCTCATCGAGACGATCACCGCCGCGTTCGAGATGGAGGAGATCCTCTACGAGCTGCGCCGCCACTCCTCGGGCCTGAACGCCGGGCGCTGGGACTACATCTTCTCGGTCATCAAGAACTTCCGCGAGCGGGGGCCGCGCTTCGTGCTCCCCGACCGCGACCAGGTCACGATGACCGCGCCGTTCATGCGGGCCTACACCGAGCTGCTGGTGCGCACCTGCCACCGGCGCAGCGCCTCCGCGATCGGCGGCATGGCCGCGTTCATCCCCTCCCGCAAGGACCCGGAGGCGAACGCGGTCGCGCTCGAGAAGGTGCGGGCCGACAAGACCCGCGAGGCCGACGACGGCTTCGACGGCTCCTGGGTCGCCCACCCCGATCTCGTGCCGGTCGCCATGGCCGTGTTCGACGAGGCCCTCGGGGGCCTGCCGAACCAGCTCGACCGGCAGCGCGAGGACGTGGTGCCGAACGCCGCCGCGCTCCTGGACGTCGCCGCGACGCCGGGGGCGATCACCGAGGCCGGCATCCGCAAGAACCTCGCGGTGGGCGTCCGCTACATCGAGTCGTGGCTCCGCGGCGTCGGGGCCGCGGCGATCGACAACCTCATGGAGGACGCCGCCACCGCCGAGATCTCGCGCTCGCAGATCTGGCAGTGGATCAACGCCGGGTCGACCACCGACGAGGGCCGCACCGTGACCCGCGAGTGGGTCGAGCGGCTCCTCAAGGACGAGTTCGCCTCGCTCCAGCGCTTCGACGGCGACCGCTTCGACGACGCCCTGTCGGTCTTCACCGAGTGCGCGCTGGGCGAGGACTACCCGACGTTCCTCACACTGCCCGCGTACACCCGGTTCCTCATCTGAGGACCGGCCTCCTCGGCCGACCCCGCCTGCTGGCGCGCGGGGTCGGCCGCCCCCGGGAACATCAGAGTTATATCGGCAGCGAGGTAAGCGAGCGCTCAGGCGGGTCCGTCCTCGTCCATTAAGAAGGCCGCCGACTCCACCGCGAGCTCGGCCTCGGCGGTGGCCGCGGCGTATTGGAGGCGGCGCATCGAGCGGATCGCGGAGCGGATCTCCTGGAGGTAGCCGCTCGCGGTGTGGCGCTTCTGGAAGTGCGGCTCGGGGAGCGCGGCCGGGTCGACGCCGACGGTGTCGATCGCGCAGCCGTAGGGGAGTCCCATGTGGGCGATCGCGTCGCAGTGCTGGAACGCGGTGTACGGCGCGGAGGTCACCACCAGGACGCTGTCGCCGGGGGCGAGGTCGGCGACCTCGTCGGCCCAGAAGCGGCAGGTGTCGACGGTGTCGGCGCGGCGCCGGTCGGGCATGGAGGACGGCGCGGCGACGGCGCGCACGGTCACCGGCCCGGCGTCGTAGGTCGCGACCTTCCACGAGCGGCCCGGCTCGCGGTGCGGGTCGCCGCCCGCGTCGACGCGCGGTTCGCCCTCGATGCCGAAGGCGCGTTTGAGGCTCGCTTCGATCGCGTCGACCTCGAACGCGCCGCAGTGGAGCCCCGAGAGGGCCGCGGACTCGAGGTCGGCCTCGTTCAGCGGGCGGAAGCCGCCGACGCCGGTGACGTTGTCGGCGGTGATCCCGGAGGCGAGGAGCTCGGCGGCGAAGCGGGTGCGGAACAGGCACGAGCCGACGAGGCCGCCGAGGACGAGGACGTGCGTGTAGTGGTCGAGCCGCGGCTTGAGCTCGGGGCCGAGGCCGAGCGCGATCGCCGCCTCGATGACGGCGAGCTCCTGCTCGGGGTCGAGCGGCTGCGGCGCGGTCTCGTGGCGCTCGCGTCCGGCCCGGAAGTCCCAGTGGACGGCGGAGAACGCTTCGAGGTACGCGAGATCGGTGGCGGTGCCGGCCCCGGGGAGGGAGCCGCCGTAGCGGCGCAGCAGTGCCGCCATCGGCTCCGATCCGACCCAGGCGGCGACGTCGTCGAGGAGGGAGCGGGGGCCGGATTCACGGCCTTCGTAGTGCGGCAATCGCACGGGTGCGAACTCGGGCATGGCTCGTCCGATCTGCGGGTGGAGTCGCGGCCTTGTGAGCCGTGGTGGTGTTGGGGCTCATGCTAATCGGTTACTGCGTGTACTTCTCTGTTCAGACCAGGCGAAACGCCGTGTCGCGGCCCAAACACGCCCCGGCCCGCGGTGGTGTGGCCCCTGGCGCGGCCTGGGGTGGGAGGCCGCGCGTGTGGCCGTGGGTGTTCGGAGAGCGAACAGGTTGCGCCCCTTCCGACCTGAAGGCGCTCCCAGGGTTCTTGATAGTTGCCTCGAAATGATCTTCGGCAAACCTCAGCCGGGAAGCGTGGCGGTGCGCACTTCCGCGAGGAGCTCCCGCATGGCCTCCTCGGCGGCGGCCGCGCGCCCGGCGGCGACGGCGGCGGCGACGGCCTCGTGCAGGTCGAGGGCCGCTCGGACGGGCTGATGGGGCATGAGGCCGAGCCGGGTGCGCCCGCGCAGGACGGCGGCGACGGGGCCGGCGAGCGCGCCGAACATCTCGTTCCCGCTGGCGCGCAAGAGGAGTTCGTGGAACTCGACGTCGCGCTCCATGAACTCGGCGAGGTCGGCGGCCTCGCCGAGGCGGCGCAGCTCGGCGGCGAGCGCGGTGAGGCGGGCGCGCTCGGGCCCGGTGGCGGCGCGGGCGGCCGCGCCGGCGGCGAGGGGTTCGATGGCGAGGCGCAGCTCGGTGAGGGTGCGCAGCTGGGCGTCGCGGCCGGGCCCGGCCAGGCGCCACCAGATGACCTTGGGGTCGAAGACGTTCCAGTCGTCCATGGGCCGCACGGTGATGCCGACGCGGCGCCGGGAGGTGACCATGCCCATCGATTCGAGGACGCGCATGGCCTCGCGGGCGACGGTGCGGGAGACGCCGAAGCGCTCCTGGATGCCGTCGAGGGTGAGCACGCGGCCCTCGGGGAGGGCGCCGGAGGCGATCGCGAGCCCGAGCTCGTCCAGCACGGGGTCGTGGAGGCCCGTCGGGTTTCGCCGCTCGATCATTCCGGCATCCTAACGGGAGCGGGTGGCGCCGAGACATGAAATGGTGTTACCTTTCCGGTCTTCAAGTACTACCTTTCGATGAGGAGGGGCCATGGCGGCGACCAGCCTGGTGGTCATGGGCGTGTCCGGCTCGGGCAAGAGCACCGTCGCGAAGCTGCTCGCGGGCCGGCTCGGCTGGCCGTTCGCCGAGGGCGACGAGTTCCATCCGGAGGCCAACGTCGCCAAGATGCGCGCGGGCGTGCCCCTCACCGACGCCGACCGCGAGCCGTGGCTGCGGACGCTGCGCGACTGGATCGGCGAGCAGGCCGCGGCCGGGAAGTCCACGGTCGTCACCTGCTCGGCCCTGCGCCGCGCCTACCGCGACCTGCTGCGCGAGGCCGACGCCGACGTGCGCTTCGTCCACCTCGACGGCACCCGCGAGCTCATCGCCGAGCGCCTGGCCCACCGCAGCGGCCACTTCATGCCGCCGGCGCTCCTCGACTCCCAGTTCGCGGCCCTCGAACCGCTCGGGCCGGACGAGGCCGGCATCGTGGTCGACGTGGCCGACGCCCCCGAGGACATCGTGGACGCCGTCGTCGCCCGCCTCGACGACTAGCGCAGACGGCGAGGGGAGGCGGGCCCGGCCCGCCTCCCCCCGCCTTGTGCCGCTTTCAGCCGCGGTTCATGCGGCGCACGGCCAGCTCTGCGAGGAGCGCCGCGCCGTCGGCGAGCACCGAGTCGTCGAACGCCGCGCGCGGCGAGTGGTTCGAGGCCGCCTCGCTCGGGTCGTCCTTCACGGTGGCGCCGTAGAACATGTAGCTGCCGGGGACGGCCTCGAGGACCCGCGAGAAGTCCTCCGAGCCCATGACCGGCTCGGGCATCTCCGCGTAGCGGTCCTCGCCGAACAGGTCCTTGACGGTCTCGGCCACGAACGCGGCCTCGTCGGCGTCGTTCACCGTGGCCGGGTATTCGCGGTCGAACCGCACCTCGGCGGTGAGCCCGTGCGCGGCCGCGATGCTCTCGGCCAGCTGCACCGACTCGTTCTCGACCTGCGCGAGCGCCGCCTCCGAGAAGGTGCGCACCGTCGCCTCGAACTTGGCGTTGTCGGGGATGATGTTGTGCCGCGTGCCGGCGTGGAAGGTGCCGACGGTGATCACGATCGGCTCGAACACGCTGAAGCGGCGCGTGATCAGGTTCTGGAGGGCCGTGACGATCTCGGCCGCGACCGGGATCGGGTCGAGCGTGGTGTGCGGGCGCGAGCCGTGCCCGCCCTTGCCGACCACGGTCACGAACAGGCCCGAGGACGCGGCCATCATCGGGCCCGGCTTGGTGGTGAACACGCCGCGCGGCACCATGTCGGAGATGACGTGCAGCCCGTAGGCCGCGTCGACCTTGCGGCCCGCCGCCTCCAGGACGCCCTCGGCGATCATGTGCCCGGCGCCGTCCCAGCCCTCCTCGCCCGGCTGGAACATGAACACCACGTCCCCGGGCAGCTCGGCCTGGTGGGCCGCGAGCAGCTTCGCGGCGCCGACGAGGCCGGCGGTGTGCAGGTCGTGCCCGCAGGCGTGCATGGTGCCCACGTGCCTGGACACGTAGTCGGCGTCGTTCTCCTCGGTCACCGGGAGGGCGTCCATGTCGCCGCGCAGCAGCACCGCGGGGCCGGGCCTGCCGCCGCGGAGGACGGCGGTGACGGCCGTCGAGCTCTGCCCGAGCGTGATCTCGAGCGGGAGTCCCTCGAGCGCTGCGAGGACGGCCGCCTGCGTCTTGGGCAGGTCGAGCCCGATCTCGGGGATCTGGTGGAGTTCGCGGCGCAGCGCGATCAGGTCGCCTTCGATGGCGGCGGCCTCTTCCCGGAAGTCCATGTGCGCTCCTGGCATCTCGGATTCTCAGCTAGCCGGGCGGTCAGTTCGCCTGGTGGACGCAATACTGCCACGCCCCGGCCCGGAACGTGAAGGCGCCGCGGCCGTTCGGCCGCGGCGCCTGCGCACGGGAGCGCGCTAGAACACCGGCGCGCCGTCGCGGGTGAGCACCCAGTCGACCGAGGCGAACTCGGCCGGGTCGAGCGCGCCCTTGGCGGTCACCCACTCGATGATGCGGGTGCGGATCTCGATCGACTCGCTCCACAGCTCCTCGGCGGCCGCCACGTGCGGGAAGTTCCCGCCGCCGTTCGCGCGGTAGTTGTTGACCGCGAACACGAACCGCTGCGCGTCGTCCACGTCCGCGCCCGCGTGCTTCAGGTTCACGATGCGCGAGCCCGGCGCCTTGGCGATGTCGATCTCGTACGTGAAGCCCGAGACGTAGTCGTAGTTGTAGTCCGGGCGCCCGCCCGCGTTCGTGATCGCGTCCGGGGTCACCGCCGCGCCCGCGGCGGTCTGCACGAAGTACTGCGCCGAATACTCGAGGTACTCGCGGATCTGCGCGCCCGTCAGCAGCTTCGCCACCAGCGTGTTGTCGTAGATGTACAGGCCGGAGAGGTCCTTGATCCTGACGTCGCCCTGCGGGATGAGCGAGGTCCGGGAGAACGGCGACGCCTGCGAGACCACCGGCAGGTCCGCGTGCTCGGTCCCGGCCAGCGCCGCCTTCACCGTGTCCTCCTGGACCTTGGTGATGAGGTCGATGATCGGCGCGTCCTTGTAGCGGGCCTCGGCGGTGTCGAGGTCGATGGCGGCCTGGCCGACGACCTGGTTGACGTACGCGACGACCTCGTGGTGCTCATCGGCGAGGATCTCGGTGATGTGCGGGTCCTCCTCGACGGTGTTCGAGTTGCGGACCGAGGCCGAGACGGACTCGACCTTCCACTTGCCGCGCTCCAGGACCAGGTCGAAGTCGAAGAGGGTGAGGCGCTGGCCGTAGCACAGCGGCTCGGAGAGGACGACCTCGCGGCCGTCGGGGCCGGCCACGCGGCTCTCGGGGATCTCGATGTGGGCGTGGCCCACCAGGATCGCGTCGATGCCGGCGACCTGCTCGGCGACGAGCTTGGAGGCGTTCTCGACGCCGAGGCCGGTGGAGGTGTCGTACGCGGAGGTGCCGGAGGTGCCCGAGTGGGCCGAGACGATCACGACGTCGGCGCCGAGGCGCTTGAGCTCGGGCACCCAGTACGCGGCGGTGGACTCGAGGCTGGGGAACTCGAGGACGCCCTCGACGTACGCCTTGTCCCAGATGGTCACGCCGGGCGTGCACAGGCCGAGGATCGCGACCTTGACGTCCTTGCCGCAGGGGGTGCGCAGGCGCTGCATGTGGTAGGGCGGGAAGGCCGGGCGGCCGGTCTCGGCGTCGACGACGTTCGCGCCGAGGATGGGGAACTCGCACTGGGCGTCGAACTTGGCGAGGGTGTCGAGCCCGTAGTTGAACTCGTGGTTGCCCAGGGCCACGGCGTCGTACTCCATGGCGTTCATGGCCTGCGCCATGGGGTGGACGGGGCCGCCCTCGGCGGCGATGGGGTCGACGCGCGCGTAGTAGTAGGCGAGGGGCGTGCCCTGGATGGTGTCGCCGGCGTCGATGAGGATGGTGTTCTCGGCGCCGCGCTCGTCGCGGACCTGCTTGACGAGGGTGGCGACGCGGGCGAGGCCGCGGGTGTTGCCGGCGGCGTCGCTGTAGGCGGCGTCCTTGAAGTAGTCCCAGTTGAAGACGTTGCCGTGGAGGTCGGTCGTGCCCATCACGGTGAAGCTGTAGCGCTTGGCGCCCTTGGCCTCCGCGGGCGCGGCGGCGGTGACGGCGGCCGCGGCCCCGGCGGCCGAGGCGCCGAGGAGGGTTCTGCGGTTGACGTGCATTCGGGGTTCGCTCCTGTTCAAGCACCGGGACAAAACGCGAGGGATGTCTGGAGTATTGCACCTGACCTCGGGTGTCATCCCATGACCCCATCTTGAACGACGGGTGTCGATGCCGCAACGAAATCGGCGCGGCCGGGCGGCGAAGCGGACATTCGCCTGGGTTTCGCCGAAGCCGTTCGCGGCGATAGCATCCGGGGATGATCTGCGTATACGGCGCCGGGAGCGTCGGCTGCTACGTCGGCGGGCGGCTCGCGGCCGCCGGGGCCGAGGTCGTGTTCGTCGGGCGCGAGCGCATCGCCGCGGAGGTGCGCGCGCACGGGCTCGTCGTCACCGGCCTCGACGGCGCCGCCGCGCGCGTGGCGGCCCCGCAGTACGAGACCGATCCGGCCGCCGCGTCCGGGGCCGACCTCGTGCTCGTCACGGTGAAGTCGGCCGCGACCGCCGCGGCCGCGGCGCGGCTGGCGGTCCGGCTGCGGCCCGGCACGCCCGTGGTCAGCCTCCAGAACGGGCTGCGGAACGCCCGCGCGCTGGCGGCCGCCGGCCTCGACGCCGTCCCCGGCATGGTCGCCTTCAACGTCGTCCACCAGGGCGAGGGCCGCTTCCACCGCGGCACGACCGGCGGCCTCGAAGTGCAGGCCCATCCGGGGCTGGAGCCGCACCTGGGCGCGTTCGAGCGCGCCGGCCTGCCGCTCGCGCTGCACGAGGACCTGCTTGGCGTCCAGGCCGGGAAGCTCGTCCTCAACCTGAACAACGCCGTGAACGCCCTCTCGGGCCTGCCGCTGCGCACCGAGCTGTCGCAGCGGGCCTACCGGCGCGTCCTCGCCGCCGCGCAGCGCGAGGCCCTCGCGGTGTTCAAGGCCGCCGGGATCGAGCCGGCGAAGGCCGCCGGGGTCGCGCCGCGGCTCCTGCCGCTCCTCCTGGGCCTGCCCGACGCGCTCTTCGTCCGGGTCGCGGCCCGGATGCTCGCGATCGACCCGCACGCCCGCTCCTCCACTTGGGAGGACCTCGAGTCCGGTCGTCCCACCGAAGTGGACTACCTGAACGGCGAGATCGCTTCGCTCGCCGCCGAACACGGCCTCGCCGCGCCCGTGAACGAGCGCCTGACCGCCCTCGTGCACGAGGCCGAGGCCGGGGGCCGGCGCGACTGGAGCGGCCCCGAACTGCTCGCGGCCATCGCGCGCCCTGCTTGAGGGCACCCGTTCAAGGCAGCGCCATCTCCGGTTCACTCTCGTTGGCTAGCTTGACATCTGCACCAACGGCAACACCACGGAGGACGATTGTGCGCACGCCAGAAGAGATCATGCAGGACCTCGAGTCCCGCGTGGCCGTCATCCAGGAGCGGGCCGGGCGCGCCGAGGAGCTCCTCGCCGACTCCGCCGTCACGCTCGCCGACGAGGACGAGCTCGTCACCGTCACCGTCAACGCCGGAGGCAACCTCACCGGCCTGCGCTTCTCGCCCCAGGCGCGCGGCCTCTCCGGCACCGGCCTCGCCGACCTGGTCCTCCAGGTCTACAACCAGGCCCTGGAGGAGTCCGGCCGCAAGACCGCCGAGATCATGTCCACGCTCCTCGGCGAGGACTCCGAGGCCATGAGCGTCATCACCGGCTTCACCTCGCCCCGGACGGAGTCCTAGATGGTCAAGGTCGATCCCCAGACGCTCCGCGACCACGCCTCGCGCCTCGTCAACGGCCCCATGCCGACGGTCGTCCAGGCCGCCGACGCGGCCAAGACCGTGCGCCTGGGCGACGTGAACGCCTACGGCATCTTCTTCGCGCAGCTGATCCCGCCCGCGCTCGACCTGTTCCTCGACGACGGCTCCGAGACCCTCGACTCGATCGACGACCTCGGCACCGGGTTCACCATGGCGCTCCAGGCGACCGCGCAGCAGTACCAGACCGTGGACGAAGAGGTCGCCGCGATCTTCGACGCCCTCCAGAAGGAGCTCGACCGGTGAACGCGAACCCCCTCATCGAGGGCGAGACCCCGACGACGTTCCCGCAGAGCGCCAAGATCTTCTACGGCATCAGCAAGGCCGGCCAGGCCTACGGGAACGCGATCACCCAGGGCCAGGTCGACGTCGGCGACATCGCCTCCTCGACGTTCTCCCTCGGCCTCGACGTGCTCTCGTTCGTCTCCAACCCCTTCAAG
Source organism: Glycomyces terrestris (assembly GCF_003933745.1). GTDB lineage: Bacteria > Actinomycetota > Actinomycetes > Mycobacteriales > Micromonosporaceae > Glycomyces > Glycomyces terrestris. Next base: position 670,617 of record NZ_RSEB01000001.1, on the reverse strand, counting down.
CACCTCGTGCAGGCCGGCGTCTCCTGGCTGTTCGAGCACATCTCGTTCCTGCGCGAACCCCTCGACCTGCTCGCCGGGAACCCCAACGCCATCGAGGGCCTGGCGCTGACCTGGAACAACATCTCGATGGCGCTGCACGACGCGGCCACTGCCTGGGACGCCGAGCTCCAGACCGCCACCGACTGGGAGGGCGCGGACGCCGACGCGTACCGCCAGAGCGCCGCGGCCTTCGGCGGGGTCATCGCGGGCGCGGCCGACGGCGCCAAGTGGACGGCGAACCTCATCACCGGCGCGGGCGTCATCGTCGCGATCTTCCGCACCATGTTCCTGGAGATCATCTCCAACTTCATCGCCGAGGCGATCCTGTGGATCCTCTCCGCGCTCGCCACGGCCGGGTTCACCTTCGGCGCCACCGTGGCCGCCGCGGTGGCGCGCGTGGTCTCCAAGGCCGTCTCCGTCTTCGCCAGCCTCGTCGGCAAGCTCGGCCAGCTCACGTCGAAGCTCGGCCGCTGGGTCGCGTCCCTGCGCAAGTTCGGCGCCGAGTCGACCGGCCTGAAGAAGGCCCTCGACGGCGCCACCGACCACATGCTCAAGGGCGTCTCGACGGGCCTCATGCGCGGCGGCGGCAAGATCATGGACGGCGCCCAGAGCGCGCGGAACTTCTCGAACGTGCCGCTCATGAAGTCGCTCGACCCGCTCAAGAACAGTTGGAAGAACCCGATCGACAAGATGAAGACCGTCAAGTACACCGGGAACTCGACGGCCCAGGGCGAGAACATGATCAGCCAGATGGAGCAGGAGCGCGCCGCCAACGGCGGCCCGTGACGCCCCGCGACCGCACCCCCGGCCGGGGCCCCTCGCGGGCCCCGGCCCCTCCTTCCCTCAGCGCCCCTTGGGGAGCGTGAGCCGGAACCGGCAGCCTTCGCCCCCGTCGAGGAGCGCGACGTCGCCGCCGTGCGCCTGCGCGATCTGGCGCGCGATCGGCAGCCCGAGCCCGGTGCCCGGCGCGGACTCGCCGCGCCAGAACCGCTCGAACACGCGCTCGCGGTCGGCCTCGGGGATGCCCGGGCCCTCGTCGGACACCGTGAGCGACACCGCATCCGGGCCCGCGGCGACCTCCACCACCACGTCCGTCCCCTCTGGAGCGTGCTTGACGGCGTTCCCGACGAGGTTCGCCACCGCGCGCCGCACGCTCGGGCCGTCCACCGCGGCATCCGCGGCCGCATCGCCGGTCACGACCACCGGCGCGGGCGCGAACTCCGCGGCGACCTCCCGCGCCAGCGCCGCCAGGTCCACCGGCCGGCGGTCGATCACGCGGGCCCGCCCGCGCGCGTCCACGAGCAGCTCGTCCACGACGTCGCGCAGCCGGTGCGCGGCGCCGCGGCTGCGCTCCAGGCCCTCCCGGTACAGCTCAAGGTCCGGTTCGGGGTGGGCGAGCACCACGTCGGCGCCGGTGATGAGCACCGCGAGCGGCGTGCGCAGCTCGTGGCTGGCCTCCTCGATGAGCTGCCGCTGCACCGCCGCCGAGCGTTCGAGGCGGTCGAGCATCGAGTCGAACGCGGCCGCGAGCGCGACGGCCTCCGTCGTCCCCTGCGCGCTGCCGACGCGCAGGCCGAGGTCGGTGCCCTCGATCCGCTCGGCGGCGGCGCGGACCCGCGCGAAGGGCCGCACCGCCCGGCCGGCCCACCACCACGCGAGCGCGGCGGTGGCCGGCAGGAGCAGGACCACCGTGAGGACCGCCCAGCCGGAGGGGACGATCCCGGTGCGGGAGACGGTGCGCTCGACCCCGTCGGCGCCGACCTCGCCGTAGGACTCCTGGTTGATCGCGGTGACCGCGAAGACCAGGACCACCGGCAGGTAGCTGGCGAGGAACCCGGTGAGCGCCAAGCGGACGCGCAGCGACTTGAACACGGTCACCTCGCCTCCAGCCGGTAGCCGACGCCGGTCACCGTCGCGATGGGACCGGGCTCGCCGAGCTTGCGGCGCAGGCGGCTGAGGATGACCCGCACCGAGGCGGTGAACGGGTCGGCCTGCGCGTCCCACACGTGCTCCAGAAGGTCCTCAGTGGACAGGGTCTCGCCGGGGTGGTGCATGAAGTAGCGGAGCATCGAGAACTCCCTCGCGGTCAGTTCGAGCGCGGTCCCGCCGCGCCAGGCCCGGTGCGCGGCGGCGTCCAGGCGCAGGTCGCCGACCTCCAGGACGGCGTCGCGCACGTCGGCGCGGCGCGCCAGGGCCCGCAGCCGGGCGGCGAGCTCGGCGAAGCTGAACGGCTTGACCAGGTAGTCGTCGGCGCCGGAGTCGAGCCCGGCCACCCGGTCGTCGACCGCGTCGCGGGCGGTGAGCACGAGGACCCGCCGGGGCCGGCGCAGGTGCGGGTCGGACCCGAGCCGCCGCAGCAGCTCCAGGCCGTCGCCGTCCGGCAGCCCCAGGTCGAGGCAGGCCACGTCGAAGTCGTTGGCGCACAGCAGCTCCTCGGCCTCGGCGACCGAGGCCGCGAGGTCGACCGCGTACGCCTCGTTGCGCAGGCCCAGCGCGATCACCGGGCCCAGGTCGCGGTCGTCCTCGACCAGCAGAATCCGCACTCCGGCTCCTCTCAGTCCCGGGCGGCGGCGGCCTCGCCGGCCGGGCCGGCGACGGTCATCAGGTCCGCCTCGAAGACGACCCGCACGCCTTCCTCGACGCCGAACAGGTCGCGCCGGTACTCGCCGGCGCCGGTCGGGACCAGCCTAAACGTCGGCGGGTCGGCGTCGATGGCAAGGGCGCCGACGCCGCCGTGCTCGTCGAGGGCGTACCAGGCGAGCACCGGGCCCGACGCGGTCGCGAGCTCGACGTAGGTGCGCAGCTCGTCCTCGCCGGCCGTCCCGGCGAGCTCGACGCCCTCCACGGCCCCGAGCTCCGCCTCGATCGCCTCCAGCTCCTCCCGGCCGATCGCGGTCTCGCCGTTGAGGAGCGCGAGCACGGCCTCCTCGTGCGCGGCGACGTCCTCGGGCGCGAAGTCGGGGGAGGCGAACATGGCGGCCACCGCGTCGGCGCCCGCGGCGGCGACGTCGAGGCCGTCCTCGGCCGCGGTCACGGTGTACGTGCCGCCGGTGTCGAGCGTGTAGACGCCCTCCAGGGCCGCCAGCTCCTCGGGGTCGGCCTCGATGCGCGGCTCGGGCAGCGGGACCGGCTCGCCGGCCGCGACGGCGGGCACGATGAGCTCGGCGAGCTGCCCGGCGTTGATCCGCTCGGTGTTCGAGGTGACCGCGATGCTCACGCCCTGCTCGGGCAGCCAGGCGGCGACGGCGTTGTGCCCGGTGTCCCCGCCGCCGCCCGAGGCGGTGACGAGCGGGGTGCCGAAGACCTCGGCGCCGACCGCGACCCAGCCGGGGATCTCGGCGGTGCCGTCGCCGTAGTCGAAGCGGGTGGACTCCAGGACCTCGACGGCCGCGGGGTCGATGACCTCGCCTTCGAACAGCGCCCGCGTCCACTCGGCGAGCTCGCCGGTGGTCATCGCGAGGTCCCCGTTGCCGTCGAGCGCCCAGTGCGGGCCCGCGAACCCGCCGTTCTCGGTCGCGGGCGCGCCGTCGACCTCGCCGACCGCGCGCGGCCCGGGCGCGGCGGGCTCGCCGTCCCAGAACCCGCCGATCCGCTCGCCGCCGATGGTGAGGACCTCGGCGGCCATGTGGTCGCGGTAGGAGCCGGTGACCTCGTCGACGATGAGCGCCAGCAGCGTGTACCCGGCGTTGGAGTACATGAAGTCGCTGCCGGGCTCGAACGCCGATTCCAGCTCGCTCAGGTCCGCGATCGCCGCGTCCCGCTCGAGCGGCCGGTGGTCGCCGTCGCCGTGGTCGCCCGCGAGGCCGCTGGTGTGCAGCAGGAGCTGCTCGACGGTGGCGTCGGCGGCCGGGCCCGACAGGCCCGGCAGGAGCGCGCCGGCGGTGTCGTCCAGGGACAGCGCGCCCTCGTGCGCGAGGCCGAGGACGGCGGCCGCGGTGAAGCCCTTGCTCACCGAGCCGATGGCGAACACCGTCTCGTCGGTGTTCGGCGCGGTCCCGTCCGCGCTGCCGAACGCGGCCCGGCACTCCTGGCCGCCGCCGCTGATCGCGACCGCGCCGGCCCACCCGGCCTCGGCCCACTGCCCGAGGGCGCTCACCAGGTCCGGGTCGCAGTCCGCCGGCGACCCGCTCGGGCCGCCCTCCTCGACGGACGTGCACCCCGCGGCCAGCAGGGCGGCCGCGATCATCGCTGAAACTCGTCTCATGCCCCGGACCGTAGGCGCCGCGGTGTAAACCGGGGTTGAACGAGCGGGCCCCCGCTGCCGCCCGGCCCCGACGATCCCGGTAGAAATTCATATCCTTCGATGGATTGCGTTTGAAAGCGGATTCCGACTACACTGCCCGAAGGCAAATGAATCGATTCACTTCAATACATCTATGACTGCGCACCGTGTCGACCCGGCATGCACGCGGTGCGCCGACCGCCGCCCCGGCGGCCTCCACCCTCACCTCTCGACACGCGGAGCCATCATGCGCACCATCCGAAACCGGCGGCTGCGGAGCCTCTCGCTCCTGGCGGCGGCGGCCCTCGCGGCCACCACCGCCGCGACCGTCTGGGGCGTCGCCGACGCCGCCACCGTCCGCTACGAGGCCGAGACCTCCCCGGCGACCTGCGCCGGCACGATCGACTCGAACCACGCCGGGTACTCCGGCAGCGGGTTCTGCAACTCCAGCAACGCCGTCGGCGCGGCACTCCAGTTCACCGTCAACGCCCCCAGCGCCGGGACCGCGAGCCTCGCGATCCGCTACGCGCACGGCGGCACCGACACCCGCTCGGCCGACATCGCCGTCAACGGCGCCACCGTCCAGGCCGCGAGCGCGTTCCCCGCGACCGGCGCGTGGACCGCCTGGTCGACCAAGACCGTCAGCGTCCAGCTCAACGCCGGGTCCAACACGGTCCGGCTCGCCGCCGCCACCGCGGCCGGGCTCGCGAACATCGACTACCTCGAGGTCACCGACGGCGCGCCGCCGCAGCAGCACGGCCGCTACCAGGTCGAGGAGCTCACCCGCGGCGTCACCGTCGTGCCCTCGGGCGGCGGGAGCCTCGTCTCCTGGCGCCTCCTCGGCACCGACCCGTCGAACATCGCGTTCAACGTGTACCGCAACGGGACCCTGCTCAACGCCTCGCCGCTCACCGGCGCCACCAACTACCTCGACTCCGGCTCGGGCGCCTACACCGTGGCCCCGGTCGTCAACGGCGCCGTGGGCGCCCAGGTCGCGGCCGAGGCCGCCTTCAACTCCAGCGGCTACCGCGACCTGCCGCTCCAGCGCCCGGCCGGCGGCACCACGCCCTCCGGCGAGTCGTTCACCTACGAGGCCAACGACATGAGCGTGGGCGACCTCGACGGCGACGGCCGGTACGAGTACCTCGTCAAGTGGTACCCCTCGAACGCGAAGGACAACTCGCAGTCCGGGTACACCGGGAACACGCTCATCGACGCCTACGAGCTCGACGGCACCCGGCTGTGGCGGATCGACCTCGGCCGCAACATCCGCTCGGGCGCGCACTACACGCAGTTCCAGGTGTACGACTACGACTCGGACGGCCGGGCCGAGATCGCGATGAAGACCGCCGACGCGACGGTCTCCGGCACCGGGCAGGTCATCGGCTCCGCCACCGCCGACCACCGCAACTCCTCGGGCTACGTCCTCACCGGACCGGAGTACCTGACGGTCTTCAACGGCCAGACCGGGGCCGCGATGGACACCGTGACCTACAACCCGCCGCGCGGCACGGTCTCCTCCTGGGGCGACAACTACGGCAACCGGGTCGACCGGTTCCTCGCCGGCACGGCCTATCTCGACGGCGCCACGCCGTCGATGATCTTCGCGCGCGGCTACTACACGCGCTCGGTGATCTGGGCGGTGGACTGGAACGGCACCGACCTCACCACCCGCTGGACGTTCGACTCGAACTCGGCGGGCGGCCAGTACGCCGGCCAAGGGGCGCACAGCCTCTCGATCGCGGACCTGAACGGCGACGGGAACCAGGACGTCGTCTACGGCGCCATGGCCGTCGGCGCGAACGGGCAGGCGCTGTGGAACACCGGCTTCGGGCACGGCGACGCGCTGCACGTCTCGGACTTCGTGCCCGGCCGCGCCGGCCAGGAGGTGTTCATGGTCCACGAGTCGAGCAGCCAGCCGTCCTCGCACCTGAACGGCTCGAACGGCCAGATCCTGTTCCAGACCGGGGCGAGCGGCGACAACGGCCGCGGCGTGGCCGCGAACGTCCTCGCCTCCAACCCCGGCGCCGAATACTGGTCCTCGAACGTCTCGGGCCTGCTGAACGCCTCGGGCGCGAACATCGGATCGAAGCCCGCCTCGATCAACTTCCTGTCGTGGTGGGACGGCGACGGCGAGCGCGAACTGCTCGACGGCACCGCGATCACCAACTACCCGTCGGGGACGCTCCTGTCGGGCTCGGGGGTGCTGTCGAGCAACGGCACCAAGGCCACGCCGGCGCTGTCGGCGGACCTGTTCGGCGACTGGCGCGAAGAGGTCGTCTGGCGCACCGGCGACTCCTCCGCGCTGCGGATCTACGCCACGCCGCACCAGACGAACCTGCGCATCGCCACACTCATGCACGACGTGCAGTACCGGGTCGCGATCGCCTGGCAGAACACCGCCTACAACCAGCCGCCGCACCCGTCGTTCTACATCGGATCGGACGTGACGGCCTACCCGTGGCCTGACGTCCACACCCCCTGACCCGATGCGGGCCCGAGGCTCCGGCGCCCTTCCCGGAGCCTCGGGCGCTCAGGCGCCGCGGACCTTATCGGAAAGCGTTATCCAGCGCTAGTCCCACCTTCGGTCTGCCACCAAAGGCGCAGTCGCCCTTCCGAAGATCGATCCTGCGAACGAAGCGCGCCCGCCCCCCGCGTCCCTACGCTCGCACCATGGACCTCGCCATGGCCGCCTCGCTGGCCGCTCTCGCCCTCATCGACTCGACGAGCTTCGGGACGCTGCTCATCCCGATCTGGCTGCTCCTGGCCCCCGGCCGCGTCAAGGCCGGCCGGATGCTCGTCTACCTCGGCACGATCGCCGTGTTCTACTTCGCCGTCGGCATGCTCATCGTCCTCGGCGCGACCGCGTTCGTCGACGACCTCGGCGCGCTCCTCGACACCCGGCCCGCGATGTGGGCCCAGCTCGCCGTCGGCGTCGGCCTCGTGATCCTCAGCTTCCGCTTCGACTCCAAGAAGTCCAAGGAAGGCGGCGGCCGCATGGGCCGCTGGCGCGAGCGCGCCCTCGGCGTCGAGACCGCCGGCACCACCCGCACCCGCACCAGCGCCCTCCCGCTCGTCGGCCTCGCCCTCGGCGCGGCCACCCTGGAGGTCGCCACGATGCTCCCGTACCTCGCGGCCATCGGCATCGTCACCGCCTCCGGCATCGGCCCGGCCGCCACCACCGCCACCATGGCCGGCTACTGCCTCGTCATGGTCCTGCCCGCCCTGGCCCTCCTGACGGCCCGCCTCGTCGCCCGCAACGCCGTCGAACCCCTCCTGGTCCGCATCAACGACTGGATGACCAGGAACGCCGCCTCCACCACCGGCTGGATCGTCGGCATCGTCGGCTTCCTCGTGGCCCGAGACGCCGCCTGGCGCCTCGGCCTCCTCGAACAGCTCCTCAACCGCTGACCCGGGCCGGGAGGGGCGTGGGGCGGTTCACCTTGTGCTGGAAGTTAGCGTTGCCTAATATTCGGTGAACGTCCGCGTCCCCCAGACAGGAACTCATGAGGCTGCCCGTCCTGCTCCAGGCCCCCGCCGATCCCATTCCGGTGCGGCCCATCCGTATCGATGCCGACACCACGCCCAGGCGGCTGACGCTGCGGGTGATGGCCGCCGCGCCCCGGCAGATCTGGCCGGCGTCGATCCTGCTGGTCATGCACCAGATCGGCGAATCGCTCGTGCCGGTCATCATGGGCTTCGCCATCGACCAGGCCGTCGCCACCGGCGACCCCGTGCGGCTCGCCCTGTGCGTCGCCCTCCTCGGGGCCGACTTCGCGCTGCTCAGCTACAGCTACCGGTTCGGCTCCCGCTTCGGCCTGCTCGGGATCGAGGCCGTCCAGCACCGCCTGCGGACCCTCGTCGCCGACCGGCTCCTCGACCCCAAGGGCGTCAAGGGCCGCGCCGGGCTCCCCGGCGTCTCGCTCTCCATCGCCTCCTCCGACGTCACCAACCTCGCGCGGGCCGTGTCGATCGTGCCCTGGCCCGCGGGCGAACTCGCCGCCGTCCTGCTGTGCGGCACCGTGCTCATGGTCCTGTCCTGGGAACTCGGCCTCATCGTGCTCCTGGGCGTGCCGCTGCTGCTGTTCATCATGGACCGCGCGGGCGGCCCGCTGCGCCGCCGCAGCCACGACCAGTCCGCGCTCGCGGGCGAGGCCTCCGGCAAGGCCGCCGACCTCCTCGCCGGGTACCGGGTCCTCTCCGGCCTCGGCGCCCAGGCCGCCGCCGCCGACCGGTACCGCAAGGCCAGCCGCGACGCCCTCGACGGCAGCCTCCACGCCGCCGGCGCCCAAGGCGTCTACACCGGCTCCATGAACCTCGCCTCCGGCCTGTTCGTCGCCGGGCTCGCGCTCGTCGCCGGCCTCCGCGCCTGGAACGGCGACCTCACCATCGGCCAGCTCATCACCGTCGTCGGCCTCACCCAGTTCATCATGGGCCCCTTGGGCACCCTCGCCAAGAACGCCGGCACCGTCTGGGCCGCCGCCCTCGCCTCCGCCGAGCGCGTCCTCTCGATCCTCCAGCTCCCGCCCCACGACGCCGCCCACGGCACCGCGATCCCCGAACCCGGCGACGGCAAGCTCAGCCTCGCGGGCGTGCGCACCGCAAACCTCGACGGCCTCGACCTCGACGTCGCCCCCGGCGAATGCGTCGGCCTCCGCGCCGCCCCCGCCGCCGCTGCCGACCTCGCCGCGCTCCTCTCCGCCTCCGCCGAACCCGACGCCGGGACCGTCACCTGGCAGGGCCGGCCCTTCAGCGAGTACGACCTCGAAGCGCTCCGCCGCACCGTCCTCGTCGTCCCGCACCACGCCGCCCTCTTCGACGGCACCATCCTCGACAACGTCGGCCTCCTCACCGCCGACCGCGCCGCCGTCGACAAGGCCCTCGACGCCGCCGACTGCGCCGAGATCATCGACGCCGCCCCCGACGGCCTCCAGACCGAGGTCGGCGAGGACGGCCTCCGCCTCTCCGGCGGCCAGCGCCAGCGCATCGCCCTCGCCCGGGCCCTCGCCCAGGAGCCCCCGCTCCTGGTCCTCCAGGACCCGACGACCGCCGTCGACTCGGTCACCGAGTCGCGCATCGCCGAGCGCCTCCGCGAGGCCCGCGGCACCCGCTCGACCCTGCTCATCACCGACGCCCCCGCGCTCCTCGCCGTCTGCGACCGCGTCGTCGACCTCCGCACGCCCGACCTCCCCGAGGAGACCGCATGAGCGACGACACCCGCGAGACCCTCCCGCTCGCCACCGCCGCCCAGGTCCGCTCCGAGGTCCGCCTCGCCCTCAAGGGCGGCACGTGGAAGGTCGTCGGCGTCGTCGTCCTCCTCACCCTCGGCGCCACCGCCGGCCTCGCCACCCCCTGGGCCCTCGGCGACCTCGTCGACGTCGTCGCCGAATCCCAAGGCGCCGAACGCATCTGGCTCCTCGCCGCCACCATCGCCGCCGGGGCCCTGTTCGCCGCGCTCTTCGACGGCCTCGGCCAGGTCGGCGCCACCCGCCTCGTCGAGCGCGTCCTCGCCTCCACCCGCGAGCGCATGGTCGCCCGCGGCCTCGCCCTCCCGCGCGCCGCCCTCGAACGCGCCGGCGCCGGCGACCTCGTCTCCCGCGCGGGCGACGACGTCGCCGTCATCGCCGAGTCCGCCCCGCTCGTCGTCCCCGCCGTCACCGGCTCGGCCTTCACGATCGCGACCACCGTCGTCGGCATCGCCGTCCTCGACTGGCGCTTCGCGGTCACCGCGCTCGTCCTCGTCATCCCCGTCTACGTCTGGACGCTGCGCTGGCACCGCCGCAACGCCCCGCAGGTGTACGAGGCCGAGCGCGCCGCCATGGCCACCCGCGCCCAGCACCTCCTCGCCTCCCTGCGCGGCATCGAGACCGTCCACGCCTTCGGCCTCGCCCGCCCCCACGGCAAGCGCATCCTCCTCGCCTCCTGGGCCGTCAGCATCTGGTCCGTACGCGCCCGCACGATCATCAACGGCTTCTTCGCCCGCATCAACCTCGCCGAGTTCCTCGGCATGAGCTCGATCCTCGTCGTCGGCTTCTGGCTGGTGCGCGAAGGCCAGGGCAGCGTCGGCGCGGCCACCACCGCGATGCTGTTCTTCCTGCGCCTCTTCGGCCCCATCAACGAGCTCATGTTCGTCGTCGACGAGCTCCAGTCCTCGCTCGCCTCCATGCGCCGTATCGTGGGCGTCATCCACGCCGACGAGTACACCGCCGCCGAACGCCCGCAGCCGCAGGACGCCGCCGCCGACGCCTCCGGCATCCGCTTCGAGTACGTCCCCGGCCACCCCGTGCTCGACGGCGTCTCGCTGCGCATCGGCCCCACCGAGACCGTCGCCCTCGTCGGCTCCTCCGGCGCCGGGAAGTCCACGCTCGCCGCGATCGTCGCCGGCGTCCTCGACCCCGCCGCGGGCCGGGTCGCGGGCACGGCCGCCCTCGTCACCCAGGAGGTCCACGTCTTCGACGGGACCCTCCGCGAGAACCTCGACCTCGTCAAGCCCGGCGCGAGCGACGCCGAACTCGAAGCGGCCCTGCGCCGCGTCGGCGCCGAATCGCTCCTGAACCTCCCCGAGGGCCTCGACACCGGCATCGGCGACCGCGGCACCGAGCTCACCCCCGCGCAGGCGCAGTCGCTCGCGCTCGCCCGCGTCGTGCTCCTCGACCCGCCCCTCGCGGTCCTCGACGAGGCCACGTCTGAAGCGGGCAGCGCCGACTCGGCGGCCCTTGACCACGCCTCCGCGGCCGCCCTCGACGGCCGCGCCGGCCTCCTCGTCGCGCACCGCCTCGACCAGGCCGCCCGCGCCGACCGCATCGTGGTGATGGAGAAGGGCCGCATCGTGGAAGAAGGCGCCCACGACGACCTCGCAGCGGCCGACGGCCCGTACGCCCGCGCCTGGAGCCTGTGGACGAAGGGCCGCTCCTGACCGACGCCCCGGTGCGCCTGCGGCGGGGCCGCGCGAGCCCTCGCGCGGCCGCGCGGCTTGCGGCCGGGGGCCATACTCCGGTCATGCGACCCCTGATCCCGACCGCGCTTTTCGCGCTGGCCCTGACCGGCTGCACCGCAACGGAACCCGAACCGGGCTGGGAGGTCACGGTCTACTACACCGCCGTCGAGTCCTTCCACGACGGCGCGCCGGTCGCGGTCACCGGGTGCCCCACGATCGAGTGCGAGGGCGGTGACGACCCCCTCGGCAGCTACCCGGAGGACTTCGTGCAGGCCGTCGAGGACGAGGGCACCGGCCGCATCACCAGCGGCGAGCACGCGGGGGACTACCTCAACTGGTCCTACGACACCGGCTATTGGCTCGACACCGAGCCGCGCAATTCGCACGGCGACCCCTTGCGGCCCTTCGTCTCCGCCGCCGCCGACCCCGATGTGCTCCCGGAAGGCACCCGCCTGCGCATCGCCGACTGCGGCGACGCCGAGGACGTCACCGCCGAGGTGTGCGAGGAGCTTCAAGCCGCCGACTGGATCATCGAGGACGAGTTCACCCCCGGCCTCGGCGGCGAACACCACATCGACGTCTACCTGGGAGAAGAGGACCAGGCCGACTTCACCGAGACCGACTGGTACACCACGCTCGTCAACGCCCGCATCGAGTTCCCCTGACGTGGCCGAACGGGCACGGCCGAGGGGCGCCTCTACCGCGATGACTTATCGCCACCCCCAGACCGGGTGCCGAGCCTTGCACACTCTGTCTAAGCGTGTCGCCGCGACGAGGAACGCCGTCCAGTCGGCGGCCGAGGTCTCCAGGATCGGGGAGGACTCCCCGAGCTTGGTGTCCCGGACCTGGGCCACACCCTCGTGAGCGCGGGCTTCGACGCAGGCACCACCTTGGCCATTGCTGCGCGAGGACTTCTTCCACCGCGCTTCGAGGCACTGGCCCCCTTGGCCATTACTGCGCGAAGACTTCTTCCAGTTTTCGGTCAGCATCGCTGGTCTCCACTCATGTCAGCCGCTCGGCCATCGCGAGCGTGTCCGAGAATATGGCACCGACCCGATCCGTGGGCGGGATGTAACGCCCAACGGCCCCCGGTGACGCGGGGGCCGTCGGTCTTAATTCTGCCTAAGCGTGTCGCCGCAGCGAGGAACGCCGTCCAGTCGGCGGCCGAGGTCTCCAGGATCGGGGAGGACTCCCCGAGCTTGGTGTCCCGGACCTGGGCCACGCCCTGGTGAGCGCGGGCTTCGACGCAGGCGCCACCCTGGTTGTTGCTCTGTGAGGACTTCTTCCACCGTGCCTCAAGGCAGGCGCCACCCTGGCTGTTGCTTCGGGAGGACTTCTTCCATTCGTCTGTCAGCATCGCTGGTCTCCACTCATCTCAGCCGCTCCGTCATCGCGAGCATGTCTGAGAATATGGCACTGACCCGGTCCGTGGGCGTGGATGTAACGCCGGTTGGAAGCCGAACGGCCCCCGGTGACGCGGGGGCCGTTGGTCTTGCACTCCGTCTAAGCGTGTCGCCGCAGCGAGGAGCGCCGTCCAGTCGGCGGCCGAAGCCTCCAGGATCGGGGAGGACTCCCCGAGCTTGGTGTCCCGGACCTGGGCCACACCCGAGTGGGCGCGGGCTTCGACGCAGGCGCCACCTTGATTACCGCTGCGGGAGGACTTCTTCCAGTTTTCTGTCAGCATTGCTGGTCTCCACTCATCTCAGCCGCTCGGCTACTGCGAGCGTGTCTGAGAATACGGCACGCACCCGGTCGATTTCCTTCTTGGTCGCCTCGTAGTGCGCGCCGAAGGGACCTTCGTGGTACGCCACATCGCGCTCCTCTCCAACCTCGAACCCGATGATCATGTAGGGCCCTTCCATTGAGGGGTGAAAGCCATGCGGCGGCAGAAGGTAAACCTCGACATTCGCTCGCCTGTTGTCTTCCTGGAGCTGCTCTAGCTGGTCGTCGTAGACATCAGTCCCTTGCATCAAGTCGAGCGACTGCTGAGATTGAATCACCCTCAGCTTTGCCGGATTTGCGCTCTCCAGAACTGCCTCGCGGCGCTTGGCGCGAAGGTCGAGAGACGCTTCGATTTGTGTCAGCGTCAACTGGCCCCCGGTTTCCATGATGGCGCGGCCGTAGGCACGAGTCTGCAAGAGGCCCGTGACATAGGTGTCCTCGAAGATGTCGATCGAAGTCGCCAGCGGCTCAAGCTGTCGCAGCCGTTCGAACCATCTTGGCCCGTTGGACCGCCAGGTGTTAGACGAGCCCATCCGGATCTGCTTGGCCTTCGCTTCGGCCTCGGAGATCACGTACTCCGGCGCGCCGTACTTCCGGAGGAGCCAGCCGACGATCATCGGCTCCATGTACTGGAGCTTCCCAGTCTCGTATGAGCCGATGATGTCCTTTGTGGTTCCGATGTCGTATGCGGCCGCCTCCCGGCTGGTGTAGCCAGCTCTGATGCGCCAGCGAGTGAGGAGATTGCTGAGGTCGTCGTGCAAGAACCCTGCGCCCATGCGCATATTTTTCCAGTGTCGAATTCGTGGATGTCAAGCGCGAACCAAGGTGGAATTTCCACCAAGAATTCCACTTGGCCTGCCCGCCAGGATATTTCGGGCTGGAAGTCGTCGCTGACCTGCGCTTATGTTGGTCTTCACTGGTGGCTGAGAGGAGCTGTCCAATGGCTGACAAGGAAGTGCGGCGCGGTTCATTCGCCAAAGACGGATCGTGGTTCGACGTCTGCGCCTCGAACGCGGTCGCGCCCGAGGCGATGCGCGTCTACCCCGCAGGCGACCGGACCACCATCGCGCTCGTCGTCTCCGGCCTCAATTCCGGTGACCTGAAAGCGAGTTGGGGAAGCGGCTGGGGTGCCTACCCCGAGGAGTGGCGCGAGGAGTTCGAGGAACTGGCCTATCGCGCCTACGTCTCCCGCGACACCAGGCCGCGCCCCACACCGCGCGCCACACCGCGACCGGATCGTGTTGTGCGGGTGTGCAATGGCTAGTTCGACCGTGCCCGATGAGGACCCGTACAACCTCAGATCCGATGGGAAGCCCGGAATCGACGGCTACATCGGCGACTTCATCCGCGGCCCCGCCGTCTTCACGCTCTACTGCCTCGGCTCGCATCCGGCCGACCCCGCCAAGACCACCGAGTACCTGCTCGATGTGGACGACGGGGCCGGGCCCCGCGAGTGCTGCCGCTTCACCGACGAGGCCGAGCCCGTGACCGAGTGGGCCCCGACCTGGCGGGGCGACCCCTGGTGCCCGGACCTCTTGAAGCGCTGCAAGGAACTCGTCGCCGAACACGGGAAAGGCGACGAGGGCTCGGCGCGCTGGCGTCCGAGCGATTAGACCCGGCAGGGCGCGTCCCCCCAGGACCGCGCCCCGCCTCCCGCGCTCCCGCCGGCGGGCCTTCCCGCGCCGGCGAGGGAGCGCGAGAACCGAGCCAATGGTGGATGGCTCGGTCGGGGTCCCGCTGCATTCACTCGGCAGCTGGGACCAGGGCCGCGGCCTGCGGTGACGAGCAGGCCGCGGCCCTCTGCGCATCCCGGCCGCGATTCGGGCGGGAGGGGTCCCGGCCGGTCGGCGGTACAAAGGCGTTCCAGCGCAACGCGTCGGTGCACCACCGGCGACCCGCCCCGAGGAGCCCGCCATGACCAACCTGCCCCGAGAGGCGATCCCCAGCCTGCGCCGCATGCCCGGGACCGTGATCGCCGCGATCGTGCTCCTCAGCTTGAACGCCCTGTTCAGCCTGTTGAGCGGCCTGACCTGGCTCGCCCTCAGCCTCGTCCTCGGGGGCGTCCTCTTGGCCGGCGGCATTTTGTCGGTGGTGTTGATCGTGGGCCTGTCCCGCCGCAAGCGGTGGGCCCGAACCGCCGGGCTGGTCTTCGCCGCCGTCCTGACCGCGTTCTTCTTCGTCGAGGCCATGCGGACCGTCGGCACGGACCCGTCGAGCACCTCCGCGCTGTGGTTCTACTGGCTGCTGGTCTTCGTGTCCCTCTACCGGCGCAACACGATGCACTGGTGCGACGGCGGCGGCCCGGCGCAGACCCCGATCGCGGCCGCGGAGCGCGGGACGCCGAAGACCGAAGACGACGAAGCGTGAAAGGAACCGCCATGAGAACCGCCCTGTCCGCCGCAGCCGCCGCGGCGCTCCTCCTCACCGCCGCCTGCGGTGCCGAGGAGTCGCCGCCGAACATCGCCGGGGAGTACGTCGAGTCGAACGACGTGAAGAACGACGTGTACCCGACCGCGTCGACCGCCGAGGACCGGATGGCGAACCTCGCGTCGATGGGGCCGCCCGAGCAGATCATCGGCAGCCTGTTCTTCCCGGCCCCGTGCGCGGAGACGGACATCGAGGAGTGCTCGCCGGGCACCGACGCCTACGAGGCGATCGAGGACTTCGCGGGCAGCGATCCCGAGTTCTTCATGCGCTTCCTCCTCGTCAGGTACGAGGACACGAGCCTGGAGTTGATGCCCGTGTACGTGGCCCGGGACGGCGACGGCGAGACCGCGCTCATCGACATCGAAGGCGGGCGCTACGAGGACCTGGACGACTTCCGGCAGTCCAACGACCTGTTCGGCTCCGGCGACTGGATCATGACGGCGAAGGACATCACCGACGTCGAGGCCGACATCGACGTCGTCACGGTCACCGGCCGCACCGCCCCCGCGTGGATGCCGTGGCTCGTCGGCGCCGGCGCGGCCGCTGTCTTGGCCCTCGCCGCCGCGATCCTGGTCCGCAAGTTGCGGCACCGGGCCGGACCCGAATAGTCGCGCCGGTCGCTGCCGCTCGCCCCGCAGCGACCGGCGCCGCCCCTCCGGCAGCCCCGGTGACCTGGCCTCCCGCTCCACCTGGGCCGCTTCTGGACCGTGGCCGAGACGGCACCGGATGTGTAGGATGACATCCCGGCACATCAGTGAGGGAACATCATGGCGCAGTCGACTCCGGGGAGCCCGTTCGCGGACCTCCTCAAGCAGACCTTGGAGCTGTCCAAGCAGGTACAGGAGAGCCAGGACGCCGCCGCCGACGCCGAACCCGTGGTCGTCGAGCGCGCCGAAGGCCAGATCCAGGTCACCGCCAAGACCAACACCGAGATCGCGATCTACCTCAACCCGATCGCCTTCCGCATGGGCTCGGAGATCCTCGCCCAGGAGCTCGCCGCCGCGGTCAACGAATCGCTCACCACCCTCAAGGACCGCCAGCTCAGCGTCGGCAACCTCGACCTCGAAGCCGTCAACCAGCAGGTCGAGGAGATCAGCAGCCAGGCCACCGCGCAGCTCACCAACTTCATGGACGGCCTCATGCGCGCCCACACGGCCGCGGGCGAGGCCGAGCAGAGCCGGAAGGAGTAGCCGTGGCCGGCGGCATGCAGATCGACCCCGACCTCCTGGAGGACATCGGCACCAAGCTCGGCGCCCTCGGCGGCGAGTTCGCCACGATCGCCCAGGACTTCGTCGCGACCATGGAGGGCCTCTCCGAGGCGTACGGCTCCGACGAGACCGGCGGCCTCATCCTCGCCATCCACCAGGACATCCTGACCGCGTTCCAGGAATGCCTCCAGGACGCGAGCGCCGACATCGAGGCCGGGGCCCAGACCCTCGCCGACATCGGCGCCACCACCCGCGAACTCGACGACGCGGTCGCCAGCGCCTTCAGCGACATCCTCGGCGAGCTGGGGGCCTGACATGGTCATCAACCTGCCCTCCGAACTGGGGGAGATCCTCAACATCCTCGGCTTCGACTGGCCCATGTCCAATGAGGACCAGCTGTTCGAGATGGGCCAGGAGTGGATGAACGTCGCCTCCCGCATCGGCGACCAGCTCCAGCAGGCCGCCACCAGCGCCCAGGAGGCGTGGGTCCAGAACACCGGCGAGAGCATCGAGGGCTTCAAGCAGTGGTGGGAGTCCGACGACTCCCCGGCCGAAGCCCTCTACAAGGCGGTGGTCGGCGCGAACCTCGGCGGCGCGGCCCTCATGGTCTGCGCCGGGATCGTGCTCGCGTTGAAGATCGTGGTCATCGTCCAGCTCGTGCTGCTCGCAATTCAGATCGCCACCGCGCTCGCCGCCGCCGCGGCCACCTTCGGCATAGCCGGGGCGGCCCTGCCCGCCATCTACGCCTTGGGCCGCAAGATCATCGGCGACCTCATCCAAGAGGCGATCATGCGCCTGGCGATGGGCTAGCCGATGGCACGACGCAGCGCCGGCACCGCCGCCACCGCGATCGCGCGCCCCGCGATCCAGAAGCTCCTCAAGGGCCGCAGCCTCGAGTTCAAGCCCCGCGGCCACGCCGACCGGCCGGTCTTCAAGAAGGTCACCACCAACAACTACGCCGACGTGCCCAAGCCCTTCAAGAACGACAAGGGGCGCTGGGTCCTCCACGTCAAGCGGCACGAGGGCTGGAACCAGGCCGACTACCGCAGCAAGGTCGACTCGATGCGGCAGGCCGGCCAGAACGGGCAGCTGCGGTACGTCAAGGACACCAGCGCGAAGCGCACCGGCGCCCAGGGCAAGAAGCGCGACCTCGAAGAGGAGAACGCCGTCCGCGAGGCGATCCAGAAGGAGGACGCCGGCGACCTCCCCGGCGCCCAGGCCCACCTCGACGAGCGCCTGCGCACCCTCGACCGCCAGGAGGCCGACCACATCATCGAGCTCCAGATCGACGGCAAGGACGAGCTCGCCAACCTCAAGATGATCGACGCGACCACCAACCACGGCATGGGCGGTCAGCTCCGCAGCCAGATCGTCGCCGCGACCAACCAGGGCATGCAGCCCGGCGACCTCGTCGAGATCGTCGAAGTACCGGGTACGCTCCGCAACAGATAGCGGCAGGCTCGTCGAAGGGGGACCATGAGCACCGACCTCGCGCGCATCCGGCGGAAAGTGGACTACCTGCTCGCCCGCGACGACGTCGCCTTCGCGCGCAACGTCCTCGCGGACTGGGAGCCCGACGGCCTGCGCGAAGCGCTCGCCGACGAGGCCGCCCCGCCGGCCGACCGGCTCCTCAACGCCGTCGCCGGCCGCCGGTTCGGGCAGCTCTGGTTCTACCCCGAGGCCGACCGGCACGACCGGCTCGTGGACGAGTCCGAGACCCGCTGGCAGGGCGACCACGCGAAGTGGACCTGCGTCGGCGAGTCCGCGCTCGCCACCACCACCGCGATCCTGCTCCACGCCGAGACCGGCGCGGCCGTCCTCTACGACTCCGACGCCTGGGACTGGGACCTCCAGGACAACTTCGTGATCGTGCGGGACTCCCTGGCCGCGTTCGTGGACGAGGTCGCGCTCGACCTCGACTACCGGCGGCTGTACTACCAGAACTGGACCGAACTGGCGGTCGTCACGCACTCCGACGACCTCGAGTTCCCCGGGATCTACGGGGACCCTTGGTACCATCTGGTCCGGGAAATGCGAGCGGACCTCTTCGGCGGCCAGGCCGTCTCCAGGAGCAGGCGGGCCGAGCTGCTCCGCCGCATCGACGAATACTTCAGCGACGACGAGGACGAGGACTGAGCATGCCGACCCGCGAGCAGTACCTGGAACTGTGGGGCGAGGACAACACCGTCGTGCCGCCCCTCGCCGAGTGGCGGTCCTCCTTCTCGGCCCCGTCCTCCGCCTGGCCCGAGGTCGACCTCCTCCCGCTCGACATGTCGGTGGCGTTCACCGCCTACCTCGACGGCGAGTACGAGCTGTTCGACCAGTTCGAGGTCCGCTACGAGGAGGAGGGCGACTCGCAGGTCTTCGTCATCCTCGGCAAGCAGCCCGGGACCGCCACGAACTTCTTCGCGCTCGACCCCGACACCGGCATCGTCCACCTCATGGACCCCGAGGCCGTCACCCTGGAGCAGGTGAACGCCAGCTACGCGGTGTTCATGGAGTTCCTCTACCGCTTCGCGCAGTTCGTGGAGGCCGACGACGGCGAGGAGACCCGGCCCGCCCGCGCCGAGGTCCTGGAGCAGGAGCTCAGGGTCCTCGACCCGACCGCGTTCGCCGACCGCGAGCACTACTGGCCGATGCTGATGATGCTGCTCAAGGGCGAGCTGTAGTGGAGCTGTCGGACAAGTCGGCGTACGTCTGGTCGCCCGAGGACGTCATGGAGCTGCCCCGCCAGGGCCTCCTCGACCTCGGCGTCCCGGCCCGCGACCTGCCCGACGAGGACTGGGTGCCGCGCCGCCTCCTCGGGGTCTACGACGCCGACGCCGTCCCCGCGCCCCTGAAACCGTTCTCGGTGATCCAGCTCAAGGCCGGGACCGCCACGATCCCCATGAAGCTGGTGCTCCTCGGCGTCTTCCCCGTCTCGCCCGAACTGCTCTACGTGCTCGACCCCGACTCCTCCGAGGTCCTCCAGTTCGACCGCCGCAACCACGGCGTGCGCGGCGTCAACTCCTCGTACCGCTGGTTCGTGGAGTTCCTGTGGCAGTTCGAGTACGCGAAGAAGCAGGCCGGCGGCGCGAAGCTCCCCGAGGTGCTCAGCCCGGCGCTGCGCGCCATGCTCGGGTCGATCGACCCGTTCGCGTTCCAGGCCGAGCAGTGGTGGCCCGCGGTGTGGAGGGAACTGGCTCCTTCTGGGTAACCCGTGCGGGAAACCGCACTAGGGTGGTCGCAAAGACGCCCGCGACTCGAAGGAGCACTCATGGCCGTGGAAGTCACCGACGCCCCGGACCGGCAGCGCTGGGAGGCGCGCATCGACGGTGAACTCGTCGGATTCGCGCAGTACAAGCGGCACGACGGCGTGATCACCTTCTTCCACACCGAGGTCGAGCGTGAGGGCGCCGGGATCGGTTCCGCGCTCGTGCGCGCCTCCCTCGCCGCCGCGCGCGAGGCCGGCGAGCAGGTCCACCCGGTGTGCCCGTTCTACGCGGGCTGGATCGAGCGCCACCCCGACCACAAGGACCTCGTCCACGAGTCCGCGCCGCGCCTCGGCGAAGAGGACTGACCCCGGAACCGCTGCGCGGCAGCGGTTCTCGATCTCCCGTCTGATTCCCGGACCGGCCCGGTGACGAGCGTCATGCCGGAAGCGGACTCCGGTCCGGGATTGCGCGGGCGCCCCGGAGCGTTGCCCCAAGGGCGAACCCAAGCTCTGAAAGGCGGCCGTCCATGCCAGTAGCCCTGTCGATCCTCGACCTCGCCCCGATCGCGCCGGGCCGCACGGCCCGCGACAGCTTCGCGGCGAGCGTGGAGCTGGCCCGCGCCGCCGAGCGGAGCGGGTACCGGCGGGTCTGGTACGCCGAGCACCACAACATGCCGACGATCGCGTCGAGCGCGACGAGCCTGGTCATCGCCCACGTCGCCGAGCACACCGACGCGATCCGGCTCGGCGCGGGCGGCATCATGCTGCCCAACCACTCGCCGCTGGTGATCGCCGAGCAGTTCGGCACCCTCGAGACGCTGTTCCCCGGCCGCATCGACCTCGGCCTGGGCCGAGCGCCCGGCACCGACCGCCAGACCATGCGCGCGATCCGCCGCGACGCCACCTCCGCCGACACGTTCCCGCAGGACGTGCTCGAACTCCAGGGCTACCTGCGCGGCGAGTCCCGCGTCGAGGGCGTCCAGGCCGTGCCGACCGCGCCCACCGAGGTCCCGCTCTACCTGCTCGGCTCCTCCCTCTTCGGCGCCCAGCTCGCCGCGCAGCTGGGCCTGCCGTACGCGTTCGCCTCCCACTTCGCGCCCGACGCGCTCCACGAGGCCGTGGCCGTCTACCGCGAGCAGTTCCGGCCCTCCGCGCAGCTCGCCGAGCCGTACCTGATCGCGGGCGTCAACGTGTTCGCCGCCGAGGACCACGACGCCGCCGAGGCCCAGCGCCGCATCAGCTACCGCAACCGCGCCCGCGCGTTCATCAAGCGCGGCCCCGCCGGCGGGGGCGAGTTCAGCGACGACGAGATCGACGAGTTCCTGGCGTCCCCCGGCGGCGAGCAGCTCTCGGCCATGACCCGGTACACCGCCGTCGGGAACCCCGACGAGGTGCGCGCCTTCCTCGAGTCCTTCGCCGCCGCCACCGGCGCCGACGAGCTCATCACCGCCCACCACGCCGAGCGGGTCGAGGACCGCCTGCGCTCGGTCGAGCTGACCGCGAAGGCGCTCGGCGTCTCCAGCTAGCCCGCGCCGCCCCGGGCCGGCGTCCCGTTCGCGCCGGCCCGGGGCGAACGCTCAGCCCTTGACGGCGCCGATGATGACGCCCTTCTTGAAGTGCTTCTGCACGAACGGGTACATGATGAGCGCGGGGATGATCGCGACCATCACGATCGCCATCTTCACCGCGAGCGTCGGCGGCGCGCTGCTCAGGCCCGAGGCCTGCGGCAGCGGCGCCGACTCGACCACGTACGTGCGCAGCACGAGCGCGAGCGGCCACTTCGAGGTGTCGTCGAGGTACAGGAACGCGTTGAACCAGTTGTTCCAGTACGCGACCGCGTAGAACAGCGTCACCACCGCGATCACCGCCTTCGACAGCGGCGCCACGATCTGCCACAGGACCCGGAACTCGCCGGCCCCGTCGATCCGCGCCGAGTCGAACAGCTCCTGCGGGATGCTCATGAAGAACGCCCGCAGCACCACCACGTTGAACGCGGACACCGCCATCGGCAGGATGATCGCGAGGTAGCTGTCCCGCAGCCCGATCGCGCTCACCCACAGGTACACCGGGATGAGGCCGGGGAAGATCACGAACATCAGCAGCACCGAGAACAGCACGGTCTTGTGCCCGAACGAGCCCGGGCGCGAGAGCGAGTACGCGCCGAGGACCGACACGACCACGCTGATCACGGTGCCGACCGCGGTGATCCCCAGCGACACCAGGAGCGACCTGAGCACCACCGGGTTGCGGAACATCTGCTCGTACGCCTCGAACGTGATCCCGTCGCCCGGCCACACCACCAGGCCGCCGGCCCGGTTCACGGTCTCGGCGCTCGACAGGCTCGTCAACGCGATCGTGTAGAGCGGGAACAGGATCAGCAGCGCGATCACCACGATGCTCGCGCCCTTCGCCGCCTGGCCCGCGACCGTGGGCTTCTCCTCCCACGCGGCCCGTTTCACCTTGGCGCTCATGACTTCGAGTACACCCCCCGTTCGCCCAGCAGATGGGCGGCCTTGTTGGCGGCCAGGATCAGCACGAGCCCGACCACGCCCTTGAACAGCCCCGCCGCGGCCCCGTAGTCGAAGTCGCCGGTGCGGATGCCGCTGTAGTACACGAACGTGTCGAACACCTCCGAGGCCTGCGAGCCGACCGCGCTGCGCTGGAGGAAGAACTGCTCGAAGCCGACGTTCAGCGCGTCGCCGAGCCGCAGGATCAGCAGCAGCACGATCACCGGCCGGATGCCCGGCAGCGTGATGTGCCACAACCGCCGCCACCGCCCGGCCCCGTCGACCGCGGCCGCCTCGTACTGGTTCGGGTCGATCGCGGCCAGGGCCGCGAGGAAGATGATCGCCCCGAACCCGGCCTCCTTCCAGATCGCCTGCGAGGTCACCAGCAGGATGAACGTGTCCGGATCGGTCATCCAGTCCACGCCCTCGAACCCGTTGGCGCGCAGCACCTGGCTGAGCAGCCCCGCGCCGCCGAGCATCTGCTGGAAGATCGCGATCACGAGCACCCACGAGAAGAAGTACGGCAGGTACACCACGCTCTGGAGCATCGACCGCAGCCGCGCCGACGCCAGCGAGTGCATCAGGAGCGCCAGCATGATCGGCACCGGGAAGTAGAACACCAACTGGAACACGGTGATCGCCAGCGTGTTCACCAGCGCCCGCGTGAACTCCGGGTCGGCGAACAGCAGCTGGAAATGGGTGAAGCCGACCAGCCGCGACCCGAAGATGCCGCCGGTGAAGGGCTTGTAGTCCTGGAACGCGACCACGTTGCCAAGCGCGGGGATCCACCAGAACCCCCACACCAGCAGCATCATCGGGGCGGCCATGAGCAGCAGCGGCCAGTCCCGGCCCAGCCGGGTCCGCCAGTGCGCCTTCGCCTTCACGGTGCGCTGCGGAGCGTCCCCGGCCGCGCGGGCCGGGGACTCGATCGTCGGGGCGCTCACAGGCGGTCGTTGTCCTCGGCGACCTTGGTGTAGTACTCGCGGGCCGAGTCGCCGACCCGGGCCCGCCAGTCCTCCACGATGGACGCCCACTCGGCGACCTCGCGCTGGCCGCGGTAGATCTCGTGGTGCGCCTCCTTCATCGGCTCGTTCTCGGCCGACAGGTCGGAGGGCATCTCGACGCGCAGGCCCTGGAACGGGCTGGGGTCGAGGAACGCCGCCGCGTTGGTCTCCCACTCGTGGAGCCGCTCGACCATGCCGGGGTACTGGAACTTGTTGTTCGCGTTCGCCCGGCCCGAGAGGAACATGTAGGTCGGCGCGACCTCGGTCTGGCCCAGCTCGGTGCGCTGGGGCACGCCCTCGGCGTCGACGGTGAAGTGGACGCCCTCGACGCCGTCCGAGACCAGGTCGTACTCGACGGTGCCGTAGGGGGCCGAGCACCAGTTGGCGACCCGCAGGCACTCCTTGACGCGCTCCTCGGAGAGGTCCTTCTTGATGAAGCAGAACATGCCGGCGGGGTCGTCGCGCCAGATGGTGGGGGCGGCGCCCGCCTCGCGCGCGAGCGGGTCCACGATCTGGAGGTCGAAGCCCGGCACGCTGCGGTAGGTCGCGAACATCTCGTGCCAGGCGCCGAGGCCGTCCTCGTAGAACACGGCCTGGCCGGAGCCGATGATCTCCTTGGCGTTGGTGTTGCGGTCGGCCACGTAGTCGGGGTGGACCAGGCCCTTGTCGAAGACCTGCCGGGTGAACTCGATCGCGGCGGCGAACGCCTCGGTCTCGAACTTGTGGACGAGCTTGCCGTCCTCGACCTTCCACAGTGTCGGGACGCCCATGGCCTCCTGGACGGTCTGGTCGAGGCTGGCGAACGCCCAGCGGTTGTTCGACGGGTCGTTCACCGCCTCGGCGACCGCGAGCAGCTCGTCGAGGGTCGTGGGGTGCTCGAGGCCGAGCTCGTCGAGGACGTCCTGCCGGGCGAACAGGGCGTTCGTGTACGGCGCCCGCTCCCAGGGGATGCCGAGGAGCTTGCCGCCGAAGACGCCCATCGCCCATGCGGCCGTGGGGTAGGAGGCCAGGAGCGGGTAGTCGGCGGCGGCCTTGTCGCCGGCGAGGTAGGGGGAGAGGTCGGCGAACAGCTCGTTCGCGGCCTCGCCGAAGTCGGAGATGTTGACGATCTCCCAGCCGGGGATCTGGAACATGTCCGGCACGTCGCCGCTGGCGAGCGTGGTGGTGATCTTGTCGAGGTAGTTGTTGCCGTCGGCGATGTTGAAGACGACGGTGCCGCCGAGGATCTCGTTGACGGTGGCGAAGTACGAGTTGTCGGGCAGGCCGGGCGGGGTCGGGTTCCACAGCGGGGTGATCGCGGTGATGTCCTCGCCGGTGGTCATCGGCGGCTCGGTGACGGCCTGGACCGGTTCGGCGGGGCGCGCGAGGTAGCCCGGGGTGACGCTGCCGTCCGGCTGGCCGGGGAGGTCGGGCGCGATCCCGCCCTCGTACGGCGTGTAGGTGGGGAGCAGGTCGGCGAGCTCGTCGGACCCGGCGGCGGTGCCTTCGGGCCCCTCATCGAGCGCGGCGCAGCCGGCGAGCGAGGCCGCGGCGGCGGCGCCCGCGCCGGCTTGGAGGAGTGACCGGCGCTGGAGACGGAACAGGGGTCGGCTCGGGTTGTCGCCCATGGGGAAAGCCTTTCATTGTGAGGGTGCGGTGCGCTCTTCGCCGAAGGCCGGTGGTGCGAAGGATCGGGTGACGTATGTTTGTCGTACGTCCAAACTAATATAACTACCTCGATGAGAGCTGTGCAACAGCGGTCCTAGAACCTGGTATCCGTGCAGCTCGGAGCTGTGCCCGATCGTCTCCAAGGGACGAAAAAGCCCGGGGCGACGCGGTGTCGCCCCGGGCTCGCGGTCCGTATTCGCTTACATGTCTCGATACCGCTTGGCGGCCTTGAGAAGCGGCTCGATGATCTCCGGCGTCACCTGGCGCGGGGCCGGGACGGCGTCGAAGCTGAACTTCTCGGTGAAGAAGACCCCGTATGCGGGGGTGTCGCGCTGGAAGCGCCAGCCCTCGGCGAGCGGGCCGGCGTCGTAGGCGTCGTAGCCGATCGAGTCGAGGAAGTCGGTGACGGCCTTCTTGGCGTCCGCGTCGTCGCCCGCGATGGCGAGCACCGAGCGCTCGGGGTGGCCGGACGGGCGAGCCAGCTCGGCGACGTGGCCCTGGTAGATGTTGTTGAAGCCCTTGACGACGAACGACTCCGGCAGGTGCGCCTGGAGCAGCTCGCTCACCGTGGTCGACTCGTCGTCGAGCTCGGGGATGCTGCCGTCGCGCTGCGGGTAGTAGTTGTTCGTGTCGAAGACGACCTTGCCGCGCAGCTCCTCGACCGGGACGGTCTTGTAGGCATGCAGCGGGATGGTCACGACGACCAGGTCGCCCGCGGCCGCGGCCTCCGCAGGCGTGGCGGCGCGGGCGTTCGGGCCCAGCTCCGCGACGAGGTCGGCCAGTGTCTCCGGCCCGCGGCTGTTGCTCAGGACCACGCTGTGCCCCGCCTTGACGGCGAGGCGCGCGATGGCGCCGCCGATGTTGCCGCTGCCGATCAATCCGATTGTGCTCATACCAGTGAGTAACTAGCGCGCAGCAGCCCGAATTCCCCGGTTGATGGTGTTCTGCGCCATGCCGCGGTGGGGAGGGGGGTGTGGGCGCTGCGGGAGGGCAGCCGGGGCGGGTCGGAGGTGAGGAGTCCTCGATTCGGAGTCGCCCCCGCTTGCAAGCGTGGCGCGGGGGTGTGACAGTCGCTGCCGAGTGGCCGGAGCGGGCGGAGCGGGCGCCGGACGTGAGGGGGCCTCGATCCGCGGTCGCCCCCGCTTGCAAGCGTCCCTCCCGGGTGTGACGCCCGCGGCGGTGGTCGGCGTGGGGGGGCGGGGGCTGGGTGCGGAAACGTGAGAAGAGTGCTTGACCGGCTCTCGTCTTTATGCTTAAAATCGCCCGCGGCGCGACCAGTGGAGATCGGAG
Organism: Glycomyces terrestris; assembly: GCF_003933745.1. Taxonomy (GTDB): domain Bacteria; phylum Actinomycetota; class Actinomycetes; order Mycobacteriales; family Micromonosporaceae; genus Glycomyces; species Glycomyces terrestris. The sequence goes on along the minus strand of NZ_RSEB01000001.1, from coordinate 644,421 downwards.
GGCCGTTCATGAGCGCAGCCCCCGACGGGCGTCGGAAAGCCAGCATGGCCGACGTCGCCGATCTCGCCGGCGTGTCCGTCATGACCGTCTCGAACGTCATCAACCGCCCCGAGATCGTGACCGAGGTCACTCGCGCCAAGGTCCACGCCGCCATGAGCGAGCTGCGGTACCGGAACAACCTCGTCGCCCGCAGCCTCCGGCTCGCGCAGCCGCGCCAGATCGGCTACGTGCTGCCCGCGCTCGACGCCGTCGGCAACCAGTACATGGACGCGTTCCTCCACGACCTCGCCGAGGCCTGCCAGGCCGCCGACCGCAACCTCACCCTCATCACCCAGCAGCGGGACACCGAGACGCTCATGACCCTCTGTGAGGACCTGTACTTCGGCCAGTCCGTGGCCGGGTTCGTCATCTCCAACGTCGGCCCCGCCGACCCCCGGCCCGTCGAGCTCCACCGGCGCGGCATCCCCTTCGCCGCCTACGGCCGCACTGACCGGGCCTTCGACAGCCCCTGGTCCTGGGCCGAAGGTGATGCGGCCCAAGGCATCGAACTCGCCGTCGACCACGTCTACGAGCGCGGCCACCGCGAACTCGCGTTCATCGGCGCCAACCCCGGCAGCGTCACCATGGTCCAGCGCGAACTCGGCTACCGCGCCGCCTGCCGCCGCCTCGGCCTCGACTCCTCGACCGCCCCCGGCCGCATCGTGCGCTCCGGCGGCGACCTCGCCGCGGGCGTGCGCATCACCGCCGAGCTCCTCGACACCGCGACGCCCCCGACCGCGATCATCTGCAAGGCCGACACCCTCGCCGCCGGCGCGATCATCACCCTCCAGGCCCGCGGCCTCACCCCCGGCCGGGACGTGGCCGTCACCGGCTACGACGACACGCCCCTGACCTCCTTCGGTCCCGTCGGCATCACCTCGGTCCGCCAGGCCTCCGCCCGCATCGCCGCCGAACTCGTGCGCCTCGTCATCGACCGGCCCGAGACTCCCGAGCACGTGCTGCTGCCCTCGGCCCTCACCGTCCGCTCCAGCACGGACCCCGCCGCATGGGCCGAACCGAACCCGAAGCCGCCCACCGATTTATAAGCTCACAACGAACAAAACACTCATAAGGAGCACCCACCGCATGTCAACCGCACCGATCCGCGTCGTCGTCTGGGGCGAGAACCGCCACGAGCAGGTCGAGCCCTCCGTGGCCGAGCGCTACCCCGACGGCATGCACGGCGCCATCGCCAAGGGCGTCGGCGAATGGCTCGGCGACAAGGCCGCCATCACCACCCACACCCTCGACGAGCCCGAGCACGGCCTGACCTCCGACGTCCTCGACGAGACCGACGTCCTCGTCTGGTGGGGCCACGCCGCCCACGGCGAGGTCGCCGACGAGGTCGTCGAGCGCGTCCACCGCCACGTCCTCGCCGGCATGGGCCTCGTCGTCCTCCACTCCGGACACTGGTCCAAGATCTTCACGAAGCTCATGGGCACCACCTGCACCCTGCGCTGGCGCAGCGAGCACGACCGCGAACTGGTGTGGACGGTCAACCCGCAGCACCCCATCGCCCGCGGCATCCCCAACCCGATCGTCATCCCCGAGCAGGAGATGTACGGCGAGTACTTCGACGTGCCCACGCCCGACGAGCTCATCTTCATCTCCGGCTTCACCGGCGGCGAGGTCTTCCGCTCCGGCATGACCTACCGCCGCGGCTTCGGCCGGATCTTCTACTTCAGCCCCGGCGACCAGGACTTCCCCGTCTACCACCACCCGGACGTCAACCACGTCATCGCCAACGGCATCGAGTGGGCCCGCCCCGACCGCGAGCGCGAGACGCCCACGCTCCTGCGCTACGACACCGACGACTTCTTCAACGGCCAGGGCTACCGCGGGGCGTTCGAGCGATGAGCTTCCGCACCCTGGACACCGCAGGGCCCCTGCGACTCGTCGTCGTGGGCGCCGGCGGCATGGGCCGCGCCTGGATGGGCACCATCGAGGCCGACCCGGACACCGAACTCGTCGGCGTCGCCGACCTCTACCCGGCCGCCGCCGAGTCCGCCGCGGCCGACCTCGGCCGCGACCTCGCCACCGGCACCGACGCGGTCGAACTCGCGCAGCGCACCGGCGCCCACGCGATCGTCAACGCCACCATCCCCGAAGCCCACCACCCGGTCACGATCGCGGCGCTCCGCGCCGGGCTCCCGGTGCTGGGGGAGAAGCCGGTGGCCGCCTCGGTCGCCGAGGGCATCGCGCTGGCCGCGGCGGCCGAGCTGACCGGGCACCTGTTCATGGTCAGCCAGTCCCGCCGCTACAGCCGCGGCCTGTTCCAGACCAAGCGCAGCCTCGAAACCCTGGGGCGCATCGGGATCGTCGCGGTGGACTTCTTCAAGGCCCCGCACTTCGGCGGCTTCCGCGACGAGATGGACAGCCCGCTCCTGCTCGACATGGCGATCCACCAGTTCGACATGGCCCGCTTCCTGCTCGACGCCGACCCCGTCGCCGTCGTCTGCGAGGAGTACAACCCGCCGTGGTCCTGGTACGCCGGGAACGCCGCGGCGACGGCCGCCTTCGAGATGGAGGGCGGCGCGCGGTTCACGTTCAACGGCTCCTGGTGCAGCCCCGGCTTCGAGACCTCCTGGAACGGCGCCTGGCGCGTCTCCGCCGAGCACGGCAGCGCCGTGTGGGACGGCGACGGCGAGCCGCAGGCCGAACCGGAGTCGAAGGCCGAGGCCGAGGACCCCGGCGACGGCATCGCCGGGTCGCTGCGCGAGTTCACCGCCGCGCTGCGCACCGGCCGCGAGCCGATGGGCCGCGTCCACGCGAACCTCCTCAGCCTCGCCATGGTGGAGGCCGCGATCCGCAGCGCCGCCGAGGGCCGCCGCGTCCCGATCGACGAGATCCTCGACGGCTCATACGACACCGCAATCGCCACCACGACGGACGCCGATATCCTCGCTGTGTTGCAAGCGTGGCCGTCGGTCCGCGACGGCCTGAACCGAGGGAGCCGCAGTGACTGAGAAGCTTCGCATCGGCATGGTCGGCTACGCCTTCATGGGCGCGGCCCACTCCCACGCGTGGCGCACCGCGCCGCGCTTCTTCGACCTGCCGCTGGCCATCGAGATGACCGCCCTCGCCGGGCGCGACGCCGAACGGGTCGCCGCCGCGGCCGACAAGCTCGGCTGGAACTCCGTGGAGACCGACTGGCGCCGCCTCGTCGAGCGCGACGACATCGACCTCATCGACATCTGCGTCCCCGGGAACCTGCACGCCGAGATCGCGATCGCCGCGCTCGAAGCGGGCAAGCACGTGCTGTGCGAGAAGCCCCTGGCGAACTCCGTCGAGGAGGCCGAGCGCATGACCGCGGTCGCCGAGGCCGCGAAGGCCCAAGGGGCCGTTGCCATGTGCGGGTTCTCGTACCGCCGCACCCCGGCGCTGTCCCTGGCCAAGCGCCTCGTGGACGAGGGCCGGCTCGGCGAGATCCGGCACATCCGCGCCCAATACCTCCAGGACTGGCTCACCGACGAGAACGCGCCCCTGACCTGGCGCCTCGACAAGTCGAAGTCCGGTTCCGGCTCCCTGGGCGACATCGGCGCGCACATCATCGACGCGGCGCAGTGGATCGCCGGCTCGAACGTCACCGGCGTCTCGGCGATCCTGGAGACCTTCGTCAAGGAGCGCCCCGTCGGCGGCGACTTCGTGGGCCTGGGCGGCCACGGCGGCGCCGACGGCCCGAAGGGGCCCGTCACCGTGGACGACGCGGCGGTCTTCACCGCCCGCTTCGACAACCGCGCGGTCGGCGTCTTCGAGGCCACCCGCTTCGCGCTCGGCCGCAAGAACGCGATGCGCGTGGAGCTCAACGGCTCCAAGGCGTCCCTCGCGTTCGACTTCGAGGACATGAACTCGCTGTGGTTCTACGACTCGGCGGACGGGCCGAACTCCGGCTTCCGCAAGATCCAGGCCACCGAGCCCGAGCACCCGTACACCGGGAACTGGTGGCCCGTGGGCCACGGCCTCGGCTACGAGCACGCCTTCACCCACCAGGTGGTCGACCTCGCCAACGCGATCGCCGCCGGCGAGCAGCCGACGCCGTCGTTCGCCGACGCCCTCCAGGTCCAGCGGGTCCTGGCCGCGGTCGAGGCGAGCGCCGCCGACGACAGCCGCTGGACCGCGGTCTAGCGATGCGACCGGGGCCCGTTCGCCGGAATCCGGTGGACGGGCCCCTTACGCTGCAAGGCATGAACCCTTCGGAGACCCTCCTCAACGTCGTCGACGTCGAGGCCACCTGCTGGGAGGGGCAGCCGCCGCCCGGCGCCGTCAACGAGATCATCGAGATCGGCCTCACCGTGGTCGACCTCGCCGCGCGCGAGCGGATCGCCAAGCACCGCATCCTGGTCCGGCCCCGCCGTTCCCGCGTGAGCGCGTTCTGCACCGAGCTCACCGGCCTCACCCAGGCCGAAGTGGACACCGGCGTCGAGTTCGCGGAGGCCTGCCGCCTCCTCGCCGCCGAGCACCGCGCCGACTCCCGCCCCTGGGCCAGCTGGGGCGACTACGACCGCAACCAGTTCCAGCGCCAGTGCCGCGCCACCGGCACGCGGTACCCCTTCTCCGGCCGCCACACCAACGCCAAGGTCCGCTTCACCGAGGCGCGCGGCCTCAAGCGCCGCCCCGGCATGCACACCGCCCTCGAGATCGCCGGCCTCCCGCTCGAAGGCCGCCACCACAGCGGCGCCGACGACGCCTGGAACATCGCCGCCCTCGTCCTCGCCCTCGCCGCCACCGGCGACTGGCCGGGAGCCTGAACCCGGCCGCCAGTGCGAACCCGGCGACCCGCCCGGCCCGCCGCTCCTACGCCCTTGCGATGCGGAGGGTCACGATCTGGAACGGCCGCAACGTGAGCGACACCGAAGCGGCGTCGCTCGCGGCGACCGCCGCCGGCTCGGTCTCGCGCTCCAGGAGGTCCGTCTCGATCACGCGCGACGCCGCGAAGCCCAGCTCCAGGACCGCCGAGGTGCGCGTGCCGTGCGCCTCGTACAGGCGCACCACCACGTCGCCCGAGCCGTCCTCCGCGAGCTTCACCGTCTCCACCACCACCGCCGGGTTCGCGACCGCGACCAGCGGCGCGGCCGCCGCCGCCGCGACCGGCCGCAGCGGCAGGTTGAGCCGGTACCCGGCCCGGACCGCCTCGGCCACGCCGCCCGGCACGAGCGAGGTGCGGAAGACGTGCGCGCCCTGGTCCGCCTCCGGGTCGGGGAACAGCGGCGACTTCAGCAGCGTCTGGCGCACCACCGAGAACGTGCCGCCGCCGCGGCGCGGGTGCCGCGTCACGTCGTGCCCGTAGGTCGCGTCGTTCGCCACGCCCAGGCCCCAGTCCCCTTCGGCCACATGCACCCAGCGGTGCGCGCACGTCTCGAACCGGGCCTCGTCCCAGCTCGTGTTCGTGTGCGTGGCCCGCTCGATGTGCCCGAACTGGATCTCCGAGCGCGCCGACGCGGTGTGCACGTCGACCGGGAACGCGAACTTGAGCATGTGCTGGCGCTCGTGCCAGTCCACCGCGGTCTCGACGTCGACCGCGGCCCGCCCGGACTCCACAATGTACGTCTGCGTGATCGTCGAGGCGCCCCAGGACCGCGCGACGCGCACCACCGCGCGGTCGCCGCCGTCCTCCACGACCTTGACGTCGTCGGCCGCCGCCAGGTCGCGGCCCGAGCGGCGGTACTCCACGTCCACGTCCCACGCGTCGTAGTGCCGCGGCGTGTCGGTGAAGACCTGGAGCAGGCCGCCGCGCTCGCCCGGCGGCACCGTCTCGCGTCCGGTCCCCTTGTCCACCAGCGAGGTGATGAGCCCGTCGCCGTCGAGCACGACCTCGACCGCGTCGTTCGCGACCACGACCGATCCGCCGCGTCGCTCCACGGTGACCGGCGCGCCGGTCCGCCGCGGACCCACGCCGAACGCCGGCACGCCGTCGAGCTCGTACGGCCCCGCGTTCGCGAAGCCCGCACCGCCCGCCCCGAGGGCCGCCACCGCGCCCTCGATCACCGGCTCCAGGTCCGCCTCGATCTGCGCGTACTCCTTCGCGGCCTGGTCGTACACCCAGCCGATCGAGGACCCCGGCAGGATGTCGTGGAACTGGTTGAGCAGCACCGTCCGCCACGAGCGCCGCAGCAGCTCGTACGGGTACGCCGCGCCGGCGCGCACCGCCGCCGTGGCCGCCCACAGCTCCGCCTCGTGCAGCAGCGCCTCGCTGCGCCGGTTGCCGCGCTTGGTGCGCGCCTGCGACGCGTACGTGCCGCGGTGGTTCTCCAGGTACAGCTCGCCGCTCCACACCGGCCGCGACTCCAGCTCCGCCTCGGCCTCCTCGAAGAACACGATCGGCGGCGCGATCCGCACTGTCGGCGACCCCTCCAGGTCGGCCGCCCGCCGCGCCGCCGCCGTCATCTCGCGGGTCGGCCCGCCGCCGCCGTCACCGAACCCGAAGGGCACCAAGGACATGGTCGCCCGGCCCTGGTCCGCGAAGTTCCGCTCGGTGTGCGCCAGCTCCTTCGGCGAGAGCCGCGAGTTGTACGTGTCGACCGGCGGGAAGTGCGCGAAGATCCGCGTCCCGTCGATGCCCTCCCAGTCGAACGAGTGGTGCGGGTACCGGTTCACCTCGTTCCACGACAGCTTCTGCGTCAGGAAGTACCCCGCCCCGGCCGCCCGCGCGATCTGCGGCAGCGCCCCGGTGTACCCGAACGAGTCCGGCAGCCACACCTCGCGGGTCTCGACCCCGAACTCCTCCAGGAAGAACCGCTTCCCCTCCACGAACTGCCGCGCCATCGCCTCCGCGCCCGGCATGTTCGTGTCCGACTCGACCCACATGCCGCCGACCGGCACGAAGCGGCCCTCCGCCACCCGCTCCGCGATGCGCGCGAACAGCTCCGGGTAGTGCTCCTTGACCCACGCGAACTGCTGCGCCGACGAGCACGCGAACACCAGGTCCGGGTCGGCGTCCATCAGCTCCAGCACGTTCGCGAACGTGCGCGCGCACTTGCGCACCGTCTCGCGCACCGGCCACAGCCACGCCGAGTCGATGTGCGCGTGCCCCACCGCGAACACCCGGTGCGCGCTGCGCGCCGCCGGAGACGACAGCACCGTCCGCAGCGCCTTGCGCCCGGCCACGGCCGTGCCGTGCACGTCGTGCGGGTGCACCGCGTCCACCATCGCGTCCAGGGCCGCGAACAGCTCGGCCCGCCGCGGCGAGCCCTCCGGCAGCTCCAGCGCCAGGCCGCGCACCGTCTCGACGTCCTGCACCAGCTCCCACACCGTCGCGTCCCGCTGCACGACCGCGATCCGGCCCAGCCGGTACAGCGGCGCCTCGCCCGCGGTCTCCCAGCGGCCCAACGGGGTCGGCGCGTACCGCTCGCCCGAGGTGAACACGTCCGGGTTCGCGGCGGCCTCGACGTACAGCTCGAACGACCCGCCCGGCGCCAGGCCCAGCCGCACGTAGTCGTTCTTCGGCTCGATCGCCTTCAGCGCCCGCCCGCCGGCGTCGAACACCAGCGCCTCGACCTGGAACCCGGCTCCGTCCCCGACGAACCCCGGGTCCACGACCAGCTCGACCTCCCCGGGCGCGGCCTCCCACTCGGCCGGGACGGTCCCGGAGACGCGGAACCACACGGTGCTCCACGCCCGGCCCCACGCGTGACCCTCCTCGACCAGCGTGTACGACTGCGCCACCGCCTCGGCGAACGGCACCGGCTCCCCGGGCGCCGCCCACGCCTCCACCCGGACCGGCGCGCTCGCCCGCGTCTGCGCCGGCCGGAGCCGCTCCCGCATGAACCGGTCGACGCGTTCCTTCACGGCGTGCTGCTGCTGATGCAATTGAGACTCCTTGGTGGAGAACGGGAACGAGCATTCGCGTGCCGGGCCGGCCCCGGACCGGTGCGCCCGCGGCCGATGCGAGTCTAAGCCCTCCGCCCCGGTCCGCGAAACGGTCGAGACCGGGCAGAATCCGACACGGCGTGTGATCCGGTCGCCGACACCCTGCAAAACGCGCCCGGGCACCGCTATCCTCGTCGGCATGGACGATTCACCCAGCCATAAACCCTGGCTCACCTCGACTCGACGGCCGCCGGCCCCGGCGGCCCCGCAGCGAGGTGAGCGTTGAGCACCGAAGTCTGGGGCATCCTCGCGGGTGTCGTACTCACGATCGGTACCGGACTGTTCGTCGCCTCCGAGTTCGCCCTCGTCAACCTCGACCGGGCCGAACTGGAGCGCCGTCAAGCGCGCGGCGAGAAGGGCCTCGGGCCCACCATCAAGGCGCTGAAGGTCACCTCCACGCACCTCTCCAGCGCGCAGCTGGGCATCACCCTCACCACCCTCCTCGCCGGCTACACGTTCGAGCCGGCCATCTCCTCGCTCCTGCGCGAACCGCTCCTCGGGCTCGGCGTCGCCGCGTCCGCGGTCAGCCCGATCGGCGCGGTCATCGGCGTCGCGCTCGCGACCCTGTTCTCGATGATCCTCGGCGAGCTCGCGCCCAAGAACTTCGCGCTGGCCGTCCCGCTCGCCACCGCGAAGCTCGTGGTCCCGTTCCAGATCGGGTTCACGTACGTCTTCAAGCCGATCGTGCTGCTGTTCAACGGCACCGCGAACCGCACCATCCGCGCGATGGGCATCGAGCCGAAGGAAGAGCTGTCGGGGGCGCGCAGCGCCGAGGAGCTGAGCTTCCTCATCCGCCGCTCGGCCACCGAGGGCGCGCTCGACCGCGACGAGGCGGCGATGCTCCACCGCACGCTCACCTTCTCCACCCACACCGCCGGCGAGGTCATGACCCCGCGCGTGAACGCGGTGACCCTCGACGGCACCGCGACCGCCGCCGACGTGATCGCCGAGGCCGCCCGCACCGGGCACTCGCGCTTCCCCGTCCTCGGCGAGGACGTCGACGACGTCATCGGCGTCGCCCACGTCAAGACCGCGTACGGGATCGAGCCCGGCCGCCGCGGCGCCGTCCCCGTCACCGAGTTCATGTCCGAGCCGCTCAAGGTCCCCGAGACCGCCGGCGTCGGCTCGCTCCTGGGCACGCTGCGCGGGCGCGGCTTCCAGATCGCGGTCGTCGTCGACGAGTACGGCGGCACCGCCGGCATCGTCACGCTCGAAGACCTCGTCGAGGAGCTCCTCGGCGAAGTCCACGACGAGCACGACCGCCGCCAGAACCTCGTCGTCAAGCACGCCGACTCGATCGTGCTCGCCGGCTCGCTCCGCCCCGACGAGCTGTGGGAGCGCGCGGGCGTGCGCATCCCCGAAGGCGAGGACTACGAGACCGTCGCCGGCTACGTCCTCGACACGCTCGAGCGCATTCCCGAACTGGGAGAGGAGATCCGCCTCGACCGCGGCCTCCTGCGCGTGGACCGCCTCACCGGCTCGCGCATCGACCGGCTCCGCTACCTGCCCGACGACCCGGCCACCGACCCGGCCTTCGGCGGGACTCGCGAGCGCATCATGGAGACGTTCGAGCAGGAGACCGACCGATGAGCGAATACCTTCCCGGACTGATCTGGCTGGTGGTCCTCCTGGTCGCCAACGCCTTCTTCGTGGGCGCGGAGTTCGCCGTCATCTCGGCCCGCCGCTCCCAGATCGAGCCGCGCGCCGCCGCCGGCTCCCGCGCGGCCCGGACCACCCTGTGGGCCATGGAGCACGCGACGCTCATGCTCGCCACCAGCCAGCTCGGCATCACCGTCTGCTCCCTGGTCATCCTGAACGTCTCCGAACCGGCCATCCACCACCTCCTCGAATACCCGCTCGGCTGGACCGGCCTCTCGCCGACCGCCGTCACGGGCGTCGCGTTCGCGGTGGCGCTGCTGCTGGTGACGTTCCTCCACGTCGTGTTCGGCGAGATGATCCCGAAGAACATCGCGTTCTCCGTCCCCGACCGGGCCGCGCTCATCCTCGCGCCCCCGCTCGTCTTCGTCTCCCGCCTCGTGCGACCCCTGATCTGGGCCCTGAACTGGGTCGCGAACGCGATCCTGCGCCTGTTCCGGATCGAGCCCAAGGACGAGGCCCAGAGCGCCTACACGATCGACGAGGTCGCGACCATCGTCGAGGAGTCCCAGCGCGAAGGCACCCTCGTGGACGACTCCGGCACGCTCACCGCGGCCTTCGAGTTCACCGAGAAGACCGTCGCCGACGTCGAGGTCCCCATGAAGGACCTCGTCCTCCTCCCCGCCGACCCGACGCCCCGCCAGGTGCAGGAGGCGGTCTCGGCCTCCGGGTACTCCCGGTACGTCGTCCGCAACGGCGAGGCCCCGCACGCCTACCTGCACCTCAAGGACGTCCTCGACCTCACCGACCTCGACGAGCCGATCCCCGCGGACCGCCTCCGCGACCTCCCGACCGTCGAGGCCGCCGCCGAACTCGAGGACGCCCTCGCCCAGATCCGCTCCCGGAACGCGCACGTCGCCCTGGTCGCGGCCGCGGGCGGCACCGTCACCGGCGTCCTCTTCCTCGAGGACATCATCGAAGAGCTGATCGGCGAAGTCCAGGACGCCGCCAGCGCCTGAACGGCCCCGGCCGCGCGGCGTCCGCCGCGCGGCCGGGGATCAGTCCGCGTACACCGGGCGCCCGGCCGGCCGGTAGGTCTGGGCCACGATGCCCTTCGGGAACGAGCGCGACTCGACCAGGTCGAGCGCGAGGTCCGGCCCGTCCTCGGGGAACAGGCGCGTCCCCTGGCCGACGATCACGGGGCAGACCAGCAGCGTCAACTCGTCGACCAGCCCGTGGGCGAGCAGCCAGCGGACGAAGGTGCCGCTGCCGTGCACCTGGAGCTCCCCGCCGGGCGCGGACTTCAGCTCCCGCACGGCGGCCGCGACGTCTCCTGAGAGGACGGTCGTGCCCGCCCACCGGGGCGCCGCGAGCGTGGTCGAGGCGACGTACTTCGGCCGCGCGTTCAAGGCGTCGGCGATCGGGCTGCGGCCCGGTTCCATCACGCCCCAGTAGCGGGCGAAGAGGTCGTAGGTCCGCCGCCCGAACAGGAACGCGTCCGCGCTCCGGTACGTCCGGTCGACCATCTCCATCGCCTCGTCGTCGAACGGCGCGATGGCCCAGCCGCCGCGGTCGAAACCGCCGCTGCGGTTCTCGCCGCGACCGCCGTTCCCCTGGACCACGCCGTCGACCGTGACCTGCGTGTATGTCGTGAGTTTCATGGCATTCCATCCGTTTCCTCAGCAGTGGCACCTCGCCCGGCGAGGTGCAAGCGGAAGACCAGTCCCATGCGGACCGTCCCGTCGGGTCCCGTGCGCGGCGCGAAGAACGCCCGCAGCGCCGACTCCACCGCGGCGCGGCCGGAGCGCCGCACCGCGGCCGCCACCGGTCCGGCCGGGAGCTGGGCGGCGACCGCCTCGTCCGCGTTCGCGAACCGGACGTCGAACGCGACGTCCTCCGCCGCGACGGAAGCGAACCCGGCGTCGAGCAGCACTGCACGGACCGCCGCGGTGTCCGCCAGGTCGAGCCCGCCGGGGCCGGGCACGTCGCCGCGGGCGGCGAGCGGGTTGATCACGGCCGCGCTCGCGGCCTGCTCGGGCCCGGCGCCCACGGTGACCACCGCGCGGCCCCCCGGCCCGGTCACGCGCGCGATCTCGGCGAGCGCGCGGCGCGGGTCGTCGGCGTACAGCACGGAGTTGAACGCGGTCACGACGTCGAACGCGCGGTCCGGGAACGGCAGGCGCTCGATATCGCCCACGGTGAACCGGGCCGCGGTCCGCCGTCCGCGCGCGTACTCGACGAGCCCCGCCGCCGCGTCCAGCCCCACCACCTCGGCGCCGCGGCGCGCGGCCAGTTCCGCGAACAGGCCCGACCCGCAGCCGGCGTCCAGGAGCCGCAGCCCCGGCCGCGCCGGGCACCGGTCGAGCACGTGCTCGTACAGCGGCCGGATGCGGCCCTCGGCCGTCTCGGCCCAGGCCCGCGGGTGACTGCTCCAGAGCTCGCCCTGGACCGACGCGCTCACCGGGCGACCCGGCAGATGAGATCCGACATGAACGCAGCCTATGGCCGCACCCGCGGCCCGATCTTGAACGAACCGGGCGTCCTTCCGCGGCCGTCCCCGCGCCATACTGGACCCATGACCCGGTTCCCCGCGCCGCCCGCGGGCGGGCAGAGCCACACCGAGCGCCCGCCCGACCCGGCGCTGCGCGGCCTCGTCTCCGCCGTCTGGGTCCAGCAGGTCGCGCCCGACGCCGCCCCGTACCTCCACCGGCGCATCCCCAACGGCGCCGCCGAACTCGTCTGCGAACTCGGCTCGCCCCCGCGGGTCGTCGGCCCGCTCACCGCGCCCCTCGCCCACGTCCTCGCCCCCGGCGCGGTCGTCGTCGGCATGCGGTTCCACCCGGGCGCCTTCGCCGCGGTCGCGAGGCGACCCGCCTCGGACCTGACCGGTCTCGCGATCGACGCCGCCGACGTGTGGCCCGCGACCGCCCCGCTCGCCGACGCGGCCGACCCGCGAGCCGCGCTGGCCGCCATGCGACGCCACGTCCTCGCCCACGCCGCCGGTCCCGATCCGCTCGTCTCCCAGGCCGTGCGAGGCCTCATGCCGTGGCGCGCAACCGATGTGACCTCCCTGCGCGCCTCGCTCCACCTCTCGGAGACGCAGCTGCGCCGCCGCTTCCGGGCCGCCGTCGGCCTCGCCCCCAAGACCCTGCACCGGCTGCTGCGCTTCCAGGGCCTCCTCGCCCTCGTGCAGCGCTCGATCGCCCAGGGCCGCAAGCCCACCGGCGACGGCATCGCGGACCTCGCGCTCCGCGCCGGCTACGCCGACCAGCCCCACCTCACCCGCGAATGCGTGCGCCTCACCGGCCTCCCGCCGCGCGCCTTCCTCGCCGAGACCCGGCGCTCCTGCGCCTGCGGCCACGACCACGCGGCCTCGTTCGCCCCGCTGCTGCGCGCCGAGGCGGCCGCGTCCCGGGCCTGAACCGGATCGCATGCAACCCCGGGGAGCGCCCGTTCCGTAGAAACGGCGTCGGACGCGACGAAAGGCGACCCATGACCCCCGAATCCGAGCGCGAGTTCCGCGACTACGTCGAGAACCACCGCGCGGCCCTGCTCCGAACGGCGTACCTCACCTGCGGCGACTGGCACCACGCCGAGGACGCCGTCCAGACCGCGCTGGTGAAGCTGTACGGCGCGTGGAACCGGGCCCGGCGCGAGACCGTCGACGCGTACACGCGGCGCATCCTCGCGAACGCCATCATCGACCAGACCCGCCGCGGCTGGTTCCGCCGCGAGAACGCCTACGCCGACCCGCCCGACCGGCCCGCCGAGCCGGCCAGGGGGGACGGCGGCCAGGCCGAGGCCGCCGCCCTCCTCGCCCGGCTGCCGCTCAAGCAGCGGGGCACGCTCGTCCTCCGGTTCTGGGAGGACCGGTCGGTCGAGGAGACCGCCCGCATCCTGCGGTGCAGCGCCGGCACCGTCAAGAGCAACACCTCGCGGGGCCTGAAGACCCTGCGCGACCACTACGCCGCCTCCATTCTCGCCGACCAAGGGAGCAGATGATGAACGAAGACGAGGTGCGGCGCCTGCTCGGCAGCGCCGCCTCCGGCCCGGTCGACGTCGACCGCGTGGACCCCGACGCCATCGTCCGCCTCGGCAGGCGCGGCGCGGCCCGCAGGCAGCTCGGCATCGCCGTCGCCGGCGCCGCGGCCGCCGTGCTCGCCCTCGGTGCGGCCGTGGGCATCCCGATGTCGCTCCGCGACGACGCCGAACCGGCCCCCGCCGGCGGCGCCCCCGACGACCTCCCCGCGACCCCCGCCGACGAGGCGTTCCTCGAACGCTGGTCCCGCAGCGACCACGGCGACTGCCCGCTCCCCGAAGACCAGACGGACGAGCAGCTGCGCACAGCCGCCGCCTACAACCGGGTGCTCTTCGACGCGCTGGCCGGACTCGGGGCCGAACCGCTCGGCTCCTGCTACACCACCCGGCCCGACCACGACGGCTTCCACGCCGTGGAGGGGACCGGCTACGTCCTGGACGAATCGGTGGCGTTCGGCGACGGCGCGGACTGGGCCCGCCTCACCGGGAGCGTCCTGGAGACCGGCGGCGGCGACGCCGAGTCGCAACTGGAGCAGGAGGAGTGCGAGTACAACGAGAACGCCGAGTGCGCCTGGGAGGACACCGAAGCCGGCCGGGTCCTGACGGTCGAGGGCACCCGCACCTCGTTCCTCGACCCCGAGACCGAGAGCGGCGGGGGCGAGTACCCGGCCGTGGGCGCGTACCTCTTCCGCGACGGCGTCGTCGTCTCCCTCACCTTCACACTGCACTTCGAGTCCGACCGGCCCGCGCCGACCACCGACGAGATCATCGACATCCTCACGTCCATTCCCGCCGCCGACGCCCCCGAGGCCGAGCCGCCCGCCTGGGACGACCTCACCGACGACCTCGCCGCCGCGGCCGAGCACGCCCTCCCGGGCATCGCGGTCGAGACGGGCACGGCCGAGATCGTCCGCCTGGAGGCCGGCGTCGCCGAGTACGGCGGTCCGGTCTACGGCAGCGAGTCCACCCGCATGGCCTTCGTCCTCGCCGAACTCGACTCGGGCGAGGCCGTCCGGATCTACCTCCAGGCCGAGCCGATCGCGGACCCCGGCGAGGACCCCGAAGCGGTCGCCTCCGCGGCCGCGCAGTGCGCCGTCGCCGCATGCGACATCGCGACCACGGGACGCGACATCTCGGTCCACCGCACCGTCGGCGACGACCGTCCGAGCCTCACCGCCCTCGAATACCGCACGGGCGACGGCTGGCTGATCGGCGTCGGAGTCGAACCGGTCGAAGGCGCCGAGCTCCCGCCGGTCGACTTCACCGCTCTGGACGCCGTCCTCGACGAGATCCGCTGACCCGCAAGGCAGGGCGGGCCCGGCTCCGGGCCCGCCCGCCGGGCGCCCTAGCCCGCTGGACGCAGGCCGTCGAACAGGAGGTCCAGCACGCGCCCGCGGAACGGCTCGGTCCAGTCGGCGGCGATCGCCTCCTGGCACAGCGCGCCGAGGACGGCGGTGAACTCCTCGGGGAGCAGGTCGCCGCGGACGGCGCCGGCGTCCTTGGCCCGGTCGAGCAGGACCGCGATCGACGGTTCGAGGCGCGCGAGCGCGTCCGCCACCCGGACCTGGACGCCGGTCTCGGAGAGCCGCTCGAACACGGCCCGGTTCCGGGCCCCGATCGACATCACGAGCGCGGCGAGGTCGAACAGGGCCCCGGCCGCGTCCCGGTCCTCGACCATCGCGTCCACTTCGGCGACAAGGTGGTCCAGCAGACCCATCACCACGGCCTTGAGCAGGTCGGGCTTGGTGGGGAAGTGCCGGAAGACGGTGCCGATGGCGACCCCGGCCCGTGCGGCGACGGCGTCGGTCGCGGCGGCCGCGCCCTGCTCGGCGAACACCGCCTCGGCCGCTTCCAGGATCCGCGCCCGGTTCCGCCGGGCGTCCGCCCGCACCGGCCGCTCGCGGTTCGCGCCGTCTGGTGCCATGGAGCCGTCCCCCCTTGTCAAAATGAGTCACACTCATTATATTCGAAGTCGAGTTCCACTCATCTTACTTCGGGAGATCCGGTCATGGCGCTGTCCGCACGAGAGGTCTACGGCCGCATGCAGGAAGCACTGATGCGCCCCGAGGACGCCACCCTCCTCCCCGCCGAGCTCCTCGCCGAGGACGTGGTGGTGGAGA
This sequence comes from Glycomyces terrestris, assembly GCF_003933745.1. Taxonomy (GTDB): domain Bacteria; phylum Actinomycetota; class Actinomycetes; order Mycobacteriales; family Micromonosporaceae; genus Glycomyces; species Glycomyces terrestris. The sequence continues at coordinate 628,762 of NZ_RSEB01000001.1, read as the reverse complement.
CCCCGTTCTCGCCCCCGGGTCTGCGCCGCCACGAGGGCCGCGACGCCTGGCTCGCGTTCTACCGCTCCAGGCCGCTCCCGATCCGCTTCACCCGCTTCACGGAGCTGTCCACACGCGAGACCGCCGACCCCGGGACCCTCGTCGTCGAGTACGAGCTCACCGGCACCGTCACCACCACCGGCACGACCGCCTCGGCGACCTTCATCGCGGTCCTCCAGGTCCGCGACGGCCTCGTCCGCCTCTGGCGCGAGTACCAGGACGTCCTCGCGATCACCCAGGCGCTGAACCTGCGACCCGAGGCCCTTGGCACTGCGAGCTCCTAGCGCCGCGGACTCACAGCCGAGCGGCGGCCGCGCCGGACGGCCGACGCGGGTCGCGCCGTCCGGCCGCTCGATGTCGGCGGGGTGAGCGATGCTGGGCGCATGGAGTACGTGTCCCGAGTGCCGCGGCCGCCGCTGAACGGGCTGATCGACGACCTCTACTTCCTGGAAGGCACGGCGCCCTACCCGTGGTTGACGCTGCCGCCGGCCCCGTCGGCGCTGCTCATCGTCAACCTCGGGGCGCCCTTCCAGATCCGGAGCGGCGGCGAGGCGGCCGAATACGCCGACGGCTGCGTGGTCACCATGCCGACGCGCGCGTACGAGTTCTCCTATCCCCGCTGGACCCGGTCCGTGGGGGTGCACTTCAAGCCGTGGGGCGCGGCGCCGTTCCTGGCGATGCCCGCGGCCGAGCTGTGCGACCGGCCGGTGACGCTCGAACAGGTCTGGGGCCGACCGGCCGCCGCCGAGCTGCGGGACCGGCTGGCCGCGGCGGCCGGACCGCACGCGATGCTGGCGCTGCTCGAGCACGAGCTCACGCGGCGACTGCGCGACAGTGCCGGCCTCGGCCTGGTCCGCCGCGCGAGCGGACTCATCGCGGCGAACGGCGGCGCGGTGGCGATCGGCGACCTGAGCGCGGCGGCCGGCGTCAGCTCGACGCATCTGGCGCAGCGGTTCAAGGAGCTCGTCGGCGTCACGCCCAAGCGCCTGGCCCGCATCCACCGCTTCGCCGCCGCCGTGTTCGCGATCGATCCCGCCGGGCCGGTCGACTGGGGCGAGCTCGCCGTCCGCGCGGGCTACTTCGACCAGGCGCACTTCGGCCACGAGTTCCGGGCGTTCACCGGCTTCACGCCCACCCGCTACCTCGAGGTGCGGCGGCGCTTCCTGCGCGACCACCCCGGCCACGTCTTCGACGGCTGGCCGCTCCCGGCCGATTGATTTCTTACAAGACCGGCGGCCCGCCGCGCGTTACGTTGAGGGCAACCCAGAGCAGAGGAGAGCCCGGTGGGCAGAGTGGTCATGTACAGCACGGTCTCGGTCGACGGCTTCATCGCGGACGAGCACGACCAGCCCGGACCGCTCTTCGAGTGGTTGACCAGCGGCGACGTGCCGCTGGACGAGAGCGGCGCGCTGAAGGTGTCGCAGACGTCCTACGACTACACCCGGGCGTACTGGGACGAGATCGGGGTGACCGTCGCCGGCCGCCGCGTCTTCGACCTGACCGACGGCTGGGACGGCGTCCCGCCGGCCGGGGTCGACCACGTCGTCGTCGTGACCCACCGGCCGCCGCCCGACGGCTGGGACCCCAAGGCGCCGTTCCACTTCGTGAACGGCATCGAAGCGGCCGTGGCCAAGGCGCAGGAGCTCGCGGGCGACCGCCTGGTCGAGATCGCCTCCGGCGACGTCGGCGGCCAGGCGCTCGCCGCCGGCCTGGTCGACGAGGTGCGGATGGACGTCGCGCCCGTCGTCCTCGGCTCCGGCAGGCGCTACTTCGGATCGGTCGACGCGCAGCACCTGCTGGAGGACCCCGAGGTGGTCCAGGGCCACCGGGTCCTCCACCTGCGCTACCAGGTGCGCCGCTGACCGAGCCGACGCGAGGAACCCCTTGGGGCGCGGCAAGTGCTTGCGCCCCAAGGGGTTTTGTCTCTGCTCCGGGTGCTCTCGCCCGGCATCCGGGGTCTCCCCGTCGCTACGTCCACAGCCCGTAGCTGTTGAGGTTGAAGTTGCGGCCCCCGACCGACGAGGTGATCTCGAAGCCGAACGCGATCTCGCCGATGGTGACGCGCGGCATGCGGCCGTTCGCCACCAGCCACTGGGCGTGCGCGGTGATGTCGACCCAGGTGTCGGTGCTGTGGTTGCGCGCCAGGAAGCTGTAGACCGCGTTCGATCCGTTGCTGCCCTGGTAGAAGGCCCAGTTCTGGCCGCCGAGGCTCACGTCGGTGACGTACGAGCCGATCGGGCCGACCGCGCCGTGGTACTGCGTCCAGATCATGATCTCGTAGTCGTGGCCGTTGCCCCACACGTCGTAGGTGGTGCAGTAGGCGAGGTTCGAGCCGGTGGGCACGGTGACGTTGGTGTTGGCGGAGACGCTGCCCATGTTCCAGACGTCGCGTCCGAGCTGGTAGCTGACGTGCGGGTAGGACTTGACGCCCCCGGTGTTCGGGTGGTCGGCCCACACGCCCCAGTTCGAGTAGGAGTTCGCCCAGATCGACTGGGCGCCGGCGCCCGAGCCCCAGACGTGGTTGTTCACGGTGTACGCGCCGTCGGTCCACTTCCCCCAGTCGTCCTCCGTGTACCAGGCGGCGGCCTGCGCGGGGGACTGGAGGGCGCCGACGGCGCCGGCGGTGGCCAGGGGGGCGGCCAGGGCTGCGGTGAGGAGCGATCTGCGTCGCATGGAGGACCCGCCTTTCTCGGTTCATCCTTCGACATTCATAGATGTATGAATGCCGATGAGTTGATTAGATCATGTAACAAACATGAAGTCCATACCCGGACCGAACCTGACAAAGCAGTTTCATCAGATAACAAAGAAACTCGCTCAATCGATCTGACGGGCCGCTCGAACGCCAACGCGCGGAACCGAAGTGCGGACTGGACGCGTGACCCGTGCCGCGTCCGTGCCACATCCGTGCAGCAGGGCTCTACGGTGTAGAGGTAAATGTTCTACACCGTAGAGGAGCCCCTCATGACCGCGCCCACGCTCACGATCGACTCGCGCGGGATCGACCCCGTCGCCGAGCGCTACGACCGCCCGTTCCTGTTCTACGGCCTGGCCACCGCGATCCCCTGGGCGTGCTGGTTCGCCGCCGCCTACCTCAGCCACCTCGAACCGCAGACCGCCGGACTGCGGTGGTGGACGGCCGCCCTCAGCGTCGCCGGACTCGTCGCGCCCGTCGCGGTCCTCGCCGCCCTCGTGGCCCGGCGCCCCGAACTGAAGACCGATGTGCTGCACCGGCTCCGGTGGCCGCGCCAGGCGCCGGCCGCGTTCCTCGCGCTCGCGTTCCTCCTCGCCCCCGCGAGCATCCTCGCCGCGACCGCCGTCTCCCTCCTCTTCGGATACAGCCCCGAGCAGTTCCTCCTGCGCGGCGGCTACACCTTCACCGCCGGCCTGCTGCCGGTCTGGGTGACGCTCGCCGGCGCGGCCGTCCTCGAGGAGATCGCCTGGCACGGCTACGGCACCGACACCCTCGTCCGCCGCATGCGCGTCTTCCCGGCCTCGATGCTCTTCACCGTGATCTGGGCGCTCTGGCACCTGCCGCTCGGCTTCATCGAGGGCTACTACCACGAAGAGGTGGTCGAGCTGGGGTGGATCCACACCCTCAACTTCCCGGTGTCGATGGTGGCGTTCGTGATCGTGATGAACTGGCTCTACTACCGGGCCGGCCGCAGCATCCTCGTGCCCGTCGCCTTCCACCTCACCGCGAACTTCGCCAACGAAGTCCTCCTCACCGACCCCGACACGAAGCTCATCCAGACCGGGCTGCTCCTCGCGTTCGCCGCGGTCGTGGTCGTCAAGGACCGGGAGCTGTTCTTCGGACGCCCGTGAGACAGTGTGCGGATGACCGAGGACCGACCGCCACTGACGCGCGAAAGGATCATCGAGGCCGCGTTCGCGATCGTCGACGAAGCGGGCGTCGACCGGCTGACGATGCGGATGCTCGGCGAGCGGCTCGGCGTCGACCCCATGGCCGTCTACCACCACCTCCCGAACAAGGCGGCCGTGCTCGACGGGATCGTCGAGCACCTGTGGGGCGGCGTCGAGCTGCCCGCGCCGTCGGACGGCGAGTCGTGGCAGTTCGTGATCGGCGAGGTCTTCCGCGCCTTCCGGAGGCGGCTGCTCGCCCATCCGCGCGCCGCCCCCGTGGTCGGGACGCGCCCGGCCGTCTCGCCCGCGATGCTCGCGCTCGTCGAGGGCATCCTCGCCCGCCTGCACCGGGCGGGATTCGCAGGCCGGGACGCGATGGTCCTCATCGACTGCCTCGCCGGGTACACGATCGGGAAGGTGCTCGCGGAGACGAGCGCCGCGCTCGGCGACGAGGCCACCGGCCCCGTCGCGGCCGCGCTGGCGACGGTCACGCCGCAGACGCACCCGTTCCTCGTCCGCGAGATCGCGGGCGGCTACGCCCTCGCCCCCGACGACCAGTTCGAACGCGGCCTGGCCGCCCTCATCGGCGGCTGGAGCGACTGACGGGTGACGGCCCGGGAGCCGGCGTCCCGGGCCCGCTCAACCCGAAGGCAGCCGGTGGTCGAGCGGTGCGGCGTCGAAGTCGGCGCAAGAGGCGACGTTCCCGGCCCGCAGCGTCTTCAGCGCAGCGGAATTCACCACCGCGGCGCGGGACCCAGCAGGCGGCGGCACAGCCGGACCCAGGGCCCCCTGCGGTGGGGCCGCGCGACCGGGCCGGCGGCATGGCGCTCGGCGTTGTCGAGCAGCTCCTCCAGCAGGTCGTCGTGCATCCAGCGCAGCAGCACGGGCCAGAGGACGACACCGAGGCCGCGCGGCCGGGCGCGGATCTCGTGGGTGATCACGGAGGCGTCGTCGCCGTCCGCGGCCACGGTGAACTCGTGGTAGCCGTCGAGCGGCGCACGCGGGGCGAACGTGAAGCGGACGCGGCGTCCCGGCTCGTATTCGCCGAGGCGGTACCGGATCGGGCCGTGGCCGCCGGCGGCCCCGACCCGCAGGCCCCCGTCCAGTCGGAGCGGCGGCCACGCGGGGCTCGGCCACAGCCGGTCGCCGTCGCCGGCCAAGGTGTCGAGGAGGGCGCCGACCGTCCCGGCGGGGGCGCCGATCCTGCGCGAATGGACGTTCCGCATCGCAACCTCCAGCGTCGTCGTGAGCACTGCCAGCGCCACCGTAGCGATCGGCCGCACGAGTCGGGCACGGCGGAGGCACGGGGGCGCGAATCGGCGCCCGCCGACGCGGGACGCGCGTTGTTACTATCCGCGGCATGGCAGGACAGCAACCCCGAAGAAGACCTCCGAAGACCGCACGCGCCTGGCTCGCGACGCACTACAGCGTCCCGGCGCGGATCGTCGCCGTCCTCGGCACCCTCGCCAGCGCCTGGGGCCTCGTCATCGCGGTCGGCGATCCCGACGGCGAGAACCCCGCGAGCTGGCTCATGTTCCTCGGCCCGGCCGTGGCCGGCGCGTTCCCGACGCTCGAACTCGCCTGGGCCCGGGACCGCGACCTGTCGATGCGCTCGATCCAGGCGAGATGGTTCGCCTTCCCGTTCTTCGGGGCCGCCGGCGCCGTGGTCGCCATGCTCGCCACCGAGCTCACGCTCCACGCCACCGGCGCGATCGCGGCCGCGCAGGCCGCGGACAAGTGGCACTACTGGTTCGCCGCGGACGGTCCGCCGCTGCCCTCGATCATGTTCGGCCTGCTCGGCTATGTCGCGGGCCTCCTGCTCGCCCTCGCCTTCTTCGTGGTCGTCCTGTGGCCGCTGCAAGTGCTGCTGCGCCCCCGCCAGGCGATGGCGGAGCACTCCTTGGACACCTCCGAGGCCAACTTCCGCCGCAACCGGGCGGCCCTGCTCCTCATGCCGTTCCTCGTGATCAACGCCGTCGTCATCGCCATCGCGCTCACCTTCGGCATCGGCTGGCTCGCGGTGGCGTCGATCCTGCTCGAGGTCGCGCTGGTGGTCGTCACGGTGACGCTCCAGCGCGTGGACACCAAGCGGCGCAAGGCGTCCGGCGTCCGGACCGGTGTCGAGAACGGAGTCGAGGCCGGGAACCGGCGGCGGCGCGAATACTGAACCGCCGCACCGACTTCGACGTCAAGCGCCGCTGACGGCCGCGGGCCGGGCGGTGCGCGTCCCGGCCCGCGGCCGAGGAGCGGCCGGGCTTCCGCCCCGCCGCCCCGCTCGTGCGCGCCGCGGCCCCGGCCGTCAGCGGACCACCTTGAAGTTGAACGCGGCGGTGCCGAGCGCGCCCATGGTCCGCAGCCAGACGGGCAGGAGCATCTCGGCGCCGCGGGCGGTGGTGATGTCGCCGAGGTCGATGACGTCGGTGTGCCCGAACTCCTTGAGCAGGCCGGCGACCGTGGTCTTGGCGCCCGCGTCGTCGCCGGAGACGAACACGGTGCCGGCGTCGGGCAGCGATCCGGGGCGGACCATGAGCTCGGCGGTGAGCGTGTTCAGGGTCTTGACCACGCGGGCGTCGGGAAACGCGCGCTGGATGCGCTCACCGAGCGAGTCGTCGTTGCAGTAGAGCAGCGCGGGCGGCCCGCCGTCGGGGAAGTCGAGCGGGTTGGCGATGTCGATCAGGATCTTCCCGGCGAGGTGCTTCGCGCCCGCCTGGGCCAGGACGCCGAGGCTGGCCGCGCCGCTGGTGGCGTTCACGACCACCTCCGCGGCCGCGGCGGCGTCGGCGAAGGTCGCCGTCGCGGCGCCCACCCGTGCGGCCCAGTCGCGATAGGACTCGCCCGCGGCGGCGCGGGCCGCGGTCGCCTCGGGGTCGCGGGTGCCGGTCGTGACCTGATGGCCGAGTTCGAGCAGCCGGGCGGCGACGGTGCGGCCGACCGTCCCGGTGCCGAGGACGGCGATGCGCATGGGGGCTCCTTCGCGGTGCGGGGACGGTTCGCGGCGCGGGCGGCGCCGCGGACCTTCCGCCCAGCGTGGCGCCTCCCCGCACGAACCCGGCACGGAATCGGCACGGCCGTCCCGTGCGCCGCGGTCGCCGGGGCGAGGAGACCTCGCCTTATAGAATCGGATCACTAAGGAGGTCGGACCATGTTGGATTTCCGAATACTCGGTCCGCTCGAAGTCCGCACGTCGCACGGCCCGTTGGCGATCGGCGGCCGACACCACCCCCGGCTGCTCGCGGTCCTGCTCGACGAGGCGAACCGGACCGTCCCCACCGACCGGCTCGTCGCGGCCCTGTGGGAAGGCCGGCCGCCGACGACCGCCGTCAGGCAGGTGCAGAACATCGCGGTCGCGCTGCGCAGCCGGCTCGGCCCCGCCGGCGACCGGCTCGAGAAGTCCGATTCCGGCTACCTCATGCGCGTCGAGGACCATGAGCTCGACACCCTGCGCTGCGAGCGCAGCGCGGCCGAAGCGCGCCGCCTGCGCGCCTCGGGACGGCTCGTCGAGGCCGAGGCGGCGCTCGGCGACGCGCTGGCCGAGTGGCGCGGGCCCTCCCTCGCCGGGTTCACCGGCCGGGAACTGGAACTGGCGGCGCGGCGCCTGGACGACCTCCGGCTCGCCCTCACCGAGGAGCGCATCGACATCGGGCTGGAACTCGGCCGCCACGCGTCACTCCTCAGTGGACTCCAGCGGTTGCGGACCGAGCACCCCCACCGCCAGCGCCTGGCCGAGCAGCACATGCTCGCGCTGTACCGCTGCGGCCGCGGGCCCGAGGCCCTCCGCGTCTTCGCCGAGGTCCGCGACTGCCTCGCCGACGAACTCGGCACGGACCCCGGCAAGTCCCTGCGCGACCTCCACACCGCCGTCCTCCGCGAGGACCCGGCGCTCGACCTCGCCACCGACCACGCGCTTGATCCCGCGCTCGAACCCGCGCCCGACCCCGCCCCGGCGCCGGTCACCCTCCCCACCGGGACCGCCGCCTTCACCGGCCGCGGCGACGCGCTCACGGCACTCGACGAATCGGTCCAGGCCGGCGCGACCCCGTTCGTCATCCTCGCGGGGCCGGGCGGGATCGGGAAGACCGTGCTCGCCCTCCACTGGGCCCACGGGGCCGCCCGCGAGTTCCCCGGCGGGCGGCTCTACATCGACCTGCGGGGATTCGCGCCGAACGCCGCGGCGATGACGCCCACCGAAGCGGTCCGGCAGCTCCTCGGCGCCCTCGGCGTCGAATCGCGCCGCATCCCGGCCGACGTCGACGCGCAGATCAGCCTCTACCGCACCGTCGTCGGCAGCGAACGCCGCCTGCTGATCCTCGACAACGCCCAGGACGCGGCCCAGGTCCGCCCGCTCCTGCCGAACTCGCCGCAGGTCCACACCGTGGTCATCAGCCGCAGCAGGCTCGTCGGGCTCGCCGCCTCCCACGGCGCCCGCATCATCGAACTCGGCACCTTCACCCCGGGCGAAGCCGCCGACCTGCTCCGCCGCCAGCTCGGCGACGAGCGGCCCGGCGCCGAACCTGCGTCGGTGGACCGCATCCTCGCCGCGTGCGCCGGCCTGCCGCTGGCGCTCGCGATCACCGCCGCCCGCGCGGCCACCCGCCCCGACCACCCGCTCGCCGCCATCGCCGACGAGCTGGAGACCACCCGCCTCGACGCGCTCGCGGGCGACGAGGACGCCGCGGACCTCCGGGCGGTCTTCTCCTGGTCCTACCGCGCCCTCGACCCGGACACCGCCCGCCTCTTCCGGCGCCTCGCCCTGACCCCCGGCCCCGACTTCGGACCCGACAGCGTCCTCCCGCTCGTCGGCGGCGCGCCCTGCGAGGCGTCGAACGCGCTCCGCCGCCTCGTCGACGCCCACCTGGTCGAGCACGGGCGCCCGGGCCGGTACCGCCTGCACGACCTCGTCCGCCTCTACGCCGCCGAACTCCTGGACTGCGAAGAGCCGCAACCGGACCGGGACGCGGCCGCGACGCGACTCCTCGACTGGTACCTCAGCTGCGCCCACGCGTGCAGGTCGCTCCTGTGCCCCGAAGAGGTCGGCCTGCCGCGGCCCGCCGACGCCGCCGCGGCCCCGATCACGACCACCGCCGAGGCCGCCGAGTGGCTCAAGGCCGAGTGGAGCAACCTCGTGGCGGCCGTCGAGTTCGCCGCCCGGGACGGGAAGCCCGCGACCGCCTGGCGGCTCGCGGACATGCTGCGCGGCCACGTCTGGCGCGGCATGCTCGGCAGCGACGGGCTCCGCCTGGGCCGCGCGGCCCTCGCCGCGGCCGAGGCGGCCGGCGACGTGCCCGGCCTCGCCGCCGCCGAACTCGTCATGGCCTGCGCCCTGATCCGGTCGAACCGCACCGGCGAGTCCACTGCGCACGGCCTCGCCGCGGCCGCGCACGCGAGGCTGTGCGGCTGGACCGCCGGCGCGGCGGCCGCCGAGTTCAACCTCGGCGCGGGCGCGTTCTACCTCGGGCGCATGCGCGAGGGCCTGCGCCACCTCGACGCCGCGCTGCGCGACAACCGGGCCGTCGGCGAGCGCCACGCCGAATGCGTCAACCTGCACTGGCTCGGCATCCTCCACTCGCTCCTCGGCGACCTCGAACCCGGCGTCGCCTACTTCCACCAGGCACTGGAGGTCGCCGACGAGATCGGCGCCGACTCCGTCAAGCCCGTCGTGCTCATCCACCTGGCCGAGATCGAGCTCTTCCGCGGCCGGCCCGAGGCCGCCGCCGCCCGCCTCGCCGCGGCCGCCGAACTCGAACGCTCGGGACCCGGCTACGACAAGTCCGGCGACCTCCAGGGGGCCACCGCGCGCCTGCGCCTCGCCGAAGGCGACGTCGCGGCCGCGCTCGAACTCGCGGAGCACGTGGTGGACACCAGGACCGACGCGGCCGACCACCGGATCCGGACCCATGCCATGGTCACCCTCGCCGCGGCCCGCGACGCCGCGGGCGAGTACGACGCCGCCATCGCGGTGTACGACCGCGCGCTCGCGATGACCGAGCAGGACGCCACCGCGTTCCACCGCGTCGAAGCGCTCATCGGCCGCGCCGGCGCACTCCTGCGAAGCGGCCGTCCCGAACCCGCCCGCGCCGCGGCGGCCCGGGCCCTCGACGCGGCCGAGGCCGGCGAGTACCGCTTCCTGGAAGCCCAGGCGCACAACCAGATCGCCGCCATCGAACTCGCCCAGGGCCGCCCGTCCTCCGCCGCGGCCTCAGCCTGGCGGGCCCTGGAACTCTGCAAGGAGACCGGCCACCGCCCAGCCGAAGCCGCAGCCCACCGCATCCTCGCCGCAGCCGAATCCCGCTGACCCCGAGTGATCGGGGCGTCAGGAGCGTCACCGGGTCGTGCGCCCTCGCCCGCACCAGGGCTCGCCGCGTCGACCGTGACGCCCCGTCAGCGTGTCACTCGGCGCTCGCGGTGCGGGCGGGCAGCACCCAGTCCGGGCGCGGGAAGTGGCAGGTGTAGCCGTTCGGGTAGTTGAGCAGGTAGTCCTGGTGCTCGGGCTCGGCCTCCCAGAACGGGCCGGCGGGCTCGATCGTCGTGACGGCCTTGCCCGGCCACAGGCCCGAGGCGTCGACGTCGGCGATCGTGTCGCGCGCGATCCGCTCCTGCTCGGGGGTGAGCGGGAAGATCGCCGACCGGTAGCTGGTGCCGAGGTCGTTGCCCTGGCGGTTGAGCGTGGTGGGGTCGTGGATCTGGAAGAAGAACGCCAGGACGTCCCGGTAGGTGGTCTGCGCCGGGTCGAAGACGATCTCGACGGCCTCGGCGTGCCCGGGGTGATTGCGGTAGGTCGCGTGGTCGTTCGTCCCGCCGGTGTAGCCGACGCGGGTCGCGAGCACGCCCGGCTGGCGGCGGATGAGGTCCTCCATCCCCCAGAAGCAGCCGCCGGCCAGCACGGCCGTCTCGGTGCCCGGCTGGCGGGTGATGGCTCCGGTGTCGGTGATACCGCTGGTCATCGCTGTGCTCCTTCGTGATGCTCCGGCGCCTCGGACGGCGCTCACTGGGCACAACACCCCCGGACCCCGATTTGGTCCCGCCCCCGAGAACCACGGCCTGTGACGTTCGAACGGCACGACCAGGCCGGCTTCGACCGGCCCTTCGACCTCGACGCCACGAGCGTGTTCCTCCTCCTGCGGGCCCTGCCCTCGACCAGCGAGATCTCCCCGCGCCGGCGATCGGCTACGGCGCGATTCGGTGACTGAGATCGGCGTTGCGGAGATGTTGTCTGATCAGCAGGATGCCCACGAGCGGCAGTCCGAAGAGTGTCGTGAGCGCGGGCATCCCGTCAGTCAGCGCGACCCACGGCGGCGCTGCCGAGTGCAGCATCCTCGTGAGTTCGTAGCCGACGAAGCTGCGACTCAGGCCCTGGGCCACGGTCAGGTAGAGGACTACGAGGGTGCCGACCATGCAGAACACTCCCAGGGCCACGACCGACCACCGCGGCCCGATGCGGGAGGCGACCGCGAGCGCCGCGAACGCGACGGCGAGGACGAGGTAGAGGACGCCCGAGAAGACGAATCGGACGCCGACGATGAAGTCGAGATCGGGGAGGTAGTTCACGCCGAAGTCATCGCCGTGCTTCAGGATCTCCGCGACGGCGTCCCTGGCGGGGCCGGCGGCGTCCAGCAGGACGATCGCGTAGGCGAGGAGGATCGCCGCCAGTGTGAAGGAGAGGATGACCGCGGACTCGGAGCGGTTCGGCTTCGGCTGCGGGGTGCTCGGGTTTCGGCTCATGAGGGTCTCCGATCGACGGATGCCAGACTTCCGATCATAGGTGCCGGACACCACTGCGGTCACGAGGAGGAAATCGTCGGCGTTCACGGCCCTGCCGGGAGGGCATAGGATGCTCGTCCATGGCTGAAATGTCCGAACACCTCAGCGCCACAACGGAAGGTGCGGAGGGCCTGGATCGCGTTCTTGCGGTACACCTCGTCGCCGGTGGTGACCCACATGAGGGACTGGGTGAGCGCCCCCGATAGCGCCTGCCGGAACGGAACCCGGGCCGGGACGGATACGGCGCAGAGCCCGGCGGAAAACCGCCGGGCCCCTCACCTGAAGAGACCGTCCTAAGAGGCCGTTCCGATCACCGTGCCGCCAGTCTTGGTGACCGTGTAGGTGACCGAGTCGCCTCCCCAGAAGTGGTAGGTGATCGTGACGGGCTCGCCGTCCCGGATCGCGTTCACGAAGGAGCTCGGAACGGTGATCGTGCCGCCGGCGTAGTTCGGGAGCCAGCTCACGTTGGACTCCTGGTACGGCGTCCAGGAGGCGGGGCCGGCGTTGGAGCCGTCGGCGTACCTCGCCTCCATCTGCTCGATGTGGTCGCCGTTGAACTGCGTCGGGATCACCAGTGAGGTCGTCCCGGTCGCGTCCGCGAGCACGGGCGTGTCGAAGCTGATCACGTTGATGCGCCACGGGACGCCCGCAGAGAAGCGGGCCTCGATCGTCGCGTTCGTGCCGTAGGCGCGGTCGCCCGCGAGGCGGGTGAGGGTCGCGGCCGCGATGGTGAGCGTGTCGCCCGAGACCGTGTAATCGGTCCCCTCGACCAGCGCCGTGTCCCCGTGCCACAGGCCCTCGAACTCGAGCCCGTTGCGGTTCAGCGTCTGCGAGACGTCGGTGATCGTCCCGGACTTCTCGAGGTAGATCCGGTCGAACGAGGTCGAGCCCGAGCGGGTCGTCCAGCTGGACGCGATGCGGTCGGCGATGTACTGGTCGCGCCATTCGAGGGTGTTGCGGTTGAGGAACTGGCCCGCGTCCCAGATCATCGTCGTGAACTGCTTGTCCCGGGCCTCGAACTGCATCTCCTCGAAGAACTTGAGCATCTCGCCGTACTCGACCACCTCGGGACCGGTGTAGCCGTAGTTCAGGATCGCCCACTCGCCCACGATGACCGGGATGCCGTTCGCCGTGAAGGTGTCGTGCGTCCGCTGGAACGAGCCCAGCAGGTCCGCGCGGGACTGCTCCTCATAGGTCGGGAACCCGGCGATGTTCACCGAGAACGGCCAGAACCCGTAGTAGTGGATCGTCGCCCCGACCATGTCGTCGTCGAGCCGCCCGATCATGGCCTTGACCGGGTCCAACCGCTCCTGCGCGGCGTTCGTGTTCAGGGTCGGCAGGATCAGCAGCCGGTCGGCGTTCCCGCCGCCGGAGCCGCGGACCACGTCGTAGAACGCCTGGTTGAGCTCCTCGTTGTACGGGTCGCCCGCCTCGTTCTCCGCGCCGACGAACTGGGGCTCGTTGTTGCTCTCGAACGACAGGCCCGCCGGGTAGTCCTTGAAGCGCTCCGCGATCTGCGCCCACATCGACTCGAACTTCGCCATCACGTTGTCGTGGTCGTTCGGCAGCTCGTCGAGCCACATCCACGAGTCGTGGTGCAGGTTCAGCATGACCTGGAGGTCGTTCTCCAGCGCCCAGTCCACGACCTGCGCCACCCGCTCCATGCGCTCCGGTGCGATCGTGTAATCCGGTGCGGGACCGGTGAACTCGTCCCACGTGACCGGCAGCCGGATCGAGTTGTAGCCCTCGGCCTTGACGGTCTGGAGCAGCTCCTCGGTGATCATCGGGTTGCCCCAGGCGGTCTCCCCGCCCAGCGCGTCGAGCGTGTTGCCGACGTTCCAGCCCGGCTCCATGGCCGCGACCTGCTCCACGGCGTTGTCCCACTCGCCGGGGCCGCCCGTGGGCGTCTCCGTGGGCTCGCCGGTGGAGCCGTCGCAGAGGCGGCCGTTGAGGCGGAAGTCGGTGGGGTCGGTGTTCTCACCCGACCAGGAACCGGTGAACCCGAACGCGGCCGAGTCGCCGGTGGCGATCGCCGCGTTGTAGCCGTGGCTCTCGGCCTTGGCCGTCTCGCCGGCGGCGGTGTGCTTCGCGTTCCACATGTTCGTGACGCGTTGGCCGTCGGGCCAGGTCCATTCGAGGCTCCAGCCGTCGACCGGATCGCCGAGGTTGGTGACCTCCACGGCGGCGATGAAGCCGCCCGGCCATTCGCCGGTGACCTCGTATTCGACCTCGCAGCCTTGGGCGGCCTGCGCGCCGACCGCGCCGAGGAGGCCGGCCGTCATGGCCGCGACGGCGGACGCCGCGATCACGCCGAGGCGCAGCCGTCTGCTATGGAGTGTGGTGGGACTCATGGGGACTCCTTGCCGGAGAGTGGAGGTTCGCATGGGTGGAGATCGGGGCGGCCGTGCTGCACGGGGTCGCCGGGACGCGTCAATCGAGGTATTTCGATTCATGGCGTGCTCGGTCTCACCGTACGCAGATGCACTCATGTTTGTCAATCAATGAAACGAACGATGGGTGCTCCGCCGCATGCGAACCAGCCGTTGTCCTCCACCCCATCGGGTCGGCCGTCAGGAGTCGAGCAGGGGACGGCCGCCCGCGTCCATGAACTGCCTCGGCGCCTACCGGCACATCGGGTCGGCCGGGTTCGCGCCGACAGCTTTGTCAACAACTGAAACCAATTCCTGGACGGACGTCTGCGAGTTCGCGCTGCCGGGTCGCGGGGCGGCCCGGCAGCGCACGGTCCTACCGGTTCAGCGGGGTCTCCTCCACCACGACTTCGATGTTGAAGGTGTCGGCCTCGACGTCGATGCTGGTGATCGTGATGGTGATGGCGTACTCCGCGTCGGTCGAGACGTCGTTCAGCACGCAGGAGTGGATCGCGCCCTCGTACAGGGTTCTCGTGGTGGAGTCGCCGCAGTCGATGTCGTTGCCGGCCCCCCATTCGGCCGCCACCGCGTCCGTGACCGCCGCGGCGAAGTCGGGGGCGGGAACCACCATGCTGTTCGCGTCGGCGGCCGGCGCCGAGGTGTCGGCCTCGGCGGGAGCGGAGGTCGGGGCCTCGCTGGGCGCGTTGTCGGGCTCGGAGGCCACTTCCACGCTGATCTCGTAGTCCCTGCCGTCGACGCTGGTGAAGGTGACGGTGGCGTCGTATTCGGCGCCGGTGTCGGTGGAGGTCGCCACGCAGTCGACCTCCTTGCCCTCACTGACGATGATCGAGTCGTCGCCGCAGTCGAGGTCGGGACGCGATCCGGTCTGCTCCTCCAGGGCGTCCGCAGCCAGCTCGGCGAGTTCTCCACCGGAAACCGTCGGTCCGGCTTCGGCAGTGCACGCCGCGAGCCCGAGGAGGGCGAGGACGAAGGGCAAAGTCGCTAGTGTTCGGCTGGGCACAAGGGGGCCTTTCATTCGTGAGGATTGCGGTCTCCTGGAGTGCCTGACGCCTCCCGGAGCAACGGCGAGCCCGGCAAGCGTCCTGCTTGCGGCGGTGCCTCGCCGCGGCCTGCTGCGGCCGTAAACGATGCCGACTCGAGCCGACAACCAGCCAATCGTTTCAGCGGGTCGAGCGCCATACAAGGCGAGACACCGGCGGGACTCCGGCGGGAACGGATCGGGGAGTGCAACAGGCGAGTTCGAGGGCAAAAAAAGTGCCACTAGTTGTACTAGTGGCATCAGGGTGGACCTTACTGGCTCCTACTACAACTCCCCACCGCAGGTCAGAGCCTCGCTCACCCGCCTCAGGGGCCTCATCGATGCCATCTCAGCCGACGAGCGACCCGAACCGGGCCCTCAATTGTCCCAGCTCGCGCTGGCTCCGCGCAGCAGCACTCCACGAGCGGTCCGCGACCGCCTCGATATCGAAGAGCTGGAGCGGCTGCTGGTCGCCGCCCGGGCTGGGGTACCGAGGATGCGGCTCGTCGCCGAGTTCGGCGTCAGCCGCAATACGATCTATCGACTGCTGCAAGCGGCCAGCACGGCGTAAGCAGGTTGGAGGCGAGCGTGTGGGTTCAACCGGCTCAATGAGTGAAATGGCCTGGCCGCCCGCTTCGCGAATCGGGCGGCCAGGCCCTGGGCAGGCCTTAGACGACGGTGGTCTGGGTGGGGCCGGACCACCACTGGCCGTCGTCGTAGTAGTGCACGTACCAGTTGATCTGGTGGCCGTCGGTCCAGTCCTTGTTGCAGTAGGTCCACACTTTGCTCGGCCCGAGGCCGTCGATGCAGTAGCCCTCGCGGGTGCCGTTGGTGTCCCACCACACGACGGTGACCACCTTGTGGTCGTCGGTGTTGTCCCGGATCCAGATGTCGTCGCCGTTCCTCTGGACGCAGGCCGCGGCGGCGGTGGTTGACCAGCACTCCCTGGAGGAGTCGGCGTACCAGTCGATGTCCACGGTGGGGTCGTCCTCGTAGACGGCGAATGCCGGTGTCGCGAAGCCGAGGACGGCGAACAGGGGAATGGCGAACGCGGCGAGGAGCGCCGCAACGCGATTGCGCATGAGTAGATTCCTCTCGTTGTCGTGGTGACGCCCAGCCGAGGAGCGTCGATTGGCGGAGTTTCTACGGGCGAAGGAAATGAGTGCCGTTGAGGTTGAGGCGGCGTGGCCTCCCCGGCTGTCTTGCGGTCAGGTCACGGCTGCTTCGGCTCGGCTGCTGGACGGCGATGCGTTTGCCGAGGTTGACGAAGAAGTTTCCGGCGCTGCCCACGTTGCGGGGTTGCGGCGGCCGCCGGTGCGCTTGGTCATGGCGGAGGGGATGGCCGACTTCGACCGGTAGAACTTGAGCGGGCTGGAGCTGACCGCCTCCTTGTAGGCGATGGCGGCCTTGCCCTTGAGGTACCAGCGGCTCGGGGTGTCGTCCGGGTTGGTGAACTGGATGACGGCGTCCTTGCGGCCCAGCGACACCGGCTGGTGGATGTAGCCGAAGCGGAACGGCTTGGGCTCCTTCCCGCGCAGGATCCGGGTGATCGACTCGGCCGTGTGCGCGGCCGTGGGGATGCCGCTCTGGCAGGTGCCGTGGATGGTCCCGTACGCCTGGCGGACCGCGGCGGCGTCGCCGATCGCGAAGACCTCGGGGTGGGAGACCGAGCGAAGGGCGGCATCGACCGCGACGCGGCCGGAGGCGTCGACCGCGATGCCGGCTTCGGCGGCGAGGCGAGCGTGTGCGACTCCGGTGGTCCACAGCGCCATGTCGGTCGGGAGGCGCTCGCCGCCTTCGAGTTCGACCGCGCCGGGGAGGACGCGGGCCGCGGTCGCACCGGTGCGGACCTCGACGCCGAGCCGGTAGAGGGCGTTCCTCATGTAGGCGCGTGCTTTCGGGCCCATCATCGATCCGGGCTCGCCGCGGCTGAGCAGCACCACCCGCATGCGGGGGTAGGTCTCCGCGACCTCAGCGGCCGCTTCGATGCCGGTGAGGCCCGCGCCGCAGACGGTCAGGACGCCGTCGGCGTTGTCGCGCAAGGCTGTGGCGAACTCGGGGTCGTCGATGGTGAACGCGTGTTCGACGCGCGGAGTGGCGCTGCCGATCGCGTAGACCAGGTGGTCGTAGCCGAGGTCGCGGCCGTCGTCGAGAACGACGCCTCGGCGGTCGGCCTCGATCCGGGCCGCACGCCCCCGGACGAAGGCGACGCCGGCGGGTTCGAGGAGGTCGGGGATGCGGTGGGTGCCGAGATCCTGGCCTACCGCCGCCTGGTGCTGGCGGAGGCGTTCGTTGAAGACGTCGGTGGGGTTGACGAGGGTGACCTCGGCGGACTTGTTGCGGCGGGCGAGGCCGTGGGCAGCCATCATGCCGGTGTAGCCGGCGCCGAGGATCAGGATGCGGTGCTTCATTTCCGGGTCCGTTCGTTCTTACTGGGGTTCAGGGGGATTCGTTGAGTCCTTTGCGCGGGCGGCGTCAGACCTGAAGGCGTGTCGGGCGTGTGCGACTTGAACCGGATAGGCCCCGCAGTCCTGACGGACTGCTGTTGTGAAGCACCACATGCTTCCAGGATGATGACGCGACACCTCATTACCGTTTCCCTTCCTTCTCACCGGGGCTCGAAGGGATCGGGTCGGTTGGCGTCGGGATCGCGGCGATGCCTTCGCGATACGTCGGCATCGACGGGGACCAGCCCAGTTCGGCCTTGGCCTTGGCATTCGAGAGGCGGTAGGAGCCGGTCATGATGGCGTGCATGATCGGGATCGGCCGGAGCATCCAGCCGGGCAGCGGCTTCGGCGTCGGGGCGCCGAGGTGCGCGGCGGCGGTTCGGAAGAAGTCGCGCCATGGGGCGGGCTCGTCGTCGACGATGTTGTACGCCTCGCCTCCCCGGCCGTGTTCGAGGGCGGCGACGGTCGCAGAGGCGGCATCCTCGATGTGGATGAAGGAGATCGGGCCGCCCTTCACCGCAGGCAGCTTCCCCTGCTCGATCATTTCGATGACGGCATCGTCTGGGGCGCCGTAGAAGGCCCCGTAGCGCAAGGCGATGCCGTCGATGCCTTCGGCGGTGAAAGCCTGCTGCTCGGTGGAGCGCAGCGCGGCGATGTGCTCGTCGAACCGTCCGTACCCGCCCTGCCCGAAGGCGTCTTTCTCGGTGTGGACGTGCTCGCCGAGGTCGCCGTAGCCGTAGCCGAAGAGGTTCGACTGCGTCACGAAGCGTCGGGCGCCGACGGCGCGGGCGGCGGCGAGGAGGTTCGTGGTGCCCTCGATGCGCAGGCGGTTGGTCGCCGCCAGGTCGCGGTGCCGCATCGGCGCCTTCTTCAGCGCGGTGAGCTGGTGCATGACCGCGTCGGCCCGCATGCCGCGGACGGCTGCCAGCAGGCCCTCGCGATCGGTCGCGTCCCCGACCAGCTCGGTCGTGCCGGCGGGGGCGCCGCCGCGGCGTCGGGTCAGGGCGACGACCTCGTGTCCGGCGGCGAGGAGCGCCCGGGTGATGGGGGTGCCGATGGTGCCGGAGGCGCCGGCCAGGAGGACCCTCATGCGCTCCTCCTCCGCATCACCAGCACGAGTGCCACGATGCCGAGGAGCGTCGTGGCGCCCAGCAGCGGCACATCCGATCCGTGCCCCCCGAGGTGGCGGTCCGTGAAGTGCGACCAGGTGTGCAGGCCGCTGCCGGCGACGAATCCGATGAGGGCTGCACCGAGGGCGTCGTTCCAGAGCAGCGCGGCGAGCAGCCCGAAGCCGATGCCGATCTGGAAGGCGCCCGCGTCGTGCGTGAGGTGCTCGTTATAGGGCGCGTAGTTGACGTATTCGATGAAGCTGACGGGCGCGAAGAACGCCCAGACGCCGAAGACCAGCATGCTCGCGGCGCACAGCAACGTGATGACGATGACCGGGATCGACCTCGGCGGCCCGGCGGCGTTTCGTCCGGCGCTCAATGTGACTCCTCTTGGAACTTCGATGTGAATGGGAGCCGACCCGCATATCGCGACCGCTGATGTACGGGTTGGCGTGATCCACTGTGAAGTCCATGGAGTCCCGTCGGCAATGGCGAAACGCTCAATACGCTTTTCAGCGCGAGTGAACAGCCTGATATTCGACGGTCGGTGTTCAGCAGGGCTCAAAGTGTGTTTCGCATGTCTGCAACACGATGGCCCGAGAGGTTGCTCAGGCGTCCTGCTGCCGGGGCCAGTCGAGTGTGATGGGCCCTTGGGCTTCGGCGACGCGCGCGAAGTCCCGGATGAGCTCGGTTTCGCGAGCGGCCGACCAGACCAGCGCCGATTGGACGACCGGTTCGCCGTCCAGCGGCACATAGGTGATGCCGGGATGCTGGTTGTACTGCGCGAACTGCGCGATGATCGGTCCGATGCCCTCGCCGGCCATGACCAGCGCAATGCCGGCTTGAAGGCTCTCGACGAGATGCGTGCGCTCGATGGGCCGCCCGGACGGGCTTCGCCGCGGCACGAAGTGGTCGATCCAGTAGTCGTCGGGGTCGCCCGCGGCCACCACCACCGGGTTGTCGGCGAAGTCTTCGTAGCTGCCGTGACCCCGCTCGGCGATGGGGTGCCCCTCGGGCACGGCCAGCAGCAGGCGCTCGCGCAGGACCACCGGCCCCACGACGATGCCCTCCTCGCGAATGGGCAGGGGCACGGCGATGACATCGGCGCGGTCCTCGCGCAGCGGCCGCAGATGGTCGCTGATCTCGGACTCCAGTACGAGGCGGATCGCGGCGCCGGGCTGGCGCGCCTGGAATCGCCGGGCGAGTTCAACCAGATGCCGTCCGTTGGCGGTGCCGAGGAACCCCAGGCGCAGCTCCCCGCTTATGCCCTTGGCGTCCCGGATGGTCTGCTGGATGATTCGCTCGATGGCCTCGTGCGCCGGCGCCAGGTCGCTCTGGAATTTCCGGCCGAGTTCTGTCAAGGCCACTCCGTGCGTGTTCCGCACGAACAGCGCCGCGCCGATCTGCCGTTCGATCTTTTGGATCAGCTGGGTCACCCGGGCCGGGGAGATCCGCAGGCGTTTGGCGGTGCGGCCGAAGTGCAGCTCCTCGCACAGCGCGAGGAACGTCTCGATCTCCTGACGCTCCACGGCAGCCCACCCTCTGGTATTCAATCACGGCAAACAGCCGCTCAATCTGTCTGAACACCGAGTATGAACGACCCTCGGTACCCCTGTAGCACCAGGGACGGTCCGTGGGGAAGGTCTCGGATCGACCGAGCCGTCGGTGGTCGCCGCATCAGATGCGGTCACGGATGCGAAGGCCCGGTCACGTCCGCAGGCAGCGGTAGACGGCGTCGACGAGTTCGTTGACCCGGAGGTCGTTGCCTTCCAGTAGTTCGGAGCCGCGGTTGGGGGTATACCCGAACGCGAGGCCGCTGCCCGGATCGGCGAACGCGAACGACCCGGTCGCTCCACCGTGGCCGAAGCTCCCGGCAGGCACGCGGCGGGGGACGAACGGACCACCGGGCACCATGAACCCCAGGCCCCAATCGGTGCGGATGTTCAGCACCCGGTCCCGGCCGGTGCTGTATACCGTCCCCGCCTGCCGGACGAGCTCGGCACCGAGGAGGCGCATGCCGTCGACTTCGCCGATGGTGGCGGCGAACAGCTTCGCGAGGCCGACCGCGCTCGCCGTGCCGTCGGTCGAGGGGGCTTCGACCTGGGAGAACTTGGGGTCGCTCGCCGATTCCCATCCGATCTGGAAGCTTCCGTACATCGCCCGGTACGTGAGCGAGGTCGGGTCGGCGAGACCCTCGTACAGGCCTCGGAGCGCGGGGACCTGGTTGCCCAGCATTACCGCTTCGCTCGCGGCGGGCACCACCAGCGAGGCCAGACGCGGCAGCTCGCTTTCGGGCAGTCCGATGTAGCAGTCGAGGCCCAGGGGCTCAGCGATCGCGGAGGCGAAATAGCGGCCGACGGTGACACCGGTGACCGCCTTGACGACCGCGCTGAGGAGGTGCCCGAACGTGACCCCGTGATACCCGTGCGCCTCGCCGGGGGCCCACTGCGGACGAGCGGAGGCTATCGCGTCGAAGACAGGCGTCCCTTCGGCAAGTGCCTCGTAGGTCACCGGCGCGTGTTCGAGCGAGACGACGCCGGAGCGGTGGGTGAGCACCATGCGCAGGGTGATGTCCTGCTTGCCCTCGGCGAACGCCGGCCAGTAGTCGGCGATCGCTCGGTCGAGGTCCAGGTCCCCGCGGTCGGCCAGGTGCAGGACGCTGATCGTGGCCATGGCCTTGGTGGTCGAGGCGATGCCGGTGACGGTGTCGCGCCGCCACGCCCGGTCAGTTTCGGGATCGGCCCGGCCGCCCCACAGGTCGACGACCGGCTGGCCGCGGTGCAGCACCGCGACCGCCGCGCCGACCTCTTTGCGGTCGGTGAAATTGCGCTCGAAGCACTCGCGTACCGGTTCGAACCCTGCCGCAGTCGTGCCTTCGATCGTCGCGTGCGTCATGCCTTGGCCTCCATCTGTAGCCTACCGTCCGGTCGGTAGCCTAGCCTACCGCCCGGTCGGTAGTCAATGGGGTAGCATGTTCTGCGTCGACGGCGGAAGGGAGCTGCATTGGCGGGCAGAGGGGACACTGCGGTCACGCGGGAACGGATCTTGGAAGTCGCACGCGAGCAGTTTGCGACGAACACCTACCGTGCCTCGTCGATGCGCGAGATCGCGGCCGAGCTCGGCATCGCGAAACCCTCGCTGTATCACCATTTCAGCAGCAAGGCAGCGATCCTCGAGCAACTGGTGGCCGCACCGATCGACGCGCTCGGCGCAGCTGTGGACGCCGCCGCAGCCGAGCCCGACAGCGACGAGGCACGCCGCCGCCTCCTGCGTGACTGCATCGCAGCGATGGTCACCCACCAGGACGTCATGCGCCTGCTCCTGCGCGATGCTTCGATCTACAACGACGACTCGACGCGGATCGTCGGCACGGTCGTCGGTACCGTCGACCGTGCGGTCGCGATCCTCGCCGGACCTGATGCCGACTGGCGCCGTCGACTTCGCGCCGCGCAGGCGTTCGCGGCCGCCACCGATCCGGTCGGCCACTTCTCCGACGCCCCGGGCGAGGAGTTCCGCGAGGCCCTCTACCAAGGGGCCGCTGCACTCCTGGACCTCGACTGACCCACGGCATCGCTGGAAGAATCGGCCGGCCGCGTCGACGTGCAGACGCAGTCCTCGCCGACGGCGGCTACTGCTGTCGAACCGGTACTACCCGGGCCTGGTCGTGCACAAGGGCGAGGAGTTCCCGGGCGACACGAGCCCTGATCGAACCCGAGTTGTTCGACCGCGTGCAGGTTGTGATCGCCGAACAGGTCTGGGCGGGCCACTCCGCGCCGCGCGGACGGCACCGGAGGCGAGACTCGGCGCCATCGAGGAGCGCCCCGACTTCCCCGACGCCGCCCGGCGACTCCGGACCCTCGCGGACCTGCTCACCGGACTGCTCAACCCGACCTGCTTTATCAGGCTCTACCTCGACAGCGGCGAGGACCGCATTCCCGACGTCGCCGGAGAGGAGTTCAGCCCGGCCACGAAATCCTTCATGGACCACCTCAGAGGGAGCGATCCGAACCGGGGAGCGCAGCAGGCGGGTTCGAGGGCAATAACCAGCACATCAGGCAACGCCCCCATCAAGCCGGGGTCGAAGAAGACCTTCACCTCAGCCCATCGCAGATCGCTCACCCCCCATCCTGGGACCGCACCGGTCTCCGCCGCAACGAAATACCGCCGCCGTGCCAGATACCGGCCGAGCGCGAATCGACGAGCGGGGCGTCACCTGGTGGAGCATGGTGGCGGCGAGGGGCATGCGGCTGTCGGCACCATTCGGTTAGGTTCGCGTGGTGACCCCGACCCACCGGCCGACCGGTGCCGAACTCGGCATCGCAGCGGCCGAAGCCCTTGCCCGGAGCGGACACCAGAGGATCGCTCCAGGACTCACCGATGCCGAGTTCGAGCGCATCGAAGCCGAATGCGGCTTCGAATTCAGCGACGACCACCGCGCGTTCCTCTCCGTCGGACTGCCGCTCGACGACGCCACCGAACGACCGCGCCCAGGTTGGCCTTGGTGGATCGACTGGCGGGCCGGTGACCCCGAGATCCTCCAGGCGAGGGTCGGGTGGCCCGTCGAAGGCGTGCTCTTCGACGTCAGCATGAACGAATTCTGGTACGACGACTGGGGACCGCGGCCGGCTGCGATGAGCGAGGCCCTGGCGCTGGCGACGGAACGCCCCGCCGCCGCGCCGCGCATGGTGCCGGTGTGCGGTCACCGCTGCCTCCCGGCGGGCCGCGGGACCTGGGGGCATCCGGTCCTGTCGATGTACCAGACCGACATCATCGTCTACGGCGCGGATCTTCTCGCCTTCATCGAGGGGGAGAAGATCGACGACACCGGATACGCGGACGCGATCGACCGGTCCCCAGACTTCTGGCGCGATCTCATCGGCTAGCCCGGCCTCCGGGGCGAGCGGCGGACCTCCCCGCCGACTCCTTCCATGAGAGACCGGCCGCGCGACCCGCCCCCTCGCACATAACATGCCTGGGCCGCAGCCACGCCGAGCTGGCGCAAGCCGCCGTCGATCAGGAGTGCCTGCGGCTCTGGCGGAACTTCCACGACCTACTCGGTCATAGCCTCTCGGCGATCGCGAGTCGCCGCGGTTGAGTTCGGCGGCGACGCTGATGTCGTCCTCCATCGCGAGCAGAGCCACCGGTGCACCGCGGATCATGTGGATGCCCCCTCGGCGATCAACACCTCGATCATCGCCCCAGCGTCCCGGTCCTGACCAGGGCATTCACACGGATGTCGCGGCGCTCGCGATGACATTCGTCATCGGAAACCGACGACTGCTGCATCTGCCGCCCGTGGCCGCGGCAATGTGACCGTACTCGTATGGCGGAACAGTGACCTCGATCCGAGGCTCTCGCCCTGATGACACCCGCCCTTGACGAATCTTTGCTGGCGGCCGCTGAAAAGCAGGCGCCGACCCAGTCTTCATTACGACGACGCCCGCCGAGGCGCCCAGAACCCAGGAGTACGACCGATGACCACCACCGCACCCGAAACGAAACCGGCGGCGCCGCGCCGCCGAACCGTCCACCCCCGGCTGGCGTTGGCGCTGTTGGCGTTGCCGTCGATGCTGATCGCGATCGACATCAGCGTGCTGGGTGTGGCGCTGCCGCAGATGGCCGCCGACCTGCACCCCTCCGCGACCGAGCTGCTGTGGATGAACGACATCTACGGCTTCATGGTCGGAGGCACCATGATCACCATGGGCGCGGTCGGCGACCGGATCGGGCGCCGCCGCCTCATCGTCATCTGCTCCGCGATCTTCGCGGTCGCCTCGGCGCTCGCCGCGTTCGCCGGCGAGCCGTGGATGGTCATCGCCACCCGCGCGGTCATGGGCGTCGCCGGCGCCGCGATCATGCCCGCCTCCATGGCCCTCATCGGCCGCCTCTTCCCCGACCCCAAGCGCGCCGTCGCCGCCATGGGCGCCTACATGACCTGCTTCCTCACCGGCATGGCCGCCGCCCCGCTCATCGGCGGCCTCATGATGTCCCAATGGTGGTGGGGCTCGGTGTTCCTCCTCGGTGTTCCCGTCATGGTCCTGACCCTGGTCCTGGCCCCGCGCCTGCTGCCCGAGTACCGCGCGAGCGCGGCCGGGCGCATCGACGTCCTCTCCGCGGCCCTGAGCCTGGCCGCGATCCTGCTCCTCGTCGCCGCCCTCAAACTCCTCGTCAACGACGGCTGGTCCTGGCAGCCCGCCGCGGCCGCGGCCACGGGGCTGGTGCTCGGATGGGTGTTCGTGCGCCGCCAGCGGGCCTTGGACGACCCGCTGGTCGACCTCACGCTCCTGCGCCGCCCCGGCGTCGCCCGCGCCATGTGGATCCTGTTCCTGACCGCGCTGCTCATGGGCGGCACCTCGCTGTACTGGGCGTTCTACCTCCAAGACGCCCAAGGACTCTCCCCCCTGCACGCGGCCCTGTGGCTGCTGCCCTCGACCGTGGCGATGATGGCCGCCTCCAACCTCGGCCCCTGGCTCGGTCAGCGGTACGCGCCCTCCCGGGTCGTCCTCGCCAGCCTCGCGGTGATGGCGGCCGGGTTCGCCTCCTACGCGCTCGTGTCCACCGGCCGGGCCGGCATCGCCGCCATGGTGTGCGGCAGCGTGCTCACCACCGCCGGCATCGGCGCCGCGTTCCCGTTCCTGATGAACGAGGTCATCTCGCGGGCACCGGAGGAGCGGGCCGGATCGGCGGCCTCGTTCGTGCAGACGGCCAACGAGATCGGCATCGCGACCGGCCTGGTCGTCCTCGGCAGCATCGGCACCCTCGTCTACCGCACCGAGATGGCCGCGAGTGGCGGAGACGGCTCCTGGGTCGACGGATTCCGCCGGGCCGCCGAACTCGATGACTCCGCGCTGCTCCGCCAGGTGCAGGACGCCTTCACCACCGGCTTCCGCACCATCGCACTCGTCGGGGTGGCGATCATGGTGATCGTCCTGGTCCTCCAGACCGTCCGGCGCCGTGTCGCCGACGATCCGTCCACGTCGGACACCGGTGCCTAGGCAGTCATGTCGACGACAGTGACGGTCGAAACCCCGCAGGTAGCGACAGCGGGGGATTCGGGCAGATGGCCGGTCCGGGCCGTCTTCTTCCTCAACGGGCTGGTGTGCGCGAGCTACATCGTCTCGCTCCCGGCGCTCAAGTCGGTGCACGGGTTGAACGACGGCAGGATCGGGCTGGTCAGCCTGGTGTTCGCTCTCGCCGCGCTGGTGGCGATGCAGGCCGCCGGAAGGCTCGTGGCGGTCTTCGGCTCCGGCATGGTGCTGCGGTGCTCGCTGCTGGCGATGCCGCCGCTGCTGGTGGTCCTGGGCGTGGTGCCGGGGTTCGGCGGCCTGATCGCCGCGGTTGCGGTCTTCGGTCTGGTCCACGGCACCACGGACGCGGCGATGAACGCCCACGCCGTGGGTGTGGAGCGTCGCGGCGGGCGCCGGGTGGTCAACAGCTGCCACGCCGCATGGAGCGCCAGCGCAGTCGTCGCGTCCCTCGCGATGGGCGCGACGGCTGCGGCGGGTTGGGACCTCGCCGTGCGATCCGCATCGGTCGCCCTCGTCGCCCTCGCCGGCGGGCTGTTCATGATGCGACATCTGTCGACAGCGCGCTCTGAGGTCCGCGTGCCCGCCTCGGACGCCGCCGCACCTCGTCAACGGGCGGGGTGGACCAGGCGCATGGTCGTCCTCGGCGTGACGGCGACGGTGCTCATGGTGTGCGAGGGCGGTGTTCTCGGTTGGGGCGGCGTGCTCCTGCACGACGCTCGCGGCGTCTCCCTCGCGCTCAGCGCGGGGGCGGTCACCGGCTACGCGCTCGGGCAGACCGTCGGTCGTGCCTTCGGCGACACGGCGGCGACCCGCTGGGGCGCCCGGCCGGTCTTCACCGTCGGCGGCGCGCTCGGCATCGCCGGCCTCTCGATCGGTATCGGGACGAGCGAACCGCTCGTCGCCGTCGCGGGCTTCGCCATCGGCGGGCTGGGGATGTCGGTGCTGATGCCGCTGCTGTTCAGCGAAGTCGGCCGCGCTGCCGCCGACGACGCCGCGGCCGGGGCCCTCGTCGCGCGATTCACCAGTTTCATCTATATCGGTGTCTTGCTGGGGCCGGCGCTCATCGGCTCCGCGGCCGACCTCGTCGGGCTCTCCTCGACCATGGCCGCGCTCGTTCCGCTGCTCGCCGCCGCGACCGCGGTCACGATCGGGTTCTCACTGCGGCGCCGATGAGGCCCAGCCTGTCGCCTCAGCGCAGGCTTCCGGGCGGCCATCACACCGGCGCCAGTCGGCTCAAGGGAGGCGCGACGACGCAGGAGGTTGAAGCCGACGACGCCGTACCAGACGAACCCGATGAACGAGGTGCTGGCCGTGCTTCCCCAACCGTTGGCCGCGTGGAGGTTCGCCGGGCTCATGCCGAAGTAGAGCAGGGGCACAAAGACCACATTGGCTGCGGCCAGCAGGTACCCGGTCATCATGACCCAGTGGGGCAGCCGCAGGCACGACGCGGCGATGGCGACGGCGACGGCCGCGCCCGCGATGAGGATCCGCGCGAAGGGCCCGTGCACGAGCACCGTCCCCGCCGAGAGCGGACCGTCGATCGTGAGGTCGAGCGCGCCGTCCAGCGTATAGAGCGGCGCGCCCACCTCCATGGAGAGCGCGACCAGGTCCATCACCGCGTAGACCGTGCCGGCGCAGGGCAGGACCAGGCCGAAGTCGTTCTGCTCCTTGCCGGCGAGACGGACGAGTCGGCGCAGGCCGATGACGAATCCGACGGGGGCCAGGAGCATGGGGACCGCGACAAGCGCGCGGGTGAGCACGGTCCAGGTCGGAGGGGGTCCGCTGTAGACGAAGTAGGCCAGCGCGATGCCCAGCGCCAGCACCCCGGTCATGAGACCGCAGGCGCCGGTGAGCCGGCGAAGGACGTGAGTGTTCACAAGCGATCCTTCAACGAGTCGAGACGTATCGTCTTGTCAGCATAAGGCGATCGAAACCGAGGAGTCAAGACGATACGTCTCGTCTTCCAAAGACGTGACGGAACGGTCCGTCTCGTATGTTCGCTATGATCGCTCCATGACCTCGGCGAATCCACAACGACGCAGCGAGCGGGCCCGCACCGCCATCCTCAAGGCGGTCCTTGAGGCGTGCAGCGAGCAGGGCTACGGCAGCATGACGATGGAAGGCATCGCGAAGCGCGCCGGCGTCGGCAAGCAGACCATCTACCGGTGGTGGCCCTCCAAGGGGGCCGTCTTGCAGGAGGCGCTCAACGGAATGATTGGCGCTGAGACCGACTTTCCCGACACCGGCGACATCGCGGCCGACCTCCGAACCCAGATGACCAGGGTGGTAGCACTGCTCGAGGGCGAGATCGGCACCTATGTCTCCGGGCTCATCGCGGCCGCGCAGGCCGAGCCGGAGTTGGCCGAGACGATGGTGGCCAACATCTTCGGACCGCGGGTGGAGGCGTGCCGCCAGCGGCTGGAACGCGCGGTAAGGCAGGGCCAGATCCGCTCCGACGCCGATCTCGTCGGGATCGCCGAGCTGCTGTACGCGCCTTTGTATTACCGGATGCTCCTGCGCACCAGGCCGGTCAGCACGGAGCAGGTCGGACAGATCCTCGAACTCGTCTTCTCCGGGATCGCTCCGACGGGGAGCAGGGAGGTCGCTGCGGCCCGGCCGGAGCGACCCGGTGAGTGAACCCCGGTGCCTACTCCCGTGGACGGGGCCGGCAGGTCTTTAGGTCGGTCGCAGCAGCGCGTTGCTCGCGATTCGCGCGATGCGGTCGAGTTCATCCTGGGTGGG
The DNA here is from genome assembly GCF_003933745.1 of Glycomyces terrestris. GTDB lineage: Bacteria > Actinomycetota > Actinomycetes > Mycobacteriales > Micromonosporaceae > Glycomyces > Glycomyces terrestris. The sequence continues at coordinate 600,367 of NZ_RSEB01000001.1, read as the reverse complement.
GCGCCCTCGTGGGCCTGCTGGGCCAGGCCGCTGAGGACCGCCATGACGTAACCCGCCGGCCCCTCCGCGTCGGACGCCCGTCACCACCGTCGCGTCCGAGCACCGGCGGAGCGGCACCGAGCGGATGAGAATCCTCCAAGCTATTGACCGCTTGGTCAATAACAGGGGTAGTGTTGACCGCATGGTCAACAACATGTCCGTCGACCGCGCCGGTGCGCTGCACCGCGCGGTCGGCGTCTACGCAGCAGTGTCCCTCGCGACGGTGGCGGCTCTGGCGGTCATGGCCGCGACGGCCCCGCGTCTGGCAACTCCGGAAGCATGGGGGCACGGGGCCATCGCCGGGGTCTTCGCGATCCTCCTGGTCCTGAGAGCACGCGCCGCTCGCAAGAGCAGCGCCCGCGGCCTGGGGGCGGTCGCCGTCATCGCGGGCGTCCTCACCGCGGTGAACCTCGTCGAGGCCGCGATTCCGGGCGCGTTCCCGTCCTGGATGCGCGTCGAGATGCTCGCTGTCGCCGCCCTGACGCTGCTCATCGCGGCGCTGGCGATCCGCGCCCGCCGGGCCCGGTGACCGGGGCGCCGCAGGGCCCGCGCCGGCGCCTCGACGAGGACCGGCGACGGGCCCAGATCATCACGGCCGCAGTCGAGGAGGTGGCCGCGAGCGGCTACGAGGGGGCGACGCTGACTCGGGTCGCCGCGCGCGCGGGCGTCTCCAAGGGCCTGCTGTGGCACTACTTCACCGGCAAGGACGACCTGATGGCCGCGACCGCCGAGTCGACGCTGCGCCGGATCACCGACGCGGTCGCCGCGGGGCTCGACCTCGCCGCGCCCGTCCCCGACGTCATCCGCGCCGCGCTCCGCCGGGCCGCCGACCTGAGCGCCACGACGGAGCTGATCGCCCTCGACCGCATCGTGCACAACCTCCGCGGACCCGACGGCGCGCCCCGGTTGACGCTCGACGCCTACGAGGAGGTCTACGCAGGGCAGGAGACGCTGTTCCGGCGCGGGCAGGCCGAGGGCAGCCTCCGCGGGTTCGACACCCGCGTCATGGCCGTCACCTACCAGGGGGCCGTCGACATGATGATCGCGTACCTCACCGCCCATCCCGAGGCCGACCGGCACGCCTACGCGGACGCACTCGCCGAGATCCTGCTCAGCGGCATCGCCCGCGCATGAGCGCCGGGCGGCGGTCCCGGTGCAGCGCCGGCCGCGGGATCAGCCGCGTTCGGCGGGGACCTCGACCCGCAGCCGGAACAGTCCGTGCCCGGTGTCCACGACGGTCCTGCCCCCGACCGCGGCCGCCCGCGCGGCGAGGCCCGCCAGTCCCGTCCCGCCGACGGCGGCCGGGGACGCGGCTCCGTCGTTCACGATCTCCAACACCGCCCTCCCCGCCTCGCGCCGCAGCTCGATCGAGCAGGTGGTCGCACGCGCATGCCGCACCAGGTTCACGGCCCCTTCCCTGACGGCCCAGGCGAGCACCACTTCGGCGTCCGCCGCGAGCGGCGGATCGAGGTCGGGGACGTCCGACAGGGTCTCCACCCCGGCGGCGGCGAGCAGTTCCGCCGCGGCGGCGACCTCGTTGGACAGGACCGTCGGGTGCTCGTCGCGGGTGACCTCGTCGAGATCGAGGAGGGCGGTCCGGGCCACCTCCCCGATGCCCGCCGCCTCCCGCGCGGCCGCGCCGGGGTCGGCGGGAAGCAGCCGCAGCGCGAGGTCGCCCTTGAGCGCGATCGCCGAGAGGCTGTGGCCGAGCAGGTCGTGGAGGTCCCGCGACAGCCGCAGCCGCTCCCGTGCCGCTGCGGCCCGCGCCAGCGCCGCACGGGTGCGGTACAGCTCCTTGACGAGGGGCACGAGCCTGACGGCGCCGTAGAGCGCGCACACGAACACCGTCATGATGACCAGGTAGTAGACGAGTTCGAGGGCCATGACCCTCGCGCCGAACTCGCGGCTCCCGAAGTAGGCGTACAAGACCAGGCCCGCCGCGAGCGGAGCCCCGAAGCCGAGGGTCCACCGCCACACCCCGGGCAGCAGCAGCATCGCGGACACCATCGCCGGCCCCTGCGCGCTGCCCCAGTCGGGACCGAACCACCAGAAGCCCGCGTAGGCCGCGGCGAGCTGCACGGCCGCGGTGAGCGGCATCAGCGCGGGCCGCTCGCAGCGGGCGGCGGCCCGGATGTGGCGCAGATGCAGGACGGTCGTGAAGAGCGCCAGCACGACCGCGGTCGTCTTCGCGGGCGACGAGTGTTCGCGGATGCCGTCGGTCACGACCAGGATCGGGGCTTGGGCGAGCATCGGCAGGTGGATCGCCAGCATGAGCCGGGGAGCCCAGCGGACGGCCGAGGAGGGGTTGGCGAAGGCGTTCACGGCCGGCCTCCCTCGACCGTGACCTCGAGCTGCAACCGCTCGTCGGTCCGGGCGACGGTGAGCCGGCAGGACACGGCGTCCTCGCTTTGGAGCAGGCGGTCGACGGCCCGGTGGAGGTCGCGCGCCAGTCGCCGCGCCTCCCGGCCCCGGTCGGGCAGCTCGCCGCCGGCGACCTCCAGGCTCGCGTGGACGCCGACCGCCGAGAGCAGCGCGAGGGCCGCGTCCAGCTCGCCGACCAGCGACACCGGCCGGAACCCGCGCACGAGTCGGCGGGACTCGGCGATCGTCCGGCGGGCGCCGCCGGTCAACCGGTCCAGTTCCGCTGCAGCCGATTCCGGATCGACGTGGACGAGGCGTGCGATGCGCGGCCCGTCCTCGGTCGCGCGCCGGAGCCACGCGCCGACCGTCCGGGCCAGCTCGGCATCGATCAGGGCCCGCTCCCGCCGCACGGCATCGGCCGCGAGGGCCTCGCGCGCGGCCCGCAGACGGTGCAGCGCGCTCGCGAACCACGTCGGCACCAGGGCCACCGCGGTGCGCTCCAAGAGCACGACCACCGTCCACGCGGGACTCGGGTCCGACGTCAGGGCGTACTCGACCGGCACGGACGCGATCGCGACCGCGCAGCAGACGGCGGCCGCCCATCGCGGGGACAGGACGACCGCGGCCGCGGCGATGACATTGACCAGCGCCCAGATCCAGGTCTCACCCACCAGCGGCAGGCCCGCGGCGATGACGACCGAGACGGCGGCCAGTGTCCGCAAGCGGTGCCGCGGACGCCGTGCATGCGCGGCGCACCAGAGCAGGTAGCAGTGCGGTGGCAGGTACAGGGCGCTCAGAGCGACCGCCGCCACCGTCGCCGGCGCTCCGGAGTACGCCCCGGTCACCGCGACCACGCCGACCGCCTGGCCTACGGCCACCAGCAGCGGCGCGACCTCGACGATCCGCATCGCGCGGTCCGGGTCGGCCTTCGCGTGCACCGGCTCACCTCCCAACTGGACTCAGACCGGCTCGGCCGCGCCCTGCTCGGACTCGTCGACGATGCGCGTCGCGGCGCACTTGCCGACGAAGGCGTCGGCCGCGTCGGCCGAGTCGCCGTGGTCGTCGACGAGGTGGATCTGGTTCGTCATGGTCGGCTCGGTTCACTGCCAGACCGGCCCGGATCCCGAATCACGCGGTCATCGCGAGGACGAGCGCCGCAGCGGCGTCGGCGCCGTCGGTGCGGATCATCGGGCCGAGCGCCGCGGCACGCGTCCGCGTCTCGGCGGCGAGCGCGATCCCCAGCGAGGCGGTGAGGGTCTCGGCCGTGAGCGGTCCGCCGTGGAGGGCGCCGATGCCGAGCTCGGCGACACGGCCGCCCCAGTACGGCTGGTCGACGATCTGCGGCACGACCACCTGCGGTGTGCCCGAACGGGTCGCGGTGTGCGTGGTTCCGGCGCCGCCGTGGTGGACGATCGCGGCGACCCGCGGGAACAGCGCCTGCTGGTTGACTTCGTCCACGACGAAGCAGTCGTCGGCGTCGTCGATCGGGGCCAGCCCGGCCCAGCCTCGCGACAGCACCGCGCGGCGACCGTGGGCGCGGACCGACTCGACCACGGCGCGGGCCGCGTCCTCGGCGTCGCGGACCGGGATGCTGCCGAACCCGATGTGCACCGGCGCCTCGGCCGCGTCGAGGAACCGCTCCAGGTCGGCGGGGAGCGGGCGCTCGTCGGGGAGCATCCAGGCGCCGGTCTGGACGACCTCGACGAGGTCGGTCGGCTCCCAGGGGCTGAGCACCGGATCGGTGGCGAGCCAGCGGCGATCGGTCAGCGTGTGCGTCCGCACGTCGTCCGTCGGCGGCAGCCCGATCGACTCGCGGTAGGCGTTCACCGGTTCACCGAACATCGCCTGCATCTTCCGCTTGTCCCACTCCCACAGCTCGCGGTTGTCGCTCACGTCCTCGGGAAGGGGCCACCCCGGCATCGGGAAGGGCCGCTGGAGGGGCGAGGGCAGCGTCCTGGGCTGGAGCGCGGCGCTGGCGAACGGGAGGCCGTAGCGTTCGGCGACGGCCTGGGCGGCGGCGACGACGGGGAACAGGCCGGTCGCGACGATCGCGTCGCAGCCCTGCTCGGCCACGGCGGTGAACGCGGGTCCGTGGGAGGCGAGGATCTCGCGGACGTGCTGGTGGATGCTGGGGCCGGTGCCCTTGGCGATGGACTGGACCATCTCGCGGATCGGCGCGTCGACCGGCAGGTGCCGCGCGCCGGCCCGGGCGGCCAGGCCGGCGAACTCGGCGTCCGGCGGCGCGGCGATCGTGACCTCCGCGTCCTCGGCGATCAGCCGGGCGGCGAGCCCGGCGAGCGGTTCGACGTCCCCGCGGGACCCGCGGGAGGCGAGCAGTACGTGCATTCGGCGTCTCCTCAGTTGGAGCGAACTCGACTGCCGCCGATTCTGCCCCAGGTCAGAACCCATATCAGGCCCCCGGTGAAGGTGGCCCCGCACTCGGGGTGATAGAAAATGAAGGTGGCGGGATGTAGTGCGACTCCCAGCTTCACGCCGATTCACCGCCGATGACATCGGCACCGGACATTCCTTCCGTCAGCGGACGGCAGTGCGAAGCCCGACCCGGCGCCCGTCTCCCGGTTCTGATGCCTCTCCTCGCGGGACTTTGCGCCCGCTTCCTCGACCTCGGCGCCCCGAAGACACGCCTGCCTGGTCGCCCGCGATCGCCGGCCCGACTCCGGGCGAGCGCCCGGCCGATGACAGTTGTCATCACGGACTCACGACGTTTGCCCCTACCGCCTCCGCATCGCCGGTGCGATCGTGGACGGGAGCACACAAGGAGATTCCCGTGAAGTACCTGCTGACCATCAACATGCACCAAGGCCTCTGGGACGGACTGTCCGAAGAGGAGCACAATTCCGTCTACGCCGCCCACGAGCGCTTCCTTGCCGCCACGACCGAGTCCGGCGAGTTCATCTGCACCAAGGCGTTCGACAGCCCCGCCGCGAGCCACACCGTCCGCATCCGAGAGGACGCCACCGAGGTCGCGACCGGGCTGGCCTCCGATTCCGAGACCTTCCTCTGCGGTTACTACCTCGTCGAGTGCGCGAGCATCGATCGCGCGATCGAACTCGCCGCCCTCGTCCCCGAAGCCCGGCACACCGCAGTCGAAGTGCGCCCGATCATCCACGAGCAGGGCAAGGAATAACTCGCTCGGGCCCGCCGGCGACCGCCGCCGCACTCAGCGGCGCGCCGGGGGCCCCGCACGAGTTCCCAACCGGCACAACACCACCGCTTCCTCTCCCCTAAACGACAGGTCCCCCATGTTCCGAAAACGCACCGCCGCTCTCCTCGTCCTGCCGCTGGCCGCGGCCGGCTGCTCCTGGTTCGCGCCCGAGGAGGAGGACCTCGACTTCGCCGAGTACGAGCAGCAGCTCACCGAGTCCTACAACGAGAGCGTGCGCCTCTCGGCCGAGCTCGACGCCGCCGAGGCCCGGATCGTGCAGGAGTGCCTGGAGGCCCAGGGCTTCACCCTGCACGCCACGCTCGAACTGGAGGGCGTGCCGGACGAGGGCGAGCGCGAGACCTTTCTGGATGCGGCGCCGTTCGAGGAGTTCCTGCCCACTGTGGAGCAGGCCCAGCGGCGCGGCTTCTGGCAGTGGACCCAGGTCGGCGACCCCGAATCGGTCGAGGACGGCGATGCGCTGGCCGCCGAGTGGGAGGAGTACCGGGCCCAGACCGGCCAGATCATGGTCACCGGCCAGGACTTGGCCGAAGGGGACCCGTTCTACGACCTCTCCTACGAGGAGCAGTGGGACTGGTACGTCGCCTACGGCGGTGAACCCTGGGCCGAGTGGGCGCACCCCGAACTCATCGGCGTCGAGGTCGAGGAGGGCGGTGTCCGCGACGGCGGGGACCCGCCCCCGGTCGAGGGGTGCCGGCTCCAGATGCTCGAAGCCGTCTACGGCGAGCTCGACGAAGGCGACGACGGGACCTCGATCCGCCCCGAGCAGCCGTTCGGGGACTGGATCCTCATGAACGAGCGATACGCCGAGGACACCGCGGACGCCGAGGGTGCGCTCCTGGACTGCTTGGAAGGCCGCGGCATGCCCGGTTGGGAGTTCTTCGACGGCAAGCTCCTCGTCTACGAGTACCTCTTCTCCGCCGGCGAAGGAGACTCCCCGATCCACTCCTACAGCGATGCCGGAACGCCCTGGCCCGACCCGCCGAGCGACGTCCCCGGCCCGGACGACGTGCAGGGATGGCTCGACTTCGAGCGGGCGCTGGCGGTCGACTTCGCCGAGTGCGGCGACGAGTCGGGCTACCGCGGGGCCGCCGTCCACGCCTGGCAACAGGCGCAGCTGCGCTACTACCTCGAGATCGAGGACGAGGTCTTCGCTTGGCACGAAGAGATGCGCGAGCTCATCACGAAGGCCCAGAACGTCATCGAGGGCTGAGCTCCCGTGCGGCCGCTCAGAGCCAGCCGGCTTGGCGTGAGATGCGGATCGCGTCGATGCGGTTGTTCGCGCCGATCTTCGCGATCGCGTTCGACAGGTAGTTCCTCACGGTGGCCGGCGAGAGCGACAGTCGCTTCGCCGCGCCGTCGGTGGACAGGCCCTCCTCCAGGGCCCGCAGCACGTCGGCCTCACGTGCGGTCAGCGGGCTGCTGCCGGTCTCGATGGCAGCGGCGACCAGATCGGGGTCGACGACCCGCTCCCCGCGGTGGACGCGGCGAATGCTCTCAGCGAGCGTCGCGGCGGGGGCGTCCTTGATGAGGAACCCGCGCACGTGAGCTTGGAGCGCGCGAAGGAGGTGCCCGGGCTGGCTGAGGCCCGTCAGCACCAGCGTCCGGCATTCAGGTAGGCGCTCATGCAGCAGGGCGGCGGCGGCCAGGCCGTCCATGCCGGGCAGGTCGATGTCGATCACCGCGACGTCCGGACCCGCCTGCACCGCCTCGTCAAGGACGCGGTCGCCGCGGTCCAGCTCGGCGACGACCTCGATGTCGTCCTCCATCGCCAGCAGCGCCACCAGCGCGCCTCGGATCATGTGCATGTCCTCGGCGATCAACACCTTGATCATCGGACCAGTATCCGGGGTCCCGCCACCGCAGTCGTCCGGAGGAGACGGGTTCGCGGGAGACGCCTGGTGTTCCGGTCGCCGGAGCGGGAGCTCCGGCGCATCGCCCCGGCCTCGCGCGTTAGGACGGCCCTCGCGGGCCCCTCAGTGTTCGCTGCCGAAGAACCGTAGCAACAGCGGGCCGACGATCTGCGGGTCGACGACGTGATCCGGCCCCTCGAGGGTCTCCCGTTGAGCGTGGGGTAGGAGGTCTGCGAGCTCGTCGGCTGCGCGGTCGAAGAAGTCCGAGGGCAGGCCTGCCATGTAGGGGACCGTGATCGGTCCTCCGGTGGTGACCAGGACCGGTTGGGTGACCGTTGCCAGTCGATCGGCCGGCAACTGGTAGCGGTTGAGGAAGACGCTGTCATGGACCAGCGTGGGCGCGAGGGCGACCGAATCCGCCCAATGCGCCGTCTGCTTGCCTGCCGCTTTCCTGGCCGCGATGTTGTCGTCGGAGGCGCCGGTCATGCGCATGAACAGTTCGAGAACCTGCTCGTTTCGCCCGGCGTCGAAGGCGCGTCGGGTGTCCGCGACGTACTCCTCGAATCGCGGGCGTATGTCGTCCCCGACCGCATAGGGCACCTCCCACACGGCGATCGTGTCGATGGCTGACCCGGCCGCGGCCGCTTCCAGCGCCAGAGCGCCACCAGAGGACGCCCCGAACAGGTGTGCCGAGCCGCCCGCCTCCGCGATCAACGCATCCAGGTCCTCGATCTCCCTTTCCACGGCATAGGGCTCGGTGAAGCCGCTCGCGCCGCGTCCCCGACGGGCGTAGTTGTAAACCGTGAAGTGCTCGGCGAGAGCAGGTATCAAGGGAGCGTTCTCGGCTCCGTCGTCCTGTGCGCCGCCCACCAGGATGACAGCCGGGCCGCTTCCCTTCCGGTCGTAGGCGATGGTGGTGCCATCGTTTGATGTCACGCGAAAGGCCATCTCGTTCATCTCACATCTCCGTTCGAGAGGTTTGTCTCAGCGCCTGAGCAGCGTGCTGACGACGGCCTCGGTGCGCGACCACCGCGCCCTCGCGATCACGGCCGCCACGACGAGAAGGGCGAGCGCCAGCCACGGGCTCTGCTCGAGCACGAACTGATCGGTGATGACAGCACCGGTCAGCAATGCCGCCAACCCGAGACCGGCCAGGCCCGCCAGGGCCGGGATCAGAAGTCCAACCCCTCCCGCGACCTCCAGCGCTCCGACCAGGTACCGGAGCCATTGGCCAGCCCCGATGTCGGCGAACATGTCCACCATGACCGGGTCGCCGGCGAGCTTCGAGATTCCGCCGCCGACGATGACCGCCGCCAGCACGACTTGCAGAATCCAGACCCCGATGCTGGTCGCCCGCCCGGGCGTGTGCGCAACGGTTTCCGAGTTGTTCTTGGGGATGGTGCTCATTCGGCTCTCCTTGTCGTGTTCGGGCCTGGTACCGGCGATGGCGCGGGCCGGGTTGTCGGAGTTGATTTCGACCAAGTGCTCCCGGTAGCGGAACCTATTTCTTGTTGCGGTAGAGGACCATGGTGATGGGACCGAAGACCGCGACGAGCAGTGCGGACGAGACGAGCACCCAGCCGATTTCCCCGGCGGGCACCGAGCCGTGCATCAGGCCGCGTACCACGGTCGCCAGGTGGGTGATCGGGTTGACCTCGACGACCCCCTGCAACCACCCGGGCATCGTCTTCGGGTCCACGAAGATGTTGCTCACGAACGTCAGCGGGAACATCACCATCAAGCTGACCCCCGCCACCGAGTTCGGCGTGCGCAGGATCAGACTGAGCATCGTCCACAGCCACGACAGGCAGAACGAGAACACCAGCAGCAGCACCACCGAGAGCACCACCCCGACGGCGCCACCCTCCGGCCGGAACCCCAGGACCAGTCCGAGCATGATGACGATCGCCGACCCGATCGAGTAGCGCACCAGATCGCCGAGCAGGGCGCCGACCAGCGGCGACGGTCGCCACACCGGAAGTGACCTGAACCTGTCGAACACCCCCTTCTGGATGTCGGTGTTCAGCGTTATGCCGGTGTTCATGGTGATCATGACGTTCGCCTGCACCAGGATGCCGGGCAGCAGGAACTGCAGGTACTCCTGTGTCGACCCGGCGAGCGCGCCACCGAACAGGTAGGTGAACATCAGCGTGAACATGATCGGGAACATGGTCACGTCGACGAGCTGCTCCGGGACGTGTTTGATCTTCAGCAAAGCGCGCCAGCCGAATGTCAGCGAGGTGAGCAGCGGACCGGGGCGAGCCGGCCGCTCGCCGGCCAGCACACGGCGCAGCGCGTCCTCGGGGACCGGCGCCGACGCCGGTTCTGCGGTCGTGGCATTCATGCGGCATCCTCCTCGGGCGTCTCCTCGGCGGCGTGTCCGGTCAGGGTGAGGAACACCTCGTCCAGGCTCGGCTGACCGAGCGCGAACTCGGTGACGTCGATGCCGCTGCGGGACAGCTCGGCGAGGGAGCGGGCGACCCGCTCGGGGTCGGAGATCCTTGCGGACAGCGCGGCCGGGTCGGCGGAGGGCTCGGCCGGCACCTCGAGGACGCCGGCGAGGACCCGTTCGGCCTCGGCCCGCTGCTCGGGCGCACGGAGCCGTACGTGCAGCGAGCCGGCGCCGACCGATGCCTTGAGCTGGCCGCTCGAGCCCTCGGCGATCACCTTCCCGTGGTCGATCACCGCTATCCGGTCGGCCAGCTGGTCGGCCTCGTCGAGGTACTGCGTGGTCAGCAACACGGTCGTGCCCTCGGCGACCATGCCCCTGACGAACTCCCAGACCTGGTTCCTGCTGCGCGGGTCGAGCCCGGTCGTGGGCTCGTCGAGGAAGATCAGTTCGGGGGTGACGACCAGGCTTGCCGCGATGTCGATGCGCCGGCGCATCCCGCCGGAGTACTTCTTCACCTGCCGGTCGGCCGCCTCGGCAAGACCGAACGCGTCGAGCAGGTCGGTCGCCCGCTCCCTGCCTCGGCGGCGTGAGTAGCCGAGCAGCCTGGCGAGCAGCAACAGGTTCTCCACCCCGGTGAGGTCCTCGTCGACCGACGCGAACTGCCCGGTGAGGCCCACCCTGCTCCGCACCGCCCGGGCGTCACGCACGACGTCGTAGCCGAGCACTTGCGCCTCCCCGGCGTCGGGGCGCAGGAGCGTGGCCAGCATGCGGATCGTGGTGGTCTTGCCCGCCCCGTTCGGACCGAGCACGCCGTACACGCCCCCGACGCTCACGGCCAGGTCCACACCGGCGACCGCGTGGGTGGTGCCGAAGCTCTTCTTCAACCCTCTCGTCTCGATCGCGAACGTCCCCACGGGTTCGATTCCTTCCCTCGGTGTTGCGAACGGATTGGCGCGACTAGTCAAGTTTGATTACTCGGCCAGACTACACGAGGAGGAACCGTCTAGTCAAGTTTGATTAGAAGCGCATCTGGAGGGGATCGGGGGCCGTTCGCCACGAACCCGGATCATCGGCCATGGTGTAGGCGCCCTCAGATAGTCGCTTGCTCAGGCGCTTCGCCCACTCCAGTTCGGTGCGTGCATGTCCCGCCCATAGTTCGGCCTGATCGCGGACGTGCTCGGGGATGTCCCGATCGGGGTGCTCCCGCCACTTGGCCTGATGTACGAGCTCCGCTTCCAGGCGCGCGACCCGCTCGTTGATGTGCGCGATGGCATCTGCCCTGGTCAGCATGGGCAACATGGCGATGGACGCGTCGAGCATGGTGGGGTCGTGGGTGCGCCGCAGACCGTCGCGGACCAGTTCGACTATCTCGTCACGTCCCTGAGCTGTCACGCGGTACAGCACGCGCTCCGGCCCGGAATTCCCCGGCTCGGCGTGTTCGGTGAGGAGGCCATCAGCCGCCGCCTTCTTCAGCGCGTGATAAATCGAGCCGGGCTTGATCTTGGCCCAAATCTCCGCACGCCAGTTCTGCAGTTCGGACCGCACCTGGTAGCCGTGAGCGCCGCCGGAGAGGTGCACGATACCGAGTACCAGGAGCTTCGTCGCCGACATGCGCTCGCCTCCGCTCAATCCGCTCGGACTCGCTCCGCTTGCGCGCCCGCCATGGTGGTGTCAACTCCCACCAACACTAGGGTGCCCTCCTGGTCCGGGTGGTGTCAGCACTGACCTACCCCGCGAGCGGGACCTTCACCGAGGCGACCCAGCGACTCCGGACCCTCGCGGACCTGCTCACCGCCCCGAAGCGCCTGTACAACGCCGCGTCCGAGGAGCACAGGAGACGGCTCAACCAGACCTGCTTCACCAGGCTCTACCTCGACAGCGGCGAGGACCGCATTCCCTACGTCGCCGGAGAGGAGTTCAGCCCGGCCACGAAACCGTTCATGGACCACCTCAGAGGGAGCGATCCGAAACCGGGGAGTGCGGCAGGCGGGTTCGAGGGCAAAAAAAGTGCCACTAGTTGTACTAGTGGCATCAGGGTGGTCGATACTGGGATCGAACCAGTGACCCCTCGCGTGTGAAGCGAGTGCTCTCCCGCTGAGCTAATCGACCGGGACGAGGCATAACTGTACCGGAGTCCCTCCCGGTGGGCGGCGGTGGGGGGCCGGGGGTTGCGGGGGTCACGCGGGGCGGTCGGGGCGGTGGTCGGCGGGTGGTGGGGGCGGGTGCTTGACAGGGCTTGCCGAGGTTGATAGGTTTCGATGCGTTAAATCGTTTCAATTGGGATCGGGCGTGCTTCCCTCGATGCCGCCCGGCCTCGTAGACGAGGAGCCCCTTCGGTGAATTCCCCTAGAAGACTTCGCAGGGCTGTGGCGGTGTCGCTGGTCGGTGTGCTGGCCGGCGCCGGGTTCACGGCCGCTGCGCAGGGCCATGGCGATCATGGCGACGAGATCCAACTCGAGCACCTGGACCGCGGGCTCGTCGCGGCGGTGACCGGGGACGGCGTGTTCCTCAGCTGGCGGCTGCTCGCCGACGAGGTCACCGGTTATAACGATTCAGGTCTGACCGGTGCGACGTTCAAGGTCTACCGGGACGGCCGGAAGATCGCCACGGTGTCCGACTCGACGAACTTCCTCGACACGGCCGGCGACGGCGGGTCGGAGTACCAGGTCGTCGCCGTCAAGCGCGGGCCCGACGAGGTCTCCGAGACCGTCTCGCCCTGGTCCGGCAATCACCTCGACATCCCGCTCCAGAGGCCCGCCGACGGCGTCACGCCCGCGGGGCAGGCGTACACCTACGCCGCCAACGACATCAGCCCCGGCGACCTCGACGGGGACGGCGACTACGAGTACGTCGTCAAGTGGGACCCCTCGAACTCGAAGGACGTCTCGCAGGTCGGCTACACCGGCCCGGTCTACCTCGACGCCTACACGCAGGAGGGCGAGCTGCTGTGGCGCATCGACCTCGGCGTGAACATCCGCGCCGGCGCACACTACACGCAGTTCGACGTCTACGACTTCGACGGCGACGGCAAGGCCGAGGTCATGCTCAAGACCGCCCCGGGCACCAAGACCACCTCGTACGTCAAGGGCCGGGAGCAGTACATCACCCTGCCCCGCGACGACCGGCGCGCCGGGGTCACGCACCAGGACGACTACCGGCTCTCCGCGGCCGGCTACCACGACCACCTCGTCGAGGTGTTCCGCGGCTGGCACGAGCATCCCGAGGTCGTGAACGGCGACTGGCCCGCCACGATCGAGGCCGCGCTCGGCGCGGACGCGCAGTTCGACTTCTCGTACCCGCTGTCGCAGGAGGACGCGGAGACGCTCGCCGACCACTTCATCGACGTCTACGCGCCGAGCCGGTCGGCCAGGAACCAGCTGCGGAACTTCGAGGGGTTCATCCTCGACGGCCCCGAGTACCTCACGGTCTTCAACGGCCGCACCGGACTCGAGATGGACACCATCGACTTCCCGGTCGAGCGCGGCGACGACGGCCTCCTGTGGGGCGACTACGCGATGGCCCGCATCGAGCCGGGCAACCGGGTCGACCGGTTCCTGTCGGGCGTGGCCTACCTCGACGGGGAGCACCCGTCGGCGATCTTCGCCCGCGGCTACTACACCCGCACCACGATCACCGCGATCGACTGGGACGGCCGCGACCTCGAGCAGCGCTGGCAGGCCGACTCCGGCCACGCCCCGATGTCGAACCCGTTCAACGCCTCGCCGCACGGCGTCGAGGGCCCCGACCCCGAGTGGGGGACGCTGACGACGCAGGGCGACCACTCGTTCCAGGTCGCCGACGTCGACGGGGACGGGAAGCAGGAGATCGTCTACGGCGCCGCGACGCTCGACGACGACGGCTCGCTGCTGTACTCCTCGTACGCCACGATGCCGCCCGGCTCCGCGAACCCCGGCGCCTGGGCCAAGCTCGGGCACGGCGACGCGCTGCACACCGGCGACCTCGACCCGAACCGGGAGGGCCTGGAGACCTTCTCGGTCTTCGAGGGCGGCGCCTGGGCGCCGTACGGCTACGCGATGCGCGACGCGGCGACCGGCGAGGTCCTGTGGGGCGGCTACTCCGGCCGCGACACCGGGCGCGGCATGGTCGGCGACATCGACCCCTCGATCCCGGGCCTGGAAGCCTGGGCCTCCTTGCCGCCCAACCAGGCCGGTGAACCCGAGGGCCTGTTCACGGTGACGGGGGAGCCGCTCCCGGGCGCCACGCCGGGCACCAACATGAGCATCCGCTGGTCCGCGGACCTGACGACCCAGTTCGTGCACGGCACCGCCACCGACGTGCTCCAGACCCCGACGATCCGGGACGGCGCCAACGCGGTCCTGTTCGAGGCCGCCGGCACGCTCACCAACAACTGGACCAAGGGCAACCCGGGCCTGGTGGCCGACGTCCTCGGCGACTGGCGCGAGGAGATGCTGGTGCGGACCGCCGACTCCAGCGCGCTCCGCGTCTACCTCTCGACCGAGGTCACCGACCACAAGCTGTTCACGCTGATGCACGACCCGCAGTACCGGGTCGGCGTCGCGAACCAGCAGACCACCTACAACCAGCCGCAGTACACGAGCTTCTACCTGGCGTCCGACATGGACTTCGGCGACGTGCGAGTGCCCGACTACTCGACGCCGCGCGACCGGTAGCCGCTCCCGACATGGAGGCGGGGCCCGGCCGGGCCCCGCCTCCCTTGTGTCCGGCGACGTGACCGAATTGAGACGTGGGATGATACGAGGAATTCACCTGGAGGTCTTGCGCAGGCCCAGGTGTTGCGGTTGAGTGAATACCGCCCCATCACCCCGCTTGCGGCGCCCCGCGCCGCGGCGATGAAAGCATTGGAGCTTCCCCGTGCAGTCCCTCAGACGGCGTGCCCGACTCGCGGCGGCCGCCGCGGGCGCGGTCATCATCGGCGCCTCCGGGTTCCTCTTCGCGTCCCAGGCGCAGGCCCAGGTCGACATCGTCCACATCGGCGCGGTCCAGGGCTCGATCGAGGACGGCGACACGAACTTCGCCTCCCCGCTCGCCGGCCAGACCGTGTTCGTGCAGGGCGTGGTCACCCAGAAGACCCTCGACCCCGCCGGCAACCAGGGCTTCTTCCTCCAGGAGCGGGCCGACGCCACCGACGGCGACCCGAACTCCTCGGACGGGATCTTCGTCTTCAACAACCAGTACTCGACGCTGCGCACGCTGACCGGCTCGCCCGCGCGCGAGGAGCTGGGCGCCAACTGGACCGTCGCGGTCGGGGACGAGATCGTCCTGCGCGGCGTCGTCGGCTCCTACTTCGGGAACATCCAGTTCTCCGGCGGCTCGGCGTACGTGTACGACCTGGTCGACACCGGCCTGGACCCGCTCGCGGAGGTCGAGGCGGTCGAGATCGACCCGCCGGACGACGCGAGGTCCTCCACCGAGTACATGCGCCGCCACCTCGGCATGCAGATGACCGTCCCGGCCGACTCCGTGGTCACCGCCGGGCGCGACGTCTACTCCTCGGGCGGCGAGGTGTGGGCGATGCGCGGCGACAGCGCCGCGGCGCAGCAGGACGGCTACGCCGCCCGCGCCTACCGCGACGCGCACCCGCTCGACACCGTCGAGGGCGCCTTCGACGACGGCAACGGCTACCTGTTCGTCATCGGCGACCTGGGCATCCGCGCTACCGAGGGCACCACCGAGACGATCATCGCCCCGGCGAAGACCTACGACGTGATCACCGAGGCCGCCACCGGCGGGATCTACCTCTCGTTCGCGAAGTACGCCGTCGAGGTGTCCGAGGACCTCGTCCTGGAGGGCGGCCTGGAGCCGGCCGGGAACGAGCCGGTCGAGGCCCCGGGCCGCGGCGAGGCGGCCGTGGCGTCGTACAACATCGAGAACCTGTACGACACCCGCGACAACCCGAACTCGGGCTGCGACTTCGCCGGGAACGCCGGCTGCACCGACCCCGAGGACCCCGAGGGGAACGTGCGGCCGCCGTTCGACTACGTGCCGGCCACCTACGAGGAGTACGAGGCGCAGCTCCAGCGCCAGGCCGCGCAGATCGTGGAGGACCTCCACAGCCCGGCGATCCTCATGACCCAGGAGGGCGAGGCCCAGGACGTCTGCTCGGTCAACCCCGCGTGGACGAAGGACGCCGACCTCGGCCCCGACCGCCTGGTGTGCGACCTGGCGAACGCCGGCGACGCGAACACCGGCGGCGACGGCGCGCCCGACTCGATCCAGGAGCTCGCGCTCGTCATCGCCGAGTACGGCGGCCCGACCTACCAGGCCGTGGGCGACCTCGACTCGGCCGACACGCGCGGCATCATGACCGGCTTCCTGTACCAGCCGAAGCTGGCCGGCCTGTCGAACGTGAAGTCCTGGGACCCGGTCTTCGGCGACTCGCCCGAGATCGACTACCCGACCGAGCCGGACGCGATCAACGCCGACGTGCAGAACCCGAAGGCGCTCAACGCGGCCCTGCCGCAAGAGGTCATCGACCAGTGCACGAGCTCGGGCGTCTACGCCTGCAACGGCTACGACGTGTTCAGCCGCGCCGCGCAGGCCGCGAAGTTCTACTTCAAGGACCGCCACGGCCGCCCGGTCGAGGAGATCTACCTGATCAACAACCACTTCTCCTCGAGCCCGAACACGCGCGTGCTGCACCGCACCGAGCAGGCGAACTACCTGGCGGCGATCAGCTCCGCGATCCTCGACCACCAGTGGAAGGCGAAGGTCCTCGCCGGCGGCGACCTGAACGTCTTCCCGCGCCCCGACGACCCGTTCGCCGAGGGCCAGGTCATCTCGGGCGACTGGACCGGCCCGTCCGACCAGCTCGCGGGCCTCTACGAGGACTCGGGCCTGTGCGCCCTGTACGACGTCATGGTGGAGGACCACCCGGCGGCGGCGTACTCGTACACGTACATGGGCCAGGCGCAGACGCTCGACCAGATGTGGGCCTCCCCGCGCCTGCTCCGCGAGATCGAGTCGGCCGTGACGGCGCACATCAACTCGGACTACCCGGCGGACGCGTACGACTTCGGCGAGGAGCCCGCGTACGGGCGCTACGGCGTCTCCGACCACGACCCGTCGGTCGTGGTGTTCGACATCAAGTAGCGAACCAGTGCGAGGCGAAGGGGCGGATCCACGCGGATCCGCCCCTTCTCACTTTGCATTCAATTGTGGGAGTTGAAGAACCGGTCTGCCTTAGACCAGCTTCTTCGCGTTCTTGATGGCCTCGGCGAGCGCCTCGATGGAGACGGCGGCGAGCCCGTACGAGTACATGGGCTCGGCCTCCCAGCCGACCACCTGGCCCTCCTGGACCGCCGGGAGGGCCGCCCAGGTCGGGAACTCGGTGAGCGCGTCGGGCTGGAGGGCCTGCACGCGCGAGTCGAGGAAGAGGACGTCGGCGGGGTACTTGTCGGCGTTCTCCCACGAGAGGCTCTCGAAGTAGCCGCCCTCGTCGAGGTTGTCCGGCTGCACGAAGTCGACGCCGAGCTCGGTGAAGAAGCGCATGTCGTTGCCCATGGCCGGGTTCGAGGCGTAGAAGGTCTCGGCGGCGGCGGAGCAGGCGAGGACGGTGACGGGGTTCGCGGCGGCGGCCTCGGTGAGGGCGGCGACGGCCGCGTCGTAGCGCTCCTTGCCGGCCTTGTTCTCGTCCGAGTCGAGGTCGGCGCCGAGGGACGCGGCCAGTTCGGCGTGGCGGGCGATGATCGCGTCGAGGGTGTTGGCGCCGTCGTCGGCGGAGAGGGCCACGACCTCGGCGAGGCCGGTGATGTCGGCCTTGGACTCCTCGGGGACGTACCAGAGGGAGGCCGGGTCGTAGTAGAAGTGCGTCAGCAGGACCTCGGGGCCCCAGGAGGCGTACGCCTCGACGTCGAACTCGCCGTAGGTGTTGCCGAAGACCTCGAGGTCGGCGACGGGCAGGTTGCCGGCCTGGCTGGTCGGCGAGCCGTCCTCGTTGGTGGTGGGGCCGAAGACGGCCGGGACCTCGACGCCGAAGTCGTACAGCGCGGCGGCCATGCCGGTGTACGCGACGAGCTTGGTGGGGACGTGGTCGAGCTCGGCGGTGGCGGGCTGGTCGTCGGTGAACTCCCAGGGGCCGGTCGACTCCTCGGCGGAGTCGGCGCCGTCCTCGCCGCCGCCGCAGGCCGCGAGGGCCCCGGTGAGGCCGAGGGCGCCGCCGCCCGCGAGCAGGCCGCGGCGGCCGAACCTGGCCTTGTCGGCATCGAAAGCCATGTGTGTCTTCTCCTCTGTGCAGGGGCGGGGGGCCGGAAACAGCGGTGCGCTCGGGCCGGGCCCGGCCGAACCGAGGTTAGGCTAACCTAATCCGAATCCGGTCCCGTGACCTGGGGCCGTCACGTGGCGTCAGCCACTGACCGGCTCGGCCGACGCGATGGCCTCGGCGATGCCCTCGAGGATCAGCGCCGCGCCGGTGTAGGAGTAGATCGGCTCGGGGTTCCACGCGTAGATCTGCCCGGCCGCGACCGCCGAGATCGAGTCCCACGTGGGGAACTCGCCGAGGTCCGCCGGCTGGAGCGAGGCCGAGCGCGCGTCGAGCAGGAGCAGGTCGGCGTCGTACTTGCCGGCGTTCTCCCACGACAGGGGCTCCCAGTAGCCCGCCTCGTCGGGCTCCTCGGCGACGACGAAGTTCACCCCGAGCTCGGCGCACTTGGCGAGCAGGTCGAAGGTGTCCGGCACGCCGACGTAGAGCGCCTCGGCGTACGCCGAGCAGGCGAGCACCGTGATCGGGTTGGCGGCGGCCGCCTCCTCGACGGCGGTCACCGCGGCGTCGTAGCGGTCCTTGGCCGCCACCAGGGCGTCCGACTCCGGATCGGCGCCGAGCGCGACCGCCAGGTCGGCGTGGTGGGCGAGCACGTCGTCGACCGGGTCGCCGCTGGAGATCCGCAGTCCGACCGCCGGCGCGAGGGACTCGACCTCCTCGAGGCGGTCCTCGGGCACGAACCAGAGGTCGAAGCCCTCGAAGAAGTGCGAGACGAGCAGATCGGGACCGAGCGCGGCGTAGGCCTCGATGTCGAACTCGCCCCACGCGTTGCCCAGCACGGTCAGCCCCTCCACCGGCATCCGCCCGGCTTGGAGGTCCGGGGTGCCGTCGGCGAGGGTCGTCGGGCCGAACACCGCCGCCACCTCGACGCCGTAGTCGTAGAGCGCGGCGGCGAGGCCGGTGAAGGCGACCACGGTCGACGGAGCGCCCTCGAGTTCGACGTCCTCGCCGCTGCGCTGGTCGACGAACGCCCAGGTCCCCGCGCCCTGGCCGGAGTCCGAGCCGTCGCCGGCGCCGCAGGCGGTCAGCAGGGCGCCGCCTCCCAGCGCTCCGGTGGAGGCGAGGAGGGTGCGGCGGGAGAGGGCGGGGTACGCGCGGAGTGGCACGTCGAACTCCTTCAGGGGTCGGTGATGGCGGGGCGAGCGAGGGTTAGGTTAGCCTAAACAAAACCGCAGCCACTATCCCTCCGGAGACCGCACTTGTCAACCGCGCACCGCGCCCCCGTCGCCCCGCCGCTCGCGGCGGGCGAGGCTCCCGGGGCCGCAAGCGATCCCGCGCCGCGGCGGCGCACCGGGGGCCGCGTCACCGGACTGCTCGTCCTCGTCGCCGCCATCGCCGTGCTCACCGTCCTCAGCGTCGCCCTCGGCGCCCGCGCGATGGACCTCGGCGAGGTCTGGGCCGGCCTCACCGACCCCGCCTCGGACGCCTACCCCGTCGTCACCGAGCTGCGCCTGCCCCGCACCGCCCTCGGCCTCGCCGCCGGGGCCGCGCTCGGCCTCGCCGGGGCCCTCATGCAGGCCATGACCCGCAACCCCCTCGCCGACCCCGGCCTCCTCGGCGTCAACACCGGCGCGGCCGCCGCGGTCGTCACCGCCGCCTACTTCCTCGGCTTCTCCAGCTTCACGCAGACGATCGGGTTCGCCTTCGCGGGCGCCGCGGTCGCCTCCGTCGCCACCTACCTCATCGCGGGCGCGGCCACCGCCACCCCGGCCCGGCTCGCGCTCGCCGGCGCGGCCGTCACCGCCGCCGGGTACGCGTACGTCTCGGCGATCCAGCTCATGGACGCGGCCTCCCTGGAGACCATGCGGTTCTGGTCGGTCGGGTCGCTCGTCAACGCCCACACCGCGCCGATCCTCCCGGTGGTCGACCTCATCGGCGCCGCGAGCGCCGTCGGCCTCCTCCTGGCCCGGCCGCTGAACGCCCTCGCGCTCGGGGACGCGACCGCCACCGGCCTCGGGGTCGACCCGCGCGTGCTGCGCGTCGCCGGGATCGCGACGATCACGGTCCTGGCCGGCACCGCGACGGCCGTGTGCGGCCCGATCGTGTTCGTGGGCCTCGTCGTCCCGCACGTGGTGCGGGCCTTCACCGGGCCCGACCAGCACTGGGTCCTGCCGTACTCGATGCTCACCGGCGCGGCGTTCCTCCTCCTCACCGACGTCGTCGGCCGCATCGTCGCCCGCCCCGGGGAGGTCCAGGTCGGCATCGTCTGCGCCGTCGTGGGCGGCCCCTTCTTCATCTACCTCGTCAGCCGCAGGAAGGTCACACGGCTGTGAGCACAGTGTCCACTCCGCTGCTCGAGCGGGCCACGGTCCTGCGCGTCGGCGGGCTCTCGATCCGCCTGCGCCACCGCGTGGTCGCCGCGGTCCTCGGCTCGCTCGCCGCGCTCATCGCCCTCGCCATGTGGTCGGCCGCGACCGGCTCGACCTCGCTCGGCCTCGAACGCGTCTGGTACGCCCTCATCGGCCAGGGCGCCAAGGGCGACGAGTTCATCCTGTGGACGCTGCGCCTGCCGCGCCTGGCGACCGGCCTCGCCGTCGGCGCCTGCATGGGCCTGGCCGGGGCCCTGTTCCAGAACCTCACCCGCAACCCCCTCGGCAGCCCCGACCTCCTCGGCCTCACCCAGGGCGCCACCACCGGCGCGCTCATCGCGATCATCGTGACCGGCTCGTCCCTCCAGGTCACCACGGTCCTCGCCGCGGTCGGCTCGCTCGCCACGGGCCTGCTCATCTGGGCCCTGACGCGCGGCGGCGACCCGTCCGGGTACCGGCTCATCCTCGTCGGCATCGGCGTCTCGGCGATCCTCGCCGGCGTCAACGGGTACCTGCTCACCCGCACCACGATCATCGACGCGTTCCGGGCCGTCTACTGGCTCACCGGCGACCTCTCCGGCCGCGACTTCGGCCAGGCCGCGCTGGTCGGCCTCATCCTCGCCGCCGGCGCCGCCGTCATCGCGGCCCTCTCCCGCGGCCTCGACTCGCTGCGCCTGGGCGAGGCCACCGCGACCGGGCTCGGCGTGCGCGTCGACGCGACCCGCGTGGCCGCGCTCGTCACCGCCTCGGTCCTCACCGCGGGCGCCGTCGCCGTCGCCGGGCCGCTCGCGTTCGTCGCGCTGGCCGCGCCCCACATCGCGGCGCGCCTGACCGGCTCGTCCCGCAGCTTCCTGTGCTCGGCCCTCGTCGGCGCCCTCATCGTCACCGCCGCCGACATGATCGCCGTCGCCGGCGTCGGCGACCGCCAACTGCCCACCGGCGTCGTCACCGGCGTCGTCGGCGGCGCCTACCTCATCTGGCTGCTCATCGCCCACCGCAAGAAGGGGGTCCTGTCGTGACCGCAAGCCCGCTCGCCGCCCACCAGGCCACGCTCGGCTACGGCCGCAACGTCATCAGCGAGGACCTGACCGTCGACATCCCCGAGGGCGAGTTCACGGTCATCATGGGCCCCAACGCCTGCGGCAAGTCCACCCTCCTCAAGGCCCTGGCGCGCATGCTCAAGCCCTCGACCGGCTCGGTCCTCTTGGACGGCAAGGACATCCACTCCCAGCCCACGCGCGCCGTCGCCCGCCGCCTCGGCCTGCTGCCGCAGTCGCCGATCGCCCCGGACGGCATCACCGTCGCCGACCTCGTCGCCCGCGGCCGCTACCCGCACCAGGGCATCCTGCGCCAGTGGTCGGCCGAGGACGAGCGCGTCGTCGCCGAGGCCATGGCCGCCACCGACATCGGCGACCTCGCGAACCGCGGCGTCGACGAGCTCTCCGGCGGCCAGCGCCAGCGCGTGTGGATCGCGATGGTCCTGGCCCAGCAGACGCCGCTGCTGCTGCTCGACGAGCCGACCACGTACCTCGACATCACGCACCAGATCGAGGTCCTCGACCTGTGCGCGAAGCTCCACCGCGAGGGCCGCACCCTCGTGGCGGTCCTGCACGACCTCAACCAGGCCGCGCGCTACGCCACGCACCTCATCGCGATGCGCGGCGGCGCGGTCGTCGCCGAAGGCGCCCCGGCGGACATCGTCACCGCCGAGACCGTCCAGCGGGTCTTCGACCTGCCGTGCCGGATCATCGACGACCCCGAGTCGGGGACGCCGCTGGTGATCCCGAGCGCTAGCGCTCGGGTGTAGGCTTCCGCTCCGCGGCGGCGGCGCGCCGCTCCAGGGCGAGGCCGGCGACGAGGACGACCGCGATGGCCGCCAGCTGGACGCCGGCGTTCATGAGGCCGAGCGGCGTCAGCGCCAGGACCGCGGCGGCGAACGCGACCCGCGCGAGGGGGCGCGGGAGCGGCATCGAGGCCCGCAGGCCCGCGGTGCCGAGGAGGAACAGCGCGACGCCGCCGGAGAGCAGCAGCGAGCCGTCGAGTTCGAGCGGCGAGGTCGCGTGCCCGACGGCGTGCTCCACGCCCGCGGCGAGGACGAGGATGCCGAGCAGCACCGGCACGAACGAGTAGGACAGTCCCTTGAGGACTTTGCGCACGCGCTGCACCGAGTCGGTGCTGGCGGTGAGCGCGTGCTCGGCCCGCGGCAGTTCGTGGACGAACAGCGACCACCACAGGCACGAGGCGATGACCAGGCCCAGGACGGCGGCGATGAGCAGGTCCGCGTCGATGTCGAGGCCGCGGGTGGCGACGGCGATCGCCACGACGGACTCGCCGAGGGCCACCAGCACGACCAGGCCGTGCCGCTCGACGATGTGGGCGGGGTGGAGGCTCAGGCCCCGCTGGCTGTGGAAGAACGGCACCGACCAGACGATGGCGGCCGCGAGCGCCCACATGACGTAGCGCCAGGGTTCGACGGGCACGAACTGGGCGGCGAACACCGCGGCGACGGCGGCGAGGTTGGCGATGAAGATGGGCACGAAGGCGGTGGTCGCCTGGAGGTACATGAGCCCGTGGACCACCACGACCACGAGCATGCCGATCCCGATCCAGACGCTGCCCTCCTCGAAGGCGGCGGGGACGGCGAGGCCGACGATCAGCCATCCGGCCATGGCGCAGAGGATGAGGACGCGGCGGGCGGGGCGCACGGGCGGGATCACGTTGGTGAGCCATGAGTACCCGGCGTACATCCACCAGATGAAGCCGAGCATGGCCACGGTCTGGAGGAAGCCGTGGAGCGGATCGTGGGCGATGACCCAGGTGAACTGGGCGATGATGAAGACGAAGACGAGGTCGAAGAAGAGTTCGAGGGTCGAGACCCGGAGATCGTCCTCGTCGCGGATGGGGTCGATCCGCTCGACGAACCACTGGGGGAGGAGTCGTTTCACGAGGACTCAGGGTAGCAGTCCGCCGCGGACGGCCTCCGGGTTCGCCCTCGGGTTCGCGTCATACTGGGGCGCAAGGGGTTCGGGAGGCCGCGGTCCGCTACTCCAGTCGCGCGACGGGCAGGCGGACCTCGATCGCGGTGCCCCGCCCCTCCTCGCTGTCGAGGCCGATGCTCCCGCCGTGGGCGGCGACGATGGAGGACACGATGGACAGTCCGAGGCCGGAGCCGCCGGTGGCGCGGGAGCGGGACGGGTCGGCGCGGTAGAACCGGTCGAAGACCTTCTGGCGGTGCTCGGGCGGGATGCCGGGGCCCTGGTCGGCGACGCGGAGGACGGCCCAGCCGTCGTCGGCGGCCACGGCGACGTCGATGGCGGTCCCGGCCGGCGTGTGGACGCGGGCGTTGGTGAGCAGGTTGACCAGGACCTGCCGCAGCTGCCCTTCGTTGGCGACCACGGTGACCGGGGCCGCGGCGCTGAGGCGCACCGGGTGGGTCGGGTCGGCGACCTCGGCGTCGTCCACGGCGTCCTGCGCGAGCTGGGCGAGTTCGACCAGTTCGCGGTCGCCGCCGACCTCCTCGTCGAGGCGCGAGAGGACCATGAGGTCGTCGACGAGCTTCGCGAGGCGCGCGTTCTCGGACCCGATGCGGTCCATCGCGCGGTCGAGCTTCTCGCCCTGCGCGGCCGCGCCGTTCTGGTACAGCTGCACGTACCCGCCGATGGCGGTGAGCGGGGTGCGCAGCTCGTGCCCGGCGTCGGCCACGAACTGGCGCAGGCGCTCGTGCTGGCGGTCGCGCTGCGTGATCGCGTCCGTCAGGCGCGAGACCATCCGGTTGAGCGCGAGCGAGAGCCGCCCCATCTCGGTGCGCGGGTCGGCCGCGGTGATGCGGTGCTCGAGGTTGCCGGTGGAGACGACCTCGGCGTCGGCCACCATGTTGTCGACCACGCGCAGGCCGCGGCGGGTGATGATCCACGCCGCGAGGATGCCGAGGCCCGCGACGAGGAGGCCGGTGATGACGACGGTGCGCGTCAGGGTCGCGGTGGTCGCCTCGACGTCGTTCATGGAGGTGGCGACGACGATCGTGTAGGTGCCCGGGACGTCGTTGACCTTGGCCTGGACGCCGGCGAGGGACGCGGCGCGGTAGGTCATGCCGCCGTCGGCGCTGTCGACGGTGAAGTAGCCGCTCTCGGCCGGCGCGGTGTCGATGTCGGGCAGCGAGTACGGCGCGTCCCGGTACCCGGCGGCCATGCTGCCGATGAGCTGCCCGGACTCGTCGAAGATCAGGACCGCGAACTCGTTGTAGGGGATCTCGCCGGCGGCCCCGTAGCCCGGGTCGGACCGGACGCCGCCCTGCTCGATCATCCCGTGGAGCTTCTGGTCCACCTGGTCGACCAAGTGGTTCGCGACCGTCTGCACCGTCACGAAGCCGATCACCGCCACGGCGATGATGAGCAGGACCGCCATGGCCGCGGCGATCTTGGTCCGGATCGCCACCGCTACTCCTGGGGCGGGCGCAGCATGTAGCCGACGCCGCGGACGGTGTGGATGAGGCGGGGGCCGAGCTTGTCGAGCTTGCGGCGCAGGTAGAACACGTACGTCTCGGCCAGGCTCGACTCGGTCTCGAAGTCGTAGCCCCACACCTGCTTGAGCAGCTCCGACTTGGACACCACCCGCCCGGCGTTGGCCGCGAGGTAGCGCAGCAGCCGGAACTCGGTGGGGGACAGGTCGATCGTCTTGCCGTCCCGCGTCACCTGGTGCGCGGCCAGGTCCAGGATGAGGTCGGCGACCGCGACGGTGTCGGTGCTCTGGCCGCCGGCGGCCTCGCGGCCGATCGTGCGGCGCAGGACCGCCGCGACCCGCAGCGACAGCTCCTCGAGCCGGAACGGCTTCATGAGGTAGTCGTCGCCGCCGGAGCCGAAGCCGTCGCGCAGGTCGCCGGGGGCGGTGCGGGCGGTCAGGAAGATGATCGGGGTCGCGTCGCCGGAGGCGCGCAGGCGGTCGGCCACGGCGAAGCCGTCGAGGCCCGGCATGTTCACGTCGAGGATGACCAGGTCGGGGCGGACCGCCTCGACCGCGCTGAGCGCCTCGGTGCCCGAGCGGGCGGCGGTGACGGTGTAGCCCTGGAACGAGAGGGCTTCGACCAGCAGGTCTGCCAGGCTCTCCTCGTCGTCGACGACCAGGAGCCGCGCCGGGGACCCGTCGCCCCGGAGCGGCACCGCAGGCGGCACGGCCCCGGCTGGCCCGCTGGTCGAAGTCATCCACCGCTCCTCATTACTCGTGCGAGTCGTCCGTCGGTTGCCCAGCGTATTCCACCGTTTGCGCCGGGGACAGGGCCTGCGCCCGTTTCCAGGCGACTTCCGCACCCGCTCCCAGCGAACGTTCAGCCGGGGACCGGAGTGTCGGGGCTTCCCTGCTTCCACCTGAAGTTACTTTCCAGTAATATCAGGGGACACCGAACCTATGGAGGTAGGGCAATGGAGCCAGCCGTCAGGGCCGACCTGGTCAAGGACCACCCGCTCAAGGGCCGCGCCGCGTTCGTCACCGGCGCCAGCCGCGGCATCGGCGCCGCGATCGCCGTGGCGCTCGGCCAGGCCGGGGCCAAGGTCGCGCTGTTCGCCAAGACCGGCGAACCGCACCCGAAACTCCCCGGCACCCTCTACGAGACCGCCAAGGCCGTCGAGGCCGTCGGAGGCGAGGCCCTCCCGATCGTCGGCGACCTGCGCGACGCCGAGGCCGTCGGCGAGGCGATCGACACCGCGGCCGCCGCGTTCGGCGGACTCGACGCCTGCGTCAACAACGCCTCCGCGCTCGACCTCACCGGGATCGGCGAGCTCTCCCTGAAGAAGTTCGACCTCATCGCCGGCGTCAACCTGCGCGGCACGTTCGCCGCGATCAGCGCCTCGCTCCCGTACCTGCGCGGCTCCGACCACGCCCACCTGCTCACCGTCAGCCCGCCGCTGAACACCGACCCGCGCTGGTTCTCCGGCGGCCCCTACACCGCCACCAAGTACGGCATGACGATCATGACCCTCGGCGCCGCCGAGACCGAGCCCGGCGTCGCCGCGAACTGCCTGTGGCCCAAGACGACCATCGCCACCGCCGCCGTCGAGTTCGCCCTCGGCGGGCAGCCGATGCTCGACCGCTCCCGCAAGCCCGAGATCGTCGCCGACGCCGCGCTGGCGATCCTGGCGAAGGACCCGGCCGCGTACACCGGCAACGCGGTCCTGGTCGAGGACCTGCTCGCGCAGGAGGGGGTCACCGACCTCGACGGCTACGCGGTCGTGCCCGGCACGACCGACTTCCAGCCGGACATCTACGTCGACTTACAGGTGCTGGAAGTCGTCCTCGTCGGTGATGCGCTCCAGCATCGCCCGCCGGCGCCGCCGCCGCTCCCGCAGCTGCCTGGGGAGCGAGGCGAGCACCACGGCCGCGCCGGCGGCGAGGACGACCGCGAACACGAGCTGGACGACGCCCCAGCCGGTCTCGCGGGTCTCCCACTCGCCGAGTTCGCTGCACAGGCCGAGGACCTCCTCACCGTCGGCGTCCGCGGTCTCGCACAGCGCCGTGGGGCTCACCTGCTCGCCCCGGTAGGTGAGGACCCGCTCCTCGCCGGGGAGCGCCGCGATGAGCAGGACGACCGCGAGCGCGAGGGTGACCAGCGCCGAGAACGCGTTCAGGTAGGGCGAGTCGGGCAGGGAGAACCGCCCCCGGCGCGGCGAGTCGTGGGGGATGCGGGGTTCGTGCACCCCCAGGTCGTTGAACACGGCAGGCCCTTCGCGAGTGCTGCGGCGGCCGGAAGGGGCCGTCACCCCGATGCTAACGCGCAGCTCGGGCCGGGGCGGGCCGCGAGCGGGGCGCGAGACGGCCGCCACGGGCGGCGCCGTGGGGCGCCGCCCGGGTGCGGCTCGGCGGTGTCGCGGCGGCTCACGCGATGAGGTGGACGTCGCCGAACTCGTGCCACAGGTACCGCGCCTCGATCGCGGCCGTGTAGGAGTCGCGCAGCAGGCCGGTCTCGCAGATCGCCTCCAGCATCGACAGGTGGGTCGAGCGCGGTTCGTGGAAGCCGGTGAGCAGGCCGTCGACCACGGCCACGGGGGCGGCGGGGGAGATGATCCGCTCGGTGTGGCCCGAGGCGGCCGCGACCCGGCCGTCCTCGACGGCGCTCTCGAGCGCCCGGACCGCGGTGGTGCCGACGGCGATGACGCGCCCGCCCGCGGCCTTCGCGGAGTTCACGGCCCGCGCCGTGTACTCGCCGACCTCGAACCACTCCGGGTACGGGTCCTCGTCGCTCTCCAGCGACGCGACCCCGGTGTGGAGGGTGATCGGCGCGATCCCGACCCCGGCCGACACCAGCCGCGTCACGATCTCGGGCGTGAAGGGCCTTGCGGCGCTGGGCATCTCGGCCGATCCCGGCACGGTCGAGAACGCGGTCTGGTACGCGGCGAGCGGCCACTCCTGGTCGACGTACGAGTACCTGATGGGCCGGCCGTGGCGGGCCAGGTAGTCCGGGACGGACGCGACCGGCGGGCGGGTGGTCCACAGCCGCTTGCCGAAGCGCCGCTCCAGGTAGAGGTGGACGCCGCCGGGCAGGTCGAGGGTGCGGCCGATGACGTCCCCGAGGTAGGGCCTGTCCCGGTCGCGCAGCTCGACGAGCCACGAGCCGTCGGGCCGCACGGAGGAGAAGTGGACCCGCAGGCCCTGCCGGGTCAGGACCGCGGCCGGGAGGGTCGCGGAGTTGTTGACGACCAGCAGGTCGCCGGGGCGCACGAGGGCCGGCAGGTCCTCGAAGTGCCGGTGGGTGATCGCCCCGGTGGCCTTGTCGGTCACCAGCATCCGCACGTCGGAGCGGCCGGCGCCGCGGACCTCGGCGGGGCGGCGCGCCTCCAGGGCGGCGTCGAGGGCGAACGCGAACGGCTCGGTCAAGGTGGTGCTCATTCCCTGGTTCCCTTCTCTGCGGCGTCGCTGAACGCCTTGGCTTCGTAGCGGCCGCTCTCGGGCCGGGCCTCGATGAGGCGCACGATCGCGGCCGCCGCGTCGGCGGGGTCGCCGGCCTCGGCCGCGTCGGCCTCGCCCACCGCGTCGGCGAGCATCCGGGTGCGCATCTCGCCGGGGTCGACGGCCCAGACGCGCACGTCCGGCTCCTCGGCGGCGAGCACGTTCGAGAGCTGGTCGAGCGCGGCCTTCGACGCCCCGTACACGCCCCATGTCGGGTAGGGGCCGGTCGCGGCGTCGCTGGAGACGTTCACGATCGCGCCGCGGCGCTCGCGCAGCGACGGGAGCGCCAGCTGCGCCAGGTGGATCGGGGCTCTCATGTTCAGCTCGAACACCTCCGGCCAGGCGTCGAGGTCGGCGTCGGCGAGCCGCGGCAGCGGCACCTCGCCGAGTGTGGAGGCGTTGTTGACGAGCAGGTCGACGCGGCCGCCGGCGAGGGCCACGAGGCGCTCGCGGTGCCCGGCGTCGTACGCGACGCTCCCGGCCAGGTAGGTCGCGCCGAGCCGCGCGGCGGTCTCGGCGAGGCGCTCCTCGCCGCGGGCGGTGAGGACGAGGCGCCAGCCGTCGGCGGCGAGCCGCTCGGCGAGGGCCTCTCCGAGCCCGGCGGACGCTCCGGTGATCACGGCGGTGCGGGTTGCTTCGGTGGTCATGCCGCTGACGCTATTGCCGCCGCGGCGCGCGCGCATCGGGCCGAGGTCGCGGTCGGTCCCGGTCCGCAGGTCCTAAGACCAGCGACCGAGGCCCGGCGGCCGGCGCGTGGGCTAGATTCGTGCCGTGACCGCCTCCCATTCCGATCCTGCGAAGCTGCTGCACGAAGTGTCGGCGGCCGTCGGCGCGATCACCCGGCACCTGTCCGTGCACCAGGTCCTGGAGGTGATCGTCTCCTCGGCCCGGCGCCTCGCCGGCGCCGACTACGCCGCGATCGGCATCCCCGACGACGAGGGCGGCTTCGCCGAGTTCATCACCGACGGCATCGGCGAGGAGCAGCGCCTGAAGATCGGCCCGCTGCCGCGCCAGCACGGGATGCTCGCGGCGATCCTCACCGAGACCGAGCCGATCCGCCTCGACGACCTGCGCCGCGACCCGCGCTTCCGCTGGTGGCCCAAGGCCCACCCGGCGATGACCGCGCTCCTCGGCGTCCCCATCCGCGACGGCGACCAGACCCTCGGGATCGTCGTGCTCACCAACGACCTCGGCCGGCCCGGGTTCACCGCGGCCGACACCGAGCTCATCGAGCTCCTCGCCTCCCACGCGGCCATCGCGATCACGAACGCGCGCCTGTACGAGCGCAGCCGCGAGCTCACCGTCGTCGAGGAGCGCAACCGCCTCGCCCGCGAACTCCACGACGCGGTCATGCAGCGCCTGTTCTCCCTGCGCCTCTCGGCCCGCACCGCCGCCAAGCTCCTGCCCGACGACCCCGGGGCCGCCGGCCGCCGCCTCGACGAGGTGGAGCAGCTCGCCGCCGAGGCCATCGCCGAACTGCGCGCCGTCATCGTCGAGCTGCGGCCCGCCGACCTCGACGTCCACGGCCTGGTCGAGACCCTCCGCCGCCACGTCGCGCTCCTGGACCGCCTGCACGAGACCGGCGTCCACTTCGAGGTCCGCTCCCCGGTGGACCTCTCCCGCGACGGCGAGGTCGAGGTCCTGCGCCTGGTCCAGGAGGCCCTCGGCAACGCCTTCCGGCACGCCAAGGCCCGCAACGTGACCCTCGTGATCGAGACCGAGCGCGTCACGATCGCCGACGACGGCCGCGGCTTCGACGCCGAGGAGGCCGCCACCCGCGGCCTCGGCCTCCTGTCGATGCGCGAGCGCGCCGCCGCCCTCGACGGCCGCCTCGACGTGCGCACCGCCCCCGGGGAGGGCACCGTCGTCACCCTGCACCTCGACAGCGAAAGGGACGGCCGTGACTGACCCGATCCGCCTCCTCCTCGTCGACGACCACCCCGTGGTCCGCCGCGGCCTGCGGGGCTACCTCGAGCTCGAACCCGACTTCGCCGTCGTCGGCGAGGCCGGCGACGGCGAGGAGGCCCTCGCCGCCATCGCCGCCCTCGACCCCGACGTGGTCCTCCTCGACCTCAAGATGCCCGGCCTCGACGGCCAGGGCGTCCTCGAACGCCTCGGCGACGCCACCGCCCGCGTCCTCGTCCTCACCTCCGCCACCGACGCCGAACGCGTCCCCGCCGCCATCACCGCGGGCGCGGCCGGCTTCGTGTACAAGGACATCGACCCCGACGCCCTCGCCAGCGCCATCCGCACCGTCCACTCCGGACAACTCCTGCTGTCTCCGGCCGCCATGCGCGGCTTGATGAACGGCGCCACCGGCCCGGCCGCCCCGAACCTCACCCCGCGCGAGAGCCAGGTCCTCGGCCTCATCGCCAAGGGCCAGACCAACCGCCAGATCGCCCGCGCCCTCGGCGTCTCCGAGAAGACCGTCAAGACCCACGTGACGAACCTCCTCCGCCGCATCGACGCCGCCGACCGCACCCAGGCCGCCCTCTGGGCGGTCCGCCACGGCATCGGCTGACCGCGGACCGCGACCGTCCACTGAGCCGTCACGCCCGGTGCTCGCCCAGAGTCCCACCGCGCCCGGGCCTCGCCCCCGCCTCAACCCTGACGGTCAGGCGAGCTCCCGGACGAGCGCGCTCAGGATTCTCGCCGTCTTCTCCGGCTGCGTCGTGATCGCGAGGTGGTCGGAGGGGAGCTCGGTGACGGCCCAGCCCAGCCGGACCGCCTCGGCGGCCTGGCTGCGGTAGGCCTCGCTCAGGCGCACGTACGCGCACGGGCCGGGCGGCCAGTCGGGGGCCGCGGGGGCGTTCTCCTCGAAGTACGCCAACGGCAGTCGCGGCAGCGCCGCCACGAACGCCTCCCGCTGCTCCGGGTCGGGGAGGAGGTCGGCGATCGCCTCGGCCGGGAACCAGTCGCTCCACTTCGGGAGGACGCCGTCCACGGCGGTGTCGCGCAGGTGCCCGCCGACCTCGGCGGGCGCGCTCGCGAACCAGGACGTGCCCGGGTGAGGGAGCAGCGCGTCCACGAAGACCGCGGCCGCGGTGCGCGGCACCGCCTCGGCGATCGCCGGGACCAGGGCCCCGCCACCGGAGTGTGCGATGAGGACCGCCGTGTCGTGCGCGGCGTACTCGCGGAGCCCGGCGGCGGCCTGCGCGGCGGCGGCCGGGTGGTACGGGCCCTCGCCCGCGAACGCGGGCCCGAGGTCGGGGAGGGCGACGACGTGGCCGAGCGACCGGAGCGCCTCGGCGGTCGGCTCCCAGGCCCCGGGGCCGGTCAGCGGACTGTGGACCAGTACGAGCAGAGGATCGTCCATGTTTCGATTGTTATGCCCCAGAACGCGATGTGCAAGGGGGCCCGGGCGTTCGCCCGGGCCCCCTTCGTGAACATGCGGTGTCAGCCGCCGACCACGGCCGGGTCGCCGCCCTGCCGCTCGCCGGTGTCGAGGGCGTCGATCGCGGCGAGCTCGTCCTCGGTGAGCGCGAAGTCGAGGGTCTCCCAGTTCTCGCGGATGCGCTCGGGGGTGACGGACTTCGGGATGACCACGTTGCCGCGCTGGAGGTTCCAGCGCAGCGCCACCTGGGCCGGGGTGCGGTCGTGCGCGGCCGCGGCGGCCTTGACGGCGGGCTCGTCGAACAGGCCGCCGCCGCGCAGCGCGAGCGGCCCCCACGACTCGGTCGCGATCAGGTGCTCGGCGTGGTAGGCGCGCAGCTCCGGCTGGCTGAAGTACGGGTGCAGCTCGACCTGGTTGATCTCGGCGGCCGCGCCGGTCTCGGCCTCGATGCGGTCGAGGTGCTCGACCGTGAAGTTCGAGACGCCGGCGGCGCGCAGCAGGCCCTCGGCGCGGGCGTCGAGGAGCGCCTGCCAGGACTCGACGTACTTGCCGACGCCCGGGCGCGGCCAGTGGAGCAGGTACAGGTCGAGGTAGTCGGTGCCGAGCCGTTCCAGGGACTCCTCCAGGTTGCGGCGGACGTCGTCGTAGCCGTGGTCCCACGTCTTGCTGGTCAGGAACACCTCGCCGCGGTCGAGGCCCGAGGCGGCGAGGGCCCGGCCGACGCCGGCCTCGTTGCCGTAGCCGACCGCCGTGTCCACGAGGCGGTAGCCGGTCTCGAGGGCGACCTCGACCGCGGCCTGCGTGTCGCCCTCCTCGATCTTGAAGGTGCCGTAGCCGAGACGCGGGATCACGGCACCGCCGGTCAGGGTGATGGACGTGCGCAGATCGCTCATGCGCGCAAAGCCTACTCACCTGGCGAGCGATTGCCCACCGGTCCGGCCCGCCGTCCCCGCGCAGGGCGGCCGGAGCCTCCGGCCGCCCCTCGCACGCTCAGCGCTCGTTCCCGCCCGGGTCGATGCCCTGGCGCTTCCCGGTCTCCAGCGCGTCGATCGCGGCCATCTCGTCCCCGGTGAGCGCGAAGTCGAACACGTCGAAGTTCTCGGCGATCCGGCTCGCCTTGGAGGACTTGGGGATCACGACGCACCCGTGCTGGAGGTGCCAGCGGATGACGACCTGCCCGGGGCTCTTGCCGTGCGCCTCGGCCGCCGCGGTCACCGCCTCCTCGGCCAGGACCGAGCCGGTGCGCTGGCCGAGCGGCCCCCACGACTCGGTCGCGATGCCGCGCTCGGCCTGCCAGGCGCGCAGCCGCGGCTGGTTGAAGTACGGGTGGAGCTCGACCTGGTTCACGCTCGGCCACACCCCGGTGCCCTCGTGGACCCGCTCGAGGTGCTCGGGCAGGAAGTTCGAGACGCCGGCGGAGCGGATCAGGCCCTCCTCCTTGGCCTTGAGCAGCGCCTCGAACGTCTCGACGTACAGGCCCTGCTTCGGCGAGGGCCAGTGGATCAGGTACAGGTCGAGGTAGTCGGTGCCGAGCCGCTCGAGCGAGGCCTCGAGCGCGGCGCGGGCCGCGGCGGCGCCGTGGTGGTCGTTCCAGACCTTCGTGGTCAGGAACACCTCCTCGCGCGGGACGCCGGAGCCGTTCACCGCGCGCCCGACGCCGACTTCGTTGCCGTACATTTCGGCGGTGTCCACGAGCCGGTACCCGGTCGCCAGGGCCGCCTCGACCGCCTCCTGCGCCTCGTCGTCGCCGACCTTGTAGGTGCCGTAGCCGATGCGGGGCATGGCGGTGCCGTCGTTGAGCGCCACCGGTTCGCTGAGATCAGTCATGCCCGCGATGGTAACCGCGCCCGCGGGCGGGCGGCGCGGATCGCGGCGTTCGACGCGTTACACGCCCGGGACCCCCGACGGCGACGCCGCCGGCGCCCGGCCGCTCACGAACCGCCGTGCAGCGCCTCGCGGTCCGCGTCGACCATGATCCGGGCCAGCTCGTCCCAGTGGACGCGCGCCTTCCAGCCGATCTCGCGCTCGATCTTGGCGGGGTTCCCGACCAGTTCGGGGACCTCGGCGGGGCGCTCGTAGCGGTCGTCGTGCTCGATGTGGTCGCGCCAGTCGAGCCCGGCGTGCGCGAACGCGGCCTCGGCGAAGTCGCGCACCGTGGCGGCCCGGCCGGTCGCGATGACGTAGTCGACCGGTTCGCGGTGCTGGAGCATGAGCCACATCGCCTCGGCGTACTCGGGCGCGTAGCCCCAGTCGCGGACCGCGTCGAGGTTCCCCAGGTAGACCTTCTTCTCCAGGCCCGCCTCGATCCGCGCCACGGCCCGGGTGATCTTGCGGGTCACGAACGTCTCACCGCGCCGAGGGCTCTCGTGGTTGAACGCGATCCCGTTGACCGCGAACATCCCGTACGACTCCCGGTAGTTCACGGTCGCCCAGTGCGCGTACAGCTTCGCGACCCCGTACGGGCTGCGGGGGTGGAACGGGGCGGTCTCGTCCTGCGGCGGCGCCGTCGTGCCGAACATCTCCGAAGTGGACGCCTGGTAGATCCGCGCGTCGATCCGGCTGGCGCGCACCGCCTCCAGGAGCCGGATCGCCCCCAGCGCGGTCACGTTGGCGGTGTAGTCGGGCAGGTCGAAACTCACGCGCACATGGGACTGCGCGGCCAGGTTGTAGATCTCGTCCGGCTCGATGTCGCGGATGAGGTTCACCAGCAGGCCCGCGTCGGTGACGTCGCCCTTGTGGAGGAACAGGCGCCGCCCCGACTCGTGCGGGTCCTGGTAGACCGCGTCGAGGCGGGAGGTGTTCGCGATCAGCGAGGACGCGTGCCGCACCACCCCGTGCACCGCGTAGCCCTTCGCGAGCAGCAGTTCGGCCAGGTACGAGCCGTCCTGGCCGGTGATGCCGGTGATCAAGGCCGTCTTCACTTCCGGCCCTCCGTCCCGAGGCTCGGCAGGTGCTCGGAGCGGACCAGCCAGTCGGCCGACAGCTCCATGCCGTGGCGGCGGGCCTCGGTGAGGCGGTCGCATTCGGCCAGGCGCAGGGCCGCGTCGGCGACCCCGATCGAGTACCCGGCCGGGTCGAGCACGGGGCCGTCGTCGAGGCGTGCGAGGATCACGCCCTCCACCAGGCCGAACACGAGGTGCGCGCGCCGCTCCAGCTCGCCGGGCGCGTACCCGCGCGCCGCGCCGGTGCCCCCGAGCAGGTCCCGGTAGGCCTCGCGCAGGTGGGCGCGCATGGCGCGGAACGGCGCGAAGGACTCCTGCCGGATCTCCGGCAGCAGGTACAGCGCGCCGAGGTTGTGGCGCGCGCCCGCGAGCTGGGCGGCGTCGATGCGCACCAGCGCCCACAGCCGGGTCTCGGCGGCGGCGTCCTGCTCGGCCAGCGCCCACTCGGCGAACTCCAGCGACGGGGCGACCGTGGTCTCCAGGAGACTGCGCAGCAGCTCCTCTTTGGACGCGAAGTAGTAGTACATGCTGGCCTGCCGCAGGCCGGCCCGGGCGGTGATGGCCCTGGTCGAGGTCGCGGTGTAGCCCTGGACGGTGAACAGCTCGGCCGCGGCGGCGAGGAGCTGCTCGCGCGGGTCGGCGTCGCCGCCCGCGGGGGCGACGCGGGGCCGCCCCACCCGGCGCTTGGGCCGGTCGGCCACGGGCTCCTTCGCTGTCGCGGGCATCGGTCCGCCTTCCTGGTCCCGGGGTGCGGGCCCCAGTGTAATCGCCGGGCCCGACGCGCAGGAGCCCTCGGCCGCCGCGGACCCGTCGGCCGCATCGCGTTGCGGCCGTGCGGAGGTGTTCACCTCCGGGAAACAGATTCTATCGAGTGACCGAAATCCGGGGGCGCTTAATTTCTATCGCCCGATAGAAAAACGACCCCTGGAAGGTGCCCGATGATTCTCCTCGGCGTAGGGCTCTCGATCGTCGTCGTCCTGCTCATCGGCCTCGCCGTCGCCCGCAAGGTCGACGGCGACTCCGGCCGCTACCTCGTCGCGGGCCGCACCCTCGGCCTCCCCCTCGTCGCCGCCGGGCTCATGGCCCAGGCCGTCGACTCCAACGCCACCCTCGGCAACACCGACCTCACCTACGGCTTCGGCTTCTGGGCCGGCGCCGGCCTCCCCATCGGCCTCGCCCTCTGCCTGCTCCTCACCGGCGTCTTCTTCGCCGCCCGCATGAACGCCGCCCGGCTCCTCACCCTCCCCGACTGGTACGCCCGCCGCTACGGCCGCACGATCGAACTCGCCGCCTCCATCGCCATGATCGGCGCCTACGTCCTGCTCCTCGCCGGGAACCTCGTCGCCGGCGGCTTCCTCTTCGAGCACTTCCTCGGCATCGACTACGCCGTCGGCGTCCTCCTCATCGTCGCCGTCGTCCTCACCTACACGGTCGCCGGAGGCATGTTCTCCGACTCCTACACCGCCGCCGCCCAGATGGTCATCACCATCGCCGGCACCGCCTGCCTCTTCACCTGGGTCGCCCTCACCCACGGCATCACCGTCCCCGAAGGCATGGGCGCCCTCGACCTCGGCCAGCTCACCGACCCCGCCCAAGGCGCCGCCGTCAACTGGGCCACGCTCATCGCCCTCGGCGTCGGCGACATCGTCGCCATCGACTTCATGCAGCGCATCTTCTCCGCCAAGAGCCCCCGCACCGCCCGCAACGCCTGCTTCGCCGGCGCCGCGGGCACCCTCATGATCGGCATCCCCTTCAGCTACGTCGCCCTCTCCGCCGTCGACATCGTCGGCCCCGACGCCGGCGCCGCCGTCCTCTTCACCCTCCTCGAAGACCACGCCCCCGCCTGGCTCGCCACGATGGTCCTCGCCGCCATCGTCGCCGCCTCCTGCTCCACCGCCAACGGCGCGATCCTCGGCACCGGCGCCGTCGCCGCCCGCAACATCGCCGGCATCCGCGAGACCGACGCCGGCCGCCTCCCCGAACTCAGGATCTTCGGCGCCGGCAAGGACCCCCTCCTGCGCGCCAGCCGCATCGCCATGTTCCCCATCGTCGGCCTCGCCGTCCTCGTCGCCCTTCGCGTCCCCCAGACCGGCATCCTCCTCACCCTCGCCTTCGACCTCATGCTCGCCGGACTCGTCGTCCCCTTCGCCCTCGGCCTGTGGTGGAAGCGCGGCGGCGCCGCCGCGGCCGCCGCCGCCATCGCCGCCGGATTCACCGTCCGCCTCGCCCTCTTCGCCCTCACCCCCACCGTCTACGGCACCCCCAACGACCTCCTCTACTTCGACAACGACGTCATCACCGCCGCCTTCGACGGCTGGCCCACCTTCATCGCCTTCGCCGCCGGGACCCTCGCCTACGTCGCGGTCGCCCTCGCCCGCCCCGCCAAGGCCCACCGCACCGCCGCCGCTCCCGTCCCCGAACCCGCCACCGCCGCCGCCGCCTGAACCCTCTCCCGCCTACCGGAACGGAGCACCACGATGACCCGGACCCCCGCCCCGCCACCCGCCTCGGCCACCGCCACCCCCACCGCCGCCCGCGACCACGCCCGCGCCCAGGAAGCCGCAGCCACCGCCACCGAACGCTCCTGGGTCCCCGCCACCACCCACCCCGACCCGCCTGCCGACGCCACCGACCTCACCTGGGCCGAGACCGTCCCCGCCGGCGGCTACGCCCACCAGGTCCTCGCCCGCGGCACCGTCCTCGAACTCACCGACCTCGACGGCCTCGCCTGCGCCCACCTCGCCCTCGCCTGGGCCGGACGCGAATGGGAGCGCCTGTGCGTCGCCGACACCGTCAAGGTGCAGTGGAACGCCTACCTCGGCGACGGCGCCCTCCTCCTGTCCGACCAGGGACGCGCGCTGGCGAGCGTGATCCTCGACGAGTCGGGCCGCCACGACGTGTTCTGCGGCGCCTCCACCGCGGCCCAGAACCGCGACCGCTACGGCGACGGCTCGCCGTGGGGGCCCAGCCCGGCCGCCCGCGAACTCCTCAAGCTCGCCGCCGCCAAGCACGACCTCACCGCCCGCGACCTGCCGCCGACCATCGCGTTCTTCAAGGGCCTCAAGGCGGACGGCGACGGGCGTCTGCACTGGCTCGGCGGCGCAGGGCCGGGCCGCCGCGTCCGCCTCCTCGCCGAGGCGCCGCTCCTGGTCATGCTCGCCAACGCCCCGCACCCGCTCGACCCGGCCGCGGCCTACACCGCCTCGCCGCTGCGCGTCCTCGCCTGGCGCGGGCGCCCCACCGCGCCCGGCGACCCCCGCTGGGACGCCGCCCCCGAAGGCCGCCGCGCCCTCGCCAACACCACCGCCGCCATCGGAGCCGCCGCATGAAGACCGTCGCCGAACACCTCGTGGACGCCCGCGCCCCCTGGTCCGGGACCGTCGCCGCCGGGCAGACCCTCGTCATCACCGACCTCGAAGGCAACCAGGCCGTCGACTTCCTCCTCTTCGACGCCGCCGACCCGACCCTGCGCTACAGCGCCCAGAACACCGTCGCCGCCGCGGGCGCCCTCTACCTGTCGACCGGCTCGGTCCTGCGCGACGTCGAGCACGGCCCGCTCGCCACCGTCACCGCCGACGACTGCGGCCGCCACGACACCATCGGCGGCGCCTGCTCCAAGGAGTCCAACACCCTCCGCTACGGCCACCACACCTGGGCGCAGCACGCCTGCGTCGAGAACTTCCTCCACGAAGGCGCCCGCTGGGGCCTCGGCAAGCGCGACATGACCGGCAACGTCAACTGGTTCATGAACGTCCCCGTCGAGGACGACGGCGCGCTCGGCATCGTCGACGGCCGCTCCGCGCCCGGCCTCGCGGTCGCCGTGCGCGCCGAGCGGGAGGTGATCGCGCTCGTCTCCAACTGCCCCCAGATCAACAACCCCTGCAACGCCTTCAACCCGACCCCCATCTCCATCACGATCACCGAGGAGTCCTGACGTGGCCTTCGACACCCTCCTGGTCGCCAACCGCGGGGAGATCGCCGTCCGCGTCATCGCCACCGCCAAGCGCATGGGGCTCAAGACCGTCGCGGTGTACTCCGACGCCGACCGCGCCGCCGCCCACGTCGACGCCGCCGACACCGCCGTCCGCATCGGCGGGCCCGCCCCCGCCGACTCCTATCTGCGCGCCGACGCGATCCTGGACGCCGCCGCGGCGACCGGGGCCGGGGCGATCCACCCCGGCTACGGGTTCCTGTCCGAGAACGCCGCCTTCGCGCGCGCCGTCGAAGACGCCGGCCTCGCCTTCGTCGGGCCCGCCCCCGGCCACCTCGACCTGTTCGGCGCCAAGCACACCGCCCGCGCCGCCGCCCGAGCCGCGGGCGTCCCGCTCCTGGCCGGGACCGGCCTCCTCGACGGCGTCGAACACGCCCTCGCCGAAGCCGACCGCATCGGCTACCCCGTGATGCTCAAGGCCACCGCCGGCGGCGGCGGCATCGGCATGCGCCCCGCCGCCGACGCCGGCGAGCTGCGCGACGCATGGGACGGCGTCGAGCGCCTCGCCCGCTCCGGCTTCGGCGACGCCGGCCTCTTCCTCGAACGGCTCGTGCGCCGCGCCCGCCACGTCGAGGTCCAGGTCTTCGGCGACGGCCGCGGCGACGTCGCCGTCCTCGGCGACCGCGACTGCACCCTCCAGCGCCGCAACCAGAAGGTCGTCGAAGAGGCCCCCGCCCCCGACGTGCCCGACGCGCTCCGCGAGCACTACCTCGACGCCGCCCGGCGCCTGTGCGCCTCCGTCGGCTACCGCTCCGCGGGCACCGTGGAGTTCCTCTACGACACCGAGCGCGCCGAAGTCGCCTTCCTGGAGGTCAACACCCGCCTCCAGGTCGAGCACCCCGTCACCGAGGCCGTCTACGGCATCGACCTCGTCGAGTGGATGATCCGCCTCGCCCAAGGCGACGACGCGCCGATGCGCCGGCCCCTCCAACCCGCCGGGCACGCCGTCCAGCTGCGCCTCTACGCCGAGGACCCCGCCCAGGGCCACCGGCCCTCCACCGGCACCGTCACCCACCTCGCCCTGCCCGCAGGCGTCCGCGTCGACACCTGGATCGAGGCCGGGACCGTGATCGGCCCCGACTACGACCCGATGATCGCCAAGCTCATCGCCCACGGCCCCACCCGCGCCGACGCCATCGCGACCGCCGCCGACGCCATCGGAGCACTGCGCCTCGCGGGCGTCGAGACCAACCAGGGCCAGCTCGCCGCCGCCCTCGCCGACCCCGCCTTCGCCGCCGCCCGCCACACCACCGCGACCCTCGCCGCCGTCCCCGACCCTCGCCCGCGCATCGACGTCCTCGCCGCCGGCACCCAGACCACCATCCAGGACTGGCCCGGCCGCACCGGCTACTGGCAGGTCGGCCTCCCGCCCTCGGGCCCGATGGACGACCGGTCCTTCCGCCTCGGCAACCGCGCCCTCGGCAACCCCGAAGGCGCCCCCGGACTCGAATGCACCGCAACGGGCCCCACCCTCCGCTTCAGCGCCGCCGCCGTCGTCTGCGTGACCGGCGCCCCCGCCCCGGTCACCCTCGACGGCGCCCCGGTCCCGCAATGGGAGGCGGTCGCCGTCCCCGCCGGAGCCGTCCTCGCGATCGGCGCCCCCGAACACCTCGGCCTCCGCACCTACCTGCTGATCCAAGGGGGCCTCGACGTCCCGCTGTACCTCGGCTCGGCCGCGACGTTCACCCTCGGCGAGATCGGCGGCCTCACCGGCGGCGCCCTGCGGGTCGGCGACGTGCTCAGGCCGGCGACCGATACCGGTCAAGCGACCGAATCCCCCGGCGCCGTCCCCGAAGCCGACCGGCCCGTCTTCTCCAACCACTGGGAGCTGCCCGTCGCCGCCGGACCCCACGCCGCCCCCGACTTCTTCACCCCCGCCGACATCGACGACCTCTACAGCGCCGCCTGGGAAGTCCACTTCAACTCCGCCCGCACCGGCGTGCGCCTCACCGGGCCGAAACCCCGCTGGGCCCGCCCCGACGGCGGCGAGGCCGGGCTCCACCCCTCCAACATCCACGACAACGCCTACGCGATCGGCGCGGTCGACTTCACCGGCGACATGCCCGTCCTCCTCGGACCCGACGGGCCCAGTCTCGGCGGATTCGTCTGCCCCGCAACGGTGGTCACCGGCGAGCGCTGGCGCATGGGCCAACTCCGCCCCGGCGACACGGTCCGCTTCACCCGCGCCGACCGGGTCCCGGCCGTCCTCGGCGGCGCCGCCGCGGCAGCCGACCGGCCGGCCGCGGCCTACCGCCGCTCCGGCGACGACAACGTGCTGATCGAATACGGCCCCAACGTGCTCGACCTCGGCCTGCGGATGCGCGTCCACGCGCTCGCCGAAGCCGTCGCGGACCGCTTCGGCGGCGCCGACTCCGGACTCCTCGACCTCACCCCCGGCGTGCGCAGCCTCCAGGTCCACTTCGACCCCGCCCGCATCGACCAGGCCTCGCTCGTCGATCAACTGACCGAAATCGACGCCGGGCTGCCCTCGACCGAGCAGCTCGCCGTTCCGAGCCGCGAGGTCCGCCTCCCGCTGTCGTGGGACGACCCGGCCACCCGCGAGGCCATCGACCGGTACATGAACGGCGTCCGCGACGACGCGCCCTGGTGCCCCTGGAACATCGAGTTCATCCGCCGCGTCAACGGCTTGGACGACGTGGAGGCGGTGCGCCGCACCGTGTTCGACGCCGAGTACATGGTCCTGGGCCTGGGAGACGTCTACCTCGGCGCGCCCGTGGCCACCCCGCTCGACCCGCGGCACCGGCTCGTGACCACCAAGTACAACCCGGCGCGCACCTGGACGCCGCAGAACGCCGTCGGCATCGGCGGCGCGTACCTGTGCGTCTACGGCATGGAGGGACCCGGCGGGTACCAGTTCGTCGGCCGCACCGTCCAGGTCTGGAACACCCACCGCGCCCGCGGCCCCTTCGCTGAGGGCAAGCCGTGGCTGCTGCGGTTCTTCGACCGCATCCGCTGGTACCCGGTGTCCACCACCGAACTCGACGAGCTGCGCGCGGAGATGGCCGCGGGCCGCTTCACCCCCGAGACCAGTGACGGCGTCTTCCGCTACAGCGACTACCGGGCCTTCCTGGACGCCGAGGCCGAGGGCATCGCCGAATTCCGGGCCCGCCAGACCGCGGCCTTCGCCGCCGAGCGCGCCGCATGGGAGGCCTCGGGCGAGTTCGACCGCCAGCAGGTCGAGCCGCCCGCGGCCGAACCCGGGACGGTCGAGGCCCCGCCCGGCGGCGCGGTCGCGTCCTCCCCGCTCGCCGCGGCGGTCTGGAAGGTCGCGGTCCGCCCCGGCGACGAGGTCGCGGCCGGGCAGGTCCTGGTCGTCCTGGAGGCGATGAAGATGGAGACCCCGGTGACCGCCCCCCAGGCGGGCCGGGTCCTGAAGGTCCTCGCCGAGCCCGGCGGGCAGGTCGGCGCGGGCGCGCCCCTGGTGGTGCTCGACTGTCCCTCCTGAACGACGCCCCTCCTGAACGACGCCCTTTCTGAACGACGCCCCGCCTGAAGCGCCGCCGCCGAGTGGACGACCCCTGACGTTCAAGGGAACGACTACAGTCCGTCACTGGAACGTCTCGTGAGATCTACTCGCAAAAGCCGCGAATTGCCTACGCTGGCCTGCGGCAGCGATTCCGCTGCGTCCCATCCTCCCTCAAAAAGGACTGCCTCGATGAAACGACGGAACGTCATGCGCGCCGCGGTCGCCGGCGCCGGATCGGTCGCCCTCGGCTTCACGATGACCCGCCCCTCCTTCGCCTACCCCGCGCTCCCCGGCCCCAGCCCCTACGGCGCCCTCCAGGCCGCCGACGCCCGCGGCATCCAGCTGCCCGCCGGGTTCTCCTCCCGGATCGTCGCCCGCTCCTCCCAGACCGTGCCCGGCACCTCCTACACCTGGCACGGCGCCCCCGACGGCGGCGCGTGCTTCGCCGACGGCGACGGCTGGATCTACGTCTCCAACGCCGAGCTCTCCACCGGCGGCGGCGCGGGCGCGCTCCGCTTCGACGCCTCCGGGAACGTCGTGGACGCCTACCGCATCCTCAGCGGCACCCGCACCAACTGCGCGGGCGGCGCGACCCCGTGGAACACCTGGCTCTCCTGCGAGGAGGTCGACCGCGGCTACGTCTACGAGACCGACCCGTTCGGCGCGAACGCCGCCGTCCAGCGCCCCGCCATGGGCCGCTTCAAGCACGAGGCCGCCGCGGCCGACGCCGACCACGGCGTCATCTACCTCACCGAGGACGTCAGCGACGGCGCCTTCTACCGCTTCCGCCCCACCACCTGGGGCAACCTGGCCTCCGGCGCCCTCGAGGTCCTCACCCAGACCGGCTCGACCCTTGCCTGGGCCCGGGTGCCCGACCCCGACGGCTCCCCGACCGCCACCCGCAACCAGGTCGCGAACACCAAGCGCTTCAACGGCGGCGAGGGCTGCTACTACACCGACGGCATCTGCTTCTTCACCACCAAGGGCGACAACCGGGTCTGGGCCTACGACGCCGACGCGAACACCCTCGCCACCGTCTACGACGACAACGTCTCCGGCGCCCCGCTCACCGGCGTCGACAACATCACCGGCGCGAGCGGCAGCGGCGACCTGTTCGTGGCCGAGGACGGCGGCAACATGGAGATCTGCGTGATCACTCCCGACGACGTCGTCGCGCCGTTCCTGCGCGTCACCGGCCAGAGCGGCTCCGAGATCTGCGGCCCCGCGTTCAACCCGGCCGGGAATCGCCTCTACTTCTCGTCCCAGCGCGGCACCAGCGGCTCCAGCAGCGGCGGCATCACCTACGAGGTCACCGGACCCTTCCGCGGGGTCTGACCGCCCCGGGGCCGCACGAAACGTGCGGCCCCGCCGGGCCCCGTCCACCGCTACGATCGGGGGAACTGCCGCGACAACGGAGTCGGTGACGCCCTTGCCTCCCATCACAGTGGACCTCGCGATCGTCGGCGCGGGCCCGACGGGCCTGTTCGCCGCGTACTACGCCGGCTTCCGCGGCCTGCGCACCGCCGTCGTCGACGCCCTCCCCGAGGCCGGCGGCCAGATCACCGCCATGTACCCCGAGAAGCAGATCTACGACGTCGCCGGCTTCCCTGCGATCAAAGGCCGCGACCT
Source organism: Glycomyces terrestris (assembly GCF_003933745.1). GTDB lineage: Bacteria > Actinomycetota > Actinomycetes > Mycobacteriales > Micromonosporaceae > Glycomyces > Glycomyces terrestris. The sequence goes on along the minus strand of NZ_RSEB01000001.1, from coordinate 556,651 downwards.
CGTCGAGAACCTCCTGCGCCAGGCCGCCCCCTTCGAGCCGGTCTACCTCCTCGGCCACCAGGCCCGGACCCTCGACCACGTCGACGGCCTGCCCGTCCTCGGCCTCTCCGGCGGCGTCACCGTCGCGGCGAAGGCCCTGCTCATCACCGGCGGCCTCGGCAGCTTCTCGCCCCGGCCCCTCCCGGCCGCCGCCGGCTTCCGCGGCGCCGGGATCGTCTACTTCGTCCCCGAGCTCGCCGCCCACGCCGGCCAGGACGTCGTCATCGTCGGCGGCGGCGACTCCGCCTTCGACTGGGCCCTCGCGCTCCACGGCGTCGCCCGCAGCACCGTCATCGTCCACCGCCGCGAGAAGTTCCGCGCCCACCAGGCCACCGTCGACCGGGTGCGCGCCCTCGGCGTCCCGATCATCGTGAACGCCCAGGTCACCGCCGTCCGCGGCACCGCGCACGTCGAAGGCATCGCCGTCGACGTCAAGGACGAGGGCCCGCGCGAGCTCCCCGCCGACGCGATCGTGGCCGCCCTCGGCTTCACCGCCGACCTCGGGCCGCTGGGGGAGTGGGGCCTGGACCTCGACCACCGCACGATCACCGTCGACTCGACCATGGCCGCCAGCCTCCCGCGCACCTACGCCGCCGGCGACATCGCCTCCTACCCCGGCAAGGTCAAGCTCATCGCCACCGGGTTCGGCGAGGCCGCCACCGCCGTCAACAACGCCGCCGTCGCGATCGACCCCGCCGCCCACCTCTTCCCGGGGCACTCCAGCGAGAACCCCTAGAAGCGTTGCGGCACAACGGAATCGATGAAAGAGCGCGGTCCTGATATGACTTACCGACGGGTATGTCGCCTTGGGCTCCAGACGCAGTCATACTATGCGGGAATGCTTGCCATGACCGTGTCCGGCGGGAGCCTCACCGCCGCCCAGGTGCCCGAACCCGCGCCCGGCCCCGACGAAGTCCTCATCGAGGTCGCCGCCGCCGGCGTCAACCGCGCCGACCTCCTCCAGGCCGCCGGCCACTACCCGCCCCCGCAGGGCGCCCCCGCCTGGCCCGGCCTCGAAGTCTCCGGCACCATCGTCGACGTCGGCAGCGCCGACAACGCCACCCTCCTCGGCGCCGAGGTCTGCGCCCTCCTCCCCGGCGGCGGCTATGCCCAGTACGCCGCCGTGGACGCCGGACTCGTGCTCCCCGTCCCCGAACACGTCGACCCCGTCGACGCCGCCGGCCTGCCCGAGGCCGCCGCGACCGTCTACTCCAACCTCGGCTACCTCCTCGGCGAGGACGCGTCCCGCAAGCGCCGCGTCCTCGTCCACGGCGGCTCCGGCGGCATCGGCACCTTCGCGGTCCAGTTCGCCCGCAAGCTCGCCGACGCCGAGACCTGGACCACCGCCCGCGCCGACTTCACCAAGCAGCTCGAAGCCCTCGGCGCCGACCGGGTGATCGACTACCGCAGCGAGGACTTCGCCGCCCTCGCCCAGGAGGCCGGCGGCGCCGACGCCATCCTCGACGTCATCGGCGCGGCCTACTTCGAGCCCAACCTCAAGGCCCTCGCCCAGGACGGCCGCCTCGCCATCATCGGCCTCCAGAAGGGCAACGCCGCCCAGATCCACCTCGGCGGCCTCCTCGCCAAGCGCGCCACCATCACCGGCACCACGCTCCGCGCCCGCCCCCTGGAGCAGCGCCGCCAGATCCTCGCCGAGGTCTTCGAACGCGTCTGGCCCGCCCTCGACACCGGCGAGGTCAAACCGGTCGTCACCACCCGCCTGCCCCTCGGCGAGGCCGCCGAGGCCCACCGCCTCATGAACGCCGGCGGCCACTTCGGCAAGATCGTCCTCACCGCGAAATAGCGGGCCCGCGGCCCGCCGCGTGTCGGACCCCGGGGGCACCCTTGATCAAGGGGCGCAAAGGATGCCCGAAATGCGGCGAACCGCCGAGACACACCGACACGCACCCGCGCCCCGGCTGACGCGTCGGACCCGTGCGGCACCCTTGAATCCGGGGTGCCGGCGGATGCCCGATTCGCACCGAACCGCCGAGACACGCCCGCGGCCGGCCCCTTCGGAGCCGGCCGCGGTCAGGTTCGCGCTACTTCTCGCAGCAGCCGTGGCAGCAGTCCTCGCCCGCACACTGGCACGCGTCGTCGTTGCAGCAGTTGCAGCACTCGTCGCTCATCACTTGCACTCACCTCCATCGGCGATTCTCGGGGGACACCAGTTCTCCGGCAGCGGCGCGTCGCACGTGCCCGCCTCCACCGCGCCGAGCATCGACGTCAGCTGCGACCGCAGGCCCTCCAGCCGCGCGATCTCCGCCGACACCTCCGCGATCCGCCGCTCCAGATGCGACTCCGCCGGCTCGCACGGGCACGTGCCCGTGTCCCGCACCGCCAGCAGGTCCCCGATGTCGGACAGGCGCAGCCCCGCGCGCTGGCACGCCCGGATGAACCGGGCGCGGTCGAGTTCGGCGGGCCCGTAGCGCCGGTACCCGGCGGCCGAGCGCTCGGCGGCCGGGAACAGGCCCTCGCGCTCCCAGTGGCGGATGGCGTCGGTGGTCACGCCCGCCGCCTCGGCGAGCCGGCCCACGGTCAACGGTGCTGTCGCGGTGGTCATGCATCGACGGTAAACCCCGGTGCCGGGACCAAGGTCAAGTCCGAGCCGGAAGTTTCCGCGAACACGCCTCACCCGCCGGTAATGGGCTCGAACGCCGGCCCGGGCGGCGACTACCATGGACCCGAACGTCGAGCGCCGGCCCGCAGGCCGGCCCATTCCATGAGGAGAACCGTGGCTTCCGCAGCACCGAATCAGAGTCCAGGCGTCGTCGAACCCCTCTGGGTGACGGCTGGCACTACCGGTGCCGACGCGGTGGCCGAGGCCGGCCTCCCCGTCTCAGGGCCGCACGCGATCGTCGTCCTCCGCGACGCCGAAGGGCGGCTGCGCGACCTCTCGTGGGCCCCCGAGACCGACCAGAAGGTCGAGCCCGTCCCGCTGAACAGCCCCGACGGGCTCAACGTGCTGCGCCACTCGGCCGCGCACGTCATGGCCCAGGCCGTCCAGGAGCTCCACGAGGCCAAGCTCGGCATCGGCCCGCCCATCACCGACGGCTTCTACTACGACTTCGACGTCGCCGAGCCGTTCAACCCCGACGACCTCAAGGCCGTCGAGAAGCGCATGCTCCAGATCATCAAGCAGGGGCAGACCTTCCACCGCCGCAAGTTCTCCTCGCTCGACGAGGCCCGCACCGAGCTCGCGAACGAGCCGTACAAGCTCGAACTCATCGAGACCAAGGGCGAGGGCACCGACGCCGACGAGGTCATGGAGGTCGGCGGCGGCGAACTCACCGCGTACGACAACCGCGACCGCACCGGCGAGAAGGTCTGGTCCGACCTCTGCCGCGGCCCGCACCTGCCCTCGACCAAGCTCATCGGCGCCGTCAAGATCATGCGCTCGGCCGCCGCGTACTGGATGGGCTCGGAGAAGAACCCGCAGCTCCAGCGCATCTACGGCACCGCGTGGCCGACCGTCCAGGAGCAGAAGGACTACCTCGCGCGCCTCGCCGAGGCCGAGAAGCGCGACCACCGCAAGCTCGGGCAGCAGCTCGACCTCTTCTCGTTCCCCGACGAGCTCGGCTCCGGGCTCCCGGTGTTCCACCCCAAGGGCGGCATCATCCGGCACGAGATGGAGTCCTACCTGCGCGAACGCCAGCGCGAGGCCGGGTACGAGGTGGTGAACACCCCGCACATCACCAAGGACAACCTGTTCCACACCTCCGGGCACCTGCCGTACTACGCGGACACCATGTACCCGCCGATGGAGCTCGAGGGCGCGAACTACTACCTCAAGGCCATGAACTGCCCGATGCACAACCTGATCTTCCAGTCGCGGGGGCGCTCCTACCGGGAGCTGCCGCTGCGCCTGTCGGAGTTCGGGACCGTGTACCGGTACGAGAAGTCGGGCGTCGTGCACGGCCTCACCCGCGTCCGCGGCCTGACCCAGGACGACGCGCACATCTACTGCACCGAGGAGCAGGCGCCCGGCGAGATCAAGAGCCTGCTCGAGTTCGTGCTCCGGCTGCTGCGCGACTACGGGCTCAACGACTTCTACCTGGAGCTCTCCACCAAGGGCGACTCCGAGAAGTTCATCGGCTCCGATGAGCTGTGGGAGTCGGCCACCGAGACCCTGCGCCAGGTCGCCGAGGAGTCCGGGCTCGAACTCGTGCCCGACCCGGGCGGGGCGGCCTTCTACGGCCCCAAGATCTCCGTGCAGGCCCGCGACGCGATCGGCCGCACCTGGCAGATGTCGACCATCCAGCTCGACTTCAACCAGCCGGTCCGCTTCGGCCTGGAGTACTCGGCGTCGGACGGCACCCGCAAGCAGCCGGTCATGATCCACCGCGCCCTCTTCGGCTCGATCGAGCGCTTCTTCGGCGTCCTCACCGAGCACTACGCGGGCGCGTTCCCGGCCTGGCTCGCGCCGGTCCAGGCCGTGGGCATCCCGGTCCGGGATGAGAACGCCGACTACCTGGAGGCGTTCTTCTCGCGCCTGCGCGCCGAGGGCCTGCGCGCCGAGGTCGACCACTCCGACGACCGCATGCAGAAGAAGGTCCGCAACGCCCAGCTCCAGAAGATCCCGTTCATGATCATCGCCGGCGACGACGACCAGAACGCCGGGACCGTCTCCTTCCGCTACCGCGACGGCTCCCAGCGCAACGGCGTCCCCGCCGACGAGGCGATCGCCCACGTGGCCGAGGTCGTCCGCTCCCGCGTGAACGAGGGGCCTTCGGCCGCATAGCAAGTGCGCACGCGGGCGCCCCCGGCCGCTCGGCCGGAGGCGCCCGCGTCAGTCTGTGGAGGCGACGAGGAACGACACGGCCGCGAGGTTCCCGAGCGCGAACGCCGCGACCGTCCCCGCAGTGCCGGCCAGGTTGTAGTCCACGATGACGGCCGCGGCAGTCAACACCAGGCACAGGAACGCGAACAGGATCTGGAATCCGTCGACGGCCATCTCATCGTCCAGGAAGACGAGCAGAGCGAGGGTGATGACGACGGCCACGAGCGCCGCGGCCGTTCCGGCGATCCCGCCCATCCATCCGGTCGTGAAGACTTCGGGCAGCCGCGGTTCCGCCCAGGCGGCGAGCTTGCCGAAGGCGAGCGCGGACCACCAGGTGAAGAGGGCGGTGCCGCCGGCGGCCAGGAGGGTCGGCCAGGTGTCGGGAAGCGCCTCACCGATGCCGAGGTAGAGGTGCGAGACGTGCTCGACCGCGACGAGATAGGTGATGAGCGCCAGGTTGAGCAGGACCACGATCGGAATCGCGGCGCCGTCCCAGCCCGAGAAGTGCCACCAGATCGTGGCACCGCAGATCGCCATGTAGGACAAGGTGATCCACATAGTCGCCATGGTGCCGGGCCGGCTGTCCTCGACGTGGCTTTCGGTCCGGACCACGACGATCAGGGCGGCCAGCATGCAGGCGGTGCCCGCGATGCCCGCGCTCCAGCCCGGCGGCAGCCAGTCCGGGCCCGTCTCCTCCACGAATGCGGCGAGTCCCGTGTAGGCCATGAGCCCGAGCTTCACGAGCCCGGCCAGGGCGACACAGGCGCCGAGCATCGTCCAGGCGAGCTTCGCCGTGTCGGCCTTGCGCGTCGCCGACGGATAGTCGCCGTAGTAGTCCAGATAGTCCGAGGCCGTCGGCCGCGCCGGGGCGGGCTTCTCGTCGGTGCTCGGCAGCGGCACCGTCGTGTGGGTCGCGGCCTCCTCGGGCGCCGCGGCCTCTTCGGGTGCGGCCTCCGCTTCCGTGACGCGGTCCTCGACGCCGTTGAGGAGGTCCTTGGCGTGGAGGGCCGCGCCGCGCGCCACCGCGAGCTCCGGCTCGTCGATCTTCACGACGGTGCGGGCGTGGTCCCGCAGCAGCTTCGCGATGAGCGGCAGCCGGGTGCTGCCGCCGACCGGGACGACCTGGTCGCCCTCGCCCCAGCCCAGGTCGGCCGCGTACAGCAGCTCGTTGCAGGCGGCGACGGTCTCCTCCAGCATCTCGCCGATCGCCTCCTCCAAGACCTCCAGGTCGATCTCGATCGGTCCGCCCTCGGGCAGGTTCAGCCACGCCGACGGCTGGGTGGACAGCACGCGCTTGGTGTTCTCGCACTCCTCGCGGAAGCTCAGGTGCATGCGGGAAGCGGCGTCGTCGTCGGGGTCGAGGTGCAGCCAGTCCTCGCGCGGCGGTTCGAACCCCTGCGCCACCGTCGTCATGAGCGCGGTGGTGAAGTCGATCCCGCCGATGTGGGGGCGGCCGCCGGGGAGGCCCACGACCGTGTAGCCCCCGGCGGTGTTCCCGCGCGCGAGCGCGCAGTCGAACGTGCCGCCGCCGAGGTCGTACACCAGGACGGTGCTCTCGGCGATGAGCAGGTCGCCTTCGAAGGCGTACCGGAGGGCCGCCACGGGCTCGGGCAGGAGGGTCACGGTCGCGGGGTCGAAGCCGGCCCGCTCGGCCGCGTCCTTCATCCGCTCGCACTGCGCCTCGTCCCACGAGGCCGGCACGGTGATGACGACCTGGCTCGGCGGGGTGGGGACGCGGTCCATGGCGCACTCGCGCAGGCGCGCGAGCAGTGCCGACACGAGCTCGTCGGTGCGCAGGGTGCGGCCGCCGAGCACGCTCGGGACCGTGGACCGGAACTCGCGTTTGAACTGGGTCCGGAAGGCGCCCAGGTTCAGCTGCTTCTGCCGTTCGGCCGCCGTGCCGACGATGAGGCGGCCGGCGTCGTTCACGAACGCGCTCGACGGGAACGTGTACGAGGTGTGCGCGGACTCCGGATCGGAGACCAGCGTGGTCTTGCCCCGGTCGTCGACGACGATGATCGCCGAGGTCGAGGTGCCGAAGTCGATGCCGTATCCGATGGCCATGCGGGGGTCGCTCCTGTCTGGACGGTCAGAGCCGTGTCAGCCGGTCGTGGAGGGCGTTCAGCCGCCCGGTGAGGACCTCGTACTCCTCGTTCCGGCGGCGCAGCTCGGCGAGGCGGTCCTCCAGGCCCCGCGCGTCGCGGTCGGCGGACGCCTCCAGCCGCTGCACCGAGGCTTCGAGGCTGGTCAGCGACCGCTCCACCTCGTCCTCGACGCGGTGCTCCAGATCGCTCCGCTGCCGCCGGACCACGGCGTCGAACCGTCGCCCGATCTCGAGGATCTCCCGGTCCAGGGCCGGCACCATGAGGCGGGCCATGCGCTTGGCCTGGTGGATGCGCTGCTCGCCGCGCTGCTGCTGGAACTCCCCGCTGGCGCCGCTGATGAACCCGATGATGTTGAACAGGAGCCCGCCGACGATCCCGCCGATGACCATGCCGGCCCCCGGCGCGAAGACCGACGCCACCGCGCCGCCGAGCGTGGCGCCGAACGCCCCTGCGGCCCATGAGGAGTCGAATCCGGTGCGGAGCCAGCTCAGGTCGCGCTTGCGGCCGGGCTCCTTGCCCGCCGGCACGGCGATCACCGGCAGGTACCGCTCGTGCCCGGTGCCTTCCACCGTCAGCGGCACCGCGATGCGCTCGGCGATCGACGCGGCGGCGAGGCTGGTCCGCTCGATCATCGCGGCCTCGACCTCGTCGACGATCGCGCCGATCTCGGCGATCACCTGGCCGGCGAGCTGCCGGGCGTCGGCCCCGCCGGTGGGGTTCTCGGCCTGGAACCTGAACTCCCGCTTGGCCTCCTGGCAGCGCCGGTCGAGTTCGACGCGCAGCTCCCGCTCGATCTCGCCGACGCGGCGCCGCAGCTCCATCCGCCACGGGGCGGTCGGGCCGCGCAGCTCGGTGGCGCGCGCCCGCTCCTTCGCGAGCTGCTCCAGGGTCTCGCCGAGGTCGGTGCCCGGACCCATGCTCGCGAACTCGTTGACGACCGGCGCGGCCGACTCGCGCACGACCGCGGTGATCTCGCCGAGCGCCCGCTCGACGCGCGGCGCGACGCAGGTCGCCGCCAGGCCCTCCCACAGCTGCCGTTCCAGCTCGGCGAAGCCGGAGTCGCCGTCCTCTCGGCCCTCGGCGAGCTCGGCCTCGCGCTCGGTCGCCGAGACGGCAACGACCCGGACCTGCTCCGGCGGGAGGTCGAGCGCCCCGCCGATCCGCTCGGCGATGTCGGCGACGGCGCCCGCGGCGTCGTAGATCCGGTCGGCCTTGGTCGCGGCGACCAGCACCGTCGGGCAGCACCGGTTGGCGCGCCGCAGGAACTCCAGCTCCGGCTTCGACATCGGGTCGATCACGTTGCACACGAACAGGATGCCGTCGGTGCGCGGGAGGAGCGCGTTCGTCACGGCGGTGTGCTCGGGGTAGAGCGTGCCGATCCCGGGCGTGTCGACCAGGACCAGGCCGCGGCGCAGCACCGGGGACGGCACGGTGACGTCGATGGAGCGGACGCGCTCGCGGTTGCGCGGGTTGCCGGCCTGGGAGCCGTACCGGGCGAGGAGGCCGACCGGGACCTCCCGCTGGACGGGGCGCCCGTCCTCGCCGTCGGTGCGGACCGCCGCCTTCGCCTCGGCGCCCCAGTGGATCGTGGCGATCGTCGAGGTCGTCGCGCGGATGCCGACCGGCAGCAGGTCGGGGCGGCCGACGAGCGCGTTGATCAGGCTCGACTTGCCGCGGCTGTACTCGCCGCACACCGTGACCGTGTACCTGTCGGAGGCGAGCCGGGAGCGGCTCTCGCGCAGGCGCACCCGCGACGCCTCCGAGAGGTCCGCCCCGGTGACGCGGACGACCTCCCGGTACAGGTCGAGGACCTCGCGCCGCAGTGCCGCGACCGCGTCGTGCACGCCCGTCACCGGCCCTCCTCCACGTACGCGACGACCTGCTGGGGCCGGATGAGCCGGCCGTTCCAGCGGACGCCGGGCCGCACGGTGCGGGCCACGTGGTGGACCAGGGCGGGGTCGGCGGTCGGGACGGTCGAGAGGACCTCGTGCAGCGGGGGCTGGAGGGGCCCGTCCCGCTCGACCAGGTCCGCTCCGGAAACGGCGAGCAGCTCGAGGACGTCGTTCCGGAACCGCTTGACGAGCGGCGCCGACTCGGCGTCCCGGTCGGCCGCCATGTCGAGCCGGTCGTGGACGCGCACGAGCTTGAGCACGATCTCCGGGGGCCCCTGGCCGGGCGGCGGCGCGGCGCGCTCGGCCTCGGCCTCGACCGGGGCGAGGCCGTCGAGGACCGCGAGCGCGAACTCGAGCTCCGCGACCTCGTCGATCCGCCGGGCCGACAGGTCCTCCCGCCCGTCGCCCACCCCGTACAGCTCGGCGACGCGGTAGGCGATCTGCGCGGTCAGCTCCCGGCGCCGCCGCGAGCGCCGCCCGCCGCGCCCCGGGAGCCGCAGGAGGTCTCTCATCATCGTCACTCCCTGATGTCCAGCAGCGCATGGGCCTGCCTGACGCGGTTGAGGATCCGTTCGTAGCTGTCGCGGATGATCCGCGCGACGTAGCGGCTGCGGCCGGGCAGCGAGCCGCCCTCGGAGCGGCGCGCCCAGTGCGCGACCCGCGCCACGGCGTGCGCCTCCAGCGCCCGCAGCGGCGTCCCCTCCTCCTGGCCGAGCCGCTGCTCGCAGCGGGTGCCGTGCTCGCCGGTGACGCGCAGGATCTCCTCGCGCTCCTCGTCGGTGAACCCGGTGACGCCGGCGTAGAACGCGGCCAGGGCGTTCAGCTCGTCGAGGCTGGAGTCCTCGTATTCGAGCGAGTTGAGCTTGCGTTCGACGAGCGCGAGGACCGCCAGCTCGGCCCGGTCCGCGCCCGGCTTGGCCGCGGCGGCGCTGCGCCGCACCCGGTGGAGGCCGGAGTGGAGCTTGATGAACGCCGCGCGGTTCCCGAAGTGCTGCGACAGCCGCTCGTTGAGCGTGTCGACGCCGCTGATCGACCGCAGGTGCGCCCGCAGCTCGTCCCCTCCGGCCTCGGGGTGCTTCGCGAGGTGGCGGCAGGCCCGGTACACGCCCCACGCCTGGAGTGCCTCGAACAGCGCCAGCCGGTCCTCGGCGGTGGTCTCGCCCGCGCCGTCGGCGCCGTCGACGAACCGGCGTCCTGATCGCAGCCGCGACGCCAGCTCGGCCGGGTCCGTCCGCGACAGGGCCCGCAGGGTCGCGAGCATCCCGGGGGTGAGCCGGGCCGCGCCGTGGGCGGCGACGGCCGCGACCGGGAGGGTGACGAAGAAGTACCGCGAGAGCTGCGGCCCCGGCTGCCGGCCGCCGGAGGCCCGCATCATCCGCTCGAGCGGGTCGGCCTCGGGATCGCTCGCGCGCCAATGGAGGTCGCATTTGGCGTAGACGCCGATCGCGTAGACCGGGGTGACCTTCCCGGGGGTCTTCTCCGCGAACCGCTCGACGAGCGCGAAGTCCTCCTCGTGGACTTCGCTGTCGATGAGGAAGACGAGCGCGTCGGCGGCGCGCAGGGCCGACTCGCTGTCGCGGTGGGACCGGAGCCCGAGGGCCTCCTCGGTCGCCGAGCCGTCCTCTTCGTACACGCTCGCCAGTCCGGGCGTGTCGAGCAGCCGGAAGGACTTCAGGAACTCGCTCGGGACGCCGTACTCGACCCGCGCGACCCCCGGTGCGGGGCGCTCGCCGTCGCCGCCGCGGACGGTCAGCCGGTGCAGGTCCTCGGGGCGGCCGCGGGCGACGCTCCCGTCCTCGTACCTGACGGTGACGGCGGGGCGGTCGGCGTAGGACAGCTCGGTGACGACCGCGGTGGTCTCGGCCCGACCCACCGCGAGCTCGTCGCGGCCGATCATGGCGTTGACCAGGGTGGACTTGCCGCGGCTGGCCTGGCCGGCGATGGCGACGCGCAGGGGCCGGCCGAGCCGTTCGCGCGCGGCGGCCAGCTCGCCGTGCAGACCGGCGAGATGCGGCAGCCCGCGCGTCAGGTTCAGGCACTCGTCGAAGACGGTCTGGCTGCGGGACGGATTCTGGGATTCAGACTGGCTCGGGGGGTGTCCGGACACACGCGCCTCCACGCGGGAAGGGAACGGCCGTGACTCCAGTATGGCCCACCGCCGCACGTCGCGGTTCCCCCGCGGGCGCGGGCGTCTAGGACGCGAGGACGAGGTCGAGGCGGGCGGCCGCGCCCGGTTCGACGACGACCGTGCCGAGGTCGTTCGTGCCGTCGCGGACGGTCGCGACCTGGTACTCGCCGAGGAGGCCGGTGATCTCGATCGTGCCGTCGGGGCCGGTCAGCGGCGCGGACTCCCAGTCGGGGACGGTGTTGTCGATGTCGAGCGCGGTGAGTTCGAGCGGGACGCCCTCCAGGGGCGTGCCGGCGTCGTCGGTCACCGCGACGACGAGCGTGCCGGTCTCCTGCTCGGACTCCGCCGGGGCGGCGGGACCCACCTCGGCCGCGTCGGTCGCCGGGTCGGCGGGGGCCAGGGTCGGTGTGGCGACCCCGCACGCCGCGGCCGCGGGGACGAGGGCCAGGAGTGCCAGGGCACCGAGGAGCTTCATGCGCATGGCGGTAGGACGCCCCCGCCGCCGGATCGGTTGCATCAGTCCTTGCCGGTCTCGCCGAGCCAGCGAGCGAGCCGCCCCGCCCGCGCCAGGGCCGTGAGGCGCTGCTCGGTGGCCTCGCGCAGGCGCGGCGTGGTGACGACGATGAGCTGGTCGCCCGAGCGCAGCCGGTCGGCCTTGGCGGGCACGAAGAGCCGGTCGACGCGGACCACGCCCGCGATGGCGCTGCCCTCGGGCAGGCGCAGCTCGAAGATCCGGATGCCCGCCAGGCCCGACCCCTTGGGGACGGTGATGGTGAGGACCTCGCCGTCCACGGCGTCCAGCGGGGCCGTCTCGATGTCGACCTCCTGCACCACGCCCGACTGCGCCAGCCCGAGCCGCTTCGCGACCCAGGGCAGGGTCGGGCTCTGGAGCAGCGTGAACACCACGACGAGGATGAACACCAGGTCCCACAGCGACTGCGCGCCCGGCAGGTGCTCGGAGCGGGGGATCGTCGCCAGGACGATCGGCACCGCCCCGCGCAGGCCCGCCCACGACAGCAGCGCCTTCTCCTTGGCGGAGAACCGGAACGGGACCAGGCTGAGCCACGCCGACACCGGCCGCGCCACCAGCGTCAGGACCGCGCCGAGGACCAGCGCCGGCACCAGCATCCGCAGCAGGTTGTCCGGGGACGCGAGGAGCCCGAGCATCACGAACATGCCCAGCTGCGCCACCCAGCCCAGGCCGCTCGCGAACGACTGCGTCGCGGCCCGGTGCGGCAGCCGCGAGTTCCCCAGCACCAGCGCCGCCAGGTACGCGGCGATGAACCCCGACGCGTGCAGCGTCCCGGCCGCCGCGAACGCGGCCATGCCCAGGCTGAACACCGCGAGCGGGTACAGGCCCGACACCGGCAACGCCAGCCGCCGCAGCAGCCACGCCCCGCCCGCGCCCACCGCCAGGCCGAGGAGCGAGCCGACGGCCAGCTCCCACACCAGCAGCCCGAGCAGCTCGAACGTGTTCGGCAGCCCCTCGGCCGCCGAGAACGCCAGCACCAGGATCACCGCGGGCGCGTCGTTGAAGCCCGACTCGGCCTCCAGCGTCCCGCTCAGCCGCTTCGGCAGCCCCACCCCGCGCAGCTCCGAGAACACCGCCGCCGCGTCCGTCGACGCCAGGACCGCGCCCATGACCAGGGCCGTCTGCCACTCGAAGCCGAGCAGGTAGTGCGCGCCCAGCGCCGTCACCGTCACCGAGACGCCGACGCCGGCCGTCGCGAGCATCGACGCCGGCGCCAGCTGCCCCGAGATCGCCCGCCAGCGCGTCGACAGGCCGCCCTCGATGAGGATGAGCGCGAGCGCGAACGTCCCCAGCACCTGCGCCAGCTCGAAGTCCTCGAAGGGGATGCCGACGCCGTCCTCGCCCAGGACCATGCCGGCCGCGAGGAACACCAGCAGCGCGGGGAGCCCGAGCCGGTGGGTCGCCCGGATCGCGGCGATGGAGACGAGCACGGTGACGCAGCCGATGAGCACTACGAGGTACAGCTGGGGCAACGTCACGTCCGGAGCTTAACCGAGGAGGCGTGTCCTGGGGATTTCGTCGGGTTACCGGTTTCCGACCCGGTGGCCTAGGATCGTCCCGTGGAAGAGCGCGAAGGCGAAGGCGTCGGCGTCCCCGACGGGTACGAGCGGCTGTGGACGCCGCACCGCATGGCCTACATCCAGGGGGAGGGCAAGCCCACCGGCGACGACGCGGACATCGAGGGCTGCCCCTTCTGCGAGATCCCCAAGCTCGACGACCGCGAGGGCAACATCGTCGCCCGCGGCCAGTCGATGTTCGTGGTGCTGAACAAGTACCCGTACAACTCCGGGCACCTCATGGTCGTGCCCTTCCGGCACGTCCCCGACTACACCGACCTCGACGTCGACGAGGTCGCCGAGATGGGCGCGCTCATCCAGCGCACCATGACCGTCCTGCGCTCGGCCCTGGGCGCCCACGGGTTCAACATCGGCATGAACCAGGGCCAGGTCGCCGGGGCCGGCATCGCCGGGCACCTGCACCAGCACGTCGTCCCGCGCTGGGGCGGGGACGCGAACTTCATGCCGATCATCGGGCGCACCAAGACCCTCCCGCAATACCTCTCGGACACCCGCGACCGACTCGCGACCGCATGGGAGCGGGTGTGACCGCCCGGGCACGGTTAGAGTCAGTGCTATGGACCCGTTCCGGTCGGCCGGAGCGGGCGCCGCACCCATCCGCCCGAACACCCACTTGGGCGCTGCCGAGAAACCAGGAGACCATGGCGAAGTTCCTTCGGACCTCCGGCCGAGCGGGCGTACGCCGCTACGTCGACGCCGCCGCGAGACTCCTCATCCGCGCGGGCGTGTCCGCCAACGCCGTCACCATCACCGGCACCGCGATCGTGGCCGCCGCCTCCCTCACCCTGCTCTCGCAGGGCCGCCTGCTCGCCGGGCTCGTCGTCGTCTCCCTGTCCGTGCTCACCGACATGTTCGACGGCGCGATCGCCCGCGTCAAGGGCACCACCAGCCGCTTCGGCGCGCTCCTCGACTCCGTCTGCGACCGCCTCGCCGACGGCGCGATCTTCGCCAGCCTCGCGTACTTCCTGCTCACCGAGGACCGGTTCGCCGGCGCCGCGCTCGCGCTCACCGCCCTGGTCTCCGGCCAGGTCGTGTCCTATGTGAAGGCCCGCGCCGAGAGCCTGGGCATCGAGTGCAACGTCGGCATCGCCGAGCGCCCCGAGCGCCTCATCCTCGGCGGCCTCGCGGTCCTCGCCGAGGTCCTCGGCGTGCCGTTCGCGCTCGAGGCCGGCATGGGCCTGCTCGCGGTCCTCTCCTCGATCACCGTGGTCCAGCGCGTCGTCCACGCCCGCGCCGCGTTCGCCGCGAGTGAGGAGCACGTCGATGCCTGAGCGCCTCACCGAGCTGGCCTACCTGGCCGCCTGGCGCGGCGTGCGGCTCCTCCCCGAGTCCGCGGCATACGCCCTGAGCAGGCGCTTCGCCGACCGGGCCGCCCGCAGGAACGGCCGGGGCGTGCAGCAGCTGCGCCGCAACCTCGCCCGCGTCGTCGGCGGCGAGCCGGACGAGGCGCTCGTGCGCGACGCCATGCGCTCCTACGCCCGGTATTGGATCGAGGCGTTCCGGCTCCCCTCGATGGACGACGCGCACCTCCGGCGCCGCTTCGAGATGATCGGCTTCGAGCCGGTCAGCGCCCGCGCGAAGCGCGGCCTCGGCTCCATCGTGGCCCTGCCGCACTGCGGGAACTGGGACCTCGCCGGCGCCTGGGTCTCGCGCGTCTCCGGCGACCCGGTCACCACCGTCGCCGAGCGGCTCAAGCCCGAAGGCGTCTACCGGCGCTTCCTCGCCTACCGCGAGTCGCTGGGGCTGCGCATCGTCCCGACCTCCGGCGGCGACCGCAACCCCCAAGCGGCCCTGAGCGAAGCGCTGAACGCCGGGCACGTGGTCGCGCTCGTCGCCGACCGCGACCTGGCCCGCTCGGGCACCGAGGTGAAGTTCTTCGGGGAGGCCACGACCTTCCCCTCCGGCCCGGCGCTGCTCGCGATCCGCAACCGGGTCGAGCTGTTCACCGCCGCCATCCACTACGAGCCGGACCGGGCCGTCTGCCGGATCTCGGGTCCGGTCGACACCGGCGCCGGGCCGCTGCGCGAGCGCCTGGCGTCCACCACCCAGCGCGTGGCCGACGCGTTCGAGGAGGGCATCCGCGCCCACCCGGCGGACTGGCACATGCTCCAGCGGTTCTGGACCGCCGACTTCGCGGTGCGGCCCTGACATGGGCGACCTGCGGATCGGGATCGTCAGCCCGTACTCCTTCGACGTCCCCGGCGGCGTCCAGCTCCACATCCGCGACCTGGCCGAGACCCTCATCGACGCCGGCCACGACGTCTCGGTCCTGGCCCCGGCCACCGACACCGAGCACCTGCCCGACTTCGTCGTCTCCGGCGGCAAGGCCGTCGCCGTGCCCTACAACGGGTCGATCGCGCGCCTGGCGTTCGGGCCGCTCTCGGCCGCGCGGGTCCGCAAGTGGTGCAACGAGGGCGGCTTCGACGTCATCCACGTCCACGAGCCGCTCACGCCGAGCCTGTCGTGCCTGGCGGTGCTCAACGCTCGCTGCCCGGTCGTGGCGACCTTCCACACCGCGATGACGCGCTCGCGGATGCTCGCGGCCGGCAAGCACATGGCGCAGCTGGTCCTGGAGAACCTCTCGGCGCGGATCGCGGTGAGCGCGTACGCGCGCAAGGTCCAGGTCGAGCACCTCGGCGGCGGCGCCGTCGAGATCCCCAACGGCGTCCCGGTCGCGTTCTACCGCAAGGCCGCGCCGCTCGCCGACCGGCCCGAGGGCCCCACGATCGGGTTCATGGGCCGCTTCTCCGAGCCCCGCAAGGGCTTCCCGATCCTGCGGGACGCCTTCGCGCGCCTGGCCGCCGACCGCCCCGACCTGCACCTCCTCGTCGTCGGCCGCGGCGACCCCGAGGCCGCCACCGCCGGGCTCGACCCCGGGACCGCCTCCCGGGTGCGCTTCCTCGGCGCGGTCTCGGACGAGGAGAAGGCGTCGATGCTCGCCGGCGTCGACCTGTACGTCGCCCCGAACACCGGCGGCGAGTCCTTCGGCATGATCCTCACCGAGGCCATGGCCGCCGGCACCTGCGTGCTCGCCAGCGACATCGAGGCGTTCCGCTCGGTCCTGGACGACGGCCGCGCGGGGGAGCTGTTCGCCGTCGGCGACGCCGCCGACCTCGCCGCGAAGGCCGGGCGGCTCCTCGACGACACGGCGCTGCGCACGGCCTACGTCGAGCGGGCGAACGAGTGGGTCCGCCGCTACGACTGGCCCGAGGTCGCCGCCCGGCTGCTGGAGGTCTACCGGGCCGCGATCGAGGCCGGCGCGGAGCGGCGACGCTGAGCGTCCGTCTTCACTGGGCTTTCGGGTCCGTGTTGAGGGCGGCGGTCCGCGCAGTTCCGTGCGGCCGCACGCGCGCCGAGCGCCCGCCGCCGGGAGAGCGGCGGCGCGCGCGTGCCCGTACGATGATCACCGTGTGGTGGCTGGCCGTGCTCGTGGCGATCGTGGCCGTCGTGGGCGCGTACGCGACATGGACGGTCGCGCGGGTCGAGCGCCTGCACCGCCGCGCCCGCGCCGCCGAGACCGCCCTCATCGCGAAGCTCGACGACCGCGCCGAGACCGTCCTCAAGTTCGTCGGCAACCCCGGCTTCGAGGAGGTCGTGGCCCTCGCCCTCTCCGTGGTCGCCGTCCCCGCCGCGACGCGGCGCCAGCGCGAGCTGCGCGAGTACGCCGAGAACGACCTCACGCACGCCCTGCGGGAGCTGTCCCGCGATCCGGTCTGGACCGACGAGCTCGAGTCCGCGAACCGCCGGGTGGCCCTGGCCCGCCAGATCCACACCGACTTCGTGCGCGACGCCGTCGCCTCCCGGTCGCTGCGCATCGCGGTCCTGCTGCGCCTCCACAACCGGCTCCCGCGCCCGCAGTACTGGGACATCGACGACCCCGTGCAGTGATCGCTCACCCGCCGGCCGGTTTGTATCACCGGGCTTGTGAGGTCCGTCGCGGCGTAGAATCGGCCAGGTCAGCACCCCGCCTCGGCGACGCTTGCGAGCCGCGAACCCGCCGAGTAGCCCGAAGTACCCAGATGGAGCCGGTGACCGTGTCAGAGACCCAGAAGACCGAGGCCGAGGTCGGGACCGCCCGCGTCAAGCGCGGCATGGCCGACATGCTGAAAGGCGGCGTCATCATGGACGTCGTCACCCCCGAGCAGGCCAGGATCGCCGAGGACGCCGGGGCCGTCGCGGTCATGGCGCTCGAGCGCGTGCCCGCGGACATCCGCGCCGAGGGCGGGGTCTCCCGCATGTCCGACCCCGACATGATCGACGGCATCATCGAGGCCGTCTCGATCCCCGTCATGGCCAAGGCCCGCATCGGCCACTTCGTCGAGGCCCAGGTCCTGGAGTCCCTCGGCGTCGACTACGTGGACGAGTCCGAGGTCCTCACCCCCGCCGACGAGGCGAACCACATCGACAAGTGGAAGTACAACGTGCCGTTCGTGTGCGGCGCGACGAACCTGGGCGAGGCCCTGCGCCGCATCGCCGAGGGCGCGGCCATGATCCGCTCCAAGGGCGAGGCCGGCACCGGCAACGTCGTCGAGGCGACCCGCCACATGCGCCAGATCCGCCAGGACATCGGCCGCCTCACCACCCTCGACGAGGCCGAGCTGTACGCGGCCGCCAAGGAGCTGCGCGCCCCCTACGAGCTCGTCGCCGAGGTCGCGAAGCTCGGGAAGCTCCCGGTCGTGCTCTTCACCGCGGGCGGCATCGCCACCCCCGCCGACGCGGCCATGATGATGCAGCTGGGCGCCGAGGGCGTCTTCGTCGGCTCCGGCATCTTCAAGTCCGGCGACCCGGCCAAGCGCGCCGCCGCGATCGTCAAGGCCACGGCCTTCCACGACGACCCGAAGATCATCGCCGAGGTCTCCCGCGGCCTCGGCGAGGCCATGGTCGGCATCAACGTCGACACGCTCCCCGAGGAGCAGAAGCTCGCCAAGCGCGGCTGGTAGCACGCACGCGGAAGGGCCCGGGGCGCGACGCCCCGGGCCCTTCCCGTGTCCTACCGCGTCAGTCCGCGGCGATGTCGAAGAGCGTCCCGCCGGTCGCGAGCGTGCCCTCGCAGTGGTTGCCGAAGTCGCCCTCGTAGTACACGAACCGGCCCTCCCAGATCCCGAAACCCTTGAGGGTCACCGGGTCGTGCTCCTTGGTGCACATCCCGTCGGCCGCCTCGAGGGCCCCGATCTCGCCGTCGACGGCGGTCAGCTGGATGCAGGCCTCCTCGCCGCGCGCGTGGCCCTGCCCGCTCGGGCACGCGAGGACGGCGCGTTCGGTCGCACCCTGCTCGCGGTCGACCTCCAGGTACAGGAACCCGGCCCCGACGCCGCTGCCGATGCCCGGGTCGACGGGGATCGGTTCGGCATGGGCGGGAGCGGGAGTCATCGCCGCGAGAGCGGCGGCGCCCAAGGCGGCTGCTGCGAGTTTGCGCATGGGCAGATCCTAAGGACCCGACGGGCTCCGATCCGGCTCCGACACGCCTAGTCTTGGGCCATGAACGCAACCGAACTGGACCAGTACTCGACTCCCGAGCTCCAGAAGCGCGCCTTCGCGCTCGCGCGCGACCGCCGCGACTGGCGGTTCTTCATCGACCTGTTCCGGCACACCCCGACCGCCCTCGAAGCCGAGGACCTCGACCCCGACGTCGCCGAGATCGGCGTCGCCATCGACGACCTGGTCGGGATCTGGCGGGAGGCCACCAAGGGGGACTGGGGTGCCTCGGAGCCGCTCGCGCGGGCGGCCTTCATCGACTACATCGCGACGCACGGCGGCGCCGACGACGGCAGCGACTAGTCCTCGTCCTTCGCGCCCTCGGTCTTCCGCGGCTCTCTTGCGGCGGCCGGGGCCGGGCCGCCGTCCATCCACCAGCGCACGTCGGAGGAGAACAGCCACCACAGCGCCAGCACCGAGGCGAACACCCACGGGCCGACGTACAGGCCGAAGACGGTCGACATGAACATGCCGACGATGAACAGGACCGCGGTGGCGCCCACGGCCCACCAGCGCACGGCCTTCTGGCGGGTCTTGAACCGGATCGCGCACATGGCGGCGATGATCGCGGCGACGAGCGCGAAGCCGGCGATGGCGAGGTTCGAGACCAGGAAGTTCGTGCTCTGGTAGAGGTCGTGGGCCTGCTGGGCGGTGCCGGCCGGGTCGTCGATCTCGGCGTCTTCGTAGATGCCGGTGAGCTCCTCGACGGTGGCCGAGCGCAGCGAGAACGCGTAGAACGCGAGGATGTTCCCGGCGACGACGGCGCTGACGACCTGGATCCACAGGGCGATCTGGAGGCGCAGGACCTTCTTGGGCTTGGCGTTCGGGTCGTCCCCCTCTGGCTCGGGCGCGCCCTTGCCTGGATCGCGGTCGCGGCCGAAGTTCGGTTGGGGGAGCATCTGCGTGCCTCTCAGACGGGGATCGGTCGCCGCCCTAGTGGTTGAACCAGCGGCGGGCGAAGCGCTCGGTAAGCGTTCCCAGAATCGTAATCGGGATGATCGCCAGGCCGATGCACAGCGCCCAGTACAGGCCGCCGGTGAACAGCAGCCAGCCGAGGCCGACGAGGGCGGCGGTCTGGACGAGCAGGTTGAGCAGCCACAGGATCCGCCACTGGAAGCGCATGAGCAGGGTCGAGAGCAGCAGGAACACCGCGAGGGCCCCGAGGCCGGCCGCGCCGCGGTAGACGTCGTGCTCGGCGGCGGGCGGCACGAAGTCCTGCGCGGTGCGGTGGAGCAGCACGATCAGGCCGCCGGTGACGAGGGCGACGCCCGCCTCCAGCCACATCGTGTTGCGCGCGGCGCGCACCGAGCGGGGCATCGGGTTGCGCTTCGAGGTCTTGGCCATTTGCTTACTCCCGGGCGTCAAGGGGTGCGTCATGTTCGATCGGTGACTTTAACGGATCGTCACCCATCCCCCGTGATCAGGCCGGTTTCGGTCACAGTGGCAATCGCGCAGGCAGACGCGCCCGCCGGACGCGACTACCCTTGAGGCGCCCGCTGCCGCCTACCTTTGGAGTTCTCTCATGACCGTGCCCCGGATCGGCGTGCTCGCCCTGCAGGGCGACGTGGTGGACCACATGCGCGCCCTGGAGGCCGCGGGGGCCGAGGCCGCGCCGGTGCGCCGCGCCGCCGAGCTCGACGCGGTCGAGGGCCTGGTGATCCCCGGCGGGGAGTCCACCACGATGAGCAAGCTCCTGGACATCTTCGACCTGTTCGACCCGGTCAAGAAGCGCCTCGACGAGGGCATGCCGGCGTTCGGCTCCTGCGCGGGCATGATCATGCTCGCCGAGGAGGTCCTCGACGGCCGCCCCGACCAGCGCTCCTTCGGCGCGATCCCCATGACCGTGCGCCGCAACGCGTTCGGACGCCAGGTGGACTCCTTCGAGACCGAGATCGGCATCGAAGGCGTCGGCGGCGGCCCGTTCAAGGCCGTGTTCATCCGCGCGCCGTGGGTCGAGCGGGTCGGCGACGGGGTCGAAGTGCTGGCCCGGGTCGACAGCGGCGCAGAGGGCGCCGGGGCACCGGGCGGTAGGATCGTCGCGGTACGTGCGGGCGCCTGCCTGGCCACCTCCTTCCACCCGGAGGTGACCCCCGACGCGCGGGTGCACCAGTACTTCGTGGACATGGTCCGAGGCTGAGAGCCGGACCGGACGAGCAAGAGGAACGAGGAACGCCGGGATGAGTGGTCACTCCAAGTGGGCGACGACCAAGCACAAGAAGGCCGCGATCGACGCCAAGCGGGGCAAGATCTTCGCGAAGCTGATCAAGAACATCGAGGTCGCGGCGCGTACCGGCGGTCCTGACCCCGCGGGCAACCCCACGCTCTACGACGCGATCCAGAAGGCCAAGAAGAGCTCGGTCCCCAACGACAACATCGACCGCGCCGTCAAGCGCGGCGGCGGCCTCGACGGCGGCGGCGTCGACTACGAGACCCTCATGTACGAGGGCTACGCGCCGGGCGGCGTCGCGGTCCTCATCGAGTGCCTCACCGACAACCGCAACCGCGCCGCGGCCGAGGTCCGCGTGGCGCTGACGCGCAACGGCGGCTCCCTGGGCGAGGCCGGCTCGGTCGCCTACATGTTCTCCCGCAAGGGCGTCATCATGGTCCCGGCCGCTGACGGCCTGACCGAGGACGACCTGCTCATGGCGGTCCTGGACGCCGGCGCCGAAGAGGTCAACGCCCTGGGCGAGGACGGCTTCGAGGTCCTGTGCGAGCCGACCGACCTGGTCGCGGTCCGCACCGCCCTCCAGGAGGCCGGGATCGACTACGACTCCGCCGAGGCCGGCTTCCAGCCGTCGGTGCAGATCGAGGTCGACGTCGAAGGAGCACGCAAAGTCATGCGCGTGGTCGACGCCCTCGAAGACTCCGACGAGGTCCAGAACGTGTGGACCAACGCCGACATTCCGGACTCGGTGCTCGCGAAGCTCGACGAGGAGTAGACGAAACGTGAAGGGGCCCGGAGCGACTCGCTCCGGGCCCCTGTCGCATGCCTCCTAGGCGATCCCGGGGACCGGGTCGCGGCGGTACACCGCGATCGTCCACGCGACCGCGGCCGCCGTCGCGACCGCGTACACGCCCACGCCGAGCGTCATGTTCGCGAGCGTCACGCCGCCGATCGTCGCCAGCGCCGGCATGACGCCGCCCGCGGCCATCTGGGTCGCGCCCATGAACGCCGAGGCCGTGCCCGCGATCTGCGGCGGCTGCGAGGACATCGCCGCGGCGCCCGCGTTCGGGAACACCACGCCGCAGCCGAACATCATGACCGCGATGCCGATCGGGACCGTCCACAGGTTCACCACGTCGAACAGCTGCGTCGCGGCGATCCAGGCGACGCCCGCCAGCGAGACGGCCATGCCGACGACCATGCGGCTGCTCGACCGGCTGCGGTCGATCGCCATCATGTTCGCCTGGTTCCCGGCCAGCAGCGCGAGCGTGCCGATCGCGAACAGCAGCGAGAAGAACCCGGGGGAGGCTCCGAGCTCCTCCTGTGAGATGAAGCTGAACGTCGAGACGTACGTGAACAGCATCGAGAAGTTCATCAGGACCGCGATCGTGGGCGCGATGAAGTGCGCGTCGCGCACCAGCGTCGCCACCGCGGCGCCGAACTCGCGGGCCGTCATCGTGCGGCGGTCCTCCGCCGGCAGGCTCTCCGGCAGGAAGCGCCACACCAGGAACGTCGACAGCGCCGACAGGACCGCCATGAACACGAACACGGTCTGCCACGGCCCGAAGCGGATCAGCTGGGCGCCGACGACCGGGCCGAGCATCGGCGCGAGCATCGTGACGAACATCATCTTGGCCGTGAACCGGGTCATGTCGTCCCCGGCGAAGTGGTCCCGGATGACCGCGCGGGCCACGACCACGCCGGCCGCGCCGGACAGGCCCTGGAGGAAGCGCAGGCCGATGAGCAGGTCGGCGCTGGTCGCCACCGCGCAGAGCAGCGAGGCGACCGTGAAGACCGACATGCCGATGAGCAGCGGCTTGCGGCGGCCGTAGCGGTCCGAGAGCGGCCCGACGACCGCCTGGCCCAGGCCCATGCCGATCATCATCGACGTGAGCGTGAGCTGGATGCGGCTCTCCGGCGTGCCGAAGGCGTCGGCCATCGCCGGGAACGCGGGGAGGTAGAGGTCGATCGCGATCGGCGCGGTCGCGGAGAGCGCGCCGAGGACGAACACCATCGTGGCTATGAAGCGTCGTGAGTGGCCGTCGGCGGCGACGGGCGGCATAAAGGCGGCAGCAGACACAGTTGTTCCCAAGCAGTGGTTCGCGAGCGGAGTGCAGGGCGGGGCCGCGCCCGCAGGTCGCCTCATTGCGCCGATGGGGAGCGCGTGCGGTGCGATCGGCCGACTCCAACGAAATCACGTCACTTGCCGACCGGCAAGTGGTTTATGGGCAAGGCCACCAGTCCGATTCCCGACCACGTCCGGTCGGTCGCCGGCCGCGTTCGAACGCACCGGCGGCGGCGCTTGCGGACCGAACGTCGGACCGGCCGGATAAGCTGACGCGAACCGAGCGACTGGAGGAGCGCGTGCGCGTCATGGGGATCGACCCGGGCCTGACCCGCTGCGGCGTCGGGGTCGTCGAAGGGCGCCCCGGCGCGCCCGGCACCATGGTCGCCGTCGACGTCGTGCGCACCGATCCCGAAGCGGGCCTTGCCGACCGGCTCCTCGCCCTCGACGAAGGGCTCCGCGCCCTCATCGACGCCCACCGCCCCGAGGCCGTCGCCGTCGAACGCGTCTTCAGCCAGCACAACGTCGCCAGCGTCATCGGCACCGCCCAGGCCTCCGGCATCGCGCTCCTCGCCGCCGCCCGGAGCGGCCTGCCCTCCGCCACGTACACGCCCTCCGAGGTCAAGAACGCCGTGTGCGGCAACGGCACCGCCGACAAGCGCCAGGTCACCACCATGATCACGCGCATCCTCCGCCTCACCGAGCCCCCCAAGCCCGCCGACGCGGCCGACGCGCTCGCCATCGCCGTCTGCCACTTGTGGAGGGGCGGCGTCCAAGCCCGCATCGCACAGGCCGCAGCGAAGGAGCGCATCCGATGATCGCCCAGCTCACCGGAACCGTCGCCGCCGTCGGCGAAGCGTACGCCGTGGTCAACGTCAACGGCGTCGGCTACGCCGTCCACGCCGGCGCCCACACCCTCGCCAACCTCAAGGTCGGCTCCGAAGCGGTCCTGGCGATCTCCACCATCGTCCGCGAGGACTCGATCACCCTGCACGGCTTCAACACCGCCGAGGAGCGCGACCTGTTCGAACTGCTCCAGGGCGCCCAAAAGATCGGTCCGCGCATCGCCCGCGACGCCATCGAGGCCCTGCGCCCCGACGTCATCCGCCACGCGATCGCCACCGCCGACACCACCACGCTCTCGCGCATCCCCGGCGTCGGCAAGAAGAGCGCCGAGCGCATCGTGCTCGACCTCGCCGACAAGATCGGCCCCGTCGACCTCCACGGCGTCCCCAAGCAGGCCGGCGGCCGCCCCGGCGGCTGGCGCACCCAGGTCAGCCAGGGCCTCCAGGCCCTCGGCTGGACCGCGAAGGAGGCCGAGACCGCCATCGAGAAGCTCGACGCCGAAGGCGCCGACGGCCAGGACGTGCCCACCCTCCTCAAGCAGGCCATCCGACTCCTCGGGAAGCGGTAGCGCATGGACGACGACATCGAGTACACCGCGGAGGAGTGGGACCGGGCCCTCACCGCCGCCGAGGCCACCGAGCTCGAACGCAAGGCCGAGGCCGGCATCCGCCCCGGCAAGCTCGACGAGATCATCGGCCAGGGCCGCGTCCGCGAGCAGATCGGCCTCATCCTCGAAGGCGCCCGCCACCGCGGCACCCCGCCCGACCACATCCTCCTGTCGGGCCCGCCCGGCCTCGGCAAGACCACCCTCTCCATGATCATCGCCGCCGAGCTCGGCGTGAGCCTGCGCCAGACCTCCGGCCCCGCCCTCGAGCGCTCCGGCGACCTCGCCGCCATCCTCACCAGCCTCGAACCGCGCGAAGTCCTCTTCATCGACGAGATCCACCGCATGGCCCGCCCCGCCGAGGAGCTCCTCTACACCGCCATGGAGGACTACCGCGTCGACGTCGTCGTCGGCAAGGGCCCCGGCGCCACCGCCATCCCGCTCGAACTCGAGCCGTTCACCCTCGTCGGCGCCACCACCCGCGCCGGCCTGCTCACCGGGCCCCTGCGCGACCGCTTCGGCTTCCTCGGCCAACTCGAGTTCTACACCGAGGGCGAGCTGGAGGCCATCGTCAACCGCTCCGCCGCCATCCTCGACGTCGGCATCACCCCCGAGGGCGCCGCCCAGATCGCCGGCCGCTCCCGCGGCACGCCCCGCATCGCCAACCGCCTCCTGCGCCGCGTCCGCGACTTCGCGCAGGTCCGCGCCGGAGGCACCATCACCGAGGCCGTCGCCGTCGAGGCCCTGCGCCTCTACGACGTCGACTCCCTCGGCCTCGACCGCCTCGACCGCGCCGTCCTCGCCGCCCTCGTCAAGACCTTCAACGGCGGCCCCGTCGGGCCCAAGACCCTCGCCGTCGCCGTCGGCGAGCAGCCCGACACCGTCGAGGAGGTCTGCGAGCCCTTCCTCGTGCGCGCCGGCCTCGTCGCCCGCACCCCCCGCGGCCGCGTCGCCACCGACGCCGCCTGGCACCACCTGGGCCTGCGCCCGCCGAGCGCCGAGGGGCTCTTCCGCGGGGACGCGTAGGGTGGGCCGTGGGGGAGGGGTCCCACCGCGTACCGGATAGACTCCGCGCACGTCACCCTCCCAGACCGTGACCACCACGACGAAAGGCACTACTGTGCTCGCAACCGCAGACGTCCTCGCGCAGTCAGCCGGCGGCTCCAACCTGACGTTCCTGCTCATGATCGTCGGCTTCATCGCGCTCATGTACTTCGTGATGATCCGCCCGCAGCGCAAGCGGCAGCGCGAGCAGCAGGACATGCAGAACAACGTCCAGCCGGGTGCCCGCGTCATGACCATCGGCGGCCTCTACGGCACCGTCGTGGACTCCGACGACGAGACCATCACCCTCGAGGCCAGCGACGACACCTTCCTCGTCTTCGCCCGCCAGGCCATCGCCAAGGTCGTCACCCCGGCCGAGGCCGAGGAGACCGCCGAGGAGCCCGCCGCCGAGACCGAGGCCACCCTCTCCGACGAGGACCTCGAGAAGCTCGCGAACGGTGACGAGCAGACCGAGGGCGACAAGCACTCCGGGAACCCCGACCGCAAGGAGTACTAGGCCCTGCTCGCCCTTTGCGGCACCCGTCCTAGAATGAGCCCCGCCGAGGGTACGTGTGCGAGCCCACCCCCTCCGGCCCGCCGTAACGGCGAGCCGGCGCCCGCTACCGTCTGCGCGGTCGCACTGCGCCCGCCCCTGTCCGAGTTCTGAGGAAGAGACCGACCATTGGCTTCAGTAACGGGCGCTGACCGCCCACGGAAGAAGATCCAGCGCAAGCGCCTGGCAGTCGCCCCGTACTTCGTGGCACTGCTCGCCGTGCTCGCGGTCCTGTGGGTGTCCGCGCTGGCGGGCTCCGGATGGAAGTTCCCCACGCCGAAGCTCGGGCTCGACCTCCAGGGCGGCCTGTCGATGACGCTCACGGCCTACCAGCAGGGCAGCGACGAGCCGCCCACGCCGGAGACGATGGAGCAGGCGCGCCAGATCATCGAGAACCGCGTCAACTCGACCGGCGTCTCCGAGCCCGAGGTCTACGTCGAGGGCAACGAGAACATCGTCGTGAACGTCGCCGGCGACGACATCGACGAGGAGGCGCTGCGCGACGTCGGCGCCCCGGCCGAGCTGCGGTTCCGCATCGTCACCAACTCGACCATGGACACCTCCGCGCTGGAGGACGCCCTCGCCGAGGAGACCCCCACCGACGAGCCGACCGACGGCGCCTCCGAGACCCCAGCCGAGGAGACCACCGAGACCCCGGCCGAGGACGGCTCGGCCACCCCGACCGAGGAGGCGACCGAGGAGGACACCGGCTCCGGCCAGGCCCCGACCACCGAGGACGAGGACGTCACCCTCGACGGCGTGTGGGAGAAGGTCGGCCCCGAGGCCGCCGCGGCCGCGCAGGCCCTCACCGCGGCCCCCGCGGACGAGGCCACCATGGCCCTCCTGGAGCCCTTCGGCGAGCTCACCCCCGCAGAGGTCTCGCTCCTGCCGGCGAACGTCCAGTTCTTCGTCCCGCAGATCACCTGCGAGCAGCTCGACAACCGCCCGCCCGGCGCCGTGCAGCAGGCCGACATCGAGGTCGTGGCGTGCTCGGCCCCCGAGCCGTACTCCGCCGACGACCCCTCCCTGACGGTCTCGTACAAGTACCTGCTCCAGCCGGCGACCGTGCTCGGCTCGGACGTCACCTCCGCCGACGTCGGCACCGACCAGGCGAACCCGAACATGTTCGTCGTGAACGTCCAGTTCTCCTCCTCCGGGGCCGAGAACTGGGGCGCGCTCACCGCCGAGAACACCGGCTCGCAGGTCGCGATCGTCCTCGACAACGAGGTCGTCTCCGCGCCCACGATCCAGGAGGCGTCGACGAACTCGACGCAGATCTCCGGCGACTTCACCGCCGACGAGGCCAACCAGCTCGCCGACCAGCTCAACTTCGGCTCGCTGCCGACCACGTTCGTGGTCGAGACCGTCAACGAGGTCACCGCGACCCTCGGCGTGGACCAGCTCGAGGCCGGCATGTACGCGATGATGCTCGGCCTGATCCTGGTGTTCCTGTACTCGATGGTCTACTACCGGCTCATGGGCTTCGTCGTCCTCGGATCGCTCATCGTCGCCACCGCCGTGCTCTACCCGGCGATCGCGCTCCTGGGCTCCCAGGTCGGCCTGACGCTGACCCTCGCCGGCGTCGCGGGCTTCGTGGTCTCGATCGGCATCACGGCCGACTCGTTCATCGTCTACTTCGAACGCATCAAGGAGGAGATGGCCGGGGGCCGCTCGGCCCGCTCCGCCATCCCCCGCGCCTGGGTGCGCGCGCGGCGCACGATCCTGTCGGCGAACGCCATCTCGATGATCTCCGCGATCGTCCTGTACATCCTGGCCATCGGCCCGGTGCGCGCGTTCGCGTTCTCGCTCGGCATCTCCACGATCGTCGACGTCATGATCGTCTTCCTGTTCACCCACCCGATCGCCGAATGGCTCGCCCGCGGGAGGGTCCTCAACAGCCGGGCCCTCTCCGGCCTGCACACCAAGACCGCCCCGGCCACCGGCGACGCGGCCGCGAAAGGCTAAGGACCGATGAGCACCAAGCAGACCGAGAAGCGGCCGAACGTCCTCAGCCAGCTCTACCGCGGCGAGACGAACTTCCAGTTCATCCCCAACCGCCGGAAGTTCTACATCGCCTCCGGCATCGTCATCGCCGCCCTCATCGCCGTCATGATCGTCAAGGGCTTCGTCCTCGGCATCGACTTCGCCGGCGGCATCCAGTACAGCGTCCCCGCCTCGGGCACCGAGGCGTCCCTCGAGGACGTCGAGAACGCCGCCGAGGACGCCGGAGCCGAGGTCGCCTCCGGCCAGGTCGCCGGCACCGGCGACGGCCGGTCCTACATCGTCCGCGTCGGCACCATGGACACCGACGCGGCCGCCGAGGTCCGCGACTCCATGGCCGCCGCGGCCGGCATCGGGGCCGACTCGATCTCCGTCTCCGAGGTCTCCGCGACCTGGGGCGCGGCCGTGTCCAAGCAGGCCCTCATCGCCCTCATCGTGTTCCTGGTGCTGGTCTCGGCCTTCATCTGGATCCGGTACGAGCGGCGCATGGCGATCGCCTCGCTCGGCGCGCTCGCGCACGACATCATCATCACCGCGGGCATCTACGCGCTCGTCGGCTTCGAGATCACGCCCTCGACGATCGTCGGCATGCTGACCATCCTCGGCTACTCGATCTACGACACCGTCGTCGTGTTCGACAAGGTCCAGGAGAACACGGCGCAGCTGCTGCGCTCGCGGCACCAGACCTTCGCCGAGGCGGTCAACGACGCGGTCAACCAGACGCTCATGCGCTCGATCAACACCTCGATCATCGGCGTCCTGCCGGTGGCCGCGCTGCTGTTCGTCGGCGTGGGCGCCCTCGGCGTCGGCACCCTAAAGGACCTGGCGCTCGTGCTGTTCGTCGGCATGGTCGTCGGCGCGTACTCCTCGATCTTCCTGGCCGCCCCCTGGGTCGTGGACCTGGCCGAGCGCAGCGCCGCCTTCCAGCGCCACAACAAGAAGGTTGCCAACGCCCGCGCCGCGGGCGGCGAGGACAAGTCCGAGAAGCCCGCGGCCCGGGCCGAGGACGACGAGGACGACGACCGCCTCGAACTCGCCAAGACCGACGAGATCCCGCTCGAACTGCTGGAGGAGCCCGTCAAGTCCGGCAGCGGCGCCCGCTCGGGCCCCTCGCGGCCCTCCTCCTCGCGTCCGAGCGGCGCGAAGAAGCGCAAGCGGCGCTAGGCGCGCACACGTGAAAGCGGCGGGCGGACCGATCGGTCCGCCCGCCGCTTCGCAGCTGGCTGGCTCAACGGGAGCCGGACTACTCGGGACCCCTGTCTCCCTTGAGCTTGGAGAGCAGGCCCTGGGCCTTTTCCTTGACCTGGTCCGAGACGTCGTCCAGTTTGTCGCCGATCGGCGACTCCTTGGCCTTGTTGTACAGGTCTTCGGCCTTGTCCCGGGCGTCGTCGGCCATGTCGCCGGCCTTGTCCTTGAACTCGTTGAACTTGTCCACGTGAACCCCTCCCTACGTGAGTCGGTATCACTATATGAGCGGATTCGGGTTCTCGAAGAGGTTTCCCCGTACAACCCCGGTCGAATCCCGAACGCTACCGCAGGGTGACGCCAGGCGGGCCGGTTGCGCCATACCGTGCCTTCCATGACGAACTCCCAGCTCCGCAAGGCCCGGACCGCCCTGGTCATCGGCGGCGGCGTCGCCGGCCCCGTCGCCGCCCTCGCCCTGCGCAAGGCCGGCATCGACGCGCAGGTCTTCGAGGCCTACCGGCCCGGCACCGGCTCCCAGGGCGGGCCCCTCGGCCTCGCCTCGAACGGCCTGAACGCCCTGAGTGTGGTCGGCGCCGACGCCGACGTGGCCGCCGAGGGCATGCCCACGCCCCGCATGGTCATCTCCTCCGGGTCCGGCAAGGTCCTCGGCACGATCGACACCGACCCGTCCCTGCCTGTGCGCGTCACGCTCCCGCGCGGCCGCATCTCGGCGCTCCTGCAAGCCCGCGCCGAGGCCGAGGGCGTCCCGATCACCTACGGCAAGCGCTTCGAGGGCGCCGTGGACACCGGCCGCAGCGTCATCGCCCAGTTCGACGACCGCACCACCGCCGAGGCCGACATCCTCATCGGCGCCGACGGCATCCGCTCCGCCGTGCGCGGCCTCATCGACCCCTCCGTCAGGCCCCGCTACACCGGCCTGATCGGCCTCGGCGGCTACATCGACGGCCCCGCGGGCGTCCCGCCCACCGGCGGCGACTTCCGCATGGTCTTCGGCCGCCGCGCCTTCTTCGGACACCTCTCCGACGGCGAGCGGACCGGCTGGTTCGCGAACCTGCCCTACAAGCGCATCGAGGACGCCGACCTCCGGAACACCACCTTCGCCGAATGGATGGCCCGCATGAGGGCCGCCTTCGCCGACGACGCCGGCCCCGCGCTCCAGATCCTCGACCACGTCACGCCCGACGGGTTCATTCCGCCCTCGCCCCTCGAGGACCTCCCGCACGTCCCGGTCTGGTGCAAGGGCCGCATCGTCCTCCTCGGCGACGCCGCCCACGCCACTTCACCGTCCTCCGGCCAGGGCGCCAGCCTCGCCGCCGAGTCCGCCGTCGAACTCGCCAAGTGCCTCCGCGACCTGCCCGTCGCCGACGCGTTCGCGACCTTCGAGTCCCGCCGGCGCGCCCGCGTCGAACGCGTCATCGCCGAGGCCGCCCGCACCAACCAGTCCAAGGCCGCCGGCCCCATCGCCGCCCGCTTCCGCGACGCATTCATGCCGTTCTTCATGTCCCGCTTCACCACCCCGGAGAAGACCGCCTGGCAGTACGCCCACACGATCGAGTGGTTACCGGTGCGGCAACCGGGGATTCGGTGCGACGCTCCATAGATGACGACCCCTGAGACCCCCACGGAAGCCGGTACCCCCGTGCCGCCCGACGCCCCCGAGTCCCGACCGGCCGAATTCCTGCCCGCCGCACCGCCGCGTCGGCGCAACCCGCTCCTGGTGTGGGTGATCGTCGGACCGGCCGCCGCGTTCTTCATCGGCCTGACCGTCGGCCTCACCGGGAACGGGTCCGGCGGCGGCGCGGCCGCGGACGACGACCACTTCGAGGCCGTCAAGGAGGCCTGCGCCGTCGGTTCCTCCGACGTCCGCGTCGGCGACGGCGGGGACACCTTGAGCATCGACCGCGCCGGGGCGGAGGAGATGCCTGGCGCGACCCTCACCCAGTACTACTGCATCCTCGACGAGCTCGAGGTCCCCGACTCGGTCAGGGACCGGATGGACAACACCCGCGCGCTCGACGGATACCAGGAGGCCGAGTTCGACGGGATCACGGTGACGTGGAACTACCATCCCGACGACGGCGTCAACATGACCTTCACCAGGGCCTCCTGACACGCCGCAGGCCCGCGCCCCATCGGGCGCGGGCCTGCGGGTCTGTCGCCGCGGTCAGCCGTTCAGGGCCCGTTCCAGGTCTTCGAGGAAGAGGCGCTCGCCTTCGCTGATGGCGACCTTCCGGCTGAGCAGGCCGCCCTCGCGGGACTTGACGGCGCTCGCGACCTCGGTGGCGAGGTGGAGGAGCCAGCCGGTGTAGACGGCGGCGTCCTCGGGGTCGGCCTTTTCGCGCAGGAGGGCGCTCGCCTCGCGGGCGAGCTTGAGCGCCTGCGGCATGGCCTCCTCGGTCACCGGCAGCTCCGAGTCCTCGTCGAGGCCCCGGTGCTTCAGCGCCAGCGCCACCGATTTGACGAAGGCGTTCTCGTGCCGCTGGGCCTGCTTGAAGACCCGGGCGCCCGCGGTGACCTCCTTGAGGAACACGAGCGGGCTCGTGGAGCCGTCGGCGACGATGGCGCCCTTGAGGACCACGCCGGGGGTGTCGAGGAGGAGGTCGCGCTCGTCGTCGTCGAACTGGGACAGCTGCGTCATGACCGTGCTTTCTGGGTGCGCTGGGTACCGACCGGCACACTGTAACCCGGGAATGCGAAAGCCGGTCAGCTGCGTTCGGCGCCCGTGAGGCGGTACGCGTCGTAGACGCCGTCGACCTTCCGGATCACCTTGATGATGTGGTCGAGGTGCTCGGGGTTCGCCATCTCGAACGTGAAGCGCGACAAGGCGACCCGGTCGCGCGTCGTGGTGACCGTGGCCGAGAGGATCGAGACGCGCTCGCCCGAGAGGACCTGCGTGACGTCCGCGAGGAGCCGGTGCCGGTCGAGGGCCTCGACCTGGACCGTGGCCACGAACGTGGCCTGGTCGTCCTCGTGGGACCAGTGGACCTCCAGGACCCGGTCGGGCTGGAGCTCGACGCGCTCCTCGGCGTTCTCGCAGTCCCTGCGGTGCACCGAGATCACGTGGTAGCGGGTCGCGAAGCCGATGATCGAGTCGCCCGGGATCGGGTTGCAGCAGTGGGCGAGGCGCACCGGCATCTCGCCCTCCTCCATGCCGGCGACCGTGACGGCGGCGTGGATGTCGCCGTGCGCCTCGGGCACGATGCGGGCCGGCTGGGTCGGGGCGGTGGCCTCGGCCATGTCCTCGGCGGCGCCCTCGGCCCCGCCCTGGACCTCGAGGAGCTTCTGCACGACGTTCGAGGCCGAGATGTGGTGCTCGCCGAGCGCGGCGTACAGGGCCTCGACGTCCTTGAGGTTGAGGTCCTTCGCGAGCGAGGTGAGGTTGTCGTGGGTGAGCATCCGCTGGAGCGGCAGGCGGCGCTTGCGCATCGCGCGCGTGAGCTCGTCCTTGCCCAGCTCGATGGCCTCCTCGCGCCGCTCGCGCTTGAAGTGCTGCTTGATCTTGGTGCGGGCGCGCGGGCTCTTGACGAACGCGAGCCAGTCCTCGCTGGGGGTCGCGTTCTCGGAGTTCGAGGTGAAGACCTCGACGACGTCGCCGTTGGACAGCGTCGACTCCAGCGGCACGATCTTGCCGTTGACCTGGGCGCCGATGCAGCGGTTGCCGACCTCGGTGTGCACCGCGTACGCGAAGTCCACCGGCGTCGACCCCGCCGGCAGGGCGATGACGTCGCCCTTGGGCGTGAACACGTACGCCTCGGAGGAGGCCAGGTCGAAGCGGAGCGCGTCGAGGAACTCGGACGGGTCGGCGGCCTCGCGCTGCCAGTCGAGGAGCTGGCGCAGCCACGCCATGTCGTCGATGTGCGCGGGCGGGCCGGCGACGGTGGAGTTCTTGGTCTCCTTGTACTTCCAGTGCGCGGCGATGCCGTACTCGGCGGTGCGGTGCATCGCCCAGGTGCGGATCTGCATCTCGACGGGCTTGCCGTTCGGGCCGATCACCGTGGTGTGCAGCGACTGGTACATGTTGAACTTCGGCATCGCGATGTAGTCCTTGAAGCGCCCCGGCACCGGCTGCCAGTTCGCGTGGATCACACCGAGGGCCGCGTAGCAGTCGCGCTCGTCCTCGACGAGGATGCGCAGGCCCACGAGGTCGTAGATGTCGTTGAAGTCGCGGCCGCGCACGATCATCTTCTGGTAGATCGAGTACAGGTGCTTCGGGCGCCCGGAGACCTCGGCCTTGATGCGCGAGCCCTTGAGGTGGTCCTTGACCTGCGCGACGACCTGCTGGAGGAGCATCTCGCGCTGCGGGGAGTGCTCGGAGACCAGGCGCGCGATCTCGGCGTAGCGCTTCTTGTAGAGCGTGGCGAAGGACAGGTCCTCCAGCTCCCACTTGATCGTGTTCATGCCGAGCCGGTGGGCCAGCGGCGCGAGGATCTCGAGCGTCTCGCGGGCCTTCTGCTCCTGCTTCTCGGGCGGCAGGAACGTGAGTGTGCGCATGTTGTGGAGGCGGTCGGCGAGCTTGATGACCAGGACGCGGGGGTCCTTCGCCATCGCGACGACCATCTTGCGGATCGTCTCGGCCTTCGCCGCGTCGCCGAGCTTCACCTTGTCGAGCTTGGTGACGCCGTCGACCAGGAGCGCGACCTCGCCGCCGAACTCGGCGCCGAGCTCGTCGAGCTGGTACTCGGTGTCCTCCACGGTGTCGTGCAGGAGCGCGGCCACGAGCGTGTTCGTGTCCATGCCGAGCTCGGCGAGGATGGAGGCGACCGCGAGCGGGTGCGTGATGTACGGGTCGCCGGACTTGCGGAACTGCCCGTTGTGCAGCTGCTCGGCGCGCGTGTACGCCTGCTGGAGGAGCCGCACGTCCGCGCGGGGGTGCGCGGCCCGGTGGGCCGCCACCAGCGGCTCCAGGACCTCGGGGAGGGTGGAGGACTGCCAGGGCGCGTTGAAGCGCGCCAGCCGGGCC
This sequence comes from Glycomyces terrestris, assembly GCF_003933745.1. GTDB lineage: Bacteria > Actinomycetota > Actinomycetes > Mycobacteriales > Micromonosporaceae > Glycomyces > Glycomyces terrestris. The sequence goes on along the minus strand of NZ_RSEB01000001.1, from coordinate 522,680 downwards.
CGCATGCGACGCCCGGTCGGCGGCCCGATGGGGCCGCCCGACGTGGGCGCGGCGTCGGCGGGTCTGCCGGACGCGGCTCGCTCGGTCACCACGCACGCCTCCTCGTATCGCACGGCACTTCGGGTATGTGCAGCCTCGACAAGGCCGCGCTACGCATCAATCCTAGCCGCGCGGCGCAGCCCGGGCCGCCACCGCTGCCCGGACCGCGCCCGCGATTGGATCACATGACGCCTGCGGCGGCCACCTGCTCGACGATGTCCAGGCCGGAGGTGATCTGGCCGAGGATCGTGTAGTCCGCGGGGAGCGTGGTGTCCTCGTAGACGATGAAGAACTGGCTGCCGGTGGTGCCGGCGCCGGCGTTCGCCATGGCGATGGTCCCGGCCGGGTAGTTCGCCTCGGCCTCGACCGGGGTGTTCTCCTCGCCGTACTGGTAGCCGGGGGAGCCCGCGCCGGCCATCTCCGGGGTGCCGGCCTCGATCGCGGCGCGCGCGTCGGGGTCGCCGCACTGGAGGACCCAGATGCCGTCCGTGGTCAGGCGGTGGCACTGCTGGCCGTCGAAGTACCCGTCCTGGGCGAGGAACGTGTAGGAGCCGGCGGTGCACGGGGCGCCGGCGGTGTCGATGTCGGCGGTGATGACGCCGAGGTTCGTCACGATCGTCATGACCTGCGTCCCGGCGGCGGGCTGGGTCGCGAGCGGGACCGGGCTGGTGCCGTCCATCGAGGTGTACATGCACGCCGCGGTCTCCGAGGCGTCCGGGGCGCTCATCTGGAGGCACTCGAGGTAGACGTCCTGCGCGGGGCGGCCGTCGGTGAGGCCCTCGGTCGGCGCGCCGGTGGCGCCCTCGCCGCTGGGCTCGACGCCGTCGCAGCGGGTCGAGGCCGCCTCGGCGTCGTTCACGAGCTGCTGCACGTCGGGATCGGCGGAGGAGCCGGAGTCGTCGGGGGCGAGCCACACGAAGGCCCCCCACGCCAGGAGTCCGAGGGCCACGAGGGCGGCCACGCCCCCGATGCTCCACGCGACGGTGCGCCGGCGGCGCTCCTCCTCGGCCTTGACGGCCATGCGCTGCTGCAACTGCTGCCGGGCCGCCAGTCGCTGGGCTTGTTTCGACGCCACCGTCGGATCTCCTTCGCGCGGTAGGGGTTACTCGGTCGTTTCGGTCGGAGACGCGGACGACTCCGTGGTGGGGGTCGCGCCGTCGGTCGCGGCGTCCGTGGCGCCCTCACCGGCCGGATCGGTCGCCAGCGGGTCCACCGACTCGCTGACCTCCGAGGTCGGCACCTCTTCGCCGGCGGGCTCCTCGTCCTTGAAGAACCCGTCCTGCCACAGGTAGACCAGCGTGAGCACGGCCGCGACGGCGAGGAGTCCGCCCAGCGCCTGGAGCTGGCGGCGCCGGCGCAGCTTGCCCGCGAGGCGCGCGTTCTTCTTCGCGTTCGCGATGCGCTGCTTGCGCTGCTCCATGTGCTTGGACTTCGCGGGCACCTGGACTCCTCATGACGTTCGCTTGTGTTGGGGGTTACGAGTTCCGCAGTCTAACCGGGTCAAGTCAGGCGCGTCACCGCAGGATGCCCGGTGTATCCTGACGCGCGGAGGAGGGGTGAGAGCGGGTGCTCATCGAGACGCTGGTGGCGGATGCGTTCGGCACGAACTGCTATGTGCTGTCGTCCGGTCCCGGCGCCGAGTGCGTGGTCGTGGACCCGGGCATCGGCATCGCCCCGCGCCTGGACGACCTGCTCACCGACCGCGGGCTCAAGCCCGTCGCCGTGGTCCTCACCCACGGGCACCTCGACCACACGTTCTCGGTGACCCCGGTGTGCGGCGCGAACGACGTGCCCGCCTACATCCACACCGACGACGCCCACCTGCTCGCCGACCCCGCCAAGGGCTTCAGCGCGAACATGATGTCGCTCGTCGGCACCGGCCTGGACTGGACCGAGCCCGACGACGTGCAGACGCTCGCCGACGGCGGGATCGTCGAGCTCGCCGGGATGCGCTTCACCGTCGACCACGCGCCCGGGCACACCGCCGGCTCGGCCATGTTCCACACCGGCGACGCCGAGGGCCTGTACACGCTCACCGGCGACGTGCTGTTCCGCGGCGCGATCGGCCGCACCGACCTGCCCGGCGGATCCGACGCGGCCATGCAGGAGACGCTGCGCACGAAGGTCCTCCCGCTCGACGACGCCGTCGTCGTCCTCCCCGGGCACGGCCCGGCCACCACGATCGCGGCCGAACGCGCCCGCAACCCGTACCTGAAGCGGGCCGCGGGCGCCCATTAGGCCGCCGCGCTCCCGCTCAGTCGACACACCGAATTCCTTTAGGAGACACCCATGTCACGACCTCAGCCGCTCTCGGGCTTCCCCGAACTGCTGCCCCGGCAGCGGATCGTCGAGCAGCAGGTCGTCGACCATCTCCGCCGCGCCTTCGAACTCCACGGCTTCGCGAACCTCCAGACGCGCGCCGTCGAGCCCATGGACCAGCTGCTGCGCAAGGGCGAGACGTCCAAGGAGGTGTACGTGCTGCGCCGCCTCCAGGCCGACGCGCGCGACACCAGCGACGCCGAGCTGGGCCTGCACTTCGATCTGACCGTGCCGTTCGCGCGCTACGTGCTCGAGAACGCCGGGAAGCTCAACTTCCCGTTCCGCCGCTACCAGATCCAGCCGGTGTGGCGCGGCGAGCGGCCCCAGGGCGGGCGCTACCGCGAGTTCTGGCAGGCCGACATCGACATCGTCGACCAGGGCGAGCTGCCCGCGCACTACGAGGCCGAGGTCGCGCTCGTCGTCGCCGACGCGCTCAAGGACCTGCCGATCCCCAAGGTGCGCATGCACGTCAACAACCGCAAGCTCTCCCAGGGCTTCTACCAGGGCCTCGGCATCGCCGACACCGAGGAGGCGCTGCGGATCATCGACAAGCTCGACAAGATCGGGCCCGACGCCACTGCGAAGCTCCTCGTCGACGGCGTGGACGCGACCCCCGAGCAGGCCGAGGCGTGCCTCCAGCTCGCCGCGATCAGCAGCGAGGACACCTCGTTCGTCGCCCGGATCCGCGCGCTCGGCGTCAGCGACCCGCTCCTGGAGGAGGGCCTGACCGAACTCGCGGCCGTCGTCGACGCGGTCGCGACCGCCGCTCCCGGCTTCGTCGTGGCCGACATGAAGATCGCCCGCGGCCTCGACTACTACACCGGGACCGTCTACGAGGTCTTCATCGAAGGCGAGGAGCACCTCGGCTCGGTCTGCTCGGGCGGCCGCTACGACAGGCTCGCCTCCGACGGCAAGAACGCCTATCCCGGCGTGGGCCTCTCGATCGGCGTCTCCCGCCTCCTGGTGCCCCTGCTCCAGGCCGGCCGCCTCGACGCCACCCGCGAGGTCCCCACCTGCGTCCTGGTCGCGCTGGCGAACGAGGAGGACCGCCCCGCCGCGACCGCCCTCGCCCAGCGCCTGCGCGCCCGCGGCATCCCGACCCAGCTCTCGCCCTCGGCCGCGAAGTTCGGCAAGCAGATCAAGTTCGCCGACAAGCGCGGCATCCCCTTCGTCCTCTTCACCACCGATGAAGGGACCCAGATGAAGGACATCCGCTCCGGCGACCAGCTCACGGTCGACGTCGACACCTGGAACCCTCCCGCGGAAGACCTCCACCCGCGGATCATCACCGAATAGCGAACGAAGCGGGCGGCCCGAGGGCCGCCCGCTTCGTGTCATGCGGTGGTGATCAGCCGATGATGGCCTTGACCGAGGGTGCGGTCGCGGCGAGCTTGAGCCAGGAGTTCAGCTCGTTGAGGTCCTGGCAGGTCTCGATCCTGCGACGTTCGTCGTCGGAGAGCGACAGGCCGCGCGACTCGATGATGATCAGGAGCGCGTTGGCTTCCCCCTCGGCCCTGCCGCGGGCTTCTCGCTCGGCGAGGAGTTCGCTCTGGTACGGATAGGTGTCTTGCTCCATCAGGGCCTCCAGGATTCTGCGGGGCTGCTCGCTGAGCTGCCCCAACATGTACTCAGTGTATCGTTTGGCCTTCTCCGGCGGGACCAGCGCGAGCTCCGCGTTCACGGCGGCGAACAGCTGCTCGATCTCCTCCGCGTGCTCGTGGATGAGGGTGCCGAGCACCATCTCCTCCGCAAGCTCGCCTGATCCCGAAGGCTCGGTGAGCTTCGGATAGTTGCGCGGACCGAGCACGAGCGGCCGGAAGGTGAAGCCGGGGTGGCCGAGCTCGATCGCCTCGGCGGCCCAGGCCGCGACGGCCGGCTGCTGGCAGACGACGATCAGCGCGACCGGGGCGGTGAGCCGGTGGCGGATGTTGACTTGATAAGCGGGCCAGGAGAACCGCTTGCGCTCGTCCTTGCCCCGCTGGACTTCGACGATGATGCCGAAGCGGTTCTCCTCGCCTTCGCGGCAGAGGACGACGTTGTCGGCGTTGAGGTCCCGGACCTCGCTGTCCGTCCCGGACTCGGAGTAGGCATGGACTTCGCTGTGTGCGGGGATCGGGACACCGAGGAGGTCTCTGGCGAGGCGGACGGCGAAAGCGGGTTCCTCTCGGCAGAGTTTGATCGGGTTGTCGTGTGCTTGAGTCGTCACCCAGACGAGGCTACGAACCACTCGTCCAGTGACGAAATGCGTAACCTTCGAGATTTTCTCGTTAGCGACGGACTTCACCTCCGCCTGACGCTCAGCGGAGGTGAAGTCGGTTGTCCTGCTAGGCGAGGGCCTTCGTCGTCGTGCGGTTCGGGGCGGGGGTCGCGGTGCGGCGGCGGCGGGTTGGGGCGCCGTAGGTCGGGTTGGCGGCGCCCCAGGCGGCTCCCTTGCAGATGAGCTCCTTGTAGCCGGCGGCGAAGCGGCCGCGGATCGAGGCCGAGCGGGCCCGGTCGTCGGCGGTGACGAACTGGATGAGGCCCTCCTTGCGGCCCAGGCTGACGCACTGCTGGAAGTAGGCGAGCGGCGCGCGGCCGGCCTTGGCGCCGGTGAGGCGGGCGGTGATGGCGTCGGCGGCGACCTGGGCCATCGGTATGCCCGAGGCGCACGACATGCGCAGCGGCTTGCCCGCGTCGCCGATCGCGTAGCCGGCGTCGCCCACGGCGAACACGTCCGGGTGCGAGACCGAGGCCATGTCGCGGTCGACGACGATCTGGCCGCGGTCGGTGGTGTCCATCGTGGTGGCGGCCGCGATCGGGTGGACGGCGAAGCCGGCGGTCCACACCGTGGCCGCGCTGGGGATCTCGGCGCCGCCGGCGGTGACGACGGCGTCGGGGCGGACCTCGGCCACCTCGGTGTGCTCGTGGACGGTGATGCCGAGCTTCGCGAAGACCTTCCGCAGGTGCCGCTGCCCCTTCGGCGAGACCCAGTCGCCGAGGCCGCCGCGGGCGACGAGCGCGACCTTCAGGTCCGGGCGCGCCTCGGCGAACTCGGTGGCCGCCTCCACGCCGGTGAGGCCGCCGCCGACGACCGTGATGGTCTGGCCGGCGTCCATGCGCGCCAAGCGGTCCCGCAGCTTCAGGGCCCCGGGCCGGCTCGCGATCTCGAAGGCGTGCTCGGCGGCGCCGGGGACGCCCTGCGCGTTCCAGCCGCTGCCGAGCGCGTACACGAGCGTGTCGTACCGGAGGGTCTCGGTCCCGTTCGCGGTCGTGACCGCGACGGTCTTGGCGTCGGCGTCGACCGCGGTGACCTTCGCGAGCTTGAGTTCGACGCCGGTCCCGGCGAACATGTCCGCGAAGGGCCGCGGCTTGAGGTCCTGGCCGGCGGCGACCTGGTGCATGCGGACGCGTTCGACGAAGTCGGGCTCGGCGTTGACGAGGGTGACGGCGACGTCCTCGGGGTGCAGCCGCCGCGCGAGGCGGCCGGCGGCGAAGGCGCCGGTGTAGCCGGCGCCGAGGACGAGGATGCGGTGCTGCATGGTCGTGCTCCTGTCTGGTTCGGGTTCGCCCCTTGAACCGGGCGGGCCCGCGAAAACTGACAGGAACCCGCAGTGAAGCACGTCACACGACGATGAGCGAGGTCAGAACGCCTGCACGACCAGCGGCTTCCCGTGGTCGAGCGTCGCCCACACGGCCGTGGCGCGTTCGAGCTTGTCGGGGTTGACCTGGCTGCGGAGCGCGGCGATGCCGTCCGGGCCGACCTCCAGGCACATGACGCCGATGACGCGCCCGTCGAGGACCGCGACGGCCGCGGGCCCGCCGTTCGCCGTCCACGCGTACACCTCGGGCGAGCCGCCGGCGATCCGTCGCTTGGCCGGGGCGGGCCGGAACAGGCCCCACAGGAACTTGGCGACCGCCTTCGCGCCGGTGTACGGGCTGGCCTTCGCCGGGATCTTGCCGCCGCCGTCGCCGTACGCGACCGCGTCGCCCGTGAGCAGCTCGACCAGCGGCGCCACGGAGCCGCCGGTGGCGGCCGCGAGGAACTCCTCGACGATGCGGCGGGCCGCGGCCGCGTCGATCTCGGTGCGGGCGCGGCCGGCGGCGAGGTGCTTCTTCGCGCGGTGGTGGATCTGCTGGCTCGCCGCGGGCGTGATGTCGAGGATGCCGGCGATCTCGCGGTGCGGGTAGTCGAACGCCTCGCGCAGCACGTACACGGCGCGCTCGTTCGGCGTCAGCCGCTCCATGAGCGTCAGCACCGCGTACGAGACCGACTCGCGCTGCTCGGCCGTGTCGGCCGGGCCGAGCATCGGGTCGCCGCCCAGGAGCGGTTCGGGCAGCCACTCGCCGACGTACGTCTCGCGCCGCGCCCGCGCCGACGTCAGCTGGTTCAGGCACAGGTTCGTGAGGACCTTCGTCAGCCACGCCTCGGGGACCTCGATCCGCTCCACGTCGGCGGCCTGCCAGCGCAGGAACACCTCCTGGACGGCGTCCTCCGCCTCGCCCGCGGAGCCGAGCATGCGGTAGGCGATGGCCGCCAGGCGCGGCCTGGCGGCCTCGAACCGGTCGACGTCAAGGGCGGTGAGGGCCATGGCCCGATCCTAGCCCGCCCGGCGGAGGGCGGCGGCTTCCTTGGGGCCCTGGGCTATCCGTTCTCGCGCACGCAGTAGATCGCGGTGATCGAGTCGATCTCGGGGTCCCAGTCGCGGCCGGCCGCGATCGCCGTGTCGGTGTAGTAGTACTGGGTCCACTCGTAGCCGTCGCACGCGTCGGCGGCGGCCACGGCGTGCGTCGGGTCGGACGGGTCGGAGTCCTCGGGGCTCTGGACGATGTGGACGACGTACCAGTACGCGTCCTCGGAGGCGCAGTCGACGACGTAGAACCCGGTGGTGACGTTCTCGATGCACTCGCCCTCGACCGGGACGCGGTACTCGGACTCGGCCGCGCTCGTGGCCTCCTCCTCGGTCGGCTCGGCCGCGGTGGTCGGCTCGTCCTCCTCTTCGGCGGCGGTCGTCTCCTCGGCCTCCTGGGTGGTCTCCTGCGCGGCGTCGTCCTTCCCGTCGTCGCCGCCGAGGTTCATGGCGAGGACGGTGCCGCCGATCGCGACCACGAGGACGACGGCGACGAGGCTGACGATGAGCGTGGCGTTGCCGCCGCTGCGCGGGGGCGGGGGCGCGGCCTGGCCGGGCTGGAACGCGCCGCCCGGGGGCTGGAAGCCGCCGCCGGGCGGCTGGAAGGACCCGGTGGGCTGGGCCGGGGCCTGGCCGGGCACGTAGCCGGGCGCGCCGGGGGAGTAGGGGGTGCCGGGCGGGGCGCTGCCGGGGTGGACGTGCACCGGCGGGTTGCCGTAGCCGGTGCCGGGCCCGTACGTGTCGGGGCGCGAGTACGGGTCGGCGTCGGTCGTGTAGTGCTGGGGCGCCGAGGGCTGGCCGTAGCCCGGCTGCTGCTGCGAGGGGTCGTAGGGGTTCGGGGGCGGGTAGGTCATGGCGGCTCTCCGTCGGGTGGCCGTGCACGGGGCGGTTCCCCGCCATCATATTCGGCCGCCGCGAGGAGGCCCTCCGCCGAGACGGCGCAGGCCGCCCCCGCGCGCGGCGGGAGCGGCCTGCGGACGATCAGCGGTTACGCGTTGTCGTCGGAGCAGTACGCGCCCCAGATGAGGTTGTCGCCGCCGTACAGCGGCGTCGCGTAGTAGGCCGGGGAGTTCGGGCAGCCCCCGACGGCCGTGGTCTGGTCCCACGACGCCTCCTCGACCGGCGGGTCGTAGGTCTCGACCTCCTGGACGATGTAGAGCGCGCCCGCGGCGGAGCAGTCGAGCTTGCGGCCCTCGCCGTCGGTGCAGTCGCCGGTGTTCGGGGTGATCGGGAGGGCGCCGTTGGCGTCCTCCTTCTCGATCGCGGTCAGGCACAGCAGGTAGTCCACCGCGCCGCCGTCCCAGTCGTACACGTAGAAGTACGACTGCCACAGCTCGCCGAACGCGCCGCGCAGGGCCACGGCCCCGCACTCGGTCTCGATGCCGGTGTACTCCTCGAGCTCGCCGAGGGAGTCGGCCCGCAGGTCGGGGTTGTCGACGACCTTGTTGACCGTCCAGAACGCCTCGGCCGCCTCGCACTCGGCCGTCAGGCCGGCGGTCGGGTCCGTGTCGCTGGAGGTCGTGGTCGAGGTCAGGTCCTCGATGAGGCAGTCGCCCTCCGCGACGGAGGCCGAGGTGTCGGAGTCGGTGAGGTCGTCGAGGGCGTTGCCGGCGTCGCCGTCGTTCGCCACCAGGCGGATGACGAACCAGATGCCGAGGCCGAGGACGACGAGGATGGCGGGGACGATCTTCCACACCAGGCCGCCGCCACCGCCGCCGCCCGAGGGCGGGATCGGCGGGGGAGCGCCGTAGGGGCCGCCGGGCGTTCCGGGAGGCGGCGGGTAACCGGGCTGCTGGCCGTAGCCGGGCTGCGACGGCTGCCCGTAGGGCTGCTGCGGCTGAGGGGCGTACCCGCCCGGCTGCTGCGGCGGGTAGCCCGGCTGCTGCGGCTGCTGTCCGTAGCCAGGGGGCGGGGGATAGGTCATTGGTGAATGGCTCCTTGCGAACGTACTCTGGTCGAGGGGTGCTTGCACGGGACGGACGCCGTGCGATATGGGATCACTCTAACCACCCGTATCCACCGGCATTCACGGCCCGCCCCCCGCCCGAGCGGCTGTTACACGACCATTACACGCCGGTTGCGCGCTTCCTGAGCGTCCGTTCAGAAAAACCGCGCGACCTGCTCGGATCGTAGGACGATGGTGTCCGCCAGATGAGCGATGCATTACACTCGGCTGACACTTTGCATTCTCTCGGGCCGACGTCGTCCCGTATGAAACACCGCTGTGCTCCAGCGCCCCCACCTGCTGCGAGCGCTCGACGACGAAGGAGGCCACGGTTGGTTTCTGCCCTGCACACCGAACCCGGTCTTTACCGCCCCGCCTGGGAACACGACGCCTGCGGCGTCGCCTTCGTCGCGGACATGCAAGGCCGGGCCGCCCACGACGTCATCGAGCGCGGCCTCTCCGCGCTCGTGCGCATGGAGCACCGCGGCGCGACCGCACCCGACCCCGACTCGGGGGACGGCGCGGGCATCATGCTGCAGATCCCGGACGCCTTCTACCGCGACGCCGTCGACTTCACCCTGCCCGCCGCCGGCCACTACGCCGCCGGCCTGGTCTTCACGCCCGAGGGCGACGAGGAGACCCTGCGCGCCCGCGCGATCGTCGAGAAGTACGCCGTCGCCGAGGGCTGCCGCGTCCTCGGCTGGCGCGACGTGCCCACCGACCCGTCCGGGCTCGGCGCCGCCGCGCTCGCCTCCAAGCCCCGCGTCTCCCAGGTCTTCCTCGCCGCCGAGGACGCCGCCGCCGCCGGGATCGAGCTCGACCGGCTCGCGTTCTGCGTCCGCAAGCAGGCCGAGCGCGAGATGCGCGAGCGCCACCTCGACGGCGCCGCGATCGTCACGCTCTCCTCCCGCACCGTCGTGTACAAGGGCATGCTCACCCCGGCGCAGGTGCCCCAGTTCTACCCCGAGCTCGCCGACCCGCGCTTCGCCTCCGCGATCGCGCTGGTCCACTCGCGCTTCTCCACCAACACGTTCCCGTCGTGGCCGCTGGCCCACCCGTTCCGGATGGTCGCCCACAACGGCGAGATCAACACGATCCGCGGCAACCGCAACTGGATGACCGCCCGCCAGGCCGAGCTCGCCACCGAGGCCCTGCCCGGCCGCCTGCGCCGCCTGTTCCCGATCAACACGCCCGGCGGCTCCGACTCCCTCAACTTCGACGAGGTCGTCGAACTCCTCCACCTGGGCGGGCGCAGCCTGCCCCACGCCATGCTCATGATGGTGCCGGAGGCGTGGGAGCACAACGCGACCATGGACCCCAAGCGCCGCGACTTCTACCGCTACCACGCCTCGATCATGGAGCCGTGGGACGGACCGGCCGCCGTCTGCTTCACCGACGGCGTCCAGATCGGCGCGGTCCTCGACCGCAACGGCCTGCGCCCCGCCCGCTGGTGGCGCACCACCGACGACCTCGTCGTCCTCGCCTCCGAAGCCGGCGTCGTCGACATCGAGCCCGACCAGGTCGCCCAGAAGGGCCGCCTGGAGCCGGGCCGCATGTTCCTGGTCGACACCGAGGCCGGCCGCATCCTCGACGACGAGGAGGTCAAGGACGCGCTCGCGAAGGAGCACCCGTACGGGGACTGGCTCCACGCCGGGCTCATCCGCCTCGAGGAGCTGCCCGAGCGCAAGGCCCGCACCTACGACCCCGAGTCCGTGCGCCGCCGCCAGCTCACCTTCGGCTACACCGACGAGGAGCTGCGCATGTTCCTCGCCCCCATGGCCGCCAAGGGCGAGGAGCCCCTGGTCTCCATGGGCTCGGACACGCCGATCGCCGGGCTCTCGAAGCGCCCGAAGCTCCTGTTCGACTACTTCACGCAGCTGTTCGCGCAGGTCACCAACCCGCCGCTGGACGCCATCCGCGAGAAGCTGGTCACCGCGCTCGGCACCACCGTCGGCCCTGAGGGCAACCTCCTCGAACCCGGCCCGCACTCGTGCCGCCAGATCGAGCTGGCCCGCCCGATCCTGTCGAACGAGGAGCTCGCGAAGATCCTCCACATCGACGAGGACGGCGACATGCCCGGCTTCAAGGCCGTGCGCGTCTCCGGGGTCTACAAGGCCCGCCACGGCTCGCGGGGCCTGAAGGACCGCCTGGTCGAGATCTGCCGCCACGTCTCCGAGGCCATCGAGGACGGCGTGCGCATCCTCGTGCTCTCCGACCGCGACTCCACCGCCGACCTCGCGCCGATCCCCTCGCTCCTGCTCACCGCCGCCGTGCACCAGCACCTCGTGCGCGAGCAGACCCGCACCAAGGTCGCGCTCCTGGTCGAGACCGGCGACTGCCGCGAGGTCCACCACGCGGCGGTCCTCCTCGGCTACGGCGCCGCCGCGATCAACCCGTACCTCGCGTTCGACTCCGTCGAGGAGCTGTGCGCGCAGGGCGTGGTCGACGTCGAGCCCGCGCAGGCGGTCGAGAACTACATCAACGCGCTGTGCAAGGGCGTGCTCAAGGTGATGTCGAAGATCGGCATCTCCACGATCGCCTCCTACACCGGCGCGCAGATCTTCGAGGCCGTCGGCCTCGACGCCGACTTCGTGGACCGGTACTTCACCGGCACCGACTCCTCGATCGGCGGCATCGGCCTCCAGACCCTCGCCAAGGAGGTGGCCGAGCGCCACCGCGCCGCCTACGAGCGGACCGTCGAGGCCGCCGAGCCGCTGCCGCCGGGCGGCGACTACCAGTGGCGCCGCGAGGGCGAGGTCCACCTGTTCAACCCCGAGACGGTGTTCCTGCTCCAGCACGCCACCCGCTCGGGCCAGTACGAGGTGTTCAAGCGCTACACCGACAAGGTGAACGCGATCGCCGCCGACTCCGGGCTCCTGCGCGGCATGCTCGGCTTCGACGACTCCCGCGAGGCCGTCCCGCTCGAGGAGGTCGAGCCGGTCGAGTCGATCGTCAAGCGGTTCCACACCGGCGCGATGTCCTACGGCGCGCTCTCCTCGGAGTCCCACGAGACCCTCGCCGTCGCGATGAACCGCCTCGGCGGCCGCTCGAACTCCGGCGAGGGCGGCGAGGACGTCGACCGCCTCTACGACCCCGAGCGCCGCTCGGCGATCAAGCAGGTCGCCTCCGGCCGCTTCGGCGTCACCTCCGAGTACCTCGCCACCGCCGACGCCATCCAGATCAAGATGGCCCAGGGCGCCAAGCCCGGCGAGGGCGGCCAGCTGCCCGGCAACAAGGTCCACCCGTGGATCGCCAAGACCCGCAACGCGACCCCGGGCGTGGGCCTGATCAGCCCGCCCCCGCACCACGACATCTACTCCATCGAGGACCTCGCGCAGCTCATCCACGACCTCAAGCACGCCGGCGGCGGCGACGCCGAGGTCCACGTGAAGCTCGTGTCCGAGGTCGGCGTCGGCACCGTGGCCGCGGGCGTGTCCAAGGCCAAGGCCGACTCGATCCTCATCTCCGGCTACGACGGCGGCACCGGCGCCTCCCCGGCGAACTCGATCAAGCACGCGGGCACCCCGTGGGAGATCGGCCTCGCCGAGGCCCAGCAGACCCTCGTCCGCAACGGCCTGCGCGACCGCGTCAAGCTCGAAGTGGACGGCGCCATGAAGACCGGCCGCGACGTCGTCGTCGCCGCGCTCCTGGGCGCCGAGGGCTTCGGCTTCGCCACCGCGCCGCTCGTCGTCGCCGGCTGCGTCATGATGCGCGTCTGCCACCTCGACACCTGCCCGGTCGGCGTCGCCACCCAGGACCCGGTCCTGCGCCAGCGCTACACCGGCAAGCCCGAGTTCGTGGAGAACTTCTTCCGCTACATCGCCGAAGAGGTCCGCGAGCTCCTCGCCGAGCTCGGCTACCGCAGCCTCGACGAGGCCATCGGCAACGTCGAGCGGCTCCGCCAGCTCCCCGCGCCCGGCCGCAAGGCCGCCCGCGTGGACCTGTCGAACGTCATCGCCGCCCCCGTCGCCGGCCCGCGCGTCCAGGCCACCGTCCAGGACCACGGCGTCGCCGACACCCTCGGGGCCCGGCTGGTGGACCTGGTCCGCCCGGCGATCGACGGCGGCGAGCGCGTCGAGGCCGAGCTGCCGATCCGCAACACCGACCGGTCCGTCGGCGCCCTCCTGGGCGCGGCCGTCTCCCGCGCGCACCGCGAGGGCCTGGCCGACGACGCGATCAAGGTGGTCTTCCGCGGCACCGCCGGCCAGTCGTTCGGCGCGTTCCTCACCCGGGGCGCGACGTTCAAGCTCGTCGGCGACGCCAACGACTACGTCGGCAAGGGCCTCTCGGGCGGGCGCCTGGTGCTCACGCCCGACGCCGGGGCCCCGTTCGCGGCCGAGGACAACGTCATCGCCGGCAACACGCTCCTGTACGGGGCGACCTCCGGCGAGGCGTACATCCGCGGGAAGGTCGGCGAGCGCTTCGCCGTCCGCAACTCCGGCGCCGTCGCGGTCGTCGAAGGCGTCGGCGACCACGGCTGCGAGTACATGACCGGCGGCACCGTCCTCGTGCTCGGGCCCACCGGCCGCAACTTCGCGGCCGGCATGTCCGGCGGCGTCGCCTACGTGTGGCGCCTGGACGAGTCCCGCACCAACACCGCGCTCGCGGACCTGGACCCGCTGTCGGCCTCCGACATCGACCTGGTCCACTCGCTGCTGCTGCGCCACGGCCGGGCCACCGGCTCGGCGGTCGCCGCGGAGCTGCTCGGCAACTGGCCCAAGGCCGCCAGCGGCTTCACCAAGGTCATCCCGCGCGAGTACAAGGCCGTTCTCGCCCTCCAGCAAGCCCAGACGGAGGCCGCCAATGCCTGACCCCAGCGGATTCCTCGAACACCAGCGCGAGGTGCCGAAGAAGCGCCCGATCCCGGTGCGCATCCTCGACAACCGCGAGGTGTACACCCGCACCACCAAGGAGCTCGTGACGGCCCAGGCGTCGCGCTGCATGGACTGCGGCATCCCGTTCTGCCACAACGGGTGCCCGCTCGGGAACCGCATCCCCGAGTGGAACGACCTGGCCCGCACCGACCGGTGGGGCGCCGCGATCGAGCAGCTGCACGCGACGAACAACTTCCCGGAGTTCACCGGGCGGCTGTGCCCGGCCCCGTGCGAGGCCGCGTGCGTCCTCGGCATCGGCGACGACCCGGTGACGATCAAGAACATCGAGGTCGAGATCATCGACCGGGCCTTCGACGACGGCAACGTCGAGCCGCGCCCGGCCGCGTTCGCGACCGGCAAGTCGGTGGCGGTCGTCGGCTCCGGCCCGGCCGGCCTGGCCGCGGCCCAGCAGCTGGCCCGCGCGGGCCACTCGGTGACGGTGTACGAGCGCGACGACGCCCCCGGCGGGCTCCTGCGCTACGGCATCCCCGACTTCAAGCTGGAGAAGCACCACATCGACCGCCGCGTGGCCCAGATGGAGGCCGAGGGCGTCGAGTTCCTGTGCGACGTGAACGTCGGCGTCGACATCACCGCCGCGGACCTGCGCGAGCGCCACGACGCGGTGGTGCTCGCCGTGGGCGCGCTCGAGGGCCGCGAGACCGACCAGCCCGGCCGCGAGCTCGCCGGCATCCACCAGGCGATGGAGCACCTGGTGGGCGCCAACCAGGTCGTGGCCGGCAAGGCCCCGTTCGCGCCGATCGACGCCAAGGGCAAGCACGTGGTCATCATCGGCGGCGGCGACACCGGCGCGGACTGCCTGGGCGTGGCCCACCGGCAGGGCGCGGCCTCGGTCCGCCAGCTCGACCTGTACCCGATGCCGCCGGCCGAGCGCGACGGCGGCAGGGACCCGTGGCCGACCTGGCCGGTCATCGTCCGCAACTACCCGGCCCACGAGGAGGGCGGCGAGCGCAACTACGGCTCGGCCGCCGCGGAGTTCATCGGCGACGAGCACGGGCACGTCCGCCAGATGCGCCTCTCGGAGGTCACCGTGGACAAGTCCCAGGGCCGCCGCGACGTGATCCCGGTGCCCGGCACCGAGCAGATCGTGCCCGCGGACCTGGTGCTGCTCGCGATCGGCTTCGCCGGGACCGAGGACCAGCCGCTGCTGCGCCAGCTCGGCATCGAGCGCACGCGCCGCAACGTGATCGACTGCGGCGAGGACTGGCAGACGGACGCGCCCGGCGTGTTCGTCGCCGGGGACGCCCACCGGGGCGCCTCGCTCATCGTGTGGGCGATCGCCGAGGGCCGCGCCGCGGCCGCCGCGGCGCACCGCTACCTCGGCGGCCAGACGGCCCTGCCGTCGCCGGTCGCCTCGACCGCACAACCGCTCGCCGCATAACGTGCAATAGGCGGAATTGAGCGCAGTAAATACGTCCGAACGCAAGCGCCCCGGACGCACTGCGCTCAATTCCGCCTACGCTCTTTTCGCAATTCCGGGGCGGTGAATTCCAGCTCTCAACTGCGGTGACCCCCTGAGTGCGAGTGAGCGTCCGATATAACATCGCAGGGTGACTCGTAGAGCAAAAATCGTCTGCACCATCGGGCCTGCGACCGCCACGCCCGAGCGCATGGCCGGCCTGATCGACGCCGGAATGAACGTCGCCCGCATGAACTTCTCCCACGGCGCCCAGGCCGACCACGAGGCCGTGTACCAGATGGTGCGCGAAGCCGCCGCGGCCGCCGGGAAGCCCGTCGCGATCCTCGCCGACATGCAGGGCCCCAAGATCCGCCTGGGCACCTTCGCGAACGGCTCCGAGCAGTGGAACGCCGGCGACCGCATCAAGATCACCTCCGACGACGTCGAGGGCACCCACGACCGCGTCTCCTGCACGTACAAGAAGCTCCCGGCCGAGGTCTCCAAGGGCGACCGCCTCCTGGTCGACGACGGCAAGCTGGCGCTCGAAGTGCTCGGCGCCGACGACACCGACGTCGAGTGCCTGGTCGTCGAGGGCGGCCCGGTCTCGAACAACAAGGGCCTGTCGCTGCCGAACGTGGCGATCTCCGTCCCGGCGCTGTCCGAGAAGGACATCTCGGACATGAAGTTCGCCCTGAACCTCGGCGTCGACCTCATCGCGATGTCGTTCGTGCGCACCCCCGACGACGTCCGCCTGGGCCACAAGGTCATGGACGAGGTCGGCGTGCGCCGCCCGATCGTCGCCAAGATCGAGAAGCCCGAGGCCGTCGCGCGCCTCGAGGAAATCGTCCTGGCCTTCGACGGCGTCATGGTCGCCCGCGGCGACCTGGGCGTCGAGATGCCCCTCGACGAGGTCCCGATCGTGCAGAAGGAGATCGTGCGCCTCTGCCGCGAGAACGCCAAGCCGGTCATCGTCGCCACCCAGATGCTCGACTCGATGATCGAGAACGCCCGCCCGACCCGCGCCGAGGTCTCCGACGTCGCCAACGCCGTCCTCGACGGCACCGACGCCGTGATGCTCTCGGGCGAGACCTCGGTCGGCAAGTACCCGATCGGCACCGTCCGCACCATGGCGAAGATCGTCGAGACCACCGAGTGCGGCCCGATCCCGCTGGCCGAGCTCAAGCACGACCCGCGCACCAAGTCCGGCGCCGTCACCCACGCCGCCGCCGACATCGCCGACGCGATCGGCGCGAAGGCCCTCGTCGCCTTCACCCAGACCGGCGACACCGTCAAGCGCCTCGCCCGCCTCAAGCCGAACCGCCCGATCTACGGCCTCACCCCGATCGAGTCGGTCCGCAACCAGATGGCCCTCTCCTGGGGCACCGACTCCTACCTCGTGGAGCACGTCGACCACACCGACCAGATGTTCCAGCTGGTCGACAAGACCCTCCAGGAGCACCACCTGGCCGCCCCCGGCGACCTCGTCGTGATCGTGGCCGGCACCCCGGCGGGCACCCCGGGCTCGACCAACACGGTCCGGGTCCACCAGATCGGCTCCTAGATGGTCGAGGTCCTCGTAGGACAGGACGCCGTGGACTCGCTCCTCGGCGTCCTCGACCTGGAGCGCGTCGACGCCGGGCTGTTCCGCGGCCCGCGCGCCGAGGTCGGCCTCCAGCGGGTCTTCGGCGGCCAGGTCGCCGGCCAGGCGCTCGTCGCCGCCGGGCGCACCGTGCCCGGCGACCGGCGCGTGCACTCCCTGCACGGCTACTTCGTGCGCCCCGGCGACTCGACCAAGCCGATCATCTACCAGGTCGAGAACATCCGCGACGGCCGCTCCTTCTCGGTGCGCCGCACGGTCGCCCTCCAGAACGGGCAGACGATCTTCTTCATGTCCGCCTCGTTCCACACCGGCGAGCCGGGCCTGGAGCACGCCGACGCGGCCCCGGCCGACCTGCCCGCCCCCGAGTCGATCCCGCCGCTCCCCGAGCAGCTGAAGTCGCACCCGGACCGGCTCGGCATGTGGGCGCGCGTGCCGCGCCCCATCGACGTGCGCTACATCGGCGGCTCGGGCTTCTCCGCCTCCGGCGAGCGCCCGGCCCAGGAGCACCAGCGGGTGTGGATGAAGGCCGACGGGAAGCTCCCCGACGACCCGCTCATCCACGTGTGCGTCCTCACCTACGCCTCGGACCTGACGCTCCTGGACTCGGTCCTGTCGCGCCACGGCGCCGTGTGGGGCCCCGGCGGCTACCTCGGCACGAGCCTGGACCACGCCCTGTGGTTCCACCGCCCGTTCCGCTTCGACGACTGGATCCTGTACGACTCGGTCTCCCCGACCGCGGCCGACGGCCGCGGCCTGGCCCAGGGCCGGTTCTTCGACGCCGCCGGCAACCACCTCGCCTCGGCGACCCAGGAGGGCCTGCTCCGGCAGACCCCCGAAGCGCCCGGCGTCCCGTAGACCGGGACGCCGCGCACCGGCCGTGATCGGCCGATCGAGACGGATTTCACCGGATTCGAGGGGGCCGGTCCCGGAATCGGACGAATGCTATGGTCGGCGTTCGTCCCCGAGACCGACCCCCCCATCCCCATCAAGGCCGGTCCAGCCCGACCGGCGACGTCCTGCCCGGTGAACCCAGCGGAGACCGAACACATGCGTCTGACCAACGCGGAACCCACGGCGACGCCCTCGGGCGGCGCCCCCATACGAGAACCGGCCGGAGCCCCGGCCCCCCGCGACCAGGCCCCCAGTGCGCGCCCCAGCCACTGGCGACCGGACATCGAAGGCCTCCGGGCCCTGGCCGTCGGCGCCGTCATCGCGGCCCACATCGGCTTCTTCCACTCCGAAGGCGGCTTCATCGGCGTCGACGTCTTCTTCGTCATCTCCGGCTTCCTCATCACCTCCCTCCTGCTGCGCGAGATCGACAGGACCGGCCGCGTCTCCATCGCCGGCTTCTACGCCCGCCGCGCCGTGCGCCTCCTGCCCGCCGCCACCGTCGTGCTGGCCGCGACCCTCGCCGCCGCCTGGGCCTGGCTCCCCCGCACCCGCCTGCCCGACATCGCCACCGACGCCGCGGCCGCCGCGCTCAACGTCCTCAACATCCGCCTCGCCCGCGAGGACACCGACTACCTCAACGCCGACGCCACCCCCTCGCCGCTCCAGCACTTCTGGTCCCTCGCGGTCGAGGAGCAGTTCTACCTCGCCTGGCCCCTCCTGCTGCTCGCGATCGCGCTGGCCGCCCGCCGCATCTGGGGCGGGCGCTTCGCGCGCGCCGGCCACCTGCGCCGCCGCCGCACCGCCGCGATCGCGGTCGTCCTGGCCGCCATCGGGATCGCCTCCTTCTGGTGTAGCGTCACCCGCTCCGGCCCCGACCCCACCTGGTCCTACTTCGGCATCCACACGCGCGCATGGGAACTCGCCGCGGGCGCGGGTGTCGCCCTCGCCGCCGGGCGCCTCAGGCGCCTCCCCGCCCGGGCCGCCGCGCCCCTCTCGTGGGCCGGCCTCGGCCTCATCGCCGCCTCCCTCGCCGTCATCGACGAGCGCACGACGTTCCCCGGCGCCGCCGCGGCCCTCCCCGTCGCCGGCACCGCCCTCGTCATCGCCGCCGGCTGCGCCCCGCACCGCTTCGGCGCCACGGCGCTCCTCGGCATCGCGCCCGCCCAGTACATCGGCAAGCTCTCCTACGGCCTCTACCTGTGGCACTGGCCGCTGCTCATGATCGGCCCCGCCGCCCTCGGCATCGACCACCCGCGCCTGCGCGACCGCCTCATGCTCATGGCCGCCGCGTTCCTCCTCTCGGTCGCCACCTTCCACCTGGTGGAGCACCCCATCCGCACCCGCCGCGCCCTCGTGCGGGTGCCCTCCCGGGCGCTCGCCATGGGCGGCGGGCTCATCACGGCCGCGCTGGCGATGTCGATCCTCGCCTCGCTCCAGCCGATGCCGGCGGCCACGCAGGAGGAGGCCGCCGAGGTCACGGGGAACGACGCGACCGTGTGGGAGCTGCTGGACGACTCCTCTGACGTCGACACCGTTCCGGCGAACCTGACGCCGTCCCTGGAGGACGCCGAACTGGACACGCCCGCGTCCTACGACGACGGCTGCCAGGTCGGCCGCGACGACTCCGAGGTCAACGAGGACTGCTGGTACGGCGACCCCGACGGTGAGCGCACCGTCGTCCTCTTCGGCGACTCCCATGCGGCTCAGTGGTTCCCGGCGCTCAACCAGAACGCCGAGGCGGCGGGGTGGCGGCTGCTGGTGATGACCAAGTCGAACTGCTCGGTCCCGCAGGTCGCCACGTACGACCCGTACCTCAAGCGCGAGTACACCGAGTGCGCGGTGTGGAAGGACGGCGTCTACGAGCTCCTCGACGAGGTCCGGCCGGACGCGGTCGTCGCGGCCGCCTACGACCGCAAGGAGATCCTCGCCGACGACCCCCAGCGGGCGTGGGTCGAGGGCTGGGCCGAGTCGGTCGAGCGGCTCGGGGAGACCGGCGCGGACGTCTACTACCTCGCCGACACGCCCGACGCGGGCTTCAACGTCCCCGAGTGCCTCGCCTCCAATCCGCGGGACGCGAGCGAGTGCGTCGGCGACCTCGACGAGGCGGTCGTGGACCCCGCCCGCCGGGAGGCGACCGTCGAGGCCGTCACCGCCGCCGGCGCGACCGCGGTCGACCCGATCCCGTGGATCTGCGACACGGACGGCGGCGCCTGCCCCGTCATCGTCGGCGACCTGCTGGTCTACCGGGACGCCAACCACCTGTCGGCGCGCTTCGTCGCCGAGCTCGCGCCGCAGCTCGCGGCCGCGATCCCGCTCGACCCGGAGGCGCAGTAGCAGACTGCACATACAGGCGGAGCGAGGTGGGCCCCCGTCCTACCGGGCGGTAGGCTCACCTCGTTTTCGTATGCGGCACAAAGGAGTCACAGCTCATGGAGCGCGTCGCGCCCTGGCTCAGGGCCGTCAACACGGTCCTCACCCCCGCGATCGCGGGCCGGCGCAAGAAGGTCGACCGCCTCATCGAGCGCGCGGTGCGCGAAGCCGAGGGCCGCACCGCCTCGACCGCGCGCGGCGACGAGGACTTCGTAGAGGACATGCGGGTCCTCCTGCGCGCCTACGCCGACGTCCCCGGCCTCACCCCGATGGGCTGGATCGGGATCTTCCAGGAGATCACCGACCGCATCGAGAACCACCTGCGCATCCGCAAGCTCCACGCCCTCAACCCCGAGCTCGCCGACGA
Source organism: Glycomyces terrestris (assembly GCF_003933745.1). Taxonomy (GTDB): domain Bacteria; phylum Actinomycetota; class Actinomycetes; order Mycobacteriales; family Micromonosporaceae; genus Glycomyces; species Glycomyces terrestris. The sequence goes on along the minus strand of NZ_RSEB01000001.1, from coordinate 502,251 downwards.
GCGCGTCGACCGGCCGATCGTCGTCACCGGCGCGCCCCGCACCGGCACCGCCGTCCTCCAGCGCCTCCTCGCGGCCGCCGAGGGCCACCGCGCGCCGCTGCTCCACCAGCTCATGCACCCCGACCTGCCCTCCGCGCCGGCCGACGACGCCCGCCGCCGCGCCGAGAAGACCGTCGAGGCCCAGCGCCGCGCCATCCCCACGTTCGGCGGCATCTACGACATGCACCCCGACCGGCCCGACTCGTGCGTGTGGGTCCTCCCGCACGGCATCGGGCACCTCGTGCGCGTCCACCCGCCCGGCTACGTCCAGTGGATGCTCGACCGCGACTACACCGCCGACTACCGCTACCTCAAGCAGACCCTCCAGGTCCTCCAGCACGGCCTCCCGCGCCGCCGCTGGGTCCTGCGCGCCCCCGCGCACCTGTGGAACCTCGGCGCGCTCATGAAGACCTTCCCGGACGCCCAGGTCGTGTGGACCCACCGCGACCCCGCCACCGCGCTCGCCTCGCTGTGCTCGATGACCGAGACGGCCACCGCCGTCAGCACCACCGAGCACGACCCGCGCGACATCGGCCGCCTGTGGCTCGGCCTGCTCGCCACCGGGGTCGACCGCGCCCGCGCCGAGCGGGCCCGCCTGCCCGCGTACACGGTGGTCGACGTCCCCTACCGGCACCTCACCGGCCAGACCGACCGGCTCCCGGGGCTCTTCGAGCGCCTCGGCGTCCAATGGGGGAGGACCGAGCAGGAGGCGCTCGACGCCGCCGTCGCCGCCCGGCCCTTCGACCACCGGTACGACCTGGCGCGCTACGGCCTCGGCCCCGCCGAGGTCGACCACGCGTTCGCCGACTACAAGCGCATCTACGGGGGCTTCCTCTAGGTCCTCACAGCGACAGGGAGAACGCCCACAGCAGCACGCCCGGGACCGGCTCCCAGTCCAGGGACGGCTCCCGCTCGAACCCGAGCCGGCGGTAGATCCGGTGCGCGGTCGTCATCGTCTGCTGCGAGCACAGGACGATCCGCTTCGTGCCGGGTTCGGCCCTGGCGCGCTCCACGCACGCCGCCGCGAGCGCCGACCCGACGCCGCGCCCGCCCGCGGCCGGGTCGACCGCGAGCATCCTGATCTCGGCGTCCCCGTCCCCGCCGAGCTCCATGAGCGGGCTCCCCGGGAACGCGATGGTCACGCCGCCGAGCACCCGGTCGCCGTCCACGGCCACGAGCACCGTCGCCGACGCCGCCCGGTGCGCCACGTCCCGCAGGTGCGGCACGTACCCGTCCTCGAGCCCTCCGATGAGGAACCCGCCCGCCTCGTACGAGCCGACGGTCAACTCCCCGAGCCCCGCGTACTCGGCCGGGCGCACTGCGCGGACCTCGAAGGTCCCGCTCGCACTGTCACTGGTCACCCCCGGATTCTGCCCCGCGCGCCCGGCTCCCCGCCATCGGGAATCCGACGGGGTTTTCCAGCCCGCCCATGACCGGGTCGTTTCCGCAGGTCGCGCCCGACGTCACGGGTCCATTGGAGGGGGCCGGTGCATGATCGGCGGGCGAAGGGGTACCCCGGGGTCGAACCGCACCGAAGGAGGAGCCAGCAATGGGTGCATTCGACCAGGCAAAGGACAAGGCCGAGCAGATGAAGGGGCGCGCCAAGGAGAAGTGGGGCGACGCCACCGACAACGAGAGTCTCGAGAACGAGGGCCGCGCCGACGAGCTCAAGGGCAAGGCGAAGGAGAAGTGGCACGACGTCCAGGAGGGCGCCGGCGACAAGCTCCACGAAGCCAAGGAGCGGATGACCGGCAACCGCGACGAGAACCGGTAGAGCCCAGAGCGCTCCGGGCCGGGACGCCTCCAGCGTCCCGGCCCTCGCGCGCGTCTAGCCCCGGCGCCGCGGCGGGGCGACGGTCTCCCGGACCACGATGTGGGTTCCCAGGACGATCCTGTCGTCCAGTTCGAGTCCCCTGTGGAGCGCCAGCCGCACCGCCTCGCGGCCCAGCTGCTCGTGCGGGACGTGCACCGTCGTCAGCGCCGGCGTCAGGTCGGAGGCGAGCGGGATGTCGTCGAAGCCGACGACCGACATGTCCTCGGGCACGCGCACGCCCGCCTCGCGCAGCGCCTTGAGCACCCCGGCCGCGACCATGTCGGTGGCGGCGAAGACGGCCGTGACGTCGTCGCGCTCGGCGAGGAGCCGGCGCGTCAGCTCGTGCCCGGCGGCCTTGCTGAAGGTCCCCGGCAGGATCAGCGACTCGTCCACCGCGACGCCGTGGTCGGCGTGCGCCCGCTTGAACCCGCGGATGCGCTCGTCGGTGGTGGTCAGGCCCGCGCCGAACCCCAGGTAGCCGATGCGCCGGTGCCCGGCCGACAGCAGGTGCGAGGCCATCGCGTACGCCCCGCCCTCGTTGTCGTAGTGGACGACCGTGGCCGGGACGTCGTCGCCGGGGGAGGGCCGCCCGCACAGCACCAGGCGCGACCCGGACCGGTCGAGCGCGGTCGCGAAGTACCGCATGCGCTCCTGGTAGTGCTCGTCGTCCCAGCCGCCGCCGACGACGATGACGGCCTCGGCGCGCTGCTCGCGCATGAGCTCGACGACCGCGAGCTCGCGCTCGGGGTCGCCGTGCGTCGTGCACAGCAGGCACAGCCGGCCCTCGGAGGCGGCCTGCTGCTCGACGCCGCGCGCGATGTGCGCGTAGAAGGGCCCGGTCACGTCGTCCACGACGAACGCCACGGTCTTCGTGGTCGCCCCCGCCAGGGCCCGGGCGTGCGCGTTCACCACGTAGTCGAGTTCGCGCATGGCCCGGAGCACCTTCGAGCGGGTCGCGGGCGCGACGGGGTAGTTCCCGGCGAGGACCCGCGAGACCGTCGGCACCGACACGCCCGCGCGCGCGGCCACGTCCCGGATGGTCGGGCGCTTGCCGGCCTCGGCGTTCGACTTCTTCGGCACAGGGGTCCTTCTCTCACCGGTGGGGATGCGGCGGGTCCGCACTCAGGGTAGTTCACACCGTGGACGCCCCTGTCGCGCGAACCCGCCGCGCTCCTACTCGGCGACCTCGAATCCCAGCGTGAACGCGGCGGCGCGCGGCAGCAGGCGGTGCTCGGGGAGCACGCCGGGGCCGCACGCGGCCGAGCCCATGCCCTGGAGGCCCGCGTCGAGGTTGAGGTAGAGCCGGTCGCGTTCGACCAGGTCGGTGCGGTGGCGCGCGGCTGCGAGGTCCTCGCTCGTCCACGGCCGCACCGTGAACGCGAAGTGCGGGGCCCCGAGCACCGTGAGGGTGCGGCCCCCGCCCGAGAGCGATGCCCAGCGCACGTCGATGCGCGAGCCGTTCTCCTGCGGGAACACGTACGGGGTCTGCATCCCGGCCACAGTGGACCGGAACCGGCCGACGCGGGCGGCGTCGCGCGTGTCCGCGTACGCCTCGCCGGGGCCGCCGCCGAACCACGTCACGTCGTCGAGCTCCTTCGGGACGGCGGCGCGCACGCCCAGGCGTGGCAGCGGGAAGTCCCAGTCGCCCTGGGGTTCGACCTCGACGGTGAGCCACAGCCGCCCGCCCTCGGACCGCCACTTGTAGACCGCGCCCATGCCGATCTCGGCGGCGCCGGCGGCGACCCTGGTGGCGACCGTCAGGCCCTCGCCGTCGGCCTCGATCCCGAGGACCTTGTGCTCCAAGCGGTGCAGGCCCACGGTCTCGCGCTTCCACGTGTCGGCCAGCGGCGCGTGCCACGACCGCAGGTCGTTGTCGGTGGGGGCGCGCCACAGGTCGAGCCGCGGCCCGTCGAGCTCGAGGCCGCCGATCGCGGTGAGCCGCCCGAGGGCGTCGAAGGCGGCGTTCCCGAGCCGGTAGCCGCGGTCCGCGGCTTCGGCGGGCGCGCCGCCGGCCGGGACGGGGCCCGCCGCGGCGGCCAGTCGCCCCTGGCCCCAGGCGATCTCGTGCCCGGCCTCGGCCCACGGCTCGTCCTTGGCGAGGACGGCGCGCACGGTGAGCCAGCGCTCGCCGCGCGGTTCGCCGAGGTCGGCGAGGACCGCGGGGAACTGGACGATCGCGGCGTTGCCGGGATCGAGGGCGGGCAGGTCGAGGCCGCCGGAGTGCTCGACGTCGCCGCCGTCCTCGACGGCCCACGTGAACTCGAGGTCGCCGGTGTCGGCGAAGTCGCGGAGGTTCTCGACGGTGATGCGGCGCGAGCCGGGGTCGACGGTGATGCGGACGGGTTCGACGACCTTCTTGAACTCGATGAGGCCGGGGGAGGGCTCGCGGTCGGGGAAGACGAGGCCGTCGATGACGAAGTTGCCGTCGTGGAGGGGTTCGCCGAAGTCGCCGCCGTAGGCGAACCACTCGCGGCCGTCGTCGGTGCGCCTGCGCACGCCGTGGTCGATCCACTCCCAGATGAACCCGCCCTGGCAGCGCTGGTGCTGCTCGAAGAGGCGCTGGTACTCGCTCATGCCGCCGGGGCCGTTGCCCATGGCGTGGGCGTACTCGCACAGGATGAAGGGGAGGTTCCGGCGGTGCCCGTCGAGCGCGGGGTCCTTCGTGGACTCCTCCGTCTGGTGCCCGATGCGGTCGGTCTCGGCGTGGTCGGCGTACATGCGGGAGTAGACGTCGACGTAGCCGGAGTCCCAGTCGCCCTCGTAGTGGATGGGGCGGCCGGGGTCGCGCTCCTTGGCCCAGGCGGACATCGCGGCGAGGTTCTGCCCGGTGTGGCTCTCGTTGCCGAGGGACCACATGATGACCGAGGCGTGGTTCTTGTCGCGTTCGACCATGCGGGCCATGCGATCGAGGTAGGCGTCCCTCCACATCGGCACGTCGCTGGGGTTGTTCCGCCACTCGTGGAAGACGAAGCCGTGGGTTTCGAGGTCGCATTCGTCGATGACCCAGACGCCGATCTCGTCGCACAGGTCCAGGAAGCGCCGGTCGGGCGGGTAGTGGCTGGTGCGCACGGCATTGACGTTGTGCCGCTTCATGACCTCTAGGTCACGGCGCATCGTCGCCACGCTCAGGGTGCGGCCCTGGTCGGGGTCCCACTCGTGCCGGTTGACCCCGCGCAGCAGAATCCGGCGGCCGTTGACCTTGAGCACGCCGTCCTCGACCACCACCGTGCGAAAACCGATGCGCAGCGAGACGCGCTCGGTCGCGGTGGCGACCTCGGCGTCGTACAGGCGCGGGGTCTCGGCCGTCCACGGCTCGACCGCGACACTCACCGTCTCGCCTGCACTGATGTCGATGCCCAGCTCGGGCACGGTGACCCGAGCGCCCTCGGGTGCCTCGATGCGCAAATCACCTCGGCCGGTGCGGTGGTCGTACCCGGCGTGGACGAACACGTCCTCGATCCCGCCCTCGGGCCGGTGGACCAGGGACACGGGCCGGAAGATCCCCGACAGCCACCACATGTCTTGGTCCTCCAGGTAGGACCCCGCCGACCACTGGTGGACCCGGACGGCGACGGTGTTCTCGCCCGGGCGCAGGTGATCGGTCGCGTCGAACTCGGTCGGCAGCCGCGAACCCTTCCCGTCGCCCAGACGGATGCCGTTGACCCACACCGCGAACGCCGAATCCACCCCCTCGAACCGCAGCACGGTACGCCCGGTCCCTGGCCAGTCGGTGGGAAGAGTGAAGGCGCGGCGGTACTCCCCGGTCGGGTTCGCGTCGGGGACCCGCGGCGGGTCGACCGGGAACGGGTAGACCACGTTCGTGTAGGCGGGCCTGCCGTAGGGGGCGTCGCCGTCGAGGTCGTGCATCTGCCACATGGACGGGACGGCCAGGACGTCCCAGTCCTCCGCGTCGAACGCGGGGTCCTCGAAGCCCACGGCGGTGTCGTGGAGCCCGGCGGCGAGGCGGAAGCGCCAGTCGCCGTCGAGGCTGAGCGCGGCGGCGTCGGAGGCCAGCGCCGCTCGCGGATCGCGCCGCCCGCTCCCGGGGCTAACGCTTTCCACGTACGTGAAATCGGTGCGACTCATGAGTCAGCTTCCCTCTCAGTGTGCGTGCATTCCCGTCGAGCTGCCGCGCGGGGGCGCGGCCGCCTCGTCTCGGTTCGACGGGAGGGGCCCGCCCATTGTCCGTCATGATCCGCGCGCCGGGGAGCGGCGTCGCACCATCCGGACCACCCGAATAGATAGCGGTTTCTATCGTAGGGGCCGCCCTCCCGCCCCACCCGGCCCGGGGCCCCGCCCCCGATTCCCAGTCGATTCACAGATGACCGGTGTCGCCCCGCGATGCTAGGTTTTCCCGGGCGCGACCCGCGCCCGCCGCCCGCCGCCGCCGATCCGCGGCCGCCCATCCAGAGGAGCCCCCGCCCCATGAGCGAGCGATTCCACACCCGCGCGGCTCTCGCCGTCGGCGTCACCGTCTTCTGCTGGGCCTCGGCCTTCGTCTCCATCCGCGACGCCGGCCAGCACCTCGACCCCGGGCCCCTGACCCTCGGCCGCGCCGCCGTCGCCGCCGTCGTCCTCCTCGCCGTCTGGGCGCTGCGCCGCGAGGGACTCCCCGGCCGCCGCGCCTGGCCCGGCATCGCCACCGCCGGCGTCCTCTGGTTCGGCCTCTACATGCTCGCCCTCAATTGGGGCGAGCAGCTCGTCGACGCCGGCACCGCCGCCCTCATCGTCAACATCGGCCCGATCCTCATCGCCCTCCTCGGCGGCTGGATCCTCAAGGAGGGCTTCCCGCCCCGCCTCTTCCTCGGCATCGCCGTCGCCTTCGCCGGCGTCGCGGTCGTCTCCCTCTCGATGTCCCGCGACAGCGCCGCCTCCGTCGTCGGCGTCCTGCTCTGCCTCGTCTCGGCCGTCACGTACGCCATCAGCGTCGTGGTGCAGAAGCCCACGCTCCAGCACTGCTCCTCGCTCCAGTTCACCGCCTTCGGCAACGCCATCGCCGCGGTCCTGTGCCTGCCGTTCGCGCCCCTGCTCGTCACGCAGCTCGGCGACGCGCCCGCAGCCGCGACCCTGCACGTGCTCTACCTCGGCCTCTTCCCGACCGCGATCGCCTTCCTCACCTGGGGCTACGCGTTGCGGTACACCACGGCCGGGAAGATGGGCGCCACCACGTACGTCGTCCCCGCGATCGTGGTCGCCATGTCCTGGCTCCTGCTCGGCGAGGTCCCGACCTGGCTCACCCTCGCCGGCGGCGCGCTCGCGCTCGTGGGCGTCGCGATCTCCCGCTCCGGCGGCCGCGCCGGCAAGCAGGCGACCCCGCCCGCCGCCCCGGCCGAGGAAGTCGCCCCGACCGCGAAGCACTAGACCGCGCTCGGGCCGCCGATCGGCGGCCCGAGCGCGGTCCCGGCGACGACGCCGGTGACCGCCTACTCGATCGCCGAGCCGGCGACCGGGTCAACTCAGCCGAGCCGCTCGGCGAGGCGGCCCAGCCGGTCCTTCCACGCCGCCTTGGCCGCCGCGGCGGCCTCGGCCGACTCCAGTTTCGCGACCTCGATGCCCACGGCCGTCTTGTCGCCCTTCGCGGTCAGGTTCGCGTACACCTGGGTGCCGTCCGAGGCGTCGAACCGCACCGACTTCGGCGGCGACGCGCTCCGCTGCGACAGCTCGATCCCGTCGAGCCACGCCGCCTGGAGCTCCGGGTCCGCCAGCTGCTCGAAGACCGATCCGATCGGGGCCGCCACGGTCTTGGACGCGCTGGCGCTGAACGTCCCGTCCGGGCGCTGGCCCGGCTCGCGCAGGTTGCGCTCCTGCTCGTACCCGACGGTGATCGACTGCGCCCACCACCCGTCGATCTCGAACTCGCTCACCAGCATCCGCGCGATCGCGGTGTGCCCGAGCTCCGCCGCGCCCCGCTCGTCGAGCAGGGCCAGCCACGTCTTCCAGTCCGCGCCCGTGCCCTCGATGAGGGCCTGGTCGGACATGCTCTCCCGCCGTCGCGCCGTCGATTCGCCCATGCGTCCAGCCTAGGCGCGCCGACCGCCCGGGACGGCCGGATCGCCCCGCTTCTCGGGCCCGCCGCTCCAGGCAGTCGACCGCGCCGCCAACCCCGTGCCGTCGACCGCCGGCCCGGCGCCCCGCAAGAATCCAAGCGGCTCTCGCGTTTTCGCCACCGCAGGGCGATGTCATACCCTCGCGGTAAACTTGATACCAGGGGTCCCTTAACGGCTGAAATATCGTGACATAGCGCGACTCATCCGAAAAACGACGATTTTCAGCCTCTTTAGGCGCAACGGGCAATACAGTTCCACCTCGTACCGACTTGGAACGGAGCCCGAATGAACCCTCTGCGCCTCGCGGCGGCGGCGCTGGCCGCCTCCGCCGCCCTCGTCCTCCTCCCCGCCGCGGCCCAGGCCGAGCCCTGGCCGAAGGAGTACGCCGCCCTCGGCGACTCGTACGCCTCGGGCACGGGCGCGGGGGAGTACACCGACCCCCAGTGCCTCCGCTCCGACCTCGCCTACCCGCGGCTCCTCGCCCACGGCCTCGGCGCCGACCTCGCCTTCGCGGCCTGCTCGGGCGCGACCACGGCCGACCTCCTCGCCGAGCAACTCGGGGCGCTCGACGCGGGCACCGACCTCGTCACGGTCAGCATCGGCGGCAACGACATCGGCTGGACCGAGGCCGTCGCCGCCTGCCTCACCCCGCTCGCGGACTGCGCCGACGAGATCGCGGCCTCCGAAGCGCTCATCCGGTACCAGCTGCCGGCGCTCCTCGACGGCGCCTACGCCGCCATCGCCGACCGCGCGCCGAGCGCCCGGGTCCTCGTCCTCGGCTACCCGCGGCTGTTCAACGAGCGCAGCACCTGCGGCGCGCTCCACCAGCCCTCGCTGGCCGAGCAGGTCCGCATGAACCAGGCCGCCGACCTCCTCGCCGACGTCCTCGGCGAGGCCGCCGCCGAGCACGACTTCACCTATGTGGACGTGCGCGACTCCTTCGCCGGGCACGCCGTCTGCGACGACGTGCCCTACCTCCACGGCCTGCGCTACCCGGCGGCCGAGTCGTACCACCCGAACGCCCTCGGCCACGCCAACGGCTACTACCCGGCCGTCGCCAGAGCCGTCTGACCGACCGGCGGGGCGACCGCGTCGCCCCGCTCCCGCAGTGCCGCAACCACATCGGTCCCGGCCGACGCCACCATCAGAACGAGATGTGTAAATTTCCCGATTTGTTACCGTCGCAGGGTTCCCAACAAGTTACCGGCGAGTTCACAATGTGGGGCAAGTCTTCCCCCCGACCGCGAAGGACGCCTTCCATGGACCGACTCCGACGATCAGCGACGATCGCCGCCGCCGCGCTCGCCATGCTCCTGCTCGCCCCCGCCGCGGCCCAGGCCCAGCAGACCGAGTACGTCGCCCTCGGCGACTCCTACTCCTCCGGCTCGGGCGCGGGCTCCTACACCGACGCCTGCCAGCGCTCGACCAGGGCCCACCCCGCGCTCCTCGCCGCAGAGCTCGGGGCCGAGTTCACCTTCGTCGCCTGCGGCGGCGCGACCACCGCCGACGTCCTCGCCGAGCAGGTGCAGGCCCTCGACGCCGGCACCGACCTCGTCACGATCGGCATCGGCGGCAACGACATCGGCTGGACCGACGCCGTCATCGCCTGCATCACCCCGTTCCAGAACTGCACCCCCGCCATCGAGGAGGCCGAGCGCAAGGCCACCCAGGAGCTGCCGGCGAGGCTCGACGCCGTCTACACCGAGATCGCGACCCGCGCCCCCGACGCCGAGGTGTACGTGACCGGCTACCCGCGGCTGTTCGCCGCCCGCAACACCTGCGACGCCCTCGGTTCGATCAGCATCGCCGAGCAGGTCCGCATGAACCAGGGCGCCGACCTCCTCGCCGGGGTCATCCAGGCCGCCGCCGAGGACCACGGGTTCACCTATGTGGACGTGCGCGACGAGTTCACCGGCCACGAGATCTGCTCGCGCACGCCGTGGCTGCACGGCTTCACCCTCTTCGACGTCCCCTACCACCCGAACGCGGCCGGCCAGGCCTCCGGCTACTACCCGGCGCTCCTCGGCGCGCTCTGAGCACGGCACGGGGCCCGGCGGCGATCCGCCGGGCCCCGTCACGCGCTTTCGACGGCCCCGCGGCCCCGAGCGCCTGAGCCGGTGCCTCGTGAACACCGGAACCCGCGCTTCGAACGCCCCGGCCCCGCGGCCCCGAGCACCTGAGCATCGGGAACCGCGCTCCGACCCCCCGGCCCCGCGGCCCCGGCGCCTGAGCTAGTGCCTCGCGAACACCGGGAACCCGCCCTTCGAACGCCCCGGCTCCGCGGCCCAGCGCCGGAGCCGATGCGTCGTGAACACCGGAAACCCGCGCTCCGAACACCGGAACCCTGCGCCCTGAACGCTTGCGCCCCTAGAACGTCAGGCCTGGAGTGCCAGTGCGAGCGGATGCACCGAGGTCGCGCCAGCCTGCCGCAGCCGCATCGCGGCCACGGTCGCCGTCCAGCCGCTGTCGCGCACGTCGTCCACGAGGAGCACGCTCACCGGCGGCACCGGGAAGTCGACCGTGAACGCGTCCAGGACCTGGTGCAGCCGCTGGGCGCTGTTCGCGCGCGGCGCGCCCGAGACGGCGCCCGGGGTGCGCCCGAGCGCGCCGAGGTACTCCATGCGCCCGAGCGCCGCGATCCGCTCGGCGAGCCCGTTCACCAGGCGCGGGCGCGAGAGCGACCCGGTCGAGACGACCGCCGCGGGCCGCTCGGCCCAGTCCCAGGCCGCCAACACCCTGACGACCGCGCCGAACACGTCGTCGGGCACGTCGCGGTCGGCCCCGTCCGACAGGAGCGCGCGCAGCGGCCCGCCCCAGCCGATGTCCGACAGGCGCGCCAGCGCCCGGCCCGGCTCGGCCCCGAGCTCGGGCGCGATCTTTCCCTTCAGGTCCACGCCGAGCGCCTGCATGCCCGTGGGCCACATGCGTTTCGGCTCGACCGTGACGCCCGGCTTCGACAGCGCCGCCGCCGCGCCCTCGGCCGCCTCGGACGACACCTTCGCCTCGATGCGCTCCCCGGTGCAGTTGTCGCAGCGCCCGCACGGCGCGGCCTCGGCGTCGTCGAGCTCAGCGCGCAGGAACTCCAGCCGGCACCGGTCGGTCGCCTCGTACTCGAGCATCCGCTGCTGCTCGTGCCGGCGCGCGGCCGCGACCTTCGCGTACCGCTCGGCGTCGTACGTCCACGGCATGCCCGTGGCCTCCCAGCCGCCCTTGACGCGGCGCACCGCGCCGTCGACGTCGAGGACCTTGAGCATCATCTCGAGCCTGGTGCGGCGCAGGTCGACCCGCGTCTCCAGCGCCGCGGTCGACAGGGCCCGGCCCTCGACGGCGAGCACGTCGAGCGTGCGGCGCACCGCGTCCTCGGCCGGGAACGACAGCGACCCGAAGTAGTCCCAGATGGCGCGGTCCTCGGCGCCGGGGAGCAGCACCACCTCGGCGCGGTCGCGGGCGCGCCCGGCGCGGCCGATCTGCTGGTAGTACGCCACCGGCGACGACGGCGCTCCCAAGTGGACGACGAAGCCGAGGTCGGGCTTGTCGAAGCCCATGCCGAGCGCGCTGGTGGCGACGAGCGCCTTGATGCGGTCGTTGAGGAGGTCGTCCTCGCGGGCGAGGCGCTCGGCGTTGTCGGTGCGCCCGGTGTAGGAGGCGACGGCGTGGCCGCGGCTGGAGAGGTAGTCGCTGACCTCTTCGGCGGCGGCGACAGTGAGCGTGTAGACGATCCCGGAGCCGGCGAAGCGGGGGAGGGCCTCGTCGAGCCAGGCGAGGCGGTGGGCGTTGTCGGGTAGGTCGGCCACGGACAGGTGCAGGGACTCGCGGTCGAGGGTGCCGCGCAGGACGAGCGTAGGGGTGCCGGGCCGGTCGAGCTGCTCGGCGATGTCGTCGGAGACGCGGGCGTTCGCGGTGGCGGTGGTGGCCAGGACGGGGACGCGCTCGGGGAGGTCCTCGATGAAGGTGGCGATGCGGCGGTAGTCGGGCCGGAAGTCGTGGCCCCAGTCGGAGATGCAGTGGGCCTCGTCGACGACGAGCATGCCGCAGCCGGCGGCGAGCTTGGGGAGCTGGTAGTCGCGGAAGGCGGGGTTGTTCAACCGCTCGGGGCTGATGAGGAGCACGTCGACGGCGTCCTCGCCGATCGCCTCGGCGATGGCGTCCCAGTCTTCGGGGTTGGCGGAGTTGATGGTGCGGGCGCGGATGCCGGCGCGCTCGGCGGCCTCGATCTGGTTGCGCATGAGCGCGAGGAGCGGCGAGACGATGACGGTGGGACCCGCGCCGCGGCGCCGCAGCAGCGCCGTGGACGTGAAGTACACGGCCGACTTGCCGAACCCGGTGCGCTGCACCAGGAGCACGCGCCGTCCCGCGCTGTCGGCGCCGCCGGTGCAGAGCGCCTCGATGGCCCGCCACTGGTCGTCGCGCAGGCGGGCGTGCTCGCCGGCGAGTGCGCGCAGCAGCGCTTCGGCTTCGTTCCTGAGCGTTTCGGTGGTTTCCCCCATGGGCCCTTTTGTACAGGACTGGTGTGACAGCGGCGGCGCCGCTACGCTCGGACCGATGCACATCGACGCACCCATCGAAGTCCCTTGGAAGTCCGGCGCCTGGACGGCGCTGCCGGCCGCGGCCGAGGAGGCCGGCGGACGGCTGCGGGTCACCGCGGTCGAAGGCAGTGACGCGTGGCGGCACACCGCCTACGGCTTCGTCCATGACGACGAGCACGCGCTCCTGGAGGAGTGGGACCGCGGGCAGGCCGTCGAGGTCTCGTTCATCGCCGACTACGGCTCGCAGTTCGACCAGGCGGGGCTGATGGTCCGCATCGACGCCGAGCGCTGGATCAAGACCGGCGTCGAGTTCGCCGACGGCGCGCTCCAGCTCGGCGCGGTCGTCACCGACGGACGCTCCGACTGGTCGACCGCGCCGGTTCCCGAGTGGGCCGGCAAGGAGGTCACGATGCGCGCCACCCGCTTCAACGACGCGGTCGTGATCCGCGCCCGCGCCACGGACGCCGACGGCGTCGAGGAGCCCTGGCGCCTGGTGCGCCTCGCCCCGCTCGACCCCGACGCGACCGTGCACGCCGGCCCGTACTGCTGCGCGCCCTCGCGCGCGGGCCTGACGGTCGAGTTCACCTCCTGGCGCCTGACCGAACCGGACGCCGACCTCCACTGAGCGAGTACTACCGAATCGGACGCCGATCTCCGCTGAGCGAGCACTGCGGCCCGGCCGGCATTTCGCCGGCCGGGCGGCTTTCCCGAGGGGGTTTCCTGCCGCTCACCTCGGCCGAACGGCCTTCCCGCGGGGGTGTTCCGCCGCTCGCTCCGGTCGGGGCCGCCGCTGGGACCTGCCCCTGACCGCCCGCATCGACCGGACTCCGGCCGAAGGCTGCTTCGTTCAGCTGGGATCGCGCGGGTGCCGAGCGATTGCCGAAGAACATTCTGAAGAAGCTTCAGATTCCTTGTGGCGCTGCAATGTCGTACCCCTGGGGTATTTTTGAACCAGGGGTCCCTTAGGCCTGAAATATCATGATTTAGCGGTTATTTCCGGTCTTTGGTGTCCTCTGGTGCCGCGCCGTCCAGTTCTGCGGCGAGGAGCTTCAGGTCGTAGACGAACATCCGCTGCGCCTTGTCGGCCCGGCCGCTGCGGCTCACCGTCACGCCGTCCTCGCGGAGGAGGTCGGGCACGTCCTTGCCCGAGCGGCCGTCGGACCAGCGGAAGCCCTCCGAGACCGTGCCGCCCGCGGTCAGCACCCGGTAGGCGCGGGAGACGTCCCCGTCGCGCATGTACGCGCCGACTTGGCGCGGGCCGGTGCCGATGAGCTCGGCGAGGTCGCCGTACGAAGTCCAGGTGCCGTCCGGCAGCGCCTCCACGACCCGCTTCACCAGATCCCAATCCTGCTCGCTCGTCATGCCCGCGAGCCTAACCGCAGCGGGCGACGGCCCCCTCCCGCGGACCGGTCCGGCTCGGCTGGCCGCGAGCACCGGCCCCAGACACGCGCGTCCCCCGTACAGGCGTCCCGAACCATCGGCCCCCGCACCCGGGGCACCGGGCCGCCCCGCGTCACCGGCCTGCACTCGCCCCGCTACGGACGCCGCACTTGGTGTTAACGTCGAAGCAGACAGGGGAGCCGATTGGCTGAGAGTGCGGAACCGACCGCAGACCCTCACACCTGATCCGGGTCATACCGGCGTAGGGAGTCGTCGTGTGCCGCTGTCGCGCTGTGTACCCATCACTTGAAAGGCAAGCCCATGCCTACCGACAGCACCCTGGCTGCCCCCGGCCGCTGGCGCACCGTCGACATCCTCACCTGCGCCGTCCTCGCCGTCGCCTTCGGCGTCGTCTTCTGGGCCTGGAACTTCGTCTGGACCGGACTCGACCCCGTCCTCGCGTTCCTGCCCCCGCTCAAGGGCATCCTGTACGGCGTCTGGCTCATCCCCGCCGTCCTCGCCCCGCTCATCGTCCGCCGCGTCGGCGCCGGCCTCCTCACCGAAGCCCTCGCCGCCACCGTCTCCGCCCTCCTCGGCTCCGTGTGGGGCGTCCTCGTGATCTACCAGGGCCTCATCCAGGGCCTCGGCGGCGAGCTCGCCTTCGCGGCCGGACGCTACCGCCGCTTCGGCACCCCGATCGCCGTCGCCGCCGGCGCGCTCGCCTGCATCGCCGCCACCATCTTCGACGTCCTCGTCTGGTACCCCGACACCGAACTGTGGGCCTTCAAACTCCCGTACATCGCCTTCGCCGCCCTCTCCGGCGCGATCGTCGCCGGCCTCGGCTCCAAGGCCCTCGTCGCCGCCATGCTCCCCACCGGCGTCCTCGACCGGTTCCCCGCCGGCCGCGAACGGGCCCGGATCTGACCCCGTGATCCCGGTCGAGTTCCGCGGCTTCGCCTGGCGCCACGCCGGACGCCGCGCCCAGGCGGTCACGGGCGTCGACCTGCGCGTCGAGCCCGGCGAGCGGGTGCTCCTGCTCGGCCCCTCCGGGTCGGGCAAGTCCACCCTGCTCGCCGCGCTCGCCGGGCTCCTCACCGAGGACGCCGGCGAACAGGAGGGCGAGGTCCTCCTCGACGGCAAGCCCGCCGCCGACCAGCGCGGCCGCGCCGGCATCCTCTTCCAGGACCCCGAGACGCAGCTCGTCATGGCCCGCGCCGGCGACGACGTCGCCTTCGGACTCGAGAACCAGGCCGTCCCCCGCGGCGACATCTGGCCCCGCGTCCACCGCGCCCTCGACGCCGTCGGCTTCCCCTACGGACCCGACCGGGACACCCACGCCCTCTCCGGCGGCGAGCAGCAGCGCCTCGCGCTCGCCGGCGTCCTCGCCCGCCGCCCCGAGCTCATCCTCCTCGACGAACCCACCGCGAACCTCGACCCGCAAGGCGCCCAAGGCATCCGTGACGCGCTCCGGGCCGCGCTGGCCGACACCGACGCCACGCTCATCGTCGTGGAGCACCGCGTCGCCGACATCCTGGACCTCGTCGACCGCGTCATCGCCCTCGGACCCGGCGGCGCGCTGATCGCCGACGGCCCCGCCGCCCGCGTCCTCACCGAACACGGCGCGACCCTTGCCGCCCAAGGCGTCTGGGTGCCCGGCGCGCCCCTGCCGCACCGCCCCGCGCCCGCCCCGGGCGGGCCCGCCCTGCGCAGCGACGGCCTCGCGCTCGCCTACCCCGGCGCTGCCCGGCCCGCCCTCGACGGCGTCTCCTTCGAACTGCGCCAAGGCGAACTGCTCGCCGTCACCGGCCCCAACGGCTCCGGGAAGTCCACGCTCGCGCTCCTCGCCGGCGGCCTCGCCGCACCCGACGCGGGGACGGCCACCGTCCCCGGCGAGCGCCGGCCGCTGCACCGCCTGCCCGCACGTCGCCTTGCCACGCGCGTCGGCTCGGTCTTCCAGGACCCTGAGCACCAGTTCGTCACCGCCACCGTCCGCGACGAGCTCGCCTTCGGCCCCAAACAGGCCGGGTGGGCCAAGGACCGCATCGAGGCGCGCGTCGCCGAACTCCTCGACCGCCTGCGCCTCGCGCCCCTCGCCGAAGCCAATCCGCACACCCTCTCCGGCGGCGAGGCCCGCCGCCTCTCCGTCGCCGGCGCCCTCGCCGCCGCGCCCGGCGTGCTCCTGCTCGACGAGCCCACCTTCGGCCAGGACCGCCGGACTTGGGGCGAACTGGTCGACCTCACCGCCGACATCCGCGACGAGGGCACCGCCCTCCTCGCCGTCACCCACGACCGCGACTTCGCCCAGGCCCTGGAAGCCAGGGAACTCGTACTCGAAGGCGGCCGTGTCGCCGAGGAGCGCCCATGCTGACTTCGCGGGCAGTTCGCGCGCCGGGTCATCGCGAACGCTGCCGATGGGCCGCCGCGACCGGCGGGACCACTGGGGAGGGCCGGTGCTGACCCTGGCGCCCGTGTGCGGTCCCGAGGCGGCGATTGCGCGTGCCAATCCTGTCGCCAAGCTCGCCGCTGTCGTGCTCGTGACGACCGTGGCGCTGGTCGCGGGGGACTGGCTCACTCCGCTGCTCCTGCTCGCCGCACTCGCGATCGCCTTGCCGTTCACCGGTATCCGGCCCGGGCCGCTCGTGCGGCGGCTGCGTTGGCTGTGGCTCGCCGCCGCTGCGGTCGTCGTCGTCAACGCCGTGTTCGCCGCCGAGCAGACCGGCCGGCTCCTGGTCGACCTGGGCCCGATCGCGATCAGCTCCGGGACGCTCCTCGACGGCACCGCCATCGGCCTGCGCGTCTGCGTCGCCGCCACCGCCGGGGTCCTCGTCTTCGCCACCACCGACCCCACCGACCTCGCCGACGCCCTCACCCAGCAGCTCAACGCCCCGCCGCGCTTCACCATCGGCTCGCTCGCGGCGCTGCGCCTGCTCCCGCTCCTGGCCGCCGAGTGGCGCCAGATCACCACCGCCCGCCGCGCCCGCGGCCTCGAAGGCGGCTGGAACCCGCTGCGGCGCACCAGGCTCTTCGCCTCGACCATGTTCGCGCTCCTCGTCGGCGCCCTGCGCCGCGCCGGCCGCCTCGCGGCCGCCATGGACGCCCGCGGCTTCGACACCGAGATCCCCCGCACCCACGCCCGCGAGCAGCGAATGCGCCCCGCCGACTGGGCCCTCATCGCGCTGGCGGCCGTAGCCGCTGCGGCCGCCGTGGCCCTCAGCGTCGCCGCCGGCACGTTCAGCCTCTGAGCTGCCGCCGCAGCGCGGGGTGCGCGCCGGCCGCATCACGGGTCCGGCGCCCGCCGACCACCGCCGAGGTCGCGGCCGGCGACCGCGACGCGACCAGCCTGCCGCAGACGCGCAGCGGCGCCCGCCGACCATCGCCGAGGTCGCGGCCGGCGGCCGCGACGCGACCGGCCTGCCGTAGACGCGCAGCGGCGCCCGAGGCATGGCCTCGGGCGCCGCTGCGGTTCGGGGCCCTGGTTTCCTTGCAGCGCTCCGAGTCTCAGGCGCGGGCCGGCGCCGCCGTCACGGCCTCCTCTTCCTCCACGGCCGGCCGCGCGAACTGGGCCTCGTACAGCCGCGCGTACGGGCCGCCCGCGGCCAGCAGCTTCTCGTGCGGGCCCTGCTCGACCACCGTGCCGTGCTCCATCACCACGATCACGTCGGCGTCGCGGATCGTCGAGAGCCGGTGCGCGATCACGAAGCTCGTGCGCCCTCGCCGCAGCGCGACCATCCCCTGCTGGACCAGCATCTCGGTGCGGGTGTCCACCGAACTGGTCGCCTCGTCGAGGATGAGGATCGACGGATCGATCAGGAACGCCCGCGCGATCGTCACCAGCTGTCGCTCGCCCGCGCTCAGGCCGCCCTCGTCCGACTCCACCACCGTGTCGTAGCCGTCAGGGAGCGTCCGGATGAAGTGGTCTGCGTGCGCCGCCCGCGCGGCCGCCACCACCTCCTCGCGGGTCGCCTCCGGCCGGCCGTACGCGATGTTCTCCGCGATCGTGCCCTCGAACAGCCACGTGTCCTGGAGGACCATGCCGATCCGCCGCCGCAGCCGTTCGCGCTCCACCGTGGACACATCGACGCCGTCGACGGTGATCCGCCCCGCGTCCAGGTCGTAGAAGCGCATGAGCAGGTTCACCAGCGTCGTCTTCCCCGCCCCGGTCGGGCCCACGATCGCGACCGTCTGGCCCGGCGCGGCCTCCAGCCACAGGTGCTCGATGAGCGGCTCGTCCGGCAGGTACCGGAACGACACGTCCTCGAACGCCACCCGGCCCTCCACGGCCGCCAGGGCCCCCGCCGCCGCGACCGGCTCCGGCGACTGCTCCTCCGCGTCGAGCAGCTCGAAGACCCGCTCGCCCGAGGCCACCGCCGACTGCACCTGCCCGAACATGGCCGCGAGCATGTTCAGCGGGTTCTGGAACTGGCCCGTGTACTGGATGAACGCCTGGATCTGGCCGAACGAGAGCGCACCCGCGGCCACCTGGAGCCCGCCGGCCACGGCCACGAGCACGTACGTGAACCAGCCGAGGAACATCATCGCCGGGCCCAGCAGGCCCGACACCCACTGCGCCCGCACCGTGTGCTCGTACAGCTCCTCGTTGTGCCGCTTGAAGACCGCGGCCCCCTCCTCGCGCCGGCCGAACAGCGTCACCAGCTGGTGGCCGGTGATCATCTCCTCGACGTGACCGTTGAGCTTCCCGGTCGTGGCCCACTGCTGCGCGAAGCGCGGCTGGCTGCGCCTGCCGATCAGCCGCGTCGCCAGGAGCGTCAGCGGCAGCGTCACCACCACGACCAGCGTCAGCAGCGGTGAGATCGTGAGCATCATGACCGGCACGCCGATGAGGAACAGCAGGCCCTGCACGATCCGCTGCGTCACCTGCCCGACGGTCTGCGTCAGGTTGTCGATGTCGTTCGTGACCCGCGACAGCACCTCGCCCCGCGGGCGGGAGTCGAAGTAGGACAGCGGCAGCGCCGCCACCTTCCGGTCCGCCTCCTCCCGCAGCTCGAACGCCATGTGCTGCGCCATCTTCGCGATCGTGCGCCCGTTGTGGACGGTGATCGCGAAGGTCGCCAAGGCGATCGCGGTCGCGATGCCGAGGATGCGGGTGAGCGCGCCGAAGTCGACGCCGCCCGCGGCCGCGCCGTCGATGACGAGGTCGGTGGCGTCGCCGAGGATCGCGGGGATGGCGAGCATCCCGCACACCATGAGGACGCCGAAGCCGATCACCGAGGCCAGCCGGAACCGGTCGCGCCGGATGAGCGCCACGATCCGGCGCACGGTGCCGCCGAAGTCCTCCGCCTTCTTCAGGGCCGGGCCGCCGCCCATGCCGGGTCCGCGCATGGTCACAGCGCCTCCTGGAGGGTGAGTTGGGAGTTGACGATCTCGGCGTACACGGGGTTGGTCTCCAGCAGCTGCTCGTGGGTGCCGGTGCCGACGACGCGGCCGGCGTCGAGGACGACGATGCGGTCGGCGTCGCGGATGGTCGAGACCCGCTGGGCCACGATCACCTGCGCGGCGTCGGCGATCTCGGTGGCGAGCGCCGCCCGCAGGGCCGCGTCAGTGGCGGTGTCCAAGGCGGAGAAGGAGTCGTCGAACAGGTAGATCCGGGGGTTGGCGACGAGCGTGCGGGCGATCGCGAGCCGCTGGCGCTGGCCGCCGGAGACGGTGGTGCCGCCCTGGCCGATCACGGTGTCGAGGCCGTTCGGCATGGCCCGCACGAACTCGGCGGCCTGCGCGGTCTCCAGGGCCCGCCAGAGGGTCGCGTCGTCGGCGTCCGGGTTGCCGTAGCGCAGGTTCGAGGCAATGGTGCCCGAGAACAGGTAGGCGCGCTGGGGGACCAGCCCGACGGTCTTGGCGATGAGGGCCCGGTCCATGTCGCGGACGTCGACGCCGTCGATGCGGACCGCGCCGCCGTCGACGTCGAACAGCCGCGGGACGAGATTGAGGAGGGTGGTCTTGCCGGCGCCGGTGGAGCCGATGATCGCGGTGGTCTGGCCGGGGCGGGCGATGAGGTCGACGCCGCGCAGGACGGCCTCCTCGGCGCCCTCGTAGCGGAAGGTGACGGCCTCGAGGTCGAGTTCGCCGCGTCCGGGCAGTTCGCGGACCGCGTCGGCACGGTCGGTGATGGTGGGTTCGGTGCCGAGGACCTCGCGGATGCGCCCGGCCGCGACCTTCGCGCGCGGGGTCATCATGAACACGCCCATGGACATCATGACCGAGCCGAGGATGAGCCCGGCGTAGGAGATGAAGGCGATGAGGTCGCCGATCTGCATCGAGCCCTCGGCGATGAACCGGGCGCCGAACCAGACCAGGGCGATCGAGGTGACGTTGCCGAAGACCATGGCGGTGGCGCCGAAGAACGCCTGGACGCGGCCGACGCGCAGCGCGGCGTCGGTGAGCTCGGCGTTGGCGTCGGAGAAGCGGTCCTGCTCGTGGTCGTCGCGCACGAACGCGCGGATCACGCGGATGCCGGTGATGTGCTCGCGCATGACCTGGTTGATGGAGTCGATGCGCTGCTGCATGACGCGGCTGGCCGGGACCATCGAGACGACGATGAAGTAGATCGCCAGGGCCATGAACGGGATCGCGCCGAGCAGCACGCCCGTCATCGGCACGTCGAGCGTGAGCGCGAGCGACAGGCCGACGACCGCGGTGATCGGGGCCGTGATGAACATGGTGAGCCCGAAGACGAGCAGGGTGACGACCTGGGTGACGTCGTTGGTGGTGCGGGTGATGAGCGAGGGCGCGCCGAAGCGGTTCATCTCGGCGGCCGAGAACCGCTGCACCTGGGCGAAGAGGTCGGCGCGGAGGTCGCGGCCCAGGCCCATCGCGGCGCGGGCGCCGAAGTAGACGCCGAGGGCGGCGGCGGTGAGCTGGACGACGGTGACGGCGAGCATGATGCCGCCGTGGCGCAGCACGTACGCGGTGTCTCCGGCGGCGACGCCGTTGTCGATGAGGTCGGCGTTGAGCGTGGGGACGTACAGGGACGCGAGCGTCTGGACGATCTGGAAGAGGACCGCGAGCAGGAGCGGGGTGCGGTGGGGCCGGAGGTAGTCGGCGAGGAGGCGGAGGACCGAGGCCTCCGGTGCGGCCTCCCCGCCGGCCGGTGGCGCGGTCTTGCGGGGGGTGTGGGCGGGACGGTTTCCTGTCATGCCGACGAGCCTAGCACCGAAGTTTGACCGGGTACAAAGTTTTTCCGGGATTATTTTTTGGCCGGGTCCATGGAGTTCTGGTACAGTGGCGGGGTGGAACAACGCAGCGGCCTGCGCGAGCGCAAGAAGAACGCCATGTGGGGGCGCCTGAAGGCCACCGCCCTCCAGATGTTCGAGGAGCGCGGGTACGAGAACGTGTCCGTCGCCGAGATCGCGGCCGCCGCGGAGGTCTCCAAGGCCACCGTGTTCAACTACTTCCCGTCGAAGGAAGACCTCGTCATCGGCGGCATGAAGCACCACATCGAGGACCCGGCCCGCACGGTCCGCGAGCGCCCCCTCGGCCAGACCCCGCACGCGGCCCTGCGCGACCGCTACCTGGACCTGCTCGAACACCGCGCCCCGCAGACCGGCCTGAGCGACAAGCCGCTGTTCCTCCAGGTCCAGCGCCTCATCCAGGCCACGCCCTCGCTCCTGATCAGCGCCATGGACTACCGCCGCCGCTCCTCGGTGCTCCTCGCCCAGGAGCTCATCGAGGAGGGCAACCCGCCGCTCACCTCGCGCCTGGTCGCCTCCCAGCTCCTGCACACCCAGCACATCCTCGTCGAGGTCAACGTGCACCACGTCCTCGAAGGCCGCCCGGTCGACGAGGTCTACTCGCAGGCCGTCTCCGCCGCCTTCCACGCGTTCGGACTGCTCGAGACCGGCATCGGCGACCTCATGCGCCGCGACACCGACCCGCCCGCGGCCGACGCGGCCTTCGCCCCGGACGGCTGCCGCGTCGGCTACGAGCCCGGCCGCGCCGAGGCCGAGGCCGTCCTGGAGCGCTTCGCCGGCGAGGCCGGCGACGAGATCATCGAGGCCCTCGCCGACCCCGGCCGCGCCTGAACCGGGCCGGTGCGGTTTCAGGACGGCCGTTACGGCTGTGGCGCATCGTGACTAGAATCCGGCCCATGTCCTCACTCGACCACCTCGTTCTCGCCACGCCCGACCTGGCCGTCACGGTCAAGGAGGTCGCGCGCCTGACCGGGACGCAACCCGTCCCCGGCGGCGTCCACCTGGGCCTGGGCACCCGGAACTTCCTGCTCGGCCTCGGCGAGGGCACCTACCTCGAGATCATCGGCCCCGACCCGGAGCAGGAGGCCCCCGACAAGTGGCGGCCGTTCGGGATCGACACGCTCACCGAGGCCCGGCTCGTGACCTGGTCGGTGCGCGTGGAGGGCATCGACGCCGCCGTGGCCGCCTCCCGCGAGGCCGGGTACGACCCGGGCGAGCCGTGGGAGATGTCCCGCCAGAGCCCGGCCGGCGACACGCTCACCTGGCGCCTCACCCTCGACAAGGAGGGCCGCCACCGCGGCCCCGTGCCCTTCCTCATCGACTGGGGCGCCACCCCGCACCCCGCCGCCGACCTGCCGGTCGTCCCCCTCGTCGGCCTCGAAGCGGTCCACCCCCACCCCGAGCGGGTCGAACCGCACATCCACGCCCTCGGCGCGAAGCTCCCGATGAAGGCCGGCAACCGCGGCTCCCTCGCCGCCACCCTCTTCGGGGAATCCGGCCTCGTCGTCCTGATCTGACCATGCGGAAGGCCCGCGACCCCGTGCGGTCGCGGGCCTTCCGCGCGCGTTCAGCCGGACGACCCGCCGCCCGGCGGCGTCCCGCCGGGACCGCCGCCCCCGGAGACGCCACCCGCCGCGGCCTCGGTCCCGGTGTCGACCCCGACCGCCAGCGAGATCGCGTACCCGCCCGCGACGTCGCCGGTCACGGTCGCCAGCTGCGACTCGCCGCCGTCGTCGCTGAAGATCCCGTCGGTCTCCAGCGACACCTGCGCGAGGTTCTCGACCGACTGCTCGTAGCCCTCCTCGGCGTACACCGCCTCGCACACGTCCTGCGGGAGCGCGATCTGCGAGGTCGCGATCGCGTTCGCCGAGTCGGTGATCGCGTCGACGTCCGGGTACACCTCGAAGTGGATGTGGGGCCAGCGGCCCGCGTAGCAGGCGGGGAAGACGCTCGTGAACGCCACGACCCCGTCGGCGTCGGCGACCTGCACCCCGCGCAGGTAGTTCTCGTTCTCGACGCCCTCGGAGTACATCGAGTAGCCGCCGCCGCGGTCGCAGTGCCACAGGTAGACCGCGGCGCCCTCGAAGCGGGCGTTGTCGTTCGCCATGTCGTAGAGCGTCAGCTCGATGCCCATCCGGACGCCCTCGGCGGTCGTGGTGCTGCCGCCGAAGCTGGAGCGGATGTCGCTGCGGACCACGCCGCTCTCCGCGAGCACGTCCGGCCCGTTCGAGCCGTCGCCGGGGTAGGGCCCGGCCGTCTCCTGGGGGATCTCCGTCAGATCGCCCGCGGCGGCGCTCGTCGTCTCCGAACCCGTGGCCGAGCCCCCGCCGTTCGTGCACGCGGCCAGGCCCAGAGCCGCGGCCCCGGCGCCGGCGACGAGCACGCCGCGGCGGCTCAGCAGCGTGCCGATGTCGAACTGGAGGCCCTGGTCGACCAGCTCCTCGTCGGGCCTGGCGTACGGCCGGCCCTCGTAGGTCGGCGTCACGTCCTGCTTGGCGGTCACTGACCCACCCCTCTCACCTCGTGGTCCCGCCATTCTGGGGGCCGGGACGCCGGGGTGGGCTGGGAGGCGGTTCAGAGAACCATCGGAACTAGCGCGCGGCAGCCGTCACGCCCGGGACGCCTTGAGGGAGTACATCAGCGGCGCGCGCGGCACGCCCGCCGGCTGCTGGTAGCGGCCCTCGACCTGCTGGAGCGAGCCGAAGTGCTGGAACAGCGTCCAGTCGAACTCGTGCAGGAACTCGATCCGCAGCCCGGTCGCGGCCAGCGCCGACACGACCGCGCCGATCGGGTGGGTCCACTGGAAGTTCAGATTGTGCTCAGTGGCGGCCTCGCCGTCGGTGTAGGTGCCGGGCTCGTCGAAGACCATCGGCTCCCGGTCGAGGTAGCTGCGGGCGAGGCGGGTGCCGGTGTCCCAGTCGAGGGTGTCGCACAGCGGGTGGAACTCGGCGAGGTACAGGAACCCGCCGGGTGCGACCAGGGACGCGGCGACCTCGGCCCAGCCGGCGGTGTCCGGCAGCCAGCACAGGGCCCCGAGCCCGGTGTAGACGACGTCGAAGACGCGCCCGCCGAGGGCCTCGCGGGCGTCGTAGACGTCGGCGGCGACGAATGAGGCCCGGTCGGCGAGCCCGAGGTCGGCGGCGAGGCCGCGGGCGACTTCGACGGCCGGCTCGGAGAAGTCGAGGCCCACGACCTCGGCGGCGCCGCGGCGGGCCCACGAGAGCGTGTCCTGGCCCATGTGGCACTGGAGGTGGACGAGGCGCTTGCCGGTGACGTCGCCGACCTCCTCGGCCTCGAAGGCGTTGACGTCGCCGCGGCCCTCGCGGAAGCCCGCCTGGTCGTAGAAGCGGCTCGCGGCGTGGATCGGGACGCGCTCGTCCCACATGGCCCGGTTCGCGTCGCGCCAGTCGGCATCGGTGCTCATGGGGCCACTCTCGCAGCGGCCCCGGCGGGCGGCAAGCGATTTACCCGCGTTTGCTGCGCGCTCCGGGGAAGTCCGAGACGAAGGACCAGCCGAGGTGCTCGTACAGGGCCCGGCCCTCGTCGCTGCCGACGAGGAGGCCGAAGCGCATGCCGAGGGCGAGCGCGTGGCCGGAGAGGGCGCGCATCATGAGCGAGCCGAGGCCGCGGCGCTGGTGCGCGGGGGCGGTGACGACCTTGTCGAAGACGCCGAAGTCGCCGTCGCGGCCGAGGCGGGCCGAGGCGGCGAGGTCGCCGTTGTCGTGGTGGATCCGCGCCACCGACAGCGGCCCGGCGGTCTCGACGGTGAGCCGGTACTCGGCGGGCACGTCGTAGGAGGCGGGCGCGAACGCGACGGTCATGAGGTGGCCGCCCTCGTCGAGGGTCCAGGTGGAGGGCACGGCCGACGCGAGGAGCGCGGTGGGTCCGGCGATCATGACCTGGTGGCCGGGGGTGTCGAGCCGGGCGGCGGCCGCGGCGAGGGACTCGGGGGTGTAGGTGTGGAAGACCTGGCGGACCTCGGTGCTGGGCGGGCCGACGGCGACTTCGAAGCCGCCGTCGATGGGCTCGGGCGGGGCGGTGATCCGCGAGTGGGCGCGGCCGCGGCCCCAGGCGGTGACGAGTTCGGGGAGGGTGTGGCCGGTGGGCGTGGTGGTCATCGGGGGCTCCTTCAGGGCGGTCGGGACGACGTGAACTCTATTGCAACTATCTTGCAATAAGCCACCGACATTCCACATGGCGGCGGGCTGTCGGTCCCGGCGCGTAGGCTCGCCCGGTCAGGAGGGAAGCGATGAGTGACGCGGTGACGTCGGCCGAGGACGGCCTGGCGCGGTGCCCCTGGGGCGCCGATCCCGAGATCTACCGGGAGTACCACGACGGCGAGTGGGGCCGCCCGGTGCGCGGCGACGACGAGCTGTTCGAGCGGGTGAGCCTGGAGGCGTTCCAGTCGGGCCTGTCGTGGCTGGTGATCCTGCGCAAGCGGGCGGCGTTCCGCAAGGCGTTCGACGGCTTCCGCATCGCGAAGGTCGCCGAGTACACCGAGGCCGACGCGGAGCGGCTGCTCCAGGACGCCGGCATCGTCCGCAACCGGTTGAAGATCGCGGCGACGATCGCGAACGCGAAGGCCGCCGCCGAGCTCGACGGCGGCCTCTCGGACCTGGTGTGGTCGTTCGCGCCCGAGCGGCGCGCCCGGCCGAGGCGCCTCGCCGACATCGCGGCCGTCACGCCCGAGTCGACCGCGCTGTCGAAGGCGCTCAAGCGGCAGGGCTTCCGCTTCGTCGGGCCGACCACGGCGTACGCGATGATGCAGGCCGTGGGGATGGTCGACGACCACCTGGTCGACTGCCACGTCCCCGAGCGGCCCTAGTCAGCGCGGCTCTGGTCAGCGCGCGACGGTCGCGGTGTCGGCGGCGGTGACGCCGTTGACCGCGGCCGTCAGCGACACGCCGCCCGGGCGCCAGGCCCGGAGCTCGCCGGTGGCGGGGTCGAACCAGGCGCGGTACCGGAGCAGGTCCAGCACGCCCGGGGGCCGCTGGCCGATGTAGACGCCCGATCCGGACCAGGACACGCCCATCGGGTAGACCACCGGGATCGTCCGGTTCCCTTGCGTCAGTTCGGCTTCGACGGTCGCCACCTCGCCGCGGGCGAGGTCGGGCACGTCCACGGTGAGGGCGTCGACCTGGGGCCTGACCTGCGCCGCGAGCCATTCCTCGCCCGTGGCGCCGAGCCCGAACTCGGTCCAGCCGATGAAGCCGCCGTCCTCCGGGGTGGCCGAGGGGGCCTTCCCGGAGTTGCCGTTGACCCAGTACGAGACGCCGTCGACGCGGGAGGCGTCGAAGTAGCCGGCGTGCGCGCCGATGTAGACGGCCTCCTTGCCCGAGCCGGCCTCGAAGCCGGTGAGCCACTCCTCCACGACCTCGGCTTCGAGGCGGTCGCCGAGCTGGCTCGCGGCCTGCGGGCTCTTGTCGTGCGGCGGCACGTGCGCGACGACGGCCACCGAGTCCACGTCCGGGTCGGCGGCGGCCTCGTCGAGTGCGGTGCGCAGCATGAGGATCTGGTCCCAGCCGCCCCTCCCGATCGTCAGGCCGGAGGTGTCGAGCGTGATGAAGCGGGTGCCGCCGCGGTCGAAGACCTGGTACGCCGGGCCGAACACGGCCGACCATTCGGACACGGTGCAGCCCATGGCCTCGTGGTTGCCCGGCACGTACACCCAGTCGAGGGCGTCGCCGAGCTCCTCGTCGAGGATCTGCTCCGCGAGCGCGAGGTCGTCGCTTTCGCACTCGTCCACCAGGTCCCCGTTGACGATGAGGAGTTCGGCGTCCGAGGCGACGATCTCGCGGAGGGTGCGGCGGGCGGAGGCCACGATGGCGCTGTCGGGCTGCTCGCCGGTGAACTGGGCGTCGGACATGACCGCGAAGGTCCAGTCGGCGCCGTCGAGGTCTCCGGCGACCATCGCGTCAGGGGCCGTCGCGGACTCGGGGATCGCGACGTCGGGCGCGGTGTGGGCCGTGAGGTCGGAGATGGTCACCGAGCCCTCGTAGAGCGAGGACGGGCGCGTCTCGGCGACGTAGAAGCGGTACACCGAGACCGGGTAGTTCACGCCGTCGGGGACGTCGAACTCGACCTGGGTCCAGCCGGGCGCGGTGAGGTGGTCGCCGCGGAGGATCACGCTGGTCCCGTTGGCGTCCCTGAGCTGGAGCGAGGGCCATTCGCCGTGGCCTTCGGCCTCGACCCACAGGCTGAAGCGCTGCGGCTGGCCGGCGACGGGGATGTCCGCCGGGGGCCGGGCGTAGGCGGCGCGGGTGGCGGTGGACTGGGTGAAGTCGTAGGTCAGGGCGAGTCCGTCGCCGCCGTCGTGCCCGGCGGCGGGCGTCATCGAGCCGGTTGCGCGGGCCGTGGAGAAGGTCCACTGCGCGCCGTCGGCGAAGTCGGCGACGGTGTGCTCCTCGAAGCCGACGGTGACGGCGAGCGCGGTGGTGATGCCGCCGGCGGTGAGTTCGACGGTGCCCGATCCGGCGGCCTTCGCGGTGACGGTGAAGGCGCCCAGGCCGTCCGGGGCGACCGTGAACAGGTCCTCGTCGTAGGCGAGGTCGACGTCCCCGGGGTCGACGGGGGCGGTGAACCCGGCGGCGTCGGCGCCGACGAGCGTGAACGCGGCGTTCGCGCCGGTCTCGGGGAGCGACAGGAGCCGCTGGGAGGGTTCGAGGGCCGCGAGGGGGCCGAGCACGGTCAGCTCGGTCGAGCCCTCGGCGCGGCCGTCCTTCGCGGTGGCCTCGGCCGTGCCGGACCGGTTGCGGGCGTGGAAGACCCCGTCGTCGTCGATCCATCCCAGGCGCGAGGGCGAGACGGTCCAGTGCGGGTCGGCCTCGGCGGGGCCGTACGCGTCGTCGTAGGCGGCGGCCGTGAGGGGGCGGGTGAGGCCGGGGAAGACGCGGTCGACGTCGGTGCCTTCGATCGCGCCGGGGTCGAAGGGCGCCTGCGGGGCGACCGCGAAGCCGACCGGCTCGCCGTCGCCGGCGGGGACGGTGAAGGCGAGGCCGTTGCCGACCGCCCGTTCGGTCCCGTCCGAGGGGGAGTTGACGGTGACGAGGTCGGTCGTGCCGGGGGCGCGGGCGATGAGGGTGGAGGAGCCGCCGCCGTCGAGGTTGAGGGCGCTGTGCGCGCCCATGGCGAGGAGCTGCTCGGCGGTCTCTTCGAGGGTGTACCCGCCGCTGGCGGCCTGGCGGCCGTCGACGGTGAGGACGTACAGCTCGGTGCCGTCCGCGGAGACGCCGACCGCGGTGCGCGGGTGGCGGGCCTGGTCGGCGTGGTCGACGACCTGCCCGTCGGTGATGAGGAGCTGGTGGCCGGAGACGGCGGTCTCGGGGAGCTCCCCGTCCGCGACCGCGCCGTACTCCACGGCGACCTCGTCGCCGACGTCGAGGGCGGCGAGCGCCTGCGCGCCGGCGTCGCGGCCGACCAGGGCGAGCGCGCCCTCGGGAATCGCGCCCGCCTCGGGCGCGGTGGTGACGGCGGTGACGACGCCGTCGACCACGGTCGCCTCGGTGACGGGCACGCCGTCGGCGACGCGGGCGCGGCTCGCGTCGCCCCAGTTCGCGTCGTACACGCCGATGCCGCCGGCGGGCAGCGCGGTCGTGTTCAGGCCGGCCAGGTCCAGGACGCCGTCAGGGGTGGCCGCGGTTCCCTCGAATCCGATCGACTGGATGGAGGCGCGGCCTTCGGCGTCGAAGGCGAGCACAGTGGACGTTCCCGACGAAGCGGATTTGACGAGCGCGCCGTCCGCGATCGCGACGCCGTCGGGGCCGCCGGTGTCGTTGATGTCGAAGAAGTCGGCGTTGAACGCGAGCACCGCGCCCTCGACGCCCTCGAGCTGGGCGCGGACGGGCGCGGACGCCGCCACCTCGCCGGGGGAGAGGTACACGGGGCTCGATCCGGCGGTGAGGTCGATCGTGGCCGCGTCGCCGCGGATCCAGCCCTGATCCTCCCAGCGGTCGAAGGAGTCGAGGGTGATGCCGGGCGCGATCGGCGTCGATTCGCCGTCCACCGGCACCGCGCCGGAGTCGTCCTGGGCGCTCGCCGGCGGTGCGGTCACGAGCGCGGCCGCGAGGGCGGCGGCGATCCACGGGGTCGTTCGCACGATGGGACCTGGCCTTCGGGGGAGGGAGCACGGTCCCGTCCAAGATCCCATGAAGCCGAGTTACATGGATAGGCACCAATTTGAAAATAGTCGCCAAACGCCGGGCGAACCGGAGTGGCCGCGAAGGGGCCGCCGCGCCCTGGGGCTAGGTGCCCGGGGCCGTGGAGCCGCGGACGACGACGCGGCACTGGACGGTGCGCACGCCGCGGCCGTGCTCGGCGCCGATCGCCTCGAACAGGGCCCGGGCCGCGGTGCGGCCCAGTTCCTCCAGGTTCATGTCCACACTGGTCAGCTGCGGGCGGGCGCCGGTGGTCATGACGCGCCAGTCGTCGAAGCCCATGACCGCGACGTCCTCGGGGACGCGGCGGCCCCGCTCGCGCAGGGTGTCCAGGACGCCGCGGGCGACCTGGTCCGAGCCGCACAGGACGGCGTCGAAGTCCGGCTCGCGGTCGAGGAGCATCGCGGCCGCCGCGCGGCCCCAGCCCTCCTGCCAGGTGCCGTAGGCGACCTCGCCGACCGGGGCGAGCCCGGCGTCCGCGAGCGCGGCGAGGGCGCCGGCGGCGCGGTCGCGGGCGGCGCTGAAGCCGCGGTCGCCCGAGATGTGGGCGATCCTGGTGCGCCCGCAGGCGATCAGGTGCTCCACGGCCATGCGGCCGGCCCCCACGTTGTCGGGCACGATCGAGAGGTCCTCGGGGTTCTCGGAGGGCGCGTAGGCGTACACGACCGGGACGTCGACCGCGGCGGCCAGCGGCGGGCGCGGGTCCGTCGAGGAGCCCACCACGATGAGCCCGTCCACGCGGCGGCTCAGCAGCGCCTGCACGTGGTGGCGCTCGCGGATCGCGTCGCCGCGGGCGTCGCACAGGAACACCGACATCTCGCCCGCGCCGAACGCGTCCTCCGCGCCCATGAGGATCGGCAGGCTGAAGCGGCCCACCAGGTCCGAGGTCAGGAGCCCCACGGTCCCGGTGCGCCCGGCCAGGAGCCCGCGCGCGAGCGAGTTGGGGGAGAACGAGAGCTGCGCCGCGGCCTCCGCGACCCGCTCGCGGGTGGCGGCGCTGACGTGGTTGCGCCCGTTCAGGGCCTTGGACGCGGTTGCGACGGAGACGCCCGCGAGCCGGGCCACGTCGGTGAGCGTGGCGGTGCGCGCGCCGCGCGGTGCCGGGGATGGGGCCACCTCGTCCTCCTTCTGCGATCCCGGCCGCGACCGGCCGGAACGGGATCGACTGTATCCGACGCGCCGAAATCCCGCTGATCCCGCTTTCGGACACGGCACCGCAGGTCCCCGCGCCGCGGAGCGATCCACCGGAATCAACGCATTGACAGGGCTCGGTGCGGCCCCTACGATCGACTCGACGGCGATCCGAAAAGGTTTTCGGAACCTTTCGGTCCTTCCCTTCCCCACCCACTACCGCAAGCGCACGGAGGCGCGCCGTCGACATCGGAGCGACCCCGCGGGCGCACGGCGCTGCCCGCTGCACTCCGCCCGCTCCGACGCCACTCCCGTCCGAGGACTCATATCCCGAAGCCATCGAAGGATGACGATGAGAACACCCGTAACGCCCTCCGCCGGCGCCCTGCGGCCCCTGGGGACCGACGAGGTCCGCCTCACCGGCGGCCACTGGTCCGAGCGGCAGGCGGTGAACGCCGCGGCGACCATCCAGCACTGCCTGCACTGGCTCGAGGAACTCGGCTGGATCGGCAACTTCGACCACGCGAGTACGGGCGGCCGGTTCGAGCGCTCCGGACCCCAGTTCTCGGATTCGGAGGTGTACAAGCTCGCCGAGGCCATGGCGTGGGAGATCGGCCGCACCGGCGACCCCGCCCTCGAAGCGCAGTTCGCCGAGCTGACCCGCCGCATCGGCGCCGCCCAGCACGAGGACGGCTACCTCAACACCTGCTACGGCAGCCCCGGCCAGCGGCCCCGCTATGCGGACCTCGAATGGGGCCACGAGCTCTACTGCGCCGGTCACCTCCTCCAGGCCGCCGTCGCCCGGCTGCGCAACCACGGCGAGGACGACTTCACGGCGATCGCCCGCCGCGTCGCCGACCACGTGTGCGACACCTTCGGGCCCGGCGGCATCGAGCGCATCTGCGGCCACGCCGAGATCGAGGCGGCCCTCGCCGAGTTCGCGCGCGCCACCGGCGAGGCCCGCTACCTCGAGCAGGCCCGCCTCTTCATCGAGCGCCACGGGCGCAAGACCCTCAAGGAGAACGGCCTCTACTACCAGGACGACGTCCCCGTCCGCGACGCCGAGGTCCTGCGCGGCCACGCGGTCCGCGCGCTCTACCTCGCGGCCGGCGCCGTCGACGTCGCCGTCGAGACCGGCGACACCGAACTCCTCGACGCCGTGCGCGCCCAATGGGACCGCACCGTCGCCCGCCGCACCCACCTCACCGGCGGCATGGGCTCCCAGTACGCCGACGAGGCGTTCGGCCGCGACTTCGCGCTGGGCCCCGACCGCGCCTACTCCGAGTCCTGTGCGGGCGTCGCCGCGGTCATGACCGCCTGGCGCCTGCTCCTCGCCACCGGCGACGCCCGCTACGGCGACATGATCGAGCGGATCGCCTGGAACGTCCTCTCCGGCGCGGTCGCCCCCGACGGGCGGTCCTTCTTCTACGCCAACCCGCTCCACCAGCGCACCGCCGACCCCGAGCCGCCCCGCGAAGGCGCGCTGGCGCACCTCAGCGCCGGGGGCCGCCGCGGGCACTGGTTCGAGGTCTCCTGCTGCCCGACCAACCTCGCCCGCACCTTCGCCCAGTTCGCCGTCTACACCGCCACCGCCGACGACCGCGGCGTCCAGATCCACCAGTTCACGCCCTGCACCGTCGACACCGAGATCGACGGCGCCCGGTTCGCGCTCACCGTCGAGACGGCCTACCCCGAGGAAGGCTCGGTCACCGTCCGCGTCGACGCCAACGACGGCGGCCGCCGCCGCGAGGTCGCGCTCCGCGTCCCCGCCTGGGCCGAGGACGCGCGGCTCGTCCACCCCGACGGCTCCGTGACCGAGATCGAGCCCGGCACCGCCGCAGCGGGTGTCACCGAGGCGTTCGCCCCCGGCGACGAGTTCCGCCTGGAGTTCTCGGTCGCGCCGCGCTGGACGCTGCCGGACCCGCGCGTCGACGCCGTCCGCGGCTGCGCCGCCGTCGAGCAGGGCCCGCTCGTCCTGTGCGCCGAGTCGATCGACCTCCCCGGCGGCGACCTCGACTGCCTCACGGTCGACACCGCCGCCGCCCCGGTGGTGCGCGACGGCCGCGTCTGGGTCGCCGCCCGCGTCCACGACCGCGCCGACGGCTGGCCGTACGGGCCCGCCCGCCCCGACGACGAAGGCAAGGACGACGGCGAGCCGACCGAGCTGCCGCTCCTGCCGTTCCGGCTCCGCGACACCCGCGGGGCCGCCGCGATGCGCGTGTGGCTGCCCGCGGCCTGAGCGGTTTGGGCCGGTGCGCACCGCTTTGCGGGCGCACCGGCCCCGGTTCGCGGCGATTGTCCGAGAAATCGCACTGGGAGTCCAAGTGCCGCTTGGTCTTGCACGTCTAGGATGTGGCACGTCGGGTGGGTTGGACGAATCGAGGAACCGAATAATGAGCGAGCTGCTTGACTTCCTGGGCACGGCCGAGCAGGCGGTGGCGACCGCCGCCGAGGTCATCCGCACCGGGCTCGGACGCGAACGCTCCATCAGCGGCAAGGGTGACCGCGACTACGCCACCGACCTCGACTACGCCGTCGAGGACGCCGTCCGCGAGTTCCTCGCCGCCGAGACCCCCGGCATCCCGGTTCTGGGGGAGGAGCGCGGCCGCACCGGCGACACCGAGTCCCACTACGAGTGGGTGCTCGACCCGATCGACGGCACCGTCAACTTCGCCCACGGCTCGCCCATGTACGCCGTCTCCCTCGCCTTGACCCGGAACGGCATCTCCGTCGTCGGCGTCGTGGAGGCCCCCGCCTCCGAGGAGCGCTTCACCGCCGCCCTCGGCCACGGCGCGGCCCTGAACAAGCACCCGCTCGCCGTCCGCGGGCCCGCCGCGCTCGCGGACGCGGTGGTCGCCTTCGGGGACTTCGGGGTCACCCCGGAGTCCGAGCGCCGCAACGCCCAGCGCCTGGAGCTGCTGCGCCGCCTGGTCCCCAGCATCCAGCGAGTGCGCATGCTCGGCACCGCCGCCCTCGACATGTGCTGGACCGCGGCCGGGCGCGTCGACGCCACGTACCACTCGTTCATCAACCCGTGGGACGTCGCCGCCGGCGTCGTCATCGCCCGCGAGGCCGGCGCTCTGGTCACCGACCTCGACGGCGTCGACTACGACACCAGCGCCACCTCGATCCTCGCCTGCAACCCGGAGCTTCACCGGGCGCTCCTCGCCGAGATCGCTTAGGACGGCACCGAAAAGGGGCGACCGCGCAGCGGTCGCCCCTCCTCTTGTCGGTCTGTGGCGCTTAGCCCGCGGCCTTGACCAGAGCGGTGAAGTCGGCGGCGGCCAGGTCGAACACCGGGGAGTCGGTGTCGAGCTTCGAGTCCCGCAGGTGGAATCCGGCGTCGTCGGCGCAGAAGGCCACCTCGACGCAGTTGGAGTTGTTCCCCGCACCACTGCGGGTGCTCTTGCGCCAAGCCCGGCGAACCTCGACACAGCTCGAGTTGTTGCCAGAGCCGCTACGGGTGCTCTTACGCCAAACGGTAACGCCAGTCGTCATCGTTGTAGACCTCGATCCGGATCGCCTGTTTCCAAAGCATCTTGCGGATGTCATCGTAACCCGCGATGCGGGTGGGGTCGTCGATGAGCCAGCTGGAGTCGGCGGCCTCGATATAGGTGATCGAAGGTCCTGCAAGCGGAAACTCCTCCGGCAGGTAGATCTCGAAACTGCTTCGCTGTGCGAGCACCGGACCGCGCAGGATGCGGATGAGGACACCCGGCTTCCTGGCCCAGCGCCGCAGGTGCAGCATCTGCTCCTGGTAGAGCTCCTCCGAGATCATCCGAAGTTGCAGGAGCGCGGTCTCGCCGATGAGGAAGTGCATCACCGGCCTGTCCTTCCGGGCTTCGGCGGCGAGCTGTCGCCCGTCCTTGAACACCCATCCGGCATCGACCCATTCGTCTGATCCCGGTTCGGCCTGCCTCGCCACGATGTAGTGGTACTTCTGACATTGCAGAAGTCCGGGGATCATGAGTGCGTCGAACTTGAAGATCTCGCCGTAGAAGCGCTCCGCCAGAGCGATGTAGAGGGCGTTGAACCGCTGATCGGCTTCCAGCGCCTCCCACTCCTCCCCGCGCGCACCGGCGGCCTTCGCCATGTAGGCGGCCTTCTCCTCGTCGTAGCCGCAGGCCTTCGCCAGCGCCTCCATGTTCTTCGCGGGCGGGCTGGAGCGTCCCGCCTCGTACGCGCGGTAGGTATCGGTCGCCAGATGGCACTGGCGCGCAATGGATTCCTGTGTCCTCCTCTGCCTTTCCCTGCCGGTCCTGAGCATCATGCGGATGAACCAGGCTCCCGAGTCCGTCTTTGCCATCGCAGCTCCCAAGGTTGGTGGGCCCCTGTTGCGGAACTATCACTATCGCACAGTCCACACCCGTTGCGCCGCTGTGAGAATCGGACCGGGGAGTTCTGACCGTGCAGAATCCCCTATAGATTTTCCACGGTCGGATTCTCACAGTGCCGTTGCACCGCAACCATTTTCATCTTGTGACCTGCGGTTTCACGGTCTAGATTCATGGTGTCGCGAGTTCG
Source organism: Glycomyces terrestris (assembly GCF_003933745.1). GTDB lineage: Bacteria > Actinomycetota > Actinomycetes > Mycobacteriales > Micromonosporaceae > Glycomyces > Glycomyces terrestris. Next base: position 467,433 of record NZ_RSEB01000001.1, on the reverse strand, counting down.
CTGACCCGGGTCGCGGTGTGCGGGGCGGTTCGGCGGATCGCTCCATGGTCGCCTCGTCGTGCGAGACACGCCGGGGAAGTGTCGGAAACATGACAGTCCGAAATGGAGTTACGATGAGAACGGTTCCTGTTACGAGAAGCGACCCCGGTTCGGGTCCGCCCATCCGCGGCACCTTCGAGGACGAGTACCGGACCTACACGGTCCAGGCTTCGAGCGCCGTCGCGCCGGACTCGTTCCAGGTGCTGACCGGGCCCCGCAACGACGACGTGGTCCTCGTCGTCTCCGGCCTCAACTCCGGCGACCTCAAGGCCACCTGGGGCTCGTACTGGAGCCGGCTCAAGCCCCACGCGAAGATCTGGGTCGAGGAGCAGGCGTTCCGGATCTTCTACCGCGCCCGCATCTCCGCCGAAGCCGCGAGGTTCTGCGATGGCTAGCTCGACGGTCCCCGAGGACGGCCCGTACAACCTCCGCTCCGACGGCAAGCCCGGCGTCGACGGCTACCTCGGCGACTTCCGCCGCGGGCCGGCGGTGTTCACGCTCTACAGCCTCGGTTCGCATCCGGCGCAGCGGCCCCGCGTCACGGACTACCTCCTCGACGTCGACGACGGCGGCGGCCCGCGCGAGTGCTGCCGGTTCACCGACGACCGCGAGGACGTCCCCGAGTGGGCCGCCAGCTGGCAGGGTGACGAATGGTGCCCCTGGCTCCTCGAACAGTGCCGGGCCCTCATCGCCGAACCCGACACCACCTGACCACCCTCCACGGGCCGGGCGATCCTTGGTGGAAGATCGCCCGGCCCCCTCTCCGTCGCAAGGCGTTCCTGCTGAGGTCACCGTGGACAGTCGTCTCCGACAGAGCGGAAATCGATTGCTGAAAACGATCAAGAATGCATTTCACATTGCTGTGATTCGCAGTTGATCAAGCGCACTGCGCCAATGCGGACCGTGATCTTGAATAGTGCTCGATAATCTGAAGCGGTCCGACGAAACGCCTGAATTTCAGGAGGATATTCATGGCGCACAAGGGCTTCCGCTCTGCAATCCGAGTGATGACCGCCGTCTTCTTCGCATTCGCGATGACGCTGGCGTTCGTTCCCGCCGCTGCCAATGCGGCACCCGAGACCGACGCCGACTCGCGGGTCTCGCTGATCTCCCCGACCGACGAACCCCGATTCCAAGCCGACGACCTCGACGCGTACTGGACGCCGGAGCGCATGGCGTCCGCGAAGTTCCCGGAGGTCGAGGAGACCGCACCGGACCTCGACGCGTTCCAGGACCTCGACCTCGGTGAGACCCAGCTGGTCGAACCGGTCCTCCCCGACTCCGAGTTCGCGTCCCCGAAGATCGACCACTCGTACGCGACCGGCCGCATCTTCTACGACGACTTCAACGGCGACCCGAGCAGCTGCTCGGCCTCCGCCCTCGCCAGCGGCAACCAGAGCCTCGTGCTCACCGCCGCGCACTGCCTGTACGGGCCCTACGACGACCCAGCCGGCTGGTCCTCCAACGTCGTCTTCGTCCCCGGGTACGACAACGGCTACGAGCCGAACGGCACCTGGACGGCGGACTACTTCACCCAGACCGTCCTCACCTCGTGGGCGGACGACGGCGACGTCAACCGCGACGTCGGCATGTTCCTCGTGAACACCAACTCCAGCGGCCAGACCCTCAACCAGGTCGTCGGCGGCCACGGCTTCGCCACCGGGCAGGGCTACGAAGTGGACCTCCACACCATCGGATACCCGGCCAACCACGACAACAACGAAGTGCAGTGGCACTGCTGGGGCCAGAGCGAGTCCGCCGGACTCTTCGACGACCGCATCCAGATGAACTGCAACTTCTCGCACGGCGCGAGCGGCGGCCCCTGGCTGCTGGAGTACTCGGCGAGCTACCCGGGGCTCGGGCTCGCCAATGGAACCCAGAGCACCTGGCGGTCGTCTGACGGAAGGAACCTCAGCGGCTACTTCGACGACGTCATCTGGGACTTCTACACCCAGATGAGCGCCCTGTAGCCACCTCGATCCGGCAGGCCGCGCCCACCGCGCGGCCTGCCGCCCGTCACCGGAGGGACGATGCGCAGAGAGACGATCTACCTCGCGGCCGGGATCGCGGTCGCCGTGCTCGCCATCGGCATCGCGCTGGCGGCCGGCCTGCGCGGCGGCGACTCCGGCGAGCCGACGCCCGATCCCGGCGGGACCGGGCTGATCCGCCCGACCGAGCCGCCCACCGGCCTCCTCACCGGCGAGGAACTCGAGTCCTACTGGGACGACGACCGCCGTTCGAGCGCCGAGCCCCCGGAGGCGACCGAGTAGCGCCGCCCGCGGCCACCGCCGCGAGCGGCGCCGCACCCGCCGAGCGGCCGCCCGGCGTCACGCCACCGCGGTGCCCTCCAGTTCGACCATCTGGCCCGGGACCGCCAGGCGGACGACGCCGAGCATCGTGGTGGCCGGGGCCGCGCCCGCGCCGCCGAGTCGGGCGGCGAGGACCCCGTAGTGCTGGAAGAGGAGGTCGACGTCCGTGGTGTACACGTTGAGCCGCACCAGGTTCGGCAGGGCCATGCCCGCCTCGCCGAGGACGGCCTCCAGGTTGGCGAGGCTCAGCGCCAGCTGGCCCGCCATGTCGCCCTCGTGCTCGGGCCGGCCCTCCGCGCTCATCGCGGTCTGACCGGAGCAGTAGAGGGTCCGGGTGTGCCCGGAGACGAGCTCGCCCTGATTGAAGCCCAGCTCTTCGGACCACGTCACCGGGTTCACTGCCGTTCGTTCGATCGCCACATCGGTTCCATTCGATTCGTCGGGACACTTGCAGCTCACGAGCCTGCCAAAGAAACACGACATCTCCTGTCGTGTTTTCCTGATAGATTTCGCGGATGCGCGCCGACCGCCTCGTCTCGCTCGTGCTCCTGCTGCGCCGGCACGGCCGGCTCACCGCCGAGACGCTGGCCCGGGAACTGGAGGTCTCCACCCGGACCGTGCTGCGCGACATCGAAGCCCTGTCGGCGGCCGGCGTCCCCGTCTACGCCGAGCGCGGGCGAGGCGGCGGTTTCGCACTCCTGCCGGGCTTCCGCACCGAGCTCACCGGCCTCAACCACGACGAGGCGCTGGCCCTGCTCACGGCGGGCACGCTGCACGGCGAGCGCGTCTTCGGCCTCGGCACGGCCCTCGCCTCGGCCATGCGCAAGGTCGTCGACGCCCTCCCGGCGGGCCACCAGGCCGCCGTCGACGACGCGGCGCAGCGGTTCCTGGTCGAGCCGGAGACCGACCTGCTCTCGCGCCGCCGCGCCGCCGAGACCGTGCCCGGCGCGGTGATGGCCGAGGTCCGCACGGCCGTGCTCGCCGGGCGCAGGCTCCGCATCCACTACGCCGCAGCCGATCAGGACCCGCAGTGGCGCACCGTCGACCCGATCGGCCTGGTCACCGTCCGCGACCGCGGCTACCTGCTCGCCACCAGGGTCGGCGCGGACCGCACCTACCGGCTCTCACGCGTGCTCGCCGCCGAGGCGCTCGCCGAGGCCGCGGCGCGCCCGGACCGGGTCGATCTCGACCGGATCTGGCGCGAGCGCTCGGCGCGGTTCCTCTCCGGCGGCGACCTCCTCACCGCGCTCGTGCTCGTGGACCGGGGACGGCGCGAGGAGCTGCTCGACACCGCGCTGGCCGTCAGGGCCGAGGCGCCCGAACCGGACGGCCGGCTGCGTCTTGAGGTCACCTTCCAGGATGCGCGCCATGCCGAATGGGCGCTGTGGCAGCTCGAAGGGGACGCCGAGGCGCTCGCGCCGCCGTCGCTGCGCGCCGCCCTGCACGCCCGCGCGACCGCCCTCGCGGCCCGCTACGCCCCTGGGGCCTGAGACGGTCGCGTCCGGCGGCGTCCCGGCCCGGCGCGGTCGCCGGGCCGGATGCTCGGCTCACTTGCCCGACCACGACCAGAGCGGGGTCGTGTTCAGGACGGTGCTCGTCTTGTAGCCGCCCTCGACGGAGTGGCGGCCCGACTCGACCCAGTCGAAGTCGCAGCGGGCCCAGGTGCCGGAGCCGAGGTTGTTGCGGCACAGGCGCGAGTCGGTGGCGCCCTCCTCGGACCAGACGTAGGCCATCGCGGCGCGGCCGTCGGCGTCGTTGTCCTTGACGTACACGAAGTCGCCGTCGTACGCGACGCACACGTAGGTGCTGGCGTACTGGCTGGGCGCCATCTCGCACTCGCCCTGCGGCGAGGCGACCTGGACGCCGGTCTGGCAGCTCACGCCGGCGTCGTCGCAGATCCCGAGGTACTGCTCGTCGGCCAGGACCGGCGACTGGACCGCGAGGACGGCGACCGCGGTCGCGGCGGAGGCGAGGGCCGTCCCGCGCAGCGCGGACCGGAGCCGGGGCAGAGCGTTCTTCATCGAGCTTCCCTTCTGGAGTTCGCGGACCGGTTCCGCGAAGCGCGCCAGAAGTATCACCGCACCCGGTTGACCTGCGGTTGCTCCGCGATTAATCGGCGCGGAGGACGCCGGCGATGATCGCGTCGAGCCGCGCGGCGACCCGGTCGAGGGGGCCGGTGTCGCGCCGGGCCCGGCACATCGCGACCGTGCCTTCGACGGAGGCGACGATGAGCGTCGCGATCTCCGCCGCCTCGGTCGCGTCGGCGCCATGGGCCGCAAGGGATTCGGCGAGCAGGCGCTCCCAGTCCGCGAAGACCTCCGCGGCGGCGAGGACGGCCGCGGGGACCGGCCCCGGCGGGGGCTCCTCGACGGCGACGGCGAGCACCGGGCAGCCGGCGCGGAACCCGGTGCCGGTCACGATGTCCCGCCAGAGCGCGAGGAACGCGGCCACCCCTTCGCGGGGGCCGACCCGCAGCTCCTTGCGGAGGCTGCGCGCGACGCTCTCGCCCGCGAAGCGCACCGCCTCGGTCGCGAGCTGGCCCTTGCCGCCGGGGAAGTAGTGGTAGGTCGAGCCGAGCGGCGCGTGCGCGTGCTTGGACAGCTCGCGGATGCTGGTGGCGTTGAGGCCGCGGCGACTGATCATCTCGGCCGCACCGGCCACGATCCGCTCGCGGGGCGCTTCGACCTGCGGCAACGGGTCCTCCTCCGGGGCTATGACGACCGTAATAGCCTATCGCCCGCGCGGCCCCGTCCCCTGCGAGCCGGAACCCTAGGCCGCGGCCACGAGGGCGTCGTAGCGTTCGCGGGCCTCGATGATGTCGGGCCGGTGCCGCTCGGCCCATTCGAGGAGGCCGGTGAGGTGGCCGTAGAGCTCGCGGGCGGAGTCGGTGGCGCTGTACTCGACCTTCGGCGGGACCGTGGGGTAGACGGTCCGGGTGAGCAGGCCGTCGCGTTCGAGGTTCCGCAGGGTCAGCGTGAGCATGCGGCGGCTGATGCCGGGGATGCTGCGCTCCAGCTCGGTGTAGCGGACCGGGTTGCGGATGGCCGCCACCAGGATCGAGACCGACCACTTGCCGGCGACCCGGTCGATGATCTGGACGATCGGGCACGCCTCGACCTGGACGTCGGACATCGGGGCGTCGTCGCACTCGTCTTTCATGGCATGTGCTCCACTTCACAGCAAGGCGCCTGCGGGGATGACCAGGAGAGGAACATCCGTGTATCCCCCGGTACATCGAAGTGCCTTCTTTCGGACGGCTCCATTGGAACACATGATTGCTCCAGGAACAAATCGTTCCCCGTTGAGCTGAAGGAGCCCCCGCCATGTCCACCGCCACCGAAGCGAGTCTGCGCCGCCGCTGGCTCACCGTCACCGTCCTGCTCGCCGCCCAGGTCATGATCATCCTCGACCAGAACATCGTCACCATCGCGCTCCCGGCCATCCGCGACGACCTCGGCTTCTCGCAGTCGAACCTGGTCTGGACCGTGAACGCCTACGTGATCCCCTTCGGCGGCCTGCTGCTCCTCGCCGGCCGGCTCGGCGACCTCCTCAGCCGCAAGTGGGTGTTCATCGTCGGCCTGGCCCTGTTCACGCTCTCCTCGGCCGCCATCGGGTTCGCCGACACGCAGAGCCTGCTCCTGGCCGGCCGCTTCGTGCAGGGCATCGGCGGCGCGATTGCCTCCGCGGGCCTGCTCGGCATGGTCGTGATGCTCCTGCCCGAGCCGGTGCAGCAGGCGAAGGGCATCGGCGCCTTCGGGTTCGCCTCCGCGGGCGGCGGCGCGCTCGGCAGCGTCGTCGGCGGCGTCCTCACCGAGTCCGTCGGCTGGGAGTCGATCTTCTTCATCAACGTGCCGATCGGCCTGGCCGTCGCCGTCCTCGCCTGGCGCCTGCTGGAGAACGACCGCGGCATCGGCCTGCGGGCCGGCGCCGACGTGCTCGGCGCGCTCCTCGTGACCGCCGGCGTCATGCTCGCCGTCTTCACCCTGATCGAGGTCGAGCACCAGGGCTGGGCCTCGGCGCGCACCATCGGCTCCGGCGCCCTCGCCGCGCTGCTCCTGGCCGGGTTCCTCCTGCGCCAGGCCAAGGCCGCGACCCCGCTCGTGCCGCTGCGGATCATGTTCTCCCGCAGCGTGGCCGGAGCGAACATCGCCCAGGCCCTCATGGTCGGCGCCGCGTTCGGGTTCATGTACTTCACCGTCCTCTACCTCCAGCAGGTCCTCGAGTTCGCCCCGCTGGCCGCGGGCACGGCGTTCCTGCCCGCGCCCCTGGTGATCGCCGCGGTGTCCATGTGGGTCGCCCCCCGGCTCCTCACCCGGGTCGCGCCCCGCAAGCTCGCCATCGCCGGCCTCGCCGTCATGGTCCTCGGGTTCGTCCTCTTCGCCCAGATGCGCCCCGACGGCTCCTACCTGGTCGACGTCCTGCCCGGCATGATCACCGCCCCGCTCGGCTTCGGCCTGACGATGCCCGCCCTCATGACCCTCGGCATGGCCGACTCCAGGCCCGAGGACGCCGGCGTCACCTCCGGCCTGTTCAACACCGCCCAGCAGGTCGGCGGCGCGGTCGGCCTCGCGGTCATCAGCACTGCGGTCGCCTCCCGCAGCACGGCGCTCCTCGACGGCGGCGCGGCCCAGGCCGAGGCCCTCACGGCCGGCTACCGCCTCGGCTACACGATCGCCGCGGTCATGGTCGCCGTCGCCCTGGTCGTCGCGGTCACCGTCATCAGGACCCGCACGACCGCAGCGGCCCAAGCCGAACCGGTCCCGGTCGCGGTCTAGCGCGAACACCACGGGGCCGCTGTCCGCAATGGACGGCGGCCCCCGGCATCTGTTGTAACAAGAACTGTTACGATCGAGGGGCGCGAACCGCACACGACAGGAGGCGCCCATGGCGGCCAACAGCCGGCTGACGATCGCCGTCCACATCCTCGCCTGGATGGCGCTGGCGAGCCGGCGCGGACGCGAGGTCATGACCTCCGAAGAGATCGCCGCGAGCCTCGCCACCAATCCGGTCATCGTGCGCCGCAGCCTCGGCGAGCTGCGCGCCGCCGGACTCGTCGCCTCCCGCCGCGGCGCCGGGGCGGGCTGGCGGCTGACCCGCGGACCCGAGTCGATCACCGTCCTCGACGTCCACGACGCCCTCGGCGCCGAACCGCTGTTCGCGCTCCACCCCAGCGCCCCCAACCTCGAATGCCCTGTGGGCCACGGCATCAGGCCGGTCCTCACCGAGGTCTACGCCGCCGTCGACGAGGCGGTCCGGCGGGAGCTGGGCGGGCGCACCGTCGCCGACGTCCTCGCGCAGACCCTCGCCGCCAAGGAGACCGCATGACCCCCGACCGCACCGTGTTCGAACTGCGCCAGTACACCCTCCGCCCCGGGCGGCGCGACGAGCTCATCGAGCTGTTCGACCGCGAGTTCGTCGAGACGCAGGAGGCGGCCGGCATGCGGATCGTCGGCCAGTTCCGCGACCTCGACCGCCCCGACCGCTTCGTGTGGGTCCGCGGCTTCCGCGACATGACCGTCCGCGCCGAAGCGCTGGCCGCCTTCTACGGCGGTCCGGTGTGGAAGGAGCACGGCGCCGCGGCCAACGCCACCATGATCGACTCCAGCGATGTGCTGCTGCTCCGCGCGGCCGCACCCGGGGCCGGGTTCCCGCACCCCGCGCCCGCCCGGCCCGGCCCGGGGGACCGGCCGGCGCCCACGCGCCTCACCGCGGCCGTCCACCGCGTCGCCCCCGATGCCGCCGAGGCGCTCGCCCTCCAGGTGCGCGCGGCCCTCGGCGGCCGCTTCGCGGCCTGCCTGGCGACCGAGCCCGCCGAGAACACCTTCCCCGCGCTGCCGGTCCGCACCGGCGAGCACCTGCTCGCCTGGTTCGCCACCGGCGACGTCGACGCGCCCGATCGCCTCGCCCCCGGCCTGGTCCAGGCGCTGCGGCTCGAGTCCACCGCACGCTCGCAGCTGCGCTGAAGCGCTACTCGGGGAACGCGATCGCCCACGGCGGCACCGACTCCGTCAGCCACACGCCGTTCTCCGAGCGGTAGAACACGCAGCCCTCGGCGGTCATGCGGGCCGCGTCGACCACCAGGACCACCGGCCTGCCGCGGCGCGAGCCGACCCGGACCGCGGTCGCGTAGTCGGGGGAGAGGTGCACGGCGTGGCGGGCCATCGCCTTGAGGCCCTCCTCGCGGATCGACTCCAGGAAGCCCTCGGCGGTGCCGTGGAACAGCTCGGCGGGCGGCTCGACCGGGTCCAGCGCCAGGTCGACCGCGACCGTGTGGCCCTGGTTCGCCCGGATGCGGCCGTCGCGGATCGTGAAGCGCCGCTTGTCGTTGCGCTCCACGACCTCATCGAGCTCCTCGCGGCTGAGCCGGAAGCGCTGCCGCTCCAGCGCCGCCAGCAGCGCCTCGACCTCGACCCAGCCGTGCTCGTCGAGCTCGATCCCGAGCCGCTGCGGATCGTGCCGCAGGTGCCGCGAGAGGTACTTCGAGACCTTGACCAGCCGCCGGTCGTCCATCGCGGCCTACCGCACCTGCTGCGCGGCCGCCACCGCCTGGAGCACCTGGCCCACGTCCTCGGGTCGGCCGATCTTCACGTTCACGCGCTTCTGGCCGCCGTCGGCCTTGATCCGCAGCAGGTTCGTGCCGTCGAACCACAGCCGCTCGCCCTTCGCCGGGCCGTACGTCGCGGCCCGGAAGCCCAGCGGCGAGTGCATGTGGAGCGCGCCGGTCGCCGGCTCGTACGAGAGGTACGGGTTCGTGAACGTCAGGATGCCGATGAGCAGGAACAGCGGACCGGTCACGATGCCGATCGCGAAGGCGCCGGCCAGCGCGTTCAGCAGGCCGACGACGGCCCACAGGGCGCCGACGACGGTGCACAGCACCGGGTACCACGTCTTGTACCTGACCTTGAGGACGTGTTGCGGGGCGGGCGGATAGGCCACGGGGGACTCCAGTCTTCGAGGGAAACGCTCTCGAGGGGGCGCCGCCAGCCTACAAGATCACAGCTGCGTCAGCGAGAACACCAGCGCCAGCAGGGGAAACATGCCCTGCTTGAGCGCCGCCGCGGCCATCGACCGGTCCCGGGCCACCAGCACCAGCGCCGCCAGCAGCATCGAGCCGCACGCGAACACGACGAGCGTCCACCCCACCGGCGGCTCGGAGCGCACCAGGACCGCGCCCGCGAGCGCCCCGACCGCGAGGAAGAGGTTGTACCAGCCCTGGTTGAACGCCCACGGGGTCACGGCGGCGAGGTCGGCCGAGTCGGTCTTGAACGTGCCGCGGTGGACCTTCGGGTCGGCGAAGCGCAGGCTCTCCATGACCCAGATGTAGACGTGCACGAGGCCGGCGATCGCGGCGAGGATCTGAACGATGAGCAACATGGAAGCAGTCTGACCCATCGCGGCCCGCCGCGCCGGGGATCGGGCCTCAGTCGTCGCCGAGGACACGCAGGTCGGGCGGGACGAGCGTGCGGGTGTGGAGGAGTTCGGTGATGAGGTTGTGGTTGAGCATGTTGCCGACCGGCTCGCCGACCTCCTCGCGGGTGAGGCCCGGGACGCCCGCGCCCGAGAGGCGCTGGCGCACCTTCGCGACCAGGTGCTCGACCCGCTTCGGGCGCCAGTTCCCCTCGAAGCCGAGTTCGGTGAGCTCGGCCGCGACCTGCTTCCACGACACCGGCTGCGGATAGGCCTCGTGGAGCAGGTATCGCTGGGCGAGGCAGACGAGGGCGAGCCGCTCGTCCGCGTCCAGGCGCCACGGGCGGTCCTTGAGAGTCGCGGCGTCGGGCGCGGGCGGCGGGAGGCGGCCGTCGTCGCCGGAGACGTACAGCTCGACGAGGTGGCGGCGGCGGGCGGTGCCGGAGATGAAGACGGGCGTGTAACCGGTCTGCACGGGGAAGGGCTCGTCCTCGGGGAAGAGGGTGCGCGAGCCGGGGAGCTGGAGCGGCAGGTGCCCGGTGTTGGTGAGCCACCAGTGGTCGCCGCGGCGGGCGAGACGCCCGTGGCTGCGGCTGACGCGGCGGTCGTCCTCACCGACGCAGACGTGCACCTCCGGGCGGTTCCGTCCGAAGAGGACGATTCGCTCCTCCTTGGGGCGGAAGCGCACGCCGCCGGAGACGGAGAGCGCATAGAGGGTGCCGGGGGTCGTGTCGGCGACCCCGAACGCGAGGCTCGCATGGTCGGGCGGCAGGGGCTCCAGGCCCTCCACCTGCGAGAGATCGGTCATGTCGTCCTCCGGATTCCTTCAGCGCCCACCTTGCCACGCCGGCTCGGGACCACTCCCGGATCAGGCGTCGGGGAGCGCCTTGGCCGCGGGCTGGGCGATGTCGGTCGCCAAGGCGCACAGCTCCTCCTCGGGGTCGTCGCCGGAGACGAGGACGCGCAGGAACTCGGTGGTGGTGGTGCCGTCGCCGTCACCGCTCGGATAGGTGCGGTGGGCGATGCTCACCAGGCAGGACCCCTCGCCCCAGTGGTCGCCCTGGATGATCGCGGTCCGGTCGTGGGCCTGGATGAGGGTGCCGTCGGCGGCGGTCGGCGGGTCGGAGCGGTCGAACACGAGCCGGAGCTCGCGGTCGCTGGTGGTGCTGTACCAGTCGCAGCCCCAGCCGCCGAAGGCCCGGAGCGGCTCATGGGCGTTGACGCCCGGGAACCGTTCCAGCCCTTCGCCTTCGAGCAGTTCGCACGCGTCGAGGGCGTACAGCGAGGACGGGTCCTCGATCGTGCGGCGCGGGATCTCGCCCGCGGCGAGGATGGCGAGCGCGGTCTCGGTGGCGGTCTCGCCGATGGCGCACAGGTCGCTCTCGCCGCTCTCGTCCTGGCGCGTCTCGATCGAGATGAAGGTGGACCCGTCGGGCAGGACCAGGGTGCGCTGGCACTCCTCGTGGTCGCCTTCGTAGCGGATGACGCCGATCGGACCGGACATGGTGGTCGGACCGGGCTCGGGCTCGCCCTGGCTGACATAGAAGTACAGCTCGACGTACACCCAGCCCGCGTCGGTGTCCAGGACGACGTCGCACTGGCCGAAGTTGCCGTTGTCGGTGTCGAGCCGGGAGCGGCCGTAGGCGCCGAGCGCCTCCGCGTCGAGCAGCGAGCACGGATCGGCGGTCCGGGGGTCGCCGATGTAGTCCACGGGGACGCCGCCGCGCGGGGTGCCGTCGCCGGGTTCGCCGCCGGACTCGGCCGGTCGGAGGGCGGGCCAGACGACGGCGGCGAGGACGACGAGCGCGGAGGCGACGGCCGCGGCCCAGATCCAGCCGCGGCGCCGGTCCGCGCGGCGGGCGGCCACCGGTTGCCCGGAGAGGCGGGCGAGTTCGGCGTGCGCTTCCGCGATCCTGATGCGCCGCTTGGGGTCGCCGTCGAGGAGCCGGTCCAGGACGGGCTCGAGCGCTCCAGCGCGCCTGGGCTCGACACGGTCGCCCTGGGCGGTGCGCCACAGCAGGGCGTGGGCGTTGCCCTCCCCGAACGGCGAGGTGCCCTCGACGGCGTGGAAGAGGGTGGCGCCCAAGGAGAACACGTCGGCGGCGGCGGTGTAGCGCCCGCCGCGCACGACTTCGGGGGCGACGTATCCGGGCGTCCCGGTGACGACCCCGGTGCCGGTGAGGGTGGGTTCGGCGTGCACCTGCCGGGCGATGCCGAAGTCCGCGAGTTTGGCCTGGCCCTGCTCGGTGACGAGGACGTTGGCGGGTTTGATGTCGCGGTGCAGGATGCCCTTGGCGTGCACGGCCTCCAGGCCGCCGGCGAGCTGGGCGCCGTAGCGGGCGGCCTCGTCGGCGGTGACGGTGCCGAGGTCGGCGAGGGACCGGCCGGAGACGAACTCCATGACGATCCACCAGTCGCCGTCCTCCTCGACGGCGTCGTGGACGGTGACGACGTTGGGGTGGTTGAGGCTGGCGAGGACCTCGGACTCCTTGCGGACCTTCGCCGCGGCGGACGCGTCACCGCCGGTGAGGGCCCGCTTGAGGGCGACGGCGCGTTCGTGGAGCCGGAGGTCGGCGGCGCGCCAGACCTCGCCCTGGCTGCCCGATCCGAGGCGCGCCTCCAGCCGGTACCTGCCGCCCACTACCTGCCCGGTGCGCAATGGCCGCTCCCACCCAAAAGCCGAATCGCCCGCATGTGCCTGCCTCCACCCTAATGCACCGGAGCGACACGGTTACTCCCCGCGGATGCCGGTCCGGACCGCTCGGCGCGGGGGCGCGGTGGAGCCGCGGACCACCAGCTGGGTCGCGAGCTCCTCGCGCGGGGCGAGCGGGGGCGGGTCGGCGACGATGCGCAGGAGCATCCGCATGGCGGCCTCGCCCATCTCGCTGATCGGCTGGTGGACGGTGGTGAGCGCGGGGCGCAGCCACTGCACCTCGGGAAGGTCGTCGAAGCCGACGACGCTGACGTCCTCGGGGAGGCGCAGGCCGAGCGCCTCGGCGGCGTCGTAGACGCCGACCGCGATGTTGTCGGTGCACGCGAACACGGCCGTGGGCCGGTCGGGGCCGGCGAGGAGCGCCGCGGCGGCGTCGGCCGCGCCGGTCGCCGTCCACTCGATGTACCTGACCTCCACGTCGCGGCCCGCCTGCGCCGCGGCCGAACGGAACCCGTCGACGCGCGCCTGCGTGAACAGGTGCCTGCGGTCGGCGCCGAGGACGGCGAGGCGCTCGTGCCCGAGTCCGAGGAGGTGCTCGGCGGCGGCCCGGCCGCCGGCCCAGTTCGCGGCGCCCACGCTCGCGACGGTGCTCGGCGGCGGCGCCACCGGGTCGAGCAGGACGACCGGGACCCGCGCGGCGGCGAGGGTTGCGAGCTGCTCCGCGGTGACGTCGACGAGGGCGAGGACCGCGCCGCGCAGGTTCCGCTCCAGGAGCCGGGTGAGCCACGCGCCGTCCGGGTGCGCGACGGTCAGGACGAGGTCGACGCCGGCCGCGGTGGCGGCGCGCTCGACGCCACTGAGGGCCCGGTTGGCCCACGTCCCCTCCACCCCGCTCAACACCAGGTCCACAAGCGACGGACGGTCGAGACGCGGGACCGCGCCGCGGCCCGAGCGGCCGCGGTACCCGAGCTCGGCCACGGCCCGCATGACCCGGGCCCGCGTCGCGGCCGAGACGTCCGAGCGCCCGGAGAGCACCTTCGAGGCGGTCGGCACCGTCGTGCCCGCCGCCTCGGCCACGTCGGCGAGGGTCGTCCGTCGCGCGTTCTCCATGCCGCGAGCATACCGAGCACTCGAAAAGTTGCGCAACTTCGCGCCGGTGAAAGGCACTGGATAGCGCGCGAAACTCTTGACATAATGAACCGCGAAGCGCCGACCGGCGCTGAAGTTGCGCAACTTTGGGAGCCCTGCATGGCGACAACTGGGAGCAAGCGCGCGCTGGTCGTGCGCGGCGGCTGGGACGGGCACCAGCCCGTCGAGGCGACCGACTCGTTCCTGCCGTTCCTCCGCGACCACGACTACGAGGTCCGCGTCGAGGACACCACCGCCGTCTACGCCGACGAGGGGTACATGGCCACGGTCGACCTCATCGTCCAGACCAACACCATGAACAAGATCGACCGCGACGAGCTCAAGGGCCTCATCGGCGCCGTCGAGCACGGCACCGGCATGGCCGGCTGGCACGGCGGCATCGCCGACTCCTACCGCGAGAGCTCGGACTACCTCCAGTTCATCGGCGGCCAGTTCGCCACCCACCCCACCCGCGCGCCCCGCGAGGAGCTCAAGGGCGAGGCCGCCGACTGCTTCACCCACTACACCGTCAACATCGTGCCCGAGCAGGCCGACCACCCGATCGTCAAGGGCATCAAGGACTTCGACCTCCACACCGAGCAGTACTGGGTCCTCTCCGACGAGCTGAACGACGTCCTCGCCACCACCACCATCCCCGTCACCCCCTACCACCCCTGGCACCGCCCCGTCACCTGCCCGGCCGTGTGGACCCGCCTGTGGGGCGAGGGCCGCATCTTCGTCGCCACCCCCGGCCACGACATGGGCGTCCTCGCCGACGCCAACGTCCGCACCATCATCGAAAGGGGCCTCCTGTGGGCCAGCCGCTGAAGATCGGCATCGTCGGCACCGGGGCGATCTCCGGCCAGTACCTGAGCGCCTTCGAACGCCTCGACGCCGTGCGACTCACCGCCGTCGCCGACCTCGACGAGGCCCGCGCCAAGGCCGTCGCCGACGCGCAGGGCGTGCGCGCCCTCGGCGTCGACGAACTCCTCGCCGACCCCGACGTCGACCTCGTCCTCAACCTCACGATCCCCGCCGCCCACGCCGAGATCGCCCTCAAGGCCATCGCCCACGGCAAGCACGTCTACGGCGAGAAGCCCCTCGCCTCCACTCCCGCCGAAGCCCTGCCGATCCTGGAGGCGGCCCGCGCCGCCGGCGTGCGCGTCGGCTGCGCCCCCGACACCGTCCTCGGCACCGGCGTCCAGACCGCCCGCAAGGCGATCGACGACGGCCTCATCGGCACCCCCGTCGCCGCCACCGCCATGATGCTCACCCCCGGGCACGAGCGCTGGCACCCCAACCCGGACTTCTACTACGTCCCCGGCGGCGGCCCCCTGCTCGACATGGGGCCCTACTACGTGACCGCCCTCGTCACCCTCCTCGGCCCGGTCGCCTCCGTCGTCGGCGCCGCCAGCCGCAGCCGCGACACCCGCGTCATCGGCTCCGGCCCCCGCGCCGGGGAGACCGTCCCGGTCGAGGTCGACACCCACGTCACCGGCGTCCTGCGCCACGAGTCCGGGGCCCTGTCGACCCTCGTCATGAGCTTCGACGCCACCGCCACCCGCGCCTCCAACATCGAGGTGCACGGCCACGACGGGTCGCTCATCGTGCCCGACCCCAACCACTTCGACGGCGACGTCGAGCTCCACCCGCTCGGCGGCGAGTGGCGCACCCTCCCCGCCTCCGCCGGCTACCGGAACGCCGGGCGCGGCTACGGCCTCGCCGACCTCGCCGCCGCACCGCCCGGGACGCCCTTCCGCGCCAGCGGCGAACTCGCCTACCACGTCCTCGACGTCATGACCTCGCTCCTCGACGCCGCCGCTAGCGGTGAGGCGGTCCCGGTCGCGAGCACCTGCCCGCGCCCCGAGCCCGTCCCGCTCCAGGACGCGCCCGCCGCCGCCTGAACCCCCGCCGGGCCGGACACAATGGACGTCCACCGTGTGTGACCGCGCTCAGACGCAAAGCGATCGGATCGGGTGTTCCAGCAGGTAACGGGGAATGGGTGCAAGGTAGATCAAAGACGGTCTATCTGAGTTCTAGACTCGGCTCATGCAGCACACCCCGGGAGCGTCCGCGATCGGCGTCGAGCTCGGCAGCTCGACCGTCACGGTGTCGATCCGACGCGGCGAGCAGGAGACCGACATCCGCCGGCTCGACGGCGACGCGCCACTGGAGACCGTCCTCGAACGGGTCCGGGAAGCCCGCGACGAGGCCGCCGGAGCGGCCCCGGTCGGCTTCGCCGTGCCCGCCTCCTGGGGCGCGGCGCGCCGCCAGGAGCTCGTCTACCTCGCCGGGGAGGCCGGCCTCGGCGAGGTCGAGGTCATGGCCGCGCCCGAAGCCGCCGCGATCTGCTACGTCAAGGGCCTCGGCCGCGAACTCGCGACCGGCTCCGGACTGGCCGTGTGCGACCTCGGGGCGCGCACCTTCGACGTCGCGGTCGTCGTGCGCGGCGAGGAGGACTTCCAGCACCGCGGCTCGACCAGCACCGCCGAGGTCGGCGGCCGCGAGTTCGACCAGCTCCTCTTCGCCTACCTCTCGGGCCGCTACCGCGACACCGACCCCGAGTTCTGGGACACCGTCGGCGCTCCGGCCGACCTCGACGAGGAGGTCCTGCGCGCCTCCCTCCTCGACGAGATCCGCGCCGCCCGCGAGCTGATCTCCAAGCGCCCCAGGGCAGGCGTGCCGCTGCCCATCGGAGAGCGCGATCTGCACCTGACGCGCGACGAGGTCGAGTCGTGCATCGGCGAGCTCCTCCTCCAGAGCGCCGACCTCGTCGCGGCCGCGATCGCCGAGTCCGACGTGCCCGTCACCGGCCTCATCCTCGTCGGCGGCGCCAGCCGCACCCCGCTGCTCGCCACGGTCCTCGCCGAGCGCACCGGCCTCGAACCCGTCGTCCCCGCGTACCCCGAGGCCGCCGCCGCCGACGGCGCCCGCATCGTCGCGCTCGCCAACGCCCCGGCCGCCGCCGAGTCCCGCCCGCGCGGCCGCACCATGCGCCGCGTCGGCGTCCTCGCCGCCGTCCTCGTGCCGCTGGTCGCCGCCGGCGCCGTCTACGGCAACCAGCTCGGCGGCGACGCGCAGCCCGAAGCGAGCGCCAGCGAGACCCCCGACGGGTCCGCGACCGCCGCCACGAGCGAGGCCGCGACCACCGAGGACGTCGAGGGCGGCTCCGGCGCCGGCGGCCAGGAGGCCCCCGGCTCCCCGCACGCCGCCGCCACCTCCGAAGCCGCCGAGGAGGAGACGAGCGAAGCGTCCACTGAGGAGTCCGAAGCGCCGACGTCCGGGACCGTCCCCGACGTCGCCGGCATGACCGCCGCCGACGCGGTTCAGGCCCTCGGCGGCGCCGGCTTCGCCGAGGTCGCCCGCGAAGGCGAGCAGGAGGGCCTGTTCGGCCCCTACTACGACGACTGCGAGGTCATCGGCCAGAGCCCCGCCGCGGGGCAGGAGGCCGACTTCGACGACACCGTCACGATCACCTACTCCTACAGCGGCTCCGACCCGAGCGTCTGCGACTGAGCTAGGGCGCGAGGTCGAGCGCCTGCGCGATCATGCCAAGCGTCGCCCAGTCGGCCAGGCCGCGCTTGCGGACCTCGCCCCACGTGGCGATCTCGACCCAGGTCCGCTCGGAGTCGCCCTCGCCGTGCGCGGTGCCCCGCTGCTCGGCCAGCCACCGCAGCTCGGCCTCGGTGACCTCGGCGGCGAACAGGTGCGCCCGGTGGCCCGACATCGTGGCCGCCACCTGACGGGACCCGATGGGCCGCAAGCGGTCCGCCGTCAGGCGCAGCCCCGTCTCCTCCCGGACCTCCGCGAGCGCCTGCGCCGCCGGGTCGGACTCCTCGCGGCTGCTGCCGCCGGGCAGCTCGTGCACGAACCCGTCGGCGGTCGAAGCGGGCGAACGGAACTCGCGCACCAGCACCACCGCCGTCTCGTCGAGCGAGGGCCCGGGCCGGTACAGCAGCACCTGCGCCGTGTCCGGCCGCGAGATCACCACCTCGTTCGACTTCACCCGGTCCTCGGCCGCGACCCGCACCTGGACGTGCGCCGCCCAGTACACGACCGCCTCCCGGCGCGCCCCGACCCGGAACGTCCACTCCAGACGCGCGCCTTCGAGGACGTTCCCGGCCGCGCGCTGCGCGCCGTACCAGGTCTGGAAGCTCTCGGTGCGCCACACCAGGAGCGGCACCGACCGCTCCCCGCCCTCGCGGCGCGCCCCGGCCCCGATCAGATCCAGGGCCGCGCCCGCGGCGGCGTCGAGCCGGTCGGCGACCGGCACCCCGCGCGACTCCGCCAGGTACCGCAGGTACTCGTTCTTCGGCGCCGACGGGGGCGCCCCGAAGACCACCTTCCCCGAGTCGTACCAGGCGCCGTACTCGATGTTCGTCGTCAACGCGGGCATGGTCTCCAGGTCCCGCGGCACCCAGAACAGGATCACGTCCGCGTCGTGCAGGCCGCGGTGCTCCCACTCGATCTGCCCGGTGTAGTCGGCGAGCACGCCCTCGCGCAGCTCCGGCGTGAACACCACGAGTCGGCCGTCGTGCCGCCACCGCTCGCGCAGGTGCCGCACCGCCTCCGGGTTCCACGAGGGGACCGCCGCCGAGCGCGGCAGCGGCCCGGCGAGGAACACCGCCGCGTCCCACCACTCGGGCGGCGTCTCGTTCGCATGCACCACAACGACCTCGGATGCCACCGGGACTCCTCTCGACGCGCCTGCGGGCCGCCCCAGTCTACTGCCGCGCGAGGGGTGAACAGGCGTTCCGCGCGACTACGATGGGAGCGACCCACTGGAGGACCAATGGAATACACCCAACTCGGCCGCGCGGGCGTCAAGGTCTCGCGCATCGTCCTCGGCACCATGAACTTCGGTCCCGAGACCGACGAGGCCGACGCGCACCGGATCATGGACCGCGCGCTCGAACTCGGCGTCAACTTCTTCGACACCGCCAACGTCTACGGCCGCGACCGCAAGGGCTGGACCGAGGAGATCATCGGCCGCTGGTTCGCCGCCCGCCCCGAGGCCCGCGACCAGGTCGTGCTCGCCACCAAGGTCTACGGCGCGATGGGGGAGGGCCCCAACGACCGCGGCCTCTCCGCCTACAGCATCCGCGCCCAGGTCGACGCCTCCCTGCGGCGGCTCCAGACCGACCGGATCGACCTCTACCAGTTCCACCACGTCGACCGCTCCGTCCCCTGGGAGGAGATCTGGGAGGCGATCGACGTCCTCGTCGCCCAGGGCAAGGTCGTCTACTCCGGCTCCTCGAACTTCGCTGGCTGGATGATCGCGCAGGCCAACGAGCAGGCCGCCAGGCGCGGCAGCTACGGCCTCGTCTCCGAGCAGTCGATCTACAGCCTCGTCAACCGCCACATCGAACTCGAGGTCGTCCCCGCCTCGCAGCGGTACGGCCTCGGCGTCATCCCCTGGTCCCCGCTCGCCGGCGGGCTCCTCGGCGGCGTCCTCGGCGAGACCGCCGCGACCGGCCGCCGCGCCGGGGCCCACATGGCCGAGCGCATCGAGCAGCACCGCCCCGCCCTCGAAGGCTACGAGGCGCTCGCCGCCGAGAAGGGCATCGCGCCCGCCGTCCTCGGCCTCGCCTGGGTCCTGAGCCGGCCCGGCGTCACCGGACCGATCATCGGCCCGCGCGTCATGTCCCAGCTCGAGGACGCCGTCGCCGCCCTCGACGTCGAGCTCACCGAGAAGGACCTCGCCACCCTCGACGAGCTCTTCCCCGGCCCCGGCGGCGCCGCCCCCGAGGCCTACGCCTGGTAGACGGTCCGGCGCGTGCGCCGGCCGCGGCCGGCGCACGCGCCTATTCGCGCTTTCCCCGCGGCCCGGGCCAGAGGACCGCCTGCGCCACGATGACCCGCTCGCCGTCGAACGTGACGGCCGGACCGCCGTGCAGCTCGTACCCGGCGGCCAGCGCCTCGCTCACCCGGCGGCAGAACGCCGAGTCGTCGGGGCCGGTCAGCACTCGGTAGACGGGCAGCCCGTCCGGTGGCGCGCTCATGTCAGCCCTCCGCGCCGGTTCCTCAAGACTCGCTTCTCGTCGCGCTCGTTCATGGGAACCACTATGGCCGCAACCGATGCGGTCGATCCAGTGTCTCGATCGACATCCCGGGTGCCATTCCTGCCACGGCCGCGCCCTTGACCCGCGGCCGCCGGGGTGCTGAAATGGCTCTGAAACTTCCATGGAAAGTAGCGCCACATGTCTGAAACTTCCGGTCGGTTCGCGCACCGCACGGCCGACGCCGTCGTCACCCTCACCCGCGACGGCGAGCCCCTCGCCGGACGCGAAGTCGTCGTCGAGCAGACCAGGCACCGGTTCCTGTTCGGCTGCATCGGGTTCGACCTCATCGACCACGCCAACGGCACCGCCGCCGACCCCGCGCGGGCCCAGCGCGACGCCGAGCTGTGGGAGGGCGTCTTCAACTTCGCGACGCTCCCGTTCTACTGGGGCCGCTTCGAACCCGAGCGCGGCAAGCCCGACACCGAGCGCCTCCTCCAAGCCGCCAAGTGGTTCGCCGACCGCGGCCACCCCGTCAAGGGCCACCCCCTCGCCTGGCACACCGTCACCGCCGACTGGCTCCTCGACCTCGACAACGAGGAGATCGCCCGCGCCCAGGTCGACCGCATCCTCCGCGACGCGAGCGACTTCGCCGGCGTCATCGACATGTGGGACGTCATCAACGAGGTCGTCATCATGCCGATCTTCGACAAGTACGACAACGGCATCACCCGCCTGTGCCGCGACATCGGCCGCATCCCCATGGTGCGCCTGGTCTTCGACGCCGCCCGCGAGGCGAACCCGAACGCCGTGCTGCTGCTCAACGACTTCGACATGTCCGCGGCCTACGAATGCCTCATCGAGGGCGTCCTCGAAGCCGGGATCAAGATCGACGTGCTCGGCCTCCAGAGCCACATGCACCAGGGCTACTGGGGCGAGGAGAAGACCGAGGCGATCCTCGACCGCTTCTCCCGCTACGGCCTGCCCATCCACTTCACCGAGACGACCCTCCTCTCCGGCGAGATCATGCCGCCCCACATCGAGGACCTCAACGACTACCAGGTCGACTCCTGGCCCTCCACCCCCGAAGGCGAAGCGCGCCAAGCGGACGAGATCGAACGGCACTACCGGACGCTGCTCGCGCACCCCTCGGTCGAGGCCGTCACCTACTGGGGCATGTGCGACGCCGGCATGTGGCTCGGCGCCCCCGGCGGGCTCGTGCGCGCCGACGGCACCCCCAAGCCCTCCTACGAGCGCCTCCACCACCTCGTCAACACCGAGTGGGGCACCCCGCCGACCACCGTCGCCACCGACGCCGACGGGCGCCTGCGCCTGACCGGCTTCCTCGGCGACTACCGGATCACGCACGAGGGCCGCACCGCCGAGTTCACGCTCGACGCGTCCGGCGAGGCGGCCGTGGCGGCCGAGCTGCGGTAGCCGCGAGCGCCTGGAGGGGCGGGGGGTTCGGCCGGGACGGGCTGGGCGGAGGTTCGTACACTCGGCGCAATCCGCCCGCCCGCCGCCGCTCCAGGCGGCCCGTTCAGAGCAAGGACGCCGATGTCCCGACCAGTGCCCGGACCCGGGGCGCTCGTTTCGTATATCCAGACCGGCGCCCGCGATGCCCGCATCGCGTACCGGGCGCTGCCCGACCGGGAGCGGATCGCCTACCGCGACACCGTCAACCGCGTGTACGCGAAGGCGATGGCCCACCACTTCGGACACCGCCCCTCGCGCGAGCTGCTGGAGGAGTTCATCGACCAGGTCGCCGACCGCCACCCCCAGTACGCCGGCGGCGTGCGGCGGGTCGTGCGCGCCGAGGGCGGGCCCGGCGGCGGGATCCACCCCCGCCAGGTCCTCACGGCGCAGCACCTGGTCATCCGCGAGATCGCGAAGCGCCACCCGGGCTTCCGCTCGCGCGCCGACCAGGTCGTCGCCGCCGCCTCGCGGACCCTCGTCCCGGCCGGCGCCGCCGCCGGCCCGGAGGAGCCCGAGTTCACCGGGTCCGACGCGCAGCACGTCGTCGCGCTGGCGATCGGCCTCGACGGCATGCTCCGTTCGCTCGACCTCCTGCGCGGCGCGGAGCGCCTGGGCGGCAGGTCGATCGGCAAGGCCGTCATCCGCGCGTGGGTGGCCGCCGAGAAGCAGCGGTGGGCCCGCGCGAAGGAGCTGGGCGTCCACGACGACTTCCCCGAGATCGGCTCCGGGCGCGGCGGCGGCGACGCGTACCGCTGCGAGGCGTACTCGTCCAGCCGCCTGTGCCGCGCCACCCTGGACCGGTACGGGCGCGTGCGCGACCTGACGTTCATGCGCACCGACCTGTTCGGCGACGACGGCCGCCACGGCCTCGCCGCCGAGATCCGCGAGGCGATCCGCGCCGCGCAGTCCGCCCTGACCGCCTCCTGGTAGGCCCGGTGCCCGAAGCGGGCCGGGTTCGGCCTGGAGCGCCGCATCCCCCGCTTCGCTGCTGTGCGCCGACGTCTTCGTCGCCGGGCGGCACTCGCCGCTCGCAGACCCCGCCGGCGAGCGGCGACTATGATGGTCCCGCTCGACGGAAAGGAAGGCCGCCCATGCCGCTGGAGGAACTGCTCGCCTCGGGGACCGCACGGCCGATCACCCGGTGGGGCACGCCGGTGCTGCACCGCCCGAGCGCGCCGGTGACCGAGTTCGGTCCGGAGCTGTGGAACCTGCTGTGCGACATGTTCGCGACCAACGCCGCCGCCGAGGGCGCGGGGCTGGCCGCGCCGCAGGTCGGCGTCGACCTCGCCGTCTTCGTGTACGACTGCCACGACGCGTACGGCCGCCGCCACCAGGGCCTGGTGTGCAATCCGCGCATCGAGCTCGCCGCCGACCCGGTGGACGAGACCGGCCTCGAAGGCTGCCTCTCGCTGCCCGGCGCCTACCTGCCCGTCGCGCGCCCCGACTTCGCGGTCTGCCACGGCCAGGACCAGTTCGGGCAGCCCGTCACCGTCAAGGGCACCGGCACCCTCGCGCGCTGCCTCCAGCACGAGACCGACCACCTGCGCGGCATCGTCATGGAGGACCACCTCACCGACGCCGAGCGGCGCGATCTGCGCCGTCAGCACCGCCGGGCCGCCAAGCGCTACCCGGCCGCCTGGCCCGCGGCCTGAGTCCCGCGAGTCCGGTGAAGCCGCCCGGACGAGCGTCGGCGCGCCGTCCCTCAGTCGAACCGGTCGAAGCGGGCCCGCAGGAACCGCGGCCGCGGCACGGTGTCCGCGTGCCGGTCGGTGATCCA
Organism: Glycomyces terrestris; assembly: GCF_003933745.1. Lineage (GTDB taxonomy): Bacteria > Actinomycetota > Actinomycetes > Mycobacteriales > Micromonosporaceae > Glycomyces > Glycomyces terrestris. The sequence goes on along the minus strand of NZ_RSEB01000001.1, from coordinate 444,645 downwards.
GAACCGGGACGGCCCGCCGACGTAGGGGCTGTTCAGCCGCTTGGCCACGACGCCGTCGAGGCCGTGCGCGTGCGCGGCGGCGACCATCGCGATCCGGTTGTCCGACCACGGCGGCACCGCCCAGCGCTCCCTGGTCAGCCCGAGGCCGTCGAGGGCGACGCGCCGGTGGACGTACGGCTCGCCCCGCAGGTCGGCGCCGTCGCGGCGGAGCAGGTCGAACACGAGGACCGTGGCCGGCGTCGCGGCCGCCAGCCCCTCGACCTCCTCGGGCCCGGCCCGCAGCCGCGCCACCGTGGCCTCCAGGTCCGGGAGGCGGTCGGTGAAGACCACCAGCTCGCCGTCGAGGACCGCGTCGCCGATCGAGGCGATCGCGGCGAGTTCGGGGAACCGCCAGGCGACGTCCTCACCGTGCCGGGTCCGCAGCCGCCAGTGCCCGCCGCCGGTCTCGCACAGGACGCGCGCGCCGTCCCATTTGAACTCGTACGCCCAGCCGCCCGCCGTCGGCAGCGCCCCGGCGGTGGCGAGCATGAGCTCCGGCGCCTCCTCCACCGCCCGAGCGTACGACCGGAACGCGAGGAGCGCTTGCCGAACGGCCGCACCGGTACCCGTCAGCCCTCCAGCGCCGCGAGGCGTCCGCGCGCCTCGGCCGCGTCGGCGGCGTGGCGGTCCATGTCCGCCCAGGGGTCGCCCCGGCGCGCGAGGCGGCGCCGCAGCGACGCCGGGGTGTACCCGTCGGGCTTGGACCGGCTCAGCTCGTCCCATTCCAGCGGCGTCGCGACGGCGGCGCCGGGCCGGGCGCGCATCGAATACGGCGCGATGAACGTCTGGGCGCGGCCGTTGCGGTTGACGTCGAGGAAGATCCGGTCGCCGCGCTTGTTCTTGCGCAGCTCGGTGGTGAGCAGGTCCGGGTCGTCGGCGGCGAGCGAGGCGGCGAGGCCCCCGGCGAGGTCGCGCACGAACTTGTAGTCCTGGGACCGGTCGAGCGGCGCCACGACGTGGTAGCCGCGGCCGCCGGTGGCCTGGAGGTACGGGGTCAGGCCCAGCTCGGCGAACCGGTCGCGGGCGCGCCTGGCGACCGAGCGGAGCGTCGGGGTCGGGACGCCGCCGGGAGGCGGGTCCAAGTCGAGCACGAGCCGGTCGGGGTGGTCGATGCGGTCGGCGGTCGCGGTCCAGATGTGGAACTCGACGGCGGCCAGGTTCGCCAGGTACAGCAGCGAGGCGGCGTCGTCGCACACCGCGTACCGGGCGGTGCCCTCGCGGCGCTTGTGCGGCACCTCCACGGTGCGGATCCAGTCGGGGTAGTAGGCGGGCGCGTCCTTCTGGAAGAACCCCTCCTCGCCGATCCCGTCGGGGAAGCGCAGCAGCGTCAGGGGCCGCCCGGCCAGGTGGGGGACCATCGCCTCGGCCACGGTCAGGTAGTGGACGAGCATGTCGTCCTTGCTGACGTGGTCGTCCGGAAACAGTTCTTTGTCCAGTTTGGACAGTGAGATGTCGTGTCCGGAGATGCGGAGCGTGGGCGCCATGTCAGACCGCCTCCCGGGCGACGTCGGCGGCGCGCTTGTCGGCGCGCTCGCCCTGGTAGCGGGGGTGGCGCAGGCGCCCGTCCGGGGTCCACTCGGTGAAGCCGACCTGGACGACCATCTCGGGCCGCACCCAGTGCGCGCCCGGTTCGCGGATCGGGCCGGTGAAGGGGCTCGCGTCCTGCTCCATGGCGTCCAGGCGCGCTCGCAGGAGCCGCAGGGTGCGCTCGTCGTAGCCGGTGCCCACCTTCCCGGCGTAGCGCAGCGGGCCGCGCCCGTCGTGGTAGCCGACCAGGAGCGCCCCGAAGCCGGTGCGCGAGCCCTGCGGGTCGGTGAAGCCGCCGACGACGAACTCCTGGTCGCGCACGCACTTGAACTTGAGCCAGTCGCGGGAGCGGCCGCTCCGGTAGCGCGAGGCGGCGCGCTTGGCGATCAGGCCCTCCCAGCCGCGCGCGCAGGCGTCCGCGTACAGCGCCTCGCCCTCGGTGTTGCGGTGGACGGAGTACCGCAGCGGGTCGCGGTACTCGAAGGCCCGCCGCAGCAGGCCCTTGCGCTCGCGCAGCGGCACCCGGCTCAGGTCCTCGCCGCCGTAGGAGGGGAGGTCGAACAGGTAGTAGTAGACCTCGACGCCGGTGGCGGCGATGCGGGCCGCGCCGGTGAGGTGGATGCGGGCCTGGAGGCGCGCGAAGCTCGTCTGCCTCCCGTCGAAGGCGACGATCTCGCCGTCGGCGGTGAAGCGGGGCCCGCCCAGCTCGGTGAGGGCCTCCACGATCTCGGGGAAGCTCTCGTCGATGCGGCGCCCGTTGCGCGACCACAGCCGCGGCAGGCCGCCGTCGCGGACGGCGAGGGCCCGCATGCCGTCGAGCTTGCGCTCGAACACCCAGTCAGGGCTGGAGAACCGCCGCTCGGTGGGCGAGGCCAGCATCGGTTCGCGGAAGCCGTTCATGCCCGCAGGTCCCGGTTGGTGCGGCCGGTGAGGACCGATTCGAGGCGGGTCTTGGCGGGCTTGCGGCGGCGGTCGGCGCCCTCGTCGTCGACCTTGACCAGGATCCAGTCGCCGTCGCCCATGCGCGAGAGCGCGAACGCGCCGGTGAGCCGCTCGCCTTCGAGGTAGACCTTGACGTGGCCGTGCTCGACCGCGTCGGCCATCGCGATCGCCTTGCCGCGCTTCGCGGTCAGGTTCCGGTAGGTGCCGGCGTCCCACACGATCACCGTGCCGGCGCCGTACTCCGGTTCGGGGATCAGGCCCTCGAACTCGGCGTAGTCGAGCGGGTGGTCCTCGGTGCGGACGGCGAGGCGCCGGTCGTCGGGGTTGAGCGAGGGGCCCTTCGGCACCGCCCACGAGACGAGCACGCCATCGACCTCGAGCCGGAAGTCGAAGTGGAGCCGGGTGGCCTCGTGGCGCTGGACGACGAACCGGTCGGCCTTGCCGCGGCGGCGCCCGCCCCCGGGCTCACCGGACTTCCGCAAGTCCCGTTTCGCCCGATATTCTCCAAGTTTGTCCCCCCGTGCCATGGGCGCCAGATACCCGGTCACCACCGGCGGCAAACAGTTGCGCGGGCGCCGCGCGAGCCCCGCCGGGAAGGCGAGAAGATGACACATTCGCCGCCGGGCCCGGGCCCCCGGTGGCATGCTGTGACCATGCCAGGGGGGATCTGGAACGGCACCATCGCGTTCGGACTCGTGAGCATCCCGGTCAAGCTGCACACCGCGACCAGCAGCCACGACCCGGCGCTCCACCAGTACCACGCGAGCGACGCCGGGCGCATCCGCTACTGGAAGGTGTGCGAGCTCGACGACAAGGACGTGCCGCCCGAGGACATCGTCAAGGGCGTCGAGGTCGAGGGCGAGGTGGTCCTCATCGACGAGGACGACCTGGACGACCTGCCCGTCAGCTCCTCGAAGTCCGCCGAGGTCGTCGAGTTCGTCCCGGTCGAGCAGATCGACCCGATCCACTTCGAGAAGACCTACTACGCCGAGCCCGGCAAGGGCGCCGCCAAGCCGTACGTCCTGCTGCGCGAGGCCCTCGCCGAGTCCGGCAAGATCGCGATCGTCCGCATCACGCTGCGCCGCAGGGAGACCCTCGCGGCCCTGCGGCCCCGCGGCGACCTCCTGCTGGTCCACACCATGCTCTGGCCCGACGAGATCCGCCGGCCCGAGTTCGCCGGCGCCGCCGGCGAGGTGCGCGAGCAGGAGCTGGCCATGGCCGCCACCCTCATCGAGTCGATGTCCGACGACTTCCGGCCCGAGGAGTACAGCGACGCCTACCGCGAGGCCCTCGAAGCCCTCATCGCCGCGAAGTCCAAGGGCCGCAAGGCCCCCGCCAAGAAGCAGCGGGCCGAGCCCGCCGCCAAGGTCATCGACCTCGCCGACGCCCTCCAGCAGAGCCTCGACGCCCAGGGCGGCCCGAAGCGCCGGCCCGCCAAGCAAGCGGCGAAGCAGACCGCCGCCCGCAAGCGCACCGCCAAGAAGACCGCCGCCAAGAAGACCGCCGCGAAGAAGGCCGCGCGGCGCAAGAGCGCCTGAGCCTCACCCGCTCCCGACCGCCAGCACAAGCCGCCGCACCGCCATGACCAGCGCGCTCTGGGCCTCGGTCGTCGGGAGGTCGCCACCGGTCGGATCGACCCGGTGCTCCAGCGCGTCCAACGCCGCCGACAGGTCCGGGCCCTCCGCCTCGTCCTCCGGCCCCAGCAGCGCCGCCACCCGCCGCTCGCACGCGTCGGCGGCCGTCTCCAGCATCTCGGCGCAGTCCCTGCGGAAGCCGGGGTCGAGCGACGGGTCCGGGGTGTCATCGCGGCGCACGTCGTCGAGCACCTCCGCGAGCGCCCGCGCCGCCCGCACGACCCGCCGGTTCACCTCCAGCGCCCTCCCCGCCCGCTCGACCGCGTTCCTGATCCCCGCCTCGCTCCGGCGCGGGTTGAGCCGGAGCCCGTCCCGCGCATGCTGGAGCGCGCCCTCGGTGCCGCTCAGGTGCTCCTCCAGGCGCCGCACCCGCGCCGACCACGACTCGTCCCCGGCGTCGGCCTCGCCCGCGCGCAGCCGCCCGGCGAGCTCGCGCATGAGGCCCGCGGCCCCGTCCGCGTCCCGCCGGGCCCGCGCGTCCACCGTGAGCACCCGGATCGGCGGCGCGACCAGCAGGTTCACCCCCATCCCGATCGCCGCTCCCAGCGCCGTCTCCACCAGCCGGAACAGCACGAACGGCTCCTCCACGCTGTCGACCGCGATCATGAACAGGGCCGTGAACGGCACGTACTGGCCCTGGTCGTCCAGGCGCGGCCAGTAGCTCACGAGGAACGCCACCGGCACGCACACCGCGAGCGCGAGCTCCTTGCCCGGCATGAGCGCCGTCGCCGCCACCGCGACCACCACGCCGAGCGCGACAGCGGCCACCTGCCGCAGGCCCGTGAGCACCGACCAGCGCACCGTCGGGCGGACCATGCACAGCGCCGCCCACGGCGCCAGGTACGGCTGGGGGAGGTGCAGCAGGTGCGCCGCCACGAACCACGCCAGGACCGCCGCCATGCCCGCCTTGAGCGCCTGGATCGCCGTCTCGCGCGCCCACGAGCCGCGGCGCGGGACGGCGCGCGCGAAGCCCCAGGCCCCGCGCAGGTCGCGTCCCACGCCCTCGCGAATCGGATGCCGCGTCATGGCCGCAGGCATACCCCGCCCTGGAGTCCGGAACCCGGGGCGGGCCCGCAGGCCCGATGTTTGCGGCCACACGCGGCCGGGAAGTTGCGGGCATGGAATCCGATAAGCACGGTGCGCGCAAGCCGGTCATGCCCCGGGACGTCTCGCACCACGTCAGCCCGTTCGACCGGTTCGCGACCAAGGCCTCCGAGTTCGCCGCCCGGGCGCCGTTCTTCCTGCTCTGCATCCTGCTGGTGCTGATCTGGGCGCCCTCGATCATCTGGCTGCCCATGGACACCTGGCAGCTGATCATCAACACCACGACGACGATCATCACGTTCCTGCTGGTCGCCCTGCTCCAGAACACCGAGTCGCGCAACGACGCCGCGGTCCAGCACAAGCTGAACGCGCTTGCGAACGGCCTCGCCGACCTCATGGAGCACACGGCGAAGGCGGACCCCGACTCGCACGACCTGGACGACTGCCGCGAGGAACTGCGCCGCGCGGTCGGCCTCGAAACGGACGAGAGCGCTTAGCGCGCAAGGAGACGCGGCCGGCATGAGGTGCCGGCCGCGTCTCCTTGCGGCGTGGTCTTGCGGCGTTGTCGTGCGGCGTCTTCCTGCGGCGTCGCCGTGCCGCGGGTCAGGCGGTGCGGCGGGCGCCGCGCGAGAAGACCGCGCCGAGCGCGAGCATCCCGACGGCCAGGCCCAGGTGGAGCCAGTTGTCGGCGTCGTTGAGCGGCACGAAGTTCGCCGCCGAGTCGAAGTCGATGAACAGCCCGTAGAGCCACAGCACGAAGTAGATCGCGCCGCCGACGAGCAGATACGTGACCGACCCGCTCACCGTGCGGACCATGAGGAAGCCCACGATCCCGAACAGCAGGTGCACGAGGTTGTGCAGGACCGACACCTGGAAGACCCCCAGGAGGGCCGCCTCCGAGTGGTGCCCCGCGAACGCGAGCGAGTCGTAGTCGGACGTGACGCCGGGGACGAACCCCAGCAGGCCGACCAGCAGGAAGACGAGGGCGATCACCATCGTCACGATCTGCACCGGCGCGCGCCCGCGTCCCGAATAATCGTCTGAGTCACCCATGTCGGGCCTCCTTCTCCGTTGATCGAGGGAATGGAGAACTACCCGTTTCCCGCGGTTCCACTCCAGACGGCGGTCCGCGGGCCCCGCGGACCGCGCCGGAGTTTCGCCGGCGGCCCCCGCGGGCACCTGCCAAGGGCCGAACCGGACCCGATCCCACGAGGAGGGCCATGCATCCGCTCTGGTACCGCAACGCCGTCGTCTACGCGATGGACCCGGCCATGTTCCGCGACTCCGACGGCGACGGCTGGGGGGACATCCGCGGCATCACCAACCGGCTCGAGCACCTGCGCGGGCTCGGCGCCACCTGCCTGTGGCTCCTGCCGTTCTACCCCTCGCCGTTCAAGGACGGCGGCTACGACGTCTCCGACCACCTCTCGGTCGACCCGCGCCTGGGGACCCTCCCGGACGTGGTCGAGCTGCTGGAGCAGGCCGAGGAGGCCGGCATCCGCGTCATCTTCGACCTGGTCGTCCAGCACACCTCCGACCAGCACCCCTGGTTCCAGCAGGCCCGCTCGGACCGCGACTCGCCCTACCGCGACTACTACATCTGGTCCGACGAGCCGCGCGACGACGGCCTCAAACCGGTGTTCCCCACCGTCGAGGACTCCATCTGGACGTGGGACGAGGAGGCCGGCCAGTACTACCGGCACGTGTTCTACTCGCATGAGCCCGACCTGAACACCGCCAACCCCGCCGTGCGCGCCGAGATCCGCCGCGTCATGGCGTTCTGGCTGCGCCTGGGCGTCTCCGGCTTCCGCGTGGACGCCGTGCCCTACATGGTCCACCAGGCCGCCCAGGCCGAGGAGTACGAGGAGGGCGCCGACTTCCTGCGCGAGATGCGCGAGTTCGTGTCCCTGCGCCACCCCGAGGCCGTGCTCATCGGCGAGGTCGACGTCCCCATCGACGCGTACGGGGACTACTTCCTCGACGGCGACGGCCTCACCATGCTCCTCAACTTCTGGCTCAACAACCACGTCTTCCTCGCCCTCGCCCGCGGCGAGGCCGAACCGGTCCACCGGGCCCTCGCCGAGCAGCCGCAGCCGCCGCGCCAGAGCCAGTTCGCGAACTGGCTGCGCAACCACGACGAGCTCGACCTCGAACGCCTCACCGAAGCCGAGCGCCAGGAGGTCATGGAGGTCTTCGCCCCCGACGAGGACATGCGCGCCTACGGGCGCGGCATCCGCCGCCGCGTCGCCCCCATGCTCGGCGGCGACCACCGGCGCATCGCCGCCGCCCACGCGCTCCTGCTGTCGCTGCCGGGCACCCCCGTGCTCCAGTACGGCGACGAGATCGGCATGGGCGACGACCTCTCGCGCCGCGAGCGCCTGAGCGTGCGCATCCCCATGCAGTGGACCGCCGACGAGCACGGCGGCTTCTCCTCGGCCCCGAAGGACCGGCTCGTCGCCGAGCCCGTGCGCGAGGGCCCCTTCGGCTACGAGGAGGTCAACGTGTACGACCAGCACCGCAGCCCCGGCGGCGGCCTCCTCGCGCGCGTCGGCGACCTCGTGCGGACCCGCTTGGGGCTCACCGAGATCGGCTACGGCACGCACCGCGTCCTGGAGACCGGCAGCCCTTCGGTGGTGGCCCTGCGCCACGACGACGACCGCGACGGCACCGTCGTCACGCTCGTCAACCTCTCCGCCGACGAGGTCGAGGTCCGCATCCCCGACGACGACCTCGACGACCTCGTGGACGTCCTCACCGACGGCGACTACCCGCCCGAGGAGGACGACCTGCCGGTCCTCAAGCTCGCCGGGTACGGCTACCGCTGGCTGCGGCCCCGCCCGCACGTCTTCAAGTGAGGAGTGTCCACCATGGAGATCGGCTACCACGCCTCGCACGAGCAGTTCCCGCCCGCGCGCCTCGCCGCCTGCGCCGCCGCGGCCGAGGCCGCCGGCTTCGACGCGGTCCTCTCCTCCGACCACTTCGCGCCCTGGAGCGCCGACCAGGACGAGTCCGCCTACGCCTGGACCTGGCTCGGCGCCGCCATGGCCGCCACCAGCGTCCCCTTCGGCATCGTGACCGCCCCCGGCAACCGCTACCACCCCGCGGTCACCGCCCAGGCCATCGCCACCGTCGAAGCGCTCTTCCCCGGCCGCTTCACCCCGGCCCTCGGCAGCGGCCAGGCCCTCAACGAGCACGTCACCGGGGCCCTGTGGCCGCGCAAGCCCGAGCGCAACGCGCGCCTGGCCGAATGCGCCGACGTCATCCGCCGCCTCCTCGACGGCGAGACCGTCGACCACGACGGCCGTGTCACCGTGCGCGCCGCCCGCCTCTACACCCGCCCCGAGACGCCGCCGCCGCTGTTCGCCGCCGCGCTTTCCCCGGCCACCGCCCGCGAGGTCGCCGCCTGGGCCGACGGGCTCATCACCGTCAACGCCCCCGAAGCGCACCTGCGGAAGGTGATCGACGCGTTCACCGAGGGCGGCGGCGAGGGCAAGCCCCTCCACCTCCAGGTCCACCTCTCCTGGGACCCCGACGAGGACCGCGCCCGCGCCCAGGCGCTCGCCCAGTGGCGCTTCGTGGCCCTCCCCGCCGCGCTCAACCAGGAGCTCGAACTGCCCGAGCAGTTCGACGCCGCCTGCGCGCACGTCCCGGCCGACGCCCTCGAACCCGGCGTCCACATCGGCGCCGACCTCGGCCGCCACGCCGAGGTGCTCGCCTCCTACGCCGACCTCGGCTTCTCGCGGCTCTACCTCCACCAGGTCGGGCCCGGCCAGGAGCGGTTCATCGACGCCTTCGGCGAGCACGTGCTGCCCTGCCTCGCCGTTTGATCCCGACCGGCCGGGGAACTATGGCGCCGTGAAGTGGAATCGGATCGCCGCGCTGGCGGTCTGCTGCGGCGCCCTCGCCGCCTGCGGCTCCCAGCGCGCGGACGACGCCTCGGCCGCGGCCGAGGCGTTCCTGACCGCGCTCGCCGACGGCGACGCGGCCGCGGTCTGCGCGGCGCTCGCGCCCGAGACCGCCCAGGCGCTCGCCTCCTCGGAGGACCAGACGTGCGAGCAGGCCGTCGCCGCCCTCGACCTGCCGACCGGGACGGTCGGCGAGACCGACGTGTGGGGCGACCGCGCGCAGGTCCGCACCGGCACCGACGTGCTCTTCCTCGCCGAGCTCGACGAGGGCTGGAAGGTCGTCGCGGCCGGGTGCGAGCCGCAGGGCGAGCGCCCCTACGAGTGCGAGGTGAGCGCATGAAGAGGACCATGTTCACGCTGTGCCTGGTCGTCACGCTCGCCGGCCTCGCGTACTTCATCGCCCTGGGACTGATGCACCGGTGAGGAGGACGGGATGAGACGTGCACTGCGCGACAACGGCTTGAGCATCGGCTTCGGGCTGCTGTTCCTCGCCGCCCTGGTCGGCCAGGCGTTCGCGGGCCGCGCGGCCTTCAACGAGCGCCAGCTCGCCGACTCGGGCCGGCAGTTGACGTTGCTGGAGTACGTGACCTCCAGTGACTTCGCCGTCGACGTCGCCGAGAACTGGCAGTCGGAGTACCTCCAGTTCCTCCTGTTCGTGCTCGCCACCGTCTGGCTCGTGCAGCGCGGCTCGAACGAGTCCAAGCTCGTGGAGAACGCCGGCACCGAGTCCGACGAGCAGCAGAAGGTCGGCAAGCACGCCGAACCGGACTCCCCGGAGTGGGCCCGCACCGGCGGCTGGCGAACCGCGGTCTTCTCCACCTCGCTCGGCGTGGTCATGGGCGTCCTGTTCGCGTTGTCGTGGCTCGCGCAGTCGATCGCCGGGCGCAGTGCCTTCAACGCCGAGCGCCTGGCGCAGTTCCAGGACCCGCTGACGTGGTTCGGCTACGTCGGCAGCGCCGACTTCTGGAACCGGACCCTCCAGAACTGGCAGTCGGAGTTCCTGGCGATGGTCTCGATCGTCGTGCTCAGCATCTACCTGCGCCAGCGCGGGTCGCCCGAGTCGAAGCCGGTCGGCGCGCCGCACGACGCGACGCAGGAGTCCGGCTGAACGCGGAGCGCCCGCGGTCCGGCCGGACCGCGGGCGCCGCGCGTTCAGGTCAGCCGGCGAGGCGCCGGGCGAGCAGGGCCTTGCCCTCTTCGGCGCCCTTGCGGCTCGCGGCCTGCGCGCGCTGGAAGAACTCCACCAGTTCGGTGTCGCCGGCGCGCTCGGCGTCGGCGATGTAGGTCTCCAGCCGGAGTGCGTTGCTCAGGCACGCCTCCGTGAACCAGATGATGTTGTAGTCCTTGTCAGCCGTGCCCGTGACGTGCCCGGTCTCTCCACTGCTGCCCATCAGCCCCCCTTTGGCCGTTCGGTTGCGCTTGCGCCGGAGGTGTACCCGCTCGCGCGGCCACGACACGTCAGGAGTCGCGCGGCGCGCCGAAGCGGGCCACGCAGTGCCACACCCGCTTGAGGGCCTCGCCGTCGTGGCGGCCGCCGCGGTCGGCGTCGCCGATGACGCGCGGGTCGAGGACGCCGCCGACGGCGATCGCCTTGCCCAACTCGACGTACTCGCGGCCCCGGTAGTCATGGTGGCGTTCGAGTTCGGCGACCGAGAGCCGGAATCCCCGGTGCCATTCGAGGGGGCAGCCGAGCTTGCGGGCGGCGGCCTCGACGGGCGTGTCCCGGTAGCAGGGGTCCAGGACCAGGGCCTCGACGTCGCGGTCGATGCGGACCGGGCCGTGGACCTGCGCCTCGATGTAGTGGTCGAGGTCGTCCTGGACGTCCCCGAGGGCGGTGCCGATGAGGCCCATGCGGTCCGCGACGCCGAAGTCGTCGGGGTCGAGGAAGCTGTCCGGGTAGCAGAACGTGGTGCGCGCCAGCGTGTCGGCGTTGAGACGCAGGAACGAGGACCCGAACCGGGGCGCGCCGCCGACCTCCTTCTGCCGGAAGTTGAGCGCCCCGTACACGGGCCGCTCGTGGTCGGGCGCGTCGTCGTAGGCGCCGTCGAAGATGCGGCTCTCCCACGCCTGCCGGTCGCCGCTGGGGTCGGCGGTCACGCCGCCGTCGCCGATGCCGGTGACGAACTGCGAGCGGTAGACGCCGTCCTCCGCGACCGCCTCCAGGATCGGGGTGCCGTCCAGCGACCGGTCCGGATGGAAGTTGAGCGTCACGCGCAGCTCCGGCGGGATCGGCGGCCCGGACGACAGGCTCGCGACATGCCGGATGGCCCGCTCCTGCGGCGTGGGTGCGTTCATCCCCCCAGTCTCGCGGAGCGCGGGCTCCGATGCGGGCCGGTTCGCCCGCTTCGGTCCGGGCATGGCGCACCTCCTCGTGTACGGGCCGGGCCGGGCGGGTAACCGGAAACGATGAACACGAACCACGCCGACCTCACCTCGTACTGGCTGGCCTCGGCCCCGGCCCCCGAGCACCCGCGGCTGCCCGACGGCCTCGAAGTGGACGTCGCCGTCGTCGGCGGCGGGATCGCGGGGCTGTGCACCGCGCACGGCCTGGCCCGCGCGGGCCTCTCGGTCGCAGTGGTCGAGGCCGACCGGATCGCCGCCGGCGTCACCGGCCACACCACCGCGAAGCTCTCCGCCCAGCACAACCAGGTCTACGCGCACCTCAAGGACGCCTTCGGCGCCGACGCGGCGCGCGACTACGCGACGGCGCAGACCGAGGCGATCGCGCACCTCCGCGCCGACGTCCAGGAGCTCGGCGTCGACTGCGACCTCGAGACCGCGCCGTCGTTCGTCTACTGCGAGTCCGAGGAAGGGGTCGCGGCCCTCAAGGCCGAGGCCGACGCGGCCCGCGAGGCCGGGCTCGACGCGTCGTTCACGGTCGAGACGGGCCTGCCGTTCCCGGTGGCGGGCGCGGTCCGCGTCGAGGACCAGGCCCAGTTCCACCCGCGCCGCTACCTGCTCGCCGTCGCCGAGGACCTCCTCGCCCGCGGCGGCCGGATCTTCGAGCACTCCCGGATCGTCGACGTCGAAGCCGACGGCGACGGGCAGCGCCTCACGACCGAAGGCGGCGCCGCGCTGCGCTCCCGCTGGGCCGTCATCGCCACCCACTACCCGACCGTGAACCGGGTGCGGCTCTTCTCGCGGCTCAAGCCGCGCCGCGAACTCGTCGTGGCCGCGCCGGTCCCCGCGACCGCGGACCCCGCCGGCATGTACATCACCTCCGAGGACGGCACCCGCTCGGTGCGCACCGCCCCGTTCGCGGAGGGCTCGCGGCTCCTCATCGTCACCGGCGAGCAGTTCACCCCCGGCGACCCCGGCACCGCCGAGCGGTACGCCCGGCTCGAAGCGTGGGCCGCGGACCGCTTCGGCGCCAAGGACTTCGCGTACCGGTGGGCCGCCCAGGACAACGGCACCCCCGACAAGGTCCCGTTCGTCGGCCCCATGCCCGGCGGCGACGGCCTCTTCGTCGCCACCGGGTTCGGCGGCTGGGGCATGAGCAACGGGGTCGCCGCCGCGCGGCTCCTCACCGGCCTCATCACCGAGACGCCCCCGGCCTGGGCCGGCCTGTTCGACCCCACGCGCCTCCACCTCGCCAAGGAGGCCGGGCCGATCGCGTCCAACCAGAAGACCGTCATGGCCCACCTCGTCGGCGACCGCCTCACGCCCGCGCCCGCGCACTCGCCCGACGAGCTCGCGCCCGGCCAGGGCGCCGTCGTCCGCGTCGACGGGCACCTGCGCGCGGTCTACCGCGACGACGCCGGCGACCTCCACACCCGCTCCGCCACGTGCACCCACATGGGCTGCGTCGTCGGCTTCAACGACGCCGAGCGGACCTGGGAGTGCCCCTGCCACGGCTCCCGCTTCGACACGGACGGCGCCGTCCTCCAGGGCCCGGCCCTCGCGCCCCTCCGCGACGAGTCCGTCTGACCGTCCTCACAGGACCTCCTTGAGGAACGCCTCCAGCGCCGCCGCCACCTCGCCGGGGGCCTCCTCCGCCATGTGGTGCCCCGAGTCGACGACCGCCGAGCGCACCGGGCCCGCGCACCAGGGCTCCCACACCGCGGCCGGGTCCCCGTACAGCGCCGCCGTGTCGTCGTAGCACGACCACACCGTCTGCACCGGCGCCCGCACCCGCCGGCCCGCGGCCCGGTCCGCCGCGTCGTGCTCGGGGTCCCTCGTCAGACCGGCCCGGTAGTCCTCCAGCATCGCCAGCACCGTGCGCGGATCGGACACCGCCGCCACCGCGTCGGCGTGGTTCCGCGCGCCCATCGAGGACTCGTCGAACCGGTACCACGCCAGCGGGTCGGCGTTGATCACGCGCTCGGCGTGCGGCGAGGACCCGAAGAAGAACCAGTGCCACCACCGGGACGCGAACACCGCGTCGGTGCGCTCCAGCGCCTCCAGGATCGGCACCCCGTCGCATGCCACCAGGGCCGCGACGCGATCGGGGAAGTCCATCGCGGTCCGGAACGCCACGTACGCGCCCCGGTCGTGCCCCGCGACCGCGAACCGCCCGTGCCCGAGCGCGGTCATCAGCGCCGCCACGTCGGCGGCCATCGCCCGGTCGCAGTACCGCAGGTGCGCCGCGTCCGGCTCGGGCTTCGCGGACCGCCCGTAGCCGCGCAGGTCCGGGCAGACCACGGTGAACCCCGCGGCCGCGAGCGCCGGGGCCACCCGGTGCCACGTCGTGTGCGTGCGCGGATGCCCGTGCAGGAGCACCACGGCCGGGCCGCTCCCGCCCGAGCGGCCGTGCAGCACCACCCCCGGCTGCCCCTCGACGTCCCACTCCTCGAATCCGGGGAACCACGCCCCGTCCGCTTCCTCGCTCATCGCCGCCGGATACCCAGGCCCGCGCCCGCGAAAAGTCCGGGCCCTCGCCCGCGGGAGGTACGCCGCGGCCGGCCCGTACCCCCTGCGGGGTAGGGCGATTGCCTCCTCCAGGCCGATACCCGCGCGCGAGGACGGCGGCACACTGGCCCGCATGCAACGGCGAAGCGCTTGGAGTGTGCGGTGAAGGTGTTCTTCCTGGGGTGGACGCGGTTCGTCGTCGTCCTCCTGGTCCTCCAGATCGGCTTCGCCGGCTGGGGCGCGGTGACGTCCGGCGACGAGCGCGTCATGCGCTTCATCGTCCACGCCGGCAACGGCGGCATGCTCATGCTCTGGCTCATGCTGTCGGTCGTCTTCGCGCTCATCGCCCGGCCCGGCTACAAGGCGGTCCTGCTGTGCGTCCTCTCCCTGTTCATGATCTTCATGCAGGGCGCGCTCGCCTACGGCTTCGGCACCGAAGGCGTGCGCGGCGGCATCGGCATCGCCCTGCACGCCACCAACGGCCTGGGCATCCTCACGGTCCAGCTCGTCGTCGCCCGCCTCGCCAAGCGGGCCGTCGAGGCCAGACGCGCCCAGCGCGCGGCGCAGCGAAACGAGGTCATGGCATGAACCCGATGGTCACCGCGATCCTGCGGGTGTGGACGCTCCTGCTCCTCGTCCTCCTGGTCCTCCAGTTCGCACTGGCCGGCTTCGGCGTCGGCTACGGCGGCGGGCTCGAGACCGGCTTCCGGATGCACTTCGTCAACGGCGACGTGCTCCTCTACGGCTACGCGGCCGCGGTCGTCCTCGCGCTCGCCGCGCGCGTCGGCGCGACGATCACCTGGCTGACCGCGCTGGGCGCGTTCCTGGTGCTGCTCCAGCACGGCATGGGCCTGGTGAGCGTCCCCGGCACCCTGTTCGGCCAGTCGCTGTTCCTGGTGCACGCCCTCAACGGGCTCGCGCTCATCTTCCTCACCCACCGGATCGGCGTGCTCCTGCGGCGGGCGGTGCGCGGGCGCCCGGTCAGCGCGTGACCCGGTAGCGCAGGTACACCACATTCGAGGGGAAGGTGCGGGTCGCGGTGAGCTCGAGCCCCACGAACCGCTCGTTCCGCGCGAAGAACGGGACGCCGCCGCCGACGAGCACCGGGTAGATCCGGACGATGTACTCGTCGATGAGCCCCAGGTCGGCGGCCTGCGCCGCGAGCTCGGCGCCGCCGACCGCGACCGTGCCCTCGCCGGGTTCGGCCCGCAGCCGCTCGATCTCCTCGGCCAGGCTCCCGGAGGCGAGGCGGGCGGCGTCGCCGACCTCGCTCAGCGTCCGGGAGAACACCACCTTCGGCAGCGGGTTCCACAGGTCGGCCCACACCCGCTGGTCCGCGCTCAGCTCCGCGTCATTGACGGTCTCCCAGTAGCGCATCGTCTCGTACAGCCGCCGTCCGATCACATACGTGCCGACGTGCCGCACCTCCTCGATGTGGGACCGGAACACCTCGTCGTCGGGCTCCGTCCACTGGAAACTCCCGTCCGGCCCGACGATGTAGCCGTCGAGTGAGACGTTCATCGAATAGGTCACGCTGCGCATCGCGCTCCTCTCCTCGCATCCGGCCTCGACCATACGACCGGCCTCCGACATCCCGCGCGATTCCGTGCCGGCAAGGGCTTGACACGACCGGTACCCGGGCGGTTACAGTGACACAACTTTACCGATAAACAGCCGCTGTCGCGCGCCGAGGAGGCACCCCCCACATGAGCCAGCGATTCACCGTCCGCGTCGGCGACGCGGTCGCCGACGCCGCCCCCGACCTGTGGGGCCTGTTCATCGAGGACCTCAACGACGCCCTGGACGGCGGCCTGAACGCCGAACGGATCCGCAACGGCGACTTCGAGTTCGACCCCGCCGAGCGCGAGGGCTTCCACCCCCTGACCGGCTGGACCACCGAAGGGGCGGTCGCCGTTAGGACCGCGGCCCCGCTGCACCGCAACAACGCCCGCCACGCCCGCCTCACCGGCCCGGCCGCGATCGCCAACGGCGGCTGGGACGGCGTCGGCGCCGCCCGCGGCGAGCGCCTGCGCCTGTGCCTGTTCGCCCGGTCCGACACCGACACCGCGATCGACGTGCAGCTCGGCGGCGGCCTCGCCGTCGGGACCCTCGCGGTCCGCAAGGGCGACTGGCAGTACCTCGAGACCGACCTCGAAGCCACCGCCGGCGGCCGCGGCGAACTGCGCCTGGCCGTCCCCGCCGGCGCCGTCGTCGACCTCGACGCCGTCTCCCTGCGGCCCCTGGGGGAGGACGGCGAGCCGCTCACCTTCCGGCCCGACCTCCTCCAGGCCCTGAAGGACCTGCGCCCCAGCTTCATCCGCTTCCCCGGCGGCTGCCTCGCCCACGGCTACGGCCTCGCGAACGTCTACCACTGGAAGGACTCGATCGGGCCCCGCCACGAGCGCGTCCAGGCGTTCAACATCTGGCGCTACCACCAGTCCCGCCAGATCGGCTACCTGGAGTTCTTCGAACTCTGCGAGGCCGTGGGCGCCACCGCCATCCCCATCGTCGCCGCCGGCGTGTGCTGCCAGAACTCCCCGGGCGGCCAGCACGCCGTCCCCGAGGCCGAGATGGACGCCTACGTGCAGGACGTGCTCGACCTCGTCGAGTTCGCCAACGGCGGCCCCGCCACCAAGTGGGGGAGGGGCCGCGCCGAACTCGGCCACCCCGAGCCGTTCGGCCTGCGCTACCTCGGCATCGGCAACGAGGACGAGATCACCGAGCAGTTCAAGGACCGCTACGCCCGCATCGAGGACGCCCTGCGCGCCGCCCACCCCGAGATCACCCCCATCGGCACCGCCGGCCCCGCCCCGAGCGGCCGGGACTACGAGGCCGGCCGGGCCTTCGCCCGCGAGCGCGCCACCCCGATCGTCGACGAGCACGGCTACCAGAACCCCCGCTGGTACCACCAGAACATCGACCGCTGGAACGCCTACGACCCCGACGGCCCCCGGGTCTACCTCGGCGAGTACGCCGCCTGGTCCAGCAGGGTGCGCTCGGCGCTCGCCGAGGCCGCGTACATGGTCGCCATGGAGCGGCGGCCCGACGTGGTGCGCCTGGCCTCGTACGCGCCGCTGCTCGCCCGCGTCGGCCACTCCCAGTGGCAGCCCGACCTCGTGTACTTCACCGCCGACGAGGTGCGGCCCAGCGCCTCCTACTACGTGCAGCAGGCCTTCGGAACCGAACGCGGACAGCGCGTCCACGCCGTCGAACTCGACGGCGTCGAACCGCTGCCGGTGGCGCTGCCGCCCGCCGGGAGCGCGGTCCTGAAGTCGCCGCGGGCCGCGGCCGCGTTCACCGGCATCGTGCTCGACGGGCACCCGGTCCCCGACGCGAACACGAGCGCCGGCGGCGACGGCGTGGTCCTCGGCGCGATCGACCCCGCCGCGTGCGCGCTCGCGTTCACCGTCCGCCGAGGCGAGGGCGAGGACGGCGTCGAGGTGCGCCTCGGCCCCGAGGAGCCCGGCAGCTCGCTCACCGTCCACATCGGCGGCTGGCAGAACCGGTCCACGTCCGTCTCCCGCAGCGACGACGGCATCGGCAGCACCGACGACTGGCCGCGGCCCTGGACCGGCCTCCGCGACGAGCCCGTGCGCGTCGAGATCCGGCTCGACGGCCCCCGCGTGCGCGTCTGGGTCGACGGCGCGCTCCGCCACGACTACGAGCAGGACCTGCGCCCCGAGCAGCGCGTCGTCGCCGGCGTGCTCTCACGCGAGGGCGAGCGCGGCACCGAGTACGTGGTCCGCCTGGTGAACGCCGAGGACACCGCCAAGACCGCCCACCTCGACCTGCCCGGCCCCGCCACCGCCGCCGTCACGCTCCTCGCGGGCGCCGGGCCGGACGACGGCGAGGTCTTCCACGCCTCCCCGGTCACCCCGGTCGGCGTGCGCGCCGAGGGCGACGACGGCGTCGACATCGAGCTGCCGCCGTGGTCGTTCGCGACCGCCGTCGTCACCGCGACCTGACCGCCCGCGGGCGGCGGCGCGGCGCCGATATCCTTGCCGAATGGACGTGTTCGAGGACCGGCGGGGGCTGCTGCAAGCGGTCGCGTACCGCGTCCTCGGCACGGTGACCGACGCCGAGGACGTCGTCCAGGAGGCGTGGCTGCGATGGCACCGCGTCGACGCGGCCGAGGTCGAGGACCCGACCGCGTACCTCGTCACCGTCACCACCCGCCTCGCGATCGACCGGCTCCGCAGCGCCCAGGCCGCCCGCGTCGCCTACGTCGGCCCGTGGCTGCCCGAACCCGTGCCCACCGGCGGCGACCCCGCGGACGACCTCGCGCTCGCCGACTCGGTCTCCTCGGCGATGCTCCTCGTGCTCGAGTCCCTGTCCCCGCTGGAGCGGGCGGTGTTCGTGCTGCGGGAGGCGTTCGGGTACTCGCACCGCGAGATCGCCGCGATCCTCGACCGCAGCGAGGAGTCGGTGCGCCAGACCGCGAAGCGGGCCCGCGAGCACGTGGACGCCAAGCGCCGCCGCTACGACACCGACCCGGTCACCCGCGAGCGCGCCACGGTCTCGTTCATGGACGCCTGCGCGGGCGGCGACCTGGCCGCCCTCATGGGCATCCTCGCCCCGGACGTCGCCCTCGTGTGCGACGGCGGCGGGCTCGCCCCGGCCCCGCGCAAGACCGTCCACGGCATGGAGCTGGTCGCCCGCGCGCTGATCACCTTCGCGGGCCGCATGCCCGCGGACCCGGCCGTCGAGTTCGCCGAGGTCAACGGCGGCCCGGCGATCGTCGTCCGCTCCGGGAAGACCGCCGTGGTGGTCATCATGCTGCACCTGGTCGACGGGGTCGTGGAGGAGATCCACCTGATCTCCAACCCGGAGAAGCTCGGCGCCCTGAACATGTGACGGTTGTCACACGACCTCACGTCCGCGCCGCCGCGCCCGTCCTTGGGGCATGAACGACATCCTGATCCTCGGCGCCGGCTATACCGGCATGATGGCCGCGACCGGCATCGCCCGGCGCACCGACGCCGCCCGCGTGACCCTGCTCAACCCGACCGACGTGTTCGACGAGCGCCTGCGCCAGCACCAGGCCGCCGTCGGGCAGGACCTCGGCGCCCACTCGATCCCGGGCATCGTCGCGCCCGCCGGCGTCGCGTTCGTGAAGGGCCGCGCGGCCGGCATCGACACCGCGCGGCGCGCCGTGCTCCTCGAGGACGGCCGCGAACTCGCCTACGACTACCTCGTGTACGCCATCGGATCGGCCACGCCGCGCGTCGAGCACGCCTTCACCATCGACGACCCGAAGTTCGCCGTCGCCCTGCGCGACCACGCGGACGGCGTCCTGACCGTGTGCGGCGCGGGCCTGACCGGCGTCGAGGCCGCCACCGAGGCCGCCGAGGCCTGCCCGCGCCTGCGGGTGCGGCTCGTCTCCCGCGGCGAGCCCGCGGCCATGATGGGCCCGAAGGCCCGCGCCCACCTCGCGAAGGCCCTGGAGCGGCTGGGGATCGAGGTCCGCACCGGCGCCGCCGTCGCCCGGGTCCTGCCCGGCGCGGTCGAGCTCGCCGGCGGCGAGCGCCTCGCCACGGACGTGACCTTGTGGACCACCGGCGTCGCGTACTCGCCGCTCGCGGCCGAGGCCGGGATCGCCGTGGACGACGCCGGCCGCGTCGCCGTCGACGCCACTCTGCGGTCGGTCTCCCACCCGGAGGTGTTCGCCGTCGGCGACGCCGCCGCGATCCGCCAGGGCTTCGGGACCCTCCACGGCACCTGCCAGTCCGGCATCCCCTCGGCCGCCCACACCGCCGAGTCGATCACCCGGCTGCTCCGCGGCAAGGAGCCGCGGCCGTTCCGCTTCGGCTACTTCCACCAGCCGGTCTCCTTGGGCCGCAAGGACGCCGTCATCCAGTTCACCAAGCCCGACGACACGCCGAGCCGCTGGTACCTCAAGGGACGCGCCGCCGTCGCCTACAAGGAGGCCGTCTCCTCGAGCCCGCTCAAGTTCTACCGCGCGAAGACCGCGGTCCCCGCGCGCATGACCGGCCGCACCGGCGGCCGCCGCAACCGCGTCGGCTAGACCCGCTGCCGGACGGTGTGGGCGGCGTGGCCGAGGGCCTGCTCCACGAGCGGGCGCAGGTGCCCGTCGGCCGTCACGGAGTAGTAGACGAAGGTGCCCTCGCGGCGGGTCTGGACGAGGCCGGCCAGGCGGAGCTTGGCGAGGTGCTGGCTGACGGCGGTCGGCCGGGCCCCGGTGAGCTCCGCCAGGCACGCCACGTTCTCCTCGCCCTGGAGGAGCGCCCACATGAGCTTGAGCCGGGTGGGGTCGGCGAGCATCCGCAGCGCGTCGGCGGCCGCCTGGACCTGCTCGTCGTCCGGCATCGTGAAGTCCGGGATGCTCTCGTGCATGCGCTCCAGCCTACCGTACCTTGCTATCTTCGTAATTGCGAAGATAAGATCATGCGCATGTTCATGAGCATGTTCCGCCTGCCCGACGTGCGCTGGGCCGCCGCCGCGCTCGCCCTCTTCGCGGTCGGCGCCGCCGCCCAGTTCGGCGGCGCCCCGACCTGGGTCTGGACCGCCGCCTACGCCGCCTGCTACGCCGCCGGAGGCTGGGGCCCCGCCTGGGACGGCCTGAGCGCGCTTGCCAAGCCCCGCTTCGAAGTCGACCTGCTCATGGTCCTGGCCGCCCTCGCCGCCGCGGCCATCGGCCAGTGGTTCGACGGCGCGCTCCTCATCGTCATCTTCGCGACCTCCGGCGCCCTCGAAGCGGTCCTGACCGAGCGGACCGCCGACTCCGTGCGGAGCCTGCTCGAACACGCGCCCGAGCGGGCCGTGCGCCTCGCCGACGGCCGCGAGACCCACGTGGACGCCGCCGACCTCCTGCCCGGCGACCTCGTGCTGGTCCGGCCCGGCGACCGCGTCCCCGCCGACGGCACCGTCGCCGCGGGGGAGTCGGAGGTCGACGAGTCCACGCTCACCGGCGAGGCCCTGCCCGGCCGCAAGGCCCCCGGTTCCGCCGTCCTGGCCGGGACCGTCAACGGCACCGGCGCGCTCGAAGTGCGCGTCGACCGCTCCAGCGCCGACTCGGTCCTGGCCCGCGTCGCCCGCCAGGTCGAGGAGGCCTCCGAGGCGAAGTCCCAGACCCAGCTGACCATCGAGCGCGTCGAGCAGCCCTACTCGCTCGCCGTCGTCGGCGCCACCCTCGCGCTCATCGCGATCCCGCTCCTGGCCGGCGCCGCGTTCGAACCGGTCCTGCTGCGCGCCATGACCTTCATGATCGTCGCCAGCCCCTGCGCGATCGTCCTCGCCACCATGCCCCCGCTCCTGGCCGCCGTCGCCCTCGCCGGCCGCCACGGCGTGCTCGTCAAGAGCGCCCTCATGATGGAGCGCCTCGCCGAGGTCGACGCGGTCGCCTTCGACAAGACCGGCACCCTCACCAGCGGCGAACCGGCCGTGGCCCGCATCGACGTCCTCCACGGCGACGAAGCCCGCCTGCGGGCCCTCGTCGCCTCCGCCGAGGCCCGCAGCGAGCACCCCGTCGGCCGCGTCCTGGCCGGTATCGGCCCGGCCTTGCCCGTGGAGGCGTTCACGGCCGTCCCCGGGCGCGGCGTCCGCGCCCGCGTCGACGGCACCGACGTCGCGGTCGGCCACCCCGTGCTCCTCGGCGACGACGAGGCCGCCCAGCGCACCGCTGCCGAGTTCGCCGCCCAGGGCCTCACCGTCGCGGTCGTCGTCGCCGACGGACGCGCCATCGGCGTCATCGGCCTCACCGACACCGTCCGACCCGAAGCGACCCAAGCGGTCGCGTCGCTCCGGGCGCGCACCGCCACCGCCCCGCGCCTGCTCACCGGCGACCACGCCGCCGCGGCCGACCGCGTCGCCGCCGCGGTCGGCATCGGCGCGGTCGAGGCGGCACTGCTCCCGGGGGACAAGGCCGACCGCCTCGCCGGCACCCGGACCCTCTACGTCGGCGACGGCGTCAACGACGCGCCCGCGCTGGCCGCCTCCCACGTCGGCGCGGCCATGGGCGGCACCGCCTCCGACCTGGCGCTCCAGGCCGCGGACGTGGTCCTGGTCGGCCGCCGGCTCACCGCCCTGCCCGCGCTCGTGGACCTGTCGCGCCGGGCGCGCCGGATCGCGTGGGCGAACCTCGCGTTCGCGGCGGCCGTGATCGTCGTGCTCGCCGCGTGGGACCTCTTCGGGCACCTGCCGATGGTCCTCGGCGTGGCCGGGCACGAGCTGTCCACGGTCGTGGTGGGCCTCAACGGCCTGCGCCTGCTGTCCTCGCGGCACTGGCCGGAACGGCGCGCGCCCGCGGCCGCGCCCGAGCCGGTCGCCGTCGGGCGTCGCTCCACCTGACGCACCGTCCGCGGCCCGGACTCCTCCGGAAATGAGGACGGCACGGCGCGCACCCGCGCCCGCGGCCGCGCCCGAGCCGGTCGCCGTCGGGCGTCGCTCCACCTGACGCACCGTCCGCGGCCCGGACCCCTCCGGAAATGACGACGGCGCGGCGCGGATCGGAGATCCGGGCCGCGCCGCCGCGCGTCGAACAGGTGCTTAGTACGACTGGACCTCGTCGATGACGCCGTCCGTGTCGTAGTCGATCTGGACCTCGTCGATGACGCCGTCGTTGTTCGTGTCGGACTCGACGGTGTCCGCCCAGCCGTCCTCGTCGCTGTCGGTGAGGATCTGGTCGAGGTCGCCGTCGCCGTCGGTGTCGATCATGGCGGACTCGGCGATGCCGTCGGCGTCCACGTCGGTCACGGACTGCTCGATGAAGCCGTCGTTGTTGAAGTCCGAGTCGAAGGTGTCGTCGATGCCGTCGGCGTTGGTGTCCAGGCCGATCGACTCCTCCAGGCCGTCGCCGTCGAGGTCGAGCTCGGCCTCGGCGGTGTAGTCCCCGTACGTGTCGGTGTACGAGGCCGAGTCGTCGGTGGAGAACTCGTCGGTCGTGCCGTAGTCGTCGGCGGTGTAGTCGTCGCCGGTCGTGTCGAAATCGCTCATCGCTCTCTCCCTGCCTCGTGTCGAGAAGTGTTCGGTGCTTTCAATTCAGCACCCTAGAACGCGCCGGCAAACCGGGCGGACGGAGGTGCGCGCTTCGCCGCGGCCCTCAAGCGGTCTCCGGCGCCAGCGTCGACGACCGCGCCCGCCCAGGCGAAACCCCAGGCAGCGCCCGGTGAACGAGCCGTCGGCGACCGCGGACGGCAGTCCGCTTCGCCTCCCGCGCAGGGCGATTCCGATGCCGTGCGTCACAGGATTCCGCTTGTTCCCGGTTTCGTGCCATTCCGGTTCGGCCCGTCCGCCCGGCGCGGCCATAAGTCCGCTCTCGTCCCGAAACGCCCAGTGCTAGCCTGCTCGCGGCAATCCACATTGACACGAGGGGGAACATCCAATGAGGATCATCCGTACCGCGCTCGCCGCGGGCGTCCTGGCCGCGGCGGCGGGCCTGGCGCTCGCCGCCCCGGCCTCGGCCGCGCCCTGCGGCTGGCAGGGCGACGGCACCCAGGACTACAACCACTGCGGCACCACGAACGTGATGCTCACGGTCGAGCACGTCTTCGGCGACGACGACCACTTCTGCGCGCGGCCCGGCATGAACAACATCAACGCCGGCAACTCGCCGTACAACACCTGGCGGACGACGTACGCCTACTACGACGGCGGGCCCACCAACTGCTTCTACGGCTGGTACCGCTAGCTCACTCCAGGAACTCGGCGAGGCGTTCGGCGAACTGCTCGGGCGTGATGACCTCGATCCCGAGGTCGTTCGCCTTGTCGAGTTTGGAGCCCGCCTTCTCACCGGCGACGACGAGCCCGGTGCGCTTGGAGACGCTCGACGACGCCTTGCCGCCCGCGCGGGCGATGAGCTCGTTCATCTGGGTCCGCGAGTGCTCGGCCAAGGGCCCGGTCATGCCGCCGGTGACGACGACGGCCATGCCGTGCAACGGGAGTCCGCTCTCCTCGGGCTCGGCGTCAGGGGCCGGCAGCGGCACCCAGCCGGGCTGCTCGAGGTTGACGCCCGCGGCCTTGAGCTTGGCGATCACCGGCGCCAGCTCCGCGACCTCCGCGACGATGACCGGGGCCTTCTCGCCGCCGATGCCGTCCACCCGCTCCAGCGCCACCGCGTCGGCGGCCTGGATCGCGTCCATCGACCCGAAGTACCCGGCGATGCGCAGCGACATGGACCGGCCGGTGCCCAGGACCCCGAGGGCGCAGAACACGCGGTTGAGCGGCCGGCTGCGGGCGTCGCCGATCGCGGCCAGGAGCTTGTCGGCGCTCACCTCGCCCATGCGGTCGAGGTCGAGCAGCTGCTCGCGCGTGAGCGAGAAGAGGTCCGCGAAGTCCTCGATCATGCCCTTCTCGACCAGCTGCACGACGAGCTTCTCACCGAGCCCTTCGATGTCGAGGCAGTCGCGGGCGACCGCGTACCGGATCGCCTCCACCTGCCCGCAGGCGCGGCCGCGCTCGCACCGCCACCGCTCCTGGCTGCGGTCGATGGCCGCGCCGCAGCGAGGGCACGCCTCGGGGAACTCGATCACCTGCTCCGCGCCGGTGCGCAGCGTCGTCATCGCGCCCTCCACGCGGGGGATGACCTCGCCGGCCCGGTAGACGGTGACCTGGTCGCCGATCATGAGGTCGCGGCGGCGGATGTCCGCCGGGTTGTGGAGCGTCGCGTACGTGATCGTGGTGCCGCCGACCTCGACCGGTTCCAGCACGGCGCGCGGGGCGATGACGCCGGTGCGGCCCACACTCCACTCGACCCCCAGGAGGGTCGTGATCTTCTGCGCCGCAGGGTACTTGTACGCCGTGGCCCAGTGCGGGACCCTCGAGCCGGTGCCGGCCTCGGCCCGGTCGGCGGGCAGGTCGGCCTTGACGACGGCGCCGTCGAGCTCGTACGCGAGGTCGGGGCGCATCGTCCCGATCGCCTCGATCCGGGCGAGCACCGCCTCCAGGTCGGCGCACGCCAGCGTGCCGACCGGCGTCCCCAGCGTGGTGCCGAGCCCGAGGTCCGCCAGGCGCGCGATGAGCTCGCTGTGCGGCAGCTCGGCCAGGCCGGGGTCGCTCGTGTGCGCCGGGTCGGTGAGCGCGTCGTAGGCGAAGAACGTCTGCTGCACCCGGTAGGGCCGGTCCTTGGCCCGCAGCGACCCGCTGGAGGCGTTGCGGCGGTTGGCGAACACGGCCCCGCCGTGCGCGGCCCGCGCCTCGTTCGCCGCCGCGAACTGCTCCTCGGTCATCAGCACCTCGCCGCGGACCTCGATCGTGACCGGCTCGGCGAGCTCCCGCGGCAGGCCGACCAGGTCGCCGATGACGTGCGAGACGTCCTCGCCGGTGCTCCCGTCGCCGCGGGTGACCAGCTGCACCAGCCTCCCGTCCCGGTAGCGGGCCGCGAGCGCGACGCCGTCGAGCTTCGGCTCGACCACCCACGCCGCGACCGGCCGGCCGCCCAGGCGCCGCTCCAGGCTCGCCGCCCAGTCCCGCAGGTCCTCCTCGGAGAACACGTTGCCCAGGCTCAGCATCCGCACCGCGTGCTCGACATCGCCCGAGGTCACCCCCGCGGCGACCTCGCGCGTGGGGGAGTCGGCGGCGACCAGGTCGGGGTGCTCGACCTCGAACGCGGTGATCCCGCGCAGCAGCCGGTCGTACGTGTCGTCGTCCATCGAGGACTCGCCCGACCCGTAATAGGCGTCGGCGGCCTGCCGGGCCCGGGCCACCGCGTCGAGGTACGCGGACTCGTCGGCGAGGAGATCGGCCGGAGCCGTGGGGATCGTCGTCATGCCACCATGCTCCCATCCACCACCGACACTCCGCGGACCGCCTGAACAGGGACGGCGCGCTGACCGGGCCCACCCGAAAGGGCCGGGAAGATTCCAATGCGCATTCACGCGGACCGGCCGGATCGCCCCGCGGGCGACGGCGCTCCCGCGCCCGCCGGCTGGCCGTGAACCGGAATTCCCTCCTACGCGATCCGCCAGGCCGGCCGCGGGCGGCCGCCCTCCATCGACCGTTGGCCGTGCGTGAAGCGCGATTCCCTCTCCTACGCGATCCGTCAGGCCGGATCGTCCCGCGGGCGACCGCATTCCGTCGCTCGTAGGCCGGCCGCGTACCGCGGGTTCACTCGCACACGATCCGCCCGACCGGATCGCCCCGCGGACGGCGGCGCTCCCGCGCCCGCCGGATTCCCTTGTCCCGCTTCACCGCAGCGGAACATCGAGGCGGGCTGCCCGCCGTGGCGGCCGCGCCGCGAGGCGGGACCGGTCCCGCGCCGGCCGTGTTGCACTGGGGAACCGAAACGCCCGAGGAGTGCCGCATGTACCCGTTCCCGACCGCCGCGGAGGTCGCCTCGCCGCCTCCGCCCCCACCGCCCGCGCCGCTGCGCCCCGCGGCCGACCCGGTCGCCGCCATCGCCGGCAACGCCACCATGCTCGGCCTCGGTTACATGCTCCTGCGCCGTCCCATCCTGAGCGCGCTCGCGCTGACCGGCACCGGGTTCCTGGCCTGGTCGGCCGCCGTCCAGACCGAGAACCCCCTGTGGCGCTTCCTGCTCCCGGCCTGGGGCCTGGCGATGATCCTCCACGCCTGGTGGCTCACCCGCCGCGCCCGCCCCGAGCGCCTCGCCGACATCGCCGACGCCGACCCCGGGCCCCGCACCCGGGCCTTCGCCGTCGCCGCCGCGGCCCTCGTCCTGCTCACCGTGACCTGGTTCCGCTTCGACGCCTGGTGGATCGCCGCGGGCGCCCAGGCCGCCCACGCTGAGGGCGACTGCGCGGCCGCCACCGCCGGAATCGACCGCCTCGACGCCGTCCACCGCGTCGCCTTCGGCCCCGCCGTCCTCCGCGCCGCCGAGGAGCGGGACGCCTGCGCCCTCCTCCTCGCCGCCCTCGACCAGCCGCCCGCGGAGGGCGCCGACACCATGGAGGACTACCTCACCCACCCCGGCGCCCTCTGGGACGGCGCCGGCCCCGAGCGCGCCGGACTCCTCTTCCAGGCGGCCCTCGAAGGCGACGTCCCCGAACTCACCGCCGTCGAAGAGGGCTTCACGCAGCTCACCTCCACTCTGGACGACCATCCCGGCCAGGCCGATGCCGTCCGAGCCGCCGTCGAGGCGTTCACGGCCGACCTCGCCGAGACCGGACCGTGCAGCGGCTACATGGTCGACGACTGGATCGCCGCCCAGACCTGGGACGCGCCCGAGATCACCGAGCCCCTCGCGGCCGCCGCCGACCAGGTCCCGCTGCGGCTCTTCGACTGCGCCCAGGAGCGCACCCAGTCCGGCGACGAGGCCGGCGCCGGCATCCTCTACCGCGAATTCCTCACCGACCACCCCGGCCACGAGCTCGCCGCCCAGGCCGCCGACGGCGTCCTCGACTCGGGCACCTACTGCGACAGCCCCGTCGCCTACGCGGGCGCCCCCGCCTACACCGACGGCGCGGTCAACCCGATGCGCCTGGCCGGCGCCTGGGGCCCCGAGGGCCGCGACTTCCCGGAGTCCTGGCTCGGCGACACCGCGGCCGGCACCGCGCTCGTCGTGTGCGTCGACGCCGAGGTCGGCGAGTTCCAGGACTCGTGCATGTACCGCGCGCCCTCCGGCAGCACGTTCTGGGGCGTGTTCTACGCGCACCGGTTCACCGTCAAGGCGTACGAGCTGCGCACCGGCCGGCTCGTCGCGGACTACGCCCGCGAGATCGGCGACCCGTGCCCCGACCGCCTCGACGGCACCTACACCAGCGTCTACATCTACTCGTCCGACTCCATGCTCCAGATGGCCTCCGAGTTCAGCGACGCCGACTTCCGCGGCCTGTTCACCGACCTCATGAGCTGAGACGTCGCGCCCACCGGGCCCGCCGCACGGGGCCCGGAGGGCGCGGCGCGGGTACGCTCGGACCTTCGGCGGAATCGGGGGGACCGGTGGAACAGGACGAGCTGA
This sequence comes from Glycomyces terrestris, assembly GCF_003933745.1. Lineage (GTDB taxonomy): Bacteria > Actinomycetota > Actinomycetes > Mycobacteriales > Micromonosporaceae > Glycomyces > Glycomyces terrestris. Next base: position 416,833 of record NZ_RSEB01000001.1, on the reverse strand, counting down.
ACGGGCTGCCGCCCGAGGGCCGCGCACGCTACCTCGTGCTCGGGGCCCTCCAGCGCGCCCGCGGTGCCCGCACCGACTGGGTCGACGCCGCCTCCGACCTCGAAGGCGCCTCGAACGAGACGGCCTGGCCCGCCGCGCTGGCCCGCGTGTTCGGCGAGCTCGGCGACGACGCGGTCCTCCGCGCCTGGGAATGGGGCTGGATGCCGCGCGAGGTGTCGAGCACGCTCAAGAAGTCCGTGAGCGCCGAGGCGGCGCAGGCCGGCGCGGTCCTCATGCGCGGCCAGCTCGCCCGCTACACCGAGGCGGAGCTGAGCGACCGCTGGCTCGCCCACCGCGACGAGCTCGCCGCCGCCGTCTCGGACGCCGGCGTGGCCGAGGCGGCCGCGGGCCTGGGCCGGTGGGACCGGATCGTGCTGTGGGCCGCCGTCCTCGAAGCCCTCGACCTGCTCGGCGGGCTCCCGAAGATCCCGCGCGTCGAGCCGCTCCCGGGCACGCCGCTGATCGCGCACCGCCTCGGCGTGGCCGAGTCCTCCCGCGCGTACGAGCGGATCCGGGCCCTCCTGGCGAAGGCCGAGTCCACGGACTCGGACGCCGAGGCCGAGGCGTTCACCGCGAAGGCCCAGGAGCTCATCGCCCGCCACAGCATCAACGAGGCGCTGCTCGCCGAGGCGGGGGAGGAGCGGCGCGAGCCCGAGGCCGTGCGCGTCGTCATCGAGCGGCCCTACGAGCAGCCCAAGTCCGAGCTCCTGGCGCAGATCGCCGACGCGAACCACTGCCGCTCGGTGTACTGGCCCGACGGCGGCTTCACCACGCTCATCGGCGACCGCGGCGACCTGCGCTCGGTCGAACTCCTCTACCACTCGCTCCTGGTGCAGGCCACGGCCGCGATGGCGCGGGTCGGGTCGGTCGCGGCCAAGCGCGGCAAGTCCCAGACCCGCTCGTTCCGGCAGTCGTTCCTGGCCTCCTTCGCGATGCGCATCGGGGAGCGGCTGCGCGCCTCCGCGGACGACACCGCCCGCGAGGTCGCCGAGGAGACCGGCACCGACCTCGTGCCGGTGATGCGCCAGCGCGACGAGCGCGTCGACGCCCGCACCTCGGAGCTGTTCCCGCGCTTGAAGTTCGGCCGCTCCACCCGGATCACCAACTACGAGGGCCACCTCGCCGGCCTCGCCGCCGCCGACGCGGCCCGCCTCCACCCCCAGGAGCCCATCGGGCGCCGCTAGGCACTGCCCAGGTCCCGGTACCGTTCGAGGTACTCGGCGCCGACGTCGGGCATCGCGCCCTTCCCGGTGCTCGCGAACCAGATCTCGTTCTCCAGCCAGGTGCGGCACAGGAACGTCTCGAAGGACTCGGCGCTGAAGCTGACCTCGTCCAGGTCCTCGGCGACGGCGGCGTCCTCGGAGCCGAAGTAGTCGGGGGAGCAGACCACGGCGTGGTCCGCGCCGTCCTCGGTGAGGTACAGGTACCAGTACAGGCAGCCCTGCTGGTCGGCGAGGAACCGCACGAAGTGCCCGCCGCCCTCGACCGGCACCGGGGCGGTGTCGAGGTCGATGAAGCAGGCCGTGGAGGACCGCACTTTCCGTTGCAGCGCTTCGGATTCCATGAACAGCGTGAACGCGGGCGGGAGCGGGAGGCGGCGGCGGGCGCAGGCGGCCGCCAGAGGGCCGACCGCCTCGGCGGCGTTCCCGACGATCGGCCAGCGCTCGTGCTCGGGCCTCGGCGCGAGCCAGGCGAGGTCGCCGTCCATGGGGAACGGCACCGGCGGCAGGTGCGCGAAGTCGTACTGGCCGTACGTGGCGATGTCCGGCCGGGCCTCCACGCCGAGGTCCGACATGCCGGTGGCCCACCAGTGGGGACGGAACCGCGAATCCTGTGGTCTCATGCGGCCATCCTGCCGCAGCGGTCCGACACCGCCGCAACGCGAGCGGCCGCGGACGGTCGTGCCGGGCCTCCCGGTTAAAGCGCCCGAGTCGGGGTAGACGTGCGGGATGCACCCGCTGAACGGCCCGCGCCCATGACGATCCGCTGGGCGACCCTGTTCCTGGACTTCCCCGCCCCGGACTTCGAGGCGGGCACCGCGTTCTGGCTCGAGGCGGCCGGGGCGACCCGCTCCGAGCCGTGGGGCCGCGCGGACGAGTTCGCGACCTTGGAGCCGCCCGAAGGCGACGCCTGCCTGAGCGTGCAGCGGCTCGGCACCGGCGGGCCCGGCCTCCACCCCGACTTCCACGTCACCGAGCTCGACGCCGATTCGGCCCGGGCCCGCGAGCTCGGCGCCGCCGTGGTGAGCGAACAGCCCGGCCTGCGGGTCTTCACCTCCCCGGCCGGCGCGCCGTTCTGCTTCGTGCGGCACCGGGAGGGCCAGTCCGCGACGCCGCCGCCCGCGCGCTGGGCCGGCGGCCGCAGCCGCCCCGACCAGATCTGCCTCGACGTCCCGCCCGGCGCCTTCGAGGACGAGCTCGCGTTCTGGCGCGCCCTCACCGGCTGGCCGCAGACGGCGACCGACGTGGACGAGTTCCGGCGGCTCCTGCCCCCGCGCGGGTTCCCCGTCCACTTCCTCCTCCAGCGCCTCGACGACGCCGCGCCCGGCGCGAAGGCCAAGGCGCACTTGGACTTCTCCTGCGACGACGTGGACGCCGAGACCGCGCGGCACGTCGCGGCCGGCGCGCGGGCGCTGCGACGCCACCGCCACTGGCAGGTCATGCGCGACCCGGTCGGCCTGGTCTACTGCCTCACCGACAAGGACGCGGACGGGGCCTGGCTCGCGCGAACCAGGCCCCTCGAGTCGTGACGGTCAGCGAGCGGCGCCGCGGTTCGTCTCCCCGAAGTCGCCCTCGTCCCGCGCCTCGCTCTCCCGGGGGAGCTCCCGGTGCAGGACGAAGCCGAGGACGATCATGAGGACGCCCATGCCCAGGTGCAGCAGGCCGGTGGCCCACGACGAGGGCAGGAAGTCCCCGGCGTTCACCGCGTCCACGATCAGCCCGTAGAGGCCGAGGACGGCGAAGAAGACGCCGCCGCCGATGAGCGTGCGGCGCGCGAACCGCGCCATCCAGGACATGATGAGGCCGACGACGCCGAAAAGCAGGTGGATCAGGTTGCTGAGCACCGAGACCTCGAAGACGCCGAACAGCTCGGCGGTCGTCTCCGGCCCGGCGAACGCGATCCCGGAGAACCCGGGCGTGAGCAGCGGGACGAAGCCCATGACACCGATCAGGAGGAAGACCCAGGACACGGCGTTGAGTCCCTGCTGGACGGCGGTCGTGCGCCGCCGTTCCGCCTCCCACCAGTGGTGGCCGGTGGTCGACATCGGTCGCGAGTTCATGGCGCGCTCCCCTCTTCGTGCGTGCCTGCCGGATACCCCGCGCCGCGCGCCGCGACACCACCTCGGCCCGGCTCAGGCCGAGGGGCGGGCCACGGTGAGGAGGACGACGGCGTCCTCGACCACGTCCAGGTCGTAGTCCGGGGTGTCCGGGACGGCGATGAGCTCGAACGGGCCGGCCTCCTGGACGTCGCCGCCCGCGGTGAGCCGGACCCGGCCGCGGATCACCAGGAACGTGGTCTCGGCGGGATTGGGGTTCTCGTCGAGGACCGCGCCGCGGTTCAGGGCGATGAGGGTCTGCCCCAGGATGCGGCCATTGCCGCCGTGCACGGTCCGACCGGCGCGTCCCGACGGCGCGGCCCCGGCTTCGCGGACGAGTGCTTCGACGACGGTGCCTTCTGCGCTGATTTCCATACATTCGATGCTAAATCGCTAGCGCGGCTCACATCGGCGTACGCGGAAGGACGCGGCGGAAAAGTCCGCCCGCGCCCCGGCCCGCGACGCTGCCGGCCGGAGCGAGCCGCGCCTGCTGCTAGATTCGGACTCCTGTTCGCCGTCCTCGCAGGTCTCGGGCTCGCCGTCGCCGCCTGGGCCGCGCTCGCCGTGCCCGCCGTCGCGCCGCTCAGGCCCGTGCCCCAGGCGAACCCGAGCCCCCGGTTCACTCGACCAGGTGCCGCCAGGAGTCCGGCTCGTGCCGCAGGAACTCCTCCAGCGTCCAGGGCCGCCGGCCGGTGACGTGCTCGATGGTGTGGCTGGTCACCGAGGTCTCGCCGGTGGCGACGGCCCGGTACGATCCGGCCCACCCGGCGATCTGCCACTCCTCGGCGCCCGCGCGCGAGGCGCGGGCCTCCTCGTCGGTCTCGGCGGTGTACGTGATCTCGCGCCCGGTGACCTCGCCGAGAATCCGCGCGGACTCGTCCAGGTCGAGCGGCTCGGGACCGGAGACGTCGTAGATCCGGTCGGCGTGCCGCTCGTCGAGCAGGACCTCCACCGCGAGCCGGGCCACGTCGTGGCGCGCGACCCAGGCGACCCGGCCCTGCCCGGCCGGGCCGCGGATCTCGCCGTCCTGCACGAACAGCGGCAGCACGTCGGCGTAGAGCGCGTTCCGCAGCGCCGTCAGCCGCAGGCCCGCCGCGGCGATCAGCTGCTCGGTCAGCGAGTGCTCGCGCGCGAACGTGAACGTCGCCAGCGGCGACGCGCCCATGAAGGAGGTGTAGACGACCCGGTCGACCCCGGCCGCCACGGCGGCGCGCACCGCGCTGCGGTGCTCGGGCATCCGGTCGGCGCTCTCGTGCGCCGAGACCAGGAACAGGGTGTCCACTCCGGACAGCGCGGCGCGCAGCGCGTCCTCGTCCTCGAACGAGGCGGTCGCGACCTCGGCGCCCTCCAGCTGCGGCGCGCGCGAGGCGTCGCGCACGACGAGCCGTTGCGCCACACCGCGATCGGCGAGCATCCTGGCGACTCTCGACCCCAGCTGACCGGTGGCCCCGGTGACGGCGATGGTTCCCACGCCGCGTCTCCTTCCGTCCGCGTCCACGACGCCCTCAGTACCCGCGGCCTCCAGTATCCGCGCCGCGCGCGGCAAGGTCCGGAGTTCCCCCGCGACGGGTCAGTGGAGGACGCCGGTCCAGGTGTACGAGGGGTCCTCGTACCAGGACGCGTCGCAGTCGGCCTCGGAGTAGCCGTCGGCCACGCACTCCTCCACGTACACCTCGTACTGGCTCTGCCCCTCGTAGAGCTGCCCGGTCCAGGTGTACGACGGGTCGTTGTACCAGGAGGTCTCGCACTCGGACTGCGAGTACCCGTCGGCTTCGCACTCGGCGATGTACACCTCGGACTGGCTCGGCCCGGAATCGGTGGTCTCCTCCTCCCAGGGGGTGGTCTCCTCGTCCCACTCGGTGTGCAGCTCCCCGGTCCAGGTGAAGGACGGGTCGTTGGACCAGGAGGTCTCGCAGTCCGACGCCGAGTACCCGTCGTCGCGGCAGTCCTCGACGTACGCCTCCCGGTCGGACGGTTCATCGTCATCGCCCCCGCCCCGGTTCTCGTACCACACCAGGGCCGCGATGATGAGGGCGACGACGAAGAACGCCGCGCCGATGCCGGCGCCCGAACCGTCCCCTGAACCGCCGGCCGAACCCGCCCCGGCGGCCGGGTTCGGGGTGCTCACGGGCGGCCGCGGCGGTGACGCCGGGCCCGGTTGCGGCGGTGACGGCGGCCCGGGCCGCGGCGGCGGAGGCGTCCGCTCGGGCTCCGGGGGCGGGGACTGCACCCACGTGGGCCGGTTCGGGTCCGTGACCAGGGTCGGGCCGCCGAAGTCGACGCGGGTGGGCTCCTCCTCGGCCTCGTCGAGGAACCGCGCGATCGCGAGCCGCTGCTCGCCCTCGAGCGCCGCCACCGGGTCGGGCCACGGCCGCGAGGTGGGCGGGAGCGGCCCGATGAGCGCGAGCAGCTCCGCCGGGGACGGCCGGTCGGCGGGCTCGGCCGCCAGGCACCGCTCCACGAGCGAGCGCACCCGCACGGGCACGCCGTCCAGGTCCGGCTCGGCCCGCACCACGTTGTTCATCGTGTCCAGTGTGGACGAGCCGGTGAACGGCCCCGCGCCCGTGCACGCCAGCACGAGGACCGAGCCCAGCGAGAACACGTCGGAGGCGGGCGTGAGCGGCTGCGACCGCGTCTGCTCGGGCGACATGAACCCGGGCGTGCCGATGAGCGCCCCCGTGCGCGTCAGGTCCGAGCCCTCGGCGGCGCGCGCGATCCCGAAGTCGATCACCCTGGGGCCGTTCGCCTCCAGGATCACGTTGCCGGGCTTGAGGTCCCGGTGGATCACCCCGGCCGCGTGGATCGACTCGAGCGCGGCGGCGAGCCCGGCCGCCAGCCGCAGCGCCGACTCCTCCGGCAGCGGGCCGCCCGCCTTGACCGCGGCGTCCAGCGTCGGCCCGCGCAGGAACTCCGAGGCGAGCCACGGCACCGGGTCGTGCGGCCTGGCCTTGATCACGGCGGCGGTGTACAGCCCCGAGACCTGCGTGGACTTGCGCACCTCCTCGCGGAACCGGGCCAGGAACTCCTCGTCCTCCACGAGCCACTCGCGGATCGTCTTGACCGCGACGAGCCGCCCGTCCGGCCCGGCCCCCAGCAGCACCCGCCCCATCGCGCCGCGCCCCAGCTCGGCGAAGACCCGGTAGGGGCCGATGCGGTCGGGATCGGTGGGGGACAAGGGCTGCATGGCGTCGTCTCCGAGGCGAGGGAACCGGTTCGGGCCGGGCCCGCGCCGGGCGGCCCGGACCACCCGAGCACTACACCACCTCCCGTCACAGATCCGTCCTCGCCCGATTCCGACCGGCGGCGCTCGCCCCGGCTGTTACGGTCGGACCGTGAACGCGAGCCGCGATCGCCGACGCCCGGTCGGACCTCCGGCCCCGGCCCGCGGGGCGCGCTGAGAGGAAGGAGCCGGCGATGCCGGACAGCGAGCGGACGAACCCCGAGCGGCGCGGGCGCGTCGTCGTCGGCATCGACGGATCGGACTCCTCGCGCGGGGCGCTGGAGTGGGCGCTCGCGTACGCGGCCGCGATGGACCTGCCGGTGACGGCCGTCCAGGCATGGCAGGTCCCCGCGAACTACGGCGCCGCCGCGATGGTGCTGCCCGCGGCCGAGTTCGCCGAGTCGGCCCGCGACACCCTCGAACGGACCGTCCGCGAGGCCGCCGCCGCCCGGCCGCAGGTGACCGTCGAGCGCATCGTCCAGGAGGGGCACGCGGCGAAGGTGCTGCTCGAGGCCGCCGCCGACGCGACCCTGCTCGTGGTCGGCTCGCGCGGCCACGGCGGCTTCGTCGGCGCCGTCCTCGGCTCGGTCAGCCAGTACTGCGTCACCCACGCCCGCTGCCCGGTCCTCATCTACCGCGGCGAGTGAGCCGCAGCGCCGGGCCTCGGGTCAGTCCTCGGCGCGGATCACCACCACCGGGCAGGCCGCGTGCGTGACGCACCGCTGGCTCACCGACCCGATGAGCGCGCCCTTGAGACCGCCCTGGCCGCGGCTGCCGACCACCAGCAGGTCGGCCTCCTTCGAGCGCTCGACCAGCACCTCCGCCGGGTGCCCGCCCTGGGCGATCCGGCGGATCTCCAGGTCCTTCCGGTCGCCCAGCTCCTGGTCCACCGTGCCGTTCAGGGCGCGCTGGCCCGTCTCGGCGAAGTCCTCGCCCGGCACCGGCTCCACCGGGCTCCCGTACGCGGTCGGCACCTGCCACACGTGCACCGCGTCGATCGACGCGCCGGTCCGCTCCGCGTACCGCATCGCCCACCGCAGGGCCCGGATCGAGGCCGCCGACCCGTCGACGCCGACCACGACCCGCTCCCGCTCGTCCTGAGCCATACCGATCTCCTTCCGCGGCGCGGACTTCCGCGCCCTGACACGGACTCTAACGCGGCCGGAGGCACGGGGCCGCGCCTCCGGGAGGCACGGAGGCCCCGCCTCCGGCGCGCGGGAGGCGGGGCCTGGCGAGCGTGACTCAGGTTCGAGCGCTCCTTGCGGCGCGGTGGAGACGCAGCGCCGAGACGAGGAAGAAGACGCCGCCGACGGCGGCGTACCCGGCGAGGCTGGTCAGCGAGGCCGCGTCCGTGCCCGCCTGGAGGATGAAGGCCGTGCCGGCGACCGTCGATAGGCCGCCGCTGAGGATCTGCGGCCACTGGCCGCCGAGCCGGCGTCGCCCGATCGCGACGGCGAGCTGCACGATCCCGGCGGTGATCGCCCAGGCGCCCCAGACGCGGAGCACCGCGGGGAGCCCGGCCGTCGCCGCGGCGGCCAGGCCGGCCGCGGCGAGCAGGCTCAGCGCCATGTTCGCGTACAGGCCGGCCGCGGGCCGGTCCTCCCGGGAGGACCGGAAGTCGACGACGGCCGCGGCCACGTCGAACAGCGGGTAGACCACGAGCAGGGTGACGGCGAGCGGGCCGAGCTCGGCGCCGGTCGTGGCGAGCAGGCCCGCCCAGGCGGCGGCGAAGCCGAAGCGGACGTAGTACAGGTTGCGGAGCGCGGTGGCGAGCCCGGTCGGACGGGCGGTGAGGTCAGCGGTCATGGCGGTGTCCTTCGAACAAGGTAGACTGACTAGTCACTCTACATGGAGGGCGTCGCACCGTCAATCCCGGCCATCGCCCGCCGGAGGGGAGGAGACGTATGATCGCGACCGTGAAGACCTCGATGCGCGACCGCCTGACTGAGGCCGCGACCCGGCTGTTCTACGCCGACGGCCTGCGCGCGGTGAGCGTCGACAAGGTCATCGAGGCCGCCGGCACGACGAAGGTCACGTTCTACCGCCACTTCAAGAGCAAGGACGAACTCGTGGTGGCGTACCTGGAGGGCCGCGCCCTGCTGGAGCGCGAAGGGCTCGGCGCGGCGATCGAGCAGGGGGGCGGCGACCCCGAAGCGGTGCTGCGCCTCATGGCCGAGCAGATCGGCCTGCTCGCCTGCGCCCCCGGCTTCCGCGGCTGCCCGTTCATCAACGCCGCCGCCGAGTACCCCGATCCGGACACCCCGGTGCGGCGCACCGTGGACGCGCACCGCCGCTGGACCAAGTCCGCCTTCGCCTCCCTGGCCGCCCCGCTCGGCCCCGACCGCGCCGCGGAGGTCGCCGACGACCTCATGCTCCTGCGCGACGGCGTCATGGTCGCCGGCTACCTCGACGAACCGGCCCGCATCTCGGCCTCGTTCCTGCGCAGCGGCCGGGCGGTCCTCGAAGGCGCCCGAGCCGACTGACGCGGACGACCGCGCTGGGCTGGGTGTTCAGCCCTCGGGCGTCCACGCCGGGTCGCGGCCGATGAAGGCCGCCAGCCGGTCCTGCGGCGAGGCGTCGTCGGGCACCGGCACGGCCGGGCCGAACTGGCCGCTGTCGCGCAGCATCCGCTCGATCGGCTGCATGGCCGCGAGCGCGGCCTTGCAGCGTTCGCGTCCGAGGTCCGGCTCGCGGCCGAGCGCTTTCGCCAGGTCCCAGGAGTGCATCCAGACGTCGGCCGTGTAGAACCGGTCGATCGCCTCGTCCACGGGCGTGTCGCCGGTGTGCGGGTTGCTGAGCACCCGCCCGGCGGGGTCGTCCACGATCGCCTGGATCTCGCGCACGTGCCGCCGCCAGGCGGCGGCCGGGTCGGCCTCGACGTCGAGAGGCTCCAGTTCGATCCCGGCGCCCTTGAGGAAGTCGCGGGGCCACTCGACCAGGTGCTTCACCACATCGAGTGCGGTCCACCCGGCGACCGGGCTGGGCCGCGTCCAGTCCGCGGCCGTCGCGGACTCGACCAGGGCGGTGAACCGCGCGGCGTCATGGCGGTGCCGGCCGGACGGGTCGTCGGGGACCTCGTTCTCGACAAGGAGCTCGTCGAGCTTGCCGAAGCCCTCGCCGACCCCGGTCTCCATGCCGCCGGCGAGCATCCCGTCGCGGGTCGCGAAGTCCTGCGCGAGACTGACGGCGCGCAGCCGGGTGCGCCCGCCCTCGACCGCCTCGAAGGTCAACGTCTCGAGCGCGGTGCGGTCTGGGTCGCCGGTGTAGGTGAAGGTCCGCACGATCCGCTCGTTCGGCCGCACCTCGTGGAAGCTGCCGAAGAACGCCGCGACCTCCTCGCCGCTGCGGTCGCTGGCGAAGGCCCACTCGCCGCCGGTGCGGGCGTCCCAGCGCACGATCCTCGTGGTCATCGAGCGCGGGCCGATCCAGCGCGCGAAGAGGTCGGGGTCGACGTGGGCGCGGAAGACCCGCTCGGGCGGCGCGTCGAACTCGCGGATGATCGCGATCGTCGGCAGTTCGGTACCGGCCTCGATCGCCGTCTCGTGCCCGGTCATGGCGTCTCCTTCTCCTCGGGGCGGCGCGCCTCGCCGTCCCCGGCCGTCGCGGCCAGCAGGTCGTCGAGGCGGCGGTAGCGCTCCTCGGCCTCGCGCCGGTAGCGCTCGATCCACGTCGTCATCAGGCCGAGCGCCTCCGTGTTCAAGTGGACCGGCCGGCGCTGCGCGTCCCTGCTGCGGGTCACCAGGCCGGCCTCCTCGAGCACCTTGACGTGCTTCGAGATCGCCTGGAAGCTCACGTCGTAGGGCTCGGCCAGCTCGCCCACGGACGCGTCCGAGACGGCCAGCCGGGCCACGAGCCCGCGCCGGGTCGGATCGGCCAGCGCCGCGAACACCCGGTCGAGCCGCTGCGTGCTCTCGTCCACCACTCGTCCTCAACTCATCGGTTGCACACGACCGTAGCGCCGCGCGCCCTCGTTGTCAACCGATGAGTTGAATACCAACGCGGCCTGAAGGACCGGCTCCGCGAATGGGAAGGTGGACCCGACACCCGAGACAGGAACCGGAGTCCCGCCATCGCACGCATCCTCATCACCGGCTCGACCGACGGCATCGGCAAGGCCACCGCGGCGCAGCTCCTCGACGACGGCCACCAAGTCGCCGTGCACGCCCGCACCGCGGCCCGGCTCCAGGCCGTCCGCGACCTCACCGATCGCGGCGCAGAGGTCGTCGTCGGCGACCTCGCCCGCATCGAGGAGGTCCGCGACCTCGCCGAACAGGCGAACCGCCTGGGCCGCTTCGACGCCGTGATCCACAACGCGGCCACCATGACCGGCCGCACCGTCCTGCCGGTCAACGTCGTCGCGCCCTACCTGCTCACCGCCGCCGTGGAGCGGCCCGCGCGGCTGATCTACCTCAGCAGCGGCATGCACCGCGGCGGCCGAGCCGACCTGGCCGGGATCGACTGGGCCGGAACCAGATCGACCGGCTCGTACTCGGACAGCAAGCTGTTCCTCACCGCCTTCACGGCCGCGGTCGCACGGCGCTGGCCCGACACGATCGCCCACGCCGTCGACCCCGGCTGGGTGCCCACCCGCATGGGCGGCGCGGGAGCGCCCGACGACCTCGACCTGGCCCACGTCACCCAGGTCTGGCTGGCCACATCGGACGGCCCCGAAGCGCTTGCGAGCGGCGGGTACTGGTTCCACCAGCGCCTCCAGGGCACGCATCCGGCCGTCCACGACGAGCGCTTCCAGGACGAACTGCTCCGGTCCCTCGCGGCGCACACCGGCGTCGGCCTCGCGCCGTGACCGCGATGTCGGTGGGCGGTGCCAGACTCGGAGGGTCCCCGAACCCGCTGGAGGCGGCATGTCCATCGAATCCGAGGTCGGCGCCGTGGCCGTCGCCTTCGACGCGGCCCTGGTCCGCAACGACGCCGACGAGATCGCCGGGTTCCTGGCCGACGACTGGGTCTACGTCGGACCCGACGGCATGGTGACCAAGGCCGAGCTGACCGCGTGGATCGCCTCGGGCCGGCTCGCGCACCACTCCATGGCCGCGGCCGGCCCCGAACGCACGCTCGCCGCGGGCGACGCGCTCCTGGTGACGGCCCGCCGCCGCAGCACCGGCTCCTGGGAAGGCGAGCCGTACGCGACCGACGAGTGGATCAGCGACCTGTGGGTCCGCAGCGGCGACTCCTGGCGCTGCGCCCTCACGCAGAAGACCCCCGCCTGAGCGGACCCTCCCACCGGACGCCGCATCCCGCCGGACCGGTTCCGGCGCTCCTATAGGGAACACCGGAACCGGACCAGGCCCAAGGCGTGTCCCATGACCCGGGCGGTCCGCATCCGGTCCGTTCGTCCGCTCGCCGCGTTGCCGAACCGGCCCGGTTGCCGCCCCGGTGACCAGGCGCCTGGCTGGCGAACACCTGGACTCCGATGCGGCCTCGCCCGGGTCATGAGACACGCCCTAGCCGCCCTGGACCGCGGTCCGCTTCGACCGCTTCCAGGCCGCCGCGCCCAGCGCGAGGCCACCGAGGCCGAGGAGGATCGCGAGGGCCGACCCGACGACGCCGTTCCCGGTGCCGGGGCCGCCGTCGGCGATCGCCAGGGCCACAGCTGCGATCGCGATGGCGACCGCCGCCGTTGCGAGCGCCACCAGCGCGGCGATGCGTCCGGCGCCGCGGTTCCTGCTGCGCCGCAAGGCGAGCGCGCCGGAGCCGACGCTGAGGAGCGCTACCAGGTCGGCCGCGATCGAGGGCCCCCGGTCCTGGATGTCGTAGGCGGCCAGCGTGTCGGCTGCGGCAGCGGGTGCGGCCGTGAGCAGCACGAGCGCTGCGGCCCCGGCGAGCACGGTGAGCGGTGTGAGCGAGGCTCGGGGTGCGGACATGGCGTGGTCTCCGTTCGTGAGTTGCGGTTCCGCTCCGATCGTCGCCGCCGCGGGGCCGCTCCACGTCCGTCCGGAGGCGGCTTTTCGCGCTGCCGCGCCCGCGGTGCCCGCCTGCTGCGGACGCGGCAGGTCCGGCCCGGACTACCGCGTCCGCAGTAGGCGGCGATTCGGCCGCTCGGCGCTGTCGCACGCGCCGCGATCTCGTTAGAGTTCGCGGCATGGGAATGCGAAGGGCGGTCGCGGCGTCCGCGGCCCGGGACTGGGCGGTCCCCGCCGGGGTGGCGCTCCTGCTCACCGGCACCGCCTGGGCGGGCGGCCACGGCGCGACCGGACTCGGCGCCGTCGCGTACGCGCTGCTCGCGGCGAGCGGCCTGGTCCTGTACGCGGGGCGGCGGGCGCCGGTGCGGGTCCTGGCCGCGACCGGGCTGTGCGCCGCCGGCTACCAGGCGCTCGGGTTCGACGTCGCCGCCGTCGCCTTCCTGTTCGCCGTCTACGCCGCGTTCCGTGAAGGGCGCCGCCTCGCCGCGGTCGCGGCCGCCGTCGGGATGATCGCCGCACTCCCCTTGGCGGCCATGGCCTCCGGTGTGGACGACCTCGCCGCGGCGCTCGCGCAGGGCCGCGACGCGATGCAGATCGCGTGGCTGGTCGCCGCGGCCGCGGCGGGGGAGGCGCTGCGGCAGGCCGAGCGGCGCGCCGACGAGGCCGAGCGCACCCGCGAGGAGGCCGCCCGGCACCGCGCCGACGAGGAGCGGCTCCACATCGCCCGGGAGCTCCACGACTCGCTCACCCACCAGATCTCGGTCATCAAGGTCCAGGCCGAGGTCGCCGTCCACCTCGCCCGCCGGTCCGGCGAGCCGGTCTCCGACGCGCTGCTGGCGATCCAGACGGCCGGCCGCGAGGCGAGCCGCGAACTGCGCGCGACCCTGGAGGCGCTCCGCGACGACGACACGAGCCCGCCCCGCGGCATCGACGACCTCCCCGAGCTGGTCGAGCGGGCCCGCGCGATGGGCCTGGACGCCGTGCTGACCGTCGACGGCGACCGCTTCGCCGTCCCGGAAGCGTTGGGCCGCACCGCCTACCGCATCGTCCAGGAGGCGCTCACCAACACCGCCCGCCACGCCGGCGCGTCCGGCGCCTCCGTCGACATCGGATACCGGCCGGACCTCCTCGCGATCCGGATCGAGGACGACGGGCGCGCCGCCCCCGGTCTCGTCCCCGCGCCCGGCATGGGCCTGATCGGCATGCGCGAACGCGTCGCGGCCCTCGGCGGCCGCCTCGACGCGGGCCCGCGGGACGGCGGCGGCTTCCGGGTCGCCGCGGACCTGCCCGTGGAGCGGTCCGCATGATCCGCGTGCTCCTCGTGGACGACCAGCCGCTCATGCGCAGCGGCTTCCGCGCGCTCCTCGAACTCGAGCCCGACATCGAGGTCGTGGCCGAGGCCGGCAACGGCGAGCGCGGCCTCGCGCTCGCCCGGGAGCTGCGGCCCGACGTGGCGCTCATCGACATTCGGATGCCGCTCGTCGACGGCATCGCCGCGACCCGCCGCATCGCCGCCGATCCGGAGCTCGACCGGGTGCGCGTGGTCGTCTTGACCAACTACGGCTTCGACGAGTACGTGCTCGACGCCCTGCGCGCCGGCGCGACCGGCTTCCTCGTCAAGGACGTCGAGCCCGAGGACCTCGTCCACGCGGTCCGCGTGGCCGCCCGCGGCGACGCCCTCCTCGCCCCCTCGATCACCCGCAGGCTCATCGCCCGCTACGTCGCCCAGCCCCCGGCGCCGGACCCCGGCGCCCTCGCCGAGCTGACCGGCCGCGAGCGCGAAGCGGTGGTCCTGGTGGCCCAAGGGCTCTCGAACGACGCCGTCGCCGAGCGCATGGCGATCAGCCCCATGACCGCGAAGACCCACGTCAACCGCGCCATGGCGAAACTCCACGCCCGCGACCGCGCCCAACTCGTGATCGCCGCCTACGAGTCCGGCCTGGTGTCGCCCCGCCGCGGGCCCTGACAGCGCCCGGGCGGCGGCGCGACCGCGGCCGCGCTTCAGGTCACACCGCGGCGAGGAGGGCCTTCACCGCCGCGTCGAGGCGGTCGTCCTCCTCGGGCTCGGCGAAGCCGTGCCCGGTGAGCGCGCGGTCGGCGGCGGGGAGGGCGAACTCGGTGTCGAGCACGTGCATGCCGTTGCTCGCCAACGTGATCCTGAGTGCCGCCAGGCCGCGGGCCCCGCCGAGGGCGCCGGGGGAGGCCGACATGAGCAGGGCGGGCACCTCCGAGGTCGGCCACGGCTTGATGCGCGAGACCCAGTCGAGGAGGTTCTTGAGCGCGCCGGGCATCGAGTGGTTGTACTCGGGGGAGACGAGGACGAGGCCGTCGTGCCGCTCCAGGTCGGCGGCGAACCGCCGGGCGCCCTCGGCGATGCCGTCGACCAGCTCGATTCCGCCCCGGTAGAGCGGCACCGCGTAGTCGTCCAGGTCGACGAGCCGCACCTCGGCGCCCTCGGACTCCAGCCGGTGCGCGGCGGTCTCGGCCAGCCGCCGGTTGAGCGAGCCGGGGCGGGTGGAAGCGCAGAGGACGAGGAACCGGGGCGCGGCGGTCATGGCAGGACTCCAAAGATCAGTTACATGTAACCGAAAATCTAGCGCGAAGATCGGTTACATGTCAACTATCGGCTATCGTGAAGCCATGACCGAACCCCGCTGGCTCACCGCCGCCGAGATGCGCGCCTGGCTCGGCTACCGCCGGATGCGCCGCCTCCTCGACCTCCGCGTCAACCGCGACCTCGCCGCCGACGCCGGCCTCTCCGAGCAGGACTACGACGTCCTCTCGATCCTGTCGGAACCGCACGACCAGCGCCTCCGCGTCGGCGAGCTCAGCGAACGGCTCCTGTGGACCCGCAGCGGCCTCTCGCGCCACCTCGGCCGGATGGAGCAGCGCGGCCTCGTCACTCGCGACGACGACCCCGACGACGCCCGCGGCACCGTGGTCGCCCTGACCGCCGCCGGCCGCACCGCCATCCAGGACGCCGCCCCCGGCCACGTCGCCTCGGTCCGCCGCCACCTCATCGACCGCCTCACCCCCGCCGAACTGCGGACCCTCGGCGACATAGCCGAAAAGGTCCTCGACGACTGACCACCCGCGATCGGCGTCCGCGATCCGGTCGTCATTGCGTGAGCAGGGCCCGGACCCGGCGCGACTGCGCAGGACCCCGGGAACGCTGAGCATCGATAGAATGTCGTGATCGGTTCGTCACTGACGCAGATGGTCTCGGACCGGTGGATCAGCCGTCCCGTCTGGAGCGCACGTGGCCACACCCCAGCACCGAAGCGATCTGTACAACGACCCCGAGTTCCACACCGGTGGCACGCCGCCACCGGGCCGCCGCCGCATCCGGTCCTGGCTGAGAAAGCACCCGGCGAAGGCCTGGGGCATCACAGCGGCGGTCGCCGGCGGTCTGACGCTGCTCCTCACCCTGTTCAACACCGGTGTCACCGCCATAGGCAATCTGCGAACGCTCCAAGAACCGAGCCCGTCGTCGACCGTCCCTTCGGCCACCGAGGCGGAGGCGACCACCGCCGCAGCTGAACCGGCGCTCGGCCTCACAGCCACACTCGTCGGCGTCAGTGCCGAGTGCAGCGAGGTCGTCGTCCCGCCGGGCAGTGCCGTCTCGCTGAACCGAGACGACGTGACCGATGGGAACTTCACCGTCTACGCCGACACGATCGCCGCACAGGCCATGGCCGGCGGAGGCGCCGCCGACGAAGCGTTCACCGCACGGCTCACCCTGGCCGCCGAGACCGACGAGACCTTCACCGTCCTCAATGTCCGGGCGACGGAGGTGACGGTCGCCGACCCGGTCGACGGTCCACTGCTGATCCCCTCGCCGTGCGCCGGGGTCGAGGTCGACCAGATGGCTTATCTCCTCAACGCCCCCGACCCGGGGCCTTTCGTCTACGACAGCGAATGGCCCCATCTCTACCTCGAGGACCAGAAGTACTTTCAGTCCCAGGTCATCGAAGTCACCAAGGCCGACAAGCAGACGCTGGACGTCACGTTCGTCATCGCCGAGGAGTACGGCGGGGGCGTCGCGTACGAGTTCGTGCTCGCACTCGACGTCGAAGCCGGGGGCGAGCAGTTCACGCTCGTGGTCGACCTGGACGGCCAGCCGTTCCGCGTCTCCTCGCAGAACGGATGCGACTACGACGCCGTGTGGCACCCGACGAACCTGATGGACGCGGACTGGGACTTCGTCGAGGCGACCGCGGCCGAGTACTTCGCCCCGGGCTGCGGCTGACCTCGCCGGTCGATCAAGCGGTCGCGCCGCCGCGCCCACGAACCGGAGCGCGCCTGGACCGCCGAGCGGCGGTGGCGTCGTGACCGGTGGACGGGCCCGCCCGGCCAGACCCGGCACTGGCGCTTCGGCGCTTCCTCGGGTTTGATTCCACTTATGGGCATGCACTCCTTCCATCTCGTGCGGGCGCCGCTGGGCCAGGCGGCCGGTGCGCTGCTGCGGGCGCCGTCTGCGCCCGGGCTGCGCCACATCGAAGTCCTCGCCGGGATGGAGCTCGGCGCGCCGGTGGTGTCGCCGCGGCGGATGCGGGTGCGCCACCTCGCGGTGTTCGCCGAATGGGCCGACGAGGACGCGCTGGCGGCGTTCCTCACCGAGCGGCCCTTCGGCCGGACGCTCGCCGAGGGATGGCATGTGCGGCTCGCGTTCCTGCGCCGGTGGGGCACGCTCAGCGAGCTCGCGCACCTGCCCGAGACCGCCGCGCGCACCGACCCGGCCGAACCCGTCGTCGCCGTGACCGTCGCCCGCATGCGCCTGCCCGAGCTGCCGCGCTTCCTCCACTGGGGCCGGCCCGTCGAACGCCAGGTCCGCGACCACCCCGAGACCACGCTCGCGCTCGCCGCGATGCGACCGGTCCGGACGGTCGCCACGTTCTCCGTCTGGACCAGCGCCCGCGCGATGACCGGCATGGTCTTCGGCCGCGGCGAAGGCCCGACCGCCCGCCTCCACCACGAGGCGATGGCCGAACGCGACCGGCGCGACTTCCACCGCGAGTTCACCACCATGCGCTTCCGGCCCCTGTCCGAGCACGGCGCCTGGGACGGCCGCTCGGCGATCGTGCCCGGACTCCGCCCCGGGGCCTAGTCCGGGGCGGAACGCCGCGCACGGCTCGACGTGCAGGATGAGCCCGTCGGCGTCGAGCGTGCGGGCCTCGGCCTCGAAGGCGGCCGTCAGGAACTCGATCAGCTCCCCGGCCGCGTCGGCGATCACGAACGGGTTCACGGTGTTCGACCCGGCAGGGACAGCGCTCCATGTCATTTGACAGCATGTTGTCAACTTGGTAGTATGCTGTCAAGAGATTCACGAAGGAGCGGGGAACATGGTTCGGCACGTGCACATGGCGGTCTACGACGATCTGGCCGACTGGGAGGTCGGATACGCGACCGCGCACATCAACAACGGCGAATGGCAGCGGGAACCGGGCCGGTTCAAGGTGGTGACCGTCGGGGCGACCCGCGACGCCGTCACGAGCATGGGCGGCCTGCGCATCACTCCCGACATCGCGCTCGACGAGCTCACCCCGGCCGGCAGCGCGATGCTCATCCTCCCCGGCGCCGGCACCTGGCTCACGGGCGGCAACGCGCCGTTCGCCAAGGCGGCCAGGGCGTTCCTGGAAGCCGGCGTGCCGGTCGCGGCGATCTGCGGGGCCACGGGCGGCCTCGCCGCCGCGGGCCTCCTCGACGACCGCCGCCACACCAGCAACGCCCGCGAGTTCACCGAGGCGTTCGGCTCCACGGGCGGCGACCTGTACTGCGACGCCCCCGCGGTCACCGACCGCGGCCTCATCACCGCGTCCGGCACCGCCCCGGTCGACTTCGCCCGCGAGGTCTTCACCGCGCTCGACCTCTACACGCCCGGCGTGCTCGCGTCCTGGTACAAGCTGTACGGCCGGAACGACCCGGCCGGCTTCTACGAGCTCATGGGCGCGGCCGCGTGAGCACCAGGCAGGAGCTGCTCTCGGGCATGGCGCTCACCGTCTTCAAGCTCAACGGCCAGTTCCTCGACGTGGCCGACGCGCTCGCGACGCCGGCCGGCCTGACGGCCGCGCACTGGCAGGTGCTCGGCGCGGTCCTCGAGACACCGCTCCCGGTGGCCGGCATCGCCCGCGAGATGGGCATCACGCGCCAGAGCGTGCAGCGCATCGCGGACCTGCTGGCCGCCAACGGGATGGTCGAGTACCGCCCGAACCCGGCCCACCGCCGCGCCAAGCTGGTCGCCCCCACGCGGCAGGGCCTCGACGCGGTCCGCCGCATCGACCCCGCCCACGCGGCGTTCGCGGACCGGCTCTGCGAGGTCCTCGGCGACGACCGCGCCGCCGAGGCCCTCGCCGTGCTGCGCGAACTCTCGTCCGCGCTCGCGGCCATCGAAGAAGAGGGCTAAACCCGCGCGGCGCTGCGGGCACGGGCGACCGTGACCGCGATGCCAAGGACGGCAACGAGAACGGAGGCGGCGAACGCGGCGAGGGTCGCCGCGTCGGGAGCGGTGAACGCCTGACCGCGCGCCGCCTGCCACACCGTCGTCACGAAGACGCCGGAGTAGCCGAGCGCGAACCAGCGGACGATCCCGGCGCGCACCCGGTCGTCGCGGAGCCAGGCCCGGCCCGCGGCGAGCAGGCTCAGCAGCATCGCGAGTCCGATGAGGACCTGGATGCCGTGCAGCCCGATGAAGTGGGAGACGCGCAGGTCGCCGCCGGTGGTCGACCAGCCGGTGAGGAACATGCCGCTGCCGTCCGGGTCGCCCACGCCGTGGCCGCCGCTGAGCGGGACCTGGTCGCCGTTGGCGTCGACCTGCGTGCGGTCCGGCTGATCGGCGACGGCGAGGATGAAGATCGCGGCGAGCATGCCGAGGCTCGCCAGCGCCAGCCCCCACCGGACCACGGCGGTCACGGCGCGATCGCCGACGCGCTGGAACAGGACGATGACCCCGATCGCGGCGCTCGTCAGGAACAGGACGGGCACGAAGTCGAACGCGAACTGCACCAGCTGGTTCAGCGGGGTGTCGGCGCCGTTGAAGTGGCTGAAGGTCCCGGCCGCGGCGGCCGCGACGACCACCGCGAAGTCGACCAGGCCGACGACGGCGAACCCGGTGCCGACGACCCAGCCGGTGCGCCGCAGCCGCGTCAGGTGCGACAGGAGCCATGCGAGGCTGAGGGCGTAGGCGAAGAACGCGAACCCGAACTTGAACGGCTTGGACCAGACGCTCTCGCCGAGGAGCGTGCGGTCGTCGAACGGCATGGCGGCGAGGGAGAACAGCGCAACTGCGCCGCCGGCGGCGGCGAGTGCCACGAGTGGACGGTGCCAGCGGCGGCCGCCGTGCGTGAGCGCGTAGGCGGCGGGGCGGGCGGCGGCCGTGTCGGCCGCAGCGGGGGAGGGGGTGTGGGACATGCTTCCGACGCTACGGACGGTTCCGTTGCGGCGCACTGCCGCAGGCTGCCGCATGCGGGGTGGGGCTGGCCTCACCACCGTCCGGTCGAGGCCCGTTCGGCCGCTGGGGTACTGTCGCCCCGCGCACCGGCCTGAGCGAGGAGCCACCGTGAACGAGACCCCCGACGACGCCCCGGGACCCGCCCAGCCGGGGAACCACGCGGTCCCCGAGTTCGACTTCGCCGCCTTCATGGGCGGCTTCCGCGACCAGATGGCCAAGCTCGACGAGCAGGCCCGCCCCGTGCGGAGCCTCATCGACGCCGCCAGCGTCCGGATCGAGTCCGAGGGCGGGGAAGTGGCCGTGACCGTCACGATCGGGGGCGAACTGGTCGGCGTCGAGTTCCTCCCCGCCGCCGAGGACGCCGCGCCGGCCGACCTCGCGGCGGCGATCACCGCCGCCTACGACCGCGCCCGCGAGACCGCCCGCGCGGGCTCGCCCGAGGTGCTCGAACGGCTCCTCCGTCTCCAGCTCCGGATGATGACCGAGGACCGCGACCTGCTCGATCGCATGCGAGCGCGCCGCGGCGACGAGCCCGGCCCCGGCTCCTGACATCGATCACGAATCGAGAAGCGCAGGTCAGCGGCGAAAACTAGCATCGAATCATCACATCGAACCAAGAGGAGCCAGTGATGACCGCGAAGCAGACCACCGCCAAGACGACCGCCAAGACCGCCGCCGCCAAGAGCTCGGTCGGGTTCTCCGAGGAGGAGCGCGCGGCGATGAAGGACCACGCCGAGGAGCTGAAGAAGGAGCAGCGCCGCGGCAAGCGGTCCAGCAAGGCCGACGGCACGCGCGACGTCCTGGAGAAGATCGCCGAGATGGAGGGCGATGACCGCACACTCGCCGAGCGCCTCCACGCGATCGTCACCGAGCACGCGCCGGAGCTGACCCCCAAGACCTGGTATGGGATGCCCGCGTATGCCCGGGGCGGCAAGGTCGTCTGCTTCTTCCAGAGCGCGCAGAAGTTCAAGGCCCGCTACGCGACGCTCGGGTTCAACGACGAGGCCGCCCTCGACGACGGCGAGATGTGGCCGACCGCGTTCGCGCTCAAGGAGATCACCCCGGCCGTCGAGAAGCGGATCACGGAACTCGTCAAGCGCTCGGTCGGCTGACGCCGCCGGGGCCCTCCGAGCCGCGCGGTCCCGGATCACGGGCGCCCGGGCCGGAATCCGGCGGATCCCACCGCGAGTCGCGGCGCCAAGCCAGGAGCAGCCTCGCGCGGCTCAGCCGGAGCATCGCCGAGGCGCCGAACAGCAGCGCCGCCGCGGTGATCGTCGCGCAGAGGAGCACGAGCACGGCCCGGCCGTCGGCCACCGCGATGCCGGCCAGGCCCAATACGATCACCAGGCACGTGGCGACCGTGAGCGCGAACTCAGCGGCGCTCGACCGCATCAGGGCTCGCTCGATCTGGAAGTCGGTGGGGTCCATGCGGACATCCTAGGAATCGCCTCCCGCTGCCGCACCGTCCCCTTCGGGCGGCCAGCGCCTCCATGCAAGGCCGGCCTGCGATTCCGCCCGACGCCGCCCGCGGTCTTCTCCTCCCCGCCCCGACTCCCCTTCCGGGGGACCGGGATTGGGGGAGGAGCGCCGGTCGAAGTCGGGGCCGCACGTGGATTCGTCTCAGGGGCCGGTCAGGGCGGGGCCTGCGTCGATGATGTCGCGGGCGGTGCGCGCGAGGTCCTCGACGCGCTCGATGCCCTCCTCATGGGAGACCGAGCCGCCGGTGAGGACCGCGATCGTGATCGGACGGTCGGTGTCGCCGGCGATGACGCCGATCGAGTTGACCACCCATTCGCCGTCGACCGCTTCGCGGGTGTCCCAGCCGTTCTTCATCCACACGGTCTCGCCGTCAGCGGCCGCCGCGTCGACGCCCCATTGCTGCGAGGGGGCGAGGTCGCCCATGAGATCGCGGGCCACCTCGGTCTGCTCGGCGGTAAGCATCCCCTCGAAGAGCGCGGTGCGGAGCATGGTCAGCTGGTCGTTCGCGGTGGTCAGCGTCTGGCCCCAGCGCTCGCCCTCGTGGGGTTCGGTGTCGTGCAGGCCGAAGTCGACGTGGGCCCGCCGGATCTCGGCGTGCGGGTCGTCCCAGCAGCCGAAGAAGATCTCGTTGGTGGCGTCGTTGTCGGAGTCCCGGATCATCTTCTCGGCCGCGGCCATGGCCCAGTCGGGGATCTGGTCGACCGTGCCGTACTCGAGCAGCATCATGGCGAGGATCTCGGTCTTGACGATCGAGGCGGACTCGTGCTGGTCGTCGCCGTGGTGCGAGAGGTGGAACTCGCCGTCGTCCACGGCGACGGAGGCGTAGAAGTTGGCGTCGCCGAGCCCCTCGGTGTACTCGGTGAGGGCCTCGTCGAGCCGGCGCTGGAGCTCGGTCTCGGCGGCGAGGCGCAGCTCCTCCGGGTCGGGCGCCGACGAGGAGTCCACAGTGGGCGATGGTGGTTCGGCGGTCGCCGCGCCGCCGCTGCCGCCGTCGTCGGTCGCGAAGGGGCCGTAGCGCAGTGCGACCGCGGCCAGAACCGCCGCGGCGAGGGCCGCGGCGAGGAACGGCCACCTGAACTCGCGTCTGGCGTGTTTCGCGCGCACCGTGGGGACAGACTCCTAGCGTGCTCCCGATGTGAAGTCCGGGCCGGGGCGAACGCCCCGGCCCGAGCGCATCTCGGAACCGATATCCCTGGACCCACCGGGCACCTTCGACGCCCTCTCAGCCTGCCCGGGTTCGTTTAGCCGCCGATTGGCGACGGTTTAATCGCAGGTCGGGGCCGCGAGTCGGCCGGAGCACCCCGCTTGAAGGGACATGGCGTCCGGCGGCGGACCGGGTCCGCACAGCGGTGTCGCGGTCGGAGACGCCGTGCGGTGCGGGGCCCGGCGGACGCGGTGCGGCCGCCGCCGGGGACCCCGGGCCGAGCCGTCCTCGCATAGAATCGCGAGTGGAACTGAACACCTGGACTGGACCCCCAGATGTGTCCGGGTTCCCTTCGACTGGACGGAATCCAGTATGCGAGTCACCCCACGCGCCCTCGCCGCCGCCGCGGCGTCGGCGCTCCTCACCGCGACCCTCGTCGCCGCCGGACCCCAGGCGGCCGCCGCCGGGCACGGCCGCGGCATCGACTGGGCGCCCTGCCCTGACGTCGACCCCGCCGAAGGCGTCGAATGCGCGAGCATCGAAGTGCCCCTCGACTACAACCGCCCCTGGGGCGAGAAGATCGAGATCGGCCTGGCCCGCCGCCAGGCGACCGACCCCGACGAGCGCCTCGGCTCGATCCTGATGAACCCGGGCGGCCCCGGCGGCTCGGGCGTCGACTTCGTCAAGTCGGGCAACCTCCTCGACGGCGAGGTCGCGGAGCGCTACGACCTCATCGGCTTCGACCCGCGCGGCGTCAACACCTCCACCCAGGTGCTGTGCAGCGAGGAGGCGCTGATCGACGCCTTCTCGGTGCCGTACCCCGAGAGCGAGGCCCAGTACGAGGACCTGCTCGCGGCGAACGCCGCGCTGACGGCCGACTGCCGCGAGCACAGCGGCCGCCTGTTCGACCGCGTCTCCAACCTCGAGACCGTCGAGGACATGGAGCGCATCCGCCGCGCCCTTGGCGAGGGCGACCTGAACTTCCTCGGATTCTCCTACGGCACGCTCATGGGCCAGCAGTACGCCGAGAAGTACCCGCGCCACATCCGCACGATGGTCCTGGACGGCAACATGGACCACAGCGAGGACTCCACCTGGGAGTTCATGCGCTCCCAGACCGCGATCGTCGAGGAGACCTTCGGCGAGTTCGCGGACTGGTGCGAGTCCACTCCGGAGTGCGCGCTGTACGGCGAGGACGTCGAGACCCTCTACGCGGACCTGAAGGCGCGCGCCCGGGCCGGCGACCTCATCGACCCGTACTTCGGCGACCAGCTCGACTTCTACTTCCTGTCGAGCTTCTACACCTTCTACACCACCTCGAAGTACTGGTGGCCCTCGATCGCGGTCGAGTACGCGGCGATGCGCGACGGCGAGACGCTGCCGGGGACGCTCGCCGCCGGACGCCAGGCGCCCGAGCTCGTCGAGCACCTGTACTACCCGGCCTGGTGCCAGGACTTCGGCTACGAGATCGACGGCTACGAGGAGTTCGCGCAGATCGCCGCCGACATGGCCGCCGACTCCCCGAACGTGGAGTGGTCGCCGTACGCCGGCAGCGTCACCGCCTGCCTCGGCTCGAACATCAGGCACCGCAACGGATTCGACGACCTCGACGTCCACCGCTCGGCGCCCCCGATCGTGTTCATCGGCAACCACTACGACGCCGCCACGCTCTACGAGTGGTCGGTCACCGCGTCCGAGCAGGCCGACGGGCACCTGATCACCTACGAGGGCTACGAGCACACCGCCTACGGGTTCCGCTCGTGCGTCACCGAGGCGGTGAACGGCTACTTCCTCGAAGGCACCGCCCCACAGCCGGGCCTGACCTGCCCTGACGAGGACGTCCCGGGCGGCCTGGCCGCCACCGCGCTCCCGCAGCGCCCGGTGCCGCCGACCCGCTGACCACCCGGGGCGGCCGGTCCCCGGACCGGCCGCCCCGTCCGCACTGGAGCGCCTGACCGGGTGCGCGACCAGCGGCGACGCCCGATGAATATTCATCTTTCACACCCGCCTCACCAGGCCCGGTGTCATCCTGAGTCCATGGCGATGCGGTCGATCTTGAACACGACCTTGGTGTTCGGGCTGGTGAGAGTCCCGGTCAAGGTCTACTCGGCGACGTCCTCGCACGACCTCAACCTGCACCAGTACCACGCCGAGGACGCCGGCCGCATCCGCTACGAGAAGCGCTGCGAGGTCGAGGACGAGGTCGTCCCGAGCGAGGAGATCGTCAAGGGCGTCGAGACCAAGCGCGGCGTCGTCCTCTTCGACGAGGACGACATGGCGAGCCTGCCGCAGCCGAGCAGCCGGGAGATCGAGACCCTCGCGTTCGTCCCGGGCGACCAGATCGACCCGATCTACTACGAGAAGACGTACTACCTCGGCCCCGGCGACGGCAAGACCGGCCCGTACGCCCTGCTGTGCCAGGCGCTCGAGGACGCCGGCCGGGTGGCGCTGGTTCGCTTCACGATGCGCCAGCGCGAGTCGCTGGCGACGGTGCGCCCGCGCGACGACGTGCTGGTGCTGGAGACGATGATGTGGCCCGACGAGGTCACGCTCCCGACCGCCCTCGACGTGGACGCGTCGCTCTCGGCCAAGGAGATGGAGCTCGCACAGGTGCTCATCGACGCGCAGACCGGCGAGTGGCGGCCCGAGGAGTACAGCGACGACTTCCAGGCCGCGCTGGAGGAGCTCATCGAGGCCAAGCGCGCCGGCAAGCCCGCGCCGAAGGCCAAGCCCGAGCGCCTGGCGAAGGTGATCTCGCTGGTCGACGCGCTGGAGAAGTCGGTCGAGCGGGCCGACCCCGACCGCGCCCCGGCGAAGAAGGCCGCCCGCAAGTCCGCGAAGAAGGCGGCCAAGAAGACCGCCCGCAAGAGCACCGCCAAGAAGACGGCGAAGAAGGCCGCCGCGCGCCGCGGATCCGGCTGACCCGCCCCGCTCAGGACGCCTCCGCGCGCCGTTCGGCCCGCCCCGCCCACCAGCTGATCAGGGCCAGTGCGAGCGTGAACAGCCCCACCGCGACCCAGGCGTCGCGCGCCGAGTCCGGGTCGACCCAGTCGAGCATCTGGTACGCCAGGAAGCCGCTGAACGCCCCGGTGACCAGGCCGCCCTTGAGGCGGTTGCCCCACGACGCGGCGGCGTAGAAGACCAGCAGCCCCAACGGGAACGCTGCGAGTCCCGCGACCACGGCCGTCGTCAGCGGCGGCCACGGAGAGCGGTCGGCGACCGCCAGCCACGCGGCGACCGCGAGCGTCGCGACGTTCAGCAGCCAGAACAGGAGGCCGCGCACCCTGATCGAAGCGTCGGACTCCACATAGTCGGGCGAGCGCCGGTTCATGGCGGCCACGCTAACCGCCGGCGCCCGGGACCGGTCCCGGCACCCTGAACCGGGTTCATTTCCGGCCACCGGGCCGCGACCTCGTGTCCGTGAGACCGTCGCGAAGCGCCCGGCGAGGACGTCCGGCGAGTGGGCCCGCGAGCATCCGGACCGCTTCGGCCGGAGACGGCCGGGACCGGCTCACGCCGCGGGGCCGGCGCCGGGCCGCGGCCGCACCAGGCCGGCGTCGTAGGCGGTGATGACGAGCTGGGCCCGGTCCCGCGACGCGGTCTTGGCGAGCAGGTGCGAGATGTGGTGCTTCACGGTCTTCACCGCCAGGTGGAGGTGCGCCGCGATCTCGTCGTTGGACAGGCCCTTCCCGATCAGGGCGAGCACTTCGGTCTCGCGTTCGGTGAGCCGGTGCCGCTCCAGGCGCCCGACGTCGGGCCGGCCCGGCGGGGCGTCGAGGTAGCGCTCCACCAGCCGCGTGAGGATGCTCGGCGCGAACAGCGACTCGGCGGCGTGGGTGCGCTTGATCGCGTCGATGAGGTCGGCGGGCCGGGCGTCCTTGAGCAGGAAGCCGCTGGCGCCGTTGCGCAGCGCCCGGTGGACGTACTCGTCGAGCGCGAACATGCTCAGCACGATCACGCGCGTGCGCTCCAGGCCCGGGTCGGCGCAGATGCGGCGCGTCGCCTCCAGACCGTCCATAGTGGGCATCCGGACGTCCATGAGGACGACGTCGGGAGCGGTCGCGCCCACGACCTCGAGCGCTTCGGCGCCGTCGGACGCCTGGCCGACGACGCGCAGCCGCGGATCGGAGTCGATCACGGCCGCAAGGCTCTCGCGCAGCAGGCCGTGGTCGTCGACGAGCACCACGCTGACGGTCGGGCCGGTCACGGGGCCGCCGCCGGGAAGACCGCCCGCAGCTCGAAGCCGCCCGCCGCCGGGCCCGCGTGGAGCGCGCCGCCGAGCGCGGCGACGCGTTCGCGCAGGCCGGTGAGGCCGTGGCCCGAGCCGGGCCGGGCGCGCCAGGCCGGGGCGGGACCGGCGTCCCGCACGGTCACCGTGACGGCGTCCCCGTCGGCGTCCACATCGACGGCCACGTCGGTGGGCCCGGCGTGGCGCGCGGCGTTCGCGAGGCCCTCCCGCACGACGGCCACCACGGTCGCCTGGACGCTGGCCGGCACGCCCGCCAGGTCACCGGGCCGGTACGCGACCGCCAGCCCGGCGGCCTCGGCCCCCGCGACGATCGCCGGGAGCGCCTCCAGCGACTCCACCGGACGCAGCGCGGCCGCCTCGCCGGGATCGCGAAGGGCCTGGATCGTGCGGCGCAGCCCGCCGGTGGCCTCGCGGCTGGTCCGCTCGACGTCCTCCAGCGCCGCCGCCAGCGCGTCCGGGTCCCGCCCGGCGAGGTGCAGCGCGCTCGAAGCGCGCACGGTGATCATCCCCAGGCCGTGCGAGACCAGGTCGTGGACCTCGCGGGCGACGCGGATGCGCTCGGCGAGCAGCAGCGCCGCCACCTCGAGGTCGCGCACCTCGGCCCGCAGCCGCGTGCGCTCGCCGCGCAGCCGCGCCACCGCCCACAGGGCGACGGCGAGCGCCACCGCGAGCGCGGCCGCCGCCGTCGCCAGCGGGCTCAGGCCGAGCAGCAGGACGACGAGCACGAGGAGGGCCGCGGCCGCTCCGGCGACGGCCGCGAGCCGCTTCGCCAGTGCCGGAGACGGGGGAGCTGCCATGCCGCCCATCGTATTGAACCGGGCGGTCCGCGGCATCGGACCAGGGTCCTACAGGCCGGAGTCCGGGGCGCCGCGGAAACTCGGGGCCGCGGGCCGATGCCCGCGCCCGCCGTTTCCCGTTGACTCGGGTCCATGCAGAAGCAGCTCGTCGCGGCGACCATGACCGCCCTGTTCGCCCTCCTGGGCGCGATGGCGGTGATGGTCGCGGACTTCCACGACCGGTCCTGGCCCCAGCGCCTCGGCGCGCAGGCCCGGATCACGCTGGACTTCGGCGGCGCGGGCCTGGCGCACGAGGAGGCGACCGCGCTCGTCGTGTCCGTGTCGCGCGAGCACCGCCTCGGCCTGGTCAAGCTCGCGCCGGACCTGGACGACAGCCGCCGGGAGGTCTTCGTCGCACTGGACGGCCGCCCGCTCCACGAGGTCGCGTGGTTCGGGGACCGCGAGCCCGCCCCGGTGCTGGGCCCGGAGCGCCTGGCGGACTCGCCCCCGGACGGCACGTACCTCGTGCGGGACGTCTCCGGGCTCGACGCGGCCGTCGCGGACCTGCGGGCCGCCGGGGTCGCCGTGGCCCGGACCGACGCGTCGGTGGCCGACACCGTCCGCCACCTCGTCCTCGAGACCGGATTCACCGCGCCGGCGCTCGCCGGGGCGCTCCTGGTGGCCGCCCTGACCGTGTACCGGCTGGCGTCCCGGGCCCGCTCGCGGGCCCTGCGGGTCCTCGCCGGCGCCGACCCCTGGCGCATCCAGGCGCAGGACGCGGGCGGCCACCTCGCGCTCCTGTTCGGCTGCGCCGCCGCGGTCGCGGCCGCCTCCTGCCTCCTGGTCGGCCTGCTGCGCGGCTGGGTCTACGTGCCGCTCTTCGCGACCGGGCTCCTCCTCTTCGAGGCCGCCACGCTGGCGGTGTCGCTCGCGGTCGTCGCGGTCGCCTCCTGCCTCGCCTGGCCCTCCGCCGACCTGTTCGCCACCCGCCGGCCCCCGGTCGCGGCGCTGCGGTGGCCCGCGCGGATCGTCCAGGCCGCGACGCTCACCGCGCTCGTCGCGTGCGCCGGCCCGGCGTGGACCGCCGCTCGGGACGCCGGCCAGACCGCCCGCGAACTCGCGGCCTGGAACGAGTTCGCCGACCAGGTGCGGATCGCGTTCGCCGTCGAGGACCGGTACTTCGACGTGGTCGCCCCTTATTTCGCGCAGATGGTCGAGGACGCCGAGGCCGACGGCGAGGCCGCGATGTCGTACACGATCACCGCCGCGGACTGGGGCGGCGACTTCGGCCCGTACTCGGCGGTCTCGTTCGTGAACCCGAACTGGATCGAGCTGGTGGGCGCCTCGGCCGGCCCGGACGCGCTCGTCGAGGCCGACCCGGCCCCGGCCACGGCGATGCTGGAGCGGGAACTCGGGCCGCAGCTCGAACTGTGGCGCACCGGCGCCGACGCCGCCGACGTCCTCGGCGCGGTCCGGCTCCTCGCCCCCGCGCCCGGCGTCCAGTACCCGGTCGCCGAGAGCGGCGGCCGCCTCGGCTTCCGCGACGACGTGCTCGTGCTCGAAGCGCCGACGATCGGCACGGTCTTCGACCCCGGCGACATCGCCAACCTGGCCTCCTCCGGGAACCTCGTGTTCACCGGCGCCGACGCGACCCGGGCCCGCCTCGACGCGGCGGGCCTGGGCGAGGCGAGCCTGGCGGCGATCGGCGTCCGCGGCGAGCTCTACCCGCTGCACGCGGCCGAGGAGGGCATCCTCCAGGCGCAGTTCGCCGCGTACCTGGCCCGCCTGCTCGCCCTCGCGGTCGCGGCGCTCGCGGTCGCCTTCGTCGTCGCGGCGGCGGTGAACGCGATCGTCGCGGCGCTGCTGCACGCGCGCCGCGACTTCCCGATGCGGCTGAGCGGGGCGACCTGGGAACGGGCCGCGCGCCCGCGCGCCGGGCGGGAACTGCTCGCCGGGGCACCGCTGGTCCTGCTGGTCCTCGCGTTCCGCCTCGCCGACCCGGCCGCGCTGGCGGTCACCGCCGCCACCGGCGCCGCCGGCCTCACCCTGCTCTACTTCGGACACGGCATCGCCGCCGGGGCCGTGTTCTCGCACGTCACGCACCGCAGACTCTAGGAGAGGACCGCCATGATCATCGAAGCGCACGACGTCGGCGTCACGATCGGCCGCCGCCGGATCGTCCACGGCGAGTCCGTGCGGTGCGAGCCGGGGGAGATGACCGCCCTCACCGGGCCCAGCGGCTCGGGGAAGACCTCGCTCCTGCACGTCCTCGGCCTGCTGCTGCCGGTCACCTCCGGCGCGGTCACCGCCGACGGGACCGTGGTCTCCGGCGGCTCGCCCCGCGCGCGGCGGGCGTTCTGGCGCGATCACGCGGCCTTCGTGCTCCAGGACTACGGGATCATCGACGACGAGTCCGTCGCGTTCAACGTCGCGCTGCGCCGGACCCGGCGCGCCGATCCGCGGGTGCGCGCGGCCCTGGAGCACGTCGGTCTCCAAGGGCGCGAAGCGGAACCGGCCGGCCACCTCTCCGGCGGGGAGAAGCAGCGCCTGGCCCTGGCGCGGGCCGTCCACCGCGACGCGCGGGCCCTGTTCGTCGACGAGCCCACCGCCTCCCTCGACGCCGCCAACCGCGCCCTGGTCATCGGCCTGCTCGACGACTTCGCGCGCCGCGGCGCGACCGTCGTCGTCGCCACCCACGACGAGGACATGACCGCCGCCTGCGCCCACCGGCACCCCATGAACGCACCCACCATCACCATCCACTGAGGAGTATCACCATGACCGCGTCCACCAACCCCCGCCGCCGCCTCCGCCGGACCCTCGCCATCACCGGGGCGGTCCCCGCCCTCGGACTGGTCGCCGTCGCGGCCCTCGCGCTCACCGGCCTGCTCCCCGTCCCCGGATCGTCGGCGCACCCGCCGTGCGACGAGCTCCCCGGCGCCGCGGAGGTCGAACGGGCCCTCGCCGCCCACCCCGACTTGGTGGCCGAGCTGACCGCGGTGGGCGACGGCGTCGACGTGCGCGCGGCGTCCCCCGGCTGCGACGACCCCGACCGCACCCTGGTCGAGATCACCTTCCGGACCGAGGACGAATTCGCCGCCGTCGAAGCGGTCCTCACCGAGGCGGACGGCTTCGGCGTCCCCGTCTTCGTCCGCGAAGCCTGAGGCCGGACCGGCTCGCGGCGCGGACCGCGCCGCGCGGACCGCGCCGCGAGCGCCGAACCCCGAACCGGGGCGCGCCGCGGCCGCGGCCCTCACAGCCTGACGATGATGAGCGAGATGTCGTCGTGCGCGCCGCCCGCCACGCCGAGGTCCTCCAGCACCGCGTCGGCCATCTGCCGCGGCCCGAGGGCGCGGTGGCGCGCCAGGGTCCGGCACAGCCGGTCCAGGCCGACGTCGATGTCCTCGTCGCGCCGCTCGATGAGCCCGTCCGTGTACAGCACGAGCGTGT
Source organism: Glycomyces terrestris (assembly GCF_003933745.1). Classification (GTDB taxonomy): domain Bacteria; phylum Actinomycetota; class Actinomycetes; order Mycobacteriales; family Micromonosporaceae; genus Glycomyces; species Glycomyces terrestris. The sequence goes on along the minus strand of NZ_RSEB01000001.1, from coordinate 385,792 downwards.
CGCCCGAGGCGTACGGCTGCCCGGCCTGCGAGCACGGCACGTGCTGCGGACGCGCGCCCAGCGGCGGGTCGAGCACCTGGTCCAGCAGCTCGAATTCGCCGTCCGGGTGCACCAGGACCGGCGGCAGGTGCCCCGAGTTGCTGTAGATGATCAACCCGCTCCGCGGGTCGACCATCGCCTCCGCGGCGGTCGAGTTCAGCGCGCTCTCCATCGAGCGCGCGTACAGGCCCAGGACCTCCAGGGCGTGCGCGGGCCGCTCCAGCGCCCGCATCGCGGCGCTCAGGACGCTGCGCAGCATCCCCATGACCGCGGCCGCCTCCAGTCCGTGGCCGACCACGTCGCCCACCCCGACCGAGAACCGGTCGCCCGAGAGGTCCACCAGGTCGTACCAGTCGCCGCAGACGTTCATGGTCTCGACCGCGGGGAGGTACCGCACCGCGACGTTCGGGTGCTTCTCGAGGTCCGGCGTCAGGAGCATGGCCTTCTGGAGCGTGACGGCGACCTGGCGGTCGCGGGCGTTCTCCTCGCTCAGCTCCACGTTGAGCGTCTGGAGCTCCCGGGCGCGCTCGAACAGGGCCGCCTCCAGCGCCATCGCCTCGGAGCTCGCCTCGGCCGGCGGGTGCAGGCGCAGGTCGTGGGCTTGGACGTACGCCGTGACGTCCTCCGCCCGGATGAGGATCCACTCGACCTCGCCGTCCGGTCCGGTGACCGGCGAGTTGATCAGGGACCACCAGCGCTCCTCGAACGAGGACGGCGGCTCCTCCACGGGGACGTCGTACTTCAGCAGGGCCATGGTGTGCGGCTTCCCGGTCTCGACGACCCGGTCCACCGAGGCCCTGACGTTCCGCTCGCCGCTGTCGGCCGGGTCGGGGAAGACGTCGAAGAGGGGCCGCCCGATCAGGTCGTCCCGCGTCTTGCCGGTGGCCTCCAGGTAGGCGGGATTGGCCGCGACGATCACGAAGTCCCGTGTGATGACGACGCACGGGGTCGGCATCGCCGCGAACAGCGCGACATAGTCCAGATCCGCCATCCCTGACCGCCCCTGCGTCTCGGGGTCGCCCGTGTTACCACTCCCGTTGCTCACGCTACACGCCGGTTCGGCGCGGGAAGGCGAACGCGGAAAAGCAGCTCACGATCCGCCTGGACGGCGTGCGCTCGGGCCGCTCACCGGCCCTCGGCCATCCGATCGCGGAGCGGCTTCCGCTCGAGCGCCGCGGCCGCCTCGGCGAGCAGGCCGCCCAGCGGCACCGTCAGCTCGGCGTCGAGATCGGCCATCGCGGCCGCCGTCGCCTCCCACTCGGCGGCGATCCGGGGGAGCAGGGCCCGCGCCTTCGGGGTCAGGGCGACCAGGCGGCGGCGGTGGTCGCCCGGGTCGGCGGCGTGGGTGACCAGTCCGGCGCGGGCCATCTGGGCCGCCGTCTGGCTCGCGGCCGAATGCGTCACCCCGATCGCCGCGGCCAGGTCCCGGATCGACAGCGGCCCTTCGGCTTCGAGCGCCCGCACGACCGGGGAGAACCGGGGACGGTACTCGGGCAGCCCCTGATCCCGATAGACCGCCGCCACGTCGGCCTCGAGCCGGTCCAGGACGTGGCGGAGGAGGGTGCCGACGGCGTCGGGGTCGGGATGCGGCTTCACCCTGATAATCTAACAGCACTGTTACATCTGTGCGAGGAGACGTCCGTGAGCAGCTTCTACCCCCACGTCGAGCCCTACGAGCACGGCATGCTCGACGTCGGCGACGGCAACCGCGTGTACTGGGAGGCCAGCGGCAACCCCGAGGGCAAGCCGGCGCTGGCGCTCCACGGCGGGCCGGGCTCGGGCGCCGGCGCGCTCTGGCGGCGGATGTTCGACCCCGAGGCGTACCGCATCGTCGTCTTCGACCAGCGCGGCTGCGGGCTCAGCACGCCCGACGCGGCCGACCCCGAGACCCCGCTGGCCGCCAACACCACCGGGCACCTGATCGCCGACATCGAGCTGCTGCGCGAGCACCTCGGCGTCGACCGCTGGCTCGTGCTCGGCGGCTCCTGGGGGACCACCCTCGGGCTCGCGTACGCCGAGCGGCACCCCGACCGCGTCTCGGAGCTGGTGCTCTTCAGCGTCACCAACACAAGCTGCCGCGAGGTCGAGTGGATCACGCGGGACATGGGCCGCGTCTTCCCCGAGGAGTGGGCCCGCTTCCGCGACGTCGTCCCCGCATCCGAACGGGACGGCGACCTCGCGGCGGCCTACGCCCGGCTGCTCGCCGACCCCGATCCGGCCGTGCGGGACCGGGCCGCGCGCGAATGGTGCCGCTGGGAGGACGTGCACGTCTCGACCGCCCCCGGCCACGAACCCGACCCCCGCTTCGAGGACCCGCGGTTCCGCATGCGGTTCGCCCGCCTGGTCACGCACTACTGGAGCCACGCCGGCTTCATGGACGACGGCCAGCTCCTGCGCGACGCCGGCCGGCTCGCCGGCATCCCCGGCGTCCTCATCCACGGCCGCCTGGACATCAGCGGCCCCGCGGACATCCCCTGGAACCTCGCCCAGGTCTGGCCGGACGCCGAACTGATCCTGGTCTCCGACGAAGGCCACGGCGTCTCCGGCAGCACCACCGCCGACGCCATCGTGGCCGCCACCGACAGGTTCCGCGGCCGCTAGCGCCGCCGGCAGGCCCGCGGCGCGGGCGGAGCGCCCGAAGCGGGCGGCGCTCAGACCTTGCGGTACTTGGCCTGGAAGAAGCAGTAGACGCCGAAGCAGGCGATGCCGAGGGCGATGAGGACGAGGAGCCATGGGCCCCAAGGCGTTCCGGCCAGGGTCTTGAGGGCGGCGTCGAGGCCGCCGGCCTTCTGGGGGTCGTAGGTGACCGCGGCGGAGACGATGAGGGTGCCGGCGATGGCGTACGCGAGGCCCTTGCTCGCGTATCCCGCCCGGCCGAGCTGCTCCACCGTGCGGCGCACCGAGGGGCTCATCTGCGCGGTGTTCAGGTGCTTCCTGAACTTCTTCGTCAATCCGTAGACCGCCAGGCCGATGCCGACGCCGGCCACGACGACACCGGCCGCGCCGACCAGGAAGCGCCCGCCGCCCGAGTCCATCAAGGACGACGCGGCGGACTGCTGGCTCTGCGACTGCGAGGCGTTCGCGCCGCTGACCACCTTGTAGCCGAGGTAGGCGAAGTAGAGGTAGAGGACGGTGCGGCAGCCGGAGACGACGCGCTCGGACACCGCGCTCCGGCCCTGCGACCCTCCGATCAGCGCGGCGAACGCCTGCCAGACGGCCATCGCGACCATGCCGATGATGATGGCGATGACCAGGAACTCGCCGGCCGGCTGCCGGGCGATGGTCATCAGGGCGCCGGACTGGTCGGTCTCGCCGGACGATTCGCCGAAGGCGACCTGGAGGGCCAGCCACGCGAACATGAGGTGGATGGCGCCGTAGGCGATGAAGCCGCCGCGCGCGAGGATCTCCAGCGGTCTGCTGTCGGCGGCACGGGAGGCGGTGCTGCGGACATTATGGAGCGAGGACATGCGGCCCGGGTTTCCTGCGGCGGACGGGATCAAACGCGTCCCTGCGTCGCAGCCGGTCCGCCGGGCCGCCCGCGGTCGCGCGTCTGCCGCGACGAGCGGGAGCGCCGAGCGTCCGGCCCGGCGCTCCCGTCACTCGATCGCTAGCGGATGCTCCACTGCTGGTTCGCGCCGCCGGTGCAGGTCCAGAGGACGACCCTGGTGCCGCTGTGGGTGCCGCCGCCGAACGCGTCCAGGCAGAGGCCGTTGTGGGCGTTCGTGATCGTGCCGTCCACGTTCACGTTCCAGAACTGGCTCGCGCTGCCCGTGCACTCGCCGGCAACGACCTTGGTGCCGTCGGCCGTGCCCGAGCCCTTCGCTTCGAGGCAGCGGCCGTTCACCCGCAGCTCACCGAGTCCGGTGAGGGTGAAGGTCTGGTGGTCGCCGTCGGCGCACGTCCGCAGCACCGCCTGCCTTCCCGATCCGCGGACGCTCACGCAGCGGTTCGAGGCCGCGCCCGCGATCTCGCCGACGACCGGCCCGCCGGTGAGGCCGAAGAAGCGCAGCGTCTCCACCGGCTGGTAGGGCAGGCCGTGGTCGACGCCCTCCATGCTGATCGCCTCGACCAGGGCCTGGCCGCCGGTGCCCCCGTAGCGGGTGCGGGTCCAGTTCGGCTCCGGGTGGTCGGTGAAGTCGGCGACCTGGTCGGTGCCGTGGACGTTCGTCCACTGCTCGACCTGCTCCCCGAAGTTCGGGTAGAACAGCGCCTGGTCCTCGGTGCCGTGCCAGGTCTGCATGCGCGGCCACGGCCCGTCGTACCCGGGGTTGGCGCTGCGGACGGCGTCGCCCCACTCCTGCGGGGTGCGGTCGATCATGCCGGTCGCGCAGTCGCTGTTCCACTCCGAGCCGTTCGTGGTCGCGAAGCAGGTGAACGGCACCCCGGCGTAGGCCGAGCCGGCCTTGAAGACCTCGGGGTAGACGCCGAGCAGGACGTTGGTCATCATCGCGCCCGAGGAGATGCCGGTGGCGAAGACCCGGTCGGCGTCGCCGCCGAGTTCGCGGACGGCGTAGTCCACCATGGACTTGATGCTGACCGAGTCGCCGCCGGTGCCGGTGAGCGAGCCCTGCGAGGCGACGTCGAAGCACTTGCTCTCGCGGGTCACCGACGGGTAGACGACGATGTAGCCGTACTCCTCCGCGAGCTCGTCCCACTGCAACCAGTCGTAGAGGTTCTGCGCCGAGCCGGTGCACCAGTGGTTGGCGACCACGATCGCCGGGTCCGCCGACACGTTGTCGGGCACGTACACGTACATCTCGAGGTTGCCGGGGTTGTCCCCGAACTCGGGGACCGGCGTGAACTCGGCGGCGTGGGCCGCCTTGGGCGCCGTGAACACTGCGAGCGCCGAGGCGAGGGCGAGGACGATCGCGAAGATTGCCGCCGCGCTGCGGCGCAACGGAATGACTGCGGACAAGGGTCGTTCCTTTCTGAGAGGTGCCGAGGGGGACGCCGGCGCGGGCCGCCCCACCGGGCAGGGCGGCCCGCCGCGCTCAGGCGATGTCGCCGTAGACGATGCCGCGGGCGGAGAGGTAGACGCGGCCGTAGATCTCGGGGTCGCCGGTGATGACGGACCCGGCGAAGCCCCACTGGTGGGCGTCGTCGTTGATGCGCTCCCAGGTGCCGCCGCCGTCGATGGAGCGGAAGACGCCCTGCTTGCCCGCGACGTCACCCGAGAGGTAGATCGCGGGGTACCCGGATCGCCTGGCGGCCTTGCCGAAGCCGACGCCGATCGCCAGGTCGACCGCGGCGATGCGCTTCCAGGTGGCGCCGCCGTCCTTGGAGCGCCACAGGCCGGTCGGCACGTCCTCCTTGTCGCTGCGGCCGGCGAGCCAGACATGGCTCTTCCTGCCGGGGACGGTCCGGAAGTCGTCGACGCCCTCGGCGGGCAGCCCGGTCGCGCCGGTGTCCGCGAAGGTCTCGCCGCCGTCGGTGCTGCGGTAGAACCTCCCGCCGGAGTAGGCGTACAGCACCGAGCCGTCGACGCGGTCGGAACGAACCCTCGCACCCGCCGGCAGCCCGTCGACCGGCTGCCAGGTCTGACCGAGGTCGGTGCTGCGCACCGGGGTGACGGTGGTGTTGCTCGGGGACCACACGATCGCCGCGGCGTCGGCGGTGATCGCGACGGTGCCGCCGCTGTTGTTCTGGACGCCGTCGAGCCGCGTCCCGTCCTGCCAGGTCCGGCCCCGGTCGGTGGAGGCGATGACGTGGCTGCCGTCGTCGTCCACGTCGCCGCTGCCGACGATGACGTCCGGGTTCGCGGCGGCGAAGTCGAGGCTCTGGCCGCCCCAGCCGCCGTGGAACATCCGCTCCGCCCGGCCGAGGTCGGTGTGCACGAAGCCGTTGACGTCGCCCATCGCGGAGACGAGCGTCCCGCCCAGTGCGGCGAGGTCGCGGACCCAGGTCATCTCGATGCCCTCGGCGCGCACCCCGACCGTGAACTTCTCGATCGGCAGGCCCACGCGCTCGCCGGCCTCGTTCTCCCCGATGAGCTCGCCCTGGGCGTCCCACTGCGTCAGGCGCTCGGTGCCCCAGATCGTGGCGCCGGTGCCCCACATGATGCGGTCGGAGTCGTGCGGGTCGATGGCGAGGGCGTCGATCATCCACCCGTGCTTGACCGCGTACGCCGGACCGCTGTCGGTTCCGCGCCAGTCAAGCCACGGGCTGCCGGAGCTGTCCATGTCGAACCGGTCATGGCGGTCCTGCCCCTCGGCGTAGTCCCAGCTGATCGACCAGGACTCGCCCGAGTCCGTGGAGCGGAAGAGGATCTCGTCGGGGTACCAGTTGTTGCACGTGGCGGCCATGAGCGTGCCGGGATTCTGGCGGTCGACGGTGATGCCGCCGAAGCCGGGGATCACGCCGCGCGGGTTGTGCGGCGGCGTGACGTCGGTCCATTCGCCGGTCTGGGTGGCGAGCCGCATGATCTTGCCGCCGTTGCCCGACGCGGGCGCGCCGTTGTAGGGGCCGGAGTCGTAGCCGGTGACGACGTACAGGTAGCCGTTGGTGTTGTCCATCGCGGACTGCTTGGGAATGGTGCGGTTGCCGTCCGCGTCGCCGAGCGCCGCGGCCCCCGGGACCGCGGCCCAGGTCGCGCCGCCGTCCTCGGAGACGTAGAGCGGGTCGTCCGGGTCGGCCACGCCCACGTAGATCCTGCCGCCGATCTGGTCGAAGTCGATCCAGATCACGCCCTGGTTGTCGGACAGGTATTCATTGCTCGGATCGACGACGAAGTTCCCGGGGTTGGGGAACTCCTCGACCTTGGCCCAGGTGCGGCCGTAGTCCTTCGAACGCCACAGCCCGTTCCCGCTCGGGGTGCCCAGGTACAGCTCCGAGTTGTCGGCCGGGTTGACGACGAGGCGTTCGCCCATGCCGCGGCCGGGCATGTTGCCGCCCTGCTTGAACGGGAGTTCCGCGACGCCCCAGGTGTCGCCCTTGTCGTCGGAGTAGAGGATCGCGCCGTTGTTGGCGTCCCAGCTGATGGTGTACGCGCCGACGGCGGCGTAGACGCGGTTCGTCTCGACCGGGTCCGAGGCCATCGAGACCACGTACTGGTAGCCCCACTTGTCGCGGGTGACCCAGTCGGTCAACGGCTTCCAGGTCCGCGTCTCCTCCTGCCACCGGAAGGCCCCGGCGACGTCGGTGCGGGCGTAGATGAGGTTCGGCTCGGTCTCGTTGAAGATGATGCCGGGGACGAAGCCGCCGCAGTTGACCACGACGTTCTTCCAGGTGTAGTCGTCGGCGCACTGCCGGCCGGGTCTGGCGAAGGCCGGGGCGGGCAGCGCTCCGGCCGCGACCGCGGCCGCGCCGATCGAAGCGGCGAAGGTGCGTCGTCGCATGAACACTCCTTTGTAGACGAGGGGCGCGCGGCCTGCCCGCTGTCGTGCCGACTGCGTCGGTACCGGGGACTCGGGGCCGCTGCATCGAGGGATGGAGATCTCTGAACTCCTGTGCAGGACAGTACGGAACCTCATCGAGTTTGTCAATGTATGGAACTAACTCAGCGTGAGGTGTCGCTGCTGATGCGGCCGAAGGCGACCCATCGCTTCGTGCACCTCCTGGTCCCGATGGGTCCCCTGCCCGCCATCCCCGCCGGACACGGGAGTCATTTTTGTTTCACCTGACAACCAAGTCATCGATCCAAACCCCCGAAACGCAGAACCGCCGCAGACCCCGCGTGGGGTCTGCGGCGGTCGAGCACCGTCACCGCACCGGTCAGACGCCGGTCATCTCGTTGGCCGGGTTCGGCAGCTCCGCTTCGGCGGCGACCTCGCCGGTCGTGAGGTCCACCGCGAAGATCTTCGAGGAGGCCGGCTCGGTCACGTAGGCGATGTCGCCCCGCACGAACAGGTTCGGCCGCGCCTCCTGCCACTCCAGCGGCTCCTCCCATGCCGCGACCACCGGGATGGAGTCGACGACCGCCGCGCTCGCCATGTCGATGACGTGGAGCGCGCCGTCGGTGCCCAACAGCAGGCCCTCGCCGGCCGGGCCGCGGCCCAGCGACCGGAAGCTGTAGCTGGTCCCGACATCGAGGAGCCGCAGTTCGCCGGTCTCGGTGTCGATGATCGAGACCCGCTCGGGGCGTTCGAGTTCGGCCTCGGGGTCGACCTTGTAGTCGCCGAGGATGTACGGGGACTCCTCGTGCCCGCGGGTGTTGCCGATGCGGCCGTACGCGTCAGGGCTGGCGACCTTGGTGATGGCGCCGTCCCGGTAGACGAGCACGCCGTTCTCGCAGCCGACCACGACGGTCTCGTCCATGGCCGCCGACTCGCCGTGCACGCCGGGGCAGTCCTCGCTGCGGGCGATCTCGTTGCGCTCGGCGTCGAGGACCTGGATGCCGGTGCGGGTCTCCTCGTCGCCGTGGGTCACCAGCAGTTCGCCGTTCGCGAGCTGGACGGCGACGCCGTGGTGCGGGTGCTCGGTGGTGTACGTCTGCGTCTCGGGCAGGCCGTCGCCCAGCTCCTGCGGGTCGAACACGGTGACCTCCCCGGCGCCGTCGGAGAACAGCACGGTGACGCCGGCGTGGTTGACCACGTGGCCGGGCTCGGGCGCCGCGAACTCGTCGTCGGTCAGCTCGGCCCCGACCGCGTCGAGGACCCGGAAGCCGGTCGAGGTGGAGACGAGGACGTGCCGGTCGTCCCCGGCGGGGTTGAGCCGGTTGAAGCCCTCGAGCGGAATGTCTTTCGCGACTTCGAGGGTCTCCCCGTCGAGGACGTACATCCCGCCGTCGTAGGTGACGACGACCGGGTCGTTCACCTCCACGGCGGCCTCGTCGGCGGCCTCCTCGGCGGGCGCGGAGCAGGCCGCGAGCAGCAGTCCGGCGGCGGCCAGCGTCGGCGCGGCCAGGGTGCGGATTCTCATGTGCATCAATTCCTGTGGTCGATGGGTACGGTCGGATCCCCCTGGCGTGCAGGGGGAAGTCGGGTCAGGTGAGGCCGTCGGCGATGGCTTCGGCGTTGCCGTAGGCCATCTCGAGGTAGGTGCCGGCGCCCTGGTCCGGCTGCGTGAGCGATTCGGTGAACAGGGGGATGACCTCGATGTCGACGCCCGTCTCGGCGGCCATCGCCTGGACGAGCAGGTCGGGCTGGGAGGAGTCGGCGAACACGGCGGGCACGCCGGACGCGGCGACGGCGTCGGCGAGGTCCTTCAGATCGGAGGCGCTGGGCGAGGCCAGGGTGGTCCCGCTGGGGACGACCGCGCCGATGACCTCGAAGCCGTAGCGCTCCGCCAGGTAGCCGAAGACGTGGTGGTTCGTGACGAGCTTCCGGTGCTCCTCGGGGATGCGCCCGAACAGCTCCGAGGTGTGCTCGTGCAGCTCGTCGAGCTGGGCTCCGTACGCGTCGGCGTTGGCGCGCACGCGATCGGCGTCGACGCCCGCGACGTGCTCGATCACGCGGTCGGCGATCACGTCCACGGCGTCGCGCACCCGCACCGGATCGGTCCAGAAGTGCGGGTCGGGCTGCCCGGCGGTCGCATCGGCGGTGTACTCGATCGGGTCGACGTGCTCCCCGACCGCCAGGTCGGGCACCCCGGCCGCGACGGCCGCCTCGACGTGGCCGATGACGCCCTCCTCGAGGCCGAGTCCGTTGTGGACCACCAGTTCGGCCCGTTCGAGGGCGGCGGCCTGCTGAGCGGAGACGCCGAAGGAGTGCGGGTCGGCGTCCGCTCCCATCAGGACCGTCACGTCGGTCTCGTCGCCGACGACGTTGCGGACGAGATCGCCGAGGATGTTCGTGGTCACCACGATGCCGGACCGGTCGGATCCGAACGCGGCGCAGCCCGACAGGGCCGAGGCGGCGGTGAGGAGCGGCAGTGCCGCGAGGGTGCGGCGTCGCATGGCTACCATCCCGTCTCCACCATGTGGTCGGGCCGGAAGTCGAGGTCGAAGGTGCGGGCCAGGCGCAGGTCGTCGCGGTAGTCGATCTCGTGGATCGCCGTGCCCGCGGGGTCGCTGACGTAGGCGCGCGCGGTGTCCACCTGGATCGTCGCCCCCGCGGCGTCGGCCATGAGCTCGACCTGCGCGAGGGCGGCGCCGGTGACGGGGTCGAAGGAGCGCAGCACGCCGTCGGCGGTGAGGACGAGGACGGGGGAGTCCTCGCCGGTGGCGCTCACCGCCACCGGGTCCTCGACCGCGATCGCGATCCAGGCCCGCTCCTTGAGGTCGAGGACGAGCACGCCGCCGTCCTGGGCGCGGGCGGCCAGCACCGCGGTGCCGGGACGGTGGTGGAAGCCGCCCTCGACCGCGCTGCCGGGGTAGGGGATCGGCTCCGCGGTGAGGTCGTCGTCGCCGGAGACCAGCAGCGCGCCGTCCGCGCACGCGAAGACCGCGCCGCGCCTGGTGACGGTCTGCGCCTGCGGCTCGCGGCACGTCTCGGCCAGCTCGGATTCGACGGCGCCGTCGCGGCCCAGGACCTGGACGGTGCCGCCGGTGACGGCCAACAGGCGCTGGCTGTAGGGCACGGCCGCCTCCGCGTCCACTTCGGCGGCCGCCGCGATCTCGCCGTCCTCAAGGGATTCGCGGTCGAGCGCGGCCACGCCGTGCGCCGAGTTGAGGACCGTGACGGCCGGGTCGCCGAGCGGCGCGAACCCCGATCCGTCGATCTCGCCGACGGTCCGCGGCGCCGACTTGTAGTAGTGCACGTGGTCGCCGTGGTCGACGGTCCAGACGCCGCTGTCGAGCACCTGCGTGGTCGACGCGCCGGCGACGTAGACGAAGCGTCCGTCCGTGCCGATCGCCTGCGCGCCTTCGACTTCGGCGATCTCGACCGCCTCCTCGGTGACGGGGTCCAGCAGGTGGACCGCGCCCGTCCCGGCCTCGGCGGCGACGAGCCGCCACTGGGCCTCGGCGGTCTCCTCGGCGCCTTCGACGTACCCGTGCGGGGTGGGCTCCTCCTCGGCGGGCGCCGCGCCGGCGGCGCAGCCCGCGAGCAGGGCGCACCCGGCGGTCAGGGCGACCACGCGGGCCTTGGTCGCGTACGGCATTCAGTGTCCTTTCACGGGCGTTGCAGGGAAGGGGAACCGGTCCCGCACGGCGGCGGCCGCCGCGGAGACGAAGAAGCAGGCGACGGCGAACGCGGCGATGGTCGCCCCGGCGGCCGTCCCGAAGTGCCAGGAGAGCAGCAGCCCGCCGGCGGTGGCGGCGGCGCCGATGAGGGCGGCGCCGATCATGATCGCGGGGATGCGGTCGGCCCACAGCGCCATCGCGGCGGGCGGCGCGATCAGCAGGCCGAAGACCAGCAGCGTGCCCACGACATGGAAGGACGCCACGATCGCCAGCGTCAGCAGGGCCGTCATGAGCCCCTGGGCCAGCACGGGCCGCATCCCGAGGGTCGCGGCCTTCCAGCGGTCGAACGCCAGCGCCACGAAGGACCGGTGGCACGCGACGGTGAGCAGCAGCGCCACGGCCAGCGCCCCGGCGAGCACCGCGAGGTCGCCGAGCCGCACGGCCAGGACGTCCCCGAACAGGAATCCGGTGAGGTCCACCGCGAACGACTGGGAATGGGACACGATGATGACGCCCGCGGCGAGCATGCCCACGAACAGCAGCCCGATGCCGGTGTCCTGGGACAGCCGGCGGGAGCGGGACAGGGCCGTCACGCCCAGCGCCATCGCGACCGCGCTGAGCGCGGCCCCGAGCAGCAGGCTGCCGCCGAACAGCGAGGCGATCGCGACGCCCGGAAGCACGCCGTGGGCCATGGCGTCGCTCATGAAGGCCATGCCGCGCAGCACCACCCAGGTGCCCGCGAGGGCGCAGATCACCGCGACGAGCAGCCCGCCCCACAGCGCGCGCGCAACGAAGCCGACCTCGAAGGGCTCGGTCAACCATTCCATGGGCCGAACTATAATGAGAATCGTTTGCAATAACCAAGCTCCTGGGAAGGTGATCCGCGACATGTCGAACGCGATCGAGCTGGTCGGCGTGTGTGCGCGCCACGGTGCGGTGGCGGTGCTGCACGACCTCACCGCTGCCGTTGCGGCGCAACGGATCACCGCCCTGACGGGGCCGAACGGCTCGGGGAAGTCGACCCTGCTCGGCGTCCTGTCCGGGGTGCACCGGCCCGCCTCGGGATCGGTTCGGCGGACCCATGCGCGCCGCCCCGCGCTCGTCGTCCAGCGCAGCGAGGTGCCGGACGCGCTGCCCATCACCGTCCGCCAGACCGTCGCCATGGGCCGGTGGGCGCACCGCGGGGCGTGGGGGCGCCTCTCCCGCGAGGACCGCGCCGTCGTCGACCGGTGCATGGAGCGGCTCGGCATCACCGCCCTGGCCGACCGCCGCCTGAGCACGCTCTCGGGCGGGCAGCGCCAGCGCGCCCTGCTCGCCCAGGGGCTCGCGCAGGAGTCGGACCTGCTGCTGCTGGACGAGCCGGCGACCGGTCTCGACGCGGACGCCAAGGCGCAGATCGCCGACCTGCTCGCCGAGGAGTGCGCCCGAGGGGTGACCGTCGTGCACGCCACCCACGAACCGGAGGACGCCGCCGGCGCGCACCACCGGATCGCCCTGTCCGAGGGCCGGCTGCTCGCCGAGGTCGTCAGGTAACCGGCAGGGCGGCACTCCTTTTGGGCCGTAAGGGAATGCGGCAGTGCTCGGGTGCCCGCGCCGCCCCGGGGCGGCGCGCGAACGAGTGTGACCTCCGCCTCAAAAAAATGATGAACATTCAACTATTAGGGAAGGCTAGCCTAATCTGGCGCGCGCTAGGCGGTCGTGAGGCCGCGCCCGACCGACCCTGAAGGAACACCACGATGCACCTCGGCCCGCGCGCGCTTCCCACCGCCGCAACCGCCTCGCTGCTGCTGGCAGCCCTCGCCGGATGCGGCGCCTCCGAGCCGGTGCCGGAGACCGCCGCGGTCGCGGGCGAAGGTGCGACCGCGTACCCGCTGACCGTCGAGAACTGCGGCCAGGAGGTCGTCTTCGACGCCGCGCCGCAGCGCGTCGTCTCGCTCGACCAGGGCTCGACCGAGATCCTCCTCTCCCTGGGCCTGGAAGACCGCATGGTCGGCACCGCCTCCTGGACCGACCCGGTCCTGGAGTCCCTCGCGGACGCCAACGCCGAGGTGCCGCGCCTCGCCGACGAGGCCCCCACCTACGAAGTCGTCCTGAGCACCGAACCGGACTTCGTCACCGCCTCCTTCGGCCGCCACTTCGCCCAAGGCGGCGTGGCCGGCCGGGACCGGTTCGCCGAGACCGGCATCGAGTCCTACCTCTCGCCCACCGACTGCGACGGCGACGTCAGCATCAACGGCGGCGGCACCCGCACCCGGCCGCTCACGATCGACGCGCTCTACCAGGAGATCCGCGAACTCGCCGCCATCTTCGACGTCCCCAGCCGCGGCGAGGACCTCGTCGCCGAGCTCGAAGCCCGCCGCCAGGCCGCGCTCGAGGAGGTCGCCGCCTCGGACCTGACCGCGGCGTTCTGGTTCTCCGACCTCAAGACCCCGTACGTCGCAGGCGGTCTCGGCGCGCCCGCCCTCCTCGCGGAGGACCTCGGCGTGGAGAACGTCTTCGCGGACCTCCCCGACGACTGGCCCGCCACCACCTGGGAGGACTTCGTCGACCGCGACCCCGACGTCATCGTCATGGCCGACCTCGGCCGCGAGCGCTGGCCCGGCGACCAGGCCGCCGAGAAGACCGAGTTCCTCACCACCGACCCGGTCACCCAGGGCCTCACCGCGGTCGCCGAACAGCGCCTCATTCCGCTGCACGGCGCCGAACTCAACCCCTCGATCCGGATGGTCGACGGCCTCGAAGCCCTCGCCGCGGGCCTGCGCACCGTCCAGGCCGGCGCGTGACCCTCGCCGCCCCCGCGGTCGCGAGCCCGCCGCGAGGCGGGACGCGCCTGCGGTTCCTGGCCGTCGGCCTCGGCTCCCTCGCCCTCCTGCTCGCCTCGATCGGTGCGGCGATCACCCTGGGCCCCGCCGACGTGTCCCTGGTGAACGTGCGCGACATCCTCCTCAACCACCTTGCGGGAGCGGACATCCCGGTCCGCGTCTCGAAGGAGGCGATCGTGTGGCAGGACCGGCTGCCGCGCGCCCTCGTCGCCGCCGCCTGCGGCGCCGGGCTCGGCCTGTGCGGCCTGATCCTCCAGTCGCTCCTGCGCAACCCGCTCGCCGACCCGTACGTCCTCGGGATCTCCTCCGGCGCCTCCTCGGGAGCGGTGGCCGTCGCGATCCTCGGCGTCGGCTCGGCCGGGCTCGGCGTGCCCGGCGGCGCGTTCATCGGCTCGCTCGTGTCCTTCGCCGCCGTCCTGCTCATCGCGCGCCTCGCCGGAGGCGGCGACGACAAGCTCGTCCTCGCCGGGATCGCGGTCACGCAGCTGTTCTCCGCGATCACCTCGTTCGTGATCTTCGCGTTCGCCGACTCCGACGCCACCCGCGGCGTCATGTTCTGGCTCCTCGGCTCCCTCGAAGGGGTCCGCTGGGACGGCGCGGCCCTGTGCGGGGCCGCCGCGCTGGCCGGGACCGCCCTGTGCCTGGCCCGCGCGCATGTGCTGGACGCCTTCGCGTTCGGCGACGACGTGGCCGCCTCGCTCGGCGTCCACGTGCGACGCGAGCGCGCGGTGCTCATCACCGCCGCGGCGCTCCTGACCGCCGCCATGGTCAGCGTCGCGGGCGCGATCGGCTTCGTCGGCCTCGTCCTGCCGCACGCGGCCCGGTTCCTCGCCGGGCCCCTCCACCTGCGCCTGGTGCCGGTCACCGCGCTCGTCGGCGCGGTCTTCATGGTCTGGGTCGACGCCGTCTCGCGGCTCGCGTTCTCACCCTCGCCGCTGCCGATCGGCGTCAGCACCGCGCTCGTCGGCGTCCCCGTGTTCGTCGTGATCATGTACCGCCGAAGGAGGAACCTGTGACGCTGGAGGCCCGCGAGGTCGCCTGGGAGCGCGGCGGCCGGCTCGTCGTCGACGGCGTCTCGCTGCGCCCCCGCCCGGGCGAGACGATCGGACTCCTGGGGCCCAACGGCTCCGGCAAGTCCTCCCTCATCCGCCTGCTCTCGGGGATCGCGCGGCCCACCGCCGGGGCCGTCGTCCTCGACGACCGGCCGCTGGCCGCCGTCGCGCGCCGCGAGGCCGCGCGCGCCATCGCCACGGTCACCCAGCACGCGGACACCGCAGTGGACCTCATGGTCCGCGACATCGTCGCCCTCGGCCGCATCCCGCACCGCGGCGCCTTCGGCGGCGACCGGCGCGCCGACGACGACGCCGTCGCGGAGGCCTTGGAGCGCACCGGCCTCACCGCGAAGGCGGGGGAGTCGTGGCACCGCCTCTCCGGCGGCGAGCGCCAGCGCGTCCACATCGCCCGCGCCCTCGCGCAGCGGCCCCGGGAGCTGCTGCTGGACGAGCCGACCAACCACCTGGACATCCGCCACCAGCTCGACCTGCTGCGCCTGGTGTGCGACCTGCCGGTCACCACGGTCGTGGCCCTGCACGACCTCAACCTCGCCGCGATGTTCTGCGACTCGCTCCTGGTCCTCAAGCACGGCGGCGCGGTCGCGGCCGGGACCCCGGCCGAGGTCCTGACGCCCGAGCTCATCGCCGAGGTCTACGAAGTCAGTGCCGCCGTGAGCATCGACGCGGCCACCGGCCGCCCGCAGATCACGTTCACCCCCGGCGAGCCGGGACCGGCGCGGTGATGATCCGGGTGCCGGGAGCCGACGCCGCGAACGGCCCGGGCACGACCTCGTCTCGCGGGAGGCCGGTGAAGTCCGTGCCGAAGTCCAGATCGGACCCGTCGGGGGCGGTATAGCCCATCTCGGCCTGGTAGCTGGTGCCGAGGCGCTCGGTCGTCACGGGCGCGACGGCCTTGAGGGCCGCGGCGTCGGTCATCTCGACGCGGACGGCCCCGGCTTCGGCGTCGTGCACCTCGACCCGCATCGGTGACGCGGCGACGACGAGGGGATCGGGTTCCGCGCGGAACGGCTCGGCGCCGTCCGCGTACAGGTTCCCCTCGATCCAGACCGGGAGCCGCGGCCCGGCCAGCGCGCTGCCGTGCTCGTTCGGGTACTCCTCCGGCGTCGGGTAGGCGTCGTACTGCGAGGTCCCCACTGGCGTCGGCACGAAGGCGGCCTGGCCGGGCACGCCGTCGATGTCGATCGCGCCGGACCAGAAGCTCGCGACCGCCGGTTCGGCCTCCGGCTCGGCGCCGTCGCCGACGAAGACGTTGTTGCAGAACCGGTTGTCGCCGCCGAGGATGTTCGAGACGCCGTAGACGGCCGTGGAGTGCGGCAGGTGGTACGGGGTGTACCGCTGGTGCTCGGTGCAGTTCGCGATGCGGCCCGCGAAGTAGTTGTGCACGTACGCGCCGCCGGTGGACATGTCCTTGACCGACCACGGCGAGAGGAACAGGTTGGCGTCCACGAGGTACGGGCCGTGGCAGACCTCGACCATGAAGTCCTCGGCGGTGGAGGCGTAGAAGACGTTGCGCCGCACCAGGGTCCCCTGGGCCTGCCAGTCGAGCCACAGGGCCCGGTGCGTGTGGTGGATGGTGTTCCCGCTGATCTCGGTGTCGATGGCGGCGTGCAGCTTGATGCCGGCCACCTCCGCGCCGTGCCACTGCCGCTTCACGTGGATGCGGAAGATGTGGTTGTCGAGGATGCGGGAGAACGCCGCGCCCAGATGCCCGACGACGCCCGCCTGCTCGCAGTCCCGGATCGTGTTGCGTCGCACCGTGTGCGAGCCGACGTGGTCCCGATGCCACGGCTGCGCCTCGCCGGCGTCGGGCCCGCGCAGGGCGAGCGCCCGCTGGATCACCTCGCGCTCGCGCTGCGTGCCGCCCTTGCCGCCCTTCGCCCCCGCGGTCCACTCGTTCTGGCCGGTGCTCCCCTCCTTGCCCAGGGAGACGCCGACGTTCTTCGAGTCGGTGATCGTGTTGTCCTCGATCACCCAGCCCTTGGACCAGTGCGGGCCGATCAGGCCCTCTTGCAGCGCGGTGGGCGGCGCCCACTGGGTGGCGGCCTTGGTCAGGGTGAATCCCCGGACGGTGATGTAGTCGATGCCCGTTGCGGCGGGCCAGAAGACGAACTTGCGGGCGTTGATCTCGATCTCGTGCTCGGCCGGATCGGCGCCGCCGAAGTTCGCCCAGATCGTCGTGGCGTCCTCGCCCGCCTCGCAGTACCACGTGAGCAGGGAGCCCGCCGGGTCGAAGGAGTCCGCGGTGACCTCGGGCCGCTCCACGCCGGCCAGGGTGAGCGACTCGTACATGGACTTGCCGTCGAGGTACACCTCGCCGGTGTGCCAGGTGTTGACCTGGTCGAAGAACCAGTCCCCGCCGATGCGCTCGCGGTACGGGTTGCACTCCCCGAACAGCGTGTTCGGCACCGTCGCCGTCCAGACGCCGTCGGCGTGCGGACGCCAGTCGGCGACCATTTCGGCGCCGGAGATCGTGACCGCCTCGTACACGCCGTCCGCGCCGAGCGCGGCCTGATAGGTGATCGGCGCCTCGGCCGTCCCGCCCCGCGGCGGATTCACCCACTCCCGGTACACGCCCTCGTGCACCACGACGGTGTCCCCCGGCTGCGCCAGCGCCGCAGCCGCGCCGATGCTGAGCAGCGGGGCCTCGGCGGTGCCGGCGGCGGTGTCGGACCCGGACTTCGCGACGTGTATCTCCACGCCGCAAACCTTAGCCGCCGACACCCGCCGCTCCCAGCCCCGTCCCATCGACAGGGATGGATTCACGGCGGCGCGGATCGAGCGGGCCCTGTCGGCGTCCCGAGCCAATCGGCGGGACCGGTCCCGCCCTCGCCTGCCTACGCTTCGCGCATGAACCGACCCTGCAACGCGGCCCTCATGCTCACGGCGTTCGCGACCGCCATGGCGTTGAGCGCCTGCGCGGAGGGCGCGCCGCCCGCCGGTGACACCGAGTCCGAATCCCAATCTGCTCCGGAGACGTCCGCCGCGCCCTCTCCCACGGCGATGTCCAGCGCCGAAGCGGCCGAAGCGTTCTGCACCGAGCTGTCGTCCCTGCTGACGTCGGCCGCGATGCTGGAACTGGGATTCGCCGACGCCGTCGTGGCCCACGGGCCGGGCGACACCGCCGACATGGTCCCCGATCCGTCGGCGCCCACCGCCGCGTACAGCATCGCCTTGGACAGCCTCATGGCGGCCGCGCTCGCGCCCGACGACCTCCACGCGCACCTCGACACCCTCTCGGAGGCGGGAACGGCGATGACCGAGGCGATGGCCGACGGCGCGTCACTCGCGGACCTCACCGACATCTGGTACGCCCCGGAAGTGAAGGAGGCCGAAGAGGCACTGCGCGCGTACGACGAATCGACCTGCGGATAGCGGGCTCAAGCGGCTGAGCTGGACGCCCCCGGGCGAGACGATCCTCTGTGCACGGTCGGCGATCACGAACCGGAAGCCGAAGGGACCGGAACCGGGTGGCCCCGGCGTTCCGCGGCGGTGCCGGGCTGGGGCTTCTCGGCGGCGACGGCGGTGGCGGAGGCGAGGGTCGCCGCGGCGAGGGTCCCCCAGAGGGCGGCAGGGCCGAGGGCGGCGAGGCCGGTGATGATGGCGGGGGAGACGGCGAGGCCGAGGCCGGTGGAGAACTGGAAGCGGGCGAGGGCGCGGCCGATCGCGTGCGGCGGGGCGAGGGCGGTCACGAGCGCGGTGGCGCTGCCGGCGTAGAGGATCTCGCCGAAGGTGCAGGCGATCGACACCGCCGCGATGGCCGGGGCGGCCCAGCCGTGGCCTAGGAAAGAGGCCGCGAGGAAGCCGAGATAGGAGGCGCTGAGGACCGCGCCGCCGCAGGCCAGCACGGCGCGCCGGGACCAGCGGGAGGTGACGACGGTGACCGGGACCTGCAACGTGACCACTAGGACCGTGTTCGCCACGAAGACGACCGCCGACCAGGCCGGGGAGGCGTCGAGGTGGGTCACCAGGATCAGCGGGAGGGCGATCTCGGGGACGTTGAGGCAGAACGTGTAGACGACGTTCGCGGCCAGCAGCGTGCGCATCCGGGGCGCCGGCCCCGCGGGCCGGTCCGGGGCCGCGGTGACCGAATTCGCTCGCAAATGGACGGACCAGGTCAAGGCCGCCGCCGCGAGGTACGCCAGGCCGGTGACGGCTGCCAGCGCCTGCAACGCGGTGGTGCCGCCGGTGAGGAACGCGAGCGCGAGGAGCGCCCCCGCGCCCATGCCGGCGTTGCGGAGGGCGCGGCCCGCCGCGAGGGCGGCGTCGCGTTCGCGGCCGGCGGCGACCGTGGCGACGAGGGCCGCGTGGGCGGGCGGCCACGCCTGATTGCCGATGCCGAGGAACAGCGCTGCGGCCGTGAACATCCCGACGTTCCCGGTGGGAGCGGCGAGCAGGAGCACCACGCCCAGGACGCGCACGAGCATCGACGCCGCGACGACCGTGCTGCGGGCGCCGCGGTCGAGCCAGCGGCCGACGAAGGGCGTGCACGCGAGCGCCGCGATGATGCCGACCGTCATCGCGATGCCGGTGGCCGGCGCGGACAGCCGCAGGACCGTCACGCCGTAGAGGAGCAGGAAGGGGCGCAGCAGCCCGGTGCCGAGCGCGTCCACGGCGAGGGCGGCGGCATAGCGGGGGCCTCCGGAGGCGCGGACGAGCGGGCGGAGCTTGACGGTGGTCGGCATGGCGACAACGGTGCGGTCGGCGGCGGGCGCGGCCGCGTCGATTGACGGAATCCGTCAACCGGTGCGGTCCCCGCGCAGCCGACCTTCGAGAATGGGGGCATGGCGTTGAGGATCGACATCGGCGGACTGCCTCCGGAGCGGCTGCGGTTCTCCGTCTCCCCGCTGGCCGAGCTGACCGCGATGCTGCACGTCCTGGCCGAGCCCGCGCACCACCCGCACCTGGCCGGCTGGGCCGCGGGCGTCTGGGCGCGGATGCGGCCCGAGCTGGCCGAGCGGCTCAAGGAGGCCGAGTTCCTCTGGCGCTCTTCGCGAGCCGACTTCCTGATCCCCGCGCGTCCGCGGCCGACGCTCGCCGAGGAGCTCGACGACGTGGACAAGATCGACGACGAGGCGTACGTGACCGCCGCGCTCGTCACCACCTGCGGCAGCCACCGACTGCACTTCGGCGCCCCGTCGCCGCTCACCGACGCGGCGGCGCGCGGCCGGGCCCTGGGCCGCGCCCAGGCCCGCGGCGCGCTCCAGGAGGCGTTCGCCGAACGGCTGCTCGCGGACCCGGCGGCGGTGCGGTCGCGGGTGCGCGACACGTTCGAGCAGTGCGCCGAGGCGTTCTTCGAGGAGGCGTGGAGCGGCCTCGCGGCGCAGCTCGCCTCCGACGCGCGCGTCAAGGGCGACCTGCTGCGGCGCCGCGGCGTCGGCGCGGCGCTCGCGTCGGTCTCGGGGGCCGTCGCGCTGGCGCCGGACGGCGGCGCGATCATCGTCGACAAGTTGCAGGACAGCGCGACCGCGGCCGACGGCGCCGGCGTCACGTTCCTGCCCAGCGTGTTCGGCCGCCCCCACCTGGTGGCTGTCTACGCCCCCGGCTGGCGGCCGGTGGTGCAGTACCCGGTGGCCGAGCCGGACTCGCCGGAGCCGATCTCGCTGGAGACCGTCTCGCTGCGGCTGGAGGCCCTCGCCCATCCGGTGCGGCTGCGGCTGGTGCGCACCCTGGCCCGCGGCGCCCACACCACCGGGGAACTGGCGCACGCCTGGGAACTCACCGCGCCGGAGGTCTCCCGCCATCTCGCGGTCCTGCGGCGGGCGGGCCTGCTCACCCCCGAGCGCCACGGCCGCTACGTCCGCTACGGCCTCAACGTGTCCGACCTGACGGCGCTCGGCCCCGACCTCCTGGCGGCCGTCCTGCGCTGAGCTCGAGGACCCGGCCGGGGACCCCTCCCAGCGCCCGCCGCATACCCTCGTCGGCATGCGGTCCAGGATCTACGACGCCGACGAGGGCTTCTTCACGGAGCGGGCCTGGTGGTGGATCTGCGTCGCCGCCACGGTGGCGCTCCCGGCGGTGTGGTCGGGCTGGGTCGCGATCACGGTGCTGGTCGTGCCCCATGCGACCGCCGCCGTGTCCGTGCTGCTCACGATCGTGAGCCTGGTGCTCCTGGCCGGCGTCGGGATCGCGGGACTGGTCTTCGCGCTGCACGGCCTGGACTGCTTCAGGATCGGATGGACCGTCCTGGTGATCGCCGTCATGGCCCTGTACGTCGGGGGCGGCGCCGTCCTCTTCAGCGCCGACCGGTGGCTGCTCGACCTGGCGGGGGTCGAGACGACGTGCACCGTCGTCGAACGCCGCGAAGCCGACCGCGGCATACCGCTCGCCGCGTCCCTCCCCGAGGACGACGCCGACGACGATGACCGCTACTTCGAACACGAGATCCGCTGCGCCGACGAGCGCGCCCCGGACGCGGTCATCGCCCGCGAGCTGCCGGAAGGGGAGCGGGTCGAGGTCGTCTACGACCCCCGCCGCACGCTCACGCCCCGGCCGGCGGCCGAGGTCTCCCAGGGGGTGACCGAGTGGCGGATCGGGCTGATCGGCATCGCGGTGTGGATGGCGGCGAACCTGGTGTCCGCCATGCGCGAGCGTCCCCTGCGTCCGCACCACTAGGCCGGGGAAGCTCGGTCGGCCCGGGCGCATGACATGGCGCGGTCAGACCCGAACGGCCTCGCCGCCGGGCCTGTCGTGAGGTCCGGCGGCGAGGCCGGTGCTCGGGACGTTCCCCGCCGTGCGCGGTGGAGGTGCCGTCGCGCGTCGGCGCGGTCAGATGCTCGAACCGCCCCCGGAGGTGTTGCTCCACCAGGCGCTGTAGGCGTTGAGCGAGTACCGCTTCGAGGTGCCGCTGGTCGAGGTGATCTCGCAGCCGAACTGCATCGTGTCGAAGGTGGTGTTGCGCAGCAGGTTCTGCGACGCGGACCAGCGCCAGATCGCCGCGGCGTCGATGGTGCCGGTGCTCCGCTGCTGGGCGGGGACGAACTGGAGGACGTTCCAGCCCGGATCGGCCTGCCAGACCGAGGAGTACAGGATGCCGCCGACGGTCACGTTGGTCGCGATCTGCCTTCCCCAGCCGCCGAGCGGCCCCGGGGCCCAGCTGGTGAAGACCATGATCTCGTCCTGGTTGTTGGTCGACCACAGGTCGGCCGTCCAGCCCCAGTTGTCACCGCTGGTGACGGGGGCCGACGACGTGTCGAACCAGAAGCCCGCCGAGTTCAGCTGCGACAGCGGGGTCTGGAGCCGGGTCGAGGTGTTGGGATAGGACTTGATCCCGCCGCCGGCGTGGTTGGCGTCGATGTACCAGGACTTGATGCTGTTGACCGTCAGGCACTGCCGGCCGCCGTTCTCGCCCCAGATGTTGTTGTAGACCGTCCACGAGCCCTGGCTCCAGCTGCCCCACCGGTCGCACGTGGAGTACATCTGGGCCTGCGCCGGGGACGCGAAGCTCAGGAACCCGGCGATCACGGCGACGATCAGTGCCAGCCGGGCGACGACGGCCGACTGGCGATTGATGGCTTTCATATGACCTTTCCTTCCTGCCCTCCGACGGCGGGGCCGTCAGGGCGCAGATTGGCGGTTCGCGCGAAGAGGGACGTCTTAGCGCAATATATGTGCATCTTCCTATGTTATCGTTGCCATGTCAATGTTTGGTCGCCACGTCAAACAAACGAAGGTCGGATGAATGCCCGAACCGGGCCGCCGACCGGCGGCAACCCTGAAGACTTGGACCGGCTCGGCGAGGCCGGCGACATCGACTGGCGCGGGCGATCGTGGACGGGGCGAGTCTGCCCCCTAGAAGAGGGGATCACCTTCGATCACGGTTGCGGCCAAGCGCGCATAGCCAGGTCCGCGACGGCGCGAAGCTCGTCGGCGGTGGCGCCGTCCTGGGCGGAGCGCGACATGCCCCTGGTCACGGCCGCAAGGAACTCGGCGAGCGCGTCGGCGTCGGCATCCTCGGGAAGCTCGCGGTTCGCGACGGCGTCGCGGAGGCGCTCGGCGACGGCCGCTCGCGACTGGTTCCGGATCTCCCGCAGTTCGTCCTCGACGTCGGCCGCGTCGGGGCCGTGGTTGACCGCGCCCGAGATGATCAGGCACCCGGGCGGATGGCTCGGATCGGTGTAGTTGACCGCGATCTCGCGGAGCATCCGCTCGACCGCACCGCGTGCGGTGGGCTCCTCGGCAAGCGCCGCGCCGATGAAGGCGCCGTGCGTCGCCTGGTAGCGGGCGACGGCCTCGCTGAAGAGGCGGCGCTTGTCGCCGAAGGCGGCGTAGAGGCTGGCGGGCCGGATGCCCATCGCGTCGGTGAGCGCGGCGATCGAGGCGGGTTCGTAGCCGTACCGCCAGAACACGTGCATGGCCTTCTCGAGCGCGGCGTCTCGGTCGAACGACCTGGGCCTTCCTCTGGTCACCACCCCATTGTATAGCGATCGTTCAAGAATCTGGTATCGTCGTGCCGGTCCAATTATTGATCGATCACTCAATAAAGGAGTCGCCATGTTCGACCTCTCGGGAAAGACCGCGCTCGTCACCGGCGCCAGCAGGGGCATCGGCCGCGCCACCGCCGTCGAGCTGGCCCGGGCCGGGGCCCGTGTCGCCGTCCACTACGGCGCGAACACCCAGGCCGCCAAGGAGACCGTCGCCGCGATCGAAGCCGAAGGAGGCGCCGCCTTCACCCTCCAGGCCGACCTCGCCGAACCCGGCGGGGCCGACGCCCTCATCGACGCCCTCACACGGGAGCTGCGCGGGGTCCCGCTCGACATCCTCGTCAACAACGCCGGCATCGGCGCCGACGGCCGCATCGGCACCGTCAGCGAGGACGACTACGACCGCGTGTTCGCCGTCAACGCCAAGTCGCCGTTCTTCATCACCCGCCGGTCCCTGGAGCTCATCCCCGACGGCGGCCGCATCATCAACATCGGCTCGGGCGTCACCCGCATCGCCCTCCCCGAAGCCATCGCCTACGCCATGACCAAGGGCGCGGTCGACACCTTCACGCTCGCCCTCGCCGCCGAACTCGGACCCCGCGGCATCACCGTGAACACGGTCGCGCCCGGCATCACCGACACCGACCTCAACCCCTGGCTGCGCGACCCCGAAGCGCAGGCCGCCGCCGCGGCCCGGGCCGCACTCGGTCGCGTCGGCCGGCCCGAGGACGTGACCGGCCCGATCCTGTTCCTGGCCTCAGAAGCGGGCCGATGGACCACCGGACAGATCATCGACGCCACCGGCGGCTCCCACCTCTAGGACACCCTGACCGGCGCGCGCACGCGAGTTCGCCCGCCGACCGGCGTGACGGGCAGGTGCTCGTTCACCCCCGAGCCTCCAGCCGGTTCCGATCCCGAGCGCAGATCCGGAACCGGCTCGAGGCCCCGAGGTCAGCAGCGGATGTACTTCGACTGCTCGTCGTAGGAGTCGAACCCGTCGCCGATGATCTGGAGGATGAGCCGGTAGGTCCCGGTCCGGCAGGGGGCGCTGAGCAGGACCGAGTAGCTGCGGTCGCCCCTGTGGGTCACCGTGCGGCCGTCGTTCGTGGGGCCGTTGAGGTAGCTGTACTCCGTCCAGTACCTGCCCGAGCATCCGGACACCTTGATGTTCAAGACGCCGTTGACGTTCGACCCGACCTTGCTCGGCCCGCTGATACTGGTGGTGACGGTGCAGGCGGCGGCCGATGCGGACGACGCCGGCACGACCGCTGCGGCCGACCCGATCCCGAGGACCATCAGTGCGATCGCCGCCTTGGCGATCAGTCGTCGAAACTTCATGGTGTTCTCCCTTCGGCCGCTCAGCACGACGTCACGTTCAGGACGTCGCTTCTCACGTACTTCACCGAGCTGCCGTCCTTGAGGAGGTTGATCTCGGTGGTCCAGCCTCCCCGCTTGCAGGGCGTGCTGATGCTGGGCTCGCCGCTGATCGGGGGGTACGTCGTGAAGTTCCACGAGTGCATGGACACCCAGTTGTTGTTGGTGTACAGCTCGATGCTGATGATGACCTCATATGGGCTGGTGCCGCACCCCGAGATCCGGTAGTAGCCGCTGCCGCGGACGCGTGACGAGGACTTCGTGGGCTTGTACGCGCGCACAGTCCTCTCGCAATCCGCGGCGACCATCGTGATTTCAGTGGCGTTCTCGTACTCGGTGATCTCGATGTAGCCGTCCGGTTGCGGCATAACCTCGACATCGAGCAGCGCGCCGAGCTCGGCAGCGTCCGCCGCGGCGAGATCGCCTGCACCGGAATCGGCTGCGGCGGGCCCGGCGACGCCCATCCCGGCCGCGAGCATCATTGCGAGCGCCACAGCCAGCGACGCCCACAGTCTCGATCTGATGGTCATGAACTAAACCTCTTCCTTGCGAGTTCTTCGGAGGCTCATCAGACAATGACCGGTCCGATCGCTTCAACCATCTGGAAAGGCGACCGGGTCGAGATTGTTGTGGGCCTTCGCGATCATTCTTTCGGCGCAAGGGACCAACTACCAGGCGGAACACCGGCGGAAGGCAGGCGGGAAACCGGCGTCTCGCCCGGGGTGGCGGTCGATCTGCCTGCGGTGCAGGGACAGCGGGCGATCAGGGCGGCTTGTACTCTGATCTGGCGGGGCCGGATCGGTCAGGGAGGCACGAGACTTGGACGCCAAGGTACGCAACACCGGGTTCGCCGCAGCTCTCGGCGTCGTCGCCTCGATCCTGGCGATCCTGGCGTTCTTCAACATCGACAGCATCAGCGACTTCGTCTCGTCAGGTCCTGAGGACGCCTGCGCCAGAGCGTGGGAGGCGATGTACGCCGTTGACGACACGCAGATCAGCGAAGGGCTCCGTGAAGCCGCCGAAATGGCAGGTACCGGGGAGCTTCGGTATCGACTGGAAACAGCCGCGAACGCCTATGCCGTCCGGGCGGACGCCGCCTCGATGATCGATGCGGGGCGGCTGACCGAGACGGTCGATGCCGCCAACGAGGACTGGCAGGCGTACTGCGAGTAGCCGCAAGAATGTCAGCTGCCGCCGGCCAGGTCCGTCAAACGGGATGAGGGCGCTGGAAAAGGTAACTGCCGACTCCGGATAGCGGCTGGAGACGGTGCGTTCGCGCAGACTGGATATGGTGAGAGCATTCCTCTCGCGCGGCTCTGGAAGCGGCTTAGTCATGATCGAACCTCTCAGTGCAGCCACGCTCGGCGGCCTCGCCGTCGACACCGCAAGAGCGACGATCACCAAATGGGTCGGTGCGCGCATCGCCTCGGATATCAGCGCCGGTATGCGCGAGCGTCCGCTCAAACAGGGTCGACCTGCCAAGGACCAACAGACGGAGCTGAACCTCGTCATCACGCGCGCGGTCGAACTCACTGCCCTCGAACTCTTCCCCGGCCAAGAACGGCTCCAGAAAGCATTCCGCAGGGATCTGTTGAAGGGCCACCCGCGAGAGCGGCCGCTCGTGAACGGTTCCGATCTCGCATATCTCGTCGGCGACGTCCACGAGTGGGTCACCAGAAACGATCCGCCGCCCCTGTCTCAGAAGTCAGTCGATCCGGTCGCGCATCCGTATCTATCGGTGCTGTGCCGCAACATCGTCGCCCAGTTCGGGTTCCGGGCCGAGAACAACGGCACCAAGAACACGATCCTCTATCCTCGCTGGAACCGTTTCTGGACCACCGAGCTTCTCAACAGCCACAACGAAGTACCGCTCCCGGCGGCCACTGACCTGCCGATCGATGCGTCACCCGCATGGCCGCGCCGGTTCGGCACCTACCGGCAACTCCTCGCCGACCGCACCCTCACCCTCGAGCAGCTCAGCCCGGAGCTCCTCCCAGATCAGTACCCGCACACGGTCGCCGCTGCCCTGACCATCGCCCTTGAACACGCCGACCGATACGAACCGGCCGGCCTCGCGAGCCTCCTCCTTGCGAGCGCATGCGTTCTCGACCCTGCCGGCATTCCCGCCGATCTCTTCACCGCACTGCAGATCGGCTGGGATTCCGAGGACGATCCGGAAGATGAACAAGGAGGTGCCGACCCGGCACTGATCCCACCTCGAACGATCACCGACACCCTGGCCCGACTGCATCGGTTGAACCTGGTCGACTACGACGGCACCTTCGTCCGTGTCCACGCCCTCGTCCAACGCACCCGCCGCGACCAGCTGGACGAGCAGCAAATGCGCACCGTTGTCCAGCACGCAGCCGGGGCGCTCGACGCCATCTGGCCAGAGGTCGAGAACGACCCGGTTCGGAGCGCAGCCTTGCGGGCCAACCTGACTGCACTGCGCGGGCATGATCAATCCGCCCTGTTCCAAGGCGAAGCCCATCCGGCCCTGTTTCGGCACGGCACCAGCCTCGGCGTGAACGGCCACGTCAATGACGCCCATCTTTACTACCAGGGCTTGTATGCGCTCTGCGACGACCTCCTCGGTCCCGACCACTCACATACGCTCGTCGCCCGGAACGATCTCGCATACTGGCGCGGCGCATCCGGTGATGCCGCCGGTGCCGTCTCCGCCCTAGCCGAGCTTGTCACCGACCGGCTTCGCGTTTCCGGCCCCGATCGTCTCGAAACGCTCATCGCCCGGGGAAATCTCGCCACCTGGAAGGGTGAAGCCGGTGATGCAGCCGGCGCCGCCGACGCATTCGCCGAACTCCTCACCGACTTTCGGAGGATCCTCGGCCCCGACCACCCCGAAACGCTCGCCACCCGAAACAACCTCGCCTCCTGGCGAGGTCGGGCCGGCGACGCGGCAGGGACCGTCGCCGCCTTCACCGAGCTCCTGGAAGACTTGGTGCGCGTCCTCGGCCCTGACCACCCCGACACCCTCATCGCCCGAGGGAACCTCGCCTCCTGGCGCGGCGAGGCCGGAGACGCGCAAGCGGCAGTTACCGCCTTCACCGAGCTCCTGGAGGACCTGGTGCGAGTCCTCGGCCCCGACCACCCGCTCACCCTCACCTATCGCGGGAACCTCGCCTCACTGCGCGGCGAAGTCGACGATGCACCTGGGGCCGTTGCCGCCTTCACCGAACTCCTTGAGGACCTGATGCGAGTCCTCGGCCCCGACCACCCCGATACCCTCATCGCCCGCGGGAACCTCGCCATATGGTGCGGCGAGGCCGGCGACGCGCCCGCGGCCGCCACCGCCTTTGCCCAGCTCATCTCCGACCGCCTCCGAGTCTTCGGGCCTGACCACCTCGATACCCTTGCCACCCGGGCGAACTTCGCGATCTGGCTCGGCAAGGCCGGCGACGCGGCAGGAGCCGCCAGCGCCCTCACCGACCTTCTGGACGACCTGGAGCGCGTCCTCGGGCCCGACCATCCCTTGACGAGCAGCACTGAAATCGCTTTGACCTACTGGCAGAGTCGGTCTTAAATTCCATCGCCTCAGCTTGTCTTTCGAGTCGGTTGCTGAGGCTCTTCTAGAAGCCTGGGAGACACGGACGCGTGCGAACTGTTTCCGGATAGCCGCCCACTCTTCGAGCATTGCGTGGCGGAACGCTTTGATCGGGCAAAGGCCCGGTCGCAGTTCGGCGATGGCGCTGTCCGGTTGGACGGTGTCCGTGCAGCAGTCGGCGTAGACGTGCAGTGAGTGATCGGCAGGAGGGCACAGCCGATGCCTGGGGACGGGTGGTCGGGATGGACCGCAATGGGCTCGATGGTGGCCAATCCTCCATCGACGGTGATATGGCCGTTGAAGAAACGGGGGACCTACGCCGTCGTCGCTAACGTGGCACTCATGCGCCGAAGCAGATCGACCATCGCGCTGATCTCTTCAAAATTCATGGTCGCGCTGGCGGGGATCTCTGTCTGGTAGAAGCTACCGCCGCTGTGGACCGCTACTTGTGTATAGCCCGTGACCGACTGTTTCGATATCAGGAGGAACAGCAGCGAGATAAGACATGTTGGTAGGGCCAGCACGAGCGCGAGAACGGTTGCATACACCGGGATATACCGTTCAGTCTTTGTCTTGTCGGTAGCCACCCAAATTGCGCCGGGCAGCGGCATGCTGCCCCGTGGGGTCAGAATGCTGTCACCGGTGATTACGATGTCGCCAACGGTGAGGGGGGTGTCTGAAGGCTCCACGTCCTGGGGCATGCTGTCGATTGTCGCAGACTCGGCAAGTGAGCCTCTGCCGGTGGGTCGCCGGGCAGGACATCACACCCGCCTAAGACTCCAGGTGGGCTTCAGCTCTTGATCTGCGGCTGGTCTAAGTCAAGATGAAGGACGCCGCCGCTAATCATTGTTGTTGTGACGCAACAAGAGACTTTCCCACTGCTCTGCTCCACGCCGGCGGCAGCGCTGTCACGACTACGACCCTTGCGGTTGCTGTCGTACTCGCGGGCGCTGTTCTCCTGTGCAGGTCCCAGCACGCCGAGCCGTCCACTGGGACCGCGACCTGATCAGGCCAGGGCTTTATCAAGCTCACATCGAGTCTCATCTGCTGGAGACGACTGGCTCGCGCAAGTTGGGCGCGCGTAACAAAATGTTCTTGTCTCACTGTCCGGGGTCAGCGCACAATCCTTGATGTGGCTGCGCAGGGCTGGTGCCGAAGCCGCTCTGGCAACTGCGCCCTGATCGAGGAGCGTCGACGTGGACCACGGCATACGGCGGTACCGGGCATCGGATGAGGAAGCCTGGTTGCGCTGCCGCGTCCTGGCGTTCTTGCACACCGCCTACTTCGACGACGTCCAGACCGCCAAACCCGCCGTCCCGCCACCCGGCCTGGAGCTGGTCGCCGCCGACCCGAGCGGCGAGATCCGAGGCATCCTCGACATCGCCATCGAAGGCGAAACAGCCACCATCGACACCATCGCGGTCCACCCCGACCACCGATCCCGAGGCATCGGCCGCGCCCTGCTCCAGGAGGCGACCGTCCACCTCTTCGAACTGCGGGTCGGGGCACTGGAGGCATGGACGAGGGACGACCCGGCGACCCTGCGCTGGTACCGATCCAACGGGTTCGCCGAGACTAACCACTACCTGCACGTCTACGCCGACTACTACTCGGACCCGGCTGAACCGGACCGGGCCATCGCCGAACGACGAGCGGGCCTGCGCCCGATCAAAGCGTTCCTCCACGCCACGCTCGACGAGGAGGCGGCGATCCGGGAACGGTTCGCACGCGTCCACGTCTGCCGACGCTTCACGCAAGACCTCAGGGGATAACTCGAGGCCAGTTCTCATCCTCCAGTGAGGATTCAAGGCATGAGCTGCGGAGGTGCTGGAGCGAGAGACGGGTCCGCTGCCGCAAATCCTGCGGTCCGTGCCCGAAGGGGTGCTTAGGAACCGCAGCCGGATTCGTCGACATAGGACCGGATTGCCGCTCGCGCACCCTCGACTCAGGCTGAGGTTGCTGCTTTGTCGAGGTGCATGATGTGGCCGGTGGCGGTGAACGCCTCGTTGCCGACCAGGGGGCCGGTGCGGGTCTGGGTGATCGTGAAACCCTCGCTGAGGTAGAGCGCGAGGGCGGCCGGGTTGCCCTCGAGCACGGTCACCTCGACCCGGGGCCCGGCCTGGGCCAGCGCGTGGCGCAGAAGTGCCCTGCCGACCCCTTGCCGGTAGCGGCCGGGGTCGACGTAGAGCCAGGTGACCTCGTCGTCGTCGAGGGCGACGAAGCCGGTGACGGCGCCGTCCAGCTCGGCGACCCAGAGCCGGCCGTCGAACAGCCCTTCGCCTTCGGCGGTCTGGGCCAGGGTCAGGAACGCCTCGACGCCGGCCGAGTCGCGCAGCTCGTCGAGGCGGGCCGCGTCGTGGATGCGCGCGATGGCGTCCCAGTCCTGGTCGGCATACGGGCGGATCGTGATCTGCGAGGGTGACATCCCCGCATTCTCGCCGCCGAGGAAGACCTGGTGCAATCGGATAATCCCACCCGCTGCTCGACCGGGATGTTCGCGGAACCGGGTCTTGGTCGCTACTTGTTGGCGGCGTGGTAGGCGTCGACGATGGCTTGGGGGATGCGGCCGCGCGGGGAGACGTGCTTGCCGTTGCGCTGGGCCCAATCGCGGATGGCCCTGTTCTGGTCCCGGTCGACCGGTTGCCGGACCGGTGCTTCGCGCCAGCCGGGTTTGGCAGTGCCGAGGCTGTAGCGGCCGAGGAGGGTGGCGGCGGCCTGGAACGTGCCGAGCGCGTCGCGCAGTTCTTTAGCGTGAGCGGCGGAGAGGTCGATCTCGTAGGCGTTGCCGTCGATGGCGAATCGGACCGTCTCGTCGGCGGGGCTGCCGTCGATGTCGTCGATCAGGACGACTTTGGTCTTGCGAGCCATGCGAACTCCTCAAATGCCTGTGCGAAGCCCGTTCCCATCTGCGGAAGTGGTGACTTCGTCGGTGAACTTTCGCATGGTAATGCATGACCTGCTCACCTCGGTTGCGGTGCAGGACCTGTCGGGCCGGCACGCCGGCAGCTTGGTGCGTTCCAAGGCCGTGGCCGACCGCCCGAGCCACTGCTGCCAAGGGGCGACCCCGTTCCGCGGGGTCGCCCCTTGGCTGGTGGAACTGGGCAGCGGGCTTCGCGAGCTGGCGCGGAGCCGCTGAACAGCTAGACCCGGCATGTCAGCCGCAAGGAGCAGCTGACGGGCTCAGGAGTGCGTCCTCACCCTAGGACTTCCAGCTGTCGACGAAGGTCAGCAGGTCGGTGTTGAGCTGGGTTTTGTGGGTGTCGGTGATGCCGTGCGGCGCACCGGGGTAGACCAGCAGCGTCGCGTCGGCGACGATGGCCGCCGAGGCGATTCCGGCGGTGCCGATCGGCACGACCTGGTCGTCGTCGCCGTGGATGATGAGCGTGGGCACGTCGAAGCGGCGCAGGTCCTCGGTGTGGTCGGTTTCGGAGAACGCTGCGATGCAGTCGTAGGCGGCCTTGTGCCCGGCCGTCATGCCGGCGAGCCAGAACGCGTCCTGCATGCCCTGGGAGACCGCGGAGGCGGGCCGGTTCGCGCCGAAGAACGGGCCGGCGGCGAGGTCCTTGTAGAGCTGGGAGCGGTCGGTGAGGGAGCCGGTGCGCAGTCCGTCGAAGACCGCTTTGGGGACGCCGTCGGGGTTGTTCGGGCCGCGCAGCATGAGCGGGGGCACCGCCGAGATCAGGCCGGCCTGCGCGATGCGGGCGGTGCCGTGGCGGCCGATGTAGCGGGCGACTTCGCCGCCGCCGGTGGAGAATCCGATCAGGGTGGCGTCCTGGAGGTCGAGCGCCTCGATGACCGCGGCGAGGTCGTCGGCGTAGTGGTCCATGTCGTTGCCGTCCCAGGTCTGGGTGGACCTGCCGTGCCCGCGCCGGTCGTGGGCGATGACGCGGTAGCCGTGGGAGGCGAGGTGCAGCATCTGCGCTTCCCACGAGTCGCTGTGCAGCGGCCAGCCGTGGCTGAAGGTCACGGGCCTGCCCTCGCGGGGTCCCCAGTCCTTGTAGTAGAGCTGGACGCCGTCTGCGGTGGTGATGTAGGGCATCGCGAAGGTCCTTTCAGGCGGTGAAGCGGCGGATGAAGTCCAGGCTGGTCTCGGCGACCTCGCGCCAGCCGTGGTCGATCGTGAGGGAGTGGCCGCGGCCGGGGATCTCGACGAACTCGGTGATGCCCGGGTTGCGCTGCTGCCGTTCGAATTCGGCTTCGGTGATCGCGCGGGGGACGGTGTGGTCGCGTTCGCCCGAGACGATCAGGAGCGGTCCGCGCTCGGGGTTGGCGCTGTCGACCTTCGCTTCGGTCCAGGGGTTCACGTTCGCGGTGGCCGCTTGGAACAGCGGGGCGCCCGGCGCCGGGACGGCGAAGGTGTCGAAGAGCTCCTTGGCCTCCTCCTCGGTGACGGCGTTGGCGAAGCCGTACCGGAACTGGTCGTACGTCAGCGGCACGGCCCGCCACCAGTTCGCCGGGTTGGCGATCACGACCGAGGCGACGCGCAGCGCCGAGACCGGCAGGGGCAGCACGCCGCGGAAGGGGGCGGGGTCGATGGCGACGGTGGCGGCGGCCAGGCCGCGTCCGGCGAGGATCT
Organism: Glycomyces terrestris; assembly: GCF_003933745.1. Lineage (GTDB taxonomy): Bacteria > Actinomycetota > Actinomycetes > Mycobacteriales > Micromonosporaceae > Glycomyces > Glycomyces terrestris. The sequence goes on along the minus strand of NZ_RSEB01000001.1, from coordinate 352,927 downwards.
GGGCCAGCAGGCCGCCGAAGGAGTGGCCGATGACCGCGGGTCTGCGGTCGAGCGCCTCGATGATCTCGTGGTAGTGGTCGGCGACCTGGCCGACCGTCTTGCCCGCGAACACTTCGGGGTGCTCGTTGGCCTCTGCGACCGTCTCGGGGTCGTCCGGCCAGCCCGGAGTGAGGGCGACATAGCCCTGCTCCTCGGCCAGGGCCGCCCACCGGTCCCAGCTGCTGGGCAGCAGCCACAGTCCGTGGATGAAGACGACGGGGGTGCGGCCGGACTCGTTGGCCCGCTCGATCTGGTCGGCCGTGTGCCGGGGGAGGTCGTGCTCGTGGTGAGGCATCGGTTGTCGCTTTCTCCATAGTCGGGTGCGTCAGGGTGAACGCTAGGCGGGAGGGAGCCGAGAATCCTGATCGGTGATGCACGGGACCGTGCCCGACCGGCACCGACGCGCGAGCCCGGGTGCCGCCGCCGTGCAGGCCAGGGGCAGTGGCCGGGGCCGGGAGTGTGCTCAGCGTGCACGAACCTCTGCCGCGGCTGCACAAGGCCCCGCCGCGGCCGGCATGCGCTTGCATCGGGGGTTCGGGCTGTGGTTCAGTCGTGAGAGGACGAATGCGAGGTGGGCCGATGACCGCGACGTGGAACTCCCGTGACGTGCCTGGACGGGCGCGGGCGAGCGCCGTCCGCGAAGCCGTCGGCAACCAGGTGGTCCGGGTCGACATCGACCTGCTCGACGACCCTGGCGACATCAACGTCGGGCTCACCCTGTCCCACGCCGGACCCGTCCAGGTGTTGACCGTGCGCTCGATGGCGACCACGGTCACCCGCAGCCCCGCTTGGCCGCAGACGCGTCCGAACCGCAGCTGTTCGTCACGGTGCAGGGCCAAGGGCCCTCGGCGATGTCCCAGCACGGGCGCTACGCCCGCCTGGAACGGGGCCAGTTCGCCGTCTACACCACCACCAGCCCCTACACCCTGATGTTCGACTACGGGCTCGACGCGCACTTCTTCCGCATCCCCATCACCGAACTCGCCCTGCCCGAGGCGGCCCTGCACGAGGTCTCCTCCCGCACCCTGGGGCCCGGCGACCCCGTCGCCGCACTCACCGCCACCTACCTCGCCCAGCTCGCCGACAACCCCGAACTGCGCTCTCCCGCCGTCGCGACCACCCTCGCCCAGCCGACCATCGACCTCGTGAGGGCGGCGCTGCTCTCCAGCATGGCCGACCCCGCCCTCGGCAAGGAGGCGATGCAGACGACCCTCGAACTTCGCATCCTCGAATACCTGCGCGCCCACCTGGGCGACCACGACCTGAGCGCCGCCCGCATCGCCGCCGCCCACCACATCTCCGTGCGCCACCTGTACAACGTCCTTGGCAAGTCGGGCATCGGCCTGGGCGACTGGCTGCGCACCCAGCGCCTCGAAGCGTGCCGGCGCGAACTCGCCCAACCCCATGCCCGCCACCGCACCATCGCCTCGATCGCCCACCAATGGGGATTCGCCGACGCCACCCACTTCAGCAGGGCCTTCCGCGCCGCCTACGGCCTGACCCCACGGGACTGGCGCAACAGCAAGACCGAACCGACACCACCGCTGACCTAGCCGCTCCCATACTCCGGCAAGCAGGGGCGATGGCACTGCGCCGGTCAGTACGGCAAGACAGCAAGTCGGTCTGCCCGCGCGGCGAGCTCGGCATCCCTTCGCGAGGCCCTTGCCGAAGGGCCCGGTGGCCTGTGCGTTCGGTGCAGAGCATGCATGACGGCGCCCGGGACCGGTCCCGATCAAACCTTGCAGCGCGCTGGTATCCGGGGCCGTCAGCGCGGCCGTTTCACCTTAGGCTGAACGGATGCGCCCGCACCCCCTCACGGCAACAATGTGGCAGCGGCTGGCCATGAGAACCGCCGACGCCTGGTCGAGCCGCCTCAGCCCCTCCCCGGTCGAGAACCGGCCCTTGCGCCTGGCGGGGTGGATGCTGCTGCTCGGTCTGGTCATGGTCGGGTTCCTCGCGTGGTACTACTACCAGGAGCAGATCACCCTCATCGCCGAACTCCGCCGCGCCGAGCCGGTCGACGAGGTCGCCATCGCCCAAGCCCGCAACGACATCCTTCGCCATACCCTCACCGCCACGGCGGGCTTCGCCGGCGCTGCGGTCTTGCTGCTCAACTTCCAGAAGCAGCGCCACGAGGAATACAACGCCACCCAGCAGCGCATCGCGGACCTACGAATCCAAGCCGTCGCCCAACTTGGCTCCGACAGCGCCTCGGTGCGCATCGGGGGCCTGCACAACCTGGAACGGCTCGCCGACTCCCACCCGGAACTGCGCCAAATCGTGCTCGACGAGATCGGCGCGTACCTCCGGCTCGGACGACCCCACTCAGCAACCGACGGCCCCAGCGGCCCTGATGCGTCACCGACTGACCCGGCGGGTATCGATGAGAGCGAGGCCGACTGGCGCGAGGTGCGGCTGGTCGCTCAAGAAATCCTCCAACGCCACCTGAAGTTCCGGACGCGGGGCCAGCGGCGCCGCTACTGGAACCACACCAGACTCAACCTCCGTAACACACTGCTCGACGACATCGATCTGAGGGACAGCCGCCTCGTCAACCTCGACCTCACCGGAGCGACCCTCCGCAACCGGGCGACCTTCGCGGGCGCTCTCCTCAAGGGCCCGGCCGACTTCCAGCGCGTCAATCTCACCGGACACGTGAGCTTCTTCGAAGCCACGGTGAAAGGCGACATCACCTTCTCCGATGCGGACTTCAGAGGTGCCGCGGGCTTTCAGCAGGCGCACTTCACCGGCGATGTGGACTTCACTTCGGCACGGTTTGCGAAGACAGCGGACTTCCGTGAAGCGCGGTTTGCGGGGATCGCGCGCTTCAGCGGGACGCAGTTCGCGGGCTACGCCTATTTCGGCGACGTGCGCTTCGTATACGGGTACTTCGGGGAGGCGCAGTTCGCAGGCAGCGTGAGCTTCGGAGAAGCGCTGTTCGCAGTTGCGGCGACCTTCAATGAAGCGCGGTTCGCAGGCGAAGCAGTCTTCGGTGAGGTGCAAATCGCGGGCAATGCGGCCTTCGAGGAGGCGCGATTCGCGGACGAAGCATACTTCGGAGCCGCTCAGATCGCAGGCTATGCCCACTTCAAAGGGGCACTGTTCGCCGGCGACGCGAACTTCGAGGAAGCTCAGTTCGAGGGCCACACGGACTTCCGGGAAGTGCAGATCGCAGCTGACGCCGACTTCCGAGAGGCGCGGTTCAGAGGCGACGCATTCTTCGGGGCGGCACAGATCGCAGGCAGCGCGTTCCACTGGGAGGCGCAGTTCGATGACTACACGGCCGGCGACGTCAGCGGCGTCCCAGCGACGGGCGGAGCACCACGAACCCGCGAGCTGATCGAACCTCCAGCAAGCGGCGGGACAGTCTGAGACCTCGGCGTCAGCCGCCCCCGGATGGACCTGTCGGGCACGGAATCGGGTGCGCTCCCGGGCATCGCGCCGTAACCGGCGGCGGCGGCCCAGGATTGTTTCATGGCAAGACATAGTTGGGCCCGGGCGAGTCCACCGCTGTGGACCCGCTCGGGCGTGGCTGGGCTACTGGACGTCGACCCAGTAGGAGTTGGTGTTGAGCTGGCCGCTGCCGATGAAGACCTCGGTGCCCGCCTGGACACTCGTCAGATACTTGCTGTTGCTCAGCCACTGCCGGTTGTAGACCAGGTCGTTGACGAAGTCGCGCAGGTTGAGGTTCACCGAAGTGGTGTTCGAGGTCCGCACGAACGAGAAGACGTTCCAGCCGTTCCCGCTGCCCGCGTCGATCCAGCCGCGGTAGAGGTCCCAGTTGGCGCCGCCGATGTTGACCGTCGTCTGGTACGTGCCCGCCGGGCCCGCCCCGCCGGACCGGTAGGGCCAGATCATGATCTCGTCGGTCGGGGTGCTCGAGGAGTCGGGATTGGACTGGGTGTGCAGCCACAGGTCATAGGCGACGTTCATCGTCCCGGACCCGGTCACCGTGTAGTCCCAGGTGGTCGGAATGCTCCGGTTGTCCCAGATCCGCACCGGCAACTCGGTGCCCGGTCGCTGCCATCCCCAGTGCCAGCCGAGGACCGTGCTGCTGTAGCTCTTGACGGAGTTCGACTGGCCGCTCCAGTCCCAGTTCGTGCCCCAACCGATCGTGTCACCGGACTGCCATGAGTCCCAGGAGCACTGCCAGCCGGAACCGGAGCCGGCACCCCACAGGTTGTTGGTGACGTAGTACTTGCCCATCGCGATGGTGCCGCCCGAGGCGCAGGTCGAGGCGGCCTGCGCGGGCGAGGCCGCGACCAGCGTCGACGTCAGGGCGATGCAGAACGCGGCGATGGCGCCTGTGAGCAGGCGCATGAGGGAGACGCTCATCCTTGACGAGGACATCTCGACTCCTCCTTAACGGTTGGAGAGCACCGGCCATGGGTCCGCTTGGACACTCCTGAGCCGGTTTGAGGCATTCATGATGCCGCAAGAGATTGTTACATGTCAATACATAGTCAGCGTTCATTGACCGTCGGCGCCAACTCGCCGAGGAGCGACAGCAGCTCGCCGCACGGATCGAGACGATGGGCCAGGCGCTGCGCAGCAAGCGGGAGGTCCGTCTCGTCGAGGAATTTCCGCGCGGCGAGATCGACCTCGACCGCCTACCGGTCGACGAACTTCGGCGCCTGTCGCTGAGAGATGAAGAACCCGCACAAGCGGCAGGCGCTGTGCGGGTTGGTGACGTAGCCCGGGTGGGATTCGAACCCACACTGTACGGGTTTTGAATCCGTCTTCTCTGCCAGTTGGAATACCGGGCCGGGGCCTCGCCGGTCGGGGCAGGGCCGGTGTGAATGATACCTGAGGGGTGCGGCGGGCCGGGTCAGGGGAGTTGGGCGGAGAGGTCGGCGGCGGCGGTGAGGGTCGTGGCGAGGGACGTTCGGTCGTCGTCGGTGAGGGGCACGCGGGCGAGGCGGTCGAGGAGGTCGCGGGCGCGGGCGGGGTCGTTCTGGCGGGCGGCGAGTTCGGCGCGGTAGGCGAGGGCTTCGGCGAGTTCGCGGGGCGGGGTGTCGTCGGGGGTCTTGGCGAGGGTGGCGTCGAGGATCTTGGCGGCCTGGGCGGTGTCGCCCTTGGCGTCGCCGAGGACGATGGCGCGGGCGAGGGTGCGGCCGAGCCTGCTGGTCGGCGCCGGCGGCTCCTCGGTGTCCTCGTCGGCGGGGAAGAAGCGGATGGTGTTGCCGCCGGGGTCGACGACGGAGAAGCCGGCCCGGTTGCCGGTGTTGGCGCGTTTGCGGGGCCGGGTCATGCGGGGGATGCCGGAGACGAGGAGCTTGCCGTATGCGGCGCGCATGCCCGCGGCGAAGGTCTCGAAGAGGGCGCCGGTGTCGGGGACGATCACCACGCAGGTGCCGTACGTGGTCTCCGGGTCCAGGTCGTCGACGCCGAAGAAGTGGAGCTGGATGTCGTCCTTCTCGACCACGGTGTACGGGTTGGGCCGGGTCTGGTGGAGGGTCTCCTGGAAGCCGAGCGCGCGGTAGAACTCGGCGGTCTCGTCGATCGAGCGGCAGGGGAGCAGCGGGATGGTCTTCTCACCGGTCATGCGGACGGCTCCTGATCGAGTGCGGTGGCGAGGTGCTGGAGTGCGGCCGTGGCGGCCGCGATGTCGGCGGGGGAGAGGCGCGCGGCGAGGGCGTCGGCCCATGCGGCATGGCGGCGTTCGACGTCGGCGAGCGCGCGCAGGCCCGCGGGGGTGGCGGCGAGGAGCTTGGCGCGGCGGTGGCGGGGGTTGTCGCGGTAGGCGGCGAGGCCGTCGGCGACGAGGGAGTCGGCGGTCTGCTGGACGCTCTGGCGGCGCAGGCCCATCGTGCGGGCCGCCTCGGCGACCGTGCGCGGTTCGCCGTCGATGACGCCGAGGACCTGCCAGCGGGCGCTGGTGAGCCCGGCCGGGCGGGCCAGGTCGTCGCCGGCGGCGAGGAGGGCGCCGTTGGCGCGGAAGACCTCGATGATCAGCTCGGAGACTGCGGCGGCGCGCGGACTGAGTGGCACGCGACCGAGGCTAGCAGATGTTGACAGGTACCTGTCAATCGAGGCGGCGGGCCTCCGGGTCCGGCCCTTGGGCCGCGCGGCCGCCGTCGACGGGGACGATCGCGCCGGTGATGAAGGAGGCGGCGTCGGAGAGCAGGTACGCGACGGCGTCGGCGACCTCGGCCGCGGCGCCGGGGCGGCCGAGGGGGTGCAGGTCGCGCATCGTCTGCGCGAGGTCGGCGCGCTCGGGCCCGGTCATGGCCGCGACGGCCGCGTCCATGCGCTCGGTCCGGATGGATCCGAGCGCGACGGCGTTGACGCGGATGCCGCTGGGCCCGTAGTCGACCGCGAGCGCCCGCGTCAGGCCCTCGACGGCGGCCTTCGCGGTCGCGTACGGGAGCGCCCCGGCGACGGCCCGCTGCGCCTGATGCGAGGAGACGTTGACGATCGCGCCGCCGGTGCCGGCCGCGCGGAACGCCCGCACCGCGGCGGCCGATCCGGCCAGGCACGGCTGGAGGTTCGCGCGGATCAGCTCGGCGACCGCGGCGCCGCCGGCCTCGTGCAGCCACGCGTCGCGGAACAGCGCGGCGTTGTTCACCCATCCGGTCAGCGTGCCGAGCGACTGCGCCGCCGCGGCGGCCTCGGCGGCGGTCGCGTCGTCGCCGGCGTCGCCGACCACGAGCGCCGCACGGCCCGAGGCGATGAGCGGATCGAGCCACTCCTCCGGCCGCATCTCCACGACCACGACGGCGTCGCCGCCGGCGAGGAGCCGCTCGGCGATCGCCCTGCCGACGCCGCGCCCGCCGCCGGTGACCACTGCTGCTCGCGTCATGGCTCCGAGCCTTCCACAGCGGCGTCAGCGGGCGGCGGCGACGGCCTGGAGTTCGAGGACGGCCGGGTCCTCGCCGGTGTAGTCGAGGTCGCGGAGGAACACCGCGACGGCCGTCTCGCCGGCCGCGACCGCCTGCCGCACTTCGCGCCAGGCGGCCAGGTTCGGGTGCTCGTACGCGGTGCACGCCTCGGCGGGGGCGAGGAGGCGGATCGCCTGGTCGAGGGAGGTCGCGTCCAGGAGGTAGGCCGCGGACTCGCCGCCGTGGCCGAGGACGGTGGACATGACGACGGCCGGGAGCGGGTGCTCGCCGACGTTGGCGCGGACGAAGCTGATCGCGCCGTCCGGCGCGACCGTGGCGATGCCGTACGCGGCCGGGAGGTGCCAGCCGGGCAGGCGGGCGATGAGGCGTTCGCGGGCGGCGGTGATCTGGTCCACGGTCGGCCACGAGGAGCCGAGTTCGGTGAGCAGGGCGTCGATGGTCGCATCGGTGTCGGTCATCGGCGCAGTCTCGCACCGCCCGCACCGGCGGGCAAGGCGATTCCCACACCCTGCGGGAGCCTCCGGTCGCCGCCGCGACCGGAGGCTCCAGGCGGGCGAGCGCGCTAGGCGCCGATGCGCTGCGACAGCTCCACGAGCCGGTTGGAGAAGCCCCATTCGTTGTCGTACCAGGCGAAGACCTTCACCTGGTCGCCGACGACCTGGGTCAGCGGCGCGTCGAAGACCGCCGAGTAAGGGTTGCCGACGATGTCGGCCGACACCAGGGGCGCCTCCGAGTAGGCGAGGTACGGCGAGAGCCCGGGGGAGGCCGCGGCCTCGCGGAACGCCGCGTTCACCTCCTCGGCGCTCGCGGGGCGCGTGAGCCGGGCCGTGAGGTCGGTGATCGAGCCGACCGGGACCGGGACGCGCAGCGCGAGGCCGGTGAGCTTCCCGTCGAGCTCGGGGATGATGCGGCCGATCGTGCGGGCTGCGCCCGAGGACGTCGGGATCGTGGAGACGGCGGCGGCGCGGGCGCGGCGGAGGTCGCCGTGCGGGGCGTCGAGGAGGCGCTGGTCGCTGGTGTAGGCGTGGACCGTGGTCATGAGCCCGGACTCGATGCCGAACGCGTCGTTGAGGACCTTCGCCATCGGGGCGAGGCAGTTGGTGGTGCACGAGCCGTTCGAGAACACGTCGCCGGTGAAGTCGACCGCGTCGTCGTTGACGCCGAGCACGACCGCGGGGACGGCGGCGTCGGCCGGGGCCGAGATGACGACCTTCCGCGCCCCGGCGTCGAGGTGGCGGCGCGCGCCGGCTGCGTCGGCGAAGTGCCCGGTGGACTCGATGACGACATCGACATCCGCCGCGCCCCAAGGGATCCGGTCCGGCTCGCGCTCGGCGGTGACGCGGATGCGGGTGTCGCCGACGAGGACCGCGTCGCCGTCGGCCTTGACGCCGTCGAGGTGCCCGGTCAGCGAGTCCCATTCGAGCAGCGCGGCGAGCGTCGCGGCGTCGGCGATGTCGTTGACGGCGACGACCTCGACGTCGGCGCCGCTGCGGAGCGCGGCCCGGAGGTAGCTGCGGCCGATGCGGCCGAATCCGTTGATGCCGATCCGAACGGTCATGGGTGTCTCCTTCTCAGATTGGTCGGCGGCCGGTGCGGACGGAGGCGTGCGCGGCATCGAGCAGCGCCACCGCCCCGCGGACGGCCGCGTCCATCGGTTCCTGCGCGCCCTGCGCCCGGGCGAGCACGTAGCCGCCCTGGATGATCGCGGCGAGCGTGCGGGCGAGTTCGGCGGGAACGGTGTCGGCGGGCAGCTCGCCGGCGTCGACCGCGGCGGCGATCACGCGCTCCCAGCGGCCCAGCATCGTGTCGAAGGCGCCGGCGACGATCGCGAGGAGGTCGGCGTCCTCCACCACCTGCGGGTCCTGGGTCATGCGGCCGACGCGGCAGCCGAGCGTCCCCTGGCGCGGCAGCGAGAGGTAGCGCTTCATCCGCTCCAGCGGCGATCCCTCGCCTTCGAGCTGCGAGGTCGCGCCGACCACGTCGTCGACGACGGCCGAGAGCGCCGCGACGGCGAGCTCGTGCTTGCCGCTGAAGTGGTGGTACATGCTGCCCTGGCCGACGCCGGCGCGCGCCATCACGTCGCGCGGGCTGGTCGCGGCGTACCCGCGCTCCCACAGCAGCGCCGCCATGGCGTCGGTCAACTGGTCTCGGGAACTCATGCCGACACTGTAACAACTAGTATGTACAGTCCGCAACCGGCGCGGCCCCGGGCCCGCAGCGGGGGACCGTTCAGACCGGCTCGGCCGCGATGCGCTCCAGCGTCCGCCGCGCCCACCGGCTCATGCCCGGATTGGACTCCCGGTAGTACCAGGCCGCGCCCATGGCCTGCTCGAACGCCCACGCGCGGCCCCGCGCCCACTCGAGGTCGCCGCACGCCAGCGCCTCCCGGAGCTCCCGGCGCGGCCCGGCCTCCAGCAGATGCCAGGCGCCCACGAGGTCGAGCGCCGGGTCCGCGGCCTTGAACCCGCCCACGTCGAGCACGCCGGCGAGCCGGCCGTCGCGCACGAGCACGTTGCCGGGGATGAGGTCGGAGTGGCTCATCACGTCGGGCGAGCCGTCGCGCGGCAGCTCGATCATCTCGGCCCACAGGCACCGCATGAGCGGGACGTCGAGCAGCCCGCGGCTCGCCTCGATCGAGGTCGCCATCCACTCGGCGCGGTCGCGGAGGTCCCCGCCCCGGCCGCCGCCGGAGAACGTCCGGCCCCGCGCCGGGATCGCCCGCACCTGCGAGATGAACGCCGCCAGGTCGTGCGCGAAGCCGACCGAACCGCCCGGGTCCACACGGGACGCGTCGTCGCCCGGGACCCAGGTCTGCACCGACCACGGCAAGGGATACCCCGCCCCCGGCTCGCCGATCGCCACCGGCTCCGGCGTCGCGAACCGCGTGCGCCCCAGCAGCTCCGCGGCCGCCGCGGCCTCCGCCTCCAGCGAGCGCCGCACCGCCTCCGGATCGCCCGGCTGGAGCGGGAACCGGGCCGCCAGGCGCTCGCCGATCCTCACGATCGCGTTCACCGTCCCCTGCGAGCGCACCGGCGTCACCGGCAGGCCCCGCCACTGCGGGAACTGGGCCTCCACGAGCTCGCGCACCGCGGCCGGCGAGATGGAGAGCTGCCCTGGATGCATGTCCATTCCCCGAGCCTCACATCATCTGGGCGCGAACGACAACCGGTTTATCCGCGTTTGCGCGACCCGCGCGGCGGGCCCTCCTCGCATACGATCGGGGTTCCACCGCCCCGAACACGATGGCCGAGGCGCCCGAACGGGATCATCCGAGGCCGACGAAGGCCGACCGATGCGCACCGCCCACCCGCCCCTCCAGCCGACCCACGCCATCGAGGTGGGTTACGGCTTCACGGCCTCGCTCAGATACTGCGGGCTGATGCTGCTCGCAGCGCCGCTGGTCGTGCCGCTCGTCGTCTTCACCGACGCTCCGCCCGGAGCCCTCATCCTCATCGTGCCCGCCGTCTGCTTCCCCGCCGTGACGTTCATCCTGATGCGCTCGGGCGCCGTCAAACTCGTCTCGGTCAGAGACGGGCGCCTCCGCGTGTCCCCGTCCGGCTGGGTCGAGCGCAGGATCGGAACCCGGCGCCACCAGCTGGCCCCCGGCGACGCGCTGGTCGCGACCGACGACGACCTGTACCTCTGGCACCACCGCCACCAGGCCTACGAGGCGCTCGGGGTGAACGTGGCCTGGGCCGACCCCGAGGACTGGGCCCGGCTGCGGGCCTGGAGCGCCGCGAACTGGCCCGTCGCCCCGCCGCATTGAGACCGAGGCGCGGCCACATCGGAGGGTCGGCGAAACCGGACGGCACCGGCGGATGACGACAGGCCGCGCGGTGTGGGAGCCTGGAACCGAACACCCCTGGGCGTTGAGGAGACCGGTATGTCGTCGGCGCAAGCGAAGGATGCGATCCGCCACCGCGTGTGGGCACTGCTGGAGCGCCGCGGCGCCGCCGACGGCGACCCCGCCGGGCGCATACCCGCCTTCACCGGCGCCGAGGAGGCCGCCCGGCTCCTGGCCTCGACCGACCAGTGGCGCAACGCGAACGCGGTCAAGGTCAACCCCGACCGGGCCCAGCACCAGGTGCGCGCGCTCGCCCTGGCCGCGTCCAAGGCCACCTACATGGCGGTGCCGAAGCTCGCGCTCGACCAGCCGTTCTACCTCCTGAACTCGCTGCTGCCCAGCTACACGCCCGACGAGGCCGCCACGCGGGACGCCGCCGAGGCCCACAGCCTCCTCGTCGGCGCGGAGGCCATGCAGCGCCTCGACCTCGTCGTCTCCGGGTCGGTCGCGGTCAACCGCGACGGCGCCCGGGTCGGGAAGGGCCGCGGGTACGCCGACATCGAGTACGGGATGCTCACCGAGGCCGGGCTCATCGACGACCGCACCGTCATCGCCACCACCGTCCACGACCTCCAGGTCGTCGACGAGGCGATCCCCGAGGAGCCGCACGACTTCCGCGTCGACCTCATCGTCACCCCCACCCGCATCATCCGCTGTCCGCGCGGCCGCCGCCCCCACGGGCTCCACAAAGACCGGCTCAAGCCCGAGCAGCTCGCCGAGATCCCCTTGCTCGACGCGCTCATGGCGAACCAGCGCACCGGCGCCGAGCGCGCCGTCGAGGCGTAGCGCGCCTCACGTTTCGGCCCTGGCGTCCGAAACGCTCGGCATAGGAACGTGCGGACGTAACACGCGGCGGCTAAGCTAGCGTCCGGACGTGCCTCCTGCGCACGCCGCACCGTCCAGACGCGCATGAAAGGTACGGACCCGCATGACGAGCAAGGCCGCCGAGGAGCCGCGCAAGCGCGTGCTCATCGCCGAAGACGAGGGGCTCATCCGCCTCGACCTGGCCGAGATGCTCACCGAGGAAGGCTATGAGGTCGTTGCCGAGGCCGCCGACGGCGAAGCCGCCGTCCGCCTCGCTCAGGAGCACCTGCCCGACCTGGTGATCTGCGACATCCAGATGCCGATCATGGACGGACTCCAGGCCGCCGAGAAGATCGTCTCCGCGCGCATCGCGCCGGTCGTGATCCTCACCGCCTTCTCCCAGCGCGACCTGATCAGCCGGGCCACCTCCGCCGGCGCCATGGCCTACCTGGTGAAGCCCTTCCAGAAGTCCGACCTGGTCCCCGCCATCGAGCTGTCCCTCACGCGCTTCGCCGAGATGACCGCCCTCGAGAAGGAGGTCGAGAACCTCACCGAGCGCCTCGAGGTCCGCAAGCTCGTCGACCGCGCCAAGGGCCTGCTCATGACCCAGTACGGCATGGCCGAGCCCGACGCGTTCCGCTGGATCCAGCGCGCCGCCATGGACCACCGGCTCTCGATGCGGGCCGTCGCCGAGCGCGTCATCGCCGAGGCCGAGCAGAAGGAAGCCCAGGAAGCCGAGTAGGCGACCCGACTCCGAGGGGCCCGCGACCGCACCGGTCGCGGGCCCCTCGCCGTTCCCGGGCCACGCCGTCGCGGACTTGCCCCGATCCTGTCGGACCCACTCGATAGGCTCAGGAACGTGACCGCTTCGCAATCCCGCCTGCTCCTGATCGACGGCCATTCGATGGCCTACCGCGCGTTCTTCGCCCTGCCGGCGGAGAAGTTCGCGACCGACGACGGCCAAGTCACCAACGCCGTCTACGGCTTCGCCTCGATGCTCATCAACCTGCTCAAGGCCGAGGAGCCCACCCACGTCGCGGTCGCCTTCGACGTCTCCCGCCACTCGTTCCGCACCGACGAGTACCCCGCCTACAAGGACGGGCGCGGCGAGACCCCCGACGACTTCAAGAGCCAGATCCCGATCATCCAGCAGCTCCTGGACGCCTTCGGCATCCCGTGGCTCACCAAGCCCACCTACGAGGCCGACGACATCATCGCCACCCTCGCCGCCCAGGGCCAGGCCGCCGGCCTCACCACGCTCATCTCCTCGGGAGACCGCGACGCGCTCCAGCTCGTCAACGACTCCGTCACCCTCCTCTACCCCGTCAAGGGCGTCACCGACCTCGCCCGCTACACGCCGGCGGCCGTCGAGGAGAAGTACGGCGTCACCCCCGACCGCTACCGCGACCTCGCCGCGCTCGTCGGCGAGAAGTCCGACAACCTCCCCGGCGTCCCCGGCGTCGGCCCCAAGACCGCCGCGAAGTGGATCGTCAAGTACGGCTCCCTCGACGGCCTGGTCGCCAAGGCCGACGAGATCACCGGCAAGGCCGGCCAGAGCCTGCGCGACCACCTCGACGACGTCATGCGCAACTACCGGCTCAACCGCCTCCTCGACGACGTCGAGCTCGACCGCGCCGTCCCCGACCTCCTGTGGGAGGGCTGGAACGTCACCGAGACGAACGCCCTGTTCGACGCCCTCCAGTTCCGCGCCCTCGGCGACCGCCTCAACGCCAACCTCGCCGACAAGGCCGTCGGCGCCGCCGTCGCCCCCGTCTCCGAGACCCCGCAGCTCGAGACCGGCGCGCTCGTGCCCGGCGGCCTCGACGCCTGGCTCGCCGAGCGCACCGGCGACGTCGCCATCGCCTTCACCGGCCAGTTCGCCTCCGGCGCCGGCTCGTTCGACTCGATCGCGCTGGCCGAGGGCGGCCGGGCGCTGTGGTTCGAGCCCTCCCAGCTCGACGCCGAGGACGAGCAGACGTGGGCCGCCTGGCTCGCCGACCCCGCCAAGCCGAAGGTCGTGCACGACGCGAAGGCGTTCCTGTGGGGCGCCGACGCCGCCGGCTGGCCCGAGCCGGCCGGCATCAAGGCCGACACGATGATCGGCGCGTACCTGCTCAAGCCCGAGCAGCGCTCGTACGCGCTCGGCGACCTGGCGATGCAGCACCTGGGCCGCGAGCTCGCGGTCGCCGCCTCGCCCGCCGACGACGGCGCGCTGTTCAGCGACTCGAGCCTCTCGGCGGCCGACGACGACACCGCGCAGCTCGAGGCCGACTGCGCCGCGGCCGCCGTCGTCGGCGAGCTCGCGGCCGTCCAGGCCGAGCGGCTCGAGCAGCGCCACCAGGCGACGCTCGCCCACGAGCTCGAGTTCCCCGTCATCGGCGTGCTCGCGCGCATGGAGATCACCGGTATCGCCGCCGACGAGGGCCACTTCGCCGACATCGAGGCCGGGTTCGCCGCCCAGTCCAAGGACGCCACCGACCGCGCCCACGAGATCGTGGGCCGCCCCTTCAACGTCGGCTCGCCCAAGCAGCTCCAAGAGATCCTCTTCGAGGAGCTGAAGATGCCGAAGACCAAGCGCACCAAGACCGGCTACACCACCAACGCCGAGGCCCTCCAGCAGCTCCTGGTCAAGACCGGGCACCCGCTGCTGGAGCAGCTGCTGCGCTTCCGCGACGTCGAGAAGCTCAAGCAGATCGTCGCCACGCTGCGCGCCACCATCCAGACCGACGGGCGCATCCACACCACGTTCCACCAGACCGTGGCCGCCACCGGGCGCCTCTCCTCGGCCGACCCGAACCTCCAGAACATCCCGGTGCGCTCCGAGGCCGGCCGCGCGATCCGGGCCGGGTTCGTCGTCTCCGACGGCTTCGAGTCGCTCATGACGATCGACTACAGCCAGATCGAGATGCGGATCATGGCGAGCCTCACCGGCGACGAGGGCCTGATCGACGCGTTCATCGCCGGGGAGGACATCCACTCCGCGGTCGCCGCGAAGGTCTTCGGCGTCGCCCTCGGCGAGGTCACGGCCGAGCACCGCCGCAAGATCAAGGCGATGTCCTACGGCCTGGCGTACGGCCTGTCCACGTACGGGCTCAGCCAGCAGCTGGGGATCTCCAACGAGGAGGCCCAGCAGCTGTCGGACGACTACTTCGCGCGCTTCGGGAAGGTCCGCGACTACCTGCGCCGCGTCGTCGAGGAGGCCCGCAAGACGGGGTACACCGAGACGATCATGGGCCGGCGCCGCTACTTCCCTGACCTGACCTCCGACAACCGGCAGCTGCGCGAGATCGCCGAGCGCGCCGCCCTGAACGCCCCGATCCAGGGCAGCGCGGCCGACATCATGAAGACCGCGATGCTCGGCGTCGACCGCGCCCTGCGCGAGGCGAAGCTCGACTCGCGGGTGCTCCTCCAGGTCCACGACGAGCTCGTGTGCGAGGTCGCACCTGGGGAGGCCGAGCGACTCGAATCACTCGTGCGGGAGCAGATGTCGAACGCCGCCACGCTCGCCGTGCCGCTCACGGTCTCGGCCGGATTCGGCGCGTCGTGGGAAGCCGCTGCCCATTAGCGGTGTCGATCGACACCGGGGCCAGGCCCGGACTGGCGCGGCATTATCGCGCACGGTAACCTGGACTGGCCTGGGCTTGTCCGCGTCCTCAGAATGGAGCAGGACGCCGCCGGCGGCAAGGGCGGCCCGGGATTGAACCGCGAGTGCGCACATCCGGCCAGGGTGCGCGCACGAGCCCACGAATGACACGTATCCGGAGCACCAGCCCACATGACGAGCAGCATCGAGGCCACCTCGAGCAACGCTGAGAACAGCACCGCGGTCGACGAGTTCGCTTCCGACGAGGACCTCCTCGCGGCGATCGACGCGACCATCAAATACTTCAACGACGGCGATATCGTCGAAGGTACCGTCGTCAAGGTCGACCGGGATGAAGTCCTGCTCGACATCGGCTACAAGACCGAGGGCGTCATCCCCTCGCGCGAGCTGTCGATCAAGCACGACGTCGACCCTGAAGACGTCGTCGCTGTGGGCGATCACGTTGAGGCCCTCGTCCTCCAGAAGGAGGACAAGGAAGGCCGTCTGATCCTCTCCAAGAAGCGCGCCCAGTACGAGCGCGCCTGGGGGACCATCGAGAAGATCAAGGACGAGGACGGCGTCGTCCGCGGCTCGGTCATCGAAGTGGTCAAGGGCGGTCTCATCCTCGACATCGGTCTCCGGGGCTTCCTGCCCGCGTCGCTGGTCGAGATGCGCCGCGTGCGCGACCTCCAGCCGTACGTGGGCCGCGAGCTCGAGGCCAAGATCATCGAGCTCGACAAGAACCGCAACAACGTGGTCCTGTCGCGCCGCGCCTGGCTCGAGCAGACCCAGTCCGAGGTCCGCACCGAGTTCCTGCACCAGCTGGCGAAGGGCCAGGTCCGCAAGGGCACGGTCTCCTCGATCGTCAACTTCGGCGCCTTCGTCGACCTCGGCGGGGTCGACGGCCTGGTCCACGTCTCCGAGCTGTCCTGGAAGCACATCGACCACCCGTCCGAGGTCGTCGAGGTCGGTCAGCCGGTCGAGGTCGAGGTCCTCGAGGTGGACCTGGACCGCGAGCGCGTCTCCCTGTCGCTGAAGGCGACCCAGGAAGACCCGTGGCGCCAGTTCGCCCGCACCCACGCGATCGGCCAGATCGTGCCCGGCAAGGTCACCAAGCTCGTCCCGTTCGGCGCGTTCGTCCGCGTCGAGGACGGCATCGAGGGCCTCGTGCACATCTCCGAGCTGGCCGAGCGCCACGTCGAGGTGCCCGAGCAGGTCGTCAAGGTCGGCTCCGACGCCATGGTCAAGGTCATCGACATCGACCTGGACCGCCGCCGGATCTCCCTCTCCCTCAAGCAGGCCAACGAGGCCTACGTCGAGAACGAGGAGCAGTTCGACCCGACGCTGTACGGCATGGCCGCGCAGTACGACGACCAGGGCAACTACATCTACCCGGAGGGCTTCGACTCGGAGACCGGCGAGTGGATGGAGGGCTTCGACGAGGCCCGCGAGGAGTGGGAGCGGCAGTACGCCGAGGCCCGCGCCCGCTGGGACGAGCACGGCAAGCAGATCGCCGAGCGCGTCATCACCGAGGCTCCGGCCAAGCCCGCCGAGGGCGAAGCCGCCCCGAAGGGCGACAAGGGTGCCAAGAAGTCGACCTCTGAGAAGAAGTCGGCCCCGGCGGAGCCCCAGGGCACGCTGGCCACCGACGAGGCGCTCGCGGCGCTCCGCGAGAAGCTCGCCGGCAACTAACACCTGTCACCCTTTCAACTGACAGACCACTGCCCGTCCCAGGCTGTTCGCCTGGGGCGGGTAGTGTTTTAGTTGTGCTTAAAGTCGCATTGACCGGTGGCATCGGAGCCGGTAAGAGCACGGTCGCGCAGAAGCTGTCGCAGCTCGGGGCGAGCGTCATCGACGCCGACGCCCTCTCCCGCGAAGTCGTCGCCCCCGAGACGGAGGGCCTCGCCGCGGTGGTCTCACGCTTCGGTCCCGAGGTCCTGACCTCGGAGGGCGCGCTCGACCGCGCGAAACTCGCATCGATCGTCTTCGACTCCGCGCCCGCCAGGGCCGAACTCGAGGCGATCGTCCACCCCCGCGTCCGCGCCCGGGCCCGCGAGCTCACCGACTCCCTGCCCGACGACGCCATCGTCGTCCAAGACATCCCGCTCCTGGCCGAGACCGGCCAGGCGCCCGGCTTCCACCTGAACATCGCCGTGGAAGCGCCGCGCGAGCTCCGGCTCGAACGGCTCGCCGCGCGCGGCCTCGACCGCGCCGACGCCCTCCGCAGGATCGACGCCCAGGCCTCGGACGCGGAACGCCGCGAGGTCTGCGACGTGGTCCTCTACAACGACCACGACCTCCACGAGCTGGAGCGGCGCGTCGCGCTGCTGTGGGACGAGCGGATCAAGCCGTTCGCCGAGAACCTCCTGCACGGGCACGCCGAGCGCCGGCCCGAGAAGCTCCAGTTCGTCGAGTCCGACCCGCTGTGGCCGCGCCGCTTCGAGCACCTGGCCGCGCGCCTGCGCCGCGTCATGGGCCCCAGCGCGGTCCGCATCGACCACGTCGGCTCCACCGCGGTGGCGAACCTGCCGGCCAAGGACGTCATCGACATCCAGGTGACCGTCGTGTCCCTGCACGTCGTCGACGCCTTCGCGGACCCGCTCGGCGAGGCCGGCTTCTACGGCGGGGTCGGGTTCGACTCGCCCAAGCCCGAGCACCCGGACATCGCACAGTGGGAGAAGCGCCTGTACGGCTACGCCGACCCGGGCAACATCGCCCACATCCACTTCCGGTCGATCGACGCGCCCGGCCAGCGGTTCGCGCTGCTGTTCCGCGACTGGCTGCGCGCCGACGCCCAGGCGCGGGCCGACTACGCCCAGGCCAAGGGCGTGCTCGCGGCCAAGGCCGACTCGGTCACCGACTACGCCGAGGCCAAGGAGCCCTGGTTCGACCGCGAGGGCTGGCCCCGCGCGAACCGGTGGGCCGCCGAGCACGGCTGGCACGCGCCGCTGTGCTGACCGTCCGATAGCGACACCTCCGGGCCCGCGGCGCGCCGCGGGCCCGGCGCCGTCTCCGCCGTCCGCTCTGTCACCGGACGTAGCAGTAAGTTGACGGAATTGCAGGTATGACGCTCGATGTCTGATTCTGATACGCTGACGAGTCGCGCGCCCCAGACGTGCGACGACACCCATCGCAGTCCGGCCGCGAACCCCGGCAGTCCGCCGACCGGACGCCAATCGGCTTGATCGAGCAGAGAAAGCAATTCCACCACAATGGATTCACTTCGAGGTCCATCCGACGACCGCTCCCGCCACGCGAAGCGCCGGCCCGCGGCCGGCGTGCTCGGCCGCCTCCTGCGGCGCGGCGCCCGGTCCGAATGCCGCCACATCGACACCCGGATCAAGGACCCCCGCGACGTCCAGCGCGACGCCCGGGCCGCGATCCTCGACGTCAAGCACAACAGCGAGGACCGCGACCGCGCCGTCCACGACCTCGCCCACGGCCCCGGCGCCGACGAGGACTCGCGCTGGCACCTCGCCAACGCCGTCCGCAGCCGCGGCCTCGACCAGGGCCACCGCCTCGCCTTGGCCTTGGAGTACCGCCGCTGCGACCCCGCGGCCGCGTCCGAGGCCCTGCTCCTGTTCGCCCTCGACGCGACCAACGAGCCCTTCCTGCGGCTCCAGGCCGCGCGGCTGCTCCCCGACGAGGCCGACCAGCGCCTGGCGGTCCTCATGGTCGGCACCGCCGCCGACGTCGAGTGCCGCCTGCGCGCGGCGATCGCGCTCAAGCCGCTCGCGCCCCGCGACGCCGAGGAGGCGTTCCGGACCCTCGCCACCGACGACGAGGTGAGCTTCGAGGTCCGGTTCGAGGCGATCCGGCACTGGGCGCCAGCCAACCGGACGGCCGCGGTCGAGGTGCTCTGGCAGATCGCCGGCTCGGCGCAGGTGCCGTGGATCCGGCGCATCACCGCCGCGTACGAGCTCGTCCTGCTCCGCGTCCGCGCCGCCAAGGGGCTCCTGCTGGAGTGGATGGAGAGCCGCGAGCTGCCCGAGGAGGCCCGCACGCACCTGTTCGCGACGCTGCGCAAGCTCGACCTCCAGCGCGCCGCCTGAGACGCGAGGGGCCCGGTCGTCCGACCGGGCCCGCGTCCGCCCCGCGGCTCAGCCGATCTGCTCCTCGACCTCCCACGGGACGGCCACCATCTCGTAGTCCTCGTAGGACACCTCGGCGCTCGCGACCCCGTAGTAGGTCATCATCTCGACCTCGGCCAGGCGCTCGCCGGCGAGGTGGTAGCGGTAGGCCGACCGGCCCGGCTCGGCCTCGGCGTCGCCGTTGACCGGGAACTCGACCACGTACACCGGCTCGTCGGCGGTGCCGTCGGTGCGCAGCAGGGACGCGGTCTCGGCCACCTGCCCCTCGTCCTCGGGCTCCTCGGCGGCCATCTCCAGCAGCCGGTACACCAGGGACTCGACCGCGCCGAAGCTCTCGGCCACGTCCTCGTCGCCGAGCCGGTGCACCTCCCAGCCCTCGGTCGGCGGCGTCTCGGGCAGCTCGCCGTCCTCGGCCGCGAGCGTCGCGAACCCGCCCGGGCGCGCCAGCAGCAGCCGCTGCCCGCTCGCGTCGCTCACGTGCAGGTAGGCCGTCATCGTGCGCCAGTCGACCGAGCCGGAGCCGGTCGCGACCTGGTCGTCGCCGACCGGCACCGTCAGCTCGACCTCCGAGGACGCCGTCCAGTTCTCCGAGCGCACGTGCGCGATCGTCTCGGCCAGGTCCTCGTCGACCGCGACCGGGTCGAGGCGCGGGCCGCCGAGCAGGTCGATCGGCACCAGGCCCGCGGGGTCGAAGGCGACCTCGCGCAGGAAGTCGGCCGCGGAGAGGCTCTCGGCACCGGTGTTCACCTGGAACCGGCGCAGGTTGCCCTCGCCGTCGAGCGAGTACAGCGCCTCGGGGGCCGCGCCCTCGGCCGGCCGCTGCTCGGTCTCGACCATGATCGGGGCCCGGAACGAGTCGACCGCCTCGCCGTCGATGACGCCCTCCTCGCGCCACACGGCGTCCTCCGCGAGCTGCGCGGGGTCGTCGGCCTCCTCGGCCGTGAGCGTGAACAGCGAGGACACCAGGATGTCCAGGGTCGTCTCCAGCGACGAGCCGGCGCCGGAGAGCATCGCCCGGGTGGTCCAGCCGTCCGCGGGGACGCGGACCTCGTCGAACGCGGCCTCGTCGTCGGCGCGCGAGGCGATCAGGCCCGGGACGGCCTGGACGAGCCCGTACCCGCCCGCGCCGTCGGGGACGCGCGCGTAGACCATCGGGACCTGCCAGTCCAGGTAGCCCTCGACGGTCAGCGTCTCGCCGTCCACCGGCAGGCTCATCCGCAGCGCGACCGGCGCCGCGTCGAGGTTCTTCACCCGCATGCCCGCCAGCAGCGCCGCCTCCTCCTCGCTGACCGGCCGCTCGGCCTGCGACCCGCCCGGACTGCACGAGACGGCGAACCAGCCGGCCACGGCGACCGCGGCGATGATGGCGACGACCCACATCAGGGCCGATCTGAATGAAATCGAGGTAGTGGAGCTCACGCAGGGACCAACGAGTCGGAACCGGAAAAGTCACCGCCGGAGGCCGCCGGTGTCGGACCCCGGGGTTACCGTTGGGCCGTGGCTTTCGATATTCCCCGCGCCGACGGGCGCTTCGAGGTGGTCAGCGAGTACCAGCCCTCCGGCGACCAGCCGACCGCGATCGCCCAGCTGGCCGAGCGCGTCAGCAGCGGCGAGCGCGACACCGTGCTGCTCGGCGCCACCGGCACCGGCAAGTCCGCGACCTCCGCGTGGCTGATCGAGAGGCTCCAGCGCCCGGCCCTGGTCATGGCCCACAACAAGACGCTCGCCGCGCAGCTGGCCAAGGAGTTCCGCGAGCTCCTGCCGAACAACGCCGTCGAGTACTACGTCTCGTACTACGACTACTACCAGCCCGAGGCGTACGTCGCCCAGACCGACACCTACATCGAGAAGGACGCCTCGATCAACGAGGAGGTCGAGCGCCTGCGCCACCGCGCCACCTACTCGCTGCTCACCCGCCGCGACGTCGTCGTGGTCGCCACCGTCTCGGCCATCTACGGCCTCGCCACGCCCGCCGAGTACCTCGAGCAGGCCACCGAGGTCACCGTCGGCCAGGAGTGGGACCGCGACAAGCTGCTGCGCCGCCTCGTCGACGTCCAGTACTCCCGCAACGACGTCGCCTTCACCCGCGGCACCTTCCGCGTCCGGGGCGACACCATCGAGATCATCCCCGCGTACGAAGAGCTCGCCATCCGCATCGAGATGTTCGGCGACGAGATCGACCGGCTCTACTACCTGCACCCGATCACCGGCGACGTCATCCGCGAGGTCGACCGGGTCCTGATCTTCCCCGGCTCCCACTACGCCACCGGCGACGCCCGCATGGCCCGCGCCATCGCCGACATCGAGGTCGAGCTCGAGGAGCGCCTGGCCGAGCTGGAGGGCCAGGGCAAGCTCCTGGAGGCCCAGCGCCTGCGCATGCGCACCGTGTTCGACCTGGAGAACATGAAGCAGACCGGCACCTGCAACGGCATCGAGAACTACTCGCGCCACATCGACGGCCGACCCGCCGGCTCCCCGCCGCACACGCTCCTGGACTACTTCCCGTCCGACTTCGTCACCATCATCGACGAGTCGCACCAGACCGTCCCGCAGATCGGCGCCATGTCCGAGGGCGACGCCTCCCGCAAGCGCAACCTCGTCGAGCACGGCTTCCGCCTCCCCAGCGCCCAGGACAACCGGCCCCTGCGCTTCGACGAGTTCCGCGAGCGCGTCGGCCAGACGGTGTACCTGTCGGCCACGCCCGGCAAGTGGGAGCTGGAGCAGACCAAGGGCGCGTTCGTCGAGCAGGTCATCCGCCCCACCGGCCTGGTCGACCCGCACGTCGAGGTCCGGCCCACCAAGGGCCAGATCGACGACCTCATGCACGAGATCCGCGAGCGCGCCAAGAAGGACGAGCGCGTCCTGGTCACCACCCTCACCAAGAAGATGGCCGAGGACCTCACCGACTACTTCCTCGACAACGGCATCCGCGTCCGCTACCTGCACTCCGAGGTCGAGACCCTGCGCCGCGTCGAGCTGCTGGGGGAGCTGCGCCGCGGCGACTACGACGTCCTGGTCGGCATCAACCTCCTGCGCGAGGGCCTCGACCTGCCCGAGGTCTCCCTCGTGGCGATCCTCGACGCCGACAAGGAGGGCTTCCTGCGCTCGGCGACCTCGCTCATCCAGACGATCGGCCGCGCGGCCCGCAACGTCTCCGGCACCGTCCTCATGTACGCCGACAACCTCACCGACTCCATGAAGGCCGCGCTGGAGGAGACCGACCGCCGCCGCGAGAAGCAGGTCGCCTACAACCAGGCCCACGGCATCGACCCGCAGCCGCTGCGCAAGCGCATCGGCGACATCATGGAGGACCTCTACGACTCCGCGGCCGAGACCGCGAAGCTCGTCGCCGCCGAGCGGCCCGTGCGCGGCCGGGCCGCCGAGACCAAGGGCGCGGGCAAGGTCCGCTCCGAGATCCTCCAGCAGATCGATGAACGCAACGAGCAGATGCTCACCGCCGCAAGGGAACTGCGCTTCGAACTGGCCGCGGCCTACCGCGACGAGATCGCCGACCTCAAGCGCGAGCTGCGCGAGATCGACCAGGCCGGCGGCTGAGACGCCGCGGGCCCGCGCCCCACGGCACGGGCCCGGTTCGCCTCGGGTGCTAGTCCACGTCCTCGACGTGCTCGACGAACGGCGGCTCCGCGAAGAACGGGCCGATCGCCTCGCGCCACTTGGGGAACCGATCGGTCTGGCGGAAGCCCTGCTCGTGGGCCTCGACCGAGTCCCACTCGATGAGGAGCACGAACCGGCCGGGGTTCTCCACGCCCTGCGTCATGCGCATCGAGCGCAGGCCGGGGGAGACGCGCACCAGCTCGCGGGCGCCCAGGTACGCCTCCTTGAACGCGCGCTCCTGGCCGGGGGTGATCTTGATTTCAGCGACTTCGAGAACCATGCGCGGAGCCTCCCACAGGGTTCCTCACACTCCGCTCACCCGCCGTGGCGTCGAGAGAGAAGTCACAAGGCCGACTGATGACAAGTCGGATTCAGGCAGGCAGAATAGTCCCGTCTGTTCAAAATCAGGTATGTGGGGAGTATCCCGCAGCGCCCAGCGCTGTTAGCGTCGTCGTCAATGCACGGGTCCGCCATCGGACCCCGGTGACGCTGGTCCACGCGGATCGGGAGAGACCATGTGACCCTCCAGATGTCAAGGAAGGCAACACATTGGAACTCCCGGCCTGGGCCTGGGCGCTGACCATGGTCGGTCTCGCCTCCGTCGTCGTGTTCGACCTCGTGATGGCGGTCCGCAACCCCCACAGACTCTCCACGAAGGAATCGGCCACCTGGGCCGGTGTGTACATCGGCGCGGCGCTGGCGTTCGGCGCGCTCATCCTGGTCACCCAAGGCCCGGCGTTCGGCGGTCAGTTCTACGCCGGCTACCTCACCGAACTGGCGCTGTCGGTCGACAACCTCTTCGTGTTCCTCCTGATCATCCAGTCCTTCCGGGTCCCGGACGCGCTCCAGTCCCGCGTGCTCCTGGTCGGCATCGTGCTCTCGATCGTGCTGCGCGGCGGATTCATCGCCGTCGGCTCGGTGCTCATCGAGCGGTTCAGCTGGGTGTTCCTGATCTTCGGCGCGATCCTCATCTGGACCGCGTGGGGCCAGCTGCGCGACAAGGGCGGCCATGACGAGGAGATGCCGCAGAACGGCTTCATGCGGTTCGCGGAGTCGCGGCTGCGCGTCTCGCCCGGCTACGACGGCGGCAAGCTGACCACCCGCATCGACGGCGTGAAGTTCGTGACCCCGCTGCTGCTGGCGATGCTCGCGATCGGCTCCACCGACATCCTGTTCGCGCTCGACTCGATCCCGGCGATCTTCGGCCTGACGCAGGAGCCGTACCTGGTCTTCACCGCGACGATCTTCGCGCTGATGGGCCTGCGGCAGCTCTACTTCCTGCTGGCCGCGCTGCTGAAGTCCCTGCGGTTCCTGTCGCTGGGCCTGGCGGCGATCCTCGGCTGGATCGGCGTGAAGCTCGTGCTCCACGGCCTCCACGAGAACCAGCTCCCGTTCATCAACGGCGGCGAGCACATCGACGCGATCCCGGAGATCCCGACCGCGCTCTCCCTCAGCGTCATCGCCGGCGTGCTGACCACGGTCGTCGTCGTGAACGGCATCCTCCTGCACCGCGACGGCAAGACCTGGAAGGAGCTGTTCGCCGAGGCCGAGCGCGAGCAGCACGTCGAGGAGCCCGTGCCGGCCGAGGCGCCCGAGCCGGTCGCCGCCGAGCCGAAGCAGAAGAAGCTCTACTACTAGGTTCCAGATAGACGACGGAACGGCCCGCCTTCCCTTCGGGGGAGGCGGGCCGTTCGCTGCGTACGAGGCCCGGTACTAGGCCCGGACGGGCAGGCGGCGGCACGCGGTGATGCGCGCCAGCTCGGCGTCCTTGAGCGGCTCGGACACGACCTTGCCGTACAGCGGCGAGGAGAAGATCACCTCGGGCAGGTCGGTCTGGCCGCGCTCGGCCATGATCGCGGGGGTCTTCGGGTCGCCGCCGTGGTCGAGGAAGACGAGGTCGCCGGGGTGCAGGTCGTCGAAGTCGACGGCGCCGCCCGATTCGAGGAGGGCCTCGGCGAAGCGCGGCACGTCGATGCCCAACTGGCGGTAGACGATCCAGACCAGGCCGGGCGCGTCGATGCCGTAGGCGCTGATGCCGCCGTGCAGGTAGGGGATCTCCAGGAGCTGCTGGGCGAGCTTGACGGCGTCCAGGCCCGCGGCGACCATCCCGGTGGAGGGCGCGGCGAGTTCGGACGCGGGCTCGGCGGTGAGGTCGCGCTGGGGGACCCAGCCGGGCTGCTGCGGCCCCGGCAGCGCCACGGGGACCCAGCCCCGGTACGCCTCGCCGACGACCCGCAGGCGCGTCCCCAGGGTCACCCCGGGGATCGAGACATCGCCGCCGGGCTCGTCCCGGACGGCGGTCGCGGTGGCGCTCACGAGGTACTCGGTGCCCCCGGTGCTGCTGTCGGCGGGGTGCACGAGCTGGTCGAGGGGGACCCAGCCGGAGGTCTCCTGCGACGGGCAGGCGACCTCGGCCCAGCCGTCGGCGACCCGCTCGACCTCGACGCGGGTGCCGAGGAGGCACTGGGTGCGCACGCGTCCTTTGAGGCCGTTCGCGCGGATGTCGTTGGTGAGCCGGGCGACCCATTCGCGGATGGCGGACGGCACGCCCAGCGCGAGCCGGTCCTCCGGCCCCGCGGCGGAGGGCTGGGCCCAGAGGGTCGCGACTGCCACGGCGATCAACGCCGGCTGTCCAGGTGCGATCGGCACGGTTGATTCTCTCCGGATGGTTCGGGCGGTTCACAAGTCGAGACGCGCACAGGGGGGATCTCCACCAGCCCGCAGCGTCCTTCGCAGCACCGACCACCCACTGTAGCAAGTGTAGGCGGATCGCGACGCTCCGGCCTGAGCGCGACCTCGCGGGGGCATACCGCCCGATAACCCCCGCACCATCGGAAAGTCCCGCAACCCGCGGCTGTGGCAAGATCTTGCCATGCCTGCACTCCACGACGCCCTCTCCCGACTCTCCGCAGCCGCCGACGCCGGCGAGGCGCCCGCGGCCGCCGACCTCGAGGCCGTCCTCGCGAGCACGGACGCCGAGCTGATGGACGTGGTCGCCGCCGCGGCGCGGCTCCGCTACCGCCACTTCGGGAACACGGTCAAGCTGAACTACCTCGTCAACCTCAAGAGCGGCCTGTGCCCCGAGGACTGCAACTACTGCTCCCAGCGCCTGGGCTCCAAGGCCGACGTCCTCAAGTACACCTGGCTCACCCCCGAGCAGGCCGCCGAGCAGGCCGCCGCCGGCGTCGCGGGCGGGGCCTCGCGGGTGTGCCTGGTCGCCAGCGGCCGCGGTCCGACCGATATGGACGTCGAGCGGGTCGGCAAGACGATCGCCGCGGTCAAGAACGCCGCCCCCGGCGTCGAGGTGTGCGCCTGCCTCGGGCTGCTCAAGGACGGCCAGGCCGAGCGCCTCGCCGACCTGGGCGCCGACGCGTACAACCACAACCTGAACACCTCGGAGGACACGTACGCCGAGATCTGCTCGACGCACACCTTCGCCGACCGGGTCGACACCGTCAACGCCGCCCACGGCGCCGGCCTCTCGCCGTGCTCGGGCCTCATCGCGGGCATGGGGGAGTCGGACGCCGACCTCGTCTCGGTGGCCCTGGGCCTGCGCGGCCTCGACGTCGACTCGATCCCGGTGAACTTCCTGCTGCCCTTCGAGGGCACGCCGATGGAGGCGACGTGGGACCTGGACCCGCGCCGGTGCCTGCGCATCCTGGCGATGGTCCGCCTCGCGAACCCGGCCGCCGAGGTCCGCCTCGCCGCGGGCCGCGAGGTGCACCTGCGCACCCTCCAGGCCACCGCCCTCCAGATCGTCAACTCGATCTTCCTGGGCGACTACCTCACCAGCGAGGGCCAGGCCGCGAAGGACGACCTCGCCCTCATCGCCGACGCCGGCCTGGTGCCCCTCGGCCTCGACACCGCGCCGGACGAGGTCCGCGCGGCCGTGAAGCCCCGCAAGCGCGGCGCCGGCACGGACGTTGCGCCGAACGCCTGAACCCTCGGGGGCGCTCCCGCGTGCGTCGGCCGCGCCCGGCCGCCGGACCCGTGCCGGACCGGTTCACCGCCCGGCGGTGATTCGGGGGCCGCTCAGGCGAGGGCGGCGGTGGACTCGCGGACGACGAGTTCGGTGGCGAGTTCGAGGCGGGGGGAGTCGATCTCGTTGCCGGCGGCCATCTCCAGGACGGTGCGGGCGGCGAGGGCGCCCATCTCGGCGAGGGGCTGGCGGACCGTGGTCAGGGGCGGGGAGGTCCAGCGCGACTCGGGGAGGTCGTCGAAGCCGACGATGCTGACGTGCTCGGGGATGCGCCGGCCGGCCTGGCGGATCGCCTCGTAGGCGCCGAAGGCCATCTGGTCGGAGGAGGCGAAGATCGCCGTCGGGGGGCGGTCGAGGCGCATGAGGGCGTTGGCGGCGTCGAAGCCCGACTGGTGGTAGAAGTCCCCGTCGTAGACCAGGGCCGGGTCGAACTCGATGTCCGCGGCCTCCAGGGCCGCGCGGTAGCCGTCGAAGCGGGCCCGCGAGCACAGGACCTGCTTGGGGCCGTGGATGAACCCGATCCGGCGGTGGCCCAGGGAGATCAGGTGCTCGGTGGCCGCGAGGCCCCCGGCCCAGTTGGTGGCGCCGATCGCGGGGGCGTCCATCGTGGGCCCGCCCGAGGGGTCGAGGACCACCATCGGCACGCCGAGGTGGCGCAGCTGCTCCAGGATCGGGGACGCGAGCTGGGAGACGACGAGGATGACGCCGTCGGAGGCGCGGGTGCGGAGGTTGTCGAGCCACTGCTCGGTGGAGGCGCGGCGGCGGTGGACGGCCGAGACGACCGTGCCGACGCCGGCGGCGTGGGCCGCGTCCTCGACGCCGCGGATGATCTCCACCGCCCACGGGCTGTCCAGCTCGTTGAACACCAGGTCGACCAGGCGCGCGCGGCTCGGCGTGCGGGTGGAGCGGCGGCGCTGGTAGCCGCGCTCGTTCAGCAGCTCCTCGACGCGTCGGCGGGTCTCGGGGGCGACGTCGGAGCGGCCGTTGATGACGCGTGACACGGTCGGCACGCTGACGCCGGCCTCGTCGGCGATGGCGCGGATGGTGATCCGCCCGTGTTCGGCTTCGCTCAAGGGTCTTCTCCTGGTCTGATCACAACGGTTCGCTTGCACATCCTATAGCGCGCCTCCCCGGCTCCCGGAGCGTCCCCGAAAGTTTCGGTACGAGGGCTGCAATCCAGGCCCTGGGCAAACGCATGCAAGCGCAGGATTGACGCTAGAACTGAGCCGTCATCAATGTTATGGTGTGCGAACCTGCATCGAAAACGATCAGAAAAGTTTCAGAAACTATCGGCCCAGAACGAGCCGCCCTCGGCGCGCGGCGGGCCGTTTGAGTGGAGCAGCATGGACACCGACACCCCCGTCGAAGCGGCCGAACGCGCCGCCGGACTGGTCAAGCGGATGACACTCGAAGAGAAGTGCGCGCAGCTGTCGAGCCTGTGGCGCGGCGTCGAGGCCGACGCCGGCGACATGGCCCCCCACCAGAGCGAGCAGACCGGCGGCACCGCCGGCGACGACGCCCTCGCCCACGGACTCGGCCAGCTCACCCGCCCCTTCGGCTCGGCCCGCGTCGACCCCGCCGCCGGCGCCGCCCGCCTCGCCGCCCTCCAGGACCAGATCCGCTCCTCCAGCCGCTTCGGGATCGCCGCCGTCGCCCACGACGAATGCCTCGCCGGCTTCATGGCCTACGGCGCCACCGTCTTCCCCACCGCCCTCGCCTGGGGCGCCACCTTCGACCCCGACCTCGTCGCCGCCATCGCCGGCCAGATCGGCGCCACCATGCGCTCGGTCGGCATCCACCAGGGCCTCGCCCCCGTCCTCGACGTCGTCGCCGACTCCCGCTGGGGCCGCACCGAGGAGACCATCGGCGAGGACCCCTACCTCACCGGCGTCCTCGGCACCGCCTACGTCACCGGCCTCCAGGACGCCGGCGTCGTCGCCACCGTCAAGCACTTCGCCGGCTACTCCGCCTCCCACGCCGCCCGCAACTTCGGCCCGGTCTACTTGGGCCCCAGGCAGTTCGGCGAGACCTACCTGACCCCCTTCGAGATGGCCGTGCGCCTCGGCCGCGCCAAGTCCGTCATGCCCTCCTACGCCGCCAACGACGGCGTCCCCTCCCACGCCAACCTCCGCCTCGTCACCGGCACCCTCCGCGAGGAGTGGGGCTTCGAGGGCACCGTCGTCGCCGACTACTTCGCCGTCAACTTCCTCAACTCCCTCCACGGCGTCGCCGCCGACCGCTCCGCCGCCGCCGCGCTCGCCCTGAACGCCGGCGTCGACGTCGAGCTCCCGGGCGCCGACTGCTTCGGCGAGCCCCTGCGCGCCGCCGTCGCAGACGGCGCCGTCGAGGAGAAGGTCCTCGACCGCGCCGTCGAACGCGTCCTCGCCCAGAAGATCGAGCTCGGCCTCCTCGACGAGCTGCCCCCCGCGCCCGAGACGGTCGACCTCGACCCGCCCGCCGCCCGCGCGCTGGCCGCCGAGGCCGCCCGCAAGTCGATCGTGTTGCTGTCCAACGACGGCACCCTGCCGCTGACCGAGGCCCCCGCCCGCGTCGCGCTCCTCGGCCCCGTCGCCGACGACCGGGCCGCGATGCTCGGCTGCTACTCCTTCCCCAACCACCACATGCGGTACGACCCCGCCAGCGGCGAGCCCTACCCCGAGGTCGACACCGGCGTCGCCATCGCGACCCTCGCCGACCGCCTCGCGGCCGACCTGCCCGGCGCGCGGATCGAGCACGTGGCCGGCGGCTGGGTCCTGGACGCCACCGACGCCGAGATCGCCGCCGCCGCGAACGCGGCCGCCGCCGCCGACCTCGCGGTCGTCGCCGTCGGCGACCGCTCCAGCCTGTTCGGGCGCGGCACCTCCGGCGAGGGCTGCGACGCCCCCGACCACGCCCTGCCCGGACGCCAGGGCGAACTGCTCGAGGCCGTGCTCGACTCCGGCACCCCCACGGTCGTCGTCGTCATCTCCGGTCGCCCCTACGCCCTCGGCACCGCCCCCGAGCGGGCCGCGGCCGTCCTCCAGGCGTTCCTGCCCGGCGAGGAGGGCGCGGGCGCGATCTCCGCGATCCTCACCGGCGCCGCCGCGCCCGAGGGCCGCCTGCCGGTCGGCGTCCCGGCCCGCCGCGACTCGCCGCCGGCGACCTACCTCGGCCCGCAGCTGGCCCGCCGCTCCGAGGTGTCCTCGGTGGACCCCACGGCGCGCTACCCGTTCGGCCACGGCCTGACGTACACCGAGTTCACCTGGGGCGAGCCCGAACTGCTCTCGGGCCCCGAGGTCGGTCCGGAAGGGACGATCGAGCTCGCCGTGGACGTGCGCAACACCGGCGAGCGCGAGGGCACCGAGGTCGTGCAGCTGTACCTCCACGACCCCGTCGCCTCCACCGTGCGGCCCGTGCAGCGCCTGATCGGCTTCGCCCGCGTCCCCCTGGCCCCCGGCGCGGCCGCGCGGGCCCGCTTCGCGGTGCCGGTCGACCTCGCCGCGTTCATCGGCCTCGACGGGCAGTGGACCGTGGAGGCCGGCGCCCTCGAGCTGCGCCTGGGCCGCTCCGCCGCGGACACCGCCGCGGCCCTGGCCGTCGAGGTCACCGGCGAGCGCCGCATCGAGCCCGGCACCCGCGCGCTGGCGACCCAGGTCACCGTCAAGGGCGTCGTCGGCTAGTATTGCCAGCGACGCTGGAAAACGTTTACCGAATCTCCGTGCTGAAGGAGTCCCCTGTGTCCTCCCCCTACCGCCTCGCCGTCGTCGGCACCGGCGGCATCGCCCACCTGCACGCCGACGAGCTGCGCAAGCA
Source organism: Glycomyces terrestris (assembly GCF_003933745.1). Taxonomy (GTDB): domain Bacteria; phylum Actinomycetota; class Actinomycetes; order Mycobacteriales; family Micromonosporaceae; genus Glycomyces; species Glycomyces terrestris. The sequence goes on along the minus strand of NZ_RSEB01000001.1, from coordinate 322,338 downwards.
CGTGCCGGGCCGCATCGAGCTCGTCGCCGCCGTCGACCCCGACACCGCCCGGCTGGACGCGTTCAAGGACAAGTTCGGCGTCGCGCGCGGCTACGCCTCGATCGAGGAGCTGCTCGCGAGCGAGGAGCTCGACCTGGTCGACCTGTGCACCCCGCCGGTCGCCCACGCCCCCGGCGCCATCGCCGCCCTCGAGGCCGGCGTCGGCGTCGTGTGCGAGAAGCCCCCGGCCCTGAGCCTGGAGGAGTTCGACCGGGTCGCCGCCGCCGCGGCCGCCTCCAGCGCCGACTTCGCCGTCATCTCCCAGCACCGCTTCGGCTCCGCGGCCCAGCGCGTGCGCGACATGACCGCCTCCGGCGTCCTCGGCCGCCTCGCCGTCGCCAAGTGCGACACCCTGTGGTTCCGGCCCGAGGAGTACTTCGCCGTCGAGTGGCGCGGCCGCTGGGAGACCGAAGGCGGCGGCCCCACCATGGGCCACGGCATCCACCAGATCGACACCCTCCTGTCGATGGTCGGCCCCTGGTCCGAAGTGGTTGCCACCGCGCACCGCCACCGCCGCACGACCAACACCGAGGACGTCTCGCACGCGATCGTCACCCTCGAGTCGGGCGCGTCGGTCGTCATCACCAACTCGCTGCTCTCGCCCCGCGAGGTCTCCCAGATCCGCCTCGACTTCGACACCGCCACCGTCGAGCTCGACCACCTCTACGGCTACGGCGACGACAACTGGACCGTCCACCCGATCGAGAGCGCCGCCGACGACGTCCTGCGCGCCTGGGCCGGCGAGCCCCGCGGCCAGTCCTCCGGCCACGGCGCCCAGTTCAAGCTCATCGCCGACGCCCTCGACGGCGGGACCGCCCCGCCCGTCCCGATCGAGGAGGCCCGCCGCACCCTCGAACTGCTCGCCGCGATCTACGCCTCGGCGTTCACCGGCAAGCGGGTGCGGGCCGGCGACATCGACCCCACCTCGCCGTTCTACCAGCGCATGAACGGGTCCGGCACGCCCTGGCCCGACCTCAAGTGACCGAGCCACCGACCAGACACAGTGGAGAGACATCGATGACGCTGCAACTCGACGACGACGGCACCGCCCTCTCGGTCACCGAAGGCACCGCGCCTTCGGCCGCCGGAGGCGGGCTGGAGATCCTGCGCTACGTCTACCGTCCCGACAACGCCCAGTTCGAGTCCCCGCGCCCCTACTTCGAGCCGCTGCGCGACCTCGCCGGCCACCAGGTGAGCCTCTACCGCCCCCACGACCACGTGTGGCACAAGGGCATCACGCTCTCGCTGCCGAACGCCGGCCCCGAGAACTTCTGGGGAGGCGCCACCTTCCGCCGCGGCAAGGGCTATGTGGACGAGAAGAACGACGGCTCCATGGTCCACCGGGAGTTCACCGAGCTCGCCGCCGACGAGGACGGCGTCAAAACCGTCGAGCGCCTCGACTGGATCACCCAGGACGGACGCCACTTCTTCTCCGAGACCCGCGCCTTCGCAGTCACCGTCCTGTCCGACGACACCTGGGTACTCTCGTTCTCGACCGCGTTCACCAACGACACCGAGGACACCGTCGTCATGGGCAGCCCGACCACCGAAGGCCGCGAGAACGCCGGCTACGGCGGCTTCTTCTGGCGCGGCCCGCGCTCCTTCACCGAAGGCCGCGTCTACACCGCCGACGGCGAAGGCGGCGACGAGCTCATGGGCGTGCGCGGCGACTGGATGGCCTTCCGCGGCGCGCACGACTCCGTCGACGCCGCCTCCACCCTGGTCTTCACCGACCACCCGGAGAACCCCGGCGCGCCCGTCAAGTGGTTCGTCCGCTCCACCCCCTTCGCCGCGGTCTGCCCCGCGCCCTTCTTCGACACCGAGCTCCCGATGGCCCCCGGCGACACCGTGACCCTCCGCCACGCCGTCGCGATCGTCAACGGCGACACCGGGGTCGACGGCGCCGCCAAGACCGCCGCCCTCGCCGCCGCCGAACTGGCGAAACTGGCGTAGGCGTGGGCGGATTCCCCGGCGGCACCGCCGTCTCCCTCGTCTCGGTCTACGACTGGCCCACCGTCGACGGGCAGGCCGGCGGCTCCCCGCACCTGCACACCGCCTCGACCGAGGGCTACGTCGTCACCGCCGGCACCGGCGCGGTCGAGACGCTCTCGGGCGACGGGTACGAACGCCGCGACCTCGCTCGCGGCACCGTCCTGTGGTTCACGCCGGGGACCGTCCACCGCCTCGTCAACGGCTCGGGCGACCTCCAGCTCGTCGTGGTCATGCAGAACGCCGGCATCCCCGAGGCCGGGGACGCCGTCTTCACCTTCCCCGACGAGGTCCTGGCCGACCCCGACGCCTACGCCGCCGCCGCGACCGCCCCCGCCGCGCCCGGCCTCACCGAGGCCGAGCGCGGCGACGCCACCCGCACCCGCCGCGACCTCGCCGTCGAGGGCTACCTCGCCCTGCGCGAGCGCGTCGAGAAGGACGGCGCCGACGCCATGAGGCCGCTGTGGGACCGCGCCGCCCGGATCGTCGCCGACCGCACCGACACCTGGCGGCGCCTGTGGGCCGACGGCCCCAAGGCCCAGGCCGACGCCACCGGCGCCCACCTCGACGCCCTCGCCCGCGCCGAAGCGGCCCACCTGTGCGACGCCCACGTCGGCTCCGCCGGCGACGCCGTCGGCAAGTGGGGCATGTGCGGACGCCTTGAGACCTGGGACCTGCGCCCCTAGCCGCTCCGACCATCAGGGCCGGGCGTCCGCCGCGTGCACGCCCGGCCCCGTGCATCCGCGCGCGCTGCGTGTCGCTCCCGCTACGATTGCGGCGGACCTGAAGGAGCGCAGTTGGCCGAGCACAACCCGGCGGAGTGCGGCATCATGATCGACGCCGCCACCACCGTCGACCGCGACGACGCGATCTGGATCGAACCCCTCCCCGACGGCTACGACGCCTGGATCCACATCGCCCGCGCCGCCGACCACGTGCGCGCCGGCGGCCCCACCGACGCCGAGGCGCGCGACCGCGTCCACACCCGCTACCGCGCCGACCACACCCGCCACATGCTCCCCGCCCCCGTCGTCGAGGCCGCCTCCCTCGAACCCGGCCGCGCCTGCGACACCTTCACCGTCCACTTGCGCGTCGACGCCGCCGGCCGCGTCCTCCACGCCGCACTCGGCCCCGGCCGCCTCACCCGCTCCTGGGCCCTGACCCACGCCGAGGCCGCCACCGCCGCCGGCGACCCCGCCCACCCCCTCCACGACACCCTCGCCCTCGCCCTCCGCTTCGCCCAGACCATGCTCGCCGCCCGCCGCAACGCGGGAGCGCTCGCCTTCTACGACCTCCTCTCCGGCTTCGCCACCAACGAGGAAGGCCAGATCGTCCGCCTCGACTCCGCCGAGCGCAACTCCGGCTACGTCATCGTGCAGGAGTTCATGATCGCCGCGAACGCGCAGATCGCCGCCTGGGCCGTCCGCGAGGACCTCCCCATCCTCTTCCGCAACCACCGCCTCGCCGCCGTCGCCGGCGACCCGGCCGAACTGCGCGGCGAACTCGACGCCGTCGCCGCCGCGGGCGACGGCGCCGCCTTCGAGATGCTGCGCTCGCGCATGAAGATGGTCTCCCGCGCCGCCACCTACGGCCCCACCGTCCACGGCCACCACGGCCTCCAACTCCCCGTCTACACCCACGCCACCAGCCCCATCCGCCGCTACCCCGACCTGGTCACCCAGCGCATCCTCCTCGCCGCCGCCCTCGGCCGCCCCAGCCCCTACACGCCCGAGGAGCTCGCCGCCACCGCCGCCCACGTCAACGACCGCCTCGACGCCGAGCGCCGCGCCAAGGCCGAGTTCTTCAAGCAGCGCGCCCAGGCCGAGACCGCCCGCCAGATCCAGGCAGCCGACTTCGCCGCCCTCCCCTACAAGCAGTTCGCGCGCGTCCTCCAGTACGCGATCGAACGCGGCGACGCCCCGCCCGGCCTCGCCGCCGACACCGCCCGCCGCCTCGACGCCCGCGAACTCCTCCTGCGCGAGTTCGCCTCCGTCTACCTCTACGGCTCCGCCGACTTCCAGCCCCTGCGCGAGCGCATGAACCGCCGCCTCGCCCGCGAACCCCAGCAGGCCCAGTCCGTCGTCAACGTCTACCTCCAGGACCGCCTCGGCGGCCCCGTCAGCAACGACACCAACGTCCACTGGACCGTCGAGGCCGAACCCGGCTTCGAGAGCCCCCTCTTCTCCGCCCAGGTCGCCCTCACCTTCGGCGACGAGCGCATCGAGTCGCCGAAACGCTTGCAGCGCAACAAGAAGGACGCCCGCAACCAGGCCGCGCTGGCGCTCGCGGCGACGCTCGCGGGCCTGCCGGACCTCTCGGCGGACGCCGACGCCCGGCCCCGGGCCGACGTCCCCCGCAAGCTCCTGGTCGACGCCGCGGTCAACCCGGCCGAGGCCGTCCAGATCTACGCCGCCCGCGGCATCCTGGAGGACCTGGCCTGGGAGTTCGCCGTCGAAGGCCCCTCGCACGAGCGGGTGTTCACCTGCACCGGCGCCGGCCGCCTGCGCGCCACCGGCGAGCCCGTGAGCGCCGCAGGCACCGGCCCGACCAAGCAGGCGGCCAAGACCGCCGCCTCGGTCGAGCTGCGCGTCCTCATCGAGGCCGGGCTCGCCCTCGGCGGCACCGGCAGCCGCGCCCCGGCGTAGGCCGGGCCACGCGCCCGCGCGCACGCCGAAATGCGTTTCGGCCGCTAAGGCACAATGAGGGCGTGCATATTCTCGACGACTTCGCCTGGCGCGGCCTCATCCAGGAATCCACCGGCCTCGACTCGCTCCGCGAGTCCATCGACGCCGGGCGGCTCACGTTCTATGTGGGCTTCGATCCGACCGCGCCGAGCCTGCACGTCGGCCACTTCATGATGGTGCTCACCGCCCGCCGCCTCCAGCTGGCCGGACTGCGCCCGCTGCTGCTCGTCGGCGGCGCGACCGGCATGATCGGCGACCCCAAGGAGGCGGGCGAGCGCACGCTCAACCCGCCGGAGGTCGTGGCCGGCTGGGTCGGGAAGATCCGCGACCAGCTCGCCCCGTTCGTCACCTACGAGGGGGACAACGCCGCCGTCCCGGTGAACAACCTGGACTGGACCTCGGAGCTGAGCGTCGTCGACTTCCTGCGCGACGTCGGCAAGCACTTCCCGGTCTCGAAGATGCTCGCCCGCGAGGTCGTCAAGGCCCGCCTGGAGGCCGGCATCTCCTTCACCGAGTTCTCCTACCAGCTGCTCCAGTCGCACGACTACTTCGAGCTCAACCGCCGCCACGGCTGCACCCTCCAGTTCGGAGGGTCGGACCAGTGGGGCAACATCACCGCGGGCGTCGACTACATCCGCCGCCGCACCGGGGAGCACGTCCACGCCTTCGTGACCCCGCTGGTGACCAAGGCCGACGGCACCAAGTTCGGCAAGACCGAGGGCGGCGCGGTGTGGCTCGACCCGGAGCTCACCAGCCCGTACGCGTTCTACCAGTTCTGGCTCAACGCCGGCGACGCCGACGTGGTCCGCTACCTGAAGTACTTCTCCTTCAAGTCCCACGAGGAGATCGAGGAGCTCGCGGCCGCCACCGCCGAGAAGCCGGCCGCGCGCCTGGCGCAGAAGGCCCTCGCCGAGGAGCTGACGACGCTCCTGCACGGCGAGGAGGAGACGCGGAACGTCGTGGCCGCCTCGCAGGCCCTGTTCGGCCGCGGCGAGCTGGCCGAGCTGCCCGAGGCGACGCTGCGCGCCGCGCTCGTGGAGGCCGGCCTGGCCGCGATCCACAAGCCCGACGTCACCGTCGCCGAGGCGATGAAGGAGGCCGGCGTCGTCGCGAGCCTGGGCGAGGCGCGCCGCGCCGCCAAGGAGGGCGGGGCGTACCTGAACAACGTCCGCGTGAGCGACCCTGCGGCCGTTATCAACCCCTCTGACCTGATTCACGGGAAATACGGAGTGATCCGGCGCGGTAAGAAGACCGTCGCCGGGGTAGAGCTCGTTCACTAGGGCCTACACTTGATTGGTTTTGTCGCGGTGAACAGAGGGGGAGACGCACGTGGCTGAAGACGGCCGCGCCCGCAAGGGTGGAGAAGACCGACGAGGCGGCTACGGCCGTCGCGAGGGCGGCGGCTACGGCGACCGTTCGGGCCGGGGCGGCGGGTACGACCGCCGGGACGACCGGGGCGGGAACCGGGGCGGCTACGGCCGCAGCGAAGGCCGCGACGACCGCCCGCGGCGGTACGAGGACCGGGACGACCGGCCGCGCCGCTCCGAGGGCAACCGCGATGACCGGCCGCGCCGCGACGGCGACGACCGGGGCGGGTACAACCGCGACGACCGCGGCCCACGCCGCTACGACGACCGCGGCGGCAACCGCGGTTCCGGCGGCTACAACCGCGGCCAGGGCGGCGGCGGGTACAACCGCGACGATCGCGGGGGCCAGCGGGGCGGGTTCAACCGCGACGACCGCGGCGGCTTCAACCGGGACGACCGGCCGCGCCGCTTCGAAGGCAACCGGGACGACCGGCCGCGCCGCGACGGCGACGACCGGGGCGGGTACAACCGCGACGACCGCGGCCCGCGCCGCTACGACGACCGCGGCGGCAACCGCGGCTACGGCGACCGGGGCGGCCGCGGCAGCTACGCCCGCGACGACCGCGGCGGCGACCGCGGTGGGTTCCGCGACGACCGCGGCCCGCGCCGCTTCGACCGCGACGACCGCGGGGGCCAGCGGGGCGGGTTCAACCGCGACGACCGCGGCGGCAACCGCGGCGGCTACAGCCGCGACGACCGCGGTCCGCGCCGCTTCGACGGCGACCGCGGCGGCGACCGCGGCGGCGACCGCGGGCCCCGCACGTTCGACCGGGACGACCGGCCGCGCCGGTTCGACCGCGACGACCGCCCGCGCCGCGACGGCGACAGCCGCGGCGGCTTCAACCGCGGTGACCGCGGCGGCGACCGCGGTGGATTCCGTGACGACCGCGGCCCGCGCCGCGACGACCGCGGTGGACCCCGCCGGTTCGACCGCGACGACCGCGGGGGGCGCGGCTTCCGCGACGACCGCGGTGGCGGCCGGGGCGGGTTCAACCGCGAGGACCGCGGCCCGCGCCGCTACGACGACCGGGACCGCGACGACCGTTTCGGCCGCGACGGCCAGGAACGCCGCGGCAAGGACCGCCTGCGCCCCTTGGAGGAGCGCGAGGCCGGCCACGAGGGCCCGATCCGCATGGGCGAGTCCGACCAGGCCCCCGACCTGCCCGAGGGGGTCGAGTACGGTTTCGACAAGCTCGACAAGGAGACCCGCGAGGGCCTGCGCAGCTTGAACAAGCAGCTCGCCGAGGCCGTCGGCAACCGGCTCCTCGCCGCCGCCGCGCTGCTGGCCGAGGACGACGTCCAGGGCGCGCTCGAGCAGGCCCGCTACGCCCGCCGCAAGGCCTCCCGCGTCGCGATCGTGCGCGAGGTGACCGGCGTGGCCGCGTACGGGGCCGAGGAGTGGCAGCTGGCCGTCAACGAGCTGCGCGCCGCGCAGCGCCTGGGCGGCACCCACGACCACGTGGCGCTCATCGCCGACTGCGAACGCGCCCTCGGCCACCCCGAGCGCGCGATCGACCTGTACCGCGAGTTCGGCTCCGACGAGAGCGTCGATCCCGAGGTCCGCGTGGAGCTCCTCATCGTCGCCTCCGGCGCCCGCCGCGACATGGGCATGGGCGAGGCCGCGACCGCGATGCTCAAGGTCGGCGCGCTCAACTCGCCGAAGACCGAGCCGTGGGTGGCGCGACTGCGTTACGCCTACGCCGAGGGCCTGCTGGCCGACGGCCGCGAGGACGAGGCCCGCGAGTGGCTCTCCAAGGCCGTCGCCGCCGACGAGGAGGGCGAGACCGGCGCCGCCGAGCGCCTGCTCCAGCTCGAGGGCATCGACTTCGAGGAGCTCGAGGACGAACTCGACGACGAGTACGACGACGAGGACGAAGACGACGACCTCGAAGACGACGAGGATGACGACGACGACTTCGACGAGGACGACGAGGACGACGACCTCGACCGCGACGACGAGGACGACGACCTCGACGACCGCGAGGACCTCGACGAGTACGACGACGAGGACGAGGTAGACGACGACCTCGACCGCGACGACCGCGAGGACGACCGCGACCGCGACGACGACGTCGAGGACGCGGACGACGAGTCCGAGGCTCCGCGCGATGCGCGCGAGTGGCCCACCCCCGCGGCCGACCAGGCGAACCCCGACGCTGAGGAGTCCGATGACCCGACTGAAAGGCGCCCCTGAGGCACTCGCCCGCGCCTACGACCTGGCGCTGCTCGACCTCGACGGCGTCGTGTACCTGCTGCACGAACCGATCCCGGAAGCGGCCGCGACCCTCGCGGCCCTTCCGGGCCTCGACTGCGACCCGGTGTTCGTCACGAACAACGCCTCCCGCAGCCCCGAGACCGTCGCGGAGTCCCTGCGCGGCATGGACATCCCGGCCGAGGCCGACCAGGTGCTCACCTCGGCGCAGGTCGTCGCCTCCGGCATCCTCGACCGGATCGGCACGGGCGGCACCGTCCTGGTGACCGGTTCCGACGCGCTGCGAGCGGCCGTGGAGGACGCCGGGCTGCGGATCGTGGACGACCCGAAGGCCGCCGCCGCGGTGGCCTTCGGGTACACGCCGCAGACGACCTGGCGTTCACTCGCCGACACCACGATCGCGGTGCGCAACCGCGCCTACTGGGCCGTGGCGAACCTCGACGCGACACTGCCCACTCCGGACGGTCCGCTGCCCGGCATGGGCGCGCTCGTCGGCGCGGTGCAGACCGCGCTCGGGCAGGGCCCCGACTTCGTGGCCGGCAAGCCCGAGCAGCCGATCTACCGGCTCGCCATGGCGCGCAAGCCCGGCGGGCGCGCGATCATGGTCGGCGACCGCCCCGACTCGGACATCGCGGGCGCGAACCGGGCCGGCATCGACTCGCTCCTGGTGTTCACCGGGGTGGTCACGCCGCGCCTGGCGCTGCGGCTGAAGCCCGAGGAGCGCCCGACGTACCTCGGCTGGAACCTGGCGGCCCTGACCGAGCCGCACCCCGAGCCCGACTGGAACGACGAGGTCGACCGCATCGGGTGCGGCGGCTGGACCGCGGTCCTCGAAGGCGGCGAGATCCTGCTCAGCGGCTCGGGCGACGAGCTCGACGGCTGGCGGGCCCTGTGCGAGTTGAGCTGGGCCGCAGCCGACATGGCCGGATACGACAGCGCCCGCTCGCCGGTCGCGGTCGGCGAGGCCGCCGAGAAGCTCCTGGCCGGCTGACGGCCCGACGCAAGCGAAAAGCCCGGACTGCCGCGGTCCGGGCTTCGTCGTCTCGCAGACCCTGGGGGACTAGTCGACCTTGAGGGCCTTGCGCAGCTTCGCCAGGTCCTTCACGGACGCCTTGATCTTCACCTTGCCGGTCAGGAACGCCTTGGCGGGCTTGAGTTCCTTCTTCGACAGGGCGATCAGGTCGTCGGAGCCGATGATGATGCGGACCTCGGCGTCGGCGGCGTCGCCGTCGAGCAGGTCGGTCAGCTTGCCCCCGGCGAGCTTGGCGCTGAACGCCTGGCCCAGGTCGGTGACTTCGACGGCCAGCGTGCGTTCGAAGTCGTCTTCAAGGTTGAGCTCGTCGGACTTCTTGGCGACCTTGCCCGCCATCTTCTCCAACACGTTGCGGACTTCGTCAACAGTGGCCATGCGGTCCTCCCGATAGTGCTTGGAAGCTCGACCCGCTCGGCTGCGAGGTCGGCTGCGCAGAGATTACAACGTGGCCTGAATGCTGTTGCGTCCGACCGGGACGCATTTGACCGTCCACGGCCCGCAGGGGGGCGGGACGGGCCTCACGGCCCGCGCCCGCGCACCCTACGCCGCAGGGCGGTCCCCATCCGGAGACCAAGCGGCCCTAGAGGACCTGGCGCAGCTTCATCAGGTCCATCATGGGCGCCTTGATCTTCACCTGGCCGCCGGTGAACGCCTTCATGAAGTCGAGCTCGCCGGCGACCAGCTTGAGGAGGTCGTCGGAGCCGACGATCATGCGGATCTCGGCGTCGGGGTTGTCGCCGTCGGTGATGCCGACGAGCTTGCCGCCCTCGAAGCGGCCGTTGAACGAGGCGTCCAGGTCCTTGATGTCGGCCGCCAGCGCCCGCTCGAACCCGGTGAGCTTCTTGACCGTCTTCGGGTTGGACGCGAGGTTGTCCGCGAACTGCTCCAGAGCGGTGCGGCATTCGTCGATGGTGGCCATGTGGCCCTCCTGTCTCGATCGGCGCGGGCGCGGCAGTGCGCCCTCCAGTATGTTACCGACCAGTACGGCACGTCGGCCGCGACCGGTCACAGGTAGCTTGGCAGTACCGTTGAGGGCGTACGAGCCCGTCCCGGGAACCTGGCAGACTTCGAGAGGAGTGGGAGCACATGTCCGGAAGCGCCCGCGCCACCTTCGACACCGTCTTCGGCATGGCCGGCGAGCCCGCCCGCCGCGCCCGCGAATTCGCCGACCGCGTCCGCGAGGACCTGCGCTCGGGCGGCGAGAGCGCCCGCGAGGGCGCCCAGCGGCTGCGCGAGCACGGCGGCCGCACCGTCCACGACATCGGCCGCCTGATCCGCGCCGAGCTCGACGCCGGCCTCACCCGCATGGGCGTCGCCACCCAGGCCGACCTCGACGACCTCAACCTGCGCCTGGAGCACTCCGAGGAGCAGATCCGCGAACTGCGCGTGCGCCTCGCCGAAGCCGAGGCCGCCGCCTCCGCTGCCAAGCTCGCCGAGCCGCGCGCCGAGTCCGCGGCCGCGCCGCACACCGCGAACCCGGCCGAGCCGCCGGCCCCCGCCGAGGCCCCCGCGCCCGCCGCCGACGCCCCCGCCGCCCCGCAGCACCGCGGCGACGAGGAAGGGGACGCATGAGCGACGCGCCGAACCCGGGGGCCCTCGCGGCCCGCCTGAAGCCCAGCGAGGACGCCGACGACGTCGCCGCCGAGGTCGAGGAGGCCCTCGCCCGGCTCGAAGCGCTCCCCGACCTGGCCGTCACCGAGCACGTGGCCGTCTTCGAAGGCGTCCAGCAGCGCCTCTCGGAGATCCTCAGCAACGTCGACGACGCCTGACACCACCGCCTTAGAAAGCCTGCGACCGCGCCCATGCCGACGCGCTACCGACTCGACGCCGAACTCGTCCGCCGCAAGATCGCCCGCTCCCGCGAGCACGCCCGCGAACTCATCGCGGCCGGGCGCATCCACCTGCGCGGCATCCCCGCCACCAAGGCCGCCACGAGCGTCACCGGCGACGACTCGATCCGCCTGGTCGGCGACGCCGACGACTACGTCTCCCGGGGCGCCCACAAGCTCATCGGCGCCCTCGACGCGTTCGGCGTCGACCCCGCGGGCCTGCGCGTCCTCGACGCCGGCGCCTCCACCGGCGGCTTCACCGACGTCCTGCTGCGCCGCGGCGCCGCCGAGGTCCTCGCCGTCGACGTCGGCTACGGCCAGCTCGCCTGGAAGCTCCAGACCGACGAGCGCGTGCGCGTCCACGACCGCACCAACGTCCGCCACCTCACCCCCGAGCAGCTCGGCGGCCAGGTGGACCTGACGGTCGGGGACCTGTCGTTCATCTCCCTCGCGCTCGTCCTGCCCGCGCTCGCGGCCTGCACCAAGCCCACCGGCCTCATCCTCCCGATGGTCAAGCCCCAGTTCGAGGTCGGGAAGGGCCAGGTCGGCGCCGGCGGCGTCGTCGCCGACCCCGCCCAGCGCGCCGACGCGGTCTGGAACGTCGTCGAGGCCGCGCAGGGCCTCGGCTGGACCACGACCGCGGTCGCCGCCAGCCCCCTGCCCGGCCCCAAGGGCAACGTGGAGTTCTTCTGCCGCATGCAGACCGGCGGCGAGCCCGTCACCCGCGAAGCGGTCGACGCCGCGGTCGCCGCCGGCCCGGCCTAGGAATTCCTGTGCACGGCTTCGGCCGCCTCCCGCGCGAGCCCGGTCATCGCCGCGACCATGGTTCGACGATCCGCAGGCCCTAGCCGCCCGCGATGCCGGGCCCGGAGACCGTCCCCGGGGCGTGGAGCAGGGCCAGGGCGTCGGGTTCCTTGAGGACTTCGAAGGTGGAGACGTCCAGGCCCGCGTCGGCCCGGAGGCCATCGATCCTGCGGGCCGTCAGGCCGGGCGTGAACATCACCCCCGCGACCCCGACCACCAGGACCGGGATCGCGGCGACGCGCAGGATCTGCGTCCAGGCGCCGTCCACGCCGATCGCGGGGAGGACGATCCAGCCGACGATCATCGCGGCCAGCCCGATCACACCCGTGAGGGCCGCCGCCGAGGACACGCGGCCGTCGCGCGCCACGGTCCTGTCGAGGGCCTCCTCGAAGGCGTACAGGTCCGCCAGCGCCAGGCGCCGCGTGGTCGCGTAGCGGACGTACTTCAGCCCCTTCGGCGCCTCCCGCTTCGGGTCGGTGTGGTCGAGGGCCTTCGGGTACGCCTGGACCGCCGAACCGTCCGCGGTGAGGTGCCATTGGACCGCCCGGGCCCGCTGCGGCTGCTTCATGATTCCTGCCTCCCTGCCGGAGGCCTGGCCCCCGCGCCTGCGTCGGCACCGAGTATGACCGCCCGCCGCCAGTGCCCGAGCGCTGCCCGGGAGGCGGACCGTCGCGCTCCCGGCCGGCCTGACGCAGGACCGGCCCTAGACCAGGTCGGCGGCGATGATCGCCTCCAGGTTCCGCTCGGCCAGCGCGGTGATCGTCACCAGCGGGTTGACGCCGATCGAGCCGGGGATGAGCGCCGAGTCGGTCACGTACAGCCGCTCGTAGCCGTTCAGGCGGCCGTACTCGTCGGTGACCTCGCCGAGGACGGCGCCGCCGAGCGGGTGGTAGCAGAAGTCGTCCGCGAAGGCCCGGTTGCCGCCGAACAGGTCGCGCCGGTACGTGGTGCCGTGCACCCGGTTGATGGCGTCGAACAGCGACTTCGCCTTGGCCGTGCCGGTCGCCGACTGCGCCGCGGTCCAGTGCAGCAGGGCCCGGTCGGCCGCCGCGTCGTACGTGAGGTGGCCGCGCTCGGGGTTGTCGGTGATCGCCAGGTACAGGCTCACGAACGTCTCCAGGCCGGCCGGCATCGGCGCGATCTCGGCGAACACGCGCGCGGCCGCGTTGTCCCAGTCGTCGATGCCCATGACCGGGATCGTGGACTGCTTGCAGCCGGTGGGCTCCCACGCGTGGTTGGCGCGGGCGGTCATGACGTTCCCGTTCGGGCCCCAGCCCTGGCCGATCGCGTCGTCGAGTGCAGGCAGGTCGCCGGTGTCGCGGGCGCGCAGCAGCAGCTCGGTGGTGCCCAGGCTCCCGGCCCCCAGGAACAGGTGCCGGGCGGTGATCCGCTTGGTCTCGACCAGCTCGTTCGCGTCGTCCCGGTGCTCGACGGTGACGGTGTAGTTCCCGTCGGCGTCCTGCTCGATGCGGCGCACCTCGTGCCGGGCGGCGATGGTGACCAGGCCGGTGCCCAGCGCCTTCGCGAGGTACGTCTTCGGGAGGCTCATCTTGCCGTGGTTGTTGCCGTAGATGACCTCGGAGGCGAGGGCCGAGGGCGTCTCGTCGCCGGCCTCCTCGCGGCGCATGTACTCGAAGTCGTAGACGCCCGGCACGAACACCGTCGTGAACCCGGCCTCCTCCGCCTGCGCCGCGGCCTGGCGGCTGAACCGGTAGAACTCGGACTCGGCGTAGTAGTCGGGGTCGATGGTGTTGGCGCGCAGCTCCGTCTGGGCGAGCGGGAAGTAGCGGTCGTACATCGCGTCGGCGTCGACCCCGGGCAGCACCTCGGCGAAGTAGTCGCGGCGGGGCACGACGGCCATGCCGCCGTTGACGAGCGAGCCGCCGCCGACGCCGCGCCCGACGTAGACGGACATGTCGCCGTGGTCGATCCGGTCGAGGACGCCCGGGTACGGCTCGATGTCGCGGTTGACGACGTCGAGCCACAGGAAGCTCGCGAGCGGGGCCTCGGTGCGGTCGCGGAACCACATGCTGCGCTTGTCGGGGGCGGTGATCGAGCAGAAGACCTTGCCGTCCTCGCCCGGCTCGCTCCACAGCCGGCCCATCTCGAGCATGGTCACGGGGACGCCGGCCTCGGCCAGGCGCAGGGCCGAGACGGCCGCCCCGTAGCCGGTGCCGATGACGAGGGCGGGGACGACCGCGCCGTCCGCGGCCGCGGCCCGCGGCCCGACGGTGGTGAGCCCGGCCGCCGCGGCGGCGGTGAGCGAGGCGTATCCGAGAAGTTGGCGTCGTGTCGCCATGGGTGCTCCAATGCGGTTGGTTGGCATTGGGGACACATTGTGCCCCAATGCAACCGCCCGCTGGGGACCACTGAGTGGCCTGTCTCCCAAGCGAAGGCGAACGGCAGGGGTTCGCGCCGGAACCCGGTTCGGCAACCGTTCTCTCGGGTATGCTCGCCGATACCGGGCGTGACCGCGTGCGGTGTACAGTTCGAGGCCCTGTAGCCGTCTGTGAAGGAGCGCGAGTGGGGTCGCAGGAAAAGCCCGGCCGCGTCTTGGTCGTGACGCACCCGCTCCGCGAGGACGTCGCCGAACTCGCCGAGAAGCTCGCCGCCGCCCTCCGCTCCGCCGGAGTCGCCGTCCGCATCCTCACCGGCGAGATGCGCACGCTCCGCCGCCCCGACGCCCTGCTCGTCGTCGAGGAGGGCGACGGCCCGGCCGCCACCGCCGACCTCGTGCTCGCGCTCGGCGGCGACGGCACCGTCCTCCGCTCGGCCCGGCTCGCCGCCGAGGCCGACGTGCCCCTGCTCGGCGTCAACTTCGGCAAGGTCGGCTTCCTCGCCGAGGCCGAGACCGGCGAGCTCGAGACCGTCGTCTCGCGCCTGCTCGAAGGCGACTACTCGGTCGAGGAGCGCACCGCGCTGGCGGTCGAGGCCGTGGGCACCGACGGCGAGCTCCACCGCTCGTGGGCGTTCAACGACATCGCCGTGGAGAAGGCCGAGCCGGCCCGGATGCTCGAGCTGTTCATCGAGATCGACGGCACCCGCATCTCCCGCTACGGCTGCGACGGCGTCGCGGTCGCCTCCCCGACCGGCTCCACCGCACACGCGATGTCCGCCGGCGGCCCGGTGGTCTGGCCCGATGTGGACGCCCTGGTCGTCGTCCCCATGAACGCGCACGCCCTGTTCGCCAAGCCGATGGTCGTGCACTCCTCTTCGGAGATCCGCATCGGCGTCGAGTCGGTCGGCACCGAGGGCGCGCTCATCGCCGACGGCAAGGAGCTCACCCGCCTGACGGCCGGGTCGACCGTCACCATCCGCCGCGCCGAGCGCCCCGTGCGGCTCGTGCGCATGTCCGCGCGGCCCTTCGCCTCCCGGCTGGTGTCGAAACTCTCTCTGCCCGTTGACGGTTGGCGACACGGCCGGATCTAGCCCTCCTCGCGCCCGTCTGGGAGGGCCGTTGTCGGTCCGTGCGAGTACAGTCTTGAACTGTGTTGGAGGAGCTTCGCATCCAGAACCTGGGCGTGATCGCTGACGCCACCCTGCCGCTCGACCCCGGCCTGACCTGCATCACCGGTGAGACCGGCGCCGGCAAGACCATGGTCGTCGCCGGTCTGGGTCTGCTGTTCGGCGGTCGCGCCTCCCGTGCCCCCATCGGCGCCGACCGGGCCCTTGTGGAGGGCCGCTTCGCCGTGGCCGAGGCCGCGCTCGAACTGCGCGAGCGCGCCATCGAGGCCGGGGCCGACCTCGAGGACGGCGAGCTGCTGCTGGCCCGCTCGGTCTCGAACGAGGGCCGCTCGAAGGCCTGGGTCGGCGGCCGCTCCGCGCCCGTCGGCGTCCTCGCCGAACTCGGCGAGCTCGCGATCTCGGTCCACGGCCAGTCCGACCAGATGCGCCTGCTCCAGCCCGCCGAGCAGCGCGCCGCCCTCGACCGCTTCGCCGGGGCCGACCACGGCAAGGTCCTGGACGCCTACCGCGCCGTCTTCGGCGAGCTGGGCGCCTGCGCGGCCGAGCTGTCGCGCCTGCGCACCAGCGCCCGCGAGATGGCCCGCGAGGCCGACCTGCTGCGCCTGGGCCTGGAGGAGATCACCGCCGTCGACCCGCAGGAGGGCGAGGAGGCCGAGCTCGCCGAGGAGGCCCTGCGCCTGGAGAACGCCGAGGCGCTGCGCCTGGCCGCCGCCACCGCGCACGGCGCGATCACCGGCGACCCGACCACCGGCGAAGGCGGCGCCACCGACACCGTCGGCTCGGCCGCCCGCGCCCTGGAGCACGACGCCCACTCCGACCCCAAGCTCGCGGAGTTCGCCGAGCGCCTCGCCGAGGCCGGCGCGATCCTCGCCGAGACCGCCGTGGACCTCTCGTCCTACCTCGACGACCTCGCGGCCGACCCGCGCCGCCTGGAGGAGATCTACCAGCGCCAGGCCGCGCTCAAGACCCTCTACCGCAAGTACGCCGAGGACCTGCCCGGCGTCCTGGCCTGGGCCGAGAACGCCGCCAAGCGCCTGGGCGAGCTCGACGTCTCCGACGAGCGCGTCGCCGAGCTCGAGTCCCAGCACGCCGAGCTCACCGCCCGCGCCGCCGACCTCGCCACCCAGCTGCGCGCCTCGCGCCGCGCCGCCGCCGAGCGGTTCTCCACCGCGGTCTCGGCCGAGCTCAAGGGCCTGGCCATGCCGCACGCCGAGGTCGTGGCCGCCGTCGAGCCCCGCCCGGCCGGGCGCGGCACCGTCGACCTCGCCGTCGAGACGTCCGTCTCCGGCGCGTCCGAGGACGGCGCCGACGAGGTCGAACTCCTCCTGCGCCCCCACCCGGGGGCCGTCCCCGCGGCCCTGCACAAGGGCGCCTCCGGCGGCGAGCTCTCCCGCGTGATGCTCGCCATCGAAGTGGTCTTCGCCGAGATCGGCGGGCCCCCGGTCCTGGTGTTCGACGAGGTCGACGCCGGCGTCGGCGGCGGCGCCGCGATCGAGATCGGCCGCTGCCTCGCCAAGCTGGCGCGCCGCCACCAGGTCCTGGTCGTCACCCACCTCCCGCAGGTCGCCGCGTTCGCCGACCGCCACCTGGTCGTCTCCAAGGACACCTCGGGCGCGGTCACCGTCTCCGGCGTGCGCGTGGTCGACGACGCCGCCCGCGCGCGTGAGCTTGCTCGCATGCTCGCCGGCATGCCCGACTCCCACCTGGGCGTGGCCCACGCCGAGGAGCTCCTGGCCGAGGCTGCGAAGATGAAGTCCTAGAGACGAGAGGGCCTATCGTCCCCGGGCGGCGCGCCGTCGCACGGGGCGCGGCCACCAGATGGCATGATGATGCACGATGCGTGTACCTAGCTTGCGTTTGCCCGGGCGGAACCAGGAGGGCGACTCCTCCGATGGACGGCTGGTCGGCACCGCCCGCCTCGACCGCCGTACGAAGCGGCTGTGCGGCCGGCTCGAGCCCGGCGACGTCGCGATCATCGACCACGTCGACCTCGACCGGGTCGCCGCCGACACCTTGGTCGGCACCGGCGTGGCCGTCGTCGTCAATGCGTCGAAGTCGATCTCCGGCCGCTACCCGAACCTCGGCCCCGAAGTGCTCGTCAAGGCCGGCATCGTCCTCGTGGACGACGTCGGCGACGCGATCTTCGACAAGGTCCGCGAAGGCAAGACCGTCGCCGTCGAGGACGGCCGGATCCTGCTGGGCGGCACCGAGATCGCCGCGGGCACGGTCCTGACGCCCGACTCGGTCGCCGAGGCCATGGAGGCCGCCAAGGAGGGCCTGTCCATCCAGTTGGAGGCGTTCGCCGCCAACACCATGGAGTACCTCAAGCGCGAGCGCGACCTCCTGCTCGACGGCGTCGGCGTCCCCGACGTCAAGACGAACTTCAGCGGCCGGCACGCCCTCATCGTCATCCGCGGCTACAACTACAAGGAGGACATCGACGTCCTGCGGCCCTACATCCGGGAGTTCAAGCCCGTGATCGTGGGCGTCGACGGCGGCGCCGACGCGCTCCTGGAGGCCGGCTACACGCCCGACATGATCGTCGGCGACATGGACTCGGTCTCCGACGACGCCCTGCGCTGCGGCGCCGAGATCGTCGTCCACGCCTACGCCGACGGCCGCGCCCCCGGCATGGAGCGCATGAACAAGCTCGGCGTGCCCGCGATCCCGTTCCCGGCCGCGGCCACCTCCGAGGACATCGCGATGCTCATGGCCGACGAGAAGGGCGCCGAGCTCATCTGCGCCGTCGGCACCCACGTCACCATGGTCGAGTTCCTCGACAAGGGCCGCGGCGGCATGGCCTCGACCTTCCTCACGCGCCTGCGCGTGGGCGGCAAGCTCGTCGACGCCAAGGGCGTCTCGCGCCTGTACCGGCAGGACATGTCGATCTCCGCCCTCCTGCTGCTCATCGTCTCCGGCCTCGCCGCCATGGCCACCGCCATCGCCATCTCCACCGTCGGCCGCTCCTTCGTGGACGTCGTCGCCGACTGGTGGGACGGGCTGCTCTTCCAGATCCAAAGGCTGTTCTCGTGATCAACTTCCGCTACCACCTGGTGAGCCTCACCGCGGTGTTCCTCGCCCTCACCGTGGGCCTCATCCTCGGCACGGCCGCCCTCAACGGCCCCGCCATGGAGGCGCTGGAGTCGACCAGCCAGGGCCTGCGCGACTCCAACGAGCAGCTGCGCGCCCAGGTCACCGAGCTCGAGCAGCAGCTCGGCGACGAGCAGGAGTTCGCCTCCGAGGTCGCCCCCGCCTACCTCGCGGGCCGCCTCGCCGGCCGCAGCATCCTCGTCGTCGCCCTCCCCGGCGCCGACACCGCCGCGGTCGACGGCGCCGTCGAGATGCTCGGCCACGCCGGCGCGACCGTCTCGGGCCGCGTGTCGATCCTCGACGACTTCTTCGACCCGGCCAACGCCGACCAGCTCGTCGACCTCGTCGACACCACCACCCCCGCCACGGTCACCACCCCGGTCACCTACGACGGGGTCCAGGCCATGAGCTACGTCCTCGCGGCCGTCACCACCGGGAAGGTCGCGGGCGCGCCCGTCCAGATCGCCCCCGGCGACATCACCACCGTCACCACCGCCCTGACCGAGCTCCAGCTGCTCACCGTCGAGGCCGCCCCCACCGGCGCCGCCGACGGCGTCCTGGTCCTGGCCGGCGCCGGCTTCACCGACTCCGACGCCGAGGTCCGCAACACCGGCATGATCACCGTCACCAACGAGTTCGCGGCCGACGCCCCGACCGTCTACGGCGCCATGTCCTCCGCCGGCGACGGCAACCCGATCGCCACCATCCGCGCCGACGACACCGGGCGCGTCGCCACCGTCGACAACGCCGGGTTCACCCAGGGCCAGATCGCCGCCGTCGCGGCCCTCGGCGACTTCGTCACCGCCGGCACCGTGGACCACCTCGGCATCGGGGAGGGCGCTTCCGGCCTCCTTCCCGACGCGGCCTAGTATCGCGGCCATGAGCCAGTTGACGCGCACCGTCGGTAGGGCGTTCCTCGGAGGGGTCGCGGCGGGCGGCACCATCGCCGCCATCGGCGTCATCCGACGCTCCAAGTGGGCCGCCGACCTGGAACGGATCAACCACAAGGGCGACACCGTGAGCCTGGCCGAGGGACCCGGCGTCACCGCGGGCGCCACCGCCGGCGCCGTCCTGGGGGCCAACTCCCCGGCGTACGCCGCGGCCGCGGCCGCCACCGGCCTCACCGCCGGCGCGGTCGGCCTCTACGACGACATGGCCGACACCAAGGGCGAGAAGGCCAAAGGCTTCAAAGGCCACGTCGGGGCCCTCCTCAAAGGACGCGTCTCGGCCGGCCTGGTCAAGATCCTCGGCATCTCCGGCGCCGGCCTCGCCTCCGCGGCCCTGATCGACCTCCAGAACGGCGAGCTCACCGACCCGCGCCGCCACTGGATCCGCCGCGTCTGGAACGTCGGCGTCGGCGGGGGCGTCATCGCCGGCGCCGCCAACGTCGTCAACCTCTTCGACCTGCGCCCCGGCCGGGCCCTCAAGGTCGTCACCCTCGCCGCCGCGCCGCTCTCGCGCCCGGTGAGCGCCAAGTCCGACCGCGCCACCGCCGCCGGCGGCGCCAACACCGCGCTCGCCGTCTCCGCGGCCGCGGGCGCGGCCATGTCCGACGACCTCGACGGCAAGACCATGCTCGGCGACGGCGGCGCCAACGCCCTCGGCGCGCTCCTCGGCCTCGCCTACATCGCCCGCACCGGCATGGTCGGGCGCCACCTCGCCCTCGCCGGCGTCGCCGCCCTCATCGCCGCCTCGGAGAAGGTCAGCTTCACCAAGGTCATCGCCGAGACGCCCGTACTGCGTCGACTGGACGAGCTGGGTCGGACGAAGTCTTGACCGAGACCCGACGCGAAGTCGGTCGTGCCGCCTCGGTCATCGGTGCGATCACCGTCGCCTCCCGCCTGGCCGGATTCGGCCGAACGATGGTGTTCACGTGGGCGGTCGGCGTCGGCAGCCTCGGCGCCGCCTACCAGACCGCCAACAGCATCCCGAACATCATCTTCGAACTCGTCGCGGGCGGCGCGCTCGCGGCGCTCGTCATCCCGCTCCTGGCCGCTCCGCTCGCCCGGCACGACCCCGCCCAGGTCAGCCGCATCGCGTCCGCCCTGCTCACCTGGTCCCTGACGATCCTCGTCCCGGCCGGGGCGCTCGTGGCCCTGTTCGCCCGCCCCATCATCGAACTGCTCATGAGCGGCGAGAACACCTCGCAGGCCGCGATCGACACGGCCACCGAGATGCTCGTCCTCTTCGCCCCGCAGCTGCCCTTCTACGGCATCGCGGTCGTCCTCACCGGCGTGCTCCAGTCCCACCGCCGGTTCGCGTGGCCCGCGCTCGCGCCGCTCCTGTCGAGCATCGTCATGGCCGTGGTCTACGTCGTCTACGGCATCAGCTCCGGACGCGACTACAAGGTCGAGAACCTCGGCCAGAACGACATCGTCCTCCTCGCGCTCGGCACCACGTTCGGCGTCGCCGTCCTCGCCGGCTCCCTCGTCCTGCCTTTGCGCGGCCTCGGGCTGCGCATCCGCCCCACCTGGCGCCTGGAGACCCACGTCGCCTCCGGCCTCAAGTCCCTCGCCATCGCCGGAGCGATCACCGTCGGCGCGCAGCAGCTGTGCCAGGCCCTGCTCCTCGCGCTCGCCAACGACGCCGGCGAAGGCCCCGCCGCCATCTTCACCGTCTCGCAGACGTTCTTCCTCCTGCCCTGGGCAGTGCTCGCCGTCCCCCTCGCGACCGCCGCCTACCCCGTCCTCGCCGAGGCGTTCTCCCTTGGCGAGCACGACCGCTACCAGTGGCGCCTCTCCCAGACCGCCCGCGCCGTCCTGCTCCTCTCCGGACTCGGCGTCGCCGCCCTCGCCGGCCTCGCCGAGCCCATCGCGACCGTCCTCGCCTCCGTGTCCGCCGACAGCAGCGCCGCGACCCTGACCCAGTTCCAGGACACCCTCACCGGCCTCGCCTTCGGCCTCTTCGGCTACTCCATGTTCGCGATCTACTCCCGCGGCCTGTACGCCATCGGCCGCAACAAGTACGCCGCCGGCGCCACCTCGATCGGCTGGGCCGCAGGCGCGGTCGCCGCCGTCGTCCTCTCCGAGGCCATGCCCATCGAGGACCGCACCCTCGCGCTCGCGATCGCCTGGTCCGTCGGCATGACCGTCATCGGCCTCGCCCTCACCGCCGCCATCGCCCGCCACACCGGCGCCGCCAGCCTCAGCGGCATCCCGCGCGCCGCCCTCGCCGCCGTCACCGCCGCCGTCGCCGCGGTCCTGGCCGCGCGCGAGCTCATCCTCCTGTGGGGCCACGCCGACACCATCTACTCGGCGCTCGTCCAGGGCGTCGTCGTCGGCGCCGCCACCGCCGTCGTCTACCTCGGCGTCGGCGCCCTCATCGGGGGATCCGGTGTCGTGCGCCCGATCCTGCGACGCGCTGGCAGAATACGGTCGTCAGAAGCACAGCAATCCGACGAAGACACAGAGAGCGGAGCAGACCAGTGAGCCACCGCCGTATCGCCTTGGTGCTCGGCCCCTCCACCGGCGGCATCGGGACCCACGTCGCCTCGGTCGCCGAGGGACTCGTGGCGCGCGGCGACGCCGTCCTGGTCGTCGGACCCCCCGAGACCGAGGAGCGCTTCGCGTTCCGCGCCCGCGGCGCCCGCTTCGCGCCCGCGCCCATCACCGCCAAGCCCTCGCCCGAGCTCCCGCTCGCCTGGTGGTCCGCCCGCAACGCCCTGCGCGGCATCACCGGCCGCGGCGTCGACCTCGTCCACGCCCACGGCCTCACCGCCGGGATCACCGCGCTCGCCGCCCGCCCCTCCGGGGCCGCGCTCGTCACCACCTGGCACAACCAGCTCATCACCTCCGGGCTCAAGCGCCGCGTCTCCGACCAGGTCGAGCAGCGCCTCGCCCGCGGCGTCGACGTCGCCCTCGCCGCCTCCTCCGACCTCCACGAGCACCTGATCGCCATGGGCGCCAAGGACGCCCGCCTCGCCCCCGTCGCCGCCCCGCCCCGCCGCGCCACCGGCGAGCCGCAGGCCGTGCGCGACGAGCTCGGCATCGGCGACCGCCCGCTCCTCCTCTCCGTCGGCCGCCTGCACCCGCAGAAGGACTACGACACCCTCATCGCCGCGGCCGCCCGCTGGCGGACCCTCGACCCCGCGCCCGTCGTCGCCATCGCGGGCGACGGCCCCGAGCGCGAGCGACTCCAGGCCGTCATCGACGCCACCGGCGCCGACGTGCGCCTCCTGGGCCACCGCACCGACGTCGGCGACCTCCTCGCCGCCGCCGACCTCTCCCTCGTGACCTCCCAGTGGGAGGCCCGCCAGCTGTTCGCGCAGGAGACCCTCCAGGCCGGCGTCCCGCTCGTCACCACCCGCACCGGCGGCATCCCCGAACTCGTCGGCGACGCCGGCCTCTACTTCGAGGTCGGGGACGTCGACGCCCTCGACCGGACCGTCCGCGGCCTCCTCGCCGACCCCGCCGAACTCGAGCGCTACCGCGAGGCCAGCCTCGCCCGCGCCGCCACCTGGCCCGACGAGGCCCAGATGATGGACGCCCTCGACGCGCTCTACCTCGAACTGACCGGAAGATAAGTGGCGCGCAACCTCGACCCGGGGCGGCTGGCCCGCAAGGCCCGCAAATCCCTCGCCCGCACCGCGACCGAGAACCGGGGGCCGATCGGCGTCTGGATCGCCGCGGCGCTCCTCGCGGCCCTGGCGATCCTCCAGCTGCTCCCCGGCGAGCCCGACGACGCGATCCCCGACGCCGTCGACTCGGTCATCGTCCTCGGCGTCGGGGGCCTCTCCTGGACCGACATCGACGCCGAGACCACCCCGAACCTCGACGCGCTCGCCGAGAACGGCGCGCTCGCCGAGCTCAACACCGACTCCGGCCGCAACTTCACCTGCACCCTCGACGGCTGGCTCACCCTCTCCGCGGGCGCCCCGGCCGTGGCCGGCGCCTACGGGGAGGCCGCCGACTGCGGCGCCGTCTCCGGGGACCGCATCGAGACCGACGAGGCCGGCACCACCGTCGCCGACATGACCGACCTCGTCGCCCTCAACCGCGACCTCGAGCAGGGCGCCGAGGTCGGGATGCTCGCCGCCGGCACCTCCTGCGCCACCGGCGTCGGCCCCGGCGGCGCCTACGCCACCGCGAACTCGGTCGGCCGCCTCGGCGAGTACGCCCCGGCCCTGCCCACCGGCCGCGACCTCGCCGCGCTCCTGGCCGAATGCCCGCTCACCGTGGTCGACGGCGGCGTCCTGCCCGCCGACCCCGAACTGCGCCGCGCGAACCTCCAAGCCCTCGACGCGGCGGTCGCGGCCCTCGACGAGGCCCGCGGCGACGACGCCGCGCTCATCGTCACCGGCGTCAGCCAGGTCGAGGAGCCGGACCGGCTCCTCGCCACCGTCGCGAACTTCGGCGGCGACGACGGGCACACCCTCCTCGACCTGCCCGCCGAACGCCCCGGCTACCTGCGCCTGACCGACCTGACCGCCACGATCCTCACCCTCCTGGACGCCCCGCTCCCCGAGGCCGTCTCCGGCACCGCCGCGGGCGCCGCCGCCGACACCCTCTCCTACGCCGACCGCCAAGCCGTGTTCGACGACACCGACGTGCGCCTCATGGCCGCCGCCGACGCCGCCCCCGCCACCCAGTGGCTCCAGGTCGTCCTGTTCCTGGCCCTGACGTTCGTCGCGTGGCCCCTGCTGCACCTGCTGCGGCGCGCCGGCCAGCCCGGCGTGAAGCCGCCGCCGCTGTGGCTCATGCGCCTGAACATCGTCTCCGCGCTCGTGTGCGCCCTGTTCACCGCCGCCGCGATCCTCGCCGACTTCTTCGAGTGGTGGACCGCGCCGAACCCGGCCGTCACCGGCCCGCTCACGGCCCTGGGCATCGCGCTCGTGTGCGCGTTCGCCGCGATCCTCATCCCCGGCCGCCGCGGCCCCGCCAGCCTCATGGTCACCGTCTCGGCCTTCGGCATCCTCGTCACCGTGACCGCCATGGTCATCCACACCGAGGACCCGCTCGGGACCCTCCTCGGCGACTACACCGTCGCCGACTCGGCCTCGAACGAGCTCGGCCCGGTCGCCACCGGCATGTTCATCGCCTCCCTGTGGCTCCTGGCCGCCGCCGCGGCCTGGCGACTGCCCCGCCGCTACCAGGCCCCCGTCATGGCCGGCACCGGCTGCCTGGGCGTCCTCGTCGTCTCGGCCGGGTTCCTCGGCGACTCCGTGCCCGCCGCCGTCGCCCTCATCGTCGGCACCTGCCTCGCCGCCGCCCTCGCCACCGGCGGCTGGATCACCTTCCAGCGCTTCGTGTGGTCCGGCCTGGCCGGCGTCGCGGTCCTGTTCGGCCTCTCCTGGATCGACTACCAGCGGCCCGCGCCCGAGCGCGGCGAGCTCGGCGCGTTCCTCGGCGACGTCCTCGGCGACACCAACGGCGTCATCGCCTCCGGCGTCGGCTCGAACGTCGTCGCCGTGTTCACCTCGCCCATGAGCCTCCTCGCGGTCACCGCCGGCGCCTACTGCTGGCTGGTGCTCCTGCGCCCCGGCGGCGGCCTGCGCCGCGCCTGGGGCCTGTACCCGCCGCTGCGCGCCGCCTTCTCCGCCGCGGTCGTCGGCTCCGGCGTCGCCGGGCTCCTCCTCGGCAAGGGCGTCATGAGCCTCGGCTCGGCCCTGGCGGTCATGGTCCCCTTGGCGGTCATCATGAGCCACCGCGTCCTCGCCCGCGCGCACGTGAAGGACGGCGAGTACTCGAACATGATCGTCGACGCACCCTCGTGGGTCGATGAGGAAAACAGCGGCGAAAGTGTTAGTGTGGAATCCCGTGGATGAACCGATCCACCGGCTGCTCTAATCAGCGGCTCGTTCGGCACGAACACCACGGGAGTCCGCCTTGGCCAGCGCCGCAAATGGTCAGATCCGCACTACGAAGCACCTCTTCGTCACCGGTGGGGTCACCTCCGCCCTCGGCAAGGGCATGACGGCCGCCAGTCTCGGCAACCTGCTGACGGCCCGCGGCCTCTACGTGGTGATGCAGAAGATCGACCCGTATCTGAACGTCGATCCCGGCACCATGAACCCGTACGAGCACGGCGAGGTCTTCGTCACCGACGACGGCGGCGAGACCGACCTCGACATCGGCAACTACGAGCGGTTCCTCGACCGCAACCTCTCCAAGCACGCGAACGTCACCACCGGCCAGGTGTACTCCGACGTCATCGCCAAGGAGCGCCGCGGCGACTACCTGGGCGCGACCGTGCAGGTCATCCCGCACATCACCAACGAGATCAAGTCGCGCCTGGCGGCGATGGCCGACCCGGACCCCGAGACCGGGCGCGTCCCCGACGTGGTGATCACCGAGGTCGGCGGCACCGTCGGCGACATCGAGTCGCTGCCGTTCCTGGAGGCGATCCGCCAGTACCGGCACGACATCGGCCGCGACAACTGCTTCTTCCTCCACGTCTCGCTCGTGCCGTACCTGGCCGCGTCCTCGGAGATGAAGACCAAGCCGACCCAGCACTCGGTGGCGCAGCTGCGCAGCATCGGCATCCAGCCCGACGCGATCGTGTGCCGCTCCGACCGGCCGCTGCCGGACGGCCTGAAGTCGAAGATCGCCGGGTTCTGCGACGTGGACGACGCGGCGGTCGTCTCGGCGCCCGACTCGAAGTCGATCTACGAGATCCCCAAGACCCTCCACTCCGAGGGCCTGGACGCGTACGTGGTCCGCAAGCTCGACCTGCCGTTCAAGGACGTCGACTGGACCGCCTGGGACGACCTGCTCGACCGGGTCCACAACCCGGAGTCGACCGTCGAGGTCGCGATCGTCGGCAAGTACGTCGAGCTGCCCGACGCGTACAAGTCGGTGGTCGAGGCCCTGCACGCGGCCGGGTTCGCGCACCGCGCGAAGGTGAACGTCCGCTGGGTGATCTCCGACGAGTGCGGCAGCCCCGAGGCGACCGCGAAGGCCCTCGCCGGCGTCGACGCCGTCGTCATCCCCGGCGGGTTCGGCGACCGCGGCGTGCCCGGCAAGATCCAGGCGCTCACCTGGTCGCGCACCCGCCACGTGCCGACCCTGGGCCTGTGCCTGGGCCTCCAGTGCATGGCGATCGAGGGCCTGCGGGAGATCGCCGGGCTCGTGGGCGCCGACTCCGAGGAGTTCGACCGCGAGGCCGAGCACCTGGTCATCTCGACCATGGCCGACCAGACCGAGATCGTGGCCGGGCGCGGCGACATGGGCGGCACGATGCGCCTGGGCACCTACCCGGCGCAGCTCGCCGAAGGCTCGATCGTGGCCGAGGTCTACGGCGCGACCGAGGTCAACGAGCGCCACCGCCACCGCTACGAGGTCAACAACGCCTACCGGGACC
Organism: Glycomyces terrestris; assembly: GCF_003933745.1. Lineage (GTDB taxonomy): Bacteria > Actinomycetota > Actinomycetes > Mycobacteriales > Micromonosporaceae > Glycomyces > Glycomyces terrestris. The sequence continues at coordinate 295,528 of NZ_RSEB01000001.1, read as the reverse complement.
AGCTCGGCAAGTCCGGGTTCGTGATCTCGGGGCTCTCGCCCGACGGGCGCCTGGTCGAGTTCATCGAGCTCGACCGCGAGCAACACCCGTACTACGTGGCGACGCAGGCGCACCCGGAGCTGAAGTCGCGCCCCACGCGCCCGCACCCGCTGTTCGCGGGCCTCGTCGCCGCGGCGCTCAAGCGCCAGGCCGCCGAGCGCCTCGACCTCGAAGGTTAAGCGGCGCAAGCGAACAGGGCGGGACTCGACCGAGTCCCGCCCTGCCTGCGTCTTACGCGCGGGTCTGCTCTCGCAGGGCTCGGCCGACCGAGACGGCGGCGACGAGCACCAGGGCCGCGGCGATGAGCGCGACCGTGCGCAGACCGTCCGTGAACGCCGTGCGGGCGGCCGTCAGCAGCGCCTCGCCGGCCGCGGCCGGTAGCGCGGCGGCGGCGTGGACGGCCTCGCCGAGGGTCTCGGCGGCCGCGGCCGGGGCGTCCCCGAGTTCACTCCGGTATATCCCGGTGGCGAGGGATCCCAGCAGGGCGACGCCCATCGCGCCGCCGAGCTCGTAGGCCGTCTCCGAGATCGCCGAGGCCGCGCCGGCGCGGTCGGCCGGGGCCGCGGCGAGGATCGCGTCGTTGGTGACCGTCTGCGCGAGCCCCGAGCCGCCCCCGATGAGCGCGAACGCGACCGCGACGACCGCCGCGCCCTCGTCGACGCCGATGAGCGCCATCGCGCCGAACCCGGCGATGACCAGCACCAGGCCGCCGAGGATCGTGCGGACCAGGCCGACGCGCTCGGACATGCGCACCGCGACCAGCCCGGTGACGACCGAGACCGCCATGCCCGGCAGGAGCAGCAGCCCCGCCTCCATGGGGGAGTAGCCGAGCACCAGCTGGAGGTACTGCGTCAGCAGGAACAGCGCGGAGATCATCGCGAACACGATGGTGAAGTTCGTGGCCAGCGAGGCGCTGAAGCGCCGGATGCGGAACAGCTCCACGTCGATGAGCGGGTGCTCCAGGCGCCGCTGGCGCCGCACGAACAGGACCGCCGCGGCCGCGCCGACCGCGATCGCGCCGGCCGCGGCCCAGGTGAGGCCGTGCTCGGCGATCGTCTTGACGCCGTATACGAACGGGAACATCGCCAGGAACGACAGGCCGACGCTGCGCACGTCGATCGCGCCCGGGTTCGGGTTCTTCGACTCCGGCAGCAGGAACGGCGCGGCGATGACGACGGCGACCGAGACGGGCGCGGCCATGAGGAACACCGAGCCCCACCAGAAGTGCTCGAGGAGCCAGCCGCCGAGGATCGGCCCGAGGGCCGAGCCGGCGGAGAAGCCCGCGGCCCAGATCGCGATGGCGAAGCGGCGCTGGCGGTCGTCGTGGAAGAGGTTCCGCATGAGCGCGAGCGTGGTCGGCATGAGGGTCGCGCCGGCGAGGCCGAGGAGGGCGCGGGCGGCGATGAGCGTCTCGGGGGTGGTCGCGTAGGCGGCGAGGACGCTCGCGGCGGCGAACGCGGCCGAGCCGATGACGAGCAGCCTGCGGCGGCCGATGCGGTCGCCGAGGGAGCCCATGGTGACCAGGAGCCCGGCCAGGACGAAGCCGTAGACGTCGACGATCCACAGCAACTGCGAGGCCGAGGGCGCGAGGTCTTCGGACAGGAACGGCACGGCGAAGCCGAGCACGGTCATGTCGACGGAGATGAGCAGCACCGGGAGCACGAGCACGGCCAGGGCCCAGCCCTGCCTGGCGGTGAAGCGGGCGCGCGGCTCGGCGGGGCGCGGCAGCGTCGTCGTCATGGTGTCCTCCTTCTGAAGCTCGCGGCCATGGGCCGGCGCAGAAGCGGCGGCCCGCAGGTCGGCACCTGGGGCGGTTCGGCGAAGCTTGTGGTCGAAGCGACGGTCCAGGAGCAGTCTCTGTACCGTCCAGACGGTATAGTATCAAGAGGGAGGGCACATGGCCAAGGACGACGTGAGCACGCGTGACCGGATTCTCAACGCGCTCCAGCGCATCCTCGTCGAGGAGGGCTCCTCGGGCGTGACCTTGGAGAAGGTCGCCGCCGAGGCCGGCGTCTCCAAGGGCGGCCTGCTCTACCACTTCAAGTCCAAGTCCGACCTGTACGACGGCCTGGCCCACCGCCACCGCGTCCAGGAGGAGGCCAACATCGCCCGCGCCCGCGAGCAGGGCGTCGTCGAGACCTTCCTGCGCGTCTCCGAGGTCGAGAGCGCCGAGTCCGCCGCCGGCCTGTGGGCCCTCCTCACCGCCCAGCGCGGCAAGGACGAGCTCTCCGAGACCGCCAAGGCCGACCTCCTGTTCATCTTCGAGGGCTGGTCCGAGGCCATCCACGAGCAGATCGAGGACCCGATCACCGCCGAGATCGTGCGCCTGGTCGGCGACGGCCTCTTCCTCTCGGCGCTCTCGGGCGTCCCCCTGCCCTCCCAGGACGTCGTCGACGGCATCCTCGACCGCCTCAAGTCCGCCGCCGGCGAGACCTGAGACCGCAACCTGACCGGGCTAGGGTGGCTCCCGTGCATGAATACCGAGTCCTCGACAGCGACATCGTCCACCGCGGCTGGTGCTACGACCTGACCGCCGAGACGATCGCGATGCCCGGCGGCACCAGCGCGCGCCGCGAGTTCCTCGACCACTGCGGCGCGGTCGTCACCGTCCCGCTCGACGAGTCCGGCCGCGTCGGCCTCATCCGCCAGTACCGCGTCCCGCCCAAGGAGCTCATGTGGGAGTTCCCGGCGGGCCTGCGGGACGTCGCGGGGGAGGACCCGGCCGTGACCGCCCGCCGCGAGCTCGCCGAGGAGGTCGACCTCGCCGCCGCCGACCTCGTCAAGCTCGGCGAGTTCTACACCACCCCCGGCATCTCCAACGAGCTCATCCACTACTTCCTCGCCACCGGCCTCACCCCCGTGCCCGAGGCCGACCGGCACGAGCGCACCGACGAGGAGGCCCACATCGAACTCGTGTGGTGGGACCTCGACAAGGCCCTCGACGCCGTCGCCGCGGGCGAGATCCGCAACGGCGTCTGCGCCCTCGCCCTCAACCTCGCCCGGCTCCACCTAGAACGGCGCTGACCGCCGCGCACGCTGCCGCGTCACCTGCCGTGTTAGCGGGAAACCGAGGCCCGTCGCGCACCCGCGCGGCGGGCCTGACTTACGATCACGGCGACGACGACGTCCGGACCGCTGACAATGCCGGGATCAGGCCGTCGCGCGTCTTAGACTGCCCGTGCGGGACGCCGACCGGCCCCGAACTGGCACAACGCTTCGGAAGGAACCCGCAGAGTGAAAGTCGCCGTCCCCCGCGAGATCAAGAACAACGAGTACCGCGTCGCCCTCACGCCCGCCGGCGTCCACGAGCTCGTCGCCGCGGGCCACCACGTCAGCGTCGAGACCGGCGCCGGGCTCGGCTCGGCCATCACCGACGACGACTACCGCGCCGCCGGAGCCGTCATCTGCCCCGACGCCGACGCCACCTGGAGTTCCGGCGACCTCGTCCTCAAGGTCAAGGAGCCCGTCCACGACGAGTTCCACCGCATGCAGCCGGGCCAGACCCTCTTCACCTATCTCCACCTCGCCGCCAGCGCCGAGTGCACCGACGCGCTCCTGGAGCGCCACGTCACCGGCATCGCGTACGAGACCGTGCAGACCCGCGACGGCCGCCTGCCGCTGCTGGCGCCCATGAGCGAGGTCGCCGGGCGCCTGGCCGTCCAGGCCGGCGCCTACCACCTCCAGCGCCCCGAAGGCGGCCGCGGCACCCTCATGGGCGGCGTCCCCGGGACCCCGCCGGCGCGCGTGGTCATCATCGGCGCGGGCGTGTCGGGCATGAACGCGGCCGCGATCGCCGTCGGCATGCGCGCCGACGTCGAGCTCCTCGACCTGAACGTCGACAAGCTCCACGCCGCCGACGACCTCTACCAGGGGCGGCTGCGTACCATCGTCTCCAACCGCTTCGAGATCAAGCGCGCCTGCCGCGAGGCCGACCTCGTCATCGGCGCCGTCCTCGTGCCGGGCGCCAAGGCGCCCACCGTGGTCGACGACGAGGTCCTGGCCGACATGAAGGACGGCGCGGTCCTGGTGGACATCGCCATCGACCAGGGCGGGTGCTTCGCCCACTCGAAGGCCACCACCCACGACGACCCGGTCTTCACCTACGGCGGCAAGGTCTTCTACTGCGTCGCGAACATGCCCGGCGCCGTCCCGAACACCTCGACGTACGCGCTGACGAACGCCACCCTCCCGTACGTCATGAAGCTCGCCAACCACGGCTGGGCCGAGGCGCTGCGGACCGACGCGGCCCTCGCCGGCGGCCTGAACACGTACGCCGGACAGGTCGTCAACGAACCCGTCGCCGTCACGCACCACCTGCCGCTCATGCCGATCGCGCAGGTCCTCGCCGAGAACTGAGGACACACAGGACCCTCGCGTCCCGGCCGTGCACACGGGCGGGACGCGAGCGCCGCCGCGCCCCAGCGGCCGGTCCCACACCGGGCGCCTCGGAGTCTCGCAAGCCGTCGACAGCCTCGATACACTGACGTACAGTCGCTATGACAGGCAATGGTGAGACGCCCGGCACCCGGTGCCGACTCGCACCCGGAGGCGGAAATGAGCAGTGTGGACAGCAACGACAAGTGGGCCGCCCTCCGCGGGGCCGCGCAGGTGCCTCCCACTGACGGCGACGGCGACCTGTCCTCGCCCGACCCCGAGACGTACACCGGCAAGCGCGACATCCCCCAGCCGCAGCCGCTGGAGCGCCACGGCCCGGCCCGCGTCATCGCCATGGCCAACCAGAAGGGCGGGGTCGGCAAGACCACCACGACCATCAACCTCGGTGCGGCCCTTGCCGAGTACGGCCGCAAGGTGCTCCTGGTCGACTTCGACCCGCAGGGCGCGCTGTCGGTCGGCTTCGGCACCAACCCCCACACCCTGGACCTGACCGTCTACAACCTGCTCATGCAGGAGGACGTCGACATCGACGACGTCATGGTCAAGACCAACGTCGCCGGCCTGCGCCTCCTGCCGGCCAACATCGACCTCTCGGCCGCCGAGATCCAGCTGGTCAACGAGGTCGCCCGCGAACAGACCCTGGCCCGCGTGCTGCGCCCGGTCATGCCCGACTTCGACTACATCCTCATCGACTGCCAGCCGTCCCTCGGCCTGCTGACCATCAACGCCCTCACCGCCGCGCACTCGGTCCTGGTCCCCCTGGAGTGCGAGTTCTTCTCCCTGCGCGGCGTGGCCCTCCTGCTCGACACCGTCGACAAGGTCCGCGAGCGCCTGAACTACGACCTCGAACTCGACGGCATCCTCGCCACCATGTACGACTCGCGCACCACGCACTCGCGCCAGGTCCTCCAGCGCGTCGTGGAAGCCTTCGGCGACAAGGTCTTCAGCACCGTCATCACCCGCACCGTGCGCTTCCCCGAGACCACCGTCGCCGGCGAGCCCATCACCACCTGGGCCCCCGCCTCCTCCGGCGCCCGCGCCTACCGCCAACTCGCCCGCGAACTCATCGCCGCCACCGACAAGTAGCGCCCCGAAGACGTTCCACCCCAAGAAACCCAGAGTTCACCCCGTCGCGTCCGCGGGGCCCGTCTAAGCTTGCCTGCGTGAGCGACCAGCAGCTGCCCCAGCTCCCGACCCAGCGGGAGGGCGAACCGGAGGAGGCCGAGACCGGCTTCCACGTCCGGCTCGACAACTTCGAGGGCCCCTTCGACCTGCTGCTCCAGCTGATCGGCAAGCACAAGCTCGACGTCACCGAGATCGCCCTGCACGAGGTCGCCTCCGAGTTCATCGCCTACGTCACCGGCCTCGACGAGGCCTGGAACCTCGAGGAGACCTCCGAGTTCCTCCTGGTCGCCGCCACCCTCCTCGACCTCAAGACCGCCCGCCTGCTCCCCGGCACCGTCGTCGACGACGAGGAGGACCTCGCCCTCCTCGAAGCCCGCGACCTCCTCTTCGCCCGCCTCCTCCAGTACAAGGCGTACAAGGAGGCCGCCGGCGCCCTCGCCGGGCTCGCCGAGGGCGCCGCCACCCGCGTCCCCCGCAACGTCGGCCTCGAGGAGCGCTACAAGGGCCTCCTGCCCGAACTCGTCCTCGACCTCACCCCCGACGCCCTCGCCGCCCTCGCCGGCAAGGCCATGAAGCCCAAACCGCCGCCCACGGTCGGCACCGGGCACATCCACGTCCAGCGCGTCTCGGTGCGCGAGCACGCCGTCATCCTCTCCCGCCGCCTACAGCGCGTCCAGACCGCGACCTTCCGGGCCCTGACCTCCGACTGCGAGACCCACCTCGAAGTCGTCGCCCGGTTCCTCGCGCTCCTGGAGCTCTACCGCGAGGCCCTGGTCGGGTTCGAGCAGATGCAGGCCCTCGGCGAGCTCACCGTCCGCTGGCTCGGCGGCATGGGCACCACCGACATCGAGGTGGACGAGTACGCGGGCGCGCCCGCGGAGGACGCACCGTCCGCGGACGCACCAGCGGGGGAGGAGACGAGCGCATGACCGAGCGAGCGGAAGATCTGGAGACCGGCCTGCCGTCCTGGCGGATGCCGAGCGCGCGCCAGGAGGCCGCGCCGCCGCGACCCGACACGCCGGCCGACGAGCCGCCCGGCGAGGGCGACGAGTACGCGGCCGCGCTGGCCGCCGTCCCGGCCCAGGCCGGGCCCGAGGAGGACGCCGACGACGAGCCCGACGCCGCCGTCGTCGCCAGTCCCGTCCCCGACGACGTCGACCTGGGCGCGGTCCTGGAGGCGATCCTCATGATCGCCGAGGAGCCGCTCTCGGAGGAGTTCCTCTCCTCCGTGCTGGAGCGACCGCGCTCACAGGTGCGCGAGACGCTGGGTCGACTCAGCGCCGAATACACTGGTGACGGACGCGGATTCGATCTGCGTCGCCAAGCCGGCGGCTGGCGCTTCTACACCCGGGCCGATTACGCCCGCTACGTGGAGCGGTTCGTGACCGACGGCGCCTCCGCCCGCCTCACCAAGGCGGCGTTGGAGACGCTTGCCGTGGTCGCCTACCGGCAGCCGGTCACCCGCGGCCGCATCTCGGCCATCCGGGGGGTCAACTGCGACGGCGTCATCCGCACGCTGCTGGCGCGCGGCCTGGTCGAGGAGTGCGGGACCGACCCGGACTCGACGGCGACGCTCTACCGCACCACCACCCTGTTCTTGGAGAAGATCGGGCTGGACTCGGTCGACCAGCTGCCTGAGCTGGCCCCGTTCCTGCCGGACGACGTGACGGATATCGAGGAAGATGAACAACGCTGACGCCGAGGGCGTACGACTGCAGAAAGTCCTGTCGCAGGCCGGGATCGCCTCCCGCCGCGCCGCGGAGGACCTGATCTCCCGGGGCAAGGTGAAGGTCAACGGCGAGCCCGCCCGGCTCGGCCAGCGCGTGGACCCGGCCAAGGACGTCATCCACGTCTCGGGCAAGCGCGTGGTCACCGACGTCGACAAGGTCTACTACGCGATCAACAAGCCGCGCGGGATCGTCTCGACCATGGACGACGACGAGGGCCGCCCCTCGCTCGCCGAGTTCGCCAAGGGCATCGACCAGCGCGTCTTCCACGTGGGCCGGCTCGACACCGACTCCGAGGGCCTGCTGCTGCTCACCAACGACGGCGAGCTCGCCAACCGGATCATGCACCCGTCGCACGGCCTGCCGAAGGTCTACCGGGCGCAGGTCAACGGGATCATGGACAAGCCCACCTGGAACCGGCTGCTCAAGGGCGTCGAGCTCGAGGACGGCATCGCGAAGGCCGACAAGCTCAAGATCATCGACGAGCACGCCGGCCAGTCGTTGATCGAGATCACCATCCACGAGGGCCGCAAGCACATTGTGAGGCGCCTCATGGACGAGGTCGGGCACCACGTCTCGCGCCTGGTGCGCACCGAGATCGGCCCGGTCCAGCTGCGCAACCTCAAGCCGGGGACGCTGCGGCGGCTCACCCCCAACGAGGTGGGGGAACTGTTCCGCGAGGTCGGACTGTAGCTGTACAGCCTGCTGTAGCGACGGGAAGAGCATGGCCCGGTTAGGGTTTCGGCATGAAGACGATTCTGAACATCATCTGGTTCGTGCTCGCCGGGCTGTGGCTCGCGATCGGCTACTTCGTTGCGGGCCTGGTGTTCTGCATCTTCATCGTGACGATCCCGTTCGGCATCGCGAACATGCGCCTGGCCGGGTACGTGCTGTGGCCCTTCGGTCGCACCGTCGTGTACGACCCGCAGTCGGGGTGCCTGACCCTGTTCGCCAACATCCTGTGGCTGGTCCTGTTCGGCTGGGAGCTCGCGCTGGCCCACCTGGTGACCGGCCTCCTCCAGGCCGTCACCGTCATCGGCATCCCGCTGGCGGTGGCGAACTGGAAGATGATCCCGCTCGCGCTGTGGCCGCTGGGGGCGCGGGTCGTGGACCGCTAGCGCGACAGTGTGGACCCCCTCGGCCGGGCGGCGTTCGCCGTGGAGACGGCGCGTGACTTGGCATGATGTAGGTTTGCGGGGTTTGCACTTGAAGAAACGGAGCCGACATGCCTGAGCAGAAGAGCGGACCGGTCGTCGCCATCGACGGTCCGTCCGGGGCCGGGAAGTCGACGGTGTCCAAGACCCTCGCGACCGCGATCGACGCCGCGTACCTCGACACCGGCGCCATGTACCGCGCGGCGACCCTGGCCGTCCTCAAGGCCGGCGTCGAGCCCACCCAGGCCGCGCAGGTCACCAAGACGGTGAAGAACGCCAAGCTCGAGTTCGGCACCGACCCCGCCGACCCGTTCACGCGCGTGGACGGCGAGGACGCCGACGCCGCGATCCGCGGCGAGGAGGTCACCAAGGCCGTCTCGGCCGTGGCCGGCAACAAGACGGTCCGCAGGTTCCTCATCGAGGAGCAGCGCCGGATCATCGCCGAGGCGAAGCAGGGCATCGTGGTCGAGGGCCGCGACATCGTCGAGGTGGTCGCCCCCGACGCCGACGTCAAGGTCTACCTCACCGCGGACCCCGTCGAGCGCGCCAAGCGCCGCGCCGCCGAGAACGGCGCCGACGCCGACGCCACCAAGAAGGACCTCGAGCGGCGCGACACCGCCGACTCGAAGACCACCAAGCCCCTGGAGGCCCCCGAGGGGGCCGTGGTGATCGACTCCACGGCGCTGCCGATCGTGGAGGTAGTGGCCAAGATCCTGGCCTTGCTGAACAACAGGGACATCGATGAGTGACGAACCGACCTGGGCCGACGACGACTTCGAGGTCGAATTCGAGGAGTTCGACCTCGACGAGACCGACACCGACCGCGACCCGGTCCCGACGGTGGCCGTGGTCGGCCGCCCCAACGTGGGCAAGTCGACCCTGGTCAACCGCATCCTGGGCCGCCGCGCCGCGGTCGTCCAGGACGAGCCGGGCGTGACCCGCGACCGCATCGCCTACGACGCGGAGTGGGCCGGCAAGCAGTTCAGCCTGGTCGACACCGGCGGCTGGGACCCCGACGCCGAGGGCATGGCCAAGGCGATCGCCTTCCAGGCCGAACTCGCGATGCGCACCGCCGACGTCATCGTCTTCGTGGTCGACGCCCGCGTGGGCCCGACCGACGCCGACGAGGCGGCCGTGCGCATCCTGCGCTCGACCCGCAAGCCGGTCATCCTGGTGGCGAACAAGGTCGACTCCGAGCGCCAGGAGGCCGAGATCCACGAGCTGTGGAGCCTGGGCCTGGGCGAGCCGTTCCCGATCTCGGCCCTGCACGGCCGCAACTCCGGCGACCTGCTCGACAAGATCATCTGGGCGTTCCCCGAGGAGCCCACCGGCAAGCTCAAGGAGCGCGGCCCGCGCCGCATCGCCCTGGTCGGGCGGCCCAACGTGGGCAAGTCGAGCCTGCTCAACCGCATCGCCGGCGAGGACCGCGCCGTCGTCGACAACGTCGCCGGCACCACCGTCGACCCCGTCGACTCCGTGGTCGAGATCGACGGCGAGGACTGGATCCTGGTCGACACCGCGGGCCTGCGCAAGCGCGTCAAGTTCGCCTCCGGCACCGAGTACTACGCGGCCCTGCGCACGGAAGCGGCCGTGGAGGCCGCCGAGGTCGCCCTCGTGCTCCTCGACGCCTCCGAGCCGATCAGCGAGCAGGACCAGCGGGTCCTCACCCAGGTGGTCGAGTCCGGCCGCGCCCTCGTCCTCGCCTTCAACAAGTGGGACCTGGTCGACGACGACCGGCGCTACTACCTGGAGAAGGAGATCGACCGCGAACTCGGCCAGGTCTCGTGGGCCCCGCGCGTGAACGTCTCGGCCCTGACCGGCCGCGCCGTGGAGAAGATCGCCCGGTCCCTCCGCGTCGCCCTCGAAGGCTGGGGCCAGCGCATCACCACCGGCGAGCTGAACCAGTGGATCTCCACCCTCCAGGCCGCCACCCCGCACCCGACCCGCTCGGGCAAGGCCCCGAAGGTCATCTACGCCACCCAGGCCGCCGCCGAGCCTCCGCGCTTCATCCTCTTCACGAACGCACCGTTCGAGAAGCAGTACCTCAAGTTCATCCAGCGCAAGCTCCGCGAGGACTTCGGCTTCCCGGGGACGCCCATCGAACTGGTCGTCAAACCCCGCGAATCCCGCAAAAAAGACAAACGCAAATAGCCCGTCTCACACGGGGGACCTCGCCTCAGAGGCCCCCGGGGCCATGAGCTACAGTTGTCACCGCCGCGGCAACGCGGCACAACGGGCTGTGGCGCAGCTTGGTAGCGCACTTGACTGGGGGTCAAGGGGTCGCAGGTTCAAGTCCTGTCAGCCCGACCGTTAGCCCCAGACCAGGGACGAAGTCCCCGGTCTGGGGCTTCGTCGTAGCCAGCTCTCGCTTGTAATTCGCCTTGTCTCGATGAACCGGGATGCCTCGGTTGACGCGCTCTGCCGGCCCCCGCTGATGCCACCTGAGGGCGAGCGCCGAATCGTGGAGTTCGAGCCCGGCATCGTCCTGAGGGGAACCACGCCCGAGCGGACCCGGAGACAGGGCGAGGCGTGACCCGGTGATGAACGCGGCCATCGCGGCCTGCGAGCCCGAGCCCGACCTGCAGCAGGTCGTATGGCGGGAGGCGGTCGCCCCGCCCCGCAGCTCAAAGCCGCCGCCGACCGGCGCCTCCCACCCGCTCAGTGTCGGTCATTTTTTGCTCGACTTCGCTGAGTCCTCCATCCCGGATTCGCATTGGACACCCCTTGTTTCCTCTAATATCAGCTCAGCATTCCGGTGCTTTCCGGACATCTGATTGCCAGCGGAGCGGGCCTTTCATTGCAAGCCGCTCACTGGCTTCCGCAGCTCCACTGGAACTGCGCTGTGCGCGAATGAAGACGAGGGAAACGTGGATACGCCAAGAAAGCCGGGCCCCGCCCATCGGGGACGATCGGACGAGCCTTCGGCCCAGTCGGCGCCGGCCCAGCGATCGCTGCAGGTCGCACTGCTCGCCGTGATGCTCGGAGGGACGCTCGTCCTCAGCGCGCCTCCCTCGGCGGCCACCGCCGAACCGGGGGTGCCCGAAGCGGCCGAACTCCTCTACGAGGAGAACTTCGAGAACCGCGCGACCGGCTCCAACATGCTGCTGACGGAGTACACCGGCGCGATGGGGATGACGTACACCGGGGACCCGTACTGGATCAGCCGACCGAACTGCAACGGCTTCATCTTCGACCAAACGAGCCCCAAGGACCCGCAGGACTGCCTCAACGACGGACTGCCGGCCGACTCCTACAACACCGCGACCGCGCTCGCGTACGCGCTCGGCGCCAACGCCGGTGCGGCCGATCCGGCGACGAACGCCGCCGCCACCTCGTACACCGCGAGCTCCGGCGGCGACAACCTGGTCATGTTTCAGACCGAGAGCATGCTGAACCTCCAGGCCGCCAACCGGTTCATCACGTTCTCGGTCGACGCCGCCGCGGTGAACTGCTGGGTGACCCACCCGCTGCTCCGCTTCTACCTCGTCAAAGAGGGCGGAGAAGAGATCCCCGTCTCCGACAGCGCGATCGACCCCTGCGCAGATCCCCGTACGAAGTTCATGACCGTGCCCGCGCAGAACGGCCAGACGCGCGACGTGTGGGTGGGGACCTTCGCCGCCGACTCGTCCCTGCTCGTCGAAGGCGGCGAGCTGGGGATCGTCATGCGCAACGAGACCGGCAACGGGATCGGCAACGACGGCGCCTACGACAACATCAAGGTCCTCGACGTCTCGCCGCACCTCGACAAGTCCTTCTCACCGGAGACGGAGTTCGTCGGCGGCGTCTCGACGCTGACGCTGACGGTCACCAACACCGCGGAACTCGCCGCGAAGAAGGGCTGGGGCTTCACCGACGCGCTGCCCGCCGGCCTGGTCGTCGCGGACACGCCCAACATCGGAGGCACCTGCACCGCGAACGTGCAGGCCGCGGCCGGGGGCTCGGAGATCCTCGTCGCGGACGGGGAGTTCGAGGCGGGGGCGGTCTCGTGCACCATCACCGTCGACGTCACCTCCTCGGCCGCCGCGGTCTACGAGAACGGCCCCGACAACTTCACGAATCTCGTCGGGCTCGATCCGCCCGACCCTGCCGTTGTGGAGTTCCTCCCGAACGACCCGGAGCTGACCCTCGAGAAGACCGTCGAGGGCGACAGCGCGACGGCCGGCGAGACGCTCACGTACTCGTTCGTCGCGACCAACACCGGCAATGTGGCGCTCACCGACGTGGCGATCAGCGAAGGCGACTTCTCCGGAGCAGGCGACCTGTCCGCACTGGAGTGCGACATCGCTGCTCCGGTGACGCTAGCGCCGGGTGAGGCGCTGACGTGTACGGCGACGTACGTGGTCCAGCAGAGCGATGTGGACAGGGGCAGTGTCACCAACTCCGCCACCGCGACCGGCGACGACCCGAAGGGGAACCCGCTCCCGCCGGTCGAGGACGAGACCGCGGTGGAGTTCGAGCAGACGCCGTCACTGGCACTGACCAAGACGGCCAGTGCCGACGAAGTCGAGGTCGGCGACACGGTCGCCTACACCTTCACCGTCGAGAACGACGGCAACGTCACGGTGAGCGGCGTCGAGGTCGAGGAGACCGCGTTCTCCGGTTCCGGCGAGTTGTCCGAGCTCGAATGCGACCCGGCGGCCCCGGCGACCCTCGCACCCGGCGAGACGCTGATGTGCACCGCGACGTACGAGGTCCAGCGGGCTGACGCCGTGGCCGGCTCGATCACCAATGCGGCGGTCGCCGCCGGCGAGGACCCGCACGGCGAGCAGGTCGAATCGCCCGTCAGCGAAGTGGCCGTCGAGGTCGAACCGCTGCCGATCGACAAGAGCCTGACGCGGACCGGCGTCGCGGTGTTGCCGATCGCCGTCGTCGCCCTCGCCGGGTGCCTCGGAGGCATCGCGATGCTCCTGCTCAGCCGCCGCCGAGGAGCGGAGACCGTGATCGAGTAAGGGTTATCGAGTCCGGACGCGCGAGTCCCGGATCGAGATGACGGCCGGACCTCTTGGTCCGGCCGTCTCACGTCTCCCGGCTCCGGAGCTTCGGTCGCACAGCTGCCACTGCTGCGGCCACGTGCGGGTCACCCAGCCCCTGTCACCTGCGGCCTTTTCCGCTCGGCCTACGAAGCGCACGGCGTCCCGGCCTCCACCCGGCCGAACGTCAACGCCGTCACCGGCGCACTCCACCGCGATGCCCGAAACACCTCGTTTGCGGTGTGACAAGGATATTGGACACGGTTCCTGATTTGAGAGGATCGCGTCCATGCCCGCCAGACGCCGGAAGTTCAGTCCGCAGTACGAGGCCGTGGAGATGGTCGTCCAGACCGGTCGGACGTAAGAGTTGCACATGAGGTTCGAGTTCAGTGGAGTTCGTCCAGTGCGGCTCTGGCGGAATGAGGGTGCGACCCGCTTTGTTCCTCCACCGGACCCGGACCTGCACCCCAACCTGGACGTCTCGGACACCACCCGCGTCGAGGTGTCGTTCTCAGCGCTCCGCCCGGGGCGTCGGTACGGACTCGCATGGGAATGGCCGAGTTAGGATCTCGACGTGGTTGTAATCCTGGTGGACCCGCAGCCGTACCTAACCGAGGTCTCACCGGGGATCAACGCAGAGTGCGTCGGATGACTCGAGGATCGCAAGAGCGGGCCGCGCCCGGAAGGTCGCGGCCCGCTTCGGTTCCACTGGAGTTACTTGAGCCAGCGGTTCTGCTTGACGATGGGGAGCTCGCCCCAGGTCTTGCCCAGGCCGAGGGTGTCCTCGGCTCGAGCGAGGGCGAGGCCGACGAGGAGGCCGGCGTAGACGAGGTGGTCGTCCATGAACGGGTTGTTCTCCGGCCACAGGGCGGCCGTCCACATCAGGACCAGCAGCAGGGCGCCGGCGGCGGCGGCGATGCGCATGCCGATGCCGAGGATGAGGGCGAGGCCGATGCCCAGCAGGCCGGCCATGAAGAGCCAGTCGGCGAAGGCGTTGCCGGCCATGCCCTGGTAGAACTCGGCGAACGGGCCCTTGGTGCCGTGGGTCAGGAAGCCCTCGGTCGGGCTCCCTCCTTCGAGCCAGGCGGCCTCCTTCGCGGTGGCGAAGCCGAGGCCGAAGGTCTTGTCGAGGAAGGCCCACAGGAAGACCCAGCCCAGGGCGATGCGCAGGCCGGCCCAGACGTAGGCGACGGCGGTGGTCGTGGTGGCGGCTCGCTCAGTGGCGTTGACGGTGGCCATCGGACTGTTCCTTTCGATTCGGGCACCGTATCCGGTGACAGTTCAAGGAAACCGCAGTCCACGCCGGGTTTCGAGAGGTCCGAAGGCGGGTCTTGCGGGGACGAAGGTCCCGCGGCGAGCCGGCGGCGGACAGCAGAACGGCGGCCGTCTCGCGAGGGAGACGGCCGCCTGGAGTAATCGGCACGAAGGCCCGAAGGTCACTCCGTCACTCGGTCCGACCAGGTCGTCGAGAGGCCCTGCAGGCCCAGGGCGACCGCTTGTTGATGGAGGCCGCCGTGGACGGGCCGGCCGGCCCGGAACTGCTGCGGCAGGTAGACGCCGAGGGTCTTCTTGCCCAGGTGCCAGATGGGGGAGACGCCCACGCGCCGCCCGTCCCGGGCGCGGTCGGGCTCCCCGGTCAGTGCCAAGGGCGTGCGCGCGTACACCGCCTCGTCGAGCATCTCGAGGACGAACATGCCGACCGGGTCGAACCGCCGCGGTTCGCCGACCGCGGCGGGGTCGATCCGTGCGGTGATGTCGTCGGCGACCGCGTCCGCTTGGAGCAGTGAGAGGTAGCCGAGCTTGACGGGGAAGTCTCCGGCGTCGCCGGGGGCGTAGACGACGTCGGTGCACCGGACCCGGCGGGTCTGCGGTTCGGTCAGCAGGAACCCGTTCAGGTCCTTCGGCAGGCCCTCGTAGTCGACGGCGGCGGTGTGGGGCGCGGAGGAGACGAGCACGTCGAAGGTGTGCGCCGTCCCGTCGGCGAAGCGGACCAGGTTCGGTTCGACGCCGGTCACCACCGCGCGGGCCCGGCTGATGATGCCGCGGTCGGCGAACTCCTCGCCGATGACCGGGTGCAGTCCGGTGCCCAGCGCCTCCAGGTAGCGGTCTTCGAACGTCGCGAACGTCAGGCACACCAGGTCGCGCACCCGCGAGCGCCGCAGCCACGTCTCGAGCATGAACGCGAGCTCGTACACCGGGCCCGGCCAGGCGTTGCCCGGCGGCACCAGGAACAGGACGTGCTGCGGGGACCCGTCCACGGCCGCGTCGCGCACGCGCCGGAGCGTCCGGCCGAGTTCGCGCATCTGCTCGAGGGAACCGACCAGGTGGGCGTGTTCGGCGAGCCCCGGGACCCGCTCGGGTCGCATCGCGGCGCCGGTGGCCAGGACGAGGTAGTCGTAGTCGAGGGTGCATCCGTCGGTGAGCGCGAGCCGCTTGGGTTCGGTCTCGACCCAGGCGACTTCGCCGCGCCGCACCGTGATCCCCTGCCGTTCGGCGGGGACGGCGACCGGGATCCGCAGGTCGTCTTCGGCGCCGCCGAAGGGCACGTAGACCGTGCTCGGTCGGAACTCGAAGTCGTCCCGGTCGGTGACCAGGGTCAGGTCGACCCGGTCGCCCAGGCGCTGGCGCAGGGCGAAGAGCGTCTCCATGCCGGCCAGGCCGCCGCCGACGACGAGCACTCGAGGTGTGGTGTCCAAGGCATCCTCCCGAAGCTGTGTGTTCACCCCTCCATGCCACCACTTCGGGCGGTGCGGGCACAGCGACCAAGCGCCCCAGGCGAAGGGACGGAGGTCCCTTCGGTTGCCGCCGATGCCGACGCCGGAGGGCCGCGACCATCGGTCGCGGCCCGTTCCTGGTCTGGTGCCACGTCAGCCGCGGATGACGACGACCGGGCAGTGGGCGTGGGTGACGCAGTGGAGGCTGACGGAGCCGAGCAATGTCCCGGCCAGTGCGCCGCGGCCGCGGCTGCCGACGACGAGGAGGTCCGCGGCCGCCGAGCGTTCGACCAGGACCTTCGGCGGATATCCCTGGCGGGTCGCCGCCTCGACCGGCGCATCGGTTCGGTCGCCGACGACCTCGTCGATCGAGCCCTGGAGCGAGCGTTTGGCGGTGGCCTCGAAGGTCTCGCCGGGGACGGCCGGGACCGGGGTGCCGTATTCGTTGGGGATGTGCCAGACGTGCAGTGCCTCGACGATGGCGCCACAGCGGTCGGCATAGGCGATGGCCCATCGCAGGGCGTCCAAGGACGGCGGCGAGCCGTCGATCGCGACCACGATGCGTTCGGAGTGCCGGTCGGTCATGGGTGTGCTCCTTGTGCGTCTGCTGCGATCCGCACCGGAGGGTGCTCCGGCGGCGGTGCCGTTCGGTTGGCGGCGGGGTCTTGGTCGAGCCCCACCGGGTGGAGGCCGATGCCGTTGCACGCGAACGCGTCCAGGTTCGCGATCGTCGTCGCTGCGATCGCTTCGAGAGCCTCGGCGGTGAAGAACGCCTGGTGGCCGGTGATGAGCACGTTCGGGAAGGCGTTGAGCCGGTCGAAGGCGTCGTCGCCGATGACCTGGTCGGACAGATCCTCGAAGAACAGTCCGGCCTCCTCCTCGTACACGTCCAGTCCAAGGTGGCCGATCCGGCCGTCCTTGAGCCCTTCGACCACCGCGGCCGTGTCGACGAGCGCGCCGCGGCTGGTGTTGACCAGCATCGCGCCGGGGCGCATGAGCGCGATCCGTTCGCGGTCGATGAGGTGGAACGTCTCAGGCGTGAGCGGGCAGTGCAGCGACACGATGTCCGACGCGGCGAGCAGGTCCTCGAGGGGCACGTACTCGGCCCCGGCCTCGCGGGCCGCCTCGCTCGGGCAGGGGTCGTACGCCAGGACCCGGCATCCGAACCCGGCCATGATCCGCGCGAAGCACGTCCCGATCTTCCCGGTACCGACCACGCCGACCGTGCGGCCGTGGAGATCGAATCCGAGCAGCCCGGTCAGCGCGAAGTTGTGCTCGCGCACGCGGTTGTAGGCACGGTGGGTCTTCCGGTTGAGCGCCAGCACCAGCGCCGCGCAGTGCTCGGCGACCGCGTACGGCGAATAGTCCGGGACCCGCGCCACCGCGATGCCCACCGCTGCGGCCGCCCGCAGATCGACGTGGTTGAACCCGGCCGACCGCAGCGCCGCGAACCGCACCCCGCGGTCGGCCAGGGCCGCGAGCGTCGCCGCGCCGAGGTCGTCGTTGACGAACGCGCACACTGCCTCGCAGCCCGCGGCCAGCGCCGCGGTGTCGGCGTTCAGGCGCGGCTCCAGGAACACCAGTTCGTGGGCGCCGTCGCGGTCGGCATCGTGCAAGGACGTCTTGTCGTACGGTTTGGAGCTGAACACGGCCACCCTCACGGCAGGCCCCCTTCTTTCGAGATGCGGGCGAGCGAGTCGGCGCTGCCGTCCTCGCGTCCGCGTCCGATCCTCATTCGACGCCGCGGAAGACCAGGACGGGGCAGCGTGCGTGGGTGGCGCAGTACTGGCCGACCGACCCGATGACCGCGCCGACGAACCCGCCGTGACCGCGGGAGCCGACCACGAGCAGCTCCGCCCCGGCCGCTTCCTTCAAGAGGACCTTCGCCGGGTGGCCTTCTTTGACCTTGCGTTCCACGTGCACCCGGGGGAAGGCCGCGGCGGCCTCCTCTACGACCTGCGTGAGGCTGCGCCGGGCCCGGTCGGCGAACTCCGCGGCGGGCAGCACCATCGCCGCGGTCCCGTAGTTCATCGGGATCTCCCACGCCTGGACCGCCGTCACCGGCAGGCCGGCGGCGTCGGCGTGGCGCAGTGCCCACTCCAGGGCCCGCCGCGACGATTTCGATCCGTCGACGCCGACGACGATGCCGTGCCCCTGTTCGCGGTTCGACATGTCCCGCTCCTTCCTCTCGGACTCCAGTCTCGCCAGCGCGGCGGTCGCGGATCAGGGCCGAAGGTCCCCGGTTCCGAGGGCGGTGGTCACGAGCGGGAGCGGCGGGCGTCAGTGCCCGATGGTGAGGCGCAGGCCGGTCACCTGGTGCGGGCGGATGGCGATGACGGCGTCGTGGGGGCGGTCGATCCACGAGGGGACCTGCCTGCCCAGCTGCGCTGCGCGGGGATGGCCGGTGATGTCGGTAGCGGTGCCGCGGACCAGGACGCTCCAGCCGGTGTGGCTGTGGGCTTCGATCTCGTCGGTCTCGTATGCCACAGGCAGGTCCGGCCGTGCCCGGACGGCTTGGGCGAATGCCGAATCGTGCGAGGTGTGCACGATGATGTCGCCCTCGACCACGACGTGGTTGAGCGGTCGGATGACCGGGAGGCCGTCGACGATGAACGCGACGCGTCCGAACTCGGCGTGGGTCAGATACCCCTTGGCCACCTCCGGCCGCAGTTCGACCGGTTTGCGCTCGTGTTCCATGTTGGCCTCCGTTTGCCCGGGCCGGTGTGCGGCGGCCGCGGCGCGACCGCCGGCCGGGTCTTGCGCTCCTGGCACTCCTGGCGCTCCTGGCTCGAGCGTAACGGCGCCGCCGGTCTTGCAGTGATGACTGCGGGCACCTGCTGTCGGGACTTTCGGCTCTGCTGCGGCCGCGGCATCGCGAGCAGACTCGAGCGCAAGAGAAGGGAACGGCCATGACCGACATGAACGAATCACGGCACCGCATCATCGTGGGCGTCGACGGATCGGCGTCGTCCGCCAGGGCGCTGGCGTGGGCGCTGGACTACGCCGAGGAGCTGCATCTGGCCGTCACGGCGGTGCACGCCTGGCAGTACCCGTACGCGTACGGGTCGGGGGCCACGATCATCGCGGCGTCCGACTTCGGTGCCGAGGCTCGGCGCACGCTTGACGCGGCGGTGGAGAAGCTGGCGGCCGAGCACCCGTCGGTGCCGGTGGAGCGGTGCGTCGCCGAGGGCCACCCCGCTCGGGTGCTGATCGACCGGTCCGAGGGCGCCGACATGCTCGTCGTCGGCAGCCGCGGCCACGGTGCGTTCGTGGGGGCGCTGATCGGCTCGGTGAGCCAGTACTGCGTGAGTCATGCCCGCTGCCCGGTGCTGGTCGTCCGCGACGCCGACTGACCTGAGCCGGCGAGCGAAGTGGAGGAGGCGGCCGCGTTCGCGTGGCCGCCCCCTTCGTCGTGCAGCTCAGCGCCGGCGGGCGGGGTTCGTTGCCGCACCCATGGTCAGTCGCTTCTCGAGGGCTACGACGAGGCTGGTCGCCGCGGCGATCGCGAGGATGCGCAGCCACACGTCGGCGCCGATGGGGGCGGTGTCGAACACCGTGTTCATCGCCGGCGTGTAGGTGAGGGCGAGTTGCCCAGCCGCTTGCACGGCGACGCCGAGGAGGATCCAGGGGTTGGTGAAGGCGCCGATCCGCCACGCCGACCCGGTCAGGGTGCGGCAGCTGAACAGGTAGCACGCCTGGACGGTGACGAAGACGTTCACCGCGGCGGTGCGGGCCTGGGCGAGGTCGGCGCCGTGGGCGAGCTCCCAGTCGAACAGCCACCATGCTCCGGCGACGAGCAGCACCGACACCAGTGCGGTCCGGAGTATGAGCGCCCGGGTGAACAGCGGTTGTCCCGGCTTTCGCGGTCGCCTGGTCATGATGCCGGGTTCTTTGGGCTCGAAGGCGAGCATCAGTCCGAGGGCGACCGCGGTCGTCATGTTGATCCACAGGATCTGGCCGGGCAGGATCGGCAGGGCGGCGCCGAACATGATGGCCGCCAGGATCACCAGCCCTTCGCCGAGGTTCGTGGGCAGGGTCCAGGTGATGAACTTGGTGAGGTTGTCGAAGACGCCGCGGCCTTCTTCGACGGCGGCCTCGATCGTGGCGAAGTCGTCGTCGGTGAGGACCATGTCGGCGGCTTCCTTGGCGACGTCGGTGCCGCCGGCTCCCATGGCGACGCCGATGCCGGCTTGGCGGAGCGCGGGGGCGTCGTTGACGCCGTCGCCGGTCATCGCGACGACGTGCCCGCGCGACTGGAGTGCGGCGACGAGCCGCAGCTTCTGCTCGGGGGAGACGCGCGCGAACACGCTGGTGCGCTGCGCGGCTTCGGGGAGCTCGTCGTCGGGGAGGGCGGCGAGGTCGGCGCCGGTCATGACCGCGTCGGCGTTGCGGGAATCGAGCAGTCCCACGTCGCGTGCGATCGCGGTGGCGGTGGCCGCGTGGTCGCCGGTGATCATCTTGACCGCGATGCCGGCGGTCCGGCAGGCGGCGACGGCTGCGGCCGCGGCGGTGCGGGGCGGGTCGAGCATGGCCTGGAGGCCGGTGAGGACGAGTCCGCTGCCGAGGGCGTCGTCGTCGAGGCGCTCGACGCTTTGCGATCCGTTGCCGTGGGGGCGCAGAGCGGTGGCGAGGACGCGGAGTCCCTGGTCGGCCAGTTCCGCGGCGGCGCCGGTCACGGTGCGGCTGTCGAGCGGCCGGGTGGTGCCGTCGGCGTCCATCTGCAGGGAGCAGCGCTCCAGCAGCCGTTCGAGGGCGCCCTTGACGAGGACGACGGTGGCGCCGTCGCGGTCGTCGCGGTGGAGGGTGGCCATGAACTGGCGCTCGGAGTTGAAGGTGAGGGTCGCCTGCCGCGGCCATCGCGCCCGGAGTGCGTCCGTCTCCAGTCCCGCCTTCGCGGCGGCCACGATCATCGCCCCTTCGGTCGGGTCGCCGGCCACGTCCCAGGTGCCGTCATGGGAGGTGAGGCTCGCGTCGTTGCAGAGGGTGCCGGTGAGCAGGGTCCAGTGCAGCGCGTGGTCGCGGTCGGTGCCGGCCACCGCGCCCGCGGCGTCGCGAACGGTGCCCTCGGGGGAGTAGCCGGCGCCGGTGACGGCGTACCAGGCTCGGGGCGTCCAGACCGCTTGCACGGTCATCTGGTTCTGCGTGAGCGTGCCGGTCTTGTCGGTGCAGATCACGGTGGTGCTGCCGAGCGTCTCGACCGTCGGCAGGTGCCTGATGACGGCGCGGCGGCGCGCCATCCTGGCTACGCCGATGGCGAGGGTGACCGTCACGGCGGCGGGCAGCCCTTCGGGGATCGCGCCGACGGCGAGGGCGATCGCCGCGGTGAACATCGCGACGGCGTCGTGGCCCCGGAGCAGCCCGACGGCGAACGTGACCGCGGCCAGCGCCAGGATGCCGACGGTCAGCATCCGGCTGAACCCGGCGAGTTTCTCCGTCAGCGGCGTGGCCAGCGTCTCGGCGGCGCCGATGAGCCGGTGGATCGCGCCCAGCTCGGTGTCGGTGCCGGTGGCGCAGACGAGGCCGGTGGCGGACCCGGCCGTGACGAGGGTGCCCGAGTAGGCCATGTTGCGCCGGTCGGCCACCGGCAGGTCCGCGGGCAGGGCCTCGACGTGCTTGCCGACGGGTTCGGACTCCCCGGTGAGGGCCGATTCGTCGATGCGGAGGGCGGTCGCGTGCGTCAGCCGCAGGTCTGCGGGGACCTTGTCGCCCGCCTCGAGTTTCACGAGGTCGCCGGGGACGAGCGCTGCGGAGGGCACGGTGCGTTCGCGGCCGTCGCGGACGACCCTGGCCTCGGTGCGGACCATCGATCGCAGTCCGGCCAGTTCGGCTTCGGCCTTGGACTCCTGGACGAGGCCGATGACCGCGTTGATCAGCACGACGCCGAGGATCACGGAGGAGTCGACGTACTCCCCGAGTGCGGCGGTGACGGCGCCGGCGGCGAGCAGGACGTAGATGAGCGGATTGTGGATCTGCCGTGCGATGCGCACCGGCAGGCTGGTGTGTGCGGCGGTGGGGAGGCTGTTGGGGCCGGTGCGTGCGAGGCGGGCGGCGGCTTCGGCTGTGGACAGTCCGGTGCCGGGGTCGCTCGCGAGGAGGGCTGGTAGGTCGCCTGTGGTCGCACTGTGGAAGTGGCGGGGCGCGCCCGTGTCGACTGCGGCGGTCACCGCCCGTCTCCTCTCGGGCCGGGGTGTGCTGCGCGATCGGTGGAATCCGGTCGCCGTGCTCGGCCGCCGGTCGCGGCTGGTCGGTGTTCGCTCATGTGGCCAGCTTGGCGGAGCGGGGGGCGGTGCAGCAGGGGACGATGGTCCCGAGGAGGGCCGCGTTCGTCCCCGCGTCCCGATCCTTTGCGGCGCAACGCGACGGGGGCGGACCCGGTTGGGTCCGCCCCCGTCGCGCGCCGGGCTACAGGCTCAGCGGCCGCCCGGGGCGCCAGTCGGCGACCGCGGGGTGGTCGGTGCCGTGGGCGCGGGTGTACTCGCGGCAGACCCGGCGGGCGTCCCACATCTCCTGGCGCAGTCCGGCGGCGTTCTGGCCGAGGCCGGGGACGCGGTCGATGACGTCGATGACGAGGGTGAACCGGTCGAGGTCGTTGAGCATGACCATGTCGAACGGGGTGGTGGTGGTGCCCTCCTCCTTGTAGCCGCGCACGTGGAGGTGCTCGTGTCCGGCGCGGCGGTAGGTGAGCCGGTGGATGAGCCACGGGTAGCCGTGGAAGGCGAAGATGACCGGCTTGTCGGTGGTGAACAGCGCGTCGTACTGCCGGTCGGGCAGGCCGTGCGGGTGCTCGGTGTCGGGCTGGAGCCGCATGAGGTCGACGATGTTGACGACCCGCACCTTCAGGTGCGGGAGGTGGCGTCGCAGCAGGTCGGCGGCGGCGACGGTCTCCAGGGTGGGGACGTCGCCGGCGCAGGCGAGGACCACGTCCGGTTCGGTGCCGCCGTTGGTGGAGGCCCACTCCCAGATGCCCAGGCCCCGTTCGCAGTGGCGCACGGCCTCGTCCATGGTCAGCCACGAGGGTGCGGGTTGCTTGCCGGCGACGACGACGTTGACGTACTGGCGGCTGCGCAGGCAGTGGTCCATGGTGGACAGGAGGGTGTTGGCGTCCGGCGGCAGGTAGACGCGGACGACTTCGGCCTTCTTGTTGACGACGTGGTCGATGAACCCGGGGTCCTGGTGGGAGAACCCGTTGTGGTCCTGGCGCCACACGTGGCTCGACAGCAGGTAGTTCAGCGAGGCGATCGGGCGCCGCCACGGGATGCCGTTGGTGGTCTTGAGCCACTTGGCGTGCTGGTTGAACATGGAGTCGACCAGGTGGATGAACGCCTCGTAGCTGGTGAACAGGCCGTGGCGCCCGGTGAGGAGGTAGCCCTCGAGCCAGCCCTGGCACAGGTGCTCGGAGAGGACCTCCATGACCCGGCCGTCGGGGCCGAGGTGGTCGTCGCCGGGTTCGACGCGGGCGCTCCAGGCCCGGTCGGTGACCTCGAAGGCGGCGCCGAGCCGGTTGGAGGCGACCTCGTCGGGGCCGAAGAGGCGGAACCGGTCGGGGTTGGCGGCGATGACGTCGCGGACCCACTCGCCGAGCACCCGGGTGGCCTCGGTGTCGGTGCCGCCGGGCCGGGGGACCTCGACGGCGTAGTCGCGGAAGTCCGGCAGGACCAGGTCGCGCAGGAGGATGCCGCCGTTGGCGTGCGGGTTGGCGCTCATGCGGCGGTCCCCGCGCGGCGCGGCGGCCCGCAGTTCGCCGATGGGGGCGCCGGTGGCGTCGAAGAGGTCCTCGGGCCGGTAGGAGCGCAGCCAGGACTCCAGGGCCGCGAGCTGGGCCGGGTCGTCGCGGACGGCGCCGAGCGGGACCTGATGGGAGCGCCAGGTGCCCTCGACGGGCTTGCCGTCGAGTTCGCGCGGGCCGGTCCACCCCTTGGGGGTGCGCAGCACGATCATCGGCCAGCGCGGCCGTTCGACCGTCCCGCCCGAGCGCGCCTCCTGCTGGATCGATCGGATCGCCGCGAGGGCGGTGTCGAGGGCGGCCGCGAGCTCCTGGTGGACGGTGTCGGGGTCGTCGCCTTCGACCAGGTGCGGGTCGTATCCGAAGCCGCGCATCATCGACAGGAGGTCCTGGCGCGGGATGCGGTCGAGGACGGTCGGGTTGGCGATCTTGTACCCGTTGAGGTTGAGGATCGGCAGGACCGCGCCGTCGCGGGCGGGGTTGAGGAACACGTTCGACAGCCACGAGGCGGCCAGGGGCCCGGTCTCGGCTTCGCCGTCGCCGATGACGCAGGCGACGAGGAGGTCGGGGTTGTCGAAGGCGGCGCCGTAGGCGTGCATGAGGGAGTAGCCGAGTTCGCCGCCTTCGTGGATGGACCCGGGGACCTCGGGGGCGGCGTGGGAGGGGACGCCGCCGGGGAAGGAGAACTGGCGGAACAGGCGGGCCATGCCGGCCTCGTCGCGCCCGACCGAGGGGTGGTGCTCGGAGTAGGTGCCCTCCAGCCAGGTGTTGGCGAGCATGGCCGGGCCGCCGTGTCCGGGGCCGGCCATGTAGATCGCGTCGAGGCCGTGCTCGGTGATGAGGCGGTTGAGGTGCGCGTAGACGAGGTTGAGGGCGGGGCTGGTGCCCCAGTGTCCGAGCAGGCGCGCCTTGACGTGCTCGGCGCGCAGCGGTTCGCGCAGGAGCGGGTTGTCGAGCAGGTAGATCTGCCCGACGGTGAGGTAGTTGGCGGCCCGCCAGTAGGCGTCGATCTGGCGCAGTCGCGCCTCGGTCAGCGGCTGCGGAAGCGTCTTGTCCATCAGTGGCCCCTCGGGGTGGTCGGTGGTCGGTGCGCTTCCAGCCTCGCGGCTGCACCTGGCGCCGGGCAGGGACGGAGGTCCTCAATGCGGAGGTCCAAAGACGGCCGTCCCTTGCGGCCGGGGCGGAGGTCGATACGATCAGGTCATGGACCCCGTCTCGCCGCCGCACCAGGGAGATCCGCAGTTGCGGAAGCTGCCGATCGACGACCTGCTAGGCGAGCTGTCGTCGCGCATCGACGAGATCGTGCTGGGCCGTGAACGGCTGCGGGCGCTGCTCGACGCGGTGATCAGCATCGGATCCGACCTGGAGCTCGCGGCGATCCTCGACCGCATCGTGGCCGCCGCGTGCACGCTGGTGGACGCGCGGTACGGCGCCCTCGGCGTCCTGGACGACTCGGGGGGCCTGGCGGACTTCCGCACCCACGGCCTCACCGAGGAGGAGATCGTCGCCCTCGGCGACCCGCCCACGGGCCGCGGCATCCTCGGGCACATCATCGAGGTCCCCGAGCCGCTGCGGCTCGCCGACCTCTCCCGGCATCCGGCCTCCGTCGGTTTCCCTCCCGGTCACCCTCCGATGCGGACGTTCCTGGGCGTGCCCGTGAAGGTGGGGGAGAAGGCCTGGGGGAACCTGTATCTGACCGACAAGCGCGGCGGCGGGATGTTCACCGACGACGACGAGGACATCATCAAGGCGCTCGCCGCCGCCGCGGGCGTCGCGATCGACAACGCCCGGCTGTACGGGCAGCTGGCCGCCTCGCAGGCCGAGCGCGAGCGCCTGGTGGTCTTCCGCGACCGCGACCGGATCGGTCGCGACCTGCACGACCTGGTCATCCAGCGGCTCTTCGCCACCGGCCTCCAACTCCAGTCCATAGTGCACCTGGTGGACGCCCCTGAGGCCGCGACGCGGATCCACTCGGCGGTCGACGAGATCGACGGGGCCATCTCCGACCTGCGCGCGGCGATCTACAGCCTGCACACCGACACGGCCCAGGCGTTCTCGCAGACCGTCCGCGGCCTGTGCGGGGTGGTGCGCCACCACCTCGGCTTCGCCCCGCAGGTGGAGTTCGCCGGGCCGGTCGACGACGCGGTGCCCGAGCTGGTCCGCATCGAGGTGCTCGCCATGCTGCGCGAGGCCCTGTCCAACGCCGCCCGCCACGCCCATGCACGGCAGGTGCTGGTGACGATCGCGGTCGAGGCCGGCGCGCTCCGCATCCGGGTCGCCGACGACGGGATCGGCATCCCGCCGCAGGCACCGCGCCGCGGGCTGGCCAACCTCGCTTCGCGGGCCGCGGCGCTCGGCGGCGAGTTCACCGTCAACCCGGCCGAACCCTCCGGCACCGAGCTGCGCTGGTCGATCCCGCTCCCGCCCCCGAATTGACGTCCGTGGCCGACCCGGTTCGGCGTTCCGGGGTGCCGGTCAGGTGAAGAGCCGGGACGCCAGCACCGCCGCCTGCGTGCGCCGCTCCAGACCGAGTTTGCCCAGGACGCGGGTCACGTAGTTCTTCACCGTCTTCTCCGCCAAGTGCATCCGCTCGGCGATCTGGCGGTTCGTCAATCCCTCGCCGATGAGTTCGAGGATGCGCTGCTCCTGCTCGGAGAGCACGTCCAGCTCCGGGGCGGTGGGCGGCCCCGTGCGCAGCCGCTCGAGCACCGCCCCGGTCATCCGCGCGTCCAGCAGCGACCCGCCCGCAGCGAGGGTGCGCACGCCGTCGACGAGGTCGTTGCCGCGCACCTGCTTGAGCAGGAACCCCGCCGCCCCCGCCTCGATCGCCGCGAACAGCGTCGCGTCGTCCTCGTACGACGTCAGGATGACCACGGCGACGTCCGGGTCGGTCTCCTTGATCCTGCGGCACACCTCGACACCGCTGCCGTCGGGGAGCTGCGCGTCCAGCACCGCCACGTCGGGGCGGGCCGCGGGATAGCGCCGGACGGCCTCCGCCACGTCCGCAGCCTCGCCGACCACCTCGATATCGCCGTCGCGTTCCAGCAGTTCGCACAGTCCCCGCCTGACCACCTCATGGTCGTCGAGCAGGAACACTCTGATCGGTTCTCCGTCCATGGATCAAGTATCAGCGATCCGCAGGACCGGACCATCCCCCCGAGGTCCGTCCCGCAAGGGACCTAGGGCCCTTCGGCGCGCCCGAGGACCAAGGTCCCCGCGCCGCCCCACGTTCGCCTCTGGAAGTGGGGCCGCCGCTGACCCGATGCTCGAGTCGGGGCGGACCGACCGCTCGCGAACCCTGAGGAGCCAGGCATGCACCTCCGCCAGCCCGCGCCAGTCGACGCCCTCGACGCCGACGGCCGCATCGTCCGCATCCGCCCGATCGCACCGCTCGACCTCCCCTCGCTCATCGCCATGCACGAAGCCTGCCCGACCGCCGACCTGCGCTACCGCTTCTTCGGCACCGGCCGGGGCGTCCTCGCCATCGAAGCGCGCCGGCTCGCCGGCCTCAACGACTCCGGCCGCGGCATCGCGCTGGCGGTCGAGGACGAGGGCGCCCTGCTCGCGGTCGCCTCGTTCGCATGCGCGCCCGACCAGGCCGACCGCGCCGAGTTCGGCGTGCTGGTCGCCGAGTCCCACCAGCACCGCGGCCTGGGCACGCTCCTGCTGGAGCACCTCGCCCTCGCCGCGGCCGCCGGCGGCGTGAAACAGCTGACCGGGCAGGTGCTCGGCGGCAACTACAGGATGCTGCGCCTGGCCCGCCGTCTCGCTCCGGGGGTGGCGATGCCATACGCGGACGGCGTGGTCGACGTCGTGCTCACCGCCGATCTCGACGGCGCCTTCGCCGATGACGTCGCCGAGCGCGAACGGGCCGCCGAGCGCCTGTCGCTGCGGCCCCTGCTCGACCCGGCCTCGATCGCGGTCGCCGGCGCGAGCCGCACCGGCACCGGCGTCGGGGCCGAGATGCTGCGCTCGATCATCAAGGGCGGTTTCAACGGTCCGATCATCCCCGTCCACCCCGGCGCCGCCGAACTGGAGGGCCTGCCCGCGGTCCGGTCGCTGACCGAACGCTCCGAGCCGGTCGACCTGGTCGTCATCGCGGTCCCCGCCGCGGCCGTCACCGGGGTGCTGCGGGACGCCGGCGCGGCCGGAGCCCGGGCGGCCGTGGTCGTCTCGGCGGGATTCGCCGAGACCGGCGACGCCGCGGCGCAGGAGGAGCTCGTGCGCATCGCACGCGCGCACGACATGCGCGTGGTCGGACCCAACTGCCTAGGGATCGTCAACACCGACACCGCCGTGCGGCTCCAGGCGAGCTTCGCCGCCGAACCACCCTCTGCGGGCGGCCTAGCCCTCGCCTCGCAGTCCGGTGCGGTCGGGATCGCCGCGCTCGCCCACGCCTCCCGCACCGGGCCGGGTGTGCACGCCTTCGTCTCCCTGGGCAACAAGGCCGACGTGTCCGGCAACGACCTGCTCGCCTACTGGTACGACGACCCGGCCTGCAAGGCCGTCGCCCTCTACCTCGAGTCCTTCGGCAACCCCCGCAAGTTCGCCCGCCTGGCCCGCGCCGTCGCACGCCGCAAGCCGGTACTCGCCGTCAAAGGCGGCCGCTCCGAGCCCGGCCGCCGGGCCGGCCTCTCCCACACCGCCGCTGCGGCCACCTCTGACATCGCCGTCGACTCCCTGTTCGCGCAAGCCGGCGTGATTCGCTGCGACACGCTCGAACAGCTCCTGGACACCGCGCGCGTCCTGGTCGACCAGCCGCTCCCACAAGGAGTGCGCCTCGGCGTGGTCGGCAATGCCGGCGGCGTCGGCGTCCTGGCCGCCGACGCCGCAGCCGCCGCTGGCCTCGACGTCCGGGGCCTCGGCGGCGATGCGCGCGGACGACTCGCCGCGGCCGTCCCCGGCGCGGCGGCCGCCGACAACCCGGTCGACCTCGGCGCCGCCGCCGGCCCCGACGCGTTCGCCGAAGCGATCGCCGCGCTCGGCGCCTCCGGAGAAGTCGACGCCCTCCTCGCGGTGTTCGCCGTGACCGGCGCCAGCGACCTCGAAGGCAACCTCGCCGCGATGTCCGACGCGCTCGACGCACTGCCCGGCCTGCCGGCGGCCGCCGTCGTCATGGGCCTGAACGAGGCTCCGACCACCCTGGGCGCCAGGCGGATCCCCGTGTTCGCCTTCCCCGAGCCGGCCGTCGCCGCACTCGGCCGCGCCGCGGACTACGCGGCCTGGCGGGCCCGCCCGCTCGGCGCGCGCCCCGACCTGCCGTGCATCGACCGCAACGAGGCCCGCGCCCTCGTCGACAGGCTTCTGGAAGCGGGGGAAGGCTGGCAGCGGGCGACCGACGCCGCGGCGATCCTCGCCTGCTACGACATCCAGACGACGCCGGCCGTCCGTGTCTCCTCGAAGAGCGAGGCCGTCGCCGCCGCCCGCGCCTTCGGCTACCCCGTCGCGGCCAAGGCCGACGACCCGCGCCTGGTCCACAAGTCCGACGTCGGCGCTGTCCGGCTCGGCCTGCGCGACGCCCACGCGGTCCGCGTCGCCTTCGCCGAGCTGTCCACCCTGATCCACGACGAGGCGAACGCCTCGGTGCTCGTCCAGCCAATGCTGGACGCGGACGTCGAAGTGGCCGCCGGCATCGTCCACGACCCGTCCTTCGGCTCGCTGGTCGTGGTCGGTCTTGGCGGTACGGCCACCGACGTGATGGACGACAGGCAGTTCCGGACCCTGCCGCTCACGGACGTGGACGCGGAGTCGATGTGGCGCTCCCTGCGGTCCAGACCGCTCCTCGAGGGCCACCGCGGTTCGCGGCCAGTCGACACCGCCGCGCTCGCCGACCTCCTGCTGCGCCTGGGCCGCCTCGCCGAAGACGTCCCGGAGATCGCCGAACTCGACCTCAATCCGATCATGCCCGTGCGATACGGCGTCCAAGCCGTCGACATCAAACTCCGGCTCGCCCGTATCGGAGACGAACCCCACCCGATCGCCCGACGCCTCCGCTGACCGTGCCGAGCCCCGGCTCGACCGAGCCGGGGTCCAGGGCGCGGACCGGAAGTCCCGGAGACGGGTGACGTCCGGCCCCTGTACAGCGAACCGCCTCCGCCGCTCAATGGACGAAGAGGACACCTCACGGAGAAGGACATCGCGATGACCGCAACGACGCACCGGTACGTGTACGCGTTCGCCGAAGGCGACAAGGACCAGAAGGACCTGCTCGGCGGCAAGGGCGCCGGGCTGGCAGAGATGACCAACCTCGGGCTGCCCGTCCCGCCGGGCTTCACCATCACTACCGAGGCGTGCCGGCGCTACCTGGCCACCGGTGACGACCCGCCCGGCCTGGCCGAGGAGGTCGACGCGCACCTGGCCCGCCTGGAGGCCGAGCGCGGCAAGCGCCTCGGCGATCCCGGCGACCCCCTGCTCGTGTCGGTCCGCTCAGGCGCGAAGTTCTCGATGCCGGGCATGATGGACACCGTCCTCGACATCGGCCTGAACGACCGGTCCGTGCGCGGCCTCGCGGCCGCCGGCGGCGAGCGGTTCGCCTGGGACTCCTACCGGCGCCTCATCCAGATGTTCGGGGCCACAGTGCTGGGCGTCGAGGCCGAGGCGTTCCACGCCGCCCTCGAGGAGGCCAAGCGCTGCAACGGCGCCGAGCGCGATCTCGACCTCGACGCGGCCGCTCTGCGCGACCTCGTCGCCGTCTACAAGGGGATCGTGCAGGATGCGACGGGGATCGACTTCCCGCAGGACCCGCGCGAGCAGCTCGACATGGCCGTGCGCGCGGTCTTCGACTCCTGGAACACCGACCGCGCCCGCGTCTACCGGCGCCGGGAGCGCATCCCCGAGCACCTGGGCACCGCCGTCAACGTCATGGCCATGGTCTACGGCAACCTGGGGCCCGACTCGGGCACCGGCGTCGCCTTCACCCGCGACCCCGCCACCGGCGCCCCCGGCGTCTACGGGGACTACCTCGCCGAGGCGCAGGGCGAGGACGTCGTCGCCGGCGTGCGCACCCCCATTCCCCTGGCCGAGCTCGGGCGCACCGACCCCGCCTCCTATGCCGAACTGCGGCGCACGATGGCGATGCTCGAGGAGCGCTACCGGGACCTGTGCGACATCGAGTTCACCATCGAGCACGGGCGCCTGTGGATGCTGCAGACCCGCATCGGCAAGCGCACCGCCGCGGCCGCCTTCCGCATTGCGCTGCAGCTGGTCGACGAGGGCCGCATCAGCGTCGAGGAGGCGCTCGGCCGCGTCACCGGCGACCAGCTCGCGCAGCTGATGTTCCCCCAGTTCGATCCCGAGGCCAAGCCCGAACCGATCGCGTTCGGCGTGCCCGCCTCGCCGGGGGCCGCGGTCGGGGCGGCCGTCTTCGACGCCGCCGCCGCCGAACGCTTCGAGGGCCCCGCGATCCTGGTGCGCCGCGAGACCAGCCCGGACGACCTGGCGGGCATCATCGCCGCCGCCGGCGTCCTGACCAGCCGCGGCGGCAAGACCTCCCACGCCGCCGTCGTCGCTCGCGGCATGGGCAAGACCTGCGTCGTCGGCGCCGACGACCTCCGGATCGACGCCGTGCGCAGGCAGTTCACCGCCCCCGGCGGCGTCCTCGTCCGCGAAGGCGATCCCGTCTCGATCGACGGCGCCACCGGCGCGGTCTACGCCGGCGCCATCCCGGTCGCCCCGCCGCCGGTCGTGGAGTACTTCGAAGGCCGCCTCACCCGCGAGCAGCGCCGGTCCGACCCCGTCGTCCAGGCCGTCGCCCGCATGATGCGCTACGCCGACGAACGCCGCCACCTCGGTGTCCACGCCAACGCCGACACCCCCGAGGACGCCGCCCGCGCGCGTCGCTTCGGCGCCGACGGCATCGGTCTGTGCCGCACCGAGCACATGTTCCTCGGCGAGCGGCGGCGCATCATCGAGCGGCTCGTCACCGCCGGCACCGACCGGGAGCGCGAGGCCGCGCTGGCCGAGCTCTTGCCGCTGCAGCTGGGCGACTTCACCGGCATCTTCGCTGCGATGGACGGGCTCCCGGTCACGATCCGGCTGCTGGACCCGCCCTTGCACGAGTTCCTGCCCGACCTCACCGAGCTGTCGGTCAAGGTCGCCCTGGCCGAGGCCCGCGGCGACGCCGACCCGGCCGACGTCCGCCTGCTCGCGGCCGTGCGCCGCCTCCATGAGCAGAACCCGATGCTCGGGCTGCGCGGTGTCCGCCTCGGCCTGGCCGTGCCGGGCCTGGCGGCCGTGCAGGTCCGCGCGATCGCGATGGCGGCCGCGGCGCGCATCAAGGCCGGCAGCGACCCGCGCCCGGAGATCATGGTGCCGCTGATCGGCGGCGTCGAGGAGTTCGAGCTCATGCGCGCCGAGATCACCCGCGTCCTGGAGGAGACCGCCGCGGAGACCGGCGTGCGGGTCGCCGCCGAGATCGGAACGATGATCGAGCTGCCCCGGGCGGCTCTGACGGCCGGCCGCATCGCCGAGCACGCCGCGTTCTTCTCGTTCGGCACCAACGACCTGACGCAGACGACGTGGGGGTTCTCCCGCGACGACGTCGAGAGCTCCTTCTTCCCCGTCTACCTCGCCAAGGGTGTCTTCGCGGACTCCCCGTTCGAGGTCCTCGACGAGGAGGGCGTCGGGCGCCTGGTGGCGACCGCGGTCGAGCAGGGCCGGGCGGTCAACCGCGACCTGACCGTCGGCGTCTGCGGCGAGCACGGCGGCGACCCCGCCTCGGTCCGGTTCTTCGACCGGGTCGGGCTCGACTACGTCTCCTGCTCGCCTTTCCGCGTTCCCGTCGCCCGCCTCGAGGCGGGCCGGGCCGCCGTGGCGGCGCAGATCGAGGGCAGCGACTCGCGGTAGCGCGAGTCGCGGACCAGAGCACGGGTCCTTTCGGGGATCCGCACGGGGCCCGGTTCCGGCACCAGGACCGGGCCCCGAATCATTCCCGATGCCAGCAAGCACGTCAGAAAGGCGGTCGCCATGCGAGCCGCAGTGATCTACGAATCGATGTTCGGCAACACGAGGGCGGTCGCGAAGGTCGTCGTCGAGGAGCTCGCGAAGTACATGGACGTCGAACTCCACGAGGTGAGCGAGGCGCCCACCGCGATCGACGCGTCCGTCGACCTGGTGGTGGTCGGCGCCCCGACCCACGGGTTCACGCTCAGCCGTCCGCTCTCGCGCAGCGACGCCGCCGGCATCGCACCTGCCGGCCTGGTCTCGACCGGGATCGGCGTCCGCGAATGGCTGGCCGCAGTGGAGACCGCTCCCGGTGTGCAGGCGATCGCCTTCGACACCCGCGTCGACCACCTCCCCGGGTCCGCGGCCCGTGCGGCCACCAGACGGCTGCGCCGGGCCGGGTTCACCATCGTCGCGAGCCCGGCGAGCTTCAGGGTCGAGCGGACCCTCGGCCCGCTCAAGACGGGGGAACTCGACAACGTCCGCTCCTGGGCGTCCGAGCTCGCCGCGGCGGTCGCCCTGCCGAAGTGAGGAGGCTGCACGCCGGGCCCCGGCCCGGCGGCCGCCGCGGGCAGGGACCTTGGTTTGGGACCGCGGTGACGTCGGCCTCTGGGAGCGGCCGGCTGCGAGCGGGAAGCTGAAGGCACGACCTGAAGGAGGCGAGTCCGATGATGAATGGATTCGGTCCCGGCCGCTGCGGCCAGTTCGACGCCATGTCGGGCGGGGACTGGTGGTGGGCCGGTTTCATGATGATCTTCTGGCTGGCGGTCCTCGTCCTGCTGATCTGGGCGGTGGTCCGGCTCGGCAGAGCGATCGGCACCGACCGCGGCGCGGCCGACCCGGCCACCGCCCAGGCGAGTGCGGGCGAGATGCTCGACCGGCGGTACGCCTCCGGCGAGATCGACACCGCGACGTACACCGAGATGCGTGCCAGACTCGAAGGGCGCGAGCCGGACGGCTCCTGAGTGCGGCACCGGCCGGTGCAGGCGCGCTGTCAATCCTCGGTGCGGACGATGACCACGGGGCAGGCGGCGTGGGTGACGCACCGCAGGCTCACCGATCCCAGCAGCGTCCCTTTCAGGCCGCCCTGACCGCGGGAGCCGACCACCAGCAGGTCCGCGTCCCTCGACAGCTCGACCAGCACCTTCGGGGTGTATCCGCCTGGGCAGACCCGGCGCACCTCGAGATCCGTCCTGCCCCCCAGCTCCTGGTCCACTGTGCCGTCCAACGCGCGCTGCCCGGCTTCGGCGAAGTTCTCGCCCGGGACCTGCTCGATCGGAGTGCCGTAGATCGTCGGCACCTGCCATACGTGGACCGCGTCGATCGCGGCGCCGGTGCGCTCGGCGTACCGTATCGCCCAGCGCAGCGCCTTGGTCGACGCCGGTGACCCGTCGATGCCGACGAGGACCCGCTCCTGCTTCTGCCCGCTCATCCGGTGTTCCTCTCCGGGTCCGTTCCCGTCTGGTCGTGGACGACGACCACGGGGCAGGGCGCATGGCGGACGCAGTGCTGACTGACCGAGCCGAGCACGGTGCCGGCGAACCCGCCCAGGCCCCGGTTGCCCACTACGAGCAGGTCCGCTTGCCCGGCCTCGCGCAGCAGGACTTCCGCCGGGTGGCCTTCGACGACGCGCTGTTCGATCTCCACCTGCGGCCGCGCGGCGGAGGCGGGCTCGACGGCCGACCGCAGCGTGTTGCGGGCCTCGGCGTCCCATTGCGCGCCGGGCATCACCATGACGGCGGTGCCGAGATGGCGAGGGATCTGCCAGGCGAGAACCGCGACGACCTTCGCGCCGGTGGCCTCCGCCTGCTCGAGACCCCACCGCAGTGCCCGGCGGGACGACGGCGAACCGTCCACACCCACCACCACGACACCGCCTCGCTGCCTCTGACCCGCCATCGTCCCTCCCGGTCCGACTCTAACCCGGGCACGCGCCGATGAGGTCGAAAGCGGCGCGGCGCCGACCGGACCGTGAAACGGGCCCGGACGGGCCGCTTGCACGCCCGCTCTGCTGCCTGCGCCGATCTGCCCCCGATGGCCTCCCGGCCCGCATACCCTGGGATCCGGGCCCGCGCCCGCAGGCTTCGGTGTACAGGCGTCTTCGCGGGCACCGCCTGAACCGCCTGCCGGCCGGGGCGAAGGAGGAGCAATGAGCGGCTCGACACGAGTGGTGGTCGTCGGCGGAGGATTCGCCGGCCTGGAGACCGCGTTCACGGTTCGCGAGCACCTCGGCGACGGGGTCGACCTCGCACTCGTGGTCAACGGCCCGGACTTCTTGGACCGACCGAACAACCTCTATGTGCCGTTCCGCCGCGATCCGCGCCTGCGGGTCCCGCTGGCCGAGCCGGCAGCCCGGCGAGACATCACCCTGCACCAGTCGCCGCTGGGGGCGACCGACTGCGCCGCCAACCGGATCGAGCTCGCCGACGGGTCCTCGATCCGCTACGACTACCTGGTCCTGGCGACCGGCGCCGCGATGCGGCCCGGCGAGATCCCCGGTTTGGCGGAGCACGCCCACACGGTGTGGACCGAAGACCATGCACGGACGCTCGGCGCGGCCTTGGACCGGCTCGCCGAATCCGCCCGCGCCGGCCGCAGCCAGCGGGCCCTGTTCCTGGTGCCGCCGGGAAACATGTGCTCGGCCCCCCTCTACGACCTTGTGCTCCTGCTCGAGCAGTGGCTGCGCTCTGAACAGGTTCGCGATCGTGTCGACCTCCTGCTGACGACCTGGGAGGACCGGTACCTCGAAGCGTTCGGCCCCGACCTCCACGGCTCAGTCCGCTCGGAGTTCGCCACGCGCGGCATCGAGGGGGTCACCGCGGTCGAGGTCGACACCGTCCATCCGGACCGGGTGGCGTTCACCGACGGGACGTCGCAGCAGTACGACCTCTTGATCACCTTCCCACCGCACGTCGCCGCGTGCGCCTTCGACGGACTGCCCACCGACGCGCGGGGCTTCCTCAAGACCGATCCCGCGACGAGCCGCGTCATGGGCACCGAGAACGTGTTCGCGCCCGGTGACTCCGGTGACTTCCCGGTCAAGCTCGCCTACCTCGCCCTGCGCCAGGCCGACGCCGCGGCGGACGAGATCGCCTGGCGCATCGACCCCAACGCGAGACGCGCACGCCGCGAACTGGATTTCCAGGTCGGTGCCTCCCCGCTGTGGAATCCGGGGCGGGTGTCCGTGCGGGTGTACATGCCGCGGCTGTTCGCCGCGGGCCGCCCGTCCCAATCGGGCATCGGCGGCTGGTAGGAGCCCGGTCGTCACGCCGCGGCCTCGACGTGCGGAGGCAAGCGCCCCGTCATCGAGTGCGGCACCGGTATGGGCGGAGGGTTGCGGCCGCTTCGCCTCGGTGGCTCCTCGCGCGCCACGGGAGAGGACAGTCGGCGCCGTGAACGATGCCTCCAGGAGCCGAACGCCGACTCCCATACGGATGCTGCGGCCTCGGCGCTCTGGATGCCGGGCCCATCGGTCCTCGAATGAGGGGACATTCGGCACTCCCGGTCGGCGCCGGCGTCGGCGAGGCTGGGGACTGGAGGAAGGGAGAGCACGATGTCCGGCCGTTCGCATTCGGACAGCGCGATCATCGTGGGCGTCGACGGATCGGCGCCGTCGCTGGGTGCACTGGACTGGGCGATGCAGTACGCGGCGTTGACGGGAGCGCCGGTGCTGGCAGTGCGTGCGTGGCAGGTCCCGTTCGCCTCGGGCGCCGATGCGACCGCGGTGTCCGCGACCGAGTTCGTGAAGGCGATGGGGCGCGAGCTCGAGCAGGCGGTGCACGAGGCCGCGCTCGAGCATCCCCGGGTGCGCGTCGCCACGCTGCTCACGGAGGGACGGCCCGGGCGCGTGCTCCTCGAACGGTCCGGGCATTCAGCCCTGCTGGTTGTCGGCAACTGCAGGCGCGGCCGCCTCGTCGGGGCGGTCATCGGCTCGGTGACCAGGTACTGCATCACCCACGGGCACGGCCCGGTCGTCGTCGTCCCTGGAAGGCAGCAGTCGAAACCCGCCGCTTGAGTCGGCGGGGCGCCGTGGCGCAGGAGATCCGGATCGCCGCGGGCAGCGCCGGCGTCGTGAGGGAGCGATGGTGCCGGGGGACCCCGATGCCCGGCTCTGAGAGGGACTCGCGCCCCAGTCCGGAGCCTCCCTGCTGAGGGACGGCGGCCTTCTGGGGTCGGTTCAAGGCTGGATGCGGGGGATCGGGCCGAGGCGGCAGGCCACCACCTCTTGCGTTCTGCGCATGCCCCTCAAGAAACGCCGACCAGTGCTTCAATCGGGGTGAAAGGAAGGATGGGACCATGGGCAAGCTGGAGGGGCGGGTCGCCCTCGTGACCGGCGCCGCGAGCGGGATAGGCAAGGCCACGGCCTTCCGTCTCGCCGCGGATGGGGCGAGCGTGGTGGTGACCGATGTGCACGATGAAGCCGGAGCGGAGGTCGCCGACCAGGCCGGACGATCGGTGTACCGGCACCTGGACGTCACCGACGAAGCCGCCTGGCAGGAGGCGGTCGAGGCGGCGGTCGGGCAGTTCGGTGGACTGCACATCCTCGTCAACAACGCCGGTGTCGGAGACCTCGCCTCCATTGAGGAGACGTCTAAGGACGACTACGAACGGACGATCGCAGTCGACCAGACCGGGGTCTTCCTGGGCATGAAGACCGCCAGTGGAGCACTCAAGGCCTCGGGGCACGGTTCGGTGGTCAACATCAGTTCGATCTTCGGCGCCTCCGGCGGGTTCGGGACCTCGCCGGCCTACCATGCGGCGAAGGGCGCGGTGCGGATCTTGACCAAGAACGCCGCCCTGCACTGGGCGACAGAGGGCGTCAGAGTCAATTCAGTCCATCCAGGATTCATCGACACCCCGATGCTGGACGTCGCCAAGGGAACCGAGTTCGAAGCGGCGATGATCGCCGCGACACCCATGGGTCGTCTGGGCAGACCTGAAGAAGTCGCCGCTTGCGTCGCGTTCTTGGCAAGCGACGACGCGGCATTCGTCACCGGATCGGAGCTGTATGTCGATGGCGGCTACCTCGCCCGCTGAACCGAAGGCCACCGTCGTCGGGGTCGACGGTTCGTCGGCGTCGCAGCATGCGCTGGAGTGGGCGGTGAGGCGGTCTGCCGTCACGAACGACCCCGTGATCGCCGTCCGCGCGTGGCAGGCACCGACCGATTACGCCACCGGCGGGTTGCTGGTGCCCGAGGCGGAATGGGAGACCGCCGCGATCGAAGCCATGGCAGCGACTGTCGCCGAGGTTCACGCCGCATACCCGGCGGTGCCCGTGCAACAGCGCGTCGTCAAGGGCGATCCGGCTCAGGTCCTGGTGCAGGAGGCGGCGAACGCCGGACTCCTCGTAGTCGGCAGCCGGTCGCGCGGGGAGTTGAGGAGTGTGCTTCTGGGCTCGGTGAGCTGGAAATGCGTCCACAGCGCACGCTGTCCGGTCCTGGTGATCCGGGACGGCACGCAGACGATCTGAACCCTGGCGGTCTGCGTCATGGGGTGCGTGGCGCGCCGCGCTAGCGATTGCGTTCACCAGCGCTTCGGAAGTGATCGCGGACACCGGGATCGCAATCGATTCTGTGCCCGGATCCAGGCTGAATCGGAAGTCGTGCGGGATCGGGTTCGTCGGTCGGGGCCGGGTGCGGGGTGTCAGGATGGACGATGAGGGTGAATTCGGGAAGGGGGAGTCGGAGTTGAGGCATGAAGCAGGCCCTGAAGGGGGCATCGTGGTGGGTGTCGACGGCTCGCCGTCGTCGATCAGCGCGCTGGGTTGGGCGCTCGATGAGGCTGAGCGGACCGGTGCGGTGGTCCGGGCGGTCACGGCTTGGGAGGTCCCTACGAACTGGGGCAAGCCCGTCCCGGTGTATCCGGGCGACCATCTCGAGGCCGAGGCGGGGGAGCGGCTGGCGCGGATCGTGGGGGAGGCGACGGCGGGGCGGCCGACGCTGCAGGTGACCCAGGCCGTGGTCAAGGGCCATCCCGCCCGTGTGCTGCTCGACCAGGCTCGGCGGGCTGACCTCCTGGT
Organism: Glycomyces terrestris; assembly: GCF_003933745.1. Classification (GTDB taxonomy): domain Bacteria; phylum Actinomycetota; class Actinomycetes; order Mycobacteriales; family Micromonosporaceae; genus Glycomyces; species Glycomyces terrestris. The sequence continues at coordinate 256,722 of NZ_RSEB01000001.1, read as the reverse complement.
GGTCGGCCAGCGGGGCCTGGGCGGCTTCTCGGGCACGCTGGTCGGGTCGGTGAGCCAGAAGTGCCTGCACCATGCCACCTGCCCGGTCCTGGTCGTCCCTGCCGAGGGCACCGACGATCGCATCATGGCAGGGACCTAGCAGGCCATTCAAGGCGATCGCATTCGCCACCGATGCGGCCCCCGCGGTGGACGGCTCGGGTTCGAACCGCCTTGGGGGACGTTGCGGAGGACGAGCGCCGCAGCGGGCGGGAGGTGGCCTTGGCGCGCACTCGCAGAATCCCCTCGTGGCGAACGGCGGGGCGGTGCGGAGGCCGCGTGAGACCGAACTCGTACGCCAGGCGGTGGCCGCGGCGCGGTCGCTGAAACCGGGTTCGGCGAGGATGCCGCTGAGGTGCGCGTCGACGGTGCCTCCGCAGAGGAGGAGCCGCTGGAGCATCTTCAATATTTTCAATGAATATTGAAAAGTCTGACATTTCCGGGTAGGCTGTGGTGGTCCGAGTGAGAGGAGTCCGCATGAGCGGGGAGCGCACCGCCCGGCACGACTACGCCGATGAGATCGGCGCCTATTTCGAAGGCTTCGGCCTGCCGCGCATACCCGGCCGCATCCTGGGTTGGCTGCTGGTGTGCGAGCCGCCGCATCAGTCGCCCGAGCAGCTCGCCGAGGAGCTGGGCGTCAGCCGCGGCTCGGTGAGCATGGCCATGCGGATGCTCCAGCGCAACAACGCCGTCGAACGGGTCACCGTCCCCGGCTCCCGCCGCACCCACTGGCGGCTGCGGCCCGGCTTCTGGCTCGACGAGGCCGCCGAGAAGGCCAAGCAGGCGCGCGAGTGGATCAAGCAGGCCGAACGCGGCCTGGACGTCCTCGCCGATGCGCCGCCGGAGTCCCGCCGGCGCCTCGAGGAGGCCAAGGAGATGTACACCTTCCTGGCCGAGCAGTACGAGCACATCGAAACCCTCTGGTACGAACAGCGAAAGAAGTGACGGCGATGAGCCCGGTCATCGACATCGACGACCTCACCTTCACCTACCCCAAGGCCGCGGAACCGGCCGTCCGCGGCATCGGCTTCAGCGTCGAGGCCGGCGAGGTCTTCGGCTTCCTCGGACCCTCCGGCGCCGGCAAGTCCACCACCCAGAAGATCCTCACCGGGCTGCTGACCGGCCACGGCGGTTCGGTCGCCGTATGGGGCAAGGAGCCCGCAGCGTGGAAAGCCGAGTACTACCAGCGCATCGGCGTCTCCTTCGAGCTCCCGAACCACTACCTCAAACTCACCGGCCTGGAGAACCTCGAGTTCTTCGCGTCGCTCTACGACGGGCCCACCGAGGACCCCATGGCGCTCCTCGAGCGGGTCGGCCTCGCCGACGCCGCCCACGTGCGCGTCGGCAAGTACTCCAAGGGCATGCAGATGCGCCTGGTCTTCGTCCGCGCCCTGCTGCACCGCCCCGGACTGCTGTTCCTGGACGAGCCGACCTCCGGTATGGACCCCGCGAACGCCCGCATCGTCAAGGACATGGTGAACGAACTGCGGGCCGAAGGCCGCACCGTCTTCCTGACGACCCACGACATGACCACCGCCGACCAGCTGTGCGACCGGGTGGCGTTCATGGTCAAGGGCCGCATCGCGGCCCTGGCCTCCCCCGCCGAGCACAAGCTCTCCCGCAGCCGCCGGACGGTGACCGTCACCTACCGGGCCCTCGGCTCCGACGACCTGGCCGCCAAGGACTTCCCGCTCGACGGCCTGGGCGAGGACGAGGCGTTCCGCTCGCTCCTGCGCGAGGCCGCCGTCGAGTCGGTCCACAGCCAGGAGGCCGACCTGGAAGACGTCTTCATCGACGTCACGGGAAGGAAGCTGCCATGACCGGCGTCCTCGCACAGGCGCTGCGTCTGGACCTGCGCCTGCTGCGCCGCTACGGCCTGCTGTACGCGGCGCTGTTCTCGGCACTGCTGTGGGAGGCGGTCGTGTACCTCATCCCCGGCCCCCTGCGCGCGACCGCAGCGGTCTACATCGTCTTCGAGGACCTCGCCCTGGTCGGATTCTTCTTCATCGCCGGCGCGGTGTTCTTCGAGCGCGGCGAGCGGACGCTGTTCGCACTGCTGACCTCACCGGTGCGGTTCGGGCACTACTACGCCTCGAAGCTGGCCGTCCTCGCAGGACTCAGCCTGGTGCTGTCGCTGATCATCGCGCTCACCTCGGTCCACTTCGCGTTCGAGCCGCTGTCGTTCCTGGCCGGCGTGGTGCTGTGCGCGCTGCTGTTCCTGACCTCGAGCTTCATCTCTGCCACCCCGTTCGGTTCGATCAGCGAGTGGATCATCCCCTCGACCGGGGTCCTCGCGATCCTCAACGTCCCCCTGCTGAACTACTCCGGCCTGTGGGAGCACCCGGTGACCTACCTGATCCCGACGCAGGGAGTGCTCCTGCTCCTGGGCTCTTCGATGGGGCGGGTCGACCTCGAACCCTGGCAGTGGGCGTACGCGCTCGCCTACCCCCTGGCGGCCCTCGCGGTGCTGTGGACGGCCTCCCGCCGGATGTTCCTGCGCCACATCGTGGCCGGGGAAGGAGGCCGCTGACATGGCCGGAGTCGCAGCGGCCTACGGCCGCAACGATGCGCGCAGCATCCGGCGCGACAGCCTGCTGCTGGGCGTGGCCGCCGGACCGTTCATGTACGCGGCGTCGATGTGGTTCCTGCCCGCGTTGACGCGTTACCTCGACCGCGACCACGGCTTCGACCTGGTGCCCTATCACGCGCTCGTCCTCAGCGCCTTCGTCGTCATCGGACCGGTCGCGGTCCTCGGCGCGGTGTGCGGGCTCCTGCTCATCGAGGACAAGGACCAGCGCACGCTCGCGGCCCTGCGCGTCACACCCGCCCCGCCGTCGAGCTACCCGCTGTACCGCGCCGGCACCACCGTCGCGGCCACCGCGCTGTCGCTGACGGCCGCCATGGCGCTGACCGGGCAGATCGAGGCCGAGGTCGTTGCGGCGTCGGTCCCCGTCACCCTCTTGTGCGGACTCAACGCCGCCGCGGTCGGGTTCGGGCTTGCGGCGCTGGCGCACAACAAGGTCGAGGCGCTCGCGCTGATCCGCGCGATCGGCCTGCTCCTGTTCGGACTGCCGCTCGTGCCGTTCTTCTACGACCACCCGGCCCTGATCGCCTTCGGCGCCATCCCCACGTACTGGCCCGCGAAGGCCTTCTGGGAGATCTGGGACGGCGGCAATCCGTGGCCGTACCTCGCCGCCGGGGCACTCTACGCCGGAGGCCTCGCCTGGTGGCTGCTGCGCCGGCTCGCCTCGCAGAAGCACTGAACCCCCGGCCGCCGCCGTGCCCGGCGTGCACGGCGGCGGCCCGCCGCAATTTCGCAGGCGACCGGCTGTCGCCAATCGACAGTCGTGAACGTCCGGGGTCGGGATCCGGAAGCGCGGATGGCCGGTTGGTTCCTGTGGGGTACGGTATGCCTTGGTGTGCCGGGAAGTCTGGTCGGCAAGGAATTGTTTCCTTCGACCGATCGGTGACCCTGCACGATGCGGAGCCTGTACAAGTCCGAACCCGGACGGCGCATCATCGCGCACTGGTGCCGGGCGCAGCTGGAGTCCTGGCCGGTAGCGCACCGCCGCAGCCTGGTCTCCGTGGACGGCGCACTGGCGCACGCCACCTTCCTCGGCACGGGCCCGGCACGCGTGGTGTTCGTCCCCGGCACCAACTTCAACGCCGCCACGTGCCTGGCAGTGGCCGAGACCCTCGCTTCCCGGTGGCCGACGATGGTCGTGGACCTGCCCGGTCAACCCGGTCTCGCCAGCGGCGAGCGCCCCGCCGCGCCCCTGCGCTCCTGGTACGGGTCGATGCTCGCCGGCGTCCTCGATGCGGTCGACGCCCGCGACGTCGTGGTGGTCGGCAACTCGCTGGGCGCGGCGGTCGCGCTCTCGTGCACCTCGGACCGCATCGCCGCCCGCGTCCTGTACTCGCCCGGCGGCATCATCCCGCTTCGCACCGACGCCCTGCTCCTGCGGCGCTCGCTCGCGTGGCTGCTGCGCCCTTCCGCGTCGCGGTCCCGTCGGCTGCTGGAGCTGTTCGTCGCCCCCGGAGCCGCGCCGTCGGCGTCCACGGTGGACTGGATGGAACTGGTCGCCCGGTACTGCAAGACCACGCTGGCGCCGCGGCCGCTGTCCCCCGAGCTGCTCGAGCGCTGGCGCGGCACCCCGCTGGTGGCGGCCGTCGGCGCCCATGACCGGTTCCTGCCACCGGACCGGCTCGCGCCGGCAGTCGAGTCCGCCCTGGGCACCCGATTGCGCATCCTGCCCGGGGTCGGACACCTGGCGGTGGAGGAACGTCCGGCGGACGTCCTCGCCCTGGTCGGGGAAGCCCTCGCCCTCTGCGCCGCCCGACCCTCTCCCAATCCCGAAAGGCCCCAGAACATTGACTGACAGCCAAAGCGCCGCACCCGCTTACACCAGCGGCTGCGGCAACGTGATCATCGAGGCCGCCGACACCGCGCCGGTGGTCAAGCTGAGCGCGGCAGCAGTGCGCATGCCGGTGCGCGAGCTCGCCGATCTGATCGCCTTCACCGCCCGGGACGCGGCCGACGCGATGCGCACCGACACCGCGAACCAGGAGGCCGGACTCGGCTCTGCCGCCGATGCGCTCGCGGAACTGAAGAACCTGCGCGACGGCATCCGATCCGAAGGACTGGAGGCGGTCATCCAGCGCAAGGGGGGCGAGTTCGGCGCCGAGGACGCCCTCCCCGCCGACGACCCCCGCGCGATGTCCCGCCTCGCCCTCAACCCGGGCGCGGTCTCGACCGCGAACCTGGACGCGGCCATCGCGATGCTCGAACGCTTCCAAACCACCCCAGGCGGGGCGCCCACCCCGCTCGAAGGCGACGCCGACGCCATGGTCGGCGTCGCCACCAGCGAGGACGGGCAGGTCACCGTCGAGGCCACCGGAACCTACCCGATCGCGCGACTCCTCCTGGGCCTGCACGCCAGGGAGATGGGGCCGGACCTGCTGGCCCAGCAGATCACCGCGACCGCCGAGCGCGCCGTCGCCAACCGCGACGAACGCCAGCGCGCGCACATCGACGCGGCCGGCCTCCCGTTGACGATGGAGCAGGTCGAGGGCCTGCCCGGCCAGATCGGCGACTACGCCCGCAAGGTCGCAGGCCAGGCCGCGTTCCTGCAGCAGGACTACCAACAGCAGATCCGCCGATTCAAGTGAGGACCGCCCCGTGACCAAAGCCGACCCGACCCAGATCCGCGCGCTCGGACAGAACATCCAGACCAAGGTCACCCCGACCCTGGAGGAGGCCAACGAGATCCTGCCGAACCTGCGCGGCATCGACCAGGCCCTGTACACCTCCGTGACCCCGGCGCTGGCCACCGTCTACACCACCGCCGTCTCCTACATGAACGAGATGGTCCAAGGCGCGGCCGAGTGCTTCCAGACCATGAACGCCGATCTCGACGGATGCGCCACCGCCTGGGAAGACGCCGACCAGGCCGCCGCCAACAACTTCAACTGACCCGCCCCACCCACACGCAAAGGATCCCAGCCAATGTCGATCGGCGCCCCCGACCCCAAGAGCTTCCAGGGCATGATGGACGCATTCGCGATGGTCGCCCCCGCCGCGGCCGTCGAAATCGTCCTGCCCGCCTTCACCTTCGGGCCCTCCTGCACCCAGATCGCCCGCATCATCTACATGAACCAGTGCAACCCCGGCCAGATCATGATGGTCGGCGCCTACTGGTTCCAGCTGGCCGAGAAGTACATCACCGGCGGCAAGGACCTCGAAGCCGAGGTCTCGGCGATGGACGCCGACGCGTGGGAGGGCGACGACTGCAACGCCTTCGTCGACCAGTCCGGCAAGGTCTCCATGCAGCTGTACACGATCGCGGCCTTCGCCATCCAGGTCGGACTGGGCCTGTTCACCATCGCCGCGCTCCTGGCGGTCATGGTCACCGCCTACGCCCTGTTGGCCACCGTCCTGATGGCGATGGCGCTCGTCTACTGGCCGCTCCAGGCGTTCCCGCTCACCGCCCCGGCCGCGGCCGCCGTTCGGACCGCGGCGATGACCATAGCCGCCACCGGCCTCGGCATCCTGAAGACCCTCGACGGCGCCCTCGAAGCGCTCGGCAACGGCCTCGCGGCGTTCATCGGCGGCGGGATGACCGGCTCGTGGGCGGTCCTGGCCTCCCAGGGCAACGTGGTCAACCCGGCCGAGATGGTCGGCCCCACCGCGTTCAACATCGCCAACGGCCTCGCCCAACTGGGCCTGCGCAACGCGCTCGCGCCCTCGGGAGGCAAGCACGTCGCCGGCGGGCTCGGCCACCTGTTCGTCGGCGGCCAGGGCGCCTACAACTTCGGACTCAACGCCAACGACCTCGCCGGCGACGGCGACGTCAACGGCGCCGAAGACCCTCGCGGGACCTACGGCGTCGACCCGGGCAACCTCGACTTCATCCCCTTCGTCGACACTCCCGAAGGCGAGCAGGAGCCGACCGGCACCTGGGAGAAGCCCAGCTGGGCCGACGACCAGGAGCCGAACTGGAGCGGCAGCTAGTGCGAGGGAACCGGTAGCCGTGGGTGCAGACGACCTGACCGCCCTCGGACTCGGTCTGGCCGCGATCGCCGTGCTGGTCACCTGGCCGGTGCTGCCCGGTCTGCGGCGCTTCTCGGGGTTCAAGACGTTCCCGCCGTTCAAGGGGTGGGCCGTACGGCCGCACCCTGATGCGGCCGTGCCGGTGCGGGCCGGACGACGCCTGAAACCGGGTGCAGCGGCCGGACGGGGACCGCACGCGGTCGTGGTGGTGCGCACCGCATGGCGCAATCAGGACTCCCGAGACGTCCACCCGTCGCTGCGGGTGAGCCGGCCCCTGGTCCCGGTCGTGAGCATCGACGGCGTGCCGGTCTCATGGGGGTGGGGCACGACTGAGATGACCGTCGATCCGGGCGACCACTTGATCGCGGTAGCCAGCAGCCACTCCCGCTGCTACCAGACGGTCGACCTCGAAGCCGGCGAGCGGCGCGAACTGGACTACGCGAGCATCATCGGCTCGACCGCGCACTGGTACGCCGAGGCCGGCGCCCAGATCAGAGACCTCACCGCGTTCGGGCCCCGGCGGCCCGGCCCCGGCGGCATCGGCGGATTCCACCTCGTCGCCGTGGGCGGGCTCGTCCTCGCCGCCGCGCTGACCGCCGTCGCTATCGCCAGTCCCGACCCGACTGCGGACCTCCTCGTCCCGGCCGTGATCTGGGGCGCGGCCGGACTGGGGCTCGGCATCGGCATCGTCGCCATCACCGCCTCCCTGATGCAGGAGGCGCGCGCGCGACGGATCGTCACCGCCGCCCCGCCGACCGGCGCTGCGCCGCTTGCGGTACGAGTCCTGGACGCCGACACCCCCGAGCGGCTCGCACCGGCACCCGGATGGGCCGGGCTCAACCTGCACCTGCGGTTCGAGATCGAGGCGCACCCCGAGCCCGCGCTCGCCGCCCTCGCCGGTGGGCGGAAGCCGGGCCCGCTGCAGCGGTGGCGGGCGATCAGGATCGGCGAACCCGAGCCGCCCGCCTGCCGGCCGTGGGTCCCGGCCCCGGAGGTGCTCCTCGACGGCGAACCGGTGGCCGCGAGCTGGACGCGCATGTGGATCCAGCTCGCCCCCGGAGCGCATGACCTGGTCGTGCGCACTGCGCCCGCACCGAGCCAGGTCGATGCTCGGACCGCGCTCGATCTGAGCGGGGCCGAGATCCGCAGGCGTTTCTCCGTCGACGCCGGGGGGACGTTCGACCTGCGATGCACGGCCGAAGTCGCCGCGCTCTCCGCGCACGACCGCCCCCGCCTCGCCGCCTTCCGCGCCCGATGGCGCTGACCTTCCCGGCCTGTGCGCGCGCTTCGGGGAGCGCGCCGCGGGCGACTACCGTTCACCGCGCGATTGCGGTCTCAACGACGAGACGACGCGGCCCGGCACCGCCGGGGCGTTCGCGCACCGCATTCTCCAAGGAGCCACCGTGAACCAGACCCCTGACAACGAGCCGACGCAGTCCGGGAGCGACCAGGCTGCCGATTTCGACCTCGCCGCTTTCATGAGCGGCTTCCGCGAGCAGATGGCGAAGCTCGAGGAGCAGTCGCTCCCGGTGCGGCACTTGATCGAGGCGACCAGCATCCGGGTCGAATCCGAGGGCGGCGAGGTGGCCTTGACCGTCACCGTCGGCGGCGACCTGGTCGGCATCGAGTTCCTCCCCGCTGCCGAGGATCTCGCGCCGGCCGATCTCGCCGAGGCGATCATGACCACGTACGAGCGCGCCAAGCACACCGCCCGCGAACGCTCCCCGGAGGTCCTCGGCCGATTCCTCGACCGCCAGGCCCGCACCATGGCCCAGGCCGAGGACCTGATCCGGCGGGCACAAGAGCGACGAGCCGGAACCGACGGCGAGACCCCTCCGGAGTCCTGACCCGAACCTGACAGGAATTCTGGCCCGAGGCTGTCGACCTGGAGAGGAGGTCGTTCGATGACGGGCGGGTCGGCGCACGCCAGCCGGAGCGCGTTCGAGCACGTCGTGCGGTATTACCGAGGGAACCGCGATTTCGCGGCGAGCGCGCTGTCGTTCGTCGAGCTCGGGATCACCGCCGCCACCTGGATCGCGGCGGTCGCGGGCATCGGGTTCACCGTCGCGCTGTTCATCACCGAGCTCGCCTTCCACAGCGGTGACGCGGCGCTGCTGACCGACGAGGCCAAGATCGGCGTCCTCGTCGGATCGGTGGCGGCGGCGCTCATCGGCGCGGCGATCGTCGCGACCACCGCACCGCGCAGGCGATCCGACGCCTGACCGATCCGTCACCGCAGGGCGTTGACGGATTCTTGACGGTATTCCTACGGCGCGCACTGCGGCCCCGATTCCAGCCTCCGGGTGTTGAATGACGTCGCTGACCTGCGCCTTCTTGCGTGCGGTCAGCGACGAGGCGTGGAGGGCCAGGCGGTGGGCGCCGTTATGGTCCAGTGGTGATGCGAGCGCTCCGACATCCCGCCCGACTGGTGCCGCTGGCGTTCCTGGTGTTCATCCTGATCGGCACCGCCCTCCTGGCCCTCCCGATCGCGACCGAGACCGGCGAAGCGGCCCAACCGCATGGAATTTCCTTGCGGCGGTGGCGCAGCACTGCGCTGCGGAGCGGGTCCGCCGTCGCCACCGCATCGGAATGGATGAATGCAGGCGCCGAAAGCGTAAGAGGACGTGGGGCGCTCAACCGACAACAATCGAGGTTCATCCATGCATCGAATTCAAATGTCCATGACCGTCAACCCGTGGGAAAGAGCCGGAAAGCGCGCCATCGAGTGCTGCGCGCGAGCCCCGGCAACTCATGTGCCGATGGGGCGGTTTCGGTAGGCGCTGGGGGTCATGCCGTGGACCCGAGTGAACTGGCGGGAGAAGTACATCGGGTCGTCGAAGCCGGCTTCGCGGGCGACCGCGGCGATGGGGAGGTCGGAGCCGTCGAGGAGTTCGCGGGCGCGGGTCATGCGCAGGTTGACCTGGAACTGGAGCGGTGAGACGCCGAGGTGGTCGCGGAACAGCGCCGTGAGCTGGGAGGCGCTGAGGCCGACCATCGAGGCCAGGGCGGTCACCGAGGTGCGGTGCGGGGTCGTGGCGCGGAGGTGGTCGACGGCGCGTTCGAGTGGGTTGAGGGTCGGGCCGGGGTTGCGGCGGCCGGTGGCGATCACCTGAGCGATCGCGTGCCAGGCGGCCCCTGAAGCCCTGGTCAGCGACGAGGTGGTCAGGCCCGATTCGAGGGCGTCGATCACCTGGGACACCAGGCTCGCCAAGGGCGCGGGGTCGCGCAGGTGGGTCACGCGTCCGCCCGCGGCCGAGTGCGCGGTGCGGACCAGGTCGGCCGCGTCGGCGCCGGTGAAGTGGAACCACCACAGCGTCCACGGGTCGGCCTTGGCCGCGCCGTACGCGTGGGGGCGGTCGGCGGGCAGCAGGACCACGCCGCCACGCGAGACCGTGAACTCGGCGCCCTCGGAGCGGCACCAGCCCTCACCGTCGGTGCAGACCAGCAGGATGTGCTGGCTCGCGCCGCGCGGGCGCGACCTGCCGTGCCGGGCGGCGTGGGGGAAGTAGCCGGCGTCGGTGACCAGCAGCTTGCCGGTCACCGGGTGGCGCAGCGCCTTCTCGGCCGTGGATCGCGGGATGACGAGCATGCGCTGGCCCGCGAAGCCGTCCCTAATGCCCTCCTGGTCGACCATCGTCGTCGATTCATCCATGTTCTCTAGTGAAATGACCATCGACACTGATGTCAAGTGTCCATACGCTCGATGCATGTCAACCGAAGAGTCCAAGATCGTGCTTCCCGACGCTCCCGCCGCGCTTGCTGAGCAGGCGGTCCGGGCATGGCGGGAGCCGGTCGTCATCGACACGTACGCGCCGGGTGCGCCCGACCGGTTCCCGGCCTACTTGGATCAGCGGGTCTACCAGGGTTCGAGCGGCGCGGTCTACCCGCTGCCGTTCATCGACGCGGTGTCGCGCGAGAAGACCCCGCGCGCCTGGGACGCGATCCACCTCGAGAACGAGTACGTGCGGCTGATGGTGCTTCCCGAGCTCGGTGGGCGAATCCACATCGGACTTGACAAGACTCGCGGCTACGACTTCTTCTACCGCAACGACGTCATCAAACCGGCACTGGTGGGCCTGGCCGGGCCGTGGGTCTCGGGCGGCGTCGAGTTCAACTGGCCCCAGCACCACCGCCCGGCCACGCACCTGCCGACCGAGGCGCTGATCGAGGCCGAGGAAGACGGCGCGGTCACCGTGTGGTGCTCCGACCACGACCCGTTCGCGCGCATGCAGGGCATGCACGGCATCCGGCTGCGGCCGTCGAGTTCACTCGTCGAACTGCGGGGCCGTCTGGTGAACCGCACCGATGACGTGCAGACGTTCCTGTGGTGGGCCAACGTCGCGGCCGAGGTCCACGACGACTACCAGTCGTTCTTCCCCACCGACGTGCACGTGGTCGCCGACCACGCCAAGCGCGCCACCACGAGCTTCCCCGCCGCGGATCGCTATTACGGCGTCGACTACCCGGCCCGCCGCACCGCGGACCGCCCCGACGGCGACTGGCTCGACTGGTACCGCAACATCCCCGTCCCCACGTCGTACATGTGCATCGGGACCGAGGACGACTTCTTCGGCGGCTACGACCACGCCGCAGGCGCCGGGTTCGTGCACTGGGCCGACCACCGGATCGCGCCGGGCAAGAAGCAGTGGACCTGGGGCAACGCCCCCTTCGGGTGGGCCTGGGACGACCATCTCACCGACACCGGCGGGCCGTATGTGGAGCTCATGGCCGGGGTCTTCACCGACAACCAGCCCGATTTCGCGTTCCTGGCGCCCGGTGAGACCAAGACGTTCTCGCAGTACTGGTACCCGATCCAGGACACCGGCCCGGTCCACCAAGCCACGTTGGATGCGGCGGTACGCCTCGATGTCGACGGCGGCCATGTGAGGATCGGCGCCGCCGTCACGGTACCGCGCCCCGGTTCGAAGGTCGTGCTCCGCGCCGCCGATCGGGTCGCCTACGAAGCCGAGGTCGACCTCGCCCCCGGCGCTCCCCACGTGCACGAACTCGACCTCGACGCCGTGTACGAGCCGACCGACCTCGTGTTGGCGGTCGAACAGGGCGGTGAAACCCTCGTGTCATGGCGTCCGCGGCCCGCACCGACCGAGCCGTCCACCACCGAACCCGCGACCGAACCGCCCGCACCCGCCGACATCGCCTCCGTCGACGAGCTCTACCAGACCGGCCTCCACCTGGACCAGTACCGCCACGCGACCCGCTCGCCCGAACCGTACTGGGAGGAGGCGCTGCGCCGTGACCCCGGCGACGCCCGCTGCAACACCGCACTCGCGGCACGCCGCCTGAAAGCCGGCCTCCTCGAGGAGGCCGAGACCCTGCTGCGCAAGGCGATCGAGCGGCTGACCAGGCGCAATCCCAACCCGCGCGACGGCGAGGCCCACTACCGGCTCGGACTCGTCCTCGCCCGCCAAGGCCGCACCTTCGAAGCCCGCGAGGCATTCGGGAAGGCCCAATGGGACCAAGCCTGGGCCGACGCCGCCGCCGTGGCGACCGCCCGGCTCGATCTGGCCGAGGGCCGCGACACCGAAGCCGCAACGGAACTGGCGGCAGTGATCGAACGCAGCCCCCGCCACGTCCAGGCGCGCAACCTCGCCGCCATCGCCGCGCTGAGGGCCGGAGACACTGCCGCGGCCGCCGAGCTCGTGCGCGGCACGATCGGTGACGACCCGCTCGATGCCTGGGCCCGCGACCTCGCAGTTCGCCTCGGGCTCGATGCGGCGCCGACCACCGATCCGACCATCGCGCTGGACGTCGCCCTCGAATACGGCTCCGTTCGCGAACATGCGGCTGCGATCGACCTCTTCGCGACCGCCGCGTCGCTGGACCCGGCCCCCGGCCAGACCAATGTCGCCCCGATCGCCTGGCTCCACCGCGCCGACCTCGAGTTCGAACGCGGCGACATCGAGGCCGCCGACCATGCGCTGCAACAGGTCCACGAACTCGACCGCACCTGGTGCTTCCCGTCCCATGCTGAAGACGACGCCCTCGCGCGCCTGCGGCAGCGGCGACCGGACGATCCGGTCCTGGCCGCGCTCGCCGGGCACCGCCTGTACGCGGCCGGCCGCCGCGAGGAGGCGATCGAAGCCTGGGAGACCGCGGCCGACACCGGTGACCCGGTGGTGCTCCGCAATCTCGGTGTCGCCGCCCACAACGTCCAAGGCGATCCCGAGCGGGCCGCGCACTGGTATGCGCTCGCCCGCGCCGCCGCGCCGGATGACGCGCGCCTGCTCTACGAGTTCGACCAGCTCGACGGCCGCCGCGGCCGCACGCCTCGGGAGCGCATCGCCTCGCTCGAGGAACGGCGCGACCTCGTCGACCAGCGCGACGACCTGTCGGTCCAGTTCGCCGAGCTGCTGACCGCCACGGGCCGGGCCGAGGATGCCGTCAGCGTGCTCGCGGGACGCCGGTTCCAGCCGTGGGAAGGCGGTGAAGGCCGCGTCCTCGCCGCCTGGGAGGACGCCCACCTCACCCTCGCCCGCGCAGCCCTCGCGTCCGGCGACCCGCAGCGCGCCGTCGTCCACGCCCGCGCGGCCCTGGACCCGCCCCGCGGCCTCGGCGAGGCCCGGCACCCGCTCGCCAACACCGCCGGCCTCCATCTCGTCCTCGGCGACGCGCTCGCAGCGGCGGGGGAGGACCTCGCCGCCCGCGAATCCTGGGAGCAGGCCGCCGCGCAGGAAGGCGACTTCCAGGGCATGCAGGTCCAGCCCCACTCCGAGCACACCGCCGCCGCGGTCACCGCGCTGCGCCGCCTCGGCAAGCACGACGCCGCAACCGCGTTGCGGGACGACCTCGAGCGGTACCTCCGCGAGCAGGCCGCGACAGTCGCGACGATCGACTACTTCGCGACCTCGCTGCCGACGATGCTGCTGTTCACCGTCGACGTCCAGGCCGTGCACGACACGCGCGTGCTCGTCCTCCGCGCCCAGCTCGCGCACCTCGACGGCGACACTGATCGAGCCGCCGGCGTGGCGCGCCGCGCCCTCGACCGCGACCCCCTCAACCCCTACGCCCGCATCATCGCCCTGCCGAACCCGTGACACCGAACCCGAACTCGCTCAAAGGAGAGACATGAACGCCCACGAACTGCGGGTCCACCAGCCCGAGCCGCCGCTGCGGGGCCACCTGCCCTTCGGTGAACCCGAAGGCGCGCCCGACCGGATCGAGGTCACCAGCCGCTGGTTCGAACGCGGCGGCCGGCCGTGGATGCCGATCACCGGCGAGATCCACTACTCCCGCATCCCGCGCGAACGCTGGAGCGAAGTCCTCGGCCACGCCCGCGCCGGTGGCCTCGACTCGGTCGCCACGTACGTGTTCTGGACCGTCCACGAGCCCGAGCCCGGCCGCTTCGACTGGAGCGGCAACCGCGACCTGCGGGCCTTCATCGAGCTCGCCGGCGCGCACGGCCTCGACGTGATCGTCCGCATGGGGCCTTGGGGTCACGGCGAGTACCGCTACGGCGGCTTCCCCGACTGGCTCATCGAGCGTGGCGACGTCCGCACCAGGACGAACGACCCGGCCTACCTCGACCTTGTGCGCCCGCTCTATGCGCAGATCATCGCCCAGCTCGAGGGCCTGACGCACGCTGAAGGCGGCCCGATCATCGGCGCGCAGGTCGACAACGAGCTGTACGACCAGCCCGACCACCTCGCCAAGCTCCGCGAGATCGCCGAGGAGCTGGGTCTGCGCGTGCCGTTCTGGACCGCCACCGGCTGGGGCGGCGCGCAGGTTCCCGAGACGCTGCTGCCGCTCTACAGCGCCTACTCCGAGGGCTTCTGGGAGGACTCGACCGTCGAGTGGCCCGCGTTCGCGCCCTTCCACTTCCGCTACTCCGAGGTCCGCGACGACCTCACCGTGGGCGCGGACCTGCGCGAAGCGCTCGACGGGATCAGCACCGATTCGACAGAGCCGCTCAAGCACGACGACCGGACCCCGTTCGCCACCTGCGAACTCGGCGGCGGCATGCACGTGGCCTACCACCGCCGCCCGCTCGTGTCGCCCGAGGACGTCGCCAACCTCGCGCTCGCCAAGATCGGCTCCGGCTCGGCCTGGCAGGGCTACTACATGTACGCCGGCGGCACCCAGCGCACCGGACCCCATGGGACCGAACAGGAATCGCACGCCACCGGCTACCCCAACGACGTGCCCGCCCTGACCTACGACTTCCACGCGCCCATCGGCGAGCACGGCCAGATCCGCCCTCACCACCACTACCTGCGCCGCCAGCACCTCTGGCTTCAGGCAGACGGCCGCCGGATCGCGACCATGGCCTCCATTGTGGGCGGCGGCAGCGACGACCCCGAGGAGCTGCGCTGGGCCGTCCGCTCCGACGGCCGCAGCGGGTACCTCTTCGCCACCACCTACCAACCGCCCAAGCGGCCCGTCGCCGCCCAGCCCGGCGTCCAGTTCACCGTCCACTTCGAAGACGCCGAAATCACCGTCCCGACCGTGCCGGTCAACCTCCCCGAGGGCGTCTCGGTGGCCTGGCCGCTGCGCTACGCCCTCACCGACGACCTCGAACTGCGCAGCGCCACCGCGCAACTGCTCACGCGTCTCGACGATCTCGTGGTCCTCGCCGCGACCGAAGGCGTCCCGGTCGAGCTCGTCCTCGGCGACGGCACGATCGTCGACCTGCCCGTCCCGCCCGGCCCCGACTGCTTCATCGACCTCCACGGCGTCCGCCTCCTGATCCTGGACGACGCGAGCGCCAACCGCCTCTACAAGCTCCCGTTCGCGGGCCGCGACCGCCTCGTCCTCGCCGACGCCCCGGTCTACGTCGAGAACGGCGACCTCGTCGTCCACCCCGAGACCGAGCGCACTGCGATCGCGATGCTCCCCGCTCCGGGCCCGCTCGAAGCCGAAGGCGCCGAACTGGAACACACCGCAGGCGGCGACTGGTCGACCTGGGTCCTCACCACGCCGAGCACCGGCCCCGTTCCCGTCACGGTCCCTGACATCGGGCCCGCCACCGCTCCTGAACCCCGCCTTGGCGGCCCGATGGACCGGCTCAGCGCGCCCACCGACTACTCCGGCGCCGCCAACGTCCACATCGACATCCCCGACTTCGGCGGCCCCGACCGGGCGCTGCTGCGGATCGACTGGACCGGCGACACCGGCCGCGCCCACATCGGGGACGCATTCGTCAGCGACCACTTCTGGCACGGCCGCGTCTGGGACATCGACCTCAGCGCGCACCGTGAAGCCGTCGCCGAGCACGGTGTGCGCCTTGAACTCCTGCCGTGGCGCCGCGCCACCGGCGTCTGGGTCGACCCCTCGGTCCGCGACGTCCCCGACGGCATCGAGATCCGTTCGGCCACGATCGTCCGCGTCGGCAAGGTCCGCATCAAGGAGGACCAGTGACGGGCCTCGATCGAAGGCGCCTCCTCCGACTCGCCGGGACCACCGGTCTCGGGGCCGGGGCGCTCGCCGCCTGCGCCTCCGGTGCGGAAGGCGACCCGATCGCCTCGGGCCCGGTCACGCTCGACCTGTGGACTCACGACCCCGGCTACGTCACGTACTTCACCAGCGCCGCGACCGATCCGGCCATCACCGGCGACAGCGCCTGGAAGTACTCGATCGCGACCACCTCGACCTCGCCGGCCGACGTGGTCTCCCGCACCATCAACCAGGCCGTCGCGCAGCGTCCACTGCCGAACCTCACCGGTCTGGTCATCGACCAGTTCCCGAGGGTGATGCGCTCGGGGATCGCCGAGAACCTGTTCGTCGACCTCACCGACGTCGCCGCCCGATTCGGGGACGGACTGCTCAAGACCCAGCCGTACACCGTCGACGGCCGCGTCTATGCGATCGAATCGGACAACTCGATCTCGGTGATGTGGTACCGCGCGGATCGCTTCGCGGACCTCGGCATCCCCGAGGACGTGGCGACCTGGGAGGACCTGCTGGCGATCGGCGCCGAGATCGCCGCCGACACCGGCGAGGCGATCGGCATGGTCTCCAACGGCGACAACGGCGCCATCGTCAACGGCTTCACCCAGATGCTCCTCCAGCGCGGCGGGAGCCTCTACGACGCCTCCGGCGAACTCGCGGTCCTCTCCGAGGAGTCCGTGGAAGTCCTCGCCCTGATGGCCGAAGGCGTGCGCACCGGCGCGCTGCTGTCCATCGCCGACCCGTACGGGAGCGCAGCGGCCGCCGCGATCAAGGACGGCCGGCTCATCGGCACGGTCATGCCCAACTGGTACAAGGTCTACGGACTCGAAGCGAACGCTCCCGATCAGGCCGGGCTGTGGCGTGCCCGCACCATCCCGAGGTTCGCCTCCGGCGGCCACATCGCCTCCACCCTCGGCGGCACCGCGTTCGCGGTGCTGAAGGACCAGGCCGAGACCGACGCCGCACTCGACTTCCTCGAACGCGCCTACCTCACGCCGGAAGGCCAGCTGGCCCGCTACGGGTTCGGCGGCTACCTGCCGACCCTCGTCGACCTCTACGACGCGCCCGAGTTCCAGGAGATCACCGACCCGTTCCTGGGAGACCAGCGAGTCTTCGAGGTGTACGCCGCCGCCGCGAACGACATGCCGCTGTTCTACCAGGCCGCCGACGCCTCGCTGCTGCGCGACAGCCTCGGCGGCCCGATCCTGCGCGCCGTCAACGGCGAGATCGACCCCGAGGCCGCGCTCCGCGAAGGGCTGCGCGCGTACGAAAGGCAGGTCGCCGAATGAGCAGCCGAACCGCCGCCCTCAAGCCCGGCAGGACCCTTTGGGCGCCCTACCTCTTCGTCTCGCCGTTCTTCGTCCTGTTCAGCCTGTTCATGCTCGTGCCCATCGCTGCGGGGATCTACCTGAGCCTGACCCGGTGGGCCGGCCTGGGCTCGCCCGAGTACATCGGCATCGACAACTACACGCGCTTGTTCCGCGACCCCAGTTTCGCTGCGGCACTGGGCAACACCGCGATCTACACCGTGTTCGCGCTCGTCGTCGTGCTGCCCGTCTCGCTGCTGATCGCCCAGGCGCTCAACGCCCGCGGCCTGAAGCTGCGCGACTTCTTCCGCTTGACCTACTTCATGCCCGTGGTGCTCTCGCCCATCATCGTCGCCCTCGTGTTCGGACTGGTCTTCGACGGCGAGTACGGCCTCGTCAACGCCGTCCTCGAGGCCCTGTTCGGGTTCGGCGGCGTCTCGTGGCTGACCGACCCCTTCTGGGCCCGCGTCGTGGTGGTGATCCTGGTGCTGTGGCGCTGGACGGGCTACCTGACCATCTTCTTCCTCGCCGGCATGCAGGCCATCCCGCGCGAGATGCACGAAGCCGCCGAAGTGGACGGCGCCGGGCCGGTGCGCCGGTTCTTCTCGGTCACACTGCCGCAGCTCAAGCCGATCACCGCGTTCATCGCCGTCACCATGCTCGTCAACACCGCGCAGATCTTCGAAGAACCGTTCCTGCTCACCTAGGGCGGACCCGGCGAATCCACCCTGTCGGTCTCCATGTTCATCTACCGCGCCGCGTTCCAGCGGCAGGAGCTCGGTTACGCCGCCGCCGCGGGCGTCGTCATGTTCATCATCATCTTCGTGCTCGGACGCCTCAGCTCCAGCGCGTTCGGCGTGGGGAGAAACCGATGACCACCACCGCACTCGACCGCACCGCCGATGCCAGGCCGCAGGCCAGCGCTCCGCGACCGTCGCGGCCGCGATTCCGCCCGGCGCGCCTCGGCCTGTACGTGACGCTGTTCCTGCTCGTCGCGATCTACCTGGCACCGCTGGTGTGGGCGCTGTCGTCCTCCTTCAAAGACCGCAGCGAGATCTTCTCGTTCCCGCCCGAACTGTGGCCCGGCGAACCGACGACGGCCAACTACGCCAACCTGCTCGCGGCGCAGCCGTTCTGGAGCTGGACGCTCATGAGCACCGGTGTGGCGCTGGTGAGCACCGCCGCCGTCGTCTTCCTGTGCTCGCTCGCCGGCTTCGGGTTCGCCAAGTACGAGTTCCGCGGCAAGCGGCTGCTGTTCGACGTCATGTTCTCCTCGCTCGCGATCCCCTTCGCGGTCATCGTCGTGCCGCTGTTCATCCTCGTCGCCGAACTCGGCCTCGCGCACCCGCTGTTCGCGCTGATCGTCCCGTGGGTCGCCCCGGCGTTCGGGATCTTCATGATGCGCCAGTACGCCGAGCAGTCCATCCCCGACGAGATCCTCGACGCCGCCCGCATCGACGGATGCTCGGAGTTCCGGACCTTCTGGACGATCGTGCTCCCGCTCCTGCGGCCGGCGCTCGGCGCGCTCGCGGTCTGGAGCTTCCTGGGCGCCTACAACAACCTGCTGTGGCCGCTGGTCATCGTGTCCGAACCGGAGTTCTACACCGTCCCGCTCGGCCTCCAGGCCCTGTTCGGCGCCGAAGGCCGCCAGTACGACCTCGTCCTGGCCGGCTCGATCCTCGCCGCCGTCCCCGCCATCGCCGTGTTCATCCTGCTGCGCAAGCAGCTCGTCTCCGGACTGACCGCCGGCGCGGTGAAGTCATGACCACTGAACCGTAAGGAGCAGCCGTGCACCCCGACCTGCCGCACCGGGGGGCTCCGGCGCTTGAAATAGGGCTCTCATCTTGATTTGCAGCTGATAGAACGCTGTTCTATAGTATGGAAGTCATTTTCAATTAGGTGGTGCCGTGACGGCTGTCGCGGTCGCCGGCGAGCCCGAGAGGTCAGGTGGATGGGAACGACGTCGGAGCAGGCGGACGCGGAGGGTTTCTTCGCGCCGGTCCGGGGCAGTCTCGCCGCGATCGTGGCACTGAGCGTCGTCGGTGCGGTCAGCAGCGTGGTCCCGTTCATCGCCGTGGTCGAGCTCGCGCGGACCCTGCTGCCGGCGCTCGACGGCGAAGCCGTCGACACGGGTCGAGTGTGGACGATCGTGGTGATCGCGGTCATTGCGCTCTTCGCCGGCTTCGGTGCGGCGTTCGCCTCCGGGGCCGTCAGCCACTTCGCCGACGCCGAACTCCAGCTCTCGTTGCGGCGCAGGATCATCCGGCACTTGCAGCGCCTGCCCCTCGGCTGGTTCGACGCCCGCAGCTCCGGGACGGTCCGCAAGCTCGTCGAGAACGACGTGACCGCCCTCCACCAGCTCGTGGCCCACACGATCCAGGACGTCATCACCGCCGTCGCGGTCCCGGTGATCGGACTCGTCTACCTGTTCGCCGTCGAGTGGCGCATCGCCCTCGCGGCGCTGCTGCCGCTCGTGGTCACGATCGTGCTGTACGCCATGATGATGCGCGGCGGGGCCGAGCAGTACCGCCGATACGACCAGGCCACGACCCGCCTCTCGGGCGCCACGGTCGAGTTCGTGCACGGCATCGCCGTCGTCAAGCGGTTCGGGCAGCTCGGCCGCAGCCACCGCCGCTACCGCGAGGCGATGCGCGAGTACGTCGACTTCATCGGCCAGTGGACCCGCGACACCGCACTCTGGTTCACCGCCATCGAGGTCGCCACCTCGCCCGCGGTGGTCCTGGCCTGGCTGCTCGCCGTCGGCCTCTGGCTCGTCGAGGCCGGCGCGGCCCCGATCGACGTCCTCCCCGGCGTCCTCCTCGGACTCGGCCTCTCCGGCCCCCTGATGAAGCTCGGCTCCTCCGCGCAGTTCCTCCGCAACGCGACCAAGGCCCAAGCATCCCTTGCGGACTTCCTCGCCCTCCCGCCGGTCCCGCAGCCCGATTCGCCGCAGGAGCCCGCGGGCGCCGACGTCGGCCTCGACCGGGTCGCGTTCAGCTACGACGGCGAGCACCGCGTCCTCCACGACATCACGGCGACCTGCCGCCCCGGCACGGTCACCGCCCTCGTCGGCGCCTCCGGCTCCGGCAAGTCCACCCTCGCGAAACTCGTGCCCCGCTTCTACGACGCCACCGCCGGCGAGGTCGCCATCGGCGGCGCCGACGTCCGCGACACCGCCTCTGCCGACCTGTACCGCCGCGTCGGGTTCGTGTTCCAGGACGTGCAGCTCCTGCGCGCGAGCCTGCGCGACAACATCCGCCTCACCCGCCCCGACGCCGCCGACGAGCAGATCGAGCGGGCCGCCCGGGCCGCGCAGATCCACGACCGGATCATGCGGTTCCCCCGCGGCTACGACTCGGTGGTCGGGGAGGACGCGAACCTCTCCGGCGGCGAGGCCCAGCGCGTCACCATCGCCCGGGCGCTCCTGGCCGACCCGCCCGTCCTCGTCCTCGACGAGGCCACCGCGTTCGCCGACCCTGATTCCGAAGCCGCGATCCAGTACGCGCTCAGCGCACTCGCGGCCGACCGCACGGTCCTCGTCATCGCCCACCGCCTCCACACCGTCACCGGCGCCGACCAGATCCTGGTCCTCGACGGCGGCCGCATCGCCGAACGCGGCACTCACGCCGAACTGCTCGCCCGCCAGGGCCGCTACGCCCGCATGTGGGCCGACTACCGGGCCAACCACGCCCGCTCACTCCCGGAAGGAGCCCGAGGATGATCCGCCGCCTGCTGCACCACTCCACCCCGAAGGCGCGGCGACTGCTCATCGCCGAACTCGCGTTCATCGTCGCGACCGCCGTCCTCCAAGGCGTCGTGTTCCTCATGCTCGTGCCGCTGCTCCAGGCCCTGTTCACCGGCGACACCGCGGCGGCCCGCACCTGGCTCCTCGCGCTGGCCGCGACCGCCGCCGCCTGCGCGGCCGCGCACTGGACCGCCAGCCAGATCGGCATGCGGGCCAGCACCGCGGTGCTCGACTCCCTGCTCACCCGCCTCGGCGACCGGCTCGTCGAACTGCCGATCGCCTGGTACGCCACCGACCGCTCCGGGCAGACGACCCAGCTCGCCACGCACGGCGCGATGTTCGCCGCCTCGGCCCCGTACGCGGTCCTGCGCCTCATCCTCGCCGGGTTCATCACCCCCGGCACCGTCCTGGCGGGCATGTACCTCTTCGACTGGCGACTCGCACTCGCCATGACCGCCACGGTCCCCGTGATGTGGCTGGTGTTCCGGTGGCTGCGCCGCGGCATGGAACGCGACGACGCCGAGCACGCCGCCGCGGTCGCCGAGACCTCCAACCGGGTCATCGAGTTCGCCCGCGCCCAGCCCGCGCTCCGCACCGCCGCCGACGGCTCGATCGCCGACCGGCTCGTCGAGGACGCGCTCCAGCGCCAGCACCGCGCCTACCGCGGCCTGCTCGTCACCGGCGGCGCCGGGATCGCGACCTTCACCGGCGTCGTCCAGCTCGCCCTCACCGTCGTCATCGTGCTCGGCGCCTACCTCGCCGTCGGCGGCTCGCTCGAACCGGCGACGTTCATCGCGCTGCTCGTCCTCGGGGTGCGCTTCACCGAGCCGATCGCCAACTCCGGCGCGCTCGGCGGCGGCGTCGCGATCGCGAACACCGCGCTGGGCCAGCTCGACGAACTCCTCGCCCTCGAACCGCTCCCCGAACCGGCACGGCCGCGGGAACCGCAGGACTGGTCCATCGCATTCGAGGACGTCACCTTCGGCTACGGCGCCGACCCCGTGCTGCGGGACCTGTCCTTCACGGCCCCTTCAGGACGGATGACCGCGATCGTCGGCCCGTCCGGCTCCGGCAAGACCACCGTCACCAAGCTCGTCGCCCGCTTCTACGATCCCGAGCGCGGCACCGTCCGCATCGGCGGCGTCCCCGTCCCCGAACTCGGCACCGCCGCCGTCGAGGCCGCCGTCGCCCCCGTCTTCCAGGACGTCTACCTCTTCGACGACACCATCCTGAACAACGTCTGGATCGGCAACCCGGCCCTCAGCCGCGACGAGGTCATCGCCGCCGCCACCCGCGCGCGGGTCGACGAGATCGCCGACCGCCTGCCCGACGGCTGGGACGCCCGCGTCGGCGAAGGCGGCTCCAACCTCTCCGGCGGTGAGCGCCAGCGCGTCTCCATCGCCCGCGCCCTCCTCAAGGACGCCCCGATCGTGCTCCTGGACGAGGCCACCTCCGCGCTCGACATCGGCAACGAGATCGCCATCGGCGACGCGATCGACGCCGCCCGCGAAGGCCGCACCATGATCGTCGTCGCCCACCGCCTCCAGACGATCATGACCGCCGACCAGATCCTCATGCTCGACGGCGAAGGCGGCATCCGCGAATCCGGCACCCACGCCGAACTCCTCGCCGCCGACGGCGCCTACGCCCGATACTGGCGCGAACGCGTCGACGCCACCGGCTGGCAGCTCACCCCGACCCGCTGACCCCCGACCATCCGATCCCTTGCCCCGAAAGGAACCGAAATGAGCGACCGGCCCGTCGCCGCACCGCCCGAGAACACGTCCGCCGAGCCCTCGACCGCCGCGGCCCCGCGCCGGACGCGGTTCTCCGCCCGCGACCTGCTCAACGTGGCGCTGTTCGCGGTGCTCTACTTCGTGATCGTCTTCGCGATCGCGATGCTCGGCATCGTCAGCCCCCTCGTCATGCTCCTCACCCTGCCCCTCAGCGTCATCGCCGCCGGCATCCCCTACATGCTGTTCCTCACCCGCGTCCGCCACGCCGGCATGGCGGCCCTCTTCGGCCTCGTCATCGGCCTCCTGTTCCTCGTCACCGGACACCCCTGGATCAGCACCCTCGTCACCGTCGCCGCCGCGCTCGCCGCCGAAGCGGCCCTGCGCCTCGGCAGGTACCGGTCGCGCTGGGCCGCAATCTGGGCGCACGCGCTGTTCTCCCTGTGGTTCATCGGCCCGATGGTCCCGCTGCTGCTCGACCGCGCCGCGTACCTCGACTCGCCGGGCATGCGGGCGATGGGACCGGAGTACGTCGAGGCCTTCGACCGCACCGTGTCCGTCACCGTCCTCTGGGCCTACAGCGGCTCCACACTGGTCTGCGGCCTCC
The DNA here is from genome assembly GCF_003933745.1 of Glycomyces terrestris. Taxonomy (GTDB): domain Bacteria; phylum Actinomycetota; class Actinomycetes; order Mycobacteriales; family Micromonosporaceae; genus Glycomyces; species Glycomyces terrestris. Next base: position 233,339 of record NZ_RSEB01000001.1, on the reverse strand, counting down.
TCGGCGGCCTCCTGGGCGCGTTCCTGCTCAAGAAGCACTTCACCAAGGCGGGCCTGGCGTGAACACCTCCGAACACCATGTCCGCGCCGGCACTCGCTGAGGTCGCGGCCCCGGCGACCGCCGTCCGGTCGCCGGGGCTCGACCCCCGCACGAAGGCGCTCCTCGTCATCGCGGCGAGCGCGGCCGTCATGGGCCCAGGCGGCCTCCGGTTCGTGCCCGCCGCACTGGCACTCGCGGTCGGCCTCGCCCTCTGGGAGCGGGCCTGGGCGCGCGCCGCATCGCTGACGGCCGCGGCCGCCGCGATGTGGGCCGTCGGCTGGCTGCTGCCGGAGTGGTGGGCGAACCCGGTCACCGCGGTCGCCTCGCTCGCGTGCGCCTACCTGATCCGCTTCACCGCCGCGGCCGGCGTCGGCATGCACCTCATCGCCACCACCACGCCGACCGCCCTCGGCTTCGCCTTGCGCGCGTGGAACACACCGCGGCCCGTCGCGGTCACCCTCGCGGTCATGCTCCGCTTCTTCCCCGTCGTCGCCGCCGAGGCGGCCGCGGTCCTGGACGCGATGCGGCTGCGCGGCCTCGCCGGCGTCGGCGGGTTCCTCCGCCACCCGCTGCTCAGCGTCGAGCGGTTCACCGTGCCCCTCATCGCCGCCAGCCTCCGCGCCAGCGAAGACCTCTCCGCAGCCGCCGTCCTGCGCGGATTCGGCTCGCCCCGCACCCCGACCGCCCTGCACCCGCCCCGGTTCGGCCCGGCCGACGCCGTCCTCGTCCTCGGCACCGCCGCGCTGGCGGCCGCCGCCCTCCTGCTGCCCCAGCCGCTGACATGATCGAACTCGAAGGCGTCTCCTGGACGTACCCGCATGCCGCGCAACCGAGCCTGCGCAATCTTGACCTCCACATCAGACCGGGCGAGTTCGTCGTCCTGTGCGGCGCCAGCGGCTCCGGCAAGTCGACGGCGCTGCGGCTCATGAACGGCCTCATCCCGCACTTCCACGAAGACGGCACCCTCTCCGGCACCGTCCGCGTCGCCGGCCTGACCACCGCCGAGGCGCGCCTGGACGAACTCGGCGCCGTCACCGGGACGGTCCTCCAGCACCCGCGCCGCCAGTTCTTCACCGACACCGCCGAAGCAGAGGTCGCCTTCGCGATGGAGCAGTTCGGCTTCCCGCCCGGCGACATCCGCGCCCGCGTCGACGGCGCACTCTCGGCACTGTCCGCATGGGTCCCGCTCGACCAGTCGCTCCAGCGCCTCTCCGGCGGCCAGCAGCAGCAGGTCGCCATCGCCGCCGCCACGGCTCACGGCCCGCGGGTCCTGCTGCTCGACGAGCCCAGCGCCAACCTGTCCGCCGACGCCGTGGACCGGCTGCGCGCCGTCTTGGGGGAGCTGCGCGCCCGGGGCACCACGGTGGTCGTCGCGGAGCACCGGCTGCGCTACCTCCAGCACCTGGCCGACCGGATCGTCGTCATGCGCGAGGGCGCGATCGACACCGAATGGACGGCCGCCGAGTTCAACGCCCTCACCGACGAAGCCCTTGCGCGCGAAGGACTCCGCGGCCGGGTGGCCGTACCGGTGCTCAAACCCGCGGCGGCCGAGGGTGCGAGCGTGGTTGACAGCGCTCTCGACGGTGCGCCCGCGCAGACGGACTCCAGCGGCCTCGAACTCGTCGGCGTCAAGTGCCGCCTCGGCGGGCGCACCGTCCTCGACCTCGACTACGCGTCGTTCGCGGCCGGCGCCGTCACCGCGGTCAGCGGCGCCAACGGCGCCGGCAAGTCCACACTGGCCCGGATCGTCGCCGGCCTCCAGCGGTCCACCGGACAGGTGCGGCTCGGCGGGAAGCCGCTGCCGCGCCGCGCCCGGCAGCGGACCGCCGCGATCGTCATGCAGGACGTGCAGCGCCAGCTCTTCACCGACAGCGTCCGCGCCGAGATCGACGCCGCCGGGGACGGCGACGGCGAGGCGGCCATGTCCGACCTCGACCTCGCGCAGCTCGCCGACCGGCACCCTCTGTCCCTGTCCGGCGGCCAGCAGCAGCGGCTCGTCATCGCGACCGTGCGCGCCGCCGCCCGACGCGTCGTGATCTTCGACGAACCCAGCTCCGGAGTGGACCGCCGCCACCTCCGTTCCATCGCCGACCAGATCCGCCGCACCGCCGCCGACGGCGCGGTGGTACTGCTCATCAGCCACGATGACGACCTTCTCGACCTCGCCGCCGACCGCCGCCTCACACTGCGGCGCCCCGACCGAGGCCCAACGAACAGCGACCCAACGAACAGCGCCCCAACGAACAGGGACCGAACCCCATGACCGACACCGTCCCGGCTCCTCCTGTATCCGCCCAGCCTCAGGTCCGCCTGGTGCTCGGCGCGGTGTTCCTCGTCTACCTCGCCCAGATGACGCTCAATCCGATCATCGCGCCGCTCGCGCGCGAAGTCGGCCTCGCCGAATGGCAGATCGGGCTGACCATCAGCGTTGCGGCGGCCATGATGGTCGCCACCAGCCAGGTGTGGGGCCGGCGTTCACAGTCGCAGGGCCGCAAACCGGTGCTCGTGGCAGCGTTCACGCTCGCGGCCTGCGCGACCGCTCTGTTCGCCTTCGTCTCCTGGCTCGGCATGCGCGGCGTCGTCACTGGCACGCTCCTCTTCGGACTGTTCTTGCTCCTGCGCGGCATCGGGTTCGGCACCGCGATCTCGGCGGTTCCGACGACCGCGCAGGCGTACATCGCCGACGTCACCACCGACGAGGCCGCCCGCGTCAAGGGCATGGCCGGCGTCGGGGCCGTCCAGGGCATCGCCATGATCGCCGGGGCCGTCGTCGGCGGCGCGCTGGCGGCCTTCGGGCTCATCGTGCCGCTCATCGCCGTCCCCGTCATTCTGGCCGTGGCGCTGGCGTTCCTCGCCCTGCGGCTGCGCCGCGAACCACAGCACGAGCTCATCGAGAAGCCCGCGAGCGTCAGTCCGTTCGACACGCGGGTCTGGCCGTTCCTGCTGGCCGGGTTCACCATGTTCACCGCGCTCGGCTTCATCCAGATCCTCATCGGCTTCCTCATCCAGGACCGCTTGGACCTCGGCGCCGAGGCCACAGGCCTGACCACCGGCGGCGCGCTGCTGGCCGCGGGACTGGGGCTCGTCGCGGCGCAAGCCGTCATCGTCCCCAAGAGCGGCTGGACGCCGCGCACGCTCCTGCGCGTCGGCACCGTCGTCGCGGCGCTCGGGTTCGCGCTGCTCATCCCCGACCTCGGACTGCCCGGCATGCTGGGCTCGATGCTGGTCGCCGGCCTCGGCATGGGCACGGCGATGCCCGGCTACACGGCCGGGCCCACGCTCCTGGTGAGCCGCGAAGAGCAGGGCGGCCTGGCCGGACTCACCAGCGCCACCACCGGCCTGACCTTCGTGATCGCCCCCACCGCCGGCACCGCGCTCTATGCGATCGCTCCGGCCCTGCCCGTGATCGTCGCGACCGCGATCCTGGTTGCCCTCGCCGTGTTCCTCTCCATGCACCCGCGGTTCCGTGCCGAACCGTCGCAGGCGCTCACGCCTCCCGCGTGAACCGCTCCAGGCCCGCCAAGACGGTCTCGATGACGAACCGGTAGTACTCGTCACCGGCATCCGACCGGGAGGTGAAGCCCGCGGTCAGCTCGGTCAGAACCTGGACGCCGGGGCTTTCGGCGCCGATCCGCTCGAAGTCGCGGACGATCTGGGCGTGGTCCCGCGAGCCGTCGTCGGCGTGCACGAGCCGCTCGTCGGCGGCGGCGACCGTGAGCACGGCGCTGTTGAGGATCGCGGCGTAGGCCAGGCCCGTCTGCTCGCCGAACCCGGCGCGCTTCAATGCGGCGATGCCGTCGTCGATGATCGGCGTCAGGTGCTCGAAGGTCGGGCCGTGCATCATGAGCCACATCGCCACGCCCGGATACGGGCTCAGGATCGCTCGAGCGGGGAACAGCAGCGCCCGGAACCAGTCCTGCCATGCCAGCGCCGGGTCAGGCCGCCGCATCTGCGCGGTCACGCGTCCGGCGACCTGGCGGCACAGCTCGTCCTTGCCCCCGACGTGGTGGTAGATCACCGACGGCACCACGTCGAGCCGCTTCGCCAGGTCGCGGATCGACCACGTGTGGAGTCCCCGCCCCTCGGTCAGCTCCATCGCCGCGTCCACGATGCGCTCGGGAGACAGGCCCGCGAAGCGCCTCGATCGGTCGTTCAACGCCGCTCCTCAATCTCGACAGGCCCTGATGGTCGCCTACACCTGCGACGCCCGGCCGCGGGGTCCATCGTGCAGTGGTCACGACCGCTCCGGGACCCGATGCCCGATTCATACGAGTCCGCTGCCCGTAAGCGAAAGGCGGCTCACACTCTCGGCAGCCCCACCCATTATCAGGAATGGTTGTCATTATTCTTTCCTCGATCGCCCTCAGCCGGAAGGACCCCCATGCCCCGACTCGACGCCCGCGCGCACCCTGAAACGATTCGCCGCGCCGGGCGCACGCTGCGGGTCGGACTCGTGGCGATCGGCCTGGCAGCCCTGCTCGTCGCGTCGGCCCTGGTCGCGATCGGCGCCGGTCCGGCCTCGATCGCCCCGGCCGACACCGCCGGGTACTTGTGGGCGGCGCTCACCGGCGGCACGATCCCGGCCGACGAGGTGAGCCGGTACCAGATCATCTGGCAGATCCGAACCCCGCGCGTGCTGCTCGCGGCCGTGGTCGGCGCGGGTCTGGGCGCGATGGGCGTCGCCGTGCAGGCGATGGTCCGCAACGCGCTCGCCGAGCCCTACCTTCTCGGCGTCTCCGCCGGAGCCGCCACCGGTGCGGTCTCGGTCGGCGTCTGGGGCGGCCTCGGGGCCCTTGGCATCTACGCGGTCTCCACGGGAGCGTTCCTGGGCGGGCTCGTCGCCTGCGCCGTCGTCTACCTCGCCGCCGCCCGCGCCTCGGTCCTCAGCCCGCTGCGGCTGGTGCTCGTCGGCGTCGCCATGTCCTTCGCGTTCCAGGCGGCCACGAGCGTCATCGTCTACTTCGCGCCGAACGCCGAAGCCGCCAGCACCGTCCTGTTCTGGACCATGGGCGGATTCGGGGCCGCGTCCTGGGCGACGCTTCCTGTAGTCGCGGTCGCCGTCGCGGCGGGCATCGCGATCCTGGCCTTCCGGGCCGGACGGCTCGACGTGCTCTCCCTCGGCGACGAGGCCGCCGCCAGCCTCGGCGTCGACACCGGCCGCGAACTGCGATGGCTCCTCGTGCTCACCTCGGTCGTCACCGGCGCGATGGTCGCCGTCTCCGGCGCGATCGGCTTCGTCGGCCTGGTCGTGCCGCACCTGATCCGCATCTGGGTCGGCGCCTCGCACGCACGCGTGCTCGCGGTCGCGCCCCTCGCGGGGGCACTGCTGATGGTCTGGATCGACCTGGCCTCGCGCACGCTGGTCGCGCCGCGCGAGATCCCGGTCGGCGCGGTCACCGCCCTCATCGGCGTCCCGGTCTTCGTCTACATGCTGCGCCGCCGCGCCTACCTGTTCGGAGGGAGCTGACATGGACCTGCGTCTCGACGGGCTGAACGTCGCCCTGGACGGCGTCCGCATCGTCCACGACCTCACCCTCGACGTCCCCAGCGGCAGCGTAGTCGGCCTGTTGGGCCCCAACGGGTCCGGCAAGACCACCGCGCTGCGGGCCGTCTACCGCGCCCTGTCGCCCGAGAGCGGCGCGATCCTCGTGGACGGCGCGGACCTGTGGGCCATGCACCGCCGCGACGCCGCCCGCACCGTCGCCGCCCTCACCCAGCAGCACCACACCTACCTCGACTTCACCGTCGCCGAGATCGTCGCGATGGGCCGCCACCCGCACCACCCCCGCGGCGGGCGGCTCAGTCCGGACGAGCTCGCGCTCTGCCGCGACGCCATGGCCCGCGTGGACGTCGCCCACCTCGCCGACCGGGGCGCGCTCACCCTCTCCGGCGGCGAGATGCAGCGGGTCCTGCTCGCCCGCGCCCTCGTCCAGGAGCCGCGGATCCTCGTCCTCGACGAGCCCACCAACCACCTCGACCTGCGCCACCAGCTCGGCCTGCTCTCCCTCATCGCCGCCGCCGACGTCACGGTCCTGGTCGTTCTCCACGACCTCAACCTGGCTGCGGCCGTGTGCGACCGGATCGCCGTCCTGCAAGGCGGCGCGCTCGCCGCGGTCGGCACTCCGCACGAGGTGCTGACCGCCGAGCTGCTGCGCGAGGTCTTCGGCGTCGACGCCGAGATCGTGCCCCATCCGCACACCGGCCGTCCGCAGGTCCTCCTCGGCCTCCCCACATCGTCCCCAATGGAAGGAATCCCGAAGTGAACACCCGCACCGCCCTCACCGCTGGCTTGACCGTCACCCTCGCAGCGGCCCTCGCCGCCTGCGGCGCCGAAGTCGAAGGCGGCGGCGACGCCGCCACGGTCACCGTCAACCGCTGCGGCGAAGCCGTCCAGTACACCACCCCGCAGAACGCGGTCACCTATGAAGCCGGCAGCACCGACAAGATGCTCGTCCTCGGCCTCGCCGACCACATCAAGGGCTACGTCATGCCCCCGGCCAACCCGCCGGTCGAGGAGTCCCCGTACGCCGCCGAGTACGCCGAACTCGAATTCCTCGGCGACGACCTGCTCAACCGCGAACTGGTCGTCGACGCCGGAGCCGACTTCGTCGTCGCCGGATGGAACTCCGGGTTCAGCGACGAACGCGGCATCACCCCCGAGATCCTCGACGGCCTGGGCATCCAGAGCTTCATGCACACCGAATCGTGCTTCAACTACCCCGAGTTCCCCGAGGAGACCTCCCCGCTCGAGGGCCTGTACACCGACCTCGAACGCCTCGGGCAGATCTTCGGCGTCGAAGACAAGGCCGCCGAAGTCGTCGCCGATTACAGGGAACGCGTCGCCGCCGTCGAAGCCGCCGCCCCCGAGGGCGAACCGCTCAAGGTCTTCCTCTACGACTCCGGCACCGACCAGCCCTACACCGCCGGGAACCAGGTGCCGCCCAACGACATCTTCACCAAGGCCGGCGCCGTCAACGTCTTCGCCGACCTCGATGAGCGCTGGACCCAGGTCGGCTGGGAGTCCGTCGTGGAATCCCAGCCCGACGTGATCGCCATCCTCGACTACCAGGACCAGCCCGCCGAGGAGAAGATCGAGTTCCTCAAGACCAACCCGAACACGAAGGACCTGCCGGCCGTGGTGAACGACCGCTTCTTCATCCTCGACTACAACGAGGCCATCTCCGGCCCCCGCGTCATCGACGGCATGGAGGCCTTCTCCGAGTACCTGAACTCGATCCAGTGACCGCGCTGCGCCAGGACACCGCGCCTCCGAGCGAGGCGCGGCTGTGGGCCGAGCTGTGGCCGCTGCTGCTGGCCTCGGCCGTCAGCCTCCTCCCGTTCACGGTCTACTCGACGTTCCTGGTGCCCATCGCCCGTGACGCGGGCGGCGACGTGGCCGCCGTCGGGGCCCTGCGGGGCCTCGGCGGCATCACCGCGCTCGCCGTCGGCGTCACTGCCGCACCGCTGCTGGAGCGCTTCGCGAAACGGCGCGTCGGCGCGGTCGCACTGGGCATCCTCGCCGCCGGTTCGCTGACGGCACTCCACGGCAGCTTCCCCGCGCTGGTCGTCTTCTGCGCCGCGATCGGCTCCTCCACGGCACTCCTGACTCCCGCGCTCTTGGCGGCGGCCGCGGACCGGTACGACGATGCCGCGACCTCCGGGCGGGCCGCCACCCTCGTCTCCGCGACCCAGGCCCTCGCGGCCGTCGCCGCCGGACCGGTGATCGGCGTCGTCGCGGCGCAGACCGGCTGGCGCGGTGCCCTGGTCATGACCGCGGCCCTCGCCACGGTCCTGGCGATCGGCTTCGCCCTGCGACCCGATCCGCACCGGCACACCGGCGGCTCCGAGCGGCCGCCGGGCTACCGCGACGCATTCCGGCAGATCGCCGGCAGGCGGATCCTCTTGGCGCTCATCTCGGCCGCCTCGTTCCGCACCGCCGCCCTCATGGGCTGCCTGGCTTACATGGCCGCCTGGTACGACCACGCCTTCGGCCTTGACGCCGCCCTGTTCACGCTGGTATGGACTGTCAGCGGCCTCTCGTTCTTCCTCGGCAACTACTTCGGCGGCAGGTGGATCGGCCGCACCGAGGACCCGCATCAGGTCGCTCTCGCTCTGTTGGGCGGTGTCCTGGCGGCGACCGCTGGCCTCGTCCTCCTCTTCGCCGCGCCCTCACTGGTCCCCGCGATCGCGGGGACCGCGCTCCAGTCCGCGGGCCACGCGGTCACGGCGGCGGCGATCACCGCGCTCATCGTCCGCCGCGGCGGGCCGGTGCGCTCGGCCGCGTTGAGCGTCAACGCCGCCGGGATGAGCCTGGGCACCTTCGCCGGCGCGAGCCTCGGCGGGGCCGGACTGGCCCTCTTCGGCTACCCTGGCATCGCTGGAGCGCTCGTGCTCCCGCTCCTGGCCGCGACTGCGATCGCGGTCGCGATCTGGAGAGCCGTATCGCCCAGTCGATCTGCGGACCCCGCCTCCTGAGTGCGCTTCCCCGACCGGCGGAGGCTTGTGGCAGCCAGACCTGGTTGGACAAGGGGCCGGTCCGTCGCCGTCGGCCGATTTCGTGTGATGCCGTGGCAAGCAATTCGGCCGGAGGCCGCCCGGACCGGCGCGTGAGCTTCAACGCCCACATCCGCCGTGCCGCCGAAGGCGGCGAGGTCATGCTGCGGCGCTCGTTCGACTACGACGAGGGCCCGACCGCCGAGGGGCTGCCCGACACGGGCCTGGTGTTCATCGCCTACCAGGCCGATGCCGAGCAGTTCCTCGCCATCCAGCAGCGGCTGTCGGACGCGGACCTGCTCAACGACTACGCCGTCCCGATCGGCTCGGCCGTCTTCGGTCTTGACGCCTCCTGCCGAGGTCTGCTGAGGCACAATGGAACTCGACAGGAGGCCTCACGCAGGACTCAGGGTCACAGGTAGGGGCTCTGCGTGAGCAGGTGGTCCCGGTAGCCCTCGCCGACGCCGGGTTCCGGGATTCCGGACCAGTCCTTGATGAGGACCGCGCCGGTGGTGCAGCCCCACGGGTTCCAGGTCCAGGCCAGGTAGCCCATGCCGTTCGCGTCGGCCCAGTTCACCAGCTCCTGCATGTAGTCGAAGCCGCAGTCGTCCTGGCCGAACTCGCCGAGCACGACCGGCACCTCCTGCATCAGTGGGGCGATCTCGGCGTCCCAGCAGGACGCGGTCACGCAGCGGTTGAAGCTGTACGAATGCCAGGACGCGGCGATGTTGTTCAGCGGGTCCTCCGGCATGTAGGCCAGCCATTCCCGCATGTCGTTGGTCCACTCGAGTCCGCTGACCATGAGGATGTTCGTGGCGCCGGTGCTGCGGACCGCGTCGACGAGGTCCTGCATGCCGGCCACCTCGTATCCGATGCCGGCGCAGGTGCCGCCGTCGCGCAGGCACTGCCAGCCCAGCGTCTTGTCCCAGTCGCTGGCCATGTCCGGGTACGGCTCGTTGAACAGGTCGAAGACGACGGCGTCGTTGCCCTTGAAGGTCTCGGCGACGCCGGCCCAGAACTGCGGGGCGTACTGCGCGTCGGGCATCGGCTTCTGGCAGGTGGCGTGCACATCGGTGCAATGCCAGTCCGGGCCGGTGGTGTAGGCGCCCCAGGTCCAGTGCAGGTCGAGGATGACGTTGATGCCGTTGGCGACCAGGAGATCGACGTAGTCCTTGATGCCTTGCTGGTAGGCGGCGCCGCTGGGGGAGCCGTTGAGGCCGAGCCAGCACTCCTCGTTGAGCGGGAGGCGCACGGCGTGGATGTTCCAGGTCTTCATGGCGTCGACGGACGCCTGGTCGACCGGGCCGGAGTCGAACAGGCCCTTGCCCTGGACGCACGCGAACTCGGCGGAGGACCGGTCCACACCGAGCAGCCGGTACGGCTCGCCGTCCTCGGTGACGATCTGGTTGCCGGAGACGCTGAGCTGCGGCGCCGGACCGTCCGGCGGGGTGGTGGTCGGGTCCTCGGTCGGGGTGGTGGTCGGACCCCCGGTGGGCGTCGTCGAGCCGGTGCAGGGTATGCCGTTGAGCGAGAAGGACTCCGGCTCGGGGTTGGCATCGCGCCAGGTGCCGACGAACCCGATCGAGGTGGAGGCGTCGGTGTCCAGCGACCCGTTCCAGCTCATGCTGGCGGCGGAGACGCCGGTGCCGGATTGGGTCCACACGGCGCTCCAGCCCTGGGTGACCTGCTGGCCGACGTCCGGGAAGTCGAAGGTCAAGGTCCAGTCGGACATGGCGTCGCCGAGGTTGGTGACGTCCAGGTCGGCGCGGAACCCGCCCGGCCACTCGCTCTGCACGGTATAGGTAACCGCGCAGCCCGAGGCGGCCGCCGATGCGGGAAGGGTCGCCGTCGCCAAGCCGCCCAGTACCAGTGCGCCGACGGCGCCGGCGACCAACAGTGTCTGACGATGTCGCATCACAGCTCCTTTGCTCGTGAGGGATGTGTGGGAGCGCTTCCGTACTCACCTTAGTTAGGCAGCCGAAGAAAGTCAAGAATGTAGATGAATCTATGCTTAGGGGCATCGTCCGGCCGCTCGGGCGAACGGGCAGGCAGCCGGGTAAGCAAGGCGGCTTTGCAAACCAGCGAAGGGAGCACGCGTGGCGCTCAGGCCGACGTGGACGAGCAGATCGAGGACCAGAGGCAAGATCCTGGACGCCATCCGTGCGTCCCGCACGATCAGCCGAGTGGAGCTCGCGGCGGCGACCGGACTCACCGGTGCCACGATCTCCGAGCTCGTGCGGGAGCTCATCGACGACGGACTGGTCGTCGAGGCCGGCCGAGGCGCGCCGACCGGCGGCAAGCCGCGCACGCTGGTGCAGCTCGACCCCCGGGCCCGCTACAGCGTCGGCGTCCAGATGGAGCGCAACGTCTGCGTCATCGTCATCGTCGACCTGGCCGGCCGGCCGGTGGCCCGAACGTCGTTCCGCGGGGTGGCGTCGATGCCGCCGGACCAGGCCCTGCCGATGATCGCCTCGCAGGTGGACGCCCTGCTCGCCATGGCCGCCGTCGACCGCGACCGGGTGCTGGGGGCCGGGCTGGTCAGCTACGGCCCGCAGGACCGCCGCGCGGGGGTGCTCTTGAGCCCGCAGCCCTCCGAGCCGTGGCTCGAATACCCGGTCGCGGAGCGACTCGCGCAGAGCCTCGGCCTGCCCGTGCTCCTCGACAACGACGCCGCGGCCGCCGCGATCGGCGAATACTGGATGGGCGCGGTCGACCGACGCAGCACCTACGGCTGCATCTACATGGCCAGCGGGATCGGCGGCGGAGTCGTGGTCGCCGGAGACGTGTACCGAGGCAGCTCCTCCAACAGCGTCGAACTCGGACACATGTCGATCGACGTCAACGGCGACCCGTGCCCGTGCGGCAACGTGGGCTGCCTGGAGAACTACGCCGGCCCGTCAGCCCTGGTCCGGCAGGCCGCGGCCATGCCCGCGCTGGCCGAGCGACTGGTGCCCGACCCCGACAGCGCCGACTTCCTCACCGAGTTCGCGCGGATCGCGGCCGCAGCCGACGCCGGTGATCCGGACGCACGTCACCTGATCGAGCGGTCGGCCCGCTACCTCGGCGCCGCCGCCGTCACCATGACCCTCCTCTTCGACGTGGACGCGATCATCCTGGCCGGTCCGAGCTTCGCGAAAGCGGGCTCCGTCTACCAGACCGTGATCCAGGAGGAGGTGGACCGCCGCACCGCCGCCTGGCGGACGCACCCGGTGCGGGTGGCGCCGTCGGTCAACGGCCCCGACGCGGCAGCGATCGGCGCAGCGGCCCTCGTGCTGCAAAGCGAGCTGACCCATGGCCGGACTCAGACGGGGAGGGGCCCCGGCAGCCATGCGCGGCCGGTGGCCGCGGTCGCGGATGACTAGGCCGTCCGCCGTGATCTCGTAGTCCCGGCCGGCTCCCTCTCGGCGAATGCAATGGGATGGTCCTGGTGAGGCAGGGTGGACGCGGTCGTGGGGAAGTGGCTCACATCCGGCCCGACAGCTTCAGTTAGACTGATAATCATTTCCAATAATGATTGGAGTCCCGGTGAAGCGACTGCCGGTCACCGTGCTGTCCGGGTTCCTGGGCGCCGGAAAGACCACCCTGCTCAACCACGTGCTGCGCAACCGCGAGGGCCTGCGCGTGGCCGTCATCGTCAACGACATGAGCGAGATCAACATCGACGCCGGCCTCGTGCGGGAGGGCGGGAGCCTCTCCCGCACCGACGAGCGCCTGGTCGAGCTGAGCAACGGCTGCATCTGCTGCACACTGCGCGGCGACCTCCTCGACGAGGCCGCGAAGCTCGCCCGGGAAGGCCGCTTCGACTACCTCCTCATCGAGTCGAGCGGCATCTCCGAGCCGATGCCGGTGGCGGCCACCTTCGCCTTCGGCGAGCTCGAGCACGGCCTGCTCTCCGATCTCACCGAGCTCGACACCATGGCGACCGTGGTCGACGCCGCGAACGTCCTCATCGAACTCGAACGCGGCGACGACCTCGTCTCGCGCGGGCTCGACGCGTACGAGGACGACGACCGCACCGTCGCCGACCTCCTCATCGACCAGATCGAGTTCGCGGACGTCATCGTCCTCAACAAGACCGACCTCGTCGCGCCCGCCGACGCCGACAGGATCGAAGCCGTCCTCCGGCGGCTGAACCCCGAAGCGCGCCTCGTGCGGTCGAGCCACGGCGAGGTGGACGTGCGGCGCGTGCTCGGCACCGGCCTGTTCGACCTCGACCGCGCCCAGGAGGCCCCGGGCTGGGCCAAGGAGATCAACGGCGAGCACGTGCCCGAGACCGAGGAGTACGGCATCTCCAGCCTGCTCTTCCGCGACCCGGCCGGTTTCCACCCCGAGCGGCTGTGGAAGCTGGTGTCCGAACTGGACTCCGGTCGGTTCGGGAACGTGCTGCGCTCCAAAGGCTTCTTCTGGCTCGCCACCCGCCCGGCCGTGACCGGCCTGTGGTCCCAGGCCGGGGCCGTGGCGCGCTTCGACCCGTTCGCGGCGCGCGACGAGGAGCAGGGGCAGGAGCTCGTCTTCATCGGCGCCGACCTGAACCACGCCGAACTCGAACGCGCCCTTCGCGACTGCCTCGTGCGCTCGGGGGAGGACCAGGCCCCCATGGTCGACCCGTTCGAACCGTGGACCGCCCACGGCCTCGACCACCACGACCACGCCCACGCCCACGCCGGGAGCCTCCATTGAGTTCGCCGATCGCGCTCGACTACAGCGAACAGGAGCGCTGGCTGCGGCAGAGCGCCGCCCGCAACGCCGAACGCGACCGGCGCCTCGCCGCCGAGTTCGCCGTCGCCGGATACGACCGCGCGGCCGACATCGGCTGCGGCGCGGGCGGCATGGCCGCGGCCCTCAAGTCCGCCCGCCCGGGCGCCGCAGTGCTCGCCGTGGACTCGGACGCGGCCGTGCTCGACATCGCCCGCTCCTACGCCGCCGAACACGGCGCCGACCTCGACTTCCGCACCGCCGACCTCGACGCCGGAGCCGAGGCGATCCGCGACGCGCTCGGGGGACCGGTCGACCTGGTGTGGGCCGGGCACGTCGTCCACCACGCCGTCGACCAGCAGGCGGCCCTCGACGCGCTCGCCGCGAACCTCCGGCCCGGCGGGCGCATGGCCGTCGCCGAAGGCGGCCTGGGCGCGCGGATCCTCCCGTGGGACATCGGGTTCGGCAGACCGGGCCTGCACGCCCGCCTCGAGACCGCCGGAAGCCTGCGGATGGAGGCCGAGAACGCCGAGCGCGGCGCCGTCCCGATGCCGTACGGCTGGACCAGGGCGCTGCGCCTGGCCGGGCTGCGCGACATCGAGACGCGCACGGAGTTCATCGACCGCCCGGCCCCGCTCGCCGGCGGCGACCTGACCGAAGCCCTCGACAGCCTCGCCGCGCGCGTGGAGTGGTTCGGCGACTTCCTCGACGGCGAGGACCGCGACGTCTGGCAGGCCCTGCTCGACCCCGCCGACTCCCACTGGCTCGGCAACCGGGACGACCTGCACCACTGGGAGATTCGCACCGTGTACACCGGCCGCCGCGCATAGAGTGGGGACCGCCGCATCAGAGAAGGGGAACCGATGGACGCAGGAGCACTGTGGAGCCGCGGCGACTACGCCGCCGCCGGCGACCGCTGGGCCGAGGCGAGCACCCGGGTCGCGGAAGCGCACGCCGCCGCCGGCCTCGACGTGCTCGACATCGCATGCGGCCCAGGCGCGCTCGCCATCGCCGCGGCGAGGGCCGGAGCCCGGGTGACCGGTCTCGACGCCGCCCCGGCCCTGCTCGACCTGGCCCGGACCCGAGCCGAGGCCGCCGGTGTCGCGGTGGACTGGATCGAAGCCGACATGACGGCGCTCCCGGTGCCTGACGAAGCCTTCGACCTGGTGGCCTCGGCGTTCGGATGCATGTTCGCGCCCGATCCCGAGGCCATGGCCGCCGAACTCGTCCGCGTGTGCCGACCGGGCGGTCGCATCGCCGTCCTCGCCTGGACGCCGGAGTCCGCCTTCGGCGCCATGGGGCCGCTCGCCGGGGCCTACCTGCCCGGCCAGGGCGTCGGCGCCCCCGTCCACCGGTGGGCGCGGGCCGACAGCGTCCGCGAGGTCTTCGCGGGACTGCCGGTCGAACTCGAATCCACCGTGCGCACCGTGAACGTGGTCTGGGCGGACCTGGACCAGGCGATGTCCGAGCTCACCGGGGGCAACCCCGCGTGGCTCGCCATCCGCGCGGGCGTCGAGCCGACCGGTCGCTGGCCGGAGCTCGAATCCCGGCTGCGCGAACTCCTGGCCGAGCGCGGCCGCACCGACACCTGGTTCACGCTCCCGGTCGACTACCTGGAGACGGTCGCGACCAGGGCCTGAGCCGCCTCACGCGGCGGGCGCCGCTGTCGGCCTCGGCGCGGCCGTCATCCGCCGCCATGACGCGGCTCGTCGTCGCACTGCCTCCGGCCTCATCGGCGGTGCGGCCGTTCGCGCCGCCCGGGCGCGACAGGGGCCGTTCAGATAGCGGCGTCCGCATATGCGCATGTGCTCGGTATTCAACGTCACTCGACTTCGGACGGGGCCGCTGCCTGCGAAGACGCCTCCGTTCCCGACCGACCGAAATCTCCGGTCACATGGGACTCGATAATGATAATGATTTCCGTTAGCATGAGGGGGACCCCGTCCTTGAACCGCGAAGGAACCCCCGATGACCCTCGCCCCAGCACTGCCGCGGGCGGCCGCCCTCGCCGCGGCGCTCCTGCTGACCACCGTGGCGGCCCCGGCCGCCGCCGAGCCGACCCACGACGGCCGGGTCGTCCTCTCCGCCGGGCACACCGACGCCATGAAGGCCTACCTCGAAGGGGACCGCCTCGAGCTGCGGGTCAGCGACGACACCGGGGACGTCACCGTGGAGCGCGACCCCGAAGACGTCCTCTTCCAGGTCCTGCCCCAGGCCGAGATGGCGATCCCCGAAGGCGGCATCCTCGACTTCCTCGGCGAACCCGGAGATCCGATCTGGTTGCTGCCCTTCACCCAGGACCACGAACTGCTGTGGCCCGGCTGGAGCACCGAACCGCTGAAGGCCGGGCAGTTCGAGGACGACCGGATCCAGATGACCCTGGTCGGCGTCGACGGCCCCGGCGACCTGGCCCTGTGGAGCCTCAGCAACTTCGGCTCGCCGCAGGTCCTCTACAACTCCCGCGACGGCCTCCCGGACGCCCTCGCCGTCGGCGTCAACTCCCACGTCCACGCCGCGTGGGCCTTCACCGCGGAGGGCTCGTACACCCTCACGTGGAAGATCACCGGCACCCTCGCCGACGGCACCCCGGTCGCCTCCGAGAACGTCGACTACCACTGGCACGTGGGCGAACTGCCCTCCGAACCCGATCCCGACCCGGACCCCGGCAACCCTGGCCTCGACGACCGCCTGGTCCTCGCTGAAGGCCACGTCGACGTGCTCAGCCCCGACTTCGCCAAGGGCGCCCTCGCCCTCGAGATCAAGGACGGCAGCAAGGTCCACGACCCCACCGCCGTCTACCGCGACCCCGACGACGTGGCCCTCCACGTCGTCCCTGAGACCGAGACGGAGCTGACGGCCGAACACGTCAGCGGGCTCGGCCTCCAAGGCCGATTCAACGCCGGCGACACCGTGTGGTGGCTGCCCGACACCGACAAGAGCGGCATCCTCTTCGCCGGCTGGGACACCGCCCGCATCGCAGGCGGCGAACTCCGCGACGACGCGCTCTCGCTGAACCTCACCGGCGTCGAAGGCCCCGGCGACCTGTACATGTTCCAGCTCGACGACTTCGGCGGCAACACCACCCTCATCGACAGCGCCGACGGTCTCCCCGACGCGATCCCCACCCGCGCCGGCTCTCACGCGCACGCCAACTGGTTCTTCACCGAACCCGGCGTCTATACCCTCACCTGGCAGGCCCAGGCGACCCTCGCGGACGGCACCGCCGTCACCTCCCCGCCGACGCAGTACGTCTTCGTCGTCGACGAATGGCCCGGCGGCGACCCGGACCCCGACCCCGATCCTGAGCTGGAGAACACCCAGACCATCACCGCGAGTCTGGACACCGACGCGGGCGGCCTGGTCATCAGCGTCGACCCCGATGACCGCGACGTGGTCCTCCCGGCCATGGCGCTCGACAACACCGCGACCCGCTGGACCAGCGAAGGCGAACTGCGCCCGGTCACCGTCACCGACACCCGCTCCGCCGACCCCGGCTGGAACGCCGCCGCACAGGTCTCCGACTTCACCGGCGCCGACGGCGGATTCAGCAGCAACCACCTCGGCTGGCTCCCCGGCGTCGTCTCCACCGGCGCCAGCCAGCAGGTCACGCCGGGCCCGGCCGTGGAGGGCGCCCTCGACGGCGGCCCCGGCCTGGCCACTTCGCAGATCCTCGCCGCCGCGGCCTCCGGGGCCGGCAACGGCACCTGCGTGCTCGGCGCCGACCTCCAGTTGGAACTGCCCACCGACGTCGAGTCCGGTACCTACACCGCGCTCGTCACCTTCACCGCCATCTGAACACCGAGAAGGGAACCCCCTTGCGAACCATCGCGAAGCACTCCGCCGTAGCCGCTGCCGCCGCAGCCGTCGTCGCCATGACCGCCGCCCCCGCGACCGCCGCCGAGGCCGACTACACGATCCTGTCCGAGGGCCACGTCGACGTCATCGGCATCGCCTACGAGGCGGGCGAGCTCGAGCTCCACGTCCACGACGAGGAGACCGACGCCGAATACGCCCCCGGCGAGGTCCTCCTCAAGGCCAACAACGAAGCCAAGACCACGGTCCCGGCCGGGTACGACTTCATCGGCGCGCCCGGTAGCAATGCCTGGATCCTCCCCGACACCGAGGTCGAAGGCCTCCTGTTCGCCGGCATAGGCACCGAGGAGATCGCCCTCGGCGACCTCGTCGGCGACAGCGTCACCCTCACCGTCCACGACGCCGTGGGCCGCGGCGACGTCGCCCTGTACAACGTGGACGACTTCGGCAACCCCGAGGTCCGCTTCGACTCCAACGACGGCGCCGGCTCCTGGGAGGTCGCGGCCGCCAGCCACGGCCACCTGAACTGGGCCTTCACCAAGTCCGGCATCTACAAGCTGACCGTCGAGGCCGAAGGCGTCGACGCCGCCACCGGCGAGTCCGTCTCCACCGGCGAGGTCGACTACTGGTTCTGGGTGGAGGCCTAAGCCATGCGCACGCTCAAGAAGACCTCGCTGCTCGCCGCCGCGATCGGCGCGGTCGCGGCACTCCTGTTCTCCGGCACGGCCCAGGCCGCGACGACGATCAGCTCCGGTCACGTCGACGTCTTCGCCATCGCCTACGACGACACCGCGAACAAGCTCGACCTCAACGTGAAGATCTACTCCACCGGCCAGACCATCGAACCGGCCGACGCACTCTTCGATGTCCACAGCGGACACCAGGTCACCATGGCCAGCGCCACCGCCTGCCGCTGGGACGCCGGCGCCAACTGGGTCCTGCCCCGCACCGAGCAGACCGGCAAGATCTGGGCCGGCTGGAACACCGACGGGCTGAACCTCGCCTCCTTCGGCGGCAACGTCAAGGTCAACCTCGTGAGCTACTCCGCGCCCGCGGGCGGTCACGTGTCGATCTACGACTCCACCACCAACACGACCCGCCTGCACACCAACAGCGGCTGCGGCGCTTCGGCGATCACGGTCACCGAATCGCACCACCACCCGACCTGGGTCTTCACCGAGCCCGGGGTCTACACGCTGACCCTGCGACTCTCGGGCACGCACAGCGTCGACGGCGCCGTGACCTCCGACCCGGTCACCTACACCTTCGACGTCGGTTAACCGACCACTTCCTCCCCAGAAGACGCGGGGCGGTCCACGCCGAGCACTCCCCAGCCGGACCGCCCCGCACCCCGACCCGAGAGTTCCCCCGTGAAACCCATCCCCGCGCCGATCGCCACCGCCCTGAGCGCCACCGCACTGGCCGCCTCCCTGACGGCGGCCGTCCTGCTCGCCGCGGGCAGCGCCGCCGCCCAAGAGGCGAATGAGGCAGAGCCCGCCGTCACCTGGGGCGTCAACCCGTCCAGTCAGGACGGACCGGACGGGCGCGCCGCCTTCGACTACGCCCTCGGCCCCGGCGACACCCTCATCGACTTCGTCGGCGTCTCCAACTTCGGCACCGAGCCGATCACCGTGCGGCTGTACGCCTCCGACGCCTATACGACCGAGACCGGCGCGTTCGACCTGCTGCCCTCCAGCGAGGCCCCGGTCGACATCGGCTCGTGGATCGGCTTCAACGAGCAGACGCTCACCGTCGCCCCCGAGACCCGGCTCGACGTGCCGTTCGCCCTCACCGTCCCGGCCGACGCCACCCCCGGTGACCACGTCGGCGGTATCGTCGCGGCCGTCACCGAGGAGACCACCGACGCGAGCGGCAACGAGATCCTGATGGAGCGGCGGGTCGGCGCCCGCGTGCACCTGCGCGTCTCCGGCGAGCTCGACCCGAACCTCACCCCCGAACTCGGCCACGTCGCCTACGACTACGAGTGGAACCCGATCGAGCCCGGCTCGGTCTCGTTCGACTACGCCGTCGAGAACGCCGGCAACGTGCGCCTCCAAGGCGAACTCGTCGCCCGCATCGCCGGACCGTGGGACCTCCTCGCCCGCGAAGTCGTGATCGCGGAGCTGCCGCAGATCCTCCCCGGCGACCGGTTCGAAGGCACCGCCGAAGTGGACGGCATCTGGCCGCTCGCGTACCTGAACGCGGAGCTCATCGTCCGCCCCGAGGCCGTCAGCGAGGCCGACACGGATTCGCGGCTCGTCTCCGGCCGCGAAACGGCGGGCCTCTGGGCCCCGCCGTGGCCGCAGGCCGCCGTCACCGCCGCACTCTCCCTCCTGATCTGGATCGTCGTCAAGGCGCGCAAGCGCAAGCGCCGCAAGGCGACCGCGCGAGCGATCACACCCGAGCCGAAGGACGAGCAGGCCGGCGCCGCAGCCGAGACCGATGCGCAGCCGGAACCCGCCGAGCCCGGTACGGCCGACGCCCCGGCCTCCGACACCGCGCACCCCAAGGAGCCCAGCACCACATGAGACGCCACCGCACCCTCGCCGCGTTCGCCGCCGCCGGCGTGCTCGCCTCGGCCGGCTGCGCGCCCTCCGCGAACGCCGACGGCCTCCACGTCGTCGTCACCACCGAGCTCATCAAGAACTGGACCGAGATCGTCGGCGGCGACCGCGTCGCGGTCGAGACCATCGTGCCGCCCGGCGGCGACCCCCACTCCTACGAGCCCAGCCCGAACGACGCCGCGAAGGTCGCCCGCGCCGACCTCGCGTTCACGAACCACCTGCTCCTCGAGGACCACCCGCTCATCAAGCTCTTCGACGCCAACGTGCCCGAAGACGTCCCCAACCTCTCCCTCGCCGAGAACGCCGAACCCTACGGCGCCAAGCTGATCCCGCTCGTCGAAGACGTCGGCCTCGACGTCGTCTGGCTCGGCTTCGGGGTCCGCGGCGAGACCGAGACCCGCTCGGCCGAGATCGACATCCGCCTCACCGGAGCCACCGGCCCCGGCGAGGTCACCATGTTCCTCACCGACGCCTTCGGCACCCCCGAGATCTACTGGAACACCGCCGACGGCCTCACCGACGCCGACGCGATCAGCCTCCCGCCCGAGGCGCACACCCACGTGAACTGGACCTTCACCGAACCGGGCGTGTACGAGCTGACCACCGCCGCCACCGCGGACGACGACGGCGCGATCACCGAGATCCCCGAGGCCACCTTCACCTTCGCGGTCGGCGTCAACCCCCGCGAGGTCCGCGAGGGCGCCGCGGTCCTCGACGACGGCCACGCCGATCTCACCGCCGACCTCGACACCCGATCCTTCGTGGTCCGCGACGACGAGCGCGGCGACCTCGCCCCCGCCGACGTCGTGATCGACGTGCCCACCCGCTCCATCGAGGAGATCCCCGACGCCGAGGCGTTCGCGTTCCTCGGCGAACCCGGCCAGGAGCTCTACCAGCTCCCGCAGGCCGTCCTCGGCAAGCACGTCCACGGCGAGATCGACCCGCACCTGTGGCAGAACGTCGCCAACGCCAAGGCGTACGTCGAGGTGATCACCAACGCGCTCATCGAGATCGACCCTGACGGCCGCGCCACCTACGAGGCCAACCGCGACGCCTACCTCGCCGAGCTCGACGAGCTCGACGCCGAGGTCGCCGCCGCGATCGACTCGATCCCGGAAGCGGACCGGCAGCTCGTGACCACCCACGACGCCTTCGGCTACCTCGCCGACCGCTACGGGATGCAGGTCGCCGGGTTCGTCGTCCCCAACCCGGCCGCCGAACCCAGCGCCAGCCAGGTCGAGGCCCTCACCGAGACCATCGCCGACCTCGACGTCAAGGCCGTGTTCGTGGAGCCGAACCTCCACGCCCGCGCCGACGTCCTGCGTCGGGTCGCCGAGGACCAGGGGGTGCAGGTCTGCACCCTCCACGGCGACGCCCTGCCCCAAGACGCACCCACCTACATCGACATGATGCGGCAGAACGCCTCCGAGCTGAGCCGCTGCCTGGGAGGACACTGATGCAGCACCGACCGCCGAACCAGCGCCGCGCGGCGGCCCTGATCGGAGCGGCCGCCCTCGCGGCGGGCCTGACCGGCGCGGGCTCGCCCGCGAACGCCCAGACGGCCGAAGGGCTCGCGGCGTTCGCGACCCCCGGCTCCCGCCTGGAGATCGACGCGCCCGCCGCGCTCGAGACCGTGCCTTCGCTCGTCCCCGACCGCGAGGACTTCGCGTTCCTCGGCGAGGCCGGCGACCTGGTGTGGATCGCGGGCACGGTCGACGGGCGGACGTTCCCCACGCTCGACGCCAGGGAGGCCGACACCGACGTGACCGTGTCGCTGGCGAAGACCGAGGGACCCGGCGACGCCTGGCTCTACACCTTCGAAGGCGCCGGATTCGCCGACCCGCTCGCCTCCACCGCGGGCGGCGAGTCGTTCACCCTCCTGGCCGGGACCACCGCACCCGTGGTCCTCGCCGTCGACGAGCCGGGCCGGTACACACTGGAGCTCGTCGCCCGCGAGGACGGCGCGGCGAGCGGCTCGGTCGCCACCGGCCACGCCCAGGCCCCCGCGTCCGCCTCGACCACGTATTCGCTCACCGCCGCCGAGGCCACCACCGAGGAGGCCGCGAACCTCGCCGCCGGACACGACGCCGCCGCGGGGAACGCCCAGGCCGCGTCGTCCTGCGAGGTCGTCGCCGACGGCCACGTCGACATCGGCCCGCGCTTCGTCGACGGCGAATGGACCGTGCAGCTGCGCGACGACCGCCAGTCCGAGTCGGTCTGGCGCGACCTGGCCGACACCGTGATCCACGTGCCCGACGCCGCGGTCTTCCCGATCCCCGAAGGCGACTTCGACTTCCTCGGCGAGCCCGGGGAGGAGATCTACATGCTCCCGCAGGTCCAGGCCGCCGGGATCGTCTGGCCCGGCTGGAACACCCAGGACCCCGGCGTGATCGAAGCCGTCCCCGGCTCGGTGGACTGGAACCTCGCCGCGGTCGAGGGCCCCGGCGCGTTCACCCTGTTCCTCACCGGCACCT
This sequence comes from Glycomyces terrestris, assembly GCF_003933745.1. GTDB lineage: Bacteria > Actinomycetota > Actinomycetes > Mycobacteriales > Micromonosporaceae > Glycomyces > Glycomyces terrestris. Next base: position 211,261 of record NZ_RSEB01000001.1, on the reverse strand, counting down.
TCGGCGGCGCCGACGTCCTGTTCAACTCGGCCGAGGCGCTGCCGCAGACCGTCTCGGTCCCGCGCAACACCCACGCCCACGGCAACTGGACCTTCTCCGAAGCCGGCGTCTACCGACTCACGATCGAGTTCACGGCCACCACCGCCGACGGCGAGACGGTGACCGACAGCGCCGAGATCCAGCTCGCCGTCGGCGACGCCACCGACCCGGACGACGCCTGCACCGGCGGCACCGGCGGCGCCGACACCGAAGGCGACCAGGACGACGACCGGGACGGCTGGCTGCCGACCACCGGCACCGGCTGGCTCCTGTGGGGCCTCGGCGCGGCCGTGCTCGCCGTCGTCGCCGGCGCCGTGATCATGTCCGCCACCCGCAAGCGCCGCACCGCCGCGGACGGCGCCGCCGCCGACCAGACGGGAGACGCCGATGCGGTCTGACCCCCTCCGCATCGAGGGCCTCACGGTCTCGCTCGGCGGCCGCCCCGTGCTCGACGGGATCGACCTCGCGGTCGCCCCCGGCGAGACCGTGGGCCTCATCGGGCCCAACGGCGCGGGCAAGACCACGCTGCTGCGGGCCGTCCTCGGCCTCGTCAGACCCGACGGCGGCACCATCCGGAACGACCTCGGCCGGCCCGGCTACGTCCCGCAGAAGCACGAGTTCACGTGGGACTTCCCGATCACCGTCGCCGGAGCGGTCCTCAACGCCCGCACCGGCACCAAATGGCCGCTCGGCCCGAACCGCGAGGACCGGGAGGCCGCCGCCGAGGCCTTGGACCGGGTCGGCCTCACCGACCTCGCCAAGCGCCCCGTCGGCGAACTCTCCGGCGGCCAGCGCCAGCGGGTCCTCGTCGCCCGCGCGCTCGCCCGCCGCCCGAACCTGCTGCTCCTCGACGAGCCGTTCACCGGCGTGGACGTCCCCACGCAGGAACTGCTCACCGGACTCCTCTCCCGACTCGCCCAGGAAGGCACCGCCGTCCTCATGACCACCCACGACCTCGCCCAGGCCCGCGCCACCTGCTCGCGCCTGTGCCTGCTGAACCGGACGGTGGTCGCCGACGGCCCGCCCGAGGCCCTGACCGACCCGGACCTGTGGCTGCGCGCCTTCGGCGTCGCCGCCTCCGGCGAGCTCAAGGCGCTCCTGGCCGGGAAGGCCGCGGCATGATCGAGTGGCTGGCCGAACCCTGGTCGCACGTGTTCATGCAGCGGGCCTTCGCGGTCGCCGTCATGTCCGCGATCGTCTGCGTCGCGGTGGGCGCGTTCGTGGTCCTGCGCGGCATGGCCTTCATCGGCGACGCGGTCGCGCACGCGGTCTTCCCCGGCGTCGCGATCGGCTTCGTCCTCCACATCAACCTGGCCCTGTCCGGGGCCGCCGCGGGCATCGCGACGGCCCTCGCGATCGTCCTCATCAGCCAGACCCGGCGGCTCAAGGAGGACACGGTGATCGGGATCTTCTGGGCCGCGGCGTTCGGCCTCGGCATCGTGATCGTCTCGACCCAGGACTCCTACACCGGCGACCTGACCTCGTTCCTGTTCGGCCAGATCCTCGCGCTCGGCGACGCCGACGTGATCCTCGTCGGCGCGGTGGGGGCGGCCCTGCTGCTCGCGACGTTCCTGCTGCGCCGCCAGCTCATCGCGGTGAGCCTCGACCGGGAGACCGCCCGCGCCGCGGGCCTGCCGGTGCTCGCCCTCGACATGGCCCTGTACGTGATGGTCACCGTGGCGATCGTGATCTCGTTGCAGGCGGTCGGGAACATCCTGGTGCTGGCCCTGCTCGTGACGCCCGCGGCGGCGGCGCGCCTGGTCACCGACCGGCTCGGGCCGATGGTGGTCGCCGGGTGCGCGGTGGCCGCGTTCGGGGCCGTCGCGGGCCTGTACGCGTCCTTCTACTACGACCTCGCGGCCGGCGGCCTCATCGTCCTGGTGATCACCGGGGTGTTCCTCCTGGCCTGGGTGTTCGCGCCCCGGCACGGCCTGGTCTCGCGCTGGGCGGGCCGCCGCGCGGCCGCGCACGGTCAAGCGCCGTAAACCGATTGCTCGACGTGTCCACGACCCGCGAGGATCATGCTGTGACGCCTGCCTACGATCCCGCGAACCTGGACGGGGCCACGCTCGACGCCGTCCTCTACGACCGCCTCAATCCCTGGGGCCCCGGTGACGCGTTCTATCTCGATCTGGTCATGGCCGCCGAGCGGGTGCTCGACGTCGGCTGCGGCACCGGGACCCTGCTGCGGCGGGCCCGGAGCGAGGGGCACACCGGGCGCCTGGCCGGGCTCGATCCCGACCCGGCCATGCTCGACCAGGCCCGGGGGAGCGACGCGGCCGAATGGCTCCTCGCGACTGCCGCGGCAGCGCCCTGGGACGGCGAGTTCGACCTGGCGGTCATGGGCGGCAACGCGTTCCAGTTCCTGCTCGACGACGCGGCGGTCCACGACTCGCTCGTCGCGGTCCGCCGCGCCCTGGCCGGCGGCGGGCGCTTCGCGTTCGACACGCGCAACCCGGTGTGCCGGGAATGGCGCGACTGGAACCCCGACCACCCGTACGAGGTCACCGATCCGGCCGGCGCGCGGCTGCGCGTCCACCACGAGGCGAGCGAGCCCGACGAGCACGGCGTGGTCGCCGTGTCCACGGTCTTCGCCGGACCGCACTGGGACCGACCCCTCACCGCCTCCGGGGCCCTGCGCTTCACGCCGGTGGAGCGACTCGACGGACTGCTCGCCGCCGCGGGGTTCACCGTCGAGGAGCGCTACGGCACGTGGGCGAAGGACGCCTTCCGCGAAGGCGAGTCCCGCTCGATCATCACCATCGCACGCGCCTGAGCCTCGTCCCGCGTCGCGACCTCGGGCCGGTGCTCCAGGCTCCGACGCCCCGGCCGGGTGCGCGCCGCGGACGCCGCGTGATGCTGAGGCGCAATGTGCCTGCGGTAAGGTAGCGGAGGGTGTGCCGGGAAGTCTGGTCGGCGAGTCCTGTCGTCGACCCGTTCGGAGCCCGTCCCCGTGCCCACCTCGCCTGAGCCCTGGAAGTCCCCGATCTGGCGCTCCCAGCCCACGTTCCTGTACTCGCGCAAGCCGCTCGCCCGCTATGTGGGGCGCCCCGCGGCGGAGTTCCTCAAGATCGAGCCCGCCGCCGGCGTCGTCCTCGTCGTCTGCGCGGTGGCGGCGATGCTGTGGGCGAACTCGCCCTGGGCGGCCTCCTACGAGGGGGTGTGGGGCCTGGACGTCTCGATCCATGTCGGCGGCTTCGAACTCCACCACTCGCTGCGCGAGTGGATCAACGACGGCCTGATGGCGGTCTTCTTCTTCGTGGTCGGCATGGAGATCAAGTCCGAGATCGTCTCCGGCGAGCTGCGGCAGGTGCGCAACGCGGTCGCCCCGGTGGCCGGCGCGGTCGGCGGGATGGCCGTGCCCGCCCTGATCTTCGCCGCGTTCAACGCGGGCGGGCCGGGCGCCGGCGGCTGGGGCATCCCCATGGCGACCGACATCGCCTTCGCCGTGGGCGTCCTCGCCCTGTTCGGGTCCCGCATCCCCTCGGCCGCGAAGGTGTTCCTACTGACGCTGGCGATCGTGGACGACCTCGGCGCGATCGCCGTCATCGCGGTGTTCTACACCGACGACCTGTCCATGCCCTGGCTCGCCGCCGCCGGCGTGATCCTCGCGGTGGCGATCGGGCTGCGCGTGCTCAACGTCTGGTCCGGCCCGGTCTACCTGGTCGTCGGCGTCGCCCTGTGGCTGGCCACGCTCGAATCGGGCATCCACGCCACCGTCGCCGGCGTCGCCATGGGACTGATCATCTCCGCCAAGCCGCTGCTGGACCCCGATGCGGCCCATGCCAAGGCGCAGGAGCTCGCCAAGCAGGGCCTGACGGTGGAGGAGACCGAGCAGCTGGTCCGGCTCACCCGCGACGCCCAGCCGCCGACGCACCGCCTCCAGCATGAGCACCACCCGTTCTCCTCGTTCGTGGTGCTGCCGCTGTTCGCCCTCGCCAACGCCGGCGTGGCCCTCTCCGGCGACCTCCTCGCCACCGCCGCGACCTCGGCGCTCACTCTCGGCATCGTGGTGGGCCTGGTCGCGGGCAAGACGATCGGGATCACCGCCGCCACCTGGATCGCGGTCAAGACCGGCGCCGGGCGCCTGCCCGAGGGCACCGGCTGGCCGCTGCTGACCGGCATCGCGGCGGTCGCGGGCATCGGGTTCACCGTCGCGCTGTTCATCACCGAGCTCGCCTTCCACAGCGGTGACGCGGCGCTGCTGACCGACGAGGCCAAGATCGGCGTGCTCGTCGGATCGGTGGCGGCGGCGCTCATCGGCGCGGCGATCGTCGCGACCACCGCACCGCGCAGGCGCTCCGACGCCTGACCGATCCGCCACCGCAGGGCATCGGCGGATTCTTGACGGTTTTCCTACGGCGCGCCTTGCGGATCGCGTACGCGGTTCACCCGGCGCCCGGGGATAGCCGAAGCGGAGGCGACCGATCTGCCCGCACTGCGGGCAGTGGGCGCCCGCGCGCAGGCCGGTTCCGGTGCAGTGTTCGCAGCGGGGATCGGGTGCAGCACAAGTCCAAATGCAGCAGGTCGGCGAGCTCGGCGAGATACGCGAGCCGCGCATCGGGTCCCGTGGGCCCCGCGGCGGCCGTGGAGGTGAAGAAGTGGCGGTGGCGGGTGCGCGCCTGCGCCCTGGCGATCGCTCCGGCCTCCAGCGCGAGCCGTGTCTCGGCGGGCAGGTCCGGACTCCACTCGCCGGGCACGGCCAGGGACCAGGCGAGGCCGTTGGTGTTCTCGTGGGAGGTGATCACGGCACCGCCGACGGATGCGGCGAGGCGGTCGACGACAGGAGACAACGGGAGCGCCCACCGGGGTATGCCCTCGGTTTCGGACGGGATCCACTCGGGCGTCAGGACACCGGGCAGGATGGTCTCGGAGGCGACGGCGCCGGTGTCGATGTTGACGACCGTGACCACCAACTGCGCGCGGGCCGTGCCGGCGCCGGTACACGTGGGGCAGGGGAGTTGGAGGACACCGGTCCCTCGGCAGCGTTTGCATTCGGGGAGTGGACCTGCGCTCCCGGGATCGTCGCCGTATCCGGTGACGATAGGGGTCCCGGTTGCGGTGCATGAACAGTGCATGACCGAAGCGCCAAGGCCCGAGCAGTCAGGACACGGCGGTGTCCGCAGTGGGCCCTCATCGGATGGCGCCGCGTCGTTCGTCGATGGCATCGAGTCCCAGAGACCTGTCGTGAACTAGTAGGGATCGGACTGGCACGCCGGATCGAGCGGAAGAGGGGGCGGCCCGGCGATGGACCGCATCGGGTGCCGTCAAGGATATGCACGGATCTCTCAGCACTGGGTCCACTGGGGCGGTCGGAGAGGGAGACGGCCGGGCCGGCAGGACCATGCACCCGTGAGACGGGCTTCAGGAGCGTTGTTGAGCGGGAGAGTCAGTCGGCGTCAAGATAACCGGCGGAGGGGACGACGCCGTCGTCGTACCAGCCCCGCTCCCACTCTGGAGGCTCTTGGACGCGGAGATCGGGTGCGGTTGGAACGGGCTGGAGTGCATGATCGATGATCAGGATGCCGTCATCGATGGCGTCGTCATCGACGACGACCCGGCCGTGCCAGCCGTCTTCGGTGACCAGCATCCACGTCGAGTCCGCCCGCCCGTCGTCGGGAATGAGCGCTTGTGTCTCCAATGCCTTGCACAGCACCGTTGCCAAGTGGAGTTCGGTGAGGCCGCCGATCACATCGGCGAACGCCTCGCCTGCGGAAAGCTCGGTATCGAAGGCCGACCCCGGATGCAGCCCCGACTGGATCGATACGATATGGTGTGGACCTTCATGTTCTTCAAACGATTCGGACGTGCCTGCGAAGACCGCTTCGGCGTCTAGGGGCCATCGGGCGAGGACCAGCGCTTTGAGCCGTGCGGGGGGCACGGATGAGGCGAAGTTGATCGAGTAGTCCACTAAGGCCCTCCTTGGTTATGGCGTGGATGGTACCGGTAGACCTCCGCAGCACGGTCCCAATCCGCTGCGGAGATGTTCTGGTCGCGGAGATAGTTCTTCGGCCAGACACCGATCGGCTCCTGCGCATCGTTGAGACTCATCAAGGCTTTGAACTGCGGACGAGTCAGCTCCACCAGGCCGGGGCCTGAGACGGGGAACGCTCTCCCGTTCCCCTTGACCGCCCACGTGCGGCCATTGACTGCGTAACGGCCGGTGGCGGCATCGAACGGCGCTCGTCCGGTGCGAATCGCTTCCAGGTCGCCCTCGACGTCCACATGGGGCAAGATGACGGTGTTCTCACCTTTCGCGAGGGACTTGCGCCCGATCCGCGTAAGCCGGTGGCGACCGGGAGTCGGCGGAAGGATCGTCGTCCGGGCGGGCCCGCGGACCTTGCTTTCCGATCGCGCCGCACCAGTCCCTAACGGCGGGCGCGCTCGAGGTGCGACCACTGCCCCGGGACCGGACCCGCCGCGCAGGACGCTGATGTACTCCTGAAAGCGCTCCGCGCCTGCACTGAGCAGGCCATGAGCTTCGTCGATCTTTTGGAGCGCGTGCCGGAGGTGTCCCAATCCGTCGGCGGCCGCAGCGCTGTTCGAGCCGGTGGTCGACTCCTTGACCGCCGTGAACACCTGCTCCAGCTGGTTGCCGGCACCGGTCACCCTCGCGCTTGACTCGCGACTGCGTTCGATCAGCGAGGACAACTCGGCAATCAAATCACTCAGCAGCGACACGGCGGCTCCAAAGAGCATAGGGGACGGCTGCCGCCCAATCGTACCGAAACGACCCGTGATGTGAGGTCCCCGAATGTGTCAACCTCCGTGCCCGAAGCGGACAGTCAGTGGGTTCGTCGACGTCTAGAGCGTCGTACGTAGGAAGTCGCTCTTGGTCCGGGCAATGAAGTCCAGGTGGAGACCGACCGGCAGCGGTGTCGCCTCCGGCCGGTCCGCACGCTTGCTGCCTGTCAGATCGAGTTGGCGTACTGCTCGAAGGCGGTGTTCGCGGCGAGAGCCAGATTGACGGCCTCCTCGAGCCGTTCCTTGGCCTGCTGCCACTGTCCCAGCGCTTCGCCGGGGAGCGCGCTCGAGGTGTCCTGCGTGGCGGCGGCGCCGGTCCCGACGGCGGTCTCGATCTGCTGCTGCGCTGCACCGATCTGCCCGATGGCTTCATTCGCTTGCTCGATCGCCGATTGGATCTGCGCTTTGATCTCGGCAGTACTCGCCATGAGCGTTCGTCCTTCACTGGTTCGAGGGTCAGTGCCTCCCGCAGAACGGGTAGTTCAACGGTAGCGGCGTCATGTCCACAGCGGGGTCGTGGGTGAGTCACGGCCGCAGCGTCCAGGTGCGGATAACGCTGCATACGAGCGGGCCTGCAGCGCCCACAGCTCGGAGTACGTGCCGTGATTGGCCACCAGGTCGACATGCGTGCCGAGCTCGGTGAGCTTCCCTTCCTCTAGGACCGCGATCTGGTCGGCATGCACCACCCCTTGGAGCCGGTGCGAAATCAGGACTGTTGCGGCCCGCCCCGCGCGGGCGCGGAGGGTGTCGAATAGAGCCGCTTCAGCGCGGGCGTCGAGTGCGGCGGACGGTTCGTCGGCGAGCAGGAGGCCATCGTGGTCGCGGTAGAGACCGCGGGCGGATGAGAGCCGTTGCCATTGACCACCGGACAGGTCGGTGCCGCCGCGGTACTCGGCGTCCAACAGTTGCTGCCAGCCGTTGTCGAACCCCTCGATCATGGCCAGGGCCCCCGCGTCGCGTGCCGCTGACCTCAGGCGGCCAGGGTTCGCGGGCTCGTGCGAGCGGCCCAGGCGCACCGACAGCTCGGCGGTGAACGGCCACCGCTGCACCTGCTGCGCGATCACGGCCACGTGCGGCCGCCACCGGCCCGGGTCGATACGGGTGATGTCGACCCCATCCCAGAGGATTCGACCACTCGTGGGCGGGTACAAGCCCGACAGGAGCTTGGCGAGGGTGGTCTTCCCCGACCCGTTCTCGCCCACGAGCGCGATCGTCTCGCCGCGGCGGATCGTCAGGGAGACGCCTGTCAGCGCCTCGGTGTCCTTGCCTGGGTACCGGAAGGACACGTCTACCACCTCGATGATCTCTGGTACCGGCAGCGGCCCAGGGTCCTTCGCGGGAGCGGCGATGTGCGGTTGGGCTGCGATTCGATCGGCCGCCAGGGTGTCGAACTCGTGCCGGTCGGCGGCGTAGAGGCCGTCCTCGTACACCGTGTTGACCGCGACGAGGAGGTTCGCCATTGCCGCCGATCCCTGGCCGAGCGCGACAACCGCGGCCGCCGCCACCGCGAGTGGGACGGTACCGGTTGCCAGGAGCCACAAGAGCACGCCGTACACGGCAGCGACGGCAAGTCCTGAGAGGATCTGCCCGGTCGCGCGGGTGACCGTCTGCGACCGGATTATGTCGAAATCGGCCTGTGTCTCGGCATCGACCATCGCCCGGTGCTGGCCGCGCAGCCACGGTCCTGCCTCGTGGTAGCGAAGGTCGTCGGCGGCCCAGCGGGTGTCCATGAGCACCTCGACCATCCACAGGCGGCGCCGGCGCGAGACGCGCGACCGGTTCGAGACGTACATGAGCCGCGCTGAACGGACGGCGGCCCACCCGGTCGGCAGCGCCGCAGCGAACAGGAGTGGCACGAGCACCGGCTGGATGATGGTGAGGGCAACCGCGACCGCGGCGACCGTGACCGCTGCGGTCACCAGATCGACGACGTCACCGACCAGGTCCACCACCGCACGGGACCCGCGGTCCTTGGCGCCTTTGAGCCGGTCGGCGAACTGGTCGTCGTCGAACGCGGCCCGCGGCACGGCCGTGACGAGTTCGTAGAACTCGCGCTCGGTGCGGTTGAGGACGAGCGGGTCGAGTCGCTGCTGCGCATACCCGGCGCCCAGTCCGAGGCCGGATCGCGCTGCACTCGCGACCGCCAAGAGCACCAGCGCCGGACCCGCGTCGAAGATGCGGTCCCAGGTGGGTGGGGCGGCGAACAGTGTCGCAGTCGCGTCCGAGACCGCGAGAAGCGCCGTCGTCGTCGCTATGCCCGCGACCGTATTCAGGATCAGCGCGGCCGCCGTCCACGCCGGGGATGCCGCCCATGCGGTCCCCAGGGCCTGTCGCAGCAGTCGCGGAAGTCGCCGAGCCATCCGCCAGAACGAGGCCGACTCGACCTCGTCGGCGTGCCGGTACCAGGCGATGTCCTCCAGAACAGGAAGTTCATCGACGATAGTGTCCTCGCTCCCCCTCTTCCGTTGCCGCGGTACCAACCGCCGGAACCACTCCAAAGCCATGCCCGCACCTCCCGCATCGACCGGCCGGCGGGCATCATCGCACTGCGGGCCGACATTCCCCGGTCACCAACCCGACACCCACCGCTCGAAGTGCTGTCGGAAGAGCGACACCAGCCCTTCTGGCGGCGCGACTGTGTTCGTTCCTCAGGGACGAGCTCCCGGACGATCGGACGGGCGACGTCATGGAACCGGAGCCCTCGGATCCTTCCCGATGTGCTAGCGGGAGGACCGATCCGCGAACTCGCAGAGTGCGCGCTTATGGTGGCTCCGAGGTTGATCGACGAGACAAGACCTCGAGCGTGCCGCTCGCATCGGTCCGTCAGGCTCGCCTCGAAGCCCGGTACGGCCCGTCAGCCCTTGACATTGATTTATCGATATACAAGCCTGGTGTAGACGTCCGATCCGGTCGCCCCTCCCGGCCGGTCGGGAACCAGCGCACAAGAGGAAGACGACGATGATGGAGTCTCACGCACGACGGACGGCCCCGCCGGACCGCTCCAAGCCTGCCGCGGTGCTCGCCGCGGTCGCGGCGGTGGGAGCAGGGGCGTTTCTGGCGGTCCCCTCCGCGACTGCGGCGGTGAGCAGCGATGCGTGGGTGTCCGAGGTACCGGACAACCCCGTGGAGGACGTGTATCGCTTCACCGTGCCCGCCGAGGTCGTGAACGAGGTGACGGGCGTCGAGGACGGCCAGGTCACCGTGCAGGGCAACTTCGGGCCCGGCCGGTCCTGGACCGAGTTCAACGCCGACGGCGACGCGAACCGCGTCGCCACGATCGGCCCGCTCGAACCGGGCCTCTACTACTACCAGTACGCGGTGCGCCCGGCCCCCGGCGCGGAGGCCGTCGCGTTCCGCAACCCCGAGACCGACCAGGAGGTGACCGCGCAGCCGAACCTCAGCACCCTGTTCGTCCCCGGCCCGGGCGCGGAGTGGCTCGCTGACGTCGAAGGCGGCGGCGCGCTCGCGACCCTCGAATACGGCCGCGGCGCCGAAGCGCTCGTCTGGACCCCGCCGGGCTACGACCCCGAACGGGCCGAGCCGTACCCCGCGCTCTACCTCCTGCAAGACGAAGGCCAGAGCCACCGCGAATGGACGGAACTGGGCCGCCTGAAGCAGATCCTCGACAACCTCACGCTCGACGGCGACGCCGAGCCCATGGTCGTCGTCATGGCCGACAGCGACGGGCTCGCGGTCAAGCACGACCTCACCAGAGCGCTCCTGCCCGCCGCGGAGGCGGCGTTCCACCTCTCCTCCGAACCGGCCGACCGGGCCGTCGCCGGCATCGGCCGGGGAGCGGCGCTCGCACTGGAGACGCTCGTCGCCGCCACCGGGACGTTCACCAAGGTCGGATCGTTCTCCGGCGGTCTCGACCACAGGATCAGCCCCGGCAAGGCGCGCCAGATCAACCACCGCACCGACCTGATCCGCGTGTACGGCGGCAACGCCACCGACCCCGCCTACGACGATGTCGTCGCACTGGAGGCCCGACTCGCGGACGCGGGCGTCGAGTTCCAGTCGGACGGGTCCAACCCCGCCACCGGCGGCACCTGGGAGACCTGGCGGGCGAGCCTGCACGACTTCGCGCAGCGCCTGTTCCGACCCGCCGGGGACGGCGGTCCGAGCGAAGGCCACCTGCCCTTCACTGCCCGCGAGATCCCCGCCCCGGGCACGACGCCCACGCCGTGGGTCGACGGGAACGGCGTCGTCACCTTCGAAGCCGGCCCCGAATTCGCGGACGCCTCCCGCGTCACCGTCTGGGGCAACTTCGGACCGGCCGGCAGCTGGCCGCGCACGCCGATGACGCGGCAGGACGACGGCTCGTGGCGCCTGTCGATGCGGCTCGAAGGCGGCTCGTACTACTACAAGTTCGAGGTCGAAGGCGTCGACCACAAGGACCGGAACAACCCGACGTCGGTGTTCTCCGAACCCGCCTGGAGCACCTTCACCGTCGCCGGCGACACCCTCCGGGGCCGTTACACCGCGCAGGTGCCCGCCGATGAGCGCGGCGAGGTGACCGTCATGAACTACATCAGCACCGCGGGGGAGCAGGAGCGCTCGGCGTACGTGTGGACGCCGCCGGGCTACGACGCCGACCGCGCCGAGCCGTACCCGGTGTTCTACCTCCAGCACGGCGGCGGGCAGACGTGGACCGACTGGCTCGAGGTCGGCCACGTCGACCGCATCCTCGACAACCACCACCGGCAGGGGACCATGGTCCCGATGGTCGTGGTGATGGCCAACGGCAACGGCGTCGACTTCCCCGAGGAGATGACCACGCGCATCGCCCCGGCGGCCGAGGAGCAGTACAACGTGAGCGGGGATCCCGGCCGGCGCGCGCTGGCCGGCCTGTCCATGGGCTCGGGGCACACGCTCAGCACACTGTGGACACATCCCGGCGAGTTCGCCTACATCGGCGCGATGTCGGCCTTCGGCGCCCCGCCGGCGGGGACCGACGTCGCCGCCGTCAACGCCGGCACCGAGCTGATCCGGGTGTACTCCGGCGATCGGCAGGACTTCACTTACGTGCCGACGCTCAACCTGATCGCGGCGATGGAGGAGCGCGGCATCGAGCACGAGTTCGCCCCGATCATCGCCGGCCCGCACGGCTGGGACGTCTGGCAGCTGTCGCTCATCGACTTCCTGCCGCGATTGTTCACCAGCTAGCGCACCGTCCGGGGCCGGCCGCGGCCGGCCCCGGACGCAGTCCTGTCAACGCGATCCCGCGCCCGAGGCCGGCGCAGGCCGCCGTGAAGAACGACGCAGCAGGCGAATCGCGCACGATGCCGCGCCCCGCCTGTCGCCGGGTCAATCGCGGTCCGGCGGGTCCTCGATCGCGGAGCCCGGCCGCTTCCGGCCCGCGCGGATGTCGGCGTTGTGCCGGCGTTCGGCCTCGGACAGCTCCCGCTGCGGGGACCCGTCGTCGTTGAGGCCGATCGGGCCGGAGAACCGCTTCGCGCGGTCGCGGTCGGGGCGGCGGCCTCCGCCGGCGTCCTCGGACCGCTCGGTCCGCTCGTGCAGCCGTTCGAGTTGCGCCGCCCTGCGGGCGTCCCGCTCGGCGGCGGACTCGTGCTCGCGGGTCATCAGGACACCTCCGTCATGGTGATCACGGTCTGGCCGGTCTTCGGATCGGTGTAGCGGTCCTCGACCAGGAAGTCCGTGCCCTTGTCGTAGAGGACCTCGGACTCGGGGTAATCCGAGTACTTCGAGATGTCGGACCCGTTCTCGCCGGTGATGATGAACAGCGTATCGCCGTCGTACTGGAAGCTGTCGGCGATCTTCGGGTCGGTGCTGGTGCTGGTGAACGCGGCCTCGGTGACGACCTTGCCCGGCTGGTACTGGTCGAGCACGTGGGGCAGCTTCGAGAAGTCGGCGCCGCGGTACGTCTCGCCCGGGTGTTTCGGCAGGTGGGAGAGGGCGACCGAGACGGTGTCGGCCTTCGCCTGGACCGACCGGGCCCCCGCCTCGTCGTACCTGTCGACGCCTCGGAGGAAGCGGTTCAGCTTGTCGGCGCCCTCGGTGGTGCTGTAGTAGTGCAGCGCCCGCTTGTCCTCCTCGGTTAGCCGGGGCCTGGTGGGGCTCGACGCCGTCTCGCCTGCGCCGCCGTCGGCCCCCGCGCCGCCCACCGCGAGGGCGTCGACCTTCGCCTCCGCGTTCGCCTGGGCTTCCGCGGTGCTGGAGGGCGCGCCGCCGCGCCCGCCGGGGTCGTCCCGGTCGTACCTGCCGCCGCCCGGCCAGTCGTCGGCGTTCTCGCCGGACCCGCCCCCGCCCGATCCGCCGCCGGGTCGCGCCGCCGTCGTCACCATGGGGCTCACCACTCCATGAGTTTCCTGAGAGCGGCGAGGCTCTCCTGTAGAGCGATCAAATAGGACACGATCCGGGCGACCTTGCCGGCGACGAAGCCCGTGACCTGGGCGACGACGGCGGGAGCCGTCGATCCGAGGGTGACGGTGGCGATCCCCGCCTCCGCGCACCACATCGGCACGCGGACGACCAGGGTCGCCACCGCGCCGGCGACGAGCTCCCGCACGATGTCGCGCGTGGTGGCGACCAGCACCCCGGCGGCCTCGGTGGCCGCCGCCATCGCGTAGGCGGTCCCGGCCAGGCCCGCGGCGGCGTTGACGCCGTGCTGGATCTTCGCCCGGTACGCGTCCGCCGCCTCCCCGCGCCAATCGGCGAGGTCCTGGTCGACCGCGGCCTGGAGGCGCTCGGCGTAGTCGAGCTTCGACTGGCCGATGTTCTTCCAGGTCTCCACGTGGGAGGCGATCACATCGGCCTCCCCGGCGAGGTCGTCGAGCCATTGGCGCAGCGGCTCGACCTGCTCCATCAGCCAGGAGGCGCCGAGCTCGGCGAGGAGCCGACCGGGTCGAGGACGAGGGAGAGCACGTCGAGCGCGGCGACGGTCCCGGCCAGGGCCTGGTCCTTCCACTCCCCGGCCTCGATGGCCCCGATCAGCGCGGTCGCGTCGTCCCACAGGTAGTTGCCGGTCAGCCAGGTGTGCGAGTCCTCGACCGGCGCGACCAGCGAATCACCGCCCACCGGCGGCCTCCGCTTCGAAGGCCCTGAACTCGAGGCGGGCGTCCTCATCGGACTCGTCGTAGGACTCGGCGGCGTCGCGGAGGGCGTCGGCGATCAGGCGGAGGTTCCTCGCGAGCTTCCCGGTGATGCGGTCCTGCTCGGTGGCGCGGGCCTCCAGGATCGGCGGGATCCACTCGCAGAGGGTGCCGTACGCGTTGTCGGCCGCGGCGATCGACTTCATGGCGTCGCCGACCAGGGCGAACTCGTCGACGATCGCGTCGATGTGGTTCGCGTGGGTGCGCAACGCCTCGGGATCGACTTCGAAGCCGTTCACGCCGCGCGCTCCCTCTCCGTCGCGGCGAACCGGGTATCGGCTCGCCCGATAAGCCCATTGAGGACGGACTGCTGGTCGGTTCCCTTGCGCGGCTGTCGGAACGCGCTCGCATTGACGGGCATGTGATGGTTTCCTACCGTTCAGGACGGGGTGTTGCAGGATGCGGGCCTCGGTCCCCGCTCGGCGTCAATCCTGAAGGGGGCCTCCATGGATCGCGCACGGATTCGGCACGGACGATTCGGCGCGCGGACCGGGGCCCCGACCCCTATTCCGTGATCTCCATGGTGCGCCAGAACTCCCATTCACCGCTGAGGTAGACCAGCATCTCGTAGGTCCTCCCCGCGCGGAGGTTGTAGGTCTTGGAGTCGCAGCCGGCGTCCGAGCCGTCGGTGATCGTCAGGAGGGGGGTGTCGCCGCCCTCGGCGTAGAGCTTCCCGATGATGTTGCGTCCCTCGCTCTGCGTGTCGCAGACGGTGAAGCGGTCCGTCTCCGCGTCGTAGTGGGTCATGGTGCCGAGCTGGCGCCCGTCGCGATCGCTCAGGATGAGGTAGGCGTTGGCGGCCTGGGCCTGACCCGATGCGGCGAGGACCATGGCCGTCATGGCGGCGCCGACGACCAGCGCGCGCTTGGCGAATGTCGTGAACAAATTCGACCTCCTTCGTCGTGCTGCCAGTCTGCGTCCGCAGGAGGCCGGCCACCAGGCGGACGACCGGCGGGACACCGGAGGGAATGCGGCAGCGGCCGGGACGGCCGCTCGCGCCGACCCGGCACCGCGACGCTCAGCCGTCCTGTGCCGCTGCGGCCGAGCGGCGTTCGCGCGCCGCGTCCTCGAAGACGGCCTGCGCGTCCGCCACCGGGCCGAGGTGCCGGAGCTTGTCGGGGTTCGACACCGTGCGGATCGTCTGGATCTGCCCGTCGAGGATGTCGAGGGACCAGGTGTTGACGACCCTGCCGTCCCGGTCGTGGAAGATCGCTCCGGGCTGACCGTTGAGCCGCCGGCACTCCACGGTGCAGCGGGCGGCGTCGAACAGCGCCGCCAGCTCGGCGAGCACGGCGGTGACCTGCCGCGCCCCGGTGAACGAGGGGCGCCACTGGGGCGCCTTGCCGCCGGAGTCGGCGACCAGCCGCGCGTCGCTCGCGAGCAGGGCGGCCAGGCTCTGGACGTCGCCCGCCCGGAACGCCTCGACGAACCGTTCGGCCAGTTCCCCGCGGGCGGCGTCGTCGGCCGCGTACCGGGCCCGGCCCTCGGCCATGTGCCTCCGGGCCCGGGCGGCGAGCTGGCGGCACGCCGCCTCGGAGCGCCCCACGGCGGCGGCGACCTCGCCGAACTCGAATCCGAACACCTCGCGCAGGACGAAGACGGCCCGTTCGAGCGGGCTCAGGCGCTCCAGCAGGAGCAGCGCGGCCGTCGACAGCGAATCGGCGAGCTCCGCGGCCCGTTCCGGGTCCGCGTACGGGTCCTCCAGGACCGGTTCGGGCAGCCAGGCGCCCACGTACTCCTCCCGCCGGACCCGGGCCGAACGCAGGACGTCGATCGCGATCCGGGTGACCACGGCCGACAGGTACGCCTTGGGCGACCTCGGCTCGGCCTGCGACCGCTCGAACCGCAGCCACGCCTCCTGGACCGCGTCCTCGGCCTCCCCGACGCTGCCGAGGATCCGGTAGGCGATCGAGAACAGCAGCGGCCGCAGCCCTTCGAACGTCTCGGCGCGCTCCATGGCGTCCCTTCCCGCGTCGGCTTCCGCTTCCCCTCTGAGACGAGACGGCCGGGCCGTTCGTGACATGCCGCGGCCCGGTTGTCACACCGGGCGCGCCCGTCTCGTCTCGTGCAGGACGCCGTTCAGAAAGGACTTCACCATGCGCATCGCAGTCTTCGGGGCCGGCGGCCCCAGCGGACGCCTGCTCACCGGCCAGGCGCTCGCGGCCGGGCACCACGTCGCCGCCGTCACCCGGCGACCCGACTTGTTTCCGCTGCGCCACGACCGGCTCGAGGTGGTCGGCGCCGACGTGCTCGACCCTGCCGCGGTCGACGCGGTCGTGGCCGGCCGCGACGCGGTGCTCTCGACGCTCGGGGTGCCGCCCCGGAAGGGGCCGATCAGCACCTACTCGCGCGGCACGGCCAACATCACGGCGGCGATGCGCCGACACGGAGTGCGCAGGATCGCGGTGGTCAGCTCCAGCGGGGTCGAACCGCACCCGTACTCCGATGGGGGCTTCTGGTTCAACCGGCTGCTGCTGCCCTACGTGACCCGGGTGGTCGGCAGGACGCTGTACGACGACATGCGGCGAATGGAGTCGCATCTGCGCGTCGGCGACCTGGACTGGACCGTGGTGCGCCCCAGCGCCCTCTTCGAGCTGCCCGCGGTCACCGACTACACGCTGGTGGAGGGCTTCGCGGACGGCCGGTTCACCGCCCGGGTGGACCTGGCCGCGAGCATGCTGGCCCTGCTCGACGCGGACCGGTACGTCCGCCGGACGGTCAGCGTCATCACCACCGCCGACAATCCGACGCTGCGCCAGTGGATCCGCGATTCCCAGCGCTGAAACCGATCGCGGTGGTGCGGAAGGCGTTTCCGCCTTCCGCACCGCTGTCAGAAGGAGTCCCGCTCGTCGCGCAGCCACTGCGCGAACGTGCGCGCCGGACGGCCCAGGACCCGTTCGACGTTGTTGGTCACCGGCGCCGGGGTGTCGCCCAGCGTCTCGGCCGCGCTGAGGAGCGAGTCGAACATCGCCTCCGGGAACCACGCCGGCCGGCCTGCCAGCGCCTCCCCGCGGGTCAGCTCCTCGACCTCGACGGGCCGCCCCAGCTCCGCGGCGATCGCGTCGACGGCCTCGCGCTGGCTCAGCGACGCGGGCCCGGTGATGTCGAGGCGGCGGCCCCGGAACCGGTCGCGCGTCAGCAGTTCGGCCGCGACCTCGGCGACGTCGCCGAGGTGGATCGGGTTGATCCGCCACTCGGGGAACGCGATCGAGACCCTCCCGGCCCGGACCCCGTCGGCCCAGTCGCGGAAGACGTTGCTGCCCAGCCAGGACGGGTAGAGCACCGTGTGGGCGAGACCAGAATCGCGCACCGCGCGCTCGATCGCCTGGTGCGCCGCGCCGATCGGCCCGTCGTGCTCCACGGGCTCGTACGCGGCGGGGGAGGAGAGCAGCACGGCGTGCTCGACGCCGGCCTTCACCGCGGCGTCGAGGAACCCGGTGAGGTCGCCGAAGGTCGGGTAGAGGAACAGGGCGCGGGCGCCGTCGAGCGCGGCCTCCGCGCCGGTCGGGTCGAGGAGGTCGAGCCGCACCGCCTCGGCTCCGTCGGGCACGGCGAGTCCGGCGGTGTCGCGGGCGGAGGCGCGGACGGCGTGGCCGGCGGCGGCGAGGGCGCGGACGACGCGCGAGCCGATGTTGCCGCGCGCGCCGGTGACGAGGACGTGGTGGTCGGACATGGGTGTCTCCCGGTCTCGGGGCATGCGACCGCGGGGCGCGGGTCGCGCACTCGGGTAGCATGGCAGTGGAACCTATTTGCTTTGAAAGCAAAGAATATTTGACAGCAAAGATAACCCGGAGGGGTACCCGTGTCAACCCGTGACGGCCTCGACGACTCGATCCGGGAACTGCTGCTGCTCATGCCGCGCATGGTCACCCGCGCGAAGCGCCTGCCGGTGCCCGAGGGCGTGCGCTCGCTCGAACTGAGCCCGCGGCACCTCTCGCTGCTCGCGCTCCTGCTCTTCGACGGCCCCGCGACCGTCAACGACCTGGCCGCCCGCCTCGAAGTCGCCCCCACCACCGTGAGCCTCATGGTCGGCGAGCTCAGCCGCAAGGGCGTCCTGGAGCGCCGCGAGGACGACGCCGACCGCCGCCGCCGGATCGTCTCCATCACTGACCGGATGCGCCCCGAGATCGAGGCGTGGCTCGCCGGGAGCGCCGCCGCCTGGCGGGAGGCGCTGGCGTCGCTGACGGCCGCCGAGCGGCGCATGTTCGTCGACACGCTCCTCGCCTACGAACGCGCCCTGGACGAGAGCGGCCCAGGCGGGCACGGCGCCGGCGGCACGGTCGCAGAGAACGGCGGCGCCGCCTCGGGCTGAGCTAGGCCGGCGCGGTCGGAAGCGCGTCGAGCAGCTTCTCGGTCGCCTTGGCGAGCCGTTGGGCGTTCGCCGGATCGAGCGTCCGCAGCGTGAGCGGGAGCGACGTGCCGCGGTCGATCGCCGTGAGTGGGACGGACGGCGGGTTGTCGATGAGCCCGTGGAGGGGTGCGATGGACTGCTCGACCGGGCGCGCGGCGAACGCGCCCAGCACGCGGATCGCGAGGCGGGCGGCGGCGGGCAGCGGGCTGAGGTCACCGCTCTTGGTGAACCCGGGGTGGTAGAGGACGTATCGGACGGGGTTGTCCGCCTGGGAGGCGTAGGCGACGCCGAGCAGGTCGTTGGCGCGGCCGGCCTGGAGCTGGGCGGTGACCAGGTGGTACTTGCGCTCGAGCTGGAGGTCGTCCCAGTGGACCGCGCCTTTGGTGACGCCGACTCCGGCGACGTTGACGATCACCGGCGCCGAGCTCCGGCGCAGCAGCGGCGTGAGTTCATGGCCGAGCAGGTAGCGGCTGAGGTAGTAGAGCGCGAAGGTGCGTTCGAGCCCTTCGGATGTCGTGGCGCGCTTCGGTGACTGCCGGTTGGCGAACAGGCACAGGGCGTCGACGGCCTCGTGGCGTCCGGTGATCTCGCGGACGGCCCGCCGGGTGGCCTCGACGCTGGACAGGTCGGCCTGGAGGAACCGCACCCGGTCGGCGGCGCCGATGCGCTCCGCCTCGGCCACGAGTTGCCGCCCCTTGGCGGGATTGCTGCCGAGCGCGACGACCTGATCGCCGCGTTCGGCGCGGGCGAGGGTCAAGGCGCGCCCCATCCCGTCGGTTCCGCCGCTGACGACGATGACGCGCGGTCGGTGGGTGTTCGGTTCCTGGACAGGCATGAGTGACTTCCTCGGGTAGTTACTTCTGGTAAGCACTACCATCTTCAGTAACCGGCCCCGGTCGCACAAGGAGGCAGTTTGCAGTCCGGTACGCACACGAATGTGCCCTCGATGGTGAGCGCGCCCCTGCCCGACCCGGTGCCGGCAGAGGAGTACGAGCAGTGCCCGGTCACCGACGTCCTGCGCCGGGTCGGCGACAAGTGGACGGTCCTGGTGGTCGTGCTGCTGGGCAGGCGCCCGTATCGGTTCAACGAGCTCCACCGCGCCATCGCGACCATCAGCCAGCGCATGCTGACCCGCACCCTCCGCGGACTGGAGACCGACGGCCTGGTCCATCGCGAGGTGTTCCCCACCAACCCGCCCAGCGTCGAGTACCGCCTCACCCCCTTGGGGGAGAGCCTGCTCGTTCCCCTTTCGGCCCTTGCCGACTGGGTCATGGAGCACCGAACCGACATCGCGGCCGCGCGGTCGGCGCACGCCGCTGAGCGCGGTGACGACGTCACCGCACCTTGAAGGCGAGCCGCCGGCGCGCCCGCACGGCCGCATACGGGCTGTTCGGGTCACCACCAGCGGATCGTGGGGGACAGGCCGCGGGTCTCGCCTGCCGCGGGCCCGCGGAGGAGGCGGAGGCCGAGAGGCGCGAGTGCGGCGCAGGCGGCGGCCGCGGCGAGGACGTCGGCGAGGTGCGCCTCCTTGAGGACGCCGCCCCACATCGTCCCGGCCCACACCAGCGCCGTGCCGCGGGCGAGGCCGAGGACCCGCGAGCGGTAGGCGGCGACGGCGAGCAGGACGAACCCGAGGTAATGCAGCGCCGAGGACCAGACGACGATCCGCCACGGCCCGTAGGACAGATCGGGGTAGGCGCCCAGGACGAAGCGGGCGGCGGCCTCGGCGCCGCGCTGCTCGGTCATGACGAACGCGGCCTGCTCCACTCCGGCCCAGTACAGCCGCGTGAACAGGCCCAGGACCACCAGCGAAGCGCCCCACCACGCCAGCCGCGGCGAAGCGGCGGCGGCGAGGTGCGCCAGGGCGGGGTAGGCGAAGGCCAGGACGAGCGCGCCGAGCATGAAGACGGCGAAACCGGTGAGCACGAGGTCGGGACCGGCCTCGTACATCGCCAGTACCATGGGCGCCGCGAACGGCCGCGCCCGCAGCTCCGCCCAGCGCTCGGGCGCGAGCAGGTCCGAGTGGGCGGGAAGGGCGCGCAGCAGCAGGCCCAGGCACCACAGGGCCGGGCCGGCGACGAGCGCGAGGCCGCCGATGAGCGGCCCGGGGAACCAGGCGTCGGCGCGGCGGCGGGTGGGAGTCGACCATGCTTGCAGGCGTTCGAATCTCGTCATCGCACCAGGATCGGCTCGCGGCGCGCCGGACGCGTCGGCCGTTCGATTCGGCGGCACGTCGCTTTCGTAGGGGGTCGGGATCGTCCCTTGGAGGGAGGCCGGGCCGCGCGGGCGCGGATAGGCTCGCCGGCATGGTCACGGTTCCCGCACGGGTGCGGCGCGCGGCGCTCGCCGCGGCGGCGGGTGCGCTCGTGCTGGCCGCGGCCCTCCTGCCCGGCGAGCCCGGCCCGGCCGGCCATCTCGCCGAACTGACCGGTGCGGCCCGAACCTTGTGGACCGCGCCGCTCCTGGCGCTCGCCGCCGCGTTCGCCGCCTGGTGGTCCCCGGTCGCGCTCTGGCCGCTGCTGCTCGTCGCCGCCGCGGCACCGCTGGCCGACCCCACCGGCGCGGCCGCGTGCGCGCTGGTCGCCTCGCTGGTCGCGAGCCGTCGGCTGCGGCGCACCGCCACCCGGCTCGCCTTCGTGCTGGCGGCGACGGCATGGACTGCGGTGCCGGTCGCTCTCGGCTTGGCCGCCGACGAGGCCGCAGCCGTGGGCGCGGCGCTGTCGGGCTGGCTCGGCGCGGCCGCGCTGTTCGTCTGGACACCGTTCAGCTCGGGGCTCTGGGCCGCCGCCCGTCGCGACCTCCTCGCACAGGCCCGCGAGCGCGCCGAACGCCTCGAACGCGATCAGCTGGACGCCGCCGAGCGCGCCCGAGCTCTCGAGCGGACCCGGATCGCGCACGACATGCACGATGTCGTCGCCCACCGCGTCTCCCTGATGGTCCTGCACGCGGGCGCGCTCGAGGTCAACACCGCCGATCCGGAAGCCGCCGAGGCCGCCGAGCTGATCCGCGCCACCGGTGTCGAAGCGTTGGAGCAGCTGCGCGAGGTGCTCGGCGTCCTGCGCGACCCCGCCCGCGACCGGGCACCGGGCGCCGCCGCGGACCTGGACCGGCTCGTCGACGAGTCGATCCGGGCGGGCGTGCCGGTGACGCTCCGCCGCCGCGGCTCGCCCGAGGCACTGCCCGCCCACGTGGCCGGCACCCTGTGGCGGGCGGCGCGCGAAGCGCTCACGAACGTCCACAAGCACGCGGGAGCGGTGCCGACCGTCGTCGATCTCGACTGCTCACCGGAGCGGGCCGTCCTGCGCGTGCGCAACGCCGCCCCGGCCCTGGAGGTCCGTGCGATCCAGGGCAGCGGCATCGGCCTGGTCGCGATCCGCGAGGCGGTGGCACTGCTGGAGGGCGCCATGGCCGCCGGCGCCACCCCGGACGGCGGCTTCGAGCTGCGCATCGCGCTCCCGCTGCCGATCGCGGCCTCCCCTGGAGGGCCGGGTGATCCGCCATGACGATCCGCGTGCTCGTGGCCGACGACGAGCCGTTGGTCCGCGCCGGACTGCGCATGGTGCTGCGCCCGGCCGCCGACATCGAGGTGGTCGCCGAGGCCGGCAACGGTGCGGACGCGCTCGACGCCGTCGCGGCATCCCGACCGGACGTCGCCCTGATCGACATCCGTATGCCCGGCATGGACGGCCTGACGATGGTCCGCGAGCTCAAGCACCGCAACCTCGCCGTCACCGCGATCATGCTGACCACCTTCGACCTCGACGACTACCTGCACACCGCGCTCGCCGAAGGCGCCGTCGGCTTCCTGCTCAAGGACACCCCGCCGCGCAGACTCGCCGACGCGGTGCGGTCCGCCGCCGCCGGCGAGCTCGTGCTCGGCCCCGCAGCCGCGCGCCGGCTCGTCGCCGCCTACACCCGCCAAGCGCCGGCCGCCGCCCGCGCCGCGCGGGACCGGCTCGCGAAGCTGACCGCGCGCGAAGGGGCCGTGGCCGCCGAGATCGCCCGGGGCCGCTCCAACGCCCAGATCGCGCGCGCACTCGGCATCGCCGAGACCAGCGTCAAGGCCCACGTCAGCCGCATCCTCACCAAACTCGCGCTCGACAACCGAGTCCAGATCGCCCTGCTCGTGCGCGACGCCGAGACCTGAACCGCGCCGAGCAGATCCGCGCCCCCGTCCAGCACGGCACCGGTCGCCTCCCGCCGGCCGTCGCGCGCCGGTCCGGGCTGCCGCGTCGCGTCCCTCCGGTATCGGAACGTTAGTTTCGTGTATTGACAAAGTCGGTCGGCTTGCGGATACTTGGACGGCCCCGAATCCGACTGGAGTAGTGAAGTGACGCCCGACCCGCCGCTGCGAGACGAACACGAATCGACCGTCGAGCCGGGCCTCCCCGACGCCAAGATGCGCGCCGCGTTCGCGATGGCCCCGGCGGCGCTCCGAGACCAGGTCTTCAGCGCCGAGCAGCTCGAGGAGCTCGCCCGCCTGCTCGACCTCGCACCGAAGATGCTCACGGACCCGCGGGACGTCGACCGGCTCCCCCAAGCCGACCGCATCGAGCTCCTCATCACCGGATGGGGCTGCCCCGTGCTCGACGCGGCCCTCCTCGAACGCCTCCCGGCGCTCAAGTACGTGATCCACAGCGCGGGCTCGGTCAAACCCTTCGTCACCGACGCCCTCTGGGAACGCGGCGTCCGCGTCTCCTCCCAGGTCGCCGCCAACGCCGTCCCGGTGGCCGAGTACACGGTCGCGATGATCGTGCTCGCCAACAAGGACGTCTTCGACATGGCCCGACGGGCCCGGCGCGGCGAACCCGACCCCGACATCCGCACCGAACTCGCCGACGCCGGCAACTACGGGAAGGTCGTGGGCGTCGTCGGCGCCTCCCAAGTCGGCTCCCTGGTCCTGCGGATGCTCGCGGCCTACGACCTGCGACTCCTCGTGACCGACCCGACGCTCGACGCCGCCGGGGCCGCCGCGCTCGGGGCCGAGCTCGTGCCGCTCGACGTCCTCGTCCGCGACAGCGACGTCGTGACCGTCCACGCGCCTTCGATCCCCCAGACCCGGGGACTGATCGGCGCGGACGAGCTGAGCGCCATGCGGCCCGGGGCCACGCTCATCAACACCTCGCGCGCTGAGATCATCGACCAGGACGCCCTCGCGCGCGTCGCGGCCACCGGCCGCATCCAGGCGATCCTGGACCTGCTCCACCCCGGCGAGAGCGGGCGCGCCCTCGCCCGGATGGAGAACGTCATCGTGACCCCGCACCTCGCCGGATCGGTCGGCCGCGAGCTCCATCGCCTGGGCGCCGGCGTCCTCGACGAAGTCCGCCGCGTCGCCGGCGGCGCCCCACTGCACTTCCCCGTCGACCCCCGCACCCTGGCACGCTCGGCCTGAACGAGAGGACGCCCCGATGTCCGACCCCACCGACCACACCACCCGCGACCCCCTGGCCCTGGACTACAACGGCTGGATGTTCTGGCAGCACGCCACCCCCCAGCAGCAAGAGGACCAGCTGCGCCGCCAAGCCGGCATCCTCAAGCGCGCCAAGGGCGCCATCGGCGAGCGCACCTTCATCTCCGAACTGGCGATGGTCGAGCCGACCGAGTTCACCCTCGGGAAGGACTCCTACGTCGCGGCGCACGCGTACATCACCGGCACCGTCAACATGGGCGACGACTGCACGGTCAACCCGTTCACCGTCATCCGCGGCACCGTCACCACCGGCGAGGGCGTGCGCATCGGCGCCCACACCTCGATCCTCGGCTTCAACCACGGGATGGCCCCCGACCGGAGGATCTACCACCAGGCGAGCGTCGAGGCCGGCATCCGCATCGGCGACGACGTGTGGATCGGCTCGAACGTCGTCATCGTGGACGGCGTCAGCATCGGATCGCACGCCGTCATCGGCGCGGGCTCGGTCGTCACCGCCGACGTGCCCGACTGGGCGATCGTCGCCGGCAACCCCGCCCGCCTCATCCGGGACCGGCGGGCCCCCCGCAAGTCCGCACGGCACGCGTTGGCCTCGGCGCTGCACGACTTCGGCGCCGCCGCCCGAGAACAGGCCCCGGGCATCATCGCCCGCAGCTGGGAACCCGACGGACTCGCCGCCGACGGCACCGGCCGCGGCCGCTACGTCGACGCACCCGGCTCGGGCCCCTCCCTGCGCGCGCACGCCGACGCGGTCGAGCTGTCGATGCTGCTCACCGGCGAACCCCCCGAACAGCTCACCCGCGAGCAGCACATCGCACGGCTGCGCCAGAACCAGGACCCGGCCACCGGCCTCACCCCGCTCCTCGTCGACGGCCGGCACGCGCCCCCGCCCGCCGGGTTCGAGGACGGGTCCGCGCACTACCACGTCCTCAGCCTCGGCTACGCCCTCGACCTGCTCGGCAGCCGCTTCGAGCACCCGATCCGGGCGGTGGAGCGGCTCAGCCCCGGCGAGGTCATCGCACTCCTGAAGGCCCAGCCCTGGAAGGACATGGGCTGGTCGGCGGGCGCGGGCGTCGACACGCTCGGCACCGCGCTGCTGTGGAACCTCCGCACCGGCGCGGCCGGGACCGCCCGCGAACAGGCGGACGCGATGTTCGGCTGGCTGCTGACCAACGCCCGCCGCGACACCGGCATGTGGACCGAACCGCGGCTCTCCGACGGAATGCTCCAGGCCGTCAACGGCTACTACCGCGCCGTCCGCGGCACCTTCGCGCAGTACGGACTCCCCGTCCCCCACCCCGAACGGGTCATCGACGCCGTCCTCGCCCACGCGG
Source organism: Glycomyces terrestris (assembly GCF_003933745.1). Lineage (GTDB taxonomy): Bacteria > Actinomycetota > Actinomycetes > Mycobacteriales > Micromonosporaceae > Glycomyces > Glycomyces terrestris. Next base: position 186,253 of record NZ_RSEB01000001.1, on the reverse strand, counting down.
GCGACGAGCGGCACTTCGGCCCCGGCCGCACCACCGCGTGCAACGCACTCGACATCGCGCATCCACTGTGGATCACCGCGAAGCAGACCTCCCACCGCAGGGCGGAGGTCGCCGCGCTCGCCGAGCGGCTGGCGACCGAGACGATGGCGCGCTGGCAGCCGCACGAGGGCTTCGCCTTCCGGGTCGCCCCGCTCGGCGGGCCGCTGACCGCGGAGCACCGGCCCGGATTGCAGGGCACGGAGATGTGGGCCGCGACGCTCTGGTACCTCGCCGATCTCGCGGGCGTCGCCGAGTCCCTCGGCTACCGCCCCGCCGGCGTGCACCGGCCCGAGCCGGCGTTCGACCTCTCCGAGCTGCGGGGCTAGGGGCCCACGCGAACGACGTTCCGGGCGCGCCTCAGCGCCGGGTCTCACCGAGTTCGCCGTGGCGGACGCCCGCCCAGACGGCGAACGCCAGCAAGGCCAGTCCGCAGGCGATGTCGAGGATGACGTGGGTCTGGCGCCACCAGGCCATGTCGGTGGCGCCCGGCATCAGGTAGTGGACGATGCCCACCAGGCCGGAGAGCGAGTAGACGCCCAGCGCCGCCGCGGACCACGCGATCGCGCGCCGTCGCCAGAGCAGGACCGCGGCGGCGCCGAACGCGGTGAACACGAACCACGAGACGCCGACGACCGTCGCCGACGGCACCGGGAACCGGCTGTGGGCGTGGGGGACGGGGTAGTCGTCGTAGTTCGCGTAGTTGTCGATGTAGTGGACCACCGACACCGCCACCGCGATGGCGAGTGTCCAATACAGAATTCTGCCGGCTCGTTCGTACACGGGGTCGGTCCCTTCTTCAGGTGCACGAGGGCCGCCGGTTCCGGGCCGACGTCGTACCGCCGGGGGTGATCGGGGGCGCTGTGCTGTTCTCGTGGGGCGGGTGCCGGAAGCGCGGCACTCGATCGACGTCGAGAGCCGCTGCCTTCGATCGCGGGAGCGGCCCCTTGCCCAAGACCATACCATACGGTATGGTACGGTCATGATGGAGGTGATCGCGATGCCCACGGCGTCGAAGGAGCGATGGCTCGACGAAGGCTTGACCCTGCTCGCGGAATCGGGTGTGAAGGCGGTGACGATCGACGCCCTCAGCGAACGGCTCGGCTTGAGCAAGGGCTCCTTCTACCACCACTTCAAAGGCATGGCCGGATACCATGCCGCCCTGCTGGACCACTTCGAGCAGCGGGAGACGCAGGCGTTCATCGACCTCGTCGAATCGCTCCCGGTCCACGACGGCGCGGTGAAGCTGCGCGCGCTCATCGACGCCTCCGTGGCCGACGAGGTGAGCGTGGCCGTCGAGCCGCGGATGCGCATCTGGGCGAGCCACGACGAGGCGGCCCGGTCGTGCATCGCACGAGTCGACGCGAAGCGGCTCGACTACCTGCGGCGCCAGTGCCGCGCCATCGCCGACACCGATCGCGCCGACGAGACCGCCCGACTGATCTACCTCGTCGGCGTCGGGTCGATGCACCTCGTCCCGCCGATTCCCGTGCCGGACCAGGTGCGCATGTGCGACATGCTCATCAGCGACCTCGAAGCCGCCGCCGGACGCGCGGCGCGTCGAGCGGAAGGCGGCGCCTCATGACCCGCCGCAACCGCCCCGTCGTCGCCGGCGGCGCCATCATCACCCTGGTCGGCATCGTCCACTCCGCCGTCGCCCCGCTCCAGGTCGCACCGCGCCACGGCGGCGCCTGGCTCGACGGCGCCCTCTGGGAGCAGGTGAACCGCGACGTCACCGAGTTCACGCCGGTCACCGGCGCGTTCTGGTACAGCTACTACAGCTTCGGGATCCCGATGCTCCTGCTCGGCGTCACGGTCCTCTCGCTCGGACTGCGCGGAGCCGCGGCACCGCGGGTCGTCCCGTGGATCCTGATGCTGTGGACGGTCATCGGCGAGATCGCCTCCGGGCCGTCGCCGCTCCTGCTCCTCGTCCTCGCGGGCGTCCTCATGCTCGTTGGCGCGGCGCGCCCCGCGGCCCAGACCGGGTTGCCGGACGCCGACGCCGCGACGGAGAATTCGGAGTCGTCGCCCGGAACACAGCCGCCCGGGAACAGCCGCAGAAAGGACCACTGAGCAATGTGGAATGAACACGCCCTGAACGGACCCGCCGACCCGGCGGGAGGCGGACGGTGACGCGCATCGCGATCGCGACCTGCGCCGGCCTGCCCGAAGGGTTCGAGGACGACCACGAGGCGGTCGCGCTCCTCGGCGGCGAGTACGCCGTCTGGAACGACCCCCACGTCGACTGGCACGGCTTCGACCGCGTCCTGATCCGCAGCACCTGGGACTACACGCCGTCCCGGGCCGAGTTCGTGCGATGGGCGCACTCGGTCGGGGCCGGGCGGCTGCTCAACGCTCCCGCCCTGGTCGAGTGGAACTCCGACAAGACCTATCTGAGCGACATCGACGCGCCGACCGTCCCGACGCAGTTCGTCGGGCCCACCGACGCCGTTCCCCGGTTCGAAGGCGAGGTCGTCGTGAAGCCGACGGTCTCCGCCGGCGCCGTCGACACCGGACGGTTCGGTCCCTCCCACCACGACCAGGCGCGCGCCCTGGTGCGGCGCATCACCGACTCGGGCCGCACGGCGATGATCCAGCCCTACCTGCACCGCATCGGCACCGAGGGCGAGACCGCACTCGTCTTCCTCGGCGGCGAGCTGTCCCACGTGCTGCACAAGAAGCCGGTGCTCCGTCCGAATGAGACGGCCCCCTTGGTGCAGGCCGCGGACGCGATCGTCGCCGCCGCAGCAATGTTCGATCCGGACCTGGTGACCGCCGGCCAGGCCGACGCGGCCCAGATCGCGCTCGCGAACCGGGTCGTCGAGCAGGTCGCCGACCGGTTCGGCGTGCCGACCTTCGCGCGGGTCGACCTCGTGCCCGGCCCGGACTCCGAGCCGACCCTCCTCGAACTCGAAGCGGTCGAGCCCTGCCTGTACCTCGATCTCGCCCCCGGCGCCGCCGCGAGGCTCGCCGACGCCGTGCTCCGCTCCTGACGCGCGTTCACGGGCTGCCAAGGGCGGCAGTCGCACTGCCGACGCGCGAGCCCGCCTCTCCTCCCGATGCCGCTGCGGCGGCCGCAGTGCCGGATTCAGGGCGGCCGCCGCACGGACTCCCCGTGCGCGAGCCGTGCCCCGGCCGTGCGCGCTCCGGAAATGCTCGATGACGATGCGTACGGACGGACGCAGCCCCCAACAACCCCGTCCGGAACCTCCGAGAGGAACTGCATGAACATCGTACGGAGAGCGGCGATCTGGCTCGCGACCGTCGCGAGCCTGCTCGTCGCCGGCATGACGGTCGCGGTGCCGTCCGCGTCGGCGGCCGACCAGCTCGACAATCCGAGCGGATCGTGGACCATCTCGTGCGGCGGCGCCGAAGCGAAGATCCAGATCAAGTGGAAGTCCCCGAGCGTCATCAACGTCTGGTGGCGCCTGACGGACACCGACCAGAACGGCAAGAGCCCGGTCCTGCGCATCCACGCGCACGACTACCAGCACGACGCCTCGGCTTGGGAGTTCGGCACCGGCAACAACTACTACGTCCTGTCCGGCGGCGGCACCGTCTCCGCGCGGAAGCTGGACTGGAACCCTGGCGCCATCGGCGGCATCAACCACCTGTGGATCCAGGTGAAGGACGGCACCGAAGGCGAGGGCAGCAACTGCACCAAGGAGAAGAACATCTATAACTGGACCGCCCTGGCGTACTCGAACGCCCTCGACAAGCAGGGCGCCCCGTACGTCTGGGGCGGCACGGGACCGGGCTACGACTGCTCGGGCCTCGTCTACGCCTCCTACAACCAGATCGCGTTCTTCCCGGACTGGTCGGTGCGGGCCTCGCGCGACATGTACAGCTGGGTGCGCAGCCACACCGCGGAGTCGAAGTTCTACGCCGAGCAGGTGTCCTATGCGGACGCCATGCAGGGCGATCTGATCTTCTACGACTTCAGCGGTGACGGCGTGGTCGACCACGTCGCCTTCTACGCGGGGAACGGCAACGTCTTCGACGCGCAGCAGGAAGGCGTGCCCGTCGGCTACCACAACGAGTACGGCAGCGACGACCGCATGGGGGTCTTCCGCATCCTCGGCGTCGAGACCGTCTGACCTCGAATCCTGTCCCGTGCACCGGCCCGCCGAGCGTCGTCCTCGGCGGGCCGGCCTCGGCTCGGGAGCCTTCACCCCGGGGAGGAACCGACATGACCGACCGCCGCCGGGACGCGCGAGACCCCCGCGCGGCGCTCCTCCGAGCGCCGCGCGGGGGTCTCGGCCCGCTCTCAGACGTTCTCGCCGAAGAAGCGGCGGATGCCGAGCGCGTGCCCGATGCCGCACTTCTCGCGGAACCCGTCGCGGTCCAGCAGGTTCGCATCCTGAGCGGTGTCGATGAACAGGTTCTCCGTGAGCACCGCCGACATGCGGGTGTTCACCAGCACGTAGAACGCCGCCTCCTTCTTGCCGCGGTTCTCGATCGAGGAGTCGGCCAGGCGCATCCGGTTCAGGGCGCCCCAGTGGACCTCGTTCTGGAGGCGCATGGTCCGATCCGAGGCCCCGGGGGAGCGGTAGCTCTCGAAGCCGGTGCCGCCGTTGGAGTTGATGTGGATGCTCACGAAGACCGAGGCGCCCCAGTCGTTCGCGTCGCTCGTCCGGTATTCGAGGCTGCGGTAGACGTCCGAGTTGCGGGACATCCTGACCTGGTAGCCGTGGGCGAGCAGGTGGTCGCGCGCATGGCGGGCGATGGACAGCGTCAGCCACTTCTCCTGGAGGCCGTAGTGGGTCGCCCCCGGGTCGGTGCCGCCGTGACCGGGGTCCAGATAGACCTTGGGGCCGGCGTTGACGCCGACGTCCTGGGCTTGCGCGGCGGCGCCGCCGAACGGCAGGGCGAGCAGGCCCGCCGCTCCGGCGATGAGGGCGCCGCGCCTTGAGACGTTTCGATGTTCCATGGGGGATGACTCCAATTCCGGCCGAGCGGCCGTGGTTCGACGATCACGTCGAGCGTCCTCGACCCGCCCACGAGTGCCACACGGTTCCTGCATCGCCCGTCGATGCGGCCGACGGCGGGACGGCGTCCGCTCGGGATGATATGAATCCGTCAGCACCGGCTGCGGCGCAACGGCGCCGGAGTCCGTCCCCCGACCGAGGAGCAAGTCCATGAAGGTACTCGTCGCCGGCGCGACCGGCGCCATCGGCCGCCCGCTGACCCGGGCGTTGATCGAGTCCGGGCACGAGGTGCTCGGCCTGGCGCGCAGCGACGCCGCCGCGCAGACCGTGCGGGAACTCGGCGCGACCCCGGTCCCGGGCGACGCCATGGACCGCGAGGGGCTGCTGCGGGCCGTCGAGGGCCTGAAGGCCGATGCGGTCGTCTCCCAGCTGACGGCGCTGGCCAAACCCAAGCGGACCCTGGACGAGCGCGATCCGAGCACCGCCCTCCGCAAGACCGGGACGGCGAACCTCCTGGCCGCCGCCGAGATCCTCGGCGCCACCCGCTTCCTGACCCAGTCCATGGCGCTCGGCTACGGGTACCGCGACCACGGCGACCGGGTCCTGACCGAGGACGACCCCTTCGGCGAGCACGCCGGCAACCTCACCGACCACGTGCTCGACGGGCTCAACTCGGCGGAGGACCAGGCGCGAGGAGTCGGCGGGATCGCGCTGCGCTACGGCCTGTTCTACGGTCCCGGCACCTGGTTCGACCCGGCCGCGAGCAAACGGTCGATCCCGATCCCCGCCGACGGCGGCGGCGTCGTGCCGTGGATCCACACCGAGGACGCCGCGGCCGGCACCGCGGCCGCCCTCGAACACGGCGCCCCCGGCGCGTACAACCTGGTGGACGGCGTCCCGGCGACCTGGGGTGCGATCGGCGACGCCATGGCGGCGGCGGGAGGGCGCAGCCCGATGCGGCTGCCGGGACGGCTGCTCCGCCTCGCCGTCCCGTACCTCGGGGCCCTCATGATCGACACGAACCTGCGTGTCAGCCATGACAAGGCGACCCGCGAACTCGGCTGGCGCCCCGCGCACCCGAACCCGGCCGCCGACGCGTGAAAGCACGCTCATGCGGCCCGCGCCGACCCGCCAGCCTGACGGGTCGGCGCCGTGCCGGCGGCGTCAGCGCGGCGGCACGGTGACCGTGCGCCGGTACATCGACGGCGAGGCGGCGGCGATCGCCGCCGCGCGAGCCGCGTAGGCGACGGCCTCCGGGTGCTCGCGGGTCCGCGCGGCGTCGGCGACGGAGTCCCACTGGGCGATGTTGACGACCCGGGTGCCGTCGAGGCTCTGGTAGAGCTCGATCGAGCCGAACCCGGGCTGCCGGCTGATGACCGACTCGGCGCCCTCGGTGAGGACCTCGACCAGTTCCTCCTGCCGTTCCGGTGCCACGTCGAAGACGCTGATGAAGGTGACGGCCTGTGCTGACATTTCCGGTGCTCCTTGTCTGTTCGGGGCGTTCGAACCGCCCGCAACCGACATGACGAGGCACGGGGGCGCGGTGTCAGGTCGCGGCCCCGTCCCAGTGGGTCACATCACTCCTGCCGCAGCGCGAAGCCGCTACGGTGGGGGCGTTGCATCGGCGGCGCCGCAGGGGAGGGACGAGCGAATGCAGGACCGGACGCTGCTGCTGGGCATCGCGTACCGGATGCTCGGTTCCCTCGCCGACGCCGAGGACGCCGTGCAGGAGGGCTACGCCCGCTGGTACGCCCTCCCGGAGCCGGACCGGGCGGCGGTCGAGTCGCCCGCCGCCTGAAGGGTGACGGTCGTGAGCCGCATCTGCCTGGACGTCCTCGGGTCGGCGCGCCGCCGCCGCGAGCGGTACGTCGGCGAATGGCTCCCCGAACCCGCGCCGGGCGCGCTCGCCGCCGCGAGCGGGCCGGAGGACCGCGGCGATCCGGCGGAGCTCGCCGCGCGTGAGGAGACGGTCGGCTACGCGCTGCTCCTCGTGCTGGAGACGATGACCCCCGCGGAGCGGGTCGTGTTCGTGCTCCACGACGTCTTCGGATACCGCTTCGCCGAGATCGGCGCGATCGTCGGCCGCTCCGCCGGCGCCTGCCGCCAGCTGGCCTCGGCTGCGAGGCGACGCGTCCGGGAGGGGCGGCGCCGCGAGGTCGATCCGGCCGTCCACGCCCGCGTCGTGGCCGCCTTCAAGGACGCCTGGCAGCACGGCGACCCGGACCGGCTGCTGCCCCTCCTCGACCCCGGTGCCGCCGCCGTGGTCGACGGCGGCGGACTGGTCAGCGCCCCGACCGCCCCGGTGGTCGGCGCCGCCGGCGTCGCGGCGCTGCTGGCCGGCGTGCACGAGAAGGCGCCCGCCTTGACCGTCGAGGTCGCGGACGTCAACGGCCGCACGGGACTGCTCGCGAGGGACGGGAGCGGCGACGTCATGGCCGTCATCGCGGTCGCCACCGCGGGGGACCGGGTCCGGCGCCTCTGGGTCGTGCGGAACCCCGCCAAGCTCACCGCCTGGCGTTCACCGGCGAAGTGAGGGCCGCGGTGGGACGGGACGGCACCAGGCGCGCATGGCCGGGGTCAGCAGCAGCCACACCATGACCGCGCCGAGCGCGAGGTCGCGGAAGTTCGATCCGCTGAGGTCCGCCGCGATCATCGCAGCCGCCGACCTGACCATCATCAGCGTGTAATAGCCCACGAGCGTGATCCGGACCCAGTTCCTCCCCCAGAACAGGGCGAACGACAGCGCGAAGACGAAGGAGCCGTGCAGCACCGTCCACGCCCCGGCGAGCAGCGACATCGCGAGGTCGTCCGGCAGCGCCAACTCAGTCGGGGCCGCCCCCGCCCTGCCGAGCACCAGGAACAGGACCAGCAGGCCGGTCTGGCACCAGATCAGGACCGCGGCGGCCTTCCCGGGCGCGGGCATCGCCCCGAACCCGCGCTCGGGGCCCTCCCCGGCATCCCTCCGCACGCCGCGAGGCTCGACGACATCGGCGTCCATGCGGTCCCTCCTTCTCGATCGACGCACCGCGGACCTCCCGCCACCCTGGCGAGCCCCCGCACGGACTCCGCACGGAACCGGCACGGCCGCCCCGTGCGCCGCGGCCCGCGGCCCGGCCCCCGCGATCCTGCCGGTCTCCCGCCGCCGTTCCGCCTTGGCGGCGGCACCGTTCCCGGCTTGAATGGCCTCTGCCGGTCCGGCCGCAGCGCGGTCGCCGCCACCGGCCCCCACCGGGGAGCCCGCGAATCGCGAGCCCTCCGGCTCCGAACCCCAAGACTCCTGAGAAGGGCGCCTCCTCATGCTCGAGACCGGCAGCAACACCCCGTCACCCGTTCCGACCGGCGGCTTCGACCGCCGCCGCCTCCTCGCGCTCGCCGCCGGCGGGGCGGCCGCCGCGGCCGGGACCCTGCTCCCCGCGTCCGCCGCGCAGGCCCACGGCGACATCACCACCTACCCCGGCATCTGGCGCCAGCGGACGTACAGCGAGGCCACCGGTGACCCGAAGTCCTTCGGCTACCGGCCCGCGTTCCACGACCGGCTCAACTCCTGGCTGCAGCTCTGGTACGAGAACACCCCGTACCGCATGGACCTCACCGTCTGGTCCTCCGGCGTCCACAGCGACAGCAGCGGCATCGCCGCGCACAACCAGGGGCGGGCCTTCGACCTGACCCGCATCTACGCCGGCGTCGGCACCGACAGCCCCTCCCGGGTCTTCTGGGGCGACCGCGAAGCCTGGAAGCACCAGACCGGCTCCACGCTCACCGACACCCGCCGGAAGTTCTGGGCGACCGTGGCCTCACTCCACCACCACTTCCGGTCGGTCCGCACCTACCTGTACAGCGACCATCAGAAGCGGTCCGTCCACATCGACAACATGCTGTCCGGCACCGAGGCCCCCGCCTTCCACTCCGACGACAAGTCCCAGGTCCAGCACCTCCAGGCGAGCTGCCGGTACATCTGGGGCAAGGGCACCGAGGTCACCGGGACCTGGAACGCCGAGAGCAAGCAGGACGTGCACGAGGTCCTGGAGCGGATCGGCAAGGGCGGCCACATCGGCGACTCGACGTCGCACTGGCAGGCGTACAACCTCGCCACGATGCGCAAGGGGTACGGCACCCAGGCGTACTGACGCCGGCAGCGGCGGCCCGCCCCTCGAGGCGGGCCGCCGCACCGGTTCGAGCCGCCACGGCGGGCCCGATCCCGTTCCACCGCACCGGGTTCGCCCGCCTCGCCGACCGGCCGCCCCTCGTCGGCCGCGATCAGACCGCTCAGGAATTGGTCTCGACGAACTCGGCGTCGAACGCGCCGAGCGTGAAGCCCCCGTCGTAGCCGTTGCCGTTGAGCAGGCTCACGGCCTTGCCGGGCAGCTCGATCGGTTTCGGCTCGCCGTCGAGGTTGAGGTACAGGACGTGGTCGCCGTCGATCCGGCGCGCCATCACGCCGGCGGGCACGGCCGGACCGCGGCGGATGCCGAGCCGATCGATCTCGGCGTCGAGCACCGCGTCCAGCACCTCGCGGCGCGCCGGGACTCCCAGGTAGACCGCGCGTCCGGCGCCGTATTCGTTCACCGTGACGACCGGGTGGTCCCGGTCGAGCCCGGCCGTGGTGCCGAGGACCTCGGCGCTGCCGGGCTCGACGACGTCGAACCGGGGTGTGGTGAGGGCGATCCGCTCGCCGCCGACCACCAGGTCGACGCCGTGGTCGCCGGTGCGCCCGCGCGCGAGCTCGTTGAGGAACTGCGGTTCCTCGTAGGAGCCGACGCGGATGCCGAACACGTCGGCCAGCCGGCCCGGCCTGGTCGTGTCGAACGCCTGGCCGTCAGCGTCGAGGGTCGCCGAGTAGGAGGTCATGATCGCGGTGCCGCCGCGCTCGACGAACGAGCGGATCCTCGCCGCGGCCTCCTCGTCGAGCACGAGCACGCCGGGGACGATGAGGAGCTTGTAGTCGAGGGCGCTCCGCGACAGGTCGACGATGCGGGCGTCGAGGTTGCGGTCCAGGACGGCCTCGAACGCGGTCTGCGCCTGTGCGTCATGGCGTTCGGGGAAGGCCGCGGAGGCGATCTGGCTCGGGAAGTCGAGCGCGACGGCGATCTCGGCTTCGGGACGGTAGGGGAAGTGCGAGCCGATCTTGGCGAACTCCTCGGCGATGCGGCGGTACTCGTCGAGCTTGCGGTTCGGCCGGCCGTCCCAGTCGACCATGCCTTGGAGGAACTGCTCCTCGCCCGCGTGCATGGTCTGCCAGGTCCAGCCGCACACGAGCTGGTTGCCGAGCATGAGGGAGGCGTAGGCGGACTTGCGGATCGAGCCGGGGGTGGCGGTCATCGTGGTGAACTCGGTGCACCAGAACGGGTTCGTGTTCTCGTACTGGATGCGGGCCATGCCGAACAGGGCATGGCGCAGCCCGTCGCCGTCAAGGATCGAGTTGCCGGGATAGAAGCCGTTCCCGGCGCGGTTCAGGCGCCCGGTGTAGGCGATCGGGGCGAAGTCGAAGTGCCGCAGTGGACTGTAGTACCACATGTTCGTTGTGGTCAGCGCGCCCGGCGCGTGCGTCTCGACCACGTCGAGCAGCTCGGTCAGGTAGGCGTCGACCTCGTCGGAGACGAACCGCCGGAAGTCCAGGACGCGCTCGGGCGCGGCGCCCCCGTTGCCGGGCGTCGGCAGGCCGACGTCCTCGAAGTCGCCGATCCGGCGCGACCACCGCTGCCCGGCCCATGCCCGGTTCAGTGCCGCGGGCGTCTCGTACTTGGCGCGCAGCCAGTCGACGAACCGCTCCCTCACGGTCTCGGAGTAGGAGATCGGGCCGTCGCCGGGCTCGTTGTCGATGCCGAACGCGGCCAGCGCGGGATGCGCGGCGTAGCGGCGCACGAGCCGTTCGGCGAAGCGCTTCGCGTGGGCGCGGAAGCCGGGGTCGCCGACGTCGTCCATGTACCGGTGGTTCGCGTAGAGCCGGTTGCCGTTCGGGTCGACCACGTCGATCGAGGGGTGCTTGCGGTGGAGCCACAGGGGCGCGGGCCGGACCGCGATGTCGAGGATGACGCCGATGCCGTGCTCGTGCATGAGGTCCATGACCTCGTCGAACCACTCGAAGGCGAACTCGCCGTCGGTCGGCTCGAAGGTGTCCCACGCGAGGTGCCCCAGCCGCACCACGGTGATGCCGGCCTCGCGCATCATCGCGGCGTCGCGCCGCCAGGTCGCGGGGTCGGAGTCGTGGGGGTGGTAGTTGGCGCCGACGAGCAGCCCGGTGGCCTGCGTGCCCGGTGCCGGTGAAGCGAGGTCGTTGCGCGGTCGGTCGTTCACGGGTACTCCCTTGGGTGCTCTGGGGTGTGCCGAGGTTCGAGTCCGGCGCGGTCGGCGGCGTGGTCCAGGCGCGTGGCGAAGCGGACCGGGCGCGCGGCGGCGGACACTCGGGACGCGGTCACGGGGCGGGCCCTCTCGGCATGGCGACTTAGTTGGTCAACGCAACATAGTCTAGAGAGCGGAGCGTGCCGCCCGCGACTCGGTCGAACTCGCAGGCCCTCGACGGCCGAATCAGGCGCGGCGGCGGTCTTGCCACTGTTCCATCGGTACCCTCGGCAGCCGGCTTCGCCGTCGGCCCCGGCGGAGTGGCGCCGACGAGCGACCCGCCGAGAAAGTATTAGTTCCGTTGGTTGACAAACAGAAGGAGCGCTCCGTACTGTACGAGGCAGAATTCCGGGAATCTATATCTCTCGATGTGTTGGGTCCGCCCCAGCGCCGGACTCGCGCATCGCCAAGCCGTTCGAGGAAAGGCGCGAACCCTTGCCCACGCTCATCCCATGGCGCCGCGGCGCGGCGGCGGTCGTCGTGATCGTCCTCGCGCTCGCCGCGGCGCTGGCGGTCTTCGCGGCCCCCAAGGCGGCCCACGCCGCCCAGCTCACGCAGATCACGAACTTCGGGAGCAATCCCGGCAACCTCCAGATGTACGTCTACCGGCCCGACAACGTCGCCGCGAACCCGGCGATCGTGGTCGCGAACCACTGGTGCGGCGGTTCCGCCGCCGACTTCTACAACGCCACGCAGTACCGGGCGCTCGCCGAGCAGTACGGCTACATCGTCGTCTACCCGTCGGTGACGCGCGAGAGCAAGTGCTTCGACGTCGCCTCCCAGGCGTCGCTCTCGGGCACCGGCGGCGACTCGGTCAGCATCAAGTCCATGGTCGAGTACGTCATCGCGAACTACGGGGCCGACCGGAACCGGGTCTTCGCTACGGGCGTCTCCTCCGGCGCGATGATGACCAACGTCCTGCTCGGGGCCCACCCCGAGGTCTTCAGGGCCGGGTCGACCTACGCCGGCGTCCCGTTCACCTGCTTCGCCACCACCAACGGCTCGGAGTGGAACTCCGAATGCGCGCAAGGGCAGATCAACCGCACCCCGCAGCAGTGGGGCGACGCCGTGCGCAGCGCCAACCCCGGGTACGCGGGGCCCTGGCCGCGCATGCAGGTCTGGTTCGGCACCGAGGACGACGTGCTCCGCTATCCGAACTTCCAAGAGCAGATCGACCAGTGGACCAACGTCAACGGCACCGACCAGACCGCCGACTACACCGACACCCCGGAGCCGAACTGGACCCGCACCCGCTACGGCGGCACCGGCGGCCAGGCCCCGGTCGAGGCGATCAGCATGGCCGGCGTCGACCACGGCCTGCCGGTGCGCGAGATCGAGACCCTGCGCTTCTTCGGCCTGACCGGTCAGGGCGCCTCCGCGATCGTGGGCACCGCTTCGAACCGCTGCGTCGACATCCCGGCCGGCTCGACGGCGAACGGCACCCAGGCAGTGCTGTGGGACTGCAACGGCGGCGCGAACCAGTCCTTCACCCGCACCGCGTCCGGCGAGCTGCGCGTGGGCGGCAAGTGCCTCGAAGCGTACGGCTGGGGCACGGCCAACGGCACTCAGGCCGTGATCTGGGACTGCACGGGCAACGCGAACCAGCGCTGGAACGTCAACGCGAACGGCACCGTCACCAACGTCCACAACGGACTCTGCCTCGACGCGACGGGCGGCGCCACCGCCAACGGCACGCGGCTCATCCTCTGGGCCTGCAGCGGCACCGCCAACCAGCGGTGGAGCCTCCGCTAGCCGCACGGAGGCGGGCCCGGCGCAGTTGAGCGCCGGGCCCGCGTTCGCTGATGTTCGGTCCGGGCTCAGTCCCGGAGCGAGGCGGCGGCGAGGCGGACCGGTTCGGGTCGGCCGGGCCAGGTGCCGGTCAGGGCCGGTCCGGTGAGTTCGGGGCCCTTGTCGAGGTTGCGGACCACCGACAGCGTGACGGCGTCGGTGACGATCTCCGCGGGGTCGCCGTCCTCGACGCGTTCGATCCGGTGCACCTCGGGCGCGCTGCCGTTCGGCGAGGCGGTGCTGCCGATGCCCATGGGCAGCTCGCGCGGTTCGAGCCGGTCGCCGTCGACGAGGACGAGCTGTTCGGCCTGGCCGGTGTTCGCGATGATCGCGCCGGCGAGCGTCGCGGCGTAGACCGGGTCGCCCGCGGCGTCGTAGACCCAGCGCTCGCCGAGCACCGAGTGCTGGGTGGTGCCGACCAGCCACGCGTCCGCGCCCGCGAGTGGCGCGGCCCGGTAGGTGAGCGGCACCTGGTACACGGGCCCGCCGCCGGAGCGGACCAGCAGCGTCTCGACGCCGACCTCGCCGGCCGGGTCGTCGAAGCGGTACGCGGCGACCTGTTCGAGGTCGCCGGCCGGGCCGGCGTGCCAGGGGCGGCCGGGAAGCCAGGCGGCCAGCAGTTCGAGTTTGGTGGGGCTCACGGTGGCTCGGTAGATGAGTGCCATGTCCTGAGCATAGTTGCGGGGCCCGGACCCGCCGCTTCGGAACCCGTGCCGGCCATGCTCACCGGCGCGGGCCGTCGGCGCGGCCGCCCGGTTCGGACCGGGCGCGGATGTGGGCGCGTTCGCCCTGCCTGCCGATGAGGCTGAGGTACTCGACCGGTCCGGCGCCGGTCGCGCCGAACCAGTGCGGGGTGCGGGTGTCGAACTCCGCGGCCTCGCCGGGTCTGAGCCGGAGGTCGTGCTCGCCGAGCACGAGGCGCAGCGTGCCGTTGAGCACGTAGGCCCAGTCGAAGCCCTCGTGGGTCCGCAGCTGCGGCACCGCCGCGTCGTCCCCGGTCGGCAGGATGAACTTGTACGCCTGGATGCCGCCGGGCCTGCGGGTGAGCGGCAGGACCACCGCGCCGTTCTCGCACGCGACCGGCCGCAGGTTCACGCGCGGGTCGCCGGTCGGCGGCGCGTCCACGAGCTCGTCGAGCGTCACGCCGTGGACGCGCGCGAGCGGCAGCAACTGCTCCAGCGTCGGCCTGCGCAGCCCCGATTCGAGCCGGGACAGGGTGCTGGCGGAGATCCCCGTCTGCGCGGCGAGGTCGGCGAGCGTGATCTCCCGGCGGAGCCGCAGCCGCTTGAGGCGCGGGCCGACGGCGTCGAGCGTGCGGTCGAGGTTCGATTCCATCCCCCGATTTTGCCATTCGGCAACAACGTTTGCACTTCTGACCGCCGATCCGCCACGATCGACCGGCACGAAGCGAGCGAAGGGACCCGACATGCACGACGCGCCGAGGCACGAGTTCGACCAGGACTACTGGGACCGGCACTGGTCGCAGCGCCGCGGGCCGGGGGAGCGCGCACCGCATCCCCACCTCGCCCGCGAGACGGCCGGCCTCGCGCCGGGCACGGCGCTCGACGCCGGCTGCGGGACGGGGACCGAGGCCCTCTGGCTGGCCGCGCGCGGCTGGCGGGTGACCGGCGTCGACATCGCCGCCCGCGCCCTGCGCCTGGCCGCCGAGCGCGCCGCGGCCCTGCCGCACCCCGGCAGCGTGGAGTGGGTCGAGGCGGACCTGACGACCTGGGAACCGGGACGCCGGTTCGACCTCGTCACCACGGCCTACGCGCACCCTGCGATGCCGCACCGCGACTTCTACCGCCGCCTCGCCGACTGGGTCGCCCCCGGCGGCACGCTCCTCATCGTGGGCCACCTCCACACCGATACGGCCCGCGCCGACCATCCGGCGCCGGCCCTCGTGACCCTCGCGGACCTCACCGCGAGCGTCGCACCCCTGCGCATCGAGACCGCCGAGGAGCACACGCGCACCGTCGACGGCCCCGGCGGCCACCGCCATGTCCTGCGCGACGCCGTCGTCCGCGCCGCACGCCCCCGCTGACCCCATTTGAGTCCACCGAACCTCAACGCCCCGAAAGGAAACCATGACCACGATCCCCACCGCGCCGACCGACGCGGTCATCCACGACCCGCGCCGCCGCCGCGCCGTCCTCACCGGCGTCTGCCTGGCGCTCATGGCGGTCATCGCCTCGGTGTCCGGCCTGAACGTCGCCCAGCCGCAGCTCGCCGTCGCCTTCCACGCCTCGCAGGGCGAGATCCTGTGGATGATCAACCTCTACACCGTCACCCTGGCCGCGCTCCTGCTCCCGCTCGGCGCGGCCGGCGACCGCTGGGGCCGCAAGCCGGTCCTGTTCGCGGGCCTGGCCGTCTTCGGCGCCGCGAGCGCCGCGGCGGGCCTGGCGCCCACCACCGAGGTCATGCTCGCCGCGCGGTTCCTCTCCGGCGTCGGCGCGGCGATGATCATGCCCGTCACCCTCTCCGTCATCACCGCGACCTTCCCGGAGGCGGAGCGCGCCAAGGGCATCGGGGTGTGGACCGCCGTCGCGGGCGGCGGCGGCATCCTCGGGATGTACGTCTCGGCCGTCCTCACCGACGTTGCGGACTGGCGCTGGCTCTTCGTGCTGCCGGTCGGCCTCGTCGTCGCCGCCGCCGCGGTGGCGCTCCGGGCCGTCCCGAACTCCCGGGAGGCGGCGGCCCACCGGTTCGACCTGGTCGGCTCGCTGGCGTCCGTGATCGCGGTCGTCGGCTTCATCCTCGTCCTCCACGAAGGGCCGGAACGGGGTTGGACCGACCCGGCGACGCTGGTGTGCCTCCTGGCCGGCGTCCTCGGCGCGATCGGGTTCGCCGCGTGGGAGCTGCGTCATCCGGCCCCGCTGCTCGACGTGCGGCTGTTCGGGAGGCGCGGCCTCGCCGCGGGTTCGGTGGTGCTCCTCGTCGTGTTCGGTGTGCAGGCCGGGATCTTCGTGGTCCTCTTCCCGTACTTCCAGACCGTGCTCGGCTGGTCAGGGCTGGTCTCCACGCTCGCGTTCATGCCGATGGCGGTCGTGATGATGGCCGCCTCGGGCCTCGCGCCGCGACTCGCCGCGCGCATCGGCGCCCGCTCGACCATGGCCGCCGGCATCGCCCTGGGCGCCTCGGGACTCGCGCTCCTGGCGCTCCTCGTCTCCGTCGAAGGCGGCTACCCGGCGGTCCTGCCGGGCATGGCGGTCATGGGGCTCGGCATGGGCCTGTCGATGACGCCGTCCACTGAGGCCATCACCTCGTCGCTCCCGCGCGAGCGGCAGGGCGTCGCGTCCGCGCTCAACGACGTCACCAGAGAACTCGGTTCGGCCCTCGGCATCGCGCTGCTCGGCGCCGTCCTCACCGCCGGGTACGGCCGGGCGATCGAAGCGCGCCTCGCGGACGTCCCGGCCGCCGCCGCCGAGGACGCGCGCAGGGGCGTCGCCGGGGCGCTCGCGAACGCCGACGGCACGCCCGAGTCCGCGGCGCTGGTCCAGGCCGCCCAGGAGTCCTTCGTCCACGGCTGGCGCCAGGCGATGTGGACCGGCGTGGTCGTGATGGCGCTCCTGCTGGCGTACGTCGTCCTGCGGGGCCCGCGGCGCGCCCCGGCCGCGGACTAGGCCGAACGGAGCCGAGGCCGGCGCCCGCGCGCCGGCCTCATCGAGCTGCGTCACCGGAGGTCGTCTTGGAGCACCGCCGCCAGGCGCGCGGCGTCCTCGTCGTCGCGGTCCCCGGCCGTCAGGGCCAGCGCCGCGGCTCCCCGGTAGGCGGCCCGGCCCGGAGCGGGGTCGTCGATGAGGGCGACGATCGGGCGGACCGCGGCGTCCGGGGACTGCCCCAGGAGCCGCCCGAGCACTGCCGCTGCGATCGCCATGGCCTTGCCGACGTCCCCGGCGAAGCTGGTGCGGACCAGCCGGGTCGGTCCCCAGGTCACGTAGGCCAGGTTCGGGTCGTCGGCGGTGGCGAGGATGCCGAGCAGCTCGTTGGCGCGCCGCTGCTGCGCGTTGGAGCGCTTGAACGTGAACCCCTCGGTCATCTCGAGGTCGTCGAAGTCGATCGCGTCCGCGGGCGCGCCGGGCACCGCGGTGTTCACCACGACCGGCCTCCCGGACGCCCGAAGGAGCGGCGCGAGGCCGGTCACCAGGAGGTACTTCCCGAGGAAGAACAGCGCCCACGACGCTTCGCGGCCCTCGGCGGTGACGGTCCGCCGCTGCCTGACGAAGGACGCGGCGAGCACCAGGGCGTCGATGCGCTCGTGGTTCGCCAGCAGGTGCTCGACCACCCGGCGGTTGTCGGCCAGCAAGGACAGGTCCGCCGCGATGAACTCCGCCCGCGCGGCCGCCTCGCCCGCCGCAGCGGTCAGGGCCTCGAACTTGGCGCGGCTCCTGCCGATCACCACGACGCGGTCGCCGGCCGCCAGGTAGTGGCGCGCCAGCGCGGCGCCCATCCCGTCGGTGCCTCCCGTGATCACGATCGTTCGCATCCCGCACTCGCTGGCGGCCAGCGAGGTGTAGTCGAGCTCCAGGCACAGGCGCAGCGCCTCCTCGCAGCACCGGCGCGCGTCCTCGTGCTCGCCGAGCTGGGCGTGGTACCACCCGATCGAGTTCAGGGCCCGCGCCTCGCCGAACCGGTCCTGCGCCTTCCGGTAGAGCGCCAGGGCCTGGTGCGAGTGCGCGAGCGCCCCGACGGCGTCGCCGCTGCGCTGCGCGAGATGGCTGAGGTTGCGGTGCGCGGCCGCTTCGCCCGCCAGGTCGCCGGCCTGCGCCGACAGGTCCAGTGCGCGGGTCAGGTGCGAGCGGCTGTCGTCCAGGCGCCCGAGCCTGGTGCCGCACCACGCCAGGACGCGGTGCGCGTGGGCCTGCGCGGCCGCGTCCCCCGTCCGCTGCGCCGCGGACAGGGCCAGGTGCTGCACGTCGGTCAGTTCGAACACCCTGCCCCGCAAGGAGAGGAAGTGGTGAAGCGACCACGCCAGCTGCCAGACCTGGGCGTCGAAGACGCCGCGGGCGTGGAGCGCGACCGCGGCGATGGAGGCGTACTCGGCCTCGAACCAGTCCATCGCGGCCGCCCGGTCGGCGAGCGGCTCGGGAGCGACCCCCGGGGCCGGAGCGGGCAGCGACACCGCGACGTCGGGGGTGCCGGGGTAGACGAGGCGGTCGGCGGCGTGCGCGGTGTGGACGTAGTGGCTGAGGAGTCGGAACGCGGCCGCGTTCCGCTTCTCGCGCGAGTCGACGGTCGCGGAGAGCTCGATCGCGTAGGCGCGCAACAGGTCGTGAAGCGCGTAGCGGCCGGGGGCGGTCTCCGAGACCAGGTGCGCGCGGGCCAGTTCGGCGAGGAGTCGCCGGGCCCGTCCCGGAGCGAGCGCTGCCAGGCTCGCTACGGCGGCCGCCGAGATGTCGGGTCCGTGGTGCAGGCCCAGCAGCCTGAACAGCCGGGCCGCCTCCTCGCCGAGGCTCCGGTATGACCAGGAGAAGACCGCCCGCACGTCGGCGGTCGGATCGTCGCCGGCCAGCGAGTCGAGGCTGGTGTGCGTGTCCTGGAGTGCGGCGGCCAGGGCGAACAGCGGCCGATCGGTGCCGGTGGCCGCCTTCGTGGTCGCGACGGCGAGCGCCAGCGGCAGGCGGGCGCAAGCGTCGACGATGGCCTGCACGGCGTCCGGCTCGGCGGCGGTGCGCGCGTCGCCGAGCCGGCGGGTGAGGAACTGCCGCGCCTCGTCGTCGGTGAGCGGGTGCAGCGGCACCGGGCGCGCGTGCTCGACCGCGATGAGGCTGGAGAGCCTGTCGCGGCTGGTGACCAGGACGAGACTGCCGCTCCCGGCCGGAAGCAGCGGCCGGACCTGGTCGGCCGCGAACGCGTTGTCCAGCAGCAGGAGGAGCCGCTTGTCGGCCACCGCGCTGCGGTACAGGCCGATCTGGGCCTCAGCGGTGGGAGGGATGCGCTCGGGCGGGACGCCGAGCGCGTCCAGGAACCCGCGAAGCGCCGCCTCCGGCGGCAGCGGCGGGCCGTCGGGGTCGAAGCCGCGCAGGTTGACGTACAACTGCCCGTCCGGGAAGTGATCGGTCACCTGGTGCGCCCAGTGCACCGCCAGCGCCGTCTTCCCCACGCCCGCCATTCCGGAGATCACCCCGACGACCACCGCGCCGGGAGGCCGATCGCCGCTGGAGGCGAGCAGCTCGTCCAATTCGGAGAGTCGGGCCTCGCGGCCGGTGAAACCGCCGACGCCCGCGGGCAGCTGCCGGGGCACCGGGTCCGAGGCGGGCGGCCGGGCCCGGACCGGCTGCGCCTCCTCGCGCCCGGTGCGCTGCGGCGCCGTCGCCTCCCATGCGGTGTCGCCGGACAGGATCTGCCGCTGGAGCCGCCGCACCGGCGCCGACGGCTGGATGCCGAGCTCGTCGTCGAGCAACCGGTGCAGGCGCCGGTACGCCGCGAGCGCTTCGGCGCGCCGTCCGCACCGGTGCAGGGCGAGCAGCAGCAGCTCCCACAGGCGCTCCCGAAGCGGATGCGCCTCGACGAGCGCATCCAGCTCCACCACGGCGACGGCATGGCGCCCGGCCGCCAGCTCCGCTGTCAGGCACAGCTCGATGGCTTCCAGCCGTTGGTCTTCGAGCGCGCGGGCGTGGTCGCGGACCGCCGCCAGGTCGATGTCGGCGAACGCCGGACCCCGCCAGAGCCCGACACCCGCTCGCAGGGCGTCCACCGCGTCGTCGAAGCGCCCCGCGTCCAGCGCCTCCCGCCCCGCCGCCGCCGAGCGCCCGAACCGCTCGGCGTCCAAGGCCCCCTCCGGCACCGCCAGCAGATAGCCCCCGGGACGGCTGACCAGGGCGTCAGAACCCCCCGCTCCCCGAAGCAGCCGACGCAACCGATACACGTACGCCTGCAACGTGGTCCTGCCCGCCGGAGGCGGGTCGCCCCGCCACAGCTGATCCATCAGCCAGTCGCGGCCGACCGTCCGGTTCGGACGGAGGAGCAGCAGCGCCAGCAGCTCGCGCTGCTTGGCGGCGTCGACCGGGACCACCCGGCCCTGGTCGGCAAGCTCCACCGGTCCGAGCACCCTGAACTCCACCACATCCTCCAGACGCGCCCAGCGCTCGCAAATGCCGCAATCCACTCCATCATGCCGCAAGCGCGCCACCTTCACAGTTCTCGCAGATGGCACCAAGGCGCCGCGCCGGCGGGCGACCGGACCGCCGCGACCCGGCGGAGGACAGACCCCGACCATCAAGGGAGTCATGGGGAACGCACACTGCGAGGGCCGGGTCCGAATCGGACCCGGCCCTCGCGAACGCCGGTGCCTAGCAGGCGCCGGCGCGGTAGGCGGCGGTGTAGTGCGCGTCGTCGCCGCGGAACGTCAGCGTGCCGCCGGAGCCGACGGTGTCGCTGCCGATGAAGTCGTTCGGGTCAGGCGAGTCGGAGTCCCACGCCTCCACAGTGGTGCCCGTGTCGACGGTCCGGTTGACCGCCGCGGTCGAGCCGTTGTCCATCGATCCCGGTGCGGACCAGGTGCCCGTGTTGGTCCGGAGGAACGGCTCGTCGCCGTCCGCGCCCCAGTCCTCCGATTCGTGGACGGTCAGCGAGGTGATGCAGGCCGAGGCCAGCGGCGAGACCTCGACGCCCTGCGCCGGAGCGGCGGCGACGAGCGCCAGCCCGGCGACGGCGACGAGCGCCCCGAGTCCCTTGACGAGGTGCGATTTCATGCTTCCTCCTGTGTCGGTGAACTTCTCGCCCCAGGCTGTCACCGGGCGCTGGCGCGGATCTGGCGTCGCGCTGGCGCAGGACGCGCCGACGAGCACCGGACTGCGCGGACGGAGGAGGCCGACGACGCGGCGCACTGGAAGCGAGGATCTAAGGTTGCGGCCATGCCAATGCACTACGTCGCGCACGGGCGCGGGACTCCCGTCCTCGCGATCCACGGCTGGACCCCCGACCACCGCCTCATGACCGGCTTCCTGGAGCCGTTCTTCGCCCGCCGCGCCGCCGCGCGCCCCGAGGCGCGCACCTACCGCCGCCTCTACCCGGACCTCCCCGGCATGGGGCAGACCGAGATCACCGAGAAGTACCGGGGCTCGGACGACATGCTCGAAGCCGTCCAGGGCTTCGTGGACCACATGATCGGCGACGCGCCGTTCATCGTCGTCGGCGAATCCTACGGCGGCTACCTCGCCCGCGCCGTCGCCTGCGCACGCCCCGAGCAGGTGCTCGGCCTCGGCCTGGTGTGCCCGATCGGCAAGGAGGCCCGCCACTCCAAGCGGACCCTCCCGCCGCACACCGTGATCGCCCCCGACCCCGACTTCATGGCCACCCTGCCGCCGGCGGACGCCGCCTCGTACGGCGACCTCGCGGTCGTGCAGTCCCCGGAGACGTACCGCCGCTTCCGCGAGGAGATCGCCCCCGGGCTGGCGCTGGCCGACGACGAGGGGCTGGTGCGGGTGGCGCGGCGGTACGAGCTGAGCACCGCGCCCGAGTCAGGAGCGCCGTTCGAGCGGCCCGCGCTGATCGTCACCGGTCGACAGGACGACAACACCGGCTACGCCGATGTCTATGCGCTGCTCGAGCATTACCCGCGCGCGACCTTCGCCGTCCTCGACCGGGCCGGCCACAACCTCCAACTCGAGCAGCCGGTCCTGCTCGACGCCTTCCTGGACGAGTGGCTCGACCGCGTCGAGGAGCACGCGGAACGGGCCGACCGCTGAGGTTCGGGCCCGGGGGCCGGTTCAGGCCGCCGGCTTGGCGAGGTGGACCAGCTCGACGCCCGGGCGGCCCGCGGTCCGGTGGGTCTCGCGGTAGCCGAGGCGCTGGTAGAGGCGCAGGTTCGGTTCGCTCTTCGCGCCGGTGAACAGCGCGAACGCCTCGGTGCCCGGGGCCGCGAGCGCTTCGAGGGCGGCGATGATCCGGGAGCCGAGGCCGCGGCCCTGCATGTCGGGGGCGACGGCGATGCGTCCCAAGTGGAGCGTGCGGCCGTCCTGGCGGGCCCTGCCGGTGGCGACGATGCGCCGGTCCGCGACGGCCTTGAGCACGTGCTCGTCCTCGATGGCCCGGGCGACCTCCGCGAGCGTCTCCGTCAGGGGCGGCAGGAACGGGTCGCCGTACAGCTGGGCCTCGGAGACGTAGGCGCCGCGGGAGAGCGTGAGGATCTCCCCGGCGTCGGCCGGGCCGGCGGGGGAGAGGCGGGGGTCGGTCATGCCGGGAGCGTACGGGCGGCACGGCCCGGAGGACAACTCGAATCCCGCCAGGCTGGACCGGCCGCCGGTCCCGCGTGGGTCTCGCGTGCTTTCTGCGAAGGGCGGCACCGCGGTCCGGTGCCGCCCCTCCCCAGGTCTTCCTACGCCGCCGGGTCTACCGGAAGGTCCAGCGCTGGTTGGCGGCGCCGCTGCACGACCACAGGATGATCCGCGTGCCGTTCGCGGTGGCGGCGCCGCTGGCGTCGAGACAGAGTCCGTTGTGGACGTTCGTGATGGTGCCGTTCGCGTTCACGGTCCATTTCTGGTTGTTGCCGCCGTGGCAGTCCCAGATCGCGGCCCGGGTGCCGTTGGCGGTGCCCCAGCCCGCCGCTTCGAGGCACTTGCCGCTGACCCGCAGCTCGCCGGCGGCGGTGCGGGTGAACAGCTGGTTGGCGCCCTGGTTGCAGTCCCACAGCTGCGCCTGGGTCCCGTTGGCCGTGGAGGCGTTGGGGATGTCGAGGCAGCGGTTCGAGGCGGCGCCGGCGATCGCGGTCGAGCCGGAGGGCTGGCCGCCGCCGAGGCCGGTCAAGATGGCGTCGATGATGCCCTGCTGGGTCACGGTGTTGTTGGACCGGTTGAACAGCCCGAACCCGTACTGGCCGTTCCAGCCGTTGTCCCAGTAGACCGGGACCGCGCCGTACTTCTTGGCCGTGGCGGCCATGAGGCGCGCGAAGTCCTGTCGGGACTGGGTGTTGACCGGGTCGTGCGAGGACTTGTCGATCGCGCCGTACTCGCCGACGACGACCGGGTACCCCTTCGAGACGAACGCGTCGTAGGTCTTCTTCAGCTGCGCGTCCAGGTGGTCCTCCTGGCCCCAGGTGGAGGTCCTGGAGGCGTCGGCGGCGTTCGGGCCCCACTGGGTGATGGTCCCGTTCTCGGTGCCGGCGAAGTCCCACGGGTCGTAGTAGTGGACCGAGATCATGATGCGGCGCTCGCTGCTGGGGACGGTGGGGGAGCGGTGGTTGTCGGTCGGGATCGCGAACCCGTAGTTTCCGGTGGTGTAGTCGATGTTGGTGTTCCAACCGGGGACGAGCAGCCACCGCGAGGTGTTGTTCCCGCCGGTCTGACGCACGGTGTCGACGAAGATCTGGTTGTAGGCGTTGATGTTCGAGTAGCAGGGCTGCGTGGGGGCGCCGTACTGCCCGTCGAACTCCTCGTTCATGGACTCGAAGATCAGGTGCTGGTCGTAGTCGCGGAACCGGGTGGCGATCTGCTGCCAGGCCTTCTGGTACTTGGTCTTGATCGTCGTCTGGTCGGCGGCGTCGCAGATGAGCCAGGAGCCGTTGGTGCTCTTGAAGCCGTCGCCGTGCATGTTGATCACGACGTACATGCCGCGGTCGTAGGCGTAGTCGACGACCTGCTGGACGCGGTTCAGCCAGGCGGTGTTGATCGTGTAGTCGGGCCCGGAGCCGATGTAGTTCAGATAGGACACCGGGATGCGGATGGTGTCGAATCCGGCCGCCTGGACGCGGTCGATCAGCGCCTGGGTCACGGTCGGGTTGTTCCACGCGGTCTCACTGGGGATGCCGTTCGCATTGGCCTCCAGGCTGTTCCCCAGGTTCCATCCCGCGCCCATGTCGGCGGTGATCTGCGAGGCGTTGAGCTGTGTCATCGTGTCGGCCGACGCCTGCGGCGTCCAGCTCGTCACCGACACGCCGACCGCCACCGCCAAGAACACGGCCGCGAGCGCGGCCCTGAACCTTCCCTTTGCTGCGCCCACGAGCGCTACCTCATTTCGAATATACCTGTCGCCGTTGACGTTCGGAGGCCCGTCCGGGTTGCCGGCGCGTGTGCGCCGGGCCGAGGCGGCCTCTCCCGATGAGACGTTTGTTGGATCGTGCAATGAAACTATGATCCATCTGCATATTCGAAAATGTCAATGGAATCGTCAGATCTTTCGCGGCGGGGCGGCCGGCCGAGCGCGGGCCTCAGCGCGAGAACGTCACGTGGATCGTGCCGCTCGGGGCCACCTCGCTGCGGACCTCGTACCCCTGCTCGAACTCGCGCAGGTCCGCCCACAGGTTCTGTCCGCGCCCGAGGAGGATCGGCGCGATCGCCACGTGCAGGCGGTCCACCAGGCCCGCCGCCAGTGCCGCCCGCGCCGTCGTCACGCCGCCGCCCACGCGCACGTCCAGGTCCCCGGCCGCCTTCCGCGCCGCCGCGACGGCGTCCTCGAGCGAGGACTGCACGAAGTGGAACACCGTGCCGCCCTCCATCTCCAGCGACGGCCGCTCCTCGTGGGTGAGCACGAACACCGGCACGCCGAACGGCGGGTTCGGGCCCCACCAGCCCTGCCACTCCGGGTCGTTCGGGTGCTCGTGCAGCCCGAACATGCCCGCGCCCATCACCTCGGCCCCGATGCCCTCGAAGTAGGCGGCGGCGTACTCGTCGTCGAGGCCGGTCGTGCCCTTGCCGGGCTGGCCGAGCACCCGCTCGCGGAAGGTCCGGGTCCCGGCGTACGCCGCCGTGAGCCGCCCCCAGTCCCTGCCGAAGGGGTCCTCCGGCGTCTGGTCGGTGGTCGAGGCGTACCCGTCCAGCGAGATGTTCAGATCCACACGTACTCGACCCATGGGTCGCTCCTTCGATGTCAGGGCCCCGGTCGCGGGGCGCGGGCTCATGATCATGACGAGACGGCGGCCGCCGATTCAGCGGTCCGAACCGAACAGTTGTTCGGCTTCGCGGAAGCTCTGACCGGCGGCCGTCGCGCGGACTGGACCACGCTAACCGCTAGTCGCGGACGATCGCGGTCACGCGGATCTCGACGCGCATGGCCGGGGCGCCGAGGGCGGCGACGCCGAGCTGGGTCCAGATCGGGGCGCGGCCGTTCATGCGCTTGCGGAACTGCTCGGTCATGACCTCGGTGGGCCGGGCGCCGATGTAGGCGGGGTCGTCGGGCAGGTGGTAGGAGTTCACGTGGACCACGTCGGCCCAGGTGGCCCCGGCGTCGGCCAGCACGCGCTCGACGTTGTCGAAGGCGCGCACGATCTCCTCCTCCAGGTCCTCGGGGAACTCGAGGTCGTCGTTCCAGCCGCCCTGGCCGGAGATCTCGACGCGGTCGCCGATGCGCACGGCCTGGCTGTATCCGAGCGCGTGGAGCTTCTCGCCGGCTCCGGCGGTGATGAAGAACTGGGGCTCGTCCATGGCGTTTCCTTCCGATTGACTTCACGCTTGAAGTGAACCTAGCACATTCACTTCAAGCGTGAAGTCAATGGGGGCTCGGTAGACTGCCGCCATGCCCACGACTGCGGACGCCGAGGGCCGCGACGCCGGCCCGGTGCGGTGGCTCGACCCCGCCGAGAAGGAGGCCTGGACCGGCCTCGTCTCCCTGGTCTACCTCCTGCCCGAGCGGCTCGAGGCGCCGCTCCAGCGCGAGTGCGGGATGAGCCTGTTCGAGTACCTGGTCCTCAGCCACGTCTCCGAGGCCCCGGACCGCCGCCTGCGCATGAGCGAGCTCGCGTTCCTCGCGAACGGGTCGCTCTCGCGGCTCTCCAACGTGGCCAAGCGGTTCGAACAGCGCGGCTGGCTGGAGCGGTTCCCCGACCCCGCCGACGGCCGGTACACCCTCGCGGCGCTCACCGACGCCGGGTTCGCGGCCGTGGTCGCCGCCGCGCCCGTGCACGTGCGCGCCGTGCGCGAGGCCGCCCTCGACCGCCTCGACGCCGACGACCACGCCGCCCTCGCCCGCATCGCGGAGAAGCTCCGCGTCCGCCCGGTCGACCTCGCCTAGACCGGCGGCGTCCGTGCTCACGGCCCGGCCCCGGCCCGGCCGCCGTGAGCCCCGGCGCCCGAAACCCCCGCCCCCGCAAGCGAAGGAATCTCCAGATGGAGAGCATCACCAAGAACCGCCAGACCCCCGAGACCCTCCGCGCGATGATCGCCAAGGCGTTCGGGCCGGCCCAGGTCCCCGCCGGCGGCGATTTCGCCGCCGAGCTCGGGCACGGCTGGTTCAACGTCGCCTACCGCCTCCGCCTCGCCGACGGCCGGCAGGTCGTCCTCAAGATCGCGCCGCCGCCGGACGTCGAGGTCATGACCTACGAACGCGACGCGATGGACACCGAGCTGGCCGCGCTCGCCCTCATCCGCGAGCACACCGGCGTCCCCGTCCCCGACATCCTCTTCGCCGACGCCGACCGCGGACTCTGCGGCGCGCCCTACTTCTTCATGCCCTACATCGACGCCGACAACCTCGGCATCGTCAAGGAGACGCTCTCGGCAGCCGAGATCGCAGCGTACTGGGAGCAGCTCGGGGCGCTCAACGCCGAACTCAGCACCATCACCGGCCCCGGCTTCGGGCCGCTCCTCGACCCCCGGTTCCCGACCTGGCGGGCCGCGTTCACGGCCATGGCCGCCGACGTCCTCGCCGACGGCGAACGCCGCGGCGTCGACCTCGGCTTCGACTACGACACGGTCCGCGCCGTCCTCTCCGAGCACGAAGGCAGCCTCGACGAGGTCGCCGAACCGCGATTCGTCGAATGGGACCTGTGGCCCAGCAACGCGATGGCCGAGGCCGGGCGCATCGTCTGCGTCATCGACCACGAGCGCGCCTTCTGGGGCGACCCGCTCATGAGGGCCGGGTTCTGCGGCGGCGACCCGCCCGCCCTCGGCGACCCCGCGGCCTTCGCGCGCGGCTGGGGCCGCGGCCCCCTCACCCCCACCGAACGCGTGCGCCGCCGCCTCTACAACCTCTACCTGCTGCTCATCATGGTCATCGAGACCGACTACCGCGGCCACACCGAACCCACCCAGTACGACTGGGCCCGAGCGCGACTGGCCGACCTCATGGCCCTCTTCGGACCCCGTCCCCGAGCCTGACCCCATGCCCGCCAAGGCCCTCGAAGGCGTCGACGCGCTCGCCACCGCGCCCGTGGGCCGCCTGCTCTGGCGCGGCACCGCGCAGGCGACCATGTCCGTCGGCGTCTACGGGATCTACGCGCTCACCAACGCCGCGTTCGTCGCCCACGGCGTGGGGCCGACCGCGATGGGCGCGGTCAACCTCGTCGCCCCGGTCCTGCTCGTGCTCGGCGCCCTCGCCACCACGGTCGGCGCCGGCGGGGCCTCCCTGGTCTCCCGGGCCCTCGGCGCCGGCGACACCACCGCGGCCGCCCGCGCCGCCGGCAGCGCCTTCCTCGTCTTCTGGACCGGCGCCGCGGCCATCGCCGCGGCGGGACTGGCCTGCCTCGAACCGCTGCTGACCGTCCTCGGGGCCGAAGGCGAGCTGCGCGGCTACGCGCGCGAATACGCCGTCGTCATCCTCGCCTCCACCGTCGTGGGCACCGGCTTCTCCAGCCTGGTGCGCGCCGAAGGCCGCCTGCGGTACGCCACGATGCTGTGGGTCGCACCGGTGCTCGTCCAGATCACGCTCGACCCGATCCTCATCTCCGGCTTCGACCTGGGCGTGCGGGGCGCGGCCCTCGGCACGGTCGGCGGCCAGGCCGTCTCCGCCGCGATGAGCCTGTGGTTCTTCTTCGCCCGACGCGACCGCCCCTACCGCATCCGGGCCGTCCACTTGCGACCGCACGGCCCCTCCCTCCGCGCCCTGCTCGCCCTCGGATCGCCCTCGATGCTCGCCGGCCTCGGCGCCACGGCGCTGGCGCTCCTGGTCAACAACCTCCTGGCCGGCCTCGGCGCCGCCGCGGCCGTCACCGCCTACGCCGCCGCCGCCCGGGTCCAGACCTTCGCCACCATGCCCCAGCAGGGCATCAGCATGGGCATGCAGCCCATCGTCGGCTTCAACACCGGCCGCGGCCGCCCCGACCGCGTCCGCCGCGCCCGCACCCTCGCCCTGCGCACCACCCTCGCCTACAGCGCCGCCGCGGCCGCCCTCACCGCGGCCCTCGCCGGCCCGATCACCACCGCCCTCCTCGGCGGCCCCGACCCGCAGGCCGCGACCGCGCTGCGGCTCATCGCGATCGGCATCGCCGCCTCCGGCGTCCCGCTCCTGGTCTCGGCGTACTTCCAGGCCGTCGGCGCGCCCCTGCCGTCCTACGTGATCTCCATCGGCACCCTGATCGCCCTCAAGATCCCCGCCGTCCTCGCCCTCAGTCCGCTCGGCCCGGCGGGCGTCTGGACCGGCCTCGCCCTCGGCGACCTCGCCGCCGCAGCGACGGCACTCGCACTCCTGAAGCGCCGCAAAGCGACCCGCGGTATGCCGGACGCGCCCTGACCGCGCCGCGAGGTTCAGCCCGGCGGCAGCGCCAGCAGGATCCGCCGCCGCGCCGGGTCCACCTCGACGAGGACCACCGACAGGACGTCGCCGACCTCGAATGCGGCGCCGGGCACCAGCCCTTCGAAGCCGTCGGGCCGATCCTCGACCCGGACGAACACGCCGATCGGCGCCGCTCTCGTCACGGGGCCGGTGACGACCTCGCCGACCCGGGTCACGAGTGCCGCCATCGGATCCGGTTGCAGCGCTTTCAAGGAGAGCGTCACGCGCTGCCGCCGCTCATCGACGTCGAGGATCAGGGCGGTGACCTCCCGGCCGACGGCCACGACCTCCGACGGGTGCCTGACCCGCCTCCAGGAGAGCTCGGGGATGTTGATCATCGCAGTGACACCGCCGACGTCCACGAACGTCACGCCGAAACTCGCGATCGCGACCACCCTCCCGGTGCAGATCTGCCCGCTGCGGAGGTGATTCAAGGAGTGCTCGGATGCCGCCATCCATCACGACTGTACGGACCCGGCCGGCGAGGTCGGATCGGCGATCCGGCGGGCGGTCGTCCGGCGCCCGGTTCGGCGTCGCCGCTCCGATCTGACCGCGGTCGAATCCCCGCCAGGCCATCGAAGGTAGGGTCCGGAGATGCAGCGCCGAACCGCCCTTCTGGACGCCCCGTCGAACCTGGGCCTCCGCCCGCCCGCGCCCGGTGTCGTCCCCGGTTGCTACAAGCTCGCCGGAGCCCTGCGCGACCAGGGAATCCTCGACCGGATCGGCGCCGAGGACGCCGGGTACGCCACGCCGCCGCGGTACGACCGCGGCGACTGGGAGCCCGGCGACGGCCTGTTCAACGCCGACGGCATCGCCGCCTACACCCGCCGCCTCGCCGACCGGCTCGGATCGCTTCTCGACGGCGGGCGCTTCCCGGTCGTCCTCGGCGGCGATTGCAGCATCCTCCTCGGCGCCGCCCTCGCGCTGCGCCGCCGCGGCCGCTACGGCGTCGCGTTCGTCGACGGCCACTCCGACTTCCGCCACCCGGACAACTCCCCGGGCGTCGGCGCCGCCGCCGGAGAGGACCTCGCCCTGGTCACCGGGCACGGCCAGGCGCTCGCCACCGACATCGACGGCCTGCGGCCCTACATCGACATCGAGGACGCGGCCGTGCTCGGCATCCGCGACGACGACGAGCACACCGCCGAGCTCGACGCCCGCGGGGCCCTGGTGCGCCCGCTCGCCCGCGTGCGCGAGGACGGCCCGGCCGCCGCGGCCGCGGCCGCGCTGGCGCGCTTCGCCCGGAACGGCGTCGACGGGTTCTGGGTGCACCTCGACGCCGACGTCCTCGACGCCGCGGTCATGCCCGCCGTCGACTCCCCGAACCCCGGCGGCCTCTCCCACGCCGAGCTCCGCGCCCTGCTGGCCCCGCTCCTGGCCTCCGAACACTGCGCCGGCTTCGAGATCACGGTCTTCGACCCCGACCTCGACCCTGACGGCCGCCTCGCCGCCGAGCTCACCGACACCCTCGTGGCGGTCATCGCCGGCTGAGGCGCAGGGAGCCTCCCTCAGGACTCCGCAGGGGGCTGGTCCAGGACCGACCGGACGGTGGCGACCGCGACCTCGGCGACGTTCTCCTCGGTGAGGTTTCCGGCCCGGAGCTGCTCGGCCGCGCCGTGCAGGACGTACTGCACGACGCTCACCAGCCACGGGAGCGGCAGGTCGGAGCGGAAGACGCCGTCGCGCTGACCGCGGCGCAGGAGGTCTTCGACGCGCTTGGCCGGCTCGGCGTGCAGTTCGCGCAGGCGGCCGCTCGGCAGGACGCCCTGCGCCGCTTCGAGCAGCGCGGCCGACTCGGCCACCAGCGACCAGCTCGACGCCAGCAGCCGGTCCAGGGCCGCCCCGGGGTCGCCCGACAGGTCCACGGTCGCGAGCGTCGCCTCACCCGCTTCGAGCGCGGCCGAGAGCGCGGCCTCCACGAGGTCGGCGCGGGTCTTGAAGTGGCCGTAGAGGGTCATGCGGCCGACGCCGGCTTCGGCGGCGATCGCCTCGATGGTGGCGTCGGGGTGCTCGCTCAAGCAGGTGCGGGCGGCGGCCACGATGCGGGCGATGCTGCGTTCGGCGTCGGCGCGGCGGCGCGGTCGGGTCTGCGAAACCATGCCCCCAGTTTATCTCGTACGGGAATATACGAGTTAAGCTCGCGGTTATAACTCGTACTTCAACATACGACTTAACCGGAGGACGGCCATGACCGACCACGAACCCCACGGCACCGAGACGGCCCCGGAGCCGCACCCCCTGCGGTGGCGCCTGCTCGCGCTCCTCGGCGCTGCCCAGCTCATGCTCATCGTCGACGTCACGGTCGTGGCGATCGCCCTGCCGCACATCGACACCGCGCTCGGCCTCAGCCGCGAAGCGCTCACCTGGGCCGTCAGCGCCTACACCCTGGCCTTCGGCGGCCTCATGCTCCTCGGCGGCCGCATCGCGGACCTCGCCGGCGCCAAGCGCGTCGTCCTCACCGGCCTGATCCTGTTCACCGCCGCCTCGCTGACGGCCGGCCTCGCCGACTCCACCGAGATGCTCCTCGGCGGCCGCATCGCCCAGGGCGTGGGCGCCGCGCTCATGTCCCCGGCGGCGCTGTCGCTGGTCGTGACCCTGTTCGACGGCGCCGAGCGGCACAAGGCCCTCGGCGTGTGGTCCGCCCTCGGCGGCGGGGGAGCGGCCCTCGGCCTGCTCCTGGGCGGCCTGCTCACCGCCGGTCCGGGCTGGTCCTGGGTCTTCTACGTCAACGTCCCGATCGGCGTGGTCCTCGCGGTCGCGCTCGCGATCATGCTGCCGCGGCGCGTCCCGGCCGCCTCACGCGCCCGCCTCGACGTGCTCGGCGCGCTGCTGGTGACGGCCTCCTCGGCGGTGCTCATCTACGCCCTCATCGGCGCCGGCGACCGCGGATGGTTCACGGCCGCGACCGGACTGCTCGTGCTCGCCGCCCTCGTCGGCTACGGCCTGTTCGCCCTGTGGCAGCGGGCCGCCCGCTCGCCGCTGGTGGACCTGGCGCTGCTCGTGCGCCGCCCGGTGGCGACCGGCACCTTCCTGATCCTCATGGCGACGGCGCTCATGATCGCCGGATTCTTCCTGGGCACCTTCTACTTCCAGCACGCGCTCGGCTACGGGGCCCTGCGGACCGGGCTCCTGTTCCTGCCCGTGGCGGTCGCGACCATGCTCGGCGCCAACGCCACCGGCAGGGTCCTCGCCCGCACCGGCGGCCGTCCGCCGGCCGTGATCGGCCTCCTCGTCGCCGCCGCGGGCCTCGCCGTCCCTGCACTGTGGATGAACGCGGTCGCCGTGGCGGTCGGCGTGGCCGTCGCCGGGGCCGGTACCGGCGCCCTCTTCGTGGTCGCCTCGGCCACCGCCCTGGGCCAGGTCGCCCCGCACGAGGCCGGCGTCGCCTCCGGCATCGTCAGCACCTTCCACGAGTTCGGCGCCTCGATCGGCGCCGCGGTCGTCTCCAGCGTCGCGGCCGCCAGCCTCATCGGCGACACGCTGGGCGGTTTCACCGACGGGTTCACCGTCGCCGCGGTCGCGGCCGCCGCCGGCGCGCTCGTCGCGGCGGTCCTGACGCCCCGCCGCGCGGCCGCGCCCGCCGCGGCCGGCCACCCGGTCCACTGAGCCCCACCGGGTCCCGCGGCACCGCCGCGGGACCCGCGAGCGCCCTTGAACCGATCGCCTTGGCGGCCTTCGCCATCCGGGCCGAGCCGCCGAGCTCAGGTCCGTCATTCGAGGCCGAGCATGGCGCGGGCGTCGGCGTCAAGGCCCTCGATGCGGACCTCGTGCCGCCGGTGGGCGGCCCAGTCCTCGCGGGTGAGGCGCCAGCGGAGGCTGGTGGCGCGTTCGCCCTTGCAGACCTGGTGGTCGATGCCGTCGGGGCGGTAGCCGAGTCTGCGGGAGACGGCCGCGGAGGCGGCGTTGCCCTCGAGCGAGTCGGAGAGCGCGTAGTCGGCCCCGAGGCCGTCGAAGAGGAGGGCGAGCACGGCGGCGCGCATCTCGGTGCCCAGGCCCTGGCCGTGGTGCGCCCGGCCCAGCCACGAGGACGTGGTGGCCTCGCGGGTGACGCCGTACAGCCTGCCGGCGAGGTCCTGCTTGCCGATGACCTGGCCGTCGCGGACCGCCACGAACGGCAGGCACCAGCGTTCGGGGGTGATCGAGGCGATGAGCCGCAGGTTCCACAGGAGCGCCGTGCGCCCGCGCGTGCGGGGCTCCGCTTCGGTCCAGGCGTTCTCGAAGGGCTGGAAGTCGTCGTCGTGGACGCCGGCGGCGGCCTGGTCGGCGAGCGCGGCGAGATCGCCGAAGTCCGGCAGCCGCAGTTCGAGCCGTTCGGTGCGCAGGCGGATGCGGTAGACCGGGAGGTAGTCGGTGAGCATGCCGTCGAGTGTGCCGCGCCGGTCCGACACCGATGCCCGGTTCCGCCGAACCGCCGCGGCCGCGAGGGCGGCGGCCCGGGCCGCCGCCCTGACCCGTCAGTCGAGCGGCGCGACCCGGATGCGGTTGCCGTCGGGGTCGGCCGCCACGAACGTGCGGCCGAAGCCCTCGTCGCGCGGTTCGTCGACGATCCGCACGCCCTTGCCGCGCCACTCCTCGCACAGCGCGTCGACCGCAGCGGGCGCGCCGTCCCGGTCCACGGCGAGGCACACCTCGCTGGTGCGCACCGGGTCCGCGGCGAGATCCACGCCCGAGCGGCTCCACAGCGAGAGGCCGACGCCGCCGCCGAGGTCGAACGAGACATAGGACGGCGCCTCGAAGACCGGTTTCATGCCGAACAGGTCCCCGTAGAAGCGGGCCGCCGCGGGCGCGTCGCTGACGTAGACGATGAAGAGATTCGGTGCGGGCATGACTGCCCTCCTTTCCGTCGGTGGCGCAACGGTAGTCGCGAAACCTGACGGAACCTGTCAGGTTCTCTGCGACCATGGGGAGGTGACTCCCGACAGGTGCTTCTCCCTCCTCCTCGCGCTGCGGTCGGACACGACCGTTGCCGCGCTCGCCGCCGCGACCGGCGTGTCCGAGCGGACCGTCATGCGCGACCTGCGCTGGCTCCAGGACGCCGGCTTCCCGGTGCTCGCGCGCCGCGGCCACTACGGCGGCGTCTCGATGCTCCCCGGCGGCGCCCTCGACACGAGCCGCCTGACGCCGCCCGAACGCGAGCACCTGGCGCTCACCGGACTCGACGACGAGCAGCGGCGCCGCCTCGGCGTCGAAGCGGTCAGCGACCGCGCCCGCCGCAAGGTCGCCGGAGCGGGCTCCGGCGACGGCCTGATCGCCGTCGGCGACCTCGTCGTCAGCGACAACCGGCCGTGGTTCGGCCCCGAGCCCGCCGGCGTCTCCCCTGCCGCGCTGATCGGCGACCTGCGCCGCGGGGTGCGACTCAAGGTCCACTATGAACGGACGGGGTCGATGCGGTGGCGGACCGTGGACCCATACGGGCTCTTGGCGAAAGGCGGCCGCTGGTACCTCGTCGCCGACGAGGCCGGCGCACCCCGGCTCCTCAACCTGCTGAAGATCGACCGGTGGGAGCCGCTGCGCACGCCGCGGCGCCTGCGCCCCGGCGTGCGCCTCGCCGAGGTCGCCGCCGAACTGACCTCCGGCTGGGAGACCGGCGGCGACCTCGAAGTGCGCCTTCGCATTCAGGGCCACCAGGTGGAGCGGGCGCAGCGCCTCCTCGGCTCGCGCCTGACGCTCGGCGAGCCCGAACCGGACGGCACGGCCCCGGGCGTCCTGCGCTGCCGCGTCCTCGAGGACGTGCGCCAGCTCCTGCCGTTCGCCGACTCCGCCACCGTCACCGGCCCGCCCGAAGCCCGCGAACGCGTCAAGGCGCTCGCCCAGCAGATCCTCGACCACTACCGGTGAGACCGGGCACCGCCAACGACGAGCGGCCCTCGCGAGGTCAGCGCCCTGTCAGCGGCTTGTCAGCGGCCTCCGCGAGAGTTCAGGGCATGACGAACCGCAACGCGAACCAGGACACCTGGACCGGCATGGTGCCGGTCGACGACACCGCCCTCTACGTCACCGACACCGGCGGCGACGGCATCCCGATCATCTACTGCAACGGCCAGTTCGCCACCCTCGGCTACTGGAAGCACGTCGTCGAGGAGCTCGGCACCGGCTTCCGCCACATCAACTTCGACGAGCGCTCCCGCGGCAGGAAGTCCGGGAAGTCCGCCGACTACTCCTTCGAAGCGTGCGTCCGCGACGTCGACGCCGTCCTGGCCGCGCGCGGCGTCACCGGGCCGGTCGTCATCGCCGGCTGGTCCTACGGCGCCTTCGTGGCCGCGCACTGGGCCAGCCGCAACCCCGACCGGTGCATCGGCGCCGTCCCCGTCGACGGCGCCCAGCCGCACGACTGGCTCGACGACGCCATGGAGGCCCGCATCCGCAAGCTGTTCAAGCGCCTCGCCCCGATCACGACGCTGCTGCGCCCCACCGGCCTCACCCCGAAGCTCAGCGCCGCGCAGCAGGCCGAGTGCAACATCGAGCTCGGCCGGATCTCCCGCAAGGCCGACCTGGGGCCCGTCCTCGACGCCATCACCGTGCCCACCCGGTACGTGCTCGCCTCCGGCGCCTCCTTCGGCAGCAAGGGCGACGAACAGGAGCTGATCCGCGCCGCCCTGGGCGAGGTCGTCGAGCGCAACCCGAACATCGAGGTCTTCGCGAAGGTCGCCAGCAACCACGACCTGATCCTGCGCAAGGACTACAAGGCGGTCGCCGACGCCGTCCGCGACGTCGTCGCCGCCCGGCGCTGAGACCGCGGCACGGGAAGCCCGGGCCTCCCGCGCCGCGCAGTGAGACCGGCGGCGCCGGGGCGCGAGCCCCGGCGCCCCGCCGTCAGCGAACGGCTGGTCGGCCGCCGCGGACGCTACGGCGGCGCCGCCGACTCCGATTCGGGCCTGCGCCGCCGCGGACGCCGCTAACGTCGGGTGCGACCGGAGGACGCTTGCGAGGGAGGGCCCCGATGAACGACGACGCCGAACCGCGCCTGCCCGGCTGGTTGGACCTCGCGCTCACCATCGTCATGGCCCTCGCGGCGGTCGGCACCGCGTGGGCCGGCTTCCAGAGCGCGAAGTGGAGCGGCCTCCAGGCCATCTCGTTCGCCGAGGCCGGGGCGGCCCGCACCGAGTCCGCGAAGGCCGCCACCGACGCCGGGCAGGACCGCCTCAAGGACCTGGTGGCCTTCACCTCCTGGATCGGAGCCCTCCAGGAGGAGATCATCGCGGGCACCACCCCGCGCCCCGCGGGCGACTACGCGCCGAACCCGGACGAGGTCTCCGGTTTCCTCTACGAGCGGTTCCGGCCCGAGTTCAAACCGGCCGTCGACGCCTGGGTCGCCACGCAGCCGATGGTGAACCCGAACGCGCCCGCCACCCCGTTCGAGATGCCGGAGTACCGGCTCGAGTCCGAGGCGCTCGCGGCCGACCTCGTCGCCAAGGCCGAGGCGGCCACCGCCGAAGCCCACGAGGACAACCAACGGTCGGACAACTACGTGTTCATGGCCGTGATCCTCGCCCTCGCCCTGTTCTTCGCGGGCGTGGCCGGCCGCACGCGCACCCGCCGCTCGCAGTGGCTCCTCTCCGGCGCCGCGTTCGCCACGTTCATCGGCGCGGCGGTCGTCATCCTGACGCTGCCCAAGACGTTCTGAGCCGGTGGCGCCAACCGAATGTTAGTTGCTAACATTCCAGGGTGGGGAAACGAGACCGGACCCGGGAGCGCCTGAGCGCCTGCGCCCTCGACCTGTTCGAGGCGCAGGGCTTCGCGGCCACCAGCGTCGCCCAGATCGCGCGCGCCGCCGGCGTCACCGAGATGACCTTCTTCCGCCACTTCGGCAGCAAGGAGCAGGCGGTCCTCACCGACCCCTTCGACCCGGTCATCGCGGCCGCGGTCGCCGCCCGGCCCCGAACGGAACCGCCGCTGGCCCGGGCCGTGCGCGGCCTGCGGACCGCCCTGGCCGGCCTGTCCGAGGCGGACCTGGCGACCGCGCGGCGCCGCGTGCGCATCGTCGCGGCCACACCGGCCCTGCGCGGCGCCGCCGCCGTGCAGAACGAGGCCACCGCCCGGGCAGTGGGCGACCGCCTGACCGCGGGCGGCGCCGACCCGCTCGCCGCCCGCGCCGCCGCCGCGGCCGTGCTCGCCGCCGTCACCGCCGCGCTGTACACCTGGGCCGAGGACGAGCGCGCGACCCTGCCCGACGTGATCGGGCGGGCACTGGACACCTTGGACCCGGCCGATGCCTAACCGCCTGGAGATCACCGACGCCGTCCGCGCCTACGGCCCCGGCACCGGGGTCCTGGGCGCGTCCCTGCGCGTCGCCCCCGGCGAGGTCCACGCCCTTCTTGGCCTCAACGGCGCAGGCAAGACCACGCTCATGCGCGCCGCCCTCGGCATGGTCCGCCTCGACGGCGGCGGCGTGCGCATCGGCGGCGTCCCCGTCGCCCGCCTCCCGGCCCCGAACTGGGCCCGGGTCGGGCACCTCATCGACCGCCCCTTCGCCTACGCCGACCTGAGCGTGCGGGCCAACCTGCGCGTCGCCGCCCGCCTCCGCGGCCTGCCGCCCGCGGCGGTCGCCGCCCGCGTCGAGGCGGCGCTCGGATCGTGGTCCCTCGGACGCTACGGCCCGGTCAGGGCCGCGAAGCTCTCCAAGGGCAACCGCCAGCGCCTGGGCCTGGCCGCCGCGCTCATCGCCGGCCCGGACCTGGCCGTGCTCGACGAGCCGACCGACGGCCTCGACCCCGCCGGCGTGATCGCCTTGCGCGAGGCCCTGCTCCGCCTCGCCGCGGGCGGCGCCGGGGTCCTCGTCTCCAGCCACCACCTGGACGAGGTCGCGCGCATCGCCGACCGGATCTCGGTGATGAACCGCGGCCGCATCGTCGGCGGCCTCGAACCCGGCGGCGCCGACCTCGAACGGGCCTTCTTCGCCCTCGTCCTGGCCGACGACGAGCGGCGCGGGGAGGCGCGGTGACCGGTTTCCCCGCCGCCTTCGCGACCGAGGCCCGCAAGGCCGCGGCCGCCGCCGTCCTCCGCTTCGGCGGCGCCTTCCTGGCGCTCGGCACCGCGGTGCTCGCCGCGTCCCTGGCGGCGGCGGTGCGCGCCGGGGACGAGCAGATCGTCGCGAAGCTCGGCCCTGCCGCCGCGGCCACCGGGTGGGAGCTGCTGGCCGCGATCGCGACGCAGGTCGTGGGGGCGGGGGCGCTGCTGGCCTTCGGCGTCACGCTCGCGTGGAGTTTCGGCCGCGAGTTCACCGACGGCACCGTCAACGGCCTGTTCGCCCTCCCGGTGTCCCGCACGGCCCTGGTCGCCGCGAAGCTGGTCGTCCATCTGATCTGGACGATCGCGGTCGCGACGCTGCTGACCCTGCTCCTGCTCGGCGCCGGGCTCGCCACCGGGCTCGGACCGATCGGCGCCGGCGCGGCGGGGGCGCTGGCGCGGCTGTTCGTCCTCGCGGTCTGCTCCGGCCTGATCGCGACGCCGGCAGCGTGGGCCGCGACCCTCGGCCGCGGCCCCCTGCCGGGCGTCGCCGTCGCCGTGGCCCTCATCGTCACCGCACAGGTCACCGTGGTCGCCGCGCCGGCCGGCGGCTCCTGGCTGCCGATCTCCGCGCCAGCGCTGTGGGCCCTGGATCCCGCCGCGGTCAACGGCTTCCAGCTGCTGCTGGTCCCCGCCTTCGCGCTCGCGTGGGCGGCTGCGGCGGCCGCGGCATGGCGGCGCCTGCAACTCGACCGCTGAGTCCCGCGGCGGTCACTCCTCGATCGCGCCGCCGATGGCGCGGAGGTGCTGCCGGAAGGTGGTGCCGTCCCGGTCCCTGGCGGCGAGGTACTCGGCGAAGCGCACCTGTTCGCGCAGGGTCGCGCCCTG
The DNA here is from genome assembly GCF_003933745.1 of Glycomyces terrestris. Classification (GTDB taxonomy): domain Bacteria; phylum Actinomycetota; class Actinomycetes; order Mycobacteriales; family Micromonosporaceae; genus Glycomyces; species Glycomyces terrestris. The sequence goes on along the minus strand of NZ_RSEB01000001.1, from coordinate 147,905 downwards.
CCGGAGCCGGTCCGCTTGGCGGCGTTCGACATCGCGGATCACGGCGGCGGCGTCGGCGATGGCCGCGGCGTGGTCGAGGGGCGCGAACACGAGGCCGTCGTCGTCGCCGACGACGAAGTCCGCGGCCGTGATCCGGTGCGGCCCGAACGCGGCCCAGGCGAGAGCGTCGGGCTCCCGCTCGTCGAGGCGCTGCGGGCCGGCCGGCAGGGCGCCGCGGCTGAAGACGGGGAGGCGGATCCGGCGCAGGTCGGCGGTGTCGCGGTGGTATCCCCAGATCGCGATCCCGGCGAGGCCGGCCGCGGCGGCCTCGTGGGCGGCGAGGTCGCCGACGCAGGATTCGTCCTCGCGAGCCGCGTTGTCCACGACGAGCACGTCTCCCGGCTCGGCCCGGTCGATCGCCTCGAGGAAGACGTCCACGGAGCCGTAGTGCCGCGCGGGCAGGGCGCGGCCGACGAGGTGCGCGCCCTCCCAGAGGGGGAGGACGCCGGCCGGGGCCGAGCGCACGGGCAGGCCGAGCCGGATGAGGGCGTCGGCGACGTGCGCGGTCGTCAGGTCGCGGTAGGCGCGCCGCAGTTCGAGTGCTTCCATCGGGGTCCTCCTCGCCCGGGTCCGCGGATCGGCGGACGCCGCCGGGCCATTCTCGCCCTCCCTCCGGCCGGGTGCGGACCCGGTCCCGCCCGGGCCCCGAGGGCGGCGCGGAGCCGGGCGACACCGTCCGGCCCCGCCGCCCAAGATCATCTCCTTGCGTGATCGCCGCGTCACTCGTAGCGTGGGAGGGCGACCATCCATCCGGGACGCCAGGCGCGCCGATCGCGCTCTCGGGCAAGGAGGACCACCGTGACTGCACCCCCCGTCCGCTACCAGAACCTCTTCATGGACAACGCCCGCTGGGAGGGCGTCGAACTCCGCGAAGGCGACATCGTCATCTCGACCCCCGCCAAATGCGGCACCACCTGGACGCAGATCATCTGCGGCCTCCTCGTGTTCGGGCGGCCCGAACTGCCGGCCCCGCTCGACGACCTCACCGTCTGGGTCGACGCGCTCTTCCGCCCCCACGCCGAGATGCTCGCGCACCTCGAGGCGCAGGACCACCGCCGCTTCATCAAGTCGCACACTCCCCTCGACGGCCTGCCCCAGGACGACCGCGTCACCTACATCAGCATCGGACGCGACCCCCGCGACGTGGGCGTCTCCATCGACAACCACCTCCTCAACATGGACATGGAGAAGGCGATGCGGCTCCGCGCCGCCGCCCTCGGCCCCGACGCGGGGGCGCTCCCGGCGATGGCGCCGCCCGCGCCGACGCCGTACGAGCGCTTCTGGGACTGGGTCGACGCCGAGGACAACCTCATCGGCCTCGGCGCGATGCTCCGCCACCTGGAAGGCTTCTGGGAGCGCCGCGACGAGCCCAACATCGTGCTGCTGCACTTCGACGACCTGAAGACCGACCTCGATGGACAGATGCGCGCGCTCGCGGCCGCGCTCGGCACCACCGTGGACGAAGCGGTCTGGCCGGACCTCGTCCGCGCCGCCACCTTCGCCGAGGTCCGCGGCAGGGCCGCGACCCTCGCCCCCGAGAACACCCTGTGGCGGGACCGCGCCATGTTCTTCAACAAGGGGGCGAGCGGTCAGTGGAAGGAACTCCTCGACGACGCGGACCTGGAACGCTACCGGGCCCGCATCGCCGCGCTCACCACCCCGGAGATCGCGGCCTGGCTGCACCGGGACGGCCTGTAGCGGCGGCGGAGGCGGCGTCCGAACTCAAGGAGCTTCGCCGGAGCTTCGCCGACCGGTGCGGCGCGGTCGTCGAGGGCGAGCCCGGGCAGACCGGCCCGCCGAACGCCCGCGGGCATCGTCCGGCCGGGTGGGGCCGCTCGGGTAGGGCAGGCCGTACCCTCGGTGCGGTGGCTTGCCGGATCGTCGGAAGCCGCTGCGCGCCATACGGTTCGAAGAATGAACCGACGCATGATCCCCGTCGCCGCGGTCGCGGCGCTCGGCCTCGCCGGCGCGTTCGCCGCGGCGGCCCCGGTCACCGCCCGCGACCGGCTCGACGACGCCCTCCTGGCGGAGCGGCTCGCCGACTTCGCCGCCCTCACCGACGGCTCCGTCCTCGTCGAAGTCCGCGACGGCGGCGACGTCTGGCGCGAGGCCGCCGGACTCCGCGGCATCGAGGACGACGCGCGGCCGGCGCGGCCCGGCGACCGGGTCCGCATCGGCAGCGTCACCAAGTCCATGATCGCCGCCGTCGTCCTCCAACTCGACGGGGAAGGCGCGCTCGACCTCGACGACCCCGTCGGCGACCACCTCCCCGGACTCCTGCCGTACGAGGAGGATCCGACCATCCGCCAGCTTCTCCAGCACACCTCCGGCCTGCGCGACTGGGTGCCGATCGCGTACCCCGGCCTCGCCGAGGGCGACCTCACCGAGGTCCGCGAGGGCTACCGGACCCATTACGAGCCCGAGGAACTCATCGACCTCGCCACGCGGGAACCGCTCCTGTTCGACCCCGGCGACGGCTGGGCGTACGCCAACACCGGCTACACCGTCCTGGGCCTGCTCATCGAGGAGCACACCGGCCGCAGCCTCGGCCGCGCCCTCGACGAGCGCGTCTTCGAACCCGCCGGCCTCGACCGCACCTACCTGCCGCGCCCGCACACCACCGGCTTCCGCGGCCCGCACGCCGTCCCGTACCTCACCACCGGCGACCCCGCGGACCCCTACTTCGACGCCACCGACGTCGCCAACTCGCAGCTCGGCGCGTCCGGCGGCGTCGTCTCGACCGTGCGCGACGTGAACGACTTCTACGACGCCCTCACCGACGGCACCCTCCTCACCGCGGACCAGCTCGCGGAGGCCGTGCGGTTCACCGACACCGGCGAGGGCTTCCAGTACGGACTCGGCCTCGGCGGCATCGCCCTCGGCTGCCCCGGCGACCCGGAGGAGGTCTTCATCGGACACGTCGGCGACGGCATAGGCCATCAGACCCAGACCTTCCACTCCCTCGACGGCGACCGCCAGATCACGGTCTCCTGGAGCATCGACGACAAGCACGGCCACCACGACCCGGCCGCCTTCGGCCAGGCCCTCGGCGGCCTCCTCACCGCCGGCCTGTGCCGGTCCTGACCGGTACGGACGCGCGGCGGCCCCGCATGCGGCACCGCCTCCCGTTCGCGACGCCCGCGACGGCGAGGCGGGACGGTGGCCGCACCGCGGCCACCGTCCCGCCGTTCGGCTACGGCCAGCCGCCGTCGCCCAGCGTGACCGGCGTGCGAGCGGCCCGGACGTCGTCGACGCCCGCGCTCGCGTGGTCGGCCTGCGCCGGAGCGGCGAGGGCGGTCAGGGCCAGCAGACCGGCCGCGGCCGCGGTGACGAGGCGCCGCTTCAAGGTGCTGAACATGCGATCTCACTTTCTTCGGTCGGGCCCGCCCGGACCGGGCGGGCGGCTTCGGTGGCACCGCACCGCGATGCCGGGACCCGCATTCGGTGGGCGCGGCGATCACCGGCGCGCCCACCGAATGCGAATCAATCCATTGCGCCCCAAGCGCATCGGTTCATTCCACGATCCAGCCGTACTCGGTGATCCAGCCGTACTCGACGGCCCATTCACGGGTGATCGCGTCCGCCGCGGGCAGCACGGCGATGGAGACGGCGAACATGACGACGAGGACGGCGACCGGGAGCGCCCAGGCGCGCGGGCGGGTCTCCCAGGAGCGCATGAGCCCCGCCTCGCGCGCCACGCCCCGCCGCGGCAGGCGCGTCTCGGGGAACCGGCGGTCGGCGGGCCGCAGCGCCCACGAGACCACGCCCAGCACGGCGAACACGAGCGGCGGCACCCAGGTCTTCGGCCCGTCGCCGAGCGTCAGGTGGGAGACCACCGCGCCCGTCCACAGGAAGGTCACCCCCGCGTACGCCCATTCCTTGACCAGCGGCAACCGCGGCGCCATGATCGCGACCGCGGCGCCCACCTGCGCCGTGCCCAGCACGTACGGGAAGTAGTGGGGGTAGCCGAGGTGGGCCGCCTGGAGCTGGATCCAGTCGATGAGCGCGAGGCTCCACACCGATCCGGCGGCCAGTTCGCCGACGATCACCATTGTGGCCGCCCAGAAGACGATCGAGCGGATCCGGTCGGGGCCGCCGCTTCCAGCGGCCGGATCGCCGGTGCGGATCGCGGTCGGGTCGCGGTCGGTCGTGTGCATGAGTCCTCCTTGTGAACGGTCTTGCGGCTGGGTGTGCGGAAGCGGACCGGCGCGCACGCCGATCGGCGGCGCCGGATGCCGCCCGGCGCGGAGACGCCTCTCGCGGCGCGGAGGTCAGCGGCGGCTGATCCGCTTGGCGCCGGTCATGGCGAGGAGCTTGTCGGGGTTGCGGATCGCGTACAGGTCGGTGACCTTCCCGTCCGCGGTCGTGAGCAGGAAGACGCCGGTGAGGCGCCCGTCGACGAACGCGGCGACCGCGGGCGCGGCGTTGCACGCGACCGTCTCGAACCGCAGGTCCGTCGGCAGGCTCCGGTGGAAGAGCCCGATGACGAGGGCCGCGATCCGCTCCGCGCCGACCAGCGGACGGCGCGAGGCGGTGGTCTTGCCGCCGCTGTCGGCGGTCCAGACGGCGTCCGGGGCGAGCAGGGCGAGGAGCCCTTCGAGGTCGCCGGTCGCGGCCGCGGACATGAACTGCTCGGTGACGCGCGCGGTCACCGCCGCGTCGGGCGGCGCGAAGCGCTTGCGGCGCGCGTGCACGTGCTGCCGGGCGCGGCGCGCGACCTGGCGCACGGCCGCCACCGACTTGCCCACGGCCGCAGCGATGTCCTGGTGCTCGAAGCCGAACACCTCACGCAGGACGAACACGGCCCGCTCGTCGGGGGAGAGCGATTCGAGCACCACGAGCATCGCCATCGACACCGATTCGGCGAGGACGACGTCCTGCGCGGCGTCGTGATCGTCGACCAGGATCGGCTCGGGCAGCCACGGCCCGACGTAGTCCTCGCGGCGGCGCGAGCCGGCCCGGAGCGCGTTGAGCGCCTGCCGCGTCACGAGCTTGGCCAGGTACGACTTGGTGTCGCGGACCTGGTCGAGATCCACTTGCGACCACCGCAGGTAGCTCTCCTGGAGGACGTCGTCGGCTTCGGTGGCCGAGCCCAGGATCTCGTACGCGATCGTGAACAGCAAGGGCCGCAGCAGGGTGAACCGCTCGGCGTGGTCGCCGGCGTCCACTCAGACGCTCCCGTGCGACGGCGCCGCGGCGACCGGGCGCGGCCCTCCCCGGGGCCAGCTGAGCGTCCCGGGCCGGCGCGCCTCGAGCCGCAGCTTCCCCGTCCCGATCCGGCAGGTCAGTTCCTTGATCACCGCGCCCAGACGGCCCCCGACGTAGAAGTCCAGCATGCTGTCGTCGCCGCGGCCCAGCTGCCGGATGCCGTCGCGCCGGCCGAGACTGACGCACGCGCCGGTGAAGGCCAGGTCGATCACCCGGGGCTCGGTGCCCGCGATGCGGCTCAGCACCGTGTCGGCCGCCCTGGCGCCCAACGGCACCGCCGCGTAGCCGCTCATCCGCAGCGGCCGCCCCGACGGCGCCGCGCAGTCGCCGGCGGCCACGATCCGGTCGTCGTCGACACTCGTGAGGGTCTCGTCGGTGAGGAGCCTGCCCAGCTCATCGGTGCGCAGCCCGCTCACGGCGGCCAGTCCGGGCACGGCGAAGCCGGCCGTCCAGACCGTCAGCGCGCTGGCGCGCCGTCCGCCGCCGGAGAGCCGGACCTCGTCGGCGCGGACCTCGGCGACGTGCTCGCCCTCGATGACGACGACGCCGTGCCGGTCCATCCACTTGCGCAGGTACCGGCGCCCCGGTTCGCTGAGGTACGGCGCGAGGGACCGGCCGCACACCAGCGCGACCCCGTGCCCCCGGTCGGCGAGTTCGGCGGCGATCTCGACGCCGGTGAGTCCGCCGCCGACCACCGTGACGGGGGAGTCCGGCGGCAGGGCGCGGAGCGCGCTCCGGAGTCGCCGCGCGGACTCGAGCTCGGTGACGTCGAAACCGAACTCGGCCGCGCCGGGCACCGCATCGGGGGCCGCTCCGACACTGCCCACCGCGTACACCAGGTAGTCGTACTCGACGGCCCCGCCGGACGCCAGCCGTACGACCCGGGCGCCGGCGTCGATGCGCTCGGCCTTGTCGACGACGAGCCGGACGCCGTCGCCGAGCAGGTCGGTGAAGTCGTGGACGGCGTTCCCGGTGCCGGCCGCGAGCTGGTGCAGCCGGATGCGCTCGACGAACTGCGGGCGCGGGTTGACGAGCACGACCTCGACGTCGTCGAGCTGCCGCACGCGGTTGGCCGCGGCGACTCCGGCGTAGCCCCCGCCGACCACGACGATCTTCTCGGGTGTCAGCTGATTGGTCATGCCCCCGTGACACCGGTGGGCGCTTCGGATGTGACAGGCCGTGACCCAAGTCATGGCACGGCTGCGGATCGGCGGCCGGCTCCGGGTCGTGCCGGGCGGGGCCGAAAAAATTTAGGCAATCGGTTGCACTCTTTCCATTGACTCCTTGAAAGCCCTTGCCTTAGATTCATTGAAATACCTCAATGTCAACCCCACCGGAGGCAGTCCACCCATGCAACGCTCAGCACGACTCAGGATCGGCGCGGCCCTGGCCGCCGCGGCGGTGGTGATCGCCGGCACCGCCATGTCGATGACCATGGCCGCGGCCGAGAGCGCCGACGCCCCGTCCTACTCGGCCCAGGCGCTCGGCGCCAACCTCAGCCTCGGCGCGGGTGCCGACGGCTCCAGCAAGGCCTCGGGCACCAGCTACGGCAACGTCATCGACGGCAACGCGAACACCTACTGGTCGCCCTCGGGCACCACCGGGCGCGTCTCCGTCAAGTGGAGCTCGGCGAAGACCGTGTCCACGATCATCATCAAGACCGCCTCCGGCAGCGGCGCCATCGGCAACTGGCAGGTCGTCAACCACGACAACGGGTCCGTGCTCGCCTCCGGCACGGGCGCGGGCACCATCACCTTCGCGGCGACCTCGCTCACTAAGATCGACTTCGTCATCTCCAGCGCCTCCGGCACGCCGCGGATCGCCGAGTTCGAGACCTACGCCGGCACCCCCGACGGCGGCGGCACCAGCGAGCCCCCGAGCGAGGAGCCCACGACCCCGGTCGACCCCGGCACCACGCCGCCGCCCTCCGCCGACGCGCTCTACGTCGCCCCCAACGGCAGCGCGAGCGCCGACGGCTCCATCACGAATCCGACCACGCTCGCCGCGGCCGTCAGCCGCATCACCGCGGGCGGCACCATCTACCTGCGCGGCGGCACCTACAACCTGTCGAGCACGATCGACATCCCGCCGGGCAAGGACGGCGTCTCGGGCGACCGCACCGAGCTGTTCGCCTACGGCACGGAGAAGCCGGTGCTCAACTTCTCGGCCCAGGCCGAGAACGCCGCGAACCGCGGCATCGCCCTCGGCGGCGACTGGTGGCACTTCAAGGGCTTCGTCGTCGAGCACGCCGGCGACAACGGCATCCTGGTCGGCGGCAGCAACAACGTCGTCGAGCGGGTCGTCACCCGCCACAACGCCGACACCGGCCTCCAGATCGCCCGGTACACCGCGGGCGCGCCCTCCAGCGAATGGCCCGCGCACAACCTCATCCTCAGCTCCGAGTCGCACGACAACGTCGACTCCGACGGCGAGGACGCGGACGGCTTCGCCGCCAAGCTCACCTCCGGGCCCGGCAACGTCTTCCGCTTCTGCGTCGCCCACAACAACATCGACGACGGCTGGGACCTGTACACCAAGGGCGACACCGGCCCCATCGGCCCGGTCACTATCGAGGACTCGCTCGCGTACGACAACGGCACGCTCTCCAACGGCGGCCAGGCCGGCAACGGCGACCGCAACGGCTTCAAACTCGGCGGCGAGAACATCGCCGTCAACCACACCGTGGTGCGCACCATCGCCTTCGAGAACGGCAAGCACGGGTTCACGTACAACTCGAACCCCGGCTCCATGACGATCTCGAACAACCTGAGCATCCGCAACGGCGAGCGCAACTTCAACTTCGACGCCGGCAGCTCCGTCTTCCGCGGCAACACCTCCTGCGACAGCGGCTCGAACGACCGCATCGTCGGCAACGCCGACGGCTCGAACCAGTGGGACACCGGCACGAACGGCTCCCGCTGCTCCGCGTACGGCGGCAGCCTCAGCTGGAGCTTCAACGCCAGCGGCACGCTCGTCGTGACCATCGGAGGGGCAGTGGTCGACCTGTAGCCCCACCGCGACCCGAGTCAGGTGCAAGGCGGCCGCTCCCGGCACCGGGAGCGGCCGCCGTACTGCGCAAGGGCCGCCGCGGGCGCGCCGGCCCCCCGCGCCGCGCCCTCCTATGGCCTGCGTCACTCGGTGTTACGAACCCCGGCCCGCCGGTGTCTCATGCCCGACCCACGAAACCGAAGGAGACACCATGAACGGGAACACCCGAGTCGTCGTCCTCGGCGGCGGCTACGCCGGCGTCATGGCCGCGAACCGACTCATGCGGCGATCGGACCTGAACGTCACGATCGTCAACCCCCGCAAGGACTTCGTCGAGCGGATGCGGCTCCACCGCCTCGCCGCCCGATCCGGCGAGGCGGTCCTCGACTTCGCGGCCGTCCTCAACCCGGACGTGCGGCTGCTGGTCGACGCCGCGACCGCGATCGACCCCGGCCCGCGCACCGTCGCGCTCCGCTCGGGCGCTGCGCTCGCCTACGACTACCTCGTCTACGCCGTCGGCAGCGGCAGCCCCGAGCCGAAGACCCCGGGGGCGGCCGAGCACGCCTACACCATGGACACGCTCGAGGAGGCGCTCGTCCTGCGCACCGCCCTCGACGACACGGCCGCGTCCCGGCCGGTCACCGTCGTCGGCTCCGGACCCACCGGCATCGAGGTGGCCGCCGAGATCGCCGAGGCCGGCCGCCCGGTCACGCTCGTGTGCGGGGCGGCCTTCGCCCCGTACCTGCACCCGCGCGCCCGCCGCTCGGTCGCCAAGGGGCTCGCGAGGCTCGGCGTCACCGTCATCGAGGGACCCGACGCGCGAGCGGTCGAGGTGACCGGGGACGCCGTCCGGCTCGGCGACGGCCGCGAGCTCGCCAGCGCGGTGACGGTGTGGACCGCCGGCTTCGGCGTGCCCGACCTCGCCGCCCGCAGCGGCCTGCGCACCGACGGAGCGGGCCGACTCGTCACCGACGAGACGCTGACCAGCGTGGACGACCGGCGGATCGTCGCGGCCGGGGACTCCGCGGCACCCTCCGGCCTGGCGCTGCGCATGTGCAGCCAGGCGGCGTTCCCGCTCGGGGCCCACGCCGCCGACACCGTCCTGGCCCGGATCGCCGGAGAGGAGCCCGCGACCATCGACATCGGCCTCCCCGCGGTCTGCACGAGCCTGGGCCAGCGGAACGCCACCATGCAGTTCCTCTCCGCCGACGGCACGGCCACGTCCTTGTACATCGGCGGGCGCTTCGGGTCCAGACTCAAGGAGATGTCCTACCCGCACGTCATCGAGCGGCTGGCGCGGGAGGCGCGCGAACCCGGCCGGTTCGAGTGGAAGCCGAAGGACGCCCTGCGGCCCAAGCTCCTCGCCGAACTCGACCACGCGGCCTCCCAGGCCGCCTGACCGCCCGCACCTCCAGGAAACCAGGGCGCGCGCCGCGCGGTACCGTGCGGCGCGCGCCCGCCCGAAAGGAGCACCGCCGTGAGCGATCCGACCGCCGACACCGCGACCGAGGCCTTCGTCGCCCACCGGAACTTGCTGTTCACCGTCGCCTACGAGATGCTCGGGTCGGCCGCCGACGCCGAGGACGTCCTCCAGGAGACCTGGCTGCGCTGGGTCGAGGTCGACCTCGACCGGGTGCGCGACCCCCGCGCCTACCTTGTGCGCATCACCACCCGCCAGGCCCTCAACCGGCTGCGCGCCATGCAGCGCCGCAAGGAGGCGTACGTGGGGCCCTGGCTGCCCGAGCCGGTGCTCACCGCCCCCGACGTCGCCGACGACGTCGCCCTCGCCGAGAGCGTCTCGATGGCCCTCATGCTCGTGCTGGAGACGCTCGCGCCCACCGAACGGGCCGTGTTCGTCCTGCGGGAGGCCTTCGACTTCGGGTACGACGAGATCGCGGCCGCCGTCGGCAAGAGCCCCGAGGCGGTCCGGCAGATCGCCTACCGCGCCCGCCGCCACGTCGAGGCCCGCCGCCCGCGCGGACCGGTCTCCGACGCCGAGACCCGGGCGGCGCTGGCGTCCATGAAGTCCGCGCTGGAGACCGGCGACTTCCAGGGGCTGCTGGAGGTCCTCGCGCCCGACGTGGTGATCGTGGGCGACGGCGGCGGCTTCAAGCACGCCACGCTCCGCCCGGTGGTGGGCGCCGACAAGGCCGCCCGCATGTTCTTCGGCGGGCTCGCCAAGCTCGATGGCACCCTCACGGCCGACGTCACCTCCGTCAACGGCGCGCCGGCCCTGATCGTCCACCTGGACGGGGAGCTCGACGGCGTCATGGCCGCCCGCATCGAGGACGGACGGATCACCGGCGTCTACTACGTCCGCAACCCCGAGAAGCTCACCCACGTCACCAGCACCACGCCGCTGACGGTGCGCTGAACGCCGGAGGCCGGCGCTGCCCGCTGCGGCGGCGGCGCCGGGACCGGCCGGCCCCGGCGCCCGTCGAGAACGAGGTTCGATCGCCTCAGCGGCGCGCTCCCCTGTAGACGAGGCGGCGGAGGAGGACCTCGGCGGGGCCCTGCCTGCCTTCGGCGTCGAGCACGCGGGCCGCCAGGACGGCGACGGCCCAGATCGCCACCGCTACCCCGACCGCACCGGCCTTGCCGACCGCGTCGCCGACGCCGATGAGGTCGTGGTTCATCACCAGGGCGATCGCCAGCGAGATGAACAGGTAGACGCTGAGCGAACGCTGCCCGGCGGCGGCCAGCAGGCGGGTGCCCGGGCCCTCGCGGCCCGCGAGGCGCAGGCCCAGCAGACCGAACAGGGCCGCGTAGCCGATGCCCGCGAAGACGCCGGTGAGCTCCTGGATCATGTTCAGGACGCCGTAGGCGAGGTCGCCGGTCGCGAACGCGCCGGCTCCGGCCAGCGCCAGGGGCAGCGCTCCTGCCACCGACACCGAGATGCCGACGAGGGCCAGGCGCTTGAGCAGCGGCACGTTGTCGGCGGGCCGGTCGAGCAGGCGCTTGCGCGCGGCCCAGATGCCGATGACCACGAAGACGAACATCGGGAACAGCAGCGTGTTGCCGATCGGCCCGGCGACGACGCCGATCAGCCGCAGGACCCAGTCCTCGCCTGTCGCGTAACCGGGTTGGACCAGCGTGCCGTCGTCGTTGACCAGGACGGTCATCATGATCGCCGAGGCGACGAGGTAGCACGGGGCGAGGATCGCCAGGACCCTGCCGAGCCTGAGGTGCGGCTTGAAGACGAGCAGGCCGATGGTCAGGCCGGCCACGCCGTACGCCGCCAGGATCTCGCCGGTGTAGGCCAGCAGGGTGTGGACGGTGCCGAACACCAGCAGCCACAGGCTGCGCCGGCGCAGGACGCCGCGGCTCTCCTGCTCGCTCAGCCCCTTGCGGCGGCCGCCTTCGACCAGCATGACGAGGCCGTAGCCGAACAGCACGCCGAACATGGGGAAGGCCCGGTTCTCCACCACCAGGGTCGACGCGAAGCTCACGACCTGATCGAGGAACGAGCCGCCGGGACGCCGGCCGTACCCGCCGGCTTCACCGCTGGTCGTGTAGACCGGGGCGTAGGCCACGGCGATGAGCAGCAGCATGAACCCGCGGGCCAGATCGGGCGCGAGCACCCTCCGGGCCTGAGCGGGCGGGGTCGCCGAGCGCGGCGCACTCGGGCCGTTGGGACCGCCTCGCGGCAGGAGGACGGTGTCGGAATCGTCTCTGGGTGGGTGGGCCACAATCGCCGCCTGTGTCTCATCGGGAAGGAAGGGTTCTCGCAGAATCCAACTGTCACAACGAGTTTCAGGGCGCACCCCGGTCGCGCGCCATCCTGCCAACCCGACATCCGCCCGCCCTGGCCGCCCCAGTGCCGCGGTGGGGCTGTCCCCACCTCCGGCGCCGCGGCCTGGGCCGACCGCGCGATCACATGCCACGACCGCTTCGCCGCCCGGGTCCGGCTCCGAGCGGGCGCCGGTCATCATGGGATCCGAGTTCGAGGAGGCTCCCGTGACCGCGCTGCTGCTGTGCTCCGACCCGCTCGCGTCCGCCCGGTCGCGGCGGCCCGATCCCCACTTCGCCAGGGACGGCGAGCACGCCGCGACCGTCGCCGTCATCGACCACGACGCCCTCGTGCGCGGCGACGTCGAGGACGCGGTGCGGCGCGTCCCCGCCGGCCTCGGGCCGGCGTGGTACCGCGGCTGGATGCTCACCGCCTCCCGGTACGCCGATCTCGAAGCGGCGCTTGCCGACCGCGGCTGCCTCCTCCTCACCACCGCGAGCGCCTACGCCCGGGCGCACGAGCTCCCCGGCTGGTATCCGGTCTTCGCCGGGCACACCCCCGCGAGCGTCCACACCGCCGACCTCGCCGCGGTCGAGGACTGGCTGGCCCGGGCCGCCGCCGAGCTCGGTGCGGAGGCGGCGATCGTCAAGGACTTCGTGAAGTCCCGCAAGGACGCCTGGGACACCGCCTGCCACATCCCCGACCTGGGCGACACCGAGCAGCGCCTGCGCGTGGTCAACCGGTTCATGGAACTGCAAGGCGCCGACCTGTACGGCGGCGTGGTCCTGCGCGCGTTCGAGGACTTCGCCGCCGCGACGGGCGCGACCCGGCAGGCCCGGGTGTGGTGGCTCGACGGCGAACCGGTCCAGACCACCGCCCATCCCGACACGCCGCAGGTCCGCGTCAGCCCCGACCTCACCGGCCTCGACCGCGCCGTGGCGGCGCTCGGGTGCCGGTTCGTCACGACCGACCTCGCGCGCCGCTCCGACGGCGTCTGGCGCGTCATCGAGGTCGGCGACGGCCAGGTCAGCGACTTCCCCTCGGGCACCGACATCGGCCCGCTGATCAAGGCGCTCACCGCCGCCCGACCCCCCGCTTGACGGCGGGACCGGTTCTCCGCGAGGATGATCGCCATGGTCGCCGACGACATCGCCGAATCCCCTGCGGAACTCCAGACCACCCATGACGGCCTGCCGATCAGTCAGGAGCCGCCGTTCGGCGTCACGGTGGTGGTCCGCGCGGCTTCGCCCGACGGAACGCGGTACCTCCTCCTGCACCGGGCCCATCAGGGCCCGGATTACGAGGGCGACTGGGCGTGGACGCCGCCGGCCGGGGCCCGCCTGCCCGGCGAGGGGGTCGGCCAGGCGGCGCGGCGCGAGCTGTCCGAGGAGGCCGGGCCGGACGTCGCCGCGTTCGGGGCGACGCTCCGCCCGTTCCCGGGCGAGGCGGGGGAGTGGGCCAGGTTCCTCCTGGACGTCCCCTGGGGCACACCGGTGGAGCTCGTGGACCCCGAGCACGACCGCTGGGAATGGGTAGCCTTGGAGGAAGGGCTCCGCCGCTGCCGTCCCGAGCAGGTGGCGGACGCGCTGCGGGTCGCCGCAGACCTCGCCTGAGTCTCCCCGCCGCACCTGACCGCCTCCGGCCGGCCGGAATCGAGACGGAGCCCTTCGCGGATCACGGCGTCGCGCGGAAGCCGTAGGTGGCCGCTCCGAGGGCCTGGAATTCGGCGGCGGTTCCGGAGTCGAGGACCTTCGTGTTCGTGGTGCTGCCGTCGAGGACGGCCGAGCGGACGCCGACGTTCGCGACGTGGTGGTTCATCGCCAGGTAGTTGCCGCTGCCGGACTTCACCAGGACGAGCGTGGGCACCGCCCCGGACGGGGTGATGGAGGCGGAGGGCACGTCGTAGGTGAAGTGGTTGCCCGTGACGGTGTTGCCGCTGCCGTTGATGTGGACCAGGCCGAACAGGTCGTCGGTCGTCAGCGGCACGCCCTGGAACGGCCCGAACGACTCGCGGTTGCGCAGGAAGTGGTTCGCGCCGACGAGGTTGTTGCGGCAGTCGCCTTCGAGGGTCACCATGCCGGACGAGAACGAGTGGAGCCGGTTGGCCGAGACGGTGCTGTCGTTGCAGTTCTTCAGGTGCACCGAGCTCTTGCCGCGCGGGAAGACGTTGTTGCCCGACACGAGGAGCCCGAAGTGCCCCTCGGCGAAGAGCGAGAAGCCCGCCGGCCCGGCGCCGAAGTGGTTGTCGTTGACCATCGTGGCCTGCCCCGAGCCCACGAGTTCGACGCAGCTGCCGCACTCGGCGATGAAGTTGCCGTTGAGCTGCAACGCGTCGACGCCGGTGAGCACGACGCCGCGTTCGAGGTAGACCAGGCCCAGGCCGGTGATGCGGAGCGAGTCGGTGTCGCTTGTGGAGCGCACGCCGATCTTGCCGTTGCGGTAGCTGTTCTGGTTCGGGGTGAACGAGAGGCCGTCGAGGCAGAAGTCGACCAGTTCGATCGAGCTCAGGCGCGGCGACCCGCCCCGGTCGATGAGGATCGCCTCCGACTTCCCGTCGGTGTTCTCGACCTTGATGCGGCTGCCGCCCGGCCAGATCTCCCACCAGCCGGAGGTGTCGCCGCTGTTGTAGCGGATGCTCGACGAGGTGAACCCGTGGCCGGACCCCTTGATCTGGAGGTAGCTGACGTCGATGACGATGCGGGTCTTCAGCGAGTAGTCGCCCGGCGGGATGTAGACGACGGCGCCCGGTTTCGACGCCTGATTCGGCTGGTTCGCCTTGATGTCGGCGATGATGCTGTTCACGACGGCGCCGATGTCGGTGTACGCGGTCGTGCCGGGGCTGCCGGGGATGGTCCAGGTGGTCACGTCGTAGATGGTCGAGGGCATGGTGGTCTCCCGCTTCGTCGAGGTCGATGCTGTGCGTGGGTGGGCGGGTCAGATGACGCCGAGGAGGGTGCGGTGCGGCCGGTCCTCGGCTGCGGCCTCCTGCGCGGGGGCCGCCGGCGGTTCGGCGCGGGCGGGCCGGGGCGCGCCGAGTCCCGCGAGGACCGCGGCGGCGCCGGCGGCGAGGAGGAGGGTCCGGCGGCCGGCGCCGGCGGGGGAGGGGCTCATGGTGCTCCGTCTCCGTCGAAGGGCTGGGGCCAAATGGATTTGGCACCGTGCTGACCGATGCTAGGACCGCCCGTTCGGGCAGGTCAATGCGCCAAACGATTTTGGCGGGATTTTTTCAGTGTTTGGCATTGACAGCCGCCGAGCCGGGGTCGCACACTCGTGCCAAGACGTTTTGTCAAAACGTTTTGTCACCGGCCCCGACGGTGACCCCTCACGCGTAGCAGAGCTGCTACAAGAATGGAGTCGAAGTCATGACGCTTCGCAGGACCCGCGGTCGTGTCCCGGCCGCCGCACTCGCCGCCGCGACGGCGGCCGCGCTCGCGCTCTCCGGCTGCGGCGCCGGCGGCGACCCCGCCGCGGACGAGCTCACCGTCGTCGTGGAGGGCGGCGGACTGGCGGAACTGGAGCCGATCGCCGACCTCTACGAGCAGGAGACGGGAACCGCCGTCACCCTCGTCGAACTTCCCTACGACGGCCTCTACGACCGCGTCCAGACCGAGCTCGGCTCGGGCAGCGTCTCCTTCGACGTCGCCGCGCTCGACGCGATCTGGTTGAGCGCGTTCGCCGACGGCGTCGCCCCCCTCGACGACCTGTTCACCGACGACGTGAAGGCCGACCTGTTCCCGGGCCTCGTGTCCGAGGCGCAGGTCGGCGGCGCGTACGTCGGCATGCCGATCTTCACCAACGCCGAGATCCTCTACTACCGCACCGACCTGTTCGAGGACCCGCAGCACCAGGCCGACTTCGAGGCGAGGTACGGCTACCCGCTCGCGCCGCCCACGACCTGGGAGCAGTACCGCGACGCCGCGGAGTTCTTCACGCGCGACACCGACGGCGACGGCCAGACCGACCTCTACGGCACCGACGTCAAGGGCGCCGTCGAGACCGAGTGGCTCGCCACCGTCTCCCAGACCGGCGAGGAGCACATGGTCCTCGACCCGGAGCGCGGCGAGGTCACCATCGACGACGCCGAGCACCTGGCGGCCCTCGACTACTACACGAGCCTCCTGCCGTACGCCCCCGCCGGAGCGGCGCAGCTGGACTGGGCCGGAGCGCAGAACCTCTTCTACCAGGGCCAGCTCGCCATGATGCGGTTCTGGGGCCACGCCTACACCCAGACCCCCGACGACTCGCCCGTCGCCGGCCGGATCGGCGTCGCCCCCATGATCGCGGGCGACGGCGGCGTCGCGGGCGTCCCCGGCGCCTGGTACCTCTCGGTGCCCGCGGCGGGCGCGAAGCAGGAGCTCGCGAAGGACTTCATCGCCTTCGCCTACGAGCACAACGAGCTCTCGATCGACACCTCGCTGGGCCTGGCCGCGCGCGTCTCGGCGTTCGAGTCGCAGGCCGACGTCGCCGGCAGGGAGCACTACCCCGCCCTCCTCGAGACGCTCAACGCCCCGGCCACCCGCGCCCGCCCGGCGACGCCGCAGTGGCAGGAGATCGTCGACACCGTGCTCACGCCCATGCTCCAGAAGGCCGTCGAACCGGGGGCGGACAACGCCGCCCTGCTGAAGGAGGCGGAAGCGCAGATCGAGGCGATCCTCCGCTAGCCGCCCGGCGGCCGGCGGCACCGCAGCCGCCGGCCGCCCCACCGACCAGAAGGACCATCCACTGTGCGTGTCACCGATCGCCGGTTCGCCCTGCTGCTCATGGCGCCGGCAGCCCTCTTCCTCGCGGCCTTCGTGCTCTGGCCGCTCGTCCGGTTCGTCTCGAACGCCTTCTACGACATCTCGCCGATCGCGGGCGGGCCCCGCACCCCGGTCGGCCTCCAGAACTTCATCGACGCGTTCGCCTCGGCGTCGTTCCAGGGCGCGTCCGCCCGCACCGTCGTCTACACGGTCGTCGTCGTGGTGCTCGAGTTCGCGCTCGGACTCGCCGTCGCGCTGATCTTCGCCGCGCTCGGCCGGCGCTCGACGGTGTTCCGCACGATCTTCATGTACCCGCTCATGATCGCGCCCGTCGTGGCCGGGCTGCTGTGGCGCTTCCTGCTCATCGACAACTTCGGGATCGTCAACGAGCTCCTCGTCCGGGCCGGCGTCCTCCAGAGCGCGGACCAGGTCGGCTGGCTGAGCGACCCGGCGATCGCGCTGTTCGCCGTCGCCCTCCCGGACGTCTGGCTGACGACGTCGTTCATCACCCTCGTACTCTTCGCCGGCCTCCAGACCATCCCCGGCGAGATCCTGGAGGCCGCCCGCATCGACGGCGCGCGCTTCCCCACGATGCTGTTCCGGGTGATCCTCCCGCTGCTGCGCCCGGTGATGGCCGTCGCGCTCATCGTCCGCGGCATCGACGCGGCCCGCGCGTTCGACATCATCCTCATCCAGACCAACGGCGGCCCGCAGGAGAGCACGACCACGCTCAGCCTGCTCATCTACCGCACCATGACCCGCTACGGCGACATCGGCCTCGCGAGCGCGATGGGCACGATCTACCTGATCGGGATGCTCCTCGTCGCGTCCGTCGCCGTCGCCGCGATCTGGCGGCCGGGGGAGGCCCGATGAACGGCATCGAGACCCGCCGCCGATCGACGAAGGCGATCCTCCTCGTCCTCCTCGCCGTGATCCTGGTGCTGTACGGCTTCCCGTTCGCCTACCTCCTGCTCACCTCCTTCAAGCCCCCGAGCGAGGCGATCGCCGTGCCCCCGTCGGTCGTCCCGGACGTCTGGACGCTGGAGAACTACACGGCGGCCCTCTCGAAGGAGGGCGTCGTCCCGGCGCTCGTCAACAGCGTCATGACCGCCGTGCTCAGCACGCTGATCTCGCTCGTCCTCGCGGTGCCGGCGGCCTACGCGGTCACCAGGTACCGCACCCCCAGCGGGCGGGTGTTCGTGCTCGCGGCGCTCGTCACCCGGATGGTGCCGACGATCGCGGTCGGCGCCCCGCTCGTGGAGACCATGCGCGCCTTGGGGATCAACGACACCTCCTTCGCGCTCGCGATCGCCCACACGACGATCTCGCTGCCGCTCTCGATCTGGCTCATGGCGAGCTTCTTCGAGGCCGTCCCCGACGAGATCGAGGAGGCCGCCAAGATGGACGGCGCCTCCCGGATCGGAGCACTGTGGAGGGTCGTCCTGCCGGTGGTCTCCGGCGGCCTGGCGGTGACGGCGATCTTCACGTTCCTCGCCTCGTGGAACGAGTTCCTGTTCGCCCTGCTGCTCACCTCGGTGCGCGCGCAGACGACCCCCATCGTGATCGCGAACTTCCAGACGCAGTTCGGGCTCGACTGGGGCGCGATGACGGCGCTCGCCGCCGTCTACTCGATCCCGGTCATCCTGCTCACCCTCACGCTCCAGCGCCACATCGTCGCGGGCCTGACCCTCGGCGCGGTGAAAGGATGAACGGAGGCAACCGGATGCGAGCAGACAGGAGACGGCAATGGCGGTGAACGGAGTGGGCATCCGAGACGTGGCCCGGCTGGCCGGCGTCTCCATCACCACGGTGTCGCACGTCCTCAACGACACGCCGCAGACCCGCGTCTCCGCGGAGACCCGCGCGCGGGTCCGCGCGGCGGCGGCCCAGCTCGGCTACGGTCCCAACCGGGCGGCGCGCGCCCTGCGCACCAACCGGTCCGGGCTGATCGGGCTGCTGAGCGAGGAGATCGCGACGACCCCGCACGCGGGCCGGATCATCCTCGGCGCGCAGGACGCGGCGCGCGCCCACGACCTGACCCTCGTCATCGTCAACGCCGAGCGCGAATCCAGCGGCGGCTCGCACCGGGACGACGTCCAGACGCTCATCGACCGGCAGGTCGAGGCCGTCCTCTACGCCACGATGTACCACCGCGAGGTGTCCGTGCCCGCGAACCTGCGGGACGTGCCGGCGGTGCTGATCGACGCGACCGACCGGGACGGCCTCCTCCCGGCGGTCGTCCCCGACGAGGTGGGCGGCGCGGTCGCCGCCGTCACCCACCTCGTCGAGGCCGGCCACCGGCGCATCGGCTTCCTCAACAACGTCGACGACGTGCCCGCCACCCACGAGCGCCTCGTCGGCTACAAGCAGGTGCTGCACCGGCACGGCATTGTGGCCGAGGACCGGCTGATCCTCCAGGCGCCCTCCGAGACCCGGCCCGGCCACGCGCTCGCCCGGGAGGTCCTCGCCGGGGACGACCGGCCGACCGCCCTGTTCTGCTACAACGACCGGATGGCGATGGGCGCCTACCAGGCCGCGGCCGAGCTCGGCCTCGACATCCCGCGCGACCTGTCCATCGTGGGCTTCGACAACCAGGAGCTCATCGCCGCGAACCTCTTCCCCGGCCTCACCACGGTGGCGCTGCCGCACTACGAGATGGGCGAGTGGGCCGTCGAGATGCTCGTGCACCTGCTCAGCGGGGACGCCGACCACAAGCGCCTCCCCGACGGCCCGACCCGCCTCCACTGCCCCCTGGTCACCCGCGGCTCCGTCGCCGCCCCCCGAGAACCCCGAAAGGCCTGACATGCTCCGACTCGCCGCATCGTGGGTGTGGGACTTCTGGATCGCCGACGACGGCGACCGCTACCACCTGTACTTCCTCAAGGCGCCCCGGGCGCTCCTCGACCCCGACCGGCGGCACTGGCGCGCCTCGATCGGACACGCCACCTCCACCGACCTGACGACCTGGACCGAGCACGCCGACGCCGTGATCCCCGACGACGCCCCCGCCTTCGACGACCTCGCGACCTGGACGGGCTCCGTCGTCCGCGGCGACGACGGCCGGTGGCGGATGTTCTACACGGCGGTCAGCCGCGCCGAGGACGGGCTCGCGCAGCGGATCAGCTCGGTCGTCTCCGACGACCTCTTCACCTGGCGCCGCGAGCCCGAGCGGCAGGTGCTCGAACCGGACCCCCGCTGGTACGAGACGGCCGCGACCCGGCAGTGGCCGGACCAGGCGTGGCGCGACCCGTGGGTGTTCCGCGCCGAGGACGGCTGGCACATGCTGACCACCGCGCGCGCGAACCGCGGCGCGCCCGACGACCGGGGCGTGATCGGGCACGCGACCTCCCCGGACCTCGTCCACTGGACCGTCCGGCCCCCGCTGTCCGAGCCGGGCGCCGGCTTCGGGCACGTCGAAGTGGTCCAGACCGCCGTCGTCGACGGCACCCCGGTCGGCCTGTTCTCCTGCCTCGGCCCCGAACTCGCCCAGGGCCGCCGCGACCGCGACCCCGCGGGCGGCGTGTGGGCCTTCCCCATCGACGCCCCGACCGGGCCGTTCCGACTGGAGGAGGCGTACCGCATCACCGACGAGCGCCTCTACGTCGGCCGCCTGGTGCAGGACCGGGCGGGGGAGTGGCGCTTCCTGGCGTTCCGCAACGAGGACGGCCACGGGAACTGGATCGGCGAGATCACCGACCCGCGACCGGTCCGATGGGTCGACGGCCGGCTCACCGTCGACTGGACCGCCCCGTCCGAGGCACCGGCGCGAACGCGGACCGCCATGCCCGCCAACCACTACGACGTCACGCAGTGGCCCGTCGGCGACGCGGCCGAGGACGTCGGCGAGGTGCTCAACAGCATCATCGCCGACATCAAGAGCCGCCAGAAGGACGCCGACGCCCGCGACGGCGGCAAGCCCGGCGCGGTGATCCACCTGCCGCCCGGCGACTACCGCCTCCGCACGCAGGTCCTCATCGACCTCAGCTTCCTGCGGATCGAGGGCGCCGGCCACGGCTTCACCTCGTCGAGCATCCGCTTCAACGTGCCCGAGGACGAATGGCCGGACCTGCACGAACTCTGGCCCGGCGGCAGCCGCGTCCTCGTCGACCTGCCCCCGGGAGACGACGAGCGCGCGGGCGCGGCCTTCCTCGTCGCGCGAAGCGGCCACCCGCGGATCAGCTCGGTCGAGTTCGCGGACTTCTGCATCGACGGACTCCACTTCGCCTCGGACGGCTCGGGCCTCCACCCGGAGAACACCTACGTCAACGGCAAGACCGGCATCTACGTCGCGGACGCCAACGACTCCTTCCGCGTCAACGGCATGGGCTTCGTCTACCTCGAGCACGCGCTCACCGTCCACAACGCCGACGCGCTCTCGATCCACGACAACTTCATCGCCGAATGCGGCAGCTGCATCGAACTGCGCGGCTGGGGCCAGGCCTCCAAGATCACCGACAACCTGATCGGGGCCGGCTGCAACGGCCACTCGATCTACGCGGAGCACCACGGCGGACTCCTGATCACCGCGAACAACGTCTTCCCCCGCGGCGCGAGCAGCATCCGCCTCGACGGCGTCACGAGGTCGAGCGTCACCGGCAACCGGCTCCACTCCTTCTACCCCGGGATGGTCGTGCTGGAGGCGAGCTCGGAGAACCTGATCGGCTCGAACCACTTCCTGCGCGACCACGAACCCTGGGCCCCCTTCTTCGGCGTCGACAACGGCCTGGACGACGACTTCGGGCTGCTCGCCGTCAGCGGCAGCGGCAACTCCGTCATCGGGAACCACTTCTCCGCGATCGTCGACCCCGCCAGGGTCCGCCCCGCGGGCGCGGCGCCCGTCGTCATCCGCCTCAAGGCGGGGGAGCGGAACTACGTCGCCGCCAACCACGTCGTGTCGATGCAGGCCCGCGGCGAGGCGGGCGCCTCCGCGTACGCGGCGCAGGTCGACGCCCTACTCTCGACCGACGCCGCGGCGCGCCTCGCCGTCACCACCGTCCTGGTCGACCCGGAGTCCAGGCGGAACACGATCCTCGACTCGGGGACCGAACGCCAGGTCGACGCGGACCCCGCGGCGAACGCCGTCCGGCCGAGCCCCGCCGTCCCCGGGGAGGACGCCGAGGCGTGAGAACCCCCGGAACGGGCCGCCGTCCGCGATCCCGAGCGGAGGCGAACCCCTCGGTCCGCGACTCGCGCGGCGAACTGCCCGACGATCGGGCGCGCAGCCGATAGGCTTCCCGACTGTGTTCGCAAGAGGACTGACCGTCACCGTGTTCATGCTCGTCGCGCTCGCCCTCGGCCAGGCGCCTCCCGCGGCCGCGCAGGCGCAGACGTCCGCCGGCGCGTGGGCCGACTGGAGCGACTGGGGCGGGTCGTCCGGGGCGTACACGGGCGCGGTGACGATCGGGACCGCGCCGGGACTCCAGGCGTCGTTCACCACCGATTCGCGCAGCGGCAGCGGCGTCGGCGAGATCTCCGGGTCGAGCACCTGGCTGTCCGAGGGCACGCCGGTCGGCGCGAAATACGGGTCGAGCCGCGGCGAGCCGTACCTGAACCTCCGGCCCGCAGCGGACAACGCCGCGTCGCCGTCGACCACGACGTACCGGTTCGACGGCCCGACCCCGGTGGGGTTCTTCGCGTTCGTGCTCGGCGACATCGACGCCGACGCGGTGCGGATCGAGGCGGAGGACGTCGACGGCGACGCCGTCACCGCCGCCGAGATCGGGTTCCAGGGCGCGTTCAACTACTGCTCCAGCGAGGCCCCCGGCGGACCGTCGTGCTCCAACGTGGACGACGAGTCGCCGACCTGGGACGCGTCGGCGATGACGCTCACCGGCCGCGCCGACGCGGCCGACCGGTCCGGCGCCTCGGCCTGGTTCGAGCCGACCGTGCCGCTGTCGGAGCTCACGTTCGTCTTCACCCGCCGCTCGGGCTTCCCGGTCTACCAGACCTGGTTCGCCTCCATGGCCTGCGACCTCACCGGCACCGTGACGGACGAGAACACCGGTGCCGGCGTGGCCGGGGCGACCGTCAACCTCTTCGACGCCGCGGGCGCCAAGCTCGAGTCGGCCCAGACCGACGCGACCGGCGCGTACGCGTTCCCCGCCTACACCATGGGAACCGAGTACGACCTGGAGGTCATCGCCCCGGACGGCATGATCGTCGAAGGCGCGCGCCGCACCACCACCGACCTGTCGACCTGCCCGTCCGCGGTGGACTTCACCGTCCGCGACATCGAGCCCGTCGCGGTCGGCGGCAGCGTCGCCACCGAGTGCGGCATCCCGCTCGGCGGCGTCCCCGTGACCCTCACCGCCGCCGACGGCACCGAGGTCGCGACCACGACCGACTCCGAAGGCCGCTACCTGTTCGACCGCGCCGAGATCGGCGAGCACACCATCACGGCCACCCCGCCCGAGCAGACGGAGCAGGCCCTGACGCGGACCATCGAGGTCGAGTCCGCCGACCAGGCGCCGATCACCGGGCAGGACTTCGTCGTCCGCGACACCGGCCTGTGCCCCGATCCGCCGGGGGACACCCCGGCGCCCGGTGACGACGGCGGCGACGATGCCCTGCCACAGGGCACCGGCGCGGCCCGGCCGCTGCTCCCCGTGACCGGCGCGGACCTGCCGTCCCCCGCGGCCGCCGCGGCCGCGGCGCTGCTGGTCGGCGCCGCGCTGCTCGCGGCGGCCCGATCGGGACGCCGCGCGGACCGCACCTGACCGACCCGTCCATCGGCTGAAAATGGCCGAAACACCCGCACAGCACGGTCGGCCCTGCGATCCTCTGTGGATCACACGGATGTGACGGTCGTTCGAGGGGGACGTGATGCGCGCGATCTGGGCCGAGCTGGTCGGGACCTTCTGCCTGGTGTTCTTCGCCGTGGGCGCGGCCGTGTACGGCATCGAGGGGATCGGCTTCACCGGCGTCGCGTTCGCCTTCGGCCTCGTCCTGTTCGCCCTGGCCTACGCGATCGGCCCCATCTCGGGCTGCCACGTCAACCCCGCGGTCACGCTCGGCGCACTGGTGACCGGCCGCGTCGACATCGGGACCGCGGTCGGCTACTGGATCGCCCAGTTCGTCGGCGGCATCGCCGGCGCGGCGCTCATCAAGTTCATGACCACCGCGGGCGACGTCACCGACCAGACCGGCGCCCTCGGCGCCAACGACTACGGCGCCACCGTGAACCTCACCGGCGCGATCGTCATCGAAGCGCTGCTGACGTTCCTGCTCGTCTTCACGGTCCTGGCCGTCACCAGCAAGAAGAACGCCACGCCCGTCGCCGGCGCCGCCATCGGCCTGGTGCTCGCGATCATCCACCTGGTCGGCATCCCGCTCACCGGCACCTCGGTCAACCCGGCCCGCTCGCTCGGCCCGGCCCTGTTCGCGGGCGGCGCGCCGCTCGAGCACGTGTGGGTGTTCATCGCCGCGCCGCTCGTCGGCGGCCTCCTCGCCGCGGCCGTCCAGCCGTGGCTGTACGGCCGCGAACCGAAGGACGACGAGACCGACGCCGAGACCGCCGCCGCGCTCTGACGCGGCCGGACCTCGCCGCGGCCGCGGTCTCAGGCGAGGTAGTCGAGCACCGCCTGGAGGTTGGCCTCGATCGGGTCGACCGCGTCGACCTGGAGGCGTTCGACGGTGATCGAGGGGAACTCCTCGCGCATCCGCTCGACGTGCGCCCAGTCGATCTCGTGCCAGCCGGGGATGCCGCGGACGCGGCCCTCGACCCGCGAGCGGTGCACCTCGACGTCGCTGCACACGCACTCGACGACGCGCAGGCGCGCGCCGTGCTCGTCGGCGAGCTCCTGCCACCGCTTAGCGGTCGCATCGGTCAGAATGCCGTCGGTGATGGCGGACTGGTCGAGCAGGAGCTGGCGGAGGACGAGCGTCGCCAGCAGGTGGTCGTGGAGGGAGATGTAGGCGTCGCGGTCGAGGCCGCCGAGGATGCGGTACGGCGTGAGCGCACCGAGCATCCAGTCGCCGGCGAACGCGGGCGTCTGGAGGGTGCGGGCGAGGCGTTCGGCGAGGGTCGACTTCCCCGTCCCGGGGAGGCCGGTGAACGCGATGATCTGCTTGGCGGGCGTGTCGTCGGCATGCATGGGTCTTTTCTACCCGCTCAGGCCCACTCGTCCAAACGGCCCCGGATTCCGCTTGCCGGGGGAGGCGATAATGCTGCGGTGCAGTGGACTGACCATGTCGACCTCAGCGAGGGCGTCCTCAAGGTGTTCGGGGGCCGGGCGCCGAACCTGGACCGCGTCGAGATCCGCGAAGTCGTCATCGAGGACGGCCGCATGATCCGCCTCCGCTTCGACCTGGCCGAGTACCCCGAGCATCCGCCCGCGAAGTGGGCCGCCCGCGAGGCGAACACGGTCCAGATCGACCTCGGTCTCGGCGACCTCTCGCAGCTGGCGGTCACCGGCGTCCTCGAACCCGCGGTCGGCGACGTGACGATCGCGGCGGTGTCACCCGGCGGCGTCGCCGTCACCGCCGCGGTCCGGGCGTTCCGCTTGGAGGCGGCCGGAACGTTCGCCTGGATCCGCAGGTGCTCGGCCTATACCAGGGGGACGAGCCTGTAAGCGGTCGACAGCGACTGCGATCAGACGGCCTCGGCGTCGGCGCTGGACGCCACCGCGGTCCATATCGGATTCCGGGATCGCCCGTCCGCCGCGTTCGAGCGGCCGCGAGGGGCGGGGCCGGACCTGCCCCGCCCCTCGCGCGCCTCTCAGCCCCGCGGCTCCTCCGGCGCCGCGACCGCGATGCAGTTGTCCGTGGTGTACACGTCGCGGCCCCGGGCGCAGAACTGGAGGTCGCCCGGCAGTTCGGCGTCGGAAAGGATCTGGAAGGCCAAGGCGCCGATCATGGTGCCGCCGGCCGGGAGGTCGACGGTCACCGAGCTGTCGGCGCTGGTCCACAGGTGGTCGCGCCACTCGCCGTCGGCGACCTGTTCGAGCTCGGTGATCGGGTTGGCCACGCAGGCCCCGTAGGCGTCGATACTGGCCGGCGCGCAAGGCATCTCGCCCTCGGGGAAGACCAGCTGGAAATCGAAGTAGTTCAGCCAGGCGTCGGCCACGCCGCGGTCGTCGGCCTCGCCGGTCGCCGCCACGTAGATCACCAGGTAGTGCGCGTCCGCGTCGGCGATCTCGCCGGCGAGCTCGGTCTGCCAGGCCGTGTCCACCGGCTTCAGCCGCAACCCGACCGGCACCACGCCCTGCTCGACGTACAGCAGCTCCTCGCCGGGGAAGTCGGCGAACGCGGTGTAGGTCGGCCCGGACGCGCTCGGCGAGGACTCCGGCTGCGAGCTCGACCCGGTCGCGCCGGTGTCGTCGCCGCCGCATCCGGTGAGCGCCAAGAGGAGGCCGGCGGTGAGGAAGGAGATCGAACGGATCGACATCAGGCTCGCTCCCCCGTCGGCGCGGGAACCGCGATGCAGTTCTCGTAGTCCATCAGGACCGACTCGCCGCCGCCGCAGAGCTCGATCGGACCGGTGGCGTCGGAGGTGTCCGCGACGGTGAAGACCACGACTCCGGCCGCGGTCTCGCCCGTGTCCAGCGGGATCCCGGCGAACCAGGCCTCCTCCCACTCGTACGTGCCCCATTCCTCGTAGGGGACGTCCGCGAGGTGGGTCGTCATGGTGGCGTTGTCGTGGCAGATCTCCTCCATCGACTCGTCCCGCGCGCCGATCGCGTCGCGCTTGCAGTCGTCGCCGGTCCCGAAGCGCAGGCCGAGCGAGGAGGCGTTCAGGTATGCCTCCTCCACGCCGCGGTCGGCCGCCTCGCCGGTCGCGACGACGTAGACCGCCAGGAAGTGGCTCCCGACCGAGGCCGGCCGGCCGGCCAGCTCGGTGAGCCAGGCGGTCTCGACCGCCTTGACGCGCAGGCGGTACGAGTCGCGGCCGTCGGTGTACACCATCTCCTCGCCCGGGTAGTCCTCGTAGGTCGAGTACGCGGGTCCGGACGGGCTCGTCGACGCGGTCGCCTCGGCGGTCGTCGCGTCGGATGCGGTCTCGCCGCTGCCGCCGCCGGAACAGCCGGCGAGTGCGAGCAGCGCGCTCAGGGCGAGTAGGGACGGGGAACGTAGGGACATGCGGTTTCCTTGATCTCTGGGTCGACTTCGCCGTCGCCGCCCGCCGGGCCGTGGCGGGTCCACGCGGCTCCGCGGAGCAGTATCGGCGAACCCGGCTTCAGATCGGCTTCACCGCCGCCGAGGCCACCGCCGCCCGGGGCTAGAATGGCGGCGTGCCGGACCCCGATGGCCGCGAGAGCAGCGCGAACACCGCCACTGGACCACCTGGCGGCGTCGCGTTCGGGGTGCTCGGACCGCTGCGGATCGCCGCGGGCGGCACCGAACTCGAGCTGACCTCGCCCCGGTCGCGCATCTTCACGGCCCTGCTGGTGCTCAACCCCGGCAGGCAGGTGACGCTCTCGGCGTTCGCGGACGCCCTGTGGGGCGAGGAGCTGCCGCAGAACCCCCGCCGCGCGGTCCAGCTGTGCGCGGTGCGAGTGCGGGCGCAGCTCGACCGGATCGGCGCCGGCGACCTGGTGGTGACTTGCCCCGACGGGTACCGGCTCGACGTCCCCCCGGAGGCCACCGACATCGGCGCCCTCGCGGATCTCCTGCGCGAAGCCGACGCGGCCGCCGCCGGCGGCGACGCCGAACGCGAACTGGCCGCGGTCGCGGCGGCACTCGAACTGTGGCGGGGCGAGCCCCTGGCGGACGTCCCGTCCGAGGCACTCCAGCGGGAGGCGGCACCCGGTCTGCGCGAACGGCATCTGCAACTCCTCGAACGGCGCATCGAGATCCTCCTTCACGGCGGCGGCACCGCCGAGCTGGTGGACGAGCTGGTCGACCTCACCGCGCGGCACCCCCTGCGCGAAGGGCTCAGCGGCCAACTTATGCAGGCGCTGCACCACTGTGGACGACGCGGCGAGGCGCTGGAGGTCTACCACCGCTTCCGCCGCCGCCTGAGCGACGAGTTCGGCGTCGAACCGAGCGAGTCGATACGCGAGCTCCACGCCGCGATCCTGGCCGGTCGGCAGGACGATGACCACGGCGGCGAGCCGCTGCGCCTGCCGGTCCCGCGGCAGCTCCCGGCGAGCGCGGCGGCCTTCTCGGGGCGCAAGCGCGAGCTGGCCGAGCTCGACGAGCTCCTGACGGTCATGCACGGTTCCTCGGGACCGGTCGTCGGAGTGGTCACCGGGACGGCCGGAGTCGGGAAGACCACGCTGGCGGTCCACTGGGCGCGCCGGGTCGCCGACGAGTTCGTCGACGGCCAGCTGTTCGCCGACCTGCGCGGGTACCACCCGGGGCAGGCGCTGCCGCCGGACCGCGTCCAGGCGCGGTTCCTGCGGACGCTCGGCGTGCGCGCCGAGGACCTCCCCACCGAGCCCGACGAGCTGACCGCGCTGTTCAGGTCCACGATCGACGGCCGGCGGCTCCTCATCGTGCTGGACAACGCGAACAGCGCCGACCAGGTGCGGCCGCTGCTGCCGAGCGGCCCCGGGTGCCTGACCGTCGTCACCAGCCGGGACGCGCTGCTGAGCCTCATCGCGACCGACGGGGCGAGCCGGGTCGACCTGGACCTGTTCGACATGGCCGAGGCGCGGGAGCTCCTGGCCCGGCGGTTGGGCGCCGAACGGCTGGCCGTCGAGCCGCAGGCGGCCGACGACCTCATCGCCGCCAGCGCACGGCTGCCGCTGGCGCTCGCGATCGCCGCCGCCCGGGCCGTGATCGACCGGAGCGCCTCGCTCAGCGCGCTCGCCGGGCAGCTGCGCGAGGGGCTCGACGCCTTCGGCACCGATTCGGACCTGACGGACGTGCGAGCGGTGTTCTCCTGGTCGTACCGCGCCCTGAGCCCGGGCGCCGCCCGCATGCTGCGGCTGCTCGGGCTCCATCCGGGACCGCATCTGTCGGCGTCCGCCGCGGCGAGCCTCGGCGGCCTCCCGGTGCCGGAGGCCGGGACGCTGCTCTGCGAGCTGACGCAGGCGAACCTCGTCACCGAGCCCGTGCCGGGGCGCTTCGCCCTGCACGACCTGATGCGCGAGTACGCGGTCGAGCTCGTGTCCGCCGACGAGTCCGAGGACGACCGCGACCGGGCCGTCCGCCGCCTCCTCGACCACTACCTCCACAACGGTTACGCCGCCGTGACCGTCATCGACCCGATGCTGACCGGCGAGGCGCCGCAGGACGTGCTCCCCGGCGTCTGCCTGGAGGAGATCGCGGACCACGACGCGGCCATGAACTGGATCGCGTCCGAGCAGGACGCACTCCTGTCCATCATGGACTGGGCGTCGGACGCCGGTTTCGACCGGCAGGCCTGGCAGCTGGTGTGGGTGCTCGTCCCGTTCTTCGGCCTCCAGAGCAACACCGCGCAGCTCCTCCGCTGCATGGACGCGGCGCTCAAGGCCGGCGAACGGCTCGGCGAGCCGCTCATGCAGGCGCGGGCGCACCGCGGGCTCGGCAACGCCTACTTCAGGGCCGCGCGCAACGAGGAGGCCGACCGGCACTTCGCCCTCGCCCTGGCGCTCTACCGCGACACCGGCGACCTGGTCGGCGAGGCCCACGTCGCCATGGGCCTGTCGGCGTTCCGCGAACAGCAGGGACGGCACCCCGAGGCGCTCGAACACGCGCTGCGGGCGCTGGAGCTGCACGAGCGCCTGGGCGACCCCGGCTCCCACGCGAACGCCCTCAACTCGGTGGCATGCTGCTACATCCAGGTGGGGCAGCATGAACTGGCCCTCGACCACGCCCGGCGGGCGCTCGCGGCGTTCCGGACCATGAAGGCCCCCAACGCGGAATCCGCGGCACTGGACACGATCGGCGACGCCCACCAGGGGCTGCGGCAGTTCCCCGAAGCGATCGACAGCTACCAGGAGGCCGTCCGCCAGGCCCGGCTGGCGGGCAACCACTTCTACATCGCCCGGAGCCTCGACAACCTCGGCGACGCCTACCACGCGGCCGGCGACCGGACCGCGGCCCGCGACGCCTGGCACCAGGCCGGGACCATCCTCGACGAGCTCCAGCACCCCGCCGCAGCGCGCGTCAGGGACAAGCTCGCCCAGGCCGGGGAGTGAACCGCGGTCGAGCGCGCCCCGGAGCCGCGTGAGGCACGCGCCACTGTTGCGGCCCAACGGCATCGCCCGCGCCTGCGGAACCGGCGCCGTTGCCGCCTGCGCCTAGGATCGCGGCATGACCCTCCTTCTGATGGGCGCGAACCCGTGCGCCACCCTCTTCGAGGGCGACCGGGCGACCGCCTTCGCATCGGTCTGGCGCGTCGACTGGTCGGTCCGCGGCAGCGGGCACGCCCTGGTGCTCGGCACGCCCGAGGCCGTCAGGATCATCGGTCCCGACCTGGAGCTGGCCGCCTGGCTCGGCCACGAGTTCAACCGCCACCTGACCACGGTGCGCTCGGGCATCGCCTGGCGCGAGCCGGAACTGACGGCCGCACCGGTCGAGTTCGACCTCGACCTCGACCACGGCCTCTTCGCCGCCGCCGACGACGTCTCGGTGGCCGTCACCGGCCCGATCGAGCGGTTCCTGACCCGCAACGACGAATACGACCTCGGCGGCGTCCCGAGGATCCTCTCCACGGTCTGGATCCCCTGCGCCGACGCGACGGTCACCGAAGGCGACCGCCGGCTGCGCGGCGCCCCGCGAACGGACCTCGACGCCCAGTCCTCGACGGCGTTCATCGCCGAGGCCGAAGTCTGGTGCACCACCGACCACCCGCGCCGCTGACGGCGCTCCGCGGGCGTCGATCTGCCGGGCAGCGGAGCGACGCGCGCAGTGCCCGATCGCATCGAGGGGTATGGGGGACAGCCGGTTCCTCGGCCCCATAGCCTGGTGTTGTCGGCACCGGTCGGAGGTTGCTCATGGCGACGGACATCGAAGCACTGCTTGCACTCGAACACCAGGGCTGGGCCTCGCTCTGCGACGGCACCGGCGGCCGCTTCTACGGCGCCGCCATGACCGAAGCGGGCCTCATGGTGCTCGCCCACGGCCAGGCCCTCGACCGCGCCGCGGTCGTCGCGTCGCTGCGGGACGCGCCCGCCTGGGACGGCTACGAGATCGCCGATCCTCGGCTGGTGCCGCTGGGCGCGGACGCTGCGGCCCTCGTCTACACCGGCAGAGCCTGGAGGGCGGGCGACGGGTCGCGGTTCGAAGCGCTCATGGCCTCGACGTACGTTCTGGTGCAAGGGGAGTGGCGGCTGGCCCTGTACCAGCAGACCCCGGTCCCCGCAGCGTCCTAATCAGAGCCGTAGGCAGCGGTCACCGGCGGGCCGCTCGGGCGAGCGTGCCCGCCGTGAGGGTGGCGATGGTCGTCGTGAGGAAGTCGGTGAAGTCGATGCGCATGGCGCCCACGGCGGGGTCGGCTTCGTAGGCGGCGAGGACGCTCGGCGCCGGATCCGCGTGGGTGGCGACGGCCCCGGTGACCAGGATGATGTGGCGGCAGAGCGATCCGGCGGACTCGCCGAGTTCGGGCAGGTGCCGGCGGAGCAGGCCGGTCAGGGTCGCGCGGTGCCGTGCGGCGGCGCGCTTGTAGTCGAGGGCGACCTCGGTGGAGATGTTGCGTTCGAGCACGGCGGCCTGGGCGCTGAGCAGGTCGCACAGCACGCGTTCGCCAGCGAGCGACTCGGCGAGGGCCGCGGCGAGCCGGTCGCCGCGGTCGGCGGCGCTCGCGTCGGGCGGGATCGCCGCGTCGAGGCGGGGCGGCAGCGCGGCGAGCCAGCGCCCCTCGGCGCGGTCGAGGAGTTCGAGCAGGACCGCTTCGCGCGACTCGAAGTAGCGCAGCACGTTCGACTTGGCCAGGCCGACGCGGCGCGCGAGTTCGTTCAAGGTGAGTGCGGCGACCGGCATGGTCTCGAGCATCTCGGCGGCGGTCTCCAGGATCGCCGCACGGCGGGCCTCCCGCTGCTCCTCGGAGCGCGCGCGCTGGAATGTCGTCATCGACACAGCGTACAGACTCGCGGTCTCTTGAATAAAAGACCGGCGGTGCGTTATAGTCGAAATACAACGGACCGCCGGTCTGAAACGGGAGTCAGCAGGACCCCTGCCGCGCGGCCCCCGCTCGAAACGAGGCACGTCATGTCCAAGGTCTGGTTCGTCACCGGCAGCTCCCGCGGCCTCGGCCGCGCCGTCGTCACGGCCGCGCTCGACGCGGGCGACCGCGTCGCGGCCACCGCCCGCAATCCCCGCCAGCTCGACGACCTGGTCGAGCGGCACGGCGACCGCGTCCTGCCGCTCGCCCTCGACGTGGCCGACGCCGCCGCCGTCCAGCGGGCCGTCCAGGAGTCGGTCACCGCCTTCGGCCGCCTCGACGTGGTCGTCAACAACGCCGGATACGGCGATCTCGCCTCGGTCGAGGACGTCACTCCCGAGGACTTCCGAGCGCAGATCGACACCAACTTCTACGGTGTGGTCCACGTGTCCAAGGCCGTCCTCCCGATCCTGCGCGAACAGGGCTCGGGCCACCTCTTCCAGGTGTCCTCGATCGGCGGCCGCGTCGGCTCGGTCGGACTGGCCGCCTACCAGAGCGCCAAATGGGCCGTCGGCGGCTTCTCGACCGTGCTCGCCCAGGAGGTGGCGCCCTTCGGCGTCAAGGTGACCGTGCTCGAACCCGGCGGCATGCGCACCGACTGGTCGGGGTCGTCCATGTCCATCCCGCCGGTCAGCGAGCCCTACCGGTCCACCGTGGGCGCCTTCGCCAAGGTCCGCCGCGCCTACACGGGCACCGAGCCCACCGACCCCGCCAAGGTGGCCGAGGTCGTCCGCGACCTCGCCGGCCGCGAGGACGCGCCGCTCCGGCTCCTGATCGGCGCCGACGCCTACCGGATCGCGATCGCGACCTCCGAGGCGCAGCGCGAGTCCGACGAGCGCTGGCGCGCCGTGAGCGAGTCCGTCGCCTTCTAGGCCGCCTCGGCGGGCGTCCGGTGCGCTCCCGCCAGCGCTCCGAGCGATGTCCACTGCGGACTGCGCTTCGCCGGGGGCCGGAACGGGGCCGGAGCGAACTCGTCGGGCGCCTCGTGCCCTGCCACCGCCGGGCCCGGTGGGGGAGTTCGGCGATGCGGGTGTTCCTCCCCGTCGCCCGGCCCCGGCGCGAGGCGTCGCGCTCGGCGGACCGGTCACCCGCGGACGGGGCCGCCGAGCGGCGGCCCCGTCCGGTCGGGGTGTCACCGCGTCGCGAGCTCCGAGAGCGAGTGCAGCGGCGCTTCGACCACCGCGGCGCCGTCCTCCGAGACCACGGTGCTCCCCGCAT
The DNA here is from genome assembly GCF_003933745.1 of Glycomyces terrestris. Taxonomy (GTDB): domain Bacteria; phylum Actinomycetota; class Actinomycetes; order Mycobacteriales; family Micromonosporaceae; genus Glycomyces; species Glycomyces terrestris. The sequence continues at coordinate 114,955 of NZ_RSEB01000001.1, read as the reverse complement.
CGGCGGCGGTGTCAGGGCCGTCGGGCGGGGTCGCGCCGAGGACGACGGTCACCGGCGCGCCGTCCGCGTCGAGGACCACCGCGCCCGAGGCGTCGAGCCCGCCGACCTTGTCGCCGGCTTCGGGGACCTCGGCGGGGGCCGCGGCCGAGTCCAGCGAGTGGTCCGGAAGCCAGTGGTTCCCGGACCACATGGTGCCGCCCTTCCAGTCCCTGGTCGCGGGGTTCCAGACGTAGCCGTGGCCCATGGTGCCGTACCACCCGTCGCCGCAGAGCGGGTGCCCGAGCATCCTCGACTGGATGATGAGCTGCCAGCCGACGTTGTCGTTGTAGAGCCAGTCGGTCTCGGCGCACACGTACCAGGCGCTGCCGTTCCAGGCCAGTACCTGGATCTTCGCGGCGATCTGGTTGGTGGGCTTCGCGAGCGCCAGTGAGCACGGGAAGGTGCCGCCGGGCGCCATCACGGTCGTCGAGGAGACGTCGACGCGCGAGTACCCGCCGCCGTCGCCGTGGGAGATCTCGGAGCGCTCGTGGACGCAGAGGTCGTTGGTGCGGTAGACGTGGGCTTCCTGGTACACGTAGTGCGCGGCCGCCGGGGTCGAGCCGAGCAGGACGAAGGTCATCGCGCCCGCGGCAGCCGTGATCAGCGACCGCAGGAGCGAGGTTCGGAGGCGTGTGCTCATCGTTCTTCCTCTCCGCGGAGGCGTCAGGGGGTTCGCGCGCCTCCGCCCCTTCGATGCTGCGCGGCCGCGGGCGGCGGCGGCGGATTCCGAACGGATCCGAACAATGTGCACGGTCGAGCGGCGCGCCGCCGCGAAGGGGCGCAGCGGAGAGCGGTCTACGGCAGGACGCGCTCCAGGAGTTCGAGGAGGCGGGCCGCGTGCGCTCCGGTCGGGTCGAGGTCGGGGCGGAAGTCCGCGACGCTGGCGCCGAGGAGCCGCTCGGAGCGGGCGAGGGGCGCCATCACCGCCGCGAGCTGATCCCAGTCGAGGCCGCCCGGCTGCGCATAGCTCACCGCGGGGAGCACCTCGCCGTCCAGCACGTCGACGTCCAGGTGCAGCCACATCCGCAGACCGGGCTCGGCCGGCAGGGCCGCAGCGCGCCGCCCCGCGGCGGCGGGGTCGGCCGCGACCGCTGCGGCGTCGCACCGGTGCATCGCCGCGGGCACGCGCTCGAGTTCGCGCCTCGCGGCCGCGTCGAGGCCGCTGGAGCGGTGGCCGAGCAGGACCACCGCGTCCGCGGGGATCATCGGCACCGCCCCGGCCAGTGCGACGAGGGGATCCGCTCCGTCACCGGTCAGCACCGCGAGTTCCATGTCGGCGGTCTCCCCGGTCTCCGAGCCCGGCCCGTCCGAGTAGTCCGGGTGGCCGTCCAGGAACCACAGCCCCATCGGGCCGTGCGATCGGCGCAGTGCCGGGACGATCCCCAGCAGGAGGGAGCAGTCGCCGCCGACGACCAGGGGCCGCCGCCCGGCCTGGTTCCGCAGTGCGCCTTCGAGTTCGTCCGCGAGCGCGTGCGCGGCGCGCACCGTCTCCGGGAGCGCGAGCACCCCCGTGCGCGCGTCGCGTTCATGGCTGTCGATCGCGCAGGCGGCATCGCCGAGATCGGTGTGCACCAGACCGGACAGGCCCGCCGCGCGCAGCGCGGCCGGAGCCGCCTGCTCGCCGCGCCCGGACCCCGAGCAGTCCCAAGGCGCCCCCAGCAGGAACCAGTCAGCGGAGTTCACGATCGCGCCCCCTCGTCGGTGCCCGTAGGCTTCCCGGTCGATGATCCCGCAAACGACGGGAGCCGGACGCGGAACGCGCCGGGGGCGTCCGCGGGCGCTCAGGCCAAGGCGAGGTCGACGAGGTGCTCGGCGTGGATCCGGGTGGAGTCGAAGACCGGGACCGCGGCGTCCGACTCGTCCACCAGGAGCGTGATCTCGGTGCAGCCGTAGATCATCCCGGCACAGCCGGCGCCGACGAGGTCGGCCATGACGCGCCGGTAGACCTCGCGGGACTCCTCCCGGACGGCGCCGAGGGTCAGCTCCCCGTAGATGATGTCGTGGACGAGCGTGCGGTCCGCGGCGGGCGGGACGACGACCTCGATCCCGTGCCGGGCCATGCGCTCGGCGTAGAAGCCCATCTCCATGGTGAACCTGGTGGCGAGCAGGCCGACCCGCTCGACCCCGGCGGCGCGGACGCGGTCGGCGGTCGCGTCGACCAGGTGCGCGAACGGGATCGCGACCGCGGACTCGATCCGGTCGGCGACGACGTGCATCGTGTTGGTGCACAACCCGATCAGGTCGGCGCCGCCGCGTTCGAGCGACTCGGCCGCCGCGGCGAGGACCTTGCCGGCCCCGTCCCAGTCGCCGGCCCGCTGCATCGCCTCGATCTCGCCGAAGTCGACCGTGACCATGAGGCTGCGGGCGTTGTGCTGCCCGCCGAGGCGGGTCCTGACGTCCTCGTTGACGAGCCGGTAGTACTCGGCGGAGGACTCCCAGGACATCCCGCCGATCAATCCGATGGTGCGCATCGTCCCATTGTGCGCCGACCGCGCTCGCCGGGCGGACCTCAGGAGCCGACGATCCGGACGGCCGCGCCGGCGGCGCGGAGGCGGGACTGCGCGGCGGTCGCGGTCGGCTGGTCGACGGCCCGCAGGACGGTCGAGGGCACCCGTTCGGCCGCCTGCTTCGCCTCGGCGAGGCCGAGGCCCGTGAGGGACCGGATCTCCTTGATGACCTCGATCTTGCGGCGGCCCGCGTCGTCGAGGACGACGTCGAACCAGCCGCCGGGCGGCGGCGTCGGCACCGGGGCGGTCTCGGTGATCCGCACCGCCGCGCCCGCGTCCGCGAGAATCCGGTGGGCGGCCTCGGCCGAGGCCCGGTCGACGCCGTCGAGCACGACCGACGGCGTGCGGTCGGTCAGCGCCTTCGCATCGGCGAGCCCCAGTCGCGTGATCACGCGGAGCTCCTTGATGACCTGGATCTTCCTCGGCCCGGCGCCGTCCAGCACCAGCAACCACTCGCCGGCGCGCACCGACGCGGCGTCGAACGGCGCGGTCCCGGAGAGGCGGGGCCCGTTCCGGTCGGCGCGCCGGGCGCCGATCCACGCGGCCGCCGCACCCACGACCAGGATCGCCACCAGCGCCCACAGCGCCACGTTCGGGTCACGGCTCATAACGGTCCTTCCGGGTCGATCGGCCGCTTCCGGCGGCCCGCCCGCCCAGCCTAGTGGGAGCCCGCCCGCGCCCCGGGTCCGCGCGGGCGGCGGCCCGCTCTGCTTAACCGGCCCGGTTCTGGGAATCCTCCCGGCGCCTCCGGGCGGGCTCGGGCCCGCGCGGGGCGCTCTGCATTCTGGTGTGAGGAGACGTGCCATGGACACGCCGTTGACCTTCGACGACGCGGCCGCTTTCATCGGGCGGCGGGCGTTCACGACGGGCCCCTCGCGGCGCGTCGGCGTCGAGCTCGAATGGCTGGTCGACCCTCGCGGCGACCTGGAGACCGGCTGGGACCTGCCCAACGGCGGCACCGTCAGCCGCGAGGCCGGCGGCCAGGTGGAGATGAGCTCCGCGCCGGCCGACGACCTCGCCTCGTGCATCGCCGGGGCCGAGGCCGACCAGGCCGCGCTCGAGGCGGCCCTCGCCACGCGCGGCCAGACCGTCCGCGGGGGCGGCTTCGACGGCGTCCGCGACCCGGTCCGCTACGTCGACGACGACCGGTACCGGACCATGGAGGCCTACTACGACCGCACGGGGCCATGGGGCCGCATGGTCATGTGCGGGACCGCCTCCGTGCAGGTCAACCTCGACGCGGGCGACGACGACGCCGACCTGCGACGCCGCTGGGACCTCGCGCACCGGCTGGGCCCGGTCCTGATCGCGTCGTTCGCGAACTCGCCCGAGCTCGACGGCCGCCCCAGCGGCTGGAACTCCACCCGCCAGGCCCTGTGGTCGCGGCTCCCCGGCTGGGGCCGCCCGGTCTCCGAGGAGGGCGACCTGCGGCGCGACTTCGCGAACTGGGTGCTCGACGCCGAGGTCATGTGCCACCGCTGCGACCCGCCCGGCGGCTGGGGCGTCCCGCCCGGCATGACCTTGCGGGACTGGCTCCGCCACGGCCACGACGGCCGCTGGCCCACCCGCGGGGACCTCGAGTACCACATGAGCACGCTCTTCCCGCCCGTGCGGCCGCGCGGGTGGCTCGAGCTGCGCATGATCGACCAGCAGCACGGCGACGGCTGGATCGTGCCCGCCGTCCTCGCCGCGACCCTCATGGACGACCGCCGCGCCGCCGACGCCGCCCACGAGGCCACCGAGGCCCTCTGCGGCGGCCGCCCGCAGCCGCCGCCGGCGATGTGGGACCAGGCCGCGCGCATCGGCCTGGCCGACCCGGTCCTGCACGAGGCGGCGCAGGCGTGCTTCGCCGCCGCGGCGGAGGCGCTGGCGCGTGGGGAGGCGCCGCAGCGGCTGCGCTCCCGCCTCGCCGAGTTCCGGCTCCGCTACACCGACCTGCGCCGCTGCCCGGCCGACGACCGCCTCGACGCGATCCGCGCGAACAGGCCGATACCCCAGGAGGCGGCCCCGGCGCTCTGACCGGCGCTCCCGCGCCCGGCCGGCGTCGGGCGGCCGTACTGTGCGCGTTCGCGAGGTCAGTTGCGCCGCTTCATGATCCGTTCCGCCAGGACGATGAGGGTCGCCACCCCGGCGAGGGCGGCGAGGAGGGTGAACATCGGGGCGGTACCGCCGGTCCAGGCGGCGAGGTGGGCCCCGGCCCAGGGGCTCAAGGCGAGGGCGACGGTGGCGGGTGCGGTGAGGATGCCGTGGAGGGTGGCGTAGCCCTGCGGTCCCCAGCGGTCGGTGATGACCGTGGCGTCCAAGAGGGTGAAGGCGCCGCGGGCGGCGCCCAGGAGGACGACCGTGGCGAAGACGAGCGGGACGGGTCCGGCGATGAGCGCGGTGGCGAGCAGCATCGCGGCCCCGGTGCCGAGGATCGCGACGGCGCGGACGGTAGGGCCGGTGCGGATCGCGATGGGGGCGTAGGCGATGCGTCCGAGCAGCTGGCCGGCGCCGCAGAGGCCGAGCGCCCAGGCGGCGACGGTGGTGTCCATGCCGCGGCCGGTCATGAGCGGCACGAGGTAGAGGTTGGAGGTGCCCATCGCGAACCCGGTCAGGGCGATGGCGGCGGCGAGGGCGACGAACCCCGGTGAGGTGATGATCCGCCTGCGGTCCAGCGCCGGGGTTTCGAACGCCGCTTCGCGGCCGGCGTGGAGCGGCTGCGCGGGCCAGGGCGGATCGAGCGCGATGGCGTGGGCGGGGACGGTGAGGGCGGCCAGCACGACGGCGAGCACGAGGTAGGTGCCGCGCCAGTCGAAGTGGCCGTTGACGAACGCGGTGAGCGGGGCGAAGACGGTGGAGGCGAGGCCGCCGGCGAGCGTGACGATCGTCAGCGCGCGGACGCGCCGGGCGCCGTACCAGACGGTGATGGCGGCGAACGCGGGCTTGTAGAGGACGGCGGCCTGGGCGACGCCCGAGAGGACCCAGGCGGCGGTGAACCACCACAGGTTCGGGGCGGTCGCGATGCCGACGACCGCGAGCACGGCCGCGACCGAGCCGGCGGTCATGACCAGGCGGGGGCCGCGCCGGTCGAGGAGGTGGCCGATCCAGATCCCGGCGAGCGCGGAGGCGCCGAGCCCGATCGAGAAGGCGCCCATCACGGCCGCGGTCGACCAGCCGGTGTCCGCGGTGATGTCGGCGAGTAGGACGGGCAGGGCGTAGAACAGCACGCCCCAACTGGTGATCTGCGTGGCGCACAGCGCGATGAGGACCCGCCGCGGCACCCGCTCGCCTGCGGGCGGGCGGCGGTCGTCGGTCGCGGAGGCGGTGCCAGGAACGGGCATGGGGTCAGGTCTATCACCCCCGAGCCGCGTCTCCGCCGGAATGCGTCGCGCGACACTGCCTGGCGCACTGCACTTCTCGTCAGATCGCCGCGCCGGAACCCGGTCGGGCCGCCCCGCGGGAGGGCGGAACGACCGCCGCGCCGGTCCGGACCTGGCGCCTGCGACAGCCCCTCGCGGACCGGACCTCGACCGGGCGAAGCCGACCCGACGGCGGGCGGCCGCCGCGACCGGTTCGGGCCGCGGCGGCCGCGTGCCGTCAGGACAGGCCGGGCGCGTCCATGACCTGGGTCTGCTCCATCGCCTTGTGGTACTTCGGGTCTGCGAACCGGCGGCCCAGCTCCTGCTCGGTGACCTCCTCGACCCGCTCCTGGAGCCAGTAGAGGTTGCCGATCGGGTCTCTGACCCGGGCGATGCGGTCGCCCCAGGCCTGGACGTCGGTCACCGGGGTCACGACGGCCGCGCCGGCGCCGACGGCGCGCTGGAGCGCAGCCGCGGCGTCGGCGACGTACAGGCGCAGCATGGCGGGCGTCTCGACCGTGAACGGCGAGTCGAACATCATCACGATCGAGGTGCCGATGCGGACCTCCGCATGGCCGATCGAGCCCGGCTCGGCGCCCTCGACGCGGCCGAGTTCCTCGGCGTCGAACGCGGCCTTGAGGAAGTCGATGACCGCCGCGGTGTCCTTGGTGATGATCCAAGGGGTCACGGTGCCGTACCCCTCGGGGATCGGGTCGGGTCTGGTGGTCATGGCATGGTCCTTCCTCCGCTGGAGCGTCCGTCCCGCCCAGTATATCAGAACGGAATTATACGTTCCGAAAAGCCTCAGGCCGGCAGCCGGTACACCGAGACGTGCGAGCGCGACTCGGCGGTGAACTCGGCGCCCCTCCAGTCGGCGTGGCGCGATTCGAGTTCGAAGCCGGCCAGGCGCGCCATCAGGTCGAGTTCCGACGGCCAGACGTACCGCTGGGAGCTCCGCCCGAGCCGTGCCCGGCGGCCCTCGTCGAACCGGAAGTGGTGGGAGACGAGGCGCTGGTTCAGGACGTCGTACACGTCGACGCCCATGTAGCCGGGCTTGACGGCGAACACCGCCGCGCCGGTCCCCGGGGACGTGTGCGTGATCCCCGGGACGCCGAGCTCGACCGCGAACCGGCCGCCGGGGCCGAGGTGGGCGGCGGCGTTGCGGAAGCACTCGACCTGCTCGTCCTGGGTGACCAGGTTCGAGATCGAGTTGTAGACCACGTACACCAGCGAGAACTCGCCCTCGACCCGTGCGGTCGCCATGTCGCCCTGGACGACCGGGATCACGCTCTCGTCCACTTTGGCCCGAAGCCGCTCGATCATCGCCTCGGACAGCTCGATTCCGGCGACGGGCACGCCGCGCTCGGACAGCGGCACGGCCACGCGGCCGGTGCCGACCGCGAACTCCAGCGCCCGCCCGCCGGCGGCGAGTTCGGCGAGCCGGTCCACGGCGGGGTCGAGGACCTCCGGCGCGAACATGCCCTCACCGGGGGTGTCGTACGTGCGGGCCGTCTCCGCGTCCCAGATCTCACTTGAAGTCATGCGGCCAGCGTCGTACACCCCCGCGCCGGTGTCGACCCGTTTTCGCCCCTTTCGCGCGATGCGGGCCGCCGCTCCGAAACCAGGCACCGAAACCGGCAACCTCACGGACCCGGCGCAGCGGTACATACGGTGTCGGGCCTCGCCGCATCCACCGAGCGGGCGGGCCGGACCCCGCCACCCGTCACCAGAGAAGAGGCCACGTGCAGACCAGAGAGCAGCAGGAGGCCGAGTTCCGGGCCTTCACCGTCGCGCACAGGAGCGCGCTCCGCAGGCAGGCGTACCTGCTGTGCGGCGACTGGTTCCAGGCCGACGACCTCGTGCAGACCGCGTTGATCAGGCTGTTCGCGGCGTGGAAGCGCGTCGATCCGGGCGGAGCGCCCGCGTACGCGCGCCGCATCGTGATCAACGTCTTCTTCTCGCACCGCCGCCTGGCCTGGGTGCGCCGCGAGCGCGCCAGCAGCGAGACGCCGCCCGCCCGCCCGGAGGCGCCGCCCGACGACGACGGCCGGCTCCAGGAGGTCATCGACGCGCTGGCGCTGCTGCCGCAGCGGCAGCGGGCCACCCTCGTCCTGCGGTTCTGCGAGGACCTGTCGGTCGAGGACACCGCTGCCGCGCTGGGCTGCTCGGCCGGGACCGTGAAGAGCCAGACCGCCAAGGGACTCAAACGGCTGCGCGAGGTCCTCGCGCCGTCGGCGCTGATCAATCTCGTTTGACTGCTGAGGAAGGCACCATGAACTCGTACGAAGACACGCTGGCCCTGCTTCGCGGCACGACCGAGCACCTCGATGCCGGTGCTCCCGACATCGACGTCGACCTGATCGTCCGCGAAGGCTACCGGGCGCGCCGGCGCCGGTCCGCCGCCCTCGGCGGTGCGGTCGCCGCCGGCGTCGCCGCCGTGGCCGCGGTGCTGGCACTGTCCCTGGCGGGTCTGCCGGTCGAGGACCGCGTCCCCGCCGGCGGCGTCGACGACCCCGAGACCGCCGGGTACCCGTTCGAACCCGACGAGGAGTTCGGCACCGACGAGGAGCGCGCGCAACTGGACGATGCCGCGGCCACAGCCTTCGGGACCCTGCTCGCCGAGGCGGGCCTGACCGCCGCGGGGGAGGAGCCGGAGTTCGGCTTCGGGTCGGTGCAGACGCCCGGGAACTACGGTCAGACCTGGCTGCGCTCCTTCGTCTCCCAGATCCTGCCCGAGGGCGGACAGGCCCCCGAGGACACGGTCCTGCGGATCGAGGCGCTGCTGCCCGGCGGCTGGACGCCCGAACCGGGGCCGGCCACCGAGCAGGTGTTCCCGCAGCACCTCATCAGTGCCAGCGGCGCACCGTGGTACGACGGCGCCGACTGGACCGACGAGCTGACCACGACCGAGCTCGAGGACGGCCGGACCCTGTACGCCGTCGACCACGAGTGCGCGTACGAAGCCGCCGTCGCCTACCCCAACGGGACGGGCCTCCGCGTGGTCTGGGACATGGGGTGCCACGGACCCGAACCGGAGTACGCGATCGCGATGGAGGACTTCACCGCGGCCGTCGAGGCCATGCCGGAGTTCGACTTCGACACCACGGGCCTGGCCCCCGTGGGCGACCTCGTCGAGGTCCCCGCCGGCTGGACCCACGACCCCGAGTGGGAGGACGCGGCCGAGCCCGACGCCCTGTCCACGATGGAGGCCGCCGGGACTGCGCTGTCCGGCGTCCACCCCGATGGGGTCCTCGGCGCCGCGACCGCCGTGCAGCTGGGCGAGACCGGGTACGGCGCCGTCGTCACACGCGCCTACACCGCCGCCGGCCAGTACCCGGGCGCGGACGGCGACGTCGGGTTCGACCTGACCTACTACCTGCCGGGAGGCTGGATCCCCGGCGTCGCCGACCTGGTCGAGCGCGGCCCGTTCCCGGTCGTGTGCCGCGAGGGCTTCACCTGCACGCAGGCGACCGACGACGACGGCACCCTGTGGGTGTTCGCCGAAGGCCCGGCCGGTGTGAACTGGTTGGAGGTCGTCAGGTTCGACCCCGACGGCTGGGCCGTCGGCGCCTTCACGCAGGCGGACGCCCCGGTCGGCGCCGACGAGCTCGGCGACCTCCTCCGCTCGATGCCCGCGCCGGTGTACGACGCGGACGCGGTCCCCGCGATCCCCGCGGACTGACACCGCTCGCCCCGAGGCGAACGCGGCGACCAGGAGCAGGAGCGGCACTCCGAAACGGAGTGCCGCTCGACGCCCGCCTCCGGCGACGCGCCAGCGGGGGGAGCGCCGACCGCACCGCCCGCGCTCAGCTCACACCCAGCGGCCGGCGTCCCCGGCCGCGACGATCTCGGCGTAGCCTGAGCGGTAGTCCGGGTACCGCAGCGCGCCGAGGAACGACGCCAGGCGCGCGCCGGAGAGGACGTGGCCGCTCGGCTCCGTGTCCAGCGCGGGCGGCGGCGGGACGTGCAGCAGACGCGCGATGTGGTCGGCGACCTCGCCGCGGGTCGCGGGGCGGCCGTCGACCGCGTGCAGTGTGGACGGCGGTGACGGCGTGCGCAGCAGCTCGTGCAGGGTCCGCACGAGGTCGGTCTCGTGGATGCGGTTGGTGCGCCGGTTGCGGTCGATCGGGACGCCGCGCGCCACCTGGCGGATCAGGTGCTCGCGTCCCGGCCCGTAGATCCCCGCCGGGCGGAGGACGACCGCGCCGAAGCGGCGCCGGGCCTCGTTCTCGCTGTCCAGGAGCGCTTGCGCGCGTCCGCTCGCGGGCCGCGGCTCGTCGGCCTCGGTGAGCGGCCGGGTCCGCGGATCGCCGGCGAAGACGCCGGTCGAGGACACCAGGATCACGCGCCGCGGCCGCGCGGGCAGCGCCGCCGCGAGCCTGCGCAGCGGGCTCACGAGGTCGGGCGCGTCGGCCTCGGACCGGTCGGGCGTCAGCGTGACGACCACCGAGTCCACATGCGGCAGCGCGGCGGTGAAGGGCCGGCGGTAGTCGAGCGCGATCCCGGTGAACGAAGGCGGGAGCGCCTCGACGCGGCGGCGCACCGCGACCACGCGCCGCCCTGACGCGGCGAGCCGCTCGCCGAGCCGCACACCGACCTTCCCGCAGCCGAACAGGAGCACCGAGGACTCGGCCTGATCCGTCACGCGATCCCCCTTCGCCGCTCCCCGGCGCCCGCGTCCGGCGCCCTCGAGGATCCTCCCACGGCCCGCCGCCCCCGGCCGCCGCCCGGCCGCGCGGACGGATCCCGGTCTCACCGGGCCCGCCGCGCTGCGGCGCAGCCCGCTCGGCTCACAGTCGATAATGAGACCGGTTTGCATTCCGGTTCCCTCGGCAACATCGACGCCGTCCGGACCATCGCCGCCGGCCTCCACCCCGAGGCATTCGCGGAGTGACCGCCGCCCGGCGCGGAACGGCGGCATTCCGGCCGTGACCGGGACGACCAGCGGTCCGCTCCCATAAGCTGCCCTGGAGGAGCCGTGCGCGCACGGCGGCGGGGAGGCGCGGATGGGCGGGCCGGATCTGACGGCGCCGAGCGGGCGCGAGCCCGCGTACCGCTGGGCGCCGACCCGCGCGGGGGAGCCGCGCCCGCTCGTGCTGCTGCTCGGGGCGACCGGGTACATCGGCGGGCGGCTGCTGCCGCGGCTCCTGAACGCCGGATACCGGGTCAGGGTCCTCACCAGACGGCCCGAACGCGCGCGCGGCCTCGCATCGGCGGACGTCGAGGTTGCGGCGGGCGACGCCGCCGACCCCGCGGCGGTGCGGTCGGCCGCGGACGGCGTCCGCTTCGTGTACCACCTGGTCCACTCGATGACCGACCGCCGCGACTTCGAGCGGCGCGACCGGCTCATCGCCCGCAACGTCGCCCGCGCCGCCGCGGCCGCGGGCGTCGAGCGCGTGGTGTACCTCGGCGGGCTCTCCCCGCGCACCGGGCCGCTGTCGCCGCACCTGGCGTCGCGGCGCGAGGTCGGCGAGATCCTCCAGCGCTCCGGCGTGCCGGTACTCGTCCTCCAGGCCGGCGTCGTCATCGGATCGGGCTCGGCCTCCTTCGAGATGATCCGGCACCTGACCGAGGTGCTCCCGGTGATGACCGCCCCGCGCTGGGTCCGCAACCGCATCCAGCCCATCGCGGTCCGCGACGTCCTCCACTACCTCCTCGCCGCACTGCGCACCGACGGCGCCGACGGCGCCTTCGACATCGGCGGACCCGACGTGCTGCGCTACGACCAGATGATGAACGGGTACGCCCGCGTCGCCGGACTGCCGCCCCGCTGCGTCCTCGCCCTTCCGGTCCTCACCCCGCGCCTCGCCTCGCACTGGGTCGGGCTCGTGACGCCCGTGCCCCGCAACCTGGCCCGCCCGCTCGTCGAATCGCTCCAGCACGACTGCGTCATGCACGACCACCGCATCGACACCCTCATTCCGCCCCCGCCCGGCGGCCTCCTCCGCTACGACGAGGCCCTGCGCCTCGCCCTCGGCCGGATCGAGGTCGACCGGGTCGAGACCAGCTGGGTCGACGCCACCGTCGCCCGCGCCCCGAGCGACCCGCTGCCCGGCGATCCCGAATGGTCCGGCCGCGTCGTCTACACCGACGAGCGCACTGTCGCCACCACCGCGAGCCCCGAAGCGCTGTGGCGCGTGATCGCCGGCATCGGGGGCGAGAACGGCTGGTACTCCACGCCTCTGCTGTGGGCCGCCCGCGGCTGGGGCGACCGCGCGTTCGGCGGCGTCGGCCTCCGACGCGGACGCCGCAGCCGCTCCCGCGTGAGCGTCGGCGACGGCATCGACTTCTGGCGCGTCGAGGTCTGCGAGCCCGGGCGCCTCCTGCGCCTCCGAGCCGAGATGCGACTGCCCGGCCTCGCCTGGCTCGACCTCGCCTGCGAACCCGGCGCCGCCACCCGCTACCGCCAACGGGCCGTGTTCTTCCCGCGCGGCCTCGCCGGACGCCTCTACTGGCTCGCGGTGCTCCCCTTCCACGGCCTCGTGTTCTCCGGCATGGCCCGCCGCATCGTCGCCATCGCCGAAACCGAGGAACGGTCCCGCGCCGGGCCGCGATAGCCCGCGACCTGGGACGGGACCAGCCAGAAAAAAATCCGGTCCGGGACCAATCCGAAGCCCGGCCGGCTCCGAATGCCTGCTCGAGATCCAGGAGAGGACGTGAGGCATGGTCGGGACCGCAGCTCCGCACACCACGAGGGGACGGGCGCCATGGGCGACGACGTGATCCTCCTCGACGACGCCGGGAACGCGATCGGGACCGCCCCGAAGACGTCGGTCCACACCAGCGACACCCCGCTCCACCTGGCCTTCTCCTGCCACGTCACCGGGCCGGACGGCAGGCTGCTGGTCACGCGCCGGTCGCTGGCGAAGACCGCCTGGCCGGGCGTGTGGACCAACGCGTTCTGCGGCCACCCGCGGCCCGGCGAGTCCTTCGAGGACGCGATCGAGCGCCACGCCGACCGCGAGCTCGGCCTGCGCGTCACGGCGATCGCACCCGCGATCCCCGGCTTCCGCTACCGCGCCGTCGACCCCGGCGGCATCGTCGAGAACGAGGTCTGCCCCGTCTACACCGCGACCGCCGCCGGCCCCGTCCGTCCCGAGCCGGCCGAGGTCATGGACGTCGCCTGGACCGAGGCGCGCGACCTCGCCTCCGCGATCGCCGCCGCGCCGTGGGCCTTCAGCCCCTGGCTCGTCCTCCAGGCCCGGGGCCTCGACCTGCTCCGCCCGGACGGTGAACCGTGACGGCCCTCGAAGCCGGGCGGACCGCCGTCGGCACCGCCGTCGACCTCGCCCTGGCGCGCCTCGTCGAGCAGGGCCGCGCCCGCGACCGCCGGTCCGCGGTCCTCGCCGAAGCCGCCCGCGACGCCGCCGCGGGCGGGAAGCGGTTCCGGCCGCGCCTGGTAGCCGAGTCCAACCTGGCCTTCGGCGGCCGCGGTACCGCCGATCCCGCGGTCGCCGACGTCGCCGCCGGCTTCGAGCTGCTGCACACCGCCTTCGTCGTCCACGACGACGTCATCGACGGCGACGTCGAGCGCCGCGGCCGGCCCAACACCTCCGGGCGCTTCCGCGCCGACGCGCGGGCGGCGGGTGCGGCAGTCGGCCGCGCCGCCCGCTACGGCGACGCCGCCTCGATCCTGGTCGGCGACGTCCTCCTCTTCGAGGCCGTGCGTCTCATCGCCGCCGCCGACCTCCCGGCCGGCCCGCGCCGCAGGCTCCTCGACCTCCTCGACGACGTCATCCTCCTCTCGGCCGCAGGCGAACTCGCCGACGTCGAGTACGCCTCCCTACCCGACCCGCCCGACCCCGAAGCCGTGCTCGCCGCCGCCCGCGACAAGACCGCCGTCTACTCCATCAGCGCCCCGCTCCAAGCAGGCGCGATCCTCGCCGGAGCCCCCGAACCCGCCGTCGCCGCGCTCGGCGCCGCCGGACGCTCCCTCGGCCTCGCGTTCCAGCTCGCCGACGACCTCATCGGCGCCTTCGGCACCGCGGAGCAGGCGGGCCGCGCCCCCGGCGCCGACCTCCGCGAAGGCAAGCACACCGCGCTCATCGCGACGGCCCGCCACAGCGGCTCCTGGCCCGAAGTGAAGGCCGCGCTCGCACTGGCCCCCACCGGACCCGAAGGGGTGCAGGCCGCGCGGCGCGCCCTGGACGCCTGCGGCGCCCGCAAGCGGGTCCACGCCCTGATCGACGAGATCCTCGGCGCCGCGCGCGAGCGCTGGTCCCGCGCCCCCGTCCCCGAAGCGTCCAAGCGAATGCTCGGCGACCTCACCGACGTCATCGAGGAGCGCATCCCGTGAACGACCCCGTAGGACTCGACCTCTACCACCGCACCGCGATGCGCGCGGCCGCCGAGGTCATCGCCGGGTACTCGACCTCGTTCGGCCTCGCGTGCCGGCTCCTGGGCCCGCGCGTGCGCGCCCACGTGCGCGCGGTCTACGCGCTCGTGCGCGTCGCCGACGAGATCGTCGACGGCCCCGCCGCCGCGGCCGGCCTCGAACCGGCCGCCACCCGCCACGTCCTCGACGACCTCGAGGCCCACACCCTGCTCGCGATCAAGGAGGGCTTCAGCGCCAACCTCGTCGTCCACGCCTTCGCGCTCACCGCGCGCGAGTGCGGCATCGGCCCTGACCTGGTGCGGCCCTTCTTCGCCTCGATGCGATCCGACCTCGAGGTCGTCGAGCACGACGAGCGCTCCCTGCGGCAGTACGTGTACGGCTCTGCGGAAGCGGTCGGGCTCATGTGCCTCCAGGTCTTCCTGAACGCCGGCCGTCCCGGCACCGACCGCGCCGACCCGCTGGTCAGCGAGGGCGCGCGCCGCCTCGGCTCGGCGTTCCAGGAGATCAACTTCCTGCGGGACGCCGGCCACGACCGCGACCGGCTGGGCCGCGACTACCTCGGCGACGCCCCCGGCACCCGAGCGGCCGTCCTCGACCGCATCGACCGCGACCTGCACGCCGCCCGCGCGTGCATCCCGCTGCTCCCCAAGGACTGCCGCCGCGCCGTCGCCACCGCCCACGGCCTGTTCGCGGCCCTCGCGCACCGGCTGCGGGAGGACGACGGGACCGGCCGGGCCCGGGTCTCCAACTGGCGCAAGGCGGTCATCGCCGCCAAGGTCTCACTCGCCCCCTCCCCGCGAGGAGTGCGGGCATGAAGGCGATCGTCATCGGCGCGGGGATCTCCGGCCTGGCGGTGGCCGGCCTGCTCGCGAAGGACGGCCACGACGTCACCGTGCTCGAGGCCCGCGACGCGACCGGGGGCCGCGCCGGCGTCTGGGAGCACGGGGGCTTCCGCTTCGACACCGGCCCGAGCTGGTACCTGATGCCCGAGGTCTTCGAGCATTACTTCCGGCTCATGGACACCACGGCCGCAAGGGAACTCGACCTCGTCCGGCTCACCCCGGCCTTCCGCGCCCATTTCGAACCGCCCGGCGCCGGCCCGGTCGACGTCGTCTCCGGCCGCGAAGCGGCCACCGCGCTGTTCGAGCGGATCGAGACCGGTGCGGGCCCCCGCCTGGCGTCCTACCTGGACTCGGCCCGGGACGCGTACGAGCTGGCCGTCGGCCGCTTCCTCTACGACACGTACGAGACGACCGCCGGCCTGCGCGACCCGGCGCTGCTGCGGCGCCTGCCGAGACTGGCGCCCCTGCTTACCCGCCCCCTCGCCGCCCACGTCGAGCGCCGCTTCGCCGACCGGCGGCTGCGACAGATCCTCGGCTATCCGGCGGTCTTCCTCGGCAGCTCCCCGTACCGGGCGCCGAGCCTGTACCGCCTCATGAGCCACCTCGACCTCGCCGACGGCGTGCTCTACCCCATGGGCGGGTTCACGAGCGTCATCGCCGCGGTCGAACGGCTCGCCGCGGCCGCCGGCGCCAAGATCCGGACCGGCGCGCCCGTGGCGCGCATCCTCACCCGCGACGGGCGGGCGCGAGGCGTCCGCCTCACCGCCGGGGGCGACCTCGAAGCGGACCTCGTCGTCTCCACCGCCGACCTGCACCACACCGAGACCGCGCTGCTCGGCGGCCGCGACCGCACCTACCCCGAGTCCTGGTGGCGGCGGCGCTCACCGGGCCCCGGCGCGCTCCTGCTCATGCTCGGCGTCGACGGCCCGCTTCCGCAGCTCGCCCACCACAACCTGCTGTTCACCCGCGACTGGAAGGCGAACTTCGACGCCGTCTTCGGACGCCGCCCGCGCGTCCCCGATCCCGCCTCGATCTACGTGTGCCGGCCCGGCGCCACCGACCCCGCCGCGGCTCCGCCGGGGAGCGAGAGCCTGTTCGTCCTCGTCCCCGTCCCCGCCGACCCGGGACTCGGCCGCGGCGGCGACCTCCGCGTCGAGGCCGCCGCCGACCGCGTCATCGCGCAGATCGCCCGCTGGTGCGGCATCGGGGACCTGCCCGAGCGGATCACCGTCCGGCGCACCGTCGCCCCCGGCGACTTCGCCGCCGACCTCAACGCCTGGCGCGGCGCCGCGCTCGGCCTCGAGCACACCCTCCGCCAGAGCGCGGTCTTCCGGCCGCGCAACGCCTCCCGCAAGGTGCGGGGACTGTACTACGCCGGAGCCTCGACCCTGCCGGGCATCGGTCTGCCGATGTGCCTGATCTCGGCCGAACTCGTCCTCAAACGGGTGCGCGGAGACCGCTCCCCCGGCCCGATCCCCGAACCCGGAGCGGAGTGACATGCCCGGCCTCTACCTCCTGGCGATCCTCGCCGCCGCCGGCGGCGTGGCCGCCCTCGACCGCCGATTCCGCCTGGCCGCGTTCCGGTCGCCGCGCCGCACGCTGCTCGCGGTCGCCGCCGGCACGGTGTTCTTCCTGCTGTGGGACGCCGCCGGGATCGCCGCGGGCGTCTTCGTGAAAGGCGGCTCGGACCTCCTCCTCGGCATCGACCTCGCCCCGCACCTCCCGCTCGAGGAGCCGTTCTTCCTGGCGTTCCTCAGCTATCTGGCGGTCGTGGTCTGGGGGTCCGCGCTGCGGACCGGCTCCAGCGGGGAGGTCCGGTGACGTACGCGCTGCTCTGCCTCCCCTTCCTGGCCGCCGCCGCGGCCGTGACCGTCCTCAGCGCACGGCGGCCCCGCTTCGGGCGGCGGATGGCCGCCTCGGCGGTCGCCGCGGCGGTCCTGGTGCTGCTCACCGCGGCGTTCGACAACCTGATGATCGCCGCGGGCCTGTTCACCTACCCTGAGTCCCACCTTCTCGGAGTCAAGGTCGGCCAGGCGCCGATCGAGGACTTCGCCTACCCGGTGAGCGCCGCGTTCGCGGTGCCCGCCGCCTTCGTCCTCCTACCGGAACGGCGCCGCCCATGACCGTCCTGACCGCCCGGAGCACCGCCGCACAGCTGCTCGTCGCCTCGCGTCCGGTGAGCTGGATCAACACCGCCTACCCGTTCGCGGCCGCCTGGCTGCTGACGGCCGGCGCGGTCGACGCCGTGTTCGTCCTCGGCACCCTGTTCTTCCTGGTGCCGTACAACCTCGCGATGTACGGCGTCAACGACGTGTTCGACTACGAGTCCGACCTGCGCAGCCCGCGCAAGGGCGGCGCGCACGGCGCCGTCCTCGACCGGCGCCTCCACCGGGTCACGCTGGCGGCCGCGGCGGCCGCGTGCCTGCCGTTCCTGGCCTTCCTCCTCGCGGTCGGCTCGACCGCGGCGAACCTCGTCCTCGCCGCCTCGATGCTCCTGGTGGTCTTCTATTCGACTCCGCCTCTGCGGCTCAAGGAGATCCCGCTGGCCGACTCGCTCACCTCCAGCGCCCACTTCTGGTCCCCGGCCGCCTACGCGATCGTCCTCGCCGGCGCGCCCTGGACGACCGCGACGACCGCGGCGTTCGTCGCCTTCGGGCTGTGGGGGATCGCCTCGCACGCGTTCGGGGCCGTCCAGGACGTCCCCTCCGACCGCGAGGCCGGGATCGCCTCGATCGCCACGTGGTGGGGCGCGGCCGCCACGGTCCGCTTCGCGATCGCCGGCTACGCGGCCGCCGGCGCCGCCGTGCTGCTCACCCCCTGGCCGGGCCCGCTCGCCGCGCCGCTCGTGCTGCTCTACATCGCCTCCGCCTGGCCGTACCGCTCCGTTCCGGACGAGCGCGCGCGCGAGTCGACGCGGGGGTGGCGGCGGTTCCTGTGGCTCAATCAGATCGCCGGGTTCGCGGTGACGCTCATCCTGATCGCCGCGGCCCGCGGCGCCTGAGAGGAGTTCCGAGTGGACGCATCGACCTTCGCCGCCCTCGCGGACCTGGCCGCGATCGCCCTCGGGGCCGCGTTCGTCTGCCTCGGCGCGGCCGGGGTCCTCGCCCCGCAGCGCGCGTCCCGCGCCTACGGCATCCCCGCCGCGACTCCGGAGACGCGCGCCTGGGCCGCCGCGGCGGCCTGGCGCGACATCGCCGCGGGCGCGGCCGTGCTCGCCGCCGCGTGGACCTCGTCCGGGCTCACCACCGGGCTGGTCCTGTTCGCCCTCGCGCTGATCCCGCTGGGGGACATGGCGACGCTGGCCCGGCACGGGATCCGCACCCCGCGGTCGCACCTGCCGCACGCGGCCGGGTTCGCCGCCGTCGCCGCCGTCGCGGCGGCCCTGGTCGCGCTGTGAGCGCACGTCGAGGCCGTCCCCGCCGTGCGGACCGCTAAGCTGGTGGTCCGCCGCGCCGGGATGGAGAACGCACAGTGCACGCACACGCCGAGGACGAGCGGGCGCCCCGTGCGCACGCGCGGCGCGCCGGTCGGCGCCGTGGTTGACACCGTCTCGGCCGAGACGCTGCTGCTGCGCTCGGGACGCGGCGAGCACGACGCGTTCACCGAGCTCTACGGCCTCGTCTCGCCGCGGGTCTACGGCATCTGCCTGCGCGTCCTGCGTGACCGCGCCCAGTCCGAAGAGGTCGCCCAAGAGGTCCTGGTCGAGATCTGGCGCACCGCGTCCCGGTACGACGAGCGCCTCGGCTCGGCGACCTCCTGGGTCGCCACCATCGCGCACCGGCGCGCCGTCGACCGGGTCCGCTCCTCCCAGGCCGCCGGCGACCGCGAGCGGCGCGCCGCGGCCGAGGCGACCGTCGCCCCCGTGGACCCCGTCGCCGACGCCGCCGAGCGGCGCCTCGAACACCGCCAGGTGCGCCGCTGCCTGAAGACCCTCACCGACCTCCAGCACCGCGCCGTCACCCTCGCCTACTACGGCGGCTACACCTACCGCCAGGTGGCCGCGCTCCTGGACACCGCCGTCCCGACCGTCAAGACCCGCATCCGGGACGGGCTCGGGAAACTGCGCGACTGCCTGGAGGCGTCCCGGTGAGCGACGACGTCCACTCCCTCATCGGCGCCTGGGCCGTCGACGCGGTCGACGACGACGAGCGCCGCCGTGTCGAGGCCCACCTCCTCGAGTGTGAGTCCTGCGCGGCCGAGGCCGTCGAGCTCCGCGAGGCCGCCGGGCGCCTCTCCGACGTCCTGCTCACCGACCCGCCGCCGGAGCTGCGCGACCGGGTCCTCGCCGCGACCAGCCGCACCGGGCAGGAGGCCGCCCCCGCGCCGCGCCGCCGGCCCGCGCGCCGCCCCGGCACGCTGCGCGTCCCGCGCCGGCGCCTCGCCCTCGGCGCGGCCGCGCTCGCCCTGGCCGCCGCCTTCGCGGGCGTGTTCGCCACGTGGCAGGTCATGCGCTCCACCGATGCGCCCCTTGCGGAATCCGAGATGGCCGCCGTTCTGGAGGCGCCCGACGCCGACGTGGCCGTGCAGCGGGCCGAAGGCGGCGGCCGCGTCACCGTGGTCTTCTCCGCCGAACTCGACCAGGCGGTGGTCGTGGTCTCCGACCTCGCCGAGATCGGCGACGACCGCTCCTACCAGGTCTGGCTCGTGGACGAGGCCGGCCAGACCTCGGCGGGCGTCATGGACCCGGGCGACTCCTCGGCGACGATGCTCGTCGACGGCCTCGGCGACACCGAGATCGTGGGCCTCACCAACGAACCCGCGGGCGGCTCCGACCAGCCGACCGAGCCGATGATCGCCGACCTCGCCCTCCCGGCCTGACCGGGGCCGGCCCGCCGGCGCCGCCGGCCGCGGTCGCCCCGACGCCGGGCCGTCAGCCGCCGCCGGGCGTGACCAGGCCCGTCTCGTAGGCCACCACGACCGCCTGGGCGCGGTCGCGCAGGTCGAGCTTGGCGAAGATGCGGGCCACATGGGTCTTGACCGTCGCCTCGCTCAGCGTCAAGTGCTCGGCCAGCTCGCCGTTCGACAGACCGCGGCCCAGGAGCGCGAGCACCTCCAGCTCCCGGGGCGTCAGCGCCTCCAGGCTCCGGTGGGGGGCGAGTTGATCGGGCGCGAAGCGCTCCACGAGCCGGCGCGTGATCGACGGCGCCAGCAGCGCGTCCCCGGTGCCCACCAGGCGGACCGCGGCGGCCAGGTGCTCGGCGGTCACGTCCTTGAGCAGGAACCCGCTGGCGCCCAGGGCGAGCGCCGCGTACACGTACCGGTCGAGGTCGAACGTGGTCAGCATGATCACGCGGCACTCCGGCACCAGTCCGAGAATCCGCCGCGCCGCCTCCAGTCCGTCCATATTGGGCATCCGGATGTCGAGCAGCACCACGTCGGGACGCAGCCGCCGCACCGCGGCGACCGCCTCGGCGCCGTCGCCCGCCTCGCCCACGACGTCGATGCCGCGCGCCGTCAGGATCATGCGGAACCCGGCCCGCACCAGCGCCTGGTCGTCCACGACCAGCACGCGCGGACCCTCGACGGCGTTCACGGCCGGTCCAACGGCAGTCGGGCCCGCACCCGGTAGCCGCCGCCGAGGCGCCGGCGCGCGTCCAGGTCGCCGCGGTAGACGCCCACGCGCTCGCGCAGGCCCACCAGGCCCCGGCCCGGCCGCGCCGGCCCCGCCGCGACCCGCGGGGCGTCGCCGGCGAGGACGCTCGGCCCGCCGTTGAGCACCTCGACGCGCAGCGAGCGGTCGCTGTATCGCACCGTCACCTTCGCCTCAGCTCCCTTGGCGTGCTTGAGGGTGTTCGTCAACGCCTCCTGGACGATCCGGTACGCCGTCACGTCGATGCCGGTCGGCAGCGGCCGCGGCGTCCCCGAGATCCGGACCTCCACCGGCAGCCCCGCGAACGCGAACCGGTCGATCAGCGAACTGAGCCGGTCCAGGCCCGGCTGCGGCCGCAGGTCGGCCGGGCCGTCCTCGCCGTCCTGCGCCGGAGCGAGCACCCCCAGCAGGTGGCGCAGCTCGGTCAGCGCCGCGCGCCCGGCCGCCTCGACCGCGCCCATCGCGGCCGCGGCCTCCTCCGGCATGGCGGCGACGACCTCGCGCGCCGCCGCCGACTGCACCACCATCAGGCTCACGTTGTGGCTCACGATGTCGTGCAGCTCCCGGGCGATCCGGGCCCGCTCGGCGTCCACCGCGGCGCGGGTCGCGTTCGCGCGCTCCCGCTCCAGCAGCCACCGCTGCTCCTCCAGCGCCTTGCGGTGCGCCCGCCGCGACCGCAGCAGCGCCGCCGCCAGGACCGCCGCCGCGGCCAGCGCCGGCATCGTCGTCAGAGCCCACACAGGATGATTCTGGCAGGAGCCCGCTCCCGCGCGCATCGGTCGCGGGATCCACGCCCCTACATCCCCGGGATGAGGCGCGCCCGGAGTTCCCTCCCGCGACCGATGCGCCCACTTCGGACCGGCCCGTAGCTTGGGCTGCATGAACGATGCGACCCAACCCCCTCCCGTCCTGGTCTCCATGGACGGCCTCCGCAAGGAGTACGGCGACACCGCGGCCCTCGACGGCGTCTCCCTCCAGATCCGCCGCGGCGAGGCCGTCGCGGTCATGGGGCCCTCCGGCTCCGGCAAGTCCACGATGCTCAACATGATCGCCGGCCTCGACCGGCCCACCGCCGGCGCCGTCACCGTCGACGGCAAGGACCTCAACGGCCTCAACGAGACCGGCCGCGCCCTCTTCCGCCGCCGCACCATCAGCATGATCTTCCAGTTCTTCAACCTCCTCGACGACCTCACCGTCCTCGACAACGTCGCCCTCGCCGCGCAGCTGACCGGCGTCCGCGCCCAGCAGGCCCGCCAGCGCGCCCTGGAGCTCCTCGACGAGCTCGGCATCGCCGACCGCCGCGACCTGTACCCGGCCGCGCTCTCCGGCGGCGAGCGCCAGCGCGCCGCCGTCGCCCGCGCCCTCGTGAACCGGCCCGCGCTGCTCCTGGCCGACGAGCCGACCGGCGCGCTCGACAGCCATGCGGGCGAACAGGTCATGGACCTCCTCATCGACCTCAACCAGATCGGGCAGACCCTGCTCATCGTCACCCACGACCCGAACCTGGCGCAGCGGTGCGCCAGCCGGATCGTGGAGTTCGCCGACGGCCGCATCGTCGGCGAGCGCACCCTGGAGCGGACGCCGTGAGCGCCGTCTGGCGCACCGCCCGCGCCTCGATGCGCCGGCGCCGCTTCCAGACCGCGGTCATCGCCCTGGTCGTCATGTTCTCCAGCGGCACCGTCGTGGCCGCGCTCGCGCTCCTCGCGGCCTCCTCCGGACCGTTCGACCGCGTCTTCGCCGAACAGCAGGGCGCGCACCTGACCGCGACGTTCGACCCCGCCGCCGCGAGCGACGCCCAACTGGAGTCCACTGCGGACCTCGACTGCGTCGCGGAAGCCGCCGGGCCCTTCGGCCAGCTCGCCACCACCCTCGCCGTGGACGACGACGCCGCTGTCGAGTTCCCCGCCACGATCGCCGGCCGCGACGACCCCGCCGGCCCGGTTGACCGACTCGACCTCTGGGAAGGCCGCTGGGCCGCAGCCGAAGGCGAGATCGTCCTGAACACCGCGCCCGCCGACCCGGGCGACCCGGGCGCGCCCCTCCCGGTCGGCGCGACCGTCCGGGCCGGCGACGGCACGGTCCTCACGGTCGTGGGCCACGCCTACAGCTTCGGACAGACCGCCGACGCCTGGGTCACCGCCGACCAGCTGGAGGCCATGGGCCCCACCGCCGTTCAGATGCTCTACCGTCTCGACGACCACGACACCGCCGCCGACGTCGAAGCCGGCCTGGACGCGGTCACCGCGGCCGTCCCCGCCGGATCGCTCACCGGCGCGCAGTCCTACCTCGCGCTCAAGGAGCGCATCTCGGCCGAGCTCGGCATCTTCGTGGTCCTGCTGACGGTCTTCGGCGTCCTCGGGCTCGCGGTGGCCGTCCTGATCGTCGCCAACGTCGTCAGCGGCGCGGTCGTCTCCGGCCTGCGCCACATCGGCGTCCTCAAGGCCATCGGATTCACGCCGCGCCAAGTGGTGTGGGTGTACCTGACGATGGTGTCGCTCCCGGCGCTCGTCGGCGCCGCGATCGGCACGGTCCTCGGGCACTTCCTGGCCGCCGGGGCGATGAGCGAGACGTTCCGTGAAGCGGGCCTTGGCAACCCGGTCGTGAGCCCGTGGGCCGACGCGGCCGCGTTCGTCGGGATGCCGCTGCTGGTGCTCCTCGCGGCGCTGGCGCCCGCGATGCGCGCCCACCGGCTCTCGGCCGCCGAGGCCATCAGCGCGGGCAGCGCGCCGCGCTCGGGCCGCGGCCTGCGGGCGCACCGCTGGCTCTCCGGCACCCCGCTGCCCCGCTCGGTGAGCCTGGGCCTGGGCCTGCCGTTCGCGCGGCCCGGCCGCACCGCCCTGACCGCCACCGCCGTGGCGCTGGGGGTGACGACCGCGACCTTCACGGCCGGCCTGGCCGCGTTCGCGACCGAGATCGACGGCCTGATCCAGCGCCACGAGGCCGCCCAGATCGAAGTGGTCGGCGGCCCGGGCGGCCCCTCCGGCGCGACCGGCCTGGGGGACCAGGAGACCCAGGACCTGCTGGCGTCGCTCCCCGGGGCGTCCGAGGTGACCGCGAATCTGCGGATGCCGGTCACCGCCGCGGGATTCGTGCAGAGCGCGGAGCTGTGGTTCATCCGCGGCGAGTCGTCGCGGATGGGCTTCACCGACCAGCTGGTGGACGGCCGGTGGATGGACGGCCCGGGCGAGGCGGTCGCCTCCTCGAAGACCGTGCACGAGAACGACTTGGCGATCGGCGACGACGTCACCCTCGAACTCGGCGGGCGGACCGCCACGGTCACGATCGTCGGCGTCGTCATGGGCAGCGGCACCGGCACGGTCTACGCCGACTGGTCGACCCTGACCGACCTCACCGCCGACGTGGACGGCCTCGGCCACCCGATCAGCTACGAGGTCCGCCTAGAGGACGGGACCGACCCGCAGGAGTACCTGACCGCCCTCACCGGCGCCGGCCTCACGGGACAGTCCACGCGGCAGTCCGACGCCGTCTCGATCGCCGTCGTCGGCCTGGCGACGATGTTCGCGCTCATGCTGGGCACGGTCGCGGCGCTTGGGGTCTTCAACACCGTGGCCCTCAACGCCCGTGAACGCCGCCGCGACCTGGGCATGCTCAAGTCGATCGGCATGACCCCGCGGCAGGTGGTGACCATGATGGTGACCTCGATGGCGTCCCTCGGCGTCATCGGCGGCCTCATCGGCATCGCCCTCGGCGTGGTCGCCCACCGCGAGATCCTGCGCCTGGCCGCCGCGGCCTCCCAGATCGACATGCCGGCCTCGGCCCTCGCGACCTGGAACGCCCCGCAGCTCGCCCTCCTGGCCCTCGCGGGCCTCGCCATCGCGATCGCCGGCGCCTACCTCCCGGCCCGCCGAGCGGCCCGCCTGACCATCGCCGAAGTCCTCCACAGCGAATGAACCCGACCCGGTGCCCCCGCCCGCCGAAGCACCGGTGGGCGGGGACGCCGGCTCGGCTCAGGGTGGACTTGCGGACGGCTTCGGATTCACCTCGATCCCGCAGAGGGCCTGCTCCCGCGGGTCCGGACATCAACCCTCGTTGTCGAGAGGGGAGGTGGTCGAGAGGATGCCGTCGCCGCAAGGCCTCGCTGTGGGCCGATTTTCAGAACCAGTGGAGACCGGTGGCTCCTGAGTGAGCTCCATCGGCGTGTCTCGTGTCCGGTGAGTGTGACGGGTTCGGCCGAAGGCGCGTGCTTGCCCATCGCCGGTTGCAACGGGATGATCGAGTCCGCACCGTCATCGAGGTGATCGATGGCTCCACCGGTGCCGACCAGAAGGGGTGACGGCGTGCGACTGCTCGTCCTCGGAGGAAGCCAGTTCGTCGGGCGGGCGATCGTCGCCGAAGCGCTCGCGCGCGGCTGGGACGTGACCGTGTTCAACCGGGGCCGATCCGGCCTCGATCTGCCAGGCGTCGAGGCGGTTCGAGGCGACCGCGGGAGCCGCGCCGACCTTGAGCGGCTGGCCGCGTCGGGGACGTGGGACGCGGTGGTGGACTCCTCCGGTTACGTGCCCCGGAACGTCCTCGAAGTCGCACGCGCCCTGCGGCCGTCGGCGCGGCGGTACGTCTTCGTCTCGACCCTCTCGGTCTACGAGGGGTGGCCGGTGCGGCCGCTGACCGAGGAGTCGCCGGTCCTGCCGTGCCCGCCCGATGCCGACGAGACGTTCGGGACCGATACCGAGAACGGCCCCACCAAATACGGCTACCAGAAGTCCGGCTGCGAGGCCGCGGTCCTGGAAGTGTTCGGGACCGCGAGCAGCATGCTCCTGCGCGCCGGCGTCGTCCTCGGCCCGCACGAGTACGTCGGCCGCCTCCCCTGGTGGTTGGAGCGGATCGCCCGCGGCGGGCGCGTCCTCGCCCCGGGTGACCCCGCGCGGAGCATCCAGCCGATCGATGCCAGGGACATCGCGGGCTTCGCGATCGACGTGGTCGCGAACGGCGTCGAGGGGGCGTTCAACGTGACCGGGTCGGGTGAGGCGACGTTCAAGGACCTCCTCGACGCCTGCGCGAAGGCGACCGGTGCCGCTCCTGATCTGGTCTGGACCCCCGACGAGGTGCTGCTGGAGCACGGAGTGCGGCAGTGGTCGGAGCTGCCGCTGTGGCGGACCTCCCCTGGCACCTGGGACGTCGGCTCCGCGAAGGCGCGGGCCGCGGGCCTGGCGACCCGGCCGCTCGCCGACACCGTCAGGGACACCTGGGAGTGGATGCGGGACGCCGAGCTGGACGGGAACGAGCGATCAGCCGAGATCGGTATCGCACCCGAGAAGGAGCAACGCATCCTCGACCGGTGAAGCGCTGCTCGCCGACCGCGGTCGAGACCGGATGATCCCGCCGACCCTGGGCGGCGGCGGATCAGCTCCGCCGCCGCATGCCATGGGTCAGTCCTTGCCCGCGTGGGTCTCCAGGTAGGCGCGGATCGCGGCGGGGTCGTCGTCGCCGGCCCAGCCGATGTAGGCGTCGGGGCGGATGACCTTGGCGACGCCGTCGGGGGCGGCCGAGGCGGCGTCGGCGGTGAAGCGGGCCGCGTAGGACTCGGCGCTGTCGAGGACGACGAAGCGGCCGCCGCGCAGGGCCTCGTACAGGCGCGTGCCGTCGGCGAGGGCGATGTCGTTGGCGCGGTGGCCGACGAGGGCGTCCTCGTCCTTGTCGTGCCCGTAGTGGAACCCGACGCCGGAGATGACGCCCATGGCCTTCGCCTCGATGGGCTTGATGTGCATGGCCGCGCCGAAGGCGAGGCCGCCGATGGCGGCCTTGATCTTCGAGCGCTCGGCGGCGAGGCGGATCATGGTCCCGCTGGAGCGGAGCACGGCCTTGCCGACGGGGTGGCGCTCGGCGTGGTAGGTGTCGAGCAGGGCCGGGTCGGCGCCGCGGAGGACGGCCGCGAGCTTCCAGGCGAGGTTCGCGGCGTCCTGGAGGCCGGTGTTCATGCCCTGGCCGCCGGCGGGGGAGTGGCAGTGCGCGGCGTCGCCCGCGAGGAACACGTTCCCGTCGCGGTAGGACGGCACCTGGCGCTCGTCGGAGTGGAAGCGGGAGATCCAGCGCGGCTCGTACATGCCGAAGTCGGAGCCGAAGACCAGGCGCGTGGCCTCCTTGATCTCGTCCAGGTCGATCGGGTCGTCGTCCTGCTTCTGCTCGGCGGAGTTCCACGCGAAGATCCGCCAGTACTCGTCGCCGAAGGACGCGATGAAGCAGAACGCGCCGTTGATGCCGTGGATGGCGGGGCTCTCCGCGGGCGGTTCGGCGAGTTTGACGTCCGCGAGCATGATCGACTTCAGGACCGCCTCGCCCGGGTAGGGCATGCCGATCGCCTCGCGGACGGCGGACTTGACGCCGTCGGCCCCGACGACGTAGGTCGCGGTGAACTCCCCGCTCGACGTGCGCAGCGTGACGCGGCCGTCGCCGCGGTCGAGCCCGGTCACCTTGTGGTCGTAGCGGATCGAGGCCCCCGCCGCGAGCGCGCGCCGGCGCAGGACCTCCTCGACGGTGTACTGCGGGGTCATCAGGAGGTACGGGAAGCGCGTCTCCAGGTCGGCGAGGTTGAGGGTGACGCGGTTGAACAGGCGGATGCCCGGCAGCCGCGCGCCGCCGTAGCCGAGGAGCTCGTCGGCGATCCCGCGCGCGTCGAACTCCTCCATGGTGCGGGCGTGGACGCCGAAGGCCCGCGAGAGGTTCGAGAGGTCGGCGCTCCGGCTCTCCAGGACGAGGACGTCGACGCCCGCTTCGGCGAGGTCGCCCGCCAGGAGCAGCCCGGTCGGTCCTGCCCCGACGACGATGACGTCGGCCTGCTGGTGGTCGGACATGTCGGTCTCCTCAGTGGTGCTCGGTCGGGATGGTCGCATGAAACCCGAGCGTAGTGGCGCTGCACGTGCTGCTCAAGGGACGCAACGGCAGTCACGTCGACTGGTGTGCGGAAGGCGAGCGCAGGGCGACGCGGGGCGCACGCGGGACCGGCCGGCCGGCCGCGCGACCGGTCCACCGACGGATACGGTGCCCGCAGCGGGCGGCGACGACCGGTCGCACGACGGAAGCGGCCGCGTCCGGACGCGGTGTCGGATTCGCGCGCGGCAGCGGTCCGTCGAAGCGCGGGTCCGCCCGCACGCCGGGCCGGACTTCACCAGTAGCGCAACGGATGCGGTGCCACCCGGTTCGCATGGAGGCTGGACCGGCACCGGCTCGCGACCGCGGGCCCGGCCCATGAAAGGAGGACGTCCGATGATCGACAACAAGACGCTCAAGGACTCTGCCTGGTCCTAACCGACCGAAGGGGACGCGTCCGGCCGTTCCTCGGGCGCGTCCACCGGGCCGCCGCATTGGCGGCGGCCCGGCCCCTCAGCCGTCACCGCGCTTCGGACGGCTCGACCGGCTGACCGGACTGCGACTGCGGCGCAGGCGGGTCGGCGCGGTGGACCCGGGAGACGAGGCCGATGAGCGCGGCGAGGCAGGCGCCGACCGCGGCGCAGACGCCGATCGCGGTCGAGGGCGACGTCCATTCCGCGAGCGCGCCGCCGGCCGCGATGCCGAGGCCCTGCGCGGTCTGGAGGCCGGCGGCGGCGAACCCGATGGCGCGCGAGCGCATCCCGTCGGGGATGAACTGCGTGAACCTGATCTGGGCCAGCACGATGTACGCGTGGAACACACCCGCGAGCGTCCACAGTGCGATCGTCGCCCACAGCGGCGGCGCGGCCGCGGTCGCCGCGAGCGGCACGCCGGCCGCGACCGCCAGCGGCACCACGAGCCGGCGGCGCCAGGCGCCGTCGAGCTTCGCCACGAGCAGCGAACCGATCGCGGTGCCGACCACGACCGACGCCATGAGCACGCCGGCCGCCTCCCCGCCCGCGCCGATCTGCGCGGCGTACGGCGCGGCCAGCGCCTCGGCCACCACGTAGCAGCCGACGAGCCACACCAGCCCGGCGACGGCGAGCAGTCGCCGGTCGCCGACGACGAGCCTGATGCCCGCCAGCGCGAACCCGCTGCCGCGGGCCGGCCCGGCGCCGTCCCGTTCGGGCAGGTGCGGGCCGACGCCCCAGTGCAGGAGCGCCGCCGAGACCAGGAACGTGCCCGCGTTCACGGCGAGCGCGACATGGGGACCGTACGCGCCGACGAGGACGCCGCCGAGCGCGAACCCGGCGATCTGCGCGATCTGGTCGGTGGAGGTGATGACGCCCATCCCGACCGGGAAGAGCGGCCCCGGGAGCGTCCGCGGCACCGTCGCGACCCGCGCGGCCGAGAACAGCGGTTCCGGGCACGTGGCGGCCACCAGGAGCACCGCGACGACCGCGAGCGGCGTCCCCGGGATCGCCATGGCGCCGATGAGCGCGGCCCGCAGCAGGTCGACGGCGACCATGACGGCGCGGCGCGAGTACCGGTCCGCCAGCCCCGCCAGCAGCGGCGCGGTGAGCAGCGGCGGCAGGTAGGTGAGCGCGTACGTGAGGGCCGTGAGCCCGGCGGAGCCGGTGCGGTCGAGCACGAGGAGGGCGACGGCGACGCGGGCGATCTGGTCGCCGACGCGGGATTGGGCCTGCGCGGCCCAAAGGAACCGGAACTCGCGGACGGCGACGACGTCGCGGAACCGCGCGGCGGACTCGGCCATGTGGATCCTTGCGGGTGGGAGACGGGAGGCCGGCGACCGGCGCTCGGGAGGCCTATTGAAACCCGCTGCGGGACAGGGGGACAAGCCCGGCACGACTGGTCGGCGACCGGTGTCGGCGCGGCGCGCGACGGGCCCTCGCGCGCCGCGGATCGGTCGGCCGCGCCGGCCGGCGGCGCACGCCGCGGACGGCCGGGGCCCGACCGGCCGCCGGTCATGTCACTGAACCGCGCCCGCCGGACGGCGGCCGAGGACCGGTCGCGCTGCCGAAGCGGATGAGGCCCTGCCGTCCGTAGGTTCGAGGCCATGACAACCGAATCGATCCCTCAACGGCGCGTCGAGCCCTACTCGGCGATCGTCATGGGCGTCCTCGCGGCGGGCTTCGCCGCCTGGGCCCTGCTCGCCCTGCCCCTCCAAGGCGCGTTCATCCTGACCCTCGCCAGCGTGCTCGGCTGGACCGGCTGGATCACCTTCAGCTACAAGCGCCCGGTGAAGTCCCGCAAGGTGATCGCGACCTACCTGTGCGCGGTCGGCTTCCAGCTCATCCACATGGCCGAGGAGTACACCGGCGGCTTCCCGCACGAGATCGTCGAGCTCTTCGACTCCCCGCGCGACTGGCCCGAGGAGCAGTTCCTGCTGGTCTTCGTGTTCGGCTTCGGGGCGCTCTACTTCTTCGCGGGAGCCGGTGCGCTGTACCGCATCCGCGCCGCCAACTTCTTCCTGTGGTGGTACGCGCTCGGCGCCGGGCTCCTGAACGGCATCTCGCACTTCGTCTTCCCGGTCATCAAGGGCGGCTACTTCCCGGGCCTGTACACGGCCGGCGGCCACCTCGTCATGAGCGCGCTGCTCATCTACTTCCTCATCCAGGAGCACCGCAAGCTCAAGCGCGAGGACGAGCCGGGCTGACCCGCGGCTACTCGCCGGCCACGAGCGCGCCGAGCTCCGCCCTGGAGGCGACGCCGAGCTTCGGGAACGCCTTGTAGAGGTGGTGCGCGACCGTGCGGGGACTGAGGAACAGCTGCGCGCCGATGTCCCGGTTCGTCGCCCCGGTCACCGCCAGGCGCACCACCGCCAGCTCCTGCGAGGTGAGCGCGGCCAGCGGGTTCCCGACGGCCCGCCCGGGTACGGCGACGCCCGAGGCGCGTAGCTCCGCGGCGGCCCGCGCCGCCCACGGCGCGGCCCCCAACCGGTCGAAGGCCCCGACTGCGGCCTCAAGCTGGTGGCGGGCCTCGCCGCGGCGGCGGTCGCGGCGGAGCCACTCGCCGTACGCCAGGCGGGTCCGGGCCAGGTCGAACGGCTGCTCGTGCACCAGGTGCAGCTCCAGCGCCCGCGTGAACTCCGCTTCGGCGCGCTCGTCGTCGCCGGTCAGCGCGCGGACCCGGTGCAGGACGGCGAGCGCCCCGCTCTTGCCGGTCGACTCCGCCCACGACGCATATCGCTCCACAAGGGACGACGCGCGCTCGGGCTCGCCGGTCTTCACCGCCGACTCGATGTAGTCGGGCCAGGCGAACCGCCACACGAACGCGTGGCGGCACGGCCCGGCGACCGCCCGGTCGATGCGGTCGAGCACCCCCGCGTACCGGCCGGCGCCCAGATCGAGCATCGCGCCGGCGTACTCGGCCCAGCAGCGGCTCGGCATCCACGCCAGGTCGTCCGCGCTGCGCATCGCCTCCTCCGACAGCGCCGCATGCGATGCCTCGTCGCCGGCGACCGCCGCGAGCCAGGCGTGGATCCCGGCGAGGTAGCCGCGCCACACCGGCTGGTCCATGTCGGCCGCCAGGTCGAGCCCTTCGGCCGCCGCGGCGCGCGCGGCCGGATGCCGCCCGCCCGCCAGCCGCGCGATCGCGAGCGTGGTCATGGCCTGGGGGATGCGGCCGAGCCGCCCCTCGGTCCGGCACTCGCCCACGAGCGCTTCGGCATCGCGCGCCATCGCGTCGAAGTCGGCCTGGACCAGCATGTGCATCCCCACCAGCGGCCGCAGATCGGCCGGCGTCCGCTGCGACGACGCGGGGAACGACGTCGTGACCCTCGTGCCGCCGCCCAGGATCGAGCAGAAGTCGCGGACGATCGCCTCGGGCGCCTCCATCGGCTCGGCTCCCCGCGGCGTCAGCGCCTCGATGCGGCGGGCCGTCTCGGCCTGCTCGGGGTGCGCCGCGCTCGTCCACGCGTAGTACGCGGCGAGACCGAGGAACGACAGCCGCTCCAAGTCGGTCCTGCTCATCTTGACGTGGCCCATGAGGATTTGCGCCGCCTCCAGCGGCTTCCCCGACTCGAACGCCAGGCGGGCCCGGACCCGGGCGAGATCGGCGGCCACCGTGTCGTCCAGCCCCGCCGGACCGGCGGCGCCCGTCGCCCGGCCGACCAGCTCCGCGGCCCGGTCGCGCAGGCCCGCCTCGACGGCGCTCAAGGCGGCGGCGGTGTAGCGCCGCGCGGCGTCCGCAGCACCCGGCGAGAGCTCGGCCGCCCTGGCGTACGCCGCCGAGACCGCGGCCTGGCCGCCGCGCTGGCGGGCGCGCTGCGCGAGCCGTTCGAGCTCCGTCGCCACCTGCTCGTCGGCGCCGAGCGCGACCGCGGACAGGTGCCACGCCCGCCGGTCGTCGTCCACGGCCTCCGCCAGTGCCCGGTGCGCGGCCAGCCGCGCGCTGATGTCGCAGGTCAACGGGACTGCGGCCCGCACCAGCGGGTGGCGGAAGACGACGCCGTCGCCGCCGATGCGGATGAGGCCCGCGCGCTCGGCGGGCGCCGCTTCGGCGAGGGACACGCCGAGCCGCTCTCCGGCGTGGACGAGGACCTCCAGGTCCCCGCGGTCGTCGAGCGCGGCCGCCAGCAGCCACAGGCGGGCGCCCTCGGGCAGCGCGGCGATCCGCTCGCAGAACCCGGCCAGCACCCGGTTCGTCACCGGCTCCGCGGTCGACAACGAGAACGCCAGCGGCGCAAGCGATCCCGCCCGCTGCTCGGCGGTGAGCATCCGCGGCAGCTCGATGAGCGCGAGCGGGTTGCCCTGCGCCTCGGCCGCCAACTGGGCGCGGACCGCCGGAGGCAGCGTCCCCGACCGCTCGGCGAGCAGTCCTTCGGCCGCCGCCCGGTCGAGCCTCGCCACCTGCAGCTCGTCCAGCCCCGGCGGGGTGAACGCGCTGCCGGTGCGGGCCGCGAAGAGCACGGCCACGGGCTCGGCGTGGAGGCGCCGCGCGGCGAACAGGAGCGCGTCCGCCGACTCGCCGTCCAGCCACTGCGCGTCGTCGACCAGGCAGACCAGCGGCCGCTGGGAGGCGAGCTCGACGAGCAGGTTCAGGGTGGCGAGCCCGACGAGGAACCGGTCGCCGCCGGCGCTGCCGCCCACGCCGAGCGCGCTGTGCAGCGCCTCGGCCTGCTGCGCCGGCAGCGCCTCGGCGTGCGCCATGATCGGGCGCAGGAGCGCGTGGAGCGCCGCGAACGGCAGTTCGGCCTCGAATTCCACGCCGGTCGTGCGGAGCACATGCGCCCCTTCGGTTCCGGCGCGCTCGGCGGCGTAGTCGAGGAGCGCCGACTTCCCGATGCCGGGCTCGCCGCGGATCACCAGCGAACCGGGATGTCCGTCGAGGACGCCGTGGAGCATGAGGTCGATCGCGGTCTGCTCCGCCCGCCGGCCGTGCAGCATGAGGTACTCCCAGGGGTGAGTGCGCCCAGGCGCCGCTCGCGCCCGTACCGCAATAATAGGCAGTCACTGTCAACTGGCACTGACTGCCACGAACAGTTTCGCTTATGCCGCAAGGAACTCGGTGACGAGCGGGACGGCTGCGTCGGGGCAGTCCTCGTGCACATTATGTCCGCAGCCGGGGATGACCTCGGCGGCGGCGTCGGGGATGCGGTCGGCCAGGCCCTGCGCCTGCGTCGCGGGAAGCCACGAGTCCTCTGCGCCCCAGAGGATCAGGGTCGGCGCGGCCACGTCGCCGAGGCGCTCGTGCGTCTCGTCGAAGTCGAGTCCCCGGGCGAGGGCCACGAACGCATCTCGCTGCGTCGGCCGGGAGAACCAGGCCCAGCCCTCGTCGACCACGTCGTCGGTGACGCGCTCGGCGTTGCTGAAGGCGCTGCGCAGGCTGTCGGCGTAGAACTCCCTCGTGGTGAGGTTCGCCGCGGCCTCGCCCAGCAGCGGGACCTTGAAGACCTCGGTCTGCCGCGCCCGCTCGGCGTCCAGGCCGGGGGCGTCGAGGAGCACGAGCCGGTCCACGCGGTCCGGCCGCGTCTCGGCGAAGTAGAGGCTCCAGGCCCCGCCCCAGGAGTGCCCCACGAGGGAGGCGCGGTCGAGGCCGACGGCGTCGAGGAACGCCTCGATCGCACCCGCCATGCCGTCGAGGTCGTAGGCGAAGTCCTCGTCCCGGACCTCGGTGTAGCCCTGGCTGGGCATGTCGACGGCGTAGACGGTGTGCGACTCGGCGAGCGCGGGGATCGTCTCGCGCCAGGAGTGCAGCCACATCGCCCCGCCCGCGAGGAGCACGACGGGCGGGCCCTCGCCGGTGACCGTGTAGTGGAACCGCACGCCGCCGGTGTCGGCGTAGCGCGACTCGATCTGCGCGAGGTACGCCGACTCGTACTGCGACGCCCGCGGCTGCCAGACGTAGGCGATGTAGGCGGCGGCGCCGAGGAGGAGCACGAGCGCGGCGGCGACGGCCGCGGACGCGCGGGGCTTGCGGCGAGCGGTCATGACGCTCCCTTCTACAAGTGGAGAATTATTCTCTACAAATGTAGAGAGACTGCCGCGGCGCGTCCAGCCCCCATGGCACAATTGCGGCCATGCCCACAGACCGGCGCACCCAGCTGCTCGACACCGCGATCGCCGTCATCGCCGAGCAGGGCCTCCGCGGGCTGACCCACCGCGCGGTCCAGGACGCGGCCGGACTGCCGCACGGCTCGGTGACCTACTACTTCAAGACCCGGGACGAACTCCTCCTCGCCGTCGTCGAGCGCATCATCGAGGTCGACCGCGAACGCGCCCTGCCGGCCGTGCACCGGGCCGTGCGGGCCCTGGCCGCCGAACGCGACCGGCCCGACGCCGCGGGCATCGCCGCGATGCTGCGCGAGTGGTGGACCGACAGCCGGCAGCTCCTGCTGGCCCGCTTCGAACTCGAACTCGCCGGCGCGCGCGACCCGGTCGTGCGCGACGCCATGGCCCGCTGCGGCGCCGAGTTCCGCGACCTCGCCGAGCTCGTGGCGGCGCAGGCCGGTTCGCCCGACCCGGCCTTCGACGCCCGGGTCGTCGCGGCCCTTGTGGACGGTCTGATGTTCGACTTCGTCGCCAGGGGCGGCCTCGCCGCGGCGCATCTCGAAGAGGGCGTCCGCCGCGCCCTCGCCATGCCCGCGTGAGCCGGAGACCCCGTCGCAGGTGTGCTCGACCTGGCATCCCGCCCGGGTTTAGAAAAATCAGGAGTGGTCACGCCGGCGACGTCGCCGCCGGTCCGGACTAGACTGGGACCATCGATGGAGCCGCTCGTGCGATGTGCGGGTCCTCCCCTTGAGGAGGAGCGACCCACAGCAGCGGAAGAAACGGTTCGAGCGCTCCACGCCAGTGCCGGATACGGCGGTCCTCAAGCCGCCCGGGGCCCGGTCCCGCACGGGGGACGCGCGCCGTGCCGGTCCCAGCCCGGGCGTACGCGACCTGGTCGATGTGAGGCCGGCACCGTGCCGGCCTGACGATCCGGAAGCGCAAGGCGGTGGCCCCCCATGGCACCCGAGCACGACCCCGAACACGACGACACTCCCGACGCACCGGCGACGCACCGGCCCCAGGACCCCTACCGGGAACTGCGGCCGCTGTTCGAGCGCATGGCCGCGCTGGACGATGACGACCCCGCGCGAGCGGCGCTCCGCGAGCGGCTCGTCACCGGTTTCCTCCCGCTGGCCGAGCACGTCGCCCGCCGCTACGCCCTCGCCGGCGCCGGCCATGACGACCTCGTCCGGGTCGCCGTTCAGGGCCTCGCCCGCGTGATCGAGCGCTTCGATCCGGCCCTCGGCAAGGACTTCCTGTCCTTCGCCGTCCCCGCGATCATGGGCGACGTGCGCCGCCACCTGCGCGACACCGCCTGGCCCGGGCGACTCCCGGCGCACTCCAGGGAACCGGACCCGGCGACCGCGGACGCCGCCGCCGGCCCGCCGGAAGCGCCGTTCCACGCCGACACGGGCGGCGTCTCCATGGCCGAGACCGCCCGCTTCGAAGACCTCGCGCTGCGTCTCGCGGACGACCCCGACGCGCTCGTGCCGCTCCTGCGGCAGCTGCCCATGCGCGAGCAGCGCATCCTGGCGCTGCGGTTCTTCGAGTTCAAGACCCAGGCGCAGATCGCCGCCGAGGTCGGGCTCCCCCCGGCCCGCGTCGCGCACCTGCTCGAACAGACCCTCACCGCGCTCCGCGAGCGCATCGACGCCCGCACCGACCCGCGCCGCGAGGCCACGAAGCGACCCTGATCCCGACCCGGCGAGGAACCCGGCTTCGGGCTCCTCAGCGGAAGGCGGCGGCGTTGGCCTCGGCCCACTGCTCGAACGTGCGGGGCGGGCGGCCGGTGACCTGCTCGACCGTGGGGTAGACCGGCGACTCGTCGAGGGACCCCTCGACGTAGAAGTCGAAGAAGGCGTCGACGTACGCCTGGGGCATCGTGGCCTCGAGCTCGGCCCGCGTCTCCTCGATCGTCAGGCTCTCGAAGCGGAGCGGGCGGTCGAGCACGCGGCCGAGGATCTCCAGCTGCTCGGCCGGGAGCATCGCGCGGGGCCCGGACAGCCGGTAGACGGCCCCGTGATGGCCGTCCCCGGTCAGCGCGGCCACGGCGACGGCCGCGATGTCGAACGGGTCGATGCAGGCCACCGGGATGTCGCCCCAGGGCGCGCGGACCACGTCGCCCGCGCGCAGCTGCGGCAGCCACCGCAGCGTGTTCGACATGAACCCGCTGGGGCGCAGGACGGTCCACTGGAGCCCCGACTCGCGCGCCGCCTCCTCGGACCGCACCATCATCGCGGTGATCGCGTTGTCGGCGTTGCCGGTCTCCGGGGAGCTGCCCGAGAGCTGCACGATGCGCTTGACGCCCGCGTCCCGGAGCCGCCCGCACACCGCCGGCATGTCGGCGAAGCCCGGCAGCACGAACGCCGCCTCGACGCCGTCGAGCCACGGGTCCAGCGACTCCGGGCGGTCGAGGTCCGCGACCGCCGGTTCGACGCCCGCGGGCAGCGCCGCACGGCCCGCGTCGCGCACGAGCGCCCGCACCGGGAGCCCCCGTTCCACCAGCGCCTGCACGACTTCGCGACCGATGTTGCCCGTGGCGCCCGAGATCAGATACATGCGACGATGCTAACAAGACAGCCGTTGCGGCACAACAAGGTCGCGACCTGCGCTGATCGCACGGCCGCCGCGCGAGACCGCGACCCCGCGCCGCTTCGGCCTGATCGAGCGCCTCGGCGATCGCGGGCGCCGCGTCGAACCGCCGCCTCGACGTCTCCGGCACCCCGGCCGCGAACGGGACCCGGGCGCACCTGCGGGACCGCTCCGGCGGCGTCAAGGCGGGGCCGCCGCGACACCCGGTCATCCTCCGGACGCGCGGCGGCACCGCGAACCAGCGCTGGACCGTCCGGTGGTCCGACCGCGCCGACCGCACCCCCGCGGTCAGCCCCGACCGGGCCGCCCGCTTCGCCATGCCCCGGCCGGTCCGAACGCGGTCACCCCGCTCCGGTCCCACCACGACCAGTAACTGACAATCATTTGCAATAAGATAGGCTGGGTCCCTCCGGCGGCACGCCCCGTGCCGCACCGCCCGAAGGAGGCCACGTGACCCACCTGCGGCTGATCCCGCTGGCCCGCACCGTCTTCCCGCTCCTGGCGCTGCTGGTCCTGATCGGGCTCGCGCTGAGCGCGGTCGCGATCGGGCAGGCCCTGGTGAGCGCCCGGATCTTCTCCGGCGTCGTCACCGGCTCGGACCTGGCCGACCTGACGACCTGGCTCGCCCTCCTGGCGGCCGCCCTGTGCGCCCGGCCCCTCCTCGCCTTCCTGCGCGAACTCGCCGTCCACGCCGTCGCCACCGGCTTCAAGTCCTCGCTGCGCGCCCGCCTCCTCGACGCCCAGGCCGAGGCGGGCCCGATCGCGCTCAGCCACGAGCGCAGCGGCCACCGCCAGTCGCTCATGACCGACGCCGTGGAGAACCTGGAACCCTACTTCGGCCGCTACCTGCCGCAACTGGTGATCGCCGCCGCGACCGCCGTCGCCGTCGTGGCCGCGCTGGCCGCCGTCGACCCCGTCGTCGCCCTCAGCGTCGGCCTCTGTGCCCTGGCCGTGCCGCTCGCCCCGCGGCTGTGGGACAAGCTCCTCGCCGACAAGGGCGAATCCCACTGGAGCGCGTACGCCGATCTGAACGCGGACGTCGTCGACTCGCTGCGCGGCATGCCCACCCTGAAGGCGTTCGACGCGGCCGCCCGGCGGCGCACGACCCTCGAGCGCACCTCCGCGCGGCTCCTCGCCTCCACCCTCGGCCAGCTCAAGGTCTCGCTGGTCGAGTCGAGCCTCACCGCGCTGTTCCTCATCGCGGGCCCGGCGATCGCGCTCGCGGTCGGCGTCGCCCGGGTCGGCGCGGGCGACCTCGCCGCGCCCGCCCTGTTCGCCGTCGCCCTGCTCTCCTTCGAGGCGTTCCGCCCGTTCAAGGAGCTCTCGAACCACTGGCACGCCGGCTACTTCGGCGTGGCCGCCGGACGCCGCGTCCTGGACGTCCTCGAAGCGCCCGCCCCCGAGGCCCCCGCCGCGCCCGAGCGCCGGCCCGACCTCACCGCCGGGCCCGCGATCGAGGCGGTCGGCCTCGGCTTCACCTACCCCGGCGCCGAGCGGCCCGCACTGTCCGACGTGGACTTCACGGTCCCGGTCGGCGCCACGGTCGCCGTCGTCGGCCCCTCCGGCTCCGGCAAGTCCACCCTCGCCAGCCTCCTGCTGCGCCTGGCCCTCCCCACCGGCGGCGAGCTCCGCCTCGGCGGCGTCCCCACCGCCGACCTCACCCGCGAGGCGTGCACCGACACCGTCGCGGTCGTCTCCCAGTCCCCGCTCCTGTTCGCCGGCACCGTCGCCGAGAACCTGCGCCTGGTCGCCCCCGGCGCCGACGACGGCGCGCTGCGGGACGCCCTCCGCGCCGCCGGCGCGACCGAAGTGGACGATCCGCGCCGCGGCGGCCTCGACACCCCCGTCGGCGACGGCGGCGCACTCCTGTCCGGCGGCCAGCGCCAGCGCCTCGCCATCGCCCGCTCCCTGCTCAAGGACGCGCCGGTCCTCGTCCTCGACGAAGCCTCCAGCGCCCTCGACGCGCGCCGCGAGGCCGAGATCCTCGACGCCCTCGCCGCCCGCCGCACCAGTGAAGGGACCCCCGTGACCACCGTGATCATCGCCCACCGCATCGCCTCGGTGCGCCGCGCCGACCGCATCCTCGTCCTCGACGGCGGCCGCGTCGCCGAGGCCGGCACCTGGGACGAACTCCTCGACCGCGGCGGCCTGTTCGCCCGCCTCGAACGCTCGCAGCGGACGGAGGCCGCGGTCTGATGCCCACCGAACCGTCCGCGACCCCCGCGAGCAGCGCCGCCCTGCTGCGCCCCGTCCTGCGCCTGCTCGGCGCGATCGGCGAGGACCGCGCCATGTTCTGGCGCTCCACCGCCTCCATGGGCGCCTATCAGCTCTTCGCCGCCGCCGCGGCGGGACTGAGCGCCGCCACCGCCGCCCTCGTCGCCACCGACCCCGGCGCCACCGGCACCGCCACCCTGCTCCTCATCGGACTCGCGGTCGCCGTGGCCGCCAACGGCCTCTTCACCTGGGCCGAGTCCTGGCTCAGCCACGTCCTCGCCTACCGCGTCCTCGACCGCCTCCGCCTGCGGCTGCACGACGCGATCGAGCGCATCACCCCCGGCGGCCTCAAGCGCCGCCGCGCCGGCGAGGTCTCCGGCGCCGCGATGGCCGACATCGAGAGCCTGGAGTGGTTCTTCGCCCACACCGTCGGCGCCGGCCTGAACGCGGCGGTCGGCCCGCTGCTCGTGGTCGCGGCCCTCGCCGTCCTCACCGGACCCGCTGCGCTCATCCCGCTGGCCGGGGTCGCCTGCCTCCTGGCCGTCCCCTGGCTCATGGGCCCGCTCCAGGCCCGCCAGGGCAAGCGGGTCCGCGACGAGCTCGGCGAGCTCAAGGCCGCCTCCCTCGAAGGCGCCGAGGGCCTGCGCGAGATGCTCTCCCTCGGCCTCGCCGAACGCCAGAAGCGCCGGATGCTCGAGACGACCGCCCGCGTGCAGCGGCGCAAACGCGCCGCCGCCCTGCGCGCCGGCGCCGAGTCCGCGCTGGCCGACCTCATCGTCGCCGCCACCACGCTCGCCTACGTCCTGGCCCTCGCCGCCGCGGTCCGGGCCGGGGACCTCGACGCGGCGCTGTTCCCCGCGGCGATCGTCCTGCTGGGCGCGGCCTTCGCGCCCGCCGCCGGCATCTTCCCGATGTTCCAACGGCTCGGCGAGATGTCCGCGGCCGCCGCGCGCGTCCTCGACGTCCTCGACGCGCCGCCCGCGGTCGCCGAGACCCGCGGCGGCGCGGACCCCGAACGCCGCGGCGCGGTCCGCTTCGAAGCGGTCGAGTTCGCGTACGACCCCGGCACGCCGGTCCTCAAAGGACTCGATTTCGCCCTCGCGCCCGGTGAGCACGCGGCCCTGGTCGGCGCCTCCGGCGCCGGCAAGTCCACGATCGCACACCTGCTCGTCCGCTTCTGGGACCCCGTCTCGGGCCGGGTCCTCCTCGACGGCGCCGACCTCAGGGACGTCGACACGGCCGCCCTGCGCGCCCGCGTGGCCCTCATTCCCCAGCAGCCCTACGTCTTCCGCGGCACCGTCCGCTCCAACCTCGAGATCGCCGCCCCCGCGGCGACCGAGGCCGCCATGTGGCGGGCCCTGGAGAGCGCCCAGCTCGCCGGCACCGTGCGCGACTGGCCCGGCGGCCTCGACGAACCGGTGGGGGAGGGCGGGGCCACGCTCTCCGGGGGCCAGCGCCAGCGGCTCGCCATCGCGCAGGCGTTCCTGCGCGAACCCGACCTGCTCGTCATGGACGAGGCCGCCGCCCACCTCGACGGCCTCGGCGAGCAGGCCCTCGCCGCCGCCGTCGCCGAGATCCAGGCCGGGCGCACCACGCTCGTCATCGCCCACCGCATCTCCACGATCCGGCACGCCGACCGCGTGCTGTTCATCGAGGACGGCCGCATCGCCGACGAAGGCGCGCACGAGGACCTCCTGGAGCGCAACGCCGACTACCGGTCGCTCCTCGCCCAGGCGGACCGCGCCGAGACGGCCGAATCCGCCGCGACCTGACCCGCGACACCGCGAGGGCCGGCCCGGAACCGGGCCGGCCCTCGCCTCGCGCTACCCGGTCTCGGCTCCCGCCGAGCGGTGCGCCCAGAACGCGGCGTACCGCCCGCCCAGCCGCAGCAGCTCCTCGTGGCTCCCGTGCTCGACCACCCGGCCGCCCTCCACGAACGCGATCCGGTCCAGGCCGGTGATCGTCGAGAGCCGGTGGGCGACCGCGATCACCGTCTTCCCCTGGGCCGACAGCGCCCGCATGCCGGCCGCCACCGCCGCCTCGTTCTCGGCGTCGAGCGCGGCGGTGGCCTCGTCGAGCAGCACCACCGGCGCGTCCTTGAGCAGGGCGCGGGCGATCGCGACCCGTTGGCGCTCACCGCCGGAGACGGACGCGCCGCCCTCGCCGACCCGGGTGGCCCAGCCGTCCGGCAGCCGGTCGACGACCTCGTCGAGCCGGGCCGCGGCCGCCGCCGACCGCAGCTCGGCCGCGCCGGCGCCGGGCGCGGCGAGCCGCAGGTTCTCCTCGATGGTCCCGTCGAACAGGTACGTGTCCTGGAAGACGATCGCCACACTGTCCATCAGGGTCGGCGTCGACACCGCCCGCACGTCGACGCCGCCGAGCCTGACGGCCCCGCCGTCCGCGTCCCAGAACCTGGCGACGAGCCGCAGCACCGTGGTCTTGCCCGCACCCGACGGCCCCACCAGCGCGCACGAGCCGCCCGCCGGAACCGACAGGCTCAGCCCCGCGAGCACCGGCGCGCCCTCGTACGCGAAGTCGACCGAGTCGAGCTCGACGGCCATGCCGGCGCCGCGCGCCGGCTCGACCGGCGCTTCGGACTCGGGCAGCGGCCGCGCCTCCAGGATCTCGCCGACCCGGTCGACGGCCACCTCCGCGACCCGGATCGCGCCGAACAGGTTGGCGACGACCGCGAGCGGCTCGACGAACCGGGCCGCCAGGACCAGCAGCGCGATCCCGTCCGCGACCGGCACCGCGCCGCCGGAGACGAGCAGGACACCGGTGAGCAGCACGGCCGTGAACCCGAGCTGGACGACCGCGGTGTACGCGAACTGCGGCAGCGTGTGCAGGGTGAGCGCGCGCCGGAACGTCCGCCGCTGCTCCTCAAGCGCGCGCTCCAACGGCGCGAACCCCGCCAGGGTCCGGCCCGTCGAACGCAGCACCGGCTGCGCCTGCGCGAACTCGATCGCCCGCCCCGCGGCCTCGGCCGAGGCCGCGTCCATCGCCGCCTGCGTCTCCCGCACCACCGGGCCCGACCGGCGCAGCACCCCCACCGCCAGCGGCACCGCCGCCAGGAACGCCAGACCCATGCGCCAGTCGACCGCGAACACCCCGACCACGACGGTCAACGGCGTCGCCACGGCGGACACCAGCTCCGGCCAGAGGTGCGAGACGGTGCCGGCCGCCGAGGGTGTCGACTGCGCGACGGTGCGGGCGAGCCGGCCGGAGGCGTTGCCGACGAACCATCCGAGCGGCAGCAGCCGCAGGTGCTCGCCCATGCGGTGCTGGAGATCGCGCATGACCCGGTTCGCGGTCCGGTACCCGATCGCCTTGATCCGCGCCTGCGCCGCCAGGTACACGGCGCCGAGTCCGAGGACGAGCCCGAGCCATCCGGCCGCCTCGCCTGCCTTCACGGGCTCGGCGAGCAGCGCGCGCAGCAGCGGCACCAGCGAAAGCAGCAGCGCGCCCTGGAGCGCGCCCGCCACGGCGTAACCGGCGGTCAGCCGCCGCATCTCGGCCTCGTGCGGCCATAGCCGCAGCAGTCGCTCGATCATCGGACGGTCTCCGTTCCGTGCTGGAAGTGCCAGGCGCGCGCGTACGCGCCGTCCGAGGCGAGCAGCTCCCGGTGGGTGCCGGACTCGCGGACGCGCCCGGCCTCGAGGACCACGATCCGGTCGGCTGCGGCGACCGTGTGGAGGCGGTGCGCGATGACGATCACTGTGCGGCCCGCCGTGAGCCGGGACAGCGAATCCCGGACGGCCGTTTCGTTCTCCGGATCGACGTGGGCCGTCGCCTCGTCGAGCAGCACGATCGGCGCGTCCTGGAGCAGCGCCCGGGCGATGGTCAGCCGCTGGCGCTCGCCCCCCGACAGCGCCCCGCCGCGGGCCTCGACGACGGTGTCGTACCCGTCCGGCAGGGCGGTGATCGCGTCGTGCAGGTGCGCGGCCCGCGCGGCGGCCTCGACGTCGGCGTCGCCCGCGTCCGGGTCGCCGAGGCGGATGTTCTCCCTGACGGTGTCGCGCACCAGGATCGCGTCCTGGAAGACGATCGCGACGCTGCGCAGGAGCGCCGCCGGGTCGATGTCGCGGACGTCGGCGCCGCCGATGCGCACCGCGCCGCCCGAGGGGTCGAAGAAGCGCGGCACCAGCCGCAGCAGCGTGCTCTTGCCGGAACCCGAAGGGCCGACGAGCGCGGTGGTCGTTCCGGCCGGGCAGCTGAACGAGACGCCGCGGAGCACGGGGTCGCCGC
Source organism: Glycomyces terrestris (assembly GCF_003933745.1). GTDB lineage: Bacteria > Actinomycetota > Actinomycetes > Mycobacteriales > Micromonosporaceae > Glycomyces > Glycomyces terrestris. The sequence goes on along the minus strand of NZ_RSEB01000001.1, from coordinate 71,913 downwards.
CGTACGCGAAGGTGACGTCGGCGAAGTCGACGCCGGAGTGCCCGGGCCGCGTCGGCGCGGCCGGGGCCGGCAGCGGCGGTTCGGCGAGCACCCGGCCGACGTGCGCCGCGGCGGCCTGGGCCTTGCGCAGCAGCTGTGTGCCCTGGAGCAGGGTCATGAACGGCGCCGGCAGCCCGACGCCGACCAGGAGGAAGGGCAGCAGGTCGACCGGGTCGAGGGCGCCCGCGGCGACGAGCGCGGTGCCGGTGCCGGCCACGACGAGCAGGACCGCCGGCGGGGAGAGGATCGCCAGCGTGGCGAACATGGCCCGCCCGGCTTCGGCGGTCCAGCGCGCGAGTGTGTCGCAGAAGTCGTCCACCGCTTCGGCGAAGCGCGCGTGGCGGCGGTCGCGGCTCCCGTACGCCTTGACGACCTGGATGCCGTCGACGTACTCGACGACGGCGTTGTTGATCCGCTGCTGGGCGGCGTTCAGTTCGGCCATGCGCTCGGGCATCGTGCGGTGCGACCGGCCGATCGTGATCGTCGCGATCGGCAGCAGCGCCAGCGTCACCAGCGTCATCCGCCAGTCGACGGCGGCCAGGTACACGACGGCGGCCAGCGGCAGGCCGAGCGCGCCGGCCATGTCGAGCGCGGCGTGGGCGACGAGGTGGTGCATGTCCTCGATGTCGTCGTCCATGGCCTTCTTCAGCGCTCCGGAGCCGCGCCCGGAGAACCAGCCGAGCGGCACCGTCGCCAGGTGCCGTGCGAGGCGCAGTCGCAGGAGGCGCTGGAGGTCCGCGTCGGCGTAGTGGGTGATGAGGCCGGCGGTGACCAGGAGGCCGAGCCGTGCCGCGACGCCCCCGGCGCCGGCCGCCGCCCAGGTCCAGACCGCCGCGGTGCCGCCGCCTTGCAGCAGCAGCCGGGCGATCTCGGCGATCGCCGCGTAGGGGAGCAGGCCGAGCGCCGAGCCGGCGAACGCGAGGGCTGACCCGGCCAGGATCCTGCCGCGCACCGGTCGGATCAGCTCGCGGACCGGTGCGGCCGTGGCCGGGGCGCTCATGCGCGCCACCGCCGTTTATTGAAAATCGTTATCGAAAACACCATGCGGCAATGGTGCGGCCTCAAGTCGGCTTGAGGTCAAATGGCGGGATGGACGACGAGAATCTGGTGCCGATCGGGACCGCGGCGAGTCGGCTCGGCGTCTCGGTGGCGACGCTGCGCTATTGGGACGAGCGGGGTCTCGTGGCGCCGGCGGCGCGCCGCCTCGGGCAGCGGCAGTACGGCCCCGATGAACTGCACCGGCTCGCCGTGGTCAGGTCCATGCAGGACGGCGGCGCGATGAGCCTCGACGAGATCGCCCGCCTCCTCCACGGTCCGGACTCCGGCGAGGACTGGCGGCCCGCCGCCCGGTCCGCGCTCGAGCGGGTCCGGGCGCAGATCGAGCGGCTCTCGGCGGCGGCCGACTTCCTCGACCACGTGCTCACCTGCCCGAGCGACCACCCGGTCGAGCGGTGTCCGCGGCTGCGCGAGGCGGTCGCGAGCCGCCTGCACCGTTGAGGCGCGCCGTTCAGCGGTCGGCGCGCTGCGCGGCGTCCGCCGCCGCGAGCCGGGCGCGCAGTTCGCGGAGGGCCTGGTCGACCTGCTCGGTGACGTGCATCTGCGGGGTGCCGGTGATCTCGCCGATCTGGACGGTGGAGCGGCCTTCGACGAACCGCAGCTCCAAGAGCCGCCGGGCCGGTTCGGGCAGCTCGGCCATCGCCGCGGCGAGCACGCGGGGCTCGGTCCTGAGCCGGCTTCCGAGCTCGTCGGAGCGGATCGCGTCGATGACCTTCCGGCTCGACCGCTCCGCGACCGGCGACGGCAGCGTGCGCGGCGGCCGCGCCTCGCACGCCGCGTCGCCCACCCTGCGCTCGCCGGGGCTGCGGCGCGGCCAGGCGGTGTCGCGGACGTGGCGGCGCACCTCGCCCAGGACCGCGGGCAGCGCGAAGGTGAGGAAGTCGCCGCAGGCGCCGGGCCGGTAGCCGTCCACGGCGCGGCCCATCGCGGCTTCGGCGACGGGCATCACGGCCGCCGCGTCACCGCCGTCGCGGAGGGCGAAGCGTTCGGCGATGTGCCTGGTCAGCGGTCCGCACTCGTGCAGGACCTCTTTGCGGAGACGGTCGCGGTCCCCGCTGTCGGGCGGGAGCGCGCTGAGCTCCCGAAGCCGCGCGTGGAGCACCGTGAAGTCCTCCTCGTCGGCGGGGTGTTCCCTGGTCATGGGCATCGCCTCGTCGCATCGCGCGGTCACTGTGTCCAGACTATACCGATTCGTGTGCGCCGTCACCAGGCACCATGCGCCGGCGCGAACCGATCGGCGGCCGCCTGCGCGGAACCCCGGGCCGGGTACTGTGCGGTCGGGGCGGCGCGGGCCGCCCGCGGCACGCGGGTGCCGCGACGACCGGGGAGGATCGCGCATGGGCCTGCGAAGGCGCGCCGGGGAACGGGGTCCCCGGTGACCGGCGGACTGCTGTGGGCGCTGACGGGCCTGGCGCTGCTCGACTCGGTCAACGCCGCCACGATCTGGATCGTCATCGTGATCCTGCTCGGCGCCAAGCGCCCCGCGCCGACCGGCTGGGCGTTCATGCTCGGGGCGGCGGCCTCGTTCCTGGCCTTCGCGCTCATGCTCTACTTCGGCCTGTCGTTCGCCGACACCGTCCTGGACGGGTTCACGCTGTGGCTGCGCCGCCTCCTGTTCGCCGCCTTGGCACTCGTCCTGGTCGTCATGGGCGTGCGCCGGCTCCGGCCGCGGGAACGCCGGGGCCGCACGCTGCCCGCGTGGGTGAACGCCTGGAGCGCCCTCCCGTTCGGCGTGCTCGCCACGATCGGCGACCTGCCCAACGCCTTCCCGCTCGTCCTCGCCGTCGAGCGGCTCATCGACGCCGACGTCCCGGCCCCCGCCGCGATCGCCGTCCTCGCCGGCTACACGTTGCTCTACGCGCTGCCCTCGGCCCTGATCCTCGCCGCCGGACTGGCCTTCAACACCGAACTGCGCGAACAGCTCCAGTCGATGCTGAGCGGCCACGCCGGCACCGCCCCGCCGAGCCCGGCCCTCGCCGCGGCCTGCTTCGCCGGCGCCGCCGCGAGCCTCGCCGTCCTGCTCCTCTGGGTCGGCTGAACCGCCCGGGTCCGCAGGCGGCGCCGTGAGGGTTTCCCGGTTCCGACGGCGGGGAAGCCCGGTGGTACAGCGACCACAAGCGACGAAGGATGGTGCGCAATGAGTCGACATCACGAGGGAAGCGCCGAGGGATTCGCCGGCGCCGGCCAGGTCCTGGTCGGCACCTACGCCGACTACGCCGGGGCCGAGCGAGCGGTCGACCACCTTTCCGACTCCGGGTTCCCGGTGGAGCGCACGGCGATCGTGGGCCGCGGCCTCACCACCGTCGAACGGGTCACCGGCCGCATGACGATGGCCGGGGCGGCCGGGCAGGGCGCGGTCTCCGGTGCGCTGCTGGGCGCGGTGCTGGGCTGGCTGTTCGGCCTGTTCAACTGGGTCGACCCGCTCATCGCCGGGCTGCTGCTCGCCCTCTACGGCGCGCTCCTCGGCGCGATCGCGGGCGCGATCGTCGGGCTGGTCGCCCACGCGCTCACCGGCGGCCGCCGCGACTTCTCGTCGGTGGGCGAGCTCCGCGCCGACAGCTACGACCTGCTCGTCGACGCCGCCCACGCCACCGAGGCCGGGCGCCTGCTCGACGCGGACGGCGGCCCCGGCCGCGGCCCGGCCCTCACCGCCGAGCCGCGCGTCCCCGCCGCCGACCGCAACGAGACGGACGTCGACCGGGAGCTCCTGAACGAGGACCGCCCCGACTACGAACGCGTCGAGGACGAACGCACGGCACGACCGAGCGAGGAGCGCCGCCGGGCCTAGCGGCATCGAGCGGCGCCGACGACGCACGAAAGACCGGTGGCAGCGCCGGCCGGGGCCGTCCCCGGCCGGCGCTGCGCCGCGTCCGGCCGCGCTCGCGCCGGTCGCGTCACGTGCGCGGATCGGCCTCTGGCGCGGGCGAGGAGTCCTGGGCCGCCTCCCAGGCGGCGACCAGCTCGGCCACCTGCGTCCGGTCGACCCCCAGCCGCGCCGCGAGCGCCGCCGCGAACGTCGGGCGCGGCGCCGGCTCGCCGCCGCCGCCGTCCCGAGGGCTCGGCAGCGGCGGCGGGGTGCGCTCGGGCCACGCGGTGTCGCGAACGCAGCGCCGCATCTCCCCGACGACGAGGGGGATCGCGAAGAGCAGGAAGTCGCCCCCGGTGTCGGGATCGAACCGCTCGATCGCGGAGACGAGGGCGATGACGCCCACCTCCAGCAGGTCCCGGGGGCTGGCCCCCTCGCCCGCGTACCGCCGGACGGCGTGCTCGACCAGCGGCAGGTGGCCGGTGACGAGGCGGTCGAAGCAGCGCCGCCGCTCAGGGTCGTCGGCATCGCGCTGCGCGAGCTCGCGGAGCAGCGGACGCAGACGCTCGAACTCGTCGGGATCGCGCTCGGGGCGCCGGTCGCCGTGCTCGGGCATCACAGGGTCCTCGTCCGCGCCGCCAGCGGCCCGCCTCCCTCTGCGCCGCAGCTCGACCCCGCCGCCGCGCTCGGCGGCAGGACGGTCGGACATGCGACGCGAGAAGGAGAGCCGTGACGGTGAACCGGATCGGGCACCGGTTCCCTTGCGCCTGGGAATCCCCTGACGTGCTGTTCTACTGGAGTTTCTGGGTGGGCTCAACGGTACGCGAGGGGCCGCGGCCGCGCCATGGCCGCCGACGTGACCACCGCCTCCACGCCGAGCGCACCCGGCCGCGCACCCGCGCCCCGCCGCGCTCCCCGCACCCCGCCACGCTCCTCCCACCCCGATCCGCCGCGGCCGCGACCGGCCCGCGGCGCACGTGTTTGAATGACCCGCGTGAAAGCCGTCCCCCTGCACACCTCAGCCGCCATCGCCGAGGCCGCGATGGCCGTCCCGTACCCCGAGGACGCCGGCGCGTTCATGGCCGGGCACCTGACCGGCCAGGTCGTCACCCGCACGCGCATCCTGCGCCACTGGAGCGACCTCAGCGTCGCGGTCGTCGACGACGGGGGAGCGGTCCTCGCCCGGGGCCTGACGGTCCCCCTCGACGCCGGCGTCGAAGGGCGCGACCCGTTCCCCGACGGCGGATGGGAGCAGGCCGTCCTCTGGTCGATCGACGACCTCCTGGAGGAGCGCACCCCCGACACGCTGTGCGCCCTGGAGATCGTCGTGCACCCGCGCGCGGCGCGGCAGGGCGTCTCCCGCCTCGTGCTGGCGGGCATGCGCGCCCTGGCCCGCGAGCGCGGCTTCCGCCGGCTCATCGCCCCCCTGCGCCCGCCGCTCAAGGCGAACGAGCCCTGGGCGGCAATGGACGAGTACGCCGCCCGCCGCCGCGACGACGGCCTGCCCCAAGACCCGTGGCTGCGGACGCACGTCCGAGCCGGGGGCCGGCTGCGCGGCGTCGCCTACCGGTCGACGACGATCACCGCCGGCCTGGAGCGGTGGCGCGCCTGGACGGGCCTGCCGCTCGACCGCGACGGCCTCGTCGCCGTCCCCGGCGGGCTCGCGCCGCTGCTGGTCAACCGCGACCTCGACCTGGGCTGCTACGTCGAACCGAACGTCTGGGTCGACCACCCGCTCGACGCGGACTGACCGGGACCCTCACGCGGGCAGCGCGAGCGGCAGGCCGCAGCGCGCCAGCAGCGCCGGGTCCGCGAAGACGCTGACCCGGGAGATCCCGGTGGCGGTCACGGTCAGCACGCCGATGCCGAGCCCGCGATAGCCCCGGTCGCCGTCGCGGCGGTAGGAGGCCAGGGCGGGCTGACCGTTCGCCGCGGTGGCGAGGATGCGCCACTCGCCCGGCCCCGCCGCGACCCGGCCGAGATAGGGCACGCAGGCGCGCCGCCCCTCGAACCACCTCGCGGGCCCGGTCGTCTCCAGCACGGCGTCCTCGCGCAGGAGGCGCTCGAACGCCGCCGGATCGGCCCGCTCGAAGGCGTCCATGTACTCCCGGACCAGGCGCCGGGCCTGCGGATGGCTCGGTTCGAGGACGTCGCCCGGCTCCGGGCCCGCCTCCTCCAGCCGCCGGCGGGCGCGCTGGAGCAGGCTCTTCACCGCGCCGACGTTCATCTCCAGGGCCTCGGCGACCTGCGCGGCCGGCCAGGCGAGCACGTCGCGCAGGATCAGCACCGCCCGCTGCCGCGGCGACAGGAGCTGAAGGCTCGCGACCAGGGCCAGGCGGACGCTCTCCCGCTCGACCATGATCGCGGCCGGGTCGCCCGCCTCCCCGAGCACCGCCTCCGGCAGCGGCTCGACCCACCGCCCGCCCGGGTCAGCGGTCGCGAACGCCCCCAAGGGGTCCGCGCTCGACGGACCGAACCCCGACGGGAGCACGCGGCGGCGGCGGTGCTCCAGCGCGGTCAGGCACGCGTTCGTCGCGATCCGGTAGAGCCAGGTGCGCACCGACGAGCGGTGCTCGAATCGGCCGTACGCCCGCCACGCCCGCAGGTACGTCTCCTGCACCAGGTCCTCCGCGTCCTGCACCGAACCGGTCATCCGGTAGCAGTGGGCGAGCAGCTCCGCCCGGAACGGCTCGGCCCGGTCGCTGAACTCGTCCGCCACGGGCACCGTCATGCTCGACGTCGTCCTCCTCATCGTCCTCCCCATCGTCCGACACCCCGCGCCCGCCCGCGCTGCGGGCGCGGGACACGGGTCCTGACATGTAGACCGCCCGCACGGCCGAAAAGCATCGCGCGGCGGCGAGATTCCGCGCCGCCCGCGATTCCTTTCCCGCCCGGCCCCGGTCCATACCAGTGCCGCACCGACGCGGCAGGACACCACCAGAGAAAGGCAGCGCATGCGCACCATCATCGAGTCCACGCTCATCTCCGCCGACGGCGTCGTCAACGACCCCGGCTCGTGGGCCCTGCCCTACTTCGACGAGGAGTTCACCGAGGAGGCGGCCGCGCTGCTCGGCGGCGCCGACGCGATGCTCCTCGGCCGCGGCACCTACGACGACCTCTCCTGGCGCTGGCCCGGCCAGACCGGCCCGTTCGCCGACGCCGTCAACGGCATCCGCAAGTACGTGTTCTCCTCCACGCTCGACCAGGCCGACTGGAACAACTCGGTCATCGTCCGCGGCGACGTCGTCAAGGAGGTCACCCGGCTCAAGGAGGAGGGCGGGAAGGACCTCGTGCTGTTCGGCCACGGCCGGCTGAGCCACACCCTGCTCGAGCACGGCCTGCTGGACGTGCTCCGGCTCGCCGTGCACCCGCTCCTGGTCGGCGCGCCGCTCGGCTCGTTCACCGAGAACCCGAGGACGCCGCTGGAACTCCAGAGCAGCCACGCGCGCGGCAGCGGTGTCGTCGTGCTCACCTACCGGACCCGCGCCGCCGGACCGGACGCCCCGGCCGAGGCCTGACCGAGCGGCCGGCGCCGGACCCGCGGGTCCGGCGCCGCCGATGCCAGAACCCGGTAAAGCATGAGGCAGAATCGCTTCGAACCTGACAGACGAGGAGGCGGCCGTGCCGGTCGACGAATACTTCACCGAGATGCACGCGGCATGGGAGCGGGCGACCGCGGCCGTCCCCGAGACCGAGCGCGGCGAGATGATCGGCCCGTTCATCGACCGGTACACCGCGAGCGCCCGCCCCGTGGACGCCACCGGAGTCGCCGTGGAGGACACCGCGATCGACGGGCCGCACGGCCCGATCGGACTGCGAACCTACACCCCCGAGGGACCCCTCGCCGGGTCCCTCCTGTGGGCCCACGGCGGCGGCTTCCTCTCCGGCGACCTCGACATGCTCGAAGGCCACATGGTGAGCATGGAACTCGCGCGCCGGGCGCGGGTCGCGGTCGTCTCGGTCGACTACCGCCTCGCCCGGGACGGCGTCCGGCACCCCGTGCCGATCGACGACGTCCACGCGGCCTGGAACTGGTGGAGCGACCGGGAGCCCCACCGCGGCCTCCCGCGCGCGATCGGCGGCGCCAGCGCCGAGGGCGCGCTGGCGGCCGCGGCCGCGATGCGGCTGCGCGACGAGGGGGAGCGCCTGCCCGAGGCGCTCCTGCTCGCCTATCCGTGGATGCACTTCCCCGTCCCGGCCCTGACGCCGTCCCTGAGCGCGGAGATGACCGCCGTCCCGTGGCGGTTCGACCCGCTCGGCCTCGAGTGGGCCGTCCGGAACTACGTCGGGCGCACCAGCGACCTCCCGCCGGACGCCCTGCCGGGGGCGGGCCGCCTCGACGGCCTGCCTCCCGCGCGGATCGTCGTCTCCGAGTACGATGACCTGCGGCCCTCGGCGGAGCTGTTCGAGCGCCAGCTGGCGGAGGCCGGCGTCGCGGTCGAGTCCTATGTGGCCGCCGGCATGACCCACGGCCACCTCAACCACCCCGCGAGCGTGCCGGAGGTCGGCCGCTCCCTGGACTTCCTCGCGTCAGGTTGGGCCGCTTCGTGACAGCGGGCCGGGAGGCGGGGGCGGTTCACGCCGCCGCGCAGGCCCGCCGCCGGAAGCTGTCGAAGACCGCGATTGCCGCGTCGTTGTAGTCCTGCCAGGGGCGGGCCGAGACGTCGGTGCCGAGCTGCGCGAACAGCGGGATCGCGGCCGCGCCGCGGCCGGCGCTGACGAGCGCGTACGCCGCCCAGTGCCGGTCGCCGTTGGCGAACACGCCGCTCGCGCCGGCGGGGGTCGAGAGCCGGTGCAGGACGGTCTCGAGCGCGTGCAGCACCCGGGCGTCGCGCCAGATCGCCTCGTCGCGGTCCTCGTAGTCGACCGCCGCCTGGAGGACCAGGAACGCCAGTGAGGGGGACGCGGCGGCGGCGCGCTCGGCGAACGCGAACAGCGGATCGTACGAGCCCGGTCCGTCCTCCGGGGACAGGTACATGGCGGCGAACTCGTGGCCGGCCCGGTGCAGCGGGTCGCGGGCCTGGAGCTCGCGCCAGACGGACGCGAACGTCTCGGCGTCGTAGCCGCGGCCGCGCGCCAGCGTCACGAGCGTGAACCACGGCGTCGGGTCCTCCGGCGCGAGCCGGCTCGCGTGGTGCGCGGCGGCCTCGGAGCGTTCGAGCGTCGAATAGAACGCCTCGTGCTGAGCGGCGGCGGTCTGGTCCGGCTGGGCGCTGCCGCGCAGCTTCCATGCGAGCCAGAGCAGTCCGTGGGCGTCGACGGCGGCCAGGTGCCGGTTCTCGCCGGCCGCGGCGCGCCACGCGCCGAGCCAGCGCGCGTCGTCGGCCGCGGCCTCGCCGAGGGCGTGGACGGCGGCGGCGCGCATCGCCCAGTCGCCGTAGCTGCGTTCGAGCAGGTCCGCGGCGGGCCGCCAGTCGCCGGCCCGGGCGGCGCCGACGGCCGCGGCGAGCACCGGGACGGGCAGGCTCAGGTCCGTGCTCAGCGCCTCGATCGGCGGCAGGCCGAACCGGGTGACGTCGACGGCGGGGATGTCAGGCAGGCCGGGCACGATCTCGGCCGGGTTGGCGGTCGGGTCGACCCCGCGGATGAGTTCGATCATCTCAGGGGCGGTCACGACCTCCATGTACGTCGCGAACGACAGGCCGCGGTGCTTGGCGTCCTTGCGCATCGCCATCAGGACGCGGGTCTTGGTCTTCAGCAGCAGTGCCATGGTGCGGCCTTTCAGCGGGTGGTCGGATCGATTCGAGGAGCGCCCGCAGGGGCGCGGTGCGCGGGGGATCGGCGACGGCGGCGTCGACCAGATCAGGGAGGGCCGCCCGGAGGCGCTCGTCCATCACGGCGGCCCCGGGCCCGGGCCAGGACTCGCGCCAGGACACGGCGCCCGCGGCGTCGAGGGCGAGGACCACGGCCCCGTGCAATCCCTTGCGGACGGACAGCCGGGCCCGTTCGCGCCGCACGCGGGGCGGGTCCGGCAGCGGCGGCGCCGCGGCCGGGTCGGCGCCGAGTTCGAGCAGCAGCCCGGCGTCGAGCGCGTCGAGCAGCGCCTCCGGCGCCGGCGGGCGGCCGGTCGCGGCGGCCGCGGCGGCGAGGACCGCCCCGGCGTCCGCGGTCAGGGCGGCGAGGGCCCCTTCCCGGATGAGCTCGGCCCACGGGACGCGGCGCTTCGCGTGCGCCTCCGGCCCGAGCGCGTCGAGCAGGGCGGCGTCGAGCAGCCGGGCCGGGTCGCGCAGCAGTCCGAGCGCGGGCCCGGCCGGAACCGGGACCCGGCCGGGAGCCCCGAGCGCGGCGACGGCGGCGATCCGCTCGTCCAGCGGCGGGTGCGTGTCGAACGGTTCGCCGCCCGCGGGCGGGGCGGCGCGGAGCCGCTCCAGTTCGTCTTCGAGCGAGGCCCGCAGCCGGGCGTAGCCGGTGAACGCGTCCGCGGGCAGGCAGCCGGCGTCCCAGCCGGCCAGCAGGTGGTCGCGGCGGAACACGGCCCACGACCGGGCGATCGGGGCGAGCTCGCGCAGCGCCGCGGCCGTGTTCGCCGAACCGGTGGCCCGCGCCGCCGCCTCGTCGGCCGCCCGCTCCTGCCGCCTGCTCAGCGACGCCGACGCGCGGAGCACCAGCAGTCCGTAGGGCCGCAGCAGGAACCGCACCGCCCGCTGGAGCGGGTCGCCGTGCTCGGCGGCCGCCACCGTCCGCGCGAAGGCGCGGCGGCTCCGGTAGGCGGCGCCCGCGAACCGGGTGTCGCGGTTGGCGTAGTGCGCGAACTCGTGCGTGAGCACCGCGGCGAACTCGCCCGCGCGCAGCGCGGCGACGAGCGGCGCGCCGACGAACAGGTGCCGCCGCGTCGCGACCAGCCCGAGCAGCCGGGTGTCCTCCCTGACGGCGGCGTCGGCGTCCGCGGTCACGCGGATCTGGTGCGGCGGCGCGGTTCCCGCGGCGGCCGCGAGCCGGCGCACCAGCGCCCACAGCTCCGGCTCGTCGCGCTCGGCCACCGCGACTCCCGCGACCGGGCGGTCGACCGGTGCGACCAGCATCCACAGCCCCAGGCCCAGGACGGCCGCCGGCGGCGTGAACGCGGCCGCTATCCGCACCGCAGTCACGGGCGAGACCGTGAACGCGTACACCGTGAACCACACCATCGCGCCCGCCGCGGCGGCCATCGCCGCCGGCACGGCGCCGATGAGCACCAGCCACCACCAGGTGCGCGTCCGGTCCCGCATCACCGCTCGCGCTCGCGCCGGTACGCCTGGAGCGACGCCTCGACCTCCCGAAGCCTCGCCGCCCGCTCGGCCGCCGCCGCGGGGTCGGCGCGCCGCCACAGCTCGTCGAGCGCGTCCTCGGCGGCCCGGCGGTTCGGGCGGCCGACTCCCGCCGCCTCCCAAGCGATCCGGTGCACCTCGTGCTCGCGCGCCGGGTCCCGGGCGAGGATCGCCTCCACGCGGTCGGCGACGCCGCCGGCCGGGCGGGCCAGCGCGGCGACCTCGGCGATCGCCTGCTCGGCGGTGCGCCCGCTCCGCAGGCGGGCCTGGAGGTGCGCGACCGAGGTGAGCGCACCGCCGGTGACGACCGCGACCGCCACGCCCACGCCGAGCCCGGAGGCGACGCTCATCCAGCGGCCGTCAGGCGCCGCCGCGGCGAACACCACCGCGGTCGCGACCATGCAGATCGGATACCACCAGTACCCAAGGCGCTCAAGCGCAGCGAACCACGCCGGCCTCACCCCGGCGAACCCGGACAGCGCCGCCTCCAACCGCTCCACCGCGGCACCGGTGCCCACCGTGGCGTCCGGGGCGGTGATGATCACGTGCTCGGATCGCGCCGGCCGGATCAGCCAGCGAACCTCGGTCATGACGTCCTCTCGCGACGGGCTCCGGCGCGCCGGCGGACCGGTAGGCGGGAGCGGGGATCGGCGCCGGCTCGCGCCGACCGACCCAGCCTCCCCGGCCCGCGCCCGAACCTCAAGGTGCGCAACCGGCAGGACACCGGCAGGATCAGCGGAGGCGGCGTACGCGCCCCCCGCCGCCGCGTCCCTCCGGCGGGTGCTCGCCGCGTCGGGCCGCCGCGGCGGCAACTACCATGGCGGCATGGCCGACCGAGCGTCCGATGCCCTGCGAAGCCTCAGGTCGCTTCGGCTCCAAGCGCTGCTGACCCAGGAGGAGCTCGCCCTCAAGTCCGGTCTGAGCACGCGCACGATCCGGGACATCGAGCTCGGCAGGGTGCGGCCGCAGCCGCGGACCCTGCGCCTCCTCGCCGAGGCGCTCGAACTCGGACCGGACGGCCGCACGCGCCTGACCGGGGCCCCCGCGGAGGCCGCCGCGGTTCCGCGCGAACTGCCGCGGACCCTCGCCTCGTTCACCGGCCGCGCGCACCACCTCGACTCGGTCTTCGGCGCGATCGACCGCGGCGCCACCGTCATCGCCGTCCACGGCATGGCCGGCGTGGGCAAGACCGCGCTCGCGGTCCACGCGGCCGCCGCCCTCGCCGAGCGCTGCCCGGACGGGCAGCTGTTCGTGGACCTCCGCGGCTTCACGCCGTCCGCGCCGCCGCTGAGCACCGCGTCGGTGCTGACCCGCGTCCTGCGCGGCCTCGGCGCGGACGACCGGCCGCTCCCGACGGACCCCGACGAGCTCACCGCCCGCTACCGCAGCGTCCTCGCCGACCGCCGCGTCCTCCTCGTCCTCGACAACGCCGCGAACGCGGCACAGGTGGAGGCGCTCCTGCCGGGCACCCCCAGCAGCCTCGTCCTCGCCACGAGCCGCCACGACCTCTCCCTGCTCGAAGGCGTGCACTCGGTGCCGCTGGAACCGCCGCCGCCGGCCGAGGCCGCCGCGATGCTCGGCGCGATCCTCCCCGGCCGCCTCGCCCCGGCCGAGGCCGCCGCGATCGCCGAACGCTGCGGGCGCCTGCCCCTGGCGATGGAGCTCGCCGCCGGACGGCTGCGCAGCCGTCCACTATGGAGCACCGACGACCTGCTGCGCCGCCTCGACGACGAGGACCGGCTCCTCGCCGAGTTCGACATCGGCCACCGCGGCGTCACCGCGGCCCTGCACGCCTCCTGCCGCGAACTCGACGCCGACCAGCGGCGGCTGCTGCGCCGCCTCGCGCTCGTCCCCGGCGACGACGCCGACGTCCACGCCGCCGCCGCGCTCGGCGGCACCGGCACCGGCGAGGCCGCGGCCCTGCTGGAGTCCCTCGTGGACGTCCACCTCCTCGAGACCCGCGCCCCCGGCCGCTACCGGCTCCACGACCTGGTGCGGCTCCACGCCTCCCGGCTCGCGGCCGCGGAGGAGTCCGCGCCCGACCGCGACGCGGCCTTCGCCCGGCTGCTCGAGACCTACCTCCATTTCGCGTACCGGGCCGCCGCGCGCGTGGTCCCCGAGGTCGCCCGCTTCGCCGCCGGCGCCGCCCGGTACGACGCCGGCCGGCCCGGCTTCGCCGACCGCGAGACGGCCCTGGCCTGGTTCCGCACCGAGCGCGGCAACCTGGAGTCGGCCGCCGCCGCGGCCGAGCGCGCCGGCCTCGCCGAACCCGCATGGCACCTCGCGTGCGCGTTCGGCGGGTTCTTCCCCTACGACCGCGACCCCAGCGCCCACGCGGCCGTCAACGCGATCGGGCTCGCCGCCGCCCGCGCCCTCGGCGACGCCTGGAAGGAGGCGTACGCCCTCGGATACCTCGGCCGGCAGCTGGGGACCGAAGGCCGGCTGCGGGAGTCGATCGCGCACCTCGAACGCGCCGTCGAACTCAAGCTCGACCTCGGCGAGTCCGGCGACGCCGGCCTCACCCTCGCCAACATCGGCGTCCTGCACAGCCGCTCCGGCCGGTTCAGCGACGCGCTCGCCGTGTACGAGCGGGCCCTGGCGCTGGCCGCGACGTCCGCCGATCCCGCGGCGGTCGCGATCGTCGGCCTCAACATGATCACGCCGCTGATCCGCCTCGGCCGGCTCGACGAGGCCGAGCGGCGCCTGCGCGACGCCGAGGCACGGCTCGCCCCCGGCGACCTCCACAACCGCACGCGCCTCGAGGTCTTCCGCGCCGGCCTGCGGCGCGAGCGCGGCGACGCGGCCGGGGCCGCGGAGCTGCACCGCGCCTGCCTCGAAGCCCTCCAGCGCGAGGACGTCCCCGCCGGGACGACCGCGACGCTCATCGAACTCGGCGAGGACCTCCTGCGGCTCGGCCGCCTCCCCGAGGCGACCGAGCGCTTCGAGCAGGCCCTCGCCTGGGCCGAGGACCTCGCCGACCGCTCGCTCGAACGCGTGGCCCGCAACGGCCTCGGCCGCGCCCTCACCGCCTCCGGCCGCGCGAAGGAGGCCCTCGACCACCACCGCCGAGCGGCCGCCCAAGCAGAGGCCCACGAGGACGCCTACGAACTCGCACGGGCCCACCACGGCCTCGCCGACGCCCACCACCGCGACGGCGACCCCGCCGCCGCCCGCCGCCACCGCGACCGCGCGCTCCGCGGCTACGCCGCCTGCGGCGTCCCCGAAGCCGCGCGGCTCGGCGGGCCCTGAACCCGCCGCCGGCCGGCCGGTTCCCGACCTGACCGGACGGCGCGCACCCCGATCCGCCTAGAATCGGGATCGATCCCGATCTAGGAGGCGACCATGTCCACGGACGACCCCAAGCCGCGCCGCGCGCTCACCCTGAACGACATCGCCGCGCTCGCCGGCGTCAGCCGGTCCGCGGCCTCGCGGGCCCTGGACCGGAAGGCGCCGGTCAAGGGCCCCAAGGCCGACCGGGTGCGGCAGATCGCCGCCGAGCACGGCTACGTGCCCAACGCCTGGGCCGCCAACCTGCGCCGCCAGCGCACCGGCCTGATCGGCGTCGTCGTCTCCCGGCTCACCGACACCCCGATGGCCATGATCTACGAGGCCGTCGTCGAGCAGGCCGCCGCCCGCGGCTACCAGGCCGCCGTCGTCTCCACCGACGACGACCCGCGCAAGGCCCTCGAACGCGGGCGGCTGCTCCTGGCGCAGCGCGTCGACGGGTTCGTCCTCACCACCGCCCGCACGGACGGCGCCGACCCGTTCCTCCTCGAACTCCAGGAGCAGGGCGTCCCGTACTCACTGGTCATGCGCACCGACGGGACCGGTCCCGCGGCCCTCACCGACGACGTCGCCGGCGGCGGGCTCGCCACCCGCCACCTCATCGAGCACGGCCACCGGCGCATCGCCTACGTCGGCGGGCCCTTGTACGCCTCCAGCTCCCAGAACCGCGAGGCCGGGTACCGGCGGGCCATGGAGGAGGCCGGCCTCCCGGTCCCGCCCGAGCTGGTGCACCACTCCGACTTCAGCATCGACGCCGGCGTCGACGTCGGCCGGCGCCTGCTCGCGCTCGCCGACGTGCCCACCGCCGTGTTCACCGCGAACGACAGCCTCGCGATCGGCGTCATGTTCGCCGCGCAGCGGGCCGGCGTCGACGTGCCCGGGCGCCTCTCGATCGTCGGGTACACCGACACCCCCATCGCCGCGCGGCTGAGCGTGCCGCTCACCAGCGTCAACGTGCCCTTCGACGCCCTGGCCGCCGACGCCCTGGACCTGCTCCTCGCGGACGGCGGGGACCGTCCGGCCGCGCCGCGGCTGTCGGACCCCTCGCTCGTCGTGCGCGACTCGGTCGCCGCGCCGCACCGCTGATCCCGGCCCCGGCCGCGACCCCCGCGGCCGGACGATCCCTTCCGAACCGGACCCACCGGGCGAAGTCCCTTGGCGAAGTCTCTTGGCGAAGTCTCTTGACCTATCGGGATCGATCCCGATATTGTAGGCATCACCGCATCCATTCCCATATCCGAAGGTGATGCCAATGTCAGCAACGAAACTCGCCCCCGCAACCCGAAACGTCCCCGACCCTTCACCGCCATCGAATCGGAATCGTTCCCGAAGAATCCGGGCCGCCCTGGCCGCCTCCGCGCTCGCCGTCGCCGCCGGCCTCGCCGCCTGCGGCAGGACCGACCCCAACGCCTTCACCGTCGCCCTCGTCGAACCCGACCTGACCACCGTGCCCCTGCTCGCCGCCGTCGACGCCGTCCGCGAGCAGGGCTACGACGTCGACGTCGTCGAGCTCGCCGAACCTGAACTCGCCATCGAGGGCCTCGCGCGCGGCGACTACGCCTTCTCCGCCGAGGCCACCAGCCCCGCCCTCCTCGCCATCGAGCAGGACGCCCCGATCCGCATCGTCGCCGACGTCATCGGCAACCAGTGGGCCGTCTACGGGCGGCCGGGCGTCGACGAGTGCGACGACCTCGCCGATCGGCCCGTCGGCATCTTCAGCGAAGGCGCCGTCGCCACCGCCATGGTCCGCGACTGGGTCGCCGACGAGTGCACCGCCGGCGAACCCGAGTACCTCGTCATCGGCGGCTCCGACGTGCGCGCCCAAGCGCTCCTGGCCGGCCAGATCGACGCCACCGCGCTCGAGGTCGCCGACGCGGTCGCGCTGGCCGCCGCCGGCGAGACCGAGCTCGAGCCGCTCGTGGACTTCGGCGCCGCGCTGCCCGACCTCCACCCGCAGACCGTCTACGCCAACACCGGCTTCCTGGCCGACGCGCCCGAGGCCGCCGACGCGTTCATCGACGCGCTCGTCGCCGTCCACGAGCGCATCAACGCCGACCCCGGCCACCTCGTCGACCTGGCCGTCGAGTACCTGGGGGAGGAGCCGGGCCCCGTGCTCGACGCGATCGCGCAAGCCTATGTGGACGAAGGACTGTTCGACGCCGCCGCGCTCACCGAGGAGAACGTCCAGGGCACCATCGACTTCTTCACCGAAGCCGGGGTCATCGGGGAGCTCTCCGCCGACGACGTCGCCGACCTCTCCTTCCTCGGGTAGCGCCATGACCGCGTATCCGACCCGCGCCCCGCGCTGGAAGCGCGTCCTCGACTCCGACCGCTCCTACCGCCTCCTGACCTTCGCGGTCTTCGCCGCGGTGTGGGAGGTCTACGGCACCTTCTGGGGCGGCCTGCTCATCCCCACGTTCACCGAGACGGCGGCCGCGTTCGCCGACCTGCTGCGCACCGCGGCGTTCTGGGACGCGCTCTGGGTCAGCAACCAGGCGCTCCTCCTCGGCTTCGCCTGCGCGGTCGCCGTCGGCGTCCCGCTCGGCGTCCTCCTCGGCCGCTTCCGGCTCCTCGAACGCCTCACCGACGTCTACCTCAACATCCTGCTCGTCACCCCGATGGCCGCGATCATCCCGCTCCTGATCATGTCGGTCGGGTTCGGACTGCTCTCGCGCGTGATCCTCGTAGCGCTCTTCGCGGTCGTCATGGTCGTGGTGAACGTCAGGACCGGCGTGCGCCAGGTCGACCCGGGCCTCATCCAGATGGCCCGCTCCTTCGGCGCGAGCGAACGGCAGCTGTGGCGCGACGTGCTCATCCCCGGGGCGCTCCCGGCGATCATGACCGGCATCCGCCTCGGCCTCGGCCGCGCCGTCACCGGCATGGTCATCGTCGAGCTCCTCATGGTCTCGCTCGCCCTCGGCGGCCTCATCCTCCAGTTCCGCGGCACGTTCAACGCCGCCGGCCTCTACGCCGTGATCGCCGCCGTCCTCATCGAATCCCTCCTCCTCATCGCCCTCGCGCAGCGGCTCGAACGCCTCATCGCGCCCTGGGCGTCCACCCACCAGCAAGGGAAGGCCCGCAGATGATCGAGATCTCCGGACTCCGCAAGACCTTCACCGGCCAGGACGGCGCGCCCGTCCAAGCCCTCGGAGGCGTCGACCTCACCGTCCGCGACGACGAGTTCCTCACCGTCCTCGGCCCCAGCGGCTGCGGCAAGACCACGATGCTCAAGATGATCGCCGGCCTCCAGACCTGGGACGCGGGGGAGATCACCGTCGGCGGCCGGCCCGTGCGCGGCCCCGGACCCGACCGCAGCATGGTCTTCCAGAACTTCGCGCTCCTCCCGTGGGCCACCGTGCTCGACAACGTCGCCTTCGGCCTGCGCCTCAAGGGCGTCGGCAAGGCCGAGCGCACCGAGCGCGCCCGCGACCTCATCGCGAAGGTCGGCCTCGCCGGCTTCGAGTCGAAGCGCCCCGGCGAGCTCTCCGGCGGCATGCAGCAGCGCGTCGGCATCGCCCGCGCCCTCGCCGTCGAACCCCAGGTGCTCCTCATGGACGAGCCCTTCGGCGCCGTCGACGAGCAGACCCGCCGCCTCCTCCAAGAGGAGCTCCTGGCGATCTGGGAGGCGAACCGGCTCACGGTCGTGTTCATCACCCACTCCATGGAGGAGGCCGTGCTGCTCGGCGACCGCGTCGTCCTCATGAGCGCCCGGCCCGGCCAGATCGCCGAGATCGTCGACGTCCCGCTCGACCGGCCCCGCTCCTCCGACGTCGGCGGCCTCGAACGCTCCCGCGAGTACGTCGAGATCACCGCCCACCTGTGGGACCGCCTGCGCGACATGCACGAAGAGCACCGCGCCGCCCCGAGCGAACAGGCCGTCCGGTGAGCGCCCTCGCGCCGCCCCGGGCGCGCACCGCACCGCGGTTCGAGCCCCGCGCCCGGCGGCTGCCGCTCGGCCTGGTCTCCCTCGCCGCCGGCGCCGTGCTGTGGGAGGTCGTGGGCCGCGCCGCCGGCGTCCCGTTCTTCCCGCCGCTCAGCGAGGTCGTCGCGACGCTCGCCGCGATGACCGCGAACGGCGAGATCCTCGGCAACCTGCTGGTCAGCCTCGGCAACCTCGCCCTCGGCTTCGCCGTCTCGCTCGCCGCCGGCCTCGTCGTCGGCACCGCCATGGGCAGGTACCGGCGGGTCAAGGCCGCCCTCGGCGTCTACGTGTACGCGCTGCTGACGGCGCCCGCGCTGGTCTTCGCGCCGATCTTCTTCTCGGTCCTCGGACCCGGCCAGTCGTCCATCGTGGCCGTCGTCTTCATGTACTCGGCGTTCATCATGATCGTCACCACCGCCGACGCGGTCGAGCAGGTGCCCGCGCACCTGGTCGAGATGGCCCGCTCCTACGGCGCGAACGAATGGCAGCTCGTCACCCGCGTCATCCTCCCGGCGGCCTCGCCCACGATCCTCGCCGGCGTCAGGCTCGGCATGGGCCGCGCCGTCACCGGGATGATCAACGGCGAGATGTTCATCGCCGTCACCGGCCTCGGCCGCATCGTCACCCAGGCCGGCAAGAGCTTCGACGGCGCCGCCGTCCTCGCGATCCTCCTGGTCGTCATCGCCGTGGCGCTCGCCTCGGTCGCCCTCGTCCAATTCGTCGACCGCCGCCTCACCGGCTGGGTCCCCGACACCGCGAAGGAGTCGCGTTGAAGATCGACGCGTTCAGCCACATCCTCCCGCCCCGCTACTTCGAGGCCATGCGCGAACTCGCGCCCGACCCGAAGGCCCTCAAGCGCTGGCTCAACCTCCCCGCCCTCCACGACGTCGAGTCCCGGCTGCGGATGATGGACGAGTTCGGCCCCGACTACCAGCAGGTCCTCACGCTCTCCTCGCCGCCGATCGAGATGCTCGCCGGCCCCGACGAGTCGTGGCGCCTCGCCCGCCTCGCGAACGAGGAGATGCGCGGCCTCGTCGAGCGCCACCCGTCCCGCTTCCCCGCGTTCGTCGCCTCCCTGCCGCTCAACAGCACCGAGGCGTCCATGGCCGAACTGCGGTACGCCCTCGACGAACTCGGCGCGGTCGGCGTCCAGGTCTTCACCAACGTCGGCGGCGTCCCCCTCGACGACCCGCGCTTCGCGCCCGTCTTCGCCGAGATGGCCCGGCGCGACCTCCCGGTGTGGATGCACCCGGCCCGCTCGGCCGCCGCCAGCGACTACCCCGGCGAGGCGACCTCCAAGTACGAGGTCTGGTGGGCCCTCGGCTGGCCGTACGAGACCAGCGTCGCCATGTCCCGCATGGTCTTCAGCGGCCTGCTCGAACGCCACCCCAACCTCGCGGTCGTCACCCACCACATGGGGGCGATGATCCCGTTCCTCGAAGGCCGCATCCGCCTCGGCTGGGCCGACCAGTTCGGCAGCCGCACCCACGGCGGCGAGGCAGCGAAGGTCCTCGACGGCCTCTCCCGGCCGCCGATCGACTACTTCCGCTCCTTCTACGCCGACACGGCCCTCTCCGGCTCGGCGATCGGCACCCGCTGCGGCCTCGAGTTCTTCGGCGCCGAGCACGTCCTGTTCGCCAGCGACTGCCCCTTCGACCCCGAAGGCGGCCCGATGTACATCAGGGAGATGATCCGCATCGTCGACGACCTCGACATCACCGAGGAGGACCGCGACCTCATCTACTCGGGCAACCTCCAGCGCATCACCGGCCACCGCTGCAAGTGAGCGCCGGTCCCGGGCGGCACGCGCCGCCCGGGACCGCCCGGACCGTCAGACCGCCTGCCGCACCGACGCCACTGCCCACGGCGCCAGGTCCAGATCGAGGTCGAGCACGCCCGACTCGGGCACGGTCACCGTGTACCGCAGCAGCGCGTCCGCGACCGCCGCCAGGTGCCGCGCCTCCTCCCGCGAGAGGTTCACCGGGCTCCCGAGCCGGTGCCACTCCTCGGCCGGGTTCCCGTGCTCCCAGTCGAGGACCTCGACCACGAACACCGCGCCCGGCTCCAGACCGGCGACCTCGTGCCGCACCCTCCGGTTCGGACCCTTCCCCGCCAGGTGCCGCGTCGCCTCGTACGAGTCGGCCGAGCCGACCGACGCCGTGCCCATCTCCTCGGGGTAGTTGCAGAACAGGGCCGACACCGCGCCGGTGCGGCTGTCGCGGGTCACCGCGCCGTGCGGCGTCGAATGCAGCAGCCGGTCGCCGAGGGCGCCCAGCATCCTGAACGCGTGGAACGTCGGCTTGTGGATGCCCTGCTCGTTCACCAGGCCGAACCCGCCGTGGAAGGGCCCGATCCCGGCCCCGCCCTCCTCGAAGACGTCGGTGAACGTCCAGTACGAGATCGACTCGGCGAGCGGGGCGCACTGGAGGTACGCGCGCGTGATCGCGGTGGCCGCGAACACCGTGTCGTGCATGCGGTCCCGCGAGGACGGGGAGGTCGACCACTCCGTGATGTGCACTTCCGCGTCGGGGAACGCGCTGGCGGCGATGAGCTTGCGCAGGAGGGTGAGGTCGTCGCGGGTGGCGTCGGCGTAGCGCGAGAGCGGCACGCCCACGCCGTTCACGTCGAACGCGTAGTCGGTCGGGTAGGTGTGGGTCGAGACGAAGTCGACCGGGACCCGCCGCCGCTCGCACCAGTCGAGGAACTCCTCGATCCACACCGGACGCCAGTCGAGGGCGTCCACGTCGGCCGCGGCCGCGGTGGCGTGCTCCTTCGAGCGGTCCTCGACTTCGCCCTTGTACCGGTCGTCGGGCACGAACACGCTCGTGGAGGGCCCGCCGACGCGCAGCTCAGGGTCGATCCGCTTGATCGCCGCCGCGGTCGCCTCGTACAGCTCGAAGTACTCGGTCCTCGTGCCGGTCCAGAAGTGCGGCACCAGGTTCGGCTCGTTCCACACCTCGAAGCGCCAGCGCCGGACCTCGTCGAGCCCGTACCGCTCGATCCAGTGCTCGACGGTCGCGGTGACCAGCTCGACCCAGCGGCCCATGTCCTTCGGCGGGCTGCAATGGGCGCCCCACCAGAACACCGTCTCGGTCTGCGTCGCGAGTTCGCGCGGCATGAAGCCGAGCTCGACGAACGGGCGGGCGCCGGTCTCCAGGATGAAGTCGAAGACCTTGTCCACGTAGCTGAACGTGTGCACCGGCTCCGGCAGGGGCGTGTTCGGGCCGAAGCCGCCGCCGCTGCTCTCCCGGTAGACGAACATGTCGTCGTGGAACAGGCCGTGGAAGCGCACGTACCTGAACCCGAGCACGTCCACGGCCTCGGCGAACTGCCGCTGCCAGTCCGCCCGCAGGGCCTCGTTCGCCCGGCCCGCGCCGGCGCACTCGTTCCACACGTGCACCAGCGGGGTCTCCTCGCACGGGCGGCCGTCGACGGTGATCGCGGATCGGAGGGTGTTCGCCATGCTGCTCACTTCGCTCTGCATCATCTTCGAAACATTTCGAAAGTTTCTCGGTCCGCATGGAGGGTAAACGCCGGAACCGACCCCGGTCAATAGGCGCTGTCATGCGTCTTTACTTCACCGAACGCACGGTGTTATCCTCGAAATGTTTCGAAACCCCTGGAAGGTGCGATCGTGAACCGGCAGTCCCGACGCGGCAAGGTCACCCTGAACGACGTCGCCGCGCGGGCGGGCGTCGCGCCCTCGACCGTCTCCAAAGTCCTCAATGGACGCAGTGACGTCTCCGCCGCCACCCGCGAGCACGTGCTCGCCGTCGTCGCCGAGACCGGTTATGCGGGACCGCGACCGCGCGACCTCCCCCGGCGCCCGGCCCTGGTGGTCGTGCTCGACTTCATGGCCTCCCCCTACGCCGGCACCGTGCTCCAGGAGATCCTCGCCGCCGCCACCGAAGCGGGCACCGAGCTCCTGCTCCGCCTGGCGCCGGACGGCCCCGTGGGCGCGGAGACCGCCGACGCCTGGATCACGGAACTCCAGGCGGCCGGCGCCGTCGGCCTCATCGAACTCGCCGTGCCCGTGCCCGAGCCGCTGCTCGCCGCCGCGGGCGCCCGGGGACTGCCCGTGGCGGCGATCGACCCGCTCGGCGCCGCCGACTCCCGCGTCGTCACCATCGGCTCCACCAACTGGGCCGGCGCCCGCTCCGCGACCGACCACGTCATCCGCCTGGGCCACCGGCGCATCGCCTGGATCGGCGGACCGCCGCACTCCGATCCCTCCGCCGAGCGGTTCCAGGGCTACCGGGCCGCGCTCGACGCCGCCGACCTGCCCTTCGACCGCGATCTGGTCCGCCACGACGCCTTCACCGTCGAAGCCGGATTCGCCAACGCCCGCAGCCTCCTCGCCCTCGACCCCCGCCCGACCGCCGTCGTCGCCGGCAACGACGAGATCGCCATCGGCGTCCTCGCGGCGGCGAAGGAGCTCGGCGTCGACGTCCCCGGCGACCTCTCCGTCACCGGCTTCGACGGCACCGAACTCGCCGAGTGGACCTCACCCGGCCTCACCTCCGTGGAGCAGCCGCTCACCGGCATGGGCCGCATGGCCGTCGAGACCGTCCTCGGCATGGCCAAGGGCGTCAAGCCCGCCTCCCAGCACCTCCACCTCGCGACGACCCTCACCGTCCGCGACTCCACCGGCCCCGCCCCGGCCCGCTGACGAGTCACGCTGCCGCCGAAGCGGACTCGCCCCTTCGCAGCCGCAGCACGCCGGTCCGCAGCGGCCACGTGAACTCGCCCTCGGCCGTCTCGGGCCGACCCGCCAGGTACGCCCGGACCCGGGCCAGCACCGCCGTCCGCTCCGGCTCCGGCATGACGACCAGGCCCGCCCGGGTCGCGAGCGCGGCGACGAGCGAGTCCGCCGTGCGGCGCTGACCGTGCGCGAACTCGGCCCGCTCCGGCGAGCCGAACCTCGGCACACCGGCCCGCGGCAGGTGGATGCCCGCCGTCGCGGCCCGCCATCCGGCGGGCGTGTCGCGCGGCCCGATGGCCGCCGGGCCGCCGGCCTCCACCAGGCCGCGCACCCACGCGACCCCGTCGTCGACGACGTTCCACAACCCGGCGAGCACCCCGCCGGGCGCCAGGACGCGGGCGATCTCCGGCCCGGCGGCGTCCATGTCGAACCAGTGCATGGCGTTCCCCGCGACCACCGCGTCCACCGCGGCGTCCGGCAGCGGGATCGCCTCGGCACTGCCCGCGAGCGCCCGCACCCCGGGCAGGGACCGGCGCAGCTCGGCCAGCATCGCCGCGTCGGGCTCGACCGCCACGACCTCGGCGCCCCGAGCGATCAGCGCCCCGGTCAGCTTCCCGGTGCCGGCCCCGAGATCGAGCACGCGCCGACCGGGCGCCGGCTCCAGCGCCCAGCCGACCGCCGCCGGCGCATAGTCCGGCCGGTGCTCCGCGTACGCCTCGGCCACCGCCCCGAACGACGACGCGTGCCGGTGCCGCTCATGCTCGTCCATGCCGCCACGCTAGCGGCACCGCGCCGGGGCCGGAACCCCGCCGCGACGCCGCCTTCACGGAGACGGCATGACGCCCGGCCCGGCCGGCACCCGCGGGGCGACGGACCTGTGAAGAAGACGACGCCGGGCCCCCGGATGGCCGAGACTGGAGCCATCGCCGACCACTTGCGGCCGCGATGCCCGTCACCGGACTCGCCTGCGGCCGACTCGCACCGGAGGAGCACCACATGGGCGACGACGCCTTCGTCTACGTCACGTACGTCAAGACCACGCCCGAACGGCTCTGGCAGGCCCTGACGGACCCCGAGTCCACCCGGCGGTACTGGGGCGTGGCCTTCGCGACCGACTGGACGCCCGGCGCGCCCATGGCCTGGGTCGAACGCGGGACGACGACGAGCGATCCCGGGCAGCGGGTCCTCGAGTGCGACCCGCCGCGGCGCCTGTCCTACACCTGGCACACCTTCACCCCCGAATGGGCGGCCGGAGCCGGCGTCGACGAGGAGCTTCGCGCCCGGATCGCCGCGAGCCGCGTTCCCGGGTCGGCTTCACGCTCGAACCGGCGGGCGCCGCCGTCAAGCTCACCGTCGTCCACGACGGCTTCGCACCCGGCAGCACCGTCCGCGACATGATCGGCGAAGGCTGGCCCGCACTCCTGTCGAGCCTGAAGACGCTCCTGGAGACGGGCGAGCCGCTGCCCTCCTGAGCGCGGCCGCATCTCGGCGCGGGTCGACCCCGCGAGACTTCACCGGAACGTAAGGATTCCCGCGCGCCCGCACGGCCCCTGGCGGGCAGGATGAAAGGACGATCACCCTGACGAACGGAGCATTGCCATGAAGCGCACCGTCATCGGCGTCGCGGCCGCCGCGGCCGCGGCCGTCCTCGCCCTGAGCGCGTGCGGCTCGGAGGAGCCCGACGACACCGGAGACGCGGCGACCACCATGGGCGAGACCACCACCGCGCCCGGCGAGTCGACCGCCGCCGAGACCGACGCCGCCGTCCCGGAACTGCTGGACTTCACCGCCACCACCGTCGACGGCGACGCCTTCGAGGGCTCGTCGCTGGCCGGCAGGCCCGCCGTGCTGTGGTTCTGGCAGGAGGACTGCCCGATCTGCCAGGGCCAGGGGCCGGACGTGGAGGCCCTGATCGAGGAGCACGGGGACCGGGTCGCCGTCGTCGGCGTCGCCGGGACCGGCCTCTACCGCTCCAGCACCGAGGAGCAGCTCCAGGCGTTCGTGGAGGACACCGGCACCGCCGAGGCCACGCACCTCCAGAGCCCCGACGGGGAGCTGTGGACCCGGTTCGACGTGACCTCCCAGAGCACCTACGTGCTCCTGGACTCGGCGGGCGAGATCGTCGACAGCGGGTCGTTCTCGGGCGGCGAGCTCGACGAGAAGGTCGCCGGACTCGGCTGACTCACCCGCCGAACACCGACCGCACGACCTCCTCCAGGAACCGCTGCACGGTGCGCGCCCCTTCGACCACCGGGTCGGAGGGGTCGCCGCCCGCGAGCACCCGCATGTCCCACCAGCCGTAGTACGCCACGTAGAGCCCCGCGACGACGAGCAGAGCGCCCACGACCCGCGTCACCTTCGGGTACTGGCGCCGCATCCAGGCCACCATGCCCTGGCGCGCCAAGGCGATAGCGAGCGAGACCGCCCCCACGACCAGCGCCATGCCGAGCGCGTACGCCAGGAACACCAGCGTCCCGCCGAGCACCGAGGCCGAGCGGAACGTCTGCGCCATGACCGCCAGGAACGGCGCGACGGTGCACGACAGCGACGCGAGCGCGTACAGCAGCCCGAAGACCGTCATCGAACCGAACGAGCGGCGCACCTCGCGGCCCCCGATGCGCGGCAGGAACGACGGCAGCTCCCGGCCCAGCAGGAGCCACACCCCGACCGCCGCGACCGCGGCGCCCACGCCCACGGTCACCCACGGCAGCACCGCCGCCAAGTTCACCGCGACGAACGAGACGACGAGCCCGAACGCGCCGAAGACCGCCGTGAACCCGATCGTCACCGCGAGCGAGAACAGCCCGGCCCGCGCCAGCGCCTGCCGCCGCGAGACCTCCTCGCCCGCGGCGCCGCTGATGAGGAATCCGGCGTACACCGGCAGGAGCGCGAACCCGCACGGGTTGACGGCGGCGACCGCGCCCGCGATGAGCGCGAACGCGAAGGGGAGCTCGGTCATGCAGAAATTGTCCCGCGCCCGCGGCCCGAACCCCGCGGATCGTCCTTACAGTCAGCTGAACTCTCGCACCGGAGCGATCGGCGCCGCCCGCACCCCGAACGCGGCGGCGTCCTGACGAGCGGCCAAGGCGCAGTGCGGTATCGGCCGCCCCGCACGGGGACGCCCGAGGAATACCCGGTGCGGGCGGCGGGTTGATCCACCTCGAATGGCCTCACTGGGAAAGGGTGCTCTCTTGCGCGCTGTGCAGATCGACCGGTTCGGATCGCTCGACGTCCTCGGGCTGGTGTCGGCCTCCCCTCCGGAACCGAAGGACGGCGAGGTGCTGGTCCGCACGGTCGCGACGAGCCTGAACCCCGTGGACGTCAAGACACGGGAAGGCGTCTTCGGTGAGACGACACCGCTGCCGGCCACGCTCGGCTGGGACTTGGCGGGGATCGTGGTCGAAGGCGCCCGAAGCGGTCTGCGAACCGGGGACCGCGTCATCGCCATGTCGCACCAGCTCGCCGACGGCCGAGGAACCTGGGCCGATCTGGTCGCGGTCCCCGCTCGGGCCGTGGCGCCCGCGCCGGCGGCGGCCAGCCTCATGGAGGCGGCCACGCTGCCGCTCGCGGGACTGACGGCGCTGCAGTCGCTGGACTGGCTGGGGTTGTCCGCCGGGCAGCGGCTGCTCGTCACCGGGGCCGGCGGCGCGGTCGGCGGCAACGCGCTCCAGATCGCCCGCGCCCGCGGCATCGAGGTCGACGCCCTGGTCTCGCGCGACGAACAGGTGGCTCCCGCGCTCGAACACGGTGCCGGCACCGCCACGGCAGACCGCCGAGAGCTCCGCTCCCGCGCATATGACGCGGTGTTCGACACGTTCGGCGCCTTCACGACCGAGGCGGTCGCCGACGGCGGGCGGTACCTGTCCGTCGCGACGCAGGCAGGCCCGATCCCCGACCTGTCCTCGCGCGGTGTCGAGACCGTCGTCAATCAGGTGCGCGAGGACGGCGCCGGACTGCGCGAGCTGGCGCGACTGGTCGACGACGGCTCGCTGCGGCCCCGCGTGCACGCCGTGTTCGGCCTCGGCGAGATACGAGCCGCCCACGAACGCCTCCAGGGCGGGGGATTGAACGGCAAGATCGTCGTCGTCTTCTGAGCCGCCCGGCGGGACCGCCCCGTCCGGCGCGCCCAGGCCGACCCGGTACGAGCTGGGACGGCGAAACGAGATCGACCGCGACGCATGCTCCCGGCATCGACGACCGGTCCGACAGGTCGATGACCTGATCGCGCCCCACCTCGGGGCGTCGAGGATCGACCGGTGCCGCGGTCCGGACCGCCGGGACTCGACGGCGGCCGCTGCCCGCGCTTGCAGGTTTCCGGAGGCCCGATCGACTGCGACTAAGCCGCCTCGGTAGCCCGCAGGCCCTCCAGGAGCCGGTCGAGGGCGGCCGCGGCCTGGTCGAGGGCCTGCGGGTCGCCGGAGCGGGCGATCCACAGCGCCGCCTCGTTCATCGCGCCCGACAGGAGCCGCGCGAACGGCTCGACCGGCTGCGCCGCGATCACGCCGGCCCGCGCGAGCGAGTCGAGCGCTTCGGCGAGGTGCCGCGCTGAGGACGCCTCGTCCATCGCGCGCCACTCGTCCCAGCCGAGCACCGCCGGGGCGTCCTCGAGCAGGATGCGCCGCACGGCCGGGTCGGTCCCGGACGCCAGGAACGCCCGGCAGCCGGCGCGCAGCTGCGCCCAGGGGTCCGCGACCGCGTCGGCCGCGGCGGCGACGCGCCCGCCGAGCTCGTCCTGCACCTCGGCCACGACCGCCCGGAACAGCCCGAGCTTGCTCCCGAAGTGGTGGTACGCCGCGCCCTTCGTGGCCCCGATGGCCTGCGCGACCTCCGCGAGGACCACCTCGTGGTACCCGGCGGCGGCGAAGCGCCGCCGCCCCTCGGCGAGGAGTGCCCGCCGCGTCGCCTCCCGCTGGTCGGCCCTGCCCATCCGCGACCTCCGTTTCACATACCCAGGGTATGTTAACATCATCTTCGCATACCCAAGGTATGCGAAGATGACGAAGGAGACCACGCCATGACCACCCGCCTGACCGGCTTCTACCCGGTCCTCGCCACCGGCGACGTCGCCGTCGCGCGCGACTTCTACACCCGCCACTTCGGATTCGAGGCCACCTTCGCCGCCGACTGGTACGTGAGCCTGCGCCGCCCCGACGCGCCCCAGTACGAGCTGGCGATCCTCGACGCCGCGCACCCGACCGTCCCCGACGGCCACCGCGCCGCCCTCCGCGGCGGCCTGATCCTCAACTTCGAGGTCGACGACGTCGACGCCGAGCACCGCCGGCTCGTCGGCGCCGCGGGCCTGACCGAGCTGCTCCCGCTGCGCACCGAGGACTTCGGGCAGCGCCACTTCATCGTCGCGGCCCCCGACGGCGTCATGGTCGACGTCATCACCGTCGTCCCCGCGACGGGGGAGTACGCCGACCAGTACGCCCCGGGGCACGCGCCCTGACCGCCGCCCGCAGGTCGGGCAGCGTCTTGACCCGACTTGCGAGCGCTGTCATAATTCGGACGGGATCGCGCCTCACTTCCAGACCCGTGCACCGACGCACGAGAACGGACGCAACATGAACGTGTCGCATCGACCCCGAAACCGCTTCCGCCGCCTGCTGTTCGCCGTCCTGGCCGCCCTCCTGCTCACGCCGCTGACCGTCCTCTCCGGAGCGTCGCCGGCGGCCGCCGACACCAGCCGGTTCCGCGGCTTCAACTGGGCCGTCCTGGGGGACAACTTCGTCGAAGGCCCCCTCGTCCTCGACCGGCTCAGCCAGTCCGACAGCTACGACACCGTCCGGGCCAAGGCCGACGCCATATACGCCGACATGGCCGCGACCATGGGCGCCGACACCGTCCGGCTCCCCGTCAACACCCACACCGTCGGCACGGCCTGGTGGAACGCCTACCGCGGCACCATCGACGCCGCCACCGCCCGCGGCTTCAAGGTGATCCTCGCCTACTGGGAGGACGGCGCGGCCTCCGGCGGGCGCATCACCGACATGAACGCCTTCAACGCCATGTGGAACACCGTGACCGCGCAGTACGGGTCCAACAGCCTCGTCCACTTCGAACCGATGAACGAGCCCCACGGCTACAGCGCCACCGAGTGGACGAACATCGCCGCCGCCTGGATCAACGCCCGGCCCTCGATCCCGAAGGGCCGCATCCTCATCGGCGGCACCGGCTTCAGCCAGGACGCCAAGCCGATCTGCGCCGACGCCCGCCTGAACGGCACGCTCGTGTCCTTCCACCACTACGCGTTCTTCTACGGCACCAAGGACTACGCCGGCTGGGTCCAGAGCGTCCGCGACCAGCTGGGCAGCTGCGGCTCCCGCGCGGTCCTCACCGAGTTCGGCGCGCCCATGAACGACGGCCGCGACTACGCGAACGCGGCCAGCACCGACAACTTCGTGCGCTACCTCCGCGCCGTCACCGACGTCGCCCGCGAGCAGCGCATGGGCTCGACCTACTGGCCCGCGATCGGCGGCAAGCCCGGCTCGATCGGGTACGACTGGTACTCAATGTTCAGCGCGAGCGGCAGCGGCACCGCGATCGACCTCGCCATCCGCAACCCCTCCGGCGCCGACCGGATCCGCCACGCCTGGGGCGAGGACATCGGCGGCGGCCAGACCACCGACGTCGTGAACCGCCTCTCCGCCAAGTGCGTCGACGTCGTCGGCGGCTCGACCGCCGACGGGGCCGAGGTCATCCAGTACGACTGCCACGGCCGCGTCAACCAGCAGTGGACCCTGCGCCCCTCCGGCGGCGGCTACGTCCAGCTCGTCTCGGCCGCCTCCGGCAAGTGCCTCGACATCAGCGGCGCCTCCACCGCCGACGGCGCCAGGGCCATCCAGTGGACGTGCGGCAGCGGGACCAACCAGCAGTGGCAGGTCCGCGACGCCGGCGGCGGCTACGTGCAGCTCGTCGCCCGCCACTCCGGCAAGTGCCTCGACGTCATCGGCTCCGGCACCGCGAACGGCGTCCGCCTCCAGCAGGCCGCCTGCACCGGTGCGTCCAACCAGCACTGGACCCTCTGAGATCCGCGGCGCGTCCGGCCCGCCCGGACGCGCCGCACCCCGGTGACCTGCGCCGTTCCGGTGCGCCCCACTGGAAGAGGTAGGGCCAGCGCTACCGACTTGCGCCGTTTTCCCGTCTAGCGTCGGCTTGTGCGTACTCGCCGACTCCTGACAGGATCTGAGCCTCGATGACCTCTCGTACCGCCGTGTCCCCGCCTCCTGCCGCGCGCCGCCGCCCGACCGCCGTCCGCATCGCCGCTTGGAGCGCCGCCAACCCCTGGAAGGCCGTCGCCGCCTGGATCGTGTTCGTCGCCGTCTGCTTCGGCACCGGCGCGGTCGCCGGCACCGAACGGGCCGCGTTCTCCGACTTCTGGATCGGCGAGGCCGGCGACGCCGAGGCGATGGCCGTCGAACACGGCGTCGCCGCCCCCGCCGTCGAACGCGTCCTCATCACCGACCCGGAGGGCGGTCTCGACCCCGCGGCCGCCGACGCCGCCGCGGCCGACCTCACCGCCCGCATGGAGGCCCTCGACGAGGTCGGCTCGGTCAGCGACCCCGTCACCTCCGCGGACGGCGACGCCGTCATGGTCGCCGTGACCATGTCCATGCCCTTCCACGAAGCCGTCGACCACATCGACCCGCTCCTGGCCGCCACCGCCGCCGTCCAGGCCGACCACCCCGGCCTCGACCTCGCCCAGACCGGCAGCAAGTCGATGTCCGCCGAACTCGACGAGCAGCTCGGCGCCGAACTCGCCGGCGTCGAGCGCTTCACGCTCCCGCTCACCCTCGCGATCCTCTTCGTCGTCTTCGGCTCGCTCCTCCTGGCCGGCGTCCCGCTCCTGCTCGCGGTCACCTCGATCATGGCCGGCCTCGGCGTCTACGCCCTCGCCTCGCACGTCTTCCCCGACGCCGGCGGCGCCGTCACCAG
Organism: Glycomyces terrestris; assembly: GCF_003933745.1. GTDB lineage: Bacteria > Actinomycetota > Actinomycetes > Mycobacteriales > Micromonosporaceae > Glycomyces > Glycomyces terrestris. Next base: position 40,921 of record NZ_RSEB01000001.1, on the reverse strand, counting down.
CGTCCTCGCCATGATCGGCATGGCCGTCGGCGTCGACTACTCGCTCTTCTACCTCAAGCGCGTCCGCGAGGAACGCCGCCGCGCGGGCGCCGACGCCGGTCTCGACGCCGCCGTCCTCGCCGCCGCCGCGACCGCCGGCCGCACCATCGTCACCTCCGGCATCGCCGTCGCCGTCTCCCTCGCCGGCCTCTACCTCGTCGGCGACATCATCTTCTCCTCCATCGCCACCGCCTGCATCATCGTCGTCGCGATGGCCGTGGTCAGCTCCCTCACCGTCCTCCCCGCCCTCCTCGCCAAGTTCGGCCGCCGCGTCGACGGCGGCAGGCTCCTGCGCCGCAAGGCCACCGCCGACCAGAGTCGACTGTGGACGGCACTCCTGCGCCCGGCCCTGCGCCGCCCCGCCGTCACCGCCGCCGTCGGCCTCGCCGTCACCGTCGGCCTCGCGATCCCCGCCCTCGGCATGACCACCAGCGTCGAAGGCAAGGAGACCTTCCCCAAGTCCCTGGAGACCATCGCCGCCTACGACGACCTCACCGAAGCCTTCCCCGACGCCGGCGTCGCCTTCACCGTCGTCGCCCGCACCGACCCCGCCGGCGCCGACGACCTCGCCGCCGCCGTCGCCGAACTCGAAGCCGCCACCCAGGCGAACCCCCTGTTCGCCCCCACGGACGGACCCCGCACGCGCGTCTCCGACGACGGCACCGCCATCGCGATCGACCTGCCCGTGCCCTACCCCACCAGCGACCCCCGCGCCGCCGAGTCCCTCGAGCTCCTCCGCGGCGACCTCGTCCCCGCCACCGTCGGCCGCGTCGACGGCGCCGAGTACGCCGTCTCCGGCGAACCCGCCTACGCCGCCGACTACTCCGCCCACCAGGCCGAGCGCCTCTACCTCGTCCTCGCCTTCGTCCTCATCGCCACCTTCCTCGTCATGCTCGCCGCGTTCCGCTCCGCGCTCGTCGCGGCCCTGAGCATGGTCCTCAACCTCCTCTCGACCCTCGCCGCCTGGGGCGCCCTCGTCCTCGTCTTCCAAGGCACGTGGGCCGAGGGCCTCCTCGACTTCGACTCGCCCGGCTTCATCGGCACGCGCACCCCGCTCCTGGTCTTCACCATCCTCTTCGGACTGTCCCTCGACTACCAGCTGTTCGTCATGAGCCGCATCAAGGAGGCCGCCGAACGCGGCCTGGAGCCCCACGAGGCGGTCCGCCAGGGCATCCTCTCCTCCGCCAGCGTCGTCACCAGCGCCGCCGTCATCATGATGTCCGTCTTCGTGGCCTTCGTCTTCATCGACCGCATCGAGATGAAGCAGCTCGGCTTCGCCCTCGCCCTCGGCGTCCTCCTCGACGCCGTCGTCGTCCGCGTCATGATGCTGCCCGCCCTCATGGCCGTCGTCGCCCGCCTCGGCCGCTGGCCCGCGCGCTGGCGTCCGCAGCCGACGCCCTGAGCGGCGGCCGCGGTTGCACCTCAGGCCGAAAGGTGACGGATTCGGGAAGCTCGGGGCGACGGGCAACGTTCCGGACGGATCGGGGCATCTAAGGACCAGCAACGCTCGGAACCATTGGAAGGTGACCATCATGTCGTCAATCAAGCGCTCAGCCGCCGTCGTCGCCGCGGCCGCCGCGGTGCTCCTCCCGGCGTCGGCCGCCGCGGCCTCGCTCCCGGAGATCCCCGAAGCGGGCTGGGACTACTCGGAGCGGTGGGACTTCGTCCAGGACGAGCTCACCGCCGAGGCCCACGACGAGACCGTCGAGGCCCTCGCCGAGCACTTCGAGGACTGGACGTTCGACTCCTCGCTCCCGATGAAGCGGCTCCAGAACTACTACATCGACGGCCAGAACGAGACCCCGGTGCAGCGGAAGTTCCGCGCCGACTTCTACGTCGACCAGACCGGCGAGGGCCTCGAGACGGCCCTGTACCTGCCCGGCGGGATCACCCCGGGAATCCAGGACGTCTCCGGCGGCGAGGACCCGGACATGCACTACCTCCTCCACTGCCGCGCGAGCGACACCGACTGCGGCGAGACCGAACTCGAGGACGGCACCACCGTCGCCTGGACCACGGACGGCACCTACGTCGAGGCCGCGGCCTTCTTCGAGGACGGCTCCGTCGCCACCGTGTGGTGGGGCGACATGGACGGCGACGAGGTCGACGTGACCGCGGACCAGATCGTCGTCCTCGCCGCCGACCTCGACACCGAACCGGTGTGGGAGGCCCTGAAGGCCGACGCGGAGTCCTGACCTCCGACCGGTGACGGCCCTCGCCGAGCGGCGGGGGCCGTCCGTCGCCGCATCAGACCCCTTGTGCCGCAACCGGTGAGGCGATCGATCGCGCAGCTGCCGACTGCGCGCGACGCCGCCCGGGCGTCCCGCGCCTCCTCCGGCGCCGGCCGGGGTCTACGCTCGCCTCCGGCCCGGAACCGCGGCCGGCATCGGGCGAGTGGAGGAGCGGGACATGGGCGGCGCGGCGATCGCGATCGACTGGCGGTTCGCGGCGGTGCTGACCGTCCTGCTCGGAGCCGCCGCGCTCGCCGCCAAGCTCTCGGGCCTGCGCTCCTCGAAGGGCCTCGTCACCGCCGGGCTGCGGGCCGCCGTCCAGCTCGCGGCCGTCTCGCTCCTCATCACCTGGGTCCTCACCGCCTGGGGGCCGACCGCCGCGTTCATCGTCCTCATGGTCGCCGTCGCCGCCTTCACCTCCGCCCGGCGCCTCGGCACACGGCGCCTCCACTGGGCGGCCGCCGCGATCTGCGCCGGAACCGCGCCGGTCCTCGCCCTGATCCTCGCCGCCGGCACCGTCCCGTTCGAGCCGGTCGCAGTGGTCCCGGTGGCGGGCATCCTCATCGGCGGCGCCATGAACGCGACCTCGCTCGCCGGCCGGGGCGCCCTCGACGCGCTGCGCGACCGCCACGGCGAATACGAGGCCCTCCTCGCGCTCGGCATCACCGAGCAGCACGCCGTCCGCGAGCTGTGCCGCCCCGTCGCCGCCCAGGCCCTGCACCCCGCGCTCGACCAGACCCGCACGGTCGGCCTGGTCACCCTGCCCGGCGCGTTCATCGGCGTCCTCCTCGGCGGCGGCGACCCCGTCCAGGCCGGCGCCACCCAGCTCCTGGTCCTCATCGGACTCCTCGCCGCGGAGACCCTCGCGGTGGCCACGATCACCGAGGCCGTCGCCCGCCGCCGCGTCCTGCCCGCGTGAAGTCCTGCGCCGGACCGATTGGCAGGGAATAAGAGAGGTATATCGACCACGATGTAGTCGATCGCTGATCGACCCGCACCGCGACCTTGAAGCGACGAAGAACGGTCCGATCCAGGCCGCGCTCACGCCTCGAAGCTGCGCCGCACCTGGTCGGCGATCGCGCGCCTGGCCCGCTCCGGTGCGTCGTTGCCGGTCACGACCAGTGATCCGAGGCCGTTCGCGAGCGCGACGAGGTCCCGTGCCGCCGCACCCCGGTCGCCGCCGCTCGGCAGGAGTCCCGCGATCAGTTCGATGAGCCCGTCGTAGTCGGCGGTCAGGCGCCGCCGGAGTTCGAGGCGTGTCGAGGCGTAGACCTCGAAGGCCTGGCCGATGCGCACGAGGCGCCGGTGCTCGTCGTCGGCGGGGACCAGCTCGATCAGGACCGCGGTCGCGATCGCCTCGAGATCACCGGGGTCGGTCGCGCCCAGGCGCCGCCGGACGCTGCGGGCGCCGCGCTCGTTGATCTCGGTGAAGGCCGCCTCCAGCAGGGCGTCCTTGGTGGGGAAGTAGTGCTGGACGCGACCGGGGGAGATGCCGGCCTCGCCGGCCACGTTGCGGACGGAGACGTGCTCGGTCCCCCGCTCGTCGACGATCGTGAACACCGCTTCGAGGATGAGGCGGCGCTGCTGGTCGTGGGCGGCGCCGGGGCCTCGGGCGGCGCGGGGCGGCGGTGGCATCGGCCTCCGATCGGCGGGACGGCGGAATCCGGTTGATGGTAGCGCGGCGGGAGGGGTACGCTCGTCGCATCAGATCAATACGATCGTATTGAAAAAAGGAGCGTCATGTCCGCGATCGCGATTCCGCTCGGGCTCCTGCTCGCCGTCCAAGGCGGCGGGGGCCTGCTCAACCAGCTGCTCTCCGACTCGCGAAGCTGGTTCCTGCTCAACTACATCGACATGCCCGGCTGGCTGCGGCTGACCGCGCACGTCCTCCTGCTCGCCGCCGGACTCGGCCTCCTCGTCCGCTCCAAGGGCTGGCGGTGGCTCCTTGACGACTGACCGCGCCCGCGCGGCCCTCGCCGCGGCCGCCGCGGCCCTCGTCCTGGCCGCCGCCTGCACACCCGGCGGCGATCCGCCGCCCGACGCCACCGTCGCCATCGGCGACGGCGAGGTCCGCGGGGTCGCCGCCGACGGCTACCGCGAGTTCCTCGGCATCCCGTACGCGGCCCCGCCGGTCGGCGACCTGCGCTGGCGTCCACCGCAGCCCGCCGAGCCCTGGGACGGCACACTGGACGCGACCCGACCCGCGCCCCGCTGCCTCCAGGACGCCCGGCTCAGCGGCGACGACGTGGACCGCTCCGAAGACTGCCTGCACCTCAACGTGACCGTCCCCGACGATGCGGGGGCCGACCTCCCCGTGATGGTGTGGATCCACGGCGGCGGTTTCATCGAAGGCGCGGGCGACGAGTACGATCCGCGCCGCCTCGCCGTCGAAGGCGGCGTCGCCGTGGTGACCCTCAACTACCGCCTCGGCGTCTTCGGCTACTTCGGACACCCCGGTCTCGACGGATCGGGCTCGTACGGGCTGCTCGACCAGCAGGCGGCCCTGCGCTGGGTCGAGGCGCACATCGGCGCCTTCGGCGGCGACCCGGGCAACGTCACCGTCTTCGGCCAGTCCGCCGGCGGCCAGAGCATCTGCGCCCACCTGGCCTCGCCGTCGGCCGAGGGCCTGTTCGACCGCGCGATCATCCAGAGCGCCTTCTGCACCTGGGACCTGCCGGCGTCCATGCTGGCCCCCGGCATGCCCGCCGCCTCCCCGTGGGAGGAGGCCGGCGACCGCGCCGCGCGGGGCAGCGCCGCCGCCGCGTCCCTGGGGTGCGACGGCGAGGACCCGGTCGCGTGCCTCCGCGGGCTTCCCGCCGACGCCCTCATGCCCGTCTTCGGCGAGTTCGCCGGACCGGCGTACGGCACGCCCGACTTCCCCGACGACCCCTACCTGGCCCTGCTGGAAGGGCGGACGCGCCCGGTGCCGGTCCTCTCCGGCACCACCCGCGACGAGAACACCCTCCTCCAAGCCCTCCAGGACCTCGCCGGCGGGCCGCTGCGCGAGGAGGAGTACCGCGGGCGCCTCGCCGCGGCGTTCGGCGCGCATGTCGACGAGGTCGACGCGAACTACCCGCTCGCCTCCTTCGCCTCCCCGGGGCACGCGTGGGCCGCCGTGACCACCGACCGCGCCTTCACCTGCCCGACGATCGAGCGCACCCTGCTGCTCGCCAGGCGGGCGCCGGCGTTCGCGTACGAGTTCGCCGACCCGAACCCGCCGCCGATCCTGCCCGAGGTCGAATATCCGTACGGCGCCTACCACTCCGCCGACGAGGCGTACCTGTTCGACGAGCGCTTCCCCAGCGGGAGGCCCGCGCTCGACGACGCGCAGCGGGAACTCGCGCGGGACATGATCGCCTACTGGACCCGCTTCGCCCGCACCGGCGACCCGGGGCGGGGCCCGCAGCCTGCCTGGGACCCGGTCGACGCGGACCCCGCGCCGCGCGTCCAGTCCCTCGCGCCGGGGACGATCGGCCCCGCCGACGTCTGGGCGGCGCACCAGTGTCCGTTCTGGACCGAGGCCGCCGCGTCGGCCCGCTGAGGCCCGCCGACCGGCGCCCGCTCCCGGAGGACTCGAAGATCCGCTGATCCTCGCCCGCGCCGAAGCGTTCCGGGCCGCGTCAGCGGCGGGCGGCGCGGATGAGGGTCCAGGCGAGGTACGGTGCGCCGAAACCCCGGTGACCCGTCGCGGCACCGAGACACGCTCGCGTCCGCTCCGGGTGTGCAAGCGGCCCAACGCCTCGCGCCCGTCCCCCGGGGTTTCGGGCCCGCGGGCGATGGCCGGCTGCGGTTATGATCTGGGGCGAGACGACGGCGAGCGGAGGTCGAGTTGACGCGGCGGGAACAACACGAGGACTGGCTGGACCTGGCCGACGCCATCGAGGTGCTGCGCAGCCAGCTCGCGGAGGCGCAGCGCCGCGGCCAGGACTCCCAGTTGCAGTTCGTGCTCGGGGAGATCACCGCGGAGTTCGAGATCGAGCTGGTGCGCGCCAAGAGCGGCGGCGGGGCGCTGCGGTTCAGCGTCGTCGAGGCCGACGCCCGCGGCGAGCGGTCCTCGCGCTCCACCCAGCGGCTCACGCTGCGCCTGAACCCCGAGCACCGCGGCGGCGGCGACGTGGCCATCGGCGACGTCGAGTAGCGCCGGGCGCGCGGGAGCGAGTGGATGCAGGAAGCGCAGGTCGTCCAGGTCCGCCACGTCGAAGGCGGTGACGTCCGGACCTTCGGCACCGGGTACCTGATCGCGCCGCGGCTCGTCCTCACCTCCGCCCACCTCATGCCCGAAGGCCCCGCCACGGTGCGGATCGCGGTCCCCGACTCGGGTGCGAGCGCCGACGGCGTCGTCAGGTGGCGGCGGCGCGACGACACCGTGGACGCCGCCCTCGTCGAGATCCCCGCCGACCGGGACTGGACGCCGCCCGCCACGCTCCGCGGCGGCTTCGAGCACCGCCCCCAGCGGTGGGGCCGCTGCGTCACCGGCACCGGCGAAGTCGCGGTCACCGCCATGGGATTCCCGCGGCAGCAGCGCCTCCGAGGCGCCGACGGGCCCGTCCGCGCCCGGGAGCGGCTCACCGGCCGCATCAGGCCGCACGGCGGCACGGGGAACGTCGAGATCCTCGACGAGGCCGGCCTCCTCGCGGTCGACACCGCCGGACTCGGCGGCCCCGCGACCACCACCGCCTGGTCCGGCATGTCCGGCGCGGCCGTCTTCCTCGACGGCGAGGACCTCCTGCTCGGCGTCGTCCAGGACGACCGCCGCCCCAGCCACGGCACCCGCCTGAAGATCACCCGCAGCGAGGACCTCCTCGCCGACCCCGGGTTCCGCGACGCCGTGCGGGAGGCCACCGCCACGCCGCCGCAGCTCGAAGCCGCCGAGTTCACCCTGCTCCTCAAGCCCGCGCCGCCCGAGCCCGCCGGCTCCCTGTCCATGCTGCTGCGCGCCGACGCCGAAGTGGTCCCCTTCCGCGGCAGGGAGACCGCGCTCGCCGAACTCGAGCGGTGGTGCCTCGACCCGCAGGGCCCCCTCCCGTCCGTGCGGGTCCTCACCGGACAAGGCGGCCAAGGCAAGAGCCGCCTCGCCCGCGAACTCGCCGCCCGCATGCGCGCCCGCGGATGGGTGGCCGGCGAAGTCGTCCGCGAACCCGCCGGCCTGCCCCTCCTGCGCACCGTCCAGCACCCGCTGCTCCTCGTGGTCGACTACGCCGAGACCCGGCCCGACCAGGTCAGGGCCCTCCTCGAGCACACCGGGCGCCTCCGTCAGCCCGTGCGGCTGCTCCTCCTCGCCCGCGCCATCGGCTCCTGGAAGACCAGGATGGACGGCTACCGGGAGATCAGGCTCCCCGCCCTCAGCGTCGCCGACACCGACCTCGAACGCGACTTCCGCGACGCCGCCCAGGCCCTCGCCCGCCGGCTCCCCGACGTCCTCGGATCGGACGTCGACTGGCGCGAGGCCGCCGCCGCCCTCCCGCCGCCCCGCCTCGGACGCAGCCGCGGCGGCGAGACCGCGCTCACCGTCCAGATGCACGCCCTCGCCGCGCTGCTGCACGAACTCCCGGCCCGCTCCCGCGACGGCCTCGCCCCCGAGGCCGTCGTCCTCCGCGACGAGATGCACCACTGGATCCGCACCGCCGTCCAGCCCCGGCACCTCGGCCCGCTCGGCCACGACGAGGACCTCCTCGCCCAGGCCGTCGCCGCGCAGGCGCTGTGCCCCGCCCGCGACCGGCGCGAAGCCGAGGCGACCGTCGCCCGACTCCTCCCCGACGAGAACCCGGCCCTCATCGGCAGCCTCGTCACCTGCCTGCGCGAGCTCTACCCGCGCCCCGACGACCGCTACTGGGGCCGGCTCGAACCCGACCTCCTCGCCGAGTTCCACGCCTCCGCCGAAGTCCTCCACGACCCCCGCCTCCTCGAACGCCTCTTCTCCCGCGCCCCCGACCACCAACGCGCCCAGACCCTCACGGTCCTCGCCCGCGCCGCCGTCGCCCACGCCAACGCCGACCGCACCGACGAAGCGCGCCTCCTCGTCGACCGCCTGCGCGAGGCCCTGCGCACCGTCCCCGCCGACGCCCCGCTCACCGCGGCCATGCTGCGCACCCACTCCGACGCCCTCCCCGAACGCAGCCACCTCCTGCGCGACTACGCGCTCGAAGTCGCCCGCGAACTCGACCGCCGCTCCGCCGGCGCGGACGACGCCGACCGCGCCTGGGCCCTCCAGAACCTCGCCGAACGCCACCTCGCCGTCGGCCACTGGCCCGAGGCCCGCCGCGCCGCCGAAGCGGCCGCCGCCCTCCGCGAACGGCTCGCCGCCGACGGCACCGCGCCCCACCGCACCGCCCTCGCCAACGCGCTCCTCGTCCTCTCCCGCGCGCAGTTCCAAGACGAGCGCACCGCCGACGCCCACCGCTCGGGCACCCGCGCCCTCGACCTCTTCCGCGCCCTCGCCGACCAGGACGGCCCCGACCCCGAGCTGCGCGAACACGGACTCGTGCGCGCCCTCATCAACCAGGCCCGCGTCGTCTGGCGCCTCGACCCCGAGTCGATCCCGTTCGACCAGGTCGCACAGTCCACCAAGTACACCGACGAGGCGGTCCGGCGCGCCCGCGCCCTGCGCGACGCCCACCCCGACCTCGACCCGCTCCTCCTCGCCGACGCCCTCGCCGAGCACGGCACGACCCAGTCCCGCCTCGACCAGCGGCGCGAGGCGCTCGCGCTCAGCGAAGAGGCGGTCGCGAACGCCACCCGGCTCCAGCGCGAGAACCCCGACGCCTGCACCGCCGACCTCGCCCGCGCGCGCATGCTCCTGGCGATCGACCAGAGCGCCGCCTCGGGGCCTCGCAGCACCGTGATCGCGCTGCTGGAATCCTCGATCGCGCTCCTCCGGCCGCTGGCACGCGACCTCCCCGCCGTCTACCTCCCCTATCTGACCCAGGCCCTCCACAACCTCGCCTGGGAGCACCTCGACGACGGCGACCGCGACGCCGCGGCGGCGGCCGTCGGCGAGGCCGTCGACCTGCGGCGCAGGCACGTGCGCGCACCGGGCGACATGGGCGAGCTCCTCCTCGCCCAGTCCCTGTACCTGCTCGCGGAGGTCCGGGCCGCCGCGGGCGACCACGGCGCCGCGGCCGACCTGAACGAGGAGGCGCTCGCGATCTTCGCGCGAGCGGGGCAGCCGCTCAGCGCCATGGGACTGCGATCGCAGTCCGAGATCGCCCTCGCCCTCGCCGACCACCTCCTCGAACTCGACCGGCCCGAGGACGCACTGGCCGCGCAGAACCAGGCGCTCGCGATCCGCGACCGCCTCAACGCCTACGCCCCCAGCCTCTACTCGCAGGCGTACGCCGAGGCCCTCGGCCAGAACCTCGACCTGTACTGGCGGCACGGCCGGCCCATCGCCCGGCGCATCAAACTGCGCCAGCTCATCGCGCACCACCGCCGCATGCCCCTCGACACCGCGGAGCGCCGCCGCTACCTCGCCTTCTGCCTGCACGACCTCGGCACCGCCTACGCGGCGCTCAACACCCGGACCGCCGTCGACCGCGCCGTGGACGCGCTGCGCGAGGCGTACGCGATCCATGTGGACCTCGCCGACGACGGCACCGGATTCGAGCACTACCTCGCCGACACCTGCGCGCAGCTGGCCGCCGCCCTGATCCGGGCCGGGCGTCACCGCGAGGCCGCCCGGATCGCCGCGCACGAAGTCCGGTTGCGGCGCAACCCGACCGATGCCGACCGGCCCGACCGGGAGCACGCGCTCTTCCTCGCCCTCGCCCGTTCGGCGGAGGCACACGCGCTGGCAGGGGACGACGCCGCGGCCTGGCGCACCGCCCTCGAAGCCGAGCGGACCCTCGCCGGGATCGCCGACCTGTCCGTATACGACACCGCGTTCTGCCACCGGCGGCTCGCCCGAGTCCTGAGCCTGAGCGGGCGGGGATCGCTCGCCAGGACCGCCCGCGCGGTCGGGCCCGCGCAGGCCGCCGTGCGGATCTTCCGGGACCTCGCCGACCGCGACCGCGGCAACGCCCAGAACCACGCCGACCTGCGAGCGGCCGTCGAGCTGCTCGGCACCGTCCTGGACCGCGTCGGCCGCGGCGACCTGGCCGCCGACGTACAGCTGCGAAGAGGAGCACTGCAATGAGCACGTTCAACGACGACGGGCCCGACGCCTCCCCCGAGGAGGTCCGGGCCGACGAGGAGCAGCTCGACCGCGAGTCGGAGCTGTTCTACGGCAACGTCAACGAGTTCGTCGAAGACCGGTTCGTCTACTTCGTCAACCTGCCCGCCGCCGGGTCCGGGCGCGTGTGGTGCCCCGAGTGGTACCGGCACGCGCAGGCGCTCAGCCGCCTCGACTCGCTGTGGCGGGCCTGGGAGCACCTCCGCTTCGACCCCGCCCTGGGCATGTCCGCCTGGTGGACCCAGCACCTGGACCCGCACTGGCGCGCCCTCACCGACCCGGTGACCGGCCCGTTCGTCAACTGCGTCGGCGGCCACGGCGGCGCCGAGCCGCTGCCGGTCGCATCCCCGCCGGACGGCCTCTTCACCGACCAGCGCGGCACCGCGAGCGACCCGCTCGCGCTCTCCTGACCCCGGTTCAGGCGAGGGCGCGGTCCGGCTCGCGGGTGCGCGCCTTCGCCGCGTACCAGGCGAAGTAGCCCGTCACGACCAGCAGGCCCGCGCCCGCGGCCCAGAACGGGATGCCGGCCGCCGGCCACGCGAGGCCGGTCACCGCGGTGATGCCGAGCCAGGAGCCGGCCGACTCCGCGCCGCCGCGGGCCGCGCCCGCGACGCCGTAGGCCCCGACGGTGCTCATGCGGCCCTTGACCTCCGCGACCATCGCGTCGTACGCCGGGCCGAAGACGAGCTCGGCCACGGTGAAGGCCGCCATCGCCGCGTACACGGACCAGAGTGGGGCGTGCCCGGTGAAGCCGAACGCGAGCACCGACACCGCCAGGACCGCGTGCGCCCCCGGCAGGACCGCGAGCGCGGCCGCGCGCGGCCGGGACCGCCGCCAGCGCTCCAGCGCGGCCGTGAGCGGCGCCTGGAGCGCCAGGACCATCACCGAGTTCAGGACGAACAGCGCGGCGATCGCCTTGGGCCCCACCGTGTCGGCGCTGAAGGCGGGAAGCACGTTGAACACCTGCGCGTACGCGGTCCAGGTGATCGCGGTGAACCCGAGGAACGCCCACAGTGCGGCCCGGCCGCCCGCGGCGGGCGCCTCGGCGGCGTCCGTGCTCGGCGCCGCGTCCGCGCCCGGCATGAACCGCACCGCCGCCAGTGCGCCGCCGTACAGGACCACCGCGCACCACGCCAGCAGGTGCGGCGCCTCGGCGACCACGTAGCCGCCCGCGGCCACGCCCGCGGCCGAGCCGGCGTTCACTGCGAGGTTCAGCTTCGCGAAGGCCCAGAGCCGCTGCTCGGGGGAGTACGCCGCGGCCACGAGCGCCTTGAGGGCCGCCGTCGCCGAGGAGAACGCCAGGCCCAGCACCGAGGCGAGGGCGATCCACACCGCGAGCCGGTCGCCGGGGTACAGCGCCATCGCGGCGGCGGTCCCGACGGCGACGGCGTAGGCGAGCAGGACCGCGCGCCGCAGGCCGATGCGGTCGAGGGCCCGCGCGGCCATCATGCCGCCGGCGCGGCCGAAGAACAGGCACAGCGCGACCACGGTGGCGGCCGCGGCGCCGCCGAGGCCGCGGGCCTCGATGAGCCACAGCGCCAGGAACGGCACCAGCAGGAAGTACGCGGCGGCGCTGCACCCGCGCACGGCGAGGAAGGCCAGTTCGGCCCGTTTGGACGACATCGCTACGCGGTCTCGACCCGCACCTGGTCGAGGGCGCGGTTGGCGTTGTCGAGGGCCTCCTGCGGGTCGCGGCCGATCGCGACCACGCCGAGCAGCCGGTCGTGGGAGCTGGTGATCGCGCGGACCTCCACGCCTGGAGCGAGGTCCGACTCGACGAAGTTCACGCCCGGCTGGTGGCGCGCGACGTCGACGCCGGCGACGCGCGCGACCGTCCCGGGTGGGAAGGCGCGGAACTGCGCGGTCGCCCAGGAGTGGTGTCGGACCTCGAACTCGGGTGCGCCGCCGGTGGCGGTCACGACGCTCTCGGCGATCGGGTCGACCCCGGTCGCGAGCGTCACGAGCTTCGCGATGTGGTCCCCGCCCGAGCGGGTGTGCGTCTCGATCACCTTGGGGCCCTTGGCGGTCAGCTTCACCTCGGTGTGGGTGACGCCGAGCCGGACGCCGAGGAGGTCGAGGAAGTCCCCGACGTGGGCGGTGACCTCCGCGGCGGCCGCGGGCGCGAGCCGCGCCGGGAACAGGTGCCCCGACTCGACCACGGTGCCGGGGAACAGGAACTTCTCGGTGATCCCGAGGATCCGGTGCCCGCCGTCGACGCTCAGGGCCTCCACCGAGAACTCGGGCCCGTCGAGGTACTCCTCGGCGAGCACCGGGTAGGTGATCCCGGCGAGGTCCGAGGCCGCGTCGAGGACGCGGACGCCGACCGAGCCGGCGCCGTCGCGCGGCTTCGCGACCACCTTGCCGTGCGCGGCGATCGCGGCGGCGAGCTCGTCCCGGTCGGCCGCGACGCGGTGGGCGACGGCGAACCGCTCGTCCTCCTGGAGCAGCCGGCGCATGGCGGCCTTGTCGACCGAGGCCGCGGTGGCCCGGGCCGGGTTCGCGGGCAGGCCGAGGCGGTGCGCGACCTCGTCGGCGAGCCGGAGGGCCGCCTCGCTGTGGGTGAGCGCCCCGGCGACCGGGAGCCCGGCGGCGTCGAGCGCCTTGACCACGGCGTCGGCGTCGGCGTGGTCGACGACGAGGGCGCTCAGCGGCGCGGCGTACTCGGGCGCGGCCCCGGGGAACACGGCGACGGCGTCGAACCCCTTGGCGCGCAAGCGGTCGAGGATGTTGGGCTTGGGGTTGAACGCGAGCACGCAGCGGCGCTCCTGGGGACGGCTCACTCGCTGCTGACCTCCACCCGGTAGGCGCCGTAGATCTCCTTGTGGAGGCGCTCGACCTCGGCCAAGCTGTCGGCGCGCGCGAACACGAGCATCGCGGCCGTGGCCGAGTTCTGCCGGGTCGGGACCGAGTCGCCGACCTTGAAGTTGGCGACGACGTCGATCACGCCGTCGATCTGGCGGAGCTGGTCGGCGTCGGTGAGCTTGACGATCCGGCCCGGCGGCACGGTGAGGTACCAGTGGGCGACGGTCCCGGCGCCGGTCTCAGTCTCGGCGGTCTTCGGGGCGCGGCCGAGCGCCGTGTCGAGGCAGGCGGCCCAGATGTCGACCCCGGTCTGGAGCTTCACGGCGTGCGGGATGCCGCCGCCGGCCGGGCGGCAGGCGATCTCGCTGGCGAGCAGGCCGTCCTCGGTCTGGAAGAACTCCATGTGCGTGACGCCCGACTCGAGGCCCGTCGCGGCCACCGCGCGGCGGTGGAGGTCGAGGATCTCGGCGGCGACGGGGTCGCCGTCGGGGAGGATGCGGGACCCGAACTGCTCGCCGTGGCCGAGGACCGGCACGAAGTACTCGGACGCCTTCGCGAACCGGACCTCGCCGCCGTCGACGACGCCGTCGCAGTGCAGCTCGGTCCGGATGTCCACGAAGGACTCCACGACGAGCGGGCAGGTGAGCTTCCTGATCGGGTCGGCGTCGCGGCTCGCGGCGAACGCGCGGGCCTCCGCGGCGGAGTCGAACGTGAAGACGTCGAGCGAGCCCCCGCCCACGGCGGGCTTGACGACGACGGGCCAGCCGACCTCGTCGCCGGCCGCCTCGATCCGGTCGACGCCCGCGGCGAGGGCGAACGGCGCCTGCGGGAGGCCGGCCTCGCGCAGCCGCAGCTTCATCACGTACTTGTTGGTGAGCGCGTTGGCGGCGGTGAAGCCGATGCCGGGGATGCCGAAGTACTCCCGGACGAACGCGGCCTGGGCCTGGCCGAGCTCGAACGGCATGAAGATCCGGTCGATGCGCCGCTGCCGCAGCACCTCCAGGACCTCGGCGCGCAGGCACTCGAGGTCCTGGACGTCCTCGACCAGGCGCACGTCGACGCCGGGCCCGTACTCCTGGAGGTGCCCCGGTTCGGTGATGACGGTGAGGAACTGCGGGAACAGCGCCTTGACGATGTGGTCGGGGAGGCGGTTCTTCTTGACGTGGACGAGGAGGACGTTCATCTCAGGCTCCATGGCGGGTGGTGTCGAAGGCCTCGCGCCAGAGGCCGAGGGCGGTCTGGGCGGCGCGGTCGCTGTAGGAGAAGACGACGGCCGCGCCGTCGTCCACCTCGTGCGCGTACGGGACCCACGCGGGCAGGACGAGCACGTCGCGCGGCCCCCACTCGAAGACCTCGCCGCCCACGGTGGTGGCGCCGGTGCCTTCGACGGGGACGAACACGGTGGCGTCGGTCGACCGGTACGTCCCCCGGCTCGGCCCGGCCGGCAGCAGGCTGAGGAACGCGCTGATGGTCTTGAGGATCGGGCCGCCGGTGGACGGGTCGGTGTACTCGGCCTCCCAGCCGCGCACCGGGTGCGGGGCCTGGCGGGCCGCGTACTGCTCCAGCCGCTTGAGCGCGGCCGCGTACGGGTAGGAGGTGACGGGGTTCGCCGGCTGCGGCCGGTCGAGGGGCCGCAGCCCGGCGGCCCATAGCGCGGCCCGGCCGTCGGGCTCGGGCTTCTGGGCTCGGTCGGGGTGGTTCTCCATGAACGAGGCGTCGTAGAAGCCCACCGTGGGGATGTCGAGCGCGTCGAGCCAGATCGTGTCCTCGGCGGGCGCGCCGTCGTTGCCGTGGTCGTGCCAGGACCACGGCGGCGTGACCACCACGTCCCCGAAGCGCATCGGCGTCTTGTCGCCGTCCACCGTGGAGTACGCGCTCTCGCCTTCGAGGATGAGCCGCAGCGCGGACTGGGTGTGCCGGTGCGCGGGGGCGACCTCGCCGGGCCGCACCAGCTGGAGGCCGGCGTACAGCGTCCGCGTGATCGAGGAGGTGCCGGCGAGCGCGGGGTTCTCGAGGATGAGGACGCGGCGCTCGGCCTCCTCGACGGAGATGAGCTCGCCCGCGCGCATGAGGTGCTCGCGCATCGCGGCGTACCGCCAGCGGTGGGCGGCCGCGCCGCCGGCGGGCTCGGGCCGCACGAGCGTCCTGAAGCGGTCCCAGAGCGGGACGAGGCCCTCGGCGGCGATGGACGCCGAGTACCGTTCGAGTCCTGTGGTCACGCGATCCCTCCGAACGGGGTGTAGAGCCAGGCGAGGTGGTCGAGCAGGCGCTCCTCGGACAGGCCGAGGAGCATGGCGTCGCGGCGCTTCGCGGCGGTGCCCGCGGGGTGGTAGACCTCCGCGGCCATCCAGCGGGAGAGCCGCTGGACGCGGGCGGTGCGCTCGCGCCGCGCGGCCGCGTACCCGTCGAGGGCCGCCTGCGGGTCCTCCTGGGCGGCGAGGTGGCCGGCGAGCGCGGCGGCGTCCTCGATCGCCATGCACGCGCCCTGGGCCGCGTACTGGAGCATCGGGTGGGCGGCGTCGCCGAGGAGCGCGGCGCGGCCCTTGGTCCAGGTCGCGACGGGTTCGCGGTCGCGCAGCGTCCAGCGCCGCCAGCCGGTGCCCGCGCTGAGGAACGCCGCCGCGCCCGCGCCGATCCGGTCGAAGCGGGCGCGGACCTCCTCGTCGGGCACGGCCTCGCCGCGGGCGGTGTCCGCGGAGCCGTCGTTGACGGTGACCACGGCGTTGTAGACGGCCCGGTCCTTGAGCGGGTAGTGCACGAGGTGGCAGTCGGGTCCGGCCCACAGGACGGCCCCGTCGACGCGGCTCGCCGCGGGCATCCGGTCGGCCGGGATGAGGCAGCGGTACGTCGCGTGTCCTGAAGGGACGGGCTCGCCGTCGCCGGCGATGGCCTGGCGGAACCGGGAGTGGAGGCCGTCGGCGGCGATGACGCACCGGCCCTGGAGGCGGCGGCCGTCGGCGGTGCGGACCTCGACCCGGTCGGGCCGCTCCTCCCAGTCGACGGCCTCGGCGTTCACCGCGAGCGCGACGAGCGGCGACTCGAGGCAGCTCTCGTGGAGCGCGCGCAGGAGGTCGCCGCGGTGGATGACGCCGTACCCGGCGCGGTAGCGCTCGCGGAAGGCGCCGCGCAGGTCGAGCCTGACGAGGGCGCGGCCGTCGAGTGCGTCGCGGATCTCCAGGTGCCCCACGGGGATGAGGCGCTCGCGCACGCGTGCCCCGGCGCCGATCGCGTCGAGGACGGCGAGGGCGTTGGGGCCGAGCTGGATGCCCGCCCCGATCTCGTCGAAGGCCGCGTTGCGTTCGAGCACGAGCGAGGGGATTCCCTTGCGGGCCAGGCTCACCGCCGCCGCGAGGCCGCCGATGCCGCCGCCCGCGACCAGGACCGGCAGGCCCGTCATGCGACCACCCCGTGCTTGAGGAGGATCGGCGCGAGCCGTTCCAGGGCGGCCCTGGTGGTGTCGAGGTCGTGGACCATCGCGACGCGCACGTACCCGGCGGCGGACCAGGTGCCGTCGTGCGCCTTCGGTCCGATGTAGGCGCCGGGGACGACGCGGAGCCCGGCGCGCTCCCAGCACTCGACGGCGACGGCCTCGCCGTCGTCGACCCGCAGCCACAGGAACATCCCGGCCTCGGGGGACCGGTAGCCCGGGAGGCCGCCGAGGATCGCGTCGGCGGCGTCGAACAGCTCGCGGTAGAAGCCGCGGATGCGCTCGACGTGCGACTCGTCGGCGAGGAGGTCGGCGGCGGCGCCCAGGTTCGGGCAGCCGACCGTGCCGGCGGTGTAGGCGCGGAGGTCGATGAGGCCCTGGACGAGCCGGCGGTCCCCGGCGGCGAACCCGATGCGCAGGCCGGGCGCCGAGGACCGCTTCGACAGCGAGTTCACCGCGAGGACGTTCGCAAACGGGTCGCCGCCGCCTGCCTGCTCGGCGCAGACGCGGAGGACGCCGTACGGGGGTTCGCCGCGGTAGATCTCGGAGTAGCACTCGTCGACGGCGAGCACGAACCCGTGCCGCCGCGCGAGCCGCACGGCCCGGTCCAGGTAGCCGCGGCTCGCCACGGCCCCTTCGGGATTGGTGGGGGAGCAGAGGGTGAGCAGCGCGATCCGCGGGCCGAGGCGGTCGACCTCGTCGAGGTCGGGGAGGAACCCGCCGGCCTCGTCGCAGGCCAGGTAGACCGGGTCGAGGCCGGTGAGCCGCGCGGCGGCCCGGTAGGGCGCGTAGTGCGGGGTCGGCATGACCGCCAGGCCCTTCCCGCGCGCGAGCAGGCCCAGCTGGAACAGCACCTCGCGGGCGCCGGAGCTCGGCACGACCGCCTCGGGCGGGAGCGCGGGGTCGAGCTGGAACCGGCGGTCGAGCCAGCCGGAGGCGGCCGCGCGGAACGCGGCGGTGCCCTCGTTGCGCGGGTAGGTCCCCAGCGTGCCGCCGTGCTCGGCGAGCCGGGAGGCGAGCCAGGCGGGCGGGGCGACGCGCGGCTCGCCGATGGTCAGGTCGACGGCGGGCCCGGGCGGCGGCTCGACGCCGTCGAGCAGCGCGGCCACGCGCGGGAACGGATGCGCGCCGAGCCGTGCGATCTCGGGGTTGACCAGGTCGCTCATGCCCGCACCGCCTCGGCGCCGACGGCGGCGCCGCCGACGATCGCCTCGATCTCCACCAGCAGGTCGCCGCGGCAGATGTCCACGTTGAACACCGCCAGCGAGGCGCGCGGGCCGAACGCCGAGGCGCAGAACTCGCGCACGTACTCCACGTGGTGGGCATGGCGCACATAGGCTTTGACGGCGTCGACGTCGGTGAGCGACTTCGCGCCGCCGTAGCAGTTGCCGATGAGCTCGGCGATGTTGTCGGCGGTGGTCGCGCACTGCTTCTCGATGTCGCCCGCGAACACGGTCTCGTGCCCGAGGATGCTCGCGGTGCCGGAGACGAACAGAGTCGGCGCCTCGCCCGGCCGCGCGGTCATCGTGGTCGCGCGGGCGAAGCTGGGGCTGCGCGGCCCGTACCGCGCGGGGTACCGGTACGCGGGCGTCTGCCGGCGGTTCTCGATGTGGCGGACCTCGGCGTCCTTGACCGCCAGCAGGAAGAACGAGATGCCGCTGCCGGTGGTGCCGATGCCCGTGGCGGCCGGCATCGACCGGGAGAACACCGGGTGCGCGGCGAACGCGTCGGCGCGGCCCTTGCAGAAGTCGCGGTAGACCTCGAGGCCGTCGGCGTTCGCGGCGTTGATGGTCTCGATGAAGTTCCAGACCCGCAGCAGGCGCCGGTAGCCGTGGGCCTCCAGGAACGCGAAGACCTCCCGGTACCGCTGCTCGACGGCGGGCGCGTACACGGACCGGTGCTCGACGACCGCCGCGCACAGGGCGACCTCGTCGCCGCACGCGTACAGGATGTCGCCGGCGCGGCCCGTCTCGGGCGGCTCCTCGCACCACCAGGTCTCGACGCAGCCGGGCTCGCCCGGGCGCGCCATCGGGACGGTCATCGCGAGGTGGTCGCCCGCGGGCGCGAACCCGAGGGAGGCCGGGCCGTTGCGGAACGCGACCGCGGCCATCGGGAACGCGCCCGCGGGGCCGGGAACGGGCAGATCCGTTCCCTCCCTTGTAAACGGTTCGAGAGTAGAGAAGATCAACTGGACACCTATCCGTGGAATACGGGCCCGCCCGGGGAGGAGGCGCGCCCGAACACCGGGACCGCGCACACCGATGTGCACTATTCCGGATTGCAGTGAACGGTTCGAGAATGGGGATCGACAGTCCGGGGAAGAGACTGCAATGGGGGCGTTCCCGACTTCCGGGAAACCTCGGACAATCTAGCATGACGCACCGATCACGTCCGGTCACCGCTCCGCAGGAAAACAGTGAACGGTCGTGAAATCCCAGCTCATCACCGATGAAAATATTGAAAAGTGTTCTGGGTCACAAGTAACAGGCGTCTATTCGAGTCCCTTCAAGAACTCCATCCAAGATCATTTTCGCGCCCCGCGACTCGTCGCGAGAAAACGATCTTGATCCTCCGATCCTCCGCCGGTTACATGCATCACAATGGCTGGAGTTGATCTTGCAATCCTGCTTTCCTTGCTCCCGGCCGACCCCCTTCATTCGGAGCGGACAATGCGAGCAACGAATTCAGCCGTCCCCAGTCAAATTGTCGACAAAGTCGAATCCCACCGATACCGCCGCGGCTATTCGACCCCCGCGGCACTCCGCGAGGACATCAAGGCCGCCCACCGCACCCGCCCCTGGCGCACCGCGGCCGCCGCCGTCGCCGACCAGGCCGCCATGATCGCCGCCTGCGCCGCCGCCGGCTGGCTCCTCACCGTGCAGCCCTTCGCCGGACTGGTCGCCGCGGTCCTCGCGGCCGTCCTCACCGGACGCCAGCTGCGCGCCCTCGAGAACCTCGTCCACGAAGGCTCCCACTTCAACTGGAGCCGCAAGCACCGCCTGCTCAACGACGTCCTCGCCACGGCCCTCGCCGCGCTCCCGACCGGCGCCCGGCTCGCCGGCTACCGCGAGAGCCACCTGCGCCACCACGGCGCCTTCGGCACCGACGAGGACCCCGACCGGCAGCGCTACCGCGAACTCGACCTCGAGGCCCTCGACCGCTCCAGCGCCGCCGCGTTCGCGCTCGGGCTCCTGCGCCGCCTCCCGGCCTACCAGCGCACCTGGTGGCGCGACAGCCTCCAGACCGCGCCGGCCCTCGCCCTCGTGCCCGTCGCCTGGGGCCTGGCCGCCGCGGCCGCCCCGGCGTGGGCCGCCGCCGGACCGCGCGCCGCCGCCGCGTCCGCCGCGGTCTGGCTGGCCGGATACGCGCTCGCCCTGCCGGTCCTGCGGTTCATCGCCGAGGCCAGCGAGCACGTCTACACCGGATCGGACACCGTCTTCGACGCCACCGTCAGCAACCTGGGAACCCTCCAGCGCGCGCTGATCCATCCCCATAACGACGGCTACCATACGGTTCATCACCTGTGGCCGGGCGTGCCGCACCACCGGCTCGCATGGCTCCACCGGCGGCTCATGGCCGCCGACCCCGAGTACGCGACGCGACTGCGCCGGCGCTCCGGGGTGCTCGCGACGCCCGCCCGCGGCGGGGCGTGAGCGCGGACCGTGCGACGACACACCGAGAGGACCAGCGAATGAGCCCCGAGTTCACCGTCGCCGACGGCGTCGCCGAGGCGTTCCCGCAGCTGCGGATCCACCTGATCGCCGCCGCCTCCCTGCGCAACGGCGAACCCTGGCCCAAGGCCGCCGCCGCGATGGACGAGCTCGAAGCCGAAGCCGCCCAAGGCGCCTGGACCGCGCTCGACGCCGAGGACCCGCGCATCGCGACCTGGCACGCGGCCTACCGCGCGTTCGGCACCAACCCGAAGCGGATGCGCCCCAGCGTCGAAGCGCTCCAGCGCCGCCTCGCCAAGTCCGGCCGCCTGCCGCGCATCACCCCGGCCGTCGACGCCTACAACCTCGTCTCGGTGCGCTTCGGCGTGCCCGCGGGCGCGTTCGACCTGGCCGCGCTGGAGCCCCGGGTCGACATCCGCTTCGCCGCCGACGGCGACGGCTTCACGCCCCTGGGCGAACCCGACGTGCGTGAGGCCCCCAAGCCCGGCGAAGTGGTCTACGCCCAGGGCGCGGAGGTCCTGACCCGCCACTGGAACCACCGCGACGCCGACGCCACCAAGGTCACCGCCGCCACCACCCGCGCGGTCTTCGTCTTCGACAGCGTCGGCGACGCGGCCCGCGAGGCCGTCGACGCCGCCGCCGAGCGCCTCAAGGAGCTCCTGTCCGAAGGCGCCGCGGTCACCGACCACCGGGTCCTCACCGCCGCCGACCGCACCGTCCGACTCGACGCCGAAGGGCCCCAGTGACCGCCGCCTACTTCACCGGCCTGGCCCTGGGCCTGGCGCTCATCGTCCCGATCGGGGCGCAGAACGTCTTCGTCTTCGGCCAGGGCGTCACCCTCGGCATGCCCCGCGCCCTGTGGGCCGTGGTCGGCGCGGGCCTGTGCGACACCCTCCTCATCGTCCTCGGCGCGGCCGGGACCTCGGTCCTGCTCGACTCGGTCCCCGGCCTGCGCCCGGCGATGCTCGTGGCGGGCGCGCTCTTCCTCACCTACCTCGGCGTGAAGTCCCTGCGCACCAAGCCGGCCGACTTCGACGACCTCACCGGCACCTGGTCCCGCGGCCAGGTGCTGCGCCAGACCGCGGCCGTCTCGCTGCTCAACCCGCACGCCATCCTCGACACCGTCGGCGTCCTCGGCGCGGCGATCACCGCCCAGGCCGCGGCCACGCGCCTGCCGTTCGCGATCGGCGCGGTCACCGCGTCCTGGACCTGGTTCCTCATCCTCGCCGCCGCCGCCCACGGCATGCGCCGCTTCCTCACCAAGGAGCGCCGCGTCTGGTTCGACCGCGTCTCCGGCGTCATCCTGCTGGTGTTCGCGGCCTGGCTCGCCGTGGAGTTCGTCCAGACCTTCGTCTAGCGCCTCAGGCGTACTCGGTCAGCGGCCCGTACCGCGCCAGTTCCGACGCCAGATCGGTCGGGACGGCGCGGAGGGCCGCGTCGAGGAACACGCCGGTGGCCTCGGCGGTGGCGCGCAGGCCCTCCCGGCGGTCGGCGGCGCCCAGGACCGACGGCAGCGGCGGGAAGTACAGGGCCGCGTCGGTGAACGAGAAGTGGCCCGCGCCCGGCAGCTCGATCCGCAGCCGCTCGCCGGTGCCGGCCTCCAGGGCCCGGTCGAGCTCCGGCAGGTAGTCGGGGTTCCGGTCCGCGGAGACGGGGCTGACGATCGACAGCGCGGGCTGGCCGAACGGCCCCGGCGGCAGCGACGGCTCCAGGCCGCCGTCGAGGTGGACCACGGCGTCGAAGCGGGGGTCGGCGGCCGCCGTCGCGAGCGCCGCGGCCGCGCCCCGCGAGTGGCCGGCCACCGCGGCCCGGCCGGCGTCGACCCGGCCCGCCAGCGGCTCCGGCACCGCGCCGTCCTCCACCTGCGAGAGCACGAAACTGAGGTCGGCGGTGCGCATCCCGAGGTTCTCGCGGTTCGCCCGCGCGGCCTCGGCCTCGGTCGCCGGCACCGTGTTGCGGCCGGCGACCGGTTCGTCGCCGACGACCGTGACCGCGGCGTCGAAGGTGTGGTCGACCGTGACCACCACATAGCCGCGGCTCGCCCACTCCTCGGCGAGGACGGTGTTCGCCGTGCGCGTCGCCGACAGCCCGGGGGAGAACACCACCACCGGGTACCGCTCGGTCCCGGCCGCGGGCGCGCCGAACACCGCGTGCGACCGCGCGGTCGCGGTGTCCGCCACCAGGAACGGCGGGATGCCGAAGAACTCGGCCGAGGACTCGGTGACGAGCCGCGACTCCGCCGCCGTCTCCCGCCCCGCGAAGGCGCGCTCGGCGCCGGGCGCCGCCTCGGCCGGGTACCAGAACTGCGCCACGATCACCCGGCGGTCGTCCGGATCGGCGGTGAACGGCTCGGGCCGCGCCTCGTCCGTCCACTCCACCACCGCGGCGCCGACCGCGAAGGGCCCGGTCGGCTCGGGGTACACCGCCACCGGCATCGCCCAGGACGCGACCGGCGTCGCGGCCACCAGGCCCGCGCACCCGGCCGTGCCCGCGACCGCCGCCCACCGCCGCACCCGCCGCCGCGTGCACACCCGCGCCGCGCAGGCGATCGCTGCCGCCGCGAGCATCGGCGCCGCCTGCCACCGCAGTCCGGTGAACCCCAGCACGACCGCGGCGACCGCGACGGCGACGAGCGCGCTCGCGAACACCGGCCGGCGGGCGCCCCTCGGCAGCCAGTACGCGGACACCGCCGCGGCGGCCGCGATCATCGCGACGATCTCGACGGGGGACATGCTCAGCCCCGCAACGGGTTCGGTCAACACGCCGGCGTCCAGTCCATCCGCCCATCATCGCCCGGCGTCGCCGCCCGCCTCGGCAATCCGGCCGACTTCCCGGGCCGCGCCTCCGCCGGACGGCCGACGCCGTCAGCACCCGGCGAGCGCGAGGAACTCCTGCCGCGAACTCGGATCGGTGCGCAGGCTGCCGAGCAGGGTCGAGGTCACCGTGCTCGAACCCGTCGCCAGCGCCCCGCGCAGCGTCATGCACGAGTGCTCGGCCCTGACCACGACCCCGACCGCCCTGGCGCCGAGGCGCTCCTGGAGCCAGTCGGCGGTCTGCTTCGTCAACCGCTCCTGCGTCTGCGGGCGGCACGCGAAGTGCTCGACCACCCGGGCGAGCTTGGAGAGGCCGAGCACGCGCTCCCCGGGCAGGTAGCCGACGCAGGCGCGGCCGGTGAACGGCAGCAGGTGGTGCTCGCAGATCGACCGGAACGGGATGTCGCGGGCCAGGACGAGCTCGTCGTAGCCCTCGTCGTTGGGGAAGGTCGTCAGGTTGAACGGGCGCGGGGTGAGCATCTCGGCCCAGGCCCGGGCCATCCGCCCGGGGGTCGCCCGCAGGTGCTCGGAGTCGTGCTGCATGCCCAGGGCCTTGAGGAACGCCGACGCCGCGGCCTCCGCCGCGACCAGGTCCGGTTCGAACGGCGCCTCGCCGCCGGTGAGCGGGTCGAGGCCGCGAGCGGGGTCCGGGGCGGTCTCCGGTGCGGTGGTGGGCATGCCGCTTCCCTTCTAAAGACAACGATGATTGTTTTTAGTCTCGGAGCCCGACCGGTATTTGTCAAGATTCATTGGTGGTAGATTCGCCGCATGGACGAGGCTGCGCCCCGCAGGGCGGCTTGGGACCCGGACGTGCTGTCGAACCCATTGCGGCGCAAGGTCTTCGACTACGTCTCGACGCAGTCCGGGCCGGTCCGGCGGGACGAGGTGGCCGCCGCGGTCGCGATCAGCCGGACCCTCGCGGCCTACCACCTCGACCGCCTCGCCGACGCCGGCCTGCTGACCACCGGCTACGCCCGCCCCGAAGGGCGCGGCGGGCCCGGGGCCGGACGCCCCGCGAAGCAGTACGCGCCGGCGCGGGACGAGGTCTCGCTCACCATCCCGCCGCGCGACTACGGCCTCCTCGCCGAGATCCTCGCCGACGCCGCGGCCGCCGCCGACTCGCCGGCCCTGCGCGAAGCCCTGACCGCCGCCGCCGAGCGGCGGGGCCGCGCCGTCCCCGCCGGCGACCTGCTCGGCGCGCTGGCCGACCGCGGCTACGAGCCCGACCGCACCGACCGCGGCGACATCGAGCTGCGCAACTGCCCGTTCCACCGGATCATGCGGCAGGAGACGGCCCTGGTCTGCGGCATGAACCGGGCGTTCCTGCGCGGCGTGCTCGCATCCCGCGGCGCCGACCCCGACCGCGCCGACCTCGCCCCCGGCCCCGGCCGCTGCTGCGTGGTCATCCACCCGGACTGACCCCGCCGCCGCGGGTCAGCCGGTGTTGTCCAGCAGGAACTCGGCCGCCGCCCGGGCCTGGCGGGCCGGTTCGGACGAGGCGGCGATCGCGGTGTTGGTCATGGCCCCTTCGAAGAGCAGGAAGATCGAGTCGGCGACCCATTCGGGCCTGCCCGCCGCGGCGGCCATGGCGTGGATCGCGCCGTGCATCCCGCTCTTCTGGTGCCGGACGGCGGCGGTGATCCGCTCCGAGGAGGCGCCGTGCTCGGCGTAGGCGTTGATGAAGGCGCACCCGCGGAACCCCGGGCTCCCCGACGAGTCGGCGATCCAGTCGAACACGGCCAGCACCTGCCGCTCGGGGGTGTCCTGCCGCGCCGTGTACGCCGTGATCTCGGCGGTGAGGGTCGCGTCGCGCCACTGGAGGACCGCCTCGATGAGCGCCTCCTTGGATTCGAAGAGCTGGTAGAGCCGCTTGAGGGAGACGCCGGCGGCGGCGCGCAGCTCGTCCATGCCGACCGCGTGCGTGCCCTTGGCGTAGAACAGCCGGTCAGCGGCCTCGAGCACCTGGTCCCGAACGGGCGTGTCCTGTGTCATATCGCAAAATCCTTGCCGCGAGAACGAACGTTCTCTACCGTAGCAAGTATACCGGAGAACGACCGTTCTCCACGATTCGAGAGGACCACGGCCATGGGCACCATCAAGGTCGGCACCGAGAACAGCACTCCGATCGAGCTCTACTACGAGGACCAGGGCACGGGGCAGCCGGTCGTCCTCATCCACGGCTACCCGCTCAACGGCCACAGCTGGGAGCGGCAGACCCGCGAGCTCCTCGACGCCGGCTACCGCGTCATCACCTACGACCGCCGCGGCTTCGGCCGGTCGAGCAAGGTCGGCACCGGCTACGACTACGACACCTTCGCCGCCGACCTCGACACGGTCCTCACCGAGCTGGACCTGCGCGACGTCATCCTCGTCGGCTTCTCCATGGGCACCGGCGAACTCGCCCGCTACGTCAGGAACCACGGCCACGACCGCGTCGCGAAGCTCGCCTTCCTCGCCTCGCTCGAGCCGTTCCTCGTCCAGCGCGACGACAACCCCGAGGGCGTCCCGCAGGAGGTCTTCGACGGCATCGCCGCGGCCGCCCGCGGCGACCGCTACGCCTGGTTCACCCAGTTCTACAAGGACTTCTACAACCTCGACGAGAACCTCGGGACCCGCATCAGCCAGGAGGTCGTCACCGCCAACTGGAACACCGCCACGACCTCGGCGCCCGTCGCCGCCTACGCGGTCGTCTCCTCCTGGATCGAGGACTTCCGCCCCGACGTCGAGGCCGTCCGCGCCGCCGCCAAGCCGACCCTGATCCTGCACGGCACCGAGGACCACATCCTGCCGATCGACGCCACCGGGCGCCGCTTCCACCAGGCCGTCCCCGACGCCGAGTACGTCGAGGTCGAAGGCGCCCCGCACGGGCTCCTGTGGACCCACGCCGCCGAAGTCAACGAAGCCCTGCTCGCCTTCGTCAAGGGCTGACCGATGAGCGGGGCCCGGGACGCGACGCGTCCCGGGCCCCTCGTGTGCTCGACGAGCGCTCACGCCTTGGCGCCGCCCTCCGGAAGCAGCTCCGCGATGAGCGCCTCGACCCGGGCCCTGATCTCGTCGCGGATGGGCCGCACGGCCTCGACGCCCTGCCCGGCCGGGTCGTCGAGGACCCAGTCGAGGTACCGCTTCCCGGGGAAGACCGGGCACGCGTCGCCGCAGCCCATCGTGACGCACACGTCGGACGCCTCGACCGCGTCGACCGTGAGGAGCTTGGGCCGCTGGTCGGCGATGTCGACGCCGACCTCCCGCATGGCCTCGACGGCGGCGGGATTCACCCGGTCGCCGGGGGCCGACCCGGCCGACCGGACCTCGATCCGGTCCCCGGCCAGGTGCCGGAGCCATCCGGCGGCCATCTGGGAGCGGCCGGCGTTGTGGACGCAGACGAAGAGCACGGACGGCTTGTCGGGCATGGCATTCCTTTGCGGTCGGGTCATGACGTGACGGTTGCGGTTGCGGGAGTAGGGAAGCGGCGACGCGCCCGCAGGCTCACGTACACCAGGCCCACCAGGACCGGGACTTCGATGAGCGGGCCGACGACGCCGGCGAGCGCCTGGCCGGAGGTCGCGCCGAAGGTCGCGATCGCGACCGCGATGGCGAGTTCGAAGTTGTTGCCCGCGGCCGTGAACGCGAGCGTCGCGGTGCGCTCGTAGCCCAGGCCGAGGGCCCGGCCCAGCGCGAAGGCCCCGGCCCACATGAGCCCGAAGTACGCCAGCAGCGGCACCGCGATGCGCACGGCGTCGAGCGGTCGGGCGAGGATCGCCTCGCCCTGGAGCGCGAAGAGCACGACGATGGTGAACAGCAGCCCGTACAGCGCGAACGGCCCGATCCGCGGCAGGAACCGCTCCTCGTACCACGCGCGGCCCCGGCGCCGCTCCCCGAGGCGCCGCGTCAGGTACCCCGCGGCCAGCGGCACGCCGAGGAACACCGCCACGTTCAGCGCGATCTCCCAGCCGGAGACCTCCAGCCCGGTCGCGTCGAGCCCGAGCCAGCGAGGCAGGGCGTCGAGGTAGAACCAGCCGAGCGCCCCGAACGCGGCGACCTGGAAGACCGAGTTCAAGGCGACGAGCACGGCGGCGGCCTCCCGGTCGCCGCAGGCGAGGTCGTTCCAGATGACGACCATCGCGATGCACCGGGCGAGGCCCACGATGATCAGGCCCGTCCTGAACTCGGGCAGGTCCGCGAGGAAGACCCAGGCGAGGGTGAACATGAGCAGCGGGCCGGCCAGCCAGTTCAGTGCGAGCGAGGCGACCAGCAGGCGCTTGTCGGCGGTGACCGTGTCGAGCCGGTCGTAGCGGACCTTCGCCAGGACCGGGTACATCATGAGCAGCAGCCCGGCGGCGATCGGCAGGCTGATGCCGCCGACCTGGACCGCGTTGAGCGCCTTGCCGAGCACGGGCGCCCAGTGCCCGAGCGCGATCCCGGCGAGCATGGCCGCGCCGATCCACGCCGGCAGGAACCGGTCGAGCGTCGACAGCCTCGGGCTCATGCGCCGGCCCGCCGGGGGACCGAGAGCACCGTGGAGAGCAGGTCGAGGGCGGCGGGTTCGGCGCGGTAGTACACCCAGGTGCCGCGCCGCTCGGAGGCCACCAGGCCGGACTCGCGCAGGACCTTGAGGTGGTGGGAGACCGTGGGGGCCGAGACCGCGAAGGCGTCGGTCAGGTCGCACACGCACGCCTCCCCGCCCTGGTGGGAGGCGATGAGCGAGAGGAGCCGCAGCCGGATCGGGTCGCCCAGGGCCTTGAACGAGGGCGCGAGCCGCTCGGACTGCTCGGCCGTGAGCGGCTCGCTCACCAGCGGGGTGTGGCAGTCGGCCGCGGCGAGCGGCAGCGGGGTCCGGGCGGGCTGATTCGACATGCGTCTACTTTTACAGGAATCGAATCAGCCCGCCACCACCGCCCCGCCCGCAGTCCACGTCCCGGAGCGTTCGCCGGCGCCGACCAGGCGTCCGACGCCGCTCCGCGGCCTCGGCGGCATCCGAACGCCGCCCGAAGTTCACCGCGGGTTCGCCGAGCCGGGAGGCGGCCCGGCGCGTCAGCCGCAGCAGCCGCCGCCCGCGTTGAGCTGCGGGAGCTCCCGGCGCTCGCCGGCGCGGCCGTGCAGCACGCCGGTGGCGAGGCCCCGGGCGCCGACGGCAACCGGTTCGGGCGTCCCGCACCCCGCCGAGGCGGCCCCTTCAGTGCCGCGACCGGAGTCGGCGGTGCCGCAGCAGCCGCCGGCCTCGCCCGCGTCGGCGATCGAGGTGGCTTCGAGCGAGCGCGACGAGGAGCAGACGCCGGTCTCGGGCAGGTCGAGTTCGACCTTGTCGGCGGCCTCGCGGTCGCCGGCGAGGGCCGCGGCGACGGAGCGGACCTGTTCGTACCCCGTGGCGAGCAGGAACGTCGGGGCGCGGCCGTACGACTTCATGCCGACCAGGTAGAAGCCGTCGTCCGGCTGGGCGAGGTCGGCCTCCCCGTGCGGCGGCACGGTGCCGCAGGAGTGGAAGTTCGGGTCGATGAGCGGCGCGAGCTTGGCGGGCGCTTCGACCGTGGCGTCGAGGTCGAGCCGGATCTCGCGCAGCATCTCCAGGTCCGGGCGGAACCCGGTCGCGGCCGCCACCTGGTCGGCCTCGATGACGTGCTCGACGCCGCCGATGCTGCCGGCCACCGCGACCGAGCCGTCCGGGCGGGTCGTGAAGCGGTCGACGGTGAACCCGGTGACCAGTTCGATCGCGCCGGCCTCGACCAGTTCGCGCAGCCGCGTGCCGATCGTGCCCCGCGCCGGCAGCGCGTCGGCCGCGCCGCCGCCGTACAGCCGGGCCGGCGAGTCGCCGCGGATCGCCCACGTGACCGCGGTGCCCGGCTCCCGCTCGGCGAGCCGGGCCAGGTTCAGCAGCGTGTTCGCCGCCGAGTGCCCCATGCCGACGACCAGGGTCCGCTTGCCCGCGAACCGGTCCCGCTCGGCGCCGAGCACGTCGGGGAGCGGCCCGGCCGCCCATGCGGCCGCGTGGTCCTCGCCGGGGGCGGCGAGCCCGTGCGCGCCGAGCGGGTTGCGCCGGCCCCAGGTGCCGGAGGCGTCGAGGACCGCGTCGACCACGAGGTCGGACCATGCGCCCTCGGTGTCGCGGGTGCGGACGAGGTAGGGGCGGCCCTCGCGGCCGATGGTGCGGGTCTTGTCCACGCCGAGCCGCGCGACGGCGGTGACGCGGCTGTCGTAGCGGAGATGCGGGGCCAGCTCCGGGGTCCGCGCCAGGGGCGCGAGGTAGTGCTCGATGAGCTCGGCGCCGGTGGGCAGCCCGTCGGGGTCGGGGGCGGTCCAGCCGTGCGATTCGAGCAGTCTCCTCGCGGCGGCGTCGATGTCGAACCGCCACGGCGAGAACAGGCGCACGTGTCCCCATTGGCGGATCGCGTCGGCCGGGCCGCTCCCGGCTTCGAGCACGATCGGCGTCAGGCCGCGCTCGAGCAGGTGTGCGGCGGCCGCGAGGCCGACCGGGCCGGCGCCGATGACGGCGACGGTCTGGACGGGTCTGGTGACGGGGTCGGACATGACGGGCTCCTGTGCGTTCGGGGAGGCGACCACCACGGTCGCATCAACTGATCTAACTAATATCAGTGAATGCTGTTGATAGCAAGTTCTGTGGTTTACTTGACGCATGAGCCGCACGATCGAACTCACCTTGACCGACGTGAGCGCCGGGCACTCCGACGCGTCGGTGATCGAGCACGCCAAAGACCTCGCGCCGCAGTTCAAGGCCCTCGCCGACGAGAACCGCCTCGCGATCGTCCTGCTCCTGTCCGAGCAGTCGCGCACCGTCCGCGAACTGACCGAGGCCACCGGTCTCGCCCAGACCCTCGTCTCCCACCACCTCGCGCCCCTGCGCGAGCTCGGCCTCGTCTCCGTGACCCCCAAGGGCCGCAGCAACGTCTACTCCCTGTGCTGCGAGGCCTTCTCCGCCCCGCTCCGCGCCCTCGCCGGCCTCTCGAACCCCGCCGAGCACGACGGCTGCTGCTGACGCCCGCCGACCGGGCCCCGCTCGGACCGGCGCGGGCCCGGACCTCCTCCGCGACCTGAGCGAGGACCGGCCCGGCCCGCAGACGGCGTACGGTGTCGGTGAAGGGGAGGACGAATGGGCGCCACGCAGCACCGGACACCGCTGGACGCGCGCGAGCGCGAGGACCTGTGCGACCTGCTGGCCGAGGTGGGACCGGACGCGCCGACGCTGTGCGAGGGCTGGACCGCGCTGGACCTCGCCGCGCACCTCGTG
Organism: Glycomyces terrestris; assembly: GCF_003933745.1. GTDB lineage: Bacteria > Actinomycetota > Actinomycetes > Mycobacteriales > Micromonosporaceae > Glycomyces > Glycomyces terrestris. Next base: position 10,534 of record NZ_RSEB01000001.1, on the reverse strand, counting down.
CTCCGCGAGCACTTCAACCGCTGGACGGACGCGAAGATGGCCGCGGCGAAGGCGAAGGGCCTTCCCGCCCTCGTCGACCGGCTCCGCGCCGGGGCCCCGCTCCTGCCGTGGTGCATTCCCGGGCTCCGCAGCCTCCTCAACGGCGCCGAGTACCTCATCCACCACGAGGACGTCCGCCGCGCCAACGGCCTCGGCCCCCGCGCCGGCCGCCCCGACCTCGACGAGGCCGCCTGGAAGACCAGCCGCCTCACCGCCTGGCGGGCCGCCCGGAAGATCCGCCCGCACGGCCTCGAACTGCGCACCCCCGACGGCCGCGCCCGCCACTTCGGGCCCGGCGGCGGCGCCGTCCTCACCGGCCGCCCCGTCGAACTCCTCCTCTACCTCAGCGGCCGCCGCGACGCCGCCGACACCCACCTCACCGGCGACCCCGAAGCCGTTGCGGCCCTGACGAACACCGGCGCCTGACCCGGCGAGGCCGACCGGCGGCCGCTCCGGGGACCGCCGATCCGCCCGTGAACACCGTCCTCGCGCTCGAACCGAAGGCCCTGTCGGATTTCCGATCGACGGAGGTGGCCCGTTCCCCCGACGTCTCCGCCCAGGCGTCCCTACGATCAGGCGAGCTTCCGGCTGGAGGCGTTCACGAACAGGGGGAACGGCATGACATCGACCGCTCGACGCACCGTCCGGGGCCTGGCGGTGCTCGCGCTCGCCGGCGGCATCGCGCTCACCGCGCCGGCGCCCGCGCAGGCCGGGGTGCTCGACTGCACCGGCTACCTCAGCGATCGGAAGTACATCGTCGGGCCGAGCGTCTACCTCGCCTGCGAGGAGGCGCAGGACTGGGACGGGCACCTGCGGTGCTTCGACCGGCTGGTGTCCATCCGCGTCCACCCGGCCCACGCCGACGAAGCCTGCCACCTGGTGTGACCCGGGACCGCGACGGGCCCGCGCCGGTCTCGGCGCGGGCCCGCGGTGCTCAGGCGTTCAACTGGGCGATCGCCTCGACGGCCTCCGGGTCGTCCGACTGGAGCCGGCCCTGGAAGCCCGCGGCGTGGAGCGGGTACCGGTTCATGAGGATGAGGGTCTCGTCGGTGTTCGCGATGCCCTGGTACGCGGTCCCGATCGCCTCGTTGACCGCCGAGGTCAGCTTGCGGCTGGCGTCGGTGCTGGCGAGTTCGGGCGCCTCGAGGAAGCCGACGATGCGCATCGGCTCGTCGCCGTAGAGCTCACCGTCGTAGGAGACGGCGTCGCCGCTGTACTCGCGCAGCCACACCTGGATCTCCGGCCGCATGTGGTACGCCTCGTCGATCGCGTCGGTGACCTCGCGCATCAGCCGGCGCTTCGCGTCGGGCGCGATGCCGGCGGGGGCTTCGATGAAGAACTGTGGCACGGGTGCCTCCTGGATCGGGGGCGCCGGGTCGGCGCCGCTCACCGGTACTGATACGACCGCCGCCCGGAACTCATCGCGGACCGATGAGTTCGCGCCCCCGCGCGGGTCAGTACCGGTGAGGAACGACGAAAGGGAGCACCCGTGGTCCAGACCCTGGTCGACGCCGAGGAGTTCACGCGGCTCACCGACCCGCACCGGCGCGAACTGCTCGCGCACTGCTACCGCATGCTCGGCTCGGCGCACGACGCGGAGGACGCCGTGCAGGACGCCTACCTGCGCGCCTGGCGCGCCTTCGACCGGTTCGAAGGCCGGTCGTCGCTGCGCACCTGGCTGTACCGCATCGCCACGCACGTGTGCCTGCGCGCGATCGAGCGCCGCGGCCGCCGGCCCCTCCCGGCCGGGCTCGGCGGCCCGAGCGCGGACCCCGAGGGGCCGCTCGAGTCGCCCCCGGCCGAGGTGCCGTGGCTCCAGCCGCTGCCGGACGCGCTGCTCGGCGGCGACCCCGCCGAGATCGCCGCGTCCCGGGAGGGCACGCGACTCGCGTTCACGGCGGCCCTCCAGCACCTGCCCGCCCGCCAGCGCGCGGTCCTGATCCTGCGCGACGTCCTCGACTGGCGCGCAGCCGAAGTCGCCGACCTCCTCGGCACCACCACCGCCGCGGCCAACAGCTCCCTGCAACGCGCCCGGGCCCGCCTGGCCCAGCTCGACCCCGCCGAACCGGTGCGCGAGCCGACCGATCCCGAGCGCCGAGAACTCCTCGACCGGTTCGTCGCCGCGTTCGAGCACAGCGACGCCGACGCCCTCACCCGCATCCTCCGCGCCGACGCCGCCCTGGAGATGCCCCCGTTCACGACCTGGTTCAGCGGCGCCGACGCCATCGCGCGCTTCATGCGAGCCCAGGGCTTCGCCGCCTGCGGCGGCGCCCCGATGCTCCGCACCGCCGCGAACGGCCAGCCCGCCTTCGCCTCCTATGAGCGGGCCGCGGACGGCGGCCGCCGCGCCCACGGCATCCACGTCCTCACCCTGACGGGCGCCGGCATCACCCGCATCACCTCGTTCCTGGACCCGACCCTGTTCCCCCGCTTCGGACTCCCGAGGCATCTCTGACCACATCGGACTCGGGCGCGTCCCTCGGTCAGGCCCGCCGAGGGACGCACCGGCGTTCACGCTCGATCGGCCTCGGAAGGCGACGGCTCCTCCGCGCTCCCGGCCGGCACGTGGCGCAGGAACACGACCACGGCGAGGGCCAGCGCCGCCACCACCGCTCCCGCGATGCCCGCCGCGAGGCTCAACCCGTTCGTGAACGCCTCCCGGGCCGACGCCAGCACCTCGAGGCGCATCGGATCCGGGAGGGCCCCGGCGGCGGACTCGGCGCCCGCCAAGGTGTCGAGCGCGGCGTCCCGCACCGCTTCGGGCGCGTCCGCCGGCAGGGCCCCGGCGAGGTCGCCCCGGTAGACGGCGGTGACCGCGCTGCCGAGCGCGGCGACGCCCAGCGCGATGCCCAGTTCCATGCCCGACTCGGACATCGCCGCGGCCGAGCCCGCCCGCTCCGGCGGCGCGGCGCCGACCACGAGGTCGGTGCCGAGGACCATCATCGGGCTGATGCCGGCGTACACCAGCGTGAAGCCGGCCGCGACCAGCGCGGCCCCGCCGGTCCCGTCGACCGCGGCGATCATGACGTAGCCGGGAACGGAGAGCAGCAGCGCGCCGCCGATGACGTACGCCGGGCGAATCCGCCTGGTGAGCACCGGCGTCAGCATCGCCGTCCCGATGAGGGCGGCGGCCGCGGGCAGCAGCAGGAGGCCGGCCCGCAGCGACGAGAGCCCGGCCACCGACTGGAGGTACTGCGTGATGAACAGGTACAGCCCGCCCATCAGCCCCAGGCCCAGGAGCAGCACCAGGATCGCCGCGCTGAACGCCCGGTCCGCGAACAGCCGCAGATCGAGGAGCGGATCGGCGGACCTGCGCTGGCGGATCGCGAACAGCGCTCCGACGACGAGGCCGAGGGCGACCGCCGCGCCCGCGACGCCGTCCGCGCCGTGTTCGGCGATTCGCTTGACGCCGTAGACCGCCGGCAGGATCGCCGCCAGGGACAGCAGGATGCTCACGAAGTCGATCCGGCCGGCGCCGGCGTCCCGGTACTCCGGCAGCAGGAACGGCGCCGCGGCCAGCAGCAGCGCCATCACCGGGACGGCGAGGAGGAACACCGTGCCCCACCGGAACCACTCCAGGAGCGCCCCGCCCAGGATCGGCCCCACCGCGGCGCCCAGCGACAGGCAGGTCGCCCAGGCGCCGAGGGCGGTCGCGCGCTGCCGCCGGTCCTTGAACATGTTCGTGAGCAGCGCCAGCGTCGAGGGCATCAGCGTGGCGCCGGTGACGCCGAGCAGTGCGCGGGCGGCGATCAGCGCCGCCGGAGTGGTCGCGAAGGCCGCGAGGACCGAGGCGGCCCCGAAGCCGGCCGCGCCGATCATCAGGAGCCGGCGGCGCCCGATGCGGTCGCCGAGCGAGCCCATGGTCAGCAGGAAGCCGGCGATCATGAACCCGTAGACGTCGACGATCCACAGCAGTTCGGCGCCGGTCGGCTCGAGGTCGGCGCTCAGGTGCGGCACGGCGAGGTTGAGGACCGTCACGTCGATCGCCAGCACGAGCGTGGGCAGCAGGAGCACCAGGAGCCCGAGCCACTCGCGGGGCCCGGCCTTCGGCACGGTCGGGGTCGTGGTCGTCATCGGAAGCCTTCCGGGAGTAGAGGAAGCGGACCCGACCGACTCTGCGCCGCGCCGCTCTCGGTCCGCTCTCCGTCCGCTCTCCGTCGGCCCGCCGCGCTACGGTGGCGTCCGTGCGATTCGGAGTGCTGGGCCCCCTGGAGGTGCGGACGGCCGACGGCCGCCCGGTCGCGGTCCCCGGGCTCAAGACGAGGACCCTCCTGGCGGCCCTCCTCGCCCGCGAAGGACACCCCGTCACCGCCGACCGCCTCACCGAGGACCTCTGGGGCGCCGAGGCACCGCCGAGCGACCCGGCCGGCGCCCTCCAGACCCGGATCTGGCAGCTGCGCAAGACCTTCGAGGACGCCGAACCGGGCGCCCGCGAACTCCTCCTGCTCGGCGACGGCGGCTATGCCCTGCGAACGGACCACCTCGACAGCACCCGGTTCACCTCGCTCACCGCCCGCGCCCGCGCCGCGCGCGATCCGCACGAGCGCATCGCCCTCCTGACCGAGGGCCTCGCCCTGTGGCGGGGCGCGGCGTTCGCCGGGCACAGCGACGCCGCATTCGCGCGGCCCGTCGCCGCCCGCCTGGAGGAGGCCCGGCTCACCGCCCTCGAAACCCTCGCCGAGGCCCGCCTCGACGCCGGCCGGCACCTCGACGCGGCGGACGAACTCCACGAGCTCGTGCTCCGCCACCCGCTGCGCGAGCGCCTCCGCGCCGTCCACATGCGAGCGCTCCACGCCGCCGGCCGCACCGGGGAGGCACTGGCCGAGTTCCAGGACCTGCGGACACGGCTCGCCGAGGAGCTCGGCCTCGACCCGAGCCCCGAGACGACCCGGCTGCACCGCCGGCTCCTGCACCAGCATGCCCCGGCGGCCGACCCGCCCGCGCCCCGCGGCAACCTGCCCGCGCCCGTGACGCCGCTGATCGGACGCGGGGACGACATCGCAGCGTTGCGCCGATCCCTCACCACCGCAAGGCAGGTGACCCTCACCGGCCCCGGCGGCGTCGGCAAGACCCGGCTCGCCGTCGAGACCGCGGCGCGCCTCGCGCCCGACTTCCCCGACGGCGCATGGCTGATCGAGCTCGCCGCCGTCACCGAAGCGGACGGCGCGACTGACGCGGTCGCCGAAGCCGCCATGGCCGCGCTCGGCATCCGGCCCGGCCCGGACGCCGCACCGGCCGACCGCCTCGCGACCGCCCTCCGCGACAAGCGACTCCTCCTCGTCCTGGACAACTGCGAGCACCTCCTCGACGCCGCCGCCGACCTCGCACTGACCCTGCTGCACCGTTGCCCCGACCTCCGCGTGCTCGCCACCGGCCGCGAACCCCTCGGCTTCCTCGGCGAAGAGGTCCGGACCGTCCCGCCGCTGGCGGTCCCCGCACCCGATCGCGAAGCCCCCGCCGACATCGCCCGCGCGAGCGCCGTCGAACTCTTCGTCGCCCGCGCCCGCGCCGCCGCACCCGGGTTCGACCTCCACGCCGGCAACGCCGCGCACGTCGCCGAGATCTGCCGCCGGCTCGACGGCCTCCCGCTCGCGATCGAACTGGCCGCCGCCCGCGTCCGCGCACTCGGCGCCCGCGAGGTCGCCGCCCGCCTCGACGACCGCTTCCGGCTCCTCGCGGCCGGACCCCGCGGCGCGGCCCCCCGGCACCAGACGCTCCGGGCGATGATCGACTGGAGCTGGAGCCTGCTCACCGATCCCGAGCGCGCCGTCCTCCGCCGCCTCGCCGTCCACAACGACGGATGCACCCTCGCCGCGGCCGAAGCCGTCTGCGGCGGCGGCGAAGCGGACGTGCCCGACCTGCTCCACCGGCTCGTCTCCCGCTCCCTCGTGACCGTCGACGACACCGGCGGCGCACCCCGCTACCGCCTCCTCGAATCCATCCGCGAGTACAGCCTCGCCCGCCTCGACGACGCCGGCGAGCGCACCGCGGCCCGCACCCGCCACCGCGCCCACTACCTGGACCTCGCCAAGCGCACCGCACCCCTGCTGCGCGGCCCCGGCCAGAGCGCAGCGCTCGCCGTCCTCGACGCGGAGGCGGCGAACCTCCGCGCCGCCCTGCACGCCGCGCTCGGGGACGACGCGATCGAGGACGCGCTCGACCTGGCGCTCGCGCTCACCTGGTACTGGTACCTGCGGGGCCGGCTCAGCGAAGGCCGCCGGCTCCTCGAAGCGGTCCTCGCCGCGGTGCCCGCCGGCCTCGACCGGTCGTCACCGGCGACCCGCGCCCGCGCCTGGAGCGCCGGGTTCGCCGCCCTCGTCGACGGCGAGGCCGACCCGGACCGCATCGCCCGCGTCAGCGACGCGCTCGACGCCGTCACCGACGCCGCCGAGCGGGCCCGCGTCCAGTGGTTCCTCGGCTTCACCCTCTTCGGCGTCGGCGCCCAGGACCAGAGCGAGGCCCTCATCGAGCAGGCCCTGACGGCCTTCGAACGCCTCGGCGACGACTGGGGCGCCGCCGCGGCCCTGAGCGTCCGGGCCAACCAGGCGCACGTCCGCGGCGACATCGCGGCACTCGAACGCGACGGCCGCCAAAGCGCGGCCCGGTTCGCGGCCCTCGGCGACCCGTGGGGCCGCCTCCAGACCGTCGAACCGGTTGCGGCGCTCGCGGAGATGTCGGGCGACTACGCCGAGGCGGCCCGACTCCACCGGGAGGGCCTGCGACTCGCCGAAGACCTCGGGCTGTGGCCCGAGGCGTCCTACCGGCTGGCGAGCATCGGCAACATCGCCATGCTCACCGGCGACTTCGCGACGGCCCGGGAGCACCACGACCGGGCCCTGCGCCTCGCCGCCGACCACGACTTCACCCCCGGGCGGATCCACGCCGAGATCGGCAGCGCCCTCGCCGCCCGCCGCGAGGGACGACTCGACGACGCCGAGACCCTCTTGCGCCGCGTCCTCCGCCGCCGGTCCACGGCCGGCTTCGACCCCGGCCACGCCCTCGTCCTCGCCGAACTCGGCTTCATCGCCGAAGCACGCGGCGACGCCGCCGCAGCGCTGCGCCTCCACCGCGAAGGCTGGAGGGCGGCGCACCGCTCCGGAGACCCGCGCGCCATGGCGCTGGCACTCGAAGGCACCGCCGGCGCGCACGCGCTCGCGGGCCGCCACCGCACCGCGGCCGCCCTCCTCGGCGCGGCGGCGAGCGCCCGCCAGACCGTCGGCACGCCCCTTCCCGCGGCCGAAGCCGCCGACGTCGACCGCACCACCCGCACCCTGCGCGACCACCTCGACCCCGACCAGTACCTGCGCGCCTACCGCCACGGCACCGGCCTCACCCCGGCCGAGGCGATGCGCCTCGCCCCCGACTGGAACCCGCCGGCCCCGCACCACACCGACAGCGCCCCGAGGTGAGACCGGAACAGCCCCAACCGAATCCGACCGCGCCCGCTGAGGGCTCCCGGAATCGACGCGGCGTCGCGGTCGGAAGCGCACCGCTCCGCGGCGGTGCCCCGGGCCTGGGCCGCCTCCGCGATCGCTCACCTGGGCCGGAGCGTGATCGGCCACCGCCGCCGCGACGGCGCGAGGCTCGCCCCGCCGCACCGCCGCGGCCACGCGAATTCACCTCCCGGACAGCGGCGGTTCGACCGCAGGTCCGCCGCAGGCACGAGGATCGGTTCCGCCCCGGCGCCATCGGCGGGGACGACGCCCACCCTGGAGGACTCATGACCGAACTCGAACCCGCCCCCGCCGGCACCGACCGCCGCGGCTTCCTGCGCGGCGCGGGCCTGGTCGGCGCCGGACTCGCCGGCGCCGCCGCGGCGGCCGCGACCGCCGCGCCCGCCGCCGCGCACGACCGCGAGCGCCGCGGCGGCTACCTGTGGCTCGCCGGCGACCACCACCTCCACAGCCAGTACAGCAACGACGCCATGTACCGCATCGACGACCAGGCCGTCCGCGCGATCGCCGGCGGCCTCGACTGGATCGCCATCACCGACCACGGCAACCAGCCCTTCGCCGCCCACAGCATCGCCCCGCAGCGCGAGGACCTCCTCGCCGCCCGCGAACGGCACGGCGAGAACCTGCTCATCTTCAGCGGCCTGGAGTGGAACATCCCCGCCGGCGAGCACACCACGCTCATGATGGCCCCCGGCGACCATGAGGCCGAAGTCCTCCAGGAGTTCGTGAACGCTTACGACGCCAACGTGGTCGGCGCCCGCGACGGCACGCCCGCCAACGAGGCCCTCGCGGTCGAGGCCCTCGCCCACCTGGGCGACGCCGTCGCCGACGGCCGCCTCGCCGACGCCCTCGTCCTCCCGAACCACCCCGCCCGCAAGGGCATCGACTCCCCGGCCGAGCTGCGCGCCTGGCAGGACGCCGCGCCCGGCATCGTCATCGGCTTCGAGGGCGCGCCCGGTCACCAGGCCGCCGGCCTGCCCGCGCCCGGCATGGCGCGCGGCCGCGGCCTCTACGACTCCAGCCCCGGCAGGCACTCGTTCCCCGGCTACCCGGCCGAGAGCTACCGCACCTGGGGCGGCTTCGACTGGATGACCGCCACCGTCGGCGGCGTGTGGGACAGCCTCCTGTCCGAGGGCCGCAAGTGGTGGATCACCACCACCTCGGACGGCCACCAGGCGTGCGGCGACTGGGTGAAGAACCCGGTCGACCCGCTCGACCAGACCGGGTACGACACCATCCCCTACAACGAGGACGGCGACACGTTCGACTCCACCGGCGTCTACCCGCCGCCGGTCGGCACGGGCCGGCCCGTCGCCGAGTACTCCTCGTTCCCGCCCGGCGCCTACAACAAGACCTGGGTCGGCGCGAGCGACTTCACCCACCGCGCCGTCATGAAGGCCATGCGCGCCGGACGCATGTGGGTGTGCTTCGGCGACCTCGTCGCCGGCCTCGACACGCGCCTGCGCGTCAAGGGCCGCCGCGGCTCCCGCCACGAGGCCGTCCTCGGCGGCACCCTCGCCGTCCGCGCCGGCACCGAAGTGGAGCTGAGCGTCAAGATCGACCTCGCCGACCGCGTCAACCACGCCGGGCTCCTGCCGCGGCTCGCGCGCGTCGACGTCATCGCCGGCAAGGTCACCGGGCCCGCCGCGGACCCGAACACCCTGTACGCGCCCGAGACCAGGGTCGTCGAGTCCTGGGACGTGGCGGGGGAGACCGGCTCGATCGAGCTCGTCCACACCTTCACCGTCGAAGCGGGCATGTACGTGCGCGTGCGCGGCACCGACGGCAAGCGCAGCCAGCCCGGCTACCTCGGCGCCGACGTCGACCCGGCCGGCCCCGCGCTCGACGTCCCCGGCGAGGTCGACCCCTGGGAAGACCTCTGGTTCTACACCAACCCGATCTTCGCCGAACTCAAGTAGCGGCCCTTCCGCCGCCGCACGAGACCGCGTCAGGAGTTGTCGAGCACGAACGCGCGCATGAGGGCCGCGCACTCGGGGGCGTGCGTCTCCAGGAGCAGGTGGCCGCCGTCGAGGATGTGGGCGTCGGCGCGGTCGAGGGCGCGGAGGTAGGCCAGGACCTCCTCGACGTCGAAGAACGGGTCGTGCCGGCCCCACAGCACGAGCGCCGGCGGCTGGTGGGCCCGGTGGTACGCGGCGAGTTCGTCGAAGCGGGCGGTGTGGCTCGCGTAGTCGGTGAACAGCGCGAACTGCGCCTCGATGTTCCCGGGCCGGCGCATGCGCTCCCAGTCGAGGTGCCAGGACTCGGGGGCGTGGAGCTCCCGCAGCCGCTCGGGCAGGCCGCCGAGGTACTGCTCGCGCGTGCCCTCGAAGTCGAGCCACTCCGGGAGGGCGGCGCGCGTGGTCTCGTTCGGATCGGCCCAGTACGCCTTGGCGGTGTCCCACTGCCCGCCGAGGCCCTCGGGGTGCGCGTTCCCGTTCTGGACGATGAGGCCGCGGATGCGGCCCGGGTCGCGGGTGGCGAGGTGGTAGCCGACGGGCGCGCCGAAGTCGTGCAGGTACACGAAGAATCGCTCGACGCCGAGCCGGTCGAGGAGGCGCTCGACCGTGCGCGAGAGGTTCGCGAAGGTGTACTCGTACTCGCCGACCCCGGGGGAGGAGGACATCCCGAACCCGGGGAGGTCCGGCGCGATGACGTGCGCCGCGTCCGCGAGCACCGGCATCACGTCCCGGAACGTGTGCGACGAGCTCGGGAACCCGTGCAGCAGCAGCACCGCCGGCAGGCCCGGCGCCCCCGCCTCGCGGTAGGCCACCTCCAGCCCGTCGATGTCGGCGCGGCGGTGGCGGACCTTCCAGATCGTCGGCATGCGGGCCTCCTGCGGTCGTCGGGCGGACGTCGCCGGTAGCAGTGCCCCGAAACCGCGCGGTCATTCCTCCGGCGCCGGCGGGACGACGCACCGAACGGCCGGGCGCGGTGCCCGGCCGTTCGGCTCTGGGGGAGAGGGTCAAGGGGTCCCTCAGGTGATGGTCCAGCGTTGGTTGGTGCCGGCGTGGCAGCTCCACAGCTGGACCAGGGCCGCGTTC